>NZ_CP108243.1:5858881-11717763 GCF_045041225.1 Streptomyces sp. NBC_00075
CCAGGGTCGAACTCACCCAGCGTGCCGGGGGCGTTACGGCGCCTGGGCGTCGATCGCCTTCACGATCCGCTTGTCCGACACCGGGTACGCCGTGCCCAGCGCGTGGGCGAAGTAGCTGACGCGGAGTTCCTCGATCATCCAGCGGATGTCGGTCACCGCCGAGGGCACCGGGCGCCCCTGCGGCAGCTGTTCCAGCAGCCACGCGTACTCGTCCTGCATCTCGTGCACCTTCTCCATGCGGGTGGTGTCCCGCTGGACGTTGGTGGGCATCTGCTGTAGCCGCCGGTCCACGGCGACGAGGTAGCGCATCAGGTCGGGCAGCCGGCGCAGACCGGCCGCCGTCACGAAGCCGGGCCGTACGAGGGCGTCCAGCTGCTTCCGTACGTCCGTCAGGTTCGGGAGCAGCACAGCGCTCCGTACGCCCTTCAGGCGGCGCTCACAGGCCTGCCAGGCGGCCAGCACCTGCTGCACCTGGCCGACCGCACGGACCGTCGTGTCGACGATCTCCGCGCGGACCTTGTCGTACAGCTTCCGGTGGGACTCCTCGTCCCATGCCGGGCCGCCGAAATCGGCGATCAGCTTGTCGGCCGCGGCCATCGCGCAGTCGTCGAAGAGGGCCTGGATCGAACCGTGCGGATTCGCGGACAGCGCCAGCTTCTGAACATTCGTCAACTTCTCGGAAGCGAACTTCGCAGGGTTGACCGGGATGTTGCGCAGAATGAGCCGCCGGGTGCCCTTCCACATCGCCTGCTGCTGCTCCGCCTCGGTGTCGAAGAGGCGTACGGAGACGGTGTCGCCGTTGTCTACCAGGGCCGGGTACGCCTTCACGGGCTGGCCGGCCCGGCGCGTCTCGAAGAGGGGGGTGAGGGTCCCGATCGTCCAGTCCGTGAGGCCTGTGCGTTCGAGGGACTCGCCGCCGGCGCGCTCGGCGGTGGCAGCGGCGGCCTGGGAGATGGCCTGGCGGGCCTTCGGCTTCAGCCGGAGACGCAGTACCTCCAGGTCCTTGTCCTCGGCCAGCTTGCGGCGCCGCTCGTCGACGATCCGGAAGGTGACCCGGAGATGGTCGGGGACCCGGTCCCGGTCGAAGTCGTCGGCGGAGAACGGGACTCCGACCATGAGCCTCAACTCGCGGGCCATGGTGGTGGTCAGCGGCTCCTGGAGGGGCGTAGCGGTGTCCAGGAAGCGCTTGGCGAAGTTGGGCGCCGGGACGTAGTGGCGGCGGATCGGCTTGGGGAGGGAGCGGATCAGCTCCGTGACCAGTTCCTCCCTCAGCCCTGGGATCTGCCAGTCGAAGCCCTCGTCGGTGACCTGGTTCAGCACCTGGAGCGGGATGTGGACGGTCACACCGTCCGCGTCCGCACCTGGCTCGAACTGGTACGTCACCCGGAACTTGAGCGGGCCCTGGTGCCAGGTGTCCGGATAGTCGTCCTTGCTGACGTCACCGGCGCGCTCGTTGATGAGCATCGCCCGCTCGAAGTCGAGGAGTTCGGGCTCTCTGCCTTCCTCGGTCCGCTTGTGCTTCCACCAGGAGTCGAAGTGGGCGCCCGACACGACGTGTTCGGGGACCCGCTGGTCGTAGAAGTCGTACAGCGTCTCGTCGTCGACCAGGATGTCCCGGCGCCGGGCCCGGTGCTCCAACTCCTCGACCTCGGTGAGGAGTCGGCGGTTGTCCGCGAAGAACTTGTGGTGCGTCCGCCAGTCGCCCTCGACGAGCGCGTTCCTGATGAACAGCTCGCGGGAGACCTCGGCGTCGATCCGCCCGTAGTTCACCTTCCGCTGCGCGACGATCGGTACGCCGTACAGCGTCACCTTCTCGTACGCCATCACCGCCGCCTGGTCCTTCTCCCAGTGCGGCTCGCTGTACGTGCGCTTGAGGAGGTGCTCGGCGAGGGGCTCGACCCACTCGGGTTCGATGCGCGCGTTGACGCGGGCCCACAGCCGCGAGGTCTCCACCAGCTCCGCCGACATCACGAAGCGCGGGGGCTTCTTGAACAGGGCGGATCCGGGGAAGATCGCGAACTTGGCGTTGCGGGCACCGACGTACTCGTTCTTGCCGGAGGCGGTGGCGCGGGGGCTGTCGCCGGTCGCGGAGGAAGCTCCGGTGGCCTTCGTCGTCGCTGTCGTGTCCTTCATCCCGATGTGGGAGAGGAGGCCGGCCAGGAGGGAGACGTGGACGCTCTGCTCGGGGGCGTCGTCCTCGTTGAGGTGGATGCCCATCTGGCGGGCCACGGTACGGAGTTGGCTGTAGATGTCCTGCCACTCGCGGATGCGCAGGAAGTTCAGGTACTCCTGCTTGCACATCCGCCGGAACGACGACGAGCCGCGCTCCGCCTGCTGCTCACGGACGTACCGCCAGAGATTGAGGAACGCGAGGAAGTCGGACGTCTCGTCGCGGAAGCGGGCGTGCTGCTGGTCGGCCTGGGTCTGCTTCTCGGCGGGGCGTTCGCGCGGGTCCTGGATGGAGAGCGCGGCGGCGATCACCATGACCTCGCGCACACAGCCGTTCTTGTCGGCCTCCAGGACCATCCGGGCGAGGCGGGGATCGACCGGCAGTTGGGCGAGCTTGCGCCCGGTGTCCGTGAGGCGTTTCCTCGGGTCCTTCTGGGCCGGGTCGAGGGCGTTCAGCTCCTGGAGCAGCTGGACGCCGTCGCGGATGTTGCGGTGGTCCGGCGGGTCGATGAAGGGGAACTTCTCGATCTCGCCGAGCCCGGCCGCGGTCATCTGGAGGATGACGGAGGCGAGGTTCGTACGGAGGATCTCGGCGTCCGTGAACTCCGGGCGGGCTAGGAAGTCGTCCTCGGAGTACAGCCGGATACAGATGCCGTCGCTGGTGCGCCCACAGCGGCCCTTGCGCTGGTTGGCGCTGGCCTGGGAGATCGCCTCGATGGGCAGTCGCTGGACCTTGGTGCGGTGGCTGTAGCGGGAGATACGGGCGAAGCCCGGGTCGATGACGTACTTGATGCCCGGCACGGTGAGCGAGGTCTCGGCGACGTTGGTCGCCAGAACGATCCTGCGTCCGGTGTGCTGCTGGAACACGCGGTGCTGCTCGGCGTGGGAGAGCCGAGCGTAGAGAGGGAGGACCTCAGTGAACCGGTAGTTCTTCTTGGTGAGCGCGTCGGCGGTGTCGCGGATCTCGCGCTCGCCGGAGAGAAAGACGAGGATGTCGCCCTTGCCCTCGCCCTGAAGCTCCTCGACGGCGTCGCAGATGGCGGTGATCTGATCGCGGTCGGAGTCGTCGGAGTCCTCTTCGAGGAGGGGCCGGTAACGGACTTCGACGGGATAGGTCCGCCCGGAGACCTCGACGATGGGCGCATCCCCGAAATGCCGGGAGAAACGCTCGGGATCGATGGTCGCGGACGTGATGACGACTTTGAGGTCCGGCCGCTTGGGCAGCAGCTGGGCGAGATACCCGAGCAGGAAGTCGATGTTGAGGGACCGCTCGTGGGCCTCGTCGATGATGATCGTGTCGTAGGCGCGCAGCTCGCGGTCGGTCTGGATCTCGGCGAGCAGGATGCCGTCGGTCATCAGCTTGATGAAGGTGGCGTCCGGGTTCACCTGGTCGGTGAACCGCACTTTCCAGCCAACGGCTTCCCCGAGAGGCGTGTCCAGCTCGTCGGCGACGCGCTCGGCGACGGTACGGGCGGCGATACGACGGGGCTGGGTGTGCCCGATCATGCCGCGCACGCCACGCCCCAGCTCGACGCAGATCTTCGGGATCTGGGTGGTCTTGCCGGACCCGGTCTCACCGGCCACGATCACGACCTGGTGATCGCGGATGGCGTCCGCGATGACGTCCTTCTTCTGGCTGACGGGCAGTTGCTCGGGATAGCTGACGGAGGGCACACGGCTGCGCCGCTCGGCCATGCGCAACTCGCCCTTGGCGACCTCCGCCTCGATCTCGGCGACGACGGCGGCACGGGCTTCCGGCTTACGGATCTTGCGCGCACCTTCGAGCCTGCGCCCGAGCCGGTGCGCGTCGCGCAGGGACAGCTCGGTCAGGCGGGGGGCGAGATCACCGAGGGCGGAAGCGGCGGGGCCGGGGGCGGAGGCGGGATGCGTAGACATACGCGATCCAGGATCTCACCTCGGCCATTTTTCTGGCGAACCCTTTTGCCTCGCCCCCGCCGCCCCTACCCGTCCCATCCTTCTGGGGGCTGCGCCCCCAGACCCCCCTTTGTCGCGCTGAACGCGCTCGTCCTCAAACGCCGGACGGGCTGGGTGGTGCCGGGCCAGGGTGGAGGGCAAGGCGGGGGTGGGTGGATTGGTCGGCCTGAACGGCCTCGTCCTCAAACGCCGGACGGGCTGGAGATGCGGGCGGGCGTTCGAGGAAAAGCGCGCCCAGCCCACCCGCCCCCGCCGCACTTCAGCACCGGCCCGGGCATTTCAGCCCGTCCGGCGTTTGAGGACGAGGCCGTTCAGGCCGAAGCGGGGGTCTGGGGGCGCAGCCCCCAGAAGGATGGGACGGGTAGGGGCGGCGGGGGCGAAAAAACCAGGCCTCCCGCCCCGCTCACACCCCGGACGACCCAGTCACCGTCTCCACCGTCTCCGTACCCCGCCGCCCCGTATCCCCCAGCGCAATCGTCTTCGCGGTGTTGGACACCGCCTTGATGCTCAGATACGCGGTCGTCAGCGTGCTGACAGCCGTGAACGCCGCCGTCAGGATGCCGACGACAACCGCCGAATCCCCGTGCAGACGCCACACGCCGGCGATCGCGACCCCGGATATGGCGACGTTGCTGATGATCACAGCCAGCAGGCCGTACAGCGCCCGGCTCCTCTCCAGCGCGTCATGATCCTGCCTGCCTCTTGCCCCGCCCTGCACCATCGTCCCCGCCCCGCCTCACCACTCACCGCACTGTTCCGAACGGCCAGAACCTAGCGCCGCCCGCAACCCTCTGCCAACCGTGGACACGACAAAGGCCCCGTCCGTAACGGACGGGGCCTTCGGGTTGTGGCTGGGGCCGGGGTCGAACCGGCGACCTATCGCTTTTCAGGCGATCGCTCGTACCAACTGAGCTACCCAGCCACGAGGTTTCACGTGAAACATGTAACCTCAGCGGTCCTGACGGGATTTGAACCCGCGGCCTCCACCTTGACAGGGTGGCGAGCACTCCAAACTGCTCCACAGGACCTTGCTGTTGTGCTGCGACGTAAGTCTCGCACACCGTGTCGTGTGCTCCCAACGGGGTTTCCCGGCTGGCTGACGGGCTGAAGTCGCTGGAAAAGCGTATCAGACCACGGGCCATGCTCCGCGCACGCGAACACCGCGCAACAGCGCAGGTGGAAGGGCATGCCGTCCGGATTGGCGGTGTCCCGGAGCCTCGCGCGCCGCCGGGTTTGGCCGCAGCGGTGGTGGGGCACACGGCGATGAAGTCGACGGGCGTCAGGACGTTCACCGTCCCGTCCGCCCCCACCCTCATCCCCAGGAGGAGTCATGGTCGACAAGGGTCGCACCGACAAGATCAAGGGCAAGGCCAAGGAAATGACCGGCAAGGCCACCGGCGACCGCGAGCAGGAGATGGAAGGCAAGCTGGAGCAGGCTCGCGGTGAGGCCAAGAAGATCAGGGGCAAGGTCCAGGAGCGGGCCGAGAAGACCGCGCGCTCGGCGAGGCGGGACCGCGGCTGAGTCCGCCGCATCAATCCGCTGGAATCGCCGCGCGGTCCGTTTGCGCGAGGTGTGCCGGGTACTCGGAAGGCCATCCGAGAGCTTAGGAGGTGCCTCCCTCATGGAACCCGGCACCAGTACGGACACCCGGCCGACGACCGGGGACGACGAGCGTGAGCCGGAGAGCCCCGATCAGGAGAGCCACATCATCCGTGGCGAGGACTGAACAGGACTGAACAGGGCTGAAGAGGACTGATAAGGGCTTACGAGAACTGACACGGTCACCGGTCTTCCGGCACTGCCCGGAGCCTGGTGACCGTCTCGGCGATCTGGTCCTGGAACTGCTCGGGGAGGTCGTCGCCCGTGACGGCGCCGACCAGGCTGTCGGCCACCTCGTGCAGCTTGGTGTTGGTGTTCTGGGAGACCGAGACCAGCACCTGCCAGGCGTTGTCGGCACTCAGACCGAAGGACGCCATCAGGACGCCACGGGCCAGGTCGATGACCGGCCGCGTCTGCATGGCCCGCCGGAGCTGAACCACTTCGATCCGCAGATCCAGATCCAGGTCCGCCTCGCCGGGCGAGGTGATCTCCGCCCCGGGTTCGTCGGCCTCTCCGGTGGCGGTGAACAGTGGCAGCGTGCCGGTGAGAGACAGCAGCCGGAGGACCGCGGTGCCGGCCGCCCGTACGGTGATGATCTTGCCCTCGTCGAGGGCGCGCATACGGAGGCGCAGCAGGACGTTCAGGCCGGAGCAGTCGCAGAAGTCGACGCCCGTCAGATCGAGGTCGATGCCGCGGTCCGAGCGGGCCAGGGCCTGGCGCAGGCCGTTGTGCAGGGCCTGTTCCGTGACCAGGTCGATCGCTCCTGACACGACGACGAGTGTTCCGTGGTCCGAGGGGCGTGTCTCGATCCGCAGCAGCGGGGCCCCGGTGAGCTGCGTAGAAACTCCACGTTCTGACATCGCGGCCACTCCGTAGGCATCGGTCCGTGCCTGCTCAGTTCAGGTTCGGTCCGCAGGGTGTCATACGTCAAGAGATACATGAAACGAAGTTCGGCCTTTTGAATACGTGAATCGATCGGCCTATCCTGGCTGCATGCCTGAAGTACCCGAGTCACACACCGGTTGGACGTTCCTCACCAATCACTCCCGTGTGCTGGCCGCGATCGCGGAGGATCCCACCACCCGGATCCGCGACATCGCCGCACGTTGCAGGCTCACGGAGCGGGCCGTACAGAAGATCGTCTCGGATCTGGAGTCGGCCGGTTATCTCACCCACACCCGTCAGGGACGCTCCAACGCGTACCGCATCGAGGACGGGACCATCCTGCGGCACCCCGCCGACGAGGGGCTGACCGTGGCACGGCTGCTGGCCCTTCTCGCCCGGCACGACGCCGGGCACGGGGAGGGCCAACGCGAGCTTCAGTCGACGGCCCCGCACGCGCGAAGCTCCGACGACGACGCGTGACGCGTTGAGCGAGTCCCCCCTGGGTACCCGCGTCCCCGACCCGGTCTGACCGGGCCTTGCCGACGAAGGGACAGCGCTGTGAGCGACTACCGCACGGAAACCCCGGGGGAGGATGGGGACCAGGCGCGGCCCAAGCCTGTCCCTAGGGATCTGCCCGATCAGCAGGCCGGCGCCGACGGCGACCCCGACCCCTGGGAGCCGGCCGACGAGGACCCGGCGGCGGACGAGCGGCCCGACCCGGAGATCCCCGACACGGACGAGGCCGGTACGGGCAAGCGCGGCGCCCCGCACTCCGGCAGCGGGCGCCCAGAGCACCCCGTACCCGACGAGCCGTCCGCCTGACAGCCGGTCCCGCGGAGTCCCCAGAAGCACGAAATGGCGGCCACCCCACGAACTCGGGATGCCGCCAACCGTACTTACAAGTGCCCCCAACGGGATTCGAACCCGTGCTACCGCCTTGAAAGGGCGGCGTCCTAGGCCGCTAGACGATGAGGGCGGGGCCGCGAGAAGCATAGGTGATGGCGGGGAGGTTCGCCAAAACGGTTTACGTGCTCGTTCACGGGCTCGGGGTGGCGGACGGCGAGGGCGAAGGTGTGGGTGAGGGAACCGGTGTCGCGCCCGGCTGGTTCTCCTTCGGGAGATGGCGGCTCACCTCCGCCGTCGTCAGTCCGAGGCCGCCCAGTTTGATCTCGTCCCAGGCCTGGAGGCGACGCGTGTCGCGGTCGAAGTAGAGGACGGACGTCTCGATCTGGTCCGGGTTCCGCTTCTCCAGCGCGCGCAGCCCGCTGCCGCCCGTCGAGCCCTCGATGCGCAGCCTCGTGCCCTTCTCCATGACCTCCATCTCCGCGTGGTGGAGGTGTCCGGCCAGGACGAGCGGGACCACGCCGTCGGTCCGCCGGGCCGCGTCCGGCTCGTGGACCATCGCGATGTCGACCGGTGTGCCCAGGGTCCGCTGGTCGCGGATGGCCGAGGCCAGTTGGTCGCCCGCCACCACCTGGTCCTGGCCGCCGTCCTCCTCGCCCGCCGAGCGGTCCGGGGTGAACGCAGGGTCGCCGATGCCCGCGAAACGCAGCCCTCCGACGGTGACCGAGCGGCCCTCGTCCAGGACCCGCACGTTCTTCATGCGCTCCAGATAGCGCTGGGTGAGCTGTGAGTCGTGGTTGCCGCGGACCCAGACGTAGGGGGCCCCGAGATCCTTGATCGGGTCCAGGAAGGCGTTCTCGGCCGCCGTGCCGTGGTCCATGGTGTCGCCGGTGTCGACGATGACGTTGATCTTGTACTGCTCCACCAGCGACGCGATGATCTTCCAGCTCGCCGGGTTGAGATGGATGTCGGACACGTGCAGGACCCGGATCGTGGCGGGGTCCGGCTGGTAGGTCGGGAGCGTGGAGGTGACGTCGTACAGCTTCGTCATGTTCGTCACCAGACGCGCCAGCTCCTTCTGGTAGATGTCGAATTCGGTGACGATGCTGCGCGCGTTGCCGACCAGGGAGGGGGCGGAGGAGAGGAGCCCGGAGAACTTCGGTTCGAGGACCGATTTGGGGTTCCAGGTCGCGTACGCCGTCGCTCCCGACGCCATCAGGAGGGTGAGGGCGAGGCCGCCGGCCGCGAGGGCCCGGCGGGGGCGGCGGTAGACGACGAGGCCGAGGGCGGTGGCTCCGGAGACGACGGCCACGCAGGAGCGTACGGCCAGGTCGAGGGTGCCGTGGCCGACGTCCTGGGCCACCTCTTCCTGGAGGCCGGACAGGCGTTCGGGGTGGTCGACGAGGGCCTGGGCGCGGACCGGGTCCAGCTGGTCGACGTTGACGTCGAGGCGGACGGGCGCGGTGTGGCTGCTCAGTTCGAGGGCGCCCAGCGGGGAGACGTTGATCTTCGTGCCGCCGGTGAGGGAGGGACGAAGGGTCATCGTCGTGTTCATCGGGCCGACCGGCGCGCGTACGTTGCCGACGATCAGCAGCCCCAGCCAGGTACCCAGAAGGACCACCGCGACCAGGCCCAGCACGCGGGTCCAGGGGTGCGGCTGATGGACCAGCTCGGCGGCCGGATGCGCGCGGCGGGCGCGGTATCGGCCGGTGAGAGCGGTCAGCGGGCGGGTGAGGGAGCGGGGGTCGGTGAGGCGGGTGCTTCGGGGGTGCGGGGTGTTGGCTCGTACGCGTGCCATTGGTCCCGTATGCCCAAGGCGCGGCACGGCTAAGCGGGGCAGTGCCCCTCGTGCTGCCGAGGCGGTGACTCTCGTACGGCCCGGTCCGTAGCCCCCGTACGGCCGGCTCGTACCGGACAATGGGCGTGTGCTGGAGATGACGCGCGAGGAGTTCGAGGAACTGGTCGCCCAGGCGCTGGACCGCATTCCGCCTGAGCTGACGCGGCTGATGGACAACGTCGCGGTGTTCGTCGAGGACGAGCCACCGGCGGACGATCCCGAGCTGCTCGGGCTCTACGAGGGGACGCCGTTGACCGATCGCGGGGAGTGGTACGCGGGGGTGCTGCCCGACCGGATCACGATCTACCGGGGGCCGACCCTGCGCATGTGCGAGACCCGGGACGACGTGGTCGCGGAGACCGAGGTGACCGTCGTGCACGAGATCGCCCACCACTTCGGGATCGACGACGAGCGGCTGCATGCCCTGGGGTACGGCTGAGGGGAGGGGCTGAGGGGGCCGAGGCCCGGGAGGTCGGTGGGCGGGGCGCCCCGCCGCTCGGCCGGCACCGCCCGCCGCATTCGCTCGGGGGACGTCAGCTGTGGCCGGTCCGGGCCCGCACGGGCCGCCTGCTCATCGCGGCCGGGCGGTGTCTGGTACCCGTACCCGGGCGTCAGGTTCGCCCGGTGGCAGGGGTGGGGGGTTCGCCTGTCAGGGGCACGGTCGGTGGGGCGGGGCGTTGGATGTGGCCCGTTCCGGGTGGTGTTGACGGGCTGCGCATCGCGGAACGGGCGGTGTCTGATACCTGTACCCGGGCGTCAGGTTCGCCTGGTGGCAGGGGTGGGGGGTTCGCCTGTCGGGGGCACGGTCGGTGGGCCGGGGGGCGTTGGATGCGGCCCGGTCCTGGTGGTGTTGCCCGGCTGCGCCATCGCGGCCGGGCGGGGTGTCGGCCGATGCCGGGATGCCGTGTTCGCCCGGCGGCTGCGGCCGGGGCGTGCAGAGGCTCTTGTGGGGCGCGTGTCTTCTTGTGGGCGACGGGAGTTGAGCACGTTGACTCCTCGACTCTCCACCGGAGGTGGCTGCCCGTGCGCCCCTTGCATGTACCTGTCCGACTGGCCGCCACCGTCGTGGCCGTCGCAGCCGCAGCCGGCTGTATGAGCGTGGGTGACGACGACGGCGGCCGGGTCAAGCCTTCCCACTCCGCGGGGCAGAAGGGCGGCGAGGCGCCCGACGGGGGTACGGCGGTGACCGGTGGTGGTGGTTCCGGGTGGGCCGGCGGGTCCGGCGGCGGCAGGCACGGGCACGGGAAGGGCAAGGGGGACGCGAAGGGGGCCAGTGGGGCGCCCGTCTCTCCCGGTGCCTCGCCCTCCGCCGGGCACAGCGTGCCCGCGTCGGCGCCCGCCAAGCCGGGTGGTGGTGGCAGTGCCGGGCCAGTGGTTCCTGGGGCTCCTACGCCGACCAAGGCGCAGCCGACGCCGACGAAGACCGCCGAGCCGGAACCTGAGCCGCCTGTGGAATCGCCCACACCGCCGCCGCCCTCGCCGGAGCCGACGGTCGCCGAACCGTCGTCCTCGGTGCAGCCGCAGCAGGCCCAGCCGCAGCTCCTGACACGGGAGCCGGCGCCGGAGGCCGGGACCCCCGCCTAGGCGGGTCGGACCGGTGCTGACCTGCGAGGACGGTACCCAGTTTGCCTAAGGGGGTGGTGGGTGCGTATGGTGGTAGATCGTTTGATCCCATTGCCTGGCGCCTTGAATAGACGCGCCGCGTGTGGCGCGTACTCTCCCTTGCCGTGGCTGACCGCATTGAGGCGGTCGAATTGCGAAAACACGGAGTTGACGGGCGCGTGCCGACGAGACTCCGGAAGGTTTCGCATTCGCATGTCCATTTCCAGTACTGATCACATCGTCGTGCCCGAGAACGACGAGGTCATCGACCTCGACGCCGTCGAGACGACCGACTCCGCCGCCGACGTCACCGACGTCGAGGCCGGCGAGCCGCAGGTCACCTTCAGTGACCTCGGTCTCCCCGAGAACGTCGTGCGCAAGCTCGCGCAGAACGGTGTGACCAGCCCCTTCCCGATCCAGGCGGCGACCATCCCGGACGCCCTGGCCGGCAAGGACATCCTCGGTCGGGGCCGTACCGGCTCCGGCAAGACCCTCTCGTTCGGTCTGCCCGTGCTGGCGCGTCTCACCGGCGGCCAGACCGAGAAGAAGAAGCCCCGCGCGATCATCCTCACGCCGACGCGTGAACTCGCGATGCAGGTCGCGGACGCGCTCCAGCCCTACGGCGACGTCGTCGGCCTCAAGATGAAGGTCGTCTGCGGCGGTACGTCGATGGGCAACCAGATCTACGCCCTGGAGCGCGGCGTCGACATCCTCGTCGCCACGCCCGGTCGCCTCCGCGACATCATCAACCGCGGCGCCTGCTCCCTCGCGAACGTCGAGGTCGCCGTCCTCGACGAGGCCGACCAGATGTCCGACCTGGGCTTCCTGCCCGAGGTCACCGAGCTGCTCGACCAGATCCCCGGCGGCGGCCAGCGCATGCTGTTCTCGGCCACGATGGAGAACGAGATCTCCACGCTGGTCAAGCGCTACCTGACCAACCCGGTCACGCACGAGGTCGACAGCGCCCAGGGCAACGTCACGACGATGTCCCACCACATCCTCATCGTGAAGCCCAAGGACAAGGCGCCGGTCACGGCCGCGATCGCCTCCCGCAAGGGCCGCACGATCATCTTCGTCCGTACGCAGCTCGGCGCCGACCGTGTCGCCGAGCAGCTCATCGAGTCGGGCGTCAAGGCCGACGCCCTGCACGGCGGTATGACCCAGGGCGCCCGCACCCGGACCCTGGCCGACTTCAAGGACGGTTACGTCAACGTCCTCGTCGCCACCGACGTCGCCGCGCGCGGTATCCACGTCGACGGCATCGACCTGGTCCTGAACGTGGACCCGGCCGGCGACCACAAGGACTACCTGCACCGCGCGGGCCGCACGGCGCGTGCCGGCCGCACGGGCACGGTCGTCTCCCTGTCCCTGCCGCACCAGCGGCGCCAGATCTTCCGGCTGATGGAGGACGCGGGCGTCGACGCCGGGCGTCACATCATCCAGGGCGGCGCGGCCTTCGAGCCGGACGTGGCCGAGATCACCGGTGCCCGTTCGATGACCGAGGTCCAGGCGGAGTCCGCGGGCAACGCCGCCCAGCAGGCCGAGCGTGAGGTCTCGCAGCTCACCAAGGAGCTGGAGCGTGCCACGCGCCGCGCCGCCGAACTCCGCGAGGAGGCCGACCGCCTGACGGCGCGTGCGGCCCGCGAGCGGGGCGAGGACCCGGAGGCGGCCGTTGCCGCGGTCGCGGCTGTGGCCGAGGCCGCCGCTGTCGAGGCCGCCGCCGCTGCGGAGGCTCCGGTGCGCGAGGAGCCGCGTCAGCAGCGTGACGAGCGGGGCAACTACGAGCGCCGCGACCGGTCGTCGGGCTCGGGTGGCTTCAACCGTGACCGTGACGGCGACCGTGGCGGCCGTTCCTTCGAGCGTCGCGACGAGCGCCCCTCGGGTGGCTTCCGCCGGGACGACCGTCGTGACGGTGGCGGCGACCGTGGTGGCTTCCGCCGCGACGACCGCCCGTCGGGTGGCTTCAACCGTGACCGTGACGGCGACCGTGGCGGCCGTTCGTTCGACCGCCGTGACGAGCGTCCCGCGGGCGGTGGCTTCCGCCGCGACAACGACCGCCCCACCGGCGGTGACCGTGGCGGGTTCCGTCGCGACGAGCGCCCCTCGGGTGGCTTCCGCCGCGACGACCGTCGTGACGGCGGTGGCGACCGTGGTGGCCGCTCCTTCGAGCGCCGTGACGAGCGTCCCGCCGGTGGCGGTTTCCGCCGCGACAACGACCGTCCGGCCAGTGGTGACCGTGGTGGCTTCCGCCGCGACGACCGCCCGGCCACCGGTCACCGTGGCAGCGACCGCCCCTTCAACCGCGACCGTCAGGGCGACCGCCCCACGGGCGGCGGCTTCCGCTCCGGCGGCCACGACCGCCCGTACGGCCGCCGCGACGACCACCGTGGCACGGGTTCGGGCTCCGGCTCGGGCACCGGTTCCTCCTTCGGCCGCCGCGACGAGAAGCCGCGCTGGAAGCGCAACGGCTGATCATCACCGGGTGATCGCTGACTGATCACCGACTGATCGCCGACTGACTGTTGAAGGGCCCGTACGACTTCGGTCGTACGGGCCCTTCGGCGTTGCCGCGCCCCTCCCTGCGGGCCGATAAATCCCAACTCGCTTGTCAGCGGCGGCTGTTACGATCCGGCGCGGAATCGGACGATCTGGCGTGGAGCCGGATCATGGGGGAGGGAATCCGTTGAATCCGTTATCTCGTCATGCCTTCGCTCGCTGCGGCATCGCCGTGGCGCTCGCGTCGTCGGCCGTCGTCGCCACGCCATGGGTGGCCTCCGCCGCCGAGAACAGACCGCCGTCCCAGCCCGCGCTGTCCGAACTGACCACCGGGGGCAAGGCGTGCGTGGACGGTGCGGACCGGCCGTACGTCGGTACGCGGCCGACCCTTGAGGCGGTTCTCCGCGACCCTGACGGGGGCCGCGTGAGCGCCGAGTTCGAGGTGTCCTGGACGGACGCCTCCGGTGCGGGGCAGGTGCGCAGTACGGTCCAGACGACCGCCAAGTCCAGTGGTTCGACGTTCAGTTGGACCGTGCCGACCGACGTGCCCGCGTTCACCGACGTGAGTTGGCGGGTGCGGGCGAACGACGGCACGCTGTGGGGGCCGTGGAGTTCCGACGGCGGCAGTGGGGCCTGCGAGTTCGTGTACGACACCGAGGCGCCCGCGAAGCCCTCGGTCTCGTCGCCCGAGTACCCGGACGACAACGAGGGCTGGCACGACGGGGTGGGCGTGTACGGCACCTTCACCGTCGACTCCACGTCGGACGACACGGTGTCGTACGTCTACGACTTCCTCGGCGGGTCGCAGCAGAGAGCCGTACCGGACGAGCCCGGCGGGCCCGTGGAACTGCGCTGGCTGCCGCAGTCGGCAGGTCGGCACGTGTTGTCCGTCCAGGCTGTCGACCGAGCGGGCAACGCGAGCACGCCCGCCACCTACTCGTTCCGGGTGGGTGAGGGCCGTACGCCCGTCGCCGCCTGGACGCTCGCCGACGCGGCTGGGTCCAGCGAGGCCTCGGCGGAAGCGGGTGGCAGGCCTGCCGTGTCGGGCGGCGGGGTCGTGTTCGGGGCGGCGGGTCCCGCGCGGACCTCGGTGACGGGGGCCGTCGGCCTCGACGGGTCGGACTCCGCGTATCTGACGAGCGGCGCGCCCGCCGTCGACACCGGCGAGGCCTTCTCCGTGAGCGCCTGGGTGCGGCCGGACTCCGTCGACGCGGACATGACGGCCGTAAGCCAAGGCAGCGGCGAGACGGCCGGGTTCGGGCTCGGGACCGAGGACGGCGCCTGGTCGTTCAGGGTCGGCGGCTCGGTCGTACGGGGCGGGCTGCCGGAGGCGGGTGACTGGGCGCATCTCACCGGGGTGTACGACCCGGTGGCCGGCACGGCCCGGCTGTATGTGAACGGGCGGGAGGCGGGTACGACGGAGGACGTCTCCGCCTCCTCGGCGCCCGGGGACCTCCAGATCGGCCGCACGCCGACCGGTGGGGCGGGGAACTGGCGCGGGGAGCTGGCCGGCGTCCGGGTGTGGGACCGCATCGTCGTCGGCGCCGAGGCGGCCGACGCGGCGAAGCGGGCCACCGTGAGCGAGGGGTACTGGGCCCTCGACGAGGCGGCCGACGGCAGCAGCCCGGAGCGGGACGGCGGGCAGCCGCTGACGCTCGGCGGGGACGCGACGATCTACCGCGACGACGAGCCCTGCGACTGGCTGGACCCGGACTGCCTGCCGAGCCAGTCCCCGATCTTCGGCGCCGGACACCTCCTGCTGGACGGCGACGGGGACTTCGCCGCGACCGACGGCCAGGGCATCGCCGCCGGGGAGAGCTTCTCGGTCGCCGCGCACGTACGGATCGACGCGGCGGCGCAGGACCGGCCGATGACGGTGCTGTCGGTGCGGGGCGCGGACAACTCCCTTGCCGAGGTGCGCTATTCGGGGGCCTCGCAGCAGTGGGAGGTGGCTCTGACGGACGCGAGCGGGGAGCCGCTCACGCTCACCGCGCAGGGTGCGTGGGCATCCCCGGACGACGTCCACCACCTCGCGCTCGTGTACGACGACGAGGCCGACGAGATCCTGCTCTACGCCGACGGGCAGCTGTCGGCGAGGACGTCGTACCGGCCCGGCTGGACGGCGACGGGTGATCTACAGATCGGCCGGTCGCAGGGCACGGAGGGCTGGGGCGGCTACCTGCGGGGAGCGGTCGACGAGGTGCACGCCTATGCGGGCGCACTCACCGCGACGCAGGTGACTCGACTGGCTATCGGCGCGACGGACGTCTGACAGCTGGGCGGAGACAGAGACGTGTTTCCGGCCAACTGAATCCCGATGTGGCGCATGTCATACCCCCGGCAAGGGAATTGCTGGGGGCATGACAGATGACGCCACAACGACTGGGCTGTCGGACGAGGAACGGCTTGCCCAGCTCGGTTACACCCAGGTCCTCGCCCGCCGTATGTCGGCGTTCTCCAACTACGCGGTCTCCTTCACGATCATCTCGGTCCTGTCGGGCTGCCTGACCCTCTACCTCTTCGGCATGAACACGGGCGGCCCGGCCGTGATCACGTGGGGCTGGGTCGCCGTAGGCCTCATGACCCTCTTCGTGGGTCTGGCGATGGCCGAGATCTGTTCGGCCTATCCGACCTCCGCGGGCCTCTACTTCTGGGCCCACCGGCTCGCCCCGCCCCGCACGGCTGCCGCCTGGGCCTGGTTCACGGGGTGGTTCAACGTCCTCGGCCAGGTCGCCGTGACCGCCGGGATCGACTTCGGGGCGGCTTCCTTCCTGGGCGCCTACCTGAACCTCCAGTTCGACTTCGAGGTCACTCCGGGCAGCACGATCCTGCTCTTCGCCGGCATCCTCGTCCTGCACGGCCTCCTGAACACCTTCGGCGTCCGCATCGTGGGTCTGCTGAACAGCGTCAGCGTGTGGTGGCACGTGGTGGGTGTGATCGTCATCGTCGGCGCGCTGACCTTCGTACCGGACGAACACCAGTCCGCATCCTTCGTCTTCACCGAGTTCGTGAACAACACGGGCTGGGGGAGCGGTGTGTACGTCGTCGCGCTTGGGCTGCTGATGGCCCAATACACCTTCACTGGCTACGACGCCTCCGCACACATGACCGAGGAGACCCACGACGCCTCCACGGCCGGCCCGAAGGGCATCGTCCGCTCGATCTGGACGTCGTGGATAGCGGGTTTCGTGCTGCTCCTGGGCTTCACCTTCGCCATCCAGTCGTACGACGACACGCTCGCGTCCCCGACCGGCGTGCCGCCCGCCCAGATCCTCCTCGACGCGCTCGGCGCGACCGCGGGCAAGCTGTTCCTGCTGGTGGTGATCGGGGCACAGCTGTTCTGCGGCATGGCGTCGGTCACGGCGAACTCCCGCATGATCTACGCCTTCTCCCGCGACGGCGCCCTGCCCTACTCGCACATATGGCACACGGTCAGCCCCCGCACCCGTACCCCCGTCGCGGCGGTCTGGCTGGCGGCTTTCGGCGCACTGGTCCTCGGGCTTCCCTACCTGATCAACGTGACGGCGTATGCGGCCGTGACGTCGATCGCCGTGATCGGTCTCTACATCGCCTACGTCATCCCGACGCTGCTGCGGCTGCGCAAGGGCGAGGCGTTCGAGCGGGGGCCGTGGCATCTGGGCCGTTGGTCGCGCGTGATCGGCGTGGTGTCGGTGGCGTGGGTGGCCGTGATCACGGTGCTGTTCATGCTGCCCCAGGTCGCACCGGTGACCTGGGAGACCTTCAACTACGCCCCGATCGCCGTCCTGGTGGTACTGGGCTTCGCGGCGGCGTGGTGGGTGGCCTCGGCGCGCTACTGGTTCCTGAATCCGGAACACGAACGGACCAGGGCGCGGGAGGCGGCCCGCAAGGGGGCGGTCGAACCGGTCGATCTGTAGCGAGGGCACCCATTTCTCCGCATGGGCCGCCACCCTGTGGTGGACCGACCCGGCCGTGTCTCCGATACCCGATCGGAGTCCTGGCCGGGTCCGGCTATGCTCGGGGGTGCAACATCGCTGGGACCCTTAGCTCAATTGGCAGAGCAGTGGACTTTTAATCCATTGGTTGTGGGTTCGAGTCCCACAGGGTCTACCGTGCGACCCCAGGCCGGGAGGTAACCGGCCTGGGGTCTACGTGTGTTCGGAGGGCTGGCCCTCCGGGTGTTCACGGGGGCACGGGGCAGTGCGCATGTCGTGCAGTGGTCCAGGAGCGCCCAGGTGACTCCCTCCGTCGGGCGGACCCCGATATCTGTGGTCGCGAGCTGAGATGTTGGTGCAACGCGCGAGCAGGTTATTTGCCGCAATGAATAGTGGGAAATTTCTTGGCGGACCCGGGCCGTTGCGGTGTGCTACTGTCGATAAAAGTTGCAGTTGCAGTTGTGGTTCCCGAAATTTAGACTTCCGGATTTCTTCTCCGGGCGGGGCAATCATCGCGGCGACACGGAGTCCGCACGGTGCGGATCCCGTTATGCACTGCCCCCCGAAGGAGATATGACATGCCCGCAGGCACCGTGAAGTGGTTCAACGCGGAAAAGGGTTTCGGCTTCATCGAGCAGGACGGTGGCGGCCCGGACGTGTTCGCCCACTACTCGAACATCGCCGCCCAGGGCTTCCGTGAGCTGCTCGAAGGCCAGAAGGTGACCTTCGACATCGCGCAGGGCCAGAAGGGCCCGACGGCTGAGAACATCGTTCTCGCCTGACGCTGACGCGTACTGTGCAGCTGGGGCCCGCATCCCTCGGGGTGCGGGCCCCAGCTGCATGCATTTCTCGCAGTGGGTTCACCTGCGAGACGGCGGCTTCGAGGAGTCCGTGGGCGGAGAATATGCCCTGGATATCGTATCCGCCTCTGGTGACTGTTTTACCGGCTGCGTCGCGCTGATCGACTGCCGGCCAGATTCGCTTTCGCATTCCATCGGCCCATTCTTGCAATTGTCCGCGCCGCTCGTTGCTGCGGAAATTCCTAGATGTGAGCCGCATCGAGGAAGGTTCCGCATGAACCGCACACGTACGAACGACCGCTCCGCCCGCACCCGCAACGGCAGTGCCGCTGCCGGACGAAGGGGCGGCGGCCGAGTCGGCTCGCCGGCCGCGAGCCGGTCCGGGAGGCCGAGCCGTTCCGGCGGTCACGGCGGTTCCGGCCGCCGATCCGCCGCGGTCCAGGGGGAGTTCGCCCTCCCCGAGACGATCACCCCGGCTCTTCCCGCCGTGGAGGGCTTCGCCGATCTCGACATGCCCAAGGCACTGCTGGCCGCGCTCGGCTCGCAGGGCGTGACCGTCCCCTTCCCGATCCAGGCCGCGACCCTGCCGAACTCCCTGGCCGGCCGGGACGTACTGGGCCGCGGGCGCACCGGCTCCGGCAAGACGCTCGCCTTCGGGCTGGCGCTGCTGGCCCGTACGGTCGGGCGGCGCGCCGAGGCCAGGCAGCCGCTGGGGCTGGTCCTCGTACCGACGCGTGAGCTGGCGCAGCAGGTCACCGACGCGCTCACCCCGTACGCCCGTGCCGTGCGGCTACGGCTGGCCACGGTGGTGGGCGGGATGCCGATCGGCAGGCAGGCCAGCGCGTTGCGCGGCGGTGCCGAGATCGTCGTCGCCACGCCCGGACGCCTCAAGGACCTCATCGACCGCGGCGACTGCCGGCTGGACCAGGTCTCCATCACCGTCCTCGACGAGGCCGACCAGATGGCCGACATGGGTTTCATGCCGCAGGTCACCGCCCTGCTCGACCAGGTCCGCCCCGAGGGCCAGCGCATGCTGTTCTCCGCCACCCTCGACCGGAACGTCGACCTGCTCGTGCGCCGCTACCTCACGGACCCCGTCGTGCACTCCGTCGACCCCTCGGCCGGCGCGGTCACGACGATGGAGCACCACGTGCTGCACGTCCACGGCGCCGACAAGCACTCGGCCACCGTCGAGATCGCCGCCCGTGACGGCCGCGTGATCATGTTCCTCGACACCAAGCACGCCGTCGACCGCCTCACCGAGCAGCTCCTGAACAGCGGGGTACGGGCCGCCGCGCTGCACGGCGGGAAGTCGCAGCCGCAGCGCACCCGCACGCTGGCGCAGTTCAAGACCGGGCACGTCAACGTGCTGGTGGCGACCAACGTCGCGGCGCGCGGCATCCACGTCGACAATCTCGACCTCGTCGTCAACGTCGACCCGCCGACCGACCACAAGGACTACCTCCACCGCGGCGGCAGGACCGCCCGTGCCGGTGAGTCCGGCAGCGTCGTCACCCTGGTCACCCCGAACCAGCGCCGCGACATGACTCGCCTCATGGCAGCGGCCGGCATCGTCCCGCAGACCGCCCAGATCCGTGTCGGCGACGAGGCACTGCACCGCATCACCGGCGCCCAGGCCCCCTCGGGCATCCCGGTCGTCATCACCACGCCGGTGGCCGAACGCCCCAAGAGGCGCGGCGACGCCTCGAAGCGCAACGCCGCCTCACGCGGCCGACGCCGCCCCGCCCCGGCGGCCCGCCGCGCGTCCGCACGGCAGTCCACCGTCGGCGCGGCGGCGTAGCACCGAGGCACAGCACGACGATGCGGAACCCTCGTGATCAGTCGGCCCGGTCACCCGGGCCCGGCTTGCCGCCGTCCGGGACAGCCGCAGCCGCACGGACCGGATCCGTCCGAGTGACATCACCGACGGCGGCGGGCTCTTCGCCTCACCGCGGACCACGGGGGCCGCAGCCGAGGACGCGCTGTCCTACGGGCGGCTCGGGCGCCTGCCCGTGGTCGGTGAGCACGGCAGCGCCCCGGGCGTCCTCGCCCTCCCCCCGTCTCCCCCGTCTCCCCCGTCTCCCTCTGTCCCCTTCTCTCTGTGAGGCATCATGCGCTGTGTCATCGCACGCTTCCCCTTCGACCTGACCAAGAGCGGCGTGCTGGAGTCGATGAAGGGTGTCAAGCCCGAGCCGATCACCGGCGAGTCCGTGATCATCGGACGACGCCACTACCCCGTCAAGCAGGTCGGCCAGGTCGTCACCCGCCAGGACCCCCGCGATTTCAGCGCCGGGGAAGTCGTGCGGGCCATGGCCAGGCTCGGCTTCACCTGCGGCACCGTGCCCGAGGCCGCCCCCGTGCGTGACGACAGCCCGTTCGAGCGGGCTTCCGCGCTGCTCGGCACCCCCGTGTCCGTCTGACCGACCGGATCGGCGCGAGCCGAACAGCATCCGAACAGCAGTGAGGGCCCGACCGGCACACGCCGGTCGGGCCCTCACTGCGTGCGCAGCTGGCCGAGGTGATTACCTCATCGCCAAGTCCACCAAAATCTATTCTTGCCAGAGTAGACATTGGGAACTCGGGTGGTTACTGTTTCTCTCGTAGCCGAGATCGAGCGAGGCCCGACAGACACGAACTGCCGGGCAGCAGTACACGCATGACGGTGCGGTGGTGGAGTTTCGAAGCCTGGTGGTTGCACAACGGCGACGGGACTGGCGACCGGACCGGGTGGCCCGCGGTGATCAGGGGCCGTCGTGAGCAGGACCGCGGTTGACGCGGTGGCAGTACCAGCAGTTCGCAGTACAGCAGTACAAGCAGTACGTACGCAGTTTCCGTTCGACGAGTGATTGCTTCAGAGGGAAGAACGGAGGAGTCGAGCGCCATCAGGATCGCCCGGGCCGAAGAGCTGGACCCGGGTACCGCAGGACATCGTTAGGCAGGTGGTCTCCGGTCATACATCCGCGATCCCCGCACCCCGTCGGTTTGCCCGGCGGCTGTGCGGAAACATAGGGCCGGTGCAGCAGTAGGGCCGGCAGATGGTGTTTGGTAGTTCCTTCGGGGCCTTGGTGCCGTACGGCACCAAGGCCCCTCGACGCGTTCCACAGAGAGGTGAGATGACAGCAGACGAGTCGCTGGGCCGTCTCGACGACGACGACTACCCCGCCTACACGATGGGCCGGGCCGCCGAGATGCTCGGCACCACTCCCGGTTTCCTCCGGTCCCTCGGCGAAGCAAGGCTGATCACGCCACTGCGCTCCGAGGGTGGACACCGCCGCTACTCGCGCTATCAACTGCGTATCGCGGCCCGTGCGCGTGAACTCGTCGACCGCGGCACCCCGATCGAGGCGGCATGCCGGATCATCATCCTCGAAGACCAGCTTGAGGAAGCCCAGCGCATCAACGCCGAGTACCGCCGCGCCGAGGGATCGTCCCATCCTCCGGCTGAGTCCTGAAGCGGGCGGGCCCGCCGGGAGCGATCACCGGAGGCTCAGCCCGGCCAGGTGCCCGTCAAGCTCCGGACGGCCGTGGCGCCGCCGCGGTCGACGGCTGCCTTGACGCCGGCGAGGATCGCGCCCTTCAGGACGGCCGCCGGCCGGACCTCGCGCCGGCCGCAGTGCTCGCCCGTGGAGCCGGTGGAGTCGGGGAGTCGGGGGCATACTCCTCGTGCGCGAGCCGGTGTCCGGTCTTCTCGACGACCGCGTAGGCCCGGACGCCGCCGTCGAGGGCGCCCATGGCCATGCCGACCGGCTTGCACGCGGTCGTCGGGGCTCTCAGCGGTGCTTCCTCGACCGTCGGATGAGCAGCAGCGCCACCACCGCGCCGGCGGCGAGCAGCGGGGCGCGGTTGGCGCGGGCCGCCTGCATCCCCTGGCCTGCCTTCTCGCGTACCGGTTCCGGGGCCTTGTCCCGGGCCAGTTCGGCGACGTGTGCGGCCTTGTCGCGGACTTGCCCGGTGGCTGTGGCGGCCTTCTCCCGGACCTGCTCGGTCGCCGCCGCGGCCTTGGCGCGTACCGGCTCGGGGGTTCTGTCCTGTACTGCGTGGGCCGCCTGTGCGGCCTTGTCCCGGAGTTGGGTCGTGAGCTGGGTGGTCTTCTCGGTGGCCTGTTGCCTGACGGTCGCCGACCTCTCCTGGGCCCGGGTCTTCTCCTCGGGCGCCTCGGCGGTGTCGTCGGGGGTCTCGGGGGTCGCCTCCACCCGTATACGCAGTTCCTCCAGGGAAGGCGTCGCCGTCCCGTCGTCCGGCTGGGGCTTGTCCTCGGTCATCGCTGTGCCCTCTCGTTGGTCGCGGCCGCATCGACCCTGACGCTGTCCACGGTCCGTTCGGGCGCCGCCGGGGAATCCCTGGCTCATCAGCGCGGTGACGGTCGTCAGGACACGGGTGCGTTCAGCGGATCGGGGGTGCGAGTACCCCCGTATCCCCGCCTCACCCCGCCGCGTTGGCGGGTCAGTTCCGCGTCGCACTCCAGGCCCAGCAGGATCGCCAGATTGGTGATCCAGAGCCAGATCAGGAAGATGATCACGCCGGCGAAGGTGCCGTAAGTCCTGTTGTACGAGGCGAAGTTCGCCAGGTACACCGCGAAGCCTCCGGAGGCGGCCATCCAGATCGCCAGTGCCAGGAAGCTGCCCGGTGTGATCCAGCGGAAGCCGCGGCCCTTCGGGTGCGGGGCCGCCCAGTACAGGATCGCGATCATGACCGTGACCACCACCGCGAGCCCCGGCCACTTCGCGACCGACCACACCGCGAGGGCCGTGTCGCCGAACCCCAGTGCGGTGCCTACCTGTTGGGCCAGGTCGCCGGTGAACACGACGGTCACCGCGCTGACCACGGCCAGGACCATCAGAGCCAGCGTCACGCCGACACGGACCGGGAGTACCTTCCACACCGGACGGCCCTTCGGGACGTCGTAGATCGTGTCGGCGATCCTGATGAACGCGGCGACATAGCCCGAGGCCGACCACACCGCGACAAGCAGGCTGAAGGCCGCCATGGCCGAGCCGATTCCCGTGGTGCCCTCCATCTGCGACACCGCGTCGTGCAGGACCTCCCGGGCCGAACCCGGGGCCAGGCTCTGGATGTTGTCCAGCACCCGTTGCGACGCCGACCGGCCCATGAGCCCGAGCACGGAGACCAGCAGCATCAGCGCCGGGAACAGCGCCAGGATGCCGTAGTAGGTCAACGCCGCGGCACGGTCGGCCAGTTCGTCCTTGCCGAACTCCTTCGCGGTCCCTTTCAGCACCGCCCACCAGGAGGGCCCGGCCTCGGGCGTCCCGTCGTGCCCGTCGTATCCGTGCTGCTTCAGCATCCGTGGCATTCCGTACGGATATCCGCCTGAGCGGCAGTCATACCCGTACGCCGGCGGCTGTCAGCCCACGCTCAACTCCGCGACCCCGCCCAACTCGCCCAGCGGCAGCGTGTGTTGGGTCTGTAGGACCTTCGCGCGGAGGTAGCGGACGTTCGCCGGAGTGGTGAACACGCCTGTGGGGACACGGTCCTGGACGTCCATGCCCAGGGCGCGGAGCTGGTTCGCCTTGTCCGGGTTGTTGGAGAGGAGGTCCAGCGACCTGATGTCCAGGGCCTGGAGCATCTGGGCCGCCGCCGTGTAGTCGCGGGCGTCCTCCGGGAGGCCCAGCGCGGCGTTCGCTGCGTAGGTGTCGAGGCCCTCGTCCTGGAGGGCGTACGCGTCGAGCTTGTTGTAGAGGCCGATGCCCCGGCCCTCCTGGCGGAGGTAGAGCAGCACGCCGCCGTGCTCGGCTATGCGCTCGACCGCCTCGCGCAGCTGTGGGCCGCAGTCGCAGCGGGCCGAGCCGAAGACGTCGCCCGTGAGGCACTCGGAGTGCAGCCGGACCAGCGGGGTGGTGCCGGGCGCCGGTTCGCCGAGGACCATCGCCACGTGCTCCAGGCCGTCGGCCAGGCCGTGGAAGGTGACCAGTTCGGTGTCGACGCTGTAGCCGTCGTGGAAGCGCAGCGGCACCCGGACGCGGGAGCGCTGGGTGGCGGCGGGGAAGTCGGGCATGCGGGTCTCCCGGGTGGTTCTTGGTCCTCTGGTCCTCTGATCCTCAGAGAACCGATCTGCTTCAGTTTTGAAGCATATCCTCACTCGAATGGTGACCCTACCTCATGTTTCAAAGTTAAAGCAATGAGTTTCCGGTGTGGCTCACGACCCGCACGACGGCGCCGACCGGCGCAGCCACGGCAACCCCTCCGGCGACGGCGCCGACTCCGTCCCGTCCCCCTGGAGCGCCCGCTCCACGCCCGCGCAGATCTCCTCCAGCTGGCCCACCTGCTCGGGAGTCAGATGGTCGAAGAGGGACGCGCGGACCGTGGCGACATGCCCCGGCGCGGTGCGCTCCAGCACCGCCATGCCCTCGTCGGTCAGCGCGGCGACGGTCCCCCGCTTGTCCCACTTGCAGGCCTCACGCCGTACATGGCCGTCCTTCTCCAGCCGTGCCACCGCATACGTCAGCCGGCTGCGCGTGATCTTCAGCTTCTCGGCGAGATCGGTCATCCGCAGCCGCCGCTCGGGCGTCTCGGAGAGGTAGGCCAGGATCGTGTAATAGAGGTGCGGCATCCCGGCGTCCTGCTGGAGCTGCCGGTCGAGCGCGTCCTCCAGGAGCAGGGAGGCCCCGACGTACGCGCGCCACGCGCGCTGCTCCTCGGGGGTGAGCCAGCGGGTCGTCATGCGACCAGTGTAGGTTTGTTTAAACTTTGAACCAACCGGTACTGGAAGACGTACTCGAAGAATCGCTCGACGAACCGCTCGAAGCACTACTCGAAGAAAGTGCGCCCATGCCCCTCCCCTACGTCCTGTTGTCCGCCGCCGTCTCCCTCGACGGCCACCTGGACGACACCGGCCCCGATCGGCTGCTGCTCTCCAGCCCCGCCGACTTCGACCGGGTCGACGAGGTACGGGCGTCCAGCGACGCGATCCTCATCGGCGCCGGCACCATCCGCGCCGACAACCCCCGCCTGCTGGTCAACTCGCCCGAGCGGCGGGCCGCGCGAGTGGCGGCCGGGAAGCCGGAGTATCCCCTCAAGGTGACCGTCAGCGGCTCGGGGGAGCTGGACCCGGCCGCCAACTTCTGGCACACGGGCGGCGAGAAGGTCGTCTACACGACGGAGAAGGGTGCCGAGCGGGCCGGGCGCGCGGGTCTCCCCGTCGGTGTGGACGTCGTCTCCCTGGGCCCGGGACCCCTCGACTGGCGAGCCCTTCTCGAACACCTGCACGACATTCGCGGCGTGCGGCGCCTCATGGTCGAGGGCGGCGGCACCGTCCACACCCAGCTCCTCCAGCAGGGCCTCGCCGACGAACTCCAGCTCGTCCTCGCACCCCTCTTCGTCGGCGACCCCGACGCCCCCCGGCTCTTCGGCCCCGGCGCCTACCAGGGCGGCCGGCTCCGGCTCGTGGAGACGCGGCGGATCGAGGACGTCGTGCTCATGCGGTACGAGCCCACCGCGCCCGGCACCGGCCCGCTCCCCGTCGCCGCCGACCGGCACTGGCTTGCACTGGCGTGCGAACTGGCCGAGCTGTGTCCGCCCTCGCGCACGGCGTTCAGCGTCGGCGCGGTGATCGTGGCCGCCGACGGTACGGAGCTGGCGCGCGGGCACTCCCGGGAGGGCGGCGATCTTGTCGTGCACGCCGAGGAGGCGGCCCTCGCCAAGCTCGACCCGGCCGACCCCCGGCTCCCGACGGCCACCGTCTACAGCAGCCTCGAACCCTGTGCCCGCCGCGCCTCCCGCCCCGCGCCCTGCGCCCGGCTGATCCTCGACGCGGGCGTCCGCCGGGTGGTGACCGCCTGGCGTGAGCCGGACACCTTCGTGGTCGCGGCCGACGGAAACGCCCTGCTCACGGGCGAGGGCGTCGAGGTCGTCGTCCTCCCCGAGTACGAGGAGCGGGCCAAGGCCCCCAACGCCCACCTGCCCGACTGACGATCAAGCGTGGTGATCAAACGTGGTGATGAGGGTCCCGCAGATGGCGTATAGTTGTGTTCAGCGGCGCGGGGTGGAGCAGCTCGGTAGCTCGCTGGGCTCATAACCCAGAGGTCGCAGGTTCAAATCCTGTCCCCGCTACTGAAGGCCCAGGGCCGGAAACCAAGAAATTGGTTTCCGGCCCTGAGTCGTTTCCGGGACCGTCCTCTTTCTTCCTCCTCCTCCTTCTTCGTCCGCCCCCACTCTTCTTCTTAGCCCGGTCGGTCCACCCCGCTCGCTCTCCCCGGCCGCTCCCGAAAACCTGGACCGACGGGACGGGTGATCGGCGGGAAGCGGGAGACGAGACGAGTGGCGCGGTCGGGAGAGCCGGGATCGCCGGACGAGGCGCTGGTGGTCTCCCGGGTGCGGACCCTCGTCCGCGTCCTGCCCGCGATCCTGATCGTCACCGGGATCATCTACGACGTCGCCACCCCGCGCGCCTTCACCGCGGTCCCCTTCTTCACGGCCGCCCCCCTCATCGCCGCCCCGCTCTCCTCGCTGCGCACCACGACGGTCACCGGCGCCGCCGCGCTCCTTGCCGAGTTCCTGGTCCACCTCCGCTTCGGGTTCTCCCTGGACGCCGACACGATCACCGAGACGATCACCGTGGCCACGGTCGCCGTCCTGGCCGTCGTCATCAACCGGGTCGTACGCAGGGGCGACCGCCGCCTCGCCACCGCCCACGAGATCGCCGAGGCCGCGCAACGCGCCGTACTGCCCGAACCGGACGCCCGCATCGGCGGCTTCGAGATCGCCGCCCGGTACGAGGCCGCCCAGGCGGGTGCCTTCATCGGCGGCGACCTGTACGCCGTGCAGGACACCCCGTACGGCCTGCGGCTCGTCCTCGGGGACGTGCGGGGCAAGGGGATGGGGGCCGTGGCGGCCGTCGCCGTCGTCATCGGGGCGTTCCGGGAGGCCGCCGAGCAGGAGGCGACCCTGGAGGCGGTCGCCCAGCGGCTGGAGCGGGCCCTCGCCCGTGAGGGCGCCCGGCGGGGCGGTCTGGAGGCCAGTGAGGGCTTCGCCACCGCCGTACTCGCCGAACTCCCGCACGGCGACGGGATCGTACGCGTGGTCAACCGCGGTCACCCCCCGCCCCTGCTCCTCGACACCGACGGCACCCTGCGCGTCCTCACCCCGGCCGAACCCGCGCTGCCGCTCGGTATGGGCGACCTCGGCGGCGGGCCCGACCGCGCCGAGACGACGCCCTTTCCCGGCGGCGCGATCCTGCTCCTGCACACCGACGGGCTGTCCGAGGCCCGCGACGGACACGGCGTCTTCTTCGACCCGGCCGACCGGCTCGCGGGCCGGGTCTTCCGCGCCCCGGCCACTCTCCTCGCCGCCCTCGCCGACGAGGTGCGCCGGCACTCGGGCGGCGGCACGACGGACGACATGGCGCTGCTCGCCGTACGCCGTCCCATCAGCTCTTAGGGCTCTTCCTGGTGCTCTCACGTTCTCGAATTCTCATCGGTTGTCACCAAGGGTGAGTGAACGATCCCGCTCCGCATAACATCTGACACACAGTCAAAACTCAGCAGTCACTTAGAACACGGCCAACTCGCCCGATTTTCACCGGTGGTGACCCGGAACGTCCTCGGGAAAAGCGTTAACGATCAACGGGAACAGCTTGGAATACGGGGCCCTGGTCTATTAACGTTCGATAACGCAGCGCGGTCGTCCCAGCCGTCACAAGAGTCGGCTCCGTGCGCACGCGCCGAATCCCGCAAGGGAACCGGGGAACCACCAACTTGGGGTGAATCGCTCGTCCGCCGCCGTGGCGACACGGCAGGTATACGCGCGTAGGAGACCTTCCTGCTCCGAACCCGTCAGCTAACCCGGTAGGCGAGAAGGAAGGAAAGGAGCACGCCCACGTGGCGTCAAACCCGGCCGCCCCAGAGGCCCCGTTCGTACCGAGTCAGCGCAGCAGCGAGACCGAGGACGGGAAGATCCCGACCTTCGGCTTCGGCAGCCGTCGCACCGACGAGGGCCCCTGGGAGGAGTGGAATCCCAGCGCGGACACCACTCGTCCGGTTCGCGGCCGGCACCGCGTCGGCAAGCAGCGCGGCGGCGGAGGACTTGCCCGCAGCTCCACCGTTCTCGGCGTCGGCGTCATAGCCGCTGTCGGCGGGGCCGGCATGGCCACCGCGCAGACCGGCAAGCCGCCGGTCTCCATCTCCATCCCCGACCTGCCGTCCGTCGGCTCGCCCTTCGCGGGCGACGACGACTCGGACGCCGAGCCCCAGGGCTCCCCCAACGCGCTCAGCAGCGTCGGGGTCACCTCCGAGGAGACCGAGCAGGGCACCAGCGACGCGGGTGAGGCCCTGCGCGCCCGCATCATCCTCCAGGCCGAGCAGCAGAAGGACCAGGCCGAGGCCAAGGTCCAGCAGGCCGCCCAGGACGCCGCCGCGAAGAAGGCCGCCGCCGAGGCCGCCCAGGTGAAGCGCGAGGCCGCCGCGAAGGCCGCCGCCGCGAAGAAGAAGGCGGCAGAGGAAGCCGCGGCGAAGCTGGAGGCCGCGCGGCTCGCCGAGCTGGCCAAGCAGTACACGCTGCCCACCTCCTCGTACACGATCACCTCGACGTTCGGCCAGGCCGGCTCGCTGTGGTCCTCCGGCTACCACACCGGCCTCGACTTCGCTGCTCCCACCGGTACCCCGCTCAAGGCGGTCCACACCGGCACGATCACCGAGGCGGGCTGGAGCGGCTCGTACGGCTACCGCACGATCCTCACCCTCGAGGACGGCACCGAGATCTGGTACGCCCACCAGTCCTCGATCAACGTCAGCGTCGGCCAGAAGGTCAACACGGGTGACGTGATCGGCCGCGTCGGCGCCACCGGCAACGTCACCGGGGCCCACCTTCACATGGAGGTCCACACCAGCAGCTCGGACACCGCGGGGATCGACCCGATGGCGTGGCTGCGGAGCATGGGCCTCAACCCGTAAGCCGTACGTTGCTAGATTCCGACTGACTCTGGCTGATTCCGACTGATTCCGGCGTTCACGCGATGTTCGTGAACAGCCGGAATCAGTGCGTCCGGGGCGGGCGTTGACGTTGAGCATGACTGCTACGGCTCTTCGCAAGCTCGGATCATCGGACCTAGAGGTCTTCCCGCTCGCCCTCGGCGGCAACGTCTTCGGCTGGACCGCCGACGAGAAGGCGTCCTTCGAGGTGCTCGACGCCTACGCCGCCGCCGGCGGCAACTTCCTCGACACCGCCGACTCCTACTCGGCCTGGATCGACGGCAACCAGGGCGGCGAGTCCGAGACCATCATCGGCAAGTGGATCAAGTCGCGCGGCAACCGCGCGGACATCGTCGTCGCGACGAAGGTCAGCCAGCATCCCGACTTCCCCGGCCTCTCGGGCGCCAACATCAAGGCCGCCGCCGACGCCTCGCTCCGCCGCCTCGACACCGACTACATCGACCTCTACTTCACGCACTTCGACCGGCCCGAGGTGCCCGTCGAGGAGATCATCGGCGCCCTCGACGAACTCGTCACCGCGGGCAAGGTGCGGCACATCGCCGTCTCCAACATCTCGCCGGAACGGCTCCAGGACTCCCTGGACTTCTCCGACCGCGAGGGCCTGGCCAAGTACGTGGCCATCCAGCCGCACTACAACCTGGTCTCCCGCGACACGTACGAGGGTGCGCGACAGGACATCGCCTCCCGTACGGGCCTCGCCGCCGTCCCGTACTTCGCGCTGGCCTCCGGCTTCCTCACCGGCAAGTACCGGCCCGGTGCGACGGTCGACGGCGCGCGTGCGGCGGCCGGCGCCGGCAAGCACGGGGAGACGGAACGCGGCCGCAGGATCCTGGCCGCCCTGGACGAGGTCGCCGAGGCCCGCGGGGTGGCCGTCGCCACGGTCGCCCTGGCCTGGCTCACCGCCCAGCCGACGGTCACGGCCCCGATCGCCTCCGCCCGCACGGCGGAGCAACTTCCGCCACTGGTCGCGCTGGCAGAACTGGAACTGACGGAGACGGAGGTTGCGGGTCTTACGGCGGCTTCGGCTTCGGTTTCGGCTTGAGCGGCGTGTGATGGCTGACGCGCGGCGACTGGCCGTTGACGGCTGGTGGCTGGTGGCTGGTGGCTGGTGGCTGGTGGTTGACGGCTGACGCGTGACGGTTGGGGTCTGTCGTGTGGGGCGCGGCGGCTTTGGGGGTGCCCTCGTCTGCGGGTGGGGGCGCGGGGCTGGCTGAGTGGCGGAGGTGGGCGTCGGGGTGGGCACCGGCCTGTGGTGGGGCGGGTCTTGATGGCGGGGGCCCGTCCCGTGGGTCGCGTCGGCCTGGGAGTCCGGCGTACCCGGCTGTTGTGCGTGGCTGGGTGCGCGGTGGGGGAGGGCGTCGGGTGGTTCCGGCCTGTGGTGGGGCGGGTCTTGATGGCGGGCGCCCGCCGCGTGGGTCGCGCCGGCTTGGGGGTGTGGCGTGCCCGGCTGCTGCGTGTGGCTCGGTGCGCGGCGGGGGAGGGCGTCGGGGTGGCTTCGGGCTGTGGTGGGGTGGGGCCCGTCGTGTGGGGTGGGGCGGCTTGGGGCGCTGTGTATCCGGCTGCTGTGTGCGGCTGGGGGCACGGTAGGAGAGAGCGTCGGGGTGCCCCGCTCTGCGGCCGGAGCGTGGCCTGTCGCTCGGATCGCGTCGGCCCCCCGTCCGTCGGTCGGGGGTGTGGTGCCTGCGGCCGGCCGGCCGCACGGCGGGGACGGGGGCGGGGCGGCGTCGTCCCCGCCCCCGTGGCCCGCGTGTGATCTGGACGGCAGGGTCTAGGAGCGGTACGGGTTGTACGTCGCCGGGTACGGGGTCGTCGGTCCGTACCCCTGCTGGCCGTACGGCTGGTGCGTGTACGGCTGCTGGGCGTACGGCTGTTGCCCGTACGTCGGCCAGATGACCGGCGGTGGTACCAGTACCGGGGCCGGGGCGATGGTGCGGGCCGCGTGGTCCAGGGCCGGGCGGGCCACCGCCCTGCGTTCCCACAGGGCGCCCAGCAGTTCCTGCTCCCGGACGACGAAGTCGGCGCGCGCCCGGCCGAGGCGCCCCCGGTGGCGCAGGAACGCCAGCGAGGTGGCGTACGCCTCGTACTGCGCCACCGCACGCGCCGCGGGCCGGCCCAGATGGTGGCGGGCGTACTCCCGGGCGAGGCGGCGGGCGCGCATCGAGCCGAGGGCGTACGGCTCGGCCGGGGCCAGCCAGCCGGCCTGCGCGTACGCCGGCAACTCGGCGCGGACGGTGCGCAGCTCGCGCTGTCGGGTCCAGATGACCAGCCAGGTCAGCAGTCCGAACGCGGGCACCATGAACGCGGCGTACACCGCGAAGAACCCGTACTGCCCGAAGGACGACGAGCCGTTCCAGAGGGCGTGCATGCTCATCGCGAGCAGCAGCCCGGACAGCGGCAGCAGCACCCGGCGGACGTGCTGGCGCTCGCCCGACAGCGCGGAGATCCCGAAACCGATGCCGGTGAGGACCGTGAACAGGGGGTGCGCGAACGGCGACATGACGATGCGCACGAAGAAGGTCGCCGCGGTGACCGAGGCGATACCGCTGTCCCCGGTCAGCTGGTCGGTGCCGAAGGCGGTGCCGAGATAGAGGATGTTCTCGGTGAAGGCGAAGCCGGTCGCGGTCACCCCGGCGATGACGACCCCGTCGACGATCCCGGTGAAGTCGCGCCGCCGGAAGAGAAAGATGAGCAGTACGGCGGCTGCCTTGGCCGACTCCTCGACGATGGGCGCTATGACGGTCGCGCCGAGGGTGTCCGCGCTGGACGGGTCGGCGGTGGCGGTCGCTATCCATCTCGTCGCGAAGCTGTTGGCGACGATCGCTATCAGGGCCGCCGCGCAGGCGCCCCAGGCGAACGAGAAGACCAGGTTCCGCCAGGGCCCCGGCTCGACCCGGTCCAGCCACCGGAACGCGGCCACGAGCAACGGCACGGGGAACACGGCGAGCCCGAGCCCGACCAGGAACCCCTCGGTGCCGGTCTGTTCGCGGACGAGGGCGAGGATGACGAGCCCGGAGAGCGCGAGCAGGCTGCTCAGGGCGCCGTACCGCACCCACTTCCGCTGCCACCAGTGAGCGTGCCGCAGCGTCCCGCCGACGGGGCCGTCGGTGGGGCCGCTGGGGTGCGTCGGGTACGGGGGAAAGGTGGCCACGGCATTGACCCTAACGGCCGGTGCGTTACGAGCGCTGGGGCTCGTGGTTCTACGAGCACTGGGGCTCGTGCTCTGCGAGTTGCTGGGGCTCGTGCTCTACGAGTGCTGTACGCGGCGGAACAGCAGGTCGTTCACGACATGTCCCTTCTCCAGTCCCTGGCCCTCGAAACGGGTCAGCGGCCGGAACTCCGGACGTGGCGCGTAACCGCCCCCGGGCAGGGTGTTCTCGAACTCCGGGTGCGCGTCCAGCACTTCGAGCATCTGCTCGGCGTACGGCTCCCAGTCGGTGGCGCAGTGCACGAGCGCGCCGGCGCGCAGCCGCGCGGCCACGAGATCGAGGAACTCGGCCTGAATCAGCCGCCGCTTGTGGTGGCGCTTCTTGGGCCAGGGGTCGGGGAAGTAGACGCGCAGGCCGTCGAGGGAGTCGGGGGCGAGCATCTCGCGGAGCAGGATGATGGCGTCCCCGTTGGCGACGCGGATGTTGGTCAGGCCCTGCTGGTCGGCGAGGTTGAGCAGGTTGCCCTGGCCAGGGGTGTGCACGTCGACGGCGAGAACGTTGGTGCCGGGATCGGCGGCGGCCATCTGCGCGGTGGCCTCGCCCATCCCGAACCCGATCTCGAGTACGACGGGCAGGTCGTTCCCGAACAGTTCGTCGAGCCGGAGGGCGTGGCCGTCGATGTCGAGGCCCCACTTGGGCCACAGCCGCCGCAGGGCGTCACCCTGCCCGGCGGTGACCCGGCTGCGACGGGGCTGAAAGCTTCTGATCCGCCGCTCGAAATGCGACCCGGCGGGATCGGCCTGCGGCCCACCGGGAAACCTGGGGGTGCCCTTGGGGCGAGAAGAGTCAGACACAGTGACCCCAATTTACTCGCCCCCGCCGCCCCTACCCATTCCCGTCCCCTGGGGGCTGCCGCCCCCAGACCCCCGCTGTCGGCCTGAACGGCCTCGTCCTCAAACGCCGGACGGGCTGGTAGTCAGCCCCTCCGGCGTTTGAGGAGCGGGGGTTCGGGGGCGGAGCCCCCGAGGATGGGACGGGTAGGGGCGGCGGGGGCGAAGAAAAGTCCCGTCTCACCCGCCCAGCACGGCCAACGCCCGCCGAGCCACCTCCCGCCCGATCGGCAGCGACGCCGTAGCCGCAGGTGACGGCGCGTTCAGCACATGTACCGCCCGCGCCCCCTCCCTGATCAAGAAGTCATCCACCAGCGTCCCGTCCCGCAGCACCGCCTGCGCCCGAACCCCCGCCGCCGCAGGCACCAGATCCCCCTCCGACACCACCGGCAACAACCTCCGCACCGCCCGCGCGAACGCCCTCTTCGACACCGACCGCCGCAGCTCCCCACCCCCGTACCGCCAGTGCCGAGCCGCTATCCGCCACGTCCCGGGCCACGCCACCGTCGCCCCCAGCTCCCGCACCCGCACGGTCCCCCACCCGTACCCCTCCCGCGCCAGCGCCGGCACGGCATTGGGCCCGATGTGGACACCCCCGTCGATCCCCCGCGTCAGATGCACCCCGAGGAACGGGAACGCCGGATCCGGCACCGGATACACCAGCCCCCGCACCAGCTCGGGCCGCGCCAGCGTGAAGTACTCGCCCCGGAACGGCACGATCCGCATCCCGGGATCGTCACCGGTCAGCCGCGCCATCTCGTCGCAGTACAGCCCGGCGCAGTTGACGAGCACCCGCCCCCGCACGACCTCGCCGCCCCCGGGCCCCGCCGTCCGCACGGCCACCCCGAGATCCGGCCGCCGGTCGACGCGGACGACCCGGGCGCCGTACCGGATCTCCGCCCCCGAGGACTCGGCCAGCTGCCGGGCGACCGCGACGTAGTCGCAGATCCCCGTCGTCCCCACGTGTATGCCGGCGAGGCCGCGCACCTCCGGCTCGTACTCCCCGATCTGGGCGGGCCCCAGTTCCCGTACCGGAATGCCGTTCTCCCGGCCGCGCTGGACGAGGGCGTGCAGCCGGGGCAGTTCGTCCCGCTCCGTCGCGACGATCAGCTTGCCGGTGACGGCGTGCGGGATGCCGTACTCCGCGCAGAACTTGACCATCTCGGCGGCGCCCCGCACCGCGTACCGCGCCTTGAACGACCCCGGCCGGTAGTAGATCCCGCTGTGGATGACACCGCTGTTGCGCCCCGTCTGGTGCCGGGCCGGCCCCGACTCCTTCTCCAGCACCGTCACGCGCGTACCCGGCGCGGCACGCGTGATCGCATACGCCGTCGACAGCCCGACGATCCCCCCACCGACCACGAGCACATCACAGTCGTACGCCACCATCGGCACCACCTCCCACCCCGATAGTGCACTGCACCACTGACAGTCACTTCAAACACAGGGCGAGCGGACCCACCTCAGGGGCGCGGGGCTGTGTCCGATATGCGGCTCCGCCGCGTGGGCGCGACCAGCCACACACAGCCCGCACCCCCAAGATCACCGAAACCAGGCAGACGGGAAAGGACCCGAACCCCCTACGCCGGAGTCATCAACAACGGCCGAGCCCGCTCCCGCAACTCCACCACCCGGGGTTCATCCCCGTACGGCTCCAACCGATGCAGAAGATCCTTCACGTACTCGGTGGTGCGCGCCGAGGAAATGCGCCCCGCAACCTCCACCGCCCGCACCCCCTGCTCGCACGCCGCATCGAGATTGCCCGACTCGAGCTCGGCGACCGCCGAGACGACGAGCCGCAGCCCGTGCGAGCGCACGAACTCCTCCGTCGGCTTCGACAGCGCCTGCTCCGTGAAACGGCGGACCTGACGCGGTGCCTTCAGATCGCGGTAGCACTCGGCGGCGTCGGCGGCGAAACGGTCGTACGAGTAGAAGCCGAGCCAGGACGGGTCGTTGTCGCCGTCGCGGGCCCGCTCCAGCCACCCCTCCGCGGAGCGCAGCGCCGCGCCGGCCGCGTGGGCGTCACTCGCGCGCGCGTGGGCCCGTGCCTCGACCAGCCGGAAGAAACTCATCGTGCGGGCCGTCGCGAGGCCCCTGTTGCGCTCCAGGGCGGCCTGCGCGAGGTCGACGCCCTCGTCGCCGAAGCCCCGGTAGGTCGCCTGCAACGACATCGAGGCCAGGACGTAGCCCCCCAGCGGTACGTCCGCCGCTGCCCGCGCCAGCCGCAGCGCCTGGATGTAGTACCGCTGCGCCGCCTCCTGTTGACCCGTGTCGAAGGCCATCCACCCGGCGAGGCGCGTGAGTTCGGCGGACGCCCCGAACAGGGCGCGTCCCACCTCGTCCGAGTACGAACCCAGCAGCAGAGGCGCCGCCTCCACCCGCAGGCACTCGGGCACCATGGACGAACGCCAGTCGCCGCCGCCGTACTTGGAGTCCCAGCGCCGGGCGTCCTCCGCGGCCTCCCGCAGTTTCTGCACATCGCTGTGGCCGACTTTCAGCGGTGCCCCGGAGCCCTCGGAGGGGCTCGCGTCGCGTGCCACCGAGCTGTCGGCCGGGGTTATCAGCCACCGTGAGGCAGGCGTTGCGTATGCGCTCACTGCGAACGATCCGGCGAGCGACTGCCAGATGCCGCCGGAGCCGGCGCGGCGGCCGGCGAGGTCGAGACGGTAGAGGTCGGTGGCGGAGCGGACCGCCTGTCCGACGTCCCGGGGGAAGGCGAGGCCCACCTCGGGTGCGGGATCCGCGTCCGCCAGGCCGATCTCGTGCAGCGGCACGGGACGGCCGAGCTTCTGGCCGATGGCGGCCGCGATGAGGTGCGGCGCGGCGCCCTGCGGCACCATGCCCTTCGACACCCAGCGCGCCACCGACGTCTTGTCGTAGCGAAGAGTCAACCCGCGTTGAGCGCCAAGGTCGTTGACGCGACGCGCGAGTCCTGCGTTGCTGATTCCCGCGAGGGCGAGAACGGCGCCGAGTTTGTCGTTCGGCCCGCGTTGCTCCCTGGACATGCGCCACCCCTCGACACAGACGGCTGCCACGCTGGCATAACCATGCGGCATTCGTAAACCCAGCGTAGTTCGCCGCATCCCAAGCGTTAAGAGGCATTGTTCCGGATGGCGGGATTGTGGTCCGTACGGAAGTTCTGGGGATGTACGCACCGTTGCGACGTGCCCCCGCTGTGTGGCCGTGCGCCCGCCCGTGCGCTCTTCTCCGGCCATGCCCGGAGCCGCTTCCATGGATCCTGCGTGGGTCGGCCCGCTGTACTGGATCCAGTGGGCTGGGGGACACCGCCGCCTACATCCCCGCGGGCGGCGGACCGGTCCGGGAGGCGAACTCCGCCTCCCGGACTGTGCGTGTGCTCTGCGCTCCGCAGAGCCTGTACGGAGCGTGCGCGAGCCTGTCCCCGCTTCGCCAACTTGGCCGAAAATCGACCCCGTTCTCCCGGGCCGATTACCCCTCCCACCATGGAAATTGAGGGCGCGTGGGGCGTCTTGGGGGAGCGTAACGGGGGCGCATTCAGGTCGCGACGTCGGGGGCGAACTCCCTGGTCGACGGGTGTCGACGGGTGTCGACGGGTGGCGACGGGTCGTGAACTTCCCGTCGGGGTCGGGTGATCACCAATGTCCCCGTACCAATATCCCCGCGCCGAAGCCGCCCGATCCCCTCATCGCCCCCTCATCGGAATTCCTTGATCCAAACCTTGAAGTCCCTTGAACCACGCGTGCGTTCGCAGCCGCGCGGGCATGTTCCAGGGGGTGCACAGGAGTTCGCAGGGGCGCACTTCGGGGAGCGCGAGCGGCTCTGCCGTCCCTCTCAGGCGCTTCCTTCATGGCAGCATGGTGCCGAGTTCGTACGGTGCACTGGTTGTCCACAGCCTGTGGAGGCGTCGATGCGGTGGTTGGTGGGATGGAGCAGCACCGCAGCTGTGGCCGCCAAATACGCGACCGGGCCTGCGGGCTACGCGGCCGACGGAGTCGGGAACGGCACCGGGGTCGGAGCCGGATACGCGGCGGGCGCGACCGGCTACGACGGTGAGACGGTCCACCCGGTCGGCTCCCAACTCCTGTGGGGAGACCCCGATCCGCTCTGGGCGGTCGGCGACTGGCGTCCCGACGAGGTCCGCGTCGTGCGGGCCGACGAACAGACGCGCATAGCGGTGCTCGGCACCTGCGGCGCCACCGACGAACAACTCCGGGTGGCCCTGTTCGCCGCGCGCGGAGGGGCACTTCGTCATCTGACGGCCTGGCCGGGCAGCTACACGGCCATCGTCCAGGTGGGGCGTCGGCTCATGGTCTGCGGCGATCTGGCGGGCGCGCGCCCGGTGTTCTACACCCCCTGGGCGGGCGGCACGGCCTATGCGACGGCGGCCCTCCCCCTCGCCGACCTCATCGAGGCCAACCTCGACTTCGGTCACCTCGCCGCTCTCCTGGCCGCCCCCGACGTACCGGCCGCGTTGCACGACTCGACTCCTTACGACGGCGTGCGGCGCATTCCGCCGGGGCATGCGCTGATCCTGCGTGCCGGGGCGCGTGAGATCGCCGGGTACGAGCCGGTGGCCTCCCTCGCGGTCGCGGCGGCCTCCGTGGACCCCGACAGCGCGGTCGACGGCGTACGGGACGCGCTGGTCGAGGCGGTACGCGCCCGGCTGTCCGCCCCTCGCCATGTGCCCGACGCCAACATGGACCCCGGTCCGGTGCCCGGGATGGGCCCGGCGGAACGGCGTGCCGCGCGCGGGATGCCCGTACCGGGGATAGGAGCGGACCTCTCCGGCGGCCCGGCCTCAGGAACTCTGGCCCTCCTCGCGGCGGGCCTCCCGGGCATGCCCGGGACGGTCCTCGGACACGGCACGGGCGCGGGGGAGCGGCTGCTGGCGGTGACCTTCAACGACCTGGCGGTGGGCGGACGCGAGGCGGAACTGGAGCGGGCGGGGACGCTGGCGGCGAACCCGCGCCTGCACCACGTGGTGGTGACAGGCGAAGAGGACGTCCTGCCGTACGCCGACCTGGAGGGCCCGTTGACGGACGAACCGGGCCCGAGCCTGGTGACGGCGGCCAGGCACAGGGCGAGATTGGCCTCGGGCAGCGCGGACCACTTCACGGGCTACGGCGCCCGCCAGGTCCTGGACGCTCACCCCGCCCGGCTCGCCGACCTCCTCATGGACCGCAAACGACGCCACCTGGTCAGGCCGGTGGCCGCGCTCGCGAAGGCCGACGGCTCGGTGATGGTCCCCGCGCGCGTGTACGGCGCCGCCCGCAAGCTCGCCCGCACGCCCTACAAGGCAGGCATAGAGAACCTCGCCGACCGCCTGATGCAGCGCCGCTTCGACGAGCCGGGGGGCGCGGTCGGGGCCTCACTGGCAGCGCTCACCTGGGCCAGACCGGGCCCTGCCGCGCGCTGGCTGACCGGCGAGGCGCTGGCTGAAGTATCGGTTCGCCTGAACTGGGCGACGGACCGGGCGGGCGCCGGCGTCGGCCCCGGCCAACGCCCCGGAGACTTCCGCGCGCGGGCGGCACTGGCCCGCCAGGCGGCGGACGTACGGGTCCTGGAACAGGCGGCGGAGATCCGCTTCCAGCGGCTGCACACCCCGTTCCTGGACAACCAGGTGGTGCGAGCCTGCCGAGCCCTCCCGGAGGCTCTACGGGTCCAGCCAGGCGCCAGGGCATCCATCCTCCGTACGGTCCTGGAAGGCGCCGGCGTGGCGGACCTGCCCCCCGGCTGGGGCGCACCGTCGCACGCATCGGCCGCAGCGGCGTCGCGAACGGGCCTGCGGGTGTCGGTGGACCACCTGATGACCCTGTTCGACACACCGCTGCTGGCGGAGGCGGGCCTGGTGGAGGCAAGGGTGGTCCGCAAGGCCCTGCGCGCCGCCGCAGAGGGCGAACCCCTCCCCCTGGACGGCCTCGCGGACCTGGTCTCCCTGGAGGTCTGGCTACGCCGCCTCCTCTCCCGCCGAGGCACCTGCTGGACCGGCACCCCGGCCCGCCAACGAGCCGTACCGGCGGGAATCACCCCCCAAAGGGGGGCGTTGGGAGCGGGCGCGGGAGCCCACAGAGGGTGAGCCCGCCAAGCTTTCCTTCGCCCCCGCCGCCCCTACCCGTCCCATCCTCGGGGACTCCGCCCCCGAACCCCCTTGTCCTCAAACGCCGGACGGGCTGACTACCCAGCCCGTCCGGCATTTGAGGACGAGGCCGTTCAGGCCGATGTCCCACCCCCGCCCCCAGTCACATCCAGCCCGTCCGGCGTTTGAGGACGAGCACGTTCAGCCCATTGCTCCCCACCCACCCCGCCGCACCACCCACTCAGCCTCTCCGGTGTCTGAGGACGAGCGCGTTCAGCGCGACTTTCCCACCCACCCGGCCGCCACCACCCACTCAGCCCGTCCGGCGTTTGAGGACGAGGCCGTTCAGGCCGATTCCCCACCCCCACCCCCACCCCCACCACATCCAGCCTGTCCGGCGTTTGAGGACGAGCGCGTTCAGCGCGACAAAGGGGGTCTGGGGGGCGCAGCCCCCAGGGATGGGAACGGGTAGGGGCGGCGGGGGCGAGAATAGGCCCGTGCGGTACAGAATCCTGGGTGTCACCCAGGCCCAGGACGACCACGGCACCGCCATACCCCTGGGCGGCCCCCGAGTACGAGCCCTCCTCACCGCCCTCGCCCTCCGCCCGGACCACACCACCACCCCCGAAACCCTGATAGACGAGGTCTGGGCGGACACCCCGCCCAAGGACGCCCCCGCCGCCCTCCAGGCCCTCATCGGCCGCCTACGCCGCACCCTCGGCAAAGACACCATCACCTCGGCCCCCGGCGGCTACCGCCTCGCAGCGACCCGGGACGACATAGACCTCCACGTCTTCGAACACCTCGTACGACAGGGCAAGGCGGCCCTGGACCACGCCGACCCCACGACCGCCGCGCGCACCCTCTCCGAGGCCCTCGCCCTGTGGCACGGCCCAGCCCTCGCCGACCTCCCCGACCGCACCGCCGCAACTCGCCCGGAGGCCCTGCGCCGCGAGGCGACACACGCGCGCGTGGAGGCGAACCTGAGACTCGGCCGGGCAGCCGACGCCGTACCGGAGCTGCAAGAACTGACGCAGGCCCACCCGTACGACGAACCCCTGCACGCCCTCCTCATCCGCGCCCTGCGCGACACGGGCCGCAGCGCGGACGCCCTGGCCGCGTACGAGACGGCCCGCCGAACCCTGGCGGACGGCCTCGGCACGGACCCGGGCCCGGAACTACGAACCCTGCACAAGGAGTTGCTGGCCCAATCACCCCAACCATCCCAATCACCCCAACCATCCCAACCACCTCAGTCACCCCAACCACCCCAGTGGGCCGCCTCCACCCCCGCCCAACACCCCCACCGCAACAGCAACATTCGCCCCCGTCTGACATCTTTCGTCGGTCGGGAACCCGAGATCGAGGCCATCCGTTCGGATGTGCACAGGACCCGTCTCGTCACCCTCATCGGACCGGGCGGTTCCGGAAAGACCCGTCTCGCCGAGGAGGCCGCCGCCGGCCTCCCCCAGGCGTGGCTCGTCGAGCTGGCCCCGCTCGACCGGCCGGAGGCGGTCCCAGGCGCGGTGGTCAGCGCGCTCGGTCTGCGCGAGACCGTGCTCATGACCACCGAGCTGACGACCCCGCAGGACGACCCGCTCGCCCTGCTCATCGAGTACTGCGCCCCGCGCAGCCAACTCCTGATCCTTGACAACTGCGAACACGTCATCGACGCGGCGGCCGAACTCGCCGAAACCCTGCTCACCCACTGCCCCGGGCTCACGATCCTCGCCACCAGCCGTGAACCCCTGGGCGTGCCCGGCGAGTCGGTGCGCCCGGTGGAGCCCCTGCTCCCCGACCCGGCCCGCCGCCTCTTCGAGGAGCGCGCCGCCGCAGTACGCCCCGACGCGGACACCGCCCTCCGCGACACGGAGGCGGTCGCGGAGATCTGCCGCCGGCTCGACGGACTGCCCCTGGCCATCGAGCTGGCCGCCGCTCGCCTCCGCCTGCTCACCCCTCGTCAGATCGCCGACCGCCTGGACGACCGCTTCCGCCTCCTCACCTCCGGAAGCCGCACGGTACTGCCCCGCCAGCAGACCCTGCGCGCGGTCGTCGACTGGTCCTGGGACCTGCTCGACGAGCGGGAGCGTACGGTCCTGCGCGAGGTCTCCGTCTTCGCGGGAGGCTGGGACCTCACCGCCGCGGAGGCGGTGTGCGGCGGCCAGGCGGCCGACCTCATGGGCGCCCTCGTGGACAAGTCCCTGATAGTCGCGACCCCGCACGGACCCGATGAACGCGAACCCCATGAACGCGAACCCCATGAAGGCGACGCACCCGGCACCGAGTCCCCCGGCATGCGCTACCGCCTCCTGGAGACCATCCACGAGTACGCCACCGAGCGCGCCGCCGAGGCCCCAGAGCAGCGCGCCGCCGTCGAGCGCCGCCACCGCGCGTGGGTGCGCGCGCTGGTGGAGAAGGCCGAACCACTGCTCCGCTCCGCCGAGCAACTCCCGTGGATCGCCCGCCTGGAGACGGAGCTGGACAACATCCGGGCGGCCCTCGACCGCTCGATCAGGGACGGCGACGAGGAGGAGGCCGCCGCCCTGGCCCTCGCGATGGGCTGGTTCTGGTGGCTGCGCAACTTCCGCCGGGAGGCCATGGAATGGCTGACGCGGATAGTGAGCCTGGGGACTTCCGCAGACGCGGCGGACACCCAGCCCCGACACACAAGCCTCCACACGAACCTTCGAATGAACGTCCGCATGTTCCACATCTTCCTGGCCGTCGACGCGGACCCGATCGCCGCACCCCGAGGCGAGAACTGGCACCAGCGCGTCGCCGAGGTCCGCGCCCACTTCGAGCGCGGCGGCCCGGAAGCGGCCCGCCTGCCGGGTCTCGCCTGGCCGCTCACCATCCTCGCCGACGCCGACGCCGACGGACCCGGTTCCCCGCCCCCCGACGGCACCGGCACACCCCGCCCCAGCCTCCCGGACGTGGCCGCCGCCCTGGACACGGTGATCGCCAACTGCCGTACGTACAGCGGCGACTGGGAGGTCGCCGCGAGCCTGATGTTCCGGACGCACATGGTCGTCGACTCGCCCGGCGGCCTGCTCGGCCGGGGTGTGGACGACGACCTCGCGGAACTGCGCGTGCTCAGCCGCCGGGTCGGCGACCGCTGGCTGCGGGCCCAGGTGTGCAGCGCGGCCGGTGAGGCAGCCATGGCGCGTGGCGTCTTCGAGGAGGCCGCAGGAGAGTACGAGGAGGCGCTGCGGCTCGCCCACGAGGTGGGCGCCCACGCCGAGGCACCGTTTCTGATCGCGCGGCTCGCCGAGATCGCCTACCGCGAGGGCGACCGCGTCAGGGCGCTGGCCGCGCTGGACGAGGCGAGTGCGGCGGCCGACCGTTCCGGGGTGGCGGACTCCCGGGCGTTCGTCCTGCTGCTACGGGCGCAGCTGGCGCTGGACGACCAGGATGTCGCCGGCGCGCGGGCGATGTGCGAGCAGTCCCGCGCGGAGATCGCCCGGGGCACACCGCCGCCGCAGTTCATGGCGGGGCTGAACGCGATGGACGCCCTTGTCATGGCCGAGGAGCACGGTCCGGAGCGGGGAGCGGCGAAACTGACCGCCACCCTGCGCGAGGCCGTGGCGCGGGGCTGCGCCGAGGTGGTCACGGCGGCGATCGTGGACGCCCTGGCGGGACTGCTGGCCCGCCTCGACGACCTGCCGCGCGCGGTCCGCCTGCTGGCCGCCTCCGACAGCTGGCGGGGTGGCCGCCCGCGCCCGATGCCGGAGCGCGCGCGAGCGGAGGAGACGCAGAGCAGGGCCCGCACCGCCCTGGGAGCGGAACGCTACGAGTCCGAACGTACGACCGGATCGGCACTCACCCTGGACGACGTCCTCCACGAACTCGCCCAGCTGGACACGCCGGCCACCTGAGCGCCTGCCACCCCCGTCACCGGCACATGAACCTGGACTCCGCCCAGTCCGCGAGCGCCACCGAGTCGAGCGCCGAGTGGGGCTCCACGACCAGGCGGATCGTCTTGCGCCCGGTGAGGTCGACATGGACGGGCACGGCCGCCTGGCCGCCCTGGATCAGCTCGGACCGCCACATGCGCTCCCCGTCGGCGAACACCGAGAAGCGGACCTGGCCGAGGCCCAGCGTCATGTCGTCGACACCGACCAGGGCGTCGTACGAGGCACAGTCGCGGTTGAGATCGATGGTGACCGAGGACTCCCCGTGGACGGTCACCCCGTGCTCGTACTGCTTGTCCGCGATCGACACCCCCCACCGCTGCCACACCCAACTGCTCTCGCCGAGCCGCATCTCGGGCTTGGTGCCGTCCCCGAAGACGCCGTACTCCAGCTCGTTCCACTGGTAGTCGGCCGGGGCGGGCGGCGGCGGGGGAGCGGGCGGCGGCGGGGTGGGAGTGGGCGTCGGAGTCGGCGTCGGGCTGGGCGTCGGAGTCGGCGTGGATGTGGGCGTGGGACTCGGGGTGGGCGTCGGGGACGGAGTCGGTGTGGGGGTCGGGGTGGGCTTGGGCGCGGCGGCCGGTACCAGGGCCGGCGGCGCCGGATCAGGCGTCGTGGGCGTAGGGCTCGGGCTCGGTGTCGGCGCCGCCGGCTGGGCCACCGGAGCGGACGAGGGCGGCCGGTCCACCGCCTGGTCCTTCTCCTCCGGAACGTTCTTGTTGGCCAGCGCGAACACCACCGCCACCGCGACCCCGACGGCGACCACGCCCGCCGCGATCCCCGCCTTCACCGGCGCGCCCAGCCCCTCCGAGGCCGCCGCGCCACCACCGGCCCCGCCGGACGACGAACCGCTCGCCGCGGCCGCCGCGCCCCCGACACCCACCGCACCCGCTCCGGCGCCCCCGGCGACCAGCGCGGCCACCTTGGCGTACCCGGCGGCGCCGAACCAGCCGATGACCGCGATCGGTACGACGGCGGGGATGCCGCTCGCGACCTCCTTGATCTGGCCCGCGGCCAGCCGGCACTTGGTGCACTCCTCCAGATGCTTGCGCAGCCCCCGTTCGGCACGGGTGCGCAGGCCCCCGCGCGCGTAGGCGCCGAGCCGGTCGGCGTAGCGGGAGCACTCCTCGTCGGTGGCGAGGGTGGCGCTGACATGGGCCTGGAGGTAGGCCTGCTTGAGCCCTTCACGGGCCCGGCTGGCAAGCACGCGCGTGCCGTTGGCGTCCAGCCCGAAGAGGGTGGCGACCTCGCTCGGCGACTCGTCCTCGACCTCGGTGTGCCACAGCACGGCCTGCCACCGCTCGGGCAGCGACCGGAACGCCTGCATGGCCATGGACTGCTCGGCCTCGTGCATCGCGCGGACGTCCGCGCCCAGGTCCAGAGTGTCGTTGTCGGACATCGTGGACAGCTCGGAGCCGCGCGAGGCCTGCGCCGCGAACACCGCGAAGTCGTCGACCAGCTGCTCGCGCTTCGCCGACGTCGTCCAGTTCGCGGCGACCCGGCGGACGCTGGTGAGCAGATAGGCGCGTACGGCGTACTCGGGCCCCGAGCCGCCGCGCACCGCCTGGAGCATGCGGGCGAAGACCTCGGCGGTGAGGTCGTCGGCGGTGTGGCCGTCGCGGCAGCAGGTGCGCGCGTACCGGCGTACGGCGTCGGCGTGACGCCGGTACAGCTCCTCGTAAGCCGTGTCGTCGCCCGAGCGCATCCGCCCGATCAGGTCGGTGTCGGACGGCGGCAGTTCGATGGGCGGCGGCAGCACACTGTCCGCGCGGGGCGGCAGCACGCTGCCCCCGCGCTGCGCCGGGACGCTGTTCTCGGCCGGGTCGTCCAGGTACTCCGGGTATCCGGATGAGGGCCCGCCCTGGCTCGGCACCTGGTGCGAGGTCAGCTCGCCGCCGGTCTCCGGGTCACCGTCACCGAATGACTCGTCCCGCCCGTCAACGCTCATCGCGGAAAGCCCCCGCCGCCTGCACAGCTGCCTGTGCATCGAGTCCCGAACACCGGGCCAGAGTGCCATATTGGCTTTTGTTCAGGACCCCCTGGGACGGACCAACCACTCGTCCGTGGGGACTTCCCGCAATGAGGTACTAGCGTTCACCCGAACGGGAGCCGCTCGGCCGACACATGCCTGGACGTCACAGGGGCCGCGACCGCAACCCCTCCAGCAGGATGTCCAGCAGCCGAGAAGAGGCAGCCGCCTGCTGCGCGGCGTCCGGCAGCGAGGGCGCGGCCGTCGCGATCACCAGCAGTACGTCCGACACCGACACGTCCGGCCGCAGCTCGCCGGCCTCGCGCGCCCGCTCCACGAGCCGGCCCACCACGTCGAGCAGCGCCGCCGCACCGGCGTCGTCCGCCAGAGCGGCAGCCGCGGCGTCCTCGGAGACCAGCCGCAGCTCCCCGGAACCGGAACCCATGTGCTGGGACCGCTGCTGCGGCACCCGAGCCTCGTCGAAGCCGAGGTCACCGGAGTCGGAGCCGGATCCGTCGTCGTCCGCGACGCCCACCCGCAGTATCTGCGGCGGCAGCAGCCGCCCCGCGCCGGAGGCAACCGACGTCCGCAGGAAGCGCGACAGCGCCGACCACGGCTCGTCCTCCTGCCCGAGCGCCGCACGGGCCTGGTCGGTCAGCCGGGAGGTCTCCTCCTCGGCTATCCGCCGGACCAGGACGTCCTTGCTCGGGAAGCGCCGGTACACCGTGCCGACACCCACGCGCGCGCGCCGCGCCACGTCCTCCATCGGCGCGCCGTATCCCAGCTCGCCGAAGACCTCACGTGCCGCGCGCAGCACGTGCTCCAGATTGCGCTGTGCGTCCACGCGCAGCGGCGCCGAACGCGATCCCTCACCGCGTCCGTTGCCTCCCGCCGCGCTGATCGGTCCGCCTGGTGCGATGGCGGACGCGCTTGTCCAACGAGAATCCTGAATGTGCATAACGTTCCCCCGGTAATGACGTCTCCCCCCGGAGACTCCCCGCCATTGGCAGCCGGAGCGTGCGGAACAAGCACTGAACCACGGGCCCACCCGTCGCGGAACGGACCCGAAAGAGCGCATCCCCCTACACCCCGTCGACCTACGAACATAGTTGAGCGAGGGTCAATTCAGAAGGGGCACGTTCCGCACGGGGTGGCGCCCGATCGGAGTACGGGTCGGATACGTCCCGGTTGCGCCCCTTCCTGTCACCCGGCTCACACCCGCTGACCTGCACTCCTGCCCCGCACGCCGGCGATTCGGGCAAGGTTGCGATCGACCTCTCGCCGGTCACACAAATTGTCGGGCCTGTGGACAAACGCCAGCGCTGGGTGCGTCATGGGATGGTGAAGGAACGCGCGCGCATTCTCGTTGTCGGCGGTGGCTACGTCGGGATGTACACGGCCCTGCGCCTCCAGCGGAAGCTCCAGCAGGAGCTGAAACGGGGCCAGGTCGACATCACCGTCGTGACTCCAGCCCCGTACATGACCTATCAGCCGTTCCTCCCCGAGGCGGCCGCGGGCAACATCTCGCCACGCCATGTCGTCGTACCACTCCGCCGGGTGCTCGACCGGTGCCGGATCATCGTCGGCGAGGTCACCGCGATCGACCACGCCAAACGCACCGCGACCGTGACCACCCTCGCCACCACGGAAGAGGGAACGGGCGCCGAGCAACTGACGTACGACGAACTCGTCCTCGCGCCCGGCTCGGTCTCCCGCACCCTGCCGATCCCCGGCCTCGCCGAACACGCCATCGGCTTCAAGACGGTCGAGGAGGCCATCGGCCTGCGCAACCACGTCATCGAACAGATGGACATCGCCTCCTCCACCCGCGACCCCGCGGTCCGCGACGCGGCCCTGACCTTCGTCTTCGTCGGCGGCGGCTACGCCGGCGTCGAGGCGCTCGCCGAGCTGGAGGACATGGCCCGCTACGCCGCCCGCTACTACCACAACGTCCAGCCCGAGGACATGAAGTGGATCCTCGTCGAGGCATCGGGCCGCATCCTGCCCGAGGTCGGCGAGGAGATGGGCAAGTACACCGTCACCCAGCTGCGCCGGCGCAACATCGACGTACGCCTGGAGACCCGCCTCGACTCCTGCGCGGACCGGATCGCCGTCCTCAGCGACGGCGCCCGCTTCCCCACCCGTACGGTCGTGTGGACCGCCGGCGTCAAACCCCACCCGCTCCTCGCCGCCACCGACCTCCCCCTGAACGAGCGCGGACGCCTGAAGTGCACCGCCGAGCTGAGCATCGAGGGCACCACGCACGCGTGGGCCGCGGGAGACGCGGCAGCCGTCCCCGACGTCACCGCCACGGAACCCGGCAAGGAGACGGCCCCCAACGCCCAGCACGCGGTACGCCAGGCCAAGGTCCTCGGCGACAACATCGCCCACTCCCTGCGGGGCGAACCGCTCGAAACGTACTCCCACAAGTACGTCGGTTCAGTAGCCTCCCTGGGACTCCACAAGGGCGTGGCACACGTCTACGGGCGCAAGCTGAAGGGCTACCCTGCCTGGTTCATGCACCGCGTCTACCACCTGAGCAGGGTCCCCACCTTCAACCGCAAGGCCCGGGTGCTCGCCGAATGGACCCTGTCGGGGCTCTTCAAGAGGGAGATCGTCTCCCTCGGTTCGCTCGAACATCCCCGCGCGGAGTTCGAACTCGCGGCCGGTGGGAAGTCTTCTCAGAACCCGAACCAGAACCCGAATCAGGACCCGAAGGGGTCGTCCTGACCGGATCCAGGAACTCCACGGACCCGGCCGGCGTCTGAAGGATGTCGGCCCGGGCCGGCCCCACTGCCAGACTGGCTCCACACCTCGCCGCACATCCCGTCCCGCCCCCTCTCCACCCTCCTTCTCTCCACGAGGCTTTCCGTAAGTGCTGTATCTCCCGGGGGACGCCCCCCGTACCTCCGGCCGACCCGCTGCCGGCCTGTGCCGACAAACCCGAGGCAAGGATTCGTGAACTTCACGCGCTGGAGCGCCCGCCTTCCCGGAACGCAGCGCCGCGCCGCAGCGCGGACCGATCACACGATCACTCCGGACCGGCTGCCGGACCGGCTCGGCGAGGGCTCCGGCCCCGGCTCCGTCCCCGCCGCCCGTGCCGAGCAGCTCACCGACGAGGCGCCCTGCCTCCCCGCCGTCGACGACCTCCCCACGCGCGAGGTCCTCGACCGCATCCCGGCCCTGGTGGCCCTGGTCCACGGCCCCGACCACCGCATCGCGTACGTCAACGACGCCTATGCGGCGGCCTTCGGCGTACGCCCCGAGGGCGCCCCCGCGCGCGAGGCGGCCCCCGAACTCGACGAACTGGGCCTGCTGCCCCTCCTGGACCAGGTCCTGCGCAGCTCCAAGCCCCGCACGGTCAAGTCCCGCAAGGCCCACAGCGGACGCTCGTACACGATCACATGCACCCCGGTCGACGTGACGGCCACTCCCGAAGGGAGTGGCGGTGTCCTCATCTTCGCCGCCGACGTCACCGACCACGCCGAGGCCGCCGAACGCCTGCGCGCCAGCGAACGCAGCCAGCGCCAGACCGCGGTCACCCTCCAGCGCTCCCTCCTCCCCCAGGAACTGGAGGAACCGGACGACCTCCGCGTCGCCGCCGTCTACCAGCCCGGCGGCACGGAGGCGGCGGTGGGCGGCGACTGGTACGACGTCATCACCCTCGGCGGCGGCCGCACGGCCCTCGTCATCGGCGACGTCATGGGCCGAGGCGTCCGCGCGGCGGCGATCATGGGCCAGCTCCGTACGGCGGTCCGCGCGTACGCCCGCCTCGACCTCCCCCCGCACGAGGTCCTCCAGCTCCTCGACGGCCTCGCCACGGAGATCGACGCCAACCAGATCGCCACCTGCGCGTACGCCGTCCACGACCCGAACGAGGGCAAGCTGGTGTACGCCTCCGCGGGCCACCTGCCGATCCTGGTCCGTGACGAGAGCGGCGCCGTCCAGCGCGCCGACGAGCCCACGGGCCCGCCGCTGGGCACCGGCGGCTGGATGCACGCCTCGGGCTCGATCCCCCTCACTCCCGGTTCCACGGCGGTGCTCTACACCGACGGCCTGGTGGAACGCCGTAACGAGGACCTGGACGAGGGCATCGCCGCCCTGGAGCGGGCCCTGTCGGGCGCCACGGGCAGCCCCCAGGTCGTCTGCGACCGCCTGGTCCGCTCGGCGGGCGTCACCGCCGACCACGACGACGACGTGGCCGTCCTGGTCCTCCAGCACCCCGCCCGCACCGGCCCCGACAGCGACCTGTTCCGCAACGCGGCCCTGGAACTCCTCGGCGGCATCGAAGCGGCCCCACGCGCGCGTGCGTTCGCCTCCGGCGTCCTGACGAGCTGGCGCTTCCCCACCGAACTGCACGACGTGGGCGTCCTCGCGGCCAGCGAACTGGTCGCGAACTCCCTCCAGCACGGCACACCCCCGATGCGCCTGCGCCTGCGCCGCACCGACCGCCGCCTCATCGTCGAGGTCACGGACGGCGACGACCACCTCCCCCTGCGCCGCACGGCGGAACCCGGCGACGAATCGGGCCGGGGCATCGCCATCGTCGCGACCATCGCCACGAGCTGGGGCTCACGCCGGACACCGGGGGGCGGAAAGGCGGTGTGGTGCGAGTTCGTGCTGCCGGGGAGCAAGTAGGCCGTAGAGAGGGCCCGCGCGTCCCCTAGGCGAACCCACGACCACCTGCTAGTAGCTCCTGCATGGCAGATCCCAAAGGTTTCCCCCTCAAAGACAACGCCACACACGACGCCACGGAGCACTACGAGCGCTACAGCGCCCCCCTGATGGCGCCCTTCGTCACCGCGGTCGTCGAGGCCGCCGACCTCTTCCCGGGCGCCCAGGTCCTCGACCTGGCCTGCGGCACGGGCTTCGTCGCCCGCGCGGCCGCCGCCCAGGTCGGCCCCACGGGCCACGTGGCCGCCGCCGACCTCCTGGAGGGCATGCTCAGGACCGCCGCCCGCCACGCGCCCCGGATGTACCCGGACATCGAGTTCACCCTGGCCCCGGCCGACAAACTCCCGTACCCGGACGACTCGTTCGACGCGGTCCTCTGCCAACAGGGCATGCAGTTCTTCCCCGACCTGGAGGCCGCACTCACCGAGGCGGCCCGCGTCACCCGCCCGGGCGGCCGATTCACGGCCACCGCCTGGACCCCGCCCGCGGACCGCTCCCCGTACTTCGCGGCCCAGCTCAGGGCGGTCACCGAACACGGCACCAAGGAAGCGGAGGCACGTTTCGCCACCTCGCTCTCCTGCCCCGCCGACCGCGTCACCGCCGCCCTGACCAAGGCCGGCTTCCACGACATCACGACCCGCGAAGTCACCTTCACGATCGCCTTCCCCGACCTCGCGGACTTCGCCGCGGGCCACCTCGCGGCCGTCCCCTGGGGCCAGTCGATCGAGGAGACGGGCGGCGCGGCAGCCTTCACCGAGGCAGCGGAAACGATCCGCAGAACCCTGACCGCCCACACGGCCCCCGACGGCTCGGCAACGCTCCCTTTCACCGCGACCCTGACCACAGCAACCCGCTGAACCGGAGGAGGCCCGAGGCCAGTGCCTACTACTACGTAGTAGGCACACCGGCCCCCACCGGAGCCCCGCCCTGCGCGACCACCCGACTCCGCCGCGCCAGAGACGGCTGATTCTGTACGGGGGTCAGCAGCCGCCCCAGCCGTACGGCGAGGATGCTGATCCCCAGCGAGAACAGCAGGAACATCACGATGTACGGCGCATGCAGCGAGGCCCCGAGCGGCCCGCCCACCGCCGGACCGACAGCCAGCGCGAGCTGCTTCACCAGGGCGAACGCCGAGTTGTACTGCCCGGCAAGCCCGGCCGGCGCCAGATCGGCCACCAGAGGCGCGACGGTCGGCGACAGCATCGCCTCCCCGAGCCCGAACAGCGCGTACGTCGACACGAACGCCGCGGTCGCCATGGCCTGGCTGCCGTGCCCGAGCCCCGCATACCCGGCCACACCCCACGCGACGGCCCAGAGAATCCCCACGGCCGCGATCACCCGGGACCGCTTCTGCCGCTCGACAAACTTGAGCACCGCGAACTGCGCGACCACGATCACCGCGGTGTTCGCCGCCAGCGCCGACCCGAGCGTGGACGTCGAGATCCCGGCCGCCTCGACCCCGTACGCACTCAGCCCCGACTCGAACTGCCCGTAACAAGCGAAGAAAAGAACAAACCCCAGCACACACAGCTGCACCATCGCCCGGTTCCCGAGCAGCTGCTTCCAGCTGCCCTTGGCCTGAGCCGGGGCACCGTCGATCCGCGCCGAACGAGGCATCCGTACGGTCGCCATGATCACGGCGAGCAGCAGGAACATCGCCGCCTCGATCGAGAACAGCAGGGTGAACGACCCGGCCCGCGTCGTGTCCACGAGGTGTCCGCCGATGAGCCCACCGACGCCGAGCCCGAGGTTCTGCAGAAAGAACTGCGTCGCGAAGGCCCGCGACCGCGTCTCCGCCGACGAGAAGTCCACGATCATCGTCGCGAGCGCCGGCTGCATCACGGCCTGCCCGGCCCCCAGCGCCACCGCGGCGAGGAGTACGGCGGTCGCGTTGGCGGCGAGCCCGAGGCTCAGCGCGCCGACGGCGGCGGTGACCAGGGCGACGAGCAGCACCGGCAGCGGGCCGCGCCGGACGATGGCCCGCCCGGCGAACGGCAGCACGACCAGCGCGGCCACGGCAAAGACGGCGAGTACGAGACCCGCCGTCATGGCTCCCAGTCCCCGCACCTGCGCCACATAGACGTACAGATAGGGGACGGTGAAGCCGAGCCCGAACGCGCTGAGTGCGTTGCCCACATGGATCCGGCGCATCGCTGCGCCCATCGCCCTGGTCACTTTCACCTGCCTTGATCGTGAAGTCGTACGCCTACCGAAGGGGTTAGGTGTGAAGACTTCGAAGCTAAAGTTAAGAATTGAACAGTACACCTCGAAGGACTTCAACACCAAGCGCGTACATGGGACACTGCTCCCATGGGTGACACCCCCGCCGTCGGCGAGCCGACGCTCGATGAGCAGATCGCCGCCTACCAGCGCGAGTTCAGGGACCTGGACCCCCAGGTCGAGAAGATCGTCTCGGCCCTGGGCCGGCTGAACCGGCGTATGAACGTGGCGTACGGCCGCCAGACCGCGACCCTCGGCATCAGCAACGCCGAGTGGGAGGTGCTCAAGGCGCTGGTACTGGCCGGTGCCCCGTACCGCCTGGGCCCGAGCGATCTGGCGAAGCGGCTGGGCCTGACACCGGCCGCGATGACCCACCGGATCGACCGGATGGTGACGGAGGGGCTGGTCACCAGGGAGCGCGACGAGTCCAACCGGGTCCGCGTGATCGTGGAGCTGACGGACGAGGGCCGGGAGAAGTGGCTGGAGGCGATGCGCATGGCCACGGTCTTCGAGGAGGACCTCCTCCAGGACCTCTCCCAGGACGAGCGCACGAGGCTCGGCGACGTCCTGACCCGTCTCCTGCGCCGCGTGGAGCACGCCCAGCCGGACGCCGGCGGACGACTCAGCGACCTCGACTAAAGATCTTGACAGGGGCGGGCAGGGGATGACATGGGGGCGCTTGACATCCCCCTCCCCGATCCGTAAAGTTCTCCGGGTTGCCACGGGGCCGTAACGGTTCTGCGGCAGCACCTCCGCCGCAACAGCGGCAACCCAAACCATCAGCATGGTCTCCCAGCCGGGATGATTTCGGCGTGCCCGAATTCAATTCGAATGGGGCTCGATGGAGTTCGATCAGCTCGACGGCCCGATTGGGAATCGCCGAGAGGATCCGCTAGGGTTTGAGACGTCGGAACGGCCCAACGGCCGGGAAGACAAGCCCCACTGACTGGGAATCAGGCCCGAAAGGATCTGATAGAGTCGGAACCGCCGGAAAGGGAAACGCGAAAGCGAAAACCTGGAAAGCACCGAGGAAATCGGATCCGGAAACGGTCTGATAGAGTCGGAAACGCAAGACCGAAGGGAAACTGCCCGGAGGAAAGCCCGAGAGGGTGAGTACGAAGGAAGCGTCCGTTCCTTGAGAACTCAACAGCGTGCCAAAAATCAACGCCAGATATGTTGATACCCCGTCCATCACATTCGTGGTGGTCGAGGTTCCTTTGAAGTAACACAACACAGCGAGGACGCTGTGAACGGTCGGGCTTATTCCGCCTGACTGTTCCGCTCTCGTGTGTGTGGTCCCGATTACGGGAAAACATTCACGGAGAGTTTGATCCTGGCTCAGGACGAACGCTGGCGGCGTGCTTAACACATGCAAGTCGAACGATGAACCACTTCGGCGGGGATTAGTGGCGAACGGGTGAGTAACACGTGGGCAATCTGCCCTGCACTCTGGGACAAGCCCTGGAAACGGGGTCTAATACCGGATGATACTTCTGCTCGCATGGGTGGGGGTTGAAAGCTCCGGCGGTGCAGGATGAGCCCGCGGCCTATCAGCTTGTTGGTGAGGTAGTGGCTCACCAAGGCGACGACGGGTAGCCGGCCTGAGAGGGCGACCGGCCACACTGGGACTGAGACACGGCCCAGACTCCTACGGGAGGCAGCAGTGGGGAATATTGCACAATGGGCGCAAGCCTGATGCAGCGACGCCGCGTGAGGGATGACGGCCTTCGGGTTGTAAACCTCTTTCAGCAGGGAAGAAGCGCAAGTGACGGTACCTGCAGAAGAAGCGCCGGCTAACTACGTGCCAGCAGCCGCGGTAATACGTAGGGCGCAAGCGTTGTCCGGAATTATTGGGCGTAAAGAGCTCGTAGGCGGTCTGTCGCGTCGGATGTGAAAGCCCGGGGCTTAACCCCGGGTCTGCATTCGATACGGGCAGACTAGAGTGTGGTAGGGGAGATCGGAATTCCTGGTGTAGCGGTGAAATGCGCAGATATCAGGAGGAACACCGGTGGCGAAGGCGGATCTCTGGGCCATTACTGACGCTGAGGAGCGAAAGCGTGGGGAGCGAACAGGATTAGATACCCTGGTAGTCCACGCCGTAAACGGTGGGAACTAGGTGTTGGCGACATTCCACGTCGTCGGTGCCGCAGCTAACGCATTAAGTTCCCCGCCTGGGGAGTACGGCCGCAAGGCTAAAACTCAAAGGAATTGACGGGGGCCCGCACAAGCAGCGGAGCATGTGGCTTAATTCGACGCAACGCGAAGAACCTTACCAAGGCTTGACATACACCGGAAACGGCCAGAGATGGTCGCCCCCTTGTGGTCGGTGTACAGGTGGTGCATGGCTGTCGTCAGCTCGTGTCGTGAGATGTTGGGTTAAGTCCCGCAACGAGCGCAACCCTTGTTCTGTGTTGCCAGCAACCTCTTCGGAGGGTTGGGGACTCACAGGAGACTGCCGGGGTCAACTCGGAGGAAGGTGGGGACGACGTCAAGTCATCATGCCCCTTATGTCTTGGGCTGCACACGTGCTACAATGGCCGGTACAATGAGCTGCGATGCCGTGAGGCGGAGCGAATCTCAAAAAGCCGGTCTCAGTTCGGATTGGGGTCTGCAACTCGACCCCATGAAGTCGGAGTTGCTAGTAATCGCAGATCAGCATTGCTGCGGTGAATACGTTCCCGGGCCTTGTACACACCGCCCGTCACGTCACGAAAGTCGGTAACACCCGAAGCCGGTGGCCCAACCCCTTACGGGGAGGGAGCTGTCGAAGGTGGGACTGGCGATTGGGACGAAGTCGTAACAAGGTAGCCGTACCGGAAGGTGCGGCTGGATCACCTCCTTTCTAAGGAGCATCTAGGCCGCCAGGTTTCACCTGGTGGTCCAGGGCCATTACGTCGGCACACGTTCGACGGTGGTTGCTCATGGGTGGAACGTTGATTATTCGGCACACTTGATCGTCTTCTCCTTCCAGTACTGTCCTTCGGGGCGTGGAACGAATGAGGGAAGCGGCGAGTGGGCCGGGCACGCTGTTGGGTGTCTGAGGGAATGAACCCCCTCGACGCCGACCCCGGTGCAGCATCACGTAAGTGGTGTGTGACGGGTGGTTGGTCGTTGTTTGAGAACTGCACAGTGGACGCGAGCATCTGTGGCCAAGTTTTTAAGGGCGCACGGTGGATGCCTTGGCACCAGGAACCGATGAAGGACGTGGGAGGCCACGATAGTCCCCGGGGAGTCGTCAACCAGGCTTTGATCCGGGGGTTTCCGAATGGGGAAACCCGGCAGTCGTCATGGGCTGTCACCCACATCTGAACACATAGGGTGTGTGGAGGGAACGCGGGGAAGTGAAACATCTCAGTACCCGCAGGAAGAGAAAACAACCGTGATTCCGGGAGTAGTGGCGAGCGAAACCGGATGAGGCCAAACCGTTTACGTGTGAGACCCGGCAGGGGTTGCGTATGCGGGGTTGTGGGATCTCTCTTTCACAGTCTGCCGGCTGTGAGACGAGTCAGAAACCGTTGATGTAGGCGAAGGACATGCGAAAGGTCCGGCGTAGAGGGTAAGACCCCCGTAGTCGAAACATTGACGGCTCGTTTGAGAGACACCCAAGTAGCACGGGGCCCGAGAAATCCCGTGTGAATCTGGCGGGACCACCCGTTAAGCCTAAATATTCCCTGGTGACCGATAGCGGATAGTACCGTGAGGGAATGGTGAAAAGTACCGCGGGAGCGGAGTGAAATAGTACCTGAAACCGTGTGCCTACAAGCCGTGGGAGCGTCGGACATCAAGCTTGCTTGGTGTCTCGTGACTGCGTGCCTTTTGAAGAATGAGCCTGCGAGTTTGCGGTGTGTTGCGAGGTTAACCCGTGTGGGGAAGCCGTAGCGAAAGCGAGTCCGAATAGGGCGTTTTAGTAGCGCGCTCAAGACCCGAAGCGGAGTGATCTAGCCATGGGCAGGTTGAAGCGGAGGTAAGACTTCGTGGAGGACCGAACCCACCAGGGTTGAAAACCTGGGGGATGACCTGTGGTTAGGGGTGAAAGGCCAATCAAACTCCGTGATAGCTGGTTCTCCCCGAAATGCATTTAGGTGCAGCGTCGTGTGTTTCTTGCCGGAGGTAGAGCACTGGATAGGCGATGGGCCCTACCGGGTTACTGACCTTAGCCAAACTCCGAATGCCGGTAAGTGAGAGCGCGGCAGTGAGACTGTGGGGGATAAGCTCCATGGTCGAGAGGGAAACAGCCCAGAGCATCGACTAAGGCCCCTAAGCGTACGCTAAGTGGGAAAGGATGTGGAGTCGCAGAGACAACCAGGAGGTTGGCTTAGAAGCAGCCACCCTTGAAAGAGTGCGTAATAGCTCACTGGTCTAGTGATTCCGCGCCGACAATGTAGCGGGGCTCAAGCGTACCGCCGAAGTCGTGTCATTCATACAACAGCCCCAACGGGTGTGTGGATGGGTAGGGGAGCGTCGTATGCCGGGTGAAGCGGCGGCGGAAGCCAGTCGTGGACGGTTTACGAGTGAGAATGCAGGCATGAGTAGCGATACACACGTGGGAAACGTGTGCGCCGATTGACTAAGGGTTCCTGGGTCAAGCTGATCTGCCCAGGGTAAGTCGGGACCTAAGGCGAGGCCGACAGGCGTAGTCGATGGATAACCGGTTGATATTCCGGTACCCGCTGTGAAGCGTCAAACATCGAACCAGGCGATGCTAAGTCCGTGAAGCCGTTCCGGACCCTTCGGGGAATGGAAAGTGGTGGAGCCGGCGAACCAGATCTGTAGTAGGTGAGTGATGGGGTGACGCAGGAAGGTAGTCCATCCCGGGCGGTGGTTGTCCCGGGGTAAGGGTGTAGGCCGTGCGATAGGCAAATCCGTCGCACATTAAGACTGAGACCTGATGCCGAGCCGATTGTGGTGAAGTGGATGATCCTATGCTGTCGAGAAAAGCCTCTAGCGAGTTTCATGGCGGCCCGTACCCTAAACCGACTCAGGTGGTCAGGTAGAGAATACCGAGGCGTTCGGGTGAACTATGGTTAAGGAACTCGGCAAAATGCCCCCGTAACTTCGGGAGAAGGGGGGCCATCACCGGTGATCCGTTTTACACGGTGAGCTGGGGGTGGCCGCAGAGACCAGCGAGAAGCGACTGTTTACTAAAAACACAGGTCCGTGCGAAGCCGTAAGGCGATGTATACGGACTGACGCCTGCCCGGTGCTGGAACGTTAAGGGGACCGGTTAGTCACTCTTCGGGGTGGCGAAGCTGAGAACTTAAGCGCCAGTAAACGGCGGTGGTAACTATAACCATCCTAAGGTAGCGAAATTCCTTGTCGGGTAAGTTCCGACCTGCACGAATGGCGTAACGACTTCTCGACTGTCTCAACCATAGGCCCGGTGAAATTGCACTACGAGTAAAGATGCTCGTTTCGCGCAGCAGGACGGAAAGACCCCGGGACCTTTACTACAGTTTGATATTGGTGTTCGGTTCGGCTTGTGTAGGATAGCTGGGAGACTTTGATCATCGGACGCCAGTTCGGTGGGAGTCGTCGTTGAAATACCAGTCTGGTCGTGCTGGATGTCTAACCTGGGTCCGTGATCCGGATCAGGGACAGTGTCTGATGGGTAGTTTAACTGGGGCGGTTGCCTCCTAAAGAGTAACGGAGGCGCCCAAAGGTTCCCTCAGCCTGGTTGGCAATCAGGTGTTGAGTGTAAGTGCACAAGGGAGCTTGACTGTGAGACCGACGGGTCGAGCAGGGACGAAAGTCGGGACTAGTGATCCGGCGGTGGCTTGTGGAAGCGCCGTCGCTCAACGGATAAAAGGTACCCCGGGGATAACAGGCTGATCTTCCCCAAGAGTCCATATCGACGGGATGGTTTGGCACCTCGATGTCGGCTCGTCGCATCCTGGGGCTGGAGTCGGTCCCAAGGGTTGGGCTGTTCGCCCATTAAAGCGGTACGCGAGCTGGGTTTAGAACGTCGTGAGACAGTTCGGTCCCTATCCGCTGCGCGCGCAGGAACATTGTGAAGGGCTGTCCCTAGTACGAGAGGACCGGGACGGACGAACCTCTGGTGTGCCAGTTGTTCTGCCAAGGGCATGGCTGGTTGGCTACGTTCGGGAGGGATAACCGCTGAAAGCATCTAAGCGGGAAGCCTGCTTCGAGATGAGTGTTCCCACCCACTAGATGGGTTAAGGCTCCCAGTAGACGACTGGGTTGATAGGCCAGATCTGGAAGCCCGGTAACGGGTGGAGGTGACTGGTACTAATAGGCCGAGGGCTTGTCCTCAGTTGCTCGCGTCCACTGTGTTGGTTCTGAAACCACGAACAACCCCGCCCAGGGCCACTGGGTGGTGCGGTTGATGTGTTTCACCGTGTTTCGGTGGTCATAGCGTGAGGGAAACGCCCGGTTACATTCCGAACCCGGAAGCTAAGCCTTACAGCGCCGATGGTACTGCAGGGGGGACCCTGTGGGAGAGTAGGACACCGCCGAACAAATATTGAGAAAAGCCCCGTACCGGGGATACCGGTACGGGGCTTTTTTTGTTTTCCGGAATGCTGTCGGGGGACTACCGTGATCCCCATGAGCAGCTTTGTGATTCGCTCCGTGCGGGCAGATGAGTGGCGTGCCGCCAAAGAGCTTCGGCTGGCTGCCTTGCAGGATCCCGTCGCGCATCTCGCCTTCCTGGAGACGTACGAGGAGGTCGTGGGCCGGCCAGACGCCTTCTGGCAGGAGCGGGTTCAGCGCGGGGCCGAGGGGCAGACCGGTGCTCAGCAGATCATTGCCGAGGGTCCCGACGGGGAGTGGGTCGGGGGACTTGTCGTGCTTGTCGAGGAGCCCGGGGCTGTCGACTGGGCCGGGCTCGTCGTCGAGGAGAAGCAGGGGCACATCGTCGGGGTGTTCATGCTGCCCGAGCACCGGGGGTGCGGGCTGACCGATGTGCTCTTCGACGCGGCCCTGGAGTGGGCCTGGGAGGCCGCCGACGTCGAGCGGGTGCGGTTGATCGTCCATCAGGACAACGCGCGGGCACAGCGGTTCTATCGGCGCGTGGGATTCGTACCCAGTGGCGTCACCGTGCCCCTGAGCGGCTCTGACGACTCCGAGCTCGAGTTCGTGCTGGAGCGTGAGCTACACCCGTAGGTCGTGGTGGGGCCATCTTGCTCGGAGTTGTTCTCTTGAGCGGAGCAGGGCCAGGGTCGGCATGCCGCGGTCCGCTCCGGTGGTGAGCAGTTCCGGGAGCTGGGGCAGGGGAGCGACCGCCGCGACATCGTCCAGGACGAGTGTCATTGGTGGGTCGAGGCGACCGGAGGATGACCGTTCGGCCATGCGCCGGCCGCGCTCGACCACGCTTGCGGCCAGTGCCGTCAGGAGGGGCATCGCGCCCGGGTTCGTCCTGGGGTCCTCGATCGGTTCACCGACCACATAAAGCGTGCCCCCTTCGGCGATGAAGGAATCCAGCGAGAGGGCGTCACTTCGGTTGGCCGTGCACGCCTCGCGGATGTTCACCGTCGAGAGTGCGGCGAGGGCTCGGCTCGTCAACTCCTGTGCGATGTCCCGGCGTTCGGGGTGCGCGGTGAGGGCGGCTTCGAGTTCGCCGGCGGCGCCGGGGGCGGCCTTGGGGTTGGTGCGGAGGATGCGTACGGCTTCCTGGACGTTGGTGCCCTGCGCCCAGCGGTGTACGTGGCGGATCGTGCGGGCGTCTATGGCGGCGGCGTGCAGGTAGCTGCGGAGGAGTGTTTCCGCGGTCTCCGCTGTTGTCTGGTCGATCTTTGCCGTGGGGCGGACCGGTGCGAGGAGCGCGGTTGCTCTTGCGGCTGCCGTGGGTCTGTCCTCGCAGCCGGTGGTGGGGGGCCAGTGGAGGCGGGCCGGGGTGTCGCAGAGGTGGGTGGGGTCGTAGAGGAGGGTGGGGCCGAGTTTGGCTCGGGCGTCCTTCGTCTCCTGCCAGAGGGCGGGGTTGGAGGTGAGGACGACGGCGGGGCCCTCCGCGTCCTGGACGGCTCGGGTCGCGGGGGCGGTGCGGGTGTCCTGGGTGCCGTAGAAGACGGTTTCCCGTACGCCCACCCGTTCAACGTCCGGTGCCACGGCAGGCGTTGGGGGTGTCTCGGTCGGCGGAGTTTCTTCGGGGGCCTTCTCCGCCTCGTCTTCTGCCTTCTTCTCCATCTCGACCGGCGGTTCCGTGCGCTGCACCGGTACCTCGTGCTGAGTCGGCGCCGGCGTCGGAGCCGCCTTCCGTGCCGCCCGTACCGCCTTCCAGCGGGCCAGTGTGCCCAGTACGAAGATCGTCAGGACGAACAGGACCATCAGCTGGCCGATGAAGAGGCCCCAGAACAGGCCCCATCCCGAGAGCTGGTCCGCCGGGGTCTCCGGCCAGGCGCCCGGGACGTCACGTGGGTCCGTGATCAGGTGGCGTAGTGCCGCCGGGGTGCGGGTGAAGGTGACGCCCTCTGGCCAGGCGGCGTGGGAGAGCAGGCCCGCCAGGCCTGTTGCCGTCCACACCAGGACCGTCAGGCCCAGCAGGAAGGCGATCAGGCCGACCAACAGGCCGTCGGAGACGCCGCGTTCGGCCTGTTGGCGTTCGTCCGGTCTCATCGTCGTCACGCCACCGTGGACTCGGAGGAGTCGTCGAGGTCGCTGAGGTGCTGTTCCACGAAGGCCGCCGCGCGTTCCTCCGCCTCCAACTCCGCGGCTCTCAGGGCGTCGTCGGTCAGCTGGAGGTCGCGGTCGCGGGACGACTCCGTCATCGCCCGGTCGGTGAAGACGAGGGCGCGTTCCGTCTCCGTGACCAGGTGTTTGACGACCTGGACGTTGCCGTTGACGTCCCAGACCGCGATACCGGGTGTCAGGGTTGGGATGATCTCCACCGCCCAGCGTGGGAGGCCGATCACCCTGCCTGTTGCCCTTGCTTCGTCGGCTTTCTGGGCGTAGATCGTTCGTGTCGAGGCCATTTTGAGGATCGCCGACGCTTCCTTCGCCGCCGCTCCGTCCACGACGTCACTCAGGTGGTGGACGACCGCCACGAAGGACAGGCCCAGGCGGCGGCCGAACTTCAGCAGGCGCTGGAAGAGTTGGGCCACGAACGGGCTGCTGATGATGTGCCAGGCCTCCTCGACCAGGAAGATGCGCTTCTTCCGGTCGGGGCGGATCCAGGTGTGCTCCAGCCAGACACCGATGATCGCCATCAGGATCGGCATGGCGATCGAGTTGCGGTCGATGTGGGACAGGTCGAAGACGATCAGCGGGGCGTCCAGGTCGATGCCGACCGTCGTCGGGCCGTCGAACATGCCTCGCAGGTCACCGTCGACGAGGCGGTCGATGACCAGGGCCACGTCGAGACCCCAGGCGCGTACGTCGTCTATGGCGACGTTCATCGCCTCCGCCGACTCCGGTTCGGGGTGGCGGAGTTGCTCGACGATGTCCGTCAGGACGGGCTGGCGTTCGACGATCGTCTCGTTGACGTAGGCGTGCGCGACCTTCAGCGCGAAGCCGGAGCGTTCGTCGAGGCCGTGGCCCATCGCCACTTCGATGATCGTGCGGAGCAGGGCGAGTTGGCCCGTCGTCGTGATCGCGGGGTCGAGCGGGTTGAGGCGGATTCCCATGTCCAGGGCGGCCATCGGGTCCAGGCGGACTGGAGTTATCCCCAACTCCTCCGCGATGAGGTTCCATTCGCCGACGCCGTCCTCGCCCTGCGCGTCCAGGACGACCACCTGGCGGTCCCGGAAGCGGAGTTGGCGTAGGACGTACGTCTTCTCCAGGGCCGACTTGCCGTTGCCGGACTCGCCGAGCACCAGCCAGTGCGGGGCGGGGAGTTGCTGGCCGTACAGCTGGAAGGGGTCGTAGATGTACCCCTTTCCGGAGTACACCTCGCGGCCGATGATGACGCCGGAGTCGCCGAGGCCGGGGGCGGCGGTGGGGAGGTAGACGGCCTGGGCCTGGCCCGTGGAGGTGCGGACGGGCAGGCGGGTCGTCTCGATCTTGCCGAAGAGGAAGGACGTGAAGGTGTCGGTGAGGGCGGTCAGCGGGTCCCGCATCAGCGCATCAGCCCTACCTTCGGATTCCGGTGGCGAACGGGAGTGTGTTGACGAACGCGCGATGGTGCTCGCGGTCGCACCATTCGAGCTTCAGATACGACTTGCCCGCCGACGCCCTTATCGTGCGCTTGTCGCGCGCCAGGGCCTCGGGCGATCGGGAGGAGACGGTGATGTAGCCGACCAGGTTGACGCCGGCCGCGCCGCTCGCGAGGTCCTCGCCGCGCTGGTCGATGCGGTTGTGGGAGGCCACGTCGCGGGGGTCGACCGTGCGGTTCATCTTGGCGGCGCGGCTCGCTTCCGCGTCGTCGTTCGTCTTCTCGGTGAGCATGCGCTCGATGGCGACCTCGGTGGGTTCCAGGTCCATCGTGACCGCCACCGTGCGGATGACGTCCGGGGTGTGGACGAGGAGCGGGGCCAGGAAGTTGACGCCGACCGGGGTCATCGGCCATTCCTTCACCCAGGCCGTGGAGTGGCACCAGGGGGCGCGGGTCGACGACTCGCGGGTCTTCGCCTGGAGGTACGTCGCCTCCATGGCGTCCAGTTCGGCCGGCCAGGCGTTGCGCTTCGTCATCGCCTGGATGTGGTCGATCGGGTGGTCCGGGTCGTACATGGAGTGGATGAGGGAGGCCAGCCTGCCCTGGCCCAGGGGCTGGCGGACGCGGATGTCCGCCTCCTGGAGGCGGGAGCAGATGTCCGTCAGCTCGCGGGCCATGACGACCGCCAGGCCCGCGTCCCGGTCGACCTTCTTGCCGCCCTGGGGGCGGGCCGCGCGGGCCATCGCGTGGGCCTCGGCGGCCAGTTCACGGTTGAAGTGCATACAGGCGACCAGATACGCGCGGTGCTGTTCGCTGCTCGTCGACACCATCGACTGGAGCTGCTCGTACGAGTGCTGTAGCCACGGAGGTGACTTCTCGTCGCCGCGTACGGACACGTCCTTGGCGTGGGCGTCCGGGTCGGCGGGGAGGGTGCGGGCGAGCATCTGGAGGCGGGTGACGAAGCCGTCGCCGTTCGCCACGTGCTTCAGGAGGGTGCCGAAGCGGTCGACCAGGGCCTCCTGGTCCTCGCTGTCGCGCAGGCCGACGCCCGGGCCCTCGATCTCGATCGCCGCCGTCACCGTACGGCGGTCCGCGTGGAGGAGTACGGCGATCTCGTCCGGGCCGAACGGGGCCGCGAGCCAGTTGATGCGGCCGATGCCCGGGGGTGGGCCGATCTCGACCTCGCGGCCGTCGATCTGGGTGCCGGCCTCCATGACGGAGCTGCGGTACGCCGTGCCCTGGCGGAGCGACCGCTTGTAACTGCGGTTGATCTCGAACCACTTGTAGAACGTGCGGCGCTTGTACGGGACGTACACCACCGCGAGTGCCAGCATCGGGAAGCCGGTCAGCAGCACGATGCGCAGGGCCAGCACGGGGACGACCAGGCCGCACACCATGCCGAGGAAGGCGCCCACGATGATGAGCGCGATCTCGCCGGACTCGCGGTTGCGGCCGACGATCGCGTTCGGGCGGGCGCGGCCGATGAGATACGTACGGCGGGGCGAGACCACGTGGGACACATGGGACTCGGTCGTCAACGCCCGTCACCTCCAGGGCGGTTGGATCGGTTGCTGTTGCCGGCGGGGCCGCTGCGCGGCGGGGGTGCGGCGGAGGGGACAGATCCGCCGCCGCCCGAGGGCCGTGAGCTGTGCGCGGCCACGCCGCCGGACGCGGGGTTGGCCGGGCGCGGGGTGGACGACTGGCCGCCGCCTCCACCGCCCCCGTTGTTGTCCGCCCGGCTGCTGTGGGTCTTGATGCCCTGGGCGACGAGGGTCGCCGGGGAGCTGATGACAGCGGCGGCCTTGCCTTCGGCGCCCTGCATGATGCGGTTGTTGCGGGAGTTGGCGACCTCGTCGCCGAAGCCCGGGACGAAGCGGTAGATCATCGCGCTCGCGAAGATGGCGAGGAGGATGATGGAGAGGCCGGAGACGACCGCCGAGAAGGCGTCCGGGCCGTTGTCGTCCGTGGCCAGCGCGCCCGCGAGGCCGAGCACGATGGCGATCACCGGTTTGACCAGGATGACCGCGATCATGATGCCGGCCCAGCGGCGGACGTGCCCCCACAGGTTCTTGTCGACCAGCCCCGCGTACACGACCGTGCCGAGCAGAGCGCCGACGTACAGCAGGGCGGCCCGGATGACCAGTTCCAGCCAGAGGACGCCGGCCGCGAGGATCGACACCATGGACACCACGATCAGCATGATCGGGCCGCCGCCGATGTCCTCGCCCTTGGCCAGGGCTCCGGAGAAGGTGCCGAAGAACGTGTCGGTCTGGTCGCCGGTCGCGCTCGCGAGAACCTCGGTGACGCCGTCGGTCGCCGAGACGACGGTGTAGAGGATGAGGGGCGTGAAGGCGGAGGCCAGGACGGTCAGCCAGAGGAAGCCGATCGCCTCGGAGATGGCTGTGGTGAGGGGGACGCCACGCATGGCCCGCTTGGCGACCGCGAGCAGCCACAGCACCAGGGTCAGGACGGTGGACGCGGCGAACACGACCGCGTACTGCTGGAGGAACTTGGTGTTGGTGAAGTCGACGTTGGCGGTGTCCTTCACGGCCTCGCTGAGCTTGTCGACCGTCCAGGAGGCGGCGTCGGCACACCCCTTGGCGAGGGAGGACAGCGGGTCGAGGGTGGAGGCGGGGTTCGTGACCGATCCCGAGCCGGCGCCCTGCTGCCCTTCGCAGACCTCCTTGGCCGCGTCGGGGAGCAGCGCGCAGTCAGGGTTGCCGGCCGTGGACGAGGCCGACGGCGAGGGGGACGGTGTCGGGGCCGCGTACGCCTGGGACGCCAGGAGTACGGCCGCCGTCTGTACGGCTGTCAGCGCGCCGGCGAGCTTGAGCACGAGGTAGGGCCTACCTGGCGTGTTACCGGGCATAGGTGAACCCTCCGTACTCGTCGATGGCCTTGCTGATCTCGTCGGAGGCGGCGGCCCTGTCGTCACCCGGGACGGGGGTGGGGCCGTCCTTCTCCGTGTAGGAGACGACCTTCCAGTCGTCGCCCGACCAACGCATGTCGTAGGTCCAGGTGTTCCAGGACGAGGTGACCGGGCTGGTGGAGGTCTCCCCGGCGATGCCGCTCAGGCCGACGTACCAGACCTCGACCGTGGCGGTGGTGTCGCCGTACGCCACGGTCTTCGTGCCGACCGGGGTCACGCGCGAGACGAACGTGCTGCCCTCGGGGGCGTTGCCGTCCGCGTCGAGGCCGAGTCTGGCGAGGAGGCTCGCGGAGTAGGCCTTGTCCAGGGATGCCTTGAGTTCGGCGGCGGCCTCGGTGGTGAAGAGGGCGTCGACGATCTTGTCGCGGCTGTCCTTGCGGAACATGCCGGTCGAGCCCAGGGACACCGCGTAGTTGGCCGCCGCGGACTGGACGCCCTCTCGGTCGTGTGCGAACCCGGCCGGGATGCCCGCCGCCTTCTTCGTGACCGGCTGCTCGCCGGAGGCCGCGGTGGCCGCCGTGTCGGGCCGGTTCGCGCTGCCGGAGCCGCTGCCGCTGGTGGAGCTGGTTCCGGTGGCAGAGGAATCGTCTCCTCCACGGTTCGCGAAGGCGATCGCCGCGATCAGCAGGACGACCACGCCGACCGCCGTCACCATGCCCCGCGACGACTTGGTGCGGCGCGCGCCGCCGTAGACGCCGCCGTTTCCCTGGTCGTGGTAGCGGGTCCGGGTCTGGCCGGAGCCGCCGTACCCGCCGTCGTCGGGGCGCGCGGAATCGCCGTTGCTCTGGCTCTGCCCGTCACCGAGACTCATCCGGCGTCCGTCCCCTCGACCTTGTGTCGAATCCACGTGTACGGGAACACGAACACGTGACAGTACGACGGTAGCCGTGCTGGTTCCCGCGCGGGCGCGGTGTGGTGACTCGACATCAGGGAGACGCAACCTCAGTCGGTGGGCACGACGGGTGGGTGGTGGTGGGAGGGGAGAACCGGGTTCGCCCGGCGGTCCGACTGGAGATGCGCCGCGCGCGGGTGGCGCCGGCTACACGGCCATGCCGTACACGATGGTGAAGAGGGTGCCGAGCGAGCCGATGATGAACACGCCCGTCAGGCCCGCGATGATGAGGCCCTTGCCCTGTTCCGCGCTGAAGGTGTCGCGCAGGGCGGTCGCGCCGATGCGCTGTTTCGCCGCACCCCAGATGGCGATGCCGAGGCACATCAGGATGGCCACGGCCATCACGACCTGGACCATCGTCTTCGCCTCGGTGCCCAGGCTGCCGAACGGGCCCCAGTCCGGAGCGATCCCGCCGATGATGGTGTTGATGTCGCCCTTTTCGGCCGCAAGCCACTTGTAAGTCACCTAAGTCACCGCCCCTGTCGGGTAGTTCCGCGCGCCCCTGCCGCAGCGCAGAGGTCAGGCCCATTCTCGCCGACAATGACACTGTCGTATGTCGACTTGGAGTCATTGATTGGCGGGTTTCGTACGAATACCTTTATCGTCACTCTGTGTATCACGGCTGGTTACGCCGGGCAATGAAGTGTGAGCGAAACCTGTGGTGTGGTTCCGTCGTTGTCCACCCCTGGCCACCAGGGTGGTCACGGGCCGTTTCTGACGGTCCGTCTCCAGGTGTAGGCCAGGCTATCGCGGACCTCGGACATGGCGACGGGCCGCGGCTGGTAGCCGCGGCCCGTTCCCCAGTGCCCGCCGGTGGTCCCCACGACCTCCGGTGGCGTTTTGTGTATTGGCTGGATCTGGTTGTTCAGGTCAGCCGGTGAAGGCGTCCAGGCCCTCCGGGGTGCCCCAGCCGGTCGGGCCGTCGTAGCCGGACTTGGCGGTGCAGTAGTAGCTCGTGGTGCAGGTGCCGTTGTTGCCGGACGTGACGTCGTTGAGGGCTGAGGTGCCGGCCGCCGCGTAGGGGTACGAGGCGGGGTAGTCGCTGCTGCCGGGGGTGCCGGCGAGGGCGTAGACGCCCGCGATGATCGGGGAGGAGGCGCTGGTGCCGCCGTAGGTGACCCAGCCGGACTCGCCGTAGGTGTCGTAGACCGAGACGCCGGTCGCGGGGTCGGCCACGGCGGAGACGTCGGAGATCATGCGCTTGGTGCAGGTCGCGTCGGTCTGCCAGGTCGGCTTCGCGTCGTACGAGGAGCAGCCGGAGCCGGTGCCCTCGGTGCTGCTGGTCTTCCACACGCTCTCGGTCCAGCCGCGGCTGTTGGAGGAGGTGGACAGCTTGGTGCCGCCGACGGAGGTGACGTAGCGGGAGGCCGCCGGGTACTCGGCGCCGTAGCCCTCGTCGCCCGCGCTGACCGTGATGGCGACGCCGGCGTGCTTGAAGTACGAGGTGTCGTAGGTGGTGTCGGAGGAGGACTCCGAGCCGCCGTAGCTGTTGGAGACGTACTTCGCGCCCAGGGTGACCGCGCGGTTCACGGCCGTACCGAGGTTGGCCATCGAGGACGACTTGGCCTCGACCAGCAGGATGTTGCAGTTCGGGCAGATCGCGCTGGCCATGTCGAGGTCGAGGGAGATCTCACCGGCCCAGCCGCTGTCGGCGGTGGGGAGCGAGGTCGTCGAGCCGGTCTGGCTGACCTTGGTGAAGCAGCCGTTGTCGGTGGTGCAGTCCGAGAGGCCGTAGTACGAGCGGTACTCGGCGAGGTCGGACTCGGCGTTCGGGTCGTCGTACGCGTCGACGATCGCGATGGTCTCGCCGGAGCCGTTGGAGGCGGAGGCGTCGGTCAGGCCGTAGGCGTCCTGGAGGTCGCTGGGGCCGTAGCCGGTGGGGGTGGCGGAGGCGGCGTTCGGCTTGATGGTCGCGGGGGTCGTCAGACCCTTCTTGGCGGCCTGCTCCTCCTGGAAGGCGGTGGTGCCGCCGGTGACGCGGAGGGCGTTGCAGGAGGCGAAGCCCTTGGCGGGGGTCGCGTCACACTGGTTGGTGTAGCTCACATGGGCCTTGGCGACCTGTGCGGCGATGGTCTTGGCGGTGACCTTCTGGGGTGCGGGTGCCGCACTGGCGTGGGCCGCGGTGCCGAGTCCGGCGAGGGCGAGCGCGGCGGTGGCGACGGCTGCGGTGCCTATGCGGCGCCAGCTGCCGTGTCTGCCGTATCTGCCTTGTGCGGACTGACTGTTGGGGGGTGTCGTACGCAACGTACAGCCTCCTGGTAGGGGGGTGGTCAGGGGCAGTGCGGGTGGTGCTTGCCGCCGGTGCGGTGTCCCCGGCGGCGGGTTGGCGGCCCGCCGATGACCTTCGCTTGTTGAGTACGTGACAACAAGATGGGTTGCGGAATCCTGACTTCCGCGTGACTGAAGAGGGTTGGGGGGTTACTGGTCCCTTACGGGGTGATGGGTGGGGGGTGGGGGTGGCTTGACTGGGGGCACAGGGGGTTCACAGGGAGGGCGTGGGTGGTGCGTGGGTGGGTGTGGGGGTTTTGACAGGGGGTCACTGGGCGTATGGGGCGTGGGTGTTCCCGTGTACGGCGCGGCTCCACGGTCGACCCGCAGGTCCGGGGGGTGACCCTTTTTTACGGCTTCACGCGAGATTCTCAGCGAGGAGCCGTACCCGTTCTTGATTTCGCGCGTCAGAGTTGCCCCTGATGAAGCGGATCACTCGGACCCCTGGCAACCGGCGGTACGCGCTGCTTTCCGTTGGTGTGCTGCTCGCCGTCACCTCTGTCTCCGGGGCCGCCCCCGGGAGTGCCGCCTCCGGTTCTCCCGGTGTTGCCGCCGTGGCCCGTGCGGTTCCGCCGCGTAGTGCTCGCGTCGGGGCCCTGTTCAACGGGGATCTGGAGGGTGGGCATTTCTGTACCGCGTCCGTTGTGCGTAGTGGTGGGCGGGATCTGATTCTTACCGCCGCGCACTGTCTGAGTGGGGACGGGGACACCGACGTCGTCTTCGTGCCGGGGTATCGGGACGGGCGGGCGCCGTACGGGGTGTGGCGGGTGGTCAAGACCTTTGTGCCGAGGGCCTGGAGTGATCGGTCCGACGAGGACAGTGACTTCGCCTTTGCCGTTGTCGCCCCGAATGCCTCCAAGGGCGGGCGGGAGCTGGAGGACGTGGTCGGGGCGAATGCCTTTGTCTCCGGGCGGGCCACCGGGGTCAGTGATGTCGTCGTCACCGGGTATCCCAATGTGCTGGACGTACCTGTCAGCTGTACCAATCGGCCTACCGTGCACAGTTCTACGCAGCAGCGCATCGAGTGTCCCGACTTCACCGACGGGACCAGCGGGAGTCCCTGGGTGGACGGGGAGGGGGAGGTGGTGGGGGTGCTTGGCGGGTTCGAGCAGGGGGGCTCGACCGATGACGTGTCCTACAGCGCTGTGCTGGGGGGTGCGGCTGCCGCTCTGTATCGGGAGGCCGCCCGGTTCGGCGGCTCCTCCTGATCGGCGGCGCGAATCGTCATGATCACCCACATGAGTGGGTAGCGCCTCTACACTGACGTGGGCGTAATCCCGGGCGGTGAGGGGCGGTTGACGGTGCGTAAGGCATGGATCGTGGCGAGTGTCGCCGTCGGGGGCGCCCTCAGCTTCGTGATGCTGCTCGTCGTGGGCGTCTACCTCGTCGCCGGGAACGTCGCCGGCGGGGTCGGCAGCGGGAGCGTCGCGCTCGCCAAGGGGGCCGTGCCGGCCGCGTATTCGGCACTCGTGCAGAAGTGGGGCAATCTGTGCCCCGCCATCAATCCCGCGCTGCTCGCCGCACAGCTGTACCAGGAGAGCGGATTCAATCCGAATGCGAAGAGTCCGGCAAAGGCGGAAGGGATAGCGCAATTCATCCCCGGCACCTGGGCCACGCACGGAATCGACGGCGACGGTGACGGCGACCGGGATGTGTGGGATCCGAATGACGCGATTCCGTCGGCCGCGTCGTACGACTGCGAGCTCGCCTCGTACGTGAAGGACGCGCCCGGAGACCCGACGCACAACATGCTCGCCGCTTACAACGCGGGGGCGTACGCCGTCATCAAATACGGGGGTGTGCCGCCGTATGCGGAGACCCAGAACTATGTGAAGACCATCACCACGCTACAGGCCAGCTTTGCGGCCCCTGTGGGGCGTGTCGACCCCTCCGAGCAGGCCGCCGCCGCGATCACCTACGCCCAGGGGAAGCTCGGCACGCCCTATCTCTGGGGTGGCACCGGTACCGCTGAGCAGGGCGGACGCTTCGACTGCTCCGGGCTCACACAGGCCGCGTACGAGAGTGTGGGCGTCGAGCTTCCGCGGGTCGCCAATGATCAGTACAACGCCGGTCCGCATCCCTCGCGGGACGAGCTGCTGCCGGGCGACCTCGTGTTCTTCTCCGACGACCTCACCAACTCGCGGGCGATCCGGCATGTCGGGATTTATGTGGGTGGCGGTTACATGATTGACGCCCCCCGGACCGGTGCGGTCATTCGGTTCGATCCGATCGACACCCCCGATTACTTCGGGGCGACCCGGGTGACCGAAGATGGCGCGAAAGCGTTGCCCACCGCGGTGTGAGCGCAGCGTGAAACCATCCCCTGAGCTGCGTGTATCTGTCTCTCTTCGATAACGTCTGCGTGATCATTCGGTGGAGAGTGGAACGTATTAACGGAGACCGTGCGTTCCTGTTCCAGTAGTGGATTCGCTGTCGGCGGTCGCTCCTGCTTGCTCGTGTCATGTCACGTGTCAGGCGGTGGCGGCGGGGCGGGGGTTCCTACGTCACGGGGTGAGCAGGAACGGCGCACGAACCAGTGCGCTCTGGAGATGACGACGAAGGGGCCGCAGCACCATGGCTGGACTCGCCGAATCCGGGTCGAACCCCGACGTCGACCTGCTCTATGACATCAATGGCCTGGCCAAGGACGCGCCTCGGTGGTTCGACCGGGGGGTCGAGGTCGTGGGGGAGTACGGGCTGCTGGCCGTGATGGTGGTGCTGGTGGTGTGGTGCTGGTGGGGTGTGCGGCGGCGGGGTGGGGATGACGCGGCTGTGTCTGTCGCCGCGTTGATCTGGGCGCCGCTTGCCGCGGCGATCGCCGTGCTCGTGAACATCCCCATACGGGGGTTCGTGGAGCGGCCCCGTCCCTTCCTGGACCATCAGGGGCTTGAGGTTCTGGTCTCCGGGAAGACCGACTACTCGTTCGTGAGCGATCACGCGACGATCACCATGGCCATGGGGGTCGGGCTGTTCGTGGCGAACCGGCGGTTCGGGCTGGTGGGGATAGGGATCGCGTTGGTGGAGGGGTTCTGTCGGGTGTACATGGGGGTGCATTACCCGACGGATGTGGTGGGTGGGTTCGCGCTGGGGACTGCGGTTGCGTTGTTGTTGTCGCCGGTGGCTATGGCTTTGCTTACTCCGGTTACCCGGGCTGTTGAGGGGTCTGGGTGGGGTGGGGTGTTGATTCGGGCTCGGGGGGCTGGGTCTGGGGCTGGTTCGGGTGCGGGGCGGGGGGCTGTGGTGCCGGGGGCTCGGGCTGAGGCGGGGGAGCGGGATTTGGCGGCGTAGCCGCCGGGTTTTTCGCCCCCGCCGCCCCTACCCGTCCCATCCCGTTCCTGGGGGCTGCGCCCCCAGACCCCCCTTTCGGCCTGAACGGCCTCGTCCTCAAACGCCGGACGGGCTGAAGATCAGTGCGGCTGTCCGTCTGATCAGGTCGTGAAGCGGTGGGTGCCCGAACCCACCCGGTAGATCGTGCAGCCCTCCTCCTGGCGTAGGAACGTTCCTTGGGGGTGGGTGGAGGTGGGGATCCATACCTCGGCGGTTGTGTTGGGGGGCACCTTGCACGTCAGGGTGAAGTGGTCGGGGTGTTGGTGCCAGTGGGTGGAGACGGGGCCGTAGGGCGAGGTGAACGTGGCTCGGGCGGTGGTTACCGTTCCGCCGGGGCGGGGGCGGATGATGATTTCGCGGTAACCCGGGCGGCCTGGTGCGATGCCGGCGATGTTCGTGTACATCCATTCGCCGACCGAGCCGTAGGCGTAGTGGTTGAAGGAGTTCATGTCCGGGGTCTGGAAGCTGCCGTCGGGGCGGATGGAGTCCCAGCGTTCCCACATCGTGGTCGCGCCCCGGTCGATCTGGTAGCCCCAGCTGGGGAAGGAGCGTTGCTCCAGCAGGCGGTAGGCGATGTCGGTGTGGCCCGTGTCCGTGAGGACGGGTAGGAGGCGGGGAGTGCCCAGGAAGCCCGTCGACAGGTGCCAGTCCTTTGCCTTGAGCAGGGCGACCAGTCGGTCTGCCGCCGTTGTTCGTAGTGGCTCCGGCAGTAGGTCCATCGACAGGGCCAGGACGTACGCCGTCTGTGTGTCGCCCTTGATGCGGGCGTCGGACGTGACGTAGGCGTTCTGGAAGGCCGTGCGTATGCGGGTGAAGAGGTCGCTGTACGGGGTGGCGTCCTCGCCCAACTCCCTTGCTGTGCGGGCCGCCAGGTCGGCGCTGTGTGCGAAGTACGCGGTCGCGATGACGTCCTTGGGGGTCTCGTCGTCGACGTTCAGCCAGTCGCCGTATCCCTGTGCGGGGCGGAGCAGACCGTCGCTGTTCCTTTCCAGGTACGTCAGCCAGGTCTTGATGGATGGCCAGGCGTCCGTCAGGATCTGGCGGTCGCCGTATGCCTGGTAGAGGGCCCAGGGGACCGTGACGCCCGCGTCACCCCAGCCTGCCGTGCCGTCGCCGAGGGTGCCGACCACCGGTGCCACGTCCGTGAACGCGCCCTCGGCGGTCCGGGAGTCCCGGAGGTCGACGAGCCACTTGGACAGGAAGCGGGCCGACTCCATCGTGTACGCGGCCGTGGGCGCGAAGACGTTGATGTCGCCCGTCCAGCCGAGGCGCTCGTCGCGCGCGGGGGTGTCCGTCGGGACGGAGAGGAAGTTGCCGCGCTGGCCCCAAGTGATGTTGTGGTGCAGCTGGTTGAGCATCGGTACGTCGGTCTCGAAGTCGAGGGTGAGGGGGGCCGAGGTGTGCATGACCCGGCCGGTGACCGCCTTGGCGGTGGGCGTACCAGGGAAACCGGTCACCTCCACGTAGCGGAAGCCGTGGAAGGTGAAGCGGGGTTCGTAACTCTCCTCCTTCCCCTGCCCTTTCAGGGTGTACGTGTCCGTCGCCGCCGCGCTTCGCAGGTTCGCGGTGTAGAGGGTGCCGTCGGGGTTGAGCACCTCGGCGTGTCTGAGGCGGACCGTCGTCCCCGCGCCGCCCGACACACGCAGGCGTACCGAGCCGACCATGTTCTGGCCGAGGTCGAACACATAGACGCCGGGCTTGGGTTGGGTCACGTCTGTTGGCGTCAGTTCTTGTTCTACGCGTACCGGGCCGTCCACCTGCGCGACGATCAGGCCGGGGCCGACGTCCCCCGCATCGCGTACGCCGAGCCAACTCCCGTCGTCGAAGCCGGGCGAGGTCCAGCCGGGGGTCTCCTTGCGGGCGTCGTACGTCTCGCCGTTGAGGAGGTCGGCGGCGACGATCGGGCCTGCTGTCGCCCGCCAGTCGGTGCCCGAGGTGATGCGTTCGGTCGTGCCGTCCTTGTACTCCACCTCCAACTGGGTGAGGAGGGACGGGTGTCGGCCGTACTGGCCGGGACCGAACATGCCGACGTTGCCCGCGTACCAGCCGGGTGCCAGGTAGGCGCCGATGGCGTTGGCGCCGGGGCGGAGGAGCTTGGTGACGTCGTACGTCTGGTACTGGACGCGGGTGCGGTAGTCCGTCCAGCCGGGGGCGAGCTGGTCGGTGCCCACCCTGCTGCCGTTGAGATGGGCCTCGTACAGGCCGAGTGCCGTGGCGTACAGGCGCGCGCGTGCCACCTTTCGGCGCGGGAGGCGGAATTCGTGCCGCAGTTGGGTGACGGCGTACGAGACCGGGACGACCCTTCCCCACGGCCCGCCGCCCCACGCGGCAGCCACCCTGGCCGTCGGCCAGCCGCCGTCGTCGAAGCCGAACTCGCGCCAGTCCGCAGGGGGTTCCTGGTTCGTGGCCTTCCAGGAGCCGTCGGTGAACACCTTCTGCTCACCGGCGGCGGTACGGACGACGAGGACCGCGATGAGTCCGGCCGGGCCCACGGTCGCGTTGGTGGCGGAGACGGCGATAACGTTGTCACCGGTCCGCACCTGGTCCAGTACGTCGATCACGGCCGGGCGGCGCCAGTCCTCGTGGTCCGTGTCGAGGTCCGTGTGGGCCACCTCGACGCCGTTCACGGAGACGGCGTACACGTTGTCGGCCGTGATGGCGAGGGTCGCCGACGTGATCCCGTCGGGGAGTTGGGCCCTGCCGCGGAACCAACGGGTCGCCGCCGGGACGCTGTTGGTCGGGTCGCCCTCGGGGAACCAGATCCAGGAACCGCCCTCGAAGGACGGCGCGTCCGTGAGGTCCGCCGGTGCGGAGATCCAGTCGGCGGTCCACCGGCCGGTGTCCATGAGCCCGGTCTCCCACCAGGAGGGCGTGCTCCAGCCGGAGACCTGTCCGTCGGTGTCCCAGACGCGTACGGACCAGTGGTAGCGCGTCCGTGGTGTGAGTGCCGGCCCTGCATAGGGCACGAGGGCGGACTCGGCGGACGTGACCTTTCCGCTGTCCCAGACGTCGGGGTGGGAGAGGAGTCGGGGGCTTGTGGCCACCCGGATCTGGTACGCGCTCTGCCGTACGCCGGTCCTCTCTGAGGTCAACGGCCAGCTCAGTCTGGGGTGTTGGGCGTCCAGGCCGAGGGGGTGGCGGACGTATTCCACAGTCGGGGCGGTGACGCGGACGCGGGCCTGTCCGGACGCCGGTGCGGTCGTGGTGCCGGGCGCCGTCGCGGCCGTCGCGGGTCCGCCGTCGACGGTTGCCGCCACGACCGTGGCGGTCGCGGCCACGAGAATGTTCCTCCTGCTGATCATTACGACTCCTCACTCGCGACTTGCACGGAATGGTTGAATCGATTCAAAACGGGGAGGCGTGGGTAACGTAGAGCCGCGTGAGGCCGGGGTCAATCGTTGTGACGGACTTCCCCTCCTACAGTTGCCGCCCGTCGCTGTCAGGTTGCCGCCGTGAGGCCGATGATTCGGAACTCGTGAGAGCGGTGTAATTCCGTACACCTCGAATTGAAGTGATGTGCGTCACGTCGGAATTGTGTGTGATGACGTTGATCGGCTGATTGCCGAAGGCCGTAATTATGTTCTTTTGAAGGCCAATCGGGTGCTTGTTGTCGCAGGTGGGGTAATTCCACTGATCCTTCAGGCCGGTGGGTGTGGCTGCGGGGGAGCGTCTTCGGCCTGGTCACAAGTGTGTGCGGGTGTTCAAGGGAGTGTGAAGACGGCCGGATCCGCACAGACCTGTGTTCTGGGGGCGGCGGCGCGTGTGTTCGTTGCCCGGTGTGCTCGGCGATCCCCATAATGACCGGGCTCGCGACCAGTGAATGAGGCCAGGTATGACCAAGCACCGCCTGAAATCGAAACGCCAGGAATCGAAGCACCCGAAATCGAAGCGCCGGAAAATGGCCGGTGCCGCAGTTGTCGTGGTGGCTGTGGGAGCGGTGGGCGTTCCCTCGGCCGCCCAGGCGAGCGGCAACGGGCTGGGCGACTGGAGCGTCGTCTCGTTCTCCTGGTGGGGTTGGGGCACGTCGGATCCGGTGGCCCGCCCGAAGCCCTCCCGGTCGCCTGTCGCGTCCGCCTCCGCGTCGGCCTCCGTCTCGGCCACCCCCGCCTCCGCCACTCCGTCCGGCACCCCGAGCGCCTCTCCCGCCAGTGCCTCCCCGAGCGCGTCGCCTTCGGCGGCCGACAGCCCGACTGCCACGCCCACCGCCGGCACGCTCGAGTCCAGCTCCCCGTCGAGCACTCCGGAGGCGGCCACGAGCACCAGCAGTACTCCCACCGCCTCCGCCAGTGCGCAGTCCGGTCCCACGGACCGTGTGCTGGTTCTGGTCAACGCCGAACGCGCGAAGGCGGGTTGTGCGCCGCTGACCGAGAACGCCAAGCTCACCAAGGCCGCTCAGGACCACAGCCAGGACATGGCCGACCACCAGAACATGTCGCACACCGGTTCCGACGGTTCGTCCATGAGCGACCGGCTCTCCCGGGTCGGATACGCGTTCAGGTCGGCGGGCGAGAACGTCGCCGCCGGTTACACCTCTCCCGAGAGCGTCATGGACGGCTGGATGAACAGCGCCGGCCACAAGGCCAACATCCTGAACTGCGGCTTCAAGGAGATCGGCATCGGCCTGGCGCAGCCGGGCTACTACTGGACCCAGGACTTCGGGTCGACCTCGTAGCGGGACTCCGCAGACGACAGGATCATGTACGCCATGTTCCACTCCGCCCGCACCCTGTGGGACGCCCTGTCAGGGCCGGCCCCGTGAACGCACGCTGGAAGAGCCTGCCCAGCGAGGTCGTCCCGCGGGTGGCCGACGCCGAGCCGCTCTCCGGCGGCGCGGTGAACGACGTCTGGCGGCTGACCCTCGACGACGGAACGGCGTACGTCCTCAAGGGGTCCCTCGACGCGCCGGCCGACCTGTTCCCGCTGGAGGCGGCGGGCCTCAGGGCGCTCCAGGAGCGGGCGGGCATCCGGATTCCCCGGCTGTTCGAGGTGAGCGCGCACCACGTCCTCATGGAGGCGCTGCGACCACGGCCCGACACCGACGGGTTCTGGGAGGCGGCGGGCCGGACCTTCGCCACGCTGCACGCGGTGCGCGGTGACCGGTTCGGCTGGGACACCGACGGCCGGCTGGGCCTGCTGCCCCAGGAGAACGGCTGGACCGACGACGGGCACGAGTTCTTCGCCGAGCGCAGGATCCGGCGCTACCTGCGCGAGCCCGAGGTCCGCCAGGCCCTCGACGCGGCCGACCTCTCGGGCCTGGAGCGGATCTGCGAACGCCTTCCACGGCTCGTCCCGGCGGCCCCGAGCGTGCTCAACCACGGCGACCTCTGGCGCGGCAACATCGTCGCGGACCCGGCCGGTGAACCCGTGTTCATCGACCCGGCGGTGTGCTGGATGTGGGCCGAGTCCGACCTCAGCATGATCTACTGCTGCGACCCTCCGCCGGACGGTTTCTTCCGCGCGTACGAGGAACTCTCCCCCCTGGCCGACGGCTGGCGGGACCGCATGCCGCTGCTGCACCTGCGCGAACACCTCAGTGTGCTGGCCCACTTCGGGGCGTACGGCGACACAGTGGCGCGGGTCCGGGACGTCGTCCGCACCTTCTCCTGAACGTCCGGACGCCTGTGCCGCGCGTCGCCGGACTCGTGTGACGCGTGGGAAAGGGCCCCTACAGCGCCTGCGGATACGTGAACACGCGGTCCGGGTCGTACTGGTGCTTGAGCTTTGTCAGGCGGGTCGCCGCGTCCCCGTAGTACGCCTTGCGCCAGTTCTTCAGGGTGGGGTCCGTGTAGTTCTGGTAGGCGGCGCCCGAGGCGTACGGGGACATCGACTGGTGGGCCTTCGTCAGCCAGGACTGGGCCGTGCCGCCCGTCGTGCCCGCGCGCCAGGACACGATGTACTGGGCCAGCATCCTGGAGCGGCGGTGGACGAATGCCGTCGCCGTCGGGGAGACCCGGTTCACCGCGCCGCCCAGTGCCGTGAACGCGATGCTGCCCGAGCCGCCCCTCACCGAGGTCATCTGGGTGAGGAGGGTCTGGATGCCCGTGGCGGACAGTGAGCGGTCGTAGAAGTCCGAGCGGGCCGCGTATGTCTCCCGGCCGAGGGCGCCCTGCGGGGAGCGGCCAGGTGTCGAGCCCGGGAGGTGGCACTGGGCGTCCGTAGCGAAGGACGAGCAGCCCGCGTACACCTCCATCGACTCCTCGTACGAGCGCCGCTTCAGGGAGACGCTCGCGGCCGGAGAACCGATTCTGTCCGCCAGGCGGTCCACCGCGTTCTGGAGGTCCGTGTAGCCGCCCAGCGAGAACGCCGTGACCGAGATCGTCGGGGTGCCGCCGGCCGTGTTCGCCACGTGCAGGGACGACCAGATCTCGTCCGGCTGGGTCGGGCCCCACTCCTGCCAGGCCTTCATCACCGCCGCCGCCTTCCGCCACGGCCAGGACATGTACGCAGACACCGCCTGCGGTGCCGGGTGGGTGCGGAAGTGCAGTTCCGTGACCACGCCGAAGTTGCCGTTGCCCGCGCCTCGCAACGCCCAGAACAGGTCCTTGTTCTCGCTCGCGTTCGCCGTCAGTTCGCGGCCGTCCGCCGTGATCAGCGTCGCCTGGGTCAGGCTGTCGCAGGTCAGGCCGTACGCCCTCGACACCACCCCGTGGCCGCCGCCCAGCGTCAGGCCCGAGACCCCGACCGTCGGGCACGAGCCCGCCGGGATCGTGACGCCCTTCGCCGTCAGGGCGCGGTAGACGTCGATCAGTTTCGAGCCCGCTCCCACTACCGCTGCGCCGCCGGACGCGCGGACGCGGTTCAGTTCGGACACGTCGATGATCAGGCGGCCGTTGCCCGAGGACCAACCCGCGTACGAGTGGCCGCCGTTGCGGATCGTGACGGGGACCGAGTGGGCGCGGGCGTACGACAGTGCCGTACGGATGTCGTCCGTGTGGGAGACGTACGCCACCGCGGCTGGTTTCAGTCCGTCGAAGCGGGTGTTGTAGAGCTGTCGGGCCGCCGCCCAGGAGGCGTCACCGGGGCGGACGAGCGGGCCGTCGAGGTCGCGGCCGAGGGCCGTCCAGTTGGCGGGGGCCGAGGCGCTCGTGGAGGTGAGGGGAGTCGTGCGGGTCCCGCCTCCCGTGTTCCCCTGCGAGTCCGCGGCCGCGTTTCCCTTCGCGCCCGTGCACGCCGTCGTCATCGCGGCCAGGGCGGCCACGCCGCCTCCCATGAACGTACGCCGCTGCATGGTGCTCCTCGGGTTCTCGGTTCCTCCGTTTGAGCCCGCGTTGGCTCCCGTCGAACGAGACGGGTTCCATGGATCGTGGGTTCCATCATCGGACGTGTTCACGGGAGGAAGTGGAAGGATGGGTTCCGTGAGGTTTCCGTCCGGCTTCGTGGCTTGTACCGCACGAGCCGGCTCGTCGGGGATGTTCCTCCGGTCGGGACCCACACGTGTTCTCCCCGTGAGCATTCCGTGACCTCACCGCACCGACCGCAGGGGTTCACCCTCCGTTTACCTGCGCCCGTAGGTGGCTTCACCTGATCTGCCTAATTTCGGCCCTACCCGGTGCTCGGTGTGCCTCTTGGACGCCAGTGCGCCGCCCATTCTTCGTTACCTCGCACGCCGCCGGAATTCAGGACGGCGGCTCCTGGAAGGAACACCCGAAAGTGAAGCTTCAGCGCATGAACCGGCGGGCCCTCACCCTCGGTGCTCTCGCCGTCTCCGGCGCCCTGGCCCTCACGGCGTGCGGCTCCGACGACACCGGCACGGGCACGGACGCCAGCGGCGGCGCCTCCACCGCCGCCAACAGCTCGATCAAGTGCGACGACGCCAAGGGCCAGCTCCTCGCCGACGGGTCCTCCGCGCAGAAGAACGCGATCGACGCCTGGGTCAAGGCCTTCACGGCTACCTGCTCCGGCGTGCAGATCAACTACAAGGGCGGCGGCTCCGGCGCCGGTGTCACCGCGTTCACGCAGGGCACGGTCGCCTTCGCCGGCTCCGACTCCGCGCTGAAGCCCGACGAGGTCACCGCCTCCAAGTCGGTCTGCACCGGCGGCACCGCGATCGACCTCCCGGCCGTCGGCGGCGCCATCGCGCTCGCCTACAACCTCCCGGGTGTCGACAACCTGGTCCTGGACGCGCCCACCCTCGCCAAGATCTTCGACAGCAAGATCAAGACCTGGGACGACGCCGCCATCAAGGCGCTGAACCCGGACGCGACGCTGCCGAGCACCAAGATCCAGCCCTTCCACCGCTCCGAGGACTCCGGCACCACGGACAACCTCACCAAGTACCTGATCGCCACCACCCCCGAGAACTGGAAGTACGAGGGCGGCAAGGCCTGGCAGGCCGAGGGCGGCCAGGCGGCCTCCGGTTCCGCCGGCATCGCGGCGGGGGTCAAGCAGACCGAGGGCGCGATCGGCTACATGGAGCAGTCGTACGCCAAGGACCTGTCCACGGTCGCCATCGACACGGGCGCCAGCGCCCCGGTCAAGCCCTCCTCGGACGGCGCCACCAAGGCCATCGCGGCCGCCCAGGTCGTCGGCACCGGCAACGACTACTCGCTGAAGCTGGACTACAAGACCAAGGCGGACGGCGCGTACCCGATCACCCTGGTCACGTACGAGATCGTCTGCGACAAGGGCAACAAGTCGGACACCCTGCCCGCCACCAAGGCCTTCCTCCGCTACATCACCAGCGAAGAGGGCCAGGGCATCCTGAGCGGTATCGACTACGCGCCGATCCCGGCCGACATCATCGCCAAGGTTCGCACCACCGTGGAGAGCCTGGCCTGACCTGAGTGTGTGGTCGGGACCCGCTGCCGAGCGGGTCCCGACCACACCGTCCGGTGCACCGCCGCCAGGAGCCGCATCCCCGGGTGCGGCCCCGCAGACCGGAGAACCCGATGGACATAACCACCAAGAACTCAGACACCTCACCCCCCGCCTCTCCGCCGACCCCGGTCGAGCAGAAGCGCGCGGCCCGTGGCGCCACCCGACCCGGTGACCGGATCTTCCTCGGTCTCTCCCGCGGCTCGGGCATCCTGCTGCTGGCGATCATGGCAGCGATCGCGATCTTCCTGACCTATCGCGCGACCCTCGCGATCAGCAAGGACGACGGCAACTTCCTCACCACCTTCGAGTGGAACACCAACGTCGACCCGCCGAAGTTCGGCATCGCCGTCCTGGCCTTCGGCACGGTGGTCTCCTCGATCATCGCCATGGTCATCGCGGTCCCGGTGGCCGTCGCCATCGCCCTGTTCCTCACGCACTACGCGCCGCGCAAGCTGAGCGGTCCCATCGCGTACGTGATCGACCTGCTCGCCGCCGTACCGTCCATCGTGTACGGCCTGTGGGGCGCCCTGATCCTCGTACCGAACATGAACGGGCTCTTCGGCTGGCTGAACGACTACTTCGGCTGGACCGGGATCTTCTCCTGGGAAGAGGGCGCGCCCCGCTCGATGCTGACCGTGGGCATCCTGCTCGCGATCATGATCCTGCCGGTCATCACCAACGTCAGCCGTGAGGTCTTCAAGCAGACGCCCCGGATGAACGAGGAGGCCGCGCTGGCCCTCGGCGCCACGCGCTGGGAGGTCGTCCGCATGGCGGTGCTGCCCTTCGGGCGCTCCGGTGTGATCTCCGCGTCGATGCTCGGCCTCGGTCGCGCGCTGGGCGAGACGATGGCCGTCGCCACCGTCCTCTCCCCGAGCTTCCTCATCGAGACCAGCCTGCTCGACCCGGGCGGCGGCACCTTCGCCCAGAACATCGCCGCCAAGTTCGGTGAGGCGAACGAGTTCGGCCGTGACGCGCTCATCGCCTCCGGTCTCGTCCTGTTCGTCATCACCTTGCTGGTCAACGGCGCCGCCCGCGCGATCATCGCCCGCCGCGCCGAGTACTCGGGGGCCAACGCATGAGCACCGTCGTAGCCGAGAAGCCGACCGGCTCCCTCCAGGGCGCCCGGCTCCCCAAGTGGTTCCCGTACGCCTTGGCCGCCGGGTCCGTCGCCCTCGGGGTCGGCATCAGCTTCGCCGCCGGGCTGGACAGCAGCATCCAGTGGGGCCTGATCGCCGCGATCCTCTTCGTCGTCGGTACGTACGTCATCGCCTCGATCGTCGAGGGCAAGCGTCAGGCCAAGGACCGCATCGCGACCTCGCTGGTCTGGGTCGCCTTCCTGCTCGCCGTCGTGCCGCTGGTCTCCCTGGTCTGGACGACCGTCGTCCGCGGTGTGAAGGTCCTCGACGTCTACTTCCTGTCCCACTCGATGGGCGTGGTCGGCGACTCCGAGACGGGCGGTGGCATCTACCACGCCATCATCGGCAGCCTGGAGCAGGTCGGTCTGGCCACGCTGATGGGTGCGCCGATCGGTGTCCTCACCGCGATCTACCTGGTGGAGTACGGGCGCGGCAAGCTCGCCAAGGCCGTCACGTTCTTCGTGGACGTCATGACGGGCATCCCGTCGATCGTCGCGGGCCTCTTCATCCTCAGCATCATGCTGCAGTTCGAGATGCAGCCGTTCGGCTTCGCCGGTTCGCTGGCCCTGGCCATCCTGATGATGCCGGTGGTCGTCCGTTCGACCGAGGAGATGCTGAAGCTCGTACCGAACGAGCTGCGTGAGGCGTCCCTGGCACTCGGCATCCCGAAGTGGCGCACGATCCTGAAGGTGGTCCTGCCGACCGCCATCGGCGGTATCACCACCGGCATCATGCTGGCGGTGGCCCGTATCGCCGGTGAGACGGCGCCGGTGCTGCTGCTGGTCTTCGGCAACCCTTTCATCAACAACAACCCCTTCGAGGGTGCGCAGGCCTCGCTTCCGTTGTACATCTATCAGCAGTACAGCGGTGGCACGGACGCTTCGTACGACCGAGCCTGGGCGGCGTCGCTGACGCTGATCGCCTTCGTGATGATCCTCAACCTCGGTGCACGCGGTATCGCCCGCTGGAAGGCACCGAAGACAGGTCGCTGACGCGGCCATACGACAGCGACCTGTAGCTAGCCAGCCGGTTCGACGGCCGGCTGACCTCGAAAGAAGCAGTGATATCCATGGCCAAGCGAATCGACGTAAGCGGCCTCAGCGCCTACTACGGATCCTTCCGCGCGATCGAGGACATCTCGATGACGGTCGAGCCCCGCTCGGTGACGGCCTTCATCGGCCCCTCCGGCTGCGGCAAGTCCACCTTCCTGCGCACCCTGAACCGCATGCACGAGGTCACGCCCGGCGGGCGGGTCGACGGCAAGGTCATGCTCGACGACGAGAACCTGTACGGCGCCGGGGTCGACCCGGTGTCGGTACGGCGTGAGGTCGGCATGGTCTTCCAGCGTCCGAACCCCTTCCCGACGATGTCGGTGTTCGACAACGTGGCGGCGGGGCTGCGGCTGAACGGCTCGTACAAGAAGTCCGAGCTGAGCGATGTCGTGGAGAAGTCGCTGAAGGGCGCGAACCTCTGGAACGAGGTCAAGGACCGGCTGAACAAGCCCGGTTCGGGGCTGTCGGGCGGTCAGCAGCAGCGGCTGTGCATCGCCCGTGCCATCGCGGTGGAACCGAAGGTCCTGCTCATGGACGAGCCGTGCTCGGCCCTCGACCCGATCTCGACGCTCGCGATCGAGGACCTGATCGGTGAGCTGAAGGAACGGTTCACGATCGTCATCGTGACGCACAACATGCAGCAGGCGGCGCGTGTGTCGGACAAGACGGCGTTCTTCAACCTCGCGGCGGTCGGGCAGCCCGGCAAGCTGATCGAGATAGACGACACGGAGCGCATCTTCTCCAACCCGTCGGTCCAGGCGACCGAGGACTACATCTCGGGCCGCTTCGGCTGAGCAGGCCTTTGCCGGCTCGCCGGCTCGCTTCAAGACCCCTCGCGGTGCTGCATGGCGGTGCCACCGCGAGGTCGAATAGGGCCCGCCCCTGGAGCATTCCTCCGGGGCGGGCCCGTTCGTGTTTTTCCTCGCCCCCGCCGCCCCTACCCGTCCCATCCTTCTGGGGGCTGCGCCCCCAGACCCCCGCTGTCGGCCTGAACGGCCTCGTCCTCAATCGCCGGACGGGCTGGAGGGTGGTGGTGGTCGTCGGGTGGGTGGGGAGGTCGCGCTGGACGGTCTGGTCTTCGAATGCTGGGCGGGCTGGAGGGTGGTGGTCGTCGGGTGGGTGGGATGGTCGCGCTGGACGGTCTGGTCTTCGAATGCTGGGCGGGCTGGAGGGTGGTGGTGGTCGTCGGGTGGGTGGGGAGGTCGCGCTGGACGGTCTGGTCTTCAAACGCTGGGCGGGCTGGGTGGGTGGGAAGAAGGTCGCGCTGAACGGGCCTGGTCCTCGAACGCCGGACGGGCTGGAATGCTCCGGCCCGTGCTGAAGTGCGGCGGGGTGGGCGGGGAAAAGGGTGGGCTGGGCGGGGTTGTCCTCGAACGCCGGCCGGGGCTTGCTCTTTCAGCGCCGGCCAGCATCTCCAGCCCGTCCGGCGTTTGAGGACCAGGCCCGTTCAGGGCCGTAGAGGGGGTCTGGGGGCGCAGCCCCCAGGTCCGCGGCTACAGGAACGCCAACCACACGACCCCGTACCCCGCCGCAGCCACCAGCCCCGCTGCCGGCATCGTGATGAACCAGCCCAGGACGATGTTCTTGGCGATGCCCCACCGCACCGCCTTCACCCGCTTCGTCGCGCCCACGCCCATGATCGCCGAGGTGATGACGTGGGTCGTGGAGACCGGGGCCTTGAAGAGGTAGGCCGTGGCGAACATGATCGACGCGCCTGTGGTTTCCGCTGCGAAGCCCTGGGGTGGGTCCAGTTCGATGATCTTGCGGCCGAGGGTGCGCATGATGCGCCAGCCGCCCGCGTACGTGCCCAGGGACAGGGTCACCGCGCAGGCGATCTTGACCCAGACCGGGATCGGGTCGCCGTAGTCCTCGACGTCCGCGATGACCAGGGCCATCACCACGATGCCCATCGTCTTCTGGGCGTCCTGGAGGCCGTGGCCCAGGGCCATGCCCGCCGCAGACACCGTCTGGGCGATGCGGAAGCCTCGTTTCGCCTTCGACGGGTTCGCTCGGCGGAAGATCCACATGATGGCCGTCATCACCAGGTAGCCGGCCAGCAGGCCTACCAGTGGGGAGACGAACATCGGGATGACTACCTTGTCCAGGACTCCGGACCAGTAGACCTTCGTACCGCCCGCCAGGGCCGCTCCCACCATGCCGCCGAACAGGGCGTGGGAGGAGGACGACGGGAGGCCGAAGTACCAGGTGATCAGGTTCCAGGTGATCGCGCCCACCAGGGCGGCGAAGAGGATCGCCATGCCCGAGGAGCCCTCGGGCGTCTCGATCAGACCCTCGCTGACCGTCTTCGCGACCCCGCTGCCCAGGAACGCCCCGGCCAGGTTCATCACCGCGGCCATCGCCAGGGCCGCCCGGGGTGTCAGGGCACGGGTCGACACGGACGTCGCGATCGCGTTCGCCGAGTCGTGGAAGCCGTTCGTGTACGTGAATCCGAGCGCGACCCCGATGGTCACGATCAGTGCGAAGGTGTCCATGTAAGGGTCAGGACTCCTTGACCGCGATGGTCTCCACCGTGTTCGCCACGTGCTCGAAGGCGTCTGCAGCCTCCTCCAGCACATCCACGATCTGCTTGAGCTTCAGCACCTCGATCGCGTCGTACTTGCCGTTGAACAGGTGTGCAAGAAGCTTTCTGTGGATCTGGTCGGCCTGGTTCTCCAGGCGGTTGACCTCGATCCAGTACTCCGTGAGGTTCTCCATCGTGCGGAGGTTCGGCATGGCCTCCGCCGTCAGCTCCGCCGCCCGCGCCAGTACCTCGATCTGCTGCTCGACGCCCTTGGGCAGTTCCTCCACGTTGTAGAGGACGACCAGGTCGACGGCCTCCTCCATGAAGTCCATGATGTCGTCGAGGGACGATGCGAGCGCGTAGATGTCCTCGCGGTCGAACGGTGTGATGAACGAGGAGTTCAGCTGGTGGAAGATCGCGTGTGTGGCGTCGTCACCGGCGTGTTCCGCGGCCCGCATACGCTCTGCGATCTCGGCCCGGCCGGAGGCGTCCGCCCCGAGCAGTTCCATGAGGAGTCGCGAGCCCGTGACGATGTTGTCCGCGGACGCGGCGAACATGTCGTAGAAGCTCGTCTCCCTGGGGGTCAGACGAAATCGCACTTGGGGTCCTCGGAGTCCTTCGGGTTCGGTCAGGCTGATGCTAGGCGCAACATCCGGCCACGGCTAACGGGTCGTCCCCCAGTGTCGCCCATCGGACAGCGTGGGCTGCACAGTGGTCTACACCTGGGTGAAACGACGTCCGGGCCGCCTGATCGGCACCGGGCAAGGGCCCTATACCCAGCAAAGTTGGTTACCATATACCCGGCAGGGGTATATGGGCGCTTTTGTGTCTCATGTTTGTTCGACGGTGCTTGTTCAACGGGAGGACCACGCGATGACGACCACCGAGGCCGGCGCGGAGACGCACGACGTCGTGCACGGCTATCACAAGCAGAAGGACGAGCACCTGAAGCGGCTGCGCCGGATCGAGGGACAGATCCGCGGGCTCCAGCGGATGGTCGACGAGGACGTCTACTGCATCGACATACTCACCCAGGTCTCCGCCTCCACCAAGGCCCTCCAGTCCTTCGCCCTCCAGCTCCTGGAGGAGCACCTGCGCCACTGCGTCGCCGACGCGGCCCTCAAGGGCGGTACGGAGATCGACGCGAAGGTGGAGGAGGCGACCAAGGCGATCGGTCGTCTGCTGCGTACCTGAGCCACCAGGCGTCCAGGCCCGGGGCCGTCCATGCCCGGGGCGCCCGTCGCTTTTCAGCCAGGCGACGGGACCTTGCGTCCCTCGCGCTCCTCCGCCACCTTCAGCACCTCGTCGATGCTCTCCAGACTGAGCCGTTCCTCCTCGGCCGCCGAGGCCGCGATGATCAGCTCTCCGCACAGCTCGATCTCGGCGAGGGCCACGTGGTCCTGAACTGCCGTACCGCCGACCGGAGCCACGTGCATCACCTCTTCTCTGCCGTCACCGCTTCCTAGAGTAGGGAGTGGTCTACACACCGCGCATGGCACGGACGGGCTAGTCCTTGCGCTACGGCGGACGCAGCACGGGCGGGCCGGGTTGCTCCGCCCGGCTCACCTTCCCTCATTTCCGGACGGCAGTCCCACTGTGACCGTCTCACTGCTCGGCGATCCGGCCCGCGTAGATGTCCGCGGGCCGCGGCAGCCGTACGCGCACGGGGGCCCCGAAGTCGTACAGCAGCGTCGTCGAGGCGACCGCGACCGTGCCCTTGTGCTGTCCGTTGACGAAGCTGAACCGGTGCAGGAGCTTGCGGATACGGCCCTCGTCGTCGAGGTAGGCCTCGAAGGGGACCTCGGCGGTGGCGAACCCTTTCGCCGCCGCTCCCAGCGGGCCCCGGTTGCCCGGTGAGGCGCTCTTCGCGGCCTTGGCGAGGTCGGCCGTGCCCTTGTAGTGCCGCACCTCGGTGCCGCCGACCCGGGTCCGGCCGACGTAGGTCGCCTCACGTGTCCCGCGCAGGACCTCGGCGGCGGCGAAGGGGTCCGTGGCGCCGCCCGTCACCAGGTTGCCGTCGGACAGGGTCGCCGTGTCCACCCGTACCCATTTGTCGGCGGGGACGCCCGCGCCCCGGTTCTTCATGAACAGGGCGCCCGGGGCGAGGAGTTCGGTGATCGGGCGGTGCGGGCTGGCGCCGGCCGGGTCCTGGGGGAGCAGCACCTTGAGGCGGCCGAGCTGCTTGCCGTAGTCGTAGACGCCCTCGCCCCGGATGGTGACCCGGGTGCCGCCGGTGGCCATCTCCATGGAGGTGGTGGTCCGGGAGGTGCCCGCGTCGACCAGGGTCGCGGCGGCGCCGTGCAGGACGCGGACCGCGTCGGTGGCCGGGCGCGCGTCCCCGGCGGCGGCCTCGCCGTTGCCCGTGCAGCCGGTGGCGCAGAGCAGGAGACCCGTTGTCACGGCGGCCGTCGCGACCGCCCCGTTCGCTCGCCAGTGCCGCCGCCGGTCCATCGCCGCCCACCCCCAAGCCGGGCCGTCGGTCCACGGCCCCTGTCGTTCCGCTTAACGAGGGGTGGGGGAGGTTGTCACGCCCTCGGGTTTGCCTCGCCTCGTCCGCGCCGGTTCTGCCGGCTGACCTGCTTGTCTGCTTGTCTGCTGGGGGTCCGGGGGTTATCCCCCGGGAAGATGCAGCACCTGGCCGTGGGTACCGTGATGGGTGTGGCGCAGCAGGATCGAAGCGAGTCCGCTCAGTTTCCCGAAGAACACTCCGTTTCCATGGTGGAACACGGGCCTTTCTGCTTCGCGAGATGCAGCTGCGGCTGGCGCGGACCGGCCCGGCGGGCCCGCAGCATGGCCCGCACGGACGGCAAGGGCCACCAGGGGGACATGCTCTAGCCGCCCCGGCTAGTGGCTCCGCCGCAGGGCCACTGCCTCGTCGACCAGGTCCCTGTCGCGGGGCTGGGTCAGGCGTTCGCGGGCCGCCGCCGGGGGCAGCCAGAGAATGAGGTCGACCTCGTCGTTCGGGGCGAAGGCGCCCGAGACTGCCTCCGCCTCCCAGTAACTCACCTGCTTGGGGCGGCCGTTGACCTCGTAGTGGGTGGTCGTGAGCGGGGCGCCGGGGGCGGCCTCGTAGCCCGTCTCCTCCTCGACCTCGCGCAGGGCGGCGGCGAGGGTCTCCTCGTCGTGCTTCAGCCGGCCCTTGGGGTGCGACCAGTCGTCGTACTTCGGGCGGTGGACCAGGCAGATCTCCAGGCCGCCGTCCACCGGCGAGCGGCGCCACAGGACGCAGCCCGCCGCGAGTACGGGGCGTTCGTCGGCGGACGTCACCTCGTGCTCATCGCCTTCTTCTCCCAGGACTGCTGGAACGCGAACCGGGCCGCCTCGACCTCGTGGCGCTGGTCGGCGTGGAGCACGCCGAGGGCGTACGCGGTCGCCGGGGCGATACGGGGGGTGCGGGCCGCCGCTGCCGCTGCGGCTGCGGCCTCGGAGGCGTCGCGGTGGCGGTTGAGCGCCGTGCCGGCCGTCAGCATGCGTACGTCCACGCGGGCCTCGTCGCCGTCCAGGACCTCGTGGGCGTAGCGGCGCAGGCGTAGGAGGAGGCGTACGTGGTGCCAGGGGGCGTCCTGGGGGTGGGGGGCCGGGTCGGGGGAGAGGCCGTGGATGAGGGCCTCGGCGTTGTAGGGGTGGCCGGCGGTGAGGAGGGGGAGGGCGTTGACCGCGTCGCAGAGGCGTTCGTCCGCTGCGGTGGCGAGGGGGCGTAGGTCGGTGGGGGTGGCGGTGGCTGCGGGGGTCAGGGGGACCTCGCTGGCCAGGACCGCTACGTTGTCCGCGACCGCGTGGAAGCGGGAGGAACCCAGGGCTTGTAGGGCTGCCGAGTGGGATCGGGTGCGGGCGAGGGTCAGCTGGCGTTCGAGCAGGGCGCCTGCTTTTGCGGCGCCTACTGTCAGGTTGCTGCGGTCTGGGGTTGCGGGGTGGGACTGGGCACCGGCGGTGCTGGGAGCCGTTGTGCCCACCCGTTCCGCCCCAGCGGAACGACTGCCCACAACGGTGCTCGCCTGGGCCGGGAGGACGACCGCCCCCGACAAGCGCTGAAGCGCCAGCAGCAGGCGTTCCAAGCGGGCCGCGTATGCGTGCTCCCTTGCCAGCGTGCCTGACAGCCACGCCAGTTCGGGGTGCATTGCCTCAGACCAGGTGGGGTCTAGGAGCGGGCGGAAGGTGTGGAGGGTGCCCGTGATGCGGCGGGCCGCGTGGCGCAGGGCGCGGGCCGCGTCCACGGGCTCCTCCGTCGAGGAGGAGCCCGTGCCTGTCTCCCTGTGGAGGCGCAGGGCGCGGAGGAACTCCGTCGCCTGCGCCCTCAGGTAGTCCGCGAGCGCGTCGGCGCTCACGGGTCCGGCCGTCGTGGGGTCGGTCGGTTCAAGGTGTTGCTGTGCCACGCCTACGCCTCCGGGCGTCTATGAGCATCTCCTGGACGTTCCGCAGGGGGTGGCCCTCGGGGTCCGTCGCGTGCCGGGTCCACTCGCCGTCCGGGCCCAGGTGCCAGGACTGCGTGGTGTCGGACATCCCGGTTTCGAGCATCCGGTTGAGCGCGGCCCGGTGGGCCGGGTCCGTGACCCTGACGAGTGCCTCGATGCGGCGGTCGAGGTTGCGGTGCATCATGTCGGCGCTGCCGAACCACACCTCGGGCTCGCCGCCGTTGCCGAAGGCGAAGACCCGGGAGTGTTCGAGGAAGCGGCCGAGGACGGAACGGACCCGTATGTTCTCGGAGAGACCCGGGACCCCGGGCCGTACGGCGCAGATGCCGCGTACCCAGACGTCGCACGGGACGCCTGCCTGGGAGGCGCGGTACAGCGCGTCGATGATCGCCTCGTCCACCATCGAGTTGACCTTGATGCGGACATACGCGGGACGCCCGGCACGATGGTGCTGGACCTCCTTGTTGATCCGCGCGATCAGGCCGTCGCGAAGGGACTTGGGGGCGACGAGGAGGCGGCGGTACGTCTCTCGGCGGGAGTAGCCGGACAGGCGGTTGAACAGGTCCGAGAGGTCCGCGCCGACCTGCTGGTCGGCCGTCAGGAGGCCCAGGTCCTCGTACAGGCGGGCCGTCTTCGGGTGGTAGTTGCCGGTGCCGACGTGGGAGTAGCGGCGCAGCGTGTCGCCCTCCTGGCGGACCACCAGGGACAGCTTGCAGTGGGTCTTCAGGCCGACGAGGCCGTAGACGACGTGGCAGCCGGACTCCTCCAGCTTGCGCGCCCACTTGATGTTGGCCTGCTCGTCGAAGCGGGCCTTGATCTCGACGAGGACGAGGACCTGCTTGCCCGCCTCGGCGGCCTCGATCAGGGCGTCCACGATCGGGGAGTCGCCCGAGGTCCGGTACAGGGTCTGCTTGATGGCGAGGACGTCGTCGTCGCCGGCCGCCTGCTCCAGGAACGCCTGGACGGAGGTCGAGAAGCTGTCGTACGGGTGGTGCAGCAGCACGTCCCGTTCGCGCAGGGCCGCGAAGATGTCCGGGGCCGACGCCGACTCCACCTCGGCCAGGTCGCGGTGGGTGCCCGCGATGAACTTGGGGTACTTCAGCTCGGGCCGGTCGAGGGAGGAGATGCCGAAGAGGCCGGTGAGGTCGAGGGGACCCGGCAGCGGGTACACCTCCGCCTCCGTGATCTTCAACTCCCGTACCAGCAGGTCGAGGACGTACCGGTCGATCGACTCCTCGACCTCCAGGCGCACCGGCGGGCCGAAGCGGCGCCGCATCAGTTCCTTCTCCAGGGCCTGGAGGAGGTTCTCGGCGTCGTCCTCCTCGACCTCCAGGTCCTCGTTGCGCGTGAGGCGGAAGGCGTGGTGCTCCAGGACCTCCATGCCGGGGAACAGCTCTTCGAGGTGCGCGGCGATGACGTCCTCGATGGGCACGTACCGGCTCGGCGAGGCCTCCAGGAAGCGGGACAGCAGCGGCGGCACCTTGACGCGCGCGAAGTGGCGGTGTCCGCTCACCGGGTTCCGTACGACCACCGCGAGGTTCAGGGAGAGACCCGAGATGTACGGGAAGGGGTGCGCGGGGTCGACGGCCAGCGGGGTGAGGACCGGGAAGATCTGGTGGCGGAAGAGGGTGAACAGGCGGGCCTGCTCCTTCTCCGTCAGCTCGGCCCAGCGGACCAGGTGCACGCCCTCCTCGGCGAGCGCCGGGGCGACGTCCTCCTGGTAGCAGGCGGCGTGCCGGGCCATCAGCTCGCGGGACCGGGCCCAGATCATCTCCAGGACCTCGCGCGGCTGGAGACCGGAGGCGGAGCGGGTGGCGACGCCGGTGGCTATGCGGCGCTTGAGACCGGCCACCCGGACCATGAAGAACTCGTCCAGGTTGCTCGCGAAGATCGCGAGGAAATTAGCCCGTTCGAGGAGCGGCGTATTGGGATCCTCGGCCAGTTCGAGCACCCGCTCGTTGAACGCGAGCCAGCTGCGCTCCCGGTCGAGGAAGCGGCCCTGCGGCAGCAGCTCCCCGTCGTAGGGCGCCTCCTCGTACTCGTCGAGGTCGGCGTCGATGTCCGGCTCCAGGTCGGAGACCACGGCCGACACCGTGTGCGGCCGGTGGGAGGTCAGGGAACCGACGGACGGCTGGGCGTGCTGTACCTGCGACTGGGCGTTTGGCTGGCTCATGACCCCATTGTTCCGCGCCGCGGCCGGGACGGGCGCGTCGGAACGCGCGGGCGGGAGCGCGGCCGGCACCGTCTGGGCGGCTCCGGTCCCGTGGGTGCCCTCTGCGGGCGGTGAATGCTCAGGCACGGCGGGCGTCATTGGGTGAGCCTCGCAAGCCTGGCTGAATCACTGGTTACGAGGACATGACGTGCGGGATATCGGGGGGCGGCTCGCAGGTGTGATCACCGGTACCGGCGGGGTGCGCGTATGCCCCTCCTCCCCGGTGGAAGGGGCATACGCGGACAGCTCCCGGGCGCCCTCAGGCTGTACGGCGGCGCAGCAGCCAGAAGGCGGCGGCCGTCGCGGCGGCGACGAGGGCGAGGACGATGCCGGTCTCCATGAGCTGGAGGGGCCAGAAGTGGGCGGACGGGTGGTAGTCGCGGTAGTAGCCGACGATGTCGTGGCGGGCGAGGCACTGGGCGTTGCTCACGCAGATCGGATCGGCGACGTGCTGTCCGGCGGAGGTCAGGGCGCCGTCGTCGACGACCATGCCGATGTAGTCCGGGTAGCCGTCCTTGCTGGTCAGGGTCTCGACCGGCCACAGGTGCGGACGCAGTGACGTGATCACGTAATCAAGGGTGAGGAAGGCGAAGAAGGCGGTGCCCATGGCGGCGAGCGACCGCCGCACGACCAGTGCCGTCAGCGCGCCGACGGCCAGGCCGAGCAGCGTGTACGCGGGGGCGAGGGTGCCGTTCGCGACGTAGGTGCCCTCGTCGTGCCACTGCCGGGTGCCCATCCCGCGGAACAGCTCGGTGTGCGCGCCCCACGCCAGGCGGTGCAGGAGGACCAGGAGAAGGGTGCCTGCGGTCAGCAGGGCGGCCGGTACGGCGAGCTTGGCGGCGAGCCAGCGCGCCGGGGACACGGACTGCGTCCAGGCCAGCTGCGCGGTGCCGTTCTCCAGTTCGCGGCCGATGAGCGCGGCGCCCGCCCAGACGGCGGCGAGCAGCGGTACGAGGTTGATGAGGCCGCCGCTGACGGTCTCGGCGGTGTCGTAGCGGGTGTAGGCCGGGCCTATGTAGTCGCAGCCGTCGTTCAGCACCCCGTCCACGCAGCCCCTGCGGAAGAACTCGGCGAAGGCGGCGTCGGCGCCCCATCCGTACATCCACAGCAGCGCCCCGGCGGCCACGGCGACCAGCAGCAGCCAGAACCAGAGGGCCGAGCGGTGCAGGACCAGCAGCGCCCCGGGCAGGCCGTGGAGGCGCAGGCGGGTGCGCTGCGGTCCTGCGGGGGCCGCGAGGGTGGTGGTGGCGGTCATACGGCGGCTCCCGTGCGGCGTCGGATGAGGGCGAACGCGATCAGCGTGACCACCGTCGCGAGGGCGAGGAGGATGCCCGTCTCCATGAGCTGGAGGGGCCAGAAGTGCGAGGCCGGGTGGTAGTCGCGGTAGACGCCGGCGACGTCGTAACGGGCGACGCACGGGGTTTTGTCGTCGCAGAACAGGTCGGGGATGCGGGCGCCGGTGGAGGTGTACGAGCCCTTGTCGACCGTCATGCTGCCGTCGTCCTCGAACCCGACGGTGCTCGTCCGGGTCACGGCCGGCCACAGGTGCGGACGCAGGGACTGGAGTTGCTGTACGACGATTCCCATGCCGACGATCCCGATGCCGAGCGCGGGCAGCGAGCGGCGCGCGACCAGGCCCGCGAGGACGCCGAGGGCCAGGCCCAGCAGGGCGTAGGCGGTGGCGAGGGTGCCGTTGGGCTCGAAGACCTGGCTGTCGTACCAGTTGTAGTTGCCCTGCCGCAGTTCGCCGGTGGCCTCCCACATCAGGCGGTGCAGGACGGTGAGCAGGAGCATGCCCGCGGTGATCAGTACGGCGGGCAGGGCGAGCTTCGCGGCCAGCCAGCGGACCGGGGACACGGACTGAGTCCAGGCCAGCTGGGCCGTGTGGTCCTCCAGCTCACGGCCGATGAGCGAGCCGCCCGCCCAGGCCGCGATCAGGAACGGGGCGAAGAAGACGAGGAGGCTGCCGAGGACGACGCCCGAGTCCCAGCGGTTCCCGGCCGGTCCGAGCATGTCGCAGCCGAGGTTGGGCACGCCGCCGTCACGGCAGCCCGAGGCCGCCAGTTCGTCCATGGCGGCGGTCGCGCCCGGCCCGTACGCCCACAGGAGCACGCCGGCGGCCACGGCGACGTACAGCAGCCAGAACCAGAGGGCGGAGCGGTGGACGCGCAGGAGGGCCCAGGTGAGGCCGTGGGGGCGGTACAGGCTGCGGGACCGCTTTCGCGCCGGGGCCTCGGCGGAGGCGAGGGTGGTCATACGGCGGCCTCCACAGAGGCGGCCGAGGCGGCCGTGCCGGGCTTCTGTGCCGGGGTCTCGGCGGCAGTGGGGGCGGCCGAGGTCTCCGCGTCTTCTGGGCTGAGCTTCCGTGCCGGGGTCTCGGCGGCGGGCAGGGTGGTCATACGGTGGCCTCCACCGACTCGGTCGGGTCTTCGGCGCTGAGCTGTAGCGACGGGGCCTCGGGGGAGCGGAGGTGCGCCAGGACCAGTTCCTCCAGGGTGGGGGGCGCGCTCTGCCAGGTGCCGGCCAGGCGGCCCCCGGGGCGTATCAAGGCCGTGGTCTGGCGGCCCGTCGTGCGGGACTCGATGACCGTGTGTCCGTCGAGGTCGGCGGCCGGGCCGCTGACCAGGGTGTGGGCGGCGATCAGGCCGTCCAGCTCGCCGGCGAGGCGGACCCGGCCTGCGCCGATGAGGAGGAGGTGGTCGCAGGAGCCCTCCAGCTCCGCGACGACGTGCGAGGACATGACAACCGTGGTGCCGTTGTCGGCGGCGTCGGCCATCAGCGTGCCCATCAGCTCGTGCCGGGCGAGCGGGTCGAGGTCGGCCATCGGCTCGTCCAGGAGCAGCAGTTCGGGGCGCTTGCCGAGGGCGAGGGCGAGCGCGACCCGGGTGCGCTGACCGCCGGAGAGGGTGCGGATCTTGGCGGACGGGTCGAGGGCGCCGTCGGCGACGATCCGCTCGGCGACGGTCCTGTCCCAGCGCCGGGGGTTCAGCTCCTGGCCGTAGCGGAGCGTGTCCTCGACGGTGAGCTGGGGATGCAGGGGCTTGTCCTGGGCGACGTACGCGACGCGCTCGCGGGCCGCCGCCGGGCTGGTGCCGAGGACGGTGAGCGTGCCCTCGGTGGGCCTGAGCAGACCGGCCGCGTGGGCCAGCAGCGTCGACTTGCCGGCGCCGTTGGGCCCGACGACCGCGCAGACGCGGCCGGCCGGCAGCCGGAACGCGCACTCGCGCAGCGCCCAGCCCTTCCGCACGCCGAACCGCTTGCCCAGCCCGGCCGCCTCCATGGCGGTGTCGCTCATCCCTGGTCCCCCTTGAAATGTGTGTCGAGTACGGAGTTGAACAGCGCCGCCACGTCGTCCCGTTCGAGCCCTGCCGCGCGGGCCCGGTTGGCCCAGTCGTCGAGTTCGGCGCCGAACGGGGAGTCCGCCGGGGCCGCCCCCAGCGACTTCCGGACGAACGTGCCGAGGCCCCGGCGGGCCTCGACCAGACCTTCGCGTTCCAGTTCGCGGTAGGCCTTCAGGACGGTGTTCGGGTTGATGGCGGTGGCCTCCACGACCTCACGGGCCGTGGGCAGCTTGTCGCCGGGTTCCAACAGGCCGAGGCGCAGGGCCTGTTTGGTCTGCTGGACGATCTGGAGATAGGTGGAGACGCCGGTGCGCCTGTCGATGCGGTACTCGACCACGCGTACAACCACCCTTTCACTAGTTGAGTAGTGAAAGGGTGGTGCAAGGAAGGGGGCGGTGTCAAGATCACCGCCCCCTGTGCGTGATGACGTTATGACTCCGTGCGGTACATGAGGTCCGTCTCGTGGGTCGCGAAGCCCAGCCGCTCGTACAGCCGCACGGCTGCCGTGTTGTCCGCGTCGACGTACAGCATCGCCGTCGGCAGCCCGCGCTCCGCGAGGTGGCGCAGGCCGATCGTCGTCAGCGCCCGGCCGAGGCCGCCGCCCTGGGCTCCCGGGCGCAGGCCGATGACGTACACCTCGCCGAGGCCCTCCGCCGTGTGCTCCTTCGTCCAGTGGAAGCCGATGAGTTCGCCCTCGCGGAAGGCGAGGAAGAAGCCCTCCGGGTCGAACCAGGCCTCCGCCTTGCGGTCGTCGAGGTCGCGCTGGGTCAGCGAGCCCTGTTCGGGGTGGTGGGCGAAGGCGGCGGCGTTCACGGCGAGCCAGGCGGCGTCGTCCTCGCCGGGCACGAAGGTCCGTACCGTCACGTCCGCCGGGAGCTTGGGCTCGGGCAGGTCCAGGTCGGTCAGCGGCCGCCGCAGCTGGCGCAGTTCACGGAACAGGGTGAGGCCGAGGACCTGGGCGAGATGCCGGGCGGCGGAGTGGCCGCCGTGCGCCCAGACGCGCAGCCGCTTGCCGGAGGCGGCCAGCAGCGCCGAGCCGAGGGCGCGGCCGTGGCCGTGCCCGCGGTGGGCCGGGTGGACGACCAGTTCGGCGGCCGGGGCCTCGACCGGGTCGGTGTCCTCCAGCTGTGCGTAGCCGACGAGTTGGCCGCCGACGGAGAGCAGGAAGTGCGACACGCCCTCGCGGGCGCCCCCGCGCAGCTGGAGCCGCCCCTGCTCGGACACCGCCTGCTGGCCGTCGGTCCGGGCGGCCTCCGCGAGCAGCGTGAGAACGGCGTCGGCCTGCCCGGGGGCGAGGGCGGCCAGGGTGTCGATGGAGCGGGACAGGACGGGGGGGCCGGAGGGCGCGGTGTCGTCGCTGGTCATGGCTACGAGGGTAAGGCCTGCCCGATTCGTGGTGAATCTCCCGAGGCGGCAACCGTTCCGTAACCCTGAACCCCTGTCGCGCTACGCGCGTTGACCCTAGGCTGCGCCGGGACGGGACCGAATTCTCACGCAGTTCTTACGTCCGTTTCGGGCGTCCCTTCCTCTCCTCTTACGAACTTCAGGGGGGCACATGCCAGCCACACCCCAGCCGTACCACCGCCGCAGACGCGCACGTCTGCTGATCGCGGGCGCCGCCGGTATCGCCACGGTCGGCGCGCTCGCCGCCGCGCTCCCGGCCAGCGCCGGCGAGACGACGTACAAGCCCGGGCACGGCCACAGCAAGCCGAGCCGCTACCAGGACGTGCAGCTGCTGTCCTTCAACGACCTGCACGGCAACCTGGAGCCGCCGTCCGGCTCCTCCGGCCGGGTCACCGAACTCCAGGCCGACGGCACGACGAAGACGATCGACGCGGGCGGTGTCGAGTACCTCGCCACGCATCTGCGCGAGGCCCGCAAGGACAACCCGTACTCGATCACGGCGGCCGGCGGCGACATGGTCGGTGCCTCCCCGCTGATCTCGGGCCTCTTCCACGACGAGCCCACCATCGACGCGCTCAACGGCCTGGAGCTGGACGTCACCTCGGTCGGCAACCACGAGTTCGACGAGGGCGCCAAGGAACTGGCCCGGCTTCAGAACGGCGGCTGCCACCCGGTCGACGGCTGCTACGTCGAGGGCGAGAAGTTCTCGGGGGCGGACTTCCCCTACCTCGCCGCGAACGTGCTGGGCGAGAAGACCAACAAGCCGATCCTCAAGCCCTACTGGGTGTGGAAGAAGAACGGCGTCAAGATCGGCTTCATCGGCGTGACGCTCGAGGACACCCCCGGTGTCGTCTCCGCCGAGGGCGTGAAGGGCCTCAAGTTCAAGGACGAGGTCGAGACGATCAACAAGTACGCCAAGGAGCTGGAGAAGCAGGGCGTCAAGTCGGTCGTCGCGCTGATCCACGAGGGCGGTCTGCCGGCCTCCGGTTCGTACAACTACGACTGTGACGCGGCGGGCGACGGCTCCGGGATCTCCGGCCCGATCGTCGACATCGCGAAGAACATCACCCCGAAGGTCGACGCGCTGGTCACCGGGCACACGCACGCCGCGTACGCCTGCACCATCCCGGACCCGTCGGGCAAGCCGCGCACGGTCACCTCGGCCGCGTCCTTCGGCCGCCTCTACACGGACACCACGCTGACGTACGACCGCTGGACGGGTGACATCGCCCGTACGGCCGTCTCCTCCGCGAACCACGTGGTCACCCGGACCGTCGCCAAGGCCGCGGACATGACCGAGCTGATCGCCAAGTGGAACACCCTGGCGGCGCCGATCGGCAACCGCGCGATCGGCTACATCTCGGGCGACATCACCAACGTCGGCACCGAGTCCCCGATGGGCGACCTCATCGCCGACGCGCAACTGGCGTACGGCAAGGGGCTGGACCCGGAGACCGACCTCGCGCTGATGAACCCGGGCGGTATCCGCGCGGGCCTGACCTACGCGGCCAAGGGCACCGAGGGCGACGGGGTCGTCACCTACGCCGAGGGCTTCACGGTCCAGCCGTTCTCCAACACGGTCAACCTCCAGGACTTCACCGGCGCGCAGCTGATCTCCGTACTCCAGGAGCAGGTGAGCGGCACCAACGCGGCCTCGCCGAAGGTGCTCCAGGTGTCCTCGGGGCTCACCTACACGCTCGACCTGACGAAGACGGGCGCGGCTCGCGTGGTCGCCGACTCGGTCAAGCTGAACGGTGCGGCGATCGACCCGGCCGCCACCTACCGTGTCGCGACGAACAGCTTCCTCGCGGGCGGCGGCGACGGCTTCACCACGCTGGGCCAGGGCACGAACGACCTGGTCGGCACGGACGACCTCGCGGCACTGGCGGACTACCTGACCGCCAACTCCACGGCCACGACGCCGATCGCGCCGCCGGCGGCGAACCGGATCACGATCGTGCAGTAGTAGTTGCCGGTTGCTTCTCGAAGGGCCCAGGGCTTGTCGCCCTGGGCCCTTTGTAATGCCCGTAATAAGTCCTGTGTGAATTGCGGATCGGTTCCCCGGGTGTCCTGAAAATCGGTCTCAGCTGCAATTAACCGAGGTCTAAGCGGAATTGGCTTTTTTCGCTTCTCGGGTCCCGTAATGTTTTCCATGTCGAAAGCAAACAGCAACGGCAGAAGGAGCAAACCATGAGCTTCAAGAAGATCGCCCCGGTCAAGAAGGCCCGCAAGGCCGTCCCGGCGCCCAAGAAGGCCGCTCCGAAGAAGGTCGCTCCGAAGCGTCGCCCGGTCGCCCATAAGGACTGACACAGCTAAGAGCAAACCGCAAACAGCCAATTCACAACCCGGGAGGGAATTCCTATGAGCTTCCACAAGATCGCCCCCGTCAAGAAGGCCGCCAAGCCCGCCGCCCCCGCGCCGAAGAAGAAGGTCCTGAAGAAGGCCGCGCCGAAGAAGGTCCAGCGCCGTCCGGTCGGGCACCAGGGCTGAGGCCCGCTGTGAGGCGGGGCCATCGGAGGGCGAGTGCGCTCGTCCCGGTGGCCCCGCCTCAGCCATGTCCGGTGTACGGAAGGGAGTTGTGACCATGAGGGAAGTCCGCGAGGCCTTCCGCCGGTTCTGGCCGTTGACGCGGGGTGACCGGAAGTGGCTGGTGGCGATCGTCGCGTGCGTGGTGGTGTCCGCGCTGGCCGAGACCGCCGCGATCCTGCTGTTCGCGGAGCTGACGGACAACGCCCTGGAGGCCGGTTCCCTCTCCGCCTTCTGGGGTCCGGCCGGTGCCTGGCTGGCCGTCGCCGTGCTCGGCGCGCTCGTCGGCTACGCCGGCAACTCGCTCGCGACCTGGACCGCCGAGAGATTCGTGCTGCGGCTCCGGGCGGGCGTCTTCCGGCATGTCCAGGATCTGCCGCCCGACTTCTTCCAGAAGCACCGCCAGGGCGACCTGGTGGAGCGTCTGACGGGAGACGTCGAGGCCATCGAGCAGATGGTCGTGTCGGGCGTTGTCGGTACCGTCTCCGCCGCCTTCTCGGCGGTCTTCTACTCCGCCGCCGCCCTCTGGCTGCGCTGGGACCTGGCCCTCGTCACCTTCTTCCTGGCCCCCCTCTTCCTCCTCGCCGCCCGCCGCTTCGCCGGCCGCATCAGGACCGCGAGCCAGGACGAGCGGGTCGCCGACGGCGCGATCACCTCGGTGGTCGAGGAGTCGCTCGGCAACATCGTCCTCACCCAGGCCTACAACCGCCGCCGCGACGAGGAGAAGCGCCTCGACCGCGAGGCCCGCGCCTGGATGCGGGCGAGTGTGCGCGGGGCGCGGCTGAGCGAGATGTACGAGCAGTTCGTCGAGGTCGTCGAGACGCTGTGCGTGCTGACGGTGATCGGGCTCGGTGTGTGGGAGATCTCCGCCGGGCGTATGTCCCTGGGCGCGCTGCTCGCCTTCGCGGCCTTCGTCGGCTACCTCTACCCGCCGATCCGCAGTCTCGGCCAGCTCGGTCTGACCCTGACGGCGGCGACCGCGGGCGCGGAACGCCTCGGCGAGCTGCTCGACGCCGAACCGGCGGTCGCAGACCCGGCCCACCCGGTCGACGCGTGGCCGGTACGCGGCTGGGTCAGCGTCCATGGGGCCTCCTTCACCTACCCCGGCACGGACCAGGAGTCCCTCAGGGACGTGACCTTCACGGCCGCCCCCGGCGAGCTGGTCCTGATCACCGGAGCGAGCGGCGCCGGAAAATCGACCCTGTCGAAACTCCTCACCCGCTTCTACGACCCCTCGTCCGGCGTGATCTGCCTGGACGGCGTCCCGCTGACCGAGGTACCCCTCGCCTTCCTGCGCGAGAACGTGGCGCTGCTGCCGCAGGAGACGCTGATCCTGCACGGTTCGATCCGCGAGAACATCGAGTGCGGGCGCCCCGGCGCGAGCGACGCGGAGATCGAGGCGGCGGCGCGGGCGGCCGACGCCCACGACTTCGTCGCGGCGCTCCCGGAGGGGTACGGCACGCGGATCGCGCCCGGCACGGCCACGCTCTCCGGCGGGCAGCTGCAACGGATCGCGATCGCGCGGGCCATGCTGCGCGCCGCGCCCGTACTGGTCCTCGACGAGCCGACGGCAGGGCTGGACTCGATCGCCGCCCGCCGGATCGTCCCGGCGCTGCGCCGGCTGATGACGGGCCGTACGACCATCATGATCACCCACGATCTGAGCCTGGCCCCGGACGCGGACCGCATCCTGGTCGTCGACGGGGGCCGCCTCGCGGAGACGGGCACGCACGAGGAGTTGATGGCGCGTGGCGGGGTGTACGCGAGGCTGGCCTCGCCATTGGGCGGGGCGCCCTACCGTCCGGAGGAGACGTTGACGTTGGCCCTGAGGGTGTAGCCCAGCCCGCGTACCGTGTGGATGAGCCGGGGTTCGCCCCGGCTCTCCAGTTTGCGGCGCAGGTACATGACGTACACGTCGAGGGTGTTGGAGGTGGGCTCGAAGTCGAAGCCCCAGACGTCCTTGAGGATCTGGGCGCGGTCCAGGACCAGGCCGGGCCGTCGCAGCAGGTATTCGAGGAGGGCGAACTCGGTCTTGGTGAGGTCGAGCCGGCGGTCCGCGCGGGTGACGGTACGGGTCCGCGGGTCCAGGTGGACGTCCTCGAAGGTCAGGCCCGCGAGTGGTGAGGGCGGGGGGACGCGTTGTGGGCTGCGGCGCAGTAACGCCCGTACCCGCGCGAGGAGTTCCTCGATGGCGAAGGGCTTCATCAGGTAGTCGTCGGCGCCGTTGTCGAGCGCGACGATCCGGTCCCCGACGGCGTTCCGTCCGGTGATCATCAGGATCGGGATCGTGCACCCGGAGGCCCGTAGCCGCCGGGTCGCGGCGAGCCCGTCGAGGCCCGGCATGGTGACGTCCATGAGCACGAGGTCGGGTGCGGTGTCCGGTGCGGACACATAGGCGAGGGCCGCGCGGCCGTCCCCGGCGAGGACGGTCTCGTAACCCTCGAACCGGAGCACCCGGTCGAGCCCTTCACGTACGGCCGAGTCGTCATCGGCCAACAGGATCTTCCGCGCAACCATCCGTCCAACGTGGTGCTACGGGCTGTGGTGGGCCTGGGAAAGGGGTGTGGAGGGGCTGGGGAGGTGGGGCGTGCGTGGTGTGGTGGTGGGGCCGGGGAGCGGGGCACCGACGTGCGCTCCCTTGGGCGTCGGTGCCCCGCTCCCCGGCCGGTCTTCAAGGGGTGTACGTCGGTCAGCCGGCCGTCGGCGTCCAGTCGCCCAGCCAGTCGGCGACCTCCTGGCCGGTGGCCTGGGCGTCGGTCAGCTGCGGGCGGTTGCCGCTCGCGGCGCCCGAGCCCGCGCCGGTGTTCTTGTACTCGGCGAAGCGGTCGTCCTTCCAGGAGAAGCCGCCCATGTCGGACCAGGGGGTCGCGGTCTTGATCGCGGCGCTGAGGCTGGAGTTGCGGACCGTGGTCTGCGGGTCGAGGGCGGCGTCGCCGCCGGCGTGCCAGTTGCGGCCGAGGAAGAAGCTGCCCGAGGCCACGTCACCGTTGACGGTGGTGCTGTTGATCAGGATGCCCTTGCGGTCGGCCGGGGTGCTCGGGGCGGTGATGTAGCCGGCCGAGGTGCCGTCCCAGCGCTTCTTCAGCGTGATGACGGACTTGTCGACGACGACCGTGGCCCGCCCGAAGATGAAGTCGACGTTGCCGGTGACATAGGAGTTGGTGATGTAGACGCGGCCGAGCTTGTCCTTGGCGGCGGTCTCCAGCTCCAGGGTGTCCTGGTCGCCGTTGACGATGAGACTGTCGAGGACGACCTTGTCGGCGCCGGTGCGCAGGGCGACGGCCTGGTGACCGGCCTGGCTCTGGTTCTTGGCCTCGTCGAAGTCGTTGGTGACGGTGAGATTGCGGACCTGGGAGTCGTCCGACTCGACGGCGAGGGTCGCGCTGCCCGGGGTGCCGTAGGTGCCCGACCCGTCGGGCTTCTGGGTGCCGGCCGAGTTGCCGTACACGATGACGGTGTCCTTGCGGCTGCCGCCGGTGCCCTGGATGGTGACGTGCGGCTTGTTCGACGGCACCTTCACGACCTCGCGGTACGTGCCCGGCTTGACGGAGATCACCACGCGGGAGGCGTTGTTGGCGGGTACGGCGTTCACGGCGGCCTGCACCGTCTTGTACTGGCCGGAGCCGTCGGCGGCGACGGTGAGCGTGGTCGCGGCAGCGGCGGTTGTCGTTGCGGCGGTCGCCTTGGCAACGGAACTGCGGGGCCCCACACCGGACTTGAGGAGCGCGGGCACGTCGGCGGCCTTGTCCAGGGTGTAGCTGTAGAACTTCTTGGGGTCCCAGGCGGCGCCGGAACCCCCGCTCTCGTTCTTGCCGGTGGTCCCCGAGAAGACGTTGCCGCGCTGGACGACGGTGGCGGTCGCGTCGCGGACGACGGGGTTGGTCATGCCCTGGAAGTAGGAGTTCTCCAGCACCATGTTGGTCTTGCCGCGGGAGTAGTTCCCGTACGAGGACTTGATGGTGGTGCCCGCCTCGTCCTCCAGGTAGTTGTTGTAGAGGTGCGCGTGGGCCACGTTGTCGGTGGACGGGTTGCGCTGCTCGGTCTCACGGATCCAGTTGTGGTGGATGGTGATGTCGGCGGTGGTGTTCTCGGTCCAGCCGATGCCGAAGGCCTTGTTCTCCTGGCTCAGCTTGTTCCAGGAGACGGTGAGGTAGGTGGTGTCCTTGCGGCTGTCGATGAGCCCGTCGGCCATGTGACGAAGGTCGTTGTGATCGATCCACACATGGTGGGCGCCGTCCATCTGGATGGCGTCGAAGTCGTGCTCCTTGTCGTTCCAGACACCCTGGTACGCGTCCCGGATCGTCAGGTTCCGGATAATGACGTTGTGGACACCCTGCCCGAGGAAGAAGCCACCGCCGACGATCTGGCCCGAGGTCCCCGCCCCGATGATGGTCTTGTCGGACTGGACCTTGATCTCTTTCCCGACGGGGTCCATGGTGATGGTCGCGGCGACGACGATGATGTACGGCTCGGCCGCGGTCGCGTACTTCTCCAGGTCGGCGAGCGTCTTCACAGTGACGGTCTGGCCGTCCCGGCCACCGTAAGTCCCGTTCTGCCCAAGGGCGTTGACCGAGGCGAAGCCGTTGGCGACGTCGGTGACACCGGCGAGCGCGGAGCCGGCGGCGGTCGCGGCGGAGGCCTTCGGCTGCGCGTCCGCACCGAACACACCGAAGACGCCGCCGTAGGCCATGGCTCCGGCGGAGGCCAGGGCCAGCGGTACGCCGAGGACCAGGGCGGATCTGCGCCGACGGTGACGGCTGCGACTGCGGGGCGGCTTGCTGCGGGTTTCGCTCACGACGGCTTCCGATCGAGTGAGGAGTTAACTGGAGGGGGCATGACGTCACTTGGCTGTCGCAGCCGAGGGCGGAAAGGTTGCCGCACTTCGGCAACGAAGATCGGGACCGGAGGCCGGAGGCCGGGGACCGGAGACCGGGGACGGAGATCGGGCGGAGGGAAGCGGAATGATCGGGACGGTGTTCCGTACGGACGACGTACCTGCGGGGGACAGGTTCGACTACTGGCAGGAACTGGTCGGCCGGACGCGCTCCAGCGCACTCGTCAGCGCCCACGCCGCCGAATTCTGGGCGGAACAGCGGCTGTTGGAGCTGGGCCCGGTGGTCGTGAGCCAGATGTCGTTCAAGCCGACGCGTTACCGACGGACCCCGAAACTGGTACGCCAGTCCGACCCCGAGCTGTACCACCTGACGCTGCTGATCGACGGCGGCCTGGCCCTCGACCACGCCGGGCGCGAAAGCACGTACACATCACGTGACCTGCACCTGGCCGACAGTTCGCAGCCGTACGACGTCAGGTCGGCGGACGACCGGCAGGGCGGTGTCGTCACGGGCATGGCCGTGGACTTCCCCAAGGCGCTGCTGCCCCTGCCGCCGCACCGGGTACGGGAGTTGCTGGGCCGGAACCTGCCGGGGCGGGAGGGGGTCGGTGCGCTGCTCGCGGACTTCGTCGTCGGCCTGGACCGCCAGGCCGACACGCTCCAGCAGTCCGACGCGCCGCGCCTGGGCACGGTGGTCCTCGACCTGCTGTCGGCATGGTTCGCGCAACTCCTGGAGGCGGAGGGTGAGTTGTCGCCGGAGACGCGGGGCCGGGCAACGGCGAAACGAGTCATGGGATTCATCCGGCAGAACCTCCACGACCCGGAACTGACCCCGCCGGTGATAGCGGCCGCCCACAACATCTCGCTCAGCTACCTCCACCGCATCTTCCAGCAACAGGCGGGCGGCGAGACGGTGGCGGGGTGGATCCGGCGCCGACGCCTGGAGAACGCACACAAGGACTTGGCGGAGGCCTCACTGCGCGGCACGCCGATCCATGTGATCGCGGCCCGCTGGGGATACCAGCGCCCGTCGGACTTCACAAGGGCGTTCCGCGCCGAGTACGGAATGTCACCCAGAGAACACAGACAACAGAGGCTGTCCTGAGGGGAGTAGACGCAGGGCCAAGAAAGTGTGCACCGCCTGCGAACGACAAGGGCAAGCCACCCAGGCATTGTTGATCTCGCAACGGGGGAAAATCTCGGTCGCGGAGCGGAACCTCTGCTCGGCTCCGCGACCGAGGAACCCGGCACCCGGCACCCGGCACCCGGCACCCGGGTATCACCGCTCCGCCGGGATCCGCCCACCCCGGCTGACCGCGATCCGCAGGACGTCAGCGAGTGACTCGGCGGCCCGCGTGAGCCCGAAACGTACGGCCCGCTCCCCCGCTTTGGGGTCATCGAGCAAGGCCCGCGCCCCCATCAAGACCTGCTCCCCGGAGTCCAGTTGGGCTGCCTCGATGTCATCGGCGAGGAGACGCATGATCGCCGGTGGCCCTTCAGGTCGAGCTACAGCGGAGGAGGTGCCAACGACTGCGTCGAGGTCGCCGACGGCTACGCGGACCTCGTTCCGGTGCGGGACAGCAAGGCCCCGCACTCCCGCCCGCTGATCTTCTCGGCGGCCTCCTGGGCCGCGTTCATAGCTTGCGCCGATCACAACGGAAGCCCCAAAACCCCCGCATGACGGGATGATCTGGGCCACCATGGGGAATGCCCCGTGGCACAGCCGCGCGGCGCACGTTCGCGAGCGGGGCGCGAGGGGAGGCACACGGGGTGCGGAGCGAGGTGCGCACGGGGGACGGGCGCCGATTAGCCGTCGAGGTCAGCGGCGATCCGAGTGGCTTACCGGTCTTTCTGCTGCACGGCACACCTGGCAGCAGACTCGGCCCGGCTCCCCGGCCGATGCTGCTGTACCACCAGCAGGTCCGCATGATCACCTACGACCGTCCTGGTTACGGCCCCTCCGATCCGCTTCCGGGACGCCTCGTCGCCCATGTCGCCGCCGACGTCGCGGCGATCGCGGACGACCTCGGCATCGCGCGGTTCGCGGTCGTCGGCCGTTCCGGCGGCGGCCCGCACGCCCTGGCCTGTGCCGCGCTGCTGCCCGACCGGGTGACTCGGGTCGCCGTGCTGGTGAGTCTGGCGCCGCACGACGCGGACGGACTGGACTGGTTCGACGGTATGGCCGCCTCCAACGTCAGCGAGTACACCAAGGCCCTGGCCCGCCCGGACCGGCTGGCCGCCAGTCTGCGCAAGCGGTCCGTCGCCATCCGCAAGGATCCGTTTCAGCTGCTGATGCAACTGCGCCGGGAACTCACCGAGTCCGATCTGCGCGTGGTCGCCGACGCGGGCATCAGGGCCATGCTGCTGCGCAACTACCGGGAGGCGCTGCGGGTGTCGGCCGACGGCTGGGTGGACGACGCCCTGTCCTTCTGTAGTCCCTGGGGCTTCTCCGTGACCGACATCTCCGTACCCGTGCTGCTGTGGCACGGCGAGCAGGACTCGTTCTCCCCGGTCGGCCACACCCGCTGGCTGGCCACCCGGATCCCCAGCGTGACCGCGATCCTCCAGCCCGCCGCCGCGCACTTCGCGTCGCTGCGGGTGCTGCCGGACATCGTGACCTGGCTGCTGGCCGACCGGTCCTGAACTCTCGTACAGAGCAAAGGTGTTCAGACCGGCAGGGGCTCCAGGTCCCGGTGGATGCGCTTGTTCGCGATGACGCTCACGGTGTGCGGGTGGTCCTTGCCGAGCAGTCGCTTCAGGTCTTCCCGAGCCCCGTCCTGCAACTGCTTGGCCTCGGCCTTCCGGCCCAGGGCCCGCACGGTGAGGGCCAGGTTGGCCCGGCACACGACGGTGTCCGGGTGGTTCTGGCCGAGGCTGGGCTGGAACCCGGTGACGGCCAGCCGCTCCAACTTCTCCGCCCGCTCCAACTCCCCGTCCTCCGCCAGCACGTTGGCGAGGTTGACCGCGCAGGAGAGGCTGTACGGGTGGGCCTCGCCGAGTACGTCCCGCAAGGTGGCGAGGGTGTCCTCCAGGAGGATCCGGGCGTTCTCCCGGTCGCCCGAACCCCGCAGGAAGATACCGAGGTTGTTGAGGGCGGCCAGGGTCGCCGGATGGCGCGTACCGGGTGCCTGCTGGTACTGCGGGACGATCTCCTGGGCCAGGACGAGTGCCTCGTCGCGGTTGCCGGTCGCGTAGAGGTCGGTGGCGTAGTTGAGGGTGCAGTCCAGTACATCGGGTGTGGAGGCCGGGATCTCGCGGGCGCGGTAGTGCTCATGGGTCTGCTGGGTGATCAGACGCGCCTCGTCGACCTGTCCGGCCTTGCGCAGGGACACGGCGAGGCTCTTCGCGGTGCGCAGGGTCTCCGGATAGGTGTCGCCGAACAGCTGCTGATAGGCCGCGTAACTGCTGCGCAGCAGGGAGATCGACGTGGCGTAGTCGCCCACCTCGCGCAGGTCGCGGCAGAGGTTGGTGGCGGTGGCCAGGGTCGCCGGATGGTCGGTGCCCAGGTCGTTGCGCCGTCGGTCGTAGACCTCCTGGTCGACGTCGAGGGCCTCGCTGTAGCGGCCGAGCAGACGCAGGCACAGCGCGCGGTTGCTGTTGGCGTTGAGGGTGTTCGGGTGGTCCTCGCCGAAGCTCTCCTTGAAGCCGTTGTACGCCTCGATGGCCAGGTCCAGGGCCTCCGTGAAGCGGCCGACGCTGCCGAGGTCCGTGGCCAGCCCGGTGGTGGTCATCAGGACGTACGGGTTGGTGGCGGGAAGCAGGACGCGCTGCTGGGCCAGGGTGTCCGCGCCGAGTCGCTCCGCCTCCACGTACTTGCCCAGCGAGCGAAGCACATTGGCGATCTGGGAGCACAGGTGGAGGATCTGGGAGTGGAGGTTGGTGACGTAGCGCTTCTCCACGGCCAGTGCCGACAGGTCGTTCTCGTCCGCCCGGCCGGCCGGGGTCTCCGCCTCGGCGATCCGCCTCTCCAGCCCGGCGAGCTGGCCGCGACGCTCGGTCAGCTGAGTCTCCCATGCCGAGCGGAGTTCCTGGCCGAGGGCGAGAGCGGCGCCCAGATCACCGCGCTTCCACTGGTAGCGCACCCGGTCGATGAGCAGCTGCCGGGTCTCCGGCTCGTCGCACCTGCTGGCCTCGGACGCTTCCAGGTGGGGCCAGATCGTGGCGAAGGCGGCGCGGTTCTTGGGATCGTCGATCGGCTGCTCGCCGGGTGGCCGGGCGCCGGTCAGGATGCGGTGCACGACATGCTTGGCGTCCTCCTGCTCCTGCACGGTGAGCTGGGAGCGGATCACGGCCTGGACCAGACGGTGGACCTGGATGGAGTTGGTGGCCCGGTCCACCTTGGCCAGGGCGAAGCGGCCGATCTCCCGGATCACCTGTCCCACGACCATGTTCTGCGTCAGCCCGGGTTCCTCGCGGGGCAGGAACCGGATCATCTCGTCGCCGTAGAGGAGATCCATGGAGATCGGCTCCGCGGCGAAGAACGCGCACAGCTGGAGCATGCGTACGGCGGCCGGTGACCGTTCCTTGAGGCGCTCGATGGAGACGTTCCACGTGGCGGCGACGGGCTTGGGATAGTTGGCGGGCTGGCTGAACGACAGGACCTGCTCGGCCTGTTGGTCCAGCTGCGTCAGATAGGTGTCGACGGGCATGTTGGTCGCCGCCAGCCAGGCGCCGGCCTGGTCCAGGGCGAGCGGCAGGTCGCCGACGGCCGCCGCGACCCGGTCGGCCTCCTCCTCGCTGAGGCCGGCGGCGCGGCGCAGCAGGTGCTCGACGCTCTCCTCACGCAGGAACGGGTCGACCTCCAGCGCCTTGGCTTCCTGGAGCCAGGTCTGGTTGCGGGAGGTGACCAGGACGTGGCCGTTGCCGCCGGGGAAGTGCCGGCTGACGTCCTGCGGTTCGTCGGCGTTGTCGAAGACCAGCAGCCAGCGCAGTGTCGAACCGGTCTGCCGCAGATGGTCCCGCGCCGCCTGGGCCGCCTGCGCGGCGTCCTCGCCGATGCGCAGGCCCAGTCTGCCCGCGAGTTCGGCCAGCGAGGAGATGATCAGCTCGTTCTGCTCGGAGGGTATCCACCAGACCAGGTCGTAGTCGGTGCCGAAGCGGTGGACGTACTCCAGCGCGATCTGGGTCTTGCCGACCCCGCCGAGGCCGTACAGGGCGTACGGCCCGGGGGAGACACCGCCTGAGCTGTTGCCGAGGCTGTTCCGCAGCCGCTCCAGCAGGGCGCTGCGGCCGGTGAAGGCGGTGTTGCGCGGTGACACGCTCCAGAACTTGGGTGCGGTGCCGGGGAAACGGGCTTCCATGGCCGGGCCGTCGACGGTGTTCTCCGTGGGCACGATCGGTTTGCCCAGGGCGCGCAGCAGCGCCGAGGCGGCGTTGCGCTCGTCCAGCCGGACCAGGTCGACCGAGGGCCACTCGCTGAACGACGGTGACGGCCGGATGTCGCCGACCCGGACGGCGACCACCTGGCGGCGGCCGACGGGGAGTCCCCCGGTGGCCTTCTCCCACACCTGGCGGGCACGCGCCGAACGCTCGTACGAGGGGGAGAGCACGACGACGGTGCGGTCCGCGGGCTGCTCCGCGCCGTCGCCCTCACCACCGACGTAGTGGAGCGCGACCCGGAAGCCGGCTCCGCGCAGCAGGGCGTAGATCCAGTCGGCCCACATCCGGTCCTCGGCGACATAGCTCAGGTGCAGATCGTCGGGAAGGGCGGTCGGTGCGCGGGTGAACTCCTTCTTGTAGCGCAGCCGCAGTTCCTCGTCCATGCGCGGCAGCGCCGTGACTTCCTGGTCGCTGATGACCGCCGTGAGCCGTTCGAACGCCGACAGCAGCGAGCCGGCGTTGCCCGCCTCGTCGCCGAAGGTGGCCAGCGTTTCCTCGTAGGCGTAGAACGGCCGGTAGGGAATCTCCACCGAGCCCCAGTAGCCGGCGAGTTCGGCAGCGGTCATGCCACTGGGAAGCTGGTCGAACTTGGCGCGGGCCAGGGACCGGCCGGCGTCGGCCTTCTCCTTCTCGCCCTCGTCGATCCGCATCGGGACGGGCAGGATGCGGATACGGCGGCGGTGGGGGGCGTGCCTGGCGATGTAACGGGCGACGTTCGCGGCGCCGTCGATGCTCTGGTTGCTCAGGGTGAAGCAGTCGACGAGGACGTCCGGTAAGTGGGCCGTGCAGATGTCGGCGATGTCGGACAGCCCGGTGCGGCTGTCGATGAGGACGTAGTCGTAGTTCTGCCGCATGTCGTCGCGCAGGGCGTCGAAGAAGAGGCCGCCGCCCAACTGGCTGTAGAAGTTGTCCCAGTCGAAGCCGCCCGCGGTCGCCGAGTAGTCGCGGTTCTGCCGGCCGGCCTGGACCAGGTCCAGCGTGCCCGAACCGGGGAACGGCCAGTCGAGGGAGACCGCGTGCCGCTGGATACGGGCGAACTCCCGGTGCCAGTCGGCCGGTCGGGGCTCCGGCAGCGCCGGGTCGGCCGCGGCCCAGGCGTACTCGGCGAGCAGGTCGATGACACCGGTGGTGGCGCCGGAGGCGTCCGGATCGAGGAAGGGCTCGAAGAAGCGGTGCAGACCGGGCGCCTCCAGGTCCCAGTCGACGGCGAGGACGCGCTTGCCGTTGGCGGCCAGGATCCAGGCGGTGTTGGCCAGGGTCATCGTCCGGCCGGTGCCGCCCTTGTACGAGTAGAACGTGATGATGCGGCCGGCCTGGCCCTCACGTTCGTCATCACTGGTCATCGCGGTCCTCCTCCTCTTCGTCGGGCGGGCGGTGCTCCTGTGTGCGCGCGTCGTCGTCCAGGTGGTCACGCAGCCGGAAACGCGGTGTGCCCTGGTCGGGCGACCGGCGGACGGGCGGGTTCCTGAGGTGCTGGGTCGCCGCCCACTCCAGGACGTAAGGGAGCAACTCGCCGAACGACTCGTGGTCCGGGATGCCCTCGACGGCACGCCGGGAGGCCTGCCGACCCTGGCTGATCTTGCGCGGCAGGGTGGCCGCGGTCTCGGCCGCCAGCTCGGTCCCGGTGTCCTCGCTGTCGGGATCGGCGGCGTTCCACGGCACCATGAGGCCGGTCGCGGGGCGGTGGCCCTTGTCGAACCTGCGCAGCTGCTCGCGGTGTTCGGCGTCGAGCAGCAGCCAGCGGTCGAGGAGCATCACCTCGGGTCCCTGGAAGTCACCGATGTCGTCCGAGGCGCCGGAGCGGTGCGGGAACTCCGCCACCTCCGGCCGGTAGCCGAGGCGTTCGGCGATCTCGGCGGTCGCCCGGGCGATCGACGCCGGGGACTCCGGGGCGAACGGGTCCCACTCCAGGCAGGAGTCGCCGTAGTAGTCGCTGCCGCGCCCCTCCGGCACGCAGTCGGACGTGCACGCGGCGACGGTGATCCGCAGCGTCTTCTGCGGTCTCGCGTGGGACGGCGGAGTGAAGGCGTCGGGCACGGTGTCCAGGGGCGTGCGCGGACCGGGTTCCACCAGGACGTTGTTGCCGACGTCCACGATGCGCCGGGCCAGCTCCAGTACCGCACGCTGATAGTCCCTGCGGTATGCGGAGAGCTTGATCAGTCCGTAGAGCCCGTAGTCGGGGTAACGGGACCCCATTTCGGGATGCGCGTATTGCACACTCCCTATTCCCGAGGGGAGTTGATGGGACGGCACCGGCGACCACAGTGCCGGGACCACCGCACTGGGGCTGCCCGGTTCGCCGGAGCGGTGCCGGGTGGCGCGTCGGTTGAAGACGGTCCATTCCCGGCCGCACCAGGTGCTGCGGAAGAAACGGGGTGAGTACAGCGGTACGAACACCCGGCAGCGGGCCAGTGAGTGGGAGAGTTCCTCCGACCAGGCCTCACCGGCCCGTATTCGGCGGTCCATGAACCCCGGCGGGCCGATGGTGTCGGCCATCTCGCTGATGTGTTCGCACAGTTCGCGGAAGAGCCGGTGGACCCACATGTCCCGGTCGACGCCGTCGGAACCATTGCGCGGGGCGTGCGCGTAACTGAGAAAGAAATAAGGCGCGGAGGCATCCGCCTGCCATGGTTCCGGCACCACGCAATCCCCCGATCGCCCGATCCCCCCGGGTGTGGACACTCAGTGTAGGAAGTCGGCAGCGATTTGTGACTGGTTCGTCGTACGGCGGGGGTGGCGATTTCCGGTCAGCCAGCCGGTGGCGAAGTCCACGGCCGCCGGCAGGGACAGCAACCGGCAGGCAGCGGTGCCCAGTTGACCGCGCCGCACGGTCGGCCCGGGGAGCGTCGCGTCGTGTGCTTCGAAAGCCGCGCCCAGGGCCCCGAAGTCGCTGTCGTCCAGATCGACGTCCTTGTACGAGATCCAGCGGCGTACCCCGTCACGCAGCACCACGCAGCGGTACTCCCGCCAGGGCGCGCCGGAGATCCGGTACTCCGCGAGATGCAGGGCGCTGCACACCTCGTAGCCGACCCCGATGAGCAGCACCCGCGTCCCGGCCGCGTACAGCCGGGCGAGTGGCGAGCGTTCGCCCAGGTGGCAGTCCTCGTCGTGGTCCGCCAGCAACTCCGCCGCCCGGGCCCCCACGGCCGCGAACGAGGTCTGTGGATGCGCGCTGCGCACCGCGTCCCGCTCGCACCGGACCGCCTCGGCCAGCAGCCCCATGCCCTGCGACGGGCTGTGTGCCGGGTCGAAGGGCGGCATGGCGGCGTGGTGGGCGGCCCGCTGCCGGTCCGTCATGTCCCGGGTGCGCTCGCGGTACGCCGGAGAGGTGTCGGAGTTTCCCGCGGTGAACGCCGGGACGACCAGGGTTCCGTCGGGGCCGAGCGCCTCGCGCAACGCGCCCAGGACGGTGGCGGCCGGCAGACCGGTCCGGCGCAGCGAGGCATGCACCAGCAGCGTGGACCCGGTCCGTACGCCCAGGTCGGCCAGTGCGGCGGCCGGCGGCCGGGCCCCGGTCACAGTGCCCGCCGCATGCCCTCGGTGAACCGCAGCCCGAGCGCGGTCAGCGTGCCGCGCCCGGACAACTCGTCCAGTTGCCCACGGAGTTGCCGGACCGACTCCGCCTCCGGCAGCAGAGCGAGGGTCGCAGAGCGCGCGTAGGCGTCGGCCAGCAGCCCGCCGGTACGCGCGTCGGCCTCGTCGTACAGGTCGCACACGTCCAGCAGCGCGTCCAGTACCCCGAGCCGGAACTCACGCACCAGGGCGACGGCGAGCCGCACGGGATCCGGGTCCAGGGTGATCCCCAGGGCCGCGAACCCACCGGGGGCGCCGGCCGCCGCCGGTGCCGCGGGCGGGCCCGCCGGGCCGGTCAGGGGGGTCACGACGCGCAGGCCGGCCGCCATGCCGGCCGCCACCGAGGGCAGCGCCTCGCGAATCAACTCCCAGGCCCGCGACAGGACTTCCCGCCACCGCCCGGCCTCCTCGTCCGTCAGCCGGTCCATGGCGGGCCGGCCGAAGCAGTCGCGGTACGGATCGAGGTCGTCCAGGGCGACCTCCAGCCCGTTCGTCCGCACCCACCGCATCGGCTCCCAGCCGGGTGCACCCGCGGTCCGGAGCAGCTCCACCGCCAACTCGACTGTTTCCGCGTCGACTTCGCCGACCCGCAGCCGGCCCGTCCCTTGCAGGTGCGCGAAACCGTCGGTCACCGGCACGGAAATCCGGTCGGCGGTGCCGCGGTGCGGCAGGGCGGAGGCGACGAGCGAGGCGAGATGCGCGGCCGGAGCGGCGCCGGAGCGGCCCGCGAGACAGCGCATGGCCCAGGTACGGGTGTAGGGGTGGGCCAGCACGGGCGCCAGCGGGGAGTCGTCACGCCGGTCGAGGTCCAGTGCCAGCCGCCAGGAACGGTCCCACGCCTCGTCGCCCCGCCCGCCCAGTTCCTGCCCGACGAGCATCAGCAGGTTCCGGGTGACCGCCTGCCGGGCTCGGGCCAGTTCTCGTACCGCGGTGCCGTCGTCCGTACCGTCCGCCAGTGCGTCGAAACCCTCGACCGGGCGGTCGGCGCCCGCTTCGGTGCGGTTGTCGATCGAGCGGATCAGCGTTTCCAGGTCGGCGCAGTACACGGACGGATTGTCGAAGCCGCTGCCGTCGCCCCGGTAGCGGTGGGCGTACAGACCTCCGCCGCAGGACCGCACCACCGGGCAGGACCGGCACTGCTCGCTCAGTCCCGCCAGCCCCTGCTGCCTGGCGGTGATGCCGGGGTGGGCGGCGACCTGGTCGAGGGTGTGGTGGAAGACGTCCTCGCCCGTGGCCGGGGCGCCGTCGTACGCGGTCTTGAGCGAATCGGCCTGTTCGAACGTTCCGTCGGTCTCGATCACCAGTACGTCCGCGGGTGCCAGCCCCATCGACTCGGTCAGACCGGGGCCGCCGCCCAGTGTGCTGATCACCGAGTCGAACAGCCGTACGGGCACTGGGCGTCCCCGCGCGTCCCAGCGGTCGTACACCGCCATCAGCCAGTCCGCGTAGGGGGCCGGAACATCCGCCGGACGCGGCGGTGGCTCGTCCCAGGTGGCGTGCGGCAGCAGGAAGTCGATGCGCGGCGGATCGAGGGCGGCCAGCGCGTCGTAGGCGGCGACGGGGTCGTTGCGCAGGTCGATCGTGCACAACAGCCCCGCGAACAGATGGCGGTAGCGCTCCTGCTGGAGCAGCCGGACCGCTGCCAGCACTTTGCCGTGGCTGCTGCGCCCGTCGGCGAAGCGCCGGTGGAGATCGTTGGCGGCCTTGTCACCGTCCAGCGAGATACCCACGAGGACGCCGAACTCGTCGAAGAGGTCGAGATAACGCTCGCTGAGCTGCACGCCGTTGGTGTGGATCCGTAAGTCGAGTTCGCACACGCCACCCAGGGCCGTGCGCAGCTCCTCACAGACGCGCCGCAGCTGCTTCGGACCTGCCAGCAGTGGCTCCCCTCCGTGCAGGATGACCTGCACGGAGGACAACGCGTGGTCCTTCGCGTGCTCTGCCAGACGCAGAGCGGTCCAGGAAATGACCTCGTCAGAGATTATTTTCGGCCGCGAACTCCAGCTTTGATCGGCATGCTCGTACACATAACAGTGATCACAGGCGAGATCGCATCGGCTGTGCACCTTGAGAACAAGCTGTCGAAAGGGAATCAGCGGACCGGTCATTCGAGGGTTACTCGGGTTCGTCAGATGGAAGACTGGAATGTAGGGCCTGAGGCCTTCCGGCTCTCCAAGGAGGAGAGGGCACGGCGCACCCCGCGGGCGCTCTTGGGGTCGTACGGGGCGTCGAGCAGAGGCTTGGGCGCACGACCGTCGGCGACGGCAAAAGACTGCGATGCGGTTGTTGCTCTAGAGTTCACGACGTTCCCTACCATGCCGACGAGAGTTTTGGCAGAAACCTACCGCGTAAGCGCTGCAAGTGCAGCGGAAGAGCAGGAGAGGCTTCCCTGTGAGGGGTATCCCTCCGCAGGTCAGGGCGTTGTTGCCAAATCTTTTCTAACCGGACGGATGAGGATCCTCCGCCTTTTGCCGTGCCTATGACCCCTACGCCGTTTCCGGCGGCGGAGTAGCCGCCCCCGGCAACCGCACCGTAGCCACCGTCCCCCCGCCCACCGCCCGGGCCAACGTCACCTCGCCCCCCGCCTGCTGCACCGTACGCGCCACGATCGACAGGCCCAGGCCCGAGCCCGGCAGGGCGCGCGCTGAAGGTGAGCGCCAGAAGCGGTCGAAGACGTGGGGGATCTCGTCGGCCGGGATGCCGGGGCCGTGGTCTCGGACCGTGAGTACACCGGACGCGAGCTGGACCTCGATCGTGCCGCCCTCGGGGCTGAACTTCACCGCGTTGTCCAGGATGTTGACCACCGCCCGTTCCAGGGCCGAGGGTTCCGCGCGGACGAACCAGGGCTGGATGTCCGCCGTGATCGTCAGTTCCGGGCCGCGCAGGCGGGCTCGGCGCAGGGCGGATTCGACCGTGTCCTCCAGGGCGACCACCTGGACGCGTTCGCCTCGCTGGCCCTCCGAGCGGGACAGTTCCTGCAAGTCGCCTATCAGGGCGGCCAGTTCGGTCATCTGGGCCTTCACCGAGGCGAGGAGTGCCTTGCGGTCGGCCTCGGGGATGGGGCGGCCCGTCTCCTCGCTGCGGGTCAGCAGCTCGATGTTCGTGCGCAACGAAGTGAGCGGCGTGCGTAGTTCGTGGCCCGCGTCCGCGATCAACTGCTGTTGCAGCTCTCGGGAGTTGGCAAGCGACGACGTCATCGAGTTGAAGGAGCGGGACAGCCGGGCGATCTCGTCCTCGCTGTCGTCCTCCACCGGGATGCGGATGCTCAAGTCCTCTGTACGCGCGACGTGTTCGACGGCCTCGGTGAGCTTGTCGACAGGGCGCAGGCCCGCTCGGGCGACCGCCAGGCCGGCGGCTCCGGCGCCGATGACTCCGATGCCGGAGACGAGGAGGAGGACCAGGGCGAGGTCGTTGAGGGTGTTCTGGGTGCCCTTCAGGGGTACGGCGACGACCAGCCCGACATGGGGCCCGGTCTCCCCGGTGACTGTGGTGGTGGCACCCAGCGGCCGGATCATCACCCGCACCTCGGTGCCGTCCTCGTCGGTACCGTTGCGGAAGTGGACCTGGCTGGTGTCCCCGTCCTTGATCGCGTCCTTGTCGGACTGTGTGACCTTGACCGTGCCCGTGGAGTCGTCGAAGACGCAGACCTTTCCGCTCTCCGTGACCAGTTGGGAGTAGTTGTTCTGGAAGAAGCCGTTGCCCTCAGGGGTCTTGGAGCAGGCGTTCAGGGCGAGCTGGGCCTGCTGGATCTGTCCGGGCCCCCTCATTCCCCTCTGGAGGTCGGTGTTGAGCTGGTCGTACAGCTTCCCCTGCACGATGAACCAGCACGTCACCGACACCGCCGCCACCGCGAACGCCACCGCCGCGGCGACCAGCATCGACAGCCGGGCCCGGATCGGCAGCGAGCGGAACCGGCGTACGACTCTGCTCATTCCGCGCCGCCCTGGCGCAGCACATACCCCACGCCCCGCACCGTGTGGACGAGGCGGGGCTCGCCGCCCGCCTCCGTCTTGCGGCGGAGGTACATGACGTACACGTCGAGGGAGTTGGAGGAGGGCTCGAAGTCGAAGCCCCAGACCGCCTTCAGGATCTGTTCGCGGGTGAGGACCTGGCGGGGGTGGGCCAGGAACATCTCCAGGAGGGTGAACTCCGTGCGGGTCAGTTCCACCGCCCGGCCGCCGCGGGTCACCTCGCGCGTCGCGAGGTCCATGCGCAGGTCGGCGAAGGTCAGCGCCTCGTCCTCCGGGATGCTGCCCGCCACCGCGGCGGCTGCATATGAGCTGCGGCGCAACAACGCCCGTACGCGGGCGAACAACTCGTCCAGCTCGAAGGGCTTGACCAGGTAGTCGTCCGCTCCCGCGTCCAGGCCGGTCACCCGGTCGCCGACCGTGTCACGGGCCGTCAGCATCAGGATGGGCGTGGTCGTGCCCGCGCCGCGCATCCTGCGGGCCGCCGTCAGGCCGTCCATCCTCGGCATCTGGATGTCCAGGACGACCAGGTCGGGCTGGTACGCGGTCGCCTTCTCCAGGGCGTCCGCGCCGTCGACCGCGACCTCCGTGTCGTACCCCTCGAAGGCGAGGCTGCGCTGGAGTGCTTCTCGCACGGCCGGCTCGTCGTCGACGATCAGGATGCGCTGGGTGTCACGGTCGCCTTCGGCGGGGCTCATGGTCGTGGATTCCTCGGGTGCGGTGGGACGTGGCGGGCGCCTTCAGCCTCGCACGTTTCCGGTCTGCTGCGGAAAGCAAGGGCAGCGGAAAGGACCAGCTGTGGCAAGGATCAGCTGAGTGCGGGGCGGCGGCTGCGCGTCGTCGCCCTGCGGGCCGCCGCCGTACGCGTGACCGTCGCCACCTCCGGGGCCCGGACCGCCGCCGTCGGCGGGTGCAGGGCGAAGGCCACGCCGAGGGCGAGGTCCAGGGCGGCCGGGCCGGTGGCCGCCGTACCGGCGGTCAGCTTGTGCGAAACCTGCTTGATCATGACGTACCCCTCATCCATCTGTTGCTGAGACGCTGTTGCCGAGACTTCAGGTGGTCGAGCCGGAGCGCAGCGTCGCCAGGTCGGACTTGACCGTGTTGATCGGGATGGCGAAGCCCAGACCCGCGCTGCCCGCGTCCGACGAGGACGAACTCGCCGAGTACATCGCGGAGTTGATGCCGATGATGTTGCCGTTCATGTCGATGAGCGCGCCGCCGGAGTTGCCCGGGTTGAGGGACGCGTCCGTCTGGATGGCCTTGTACGTCGTCGTGGACGTACCGGTGTCGCCGTTGAACTCCTGGCCGCCGAACTCGAACGGCCAGCCGCCACCGCTGCCGCCGCCCTGCTGTTGCTGCTGATCCTGGCTCTGGCTCTCCTCGGTCGCGACGGTGACGTCACGGTTGAGGGCGGACACGATGCCGCTGGTGACCGTGCCGGTCAGGCCCTCGGGGGAGCCGATCGCCACGACCTCGTCGCCGACCTGGACGCCGGCGGAGTCGCCGAGGGTCGCCGTCTTCAGACCGGAGGCGTTCTCCAGCTTGATGAGGGCCAGGTCCTTCTTGCTGTCGGTGCCGACGACCTTCGCGGTGTACGACTTGCCGTCGCTCGTCGACACCTTGATCGACGAGGCGCCGGAGATGACGTGGTTGTTGGTGATGATCTCGCCGTCGGACGTGATGATCACGCCTGAGCCGGTCGACGAGCCCGCGTTCGAGGTCGCGTTGATCTCGACGATGCTCGGGCTGACCGCCGCGGCGACCCCGGAGACCGTGCCCTTCGCGCTCGACGGCACCACGTTGGTGCTGGTGCTGCTGGAGGTCACGGCGGAGTCCGAGTTGGTCAGCTCCTGGATGCCGTACGCCGTGCCGCCACCGATGGCCGCGGCGACGATCGCCACGGCGGCGAGGAGGGCGAAGGGGCCCTTCGCGCGCTTCTTGCGGGCCGGGGCGGCCTCGGGGGCGTCGGCCGGGGCCTCGGCGAGCAGGGTGGCGGTGGCCGCGGGCTGCTCGTACGTGGCCTGCTGGCCGTACGGAGCCTGCGGAGTCTGGGGGGCCTGGGACTGTGCCTGGACCTGCGCCGGTTCCTGGTACGCGGGCTGCTGGACCGTCGGCGGCTCGTACGCCGGCGGGGGCGGCCACTCGGGGTTCACGGGAGAGGAGGCAACGGGCTGCTGGGGGTACGCGGACTGCGGCTCGTGGCCCTGGGGGGTCTCGTACTCGCCGCTGCGGCGGAAGCTCTCGGTCATGGAACAGAGCTTGTCCCGCGTGCATGAGAGCTGGCTGAGTGCTCCCTGAGAAGCCCGACAGAACCTCGTATGCCCGAAATAAAGACCTGCGGGGACCCTCTACGGACCTGCGGAAACCCCCGCTCGCGCGGCTATTCGCAGCCGCAGGAACGCCGTACGACCAACCGCGAAGGGAACAGTTTCAGCCGCTCCCGGCGGGAACCGGCCACCCGTACGCCGTCGTCGAGGACCAGGTCCACGGCCGCGCGGGCCATGCCCGAGCGGTCGGAGGCGACCGTGGTGAGCGGCGGGTCCGCCAGCGCCGCTTCCTTGATGTCGTCGAAGCCGGCCACCGCCAGCTCGCCGGGTACGTCGATGCGCAGCTCGCGGGCCGCGCGCAGCAGGCCGATCGCCTGGTCGTCGGTGGAGCAGAAGATGGCCGGGGGGCGGGTGGCCGGGTCGGCGAGGATCTCCAGGGCGGCCTTGTAGGCGTCGTACCGGTTGTAGAGGACCTGGTAGAGGCGGCCCTCCGTGGAGACGCCCGCCTCGTCCATCGCGCGTCGCCAGCCCTGGACGTGGTCGGAGACCGGGTCGCCGACCGCGGGGGTCTCGGCGATGCCGCCGATACAGGCGACGTATTCGTAGCCGTGCTCCAGCAGGTGGCGGACGGCGAGGTGGGCGCCGCCGAGGTCGTCCGTGACGACGGCGACGTCGTCTATCGCCTCGGGGCGTTCGTGCAGCAGGACGACCCGGGCGTCCCAGGCGTCGATCTCCGCCGCCGCGTTGTCGTTGAGGGCGTGGCTCACCAGGATCAGCCCGGAGACCCGCATCCCGAGGAAGGCCCGCAGATAGTGGACCTCGCGCTCGGCGACGTAGTCGGAGTTGCCGACCAGCACCATCTTTCCGCGCTCGGACGCGGCCTGTTCGACCGCGTGCGCCATCTCCCCGAAGAAGGGCTGGCGCGCGTCCGGCACGATCAGGCCTATGAGGTCCGTGCGCCGCGATGCCATCGCCTGGGCGACTCGGTCGGGCCGGTACCCCAGTTCCTTGATCGCGGCGAGGACACGCTCGCGCGTGGCCGGGGCAACCGGCCGGGGTCCGTTGTTGATGACATAGCTGACGACGGCAGTCGACGTCCCTGCCAGTCGCGCTACATCATCCCTGGTTACCTTGGCCACGCGCGGAGTCTACGCGGATGGACCCGCTCTGGGCAGGGCGTAAGGACTTCGTTACTACCCGCCCGGAGCGCGGACCATGCCGTGCGCCGTCAAGCGTGTACCGCAGGTCATGCCTCGGCGGTGACCTCGGCGGACTCCTCCACGGCGTCCAGGGCGGCCGAATCGCCCGTGGCGCCCGCGTTCTCCGACTTTGCGAGGGCCGCCTTGGCCTTCGCCTCGTCGCTCGTGCGGTCGCCCTTCTCCGGCGTAACGAATCGATAACCGACGTTCCGGACGGTCCCGATCAGCGACTCGTGCTCGGGGCCGAGCTTCGCGCGCAGCCGTCGTACGTGCACGTCGACCGTGCGGGTGCCACCGAAGTAGTCGTAGCCCCAGACCTCCTGGAGGAGCTGCGCGCGTGTGAAGACGCGGCCCGGGTGCTGGGCGAGGTACTTCAGCAGCTCGAACTCCTTGAAGGTGAGGTCGAGGACCCGGCCCTTCAGCTTCGCGCTGTACGTCGCCTCGTCGACGGAGAGGTCGCCGTTGCGGATCTCCATGGGGGAGTCGTCGTTGACGATCTGCTGGCGGCCCATGGCCAGCCGCAGTCGTGCCTCGACCTCGGCCGGACCGGCCGTGTCGAGCAGTACGTCGTCGATGCCCCAGTCGGCGGTGACGGCCGCGAGGCCGCCCTCGGTGACGACGAGGATCAGCGGACAGCCGGGTCCGGTGGAGCGGAGGAGCTGACACAGGCTGCGCACCTGGGGCAGATCACGCCGGCCGTCGATCAGGATGACGTCGGCACCGGGGGTGTCGACGAGAGCGGGTCCCTCGGCCGGAGCCACGCGCACGTTGTGCAGCAGCAGGCCGAGGGCCGGAAGCACCTCGGTCGACGGCTGAAGGGCATTGGTCAGGAGCAGCAGAGAACTCATACGTCTGGTTCCTCCTCGGTCCCTGCGAGGACGTTTGCGGCACTGCGGCACTGCATGCACGATCCCGAAGCCCCGTACAACCTGCGGTCACCTTGCGTTTCCCGCTTCGTATACAACGCGTTCGAAAGCACAAAAGGACTCGGGGGCTACGCTGCCCGAGTCCTCTGCCCAGCAGAATAGCCCACATGAGCACTGGTCCGGCAGGTCATGTGACGCGATCTTTCGCCGTCCCGCACTCTGAGACGGCTGATCGCACCCCTCTGCGGAGGTTTCTGAGCACCGACGACGGGGTGACGATCGATGCCGTATACGAGCCGGGAGGCGTTGTATACGACGCTTCGACGCCATCTTCCGATCATCTGGCGTTCGTCGTCGCGCACGGTTTCACGGGCGATGTGGACCGCCCGCATGTTCGACGGGTGGCGGAGTCGTTCGCGCAGTACGGCGCCGTGGTGACGTTCTCCTTCCGGGGCCACGGCGCCTCGGGCGGACGTTCGACGGTCGGCGACCGAGAGGTCCTCGACCTGGCCGCCGCCGTCAGATGGGCACGTGAACTCGGGCACACCCGGGTCGCCACGGTCGGCTTCTCGATGGGCGGCTCGGTCGTGCTCCGGCACGCGGCGCTGTACGGGCCGAAGCACGAGGGGCGCACGGACGCGGTGTCGGACGCCGTGGTTTCGGTGAGTGCGCCGGCCCGTTGGTACTACCGGGGTACGGCCCCCATGCGCCGCGTGCACTGGCTGGTGACCCGTCCCGAGGGCCGCCTGGTGGGCCGCTACGGCCTCCGTACGCGCATCCACCACCGGGACTGGAACCCCGTACCCCTCTCCCCGGTGGAGGCGGTGCCCCGGATCGCGCCGACCCCGCTGCTGATCGTGCACGGCGACCGGGACGGCTACTTCCCGGTGGACCACCCCCGGATGCTCGCGGAGGCGGCGGGGGACGCGGGCGAACTGTGGCTGGAGCCGGGCATGGGCCACGCGGAGCACGCGGCGGACGACGAGCTGTTGCGGCGCATCGGGGACTGGGCGGTCGCACAGGCGGGCTAGCCTGAGTGCTGTCACAGCCGATTGATTGAGGAAGCAGAGATGCCAAAGGTCACGGTGCGCTACTGGGCCGCCGCGAAGGCCGCGGCCGGGGTCGCCGAGGAGCCGTACGACGCGGCCACCCTCGCCGAGGCGCTCGACGAGGTCCGCGAGCGACACCCCGGCGAACTCGTCCGCGTCCTGCGCCGATGCTCGTTCCTCATCGACGGTGACCCCGTGGGCACCCGCGAACATGAGACGGTACGGCTGGCCGAGGGCGGCACGGTCGAGGTGCTCCCGCCGTTCGCAGGAGGGTGAGCGCAGGGCTATGAGCGACCAGCAGCAGCCGTACGGGCAGCAGTACGACGGCCAGTACGAGGGCCAGTACGGCGACGCGTACCAGCACCAGAACCAGGGTTACGACCCGTATCAGCAGCAGCATCAACAGCAGCAGCCCCAGGCGCAGGCCTGGCCCGGGCAGCAGCAGGCGTACGACGAGGCGCAGGCGCAGCAGTACACGCAGCAGTGGCAGGGCCAGACCTGGGAGACCCAGATGCAGGCCCCGGTGCAGACTCCCCAGGTTGTCCCGGCCGCGGTGGCCGAGGTGCCGGAGACCCCGTACCTGCCGCCGCAGAGCGCTGCCGGGGACACCACCGGGTACGGGCCCGCCACGGTCGCGGGCAACGCCCGGATCACCGACGCGCAGCGGGCCCGCCTCGAAGGGCGTTCGCCGATCATCGAGCCCGGGATGCAGCCCGCCGCCCTCGCAGCGGTGCTGGGACTGCTCCTGTCCGGTACGGCGGCCATCGGGTCGTACGCGCTGGTCGTGCCGCTCGTCGTCCTCCAGGCGGTCACCGCGGCCGGCTGGTTCCGGCTGAACGGCATGTGGCCGGCCCGGCAGGGCATCGCCCTCGCCTTCGCGGGCGGGCTCACGGCGGACGTGGCGCTGCTGGCGGCGGGGCGCGAGAACGGTCCTGCGGCGATCCTCGGCACGCTCGGTGCCTGGGTCCTGCTGACCCTGGTGCTCCAACTCCGGTCCCACGCGGATCCGGACACCCGGATGTACGGCCTGATGGCGACGGTCGCCTCGGCGGCGCTGACGATCATCGCGGCCGGTCACCTCGCGGCGGACCCGGACGCGGTGAGCGTCGGGGCGGCGGCGGTCGCGGTGGCCGTACTCGCTCGTGCGCTGCCGTTGCCGACACCGGCCTCGGTGGTGGTCGCCCTGCTGGCGGCCGCGGGGGCCGGGGTCGCGGTCGGCGGGATGACGGATCTGGGGAGCGAGGGCGCGCTGCTCGGGTTCGCGGCGGGCGTCTGCGCCCTCGTCGGACACCGGGTGGCCAGCTACGACTACCCGTCGCGGTTCGTGCACTTCACGGCCGGGGTGGCGCTGCCGTTGGCGGCGGCTGCTCCGGCGGTGTATCTGGTCGGGCGGGCGCTGACCTGAGGACCTGAGGAGCCGACTGCCCCGGCGGGGCGGATCGGAGGCGGATCCGGAGCGTTCGGCGCTTCGGGTCCGCCTTTCTGCATGCCCGAACAGTCCCGCCAACAGTCCCTCCGAGCACGTGTGTTGTGCAATGCGAAATTTTGTATTGCAGATGTAGTGCTCGGCTGGGCGTACCTCCTACGTTCCCCTCTCAACAGACCGGTCCTCACCCCCACTCACCCGTCATCCGGGCCCTTCGACGGGCCCGGACACCCTTCGAGGGATTCGAGGAACTTCGATGAACGCACGTTCCGTACGCGGTGCGGTGGCGGTCGCCGCCACCCTCTGTGCGCTGGCCGGCGTCGCCGCGTGCAACGTCCAGTCCGACAGCGACACCGCCGCCGACGCCAGTGACAGTGCCTCGGGCGCCACGCAGGCCAAGAACCTCAAGGTCGGCTGGTCGACCATCTACCTCACCCCGTCGTGGATGCAGCAGACGCTGAAGATGCTCCAGACCGACGTGGACAAGCTGAAGTCGAGCGGGAAGGTGTCGGCGTTCGAGACGTTCAACGCCAACGGCGACACCTCGCAGCAGATCGCGCAGATCCGCGCCATGATCCAGCAGAAGTACGACGTGATCCTGGTCGACGCGGGCTCGTCCACCGCGCTGAATCCGGCCCTTGAGCAGGCCGTCGCCGCCGGGATCACGGTCGTCGCCTTCGACTCCCTCCCGACCAGCACGAAGGTGATCCGGGTCGGGACGGACCAGAAGGCCTGGGGCTCGATGATGGCCACCTGGCTGGCCAAGAAGCTGGACGGCAAGGGCAGCATCATCGCCATGAACGGGCCCGCCGGGGTCGCCGTGAGCGAGGACCGCTGGTCGGGCGCCGAGGCGGTGTTCAAGAAGTACCCGGACATCAAGATCGTCAGCAATGTGCACAGCGAGTACAACCTCGCCCCGGCCGCGCAGGCCTTCGCCTCCGCCTACTCCGCGCACTCGGACATCGACGGCGTCTTCTCGCAGGGCGGTGCCCTGTCGGCGGCGGCGCTCCAGACGCTGGTCAAGCAGGACAAGAAGCTCGTCCCGATCACCGGCGAGAACTACAACGGCTTCCTGAAGCTGTGGCAGAGCAAGCAGAAGGAAGGTTTCTCCTCCATCGCCACCGCCCAGCCCAACTACCTGTCCGTGATCGCCCTGGAGGCGGCGATAGCCAAGCGCGAGGGCGCGTCCGTCCCGCAGGACATCACCGTCCCGCTGCCCGAGATCACCGACGACAACCTCGCCCAGTACGCCAAGCCGGACCAGCCGGACGACTCCTACCCGATCAACGACATCTCCCAGTCCGAGATCGACAAGCTCATCGGCAAGTGAGCGGGTGACGACCGTGGCGCTGCTGAGCGTGGAGAAGGTGTCGAAGTCGTTCGCGGGCAACCGGGTGCTCACGGACGTGAGTTTCGAGGTCGGGCCCGGGGAGGTGCTGGCGCTCGTCGGGGAGAACGGGGCCGGCAAGTCCACCGTGCTCTCCCTGATCACCGGGCTCCTGACACCGGACTCGGGCCGCGTCGTCTTCGACGGCGCTCCGGTTGCCCGGGCGTGGTCTCCCCACCGCGCCCGGGCCGCCGGGATCGGCTCCGTGCACCAGGAGCTGAGCCTCAACCCGCACCAGAGCGTCGCGGAGAACGTCTTCCTCGGATCCTGGCCCTCCCGGCGGGGCCTGGTCCGGGCCCGGGACCTCGCGGCCCGCGCCGAGCCGCTGCTCGCCCGGGTCGGCCTGGACGTCGACCCGCGTACCCCGGCAGGCCGACTGCCCCTGGGCCGGCAGCAACTGGTCGAACTGGCAAAGGCGTTGGCGGGCGACCCCCGCCTCCTCATCCTCGACGAGGCCACGTCCGCGCTGGACGAGGACCAGGTGGCCGCCGTGTTCCGGGTGGTTCGTGAGCTGCGTGAGGCGGGCGGCGCAGCGATCTTCGTGAGCCATCGCATGGCCGAACTCTTCGCCATCAGCGACCGGTTGACGGTCCTGAAGGACGGTGCCGTGATGGCGACCCGGGACCGGGAGGACACGGATCACGACGACATCGTGCGGTTGATGGTGGGACGGGAACTGTCGGACCTGTTCCCGCCGAAGGCGGGTTGCCGAGCGGCGACGGTCTGGGCGGCCGACGCAGACCCCCGAGGTCCGTCCGCCGCGGGCGGCACGGACGGGGAGGCCGCCCTGGCCGCCTCTCCGGGCGGAGGGCCTGCCGCCTTGCCCGGTGCGCCGGCGACCACCGCACCCCCCGGCTCCGTCAGCGCCCCCGAGCCCCTGCTCCGAGTGCGGGGGCTCACCGTTCCCAGGGCCTGCTCCGGCATCGACCTCGACCTCGTCCCCGGGCGGATCACCGGACTCGGCGGACTCCAGGGGCAGGGCCAACGCGAGGTGCTGCGGGCCCTGTTCGGGCTCGTCCGGCACACCGGGGCCGTCACCCACGACGGCCGTCCGGTGCGCCTCGCCTCTCCCCGGGACGCCATCCGGCACCGGATCGCGTACGTGCCCGAGGACCGCAAGACCGAGGGCGTGCACGCCGTGCGCAGCGTGCGCGACAACCTCGTACTGCCCAGCATGCGCGAACTCGCCCCGGCCCGGCGGCTCACCACCGTCTCGCGCGGTGCCGAGGCCGCGCTGGTCGACGAGTTGATCGGGCGGCTGCGGGTGAAGGCGGCCTCGCCCGCGCAGGAGGTGCGGCGGCTGTCCGGCGGCAACCAGCAGAAGGTCGCGCTGGCCAAGTGGCTGCCGACCGGACCCCGGGTCCTGCTGCTCGCCGAGCCGACCCGGGGCATCGACATCGGGACGAAGCGCGAGATCTACCATCTGCTGCGCCGCCTGGCCGACGACGGCCTCGCGGTGCTCGTCACCTCCGGAGACACCATGGAACTGGTCGGCCTGTGCGACGAGGTCGCCGTCCTGTACGAGGGGACGGTCGTCGACCGCCTCAGCGGCCCCGAGCTGACCGAGGAACGCCTGGTCAGGGCGTCCGTCATGGGCACTACTGCCGACGGCACCGGGAGCGTGGTCCGTGCGTGAGCGCCTCACGGGTGCCGCACGCGGCAACACCGACCTCCTCGCCCTGGCCGCCCTGTTGCTCGTGCTGCTGGTCGCCTACCAGCACTACGACTCGACTCTCCTCACCCCCGCGTCGATCACCATCCTGTCCGCCCAGTTCCTGCCGCTGATCCTGGCGGCGGCCGGACAGACGACGGTGATGCTGCTCGGCGGGATCGACCTGTCCCTGGGCGCGGTGCTCGGCCTCGCCATGGCCGTGTTCGCGACGTACGACGCCCAGGGCGCGGGCGGAGTGATCACGGCGGCCGTACTCGCCCTCCTCGTCGCCGTCGCCGCCGGAGCCGTCAACGGCACGCTCGTCGCGTACGCCGGACTGCCCCCGATCGTCGTCACGCTCGCCGCGTCGTTCCTCTGGGGCGGGGTCACCCTCGTGGTGCTGCCGCAACCGGGCGGGACGGTGCCCGGCGGCCTCGTCGACGCGTACAACAACGGCTGGAACGGGGTCGCGCTGCCCGCAGTGGCCGTAGCCGTAGTGCTCGTCGGCTGGAAACTCCTGCGCACGACTCGCCACGGCCTCGCGCTCTACGCCGTCGGCGGCAACGAGCACGGCGCCTACGCCAGCGGCCTCCACACCCGGGCGGTGAAGATCTCGGGGTACGCGCTGGCCGGCGCGTTCACCGGGCTCGCCGGGATCGGGCTGGCCGTCCAGACCGGCTCGGCGGATCCGACGATCGGCGCCCCGTACACCCTCAACTCCATCGCCGCCGCCGTGCTGGGCGGCATCAGCTTCTTCGGCGGGGTCGGCCGGATGCGCGGCACGGTGCTGGGCGCGCTGGTGATCGGCCTGCTGACCAACCTGCTCCTCTTCACCGGCATCTCGCCGTTCTACCAACTCGTCGCGCAGGGCGTGATCCTCGTCGTCGCGCTCGCCCTGAAGACGTACCTCACGAGGGAGGCGGCCGTATGAGCAGCCTTGCTGTGTCGGTGGCCGCGCTGCGCGGGAGTCGTGCGGCCTGGGCGTTCGGCGTGCTCGGGGTCACCTGGCTCGCCGCCGTCCTGTTCGCGGACGGCTTCGACAGCCTCGCCAACTTCCGCTACCTGGTGCAGACGGCGTCCTTCCTGGGCATCGTCGCCGTCGGCCAGACGCTGGTCGTCATGATGAGCGGCATCGACCTGTCGGTGTCGGGCGTGGTCGCCCTGTCGGCGGTGGTGTGCGCCAAGGTCGCCTCCGGTACGGGCGGCGGCGCGACGGGCATTGCGGTGGCGCTGCTGCTCTGCGCGCTGGTCGGCGCGGTGAACGCGGCCGGGGTGGTGTGGCTGCGCGTACCGCCGATGGTGATGACCCTCGCCAGCGGCACGATCCTGGCCGGTGCCCTGCTGGTGTACACGGACGGTTCGCCCAGCTCGGCGCAGCTGCCGCTGCTGGACGCGCTGGCCAACGACCGGGTGTTGGGCGTCCCTTGGGCGTTCGTGCTGTGGCTGGCTCTCACGGCCGCCGCGTTCTGGCTGCTGCACCTCTCCCGCACGGGCCGGTACGCCTTCGCGCTCGGCGCCGGCGAGGACGCGGCCAGGGCGTCCGGGGTGCCACTGGTCACGACGGCGTTCATCGCGTACACGGCCTGCGCGCTGCTGGCGGGTGTGGCCGGCCTGGTGCTCCTCGGCTTCACCGGCACCAGCTCGCTGACCATGGGAAACCCGTACCAGCTCCTCTCGATCGCCTCGGTGGTGCTGGGCGGCACATCGATCCTCGGGGGCCGCGGACACCTCCTCGGCACGGTCGGCGGCGCCCTCCTCCTCACCCTCCTGACCGCGCTCCTCACCTCCTGGAACCTCTCGGAGGGCGTACGGCAGGTGGTCCTCGGCCTGCTGATCATGGGTCTGCTGCTGGTGTACGCGAGGGAGCGCCGTACATGACGACGGAGGTCGAGGGGTTGCTGCGGGACCTGGTGCGCATCCCGAGCGTCAACCCCCGTGGCGGGCCGGGCGACGGCGGTGAGACGGCCGTCGCGGAGTACGTCCGGGACTGGCTGCGACGGCGGGGCGTACGGGCCGAGTTGTACGAGGTCCTGCCGGGCCGCCACAACGTCGTGGCCGTCGTACCGGGCCGCAGCGCGGAGGCGGTCCTGCTGGAGTCCCACCTCGACACGGTCGAGACGGACGGCATGACCGTCGACCCGTACGCCGGGGAGATCCGGGACGGCCGGCTGTACGGGAGGGGCGCCTGCGACGCGAAGGGTCCGCTGGCGGCGTTCATGCTGGCCCTCGCCGACTTGGCTCTGGGGGAGCCGCCGCCGCGCACGGTCGTACTGGCGGGGGTCTGCGACGAGGAGCACGCGTACCGGGGTGTCCTGCACCTGCTGGACACCCTGGCCGACCGCTCGGTTGTGGGCGCGATCGTAGGCGAACCGACGGGACTGGTCCCGGCGGTCGCGCACAAGGGGGTCGTCCGCTACACGATCCGTACGAGGGGCCGGGCCGGGCACAGTTCACGCCCCGAGGAGGCGGTGAACGCGATCACCCTGATGGCACCGGTCATCGCCCACCTCGCCGCCCACGCCCCGACCACCCCTCTCCACCCCCTCCTCGGCCCGGCGACCCGCACGGTCACCCGTATCCGGGGCGGCACGGGCCCCAACACGATCCCGGGAGTGTGCGAGGCGGACATCGACCGCCGCACACTTCCGGGTGAAGACCTGGACACCGTCTGGCAGGCCGACCGGACCGAACTGGCCGCCCTGGGCGCCGAGGTGGACCCACCGTTCACGGTGGACCCGGCCCTGGAGACGGCATCCGACGCGGACATAGTCACGGCGCTGCGCGAGGCGCTCCGCGAACACGGCCATCCGTACGAGGTACAGGGCATGCCTTTCGGCACGGACGCCAGCAAGTTGGCGGGGGCGGGGATCCCGTCGGTGGTCTTCGGCCCGGGAAGGGTGGAGGACGCACACGCGGCGGAGGAGTCGGTGGAGGTGAAAGAGGTGGAACTGGTAACGAGGGTGGTGATAGCGACCCTTAAGGGGCGCGGGGCTGTGTCTGTTCGCGGCTCCGCCGCAGGGCGCGACCAGCCACAACGCACCCGCACCCGCCCACCATCGGAAAGGCCCCCCACATGCGCCTGACCCCTCACGTCACCCTCGTAGCCAGCGGAGCATACGGTTTCGACCTGACCGACCCCCTCGACTGCCACGCCTACCTCGTACAGGGCGCCAGGCACACCGCCCTGATCGACGCAGGAGCAGGAAACTCCCCCCTGCCCCTGGACCTGGACGTGGCCCCACCGGACCACCTCCTCCTCACCCACGCCCACGCCGACCACGCAGGCGGCGCAGCCGAACTGGCCACCCGCCGGCCCGAGTTGCGCGTAAGAGCCGGCGCAGCCGCCACGCACTGGATCGCGACCGGCGACGAACAGGGCATCAGCCTCGACAAGGGCAAGGCGGCCGGCTACTACCCACCCGACTACACCTTCGCCCCCTGCCCGACGGTCGAGCCCATCGCCGACAACGAGGAGATCGACCTCGGCGGCGGAGTGGTCCTGCGTGCCGTCGCGACCCCCGGCCACGCCGACGGCCACACCTGCTACCACCTGCGCACCCCGGACTACACCGCCCTCTTCTCCGGGGACTGCGTCTTCACCGGAGGCCGTATCTCCCTCCAGAATCTGCACGACTGCCGAGTACCCGAGTACGCGGCGAGTCTGACCAGGCTGGCGGCCCTGGACGTCGACGCCCTCTTCCCCGGCCACCACGAGATCTCGCTCGCCCGCGCCGGACGCCACCTGGCCGCAGCCCGCGACACGGTCGCCCGCGGACTGCTGCCGAGGAGTACGACATGACGGACACCCCGACCCCGGGCTCGCCGGCCCGCCGCAACCAGTCCTCGTCGCTGCGCCGCGCGCTCACCGTCCTGGAGCACGTGCGCGACCACGCGGGCCCCGGCCGGGGCATCTCGCTCACCCGGCTCGCCGAGGATCTCGCCATCAACAAGAGCACGGTGCTCCGGCTGGCCGCCCCCCTCATCGACGCCGACCTGCTGGTCCGCGACCGCGAGACGGGCTGGTTCCGGCTCGGCCACGGGACGCTTCGGCTCGGTCAGTCGTATCTCTCCTCGCTCGACCTGCGGACCGTGGCGACGGAACCGCTGCGGCTGCTCCAGCACGCGGTGGGGGAGACCTGCCATCTCGTCGTCTACCAGCCGCCGGACATCGTCTACATCGACAAGGTGGAGAACGAGACCAACGTCCGGATGGCGTCCCGGGTCGGCAGCCGGGTCCCCGCGTACCGCACGGCCGTCGGCAAGGCGATCCTCGCCTGGCTGGGCGAGGAGGAGTTCCAGGTCGTGGTCGCCGCCGGGATGCCCCCGGTCACCCCGCACACGACGACCGACCCGCAGCGGCTGCGCGCCGAGCTGGACCGGGTCCGGCGGGAGGGCTACGCCATCGACGACCGCGAGAACGAGCCGGAGGTGCGGTGCGTGGCCGCGCCCGTCTTCGACCACACCGACGCGGCGGTCGGGGCGGTCAGCGTGTCCGGCCTCACCACCCGGATGACGCCCACCCGGGTCCGCGAGGTCGGCCCGATGGTCGTCCGGACGGGCCTGGAGATCTCCCACGTCCTCGGCTCCTCCCGGGCCAGGGACAAGGACAACGGCCACTGACCCCGCGAAGGAGCCGCACGATGAAACCGCCCTCGGAGTCCTCGACGCCCACGGCGTCCCCGCTGCTGGACACGTCTGTGGCGCCCTCGACGCCCGTGGCGTCCCCGACGTCCCCGCCCCCGCCCCCGTCGGCGTCCGCGTACGTCTTCGTGGAGGACCTACGAGCCGAGGGCCCCACCACCGTCCTGGACCGCGTAGTGAACACCTATGGCTGCGACACCCTCACCGTCGCCGCCGCCTACCACCGCGCCCGCGACGTCACCCCGCACGGCCCGGCCAGGGTCACCCTGCGCGGGGACGGCGCCCACTTCGTCCCGCCCGCCGACCTCTTCGACGGGCTGCGCCTCACCCCGCCCACGCAGCCGGGGGCGGCGGAGGAGCCGCTCCGCGAGATACGGCGACTGACGGCCGAGCGGGGAGCCGCCCTGCACGGCTGGACCGTCTTCCTGCACAACACCACCCTCGGCCTGGCCCACCCCGACGTCACCCAGCAGAACTGCTTCGGCGACCGGGCCGCCCCGGCCGACCTGTGCCCGGCCCACCCCGACGTACGGGCCTACGCCGTGGCCCTGGCCCGCGCGGTGGCCCGCCAGGGCGTGGACGCGGTGGTCGCCGAGTCCCTCCACTACGGCACCTTCGGCCACGGCTACCACCACGAACGCAGCTTCGTCCCCCTGGGCCCACTGGAGGACTTCCTCCTGGGCCTGTGCTTCTGCGACCACTGCACCGCCCGCGCCCAGACCGCCGGAGCCGACCCCGAAGCGGCCCGCACCGAGGCCGCACGGCTGGTCGGCCGGGTGCTGGACGGCGCGGAGCCGCACCTCGCCGAGCTGACGGCCCCCGACGCGCTCCCCGATCCCCTCGCCGCCTACGTCCGTACCCGCGCCGCCACCGTCACCTCCCTGGCGGCGACCGTCGCCGACGCCGTCGCCGGCGAGGGATCCCAGCTGCTCTTCCTCGATCTGACCGGTGCGGTCAAGGGCTACGCGGACGGCCGTCCGACCGGCGCCCTCGCCGTCGACGAGGCCTGGCGGATCGGGGTCGACCCGGCGGCGGTCGGCGCGGTGGTCCCCGGATACGTGGTCCTCGCCTACGCGCGGGACGCCGAGCGGGTCGCGGACGACACCGCCGCCTATCGGGACGTACTGCCCGACTCCTGCGCCCTGCGCGTGGTGCTGCGCCCTGGAGCCCCCGACACCACCTCCGCCGAGCACCTCGCGGCCAAGGCCGTCGCGGCCACCGGGCCGGGCGGGGCGGACGCCGTGGACTTCTACCACTACGGCCTCGTGCCGTTCCCGGTGCTGGACCGCGTCCCGGTGGCCTTGGCGGCCTTGACGGCGTTGGCGGCGCCGGGGAAACGTCACACCTGATCTACAACCTCCACACCCCGCCCCCTGCCACGCCCGCCCCCGGGTACCGTCGCGAGCATGCGTGCATTCCGAATTCTCCTCATCGTGGCCGTCGTCCTCGGCGGCCTCTTCGTGATCGCCGACCGCGTCGCCGTCGGCTTCGCGGAGGACGAGGTCGCGGACCGCCTCAAGGCCAGCGAGGGCCTGGCCACCACCCCGGACGTGTCGATCAAGGGCTTCCCCTTCCTCACCCAGGTCGCCGGCGGCGAACTCGACGACGTCGAGGTCGGCATCAAGGACTACGAGGCCGCCACCGGGGTCTCCGGCCAGAACATCCGCATCGACGACCTGAACGCCCAGATGCGCGGCGTCGAGTTCACCGGCGACTACAGCTCCGCCACCGCGGCCACCGCCACCGGCAGCGCGACCATCTCCTACGACCAGCTCCTCAAGGCCGCCAACGCGCAGGAGACCCAGCTGCCGCTGGGCATCACCGCGAAGGTCGTCGGCCTCTCCGACGGCGGCAACGGCAAGATCAAGGTCGCCGTCGAGGTGAGCACCCTGAAGCAGCCCGTGTACCTGCTGAGCAGCGTCACCGTCGTCGACGGGAACACCGTCCGGGTGCGCGCCGACTCGATCCCCAACCTGAACGACGACATCCAGCTCGCCGACGCCGAGGTCCAGTCGATCGCCGACTTCGAACAGAAGATCGAGGGCCTGCCCGGCGGCATCGAGCTGGACTCGGTCGAGGCGGGGAAGACCGGTGTGGACATCTCGGTGAAGGGTTCGAACGTCAGCCTGGCGGGGTAGGACGCGTCAGGCCGACAACCGCCGCCCGGGACGAGGGCGTCCAACTGGCGAGACGGGACTGTCCGTACAGCAGATGGGTGACGGGCGCATGCCCGCCGCCCCGGCCCGCACCCCTGTGGCGAGGGCACCCCTCCCCCCTCGTATCCCACATTGTGGACGATCGCATCTCACCATACGACATGCCGGTGACATCCCCGGCAATCCGTCCCTACGATCGACGCTATGCAGCGACAGGCGGACCTCACGAAGCGGCGGGCAGTAGACCTGTGCCGCGTCGCCGCCATGCTCTGTCGCCCTTTCTGAGCGGAAGCGCGCGGCCTCAGCGGCCCCATTCCTTCCGCACCCCTGGCGCCCTGATCCAAGGGCCCGGTGCGCGAGTCGCACCCCGCCACCCCTGCCATACCTGCCCCCGCAACTGCCCCGGAGGAGAAACAGCATGAGCCGCAGCGACGTACTGGTCGACGCCGACTGGGTCGAGGCCAACCTCGACAACGCCGACATCGCCATCGTCGAGGTGGACGAGGACACGTCCGCCTACGAGAAGAACCACATCCGCAACGCCATCCGGATCGACTGGACCAAGGACCTCCAGGACCCGGTCCGCCGTGACTTCATCGACCAGGAGGGCTTCGAGAAGCTCCTCTCGGCGAAGGGCATCGGCAACGACACCCTGGTCGTCCTCTACGGCGGCAACAACAACTGGTTCGCCTCGTACGCCTACTGGTACTTCAAGCTGTACGGCCACGACAGCGTCAAGCTGCTCGACGGCGGCCGCAAGAAGTGGGAGCTGGACGCCCGCGAGCTGGTGGAAGAGGTCCCCTCGCGCGCCACCACCGACTACAAGGCCAAGCCGCAGGACAAGTCCATCCGTGCCTTCCGCGACGACGTGGTCGCCGCGATCGGCTCGCAGAACCTGGTCGACGTCCGCTCGCCCGACGAGTTCAGCGGCAAGCTGCTCGCGCCTGCCCACCTCCCGCAGGAGCAGTCGCAGCGCCCGGGCCACGTCCCGTCCGCCCGCAACATCCCGTGGTCGAAGAACGCCAACGACGACGGCACCTTCAAGTCGGACGACGAGCTGAAGGAGCTCTACGCCGACGAGCAGGTGGACCTCGCCAAGGACACCATCGCCTACTGCCGCATCGGTGAGCGTTCCGCGCTCACCTGGTTCGTCCTGCACGAGCTGCTCGGCGTGGAGAACGTCAAGAACTACGACGGCTCCTGGACCGAGTACGGCAGCCTGGTCGGCGTCCCGATCGAGCTCGGCGCCAACAAGTAAGCGAACCCCCGTACACCCCGACCGGCCTTCCCTGCCGTCCGGTCAAACCCCTCTTGGAGTAAGACATGTGTGGAGCGAAGGCCGGCGGCCCGGACGCCTCGACGATCAAGCCCGGTGAGACCACGATCCAGGGTCAGGTGACCCGCGACGGCGAGCCGGTGGTCGGATACGTCCGCCTGCTGGACTCGACCGGCGAGTTCACCGCCGAGGTCCCGACCTCGGCGACCGGGCAGTTCCGCTTCTACGCGGCCGAGGGCACGTGGACCGTCCGGGCCCTCGTCCCCGGCGGCACGGCGGACCGCACGGTCGTCGCCCAGACGGGCGGCCTCGCCGAGGTCGCGATCGCCGTCTGACACCCGGTGTCCGAAGGGCCGTACCCCGTGGTTCCGGGGTACGGCCCTTCGCCGTGCACGGGCCTACCCTGGACACATGTACGCACGTCGTCGGCACGTGTACTTCGCCATGATGGGCACCTGCATCACGCTCTTCGTCCTGGCCTGGTCCGTCGTACGCCTGTGGTCGATGCCGGTGGCGGTCGGCATGTGTCTGGTGGCGATGGTGATCCCGCCCCTGGCGGCGATGACCGCCAACCGCCGCGGCCCGGACGACCGCTGGTGGGACGACCCGTCCGGCGACCCCAAGTCCGACGAGTGGTGGGACGAGCTGGACGGCAAGAGACGGCGACAGCAGTAGACGGAGAGGGCCCGCATGGGACGTACGGGTACGAGAGTGTCCACCGTGGTGCTGGACGCGCACGACGCGCACGAACTGGCCGGCTTCTACCTCCGCCTCCTCGGCTACGAGATCCGCCGCGAGGAACCCGACTGGGTCCTCATCGGCCCACCGCCGGGAGAGGAGGGCGTCTCCCTCTCCTTCGAGACCGAGCGTGCCTACGTCCCCCCGGTGTGGCCCACCCGCATCCCCGGCGACCAGCAGATGATGCTCCACCTGGACATCGAGGTCGACGACCTGGCGGGGGAGACGGCGAGGGCGGTGTCGGAGGGCGCCCGCCTCCACGACTTCCAGCCCCAGGACGACGTACGAGTCCTGCTGGACCCGTCGGGACACCCGTTCTGCCTGTGGACGCAGGCCACGCCCTGATCAGCCCCGGTCGCCGCGGCCGAACTCGATCCCCGTGACGGCCGTGCCCGCCAGTCGGTCGGCCAGGGAGCGGCGGCTGGGGGAGAGGACCGGCAGGGCGTTGCCGACGAAGACGAGGACGGCCGTCGCCCAGACCAGCGTCGAGAGCACGAACTGGCCCTCGAACAGCAGGACGCAGGCCAGCGCGTAGACGGCGACGTCCGCCGTGGTGGTGACGGCGGCGCGCAGAACCGCACGGCGCGGGGCGGCCGAAGTGACCGGGGCGACCTTCAGGCCGAGCAGGGCCTTGCCGATGGTGCTGCCCGTGAACGCCAGTGCGGCCCACTGGTAGAGGAACGTGCCGAGGATCAGCAGGACGAAGGCCTGCTCCACGTACAGGACCGCCTTGTTCCACAGCACGAGACCGAGTTCCGCCGACGCGTCGATGAAGGCGCCGCGCGACATGAGCAGTTCCAGGCCGCCGCGCGCCGCCAGGACGGGCACGTCGGTGACGAGCGCGGACACACGGTGGAAGGTGAGCACGGCGAGGGCCGAGGCCCCCGCGACCACCAGCGCGAAGTCGATGAACCACGCCACGACACGGCGAAGCTTCGGCATGGAGTCCCCCATTGGTCACGTTCAGTCACGATTCGGTGCATCAGCGTAGTGACGAGACGTGGGGGAGTGGCGGGTTCACCGGGGATCAACTCAACCGGGTGAACGGTTCAGTAGACGAGTGCCTGTGTCCCGTCCGCCATCGCCTCCTGGACGAACACCTGCGCGCCCGCGATCCGTACGCCCTCGATGACGTCCTTCTCCGTGATGTCCCGGCGGGCCGCGCACTGGGTGCAGAGGGTGAGGCGGCCGGCCGCGAGGACCGAGTCGATCAGGTCGGGCAGCGGCGCCGCGTGCGGCAGCTCGAACTCGGCGGCCCGGCCCGGCAGCGCGAACCACGCCGACTCCCCGGTCAGCCACAGCGACACCTCGACCCCACTGGCCACGGCCACCGCCGCCACCGTGAACGCCTGAGAGCAGCGCTCGGGGGCGTCGGCCCCCGCTGTCACCTTGATCACGAGCTTCTTCGCCATGCCCGAATCGTAATCAACTTCCTTGCAACCCAAGGCGTTGGCCATGGGTCTCCTGTGCGCGCGGATAGGGAATCCGTGCTTCGCGTTGCGTGGGGGATGTCTTGGAAGTGCCGGAAGCGCCGGAAGTGCCCGAAGCACCGGAAGTGCCCGAAAGACCTGCGCGTCGGCGTGGGCGTACCACCCTGCTGATCGCCACGGCCGCCGTGCTCGGGCTCGTCGCCGGAACCTGCGTCGGCTACCTCGTACAGGCCGACCGCGACCCCACCCCGCTGCCCTCGCTCTCGCAGGTCACGCTCGCGCAGGCCGAGGGGGAGGCACCCGAGCCGTTGTCCGCGGCACGGGACCGGCGGGTGCGGACCGACGGGGATCTGCGGAAGCTGCTGCTGAAGAAGCCGAAGGGGGCGAAGGAGGCCGAGTTCCTGACGGGCGGGGACGGCTGGATGGACCTGGCCGGCTACGCGGCCGAGTACGACGAGTCCGGCAACATGTTCGGCAGCTTCCTGGGCTCCGAGTTCCGGCGGGCCGCCGTCACAGGCTGGGAGGCCGGTGACACGAGTGTGGAGATCCGGCTGGTCCAGTACCGGCAGGAGGAGACCGTCGCCGCCCCCGAGGCCGCCGAGAACGGCCACTACTGGGCCGAGCAGGAGGACGGCACCAAGAGCTACCCGGTCCCCGGTACCGGGGACGGAACGGCGTACGTCCACACGGAGCCGGTCGCCGAGCTGGAAGGCGTGTCGGCCTACAACGCCGAGGCGTATGCCTGGCGGGGTGACATCGCCATGGAGATCTGGGTCTACGACTCCAAGCCGATCTCCAAGCAGCTGATCGTGGACCTCGCCAAGCGCCAGATGGAGCAGCTGTGACCGAGCCAGAGTCCGTACCCGTGACTGAGTCCGACCCCGGCCCCGACCCCGTACCCGTACCCGTACCCGTACCTGAATCCGAGGCTGTACCGGCCAGGAAGCGCCCGCGTCCGAGCCCGCGCCGTGTCGCCCTCGCCCTCGGGTCGGTCCTGCTGGCCGGGGCCGTCGTCGCCGGGGTCGGCTACACCGTCGTCACCGTGGCAGGGGCGGACCGGGACGCGGGCGCGCCCGCGTTCGAGTTCCCGAAGCCGACGGCCGACGACGACGCCAAGGCGGCGGCCCCGTCCGGGCTCGCCGGGGTGCTCGTGCCGTACGGGGAGAGCGGCTGGCACCGGGGTCCCGACCTCGGCGAGTTCGGGTACGACGCCCAGCTGAGCGGCGCCCAGGCGACGGCGCTGCGCAAGGAGTCCCTGAGCGGGCTGCCCCGTACCCAGCGCAAGCAGCTGGAGAAGCAGATCGACAGGCAGCGGATCAAGGGCATGGCGATGCGCAGCTACCTCAGCGAGGAGGTGAGCGACCTCAGTGACAACGAGGGCGTCTACACCGTGAACGTCGTGCTGGCGCGCATGGGCAGCTCGGCGGCCGTACGGGACCTCGGAACCTTCCAGCAGGAGTTCCTCGACGCCCTGGACGTCTTCCGCGCGGGCCCGGAGATCAAGGGCCACAAGAACGCCAAGTGCTTCCTGCCGCCCGAGGACGACGAGGAGGACGCGTCGGACGGTCCCGGCCTCGAAACCATGTACTGCTCCGCCTACCAGGGAGACGTCCTGGTCACCGCCACCGCCGACGGTCCCGCACCACTCGACACCAAGGGAGTCGCGATGCTCCTGAGCGAGCAGCTCGACCGCATCGCCGCGCCGGGGGTGGCGGTATGACCGAGCCCACAGTTACCGAGCCCACAGTTACCGAACCCGCAGTCACTGAGCCCGTGGCTACGGAGCCCGTCGTCGCCGTACCCCCGGTGCGCAAGGACCGCCGGGTCCTGCGGGCCGCCCTGCGCTGGACCGCCGCCGTGGTCGTCTTCGCGGCCGTCGGGGCGTCGGCGGCGTACGGGATCACGCGGATGGAGCGGACGGACGTACCGGGGCTGGCGACCGCGTCGGACGGGCGGTGGGAGTACCCGGAGATCAGCCTGCCGCCGCTGCCGTCCGGCAGCCCGGGGCCGTTCGCCGAGGGGAACACGGCCGGTACCCACCACGCCGATCTGCGCGCCCTCGTACTGCCCGCTCCCGAGGGGGCGACGGAGGACAAGTCGCTGAGCGGCTCGGACGGATGGCTCGCGCCGAGGGTCCTCCTGACGGAGTTCGCCGACGAGGGGGAACGGGACACGTTCCGGCAGAAGCTCGTCGACGACGGCCTGCGCCACATCGCGGCACGCGGCTGGACCACCGAGGACGGTACGCACACCCGTATCTATCTGCTCCGCTTCGAGAGCGCGGCCGTCGTGGACGACCTGTTCGCCGCCGACTTCGCCGCGTTCAGCAGCGCGGGACTCCAGATGCGCGGCGCCGACCTGACCGAGGTCGACGAGGACTTCCCGGCGGAGGCCGCTCGGACGGAGGACATCCAGCCTGCCGTCTACACCGAGTCCGAGCCGTACGGCGCCGAACAGGTCCGCTACGCCTACCTCGCCGCCGGGGACACCCTCGCGCTGATCATGCAGTCCCGGAAGGGCGAGGCCCCGGCGGTGCCCTTCCAGCAGACGGTGACCCTCCAGAGCCAGCTGCTCGGCTAGTACGGGCCCACCTGGCAGAGAGAGCCGGGCCCAGGCCGCGTAAGCTTGGGCCCGGCTCTTGTGCACACAACCGATCGTCCGAGGAGCACCCCGTGCTTGAGGCATTCTTCGAAGCCCTGCTGGTTCTGGTCGCCGTCGGCGTTCTCGCCTTCGCCGGTCTGACGGTCAAGAAGCTGTACCAGGGTCAGCGCTGACCCCCGTCTGACCCCCGTCACCACGAATCGCAGGAACTGCCGCTCATGATCGAGATCCCGTCCGACCTGCACAAGGATCTTGTGCCGCTCGTCTTCCTGCTCGGCAAGTGGGCCGGCGCGGGCGTCCACGACTTCCCTGGCGCCGAGAAGTGCAACTTCGGGCAGGAGGTCACCTTCACGCACGACGGACGTGACTTCCTGGAGTACCACTCCCACTCGTGGGTGCTGGACGCCGACGGCAACAAGGTCAGGCCCCTGGAGTCCGAGTCGGGCTACTGGCGCATCGACGCCGACCGCAAGGTCGAGGTCGTCATGGTCCGCCAGGACGGTGTCGTCGAGGTCTGGTACGGCGAGCTGGCCGCCAAGAAGCCCCAGATCGACATCGTGACCGACGCCGTGGCACGCACGGCGGCCTCGGGTCCGTACAGCGGCGGCAAGCGGCTGTACGGCTATGTGAACAGCGACCTGATGTGGGTCGGCGAGAAGCAGACCCCGGACGTCGAGCTGCGCCCGTACATGTCGGCCCAGCTGAAGAAGGTCGTCACCCCGGAGGACGTCGAACGCTGGGCGAAGGCCCTGCCGGACGACATGCCGGACGACGGGATCGCTTTCTTCAAGTAGACCTAGACTCTGTGGTGTGGTGAGCACCGATTGGAAGAGCGACCTCAGGCAGCGCGGGTACCGGCTGACCCCCCAGCGGCAGCTTGTGCTCGAAGCCGTGGACACCCTTGAGCACGCGAGCCCCGACGACATCCTCGTGGAAGTGCGCAAGACGGCGTCGGGGGTCAACATCTCCACGGTCTACCGGACCCTGGAGCTGCTGGAGGAACTGGGGCTGGTCAGCCATGCCCACCTCGGGCACGGGGCGCCGACCTACCACCTCGCCGACCGGCACCACCACATCCACCTCGTCTGCCGCGACTGCGACAACGTGATCGAGACGGATGTCGCCGTCGCCGCGGACTTCACCGCCAAGCTGCGCGAGACCTTCGGGTTCGAGACCGACATGAAGCACTTCGCGATCTTCGGGCGCTGTGAGGACTGCGCGCAGAAGGCCGCCAAGGCTTCCTCTGCCAAGGTTTCAACTACCGAGTCGTAGGCTTGTGCGTATGAAGAGCCCTCTGCTGTCCCTGCCCGGCGCCGTCCCCGCCGAGGGCGTGGACGAAGGCGTCGCCGCCCACTACGGCGAACTGTTCCGTGAACAGCGTGCCCTCGCCGAGGGCACCGGATTCGTCGACCTCTCCCACCGCGGCGTGATCACCGTCACCGGCGACGACCGGCTGAGCTGGCTGCATCTGCTGCTCACCCAGCACGTCAGCGACCTGCCCGTGGGCGAGGCCACCGAGGCGCTGGTGCTGTCGGCGCACGGTCACATCGAGCACGCCCTGTATCTCGTCGACGACGGCACGACCACCTGGGCCCATGTGGAGCCGGACACCCAGGAGGCGCTGATCGCCTACCTGGAGTCGATGAAGTTCTTCTACCGCGTCGAAGTCGCCGACCGGACAGCTGAGTTCGCCGTCGTCCACCTCCCCGCGGGGGCGATCTCCGAGGTGCCTGAGGGGGTTGTCGTACGGGAGACCCCGTACGGGCGTGATCTCTTCCTGCCGCGTGCCGAGCTGGAGTCGTTCGCCGAGAAGGCCGGGCCTGCGGCGGGGCTGCTGGCGTACGAGGCGCTGCGGGTCGAGCAGCACCGGCCGCGGCTCGGCTTCGAGACCGACCACCGCACCATCCCGCACGAGCTGGGCTGGATCGGCACGGCGGTGCATCTCCAGAAGGGCTGCTACCGGGGCCAGGAGACGGTCGCCCGCGTCCAGAACCTGGGCAAGCCCCCGCGCCGGCTCGTCTTTCTGCACCTGGACGGCAGCGAGGTCCATCTGCCGCCGGCCGGCACGGAGTTGAGGCTCGCGGACGACGGGCCCGACGGCCGCAAGATCGGGTTTATCACGACGTCCGTACGGCATCACGAGCTGGGGCCGGTCGCGCTGGCGCTGGTGAAGCGGAACGTGGCGCTGGACGCGCGGCTGGTCGCGGACAACACGGCTGCTGCGCAGGAGGTCGTGGTCGAGCCGTAGCAGCCGTACGACCGCTCCTACATCTCCAGCAGGACCGTGAACGGGCCGTCGTTCGTCAGGCTCACCCGCATCTGTGCGCCGAAGCGGCCCGTCGCCACCGTCGCGCCCAGGGAACGGAGTTGGGCGACCACCTCGTCGACCAAGGGTTCGGCGACGTCGCCGGGGGCTGCCGCGTTCCAGGTCGGGCGGCGGCCCTTGCGGGCGTCGCCGTACAGGGTGAACTGGCTGATGACGAGCAGCGGGGCGTCGATGTCGGAGCACGACTTCTCGTCCGCGAGCATGCGCACCGACCAGAGTTTGCGGGCCAGTTGGGCCGCCTTCTCCTTCGTGTCCTCGTGTGTGACCCCGACGAGGACGCACAGGCCCTCGCCCGTGATCTCTCCGGTCACTTCCCCGTCCACGACGACACTCGCGCCGTCCACCCTCTGCACCACTGCACGCATGCGCCCATCATGCCGTGCCGACGTGGTGGCTCTGTCGCGGGATTCTTTTTGATCCTTAAGCCCCCATCTGGGGCCGTTCGGGGGCACTCGGTCACATAGCGGCCACTTGGGGTGGCACGATGCTCCCATTCGCCTGTCGAGGGAACGGTAGAGGCACATGAGCACACCGAGTACCGGGCGGCCTCATACGGCCGCCGCCGCTCCGGCTGCTTCGATCGGTTCGTTGCTGGCCGCCGATCCGCCCGAGCACGATCTGACCGTGCTGCGGCTGACCGAGCTGCGCGCCCTGCGCCGGGACGCCCAGCGGGACGAGGCCGACCTCAGTTACGTACGGCGGCTGCTACAGGGGCGTATCGACATCCTGCGCGCGGAACTGGCGCGGCGCGGGCCCACGTCCGTGGTCGCGGTGGGGGAGGGGTCGGTCGTCGAGCGGCTGTCGGAGATCCTCACGGACGCGCCGGCGCGGCAGCGGTCGTCCGCGCGGCATGTGACGCTCGGGACGCCGCACAGCGAGGAGTACGGGCGGCTGGCGGCGGAGATGCTCGCCGAGGTCGAGCTGTCGGATCTGGACGCGCGTACGGATCCGGAGCTTACGGCGGCGATGGGGAGGTTGGTGGGGTACGAGCAGCAGGTTTCGCGGCGGCGGCAGGGGTTGCAGCGGACGGCGGACGACTGTAGCGGGGAGATCGCGCGGCGATACCGGGAGGGCGAGGCCCAGGTGGAGGACCTGCTGATCTGAGGGCTTTTCCTCGCCCCCGCCGCCCCTACCCGTCCCTGGGGGCTGCGCCCCCGAACCCCCGTATCGCGCTGAACGCGCTCGTCCTCAAACGCCGGACGGGCTGGATGTGGTGCCGGCCGGGGGTTGGTCTTTCAGCCCGTCCGGCGATTGAGGACAAAGGTGGGGTCTGGGGGCGCAGCCCCCAGGGATGGGAACGGGTAGGGGCGGCGGGGGCGAAAAAAATCCGCGCGACACCCCCGCGACCTCCCCCCTAGCCTGGCCCCATGACCCCCCGTGATGCCATCGACATACGCCCCGTCAGCGAAGACGGACTCCGGGAGTGGACCCGGGCTCTGAGTACCGGGTTTCTTCGGTCGCCCGAGGTCAGTGATGTGGAGCTGGAGGCGCGGCGCGGAGGGTTTCTGCCGGGGCGGACGCTCGGTGCGTTCGACGGCGGGCGATGTGTCGCGACCTTCCGTTCGTTTCCGCAGGAGCTGAGTGTCGGTGGCGGCGCCACCGTCCCCGCCGACGCCATCTCCAACGTCACCGTCTCCCCCACCCACCGCCGCCGAGGCATCCTCACCCGCATGATGGGTCAGGACCTCGCCGCCGCGAAGGACCGCGGGGACGTCGTCGCCACGCTGATCGCCGCCGAGTACCCGATCTACGGACGGTACGGCTTCGGCCCCGCCACCTGGACCTCCGAGTGGACCATCGACGTACCGCGCACCGGCCTCGACCCCCGCTGGGCGGGCCCGACGGACGGCGGCCGTATCGACCTCGTGGACGCGGAGGACGTACGGAAACTGGGACCCGAACTGCACGCGCGGCTCGTGCGGCAGCAGCCGGGTGCCGTCAGCCGTGACGAGCGCTGGTGGCAGGTCAACACCGGGGTGGTGCGGTTCGGGGGGTCCTGGGACGAGCCCTTCTACGCCGTCTACCGTTCGGCGGACGGGGAGGTCGACGGGCTTGTCTCCTACGAGGCCGACGACAAGTGGGAAGCCAAGCAGCCGCAGGACACCGCCGAGGTGAACTGGCTGATCGCCGCGACTCCGGCCGCCGAGCGCGCCCTGTGGCAGTACCTCTGCTCGATCGACTGGATCACCAAGGTCAAGACCGGCTGGCGGGCCCCGGACGACCTGCTTCCCTTCTTCCTGCCGGACCCGCGCGCCGCCAGGCTCACCGCGCACGCGGACTGGCTGTGGGTGCGGATCCTGGATGTCGTACGGGCTCTGGAGGCTCGTCCATACGACAGCAGTACAAGTGGTCGCGGTCTTGTCCTCGACGTCGTCGACGCGGACGGGTTCGCCGGTGGGCGGTACCGGCTGGACGTGTCCGCCGAGGGCGTCGGGTCATGTGCGCCCGCAACGCGCGACGCCGCCGAACTCACCCTCGATGTACGGGAGTTGGCCGCGCTCTGGCTCGGTGACGAGTCGGCCGTGCGGCTTGCCGCGCTGGGGCGGGTGCGGGAAGAACGAGCGGGCGCCGCCCGAGTGGCCGACGCCCTGCTGCGTACGTCCAGGCGCCCTTGGTGCCCGGACATCTTCTGATCCGACCTCTCTTCCGCGACTCGTGGTGGCTGCCGAGCTCCAGGCTCCCCTCCGGAGAAGAGTTCGGCAGCCAACCTGCTGAAGGTTTGACCATGTTGCCGAAGTTGGTGGTCATTGGTATTCATTGGCAGCCAACTTCACTGTACTTATCTCCACTTGGAGGCGTCTCATAACCACCTTCACTGGAACTGCCCAAAGATGGCGGGAAGTTGTAGTGTTTGGTTGTGGAGCCTCAGAGGTCACACCGCGAGGTGGCCGACGCCCTGCGCACCCGGATCAGGACCGGTGAGCTGCGGCCCGGCCAGCGCATGCCCACCCAGGCCAGGCTGGCCGAGGAGTTCGGGGTCGAGCGGGGTGCCGTACGCGAGGCGTTGCGCGTCCTGCACGCCGAGCGGCTGCTGACCAACGTCAGCAAGGGGAGTCCGGCGACGGTCGCGCCCGATCCCGGACCCGCGCTGACCGGCCCCGCCGCCCCGCCGCTGCCCACCACCGTCGCCCTCGCGCCCCGTATCGAGGCGGCCTTCGCGGTGCCGCACGTCTCCATCGACGCCCTGTGTCTGACGGCCGTCTCGCTCACCCTCGCCATCGGTGAGCCGCTGCGGCAGATCCACACCGGACGACTGAATCCGGCCAGGATCGACGTCCGGGTGCTGCTGCCGAGCCGGGACATCGACCTCGCGTGGCCGGCGCCGGTGGCCCTGGCGGACGGCTCCCCGGCCGGGTCCGAGGCCACCAGCCTGTTGCAGCGCCGCTGGCTGGCCCAGCGCAACGCCCAGGGGCAGGTGCTCCGGCACAATCTGCTGGCCCTGCGCGCCACGCACGGTATCGACGTGCGCGTCTCCTTCCGGGCCCTCCCGTTCACGCCACCGGTGAAGCTGTATCTGCTCAACGAGTCGGAGGCGCTCTTCGCGTACTACACGCTGAAGAGGCGCGCCGCGGAGATCGACCACGAGCAGGTGGAGATGTACGACGCCGAGGGCGTCCGGTCCATGCTGTTCGCGTTCGAGCAGGGTGCCGGACTCCGGGACACGACCTTCGTGGAGCAGTCGCACCTGTGGTTCAACGCGCTGTGGGAGACGATCAGTTCGGAGCTGACGCTCACGGACTGAGGTCTCCCACAGCGGTCTACGACGGTCACAGGGCGGGGCCCGTGACCAGCAGGGCGAGGACCACCGCCCCGATGGAGCTGATCGTCGCGTTCTTGGCCTTGATGCCTACGGTGAGCAGGAGCAGGCCTACGACACCTGAGGTGCCGTACTTCCAGCTGATGAGCTGCTGGAAGCCGCTGATGAAGACGGCGGCGAGGAGGGCGATGGCGGGCATGGTGGTTCCTCCTTCAAGCTCAGGGGCGGTGGCAAGGTGATGGAGGGGAGGTAAACTTATGCCAACTTCACCAAGTTGGCAACCAACTCTGAGTATGTTGTCCCCACTTGGCCCCTAGTCATAAACAACTTTCAAACAACTCCCCATAGATGGATCGAAGTTGTAGCGTTTTGGTCGTGACCCAGGAGAACGTGGCAGTGAACGGCAGCAGAAGACAGTCGCCCCAGGAGATCGCCGACGCCCTGCGTGACCGCATCCGCAGTGGCGACCTACGGCCGGGCGACAGGCTGCCCACCCAGGCCGAGCTGGCCGAGGAGTTCGGGGTCGAGCGGGGTGCCGTACGGGAGGCGCTGCGCGTCCTGCACTCCGAGCGGCTGCTCACCAACGTCAGCAAGGGCAGCCCGCCGCGGGTCGCCGCGATGACCCTGCCCCGGGAAGGGCCCCAGCCGACGATGGTGGGGCTGGCGCCGCGGCTGACGGAGGCGTTCTCGGCGCCGCACGTCCGGATCGACGCGGCCTGTCTCACCGCGGAGACCCTGATGCTGGCCGTCGGCGAACCGGTCCGGCTGATCCACGAGGGCCGCCTGCGACCCCAGTCGATCGACGTACGCATCCTGCTGCCGTCCCGGGACATCACACTGGCCTTCCCGGTCCCCGTCGACGACACCGGCGACGCCGCCGAGGCCCCGGTCCACCAGCGCTGGCTGGCCCAGCGCAACGCCCAGGGGCACGTCCTGCGGCACAACCTGCTGGCCCTGCGCTCCTCGCACGGCATCGACGTACGGGTGACCTTCAGGGCGCTCCCGTTCACCCCGCCGGTGAAGCTGTACCTGCTCAACGAGACCGAGGCGCTCATCGCGTACTACATGATCGCCCGCCGCGAGGAGGCGGTGGAGAGCGGAACGCTCGACATGTACGACACCCTGGGCACCGAGTCACTGCTCTTCTCGTTCGGCAAGGGGGCCGGTGAACGGGACACGGCGTTCGTCGAGCAATCCCAGAAGTGGTTCGACGCCCTCTGGGAAACCATCACTTCGGACCTGACACTCTCCTAGTGACTTCAGATACGAGGCAGACCGGACCGGGCGCCGCAGAGAACGTGAACGAAATCGAGAACGAGATCGAGAACGACCTGGTGGAGAGTCTGCGGCAGCTGATCGCACCCGCCCGCGTCGTCCTCTGGGACTTCGACGGGCCGATCTGCCGGCTGTTCGCGGGCTATTCGGCCGAGCGGGTGGCGATCCGGCTGGTCGACTGGCTCGAAGGCCGGGGGCTGCACGGCCTGTTGACGGACCGGGAACTCGAATCCCTTGATCCGCACCAGGTGTTGCGCGCCGTCGACCGCAGACACTCCGGCAGCGACCTGGTGGCGGAGCTGGAGGAACGCCTCACCCAGGAGGAACTCCGGGCGGTGCCCAGGTCGATGCCCACGCCGTACGCCGACATCCTGATACAGACCTGGAAGGCCGTCGGATCCAGACTCGCGATCACCACCAACAACTCCCCGAAAGTGGTGCGCACTTACCTCGCGGGGCGCAATCTGACCAGGTGCTTCACGCCGCACGTCTACGGCCGCACCCAGGATCTCCATCTCCTCAAGCCGGATCCGCACTGCCTCAACCGCGCCCTGAACGCGATGGGCGCGGCCCCGTCCGCGGCCCTGATGATCGGCGACACCCCCTCGGACTACTTCGCCGCACGCGAGGCCGGGGTGCCCTTCCTGGGCTACGCGCGTAACGAGGAGAAGGAGAAGACGCTCAGGGCAGCGGGCGCGGAAACGATGGTCGACTCGTTGGCGCCGGTGCTACGGGCGGTCCGCAGGCAGGCGCGGGCCGGTCAGGCCTGAGTCATCAGCAGTGCGAACACCACGGCCGCGCCCACGGCCAGGCCGTTGTGACGCGACCTGATTCCGACGAAGATCGTGCTCAGCAGGATCAGGCCGAAGAGCCCGAGTCGTAGCTGCGCCAGCATGCTCAACGCGAACTGGCATAACCCGTAAAGCACTTGAAGAAGAAGCATGTCCCCCACCCGCACCTTCCACAGCAGTCAATCACTCAACTTGTCGTTCCAATTGGACTGGTTGCCTTCGGGATTGGTCTTCCCGGGTAGGGAGATCCCTTAACTGCCCTGCTCAAGTGGTTGGTTGGTTGACGCAAATTGGTGTGGCCGCGGTCCGGAAGAGGTACGGTCGATGTGTGGGTGAGCAACAGGACAACCAGCGTGGCACCGAGGGCGGCGGCAGGGAGTTCGAGCGGATCCTGGCCGAACTGATCCTCCGTATGTCCGGCGACGAGGGGACACCCGCGCTCTATCCCCTGGGCTCTCTGCTGCCTCCCCAGCGTGAACTCGCCCAGGAGTTCGGGGTGTCACGGGACACCGTCCAGCGGGTGCTGCGCGTGCTCACCGACCGGAACCTGATCGAGTCCCGGCAGGGCAGCGGCTCCCGGGTGATCGCCGTACCGGAGCCCGCGCCGCGTACGGCCGGAGCCCAGCCGGGCGGTGCGGTACGGGTCGCGCGTCCCGGGCGTACGACCCTGGCCCCGCACATCCGCGAGGCGTTCACGAAGCCCGAAGTCACCCTGGACGTCTCCACGTTGACCTCCGAGTCCCTCCAGGGGCACATCTGGCTCCAGGCGGAACGGATCAGGACCGGGGAGATCGTCGCCCCCCGGAGCATCGCCCTGCGCATGCTGCTGCCCACCGACGATCTGCCGCTGCCGTATCCGCGGGCCAAGGGCGACGCGGCCGACACCCGCCCCGTGGACCGGCTCCGGGCCATCACCAGCCGGCACGAGACCTCGCTGCGCCATGTGCTGGGCATGCTGCGGGCGGAAGGGCTGGTGGAGAACGTCGAGGTGGCGATCCGGCGGGTGCCGATCGTCCCGACGTTCAAGCTCTATCTGCTCAACGGCACGGACGCGCTGTTCGGAACGTACGAGGTGGTCGAGCGTCCCATCGTGCTGGAGGACGAGACGAAACCCCTTGCCGCGATCGACGTCGTCGGGATCGGCGCCACCCTCATGCACTATGTGCGGGGCGAGGAATCCCCGGATTCCGGTGGATCGGATTCCGGTGGTCCGGAATCCCAGGGGTCGGTGTTCGTGGCGAGTATGCAGTCCTGGTTCGACTCGGTCTGGACACTCCTCGCGAAGGACTGACCGCCCGAAGATGATTCCGCGACCGCCTCGACGACCGGTGCGTGCGAGCCGACCACGAAATCCGCTCCCTGGCCCAGCATTTCGCGCGCCCGGTCGCCGTACGGGGTGAATCCCAGGAAACGTACGCCCGCCGCGACGGCCGCCGTCAGATCCGTCAACTGGTCGCCGATGAGCAGGACCTGCTCCGGCTTCGGATCGCCGAGAAGCCGTAATGCCCGACGGATCGAATCCGGATGGGGTTTCATCAGCCGGGGATCGTGCGGATCGCGTCCGCAGATCGCCTCGAAACGCCGCAGCAGACCGATGTGTTGAAGGTATTCCCGTACGGGACCCTCCGCATTGTTGCTCACGATCGCCAGGGGTTTTCCGCGGGCGTGCAGCGTTTCGACGAGGTCGCCCGCGCCGGCCGTCTCCCGGGCGAGACGCACCGCCGAACGGACCGCGGCGTATTCGTGCCGCTCGACGATCTCGTCCGCCCAGTCGAGCGGTCCGTCGAGGGCGGGCGCGTGCCGGTCCGCCATGGCGGCCAGCAGGCGGAGGATGCCGTGCGAGTCGGCGCAGTCCCGGACGTCCGCGTCCAACCCGGTGCCGGGCCACGCCTGTTCCGCCCGGGCCTTGACCTCGTCGGCGATGTGCCCGGTGGAGGCGCCGCCGAACAGGTCGCAGACGGGGCCGTCGAAGTCGATCAACACCGCGTGTGTGTCGCGCAACAGGGCGCGCAGGCGGTGCGGGTCCTGGGCGCGGGGGTCACCGGGGGCGCCACTCATGAGCCTCCTCGTTCGTCGGAATGTACGTCGGGCGCGCACCCGGCGCTCAATCGCCCGGTGCGGGGACACCGATGCGGGCGGCGGATCGGCTTCTGGCAACATGCTCATTCACGGAGGGGCGGAGGAGTACCGTGCATCTCTCCTCCACCATGGACGTGGGCCCCGTGGGCCCATCGGTGCGGGACCGTCGGTGCGGGTCACGAGGGGTGCCGGGAAAGGGCCCCACGGGTTCCGGGGGGCGAGGCGGGTCCTCACGGATCCTCATGTGTCCTCAGGCAAGAGAGCGGGCGATGTCAGCCGAACGAGTGTCTCCGGCTCCGGAGCGAGCCGTCGATGTGACCCCCGCGAACGCCGTCCAGGAGACGTTCCAGGGCTACCACCACGTGACGCATGTGATCCCGCTCCCCGGGGCCGCCCCGGACGGCAGCCGGGTGCGCGGCAAGGTTCGTGAGCCGCGCGCCAACCTGCTCTGGTTCGACCGGCGTTGCTTCGTCTCGGAGGAGCAGTTGCTGGGTGACCTCCAGGGGCGCGTCGACGGCATTCCCGAGCTGATCGAGGCCGGGGACATGCGGTTGCAGCGGTTCATCGAGGGGCGGACGCTGGCCGCGCGCCACCGCTCGGGCCGGGAGGTGCCCGGCGAGGTCGTCGACCAGGTCCTCGCGCTCTTCGCGCAGATGCTCGCCATCTCGGCGGACACCCTGAAAACGCCCCGTGTGTGCGAGCCCGAGGACCGGGCCACCGACCCCAACAGCTCGGAGTTCCTGGAACGGCTCATCACCTTCGCCGAGGAGCGCGTCTACCGGCGGAATCTGGCGGACTTCGAGTCCCTCTTCGACGCGTTGGGTATCGAGGCGGACTCCTTCAAGAAGCTCAGAAAGAACGTTTCGGACCTGACCGAACGTCCCTTTTGTCTACTCCATGCCGATCTGCACCGGGAGAATCTCATCCTGGACCGGGAGAACAGGCTCTGGACGATCGACTGGGAACTGGCGATGTTCGGCGATCCGCTCTATGACCTGGCCACGCATCTGTACCTCATGCGCTATCCGGAAGGGCAGCACAATTCCCTTGCCGAACGCTGGAGTTCGCTCGCCGAGCAGGTCAGGCCGGGCAGTGCGAAGAACTGGGAGAGCGATCTCCCCAAGATCATGGATTTCAAGCGCGCGCAATCGGTTTTCACCGACGTGATCCGTGCCACGCAGATTCTTGGTTCCGGTGCCAGGTTCAACTGGCCGCAGCTTTATCGCGAGGCTTCGAAAGTGCACGGGGCTCTGTTGGGCGGAGCGGAGCCCCTGGGGCTTATGGGTGTACCAACTCTTCGGTATGTCATGACATCCCTGGTGCGGTGGCATCGTGAACGGCGGAACCGGAATCGGAGTGATCGACAGGGGAATGATCACCAGGATACGGAAATCGCTTTCCCTTGAACTCATTTGAGTGACTCCAGCCTCGTTGGCCACATGAGTGTTCTACAGTCGGTATCCAGCACTACGCACACGAGGCACAGGAACTCCATTGGGCACACCCCCTGCCCCGCACCCCACCGTGTACGGCCTGTTCGTTGAACTGGCGTGCAAAAAGGGGGAGTTGCTCGAAGGGCACCACAACTCGAACTACGTACTCGCGCTGACGCCTGAATTGGCGCAGGTCCTCCGCTGCCGGGAGGGCAGACCGGTCATGGTCCGGATACCCCGCTGCGGCCTGCCGGTCGTGGCGGTGAAGACCTGGCCGGACGAGGAGGCGAGGATCCTCGACGCCATCAGGAGCACCCTGCCGGGCGTGCCGCAGTGCCTGACGCAGGACTGGGGGAAGTCCAGCCTGTTCGACTTCGTGCTCGGCCGCCCGCTGTCCGGCGACTCCCCCCGAGGGACCCCCGTCGACCGTGGGGTGATCGCGACGATGGCCGGCATTCTGGCGAGCCTGACGCTGGTACCCCTCGAAAAGCTGCCCCCGCTGCCGCCGGGCTGGCCCCAGGGCGACGACAGCCGGGCCTTCCTGCGGCACCTGATCCAGCGTGCGGACCGGGTCGTCCGACAGGCCAACACAACCGTCTACGGCCCGCTGTTCCGGGCCCTGGGAATCCCCGACGACGGTCTGCGGAGAATGGCCGGCCGGGTACCGCGGATGACCAGCCGGCCGTACAGCGTCCTGCACGGCGACCTGCACCGGGCCAACGTGATCGTCACCGCCGACGAGCCGCCGCGGCTGATCCCCGTCGACTGGGAACTCGCCACCTACGGCGACCCGTTGCACGACCTCGCCATCCATCTCGTGCGCATGGGCTACCCCGAGGGACAGGCCAAGGAGGCGATCGAGGCCTGGGCGGAGGCGATGCGCCGGGTGAGCCCGGCCTCGGTGCGCGGGCTGGACGAGGACCTGCCCCAGTACCTCGCCTTCGAGCGGGCCCAGTCCGTCTACCCCGACGTGATCCGCGCGGCGTACGACCTGGAGCGGTCGCCCGACCCCCGGCAACTGGTGAAGTCCGTGCGGAGCGTGCACCGGGCGCTGACGGCCGCCGCGGAGCCGCTCGCCCTGCGGGACGTCCCGGACGAGGGGGAGATCGAGGAGGTGCTGGTCCGCTGGACGTTCTTCCGGCTCGGCGCACCGGTCGACAGCGGGCGGGAGACGGAACCCGTCCACTGGAAGCCGGGCCGCGACCACCCGCACCTGCCCGATTTCACCGACGCCCAGGTCACCGACGCGCTTCTCGCCGAGCGCTCGGCGGCTGCCCGCAACGTGCGCACGGGCACGGCGGACGTGAATCCGGTGGTGCGGGTGCGGGGCCGGCGCGACCCGGTCCTCGTACGCCGCCCAGGCAGGACGCCCTCTCCCCGGCGCGAACCGGGTCTGCACGCCGAGCACGTGGTGCTCCAGCTCATCGAGAACGCGGGCGTCCCGGTGGCGGTGCCGCGTGTGCTGGCCATGGGCGACGACGGCGACCCGGCGGGTCCCTTCCTCATCCACACGTACGTCGGTCAGGGTGACGGCGGCACACCGCCCCGGCGCCCGCTGTCCGGTCTTCGGCTGTACGAGGCCGACGACCTGGTCGACCAGCTCTGCGCCCTCACCGCGGTCGACTACTTCGCCCTCGACCCGACGGCCACCGCCGGAGTCTTCTACGAGCGGATGACGGACCGGCTCGTCCGGCTGGTCGACGCGCTGCCCGACGAGTCGCGCCGCCTCGCCGAGCGGTCCGGCCTGCCCGGTCCCGACCGCCTCCACCGCATCCTGTCCCGCTACCGGGTCAGCCCGCGCACCCCCACGCTCCTGCACGGCGACCTGCGCCTCTGGAACCTCGTACGCCTGAACGAGGAAAGGTTCTCTCTGGCTCTCGTCGACTGGGAGCGTGCGATGGTGGGCGACCCCCTGTACGACCTGGTCCGCCACTTCCACCTCGCCCGCTCCCGCCCGGTCATGCGGCACCGCATGCTGCGCCGCTGGGAGCTGACCCTGCCGCCGCACTACACCCGCGACTGGCGGCGCGACCGGCGCACGTACCACCGACTGGAGATCGTCCGCTCCGCGTACGTCGACCTCGACCGGCTGGCCACCCGCACCGACCTGGAGGCACTCGACGTCGGCCGGGCGGTGGTGTCGGTCCAGGCGACCGTGGTCGCCGCGCTGACCGCGTTGAACCTGGAGCCGGGACCGATCCTGTAACTGTTTCCCGGAGTGGAGGCGGAGGTTCCGAGAGTGCGTACTCTCCCTTCCATGGCAGAGATCGGGCTGCGCGAGCGCAAGAAGCGGCAGACGTACCAGAACGTGTCCGACATCGCGATCGGGCTCTTCCTCGAGAAGGGCTTCGACGCGGTGTCCGTCGCGGAGATCGCCGCCGCGGCCGGGATCTCGAAACCGACGCTGTTCCGGTACTTCCCCGCCAAGGAGGATCTCGTCGTGCACCGCTTCGGGGATCACGAGGACGAGGCGGCGCGGGTGGTCCGGGCAGCCCGTGCGGCGGCTGGCGCGGGCGCGGGTGCGTCGCCGGTCGACGCGCTGCGCCGGCAGTTCCTCGACGGGCTGAGCCGCGAGGACCCGGTCACCGGCCTCAACGACGCCCCCGAGGTGCTCGCCTTCCACGGTCTGCTCTACGGCACGCCGTCGCTGGTCGCCCGGGCGTACGAGTACCAGCAGCGGTCGGAGGCCGCGCTCGCCGGCGCCCTGGGCGGCACCCTGGCGGCCCGGCTCGCGGCCGGGCAGATCATCGCCGTACAGCGGATCCTCGCGCAGGAGAACTGGCGGCGGATAGCCGCGGGGGAGGCGGTGGAGGCCGTGCGCGGGGACGCGGTCGAGGCGGCGGAGGCGGCGTTCGGGCAGCTGGATGTGGGGCTGCCGTGGCTTCGGGACATGAGCCTCGGCGACGCGACTGACAAGACTGGGTAAAATATTTAACTCGGTTACGTTATTTCGGTAGGCTTGCTGGAATGACGCCACCCGACTCCCCGCTCCGCGACGCCCTGCACCGCGAACGTGCCCATCACGACGTCTGCCGTGCCGCCCTCGCCGCGATGATCGCCGGCGCCCAGGAGCATGTCGTCACCGGTGAGGACGTCTCCGCCTCCGGGGCGGACGCGGAAGTGCTCGGGTACCAGCTGCGCAGCAAGGCGAAGGAGCTGGGCGAACTGCCCGAAGGGCCGTTGTTCTTCGGCCGGTTGGACTTCGGGGAGGGGGACGGCGGGGGTGATCACCGCGGTGCGCGCTATCACATCGGGCGGCTGCGGATCTCCGAGCATCCGACCCGCCCGCCCCTCGTCGTGGACTGGCGGGCCCCCGTCTCCCGCGCCTTCTACCAGGCGAGCGCCCGCGATCCACAGGGTGTGGATGTGCGGCGGCGGTTCGGCTGGGCACCCGGCAGTACGGGGGACTCCGCCGACCTGACCGGCCTGGAGGACGAGCACCTGGTGGAAGGGGAAGAGCAGCCTGTGGATGGCGCGGACGGGCTGGTCGCGCGGGAGATCGCCCGGCCCCGGGTCGGGCCCATGCGGGACATCGCCGCGACGATCCAGCCCGAGCAGGACGATCTCGTACGGGCCGGGCTCGGCGTCTCTGTCTGTGTGCAGGGCGCCCCCGGCACCGGCAAGACGGCCGTCGGGCTGCACCGGGCCGCGTACCTTCTCTACACCCACCCCCAACGCGTCCAGCGCGGCGGCCTGTTGATCCTCGGGCCCAACCGCACGTTCCTCTCGTACATCTCGGAGGTGCTGCCCGCCCTCGGCGAGACGGGCGTACGGCAGTCCACGGTCACGGACGAGATCGCGGGCCCGGGTCGTCCCGTGCGGGCGGAGGACGACGAGCGGGCCGCCGTCGTGAAGCACGACGCGCGGATGGCGGAGGTACTGCGCCGGGCGCTGTACGCACGCGTGGTCACCGAGGGGTATCCGAACTCCCTTGAGGTGCCGGACGATTCGTACCGGTGGCGGATCCCCGCGGCGGAACTGGCGCGGATCGTGGCGGGCGTACGGGCCGAGGAACCGCCGTACGGCGTGGGGCGCGAGCGGGTACGGACGCGGGTGGTGGCCCGTGTCCAGCGGGAGGCTGAGCGGCGGGCGGGGGCGCAGTCCAACGGCTGGGTGCGGCGGATCGAGCGGGCGCGGCCGGTCGGGGCATACGTGGAGGCGGTGTGGCCGAGGGTGCGTCCGGAGGAGGTGCTGGCCGAACTCCTCGGCGACGAGCGGGCGTTGGCGCGGGCCGCCGAGGGGCTGCTGGCGGCGGAGGAGCAGCGGGCGGTGCGCTGGGCGCGTCCGCCGAGGTCGTGGAAGTCGGCGCGCTGGTCGGCCGCCGATCTGGTCCTCCTCGACGAGGTCGCGGGCCTGATCGAGCATCCCGAGGGATACGGCCATGTCGTGATCGACGAGGCGCAGGACCTCTCCCCGATGGAGTGCCGGGTGATCGCGCGCCGGGCGCCCTACGGCTCGCTGACCGTCCTGGGCGACCTGGCCCAGGGCACCACGCCGTGGGCGGCACGGGCATGGGAGCCCCTGCTGGGCCACCTGGGCAAGCCGGACGCCACGGTGATCCCGCTGACGACCGGGTTCCGGGTGCCGAGGACGGTGGTCGACTTCGCCAACCGGCTGCTGGAGAGGCTGGAGGTGGCGGTGCCGCCGGCTCGATCCCTGCGCGGGGACGGGGAGTTGAGGGTGGTGGAGGCCGCGGATGTCGCCGGGGAGGTGGTGGCCGCGGTGGGGCGGGCGTTGGGTGGGGAGGGGTCGGTGGGGGTCGTGGCGGCGGAGGGCGAAGTGGCCGCCGTACGGGAGGTGCTGGGGGCGTCGGGGGTGTTGGACGGGGGCCGGGTCGCGGTGATGTCGGCGAAGGCGGTGAAGGGGCTGGAGTGGGACCACGTGGTCGTGGTCGAGCCCGCCGCGATCGTGGAGGGGGAGGGGGCGACCGGGCGGGGGCTGCATCGGCTGTATGTGGTGCTGACGCGGGCGGTGTCACGGCTGGAGGTCGTGCATGGGCGGCTGTTGCCGTTCTGAAGGTGTTGGAGAGGGGTGGGGCGCCTTAAGAGGGGTGGGGCGCCTTAGCGGAAGGCGCCCCACTGTCGCTGCTTCAGAACTTCAGAGCAACGGGATCAACTGCTCTTCCTCGTAGGTGAGATGGGCTTCGAGTTCGAGGGTGAGACGCTCGACCTCCGCCCGGACGGCGGCGGGGTCGGTGTCCTCGCCCTCGCCGTCGCCGGAGAGAGCCCTGCGCAACTGCTCGACGAGGGCGGCGATCCGCTCGTGCTCGGTGCGCAGGCGTTCCAGGGCGGGGGCCGACCGGGGGTGGCGCTCGGCGAGGAAGGGGAACAGGCCGATGTCCTCGCCGGTGTGGTGATTGTGCAGCCCCGCGCAGAAGGTGAGGCAGTTGGCGCGCAACTGGGCGCCGAGGGGCGAGGTGTTGCTCGTCGCCTCGCTCATCTCCTTGCGTATCAGGGCGAGTTCATGCCGGAAGGCGTCGTGGACGACCTTGATGGCCTCGCCCATGCCGGACGCGTTGATACGGGGCGGCCCGCCCTGCGCGATCTCGTACAGGGCGACCACGGGAATGATCCGGTCGGTCTTCTCCTGGTACGTGGCCCACCCCGGCTCGGCCTCGACGGCACGCGCGAAGATCCGGTCGCGCTCCTCGCGGTCGAGGACGACGGCACGGGCCTCGTAGGTGAACACGCCTGACTCGACGGTGACTTGGGGGTGGGCGAGGATGTTGCGGTACCAGTCGGGATGCCTGGAGGAGCCCGCGGCCGAGGCGATGACGAGGACTCGCTCGCCGCCGTCGGGGAGGTAGCCGAGGGGTGTGGTGTGCGGGGTTCCGGTACGGGCGCCGGTGGTGGTGAGGAGAAGGAGACGGGCACCTTCGAAGTAGCCGCCTACCTGGCCGTGGTTGGCCCGGAACTCGTCGATGACGGGCTGGTTGAAGTCGTTGGGCATGCTCTGCTTTCTGTGCGAGTGGTTTCTCTGTCGGTCACACGGACTCCCCGAGGAAAAGGGGGAAGCCCGTGGAAAGGGGGAAAGAGAAACCGGCGGGCCCCTGGCCCACCCCGACCTCACTCAGAGGCCGGGCACCCAACTCGCTCACGGCACAAGGCCGACCCGGCAGTCATGGGGATTACGGTATCAAGGGGGGCGATGACGAACCCCTCCCTTACTCCGGCCGCGCTTCCTCTCCTCTTCCTGGACGTCGACGGACCGCTGATCCCGTTCGGCGGGACACCGGAGCAGTATCCGGACGGCTATCCGACGTACGAGCCCGCCCGGCGACCGCGACTCCCGGCGTCCGAGGCGAACCCTCTGCTGCCCAGGATCGACCCCGCACTCGGGCCTCGACTCGCCGCGCTGGGTTGTGAGTTGGTGTGGGCCACGACCTGGATGGGCGAGGCGAACGAGTGTGTCGCGCCGTGGCTGGGGCTGCCGGACCTTCCGGTGGTGGCCTGGCCGGAGCCGGGCTCCGATGCCTCGCCCGAAGTGCCCGGCGTGCACTGGAAGACTCGCCCTCTTGTCGAGTGGGCGGCCGGGCGGGACTTCGTCTGGCTCGATGACGAGATCGGTGGGGGCGATCGGAGGTGGGTGGCGGCGCACCATCCGGGGCGGGCCCTGCTGCACCGGGTCGATCCTCGGTATGGGCTGCGGGACGCGGACTTCGGGGTCGTGGAGGCGTGGCTCCGCTGATTCGGGATCCGGATTCGGCTACCGCTCCGGATTCGGCTCCGGATGCTTACTCCTTCGTCATCGAAGTGGTTGTGGCACGCGTACTACTCTGTGGCTCCTGAACAGCTGTGCGGCACAGGGGTTTTGGGAAGGTGGGCGGCGATGCCGCTGAGCGCCGGGGAATCTGGGGCCGTCGGGGCGTCCGTCGGCGGTTATGTGCTGGGCGAGCGGCTCGGCAGTGGTGGTATGGGGATCGTCTACCTGGGGAGTTCGGCCTCGGGGCGGCAGGTCGCGGTCAAGGTCGTGCACGCGCAGTACGCCCAGGACGAGGAGTTCCGTACCCGGTTCCGGCAGGAGGTCGCGGCGGCGCGGCGGGTCAGCGGGGCCTTCACCGCCTCCGTGGTGGACGCCGATCCGGACGCCGAGGTGCCCTGGATGGCGACGCTGTACGTGCCCGGGCGCACCCTGGCCGACATCGTCAGCAAGGAAGGGCCGTTGGCCGGGCGGGAGTTGCGTACTCTCGCCCTCGGGCTCGTCGAGGCGCTGCGGGACATCCACCGGGCGGGTGTCGTGCACCGGGATCTCAAGCCGAGCAACGTCCTGATGGCCGAGGACGGGCCGCGCGTCATCGACTTCGGGATCTCGCGCGCCGTCGACAGCCAGGCGCTCACCGTGACCGGCCGGCTGATCGGCACCCCGCCCTTCATGTCCCCGGAGCAGTTCGCGGCGCCCCGGGACGTCACCGCCGCCTCGGACGTGTTCTCGCTGGGCTCGCTGCTGGTGTACGCGGCCACCGGCAACCGTCCTTTCGACGGGGAGAGCCCGTACATGACGGGCTATCAGGTCATGCACGAGGCGCCCGCCCTGGACGGCGTGCACGAGCCCCTGCGGAGCATCGCCGAGCGCTGTCTGGACAAGGATCCTGGCGCCAGGCCCGAACTCACCGAGCTGTATGGGCTGTTCAGGGCGCTGCCGGACGCGGCCACCGCCACTCCGGACGTGGTCGCCGCCACTCTGGGCGCGGTCGCCACCCCGCCGGACATGGCTGCCACCTCGGGCGTGGCCGGTCCGCCGGCCGGTCCAGGGCATCGGAGGGTCTCCCGGCGGTCCGGTGGTGCGACGACCGTGACCGGGGGCGGCGGTCGCGGGCGACGGGTGCGCCGCCTGGTCGTCGTCGGGGCGGCCCTGGCCGTCACCGTGGTGTGCGCGTCGGTGTACCACCTGGTGTCGAGTTCGAGGACCACGGACGGTCCGCCCGCGGCCGACGCCCCCGCCTCCCTCACCCCGGCGCTTCCCACCGGCTGGCAGCCCTGGCAGGCGAGCCTCTTCCGGCCCGTCAAGGACGAGTCCCTGATCTTCAACGCGGACAGCGTGGATTCCGGCTGTGTGTCCGGTGGATCCGCTGTGTACTGCTCGGGGACCGGCTTCACGGTCGCCCGGATCGACGCCGCCTCGGGCCGCGTCGACTGGCGGTTCGGCAGCAGCCCCCTGTCCGCCGAGCGGCCCCTCGGCGTCCGGGACGGGATCGTGTACGGGGCCGACCAGCCGAACGTGACCGACGTGCAGTCGACCCAGCGGCTGTTCGCCCTCGACGCGAAGACCGGGAAACCGGTCTGGACCCGGGAGATCGACGCGGGCCGTGGCGCCGCCCTGTTCGACGGCGGCGTTCTGGCGATGCCGGACGGGGCGAGGGAGTTCGTCGCCGTCGACGCCAGGACGGGCAAGGACATGTGGCGCACACCGGCGACGTCGTCGGCCGGCACCGCGTGCGACGTGCTGGTCCTGGGCGGTGTGCCCTACGGCACGTGCCTCGACGCGGACGATCCCACCCAGGGCTCGAACGCCCTCCTGCGCCTCGACCCGGCCGACGGCACGCCGCATGAACTCGCCGAACTGCCCCTGGACGCGCTGCCGCTCGGCGTGGTCGGTGGGCAGCCGCTGTTCGCGCTGCCGCGGCAGGCGGAGTGGGAGTCGAACGACGGGCGGGACGAGGCGTACAAGGCGCTGCTGCGGGTGAACCCGACCAGCGGTGCGGTCGTCGAGATCCCGCTGGCGGGGACACCGCGCGGCACGGTCACCCTCGTCGACGGGGTGGTGTACTGCGTACGGCCCGACGGGACCGTCACCGCGAACGGGGTGAGCGACGGGGCTCGGCTGTGGCAGGCGGGCACGCAGGTGGAGAACCTGTCGGCGCCGGTGCGGTCGGTGACGTACGACGAGTTGTACTTCGCCAATCGGTACGGTCGGTTGCTTGCACTGGACCGTGGGACGGGTGGGGTGCGGTGGAGTACGGACAAGCTGGGGGACGGGGGGACTTCGGCGGAGGACAGGTTTCCCAGCGTGTTGCTGGTGCAGGACGCGATTGTGGCCGTGGCGGGCGACACGGCGTTCTCCGTCCGGGCGGACGGGTCTGCGGCGCGCACGCCGACGCCGGCTGCACCGGCCTCGAACTGACCGGTGCAGCCGCCTGCTCTAATGCGTTCGGCTGCGGGCCCGGTGGGGGGCTGGTCGCGCAGTTCCCCGCGCCCCTAAAAGCCCGTCCGTCCCGATGCGTTTGGCTGCGGGCCGGTGGGGGTTTGCCGCGCAGTTCCCCGCGCCCCTAGGAGGGCGCTTCGCGCCCGTCCAAACCGCCCAGCCTGCGGGCATGCGTGCCGCTAGGGGCGGCACGGGTGGGCGCAGGCGGCACCCCGTAAGCGCCGGGCTGCGCGACCCACCCCCCCGCCCCAGCGTGCCCGCTCAGCCGCCCACGTACCCCGCCAAGTGCTCCCCCGTCAGTGTCGAGCGTGCCGCCACCAGGTCCTCCGGAGTGCCCTCGAAGACGATTCGGCCGCCGTCGTGGCCTGCGCCGGGGCCCAGGTCGATGATCCAGTCGGCGTGGGCCATCACCGCCTGGTGGTGTTCGACCACGATGACCGACTTGCCCGCGTCCACGAGGCGGTCGAGGAGGCCGAGCAGGTGTTCGACGTCGGCGAGGTGGAGGCCGGTCGTCGGTTCGTCGAGGACGTACACGCCACCCTTGTCGCCCATGTGCGTGGCCAGCTTGAGGCGCTGGCGTTCGCCGCCTGAGAGGGTGGTGAGCGGCTGGCCGAGGCTGAGGTAGCCGAGGCCCACGTCGGCCAGGCGGTCCAGGACTCGGTGCGCGGCCGGCGTACGCGCGTCGCCCGCGCCGAAGAACTCCTCCGCCTCCGTCACCGACATCGCGAGCACCTCGCTGATGTCCCGGCCGCCCAGGCGGTATTCCAGCACCGCCGCCTGGAAACGCTTGCCCTCGCAGTCCTCGCAGGTCGTCGCCACCCCCGCCATCATCGCCAGGTCCGTGTAGATGACACCCGCACCGTTGCAGGTCGGGCACGCACCCTCCGAATTCGCGCTGAACAGGGCCGGCTTCACCCCGTTGGCCTTGGCGAACGCCGTACGGATCGGGTCCAGGAGTCCCGTGTACGTCGCCGGGTTGCTGCGCCGGGAGCCGCGGATCGGGGTCTGGTCCACCGACACCACCCCGTCGGTGACCGCGCCCTTGGTGTCCACCAGCGAGCCGTGGATCAGTGAGCTCTTGCCCGATCCCGCCACGCCCGTCACCACGCACAGCACCCCCAGCGGGATGTCCACATCCACGCCCTGGAGGTTGTGCTTCGTCGCGTTTCGGATCGGGAGCGTGCCGGTGGGTTTCCGGACCGACTCCTTCAGCGTGGACCTGTCGTCGAAGTGGCGGCCCGTGACCGTGCCGCCCGTCCGCAGGCCCTCCACCGTGCCCTCGAAGCAGACCGTGCCGCCCGCCGTACCCGCCCCGGGGCCGAGGTCGACGACATGGTCGGCGATCGCGATCACCTCGGGCTTGTGCTCCACGACGAGCACGGTGTTGCCCTTGTCGCGCAGCCGCAGCAGCAGGTCGTTCATGCGCTGGATGTCGTGCGGGTGCAGGCCGATCGTCGGCTCGTCGAAGACGTACGTGATGTCGGTGAGGGAGGAGCCGAGATGGCGGATCATCTTGACGCGCTGCGCCTCGCCGCCCGAGAGGGTGCCCGAGGCGCGGTCCAGCGAGAGATAGCCGAGGCCGATCTCCACGAACGAGTCGAGCGTGTGCTGGAGCGCCGTGAGCAGCGGGGCGACCGAGGGGTCGTCCAGGCCGCGTACCCATTCCGCCAGGTCCCGGATCTCCATCGCGCAGGCGTCGCCGATGCTGAACTTGCCGATCTTCGACGACCTCGCGCCCTCGCTCAGCCGCGTGCCCTCGCACTCGGGGCAGGTCGTGAAGGTGACCGCCCGCTCCACGAAAGCGCGGATGTGCGGCTGCATCGCCTCCTTGTCCTTGGACAGGAACGACTTCTGGATCTTCGGGATCAGGCCCTCGTAGGTGAGGTTGACGCCGTTGACCTTGACCTTCGTCGGCTCGCGGTAGAGGAAGTCCTGCATCTCCTTCTTGGTGTAGCGGCGGATCGGCTTGTTCGGGTCGAGGAAGCCGGACTCGGCGTAGATGCCGACGGTCCAGACGTTGTCCGACTTCCAGCCGGGGATCGTGAACGCGCCCTCGGCGATCGACTTCGAGTCGTCGTACAACTCGGTGAGGTCGATGTCGGAGACCGCGCCCCGGCCCTCGCAGCGCGTACACATCCCGCCGGTGCGGTTGAAGGTCGCCTTCACTGTTTTTGTTTTGGCCGCGCCGCGGTCGACCGTGATCCCGCCGCTCGCCCGCACCGACGCCGTGTTGAACGAGTACGCGCTCGGCGGGCCGATGTGCGGCTGTCCGAGCCGGCTGAAGAGGATGCGCAGCATCGCGTTGGCGTCGGTGGCCGTGCCGACCGTGGAGCGCGGGTCGGAGCCCAGCCGCTGCTGGTCGACGATGATCGCGGTCGTCAGCCCTTCGAGCACGTCGACCTCGGGCCGCGCCAGCGTCGGCATGAAGCCTTGCAGGAACGCGCTGTACGTCTCGTTGATCAGCCGCTGCGACTCCGCGGCGATCGTGTCGAACACCAGGGAACTCTTGCCGGAACCGGAGACACCGGTGAACACCGTCAGCCGACGCTTGGGCAGCTCGATGCTGACGTCCTTGAGGTTGTTCTCGCGCGCACCGAACACACGGATGAGGTCATGACTGTCGGCGCTGTGCGGCTCGGCGGCCGGCTTCGGGGCCGGCTGGGCCGACTTCGGGGGCCTGCTCATCGGGTCTCCGTATCGTCCGGTTTTCTTACATCCTTACGGTCTCTTGCGGGTGTATCTAGCCTTTCGGCTTCTGCGAGATCCGTACGAGGTTGCCCGACGGGTCCCGGAACGCGCAGTCGCGCGGGCCCCACTGCTGGTCCATGGGCTCCTGGAGCACCTCGGCGCCGGAAGCCCGTACCTTCTCGAACATGGCGTCGAGGTCGTCGGTGCGGAAGACGAACATGGGCATGACGCCCTTGGTGAGCAGTTCCTGGAGGGCGTCGCCGTCGGCCGGGGAGCGGCCCGCGTGCGGTTCGGAGAGGACGAGTTCGAGGTCGGGCTGCGCGGGGCTGCCGAGGGTGACCCAGCGGAAGCCGCCGGAGGCGACGTCGTTGCGGACCTCGAAGCCGAGCGCGTCGCGGTAGAAGGCGAGCGCCTCGTCGGGGTCGTTGACCGTGATGTGGCAGTAGTGCAGTGCGATGTCCATGCCGACCACGCTAGGCGGCGGCCGTACGGCCCGCTTCTCGAATCCTGCTCGGCATGTTTTCGGCCGCGGCTTCGGGAGCGTCCGGGCTCGGTACGGGGTTCCGGCTGGGCCGCGTGAACACCTTCGCCACGCACGCGGGCATCGCCGTCACCGCGTCGTGCCCCCGCCCGCGGTACGCGCTCGGCGTCTCCCCCACGATCTCGGTGAACCGCGAGCTGAACGAGCCCAGCGAGGTACAGCCGACGGTCATGCACGCGTCGGTCACGCTCATCCCGCCGCGCAGCAGCGTCATCGCCCGCTCGATCCGCCGGGTCATGAGATAGCTGTACGGCGTCTCGCCATAGGCGGCCCGGAACCGCCGCGAGAAGTGCGCAGGCGACATCAGCGCGTGCTTGGCCATCGTCGGCACGTCCAGCGGACGCGCGTACTCCCGGTCGATCAGATCCCGTGCCCGACGCAGATGCGCGAGGTTGGCGAGTTCCTGCGGGTCCATGCGGCGACCGTACCACCGGGGTACGGGGGCCGGTCAGGGCCTGAACGACCGGCCCCAGGGGCGTTGCGGCCCCCGCGCGAGGGCATCAGACGGTGATCTCCCGGCACAGGCCGCCCTCGTCGTCGTACAGCTCCAGGCCGAAGCGCAGTCCGAGCCGGGAGAGGAGCGTCGCGAGGGCGTCGAGCCCGTCCGGGGCGATGACACCGTTCAGCAGGATGTCCGGCCCGTCGGCCGGCTCGAGGTCGACCCGGCACCAGCCCGTCCCGACCTCGTACGCGTCCCAGGACGACGACCGGGACGTCCAGCCGGCCCGGACGAAGTGCTCGGCCACGGCCGAGGCGTCGAGGTGCCCGCGCAGCACACCGCACAGGTTGTTGCCGGCCTCCCGTAGAGCGGGGGCGAGATCCGGGCCGTCGTCCGAGGTGTCCACGATCGGATTATCGGTGTTCGGCGGAATGGGGAGCCCCCGTAGGATCCAGGGGGCGGGCCGTCCTCGCTCCGGGGTACGCCTGGTTGACCTGCGAAGACGGAGGCATCGGCACCATGGACGACGAACGGCCGCTCAAGGAGCTGGACGCCGGGCTGGAGGCGGCGGCGGACGTGTTCCAGGGGCTGCGGCCGAGGCTGTTCGGGATCGCCTACCGCGTCCTGGGCAGTGTGTCCGAGGCCGAGGACGTGGTGCAGGACGCGTGGGTGCGCTGGCAGGGCGCCGACCGGGGCGCGGTGCTGGATCCCGGGGCGTTCCTGGCGAAGACGACCACCCGGCTGGCGATCAACGTGGCCCAGTCGGCACGGGTCCGGCGCGAGGCGTACGTCGGGCCGTGGCTGCCCGAGTTCGTGGACACCCGGGTGGATCCACAGGTCGGCGCGGAGCGCGGCGAGGCGCTGGAACTGGCCGTACTGCTGGTCCTGGAGAAGCTGAACCCGGTCGAGCGGGCTGCCTATGTGCTCAGGGAAGCGTTCGACTACCCGTACGACGAGATCGCGGGCATGCTCCAGCTGGGCCAGGCCAACACCCGGCAGATCGTCAGCCGGGCCCGTAAGCGGCTGGCCGCCGAGCGCCGCGCCCCCGTCGACACGGCGGAGCACCGGCGGCTGCTGGAAGCCTTCGTCGCGGCGGCCCGGGACGGTGACGTCGCCGCGCTGGAGGACGTCCTGTCCGCCGATGTCGTCGCCTACGCGGACGGCAACGGCATGCGCGGCGCGGCACGGCTGGCGGTCCTGGGCGCCGGACGCGTGGCCATGATCACCGTCTTCGCCAAGAAGTTCTTCCCCGGTGCCGACTACGGCATCGTCGAGGCCAACGGCGGCCCCGCCCTGCTGATCGCCCAGGACGGGACAGCCGTCGCCCTGATGAGCGCCACCGTCGGACCGGACGGGATCGACGGGCTGTACTGGATCCTGACACCCGAGAAACTGAGGGCGTACGAGCGATCGGCGAACCGGCTCGCCGGGCCGTCGGACGGGGGTTTTCATGAGTGACAGTGACAGTGACAGTGACTTCGACATTGACGTGATCGTGGTCGGCGGTGGGCCCACCGGCCTGATGCTGGCCGCCGAACTGCGGCTGCACGATGTGCGCGTGGTCGTGCTGGAGCGGGACACGGAACCGACCCCGGTCGTCCGCTCGCTCGGTCTGCACGTACGCAGCATCGAGGTGATGGACCAGCGCGGACTCCTCGAACGGTTCCTCGAACACGGCAAGAAGTACCCGGTCGGCGCCGGTTTCTTCGCCGGCATCACCAAGCCCGCGCCCGACCTGGACACCGCGCACGCCTACGTACTCGGCATCCCGCAGACCCTCACCGACCGCCTCCTGGAGGAGCACGCCGTCGAAGCCGGCGCCGAGATCCGGCGCGGCTGTGAGCTGGTCGGGCTGAGCCAGAGCGAGGACGGGACCGGGGTCACGGCGGAACTCGCCGACGGTACGAGGCTGCGCTCGCGCCACCTCGTCGGCTGCGACGGCGGCCGCAGCACCGTGCGCAAGCTGCTCGGCGTCGGCTTCCCCGGCGAGTCCGCCCGGGTCGAGACGCTGATCGGCGAGATGCGGGTGGACGTACCGCAGGAGACGGTGGCCACCGTGGTGGCCGAGGTCCGCGAGACGCACCGGGGCTTCGGCCTCGGGCCCCTCGGGGACGGGGCGTACCGAGTCGTCGTACCGGCGGCGGGGGTGACCGAGGACCGCTCGGTCCCACCGACCCTCGACGAGGTGAAACGGCAGCTGCGGGCGTACGCCGGTACCGACTTCGGCGTGCACTCCCCGCGCTGGCTCTCGCGTTTCAGCGACGCCACCCGCCAGGCCGAGCGCTACCGCACCGGCCGGGTCCTGCTGGCCGGCGACGCGGCGCACATCCACCCGCCGGTCGGCGGGCAGGGCCTCAACCTCGGCATCCAGGACGCGTTCAACCTCGGCTGGAAACTGGCCGCCGAGGTGCGCGGCTGGGCACCGGCGGACCTGCTGGACAGCTACCACGCCGAACGGCACCCGGTGGCCGCCGACGTCCTGGACAACACCCGCGCCCAGATGCTGCTCCTGTCCGCCGAGCCGGGCCCGCGGTCGGTGCGCCGGCTCCTGTCGGAACTGATGGACTTCGAGGACGTCAACCGCTACCTGATCGAGAAGATCACCGCGATCGGCGTTCACTACGACCTCGGCGAGGGCCACGAACTCCTCGGCCGCCGCCTGCGCGACGTACCCCTGAAGCAGGGACGCCTGTACGAGCGGCTGCGCACCGGCCGAGGCCTCCTCCTCGACCGGACGGGCGGCCTCTCGACGGCGGGCTGGTCGGACCGCGTCGACCACGTCGTGGATACCGGACAGGAGCTGAACGTGCCCGCGGTACTGCTGCGACCGGACGGGTATGTCGCGTGGGCCGGTGCGGAGCAGCGCGAACTGCGCGACCGGCTGGCGAAGTGGTTCGGACCGGAGGTGCCATGACCCTGCAGATGAAGTTGGTCGCGATAACGCTCGACTGCCCTGATCCACTGGCTCTGGCGGAGTTCTACCAGCAGGCCACCAGCTTCGAACCCCACCCGAAGTCGGACGCCGACTTCGCGGGTCTCAACCGTGAGGACGGACTCCTCCTCGGTTTCCAACGGGTCGACGACTACCGGGCTCCGCGCTGGCCCGGCCAGGCCGTCCCCCAGCAGCTGCACATGTGCTTCGACGTGCCGGACCTGGACGAGGCAGAGGCCCGACTGCTGCAACTGGGCGCGGGCAAACCGGATCACCAGCCGCACGACCCCACCAGGGCACGGGTCCTGACCGACCCGGCAGGTCATCCCTTCTGTATCTGCCGGGCTTTGCTGGGGGGTTGAGGAGGGCCCACGTAACCTCTTCCTGTGCCCGTCCCCCGCCTGCATCGCGTCGCCGTTCTTGTGCTCGAGGGTGCTAAGCCACTCGATGTCGGGATTCCCGCGCAGGTCTTCTCGACCCGCGCGAGCATGCCGTACGAGGTGCGGGTGTGCGGGGCGGCGCCGGGTCCGGTGACCGGCGGCGACGGTCTCGCGTACTACGTCGCCGACGGCCTCGACGCGCTCGCGTGGGCCGACATCGTCTTCGTGCCCGGTTATCGGTTCCCGGACCGCGACGATCCGCCGCAGGCCGTCGTCGACGCGCTGATCGCCGCCCACGCGCGCGGTGCGCGGCTCGCCGCCATCTCGACCGGCGCCTTCGCGCTCGCCGCCACGGGCCTGCTCGACGGCAGGCGTGCCACCACGCACTGGCACTACACGCGGGCACTCATGGCCAGGCACCCGCTCGTCCAGGTCGACGAGAACGTGCTGTTCGTCGACGAGGGCAGCGTGCTCACCTCGGCCGGCGCCGCCTCCGGCATCGACCTGTGCCTGCACATCCTGCGCGGCGACCTCGGCGTGGCCGCGTCCAACCACGCGGCCCGGCGGCTGGTCGCGGCCCCCTACCGCAGCGGCGGCCAGGCCCAGTACGTGCCCCGCAGCGTCCCCGAGCCGCTCGGCGAGCGGTTCGCCGACACCCGCGAGTGGGCGCTGCACCGGCTCGGCGAGCCCCTCACCCTCGACATACTGGCGCGACAGGCGGGCGTCTCGCCGCGTACGTTCTCCCGGCGCTTCGTCGAGGAGACCGGCTACACGCCGATGCAGTGGGTGATGCGGGCCCGGATCGACCTGGCCCGCGAACTGCTGGAGCGCTCCGAGCGCGGTGTCGAGCAGATCGCCGCCGACATCGGGCTCGGCACCGGCGCGAACCTGCGTCTGCACTTCCAGCGCATCCTCGGGACGACTCCGAGTGAGTACCGGCGCACGTTCACCCGAGGCGAGTGACCTACTCACATACGGGCATGGCGGGATCCTTTCGAACCATGGCGATCCCGCCACTGTCAGCGGCGCCGACCGCGCGCGAGCCTGGGGGCGAAGGGTCTGGACGGAAAGGGACACCACTCATGACTCGCATCGCCATCAACGGATTCGGCCGCATCGGACGCAATGTGCTGCGCGCCCTGCTGGAGCGCGACAGCGCCCTGGAGATCGTCGCCGTCAACGACCTCACCGAGCCCACCACCCTCGCCCGGCTGCTCGCCTTCGACAGCACGGCCGGCCGGCTCGGGCGCCCGGTGACCGTCGACGGGGACACCCTCGTCGTCGACGGCCGCCGGATCAAGGTGCTGGCCGAGCGCGAACCGGCGCAGCTGCCGTGGGCCGAACTCGGCGTCGACATCGTCCTGGAGGCCACCGGCCGCTTCACCTCGGCCAAGGCCGCCCGCGCCCACCTCGACGCGGGCGCGCGCAAGGTGCTCGTCAGCGCGCCCTCGGACGGCGCCGACGTCACGCTCGCGTTCGGGGTCAACTCCGACTCGTACGACCCGGCCGTGCACACGATCGTCTCGAACGCCTCCTGCACGACCAACGCGCTCGCGCCGCTGGCCAAGGTGCTCGACGACCTCGCCGGTATCGAGCACGGGTTCATGACGACGGTGCACGCCTACACGCAGGAGCAGAACCTCCAGGACGGTCCGCACCGCGACGCCCGTCGCGCCCGGGCCGCCGGCGTCAACATCGTGCCGACCACGACCGGCGCCGCCAAGGCGATCGGCCTGGTGCTGCCGAACCTCGACGGCAAGCTGTCGGGCGACTCGATCCGCGTACCGGTGCCGGTGGGCTCGATCGTCGAGCTGAACACGACCGTCGCCCGCGACGTGACCCGCGACGACGTGCTGACGGCGTACCGCACGGCGGCGGAGGGCCCGCTGGCAGGCGTCCTCGAATACTCGGAGGACCCGCTGGTGTCGTCGGACATCGTGGGCAACCCGGCCTCGTCGATCTTCGACTCGGCCCTCACCCGAGTCGAGGGCCGTCACGTCAAGGTGGTCGCCTGGTACGACAACGAGTGGGGCTTCTCGAACCGTGTGATCGACACGCTCGAACTCCTCGCCACCGGCTGACGGGACGCAGTCACTTCTCTCGAGGGCTCTGGTCGACCGGTCTGGTCGGCCAGGGCTGTCAGGCTCTCAGCCGGGCGGCAGCGCGCCGAGAACGGCCGCGAGGCTGTACGGGTCACGGCGGGCGATGTTGTGCCCGACGGGAATCTCGTGAACCCGCCAGCCCGGGTCGTCGCGCAGCCGTTCGGTCAGGGCCACGAACGGGCTGCCCGCCCACGCGCCACCACTGATGTACGTCCGGCCGAGGGCGGGGCCGGGACTGCCTCCCAGCCTGATCGACTGGACGAAGCTCGGCATGGGATGCGGTCGCGCACGAGGGTCGAGCCCCTCGGGCACCGCGACCCATCGACCGTCGGCACGGGCGCCAGCTATGAACGACTCCCGGAAGCTGTCGCTGGTCAAGGACCAGCACGAATCCCCGTCGTCCGGGACATAGGCGTCGATGAAGACGAGCTGATCGAGGCGGTCGCCGAGCCGATCCGCGACACCGGCGATCACCATCCCGCCGTAACTGTGCCCGCACAGCGCGAGGGGGGTTCCGTCGCTCCGGTCGACGATCTCGGCCACCTGGTCGATATGGGTGTCGAGGTTCGGCGGACGGTCCACATCGACCGGGCCGTCCAACTCCAGCCCCGACAGCGTCACCGCCTCGACGTGATGCCCGCCCCGGCGCAACTCGGCGGCCACCGAGTCGAACACCCACCCGCCCTGCCAACCCCCGGGCACCATCACGAACTTCACCGCGCCATCGTAGGCCAGACAGAACCGGACGAGTCCGGCTGGTAGGCAGGGGAGCGACGACCCCAGCCGACAGGGGCCGAGCGTCCCGTCGGTGGTCGGGTGAGGGTGGCGGTCACGGTGGTGGGAGGCGGGGGTCGCGTCGGTGGTCGGGTGAGGTTGGCGACGACGGCGGTAGGAGCCGAGCGTCCCGCTGACGGCTAGGTGAGGGTGGCGGTCACGGTGGCAGGAGGCGAGGGTCGCGCCGGTGGCCGGGTGAGGTTGGCGACGACGGTGGCAGGGGCCGAGCGTTCCGCCGACGGCCGGGCGATCTTGGCGGTCACGGCGTCGAGGCCCCGCTCCAGGTCGGTCGCGAACGATGTCCCGGCGTCCATGTCCGTGCCGTCGTACACGGCCGTGGCCGGCGCCGGGAAGCGGCCTGTGGCCGGCATGCCAGCCGTCACCTGCGGGCCGGAGGCGTGCTGCCGGTCGAGCTTGGACAGACCCGTCGCGCGCTCGGCCCGCAGGTTCGCGGTCTCCCGCCTCATCGCGCCGATGACGTAGGCGCTGACGGTCTCCACGGCACGGCGCGCATGACGGTGTCGAGGTCGGCGAGCCCGTCGAGGGCGGCCGGCTCGGCCTCGGTCACGGCGAGCCCGTTCGGACCCGGGGTCGGGCGACCGCCAAGCACGTCGGCCATCCATACGGGACGGAGAGCGGCGACCTGCCTGGTGCGCCGGGCGAGGACGCGCAACGCCTCCCGCCCGTCACCGGGCTGCTCCTCGGGGTGGATCTCGGGCGTGGCCCCATCACGAACAGCCGCCCGGACAAGGCGCGTTGGCCACAAGCAGGCGTCAAGCAGGCGTCAAGCAGGCGTTACGCAGGCGTCCCGGCCCGCGAGGCGCGCTCGGTCAGGACCGCGCGGTCCTGAACGCGAGATACCGGCTGAAGGCTTCGTGGCTGTCGGGGGTGAAGGGCCACTCCAGCAGGGCCGACCGCAGCTCCGGCTCGGTCAGCCGGCCATGCCAGGCGACCTCATCAGGATCGGCGGCCACGGCCTCTGGCACCACGGCTTCGTGCACGCCGAGCCAGTGAGGGCTCAGACCGCTGCGGTTGAGGAACGTGAACAGCAGGCGCGGCTGCACACGGACGCCCAGCTCTTCGGCCAGCTCCCGCGCGGCGGCCCGTTCATAGGACTCACCGACACCCACGGCGCCACCGACCACGACCTCGTACAGCCCGGGGAAGCGCGACAGCTGCTCCGACCGCCGGTGAACGAGGATCCGCCCACGCTCATCACGACACACCGTCACGGCGACCCGGTGCAGCCAACCCTCCCGGACGGCCTGCCGACGGCTGACCACCACCCCCAGCACACGATCCTGATCGTCGACCCGCTCCACCAGTTCGTCCACGACGCACACCCTGGCAGGGCCCACTGACAACGCCGCCTCTGCCGACCGGAGCGCCCAGCCGCAGTGGCGTAGCGCACTTTTGCAAGCGCCTGCTTGCAATAGTTAGCAACGGTGCGGCAAGCTGGACTCATGGCATCGCTCAACGTCGGCAATCTTGGTGAGTATCTGCGTGAACAGCGGCGCACCGCGCAGCTGTCGCTCAGGCAGCTCGCCGATGCCGCCGGGGTGTCCAATCCGTATCTGAGCCAGATCGAGCGCGGGCTGCGCAAGCCGAGCGCGGAGGTGTTGCAGCAGGTCGCCAAGGCGCTGCGGATCTCCGCCGAGACGCTGTACGTCCGGGCCGGCATCCTCGACGCCGAGCGTGACCGGGTCGATGTGGAGACGCGTGCCGTCATCCTCGCCGATCCGACCCTCAACGAACGGCAGAAGCAGGTGCTGCTTCAGATCTACGAGTCCTTCCGCAGGGAGAACGGGTTCGAGATCGCCGATCCGGACAGCGCGCCGGCCTCGATGGACGTCCCTGTGCCGGACGTTCCGGACACCGACGCGGATACAGCGGATGCAGCGGACACGGCGGATCCGGACGAACACATAGGCACCGGCAGCGACGCCGACGCCGACCCGCAACAGACGGCCAGTTGATGCAGTTGATGAGCTGATGCATGTGCAGCACGTGAGACCGGCCCGACGTTCGCCGCAACCCAAAACCCTCAGCCCCAAGCAACCCGGGAGGACCATCACCATGGCCATCACCGACGACCTGCGCAAGACCTTCAGCGACCCCACCCCGTTCTACTTCGCCGCCGGCACCGCCGACCTCGCCCTTCAGCAGGCCAAGAAGGTCCCCGGTCTGGTCGAGCAGCTGCGTACCGAGGCGCCGGCCCGGATCGAGGCCGTCCGCGGCACCGACCCGAAGGCGGTCCAGGAGAAGGCCGCCGCCCGTGCCAAGGAGGCGCAGGAGAAGGCCGCCCTCCGTGCCAAGGAGGCGCAGGAGACCATCCAGACCAAGGTCGGCGAGTTCATCGGCACGCTGGACGGCGACCTGAAGAAGCTCGGCTCCACGATCGACGCCGACCTCAAGAAGCTCGGCGAGAGCGCCCAGGACCTCGCCCTGCGCGGTGTCGGCGTCGCCGCCGAGTACGCCGTGAAGGCGCGCGAGACGTACGAGAAGGTCGCCGAGCACGGCGAGCAGGCCGTGAAGACCTGGCGCGGCGAGGCCGCCGAGGAGATCGAGGAACTGGCCGTCGCCGTCGAGCCGAAGTCCGAGCCGAAGGCCGAGTCGGCCGAGGTCAAGACGGCGACCGCGGAGACGACGCCCGCCCCCGTCGAGGCCAAGGCCGCGCCCGCCCCGGCGAAGAAGACCGCCGCCAAGAAGGCCCCGGCCCGCAAGCCGGCCGCCAAGAAGACGACTCCGCCCGCCAAGTAGGCAGAGCCGAGCGGGTGAAACCGCGTGTACGGGGACGGGTCGGGCACTCCATGCGTGCCCGGCCCGTTCTCCGGGTAGCGGGTTTGCGGATACGGGTACGGTGACCGCAGATACGAACTGACGGACTTGGTGGTGGACGTTGTGCTGATGCAGGGGTTCGCAGGGTTCATGTGGCTGCTGAGCGTGGCCCTGATCGTTTTCAGCGGCTTCGCGCTGATCGACGCCGCCGTGCGCCGCGAGGACGCCTACCGGGCGGCGGACAAGAAGACCAAGCCGTTCTGGCTGATCGTCCTGGCCCTCGCCTTCGTGGTGAACCTGATCTTCAACATCCTGTCGTTCCTGCCGATCATCGGCCTGGTCGCGACGATCGTGTACATGGTCGACGTACGCCCGGCCCTGCGCGGTCTCCCGGGCGGTGGCCGCAGCCGCAGGGGCGGCGGCTCCAGCAGCGACGGCCCGTACGGCCCCTACAACGGCGGCCGCTGAAGCCCGAGGGCTACGCCACTCGGTCCAGCAGCAGTACGGCCAGGTCGTCCGTCAGCTCCCCGCCGTTCAGTCTGCGCACCTCGCTCACGGCCGCCCGGAGCAGCTTCTCGCCGCGCAGGCCCTGGGCCAGCTGACGGCGGATCATCGCCACCATGCCGTCCTGGCCGAGCCGTTCCCGCCCCTCGCCGACATGGCCCTCGATCAGGCCGTCCGTGTAGAGCATCAGCGTCCACTCGGCCCCCAACTGCACCTGCGTACGGGGCCAGCGCGCCCCCGGCAGCAGCCCCAGCGCGGGGCCGTTGTTGTCGAACGGCAGCAGTTCCGCCACAGCGGATTCCGAGGGCCCCGTAGACCCCGTAGACCCCGTAGACCCCGTAGACCCAGAAGACCCCGAAGACCCCGAAGGCACGGGCGCCGGGCGCACCAGCAGCGGGGCCGGGTGGCCGGCCAGGCACAGGCCCGCGCTGCGGCCGTCCGGCGCGATGTCGACCGTACAGAGCGTCGCGAAGATCTCGTCGTTCTCGCGCTCGTGCTCCAGGACCTGCTGGAGCGTGCCCAGCAGCGCGTCGCCGCACAGGCCCGCCAACGTCAGCGCGCGCCACGCGATCCGTAGCTCCACACCGAGCGCCGCCTCGTCCGGGCCGTGCCCGCACACATCGCCGATCATCGCGTGGACCGTGCCGTCGGGCGTACGGACCGTGTCGTAGAAGTCGCCGCCGAGCAGCGCGCGGGAGCGGCCGGGGCGGTAGCGGGCGGCGAAGCGCAGCGAGGAGCCGTCGAGGAGCGGGGTGGGGAGCAGGCCGCGTTCGAGGCGGGCGTTCTCCTGGGCCCGCAGTCGGGACTCGGTGAGCCGGCGTTCGGCCTTGTCGGAACGTTTCCTCTCCACCGCGTAGCGGATCGCGCGGCTCAGCAGCCGGCCGTCCAGCTCGTCGCGGAAGAGATAGTCCTGGGCGCCGACGCGCACGGCCTCCGCGCCGCGTTCGGCGTCGCCGGAGGCGGTGAGCGCGAGGACGGCGTGCCGGGGCGCGAGCCGCAGGACGTGCTTGAGCACCGCCAGCTCGTCGTCGTTGCCGTCCTCCGTGTGTGGGGGCGCGGGCAGCGCGAGGTCCAGCAGGATGCAGTGCACGTCGTCGGTGAGCAGCCGCTCGGCCTCGGTGAGGTTGCGGGCCGTACGGATACGGATCGGCTTGCCCGCGGCGTCGAGCAGCTCGGGCACGACGGGCGAGCCGCCCGGGTCGTCCTGGATCAGCAGCAGGGTCAGCTGCGTGCCGGTGCCGGTCCCGGCGGTGATCCCGGTCGCGCCGGCGGAGTCAGGGCCGGGTGTCGTCCCGGCGGAAGGGCCACGGGGGCCGGGGCCACCGGGAGCGCCTGCGGAGGGCGTTCCTCCGGGCACGGCGGGAGCCTGCGCCTGACCGTTCTCGACGGCCGGGATCGCTCTCTGCCGCGGTACGGGTACGGGCATCGTCGTGGGTTCCTTCCCTCCCCCCGAGGGCACGATGGGCGAGGGGTCTCGATCCACCGACCGGGACCATAGCGGTTGACGGGGCAGGAACGGAATGGTGGGGCGGCGCGTCGGCGGGGTGGCACAGGTGTCATATGCCGTGTTCCGTAACGCACTTGGGCACGGGGTTGCCCCTCAGGGGATGACGAATGTCACGTCCGCGGGAGGGGCTGAGGGCGCTCGTGGGTGCGGTGGGTCACGTGGGGCGGGTCACGCGCTGTACGGAATATGCCGTACGGCGTGAAAAGTTCCGTACGTGATGGTTCGCGGGGTCAGTTGGGCCGGACCACCCCGAGTATCGGCATCGACCCCGCTCCCGCGATCGTCACCGTCCGCCCCGGCCGCGGGGCGTGCACCATCGCGCCGTCGCCCACGTACATCGCGATGTGGCTCGCGTCGTCGAAGTAGACGATCAGGTCACCGGGGCGCATGTCCTCGACGTCGACGTGGGGAAGCTGCGCCCACTGCTGCTGCGAGGTGCGCGGGATGGTGACGCCGGCCGCCGCCCAGGCCGCCGAGGTCATCCCCGAACAGTCGAACGAGCCCGGACCCTCGGCGCCCCACTCGTACGGCTTGCCTATCTGGGCCGTCGCGAACTCCACGGCTTTCTTGCCCTGCGCGGTCGCCTTGCCGTCGATGTCGTCGAGGATGCCGGAGCTGAGCCAGGACGTCTGCGCCTTGTAGGCGGCCTCGCGCTCCAGCTCCGCGAGGCGTTCCTTCTCCTCCTTCTCCAGCTCGGACTCCAGCTTCTCGGCCGCCGCGATCTGCTCCTTGATCGTCTTCTGGGCGGCGGCCTTGGCCTTCCGGCCGGCCTCCAGCTTCGTCCACTGGGCCGAGGCGTCCTGCGTGTACTGCTCCAAGTCCTGCTGGGTGCGGGTCATTTCGGCGAGCAGGCCCGTGGTCGCCTTCTGGCCCTGCCGGACCCGGCTGACGCCCTCCAGCCAGGCCTGCGGATCGTCGCTGAGCCACAGCCGCGCCTCCGGCGGCAGGCCTCCGGAGCGGTACTGGGCGCGGGCGGCGGCACCCGCGCGGTCCTTCAACTCGGCCAGCCGCTCCTGCCCCTTGACGATCTCCCGGGCCAGCTCGACGATCTCGGTGGACTGGCGCTCGGTCTCCTCCTCCGCCGCGTTGTACGCGTCCGTGGCGACCGCGGCGTCGTGGTAGAGCTTCTCCAGCCGCTTGCGTACGGCTTCCAGGTCCTTGTTCGGCGGCAGCGTCACGCTCGGGGTCGTCGTGGGCGACGGGGTCGGTGCCGGAGCCGCGAACGCGGTGCCCGCTCCGCCGAGGACGGTGACCGCGCAGACCAGTCCCACGGCTGCCGCGCCCCAAATCCGCTTGCCGGCTCCCATTCCCCGTACCCCCGAACCTTTCGCCCACTTGATTAACCGTCAGTAACTTACGGACGCCTGGGGATGGTGACATGTCACCGCGAAAAGAAACAGGCCTCCGGCGAGGTGCCTGCCCCTCCCTTGTCCTCCGCATGTGTGACGAACGAGGTACGGAGATCGTTGCCCGTGATTCGTGAGCAATTTGGGGCGCCAGGGAAGTAATCAAATATGCCAAAAGGTAGCTAAAGTGGCGCCAACGCCCCCCACTCCACGGTCACTTCCCCCTGCCGCCACCGCGCCGGCCCGTCCAGCACGGGCCAGTCCGCCGTCAGGTCCCGCACCGCCCGGATCCAGCGCTGGCGTGCCCCGTACGAGGCGTAGGGCGCCGCCGCTGCCCACGCGCGGTCGAAGTCGCGCAGGAAGGCGTGCACCGGTTCGCCGGGGATGTTGCGGTGGATGAGGGCCTTCGGGAGGCGCTCGGCGAGGTCGGAGGGGCGGTCCAGGGAGCCGAGCCGGGCCGCGAAGGTGACCGTGCGCGGCCCTTCCGGTCCGAGGGCGACCCACACGTGCCGCCGCCCGATCTCGTCGCACGTCCCCTCGACGAGCAGCCCGCCCCCGGGGACTTCGGTGACCGGCGCGAGCCGGGCGCACAGCCGCGCCCAGACGCCGGCGACCTCGCCCTCCTCGTACTGCCGCAGCACGTTCGCCGCGCGGATCAGCGCCGGCCGTTCCGGGACCGGGATCTCGAAGCCGCCGTGCCGGAAGACGAGCCCCTCGCGCTCGTACGGTTTCGCCGCCGCGACCCGCGCCGGTTCGATCTCGACGCCCACCACGCGCGCGCGTGGCGCCACGGTACGCAGCCGCGCGAGCAGCTCGACGGCCGTCCAGGGCGCGGCGCCGTACCCGAGGTCGACCGCGACGGGGGAGGGGGTGCGGCGGAGCGCGGCGCCGTGCGTGGCCGCGATCCAGCGGTCCATCCGGCGCAGGCGGTTGGGGTTGGTCGTCCCGCGTGTGACTGTTCCCAAGGGTCGGGGCGTCGATGTGCGGGCAGCCATGGATACGAGGGTAAGGGGTGGCCAGGTATCGAACGGTTGAGCGTAAAGGGTAATGATTGGGTAAAGAGGAAATGGGTTGCGTTCTTCTGGCGTTGACCCTTCGGACCTCTGTCGGACCTTTGGGAAAAGAGATCCGCGCAGGACGGCAGGAGAACGAGGCTGGAGGAGGAACGCCACGTGAGCCAGTACATCGGCAGGCTGGGGCGCCGTCGCAGGCCCCGCCGCGTCGCCATGCTCTCCGTGCACACCTCCCCCCTTCATCAGCCCGGCACCGGCGACGCCGGCGGGATGAACGTCTACATCGTCGAGCTGGCGCAGCGCCTCGCCGCGATCAACATCGAGGTCGAGATCTTCACCCGGGCCACCACGGGCACCCTCCCCCCGGCCGTCGAGCTGGCCCCCGGTGTCCTCGTCCGGCACGTCGACGCGGGCCCCTACGAAGGCCTCGCCAAGGAGGACCTCCCGGCCCAGCTGTGCGCCTTCACCCACGGCGTCATGCAGGCCTGGGCCGGCAACCGCCCCGGCTACTACGACCTCGTCCACTCGCACTACTGGCTCTCCGGCCACGTCGGCTGGCTCGCCGCGCAGCGCTGGGGCACCCCCCTGGTGCACGCCATGCACACCATGGCCAAGGTCAAGAACGCCGCCCTGGCCGACGGCGACAACCCCGAACCAGCCGCCCGCGTCATCGGCGAGATGCAGGTCGTGGCCGCCGCCGACCGGCTCGTCGCCAACACCGCCGAAGAGGCCGACGAACTCGTACGCCACTACGACGCCGACCCCCGCAAGGTCGCCGTCGTCCACCCGGGCGTCAACCTCGACCGCTTCTCCCCGGCCGACGGCCGCGCCGCCGCCCGCGCCCGCCTCGGCCTCCCGCAGGACGCCCTGATCCCCCTCTTCGCGGGCCGCATACAGCCCCTGAAGGCCCCCGACGTGCTGCTCCGCGCGGTCGCCGTCCTCCTGGACGAGCGCCCCGAGCTGCGCTCCCGGATCGTCGTCCCCGTCGTCGGCGGCCCGAGCGGCAGCGGCCTGGCCAGGCCGGAGGGCCTACAGAAACTCGCCGCCCGGCTGGGCATCGCGGACGTCGTGCGCTTCCGCCCGCCGGTCGGCCAGGAGCAGCTCGCGGACTGGTTCCGGGCGGCGTCCGTCCTGGTCATGCCGTCCTACAGCGAATCGTTCGGCCTGGTGGCGATAGAGGCGCAGGCGGCGGGCACACCGGTCCTGGCGGCAGCGGTGGGCGGCCTCCCGGTGGCGGTGGCGGAAGGACGTACGGGATTCCTCGTACAAGGCCACGATCCGGCCGCCTACGCGCGCGTGCTGCGCGATTTCGCCGACGACGAGACCCTGTCGGCCCGGATGGGCGAGACGGCGGCCCGGCACGCGAAACGTTTCGGCTGGGATGCCTCGGCGGCGGCCACGGCGGACGTCTACACGGCCGCGATGCAGGCCCACAGGCGTCGCGTACGCTCGCTGCATGGCTGATGCGGCGTCGATCATCGAACAGGTCCTCACCGAGGCGGACCTGGAGTGGGAGAGCCCGAACCCCGGCAACTACGTCGTAAAGCTCCCGGGCACCCGCAAGTTGTCGACGACGGTCTCACTCCTGGTCGGCAAGCACTCCCTCTCCCTGAACGCGTTCGTGATCCGCCACCCCGACGAGAACGAACCGGGCGTCCACCGCTGGCTCCTGGAACGCAACCTCAAGCTGTACGGCGTGAGTTACGCGGTGGACCGCCTGGGCGACGTCTACGTCACCTCCAAGCTGCCTCTCTCCGCGATCACCCCGGAGGAGATCGACCGTCTGCTCGGCTCGGTCCTGGAGGCGGCCGACGGCGGCTTCAACACCCTGCTGGAGCTGGGTTTCGCGTCGGCGATCCGCAAGGAGTACGCCTGGCGCGTGTCCCGGGGCGAGTCGACCCGCAACCTGGACGCGTTCGCCCACCTGACCCGGCGTCCTACGACGGACTGACGTCTCCTACGGACCGACTCCGCCGCTGAGCCGGTAGCGCCCGGGCGGCACACCCACCAACTTCTTGAAGTGCCGCGTGAGATGCGCCTGGTCGTAGAACCCGGTGGCGGCGGCGACCTCGCCGGGAGCCTGCCCGTCGAGCAGCAGCCGCCGGGCGCGCTCGACCCGCCGCGCGGTCAGATACTGATGCGGCGGCATCCCGAAGGCCGCACTGAACGCCCGTACGAGATGCGCGGGATGCGCGTGCACGAGCCGCGCGGCCTCGTCGAGCGCGATCCCGCCGACGAGCCGCTCGTCGAGCAGCTCGCGCAACTGCCGGGCGAGCGGCGGATCGGCGCGCGGAGGACGAGGGGGTACGTCCGTCGCCCGCAACCGCGTACGCAGCCGCTCCGCGACAAGCGCCAGCCGACTGGCCGCCTCGAACTCCTCCCCGGCCTGCACGAGCGCCCCGTGCAACTGCCCGACGCGCAGCCGCAGCAGGGGATCGCGCAGATCGGGCCGGTCGACGGCGGCCCCGATGAACTCGTCGCCGAGATGCGTGGAGTCGAGATACAGCACCCGCTTGCGGAACCCGTCCGGAGTGGCGGCCGACCCGTTGTGCGGCACATGCGGCGGCAACAGGGTCACGGTGTCGTGCGGGGTACCGCGCTCATGCCGGTCGAGGTCGTACCGTACGGCGCCGTCGTCGACGATGAGCAGCGTCCAGGTGTCGTGTACGTGCATCGGGTACGCGTACTCGGTGAAGTGGGCGTGGAAGACCTCGACGACGCCCGTCACGGCCGGGCGCCAGGCGGAGACTTCCTGCCGGGTGGCCATGCAAAGAACGTACAAGACGGGATCGTACGGGACTCGGCAGTCTCGAAGCATGAGCACAGAGACCCCCGCGGGCACCGCCCCCACCCCCGCTCCGACCCGCTTCGACACGAAGATCGCCGTCCTGCTGCGCGAGGACCTGGAGCCCTGGCAGCGCCTGAACGTGACGGCGTTCCTGGTCAGCGGCCTGGGGACGACGGTCCCAGAGGTGATCGGCGAGCCCTACGAGGACGGAGACGGAGTGCGCTACCTTCCGATGTTCCGCCAGCCGGTCCTGGTCTTCGAGGCGACGAAGGAGACGCTGACCGCCGCCCACGCGCGCGTGCTGTCCCGTTCCCTCCCGCGCGCGGTGTTCACCGGCGACCTCTTCGCCACGGGCAACGACCACGACAACCGGGCGGCGGTACGGGCCGTACGGACCGGGGAGCTGGATCTGGTGGGGCTCGCGGTGTACGGGCCGAAGAACGCGGTGGACAAGGTGATCAAGGGGTCGCGGATGCACCCGTGACGGTGTCGGCGGGCGCGGGTTTCTCGCTTGCGTCCTGCACCGGTTCCTCCTCGGGAACCCGCCCCATCAGCGCCCAGTACCCCACCCCCGCCACCGTCCCCACGACCGCGCACAGCCCCCACAGCCACTCCGCGCCGAGGTGGTCGATGACGAAGCCGGACATCAGTGGGGCGACGAGGCCGGCGACCGACCAGGCCATCGTGTACATGCCCTGGTAGCGACCGCGGCCGTGCAGCGGGGACAGGCGGACGACCAGCCCGGTCTGGGTGGGCGCGTTGACGATCTCGGCCAGGGTCCAGACGCACACGGTGAGGATGAAGACGCCGACCGACCCGGCGAAGGCGGTGAGCCCGAACCCGTACCCGGCGAGCAGGGACGAGGCGAGCAGCAGCCGGCGGGCGTCCCGGTGTTCGATGAACCGGGTGACGGGGATCTGTAGCACGACCACCAGTACGCCGTTGACGGCGACGACCATCCCGAAGTCCGCCGGGGTGAACCCGGCCTCGCCCATCGCGATCGGCAGCCCGACCAGGCCCTGCTGGAAGATGAGCGCGACGAGGAAGGCCAGCCCGACGACGCTCATGAAGCGCCCGTCGCGCAGCACGGTCCCGAGCCCGACGGAGTCCTCCTCCGCCTGCTCGGCCTTCGTGGCCCGCGTCGGCCGTGACTCGGGCAGCTTCATGAAGATGATGACCGCGCAGGCCAGCGTCATCCCGGCCTCGACGAGGAACCCGGCGACGTAACTGACCTCGACGATGAAGCCGGCCCCGGCGGAGGAGACGGCGAAGCCGAGGTTGATGGCCCAGTAGTTCAAGGAGAAGGCGCGGACTCGGTCCTCGGGCCGCACGATGTCGGCCATCATCGCCTGGACTGCGGGCCGCGAGGCGTTGCTGGCCATGCCGACGAGAAAGGCGACGGCGGCGATGGCGACGGGGTCGTGCATGAACCCGAGCAGCGCCACGGAGAAGGCGGTGGACGACTGGGCGATGAGGAGAGTGGGCCGACGCCCCAGCCGGTCGGTCATGACACCGCCGCCGATCGACGACACCACCCCACCGAGCCCGTGGAGGGCTACGACGAGACCGGCGTACGAGGCGGAGTACCCGCCGTCGAGGGTCAGATAGATCGCCATGAACGTGGCGACGAAGGCCCCGAGCCGGTTGACGAGGGTGCTGGTCCACAGCCACCAGAACTCGCGGGGCAACCCGGAGACGGACTCTCGGGCGGCGCGTTTCAGGGCGGCGAGTGACACAGGGATCCCCCACGAACGTAAGCAGCACAGATGGTGGTGACAACTTACGAGCGTGCCTCTCGGAGGAGCCACTCAATTAACAGATCCCGTCAACTGTCCGGTTGCCGGGCGGCCGAGCAAGGGATCAGGACGTTCTATTACGCTCGGGGCATGGCCGACGCACCGTACAAGCTGATCCTCCTCCGCCACGGCGAGAGCGAATGGAACGCGAAGAACCTGTTCACCGGCTGGGTGGACGTCAACCTCACCGACAAGGGCGAGAAGGAGGCGGTCCGCGGCGGTGAGCTGCTCAAGGACGCCGGCCTGCTCCCCGACGTGCTCCACACCTCCCTCCAGAGGCGCGCGATCCGCACGGCCCAGCTGGCCCTGGAGTCCGCGGACCGCCACTGGATCCCCGTGCACCGCAGCTGGCGTCTGAACGAGCGCCACTACGGCGCCCTCCAGGGCAAGGACAAGGCCCAGACGCTCGCCGAGTTCGGCGAGGAGCAGTTCATGCTGTGGCGCCGCTCGTACGACACCCCGCCGCCGCCCCTCGAGGACGGCACGGAGTTCTCCCAGTCCGACGACCCGCGCTACGCGACGATCCCGCCGGAGCTGCGCCCGCGCACGGAGTGCCTGAAGGACGTCGTCGTCCGCATGCTCCCGTACTGGTACGACGGCATCGTCCCGGACCTGCTGGCGGGCCGTACGGTCCTGGTCGCGGCCCACGGCAACAGCCTCCGCGGCCTGGTCAAGCACCTCGACGGCATCTCCGACGAGGCGATCTCGGGCCTGAACATCCCGACGGGCATCCCGCTCGCGTACGAACTGGACGCCGACTTCAAGCCGGTGAAGCCGGGCGGTACCTACCTGGACCCGGACGCGGCTGCGGCGGCGATCGAGGCGGTCAAGAACCAGGGCAAGAAAAAGTAGGTTGCACGATCGTGCCCCCGACCTGCGCACACGGCGCGGATCGGGGGCATTTTCGTGGCCAGGGCCAGGCCGATCGGCAAGATTGCACAACCCCCCACCCGCCCCGTCAGTCTCACGCAGGTGAAGGCACCACCCGATTCACCTAACAGGGGAAACCACGCCATGCGCATACGCGCCACCGTCGCCACAGCTACCGCCGCTGCCCTCAGCGCCGCTCTGGCCGTCACCGCTCTCGCCGCCCCGGCGGCCGGGGCCGACCAGGACGACTCGGCCTCGAAGTTCTCGAACATCGACGTCAACCACGACTGGCAGGACTACACCGTCGGCGTCGAGGCCGCGAAGAAGAGGCTGATCCCGATCTCCACGACGGTCACCGACCCGTCCGGCATCAGGAGCGTGTCGGTCGAGCTGCGGCGCGGAGACGACCCGGAGAAGCCCGACGCGGTCATCACCGCGTCCGCCAACTGCCACGAGATCAACGAGATCACCTCCTGGTGCGAGGGACTCCTGACCGCCGACCCGAAGGTCAACCTCCACAGCAATGCCCTCGCCGGTCTCTGGTACTTGAGCTTCACGGCTGTGGACGGTGACGGAAACGTCACCCGCGCGGACGGCCTCTACGACCTCACCTCCTTCGCCCGCATCAAGCGCACGACCTACATGACCCAGACCGACGCCACCCCCGAGCCGGTGACGAAGGGCAAGAACCTCACGGTCAAGGCCCAGATGACCGTCGCCAGCTGGGAGACGAACAAGAACGTGCCCCTCATCGGGCACCAGGTGCTGCTCCAGTACCGCAAGGGCACGAGCGGCGCCTTCGTCACGCTGAAGAAGATCAAGACCGACCGCAACGGCTGGGCCAAGGCCACCGTGAAGGCGACGGCGGACGGCGCGTACCGCTACACCTTCGCGGGCACGAGCCTCACCCTGCCCGCGGCCGGCTGGACCGACTACGTCGACGTGAAGTGAGGCTCGGACGGGCCGGTGAGGTGACCGTCCCGGAAGCAGCAGCATGACGAAGGGCTCCGGCACGGTATGTGCGCCGGAGCCCTTCACTGTCGTACGAGACCCCCGTCAGCGTCCGGGGAACCCGGGGCCGCTGCTTCCTGGCGGCTCCGGCAGATTGGTCCGGGGCGAGGCGGGGGGCAGGCGCGGGTGGTCGGGGGAGATTCGCGATGGGCTCCGGTACCCGATCTCGGGCACGCGGGACTCGAGGCTGCTGCTGCTCGGCACACTGGGCACCCACGGCAGCCTGCGCCGGCGGGGGGCTTGCCGCGCGGGGAGGGTGACCGACTGAGACGGTGTGGGCGTCACCGAATCTCGCTCCGGGAGCGGCTCGACAGCCGGTGCGGGTGAGGGCGCTTCAGCGGCTGACGGCACGTAAGGCAGCTTGCGCCGGCTAGGGGTCTGCCGCGCGGGGACGGTGATCGACTGCCGCTTCCCGGGCGGATCGAGGGCCGGTGCGGGTGGGGTCCCCGGTTGCGCCCGGTTTCCGGTGGAGGCCGTGCGAGGCAGCTCGCCTGCGCGACGCTGCGGGCGCGAGGACGCTACGGGCTGCTGGGGGCCGACGACGCCCGGTGTGCGTGCCGGGGTTCCCCTGGCGGCCCTGCGAGGCAGGACGCGTTGAGAGGGCGTCGTCGGCTGCCGGGACGGTACGCGAGGTGGGGGCAGTGGCCCGTTTCCCGGGGCGCCGGGGGTCGTGGGGGCAACGCCCCGTACGGATCCGGTCGGCCTGGGAGAGGACGGTGGCGGCGTTCGTGGTGTCGGCGGTACCTGGGGCATCGGGTCTCGCGGCGCAGGGGGTTCCGTGCTGCGAAGTGTCTCCGGCCTTTTCGGCACCGACGGCCCGCTGGTTCCGGCGTGTGAGGTGCTCGGCTGCGGCACGCGCTCCGGTCGGGCGGCCGACCGCTCGGGCGTGGGCGCGGGGGGCGCGGTGCGGTCGCTGTTGGAGCCGGGCCGGCCGAACGCCTCATGAGACGCCGACGGGGTCTTCGGCTGAGACGGGGGCACCTGCCCTGGCCCGTTCGGGAGGGCGGCCGGGGCAGTCAGGGCGACCTGCGACTCCACCGGTTCCGGTACGCCGACGACCGGCGACGACACCAACTCCTTCCTGCACAGCGTCAGTTGACGTTGGAGGTTGATCCACCGCCACGCCGCCACAGCCTCCGCGAGCATCCTCGTCAGGTCGTCGATCAGGCCTACGAGGGGTACCGAGATCGCGTACACGAGGAGCTTTCCGAACGCCCGCGCCCAGAGCTGCTCCGCGTCCCCCGTCAGCGCGCTGACGCAGGCGGCCGTGACGGCGTCCGGGCCGCCCGTCAGGGTTCGTTGGACGGAGGCGGCGAAGAACAGCTCCGGCAGGTCGTGGCTCTTCCCCGGTCCCCCCGGGGTCCGCAGCTCGTCCAGTACCCCGATCACCGCGGCCCCCGCCTTGACCACCGCTCCGGGCGCCCACTGTCCGGGGTCACCGGGCGGCGGCTGCACTCCGGGGAGGAACGTCGCCAACTCCCCGTACGATCGCGCCACTTCGTACGCCAGCGCCGTCACGTCCCCGCCCGGCGCGGGCGTGGCCCGGTGTATCGCGATCAGGCGCTCCCGGGCCCAACCGGCCATCAGTTCCTGGTTGTTCACCCCGAACTCCCTCGTTCGTCGTGAACTCCCAGGTTCCTCCCACCGAACCCCTCGCGGGAGGGCGCACACCGGAGACACGGAAACCGCCGGCTGCGCGCAACGCGCCCCCTTACCGTCGGCGCACCACCCCACCGCTCAAGACCCTGCCCCGTGGTTCCCGCCGGTCTCGGCCAGGTGGTGGAAGGCCTGTGTGGTCCGGGGATGGGCGATCTCGTCCAGGAGGTGGCGCCAGTCGGGGTCGGCGACGGTGGGGTGGGCCCGGTCCCACGCGGTGAGCAGCGGGGCGAGATCGCTCTCGCGGGGGTCGCGGGGTACCTCGGCCGGGGATTCCTTCGTGGTGCTCGTCTGCGAGGGCAGCGTCCGCTTCATGGGGTCTCCCTTCCGGGGCGGACCGCGAGCCGGGCATCCGGTGCGCGGTCCGCCCGCGGAGTCACCGGGTTCTCACACCGTCAGCGGCACCGGATGGATCTCGTCGGCGAGATGACCGGCGCGCTCGTGGATGCGCTGGACCGCTTCCGCGGAGGGGGCCTCCGAGAGGCAGTAGACCGTGCCGGAGGCGGGGTCCGCCCAGGCCTTCTCGAAGTGGACCGACTCGTCCTTCTCTATGGCGAGGTCGGCGTTGTGGGCCTCACGCAGCTGGTCGGCCGTGATGCCCTTCATGTCGTGGTGGACGTCCATGAACCGGGGCATGGCGTCGCACCTCCTATCCCTGATCCGATCTGTGATCTTCTGGCGTACGGGGTGCCGCCTGTCTTCCATCCTCTGCCCGTACGCCCACCCTGGCGACCCCGTACGCGGCCCTCCCGCTACTTGAGGCCGATCTCCTCGCAGGCCGCCTCGTACTCCGGGGTGCAGATGTCCTGGACGGTGTAGATGCCGTCCTGGATCACCGTGTCCTTGATGTTGTCCTGGGTGAGCGCCACCACGGGGACCAGCATCGACGGGATCTGCTTCTGCGTCGGGCTGTCGACGTTGTCGCGGGTCAGCGCGTCGAACTCGATCGAGCGGCCCTGGACCTTGGCCACCGCCATGGACGCGGCGTTGTTGGCCTCCAGGATGAACGACTTGTAGACGCTCATGTACTGCTCGCCCGAGACGATCCGCTGCACCGCCTCCAGGCTCGCGTCCTGCCCGGTCACCGGCGGGATCGTGCTGGCGCCGGCCTCCTTCATCGCGTCGATGGCCGCGCCGGCCATGTCGTCGTTCGCCGAGTAGACCGCCTTGATGTTGCTCAGTCCGACGGACGTGATCGCGGCCTCCATGTTCTTCTTGGCGATCTCGGGCAGCCAGTCCTTGGTGTTGTACGACGCCGCGATCTGGACCTTGCCCTGCAACTCGTTCATCGCGCCGGTCTTGAACCGGTTCGTGTTCGGGTCCGTGAGCGAGCCGTTGATCATGACGATCTTGCTGGTCGCGGCCTTGGTGCCGAGGGCCTCGACGATCGAGCGGCCCTGCACCTCGCCGACGAGCTCGTTGTCGTGGGAGACGTACGCGTCGATCGGGCCCTCCGCGAGCCGGTCGTACGCGATGACCGGTATGTCCGCGTCCTTGGCCTTCTCGATGGCCGGCGCGATGGTGTGGGCGTCGATCGCGTCCACCACGAGGACGTCGACCTTCTCGGCGACCATCTCTTCGAGCTGCTGGTTCTGCTTGGTCTTGTCCGCCTCGGCGTTGGCGTAGAGGACCTTGCCCTTGCCGTTGGTGAGGGCGGTGACCTGCTTCTTGAAGAGCGGGTAGTCGAACTTCTCGAAACGCGTCGTCTTCTTGTCGGGCAGAAGGAGTCCCACAGTGATGTCGTCGCCCTTCTTGGGCTCCGCGGAACCGCTGCTTCCACTGGCGCTGTCGATGACGCCGCACGCGGCGAGCGAGAGGGCCGAGGCGGCGGCCGTCACCGCGATCGCGGTACGACGTGCGGCGATCCGACGGGGGGTACGAGCGTTCACGGGAGGTGCCTTCCAGGCGGGGAAGCATGACGAACCCAGATACAGATACGGAAGCCAACGCCGGGACAGCACGTAACGTCAAGAAGCACTGGTTAACGAGATGGCAACAGGGTGCCTGTTGTGCATGTACAGCGCCAGAGCGTCAACTGGTGTGAAGTGTATGCCCGTTCGGCGACGACCGGGGCCGCCGTCCCCCGGTCCGGAACAGGGCGAACGGCACCACCGCGCACAAAAGAACCCCGCTCTCTCCACATGGGGAGGGAGCGGGGTCCCGGTGACTGACGCCGGGCGTCAACCGCACTGACAAGGGGCACCCGACTGGCAGCCGCACCCGCAGCCGGAGCCGCAGCCGCAGGCGCCGAACAGGGGCAGATGCTTGATCTCGGCGGGATGCTGCGTCTCGCGCTCCTGCGTCGGGTCGGGCGTGCTGGGGGTCTCGGCCATGGGGCCCTCCTGGAGGGTGGTCCTAGAGATCCGGATCCGCTGGATCCTGGAGACCGGATCCAGCGGATCCGGTGCCTTCTCCCCATTGCATGCCCGTTCCGCCGGGCGCATCAACGGCGCACAGGTGTACGGAGGTTCAGGCCCCTTCGACGCCCGTGGGCGGCTGTACGTCCGGCTGCAACTCGTCCGCGTGCTCGCCCGTCACCAGGAACACCACACGCTTGGCGACCGACACCGCGTGGTCCGCGTAGCGCTCGTAGTAGCGGCCGAGCAGCGTCACGTCGACCGCCGTCTCGATGCCGTGCTTCCACCGCTCGTCGATCAGGTGCTGGAACAGCGTGCGGTGCAGACGGTCCATCTCGTCGTCGTCCGTCTCCAGCTGCATCGCCAGATCGACGTCCTTGGTGATGATGACCTCGGCCGCCTTCGCCATCAGACGCTGGGCGAGCTGGCCCATCTCCAGGATCGTGGCGTGCAGGTCGCGCGGGACCGCCCGCTCCGGGAAGCGCAGCCGGGCCAGCTTGGCGACATGCTGGGCGAGGTCGCCCGAGCGCTCCAGGTCGGCGCTCATGCGCAGCGACGTGACGACTATCCGCAGGTCGGTGGCGACCGGCTGCTGGCGGGCCAGCAGCGCTATCGCGCGGCCCTCCAGGTCGTGCTGGAGCTCGTCGACCTTGGCGTCGGCCTCGATGACGCTTTCGGCCAGCTTCAGGTCGGCGTCGAGGATCGCCGTCGTCGCGCGCCCGATCGCCGACCCGACGAGACGGGCCATCTCGACCAGACTGTCGCCGATCGAGTCAAGTTCTTCGTGGTACGCGTCACGCATCAGGTGTCCCTCTCTTGACGTCCATTCGGGGGCAGCACCAGGCCCCGTGACCCCCACGCTCCCACGTTCGGGCAGGCACGCGTCGTTTTCCGCCCCGACAAATGAACCAATACTGGCTCCAAGGTGAACTCTGGGCGACGAGTGTTCGAGGTCGCACACTGATGGCTGTGGCCATGTCGTACCCCATGCCTAACCTGGGGGCATGGACGTGAACGCGGCGGTCGCCGCAGCGGCAGCGATCGCCGGTGTGCTCACCGGCGTCATCGCCATGCTGGCGTTCCGCTGGAGCGAGCGCGACCAGAAACGCCCCACCCGCACCTCGCTGCACACGGACCCCGTGCTGCCGCCCGGTGTGGACACGGTGCTGTCCGTGCTGCGCTCCTCGGCCGTCGTACTCGACGAGGCGGACGCGGTCGTCAAGGCAAGCTCGGCGGCGTACGCCCTCGGGCTGGTCCGTGGCGGAAAACTGTCGGTCGAGCCGATGCTCCAGATGGCCCGGGACACCCGCCGCGACGGCGAGATACGCCAGGTCGAGCTGGACCTCCCCCGACGCGGCACCGGCCGCGGCGAGGCCCTCGCGGTCTCCGCCCGCGTCGCCCCCCTGGGCTCGCGCCTCGTCCTCCTCCTGGTCGAGGACCTCACCGAGGCCCGCCGTATCGAGGCCGTACGCCGCGACTTCGTCGCGAACGTCAGCCACGAGCTGAAGACCCCCACCGGCGCGCTCTCCCTGCTCTCCGAGGCCGTCATGGGCGCCTCGGACGACCCGGAGGCCGTCGAGCGCTTCGCCGGCCGCATGCAGATCGAGGCGACCCGCCTCACCAGCCTCGTCCAGGAGCTGATCGACCTCTCCCGGGTGCAGAACGACGACCCGCTGGAGGACGCCGAACCGGTCCGCGTCGACGAACTCGTCGCCGAGGCCGTCGACCGCTGCCGCCACCAGGCCGGCACCAAGCAGATCACCATGGCCGCCGGCGGCACCGCCGACCTGCGCGTCTGGGGCAACCGCGGCCAGCTCGCCGCCGCCCTCGGCAACCTCGTCGAGAACGCCGTCAACTACTCGCCCTCCGCCACCCGCGTCGGCATAGCGGCCCGCCGGGTGAGCGCCACGGGCGGCGACCTGATCGAGGTCGCCGTCACCGACCAGGGCATCGGCATCTCCGAGAAGGACAAGGAGCGCATCTTCGAGCGCTTCTACCGCGTCGACCCGGCCCGCTCCCGCGCCACCGGCGGTACGGGCCTCGGCCTGGCGATCGTCAAGCACGTGGCCGCCTCGCACGGCGGGGAGGTCACCGTGTGGAGCTCCGAAGGCCAGGGCTCCACGTTCACCCTGCGCCTCCCGGAAGCGGGCGCCGCCCGCCGCGCCCGCGCGAACCGGGCACATCTGTACGACCATGACTCGCACCCCGAGTCACTCCCAGACTCCGACCCCGAAGCCGGGGACGGACCGTCCGACCCCGGCGAAGAGGCCGACCGGACCACCGGCACATCCCCTTACGATCCGCTTCACGCCCCGGAGGTCCTTCCGTGACCCGAGTGCTCGTCGTCGAGGACGAGGAATCCTTCTCCGACGCCCTTTCGTACATGCTCCGCAAAGAGGGCTTCGAGGTCGCCATCGCGGCCACCGGGCCCGACGGACTCGACGAGTTCGAGCGCAACGGCGCCGACCTCGTCCTGCTCGACCTGATGCTGCCCGGCCTGCCCGGCACCGAGGTCTGCCGCCAGCTGCGGGGCAAGTCCAACGTCCCGGTGATCATGGTCACCGCCAAGGACAGCGAGATCGACAAGGTCGTCGGCCTGGAAATAGGAGCCGACGACTATGTCACCAAGCCCTTCTCCTCCCGCGAACTGGTCGCCCGCATCCGGGCCGTCCTGCGCCGCCGCGGCGAGCCCGAGGAGGTCACCCCGGCCGCGCTGGAGGCCGGCCCGGTCCGCATGGACGTGGACCGCCACGTGGTCACCGTCTCCGGCGCCAAGGTCGACCTCCCCCTCAAGGAGTTCGACCTGCTCGAAATGCTCCTGCGCAACGCGGGCCGCGTACTGACCCGCATGCAGCTCATCGACCGGGTCTGGGGCGCCGACTACGTCGGCGACACCAAGACCCTCGACGTCCACGTCAAGCGCCTCCGCGCCAAGATCGAGCCGGACCCGGGCGCGCCCAGGTACCTGGTGACGGTGCGCGGCCTGGGGTACAAGTTCGAGCCGTAAACCGGGGCTCACGTCGGCCGCCGGACGGAGTTCGGCGCAGCACTCCGAAGCCCGCGAAGCGGTGCGAGGGGTGCGTCGAGGATGGTGTTCGAGCCGGACCCGGGCGCGCCGCGCTACCTGGTCACGGTCCGTGGCCTCGGGTACAAGTTCGAGCCGTAAACCGGCCCGCACAACAGCTCGCCGGTACGCCGAAGGGCGGGACCTCCCCGAGGAGGCCCCGCCCTTCGGCGTGTACGACGGTTCAGCCGCCGTCGGCAGCCGTGTCCGTCTCCGAGGCCGACGTGCTCGGGGTCGCCCCCGCCGCGGGCGTCTCGGCGGCCCCGGTCGCGGAACCGGACGTCTCCGGCTCCGCGGAGCCGGTCGGCGCGGGACTGGTCTCGACGGGGGCCGCCGGGACCTCGGTCGGGCCCCACGAGGAGAAGAAGCTCTCCGCCGGGACGACGAACGCGCGCAGGCTCACGTCACCGGTCTTGCTGAAGGCGAAGGTGATCTTCTGCGCGTTGCCGTCCTGCACCGCCTCGCGGCTGCTGGGCAGCACGGCGGACGCGTTGTTCGCGCCGCCGATGATGAGCGAACCACCGGCCGGGATGCTCAGGCTCCCGCCCTTCGCGGCCGTCAGCTCGGCGGTCTTGCCGGTGCCGGGGACGGTGATCGACTCCAGCGTCTGGGCCGTCGTACCGCTGTTGAACACCGTCGCGGAGACGGCGGCCGGGCCGGTCGACTCCAGCTCCGGCTGGGTGATGATGACGACGTTCTGAAGCTTGATGTCACCGACGGAGGTGGCCGCGTTGTCCGGCTTGATCTCCAGCGTCTGGGCGTTGTTTCCGGCTGCGCACCCGGCGAGCGTGGCGACCGAGAACGCGAGGGCGGATGCGGCGAGGGCGCCGCGTCGAAGGCTGCTGCTCACGGCGGCGGCAACTCCTTGGAACGCACGGGCAGCTCCTTGTAAAGCCACCCTAAGTGTCTGTCAGCGGCCTTAGGTTACCGAGCCGTTCCCACGCCACCGCACCCGACCCGCCTCTAACGACGGGCGGGGGTGGTTCCCCGGGAGTGCGGGGCTGTCCGCAAGAGCCACTTCGACATTCACATTTACTGTGAAGGGAATGAAGGGATCGGAAATTGATCACCCGTAGATCACCTGGAGATCACCCGGAGATCGCCAAGCGGTGATCAATTCCGGATTCGTCGCACAGCCGACTCCGCTCACCGAACGGAGTAGCGTAAGTCGCACACTTGGAAGCGGACATAAGTGGATGTTTGGTTGCCCAGCGGGGTCCCCAGGTGTGTGTAACGCCCGGGTTTCACTTCGTTCGGAGAGCCGCTCCGACCTGCGAATACCCCCTCCCCCTTCGCCTCCGGGGCCCTCCCGAAGCACGTTCCTGTTGCTGTTGTCAAGCCCCGAGATATGCCCTGACCTGCGAAAACGCCATTCAGAAGCTGTCGTTTCCGTGTTACCCTGGATAGCCACGGAAGGGGTACCTGTCACATGACGTTCAAGGTTGGCGACACCGTGGTCTATCCCCATCACGGGGCCGCGCTGATCGAGGCCATCGAAACTCGCCAGATCAAAGGCGTGGACAAGACCTACTTGGTGCTGAAGGTCGCCCAGGGTGACCTGACTGTACGTGTGCCAGCGGACAATGCGGAGTTCGTCGGCGTACGTGACGTGGTCGGTCAGGACGGGCTGGACCGGGTCTTCGAGGTGCTGCGCGCTCCGTATGCCGAGGAGCCCACGAACTGGTCACGTCGCTACAAGGCAAATCTGGAGAAGCTCGCCTCCGGTGATGTCATCAAGGTCGCGGAAGTCGTACGTGACCTGTGGCGTCGTGAGCGGGAGCGCGGACTGTCCGCCGGTGAGAAGCGCATGCTCGCCAAGGCTCGCCAGATCCTGGTGAGTGAGCTCGCGCTCGCGGAGAACACGAACGAGGACAAGGCCGAAGCCCTGCTCGACGAGGTGCTCGCGTCCTGAACCCGAACTGACTGAACGCGGGCCCTGGAAGCCCGCGCACTCAGTCAGTTTTAAGCAGCACAGCAAGCAGCACAGTGAAAATGCCGCGGTGCCCGATGACGTATCCAATGTCGCCGGGCGCTGCGGCATGTTCGTGCCCGGAAGTGAATTCCCCAGCACCCACTGAAGCCGTCAGTAGTACCGAAGTACTGATATTGGTGCCGGGCCCGGAGACCGCTCGACCGGATGTCACGGAAGGGTCCGATCGAGGCTCGCGCCCGGCACTCCTCCAGGCCATACCCACGAGGGCTCGGCACACAAACCTGACAGGAACCGATGTCTGACGAATCGCGCCCCACACCGCCCGGGGCACGTACGGCCGCCGTCATTCCGGCCGCCGGCCGGGGCGTACGCCTCGGTCCGGGCGCCCCCAAGGCGCTTCGCGCGCTGAACGGCACGCCCATGCTCATCCACGCGGTGCGCGCGATGGCCGCGTCCCGTGCCGTCTCCCTGGTCGTGGTCGTGGCCCCGCCGGACGGCGCCGCCGAGGTGAAGACCCTCCTCGACGCCCACGCGCTCCCCGACCGCACGGACTTCCTGGTCGTCCCCGGCGGCGAGTCCCGGCAGGAGTCGGTGAAGCTCGGCCTGGACGCCCTCCCGCCCGGCATCGACATCGTCCTCGTCCACGACGCGGCCCGCCCGCTCGTCCCGGTGGACACCGTGGACGCGGTCATCGAGGCGGTACGGGAGGGTGCGCAGGCCGTCGTCCCCGCGCTGCCGCTCGCGGACACCGTCAAGGAGGTCGAGCCGACGACGACGCCCGGGGAACCGGAGCCGGTGCTGGCGACGCCGGAGCGGGCGCGGCTGCGGGCGGTCCAGACCCCGCAGGGCTTCGCGCTCGACACCCTCGTCCGGGCCCACGAGACGGTGACCGAGAACGTCACCGACGACGCGAGCATGGTCGAACAGCTGGGCCTGCGGGTGGTGGTCGTGCCCGGGCACGAGGAGGCGTTCAAGGTGACGCGGCCGCTGGATCTGGTGCTGGCGGAAGCGGTACTGGCCAGGAGGAGGCTCAACGATGGCTTCTGAGAGGCAGTTCCCGGTGCTGCCCCAGGTCGGCATCGGTACCGACATTCACGCTTTCGAGGAGGGCCGGGAGCTGTGGTGCGCCGGCCTGAAGTGGGAGGGCGAGGGGGCGGGGCTCGCGGGCCACTCCGACGCGGACGTCGTCGCCCACGCGGCGTGCAACGCGCTGTTCTCGGCGGCGGGCCTTGGTGACCTGGGGCAGCACTTCGGCACCGGGCGGCCGGAGTGGTCCGGGGCATCCGGGATCACGCTGCTGACGGAGGCGGCGCGGATCGTGCGGGCGGCGGGGTTCACGATCGGCAATGTCGCGGTGCAGGTGGTGGGGCCGCGGCCGAAGATCGGGAAGCGGCGCGAGGAGGCGCAGAAGGTGCTGTCGGAGGCGGTGGGGGCGCCGGTCTCGGTCTCCGGCGCGACAACGGACGGCCTCGGCTTCCCGGGCCGCGACGAGGGCCTGATGGCGGTGGCGACAGCACTGGTGGCCCGCCTGGGCTGAGGTCCAGTGTTCTCGCCCCCGCCGCCCCTACCCGTTCCCATCCCTGGGGGCTGCGCCCCCAGACCCCCCTTTGTCCTCAAACGCCGGACGGGCTGGGTATTCAGCCTCTCCGGCGTTTGAGGAGCGGGGGTTCGGGGGCAGCGCCCCCGAGGATGGGACGGGTAGGGGCGGCGGGGGCGAATGTCACGAATACGTGGCCCTTGTGGGGAAGGGTCGCCGGGCACTCCGTGTGGGCCACTACCCTTGTCTCGTGACCATTCGCCTGTACGACACCAGCGCCCGGCAGATCCGTGACTTCGCCCCGCTCACGCCGGGTTGTGTCTCGATCTACCTCTGTGGCGCCACCGTGCAGGCCGCCCCGCACATCGGGCACATCCGGTCGGGGCTGAACTTCGACATCCTGCGCCGGTGGTTCACCTACCGCGGATACGACGTCACCTTCATCCGCAACGTCACCGACATCGACGACAAGATCATCAGGAAGGCCGACGAGCAGGGCCGCCCCTGGTGGTCCATCGGCTTCGAGAACGAGCGCGCCTTCAACGACGGGTACAGCGCCCTCGGCTGCCTGCCCCCGACCTACGAACCGCGTGCCACCGGGCACGTGACCGAGATGGTCGAGATGATGCGCGGGCTCATCGAGCGCGGACACGCGTACGAGGCCGACGGCAACGTCTACTTCGACGTGCGCTCCTTCCCCGGGTACCTGGCACTGTCCAACCAGGAACTCGACAACCTGCTCCAGCCTTCGGGGGACGGCGAGACCGGCAAGCGGGACCTGCGCGACTTCGCCATGTGGAAGGCCGTGAAGCCGGGCGAGCCCAGCTGGGAGACGCCCTGGGGGCGGGGACGGCCCGGCTGGCACCTCGAGTGCTCCGCCATGGCTCACAAGTACCTGGGTACCGCCTTCGACATCCACGGCGGCGGCCTCGACCTGATCTTCCCCCACCACGAGAACGAGATCGCCCAGGCCAAGGCCTTCGGCGACGACTTCGCCTCGTACTGGGTGCACAACGCCTGGGTCACCATGAGCGGCGAGAAGATGTCGAAGTCCCTCGGCAACTCCGTCCTCGTCAGCGAGATGGTCAAGGCCTGGCGGCCCATCGTCCTGCGCTACTACCTCGGCACCCCGCACTACCGCTCGATGATCGAGTACAGCGAGGAGGCCCTGCGCGAGGCCGAGTCCGCGTTCGCCCGGATCGAGGGCTTCGTGCAGCGCGTCGTCGAGAAGGCCGGGGGTGTCGTCGAGCCCGCCGCCGAGGTGCCGCCCGCCTTCGCCGAGGCCATGGACGACGACCTGGGCGTCCCGCAAGCCCTCGCCGTCGTGCACACCACCGTCCGGCAGGGCAACAGCGCCCTCGCCGCCGACGACAAGGAAGCCGCCGTGGCCCGCCTCGCCGAGGTGCGCGCCATGCTCGGCGTCCTCGGCCTCGACCCCCTCGACCCGCACTGGGCCGGGGACGGCGCAGACCGCGGCGAGGATCTGCACGGGGTCGTCGACAGCCTCGTACGACTGGTCCTCGACCAGCGTGAGGCCGCCCGCGGACGCAAGGACTGGGGCACCGCCGACGCCATCCGCGACCAGCTCAACCAGTCGGGGCTCGTCATCGAGGACGGTCCGCAGGGCCCGCGCTGGACCCTCGGCCCGCGCTGAGCATTTCCCCGCAAATTCCCCACAAACCCGTATATCTCCTTGATCGATTGTGCCGCCCGGGCCCCCGGGCGGCACACTCATAGACGTACACACGCACGCCTTCACACAGACAGGTAGGTCATGGCCGCTAACAACCGCCGCATGTCCGGCAAGAAGGGCGCGCAGGTCGGCAGTGGCGGCCAGCGGCGCCGGGGGCTCGAAGGCAAGGGGCCGACGCCGCCCGCCGAGATGCGCAAGGGACACAAGAAGAACCGTATTGCCGGTGCGAAGGCCAAGCAGATCCAGCGGCGGCCCGCACCCAAGGGACGCGGCGGGAAGGCCTCCTCCGAGCTCGTCGTCGGGCGCAACTCGGTCGTCGAGGCGCTCCGCGAGGGCGTGCCGGCCTCGATGCTGTACGTCCAGCAGTTCATCGACAACGACGAGCGCGTGCGCGAGGCGCTTCAGCTGGCCGGTGAGCGTGGCGGCATCCATCTCATGGAGGCTCCGCGTCCCGAGCTGGACCGGATGACCAACGGGCTCAACCACCAGGGGCTCGTCCTCCAGGTCCCGCCGTACGAGTACGCGCACCCCGAGGACCTCGCCAACGCCGCCTACGACAACGGCGTCGACCCCCTCATCGTCGTCCTCGACGGCGTCACCGACCCGCGCAACCTCGGCGCCGTCGTCCGCTCCGTCTCCGCCTTCGGCGGCCACGGCGTCGTCGTGCCCGAGCGGCGCGCCGCCGGTATGACCGCCGGCGCCTGGAAGACCTCCGCCGGCGCCGCCGCCCGTACGCCCGTCGCCCGCGCCACCAATCTGACGCGCACCCTGGAGGCGTACCAGAAGGCCGGGATCGTCGTCGTCGGCCTCGCCGCCGACGGGGACGCCGAGCTCGGCGACCTGCCCGCGCTCGGCGGGCCCGTCGTCATCGTCGTCGGCAGCGAGGGCAAGGGGCTGTCCCGGCTGGTCGGGGAGACCTGCGACCACCTCGTCCGGATCCCGATGCCCGGCGGCACCGAGTCCCTCAACGCCGGTGTCGCGGCCGGGATCGTGCTCTACGAGGCGGCCCGCCGACGCGCCTGAACACGCGTGCGCGACGTCACCCGTACGGGCGGATCCGGCCGGGTGACGTGACCTTGACGGGGTCCGGACACATCCGCCAAGTCAAAGCAGTGTCCTAACCACACGTCACTCGGTTAGATGAGTGTGGACACCAGAACACCGTCGGGATACGACGACGCTCCCGCGCTGAGCATGGTGAAAGTGCCGAGCGATCCGGCGCAGGTCATCGTCAACCATGCGAGCTTCCGCGTGCAGTTGGGGGCCTCGACGCGGCGGGCCGCACCGTCGTCCCGTGTCGCCCGGCACCTCAGCGCCTCCGAGGACACGGCTCGCATTCCCGTCGTCGGGGCCGGCGGCGCCACGCCCGGCCGCCGCCGCGCGGTCGTCTGGAGCGGGAAGTCCGCACCCGACGACACCGGCGCGCACCGGCTGCTCCAGGCCGTACGGGGCTCCAGCGTGCGCCACGGCGAACAGCCGCCGCCCGCCGACGCCGGAGCGACGCAGGTCATCCCCCGCATCGGCGACGAGGACCTCGACTACGCCGGCAGCACCCTCGACCAGACCGTCGAGACGCCCATCGTCGGCAGCCAGCGCACCCACAGCCCCGACTCCGGCCGCCTGCTCCCCAACATGCGCACCGTCGGCAGCGTGTACGACGAGCCCGCATACGGCGACTCCGGGTACGGCGACTCCGGGTACGGCCAATCCGGCTATGGGGACGCCGAGTTCGACGAGGACGGCTACGAACGGCGCACCGGCGCCAAGCGCCACGCGGGCGACCCGGTCCGGCACGCCTATTACCCCGGCCGCCGGATGAACCTCGGCGTCGTCCTGCTCCCGCTGCGCATCTTCCTCGGCTTCATCTCCATCTACGCCGGCATGGGCAAGCTCTGCGACCCCGTCTACTTCGACGGCGGCAAACGCGGCTCCATGATGAAGTGGCTCAACACCCTGCACCCCTGGGAAGTCGCCGAGCCACTACGGCAGTTCGCGCTCCAGCACCCCGTCGGCTCCGGCCTCGTCATCGCCTTCCTCCAGGTCATCGTGGGCGTCCTCACGGTCCTGGGCCTGTGGCAGCGGGTCGCCGCGGTCGGCGGCGCCCTGCTCTCCGCCGCACTGCTCGTCACCGTCAGCTGGAAGAGCGTCCCCGTCTACGACGCCCCCGACATCATCTACCTGGCCGCCTGGTCGCCGCTGATCATCGCCGGCGCCCCCGTCTACTCCATCGACGGCCGCCTCGCGGGCAGCGCCTGGCGGCGCCTCGGACCCCGTACGGACATCTGGGAGCTGCGCAGTTACGTCCTGCGGCGCGGCGCCCTCGTCACGGCCGTCGTCGTCGGGCTCACCCTCCTCATCGGCTCGCTCCTCGGCGGCGCCGTCCGCGACGCCGACCGGGTGGTCGTCCCCGGCCCCGGCGAGGCACCGCGCAACGAACTCCCCGGCTCACCGCTCCCGGAGGAGTCCGGCGAACGGCAGGCCTCGAAGAGCCCCTCGGCGGCCACCAAGCCGCCGACCCAGGACGCCACTTCGGCCAGTCCCACGACCGGCGACGCGGCGACCACCCCCGAGGAGGCCCGCGAGAGCGGCAGCGTCACCGGAAGCCGGCCCAGCCAGACCCAGGGCAACGACGGCGGCGGCCAGGCCCCGCCGCAGCAGACCACCCCGGTCCAGGAGGCGCCCAGCACCAGCGCCGGACCGTCCTCGTCGGGCGGCTCCACGGGATCGCCGGGCGGTACGAGCGGCGGCTCCACGGGCGGCAGCAGCACTGGCGGAAGCGGCGACGGCAGCACCGGGGGCTCCTCGACGGGGCAGCCGGGGCTGGTGGGTGGACTGCTCGGCTAGCCGCGGTAGTTGTACGTCAATGGGGTCCCGCACTGTCACAGTGCGGGACCCCATTGACGTACGGGAAAAGAGCCTTGGCGAACCGTCGGCTCAACGGCCCAGCGCAGCCAGCTCCTTCGCGGCCTCCGTGAGGTCCTTCGCGGTGTCGATGGCGCGCCAGTAGGCGCCGTGCGGGATCGGGAAGCCGGCCAGGCGGCGTTCGCGGGCCAGGTGGGGGAACGTGGTGCGTTCGTGGTCGCCGCGCTCCGGGAGCAGGGCGGCGAACTCGGAGGAGAAGACGTACACGCCCGCGTTGATCTCGAAGGTCGACGGAGGGGACTCTATGAAGTCCGTGATGTGACCGAAGCCGTCCGTCTGGACGGCGCCCCACGGCAGCCGGGGACGGGCCAGCGCGAGGGTCGCGACGGCGTCCCGCTCGGCGTGGAAGTCGGCCATGTCGCGCAGCGAGAAGCGGGTCCAGATGTCGCCGTTGGTGGCGTACCAGGGCTGGTCCGGGGCGGGGAGGTGCGCGGCGGCGTACTTGAGGCCGCCGCCACGGCCGAGGGGCTCGGTCTCGACGACCGTCGTGACGTTCAGCGGCAGGTCGGTGCTCTCCAGCCACTTCTGGAGGACCTCGGCGAGATGACCGCAGCTGACGACGACGTCCGTCACGCCCTCCTCGGCCAGCCAGACGAGCTGGTGGCCGATGATCGGCGTTCCCGTGCCGGGGATCTCGACCATCGGCTTGGGGCGGTCGTCGGTGTACGGGCGGAGCCTGGAGCCCTGGCCTCCGGCCAGGACCACGGCTTGGGTGGGGCGCGTCATGCCGTGAACTGTACGGGGCGCTCCGCGAGGGCTGCGGGCTCGGTGGGGGCTGGTCCCGCAGTTCCCCGCGCCCCTGGGGGACGCTGCGCGCTCAGCCCCCACCGAGCCCGCACTGACTGCTAGCTGTGCGCCGCTGCCACTCCCGTCGCGAAGGACGTGTCGCAGACCGGGCGGGAGTACGACTGGGCCCGGGACGGGCCGTACACGCGGACGGCGGCGCGGCCGAGGGCGCGGGCGATCGAGGTGCAGTGCTTCGCCAGGGACGGGTGGCCGTTCACCGCCTGCTGGAGGTGGGTGAGGGCGGTGCCGGGGTCCTTGTCCTGGAGTTCCAGGAGCAGTTGGTCGCGCAGGACGTCCTGGGGGGCGGGGGCAGCGGCGGCTCGGGCGGCCAGATCCTCGGAGGACGCGGTGAGCACCGAGTCCGAGGGATTCCCCGACCAGTTGACTCGGGTGACCGCGAGGGTCCCGGACAGCACCAGGACGACGGGCAGGACAAGGGCGAGGCTACGGCCGATCCGGCGGGCTGGGCCACGGCCACTTCGCGTCAGTTGGTTAGTGGAGTGCTTCACGCGAGTGAGGGTAGCGCTCGGTGCTGATTTGGCGACATTTAGTCACCAATTTGGGGGATGAATTGGTGCCGTTCACTGGGTAGGGCGTTGACGCACATGATTCGAAATGACCGGTGTGCCAGGGTTTCGGGCTTGTGATGGATGGGCAAGGCGAAGGGCCCCGCGGCAAGCCGCGGGGCCCTTCGGTGCGCAGTCGGCGTCTCAGTCGGCGACTCAGTCGGTGACTCAGTCGGTGAGGCGCTCGCCCGTGGAGGTCGAGAACACGTGGATCTCGCCCGGACGCGGGACGACGTGCAGCGTGGCGCCCTTGTCCGGGACGGCACGGCCGCTGACGCGGACGACCAGGTCCTTGAGGTCGTCGCCGACCTTGGCGCTGCCGTAGACGTAACCGTCGGCGCCCAGCTCCTCGACGACGTTCACGGAGACGGCGAGACCGGCCGGAGCGTCCTCGGTGGCCTTGGACAGGGCGTCGGCGGCGGCACCGTTGTGCTCGACGACGTCGAAGTGCTCGGGACGGACGCCGACCGTGACAGTGGTGTCACCCTTGTCGGAGGCGGCCTTGAGGGCCTCGCGGTTGACCGGGACGACCGAGTTGCCGAACTTCACACCGCCGTCGGTGATCGGGACCTCGATCAGGTTCATGGCGGGGGAGCCGATGAAGCCGGCCACGAAGAGGTTCTTGGGGCGGTCGTACATGTTGCGCGGCGAGTCGACCTGCTGGAGCAGACCGTCCTTCAGTACGGCGACCCGGTCGCCCATGGTCATGGCCTCGACCTGGTCGTGGGTGACGTACACGGTGGTGATGCCGAGACGGCGCTGAAGCGAGGCGATCTGCGTACGGGTCGAGACACGGAGCTTGGCGTCGAGGTTCGACAGCGGCTCGTCCATGAGGAAGACCTGGGGCTCACGCACGATGGCACGACCCATGGCGACACGCTGACGCTGACCACCGGAGAGCGCCTTCGGCTTGCGCGACAGGTAGTCGGTGAGGTCGAGGATCTTCGCCGCGTCCTCGACCTTCTGGCGGATCTCGGCCTTGTTGACGCCGGCGATCTTGAGCGCGAAGCCCATGTTGTCGGCGACGGTCATGTGCGGGTACAGCGCGTAGTTCTGGAACACCATCGCGATGTCCCGGTCCTTGGGCGGCAGGTGCGTGACGTCGCGGTCACCGATGCGGATGGCGCCGGCGTTCACGTCCTCGAGCCCCGCGAGCATGCGGAGCGAGGTGGACTTACCGCAACCGGACGGACCGACGAGCACGAGGAACTCACCGTCCCCGACCTCGATCTCCAGACCGTCTACGGCGGGCTTCTCGGTGCCCGGGTAAATACGGGTCGCCTTGTCGAACGAAACAGTGGCCATGGTGATGGGCCCCCTTCTACCGGCAGGAACGTGCCGGACGATCCGTTGTAGGAAGGTGGTGTAGTCCACATACGCGGACTGAATCTGGACGGTACCTGGGGATTCGTCTTCTGTCAGTAGGTGGGGGAGTGTGAACTTCGCGGAAATTTTCGACAGGGGGGCGGCCGGGACCTGGGTACACTGCACGGGCACGCATGCCTGCACGGTCTGTGCACGCGCGCGGCAGGCCTCCTTAGCTCAGCTGGCCAGAGCAACGCACTTGTAATGCGTAGGTCGTCGGTTCGAATCCGACAGGGGGCTCCAGTACTACGAATTCCGCAGCCGCCGAACCATCTCCAGCCCCGCTTCCTCCACCGGATCCCCGTCCTCGATGTTCCACAGGGCGTTCTGGAGTACCCGGGCCAGGGTCCACGCGCGGGCCCGTTCCCGGTCCAGGGACAGGACGTCCGTCATGGCGTCGAAGCGCCACGTGATGTCGTCGGCGTCGAAGCGGTTGTTGAGGGCCGGCCAGAGGTCGAAGCCGGGGTCTCCTGCCAGGGGTTTTGGGTCGATGGCCAGCCAGGGGGCGCGGGTGGCGGCCAGGACGTTCTCGTCGTGGAGGTCCCAGTGGAGGAGGCGGTCTCCGGGGTCGGGAGCCACTTCGCGCAGGGCTGCCGCGCAGTCCGTGAGGAGGGCGCGGGCTTCGGGGTCCGGGAGCGTGCGCAGTGCGTGGGGTGCATGGTCCAGCATGCGTTCCGCGATGTCGCCCAGGCTGCGGATGCCCGGTGGGGCGGGCATGGCGGTGAGGTGGGACAGGAGGTCTGCGATGACCAGGGTCGCCTCGTGGGCGTCGGGGACGGTCGACAGCATGCGGGTGTGGTCCAGGCGTTCCAGGAGCATCGTGCCTGTGGTGGGGTCGTGGTCCAGGAGGTGTACCGCGTGGTCGCCGTTCCAGTGGTGGAGGGCCGGGGCCTCGCCTTCGCTCTCCTCGTCCAGGAGTTGGAGTTTGAGGGCGGCCGGGGTGTTGTCGGTGGTGACGACCGGGAGGACCAGGGCCGTTACGCCGTGCATCGTCGGGCCGTCCACGCGTAGGTTCCAGCGGTCGAGGAAGTCGGCCGTGCGGGTGGGGAGTTCGGTGATGAAGGCGTGGCCCGCCTCCCCGTTGTACTTGAGCTGTGCGGTGGCCAGTTCGGCGGGGATGTGGATGGGGGTGGGGGTCACCCGGCGACTTTATGTGCGTGCGTAAATTTGGGGCATGCGATTTCCGGTCCGCCCGCGCGGGGTGTGGGCTTACGTCCGTAGTGCTCCGGGCACGTACGTGTGGCTGCTCGTGCTGTTCTTCACGACGGTGGCCGTGCATCACATGTCGGCGGAGTTCCAGGAGGAGTTCCTGCGGCAGCGGTCGACCAACATCAATGAGCTGTCGGACCATCCGGTGCGGGTGCTGATCTCCAGTGCGATGTGGATCGACGGGTGGTGGACCCCGTACGTCGTGCTGTATTCGGTGTTCCACGCGACGGTCGAGCGGTGGCTCGGGACCGTGCGGTGGCTGGTGGTGTGTGTGGCCTCGCATGTGCTGGCGACGCTGATCAGTCAGGGTGCGGTGTGGCGGGCGATCCGGGACGGTTCGGCGCCGGCCTCGGCGGCGGACACGATGGATTTCGGGGTGAGTTACGCGCTGGCGGGGGTGGTCGCCGTGCTCGCGTATCGGATCGCCCGGCCTTGGCGGTATGTGTATGTGGTGGGGGTTATGGGTGTGTATGGGGTTCCGCTCGTCTTCTCTCGTACCTTCACCGATCTCGGGCACTTCACTGCGGCTCTTGTCGGGTTCTGCTGTTGGCCGTTGACGCGTGGGAGGGGTGGGGAGGTGTGGAATCCGAAGAAGACAATGGGGGCGTTGAGGCGTTAGCGTCCGGCGCTATGAGCAGCGGGATCGTCAATGGGCGGGTTTCCTTCTGGTACGCGGAGGACGGGCTGCCTGTCCCTCGTGCGCCTCTGGATGGGGATACGACGGCTGACGTCGTCATCGTCGGGGGTGGCTATACCGGGTTGTGGACGGCCTACTACCTGAAGAAGGCCGCTCCTTTTCTTCGGATCGTCGTTCTGGAGAAGGAGTTCTGTGGGTACGGGGCTTCCGGGCGCAACGGGGGCTGGCTGTACAACGGGGTCGCGGGGAGGGACCGGTACGCGCGCGTGCACGGTCATGAGGCCGCCGTACGGCTCCAGCGGGCCATGAACGACACCGTCGGGGAAGTGGTGCGGGTCGTGGGGGAGGAGGGGTTCGACGCCGGTGTTCATCAGGGGGGTGTGCTGGAAGTCGCCTACACGCCCGCTCAGTTGGCTCGGCTGCGGGACTTCCATGACGTCGAGGTGTCGTACGGGGAGGGCGACCGTGAGTTGTACGGCGCCGACGCGACGGCCGAGCGGGTGCGGGTGGCGGGTGCCCTCGGGTCGTCGTGGACGCCGCACGGGGCGCGGGTGCATCCGGTGAAGCTGGTCAAAGGGCTCGCGGCGGCTGTTGAGGGGTTGGGTGTTGTCGTCTGCGAACGGACGCCTGTTACGGAGATCAGGGCGAAGCACGCGGTCACGCCGTACGGGACGGTTCGCGCGCCCTATGTGCTGCGCTGTACGGAGGGGTTCACGGCCTCGCTCAAGGGGCAGCGGCGGACCTGGCTGCCGATGAACTCGTCGATGATCGCGACCGAGCCGTTGACGGACGCGCAGTGGGACGAGATCGGCTGGGCGGGGCGGGAGGCGCTGGGCGACATGGCGCACGCGTACATGTACGCGCAGCGGACGGAGGACGGGCGGATCGCGCTGGGCGGGCGCGGGGTGCCGTACCGGTTCGGGTCGCGGACGGACAACGACGGGCGTACGCAGGCGGCGACGGTCGAGGCGTTGCGGGAGATTCTCGTGCGGTTCTTTCCCGTGCTGCGTGATGTGCGGGTCGCGCATGCCTGGTCGGGGGTGCTCGGGGTGCCGCGCGACTGGTGTGCCTCGGTGACGCTGGACCGGTCGACCGGGCTCGGGTGGGCGGGGGGTTACGTCGGTTCGGGCGTCGCCACCGCCAATCTCGCCGCGCGGACGCTGCGGGATCTGGTGCGGCTGGACTCGGGTCAGGCGGGGCGTACCGAGCTGACCGATCTGCCGTGGGTCGGGCACCGGGTGCGGAAGTGGGAGCCGGAGCCGTTGCGGTGGGTGGGGGTGCATGGGATGTACGCGACCTATCGGGCCGCGGATCGGCGGGAGTCGGTTGGGGGTGGGGAGCGGTCTTCGCGGCTGGCGCGGGTCGCGGATCGCGTGGCTGGGCGGCACTGAGTTCTTTGCGGGGGCGGGTGCTGGGTGCTGGGTTGGTGCGGCGCCGTCGTGGCTGGTCGCGCAGTTCCTCGCGCCCCTATAGGGCGTCTCTCTCGGCCGGGGTGGCTCCCCCCACCGTGAGTCACGGCTCGAGCACCACCTTGCCTGTCGTGCCTCGGTTTTCGAGGGCTCGGTGGGCGGTGGCCGCCTCGGCGAGGGGGAAGCGGTGTACGGACGGGGTCAGGCGGCCGGTGGCTGCTTCGGTGAGGGCGCGGAGTTCGAGGGTGCGGAGGGGGTCGGGGCCGCCCGCCCTGCTCAGCATCGCCGGGCCGAGGACCTGTTCGGAGACGCCCTCGATGAGGTAGGGGGTGCCGTCGTGGAGGCCCTCGCCCGACCAGCCGAAGACGAGGTGCTGTCCGGTGGGGGAGAGGAGGGCGGTGGCCTCGCGGGCGATCTCGCCGCCGACCCCGTCGAAGACGACGGTGGCGGGCCGTCCGCCGAGATACGCGCGGACCTTCTCCGGCCAGGCGGGGTCCGTGTAGTCGACGGCGAGGTCGGCGCCGTTCGCCTCGACGAGGGCCGTCTTCGCGGGGCCGCCCGCGAGGCCGATCACGGTGGCGCCGGCGTGCCGGGCGTACTGCACGAGCAGGGTGCCGATGCCACCGGCGGCGGCCGGTACGACGGCCACGGAGCCGGGGCCGAGGTCGGTGAACTGAAGGATCCCCATGGCCGTACGCCCGGTGCCGATCATCGCGACGGCCTGGGCGAAGTCGAGGTCGGCCGGGATCTCGTGCAGGCGTTCCATGTCGGTGACGGCGAGTTCGGCGTAGCCGCCGGGCTGGAAGCCGAGGTGGGCGACGACGCGCTTGCCGCGCCACAGTTCCGGGGTGCCTTCGCCGAGGGCGTCGACGGTGCCGGCGACCTCGCGGCCGGGGATGGTCGGCAGGGGGGTCGGCTCCGGTGCCGGGCCGCGCATGCCCTCGCGGAGGGCGGTGTCCAGGAGGTGTACGCCGGCGGCGGCGACGGCGATACGGACCTGGCCCGGGCCGGGGGTCGGGTCGTCCACCTGTTCGTAGGTGAGGTTTTCGGCGGGGCCGAAGGTGTGCAGGCGGATGGCGTGCATGGGGGTCCCCCAAGGGTGTGTGCGGCTCTCGTCGTGGTGTCGCAGGAGTCCCCACTCTTCAACCTCAAGCTTGCTTCAGGTCAAGAGGGTCGAAGGGGGTGCGGGGGCTGAGCGGGCCGAAGGGGTTGCGGGGGTTGGGGCGGCCGTGGAGTCGGCGGTTTCCCGGTGCCAGGGACAGTGCCAGTGATACGGCCGTCAGCGCGCTGTTGAACGAGACCTCCGCGAGGACTCCCGGGGCGGCCACCTGGTCGCCGGCCAGGTAGACGCCGGCGCCGCGTTCGATCGCGGGGCGGTCGCGCCAGGTCGTGCCGGGCAGGTCGACCGCGCCGGTGCGGCCGTTCGAGGTGGCCTCGCGGCGCCAGGTGACGCGGTCGCGCCAGCCGTCGAAGGCCAGGTCGAGCAGTTCCTCGGCACGGGCGATGCCGTCGGCGCGGGCGGCGCCCGGGGCGATCGGGAACTGGCCCTGGAGGAGCTGCTCGCCGGGCGGGGCGAGGGTGTGGTCCTGTGCGGTGAAGCGTTCCAGTCGGCCGGGGGCGTCCAGGTCGGAGACGACGTAGGGGTCGCCGCGCCGGGTCCGTACGGCGAGGTCGAGGAGGGCGGTACGGGCGCCGGTCCAGGTGAGGGTGTCGTCGTTCAGGAGGCGGCGGGCCGCGTCGAGGGAGGTCGCGACGATGACGGGGGTGTCCGTGGGGAGCGTGTCGACGCGGGACAGGGTCTCCATCCGTACGCCCAGGTTCCAGGCGCGGGCGGCCATCCGGTCGATCACGGTGGCCCAGCCGCCGCGCGGGTGGTTGGCCTCGGGCGGGAGGGTGGCGGCGCGGCGCAGGCGTTCCTGGACGAAGGCGGCGGACAGGGTGCCGGGGGCGTGGTGGAAGAGGGTGACGGCGGAGTAGTGCGCGGCGGCCTGGGCGCCCTTCTCGCCCGCCTGCTCGGTGGCCCAGGTCATGAAGTCGACGTCCACGGGCGCTTGGTGGGCGCTGCGGCGGAGCAGTTTGAGCATCGCGAGGGGTGGGGTGCGGCGCAGGGTGCCCTGGTGGCGGAAGTGGAATCGGGCGGCTTCGAGGGGTGGGAGCGGGGCGAGGGGGCCGATGAGGTCGCGGCGGGTGAGCCAGGTCCAGTGCGGGCCGCCGCTGTAGAGGGCGTGCGGGCCGTCGTTCGTGCGGTACGGCCCCTCGGCGGTGCGGCCCCGGCCGCCGAGGGTGTGGTGGGCCTCGTACACGGTGACCTTGGCGCCGGCCTCCGCGGCGGCGATGGCGGCGGTGAGGCCGGCGAGGCCGCCGCCTATGACGGTGAGGGGGGTGTGGGGGCGGGTGTGGGTGCGTGTGCGGGGGTGGGTGCGGGCGGGGGCCATGGTTTGGGTCTCCTTCTGGTGGGTGCCTTTCTGAGGTCCGTCGGTACGACGGGTCGAGGGGGTCGGAATGTGACACGGGGGTGGTGGCGGGTGGGTTTTTGCAGGTCAGGTGGATTGTCAGTGGTGGGGTGCAGGATGGGGGCATGGCTAGGCGTGTGGTGGGTGGAGTGGGTGGTTCCGGGGCCGGTACTGGTTCCGGTTCTGGTTCCGGTTCTGGTTCCGGGGTGAAGGCTGCTCGGCGGGCCGAGGTGCGGTTGCCGGTGCTGGAGCCGTTCGGGGGTGGGGAGTTGGAGGCTGACGGGGACTATGACGGGCTGGAGTTCCGGGACGTCGACTTCGCGGGGCAGAACGGTGGGGGTGCCCGGTTCATGGACTGTGCGCTGACGGGGTGCGCGCTGGACGAGACCCGGTTGCACCATGCCCGGCTGCTCGACTCTGTCCTCACGGGCATACGGGGTGTCGGCACGAACCTTGCCGAGTCGACTCTGCGTGATGTGGAGCTGGTCGATGCGCGGCTGGGTGGGGTGCAGTTGCATGGGGCTGTGCTGGAGCGGGTGGTCGTGCGGGGCGGGAAGATCGACTATCTGAACCTGCGCAAGGCGAAGTTGAAGGACGTCGTCTTCGAGGGGTGTGTGCTGGTGGAGCCGGACTTCGGGGGTGCGGTGCTGGAGCGGGTGGAGTTTGTGGGGTGTGTGGTGAAGGGGGCGGACTTCAGTGCGGCGACGCTGAGGGATGTGGATTTGCGGCGGGCTGCGGAGTTGGGGTTTGCGCGGGGGGTGGATCGATTGGCGGGGGCGGTGATCAGTCCTGTGCAGTTGCTTGATCTGGCGGGGGTGTTTGCGGCGGAGCTGGGGGTGCGGGTGGAGGGGGTTGGGTAGTTTTTCTCGCCCCCGCCGCCCCTACCCGTCCCCATCCCTGGGGGCTGCGCCCCCAGACCCCCCTTGGTCCTCAAACGCCGGACGGGCTGAGATACCCAGCCCGTCCGGCGTTTGAGGACGAGGCCCGTTCAGGGCCGTAGCGGGGGTCTGGGGGCGGCAGCCCCCAGAAGGATGGGACGGGTAGGGGCGGCGGGGGCGAGAAACCTCTGGGGTCGGTCAGCGCACCCGTGGGAAGCGGGACTGTAGCGTCCAGATCGCCGGGTTTTCGCCCAGTGACTCGTGCAGGTCCGTCAGGTCCGCCAGGATGTCGTGGAGGAAATCCCTTGCCTCCCTGCGGAGTTCCGCGTGGGAGAAGGTGAGCGGCGGCTCCTCCGCCGGCATCCAGTCCGACTCGATGTCCACCCACCCGAAGCGGCGCTGGAACAGCATGCGGTCGGTGGACTCGGTGAAGTCCAGTTCCGCGTACTGGGGGCGGGAGGCGCGGGAGCCCGCGGGGTCCTGGTCCAGCTGCTCCACGATGTCGCACAGCGCCCACGCGAAGTCGAGCACCGGCACCCATCCCCAGGCTGTGGACAACTCCCGGTCCGCCTTGGTGTCCGCGAGGTAGACGTCACCGCAGAACAGATCGTGGCGGAGTGTGTGGACGTCCGCGCGGCGGTAGTCGGTCTGCGGGGGGTCCGGGAAGCGGTTGGAGAGGGCGTAGCCGATATCGAGCACGGAGGTGATGGTGTCATGGCACGGCGGGATTCCCACCCGGGAGCCTTGAACCGCGAAAGCCCCCGGCCCAGACGCCAATCGCGCTCGGCCGGGGGCTTTTCAGCCGCCGTTATGACTCGGGACCTCGACTCAGACGTTGACGCCGAAGTCCTGGGCGATGCCCACCAGGCCCGAGGCGTAGCCCTGGCCGACCGCGCGGAACTTCCACTCCGCGCCGTTGCGGTACAGCTCGCCGAAGACCATCGCCGTCTCCGTCGCCGCGTCCTCCGAGAGGTCGTAGCGGGCGATCTCCGCGCCGCCGGCCTCGTTCAGGATGCGGATGTAGGCGTTGCGGACCTGGCCGAAGTTCTGCGAGCGGTTCTCCGCGTCGTAGATCGAGACCGGGAAGACGATCTTCTCGATGTCGGCGGGGAGGCCGGCGAGGTTGACCTTGATCGCCTCGTCGTCGCCCGCGCCCTCGCCCGTGCGGTTGTCGCCGGTGTGGACGATCGTGCTGTCCGGGGTCTGCTTGTTGTTGAAGAACACGAAGTGGGCGTCCGAGTAGACCTTGCCCTGCGTGTTGACCGCGATCGCCGAGGCGTCGAGGTCGAAGTCCGTGCCGGTGGTGGTGCGGACGTCCCAGCCGAGGCCCACGGTGACGGCGGTCAGGCCCGGAGCCTCCTTGGTGAGCGAGACGTTGCCACCCTTGGACAGGCTTACAGCCATTGTTGGGAGTCCTTCCCTCGTTTTTGACGTGCGTACGTGCGTGCGGTGACGAAGCTACCGTCACCTCCTTGAACGCCGACGGGGGTACCGAAGGTTCCGCGCGGCTTTACTTTCTTTACCTGTCTTGACGGCCCGCCTGGTGAAAACGGGGTGACGTGGACCGGACAGCCGGGCGACCATGGTGGGCATGTCCGGTCCCTACCTCATCCGTGGCTCCGTCTCGCTCCCCGAGGCCGAGCTGATGTGGCGTTTCTCGCGGTCCGGCGGGCCGGGCGGGCAGCACGTCAACACCAGCGACTCCAGGGTCGAGCTGAGCCTCGACCTCGCGAACACCGAGTCGCTGCCCGAGGTGTGGAAGCGGCGCGCCCTGGAGCGTCTCGCCGGACGGCTCGTCGACGGGGTCGTCACCGTCCGTTCCTCCGAGCACCGCTCGCAGTGGCGCAACCGCGAGGCGGCGGCCGTACGTCTGGCCGCTCTGCTCGCCGAGGCCACGGCGCCGCCGCCCAAGCCGCGCACCCCCACCCGTATCCCGCGCGGAATCAATGAACGCCGTTTGCGGCAGAAGAAAGCGCGCGCGGATGTGAAGCGGGGCCGTACCGGACGTGACTGGGGTTAGCGGGACCGGAGTTGGGCGGTAACCGGTCGCCGCGATCACCGGATCGGTGGCGCCGGATGAACGATCGTGAATTTCCGAACGGCCGGGAGAAAAAACCGTGGAACGGCCCCGGGAATCAATTTCTGGTCGTGGGATCCGAATCACGCCGAAGCCTTTGTCCGCTCGGCCTACGTGAGTTTCAGCACCCCGACCGTCTGGCCCCCGCTCGTCTCCCCGGTCGGGGTGAAGCCCAGGGCCAGATAGAAGGGCTCGGGGCCGGTCGGGCCGGGGTGCCAGGTGACGTAGAGGTCGGTGCCGCCTCGGCGGCGGATCTCGGCGGCGACGGACTCGACGGCGAAGCGGCCGTAGCCCTTGCCCTGTTCGGTGGCCGCGATGTTCAGGCGCCAGAGGCCGGAGCGCAGGTCGGTGCTGGTGCCGGCCCAGGAGATGTCGAAGAAGGCCATGAGGAAACCGACGGGTCGGTCGCCGTCGAGGATCAGCCGGGGCCAGGCGGTGCGCGGATGGACGTACGCCTCGGCCAGGGACTTCACGACCGGGTCGACCGCGTGTTCCTGGTCCGGGTGGACCCGTACGGCGACGGCCGCCTCGAAGTTGTCGGAGGTGATCCGCTCCAGCCTGAGCGAGGTGTTCGGCACGTCGGGCGCGTTCGTCATGCGGGCAACCTAAGCGGCCGGGAACTCGCTTGACCAGCGAGTTTCCCGTCAGCCCCGCTTCGGTCCCGCTCAGTCCCGCTTCAGTCCCGTCTCAGCCCAACTGCCGGTAGCGGCCCCGGAAGTACGCCAGCGGGCCCCCGTCCGCGCTCGGTGTCGTCGCCGTCAGGACGCGGCCGATGATCAGGGTGTGGTCGCCCGCCGGGATCCGCTGTTCCGTGCGGCACTCCAGGTTCGCCAGGGCGCCGCCCACCAGGGGAGCGCCGGACGCGGCGCCCCGGACGTACGGGATGTCCTCGAAGAGGAGGCGGTCGCTGATGCGGCCCTTCATGGCGAAGCGGCCCGCGATGTGGCGCTGGCTCTCGGTGAGGACGGAGACCGCCCACAGGGGCTGTTCGGCGAGCAGGTCGTCCATCCGGGAGCCCTCGCGCACGCTGACCATGACCAGGGGCGGGTCCAGGGAGACCGACAGGAAGGCGGTCGCCGTCATGCCGACGTCCTCGCCGACCGGTGCCTGGGGGTCGTCGGCGTCGAGGGACGCCTCCCGAGCGGTCACCAGGACCACGCCCGAGGCCAGGCGGGACATGGCGGCGCGGAAGTCGTCGTTGCTCACGCCCCCAGGATGCCCGCCCGGAGAGGCAGGGGTGGCATGGGGGGCGGGCGAGGTGGGTACGGCAGGTACGGCAGGGGGAGTCAGCACACTGGAAAACGTATGCGCCGCTCCTGCCCCACCACATCGGACCAGCGCCCGAACCCGGACCTAGGACTCCCGACCGAGAACCCGACCGAGATCCCCGCAGAGATCCTTACCGACTCCCAAGGGGCGGTAAAGATCGGGAACGGCCACGCCGACTTCTTCTCCCCCGTATCCTCGCTCGTAGTATCCGCACAGATACAAAGTTTGCGTTCAGTAAACGCACAGGGAGAACCCAGAAACTCCACTCAATTGCTCATCTTTCGCTGTGACTTGAGTCACAGGTGCCCCTTTTTGTTGACCCTGTGTACCGAGTGAGCAGCGCGCTGTGATTCAGTGGCGGGGATGGTGGGATAGGCGGAGGGAGGGCGAATGGAGACCGACCAGGAGCCGTACGTCCGTCTCGCGACCTTGCGGCAGCTGCATCAGGTCATGGCGGACATGAACACCGCGCGCAGTCTGGCGGACACACTCCAGACCGTCGCCGACGGGGTCGTGAACGGCCTCGGTTACGAGCTGGCGTGCGTCAATCTCGTCCGCCCCGACGGCGATCTCGTCGTCGCAGCCTTCGCCGGGAACTCCGCCGCCGAGGCCCTCATCACCGGCCGGGTCGGCTCCCGCGACTCCTGGGAGCGCCGGCTCGCGATGGGCGAGGCCTGGGGCGACCTGGTGTTCATACCGCACACCGAGGGCTGGGTCCTCGACGACGACGACGTCCCGCAGTGGTACACCGACGGCCCCGCCCCGCGCTTCGAGGACGAGTGGCACCCCTCTGACCGGCTCTTCGCCCCGATGTTCACGCCCAGCGTGCCCGGCGGCAACAGCTGCGGCGAACTGATCGGCGTCCTGTCAGTGGACCGGCCCCGCAACGGCCGCCGACCGGGGGCATGGGGCAAGGAAGCGCTCCAGATGTACGCCTTTCAGGCCGCGATCGCGATCAGCAACGCACGTCTACGCGCGAATATGCAGCGGGCACTGGTCAGACTCGAACGCGAGCAGCAGGCGCTGCGAGCCAGCGAGGAAAGCTTCCGGCAGGCCTTCGAGTACGCCCCCTCCGGCATGGCCATAGCCGAGATGGGCGGCGACCAGCACGGGCGAATACTCCGCACCAACGACGCCCTGTGCCGCCTCCTGGGCCGCCCCGCCTCCGCGATGCGCCGCTACGCCTTCTCCGACCTCGTGCACCCCGAGGACATCGGCACCCTGCTGCGCACCTCCGCCGAGGGCGGGCGCGCCGAACTCCGGCTCTGCCGCCGTGACGGCTCCTATCTGTGGGTGTCGCTGCGGAACTCCGTCGTCGCGGACGCCGCCGACGGCCCGCGCTTCCTGCTCACCCACGTCGAGGACATAGAGGAGCGCAAGCGCCGCGAGCTTCAGCTCGCCCACCGTGCCTCCCACGACTCCCTGACCGGCCTGCCGAACTCCGCCGAACTGCGCTCCCGGCTCAGCGCCCGCCTCTGCCAGCGCCCGCAGTCGGCGGAGCCAGGCCTGGTCGAGTCGGTCGACGCGGCCTACGGCAACGCCCAGCCCGACCCGTACGGCCGCAACGACCAGTACACGGCGACGGCGACGCCCGTGGCGGCCGACGGCACGCTCCAGACGTACGACGCGAACGGCCACGCCTTCGCCTTCCGCGGCGCCACCGAGGGGTACGGGGCCTACGACCACCACGTCCACACGGTCGCCCCCGAGGGTGAGAAGGACGACGGCACGAAGGGGCTCGCCGTTCTCTTCTGCGACCTCGACGGCTTCAAGTCGATCAACGACCGCTTCGGGCACAACGCCGGCGACGCGGTACTGATCGAGGTGGCCCGCCGGCTCGGCCGCGCCGTGCGCGACGGCGACACGGTGGCCCGGCTCGGCGGCGACGAGTTCGTCGTACTCGCCGACGGCCTCGGCCGGGCCGACGCCCAGGACCTGGCCGTACGCCTGCGCAACGAGATCATCCAGCCCATCCGGGTCGACGGCCGCGCGATGCGGGTCGGCGGGAGCTTCGGCATCGGGTGGGCCCAGTGCGGGATGACGGCGGACGAGGTCCTGAAGTCGGCCGACGAACGGATGTACGTCGAGAAACGATCTCGTCCCAAACAGCACCGCCGGGCCGGATGATCACCAGGTCAGTGGCCTGCCGGTGACCCCGTGCGGGCAGAGTCACCCGTTTGGGGCAGTGGGAGCGGGTAGGCTCGCTATTCGCATTGCATGTTTCGCAGGACCTCGCAAGATCTCGTGGTCCCACCCCGCAGTAGTCCCACCCGCACCTGTTGAGGAGACCAAGGGATGACGCCCGGCAACAGCGGCGCGAGCACGCCCGAGGACGACGATCCGTTCGGCTACCTGTACGAAGACGGTCAGGCCAACGGAGCCCAGCCGCCGTCCGGCGGTTACGGCTACCCGAACTCGGTCGGCCGGGTGCGGCCGGTCGGCGAGCGTCAGTACAGCCCGTCGGCGGGCCAGGGACAGGGTCCCGGCCAGGGCCAGCAGCCGGCGTACGGCCAGACCGCCCCGACCGCGCAGTACGGCCAGGCCGTGCCGCAGCAGGGGGCGTACGGCAGCAGCCCGAACGCCCACTACCAGGCCCCCGAGGCCTTCGGCGGCGGCCCCACGGCTCCCCAGCAGCACGCGTACAGCGGTGGCAGTGGCAGAGGCGGGCGGGGCGGAGGGCCCAACACCAAGGGGCTGCTGATCGGCGCGATCGCGGTGGTCGCCGCGGTCGTCATCGGGATCGGCGTGGCCATGATGGGCGGCGACGGCGACAACGAGGGCGCCGGCGGCGACGCCAGCGCGTCCGCGTCGACCGGGCAGAGCGCCGAGCCGTCCCCGTCGGCCAGCGCCTCGGAGTCCGCCGACGCGGAGCTGCCGACCATCGACGCGAAGGCGCTGCTGCTCGGCGGTGGCGCCAGCGCGGTGTCTGACGTCGAGGGTGCGCAGGCCGCCGGCGGTGTCTATGTGGGCAACTTCAACAACGTGGGCGCGTCCGTCACTTGGAACGTGAGCGGGATCGCGAAGGAGGGGGAGTACCGGCTGTACGTCAACTACGGCGTGCCCGGTAAGGACGCCTCCGCGACGCTGACGGTCAATGGGACGGCGCAGTCTCGGCCGCTCAACTTGAGCAACTTCGCGAAGGCCGCCGAGGGTGACTATGCGAAGGGGTGGACGAACACGTGGGCGTCCGTCCAGCTGAACAAGGGCACGAACACGATCAAGATCTCCTGTGAGCAAGGGGATCAGTGTGATGTGAATCTGGATCAGCTGTATCTGGCTGCTGCTGAGTAGGGCTTTGGGGCTTGGGGTTTCTGGGCTTCGTGCTTTGGCCGCGGGGCGGTGGGGGCTTGTCGCGCAGTTCCCCGCGCCCCTGAAGGGGCGCGCCCCATCGGGCGCGTGCCTACGCGGCCGTTGCTTCAGTTGTCACCCTTACTCGGCTCAGTAGCTGCTCATACGTCGGTCTGTCGAACTCTCCTGCCACCGGGGCCATTACCGTCGCCGCAGACAGGGCCGTTGCCCTTGCCAGGCGTTCGGGCCAGGGGAGTTGGTCGATCAGGCCCGACAGGAGGCCCGCCACCGCTGAGTCGCCCGCGCCTGTCGGGTTGCCCCGGACGCGGGCCGGCGGGGTTGTCCGCCAGCGGCCCTCCGGGGTTACCGCCAGCAGGCCGTCCGGGCCCAGGGAGGCCACCACCGCCCGTGCGCCGCGTCTGCGGACGTCCCGGGTGGCCTGTGACGGCTCGTGGGAGCCGGTGAGTTCGGTGAGTTCGGCGGCGTTCGGCTTGACCAGGTCGGGGCGGGCCGCGACCCCGCGCCTGAGCGGCTCCCCGCTGGTGTCGAGCAGCACGGGTACGCCTGCTGCCCGTGCGGTGCGGATGAGGTGGGCGTACGCGCCCACCGGGACGCCCGGCGGCAGGCTTCCGCAGAGGGCCACCACCGAGACGGACGGCAGCAGCCCCTCGTACACGTCCTGGAAGGCGGACCACTCGGCCGGGGTGATCTGCGGGCCCGGTTCGTTGAGTTGGGTCGTTTCCGGTGTCAGGTTCGCGGCCGATTCCTCGACCACCGCTATCGTGCGGCGAGTTGAGCCCGACACCGGGACCAGGGCGTCCAACACACCTGGTGTGGCGGTGAGTTGGTCCTGTACGGCCCGTCCGGCCGGGCCGCCCGTGAAGCCGGTGACCGTCACCTCGTGGCCGAGGGCGGCCAGGACCCGGGCCACGTTCAGGCCCTTGCCGCCCGGGCGTTCGGTCACCGAGGTGACCCGATGGGAGGCGTACGGGCGCAACTCCCGTACGCGGTACGTGATGTCCAGCGCGGTGTTCAGCGTGACCGTGAGGATCACCGGGACTGCCTCCCTCCCTCGGTATCAGGGCAGTTGAGGCTTCAATACCCAACTCCCCTTGCGCATCACGCCCTTGAGCGCGAAGTCCGCGTCGAGCAGTACCAGGTCCGCGTCCTTGCCCGGTTCCAGGGAGCCCACCCGGTCGTACATCCCCAGCAGGCGGGCCGGGTTGGCGGACAGGGCGGCGACCGCGTCCACGACGGGGATGTGGTCGACGGTGACCGCTCGGCGGAACGCGCGGTCCAGGGTGAGGGTCGAGCCCGCGATCGAGCCGCCCTCGACCAGCCGCGCCACGCCCTCGCTGACCTCGACCTCCAGCGGGCCGAGGAGGTAGCGGCCGTCGCCGAAGCCGGCCGCGTCCATCGCGTCCGTGATGAACGCCACGCGGTCCGCTCCCGCGTGGTGGAACGCGAGTTGGAGGGAGGCGGGGTGCAAGTGCGTTCCGTCGTTGATGAGTTCTACCGTTACGCGGTCGTCCTCCAGCAGCGCGGCGATCGGGCCTGGCGTGCGGTGGCCCAGCGCCGGCATCGCGTTGAACAGGTGGGTCGCGACCGTCGCGCCCGCGTCGATCGCCTCCACCGTCTGCTCGTACGTCGCGTCCGTGTGGCCGATCGCCGCGATGACGCCGTGCTCGGCGAGCAGCCGTACGGAGTCGAGGCCGCCGGGGAGTTCGGTGGCGAGGGTGACCATGCGGGCGTGGCCGCGCGCCGCGTCGATCAGCTTGCGGACCTCCGCCGGGTCCGGGTCGCGCAGCAGAGCCTCGGAGTGGGCGCCCTTGCGGCACGGCGAGATGAAGGGGCCCTCGAAGTGGACGCCGGCGATGTCGCCCTGCTCGGCCAGTTCGGAGAGGAGGCCGGCCTGGGCGGTGAGGGTGTCCATGTCGCCGGTGACCGTGCTGGCCACGAGGGTGGTGGTGCCGTGGGTTCGGTGGGTGTGGATGCCCTTGAGTACGTCTTCCGCTGTGCCGGAGGTGAAGGAGGCTCCGCCGCCGCCGTGGTTGTGGAGGTCCACGAAACCGGGGACCAGCCAGTGGCCCCTTACGTCGATCTCGTGGGCGTTCTCGGGAGCGTGCTCGGTGAACTTGGTGCCCTCGACGGCCAGTTGGGCGCCGTCGGTGATTCCTGTGGGGAGTACCAGCTTGGCGCCCTTGAGCACCAGGTTGTGTGCGTGGTGCGGGGCGGTGGGGGCTGGTCGCGCAGTTCCCCGCGCCCCTAGGTGGGTTGCCATCAGGGCGTTGCCTCCGTGAGGTCGGTGACGGTCAGGAGATCCCAGGCCAACAGGCCCGCGCCCAGGCAGCCTGCTGTGTCTCCGAGGGCTGCGGGGACGATGGTCGGGAGCTTCTGGAAGGTGATCCGCTGTTGTACGGCTGTGCGTAGTGGGGTGAAGAGGGTGTCGCCCGCCTCCGCGAGGCCGCCGCCGATGATCAGGGTGCGGGGGTCGAGGAGGGTGAGGGCGGTGACCAGGCCGTCGGCCAGGGCGTCGATCGCGGCCTGCCAGATGTCGTGGGCGCGTGGGTCGCCCGCGTCCACCGCTCTGGCGCAGTCTGCCGCGTCCGCTTCCGGGGTTTCCGAGGCTGCCGCCCAGGCCTCGCTCACCGCCGACGCCGACGCGTACCGTTCCAGGCAGCCTCGCTGGCCGCACGGGCAGGGGGTGCCGCCGGGGCGTACGACGATGTGGCCGATCTCGCCCGCGAAGCCGTGTGCGCCCGCCTCCACCCGGCCGTCGACGCCGATCGCGCCCGCGATGCCGGTGCCCAGGGCGATGAAGAAGAAACGGTCGGCTCCCTGGCCCGCCCCGATCCGGCCCTCCGCCAAGCCGCCCGTGCGGACGTCGTGGCCCAGGGCGACCGGCAGGCCGAGCCGTTCGGTGAGCAGGGCGCGCAGGGGTACGTCACGCCAGCCGAGGTTCGCCGCGTAGACGGCGATGCCGTGGTCGGCGTCGACGATGCCGGGGACGGAGACCCCGGCGGCCACGGCGCTCTCGCCGAGGTGGGCGATGCCGTGGGCGCGCAGGTCGGCGGCGAAGTCGAGGATCGCCTCGACCACGGCATCGGGGCCGCGCTCGCGTCCGGTCGCACGGCGCGCCTGGTGCAGCAGGGCGCCGTCCGGCCCGATCAGGGCGGCTTTCATCGCGGTGCCGCCCACGTCGAGGGCGATGACATGTCTCACGGGGACAGTGTGGCCCGTCGACCCACAAGAGGTCTAGTCCACTCACGTAGTGTAGAGCTGGTAGCTCGAAGAAATAAATTGAACGTACCAATGAACACATCTGTGAACGTTCGGTCGGGGTTTGGGGTTGAAGCAGTGCAGCGGCACAGGACAGGCATGATCGCGGCGGCGTCCGCACTCGGGATGACGGCGGCCCTCGGGGGCTGCGGAGGCACCGGCTCGGGTGAGGTCACCCTGAAGCTGGTCGCCGCCGACTACGGCGACTCGGACGCCAACAGCTCCCAGAAGTACTGGGACGAGCTGGTCGCGGCGTACGAGGACGCCAACCCGGAGGTGAAGGTCGACGTCAGCGTCTACTCCTGGAACGACGTCGACCGCAAGGTCAAGGAGCTGGTCGCCGCCGGTGACGCACCCGACCTGGCGCAGATCGGCGCGTACGCCGACTACGCGGCCGAGGGCGACCTCTACCAGGCCGACGAGCTGCTCTCCATCCCGACGCAGGCCGACTTCGTCGCCCAGCTGGCCGACGCGGGCAAGGTCAAGCGCACCCAGTACGGCATGCCCTTCGCCGCCTCCACCCGCCTCCTCTTCTACAACAAGAAGCTCTTCACCGAGGCCGGCCTCACCCCGCCCACCACCTGGAGCGAGCTGGCCGCCGACGCCGCCGCGCTGAAGGACGCGGGCGTGAAGTACCCGTACGCCCTCCCGCTCGGGCCCGAGGAGGCGCAGGCCGAGACCCTCCAGTGGCTGCTCAGCGGCGGCGACGGCTACACCAGCGCCGTCGGCACGTACGGCATCGACTCCCCGCAGAACATCGAGACGTTCACCTGGCTCAAGGACGAACTCGTCGACAAGGGACTCACCGGTCCTATCGCCCCCGGCAAGCTCAACCGGGCCGACGCCTTCGCCGCGTTCGCGCGCGGGGAGGTCGGCATGCTCAACGGCCATCCCTCGCTGATGAAGACGGCGGTGGCGCAGGGCGTGGACGTCGGCATGGTGCCGATGCCGGGCGAGGAGAGGTCGACGCGGGCCGCGATGGGCGTCGCCGACTGGATGATGGCGTTCAAGCAGAACGGCCACCGGAGCGAGGCCGGCAAGTTCCTCGACTTCGTCTACGACGAGAAGAACGTGCTCGCCTTCTCCCGCAAGTACGACCTGCTGCCGGTCACCACCTCGGCCTCCGCGACGATGTCCGCCGCTGCCCAGGACCAGGACCTCGCCCCCTTCCTGGAGGAACTCCCGACCGCCCAGCTCTACCCGGTCGGCAAGACGTCCTGGGCGCAGGTCAGCGCGGACATCAAGAAGCGGATCGGTACGGCGTTCGCGGCGAACGGCAGCCCGGAAGCGGTCCTGACGACGCTTCAGGCGGAGGCCAACTCGGCGCAGAACGAGGCCGATACCGCCGAATAGGGCGGTGCGCGAAGGGCCGGGCGGCCGGGAAATGTTGCACGGCCGAAACGCCCGGGGCATTGGACCGGACCCGATGGTGCGGGAGGCTCTACGCGCGTCCACAGAGCGTGACGCGTGTGCCTCCCCGGGAGGGGTCTGCCGTGCGAGAAGTGTGGGGCGGGAGTCGTTGGCCGGTCTTCGCCGCCGTGACGGTTCTGAGTATGGGGTCCGTCCTGGTGCTGGGCGGCTGCGGCGGGAGCGGTGAGGGGTCCGGCGGGGTCACCCTCACCGTGGTCGCCACGAACTACGGCGACGACGTCGTCAAGAACTCGGAGTCGTACTGGAACCGGGTCGACACCGCCTTCGAGGCCGCCAACCCCGGCATCCGGCTCGACGTCAAGGTGTACGAGCCCGGCGAGGCCGAGACGCAGGTCGCCAAGATGGTCGCGGCCGGCGACCCGCCCGACATCGCGCAGATCGGCAACTACGCGGACTACGCCGCCGACGGCCTCCTCTACGCGGCCGACGACCTGCTCTCCATCCGCGTCCAGGGCAACTTCCTGCCCAACCTCGTCGACGCGGGCACCACGGACCGCACCCAGTACGGCCTGCCGTTCCTCGCCTCGACCCGCCTCCTCTACGTCAACAAGACCCTCTTCGCCGAGGCCGACCTCGAACCCCCCACCACATGGGCGGAGTTGAGGAACGCGGCGGAGGTCTTGAAGGACCGGGGCGTGAAATACCCGTACGCGCTCCCGCTCGGCCCCGAGGAGGCGCAGGCGGAGACCCTCCAGTGGCTGCTCGGCGGAGGCGGCGGCTACACGGGTGACACCGGCGAGTACGACATCGCCTCCGCCCGCAACGTCTCCACCCTCACCTGGCTGCGCGACCGCCTCGTGGGCGAGGGTCTGACCGGCCCGGTCCCACCCGACCGCCTCAACCGCGAGGCCGCGCTCCAGGCCTTCGTGGACGGCGAGGCGGGCATGGTCAGCGCGCCGGGCGCGCTCGTACGGGAGATCGCGCGGTCCGTCGACCCCGTGGCGTACGAGGCCGTCCCGATGCCGGGGCGTACGGCGGGCGTGACGGCGGCGACGGTCGGTACGTCGGACTGGATCGCCGCGTTCAAGGACGGCGGCCATGCCAAGGAGATCGGTACGTATCTCGACTTCCTGTACGAGGACAAGAACGTGGTGGATCTCGCGGGCACGTACCAGTTGCTGCCGGTGACGTCGTCGGCGTCCACGTCGATGCGGGCGAACAAGACGTACGAGGACCTGTGGGACGGCCTGGACGCGCTCGGCACCGCCCAGCTGTACCCGGTCGGCAAGCCGTCGTGGGCGGCCACGAGCCGGAACATCCAGAAGACGGTCGGTGGGGCTGTGGTGGGGGAGGGGGAGCCGGGGGAGGTGCTGGGGGCGATACAGCGGGCTGCGACGGTGGAGTAGCTCCGGGTGTCGGTGGTGGGGGCTACGGTTCTTTTCATGGACGACGGGAAGCGGCTGGGGCAGCGGGAGCAGGACATTCTCGCGCTGGAGCGGCGGGGGTTCGCGGGGCCGGGGGCGAAGGAGCGGGCGATACGGGAGGAGCTGGGGTTGGTGCCGGTGCGCTACTACCAGCTGCTGAACGCGCTGCTGGACGATGAGCGGGCGCTGGCGTGTGATCCGGTGACGGTGAATCGGTTGCGGAGGGTGCGGGAGGGGCGGCGGGGTGAGCGGTAGGGGGTGCCGGGTTGTTTTCGCCCCCGCCGCCCCTACCCGTCCCATCCCTGGGGGCTGCGCCCCCAGACCCCCCTTTGTCCTCAAACGCCGGACGGGCTGAAATACCAACTCCGGCCGGGGCTTGATCTTTTAGCCCGTCCGGCGTTTGAGGACGAGGGGGGTCTGGGGGCGCAGCCCCCAGGGATGGGAACGGGTAGGGGCGGCGGGGGCGAGAAAGATAGGGTCGGGCCATGGACTCGCTGCCTACGCCCGTGACGCAGGCCGGTCGTGAGGGGCTGGACGCCATTCTCCGGCGTCCCACCGGCGCCGTCGTCGTCCTCGACTTCGACGGGACCCTCGCTCCGATCGTCGCCGACCCCGAGCAGGCCCGCGCCCACCCCCGAACACTCGACGCCCTCTCCACCCTCGCCCCCCACATCGCCGCCGTCGCCGTCCTCACCGGCCGCCCCGCCGCCGTCGCCGTCCGACTCGGCGGCCTCGAACACCTCACGGTCCTCGGCCACTACGGCACGGAACGCTGGGACGCCGCCACCGGCAAGGTCACCGCCCCCGCCCCCCACCCCGGCGTCGCCGCCGTCCGCGCCGAACTCCCCGGGTTCCTCGAACGCCACGGCGCCTCGCAGGGCACCTGGGTCGAGGAGAAGGGGCGGGCCGTCGCCGTCCACACCCGGCGTGCAGCGGACCCGCAGGCCGCCTTCGAGGCCCTGCGCGAACCCCTCGCCGACCTCGCCACCCGCCACGGCCTCATCGTCGAACCCGGCCGCCTCGTACTGGAACTGCGCCCACCCGGCATGGACAAGGGCGTCGCCCTCCAGGAGTACGTCCGCGAGACCGGCGCCACCTCGGTCCTCTACGCCGGCGACGACCTCGGCGACCTCCCGGCGTTCGCGGCGGTGGAGAAGCTCCGCCAGAACGGCATCCCGGGGCTACTGGTGTGCAGCGGCAACAGCACCGAGGAGGTCACGGAACTGGTCGAGCGCGCCGACCTCGTCGTCGACGGGCCCGCCGGTGTCGTACAGCTGCTCCACACCCTCGGGCAGACCCTCACTCGCCGTTGAGCGCGTTCAGCTGGTCCAGGAACCACTGGGCCGGCGGCAGTGCCGTCGCCGCCGCTGCCAGGCGTTTCGTGCGTTCCGCCCGTTCCCCCGACCCCATGTTCAGCGCCTCCTCCAGAGCCCGGGCCGTCTCGACCACGTCGTACGGGTTCACGACGATCGCGTCCTCGCCCAGTTCCTCGTACGCCCCCGCCTCCCGCGACAGCACCAGCGCGCACCCCTCGTCGGAGACCACCGGGATCTCCTTGGCGACGAGGTTCATGCCGTCGCGGATGGGGTTGACCAGGGCCACGTCGGCCAGGCGGTAGGCCGCCAGGGAGCGGGCGAAGTCGTCCTTCACGTGGAGGACGACCGGGGTCCAGGTCGGGGTGCCGTACGTCGCGTTGATGTCGTCCGCGACCCTCTGCACCTCCGCCGTGTAGTCGCGGTAGACCGCCAGGTCCTGGCGGGAGGGGTACGCGAACGCCACGTGGACGACCCGTTCGCGCCACTCCGGGCGGTCCTCCAGCAGCTGTCGGTACGCCAGCAGGCCCCGCACGATGTTCTTCGACAGCTCGGTGCGGTCGACCCGGACGATGGTCTTCCGGTCGCTCCCGCCGATCTCCTCGCGCAGCGCCGCCATCCGGTCCGCCACGTCCGGCTCGTGTGCACGCCTGCGCAGGAAATCCGCGTCCGCGCCCAGGCCGTGCACCCCGATCAGGGTGTCGCCGAGGCCGCCTACCAGGTCAGTGCAGCAGGCCGTGAACGCTTCCGCCCAGCGTTGGGTGAGGAAGCCCAGGCGGTCCGCGCCGAGCATGCCGCGCAGGAGCTGTGCGGAGATGTCGTACGGCAGCATCCGGAAGTAGTCCGCCGGTGCCCACGGCGTGTGCGAGAAGTGGCCGATGCGGAGGTCCGGGCGGAGGGCGCGCAGCATCCCGGGGACCAGGCACAGGTGGTAGTCCTGGACCACCACCGACGCGCCCTCGGCCGCCTCCTTCGCCAGTGCCTCCGCGAACGCGCGGTTGTAGGCCTCGTACGACGCCCACTGGCGCCGGAACTCCGCGTCGAAGACCGGCTCCAGCGGGGTCTGGTACAGCATGTGGTTCACGAACCAGAGCACCGAGTTGGCGATGCCGTTGTACGCGTCCGCGTGGACGTCGGCCGGGATCGCGAGCATGCGCACGCCCGGCTCGCCCTCGCCGCGCCGTACCGCCTCGCGGTCGCCGTCGCCGAGGGCCGAGCAGACCCACAGGGCATCCGCGTCCGGGCCGATCGCCGACAGGCCGGAGACCAGCCCGCCACCGCCGCGCCGGGCGTGCAGCGAGCCGTCCTCGCGGACCTCGTACGTGACCGGGCCGCGGTTGGACGCGACCAGTACCCGGTAGTCGCCCGGACTGTCCTGTGCACCCTGCGTTGAAGCCATACGCCTCAACCTAGCCCGGCCCGGAAACAATCAAACGTACACACGTACGCCTCAGCCGTATACAAGCCCGCCGCGAGCCTTCCGGTGGCCCTGCACCGGCCTTACGCGACCTTCCTCCGCGCGTACTCCGCGATGTCCGCCATCGGCGGGCGTTCCTCCGTGTCCACCGAGTACGTACGTGGCTCGAAACCGTCCTCCCCGCGTTCGAACTGGGTGATCGCGGGACGGATGAGGTGGCCTCGGGCCAGGCGGAGCTGGGCGGTGCGGTAGATCGCGGCGGACATCCGGCCCAGGGCCTGACCGTCCTGGTGGCGGTGCTTGCGCACGCCCACGTCGACCTGGGCCAGCGCGTCGAGGCCGACCAGGTGGAGGGCGTCGATCAGCATGCCCAGCTCCACGCCGTACCCGACGGGGAACGGGAGCTGTTCGAGGAGCGAGCGGCGGGCCGCGTACTCACCGCCGAGCGGCTGGACGAAACCGGCCAGCTGCGGCCAGTGCATGTTCAGGAGGGGGCGGGCCATCAGTTCGGTGACGCGTCCGCCCTGGCCTGCTGCCTGGCCCAGCGGGCGGTCGTACATCGCCTTGACGAGGTCGACGCCGGGGTCGGTGAGCAGCGGGCCCACGATCCCGGAGACGAAGTCCGACGAGAACTCCTTCAGGTCGGCGTCGATGAAGCAGACGATGTCCCCGCTGGTGACCAGGAGCGAGCGCCACAGCACCTCGCCCTTGCCCGGTACCGCCGGGATGCGCGGCAGGATGTCGTCGCGGTGGACGACCCGGGCGCCCGCGGCGGCGGCCACCTCGGAGGTGCGGTCGGTCGAGCCCGAGTCGATGACGACGATCTCGTCGACGAGGGGGACCTTCAGCATCAGGTCGCGGCGGATGACGGCGACGATCTCACCGACCGTCGCCTCTTCGTTGAGCGCGGGCAGGACGACACTCACCGTGGCGTTCGAGGAACGCTTCGCGGCGATCAGCTTCTTGAGCGGGCGGTCACCAACGGACCAGGAGCGCGTGCTCAGCCAGCGCTCGACGTTCTCCAGCACGTGCGGCTCTCCCTTGCGTTCTCATGGGAAGCGCGTGATTCGCATCTCGCGGTTCGGACGGCTCCCACCACCATCCAAGCCTTCGGTTACAGTCTTGAACAACGCGGATGACCATCGCATGTCCGAGGTCGTCGGTGTTCACAACCTCACAACTTCATACCGCTCATCCAGAGGGGCAGAGGGATACGGCCCGATGAAGCCCCGGCAACCCTCCAGCCGGTCTTGTCGCATGTCATGCGCGAGGCTGCCGGCTCGGGAAGGTGCCAAATCCGTCTCATGGCGAGATGCGCCATGAGGAAGATGAGGAGAAAGGGCCTCCGCCTCCATGGCTGCGCAAACTGTCGAGAGCACCACGACGACCAGCAACGACTCCGTAGACCTCGGTCCCGCCACCGCGCTTTCCTGCCGTGAGTGCGGTCACCGCGTCCCGCTCGGCCCGGTCTTCGCCTGCGAGGAGTGTTTCGGCCCGCTGGAGATCGCCTACGACTTCTCCTCGTACGACACCGAGGAACTCCGCAAGCGTATCGAAGCGGGACCCGCGAACATCTGGCGCTACGCGCCGCTGCTGCCCGTCCCCGCGGACGTGGCGACCAAGCCCAACATCAACCCCGGCTGGACCAAGCTCGTCCAGGCCGACAACCTGGCCCGCGAGCTGGGCGTCGACGCCGGCAAGCTGTTCGTGAAGGACGACTCCGGCAACCCGACGCACTCCTTCAAGGACCGGGTCGTCGCCCAGGCCATCGAGGCCGCCCGGGTCTTCGGCTTCACCACCCTCTCCTGCTCCTCCACGGGCAACCTGGCCGGTGCCGTCGGCGCCGCCGCCGCCCGCGCCGGCTTCCGCTCCTGCGTGTTCATCCCGCACGACCTGGAGCAGGGCAAGGTCGTCATGGCCGCGGTGTACGGCGGTGAGCTGGTCGGCATCGAGGGCAACTACGACGACGTGAACCGCTTCTGCTCCGAGCTGATCGGGGACCCGGCCGGCGAGGGCTGGGGCTTCGTCAACGTCAACCTGCGCCCGTACTACGCGGAGGGCAGCAAGACCCTGGCGTACGAGATCTGCGAGCAGCTCGGCTGGCGGCTGCCCGACCAGCTGGTGATCCCGATCGCCTCCGGGTCGCAGCTCACGAAGATCGACAAGGGGCTCCAGGAGCTGATCAAGCTCGGGCTCGTCGAGGACAGGCCGTACAAGATCTTCGGTGCGCAGGCGGAGGGGTGCTCGCCGGTGTCCGTGGCGTACAAGGCCGGGCACGACGTCGTACTGCCGCAGAAGCCGAACACGATCGCGAAGTCGCTGGCGATCGGGAATCCCGCGGACGGGCCGTACGTGCTGGATATCGCGCGGCGGACGGGTGGGGCTGTCGAGGACGTCAACGACGAGCAGGTCGTCGACGCGATTCGGCTGCTTGCGCGGACCGAGGGGATCTTTGCGGAGACCGCCGGTGGGGTGACTGTGGGTGTGGCGAAGAAGCTGATCGAGAATGGGTTGCTGGACCCGACCCTCACGACCGTCGTGCTCAACACCGGTGACGGGCTCAAGACGTTGGACGCTGTGGCCGACACCGGGCTCACTGCGACGATTCGGCCCAGTCTTGAGTCGTTCCGGGAAGCTGGGCTTGCTTCCTAAGAGGTAGAGGTCGTTGTTCGTCTGCGGGCCTGTGGGGGCTGGTCGCGCAGTTCCCCGCGCCCCTTCGGGGCGCTCCACCTGACCGGAGGTTCCATCGTGAGCGTCAAAGTCCGCATCCCCACCATCCTGCGTACCTACACCGGTGGGCAGGCCGAGGTGACCGCCGAGGGCGGGACCCTTGCCGAGGTGATCGCTGATCTGGAGAAGAACCACACGGGGATCGCCGCCCGGGTGCTCGACGACCAGGGCAAGCTGCGGCGGTTCGTCAACGTGTACGTCAATGACGACGACGTCCGGTTCGAGCAGGGGCTGGAGACGGCGACGCCGGACGGTGCGGGTGTGTCGATCATCCCGGCGGTCGCCGGAGGCTGATCGGCTGATCAAGGGTTCGATACCCACCAGTAGTAACCGTCGGTAACTTTGATTACCGAGAGTTCATCGAATTGCCCCCTCCGTGAGAGAAGCGGAGGGGGCAATTCTGTATGGTTGAGCGGGGTACAGTTGGGGAAGCCGCACCACTTCGCCTGCCGCACGAGTATGAATTCCTGCCGCGCACCCATTGAGAAGTAGCCAAAGTGTGCAGGCCTTTTGCGTTTTTTGCTCCCTTTGTGGGGCCCGACTTGCCCTGAATTCGCGTGAATTCTCCGCATATTCCATGACCTGGTGTGCCCGGATTTCTCGTCCGATTGACCTGTTGCAGAGGGCAGTTGGACAGATACATTCGGCCGCGGTCGACGCGTTCCGGCGCACACTCCCACCGGTTGGGGGGGTGAGGTCTGACCCGGATCCGCGAAGTGCGGATCCGTGCAAGGGCCAGTAATAGGGGAGTTAGGCATGGCTCAGGGCACCGTCAAGTGGTTCAACGCGGAGAAGGGGTACGGCTTCATCGCGGTCGACGGTGGTGCGGATGTTTTCGTCCACTACAGCGCGATTCAGATGGACGGCTACCGCACCCTCGAGGAAGGTCAGCGGGTCGATTTCGAGATCTCGCAGGGCCAGAAGGGGCCGCAGGCGGACATGGTCCGTCTGGCGACCAGCTGAAGCACGCGCCGGCGCACCGCAGCGACGTTCTTCTTCCTTCATCGAAGGATTCGAAGGGCTCGTACCCCGTGGGACCTCACGGGGTACGAGCCCTTCGGCGTGCCTGGGCGTCCCCGTGTTCACCTGCGGATCTTCGAGAGCCGCTTGCACTCGACAGGGGCGAGTGCTAATCATTGGCGTTAGCACTCTGAAGGTGAGAGTGATAACGAAGGACCGGGTCGGTGAGGCCCGCAGGCCAGGTGGTGCAAGGAACCATCGGGGCAGGCTGGCCGTCCGTCGCGGGCGCCAACGCGGTCCGGAGCAATCCACCCCAGTCCGGGAGGACCACTTCACATGGCCAAGATCATCGCGTTCGACGAGGAGGCACGGCGCGGTCTCGAGCGCGGGATGAACCAGCTCGCCGACGCCGTCAAGGTCACCCTTGGCCCCAAGGGCCGCAACGTCGTCCTCGAGAAGAAGTGGGGCGCCCCCACGATCACCAACGATGGTGTTTCCATCGCCAAGGAGATCGAGCTTGAGGACCCGTACGAGAAGATCGGCGCCGAGCTGGTCAAGGAAGTCGCGAAGAAGACGGACGACGTAGCCGGCGACGGCACGACGACCGCGACCGTCCTGGCCCAGGCGCTGGTCAGGGAAGGCCTGCGCAACGTGGCCGCGGGTGCGAACCCGATGGCCCTGAAGCGCGGCATCGAGAAGGCCGTCGAGGCCGTCTCCGGTGCACTGCTCGACCAGGCCAAGGAGGTCGAGACCAAGGAGCAGATCGCTTCGACCGCCTCCATCTCCGCGGCCGACACGCAGATCGGCGAGCTGATCGCCGAGGCGATGGACAAGGTCGGCAAGGAAGGCGTCATCACCGTCGAGGAGTCGCAGACCTTCGGTCTTGAGCTTGAGCTCACCGAGGGCATGCGCTTCGACAAGGGCTACATCTCGGCGTACTTCGCGACCGACATGGAGCGCATGGAGGCGTCGCTCGAGGACCCCTACATCCTCATCGCCAACTCCAAGATCTCCTCGGTCAAGGACCTGCTCCCGCTCCTGGAGAAGGTCATGCAGTCGGGCAAGCCGCTGCTGATCATCGCCGAGGACGTGGAGGGCGAGGCCCTCTCGACCCTGGTCGTCAACAAGATCCGCGGGACCTTCAAGTCCGTCGCGGTCAAGGCCCCGGGCTTCGGCGACCGCCGCAAGGCGATGCTGAACGACATCGCGATCCTCACGGGTGGCGAGGTCATCTCCGAGGAGGTCGGTCTCAAGCTCGAGAACACCTCCCTGGACCTCCTGGGCCGGGCGCGCAAGGTCGTCATCACCAAGGACGAGACGACGATCGTCGACGGCGGCGGCTCCGCCGACCAGGTCGCCGGCCGGGTCAACCAGATCCGCGCCGAGATCGAGAACAGCGACTCGGACTACGACCGCGAGAAGCTCCAGGAGCGCCTGGCGAAGCTCGCGGGCGGCGTGGCCGTCATCAAGGCCGGTGCCGCGACCGAGGTCGAGCTCAAGGAGCGCAAGCACCGCATCGAGGACGCCGTTCGCAACGCGAAGGCGGCCGTCGAGGAGGGCATCGTCGCCGGTGGTGGCGTGGCCCTGCTCCAGGCCTCCTCGGTCTTCGAGAAGCTGGAGCTGACGGGTGACGAGGCGACCGGCGCGAACGCCGTGCGGCTCGCCCTGGAGGCCCCGCTCAAGCAGATCGCCGTCAACGGTGGCCTCGAGGGTGGCGTCATCGTCGAGAAGGTGCGCAACCTTCCCGTCGGTCACGGCCTCAACGCCGCGACCGGTGAGTACGTCGACATGATCGCCGAGGGCATCATCGACCCGGCGAAGGTGACGCGCTCCGCGCTTCAGAACGCGGCGTCCATCGCCGCGCTCTTCCTCACCACCGAGGCCGTCATCGCCGACAAGCCGGAGAAGGCCGCGGCCGGCGCCGGCGCCGGTGGCGGCATGCCGGGCGGTGACATGGACTTCTGATCGACCCCGGTCGATCACCGTCCTTCGTTCCGAGGGCGGCACCCTTCTCCTTACAAGGAGGGTGCCGCCCTCGGGCGTTTGCGGGACCATTGACGGGTGCTGTTCGGGGGAACTGGCGGAAGACGCGGCAGTCGGTACGGAGGGGGACCCGGGGGTCCCGGCCAACCGGGGCCGCCTCCCGAGCCCGCGCCCGAGACGTCGCTGCCGGAGCGGGCGCCGCTCAAGGGGCGGGGGGTTCATACGGCGTTCGTGGGTGGGGGAGTGGGGCTGGCGGGGCTGGTCTTTCTCTTCCTCACGGTGCAGGGGCCGGGTGGGGGCATGTCCGCGGGCGCCCCGCCGGACCCGGGCGGCGGCCCGGCCGTGACCGCTTCGCCGGTGCGGCCGACGGCGGGCGATGGGGCCGGGGGAGCCGGGGGAGCCGGGGTGACGGCTCTGCCGACCGTGGAGGGGACCGGCCGCGACACCGTGGACGCGTCCCCCCGGCCCAGCGGTGAACCGCCTTCTCCCCAGGACCCGGTCCCCGTGACCTGGGTGCCCTTCTTCTCGGGTGACGTGACGCTGGACGAGTCCCCGCTCGACCTCGACCGGGCCCCGCCCCGGCCGGGCAGCGCCGGTGACGCGCTGGCGGGCGTGGCCGAAGGCCAGGTGTACGTCGGGGTCGGGCGGGCCCAGTCGCTGGCGAAAGCGGTGCCCGGCTCGACGGTCTCCTCGCCGGAGGACTGTGTCGACCTGTTCTGGGCGACCAGGCCGACCCCGGACCGCGTACCGGTGGCGGCGGACGACAACCTCTGTCTCGTCACCGACGAGGAGCGCGTCGTTCTCCTCTACATCACGGCCACGTCGGCCCCGGCGGGCACCGTGGCGGCGGCCGTGGAGGTGTGGGAGCAGTCGGCGGACTGACCTCGGTCCCACCCGCGCAGTGGCCCGGATCACAGTGAGTCGTGCCCGGGCGCCGGAATGAGCGGACGCTCAGCGGTAGTTGATGCACATGCATGCACAAGGCGCAGCCATGTGCGTCGACCGCACCTCCGCTCGTTTCCTGTCCCCTCCCCGAGGAGTCCCCACGTGACAGCCCCCGCCTCCACCCACACCTCCCGCGCGGCCCGGATCCTCTCCCGGCCCCTCGCGATCAACGGTCTGACCGTGTCCAACCGGATCGTGATGGCGCCGATGACGCGCAGCTTCTCGCCCGGGGGTGTGCCCGGCGACGACGTGGCCTCGTACTACTCGCGTCGGGCCGGTGCGGGAGTCGGCCTGATCGTCACCGAGGGGACGTACGTCGGGCACGACTCCGCCGGGCAGAGCGACAGCATCCCCCGTTTCCACGGCGAGGAACAGCTCGCGGGGTGGGCGAAGGTCGCCGAGGCCGTGCACGCGGCGGGCGGGAAGATCGTGCCGCAGCTGTGGCACATCGGCATGACCAGGGAGGCCGGGCAGCCCCCGTACGCCGACGCCCCGCCCGTCGGCCCGTCCGGGCTGCGCCTTGACGGCACCCCCGGTACCGGCGGCAAGGCGATGACGCAGGACGACCTGGACGACGTCATCGACGCGTTCGTCGAGGCCGCGGTGGCCGCCGAGCGCATCGGCTTCGACGGGGTCGAACTGCACGGCGCCCACGGCTATCTGATCGACCAGTTCCTGTGGGCCGGCACCAACCGCCGCACGGACGCGTACGGGGGTGACCCGGTCGCCCGTACGAAGTTCGCGGCGGAGATCGTGGCCGCCGTACGCGAGGCCGTGTCCGCGGGCTTCCCGATCATCTTCCGGTACTCCCAGTGGAAGGGCGCCCTCTACGACGCCCGCATCGCCGGGACCCCCGAGGAGCTGGAGTCGATCCTGACCCCGCTCGCGGCGGCCGGTGTCGACGCCTTCCACGCCTCCACGCGCCGTTACTGGCTCCCGGAGTTCGACGGCTCCGACCTCAACCTGGCCGGCTGGACGAAGAAGCTCACCGGCAGGCCGACCGTCACCGTCGGCTCGGTCGGCCTCGACGGCGACTTCATGCGGGGCTTCGCGGGCGAGGGTGCGCCGCTCAAGAGCATCGACGACCTCCTGGACCGCCTGGAGGACGAGGAGTTCGACCTGGTCGCGGTCGGCCGCGCGCTGCTCCAGGACCCGGAGTGGGCGGCGAAGGTGCTGGAGGGCAGGACCGGTGAGCTGAAGGCGTACGACGCGGCGGCGCTGGGTTCGCTGAGCTGAACCAGGCCCGCCCGGCAGGGTGAACCGATCGCCCGCGGAGACGGTCCGATACCGTCCGCAAGATTCCGCCAAAATTGCTGACAATTTTGTGGGCGATTGGTTCGCTTTGCTGGCCGCTTGTCGGCCACCCGCCTCCCCCTTCACCGGAGACACACAGAAAACCTTAAGAAACGGCTGTTGAACTGTGCGGCGTCCGAACGAGCCGCGAAGACAGGAGACAGCGATGAAGCGCAGGTCAGTGGTCATGGGAGTCACCGCTGCGGCCGCCGCGATCCCCACGGTCGGATTCGCTTCCAGTGCCCGTGCCGCGTCCGTGGCAGCCGCGTCCCTGGTCTTCGACCCGGCCGCCCACACCGAGCAGACGGTCACCGTCACCGACACCACCGGTACCGCCCACGAGGTGGTCTACCGCTTCTACAAGGTCGCCTCCTACGTGGCGAACCCCGTCGACGCGACCTACCAGTCCCTGAACGTCTGCGAGCCGGTGCGGATAGACGGCGCGGCGGTCGACGCGAGCGGGGCTCCGATCCTCCTCGCCAACGCCGTCGGCGGCTACATGCCGTCCTCGGTGTCGGCCAGGACCGGGATCACCGCCACCGGAATGGGCGGCACCACCACCCGCCAGGCGCTCGCGCTGGCCGCCGGGTACGTGGTCGTGGAACCGGGTGCGCGGGGCCGTACCCTCGTCGACGCGACGACGGGCGTCTACTACGGTGTCGCGCCGGCCGCGATCGTCGATCTCAAGGCCGCCGTACGGTACTTGAAGTCCAACAAGGGCCGGGTGCCCGGGAACGTGCACCGGATCTTCTCGTCGGGTGTCAGCGCGGGCGGGGCGTTGTCGTCACTGCTGGGCGCGTCCGGGGACAGCCCGCTGTACGAGCCGTACCTGGAGGCGATCGGGGCGGCCGACGCGAGCGACGCGATCTTCGGGACCGGGGCGTGGTGTCCGATCACGGACCTCGAACACGCGGACATGGCGTACGAGTGGTGCTGGGGGACGAATCCGCTGGGCAGCGGAGCCCAGGTGGACCAGACGCTGTCGGCCGAGCTGAGGACGGCGTCCGGCGAGCATGTGGCGTCGCTGGGCCTGCGGGCGAAGGGGTACGGCAGACTCACCGCCCGCAACCTCGACGACTACCTCCTCAGGACGTTCATGGAACCGTCGGCGACGAAGTACCTGACGGCCCTGTCGGACGAGGCCCGCGCGGCCTATCTGGCCGCGAACCCGTTCATCACCTGGTCCGGGGGCAGGGCCCGCTTCACCTGGGCGGACTTCCTCACCCACGTGGGCGCGCGGAAGAAGAACGTGCCCTCCTTCGACACCTTCGACATGGCCAGCCCCGAGAACAACCTCTTCGGTACGGGAACCACCCGGGCCCGCCACTTCACCCTCTGGAGCCTCCGTCACGAGAGCGGCGACAGTGCCCGCCTCGACGCGGACATCCCCGAGAAGCTCGCCCTGATGAACCCGATGCACCACCTCGCCGACAAAGCCAACGACAAGCGCTCCAAGCACTGGTGGATCCGCCTCGGCACGAACGACACGGACACGTCCCACACGGTCGCGGGCAACCTGCACGCACGGCTGGAGCAGCTGGGGGACGACGTCGACACGTCGTACTACTGGGACGCGGGGCATGGGGCGGATCAGGATCCGGGGGACTTCGTGACGTGGATCGGGGAGGTGTCGGGTTACTCGAAGGGGCGGGGCGCCGGGGCGAGTTGAGGAAGCGGGCTCAGTAGGTTCGACAGGCCCGTCGTCGGTCGGCCGCCCGCCCTGCTGATGCGCGGGGCCGGATCAGCGTCGCAGCCACTCGTCGAGAAGCGCGGCCTCGCCTTTGCTGAGGCTGGGCAGTTCCGGCAGGAGGGTGCGGAAGGCCGCGACGACGGCCGCCGGGTCCTGGGTGGGGACGGCGGGCTCGTCCGTGAGGATGGCGCGGGCGATCGCGTCGAAGGCGGCGTCGGCCAGGTGCGGGTCGCCTTGCTCCGGTGGCAGGGTCAGCAGGGTGTGGACGGTTCCGATGCCCGCCGAGCGGATGAGGTTGACGGCGCGTTCCTCGCTCACGCGAAGCCGCCCGGCGGCGGCGATTCTGTGGACACGCTCGGCGAGGATCAGCACACCCTTGGCCTGTGCCGGGGTGTCGCGTGCGCGGGCCGGGTCGAGCAACAGGCCGTAGACGTACGGGTTGGCCAGGCCGAAACTGATCTGCGTGTTCCAGCCGGCGCGGAGATCTTCCACAGGGTCGTCCGAGGGCGCGGTGGTCTGCTTGCTCGCCACATGTTCGGCGAAGAGACGCTCCGCGGTGGCGTTCAGCAGGTCGTCCTTGTCCTGGAAGAAGCGGTAGAGGGCGGGAGGCTGTAGCCCGGCCTCCTGGGCCACGCGGCGGGTGGTCACCGCGGCCGGCCCCTGGTCGCGCAGCAGGTCGGCCGCGGTCTTCAGGATGCGGTCCCGGGTGATGTCCCGCCGCTGCGTGGTCGATGCCATGGAGACGATGGTATCGCTGATACCGGCAAGCCTTCCTCGGTCAACCCATGGATGAGTGTACGCCGATGCATCCAATGGAACTATCAGTGTTACCGTTATTTCCGTTCCGTTGGAAACAACCTCCTGGAGTCACCGATGCTGATCGTCACGGGAGCCACCGGCCACCTCGGGTCGCTGATCGTCAACCGTCTGCTCAAGCGGGTACCGGCCGACAGGATCGGCGTCAGCGTGCGCGACGTGGGCAAGGCCGCCGACCTTGCCGAGCGCGGCGTCCGGGTCCGAGCGGGAGACTTCACCGAACCCGACAGCCTGAAGCACGCCTTCGAGGATGCCGAGCGTGTCCTGGTCGTCTCCGCGGCCATTCGAGGCGACGGCGCGCCGGCCGCCAACAGGGCCGCCATCGACGCGGCACGGGAAGCGGGCGCCCGACGCATCCTGTACACCAGCCACCAGGCCGCCTCTCCCGTGTCGCTCTTCCCGCCGCAGAAGGTCCACGCGGCCACCGAGGAGCACCTCAAGCGGCAAGGAGTCCCCTACACCGCTCTTCGCAACGGGTTCTACGCCTCCACCCTGGGCCACTACATCGGCGCGGCGCTGGAGACCGGCACGCTCGCCGTGCCGCAGGACGGCCCGGTGTCCTGGACGGCCCACGAGGACCTGGCGGAAGCCGCGGCCCTCGCCCTGACCGAGGACGGAGCACTCGACGGGATCACGCCGCCGCTGACAGCGCCCCACACACTGGACTTCGCCGACGTCGCCGAAATCCTCAGCCGCATCACCGGCCGGACCATCACCCGGGTCGTCATGGACGACGACGAGTGGACATCGGCGGCGGTCGCCGGCGGGATGCCGCGGCCGGCTGCGGAGTTCTCCTTGACGATGTTCGCGGCATCGCGCACAGGCGAGTTCAACGCCACCGATCCCACCCTGGAAACCGTCATCGGTCACCCCGCGAAGACCGTCCACGAGGTCTTGGAGGCCGCCTTGCGCTCCCGGTGAACGTTCCTGGTCAAGGTGCTGGCGGCCAGTCAGTCGGCATAGTTCTTGAGCTGCTCGGTGTGCAGGGTGATGCCAACGGGGTGGGGGATCGCCGCGGTGGCTCCCCAGGGGTAGGACGGGGCCTGCTGGTACCGGCCGTCCTTCGGGTCGCTGAACACGGTGACGGTGTTGTTGCCGCGGTCGATGAGGAGGTACACGGGGATGTCGGCCGCCGCGTAGCCGGGGGGCTTGTCGATGCGGTCGCGCTGGTCGGTGTTCCTGTCGTGGGAGGTGATTTCCACGGCCATGAGGGCGCCGTCGGGGTTGGACCACTCGCGGTGGCCCGTGAAGTGGTCCACGGGAGCCAGGAAACCGTCGGTGCGGGCGCGGCCCTTGCGGTAGGCCTCGGCTTTGACGCCCCGTTCGGGCGCGAGGTCGAGGTCGGGGCGCTGCTGCATGCACTGGCGGAGCAGCCACATGAAGATCGACGTGTGGGTGCCGTCGGGTATGGCCTTGACCTTTACTTTTCCGTTGATGTACTCCAGCCGCACGGTTTCGGGAGCGACGGCGGCAAGCTCCTCGAATTCGTCCACGTCGAGCGGGCCGTGGCGGATGCACAGCCTCCCGCCGAGGAACTCCAGCCGGTTCCGCAGCTCTCGCGGGGCCCTGCGGACGAGTTCTTCGAAGTCCTCGACGGACATCTGCGGGCGGTCAGCGGTGTCAGGGGTCATGGCGTTGCCTCCTTCCTCACATCGTGCCCTGGAGTGACCTTGGCGGACCGTTGGAGCCGTCATGCGAGTGTCCTTTCTTGCCGCTTATGGGCCATCGCAGCGCGGATTTCCGCAGCACGGGCGTGGATTGCCGGTGCGGGCAGGGGCGCATCGCGGTGAGCGGGAGCGTACTCGCCCCGGCACTCCCCGCACACGCCCCCGGCCAGCACCTCCGCCCGCCCCGGCACCCTGCACTTCGCGCACTCCAGCATCCGCAGCGGCGGCCGTACGGCGGTGGGTTCCGGGGGCATCTTGGTGGTGAGGCGTCTGCGGATCAGGGCGGCCGGGTGGTGGACCGGGGTCGGCAGGCCTGCGGTCAGGGCGTGTCGTACGGAATCCTCGTCCGCGCCTCGCTCGAACCACTCCGCGACCAGCGGGGCCAGCGACGCGCAGTCCGCCTCGGGGAGGGACAGGGCGGGGGTGCTACGGCCGAGAGCGGCGAGCAGGATGAACGCGCGGGAGCGGATTGGGCGGCCCTGCCGCTCCGGGGACTCCTTCGGTACGTCTCCCCGTGTGAACGTCGCCCACCAGTCGTCGTCCCGTGCCGTGCGCGTGAACCACGTTCGGGTGATCCAGAGTTGGCTTCCTGTGCCGGTCAGGTGTTCGCGGCCCCGGCGCAGGTGGCCTGCTCGCTGGAGGTTGTTGAGGGCCGTGCGGAGGGCGCATTGGCCGTACGGGAGGTGCTTGGCCAGCGTCTTCACGCTGACGTCGGCCCCGCTGGGCAGCCGGTCGATGTACGCGGCCACCGCTGCCTCGCGGGGCGGGAGATGCGCGAAGTCGTGGTTCGTGCGGGGGCGTTGGTCGGGGGCGTCGCGTTTGCCGTACCCCGGATTGGCCATCGGGTGGGGCGGGGTCGCGTGCGCGGGCGGGACGGCAGCACTAAAGTTGGCTTCAGCCACGGGATCGCCTGTTTCCGATCTCGAAGGTCAGGCCCCCGCAGGTGTTCCAGCACCTAGCGGGGGTTCGTTATTTGGGCACGCTAGCTCCTCGTGACTCTGCGTGGCAAGCCGAACGCGTCAAGTCAACACGCGGGGTGGGAGGGCGGGTTGAGGCCCGCCTCCCATTCCTCAGAAAGAGGGCTCGGGGCTCGCCGTTTGAGCTTCGGGGCGGCGGAAGGTCAGGCGTGCTTGAGATTCTCGACGAAGGCTGTCCATGGCTCCGCCCGGAACGCGAGCTTCGGGCCTTGGGGGTTCTTGGAGTCGCGGACGGGGACGAGGGTGGGGTGGCCGTCCGCGACTTCCAGGCAGTCGCCGCCGCTGCCGCCGCTGTGCGTCGACTTGCGCCAGCGGGCCATTTCCAGGCAGTTGCCGCCATCGCCGCCGCTGTACGACGACTTGTGCCAGCGGGCGACCTCAAGGCAATCCCCGCCCTGGCCGCCGCTGTACGACGACTTGTGCCAGGTGGCCGTGCTCAGGGCGTGCTCAAGCGTGCTCTTCTCCATGTTCGTAATCGTGCGCCACCGATTCGATGAGGGCCAGTGAATCTTGAGGCGAAAGTGCTGTGGCCTGGAGGAGGTTGAACAACAGGGTGTGTCGGCTGACCGTTGCCGGGTCGTCCAGCAGCTTCCCCATGTCCGGCGCCTCGACGAAGGAGAGCGGAGGGGCGTCCTCGAACTCCATGATTTTCAGGGGGCCGTCCATCGCCGCATGCGCCCCGGCGCCGAACGGCAGCACCTGCACGATGATCCGGTGCCGTCGGATCAGCGCGGCCACGTGCCGCAATGCCTCCGCCATCACCGCCGGGCTGCCGACCACTCGCCGGAGCACCGCCTCGTCCAGAACCGACCACAACAACGGGGTTGTTGGGTTGTCGAGGAGACGGGCTCGGTCGAGCCGGTTCGTCACGTCCTCGTCGATCTCGGCGTCCTGCGCCAGTGGCTTGTACGCGCGGAACACCGCCTCCGCGTACGCCTTGGTCTGGAGCAGCCCTGGGATGAGGAGTTGGGCGTACTGCCTGATGGCCGTCGCGATCGCTTCCGCCTCCGCCGCCTCGGCGAAGTGGTCGGGATACTTCGACTTGGCGAGAGCCGCACAGTTGCGCTCGAAGAAGTCCTTCGTGTCCAGGATCCTGTCGAACTGGACGGCGTACTCGTGCATCATCCGCCGTGTACCGGCCTCCAGTTGGCCGATGAACGAGCCGCTCACGAAGAGCGGTCCGCCCAGTTCCTCCTGGCTCAGGCCCGCCGCCTCGCGGGCGTGGCGCAGCTCGGAGCCTAGGAAGGCGCGGGGTGAGGAGGAGGGGTCGAGGTCCTTCGGTCCTGCCATGGCAGCAACTCCCTCTTGAACACATGGGGTTGTTGGGGGTCCGGCTCTGGCCAGGTTAGACACCCGCCCGCCACGCTGTGTGGAGAACGCGAACACTCAGAGTGGAGAGGAACGGGCACGATGGAGCTGCTGTCGACCGAGGAAATCGTGGTGCGATTGCGGGCGGCCTTGAAAGGCGTCGGCGTCGCCCTGCCGTCGCTGGGCGTCGACCCCGTGAGCGGTGCGAGCGACGAACCCTTCGCGCTGGTGCTCCTCGGGCGCTGCAACGTCCGTACGGCGACGCGGCTGGCCGCCGTGCTGGAGGGCCTGGCCTCGGGTGGCGACGAAACGTGAGTGACGTGTCGTACGCCCTTGATGTGCGCGACGGGCGCGTCGGCGAGGTCATGGGGCGCGAGGGCGGGTACGTGCAGCTGCGGCCCGTGGGCGGTGGGCGCGAGTGGGACTGTCCGCCGGAGGCGTTGGAGGAGGCGGCACCCGGGGATGTGTTGCGGGCGCGGGTGCGGCGGGTGAATCGGGAGGGGCGGTTGCCCTGAAGCGGTCGGCCCGGGTGAGGCCGGGCCGACCGGCTCAGGTCGGGGTCAGCAGAGGCGGCCGACGTAGAACGCGCCGTCGATCTTGCTGCTGCTGCCGAGCCAGGTGTCGCCGGGGCCCACGCACTTCTCGTAGTTCGGGCCGAACACCTCCACCTCGATGACGATGCGGGAGCCGTCGCTCGTGCAGTGGTTGTAGTACGCGTCGCTGCCCGTCTCGTAGAACCCGCAGGGGTTCGCGGCGGCGGTGGCCGCCGGTGCGGCGACGGCGAGGAGGAGGGCGCTGGTCAGGGGGGTGATGGCGGCGAGGGTGGTGGTGAGGACGCGGCGGACGTTCAAGGCCTTCAAGGACGTTCTCCCGGAGAAGGAAAGGAAGGGATCGGACATCGGCAGCATTGACGATCAAGGCGTGGCGATCCGGCACTTTCCCCGGACGGGGTGCGTGGTTCACCCGGTCGTGTGGATCAAGGTTTGCGGGCGGGGCCGCATGGTCATTGCTGGCTGACCCGGTAGCGCAGGTGCAGTACCCGGTCGCCCTGGATCACCGTGTGCGGGTCGTCCAGGAGGTGCTGGGTGTCCGTCGATCCGAAGTAGCGCTTGCCCGCGCCGAAGACGACCGGTACGACGTCCATCGCCACCTCGTCCACCAGGCCGAGCGCGAACGCCTGGCCGCCGACCTCGCCCGCCGCCACGCCGACATTGCGGTCCCCGGCGAGTTCCCTGGCCTTCGCGATCGCCCGCGTCACGTCGTCGACGAAGTGGAACGGGGCCTCGGGATGCCAGCCGTCGGGCCTGGGCCGGTGCGAGACGACCACGATGTGGTCGCCGGCCGGGGGCTTGCCCTCCCAGCCATTGGTGATGTCGAAGACGTGGCGTCCGACGACCAGCGCGCCGATGCTCGCCAGCATCGGCGCGACGTACGCGGCCGAGACCTTCGAGACCTTGGCGTACTCGTTGAGTTCCGTGTCGCCGTTGCCGTACCAGTCGAACAGGGGGCCGACCTGGTCGTCCGCGTCGGCGATGAAGCCGTCCACGGAAACGACGTTGTGCATCACCACGGTGGTCATCACAGCTCCTGGGGGTGTCCGGGGCGCGTGCTCCTCGTATCCGTACCTCTCCATAGACCTGGCGCGGTCCCGAAACTCATCGCGGGATCCGCGCATGGGTCTCCTGGAGCATGTTCCGCATCGCCATGCGGAAGATCTCGGCCTCGTGGTCGCCGAGGAAGTCGGTGTGGCCGAACACCTGGAGGATGACCAGGCCGTGGAGGTGTCCCCACGCGCTGAGGAAGAGCGCGGTCGCGGGGGGTGGGACGGCTGTTTCCGGGCTGTCCGGCGGCATCTGTTCCAGATGGGCCCGGAGTGCCGGTGAGAGCGGGGGGACGTCGGCCGCGGCGAGCTGTTCCGTGGTGAATCCGCCGAACAGCTCGCGCTGGAAGGTCGCGGCCATCCGGCGGACCGCCTGGGTGGTCGGGCCGTCCTGGGGGGCCTCGTAGTACCGCAACGGCGTTCCGTAGAGGAGCTGGAACCGCTCGGGGTTGTCGAGGGCCCATCGGCGGTAGCCCTCGGCCGCGACCACCGTGCCCGGTAGCGGTGTGCCGTCCGGCTCGGTCGCCCCGGTGTCCACGGCGGTCTGCACGGCGTCGGCCAGGTCGTCGTACGCCTTGGTGATCAGTGCCGTGACCAGGGCGTCCCGGTTCGGGAAGTAGTGGTAGAGCGCCTGCACGGTCATGCCCAGGCTCCGGGCGACCGCGCGCAGGGACAGGGCGTGCGGCCCGTGCTCGGCGAGGTGGACCTCGGCGGCGTCCAGGATCTCCCGGGCTGCTGCCGCCCGGCGCCGCTCCCGCAGGGAGGGAGAAGCCGTTGGGTTGTGTGTGGGCATGAAGAAAATCTAACACTGCCAAATCTTTTTGCCTCCCGCTAACTTCGTCTGTGGCGCGCCAGTCAACTCCTTTCCCTCGCTCTCAACTCCCTTCCTGTCAAAGGAGAACGGTCATGTTCGACCGCATAGCCGAGCTGGCGATCCGCCGGTCCCGGCTGGTCCTCGTCGTCGCCGTCGTGGCCACGGCCCTCATGGGTGTCCTGGGCGCCGGCGCGTTCGGCAAACTGCTCGGGGGCGGCTTCGACGACCCGGCCTCGCAGTCCACCCGGGCCGCGCAGGTCATCGACGAGAAGTTCGGCGGCGAGACGAACCTGGTTCTGCTGGTCCGGGCCTCGGACGGGCGTGTCGATGCCTCGGCCGCCACGCGGAGCGGCCGGGAACTGGTGGCCGACCTGCGGGCGGAGAAGAGCCTCGCGAACGTCGTCTCGTACTGGGACACGGACACCGGCATCGCTGATCTCCGCTCCCGGGACGGCCGCGAGGCCATCGTGCTCGCCCATGTGAAGGGCGACGAGACCGAGCAGCAGGAGAACGCCCGCGCCCTCATCGACGCCTACACGGGGACGTACGAGGACGCGCTCACCGTCCGGGCCGGGGGCGGCGCCGCCGTCGGCGGTGACATGTCGAAGCAGGTGGTCGACGATCTCGTCCTCGCCGAGGCCATCGCCGTGCCGCTGACCCTCGTACTGCTCCTGTTCGTCTTCGGCAGTGTGGTCGCGGCCCTGCTGCCGCTCGTCATCGCGGTCATCGCCATCCTGGGCTCGTTCGCCCAGCTCTCGCTCCTCGGGAGCGTCACCGACGTCTCCGTCTCGGCGACCAACCTCACCACGGCGCTGGGCCTCGGCCTGGGCATCGACTACGCCCTGCTGATGATCAGCCGGTTCCGCGAGCAGCTCGCGACGGGGGCGAGCGTGGACGATGCCGTACGTCGGACGGTGCACACGGCGGGCCGTACGGTCGCGTTCTCCGCCGCGACCGTCGCCGCCGCGCTCGCCGCGCTCCTGGTGTTCCCGCAGTACTTCCTCCGCTCGTTCGGCTACGCCGGAGTCGGCGTCGTCGCCGTCGCGGCCGTCGGCACGCTGTTCGTGATGCCGGCGCTGTTCGTGGTCCTGGGGCACCGGGTGAACAGCGGGCGGCTGCCGTGGTTGAAGGCGAAGCGGGCCACTGCTTGTACGTCCCGTACTTCCATGTGGGGACGGCTGGCCCGTACCGTCATGCGGCGGCCCGCGCTCACCGCGCTGCCCGTGCTCGCGGTCCTGCTGGTCGCGGCGAGCCCGCTGCTGGGCATCACCTTCGGCACCCCGGACGAACGCGTCCTGCCGACGGTCGCTGAGAGCCGCCAGGTCTCCGTGGCCCTGCGCGAGAACTTCAACGGCAACGACGAGTCGGCCCTTCATGTCGTCATCGACGGGCCGGTCGCGCAGGCTCCGTTGAGCGCGTACGCGGCCGAACTGTCCGGACTTGAGGGTGTCGTGCGGGTCGAGAGCAGTGCCGGTACTTATGCGGGTGGGCAGCAGTCTGCCGCCTCCGCCGCCTCCGCCCTCGGGCGGCCCGGTGCCCAACGGATCAGCGTGGTGAGCGACCTGGTGCCTCGGTCGGACGAGGCGCAGGACCTGGTCCGTGAGGTGCGGGCGGTCGACCCGCCCGCCGGATCAGCCCCGCTGGTGGGCGGTGTCGACGCCGTACTGGTCGACTCCAAGGACTCCATCAGCGGCCGGCTCCCGATCGCCGTGGCCCTGGTCGCCCTCACCACCTTCGTCCTGCTCTTCCTGTTCACGGGGAGCGTGGTCCAGCCCCTGCGTGCCCTGCTCCTCAACGTGATCAGCCTGGGCGCGACCCTCGGGGTCATGACCTGGATCTTCCAGGACGGGCACTTCTCCTCGCTGCTCGGCTTCTCGGCGCAGCCGATGGAGGTGTCGATGACCGTGCTGATGTTCTGCATCGCCTTCGGTCTGTCGATGGACTACGAGGTGTTCGTCACCAGCCGCATCAAGGAACTCCACGACCTGGGCGAGGACAACGAGTCCGCCGTGGCCAACGGCCTCGGGCACACCGGCCGTATCGTCACCGCGGCGGCCTGCCTCCTCGCCGTGAGCTTCTTCGCCTTCGGCACGTCCAAGATCAGCTTCATGCAGATGTTCGGCCTGGGGAGTGGGCTGGCGATTCTCATCGACGCTGTGGCTGTACGGGGGGTTCTTGTCCCTGCGGCGATGCGCCTGCTCGGCCGCACGGCCTGGTACGCGCCCGGGTTCCTGCGGACGGTGCATGGGCGGTTCGGCCTCAGCGAGGAGGGACCGGCGGCTGCCTCAGTGGCTGCGCCGGGGGCCGAGGCGGAGTCTCCGTACGCGAAGAACTCGACGGGGGTCTGACCCCGGACCGCGCACGCGAGAGACCACCGGGCTCTGGTGTCAGGGCTCGGGGTTCTCCGCGAGGCCGTCCAGCCTCTCCACGTGCGCCGGAGTCAGCTCGACCCGGCCCGCCGCCACGTTCTCCTCCAGGTGCGGGAGCCTTGCCGTGCCCGGGATCGGGAGGATCGCCGGGGAGTGGTGGAGGAGCCAGGCCAGGGCTATCTGGGTGGGGGTGGCGTCGAGTTCGTGGGCGATGGCGGCGATCGTCGCCTGTTCGCCCGTCGAGCCCCAGGCCACCGGGCGCCACGGCAGGAACGCGATCCCCGCCGCCTCGCAGGCCCTGAGCACGGGCTCGTGCTCGCGGTCGAGCAGGTTGTACCGGTTCTGGACGCTCGCGATGTCGACGATCTCGCGGGCGTCGGCCAGTTCCGCGACCGTCACCTCCGAGAGGCCTATGCGGGCGACCTTGCCCGCCGCCCGCAACTCCCGCAGCGCGCCCAGCTGTTCGGGGAGCGGGACCTCCGGGTCCAGACGGTGGAGCTGGAGGAGTTCGAGGCGTTCGACGCGCAGCCGGCGCAGGGCCTCGTCCACCTGCGTACGGAGGCTGTCCGGGCGGCCGTCGTTGCGCCACTCGCCGGAGGGCTGGGAGCGGGTGAAGCCGACCTTCGTGGTGATCAGCAGGTCGTCAGGGTAGGGGTGCAGGGCCTCGGCGAGCAGCTCCTCGTTGGCCCCTCCGCCGTAGAGGTGGGCCGTGTCGATGAGGGTGACGCCCAGTTCGACCGCCCGCCGGGCCACCGCGAGGGCGTTCGCGCGGTCGGCGGCCGGTTCGGCGGGCAGATGCATGGCGCCGAAGCCGAGCCTGCCGACCTCCAGGGCCCTGCCCCTTTGGCCTCCGCCGATTCGGAACGTGCTGAACGTGCTCACAGGTTGCCCATCGGCTCGATGTCCACCTTCACCGGTGTACCCCAGATTCGCAGCACCTCGTAGTCGGTGAACTCGTGGACCAGGCGGTAGGCGATGCCCGGGCGGGCGCCCCGGCGTTCGGCGGAGAGGTAGCGCTCGGCCTCCAGGCGGTCGCGGCGTGGGGTGCCGCAGAGCTGCCAGACCTGGCCCGTCCAGACCTCGGGGAGCCAGCGCTGCTGGGGCTGGGGGCGGTCGGCGCGGACGCCGTAACGGGACATCGTGCGTTCGGGAGTCGCCGATTCCGGGTCCGTGGGACGGTGGTGCTGCCCGTAGTCGCCGTTCTGCCGGCTGCGGCGGGCGCTGCGGCGGCGCGTCTCGCAGAGCAGGCACAGGTCGACCGCGCTCTCGTCCACCGGGCCGTTCGGATGCTCGCCGCAGCGGGTCGTGGGCGCCGACCCGGACACCGTGTCCTCCAGGATCGCCAGGGCCCGCTTCAGGTCGGCCTTGACCTCCTGAAGTTTCGCGTCGGGGGTGTCGGAGCCGAGCGCGTCCCCGTGCTCGCCGAGGACGCGCAGGGCTCGCCCGAGGGCGGTCAGCTGGGCGTGGTTCACGGTGGTCGTCCCTTCGGTGTACCGGGTACTCCCAACCGTCGCACACGCCACTGACAACGCGGGCGCGAGCGCGGGTATGCCTACGGAGGCGGGCCTACGCCTCGAACTCCGTCAGGTCGATCGCGTGGACGATCAGCTGATGACCGTACACAGGGTGTGTCGTCTGCCGTTCCTCCGTCAGGCCCAGCTTGCGGATGACGTTCTCGGAGGCGTCGTCGCCCGCCCTGCTGATGCTGATCACCCGGTCGAGACCCCGGTCCTGGAGCGCGAACTCCAGGGTCGCGTGGGCGGCCTCGGAGGCGTACCCCTGGCCCCAGAACTGCGAGCCGAGCAGCCAGCCGATCGCCACGTCGGACGCGACCTCCGGCAGGAACTCGGGCACGGACAGGCCGACCGCGCCCGCCAGTTCGCCCGAGGCGAGCAGTTCGACGGCGAAGATGCCGAAGCCCTCCTCGTCCCACTCCTCCTCCCACCGCTCGATCGCCTCGGCCGTGTACTCCAGGTCGCGCACCGAGCCGTCGTCGATCCAGCGCATCACCTGGGAGTCCGCGTGGATCTCCGACAGGGGCACGAGGTCGTCGTCGGTCCAGCGGCGGAGGAGGAGGCGGGGGGTGTGGATCTCGGTCATGGCGCCCATCCTGCCCGACGGCCGAGCCCCTCAGTACCTCAGTGGTACCTCAGTCGTACCTCAGCGGGGTGCTGCTGACAGGGCCGCCCGCAGATGGCCGTCGTTCTCCGCGAGGAGCCGGGCCGCCGTCGGGCCGTCCACCCCGCCCAGCACGACGAGGATCGCGTTCTTCGTCTCCCCGTCCGTCGCCGCGAGCGCCGCCTCGATCTCCTCGTCGCCCGCCCCGGTCGCCAGGGCGACGATCCGCCGCGAACGGGCCCGCAGCTTCTCGTTCGACGCCCGTACGTCGACCATCAGATTCCCGTACGTCTTGCCGAGCCGGATCATCGTGATCGTCGACAGCATGTTGAGGACGAGTTTCTGTGCCGTGCCCGCCTTGAGGCGGGTGGACCCGGTGAGCAACTCGGGTCCTACGACGATCTCGATGCCGTGGTCGGCGGCGGACGCGAGCGCGCTGTGCGCGTTGCAGGACAGCCCGATCGTCAACGCGCCCTGCGCGCGGGCGTGTTCGACGGCACCGATCGCGTACGGCGTACGGCCCGACGCCGAGACGCCGACCACCGTGTCCAGGGCGGTGACACCGAGCGCGTCGAGGTCTGCGGCGGCCAGCTCCTTGGAGTCCTCGGCGCCCTCGACCGAGGTGACCATGGCCTCGGGGCCGCCCGCGATCACGCCCGTGACCTGCGCGGGGTCGGTGTTGAAGGTGGGCGGGCACTCGGACGCGTCCAGCACACCGAGCCGGCCGGGCGTCCCCGCGCCCGCGTAGACCAGCCGTCCGCCGCGTGCCATACGGGCCGCCACGGCGTCGATCGCGGCGGCGATCTCCGGGATCCGTTCGGCGACGGCGGCCGGGACGGTGGTGTCCTCGGCGTTCATCAGCCGGGCGATGTCGAGGGTGGGCAGCTGGTCGATGTCGGCCAGCTCCGGGCGGAACGCCTCGGTCGTCAGCGACTCCAACTCCTCTTTCAGGGCGCGGTTGTTGGAGGAGGCGTCAGCGGTGGAGGTCATGGCGTGCTGCTCTTTCCGATCTAACGGTCCAACGGTCTTTCGGTCCAACGGTCTTTCGGCGCTATCGGCGAGATGTCGTGCTGCTGTTGCTGCTGCGGGGGGTGTGGCGGTGGGCCAGGGCCTCGTAGGAGGCGGAGAGGGCGGGCGCGGCGGTCTCGTACGTCTTCTGCGCCACGCCTATGAACAGGCAGTCCACGACGAGGAGCTGGCTGGTACGGGACGACATGGCCGCCGGGCGCAGCTCGCTCTCGCGGGCCGTGGAGGTGGTCAGGATGTGGTCGGCGTATTGGGTGACCGGGCCGTCGGGGCGTCCGGTGATCGCGACGGTGGTGGCCCCCCGTTCGAACGCGACCCTGAGTGGCTCGATCACATCACCCGTGGACCCCGAGTGCGTGATCGCGATGGCGACGTCCTTCGCGCGCAGCTGCACGGCGTTGGTGACGGCGAGATGCGGGTCGCTGTGGGCGTGCGCTATCAGCCCTATGCGCAGCAGCTTCTGGGTGAGGTCCTGGGCGACCAGACCGGAGGCACCGACGCCGTAGATGTCGATGCGACGGGCGGCGGCGAGCGCGCTGACGGCGGCCGACAGCTGGACGACATCGAGCCCGGCGGCCGTGTCGACGAGGGTCTGCTGCTCGTCGTACGCCAGTTTCGCCACCACGTCGGCGAGCGGGTCGTCGACGGCGATGTCGGCGGTCACGGCGGGGGAGCGCCCCGACTGCTGCTGGGCGGCGAGCCCGGCGAGCGCGAGGCGCAGATCGCGGTACCCGGGGTAGCCGAGCAGCCGCGCCGTACGGACGACCGTCGCCTCGCTCGTGCCGGTCAGTTCGGCGAGGCCGGTGACCGTGAGGGCCGCGCAGCCGGCCGGATCGGCGGCGACCGCCTCGGCGACACGCTGCATGGAGCGGGTCATCGAGGGCGCCAGCGTCCGCACCTTGGCGGCGAGGGCGGCGGGCGCGGGTGGGGTGACACCGAGTCCACCGGGCACGGCGGCCGCTGATCCGAAAATTTCCTTCACGTCTTGGGTCACATGATGAAAGATATTTTCCATTCGGACGTACGGTCAAGAGTGCGCACAATGGGTGCATGACCCCCATCACCCCCTTGGAGCAGGCGCTGCACTCGGCCCGCGCCCTCGTGCTCGCCGACCTGGTCGCGGGCGAGGTCGCCGAGGCGGATGTGGTCTCGATGGTCGAGGAGTCGGTCGTACAGCGCCGGTGGTGGGTCGAGCAGTGGCCGGAGGGTTCCGGGTACGTGGCGGGCCTGGTCGCCCAGGACGTTCAGGACGCCCTCCTGGAGAGCTACGGCCGCTGGCCCCTGTGCCCGGTCTGCGGCGCAGGCGATCCACACGCCCTGGAGGTGGAGCCCGAGTTGGGCCCCGACCCGCACTGGGTGTGCCACAAGGCGGGGGTACGGGTGGCGGAGCTGGGCTCGCTGGGCGGCGCCACGGGCGGGACCGTCTCGTCGTGACCGTCTACATAGACCCGCCGGTCTGGCCGGGGCACGGGCGGCTGTGGTCCCACCTCGTGAGCGACGTCTCGTACGACGAACTGCACGCGTTCGCCGATGAGTTGGGGGTGCCTCGGCGGGCCTTCGAGCGCGACCACTACGACATTCCGTCGCATCGGTACGGGGATGTGGTGGCGGCCGGGGCGGTGGAGGTCAGCAGCCGCGAGGTCGTACGGCTGCTGCACGGGGCGGGGCTGCGCAGACGGAAGGCGCCGGGCCGGACCGACAGTCCGGGGCGTCAGCCGCGCAACTCGTAGGCCTGGAGCCCCTCTTCGTCGAGTTCCTCGCTGACGCGCACGAATCCGGCGCGGGCGATCACCGCCTGGGACGGGGTGTTGCCCGGCTCGATGGTCGCGAACAGGGACCGTACGTCGTCCCGGGCCCCCAGCGCCCACTCCTTCAGGGCGAGCAGCGCCTCCGTCGCGTAGCCGTTGCCGCGAGCCGCCTCCGCGAGGTCGTAGCCGACCTCGGCCTTGCCGTCCTCGTCGGGGACGCCGTGGAAGCCGATGCCGCCGACCGCGCGGTCGTCCTCACGGCGTACGAGGACGTACAGGCCGAACTCCGGGCGGTGTACGCCCGCTTCGTACGACTTGACCACCATCCCGGCGGCCTCGCGCGTGCCGTCGAAGGGGCCGCCCTCGATCCAGTCGAAGCCGCCGGTGCCGCCCGTGCTCAGGTCGGCCGCGGCGGCCGGGGTGACGCCCTCCAGACGGAGGCGTTCGGTGTCGAGGACGTGGTTGTTCGTCCATTGCCACTCGGTGAGCCGGGCGCGGCCGGGGAGGTCGGCGCGGCCGGTCGCCCAGAGCAGGTTCCGCCAGTGGTCGGGGCCCGGCCGGACCTCCGGGAAGATCCGGGCGAGGACGAACTCGGCCAGCTGCGCGGGTGGTTCGTACGGCAGCCCGAGTCCCTCGGCGATGTCGTGGGTGTGCAGCAGTACTTCGGCGATGCCCATCGCGGCGAAGCCCTCACGGTTCGCGCTGCGGAAGGGGAGCGGGTGGAAGGCCCGTGTGTCGCGGGGTGCGGTGCGGATGGCGGCGCCGAGCAGGGCGCCGGTCGCGGCGATGACGTCGAGGAGGTCCGTGTTGTCGGCGGCGTTCAGGCCGTCCTCGCTCGTGAAGCTGATCCTGAGGGGGAGGTAGCCGTGCTCTGCCCGGCCCGCCAGCCGGGTGGCGTACGCGACGAAGTCGGCGACGATGTGCTCGGCGGTCCGCCGGCAACTCCACTCCAGCCCACCGGCGTTGACGCCTGTCCAGTCCCGGTCCACGGCCGGCCGCAGCAGCGCCACCACGCTCGCGACGGCCTCGTCCAGTTCGTCCGCACCCATGCTCAGCATGCGGCGAGGATAGGTGGTCGGGTGGGAGTACGGACACGGAATTAAAGGGGATCAAAGCGGCCCGGGTGCGGCTTCGAGCCGCTTCAGCTCCGCCGCGACATTGGCCCGCGCCGGCTCCTCCCACACCTGTGCTCCGTACGGCGTCCGGAACAGCCGTGGCAGGGCGAGGAGTTGGCGCAGTACCGCTGCCCGGCCCTCCCGGAAGGCGTCCTCCGGGACGAAGCCGTACTCCTCGCGGACGGCGGCCGTGTAGGCGGCGTACGTCTCCTGGGGCGCGGCCAGGATCGCGAGGTCCGCGTCGCACAGGGTCTGGCCGTTGTGGTCGTGGGGCGCCGGGGCGTGGGTGACGGTCAGGCGGACCAGGCGGGCCACCTCGGCCGTGTCCGTCGCCGATACGCCGGCCTCGGGGAGCGCGCGCTCGGCGAGACGGGCGGAGCGCTCCTCGTTCTCGGAGCGGTCGGGGGCGTACACGGCGTCGTGGAACCAGGCGGCGAGGCGGACCAGGCCGGGGTCGGGGGCGTACCCGGCCTCGGCCTGCTCCAGGACGTCGATGTGGTCCAGGACCGCGGTGAGGTGGGTGAGGGTGTGGTAGCGGCGCTGGGGTTCCTGGTAGCGGGTGAGGAGGTTGTCGGCGTAGGGGGTGGGGTCGGCGGGGGGCCGGTGGGAGGTGGTGGCTTGGGCTGATTTCAGGGCTTGGGCCCAGCGGGTGCGGAGGGCGTCGAGGGCGCCGAGGGTGTCTGGATCGGCTTGATCGGGCATGGGGGCATTCTCCCGGTCGGCCGCTTCCGCCCCTAGCGTGGGAGGCATGACGTCTTCTGCCGATGTAAGTGATGTACGTGACCCCGAGCTGCCCGGGCGGCTCCTGATCGTTGAGCGCGACGCGCTGATACCGCTGTTGCGGGCCCGGTCCGAGTCCGACTTCGGGATCGTGACCGCGGGGTGTCCGGAGTGGACCGTGCGGGATGTGCTCGCGCACTGTTCGGCCGTGCTGCTGAGGGTGGTGGAGGGGCGGCTGGAGAAGGGGGCCTTCTCGCCCGAGTCCAACGCCCGGGACATCGCCGAGCGGGGCGACTGGACGAACGCGCAGGTCGTGGACGAGCTGGAGCGGGTGATGGGTGAGGCGGGGGATGCGATCGCCAGGGCCGGCGGGAGGCTGGACGGGGCCGCGCTGGGGGAGTGGGTGCACGCCGGTGACGTACGGGAGGCCCTTGGCGAGCCGGGGGCGTACGAGGGGCCCGGGCTGGCGTACGCGCTGCCGCTGCTCGCGCGGCTGAGCCGGGAGCGTGGGCTGGTGCCGCTGCATGCCGATGTCGATGAGCTGGACGAGCCCTTGCGGTTGGGGGATGCGTCGGGGGTGCGGACGCCGGGGCGGTTCATCGGGGGTGCGGCTTCGCTTGTACGGCTGTATGCGGGGCGGTCGGTGTCAGGGGCGGGGGCCGGGGAGTTCGAACTGGTGGGGGTGGAGGCGGGGGAGCTGAACATGTTCGGGGGGTGAGGGACGGGGGCGGACCTCATGGGCGTACGCTTGGATTGGACTAGACCTGTAGTGCTCCAAGGGCGACCAAGGGAAGGGGTCCGATGGGCCAGCGTGCAGTCCTGGAGGTGATCGCCCTCGGTGTCGAGGACGCCGTCGCCGCCCAGGCCGGAGGTGCGGACCGGCTGGAACTGGTCACCGACATGGCGGCCGACGGGCTCACCCCGACGGTCGCGGCCTTCGCGGAGATCCGGGCGGCTGTCGACATTCCGTTGCGGGTGATGCTGCGGTTGGCGGACGGGTTTGCCGCCGGGGACGTCGACCGGGTGGTGCGGGTGGCTCGGGAGCTGCGGGGGGCCGGGGCCGATCAGTTCGTGCTCGGGTTTCTCGACGCCGAGGGCGGGGTCGATCTCCGTGCCGTCGAGCGGGTCGTCGGTGTGCTCGACGGGTGCCCGTGGACGTTTCACCGGGCGCTCGACCATGCCGTCGACCGGGACGCCGTGCGCAAGCAGCTCGACGGTCTGCCCGGGCTCGACACCTACCTCACCGCCGGCTCGCCTGTCGGCGTCGACGACGGGCTCGCCACGTTGCTCGCCGAGGCGGCGAGGTGTGGGGAGCCCGGGTATGAGCAGCGGCTTCTTGTGGGTGGGGGGTTGCGGCTCGACCATGTGCCGGGGTTGCGGGCGGCTGGGGTGGACGCGTTTCACATCGGTGGGGCGGCTCGGCCGGAGGGGTGGGGGCGGCCGGTGTCTGCGGGGGCGGTGGAGGGGTGGCGGGAGGCGTTGGACGCGGGCTGAGCGCGGTTTTCCTTCGCCCCCGCCGCCCCTACCCGTCCCATCCCTGAGGGCTGCGCCCCCAGACCCCCTTTGTCCTCAAACGCCGGACGGGCTGAAAAACCTAGCCTCTCCGGCGTTTGAGGAGCGGGGGTTCGGGGGCGGAGCCCCCGAGGGACGGGAACGGGTAGGGGCGGCGGGGGCGAGAAACCTTCCCGCGCCGACGTCAGGCCAGTTCCTCCGGCAATGGCGCCGCATGCGTCACGATCAACCCCGACACCGCCCGGGTCAGGCCCACGTACAGGCGCCGCAGGCCCGTGCGTTCGTCGGGCTCGCCGTCCACCACCGCCCGGGGCTCGTCCAGGACCACGTAGTCGTACTCCAGGCCCTTCGCCAACGACGCCGGGACCAGGGTCAGGCGGGTCTCCTGTGTCGTCTCCTCGCCGGGGGACAGGAACCCGATGCCCGCCTCCCCCAGCGCCTCCGCCAGCGCCGGGATTCGCGCGTCCGCCGCGATCAGGCCCGTCGAGCCCTCGTTGCGCAGCAACTCCTCGCAGGCGCTCACCACTTCGGGCGTATCGCCGATCTCCCTCACCTCGAAGAAGCCCGGGTTCTCGCGGACCGACGCCACCGGGGTCAGGCCCGGTGCGATGTGCGGGAGCAGGCGGGAGGCGTACGTGATCACGTCCGTCGGGACTCGGAAGCCCGCCGTCAGCTCCTCCACCACCGCGTCACCCTTGCCCAAGTGACCGAGCGCCTCCTCCCAACTCCGCGTCGCCCAGGGCGTGGTGCCCTGTGCCAGGTCGCCCAGGACCGTCGCCGAGCCCGTCGTGCAGCGGCGGCCCACCGCCCGGTACTGCATCGGCGAGAGGTCCTGCGCCTCGTCCAGGACGACATGCCCGAGCGAGTGCGTGCGCTGGACCAGGTCGGTCGTCTCGTCGATCAACACGGCGTCCGCGGCTGACCACTTGGCCGACTTCACCGACCGGACCGGCTTCGCCCAGAGGATCTCCTTCTGCTCGTCCTCGTCGAGGATCCCCGCCGCGTGGACGGCCAGGAAATCGGCGTCGGTCAGGAGGCGCAGGACCAGTTTCGCGGGGTCGACCGGCGGCCAGAGCGTCTTCACCGCCGCCTTCACCGCCGTGTTGCGGGCCACGGCGTCCTGGACACGGTCGTCGGGCGCCTCACCCGACCGTTCCATCTGCACCAGCACCGCGTGCGCGATGCGCTGTGGCAGGGCCTCGCGGGCGGCGCCGTACCGGATGCCCCGGTCCAGCAACTCCCGGACGATGACTTCGAGTTCGTATGCCGGGACTCGCCAGCGGCGTGAGCCCCGTACCACGACCACGGGTTCCGTCGGCAGGCTCACATGGGAGTACACCGCTCTGCGGAGCACCTCCGCCATCCTCGCGTCGCCCTTGATGACGGCCGCCGTCGCGTCGTCCGTGCCGCGCACCTCCACGTGGGCCACCAGGTCGTCGACCGTCGCCTGCTTGACCTCCAACTCGCCCAGGGCGGGCAGTACTTGCTCGATGTAGTGGAGGAAGGAGCTGTTCGGGCCGATGACGAGGGTGCCGGTGCGGGCCAGTCGCTCGCGATGGGCGTACAACAGGTATGCGACTCGGTGCAGGCCGACGGCCGTCTTCCCCGTACCCGGACCCCCCTGCACGCACACCGAGCCGCTCAGCCCGCTGCGTACGATCTCGTCCTGCTCGGGCTGGATGGTCGCCACGATGTCGCGCATCGGGCCCACGCGCGGGCGCTCGATCTCCTGCTGGAGCAGCTTGCTGGTGGCCGCCGCCTCGGCGGGGTCGGAGAGGTGTTCGTCCTCGTAGGCCGTGAGGTCGCCGCCGGTGTACCCGAAACGGCGGCGCAGTCCGATGTCCATCGGGGCGTTCTTGGACGCCCGGTAGAACGGCTGGGACACCGGGGCACGCCAGTCGATGACCATGGGGTCGCCGTCGGCGTCGTGGACGTGCCGGCGCCCGATGTAGAACCGTTCCCCGTCCGCGCCCTCGGCCTGCTCGGCGCCGGGAGCGTGGAGGTAGTCGAGGCGGCCGAAGAACAGGGGGGTGTGGCTCAGGTCGGCGAGGGCCTTGATCCGCTCCTCGATCTGGTGGGAGAGCACCGCCGCGTTGACCCAGTTCGCGGTGACGTCCTTGATGTCGAGGGCCTCCGCGTCCTCACGCATGGCCCGGAGGGCCGCCCGGGAGTCGGAGAGATGGGAACGTTCGCGGCCCAGGGGGTCGTCGGTGGAGCTGGACAAGGGGGTGCCTCCGGATACCTGCTGCGTATCTGCTGCTGGGGTGTGACATCGAGAGCCACCCGGTTTCCGTCCGGGCGGCGGCACTCCGTGAGCGGGAGGCGGGCAAGAGCGGAGATTTTAGGGGAGGTGAGGAGGCGGAGGCCAATCAATTTCGACGCCTCCGGCACGCGCGCCCCCGGCTACGTCATCCGCAGTCCCCTAGGGGGCAGGCTCCACCTTCTTATAGAGGAGACGTCCACCCGGAGTCGTACGGCGATACGACCGAGGTTCGCCCCGCAGACCGATGGCATCGCGGGCCCCGGCGGCAACCATGGATACATGAGCGCAGCAACCTTCACCCCCGCGTCCGTGTCCTCCAGCCGCCCCGGCGCCACCGCCGCGAAGGGCGGCCACAGCCACCGCCTCGGCGACGCCCTCCGCGCCGTCAAGGTCTTCACCGGCGCCGCCCTGAGCGTCGTACTCCTCGGCGAATACGGGGAGGAGGCGGGCGTGCGCCGCAGGTGAGCGGCGCTCCGCCAGGAGCACCGGTCAGCCCGTCAGCTCTCGTCCGAAGCCAACAGCTCGTCCGCGTCCACGATCCGGTACGCGTACCCCTGCTCCGCCAGGAACCGCTGGCGGTGTGCCGCGAAGTCCTGGTCGATCGTGTCCCGGGCGACCACCGAGTAGAAGTGCGCCTTGTGGCCGTCGGCCTTCGGGCGCAGTACCCGGCCCAGGCGCTGGGCCTCCTCCTGGCGTGAACCGAACGTGCCCGAGACCTGGATGGCGACCGTCGCCTCCGGCAGGTCGATCGAGAAGTTCGCGACCTTCGACACCACCAGCACGCTGATCTCGCCCTGCCGGAACGCCTCGAAGAGCTTCTCGCGCTGCGAGTTCGGGGTCTCGCCCTTGATGACGGGCGCGTTCAGGTGCTCGCCCAGTTCGTCCAGTTGGTCGATGTACTGGCCGATGACGAGGATCTGCTGCCCGGCGAAGCGGCGCACGATCGCCTCCGTGACCTTGCGCTTGGTCGCGGTGGTCGCACAGAAGCGGTACTTCTCCTCCGTCTCGGCGGTGGCGTACGCGAGCCGCTCCGACTCGGTCAGGTTCACCCGCACCTCCACGCAGTCCGCCGGCGCGATGTAGCCCTGCGCCTCGATCTCCTTCCACGGCGCGTCGAAACGCTTCGGGCCGATGAGGGAGAACACGTCCGACTCGCGGCCGTCCTCGCGGACCAGGGTCGCCGTGAGACCGAGTCGTCGCCTCGCCTGTAGGTCCGCCGTGAACTTGAAGACCGGGGCCGGCAGCAGGTGCACCTCGTCGTACACGATCAGGCCCCAGTCGCGGGAGTCGAACAGCTCCAGGTGCGGGTAGACGCCCTTCCGGCGGGTCGTCAGCACCTGGTACGTCGCGATCGTGACCGGGCGGATCTCCTTCTTCGTGCCGCTGTACTCGCCGATCTCCTCCTCGGTCAGCGACGTCCGCTTCACCAGCTCGTGCTTCCACTGGCGGGCCGAGACCGTGTTCGTGACGAGGATCAGCGTCGTCGCCTTCGCCTCGGCCATCGCACCGGCTCCGACCAGCGTCTTTCCCGCGCCGCAGGGGAGGACCACCACTCCGCTGCCGCCGTGCCAGAAGTTCTCCACGGCCTGCTGCTGGTACGGGCGCAGCGCCCAGCCGTCCTCCGCCAGCTCGATCGGGTGTGCCTCGCCGTCGACGTACCCGGCGAGGTCCTCGGCCGGCCAGCCCAGCTTCAGCAGCACCTGCTTGATCTGCCCGCGCTCGGAGGGGTGCACGGCCACGGTGTCCGGGTCGAGGCGGGCGCCGACGAGCGGGGTGATCCGCTTCGACCGCAGGATCTCTTCGAGGATCGGACGGTCGGTGGTCGTGAGGACCAGCCCGTGCGCCGGATGCTTGCTCAGCGTCAGCCGTCCGTAGCGGTCCATCGTCTCGGCGATGTCGACGAGCAGCGCGTGCGGCACGGGATAGCGGCTGTACTGCACGAGCGCGTCGACGACCTGCTCGGCGTCGTGCCCCGCCGCCCGCGCGTTCCACAGGCCCAGCGGGGTCACCCGGTAGGTGTGGATGTGCTCGGGGGCGCGCTCCAGCTCGGCGAACGGCGCGATGGCCCGACGGCAGTCGCCGGCCTGCTCGTGGTCGACCTCCAGGAGCAGGGTCTTGTCCGACTGGACGATGAGTGGACCATTCACGTACGTACACATCCCTTCCGTACGGTCAAACGTCCAGTGTGCCCCATCGCGGGGGTGACCCCGGGGGCGGCGTCGGCTACGAAAGGCTGTGCGGAGGTTACGGAGTGGGGGGTTGTTCTGGATCAGGCGTCCCAGTCCCGATACGCTGCGTCCGGTTTCGCGTGCCATGGACCTCGACAGCGCACGCGTATGTGCGAAGGATGCCGATGGACGCTAGCGCCCGGATCGACTCATGTCTGCTCGACGTCTCAGACCTGAGTATGGACGCGCTGGACGAACTGCTCGAAAAGCTGCCGGACAACGTGCTGGGAGCGATGCTGCGACGTGTGGCCGACGAGGCGGTCAATCCGGTCGGGGTGCCGTACGCGGCCTTCGAATCCTCGATCTGACATCGGAGCGGTATTCGGGATCGGGTCGGGCAGCTTGAGCCGGTACCGCTCTGGGTATGACCATGACCCGGACGTGCACCGGCATACAGGCGGCATGCCGTCAAGTCGGCCCGGGAGGTATCGGGGGGCGCTTTGGTTCAGGAGCCGTACTTCTTCCTCAGCTATGCGCGGAAGGACGATCGCGACGAGTTCGTGAAGCGGTTCTACGACGATCTCGCACTGGAGCTGCGCCGCATCGGCGCCGATCCGTCCGCACAGCCGCCGTTCCGGGACGTCGAGCGCCTCGGCCTCGGCGCGGACTGGGCGCGGGTGCTCGGCGGGGCCGTCGGGCACTGCCGTGCGTTCGTCGCGCTGTACTCCCCCTCCTATCTGAGCAGCGAGTACTGCGGCAAGGAGTGGACGGCGTTCCGGGAGCGGCTGGACAAGTACCGCCAGGAGACCGAGATCGACGTGCCGGCCCTCGTCCCGGTGCTGTGGGCTCCCATGGAGGGCGAGCTGCCCGACGGGATCGCCCGTTATCAGTACAACGAGGCCGGGATGGGTCAGGACTACGCCACCCACGGGCTGATGCACATCCTGCGCACCGACCCGACGGGCCCGGTGTACCGCACGGTCGTCGAGAAGGTCGCCGCCCGGGTGCGGATGGCCGCGGACCGCTTCCGGCTGCCGCTCACCCCCGGCCTCGATCTGAGTGAGGTGCGCGGGCTGTTCCCGGTGGCCGAGCAGCAGCGGCCCGCGGAACCCGGCACCGGGCACGTCCAGGTCTTCCTGGCCGCCGGGGTCGCCGACCCGCTGCCGGAGGGGCGGCAGCGGCCCGAGTACTACGGGCGCTCCCCGCGCGAGTGGACGCCGTACCACCCGCCCAAGTACCCCACGGTCGCCCACCGGGCGCAGAAGGTGATCGTGGAGGAGGGGTACACCAGCAACATCGAGGTCGTCGACGCCGGTCTGAGCGGGCGCCTCGACGAGACGATGGTGAACAACCAGACGAGCATCCTGCTGGTCGACCCGTGGGCCGTGCGCTCCGAGGCCTACCGGGACGTGCTCGCCGAGTACGACGGCCAGTACCGCCCGGCCACCGGCGTCCTGGTGCCCTGCCACGACGCCGACGAGGAGTCCGTCGGCGAGGGCATATGGCAGGACCTGAGCCAGGTGCTGTGGCGCAACTGGCGTCGGCGCAACGACCCGCACGACCCGCTGTTCCGGGTGCGTGTGGACGCCGACGAGTTCGACGACCGGCTCGCCGTGATGCTGACGGTGGCGCAGAACCGGCTGATGGAGATGGAGAGCGTCACCCCCTTCCGGCTCCCGGTGGGCCCGCCCCCGCCGCCGCTGCACGGCCTCACCATCCCGGGCCCGGCGCCCTCGGCTCCGCAGGAGCCGCCCCGGGACTTCGGCGGACACGACCCCGACGACCCCTACGACTCCGAGGAACCCGGCGGACCGCCCGCGCCTCGCTACTAAGGACACACGACGATGACCACTAGGCCTACCGGACCGGGCAAGATCGTCACGTTCTACTCGTACAAGGGCGGCACCGGTCGCACCATGGCGCTGGCCAACGTCGGCTGGATCCTCGCCAGCGCCGGCCACCGGGTCCTGCTGGTCGACTGGGACCTGGAGGCGCCCGGCCTGCACCGCTATCTGCACCCGCTGCTGGTCGACCCCGAGCTGCGCTCCTCCAACGGTCTGATCAACATGGTGCAGTCGTACGTACGGACCGTGCTGAGCCCCCAGGAGCCGGCCGTCCGTGCCACGCCCGCCGGGGGCGGTCCGGAGCAGCCCCGCCCGGCCGCCACCGCCACGGCCGACGACTGGCTGCGGACCGCCGCCGACCTGTCGCCGTACACGATCGGACTGCTCCTGGAGCTGCCCTCCGGCGGCCGGCTCGACTTCGTGCCCGCCGGGCGCCAGTCGGCCGCCTACTCCGCCGCCGTCACCAGCTTCAACTGGCACACCTTCTACGACCAGCGCGGCGGCGGGCACTTCCTCCAGGCCCTGCGCGAGGAGATGATCTCCAAGTACGACTATGTGCTGATCGACAGCCGGACCGGTGTCAGTGACACCTCCGGCATCTGTACGATCCTGCTCCCCGACATCCTCGTCGACTGCTTCACCATGAGCGTCCAGAGCATCCGGGGCGGGGTCGACGCGGCAGCCGCCGTACAGCGCACCGCGCCCCGGCCCATCAGGGTGCTGCCGGTACCCATGCGGGTCGAGGAGGCCGAGACCGAACGGCTTGAGGCAGGACGGGACTTCTGCCGCACCGAGTTCGGGCCCTTCCTGTCCTGGCTGGGCGAGGAGGAGCACGCCCGCTACTGGGGCGAGATCGAGATCCCGTACAAGGCGTTCTACGCCTACGAGGAGATACCCGCCACGGTCGCCGACCGGCCGCGCCAGGAACGCTCGCTGCTCACCGCGTTCGAGCGGCTCACCGAATGGATCTCGGAGGGCCAGGTGCGCCGCCTCGCCCCGCTGCCCCCGGAGCGCCGCGCCGAACTGCGCAGCGCCTATCTGCGCGTCCCCCGCGCCCTGCCCACCCAGATCTACGTCAGCTACGCACCGCTGGGCCGTATGTGGGCCGAGTGGGCGGCGGAGGCCCTGGAGTCGGTCGGCTACCAGGTCTCCCTGCACAGCACCGTCGGCCCGGTCGGCGGCGTGCTTCCCGAGGTGGCCGGCACCCTGAACGGCCAGGGGCGCCTGCTGGCCCTGCTGTCCCCCGAGTACGCGGCCCAGCCCCGGGCCGCCGCGATCCGCTTCCAGCTCGCCGGGCACGAGACCGTCGACGGCCCCGGCATGCTCGCGGTCCGCATCCAGGACCTCGAACCGGCCGCCGCCGAGGCCTACCTCGACACCACGGCCGCCGACCTCGGCCGCAGCGGCCCGGCCGAGGCCTTCGACCAGCTCGTCGCCGTACTCGGAGTGCCCCCGGGCCGCCGACTCCCGGACGGCTCGACCCCGGCCGTCGGCACCACCCTGCCCAGCTTCCCCGGCTCCATACCGGGGGCCCAGCGCCTGCCCTCCCGCAACCTCACCTTCACCGGACGCGGCCCCCTCCTGGAACGGCTGCGCGACCACTTCACCGCCGGACCCGCCGCCGCCGTACCCAGCCAGGTGCTGTACGGCCTCGGCGGCATGGGCAAGACCCAGACCGCCCTGGAGTACGCCCACCGCTACAAGTCCGCCTACGACGTGGTCTGGTGGATCGACGCCGCCCAGCCCGGCTACATCCGCTCCGCCCTCGCCGACCTCGCCCCCTACCTCGACCTGGAGGAGGGCGAGGACGTGCGCGGCACCGCCGAGGCCGTGCTGCGCGCGCTCGGACAGGGACGGCCGTACAAACGCTGGCTGCTGGTGTACGACAACGCGGGCAGCCCCACCGAACTGGAGGGCCTGCTGCCCGAGGGGCCGCCCGGCGGGCATGTGCTCGTCACCTCCCGCGACCGGGCCTGGGTCAACAGCGTCGGCCGGGCCGAGGTGGAGGTGTTCACCCGCGCGGAGAGCGTCGAACTCCTCAACAGGTTCAGCCCGTTGCTCGCCGTCGAGGACGCCGAGCAGGTCGCCCACGAACTCGGCGACCTGCCGCTCGCGGTCGGCCAGGCGGCGGTCTGGCTCAGCCAGAGCAGCATGCCCGTCGAGATGTACCTCGCCCGGCTGCGCGACCGGCCCACCGACATCCTCGACGACACCTCGCTGCCGCCCAGGGAGTACCCCACCTCCGCCGCCATGACCTGGAAGCTGGCGGTGGACGAGCTGCGCGAGCGCAACCAGGCGGCCGTCGAGATGCTGGAGATCTGCTCCTTCTTCGGCCCCGACCCGATTCCCATGCGGCTGCTCTACAGCCGTGCCGTCACCAGCGCCCTCACCATGGACGCCGACGACCCCCGCGACGAGATGGTCGTCGCCAAGCTGCTGCGTGCTCTCAGCAGGTTCGGGCTGGCCCGCAGCGACCAGGGCAGCGAGACCCTGACCGTCCACCGGCTGGTCCAGGCGGTCATCCGGGACGGCGTCGGCGCACAGCGCTGGAAGGAGCTGCGCGGGGTGGTGCACACGGCACTGGCGGACGCCAACCCCGGCAAGCCGGAAGCCACCAGCGACTGGGACGAGTACGACGAACTCCTGCCGCACCTGGAACCGTCGCGCGCCTCGGCCGACCCCAACCCCGAGGTCCGCAGACTGATCATCGACTCGGTGCGCTACCTGTGGAAGCGCAGTCTCTACCCCACGGCCCACGATCTCGCCGTCCGCACCCTGGAACGCTGGGGGCGGCCGGGCTTCCCGGGCAGCGGCTCCGACGACGTGCTCACCCTGCAACTCCGCACCCAGCTGGGCAACGTACTGCGCTCGCAGGGCAGACTCGCGGAGGCGTACGAACTCGACTCCGACGTGCTGCGGAGGTTCACCGCGACCAAGGGCGCCGAGTTCCCCGCCACCCTTGCCGCGGCCGGCAACGTCGGCGCCGACCTGAGGGCCCTCGGCCGCTACCAGGAGGCCCGCGAACTCGACCGGAACACCTGCGAGGTGGCGCTCCGGGAACTCGGCGAGGACCATCAGCGGACCCTGATGTACATCAACAACCTCGGTATGTCCGAGTATCTGGCCGGCGACCGCCGGGCCGCCCTGGAACTGCACCGGTCGGCCTACGAACGGCAGCGCCAGAACCAGGGCAGCATGAAGCCGCTCACCCTGAGCATGGCCAACAACTACGCCCGCGACCTGCGCGAGGCAGGCGAACTGGCGGAGGCGCTGCGCCTGTTGGAGACGACCACCCGCCTCTACCAGCAGATCCTCGGCGACGGACACAGCGACACCCTGCGGGCCCGCAAGAACCTGGCCGTCGCCCTGCGCCGGGACGGCCGCTACGGCGAGGCCCACGACATCGACCAGGACATCTACAACCGCCTCCTCCTCGCCCATGGCGCCGACCACTACGACACCCTCGCCGCCGCCTGCAACCTGGCCAGCGACTTCGCCGCGCTCGGCGAGATCGGCCAGGCGCTGGAGCTGGCCGAGCGGGCGCTGGGCCGCTACAAGGACTACCTGGGGGAGGAGCACCCGGTCACGCTGGTCTGCGCCAGCAACATGGCGGTGTACCTGCGGCTGCTGGGCCGCGTGGAGGAGGCGCTCGCGTTCTCGGGCCGCACCACGGAGCAACTCCGGGCCGTGCTCGGGGAGTCGCACCTGTACACGTACAGCTGCATGCTCAACCACGCCAACGACCTGGTGACGGCGGGCCGGACCGAGGAGGCCGTCGCCCTGGAGACCGCCGTACGGGACGGACTGCTGCCGGTCCTCGGGCCCGACCACTACGACGTCATCGGCTGCACCTCCAACCTGTCACTGAGCCTGCGCGCCCTGAACCGCACGACGGAGGCGGACGACCTGCACAACGACGCGCTGGAGAGGGCCAGGCGAACCCTGGGCCCGGACCATCCGACGGCCCGGGCGATCGCGGAGGGGATACGCCTGGACTCGGACATCGAGCCGCCGACGACGTGAGCGGGCGTCAGGTGACCGGGTCCGCCCGGCAACTGACAGACGGTAGGCTGCGGCCACCCGCAAGCCGCACCCCCTGATCCAGCGAGGCCGGACCATGGTTCCCTTCCGGCAGTTCCTGCTGAAGATCCACAGCCGTTGCAATCTCGCGTGCGACTACTGCTACGTCTACGAGTCGGCCGACCAGAGCTGGCGCGACCGCCCCCGGACCATGGACCTGGCGACGGTCCGCCGCGCCGCCGCCCTCATCGCCGAGCACGCCCGCGCCCACGCCCTGGCCGAGGTCCAGGTCATCCTGCACGGCGGCGAGCCCCTGCTGGTGGGCGCGGCGCGGCTGGAGGCCCTGCTGCGGGTGCTGGTCGACGCCCTGGACGGGGTGGCGGCCCTCCGGCTCACGCTCCAGACGAACGGCCTGCGACTGGCGGAGGACCCGGCGCTGTTACCGGTCCTGGCCCGGTACGGCGTACGGATCGGCGTCAGCCTGGACGGCACCCCGGCCAGCCACGACAGACACCGCAGGCGCCCGGACGGCCGCGGCAGCCACGCGGGAGTCGCCAGGGCGCTGCGCCTCCTCGCCGACGGCCCGTACCGCCCCCTGTACGCGGGCGTACTGTGCGCGATCGACCTGACGGCCGACCCGGTGGAGACGTACGAGGCACTGCTGGAGTTCGCCCCGCCCCGCCTGGACCTGCTCCTGCCGCACGCCACCTGGCACACCCCGCCACCCGGTCTGCCCGGCCGCACCACCCCGCCCTCGGCTCCGCCCGGCGTGGACCCCGAGGAGCCGGTGCCGTACGCGCGCTGGCTCTGCACGGTGTTCGACCACTGGTACGAAGCCCCGAGCCGGCGGACCGGCATCCGGCTCTTCGAGGAGATCTCGGTCCTGCTGCTGGGCGGCACGGCCCGCAGCGAGTCGGTCGGACTCGCCCCGGTGGACCTGGTGGTGGTGGAAACCGACGGCACGATCGAACAGGCAGACTCCCTCAAGGTCACCTACCCGGGCGCCCCGGCCACCGGCCTGGACGTCTTCGCCCACACCTTCGCGGACGCGGCCCGCCACGAGGCGTTCCGGGCCCGCCAGCGCGGCAGGGCCGGCCTCGCCCCGGTCTGCACGGCCTGCCCCCGAGCAGAGGTCTGCGGCGGCGGCCTGTACGCCCACCGCTACCGCCCCGGCGCGACACCGACCCCCTTCGCGGCCCCGTCCGTCTACTGCCCGGACCTGGCAGTCCTCGTCGACCACATCGCCGCCCGCCTGAGCCGTGATGTCCCGGCCGTCGTGGCGTCGGCGCGGTCGGTGTCGGGGTGAGGGCGGGACGGCCGGTGCGGGGATGTTGGCGGCCACGGCCGGTTCCGAGATGACGGCGGCGCCCCGCGCCCGCCTCGACCCGCGAGGAGCAAGCCCCCGTGTCCGACCCAGCCCCGCTCCGGCCTTCCGGCCCGCCTCCTGACACCCCCTCCGCCCTCAGCCCCCTCGCCCCCCACGACCTCGACCCCGACCTGTTCGACGCCATCGCCCGCGCCCGGGGCGGTGCCGACGCCGTCGCGGTGTTGCGCCGGGGCCAGTTGGGCAAGCGGATGTTGCTGGCGGTGGCCGTGCGTCGGGCGTTGCCCCCCGATGCCGGCTTCGAGGAGCCGTACCGGCGGCTGTCCGAGATGCACCGTGAGGATCCGGAGCGTTGGCGGCGGACGATGCTCTATCCCTACCTGGACGAGGGGCTGGCCCGTGCGTTGGGTGAGTCGGCTCAGGGTGGGCGGCCCGATCTTGGCTGGTTCGGTGAACTGGTTCGGGGTGGGGCGGACGTGCTGTCCGGGGCGCGGGTGCTGTCCGCCGAGTGTGACGGCTTCGTACTGCGTGTCCGGCTGGATGACCGTGGGCCGTTCCGGGCCGTCCACGGTCATCTGCCCGCCGGGCCGCAGACCGGGGACGAGGTCCGTGAGTGGCAGCGGTTGCTGGACGGTGCCTGGCGGGTTCTCGTGCGCCGGCATCCCTGGCATGCCCGGGCCGTCGCCGCCTGTCTGACCACCCTGGTGCCGCTGCACCCCGCCCCCGGCGGTACGGCGGTCAGTTCGGCCGCCCGCCGGGCCTACGGCGCCGTCGCCCTCTCCCCGCCCGGCGACCCCGTGCTCCTCGCGCTGACCCTGGTCCACGAGTTCCTGCACGTCCAGCTCGGCGCCCTGCTCGACCTGGTCCCGCTGTACGGCCCGCCCTCCCCGGCCCGCTACGACGCCCCCTGGCGCCCCGACCCGCGGCCGCTCGACGCGCTCCTCCAGGGGACCTACGCCCACCTGGGCGTCTGCGACTTCTGGCACACCGAACGGGCCGCCGCTCCGCCCGACCCCCGGGCCGAGCAGGAGCACACCACCTGGTACGGCCACACCCGCCGCGCCGTCGACACGCTCCTCGGCAGCGGCGAACTCCTGCCCCCCGGCCGCCGCTTCACCGAGGAGATGCGCCGCGCCCTCGCACGCTCGCGCGAATTCCCCGGCAACCTTGGGCACCTTCCGACCGTCTGAACGGGCGGACCCGCGCGGTGCGCACGGGCCGGAAGGAGTCGGCGGTGACGTCCACACGCTTCTGGGCATCCGGTGTCGGAGCCGCGGCGGTACTGGTGGCCACGGGGGCGTGGGTGCTGTGGCCGACGGGGGTCGATGCCCGCCTGTGGGGCGAGGTACGGCCCGTGATCGAGAGCCGGCTCGTGGCCGACTCCCGGGGCAGCGGTTACGAGGAGACCGTGCCCGGCAGCGGGGTGCGGTGGTTCTGCCGGGCGGAGCCGCTCGAACTCCGTGCGGACGGCGACGGATTCGTACGGGCCGGTGTCAACACCCTGTGCATGGCGTACGGGACCCGCGCGGGCGCTCTCGTGGAGTGCGGCGGCTCCAGCCACCCGCAGGTCGTGCGGCTGGAGCGGGACGACGACGCCCCCGGCGGCTACCGCGTCGTGTCGCGGGAGGAGCCGCCGGACGGCGCGGGCCACGCGGAGTGGACGGAGGACCACTTCAGCTTCCTCACCGAGTCCGACGCCGACGACACCCTCTCGTCCACCGCCCTGGAGACCGCCGCCCGAGCCCACTTCGGCCTGCCCTCGGACGCCCGGATCGCGGCCTGCTGACCCGCCCGGCTACTTCAGGAGCGGCAGGTTGAGGTTGTTGACCAGCGGTCCTTCGATGGTGACGCCCTCGGTGACCAGGGACTCGACACCCGGCAACGGCAGCGGGAGCACGGACGTCGCCGCCGAGGACTCGGGCGCGAGTACGGCGACGAGGGCCGCCGCGGAGAGCAGCACGGCGGCGGCGGTCAGGACGACGACGGAACGGGTGCGGGCGGGGGGTTTGGCACGCATGGGGACTTCGGAAGCCTTTCCGGCAGAGATAGAGATCAGAGATAGGGATGCAGCAAGGGGGGAGGGGCGGGCCGGGCCCGGGGCGGGCCCGGCGCCCGCGTCAGATGGCCGGGGTCTCGATGACCAGGCCGGCGATGTCGATGCCGATGGCCGCGGCCTGGGTGGTGAAGGCGCCGAGCAGCAGGGCGGTGGCGGCCAGGAGGGTGGCGACACGACGGGCAGAACGCATGGGACGGGACTTCCTTCCACTGCACTTGATCAGGACGTTCCGTGGCTGCCCAGCGGTCCGTTCAGGGATGCGGAACAGGCCCGAAGCTCCCTCGTGCGTGGGAAGTCTCCGGCGTGGCGCGCATGGATTCGGGGCGCCACCCGTACGAGTGACGGCGGCGGTCACGGCTGGTCGTCCGCCAGCTCCGCCACGCCCGTGACCCGGTGCAACGGGTACGTCCGTACCTCGTCCGCGGTGTGGTCGTACGCCGTCACGAAGCCGCCCTCCACGCGGATCGGCGCGATGACGCGTTGACTGGCGGAGCCCTCCGCGTTGACGTACCCGATCCACACCGCCTCGCCGGTCATCACGGCGGCCTGCATGGTGGCCAGGGTCTCGGCGGAGCTGGTGCGCGGGAGGTCGCCGTTCGAGGCCGGGGTCTCCGTCGGCTTGCGCGGGGCCGTCGAGGCCAGGTCGCCCGCCCTGATCGCCCGGATCGCCGCCGAGAGGAGCGTGCCGTCGGGCGCCGGCGGGCCGTCCGGCACCGGGTCCGGGGCCGTGCGCGGCGGGGTGCGGTGGGCGTGGGCCCGGGTGATCAGGACGTCGCCCTCGGCGGACTCGGCGGCCGGCGCGAAGCCCATCGCGCGCAGGCCGTCGAGGAGCGAGGCCGGGTCGGTCTGGGCCGCCAGCACCGTCGGCGCCAGGCGCCGCAGCCGCAGATTCGCGGACCGCTTGTCGGCGAGGATCTCGCTGAGCACCGCGTCGTCGTCGCAGCGCACGTACGCCGAGGCCGCGCCGATCCGCAGATGCCCGTGTCTGCGGGCCACGTCGTCGATGAGGTAGGCGAGGGGCTGCGGGACCGGCGTACGGGAGTGGGCGGTCAGGAAGTCGTGCAGGTCGGAGGCGGAGCGGCCGGCGTCCAGGGCACGGCGTACGGAGCCCGGGGTGAAGCGGTAGACCGTCGCGCCGCCCTTCGACTCGACGTCCGCGAGCACGTCGAGCATCTCGGCCAGCGGGCGCTTGAGCGGGCCCGGGGCCACCGCCGTCAGGTCCGCCTGGAGCAGGACGTGGTCGAGCGGCTCGGGGAGGAGCGGGGCGAGGAGACGGGCGGCCGTCGCGGAGGCGGTGGCCTGTTCGGGGGCGGTGAGGGGTTCCGGGGCGGGATGCCGGTGATGGTGCACCGGGAGCTTGTCGCCGGGGCCCGTCGGCTCGGGCGCCTTCGACGGAGCCGCGGGGAGGCCCAGCAGGGCCCGGCCCTGTGCGGAGAGCGCGCCCCGGCCCGTGACGCCCAGCGACTCGGCCTCGGAGAGGGTCCAGCGGGCGAGCCGGGTACGCAGATCCTCGTCACCGCCGTCCCTCTCCTGCTGCGGGCCGCGCGTCGGACGCTCCCAGTGCAGCCGGGCCAGCACCGACTCGACGGTCGGTGAGGTGCCCTCCGGGAGGGCCGCCAGCAGGATCAGCACCCGGTGCCGTACCTCCGGCGCCGCCGACCGGTCCAGGCCGGGCCCGAGCGCGGACAGCGTCCGGTCCTTGGTGTCCCGGCCGCCGATCACCCCGGCCGTCCGGGTCGCCGTCAGCCACGCCTCCGCGAGCCGCGCCCAGCGTGTGGCGGCGGGCAGCTCCAGCCACTCGTCGTACGCCGGGGTCGCCGCGTACCGCTCGTCGGCCTCGCCGTCGGACGCCAACAGGCCCGCCGCGTAGGCGAGTTCGACCCAGAAGGCGGCCACCGGCTCGGAGAGGTCGAGGGCGACGGCGGTCCGCTTGAGATCACGGACACTCAGCCCACCGGCCCGCAACACCGCCGGGCCGCCCTCGTCCCACTCCTTCAGCAGCTCTTCGACGGTCGCGAGCGCGGTGTACGCCTGCCCGGCCGCCGCGTTGTCCACAACCTGTGGACGATGCGTCGCGGCCGGCTCGACACCCGGCGGCAACGGCTCGGTCGTACGGTGCGCCCGGCCCTCGCGCAGATGCAGGGCCACTTCGCGCGGCAGTACGACGGTGCCGGGCGCCGTGGGCAGCAGGAGCCCCCGGTCCAGCAACAGGCGCAGATGCGCGGCCGGTTCGGCGGTGACCTGGCCGTACGGCGGCCCCCAGACCAGCCGCCGCAGTACGTCGACGGAGTCCGGGGAGGTGGAGTCGAGCAGCGCGGCCATCCGCTTGCGGTCCGTGAACAGCGCGGTCAGCGAGGCCACCGCGCTCACCGAGTCGTGCGTCGACGTGAGCCCCGCCGCCGTCACGATCTCCTGGATCCGCCCCGGCGACATGCCCGCCGTCGCCTCCGCGACCGTCGGGCCGAGTCCCGTCGGGGACGGATGCTGCGGCGAGGGCGAGAGAAGTTCACGCGCGGTACGGACGAGGCGGAGGCGGTCCGTCCCGCCCCACACCAGGGCCTGCTCGCGCAGCACGGTCAGGGCACGCGGGAGGGCGGCGGCGACGGCGGGATCGGCCGCGTCGCCGGCGAGCAGCGCCAGCAGATCCTCGTACGCCGCCGGGTCCGGGGCGACGGCCAGCGCCTGTGCGGTCTGGAGGGTGAACCTGTCCAGGCGCTCCAGGGCGCGTACGACCGACGCGCGCGTGCCCGCCCGGGTGGCCAGCTGGGTGAGGTCGGTCGGGACGGGGGTGATGAGGTCGGGACGGCTGCGCAGCAGCGCGGCCAGGGACGCGTCGTCCCGCGCGCGAAGCGCTTCCGCGAGCGAACGCGGCGCCGGTGTCTCCTCGGTGCTCATCCTGACCACGGTAGCGGGTGGTGCGGGTGGGCGGGGGTGCGCGCCGTTGGGGTTCGCCCCCGCCGCCCCTACCCGTCCCATCCCTGGGGGCTGTGCCCCCAGACCCCCCTTTGTCCTCAAACGCCGGACGGGCTGACTATCCAGCCTCTCCGGCGTTTGAGGAGCGGGGGTTCGGGGGCGGAGCCCCCGAGGATGGGACGGGTAGGGGCGGCGGGGGCGAGGAAAGGTGGTCCGGCCGGTAACGTCTGGGTTCGTGGGTATCGAGAGCGATCAGGTCGTCTACGAGTATCTGAGCAAGGTCGGAGACCTGGCCCAGCAGCGCCAGTTGCCGTCCGGCGACCGCATGCGCCTCGTCTCGGGGCTGCGGGACGAGATCGACCGCCGCCGCGCCAAGGCCCCGGTCGACAGCCCCGCCTCCGTACGCCGCATCCTCGACCGCATCGGCACCCCCGACGAGGTCGTCGCAGGCATCGGCGGCGGCGCCCCCGAAGCACCGCGCGCCTCCGTCCCCGTACAACGCGATCGCGACGAGCCCCAGCGCAAGGGCAAGGGGCTCGGCCGCCTCGTACCGCGCCCGCGCCCCGCGGAGACGGGGACCGAGACCGAGACCGAGGTGTTCGCTCCCTTTCCCTCCGAAGGAGACCCCGCCCCGCTCCAGCTCACCGGCACCGACGAACCCGGCGACACGGACTGGTGGTTGGCAGGCAGCGGTAGCGGCAGGGGCTCGCTCACGGACACCGACAGCCTCCCGGCAGGCTTCGTCGGCGGCGTCGAGATCCCCGACCTGCTCAAGCCATCGCGACCAAGACTCGACAAGCCGCAGGCCAAGCCCGCCGACGAGCCCGTCGCGCAGGCGGTCGAGTCCGACGAGGCCGAGAAGGGCGCTCCCCGGCGGCGTCTCCGGCTGCGCCTCCCCGTCCCCTCCGGCCGCTGGACCAACCCCCTGCTCCTCCTCGCCGCCGGCCTCCTCGTCGCGGGAGCGGTCCTCGGCAACCTCTACGCCCTGCTCATCGGGTGGGCCATCGCCTACGCCTCGCGCCGGCTCTCCCAGGCCGAGACCAAGTGGGCGGTCGTCTACCTCCCGGGCGCGGCGGTCGCCGCCGGTGCCGGGTGGCTGTGGGGGCGTACGCAGGGCCGCTGGGGCGATCCCATCGCCGAGGGGCACATGAACGAGGCCATCGGCCAGACCTGGCCCTGGGTCGTCCGGGGAGCCGCCGTCGCCTCCGCCCTCTTCCTGGTCTGGCGGTCCCAGCGCCCCCGCTGAGGGCTCCCGCACAATGGTGCATATGACATCCACACCCCCCGGCCCGCCCACCGTCGGGTTCGACCTCGACATGACCCTCATCGACTCCCGGCCCGGCATCCACGCCTGCTATGTGGCGCTTGCCGAGCGGACGGGCACGTTCATCGACGCCGATCTGGCCATCACGCGCCTCGGACCGCCGCTCGCGGACGAACTCGTGCACTGGTTTCCGGCCGATCGCATCGCGGAGATGAGCGACCTCTACCGGGAGATGTATCCGGCCATCGCCATCACCGCGACCCCCGCGATGACCGGCGCCCGTGAGGCGATAGCGGCCGTACGGGAGTCCGGTGGGCGCGCGATCGTCGTCACCGCGAAGTACGAACCGAACGCCAAGCTGCACCTCGCGCACCTCGGGATCGAGCCCGACGCGGTCATCGGGAACCTCTGGGCCGAGCAGAAGGCGGTGGCGCTGCGCGAGCACGGCGCGAGCGTGTACGTCGGCGACCACGTGGGGGACGTACGCGGCGCACGCACCGCGGGTGCCCTGTCCGTGGCCGTGCCCACCGGGCCCTGCGACGCCGCTGAGCTGCGCGAGGCGGGCGCGGACGTCGTCCTCGACGACCTCACCCACTTCCCGGCCTGGCTGGCCGCCTACAGCGGCGTGGACGCGCGCGCCTGACGGCGGCCCTCGGCCACCGACCGGAGGACGCCCGCGGCCGCGACGAGGAAGCCGACGCCCATCAGCATGCTCAAACCGAACATGTATGTCGGGAATGGCGTCGTCCCGAGGAGGAATGGGGCCACGGTGACCAAAGTGGCCACCGCACCGACGAAGAACACGATGGCACCGACACGGATCAGCCGATCTCCGGCCGCGGCGGAATTCGTTTGGGTTTTGTCACGCACTCGACCAGGGTAGTTCCCTGCCCGAAGGAACAACCCGGCGACGTCTTGTCACCTGCCTGTCGACCATTAGCCTTGGTACCGGCGGGTCCAGCGACCCGCCCAAGTGCTATCAGCGCTCGTTTTCCTCCAGCAGCCCGAAGCAGTTTTCCGACGAGTACGAGGACGAGGAACAGACGTGCCCACCGGCAAGGTCAAGTGGTTCAACAGTGAGAAGGGCTTCGGCTTTCTCTCCCGCGACGACGGCGGTGACGTCTTCGTCCATTCCTCGGTCCTGCCCGCCGGAGTCGATGCCCTCAAGCCCGGCCAGCGCGTCGAGTTCGGAGTTGTCGCCGGCCAACGCGGTGACCAGGCACTTTCGGTCGTGATCCTGGACCCGACCCCGTCGGTAGCGGCGGCCCAGCGCAAGAAGCCCGACGAACTGGCGTCCATCGTCCAGGACTTGACGACCGTCCTGGAGAACATCACCCCGATGCTGGAAAGGGGCCGTTACCCGGAGAAGACCTCGGGCAAGAAGATCGCGGGCCTCCTGCGGGCGGTCGCCGACCAGTTGGACGTGTGACGTGTAAGGCGGCTCTGGAGATTTCGCAGAGTTCTAGGGGAAATCGAGTGCGTTCGGACCGAGGGGCGGCACCAGCCCCTCGGCCGCCGCGCGCGTCAACAGTCCCCTGACCGCCGCATAGCCGTCCTCGCCGAGGTCGGCGGTGAACTCGTTGACGTACAGACCGATGTGCTGGTCGGCGACCTTCGGGTCCATCTCCTGGGCGTGCTCCAGGACATAGGCCCTGGAGGCCTCCGGATCGTCCCAGGCGGCTCGTACGGACGTCCGGGCGGACTGGGCGAGGAGTTGCAGTGTCTCCGTCCCCAGGGAGCGTTTGGCGATGATCGCGCCGAGCGGGATCGGCAGGCCGGTCGTCGACTCCCAGTGTTCGCCCATGTCCGCGAGCTTGTGCAGGCCGTAGTTCTGGTGCGTGAAGCGGGCCTCGTGGATGACCAGCCCGGCGTCGACCTTCCCGTCCCGTACGGCGGGCATGATCTCGTGGAACGGCATCACGACCACCCGTCCGACTCCGCCGGGGATCGTGTCCGCCGCCCACAGACGGAACAGCAGATACGCCGTCGACCGCTCGCTCGGCACGGCGACCGTACGGCCCGTCAGGTCCGCCCCCGCCTCCCGCGTGAGCACCAGCGGGCCGCAGCCCCGGCCCAGCGCGCCCCCGCAGGGCAGCAGCGCGTACTCGTCGAGGACGTACGGCAGCACGGCGTACGACACCTTCAGCACGTCGAACTCGCCGCGCTCGGCCATGCCGTTGGTGATGTCGATGTCCGCGAAGGTCACGTCGAGCGCGGGCGCGCCCGGCACCCGGCCATGGGCCCAGGCGTCGAAGACGAAGGTGTCGTTCGGGCAGGGCGAGTACGCGATCTGGAGCGGCTGTTCGGGCTGCTCAGGCTGTTCAGGCTTTGGGCTCATGTGGGTTCCAACTCTCCAGTACCGGTCCGAGCTTCCCGAAGGCCTCCGTCAGGGCCGTGAGCGCCTCGCCGATGCGCCAGGCGGCTCGGTCCCGGGGGCCCACGGGGTTCGACACCGCCCTGATCTCCAGTACCGGTACGTCGTGCGCCGCGGCGGCCTCGGCCACGCCGAAGCCCTCCATCGCCTCTGCCAGCGCGCCGGGGTGCCGGGCGCGCAGCTCGGCGGCGCGTTCGGCGCTGCCGGTGACGGTGGAGACGGTCAGGACGGTGCCGGTGCGGGCGCCTGTCACGGCCGTGAGATCCCGTACGAGTGATTCCGGCGGACGGTGGGTGACGGTGCCGAAGCCGAGACCGGTGACCGGAACGAACCCGTCCGGGGTCTCGGCGCCCAGGTCCGCGACGGTGATCTCGTCGGCGACGACCAGCGAGCCGACCGGCGCCTCCGGCTGGAAACCGCCGGCGATGCCCGCCGAGACGACCAGGCCGTACGGGGTGCCGCGGAGGGCGGCCGTGGTGAGCGCGGTGGCGGTGGACGCGGCGGAGGCGGCGGGGCCGACTCCCACGGCGATGATGTCCACCGGTCCGTCATGCCCTGGGAACGCCTGTGCCACCGCGTCCCGTTCGGCGGGGACCGCGGTGGCGATCAGGACTCGTACCCCTGACGGCGTCAGGAGTCCTTCTTCAGCCGGAACGACCACAGGCCGTTGACCTCGTTCTCGCCCTCCTTGACGGAGACGAGCGTCGAGTTTCCCTGGGCGCCGTACTGGGCGTTGAAGAAGACGCTGCCGGGGATCGTGCGGTACGTCTTGGTGCTGGAGTCGGTCAGCGGCTGACCGTTCATCAGGATCGTCCAGCCCTTGTCGGCGATCTCCGGGTCGACACCGAAGCGCACGGTCTCGTCCGGGTCCACCTTGATGCTCTTGATGTCCGTGTCCTTGAGGCACGCGGCCACGTCGGCGGTCTTCAGCTCCTTGCCGTCGTCGTAGCAGGAGGCCTCCGAGTTCACCGAGGAACGGCCGACGGTGATCGTGGAGATCGGGGTCGGCTTGTCGCAGGCGGACAGGACGAGCAGTCCGGCACCAACGGCGGCGACGGCGGCAACAGCGCGGCGACGGCGCGCAGTGGAAGCGGAACGCAACGAGGTCATGGCCGAAGGCTATCGGGCGCCCGGGGCGCGGTTGTCACGTGGGTACGGCGTGCCGGGCCCCGGTGAGTGGTGTCAGGCGACGCGGGGGTGGGCCCGGCCGCCGTGGCGGGCCGAGCCGATCAGGCCCTTGGCCGTGGTCAGCCAGCCCGTGGCGACGATCGCGGCGGCCACCCCGAGGCCCAGGGTGCCGTCCAGGGGCAGTGCGATACCGATCGCGCCGCCGAGCACCCAGGCCATCTGGAGCAGTGTCTCCGAGCGGGCGAACGCGGAGGAGCGGACCAGTTCGGGGACGTCCCGCTGGATCAGCGCGTCCAGGGACAGCTTGGCGAGGGCCTGGCAGAAGCCGGCGACCGCCGCGAGGCAGGCCACCAGGGCGGCGCCGAAGAAGATCGCGGTGATGATCGAGGCGCCGAGGACCACGCCGACGACCGTCACGACGATCAGTTCGGGCGCGCGCTGCTTCACGGCCGCCCCGACCGCCGTACCGAGCGCGTTGCCGACGCCCGCCGCGACGGCGACCATGCCCAGCGACCAGGCGGCGCTCTCGCCGGTCAGCGGGTGCTCGCGGAGCAGGAAGGCGAGGAAGAAGGTCAGGAAGCCCGAGAGGCAGCGCAGGGCGGCGTTGGCGCCGAGGGCGTGGGTGACGGCCGTACCGACCGTGCGCAGTCCGGGCCGCTTCACGGGGTGCAGGTGCGGGCCGTGCAGATGATCCGGGTCCGCCGCCAGCAGGGCGGTGTCCTCGCCCTTGGCGGAGTCCACCTTGGCCGGGAGCGTGAAGGACAGGAACGTACCCGCGATGAAGATGACGAAGGCGCCGTAGAGCGGCCAGCGCGGACCGAGGACCTGGAGCCCGGCGCCGATGGGGGCCGCGATGCCGGTGGCGAGCAGGCCGCTCAGCGTGACCCGCGAATTGGCTTTGACCAGGGAGAAACGGGGTGGGAGGAGGCGGGGGACGACCGCGCTGCGGACGACCCCGTACGCCTTCGAGGCGACCAGGACGCCCAGTGCGGCCGGGTACAGCTCCAGGCTGCCCGTCGCGACCGCGCCCGCCAGGAGCAGGGCGAGCATCGCGCGGGCGAGCATCGCGCCGGCCATCGCGGCGCGGCGGCCGTGCGGGAGGCGGTCGAGGAGGGGGCCGATCACGGGGGCGAGGAGGGTGAAGGGCGCCATGGTGATGCCGAGATAGATGGCGACGCGCCCGCGTGCCTCGTCGGTGGGGACGGAGAAGAAGACGGTGGAGGCGAGGGCGATGGTGATCATGACATCGCCGGCGCCGTTCACGGCGTGCAGTTCGATGAGCTTGCCGAGCCCGGACTCACCGGCCCCGTGCGCGTGCGTGGCCTTGCGGATGCCCCGGGCGGTGCCGGTGACGGGGAAATGCAGGGCACGCCCGACAGCGCGCACGGACCCGTTCACCCGGTCACGTGCGCCACGCCGGTTGCTCCCCTGGACCCCACCGACCCCGGTGGCGCCGTGGGGCGACCTCTCGCTTGCCACCCCGCCATAGTGCCCCGAGAAGGGCGTACCTAGTGCGGTTACCGCGCGTATGGGGCCGAGTGGGGTGGGGAAGGTGTGGGAGAGCGGGGTCCTGCGGGGTGTTTTCCGGCCATCGGGGGCTGGGAAGGGTGGCGTGAGAGGCGCGTCGGAACGGTGTTTGAGAGGGGTCGGAGTTGCCACAGTTGGATGTCGGTCGTCGCGAACCGTCCCGTCGGTGTGGGCCCCGGGCTCTGGAGAAGGTAGCGTGCGTAGCGCGCAGTGGCGGTTGTTCTCGGCCGCGCGCCTCTCGGCCATCCCGCAGAATGGATGACGTAGGTGCGCCCGAGCGCGATCGGGCGCGGACGTCGACGCGGCCCTCTGGTCCGCTCCGTTCGCAACCGTTCGCACCCCGTCGGGACGGGCGCACTCGTGAGACGGCGTAGGAGAGAAGCGATACCTGTGAGCGCAGCGACAACGCGAAGCCGCACCCCCGACCGCCTGTGCGCCGAGGCCGTCGACCTCGCCCGGTCAGCGGCGGAGGAGGCGGCGGCACCCGGCGTGGTGGGCGAGCACTCGGGCCTGATGTCCGAGGGCGACCGCGTCGTGACGCACTTCTTCGAGTGCAAGGAGTTCGGCTACCGGGGCTGGCGCTGGGCGGTGACGGTCGCCCGGGCGTCCCGGGCCAAGCTGGTCACCCTGGACGAGGTGGTCCTCCTCCCCGGACCGGACGCCCTCCAGGCACCGGAATGGGTGCCGTGGAGCGAGCGCCTGCGCCCCGGCGACATGGGCCCCGGCGACCTGCTCCCGACGGACGCGGAGGATCTGCGTCTGGAGCCGGGTTACTCGGGCGAGGACGAGCCCCTGCCCAACTCGGTGGTCTCGGCGGCCGGTTCGGCGACGGCCGCGGCCTCCGTGGAACTGGCGGCGGATCTGGCGGACGCCGAGGACGCGGACATCACGGCGGGCTCACCGTCCGCCTTCACGGTGGTGCCGGCCCGCGGTTCGATCGCGGCGGTGGCGGAGGAACTGGGCATGCGCCGGGCGCGCGTCCTGTCCCGGTACGGCCTCCACAGCGCCGCCGACCGCTGGGAGGACGCCTACGGCCCCAAGACCCCCATGGCCCAGGCCGCCCCGGCGACCTGCGTGAGCTGCGGGTTCCTGGTGGCCATCGGCGGCTCGCTCGGACAGGCGTTCGGCGTCTGCACGAACGAGTTCGCCCCGGCGGACGGCCGCGTGGTGTCCCTGGCGTACGGCTGCGGCGGCCACTCGGAAGCAGCGATCATGCCGAAACCTCCGGTTCCGCCGCCGCACGTGATCGACGAGACGATCGTGGACCCGTTCCCGCTGCGGCCCGCGGCGGACTCGGGTTCGGTGGGCACGGACACGGACGAGGCTGCGGCGGATCTGGGTCACTCGTAGGCGTGCGGTGGGGGTGTGTCTTTTAGGGGCGCGGGGAACTGCGCGACAAGCCCCCACCGGCCCGCAGCCAACGAACTACCGACTAGTTCTTACTGCTGTCCACAATCACCGACGTCCCATTCGCCCCCGTCCCACACGGCACCGCATACACCGGATTAGCCGCAGCCGCCTCCTTGTAAGCCTCCAGGCACTGGTTGTACAGCACCTTGTCGCTCAGCGACTTAGCCAGGATCTCGTTGGCCCGGGCAATACCCTCCGCCTCGATCCGCTTGCGCTCCGCCTCCGCCTTGGCCGTACGCGCCGCCTCCACCGCCCGCTCGGTGTCCTGCTCCTGCTGGATCTTCTTGTCGATCTGGTCCTGGAGCTTGTCCGACGGCTTCACGTTGCGCAGGTTCACGTTGGTGACGTCGATCCCGCGCGGAGCCAGCCGCTCCTTGACGAGCGCCGCGATCTCCGAGCCGATCTGCTCGCGCGCGGAGGCGTAACCCTCCTCGCTGGTGTGCTTCGCGAAGACGTTACGGATGATCTCCCGGCTGTCCGGCAGCACCAGCCGCTCCTCGACCGCCTCCTCACTGCCCGCCAGCCGGTACAGCTCGACCGCCTTGGCGGGGATGACGGCCCACTTGATGGTGACGTCGGCGTACAGCACCCCGCCCTGCGAGGAGCGGACCTCGACCACGTCCTTGTCGTACAGGTTGAGGTCCACGGGACGCGTGGAGAAGGACGTGACCTCGGTGAACGGCGACCTGAACTGGACGCCGGAGTTCAGCGGCTTCCCGATCTTCCCGAAGGTCACCGGCACCCCGACCTCGTAGGCGCTCACGACATGGACGCAGGCGAAGACACCGGCCAGCACGGCCCCGACGACGCTGAGCGCGGCCCCGATCCGCCAGCCGCCGGCGTCCCGGCCACGGCCGACGAGAAAGAGCACGACTGCCGCTATGAGCAGCAGGATGGACAGCACGAACACAGAGCCCCCCTGAGCAACAAGTACCTGCTACCAGGTACCGGATTCATGGATCCGCGCCGCCTCGGGCGTGATCCGGAGCGCATCGTAAGGGGTGTCCGGTTTCCCGGGTGTCGCGGAGCAGGGTGGCGGCACGGATCACGCGCCACCAGGTGAGGTACGTCATCGGCGGGCGGCCGACCAGGGCGGTGAACCGGCGGGCCGGGGTGGGCCGGGAGACGCCCGCCTCCGTGGCCAGGCGGTCGTTGCTCCACGGCGCGGCCGGGTCCGCGTGCATGGCCCGCAGGGCGACGGCCGTCACCGGGTCGCACTACGGGCCGGACAACGCTTCTACGAGGACAGCGTCGCGCCCGTCCACCGGGCCGGACAGGCCGTGCTCTGGGACGGCCTGCACCGCATCGACGAACACCTCACCCTGGAGTCCGCGCCCGGCCACACTCCCGGCTCGTCCGTGCTGCGCCTCGCGTCCGGGAGCGACCGGGCGGTCTTCGTCGGGGATCTGCTGCACAGCCCGACGCAGATCCTCGACCCCTGCTGCAACAGCAGCGCCTGCCTGGACCCGGAACAGGCGGTGGCCGGCCGCCGCCGGATTCTCGGGCGGGCGGCCGACGAACGGGAACTGCTCGTGCCCGCGCACTTCGGGGGTGCGGGTGCGCTGGAGGTGCGGCGGGACGGTGCCGGGTTCGCCCTCGGCGCGTGGACGGCGGCCGGTGCGACGGCGGGTGGCGGGCGCCCTGTCCGGCGCGCGGTACCTTCTTGCTCACGCCGATGAGGAGAGTGAACGTACGTGAGCAAGTTCGTGCGGCCAGCAGCTGAGGGCGCGGACCCTTTCGGTACGGCCCGTCTGCGCCGGGGTGTTCTGGACGCCTGGGCGACCAGCCCCGCCAGGTTCCGTGAGGACGCCAACGCCGAGGAGGATCTCGTCCTCGGTGGGTACCGGGACCGGCTCGTCGTCGAGCTCGCCCAGAACGCCGCCGATGCCGCGGCCAGGGCAGGCGTACCCGGACGGCTCCGCCTCACCCTCCGCGACGGCGTCCTCGTCGCCGCCAACACCGGTGCCCCGCTGGACGCCACCGGCGTCGAGTCCCTCTCCACGCTGCGCGCCTCCGCCAAGCGGGACGCCCAGGACGGCGAGGAGACGGGCGCCGTCGGGCGGTTCGGTGTCGGCTTCGCCGCCGTGCTCGCCGTGAGCGACGAGCCCGCCGTCGTCGGACGGCACGGGGGCGTGCGGTGGTCGCTGGCCGAGGCCCGCGAGCTGGCCGCCGAGACCGCCCGGCACAGCCCCGGGCTCGGTGACGAGATCCGCCGCCGCGACGGCCATGTGCCGCTGCTCCGGCTGCCGTTCGCCGCCGAGGGCACCGCCCCCGACCCGTACGACACGGCCGTCATCCTCCCCCTGCGCGACACCGCCGCCGAGGATCTCGCGGAGCGGCTGCTGAGCGGCGTCGACGACGCGCTGCTCCTGACGTTGCCGGGTCTGGAGGAGGTCGTCATCGAGGTGGGGGAGCAGGCGCGCACCCTCACTCGCCGCACCGACGACGCCCTGACCCTCGTGGAGGACTCGCGGGACGGTACGAGCCGTTGGCGTACCGTCTCGGCTCACGGGCCACTGGAATCCGCCCTGTTGGCGGGGCGGCCGGTCGAGGAGCGGCTGCGTCCCTTCTGGTCGGTCACCTGGGCCGTGCCCGTCGACGCCGACGGCACTCCCGTACCGCCCCGGACGAGCCCCGTCGTGCACGCGCCCACACCGAGCGACGAGCCGCTGGGCGTACCGGCGTTGCTCATCGCCTCGCTGCCGCTGGACACCGCCCGACGGCATGCCGCGCCCGGCCCGCTCACCGACTTCCTGGTGCAGCGTGCCGCCGACGCGTACGCCGAACTCCTCGCCGACTGGCACCCGGTGGGCGAGGGCATCATCGCCCTCGTGCCCGGCTCGCTCGGCAAGGGCGAGCTGGACGGGCAGCTGCGGCACGCGATCCTCGAGCGGCTGCCGCGAACCGCCTTCCTGCCGCCCGCACTTGACCCGGGCGACGACGACGAGCTGCCCTCCGCTCTCCGTCCCCGTGACGCGGAGGTCGTCGAGGGCGCCGGGGCCGAGACGGTCCGTGTCCTCGCCGAGGTGCTGCCCACGCTGCTGCCCGCCGGGCTCGAACGCCGGGTGGAACTGCGGACGTTGGGCGTCGCCCGCGTCCCCCTGACCGACGCCGTCGACCGGCTCGCCGGCCTGGAGAAGGCGCCCGAGTGGTGGCACCGGCTGTACGACAGCCTGGCCGGCGTCGACCCCGACCGGCTGACCGGGCTGCCCGTGCCGCTCGCCGACGGCCGTACGACCATCGGCCCCCGCCAGGTTCTGCTGCCCACGAGTGGGGAGGGGCAGGGCGCGCCCGCACCCGAGACGCTCGCCCGGCTCGGCCTCAAGGTCGCCCACCCGGACGCCGCCCACCCTCTGTTGGAGAAGCTGGGCGCCCTCCCGGCCACCCCGCGAGCCGTCCTCACCACTCCCCAGGTACGGGCCGCCGTCGCCTCCTCCCTCGACGAGGACGCCGCCGGTATGGCGTGGGACGACGAAGGCGCCCCGGACGCCGAGGAGTTGGCCGACGCGGTCCTCGCCCTGGTCCGGGACGCGGGCCTCGAACCCGGCGACGAGCCCTGGCTCGGCGCCCTCGCCCTCCCCGACGAGGACGGCGAGCTGGCCCCCGCCGGTGAACTCGTCCTCCCCGGCAGCCCGTTCGCCGAGGTGATCAGGGAGGGTGAACTGGCGGCGGTGGACGCCGAGTTGGCGGACAGGTGGGGCGAACAGCCGCTGGCGGCGTGCGGAGTCCTGGCCAACTTCGCGCTGGTGAGGGCGACCGACGTCGTCCTCGACCCGGACGAACTGGAGCCCCGGGACAGCGACTTCGCCGAACCCGACGACCCGGGTCTGCTCGACGCCGTGGACGTGTGGAGCGAGGACATCCTCGACCGTTTCCCTGACTCGCCGGTGCCTCCGGTCGCCACGGAACTGGTAGCGGTACGGGACCTGGACCTGGTGGACGAGGACCGCTGGCCCCAGGCCCTGGCGCTGTTGGCCCAGCCGCCGCTCCGGGACGCGATCGTCCAGCCGGTGCGCGTCCTGCTGCCCGACGGCACGCATGAACTCGTACGCCCGTACACGGCTTGGTGGTTGCGCGGAAACCCGGTGCTGGACGGGCGCAGGCCGGCCGGTCTCCTCGCGGCGGGCGGCGACCCGCTCCTGCGCGGCCTGTACGAGGAGGCCGACGCGACCGGGTTCGACGACGAGCAGGTGCTGCGGGCGCTGGGTGTACGGACGTCGGTGGCCGCTCTCCTCGACGAGCCGGGCGGCGCGGCCGAACTGCTCGACCGCCTCGCCGACCCCGACCGGGACGTGAGCGGCGCCCAACTACACGCCCTCTACGGGGCGTTGGCCGACCTCGACCCCGAACAGGTCACGCTGCCCGACGACTTGCGGGCGGTGGTCGACGGTCACGTGGAGGTGGTGGACGCGGCCGACGCCGTGGTCGTCGACTCACCCGACCTGCTGCCCTTCACGGCGGGGGTGCCGCTGCTCCCCGTACGCCCCGCGCGGGCGGCCGAGCTGGCGGAGCTGTTCCAGGTGCGGCGGCTCAGCGAGTCGGTGACCGGCGAGGTGACCTCGGAGGGGGCGGAGCACGACGTACCGGAGTCGGTACGGGTGCTGCTGGGACCGGGGACTCCGGCGACGTACGTCGAGCACGAGGAGCTGGTCGTCGACGGCGTGGAGCTGGACTGGCGGCGGACGCGGGACGGGGTGCTGCACGCCTCGACGCTGGAGGGCGTCGCGGCGGGCCTCGCCTGGGCGGCCGGCCAGTGGCCACGCCGGTTCGAGGTGGCGGCACTGCTGGAGGATCCGTCGAGGACGACGGAGCTGGCACGGGACCGCTGGTTCGACTGAGGCAGTGAGGTACGGGAGGGCTGAGGTAATCCGTACGTAAAATCTGCGCGGTCTCCAAAACTTCCGCAACTTCCGTACAACCATTCCCATCCGTCACGGATCTGAGCGAGCGAGTCAACAGACTCCAAGATCATTTGGGTCCAGGTGCGACCGCGATCCGTGACGGATGGATTCCGTACGGACGGCCACCGTCGGACCCCCTTTCTCCACTTGGGGAAACGCATGCGCATACGTGCCACTGTGGCCGCCGTGTCCGGCGCCCTGGCCCTCTCCGCCTTTGCCGTGCCCGCCGCGCACGCCGCCTCGGCGCCCGACGTCACCTTCACCAAGGTGACGGTCAACAACGGCAAGCCGATCGTGGCCAAGGCCACCGGGACCGCGACCGTCCCGGTGACGTACACGTTCAAGCACGCCGCCGGTCTCGACATCAGCTCGGACAAGCTCGCCACGGGTCCGGTCCTCTACGTCGGTTCCTCCTTCGGCCTGGAGAACATCCGCCTCGCCGGTGACGAGCCGGGCACCTGCGCGGCCACCTCGACGACCACCGCCAGCTGCAAGGGCTTCATCAACCTGCACACGAGTGGCTCGGACGGCAGGCTCCGGAACACCGACGCGCGTACGTGGAACGTGGGCGCCGTCGCCATCACGGACGAGGGCGACTACAAGACCCAGGCCGGCCTCGGCACCACCCAGATCAAGTTCCACTCCAAGCTCAACACCGACGCCACCCCGGAGCCGGTCAGGAAGGGCGCGACCATCACGGTCAAGGGCACCCTGACCCGCGCCAACTGGAACACCAACAAGTACGGGGGCTACGTCAACGCCCCGGTGACCCTCCAGTTCAAGAAGACGGGCGCCACCACCTTCACCACCGTCAAGACGGTCAAGGCGGGTGCCGCGGGCGCCCTGAAGACGACCGTCAAGGCGTCGGTCGACGGCACCTACCGCTTCGCCTTCGCGGGCTCGACGACCACCGCGCCGATCACGGCCATCGGTGACGTCATCGACGTGAAGTAGAGAAAAGGAACACGCATGCGTATACGTGCCACCGTGGCCGCCGTCTCCGGCGCCCTGGCTCTCTCCGCCCTCGCCGTGCCGGCCGCGCAGGCCGACGGCTCGGTGTCCCGGGCCGATGTCGCCAAGGTCCGTGAGGCCGGGCAGGCCGGCTCCGGCAAGTCCGCGTTCAGTGCCTCGGCCGCCGCTGTCGCCGAGCCGTACGTCCTGGACGCCTCCTTCTCCAACATCAAGGTCAACAACGGCAGGTCGATCGTTGCGGGCATCAGCGGCAAGCTGACCGTGCCGATCACCTACACGCTGACCCACGGTGCCGATGTCGACATCGCCGCCGAGGACTTCTTCACCGACGTCGAGCTGTACTACGGCACGACGTACGCCGACTCCGAGTTCGGGCTGTTCGGCGACGACTGGGCCAGCTGCAAGGCCGTCTCGGCGACCGTCGCCAACTGCACCCAGTCCATCGTGATCAGCCCGAGCGAAGACCTGTTCAACGAGACCGCCGGGAAGTGGAAGGCGTACGCGTACGCCGTCGCCTTCAACGGCCAGGACTTCGGCAGCGACGACTTCGACGTCACGAAGGTCGGATACGTCGAGAAGGACGGCCTCGCCGGCCCCAACCTCCTGCGTCACTCCCGGCTGACGGCCAACGCCACCCCGGAGCCGGTGAAGAAGGGCAAGACCATCACCGTCACCGGCAAGCTGACCCGCGCCAACTGGGACGCCGGCAACTACACCGGGTACGCCAGCCAGCCGGTGAAGTTGCAGTTCCGTAAGAACGGCACCAGCACCTACACCACCCTGAAGACCATCAAGACGACCACCACGGGTGACCTGAAGACGACCGTCAAGGCGAACGTCGACGGGTACTTCCGGTACGTCTTCGCGGGCACCGCGACGACCGCCGCCCTCGGTTCCGCGACCGACTTCATCGATGTGAAGTAGCCGCCACGCAGTGTGTGTACCGCCGCCGGCTCCTGCGTTCCCGGGGCCGGCGGCGGGCGTGTGTGTAAGGGGTGCGCAAAATTACGTCACCCCCGCGCAACCAACCACCCCCGCAAGGGATCTGATCATGGGGGCCAACAGGCTCCACGATCACTTTCTCCTACTTGGGGAACACGCATGCGTATACGTGCCACTGTGGCCGCCGTCTCCGGCGCCCTGGCCCTCTCCGCCCTCGCCGTGCCGGCCGCGCAGGCCGATGTCCACGCCTCCGGTGCCGACTCCGGCTACCACGCGGCCGCCGCGAAGATCCTGGCGGGCGGCAAGTCCGCGTTCATCACGTCGCCCGTCGCCGCCGACGAGCCGTACAAGCTGAACGTCAGCTTCTCCAACTTCAAGGTCGCCAAGTCGATCAACGCCGGTGCCGGTGGACACCTCGTCGTCCCGGTCACCTACACGCTGACCCACGGCACTGAGGTCGACATCAAGGCCGCCGACTTCGACAGCGGGCCGTATCTGTACCGGGGCGACTTCGCGACGCCGGACAACGTGATCTTCGGTGAGAAGGCCGGCACCTGCACGGCGACGTCGACCACGACCGCCAACTGCAAGGCCAACCTCGACATCTACCCGGGCGAGGGCGACCTGACCAACACCGACGCCGGGGCCACCTGGACGGCCGGCGGGCTCGCCATCGCCTTCAACGGGCAGGACCCCGAGAGCGACAGCTTCGACCCCTCCAAGGTCGGCATCGCCCAGCAGGGCGACCTCGGCACCACGACCGTGCGGCGCGTCTCCAAGCTGACGGTCAACGCCACCCCGGAGCCGGTGAAGAAGGGCAAGACCATCACCGTCACCGGCAAGCTGACCCGCGCCAACTGGGACGGGCCCAACTACACCGGGTACGCGACCCAGCCGGTGCAGCTCCAGTTCCGTAAGAACGGCACCACCGCCTACACCGTCGTCAAGACCATCAAGACGACCACCACGGGCGACCTGAAGACCACCGTCAAGGCGACCGCCGACGGGTTCTTCAAGTACGTCTTCGCGGGGACCAGGACCACCGTGGGCGCCAGCGCCGCCGCCGACTTCATCGACGTGAAGTAGGCGCACCCGTACGAACTACGCCGGGAAGCGGCGGTCCACCCACCTCCACAGGATCTCCAGGATGGCCGCCGCCACCGTCGCGATACCCACCGCGATCCACGGCATCGTCGTCCCCACCAGCTTCAGCGCGAAGAACTCCTGGAGCGGCGGTACGACCAGCACCAGCAGGAACCCCGCGCCCATCGACGCGACCAGGGCGATCCGCCACCAGGTGTACGGGCGGGCGATGATCGCCAGCACCCACATCGAGATCAGGAACAGGGTCAACGTCGCCGCGCTTGTTTCCGCGTCCAACGCGCCCTCTCCTGTGTAGTGGTGACGGGCTATCAGGTACGTGGCGAAGGTTGCCACTCCTGCAAGTACGCCGCCCGGGATCGAGTAGCGCATGACCCGGCGTACGAAGTGGGGCCTCGCGCGTTCCTTGTTGGGGGCCAGCGCCAGGAAGAACGCCGGGACGCCGATCGTCAGCGTGGAGAGCAGCGTCAAGTGGCGGGGCAGGAAGGGGTATTCGACCTGCCAGCAGACCACCAGGACGGCCAGGAGGACCGAATAGACCGTCTTGACCAGGAACAGGGTCGCTACTCGGGTGATGTTGCCGATGACCCTGCGGCCCTCGGCCACCACCGAAGGCAGCGTCGCGAAGCTGTTGTTGAGCAGGACGATCTGGGCCACCGCCCGCGTCGCCTCCGAGCCCGAACCCATCGCCACGCCGATGTCGGCGTCCTTCAGGGCCAGTACGTCGTTCACGCCGTCGCCCGTCATCGCCACCGTGTGCCCGCGTGACTGCAACGCGCCCACCATGTCCCGCTTCTGCTGCGGGGTTACCCGGCCGAAGACTGTTCCTTCGTCCAGTGCCTGCGCCATCTCCGTTGCCTCGGTGGGGAGTTGGCGGGCGTCCACCGTCGTCCCGGTCAGGCCCAGTTTGCTTGCCACCGCGCCGACCGACACCGCGTTGTCGCCCGAGATGACCTTCGCGTCGACGTCCTGCTCGGCGAAGTAGCGGAGGGTGTCGGCGGCGTCGGGGCGCAGGCGCTGCTCCAGGACGACCAGGGCCGTGGGGGATGTGTCGGTGGCCACCTCCGGGTGGTCGAGGTCGCGGGTGGTGCGGGTGAGGAGGAGGACGCGCAGACCGGCCTGGTTCAGGCGGTCCGTCTCGGCGAGGGCCGGGTCCTGGGGGGAGAGCAACACGTCCGGGGCGCCCAGGAGCCACGTACTCGTTTCGCCGTTGCCCTCGCTGAACGACGCCCCGCTGTACTTGCGCGCCGAGGAAAACGGCAGCGACTCCGTGCAGCGCCAGTCCTCGCTGTCCGGGTAGGCGTCGATGATCGCCTGGAGGGAGGCGTTCGGGCGGGGGTCCGATTCGCCGAGGGCGCCCAGGACCCGGCGTACGTATGTCTCGTCGCTGCCGTTGAGGGAGCGCAGCTCGGTCACGTCCATGCCGCCCTCGGTCAGCGTGCCCGTCTTGTCCAGGCAGACCGTGTCCACGCGGGCGAGGCCCTCGATCGCGGGCAGCTCCTGTACGAGGCACTGCTTCCGGCCGAGCCGGATGACACCGATCGCGAAGGCGACGGAGGTCAGGAGGACCAGGCCCTCCGGGACCATCGGGACGATGCCGCCCACCGTGCGGGCGATCGAGTCCTTCAAGTCGTTGTCCTTGACGACCAGTTGGGTGATGACCAGGCCGATCGCGGCCGGAACCATCATCCAGGTCACGTACTTGAGGATCGTCGAGATGCCCGTACGGAGTTCCGAGTGGACGAGCGTGAAGCGGGAGGCCTCTTCGGCCAGTTGGGCCGCGTACGCCTCGCGGCCGACCTTCGTCGCCGTGAACGCGCCGCCGCCCGCGACCACGAAACTGCCCGACATGACCTGGTCGCCGGGCTGCTTGACGACGGGGTCGGCCTCGCCGGTGAGCAGGGACTCGTCGATTTCGAGGCCGTCTGCTTCTACGCACTCGCCGTCCACGACGATCTTGTCGCCGGGGCCGATCTCGATCAGGTCCCCGAGGACGATCTCGGAGTTGCTGACCTCCGAGGCCACGCCGTCGCGGCGGACCGTCGGTTTGGCCTCGCCGATCACGGCGAGGGAGTCGAGGGTCTTCTTCGCCCGCCACTCCTGGATGATGCCGATGCCGGTGTTGGCGAGGATGACGTAGCCGAACAGGGTGTCCTGGAACGGGGCGACGAACATCATGATCAGCCAGAGGACGCCGATGATCGCGTTGAACCTGGTGAAGACGTTCGCGCGGACGATCTCGGAGATGCTACGGCTGCTGCGTACCGGGACGTCGTTGACCTCGCCGCGGGCGACGCGTTCGGCTACCTCGGTGGTGGTGAGGCCGGTGGCGCGGGGGGTGCTGCCGCGGGGCGTGCCGGGCAGGGGCAGGGGTACGGGGTGCACAGGATCGAGTTCGGCGCCGGCGTCGATGTGCGTCATGTGTTCGACGGTACGGGTGGATTTGGGGCTTCACCCGCTGAGTGCGGCAAAGATCCGACCTGGGGAGGAGGGGTGGGGTGGGAAATGGTGCGGTGGTTGTAGTCGGGGGTGTGTAGGGGGTGCGGGTCGTAGGGTTTTCGCCCCCGCCGCCCCTACCCGTCCCATCCCGTTCCTGGGGGCTGCGCCCCCAGACCCCCCTGTCGCGCTGAACGCGCTCGTCCTCAAGCGCCGGACGGGCTGGAATGGGACCGTCTGATCGCCGCGTCCCGTTTCCGGACGTACCAAATCCCGATCAGGCCCAGGCCCGCCCCGGCAAGGCACGTCCAGACCCACCACTCGTGGTTGTGGTCCGCGTACCAGCCGTAGAAGGGGAGCTGGGCCAGGAAGAGGACGAACCAGAGGATCGTGCCGCCTGTGATGGTGGCGACGACGGGGCCCTCCAGGGGTGCCGGCGCCTCGTGCTTCGGTGTCCACTTCGCCATGGGCACAGCTTACGAGGCCCGATTCGTCAATCCGGCCTCATATGTTCATACTGAAACGACTTGAGCCTGGCTCATTTCTTTCGTACGAAACGCCAACAGAAACATGAGCGCGCATGTCCACCTCGGCCCCCGCCACGGCCGCCCTCGACCGCTATTTCAAGATCTCCGAGCGGGGCAGCACGCTGTCCCGGGAGGTCCGCGGCGGGTTCGCCACCTTCTTCGCGATGGCCTACATCATCGTGCTGAACCCGATCATCCTCGGCAGCGCCAAGGACATGTACGGCCATCAGCTGGACAACGGTCAGCTGGTCACCGCCACCGCCGTGACCGCCGCCTTCACCACACTGCTGATGGGTGTTGTCGGCAACGTGCCCATCGCGCTGGCGGCGGGGCTCGGGGTCAACACCGTCGTCGCGCTCCAGCTCGCACCCCGTATGTCCTGGCCGGACGCCATGGGGATGGTCGTACTCGCGGGTTTTGTTGTGATGCTGCTTGTTGCCACCGGCCTGCGTGAGCGTGTCATGAACGCCGTGCCGCTCGGGCTGCGCAAGGGCATCTCCATCGGCATCGGGCTGTTCATCATGCTGATCGGGCTCGTCGACTCCGGGTTCGTGAGCCGGATTCCGGATGCCGCCCAGACCACCGTTCCGCTCCAGCTCGGCGCCGACGGTCATCTCGACGGCTGGCCGGTTCTCGTCTTCGTGCTGGGTGCTCTGCTCACCCTCGCGCTCATCACCCGCAAGGTGCCCGGCGCGATCCTCATCTCCATCGTCGCCATGACCGTGCTCGCCGTGGTCATCGATGCCGTCGCTTCCGTGTCCTCCTGGGGGCTCACCACCCCCGAGTGGCCCGGCAACCCGGTCGCCAGCCCCGACTTCGGGCTCATCGGCAAGGTCAGTCTGTTCGGCGGGTTCGACAAGGTCGGTGTGCTGACCGGCACCCTTTTCGTGTTCACCGTGCTGCTCTCGTGCTTCTTCGATGCCATGGGCACGATCATGGGCGTCAGTGACGAGGCCAGGCTGACGGACGCGCAAGGCAATATGCCTGGCATCAACAAGGTGCTCTTCGTGGACGGTGTTGCCGTTGCCGCCGGTGGCGTGAGTTCCTCCTCCGCCACCACCTGCTTCGTCGAGTCCACCGCCGGTGTCGGGGAGGGCGCGCGGACCGGGTTCGCGAACGTCGTCACGGGGGCTCTTTTCGCCGTCGCGCTGTTCCTGACCCCTGTGGCCACCATGGTTCCGTCCCAGGCCGCCACCCCTGCCCTGCTCGCCGTCGGCTTCCTGATCCTGGCCGGCTCGGTCAGGGAGATCGACTGGGCCGACCACACGATCGCCGTTCCGGCCTTCGTGACGATGGTGATGATGCCGTTCACCTACTCGATCACCAACGGCATCGGCATGGGCTTCATCACCTTCGTCGTGCTGCGACTGGCGGCCGGGCGGGGGCGTGACGTCCCGGTGGCCATGTACGTCGTCGCCGCCGTCTTCGGGTTCTACTACCTGATGCCCGCCCTGGGTCTCACGTGACCTCCGCTCACGTGACCCCGTAGAACCTCTCCGTCTCCTCGACCGCGGTCTGGAACCGCTCGTCGAAGTCGTCCCGGACGAGCGTCCCGACCACGTAGTCCTGGACGCTCATTCCCCTTTTCGCCGCATGGTCCCGGAGCCGGTCGAGCAGCTCCCCGTCTATCCGCAGGCTGAGCACACTGGTCCCCATGGAACGAGGGTCGCGGGCGGGTGCGGGGCGATGGGGGGCTTTTTGCGTTCGACTCACTCGTATGGGTGATGTGGAGATTCAGTGGCCCTTGTCACGGGCATCTCGGCGCGTCGTGAGTGGTCTTTAGTCAGGGTAATGAGTTATGCTAAAGAACATGCCGGACCTAACCCATGGCGACGACGCTGCCGCCGTGAACTCACTGCGCTCCGCCGTGATGCGCCTGTCGCGCCGACTCAAGCACCAGCGGGTCGACGAGTCGCTGAGCCCCACCGAGATGTCGGTGCTGGGCACCCTCGCCCGCTGCGGCTCGGCCACGCCGGGTGAGCTTGCCCGCAAGGAGCATGTGCAGCCGCCCTCGATGACCCGTATTGTCGCGTTGCTGGAGGGCAAGGGACTGGTCAGGCTGGAGCCGCACCCCGAGGACCGGCGGCAGAAGGTCGTCACCCAGACCGAGACCGCCGAGGCGATGCTCGAAGAGAGCCGCCGCAGGCGCAACGCCTGGCTGGCCGGCCTGGTCGAAGACCTCGACGAGGACGAGTGGGCCAAACTGCGCGCCGCCGCCCCCGTCCTCGAGAAGCTCGCGCATCTGTAGCCCGCGCATCTGTAGCCCGTGCGGCTGCAAGCAGGACCCCAGCAGGACCCCCAAGCAGGACCCCGCAAGGAGGCGAACCGTATTGAGTTCGGGACCCGGAGCAGATTCCGCCCCCGCACCAGCCACCCACGACTCCCCGCCCACCCCCACCCCCACGCCTGCCCCCACCGGACGCACCCGCAAGTCCGAGATGTTCAGCTCGCTGAAGGTCCGGAACTACCGCCTCTTCTTCCTCGGCCAGGTCGTCTCCAACACCGGCACCTGGATGCAGCGCATCGCCCAGGACTGGCTGGTCCTCAGCCTCACCGGCTCCTCGACCGCCGTGGGCATCACCACCGCGCTCCAGTTCCTGCCGATGCTGCTCTTCGGCCTGTACGGCGGTGTCCTCGTCGACCGGCTGCCCAAGCGCCCCACGCTGCTCGTCACCCAGACGCTGATGGCCCTCACCGGCCTCGCGCTCGCCGTGCTGACCCTCTCCGGCGACGTCGAGGTCTGGCACGTCTACCTCGCCGCCTTCGCCGTCGGTCTCGCCACGGTCGTCGACAACCCGGCCCGGCAGTCCTTCGTACCCGACATGGTCGGGCCCGAGCTGCTCCAGAACGCCGTCAGTCTCAACTCCGCGAACTTCCAGTCCGCCCGCCTCGTCGGACCCGCCGTCGCCGGTCTGCTGATCACCGGCGTCGGCACGGGCTGGGCCTTCCTCGCCAACGGGCTGTCCTTCGTCGCCCCCATCGCCGCCCTGCTGCTCATGCGCACCCGCGAACTGAACGCCGTGGAGCGGGCGCCGCGTGCCAAGGGGCAGCTGCGCGAGGGCCTGCACTATGTCGCCGGGCGGCCCGAGCTGATCTGGCCGATCGTCCTCATCGGGTTCATCGGCACCTTCGGCTTCAACTTCCCGGTCTTCCTGTCGGCGTACGCGGACGACGTCTTCCACGCGGGCGCCGGCGCGTACAGCCTCTTCAACACGCTGATGGCGGTCGGTTCGCTCACCGGCGCCCTGCTCGCCGCCCGGCGCGGTACGGCGAAGCTGCGCGTCCTCGTCGCGGCGGCCGTGGCCTTCGGCGCACTGGAGATCGTGGCCGCGGTGGCCCCGTCCCTGTGGCTGTTCGCGCTGCTGATGATCCCGATCGGGATCGCGGGCCTCACGGTCAACGTCACCGCGAACACCTCGGTCCAGATGGCCACCGACCCCGCCATGCGAGGCCGGGTCATGGCCCTGTTCATGATGGTCTTCATGGGCGGCTCGCCGCTGGGCGCGCCGATAGTCGGCTGGATCACGGACACCTACGGTCCCCGGGTCGGCCTCGCCTTCGGCGGCATCGTCGCGACGACCGCCGCCCTGACGATCGGCCTGGTCCTCACCCGCGTGGGCGGTCTGCGGGTCTCGGTCGTCTGGAACTCCGGGCGCCCGCGGGTCCTTCTCCTCAAGCGGGAGCCGCAGCAAGAAGGACAGCAACAGGACCAGCAGGAGGAGGAGTTGCGGGAGTCGGTTCCCTCGGCCGTACGCGTCAAGTGATCGACTTCATGCGTTCCAGGGCCAGTTGGAAGGCTGCCGGGTTCACCTTGAGGGTTTGGAGCTGTTGCCGTCGGCGCGTGCTCAAAGGTGTTCTGGTGAGCGGGAGTGGGTGCCGGAGGTCGGTGTCGTGTCGCGCGCCTCGGTCGGGGGTCGATTTTCGGTGGGGAACTGGTGTTCTTTCATCGAATGCGTGACCTTCACGGATGACGCTCGTTTCCCATGGCGGCGGGATCTTCGGGTGGGGGTGATGGAGTGGGGGAACTGAGGAGTGTGGCGGTACCGTTCGTCGCGTCCGGCCCGCATGGTGTGGCCGTCCGGACCCGCCTCAAGCAGCTGACGCCGGACGATGAGAAGGTGCTGCGGCTGGTGAGTGCGCATCTGGGGGCGCTGGCCTCGAAGGACCTCAAGGCCCGCTGCCGGGACGGCCTGGAGCACTCCGCTGAGATGTGGGCGGTGCGCAAGCGGGAACTGACGCCCCTCTCGTCCTCGCGGTGGGCGGGCAGCATCACCAAAGCCACGCATGACCAGTGGGCGCTGGCCCGCCGCTGCCAGTCGGCGCACATCCAGAACCTGGAAGCGGGCATCCGCACCATCGAGCACCGGTTGTCCCAGCAGGTCGGGCAGAAGGGAACCAAGAAGTCGCCCGGGGGTTATCGATCGCAGCGGGAATGGCATGCGAAGTCCCGGCGGCTGCGGGTGCTTCAGGACCGGCTGGCCGCCGCGCGGGCGGACCGCGAGGCCGGACTCGTCCACGTTGTACGGGGCGGCAAGCCTCTGGCCCGAACACGGCACCATCTGGACGTCGCCGGGCTCACCGAGTCCGCGTGGCGCGGGCGTTGGGAGGCGGAACGCTGGTTCTGCCAGGCCGACGGGGAGTCCGGCAAGCAGTACGGCAACGAGACGATCCGTATCAGCCCCGACGGGGTAGTGAGCCTCAAACTCCCCGCACCTCTCGCGCATCTGGCCAACGCCCCACGCGGGCGCTACGTACTCGCCTCCCGGATCACGTTCGCGCACCGGGGCACCGAGTGGGCCGACCGCGTCGCGGCCAACCGGGCGATCGCCTACCGCGTCCACCTGGATACGGGCCGGGGCCGCTGGTATCTGACAGCGTCCTGGCAGATCCCGCCCACCCCGACCATCCCGATCGAGGCAGCGCTCGCCCACGGTGTGATCGGTGTCGATATGAACGCCGATCACCTGGCCGCCTGGCGCCTTGATGTCCACGGCAACCCGACCGGCAGCCCGCGCCGTTTCTTCTACGACCTGACCGGCATCGCCGGACACCGTGACGCCCAGGTCTGCCACGCCCTCACCCGCCTGCTGCACTGGGCCCGCCCCTGCGGCGTCAAGGCGATCGCGGTGGAGGACCTGGACTTCGGCGCGGAGAAGACCCGGGAGAAGCACGGCCGCAGGAAACGGTTTCGGCAGCTGGTCTCCGGCATGCCCACGGGAAAGCTCCGCGCCCGGCTGACGTCCATGGCGGATCAGACAGGGGTCGCGGTTATCGCCGTCGACCCGGCCTACACCAGCAGGTGGGGCGCCCAGCACTGGCAGAAACCCCTCACCACCACAACCCGCAAGACCACCCGCCACGACGCAGCCGCCGTGGCGATCGGAAGGCGCGCCCAGGGACACCCGATCCGGCGACGGACGGCACCGCCCCCACACGACCGGAGTGATCGTGCGGGGCATCGGACCGCTCAGGCCGGACCAGGAGTCCTTGGGCGTGAGGGAACCCGCCCCCGCATCCCCGGACCACGGACACGATCCGTGCCGCCCGGACGCGGAGCGAACGCGGGCAACCAGAACGCCCAACACCGTCCGGGGCGTTCGGCTGAGCATGAGACCTGGCAACAGGACTCACTCCCGCTCAGTTCTTAGGAACGGTCCGCTGAACGGGTAGTTGAACAGACGATCAGCAGCATCACGCCCACGACGAACGTCAGTGAGAAGACCACGCCCGCGTGGGCGCGCAGGCTCTCCACGCCGAAGAGGTGGACGAACCCGACGGTGACCAGGGCGCCGAGGAGCAGAGCCGTCCACAGCAGGGCGGGTACGCCCGCCGTCGCCGCCTCGTTGACGCGCTCGCGGCGGGCCGTCCCCGAGCTGGGCGACGGCCTCCAGGGCACGGACCTGGTCCGCGCCCGTCTCCGGCTCCTGCGTGTTCACTAGGGAGCGGATCTCCGTGAACTGCTGCCAGGCCGCCGGATCGTCCCGCTGCTCGGCCAGCAGCGGCCACTCGTCGTCGATCACCGTGCCGGTGTACCGCTCGACCAGGGTGCCCAGGCGGGTGCGGTCGGGCTGGGGCAGCGAGCTGCTGTACCAGGTGAGCTGGAGCAGTGTGTTGGTCTCCGTGTACGTGTTCTCGTGGGCCTGCGAGCGGGTCTCCCACACACCGACGACGACCATGGCCAGGACGACGGCGTAGATCACGCCTATCTCCGCGTACACGAACCCGAGGACGTCGTTGTGGACCTTGCGCCGGGCCACCGGCACGAGCCGCGCGACCACGAAGACCGCCGCCGTCGCCATCGCCGAACCGCTCAGGAGCAGCACGATTCCGAGAATGGGCATGCAGACGTCCCCCGTTCCCCGGCTTCCGTTCCCCGGCTCCCGTTCCCCGGCTCCCGTTCCCCGTTCTCGGTCCATCTCCATGGTGCGGGTGGCTCGCCGGATGATCCATTCCCTGGAAGGGTGACGCGCATGAGACTCTTCGCCGCCGTGCTGCCCCCGGAGGACGTGACCCGTGAACTCGCCGCCGAGGTGGCCGGGTTGAGGAACCTGGCCGGTGCGGACGCGCTGCGCTGGACCGGCGTGCCCGGCTGGCACTTCACGCTCGCCTTCTACGGCGAGGTCGACGAGGACGTCGTACCGGAGCTGTCGGAGCGGCTGGAGCGGGCCGCGCGCCGTACGGAGCCGTTCGCGCTGGCGGTGCGCGGGGGCGGGCAGTTCGGGCACGGGCGGGCGCTGTGGGCGGGGGCTGCCGGTGAGCTGGACGTGTTGCGGCTGCTGGCCGGGCGGGCGGAGGCGGCGGGTCGGAAGGCGGGTGTCGAGATGGGGGAGCACCGGCACTACAAGCCCCACCTCACCGTGGCTCGCAGCCGCGACGCCTTTGAGGTGGGGCCGTACGTCGAGGCCCTGGACGCGTATACGAGCCGCACCTGGACGGTGGGCGATCTGGCGCTCGTGCGTAGCAATCTGCCGAAGTCGGGGGTGCGGGGGGAGCAGCCGCGGTACGAGGTGGTCGGCCGGTGGCCGCTGGGGTCTGGCCTGCGGGGTGGGGTGTAGGGGGGGTGTTTTTCGCCCCCGCCGCCCCTACCCGTTCCCATCCTTCTGGGGGCTGCGCCCCCAGACCCCCCTTTCGCGCTGAACGCGCTCGTCCTCAAACGCCGGACGGGCTGGAGGGTGGTGCAGGTGGGTGGGTGGGGAAGTCGTGCTGAACGGCCTCGTCCCTAAACGCCGGGCGGGCTGAGTGGGTGCCTGGGGCGGGCGGGGAGGGGGGAGAGGTGGCCCGTTAGGCTCGGGCGTGTGAATCCGAAAATCCGGAACCGGGTGATGGCCGGTGCGCTCGTGCTGATGTTCGTGGTGGTTGCCGTGGCGGCGGCGGTCGGGAAGTGATGGCCTAGCCCTGAGCCTGGCTCGCCTCGCGACCGCCGCCCGCCTGCTGCGGCTTCCTACCAGGCGAACGCCTCCGGGGACGGGCCCGGGCCCGGGAAGATCTCGTCCAGTGCGGTCAGTAGTTCTGGGGTCAGCTCCAGTTCGGACGCCCGTACCGCCGACTCCAGTTGCTCGGCCGTGCGGGGGCCGACGATCGGGCCGGTCACTCCGGGGCGGGTGAGCAGCCAGGCCAGGGCCGCCTCGCCGGGCTCGATGCCGTGCTTGTCGAGCAGGTCCTCGTACGCCTGGATCTGGGCGCGTGAGGTCGGGTCGGCGAGGGTGTCCGCGGCGCGGCCACTCGCGCGTCGGCCGCCCTGGACTTCCTTCTTGATGACCCCGCCGAGCAGTCCGCCGTGCAGCGGCGACCAGGGGATGACCCCGAGCCCGTACTCCTGCGCGGCCGGGATGACCTCCATCTCGGCGCGTCGCTCGGCGAGGTTGTAGAGGCACTGCTCGCTGACGAGGCCGATCGTGCCGCCGCGCCGGGCGGCGGTCTCGTTGGCCTGGGCGATCTTGTACCCCGGGAAGTTGCTCGAACCGGCGTAGAGGATCTTGCCCTGCTGTACGAGTACGTCGATCGCCTGCCAGATCTCCTCGAAGGAGGTCGAGCGGTCGATGTGGTGGAACTGGTAGACGTCGATGTAGTCGGTCTGGAGTCGCTTCAGCGAAGCGTCCACCGCGCGGCGGATGTTGAGCGCGGAGAGCTTGTCGTGGTTGGGCCACGCGTCGCCGTCGGCCGCCATGTTGCCGTACACCTTGGTGGCGAGGACCACCTTGTCGCGGCGGTCGTCGCCCTTGGCGAACCAGTTGCCGATGATCTCTTCCGTACGGCCCTTGTTCTCGCCCCAGCCATAGACGTTGGCGGTGTCGAAGAAGTTGATGCCGGTGTCCAGGGCCGCGTCCATGATCGCGTGGCTGTCGGCTTCGTCGGTCTGGGGGCCGAAGTTCATGGTCCCGAGCACGAGCCTGCTGACCTTGAGTCCTGTGCGTCCGAGCTGCGTGTACTTCATGACTCCTCAGCCAACGTCGTGGAGTGCGCTCTAAGCAAGGGTGGGCTGGGCGGCCACATCGGACCTTGACGCTAACTTGTGGTTAGTGCTTACGTATGCACAGCGTTACTCGCTTTAAGTTTCAATATCTTAAGGACTCTGTGTATGCCTGCACGCCGTACCTTCCTCTCCGTGCTCGCCGCGTCCGCGCTGCTGGGTGTCGCCGCCGTGCCCGCCGCCGCCTCGCCGTCCGTCGGTGACGGCGCCCGGCTCGACTACCAGAAGGGGGTCGTCGTACGGGTCCTCAAGGGCGTGTTCGAGCGCGGGGACACCGCTGTCGTGGACCGGTTCGTGCGGGCCGACTACATCCAGCACAACCCCCTCGCGGCCGATGGCGCCGAGACGCTGAAGGGCCTGGCCGCCGGGGTGCACCAGCAGTTCCCCGAGGCCAGGTACGACATCGAGCGGGTCATCTCCGAGGGCGACCTCGTCCTCGTGCACTCCAACGTCGTGCTGACGCCGGGGAGTCGGGGCTCGGCCGTCTTCGACATCTTCCGGTTCCGGGGTGGGAAGATCGCCGAGCACTGGGACACCGGGCAGAACGTCCCGGACAGCAGCGTCAACGGCAACGACATGTTCTCGACGGTCAGTTGGCCGCGGAGCGGGCAGCCGGGGCCGCGGTGGCTCACCGACCACAACAAGCGGCTCGTGACCAAGGCGTTCGACCGGCTCATCGTCGACAAGGACCTGTCCGCGCTGAACGTGTACTGGGGGTCCGAGTACCACCAGCACAATCCCGGCATCGCGGATGGTGTGGCCGGTGTGCGGGAGGGGCTCGGGGCGTACTTCCGGGCGTTCCCCGAGTTGGCCGTCTCCCGTAAGCGAGTTGTGGCGGAAGGGGATCTGGTCGCCGTCCACAGCCACTACGTCAACGCGCCCGGCGAGCGTGGGCAGGCCGTCGTGGATCTGTTCCGGGTGCGGGGCGGGAAGATCGTCGAGCACTGGGACGTGCTCCAGGACGTTCCGGCCACCTCGGCCAACGACAACACCATGTTCTGACGGCGGTACGAGGTTCTGGGTTCTGGGTTCTGAGTTCTGACGGTCGTCGGGCGACGCCAGTGTGGCCGGCGTCGCCCGATCGCGTTCGTCCTGGCCGGAGTTGGGCCCAGGCTGTGCTCAGAGCTGGGCGAACATACCGGGCTGGTAGTCGCCGGCCGGCTGCTGGACGATGACGTTCATCCGGTTGAAGGCGTTGATGAGCGTGATGGTGAGGACCAGGGCGGCGAGCTGCTCCTCGTCGTAGTACTTGGCGGCGTTCGCCCAGGCCTCGTCCGTGACCCCGCCGGCCGCGTCCGCGATACGGGTGCCCTGCTCGGTCACTTCCAGGGCGGCGCGCTCGGCGTCGGTGAAGACCGTGGCCTCACGCCAGGCCGCGACCAGGTGGAGGCGCTGCGCGGTCTCGCCGGCCGCGGCGGCGTCCTTGGTGTGCATGTCGGTGCAGAAACCGCAGCCGTTGATCTGGCTGGCGCGGAGCCGTACCAGCTCCTGCGTCGCGAGCGGCAGGGCCGAGTCCGTGGCCGCCCTGCCCGCCGCGACGAGGTGCTTCGTGGCCTTGGTCACGACCGGGTTGGCGAAGAGGTTCAAGCGGGCTTCCATGGTGGGCTCCTCCGTCTTTGTGCTGCCTCTGTCGGGCGTTACACATGAACGACGGAACGGCTCACGCGGACGTGACATGGATGGATGTGACGTGGGTCACCGCGGGGTCGGTCTGGGTGGAGGGGGCGGTGGGGGAGGCGGTGGAGGAGGTGGAGGCGGTGGCGGTGGCTCGTTGCGGAGCAGGGGGATCGGCGCGCGCAGCCGCATCGTGCCGGGGAGGTCCAGCCGTCCCTGTCTTTCGGCCAGCACGATCCGCTGCACGGTGAGCGTGCCGTCGATCGTGCACTCCCCGCTCCGTACGCGGACCAGACAGGCGTCCCGGACGACGGCGACGAGCCCCGCGACCTGGTAGCGCAGGGTGAGTTCGACGTCCAGCGTGCCGATTCTGGTGCCGTCCACGAACACGTCCACGAACGGGCGGTGGCTGGAGGTGATGCCGTGTGTCGCCAGCGCGACGACCTCCTCGCTGCCCGGCACGGAACGGGTGCGCCGTGCGGCGGCCGTCAGCTCCGCGTGCTTGCGCCAGCCGCCGGACGCCAGGTCGAGCAGGTCCAGGCCGAGGAAGCTGTCGATGACGGTCGCCAGTTCGCGCTCGACCGCCTGGTCGGCCGCCGGTGTCAGGGAGGGCACTCGGCTGAGGAGGGTGCGGGCCAGCCCGTGGGAGCGGACCGGGTCGACGAGCGCGTCGGCGGAGTCCTGCCGCCCGTCCGAGTCGAGCAGGAAGGCCCGTACGGTCAGGGGTTGCAGTGCGTGGGTCGTGGTCATGGCGTCGCCTCAGCCTCTGTCGGTGCCGTCGACGCTCTGGTCGCCGGGGTCGAGGTGCGGTTCGAGCCGTACGGTGCGGGTCGGTGGACCGGTGTCGTACGGCTCACGCACGGCGGACCTCGCGGTGCCGGGGCGCAGTGCGGTGCTGACGTGGTCGTGGACCCAGCGCGGGCCGCGTTGGCGGTGGCGCACCAGGGCGAGTCCGGCGGCGGCCAGGAGCAGTACGCCGCCGAGGGCGGGCCCGACGACCAGTCCGACGGGGGTCGAGCTGTCCACGGAGCCGGTCCCGCCGACCGTACCGCCGTCGCTTGTACCGCCGTCGCTGGTGCCGCCGACCTGACCGTTGGTGCCTGTGCTGGTCTCGCCGTTGGTTTCGCCGGTGGTGCCTGTGGTGGTTTCGCCGTTGGTTTCGCCGGTCGTGCCTGTGCTGGTCTCGCCGTTGGTTTCGCCGGTCGTGCCTGTGCTGGTTTCGCCGGTGGTGCCTGTGGTGGTTTCGCCGTTGGTCTGGTTGCCGCTCGTGGTCTCGTTCGTCGGGGAGGTGAGCACCGTGAAGTCGGCGTCGTCATCGCCGTACTTCGCGTAGTCCGTGCAGACGGCCCGCACGGTGTGCGTGCCTTCGGACGCCCCCTCCGGGACCTGGAGCCGCTCGGTGAACGTTCCCGTTTCGGACACGGGGACGGCGGTGGCGAGTGATTCGGTGTCGTCCCATGCCACATCCACACTGGAGCAGTTGAATGCGGAACCGTCCGCGACGAACTCCGCCTCCGGGCGGCCTTCGGCGGGATCGAGGGTGAGGGCGGCCTCCTCCTTGGTGTCAACGGTGAAGGTCTTCTCGGCTTTGCTGTACGGGCCGGTGACGCATTCGGCTGTCACCTGGTGATCGCCCGGCTCGGCGTCGTCCGAGACCGTGAGGCTGGACTCGAAGGTGCCCGCCTCGGCGGTGCTCTCCGGGTCGTTGACGGATACGTGGGTGGCGGGAGCCGCGTCGCCCATGGAGAGTTCGACCGTGCCTGGCTCCCAGTCGGTGGTTTCTCCCTCCGAGTCCTCGTCGCTTTCCGGATAGCAGTCGTCGAAACCCCCGCCCCGAACGCCGATGACTGTCCCCGGCGGTCCATGCGTCTCGTTGATCTCGATGTACGCGCCCGGCGCTGCCATCGCGCCCGGCCCCGAGAACGCGGTCGGGCCCAGTGCGACCGCGGTGCTCAGCAGCACCGCTGTCAGCAGTCGGCCGAGGGTTCGCGCGACGGAGGACATGAGTCACGGAGCAGGGGAGGAGGGAGAAGGGGGAGAGAAGGAGCTGACGCGGCACGAGAGGGCCCGGGCGTTGGGCCCGGATCGCCGCCCTTCGCGCATCACCCCCCATTCTCCTCCGCCCTCCCGGTATTCGCTCGTCGTCCGGTGCCGGCTCCCGGCGCTGATGCCGCATCAGTCCGTGCCCGGTCGGGCCGAACTCGGCGCACCGGAGCGGCCCTTCGGGGAGTTCGTATGTCTCCTGCTCCGGAATGCGATCACGTACCGGGGCGCGGAGACTGGAGGTATCGCCCATGCGCCGGGCCCGCTGCGGCCGTCCACTTCACGGAGGCGCGGAACGGAGGCGCAGAGATGCCCGCAGAGACGCCCGTGGTGTTCTTCGACATCGGCGCGACACTCGCCGACGCCGCCTTCGAAGTTGACGGTTCATTGACTCTGCGGCCGCGGCCTCGTGTCTTCGAGGTGCTCGACGCGCTCGCTGGGGTGCGCAGGGGAATCGTGTCGAATCCGGGTGAGGGGGCGGCCGCCCGGGCCCGTGCGAAGGCCGCGCTGGACGAGGCCTTCGCGGGCCGCTTCACCGACGACGGCCTCATCCACTGGGGTCCGAAGACCGCGCGCGGGATCTTCGACGACGCGGTGACGGGCGCGGGTGTCGCGGCCGACGACTGCGTCTTCGTGGGTGAGGACGCCGACGAGCGCGCGGTCGCCCGCGAGGCCGGTCTGCGCACGGCGGCCCATCCGGTCTTCGCGCGTGCGGCCGTCGAGGGCCGGCCCGTCTTCTGGGCGAGGATCGAGCTGCCGGAGGGACGGAGCCTGGCCGACCTGGAAGCGGTGGCGGGCGGCGCCGAGGTCGTTCCGGTGCATGTCGCCGACGGCGGGCTCGTCCTCGCCATGACGACCGTGCGGGGTGTGGAGGCGCTCGAACAGGGCGGTTTCACGGTCCGCCTCCAGGACCAGGTGGAGGAGACGGCGGCCTTCCTCGTACGGGACGACCGCCCCGTCGTGCCTGCTGCGCCCCTCGCGGACACCTCGGCCGAAGGGCGGGCGCGGGTCGAGGCGGACCTGCGGGCCTCGGCCGCGTTCGACTTCGTCGCGAGCGAACTCGCCGGGACGGGGCGGGCCGGAGGGCCGGGGCGAGGCCTGCGGGACGAGCGGACGGTCGTGTCGCTCGGGCCCGCCCCGGGCGGTGTCTACCTCGCCGCGGCGGCCGGTGTCCCCGTCGAGCAGGTGCACATCGAGGGCGCGAAGCCCGGCCACACTGAGCGGCTGCTGCCCGACCCGGCGCTGCTGTCCCGCCCGGGCGAGCCGGATGCCGAGGGGCTCGTCCAGCGGGCCCGGGGACTCGCGCCGGCCGCCGGACTCGCCGGCGCGCCCTCCGCCGCGACGGTCGCCTCGGTACGCGCGGCCGTCACCCCGGATGTCATCCGTGCCCATGTCGCCCGGGTCTCGGGCGCAGCCCCGCTGGTCGACGACGGGCCGTGGAGGGTCCGCAGCCGTGACGCGGCGAGCGACGACAACCCGGTCGTGGCCGACGCACTCGCCCGCCGGCTCCACGACCTCGGCCTCACGGTCAGGCTCCACCGGTTCACCTGGCGGGGCCACCGGCTCACCAATGTCGAGGCCGAGTTCCCCGTCGAGGGCTCGGACGGCGCCGTACTCGTCACGGCACACCTCGATTCGACCGCCGACCAGGGCGAGTACGTCGACGAGAACGGTCGCCGGCGCCCGTACGACCCGGCCATGGACCCGGCGCCGGGTGCCGACGACGACGGGAGCGGGGTGGCGGCGGTCATGGCGGCGGCGGAATGCCTGAGCGCGATCGTCAAGAGCGACAGGAAGCCGACCCGGACCGTGCGGTTCGTGCTCTTCAACGCCGAGGAGCAGGGGCTCGTCGGCAGCAAGGTCTACGCACGTGCGGCGGCAGCGGCCGGGGACAGCATCGCGGGCGTCCTCCAGATGGACATGATCGCGGGCTTCCAGCGTGACGGGGGCGGCGGGGCGAACGGTGCGCGGCCGGTCGAGATCCACGCGGGTTCCGCTGTTCCCGGCCCCGCGGTGGGCGCTTCGGAGACGCTCGGCGACCTCGTCGTGACGGCCATGGGGGAGGTCGAGCCCGGCCTCACGACGCAACGCCTCACGGGTGCCGACGACCCGGCCGCCGGCCGCAGCGACCACGCGAGCTTCCACGAACGCGGCTGGGCCGCCGTCGCCGTGTGCGAGAACTTCTTCGACGACACCGCGCCCGCCACCGGCACCCAGCAGTACCACAAGCCGGGCGACACCCTCGACGACCGGGACCACAACACGGACTACGCGGCCTCGATCGCGCGCGGGGTGACCACGGCGGCCCTGACGCTCGCGGGTCTGTGAACCCGACCCCTCACCCCCGTCCCCACTTCCCTCATCCCCACCTCCCCGTCCCCATTCCTGTCCTCGAAGGCAAGGAGCGGAAGCCATGACCAGGACGATCGACAGAAGGGACACCGGCTACGACCACCTCGCCAGCAGCGCCGGCGCCGCCTCCTTCCTCGACGAGACCGACCGGGTGGCGGCCGAGGTCGACCACACCCTCACCGCCGAGCCCGGCAAGGTGAACCGCTTCACCGGGCATCTGACCGAACTGCGGGTGGACGGCGCCCCGGGCTTCACCGACGCCGACATCGCGAGCATCGAGGCCGGCGGGCAGCCCACGGAGGACACCCGCGACGCCGGGTATCTCGCCAAGGCGAAGGAGTACGTCGCCTCGGTCTCGGAGGCGATCGGATTCGCGGCCGGTGAGCCCGTCGAGTTCGAGGCCGATCCGACGGTGACCAGGACGAGCGACGGCATGCGCGTCGTCAGCCTCCAGCAGAAGCACAACGGTATCGAGGTGTGGGGGATGCAGCCGAAGGTGTGGCTGCACCCGGACGGCACGGTCGACCGGGTCGTCGGCGACACGGTGAGTGTGCCGACGGGCGTCTCGGCGAGGCCCGCGGTTCCGGCCGAGGTGGCCCTGCGGGTGGCCGCCGAGAAGGCCGCCGAGCCGGTGACCCTCCAGGGGCCCTTCGGGGACAGCGAACTCCCGCGCCTCGACATCTCCTACGGTCTCGGGCGCCTGTCGGTGCAGTCGCAGGCCGACCAGCCGATGACCTTCGCCGGGGGAGCCTTCGAGGAGGCCATTCCCGCCCGGCTCGTGTACCTCTACATGGGCGGTGACATCCGCCTCACCTGGTTCTTCGCGTTCACCCGGCCGAACTTCACCGTCCAGTACCACGCCTTCGTCGAGGCCGACGAACGGACCGCGGACAAGGACGCGCCCGAACTCCTCTACTTCTACGACACGAACAGCCATGTCGTGGGCGGACTGGTCATCCGGGAGAACCCGGTCGACACCCCCTTCGGCGAGGTCGTCGCCTTCCCGCTGTCGCTGGACGCCTATCCCGTCCAGGTGACGCCCGAGGTGCGGCCCGAACTGCCCGACGGGTTCCCCCTGGCCTGGACGGTGGCCGACAACGGGACGCTGTCCACCGACGGCAACAACGTGCGCGCCGTGAACGGCAGGAACCTCCAGCCGTTCAAGGTCCCGGTCGACGCGGCGGGCGACGCGGTGTTCAACGCCGACGCGGACACGCCCGAGCAGCTCGTCACCAACATCTTCTACTTCTGCAACTACGCGCACGACTTCTTCATGATGCTCGGCTTCACGGAGAAGAACGGGAACTTCCAGTCCGTGAACAGACCGGGCCACGGGAAGGGAGCGGACGCGGTCCTCGCCCGTGCCCACCCGGGCGCGGTGCCGGGCACGGCCAACATGGCCACCAGGGCCGACGGACTCGCGGCCGTGATGAACATGGGGCTGGTCACGGGGACCGGCCGGCACACGGCCAACGCGTTCGACGTCGTCGTCCACGAGTACGTCCACGGCGTGACGAACCGTCTCGTGGGCGGGCTGTTCGACGCGAACGGCCTCTCGGAGGACCAGTCGATCTCCATGGGCGAGGGCTGGAGCGACTACTTCGCCCTGACGATCATCAACTTCGGACGCGAGAAGGAGCACGTCGTCGTCGGCGACTGGGTGGTCGCCAGACCGGGCGGCATCCGCCAGCGGCCCTACGACGAGGACTATCCGGGCACCTTCGGGGACATCGGCAAGAGGCGAGGCCAGGTCGAGGGTGCCGGCAACGCCGACCTCAGCTACCGGGAGGAGCACGACGTCGGCGAGATCTGGTGCGCGGCGCTCATGGAGCTGACCCGCCGGGTCACCGCCGCGCTGGACAGCAAGGAACGGGGCTACCGGCTGACCTGGCAGGCGGTCGTCGACGGTCTGAAACTCACCCCGAAGAACCCGTCGTTCCTCGGCGCGCGCGACGCGATCCTGCGGGCCTTCAAGGGGATGGAGGGCGGACGGCTGACCAGCGACGAGTACGAGGCGGTCCGGCGTGCAGCCTGGGAGGCCTTCGCCCGGTACGGAATGGGCTTCGACGCCTTCTGCCCGAACGCGTCCTTCGACGGCTGCCAGGGCGGCACCCAACTGCCCCCGCCGGGTCACACGGACTAGCGACGGACCAGGGCCGGTCAGTTCCCTCCGGTCCCGTACCGCTCCCCCAGATCCCACGCCTCGTACAGCGAGTCCGCGAACGCCCCCGCGATCTTGTGCTCGCCGCTCGCGTTGGGGTGCGTGCCGTCGTACGTGTCCTGGTGGATGTCGTACGAGGGCGGGGGCGACGTCAGGAGCAGGGGGGAGCGGGGTTCGTCCAGGTCGGCCGCCGTCTTCGCCAGGAGTTCGTTGAAGCGGACGACCTGGGTGGCGAAGGGCGGGTCCGTCTCCGCGCGGACGTTCGGGATCACCGGGAGCAGGGCGATGGCGATGCGCGGGTTGGACCGTCGTGCCTCGGCCACGAAGAGGCGGGCGTTCTCGGCCGTCTGTTCCGCGTCCGTGTAGAAGCCCAGGTCGATCAGGCCCAGGGAGACCAGGAGCACGTCCGGCTTGTGGGCGCGTACGGCGTCCGCGATCAGCGGGGTCATGTGGTGCCAGCCCTCGCCCCAGCCGGCCAGATGGGCGCGGGGGAACTCCGGGTCGGCGTACTCGTACGAGTCGGAGGCGTTCGTCGCCTTGTCGTACAGCGTCTCGCGCGGGCCGACGATCCGGAACGGGCCGCCGTACGTCTCCCGCAGGTGCTGCCACATCCGGTAGCGCCAGGTGTGTTCGCCGGCGCTGCCGATGGTCATGGAGTCGCCTACGGGCATCAACCTGAGCATCCGCTCATGATGCGGGATCGGGAGAGGCGTATGGGGCCGGTGCGGTGTGTGAGCCCGGCCACCCGGTGTCAGGTCTGTGTCAGCTTGTGGTCAGTTGGGTGTCAGTGAGCGGGCGCGGGAAGGGGTGAGCGGGCGTGGGCAGGCGTCATGGGCCTCGAATCGAACGCCGGGATGGCACGCTTGAGGGCATGCGCCGATCGCTCGCCCTCCTCGCCGGGGGCCTACTCGTCGGGGCGCTCGCCGCGCCCGCCTCCGCTGCCGATGGTGACAAGGACTTCACCATCAAGGACCCGCGGATCACCGAGTCCAGCGGTCTGGCCGCCTCCCGGCTGCACCCCGGCATCTACTGGACCCACAACGACAGTGACGACGGCGCCTATCTGTACGCGGTCGACAGCTCGACCGGGCAGACCGTCGCCACGATCACCATGACCGGCGTGGGTACGCCCCGCGACATCGAGGCCATCTCCATCGGGCCGAACAACCAGATCTACGTCGGTGACATCGGCGACAACGACGGTGTGACCTGGGATTATGTCTGGGTCTATCAGCTCACCGAGCCCAAGGTCCTCAAGGACCAGACGATCCGCGCCACCCAGTACGTCGTGAAGTACTCGGACGGCTCCCGAGACGCCGAGTCCCTCGTCGTGCATCCCAAGACCGGGCGCGTCTACATCATCGACAAGCAGGAGGACGGCGGGCATCTGTACGAGGGCCCGGCCAAGCTCTCCTCCTCCGGCACCAACGTCTTCCGGCCCGTCGCCGCCGTAGACATGTGGGCCACCGACGCCGCCTTCTCGCCCGACGGTCAGCAGTTGGCCGTACGCGGCTACTTCGGCGGTGTCGCCTACGCCTGGAACGGCGGAAAGCTCAAGCGGGAGGGGCAGCTCGACGTGCCCCTCCAGGGGCAGGGGGAGTCGGTCACGTACAGCCGTGACGGGTCGAAGATCATGTACGGCAGCGAGGGCGCCGAGAGCGGGGTCGAGGCCGAGGACGCGCCTTCGTACGATGCTTCCGGCAACCCCGAATCGCCCTCGGGGAACGGGAGTTCGGCTTCGGACGGGGACGGCGGCTCCGACGGGAACGTCAAGAACGGGGCCATCGCCGTCGCCGTGCTCTTCCTCGGCTACTTCGGGTTCAAGCGGCTCCGGCGGAAGCCGGCGGCGTAGCCCACAGGTTGTTCAAGGGATTCCACAGGGAGTTCTCAGGTTCCTTTGAGGTGGCCCCGGTAGGTCTGGGGGTGTGACCAGTTCACCCCGGCTCCTCGTCGTCGACGACGAGCAGAACATCCGCGATCTGCTGTCCGAGACCTTCCGCCTCGTCGGCTTCGACGTCACCGTCGCCGCCGGCGGGGTCGAGGCGCTCAACGCCGTGCTCTCGGCGCCGCCCGACCTCGTCGTCCTCGACGTGATGCTGCCCGACATGGACGGCTACGAGGTCGCCCGGATGCTCCGGCACGACGGGCGGGAGGTGCCCGTACTGTTCCTCACCGCCCGCGACACCGTGCGGGACCGCGTGGAGGGGCTGTCGGTCGGCGGCGACGACTACGTCACCAAGCCGTTCAGCCTCGAAGAGGTCGTGCTGCGCGTGCGGGCCATCCTCCGCCGCACCCGGCGGGACGAGCCCACGCCCGACCCCGTACTGCGCTGCGCCGGGGTCGAACTCGACGCCGCCGCACACACCGTACGGCGCGACGGACGTGAACTGGAGCTGTCGGCAACGGAGTTCCGCATGCTCCGCTATCTGCTGGAGAACGCGGGGCGGGTCGTCAGCAAGACCCAGATCCTGGAGCGGGTCTGGGGGTACGACTTCGGCGGCGACACCCGGATCGTCGAGAGCTATGTCTACTACCTGCGCAAGAAGATCGACTCGGCCGGGGCCGCACCCCTCATCCACACCCTGCGCGGGGTCGGATACGTGCTCCGGGCGCCCAAGTGACCCGGCCCGGGCTCCGGTTGAGGCCCCTGCGGACTCTGAGCCACTGGTCCCTGCGTGCACGGCTCGCCCTCGCCGCCACCGGACTGGCTCTGCTCGCGCTGGTCGCCGCCAACGCCGTCGGGCTGGTGCTGCTGGAGAACTACCTCGTCGAACGGGTCGACAAGAACCTCGACATGACCGGCGGCGGCCCCGTCGACGCGGTGGTGGCCCAGCAACTCGTCGCCGAACGGCTCGACTTGGCCCAGAACGGCCGGGGCGGCCAGGACGAGGAGACCATCGTCGCCTTTCTCGCCGAGCGGTTCGGCGGTGACTTCCGGATGTTCCTGTACGGAGGTGACGTGGCGGGTGGGGGCGGGGTTGTCGGCATCCCCAGTGATCCTCAAGGGCCCGGGCCCCGGCTGCCCGACCGGGACGCGCTCGCCGAACGCGCCGGTGACGTGTTCACCGTGCCGGGGGAGTCCGGCGCCGACTGGCGGGTCGCCGTACAGGGGGCGGGAGTTGAGGCCGGAGGTGGTGGCGGCGGGGTGCTCGTCGTCACCGCCGTCTCCCTCGCCGACGTGGCCGAGACCACCGAACGGCTGCTGCTCATCGACGCGTTGGTGACCGTCGTCGTGCTCGCCGGGCTCGCGGGCGTCGCCGCCCTCGTCGTACGGGCCGGGCTGCGCCCCCTGACCCGGATGGAGGCCACCGCCGACGCCATCGCCGCCGGGGACTTCCGGCGCCGCGTCGAGGGCACCGACCCGCACACCGAACCCGGGCGGCTCGGCGGCGCCATGAACGCCATGCTCGCCCGCCTGGAACACGAGATCGCCGCCCGCACCGCCTCCGAACGGCGCCTGCGCCGCTTCCTCGCCGACGCCTCGCACGAACTGCGCACCCCGCTCACCTCCATCCGGGGCTTCGCCGAACTCAGCCGACGCGGTGGCGACCGCACGGACGCACTGCGCCGCATCGAGGCCGAGGCGGCCCGGATGGGGGTCCTGGTCGAGGACCTGCTGCTGCTCGCCCGGCTCGACGAGCGGCGCGAGCTGGAGCGGCGGCCGGTGGATCTGCTGGAGCTGGCCGCCGATGTCGTACGGGATCTGCACGCCCGCTCGCCCGGACGGGACGTACGGCTGGTGGGGGCGATGCGGCCCGTGGTGGTGCCAGGGGACGCGCTGCGGCTGCGGCAGGTGCTCGGGAACCTGCTGTCCAACGCCGACCGGCATACGTCTCCGGACGCGCGGATCAGTGTTCGGGTCGATGTCGTACGGCCGGTCGACCTCGGGCCGGTCGCGGCCGCCGCCGGGGAGCCGTTGCCGCCGGGGGTGCCCGTCGGGCTCGTCGAGGTGGCCGACAGCGGGGACGGGGTGCCGGCCGAGCATGCCCCGTACGTCTTCGAGCGGCTCTACCGGGTGGACGGGGCACGGGCGCGGGGCAGTGCGGAGATTGCTGGGAGCGGGCTCGGACTGTCGATCGTGGCGGCGCTCGCGGGGGCGCACGGAGGGCGCGTCGATCTCGCCGCGAGCGGGACGGCGGGCGCGGTGTTCAGGGTGCTGCTGCCGTTGGAGCGGGTGGGCGCGACGGTTCCGGCGCGGATTACCAGCTCCCTTTGAGGTTCGGCGCAGGGTCCCCTGACGCTGCGCCGCCAGCCTTCTTCTCGTCATGGAACACCCCGTGACGCGACGAGAAGAGGCGAGGATGCGCAGGAGGTTGACGCGCCGGATACCGGCCGCGACCGCCGCCGTACTGCTCGCGGCCGGGCTGCTGGCCGGCTGCGGCGGGGGCGGGGACGACGGGCCCGATATCGCTTCGGTGGCCGAGAGCGGCAGTGCGGGCGGTGGTGGGGAGACAGCTGCCGCCGCCGACAAGAGTGAGGTCGAGCAGGCGCAGGAGTTCGTGGACTGTCTGCGTGGCGAGGGGCTGGAGGTCGAGGACCCCGATCCGGTGACCGGCGAGCTGAACCTCCAGGCACTCGCCACCGCCGACGCCGACCGCGACACGCTGATGAAGGCCTTCCAGGTGTGCCAGGACAAGGCGCCGCAGTCCTTGCAGGACCAGGCGTCCCAGGCGCCGGACACCGAGCAGCAGAAGGAGTTCGCGCAGTGCATGCGTGACAACGGCGTCGACATGGACGACCCCGGACCGGACGGCTTCACCCCCGAGTCGGTGCCCACGGGCGACCCCGACTTCGACACCGCGCTGGAGGCATGCCGAGGCCAACTCGGCTTCGGCGGCGGGGAGGAGTCGCAGTGAGCGACCTGATCGAGGACGTCGAGAACACGGTCGCTGTGGCCCCCGACGGGGTGAGTGAGGTGGGCGCCGCTCGAACGGGCGGGCGCCGCCGGCCCCTCCGTATCGCCCTCGCCCTGCTCGCCTCCCTCGGTGTCACCGCCGTCGCCGTGGCCGCCGCGACCGGCGCCTTCGGCGGGAGCGACACGGAGGGTACGGAGTCGGGCGCGGCCTCCGGGCCCGCCAAGACCGCGACCGTCCAGCGCACCGACCTCACCCGCAGCGACACCCTGGACGGCACCCTCGGCTACGGCGACTCCACCCCCGTACAGGCCGCCGGGCAGGGCGTGTTGACCTGGCTGCCGAGTGCCGGGGACACCGTGAAGCGCGGGCAGCCCGTGTACCGGCTGAACGAGCAGGCGGTTCCCCTCCTGTACGGGGCCACCCCGCTCTACCGCACCCTCGACGTCGACGCCGAGGGCCGGGACGTCGAGGTGCTGGAGAAGAACCTCGCCGCGCTCGGCTACACCGGGTTCACCGTGGACGACACGTACACGGAGGGCACCGCCGACGCCGTACGGGACTGGCAGAAGGACCTCGGGAGGGCGGAGACCGGCACGGTCGGCGCCGGGGACGCGGTGGTCGCGCCGGGCGCGCGGCGGGTCGCCGAGGTGCAGGGAACCCTGGGCGGACAGGCCGGCGGTGCGGTCCTCACCTGGACCGGCACCGTACGGACCGTGACCGTCGAACTCGAAGTCAAGGACGAGGACTTGGTGTCCGGCGACGACACGAAGGCGAAGGTGAAACTGCCCGACGGCCGTACCGTCGAGGCTGAGGTCACCGAGGTCGGTACGGCCGTCACGGCAGCGGCCACCGCCTCCACCGGGGGCCAGTCCTCCGACCCCACCCTGCCGGTCACCCTCACCGTCGACGACCAGCAGAAGCTGGGGCGTTACCAGGCCGCCCCCGTCGACGTCGACTTCGAGGCGGAGACCCGGAAGAACGTCCTCGCCGTGCCGGTCGAGGCACTGGTCGCCCTGCGCGAGGGCGGATACGCGGTGGAGCGGGTCACCGCCACCGGGAGCGAGTATCTCGCCGTGGATACCGGGCTGTTCGCCGGTGGGATGGTCGAGATCTCGGGCGCCGGGGTCACCGAGGGTCTGAAGGTCGGGGTGCCCGAGTGAGCCGTCAAGTCCACACCGCCATCGTGGAGTTGGCGGGCGTGTCCAAGTCGTACGGCGAGGTGGCCGCCCTGCGCGGTGCCGGGCTCGTCGTCGATCGGGGTGAACTCCTCGCAGTGGTCGGCCCGTCGGGCTCCGGCAAGTCAACCCTCCTGAACATCATGGGGACTCTGGACCGGCCGACCTCCGGGACCGTGCGCATCGACGGCCATGAGGTGGCGCGGCTCAGCGACCGTGAGCTGTCCGCGCTGCGTGCCCGGACCATCGGCTTCGTCTTCCAGCAGTTCCATCTGGCGCCCGGCGTACCGGCGTTGGACTGCGTCGCCGAGGGGCTGCTGTACGGCGGCCGGTCGCGCGGCGAGCGCAGACTGCTCGCCCGGCGGGCGCTGATCCGGGTCGGCCTCGGGCATCGGCTCGACCACGAGCCGCACCAGCTCTCCGGCGGTGAGAAGCAGCGCGTCGCCATCGCCCGCGCGGTCGCCGGAGACCCGCCGCTGCTCCTGGCCGACGAACCGACCGGCGCCCTCGACTCCCGCTCCGGCGCGGTCGTCATGCAGTTGCTGCGCGATCTGAACCGGGCCGGCACGACGGTCGTCGTCATCACCCACGACCGGGACATCGCGGCCTCCCTGCCGCGCGAGGTGCGGGTGCGGGACGGGCACATCGAGCATGACGCGGACCGACTGGGTGAGGGGGTACGGGCATGACCGTGACCCTTGTCCCCGTACGCCCGCCCCGGCCCGCGCGCCTCCGCCCCGCCGACGTCGTCCGGGTCGCCGGATCGGGGCTGCACTCCCGCCCCATGCGGGTGTTCCTCTCCGCGCTCGGCATCGCCATCGGCATCGCGGCGATGATCGGCGTGGTCGGCATCTCGACGTCCAGCCAGGAGGAGCTGAACCGGAAGCTCGACGCGCTCGGCACCAACCTGCTGACCGTGGCGCCGGGGCAGTCCTTCGGCGGGGGCGAGGCCCATCTCCCCGACGCCGCCGAGGACATGGTCGGCCGGATCGGTCCCGTCGAGTCCGTCTCGGCGGTCGGGCTGACCGACGCCAAGGTGTACCGCAACGACCATGTGCCCACCGAGCGTAGCGGCGGCATCGGCGTCTACGCGGCCCGTACGGGACTGCCCGCGACCGTCGGGGCCGAGGTCGCCGAGGGACGGTGGCTGAACGCGGCCAACGCCCGCTATCCGGCGGTGGTGCTGGGCTCGGCCGCCGCCCAGCAACTCGGCGTGCACGACACGGGAGCGGAGGTCCAGGTCTGGCTCGGTGGACGCTGGTTCACGGTCGTCGGGATCCTCGCGTCCAACGAGTTGGTGCCCACCATGGACTCGGCGGCCCTGGTCGGCTGGCCCGTCGCCGGGGAACTGCTCGGCTTCGACGGATACGCGACCACCGTGTACACGCGGGCCGCGCAGGGCTCCGTCGCCGACGTCCAGTCCGTGCTGGGTGCCACCGCCAACCCCGAGGACCCGTCCGCCGTCCAGGTCTCCCGGCCCTCCGACGCGATCGCCGCCAAGGAGGCCACCGACGAGACCCTCGCCGGGCTGCTGCTCGGGCTGGGCGCGGTCGCCCTGCTGGTCGGCGGGGTCGGCGTCGCCAACACCATGGTCATCTCGGTCCTGGAGCGCCGCTCCGAGATCGGGCTGCGCCGCTCCATGGGCGCGACCAAGGGGCAGATCCGTACGCAGTTCCTGTGCGAGTCGCTGCTGCTGTCGGCGCTGGGCGGGCTCGGCGGGCTGCTGCTCGGCATCGGCGTCACCGGCGGCTACGCCTCCTACCAGGGCTGGCCGGCCGTCGTACCCGCCTGGGCGATGGCCGGCGGTATCGCCGCGACGCTCGTCATCGGCGGCCTCGCGGGCTTCTACCCGGCGGTCCGGGCGGCCCGGCTGCCGCCCACGGAGGCGCTGGCGTCGGCGTGACGGGACAGCCATGAGGTGAGGGTCCTCCGGGCACCGGCACCGGGGGACCCTCGGCGCGTCACTCCTCCCGGACTTCCCGGACTTCCCGTACCTCCTGGATCTCCCGTACCTCTCGTACCCGCAGCTCGTAGTGGAGCGTCGGGGTCCCCATCACCTTGTGGGCCAGCGGGACCAGGACGCCGTGGGTGACCGGGTACTTGCGGCGCAGCAGCTTCGCCGCGTGCCGGTCCTCGGGGCTGTCGTGGTCGAGCAGCCGGGCGCGGGCGGCGATCTCGGGCCCGGTCGGGGCGCCGCGCAGGGTGGAGGGGGCGATCTCCACCTCCGGGTTGTTGCGCAGGCGCTTGGTCTTCCAGGCGCTGCCGGGCGTACGGAAGTAGGCATGGTCACCCTCGACGGCGATGTTCACCGGGGTGCCGACGCCGCTGCCGTCCTTCTTGTGGCTGGTGAGCAGGACGGCCCATTGCTTGACGAAGGGGGCGAGCCGGGGACTGGGACTCGGGCTCGGGCCTGTCGGAGTCGGAGTGCTCATACCTTCATCCATGCACCGGACGCCCGGTTTGTCACCCTCGCGTGCGCCGTTCGACCCAGACCTCCAGGCCGTCCAGGATGCGCTGGAGACCGAACTCGAAGTGGTCGAAGCCGGGGGCGAAGGTGTCCTCGGAGAGGGTGGCGAGGACGGGATAGCGGCCCGAGGCCATCGCCCTTTCCAGGACCGGGAGTTGGGCCCGCCAGAACTCCTGGTCCGTGAGGCCCGTGCGGCGCTCGGCCTCCTGCTGGTGAACCTGGGCACGGGCCGCCCCGACGACGTACCCGTCGACCATCACGACCGCCGAGACCAGCTCGGGGTCGGTCAGCCCCATCGGTTTGATGCGCGCGAGCACGCTCTCCATGCCGTCGAGGGAGCTGGGGCCGAGGACCGGGCGGGACTGGTTGACCTGGAGCAGCCAGGGGTGGCGGCGGTAGTGGGCGAGGGTGGAGCGGGCCATCGCCTCCAGGGTGGCGCGCCAGTCCCCGTCGCCCAGTTCCTCCGGGGCGGGGCGCTGGACGCGGTCCAGCATCAGGTCGAGCAGCTCGGCCTTGCCGGGGACGTACCGGTACAACGACATGGCGCCGGTGCCGAGTTCGGTGGCGACGCGGCGCATCGACAGGGCCTGGACGCCCTCGGTGTCCGCGATGCGCACGGCCGCCTCGACGATCCCGTCGAGGGTCAGACCGGGCTTGGGGCCACGGCTGGGACGGGGGCCGGTCGCCCACAGCAGTTCGAGGGTGCGCGCGATGTCACCACTGCCGCTGGTCTCCGTACCGCCGCTGCCCCTGGTCATACGCCGAGCTTAGAACCCCGCGAGCATCGTTCGCACGCGAACTGGGTACGTCGTACGCGAAAACGAGTACGGTGTACTCAGTTCAAGACGGCAGGGGTGGGCGCGGGAAGACCGGGAGGGCGTCATGGACGACTGGGTGGTGCGGGCGGAGGGCCTGGAGAAGCGGTACGGCGAGAAACGCGCCCTCGACGGGTTCGACCTGCTCGTCCGCCGGGGCACGGTGCACGGACTGCTCGGCCCCAACGGCGCCGGCAAGACCACCGCCGTACGCATCCTGGCCACGCTGCTCCGGCTGGACGGCGGACAGGCCACGGTGGCCGGACTCGACGTGGCCACACAGGCGCGCCAGGTCCGCTCCCGGATCGGGCTCACCGGGCAGTACGCGGCACTGGACGAGATCCTCACCGGCCGGCAGAACCTGGAGATGTTCGGACGGCTCTTCCACCTCGGCGGGAAGCGGGCGCGGCTACGGGCCGCCGAACTCCTGGAGCGCTTCGGCCTGGTGGCCGCCGCCGACAAGGGCGTCAAGGGCTACAGCGGTGGTATGCGCCGCCGTCTCGACCTCGCCGCCTCGATGATCCTGGCCCCGGCTGTCCTCTTCCTCGACGAGCCGACGACCGGGCTCGACCCGCGCGGCCGGATCGAAGTCTGGGACGCCGTACGGGCGTTGGTGGCCGACGGCACGACGGTGCTGCTCACCACGCAGTACCTGGAGGAGGCCGACCGGCTCGCCTCCCGGGTCACCGTCATCGACCAGGGGCGCGCGATCGCCGACGACACCCCGGACGGGCTGAAGCGGCGTGTCGGCGGCGACCGTATCGAGGTCGTCGTCGGGCAGCGGGACCGGATTCCCTGGGTGGTACGGGCAGTTGCCCAGGTCGCGGACAGCGAACCGGAGGTCGATCTGGACGGCCTGAGCGTCCACGCGCCGGTGACCGACCGGGTGGCCGCGCTCACCCATGTGGCCCGCACGCTCCAGGACTTCAGGGTCCCGGTGGAGGACATCGGGTTGCGCCGACCGAGCCTCGACGACGTGTTCCTGCGGCTGACCGGCCGTCGTACGGAGGAGACCGCGGACGTAGAGGGTGTAGAGGAGACAGCCGCGTGAGCGCGGTGGAGGCGCCCCGGACGGGCGGCGGCCGGCGCGGGGCCCGTCGCGGCGGCCGGAGCCATGGCCGGCTGTACTGGACGCTCGCCGACTGCTGGAACGTCGTACGCCGGGGCCTCACCCACTACAAGCGGCAACCCGTCAGCATCCTCTGGCAGTTGGGCTTCCCGATCCTGTCCGTGCTGCTGTACGGCTATGTCTTCGGCAACGCGATCCAGGTGCCGGGCGGCGGGGACTACAAGGAGTTCCTGATGCCGGGGATGTTCGTGATGACGATGGCCCTCGGGTTCGTCACCACGGCGACGGTCGTCGTCTACGACTCCAGCAAGGGCGTCATCGACCGCTTCCGCTCCATGCCGATGGCCCCTTCGGCGGTGGTCGCCGGGCGCGGGGGAACGGACCTGATCGTGGCCTGCGCCGAACTGGGCATCATGATGGTCACCGCGTACGGCATGGGCTGGCGGCCCGACGGCGGACTCGGCTTCGTGCAGGCTTTCGGGCTGCTGCTGTGGCTGCGGTTCGCGCTGATCTGGGTGGGGATCTGGCTCGGCCTGGTCGTGCCCAGCCCCGAACAGGCGGGCGGGCTGTTCGCGGTGGTCTTCCCGGTGACGATGGTCTCCAGCATCTATGTGTCGCCCCAGCTGATGCCCGACTGGCTGGGCCAGGTCGCCCTCTGGAACCCGATCTCGTCCACGGCGTCGGCCGCCCGCGAGCTGTTCGGGGCGCCGGGGGTGACCGGGAACTCGTGGGTCGAGCAACACGCGCTGCTGATGGCGGGCGTGTGGCCGCTGATCCTGACGGTGGTGTTCCTGCCGCTGGCGGTACGGAGGTTCAAGAGGCTGAGCCGGTGAGCTGATGAGCCGGTGAAGTCGGCGTTGCCGGATGTCTTGACGTGGTGATGGTGTGTCAGTTTCCTGGAGGTGCGCGGTTCGTGGGAGCGCTCCCATATGTTCCGGGGCCGCGCCTCCCCGAAGGGAACGAGCGACATGTTCCGCAGCTTGCGAAGAGCGCTGTGTGCGATGGCCGCCGTGCTGCTGTTACCGCTGGGAGCCGGTGCGCAGACGGCCCACGCGGCGGACGTCCGTGCGGCGGACGCCGGCGCCGGCTACTGGCACACCAGCGGACGCCAGATCCTGGACGCGGCCGGGCAGCCGGTCCGGATCGCCGGCATCAACTGGTTCGGCTTCGAGACCGCCAACTACGTGGTCCACGGCCTCTGGTCACGCGACTACAAGAGCATGATCGACCAGATGAAGTCGCTCGGCTACAACACCATCCGGATGCCGTACAGCGACGACATCTTCAAGTCCTCCACGGTCCCCAACAGCATCGACTTCAGCAACGGCAAGAACGCCGACCTACAAGGCCTCAACTCCCTCCAGATCATGGACAAGTTGGTGGCGTACGCCGGTCAGAGCGGCCTCAAGGTCATCCTGGACCGGCATCGGCCGGACGCGGCCGGGCAGTCGGCGCTCTGGTACACGTCGGCGGTGCCCGAGTCGACATGGATCGCCAACTTGCGGACGCTGGCGGCGCGTTACTCCGGCCAGGACGCGGTCATCGGCATCGACCTGCACAACGAGCCGCACGATCCGGCCTGTTGGGGCTGCGGCGACACGACGAGGGACTGGCGGCTGGCGGCACAGCGGGCGGGCAACGCGGTGCTCTCCGTGAACCCGCAGCTCCTGGTGTTCGTGGAGGGCGTGCAGACGTACAACGGGGTCTCCGGCTGGTGGGGCGGCAACCTGATGGGGGTCGCGCAGTACCCGGTGCAGCTGGATGTGGCGAACCGGGTGGTGTACTCGGCCCACGACTACGCGACGAGCGTGGCCCAGCAGAGCTGGTTCAGCGACCCGACGTTCCCCGCCAACATGCCGGGCGTCTGGGACAAGTACTGGGGCTACATCTTCAAGCAGAACATCGCGCCGGTGTGGGTGGGGGAGTTCGGCACGACGCTGACCTCGACGGTGGACCAGCGCTGGCTGGCGGCACTGGTCGACTACCTACGGCCCACATCGACGTACGGCTCGGACTCCTTCCACTGGACCTTCTGGTCCTGGAACCCCAACTCCGGCGACACGGGCGGAATCCTGAAGGACGACTGGTCGACGGTCGATACGGTGAAGGACGGCTACCTGACGAGCGTGAAGGCACCCGGGTTCCCGGGCACCGGTGGCGGCGGAGGAGGGGGAGGCGGCGGCAGTACGGCGACCTGCGCCGCCTCCTACGCGGTCAGCAGCGACTGGGGCGGCGGATTCAACGCCGAGGTGAAGGTGACCAACACGGGGACGGTGGCCCTGAAGTCCTGGCAGGTGACGTGGACTTGGAGCGGTTCACAGACGGTCACGAGCATGTGGAACGCGACGTACACCCAGACCGGCGCGACGGTGACGGCTGTGAACGCGGCTCACAACGGGAGTGTGGCGGTGGGGGGTTCGGCGAGTCTCGGCTTCGGGGGAGCGCCGGGGGGTGGGGGTGTGCCAGCAGTGACCTGTACGGCGACGTGAGGGCGTGAGGGGCTGCGGGCATGAGATGGGGGGCGCCCGGTGTTCGCCGGGCGCCCCCCATCGACGTATACGGAGTGAGGCACCTTGCGAAGCCTGGCCCTCCTGCCGAAGGCCCATCTGCATCTCCATCTGGAAGGCGCGATGCGTCCTGCCACGCTCGTGGAGCTGTCGGGCGAGCATGGTGGACAACAGCCGTCCGGCTCACGCGACTTCAAGTCGTTCGAGGACTTCACGTCCTTGTACAGCCTCGCCGCGAGGCTGGTGCGCGAGGGCCCGCGGGAGAACCTTCTGCGGCTGGTGCGCGAGGTCGTCGAGGACGCCGCCGCGGACGGAGCGGTGTGGATCGAGCCGCATGTGAACCCCCTGACCTACGAGGAGGATCCGGACGCCGCGCTCGACGTGCTGGACATGGTCATCGACGAGGGCCGTCGTACCGCTGCCCGGCTGGGCATCGGCTTCGGCGTCCTGGTGTTCGCCAGGCGCAACGCGGACCCTTCGCAGGCCGTCGCGACCGCCCACCTCGCAACCCGGCGGGCAGACAACGGGGTCGTCTCCTTCGGCCTGGCGGGAGATGAGGCTCAGTTCGCACCCGAGCCGTTCGCCGAGGCATTCGCCATCGCTCGCGATGCCGGGCTGATTTCCGCTCCACACGCAGGGGAACTCGCCGGTCCGGCCGGCGTGCGCGCCGCACTCGACGTACTCGGCGCGCGACGGATCGCCCACGGTGTACGGGCGGTCGAGGATCCGGCTCTCGTCGCCCGCCTGGCTGCGGAAGGCGTGGTCCTCGACGTCTGCCCCACCTCCAACGTCGCCCTCGGCGTCGTGGACTCCCTGTCCGACCATCCCCTCCCGCTTCTGCTGCAAGCCGGCGTACGGTGCACCCTCAACGCCGACGACCCGCTGCTTTTCGGCCCCGGGTTGCTGGAGGAGTACGAGACAGCCCGCACGGCCTTCGCCCTCACCGACCCCCAACTCGCCGCGATAGCCCGCACCTCGGTCGAATCCTCCGGCGCGCCGCGCGTAATGGTGGAGGACGCGATCGCGCTCATCGGTGAATGGCTGGCCCAGGACTGTGCGGTGGTCAGGTGATCTTGGTGAAGCCGCCTTCGGGGAGTGGTTCGACCATGGCGTTGCCTGCTGGGGTGGTTGCCGCGTCGAGGGCAGAAAGAGGAAAGGGGCGCCGGTGCTTACCGGGCGCCCCCATCCTCGTACGGACTCGCGGTGTTGTTACAGCTTCTCGATCACGTAGTCGATGCACTTCGTCAGTGCCTCGACGTCCGTCGGGTCGATCGCCGGGAACATCGCCACGCGGAGCTGGTTGCGGCCGAGCTTGCGGTAGGGCTCCGTGTCGACGATGCCGTTGGCGCGCAGGACCTTGGCGACGGCGGCGGCGTCGATGTCGTCCGTGAAGTCGATCGTGCCGATGACCTGGGAGCGCTTGGCCGGGTCGGTGACGAACGGCGTCGCGTGCTTGGAGTCCTCGGCCCAGGAGTACAGGCGGGTCGAGGAGTCCTTGGTGCGGGCTGTCGCCCAGTCCAGGCCGCCCTGGCCGTTGATCCACTCCAGCTGCTCGTTGAGGAGGAACAGGGTGGCGAGGGCCGGGGTGTTGTACGTCTGGTTCTTGCGGGAGTTGTCGATCGCCGTGGGGAGGCTGAAGAACTCCGGGATGTGGCGTCCGCTCGCGTGGACGCGCTCGGCGCGCTCGATCGCGGCCGGGGAGAACGCGGCGAGCCAGAGGCCGCCGTCCGCCGCGAAGGACTTCTGCGGGGCGAAGTAGTAGACGTCGGTCTCGGCGATGTCGACGGGCAGACCGCCGGCGCCGGACGTGGCGTCCACGAGCACGAGGGAGCCGGCGTCGGCACCCGCTACGCGCTTGATCGGCGCGGCGACACCCGTGGACGTCTCGTTGTGCGTGTACGCGTACACGTCGACGCCCGCCTCGGCCTCCGGGTCCGGGTGGGTGCCCGGGTCGGAGGAGATGACGGTCGGGTCGGCGAGCCAGGGGGCGAGCTTGGCGGCCTTCGCGAACTTCGAGCTGAACTCACCGAAGGTGAGGTGCTGCGACTTGTTCTCGATCAGGCCGTGCGTCGCGACGTCCCAGAACGCGGTCGAGCCGCCGTTGCCGAGGATCACCTCGTAGCCCTCGGGGAGGGAGAACAGGTCCCGGATGCCCTCGCGCACCTTGCCGACCAGGTTCTTGACCGGGGCCTGGCGGTGGGAGGTACCGAGGAGGGAGCTGCCGGTCGCGGCGAGGGCGTCCAGCGCCTCCGTCCGCACCTTGGAGGGGCCCGCGCCGAAGCGTCCGTCGGCGGGCTTGATGTCAGCGGGGATCTGGATGTCAGCCACGGGCGCGAGCCTATCGGCTCCACGAAACGTGGGTGAAACGTCGTCCGTCGGATGAGACGGGGGCCGTCGGAGGAGGCGGGGGGCTGTCGGACGAGGCGGGGGGTCAATCCGTACGGGTGCTGCCTGTGTCGTCGGGGTCGATGTCCCGTGCCCGGTCGCTCATCTGGTCCCAGAAGCGGCGCATGCCGGCGACGGGCACCTTGCGCTGCCAGGGAGCCTCCCGGCGGAAGCGGAAGGAAGCCCACGCCCAGGGCTGCCACTTCCTCAGCAGGTCACGCTGGTGCAGGCAGAAGACCTCGCTGAACTCCATCCGCAGGCTCTCCACCTTGGCCGGGTAGGGGCACATCTTCATCCGGCACTCGTCCGTGCAGCTGGATCCGGGCTGCGCCGCGCGTTCCGCCCCCCGGACGGGGTTCAGCCGGGTGCGGTCCTTGCGCAGGCAGGACGGCATCTGGGCCGGCTCGCGGGAACGGAGCTCCATCCTGCGGAACGTGTCCTTCGGCCGGTAGGACCGCTCGCCGAGCACCAGCAGCAGCAGTACGTCCGCGAGCAGCTGCTGTGCCGTGGGGTCCAGGGTGCTCCACCCCGTGGACGGCGGGATCCACAGGTTGTGGGCCCGCTGCTCCCCGGGCAGTCCGACCTCCGTGCCGATGCAGGAGACCAGGGCCGCCTCGTCGATCCACAGGAACCGTTCGGGCCGCCGGGTCTGAAGAGCGCGGACCGCCAGCTTCGCGGCACTCTCGACCAGCGGGTGCTCCGCCCGGTTTCCGTCGCCCTGCGACAGCCACTCCCTCACCTGGCCCCTCGGGTCCGCCCCGTGGCCGCGGATCGGCTGGGCGGCGTTGACGTCGTCGGGCAGGCTCCACAGGGTCAGGGCGTGCAGAAGCGTCAGGCGCGTGTACCAGAACGTGCTCTGGTTCAGCAGTTCCTGGGCCTGCTTGACGAGGAACTCGCGGGCCTTCTGGTTGGGCCGGGAGCCGGGCCGCCGGTTGGCGGCGTACTTGAATCCCTGGGCCAGCGCCGACCCCAGACCGATGGGTGCGCCGGGACCGTCCTGCCGAATCCTGGCGCCGGTCGATTCCCCTGTTCCCCCGGTTCCCCCTGTCCCTCCGGTTCCCCCTGCTTCCCCGGTCGCCATCCGAACCCAGTTGTCCAGGTCGTCACGAGGGCTGGCGAGATGGCGGGACATCATGGAGGAGTCGACGAGCAGCGGGAGGAGCCAGGCGCGCATGGTGTTGCAGGCCCAGTTCCCCTTCTCCGCCAGGGCCTCCTCCTCGGCGTACCGCCGATCCCGTCGCTCCCTCTCTTCCTTCAGGTCCCGCTGCGACCTGAGGTCGTCCGTGTCCGCCTCCCCGAGGAAAAAGCCCGTGGGCTCCAGGGGCTCCATCGCCTGGCTGTCGCACTCGCGGCGGGTCACGAGCGACGCGCAGGCCGCGGAGAGCCTGTCGCACAGCGCCTGGTACGCCGGTTCGCCACCCGCTCCTATCTCCTTGACCAGCGCCTCACGCACCCGGCGGTCCGTTTCCTTGCGGCCGATCTCGAACAGGACGCCGTAGGGCGCGTACGCCGGGTGGTCGTACCCGGAGTTGTGGCTCTGGGCGGCGGCCACGCGGCGTACCGCTGTTCCGCACTGCTTCACCAGGGCGAGTTTCGCCTCGCGGAGCCTGGCGGGGTCCTCGTTCTGGCCGAGACGGTGCCAGTCCTTCGAGATCTCCGAGATGAGTTCGTACTGTCTCGGGGCGGTCCGGACGCTGTCGATCTCCACGGCGGCGCCGTAGATCTCGAGCGCCCTCAACCGTGGACCGCCGCGTTCGTCGGGCTCGCCGTTACCGGTCGCCGGGAGCTGTCCGGCCACCTTCTGGGCGCATTCCGCGTACGTCAGCAGGTTCTCGGCCTGCTTCCGCAGCAGCCCGCACATCGTGTTCACGGGGCATGGCCGCTTGCTCTCCGCGGAGCCGCCGCAGGTGCACTTCCCGTGCCGCGACCGGGAGTACAGCGTGAGAGCGATGAGGAGTTCCCGTCCGCCCCGCCGCAGAGCCCGGGTGATGTGGTCCGGCCGGCTGTCGGCCGTCGCGTTCTCGAACATCCTGTCCAGGAAGCGGGATCCGAGATAGGCCTGCACGATGCTGTGCTGAAAGCGGACCTTGTCGCCGTTCTCGTGGACCAGGCCCATCCGGGTGCCCCAGGTCGCGGCGATCCGGGCGTCCACCCTGGGGCCCAGCCACCGGCCGGCGCCGTCCTGCGTTCCCCGGCAGGGGTGTTCCTTACCCTGCCCGCAGGCGCCGCGCTTGTGGCCGTACTCCTTCGGCGACCACCGCAGGTCCGCCATCCGGTCGTCCAGTTTCCGCGCGGCGCGCTTGTTCCACGGTTCGTCCGAGGTGAGTTCCCCGAGTTCGACGTCGGCGCTGTCCGAGGCCAGGCCGATGCACGCCAACGCGGAGATGTACTCCACCACCGCCAGCCTCGTGTCGTGGTCGATGGGGAGTTCGGGGTGGACGTCCCCGTCGACCAGCGCGTGGATCCACGTCTCCATGAGTTCCGCCCGCAAGGTCCAGCTGTCATGGAGCTGGAGGTCCGGACTCCCGCCCCCGGTCCACAGGGGTTCCAGCAGGTCCTTGCTGTGCAGATCCTTGGCGATCTTCAGATAGATGGGGGATTCCGCCATGTTGGCGGTTTCCACGATCCGGTCGAGCAGGGTCTGATCGGAGCGCCAGCTGCCGCTGCGGGCGATGTAGCACAGGGCCGCCTCGTTGCTCAGCGGCTCCAGTTCCGAGACGGCCGCCTGCATCGCGCGCAGCGGTTCGTGCGGCCGCGAGGCGATGACGAGGGGCAGGCCCTCCTGGCCGGCCCTGCGTATCGCGTCGCGGATCAGATTGTCGCGTCGGCCGCGCATGTCGTCCTGGCCGAACGCCTCCTCCAGGCCGTCCGCGAGGACCACGATCCGGTCGGCTCGCTGCCTGAGCCACCGCCAGATCCGGTCGATCTCGCCGTCCGACCGTACTCTCGACCGGACGATGTCGCGGAAACGCGCAAGCGCCATCTCGTCGAAGTCCAGCGGCTCGTCACCCTGCGCGTCGCGCAGCCGTATCGGGATGGGTACGGCCCCCACGGCCGCGAGTTTCTGGGCGAGCCGGACCAGCAACGCCGTCTTGCCGACACCGACGCCCCCGACGACGACGTGGGGCCGTCGGACCTTCTTGTCGCCGAGGTTCTTCATGATGGCGTTGCAGAGCTGGTCCCGCCCGACCACCTCGTCCATCAGACTGCCCGCGGTCTCCACCAGGCGGCTGGGCTCGTGCCTGGCCTGGTACGTGCAGTACCGGCGGACGTGCCAGAGTCGCCAGGAGAGGAAGAGGAGGGTGGAGGCGGCGACCACGAACACCGGCAACATCACACCGGTGACCGCATCGCAAGCGGCGTCCTTCTTCGACTGGCAGACCTCGTCCGGGCTGTATGCCCACTCCTGCCCGACGACGGCCATCAATCCGTTGAACGTGAACACGACGAGCGCCAGACTCAACAGGACTACGACCACGACCAGCACGGTCGTCCCCGGCGGATTCCACCACCGTCTGGCGTGCGTGACGCCCCGGTGGATCAGCCATCGGGTGCGGAGGTGCCAGAAGACGGCGACGAACGGGCGCCGGCCGTGCGCCCACAGTTCCCGCAGGGGGCCTCCCTCCGCCGGGCCCGTGACGATCTTGACCTTGCGCTGGTGGAGTGCGTATCCCATTGACCACCACTCCGTCGGCTCCGCCGGGATCGGCCGGGGGCCGACGCTTCCGGGTACGGGGTGTAGAGGCGGAGGGATCCCTGCATCCAGTTCACCAGCCCCTGCCTGGCCTCGCCACTTGGATTCGCCCCCGCCGCCCCTACCCGTTCCCATCCCTGGGGGCTGCGCCCCCAGACCCCCGCTGTCGGCCTGAACGGCCTCGTCCTCAAACGCCGGACGGGCTGAGATGGCTGGCCCGGGTGGGTAGAAGGTCGCGCTGAACGCGCTCGTCCTCAAACGCCGGACGGGCTGGATGGTGCCGGCCGAGGGTGGAGGGTGGCCGTCGGGGCTTGATCTTTCAGCCCAGGCCCAGGTTTTTCAGCCCGTCCGGCGTTTGAGGACAAAGGGGGGTCTGGGGGCGCAGCCCCCAGGGATGGGTATGGGTAGGGGCGGCGGGGGCGAGGAAAAAGGGCCCTACGTCGGTACGACCCCCACCGCCGGCGTAGGCGTGAACCGCACCGGCAGCTCCGTGAGGCCCCGCAGCCACGGGGACGGGCGGCGGGTCAACGACTCAGCCGGGACCGCCAGGTCGATGTCCGGGAGGCGGTCCAGGACGACCTCGATGCCGGTGCGGGCGATGACCTCCGCGACCTCCTGCGCCGGGAACGGGCACCGATGCTCCCCGTGCCCGAAGGAGAAGTGCGCGTTGTTGCCCCCGGTGAGTGCCGAGCCGTCCGTACGGACCTGCGGGTCGGAGTTGGCGCCCTGGAGGCCGAGGAGAAGCAGATCGCCCGTACGGATGTGCCGCCCGCCCAGGCGGGTGTCACGGGACGCCCACCGCCCCGGCATGGTCTGCACGGGCGCGTCCTCCCACAACACCTCGTTCATCGCCTCGGCGACACTGCTGCGCCCCCCGAACAGAGACGCCGCGAACCGCTCGTCCGTGAGCATGAGCCGCAACGAGTTGCCCATCCAGCCGGCGGTCGGCTCGTTCCCCGCCGCGACCATGATCATCAGGTCGTGGGCGATCTCCTCGTCCGTGAAGCCGTACGGGTTGGAGAGGAGACGTGAGACCACGTCGTCGGCGGGGCGGATTCTGCGGGACGCCAGCAACTGGCCCATCGCCATGACCAGATGACGCTGGCCCGCCGGCCCGGCCTCCTGCCCGTCTACCATGTCGTTCGCCGCACCGACCAGCCCCGGCGCCTCCTCGTCGGTGAAGCCGAACAGCCGCGCCATGACCCGTACGGGCAACCGCATCGCGTACTCCTTGACGAGGTCCGCCTCGCCCCGGGCACAGATCGAGTCGATCAGCTCGTCCGCGAACTGCTCGGTGTACGCCCGTAGTTCGACCGGATCGGTCTCCTCCAGCGCGCTCCCGATCATCGCGGCCCGCTCACGGTGGCGTTCGCCGACCGTGTAGAGGATCGACGGCTGGCCACGGCCGATCATCGGCAGGTGCGGCCAGTCCGCGGGGATCCTCTCCCACTGGTTCCACAGCTCCGAGTCCCGGCTGAACAGCACGGGATCGCCGGTGACTTGGTGCAGCTCGCGATAGCCGAGCACCAGCCACGCCGGTACGTCCCCGTCGAGCAGCACCGGTGTCACCGGACCGTGCTCGCTCCGCATCTCCCGGTACAGCCGGTCGGGTTCGTTCCTGAACCGGGGGCCGTCGAGCGGGACATGGGCGCTCACCGGGGCAACTCCTCTGGTCGTACGGGCACTTGACCATCGTACGAACGCGGGCTGGGGCGTGAGCTCCGGTAGCGGTGTTTCGCGTGTTCCACGAGGGCGATCAGGACCCCCTTGCTCGAACTCCGGGCGCGGGCATCGCAGTTCACCAGCGGTACGTCGGGATCGAGGTCGAGCGCCTCGCGGACGGCCCCCGGGGCGAAGTCGGGGCCACCGAAGTCGTTGCGGGCTACGACGAAGGGGGTGCCGTGCTGTTCGAGGCGGTCGATGGCGTACCAGGAGTCGTCGAGGCGGCGCGTGTCGACCAGGACGACCGCGCCGAGCGCGCCCGCGAACAGCCGGTCCCAGAGGAACCAGAAGCGTTCCTGGCCGGGCGCGCCGAACAGGTACAGCACGTTGTGCGCGTCGAGCGTGATGCGGCCGAAGTCGAAGGCGACGGTCGTCGCGTTCTTGTCGCGCACCGCGCTGACGTCGTCGAGGGCCTCGCCGGCCCGCGTCATCGTCTCCTCGGTACTGAGCGGACGTATCTCGCTGACCGAACGGACGAGCGTCGTCTTGCCGGCCCCGAAGCCCCCGACGACCACGATCTTCAGCCCGTTGTCGGCGGAGGCACGAAGGGGCGGACGCGCGTCGAGGGCAGGGGCAGGGGCAGAGGGCGGGGGTGTGGAGCCAGCAGTCGTGGAGCCAGCCGTCGTGGATTCAGAGGTTGCGGAGTCAGAGGTTTCGGAGTCCAACGAGCACCTGCTCAAGGATGTCGGGGTCGGTGACGGCCGTCCGGCGCGGATGGCGGGCGCTGACGCGGCCCGCGGCGAGCAGGTCGGAGAGCAGGACCCGGGTGATGCCCACCGGCAGCCGCAGCATCGCGGCGACCTCCACCACCGCCATGGGACGCTCGGTGAGCCGCAGGATCGCGGCGTGCTCCGACTGCATCCCGGGCGCCGGATCGCACTCGGCGACGACCAGCGTCACCAGGTCGAACGGACTGTCGGGCGCGGAGCGGCTGCGTCCTCCGGTGAGGGTGTAGAGGCGGTCCGGAGAATCGTCCCTCCCCGGGCGGTTGCCCTGTCCCGCTGTTCGGTTCATGCCGTACGGGGCTGAGCTGTCCGGAGCTGGTCCGTTCCGGGCTGGTCCGTTCGAAGCTGGTCCGTTCGGGGCTGGGCGCGCAGGTGGTCCCCGAGCTGCTCGACGAGTTCGCTCATGTTGTGGCCGACGAGCCCGGCGTCCGCGTCCTCGGCGGTGACCACGGCGAGGTGCGCGCCCTGGCCCGCCTCGACGATGAACAGCACCCCTCCGTAGAACTCCGTCATCGCGGTACGCACGCCTCCGCTGCCGTCCCCGAACTCCACGGACGCGCCGTGCGACAGCGACTGGATCCCGGCGGCGATCGCGGCGAGCTGGTCCGCCTGGTCGACGGACAGCTCCGGCGTACGGCACAGCTTCAGGCCGTCCCGGGACAGCACGAGCGCGTGCCGGGCACCCGGGGTGCGCTCCAGCAGGCCCTCGATGAGCCAGGACAGCTTCTCGTCGGCGGTCGTCGGGCCGGGGCCGAGGCCAGTGCCGGTGCCGGTCATCAGGTGGGGTCGCCTTCCGGGTGGGAGCTGGGGGAGAGGGGACGTGAGGGTGCGGCTTCCGTCGGGGGTGCGGGTGTGTTCGTGAGGGTCGTGGCGGAGGTCGATGTCGAAGTCGATGCCGATGTCGACGTGGGGTCGGGGGCCGGCTCCGGGTTCGTACTGCCCTGGAGGGCCGCCTGGTCCGGCAGGGCGCCGCGCACGGCCTGCCGGAAACTCCCGAAACGTGCCACCCGCGCGCGCGTGTCCTCGGGATCGGGGTCGGGCGCGAGCGGGACGGACCACCTCGACTCGTCGGCCCGTGCCGCTCCCCGGGCGCGCTCGGCCTCGGCGAGGGTACGGCCCCGGCGCCGCTTCGGCAGCACGGCGGGGGATTCCTCCGAGGCGGTGCTCTCCGGGTGCTCCGGTGCGTGACGGTCGGGGGACTCGTGGGTGGGTACGGGGTCCGGGTCCAGGTCACTGACGGCGGCGCGGGCGGCGGCGTACGACTGGTCCGCGCGGGACTGGTCTCCGTACGGCTCGTCTCCGTACGGCTGGTCTCCTCCGTACGAGGGGTCGGTCCCGTACGAGGCGTCGGTTCCGTACGACTGGTCCTCGCGCGGCTGCTCCGCGTACGGCTCCGGCGTGGAGGGGCTGTCCCCGTACGCCGCCTCCGCGTACGCCGCCTCCGCGTACGCCGCCTCCGCGTACGCCGCCTCCGCGTACGCCGCCTCCGCGTACGCCGCCTCCGTGTACGACCCCTCCGCGTACGACGTCTCCGGGTACGGCCATTCCGGGTGGGCCTCTTCGGCGTACGACACGCGCGGACGCTGTTCCTGCCGCCGCTGCTCCTCCTGCTGCTCCTTGGAACGTGCCTCCCAGGGTTCACCGGGCGTGGGCACCGGGGCCGCGGGAGTCTCCGGTACCGGCTGTGCCGCGCGCGTGGGCGGTGTCGGCAGCGGCTCCGCGGTCACCGCGCCCCCGGCCAGGATGTCCTGCGGGATGAGCACCAGGACGCCGGTGCCGCCGCGTGCCGAGGGGCGGAAGGAGACCTTGAGGCCGTACTTGCGGGCCAGCCGGCCGACGACGGAGAGGCCGAGGCGGGTCCCGGTGAGGCCGCCGAGGCCGATGGCGTCGGCGTTCCTGCCCTTCCGCCCGTTGCCCTTGCCGCGCTGGCCGCCGTCTCCGCGTGTCCCGGGTTCGGCATGGTCCCCGGGCTCCCCGTCGTCGCCGGAGACGGCCCGTTCGGCGCGGCGCAGCTGTACCTCGCTCATGACCAGGCCGCTGTCCTCGACGGACACGATGACCCCGGAGGGGACCTCCTCCACGTACACGTGGACCTCGGCCGTCGGCGGCGAGAAGTTCGCGGCGTTGTCGAGGAGTTCGGCGAGCGCGTGCATGACACCCTCGGCGGCGTGTCCGGCGACGGCGGCGGTGCTGGCGGAGTGCACGCGCACGCGCTGGTACCCGCTGATGCGGCCCATGGCGCCGCGCAGGATCGACTCCATGACGATCGGGCGGGCCCAGCGGCGGCCGGAGCGGGCGCCCGAGAGGACGGCGATCGAGTCGGCGAGCCGGCCCGCCTGGGCGGTGCGGTGGTCGAGGTGGAGGAGGTCGGCGACGACGTCGTCGTCCGAGTGCCGGTCCTCCATGGCGCGCAGGTCGGCGAGGGTGCCGGTGGCCAGCGCCTGCATACGGCCGGCCGCGTTGGCGGTGGCCGCGAGGATCGCCGCGCGCTCCTGGCCGGCCCGGCGCAGCTCCTCGGTCAGCCGGGCGTTGTCCTCGGTGAGCAGGGTGATCTCGTACGCCTTCTCCTGCTGGAGGCGGGTCAGCTCCTGGGCGGAGGCCTCGGTGAGGCGGGCGCGTTCGCGGGCGAGATCGGCGGACACGCGCGCGCGTTCCCGTTCCAGGTCGGCGGTGAGGCCGGCCCGTACCTGGTTCAGCTCCTCGGTGAGGCGGGACCGGTCGTGCAGCAGGCGGCCGGCGTCGTCGATGACGCCCGCGAGCTGTTCGCGCAGCAGCCGGGTGGAGTGGATGCCGCGGGCGGCCATGGCGACGGCCGCGCACAGCAGCAGCGCGGCGCAGGCCCCGCCCAGGGCGAGCGGGACGCGCACCTCGTCCGGCGCCCGGGCGACCGCGCCGGCCACCGCGAGCGCGGCGAGTGCGGCGGTGAGCAGCGGGGCGGGCAGGAGGGCGCGGTAGGCGGGGCGTTCGCCGGGCTGTCGGGGCGCGGTCATCAAGCGGTCCTCGGTCGGTTCCTAGGGTCTGTCCCCGGTCTGTTCCTGGGTCTGTTCCTCGGTCGGTTCCGTGCTGCTGCTGCGCTGGGCCGTGGGGGTTCTGTGGGGCGCTTGTGTGATCAGTGCGATCGATTTGTGAGCGAGAAGTGACTGATGGTGTTCAACTCGCCGTCACTATAGGGGAGTTAGTGATCGAATTTGCGGTGTTCCGGTTCGGTTCCCACAAACTGTGCACGTTTCCCTGGCCGTCCGGACGGTCACTGTCAGTGGTGGGATGCATGCTGGGGTCATGACGGATCTTCGGCCGCTGGAGGCGGAACTGCGCGGGGCCGTCCGGGGCGAGGTCGGTTTCGACACCACGTCCCGGGCGCTGGCCACCATGGACGCGTCGAACTACCGGCGCGTCCCGCTGGGCGTGGTCGCCCCGCGCGACGCGGACGACGTGGCGGCGGCGCTGGCCGTCTGCCGGGCACACGGCGTCCCGGTCGTGGCGCGCGGCGGGGGTACGTCGATCGCGGGCCAGGCGACAGGCACAGGGGTGGTTCTGGACTTCACCCGGCACATGAACCAACTCCTCTCCCTCAACCACGAGGAACGGACGGCGGTGGTTCAGCCCGGTCTGGTCCTGGACCGCCTCCAGGAGGCCGCCGCCCCGCACGGGCTGCGCTTCGGCCCCGACCCGTCGACCCACGGCCGCTGCACGCTCGGCGGCATGATCGGCAACAACTCCTGCGGCGCGCACTCGGTCGCGTGGGGCACGACCGCGGACAGCGTGCGCGAGCTGACGGTGATCCGCGCGCGGGGCGACCGGCTCCGCCTGGGCCGGGACTGGGCGGGTGCCCCGGAGGGCCTGCGGCAGCTGGCGGAGGGCGAGTTGGCCCGCCTGCGCACGGGCTTCCCGGACCTCCCGCGCCGCATCTCCGGGTACGCGCTGGACGCGCTGCTCCCCGAGAAGGGCGCGGACGTCGCCCGCTCGTTCTGCGGTTCGGAGGGCACCCTGGGCATCGTCACGGAGGCGGTCGTACGCCTGGTGGAGGCCCCGCGCGCGCGTGCGCTGGCCGTGCTGGCGTACGCCGACGAGAGCGCGGCGGCGGAAGCGGCGGCGGGCCTGCTGCCGTACGGCCCGCTGACTGTCGAGGGCATGGCCGCCGACCTGGTCCGCACCGCCACGGACCTGCCCCGGGGCGGCGCCTGGCTGTTCGTGGAGACGGGCGGCGCGGATCCGGCGGAGGCACGCGCGCGTGCGGAGGCGATCGTGCGCGCGGCGGACGTCATGGACGCCCTCGTCATGTCCGACCCGGCCGGCCAACGCGCCCTGTGGCGCATCCGCGAGGACGCGAGCGGCACGGCGACACGCATGCCGGACGGCACGGAGGCCTGGCCCGGCTGGGAGGACTGCGCGGTACCACCGCCCCGACTGGGCGCGTACCTAAGGGACTTCAGGGGCCTCCTCCGGGCCCACAACCTCCGCGGCACGCCGTACGGCCACTTCGGCGACGGCTGTATCCACGTACGCATCGACTTCGACCTGCTGACGGCGCCCGGCGTGGCGGCCTTCCGCCGCTTCTCGGAGGAGCTGGCGGACCTGGTGGTGGCACACGGCGGATCCCTCTCGGGCGAACACGGCGACGGCCAGGCCCGCGCGGAACTTCTCCCGAAGATGTACGCCCCCGAGGTGATCGCCCTCTTCGAGCGCACGAAGGCCCTCTGGGACCCGGACGACCTCCTCAACCCCGGCATGCTGGTCCGCCCGGCCCGCCTGGACGAGAACCTCCGCTTCGCGGTCCTCCCGCGCAAGCCGGTGGACGTGGCCTTCGGCTACCCGGCGGACGGCGGGGACTTCTCGGCGGCGGTGAGCAGATGCGTGGGGGTGGCCAAGTGCCGTACACCGGCACTTGGCACAGGCGGCTCGGACGTGATGTGCCCGTCCTTCCGGGTGACGGGAGAGGAGGCGCACTCCACGCGCGGGCGGGCGCGGCTGCTGCACGAAATGCTCGTGGGCGAGGTGATCACGGACGGCTGGCGGTCGGAGGAGGTCCGCGACGCACTGGACCTGTGCCTCTCCTGCAAGGGCTGCCGCTCGGACTGCCCGGTCGAGGTCGACATGGCCACGTACAAGGCGGAGTTCCTCCACCACCACTGGTCCGGCCGACTGCGCCCGGCGGCCCACTACGCGATGGGCCGGCTGCCGGTGTGGCTGGGAGCGGTCGCGCGTACGCGCACGGCGCGCCTGGTCAACTCCCTTGCTGGGGTGGGCGTGTTGGCGGCACTGGCGAAGCGGCTGGGCGGCATCGCGCCCGAGCGGGAGATTCCGGGGGTGGCGGGGGAGCCGTTCAGCAGGTGGTGGCGGAAGACCGGGCGTGAGACTGGGGGGAGCGGGCCGACGGTCATGCTCTGGCCCGACACGTTCACGGAACACCTGACGCCGTCGGTGGGGCGGGCGGCGGTACGGGTGCTGGGGGCGGCGGGCCTGGGGGTGAGCCTGCCGCCGACCGGAGGGGCCCGGGTCTGCTGCGGCCTGACGTACATCTCGACGGGCCAACTGGACCGGGCCCGCAAGGTGCTGAGCCGCACGCTGGATGTCATGGAACCGATCCTGGACACGGGAACCCCGGTGACGGTCCTGGAACCGAGCTGCGCGGCTGCCCTCCGCACGGACCTGCCGGAACTGCTGCCGGACGACCCCCGAGCGCGCCGTCTGGCGGACGCGGTCCACACTTTCGCGGAGACCCTGGAACACCACGCCCCCGACTGGACCCCGCCGCGTGTGGACCGCCCGGTAGCGGGCCAGACGCACTGCCATCAGCATGCGGTCCTGGGCGATGAGCCGGACCGCCGCCTGCGCGAGGCCGCGGGCCTGACAGGCGAACTGGCGGGCGGCTGCTGCGGGTTGGCGGGCAACTTCGGCTTCGAGAAGGGCCACTACGAGGTGTCGGTGGCCTGCGCGGAGGAGCGGTTGCTACCGGCGGTGCGGGAGGCGGGGGAGGGGACGGTGGTGCTGGCGGACGGGTTCTCTTGCCGGACGCAGCTTGAGCAGCTGGCGGGGGTGCGGGGGCGGCATCTGGCGGAGGTGCTGGCGGAGGGGTTGGAGGGGGACGAGGTATGAGCGGGGCCGAGGCGAGGTGGGTGGCCGTTCTCTCCGGCGTCTGCCTTCGGGGTCAGTGGCCCAGGGGCGCCGCCGAGGATGCGCCGCCCTGCTTCTCGGCGTCGGAGAACAGGAGAGTGGGCTCGGCGAGGATGTCGCGGCCGGCCTCGCTCCGGTAGATCCCGTCGACGCTGCCGAACCGGGCCTCGGTGTAGTCGAGGTCGAGCAGCGCGGCGGCCTGGCGGACCGATGCCTCGTCGGGCCCCTCGATCTCCAGGAAGGTGGGGAGGCCGGGCCAGGTGTCGAAGTCGAAGGCGACTTCGCCCAGGCGCCACTCCTCGCGGTAGTTCTCCTGGTGGCGGACCTCGGTGCAGCCGACCCGGCGCAGGATGTCGGCCATGGCGTGCAGGTCGGAGACCTCGGTCTCGATCTCCTTGGTGCCGTCGATCGTCGTGGCATCCGTGACCTGCTTGAGCGTGAGCGTCGAGCGGCTGTCCTCGTCGCGCAGCCGGAGCCAAGCCCCACTGTCGAGGCGGTCACTCTCGAAGATCGTGCGGGTGAGGAGGGTACGGGGGAGCGCCTGGACAGCGCCGAGAGCCGTCAACTTGGCCTGGAGGCCCACGACATCGACGGCCAGGAACTTCGCTTCGTACTCGTGCTTCATGGGCCCTCTCTCGGAAGCGGTGCGCGAACTCCAAGGATGCGTGGGGGTGGCGGTATGGCGCACGCGGATTGCTGCGCGGAAGGGAGGGGCCCGGACACTCGCGGCTTCCTCCCTTCACCTCACCTCCCGCTCGGTTCAGTTCAGCCGGTTCAAGCGCTGCCCCCGGCTCTCGGCCACCCGAAGCGCGTCGTGCAGAGCTTCCGTCAACCGCTCGGCGAGGAAGCGGAGTTCGCCGCGTGGGGTGCCCGGGAGCAGCTCGCGGGCGTGGGCGAGGAGTTCGGCGCCCATGCCGAGCTGGACGGACTCCGTCGCGTCGGCCAGACGGGACACGGGGCCGCCGTGCTCGTCGGTGATCAGGTAACAGGGCTTGCCCTCCTGCCCGGTCCGGGGCAACAGGCGGGGCCCGTACGGCGACTCGGGTTCCACCTCCATCAGGCGGCCTCCATCCCGTGGATCCAGTACGGGCCGGGCATGTCCAGCCCGAGGGTGGCCATCGCCGACTCCCGTCGCCGCAGCCGTTGTTCATGGGCGGTGAGGTACGGACGTACGGACCTGGTGGCGGTGCCGTCGAGCGGGGCGTTGGCGTCGGGGCCGTAGGGGCTGCGGTGGGTGGGGAGGGTGGCTCGGGCTGGGGGTGGAGTGGTGGGAGAGGGTGTGCGGTGGTGCGTGCTGGGTGGGATGAGCAGGGTGCTCACCCAGGCGATGAGGCGGTCGATAAGGTCGGTCACTGTCATCAGCTCCTGTCGGGAAATGCTGGTGGCCATGCCCCGGGGCGGCCGCAATCCGTCGCCGGGGTCTTTCAGAGCTACACCCTACTGCGGTCTACTGCTGTATGAGCGGTAGACTGTGAATCGCGCAGAATACTGCCGTCTGCGCATGGTGGTGCGGTGATGGAATTTGCTGCCGACATCCCCCGCTGGCGCCAGGTGGCCGAGGTGATCCGCCGCCGTATCGAGGACGGCACGTACCCGCCGCGGACCCGCATCCCGTCCGTCGTGGAGATCACCGCGGAGTTCGGCATCGCCGCCGTGACCGCGCAGAAGGTACACAAGGGCTTGCGCGCGGAGGGGCTCATCTATACCGAACCCGGCCTGGGTTCCTTCGTCGCCGAGCGCCCCGAGGGATGATCGGTCGGCTTCCTCTCGATGAGCAGCTCGGCGCTCTGCGCGAGGTGTTGTCCCGCAACGACGTGCTCGTCGAGGTCCTGGCCCGTGCCGCGACGCTGGATCTGCCCCGGTGGTACCTGACCGCCGGCTGTCTGTTCCAGACCGTGTGGAACGTGGTCACGGGCAGGCCGCCGACCCACGGGATCAAGGACTACGACGTCTTCTACTTCGATGACGGCGATCTGTCCTGGGAGGCCGAGGACCGGGCGATCCAAGCCGGGAGGGAGGTCTTCGCCGACCTGCCCGCCGAGGTCGAGATCCGCAACGAGGCCCGGGTGCACCTCTGGTACGAGGAGAAGTTCGGTGTGCCGTGCCCGCCGTACGCGTCCACCGAGGCGGCGATCGACAGCTTCGCGGCGACGACGTGCTGTCTGGGCGTACGACTGGAGCGGGACGGGCGGTGGCGGGTGTACGCACCGCACGGGCTGTCGGATGTCTTCAACCTCGTCGTCCGGCCGAACCCGGTGCTCGCTCCTCGGGCCGTCTATGAGGCGAAGGCGGCGCGGTGGCGGGAGCAGTGGCCCGAGCTGAGCGTGCTGGAGTGGCCTGGGTCGAGTGGTGTGGTGGCTGGTCCCGGCGACTGACGCGCGTGTCGCTGCTCGCGGGTCCAGGTCGGCCTAGCTCAGAGGCGCCGGAGCGCAGGCCGGGGCGCGTCGGTTGTACATGGGTTCGTATGCTCTCCCTGGTCCATTACTCTGGACGGGAAAGTGCATCGCATTGTACGGAGATCGCGCGTTAATCCTGGGAAGGCCCTGTGAAGATGCCCAGCGCTGAGCGTCTGCCCTCGTGGGCCGCCGTGGTCGGGCCGGTTGTGTCCGGCTCGGCTCTGCCTTCCGCGAATCTGCCCGCTGTCGTCGAGCCCGCCCCCGGGGGCTCTCGGGGGCGGCATCGAGGGGCGCGCAAGGGGTGGGGGACCCTCGGGGCCGTCGGGCTCGTGCTGTCCGGGGGGATATCCGTGCAGTTCGGCGGGGCGCTCGCCGTGACCCTGCTGCCCCGGGCGGGGGCCTTCGGCATCGTGACGCTGCGGCTGGTGGCCGCCGCCCTGATCATGATGCTGGTCTGCCGGCCCAAGGTGCGCGGGTACTCGCGCGGCGACTGGGGAGTGGTCCTGCTGTTCGGGCTCACCATGGCCGCCATGAACGGGCTGTTCTACCACGCCATCGGGCGGATCCCGCTCGGGCCCGCCGTCACCCTGGAGGTGCTCGGGCCGCTCGTGCTGTCCGTCGTCGCCTCCCGGCGTGCGCTCAATCTCGCCTGGGCCGGGCTCGCCCTCGCCGGGGTGTTCCTGCTCGGCGGAGGCGGCTTCGACACCCTGGATCCCGTAGGGGTTGCCTACGCCCTCGGCGCCGGTGCCATGTGGGCGGCGTACATCATCCTCAGTTCCCGTACGGGACGACGGTTCCCGCAGGCCGACGGGCTCGCGCTCGCCATGGTCGTCGCCGCCGTGGCGTTTCTGCCCCTGGGTGTCGTCGAGTCGGGCGGGAAGCTGCTCGACCCGACCACCGTGGCGCTGGGTGCTGCGGTGGGCGTGCTGTCGTCCGTGCTGCCGTACACCCTCGAACTCCTCGCCCTGCGGCGCCTGCCCGCCTCCACCTTCGCGGTCCTGATGAGCCTGGAGCCCGCCGTCGCCGCGCTCGCCGGTTTCCTGATCCTGCACCAGACCCTCTCCGCCCCCGAGGCCCTCGCCATCTCCCTCGTCATCGTGGCGAGCATGGGGGCCGTACGGACGCAGGTGGGGCGGAAGAAGGTCCCGGTGGTGGCGGGCGAGGAGTCCGCGGAATCGGCTGGATCAGCCGCATCGCCTCAGGTGCCCGCGCCCCGGAAACCCCTGGAGCTGGAGGCCTGACCGAGTGTCTGCCGCGCTCCGGTGAAGGTCAGGCGCCGCCGGTGCAGTTGACGTACTGGGCGTAGAACTGGATCGCCAGTGCCATGGCCTGGACGCGGGTCTGGTAGTCGGGTGCGGTCTGCGCCAGCAGTATGTACGTGTTGTAGGAGTCCAGGAACGCCTGGCAGGGGTCCGCCGCGGCGACGGCGGTGGTGGTCTGTGTGACCGGCGCGGCGCTCGCGGCGGGGGCGGCGACGACAAGCGCGCCCACGCAGCTCGCGGCGATGGTGAGTGAGGTGATGAGCCCTCGGACCCCGGTCATGCGCGTCATGCGCGTCATGCGCGTCATGCGTGTCATGCGTGTCATGGTGGCTTCCTTCCGCTGGGTCGCCGGACGGTTCCGGCGACCGGGCAGGAGCCTAGGTAGGCGCAGTGCGGAGGAAGTGGGCAAAGAGTGACCGCCGGTGCTCGCGCCGACGGTGCCGTCCTACGCCTCGATGTCCAGCGCCGTCCCGTACAGCCGGTGCGCCTTCAGGCGGATCACCAGTCTGCGCTCCGCCACCTGCTGCTCCAGGAACGCCTGTTCGTCCTCCGGCCTGGCTGCCACCGGGATCATCTCCAGCAGCTCCCGGCCTACCGCGTCACCCGGGACCGTCGTGACCTCGGATGCCTCCGCCTCGCCCTCCGCGACGGCGAACGACCACACGTCGCCGCCCGGGACATGCAGCGCCGCTCGCGGGTCGCGTCGCAGGTGTTTGACCTTGACTCGGTCGGCCGTCGTGGAGAAGCGGAGGGTTCGCGTGGCGGGGTCCCAGCTGTAGACCATGGTCGTCAGGTGCGGGTGACCGCTGCGTTTGTTGGTGGCCAGGGTGCCGAACTGCTGCTGGGTGAGGAGGTCGGAGAGTGCCTCGTCGGACAGGGTGCGCGGTGCGGGGCCTTGGGTCATGGTTGGGGTAACTGCCCAGGGTGTGCGCTGAATTCCGACGACAGAGTCACCTCGGTCGGCGTCGGCGTCGGTGTCGGTTCTGGTGCCGGTACCGCGAACAGGCGGAGTTGTAGGGCCAGCGTCGCGTAGTAGCCGACCAGGGTGGAGAGTTCGAAGAGGGTGCGCTCGCCGAGGGTGGCTCGGGCCTGCCCGTACTGGTCGTCGGTCAGGGTGCCGCCGTCGCGGACCAGGGCACGGGTGAGTTCCCAGGCCGCGTGCTCCACTGGGTCCGTCAGGCCGGGGTCGCCGCCCTCGCGCAGTGCCCGTAGTTCGGGTTCTGTCAGGCCTACGGCCGCGCCCACCCGTTCGTGGGCGTACCGCTCGAAGGCGCTGTCCCAGGACGCGGCCACCACCAGGATCGCGATCTCCCTTGTCCGTGGCGGGAGTTGGGAGGCGTACCGGATCGCCGCGCCCAGATCCTGGAGGGCCCTGCCCACGGCCGGGCTCAGCAGCATCGCGTTGAACGGGCCGTGCAGCCTGCCCTCGGGGTCCGTGAGGGCGAAGCGCTGAGGGCCCTTCGCGCGGGGGCCGCCAGCGATCGTCTCGTACAACTCCCGTTGGTCAGCGGTCAGTTCCGGGGGCGGGAAGAGGGGGAGGCGGGGGCTGCTCATCGGAATCGGATCTCCTCCGCCAGGGATGCCAGGTCCTCGTCCGTGGCCAGGCGGTTCTCCCGGCCCATCAACTCGCGTGCCTCGCCGAGGAGTTCATCCACCTGGGTGGGTGTGAGGTCGTTGACGCCCAGGGCCGTCAGGCGGTCGGCCAGGGTGTAGGGGCCGCTGTCCGGCGTGAAGGGGATCTCGCGTTCGTTGCCTACCAGGGTGGGTTCCAGGCAGTTGTGCAGGAGGGGGTCGATCGCTGTCTCCTGGGTGATGAGGTCCATGCCGCCCCAGCAGAAGGCGTGCGTGCCGGTCACCGGGTGGTTCCAGGCAGTTCGGTATCCCGTCAAGTCCTGTGCTGTACGGGCCAGTTGGGTCAGGCGGTCGGTTCGGATTCCCGTCCGTACGCCGTACAGCGCCTCGAAGGCCAGCGCGGTGGCCGCCAGGTCGGCGTTGCCGGGGCCGCCGCAGTAGCCGTTGACCGACAGCTCCACGGCGGTCGCGCCTGCCTGGACGGCGGCTACCGCGCAACCGACCGCCAGGCCGAAGGTGTTGTGCGGATGCAGGCCGACCTCGACGTCCGGAGCCAGTTCGCGCGTACGGCGGACCAGATGGCCGTACGCCTCCGGGCTCAGCGCGCCCGGGCCGTCGAACAGGGTCAGTTCGGTGGCACCGGCCGCGGCGAGCGCGGTGACCGACTCCGCGTGGCTCTCCTCGGTGGCGTACGAGACCATCAGCAGCGGGACGATCACGTCCAGGCCGGCGGAACGGGCGTGACGGATCAGGGCAACCGCCTTTGCCAGTACGGCCGTTCGGTCGCGCGGTGTTTCCGGGCGCCGCCACTCCTCGCCCCGCCAGGCTGCCGCGTAGACCGCCGGCTGGTAGATCAGGGACGTCTCGCCGAAGCCCTGCACCCAGACCTGTACGGCGTCGTAACCGGCCGCCGCCGCACGGTCGATGTCCTCCGGTGAGCGCATCAGGGGGCAGATCAGTCGACAGTTCGGGTTCTCGCCCTTCGCCAGGGCGACCTCGGCCTTCAGGGCGTCGTCGTCGCGTCCGGACAGTCCGGCGGTGACGACCTCCGGTACGCCCGTGCCCGCCAACTGCCGCAAGAACTCCGCCTTCTCGGCCGCGGAGGCCGTGACGCCCGGCAGGGTCTCCATCGAGCGCAGGGTGGCGTCCCGCAGTCGTACGGACGTCGGCAGTGAACCGACCACGTCCGTACGGCGGTTGAGCGGGCTCACCGACCAGCGGCCGGGCTCGTACGCGCCCGGTGCCCGGCGTGCGGCCAGCTCGGCGCGGAAGCGGGCGACCTCCTCGGGGGTGAACACGGGCGGCTTCTGCATCGGCGTCCTCCGGGAGTGGGGCTGGTTCGCACTCCCCATCCAAGCCCTCTGTCGACACCCTTGGCAATAGTCTCGCCTTTCACCGCTCACAGGTCCCTCGATGTTTACTTTCTGTCGACACTTGGCTAAGACTGTCGGCAGGTTCCGAAGCCGGACAGAGGTCCTGATCGAGGTCGACCCAGGGAGACTCCTGTGATCCAAGACGCGCCAGACGCCCACCCCGACCCCAGGCCGGGGGGAGCGCCGCCGGGGCGGCTCGCCGGGAAGGTCGCCGTCGTCAGCGGTGCCGGCAGTGTGGGGCCGGGCTGGGGCAACGGCCGGGCGACCGCCGTGATCTTCGCCCGTGAGGGCGCGACCGTGTACCTGACCGACCGGGACAAGGACTCGCTGGACGTCACCGCACAGCAGATCCGCGACGAGGGTGGCACCGTCCGCACCCATCTGCTCGACGTCACCGAACCGGCCGCCGTCCAGGCCTACTTCGACGAAGTCGAACGTCTCGCCGGCCGTATCGACATCCTTGTCAACAACGTCGGCGGGTCGCGGGCCGGTGGTGCGGTCGAGCTGAGCCTGGACGACTGGGACAGTCAGCTGCGTACCAACCTGACCAGCGCCTTTCTCGCCTGCAAGTACGTCATCCCGGTGATGCGGCGCGGCGGCGGGGGCGCCATCGTCAACACCGCCTCCTGCTCCGGGCTGCGCTGGACCGGCGCCGGGCAGGTCGGGTACGCGTCGGCCAAGGCCGCGGTCATCCAGCTGTCCCGGGTCACCGCCGTGCAGTACGGGCCGGAGGGCATCCGGGTGAACACCGTCGTCCCGGGGCAGTTGCACACCCCGATGGTCGAGGCCCGCCTTGCCGGGCAGCGCGCGGGCGGGGACGTGGAGAAGCTGCTGGCCCAGCGGCAGGCCCGGATCCCGCTCGGCTTCATGGGCGACGGCCGCGACACGGCGTACGCGGCACTGTTCCTGGCGTCCGACGAGGCGCGGTTCGTCACCGGTACGGAGATCGTGGTCGACGGTGGAATGACGGCCCGCTGTGACTGAGCCCACCGTCCAACCGGCGCCTGCCGCACCGCCCGTGTCCACGGTTCAGCCGCTGTCGGCACTTCAGCACATGCCCGCCGCCCAGGCCGCCGTACCACCCGCCGCCCCGACGCCCTCCCCCGGCTGTCCGCCCCCGCACCCCGCCCCGCGCACCCCCAACCTCCGTCTTCCGCCGGACAGTTGTGATGCGCACTGCCATATCTTCGGGCCCGCCGACGTCTTCCCGTACGCGCCCGAGCGCACTTTCACCCCGTACGACGCCCCCAAGGAGCAACTGCGGGCCCTGCACCGGCACTTGGGGCTCACCAGGGCCGTGGTCGTGCAGTCGTCCTGCCACGGGTACGACCACCGGGTGCTGTTGGACGCCCTGGCCGGCGGGGGCGGGCGGCTGCGCGGGGTGGCCCTGGTCGGTGAGCGGACGAACCGTGCCCAGGTCGAGGAACTGCACCGGGCCGGCGTACGGGCTTTCCGGCTCAACTTCCTTCCCCATCTGCGGACTCCGCCGACGCGGGACGAGATCGACGCGATCCTCGAACGCGTCGACGGGCTCGGCTGGGCGGCCCAACTCCATGTGCGGGGCGAGGAGATCGCCGTACTGGAGAGCCTCGTACGGGCCCTGCCGGGCCGGGTGGTCGTCGATCACATAGGGAGGGTCGACCTCGCCGCCGGCCGTGACGGACGGGCGCTGCGCAGTCTGCGCGCGCTTCTCGACACCGGGCAGGTGTGGGTCAAGGTCAGTGGCGTGGACCGGGTTTCGCGACAGGGGCCGCCGTACGCCGACGCCGTCGATCTCGCCGCGTCCCTGGTCGCCCACGCGCCCGAGCGGGTGGTGTGGGGGACCGACTATCCGCACGTCAACATCGTCGGCGACGCCCCGGACGACGGCCTGCTCGTGGACCTCGTCGAGCGGATCGCGCCGGACCCGGCGCATCTGAGACGCCTGATGGTCGACAACCCGGCTGAGCTGTTCGACTTTCCTGCCTGATTAGTGTCGGCAGATACACAGAATCTTTGAGTGTCGAACCCCTTGAAGGCGAAAAGTGTCGACAGTACTGTCCCGATTCCTACCCTCGTGAGGAAGAGCCGTTCCATGCAGACTTCGCAGACTCCGAGAAACCCCGGCCGCCGCGCCGTTCTCGCCGCCACCGCCTGTGCCGTCGTCCTGTCCATGGCCACCGCGTGCGGTGGGGAGGCCGCGACCGCGACCAGCGCGGACGGCAAGCCGAAGATCACCGTACTGCGGTCCAACGGCGCCATCTTCGAGCCGCTCTACATCGCCGAGCAGCAGGGCTACTTCGAGGACGCGGGACTCGACGTCACCATCAAGGCGGGCGCGCAGGACACCTCGCAGAACGCGCCCTCCGTCCTCAACGGCGAAGCCCAGTTCGCGATGACCGACAGCTCCGGGTTCCTCAAGGGTGCCGCCCAGGACATGCCGATCCGGATCGTGACGGGCCTTCAGTCCGCGACGACGAAGACCGATCCGACCGACGGTCTGCTGGTGAAGAAGGACAGCGAGATCACCTCGTTCGCCGATCTCGAGGGCAAGACGGTCGGTATCTCGGCGCTCGGCGGGACCATCCAGTTCATCTGCGAGTACCTCGTGCAGAAGGACGGCGGCGACCCGTCGAAGGTCAAGTTCGTTGCCCTGCCCACGACTTCGCTCACCGACGCCGCCACCTCGGGCAAGACGGACGCCGTCTTCTCCTTCGGCCCGTTCTACTTCGCCGCCAAGGACAGCGGCCTGCGCTCCATCGGCAACGGCATGAACGACCTGCCCGGCATGGTCCAGGGCGTGCTCTTCTCCAGCGAGGAGTACCTGTCCGCGAACGCGGCCACCGCGAAGAAGTTCATCGACGCCGTCGCCAAGGCGATCACCTACGCCAACGCCAACCCCGACGCGGTCAAGACCATCGACAAGAAGTACACCGAGGTGCCGGACGAGTTCATCGACGCGCACGACACCAACTTCTACGACAAGGACCTCGACACGACGGTCATGCGCACGGTGATCACCAAGATGCACGAGTTCGACCTGCTCGACAAGGAGCCGACGGACGACGCCGTGTACTGGGACCAGGCGCCGACCGTCACCGGCGAGGAGTAACACGATGGCGAGCAGTCCGACGGGGAGCAGTACGATGGGGAGTAGCTCCGCAGGAAGAGTACGACTGCTGCAACTCGGCGCCCTGGCCGCCGTGTTGGCGCTGTGGGCGCTCATCGCGGCGGTGGGCGTGGTGAGTTCGACCGCGCTGCCCGGACCGGCCTCCGTAGCCGCCGCGTTCACCGACCTCGTCGGCAGCGGGACCTTCTGGCAGGCCGTCGGCGACACCCTGCGCGGCGCGGTGACCGGGCTGGTCGTGGCCGTCGCCGTGGGAATCCCGGTGGGCCTGGTGACCGGGGTGTACGCGGCGGCCGAGGAGTCCTCACGGCTGCTGATGGAGATCCTGCGGTCGTTCCCGGTCATCGCCCTGCTGCCGGTGTTCCTGCTGGTCCTGGGCTCAACTCCCGGGATGAAGGCGACAGTTGTCTTCATCGCCTGCGTCTTCCCGGTGCTGCTCCAGGCCCAGTACGGCGCCCGCAGCGTGACCCCGGCGGTCCACGAGACCGTACGGTCCTACCGCGTCCCCCGCCTCCTGCGCTTCCGCCGCGTGATCCTGCCGGGCGCGGTCCCGTCGATCATGACGGGACTGAGACTGGCCGCGACCACCTCCGTGCTCGTCGCGATCGGCGTCGAGGTGCTGACGACCCTGCCCGGCATCGGCCACATGATCATGGAGTCCCAGCAGGCGGGCGTGTCGGCACGGGCGTACGCCTACATCCTCACCGCCGGAGCCATCGGGTACGCGATCACCATGCTGGCGCAGCTCGCCGAGCAGCGCCTGCTGCGCTGGCGACCGCCCACGCACCCGGGAGGGGAGTAGGCGCCATGAACCTCGCAACCTGGACGTTCTGGAAGCCGGTGCTGCGCCAACTCTGGCTGCCCGCCGTCGTGTTCGTGGTTCTCCTCGTCTCCACGGCGGGCAGCACCAGCTTCTACTTCCCGCCGCTGACCGAAGTCCTCGACGTGCTGTGGAGCGAACTGCTGCACGGCGGACTGGTCGAAGACCTGTGGTTCAGCCTCCGCAACATCGTCCTCGGCCTGGCCCTCGCCACGGTCGTCGGTGTCGGCGCGGGCCTCGTCATCGGCGAGGTACGCACCCTGCGCCTGGCCACCGGCCCCCTGCTCGACTTCGCCCGCGCCACCCCGACCGTCGGCTTCGTGCCGGTCATCATCCTCACCCTGGGGATCGGCTCCGGGCCCAAGGTCTTCCTGATCTTCCTCGGGTCCGTGTGGCCGATCCTTCTCAACACCGTCAGCGGCGTGCAGGCGATCGGCCCGGCGGTGCACGAGACCGTGCGCGGCTACCGCATCCCCTGGGCGCTGCGGATGCGCCGGGTCGTCCTGCCCGGCGCGCTGCCGCAGATCCTGGCCGGCATCCGGGTCGCGCTGTCGATCGCCGTCGTGCTGATGGTCGTCAGCGAGATCTACGGATCGCCCATCGGGCTGGGCAACTTCATCCTTCAGAGCGGGTCGAGCTTCCACGTCGCCGAGACCTGGGCGGGCACGATCCTGATCGGCGTCCTCGGCTACGTACTGAGCGTGCTGCTCCTGCTCGTCGAGCACGCCCTGCTGGGCTGGTACCACCAACGGGCGCCGCGCGCACGACGGGCCGTACGCCCGCCAACTCCCCCCCGCACAGCTGCCTTCCACGGAACGCGCCACGAGTAACGGAGTCGTCGTATGACACGCGGATCCAGCCTGTACGTCGAGGACGTCGGGATGAGTTTCGGCCGGGGTGCGCAGGAGCATCGGGTGCTGGGTGGGTTGTCGTTGCGGGTGGATCCGGGGGAGGTGGTGTGCATCGTCGGTCCGTCGGGTGCGGGTAAGACGACGTTGCTGCGGTGTCTGGCCGGGTTGACGCCGCCGACTCAAGGGGCGGTGCGGTACGGGGAGTTGCCGCTGTCGGCTCCGCACGCGGACATCGCGGTGGTCTCGCAGGACTACCGGGGTTCGCTGCTGCCGTGGATGCGGGTGTGGGACAACGTGGCGTTCCCGCTCCAGGGGCGGGGCGTGAGAAAGGCCGTACGCAGGCAGCGCGCTCTTGAGTGCCTGGAGGCGGTCGGGCTGGCGGACGTCGGCGAGAAGTATCCCTGGCAGCTGTCGGGCGGGATGCAGCAGCGGGTGGCGATCGCGCGCGGTCTGGCGTACGACGCGCCGGTGCTGCTGATGGACGAGCCGTTCGGCTCGGTGGACGCCCAGTCCCGCTTCGACCTGGAGGATCTGACCCTGGAGCTGCGGAGGCGGTTGGGGATCACGGTGGTTGTGGTGACGCATGACATCGACGAGGCGGTCTACCTCGGCGACCGGGTCGTGGTCCTGGGCGGAAAGCCCACGGCGGTCCTGGAGACGTTGACGATCCCCCTGGGCGCGGATCGCGACCAGCTGACCACCCGCGCGGATCCCCGGTTCACCGAACTCCGCACCCGCGTGCTGTCCCGCATCAGAGGCGAACGCGCGCCGAAAGTAACGGACTTGACGGAGCCCGTGGCTCGCTAGGGCACCTGAATCCCCCCTTTCCTTTCCTTTCCTTTCTCCTCCTCTCTTCCTTCTTTTCTCGGGCCGACGCCAAGAGTCGCTACCCCCAGCCCGAAAACCCCCTGAAACCCATGGAGTTCACAGTGCTGCGCACCAACATCAGCTACCGGTCCCGCAATCGCGCCCTTCTCGTGGCGGTCGCCGCCGTACTCGCGCCGCCGGTCCTCGTACCGGCCACCGCCCGCGCCGCAGCGGCGGACACGATCACCGTCGCAGCCGGGGAGACCCTGACGCTCACGGAGACCACCACCGCGAGCGCCCTCGTCATCGAGGAGGGCGGTGCCATCGCCGTCCCGGACGGCTACAGCCTCAGCCTCACCGTCAACGGGGTCGAGATCGGAAGCGAGTTGGCCGAACTCACCGACGGCTACGGCGGAGTGGCGACCGCCATCGCGGCGGGCACCTACTCCGGAACGGTCGTCCTGGCCGTCGCCGAGGCCACCGACGTCGCCTACGACGACCTCACCTTCCCCTTCCGCCAGGCCCTGTACGTGGACGCCGACGGCGTCGACGAAGCCAAGTCCGTCCCCTCGGCGGTCCTCGGCGGCACCGTCACCGACACGGGCGCGAGCGACATCCGGCTGCTGTCGGACGGCGAGGCGTTCAACGGCGTGTACGTCGCCGGCGGCGGCACCTACACGCTCACGAACCCGCAGGTCGCGTACGTCGGGAACGGTCGCTGCGACTTCGTCGGGTACGGCGCCTCCATCGTCGGCACGGGCGAGGGCACGACGCTCGTCGTGGACGGCGCGACCATCAGCAACGAGGGCGTGGTCCGCACCGCGGTCATCGCCGACGCCACCGCCAACGTCGTCGTCAAGAACTCCACGCTGCACTGCGCCGACGGCACGGTGCCGGAGGAGTACCCGACCTCCGGCACCGGCGACACCCGGTACATGATCACCGTCCCGTGGATGCTGGGCCTGTCGGGCAACGTCCGTACGACCAACCTGCTCGGGACGAGCACCAAGCTGTCCTTCGTCAACTCCTCGATCTCGTCGGAGAAATGGGGTGCCCTGTCGGTCGACGGCGGCAGCTACTGCACGCTCACCGCCATCAACAGCAAGATCGCCAACACCGCTGGCCAGGGCTACGGTTCGTACGCCATCGGCAACGTCACCGAGCACTTCCTGGGCTGCACCTTCGACGTCGGGGACTACGCCCTCATCCACTGGGGCTCCTCGGCCCACTACGGCGACAGCACGGCCGACGCGGTCGCCGACCTGAACGACTCCCTCGAACTGGGCTTGACGAGTGCCGAGTTGAGCGCGCTGTCCGAGCAGCCGACGGTCATCAACGCCGGTCGCTTCATGGTCCTCTGGTACGCGGCCGGGTCGGTCACCATCGACGGCGGTACCCAGGTCAACACCGGCGAGACCGCGTTCATGTGCAAGGCGGTCGCGGGCACCGTCACGGCCGACGGCTCGGACGGCGCAACGATCAACCCCGGCAACGGAGTTGTCTTCCAGCTGATGGACTCCGACCGCCCGAGCAGCGTCACGGTCTCGGGGAAGGCGTGGAAGACGGAGACCATAGGCACGTACACCGAGCCCACCGGCTCCCCCACCAAGTCCTCCTCCTGGACGACGACTTCGTCCCAGTCCACCGACGCGAAGGGCACGTTCACGGACATCGCCCTGACCGGCGACTTCTACAACTCGGTCTGGGGCGGCGGCAACGGCAGCATCCAGGGCCAGAACCTGACCCTGTCCTTCACCCGCTCGACGGTCGAGGGCGTCATCTCCGCCTCCACCGCCAAGCACGCCGTCTCCACGATCACCTCGGCGGAGTACCGCCAGATCAGCGAGGTCACCAACACCCCGAGCGCGGTCGTCAACAATGGCGTCCTGGTAACCCTGGGCGTGGGCTCGACCTGGACGGTAACCGCCACGTCGTACCTGAGCGCCCTCACGCTCGCCTCCACGGCAACGATCGAGGCCCCGACGGGCAAGACGGTAACCCTGACGGTCAACGGCACGGCGACAGCGATCACGGCGGGCCGCTCCTACACCGGAGCAATCACACTGACGGTCGCGTAGCGACAACTAAAGAACCGGCCCCCGGGATTTGGATGCGAACCGATTCCCGGGGGCCGGAGCTTTGAACAGGGGATAGGGGGGGGCCGACCTAGGGGCGCGGGGAACTGCGCGACAAGCCCCCACCGGCCGGCACCCACCCAACTACCCCTACGCCCCCACCATGTTGTAGCCCCCGTCAGCAATCAAGAATCCACCCGTAATATGCCGCGCATCCTCCGTAGCCAAAAACAACGCAGTCCCCGCAAGTTCCTCAGGCCCAGGAATCCGCCCCATAGGCGTAGCCGCCCGCAGAACATCCCCCCGCCCACTCTTCCAGTCGTCCCGCCCAAGCGTCGCCGCAGTCTCAATGAACCCCGGCGCGAAGACATTCACCCGAACCCGCGGAGCGAACGCCTGCGCATACGACTTGGTCAGCCCGATGATCCCGTACTTGGCGGCCGCGTACTGCGGCGCCCGCGCACTCCCTCGTACGACCACGGTGGAACCGACGTTCACGATCGAGCCGCCGCCCTCCTGCTCCAGCATCCGCGCCCCGAACTCGTGCGTGCACAACAGCGTGCCCTTGATGTCGACGGCGAGGACATGGTCGATGGACTCCTCCGTGATGTCCCGCCAGGACATCTGCTCGCGGGCGACGTCGCCGACGTTGTTCACGGCCACGTCGAGGCGCCCGAAGCGCGACCAGACCTCGTCGGCGAGGCGCTTGATCTGGTCGTGCTCGGCGATGTCGGCCTGGACGACGAGGGCCTTGCGGCCAAGTTCCGTGACGCGCCGGGCAGTTGCCTCGGCGCCGGACCGGGAGCTGCGGTAGTGCACCGCGACGTCGGCACCTTCCTGCGCGGCCCGTACGGCGATCTCGGCGCCGAATCCGGTACCGGCACCGGTGACGAGGACGGTCTTGCCGGCGAAGCGTTCGGATACGGGAGTCACGGGGGTCATTGGGGCTCCGTTCATGAGATCTGTTGCCGTGGAGGCGAGTTGGAGGACACGGATGTCATACGAGGGTCCGCCCGCCGTCGACATACAGCACCTGTCCGGTGACGAACGCCGACTCGTCGGAGGCGAGGAAGAGGACGGGGCCGGTCAGATCCCCGGGCCGGCCGAGGCGTCCGGCGGGGACGAGCGACTCCAGGGACGCGCGTACGCCGGGCCGGGCGAGGTAGTCGCGGGTCAGCTCGGTCTCGGTGTAGCCGGGGGCAACGGCGTTGACGGTGACGCCGGTTGGCGCCCACTCGCGTGCCATCACCCGCATCAGCTGGTTCACCCCGCCCTTGGTCGCCGCGTACGGCGAGTGGTCCGCGTGCGCGAGCAGCCCCGAGACGGAGGACAGGTACACGATCCGCCCGTATCCGGCGGGCACCATCACCGCGCCGACGGCCCGGCCCAGCCAGAAGGCGCTGTCGAGGTTGATGGCGGTGATCCGCTCCCACACCTCGTCGGGCGTCTCCAGCACCGGACGCCGGTCGTTGGCGCCCACCGCGTGCACGAACACGTCGATTCCGCCGAGGAGTTCGACCGTACGGCCGACAGCGGCACGGCAGGCGTCCGCCGAGGTGAGGTCGACGGCCAGCCCGCTGACGGAACCGGAGGTCTCCTGCTGGACCTGGTCGAGTTTCGCCTTGTCGACGTCGAGGACGAGCACCGACGCGCCCGCCCCGGCCAGTGCCCCGGCCACCGCCGCTCCGATGCCACCGGCGCCGGCGACCAGCGCTCGCGTTCCCGTGAAGTCCCATGTAGCGCGCATGGTCCGGACGGTAAGCCACGACATGGTTTTGTGTCCACACTTGACGCGTCTATTGACGCTCAACCACACCATTGGCAGGCTGTCTGTCGACAGTTAAGGCCCATGTGGGTGGTTGAGCGAGGTCGGAGATCCGATGAAGCTGGTGACGTTCGACGAGGGACTGGTGGGGCGGCTCGACGGGGAGACCGTCGTGGAGCTGGAGGTGCCCTCGACGCGTGCGTTCTTCGCGCACGAGGGCCAGGTCCGGGAAACCGGGCAGACGTTCGCGCTCGCGGACGTACAGCTGCGCGCCCCGATCGTGCCGAAGAAGTTCTTCCACACGGCCGGCAACTTCCGTGAGCACCATGAGGACCTGGTCCGGGTCGACTGGTCCCACCCGGTCAACAAGGGCATCGTCTTCTTCCAGAACGTCGACGCGGTCATCGGTCCGGACGAGCCGATCGTGTACCCGGCGAACCTCACCCGGGAACTCGACTACGAACTCGAACTCGCCATCGTCATAGGCAAACCCGGCAAGTTCTTCTCCGCCGAGGAGGCCGTCGAACACATCGCGGGCTACCTGGTGTTCAACGACATCACCGCGCGCGACATCCAGCGCCGGGAGATGGAGTCCGGGGTCTTCTCCTTCTCCAAGGCGATCGACACGTTCTGCCCGATCGGCCCGTACATCGTCACGGCGGACGAGATCGACGACCCGCACGACCTCGACATGGAACTCCGGGTCAACGGCGACGTACGCCAGAAGTCCAACACCTCCCGGATGTCCGTCTCGATCCCGCAGCTGGTCGCCTACCACTCCCCGCAGATCTACAGCGCGGGCGACATCATCACCACGGGCACGATCGCGGGCGTCGCCGCGAGCACCCCGGACCCCTTCGCGAACTACCTCAAGCCCGGTGACGTCGTCGAGGCCGAGATCGAGGGCCTGGGCGTGCTGCGCAACCCGGTGATGTCCTGGAAGGACGCGTACGGCACCGAGGAGCCGCCGGCCGGACAGTGGGAAGCCTGAGCCGATGCGCATCGCACAACTCGCCGGTCGTACCGTCCTGTTGACGGGCGAGGGCGCCATCCCGGTCCCGGCCGAACTCGCGACCGACCTCTTCGCCCATTGGGGCGACGTTCGTGAGTGGTCGAGGTCCGCCACAGGGGCCCGCCCCTACGACCCGGCCGACCTCCAGGCACCCGGCCTCCCCGCCCCCCGCCAGATCTTCGCCGTCGCCCTCAACTACCGCCCCCACACAGCGGAAGCGGGCTACGAGGAACCCTCGGCCCCCCTCGTCTTCACCAAGTTCCCGACCTGTCTCACCGGCCCGAACACCACCGTCGACCTGCCGCCGGGCAACGTCGACTGGGAGCTGGAACTGGTCGCGGTCATCGGCAGCGAGGCGCACAAGGTGCCCGTGGAGAAGGGCTGGGACCCGGTCGTCGCGCTCACCGTCGGCCAGGACCTGTCCGAGCGGATCGCCCAACTTGCGGGCCGTCCAGCCCAGTTCTCGCTCGCCAAGTCGCATCCCGGATTCGGTCCGGTCGGTCCCGCCCTCGTCAGCCTCGACGAGATCGACGCCGCCGGGCACCGGGACGACCTGGAGCTGACCTGCGAGCTGAACGGTGAGGTGGTGCAGCATGACCGCACCGGCAACATGATCTTCCCGATTCCCCAACTCGTCTCGTACCTCAGCGAGTTCTGCACCCTCCTCCCCGGCGACCTCATCTTCACGGGCACCCCGGCGGGCGTCGGCAACCGCCGCACACCGCAGCGGTTTCTCGCGCCGGACGACGAACTGGTCAGCCGCATAGGGTCGGTGGGGGAGATGCGGCACCGCTTCCGGAGGACGGCCCCATGACCCGTACGCTCTTCACCGACGTCCAGATCTTCGACGGCACCGGACGCGACCCGTTCCCGGGCCAGGTGCTCGTCGAGGGCGACCGCATCACCGCCGTCGCCGCCGAAGTGCCCCGCGACCAGCGGGCGGACGCCAGGGTGATCGACGGCGGCGGAGGCACCCTCCTCCCCGGTCTCGTCGACGCCCACGCCCACCTCGGCTTCGGCTCCACCGTCGAGCACCTGTCCCGGCGCCGCGACGAACCGCCGGAGGAGAAGGCCCTGTTGGTGGCCCACGCCGGCCGGGTCCTGCTCGACCACGGGATCACCAGCGCGTACTCCGGCGGCAACCGGCTGCCCGGTACGGAGATCGCGGCCCGCAAGGCGTTCGCCGAGGGGTGGATGCCCGGCCCGCGCCTGAAGGCCGCCTCCTGGGAGGGCAGCGCCGGCATGGTCGAACCGGGCGTGTACGACTTCCCGGGCATCGACGGCCGCGCCTCCGACCCCGACTCGGTCTCCCGCTTCGTGACCGACATGGCCGAACTCGGCGTCGACATCATCAAGTTGTCCCTCTCCGGGGAGAGCGCCGTCGTCCAGGGCACCTCGCGGATCGTGCAGTTCACGGACGAGGAGGTCGCCGCCGCCTCCCGTACGGCGGAGAAGCACGGCGTCTGGCTCACCGCCCACGCGCACGCCGCCGAGTCGATCAAGATGGCCGTACGGCACGGCATCCGCGCCGTCTACCACTGCACCTTCGCCGACGAGGAGGCCCTCGACCTCCTCGAAGCCGCCCGCGACCGGATCTTCGTCGCCCCGACCCCCGGCATCATCCACGCCAACCTTCACGAGGCCGGCGGCGAACCCGAGCCCGGCATGGAGGTGGAGGCGACCGCCGAGGCCGTACGCCGGGTCGTGCCCGAGTTGGTCCGGCGAGGCATCCGCGTCGTCCCCGGCGGCGACTACGGCTTCGCCTGGAACCCGGTGGGCCGCAACCTCCGCGACCTCGAACTCTTCGTCGACTGGTTCGGTTTCACCCCGGCCGAGGCACTGCGCGCGGCGACCGGACACGGCGGTGAGGTGATGGGCCTCGGCGACCGACTCGGACTGGTCCGGGCGGGGTTCCTCGCCGACCTCGTGCTTGTCGACGGCGACCCGCTGGCCGACATCCGCATCCTCCAGGACCGCGACCGGCTCGCGGTCATCATGAAGGACGGCCGACTGCACAAGCAGAGGACGGCCGGGTGACCGGCCAGATGACCGACCCGGCAATCCAGGTCCGTACCCGCACCGGCCGACTGAAGGGGCGCTGGGAAGGCGGGGTGGCCGTCTTCCGCGGCACCCCCTTCGCGGCGCCGCCCGTCGGCGACCTGCGCTGGCGGCCACCCCAGCCGCCCGCCGCGTGGGACGGCGACCGTCCCGCGTACGACTTCGGCCCCGCGCCCCTGCAACCGCAGCCGCCCCGCGACTCGATCATGTTCCACACCAACTTCGCCGACCGGCGGGCCCTGGTGATGAGCGAGGACTGCCTCTACCTCAACGTCTGGACCCCGGAACCGGCCAGTGGCGGCCTGCCGGTCATGGTGTGGATCCACGGCGGGGGCAACCGCTACGGCCACGGCGGCCAGGAGATCCACGACGGCCGCTCCCTGGCCCGCCGGGGCGTGGTCGTCGTCACCCTCAACCACCGACTGGGCGCCCTCGGTTTCCTCGCCCACCCCGGCCTGGCCGCCGAGGACGACCTCGGCGCGTCCGGCAACTACGGCCTCCTGGACATCGTCGCGGCCCTGACCTGGGTACGGGAGAACATCGCGGCCTTCGGCGGCGACCCCGACCGCGTCACCCTCGCCGGCAACTCCGCCGGAGCCGCCCACATCTGCCACCTCATGGCCTCCACCACGGCCCGCCCCCTCTTCCGGGCCGCGATCGGCCAGAGCGCCTCGGGCATCGGCAGGGCGGAGGGCCCGCTCCCGGACCAGGACGCCGCGCAACGGCAAGGGCTGCGCTGGGCAGGGGAGTTCGGAGAGTCCGGAGGGTTCGGGGACCGGGACATCGCCGCGCTCCGTCGCACCGACGGCGTCGAGCTGGTCCTGAAGGGCCACTTCGGCCCGGTCGTCGACGGACGAGCACTGACCGCCCCGAGCGACGACATCTTCGCCGCCGGACATCAGCACGCCGTACCGCTGCTCGTGGGCACCAACTCCGACGAAGGGTCGGTGTACGCGACCCTGGACGCCGTACGCAGCCTGCCCGTCGAGCCGGGCACGGACGAGCTGTACCCACTCCGAGACGGCGACCAAGTCCGCTGTACGGCACGCCAGTTCACCGGCGAGAGCCGCTTCACCTACCCCGTCTGGCACTGGGCGCGTGCCCACAGCACCGTCGCCCCGACCTGGATGTACCGCTTCACCCGTACGCCCCCGCTGCCACCCGACCTCGACCTGGCACCGCCCCGCGACGGCCTCCCGGGATACGGCGTCCACCACACCGCCGAACTGCCCTACGTGCTTGACAACTTGGACGCCAGACCCTGGCCCTGGACCGAGACCGACCGCACGCTGGCGCGAACCATGGCGGACACCTGGGTGCGCTTCATCGAGACGGGCGACCCCAACGGCGCCGAAGGCCTGCCCAGTTGGCCCCGGTTCACCGGTACGGAGGCGATGGTCTTCGGCGGTGAGGTGACTCCCGTAGAGCGGGGGAGTGTCGACCGGCTGGACGCGATGCGGCTGCTGGCGACGCTGCCCCGCCCCCTCTGACACCCCGCCTCCTCTGACACCCCCTTGCCTCTTGGAGATTCATCCCGTGGCACGACTCCCCGGCACCGAAGGGGTCGGCGAGATCGCCGACCGTATCCGCGCCCGCCGTGGCGGCGCCCTGCGCCCCCTGGACCAAATGCTGTTGCACAGCCCCCAGTTGGCCGACGGCTGGAACAGTCTCCTGGGCGCGATACGGCAGCGGATGGCGCTGCCCGCCGACATCCGGGAGCTGGTCGTCCTGCGGATCGCCGTCCTCAACCGGGCCCCGTACGAATGGACCGCGCACGAGGGCCCGGCGCGTGAAGCGGGCCTGGGGGACGCCGAGTTGGCGGCTCTGCGCGAGGAGAAGCCCGAGCTGGGCGACGTACGCCGGTCGCGGGTCATCGCGTACACCGACGCGATGACCCGCGATGTGCATGTCCCGGACGAGTTGTTCGACGCCCTGCGGGACCACTTCACCGACGCGGAACTCGTCGAACTGACCGCCACGGTGGCCGCGTACAACATGGTGTCCCGCTTCCTGGTGGCCCTGGACGTGCAGGTGCCTACCGAGAACGCCCGGACCGGCGGAGGAAGTTGACCATCAGGCGGTTCCACTGCACGGACTGCTCCCAGTGCGGGTTGTGGCCCGACTCGCGGATCACATGGAACTCGACGTCCTGGATGTGCTGGGCGTTGAGCCGCATCAGCGATGGCGGGCTGTAGAGGTCGCCGTCGCCGACGAGCAGCTGGACCGGCATGGTGAGGGTCTCCAGCAGGGCCCAGGTGGTCGTGTGCGCCAGCGACTGGGGGAAGGCGTCGGCGGTCCTGGCGCGGGCGTTGATCTCCAGCCAGGCGGCCACCCCGTCCCGGTCGCCGCCCCGGTACGAAGGGCCCAACTCCTTGAAGTCGGCGGGCATGTCGCCGAACGGGTCGGGCTGGAGCAACTGCTCCAGCTCCGCGTACTCCGCGTCCGTGACGCCCATCTTGCTGCTGGACACGGTGAGTCCGTACAGCCGGTCCCCGTACGACAGCGCGTAGTCGACGGCGACATAGCCGCCCGCCGCCGAACCGGAGAGATGGAAGCGGTCCAGGCCGAGATGGTCGGCGAGGGTGTTCAGATCCCCGGAGGCGGTGTCGGACTCGGCGCGGGTGCCGGCCACGGAGCCGTACGCGCCGCGCCGCGAGTAGCCGATGACCCGGAAGCCCGCGGCGGCGAACACCGGTTGCTGGTAGGGCCAGCTCTCGCCGCTGCCGGACCCGGGATGGAGGAGGACCACGGGCTGACCGTCCCCGCCGGTGTCCCAGGCCCACAGGCTGCCGCCCCCGGCGACGGGCACCTGGTACTCGGTGACGGCGACCTGCTCGGGGACGGGTACGGGGGTCCAGGGCGCGGCCGGGCCGGATGCGGGTGTCGCCGCGCGTGCGGTGCCCGTACTCATGGCGGTGAGGCCTGCGAGCGCGGCACCGCCGACGACGGCACGTCGGCTGGGATCTCTCTGCATCGTTCCTCCTGAGGTGATGGGGGGGGTGACGAGGGGCGACCGAGCGTCTGTCGACAGAAGCCCGGTAAGTGGGATATATGTCGGCTGGAGAGTGGGATAGTGTCGACACCGTGCGTTCGCTGTGTGTCGCTCTGAGTCAGGGAGAATTGTCGGATGGCTGTCGAAGAGGATGAGGACACGCACGTCGTGGTGCTCGCGCGCCTGCTGCGCCTGCGGGACAGACGTGAGCCGTTGGTCGCGCAGATCGCCGAGTGGGTGGGGTCGGGCATCATCGAGGGCCGGCTCGAACCGGGTCAGGACCTCAACAGCGTTGATCTGTCACGCCGGTTCGACACCAGCCGTACGCCGGTGCGCGAGGCGCTGATGGTGCTCGAACAGGAGGGTCTGGTCGAGATGAAGGCGCGCCGTCGGCCCCGGGTCGCCGCGCCCTCCCTCCAGGACATCCGCGACATCTACCAGGTGCGCCGCCAACTCCTTTCGATGCTGGCCGGGTTGCTCGTCGAGCGTGCCACCGACGAGGAGCTGGCCGAACTGCGGCTCCGGGTCGGGCGGATGCGGAAACTGGCCGACGACGGTGACGTGGACGCGTACTTCTGGAGCCATGTGCAGCTCCAGGAGCGGATGACCGAGATCGTCGGCAACAGCACCCTGAAGCAGATCCTCGACTCCCTGGCCCTGCGCACCTTGATGCTGCGCCACCTCAGCCTGACCCGTGCCGGGCGGCTCGCCTACAGCGTCGACGACCAGGAACGCCTGCTCCAGGCCTGCGAGGAGCGCGACGGGGAGCTGGCGTCGGCGCTGATCGCCGGCGCGACCGTCCGTGCGCTGCGGGCGGTGGAGGAGCAGTTGGAGCAGGATGCCGCAGGGCGAGGGCGGAAGCCGACGCGTCGGCGCCGGGCGGCGGCTTCCTGAGCGGCGGGCATGCGTACGAGGGTGTGGTGAACGGCGGTTTCCTGAACGGCGATTGAGATCCCGCGCCCGTCTCACTTCGCCAATACCCCGCCGTCCACCGGGAAGTTGCCCCCGGTCACCCAGGCCGACTCGTCGGACGTCAGATAGACCGCGCACCAGGCGATGTCCTCGGGGGTGCCGACCCGGCCCAGGGGGATACGGGCGAGGAGGGCCTCGCGGGCGGCTCCCTCGTGGGCGCCCGCCGACTCGGTGGCCGGGGTGCGGACCATGCCGGGGGAGATGGTGTTGGCCCGGATGCCCGCCGGGCCGCCCTCCACGGCGAGCTGACGGGTCATCCCGAGCACGGCCGACTTGCCCGCGCAGTGGGCGACCATCCCGAAGGTGCCGCTGCCCCGAAAGGCGTTCACCGAGGCGAAGTTGACGATCGACCCACCGCCGGACGCCACCAGATGCGGCCACACGGCCCGCACCGGCAGAAAGACGACGTCGACCTCGCCGCGCATCGTCGGCGTCCACTGCGCGTCGAAGTCCATCTCGGCGGCGGACGCCATACGCGGGGCGATCGCACCGGCGGTCACCAGCGCATCGACCCGCCCGTGCCGCTCGTACGCCTCGTCCGCGAACCGCCGGGCGTCGTCGGGGACGGTCATGTCGAGCGGCGCGAGCACCTCGACGCCCAACCCCCGCTCGGCGGCCAGCTTCTGGGTCCGCTCGGCCGCCGCCGGGTCGATGTCGCAGCCGACGACGGTCGCGCCCTGCGCGGCGAAGAGCAGCGCGCACCCCTGGCCGATCCCGGCGCCCGCACCGGTGACGAGAGCGACCTTGCCGGAGAGTCTGCCGGTCACTTGGACCTCCTTGCTGGGGGTTGACCAACCTGCCGACCTTCTTCCTAGTGTCGACACTAGGCCCGGGTCAAGAGGTGAACCTTTGAATTCGCGCTCAACTGTCGACAGTGTGTGGGGTCGAGGGCAGACTGCGGCCCCATGGAATCAGGCAGCAGCAGTACCTACGACCCGTCCATGAGGGACCGCGTACGGGCCTTGGTGACAGCGGTGACCGCCGGGACCTTACTGGCGCTTCCGAGTACCGCCCGCGCGGCGGACGGGGCCGAGTTGACGGTCGCCGCCGGGGAGACGTACGTCCTCACCGCGACCACGACCCTCACCGCCCTCACCATCGCCGAGGGCGGCACCCTCGCCGCGCCCACCGGCTGCACCCTCACGATGACGATCGACGGCGTGGAATGCGGATCGGTGCTGACGGCGACGCTGGCGACGACCACGACGATCGCGCCGGGCTCGTACACCGGGACCATCGTCCTCACCGTCGCGGAGGAGAACCCCGCGACCTTCGCCGGGGTCACCTTCCCCTTGCGCCAGGCGCTGTACGTCGACGGCACGGGCGCCGTGGCCGCGAAGTCCGCGCTGTCGGCCCTGGTGGGCGGCACGGTGACCGACGCGGCGGCGCGAGGGGTGGGCATCACCTCCACCGGGGAGGCGTTCAACGGGGTGTACGTGGCCGGCGGGGGCGCGTACGAGATCAAGGACACGGTGATCGGGTTCACCGCCAACGGGCGCTGCGACTTCGTCGGCGACGGGGCGGCGATCGTCGGCACCGGCTCGGGCACGACGCTGGTCGTGGACGGGGTCACGGTGTCCAACGTGGGTGTGCAGCGCACCGGGTTGGTCGCGGACAAGGGCGCGAACGTCGTCGTCAAGAACTCGTCGATCCAGTGCCTGAACGGGGTCGTGCCCGCCGACTACGTCTTCGCGGGCGGCGCGAACATGCTGGTCGTGCCATGGCGGCTCGGCATCTCGGGCAACGTCCGTGCGACCAACCTCATCGGCACCGGTACGAAGGCCACGTACATCAACTCGTCCATCTCCTCGGAGACTTGGGGCGCCTTCTCGGTCGACTCGGTCAGCAACGCCCAGGCCACCGCGATCAACTGCGCCATCGCCAACCTCGGCGCCGAGGGCTACGCCACCTTCGCCGACGGCAACGTCACGGAACGCATCCTCGGCTGCACGCTGGATGCTGGTACGTACGCCACGATCATCGGCGCCTCCAACGGGACGGTGTACTACGGCGACAGCACGAGCGAGGGCGTCGCCCAGCTCAACACCGACCTCGAACTCGGGCTGATGGAGGAGGAGTTGGCGGCCATCCCGGTACGGAGCACGGTCATCGACTCCCGGGGCTTCGGGGTGATGTGGCACGGCGCGGGCACCCTGCACATCGACGGCGGCACGGTCCTCACCTCGGCCTCGACCACCTTCCTGGACAAGGCGGTTCGGGCCACGATCACCGTGGACGGCTCCCAGGGCGCCGCACTGAACCCGGGCAACGGGGTCGTCCTCCAGGTGATGGAGACCGACAACCCGGGCTCGAACGCCGGGGTGTACACGGAGCCGACCACCGACCCGGTGAAGGACGGCACCTTCGACACGACCGCCGTCCACGACACCGACACGACGGCTACCTTCACGGACATCGAGCTGACGGGCGACTTCTACAACGCCATGCGTACGGGCCGGAACATGGTGCTGACCTTCCAAGGGGCCCATGTCCAGGGCGTGTTGTCGGCCTCCGTCTCCCGGCACGCCGTCACCACGATCACCTCGGCCGAGTACGCCGAACTGGGCCACGTCACCAACACCCCCGGCCCGGTCGTCAACAACGGCGTGCTCGTGACCCTGGACGCGGGCTCGGAGTGGACGGTGACGGGTACGTCGTACCTGAGCGGGCTGACCCTCTCGGCGGACTCGACGGTGACAGCGGGCCCGGACGGCGGCACGGTCGCGATGACGGTCGACGGCGTGCTGACGGCCGTAGAACCGGGTGGTGACTACAGCGGGGCGATCACGCTGACGTTGGTGCCCTGACCCCTGAGACCCCTGAGACCCCTGAGACCCCTGAGACCCCTGAGACCCCTGATCCCTGATCCCTGATCCCTGAGATAGTGAACGAGCGGCGCCCAGCCCCCAAGCCGGGCACCGCTCGCCCACCCATGAATACGTACGAACACGTGCGAATAGCGGGTGAATGCCTGCGAACTGAGGTCAGTCGCAGGAGCCGGTGAAGACGTCCACCTCGTCGCTGCTGCTGCTCGCCACGACGAGGTCCTGCGTTCCGTCGGACGTCAGATCGGCGGCCGCCGCCTCGTACGCGCCGGTGGCGGCGAGTTCGGTCAGTTCGTCGAGGGCGCCGCCCGAGGTGCCCTGGAAGACGGTGACCGAGTTCCCGTTGAGGGAGGAGACGAGGAGGTCCGTCACGTCGTCGCCGTCCAGGTCGGCGGAGTTGACCGCGACGGGGAGGGCGGGCGTCGTGTAGTCGACGGAGTCCTGGAAGGTGCCGTCGCCGTTCCCGGCGTACACCTCCAGGGTGTTGGAGCCGTTGCTGATGGTGGCCAGGTCAGTCGTCCCGTCCCCGTCGAAGTCGCCCTGGGTGATGGAGTAGAGCCGGTTGACGCTGGCGTACTCCGTGACGGCGCCGAAGGTCCCGTCGCCGTTGCCGAGGGCCACGCTGACCCCACCGGCGGTGGCGACGCTGGCGGTGGCGATGTCCAGGTCGCCGTCGCTGTCGAAGTCGGTGAGGACGAGCCCGTGCGGCCGGGTGACGGTCACCGCCTCGACGTCGACGGTGAACGCCCCGGCCCCGTCGCCGAACAGCAGACTGACCCCGCCGCCCGACTCCTCGGCCACCGCCAGATCCAGCTTGCCGTCGTCGTCGAGATCACCGGCGACGAGGGAACGGGCGCCCGCGCCGACGGTGTACTGCGTGGACGCCCCGAAGGCGCCCCCGCCCGTCCCCGACAGCACGCTGACGGTGCCGCCGTTGAAGTCGGCGGTGGCGATGTCCGGGTTGCCGTCGTCGTCGAAGTCGGCGATCACGGACTGGTACGGGTGGGCGCCGACGGCGTACTCGGTGGCCGCGCCGAAGGTCCCGTCGCCGTTGCCCAGCAGCACGGACAGCGAGTTGCCGTCGTTGTTGGCGGCGACGACGTCCGCGTTGCCGTCACCGTCGAGGTCCCCGGTCACCACATGCCGGGGGTTGTTGCCGACGGTGGCGGAGGTGTCGAACTGGGTGAAGGAGAGGGACCCCGAGCATGCGGTGGTGGCCGCGGTGAACGTCCCGGTCGCGGAGGCCATGGCGACGGCGGTGGACCCGATGGCTAAGGCCCCGAGGGTGCCGGCGGCCAGTACGCGACGGGCCCTGTGCTTCTTGTGCCTGCGGTTGTCTGTCATGGGAACGGGAACCTAGGAGCCGCTCCTGTGATTGACGTGTCACGGGACAGTGGTTTCGCACAGTGCCGCCGTCGGGACGTTGATGGTGATGATGACGGGGACGGTCAGGGTTGCTGGAGATCGAGGACGGCCTTGCCGCGGAGACGGCCGTCGAGCAGGGCCCCTACCGCCTCCGAATGACGGGTCCAGGGGCCGCGCCAGCTGATACCCGGATCGAGACGGCCCGCGGCGATCTCGCCGGCCAGCCAGGTCAGATCCGCGGAGTAGTCGGTGGCCGGGTCGCTGAAGAGGAAGAACGTGCGGATCGACCGGTCGTGCCGTCCCTCCGTCCCCACCAGGGCGTCGGCCGGCAGCACCGAGTCGGTCCCGGCGGAGCGGCCCACGCTGAAGAGGGTGCCGTCGGCCGCCAACAAGGCGAAGGCGTCCACGAGTTGCTGTCCGCCGACATTGTCGAGCACGGCCGACACGGGCTGCTTCACGGCGGCCGGCTCGGGGTGGACCTCGTGGGCGCCCAGGGCCCGTAGCCCGTCCGCCTGGGCGGGATCGCGGCTGACGGCGACGACGTGTGCGCCCGCGCGGGCGGCCAGTTGGACGGCGTACCGGCCGACTCCGCCGGAAGCACCGGTGACCAGCACACGCTGACCGAGCAGCGAGCCCATCCGGCGCAGCACGTGCAGGGCGCTCAGCCCGGCCACGGGAATGGTGCTCAGCGCGCCGGGGTCGGTGTCCCTCGGGGCGGTGCCGAGCAGGGTGGCGGGGGTGGCCCGCAGCTCGGCCCAGCCGGCCTCGCCGAGGGTGACGACCCGCTCGCCCTCGGCCGGGCCCGAGCCGTCGGCGGCTGCCTGGACGACCACTCCGGCCGCGTCCCAGCCGAGCACGGTGCCGTCCGGCGTCGCCGGATCGGCCGCCCCGTGGAAGACCTCGCCGTAGTTCAGGGAGACCGCCTCGACGCGCACGAGCGCCTCATGGGCGGCGGGCCGCGGGTCGGGGACGTCCGTCAGCGACAGATGCCCGGGGGAGGTGTGGTCGACGGCGAGTGCGCGCACGGGAAAACCCTTCGAGGAAGCGTGAGGTGTCTGAAGTGCCACAGTGTGGCGTTTGCTCTATTGGAGCATACGCGCGATCTCGGCGCACTTGGTAAGGTGGCTGGTGATGACCACCTCGACCGCTCCTGGCGCCCCCGAAGAGCCCGTCACCCTGCGGGAACGCAAGAAGCTGCGCACGCGCCAGGCGCTGGCCGACACGGCCGTGACGCTCTTCGCCGAACGTGGATTCGACAGCACTCCGCTGGACGCGCTGCTCGATCAGGTGGAGGTGTCCCGGCGGACCTTCTTCCGCAACTTCCGCTCCAAGGAGGACGTGGCGTTCACGGCTGCCAAGCAGCTCTGGGCCGTCTACCTGGAGGTTCTGGACGACGGCGGTACGGAGAAGTCGGGGCCGCTGGTCGACATCCTGCGCCGCGCCATGCTGACCACCCTGGAGCGCATGGACGAGGACTGGTACCGCCGCTTCCCGCTCACACTCCGGCTGGTCGCCGACTCACCGGCACTCGACGGCTACGCGCTGCGGCACTGCGCCGAGGTCCAGTCCGAGATCGCCCGCCGTTTCGACGGCCAGAACCCCCTCGAACTACGGCTCCTCATCGAGTTCTTCGTGGCCACCTGGCGCTGCACCCTGGACGAATGGCTCCCCGACTGCACCCCGGGCGAACTCCCCGAACTCCTGCGGCTGGCCTGCTCGTCCATGAACTCGGCCCTCGCCCTGGAGGCATGAGCCGGTTGTCAGTGCCGTCCTCTAGGTTGACGCCGTCCTCACAAGGAGGGCACGGAGGAGAGGGGCGCGCGATGGGTGCGAGCGGCTGGGACTACGTCACTTCGTTCGACGGCAGTGTCGAACGGGCGCTGGAGAACCTGCACGCGCAGGTGTTCCAGGCGGAGTACGGCGACGACGACACGTACGAGACGCTCGAAGACCTCTACGCGGACGAGGAGTTCATGGAGGAGGGCGCCCACTCGATCCTCGACATCGGGCGCGTCGTGCGCACGACCAACCCCCCGTCCCGGCACAGGGGCGAGGACATCGGCACGCTGCGCCCCCTCGCCCCCGACCGCACGGCCCACCACTTCGGCACGGACCGCCCGCCCCCGAGCAGTTCCAGGCGCGGCTCGCGGAGGCGTACGAGGCGATGGGCGGCCGTGCGCGCTCCGGGGAGACCCTGATCGACGAGTGCCGTATGCGGTGGACGGGCCTGTACGTCGTCCTGTACACCGGCGACGAGCCGACCCACCTGGGCATCTTCGGCCACTCGGGCGACTGAACGCCGGCCCGGGACCTCAGCCGATGGCGGCCGGCTTCTCCCACACCGAGACGTGCTTCGTGCTCTCGTGCGTGAACGGCTCCCGAGCCCACCCCTCCCACCGCTCACGCAGCCGCATCCCGGCAAGCTGGGCCATCAGATCCAGCTCGGACGGCCAGACGTACCGGAACGGAATGGACCGGTAGGACCCCCGACCGTCCACCACCTCCACGTAGTTCGAGCTGGTGTTCTGGGTGGCGACGTCGTACACGTCGAAGGCCCAGCGCGTCGGGCTCGTGTGGAACGGTACGACGTTCTGCCCGGGCGGCAGTTTCCGCAGCTTGGGCACGTTGACCTCGATGACGAAGGTCCCGCCGGGCGCCAACTGCGCCGCGACATTGCGGAAGCACGCGACCTGCGCCTCCTGCGAGGTCAGATTCATGATCGTGTTGTAGACGAGGTACGCGACGGAGAACTCCCCGTCGGCTGTCCCGGCCCGCGTCGCCGAGAAGTCCCCGTACGTCACCCCGATCGCGTCCCCGCCCGGCTTGGCCCGCATCCGCGCCACCATCGCCCGGGACATGTCGATCCCGTGCACCTCGACCCCGCGCCGCGCCAAGGGCACAGCGATACGTCCCGTCCCGATCCCGAGTTCGAGGGCCCGCCCTTCACCGGCCAGCCCGGCCAGGAAATCGGCCGTCGACTCGACGGTGGCGGGGGTGAACATGTTGTCGGCGGGGTCGTCGTACTTCGCGGCTACTGATGCGCCGAAGTAGCCGTCCTCGTGGTCGTCTTCGGCTCGGCCTGAGGTGGTTCCGGCGTCTGAGGAAGTCACCGGCGGACCGTACTGCGGGGGTCAGCGGCGCCGCACCTCAATTTCCCGGTGACCCGGGCGGCCGCGTACGCGAGCCCCGGGTGTTCCCGATCGAGAATCGGCCGTACGGCCTCCGTATAGAAGATCCGAGACAACTCGAGTCCGGGCAGGAACTCAGGATCAGGTGCGGTCATGCGATCACTGTGCCCCACGTGGCAGTACCCGATCGCTGTGCCTGCGCGGCAGGACCCCACTCTCATGCAAGCACGCTTGCTTGTTTCCGGTGGCGCTGCCATGCTGCGGGCACGGACCGCACCACGCCGCAACGCCCGGCACGCCGTCGTGCCCGAAAGGAAGCGCCCGTGTCCGACCCGTCGGCCGTGATCGACGATCTGTGCGAGGAGGGCGCCCAACTCGACCGGCTGGTCGCCAAGTTGGGCAGCGAGCAGTGGGCCCTCGACAGTCCTGCCCCCGGCTGGACCGTCGCCCACCAGATCGCGCACCTCGCCTGGACCGACCACTCCTCCGTGCTGGCCCTGACCGACCGGGCCGCCTTCAATCAGGAGGTGGAGAAGGCGCTTGTCTCGCCCGGGGACTTCGTGGACAACGGCGCCGAGGAGGGGGCCCGGAAGCCGCCCGCGCAGCTGCTCGCGGACTGGCGGGCCGGGCGCGAGGCCCTCGTGGACGCCCTGCGCGCGGCACCCGACGGGGCGCGATTCCCCTGGTACGGGCCGCCGATGTCCACCGCCTCCATGGCGACCGCCCGCCTGATGGAGACCTGGGCCCACGGCCTGGACGTGGCCGACGCACTGGGCGTGGCCCGGATCGCCCCCACCGCCCGCCTCCGGCACATCGTCCGACTCGGTGTCCGCACCCGCGACTTCGCGTTCGGCGTGCATGGTCTGAACCCGCCGTTCGACGAGTTCCGCGTGAAACTCGTCGGACCCGCAGGGGAGTTGTGGGCGTACGGTCCGGAGGACGCGAAGCAGGCGGCCGGCCAAGTCACCGGTCCCGCCCTCGACTTCTGCCTCCTCGTCACCCAGCGCGCCCACCGCGCCGACCTCGACCTCCACACCGAAGGGGCCGACGCCGACCAGTGGCTCGACATCGCCCAGGCCTTCGCGGGCCCGCCGGGCAACGGACGCGCACCGAAGGGGAGTACGTCGTGACAGCCCAGCCCCGGGTGACGGCCCCCCTCCGGATAGGCAACGCCTCCGGCTTCTACGGCGACCGTTTCGACGCCATGCGCGAGATGCTCACCGGCGGCGAACTCGACGTCCTCACCGGCGACTACCTCGCCGAGCTGACCATGCTCATCCTCGGCCGCGACCGACTCAAGGACCCGTCGGCCGGATACGCCCGCACGTTCCTGCGGCAGCTGGAGGAGTGTCTCGGGCTCGCGCACGAGCGCGGGGTGAAGATCGTCAGCAACGCCGGTGGACTGAATCCGGCCGGACTCGCCGGTCGCGTAAGGGAGTTGGCCGACCGGCTCGGCATCCCCGTCCGCGTCGCCCACGTCGAGGGCGACGATCTCACCGCCGCCCACCCCGGCAGCCTCGCCGCGCACGCCTACCTCGGCGGCTTCGGTATCGCCGAGTGCCTGCGGCAGGGCGCCGACATCGTCGTCACCGGGCGCGTGACGGACGCGGCGCTGGTCACCGGGCCCGCCGCCGCCCACTTCGGCTGGCGGCCGGGGGAGTACGACCGCCTCGCGGGCGCCGTCGTCGCCGGGCATGTGCTGGAGTGCGGGACCCAGGCCACCGGCGGCAACTACGCCTTCTTCACCGAGGCTCCCGGAGACCTCCGACACCCCGGCTTCCCCCTCGCCGAGATCCACGAGGACGGCACCGCCGTCATCACCAAGCACCCCGGCACCGGTGGCCTCGTCGACGTCGGCACGGTGACCGCCCAACTCCTGTACGAGACACAGGGAGCCCGGTACGCCGGCCCCGACGTCACCGCCCGCCTCGACACCGTCCGGCTCGTCCAGGAGGGCCCCGACCGGGTGCGTATCCACGGCGTACGCGGCGAAGCTCCCCCGCCCACCCTCAAGTTGGGCCTCAACCGGCTCGGCGGTTTCCGCAACGAGGTCACGTTCGTCCTGACCGGCCTCGACATCGAGGACAAGGCCGCGCTGGTGCGCGACCAGCTGGAATCCGCCCTGGACTCGGCCAAGTCCCGCCCCGCCGAGGTCAGTTGGACCCTCGCCCGCACCGACCACCCCGACGCCCCCACCGAGGAGACCGCCAGCGCCCTGCTCCGGCTCGTCGTACGCGACCCCGAACAGACCGCCGTCGGACGGACGTTGAGCGGCGCGGCCGTAGAACTCGCCCTCGCCAGCTACCCCGGCTTCCATGTCCTGGCCCCACCCGGCAAGGGCTCCCCGTACGGCGTCTTCGAGGCCGATCGTGTCCCCCAGGACGAGGTCGACCACGTGGCCGTCCTGGCCGACGGCCGCCGGATCCCCGTACCCCCGCCGCAGGACACCCTCGTACTGCGCGAACGCGAACTGCCGGAACCGCCCCTGCCCACCCCCCTGCCCCCCGGCCCGACCCGCCGCGCCCCCCTCGGCCTCCTGGCCGGCGCCCGCAGCGGCGACAAGGGCGGCAACGCCAACGTCGGCGTCTGGGCACGCACGGACGAAGCCTGGCGCTGGCTGGCCCACACCCTCACCACCACCCTCTTCCGCGAACTGCTTCCGGAGACAGCCGACTTGGCCGTCGTACGACACACCCTCCCGCACCTCCGCGCCCTCAACTTCACCGTCGAGGGCATCCTCGGCGAGGGCGTCGCCGCGCAGCACCGCTTCGATCCGCAGGCCAAGGCGCTCGGCGAATGGCTGCGCTCCCGGCACGTAGACATACCGGAGGCCCTCCTGTGACGGTCCTGAACTCGGCGCTCGACCCGGCCACTTCCGACTACACCTCGCACCGCGAGTTCATGCTCGCCAAGCTCGCCGACCTGGACGCCGAGCACGCGAAGGCGGTGGCAGGGGGCGGGCCCAAGTACGTCGAACGGCACCGCAAGCGCGGCAAGTTGCTCGCCCGCGAACGCATCGAGCTGCTCCTCGACCCCGACACCCCCTTCCTGGAGCTGTCGCCGCTCGCGGCCTGGGGGAGCGAGTACGCCGTCGGCGCCTCGCTCGTCACCGGTATCGGGGTCGTCGAGGGCGTGGAATGCCTGATCACGGCCAACGACCCGACCGTGCGCGGCGGCGCCAGCAACCCCTGGAGCCTGAAGAAGGCCCTGCGCGCCAACGACATCGCGCTCGCCAACCGGCTGCCCTGCATCAGCCTCGTCGAGTCCGGCGGCGCGGACCTCCCGTCCCAGAAGGAGATCTTCATCCCCGGCGGGGCCGTCTTCCGCGACCTCACCAGGCTCTCCGCCGCCGGAATCCCCACCGTCGCGGTCGTGTTCGGCAACTCCACCGCCGGAGGCGCATACATCCCCGGCATGTCCGATCACGTGATCATGGTCAAGGAACGCGCCAAGGTGTTCCTCGGCGGGCCGCCCCTCGTCAAGATGGCCACCGGCGAGGAGAGCGACGACGAGTCGCTCGGCGGCGCCGAGATGCACGCGCGCGTGTCGGGCCTCGCGGACTACTTCGCCCTCGACGAGCACGACGCCCTGCGCCAGGCCCGCCGCGTCGTGGCCCGCCTCAACCACCGCAAGGCGTACGCCGATCCGAGCCCCGCCGACGTCCAGCCCCCCAAGTACGACCCGGACGAGCTGCTCGGCATCGTCCCCGGCGACCTCCGGACCCCCTTCGACCCCCGCGAGGTCATCGCCCGTATCGTCGACGCCTCCGACTTCGACGAGTTCAAGCCCCTGTACGGGACCAGCCTCGTCACCGGCTGGGCGGCGCTGCACGGCTACCCGGTCGGCATCCTGGCCAACTCGCAAGGCGTCCTCTTCAGCGAGGAGTCCCAAAAGGCGGCCCAGTTCATCCAGTTGGCCAACCAGCGCGACATCCCGCTCCTCTTCCTCCACAACACCACCGGCTACATGGTCGGCAAGGAGTACGAGCAGGGCGGCATCATCAAGCACGGCGCGATGATGATCAACGCGGTCAGCAACAGCCGAGTCCCCCACCTGTCGGTCCTCATGGGTGCCTCGTACGGCGCCGGCCACTACGGCATGTGCGGGCGCGCCTACGACCCCCGCTTCCTCTTCGCCTGGCCCAGCGCCAAGTCGGCGGTGATGGGCCCGCAGCAACTGGCGGGCGTGCTCTCGATCGTGGCCCGGCAGTCCGCGACGGCGAAGGGCCAGCCGTACGACGAGGACGCGGACGCCGCACTCCGCGCGATGGTGGAGCAGCAGATCGAGTCCGAGTCCCTGCCCATGTTCCTCTCCGGGCGGCTGTACGACGACGGCGTCATAGACCCGCGCGACACCCGCACCGTCCTCGGCCTGTGCCTCTCCGCGATCCACACCGCCCCCTACGAGGGCGCCCGCGGCGGCTTCGGCGTCTTCCGAATGTGAGGAACGAAAAGTGATCACCTCTGTACTGGTCGCCAACCGGGGCGAGATCGCCTGCCGTGTCTTCCGCACCTGCCGTGAACTGGGCATCCGCACGGTCGCCGTGCACTCGGACGCCGACGAGAACGCCCTTCACGCGCGCGTGGCCGACGCGGCGGTTCGGCTGCCGGGGGCGGCCCCCGCGGACACGTATCTGCGCGGCGACCTGATCGTGAAGGCGGCGCTGGCGGCGGGCGCGGACGCCGTGCACCCCGGATACGGCTTCCTGTCCGAGAACGCCGGCTTCGCACAGGCCGTACTCGACGCGGGGCTCGTCTGGATCGGCCCACCGCCGGCCGCGATCGAGGCGATGGCGTCCAAGACGCGCGCGAAACAGCTGATGGGGCTGAAGCCGCTGACGGACGTCACGGAGTCCGACCTGCCGGTGCTGGTGAAGGCGGCGGCGGGAGGCGGTGGCCGGGGCATGCGCGTGGTACGCGAACTGGCCGACCTCCCAGGGGAGTTGGCGGCGGCCCGAGCCGAGGCCCAGAGCGCCTTCGGTGACGGCGAGGTCTTCGTGGAGCCGTACGTGGAGGGCGGCCGACACATAGAGGTCCAGATCCTGGCGGACACCCACGGCACGGTGTGGGCGCTCGGCACCCGCGACTGCTCCCTCCAACGCCGCCACCAGAAGGTCATCGAGGAGTCCCCGGCCCCGGGCATCCCGGAGGAACTCACGCAAGAACTCCACAAGTTGGCCGTACGAGCGGCCAGAGCCGTCGACTACACGGGCGCGGGCACGGTCGAGTTCCTGGTGGAGGAAGGGACCGGCAAGGCCCACTTCCTGGAGATGAACACCCGCCTCCAGGTCGAACACCCGGTCACGGAGGCGGTGTTCGGCATCGACCTGGTGGCTCTCCAGATAAGCGTCGCGGAAGGCGTCCCCCTCGCCGCCGACCCTCCCCACGCGCGCGGCCACGCGATAGAGGCCCGCCTGTACGCCGAGAACCCGGCCCAGAACTGGACCCCGCAGACCGGCACCCTGCACCGTCTGGCCGTACCGGAGACGGAGAACATCCGCCTGGACACCGGCTACGCCGACGGCGACACGATCCCCGTCCACTACGACCCGATGCTCGCCAAGGCCGTCGTACACGCCCCCACGCGCACGGAGGCCATCCGCAAACTGGCGGGTGCCCTGGAACGGACGATGATCCACGGCCCGATCACCAACCGGGACCTCCTCGTCCGCTCCCTCCGCCACCCGGAGTTCACGACGGCCACCATGAACACGGCCTTCTACGACCGCCACTTGACCCACCTGACCGAACCGACCCCCGACCCCCACGCCCCCTTGGCGGCAGCCCTCTCCGACGCCCACGGCCGCTCCCGCTTCGGCGGCTGGCGCAACGTCCCCGCCCAACCGCAGCGGAAGCGGTACGCGACGGAAACGGGCGAGGAGTTCGAGGTGACCTACCACCACACCCGAGAGGGCCTGAGGACAGACGGCGTACAGGTCATACACGCGGACGCGAGCCTCGTGGTCCTCGAAGTAGCAGGCGTGAGAAGGAAGTTCGAGGTCACAAGGTACGCGGACCAGATCAACGTCAACACCACAACCCTCACCCCCCTACCCCGCTTCCCGGACCCGACCCTCCAACACGCCCCCGGCTCCCTACTGGCCCCGATGCCAGGAACGGTGGTGAGAGTGGCGGAAGGCCTGACCGCAGGAACGCCGGTAAAGGCCGGAGAACCCCTCCTCTGGCTGGAGGCAATGAAGATGGAACACAAGATCACAGCCCCAACAACGGGCACGCTCACAGCACTTCACGCAGTCGAAGGGCAACAGGTAGAGGTAGGCACGCTGCTGGCGGTGGTCTCCTAGCGGGCGTCGGCGAAGCCGCGCCCGCCAGGGGCGCGGGGAACTGCGCGACCAGCCACAACGCACCCGCACCCCCCACACAACAGAACTCCCCTCCCCCTTAGGACCCTTCATGACCGCGATCGAATCCGAAGAACACAAGGCCCTCCGCACCGCAGTAGCAGCCCTGGGCACCCGCTACGGCCGCGAATACGTCACCAAAGCCGTAGCCGACGGCCGCCACACGGACGAACTCTGGTCCGAGGCCGCAAAACTCGGCTACCTGGGCGCCAACCTGCCGGAGGCATACGGCGGCGGGGGCGGCGGCATAACCGAACTCTCCATAGTCCTGGAGGAGTTGGGCGCCGCAGGCTGCCCCCTCCTCATGCTCATCGTCTCCCCGGCCATCTGCGGCACAGTAATCGCCCGCTTCGGCACAGACCCCCAGAAACAGACCTGGCTCCCCGGAATCGCCGACGGCACCCGCACGATGGCCTTCGGCATCACCGAACCCGACGCCGGCTCCAACAGCCACCGCATCACCACCACCGCCCGCCGCGACCCGGACACCGGCGACTGGCTCCTGACCGGCCGCAAGGTCTTCATCTCCGGCGTCGACATCGCGGACGCCGTCCTCATAGTCGGCCGCACCGAAGACTCCCGTACGGGCCGACTCAAGCCCTGCCTCTTCATCGTCCCGCGCGACGCCGAAGGCTTCACCCGGCGCCAGATCGACATGGACCTCGAATCCCCGGAGAAACAGTTCGAGTTGACCCTCGACGACGTCCGGCTGCCCGCCGACGCGCTCGTCGGGGACGAGGACGCCGGCCTCCTCCAGCTCTTCGCCGGGCTCAACCCGGAACGCATCATGACCGCCGCGTTCGCCATCGGCATCGGCCGGTACGCGCTCGCCGCGGCCGTCCGCTACGCGACCGAACGCACCGTCTGGAAGGAACCGATCGGCGCCCACCAGGCCGTCGCACACCCCCTCGCCCAGGCGCACATCGAACTCGAACTGGCCCGCCTGATGATGCAGAAGGCGGCAGCCCTCTACGACGCCGGTGACGACGTCGGCGCGGGCGAGGCGGCCAACATGGCCAAGTACGCGGCGGGAGAGGCCTGCGTCAAAGCGGTGGACCAGGCCGTGCACACCCTCGGCGGCAACGGCCTCACCCGGGAATTCGGGCTCGCCTCGTTGATAACTGTCGCCCGCGTGGCTCGTATTGCTCCAGTGAGCCGGGAGATGATTCTCAACTACGTCTCACATCAGACCCTGGGCCTGCCCAAGTCGTACTGAGAGCCGTGCAGCCGTACAGGCGAGGAGGAACCAACCATGTTCCGCAGCGAGTACGCAGACGTCGAACCCGTTGAACTCCCCATCCACGAAGCGGTGTTGGGCCGGGCCGCCGAGTTCGGCGACGCGCCCGCCCTCGTCGACGGCGTCGACGGCACCACCCTCACCTACGACCAACTCGACCGTTTCCACCGGCGGATAGCCGCCGGACTCGCCGAGGCGGGCGTCCGCAAGGGCGATGTCCTCGCCCTGCACAGCCCGAACACGATCGCCTTCCCGACCGCCTTCTACGCCGCCACGCGCGCCGGTGCCGCCGTCACGACCGTGCATCCGCTGGCCACCGCCGACGAGTTCGCCAGGCAGCTGCGCGACTCGGCCGCCAACTGGATCGTCACCGTCTCCCCGCTCCTGGAGACGGCCCGGGCGGCGGCCGAACGGGCGGGCGGGATACGGGAGATCTTCGTCTGCGACACCGCACCGCCCGGACACCGCTCCCTCATCGACATGCTCGGCTCGACCGCGCCCGAACCGGAGACCGACGTCGACCCGGTCGAGGACGTGGCGGTCCTCCCGTACTCCTCCGGGACGACCGGCATCCCCAAGGGCGTCATGCTCACGCACCGCTCGATCGCCACGAACCTCGCCCAGCTCATGCCGACCATTCGCATGGGACCCGGCGACCGCATCCTGGCCGTGCTGCCGTTCTTCCACATCTACGGCTTGACCGCCCTCATGAACATGCCCCTGAAGCGGGGCGCCACCGTGGTCGTCCTGCCCCGCTTCGACCTCGACACGTTCCTCGCCGCCATCGAGAAGCACCGCATCACCGGCCTCTTCGTGGCCCCGCCGATCGTCCTGGCCCTCGCCAAGCACCCGGCCGTAGAGCAGTACGACCTCTCCTCCCTGGAGTACGTCCTCAGCTCCGCCGCACCCCTGGACGCGGCCCTCGCCGCCGCCTGCTCCACCCGGCTCGGCCTGCCGCCCGTCGGCCAGGCGTACGGCATGACGGAACTCTCCCCGGGCACCCACATCGTCCCCCTCGACGACATGAGCACCGCCCCGCCCGGCACGGTCGGCAGGCTCCTCCCGAGCACCGAGATGCGCATCCTGTCCCTCGACGACCCCGACCGGGACGCCGACGCCGACGAGGCCGGCGAGATCGTCATCCGCGGCCCCCAGGTGATGAAGGGCTACCTCGCCAACCCCGACGCGACGGCCGCGATGATCGACGAGGACGGCTGGCTGCACACCGGCGACGTCGGCCGCGTCGACGCCGACGGCTGGCTGTTCGTCGTCGACCGCGTCAAGGAACTCATCAAGTACAAGGGCTTCCAGGTCGCCCCCGCCGAACTCGAAGCCCTCCTCCTCACCCACCCGGGCATCGCCGACGCGGCCGTCATCGGCGCCTACAACGCCGACAACAACGAGGTCCCGCACGCGTACGTGGTCCGCCAGCCGTCCGCCACCGACCTCTCCGAGGGAGAGGTGATGATGTACGTCGCCGAGCGCGTCGCCCCGTACAAACGCGTCCGCCAGGTCACCTTCATCGAGGGCGTACCGAGGGCGGCCTCGGGCAAGATCCTTCGCAGGCAGCTCCGGGAGAAGACATGACCCTGGTCGTCGACACGCGCGCGCGGGGCATCGCCACGCTCACCCTGGACGCGCCCGCGACCCGCAACGCCCTGTCCGCGCACCTCGTCCGGGACCTGGCGGACGCCCTCACGGACTGCGGCAAGGACCCGGCCGTACGCGCGGTCGTCCTCACCCACACCGGGAGCACGTTCTGCGCGGGCGCGGACCTGAAGCAGCCGCCCGACCCGGCGGCCTTCGTCGGCCTGCTCCGGCAGCTCCTGGAGCTGCCGAAACCGGTGATCGCCCGGGTGACCGGCCACGTACGGGCGGGCGGCCTCGGCCTCCTGGGCGCGTGCGACCTGGCGATCGCCGGCCCGGAGGCCTCCTTCGCCTTCACGGAGGTACGGATCGGAGTGGCCCCCGCGGTCATCTCCATGCCCCTCCTGCCCCGCCTCGACCCGCGCGCCGCCGCCCGCCACTACCTCACCGGCGACCGTTTCGACGCCGTGGAGGCGGCCCGCACCGGCCTGCTCACGGAGGCCGCCGAGGACGTCGACACGGCCCTGGAACCGATCCTCGACGGGCTACGGGGGTCGGCGCCGGGCGCCCTGGCGGAGACCAAACGGCTCCTCACGGCTAAGGTGCTGGAGATCTTCGACCGGGACACCACCGAGCTGACCGCCCTGTCGGCACGGCTGTTCGCCTCCGCCGAGGCCCGCGAGGGGATGACCGCCTTCCTCGAACGACGGGACCCGGTATGGAAGTTGTAGCGACCGAGCGCGCCCCCCGGACACAACGTGCCCCCAAACAGGACCGCAGCCGCGCCACCCGCCAGCGCCTCCTCGAAGCCGCCGTCTCCTGCCTCGCCGAACACGGCTGGGCGGGCTCCACGGTGTCGGTCGTGGCGGAACGCGCCGGTGTCTCCCGGGGCGCCGCCCAGCACCACTTCCGTACCCGCGAGGACCTGTTCACGGCCGCCGTCGAGTACGTCGCCGAGGAACGCTCCACCGCCCTGCGCGCCCTCTTCCCCGAGGGCGCCGCAGACCGCCGCGCGGTGGTCGCGGCCCTGGTCGACCTCTACACCGGCCCCCTCTTCCGCGCCGCCCTCCACCTCTGGGTGGCCGCCTCGAACGAGGAGCAACTACGCCCGCGCGTCACGGAGTTGGAGGCCAGGGTGGGCCGCGAGACACACCGCATCGCGGTCGACCTGCTGCGGGCGGACGAGTCCCGTCCGGGCGTACGGGAGACGGTCCAGGGCCTGCTGGACATGTCCCGGGGCCTGGGCCTGGCGAACCTGCTCACGGACGACGGGGGGCGGCGGGACCGGGTGGTGGCACAGTGGGCGAAGCTGCTGGACGAGTCCCTGGACTGACAGGCGTAGGTGTCTCTGTGGGTCAGGGACTGAGGCGCTCGACGCGCCAGCTCCCGTCGGCCTCGGCGACGTACCGCAGCCGGTCGTGCAGCCGGTTCTCGCGCCCCTGCCAGAACTCCACGGTCTCCGGGGCCACCCGGAACCCGCCCCAGTTCGGCGGTACGGGCACCTGCTCGCCCTCCGGATACCGGGCGGCCAACTCCGCGTACGAGGAGTCGAGTTCGTCCCGGGAGAGGATCACCGAGGACTGCTCGCTGGCCCAGGCGCCGAGCTGGGAGCCGTGCGGCCGGGTGCGGAAGTAGGCGGCGGTCTCGTCCCGCCCGGTGCGGCGGGCGACGCCGGTGACGACGACCTGGCGGGCCAGCGGCAGCCAGGAGAAGAGCAGCGAGACGTACGGATTCGCGGCCAGGTCGCGCCCTTTGCGGGAGTCGTAGTTGGTGAAGAAGACGAAGCCCTGGTCGTCGTACTGCTTCAGCAGCACGGTACGGGAGGAGGGCCGCCCGTCGGCGTCGGCTGTGGAGACGACCATGGCGTTGGGTTCGAGGAGCCCGGCATCCGCGGCGGCCTGCCGGAACCAGCGCGCGAACTGCTCCATGGGCCCGTCGGCCAGCTCGGTCTCGGAGAGGCCGTCGGCGCGGTACTGCTTGCGCATGGCGGCGGGATCGAGAGGGGCGGCGTCACGGGGATCATGGCGATCGGTCACATGGTCATCCTGCCGTATCGCTGACATCACTGAGCGGCATTGAGCGACCACACATGGCACTGAGTGCCGCGAGGGCTCCCCAAAGGTGGCACTCGGGGATATCGTGCAAACAATCGCGCACCTTGGCCACGCGGCCGTACACCGTTCGGAACAGCTGCCGCAAAATCTGACGCAGATGTCGCACGCGCACCTGAACACCTGTCGCACACATCAAGAGGAGCCGCCTGATGTCCGACTTCGTACCCGGACTTGAGGGAGTAGTCGCGTTCGAGACGGAGATCGCCGAACCGGACAAGGAGGGCGGCGCACTCCGGTACCGGGGCGTCGACATCGAGGACCTGGTCGGCCATGTCTCCTTCGGCAACGTCTGGGGCCTGCTCGTCGACGGCGCCTTCAACCCCGGCCTGCCGCCGGCGGAACCGTTCCCGATCCCGGTCCACTCGGGCGACATCCGGGTGGACGTGCAGTCGGCGCTGGCGATGCTGGCCCCGGTCTGGGGCCTGCGCCCTCTCCTGGACATCGACGAACAGACGGCCCGCGACGACCTGGCCAGGGCGGCCGTGATGGCCCTGTCGTACGTCGCCCAGTCGGCGCGCGGCCAGGGCCACGCGATGGTCCCGCAGCGCGAGATCGACAAGGCACAGTCGGTCGTCGAACGCTTCATGATCCGCTGGCGCGGCGAACCGGACCCGAAGCACGTTGCCGCGGTGGACGCGTACTGGACGAGCGCGGCCGAGCATGGCATGAACGCATCGACATTCACCGCGAGGGTGATCGCGTCGACGGGCGCGGACGTGGCGGCGGCGCTGTCGGGTGCGGTGGGAGCGATGAGCGGCCCGCTGCACGGAGGCGCCCCGTCCCGCGTCCTGGGCATGATCGAAGAGATCGAACGCACGGGCGACGCGGACGCGTACGTAAAACAGGCCCTGGACAAGGGCGAACGCCTGATGGGCTTCGGCCACCGCGTCTACCGCGCCGAGGACCCACGCGCACGCGTGCTCCGCCGTACGGCCCGCGAGCTGGGCGCCCCGCGCTTCGAGATCGCGGAGGCCCTGGAGAAGGCGGCCCTGGCGGAGTTGCACGCCCGCCGCCCGGACCGGGTCCTGGCGACGAACGTCGAGTTCTGGGCGGCGATCGTCCTGGACTTCGCCGAGGTCCCGGCCCACATGTTCACGTCCATGTTCACCTGCGCCCGCACGGCAGGCTGGTCGGCCCACATCCTGGAACAGAAACGCACAGGCAGGCTCGTACGCCCGTCGGCCCGCTACATCGGCCCGGGGACACGGGATCCGCGGGAGATCGAGGGGTACGGGGACATCGCCCGCTGAGGCCGCGTATCGGCTTCCCCGCCTGCCCGCCTGCCCGCCTGCCCGCCTGCCCGGCTATCCGGAAGAGGGCAAGCCCCTCTTCCGGGTGATGGCGGGGCCATGGGTTTCGAAGTACTTTCAAAGTCATGGCGACCGACAACGCGGCAGTGTCAGTGAACTTCTCCGAGCTGGTGAACAAGAACAAGCAGACGCTCGCCCGGCTCAAGGAATCGCCACGGCTGCTGCTGCACCGCAGGGACGGGGAGGACCTGGTCCTCACCACGGCGGTACGTGCCGAGCAGGACCAGACCGTGGTGTCGGCCGCCACCCGGATACTGGCCGCGATGGCGCGCCGGGAGCCCGGCAGCACAGAACTGCTCCTCGACATACTGCCGGACGCGTTCCCCTGGGTGCGCTTCCTGCCCGAGACCGACGTCCACGCCTTCGCCGTCGAGTTGGTCGACACCATGCGGGCGGCCGACTCCGTCGGCAACAGCGCGTCCGTCGCGCAGCTGCTCATCGCCTGGCAGCACACGGCGGAGGTCTACTCGGACCCTGGCCTCCTGGCCGCACTGACCGGGGACCACGGCGACGACTACGGTCCCGTCCTGGACCCGCGGGACACCGTGTGAGCGCGGGCCGTGGAGACCGCGCCGCGCCCCCGGCACCGGAGGGCCACTGGGAGGTCCGCTTCGCGGACGCCGCCTCGGCCAAGGGCTGGGAGAACCTCGCCCAGCAGGCGCAGGAAAACACCTACCGCGCCTGGCTCATCATGCGCACGGACCCCAGACCGGCCACTGGGACACCCCGCCACCACCGCCTCAAGGGCAGCCTGGCCCATGGCACCCACCGCGGACAGACCTGCGAGCAGTGGCAGATCGAGGTGACCGGCGGCGGCCGCGTCTGGTACCTCCTGGACACCGCCCGCGAGACCTGCTGGATCACCTTCGCGGGGACGGGTCACCCACGCGCTACGGACCACACCTGACGCAGGCGATCGGCGAACTCGCTCCCTGCGCAGGAGGGACGGTCACCCGCTCCGATAATGTGTCCGCCCGAGCGAGGGGAGACACAGCACATGCTGGTCGGGGCGGGGAACAGACGGCGCGGACTGATCCAGGCGACGCTGCTGGTAGGCGTACTGGCGGGCTGTACGGAAACGCCGGACGACGACGCGAAGCCGAAAGTGAAGGCTTCGACGACAACGGCGAACGAAACCACCCCCAAGAGCGGCGGCAGCATAGGAGCCGCCGGCTCGGCCTGCGAACTCCCCGTCACGTTCGACATCGCCGAGAAGTGGACCGCGGAGGCCGTCGGCGCACCCCTGAGCCAGGGCCTGGTCAGCCTCGCCTGCGAGGTGGACGCCAAGCCGGCCGGCCACATCGGCTACCTCCGCGTCTGGACCGGCACCCCGGGCAACAACAACGCCCGCACCGCCCTGGAGGCCTTCGTGATCGCCGACAAGGGCGCGAGCAAGGCGAAGTACAGCGAGTTCAAGGCGAACGGCCTGACCGGCGCCGAGGTGGAGTACGTCTACTCGGACGAGTTCGTGGAAACCCCGAAGAAGGAACGAGCCTTCGCGGTCACAACCGAGGACGGCCCGGTCGTCGTACACCTCGGAGGCCTGGACACCGAGGAACACGAGGCGATGTTGCCGGCGTACGAACTGGCCAGGGGAACCCTTGAAGGCTCAAGTCTGACCTAAGCAGATCCGGTGAAGTTGGTTGCGTTGGGTTGGTGTCCCTTAGGAGGCACGTCATGCCGAGGAGCCTGCGTGTCACGAGTCGGGTGACGTTGTACAAGAGCCTCACGCCTGGCCGCCTGCCCACCGAAGGACGTGCTGCTGCCTGGCCCGGCGGGCTTCGAGGGCACTTGCTGCAAGCGAATGCCCTGGGCCGGTCAGTGTGTAGTAACGCCGGGGCGGGCGCCCGGGATGAGGTTCTGCCTCAGTCCGACTGGTGACCCACCCGCGCTCTTCGAGCCGGTCGAGAATCGGGTACACAGTGCCGGAACCGAGGTCTGCGTCGCGGCAAATGCTCAGCCCCACGCGGGATTGTCATCCGTCGACGCCAACGACACCTCCAGCACAGCGATGGTCGGCTTGGTCAGCCTAGGCGTGGTCATGACTCCAGCAGGCCATATGTCGAGTACGAGAGAAGCGTGCACTTCCCGTCACAGTTGCACCACGAAGTGTGCGCACACCAGTCTCAACCCGCATGACACCCCGACAATTACGGCCGTACGTACCATCCTTGGGGGGGGATCATGCACGCCAGAAGAACCGCGCTCGCCACCATCGTCATCCTCGCTGCCGCCACGCTCACCGCCTGTAGTGAGCCCGCGCAAGGTACAGCCGAACGCGCCACCACGGAGAACAACTCGCCGGTCTCCAGCTCACCCGAGAGTGACGCGCCAGCCGCGGACGCCGACGAGCAGCCGGACACCGAACTCGCCGTCGGCGACACCTTCGCCTACACCGACGGCCTGAAGGTGAGGGTCGACAGTATCGGCACCATCACCCGCTACGGCGAGTACGACACCAAGCCCGATGCCGACCAGACTCCGTTCCGCGTCACCTTCACCATCACCAACGGCACCAAGAAGCCGTACGACATGGACAGCTTCGGCTACGACGCCCAAGGCGCCACCACCGGCGGCCAGACCGAATCCCTGTTCGTCGAGGTCGACTCCAAGCAGATGGCCGGCCGCCTCGCTGTCGGCCGTTCCGCGACGTTCACCTCCGAGTACTCCATCGCCAAGAGCGACGGCAAGGACATCGTGTTCACGATGTCCCGCACGGACGAAGCATGGCTGGAGAGCGGCAGCTTCCTCGGCGACGACCCGAACTGGACCGGCACCATCAAGTAGCTGGGCAGCGACGCCAACGGCGCGCCGACCACCAACCCCAGGGATACACCTGCCATCTCTGCGGCAGGCAAGGGTGTCGAGCGCGCCCACGGCCGCCAGGACATGGGCCGGGCCGCGACGCAACCGTTCTCCCGCACACCACGAGGACAGCTGCCCGTCATCCGCATCCCTGGGCATGCATGCCCAGGCCATGCCCGGCACACAGGGGCCACGCCTGCCACAGCCGCTCCATGACGGTGTCCTGCGCGGCATCGGCGACGATCGCCAGCGCAGCGGCAGGGTCGTCCGCCGACTCCGGGTACAGGCAGTTGCCGTGCCACTCCCCGTTGGCCAGAGCAACGTAGACCTGCTTCGGCTCGTCCGCGTCGTAGGGCGGCAGGGCCAGCAGTTGCAGGGGCTCCTGCTCGGGAAGTGTCACCGCCAGGTCCCGGTTGAGAAGGGCGAGAGCCCGGTCCCACTCGGGGTACGCGCCCGGCGGGACGCGACGGGGTTCGGGGCCGTATCGAGCAGCGTGCATGGGGCATCTTCCTCTGCCACACCAGGGGGAGCACCTGGACCAGAGGCCGGAAAGCAGGCGACCCGCGAACTCGGTCCCTCCGAAGGAAGGGCCGGCCGGACGTACCGGCGAGCTCGCGGGTCGGGTGACTGCGTTGGATTCGGCCGGCTGCGTGTCACTAACTCACGCTGGTCCGGCACCGCACAGGGTGTGGTGGCAGGCCGCTAGCCCGCAGCCACCTCGCGCGTCCGGGTCTGACTCATTTACCCGATCACCTCCTTTCAGCGATGGCCACAGCCTAGGAAGCGACCGGCCGTGCATCAACCGATTTTCCGAGACCTTGGTGGGGAGATACCGAGGGCTGTGCCGATGCAGCCTCGGTGTGGTCGTGGCAGGAGCAGCCGCAGCGAGGTTGGAGCAGCAGGCCTGTGCTGTGCGGCAGGGGCAAGGCCTCGGTCTGGCGGCAGTCCGCGTGCAGGTCCTCGTAGTGGTCGCACAAGGCGTTCAGCGAGCGTGAGAGGCGCCGGGCGTATGCGAGCTGTGCACTCAGACCGGGGCCGGGCGTGATCCCCAGCTTCCTGCGACTCTCCGAGATCGCCATCCGGGCGCACACGCGGGGCATGTCGTCGTCATCGCCCCGCCCTGCGGCAACACGCTCCAGTTCGGGGATGACGAGCGCCAGGTGGCCTGTCAGCAGGAGTGTCAGCGTGTCCAGTTCCGGCGCGGAGGGTGCCTGGGCATCCGGTGCGAGCACAGTGCGTGCGCTGGTGCGCATCGTCTCGATGTCGACGGGGAGAGTGTTCTTCTCGGTCACAACTGTTCTCCCCGCGAGCGGGCGTTGGCCAGCGCGACCGCCGAACTCAGCGCCTCTGCGCCGGTGACAGGCTGGAGGTTCTCCGGCCGTGCGTCCTACTCCAGACCGCCGCCGACCGGCCGTACCTGGACGTACGGTCCCTCGAAGCCCATGACCTTGCCGATCCTCTTGATGGTGGTGTCCTCGACGGTGTCGCCATGGCTCGGTCGGTACACCGTCATCGTCACCGTGCCTCTCCCGCCGACGGGGTCAGCAGCCGAGCACACTGCGCCGATGGCAACACGTACGCGCGTACCAGGGCTCTGGTGACGAAGTCGTCCTCAACGGCGGGCAGTTCAGGCGGCCACAATCGCGGAGCCCGTCGGCGGCGTGCTCCGGCGAGCACGGCACCCCACATCTCGGGCGAGGGGTGGTGCGTTGGCAGGTCGTGCCTGGTATCCGGGGCCGTGCTTCGGGTGACGCGGCTGGATTCAGGGATCCCGAACAGAAGAGCTCTCATCAGTTCGAGGAGTCGTGGCACACGGTTCACTGTCTGCTCCGTTCGATGTGACCGCTTTTCGTCCCACAACCGTTCCAACAATGACGCTCAGCGTCACGGGCGGCCGTGACCAACATTCCTGGACCGGCAGCAGAGCTTTGGCCTGCATCAACGCTCGTTCCTGGACCGCTCTTTGGACTCCTGGCGCCTCAAATTCTCGACGGCCGTGATCCCCTTGGGTGACTGAACGGCTACCGTGAGTGCACGACATCGTGCAGGGAGCCCGTCCATGACCGCTCGCCCCAAGCCCGGTTCCAAGGCCGACCGGGACGTCCTCCGCCACGAGATGACCCGCGCCGGATGCACGGTCGCAGACATCGCCATGGAGATGCGCGCCCGCTTTCGTATGCGCCCTCGTGAAGCTTGGAGGCATGCCCGCGGCTGGACCCTCCAGGAGGCGGCGGACCGCATCACACAGGTCAGCAGCAGCCTCGGAGAGGCCGTGGCTGCCGACGCGTCGCTCGTCGCGAAATGGGAGAAGTGGCCCGGCCCCTCCGCCCGTCGCCCCACCCCGGCTGTCCTCCTGGCCATGACCGACGCACTTGCCTGTCGCGTGGAGGACCTGCTCGACCTGGAAGACCGGCGGGCCATGCCCGACGGAGACCTGCGTTTGCTGAGCGGCGCCATCTCATCCCCCGAGCCGATACCTCCCGCGCCGATCGCCACCACTGCGCCCGTGGAGCCGAGCGGTAACGAAGTGGTACGCCTCGCCGCAGACGAGTCCGCGACCTGGGCCCAATGGGCGGAAGCCTCCAACGTTGGGGACATCGCGTTGGAACAACTCATGGCAGACGTCCAGGCTCTCGCGTCCGACTACCTGGTCTCCAACCCTCTGTCCCTCTTCGTCCGCACGCGCGCCCTGCGCGACCGGGTGTTCCGTCTCCTCGAAGGTCACCAATACCCGCGCCAGGTTGCCGACCTGTACGTCGCAGCTGGCTATCTGTGCGGATTATTGGCGTGGACGTCCTCAGACCTCGGTCGGCTCCAGGACGCGGACACGCAGGGCCGTACGGCGTGGTTGTGTGCCGAACTCGCCGGGAACAACGACCTGCGCGCCTGGGTTCTGTCCACCCGTTCGAAGGTGGCGTTCTGGGACGGTCGCCTGCGCGATGCCGTCAACTACGCCCGCCGGGGCGCAACATGCCGCCCGTCCGGCACCGTCTCGGTACTGCTGGCCTGCCAGGAAGCCGACGCATGGTCCCGGCTCGGAGCGGAGCGCGAGGCGCTGGGAGCACTCTCTCGTGCTGCGGAGGCCCGTGACACGCTGCGTGGTGAGGACGAGGTCGGCGGCATCTTCGCGTGCCAGCCCGCACGCCAGGAGAATTACGCTGCGGCCGTCCAATTGAGAATCGGCCGCCCGGTCGACGCCCTGCGCGCGGCGGACGGCGCCCTTGCCCTATTGAAGGCGCAGCCTGTACGGGCGTACGGCACCGAGGCTCAGATCCACATCAGCAAGGCGTCGGCCCATCTGTCGACGGGTGAGGCAGAAGGAGCGTTCGAGGCACTCGCGCCAGTGCTCGCGCTGCCACCGGACCACCGCTTGGAGCCGGTCGCCCGGCGTGTCGGCGAACTGTCTGCCGATGTCGGCCGCGCACCTGCCACGGGAAGTGTCGGTCTCCGCACGGCCATTGAGGAGTTCTGCCTGGACTCCGCTCCGCGACACATCGCGCTCTCGCCAGGGGAAGGCACCGCCTGATTTGATCTCAGACCATGACGACTCAACCCGAGACCATGCGGAACCATTGGTGGTGGCGGCCCGGTTGGAGTGTGGGACGTCGCTTCTACACCTGGCACTTGACGTTCGAGGGCCAGGACGACGTGCACCGGCTTGCCGCCGAGTACCGGTCCGCGCTCGCCCCACTGGGATCGACCCTCGCGCCTATCCCTGACAAGTGGCTGCACCTGACCATGCAGGGCATCGCCTTCGTGGGCGAGGGCAAGGAAGAGGACACGCAGGCCATGGCCGATGCGGCTCGCGATCGTCTGGCCGCCGTCCGCGCCTTCGACCTCCGGATCGGGCCGGCTGTACTCGACCCCGAGGCGGTTCTTCTGCACGTCAAGCCTGATGGCCCGGTCCGTGCCGTGCGCAACGCGATCCGGGAGGCGATCGGTGTCGTCCTGGGAGATGTCCCGGAGAAGGCCGAAGGCTTCACACCACATGTGTCCGTTGCCTATAGCAACAGCGACGGCTCCGCCGAACCGATCGCTCAAGTCCTCGCCGGGCTTGACATCCCGCCCGCCACAGCACGTATCTCCGCGGCGGAACTGATCGTGATCAATCGGGACAACAAGATGTACGAGTGGGAGTCGTTCGCGAAGGTTCCGCTCGGCTGACTACGCGCCGGGAATGCGGCCAAGCCCCGTCGTCCGCCTGAAGCTCGCGCGAAGTGGGCGGCGGGGTGCGGTTGTTCAGCGTGCTACCCGGCGACGGACGGGGAGTTGAGGAGCCACCATGGCGCGACTGGTCCTGTGGGACATCGACCACACCCTGATCGACACCCGCGGAGTAGGCCGCGAACTGTCGGCCGCGGCGTTCCAGAAGACCACCGGACAGCCCTTGCGCGAGCAGGCGAGGATCGACGGAATCACCGAACCCGTGATCTTCCGAGAGACCGCGAAACTGCACGGACTCACCACGGACCGCGCGGACTTCGAGCGCTTCGCCCAAGCCCTGGCCGAGGAGCACCTGCGCCGCGCCACGGATCTACGGGAACGAGGTCATGCCCTCCCTGGCGCAGCCGCCGCCCTCGATGCGCTGAACTCCGTCGGCGTACGCCAGACAGTGGTGTCCGGAAACGTCCGCCCGGTCGCTGAGATCAAGCTCCGGGTGTTCGGGCTTGGCTGGCATGTCCTATGGGACCTGGGCGCTTACGGCGAGGACGACGACACCCGCAGCGAACTGGTCCGCCTTTCCCTCCAGCGAGCCGACGCGAGCCCCTCGGAGGCGGTCCTCATCGGTGACACGCCTGCCGACGTCGAAGGCGCTCACGCCAACGGCGTACGGGTGATCGCCGTTGCCTCGGGGCGCAGCGAAGAAGCCGCACTGCGCGAAACCGGGGCCGAAGCAGTGCTTGCGGATCTTCGGGATACGGAGCTGCTGGTGAAGCTCGTGCGAGGCGACGCCGAGGGTGAGTAGTGGCCCACCCGTCAGACGTCGAACCGCTGCCGAGCCCCCTCGATATGCCCCAGATACTGATGCGTCCACTCGCACATCCCATCGACCGTCGCCCGCAGCCCCTGGCCCGCCTCCGTCAGCGTGTACTCGACCCGTGGCGGCACAGTCGGGTACACCTTCCGCTCGGCCAAACCGTTGCGTTCCAGCATCCGCAGGTTCTGCGTGAGCATCTTGTGGCTGACGCCCTCCACCTCGTTCCGCAACTCGCTGAAGCGCAGGGTGCGTTCGCCGAGGGTCTCGATGATCAGCAGCGCCCATTTGTTGGCTACGTCGGAGAAGATCTCGCGTGCCAGCGAGTCCGCGCGTCGCAGGTCCGCGTCCTCGGGTGAGCCGCTGAACTGCTTGGTCACCATCTGGTTCCCCAGTCACTGAAAAGTGCGTTCTTCCATGTCAGCGTTCACTCTCCTACGGTTCCTGAGTAACCACAAGAGAGCTAAGGAAGAAGGAAGGCGGACAGGCACATGGCCATCACCCTGCTGAACCCCGAGGGACTGCCCAAGATCGACGTCTACCGGCAGGTGTCGGTCGCGACCGGATCGAAGCTGGTCTTCGTCTCGGGACAGGTCTCCTGGGACGCCGACGGCGTCACGGTCGGCGAAGGCGACCTCGCCGCGCAGGTCGAGCGGTGCTACCTCAACGTCGGCACCGCCCTGGCCGAGGCCGGCGCCACCTTCGACGACGTGGCGAAACTGAACTTCTACGTCGTCGACTGGACCCCCGACAAGATGCCCAGCCTTCTGGAGGGCGTCTCCCGGGCGGCCAAGACGCTCGGGGTTGCCCCGGTGCCCCCGGTCACGATGATCGGCGTGGCGGCACTCGACATCCCCGACCACCTGGTCGAGATCGAGGCCACGGCGGTCATCGACTGAACAGTGTCGCCCAACGGGCGCGGGAGTCGCCGGGTACGGGGTTCCGCGGGGCCGCCGACTGCTGTCATGGCCTGGCGTGCTGCTTCTCCAGTTCCAGTACGTCCACGCACCGGCCGAGCAGGGTGACCAGTGTCGCCCGCTCCTCCTCGGTGAACTCGGCGGCCAGTGCCCGTTCCGTCCGTACGACTCTGGCGTCCGCGTCGGCCAGAACGGCACGGCCCTCGTCCGTGAGGCGGGTCTCCAGGACGTTGCGGTGCCATTCGTGGGGGCTGCGTGCGATCAGGGCGCGGTCCTGGAGGTTCTTCAGGACCGCGTTCATGGTCGGGGGTGTGACCCTGCACAGCCGAGCCAGTGCCGCCGCCGAGATACCGGGACTCCCGGCGAGACAGAGCAGCGCCGAGTACTGCGCGATGGTCAGGCCCGCCGGTTTCAGCACGGCGGTCTTCGTCGCACTGAGAGCTTGTTCAGCCCCCTTGAGGTGGGAACCGAGGCGCTCGGACGCGGGCATGGACATCATTCGGGCATAGTAGCTGACATCCATCAGTTAGCTATCGAATGTTCATTCATGCATTGACGATCATTAGGGCCCTAACTTAGGTTCGTACGCATAACGGAGTGAAGTCGAACCGAGAGGCACCCCCGTGTCCCGTGTGTCCCGCTCGATCCACCGCCGCAGCTTCCTGGCCACCGCCGTGGCCGCCGCAGTCACGGTCCCGGCCACGGCGCGGGCGGCGACCACCCCTGCCGCTGTGACACGCATCAGTCCCGCCTTCTCCCTCCCCGGCGACCGCGCCTACCCCGAGGGCATCGGACTCGACCCGCGCACCGGTGACGCGTACGTCGGCTCGTTCGCGACCGGTGCCGTCTACCGGGCCGGGGCGGGCAGTGACGCGGCCGAGGTCTTCCTCCCGGCGGGTACGGACGGCCGTACCACCGCCAATGGTCTGAAGGTCGACCGGGCCGGCCGGCTCTGGGTCACCGACTCGTCCGCCGGTGTCGCCGTCTACGACCTGCGCACCCGCGCCCTGCTCGCCCACTTCGACGTACCCGGCGACGCGCCCCGCTTCGTCAACGACCTGGCGATCGCCCCGGACGGCACCGCCTACCTCACCGACAGCACGCGGGCCGTGCTCTACCGGGTCACCCCGAGCGACCTCGCCCGGACGGCCGGCGCCGGCGCGCCCCTGGCCGTGTACTGCGACCTGGGCGCGGCCCTCGCGACCGACCCGCCCCAGACGCGCATCTTCAACGGCATAGTCGCGACGCCGCGTTTCCTTCTGGTGGTCGACACCGCCAGGGGCGACCTCGTCCGGGTGGACCTCGCGTCCGGTGCCGTACGCCAAGTCGCGCTGCACGGCGGGAACCTGGCGCATGGGGACGGCCTGGACCTGGTCGGCCAAACCCTGTGGGTCGCGCACAACACGACCAACACCGTCAGCCGCTGGCGGCTCGCGCCGGACGGCGGTTCGGCCCGTCTGGAGCGCAGCGTCACGGACCCCGCACTGCAGATCCCGACCACGCTCGCGCGCAGCCGTGGCGGCCTGCTCGTCGTCCGCTCCCAGTTCGACAAGGGCGGGCCGTTCGGGCCGGGGGTGCCGGAGACGCCGTTCAGTGTGGCGCGGGTGGTCGGAATCTGAGCCGACGTCCCGGTGCGCCGGCGCTCCCTCTCGACCGGCCCGGGCCGGCGCTCATCGGTTCAGCTCACGCACCATGAACACATCCACAGCGTCCTCGCCCTCCACCACGAACCCGTGCCGCTCATACAGCCGTCGAGCCGCGCTCCCCCGGAGGACGTTCAGGCGGACGACCCCGACCCCCGTGCCGTCGCAGCGCTCCAGCAGCTCGCGCAGCACGCCCGAACCGATGCCCGTGCCCTGGAAGCGTGGGTCCAAGTAGAAGTGCTCCAGCCAGTGGGCGTCCTCCGCCGGGCGCAGGGCCACGCAGCCCGCGAACTCGTCGGTCACCTCGATCACCCAGGTGTGGGCCGCGTCGAACCCGTCCCGGAAGCGCTGCCGGACGCGGTGGTCGTCGTACCGGCCGAGTCGCTCCAGGTCCGGCCGCATCACCACCGCCCGCAGTTCCGCTATCGGCTCGATGTCCGATGCCGACGCCGGTCGTATGTCCCAGTCCGCCATGATCGGCACGCTACCGCGCGGGACGCGGAGCGTTGACGGGTGCCCGCGGTGTGCGATTTTCTGGCGCCGTGTCTGATCTTCGTATCGTCTCGGTCGGTGGCTCCGACGGGGTCGCGCTTCGTGACTGGCAGTACGTCCATAACCTGATCGTTCCGCCCGCCGCCCTGTCCCTCGACGAGGTACGGGTGCGCAGTGCTCGCAATCGGCTGGAAGTCGCGTATCTCCACGACACCCTGGTGGGGTGCTCCACCGTTCGGCCTCCCGTCGCGGACGGTGATCCAGCCGTCGCCACCGTCATCGCGCGCGTGCTGCCCGGTTTTCGGCGGCGCGGGTTCGGGACGGAGATGTACGTGCGGGGGCTCGCGCTCGCGCGGGAACTCGGGGCCGGGGCGGTCGAGACCGTCGTACTCGCCGCCAACCACGACGGGCTGTCCTTCGCGCTCAAGCGTGGGTTCGTCGAGGTCGAGCGGTATGTGCTGGACGGGGAGAGCGACCTCTGGGTCGATCTGCGGCTGGGCGGAGCAGGAAACTGAAAGCCTGGACATTCCGGATGGTCGGTTTGGTCCGGGGGCGGGAGGGGCAAGAGGGGCTTGTTCCCGGACTACGGCGAATTTCCGCCGTACAACGATTTCCATCAATCTTGGGGGAACGCGATGTGTGCTGCGTCACGTTCGAGTTGAATGATGGTGAGTGAGCGAACCGTCGCGCAGTACGTGCGGACGCAGCCTGCAGGGGGTCCAGGTGAGTGCTTCCCGGCGTAGTGGGACCACCGACGAGCTGGGGCCGGACGAGCCCGAGAGGGACGGCGGCCCGGAGGGTTCGGACGGCGGTGGGTCCGACCTGCTCGCGGCCCTTCTCGACGGCATGGACGCCGCCCTGTGCGCCTTCGATGCCGACGGCGTCGTCACGCACTGGAACCGGGAGGCCGAGCGGATTCTCGGCTGGACCGCGGAGGAGGCCGTCGGGCGGCACGGGTTCGCCGGATGGGCCGTGCGCAGCGCCGACGCCGAGGACATCGAGGGGCGGCTGCTGTCCGCTATGCACGCCCCGGGGCGTCAGGTGCATGAGTTCGCGCTGCTGACCAAAGACGGGGGACGCGTGCTCGTGCGTACGCAGTCCGCCGCCGTGCGCGGGCCCGACGGCAAGCCCGCCGGGCTGTACTGCGCCTTCAGCGAGGTGCACGCGCAGATAGACCTTGAGCGGTCCATCGCGTTGAGTGAGGCTCTCTTCGAGGACGCCAGTTGGGGGGTTGTCCTCGTCGATGTCGATCTGCGGCCCGCCGTCGTCAACTCGCATGCCGCCCGCGCGCTCGGCATCGGGCGTACGGCCGTCCTCGGGCGGCCCCTCGGCGAGCTGCTCGCGCAGGGCGTCGAGGAGCTGGAGAGCGCGCTGACGCACGTCCTCGCCGAGGGCGCGCCGCCCGCGCCCGCCGAGATGTGGGTGACCGTCCGGACGCCCGAGGGCGAGAAGCGGCGCTGCTGGCGGAGCGGGTTCCTGCGGCTGGCCTCGCCGCTCACCGAAGAACCGGTTCCGCTCGGGGTGGGGTGGCTGTTCCAGGACATCACCGAGGCCAAGCTGAGCGAGCAGGAGGCGGCTCAGCTGCGGTTCCGTACGAACCAGTTGCACCGCGCCGCGCGGGCCGCGGCCGAGTGCGAGGACCCCGCCGAGGCCGCGACCGTCCACCTGGACTTCGCCCTCGCCGGCTTCGCCGACCACGCGCTCATCGACCGGATCGCCGTCATCGGCGGTACGACGGGCGATGGCTCCGCCGACTCCGCGGGCGATGGCGAGGGTCCCGTACGGCTGGTCCGTGCCGCCGCCACGCCCTCCGGGGCGCCCGGGCCCAGCGTCCTCGCCGGGCACGCCGGACTGCCGGTGCGCTACGGCGACTCGCACCCCGCCGTGCAGTGCGTGGAGCGGGCCGGATCGGTGCGGGCGAGCGCCGGGTCGTACGGCGTCGAGCAGGCCCGCGCGTGGGCCGTACAGCGACGGTGGCCGCCGGACACGGTCCACGCGCTGTGCGCGGTGCTGCGCAGCCGGGGGCGCACCCTGGGCGTAGTGACGTTCCTGCGCGGCGGCGGACGGACCCAGTTCGAACGTACGGACGCCGTGTACGCGGAGGACGTGGCCGTACGGATAGCGGCGGCCCTGGACCTGGCCGGCCTCGGCAAGTAGCCGGCAGTCGGTGACCGGCCGTTGACCCGTTGACCCGCTGACCCGCCGATCCCGCGGAGCGATCAGCGCTCGTAGAAGATCCGGTCGCCGTACTGCTTCAGGATGCGGGCGTTCCAGTCGTGGCCGCCGTCCACGTTGCCGGAGCGCAGCAGGGGCGGCTCGATGCCCCGGTCCGCCAGGATGCCCGCCGCCGTCGCCATGACCGACTGGAGCACGGCCGACGTGACGACCGTGGACGCGGGCGCGAAGGGCGCCGGGACGGTGTCGAGGGTGAGTACGGCGTCGCCGGGGGCGATCTTCGAGTCCAGTACGACGTCGCAGTGGTCCTTGAGGAACGTGCCCGAGGCGTTGCGGGGCGTCGTCTCCGTTGCGTACGCCACCGAGGTCACGCCGATGACCCGTACACCGAGGGCGCGCGCGTGCAGCGCCATCTCCACCGGGAGGGTGTTGCGGCCGGAGAGGGAGATGATCACGAGTACGTCGCCCTCGCGCAGCGGAGAGGTGTCCAGGACGGTCGTGGCCAGGCCCTCGACGCGCTCCAGGGCGGAGCCCAGGGTGGCCGGCATGACGTCGACGCCGACGACGCCGGGTACCGCCAGCAGGTTCATCAGGGCGAGGCCGCCCGCGCGGTAGACGATGTCCTGCGCGGCGAGCGAGGAGTGCCCGGCGCCGAAGGCGAACAGGCGGCCCCCGGCGGCCACGGTGTCGGCGATGAGCGTGCCGGCGGCCGTCACGGCCTCCGCCTCCTCGTCGCGCACCCGCCGCAGCAGGTCGATCGCGGCGTCGAGGAACTGTCCGGCCAGTTGGTCGGCAGGCTTGCTGTCGCTCATCGGTGAACCCTTCGGGAGATCGGCCTGACGGTCGGCTGTCGGTCGTCTGTCGGTCCGTGCCGCCGATCACGGTGAGGTCTGGACCAGTGCCCTGTCAACACGGCCGTCCGCCGTTGTCGCCGCCGCCCCCGTACCCTCGGTGAAACGCACTGTCTACCCGGCCACGGGTATCCGTAACCGTGTGGTTTCACCGCGACGGCACGGTTGTCAGTGGTATGCGTCAGAATTGAAGCCAGGGCCAGCGCACGCGCCGGAGCCGTCGAGCCTCCGGCACATCTCATCAAGGGGCACGTATGTCCGGACTGATCGATACGACGGAGATGTATCTCCGCACCATCCTCGAGCTGGAGGAGGAAGGTGTGGTCCCCATGCGCGCCCGGATCGCCGAGCGGCTGGACCAGAGCGGCCCGACGGTCAGCCAGACCGTGGCCCGGATGGAGCGCGACGGTCTGGTCGCGGTCGCCAGCGACCGGCATCTGGAGCTGACCGACGAGGGCCGCCGCCTCGCCACCCGCGTCATGCGCAAGCACCGCCTCGCGGAGTGCCTGCTCGTCGATGTGATCGGCCTGGAGTGGGAGCAGGTCCACGCGGAGGCGTGTCGCTGGGAGCACGTGATGAGCGAGGCCGTCGAGCGCCGCGTCCTCGAACTGCTGCGCCACCCCACGGAGTCGCCGTACGGCAACCCGATCCCGGGACTGGAGGAGCTGGGCGAGAAGGACGGCGCGGACCCCTTCCTGGACGAGGGCATGGTCTCGCTGGCCGACCTCGACCCGGGTGTCGACGGCAAGACGGTCGTCGTACGCCGGATCGGCGAGCCCATCCAGACGGACGCGCAGCTGATGTACACGCTGCGCCGGGCGGGTGTGCAGCCCGGTTCGGTGGTGAGCGTGACCGAGGCGGCCGGCGGGGTGCTGGTCGGCAGCGGCGGCGAGGCGGCCGAGCTGGAGGCGGAGGTGGCCTCGCACGTGTTCGTGGCGAAGCGCTGATCCGGGGCGCCGTCGCTCCTGCGAGCAACTCCTGCGAGCAACTCCTGTGATCGACTCCCGCGATCGACTCCTGTGATCGCAACTGCTGTGACCGAGGGGGAACTTGCCGCGTCCCGGGGTCCGTGCCGCTCCGGGGCGCCAATCCAAGATTCAGTGTGCGGAATCGCAGCGCTCGGACGCTTCGCGTGCCACGCTGTCGCGAGAGGCATATGACTTGAGGGCTCTTCGCCGGGCGCGGCAGCGGTGCCGCCCGGCGGGGGAGGGGGAGCGTGAGGATGTGCCGCGGACGTGAAGAGGGCCCCGGCGCCAAGTGGCGCCGGGGCCTGTCCTCCCCTGTGCTGACCCGGAGCCCCGAGCTCCCAGGGTCATCCCCTACGGACCGCTTTCCCCGAGCGGTCCGCCTCCCGCAGAAGATCTCCCCCCGGCCACGCGGATCATTCCTGGAGCGTGGTCACTCGAACGAGGGGTGTTGCGGCCGGAGACCGCATTTTCGAATAGCCATTCGATAATCTGTGGCGGTAGAGGAACCAGGCAGAGGAAACTTCGATAGCTAGGGGGGTGCCAGGAACTGTGGCGCGGCGTATCGACGTGACCGGAGCGGGCGGTGTGCGCCTTGTCGCATGGGAGTTCGCCGACCCTCCCAAGACCGGAGAGCCCGACCGGGCACCCGGAGTGCTGTTACTGCACGGGCTCATGGGCCGTGCCTCGCACTGGGCGTCCGCCGCCCGCTGGCTGGGCGAGCGGCACCGGGCCGTCGCGCTGGACCAGCGCGGCCATGGCCAGAGTGACCGTCCGCCCGGTGACATCTACACCCGGGAGGCGTACGTCGAGGACGCGGAGGCTGCGATCGAGCAGCTCGGCCTCGGCCCGGTCGTCCTCATCGGGCACGCCATGGGCGCCCTGACGGCCTGGCAGCTCGCGGCGAAACGTCCCGACCTGGTGCGGGCCCTGGTCATCTGCGACATGCGGGCCTCGGCGCTCGGCGGGGCCTCCCAGCGGGAGTGGGAGGACTGGTTCAAGGCCTGGCCGGTGCCCTTCGCCACGCTCGCCGACGTACGCAAGTGGTTCGGCGAGGACGATCCCTGGGTGGAGCGGCCGACTCCGTCGCGTGGGGAGTTCTACGCCGAGGTGATGCAGGAGTCCGCCGACGGCTGGCGTCCCGTTTTCGAGCCGGAGCAGATGCTCAAGTCCCGGGAGACGTGGGTGTTCGACGCGCACTGGGAGGAGTTGACGCAGGTTCAGTGCCCGGCGCTTGTGGTGCGGGGGCTGGATGGGGAGTTGGGGCGGGCGGAGGCGCAGGAGATGGTGCGGGTGCTGCCTCGGGGGGAGTATGCGGAGGTGGCTGATGCGGGGCATATCGTGCACTACGACCAGCCGGATGCGTGGCGCGCGGCGATCGAGCCGTTCTTGGACGGCGTGCTGACGCGCTAGCGCTTCGCTCGGCAGGCGGTTCTTTGGCCGCGGGCCGGTGGGGGCTGGTCGCGCAGTTCCCCGCGCCCCTTGTGGGGGCGCTCCGCGCCACCCACAAACAGGCTCAGCTACCCCCCCCGCCCGTCGGGGCGGGCTCAGCCGCCTCCGCCCGTCACCGTCAGGAAGGCCACGGCCCCGGTTGCCACCAGGGTCACCGCCAGCACGCACCAGCGGCGGGCCTCCTGGAAGGCCACGCGGATTTGCCAGACGTGGGCCATGGCCAGGAGCCAGCGTACGAAGGGGTCTGTGCGGGTGATGTTGGTCTTGGCTCGGTCCAGGTGGCGGTGGAGGTGGGCCCGGCGGGTGGGGTCGGACTCCGTCGTGAGGGCGCGGTGGATGTTCACGGCGACCGCGCGGTGGCGCAGGAGGTCGTCGATGCCGGTGGCGGCGGAGCCGAAGAAGTCGGCCGGGGAGGCGTCGATCAGCTCGCGCAGGCCGCGTGCCGCGGGGGTGTTGAGCGTGGCGGCGGTGGTGATCGGCGGTACGAGCACCCGGCTGACCTGCCAGACGGCGAGGCACACCCCGGTGAGCGCGACGAGCAGCGCGCCGCCCGCGACCAGCGCCTCGCCCAGCCCGTGCACCTTCCCGACGGCCACCAGCGGCCCACCGCCGACGAGCGCGGCTCCGACGACACCGAACGAGGCGATCATCCACCGTGCGGCGGCCCGTAGTTCGGGCACGGCGTCGAGGGGGGAGGGGAGGGCGTCGAAGGGGGTGACCACACCGGGGTCGGACGGGGGCGGTTCGGTGGTCATCTGGGCCGGTCCTCGTCGACGGGGGAGTCCTTGGTCAGGGCCTGGGGCGGCCCGTCGTCGTCCGGCACGTCCGGGTACACGACCCACGCCGTGCCGTCGTAGAACTCCAGCACGCCGTTGTCGCCGAGCCGTACGTCGTTGATCTTCGGGGCGTCCGCCATACGCGCAGTATCCCAGGCCACAGCCGCCCGACGGCCGGTCAACGGGACGTCTCCTCCGCTTCGTTGAGGTAGTGCAGCACCGCCGCGACCGCCGCCCGCTGGGTCGGCTGCTGTAGCCCGGTGGCCAGCCGGGGGTCGCGTTCGCCGGCGAGGATCCGTTCGAGGACCGTGGACATCGGCGCCAGCAGCGGGTCCGCGGCGAACCCGGCCAGGTTCTCGCGGGTCACCTCGTCGGTGCCTGCCACGCCGAGGGCTGTGGAGACGAAGCTGCCGAGGGCGATGCCGAGGTACATCGCGGTCCACAGCTCGACGGGTACGGTCACCCGGCCGGCCAGCGCGTCGAGGGCGCGCCGCGCCACCGGGGCGTCGAGGGGCCCCAGGCCGAAGAGCACACCGGGCCCGCGCTCACCGCCCTGGATCCGGCCCAGTACGTCCGTCAGCGGCACGAACATCGCGTTCATCGCGGCGAGTTCGGCGAGGTGCTGGCGCAGCTTCACCTTCGCCGCCGTGTTGCGCCGCTCGGCGGCCACCAGCGCCGCGAGCACCGGCTCCCAGAGCATGCCCCAGGCCGCCGCCCGCACGGCGTCGAGCCGGTCGGCCCCCGTCACCCCCTCCTTCGCCTCCCGCACCAGCGCGTCGAGCGCCTCCCGGGCCCGGACGAGCCCGGGGTCCAGACCGGCCAGCAGCCGGTCCAGGGCCACCCCGGGCACCTCGGCCACCCGAGCACACAACTCCTCGACCCCGGCGGGCAGTTCAGCGACGGCATCCGCCCCGAACTCCTGGAGGTCGGCCGCGAGGGACTGCGCCGCGTTCATCGTCCGGCCGCCCCCGCTGAGCGTGGCGAGCAGCGCCGCCGCGAGATGGTGGGCGACCGCGCCCGCCGCGTCCCGTGCGTGGCTGTGCAGATAGGTGCCCAGGTTGCCGTGCCCGACGGCGACGACCGGCGGAACGCCCGCCCGGTAGGCGTACCGCAGACTGTCCCGCTCCCGCGCGATCGCCACCTCGCCGTGTCCGCGCACGTCCGCCACATTGGCGAGCGCCCCGAACACCTCACCCAGGGAGGGAAGGTCCCCGGCGTCCTCAAAGACCTGCCGGCACTCCTCCAGCAGCCGCAGCGCGTCCTCCGTACGGCCCAGGCGCAGCAACGGCATGTACGCGGGAAGCCGGGCCCCCGCGAGGTCGGTGACCGGTGCGCCGCGCGCCCGTTTGGAGGCGCTCAGGTCGTCGGCGTACTCCAGTGCCCGCCGCCACTCCCCGGCCTCGATCGCGGCGCGCTGCCCGGTGTCGCACAGCTCCTCCCAGACCTCCCACCAGTCGACTCCCTCGCCGGGCCCGCGTTTCCGGGGCACGTCACGCATCCGCCGGTGCAGTGCGTCGGCCTCGGCCAGGGCCTCGCCTGCCCGGTCGGTCTCCGACAGGACGTGCAGGCGCTGGACCTCGTACAGGAGCGTCGTCCAGGTACCCAGGCCGGCCAACCGCGCGTGTTCTGCGCCCTGTTCGGCGAGGGCGAGTGCCTCGGTCAGGCGTCCGGCGCGTACGCAGAGGGCGACCAGGCCGCTGCTCGCGGAGGCGGCGGCGGAGTGGTCGCCGCGGGCCGACGCCGAGGCCAGGGCGGCCCGTTCGTGGCGTTCCGCGGCGGCCGGGTCGATCTCGCCGAGTATCCGCGCGAGCGCGTCCGTCGGCGGTACGACCCCGGTGCCCGGCGCGGACGCGGCGACGGTCGCGATCCTGCGCAGCAGGGGCAGCACACGGGCCCGGGTCGGGGCCGAGGTGTCCCGGCGCAGCACGGCCTCCAGCAGTACCGCGGCGGACGACTCCTGCCGCAGCCGGAGCAGATAGGGCGCGGCGGACAGCGCGGAGAGCGTCAGCAGCGGCCCGGCCAGCTGGGCATGCTCGGCGTTGGTGCCCTCGCGGGTCCACGCCATCTCGAACACCCGCAGCCAGTACCCCGACAGCCGAGTGTCGACCAGCTCCCGGACCCGCGCACCGGCCCGCGCCCGCCCCTCGGCGGCTACGGCGGCCTGGATGTCGTACGACTGTCCCGGGCGCTGGGTGAGCAGCCCGTGGGCCACCAGGGTCCGCAGGGCGGCGTCAACCGGCGTGTCCGGATGGCCCAGTTGGGCGCGCAGGTCGGGCCAGTTGTGGTCGACGGCCACCCGGTTGCGGTCGTTCTCGTCGAGGCAGCACAGGACGTGGAACAAGTCGCGGTCCGCGGGGGTGAGTTCGGTGGCGACACCGTATGACCAGGCCCGCAGTACGCGCAGATGCTCGTCGTCGCCGGATGCCTCCGCCGCCCGGTTTCCGGCGGCCAGCAGCCGCTCCAGACGCTTCGGATCGGCGGCCTGGGCGTCGGCCAGCTCCAGCAACCTCGGGTGGCCCTGGGCGAGTTCGAGGAGACCGGTGGCGAGTCGGCGGGCTGCGGCGGGCGTCGTACCGGGGAGCCGTCCGTCGATCAGCCGGGCCAGATGGGGGAGTTCGCGGGCGAGCAGCAGGGCCTCGTCGGGGGTCAGCAGGTCGACCGGTTCGGTGCGTAGGCTCGCCCCCAGCCCGGTCGGCCGCACCCGCCCGCACAGAATCAGCCGCCCGGCCCCGGACCGGTCTGACAGTGCACCGACGAGATCTCCCCAACGCCGGTCCCGCCAGGCCCTGTCGGGGGTCAGCAGGGCGTCGATGCCGTCGATGACCAGCAGTACGCGCTCCCGCTCCAGCCACGAGGAGACGGCGGCCACGAACTCCGCCGCGCGACCGTCGGCTCCGTCCAGCAGGTGCAGACAGCGCAGTCCGGGCACCGCCTGTTCCAGGGCCAGCGCGAAGGAGGCGAGCACCGCCTCCTCGTACTGGTGGTGGTAGTCCTGCTCCTGGGGTGCCGTGAACCAGACGGTCCGCTCGAAGGCATGCGCGTGTGTCGCGACCAACTCCCTTGCGCACGCGGTTTTTCCGGCCCCGGGCATACCGTGCAGCAGCACTCCGCCGAGCCCGCTGCGGGGGGCCAGTACGGCACCGGCGCGGGCGAGGAGGGCGACACGGCCGACGAAGTGCTCGGGTTCGGGCGGGAGTTGGGCTACGGAGACATCCCGGCGGGGGGAGTCCTGGCCCGGCGGATCCTGACCGAAGGCGCCTGGTCCGGAGCCATCCTGGCCGGAGCCATCCGCGCCACCGGCTGACGCACCCGGAGTCAGCCCCACCGGCGCACCCGGAGTCAGCCCCGTCGACGCGCCCGGAGCCGGCCTTGTCGCCGCCGGCCCCGCCGACCCCGTAGGCGCCCCCAGCCTCAGTCCCACCGCCCGCGCCCCGAACAGCGCCGGAGTCGCCGCCCGCAGGGCGGAGCCGGGCACCCCGTCCGCCTCCCCCGACAGCTCACCCAGCACCCCCGCCAGCGCCCGGGGCAACTCCCGCCCCTCGACGACCAGTTGACGGTAGAGCCGTTCGGCGAGGGCGGTCGCGAACCCGTCCTCCACCGGGTACCGCATGGCCAGCACCGCGCACCCGAGCCGCTCGACGAGGTCCCCGGCGACGGTCCCGACCACGGGTTCCCCGGAGCCGCCGGAAGCCTCGACCGGCTCCGGGGCCGCCGCCGACCAGCACGCCGACAGGGTGACGAGGGAGACGTCATGGGCGGCGGCGAGGAGGTCGACGAGTTCGGGCGCGCGGACCCGGTCGGGGTGCCCGGCGTCGGTCTCCAGGAGGAGTTCGCCGGGGCTGCCGTGGCCGGAGACGTGCACGAGGTCCCAGCCGGCCGGCCGCGCCAGTACGGCACGCAGCCGCTCGCGCGTCACCCCGTACTGAAGCGTGTGCACCTCCACCGCGCGCCCGGCGTCCGCCGCCGCCGTGAACAGCCGGGTCAACGCCAGCCGTTCGCGCCGCAGGTTCAGCGCCCGGCTGCCCTCGGGCAGACTGAACAGCGCCAGCACCCGCACCGGACCGCCACCGCGCTCCCCGGCCGCGCGCCCCGCACCCCACTGCGTCACGAGGGTCACGTCCTGGACGGCCAGTGGCCGCCCGTCCGCGTGCGCCAGCTCCAGGGGTACGGACATCAGGCGCCGCGCGCCCGGTACGGCGGTCGGCACGACGACCCGTACCACCGCCGGGGCCGCCGCGAGCAGCGCGGGCGCGACCGGCCCGAGGACCTCCGCGCCGATCCACGCACCCACCTCGCGGACGATCTCCCGTTCCCGCGCGGCCCGTACGTCCGGGGGCGCGTGCCTGCGCAGATGTCCGGGCAGGTCGAGGAAGGCCTCGTACAGGGGGCCGGTCGGGTCCAGGCGGACCTCGTGCCGGGCGAGGACCTCGCCGCCCGGCGCCACCAGCACCCACCGCCAGTGGTCCGGCCCGGCGAAGTCCTCGACGAAGAGCCTCAGTTCGGCGACGGCCCCGTCCGGCATCGCGGTCAGACCTCGAACTGTCTGCGCAGGCCCTTGATGACGGCGAGCGTCTGTTCCACGCCCGGGCGTGCGGGGTGGCGCTCCGGAAGCTCCCGCAGTCCGCGCGCGTACATGTCCTCCGCCGCGGCCATGTGTTCCGGGTGACCGGTCTGGACGAGCCCGAGGAGCGCGCCGCCGAGATTGACGAGGCGGAACGGATGCATCGGGTGGTCGTCCGGGGTGTCGCGCAGTGCGGCGCGGGCGTGTGCGGCGGCCTCGTTCAGGATGGCACCGTCGTTGAGGACGCGCCCTTTGCGGAGGAGGGCGTTGGCGAGGTTGGACTCCTGCGCGACCCGCTCCTCGTTCTGCGCGGCGGCGCGCACCGGCATGATGTCCAGGCAGCCGCGGTACAGGGCGATCGCCTCGTCGATGGACTCCTCGTCCTTCGTCCTGTCGTAGGCCTCCTGGAGCGCGGTGGCCAGGGAGGACATGTGCCGGGAGAGTTCAGGGTCGCCGGGCGGGGACTTGTCGACGGCCTGGCGGCCGTAGTCGATGGCCTTGATCAGATCGGGGGCGTCACGGTCGCGTTCCCAGCTCAGCCGGTGCAGCATGCACAGCGAGGAGAGGGCGGCGGCGTGCCGGAAGTCGGTGACCGGGTAGACCTCCACGGCCAGTTCGGCGGCCTGCATCGAGCCGCGCAGTAGCTTCGGGTCGCCGGTACGGCCGTACGCCAGCCGCAGGTCGTCGGAGACACCTAGGGGTTCGAGGTGCTCGGACTCCGCCGCGTCCCCGGCCTTGTCGTTGCCCCTGGACTTGGATCTGCCGAACCATTTGGCCATGCGCAGGCTCCCCCCTGCATGTGCGCTCCGCTGGTTGGGCGGGGCTGTGTCGGTCGTTGTTCGTCTGTGGCGCCAGTCGTGGCTGGTCGCGCAGTTCCTCGCGCCCCTATGGGGCGCTTTTCCGTCACCCCCTTCCCTCCCCGCGAACGGCGTCCCAAACCCCCTATGCCGTAGGCAAGTTCAGCCTCTGCTGACCGCCGCCAGGATCTCCGGGAGGCGTCCCGCCGTGCGTGGGGCGGCGAGCCGCAGGCCGAGGAGGGTGAGCAGGGCGCCGTACCCGACGCCGACCGGGAGGAGCAGCCAGGTCCAGCGGTCGCCGCCCGAGTCGACGTTCAGCCAGATGGTGAGGGCGATGACGGGGGCGCACAGCAGGGCGGCGCCGACCATGCCGCCGAAGATGGAGACCGTGGCGAGCCCGGACTGCCCGGGGGCGACGTTCTTGTAGCCCTCCTGCGGGATGGAGTACGGGAACCGGGCCGACGACCAGGCCCCGGCCGCCAGCATCGCCCCGAGCAGGGCGAGGGACAGCCCGAGCGCCTCCGGCAGCGTCGCCCAGTCGTCGAGCAGCGCGGTGGTGAGGACGACCACGAGAGTGGCGTACGGCAGGCTGATCAGCAGCAACGCCAGTGCCCGGCCGCGCAGTTCGACGTACGCGTCCCGAGTCGACGAGATGGTCATCGCGATCATCCAGAAGGCGGAGGTGTCCTGGCCGAACTGGTTGTACATCTGGATGCCGAGCATCCCGGCAGCGAAGCACGCGAAGTAGATCGACCCGGTGCCCTGCAAGGCGTTGAACACCGGCACGATCAGCCCGATCGCCAGCGAGGTCACCCACGCCGCCTTGGTCTTGGGGTCGCGCCACGCGTACCGCAGACTCCGCTCCATGACGGTCCCGGTACGCCCGCCCGGCAGCAGCCGCCCCAGCCCGCCGGAGCCCCGCTCCCGCGCACCGGACGGCTCGGCGGCCTGGAGGGTGGACCCGTCGGGGGAGGTCATCAGCCGGGTGAGGGTCCGCGACCAGGCCCCCAGCAGCAGCACCAACGCACCGCCACTGAGCGCCAGTTGTACGACGGCGACCCCGTACGACCCGTCACTCGCCGAGTCCACGGCGCCGATCGCCGAAGCGGGCGGCACCCACGCCAACACCTCGGCGGCCGGGTCGAGTTGCCCGAACCCGGCCGAATTGAGCTGCTGCGCACCGAAGTTGACGACCTGCGCCCCGATCGCGATGACCAGCCCGCTCAGTACGGCGAGATCGCGGCCCTTGCGACTGCTGAGCAGCCGGATGTTGGCGGCGGCGACGGCCCGTGCGAGCGCCACGCAGACGAGCAGCGCGAGCGGCACGGCGACGAGCGACACGACGTACGCCACTCCGCCGCGCGCCACGGCGATCACAGAGCCGACGAGCAGCGACAGCGTGAACAGCGGCCCTATCCCGACGAGCGAGGCCGCGAGCAGCGCCCGGACCAGCGGCCGGGGACGCAGCGGGAGCATCACCAGCCGGGTCGGGTCGAGGGTCTCGTCGCCGCTGGGGAAGAACAGCGGCATGACGGCCCAGCCCAGCGCCATCACCGCGAGCAGGAGGACGGTCACGGACGCGGCGTGCGCGTTGCCGCGCAGGGCGACAAGACCGAGGAACTGGAGCGCGGCGAGCAGCAGCACGACGACGACGGACGAGATGTAGGCGGCCCGCCGCCCGGCGGACTGCCGCAGCCCGTTGCGCAACAGCGACAGCTTGAGCCGTACGACGACAGGGGTGATGGACCCCGCCGTACTCATCGGGCGCCGCCGCCCAGCCAGTCGAGGTGGGACCCGTGGTCGCGCCCGCCCGCGCCGACGAGTTCGAGGAACGCGTGCTGGAGGGAGGGCGAGTCACCCCGTACGTCGGCCAGCGGCCCGTGCGCCCGGATGCGCCCCGCCGCCATCACCGCGACCCAGTCGCACAGCGACTCGACCAGCTCCATCACATGGGAGGAGAAGACGACGGTGGCGCCGGAGGCGGTGTACCGCTCCAGCACACCCCTGATGATCTGCGCCGACACCGGGTCCACGCCCTCGAACGGCTCGTCGAGGAACAGGACTTCGGGATTGTGGAGGAGAGCGGCGGCGAGGCCGATCTTCTTGCGCATACCGGTCGAGTAGTCGACGACGAGCTTGTGCTGCGCGCCGGCCAGGTCGAGGACGTCGAGCAGTTGGGCGGCCCGCTTGTCGACCTCGGCACCGGGCAGCCCGCGCAACCGCCCCGAGTAGGCGAGGAGTTCACGCCCCGACAGCCGCTCGAAGAGCCGAAGCCCCTCGGGCAGCACCCCGATCCGCGCCTTCACCTCGACGGGGTCCCGCCACACGTCGTGCCCCACGACCTCCACGGTGCCCTGATCGGGCCGCAGCAGCCCGGTCACCATGGAGAGAGTCGTGGTCTTCCCGGCCCCATTGGGCCCGACAAGCCCCACGAACTTCCCCGCAGGCAACTCCAGATCGATCCCAGCAACAGCAACCTGCTGCCCGAACCGCTTCCAGAGCCCCTGCACGCGCACGGCAGCACCATCGACCATGCGAGAGACCCTAGGCGAGTCTCCCTGTTTTTTGGCTTCCGGAGACGCGGGTGGCTGTGATCGGGGGCCGCGGGAGGTGCCTTCAGGGGCGCGGGGCTGTGTCTGATCTGCGGCTCCGCCGCGGGGCGCGACCAGCCCCCACCGGCCCGCAGCCGCCACACAACAGATCCAGGCACCCCAGAAGGCGACTTACCGATCCCGCCCGCAAGCGTAAGCAAGCGGCGAGATCAACTCCTCCGCATCCGGCAGCCACCGATTCGCAGGCGTAGGCCGGCAGGCCCACTGCACAGCCCCCCGAGACCCGTACCGAGTAGGCGGAGCGGCCACATACGCCCCCTCCCCCAGCGCGACCAGGTCGAGAGAAGCCGGCGCCCACCCCAACTTGCGCACCAGATCAGGCACCTTCACAGACGCCCCCGGAAGAACGAAGAACCGCATCCGCCGATCCGGCGTCAACGTCACCGGCCCCAGCGTCAGTTCCATCCGCTCCATGCGCGCGAGCGCGAGGAACCCCGCGGTCTCGGGCACATCGATCGCGTCGAACGTGTGGCCGGTAGGCAGCAGGATCGACGCCGTCGGCTGCTCGGTCCACAGCCGGCGCGCGACGGTCGCACTGCCCGTGGCCTGTGTGATCCAGTCGGGCCGTGTCGGGTGTGCGCCGGGCAGCGCGCACGCGGCGTCGCCGCAGGAGCAGCACTGCACCCCGTCGACTGCTTCCAGCCACGTACCGGGAAACACGTCCCAGTGGCGCTCTTCGGCGTACCGGACGGCGGTTTCCAAGAGGGATTCGCCGCGTTGCTTGGGGATTTGGGCAGCATCAGGGCCCGCGATGGTCTCTTCCACGATGAACTCAACTCTAGTGGGAATCATGAGTTACGCATGTCACATGCGCGGGGGAGGAGCATCGATTCCGCATCTGGGGCGCATGGATGCATGTGCGGGGGCGCGCGGGAGGATCCGCGGCGGGGCTGGGTAGGCAGGTGAGGGGCTGGGCATCCGCCTTTACCCCGGCAATCCTCACAAGCCTCGCATTTTCGGCATGCGTGCGGGGCACTGATCTTCAAGGCCGGATCTTTTCGCCGTGCTCGTCCGCTTCCAGGACGCGCACGGCAGGAGTTCCGGGCACGGAAGACACGTCAACTCGGTGCGTGGGCAGGGCACCGCAGCCACAGGGGGTACGCCATGGCCGCAAGGCCTCTCGTCGCGCGGCAGCCGAACGAACGGTTGCAGGCGCTCATCCAGGAAGCGGGCTGCTCGAACGCCGGGCTGGCCCGCCGGGTCAACATGTGCGGTGCCGAGCACGGCCACGATCTGCGGTACGACAAGACGTCCGTGGCCCGTTGGCTGCGCGGGCAGCAGCCCCGGGGCCGGGCGCCCGCGATCATCGCCGAGGCCCTCGGCCGCAAACTGGGCCGTACGGTCACGATCGACGAGATCGGCATGGCCAACGGCAAGAACCTCGCCTCGGGCGTCGGGCTCCAGTTCTCCCCGACCGTCCTCGGCGCCATCGAGCAGGTGTGTGAGCTGTGGCGCAGTGACGTGGGCCGGCGGGACTTCCTCTCCGGTTCGTCCGTCGCCGCGTCCGCGCTCGTGGAGCCCAGCCGCGACTGGCTGATCTCGTCCCCGGACTCCCAGGTGGCGCGCCAGGCGGGGCCGCGCGTGGGGCCGTCGGACGTGGCGGCGGTGCGCGCGATGACCCAGGCGCTCACGGACCTCGACCACCAGTACGGCAGCGGGCATGTGCGTCCGGTCGTCGTGCACTACCTCAACAGCGTCGTCTCCGGGCTGCTGGCGGGCTCGTACCGGGAGGCGGTGGGGCGTGATCTCTTCGCCGCCGTCGCACGGCTGACCGAACTCGCCGGGTACATGGCCGTCGACACCGGTCAGCCCGGTCTCGCCCAGCGCTACTACATCCAGGCGCTCCGCCTCGCCCAGGCGGCCGGGGACAGAGGGTACGGCGGGTACGTACTCGCCGCGTCCATGAGCCATCTCGCCGCGCAGCTCGGAAACCCGCGGGAGATCGCGCAGTTGGCGCGGGCGGCGCAGGAGGGGGCGCGTGGGAGGGTCACCCCGCGCGCGGAGGCCATGTTCTACGCGGCGGAGGCCCGCGGGCACGCGTTGATGGGCGACGCACGGGCGGCCCAGCTGGCGTCCGGGCGCGCGGTGAACGCCCTGGAGGCGGCCGATCCGGAGTCCGGGGACGACCCGGCGTGGATCGCGCACTTCGACCAGGCCTACCTGGCCGACGAGTTGGCGCACTGCCACCGGGACCTCGGCCAGGCCGAGGCGGCTGCGCGGTGCGCGCAGGAGTCGCTGGACGGGCACCCCGAGACGCGGGCGCGGCGCCGGGCCATCGGCCTGGTGCTGCTGGCCTCGGCACAGGTCCAGCAGCGCGAGGTCGAGGAGGCCTGCCACACGGGCCTGCGCGCGGTGGAACTCCTGGGCACCCTGCGCTCCAACCGGGGCGCCGAGTACCTGGAGGACCTACAGCTGCGCCTGGAGCCGTACCGCGACGAACCGGTGGTCCGGGAGTTCGGGGCACGGATGGATCTGCGGGCGGCGGCGTGACGGGAGCGTGATGGGAGACACAGCGAACAGCTGAGGTGCTGGTGGGGCAGTGGTCTGGTCCAGTGCTGCGTGAAAGGGGATTCCGGGGACCCGGTAGCGTTAACCGACGATTCCGAAGGTCCCCCATCAGTAGGAGTCCCGGTGACGCAGAGTGGACAGGGCGAGGAGCCCTCGCCGCGCGTGGCGCGCGAAGGCATCGTGCTGCCCTCCGACGGCGGCGAACCGCTGCTGCCGGGCATGACAGGGGGAAGCGCCGGCCGTCCGGTCCCCGCCCAGGCGCCGCCCCCGCCACCGCCGACCCCGACCGGCGGCCAGGCCTGGGGCCAGCCGTGGGGCCCGGACATGAACCAGCCCCAGGGGCAGTCCCAGGGCCCGTACGAGGGTCAGCCTCAGGGGCAGTCCCAGGGCCGGCCTCAGGGTCCGTACGACGGTCAATCCCAGGGCCAGAACCAGGGCCCGTACGAGGGGCAGAGCCAGGGTCACCCTCAGGGTGGGTACCAAGGGCAGCCCGCGCAGGGCCAGGGTCAGTCTCCGGCGGCCGGGGGCTGGCCGGCGGCGCCCGACGCCCAGCAGCACCAACAGTGGGGCACCCAGGGGCAGTTCCAGCCTCAGAGCCAGCCCCAGCCTCAGTCGCAACCGCAGCAGCCGCAGCAACAGCCCGAGCAGCAGGCCCCGTCGGCACCGGCGTGGAACAACGACCCGAGGGCGACCGGGGATTGGCCCCAGCAGCCCGGATACGGCGCCCAGCCGACCCCGGGCGCCCCCCTCCCCGTACCGCACGCCCCGCAGGGCGCCGGGTCCGCGCCGCTGCCGCCCGCGACCGGGGGCACCCCCATGCCGCAGCACCAGGAGCAGCAGCACCAGCAGCAGCCGTACGGCCAGAACCAGAACCAGCACGCCGGTGCGTACGGGCCGTACGGCGGCGCCCCGTCCGCCCCATTGCCCCCCGAGGGCGGTGCGGCCGTCCCGTACGCCGCCGCGCCCGGTGCCCCGCTGCCACCCGCCGACGAGGGCGCGACGCAGTACATACCGCCCGTTCCCGGCACCCCCGGCCCGGTCGTAGACCAAGCCACTCAGTACCTCCCGCCGATCGCGGCGCACACCCCCGCTCCCTCACCCGCTCCCGCGCACGTCAACGAGGCGGCGACGCAGTTCCTGCCGCCCGTGGGACCCGGCGCGCTGCCGCCCGAGACGAACGCCGAGGCGACCACGTTCCTGGGCCGGGTGCCGCAGGCGGCCCCCGCCCATCCGGACGCCCAGGCCACGCAGTACATCCCGCCGGTGCCCGGAGGGCCGTACGGCGCCCCTGACGACCGTCAGCCGCCCTCCGCATTCGACAACCTCTTCCGTGGCGGCCCGGGCGGCCAGGCCGCCGACGCACCGGCCGGCGCCACCCAGCAGCTGCCCCGCGTCCAGCCCCAGCAGCCCGGCCCCCCGGCCTACGCCCAGCAGCCCTCGTACGGCTTCCCGAACGCCGCGCCGCACGCGCCCCACGACCTGGACGACGGGCATGGTGGGCGGGGTGAGGGCAGGCGTTCGCGGGTGCCTGTCATCGCGGCCCTGGGGATCGGGATCGCCGTGCTCGGCGTCGGGGCCGGTGCCCTGCTGAGCAGCGGGGGCGGGGACAGCGACGACGACGCGGGCAACAAGACCGTCGCGGCGACCTCGGCCGCACCGGAGGAGTCCGGGTCACCGGCCGCCGACCCGGCCCAGGCGCAGGCCGTCGAGCTGGACAAGCTGCTCGCCACCAGCAACAACAGCCGCGACGCGGTGATCAAGGCCGTGGCGGACGTCAAGTCCTGCGACAACCTCGGCCAGGCGGCCACGGACCTGCGCGACGCCGCCCAGCAGCGCGGCGAGCTGGTCACCCGGCTGTCGTCCCTCCCCGTGGACAAGCTCCCGAACAACGCGGAGCTGACCGCCGCCCTCACCAAGGCGTGGCAGGCATCGCAGTCGGCCGACAACCACTACGCGGCCTGGGCCGACCAGGTGGCCCGCAAGAACGGCTGCAAGAAGGGCCAGGCCCGTACGACGAGCCAGACCCAGAACGGCAACAAGCAGAGCGGGATCGCCACCACGCAGAAGGCCAGGGCGGCCGAGCTGTGGAACGCGATCGCGAAGTCGTACGGCCTGACGGAACGCCAGTCCACCCAGCTCTAGCCGCCCTGCCGGGGCCGGCTGGTCAGTCGTCCGCCGCGCTCTCCAGGAGCTTCGTCGTGTTGATGAAGCCCTTGCGGGCGGCGACGAGCCGGCCGTCGCGGACGACCTGGAGGGTCACCTGCGCGTTGACCAGGCGCGGGAAGCCGACCACCGACAGCAGGTCCTCGAAGCGCCAGCGCAGGGTCGGGGTGAGGCCGCCGGTGCTGACCTGGAGGCCGTCGTCGAGGGCCCGCCGGACGGTGGTCGAGGAGACCTCGCCGTCCAGTGACTCGACGACCGCCTTCAGGACGGTGTACGCGATCCAGGTGGTCTGCACACCCGCGTCCTGCGGGTCGATGCGGTTGTCGTCGAACGCCTCTTCGCTGATGACCTTCTTCATGTCGTCCCAGCGGGCGTCACTGGCGACCGGGTACCAGCCGGTGATGTACGAGTCCTCGTACGGGCCGGACTTGCCGCCGTTCGCGTTGATCACGGTCTGGTCGACGCTGCCGAGCACGGTGGCGGTGCGCACGTCCGGGTAGTCCTCGCGGTCGCGCCGGAAGGAGTCCATGAAGGTGTTGGTCCGGTCCCCGAGCGCCGGCACCACACACCCCTCCTTCTCGTCCTCGCCCTCGCCCGCTGAGGCCGTGCCCGTGTCCGTCGTACGTTCGAGGGCGAGCTTCGTCTGAGACCCGTACTCGGTGGCGTCCTCGGCGGCCAGCTGGTCCAGCGACCGGGCGTGCCCGCCGGCCTTCAGACCGGAGTCGAGGAGCTGCGGCAGCTGGTCGCCGGCGATGGTGTCGGGGCGGATCAGCGCGACGGGACCGCAGACGGCGGCGAGTTCCTTGCCGAGGCCGGCGAGGAGGGCGGGCGAGCCGCCGTTGACCGGGTAGGACATCGGGTTGGTGAACTCGTCGTTGGTGACGCCGTAGCCGCCGATGTACGGGATTCCGGCGGAGGCCAGCGGGCCCAGGAAGGCGTCGCCGAACTGGCTGTAGGAGCCGACGACCGCGACGACGTCCTCGTCGGCGGCCCGCCGGGCGCACTTCGCGGCGGCCACCCGGTCGTTGTGGTCGTTGCAGGTCAGGACCTTGAGCTTGCGCCCGTTCAGGCCGCCGTTGGAGTTGACCCAGCGGGCGTACGCCTGCGCCATGGCCGGCATGCCGGGCTTGTTGGTCGCGTTGGTGTCCTCCGGCGCCCAGGTCATGACGGTGATGTCGCCGCCCCCCGAACCCTCCGAGGTGCCGGGGACCACCCCGCAGCCGACGGCGAGCGCGGCGCACACGGCCAGCGTGCTCAGTCTGAAAGGGGTGCGGACGGTGGTACGGAAGGTGGTGCGGGTGCGTCGCCTGCCGGTCATGGGCATGCACGATTCCGTCACACAGCCAACCCGGGTGTGACCCTTGGTCAATATCCGGTGACGCCGAGGTGAATTACGGGGGCCGTTGTTCTCATTTTCACAGGGACCGTACGATCGATGACCGTGCAAGGTTCGGAAGACTCTTCCCGTCGCGGCCGTCGCTCCTCCACCATGGGCGGCATGCCACTCAACGACATGCCGTGGTGGCGCTGGCGCAGCAATGTGCGCTCCGCGCTGCACATGCTCTCCGACCCGGTGTTCCAGCGAGACGTCTGGCTCGCCGGCGTCGACGGATACGGGGACGTCACCGACGCCGTGTACCGCCTGGTCGAGGACACCTGGCTGGACAGCTGGTCCGCCGAGAAATACGTCGGCACGATCTTCCGGGACTCCCAGGAGGCCGCCCTCGTCGACACCGCCGTGCTCCGCGTCCTGCGGATCATGCACCAGGTCGGCCCGGACGCCCCCGTCTCGGCCTACCTCGACCACGCCGGCTGGCCGGAGGCGGTCCGGGCGGCCCGGGACGCCCACGTACGCCTGGCGGCGAGCGACGGCGAGGAACCGGACACCCCGCCGCGCACGCTGGAGGTACTGCGGATACTGACGCGTTCGGCGTAGAGGGCGTTGGTTCCGACGGACGGTTCCGTCGGGCTGTTCCGGGTGGCGGACGGGAGTCGGCCGGCCGGGGCGGATATGGGACCCTGTCGGGCATGAACGAGCAGTCCAGCCAGGCAGCCGCCCCCGCCGAGAAGCCCGCAACGAAGCCCGCGGAGCAGTACGTCCTCACCCTCTCCTGCCCCGACAAGCAGGGCATCGTGCACGCCGTGTCGAGCTATCTCTTCATGACCGGCTGCAACATCGAGGACAGCCAGCAGTTCGGCGACCGGGACACGGGACTGTTCTTCATGCGCGTCCACTTCTCGGGTGAGGCGCCGGTGACGGTGGAGAAGCTGCGGGCGAGCTTCGCGGCGATCGGTGACGCCTTCCACATGGAGTGGCAGATCCACCGGGCCGAGGACCGGATGCGGGTCGTCCTGATGGTCAGCAAGTTCGGCCACTGCCTGAACGACCTGCTCTTCCGCGCCCGCATCGGCGCGCTGCCGGTGGACATCGCGGCGGTCGTCTCCAACCACACGGACTTCGCCGAACTGGTCGCCTCGTACGACGTCCCCTTCGTCCACATCCCGGTGACGAAGGACACGAAGGCGGAGGCGGAGGCACAGCTGCTGGAGCTGGTCCGCGCGGAGGACGTGGAGCTGGTGGTCCTGGCCCGCTACATGCAGGTCCTGTCGGACGACCTGTGCAAGGCCCTGAACGGCCGGATCATCAACATCCACCACTCCTTCCTCCCGAGCTTCAAGGGCGCGAAGCCGTACCACCAGGCACACGCGCGAGGCGTGAAGCTGATCGGCGCCACGGCCCACTACGTCACGGCCGACCTGGACGAGGGCCCGATCATCGAGCAGGAGGTCGAGCGGGTCGCCCACGACGTCACGCCCGACCAGCTGGTGGCCATCGGCCGCGATGTGGAGTGCCAGGCGCTGGCACGGGCGGTGAAGTGGCATGCGGAGCGGCGAATCCTGCTCAACGGGCGGCGGACGGTGGTGTTCGCGTAAGCGGGTGCGACGGTTGGGGTGGCCGCGGTGGCCGCGGTGGTCGCAGTGGTTGCGGTGGGGCAAGGATGCCAAGGGCCGGTCGTCCTGGACACGCGGACGGGTGCTCGCGTCGCTGGCCGTACTGACCGCCGCCCTGCTGACGTTCCACGCGGCCGTACCCAACACCCCCGGCAACCTGGGCAGCCTGCTGGAGGCGTTCCTGCCTTGGCTGGGCCTGGCCGTTCCCCTGCTCCTCCTCCTGGCCCTGCTGCGCCGCTCGACCACGGCGCTGGTGGCGCTGCTGCTCCCGGCGGCAGTCTGGACGTACCTCTTCGGCGGGCTCCTCTCCCCACGGGACGGTGGGGAGGCTGACATCACGGCGGTCCAGCACAACGTCAGCGACGAGAACCCCGATCCGGCGGGCACGGCGGAGGCCCTGATGGAGGCCGCCCCGGAGCTGATCGCGCTGGAGGAACTGACCCCCTCAGCGCTGCCGCTCTACGAGAGAACCCTGGCGTCGGCGTACCCCCACCACGCGGTCGAGGGCACGGTCGGTCTGTGGTCGAAGTACCCGCTGACGGACGTACGGCTGCTGGACATCAGGCCGAAGGGGATCGGGGAGGGCTGGGACCGCGGACTGCGGGCCGCCGCACGCACGCCTTGGGGCGAGGTCGCCGTGTACGTGGCTCACCTGCCCTCGGTCCGCATAGGGCCGACGGGCTTCGCGTCCGACTACCGGGACGAGAGCGCGGGCCTGCTGGGCGAGGCGGTAGCCGCGGAGACGCTGGACGAGGTGATCCTGCTGGGTGACCTCAACGGAACGCTGGACGACCGCGGACTGGACCCGGTCACGTCACGGATGAAGTCGTCGGAGCGACGCTTCGCGTTCAGCTGGCCCGAGGTGTTCCCCGTCTCCCGGATCGACCACGTGCTGGCGCGTGCGGCGACGGTCACCGACGTACGCACCCTGCCGGCCACGGGAAGCGACCACCTGCCGATTGCCGCAGGCATCAGACTCGCCTGACGGCAGGCGATGAGTTTCAGGGTGGGCGCCAGTCTGTATCTCCGACACGCGATGCGCGCTTGAGGAGAGCACCATGACCGCGACCTACACCTTCGACGTCTTCTCCAGCCTCGACGGCTTCGGCGCCGCCGGTGGCGACTGGACCGGCTACTGGGGCAAGCAGGGCCCCGAGCTGCTCGACCACCGTCTCGCCCTGTACGGCGAGGAGCAGCGGATGGTCTTCGGGGCCAACACGTACCGGGCGTTCGCGGGGATGCTGGCCGCGAGTACCGAGGATTCCGAAGTACGTGACCCATGGGTCACCCGGATGGTGAACCTCCCGGCAACGGTGGTGTCGACCACGCTGCGGGAACCCCTCGACTGGCCGGACGCGACTGTCGCGAGCGGCGATGCCGTGGACGTCGTCGCCCGGCTCAAGAAGGAGTCCGAGGTGCCGTTGCGCTCGCACGGCAGCCTGTCGATGAACCGGGCGCTGATGGCCGCGGGTCTGGTCGACCGCGTCCAGGTGACGCTGTTCCCGGTGATCACCGGTCGGACCGGCCTGGACCCGATCTTCGCGGGCGCTGCCGACTTCGACCTGGAACTGATCGAGAGCAGGACGCTCGACGGTCGCATCCAGGAGCTGGTCTACCGGCCTGCCCTGCATCCGGCGCACTGAGGTTGTGCCGACGGCCACCGGCCGTACTGTCGAACCCAGCTACCGAGGAGGACTCCTGATGCGCAGCGTGACCTATTCGATGAGCATTTCCCTTGACGGCTACATCGTCGACCCGGATGGCGGCATCGACTGGACGGTGCCCGCCCCGGAGGTCTTCCGCTTCTGGATCGACGAGATCCGAGACGTCGACGTCCACCTGATGGGACGACGGCTGTACGAGACGATGCTGTACTGGGAGACCGCCGACCAGGATCCCTCGCTCGGCGACGCGGAACGCGAGTGGGCCGCGCTCTGGAACCCGCTCCCGAAGGTGGTGTTCTCGACCACGCTGTCGGAGGTACAGGGAAACGCCCGCCTGCTCTCGGGCGGCCTCGCGGAGGAGATCGAGCGGTTGCGTGCCGAGCCGGGGGAGGGCGAGATCGCGATCGGCGGCGCGACCCTCGCCGCCGAGGCATCCGCGGCGGGCCTGATCGACGAGTACCGGACCATGGTCTACCCGGTCCTGATCGGCGGCGGGATTCCGTACTTCCCTCGGAACGAGCGCAGGGTGGACCTCGAACTGGTCGAGACCCGCACCTACAACTCGAAGGTCGTCTATCTCCGCCATCGGGTGGTGCGTTAGCCGGCTTACCTGCCGGGCCGTGGGAAGAACGGGCCAGTTGGTGACGTCTTCTGAGCGAGGATCACGTCCCGTGTCTGTTGAGGGCGTGGGCGGTGCGGGTGATGGCGCCGGTGCGCGTCGGGCTGAGGGTGACGTGGTGCAGGGGGCGCCAGGGGTGTTCGAGTTCGGTGGTGGTGCGTTCGCCCGGGGCGCGGACGGTTCTGATCAGGGAGTTCGTTGCGCGGGTGTCGGTGTGCAGGGTTGGCTTGGAACTCCTAACGAAATGAGTGTGGGAGAACGGTAGGCTCGGTGGCCATGAGTCAGAGCGGTTCGCAAGCGGCGGCATTCTTCCGAGGCGTCCGCCAAAGCAGCGTGGTCTGGCTTGTCCGGGATGACGACGGAAGCCCGACTCACCTCTCCGCGGACGGCACGCGAAGTCTTCCCTTCTGGTCGACCTCGCCGCGCGCCCAGAGGGCAGCAAAGATCTGGGGGCATGGGCTCCGCGTTGAGTCCATGCCCTTGGACACCTGGTGCGATCGCGTACTACCCGATGCCGCCCGGGATGGACTCGTGATCGGCATCAACTGGAGCGGGCCGCGCCTGGTCGGCTGGAGCTTCACCCCCAACGAAGTTCTCAACCGGCTATCGGCAGCCCACACAGTGACCTGAGTTGTCGGTGGATGATGAGGCAGCAGGCGAGTTTGAGGAATGCTTCGTGGATGTCAGCCCTGCGTTCCCAGCGGATGCGCAGACGTCGGAATCCGTGCAGCCACGCGAAACTCCTCTCCACGACCCAGCGGTAGGTGCCCAGTCGGGTGCCGTGCAGGGTGCCGCGGCGGGCAATCGCGGGCACGATGCCCCGGGCGCGGACCTGGTCGCGATAGATGTCGTGGTCGTAGCCTCGGTCGGCGAACAGCGAGTCCGGCTTGCGGCGGGGCCGGCCTACGCGGCCGCGGACCGGTGGGATCGCGTCGAGCAACGGCAGGAGTTGGGTGACGTCGTTGCGGTTGTCGCCGGTCAGCAGGACCGCGAGCGGGGTGCCGTGCCCGTCGGTGATCAGATGGTGCTTTGAGCCGGCCCGGCCCCGGTCGACCGGTGACGGGCCCGTGTGCTGCCCCCTTTTAGGGCCCTGACGTGGGAGGAGTCGACCACGCAGCGGGACCAGTCCAGACGTGAGGCCGCATTCAACTCAGCGAGCAGGACCTCATGCAGACGCTGCCACACTCCGGCCTCGTTCCAGTCCCGCCCGGCGCCAGCACGTCATGCTCGAACCGAAGCCCAGCTCCTTCGGCAGGTACTCCCACTGAATCCCGGTGTGCAGTACGTACAGGATCCCGCATAACACCTCCCGGTCCGGTAACGCCTTGCGGCCCGGGTATCGGAAGCGCCGTTCGCGCTGCGGCAGCAGCGGCTCCAGGCGGTCCCACAGTTCATCCGACACGATCCACGGCGATGTCCCCACACTGGGCCGAACGCTCAACTCCAACCACGGACACGGCCATCAGTGCCGATCCGCCTCTTTGTGTTAGCTGCTGTTGGACTGGCTCTTGGAGCGGTGGGCGGGATCCGGATACCGATGCCCGTACCGGTACAGCCCTTGTCCGCCCGAGTTGGCATTCTTTCGGCGGCTGTTTTTTTGCTGCGCGGGTAGCGCCTGGCGGCGGGCGGCGATGATATCTGGGGTGGAGCGGGGCTCGATGTGGGAGAGCCACAACGGGGTGTCGTTCGGGGCGGGTAGGAACTGCACGTTGCCGGAACGCTCAAGCCACACCGGATGCTTGATCCCGAAAGCCTGCACCGTGGAGTGTGCGCTATCGGTTGCCCGGGCAGTCCCGTTTAGGCACAACCGCGAGATTTACAGTCCCCCAAGATCGCACATCAGAAGTTTCCCTGACCTGCGGAAACAGAAGTATCCACGAACCAGCCTGGACCACACCAGCGTTCCATGGGCTCCGGCGTACCTGCCTGTTGATGTCAGCCGCCGATGTCGGACAGCCAACCCGACTACCGCTCCCCCCTCTCATCCATCTGCTTCCACCTTTCGAAGATCGGCATGAAGGGCCCCAACACTCCCAACTCATCGTCAGAGCCCGTAATAGTCTCCTCAAAAATGATCTCTCCCGACTTCGTTCTACTGAAGGGGGTGAGTAGCGACAGGCGTTCGCCGTCTCTCGTGGCCGACGCGACATGAAGGACTTCCTTCCTGTCCTTTCTGTCGCGAGGCGGAATGAGCTGACCCTGCGCATCTAGTTCTTCACCTAATGCCCACCACGCTTCGATGACCAAAACGATGCCGTCCGATCGCAAGGACTCCACGCGATCTGCAAGTCGATGAAACATCAGGTACTTGCCGTTCTGATCGGCGAAGTTAGGAGAGATCATGTCAACGATCTTCCCATCCCTATAGGCCCACATCATGGGCATGTGGCACTTGTCTTTCCGTAGCACCATGCATGCTGACTTCATCAACTGCGGCGCTGCTTCGATGGGGCTCAAAGCGGTCACAGAAAACGAGCCGTATCGCTCCCTTGCCTTCTGCACTCGCCGTTCATCACGCATCAAGTATTGCTCTACTTCGCGAACGCCAAAGCCGTCTTCCAGGTCGAGGTGCTCCTGCCTGACGCCCGAGTTGATGTCCATGCAAGCCAGCGGCTGTGTATCGATAACCGAAGTTGCACACGAAAGCTCTCGCTCATCCAGGGCGCACAGGGTAACGTCAGCGGCTGCGTGCGCGACATGGAGCAATCTGCTCAACTCAATAAAGATCTCCCTAGTCGCATGAAGCAACTCATAGTCTGGGAGAGCCTTGTCTACCCATCTACGAGAAACAGTGACGACACCGATTCGGGGATTCCCTGGGTCCGAGAAGATCGCCCCAAGCATGTCGCGAGATGACATCCTTGGGGGAACGTAAACTTCCTCTCCTCTTTAGCCACCCAGTTTGCTACCCAACGAATTTTTGCCTCGCTGAGCAATTCGAGATCGGATTCCTTAACAACCCTGTTTCTTGATTTTACAGCCCAGCGCATAAGGGGCTTAGGGCAGACCTCTTTGACGAACCGGTAATATTCTGAGCTGTCATGTCCCCCTCTGTCACCTTGCACGGCTGAGCTACGCGGTGCGCTGGAGGCGCCTTGAATCCCGGGCCGGAGGCAAACGCCCTCACCACATCAAACAGCCGGAGTTCATTTGCCACTTGACCGTTACGCACCACCTCACGATGGAGAGTGCCCTGCAAATGGGACCGAAGACAGCGAAGGTCTACGAAGGGAGTGACGTCGTCGACTCCAGGTCTAGGTCCGATTCCCTGCTTTGTAGAGTGCTCAAGTCGCGCTGCTGCCTCTACTCCCCGTTCCCTTCGATCTCGCTGCTCTTCGAGTCGGCGGGCAGCACGTACGACCCCTTGCCGGGAACCGTGTAGATCAGTCCCCGCTCCCGAAGCTCCCGCATCGTGCGGCGTGCGGTCATCTGTGCGATGCCGTACTCCTCGGCCAGCCGTGCCGGCGTGGGGATCATGCGGTCGGGTGCGTACTCACCGCTCGTGATCCTCGCTTGGAGTACGTCTGCGAGCTGTGCGTAGAGAGGGCGTCCAGACTCCGGATCAAGACTCATGACTCGACATTAGGCAGTCGTACATGTGTCCACATTATTAGCTCTAGCTACATCGTGATGCATCTAGGTACGTCACGCACTACTGTGGGAGCGCAACGAAACAGAGACCCCGGCGGTGCGCGAACACCCCGGGGCACGGCCACCAACCCTCTGGAGGTTGACGACGTGCGCAACCGTATCGCGGCCGCACTGCACCGGGCCTTGTGCCCAGTAGCGCTGCTGGTTCTGTGTTTGGCCCTGCCTGCCACCGGTAGGCGCCGCAAGGCGGCGCTTGAACCACGCCGAACCGTCATGAGCAGCGGGAACGTGAAGGAACAAGGACGCCTTGTCGCGCGTCTGGTTACCCCGCGTTCTCCGTACAGCACCGACCGCGCGCCCCTTGACGGAGCATCGTCGGCACTGTCGCGGCCGTACCTGCCCGAGCACATCTACGTGCGGTCCTCCGCAGTGCACCGTACAGCGAGCGTGCGGCCCCATTGGACGGCGCGCGAACGAGCCGTGCGGTTGCGGCGTCGTGCCGTCGCGGTGTTGGCCGCCGACTTCCGCATCAGCTTCGACACCCGCGACATTCACTCCGTGCTGGACGGGGTGAGCTCCCGGTGACCGGACGTACGGCCGGCGTCAGGTGCGGGAGGGTCCGAGCCTTGATGTTCTACCGGGCCACGACATTCGGCGAAGTCAGGGCATGCGTACGGGACGAGGGGCACAAGGCGCATCACCGGGATGCACGGGGCGGCATGTGGGACGCCCGCCCTCTCCGGTTCGAGTCGAACGCCGAGAACGGAGTGCCCGAATGAGCACTGCCCGTGGGTCTGCCCTGACGCCGGAGTCTCCGTACGTGTCCGGGCGTTGCACCATCGGCACCCACGATCAGTGCCGGGACGCCGAACCTCGTGACAGTGGTGTTCCCGGGCTGCGTTATCTGGTGTGCACCTGCCTGTGCCACCGTCCGATGCCGGTTCTGGCGGCGGGAGGGCGCGCATGAACGCCAATACCCCTGCGCGACAAGGCAGTCGGTGCGAGATGCGGCTGAAGTCCTACGGGCGGACACTCGCCCTCATGGCCATGTCCGGGTCTGCGGTCCTGCTCGTCCTCGACGTCCTGGAGATCCTCCGATAGCGCACAGCAGCTCCCTCTGCGCGACACGCGCCGCAGAAGGAGCTGTCACGTACCTGTAGCCGCGGCTAATGCGGGTTCAGCGCGCGCCGGGCGCTGTTGATGACGTTGTGTGCCTCCGCCCCGTACACCGCGGACTCCCGCAGTGTCCGCCAGACCTTGGTGTAGAGGGCGATGTTGTCGGCGTCGTCGAGCCATATCTCGGCGTGCCAGTCCTCGGCGACGACGAGGCGGTCGTCGAGGACCCAGAAGCCGTTGGCCGGGACGATCTTCACCGAGGCGGTGAACGGGATGATCCCCAGGTCGACCGTGTCCATCCCGATCAGACCGGTCAACCGGTCGAGCTGGGCGGCGAGCACCGAGGGAGGGCAGATCAGGGAGCGCAGTGCGGCCTCCCACATGAGTACGTGAAGTTTGCGGCCGGAGCGGTACAGCCACTCCTGGCGCTGCATCCGCGCCCGGACCGAGTCGTCGATGTCGCCGGTCGCCGAGAGGAGTTGGGAGTACCTCGTGATCACGTGGCGTGCGTACTCGGGTGTCTGGACCATGCCGGCGATGACCGACTCTTCCCACACCCAGAGGTCCTTGGTGCGTTCGATTTCGCTGCTCAGGTTTTCGTGCATGGGCTTGAAGCCACTCGCCAGGGCTCGACGCCACGACCTGATGTGGGACTCGAAGCCCGTGAGCCGGGCGGTGAGTTCGGGATACACCTCAGGTTGGCCCGTGGCGTCGGCCCAGGCGCGGAGGTCCTCCGGGGTGGCGGTCTGTTTGCCGTTCTCCAGCTTGCTGACCTTGGAGTTCGGCCAGCCCAGCCGATGCGACAGTTGCTGGCCGGTGAGTCGGCCCTCAGGGCACGAGAAGCGCAGTTCTCGCAGCCGCCCGCCCAGGGCTTCCCGCGCTTGCTGATAGTCCGTACTCACCGGCCACGCACGCTAGTTGGCTCCGCTCACCTGTGCGGTGAAGTGCTGATACGGGACAGCATGATGCATCGCCGCATCGCGAATCATGGAGTACCGCACGACCTCTGCGGGCTCCGTGATCAGCTCGATGTTCAGCAAGTTGTCGTCATCGTCGAAGATCAGACGGGCGACGATCCGGGAATCGAAGAGCCAGAAGTCCTCTGCGGGCAGGTCGGCTCGCTCGGCTTCGTCGCGCCAGAGGTAGCTGACGTCCTCCCCGACGGCCGCATTGTGCCTGGAGTAGTCGAGCAGGAACAACTGCTCCTCTGTGGGCGGGCTGTCGGCGACGCGAACTCGGCCGACCCGCTTGCCTGCGTCCGTCTGCTCACGGATGTTCCTGAACCACGGTTCGCTGAAGTCACACGGCGCGCTGCCCGTCTCCAGAAAGGCCAGGTATTCGGGGTCCTCGCGGTCTGATGCATACCCGCGCCGTGTTTCCAGACGCCACGCGGTGTGTTCGAACGTCTCGAAGAGGCGCCGGAACTCGTCCCGGCTGACGATGTCCGGCACGCGCGTCATCTCCTTCGGGGCCCAGTTCACGAGTAGTTCGCGTGGTACGACGATTGCGGCTTCGGCCTCGCTGAAATGGTGCAGCTGCGCGATGTCCTCGGGGTCGGTCAGAGGTGTGCCCTGAACGACGACCTCTCCCGTTGCGACGTCCTCGTGCAGAGCGGGGCAGGCGTCGATCTTGCTGTCGGTGCCGGTGAAGCGTAGTTGTCGAGCCATGGTTGCGGTCCTTCCGGGGGCCGTTGACCCGATCAGCATGGCCGGGCCTTGAGGTCCTCTCCACAGCGCGACATGCGGCACAGAAGAAAAGGGAAGCAAATCAAGAGTACCCACGAGAAAACTCAAGAAAACTGATGGAGTCAGGAAACTCCGTGCTTCTACCGTCCTGTTCATGGTGAAAGCACTCGGCTCGCAAGACATCGATCCCCTCACAGCCGTGGAGTCCCTGAGAGCGGCGCTCGACCAGGTCGGCATCGTGCTCCCGTCTCTCGGTGTCGACGCGGCCTCGCCCGCCCTCGGCCTCGTGGAACTCGGGCGCGTACGCGCTGACGTGGCCCTGCGGTTGGCGCACACGCTTCTGGGCGGGGGTCCGGCGGTATGACGATGAAGCGGTCGGTCGAAATCCTGGACGTCGAACAGACCACGGCGATGCGCGATACGGCGGTCCGGTTTCTCGGTGAACCGGCGTTGCCGCGGTACGAGACCGTGCAGCACTTCGGGCACGCCTTCCACCGTGACCTGTGGCGGCTGATCCCTCGCATCGAGCAGCTGGCCGGGTGCCTGCCGGGCGATGACGCGCCGGTGAACGTGGCGCTGGCCGGTGTCGGTGAGGCCCGTCGGCGACTCGACGAGATCGAACGTGCGGGCCTGGCCGGTGAGTTCGAGCGCGTCAAGCGGCTCGCCCGTTCCGTCGTGGCCCTGTGCGACCACCACGACAACCTCACCGGCGTGCCTACATCCGGCTCAGTGACGCCGCCGCGAACAGCACATCCCTGATTGTCCCTGCCGCCGTCCTGCCCCGCGGCCGCCTCCAGGGCTATGTGGGCGGCTGAGGGGAGGGCAGCCGGTGAGTCCAGGAGGATCGGCCGTTCGCCGCCGTCCGAAGCTTCGATCTCCAGGCGCAGGTAGCGGCCGGGTTCACCGGCCGGGACCAGGAACGCCGGTGCGGAGGGTGGGGGCCAGGCCGAGGGGCTGCGGGCGCTGGAGCAGCTCGGTGGCTGGCGTATAGCATCCGAGCCATATAGCATTGCTGCTATGCCTGGTGAGCGGTACACCATCGAGATCGAGCCCGAGGTGCGCCTCTGGCTGGAGGATCTTCCCGCCCACCACTACGTGATAGCAGAGCAGAAGGTCGATCGGCTCGCGGAGAACGCCACCACCCTGGGCGAGCCCTACAGCCGTCACCTCGGCGGCAAGCTTCGCGAACTGCGCTTCGATCTCGGCGACAACGCCCAGCGCATCACCTACTGGCTCGCCCCGGACCGTCGCATCGTGCTGCTGACGGTCTTCCGGAAGACCAAGATGCGTGAGACGGCCGAGGTGGACCGTGCCAGAGTCGTTCAAGTCGCGTGCGAGGCGGGCCATCAGCCGGCCACCGAACACGACGTGTACAGCCGCAACATCAAGGAGGAACTGTGATGAACCACGCCGAGTGGAAAACCCGCCGCCATCGCGCCCTCCTCGGCGAAGCGGCCGAGGGCAACGCCGAGTACGACCGACTGTACGAGGAGGCCGAACTGGCCCACGACCTTGGCCAACTGGTCTACGACCGGCGTACCGCCCTCGGGCTGTCCCAGGCCGAACTCGCCGAACGCTGCGGTATGCAGCAGCCGCAGATCTCTCGGATCGAAGGCGGCGGCACCATGCCCACCATCCCGCTCCTGCGGCGCCTGGCCCGCGCCCTCGATGCCGACCTGACCATCGAACTCACCCCGCACCACGAAGCTGCCTGAACCCGGATTCACCGGCGCGCTGCCTGCGGCGGCTCGGGGCGCAAGCGCCGCCCCCTCTGTCCTCCGTCGGCCCGCTGGGCGCACCTACATCCGGCTCAGCGAAGCCGCCGCGAACAGCACATCCCTGATCGCCTCCCTGTCGCCGTCCTGGCCCGCCGCCGCTTCCTCCGGGGACACGTGGCCCGCCGCCAACTGGCAGAACTCCACGCCGTCCAGGGCCACATGGGCGACCTCGTGGGCCGCCGAGGGGAGGGCGGCCGGGGAGTCCAGGGGGATCAGCCATTCGCCGCCGCCCGAGCCCTCGATCTCCAGGCGGAGGCTTCGGCCGGGTTCGCCCGCCGGTACCAGGTGGCGGGTGGTTCGGTTCGGGGTTGCCAGGCCTGCCTGGCGGCGGGCCGCCAAGGCCTCCGGGAGCATGCGGGCCGCCAGGTCGATCATGCCGTGGAGGTGGCGGGGGGCCGGAGGGGCGTAGGGGTAGTCCACCGCTTCCGCGATGTCGCCCGCGTGCACCCAGCACTCGAAGGCGCGGTCCAGCATCGCGTCGTGCAACGGCAGTTCGAAGTCGCCGTACGGCACCGGCAGCTTTCCCGCGCCGCCGCCCGCGAAGGAGACCGTCCGGATGATTCCGTGGCTCTGCTCCCGCCATGGCATCCGGACCGAACGGGTCGGCGGGAAGTACGACGCCCGCCAGTACGCCTCCGTGCGGCCCGCCGGAGTCGGGGTGACCGGCCCGTCCTCCTTGCCGGTCACCGGGTCGTCCAGGCCCAGTGCCACCGCCACCAGGCCGTCCACGCTCAGCAGATGCGCGATGACCCCGGCGACCGTCGTCCGGCGCGTCGTCTGCTCGTCGCCCTCGAACCAGCGCAGCCGTACGGGCGCGTGCCACTCCGCGTCGCCGAAGTCCTGGAGCAGGGCGTCCAGGCGGGCGGTCTCCGCGTCGTACGGAGTCGCCCACTCCGGGACCGGGATGCGCGGCGGGCGCCGGTCCAGGCAGCCCTCCAGGACTCGGGTGCGCAGGGTCGGGTCCAGGTCGAGGGGTTCCGGGCGTTGGAGCAGTTCGACCGCCTCGCGCAGGCGCCTTGCCTCGTCCGCGCAGGCTCCGCACTCCCCGAGGTGGTCCTCCACCGCCAGCGTCTCCTCCGGCGCGCACGCCGCCAGCGCCCACGCCCCCAGCAGCGACCTCAGTACGTCGTGTCCCAGGATCAGGGGTACGGGGGGTCCTGGGGGGACGGCAGGCAGGGGGTGGCCCGTGTCCTCCACCGAGGAGCGTGGTGTCGGTATGTGGGGCGGGCCGGCGCTCGCGTCCCGTTCCTTGCCGTTGTCGGGGCCCTGGGGGCCCTGCCCCTCGTACCCCTCCCGGTCCCCGTCCTCGTGGCCCGCGCCGCTCACACCGCACCCCCGTATTCGGGGGGTGCCCCCGGTGTGCCGGTGTCGTGGGCCGTGGAAAGGAGTTGGAGGCCCAGGCGGAGGCGGCGGCGGGCCTCGGCCTCCGTGACGCCCAGGTCGACGGCGGTCTGGCGGTAGTCGCGGCGGTCGAAGTACGCCAGCTCCAGGGCGGCGCGCAGCGGGGCCGGCATGGACGTGACGATGTAGTCGGCGCGGGCGGCGACGGAGGCCCGGCGGACCCGGCGTTCCAGTTCCTCCAGGGAACTCGTCGAGCCGGTGGTGGCTGCCCCCTCCGGGGCCTCCGGGTCGGTCAGCGCGGCCGTCTCCGTCTGGCGCAGGCGCTGTACCGCGAGGCGGTGGGTCAGGGTGGCCACCCAGGAACGCAGGGGGCCCTGCTTGGGGTCGTACGCGTCGGGGTGCTGCCAGACGTGGGCGAAGACCTCGCGGGTGATGCAGTCGGCGGCCTGCTCGTCGGCCAGGACACGATGGGCGAGGCCGTGCACGAGCGAGGCGAACCGGTCGTACAGCTCACCGAGTGCGGCGGCCTCCCCGCGCGCGAGCCGCTGCTGCATCTTGCGGTCCCAGCGGGGCGGTGTGTCCCTCTTCGCCATGCGGTCCCCTCACCCCCCAAACACTGTCCAGGTCCGGCGGTTGCCCACCCTCTCCTCGAATGTAGTCGGCCCCTCCGACAGCCCACTCCGCTTTGCGGCATTGTGCGCCCTCCGAGGAGCTCTGGATGGTAGAGAACCGACGGAGATCGACCGACGCTGACGTAATAAGCGTCTCTTTCGATCGAACAGGATCGTGCGTGACCGAAACAAGCCCCTTGCAAACCGCTTGCAAGTCTCTTGCGATCTTGGCCGAGTAGATGTGCGGTGTTTGGTGGCACGGCTGCTGGGCAGCCGCGTCGACAGGAAGCGTAGGAAAAGCTTCCGTTTCTGTCGCACAAATCTGTCGCACGACGTCGGACGAGTTGAACGAGAGGCGTGATGGTGGCGTTCAAAGTGACCGACGGCGAGCGCGGCGGCTGGACCGTGCTTCAGGTGTCCGGAGAGATGGACCTGGTCACCTCGCCGGAGCTGCGCCAGCGGGTGCACGCGGCGGTGGCCGACGGCCGGCGCCGTATCGTGCTCGACCTCTCCGAGGTCGTCTTCTGCGACTCCAGCGGGGTCGGTGTTCTCATCGCCACCCGTCGGCTGCTGCGGTCCTGCCAGGGGCGGCTGCGTCTGATCCTGCCCGCGCAGGGCATCGCGGACAGCGCCCACGCCCACCACGTCAACCGGGTCCTCGGCGCCCTGGGCGTCCGCCGTCTCTTCGACGTCTACGCGGACCTCACCACGGCCGTCGACGAGACGGCGGCCCCGCTCACCGCGCCCACCCACGTGTGACCCTCCTCATGCGCCCCGCGCGCGTGGCCTGCCTCCATGCGCCCCACGCGCGCGTGACGCCGTTGTCGCGGAATTCCCCCAGTCTTGGCACAGGCGTCGTTTTCGTGTCCCGGATGTCACCTGCGCGTCGTACGCTCCGTGCGGGAAAGACTCTCGACGCGGGTGCAGGACGCAGCCGCAGAACGCAGACGTAAGGCAGGCCCGACAGACATGGTCAGCTCCGAGTACGGGCGGAAGATCGCAGCCCGGTTCGCCACCTTCGACCAGGACGGCAACGGCTACATCGACCGCGAGGACTTCAGCGTGGCGGCCAAGGCGCTGCTCGCCGAGTTCGGCACCCCCGCCCGGTCCGACAAGGGCCAGGCTCTCTACGGCGGTGCCGAGGCCTTCTGGCAGGGCATGGCGGGGATAGCGGACCGGGACGGCGACCAGCGGATCACCCGCGACGAGTTCGTGAACGGCGCCGTGAAGCGGCTGCGCGACAGCCCCGGCCGGTTCGCCGAGATCGCCCGCCCCTTCCTGCACGCGGCCCTGGCCGTCGCGGACCTGGACGGCGACGGCGCGGCCACCGTCGGGGACACCGTGCGCGTCCTCAGGGCGCTCGGCGTGCCCGAGGACATCGCCGCCACGGCCGCCGCGACCCTCGACACCGACGCGGACGGCCGGATCGCCGAGACGGAGATCGTCGACGCGTTCGCCCGCTACTTCACCGTCCCCGACTCGGACACGGGCGCCGACGAGGGCTCCGCGTAGCGTTCACGCAGCTTGTACTTGAGCACCTTCCGCAGGGTCTCGTTGCGCGGAAGGGCGTCCACCACCTCCAGCCGCTCCGGCAGCTTGTGCACGGACAGCCCTTCCGACCGCAGGTACGAGGTCAGCGCGGCGAGCGTCAACTCCCCATCCTCCGCCGCTGGTTCCACCACCGCGCAGACCAACTCCCCGCGCTCCGCGTCCGGCAGCCCGATCACCGCCACGTCGCCCACCCCCGGATGCGTGTGCAGCAGATCCTCGATCTCCTTCGCCGAGATGTTCTCGCCCTTGCGGATGATGACGTCCTTGAGCCGCCCGGTGAGCACCAAGTGCCCGCTCCCGGTGAGGAATCCGAGGTCGCCGGTGCGCAGAAAGCCGTCCGCGTCGAACGCCTCGGCGGTCTGTACGGGGTCCAGGTACCCCTGGCACACGGCCTCCCCGCGCAGCCGCACCTCGCCGTCCACCACCCGGATCTCCATGCCCTCCGGCGGACGCCCCTCCGTCGTCGCCAGGTTCTCGACCGAGTCGTCCGGCGCCCCCATGGTGATCATCGGCACCTCGGTCATCCCGTACCCGTGCGTGAGCTGCACCCCCATCTCGCGTACGACGGAGTGGTAGACCTCCGGCGGCTTCGGCGCCCCGCCGCCCGCGAGCAGCCGCAGGGACGGGATCACCGGAACCCCGGGCTGCTTGCGCTGCTCGGCGAGGAACATGGAGTAGAACGCCGTGGACCCGCCGGCCACCGTCACCCCGTGCCTGCGGTACCCCTCCAGCGCGTCCGGCAGCGCGAACTGCTCGAACATCACCGCCGGGAACCCGTACAGCAGCAGCATCACCGTGTAGTCGGGGCCCGCGATATGGGCGTACGGGAAGGCCATCGAGCCGACGTCGGACTCGCTGAGCCGCAGTGCGTGCGCGAGGCAGGAGCCGCCCGCGATGAGTGAACGGTCCGTGTGGAGCACGCCCTTGGGGTCGGAGGTCGTTCCCGAGGTCCAGTAGATCCAGCGGACGGAGGTGCCGTCGGCGGGCGGGGGCGGCAGCAACGCCGGGTCACTGTCCGGCAGTTCGTCACTCCCGTACGCCTGGAAGACGCCCTTCGCGCCGAGCCGCCGCGCCATCTCCGTGTGGTCGAAGCCGCGCCACACGCCCGGTACCGCGAAGAACTCCGCCTTCGACTCCCGTAGCGCGAAGCCGACTTCGCGGTCCCGGTAGAAGGGGATGACCGGCGACTGGACGGCGCCGAGGCGGGCGAGCGCGAAGGAGAGCAGGGCGGTCTCGATACGGGTGGGCAGCTGCCAGGCGACGACCGTGCCGGGGCGTACGCCCATGTCGTACAGGCCCGCCGCCACCCGCTCGGAGCGGGCGCGGAGTTCGCCGAAGGTGAGGGAGCGGTCGTCCTGGAGCAGGACGGGCCGGTCGGGGGTGAGTTCGGTGCGGCGGGCCACCAGTTCCCAGAGGGTGCGGGCCGAACCCAGGGCGTGTGCGGTGTCGACGACGTTCACGTGGCCCCCAGTAGCTGACGAGCAGTCAGATCGTGCCGGGAGCGTAGGGCTTCACGCCTTGTCGGTCCATAGGTGCGGGACTAACCTTCTAGGGGTGCCTAGAACTGACGGTCCGTCAGATAATCAAGACGGTATCCGAGGCAGCCACCCAACGGCCAGGCGGAGGGGACCCATGACCGAACTGCCCCGCATCATCAGCGTCGACGACCACGTGATCGAACCCGCGCACCTCTTCGAGACCTGGCTGCCGGCCAAGTACCGCGACAAGGGACCGAAGCCCTTCACCGCCGGAATCGGTGAACTCGCCTACGTGGGAGGCAAGTACAGGTTCACGACCGACCCCGAGGGCCAGATCACCGACTGGTGGGAGTACGAGGGGCTGCTCTTCCCGTACAAGCGGATCATCGCGGCCGTCGGATTCTCCCGGGACGAGATGACCCTCGACGGCATCACGCGCGAGCAGATGCGACGCGGCTGCTGGGACCCGAAGGCCCGCCTCGCCGACATGGACCTCAACCACGTCGAAGGATCCCTCTGCTTCCCCACCTTCCCCCGCTTCTGCGGGCAGACCTTCGCCGAGGCCGAGGACAAGGAGGTCGCGCTGGCGTGCGTACGCGCCTACAACGACTGGATGGTGGAGGAGTGGTGCGGCGACAGCGGCGGCCGGCTCATCCCGCTGTGCCTGATCCCGCTGTGGGACGTCGAGTTGGCGGTCGCGGAGATCCGGCGCAACGCCGAACGCGGGGTGCGCGCGGTGACGTTCTCCGAGATCCCGACCTACCTCGGACTGCCGTCGATCCACTCCGGCTACTGGGACCCCTTCTTCGCGGTGTGCGAGGAGACGGGGACGGTCGTCAACATGCACATCGGCAGCAGCAGCCAGATGCCCGCCGCCTCCCCGGACGCCCCGCCCGCCGTACAGGCCTCGCTGAGCTTCAACAACGCGATGGCGTCGATGATGGACTTCCTGTTCAGCGGCGTGCTGGTGAAGTTCCCGGCGCTCAAACTCGCGTACAGCGAAGGGCAGATGGGCTGGATCCCGTACGCCCTGGAGCGCGCCGACGACGTGTGGGAGGAGCACCGCGCGTGGGGCGGGGTCAGGGACCTGATCCCGGAGCCGCCATCGACGTACTACTACCGGCAGATCTTCTGCTGCTTCTTCCGCGACAAGCACGGCGTCGCCTCGATCGACGTCGTCGGCCGGGACAACGCCACCTTCGAGACCGACTACCCGCACGTCGACTCGACCTTCCCGCACACCAAGGAAGTCGCCCTCGACCATGTGAAGGGCCTCGACGACGAGACCGTCTACAAGCTGATGCGCGGCAACGCGATCCGGATGCTCGGCCTCGACCTGGACAAGTAGTGGACCTCTCCGACACCCCCCAAGAGGCGGAATTCCGGGCGAGGTTGAGGGAGTGGCTGGCGAAGACGCTCCCCTCCCTCCCCGCGAAGCCCTCGCCCGACGACTGGCCCGGGCGGCGCGCGTACGACCTCGGCTGGCAGCGCACGCTGTACGACGCCGGGTACGGCGAGGTCCACTGGGGCGCCGACCCCGCCGTACGGATGATCTTCCTGGAGGAGACCGAGAAGGCCGGAGCGCCCTACGTGGGCGCCAACTTCGTCGGGCTGCTGCACGCCGGGCCGACCGTCGCCGCCGAGGGGACCGAGGAGCAGAAGGCGCGTTGGCTGCCGCCCGTGCTGCGCGGCGAGGAGGTCTGGTGCCAGGGCTTCAGCGAGCCGGACGCCGGTTCGGACCTCGCGGCGCTTCGCACGCGCGCTTGGCGCGACGGCGACGAGTACGTGGTGAGCGGATCCAAGATCTGGACCTCGCACGCCGAAGTCGCCGACTGGTGCGAGCTGTTGGTGCGCACCGACCCCGACGCGCCCAAGCACCGCGGGATCACCTGGCTCGCCATGCCCATGGACGCGCCGGGCATCACCGTACGGCCGCTGCGCACGCTCGCCGGGTCCAACGAGTTCGCCGAGGTCTTCCTCGACGAGGTCCGGGTGCCCGTCGCCAACCGGGTCGGCGAGGAGAACGACGGCTGGCGCGTGACCATGGTGACGCTGTCCTTCGAGCGCGGTACGGCGTTCGTGGGGGAAGTGGTCGCCTGCCGCCGCGTGCTCGGCGAACTCGCCCTGGCCGCACGGGAGAACGGGCGCTGGGACGACCCCGTACTCCGGCGGCGACTCGGTCGGCTGAACGCCGAGTTCCGGGCGCTGTGGCGGCTGACGCAGTGGAACGTCAGCGAGGCGAGCGAGGGAGTGCCCGGAGTCGGCGGGTCGGTGTTCAAGCTGCGGTACTCGCACGCCAGACAGGAGTTGTACGAGGCGGCGGCGGAGGTCCTGGGGGACTGGGCGGCGCTCGATCTCGAACGGCCCTGGGTGCTCGACCGGTTGTCCTCCCTCTCGTACACCATCGCCGCCGGCACCTCCCAGATCCAGCACAACATCCTTGCCGAACGTGTTCTCGGGCTGCCGAAAGGACGGTGACCTCGCACATGCGGTTCCAACTCACCGAAGACCAGCGGGCGTTGCGGGAGGGCGTACGAGGGCTGCTGGCGGGGCGCTTCGGGCGCGAGCGGCTCCGGGCGGCCATGGAGGGCGCACCCGACCTCGACCGGGAGCTGTGGCGGGAGTTGGGGGAGGCCGGGTTCTTCTCGTTGCGGTTGCCTGAGGCGGCGGGCGGGGTCGGACTCGGGCTGCCCGAGGCGGTGTTGGCGTTCGAGGAGGCGGGGCGCGTCCTGCTGCCCGGGCCGCTCATCGCCACCCATCTCGCGGCGGGCGTCGTGCCGGGCGCGGCGACGGGGGAGACGGTGGTGACCGTCGTCGACGGGGGCGGGGTGGTGGAGTGGCTGGCGGCGGCCGACGTCGTACAAGGGGACGCCGGAGGGGCGGTACCCGTGCGGTCGGTGGATCCGCTCACGCCGCTGCACCGGGTCGCCGATGAGCACTGCGGCGGCTGTACGGACGTACTCCTGACCTCTCTCCTCACCGCCGCCGAGCAGCTCGGTACCGCCGCCCGGGTGTGCGAGCTGGCCGTGCAACATGCTCGGACCCGTGAGCAGTTCGGGCGGCCGATCGGGGCCTTCCAGGCCGTGCAGCATCTGTGCGCCGGGATGCTGGTGCGGGCCGAGGTGGCGCGGGCGGCGGTGTACGCGGCGGCCGTCACCGTCGACCCGGCGGACATCGCGGCGGCGCGGCTGCTCGCCGACGAGGCCGCCGTACGCGGGGCCCGCGACTGCCTCCAGGTACACGGAGGGATGGGCTTCACCTGGGAATCGGACGTCCATCTGTATCTGAAACGGGCCTGGGTGCGGGCCCGGCGACCCGGTTCGGTGACGGAGTGTGAAGAGCTGCTCGCCGCTGAGTTACTGGCCGAGGCGTCATGACGGGATCAGGAACCCGGGCCGGAGCTGGGATCGGCCGACGGTGGCCGGATTCGTGTCACGGATCGTGGCGTGATGGAAGTGTGATGAAAGTGTGCGGTAGTTACTGAGCGTCGATACCGGGTTGTGTCCTTCGCGGGACTCGTCACGGCCCGGAGTCATGCGTTCGCTCCGGTACCTTCTGTGGGATGCGAGTGGTTCCGAGGTCGAGCCATCACGGTGTTGCCCCTGAGGCGGCCCCGGATCCGGCAGTGCGCGCCGCTCGCGGGGCGGGTCGGAGTTCCGCGCCCGCTTGTTCGACTTCCCGTGACGAGCGTCGCACAGTATGCCGCAGGCGTACTCCTTCGCGTTGGAATATGCCCGAAGCGCTTGTTGGGGTGACTGTACGTCAACCATGCTTTCTCGTAAGGGACTCACGTTCCGTGATCCCTGATCTGGCCGTTGGCCCAACCGTTGTTCTGGGCATGCAGAAAATGGCTACGATCGTGGCCCTCGTGCGGCGCGGGGCGATGTGTCCGCCGGTTCGGATGGTGTGAGCGGTGCAGGTGCTTCAAGTGCAGCTGGAGATCCGGCCCGACCCCACGGAGGTGGGGCGGGCCCGGAGATGGGCGCGGTCACGGCTTGCCGGGTCCGGGGTCGCGGACGACGAGCCGCTGGCCGAGACGCTCATCCTCCTTGTCTCCGAGCTGGTCACCAACGCGGTGGTGCACACCGGGTGTCCGGCGGTGCTGCGGCTGTCCTTCCAGGGCGCGCCACAGGGGGCACAGGGGGCGGTGGCCGGCGGGTTCGTCCGGCTGGAGGTCGCCGACCTGAGCCCCTGTCCGCCCGCGCCCCGGCACGCCGACGGCGACGAGACCAACGGGCGCGGCCTGGAACTGGTCGACGGGCTCGCGGACCGCTGGGGGTGGAGCCCCGAGGGCGTCGGCAAGCGCATCTGGTGCGAGCTGGACCGATGTCCGGCCCCTCCGGTGCCGTACGGAGGCGGGAGCGGAAGCGCGGTGGCGGCGACGGCTTCGGCGACGGCTTCCGCCACGGCCGCGACCAGGGCTTCGGCTTCGGCCTCGACTTCGGTCACCGCATCCGCGTACGGGGGCATGGCGGCGTACGAAGCCGTGTGACGTCTGTGTCCGTGGCCTGTTGATGCGGCGCTCGGCGGGGCACCCGTGCAGAAATGCCCGGTTTTCCGGCTGGGCGTGGTGCGGTGCGCCGGGGTGTGCCCCTGTGCGCGGTTGTCGCAAAAAGGGCGTAAGCGATAAATCCCCGAACGGGTGTTGACGTGACGTGACCACTTGAACACGCTTGTGTTCAGCGCGATTCGCCGTGAGGGGACGGCGAGGGTTTCGGTGACGGGGGCCCTCGGCGAGTGCGGATCGCGATTCGGCGTCGGCCTCCTCAGGGGCAAGGGGGCGGGGTGGGAACGCCGAAGGCGGGTGGCGGCGCGCGATGCCGTACTTGGGGTGGGCAGTGGCGCGCCGCCGGCCGGCCGGCGGGGGCTAGAGGATCGCCACGGGTGCGACGGGGCTGCCCGTGGCGCCCGTGAACGGTTCCGGGGTCGCCGACAGCAGGAACTCATAGCGGTTCTCTTGTCCACAGGCTGTGGACAACTTTTCGAGATTCCAGTTCTGGCCCTGTGGCATCCCCATCTCCACCAGGTCGAGCGCGTGTACGGGCATCCAGAGATCCTCCGACTCCGGCGGAAATATCTCAAAGGTGAGTGTGTCGTTCGCGACCGCCGCGACGTCCCGCGCGTGGAACCACTCCGGCGTACGGATCGACAGCCCGGGCGAGGGATACGTGTACCCGTGCTTGTCCCCGGCCAGGTACACCTGCATCTGCCCGGTCCTTACGAGCACGATGTCACCGGCTCGTACGCGTGTTCCGGCGAGTTCCTCCGCCGCGTCCAGGTCCTCCGGGGTGACCGCGTGCCCCCCGTCGAGCCGGTCGACGCCCCGCGCGCGGGCCACGTCCAGCAGCACCCCGCGCGAGACGACGTGCCGCGCCTTGTCGGCGCCGGCGAACTCGGCGCCGGAATGGGCGGTGATGCTGCTCGCCGGGCGGCCGTTGTAGAGCTTCCCGGAGTGGGAGGCGTGGGCGAGGGCGTCCCAGTGGGTGCCCGCCTGGAGCCCCATGGTCACGATGTCGTCGCTGGTCGCGACGGTCCCGGAGCCCGGCGGCCCGAACAGCTCCTGGTTGATCTGGATCATCGCGTGTACGGGGTTCAGTCGGCCCGGAATCGCCCCGGTCTGGACGCCGTCCTGCTGGAGAGGGAGGGCGAGGGGGATGCGATGTCCGGTACGGACGGTCGCGGCGGCCTCGCGGACGACCTGGTCGGTGATGAGGTTGAGGGTGCCGAGTTCGTCGGCCTCCCCCCAACGCCCCCAGTTGTTCACGCGTTTGGCGATGGCGTGGAACTCGGCAGGCAATGACATGAGTCCGGTCCCTCCCGGGGCTTGCCTCCGGATATCTGACGGGCCATAAAATCTAACGGTCCGTCAGAAACCGCGGGAAGGGGCCGGCATGGGGAACTTCTTGGCAGGCAAGGTGATCGCCGTGACCGGCGCGGGGCGGGGGATCGGCCGGGCGGTGGCGTTGGGTGCGGCGGCGGAGGGGGCGCGGGTCGTCGTCAACGACTACGGCGTCTCGATGGACGGCGCGTCCCCGACCAGCGAGGTCGCCGAGGGCGTCGTCAAGGAGATCGAGGCCGCGGGCGGGGACGCGGTCGCGGTGGCCGACGATGTCTCGACGATGGCTGGGGGTCAGCGAGTTGTCGACGTGGCGGTCTCTTCGTACGGGCGACTGGACGGTGTGGTCTGCGTCGCCGGGATCCTGCGCGAGCGGATGCTGTTCAACATGTCCGAGGAGGAGTGGGATCCGGTCGTCGCCACGCATCTGAAGGGCACGTTCACGGTGTTCCGGGCCGCGTCGGCGGTGATGCGGCAGCAGCGGGCGGGGACGCTGATCGGGTTCACCAGCGGCAACCATCAGGGGTCGGTGTCGCAGGCCAACTACAGCGCGGCCAAGGGCGGGATCATCTCGCTGGTGCGGAGCGCTGCGCTTGGCTTGCACAAGTACGGGGTGAGTGCGAACGCGGTTGCGCCTGTTGCTCGTACGCGGATGTCGGCCAACGTTCCTGTGGAGTTGGCGGAGATCGGGGAGCCGGAGGATGTGGCGGCGTTGGTGGTGTATTTGCTGTCCGATCGTGCGGCGGAGCAGGGGATCACCGGGCAGGTGTACACGGTTGCCGGGCCGAAGATCGCGGTGTGGGCGCAGCCGAAGGAGTTGCGGGCGGCGTATGCGTCTGACTCCGGGGGGTGGACGCCGGAGCGGATCGCGGAGTTTCTGCCGGGGTCTGTGGGAGTGGATCCGATGCCGATGCTCTTGCAGTTGGAGCGGATGGAGAAGGCGGCGCGGGAAGGGGCTCGGCCCAACGCCCAGTAGCTCGGGGGTGTGTGTGGTCTGGCGGGTGCGGGTGCGTTGTGGCTGATCGCGCAGTTCCCCGCGCCCCTGGGTGGGTGTCGGCGTCCGGCGTTTGGAGGGGAGCCTCGTGGAGTTTGGATTCAGTGCCGTTGATGAGGAGTTCCGTCGGGAAGCTCGGGGGTGGCTCTGCGCGCATGTCGATGGGGCCGGTGATCGGCGGTCCTGGGAACGGGTGTTGGGGAAGGCCGGGTGGATCGGGCTCTCCTGGGGGGAGGAGGGGTACGGGAATCGCAGGCTCTGTCTGACTCAGCAGGTTGTCTGGGCCGAGGAGTACGCGCGGTCTGGGGCGCCTGTGCGGTCCGGGCATATTGGGGAGAATCTGCTTGCGCCCACGTTGCTCGCGCATGGGAGCGAGGAGCAGCGGGCGCGGTTTCTGCCGCCGGTTGCCGCCGGTGAGGAGTTGTGGTGTCAGGGGTACAGCGAGCCCGGGGCGGGGTCCGACCTTGCCGGGGTGAGTACGAAGGCCGAGCGTGCGTCCGACGGGACGTATCGGATCACCGGGCAGAAGATCTGGACCTCCCTTGCCCATGAGGCCGATTGGTGCTTTGTGCTCGCTCGTACGGAGGCGGGGTCGAGTCGGCATCACGGGCTTTCGTTTCTGCTCGTACCCATGGATCAGCCCGGGCGGATCGAGGTCCGGCCCATTCGGCAGATGACCGGGACCAGTGAGTTCAACGAGGTCTTCTTCGACGGGGCGCATGCGCGGGCGGAGCATGTCGTCGGGGGTGAGGGGGGCGGCTGGGGCGTCGCGATGAGTCTGCTCGGGTTCGAACGTGGGGTGTCGACGCTGGCCCAACAGATCGGGTTCGCCGGGGAGTTGGGGCGCGTGGTGCGGGCGGCCGTCGACAGCGGCGCGGTGGCGGATCCCGTCGTACGGGAGCGACTCGTGCGGCAGTGGGCCGAGTTGCGGGTCATGCGGTGGAACGCCCTGCGGACGTTGGGGGGTTCGGCGGACGTCGGCGGCGCGGCGAGCGTGGCCAAGCTGCTGTGGGGCGGATGGCATCAGCGGCTGGGGGAGCTGGCGATGCTGGTACGGGGGGCGACTGCGGGGGTGGGGCCGGTGGACTGGTCGGCCGAGGCGCCGTACCAACTCGACGCCGCGCAGCACCTGTTCATGTTCTCCCGGGCCGACACCATCTACGGCGGCTCCGATCAGATCCAGCGCACGATCATCGCCGAGCGCGTGCTCGGTCTGCCCAGGGAATCCAGGGAATCCAAGGGAATCAAGGGGGCTGGCTGATGCGCGGGGTGCTGTTCGACGGGAAGCAGGTCCAGGTCGTCGACGATCTGGAGGTGCGGGAGCCGGGGGCCGGGGAGGTGCTGGTCGCGATTGCGGCTGCGGGGTTGTGTCACAGCGATCTGTCGGTCGTCGACGGGACCATTCCCTTTCCCGTTCCTGTCGTGCTCGGGCACGAGGGGGCGGGGGTGGTGGAGGCCGTCGGGGACGGTGTCACGCATGTCGTACCCGGGGATCACGTCGCCCTGTCGACGCTCGCCAACTGCGGTGCGTGCGCGGAGTGCGACCGGGGGCGGCCGACCATGTGCCGGCAGGCGATCGGGCGGCCCGGGCGGCCGTTCACCCGGGGCGGGCGGCCGGTGTTCCAGTTCGCGTCCAACTCCGCCTTCGCGGAACGGACGGTGGTGAAGGCCGTGCAGGCGGTGCGCATCCCGAAGGACATCCCCATGACCTCCGCCGCGCTCATCGGGTGCGGGGTGCTGACCGGGGTGGGTGCCGTGCTCAACCGGGCCAAGGTGGACCGCGGGGACAGCGTGGTGGTGATCGGTACGGGCGGGGTCGGGCTGAACGTCCTCCAGGGGGCGCGGATCGCGGGCGCCCTGCGGATCGTCGCCGTGGACGCGAACCCGGCCAAGGAGGAGGTGGCTCGGCGGTTCGGCGCGACCCACTTCCTGACGTCCACGGAGGGGGTACGGGAGGTGCTGCCGCCGGGTGCCGACCATGTGTTCGAGTGCGTGGGGCGCGTGGAACTCGTACGGCAGGCCATCGATCTGCTCGACCGGCACGGGCAGGCGGTGCTGCTCGGCGTACCGCCCGCCACCGCCGAGGCGTCCTTCCTCGTCTCGTCGATGTACCTGGACAAGTCGATCCTGGGCTGCCGTTACGGGTCCTCGCGGCCCCAGCGGGACATCGCGCTGTATGCCGAGCTGTACCGCGAAGGGCGGCTGCTGCTCGACGAGTTGGTGACCGAGACGTATCCGGTCGAGGACTTCGAGAAGGCGGTGGGGGACGCGGAGGCGGGGCGGGTGGCTCGGGGGGTGCTGACGTTCTGAGGCGCGCGGGATCACCTGCTGCCTCGGTGGCTGACTTTCCGACTCGGGGATGGTTCCGAGTCGGGGGATCGCTTTCTGAATGGGGCATGCCAGGAGTTGTCCACAGGCGCCGGAAAATCCCTGGGGTGTTGTCGGTCCCGGCCTCTACCTTCGGCCCATGAGCTATCGCGACGTCGCCTCGAAGCAGATCCTGATCTGGGCCTGCACCTCCGTCGGCGCGCGCGTGCCGGTGGCCATGGCCCCGCTGGCCCTGGTGTTCCTGGTGCGCGAACGCCCGGGCGGCTATGCCCTGGGCGCGGCACTCGCCGCCGCGTTCGTGATCGGGGAGATGATCGGCGCTCCGGTCGTCGGTCTGCGGCTGCGTCCCGACCGGGCCCGTCCGCAGCTGGCGGCGGCGCTCGCGGCTGGGACCGCCGGATTCCTGGGGCTCGGAATCTTGCCGGGGGCGCATCCCGTGGCCCTCGCCGCGTTCGCGTTCCTGGCCGGTGGTGCTCCGGCCGCGGTCGCCGGCGGGCTGCGCGCGATGCTGACGACGCTGGTCCCGGCGCGTGCCGTGACGCAGGCACTGTCCACCGAGTCCATGCTGAACTCGGGCATATGGGCCGTCTCCCCGGCCGCCGTCACCGGCCTCGCGCTGGGCGTCGCACCGCGCGTCCCGCTGCTCCTCGCCGCCGCGCTGATGGCGTCGTCGATCGTGGGCCTGTGGCTGCTTCCGGCGGGCTGGGCGGCGCCGGACGACGGGCACCGGGCGGAGGGGAAGGGACGGGGGCTTTCGCTGCTGGGGCTGCTGGTCGCCGCCTGGCCGGTGTACGTCACGGGTGCGGCCGGACTCACCCTGCTCGGCCTGGCCGAACTCGTCCTGCCCGCGCTTCTCGAACAGCGCGGCATCGGGGTGGGCTGGTCCGGCCCGATACTGACGGGACTGGCGGTCGGCGCGGGACTCGGTGCCTTCCTCTACGGCGTCCGGGCCTGGCCGGGGCGGCTGCGCACCCGCAGCGTGGTGCTGATCGGCGGTATGTCGGTCTGTGTGACCGCCGCCGCGCTGATACCGCACACGGCCGGGATCGCCGCCGCGCTGGCCCTGGGCGGCATGCTCCAGTCGGGCGCGCTGGTCACCCGCAATCTGTCCCTGCGCGAGACGCTTCCGGCGGATGCCCTCGCCGCGGGCTACTCGGTCATGTACGCGGCTGCCAGCGCGGGTTACGCGGCGGCGGGCTCGCTCGCGGGCGCCCTGCTCCAGGTGACGGCACCGTCCACGGCGGTCCTGGCGGGCGTGGCCCTGACGCTGGTGCTGACGGCCGTCGGGTGGTGGGGCGAGACGCGCTCCGGTGAGAGTTCGGCGCGGGTCTCAGCGCAGGGCGTCGACAGCGTCGGGGCTGCCGACACCGCTGGACCGGCCGGCGATCCGGTCGCTGCCACCCGTCCCCACGCCCCCGGACCGGAAGGTACGGCGATACGCGGTCGGCGTGACGCCGAGGATCGTCTGTAGATGCTGCCGCATCGACTGGGCCGTGCCGAAGCCCGCGTCCCGGGCCACCTGGTCGACGGACAGGTCGGTGGACTCCAGGAGATGCCGGGCCCGTTCCACCCGCTGCTGGGTGAGCCACTGGCCGGGGCTGACGCCCACCTCCTCACGGAACCGGCGTGTGAACGTCCGTACCGACATCGACTCCTGCTCGGCCATGTCGCGCAGTTGGAGGGGTTCGTGGAGGCGGGCCAGGGCCCAGGCGCGGGCGGCGGTCGTGGTGGCCAACTGGGGTGCCGGTACCGGGCGTTGGATGTACTGGGCCTGCCCGCCGTCGCGGTGCGGCGGTACGACCGTACGGCGGGCCACCTCGTTGGCGACGGCGGCGCCGTGGTCGCGGCGCACCATGTGCAGGCACAGGTCGAGCCCGGCCGCGACGCCGGCCGAGGTCAGCACGTCGCCGTCGTCGATGAACAGGACGTCCGCGTCGACCTCGATCTGCGGGAAGGTCCGCTGGAAGTGCTCGGCGTCGGCCCAGTGCGTGGTGGCCGGGCGGCCGTCGAGGTGTCCGGCGGCGGCGAGGACGTACACGCCGGTGCAGATGGAGGCGAGCCGGGTGCCGGGCCGGATGTGGGCGAGGGCGGCGGCCAGTTCGTCGGTCAGCACGCCCTCCTCGAAGACCGGGCCGAGTTCGTACGACGCCGGGACGATCACCGTGTCGGCGGTGGCCAGGGCCTCCGGGCCGTTGGCGACCTGGATGGCGAAGTCGGCGTCGGTCTCGACGGGGCCCGGCGGCCGGATCGAGCAGGTCACGACCTCGTACAGATGCCGGCCGCGGGCGTCCTTGGGGCGGCCGAAGATGCGGTGCGGGATGCCCAGCTCGAAGGGGAGCAGACCGTCGAGGGCGAGGACGACGACGCGGTGGGGCCGGAAGTCCGCGTCCTCTTGCGGACGGAGGGAGGCGATGGGGATGCTGGTCATGGCCCGATCCTAGCGAATGCTGTCTCTTGGGCCACTCGTTCGGGGAGTTCGCAGGTCGGAAGCTTGACGGCGTGACGACAACAGAGACATCCGACGCCGCCGGTACCGCTGATGCCTCCGGTGCCTCTGGTGCCGCCAGTGATCTCCGGAAGTCCGGCCGGGCGCCCCGCATCCGCATCCACCGGGCGTGGTTCGTCGCCGCCGTCGCCTTCGTGACGATCATCGGCGCCGCCGCCTTCCGCTCCCTGCCCGGCCTGCTCATCGACCCGCTGCACCAGGAGTTCGACTGGTCGCGCGGCACGATCGGCGCCGCCGTCTCCATCAACCTGGCGCTGTACGGGCTGACGGCGCCGTTCGCCGCCGCGCTGATGGACAGGTTCGGCATCCGGCGGGTCGTCGCGGTGGCCCTCGCGGTCATCGCGCTGGGCTCGGGCCTGACCGTGTGGATGACGGCGGCCTGGCAACTGATGCTGTGCTGGGGCCTGTTGGTCGGCCTGGGCAGCGGTTCGATGGCGCTGGCCTTCGCGGCGACGGTCACCAACCGCTGGTTCACGGAGCGCCGGGGCCTGGTGACGGGCATCCTCACGGCCGCCTCGGCCTCCGGCCAGCTGATCTTCCTGCCGCTGCTGTCGTGGATCATCGAGACGTACGACTGGCGCCCGGCGGCGGTCACGGTGTCCCTGGCGGCCCTGACGGTCGTCCCCTTCGTCTGGCTCCTGCTGCGCGACCACCCGGCGGACGTGGGCCTGAAGCCGTACGGGGCGCGGGAGTTCGTACCGAAGCCGGCCCCCGTACAGGGCGCGGCGCGCCGCACGGTGAAGGTCCTGCTCTCGGCGATGCGCACGGGCCCGTTCTGGCTCCTGGCGGGCACCTTCGCGATCTGCGGGGCCTCGACGAACGGCCTGATCCAGACCCACTTCGTACCGGCGGCCCACGACCACGGCATGCCCATCACGGCCGCCGCCTCCCTGCTGGCGGTGATCGGGGTCTTCGACGTGGCCGGCACGATAGCCTCCGGCTGGTTCACCGACCGCTACGAACCGCGCCGCCTCCTGGCGGTGTACTACGCGCTGCGCGGCGTCTCGCTCCTCTTCCTCCCGATGCTGCTGGCACCCTCGATCCACCCTCCGATGATCTTCTTCATCGTCTTCTACGGCCTCGACTGGGTCGCCACGGTCCCGCCCACGATCGCCCTGTGCCGCGAGCACTACGGCGACGACAGCGCGATCGTCTTCGGCTGGGTCCTGGCTTCGCATCAGGTGGGGGCGGCGCTGGTGGCCTTCCTCGGGGGGATGGCGCGGGATGTCTTCGGGTCGTACGACGTGGTCTGGTATGCGTCGGGGGCGTTGTGTGCGGCGGCGGCGTTGATGGCGTTGGTGATACGGCGGCGGCCGGTGGGCCGGGTGGTGGGAGCCCTGGCCTGAGGGGTTTCCGGCGGGGACCGCGACACCCCGTCAACGTCCGGGGGCAGCGGCAACCGGATCAACGACGCCGTGCCAGGTCCGGCGGTAGCCCTCGCGGAGAGGTCCGCCGACCAGGTCGAGGATCTCCATGGCTGCGTCGATCAGGCGCTCGGGGTCTCCCGACTCGCACAGGTGCAGGTGCCCTTCCAGCAGGGCGGCCCCACGCTCCGCGTCCGCCTCCAGAAGGCGTCGCGGCAACCACTTCCCGCGACCGATCCAGGCGTGGTGGTGGTCGCAGAGCAGATCGGCCGCTGTGTCGAGAACGAACCCGGCCACTGCCAGCCGCTCCATGCGGTCGCCCGCGTCAGCGAGATCGTCCAGCGCGTCCGTCAGCCCGTACCTCTTCGTCTCGACCGTCTCCGGTTCCAGTGCCGGCGGCCCCTTTCGGAGTTCCGCTTCGGCCAGGGCACGCGCCCGCCCGGCCTCGCCGTTCGTGTCGACCAGGACGATCCCGGCGACATACATGCTGATCAGGACCGCACGACGCGCAGCGACGTCCGCCGCGAAGAGCTCTGCGAGACCGGCACGGGTGTGGACGAAGAGCTCCACGACACGTCCCTCGAACCGAATCGTCTCCCGGCACGTCTCGTCACCGTCCTCGACGAGGACCGCAATGTCCAAGTCACTACGGGGAGTGGCCCGCCCGGCAGCCGTCGACCCGGCAAGGATCACGGCGAGCGCATCGGGGAAGCGGCCCTGGGCGAGACGTCGCGCTTGGTCGACGGGATCCGTGTTCATGACGAAAGGGTTCCAGGATCCCTGACCGACAGCGACCGGGTTTTCCCTGCCCACGGCCTGACCATGACGAACGGTGACGGGACCGGGAGTGCAGGGCGGGTCGGCTCGTCATGTCCGACCTGGCCGAGCACCTGAGCCTACGAGATCTGTGGTCGTGAGCCCGGGCCCGCGCGTCCAAGTAGTCTGAATCCGAACTCACCCGCTCGGAAAGGCTCCCCGTGACTCTCGGTGCGATCGGCGTGCTCGGTGCGGTTCTTGGTGACGTCTCCTCTCGCGCTTCGACGCGGGAGCGGTAACCGGCCGTACCGGCCTGTCCCTGGCTACCTCTGCTCGGACGCCCGCGCGACCCTGCTGTTCGCTCTCCTCCTCGTCGAAGCGCTCTTCGTGCCCCCGCACGTTCGATCACGAGGAGTACTACGTCGTGTCCACGAATCGATGGACCGAGAACACCGTCGTCATTGACGACCGCACGCGTGCCGACACCGCCTACCGACTGGCCTGCGAAGGCAACGCCCTGCTGTGGCGGGGCGACTTCCACAACGGACGTCAGCTGCTGGCGGCGATGGGACGCCGCATCGACCGGAAGCCGCTTCGGGCGGGAACCACCCCGGCGGATACGTTCTGGGCGTACCGCCGGTCCCGGGCCCACCGCGCCCGGGTGCTCGGACGGATCCTGGTCCGGCTGGAGGAGGACTACTCGCTGGGTTTGCGCCGAGCCCCCGACGTACGCAGGGCCTGTGTGGACGCCTATGGTCCGCCGGGAGGCCCTTCAATGGTTCCCCTCCGGGAGCTGCTGGGCGTCATCGGGGCGCGGCAGTGGCGGGAGAAGGGGGTGGAGGTGCCGGCCCTCGGCGCCCGTATCCACCCCCACTACGGCGTGTTTTCCCCGGTGCGGGGCGAGTACGTCGATCTGGTCGCGCGGGCGCCCCTGCCCACGTTCCGTACGGCCTGCGACGCCTTCGACCTGGGGACCGGGACCGGGGTGCTCGCCGCGCTCCTGGCCCGACGGGGTGTCGAGCGGGTCGTCGCGACCGACATCGGGGCGCGTGCTCTGGCGTGCGCGCGGGACAACGTCGCCCGGCTGGGCCTCGGCAACCGCGTTCGGGTCGTGGGTCCCACGCTCTATCCGGACGGCCGTGCCGGGCTCGTCGTCTGCAATCCGCCCTGGATTCCCGCGCGGCCCGTCTCCGACCTGGAGCTGGGCGTCTATGACGCGGACGGCGGCATGCTGAACGGCTTCCTGGCGGGGCTGGCCGACCGTCTGGAACCGGGCGGCGAGGGTTGGCTCGTCCTGTCCGACCTGGCCGAACACCTGGGACTACGGACCAGGGACGAGCTGCTGGACGCCATGGGGGCGGCGGGACTGAGGGTGGTCGACCGGATCGGCACCCGGCCGTGTCACCCCCGGGCGCGGAACCGCACCGACCCCCTGCACGCGGCCCGCGCCGCGGAAGTCACGTCGCTGTGGAGGCTGGCGGCTGTCTGAGCGGGGCCGGGTCGTCCTCGAGTCGGGTGAACCGTCCGCGATGGAACAGCAGCGGGGGGTCCCCATCGTCGTCGCCCGTCCCCAGTGCCTCCACCCGCCCCACGACGATCAAGTGATCGCCCCCCGTGTGCACCGCCTGGATCGTGCAGTCGATCCAGGCGGCGGCGCCCGCGAGGCGGGGGGAGCCTGAGACGGGCGTCGGCTCGTGGTCGACGCCCGCGAACTTGTCCGTGCCGCTCCTCGCGAAACCGCGGCACAACTCGCCCTGGGCGGCGCCCAGTACGTTGACGCAGAAGACGCCCGCGCGGGCGATCAGCGGCCAAGTCCTCGACGTACGGCCGACCATGAAGACGACCAGGGGCGGGTCGAGAGAGAGGGCGGCGAAGGACTGGCAGGCGAAGCCGGCGGGGGCGGTCTCGCCTTCGGCGGGCGGGGCGGTGACGACGGTGACGCCGGTCGCGAAGTTGCCCAGTACGCGCCGGAATTCGGCCGGGGGGACCGGCGCCCGCTCGTCGTCGCCGACCGCCCGTAAGTCCGGCCTGGGCAGCGCTTCGACGGGGGCCGCGACCATGGGCGCGCCGGCCGATCTGAGATAACGGACGGCAGCCGCCGCCATTCCCGCTTGTCCCAACATACGTTCCATTGGAACTGACGGATCGTCAGAAGTGAAGCCCTGTAGGGGAGTCAGCTGCCGTTGTAGCGAGGGGTTCGGCGTTCCACGAAGCTTGCGACGCCTTCCGTCGCGTCCGCCGTCCACATGTTGATCTCCTGGGCCGTGGCCTCGGCGGCGAAGGCCGACGCGCGGTCGCTGTCCAGGGAGGCGTTGATCAGCTGCTTCGTGAGGGCGAGGGTTCGGGTCGGGCCGGTGGCCAGGCGTTCCGCCCATTCCCGGGCCGTCTTGTGGAGGTCCTCGGCCGGTACGACCCTGTTGACCAGGCCCAGGCGTTCCGCGTCCGGGGCGGTCAGCGCGTCGCCGAAGAACATCAGCTCCTTCGCGCGCTGCGGGCCGATCAGGCGGGGGAGGAGGTACGCGCCGCCGCCGTCGGGGACCAGGGCCCGGCGTACGAACACCTCTATGAAACGGGCCTGTTCGGCCGCCAGGACCAGGTCGCAGGCGAGTGCCAGGTGGGCGCCCAGGCCGGCCGCCGTGCCGTTCACCGCCGCTATCACCGGCTTCTCGCAGTCCAGGACCGCCGAGATCAGGCGCTGGGCGCCCTGGCGGATGACCCGTGCCACGTCACCTGCGATCCGTTCGCCGGTGGACTGACCCCCGCCTCGTAGGTCCGCGCCCGTGCAGAAGCCCCTCCCCGTGCCGGTGAGGACGACCGCCCGTACGGCGGGGTCGGCGGAGGCGTCCGAGAAAAGTTGGATCAGGCGTTCTCGCTGGTCAGGGGTGATGGCGTTGAGGGTTTCGGGGCGGTTGAGGGTGATCCACGAGACCTGGTTGTCAGTGGCGTGCAGTACCAATGACTCAATGGATTCTTCGGGGGAGGAAGTCATGGGTGTGCTGCTCCATTTCCTACGATGGCTAGGGCAGTGGCTGGTCGGCGTCCGGGTCCGGTCCCGGCCCGCACACCGCCAGTGCGTCCAGCGCCACCGCGCCCTGCCCCCTGGGCAGCACCATCAGCGGGTTGATGTCCAGCTCCGCCAGCTCGTCCCCGAGTTCCAGCGCCATGCGCTGCACCCGCATGACGACCTCGACGAGCGCGTCCAGGTCGGCCGGGGGGCGCCCCCGGACCCCGTCCAGCAGGGCCCGCCCGCGCAGCTCGGTCAGCATGTCCCGCGCCTGCTCCTCGCCGAAGGGCGGCACGCGTACGGCGGTGTCCCGCAGGACCTCGACGAGCACGCCGCCGAGGCCCACCGTCACCGTCGGCCCGAACAGGTCGTCGTGCGTGACGCCGACGACCATCTCGACGCCCCGCTCGACCATCTGGCACACGAGTACGCCGTCCAGGTCCACGCCCTCGTAGCGGGCGATGTCGGTCAGCTCGCGGTAGGCGTCGCGGACCTGGCTGGCCGAGGTCAGCCCGATCTTCACCAGCCCGAGCTCCGTCTTGTGGGCGATCTGGCCGCCCGACGCCTTCATCACCACCGGGTAGCCCACCAGTCCCGCCGCCCGGACGGCCGCCGCCGCGCTGGTCACCAACTGCTCGCGCGGCACCCGGATTCCGTATGCGCGCAGCAGCAGCTTGGCCGCGTGCTCGCTCAGTGCCTGACCGGGTCGCATCAGCGCCCGCGCCTTGCGGAAACTGGGCGAAGGGGTGCGCGGAGCCTCGTCGAAGGGGGAGCGGTAGGAGGCGGTGAAGCGGGCGTGGTCGAGGTGGGCCCGGACCGCCGTCACGCAGTTCGCGAAGGTGCGGAAGGTGGCCACGCGGGAGGAGCCGAGCAGGGTCTCGCGGTACGCCGCCTCCGTGCCGACCGGCGACCCCCAGATCACGCACACCAGCTTGTCCGTCTGCTCGGCCGCCTCCACGAGGTCACGCGCGAGCTTGTCGCTCATAGGGGGGAAGGGGCCGGTGATGGGACAGACCAGGACGCCCACCTCGGGGTCGGCGAGGATCGCGTCGATGATCTTCCGGCCGCGCCAGTCGCCGACCGGATGCCCGCCGCTGTCGACGGGGTTGGCCACGTTCAGGTAGTCGGGTATCCACTCGTGCAGCTCGGTCTGCTTGGCGGCGGAGAGCGTCGGCAGGTGCAGGCCGGCTTCCGTCGCCAGGTCCGCGAAGTGCGCGCCCGTGCCGCCCGAGATCGAATAGACGGCGACCCCGTCGGCGAGCGGGGGGCGGGCGCGGGCCAACAGGGCTGAGGTGTCCTGGAGTTGGTCGAGTCCGTCGACGCGGATCACGCCGTACTGCCGCATCGCCGCGTCCACCACCGTGTCGGCGCCGGTCAGTTTGCCGGTGTGGGAGGCGGCGGTGCGGGCGCCGGTCTCGGTGCGGCCCACCTTGACGGCGACGACCGGGACTCCGCGCCGGGCGGCCCGGTCGGCGGCCAGGAGAAAGGAGCGGCCGTCCTTCAGGCCCTCGACGTAGCAGGCGATGGCGCCCACCTCGGGCTGTTCGGAGAAGTACGAGATGAAGTCGGCGGTCTCCAGATCGGCCTCGTTGCCGGTGGGGGCCCAGTGGGAGAGGCGGATGCCGAGTTCCTGGAGGGCGAAGACGGGCCGGCCCTGGTGGCCGGACTGGGTGATCAGGGCGATCGCCGGGCCGTCGAGGTCGTCGCGGAAGTGCTCGAAGGCGTTGAGGTTGGTGTTCGGACCGAGGAGGCGGAGACCGGAGCGGCGGACGGCGGCGGCGAGACGGGCCTGTGCCTCGGCACCCGCCTCACCTGTCTCCGCGAACCCCGACGCGAAGGCGACGGCGAACTTCACCTTGGCCTCGGCGAGTTGCTCGACCACGGGAAGGGGGTCGGCGACCAGGAGTACGGCGAGATCGACCTGCTCGGGCAGGTCCGCGACGGAAGGGAAGCAGGGTATGCCGAAGACGGCCTCGCGGGTCGGGTGCACCGGGTGCAGCCGGGCACCGACCCGCTCGGCCCACGCCAGCAACTGGCGGGTGATACCGGTGTTCGGCCGCCCCTCGGCGTCCGAGGCACCGACCACCGCCAGGGACTCGGGCCGGAAGAAGCGGTCGAGATCGGGCACGCCGGCGTACAGCGGCCGGCCGCCGACGTCGAGATCGTCGACGTCGGCCGGCCTGCCGTGCACGACCGGCGAGGGCTGCTCGCCGCAGGCGATGACCCGGGCCCGGCGGGAGTCGGTGGTGAGGGTGCCGTGGGTTGATCCAAGCATCGGTCCGCCCGCTCCTGTGTGACAGCCAATTAACTGACGCAGTGTCAGGTTACTGAACTGACACTGCGTCAGGAACCGCTGTGCACACAGAAGCTGAGGAAGGGCCCCGGCGGCGCGCCGGCCGGCCGTCCTCCGTCAGCCGTCTTCCGTCGGCCGCACCCGGTCGACCGGGCTCGGTCAGTGGCGTACGGCGGTCTGCCGTGCCACCGCCTTCGCGATGCGTGCCGCGTCGATCGCCATCTCCCGGAACATGCCGCTGATGGGGTTGGTGAAGCCGGTGAAGTAGAGGCCGGGCGCGTTCTTCGGGGCGCGCGGCCCGTGCACGACCGGCTTGCCTCGCGCGTCGAGTACGTCGAGGTGGCCGACGAGGCCCTCCAGGCCGCGGAGGTAGCCCGTGGCCGCGATGATCGCGTCCGGTTCGAGGTGTTCGCCGTCGGCGAGGACGACCTTGCCGTCCTCGAAGCGCTCCACCGCGGCGACGATCTGGACCCGCCCCTTGCGCACGGCGTCGATGAGGCCGACGTCCTGGACCGGGATCGAGCCCGCGTTGACGCGCGAGTACAGGCCGGTGTCCGGGCGGGGCAGCCCGTGGGCGGACAGGTCGGGCACGCTCACCTTGGCCATCGGGCCGGCGAGCTTGTCGACGAGGCGCACCGGCAGCCGTCGTACGAGGATGCCCGTGAACTGGGCCGCCCAGCCGGCCGTGGACCGCCGCACGATGTGCGGAGCCGTACGGACCGACAGCCGTACGCGCGAGGCCCCGCCCTCCATCAGGTCGACGGCGATCTCGGCGCCGGTGTTGCCGATGCCGACGACGAGGACGTCGCGGCCGGCGTAGGGGGCGGCGTTGCGGTACTGGGCGGCGTGCAGCAGCTCGCCGCGGTAGGCGTCGCGCCCGGGCCAGTCGGGAATCCGGGGGGTGTGGTTGGTGCCGGTGGCGATCACGACCGCGCTGCCGGTCAGCTCGCGGCCACCGGTGGCGTGCAGCAGCCAGCCGGTGCCGTCGGCGGTCCGCTCGACCCGGGACACCTCGACGCCGGTGACGACCTCCAGCTCGTGGTACTCGGCGTACTTGTCGAGGTAGCGCACGACGTCGTCCCGTGACACCCACCGGCCGAAGGAGCGCGGCATCGGCAGCCCGGGCAGCGAGGACAGGCGCCGGGTGGTGTGGAGATGCAGCCGGTCGTAGTGCCGCCGCCAGGACGTCCCGACCCGCTCCCCCCGCTCCAGCACCACGGCCCGCACTCCCTGGGCCCGCAGCGCGTACGCGACGGCGAGGCCTCCGGGCCCGCCGCCGATGACGTACACGGGAGCCGCAGAAGTCGAGGTCGAAGGTGCTGTCGAGGCGTCGGTCATGTGCCTGAGCGTATTCACCTGATCACTTGTTGGGTCTCGGTCAAGCTCGGAATTGGTTGCGGATTGATCACGACTGCGGGAGGAGTGGGTGGGTCGAGTGGCGTAGGGGGCCTGGTTGTGTCCGCTCGGTGAGGTCATACTCGACTGACACACCGTCAGATTCATGATTCGGGTAGTCGTCAGGGGGGCCGCAGTGGGCATGGGCACAGGCATGGGCGCGGATCGGTACGACATCCCTGACGTCGACGCCTTCACGCGCGTCTACTGGGATGCCGCCGCCGACGGGCGGTTGCTCGTGCGGCGGTGTGGTGGCTGTGGGCGGGCGCATCACTATCCCCGGGAGTTCTGCCCGTCCTGCTGGAGCGAGGACGTGGCGTGGGAGGGTGCGAGCGGGCTGGCCACGCTCTACACCTGGTCCGTCGTCCATCGCAATGACCTGCCGCCCTTCGGGGAGCGGACGCCGTACGTCGCCGCTGTCGTCGATCTCGACGAGGGGCCGCGGATGATGACCGAGGTGGTGGACGCCACCGAGGGTGAGCTGTGGGTCGGGATGGGGCTGGAGGTCGCTTTTCGGGACGGTGTGCCCGTGTTCCGTCCACGGGGTGGGAGTCGTACAGCCGTACGGCTTCAATAGGGTGATGGCCCATATCCATGAGCGGTCCCTCACCCGCCCGATCCCCGAGTTTCCCGAGCTGCTCGGTCACGGACTGCGGCTGCGGCAGTGGCGCGCGGACTCCGACACCGACGTCGACGCGTGGCTGCGCGGACTGACCGACCCGGACTTCAGGCGCTGGAACACCCCCATGAAGCCGGTCACCGACCTCGACAGCGCCCGGGACTCCCTCGGCACCCGTTCCGGGACCGCGGTCGACGGCACCCGGGTGTCCTTCTGCGTCACGGACGCCGTCAGCGGCGCGATACTCGGCCACCTGGGCGTCAACGACATCGACCCCTTCATCCGCCTCGCCCGCGTCGGCTACTGGGTCCTCCCCGAGGCCCGCGGCAAGCGCGTCGCCACCCGCGCCCTCGCCCTCGGCGCCCGCTGGGCCTTCGACACCCTCGGCCTCAACCGCCTGGAACTCGGCCACGCCCTCGGCCACGACGCCTCCTGCCGCGTCGCCGAACACTGCGGATTCCGCTACGAGGGGACACTGCGGGGCGCGATGTTCGAGGAGGGGCGGCAGGACGTCTTCCGGGATGTGCATCTGCACGGGCGCATCGCCCAGGACCCGGAAGCCGCCCCGCCTACGGCCACAGCAGCTCCCTGACCCAACCCGTCTTCGAATTCGCCTCCGTACGGCGGTACTTGAGCCGTACGTGCCGTCGCTGGGCCTCGCCCTGGAAGAACTCGGCCTCGTCCGGGCGCAGTCGGTACAGGGTCCAGGTCGGGGAGGGGGCGTCCGGCTCGCGCTGCGCCCGTTCCCAGGCCGCCTGCGACACGCTCGCCAACTCGTCCAGGGAGCCCAGTACTTCGCTCTGGCGGCCGGTCAGCGCGGCGGCCAGAGCTCCCGTCGAGCGGGCGTGCAGGTCGGCCTGGGCTTCGGAGGAGGGGGCGGACTCCACGGGCCCCCGCAGCCGGATCTGGCGGCCCAGCGCCGGCCAGTAGAAGTGGAGCGCCGCGTACGGGCGTGCCGCCAGCTGTCGGCCCTTGGCGCTCCCGGAGTGCGAGGCGAAGGACCAGCCGTCGGTGTCCGCGCCGTGCAGCATCACGGTCCGTACGTCGGGCAGGCCGTCCGCGTCCGACGTCGCCAGGGACATGGTGTGCGGCTCGGGCTGACCGGCGGCCACCGCCTCCGCGAACCAGGTGGTGAAGAGGGGGAGCGGTTCGGTGGGGGCTGCGTCTGGGTCGAAGGCCGGCAGCGTGGTGACCTCGGGGGACCACACCCGTAGGGTCTTGAGCAGCTCGTGCAGTGACATGGGGACGAGTATCGACGAAAACGTCCGGGCCGACCCGTGAGGGCCGACCCGGACGTCATCGTTCAATAAACCAGCGGATCAGACGAGGTCGAAGCGGTCCGCGTTCGACACCTTGACCCACGCCTTGACGAAGTCCTTGACGAACTTCTCCTTGGCGTCGTCGCTCGCGTAGACCTCCGCGACCGCGCGCAGCTCCGAGTTGGAGCCGAAGACCAGGTCGGCACGGGTGCCGGTCCACTTGACCTGACCGGACTCGTCGCGGCCCTCGAAGGTGTTCTGGTCCTCGGACGTGGCCGTCCACTCCGTGCCCAGCTCCAGCAGGTTGACGAAGAAGTCGTTCGTCAGCTGGCCCGGGGTGGCGGTGAAGACGCCGTGCGAGGAGCCCTGGTAGTTCGCGCCGAGGACGCGCAGGCCGCCGACGAGGACGGTCAGCTCGGGGGCGCTCAGGTTGAGCAGGTTCGCCTTGTCCAGCAGCAGGTACTCGGCGGGAAGGCGGTTGCCCTTGCCGAGGTAGTTGCGGAACCCGTCGGCGGTCGGCTCGAGAGCGGCGAAGGACTCGACGTCCGTCTGCTCCTGCGTCGCGTCCGCGCGGCCCGGCGTGAACGGGACCTCGATGTCGTAGCCGGCGTCCTTGGCCGCCTTCTCGACGCCCGCGGCGCCCGCGAGGACGATCACGTCGGCGATCGAGATCTGCTTGCCGCCGGACTGGCCGGCGTTGAAGGCCTCCTGGACGCCTTCCAGGGTGCGCAGCACCGTGGCCAGCTCGTCCGGGTTGTTGACCTCCCAGCTCGCCTGCGGCTGGAGGCGGATGCGGGCACCGTTGGCGCCGCCGCGCTTGTCGCTGCCGCGGAAGGAGGACGCCGCGGCCCAGGTGGTGGAGACCAGCTGGGAGACCGTGAGGCCGGTGGCGAGGATCTGCGCCTTGAGGGCGGAGACGTCGGCGGCGTCGACCAGCTCGTGCGTGACCGCGGGGAGCGGGTCCTGCCAGAGCAGCGTCTCGGACGGGACCTCGGGGCCGAGGTAGCGGACGACCGGGCCCAGGTCACGGTGGGTCAGCTTGAACCAGGCGCGGGCGAAGGCGTCCGCGAACTGGTCCGGGTTCTCGTAGAAGCGACGGGAGATCTCCGCGTACGCCGGGTCGAAGCGCAGCGACAGGTCGGTCGTGAGCATCGTCGGGAGCTTCGACTTCGACGGGTCGTGCGCGTCGGGGATGATCGCCTCGGCGTTCTTCGCCACCCACTGGTTGGCGCCGGCCGGGCTCTGCGTCAGCTCGTACTCGTACTCGAAGAGGTTCTTGAAGAACCCGTTGCTCCACTGGGCCGGCGTGGCGGTCCAGGTGACCTCCAGGCCACTGGTGATCGCGTCGCCGCCCTTGCCGGAGCCGTACGTGCTCTTCCAGCCGAAGCCCTGCTGCTCGATCGGCGCGGCCTCGGGGTCGGGGCCGACGGCGTCCGCCGGGCCCGCGCCGTGGGTCTTGCCGAAGGTGTGGCCACCGGCGATGAGGGCGACGGTCTCCTCGTCGTTCATCGCCATACGGCGGAACGTCTCACGGATGTCGCGGGCCGCGGCGAGCGGGTCCGGGTTGCCGTTGGGGCCCTCGGGGTTGACGTAGATCAGGCCCATCTGGACGGCGCCGAGGGGCTCCTCCAGCTCACGGTCGCCGGTGTAGCGCTCGTCGTCGAGCCAGACCTTCTCGGGACCCCAGTACACGTCCTCGTCGGGCTCCCAGACGTCCGCGCGGCCGCCGCCGAAGCCGAAGGTCTCGAAGCCCATCGACTCCAGGGCCACGTTGCCCGCGAGGATCATGAGGTCGGCCCAGGAGAGGTTCTGGCCGTACTTCTTCTTGACCGGCCACAGCAGACGGCGGGCCTTGTCGAGGTTGCCGTTGTCCGGCCAGCTGTTCAGGGGGGCGAAGCGCTGCTGACCGGCGCCGCCGCCGCCACGGCCGTCGCTGATGCGGTAGGTGCCCGCGCTGTGCCAGGCCATCCGGATCATGAACGGGCCGTAGTGCCCGAAGTCGGCCGGCCACCAGTCCTTGGAGTCCGTCAGCACCGCCGCGATGTCCTGCTTCACGGCGGGGAGGTCGAGGGTCTGGAACGCGGCCGCGTAGTCGAACTCCTCGCCCAGCGGGTTGGAGACCGCGGGGTTCTTCGCGAGGATCTTCAGGTTCAGCTGCTCGGGCCACCACTGGCGGTTGCCGCCGCCCTGGGTCGGATGCGGGGCACGCGTGTGCGCGACCGGGCAGCCACCCGTGCCCTCGGTTTTCGCGTCGGTGACGATCGCGTCATGGTTCTCAGACATGGGAATCCTTCCGGACGGGGCAGATCTCGGTGGTGCTGACGAACTGCGTGCTCAGGAACTGGGGGTGGGGGGACGCGGAGCGCGTGGAGGAGGTCACACACGCCGTCACGTCGCTGCTGTCTCCTGCCGTACTGGAGGCTCTTCCTGTCCCTTGGCCATCGCCGTAAGCGATCCTACAATGGACAAGGTCCAAGTCAAGAAGTGTGACAAATCCATATCCTATCGGAACCCGGACGTCCACTGGTAAAATCCGTGTATTCCACCGAACCTGAATAGGTGAACGATATGAGTGACCTGCTGGAGCGACTGCGTGGACGCGGCTGGCGGATGACTTCCCAGCGGCGTGTCGTTGCGGAGGTCCTCGACGGCGAGCACGTCCATCTGACGGCTGACGAGGTGCACGCGCGTGCGGCTCAGCGGTTGCCCGAGATTTCTCGGGCGACCGTCTACAACACCCTGGGTGAGCTGGTGTCCCTGGGGGAGGTCATAGAGGTGGCCACGGATGGGCGGGCGAAGCGGTACGACCCGAACGCGCACCATCCCCACCAGCACCTGATCTGCTCCAAGTGCGGGACGATCCGGGACGTCCACCCGACCGGTAACCCCCTGGCGGATCTTCCGGCGGAGGAACGCTTCGGCTTCACCGTGTCCCAGGTCGAGGTGACGTACCGGGGGCTGTGCGGGGCCTGTTCGTAGGTCTTCTTGTTTGAGGCCGGCTGCGGCGCCGTTGTGGCTGGTCGCGCAGTTCCCCGCGCCCCGATGGGGCCTGCGGCCCCATCGGGCGCTGGTGAACGTCGCCAGAGCCGTTTACGCTCCGGCCCGTAGCCCATCGCACAGGACCGCCAGTGCCAACCGCGGATCCGCGCCCGCGTTCGCCCTGTGGCGCAGGGCCAACAGGATGCCCGATACGAGGGCCATCAGGTCTGTGATGGTGATGTCGGTGCGGATCGTGCCGGCGGACTGGGCTCGGGTCAGTAGGTGGCCGAGTGTGCGGTGGAGGTCGGCGGAGGTCGCGTCGACCGTTGCCTGGACCTCGGCGCCCGCGTGGGCGATGGCGTCGATCAGATCCGCCTTCGTCACCGCGTCCGTCACCAGTCGGTCCAGGACCGTGAACAGTGCCGCGCCCGGGTCGTCCGCGTCGCGCAGGGCGTGGGCCTCGGTGAGGAGCGGGTCGAGCCGCTCGTGGACCACCGCCTCGAACAGGCCCTCCTTGGTCGGGAAGTGGCGGTACAGCGTGCCCGGCCCCACGCCCGCCCGGCGTGCGATCTCGTCCAGCGAGACCGAGAGCCCCTCCGCCGCGAACGCCTCCCGTGCCACCTCCAGCAGCCGGTCCCGGTTGCGGCGGGCGTCGGCACGCAGGGGCCGGTTCTCTGGCGGCATCTAAGGGTCTCCCTCGTCGTGAGTTCTCGTACGCGCTTTAAGCGGGGCGAGGTCTCCGGTACGGTGTGGGCAGCTAACCGGGGCGTGCTCTCCGATTTTAGCCCCGCTTTCCTCCACGAAGGAGAATCCCATGACCACCCCCGCCCCCGGCACCGCGTTCCTCGCCCTCGACTACGTCACGTACATCGTCGACAACTTCAGTCACGACCCCTCCGTCGCCGAGCGCGCCGCACACGCCCTCGCCGCCGCCCGTACGGCCGGACTGCCCGTCTTCTACGTCGTCCCGCAGGGCATGCAGGAGCAGATCCACCCGCTCCTGGCCCCCGCCGAGGGCGACACCGTGCTGACCAAGACCAGCTTCAGCGCCTTCGCCACCACCGATCTCCGGGAGCGGCTGGAGGCCGCCGGGATCGGCCGGATCGTCGTCGCGGGGGTGGCTACGTCCGGGACCGTCCTGTCCACCACCAGGTGGGCCGTCGACATCGGCCTCAAGGTCACCGTCGTCGCCGACGCCTGCGACGACCCCGACCCGCAGGTCAACGCCCTGCTGCTCGACGAGTCGGTCGCCCCGAAGAGCTGGGTCGGGCTGTGGCGCGTCGCCGACGTCCTGCCGGCTGCCGAGATCCCCGAACTGCGTCCCTGACCCGGGAGACTTTCACCTGCTTCTTGCGAGGAGGCCCCGGTGTTCGCGCCGGGGAGGAACTGTATCCCTGGTGTCGCGACGCGGAGGGTCGCCGGGTCCGGTTCAGGGCGAGGAGCGCCCATCGCTGTCGGCATCCCGAAGTGATGCGAACGCGTGTGCCGGTGATCGCTGGTCGGGGTGATGGCTGTGGGATCAGGGTCCGTGTGTGCGACTGTCGTACGTATGGCGCCTTGGAGGGTTCGGGGCGGCGCGGTGTCCCGGCCGGGGATCGTGAGGGGGCGAGATGGCGCAGGTGGGGGTGGTTGCGGAGGCGGGGCATGCCCGCTACACCTACCGGCTGCGTGTGTCGTCCAGTGCCCGTACCGCTCTGGCGGCGGAGTGGGGCCGCTGTCGCTGGCTGTGGAACGAGTGCGTCGCCAAGTCCAAGGCCGTACACCTGCACAACAAGGCGACCGGTCAGCAGGCCACGTGCGGTCCGGCGCAGCTCGACAGGATGCTGACCGAGGCCCGCGCCCGTACGCCCTGGCTGCGTGAGGGGCTCATCGGTCGTCCAGCAGCAGGTCATCCGTGACTTCGGCCGCTCCCGCGCCAAGGCGCACAAGGACATTGAAGAGCGCCTGCCCATGGCGCGCCGGGCCGGGATGCCCCTGTACAAGAAGAAGTGCGAGGCGCTGGCGACCCTCAACTACACCAAGCGCGGGTTCCGGTTGAAGGACGGCCGCCTGCACCTGGCGGGCGGCATCGTCGTGGCGGTGGTGTGGTCGCGGGAACTGCCGGCCGAGCCGTCGTCGGTGCGCGTCTACCAGGACAGTCTTGGGCACTGGTACGGCTCGTTCGTCGTCCCCGCCCAGGTCCAGCCCCTGCCTCGGACCGGCCGGGTCCTCGGCGTCGACTGGGGCGTGAAGGAGACCGCCACCACCACGTCCGACGCGCACGACCTCCCGCACGCCGAGCACGGCAAGAAGGCCAGGACCGAGCTGACCCGGTACGACCGGATGATGGCCCGCCGAAAGCCGAAGAAGGGCCACCCCGGATCGAAGGGCTACCACGAGGCGATGAAACTGCGGGCGAAGGCGTACAAGAAGGTCGCGAGACAGCGTCAGGACACGGGCCGCAAGTGGGCCAAGAAGGTAGTCCGTGACCACGATGCCATCGCCGTCGAGGACTTCCGCCCCAAGTCCCTGGCCAGGACGACGATGGCCGGCAAGGCCGCTGACGCCGCCATCGGCGCCACCAAGGCAGCCCTGATCGAGATGGGCCGCAAACACGGGCGGGACATCCGCCTCGTCCACCCCGCGCACACCACGATGGACTGCGCGCACTGCGATGCGAGAGCCAAGCATCGCCTGCCGCTGGGTGAGCGCACCCACACCTGCACCGCATGCGGAAACATGTCCCCACGGGACAAGAACTCCGCACACGTCATGCTCGTCCGGGCTGGTCTCAACCCGGCTGAGGGTTCAACTTCCCGTTCCAGACGATCGAGGACGTCGTCCTGCTCGACGACCGCACCCTCGCCGTCCTCAACGACAACAACTTCCCCTTCTCGTCCGGCCGTACGGCGGGCAAGGCGGACAACAACGAGTTCATCACCATCCGCCTCTCGGACCGACTCCACGCGGACTGGCGCGCGTTCGTCTGACCGACGGCCGCTGATCAGTCGGTCTAATCGGTTCCCAGCACGATCGTCCCCGACGAGCAGAACCATCCGCCCGTCCCGGACGCCACCGCGAGGCGCGGCAACTGCCCGTCCCCGGCACGTACTTGCCGCGCCTCGCCCACGTCGCCCCGCAACTGCCGTACGGCTTCCACCAGCAGGAACAGCCCCCGCATTCCCGGGTGTTGGGCCGACAGTCCGCCCCCGTCCGTGTTGACCGGCAGTTCACCGCCCGCCACCTTCAGCCGCCCCTTCGCGGCCTCCACGAACGGGCCGCCCTCGCCCTTCCCGCAGAACCCGAGATCCTCCAGCGTCACCAGCGTCATATAGGTGAACGCGTCATAGATCTCCGCGAAGTCCATCTCCTCGGGACCGACTCCCGCCCGCTCGAAGGCGATCCGCCCGCTCACCGCGGCCGGGGACACCGTGAAGTCGGCCCACTCAGACATGCTGACGTGCGAGACGTGCTCGCCCGTCCCGAGGATCCACACGGGCCGCGTACGGCAGTCCCGCACATACTCCTCGGCCACCAGCAGCACCGCCGCGCCCCCGTCGGAGCGCAGACAGCAGTGCAGCTTGGTGAAGGGGTCCGCGATCATCGGGCCGTCGAGCACCTCGTCGACGGTGATCGGCGTCCGGAACATCGCCTCCGGGTTCAGCGCCGCGTTGGCCCTCGCCTGGACCGCGACCGACGCCAACTGCTCGATGGTCGTGCCGTATTGGTGCATATGGCGGCGGGCGGCCATCGCGTACTTGGCGATCAGCGTGTGGCCGTACGGGACCTCGAACTGGAGGGGCCCGCGCGCACCGAAGGAGAGGTTGCCCGTCCGCCGGCCGGCTTTCACATCCGCGCGGGCCGTCGACCCGTACACCAGCAGCACGGCGTTGGCGTGACCGGCAGCGATCGCGTCCGCCGCGTGCGCCGCCATGACCTCCCAGGTCGAACCGCCGACGGAGGTGGAATCGACCCAAGTGGGGCGCAGGCCAAGGTATTCGGCGACCTCGGCGGGCGCCAGCGTGCCGAGTCCGGCGGACGCGAAACCGTCCACCACCTCCCGGCCGAGTCCCGAGTCCGCCAGCGCCCGCCGGGCCGCCTGGGCGTGCAGTGCGTAAGGGGTTACGTCGTCCACCCGGCCGCAGTCCGACAGGGCCACCCCGACGATCGCGACCTTCCGGCTCACCATCGAGTCACCATGAATCTGACGGTATATCAGCTCTGGCTCTGTGCGGCAGAGGGCGTCCGTCCTAATATGACGGACCGTCAGACATCAGTAGGCATGCGGGAGAACGAACCAGGGGGACTGGTCATGGACGCCCGTTTCACCCCCGAGCAGGACCACATCCGCCGCACCCTCCGCGAGCTGCTCCGCAAGCGCTGTGCACCCGGTGACGTACGGGCCGCCGTCGACACCCCGGCCGGGTACGACCCCGCCCTGTGGACCGCGCTGGCCGAGCACCTGGGCCTGCCCGGCCTGGCCCTGCCCGAGACCCACGGGGGCGTCGACGGGACCACGACGACGGAACTGGCCTTGGCGGCGGAGGAGTTGGGTCGTGCCCTGGCCCCTTCTCCCCTCCTCGCGACCGCCGTACTGTCAGCTCCCCTGATCACCGCCCTGGGCACCGAAGCCCAACGCGCCGACCTCCTCCCACGCATAGCCTCCGGCACCCTGACCGCGGCCCTCGCGATCCCCGGCACCACCCTGTCCACGGTCCTCTCGCTCACCGGCGAGCCCCGCCGGGACTGGGCCGGCGGAGGCCGTGCGGGCGGAGTCCAGGCAACCCAACGGCCGGACGGCTGGCGCCTCTACGGCCAGGTGACCCAGGTCCTGGACGCCCACAGCGCCGACCTCCTCCTGATCCCGGCCCACACAGGCGGCTACGCCCGCTCCCGAACCCTCCTCTTCCTGGTCCAGGGCAACACCCCTGGCCTGGTCCGCACCCGCCAGACCTCCCTGGACCCCACCAGGCCACGAGGGCGCCTTGAACTACGGGACGTAGCAGCAGAGTTGCTGGGGGAGGAGGCCGACGTCCCCGGCTCTCCGAGCGCCCACGCAGACGCGCCCCTTCAGGGGCGCGGGGAACTGCGCGACCAGCCCCCACCGGCCCGCGGGAAAAGAACTGCCCACCCGGCGGAGCCATTCGCCCGAGTCGGAGACATCGCCGCCGCGGTCCTGGCCGCCGAGGCCGTTGGCGCAGCCGCCCGGATTCTGGAGCTGACCGTCGAACACGCCATGGCGCGCGAACAGTTCGGGCGGCCGATCGGCTCCTTCCAAGCCGTGAAGCACCGCCTCGCCGACGTGTACGTCCAGGTCCAGGCAGCCCGCTCAGCCGCCTACTACGCCGCCTGGGCAACCGCCCGCGAGGGAGAGCGAGTAGGCACCCTCGCCCTCGCCCAGGCAATCGAATCCCTCCGCACCGCCGCCGCCGAAGGCATCCAACTCCACGGCGGAATCGGCTTCACCTGGGAACACGAAGCCCAGCTGTACTTCAAGCGCGCCGCAGGCGACGAGCTGCTGTTCGGCCCGGTGCACCGGCTCCGCGCACACGCGGCCGAGGCGGCTCGGCTCTTCGACGAGTCCGACGCGGGAGAGGTGGCGGTCTGATGCCAGTGACAGCGGCAAGAGTCGTGAAGGCGGTCCAGAGGGTCTCCTCGGCCCCCGCCTTCGCCCGGATCGCCCCACACGTCGTCCCCGCCCTGGACCGAGCCGTCCACCGCCTGACCCGGGGCAAGGTGCTGCTCAGCGCCCAGCTGCTGCCCGGCGTCGTGCTCACCGTGCGCGGGGCGAAGAGCGGGCAGCTGAGGCACACCCCGCTCGCCTGTATGCCGGAAGGGGACGGAGGCGACAGCTGGCTGCTCATCGGCTCCAACTTCGGCCGCACAGGCCACCCCGCCTGGACCGCCAACCTCCTCGCCCACCCCGACGCCGAGGTCAGCTGGAAAGGGGCGGACATCCCGGTCAGGGCCCAACTGCTGGCCGGAGAGGAACGGGCCGCCGCCTGGAAGGCACTGCTCGCGTTCTGGCCGCCGTACGCGACCTATCAGGCGCGGGTCGAGCGGGAGATCCGGATCTTCAGAATTATCCGGCGCTGAACACCCGTAACCCGTAAGGCGGATGCGCGACAGGCGGTGGCCCACCGGTCGGAACCGGAGTGAACCACCGCCTGCGTGACAGGACTTGGGCCCGGCAGGGCCTGCGGAACCTGGAGTAAGGGGACGCGTCGGCTATTTCGTCGGCTTCTTGCCGGTCACGCCCAGGTGGACCAACAGGGCCAGGTTCGGCTTCAGTTCGGCCTGTTTCACACCCCAGGTCTGGAAGCCTCTCTGGTGCGAGGCCACCGCCGCGAGCATCGCGACGAGAGAGCCGGCCATCGCGGCGGGGTTGACGTCCTTGTCGACCTTGCCCTTGGCCTGTAGCTCGGTGACCGTGTCCGTAAGGGAGTTGTTCACGGAGTTGAGGATCTTCATGCGGATCTTGTAGAACCGCTTGTCGCCCTCGGCGGCGCCCAGATCGACGACCCGGAGGATCGCGTCGTTCCTGCGCCAGAACTCCAGGAACCCGTCGACGAGTTCCTGGGCGGTCTGCCAGCCGGCCTTGCCGACCCATGACCGCCCGGCGAGCAGCTCGGTCAACCCGGCGCCCTCCGTGGCCATTTGCTCGGCGATCTCCAGGACGGCGCCTTCGACGTCCGGGAAGTACTGGTAGAAGGTCGCGGGTGAAGTCCCCGCCTTCCGGGCGACATCGATGACTTTGACGTCCCGGTAAGGGGAGGAGCTGAGCATCTCGCTGAGGCAGTCGAGCAGCTTCTGCCGGGTCGCCTGCCCACGCCGACCCGCCACACGGCCGTCGACGGTACGCACTTGTCCTGTCATGCCGTCAGCTTACCGAGGGGTGATCGGAGCGCGATTCGGCCGACTGCAAATGGGGTGCAATGGTGATCTGTGAGCGGTGGGAGGGCGCTGGAGAGGCTGCTGTGCCTGGTCCGGTGCCTGATCCTTTGCTGCCCCTGTCGCTGCCCTGCGGGATGCGTGAAGGACCGTTAACTTGACGGTATGGCCGAAAACAGGGCATCCGCCCGCACAGAGGGCGTCCCCTGCTGGGTGGACGCCCAGCTGCCCGACGTCGAGGCGGGCAAGCGTTTCTACAGTGAGCTTTTCGGGTGGACCTTCGAGGAGAAGGACGGTCTGGTGCAGGCCCTGTGCGACGGCGAGCCCGTCGCCGCCCTCGCCCACAAGACCGACGGGCGGATGCCCACCGTCTGGACGGTGTACTTCGCCACCCCGGACGCCCATGCCCTCGTCGCCCGGATCCGCGCGGCCGGCGGACAGGTGATCACCGCGCCGGTTCCCGTGGGGGACCTGGGCACGACGGCGCTGGCCACCGACCCCGACGGCGCCGTCTTCGGCCTCTGGCAGGCCGGTACGCACCCCGGATTCGGCCGTAGCCACGAGCCCCGCACCTTCGCCTGGGCCGAGCTGTACGCCCGGGACACGGACGTCGTGAACACCTTCTACGGCAACCTCTTCCACGAGGCGCTCTTCGGCCCGGACGCGGCACCCGACTTCGGCCGGGCCGCCGTGTCCGAGGTGTTCCCGGCCGAGATGCCGCCGCATTTCCTGGTCCACTTCGCCGTCGAGGACATGGAAGAGGCGCTCGGGACGGTGAACCGGCTCGGCGGTCGCGTCCAGTCGACGCCCTTCGACACTTCGTACGGGAATGTGGCGGTCGTCACGGACAATCAGGGAGCGTCGTTCGCACTGCTCCGGAAATGAGCCGCTGGGAGCGGGTACGGGAGGGCGTGAGCCGGTTCGGGAGCGCCCCCGTGAGGACCTGTTTTGCACCAGGTTGCGTGGAGACACCCCGTTTCGGACCCGAGTTCGCAACCTGTGCCCCGGCCAGGAAGAATCGGGGTGCGTGCCGCCAAGGCGGTGGCGGTGGTGAGACGCTGCACGAGGTCGCGTACATATGTAGGTGACGCGGCTCGTACGGGGAGGTGGCAGGCAAGTGGTGGATCAGCTGACGCAGCACGATCCGCGGCGGATCGGGCCGTTCGAGGTGCTGGGACGGCTGGGTGCCGGCGGCATGGGGCTGGTCTATCTCGCGCGCTCGGCCTCCGGGCGGCGCGTGGCGATCAAGACGGTCCGTACGGAACTGGCCGAGGACCAGCTGTTCCGGGTCCGCTTCACGCGTGAGGTGGAGGCGGCGCGGGCCGTCTCCGGCTTCTACACGGCCGCCGTCGTCGACGCCGATCCGCGGGCCGCCGTGCCCTGGCTGGCCACCGCGTACGTCCCCGCGCCCTCGCTCGAAGAGATAGTGAACGAGTGCGGGCCGATGCCGGCCCAGGCGGTGCGCTGGCTCGCGGCGGGGGTCGCGGAGGCGTTGCAGTCCATCCACGGCGCCGGGCTCGTCCACCGGGACCTCAAGCCGTCCAACGTGCTGGTGGTGGAGGACGGTCCCCGGGTCATCGACTTCGGTATCGCCTCCGGTGTATCGAACACACGTCTGACGATGACGAACGTCGCCGTGGGCACCCCCGCTTACATGTCCCCCGAGCAGGCGAAGGACTCGCGGAGCGTGACCGGCGCGAGCGACGTGTTCTCGCTCGGCTCGATGCTGGTCTTCGCGGCCACCGGACACGCCCCCTTCCACGGCGCCAACCCGGTCGAGACGGTCTTCATGCTGCTGAGGGAAGGCCCGGACCTCGAAGGCCTCCCGGACGAACTCCGCCCGCTCATCGAGTCCTGTATGCAGATGGAGGCGACGGGCCGCCCCAACCCGGCCGACCTCCAGGCCCAGCTGGCCCCCCACCTCTTCGGTTCCGGCTCCGACGACAGCGGTACGGCGTCCGCCTGGCTGCCCGAGCGGGCGGTCACCCTCATCGAGACGCGGCGCGGCGGACGCCCGGCCGCGAAGCCGCAGGCGTCCGGTGGCCGCAGCGGCGGCAGGCTGGCGATCCCGCCGCCGCCGTCCCACGACCCGCCGCCCTTCGACCCCCGCCCGGGCCCGGGCCTCGTACCCGGCCCGATGCCGGCCCCCGTACCCACCGGAGCGCCGGACACCGGCCCCGTACGCCTCGCAGGCGCCCCCGTGCCCATCGGCCCCGGTCCGCGCGTCTCCGACGTGCGCGCCGCCGCCGTACAGGCGCCGCCGCCGGAGGCCGGTCTGGTCGCCTCCTGGTCGCGCCCGCGGCCCGGGGTCAACGGCGCCGACCCGAACCCCGTGCCGGCCGCGCCGCCGCTGCCCCCGGAGTCTCCGGCGGGCTGGCGCCCCTGGCGGTTCCGTATGTCGAACGACGTCTGGGGCACCCCGGCCGTCGCGGGCGACCTCGTCTACGTCACCTCCTTCGAGGTGCACGCCCTGGACGTGATGACGGGCCGCCGGCGCTTCAAGACGAGGGACGTGGCGTGGTCGATGGCGGTCGCGGACGGCCGTATCCACGCCTCGGACGGTCCGACGCTCTTCGCTCTCGACGCGAGGGAGGGCATGGACCTGTGGAGGCTCTCGACAGACGCCTGGGTGTACTCCCTGAAGGCCGACCGGGGCACGGTCGTCACCGGTACGCGCGGTGGCGGCGTCCAGGGCTGGGACGCGGCGACCGGCCAGAAGCTGTGGGAGCACACCGGCGCCCAGACGGACTTCGAGTCCCCGGAGGCCGGACCCCAGGTCCACGAGGGCACGGTGTTCGTGTGGAAGGAAGGCCGGCTGCGTGCCCTGGAGGCCCGTACGGGTGACGAGCGCTGGTCCTACCCGATCGGCGACGCCACCTCCTGCGGCGGAGTCCCGGTACGGCTGACCCCGGGCCCCGACGGCCAGGTGTACGTCTCCGCGGGCACCCGGGTCCTGGCGATCGACGTCTCCGGCGGCCATGTCCGCTGGCACTTCGAGGCCCCGGCGGTGTTCCTCTCCCCGCCGACCTTCGCCCCGGGCCCGGCGGTGACCGGCGGCGGTGTCTACCTCGCCGACTACCTCGGCACGGTGTACGCCCTCGACGCGGCGGACGGGCGGGACAGGTGGCGGATCGCGACGGAGTCGCGGGCGTCGATCGAGCCGGTGCTGGTGGCTGCGGGCCACGTCCACGTGGGCAGCGGCAAGGGCCTGTACACGCTGGACGCGGTCACCGGCACCCCCAAGTGGCGCTTCCAGGCGGGCGGCGACATCGTGGGCGCCCCGGCGGTGGCGGAAGGCCGGATCCACTTCGGCTCGACGGACCATCTTCTGTACACCCTGAAGGCGGACGACGGCCGGTTGAGGTGGAAGCTGGCGACGGGCGGCGAGATCACCGGCGCCCCGGTCGTCAAGGACGGCGTGGTGTACGCGTGCAGCAAGGACCGCTGCGTGTACGCACTGGACGCGGAGAAGGGCACGGGCACGGCCCGCACGGGCTGACTACCGAGCCCGCCCTGTTCCTCGCCCCCGCCGGCCCTACCCGTCCCATCCCTGGGGGCTGCGCCCCCAGACCCCCCTTTCGGCCTGAACGGCCTCGTCCTCAATCGCCGGACGGGCTGGATGTGGTGCCGGCCGGTGCTTGATCTTTTAGCCTGTCCGGCGTTTGAGGACAAGGCCCGTTCAGGGCCGTAGGGGGGTCTGGGGGCGCAGCCCCCAGGGATGGGACGGGTAGGGGCGGCGGGGGCGAGAAACCTGACCCGCACCCGGGTTCCAGGGCACTGAAACCACGGTGAAACCGAGCTGAATGCGCCCTGCCGCAATCTCCTCGGCATGACCTCGACGACACCGCACTCACCCGCCATCGCAGCCCAGGGCCTGCGCAAGGCCTACGGCGACAAGACCGTCCTCGACGGCATCGACCTCTCGGTGCCCGCCGGCACCGTCTTCTCCCTGCTCGGCCCGAACGGCGCAGGCAAGACCACCGCCGTGAAGATCCTCTCCACCCTCATCACCGCCGACGCCGGCGCCCTGCACGTCGGCGGCCACGACCTCGCCACCCACCCCCACGCGGTCCGCGCCGCGATCGGCGTCACCGGACAGTTCTCCGCCGTCGACGGCCTGATCACCGGCGAGGAGAACATGCTCCTCATGGCCGACCTCCACCACCTGCCCAAGCAGGAGGGGCGGAAGGCCGCCGCCGAGCTGCTGGAGCGGTTCGACCTGACGGAGGCCGCGAGCAAACCCGCCTCCACCTACTCCGGCGGCATGAAACGCCGCCTCGACCTCGCCATGACCCTCGTCGGCAACCCCCGGATCATCTTCCTCGACGAACCCACCACCGGCCTCGACCCCCGCTCCCGCCACAACATGTGGAACATCATCCGCGGGCTCGTCGCCGACGGCGTCACCGTCTTCCTCACCACCCAGTACCTGGAAGAGGCCGACGAACTCGCCGACCGCATCGCCGTGTTGAACGACGGGAAGATCGTCGCCGAGGGCACCGCCGAAGAGCTGAAGCGGCTCATCCCGGGCGGACACGTCCGCCTCCGCTTCACCGACCCCGACGCCTACCGATCGGCCGCAGCCGCCCTGCGCGAGGTCACCCGCGACGACGAGGCACTCGCCCTCCAGATCCCCAGCGACGGCAGCCAGCGCGAACTGCGCTCCATCCTCGACTGGCTCGACACCGCCGGGGTCGAGGCGGACGAACTGACCGTGCACACCCCCGACTTGGACGACGTGTTCTTCGCCCTGACCGGTCCCACCGCCCACTCCACCAAGGAGAACGTCCGATGAGCAGTGCCTTCGCCCTCGCCGTACGCGACTCGAACACGATGCTGCGCCGCAACCTGCTGCACGCTCTCCGCTATCCGTCGATGACCCTGAACCTGCTGCTCACGCCGATCATGCTGCTCCTGCTCTTCGTCTACATCTTCGGCGACGTGATGAGCGCGGGCATCGGCGGCGGCGGCGCGGACCGCTCCGACTACATCGCCTACATCGTCCCGGGCCTGCTGATGATGACCATCGGCTCCACCGTGATCGGCGCCGCGATCGCCGTCTCCATGGACATGACCCAGGGCCTCATCGCCCGCTTCCGCACGATGGCCATCTACCGGGGCTCCCTGCTCGTCGGGCACGTCGTGGGCAGCGTGCTGCAGATCATGGCCAGCCTGGTCCTGGTCAGTGCCGTCGCCGTGGCCATGGGGTTCCGCTCCACGGACGCCACGCTCCTGGAATGGATCGCGGCGGTGGGACTGCTCGCCCTGTTCTCCCTCGCCCTCACCTGGATCGCCGTCGGCATGGGCATGGCCAGCCCGAACCCCGAGGCGGCCAGCAACATGGCGATGCCGCTGATCCTCCTCCCGTTGATCTCCAGCGCCTTCATCCCGGCCGACACCATGCCGGGCTGGTTCCAGCCGATCGCCGAGTACCAGCCCTTCACGCCGGCCATCGAGACACTGCGCGGTCTGCTCCTCGGCACCGAGATCGGCAACAACGGCTGGCTCGCGATCGCCTGGTGCGTCGGCCTGTCCGTCCTCGGCTACCGTTGGTCGACGGCCCAGTTCAACCGCGACCCGAAGTAACCGTCATGACAGCGCGGGCAGCCTCCCGCAACTCGTCCCGCCCCAGGGCGGCGTACTCCGACACCGCGTCGGCGTACGCCGCCCCGTCGGCGTTCTCGGCCGCCCGCCGGGCCCGGTCCGAGGACATCGTCGGCTGGTAGTCGCGCAGCACCCCCAGCCGTTCGGCCAGCGCGATCATCCGTACGGCGGAGGGGGCGCCGTACGCGAGATCCGCCATGCCGAGGGCGTGCAACACCGTTCCGTACAGGGGCAGTTCCATGGGTGCGGGGGACGGGCCGGAGAGCAGTGTCCGCAGTCCCTGTCGCAGGCCGAGGACCAGTTCCGCGACGGGTTCGAGGCGGCCGACGTGCGCGTGGGCCGTCACCGCCGCCGACTGGATCTGTAGCACCCACCGGTCGAGGAAGGGATCGCCGTCGTACAGCGGACCTGCCTCGGCCATGCCCTCCACGGCGCTGCGCCACAGGCCGAGCCCGACCTCCGTCAGCCCGCGGGCGAGCGCGATCTCGGCGCGCCCGCCGAGGCCCGGACTGTGGAAGTCGTCCTGCTGCGGGGGCTGGTGACCCTCCGTCAGCCGCAGCCAGTACTCGGCCTCGTCGGGGTCGCCGCGCTGGAGACAGGCGAGGACGAGACCACTGCGTACGCCGATGGAGTCCTGCTCGTCGCCGAGCCGCGGCAGCGCGTCGAGCGCCGCCCTGAGATGCTCGTACGCGGCCTCGCCCTGCTCCGTCTTCAGGCACAGCTCGCCCAGCCGGGCATGGCCCAGGACCTGGAGGAACGGATTGTCGGCCGGTGCCAGTGCGGCGATGATCCGGCGGGCCGAGGCGAGCGCGCGGTCGATGTCGTGCTCCGACTCCCAGACGTAGGTGGCGACGCACTCGGCGATGCCCGCCAGCAGCGGCTGTTCGCTTGCGCAGAGCCTCCGCAGTACGTCGTAGTCCGGAGGCCGCATCTCGGGGACCGCGCCCAGCACGATCGCGATGGCGCGCACCAGGGTGTCCGGCGGGGCCGGGGGCAGCCGCCGGAGGGTGACGAGGTGGCGTTCGGCGCGCGGGCCGTAGCCCATGAACAGGCTCGCCGTGCACAACACGGCGGCGGCGCGGGCGACTTCGACGTACTCGGGCTCGGGGCGGTAGTGCGACAGCGGCGGGCCGGTGTCCGCGGCGAGGGCGGTGAGGCGGGGGTAGTTGGAACCCGTGGACCACAGGGCGGCGAGGACCGCGGTGAGGGCGGCGATGGCGGGGCCGTCCGTACGGGCCAGGGCGTGCCGCAGGGCCGCCACGAGGTTGTCCTGCTCGGCTCTGACCTGCTCCCATGCGGTCAGGGGCCCCGAGCCGAAGAACCAGTCGTGGTACGTGACCCCGAAGTCCCGTGCCCAGGCGAGGAACTGGCCGACGGCGGGCTCGTCCTCGTCCGCCTCCGCGCGCCGGGCCGCGCTGAACTCCCGTACGGTCTCCAGCATGCGGAAGCGCACACCGGCCGGGGTCTCGGCGACGGTGAGCAGCGACTGACCGGCCAGCTGCTCCAGCAGCGGCAGCGCGTCCTCGCCGAGGACGTGCTCGGCCGCCTCGCCGGAGAAACCGCCGGGAAAGACGGACAGGGTGCGTAGAGCCGCCCTGGCCTCCTCGTCGAGGAGGTTCCAGCTCCAGTCCACGACCGCGTGCAGCGTGCGGTGGCGCTCCGGCGCGTCCCTGGCCCCGCCGCGCAGCAGCGCGAACCGGTCGCCGAGGCGGCGGGCTATCTCCGGCACCGACAGCACCCGTACGCGCGCGGCGGCCAGCTCCACGGCGAGCGGCAGCCCGTCGAGGTGACGGCAGAGCCCGGCCACCGCGTCCGGCGGCAGCTCCACACCGGGCCGGGCGGCCCGCGCGCGCTGGGTGAACAGCTCGACGGAGGTGGCGAGTCGGAGTTCGGGCAGCGCGTACACGGCCTCGGACGTCAGCCCGAGGGGCGCGCGGCTGGTGACGAGCACCCGCAGCTCCCGGGAGGACGAGACGAGGGCGTGTACGAGGCTCGCGGCACCGGCGACGACCTGCTCACAGTTGTCGAGGACCAGCAGGGCGGGCCCGGCGCCGAGCACGCCGAGGATGCCGGGCACCGGGTCGTGGCCGCCCATGGCCCCGGGCCGCTTCTCACCCGCGCCGAGCGCGGAGGCCACCTCCGCGCCCACCTCCTCGTCGGTGGTGACACCGGCGAGCGCCACGAAGTGGACGACCCGGTGCTCGGCCCGGCGGCTGACGGCGTGCGCGAGCCGGGTCTTGCCGAGGCCACCTGGCCCGGCGACGGTGACGGCACGCGAGTCACGCAGCAGCCGCTCCACCTCGGCGATGTCGTCGTCCCGCCCGAGGAGCGGATTGGGCTCGTGCGGTACGCCGTGCCGGACCACGGGCGCCTCACCGCGCAACAACTCCCGCTGTACGGCCTTGAGTCGGTCCCCCGGATCCGTGCCGAGCGTGTCGCGCAGCTCGCGCCGGTACGCCTCGTACCGGGTCAGCGCGGCGGACGGCCCGGCCGTCTTGGCCTCGACGCGCAGCAGCTCGGCGAGCACCTCCTCGTCGTGCGGATGCCCGGCGGCTACGGCGGCCAGCGGCCCGGCGGCCTCCGAGTGCCGCCCGAGCCGGCCGAGCGCGAGGGCGCGGGCGCGGACGAGGGCGCGGTGGACGGGGGCGCGCTCGGCGCGCAGGGCGGCCACGGGGTCGTCGTCCCCGCCGTCGGGATCGGGGGTGCCCTCCCAGAGCGCGAGCCCGGCCTCGGCGGCGGCCAGCGACCCGGCGTGGTCCCCGGCCCGGGCCCGGTCCGCACTGGCGGCGGCGTGCAGGAGCAGGGCCGAGCTGTCGACCTGGTCCTCGGGGAGGGCGAGCCGGTATCCGGTCGGCGTGCTGGCGAGGAGGTCGGCGCCGAGCTGGGCCCGCGCCCGGGACACGAGCACCTGGAGCGCCTTGCCGGGCCGCTCCGGCAGCTCGTCCGGCCACAGCCCCGCGACCAGCCGCTCGGTGCTACAGCCGGTGCGCGGGTCGCCCGCGAGGAGGGCGAGCAGGGCGCGCAGCCGGGGCGCGGTGACTTCCTGCCCGCGACAGGCGACGCGCGGGAGGAGGGTCAGGGCGATGGTCATCCGTGCAGATTAGCCAAGGGGTGGGGGTGGGGACTCCTGCTGAGGGCCGAACTCCCGTTGCGGGGGCGGCAGTCGCGTTCCGTCGGCCCGGTTCGTCGGCCCGCGTTCCGTGCGGCCCGGCCCGGTTCGTCGGCCCGCGTTCCGTGCGGCCCGGCCCGGTTCGTCGTCGCCTCCTTCCCCTGCTGGGCGCCGCCCCCGCCCGAGTCCGTGGCCGCGCCGGGAACAGGCGGTCCGGTCGACGCGGTTGCACCGACCGAGGGACCGGCGCCGTAGGGGGCGGGGGCGCGGAGACCGTAAGGTCGTCCGCCCCACCCGGATCCGGCCCCGGGATCGCGGTACGCCCGCCGCGCTCCTTGCACCGGGACGGACGTACTTCTTGCAGGAGGACTGTTTTCATGACTGACCGGCCCTTGACGCTCATGGCAGTGCACGCCCACCCCGACGACGAGGCCACCGGAACCGGAGGGGTCCTCGCGCGGTACGCGGCGGAAGGCATCCGCACGGTTCTCGTGACGTGTACCGACGGCGGTTGCGGTGACGGACCGGGCGGCGTCAAGCCGGGTGACCCCGGGCATGATCCGGCGGCGATCGCCTTGTTGCGCCGCCAGGAACTCGAGGCGAGCCGTGACGTCCTGAAGATCAGCGATCTGGAGCTGCTGGGCTATGCCGACTCCGGGATGATGGGCTGGTCGAGCAACGACGCCCCCGGATCCTTCTGGCAGACGCCGGTGGCGGAAGGCGCGGCCCGGCTCGCGGAACTCATGCGGCACTACCGGCCCGATGTGGTCGTCACCTACGACGAGAACGGCTTCTACGGCCACCCCGACCACATCCAGGCCCACCGCATCACGATGGCGGCGCTGGAGATGACCGCACTGGAGAAGACCCCGCTGACGCCGAAGGTGTACTGGACGACGATGCCCCGCTCGCTGATGCAGCGGTTCGGCGAGGTCATGCGCGAGTTCGACGAGGACATGCCGGAGCCGGACCCCGCCGAGGCCGCCGCGATGGCCGAGATCGGCCTCCCCGACGACGAGATCACCACCTGGGTGGACACCATCGCGTTCAGCGGTCAGAAGTTCGACGCGCTGGCCGCGCACGCCAGCCAGGGCGAGAACATCTTCTTCCTCAAGATGGGCAAGGAGAGGTTCGGCGAGTTGATGGGCGTGGAGACCTTCGTCCGTGTCCAGGACACCACCGGCACGGCGATACCCGAGAACGATCTCTTCGCCGGACTGCGCTGATCGGCCCGAGGCGAGCCGATGTGCGTCTGCTGTCCGGCTACGCGTGTCCGCTGAACATGCCGACCAGGCTGTGGGGGGCGTTGTCGCCGTAGAGCACCTCGTGGATCCGGACGCCCTCGGTGGCGGCTTCGGCGCTACGGGGGAACATGGCCTGCTCGTACTCGGCGAGGGCGGTCTCGATGTCGTCGGGGTGGGCGGCGATGGTCCTGGCGAGTTCGGCGCCGTCGTACATGGCCAGGTTGGCGCCCTCGCCGGCCGGGATCGAGACGTGGGCGGCGTCGCCGAGCAGGGTCACACCCGGCACCCGGTCCCAGCGGTGTCCGACGGGCAGGACGTTGAGGGGGCGCCAGACCGGGGTGGTCTCGCCGTCGGTGATCAGCGCGGTGAGCTCCGGCGCCCAGCCATCGAACTCCTGTGCTATCCGGGCCCGCGCGGCGGCGGGGTCGGTGAAGTCGATCCCGGCGAACCACTCCTGCGGCCTGGAGAGCATCACGTACGCGTGGATGGTCCCGCCGCGCTCGCGGTGGGCCCCGATGCCCTGCCCCGGCACGGGCGCGAACAGCGATCCGCCGCCGACCGCCTTCGCGCCGGCGGGGTGCCGGGTGTCGGCGTCGAACAGGTAGGTCTCGACGTACGACATCCCGAGGTACGAGGGTGCCGCGTCGGAGAGCAGCGGCCGGACCCGGGACCAGGCGCCGTCCGCGCCGACGAGCAGGGCGGTGTCGAGGGTGGTCCCGTCGGCGAAGGTCACCTGGTGGCGGCCGTCGGGCAGGGTCTGGGCGCCGCTGACCTTGTGCCCCCAGTGGACGGTGCCGGCCGGGAGCGAGTCGAGCAGCAGCTGCCGCAGCTCGCCGCGCTGCACCTCGGGACGGCCACCCGTACCGTCGTCGGCGTCCTCGAACAGGATGGTCCCGTCCCGGCCGAGGATCCGTGAGGCCTGGCGGCCCTCCAGGATGAGCCCGCGGAACCCGTCGAACAGCCCGGCGGCCTTGAGGGCGAGCTGCCCGTTGTGGTCGTGGATGTCGAGCAGCCCGCCCTGGGCACGGGCGGTCGGGGACGCCTCGGCCTCGTAGACGGTGGCCGGTATGCCGTTGACGTGGAGGACCCGGGCGAGGGTCAGGCCGCCGAGTCCGGCGCCGATGATCGTGACGTGGGGGGTTGTGGTTGTGGTTGTGGTGGTCATGGTGGCTCCTGGTGGCGGGGTGGGCACGGAATCCATGGAACGGCGTTCCATGGATTGACATCAGCCTGGAACGCCGTTCCATGGATGTCAAGCTGGAACGCCGTTCCAGGGGTATGTCAGGATGAACGCATGGCTGAAAGCGGAGCACGTCGTTCGGAGCGACGAAGGGAGCCGCTCTCCCGGGAGCGCATCGTCGAGGCGGCGATCGAGCTTCTCGACGCGGAGGGCGAGGCCGGACTCACGTTCCGCGCACTGGCGCGGCGGCTCTCGACGGGGCCGGGTGCGTTGTACTGGCACGTCACGGGCAAGGACGAGCTGCTCGGCGCCGCCACCGACGCAGTCGTCGCAGACACCATGGCCGCCGCCGTTGTCACCGCCGGCGCGACCCCGCAGGAGGCGGTACGTGCCCTCGCGCTCGGCGTGTTCGACGCGATCGACGCCCACCCGTGGATCGGCACGCAACTCGCCCGCGCCCCCGCGCAGACACCGCTGCTGCGGGTCTTCGAGCACCTCGGGCGCCAGGTCCGGGCGCTCGGGGTGCCCCACGCGGCCCAGTTCACGGCCGCGAGCACGCTGCTGAACTACGTCCTCGGCGTGGGCGGCCAGAACGCGGCCAACGCCCGCGACCACCAGCCGGGCGCGACCCGCGAGGAGTTCCTGACCGGGGTCTCGACGGCCTGGGCGAACCTGGACCCCGAGGAGTACGCGTTCACCCGGAACGTCGCGGAGCAGCTACGCGATCACGACGACCGGGAGGAGTTCGTGGCGGGGATCGATCTGATCCTGGCGGGGATCACTGCGCGGTCGTGAACTTGGTCCAGGCGGTGGGGGAGAGGTGGAGTATGGGGGCACCCGGGGCTGGCCGGTGATGTCGCCCTGGTCGTCAGCGAGTTGATGACCAACGCCCTGCTCCACGGCAGCCTCCGGGGACGCCTCATCCGCCCCGGACAGCGCGCCCCGCGCACCCGACCGGCCTCAGGCCGAGCAGTCGGTCGCGGAACCGTCCGCCGTAGAAGTGATGGCCACGCGATAGCCCGCCCCGGAGTCGAATTCGGGCCCCGTCTCGCGCTCCTCCGCGTCGAGGATCTCCTCGGTCAGGAAGTAGACGTCCAGAATCGTCGCGTCGTCCGCCGTGCCCCGGGTGAAGCACAGGCTCGTGGGTCCGTTCTCCTTCGCGGACTGCTGAGTCGTCCGGGACGGCTTCCAGCCCTCGCGTTCCGCTGCCGCCCGGTAGTGGCGGGTCACGTCGGCCCTGTCGTCGTCGCCGGGGAAGACGTACGTCCGCTCGGCGTACAGCCAGGCCTCGCCGCTGTCCTCCCAGCAGCCGGAGTCGAGATCCTCGAAGCCCCGGGGGACGGCTGCCCCTTGGGGGAGCGAGTCGAGAATGCCGTACGACCTCAGGTCGTCGACCCTGCTCTCGGTGCCCTCGCAGGCCGAGGCGGACACGGCGTCCGACAGGGGCCGGCAGCCGGTGAGTGCTCCGGTCGCCAACGCGGCCGTCAGCAGGGGAGTGGCGAACCAGCTGGCTGCCTTGCGCGGTGTCAAGCCGACTCCTCTGGTTGAGATTGTGAGAGCGCCCGGAGTCGGTACTCCTTCGGTGAGACGCCGTACGCCGTGCGGAACGCTCGGGTGAAGTCGGCCGGGCGGGGGAAGTTCCAGCGGGCGGCGATGGTGTGGATCGGGGTGGTGCGGAGGGCCGGGTCGGACAGGTCCCGGCGTACGCCCTCCAAGCGCTGGCCGCGTATCCACGCCGCCACCGTTTCGCCCTGTGTCTGCTGTTGCCGGAAGACGCGGTGCAGATAGCTCAGCGAGATGTTGTGGGCCGCCGCTATCACCGTCGGCGTCAACTCCGGCTCGTGCAGGTTCTGTTGGACGAACGCTCGGATACGTTCCGTCAGGGCCTGTTGGCGGGTCTCCGGGGGCAAGGCGGCCTCTGCGTGCAGGAGTTGGGCGAGCCAGGCTGTCAGGAGGTCCTGCACGACTCTGCCCAGGCGGGGTGCGTCGGCGGGCTGGAGGGTGTCGGCCTGGCGGTGCAGGGCGGTGAGGTGGTCGGCGAGCAGGGCGCCGATCCCCTCGTGGGCCGGCAGGCGCCGGTTCAGCAACTCCCGTACCCGGTGCGGGGGAAGAGGCAGCAGGGCTTTCGGGATGTCCAGGCCTATGCCTCTGACGACCCTGCGTTCGCGGTCGTCCGCCGGGCGGAAGTCGTACGGGCGTGAGCTGTCGACGATGTGCAGGTCGCCGGCGGCGAACCCGGTGGTCCGGTCCGCGTGGTCGAGGGCCATTCCTTCGTCCAGCATCAGCGTCAGGTGGTACAGCTCCTGGTCGCTCTGGCGGACCATGCGTGTGCTTCGCCGGAACCTTGTCGGCAGGAACGACACCTTCATCACCGTCGCCGGGCCCAGCTCCAACAGCCGTAACTCTCCCCAGAATTCGGCGGAGTGGGCGCTGATGAAATCGTTCGAGCGCGTACGGGCGATCAGTTCCCGCCAGCAGTCGAACCTGTCCGCCGCAGGCACGTCCTCACTGCGGAACACCGTCCCGATCATTCCGTCCCCCCAACCCAAGCCCCCCGCCGGGTACTTCCGCCGTCATCCTCACCCCTTGACGGCCGAACTGGCGACTCCCTGGGGGTTACGGCTCCACCGTGGCGCTCGGTACGGGGACGGCCCCGGCCTCGCTCGACGTCGTCGCGTCGTCCGCCGGGCTCGCCTCTGTCGCGGCGTCCGGAGTCGTCGTCGGCGCCTGCTCGGGCGGGGCGAGGGATGCCTCGGAGGGGTCGTCGGTGGGCTCGCCGGAGGGGACGGGCGTGGCGGATTCGGGGGTATTCGGGGTGGAGGGCGCCGGCGTCGGCGTCGGGGCGGTGGTGAAGTCGGTGGTGGGGGGTGGTGCCGGGGTGGTCGAGATGGGTGGGGCCATGGGGACCGTGGGGGAGCGGGGGGACTCCCCCGTCGTCAGGTTGAGGGGGAGCGCGATCAGCGCGGCGATCGCGCAGGCCGCGCCCACCGCGGCCGCCGTACGGGTCCTGCGACGCCGGGTCGCGGTGCGGCGGATCTCCTCGAAGCGGCCCGGCGGTGCGCCCAGGTAGGCGGGGGCGGGGCCGAGGAGGACCAGGAGGGGGTCGTCCGGGGCGTGCTCGGGGCTGGTCGGGTCGAACGGTCCGAATTCCGGGTCTTCTTCGTCGTCAAAGCGTGTGGTCAAGGCTTTTCCTCAGGTGGGCGCGGAGCAGTTCACGGGCCGCGTGGAGGTCGGCCTTGATGGTTCCTTCCTTGCGTCCGGTCAGCGCGGACACGTCCCGGATCGGCATGTCAGCGTAGTAGTGCAGGAGGATCGGGACGCGGAGTCGTTCCGGCAGCGACTGGACCAGCATGCGGATGGACGGGTCCGCCGGGTCGGTGTGCGTGAGCAGGGCGGCTTCCGTGGTCACGTGGCGCATCGCCTTGCGCTCGCGTTCCGTCTTGCGCCAGTGGTCCCGGACGATGTTGGCCGCCGTCACATAGAGGAAGCCGCGCGGCTCCTCCACCGACGTCCAGCGCGCCCACAGGCGCGTGAACGCCTCCGAGGCGATCTCGTGGGCCGTCTCGTCGTCGTCGACGAGCCGGCGGACCCAGCCGGCCAGGCGCGGGTAGAGGGCGGCGAACAGCTCGGACGCTGCCTTGTCGCGTGACCGTTTCAACGCTCTCCATGGTGCTGTCAGACCTGTTGCCACCGGCGTCGCACTCGGCGTGCTCGTCACACTCGTGGCGCTCGTGGGGGAGGACGGCGGTTCGGCGGCGTACGTTCCGCCGGCCCGCCGTCCTGTTTTCTGCGCGGGTACGGTCACGGGCTCGTCGACGACGTCAGCGCGGCGAAGACGATCACGTTGTCGAGGTAGCCCTTCTCGTCCCGCGGGCCGCCGCACGTGATGAGCCGGAGCTCGGGGCGGTCCACGTTCCCGTAGACGTCGTCCGCCGGGAACTCGGCCTTGGCGACCGTCCGCAGGGAGGTCACCGTGAACTCCGTCTCCGTGCCGTTCTCCAGGCGCGCCACGATCTTCTCGCCCCGGCGCAGCCGCCCGAGGTCGTGGAAGACACCGTCCCCGTACGAGCCGACCGTGACATGCCCGAGGAGCACCGACGGGCCGGTCTGACCCGGCGTCGGCGACTGCTCGTACCAGCCCGCCTGGTCGTGCTCGGTGACCGGCGGCACCTGCACGGTGCGGTCCGCGGCCAGCCCCAGCCGCATGACCGGGGTGTCGACCCCGATGGCGGGGATCCGCAGCCGGACCGGGGCCGAACGGCCCACGGCCCGCGCCGACTTGGCGGAGGTGTTCGTGGAGGGCGAGGCCGACGGCGGCGGGGTGGTACCGGGCTGCGCGGTCCCGGTGGTCCGTACGCCCTCGCCGTCGGAGGAACAGCCCACGACCAGGGTGGCCGCGGCCGCTGTGGCCGCCGTGCCGAAGGCGCGCCTGGAGAGCACGGTCACGCTCCGGTCGCCCGCCGACGGACTACGAGGAACACGGCCGCGCCCCCGACGGCGAACGCGGCGGCGGCGCCCCCGCCGATCAGCGTCCCCGGCACGCCGGAGTCCGACGAGGCCGGCGTCACACCGGTGTTCGGGGCGCCCTTCGGCACCTCGGCGACCTGGGCCGGCTCCTGGTTGGGGTCGGTGGTGGGCGCCTCGCTGGGCACCGGGCTGGCTTCGTCGGCCGGTGCCTGGGTCGGCTCGGCGCTCGGGACCGGCGTGGCCTCGGTCGGCGCGGTGCTGGGCACCGGGGTCGCGGTGTCGTCGGCGAACGCGGGCGCGGTGCTCGCGAGTACGGCGGAGGCCGCGAGTGCCACGGCGCTGAGGACGGTACGGCGCACGGTACGGCGCATGAAGTCGCTCTCTTTCGTCGGTCCGCCCGGAAGTGACGGATCGTGCGAAGAGACGAGGCAGCCGGGGAGCGGGTTGTAAAGAGATGGCAAAGTCGCCGGGGTCTCGGTGGGGCCGTGTCTCGCGTACCCCCGTACCCCACAGGTTTACCCGTGGGTACGCCACAGGTTTACCCGCGCTCCAACTGGTGCTGGATGGCATCGAGTTCGTGGAGTGCCAGGCTCTCTCCGTCGAGCCGGATCCTTCATGAGGCCGGCAACCGAAAAGGGGGACCAATGAGGTCGCAACGCAGAAATCGCCGTCTTCTCGCCGCGTCCGTCACCGCCGGCGTGATGACCATCGCCACCCTGGGAACGGCCGGCCCCGCCTCCGCCAGCGCGAGAGTCTGTGGAAACGGCGGGAACAGCACCCTGGGGTACTGGGAGGTCTGCTACGAGATCATCGGTGATGGTCTGTACATCGAGCAGGTCACCGGAATCGCCACGCGAACCGACAGCAGCAACGCGAAGTCGATCCACCTCGAATACATCAAGGCCGGCGGTGTGCACTGGAAGAACGGCTCCCAGGTCACCACCAACCAAATGGCGGAAGTCAGTGTCCTCAACGGCTCCGTCTCGAGGGCGGGCAACTACTGCGTCAAGCTCTGGGTCAAGAGCAACGGCAGCCATTACTCCGCCGGTGAGGCCTGCGTCTACGTCTACTGATCGGTACCGGACAGGTCGCCCGGCCGCTGTCCGCCCGGGGTCACGAGCCCCGATTCGTACGCCACCACCACGGCCTGTGCCCTGCTGTCCAGGTCGAGTTTGGTCATCGTGCGGTTGAGGTGGGTCTTGACGGTGGCCTCGCTGATGTAGAGGCGCTCGGCGATCTCCAGGTTGGACAGGCCGCGTGCGATCAGTTTCAGGACCTCCAGTTCGCGGGCGGTCAACGCCTGGAGATCGGGGGGCTGTTCGCAGGCGGTCTGCCGGGCGTACGCCTCCACCAGCCGGCGGGTGACGCTGGGTGCGAAGAGCGCGTCGCCGCCGGCGATCGCGGCCACGGCGGCCAGCAGCCGTTCCGGGCCGGAGTCCTTGAGCAGAAACCCGCAGGCTCCGGCGCGCAGCGCTCCGTACACGTACTCGTCGAGGTCGAAGGTGGTCAGCATCAGGATCCGGGGCGGCGGGTCGCCGGCCTCGGCGAGGATGCGTTCGGTGGCCTCGATGCCGTTCATGCCGGGCATCCGCACATCCATGAGGATCACCTCGGGGGCGGTCCGGGCGGCCAGGAACACGCCCTCCGCGCCGTCGCTCGCCTCGCCGACCACCTCGATGCCGGGTGCGGCACGCAGCAGCCCCACCAGGCCGGCCCGGATGAGGAACTGATCGTCCACGACGAGCACGGTGGTCATGCAGTGGTGGTCATGTAGTGGTGTCGTCCCCCTGCTGTGCGGCCCGCGCCGAGGTCGGCAGGATCAGCCGTACGGCGAAGCCACCTTGGTCCTGCGGGCCGATGTCGATCTCCCCGCCGTAGAGCTTGGCCCGCTCCCGCATGCCGAGCAAGCCGTGTCCGCCACCCGTTCGTACTCTGGCCGGAATCACCCCCTCTCCGTCGTCCGTGACCGAAACCGTCACCTGGTGCGGCTCATACCTCAGCCGTACCTGCGCACTCGCGGCGGGCGCGTGCTTGAGGACGTTGGTGAGTGCCTCCTGCACCACCCGGTAGGCGCACAGTTCGACGCCGGGTGCCAGGGGACGCTCGGTGCCCTCGACGGTCAGGGCGACCCGGGTCCCGCCGGCGCGGACGCGTTCGGTCATCTCGCCGAGGCGGGCCAGGCCCGGCATCGGGCCCGCGGGGGCACCGTCGTCGGCGGCGCGCAGCACCATGAGCATGCGGCGCAGCTCTTCGAGGGCCTCCTTGCCGGTGGCTTCTATCGTGTCGAGGGCGGCACGCGTGGTCTGGCGGTCGGTGTCGAAGACGAACCGGGCGAGACCGGTCTGTACGGAGATCACGGAGATGTGGTGGGCGACCACGTCGTGCAGTTCCCGGGCGATCCGGCCGCGTTCCTCGGCCACCTCGCGCCGGGCCCGTTCGGCCTGTTCCCGGCGGAGCTGCCGGGACAGTTCGGCCGCGCGGCGGGCGAGGGCGCCGAACCGCCACAGCATCGTGGGGTAGACCACGGCCTGCGCGACAACGGCCGGCCAGCCGTCGGTGTAGCTCACCGCGCCCGCGTAGATCCAGGTCGCGCCCATCAGCGCGGCACACGCGACGGAGACGCGCGGCCCTCGCACGGAGGCGACGGTGTAGACGGCGAGCATGGGGCCGAAGCTGCACACCACGGGCCAGTAGCCGACGGTGATGTACACCAGCCAGGTCGCGTGTACGAGGCAGCAGACCACGACAGGGGCCCGGCCACGGAGGACGAGCGGCAGGTGGACCAGGACGACCAGCGCGTAGGCGGTCGCGTCGAGCGGATTCTGGCCCTGCCGCGCGGCCTCCGGCCCCAGCAGCAGGGCCACACCGGTCAGCGCCGCCACGATCAGCGCGTCGACGGCAAGAGGGCGGATCCGCATCGCAGCAGCGTAGGGCCAGACCCGGCAGACGGGCGTCAACCTTCGGCGGTACCGCGGAAGTTGCAGGAACCGGGCGGCTACCACGCCGGGTCGGCCCGGAGTGCCAACCAGCGTGGGACGACCCGCACGCGGCCCGCCCATAGCGTCTTGGACCAGCACCACGACGAGTCGCAGCCGTTCGTCGCAGTTGTGCGTCACATCCGTTCGTCGCATCCGTTCAATGAGGGGAAATCACATGTCGGGAACACACAGGTCCGTACGCAGAGCCCTCGCAGTCGCCGCCACGACGGCCGCTCTGCTCGGCGGCGGTCTGGTCGCCGCCGCACCCGCCGGTGCCGCCACGGCCGCGATATGCGACAGCTGGGGAGCCACCGGCACCCCGGGTGACATCGTCGGGGCGTACGCGCACGGGACGGCGTGCCTGATCACATCCGGCGACGCCGCCGGCCGGGTGGATGTTCGGACGTACCTCAAGGACACCGCCGTGGACGGCATGTCGGCCTGCGTGCAGATCCACGCCACCTACGCGGACGGCGGGACCCGCGACGAGTGGTTCTACAACTACGGCGGGGGTGGCGCCGAGTGGGACGTGTTCCACACCTTCGCATCGAGCGTGCGGCAGATCTGGGTCCGCGAAGGCAGGGGCACGGGGGGCGTCTGCACGGTCATGGCCGGCGGTGTGCACGTCATCTACGCCAACTGAAACCGGCGTACGCATCCGAGGCGCCCTTCCGTCCGCCGCGCCGCACTCAGCTGGTGCCGTCCCTCAACTCCGTGAGGAACGGGACCAGTTCCGCGTTGACCTCCTCCGGCCGTTCCTGCTGCGTCCAGTGGCCGCAGCCCTCGAGGACCACCGGCGGGCGCCGCAGGTTCGGCATCAACTCCGGGAGCTGCTCGATGAGTTGGGGTGTGCCCGGGAACGCCGGTACCAGGTCCTTGTCGCCGTACACGTACAGCGCGGGCGTACTGACCACCGCCTCGTGCCAGGCCGCCGTCAGCTCCCAGTTGCGGTCGATGTTGCGGTACCAGTTGAGGGCGCCCGTGAAGGTGCCCGCGAAGCTGTCGGTGAGGTGGTCGAGGTCCTTCTCCGTGAGCCAGGCCGGGAGTTGCTCCGGGTCGGGCATCGTGTCCAGCCAGCCCTGGCCGGGCTCGATCAGCGGCTGCTTGCCGGTGCCCGAGTCGGGGCTGTCGCCGGAGAAGGCGTACAGGGTCTTGCGGAGGGTGGTGCGCGGGTCGCGGGCCAGTTCGGCGTCGGCGACCCCGGGGCGGTTGATGTAGTTCCAGTAGAAACGGCCGCCGAACATCGCCTCCATCACGCCAAGGGGCCGCCGGTCGCCCCGGAACGGCGGCGGCACGCTCAGACCCGCCACCCCGCGCACGACGTCCGGCCGCAGCAGCGCGGTGTGCCAGGCGACGGGCGCGCCCCAGTCGTGCCCGACGACGTACGCCGTCTCCTCGCCGAGCGCGTGGATCAGCCCGACCACGTCTCCGACCAGGTGCAGGATGCTGTACGAGGACACGGTTCACTACGCGGTTCTCAGCCATGATGCAAAGGGTAGACGTTGCTATCGCAACCGGAAATCCGGGGCCCTGGCGGCGAAGAGTTCCGCCTGCCGGTCCCCCGGGAGATTGCCCAGTCGCACCAGGTGCGGGGCGTAGGCGAGAGCGTGCGTACGGGCCGCCTCCTTCGCCGCCCACACCGCGCGAACCGTGCCCTGCACCCCCTCCGGCGGATACGACGCGATGACCCGGGCGCACTCCACGGCTGCGGCCAACACCCCGCCGGGCGCGGTCACTTCACTGACCAGGCCGATCTCGTACGCCCGCGTCGCCGACACCCGCTCCGCCGTCCCCATCAGCGCCATCCGCGCGATCTCCCCGTACGGCATCCGCTGCGCCATGCCCATCGTCTCGTACGCGCTGACCATGCCGTACGTGGTGTGCGGGTCGAAGAAGGTCGCGGCCGGGTCGGCGACGACGAACTCCGACTCCGCTAGCAGATAGAAGGCGCCGCCGCACGCCATACCGTTCACCGCCGCGATCACCGGCTTCCAGAGGTCGTTGGCCTTCGGCCCGATCCTCTCCAGCGGATCGTCCACCATGTAGGGGGAGTTGGGCTGCGGGACGGTCGCGGTGCGGTCGAGCCCGGTGCAGAAGGCGCGCGGGCCTGCGCCCGTCAGGACCACCGCCCGTACGGTGTCGTCGAAGCGCAACTCCCGCCAGGTGACGGCCAGTTCGGTGGCGGTGGCGAGGTCGATGGCGTTGAGCTTGCGCGGCCGGTCGAGGGTGAGGACGGCGACCCCGGTGTCCTTGTCGGCCGACAGGCTCAGGCCGCTCACGGGCGCTCCAGGACCCACTGCGGAAGACCGGCTCCCGTGAATACCACCTGCACCCGCGCCCCGATGCGAATCCGGTCGGGGGGAAGGGAGTTGAGGGGTGCGTCGGGGCCCGTGACCAGATTGCCGACCAGCCGGATCCGCGGCGCGTCCGCCAGCTCGACCACGATCACGTTGTACGGGGCCAGCTCGGCGTAGTCCGGGAGGAGCGGCGGATGCGGGACGACGTACGACCAGATCCGTCCGCGTCCGCTGACCTGGCGCCACTCGCTCGCGAAGGACTGGCAGTGGGGGCAGCAGGGGCGGGGCGGGAAGCGGGGTTCGGCGCAGTCGGCGCAGGTCTGGACGCGGAGTTCGCCCTGGGCGGCGTACTCCCAGAAGGGGGCGCCGTCTTCGTCGACGACCGGTGTCAGCATCTCAACTCCTCGGGGCTCTCAACTTCTCAACAGAAGGGCGGAGGTGGGGACGCCCTCACCTGCCGTGACCAGGCAGGTGGTGGCCCCGGGGACCTGGGCGGTGCTCGTGCCGCGCAGTTGCCGTACGCCCTCGGTGATGAGGTTGAAGCCATGGACGTAGGCCTCGCTGAGGCCGCCCCCGCCGGTGTTCATCGGCAGCCGGCCGCCGATCTCCAGGGCGCCGCCCTCGGTGAAGGCGCCGCCCTCGCCGCGTCCGCAGAAGCCGTAGCCCTCCAGGGAGAGCGGGATGAGGGCGGTGAACGCGTCGTAGATCTGGGCGACTTGGACGTCGTCCGGGGTGAAGTCGGCGTGTTTCCAGAGGTGTCGGGCGGCTGTCCAGGCCGGGCCGGTCAGCGGGTCGTCGTTCCAGTAGTTGACCATCCCGTGGTGCTGGGCGGGCAGACCCTGGGCGGCGGAGTGGATGTAGACGGGGGCGCGTCGGCAGTCGCGGGCCCGCTCGGCGGAGACGATCACGACGGCCAACGCCCCGTCGGTCTCAAGGCAGTTGTCGAAGAGGCAGAGGGGTTCGCTGATCCAGCGGGAGGTCATGTACATCTCGCGGGTGAGCGGACGGTCGTACATGATCGCGGCCGGGTTCTGGTTGGCCCGGTTGCGGCAGGCGAGGGCGACGTTGAAGAGGTGGTCGCGGGTCGTGCCGTACTCGTGCATGTGGCGGCGGGTGAGCATGGCGATCTCGTCGGAGGGCCGGAGGAGTCCGAAGGGGCGGGTCCACTGGGCGGGTGTGGGGAGTTGGGCGGTCGTGTTCCGCCACGGACGCGGCCCTGACCCCCTCTTCCGTGACCGCCACGCCACACCGACCGTGGCCTGGCCGGAGGCGACGGCGGCGGCGAGATGGGCGACGGTGGCGCAGGAACCGCCGCCGCCGTAGCCCACCTTGGAGAAGAAGGTGAGGTCACCGAGGCCGAGCGCCTTGGCGACCTCGACCTCGTCGGTCTCCTCCATCGTGTAGGAGGCGAGGGCGTCGACCTCGGCGGGGGCGATGCCCGCGTCGTCGAGCGCGGCGAGGATCGCACGGCAGGCCAACGTCCGCTCGTTCTCGGGGAGTTGGCGGGCGAAGGGGGTCTGTCCGATCCCGGCGATGGCGGTGGCGTCTTTGATGCCGGCGGTAATGGCCATAGCTGTGAGTGCACCTCCGCGCGAGCGCCCGGCTGGCTGCTGACAGGGCGTCAGGTTACAGCTAATCTGACGGTCAGTCAGCTCTTGTGTGCGGGATGTTGTGGGGAGGCCGACGGTGCGCGGTGACTTGGAGTGGGGCAGCATTCCGGGGCTGGTCCGGGCGGCGGCGGAGCGGTACGGCGACGCCGAGGCGGTCGTGGACGGACGTACGCGGGTCTCGTACGCGGAGTTGGGCGCGCGGGTGGAGCACGCGGCGGCGGCTTGCATCGCGGGCGGGGTGGAGGCCGGCGACCGGGTGGCGATCTGGGCGCCCAACTCCCTCGACTGGATGGTGTCCGCGCTGGGCGCGGTCTCGGCGGGCGCGGTGCTCGTACCGCTGAACACCCGCTTCAAGGGGACGGAGGCGGCGTACGTACTGGCGCGCAGCCGGGCGAAGTTGCTGTTCGTGACGGGGACGTTCCTGGGCACGTCGTACGTGGCGTCGCTGCGGAGGGCGGCGGGGCAGGGTGACGGCCGGGGCCCGTTGCCGGGGCTTCCGGAGCTGACGGACGTGGTGGTGCTGGGGGAGGACGCGCCCGCTGAATTCCGTACGTGGAAGGACTTCTTGGCGGGCGGGGACGGGGTGGGGGCGGAGGCCGTCCGGGCGCGGGCGGAGGGTGTGCGGGGTTCGGATCCCTCGGACATCGTCTTCACGTCGGGGACGACGGGGCGGCCGAAGGGGGCGGTGATCACGCATGAGCAGTCGCTGCGGGCGTACGAGATCTGGAGCGAGTTGGCGGGGCTGCGGGAGGGGGACCGCTATCTCGTCGTGAACCCGTTCTTCCACACCTTCGGCTACAAGGCAGGGGTGTTGGCGTGTCTGATGCGGGGCGCGACGGTGATTCCGCAGCCGGTGTTCAACGTGGACACGGTCCTGGCGAACGTGGCGGCGGAGCGGGTGTCGGTCCTCCCCGGCCCACCCACTCTGCTCCAGTCGCTCCTGGACCACCCGTCGCGTGACTCCTACGACCTTTCTTCCCTGCGGCTGGTGGTGACGGGTGCGGCGGTGGTGCCGTTGCGGCTGGTGGAACGGTTGCGTACGGAGCTGGGAGTGGCCACCGTCCTGACGGCGTACGGGCTTTCGGAGGCGAGCGGGATCGTCACGATGTGCCGCCGGGGGGATGCGGCCGAGGTGATCGCGTCGACGTCCGGGCGGGCGGTGCCGGGGGCCGAGGTGAAGGTGGAGGCACCTGTCGGTGAGCCCGGGGAGGTGCTGGTGCGGGGCTTCAACGTCATGCGGGGGTACTTCGAGGACGCGGAGAGCACGGCCGAAGTGGTCACGGGGGAGGGCTGGTTGAGGACGGGCGACGTAGGCGTCCTGGATACCGACGGCAACCTGCGGATCACCGACCGCCTCAAGGACATGTTCATCGTCGGCGGCTTCAACGCGTACCCGGCGGAGATCGAGCAACTCCTCGGCCTGCACCCGGATGTGGCGGACGTCGCGGTGATCGGCGTACCGGACGGGCGGCTCGGGGAGGTCGGGAAGGCGTACGTGGTGCGGCGGCCGGGGGTGTCTCTGACGGGGGACGATCTGATCGCCTGGGCTCGGCGGGAGATGGCGAACTACAAGGTGCCGCGGGTGGTGGAGTTCGTGAGCGGGCTGCCTCGGAACGCTAGTGGGAAGGTGGTCAAGGGGGAGTTGAGAGGCGGGAGTTGAGGGGGGAGTTGAGTGGGGGGCTATCGGACGTCGACGTAGTCGGTGACCCGGGCGCTCTTCAAGTAGTGGTCCCAGGTCTGGCGGTCGAAGGCGACGGCCCAGGTGCCGTCCTGCTTGGCGAGCGCCATGCCGTCGAGGTGACCGTGTCTGTCCGCGCCGACGCTGGTGACGAAGTGGTACTTGGTGGAGCCGCGGGGCCGGAAGTAGAGGGTCGTGGAACCGCCGTTGAGCGGCTTCCAGGTGGTGCCGTCCTTGTACTGGAGGGTGCCTGTGAAATCGATCGGGTACGTCTTGCGGACCGGGTCGGGGGAGGCGTGGAAGCCGGTGATGCGGGTGGCGTAGCGGTAGCGGTGTACGGGCTTGCTGGTGTTGGTGGCCAGGTCGGGATTGCCGTTGAAGCGGGCGCGCCAGTAGGCGTTGTTGATCGGTGTGGTGAAGGTGCGGGCGAAGTCCTCCTCCGCGGTGGTCGCGGTCACCCGGCCACCGTGCCCGAACCCGATGCCGACGGGTACGCCGGCGGCGGCGGGGACGGAGTCCTCGGGGTGGCGGGGATCCGTGGCGAGCACGGTGCCGCTGACGGAGACCCGCTGGTGGAGGTAGTCCGGCACGGTGGGGGTGGCGGTCAGGTCGGGGATCGTGAGGGTGGTCTCGTACCGCAGGGGGTACCGGGCAGGGGCGCCGGTCAGGGTGGCGCCGGATGCGTCCAGCAGATCGACGGTCACCCGGTAGTCGCCGAGATCGGCCAGGTGGACCGGCGCCCGCCAGACGCCGGAGCGTGCGTCCTGCCCGGAGTACTGGGTGAAGTCCTCGGTCTCCCCGGCCTCCGGGTCCCCGGCCGGTGCGTCGAGCGGAGAGAAGTGGGCCGTGATGCGGGTGAGGGGGCTGTCGGAGTGCGCGGTGACGAAGAGCATCCCCGGGGCGCTGAACCAGCCCTCGGCATAGGACAGGACGGGACCGCCGTCGGCGCTGTCGGCCTGGGCCGGGGGGGAGGCCGGTGAAGAGGGAGGCGGACAGGGCGGTGGCGGTGGCTGCCGTGGCTGCGGCCAGGAAGGTGCTGCGTCTCATGAGGGTTCCTCATCCGGCGATGCGTACGAGTGCGCCTGGAGCCCGGATTGCCGCGGCGACGATGTTCACTTCGGTACAGAAGCTACACACGAAATACCAAGCCGAATCGGGCATTTGCCATGGAAATGGCAAAGGGTATTCGTCGCTCGCGGGGTGCTGCGGATGGGGCATCCGCGATCATGGTCGGAATGGACGCTCACTTCCTCGGCATCGCCGAACTGACCGAAGTCCCCTCCGTGGCCGTCGTGGTCGACGTCATGCGTGCTTTCACCGTGGCTGCCTGGGCCTTTGCCCAAGGGGCGGAACAGATCGTTCTTGCCGAGTCGCTGGACGACGCCCTGGCGCTCAAGGCTCGTCACCCCGACTGGGTGGCGCTCAAGGACGGGCCGCCCGCGCCCGGGTTCGAGATGGTCAACTCGCCGGGCCTGCTGCGGTCTGCCGATCTGACCGGGCGGACCGTCGTGCAGAAGACCACGGCGGGGACGGTCGGTGCCCTCGCGGTCAAGGACGCGTCGCTGGTGCTGTGCGCGAGCTTCGTGGTGGCGGAGGCGACGGCTCGGCTCCTGCGGACGCGTGAGTGTGACCACGTCACGTTCGTGGTCACCGGAGAGGACGGGCAGGCCGAGGAAGATCTGGCGTGCGCTCAGTACATCGCCGGCAGAGCCGACGGGGTCGGGGCGGACGCTGCCGGGTTCCTCCGTCGCGCCGCCGACTCGCGCGCCGCAGCCGAGTTGACGGAGGGGGTGCGCCAAGGCGTCCATCCTGACGACGTCGCCCTCTGTCTCGAACTCGACCGGTTTCCCTTCGCCATGGTGGCGGCCTTGGAGGAGTCGCTCATGGTCCTGCGTCCGTGGACCGTCTGATCGCTGATGGGGTCGGGGTGGTGGGTATCAGATGGCAGGGAGAGCTGCACGGTCCGCAGTGTGGCCGAGTTGCTCAAGTCCTGGGCTGTGTGACGGCTTTCGGGAGCGGACGCCGCGCGATGCGACTGTCGTCAGGGGAACGCGCATCGGAATCGCCGGGTCGAGGTCAGCAGTGGCACAGCACGTTGACGACGACGGTCTCGGCGTCGAGGTCGTCGAGATGGCGGTTGGCCTCTTCCCAGTGGCCGTCGTCTGTCTCCGCGTCCGTCCACTCGCCGTCGAGAGTGACCAGGGCGAAGCCGGGCACGGCGCCCCGGACAGCCCACAGCCGGGCCTCCTCGTGACCCTGCGCGAAGTACTCGACCGGGTCGTTGAGCAGGAACGACGTGTCGAAGTGCGGGTCTCCCGCGACGGCTCGTTGCGCCACCTCCTGCACCAGCGGCTGTGCCAGGTGCTCCTTCTTGGCGTCTGCCAGGGAGTACTTTTCGGGATCGGCCTCGTGGCGGGCGAGGAACTCGGCGAACGGGCGGGCCGGCGGGTGTATCGCGGTCAGCTCGGTCCAGGCGGCGAGCAGGGCGTCGTACGCGTGCGCCGCCCTGCTCCGCATGGCGTCGAAGTCGAGCAGGCCCCGAGGTCCGCCGTGGCATTCGAGCGGCCCGAGGGCATCGAGCCTGGCCTTCCTGCGCGGCACGGTCCTCGCCGTGACGAGCCTGCGGTCGCCGTCGTACTCGGGCAGTACGAGGTACGCGCTGCCCGCGCCGGAGTGGATGGCCCACCAGTCCCAGTGGCCGTCCGGACTCCACTCGTCGCTCAGCTCGGAGTTGTAGGGCGCCATGGCCGCGGCCACTGCCTGCGGGACCTTCCGGGGAGCCGTCGGCGGCAGGCACACAGTGGCGAAGAACTTGGTCATGCCCGGGAGGGTAGAGCCTGGCGACTGGGCAGGTCTTGGCCTTTTACGTCGGTGGGGAGGGCTGCCAAGGTCCCGGCCTGGAAGAGGCGTTGGTGATGCTTTGAGTGGGGGGCACGCGATTGACAGCCGTATGGGTCGGGTTCTGTACGCAAGGATCACGCCATCGTATGCATCACAATCACGCCACGACTTGGAGTCCTTGGGGCGACGGCGGGTGAACGGCAGGTTTCTTCGGTCGGGGCGATTGGAATGCACTGTTCCGCTTTGCCTGACTTGGCGATGCGAATCCGTTGTCGGGCCTTTATGGAATGTATATCTGACGTCCCATTATGAACCTTTCACGATGAATCCTTCACCGAATCTCGATCGTACGATCACGCCCCTGGTGGTGAATTGTCGTGCTGCCGTGTGATCAAGGGGTGGGGCATTGCAACTCAAGGGGAGACGGGCACCTCGTGTCGGGGGCGGTCGAGGCGGCCGGGCTCCGGGCCCGGAGCAGGGCGGCAAGAGCCCACCACCGGTACGACCGCCGTTACGCTCGTTGCGCGGAGGGAGCCGACCGGTGGTACGGGGGAGCCTCGACGGCCTACGGGCTGTACGGCGATACCGCTCCTAGAAGAACGCGAACAACGTGTGGTTCCCGGCTTCGGACGTACTGGCCGCCAGGTCATGGCTGTGGTTCGTGATCGCAGCCCTGTTGGCGGTCGGAAGTCTCCTGTTGGGCCCGAGCCGTTCGGACGCGGAGTGGTACGTGCGGGTCGTGATGTCCCTGGTACCTGTCCTGCCCAGTGCGCTGTGCGTATCACGGCAGATCAGCCATGTGCTGACTCGGCGTGCTCTCGGAGCCGGGTCGGCTGGACGGAACACCATCGTCTGGATCGGCCGCTGGCTCGGCCCGGGCGCTGTTCTCGTTCTCTCGGTGGGAATGTGGGCGGTCTGGATGACGGTCTTCGTCCTCTAGGCCTGTCCGCTCCTCCACCCGGTGACATGCTCCGGTGGCCTGAGTCAGTCGAACAAGGCGACGAGGCCATTTACCCAGATCGCAAGGAACAGAAGGACTGCAACCAGGCATCCAGCCCCTGCCAGAAAGTCGGCGAGGGCGCTTCCCCCGGCGTCCTCCTTCTTGCCGGATGGCACCGTGTCCCAGTCGACGGGGCGCCCCATGGCATCGGAGCAAGCTGTTCGTACTGCTGCCAATTGCTCTCGGGCAAAGGCTGTTCGGGCAAGCGACTCACGGCCCTGCCAGGCAAGTGCCCGCATGCGCTGCGGAGCAGTGTGGTACCTCGCCTCGAAGGCGGAGGTCTCAGCTGCGTCCCTGTCCTGTTCGAGGTACATCCAGCGGCCCGCTTCTGCAGGCTCTCCATACAGGCGGTACGCCTCGGCCAGGCGTCGGCGAACCATCAGGTCGTTCGGAAAGGACGACACCAGCCCGCGCAGGCGTTGGCGCGCGACGGGAACCCGGCCGGCGGCCAGGTCTGCGTCGACTCGGGCAAGGGTGTCTCTCAGGGGCATGAACGCATGATCGCGTACCGAGAGGGCCGTCCCGACGTCAGCCCTTCACTTCAGTGAGGAAGGCTGCCCAGGCCCCGGCCCGGAAGAGGAGTACGGGGCCGTTGTGGGGGGCGGTCTTGGAGTCCCGTACGGGGACGATGCCGGGGGCGGAGGACACCTCGACGCAGTCTCCGCCGGTGCCGTTGCTGTACGTGCTCTTTCGCCAGAGCGCGGTGCTCAAGTCAAGCTCGGTGCTTGCCATTTCGGTAGTCCTCTGCCGCGGTCTCGATCATGGCCAGGGACGCTTCAGGCGGCAAAGCGGTGGCCCTGAGCAGATCGTACGACTCCCGGTACTGCTTCACGAGCGCCGGGTAGTCGATGAGTTGCCCGCTGTGCAGGCTCTCGGTGTAGACGACAGGTGGTGCGTCCGAGAAGGCCATCATCTTGGTCATGCCCATCATGAACGGGTGGGCGGCGGCGGTTTCCGGAACGATCTGTGCAATGGAGTGCGTCGTCCTGATCACCTCTGCGATGTGCTCCAGGAGTTCGGCCATTCCCTCGTCGGGGAGAACCCGGCGGCGCAGCAGCGACTCGTCGAGGATGGCCCAGAACGCGGGAGGCTGCTCGGAGTCGAAGATCGCCGCCCGCTCCATCCGGGCCCGGACCTTCTCCTCGACCTCCGCGTCAGAGGCCCGTGGCATTGCCGCGCGCGTGAGTGCGCGGGCGTAAGCGGGCGTCTGGAGCAGGCCTGGCACCAGCATCGGCGCCCACTCCTCGATCGACTCTGCGTGCTCCTCCATCTCCAGCACATCTACGAAGTACTCCGCATGCCCCGACCTCTTCGCCCTGCTCACGTCTTCACAGCGCCGCATGAAAAAGCCGTCCGTGTCGAGCTTGGCGTCGACATGGCGGGCCAGATCCTCCGGCATCCTGCGTTCGCCGCGCTCGATCTGGCTCAGGAGGGAGATGCCCCGCCAACTCCCCTCGGCCAGTTGCTCCAGCGTCAGGCCCGCCTGCTCCCTCAGGTAGCGCAACTCGGCGCCGTAGAAGGACGGGACGTTCGCGGACGCGTCGGGGTCCTTACGGGAAGGCACAACTCACCACCGCCTCTTTCCAGTTGCGCTGCGCAATCCGAAGCCCTTCCACGGTACGCACCGTCACGTCACTCTGTGAGGGAATCGTCACAGAGCGCGCATGAGTGCGTGCTGAGCAGGGAGGTCCCGCCCCATGGAGCCCATGCAATCCGAACCCACCGTCTTCGACGTCACCCTTTGCGTCGAGGAACTCCGCGACGCCCTTCGCGAGCACGGCATCACCCTGCCGTCCCTGCGGATCGATCTGCCGAGTTTCGCGGGGAGTTACCGGACGCCGAGGGGCCTGGTCGCGCTCGGCGGCTGCAACGCGGCCACCGCGCGGAAGCTGGCCGCCGTATTGCGGAACGCGGCCGGGCGGTGAACGTCACGACGTATTTCGGCGCCGAACCGCTCGCGGCCCTCGAAAGCGTGGCCGACGACAGGCCGAGCCCGGAAAGGGGCGGTATGGTGATTGGTATGGCAACGAAGAAGTACACCGTGACTCTGCCGGAGGAGCTCGCCGAGGAGATCCGGAGCGAGGTCGGGCCCGGCGGGTTCAGTGCCTATGTCACGCGGGCCATAGAGCGTCAGCGGGAGCAGGACCGGCTGGGGGAGCTGGTGGCGTGGCTGGAGGAGGAACACGGGCCGGTCACCGAGGCCGAACTGGCGGCGGCCGAGGCCGAGCGCCGGGAGGTCGAGCGTATTTTCGCTGAGCGCGAGGCGGCGGCCGAGGCGCAGTACCCGAAGGCGAGTTGAGGATGTCCAGTTGCTATGTGCTGGACTGCGAGGCGCTGTCGCGGGCGGTGCTCGGTGAGCGGGTGATGCTGTCCAGGCTCAAGGACGCCCGCCGTTCGGGCATTCGTCTGGTCACCAGCTCCATGACGCTCATCGAGGCGTACCACGGTCAGGTGAAACGGGGGGCCTGGGCGTGGGCCATGTCCCGGATTGTGGTGGAGCCCGTGACCAAGGAGGTCGCCGACGCTGCGATCGGGTTGCTTGAGGGCACCGGCCTGCACGGCCACAAGTACGCGATCGACGCGGCACTGGCGGTGATCGCGGAGCGGCAGGCGGGAGGTGTGGTGCTGTACACGTCCGACGAGGACGACATGGGGAAGCTGTGCGGCCCCAAGGTGGTCGTCAGGGGCCTCTGACTCCGCCCCCCAAACACCACGACCGCGGCGGCTCCCCCTCCGCGCCGCCGCGGTCGTTCCCCGTGCAGGTGTACGTCTGTCGGAGCCCCGTGGGTCAGGCCGTCTCGTCCGTCGCGTGGATGTCGTCCGTCGTGGCCGTCGGTTCCGTCGTGGCGTGGATGTCGCCCAGGAGCGTCGCCGTGGTCTTGGACTCCTTGACCGGCTCGCTCGTGGCGTGGATGTCGCCCAGTGCGGTGGCGGTGGCCGGCTCGGACGTCGCGTGGATGTCGTCCGTTGTGGTCTCGTCGCTCATGTTGCTGTCTCCCCTGAATGGTGACCGTTGGACTGAGGGGCCCGCCCCCTCGATTCCCCCGTGGATCGTGGGACGGGCCCTGAGCCGGTTCACCCTAAGAGGTCCGGCCCCGTGTCGTTCCGCCTGCCCCCCGACGCGACGGCCCGACAGGAAGGAGACTGCCGGACGGCGATAAACGAACGATGAACGCCGCTCACCTTCGGATCTGTCCAGGCAACCCTCAGCAGTTCGTGCGCGTCTGGCGCCCGAGCAGCGTACGCACCGCGTCCCCCTCCGGCGCCCCCAGCGCGTCGAAGATGCCGAGCGCGTCCGTCCAGCACACCTGCGCGCGGTCCAACTGGCCTATGTCGTGCAGGGCACGGCCCAGGACCGTGAGGACATTGCCCCTGCGCCATTCGCCACCGATGCCGCGCAGCAGGGTCAGGGCCTGCTCGGCGTTGGCCGCCGCGCGTGCCGAACGGGCGGCGGCGAGGTCGACCTCGGCGAGGCGGAACAGGGTCATGCCCTCCCACAGGCGCTGGCGACTGTCCCGGAACACGCGCAGGGCCTCCTCCAAGTGCGAGGCCGCGTCCGCCAGGTGGCCGCTCTGGGTCAGCGCCAGGCCCAGTGCGTAACGTCCGTTGGCCCCTCGTACGGTATGGCCCATCGCGTCGTACATCGCCGTGCCCTGTTTGGCCAGGGCGACCGCGCTGTCGGTGCGGCCGGTGGCCAGGTGGATACGGGACAGGTTGCACAGGACGCTGGCCTCGCCCGGACGGTCTCCGAAGGCACGGTAGTTCTCGATCGCGCGGGTGAAGTGGGCCTCGCCCGCGTCGTGCCGGCCCTGGTAGATCGCGATGATGCCGCTGAGGTTGGACGACCAGCACGCGGTGTACTGGTCGTCCGCCGCGAGGGCCAACTCCGTTGCCCGCTCCGCCTCCTGGAGGGCCGCGTCGAAGTCGCTCCCGGAGATGTGGTGCACGAAGCCCAGAGTGATGCGGGCGCGCGCCTCCGTGCGCTGGTCGCTCGCCGCCCGCGCCGCGTCCCGCACGATCGCCGCCACCGCCTCGTACTCCCGGGAGTTGGTGCCCGACTCGGCCAACTCCACCGCCGCCCACAGGACATCGGCGGCCCGGCGCAGCGCGTGCGGTCGGCTCGTGGACTGTCGTACGCAGGCCAGCACGCACACCGCCTCCGCGTGCACCCAGTCCTGCGCCGCGTGCCGGTCGGCGAAGGTCAGGCCCGGGTACTCCGCGTGCTCCAGATGGTCGACCAACTTGTCCTCGGGGCGCTGGATGCGGTACGTCGCCGCCACCGTCGCCAAGTAGAAGTCCAGCAGCCTCGACATCGCCACATCCCGCTCGCCGGGCGGGTGTTCGTCCCGTTCGGCGCAGGCACGCGCGTAGAGGCGTACGAGGTCGTGGTAGCGGTAGCGGCCCGGCGCCGCCGACTCCAGGAGCGAGGTGTCCACCAGGGACTCCAGGATCTCCTCGGCCTCCTCGACGGGCAGGCCCAGTACGGCCGCTGCCGCCGCGAGCGAGATGTCGGGGCCGTCGGCCAGGCCCAACAGGCGGAAGGCGCGGGCCTGTTGGCGGTCCAGGGCGCCGTAGCCCAGCTCGAACGTCGCCTTCACGGCGAGGTCGCCGGCCTGGAGTTCGTCCAGGCGGCGGCGTTCGTCCGCCAGCTTCTCCGCCAGGACCGACACCGTCCAGGTCCGGCGCGCCGCCAGCCGGGACGCCGCGATCCTGATCGCCAGCGGCAGGAATCCGCAGGCCGCGACGACGTCCAGGGCGGCCTTGCGTTCGGCCGCGACCCGCTCCTCGCCCACGATCCGCGTGAACAACTGGAGCGCTTCCTCGGGGGACATGACGTCCAGGTCGACGAGGTGCGCACCGGCCAGGTCCACCATCCGTACCCGGGAGGTGACCAGGGCCGCGCAGCCCTCCGTGCCCGGCAGCAGCGGACGTACCTGGGCGGCGTCGCGGGCGTTGTCCAGCAGGACCAGGACCCGGCGGCCGTCCAGCAGCGAGCGGTACAGGGCCGCGCGCTCCTCCAGGGAGTCCGGCATCGCCGAGTCGGCCGTGCCGAGGGCGCGCAGGAAGGCGCCCAGGACCGTTTCCGGTTCCGCCGCCTGGGGTCCCGCGCCCTGGAGGTCGATGTACAACTGCCCGTCGGGGAAGGCGGAACGGGCCTGGTGGGCCACATGCACCGCCAGGGTCGTCTTGCCCACGCCGCCGATACCGGCCAGCGCCGACACCGCCATCACCCGGCCCTGCGTCGGCGACGCGGAGGACGCGGACGACAGGACCTTGCTCAGCTCGGAGACGAACGCGGCACGGCCCGTGAAGTCCGAGACCGTCGCGGGGAGTTGGGCGGGGCGCACGGGGGCCGGGGCGGGCTCGGGCGCGAGCGGGGCGGAGGGTTCGGCGAGACTCGGGTCCGCATTGAGGATGCGCCGCTGCAACTCCTTGAGGCCGGGGCGGGGATCGACACCCAGCTCGTCCGCGAGGAGCCTGCGCGTGTCCGCGTACACCGCCAGCGCCTCGGCCTGCCGGCCGCTGCGGTACAGGGCCAGCATCAGCAGTTCGCGCAGCCGCTCACGGAGGGGATGGGCCGCCGTCAGGGCGGTCAACTCGCTGATGGACTCGGCGTGGCAGCCCTGCTCCAGGTCCATGTCGAGGCGGGATTCGAGGAGTTGGAGCCGCCACTCCTCCAACCGCACGCGTTGCGCGTCCGCGTAGGGGCCCGGTACGCCCGCCAGCGGCTCCCCGTCCCACAGGTCGAGGACCTTGTTCAGGACGCCCCGGGCAAGGCACAGGTCCCCGGAGTTCTTCGCCTTCTCCGCCTCCGTGGCCAGGTCCTGCGCCACCGCGAGATCGAGCGCGCCCTCGGGCAGCGAACGGATGGCGTATCCGGTGGACTCGCTCAGCAGGACGCCGGAGCCCAGGATCTTCCGCAGCCGCGAGGCGTACGTCCGTACCGCCGCCAGTGCCTGCGACGGCGACTCCTCGCCCCACAGGGCGTCGATCAGCTCGGCCGCCGTGGCCGTCCGGCCCTCGCGCAGCAGCAGCGCGGCCAGCAGCGCCCGTTGCTGCGGGGAACCGGTGGGCAGCTGTTCCTCGTCGCGCCAGGCCCGTACCGGCCCCAGCACGCTGAAGCGCAGTGCCGCTGGGGAACCCGCCGAGGGGTTCACCGGAGTGTCCCTGGGATCCCGCTGTGCCGGCACCCGCGGTACAGCCGGTACGTCACCCATCGCCGCTCCCTGCCGAACTTCATGACCAGGACAGCAGTTTGCCTTGTCCCTGGCGTATGCGTCAGCTGTCGAGACAGCGATCACAGCTCGGCGCACGAGGTACTACAGAGTTCTCACACTGTCTTCGCACAGGGTTCAACAGAAAGGGACGGGTGGCCAGTCAGCTGACGGTTCGTCAGATCGGCGCTACCGTGCCTGGTATGAAGACGACTGCGGAGACGACGAGCACCTTTCCGAAGATCATCTCGGTGGACGACCACACCGTGGAGCCCCCGGGCGTCTGGCAGGACCGGCTCCCGAAGAAGTACCTGGACATCGGCCCGCGCATAGTCCGCGCGCCCCTGAAGGAGATGTCCTTCCTGGGCGGCCGGTTCAAGCCCGTGATGGGGCAGCCCGGCGACGACGGGCCGATCGGCGACTGGTGGATCTACGAGAACCTGCACCGCCCCCTCACCCGCCTCGACACCGCCGTCGGCTACGACCGCGACGAGATCAAGCTCGAAGTCATCACGTACGAGCAGATGCGCCCCGGTTCGTACGACGTCCCGCAGCGACTGGCCGACATGGACATCAACCACGTCCAGTCCGCCGTCTGCTTCCCCACCTTCCCGCGCTTCTGCGGCCAGACCTTCACCGAGGCCAAGGACCACGAACTCGGACTGCTCGGGGTGCGGGCGTACAACGACTGGATGGTGGAGGAGTGGTGCGGCCCGCAGGCGCAGGGCAGGCTCATCCCCCTCACCCTGATCCCGCTCTGGGACGCCGAGTTGGCGGCTGCCGAGGTCCGGCGCAACGCGGCCCGGGGTGTGCGGGCGGTCGCCTTCTCCGAGATCCCGCCGCACCTCGGGCTGCCCTCGATCCACGGCGACGAGTGGGACCCGTTCCTCGCGGCCTGCGCCGAGACGGGCACGGTCATCGCGATGCACATCGGCTCGTCGAGCCGGATGCCGTCCACGTCCGCCGACGCCCCGCCCGCCGTCGGCTCCACCATCACCTTCGCCAACTGCTGCTTCTCGATGGTCGACTGGCTGATGAGCGGCAAGTTCGAACGCTTCCCGCAGCTGAAGATCATGTACGCGGAGGGCCAGATCGGCTGGATTCCGTACATCCTGGAGCGCGCGGACGTGGTCTGGGAGGAGAACCGGGGCTGGGGCGGAGTCGCCGACAAGGTCCACCGGCCGCCGTCCGAACTCTTCGCCGAGCATGTCTTCGGCTGCTTCTTCGACGACGCCTTCGGGCTGAAGAACCTCGACTCGATCGGCGTCGGGAATGTCCTCTACGAGACCGACTACCCCCACTCCGACTCGACTTGGCCCGGCTCCAGGGAGGTCGGCGAGCGGCAGATGGGGCATCTGGACCCCGAGGTCGTCGAACGGATCGTACGAGGCAACGCGATCGACCTGCTCGGGCTGACGCCGGACGGGCTGTGGAACCCCGCATAACCTTCCACGCCCACGCAATCTTCCCAAGCTTCCCACCTGGGACGGCTGGTCATCCGGTACCGTGAACTCCCTTGGGGGGCCAAGTGGTCATTGTGTAAAGACGCGTCGCCGATCGTGGTCGTCCCCCTGTTGTGTTGTCCGTCCGCAGAGGCATTCCGCACAGGGAAAACGGGGGCGTCCGTTGCCGTACACCGCAGAGATCAGCCGCACGAACCCGGGCTGTTTCATCTTCCTGGTGGACCAGTCCGCCTCCATGAGCGACCCGATGGAGAGCGGTGAGACGACACAGCCACGGGCCGAGGTGGTCGCCAATGCCATCAATCGGCTGCTGACGGAACTGTCGGTCAAGTGCGCCAAGGAGGAAGGCGTACGCGACTACTTCCACGTCGCCGTCATCGGCTACGGCCACAACCACGTCGGCTCCGCCTACCAGGGCGCCCTCGCCGGCCGCGACCTCGTTCCGCTGAGCGAGGTCGCCAACAACCCGGCGCGGGTGGAGAGCCGTACCAAGAAGGTGCCGGACGGGGCCGGCGGGCTGGTCGAGACGTCCGTGCAGTTCCCGGTGTGGATGGACCCGGTCACCAACGGCGGTACGCCCATGACGCGCGCCCTCGGTTACGCGGACACGCTCGTCGCGCACTGGGTCGACACCCACCCCAGCGGCTTCCCGCCCATCGTCCTCAACCTCACCGACGGCGAGTCCACCGACGGCGACCCGACCAGCGCGGCCATCGGCCTCGCCTCGCACGCCACCGCCGACGGCCCGGTCCTCCTCTTCAACCTGCATGTGTCGGGCAGCGGCGGCGCCCCCATCACCTTCCCGGACAGCGAGGAGCAACTGCCGGACACGTACGCGAAGTTGCTCTTCCAGATGTCCAGCGTCCTGCCCAGCCACATGCGTTCGTACGCCGCCTCGCAGGGCCACCGCGTCGGCGAGACCACCCGGGGCTTCGTCTACAACGCCGACATCGTCTCGATCGTGGAGTTCCTCGACATCGGCACCCGTGCGACGGAGCTGCGCTGACCATGGGGGACATCCCGGCGCTGCCGCGGGCGCAGTGGTGGTGGACGCAGAAGTCGGGCAGCAGCGCCCAGGAGTACGAGGACGCCGCGTACTGCTGGCAGTCCGGCGAACCGGGCGTCGACGGCGCCGGACGGGCCGTCGCCTCGCTGTACGCCTCGGTGTCCGACGGCGCCTCGGAGAGCCTGCTGGCCCGCGACTGGGCCGGGCTCCTGGTCCAGGACACCGTCGAGTCGATGCGGCTCGCCGGTGACTGGTGGCAGGAACTGCCCACGTTCGTACGGGACTTGATGGACCGCTCCGCACTGCACTGGGACGCCTTCCTCGCCCGCTACCAGGCCGAGCGCGCCGCGCAGGGCAGGCCCATCGCCTGGTACGAGCAACCCGGCCTGGAGAAGGGCGCGTTCGCCACGGTGCTGGGCGCCGAGATCCGGGCCACCGTCCTGGAGGACGGCACGACCCGCTGGTTCTGGTACGCGTTCGCGCTCGGCGACAGCTGTCTGTTCCAGCTGCGGGACGGACGCCTTCTGGAGTCCTTCCCGCTGAGTACGGTCGAGGAGTTCGGGATCACTCCTCAGTTGCTGGGCAGCCGCAACCATGACGTGGAGCTGGTCGCGGATCGGATGCGGGTGGCCTGGGGCGAGCTGCTGCCCGGCGACGAACTCCTGCTCGCCACCGACGCGTTGGCGGCCTGGCTGCTGGCGAGCGCGCCCATGGCCGCCCTTCCGGCCTTCGCACACTTCGACCAGCAGGACTTCGCCGAGTGGGTGGACGACCAGCGGGCGCGCGCCCGGATGCGCAACGACGACGTGACGCTCGTCCGCGCGAGGGTGGGAGCGGAGGCGTAGATGGCGGTGCCCCCCGGCGGCGGCCCCGGACCCGGACCGGGTACCGGCTCGGCCCGGAGGTTTCCGACGGGAGCGAACTACGCGGAGGCCCTGCAACACCCCGAACTCTGCTTCAGCGACCCCGACTTGAGGCACGGCACGGTCCAGCAGAGCCCGGTACTGGGCCCGAAGGCGATCTCCGGGAACTTCGCCAGCGTCTTCTCCGTCACGGCGAGGAACGGACAGCGGTACGCGCTGAAGTGCTTCACCCGGGACAGCCCGACGCTCGGCAAGCGCTACGCCGCGATCAGCGCGGCGCTCGGCGGACTCGGCGCGAGCGGTCTGTCCCAGCCGTGGCCGGTCGGCTTCGACTTCCTCGAACAGGGCGTCCTCGTCGGGCGGGAGTGGTACCCGGCGGTCAAGATGACCTGGATACAGGGCACCGGACTCATCAGCTGGATCGAACGCAACCTCGACGACCCGGCCGCCCTGCACGCCCTCGCCGAGCGCTTCCTGGCCATGACCGCCGACCTGGAGAAGCACGGCATCGCCCACGGCGACCTCCAGCACGGCAACCTCCTCGTGGCCGCCGACGGCACCTTCCGCCTCGTCGACTACGACGGCATGTACGTCCCCGCGCTGCGCGGCGAACAGGCCACCGAGAACGGCCACCGCAACTACCAGTCACCCACCCGTACGGCCGCCGACTTCGGCCCCGCCATGGACCGCTTCTCCGCCTGGACCATCGAACTGGCCCTGCTCGCCGTGGCCACCGACCCCGGCCTGTGGACCCAACTCCACGACAGACACGGCGAGTTCCTGATCCTCTCCGAGGCGGACTTCAAGGAACCGGCGACGTCGCTCGCCTGGCCGGTCCTGCTGACCCACCCGGACAAGCGGGTACGGGACATGGCGAGCCGGGTCAAGAGCTTCCTGGGCAGGTCGGCGTCGGCCCTGCCCCCGCTGACGCAGGACGCGGTACGGATACCGGGCCAACGGACGGGGCCGGGGGCGGCCTCGGGTACGGGTACGAATGGTTACGGGAGCGGCCTGAGCGGCAGCCGCCCCACGGTCACGTCCTGGACGCCGGCCGCGTCCGCGACGCCGACGCCCGCTTCCGGGGTCCCGGCGTGGATGGTGGGCCGTGTGGCCGCCTCGACACCGGCCCAGCAGCCCGCCGCCGGAGCCGGGGTACGGGCCGGCTTCGCCAGGCGCGGCGCCGGTGACCTGGTCGCGGCCGTCGGCGCGCTGCTCAGCACCTCCACCCCCGGTGCGCTGGTCCTCGCCGCCGCCCAGCCTGTGGACGTCCTGCCCGCGGCACAGGGCGTGGCCCTGCTCACCTCGGCCGCGATGGTGGGACTCGGCCGACGCCGGCGCCCCGAGTGCCGGGCGGCGCGGAAGCGCGTGCGCGAACTGAAACGCCGTTCCCGTGAACTGGCGGACCCGGCGAGCGCGTACGAGCGTCTGGAGAAGGAGATCCGGGCCCTCGACGAGGCCCTTGCCAAGGACAACACGGCCTCCGACCAGCGCATCCAGGCCCTACAGATCGAGCTGCGCGACGGCCAGTCCCGTATCACCATGGACCTGAACCGGCGTACGGACCAGGCGCAGCAGCAGCTGGCCGGGCTGGCGGCGAAGGAGCGGCGGCTGCTCGACAAGGCGCTGGAGCCCGCGATCAGGGCGCACATCCAGGACAGGCTGCGCCGGACGCCGATCCAGGAGGCGCTGTCGCTCAGCAACATGGGCGCCAAGATGGTCCGGGCGCTCCAGGACGCGGGTATCCGGTCCGCCGCCGACTTCATCGGCGTGGACTTCTCGCACAACCCGTCCGTGGTGTTCCTGGTGCGTCCCGGTGGCCAGCGGGTACGGGTGCCCGGCATCGGCGAGGCCCGTGCCACGGCGCTGAGCGACTGGCGTCAGGGCCTGGAACGCCGGGCACGGGCGACCGCGCCGACGACGGTCCCCGCGACGACGAAGGCCCAGATCAAGTCGGACATCGCCACACTCCGACGGACCCACAAGGCGGAGATCAAACAGGCCGAGGCGGAGTCCCAGCAGAAGAAGTCCGCGTTGCAACGCCGCATCACCGACGAACGAGCCCGCCTCACCGCCCAACGCCAGCAGCGAGCCATGGACACGCAGCGCAAGCGGGCGGAACTCCTCCAACGCCAGAAGCAGTTGGCGGGGGCGGAGGTGGAACGGGCACGGGTGGTGGGCGAGTTGGCGGTGGCGCGGAAGGAGGCTCGGGGGGTGTTGGGGGCGGGGCGGTATGTGCGGTTCCTGGTGACGGGGCGGTGAGGGGTTCGGCGTTGGTTGTTTTCGCCCCCGCCGCCCCTACCCATTCCCGTCCCCTGGGGGCTGCCGCCCCCAGACCCCCGCTGTCGGCCTGAACGGCCTCGTCCTCAAACGCCGGACGGGCTGGGTAGTCAGCCCGTCCGGCGTTTGAGGACAAAGGGGGTTCGGGGGCGGAGCCCCCGAGGATGGGACGGGTAGGGGCGGCGGGGGCGAAGACTCTTGCCTGGGGGTGGGGCAGGGGTGACCATGGTCGCAGCAGGGTGATGTGACGATCCGTCAGATTCAGTGAAGGAGTCCGCCCGTGATCTACGGCATGCAACTCCCCATCCAGTCCCAGTCCACCCTCTACACCGAACCCTGGGAGGCCTCGGCCGGCCCCGCCGAGCTGCTCGACATCGCTCGCACTGCCGACCGCGCCGGTTTCAGCTACCTCGCCAGCTGCGACCACGTCGCGATCCCCCGCCGGCTCGCCCCCGCGATGAGCACCGTCTGGTACGACCCCGTCGCCACCCTCGCCCACCTCGCCGCCGTCACCGAGCGCGTCCGGCTGCTGAGTCATGTGGCCGTCGTGGGGCTGCGGCATCCCCTCCTCACCGCCAAGCAGTACGCCACCCTCGACCACCTCTCCGGCGGGCGCCTGATCCTCGGGGTCGGGGCCGGTCACGTACAGGAGGAGTTCGAGGTGCTGGGGGTCGACTTCGATCGGCGGGGTGCCGTGCTCGACGAGACGATCGACGCCTTGCGGGCCGCGCTGGGGCCGGATGAATTCCCTGAGCATCATGGGAAGTTGTTCGACTTCGAGGGGCTCGGGCAGCGGCCGCGGCCGGCGCAGGAACGCGTGCCCCTGTGGGTCGGCGGGTCGTCGCCCGCCGCCGTACGGCGTGCCGCGCTCAAGGGTGACGGCTGGCTGCCGCAGGGCGATCCGCGTGACCGGCTCCGGGAGCAGATCGGCCGGATCCGGAGGATGCGCGAACAGGCCGATGTGCGGGGGGCGTTCAGCATCGGGGCCATCACCGAGCCGCTGTACGTCGGTGAGCCCGGGTGGGACGTCGGGCGGCGGACGATCAGCGGGACGCCCGAGGCGCTCGCCGAGTCGCTGCGGGCGTACGGAGCGATGGGCGTCCATCAGATCCAGGTGCGTTTTCGGAGTCGGCGTCTCGCCGAACTCACCGACCAGATGGGCGAGTTCGGGGCCGAGGTCGCTCCGCTGCTGGTGGGTGGCTGAAAGGGACCACCTGTCTGACAGCCTGACCGGTTTTCTTTGAATCTTTGAACATGCCCACGCTGGGCCGCGTACGTATGAACGCACGCACGTACGTACGTCATGGTTCCGGCGGAAGGACATGCACGGTGCGCACTTCCCGGTTCGTCGACCGCTCGTCACCCTCGTCACCCTCGTCCCCGTCCAGCCTGTCCGTGGCCCTCGCCTGCGCCGAGGGGGAGTGGCCGCACCAGGGCTGGCCGGACCCCGATGACCCGTACGTGGGCCGGGCGTTGCACGTGACGCCGCCCTACCGCGAGCTGCGGGAGGCGGGCGCCGTGGACGTCGTCGTCCTGCGCTGCGAGGAGCCGGCGAGCGCGTTCCCGATGCTGCTCGGTGCCATGGGGGCCGTGAGCGTTCCGGTGATCGTCGTCAGTCCCCGGCGGGACACCGAGACCGTGATCGAGGTGTTCCGGGGCGGGGCCGGCTATCTGGTCGAGGGCGACTACTGCACCTGCATGCTCGCCTCGGCGGTCATGGCGGCCACGGTCGGGCACACCTATCTCTCGCCGGTCGCGTGCGCGGCCCTGCGGGAGGGGGTCCAGAAGACCTCCGGGGCCGGTGTCGCGGCTGTCGCCGGGGACGCGATGGAACGGCTGCGGAACCTGCTCTCGCCGCGCGAGCGGCAGATCATGGAGTTGCTGTCGACGGGCCTGGGCGCCCAGGAGATCGGGCTGCGGTTACGGCTGAGCGAGAAGACCGTCCGCAACAACCTCAGCAACATCTACGCCAAGCTGGACGCCCGGGGGAGTACGGACGCGGTGCTGCGCTGGCTGGGGGCGACCCCGGCTGTTCGCACCTGAGAACAACCGGGGTCGCCCCGCTGACTGACCGATTCCCTCGCGAATTCCGCTACGGCGCCGGAATCTCCGCCAGCGGGATTTCGACGTCCGTGACGTTCTCGCCGCCCTCGCCGAATCCGGGTTCCGTCCGGATACTGTTGTCCGAGTTCTGGAGTCCGTTCGCCTGGGGAGTTCCGCACTCGACGTTGCGCAGCCAGAGGCGGCCGTCCGGGGTGCCGTTCTTCAGGAGTTGCGGATAGAAGACGTGCACGCTCGTGCCGCCCTCGCTAGGCGAGAAGAACACCTTCTGGCCGTCCTGCTCCTCCTTGTACGTGGCCTTGAGGAATCCGCTCACGTCGGTTCGTTTCTCCGACCACATGAAGAAACCGATGTGGTTGGGTTTCACGGTGTCGGTTCGGGAGAAGTCGAATCCGGTTCCGGTGTCGTCCCGCTTGAGGGTGAGTTCCGTCGTGTTGAACTTGGCACCGATCTCGAAGAAGGAGTTCCCCAGCTTCGAATCGGCGGAAGCGGTGAAACCGTCCTCCAGCGTGATGGACCTCGTCACCGACGCGGACACACTGAAGCTCTTCGAGAGGGCACTCGTGGAACCGCAGTTGTCGGTGGGCGTGGAAACGCGCAGGTTCGGGCCCAGGCTGTTGTTCTTGAACTGGACGTCGACGAACTCACAGTTGTCCAGCTTGTTCGAGTTCTCCGCGCAGTCCTTGGTCACTTCGGAGGGGGTGGCGGCACCCGCCTGGTTCATCAGCGGAACGGCCACCGCGACGGCCACCAGCGGGGCCATGGCCATGACGATGCGCTTCTTCTTGCTCCGGTGATGTCCCTTGCGGCCGGTGCGTGTCATCGTGTGTCTCCTTGCGGGGAAGGGGGGTTTGAGGGTGTCGGTGCAGGTGGGAGGAGGGGTCGGGTGAGGTGGGGGGAGCTGTGGGGGGAGGCGCGGGACATGGGAAGGCGTCGTCAGCAGTCGGTCAGGACCGGCTTGATCACGCCGTCCGCGATGCCCGCCGCCCCGGCGGCGCCCGGCAGGATCACGGGCCCTTCGACGAGTTCCGACGCGACGAAGTTCTGCTCCGGGGAGGGGTTCACGGCGAAGCTTCCGGGGTCGGCGTCGATCCGTACCCGCCATTCGCCGGTCATGCGCTGCATTTTCGGCGTGAACTCCAGGTGCATGACCTTGCCGACCGGAACCTCCCGGTTCTCCGTGTCGCCGGCGGTCACCGACTTCACGGTCATGTCGGTCGTCCCCTTGTGCTTGAGCCAGGCGCCGCTCAGAAATCCGAAGAGCCCGCCGCCGGCGCCCTGTTGGGTCGCGGTGTACTTGCCCGATCCCTGGGCCACGGTGGCTTTCCACGTGATGGAGACCTTGGCCGGTTCGGTGGCGTTCGGTTCGCAGTTCGGGAAGTCGATCGAGGCCTTCTCCGTGGGGCCGTCGAACGACTCGAAGTTCGTCTCGACGTAATTGCAGTTGTCGGCCTGGAAACCGTCCGCGAAGGCCCCTCCGAAATCCTCCACCGACCGCTGTTCGCCGTTGAGCACCGCGGACCGTTCACACATCGTGATGATCTGCTCGGGAGTCTTCTCCTCGGCCGCGTTCGCCGACGGAAGGAGGGTGATGATCACGCCACCGGTCGCGAGTGCCGACCCGATCGCCACGAGCCGTACCTTCTTGTTCTTCAGTCGCCTCTTGGCCATGCCGCTCCGTCCTGGGGTTACTTGAGGTACTTGGTGATCGCTTTACCTGGTCGTGAAGGATTATTGGCGTGACCTGTGAGCCCGCGACAGGGTCAAATATCCCTACTCCCCAGTTACTTGGTGTGTGCTCTCGCACACAAGGCACACACGGCCCATGCGTTCATCGGGTCTGACGCATCGTCAGATCCGGCGGTACGATGCTGACCTCCACCGATGTGAACGCTGCGAAGGGGTTCCGCATGGGCAAGCTCGACGGACGGGTCGTACTCGTCACCGGCGCGGCACGCGGTCAGGGGGAGCAGGAGGCGCGGCTCTTCGTCGCGGAGGGTGCGCGGGTGGTCGTGGCGGACGTGCTCGACGATCAAGGGGAGGCGCTGGCCAAGGAGTTGGGCGCGCTGTACGTCCATCTCGACGTGCGCGAGGAGGCGGGCTGGCAGGCCGCGGTCGCCGCCGCCGAGAAGGCGTACGGCCGGATCGACGGGCTGGTCAACAACGCCGGCATCCTCCGCTTCAACACCCTTCTCGACACCCCCCTCGACGAGTTCATGCAGGTCGTGCAGGTCAACCAGGTCGGCTGCTTCCTCGGCGTGAAGACGGTCGCGCCGCACATCGCCGACGCCGGCGGCGGCACGATCGTCAACACCGCCTCGTACACCGGAGTGACCGGGATGGCGGCGGTCGGGGCGTACGCGGCGAGCAAGCACGCCATCGTCGGGCTCACCCGGGTCGCCGCGCTGGAGCTGGCGCGCCGGAAGATACGCGTCAACGCCATGTGTCCGGGCGCGATCGACACCGCGATGTCCAACCCGGCGGTCCTGGACCCGGCCGCGGACGTCGAGGGTGCCTCGCGGGGCCTGGACAGGCTGTACCGCAAGCTCGTGCCGCTGGGGCGGATCGGGCGACCCGAGGAGGTGGCGCGGCTCGCGCTGTTCCTCACCTCGGAGGACTCCTCGTACATCACCGGGCAGCCGTTCGTGATCGACGGTGGGTGGCTCGCGGGCGTCGCCGTTATCTGACTGACTGTCAGCTATTGACGCTCACGGGGGCCGGTGGAACAGTCGTCTCATCAAATCTGACGCTACGTCAGAAACAGTGGACTGGGTGACTGGGGACGGTGAACCTCCTTGGAATTCGGGCTCTTTGTACAGGGATACGTGGGCAAGCGGGCCGAGACCGATCCGCTCGCGGAGCACAAGGCGCTGCTGGAGGAGACCGAGTACGTCATCGAGGCCGACAAGTCGGGCTTCAAGTACGCCTGGGTGACCGAACACCACTTCCTGGAGGAGTACTCGCACCTCTCCGCCAGCGACGTCTACCTCGGCTACCTCGCCCACGCCACCGAGCGCATCCACCTCGGCTCCGGCATCTTCAACCCGCTCGCCCCGGTCAACCACCCGGTGAAGGTGGCCGAGAAGGTCGCCATGCTCGACCATCTCACCGGCAACCGCTTCGAGTTCGGCACCGGCCGGGGCGCCGGCTCCCACGAGATCCTCGGCTTCATGCCCGGCATCACGGACATGAACCACACGAAGGAACTCTGGGAGGAGACGATCGCCGAGTTCCCCAAGATGTGGATGCAGGACGAGTACGTCGGCTTCCAGGGCAAGCACTGGGCGCTGCCGCCGCGCAAGATCCTCCCCAAGCCGTACGGGCCCTCGCACCCCGCGATGTGGTACGCCGCCGGCTCGCCGCCCTCGTACGGCATGGCCGCGCGCAAGGGGCTGGGCGTGCTCGGCTTCAGCGTGCAGAAGGTCTCCGACATGGAGTGGGTGCTGGAGCAGTACAAGACGGCGATCGTGGACGCCGAGCCGGTCGGGGACTTCGTCAACGACAACGTGATGGTGACGTCGACGGCGGTGTGTGCGCCTACGCACGCGGAGGCGGTGCGGATCGCGGCCGGCGGTGGGCTGCACTATCTACAGTCGCTGCTGTTCCGGTACCACGACACGTTTCCTCGTCCCGAGGGGTTCCCGGTGTGGCCGGAGACCTTGCCGGAGTTCAACGAGGAGATCATCGAACTGCTCATCGCCGAGGAGTTGTTGATCTGTGGGGATCCGGATGAGGTGCTGACGCAGTGCAAGCGGTGGGAGCAGGCGGGGGCGGATCAGTTGAGCTTCGGGATGCCTATCGGGATCTCGAAGGAGGACACGTTGCAGACGATTCGGTTGGTCGGGGAGCACGTGATTCCGAAGATCGACACCGATCCTGTGCATCGGACTTCGCGGTTCCGAGGGGTGGCTTGAGGGTTCGTCGGCGGGTGCGGCGTGGTGGGGGCTGGTCGCGCAGTTCCCCGCGCCCCTTAGGTAGGAGTGAGGTGCTGTCTTGCTTGATCATCTGGTCAGAGGGGTTACCGTCGTCGACGGGACCGGTCGCCCTGCTTACGTCGCCGATGTCGGGCTGCGGGATGGGCGGATCGCCGTCATCGGGACCGTGACCGAGGACGCCCGGACTGTTGAAGATGCCGCTGGGTTGGTGTTGGCGCCTGGGTTTGTCGATCCGCACACGCACTACGACGCTCAGCTCTTCTGGGATCCGTATGCGACGCCCTCCCTGAACCACGGGGTCACGACCGTTGCCGCCGGTAACTGTGGGTTCACCCTTGCGCCCTTGAACCCTTCCCGCCCCGACGACGCCGACTACACGCGGCGGATGTTGTCCAAGGTCGAGGGGATGTCGTTGGTGGCGTTGGAGGAGGGGGCGCCCTGGAGTTGGAGCGGGTTCGGGGAGTATCTGGATGCTCTCGAAGGGCGGATCGCGGTCAACGCCGGGTTCATGGTGGGGCATTGTGCGCTGCGGCGGTATGTGATGGGTCCGGATGCCGTGGGTGGGCAGCCGACCGAGGCTCAACTCGCCGATATGGTGCGGCTGTTCCATGAGGCCATGGATGCCGGGGCCTGGGGGTTCTCCACCACGCAGTCGTCCACGCACTCCGACGGGGACGGCAAGCCGGTCGCGTCCCGGCATGCGCTGCCCGCCGAACTCATCGCGCTGTCCAGGGCGGTTGGCGAGCACGAGGGTACGCAGATCGAGGCGATCGTCGCCGGGTGCCTCGACCAGTTCAGTGACGACGAGATCGATCTGTTCGTCGAGATGAGCGCGGTCGCGGGGCGTCCGCTGAACTGGAACGTGCTCACGATCGACTCGGCCGTACCGGCTCGCGTCCCCCGCCAGCTGGAGGCAAGTGAGCGTGCCCGTAAGGCGGGTGGCCGGGTCGTCGCCCTCACGATGCCCATCCTCACGCCGATGAACATGTCCCTCGGCACCTTCTGTGCGCTGAACCTGATCCCCGGGTGGGGACCGGTGCTGGGGCTGCCGGTTCCCGAGCGGATCACCCGGCTCGGCGATCCCGCCGTACGGGCGGAGATGGTCCGGCGGGCGCAGAGCGAGGAGGCCGGGGTCTTCCGGCGGCTGACGGACTTCGGGCGGTATGTCATCGGGGACACCTACAGCGCGGCGAACGAGGGCCTGACCGGCCGGGTCGTGCAGGACATCGCCGCCGAACGCGGCCTGGACCCCTTCTCCTGCCTCGTCGAGATCTGTGTGGCCGACGAACTCCGTACGGTCCTGTGGCCCATGCCGACCGACAACGACCCGGCGTCCTGGGCGCTGCGCGCCGAGACCTGGCGGCACGAGGACGTGCTCCTCGGCGGCTCCGACGCCGGCGCCCATCTGGACCGCATGTGCGGGGCCCCGTACACGACCCGGTTCCTCGGCGACTGTCTTCGGGGGCGCCAACTGGTCTCGCTGGAGCGGGCGGTGCAGATGCTGACCGACGATCCGGCGCGGCTGTTCGGCCTGCGGGAGCGGGGGCGTATCGAGGAGGGCTTCCATGCGGACCTGGTCCTCTTCGACCCGGAGCGCGTCGACGCCGGCAAGGCCACCCTGGTGCACGACCTGCCGGGCGACAGTCCGCGTCTCGACTCGAAGGCGATCGGGATAACCGCGGTGTGGGTCAACGGAGTTGAGGCGATCCGCGGGGACGCGGTCACGGGTGCGGTGCCGGGCAAGGTGCTCCGCTCCGGGCGGGACACGGCCACGGTGAGTACCAAGTGACCGACGGACAGCGGCTGTTCGTCGGCGGCTCGTGGGTGGAACCGGCCGACGGGCACTACGAGGTGATCGACCCGGCGACGGAGGAAGTCGTCGGGTTGGCGCCGGAGGCCTCGCGGGATCAGGCGCACGCCGCCGCCGCGGCGGCTCGCGAGGCCTTCGAGCCGTGGTCACGCATGCCGGCGGAGGAGCGTGCCGCTGTCCTGGCGCGCGCCGCGGACATCATCCAGAGCCACCTGGCGCCGTACGCCGCCCTCGCCCAGGCGGAGACCGGCGCCACGACCGCGACGGCGCGCGGGATGCAGGTGGGCGTGGGCGCGGCCCGGTTCCGCCGGTACGCGAAGGTGGAACCGGCCGAGTGGGCGATCCCGCCGCAGGTCAACGAGGGGGGACCGTTCGGCAAGGCGGCGGTGATGGGCGCGGTGGCCGTACGCCAGCCGGTGGGCGTGGTCGCCTGCATCACCTCGTACAACAACCCCTGGGCCAACCCGGCCGGCAAGATCGCGCCCGCGCTGGCGATGGGCAACACGGTGGTCGTGAAGCCCGCGCCGCAGGACCCGCTGTCGGTGTACCGGATGGCGGAGGCGCTGGAGGCGGCGGGCGCGCCGCCGGGCGTCGTGAACGTCGTCAGCGGGCGGGGTATCGGGGTCGGCGAGGCGGTCGTGGACTCGCCGGACGTCGACATGGTCAGCTTCACCGGGTCGACGGCCGTCGGGCAGCGGATCGCCGAGGTGTGCGGCCGGGGCATGAAACGCCAGTTGATGGAACTGGGCGGGAAGGGCGCGGCACTCGTCTTCGACGACGCGGATCTGCGCTCGGCGGTCTCGGGCATCGGCACGACGTTCTCGTTCTACAGCGGCCAGATCTGCACGGCGCCGACACGGGTGCTCGCGCAGCGGGGCGTGTACGGGCAGGTGGTGGAACAACTGGCGGCGTACGCCGGTCAGTTGAAGGTGGGTGACCCGCGTGCGGCGGGCACGGTGGTCGGGCCGGTGATCTCGGCGGCACACCGGGACCGGGTCGAGGCGCACGTCGAACTGGGGCGGAAAGAGGGCGCGGTGGTCGTCGCGGGCGGCGAACGGCCGCCGTACGACCGGGGGTTCTATGTCGCCCCGACGCTGCTGGCCGACTGCACGAACGACATGCGGGTGGCCCGGGAGGAGATCTTCGGGCCGGTGGTGACCGTCATCCCCTTCGACGACGAGGAGGAGGGCGTCGCGCTCGCCAACGACAGCGACTACGGGCTCATCGACTACGTCTGGTCGGGGGATGTGGCACGTGCGTTCCGCGTCGCGCGGCGGCTGCGGGCCGGGGGCGTGGGCGTGAACACCGTCGGGCGGAACATGGAGGCGCCGTTCGGGGGGTTCAAGCGGAGCGGGGTGGGGCGCGATGTGGGGTCGTACGCGCTGCACGCGTACGGGGAGGTGCAGGCGGTGGTGTGGGCGGGGTGAGCGCGGAAGGGAGTGCCGGGGGCGCGTCCGCGTGAGGTGAGCCGTGCGGGTACTTCGGGGCGCCGGGTGACGCACGCCGTGTCTGCCCGCCGGGCACGGCGGTGATGGACCACCGTCGACGGGGTGATGCGTACCCTTCGTAACCTTCTCGCTGCCGTACTGGTGTTGGCGGCCCTGCCCGCGACGGCCTCTCCCAGTCGGGGCAGCAGCCGGGCCGAGGCCGAACTGCCCGGCGGCAGAGCGAACTTCGTCGTCGCCACCGCCCACCTCGAACCCGGGATCCGGGACAGCTGGATGCGGCTGGGAACGTACAGATTCAATGCCGCGGACTCGACCGTACGGGCCGAGATGCGCCTGTGGCGGCAGAGCCGCCCGAGCGAGCGGGTGAACGCCGGGGTCACCCCGGACCTCAAGTGCGCTCCCGGAGGCGTGTGGGACACGGCCGCACGCCGGAACTGCCCGGTCAAGACGGTGGCGGGGTTCCGGGACGGGGCCACGGACAAGCGGTCCGGTGTCTACGAGCTGCGGGACCAGACCGTGCACGGCAGGGCCGCCCGGGTTCTGTGGATCAAGTGGAGCGTCGGGGCGAGTGCGTGGACCGAGCAGTGGGAGGTGCTGAGCAGGCCCACGCTGACGCGGCTCGACCAGCTGTACTCGACCCGGGCGAACGCGGGTTACGGCTACGGCAGCAAGGCCGAACTCAGCAGCAGGCGGGCGATGGACAGTGTGCGGCGGCACGACGGGGAGATCCGTCTGGAAGGGATGTCGTGGCGCAACAAGGGGGCGGCGGCGCATCATTCGCCCCGGGCGTCGGGATCGGTGTTCTCGCACTCCAAGTTCACCCGCTGCGACAACCCGAGCTACTGCATGACCCTGCGGGAGGCGGCCGGTTCGCGGAACGTCTGCGGTGGGACGGGCTGTCCGCACCACGGCTGGGACGGTGACCGCAAGATCGACATCACCATCCAGTACTACCTCGCCCGGATCGGTGCCCACGACCGACGGGACACCCTCTGGCACTGGTGCTCCTGCCTGGCGATGGAACACGGACAGACCTGTCACTCGGGCAACTCCCATGTGAAGCCGATGCTGCAAGTGCTGGACGACAACGGGAAGTTCCGTGGCTGGGTCGGTGTGGAGACGTCGTTCTACCCGGGCAGGAACACAAAGGCCCACCGTGAGCAGGACATGTTGGGCGTGTTCCGGATGACCGACTGGGTGTAGGCGGTGCGGGGACGGCCCGGCCGTACGTGCCTGGAAGGCACGTACGGCCGGGCCTGTCGGCCGGGTCAGCGGGTGCAGATGCGGTGGCCGCTGGTGCCGTACGTCGACTCGGTCCAGTACTCGATGGCGGACGCTCCGCCGGGAGAGTCCGCGGCCAGGTTCATCGAGACCTTGCGGTCGTCGTCGTTGACCCAGACGCTGGTCTGGTAGTCGGTGACGTTGCTGCCCTGGATGGCCTTCACATGCAGCCGTGTCGAGCCGGTCTGGTGGTCGCTCACGGTGGCCTTCACGGTCACCGAGCGGTTGTGGAAGGTGGCCGTGACGGCCCTGGCTCCGCTCTTCTCGCCGCCCACGTTCGCGCAGGCCTTGCGTGCCGCGGCCGGTGCCGCCGGGGCCTCGGTCATCGCCGGCGCCGGGGTGGTCGCCGCCGTGAGCGCCGCCAGCGTCGCCGCCGCGAACAGGGCCGCCGCCGTGAACCTTCCGGGGGTTGTCGTACGCATGCTGAAGTCTCCGTTTCTGTCGGATGGATTGGTCGCCTGCTCGCGGGCCGCAGAAGACCGTCACTCAAAGTGCTGATCCGGCCCGCTGACACCACACTGCCCAGCCGCCGCGGTGCACGCTAGGAGCGGCCCGTATCCCACTTTCCGGGGTACCGGAATACATGTGATGACCTGGGGGAACGCGGTGGAGGAGAAGACGGGGGACGAGGCCTTCGGCAAGGCCCTGCGGCGGATTCGGAACGAGCGCGGAGTGTCACTGGCGGAGTTGGCGCGGCTGACGAAGTACAGCAAGGGTCATCTCTCGAACGTCGAGCACGGCCGCAAGCGCGCCCATCTCGCCATGGCGGTCGCCCTCGACGTCGCTCTCGACGCCGGTGGCGAACTGCGGACGCTGTGCGAGACCCCCGCCGCGCTGCCCGGCCAGCGCGCGACACCCTGCCCGTACCGTGGGCTCGCCCACTTCGGGGTCGGAGACACGCGCTGGTTCTTCGGCCGTACGGCGGCCACCACCGACCTGGTGGACCGGGTGGCGTCGGCCGTGCGTGGCGGCGGGCCCGTCGTCGTGTTCGGTGCGTCGGGTTCGGGCAAGTCGTCGCTGCTGCGGGCGGGGCTGCTGCCGGCGGTGGCGCGGGGCGAACTGCCCGCGCCGCCGGGCAATCCCCGGGTGTCCCCCGGTGCGTCGGACGGGCGGTGGCGGTGTGTCGTCGTGACGCCCACCGCCCGTCCGGTGGACGCCCTCGTCCGCGCGCTGACCGAGCCGCTCGGGACGACGGACGTACGAGCACTCGCCGAACGCGTCCGGGCCGGGTCCGTACCGCCCGGGACAGAGCATGTCCTGCTGGTCGTCGACCAGTTGGAAGAGGTGTTCACCCTGTGCGAGGACGAGACCGAGCGCGCCGCGTACCTCGATGTGCTGTGTGCGCTGCCGCTGGCCGTCCTGGCCGTGCGCGCGGACTTCTTCGACCGCTGCCTCACCCACCCCGGGCTGGTCCGGGCCCTGCAACGGAGGCCCCTGGCGCTCGGCGCGATGAGCCGCGGCGAACTCGCGGAGACGGTCGAGCGCCCGGCCGCACTGGCGGGCACCGAGTTGGAGCCCGGCCTGCTCGCCGTACTGCTGCACGACCTCGACCCGGGCGGACACGGCTACGACCCGGGCGCCCTGCCCCTGCTCTCGCACGCCCTGCTCGCGACCTGGCAGCAGCGCACCGGCCGTCGGCTCACCGTCGAGGGCTATCGACGCACGGGCGGAATCCGGGGCGCGGTCGCGACCACCGCCGAGCGCACGTATCTCGATCTGCGTCCCGAAGACCGGGCCGCCGCCCGGGAGTTGATTCTGCGCATGGTGCAGGTGGGGGAGGAGGGCGGGGACAGCCGGCGGTGCGTCGAGCGCTCCGCGCTGGGGCAGGAGGCCGGGCCGGCGCTGGAGGCATTCACCCGGGCCCGGCTGCTCACCGTGGACAGCGCACGGGTGGAGATCACCCACGAGGCTCTGCTGCGGGCCTGGCCACGGCTGGCCGGCTGGATCGACGCCGACCGGGCGGGGCTGCGCACCCGGCAACGGCTCACGGAGGCCGCCGAGGACTGGGAACGGCATGGACGGCGGTCCGAACTCCTGTGGCAGGGAGCCGTGTTGAGCGTCGCCGCCCAGTGGGCCGCCGATCACCCGGGACGGGCGGACGAGCGGGAGCAGGCCTTCCTCGCGGCGAGCGACCGGGAGGCGAGACGCGGACTGCGGCGCCTGCGGCGGGCCCTGGCTGCCCTGATCGGGCTCGTGGTGGTGGTCGTACTCGTCGCCGTGGTCGCCGTCGACCAGCGCGCGGTGGCGGTCCGGGAGGGGAAGGCAGCCGACCGTGGGCAACAGGCCGCACGGGCCGTCGCGTTGGCGGAGGGCGCGGGCGCGCTCCGCTCCGCCGACCCGGCGCTGGCCGCCACGCTCGCCGTCGCCGCGTACCGAGAGGATCCCGGGGCGCCGCAGGCGCGGGACGCCGTGAGTGGCAACTCCGGGCTGCCGTATCCCGTCCCGTTGCGGGGCAACGGCGACAAGGTGTCGGCGATCGCGTTCGGCGCCGGCGGGACGGTGGCACTGGGCACCCGCGAAGGTCTCGTACGCGTCTGGCGGCAGCCCCTGACCCGGACGCGGGCGCGTGTCGAGGCTCAGCTGAGGTTCCGGCCACCGCGCGTGGTGTACGGGATGGCGTTCGCCGGTGCGGGTGAGGCCGATGGCGGGCGGGCCCTGGTGATCGCGGACAGCCGGGAGATCCGGGTCTGGCGTACGCACGGCTCCCTGCGGCCGACCCCCGGCCCGCTGCTGTGGGCGGTGGGCGGCGGGCGTGACGTACGGGTCTCCCGCGACGGCCGGACCGTGGCGGTGGCCTGTGCCGACGGCGTGCTGCGGCGATGGGATCTGAGCGACCCGGTCCGGCCGGTCCCGCTGCCTGGGCTCGACGCGGGACGGAAGAACCTGGTCTCCGTGTCGGTCAGCCGCGAAGGGTCCCTGATCGCCACCGGGGACGGGGCGGACGAGGCGGGCGCGGCGGTGGTGTGGGCGCGGCGGGCGGACGGCCGGTACGCCCACGCGGACACGGTGTTGTTCCCCGGGCGTCGGGTGACCGAGGCCGCGCTGGCGCCGGACGGCCGCCGGCTCGCCATCGGTCTCGACGACGGCTCCCTGTGGATGTGCGCGCTGGACCGGCGCGGTGTCTGCCGGACCCGGGCCGAGGGGGAGCATGCCGGTAACTTCGCCGCCGGGATGGCCTACAGCCCGGACGGCTCCCTCCTCGCCGAGGCTGCGAGCGGCGGAGCGCTGCTGCTGCGGGACCCGCTGACAGGAACCGTACTGCTCACGCTGGAGCATCCGACGCCGTTGCAGTCGCTGGCCTGGGCGCCGGACGGTGCCACGTTGTTCACCGGAGCCGACGCGGGCGGCACGGCCCACGCATGGCGGTTTCCGTTGCCCGTTCTTCTGGGGCACACCGGTGCTGTCACCGACGTCGCCACGCACGACGGACGGGGCTTCGCCGCGACCGCGTCCACCGACGGCACGGCCCGGCTGTGGGATGTCTCCGTTCCCGAACGCCCGAAGCAGGTAGGGAGACTGGAGCACGCGGGTGGGGTGTCGGCGGTGGTCTTCGACCCGGCCGGACGGCGGCTGGCCACGGGCACGGCCGACGGGCAGGTACGTCTGTGGGACGTGACCCGGCCGGCCCGTCCCCGGTTGCTGGACCGGGTCGAAGGCCATGACGAGGACGTCACCGCGCTCGCCTTCGCACCGCACGGCACCCGTCTGGCCAGTGCGAGCTACGACGACCACACCTTCCTGTGGGACGTCCGGCCCGACGCCACCCTGCTACGGCGGGCCGACCTGACCACGCCCTCCACGGCAGGCGTGAGCGATGTCGCCTTCGGCCTCGGCGGCCGGCTGGTCGCCACGGCGGAGAGCGACGGAAAGGTGCGGGTGTGGGACGGCGACGGACACCCCACGCGCCGCGATGGACACCCCACGCGCCGACTGCCGATGCGTGAGGTCCCCTTGCACGAACTGCCCGCTCACGAAGGGATCGCGACGACAGTGGCGTTCGCCGGGCCGCGGAGCGGGCTGCTCGCGTCCGGCGGGCAGGACGGGGCGGTCCAGCTGTGGCGTGTCGACCCGCGCCGAGCGCTGCGCGAGCCGCGGAAACTGCCGGAGCCACCGCGTCGGCACACCCGCTATGTCACCCGCGTGACCTTCGCCGCCGACGGACGCACGCTGCTCAGCGCCGCCGAGGACGGCACCGCCGCCCTGTGGAACGTGATCGATCCGTACCGTCCCGTCGTACGGGTGACCCTGCGCGCCCCTGGCGAGAGTTTCACCGGGGCCGCGCCGACGGAGGGCGGGCGGCGCGTCCTGACCGCGAGTGGCAGCGTGGTGCGTCTGTGGTCGGCGGACGCGACAGCCGCGGCGGCCCGGACCTGCGCGACATCCGGCGCACCGCTCACCCGCGAGGGCTGGCGACGCCGGCTCCCGGACTTCGACTACCGAAAGCCGTGCGACTGAGTTACTGAGCGATCTGAAATACCTTGACACGCGGCCCAATTGAATTCCACGATTTCCACGATGGCTCATCAAAAATCGGGGGATTTCGATGGCAGTTCTCTATTTAGGCGATTCCAGTGTCACTCTGGTGTCGGGTCGCGGCAACCGTATCGACCGTATCCAGTTTCGCGTGCATCCCTCGCACACCCTGCGCTCTGCCCAGCCACTCAGGCCCCCTGCCCCGGTGCCGGTAGGGCGGGAGGAGGACAATGCGCGGATCTGGGGCGGAATTCACTCCCGGCTTCCGGTCGAGGTTCATGCGCCCTGTGGATTCGGTAAGACGGAACTCCTGCGGAGTGTTGCGGAGGGTCTCCTGCCCGGCCCGCACGGGCGCGGGATCTCGGTTCCCCGGGTTCATTTCGAGGTCGGCGCGAAAAAGAGCGGGGACGTGCTACAGATGCTGGTGCATCGGCTCTACGTCACCGACACCCCGGTCCGGCTGTCCCGGGAGACGTGCGCGGGGCTGGTGAGCGGGTCCCGGGCGATCCTGCTGCTCGACGACATCCCGGCCGACCCCGCCTTCGCCCGCTCCCTCGCCGCCGAACTCCCCGGCTGCGACCTGGTGTTCGCCGGTCAGCGGCCGGTGCTGGGCGACCGGGGCAGCACTCATCCGCTGGCCGGGCTCTCGGCTGACGCCGCCCGGGACCTGCTCGCCAGGAAACTCGGCAGACCCGTCTTCGACCATGAACTGCCGGGCGTACGACGGCTGGTGGCCGCCGTGGCCGGCAGCCCGCTGCAACTCGGACAGGCCGCGGCCCTGGAACGTGAGGACCCGCGCCTGACCTTCGACCACCTGGCCGAGATCGCCGAACGCGACGCCGGTGCGCTCGACCGGCGAAGCCTCGGCCGGATGTCGGACGGGGAGCGGCGGGCGCTCGCCGTACTGACGGTCGCCGCGGGCGCCCAGCTGCCCTCGGTGGTGATCGGCGGCATGGGCGACATCGCGTACGCGGCCCAGTTCCTCACCACGCTGCACGGCCGGGGCCTCGTGGAAGGCTCCGACGACCGGTTCGGGCTGCCCGTCTGCCGGGCCGAGGGTTACCGGCAGACACTGCTGCGGTACATCCAACTCGCCTCCGCAGTGCGGGGGTTGTGCGACTGGCTGGGGTCCCTGGACCCCGCAGGACCGGAGGCCGGGTCCGGTGTCGAGAGCGCGGTGTCGCTCCTCGGTGTCCTGGCCGAACAGCGCGAGTGGGGCCTCGTGGTGAGACTCGTACGCGTGGCGGATCCGGTGCTGTTCGCGTGGGGGCGCTGGGAGGCGTGGCGCGATGTCCTGGACCAGGGCATCGAGGCCGCGGGCTGGGTCCGCGACACCGCCTCCGAGGCCTACTTCACCCACCAGAAGGGCACGCTGGAGTACGGCGAGGGGCGCCCCGAGGAGGCGTACCGGCTGTTGAACCGGGCGCTGGAACTGCGGCGGACGGCCGGTGACGCGGCGGGCGCCGAGCTCACCCGGCACAACCTCGGCATCATCACCCCGCCGCCCGGCGACGGCGGCCATGGCAACGGCCCCGTGCGGCGCGGTGTCCGCCGGATTCTGACGTACGCGGCCGCCGCGGTCGCGGTCGTCGCGCTGGTGGCGGGGGCACAACAGGCATTGGGCGGCCTGCTGTCCGGCAACGAACCCGATGACGTGCCTACGTCCACGCCGCCCATCGGGTCCGACGGCCCAGGCGGCGAAAGCACCTCAGCGACGACGTCCGGTACGACCTCGTCGGCGGGAGGCACGGAGAGCACCGGTACGGGCTCCAGCACCGGAACCAGCACCGGAACCAGCACCGGTACGAACACGGGCTCCAGTACCGGCACGAGCAACGGCACCGTGGGCCCGAACCTCAACCCGGCGGCCGGTATCTCCCCGACCGCGACGACCATCGCCGGCACACGCGTCGGGAGCCAGGGCAGATCCGGGCCGATCACCGTCACCAACACGGGCGGCGGAAGCCTGGTGATCGGAACCCCGGGCATCACCGGAACCGATGCCGCGGACTTCACGGTCTCCCGCACCTGCGACAACGTGAGCCTGGCGGCCGGGAACCAGTGCACCCTCACGGTGACCTTCGCCCCGGAGGCCGTCGGTGCCAAGTCGGCCACCTTGGAAATCCCGCACTCCGCCTCCGGGAAACCGGCCCGGCTGACCCTGAGGGCGACGGCGGTGGGCCTCCCCGACCTCACCGTCCTCACGGACCCCGATGTACGCCTCTCCGGGGAGATCCCCCAGTTGTTCATCAGGGTGGACAACATCGGAGACGGGGACGCCGTCGGGTCCGAGCTCGACGTCACCATGGGCGACGGCCCGCCGACGACGTTGCCGGTCGACCCGATCCCCGCCCTGGACTACAACGAGGTTCCGTACGACATCCCCGATGAGTGCTACGACACCCGGAGAGAACTACTCATCTGCGCCTACACCGTGGCCCTCGACCCGCTCAACGCGTTGCCCGAGTCCAACGACGACAACAACGAGTTCGCTTCCGGGACCGGCGACGGCTGAGTGAGTCCGTGCGTAACGCCCGTCCGCCTTCGTGCAGCCGTTCCGCATCTCTGTAACAGCCGTACGTCGTTTCCGGCGGCCATGTGTGATCCGGCCGCCGGACCACCGAGACATTCGGCCGCTGTCATTGGGCCCAGCCAGGGGCGTACTGCCCCGGCGGACACCCGAGAACAGACCAGGGAGCCACCATGTCCCCAACTTCCGGGCGGAGCCTGTCGGCCCGCCTCCGCGCCCACGCCCGTAAGGTCGCCGTCCCGGCCGTGCTGCTCGGCCTCACCGTCGGTGGTGTCGGTGTGTCGGCCACCGCGCACGCCGCCGAGGGCCCCAGCTGCGCCAGCGTCCCGGGCCAGACCTGCCCCGCCCCGGGCCCGGCCGCGGACCCCCTGCCGTCGCGCGGCTCGCAGCCCGCCGGTGTCTCCACCCAGCAGTGGCGGGGCGCGACCACCGCGGCCACCTTCTGGAGCAACGAGGGGATCAGTACGGCGTCCGGCGACCGCTACCACCTCGTGATGCGCGGCCAGACCGGCTACCCCGGACAGGGCTGGCCCGGCAACACGAGCGCGAACGCCCGAGCCTGGTACCACTTCGAGACCGGCAGCAGCTGGCGCCCGGAGCACCACTACATCGTGTACGGCGGTGTCTTCCAGGACCGCGACCACCGCATCGAGAACCTGGAGGAGTCCCACCACGTCACGCAGAACAACGCGAGCGGCTCGAACGCCGTCTACCGCGAGTACGACGTCAACTCGTGGAGCACCACCACCGCCAGCCGCGGCCGGGAGCGCATCGTCCGCAACGTCCGCAACGGCCACGTCTACGCGACGTTCGACCACTACGGCTCCTTCCACTACCTCGGCCGCTGGTAGGAGGACGTCATGACGGAGGGCCCCGAGGTCCGCGGCAGCCACTGCCGCACCGCCCTCGACCTGTTCGCCGAGTGGGCCGAAGTGCTCGGTTTCCCGGAGTACTTCGGGCACAACTGGGACGCCTTCGAGGAGTGTCTCCGCACGGTGACCGGGTCGGCCGACGGCCCCCTCACGGTTCTCGTCCGGGACGCCGGTCTGCTCCTCGTGGACGAGGACCCGCGGCAGCTGGCGACGTTCCTGGCGATCGTCGACACCGTCACCCAGGAGGCCGGTTTCACGCTCAGGTCCGATCAGGCAGCGTGAGCACCGCCTCCGCCCCGCCCTCCGGACGGTTGCGGAAGGCCAGCCCGGCGCCCAGCAGCCGGGCCTGGCCGACCGCGATCGTCAGCCCCAGGCCGGTTCCGGTGCCCGGGGCGGTCGTACGGAAGCGCTGGGGCCCGGAGGTGTGCAGGACCGCGAACAGGTCGGGCGGGAAGCCGGACCCGTGGTCGCGGATCCGCACCACCGGGCCGTCCACCTCGACCTCGACCGGCGGGGCGCCGTGCCGCAGCGCGTTGGAGGCCAGATTGGCGAGGACGCGTTCGACGCGGCGCGGGTCGGTCGTCACGACCGTGTCCCGGACCACCCGGACCTCCACCTCCGCCAGTCCCGCCGCCGGCCCCGTCTCCGCCAGTCCCGCCACCGCCCGCCGGGCCATCGCGCTGACCTGCCGCTGCTCGGTCTCCAGCACCGCCACCTGCGCGTCCATGCGGGCCACCTCCAGCACGTCCTCGACCAGCCCGCGCAGGTTCTTCACGGACCGCCCGATCAGGTCCGTGGCGGGGCCCGGCGGCAGCAGCCCGACCGCGGTCGCCATGCCCGCGACGGGGGTACGCAGTTCGTGCGCGATGTCGGCGGTCACCCGGCGCTCTGCCTCCAGCCGGGCGCCCAGCGCGTCCGCCATCGTGTCGACGGCGGCGGACAGCCGCGCGATCTCGTCCCGGCCGTCGGGGCGGACCCGGGCGTCGAGGTCGCCGTTCGCGATGCGTTCCGCGGTGCGCGCGGCGGCCGTGGCCCGGCGGCCCATCCGCACCCCGAGGAACAGACCCGCCAGGGACACCACGACGGTGGCCGCCGAGCCCACGGCGGCCAGGGTCCGGTCCAGCGTGGCCAGCGACCGCGCCTCGGGGACGTAGGACCGCGACAGCGCGAGCACCTCACGGTCCGAGACCCGGGTCGCCGCCCACAGCACCGGGCGCGAGCCGTCCCGCAGATACGTCACCCGGACCCCGTCCCGCACGGCCTTCGCCACCGGGGCCGGCAGGTTCGGCGGATCGATCCGCGCCGGGGACTTGCGGGCCGCCGCGTAGTCGTACGCGGCACTCATCAGCTGCTGGTCCAACTCATTGCGGGCGGTGGCGAGTTGGTCCGCGGCGGTGAGACGGTGGACCAGGACGCCGACCACGGACGCCACCGCCAGGGCCGCGGCGGCCACGGCGAGGGCGACCTTGGTACCGACGTGCACGCCGGGCGGCCGTCTCATGCGCGCAGCTTGTAGCCGAAGCCGCGCACCGTCTCGATGCGCTCCCGGCCGATCTTCGCGCGCAGCCGCTGCACATGGACGTCCACGACCCGGGTGTCGCCGGACCAGGCGTAGTCCCACACCCGCTCCAGGAGCAGGTCCCGGGTGAGCACGGTGCCGGGCGAGGCGGTGAACTCCCGCAGCAGCTTCAGCTCGGTCGTGGTCAGCGAGAGGGGCCGCCCGTCCCGCCGTACGTCCAGGGTCACCGGGCAGAAGGCCAGGTCGCCGAAGTGCTGGGCCTGGGCCGACGATGTCTCCGGTCGCTCGGGCGACGGTTCGGCCGGTGCCGCGCGCCGCAGCAGCGAGCGGATCCGGGCGACCAGGACCGGGCCGTCGAACGGCTTGGTCACGTAGTCGTCGGCGCCCGCCTCCAGGCCCATCACCACGTCCACCGGGTCGTTGCGCGCCGAGATCAGCAGCACCGGCACCCCGGACTCCTCGCGGATACGGCCGGCCAGGCTCACCCCGTTGAGCCCCGGCAGCATGATGTCGAGCACCGCCACGTCGGGCCGGCGCTCCCGGAACAGGGCGAGCCCGGTGACACCGTCGGCCGCCGTACGGACCTGGTACTCGTGCCCCTCCAATATCAGCCGGGTGGCCTCGCGGATCATCTCGTCGTCCTCGACGAGCAGGATGTCGGGCATGGGCGTCCCTTCGGGATGGGCGAGATGGTCAGGGCTTCGGTGTCTCAGTGCTTGGTCGTCAGGGCTTCGGCACATGCAGCCGGACACGGCTGGTGTCCTCCGCCCAGCCGGGCGCCGGCTGCCGGACCGGGGTGACGGACGCGCGGCTGTAGTACGCCGCGTACTGGCGCTCCACCAGCCCGCTGAAGGCGATCGAGACGGGGAAGCCCTTGTAGTCGTGGTGGGGGCAGCCGCCGGCGCAGGCGAAGTCGACCACCGTGGCCGTCGCGGTGGCCCGGGGGGAGCCCCAGCCGTGCCACTCCACGCCGTACAGCACGGTCCGGCCGGTCAGGTCCATCACGTCCGGGTGCTGCCAGGCGAGGGACTTCCAGTCCAGTACGTACACCGGTCCCGACCAGGGGATCCGGGACGGGGCCGGGCCCTCGACGCGTACCCCGCCGTCCGCCGCGCCGCATCCGGTGAGGCAGGCGAGGCAGGCCAGCAGACAGGCGGTGAGCGAGGCGCCCAGCACCGAACGACGACGAGGCATGGACGTCTCCCCCGTGCGATGAGTGGTCCACCTGGAATAGTGCATGTCCGTACATGAACGACTGGTCAAATCCACCCGTGATGTCCGCAACAGCGTCCTGCGCAACCTTCGGCGGGGAAACGGCGTCGAGCGGTCGGCGGCGTCCGGCTAGCGGCCGATACGGAGGTGGACGCGGACGGCCGTACCGCCGGAGCCGGTGTGGGTCCGGACCAGGTCCGTGACGGTGTGCACCAGCAGCAGGCCGCGCCCGCCCCGCTGGTCCCGGGCGGCCGGTCGGCGTCCGGCGAGCGGATCGGTCAGCCGTCCGCGGTCGCGGACCTCGCACACCACCTGACCGTCCTCGGCCCAGATCCGCAGGGTGCCGGAGCCGCCGCCGTGCACCACGCTGTTGGTGGTCAACTCGGCCACGGCCAGGGCGAGATCGTCCAGTCGTACGCCGGACAGGCCCAGCCGCGCCGCCCGCGCGACGGCGTAGTGCCTGACGACCGGCAGCTCGTCGACGCCGAAGAGTTGGGGCTCGGCCGACGGGGGAGCCGCCGGGAAGGGCCGGTTGTAGTGGGCGATGACCTCCCCGGGCGCGTACGACGGACTGGGCCGCCGGGTTCCGCTTCCGCCGGAGACGATCACGGGGTGGGTGGCGTACGCGTCGGTGAGCACCTTCTCGTCGAGGCGCTCGGCGTCGTACGGGCAGAGGATGGTCACGTCCCGGCCCTGGAAGGCCAGGTTGATCAGCGCCTCGTGCTGCACGCACGCCGGGTACTCGACGCTGCTGCGGCCGGGCCAGATCGGCTCCCCGATGATCCGTACGCGGTTGCGGGGGTGGGCGTCGGCGAACGCGCGTAGCACCCTCGGGATGATCCGGCCCGGGTTGCGGCCCGCCTCGGTCATGTCGACGAAGTACACGGACGCGGCGTCCCCGTCCAGGCTCTCCCTGAGCAGGTCCAGCTGCCGTCCGGGCACGGCGACCGCCACCGGCTGCCCCGCCTTCAGCCCTTCGCGGACGAAGGGCACCGTGCCGTCCAGGTACTCCTCCTCGCCCCGGTAGAACAGGGCGGGATGCACGAACGGGTCGGTGGCCGGCTCGGCGGTCCGCGGGGCGGTCATCGGGCCACCGCCCCGATCACGGTCTCCCCGGCCGGACGCGTGGCCGAGGCGTTCGTCTGCCGCAAACTGTCCACGCACCCACCCCGGTATGCCGGTTGACCCTCCCGTGTCCCGCCCCAGTATTACTCCCCGGCCCCGGGAAGGCCCTTGCCAGCCCTTGCCGGCCTTGTCGGTCCTCGTCAGTCCTCGTCAGTCCTTGTAGTCCGGGGCGATGCGTTCCACCAGCCGGAGCAGGGCCGACCAGGCCAGGGCGTACGCCTGGTCGTCCTGGAGGTCCGAGCTGTCGTCCTCGCCCGTGAGCTGGCGGGCGGTGAGTTCGCAGATGTCGGGGCCGGGGATGACGAGCGGGGTGCCGGACGCGGTGGCCGTGGTCTGGATCTCGCAGGCCTTGTCCAGGTAGTACATGCGCAGGAACGCCTGGGCCGGGGTCTCGCCGACCGTGAGGAGGCCGTGGTTGCGCAGGATCATCGCGGGGTGACCGCCGAGATCGGCGACCAGGCGTTTCTGCTCGGCCAGGTTGAGGGCGACGCCCTCGTAGTCGTGGTAGCCGAGCCTGCCGTAGAACTCCATGGAGATCTGGTTCAGGGGGAGCAGCCCGTGTTCCTGGGCCGCGACGGCGCAACCCGCCCTGGTGTGGGTGTGCAGGACGCAGTGGGCGTCGGACCGGGCCGCGTGGATCGCGCTGTGGATGACGAAGCCGGCGGGGTTGACCGGGTGGGGGCTCTCGCCGACGGGGTGGCCGTCCAGGTCGATCCTGACGAGGTTCGACGCGGTGATCTCCTCGAAGAGGAGACCGTACGGGTTGATGAGGAAGTGCTGCTCCGGGCCCGGGAGCCGGACGGAGATGTGCGTGAAGATCAGGTCGGTCATCCGGAAGTGCGCCACGAGGCGGTAGACCGCGGCGAGTTCGCGGCGCAGGCGCAGTTCTTCCGGGGAGACGGCGGGGCCGGACATGGGGACCTTTCGACGAGGTACGGCACGTGCGGGTGCGGGTGCGGGTGCGGGTGCGGGTGGGTGCGGGTGGGTTTTTTTAGGGGGAGGCTTCCGGTACGGCCGGTCAGGCCACGCTCAACTCCGGTGCGGCCGGGGCCGGTTCGCCCGCCAGGCGGCGGTGCCATGCCTCGACGACGGCTTCCTCGGTCGGCTCGGTCAGGAGGCTGACGGCCACGTAGGCGACGAGGCCGGCCAACAGGCCGTAGTAGATCGGCTCGTTGGCGAGGAGCCCGTCGGTCACCATGAACGCGATGACCGTCGTACCGCCCGCGATCATCGAGGCCATCGCGCCCTGGAGGTTGCCGCGCTTCCAGAGCAGCCCGCCCAGGATGGGCACGAGCAGCCCGCCGACGAGCAGGTTGTAGGCGACGGTGAGGGCTTCGATGACATCGCTGAGGACCACGGCGATGGCCATGGCGGCGACTCCGAGGACGACGATGGCGAGCCGGTTGGCACTGATCTCGTCGCTGTCCTGAGCACTCGTAGCCGTGGATCGGTTACGTCGGCTCAGCCGGGCCCAGATGTCGTTGTTGGCGACGGTCGCGGAGGCGATCAGCGCGCCGCTCGCCGTGGACATCATCGCGGAGAGCGCGGCGGCCAGGACCAGGCCCCTGACCCCGGTGGGCAGGGCGTGCTGGACGATCGTGGCGAACGCCTGGTCGGCGGCGGCGAGGCTCGGGTAGAGGGTCTTGGTGGCCATGCCGATGACGGCTCCGGCCAGGGCGTAGACCAGGCAGTAGACGCCGGCGACCGTACCGCCCCAGGCGGCGACCCTGTCGGAGCGGGCGGTGAAGACCCGCTGCCAGATGTCCTGCCCGATGAGCATGCCGAAGGTGTAGATCAGGACGAAGGTGAAGATGGTCTGGCCGCCGATGGAGGTCGGGGAGAAGAAGCCGTCCGGCAGCTTGTCGGCCATGGCGCCGAAGCCACCCGCCTTGACGACGGCGATGGGCAGCAGCAGGACGAGCACCCCGAGGCTCTTGACCACGAACTGCACCATGTCGGTGAGCGTGATGGACCACATCCCGCCGAGCGCCGAGTAGCCGACGACGATCGTCCCGCCGATGAGCACCGCGACCCAGCTCGGCACGTCGAACAGGACGTCGAACACACTGGCGTACGCGATCGTCGAGGTCACGACCAGCATGAGCGTGTAGATCCACATCACGACGCCGGAGATCACGGCGGCCGTGTCGCCGTAGCGCAGGGAGAGCATCTCGGCGACGGTGTAGACCTTGAGGCGCGCGATACGGGCGGAGAAGAACACGCTCAGGGCCAGCAGTCCGAGCCCGATGGCGAAGACCATGGCGGCGCCGGATATCCCGTACGTGTAGCCGAGTCGTACGCCACCGATGGTGGAGGCGCCGCCGAGGACGACGGCGGCCATCGTGCCGGTGTACATGAGCGGGCCCAGCCGCCGGCCGGCGACGAGGAAGTCGCTCTTGGAAGCGGCACGTTTCTTGCCCCACCACCCGACACCGACGATGCCGAGCAGGTATGCGGCCATGACGAGGTAGTCGACGGTCATCAGATCCTCCGGGGAACGAGGGAGAGGGGAGGGGGGATGTCGGCGACCGGGTGCGGGCCGGGCCGGAGAAGGGAGATGCGCGCGCGGGGGGTGCGAGGGCGGGGGTGGTGCCCTGTGGGTGGCACGACGATAGCGGCGGGCGGTACTGGTGCCGAAGTGGCGGATTCCTCCAATATGGAGAATCCCATTGGACGATTCCGGCACTCGCACGGGAGAACGGGAGAAGGGACGTCTCCTGATGACCGAGCCCGAACGGCCGTCCGAACAGCCGTCCGTACCGCTGAGCGCACTGCTCGCCGATCCCGCCCTGGGCCTGCGCCAGATCGCGGGCCCCGCAGAGGACCGTCGCGTGAGCACGGTCGGCACGACGGAGATCGAGAACCCGGCACCGTATCTGGTGGGCGGCGAACTGTTCCTCACCGCGGGCGTACGGCTGCCGCGCGACGCGGACGGCATCGATACGTACGTACGGCAGGTCGCCGCCGTCGGGGTGAGCGCGCTCGGGTTCGGCGTGGCCCCCGTGTACGAGGAGGTGCCGCCCGAACTGGTCGCCGCCTGCGACCGCCACGGCCTCCCGCTCCTGCGCATCCCGCCGGCCACCCCGTTCGTGGCGGTCGGGCAGGCCACGTACACGGCGATCGCCGAGGTCCGCACCCGCGAACTGCGCGAGATCTCCCGGGCCCAGTCGGCACTGGCCACGGCAGCGGCCCGGCCGGACGCGCTACGGGCCGTCCTCGACCGGCTCGCCGCGCACGCCGGCGCCTGGGCGGTCCTCTACGACGCCCACGGCAACGAACTCTTCAGCGCGGGCCCCCGCCCCGCGTCCCCGACCCCGGAACGCCTGCGCGACCTGGCCGTACGCACGCGCGGTGCCGCAGGTTCCGCACCGGCCGCGGCGGCGGACCATCAGACCGGCACCCACCTGACCGTCCACACTCTCCCCGGCCCCGACGGCACCGCCACCACTACGACCCTCGCCCTCGGCCAGGCCACCACCACGGCCCCGACCCCGGTCCACCGCCAGATCACCAGCACGGCAACGGTCCTGCTGGCCCTGCTCACCAGCCCCCGCCACGCCCTGGGCACCGACACCCGAGGCGCGGGCGCGCTGGTACGGCTGATGCTGGGAGCGACCCCGGCGGAGGTGGCCCCCACCCTCGATGCCGGCCACTGGACAGTGGTCCACGGCCGCCACGCCCGCTCGGTCTCCCCGGGCGATGACCCGGCCCAACTGGCCACCCTGGGAACGGCCTTGGGCACCCCGTACCTGTACGTGGACGGCCCCGACCTGAAGGCCCTGATCCCCGGCGAACCGGACGCCCGCCCCGAGGCTCCCGCCCAAGCGGCGGAACTGGGCTGGACGTTGGGCTTCAGCACGCCCGTATCCGCCTCGAACCTCCCCCAGGCCGACCGCCAGGCGGAACGGGCCCTACAACGAGCACTGGCCGCGCAGCTACCGGCCACCGTCCACACGGAGGACCCGCTGACGGTCCACGCCCTGGTCACCCCGGCCGACGCCCGCGACCTGGCCCGCACCCGCTTCGCCCCACTCGCCGAGGCGGGCACCCCGGGCGCCGCGATCCTCCTCGACACCCTCCACACCTGGCTGACCCTCCACGGCAGCTGGGACCGCACGGCCGCGACGCTCCAGGTCCACCGCAACACGGTGCGGCACCGCCTGGCCAGGGTGGGCGAGGCGCTGGGCGTCGACCTCCAGGATCCGGGCGTGCGGATGGAACTGTGGTTCGCGTTGCAGTGGTTGGAGCCTGACGCTACTTCGTGAGCATGCGGATGAGGGCGGTGAAGGCGGGGTGGGTGGTGGTGAGGATTGCTGAGGGGGAGGGGGTTGCGGAGTCGGAGAGGAGGACCGTTTCGGCGGTGACGGATATATGGACGCAGGCCTCGCCTTGGGCGCAGTAGGAGGACTTCTGCCAGGTGGTGGCGGGCATCTCGGGGTCCTTCACAAGTCGTGGGCGATGTCGTGGATGAGGCTCTGGGACTCCGCCGGGGGGAGGGTGGCGGTCTCCAGACGCTTGAGGAGCAGCCGGTACTGGGCCAGTTGGGCTTCGGAGTCGATGAACACGGGGCCATGGGACTGGTCCAGCTGCGCGGTGTCGAGTGTGGGTACGGGACCGCTCACGTAGTAGACGGACTGGCCCGAGCCGGGGTAGGAGCCCGCGTCGAAGGGGATCACGCGGATCGTCACGTGCTCGTGCTCGCCCACCTTGATCAGGTGCTGAAGCTGGGCGCGGGTCACGTCCGGGCCGCCGAACTTCATGCGCAGGGCCGCTTCGTGGATCACCGCCCGGTAGGGGACGGGATGATCCCGGTAGAGCACGGCCTGGCGCTTGACCCGGAACGAGACGCGGTGCTCGATCTCCGGCGGGGACAGTTCGGGGACGGCCTGGCGGTAGATCTCGCGCGCGTGGTCGACGGTCTGGAGCAGGCCGGGGATGTGCATGCTGTGTGCGGCGTACAGGCTGGTGCCGTGGTGCTCGATCTCGGCGAGGTCGAGCAGCTTGGGCGGGAGGATGTCCCGGTACTCCTCCCACCAGCCGCGCTTGCGCTCCCCGATCATGGCGACGAGGGCCTCGACGACCGCCGGTTCCGTGCAGGAGTACGTGCGCGCCATCACCCGTACGCGGTCCGCGCTGACGCCGAACCGAGCCACCTCGATGTTGCTCAGCTGCCCGGAGCTGGTGCCCAGCAAGGCAGCCGCCTGCGTGGTGGTCATGCCGGCGCGCTCGCGCAGCTTGCGCAGCTCGACGCCGAGCCGTGTGCGCCGGGCGGTGGGAGCTGCCCTGCCTGCCATGTCTGAAATCTCCCTAAAATGTCCCGAGTTGAGACGTCACCCACACGAGTGGAACTCTAAAGGAATCCGGTCATGAGGTGAAAGTAATCCTTGCGTGACCCTACTATGGATACCAGGCGCCCCCGCCCAGAAGCACCCCGCTCGACGGAGCGGCCACGGTCACTGGGCAACACCATCCAACTCCCCTCCGTGATCGGAGACTTCCGATGGCCACCGTATCGCCGTCATCCCCCTCCTGGAGCTACGCCCTCCAGCTCCCGCACGATCCCCGCGCACCGGGCATCGCCCGCGCGACCCTGCGTACCGTCCTGGCCGCCCACGACCTCACCCACCTGACCCCCACCGCGGAACTCCTCGCCTCCGAACTGCTCACCAACGCCCAACTCCACACCAGGGGCCCGTACATGCTCCGCCTCCTCGCCACGGAACCGGACCGTCTCCGGGTCGCGGTGTGGGACACGGACCCCAGGGTCCCGCCGGGCTTCCGAGACGAGGGCGCCCCCGCCTCCGTACCCCCGGACGACGCCGAAGGCGGACGCGGGCTGCATCTCGTACGGGCGTGTGCGGACTCGTGGGGGGTGTCGGTGCTGCGGGAGCTGGGGGCGTCGAAGGGCGGGAAGATGCTGTGGGCCGACTGCGGACCGACGGAGGTGCCCGGGTGATCACGCCCTGTCGGCCTTCCGTGAGCGGCGCCATATTGAGAAGTGTGGGGCCACGCCCGTTCATAGGAGCAGATCATGAGCGCACAGCCCGAGCACGCCTGGGGAGAGATGCCGCTCCCAGAGATCCGGACCGTGGACGACCTGCACAGTGCGCTCAGCCGTTATGGCTTCCCGGGGGACCGGGAGCGGTTCGAGGAGGAGCTGGCGGCTGCCATAGGGGCCTCCCCGACCAATGGCTTCAAGGGTCCCGCGGCCGTAATCAGGGCCTACCGCCACCGGGTTCGGATCAGGAACTCGCCGGAGATCATGACGGCCCTTGAGGAAGCTGCGCCCATGCCGAGAACGTTCGTGGCCCGCGCCCCCACCTCGGAGCGAGGCGGGGGTGCGGGCCGCGGAGCCTGTGGGGCAGTGCCGGGGTCAGCAGGCCGCGGTTGCTCCGCCGTCGTCGAGGTTGTCGTCGGAGAACCAGCCCTCGGTGCTGGTGCCGGAGATACGCGCGTACGTCCAGGTGTTGCCGTAGTCGTTGACGACGTAGCAGTGGTAGTAGAGGTAGGTCCCGGCGTACGTCTGGCCGGTGTTGCCGCAAGCGGCGTAGGGGCCGGTCTTCAGGGCGTACGTGCCCGTGGAGTAACCCGCGCCGGAGTCGTTGTTGCTGTGGCCCCAGCCGCTGCAGCTGATCGCCGCGACGGCGCTGCCCGGGGTCGCCGTGGCCAGGTTGGCGCCGGCCGCCAGACCGAGGGCGGCGAGGGAAACACCCAGCGTGCGACGTACCTTGCGGGAAACTCTGGAACTTGCCATCAGGCGTCCTCCTGAGAACACGGGGAGCTGATCTCCCCGCTCCTCGGCCATCCTGTGCGGCGCAGCCCGGAAGGTCGTTAGCGATCGGCGCCCAGTGCCTAGCGTTGCGTGCCGGGTGTCATGTGGCTCGGGGTACCGGTGGGGAGCGCGAGGGCGCGGTAGTCGCTGGGCGGCATTCCGTACGCGGCGCGGAAGGAGCGGGTGAAGTCGGCGGGGCGGCGGAAACCCCACCGTGCGGCGATGGAGTGGATGGTGCGGGAGACGAGTGACGGGTCGGCCAGGTCGTGGCAGCAGCGCTCCAGGCGTTGCCGCCTGATCAACGCGCCCACTGTCGTGTCCTGTTGCTCGAAGAGCCGGTGCAACTGGCGCAGGGAGATCTGATGGGCCGCGGCGACAAGTCCGGGGCTGAGCTCCGGATCGGCCAGGTGATGCCGAATGAACGCCTGGATGCGCAGGACCAATACGCGCTGGTGGCTCTCCGGCAACAGGGCGCGTCCGGCGTCGAGTTCGTGCGCGAGGGTCGCGGACAGCAGGTCGACCAGAACGGTGGCCAGTCGGGGTCCGTCCGTCGGCCGGAACTGGTCGGCGTCCTGGGACAGCCGCAGCATGAACTGCGCCAGCAGCGCCGCCACACCGCGCTGCGTGGTCAGCGAAACGGCGGTGAGGCCGAGGACGCGGTTCATGGGCAGTGCGAGCAGGGATCTGGGGATCTGGACGACGAGGTTCCCGGCGAGACCCTCACCGTTGGACACCCAGCCCTGGTGGGGGTGGGAGGTGTCGTAGAGGACCAGGTCATACAGGCCGGGCAGGGCGTCACGGCCGTGCTGGGACAGTGCCTGCCTGCCGCTGAGGATGAGCCCGGCACAGAGCTGTTCGGGGTCGCTCTCGCGGATCAGCCTCGGGGTCCGTTGGAACCGCATGGTCGACAACGACAGGTGACTCACCTGCACGGTGCCCAGATCCAGGAATCTCATCGACGCCCGGAACTCGTTCGGACGGTGGACGTAGAGGTCGGACGCCGCGAGTGAACGACTCATGTGGTCGTGCCAGTGCGGAACCCGCTCTGCGGCGGGCAGCGCACCGTTGTCGTAGGCCGTCACCATCATGGTCTCCCCCTTGATCCGAACCGGAGGGAATGCTGCGCTCGCTTGCGTACGGCCACAATGGATCGGCGCGCCAACAATCAGGCCACTTCGGCCACTTCAGCCACAGCCACTTCCGCTCTGAGTCGTATCGGGGAGCTACAGGTCGAAGACGGCGCGAAGCCCGATCTCGACGGCCCCCATGACCCGTTCGTCCACTGGTCCCAGATCCTCGGTGAAGCGAGGGGCGGACAAAGTGCGGAACTCGCCGAGCACGATGGTGCCCGAAGAGGGGGCACTGACGGGAATGTCGACGAGTGTCGCCTCGCGCACCTGCTGCGGGTAGATCAGTGCGCAGGTGGCGGTCTTGTTCTGAGCGTTCAGTGCATCGGATGAGATCACCAGGACGTGCGCCGGACCTCCGGAGAAAGAAAGCTGGTAGACGTGTCCGCGCTTCACCGGCCCGCCACCCGTGCCCAGCGCTCCAACGTGGTGTCCTCGGTTTCGGCGGGTTCCGCAGCGCTGGTCATGATTCCGGCCTCGGCCCGCACCCGCGCGGATTTTTCCAGCTCCTCGGAGAGCATCTGGCGGCGCAGTATCCGGGCGGTGTACGCGGAGGCGTTTCCCTTGGCCTTCACGAAGGCGGCCACCTCGTCGGGCAGGCTCATCGTCATGTTCACTGTCATGCGGTCATCATGCTCTGCGTCATGTTGACCCATGCCGTGCAACCGGACCGTCGTCCGGCAGGAGGTGGGCCGTGCGCGTGGCGCTACGGGATGCGGGCCGCCGACCCGCGCGTGATCACGCGCGCTGACGGTTGTCGCGCGGCGTTGCACGGGTTCATCCGAGCAAGTCCGCCGCTTCCGGCCGGGGTCTTCGACACCTCGGTGCTCACGCAGGACATCACCGCGGAGCTGAAGCGGGGCCATCCCGTCCTCGATCCTTGCCGGGATGCACCACGGGACCGTTGGGCGGGTTCGGTGGCGTGCTGCGCGTTCCGTCTCCGTGCGCTGTCAGGCGGCCTGGGTGAGTTCGGCGCGGCCGAACAGCAGGGCGTAGCCGGAGGGGAGTTGGGCGAGGACACGGCTGATGAGGTCCTCGCCGGCGAGCTGGGCCACGATGCGCAGGACGGTTCCGGTGTCCCAGCGGGTGGTGGCCGGGCTGCCGCCGGTGTGGGGCGCCAGGTCCTTCACGAAGGCCCAGCCTGTGACAGGTTCGGTGGCGGGGACCTGGGAGGTGAGGGCGACGGCGGCCCAATGCGGATCTGGCGCGGTCGCACCTCGTGCGAGCCGGCCTGAGGCGGATCCAGGCGGCCGGAGCGCACTTCGACGACACGTATCTGACCAGGGCCGAAATGGAGGACGCCCGTCTGCGGCGGGCCAGCCTCATCCGGGCCGGTCTGCCGGGCGCGGTCCTGCGCGGAGCGGACTTGAGGGAGGCCGATCTCCGTGACGCGGACCTTACCGGCGCCGACTTCACCGGCGCGAAGAACCTGTTGACAGCCGGTTTCAACGGTGCGGTCCTCAAGAACACCCGAGAGTTGCCTTCCTGACCGCAGCCCGACCTCCTCACCTCGACGAATTGTGTTGGCCGTTCTCACCAGGGCACCAGGTCCATTGCTCGCAGGGAACCGGACAGTGCGCCCAGGACGCTGTCCACTCCCTTCACTTGCTCTCCCTTCACTGCTCTCCCTTCACTTCTTCTTTCACTCCCCCAGATCCACCCGCACCGTCAGCAGATTCGTCCCCATGGTCCGTACGCCCGTGCTGTTCACCTTCGGCAGTGTCCGCAGCCGGGCGATCGGATCGTCGTCCGGGAGGAGGTGGGCCGTGCCCACGTGCCAGCGCCCGCCGACCCGAACTCGCACCCTCGGGTTCGCCTTGATGTTGCGTACGTACTGGGACTTCTCGCCGAACTCCGAGACCAGCCAGAACTCGTTGCCGATGCGGCGCCCGCCGAGCGGGGTGATGCGGGGGAGGCCGGACGTGCGGCCCGTGGTCTCCAGGAGGGTCTGGAAGGGGAGGCGGCGGGTGACGGGGTTGCCGATGCGGCGCTGGAAGGTGGTCGCGGCCTTGAATCTGAACTCTGTGAAGCGGGACATGTTGGTCTTGTGCCTCCTGCTCTCGTGCCGCTGCTGTCGCGTGCTCTTGAATGGTCTCCCAGAGGGGCAAGAGCTGGGTGAGATGGGTGGGCGGTGGCGAGTATGCGCGTGGTGACCTGGAACCTGTGGTGGCGGTTCGGGCCCTGGGAGGCGCGGCAGAAGGCGATTCTGTCCGTGTTGCGGGATCTGCGGCCGGATGTCGTCGGGCTTCAGGAGGTCTGGGAATGCGGTGGCGAGAACCTTGCCGCCTGGCTTGCCGATGAGCTCGGTCTGCACTGGACCTGGGCTCCTTCCGGTGCCCCCGAGCGCTGGCAGCGGCGTATCGGGGGCGCGAAGGTCGACGTCGGGAACGCGGTGCTGAGTCGCTGGCCCGTCGTCGAGAGCGAGGCGATGCGGTTGCCGGCGCCGGAGGAGCTGGACGACGGACGGCTTGCGCTCTACGCGCGGCTCGCCGCCCCCGGCCATCACGTGCCCTTCTTCACCACCCACCTCACCTCCGCGCCCCACGCCTCGGCGGTGCGCTGCCAACAGGTCACCGCCCTCGCGGAGTTCGTGGCGAAACGGCGTGACGGCACCGCCTTCCCGCCCGTCATCACCGGCGACTTCAACGCCTGGCCCGACTCCGACGAGATCCGGCTGCTGGGTGGTTACAAGACGGCCCCGGCTGTTCCGGGGCAGGTCTTTCTCGACGCCTGGGAACTGGCCGATCCGGCGGCCCCCGCCGCTACTTGGGACGCCGCCAATCCGTACGTCGCCGCCGGCTTCGGGCCCAGCGTGCGGATCGACTACGTCTTCGTCGGGCCTCCGGGGCGGGGCGGGCTCGGGCATGTGCGCAAGGTGGAGCGGGCCGGGCACGGGGTCGTGGAGGGCATCTGGCCGTCCGATCACGCGGCGGTGGTGGCGGATCTGGCGTCCGCCTGAGCCGGGGAGGGCGGGGTCGGGCTTGCGCGGCTGTGCCGCAGCTGGGAGCGGAGGACTGTTCCTTCGAACACCCCCGGCTGGCCTCCGCTCCCAGCTGCCACAACCATGTTTGATGCGCCGTGAGTTGTAGTCCATGTGCTTCGACGGTGTTCGAAGAGCGCTGGTCGGACGGTCGTGCGATGGGAGGGCGGTGTCTGGCGGCCGTCGGCCGCGACGAGTCGGCGTCAGTTCTCCGTGGGCTCGCTGTTCGCGAGTTGGTCTCCGAGCGGGGTCGGGATGTGGTGGGCGTGGGGGCCGGTGCGGTGGGTGGAGATCAGTCCGGCGTCGCGCAGCACGGCGGTGTGGTGGGAGACGGTGGCCGGTGAGATGCCCGCGCGGCGGGCGAGTTCGGTGGTGGTGGCGCCGTACGCGGCGATGATGGCCCGCAGCAGCGCGGCACGGGTGGGGCCGAGGAGTGCGCCGAGGACGCCGTGGTCGGTCCTGGCGGCGGGAGTACGTTCCGGGCTCCACCCTGTCCCGTGGGCGACGGGGTAGAACACGACGGGCGGCAGACCGGGATCCAGGTTGATCGCGGCTTCGCGGCCACAGAACAGGGACGGCACCAGACGCAGGCCGCGGCCCTCCAGGTGGATGTCGATGTCGTGGTCCGGACAGGCGAGTTCCAGCACGGGGGCTTTCCAGCTGATCGTGGGATGCAGCCGGGAGAGCATCGCGTCCAGCCCTTCGGTCAGCAGCGTCCGGGCCGCCGACAACCGGGCCTCTTCGGTACGGCTGTGCAGGTGCCGGCCCATGGGGACGATCGCGGCCGTGTGCCAGTCCCGCAGCGCCTGGGCCACTGTCCTCAGGGTCCGGGACGAGCCCTCGGCGAGCGGGTCGGCCCATGTCGGCAACCGGGAGTCCGTGAACCGGGTGAAGGTCTCCAGATCGGCCCGCAGAAGCGCTTTCGGTGTGTGCAGCAGGGTGTCCAGACCCGCGTCCAGGTCGGAGTGGCCGAGCGGTGTGAGGAAATCCGGGATCGCTCCATCGGGCCGCACCAGCGATCGCAGAGGGTGGACCGAGCGCGGGATGCGCTGACGCGCCCAGCGTTGCCATGGCCCGAACATCGCGCCCGGTCGCCGTTGCTGCAGAATCCGCAGGCTGATCACCGTCTCGGTCAGGAGAGCGGGACCCTCCGCGAGGGACACACGGAGAAGGTCGTCGTGGGTGAAGTGGATCCGGAACGCCATCTGTTCCCCCTGGAAGAGCCTTGGCAGGCATCGATCAGCGGACCAGACACAGGAAGCGATGACAAGCCGGTCCCAGGCCACGCCGCGCGTTTCCGTGCCCGGCTACAACCATCGGGCCGCCACAGCGGTCACACCGGTGTCAGTAGAACTTGCGCGAGAACGTGTGCGACGACGTGCGCTTCGCGCTGCCGACTTCCTTTCACCGGGGGCTACTTCATGAGATCTCGCCGTGCTTTGGCGCGCCCTGCCGTAGCGGTCGCCGCCGCGCTGATCCCGGCGGCGCTGCTGTCCGGGACGGTCGCGACGACCGCCGCGTACGCCACGGAATCGCCGAGCCCGTCGGCCTCGGCGCCGAGTGAGTCGGCGTCGCCCTCCCCGTCCGGCTCGGCGTCCGCTTCGGCCTCCGCGAGCGCCTCCCCGTCGATGTCCGCCTCCCCGTCCGTGTCCGTGCCGCCCGGCGACGGGAATCCGGAGTGCCCCACCGTGCCGGGCAAGGACGACAAGATCCTTCAGACCACCATTTCCGCCAAGACCAACAAGCTCGTCGCGGACAGCAGTTGGATGGAGATGACGTTCAAGCTGGAGAACCGCTCCGACATCGCCCTCAAGAAGGTGCAGGTCGGGCTGGAGAGAATGGCGTACGACAACGCCCCCGACAGCTCACAGCTGCACGAGGTGCTGGAATACGTCAATCTCCAGGAGTGGGACGCCAAGTCCCGTACCTGGAAGCGTGTCTGGTGGGACGAGGTCCAGATCGGCGGCTCGCTGCTCGGCTACTACGACGTGGCCCCCCACAAGACGACGAACGTCGCCGTGCGCATCCACGTCGGCAAGAACATGCCCTACGGCCGCTTCCCCGAGCTCGAACACGAGAACATCGGGTCCGGCTATATCGAGGCCTCCACCTATGGCATCCCCGATGGCGAGGGTGTGTGCGGATACGGGGACCACTGGGCCTTCACCATCCACAAGCCCGGCACGGACACCGGAGACGGTGACGGTGACGGCGCTTCCTCCACGCCCACCTCCACGCCGACCAGCGGCACCGGCGGCGGCAACACCCCCACCCCGCAGACCGGCAGCAGCACCGCCCCGGTCACCTCTGACACCACCCCGACGGGCGACCTCGCCCACACCGGCTCCTCCTCCGCGCTTCCGGTGATCGCCGGCGCGGGCGCCGTGGCCGTGGGTCTCGGCGTCGGAGCCGTGTACGTCGTACGGCGCCGCAGGTCCGGTACAGGCACCCACGCCTGACGCCGCCTCATTCCGCACCTCAACTTCCTTCCAACGCCAACGGGGGCCACTTCATGAGATCCCGCCGCACCCTGTCACGCCCTGCCCTGGCGGTCGCCGCCGCGCTGATCCCGGCGGCGCTGCTGTCCGGGACGGTCGCGACGACCGCCGCGTACGCCACGGAGTCGCCGAGCCCGTCCGCGTCGGCGTCGAGTGAATCGGCGTCGCCGTCCGCGTCCACGTCACCGTCTCCCTCGCCATCCGACTCCGCGTCCCAGTCGCCCTCGGCGAGCGTGTCTCCGTCGGCGTCGGTCTCCCCGTCCTCGTCGTCGGGGCCCACCGACCCTGTGGCCTGCACCGGTGAGAAGAGCGACCCGAGCCTGGCTGTCACCGTCTCCGGCGACGCCAAGAGGATGCTTCCGGGCGGGAGTTGGCGCAGTGTCACGGTCAAGGTGGAGAACCGTGCCGACACCGCGTTCAAGGGAGTCGAACTGAGCCTCCACAAGATCGGGTACCTGGACGGGCCCGACTTCCTCTTGGAGATCATGGAATACATCGACATCCAGCGGCGGGACGCGAAGACCCACGCCTGGGTGGACGTCCCGTTCGTCGACTACGGGGGGACCGGCTACCTGCCCGACCTCGACCTGCCCGCGCGCAAGACGACGACCCTCGATCTCCGTATGAGCGTCGACAAGGACATTCCCATGCCCGTTGCCTATCCCGGCTCGGACTATGCGGAATCCGGCTACATCGGGGGCGGTTCCTTCTGGGCCCGCACCAAACGACCCGGCGACGACGGCGGGTGCCTGTACGCCCAGGCGAAGAACCTGTTCTTCGACGTCTACGAGTCCGGAACCGACACCGGCGAAGGCGGCGGCACCAAGCCGCCGAGCAGCAGTGAGCCCACCCCGCAGGCCGGTACGACCGCCCCCGTCGACCCGTCGTCCTCCGCAACCACCACCCCGACCGGCGACCTCGCCCACACCGGCTCCTCCTCCGCCCTCCCGGTGATCGCCGGCGCGGGCGCCGTGGCCGTGGGTCTCGGCGCCGGAGCCGTGTACGTCGTACGGCGCCGCAGGTCTGAACCCCAGAACTCCTGAACCTCTGAACCTCTGAACCTCCTGAACAGGGCCCCTCTCGATGACGCCTGTCGAGAGGGGAAATCGCCATGCCATTTTCCGAATTCCCTTCAGACAAACGAACCCCTCCCTTCCGCTTGGGAAGGTTTCCGTAATTCCGTCGGGAAGGTAAACAGTCGGTTGACTGGTCACGGACAAGCTGTAACTATTTGGCGTCCAGCGCAAGATCATCCGGTATTGGGAGGGGTTCACTAAATGAAAATCCGTTTGGCCGTCGCTGCCCTCGGAATGTCGCTCGTCGCCTCGTTCGCCGCGGCCGGCCCGGTTTCCGCAGAAGAGGCGGATGCGACGCCGGTCGCGCAGCTCGCCGGAGACGCCGACGACCCGGCCATGGTCAATGGGGAATTCGCCACTTCCTCCAGTGGAATGGCCGCCGTGTTCTCGAACGGCAGCTTCGTCTGCTCCGGTTCCATCATCGCCGAAAGATGGGTTCTGACCGCCAAGCACTGCGTCGGCGGATCGATGTCCGTGCGCGTCAAGAGCCTGGACCGCACCTCGGGCGGCGGCATGGTGACGGTGGACGACACCAAGGTGCGTACGAACCACGACATCGCGCTGCTCCACCTGAACCGGTCCGCGAACGCCGAATACGTGCGGCTGGCATCCGCGCATCCCGCCGAAGGCACGACGAACTACATATTCGGCTGGGGAGCCACCTGTGAGACCTGCTCCTCGTCCGTGAAGCTGAAGCGCTCCACGGTCAAGGTGACGGACGTCAACGCGACTGACTACTACGGCGGCAGGGCCATCCGCAGCACCAAGATCAACGGTCTCGCCTGCTACGGCGACTCCGGCGGCCCGGAGTTCAAGCTCGTCGACGGGCTGCGCTACCAGGTGGGTGTCCTGTCCACCGTGCGCTCGGACTGCGCCGGATACAACAACTACTCCAGCGTTCCCACCAGCCTCGACTGGATCAACGGAGTGGCCGGTCTCTGACGGCGAGGGTTGCGCACCGCCGCGCCGCTTGCGCCGCGGCGGTGCGCAACCGCGCGTGTTCCATCAATCCTGTTCAGAGGTGAGTGAGTTGGGTCTTTCGCACAGCAAGATGTTCCGTATGTTCCGTGGCCGTCCGAGCCGCAGGTGGGCCTCCCGGATGGCGGCGGCGTTCGTCGTGGTCGCCCTGGCGCCGCTCGCGCAGCCGTCGGCCGCCTCGGCCGCCGACCCGCCGGTCGTCACGGGCGCGGTGTTCAACAATCCCAAGGGGACGGCGGCGCAGCAGAACGCCGTCAAGAATCACATCATCCAGGCCATCGGCGACACGCAGAGCGGGCGCCTCATCCGGGTCTCCCTCTACGCGCTGAAGGACCAGGACTACACCGACGCGCTCGTGGCCGCCCATGAGCGCGGGGTGAACGTCCGGGTCGTACTGGACTCGTCCTTCGCGGACGCGGCCGCCACGCAGAACCTCGTCAAGGAACTCGGCACGGACCGGACACAGCGTTCGTGGGTCGTGCAGTGCACCACCGGTTCGGCCTGTATCGCCGAGGGCGGCACGAATCCCATCAACCACAACAAATTCTTCACCTTCTCCCGGATCGGTGATGCCGGAGAGGCCGAAGACGTCGTCATCCAGACATCGGCGAACCAGACGGAAGTCAACGTCGCCAAATACTGGAACAACGCGTACACGATTGTCGGCAATACGGATCTCTATACCGCCTACGCCAACTATTTCAATGATCTGGCCGACATGAAGAAGAACGCCAACTACTACACCACCGCCAAAGTGGGGGATGTGAAGTACTACTTCTTCCCGCAGAAAACCGGGGACGTCGTGGTGGACATCCTGGAGAACGTCTCATGCGCCGGCGGATCGACTGTGAGCGTGGCAGCGCTCGCCCTCCATCGGGACGAAGTCGCCGCCGCGCTGGTTTCACTGGGCCAGCAGGGCTGCACCGTGCGCATTGTCTATTCCGAGAGCAACGACGTCGAAAAGCTGGCCGGTAAGAAGAACATCGACATGCGTCTGCTCCACACCAGTGACGGCTATCTCGTGCACTCGAAGTACCTGCTGATCGAGGGCACCTACGCCGGCCACGCCGACACCAAGTGGACCTTCACCGGCTCGCACAACCTCGACTTCTCGTCGCTCCGCGAGAACGACGAGGCGCTGCTCCGCCTGGAGGGGGCGGCGCCCTACGACGCGTACCTCGGCAACTTCACCAGCATGTTCCAGCAGGCGGTCGCGCAGTAGTAGGCGGTCGCGCAGCAGGACGGCCGTCCCGCACGGTCACATCGGCGTGGGCCTACTTCCCCAGGAAGATCGGGTTCGTGAACGCCGCCAACGCCCCGGGCAGAGGTGCGAGTACGGCCTCGTGCCGCACCTCCGCCCGGACGTACGCCGCGTACTGAGCCGTCGTACGCCACTCCACGACCCCCGCGCCCGCCACCGGCAGCACCGCACTCGTGAACAGGACGCCCTGGTCCGTCACGAGGCGGACCGTGCAGCGCGGGGCGCCGGACACCTCCAGGCGGACCGTCACCGGCGCGTCCTTCGACACCTTCAACCGGCCCCCGATGTCCGCGTGTTCGCCCTTCGGGCCGGATGCTGTGAAGGCGAGGACGACCGACTTGGACTCGGCGACGTAGGAACGTCCTGCCTTCAGGCCCTCCTGGATCGCCTCCCGGGTCAGGTCGTCGGCCAGGACGACCGTCTGCGGGACGCCCACCGGGTCGGGGTCGCGGTGGGCGTCGCTGTTGCCCATGGCCGGAATCCAGCCGCGCGAGCCCGAGGAGCCCTCCCGGTCCCGTACGGAGGCGACCAGCATGCCGTCCCAGTCCGCCAGCGCCACCTCGTCCTCGGGCGAGTAGGCGCCGTTCCACACCTCGACCGCGTCGGCGTCGTTGAAGCCGAACTTCCAGTTGCAGCCGACGCAGGTGGCGTGCGGGTGGGCCGGGACGACCAGGCCGCCGGCGCGGCGGATCTGGCGCGCGTACTTGCCGAAGCGGTTGTCGCGGGCCCGGTAGCGCCAGTCCACGAAGGTGCCCGGGTCGATGCCGAGCGCGACGACGTGACCGTTGCGGGTCGTCACCTCCTCGCCCAGCATGATGAGCAGGTCGTCGCCCGCCTCGTCGGCCCAATGGGCGTGTGCCGACTGCGTGTTGTGCTCCGACGAGTTGATGAAGTCCAGGCCCGCCGCCCGGGCGAGAGCCGCGAGTTCCGCCGGGGTGCGGCGGCCGTCCGAGTACCAGGAGTGCAGGTGGCAGTCGCCCCGGTACCAGGCCCGGCCCCTGCCCTTCGCGCGCTCGGGCGGGTAGACCGGGTCGACGACCTCTCCGGGCTCGCCGTAGGTCAGCGTGATGGTGATCTCGTACGAGAGGCCCTGCGGGGAGACCGTGTAGGGGCCCAGCGCGATGTGCCAGGTGCCCGCCTTCACCGGGCCGGGGATGTAGCCGGGGGTGGCGTCGTCCGCGCGGACGAAGAACTCCGTGCGGGCCCCGCCCGACCAGCCCCGGAAGCCCTTGCCGCCCAGCTCGGTGCCGCGCTGGTCGAAGACACCGATGTCGAGCGCGTTGCCCGCGGTGCCGACCGGGACGGACGGGCGGTCGTAGCTGTACGCGACCTTCAACTCCCGTACGCCCTCAGGGATTTCGACGGGCAGATAGACGAAGTCGGGGGAGCCGGTGGGCAGTGTGCCCCGTACCGTCTTCGTCTCGGTGCCGGGGGTCGCGGCCGCCGGGTTGCCATCGGAGAAGGTCACGCTTCCCAACGTAAGCGCGGCGGCGGCTCCCGTCACGAAGAGGGCGCGTCTGCCGAGTCCGGTTCCGTGGTCGTCTTCGCACATGCTGCTGCTCCCAGAGTGTCGGGGTATGACGTGGGCGATGTGACGTGGGTGACGCAGTGGTGGCGTGTAGCACCTTCATAGCCACTCTCGGGTCCGGGAGTGAACGCCCGTACAAGACAGGGGAATCGCGGTCTTTCGAGCGTGCAGCGCACACCTCGAGGTGACAGCGTGTTCTTGTTGATGCCGACTGGTCGGTATGGACAGACGGCGTGTCGCCCGGTACAGATATGGACATGCGCCTAGCCGTCACGATCTTCCTCACCGACGAGACGATCACCCCGACCCGCCTCGCCCGTGAGCTGGAACAGCGCGGGTTCGCCGGGCTGTACCTGCCCGAGCACACGCACATCCCGGTCGAGCGGACCAGCCCGTACCCGGCGGGCGGCGACCTGCCGCCCGAGTACGGCCGTACGCTCGACCCCTTCGTCGCGCTCGGCCAGGCCGCCGCCGTCACCGAGCGGCTCGCCCTCGGCACGGGCATCACGCTCGTCGCCCAGCACGACCCGATCGACCTCGCCAAGCAGATCGCGACCCTCGACCACCTCTCCGGCGGCCGTTTCACCCTCGGCCTCGGCTACGGCTGGAACGTCGAGGAAGCCGCCGACCACGGGGTGGAATGGCGTACGCGGCGCGCGCTGATCCGGGACCGGATGGCGCTGATGCGCGCCCTGTGGTCGGACGAACCGACCGCGTACGAGGGCGAGTTCGGGAGTGTGCGGGCGAGTACGGCGTATCCCAAGCCGGTGCAGAAGCCGCGCGGGCCGGTCGTCGGACCGCGCACCCTCATCGGCGGTTCGGCGGGGCCGAAACTGTTCGCGCACATCAGCGAGTACGCCGACGGCTGGCTGCCGATCGGCGGGCGCGGTCTGACCGAGTCGCTGCCCGTGCTGCGGTCGGTGTGGGCGGACGCGGGCCGCGACCCGGCCGCCCTCCAGGTCGTCCCGTACGCCATCCAGCCCACGCCGGGCAAGCTCGCGCACTACGCCGACCTCGGGATCGAGGAGGCCGTGGTGCAGCTGCCGCCGGTCGGCGAGGCGGAGGCGCTGAGCCTCTTGGACGCGTATGCCCCGTATCTGTAGCTCAGCGGGCCACGGCTGCCAGTGCCGCCCTGTAACGTTCGGCGGCCCGAACGGACAGGGCGGTCCCTGCAAGACCTGATCACATCGATCGTATGCTCGAAGGATGACGACTCCCGAGACCTCCGGAACCGGCCCCACCGAGCGCCCCGGCGCCACCGGCCCGACCGAGAACTCCATGCGTCGCGCCCTCAAACGCGCCCGTGACGGCGTCGCCCTCGACGTCAACGAGGCGGCCGTGCTGCTTCAGGCCCGCGGCGAGGCCCTCGACGACCTCACCGCGTCAGCGGCCCGCGTCCGGGACGCCGGCCTGGAGGCGGCGGGCCGCCCCGGCGTCATCACGTACTCGAAGAGCGTCTTCATCCCCCTCACTCGCCTCTGCCGTGACAAATGCCACTACTGCACCTTCGTGACGGTGCCCGGCAAGCTCCGCCGGGCCGGGCACGGCATGTTCATGTCCCCGGACGAGGTCCTCGACATCGCGCGCAAGGGCGCCGCCCTCGGCTGCAAGGAAGCCCTGATCACCCTCGGCGACAAGCCCGAGGACCGCTGGCCCGAGGCGCGCGAGTGGCTCGACGCGCACGGCTACGACGACACGATCGCGTACGTCCGTGCCATCTCGATCCGCATCCTGGAGGAGACGGGCCTGCTGCCCCACCTCAACCCCGGGGTGATGTCCTGGACGGACTTCCAGCGTCTGAAGCCCGTCGCCCCGAGCATGGGCATGATGCTCGAAACGACGGCCACCCGCCTCTGGTCGGAGCCGGGCGGCCCGCACTACGGCTCCCCGGACAAGGAACCGGCCGTACGGCTAAGGGTGTTGGAGGACGCGGGCCGGTCATCGGTCCCCTTCACTTCCGGCATCCTGATCGGCATCGGCGAGACGTACGAGGAGCGCGCGGAGTCGCTCTTCGCCCTGCGCCGCGTGTCCCGCGCGTACCACTCCATCCAGGAACTGATCATCCAGAACTTCCGCGCCAAGCCGGACACCGCGATGCGCGGCATGCCGGACGCGGAACTGGACGAGCTGGTCGCGACGGTGGCGGTGGCGAGGCTGTTGTTGGGCCCGAGCGCGTGCCTGCAAGCCCCGCCCAACCTGGTCGACTCCGAGTACGAGCGACTGATCGCCGCCGGTATCGACGACTGGGGCGGCGTCTCCCCGCTCACCATCGACCACGTCAACCCGGAACGCCCCTGGCCCCAGATCGAGGAACTGGCCGCCAAATCGGCAGCAGTCGGCTTCGAACTGCGCGAACGCCTCTGCGTCTACCCGGAGTTCGTGCAGCGGGGCGAGCCCTGGCTGGACCCGCGCCTGCTCCCGCACGTACGGGCACTCGCCGACCCGGAGACGGGCCTCGCGCGCGAGGACGCGGTCGTCGAGGGCCACCCCTGGCAGGAGCCGGAGGAGGTGTTCGTGGCGTCGGGTCGTACGGATCTCCACTCCACGATCGACACCGACGGCCGTACGTCCGACCGGCGCGACGACTTCGACGAGGTGTACGGCGACTGGGGCGCCCTGCGGGAGGCGGCGGCGCCCGGGATGGTGCCGGAGCGCATCGACACGGACGTACGGTCGGCACTGGCGACGGCGGCCGACGACCCCACTCGCCTGACCGACGACGAGGCGCTGGCGTTGTTCCACGCGGACGGCGCAGCTCTCGACGCACTGTGCCAAGTGGCCGACGACGTACGGAAGTCGGCGGTAGGGGACGAGGTCACCTACATCGTCACGCGGAACATCAACTTCACCAACGTCTGCTACACCGGCTGCCGTTTCTGCGCCTTCGCCCAGCGCCGCACGGACGCCGACGCGTACACGCTGTCGCTGGACCAGGTGGCGGACCGCGCCCAACAGGCCTGGGAGGTGGGGGCAGTTGAGGTCTGCATGCAGGGCGGTATCCACCCGGACCTCCCTGGAACGGCCTACTTCGACATCGCGCGCGCGGTGAAGGAGAAGGTCCCCGGCATGCACGTACACGCCTTCTCGCCGATGGAGGTGGTGAACGGCGCGACCCGCACCGGGATGTCGATCCGCGAGTGGCTGACGGCCGCGAAGGAAGCGGGCCTCGACACGATCCCCGGCACGGCGGCGGAGATCCTCGACGACGAGGTCCGCTGGGTCCTGACGAAGGGCAAGCTGCCGACGGCGACGTGGATCGAGGTCGTCACGACGGCCCACGAGCTGGGCATCCGCTCGTCCTCGACGATGATGTACGGCCACGTGGACCAGCCCCGCCACTGGCTGGGCCACTTCCGCACGCTGGCCCGCATCCAGCAACAGACGGGCGGCTTCACGGAGTTCGTGACGCTCCCCTTCATCCACACCAACGCGCCGGTGTACCTGGCCGGCATCGCCCGCCCCGGCCCGACGATGCGCGACAACCGGGCGGTCATCGCGATGGCCCGCCTGCTCCTGCACACGCACATCCCCAACATCCAGACGAGCTGGGTGAAGTTGGGGACCGAGGGCGCGGCGGAGATGCTCCGCTCGGGCGCGAACGACCTGGGCGGCACGCTGATGGAGGAGACCATCTCCCGTATGGCGGGGTCGAGTTACGGCTCGTACAAGTCGGTGAAGGACCTGATCGCGGTCGCGGAGGCGGCGGGACGTCCGGCCCGGCCCCGGACCACCCTCTACGGGGAGGTCTCGGAGGAGCGGCAGCAGGCGGCGGCTGTTTCGGACGGGCATCTGCCGGAGCTGTTGCCTGTGCTGGAGTGAAGGGGCGTGTGGATCCGGGCGCGACGGGGGACCGTCTGGGATGACTGTGATGACTCGGCTGCCGTGTGGGGCGGTCGGCATCATCGGCATCGGCATCGGGCGAGGAGAAGCGTGTGGATTCGAGCAGGCGTCGGTTCCTGGGCCGGTGGGGGAGTGCGGCGGCGGGGGTGGCCGCGGTGCCGTTCGCGGTTCCGCGCCCCGACCTTCCCCGCCCTGATCGTCCTCGCTCCGAACTTCCGGAGAGCCAGGTCCGCCCGGACGAGCGGTTCACGCATGAGCGGTACATGCGGCTGGCCATCGAGCAGGCCCGGAAGAACGCCTATTGGCCGTTCGGCGCGGTGATCGTCGCCACCCGCAGCGGCGAGGTGCTGGGGAGCGGGGTCAACACCGGGGCGGACAACCCGATGTTCCACGGCGAGGTGGTCGCCATGAACGACTACGTACGCCGGAACGGCAACCAGGGCTGGGCCGACACCACCCTCTACACCACCGGTGAGCCCTGCTCGATGTGCATGAGCGCGATGGCGTGGGCGAACCTGCGGCGCGTCGTCTGGGCCAGCTCGATCGACGAGATCCGCCGCACGGACATCAGCCAGATCGCCCTGACCGCAAGGGAGGTGGCCGCCGCGGCGCGGTCCCTCTACACCCCGGAGCTGCTGCTGGGCGGGGTGCTGGCCGGCCGCACGAACGCCCTGTTCGAGGAGGCGCGGCGCCTGCGCGAGCAGCTTCCGGCCGCGCCCTCGGCGAACGTGTCCTGACGACCATGGTCCGGCCGAGGGCGAAAACGCGGCACCACGAGCGGGTGGGGTCTCAGTCGAGGCAGAACTCGTTGCCCTCGACGTCGAGCATCACGAGGCACGACTCGTTGTACTCGTCGGCGATCAGCAGTCGCTCACGTGTCGCCCCGAGCGGGATCAGCCGCGCGCACTCGGCTTCGAGTGCGGCGAGACGCTCTTCACCGACGAGACCGGTGCCGACCCGTACGTCGAGATGCACCCGGTTCTTGACGACCTTGCCCTCGGGGACACGCTGGAAATACAGTCGCGGGCCGACGCCCGTGGGATCACTACAGACGAACCCCGCACCCTGCTGCTCGGGAGGCAGGGAGTGCTCGTAATCGGCCCAGGTCGCGAACCCCTCCGGGGCCGGCGGTACGACGTACCCCAGCACCTCGCACCAGAAGCGGGCGACGCGCTCGGGTTCCGCGCAGTCGAAGGTGACTTGGATCTTCCTGATCGATGACATCGGCGCACCTTAGCAAGGGGGTTCAGGGGATTCGGTGTAGTGCCCGGCTGCCTCATCCGGCGTGCAGGACCCGAAAGCGAGCAGCGGGTTCAGCGGGCTCCGCCGGATCCCGATCGACGACCTGGACGGGCGGCCGGGCCCACTGCCACACGCTGATGCCCGGCGTACGGGAGAACTGGATCCGCCCGCGGGTGCCCTCGACCGCGACGCTCGCCCAGGGCGCCCGGTCCGTGCCGTGAGAGCGGAACAGTTCGGCGAGGACGGTGACGGTGTCGTACCCCTCGAAGGCGACGAAGGAGGGAGCTGAGCCCAGCCGCTCGCGCAGGGCCGTCTCGACCCGTACGCCGAGCGGGGTGAGCCGCTCGGGCAGATAGCGCAGGAACGGCACCCCGGCGCCGTCCTCGCCCAGCAGCGCCGCCCATTCGGTGAACTCCGGTTGCCCGGCCGGGGCACCGATCAGGATCCCGGCGAGGCGCTGGTCGCGGCGGACGGTCTGGACGATCGGCACGGCGGGCTCCGGGTGGCCGACCAGCAGGAGGAGGGCGGTCGCGCGACTGCGGAGCAGTTCGTCGCACACGTCGGCAGGCGTGAGCGCGCTCATGTCGATGTCGACGACGGTGCCGCCGCGTGGAGCGAGGTGGTCCCGCAGGATGCGCGTCCCGGAGGCCCAGTACACACTCGGCTGGACCGCCACGGCGATACGGCGATGCCCCGCGCCGAAGAGAAAATCGGCGTAGACCTGCCACCCACGCGACTGCGGCGGGGAGAGCCGCGCGACCCATTCCGTCGGCTGTTCGGTGAGCGCGTCGAGTACGGCCGAGGAGCAGAGGTACGGCAGGCCGAGGGCGTCGGCCCTGGCGGCAGCGGCGCGGGCGACGACGCTGTGATACTCGCCGGCGAGGGCGGCGACGCCCAGCCGAGCCAGCTCGTCCACGGCAGCGGCGGCCCGCTGCGGATCGGCGGCGGTGTCCCGGACCACGAGTTCGAGCGGCCGTCCGGCGATCCCGCCGACGTCATTGACGTCACGAACGCCCAACTCCAGCCCGGAGAGCAGGTGTTGACCGGCCTCGACCCAGCCGGGTCGGGTCAGTGGAGCGAGGGCGCCGATACGGACCGGTGACCCGTCGGTCCGCTCTGCGGCGGCTGAGGGCGCGTTCGGGCGAGCCGGGGTGACCATGCCGGTCATTGCATCGACCCCCGTCGCCGACAGGCAACCGATTATCCGCTTGTCCGCCGATGGGTGTCGGTCCTGGTGGCTGGTCCTGGTGGCTGGTTCAGGCCGGCGGCCAGTTCCGCAGAGCCATGTCGGCCACCCGCTGGAGGTCGTCGCGGCCGGCGCCGCCGGCGGCTTGGACGGCGATGCCGTTCCCCACGGTCATGAGGTAGCGGGCGAGCAGTCCGGGATCGGTGTCCGGGGGCAGGTCGCCTTCGTCGACGGCCTGTTGGAACCGGTGCCGGAGGCAGGAGACGGCCTCGTCGCGCCAGGCGCTGAGGGTGTCGCGGGCGCCGCGTCCCGGTTCGCCGGCCGCGAGGGCGCCCTGGACGCCGAGGCACCCGGTGGGGCAGCCGGGGCGGGTGCTGGCCCGGACGGAGCCGTTCAGGAAGGCCGTCGCCACCTGCCGGGCGGTCGCCTCTTGCAGGGCGCGGGCCGCGTACGAGGCGGGGCCCTCGGTGTAGCGGTCGAGTGCCTTGCGGAACAGTTCCTCCTTGTTGCCGAAGGCCGCGTACATGCTGGTGCGGGTGATGCCCATGGCGTTGGTCAGGTCGGTGAGGCTGGCGCCTTCGTAGCCCTGTTCCCAGAAGACGTGCACGGCGCGTTCGAGGGCTTCGTCGGCGTCGAAGCCCCTGGGGCGGCCGATCGGCGCCTTCCGCTGGATCTCCATGCGGTCCACCCTACCTCTTCTGTACTGGTCGGTTCGAAAGTCGCCCCGAAGGTGCTACGGTCTCATTCGTCGGCAATCGGTACCGATCGGTACCGAACTTTGTGGAGGTCATTGGCATGGGCAGCATGGGACAGCTTGAGGGCAAGACCGCCGTCGTCACCGGTGGCGGCACCGGGATCGGCCTGGCCACCGCCTTACGGCTGGCGGCGGAGGGCGCGCACGTGTTCGTCACCGGCCGGCGCAAGGCCGAACTGGACGCGGCCGTCGCGGCCATCGGCCCGGCACGGGCCACCGCGGTGCCGGGTGACATCTCGGACCTGGCCGACCTGGACCGGCTGTACGACGCGGTCCGTGCCCGGGGCCGGGGTCTGGACGTGGTGTTCGCGAACGCGGCGAGCTTCTCGTTCGCGAGTCTGGAACAGACCACCGAGGACCACGTCGACCAGATCTTCGGCGTCAACGTGCGGGGCACCCTGTTCACCGTCCAGAAGGCGCTGCCGCTGCTCAACGACGGCGCCTCGGTGATCCTGAACGCCTCCACCGCCGCCGACAACGGCACGGAGGCGTTCGGCGCGTACGCGGCGTCGAAAGCCGCCGTCCGGTCCTACGCGCGGACCTGGGCCAATGAACTCAAGGGCCGCGGCATCCGGGTCAACGCGGTCTCACCGGGCCCGGTCGACACCCCCGGAATCACGACCGTCTTCGGCGAGGAGAAGGCGGCCGACGCCAAGGTGAGCCTCGCCGCGAGCGTGGCGATGGGCCGGATGGGCCGGCCGGAGGAAGTCGCCGCGGTGGTGGCGTTCCTGGCCTCCGGGCAGAGCAGCTATGTCCTCGGGGCCAACCTGTACGTCGACGGCGGCGAGAACCAGATCTGACCCGCGGGCGCCGACCGCCGATGTCCCAGCCATGGCCCGGGAGCGGCGCCGCCTGCCCCGACACCTACCCCCAGCCGTGCTCGGTAAGGCGGTTGGCGCCGTTCAGGTAGCCGAGCAGGCCCGCTTCGGGGTACTCGATGATGTCGTCGGGCAGATCGTGCACGCTGAACCATTCGAGGGCGAGACACTTCTCGGGTTCCCGGTTGCGGGGCGCTCCCTCCCACTCCGTGGCCTCGAAGAAGAAGCCGATCCGCTCGCCCGCCCCGTCCTGATGGTGATGCACGACGTGTACGAGGCGAAGGCGGGTGGGATCGACGGTCACGCCCGTCTCCTCGAACAACTCCCGGGCCGCACCGACACTCAAGGGCTCACCCTCGTCGAGCTTGCCCGAGGGCATGTGCCACCGGTGACGGCCGTAGGGGCTGCCCCGCTGCGACATGAGGATCATGTCGCCGTCGCGGAGGATGACGTGGGTGTCGATGACGGGCTGCGCGAGTTGTTCGCTCATGGGTCCTGGGGGGGATCGTCGGCTGGGGCGACTGACGCTAGCGGCAGCGGCGGGACGGTATCGACGGTCGCGGGCGGAGACTCGCCTGGCCGCCTGGCTCAGCCGGGGACGGCCAGGTAGTCATCTGTGGCGCGGTGCAGCGGGCATGCGGGCATGCGGGCATGCAGGCAGGCATGCAGGCATGCAGGCATGCAGGCTTTAGCGATACGATACGTCTCGTCTTGCTGTAGTCTCCTGTAGGAGGGGCATCATGGAACACTTCGTCGACGCCGCACCCGGTGTACGCCTCTGGGTGGAAGGCCGTGGTGCCGCCGACGCGTCTCCGTTGCTGCTGATCATGGGTGCGCAGGCGTCCGGCCTGGGCTGGCCGGACGAACTGGTGGACATGCTCACCTCGCGCCATCGTGTGATCCGCTACGACCACCGCGACACCGGGCGCTCCACCTGGGCCTTCGACCAGCGGCCCTATCCCCTCAGCGAACTCGCGGAGGACGCCCTCGCCGTGCTGGGCGCCCTCGACGTCCGACGCGCACACGTTGTGGGTATGTCAATGGGCGGCATGCTCGCGCAACTCCTCGTCGCCGACCATCCCGACCGGTTGCTCAGCGCGACCCTGATCGGCACGGGCGCGCTCAGCACCGTCCCGTACGTTCAGCCGGACGGAACCCTGACCCCGCCCGAGGAACTCCCGGGGATCGCCCCCCGCCTGCTGGAGATGTGGTCCCGCCCCGTGGCGGACCTCGGCCTGGAAGCAGAGTTGGAACGGCGGGTCGAGCACTGGCGGGTACTGGGCGGCGATCAGCTCCCCTTCGACGCCGAGTACGCCCGCGCCCTGGAGCGGAAGGTCATCGTGCACACCGGGCACTACGCCACCAGCACCGCGCATGCCCGCGCCGACGCCTCCGACCTGGACCGCACCGAGCAGCTCGCCCGGACCGCGGTGCCCACCCTCGTCATCTCCGCTCCCGCCGAACCGGTCTTCCCGCCGCCGCATCCCCACCACCTCACCCAGGCGATCCAGGGCGCACGCGTCGTCGACATCCCCGGCATGGGGCACGCACTCCCACGTGCGGTGCACGCGCCCCTCGCCGCCGCGATCCTGGACCACACCACCAAATGCTGACGCGTTGCAGGCCCGGCAACAGCCCCAGCCTCAGTACCCCACCCGAAACGTGGCGTCCTGCCGCTCGGTAGCCGTAGAGATGGGATCGATCCGCAGTACGTAATTCGAGTGCCGTATATACCGCGTCGGGTTGTTGTACGACCGGAACGACGACCACGTACTGTCCGCCAACCCCGCCGTCCGGTAGAACGTCGCGTCCCCCGCGAACGTCGACGTGCCGTCGTTCACGTCGAGTTGGAGGGCGTAGTTGTAGTGCCGGAGGTAGCGGGTCGGGTAGTTCACCGACTGGAACGAGACCCCGGCCGTGTCCGCCAGGCCCGGGACCAGCTTCCACTCCGAGTCGGTGTACAGGTCGAAGGGGTACTCGTCGATGCGGCCCACGAAGCCGGCGTGGCGGACGTAACGCGCCGGGTAGTTGTACGACTTGAGGCGGTTCCAGGCCGGGGAGCCCCACTTCGTCAGCAGGTTGTTGTACTCGGTCGTCGTGATCGTCGCGATGCCGCAGTGCTTGGAGTTGACCGGCTGGGTGTACGTCTTCTGGTCCAGCGCCGTCCAGGTGCCGGAGGCCAGGTCGGAGGTCTGCCAGGCGTAGAAGACACCGTTCGGGGTGTACGTGTCGCCCCACAGGTACCACGTGCTCGACGTCAGTGACTTGAAGACCGTCGGCGCCTCCGTACCCCCGTGCGCCACCCCCGCGCTGTACTCCGTGAAGCTGCCCGGGTTGAGAGACGTCGAGCGGGCCGATACCAGCGTCTGGTTCTTCTTGTAGAACAGGTAGTTGTAGCCGTTGACCCCTACCGCCATGTCGCCGTCGATCACGTCGTAGCCGGGGTCGAAGAACACCTGCGGTGCCGATGCCGTCACGAAGTCGCTCGTGTAGTTCACCATGATCACGTTGTGGCCGCTGGAGTTGACCGACGAGTAGATCACCGCGTACTGGCCCCGGCCCGCGTCCCAGAACGCCTCCGGTGCCCAGCTGTGGGTCGTCATGTCGTGCAGTTTCAGGCGGCGGTAGCCGGTGAAGGTGCGCAGGTCGGCCGAGTCCCAGACGTGGATGTACTGGCTGTTGTACGACCAGTCCGTGCCCTTGAGGTCGGTGGCGATGACGACGAACGTGCCGTCCTGCTTCCGCATGAGGAAGGGGTCGCGCAGGCCCAGGGCGCCCGCGGTCGGGGTGACCACGGGGTCGTTCTGGTTCAGCGGTGTCCAGTTGAGCGAGTCGGTGCTGACGGCCAGGTGGAGGCCGTAGTCGGTGCCGAGCCCGAGGCTCGTCGACTCGGTGAAGTAGCACATCACGTACGCCGAGTCCGCCGCGTGGGCCGTGCCGGCGCCCAGGGTCATCACACCGGACATGGCCAGGGGAGTTGTTGCTGCCATGCCGAGGAAGAGGCGGCGGGACGGCTGGGGTCTTGCGCTCATCTTTGTCTCCAAGCGGGTGCGGGGACTTGAAGTACGTAGCCAGGCTGGTTAGTTGGCGCCGGCTATTGGCCGAGATTTCGAACGCGGTTCGGAAAGTCGATCAGAAGGTAGATCGCACCACCGTGCTCGTCAATCACTCTGGCGACGCTGTGAGGATTCTTTGCGCACAACCCTCCGTGCTCGTCGCGAGTCACCTAGGCGTCTTGCAACTCGCCTGCTCCTCGTGAAGGTTGTGCAATGCCCTCTCGTTCCATAAGCCGCAAGGTGCTCCGCACCGCCTCGGCCCTCACCCTGGCCGTCACCACCGGACTGACCGCCCTGGTCGCCCTGCCCGCCTCCGCGGGTGCCGCAGAACGTGTTGCCACCGTGACGAGGGCTGCTGACGGCCGGTCCTTGGTCTACACGGCGGCGCCGGGCCAGACCAACAAGGTGCGGGTCGAAGAGTGGAACGACGGCGGTATGACGCTCGTCCTCATCCACTTCATCGACGACGTGGTCCCGATCGAGGACCCGGGAGACCTCTGCGGCTACCCCGACCCCGCAGACCGCACGAACATCGCCTGCGAGCAGATCATCCCGGACGACACCCAGGGGCACGTGGCGCTGACCATGAAACTCGGTGACGGCGACGACACCGTCGCCTTCAACAACCACACCCTTCTGGAGAGATACCCCACCGCGATCGACCTGGGCGCCGGAAAGGACACGTCGACCCAGACCGGCAGCATCGACGGCAACCTGGTCTACGGCGGACCCGGCGACGACAACATCACCGTGCACGGCAACGGGAGGGCCTGGGGCCAGGACGGCAAGGACACGATCCACGCCGACGGCGAGGGAAGCCGTGTCGACGCGGGCACGGGCAACGACCTCGTCTACGGGGGCGCGGGCCGGCAGACCCTGACCGGCGGCAACGGCAACGACACGGTCCGCGGCGGCACCGGCAACGACCTGATCTACGGCAGCCCGGGCAACGACATCCTGTACGGCAACAGCGGCAACGACACGATCCAGGGCAACAGCGGCAACGACAAGCTGTACGGCGGCCCCGGCAAGGACACCCTCAGCGGCGGCCCCGGCCGCAACGTCGTCCACCAGGACTGACGGCCCCCACCACGCACTTCACGCCTGTCCCCGGCACCCTTCCGGCCGGGGACGGACCCCTTGTCGGAGTACGATGATCCGACCCCCGGCGGAGTACCCGGCGGCGGGTTCCGTAGCTGAGGAGATGCGTGACCGTGGCTGCCCGACGGCTTCCCTCATCGGTCTGGGTCACCGGTCTGACCTTGGGCGCGGTAGCTGTCGTCGCCGCCCTGGCCGTGAAGGCCGAACAGGGTCCGCAGCCCCACGCCACCGCCGCCGCCAGGCCCAGCGCGTCCGCCTCCGCGCAGCCCTCCGCCAAGCCCAGCCAGGCCGCCGCGCCGGCCGTGCCGGACGGGTCGGGGACCGGGCGGCGGGTCGTCTACTCGCTCGGGCAGAAGCGGGTCTGGCTGATCGACGCGAGCGAGCAGACCCGGCGTACGTTCGTGGTGTGGCCGGGCTCGGTGAGCCCGGAGCCGGGGACGTACTCCGTGGGGCAGCGGGACGAGGCCCGCACCGGCTCCGACGGCGTCGCCATCGAGCACGTCATGTTCTTCGCCACCAGCTCCGGGCTCTCGATCGCCTTCTCCAACGCCGTCGACGGCGCCTCACCGCAGCCCGTGTCCGGCGTCCAGACGGGCGGTATCCGCATGTCCAAGGCGGACGGCACCGCCCTGTGGGCCTTCGGGGACGCGGGGACCGCGGTGACGGTCGTCCAGTGAGCGGCGCCGCTCCCTAGGACTCCTTCGAATCCTCGTCAGCCGTCCGGGGCGTACCCACCGGCAGATGGATCACCAGCAGCACCAGCCCGCTCAGCAGGAACACCCGCGTCGCCGCGTCCAGCCCGTTCCAGTCGCTCGACTGCCACATCGCGAACCACTCGCCGCCGATCGCGATGAAACCGGCGCCGAACAGCAGCATCAGCATCAGCAGGCCGTACGTCGAGACGCGCCGCGCCCGTTCGAGGTCGCGGCGGACCCACAGCCACGTACCGGCGATCAGGACGAGGGCCGCGACCGTCTCCCACGCGATGATCGCCACGTACGCCGCGTCCTGGAGGCCCTTCGACGTGATCGCTCTCCACATCAGGTCGTCGTCCTTGAACGTGGTGTCCATCGCGAGGACATGGCGCACGAACTGCTGGTTCGAGTCGAAGTCGGTGATGTTCCCGAGCGCCACCAGGGCTATGTAGAGCGCGACCGTCGCCGTCAGCAGGGTCGAGGCGAGGGTGAGCGCGGTGTGGGTGGAGGCGGAGGTACGGGTGGGGTGGGGGGTACCTGTTGTGGTCATGAGGCAACTCTATGGATCGGCCCGCACGCCGTCTCCCCGTTCCCTCCCCGGTTGACCTCCCGTTCACCGTCCGGGAGTTGGGCCAGACTGGTGTACGCGGCGACAGACAGTACCGATACGAGGGGACCCACGGATGGCTCAGGCCTCGCGGCCGTCGATGCGGCAGCTGATCGAGCAGCGCAGACGTGCCGGATTCGTCGGCCGGGGTGCCGAACGGGCCGCGTTCCGGGCCAACTTCGAGCTGCCGCCGGACGACGAACGCCACCGCTTCCGCTTCCACGTGCACGGCAACGCCGGAGTCGGAAAGACCTTCCTGGTAAGGGAGTTGGAGCAGCAGGCCAAGGAACGCGGCGCGCTCACCGCGTACGTCGACGAGGGCGTCGGCAGTGTGCCGGAGGCGCTCGCGGTGATGTGCCGTCAGTTCGCTGCCCAGGGGCGGCGGTTCAAGGAACTGGAACGGCTGCTCGCGGCCCACCGGGAGCGGCGGCACGAGGCCGAGTCCGCCGTCGCCAGCCTCGAAAGCCTTGAACCGCAGCCCGAAGGGCCCTCCGCCGGGAGTCTCGCGGCCGCCCGGATGGGGCTCGTCGGCGCCGGACTCATCCCCGTCGTCGGACCGTTCGCCGGTGCGCTCGACGCCGACCGGATCGCCCAGGGCGCCGACCGGGTGCGGGCCGGGATCGCCGCCCGGCTCCGCAACCAGGACGACGTCCAGCTCGTCCTCGCGCCCGAGCGTGTCCTCACCCCGGTGCTGCTCGCCGAACTGGACGGCATCTGCACGGCCGTGCCGTGGATCGTCCTGTTCCTCGACACGTACGAGCGCACCGGGCCGTTCCTCGACGGCTGGCTGCACGACATCATGACCACCGACCGCTACGGCGACCTCTCCTTCCCCTCCAACCTCGTTCTCGTCACCGCGGGTCAGCGGCCCTTCGACACCGGACGCTGGGGCGGCTTCGCGGACTTCGTCACCGAGGTGCCGCTCGGGCCGTTCACGGAGGCCGAGGCGCGCGGACTGCTCGCCGACAAGGGCGTGACCGCCGAGCCGGTCGTCGAGGAGGTGCTGCGGCTCACCGGCGGGCTGCCGGTGCTGGTGTCGACCCTCGCCGAGGCCCGCCCCGCCGACCCGGACGACGTCGGTGACCCCAGTGCGACCGCCGTCGGCCGGTTCCTGAAGTGGGAGACCGACCCGGTGCGTCAGGCCGCCGCCCTCGCCTGCGCGCTGCCGCGCCGCCTGGACGCGGACATCTTCCGGGCCGCCCTCCCGGCCGCTGTGCAGGCGGGCGACGAGACCGAACTCGACCTGCTCTTCGGGTGGTTGAGGTCGCTGCCGTTCGTGAACGACCGGGGGGACCGGATCCAGTACCACGACGTCGTCCGGGCGCCCATGCTCCGACTCCAGCGCCGGCGCTCCCCGCGCCGCTGGGCCGAGCAGCACACCGGTCTCGCCGACACCTTCGCCCGCTGGCGCGCCGAGGCCGAAGTCCCGCTCCTCGCCGACGAGTTGTGGGCGACGGAGGAGTGGCGGGAGCTGCGGCTCGCGGAGTCGTACCACCTGCTGTGCGCGTCCCCGCGCACCGCGCTGCCCGTCGTCCTGCGGGACGTCGTCGACGCCTGCGACCACGGGGAGGTGGTCGCCCGGCGCTGGGCGCACGTGCTGGTCGAGGCGGGCGACGACAACGAGGCGCCGGTGGTGGGTGGTTGGGGGCGCGACCTGCTCGCCGCCCTCTCCGTGCCCGCCGCGAACGAGGCCAACTCCACTGGGGCCGGCGACTCCACCGGGGCCGGCGACTCCGACGAAGCGGGCGGGGAAGGGGACGCGCGCAGGCAGGGCGGCGCGAGCGCCTACGGAGCCGACGGAGGCGGATACGGCGGCGACGGCGGAGTGCTCGGCGCACTGGCGCTGCTCCTGAACAGGGGCGGCCTCGACGCGCACGGGCAGGCCGTCGCGCGCATGCTGCGCGGGCGCGAACTGCGCATGGGCCGGGAGTACGAGAGGGCCCTCGGCGAGTACGAACAGGCCGTCACCCTCGACCCGGAGTTGGAGCGCGCCTACTACGGCCGGGGCGTCACCCGCGCCGAGCAGCGCGACTACGCCGCCGCCATCGCCGACCTCGACCTGGCCGACGAACTCGCCCCCGACACCGCCCGCATCCTCTTCGTACGCGGCGACTACCACCGCATCCTCGGCCACCACGAGGAAGCTGTCCGGGACCTGGACCGGGCGGTCGTCCTCGGCCCCGATCTGGCCGGTGCCTGGGCCTCCCGCGGTGTCACCCGGCACGGTACCGGCGACACCGAGCACGCCCTCGCCGACCTCGACCGGGCCCTCGAACTGGACCCCGAGCATGTGTGGGCGCTGGTGCGGCGGGCCCGGGTGCACCGCTCGCGCGGGGACCGGGACGGTCAACTCGCCGATCTGGACCGGGCGGTGGCCCTCGGCCCCGAGCTGGCCTGGGTCGCGTGCGAGCGCGGTGACGCGCTCCGGGTCGCCGACCGCGACGCCGACGCCCTCGCCGACTACGACCGCGCCCTCGAACTCGACCCCGCCTACGCGGGGGCGTACGCCAGCCGGGGTGTCTCCCGCAGCCGACTCGGCCGCAACGAGGGGGCGTTGGCGGACCTGGACAGGGCGCTGGAGCTGTATCCGTCGTACGCGTGGGCGCTGGTGCAGCGGTCGGTGGTGCGCCGTCGGGTCGACGGCTACGAGGCCTCGTACGAAGACGCCGACAGGGCAGTCGAGTTGGAGCCGGAGAGCGCGTGGGCCCTGTGGAACCGGGGCGAGGCGCTGCGCTGTCTGGGCCGCTTCGAGGAGGCGCGCGCCGACCTGGACCGGGCGCTGGCACTCGCCCCGGACAGTGTGTGGGCGATCGGCTGCCGGGGCGCCGTACTGCACGAACTGCGGTTGTACGGCGAGGCGTTGGCGGATCTGGACATGGCGGTCGCGCTCGATCCGGACGGCGCCTGGCATCTGATGCGCCGGATCATGACCCTGCTGGCGGTGGGCCGCCCGGAGGACGCCCGTACCGACCTCGCCCGCTTCCTGGTGATCGGCGACGACCTGGCCTGGGCGCACCACACCCTCGCGCAGATCCATCTCCTGGAGGGGCGTCCGGAGGACGCGGCGGCGGCGCTCGCGGAGGCCGCGCGGCACGGGCTGGTGGAGCCGGCCGGGCTGGAGGAACTGGCCCGTACCGCGCGGAAGTTGGGGGAGTGGGGGGCCGCCAGGGAGACGGCGGACCGGATGCGCGCCCTGCACGAGGCCGGCGGCGCCTTCTGTCTTGCCCTCGCGGTCGGCGGGGAGCAGGGCACGGAGGCCGCCCGCCCGGTCTGGCGCGAGGCGCACCGGCTGGCCTCCGGCTGGGACCTGACCGAGGGCGCCTCCGACTTCCTGCACGCGGTGATCGCGGCTGGCCTCGGCGACTGGGCCGACCTGGACGAACGCCTGGCCATTCTGCTCACGGGGCGGCGGGAGTGGGCCGACGTGGCATGGCTGGCCGACCTGCTGGGCGAGCTGGCGGCGGCACCGGGCGTACCGGCGGCGGACGGCGAGCGGATCGCCGTACGGCTGGAACGGGTCCGGCGGGCGGGGGAGAGGATCAGGAGGCGATATGCGGAGTGAGGGTGACGTAAAGCAGATATGGAGGAAATGGGGGGAGGGGGTGGGGGCCGTCGAACGGCTGTCGAATTGGTGATCAGTCGGGATCACTAGTGCGCTCTCATGCCCACTCATGTCACATTCCGCATACCAATCAGGCCCCTGAACAGACCGTTCCCGGTCGATTACAGTGCTGAGCTGTCGATCGTACGAACGTGCTGTGAGGGAGGCCCGAGGTGGGCGTGATGACATCCGGGGGCATGACCGGTGCCGCGTCCGGCGCCATCTGGGGCCGCTCGGAACAGCAGGACTTCCGCAGCCGGGTGCGTGGCACCCTGCTCGGCGCGGCCCTCGGCGACGCCCTGGGCACCCCGCTCGACGGGCTCACCCTCGACTCCATCCACGAGGCGTACGGCGCGGACGGCCTCGCCGATCTCGCCTTCACGTACGGCAGACGCGGCGCGATCACCGACCTCACCCAGCTCACCCTCTTCACCCTGGACGGCCTGATCCGCGCCCAGGTGCGCCGCGACACCGGCGCCTGGCACCCGCCGACCGACCTGCACCGCGCCTACCGCCGCTGGGCGGCCACCCAGAGCGACTGGGGCCCCGACGAGCGCCGCAAGGAGGACGGCTGGCTGGCCCACGAGGAGTGGCTGTACGCCCGCCGCGACCCGTCCCTCGCCTGCCTCCTCGGCCTCGGCGACGAGACGATGGGCACCCTGGACGCGCCCAAGAACCCCGGCGAGGCGGGCGCGGAGGCGGCGGCCAGATCGGGCCCGTTCGGGCTGCTGGTCGGCTGGGAGCCGCAGCTCGTGATGCAGTTGGCGGTGGAGTGCGCCGCGCAGACCCACGGCCACCCGATCGGTTACCTGGCGGCGGGCGCGTACGCCGTGATCGTGCACGGTCTGGCGCGCGGCGAGGGCATGGACGCCGCCGTGCAGCGGTCCCTCGCCCTGCTGTCGGCCAGACCGGGCCACCAGCCGGTGGCGGAGGCCCTCCAGCGTGCCCTGGGCGCCGTACGCCAGGGCATCCCGACCCCCGCGCGGGTTGACGACCTGGCCGGCGCCGGCACGGCGGAGGGCCTCCTGTCTGTGGCGGTGTACTGCGCGCTCGTCGGCGAGGACGTCCGCCACGGCCTCGCCCTCTCGGTCAACCACAGCGGTCAGTCGGCAGTGACGGGCGCCCTGACCGGCGGCCTGCTGGGCGCCCTGCACGGCGAGACCGCTCTGCCGCCCGCCTGGCTGGCGGAGCTGGAGGGCCGCCCGACGATGCTGGTCCTCGCGGACGACTTCGCGATGGAGATGACCCAGGGCCCGGCCCTGCACGGTCCGGCGGGGTCGTCTCCGGGATGGCTCACGCGGTATCCGCGGGCGTGAGAAGGGAGCGGACGTCAGGGACTCGTCGTGATGACTCGTTCCGCGCCGTGGCCGCCGCCGGCGTGGACGGCTGCCGGGCGCGTGGTCAGCACGGCACCCCGCTCACGGTGCTGAGCTGGCTGTCCGGGACCCATCCGGCCCACCCGCCGGTGGTGTTGTCACGGACGTAGTTCCAGTACACGCCTCCCACGATGCGATAGCAGTGGAGGTCGACGACGTGGCTCCTTTGTCCCTCGGCGCACGCGCTGGCCGAGGTGGAGGCCGTCTGGCGGAGCTTGGTGGCGTTGTTGATGAAGAACGTGCCCCAGGGAGCGGAGTCCTGGTCGTTCGGTGCCCAGTACGAGCCGGCGGTCTGGCACGGCCGCCAGGCGTCGGCGGCCTGCGCGGTGCCCGACAGGAGGACACCCTGCAGCCCCGCGGAGACGGCGATCACCGTTGCGGCCGACATGAAGCGTGAGGTCAGCGATTTCATCGAGAGCCCTTTCTGGCTTCTTCGTGGAGGAATGCGAGGGTGAATGCGTGGATGATCCCGGCCCTGAGGCGGGAGATTCGGCCGAAGTACCTGGCCGGACGACTCAAACGGTCGCAGCGACAGGTCGGCGCAGCCAGGAAAGCAGCACGCAACTGACCCGCAACTGTCCGGCACTTGGGCCGCAACTGACCGGATGTCCCCTCACCCGACAGGGGTGGGGAGATGGGACAGTTGGGCGACCAGAGGCGGGGGCCAGGGGGGTTGCCGATGCTGGGCGAGGTGCTGCGTGACCAACGGCGCCGACTGGGGCTCACGCAGGAGGAGTTGGCGGAGCGGGCGGGCGTGAGCGTGCGCACGATCTGCCATGTCGAGACGGGCCGTATCGCACACCCGAGGCCTGCCACCGTACGACGGCTGGGGGAGGCACTGGGCCTGGCGGGAACGGAACTCGAGGAGTTCCAGCGGGCGGGCACCGGCATCGCGGAAGCGCCGCACCCGTCGCGACCCGCGCCCGCGACGAAGGCGGCACCGGCTCAACTCCCGCCCTCGCACCCGGGTTTCATCGGCCGGACAGAACAACTCAACTTCCTGGACGCGTTGTTGGACAGCGAGGATGGCCAACTGCCCACCACCGGCGCGGTCGTCATCTCCGCCATCGCGGGCACCGCCGGCGTCGGCAAGACGGCCCTCGCCGTGCACTGGGCGTCGCGGGTGGCCGCCCGCTTCCCCGACGGGCAGTTGTACGTCAACCTGCGCGGGTTCCATCCGAGCGGCGCGGTGATGACGTCGGCGGAGGCGGTACGGGTGTTCCTGGACGCCTTCGAGGTACCGGCGGAGCGCGTTCCGGCCGGTGCCGAGGCGCAGTTCGGGCTGTACCGGAGTCTTTGCGCAGGAAAACGGCTGCTCGTTCTGCTGGACAACGCCCGCGACGCCGAACAGGTCAGACCGCTGCTGCCCGGAGCCCCCGGCTGTCTGGCCCTGGTCACCAGCCGCAACCAGCTCACCGGCCTCGTCGCCTCCGACGGCGCCCACCCGCTCCGCGTCGACCTGCTGACCATGACCGAGGCCAGGGAACTGCTCGCCCACCGGCTCGGCGCCGCCCGCCTCGTGGAGGACCCCCAGGCGGTCACGGAGATCATCAACCGCTGCGCCCGCCTCCCCCTGGCCCTGTCGATCGTGGCCGCCCGCGCGGCCACGGACCCCCACTTCCGCCTGCCGGAGTTCGCGAACGAACTACGGGGTACGGACACGGGGCCGGACGCCGGGACGGGCATCGCGCTGGACCCCTTCACGGACGACGACCCCGCGACGGACGTACGGGCGGTGTTCTCCTGGTCGTACCACCGCCTGAGCCCCGCGGCCGCCCGCCTGTTCCGCCTCCTCGGCCTGCACCCGGGCCCGGACATCACCGCCCCGGCGGCGGCCGGCCTCACCGGTCTGAGACCCGGGCAGGTACGCCCGCACCTGGCCGAACTGACCCGGGCGCATCTGCTGAACCAGCACGCCCCCGGCCGCTACACCCTCCACGACCTGCTCCGCGCGTACGCCACGGAACTGACCCACGAACACGACCCGGAGCCCGACCGACGCGCCGCACTGGACCGTCTCCTCGGCCACTATCTCCGTACGGCGGTCACGGCGTCCGAGATCCTCAGCTGGTACCGCGACCCGATCCCGCTGACGCCCCCGGGGCCGGAAGCCGCCGCACCGGAGGAACTCAACGGTCCGGCACACGCGTCGGCCTGGTTCACCGCCGAACTGCCCAACCTGACGGCGGCGGTACGCCGGGCGGCCAGGGCCGGCTTCGAGACCCACGCCTGGCAACTGGCCTGGACGATGGTCGCCTTCTTCGACCTCGCCGGCCACTGGCAGGAGTGGGTCACCACGCACCAGCAGGCGCTGGACGCGACCAGGCGGTCCGGTGACCTCGTCGGCGAGGCGCGGACCCGGCGCAACCTCGCCCGCGTCCGCTCCCGGCAGGGCCGGCACGAGGACGCCCTCGTGCATCTGCGCCGGGCGCTGAGCCTCTGCCGCGAACTCGACGATCCGGTGGGGCAGGCGCAGGTGCTGCGCAACATGAGTACGGTGCTCGGCCGCCGTGACCGGCACGCGGAGGCGCTGGACCTCGCCGAGCAGGCGCTGGGCCTGTTCGAGGGCGCGGGTCACCGGATCGGCCAGGGTCGGGCCCTGAACCAGGTCGCCTGGCACCAGTCGTACCTGGGAGAGCATCGACAGGCGGTCGACCACTGCCGCCGATCCCTGCGCATCCTCCAGGAGTTGGGGGACCGGGACGGGGAGGGCGCCACCTGGGACACCCTGGGCCACGCCCATCACCACCTGGGCGACCACCAGGAGGCGATGGTGTGCCTCACCCAGGCCCTGGGCCTGCGCCGGGAGCGGGGTGACCTCGCCGAGATCGCGGAGACCCTGGACCACTTGGCGGAATCCCACCTGGCCCTCGGCAACCGCCCCGAGGCGGCGGCCTGCTGGCGGTCCGCCCTGGAACTCCTGGACCAACTGGGCCACGTGGACGCGGAACGGGTCCGCGAACGGTCACGGGCGGCGGTGACACCGGAGGCGACTCCGCCGGACGCCCTGCACCCGGCGTAGGTCCGCGCCGGTGTCCCACGTCAACCGGGGCGACCGTTGCACGGCGGCCCTTGTCGGACAGCTGATGCGTACGGTTTTAATGCGTTTCGTCTGCGTATGGCCCGTCCGGGCGCACAGGTCTAATGTGGCGGCACGGAACTGTCCGCGGGCGCGGACACTGGTCACGGGGGACGTGCCATGGATCCGATCGTGCTTTCGGCACTCGCTCCGCCCCGCGGCGGACACCACGTCGGTACCCGGTCGACGAGGGCCGAGGCGCCCGGCGACCCCCGTGTCCACCGGGCCGGGCACGAGCAGCACCTCACCGGGGGCTGACCTTGGCCGGAGCGCCGCCGCCCGAGGAGGACAACGGGCGGCACGAGCCCCGCTTCCGGGCCGCGGCCTCGGGCGACGCCCGCGTCTACCAGGCGGGCCGCGACCAGCACATCGCCGAGCGGGACGTCCATCTGCACTACGCGGACGGGGTGCGCGAGGCCCGACGGGCGCTGCCCGGGGCGGACGCCGGTGTGTGCCCGTACCCGGGTCTGCCCGCGTTCGAACCGGACCAGTCCTCCTGGTTCTTCGGCCGCGACCAGCTCACCGCCCATCTGGTGGACCACCTCGACACACGGCTGCGCGAGGGCGGGGCGCTCGCCGTCGTCGGAACGTCGGGAGCGGGCAAGTCCTCGCTGCTGCGCGCGGGTCTGCTGCCGGCCCTTGCCCGGGGCGCACTGCCGGGATCGGCACACTGGCCGTGCGTGGTCCTGACACCGACGGCCGACCCGCTCGGCACGCTCACCGCCCGGCTCGGCGAGGCGCTGGCGCTCCGCGTCCCGGGTGCGCACAGCCCGGCGGGGTGGGCGGCGGCAGTCCGAGGAGCGCTGCGCCAACGCGGTCCCGGGCATCGACTCGTCCTGGTGGTCGACCAGTTGGAGGAACTGTTCACGGCCTGCGAGAGCGAACCGGACCGGCATGCCTTCCTCGATCTGCTGTCCACCCTGGCCCTCCCCGATCCGCGCGGCGGCACGACCGCGGTCCTGGTCGTACTCGGACTCCGCGCGGACTTCTACGGGACCTGCGCCCGCTATCCCCACCTGCGCGCGGCGCTGAGCCGCGGGCAGATCCTGGTCGGCCCGCTGTCCGAACCGGAACTGCGCCAGGTGATCCTCTTCCCGGCCCGTACGGTGGGCCTCGACGTGGAGCCCGGCCTGGTGGAGCTGCTCCTGCGGGACCTCGGCGTCACCACGGCCCACACAGCGGACGAACCGTACGAGGCGGGCCGCCTCCCGTTGCTCGCGCACGCGTTGCGCGGGACGTGGCAGCAACGGCACGGCCACACGCTGACCGTGGACGGATACCGTGCCACCGGCGGCATCCACCAGGCGGTGGCCGCCACCGCGGAACACCTCCACACGGCGCTCGACCCGGCCGCCCAGAGCGCGGCCAGGACACTCTTCCTGCATCTCGTCAGACTCGGCGACGGTGTCCAGGACACCCGCCGCCGACTGCCGTCCGACCGCCTCGGCACCCTCGGCGACGACCCGGCGGCCACCGCGCGAGCCGTCGAGGCGTTCGCCGACGGGCGGCTGCTGACCCGGCGTCAGGACGGCGTGGAGATCACCCACGAGGCGCTGTTGCGTGCCTGGCCGCGGCTGCGCCGCTGGATCGACGCCGACCGGGCCGGGCAACTACAGCACCAGCAGCTGGAGGAGGCGGCAACCGACTGGGCACGGTCCGGCCACGACACCGGCCTGCTCTACCGCGGTGACCGGCTGGCGGCATCCCGTGCCTGGGCCGACGGGCCGCACGCGGCGGGACTCAGCACCACGGCGGCGGCCTTCCTCGCCATGTCCGCACGGCACCGGCAGCGGGCCCTGCGGATACGCCGTGCCCTGGTGGCCGTCCTGACGGCACTGACCCTGCTCGCCTCCACCGCCGCGGTCGTGGCGTTCCAACAGCGCTCGACGGCCCGTACCCAGCGAGACGCCGCGAACTTCGGCCAGGTCACCGCCCAGGCCGACCGACTGCGCACCACACAGTCCCCGCTGGCCGCCCGGCTCGACGTGGTGGCCCACCGGATGCGCCCCGCCGACGCGGCGACCCGCCTGGATCTGGTGGCGGACGGCAACAATCCGCTCGCCGGCAGGCTCACCGGCCATGACGGTCCCGTGCGCGCGCTGGCGTACGCACCGGGCGGCGGACTCCTCGCCAGCGGTGGCGGCGACGGCACGGTGCGGTTGTGGGACGTGTCGAGCCGCGGCCTTCCCACCCCGCGCGGCGAGCCACTCGAGGTCCCCGGCCCCATGGTCATGTCGCTGTCCGTCGCGGCCGACGCACCGCTGCTGGCGAGCGGCGACAACAGCGGTGCGGTCCAGGTGTGGAACGTGGCGGACCCGGACCGTCCGCAGCCCCTGGGCGAGCCGCTGCGCGGCCAGAAGGGCGGCCATGTGATGTCCGTGGCCCTTAGCCCGGACGGGCGCACCCTCGCGGTGGCCGGCGCGGACCCGACAGTGAGCCTGTGGCGCGTGAGCCGCACCGGCGCGCCCCGCCCGCTGGCCGAACTGCCCGTCCTCGAGTACGCGCGCATGGTCTACGACGTGGCGTTCAGCCCGGACGGCACCACCCTGGTGAGCACGGCGGTGGACTCCACCCTGTGGCGCTGGGACATGACGGACCCGGCCCGCCCCAGGGCACTCGGCAAGCCCTACACCGGTTCCGGCAGCCTGTTCTCCGTGGCGTTCAGTCCCGACGGCGACACGCTCGCGGGCGGTGCCCCGGACGGGACGGTGGTCCTGCTCGACCTGTCGGACCCGGCCCGTCCCAAGGCACGCGGCCGGCCCCTGACAGGACACGTCGGCGGCATCGCCGAGGTGCTGTTCAGCCCGGACGGCAGCACCCTCGTCAGCTGCGCCGAGGACCGGACCGTACGCCGATGGCGGGTGACCGACCCCGACTCCCCGCAGCCTCTCGGCGAGCCCCTGACCGGCCACACGGCGACCGTCGACGCGGTGGCGTTCAGCCCGGACGGCAGGACCCTCGTGAGCGGTGGCGAGGACCGGGCGATCCTGCTGTGGAGCTTCCCGGTGACCGTCGTCGACGACGTCAGCGGGGCGTACTCACTCGCCTTCGCCCGGCGCGGCAGCACCCTCTTCGCCGCCACCGGGGACCTGTCGCTCGACGCCTGGCGCCTGACGGACCCCTCGCACCCCAGACCGCTCATGGCGACGCGGGACGACAGGGCCCGGACCGGCGGGGACATCGCCCTCTCCGCCGACGGACGCACCCTGGCCGCCGACACTCCCGACCTGTCGGTGCGGTTGTGGAACGTGGCGGACCCGGCCCATGTCACTCCCCTCGGCAGGCCCCTCGACACCCCGGACGAGATAGGAGATCTGGAGTTCAGCCCGGACGGCCGCATCCTGGCCGGCTACGACGACACGGGCGCCGTACGGCTGTGGGACGTGCGCGACCCACGCCGTGCCACCCTCCTCGGCAGACCGCTGGCCGATCAGTCCTTCCTCAGCGGAGCACTGGCGTTCAGCCCGGACAGCCGCACGCTGGCCGTCTCTGCCGCCCCCAACGGCATCAACCTCTGGGACGTCTCCTCGCCCGCCCGTCCCAGGCTCCTGGGCAGACCGCTGACCGGTCACACCGGGAAGGTGCTGGCGCTGGCGTTCACACCGGACGGCCGGACGCTGGTCAGCGGCGCGAGCGACGGCACGGCCCGGCTGTGGGACACGACCCGGCGCACCGCCCCCACACCCCGGGGAAAACCGCTGACGGGCCACTCCGGGGCGACGGCCTCGCTCGCGGTGAACCACGACGGGCAGCTGCTGGCCACCGGCGGCAACGACGCGACGGTGCGCCTCTGGGACATCACCGACCCGGACCACCCGATCTCCGCCGACCGCACCCTGACCGGCCACACCGAGGGGGTACGGGCGCTGGTCTTCAGCGCGGACGACCGCACTCTGGCCGGCGCCGCCGCGGGCCCCCTGGAGAAATCGGTACGTCTGTGGCACCTGGACCCGGCGGAGAACGCGCGCCGCGTCTGCGCGCTCACCCCCGGCGCGCTCACCGCCGATGACCGGCGCCGCCATCTGCCGGGCCTGCGGTTCGCCCAGCCGTGCCGCTGACCCGGCGCTGCCCGGTGGTGAGGACGGGCAGGGCCGGGCAGCGAGGAGAATCCGTCCCACAGCCGCCCGACCCTGCCTCGCGCCCTCAGTCCTTCACCCACCCCTTCCCGCCCGGCACGGAATCCGCCGGCTCCGGCACAGGCACCCGCACGGCCGTGCTGTCGTCCCCGTCCGTGTTCACGGTCTCGATGATCGCCAACCGCTCAGGCGTGTCCTCCGGCCGCAGGAACCCGATCAGGATGTACAGCACCAGCGACACGGCCAGCGGAATCGACACCTGGTACTGGAGCGGCACCCCGCCCTCCACGTTCCAGTTGATCGGGTAGTTCACCAGCCAGAAGGCCAGCAGCCCCATCGACCAACTCCCCAGCGCAGCCGTCGGCCCCGACCGCCGGAACGGCCGCAGCAGACCCAGCATCATCGGAATCGCCATCGGACCCATCAGACCGGCCACCCACTTGATGACGACCGTGATGATGTCCTTGAACGCGGGGGAGTTGACCTGCGTCGCCGCCGCCATCGACAGCCCGAGGAAGACGACCGTCGTCACCCGCGCGGCGACCAGCCCGGACGAGTCCGTCCACGACCGTGCCCGCTTCCAGATCACCGGCGCGCAGTCCCGGGTGAAGACGGCGGCGATGGCGTTCGCGTCGGACGAGCACATGGCCATCGTGTGGGAGAAGAACCCGACGATGACGAGCCCCAACAGGCCGTGCGGAAGCAGCTGTTCGGTCATCAGGGCGTAGGAGTCGGAACCGTCCGGCTTCTGTGACTCGACCAGCAGCGGAGACATCCACATGGGGAAGAACAGCACCAACGGCCAGACGAGCCACAGCGCCGCCGACAGACGGGCCGAGCGTTCGGCCTCCCTCGGGCTCGCCGTGGCCATGTACCGCTGCGCCTGGTTGAGCATGCCGCCGTTGTACTCGAACAGCTTGATGAAGAGGAACGCGAGCAGGAACACCGTGCCGTAGGGGCCCACCAGCGGCTTGCCGTGCCCTTGCAGCGCGGGCTCGTCCCAGACCCCGAAGAACCCTCCATGGTCGTCGAGTTCGGCGACGACGGCGACGAACATCGCGATGCCCGCCAGGAGTTGGATGACGAACTGCCCCAACTCCGTGAGTGCGTCGGCCCACAGCCCGCCGATCGTGCAGTACACGGCGGTGATCGCACCGGTGATGAGGATGCCCTGGTTGAGGGAGATGCCGGTGAAGACGGACAACAGGGTCGCGATCGCGGCCCACTTGGCACCGACGTCCACGATCTTCAGCAGCATCCCGGACCAGGCCAGCGCCTGCTGGGTCTTCAGGTCGTACCGGTTCTTCAGGTACTCCAGCGGGGACGACACATGGAGCCGCGAGCGCAACCGGTTGATGCGCGGCGCGAACAGCTTGGAGCCGATCGCGATGCCGAGCGCGATGGGAAAGGACCAGGTGACGAAGGACGTGACGCCGTACGTGTAGGCGATGCCCGCGTAGCCGGTGAACATCACCGCGCTGTAGCCGGACATGTGGTGGGAGATGCCGGACAGCCACCAGGGCATCTTTCCGCCCGCGGTGAAGAAGTCACTGACGTTGTCCACCCGTTTGTGGGACCAGACACCGATCGCGACCATCACACCGAAGTAAGCGATGAGCACGGTCCAGTCGAGACCGTTCATGTGCTCCCTCCCAGGGGCGTCGAGCAAGTCGAGCGGGGGTGTCGAGCGCCCGCTCATCGTCGATTCGCTGACATGGCAGCGACAACCGCCCGGTGGGTCAAGAGGGAGTAAAAAAGTTCGCGGAACTGACCTCTGTTCATGTCCATGAATGAATCCGCGAACGGTGAAGAATGGCGGAATTACGGCTACCGCATCAGCTCACCCGCGTTCACCAGCAACGACTGCCCGGTGATGGCCCGGGCCCGGTCCGACGCCAGAAACACCGCCGCGTCCGCGACATCCCCGTCCGTGGCCAGCTCGGGCAGTGCCATCCGCTCCGCGAGCCGCCGCCGTACCTCCTCCTCCGGTACCCCTTCTCCCTGGGCCGTGAACCGCACGTACGCCTCCACCGGCGGCCCCCACATCCAGCCCGGCAGCACGGTGTTGACCCGTATCCGGTGCGGCCCCAGCTCCCGCGCCAGTGAGTACATCGCGCTGGTCAGCGCCCCCTTCGAGGCGGCGTACGCGGCCTGCCGCACCTGCGAGGGAGCGGCCACGGCGGACTGCGTACCGATGAACACCACACTCCCGCCCCGCTCCTTCAGCGCCGGCAGGCAGGCCCGCGTCATCCGCAGGGTGCCCAGCAGGTTCACGTCCACGACCCGCGCCCAGCTCTCGAAGTCCGCGTCCTCGATCCCCCCGAAGTAGCTGTCCCAGGCGGCGACATGGACGACCCCGTCGATCCGCCCGAACCGCTCGCACGCCAGCCCGGCCAGCGCCCGGCACTGCTCCTCGTCGGTGATGTCGGTCGCCCGGTACGCCGTACGCGCCCCGTCCGGATCCAGCTCGGCGGCGGTCTTCACGAGGTGTGCCTCGGTACGCGCCCCGAGCACGGCGTTGCCCCCGTCCCGCACGACGGCCGCCGCGACCTGAAGTCCTAGCCCGGCACCGACCCCGGACACGACGACGGTCCTGCCCTCCAGCAATGACATCGGAGACTCCCTGGCTACTGACTCGGTTCCTGACGGGGCGTCAAAGTAGGGATGTTCGGCGGAGAAGGCCAGTGGCGTGCCTGGGCGACTCAGCTCGCGTACACCGGACGGATATGAGCTGGGTCGAATGGGGCCCGCCCCTTGCCGGACGGCATGACATGAACAGCCGTGAAGATCTCGCCGATCAGGGCGCGGCGTTGTTCGAAGCCTCCGTTTCCCCACTCGGTCGCATAGTCTCGCGGCCGAGCTGCCTCTGTGTTCACCGTGTTTTCGGCGGCTTTCTTTTCCAGGAGGTCGAGTTCGGAATTCATGGCTGAGATCGTTTGGTAGTAGTCGTCCGGGCGCAGGCTGGAGACGGACTCGTCCCCTCTGGCCCATGCGGTGATGAGAGTGCGCTTACGGGTGCCGATCTCCGAGATCCGCGTCTGTGCGTCGCGCAGTTCTTCCGCCGATGAGTCGTCGTTGCCGAGGGCCGGTGCTGCCCGCCCGCACATCCACTCCGTGACCAGTTTCTCCAGATGCTGATCCACCGGCGCCGCGCGGCGGCTGACTTTGCCGCAGGCGTTGCGGGCCCGTCCTGGGCAGTAGTAGATGACGTGCCCACGCTGTGCGACCCGCTTGGTGCTCATGGGAGCCTTGCGGACCCCGCACCGCAGGTACCCCGTGAACAGGTACTTGCGGTGGTCCAGCTCCAGCTGCGTATCTGCCCACAGCGTCCGTGCGTTGCATTCCTTTGTACGAGACGAACCCGCAATAACGGGGATTGGTCAGGATTGCCTTTACGGTCGGCTGAGCCCACTTTGCGCCTCGCGGTGAGGGAATTCTGTCGTGGTTGAGTTCGCGGGCGATACCAGTGATGGAGACGCCTTCCGCGAACCGCTCGTAGATGCGCCGAGCCACACGGGCGCGATCGGGCCTGAGAGTGCCGTCAGGGTTCCACGCACAGGGCGTCCTGCCGGTGAGTTCACCGGCCGCTGCGTCCGCCAGATGGTTTCGGGCGACACGTCGTGACATGTCCTGTGACGACTTGAGCGCCATGATGCACAGCATTCGTGCCATGTGCCTGTCCGCGTCGGAGATGAGATCGAGGTCGCCCGTGACGCCGGCCGCAGGGCGCTTCGTGTATTCGATGACGTCGATCAGGTCTTCGAGGTCCCTTGGCCGGCGGGCCGGCCCGACAACAGGTCGCCGAGCATGCGCCCAAACTCGGGGCGGACAACGGCCCAGTCGGCTGAGCCGTCCGCCCGCACGGTCCGCTTCTTCTTGAAGGCGCTGGTGTCGTTCTCCCGGTAGACCGCGGTGAATGGGGCCCAGCCCAGGGCGATGCGCCTTGCCTCGGCGTCGTCGAGTTGGAGGTCAACACTTTTCTCGTCGCCTTGGCGGTCCCGCGAAGTGCGTAGGTAGCAGCCGGGCCGTTGCGGAAGGTAGGCGCGCAGCGAATCGCCGACCGCGAGTGCAACCGAGGTCCGGTTGCGCCCCCGCTCGGGGATCGTCACTCCGTCCCACGACACGACGTCGGTCGACTCGTCGCACGCCCGTTCCCTCCGTCGGTGACCTGACGTACCGTCAGGAAATGTTCTGGGAAGCAATTTCGGGAGAGTGGGGGAGGGTGCATGCGGGACGCGGGAAGCGAAGGGACCCATTCTGATCTGTACGCCGAGCTGGCCTCGGTCGGGCCCTACGGGGCGGAGGTCGGGCACGCGCTGATCACGATGGTCGAGCCTCATCGGGGGCACGAACACGCCTACAACAGATGGTATGAGGATGATCATTTCATCGCTGGAGCGATGGCCATGCCCTGGATGTACGCGGGACGGCGCTGGGTGGCTACGCGCGACCTCCAGCTTCTGCGGTACCCGAGCGAGTCGGCCGTTGCCCGTCCGGTCACGGACGGCTGCTACCTCTCGGTCTACTGGCTGACCGCCGGTCGTTACGAGGAACACATGCGGTGGACCGTCGGGATCAACAAGCGGCTCAACCGTGACGGACGCGTCTTCCAGCAGCGCACTCACGTCTTCACCGCGTTCCAGGACCACGAGACGACGGTCTACCGGGACGGAGCGGCGGGACCACGTGACTTCCACGCCCTGGACCATCCGTACGCAGGTCTGGTGTTGCAGGTCATCGACGCCGAAAGCCCCGCAGTGCGAGCGGACCTGCTGGAGTGGCTGCGCGTCAGGCACCTGCCCAAGCGGCTCGCCGGCTCGCCCGCCGCGATGGTCACGGTCTTCCGGCCGACGCCGCTCCCTGGCGACCGTATGACGTACGTGAAGCAGGTAGAGGGTGTGGATGTACGGCTGACACTGCTGTGGTTCCTGGAGACGGGTCCACGGGACTGCTGGGAGCAGCACTTCACGGGGCTGGGGGAGGAGGTGCAGGAATCAGGGCTGGGGAGAGTGGAGTTGGTGGCGCCGTTCATTCCCACCGTGCCCGGGACGGACCGTTATGTGAACGAGCTGCGGTGAGCCCCGCGTCGCCGAGTCCGGGTGAACTGGCCTACCCGCGTCGGAAATACGCGTTGTCCCAGGCCGCGTAGCCCACGGCGGAGTCGTCCGCGGTCCTGACGGTGGTGACGAGCCTGAGGGTCTGTCCTTGGGTGACGGGAATCGAGATCCTGCCGGTGCTGTTCATCTTCACCGTGACGGTCTCGGTGTCCTTCTCGGTCTCCAACCGGAACTCGACCCCGACGGCCGCGAACGGACTCTCGATCGTGACATCAGCAGAGAAAACACTCGCCCCTGCCTGAACCTCGTACTCGTAGACCGAGGTTCCGCCGGCTGTCTCGGTGGTGACGGGAGAGAGGATTCGATAAGGGCACTCGACAGCTCCGATGCCTTCCGCTGCTGACGCGACGATGTTCTGAACCTCAGGAGTGCCCCTGAGGGGAGCTGTCTTCGCGAGACATACGCCCACGCGCGAATCTGGTTCCTCGAAGTATTCCCACACGACGAACGACGTGGCTCCGAGGAGCGCAAGGGTTCCTGCGACGGCTACCACGGCCGCTGCCCGGTGAGCCGCTGTCCACTGGAGAGTTCGACGCCATCGGGGAGTGGGCAGCGGTGGTTGACGAACAGCCCCGTCACCTTTGTCATCCGGCTTCAACTCGATGTTGTTGATGATGTTGTACTGGTCGCGCCCGACCTGGTTGGTTCGTCCATGGCCGGACGCTGTGGCCTGTTGGGACGTCGGGTCACCGGCGGGGTCGTCACTCATCGTCCCCCGGCTCTCTGTACTGGTCGCCGCCAACCTGGGTGACCGACGCGTCGCCCGACACCTTCGCCTCTTGTTCCACCTGCCCCGGCCTGCTGTCGGCAGCGGCGGGCGGGGGAGTGCGGAGGGCGTACTGGTTCCCGGCCACCTGCACGGACCGGCCCTGGCCGGAGGCCGTCGCTCGTTGCGACACGGTTCGTTGCGGGGAGGGCTCGCCGCGTTCCGGCGAGGGTTCCTCGGGTGCCCGGGAAGGCTCCCCGGGCTTCTGGGAAGGCTCCTCGCGTCCAGCCCACCAGCCGACCGCGGCGGCGGCCACCGTGGCCACCACTGTGGCGAATGCGGTCGCCACCACCCACTGGTTGGCTTCCTCGTCCGGCATCCAGTCGAACGACACCGATCGTGCCGTCCACAAGCACACCCCGAACACGACGACCGCCACTCCCACAACGACCGTCCACCGCCCCAGACGCCTCATCCCTGCCCGCTCTCCACTGATCCGTACGGCTTCTCCGCCCGCCCGCCCGTCTGCCTGCATGCCAGCACCGGAGAGACTTCACCTGCGCCGCGCTCCACTCGGCGCGGACTTGCCGCGACCGGCGTCAACTGGCCAGGGAGATTCGTTCGACGTGAGCTATCTCGACAGAGGCGATGTCGGACAGACCGCGGTCGTCATCCAGTTCGCTGTACTCGTCGAAATCGCCGGTGTCCGCGTCGGTCTTGCCGGGGGCGAGATGGGTTGCGGACACGTAGGCCTGGCCGACGAATTCGCCGTCCTTGTCGAAACCGTTGACGATCACGGCGTAATTGGCAGGCTCGTCGCCCTCGTTGGTGATCTTGTAGATGAACTCGTAGGCGGTGTCGGAGTCACAGTCGTTGTAGGCGTAGCTGTCGGAGTCGTCGCATTCCTCGCCGTCGCCGAGAAGGCTGTTCTTGCTCTCGACGAGCTTGCCGCCCGAGACCTCCACGTGGTTCATGGGGTCGTCATCGGCCAACGCCCACCAGGTGGTGCCTCCGCCGACGAGCAGGACCGCGGCGACGGCAGCGGCTGTCAGGGTGCGCTTGCCGGGGCGGCGCGATGGGCCGCCCGTGATGGGCGGGGCCGGGGGAGCGGGCGGCGGAGGCGGGGCGGCGACGCCGGGTCTGTCGGGCGGGTTGTCGGACATGGGATGCGGTGTACTCCAAGTCGGGCGCCCATCCGCGTGGACGGGTGTCGGCAGGCGTCCTGTTGAAAGGGGTTCCGGGGCGGGTCGCCCCGTCACGAGGCTACAGAGAGACGGGGCCCGGGGGTGGGTAAATGCCGAGCCCCCTCGGCTAGGACGGCGGGCCAGTCGAGAGGGCTCTTCGGTGGTGCTTGTGAAGTTGTTCTACTGCTGGTTCTACTTCTGGTTCTGCTGCTTGCTCTACTGCTTTTTCTGCTGCGTGGTGATCGTCGTGAGCGGTGTTACTTCACCGACGTCACGAACGAGTTCCACGCATCGGAGGGGAACGAGAGGGTCGGGCCCTCGGTGACCTTCGAGTCGCGGACGGCGAGCGCCGAGACGGTGGGCGACTTGACCTCGACGCACGCGCCGTTGTTGTTGGAGTACGAAGACTTCGTCCACGTGTCCGTGGCGCCCTGAGGAATTGCCATTTCTGCTCCGGTAGTTCAGATGCCGAGTTGCTGTCGCCGCACTACTGCCCCCATAGGGGAACGCAGTGCGGTTTGCGCCAACCTTTGGCGATCGTTGGCGTGATCGACGCTACTCGTCGACGCTCACGTTCGGAGCAGTCGTTCACTCGACCGGATGGCATATTCCGGAGAACCTTCCACCTGGTCTTAGCCCGGTGTAGGATCCGGCCGCTTACGCCGGGTCGGCTCAGCGCGCGTACTCCTTCGCGACATCCTGGATGAGGTGGAGGGAGTCGTCCACGTTCAGCGCCTGGGCCCGCAGATGCTCGTACATCACCGTGTATTTCTGCACCTCATGGGGCTTCTCCAGGTACAGGTCGCTGGTCACGCCCTCGATGTACACCACGCTCGAATCCGCGGCGTCCGCGAACTCCAGGATGGCGTACTGGCCGTTGATGCCGGGATGCGCGCCGACCCCGAACGGCAGCACCTGCACGGTGACATGCGGGAGTTGGGACATCTCCGCGACGTGCTCCAACTGCTCGCACATCACCCGCTTGTCGCCGACGGCCCGGCGCAGGGACGCCTCGTCCAGGACCACCCACAGCCGCAGCGGGTCCGTCTCCGCGGTGATGCGGTCCTGCCGCCGCAGACGGACCTGGACGCGTTTCTCGGTCTCCTCCGACGAACTCTCCGGTGACCCGCCCCGGATGATGGCCTCGGCGTACGGCCGCGTCTGCAACAGGCCCGTGATGATCTGGGGTTCGTAGACCCGCAGCGACTCCGCGTCCGTCTCCAGCCCGATGTACACGCTGTACGGGACATCCCCGAACGCGTGCCACCAGCCCTGCTGCCGCGAGTCCTTGGCCATCTCCATCAGGGAGTCGACCATCCGTTTGTCCTCGACCTCGTACACCCCGCACAGGTCGCGGACGTCACGCTGGCTGATGCTGCGCCTGCCGTTCTCGAGCCTGCTGATCTTCGACTGGGAGACCAGCAGCCGCTCGGCGACCTGCTCGGCCGTCATGTTCTTTTCCTCGCGGAGCCTGCGCAACTCCTGGCCCAGCCGGCGTCGCCTGACGGTGGGATTGACGTTGGACGCCATGGGACGTGCACCTCCGGCTGCGTGCCTGTTCGTGGCTTGCCACTTTCCGTATCTGCTGTTGAGCAGACTGCCACCAAGGTGCGTTCTACCGCTGGAAAACTGCGGATATGCGGTGGCCAGTCGGTGGATATGCGTCCGGTACAGGCCAGTTCGGCGGATTCCGCTTGTGCCCCGGCCACTTCCCGGCTTCGGCGGCATCCCGTATATGCCCGATGTCATGTGCCGCCAGGCGTGCCATGTGCCGCCGTGCGCCGAGGAGTTCCTCCCGACCGCCGCCGGACATGCGGCCGCGCGGGGCGGCGAGGAACGTTTCGGCTGCCCTCTCGGACAGTCTTGCGTTCCTCACCGCCCCGCGCGGGCCAGCGGCTCCCGAACCGGTCTTGGGGACTGCGGTGCGGCGCTGTTGAGGTCCTGCGTCGTGCGGGGTGGTGCGGGTGCCTCGCGGATCGGGCGTTCGCCGTGGGACTGCGGCTCAGTGAGCCACGGCGCGCGCCATGGATCCGCGGTGCTGGTGCGGCTGCATCGGAACGCCGCGAGCGGGTTCCGGTGCGGACCTGGCTCCGGGGGCGGCCTGACGGCCGGCCGGTGCCGGGCTGCGACGCGGCTGGGCCGCGACGCCGTTCTGCACGTCCATGACAGCGTGGGCCACCAGTCCGCCCATGGGGTCGTGCCGGATCAGATCCCGCAGCCGGGAGCGGGACGAACGTCCCTCGTTACCCGGATACAGGTGCTTGCCGAGACCGACCGCATGGGCCAGCGCGGCGAGCGCGGCCGTCCGCGGGTCCGGCGGTACGCCGGTGCGGATGGCCGTGTCCAGTCGGGCTCTGATCTCCCGGCTGATCTCCGTGTCCGTCGCCTGATAGCGAGTCGTCGGAAGCACCCCGCACATCTGTCCCGCCACGGCATGCACCATGCCGCACCGCTCCAGATGCGAGAGGTAGGTCTGACGCAGCCCCAGGCGGGGCCCGCCAATCCAGTTCACTGCGCGTACGGGTGCTCCGCGTCGGCGAAGCAGTTCCAACGCACAGTCCAGTGTTGGATCTCCAGTCGGCCGTGGTACGACCACGGCGATACGATCCCCGTCCGGGGCTATCCGTCCGGCCAGCGCCAGCTCCACTAGCTGTGCTCCGGCCAGACCGAGGTCGAGCGACTGCGGCTGTGCGGTGGTGCCCGTGGCCGGGTCCAACGCCAGCAGAAGAAGCTCTTCCGGAATTGATCTGCGGCTCCTGCCCATCCATGCCTCCCCGCGTGGATGAATGACAGGGTGACCCCTCTCACATTCATCTGTCGAGAGGGCGTGACCGGTTCGTAGTGGAACCAGTAGGTATGTCGTTCTCGTCTACCGCAGGAGTCAAGGCTGCGCACAGGACACTGGTAGGTGGTTCGGACAGTGTCGTTCGGGCGGCGGTTCACGGTTCGGTACACGCACGGTGAAGCGTGCGACGCATGGAGGAGGCATCGGTGGCGGGCGAGTTCCCCGACAGGTCGAAGCAGCGCGAGTCGTCGGAAGAACCGACGTCGGGGAGCGCGGGTCCGGTTCCCGGGGCCAGGGGTGAATCAGGCGCCGGGGCACGCGATCCACGGCTGGCGGTGGCCCGGGACCGGGAATCCACGGCGCGAGGTGGCGTGGACACGGCGACCCGGGTGTTCTCCCGCCCGCCGCTCCCGGCGGACGAGGGCGACGCCGACGTGAGTACGCCGGACACGGCCCCCGAAGCCGAGAGCGAGCCCGAGGACGCCGTCCCGGCCGGCGGTGGCACCGACGGCACGGGCAGCACCCGGCTGCGTGCGGCGGTGGCCGCCTGGGTCGCCGGCGCGGACGAGGGCGAGGTTGAGGGCGAGGACGGGTCCGAAGGCGCCGAGGGAGCCGCCGAGAAGGACGGCCTCGATGCGGACGCCGACCCGGACGCGGATACGGACGCCACGGCCGACGCCCCTGAGGGCGACGAGGAGCCCGCGGCGGGCTCTGCCGCCGATGCCGGACCCGCCGAGCCCTCCGAGGCCGCCGACGAGGCCCCTGGGGGCGCCGACGGGGCATCCGGGGATTCCGGCGAGGACTCCTCTGAGCCGAAGAGCGCACAGGAGAGCGAATCGACGCCCGGGACCGAACCGGAGCCCCGGTCCGAAGCCGATGCGGAGCGCGAGGACACGGCGGAGCCGAAGCCGGCTGCGGCGGCCGAGGGTGCGGCCGCCGACCTGAAGCCCGCCGCTGGGGCCGAGAGCGCGGCCGACCTGAAGCCGGATGCGGACGCGGTGGCCGAGCCGAAGTCGGACACGGAGCCCCGGGACGCGGCCGAGTCGAAGCTGGACGCGGGCGCGGTGACCGAGTCGGAGTCGGACGCGGGCGCGGTGACCGAGTCGGAGTCGGACGCGGACGTGCAGGCCGACTTGAAGTCGGACGCGGACGTGTCAGCCGAGCCGAAGCCCGACGCGGAGGGCGCGGCCGACTCGAAGCCGAAGCCGGACCCCCGCGTGGTGGCCAAGCCGAAGTCGAAGCCGGACCCGCGCGTGGTTGCCGAGTCGGACTCGGACGTGGAGGGCGCGGCTGACTCGAAGTCGAGGCTGGACGCGGAGTCCGAGGGTGCGGCCGAGCCCAAGCCGGATGCGGAGGCGGCCGAGCCGAAGCCGGCCACGGAGGGCGCCGCCGGCTCGAAGGCCAAGCCGGATCCGGATGTGGAGTCCGAGGGCGCGGCCGACTCGAAGTCGGACGCGGAGGCGGCGGCGGAGCCGAAGCCGGGCACCGAGGATGCGGCTGGCTCGAAGGCCAAGCCGGATGCGGCCGAGCCGAAGTCGGACGCAGCCGCCGACACCGACACCGACACCGACACCGACACCGACACTGAAGCCGAAGCCGACAGTGACGCCGATGGCGACCCCGCCCCTGGCGCCGCCGCCGACCCCGCCCCCAAGCCCCCCGTCGACCAGCCCACCGCCATCTTCAAGGCCGTACGCCCGCCCGCCGCGCCCCCGGTCGACCAGCCGACGACGATGCTCAAGCTGGGCGACGTCGCGGCCGGAAAGGCGAAGGCGGCCGAGAAGCCTGCGGGCGAGACGGCCGCGGCGGGCGCCAAGGATGGCAACGGTGAGTCCGTTGCTGAGCGCACGAGCAAATTCGTAGCCCTGAGGCAGCTGGACGACCCGGCCACCCGGAAGCCGCCGAGTGCCGCGCCGCCCGCCGCCGAGACGGCCAAGGCGCCCGCCGCCCAGTCGCCGAAGGCACCCGTCGCCGACGCCACCGCCGCGATCCCGCAGGTCGGGCCGGAACGTACGACGCAGCAGCCGTTGCCTCCGTTGCCGCCGCTGGATCTGCTCGCGGAGCTGACGAACACTCCGCCGCCGCCGAACACCGCGGTGCGGACGATCGCGCGCCGGATCAAGATCTGGACGCCGCTGGTCGTCCTGCTGGCGATCATCTTTGCAGTCGTACAGGTTCTGCGTCCGCTGCCCACCCCCGAGCTGACGCTGACCGCCGAGGACTCCTACACCTTCGACGGGGCGGCAGCCGCGCTGCCGTGGCCGTCCGAGGGGCAGGGCTGGATGGACGTCAACGGCATCGGGACCATGGGGAAGTTCGGCGAGCAGAAGCCCGTCGGCATCGGGTCCGTCGCCAAGGCCATGACCGCCTACATCGTCCTCAAGGACCACCCGCTGAAGTCCGGCGAGGACGGTCCGAAGATCACCGTGGACGCCCTCGCGGAGAAGGAGGCCGGCTACTGGAAGGAAGGCGAGTCGACCCTCACCACCGCCAAGGAGGGTGACACCCTCACCCTGAAGCAGGCGATCTCGGCCATCATGATCCCGTCGGCGAACAACATCGCCCGCCTGCTGGCGCGTTGGGACGCGGGCACCGAGGCGGCGTTCATCAAGAAGATGAACGACACCGCCAAGGAACTCGGGATGAAGAACACCGACTACACCGACGCCTCCGGCCTCAAGGAGACCACCGTCTCCACCGCCGAGGACCAGGTGAAACTGGGCAACGAGCTGGTCAAGATCCCGGCGTTCACGGACATCACCAAGCTGCCGGTCTGGTACGACCACACCGGAAAGAAGTGGGACAACTTCAACCGTCTCGTCCCCTACAACGGCGCCATCGGCATCAAGACCGGCACCACCACCGCGGCCGGCGGCAACCTGCTCTTCGCCGCCACCAAGGAGGTCGGCGGCGAGACGGTCACCGTCGTCGGCGCGATCCTCGGCCAGCACACCGCGCCGATCATCGACACCGTCAACGCGGTCAGCAAGACGGCGATGATCGCCGCCCGGGACGCGCTGCTCTCCTCGAAGATCCTGAAGAAGGGCGACGTCGTCGGATACGTCGACGACGGACTCGGCGGGCACACCCCGGTCGTGCTGTCGAAGGACGTCACGGCGGTCGGCTGGGCCGGGATGAAGGTCGAGCTGTCGTTCGCCGCGGCCGAGGACCTGCCGCACTCCGCCAAGGCGGGCACCACGGTGGGCACCCTCACCGTGGGCGACGGCAGCGGCGGCGCGGTGAAGGTACCGGTGCAGCTCCAGACGGACCTGGTCGAGCCCGGCTACGACAAGAAGCTGACGCGGGTCGGCTGAGCGGCACAGGGACAGGACGAGTAATCAGGAGAAGGAGAAGGGCCCCGGTCGGTACCGACCGGGGCCCTTCTCCTTCTCCTGATGTCCTGATTACTTGTCCGCTTCCTTCTCCTTCTCGTGGGCCTTCTCCACGGCCTCGCACTCCATCGTCGTGTCCTGGGAAGGCCCGCCGTACGCCGAGCTGATCCGGATGTCGCCGGGCCGCTCGACGGTCAGCCTGGTGAACTCGCCCTCGTCCGTCAGACAGCCGTTCTCCGCCCACAGCCAGGGCGAGTACGCGATCCGTACGGTCACCTCGCCGGCCTTCGGCATCCGGACGACGAGGTTGGCGCCGTCGGCGCTGACCACGGAGGCGGGCTTGTCGACCAGCGGGGTCGCGTTCTTGACCCGGTAGATCTTCCAGTTGGCGTCCTCCCAGACCGGCTGGAGATAGCTCGGCCCGCTGGACACCAGCGCGTGCTCCAGCTTCGCCGGGCCGTCCGGTTCGCCGTTGACGAGGACGACGAAGCCCACCGCCCACTGGGAGAGCCAGGCCTTGTAGGAGGCGGCGGAGAACCCGCCCTCGGGCTCCTCGGTGCCGCCGTGGCCCTCGTAGAAGAGCCGGCCCCGCTCGACGTCCGCCTGCCGGTTCCAGCCGCGGGCCATGTTGATGTACGGGGCGAGGATGGCGGCCTCGCGGTGGTCGCGGGCCGGGACGACCTCGACGCGCGTCTCCTCGGCGCCCAGCCGCTTCAGCTCGTTCACGACACCGTCCGTCTTCACGGCCCACTCCGGCACCGAGGTGTTGGTGACGATGTCGGCGATCGTCTTGCCCGACAGCCAGCTCACCGCGACCGTCATGGCGAGCCCGAGCGCCACCATGCGCCGCCGGGACGTGAACCAGGGGAGGGGGAGCGGCACCCGGGCCGTGAACCGGGGCAGGAGCGTCGGCCGGGGAGTGCCGGTGCCGGCCGGGACGACAGCCCCGTCCGGCTGCTCGTCCCGGTCCCCCACGGGCTCCTCGCCCGGCCGCTTCTCCGTGCGGTACATCATGATCGCGAGCAGGGTCGCCGGGGCCGCCAGCTCCGAGAGCCGCTCGACGTTCGTACCGATCGGGGTCGGGATCAGATAGCAGAGGACCACGCCGAGCGCGTACACCGCGGCGCCGAGTCGCAGCGTGCGCCAGGCGCGCGGGGCCGTCAGGACGACGATCGCGCACAGCACGACCGGCGGCCATATACGGGCGAACGGCATCGGCTGCTCGCCCTCGAACGGGAACAGCAGGGTCGTCACGCCCACGACCGCCACCGGGGGCACCAGCAGGGCCGCGGCCCGGCCCCAGTCCCGGGACAGGAAGTAGGCGGCGCCGACGACGAGGACGAACAGGCCGGCGACCGGGCTGCCCGTCGTGGCCAGCGTCGCGCACAGCGCGGCGGCGCCGAGATGCCGGACGCCGCGCCCGCTCACCACCGCGAGCACGGCCGCCATGCCGAAGGCAGTGCCCAGCACGAAGGTCGAGCGCCCCGAGATCACCTGGCACCACAGCGAGAAGCCGACCGCCATCGCCGGCCACATCGGCTTGCGCACGCCCGTGCGCGCGACCAGTTCCGCGCCGAGGACCGTGGCGGTGACCCCGGACAGCATGGTCGTCGCGACGACCCCTATGGCGGCCATCAGGTACGGGGACATCAGGCTGTAGTTGGCCGCGTGCAGACCGCCGTACCAGAACAGGTTGTATGCGGAGCCCGGGTACATCTTCGCGAACTCGGCCCACGCCACCTGGGCGGCCAGGTCGCCGCCGCCGGTCGCGAAGACCGCCCACCACACGAAGTACAGCGGCACCGCACAGGCGGTCACCGTCAGGGCCACCCGGTGGCGCTCGTGCCACACCCCACGTGCCTGCGTGGGCTTGTCGGCGCGCAAGGCAGGTCTGCGTGGGGTCAGCTCGGCAAAGGCCACTGCAATTCCGTTTCCGTTCGGCTCGGGCGCGCACACATGACCGGCGGGTGTCTGTGCTGTGGAGGTCTTTCCGAGGTAGACGCTAACCGTCCCCCGTGAGTTGGCTGACACGGCCCCATGTGACCAGGTGGTGACCGGGGCATGACGGAACAGAGCCCCACCAGCTTGAGACGGTTCCCGGACGGGCGCGACCGGATAATTCCGGCCGCGCCCTTCAGGACATCCCCAGGACATCCCCGACACGGTCCTCAGGGTCAGATGGGGAACGCGATGTCACACACCGCGTCGTCCGGCCCCGCCGCCTCCCAGTCCGCGAAGTACACCTCGCGGCAGAGCCCCGTAGCCTCGATGCCCTCCCTCGACATCCACCGCTCCACCGCCTCGAACGCGGCGATGATCTGCGGGTGGGCGACCTGCGCCTTGCTGATCCGCGTGTACGCGAGCCGCCGGGCCGGTTCCACCCGTACCGCCGTCCCCCGGGCCCGCCCGTGCGCCTCGGCCCAGGCCCGGGCGGCGGTCTCGTCGGCGACCGGGACGCATGCCTCGGCCGGGCCGTCGCTCTCCATGGACACCTCGGAGTGGTACACGACGAACGGCGCCGCCGTCACACCCCCGAACTCCCGGGCGCCCGCCTCCAGCCGCCCGAGCGACGCCCCGATCCACGCGGGCAACTCATCCGCGAGAGTGTGCCGCGTCTCCGTCAGCACCACCCGCTCGGGTACGTCCACCGTCTCGACCACGAATTTTCCGTACAGCTCGGCCATCTCGGAGCTCCTCCCGGACAGTCGTCCACGGAGGTAGTCGGACAGGGTGCGCCGGCTCGCGTGCCGCGCCTCGACGTCCGCCCAGTAGGCGGCGAGCCGCCCGGAGGCGGCCGGTCCGTCCCGCTCGGCCAGCTCCACCAGTTCGCCGATCAGGGCGAGCGGCATGTCCAGCTGGCGCAGCAGGGCCACCAGGCGGGCGCGTTCGATCTGCGCCGCGCGGTAGTAGCGGTAGCCGTTCGCCTCGTCGACGTGCGCGGGGGCGAGCAGCCCCAGCCGGTCGTACAGCCGCAGGGCCTTGGCCGAGAGCCGGGCCCGGGCGGCGAACGCGCCGATGGTGAGCAGCTCGTCGTCCCCGTCCACGTCCACTCCGACATCCTCCGTCACCGGGCACGGTCGGCCCGGTGACACAGGACGCTCACCCTTGCCCCAGGGACAAGGTCAACCCAGGTGGACGGAGGAGGTCAGCCGAGGGCCTTCTCCAGGGCGCCCACCAGCTCCGCCGTCTCCGGCTCGGTCTGCGGGGAGAAGCGGGCGACGACCTGGCCGTCGCGGCCGATCAGGAACTTCTCGAAGTTCCAGCGGATGTCGCCGGTGTGGCCCTCGCCGTCGGCGAAGCCCACCAGGCGGTCGTAGAGGGTGTGCCGGGCGTCCCCGTTGACCTCGATCTTCTCGGTCATCGGGAAGGTCACACCGTACGTCGCCGAGCAGAACTCGGCGATCTCCTCGGAGCTGCCGGGCTCCTGGCCCATGAACTGGTTGCAGGGCACCCCGAGCACGGTGAAGCCCTGCTCGGCGTACCGCGCCTGGAGCTTCTCCAGGCCCGCGTACTGCGGGGTCAGCCCGCACTTGGAGGCGACGTTGACGATGAGGACGGCCTTGCCCGTGTACTGGGCGAGGTCCGCGGAACCGCCCGTGAGGGCACCGATCTCGACGTTCAGGGGGGAAGAACTGGCATCTGTGGTCATAAGCGGATGCTAGCTCCGGTAGTTGTCGGTCGCGGCGCCCGCCCCCGAAGCCGTGACCAAGACCTCACCGGCCGCCGTACGCGAGTACAGCACCGACCGCCCCGCCCGCCGCCGCTCCACCAGCCCCGCGTCCAGCAGCACCCGCAGATGCCGCCCGACCGAGCCGAGCGCCTGTCCGGTCAGGGCGGTCAGCTGGGTGGTACTGAGGGGTGAGTCGAGGAGTACGAGCACGGCGGCGCGGGTGGGCCCGAGGAGCGCCCCGAGGGCCGCGGGCGCCGTACGCCCGTCGCGGTGCTCGGCCAGCGCCCCCGCGCAGGGATAGATCACGGCGTACCGCTCCGGCTCCTCCCACGCCACCCACCCCGCCTTCGGCGTCACGGGTACGAAGACCAGCTCGGCGCCGGCGATCTCGCGGGGCGGGTTCGCGTACAGGTTGATCTGGAGCCGGTCGCCGCCGAGCCAGCGCGTGCCGGGCCGCAGCGCGTCCAGCACGGCCGCCCAGCCGACCTGCCCGACCCGAGCGGTCCGCGCGACCACGTCGGCTTCGAGGATCCGGCGTCGCCGGTCCCAGTACGGGCGTACGGCGTCCTCCCACACGTACTCCATCAGGTCGGCGGCGAGTTCGGGCAGGTCGTCCCGGTCGGCGAGGGCGGCGGGGAGCGGGCCCAGGAGGGAGCGGGTGAGGTTGGCGTGGGCTTCCGTGGAGGTGGCGGCACGGATCCGCGCGACGCCCTCGGCGACGGTCTCCCGGTCCCTGGGGGTGGGGATGAGGAAGTCGGCGATCCAGTCCCGGCCGAGGCCCGCGCGGATGAGGAGGGCGGTCACGGGGTTGTCGGCGAGGTGGCGGCGGTACGCGGGCAGGTGGGCGTCCAGCCAGGCGCGCTCGCCGGGGTGGGCGGCCTTGGCGTAGTGCAGCAGTCCGAGGCTCGCGAAGGTCTCGGCGAGCGGGGAGATGACGAACCGGCTCCCGGCGAGGGTGTCGGCGTTGACCTTCCACCAGCCCAAGTCCCCCGCCCTTCCCCGTTGTTCCGCGGTTTCGCGCGTACGCGAAACAATAACGACCGCCCTGCGCGTCCTCGCAGACTCCGCGCATGCGCAGTTACTCCGCTCTCTTCCGCACGCCCGAATTCACCACGCTCTTCCTGTCCGCGTCGTTGCGGCTGGCCGCGTCGACGGTCGGCGGCCTGGCCCGCGGAACTCTCACGTACCGCGCCACGGGCTCCCCGCTCCTCACCGCCCTGAGCATGTTCGGTCCCCAACTGGCCCAGGTACTGGGCGCGACCACGCTCCTCTCGGCCGCCGACCGCCTGCCGCCGCGCGCGACGCTGACGGGCATCGCGCTGGGCTTCGCGGTCGGTACGGCGGCGATGGCGATGCCGGGGCTCCCGATCTGGGCGCTCTTCGGGATCGTCTTCCTCCTCGGTCTGATCGCGTCGCTGGGCGGCGGGGTGGGCTGGGGCCTGCTGAACGAGATCCTCGCCAAGAAGGGCGAAGGGGGCTATCTGCTGGGGCGTTCGGTCTTCAACATGGCGAACGGGCTGATGCAGATCGCCGGTTACGCGACCGGCGGCATCCTGGTCGCGGCCTTCTCCCCACAGGTCACGCTCCTGCTCGCTGCGGCCTTGCACCTGGCCGCCGCCCTGGTCGCCGCCGTCGGCCTGACCCACCGGCCACCCCGTGCCTCCGGCCGCCCGTCCATCGCCCAAACCTGGCGTACGAACGCCCAGTTGTGGGCGGCACGCCCCCGCCGCCTCACCTACCTCGGCCTCTGGATCCCCAACGGCCTGGTCGTCGGCGTCGAGTCCCTGTACGTCTCCTACGACCCCGGCTCCGCGGGCACCCTCTTCGCCTGCGCGGCCCTCGGCATGCTGATCGGGGACGTGACGATCGGCCGGTTCGTGCCACCCCGGTTGCGGCGCCGACTGGCTGTCCCGCTACTCCTGTTGCTGGCCGTCCCGAACCTGCTCTTCGCCTTCGGCCCCGGGGTGTGGGTGGCCGCGCTGACGGTGTGCGTGGCCTCGGTCGGGTACGGCGCCAGCCTTGTCCAGCAGGAACGCCTGATGTCCCTCACTCCGCCCGAACTCTCCGGCCACGCCCTCGGGTTGCACTCCGCCGGCATGCTCACGATGCAGGGCGTGAGTGCGGCCCTGGCGGGCACGATCGCCCAACTCACGTCCCCTGGCGCGGCGATGGCGTTGATGGCGGCGGGGTCGGTGTGCGTGACGGTGGGGCTGGTGGTGGCGGGGCGGCGAACGGAGCGCGGCAGGGCCGAGAACGGGTGCGCCACGCCCGCGGCGCGGGAAGAGATGGGCGTGACCTACGCGCCTGGGCCGCGTGGGCGCGACTCGACCGGCTCGCCGAGGGGGACCCACCCGGATGACGACGCGTGACGAACGTACGAAGAAGGCGGAGCAGGCGGAGCAGGTGACCGAGGGGGAGTTCGGCACCGACGATGGTGTCTCCGAGTCCGAACGGCTGTTGTTCGGGGGGCCGTTGCGGTACGACATGGGGTTCAACCAGCATCAGGGGTCGTTCCTGGAGCTGGGGCTGCGGACCATGATCTGGCGGATGCCCCGGCTGATCGGTGCCACCATCCGGCTCGCCCACCGCGCCGACCCGCGCGCTCTGCGTACGGTCGCCGTCGCGGAGTTGGGCGGGGGAGTGGCGCAGGCCGTCGGGCTGGTGGCCGTCAACCGGGTGCTCGCCCAGCTGCTCGGCGGCGGTGCCACCACCGACCGGCTGCGGGACGCCGTACCGGCGCTGGTCGTCGTCGCGGTCACCTCGCTCGTGGGGGCGCTGTTACGGTCCGCGTCCACCGCCGGGACCGGGCGCCTTGAGCCCAAGGTGTTCCGGGTGGCGACCGAGGAGTATCTGGAGCGGGTGGCCCGGGTGGAGCTGGCCGCCGTGGAGGACGAGGAGTTTCACAAGCTCCTCGATTCCGCCCAGTGGGGCGCCGAGTCCGCGCGGCGCATGATCCGGTTCTGTACGTCCGTCATGACCGCCGGTATCGCGCTGGTCGCCGCCGCCGGTGTGCTCACCGTGCTGCATCCGGCCCTGCTGCCCCTCCTCGCGCTGATGACGCTGCCCAGCGCCTGGAGCGCGCTCACCATCGCCCGCCGGCGCTACGTCTCCTTCCACACGTGGGTCCAACACGCCCGCGCGGGGCAGCTGTTGGCGCGGCTGCTGATCGACACCGAGGCCGCGCCCGAGGTGCGGGTGCACAACATCGGGCCGTTCCTGCTGCGGCACTTCCGGACCATGGCCGAGACGGGGGAGCGGGAACAGACCCGGCTCGCCTCGCTGGCCGCCCGTACCGGGCTGATCGCCTCCGGGTGGACCGGTATCACGACCGCCGGTGCGTACGGCGTGCTCGGGCTGCTGCTGTGGACCGGGGCCATGGATCTCGCCGTTGCCGGTACGGCCGTCATCGCCATCCGGACCGGGTCCGCCAACCTGGAGGCGCTCGTCGTCCAGCTCAACTACCTCTACGAGGAAAGCCTGTTCGTGGCTGATCTGGAGCGGTTGTGCCAGGAGGCCGACCGGCGGCTCATCCCCGAGACGGGTGTCAGACTCCCTGCCCGCGTCGACGCCATCCGCTTCGAGAATGTCTCCTTCACCTACCCGGGCACGGCCACCGAACCCGCGCTCGACGCCGTGAACGTCACCATCCCGACCGGCCGGATCGTCGCGCTGGTAGGCAACAACGGCAGCGGGAAATCGACGCTGGCCAAGCTGCTGTGCGGGCTGTACGCGCCCGACGCCGGCCGTATCCTCTGGGACGGGCTCGACTCCACCGACTTGGACCGCACCGACCTCTTCGACCGGATCGCGGTCGTCGCCCAGGACTTCTACCGCTGGCCCTTCACGGCCCGCGTCAACATCGCCATCGGCCGCCCCGACGCCCCGCACGGGGACGAACTCCTGCGCGCCGCCGCCGAGTACGCGGGCGCCGACGAGACCATCGCCGCCCTGCCCCGGGGCTGGGACACCCTCCTCGCCCGGGGATACAAGGGCGGCCACCAGATCTCCGGCGGCCAGTGGCAGCGCCTCGGCATCGCCCGCGCCCGGCACCGCGACGCCCGCATCCTCGTCGTCGACGAACCGACCAGCGCCCTGGACGCGGAGACCGAGCAGCGCGTCTTCGACCAGATCCGCAGCCTCGCGGCGGCGGGCCAGACGATCATCCTGATCACCCACCGGTTGCACAGCGTCCGGCACGCGGACGAGATCTACGTCCTGGAACGGGGCCGGGTCGCCGAACACGGCACGTTCGACGACCTGATGAGGGCCGAGGGCGAGGGGCCGGGGCTGTTCCGGCGGATGTATCTGGTGCAGTCGGAGCAGTACCGCCTGGAAGGGGAACAGTGATCCACATCACGAGTGTGTGATGTGAAGAAAGTGAAGCAAGTGTGCCTCGTGGGGTGCGCGGGGCTGGCATGCTCATGCGTGGCTACCGAGGGGTAACCATTCGTGTTCCGCCCCAACCCCCGTGCCCCGTCCCCCAGTTCGATCAACTCGATCCCGAGGACCCCCACGCGTGCACAAGCTCACCAGACATGCCCTGTTGGCGTCCGTCACCGTCGCCGCCCTGCTCACCACCGGCTGCTCCGCAAGCTCGTCGACGGAGACCGACAACGCGGGCGCGGCTGCGGCCGAGACCCCCGCCGCCTCCTCCGCGCCGGACCAACTCGCCGTCGTACAAGCCCCGTTGGGCAAGTCGGCGCCGACTGCCCTCGCCACCCAGGACGCCACGGAGACCGGCGACGCGGCGCAGAAGTCCTCGCTCAAGGTCGCCTCGTACGACAAGAAGAGCGGGCGGGCGGTCATCGCCGCCAAGTCGGCCACCGTGACCCCCTCTTCGCCCTCCTCCTCCGAGAGTTCCTCCCCCTCGCCCTCCGCGTCGGAGACGGCCGCCGCTCCGGTCGCCGTCGGTGACGTCATCGCCAGTGCGCCCGCTCCCGGTGCGCCCGACGGTCTGCTGGCCGAGGTGACGAAGGTCGTCGGCGAGGACGCGAGCGGCGGTACGGAGGTCGTCACCAAGGCCGCCGAACTCAGCTCCGTGCTCGGTGAGTCCAAGGCCGAGGGCGAGGTTCCGGTCGACCCGGCCGCCATCGAGGTCGAGCCGCTCGTGGAGGGCGTGAAGGTCTCCTGGGCGAAGACCGGCGACCTCACCTTCGGCCCCGAGGGCGCCAAGCTGCCGCTGGGCAGCCTCCGTATCGACGTGGGCGCCGCGATCGCCACCGCCGAGGGCGCTCCCGCCTCGGCGGCGGCCTCCGTGGAGGGCTTCGTCCAGCTCGCGCCCGAGGTCGCCTTCTCGTACGACGGTTCCGGCAGCGGGACCGGCTCGGCGCCCGGCGGCGCGTTCCTCGGGCTGACCGGTGACTGGGCCTCGCAGTGGTCGCTGAAGGGCCGCGCGGCCGGGACCACCACGACCGACGGCAAGCCGCTGCGCATCCCCTTCGCGCAGCTGCACGCCGACCCCGTCATCCAGGCGGGCCCGGTCCCGATCGTCGTCAACCTCGACCTGGTCTGCTACTTCCAGGTCGCCGCCGACGGCACGGTGACCGTCGACGTCGAGCAGGACCTCAAGGGCGACTTCCGCGTCGGCGGCAGCTTCTCCTGGAGCAAGGGCTGGACGCCGGTCAGCGAGTCCGCGATGACCGGGACGCCGCTGGACGTGAACGTCACGGCGACCGGTGACGTCAAGGCGTCGCTGGGCGCCGAGGCGTCGATCGGTCTGTACGGCACGGTCGGTGTCAGCGCCGACCTCGCCCCGTATCTCCGCGTGGAGGCGGACGCGGTGGCCGAGGGGTCGAGCGACGGGACGGGGTCGGTCAGCGGCTCCTGGGCGCTGTTCGGGGGCGTGGACCTCTCCGGCGCCCTCCAGATCCAGCTGACCATCTTCGGCACGCCGATCTTCCAGCACCGGATTCCGCTGGGGGAGCTGCACCAGGAGTGGCCGTTGGCGAAGGGTGAGGCGACGACGTCGACCGGGTCGGCGACGCCGGCTGTCTGACGTACGGCTGTCCGACGTACGACGAGGGGCCCTTCCGTCCGGTACCGGAGTACCGGACGGAAGGGCCCCTCGGCCGTTCGCCCCTGGGTCAGCCCAGTCGCTTCACCGTCGTCCATCCGTCCGCGTCCAGCGTGTCCGGGGACGCGTCGTTGGCGGTGGCGGTGCCCGCGAACAGGAGCAGGGCGCCCGCGGTGTTGGTCGCGATCATGTCGGGGATGCCGTCACCGGAGAGGTCCGGACTGCCGTACACCAGTGGGTAGTTGGCGGTCGTGAACGTGGTGGAGGCGTAGGCGTCGTCGCCGTCCAGGCTGCCGCCGGACGTGCCCAGGCTGCTGAGGACCGTGCTCACCCCGTCGCTGGCGAGGATGCCCTTGCGCAGCTGGATGTTGCCCGCCGAGGTCCGGTAGGTCAGGTCCTTCGCGCCGTCGCCGTTGTAGTCGGCGATGGCCACGAAGTCCCGGCCGTCCCAGGCCGTGGTGGTGTGCTGGGTGGCGGTGGTGAAGGCGCCGCCCGTGTAGCCGGAGAGGATCCACAGTTCGGCGCCGTTGACGCCGCCCGCGACGAACAGCTCGGGCTGGCCGTCGCCGGTGAGGTCGCCGGCCGCCTTCATCTCGGACCAGGTGGACGGGGCCGGCATGTTGGCGGGCAGCCGTACCTCGACGCGCTCCCTGACGTTGATGGCGCCGTAGCCGTCACCGGGGTAGATGAAGAGCCGGTTGTCGGGGGTGCGGATCACCCAGTCGGTGACGCCGTCGCCGGGTGCGAAGTCGCCGTTGTGGGTCACCAGCGAGTACGCGGGGGCCGCGCTGTCGCCGTTCCAGATGTGCGGGGCGGTGCCGGCGTCCCGCAGCAGCGTGCCGTTGTCGTGCTGGCCCCACGAGCTGACGTTCCACTTGCCGTTCTGGTCCGTCGTGTTGATCCAGAGGTTCCCGGCGGCGGTGACGTGCCCGTAGTCGGGGGAACCGTCGCCGTTGAGGTCGCCGGCGGCGTCGGCGGTCGGGCGCGGGGTGACGTAGAAGGTGTGCTTGTACGGGTTCGGCGAGATGTTGCCCGCCGAGTCGACGGCCTTGACGTAGAGGGTGTTGGGGCCGGCCGCGGGGGGCTGCATCCCCGTGTAGTTCTCCGTCGAGGAGATGACGGTCGTGCAGGTGGCCGCGCCCGTGCCCTGCTTGGTGCCCGCGCAGGCGTAGTGGTCGTAGGTCGTGTTGTTGATCGAGAAGACGAACTTCACGATGTCGGTGTCGGCGCCCTTGGTGAAGGTGAAGTCACCGGCGGTACCGAACTTGACCGTGGACCAGACCTCGCCGTTGCTGTCGTTGTTGCTGTCGGCGGGGAACTGCGCGGAGGTGACGTTGGTGGGCGAGTCGGGCAGGTCGCTGTCGTAGGCGAAGCGGCACAGCCCGGCGCCGCTCGTGGGCGACCAGGCGCTGCTGACCTTCGCGTCCCAGGACCGCACCCGCCACACGTACTTGTAGCCGTTGGCCAGCGTGAACTTGCTGGAGTCGAGCTTGACCGAGGCGGTCTCGCCGTCGTCCACCGAGTCGGAGAAGTACTTGTGGGTGGCGTCGTACGACCCCTCGCGCCAGACCTCGAACTCCAGCTTGGCGAGGTCGCTGTCGGGGTCGGTGGCCTTGGCGCTGATCGTCGGGACGGTCTTGCCGAGGCTGATGTAGGGCGAGGCGCTGGTGTCGCAGTAACCGGGGCTCATGGTCACCGAGGTCGGCAGGCCCGGCTTGCGGTTGTAGGTGATGGCCACCGACGGCGAGCCCTCGCCCTCGGCCTTGAACTTCTTCCAGGAGTACGTGTCCGTCTCCAGGCTCGACGCCGAACCGGTCGGCGCGGAGGAGGAGGTCGAGGCCACCAGACCGATGTTGAAGGAGGTCCAGGCGTTGTCCGCGGCCTCCTGGGCCAGCGAGGTCACGGTGAAGTTGACGTGCGTGTCGGGGCAGGAGCTGTTGGACTTCCAGCCGTACGCGAACGACTTCGAGGTGATCTTCCGGCTCCAGCTGGGCTGCTTGTTCCAGGTGGTGGAGCTGGAGAAGTTGCCGGTGCGCCACACCTGCATCGTGCGCTTGCTGCACGACCAGGAGTGGGTCTCCAGGACCTTCAGGGTGGCGCTGGAGACGTCGGCGTCCTTGATGTTCTTCTGGAGCTTGAGCTTGAAGAGGGACCGCGCGGTGCCCCAGGTGTCCCGCTCGAAGCCGACGCGGGCCTCCTTGGTGTCCTGGTTGTAGTTGGCGCCGTCGTAGAAGCTGGAGCTGGGGTACTTCTTGTAGACGGTGGTCCAGTTGGACCGGGTCGCGGTGGTGGACGGGTCCAGGAACAGCGGGTACACCGGGGCCTTGGCGCCGGCCGCGTCGAGGTACTCGCTCGGCGGGTCGATCGTCAGGACGCGGCTGACCTGGTTCAGGGAGGCCCCCGCGGTGGTGGCGTGCGCGCCCTCGCCGGGCCCGTTCACGGCGGGCAGCGCGAGGGTCTCGTTCGCGGCGGCGGCCGGGAGGGAGTAGGCGGCGGGGTCGATGTCCGCACCGGCGAGCTGGGAGTCGGAGTCGTCCGACGAACTCCCGGCGCTCTCCTCGGGGTCGGCCTCGGCGGACTTGTCCACCTCCGAGGTCCAGCCCTCCACGTCCTCGGCGTCCTCGTTGCTGCCGGTGGCGGCGTCCGGGTCGGCGGCCGGGGTGTCCGTGTCGTGCGTGCCCGCCGAGTCCCAGAGGAACGGGGTGGGCGAGACGGTGATCTCGTTGCCGTCCTTGTCCTTGCCGTGCACGACGTCGGTGGACGGGTCGAGGGAGAAGGCGAGGGTGGGCGAGGTGAAGCGGTAGCGGGGCGGGGCGGCGGCCAGTGCGGCGGCGGCCTCGGGGGTGTGGATGACCAGGACATGGGTGTACCCGGTGTCCCGCGCGGTCAGCATCAGGTCCACGTCGGGCAGCACGTTCTCGTACAGCGCCCTGTTGTCCTCGACGACCGGCTCGGGGAGCCCGCCGGGCCACTCGACCTGGATCTCGTGGCCCTCGGCGGACATCGTCAGGAGCGGGGTCCAGGCGTTCTCGGCGTCATCGGCGACGGTGTCGGCGGAATGCGTGCCGTTAACCTGCAATTCACCTGAGGAATGCGAGGTGTTCTCGCGGGTGGCGGTTGTGAAGATCGCGCGACTGGTCGTGGCTTTACCGGAAAAGCCCGCACTGTTTGCCTTCGATTTGCCTGCGGCGGGGCTGTGGTCCGAGTCTCCCGACGCGAAAGTCACGGGATAGGGGCTGTTGACGGTGGTCCAGCCGGCCTTTCCCTCCCGCAGCGAGACATCGATCGGCGCCCACTTGCCCTTGGCGTTCTTCGCCCGCACCGGCGCGACGGAGGCCGTGTAGGTGAAGGAGCCGTCGGGATTGGCGAAGGTCTGGGAGAACTCGTCGGTCAGCGCGGCCACTTCGACCTTCTTGCCGGTCCTACGGGCCTTCTTCTGAGCCGTGTCCTCGGCGCTGACCTCGCTCTTCGCCGCCTTGGCCTTCGCGCCCGCCGCCGGCGTCCTCTCCGTGGCCGGCCCGTCGTCGCTCAGGGCCAGGACGGTGGCACCGCCGGCCAGCAGCGCGAGGGCGACCGCGGCGGCGACGCCACGTCGAACTCCCCGTCTGCCAGGGGGTGTTGATGCAATGTCATGACTGTCGTGGTCGCTCAAGGGACCCTTCTCCCGTTGTCCTTGGGCCTCGCTTGAACGCACGACCCCCCGTTTTGGACGTGTGGAGTATGTGCAAGCCACCCCGGCGAGATCAACACCCCTGTGAAGCCGAGAAGTAGGAGAGGCGTAAGTGGCTGTGGGGTATGGCGATTCTTTGCTGTTCTTTGTCGCTTTTTGGGGCGTGACATAGCTAACACAAACTTATCTGACCTTGACGCAGATCTTCACGAGGGGTCAATTTCATCCCGTCATTGATCACCGTGTGCCATCACTCCGAACGTTTTCCGGAGGGCGTGCGGCACGGTGATACGGGGAAACGGGGAGAGGTCGGTCCGCCATGCGTGGGGGCTTGTCGTGGTGCGGCAAAGGTTGGCTGACGGAGAGAACTTCACGTGATCGGCTGTTCCGCCGAAGAGCGCGACTAGGAGTCGTCGCCGCCGTTTTCCTCGCCCTCAACGTCGCCTCGTTGCAGGGCGCTGTCGCGTTCGGCCCCGACAACGACGCCCGTACGACGGTCGAGCTGGACGAGCTCCAGGCGACGGACGCCGTCCCGGTCGACGAGACCAAGACCGACAAGCTGGAGCAGCTCGAAGCGCCCGCGCTGGAGAAGCTGACCGACTACGCCCCGGCGGCCGTGGTTCAGGTCCCCGAGGCCGTCGACGTGACCGCCCCGGTCGCCGACGTGACCGCGGGCGGCACGCCCAAGCCGGTCGCCGCCTCCACCGACGGCACGCTGACCGTCGGTGTCACCGCACCCGACGGCGCGACGCAGGCCCAGGCCGACTCCCTCGAAGGTGCCTGGAACGTCACGGTCGAGCCCGAGGCCGACGCGGTGGCCGCCGGTACGCAGGGCGTCATGCTCCAGATCGACGCCCCCGACACCGCCACCGGTGACGCGGTCATCCAGATCGACGCGACCCGCTTCGCCGAGACGTACAGCGCGCAGTGGCTGGACCGCCTGTCCTTCGCCCTGATGCCGGCCTGCTACGCGACGACGCCGGAGCTGGAGGAGTGCTCCACGGGCGTCCCGGTGACCACCGAGGTCGAGCGCACCACCGACGAGGTGACCGTCTCGGTCGACGCGGGCGGCGACGACTCCGGCTCGGAGGCGGACCCCGGCGAGGACAGCGCGACCGACGAGACCTCCGACTCCACGGCGACCACCAAGGACATCCAGGAGACCCTGCTCAACCTGACCGTCGACACCGCCGCCCTGGCCTCGGTGTCCACGGCCACGTCCACGAGCGCCTCCACGGCCGCGAGCACCGACGAAGGGTCGGTCGACTCGGCGGTATGGCGCGGTGAGAGCGCGACCGGCGTGCAGCAGGTGGCCGACTCCGCGGGCGGCCTGCTGGTCGGCACCTCCTACGGCGCGGGCTCCGGCGGCGACTTCGCCGCGACCCCGCTGTCCTCGGCGGGCACCTGGTCGCAGGGCGGCTCGTCCGGCGCCTTCACGTACGCGTACACGATGGCCGGCCCGCAGGTCCCGTCCGGCCCGTCCCCGAACGTGACCCTGAGCTACAACTCCCAGTCGTCCGACGGCCGTACGTCAGGCACGAACAACCAGGTGTCCTGGATCGGCGAGGGCTGGGACTACAACCCGGGCGCGATCACCCGCACCTTCGTGGGCTGCGCGGCGGACACCGCCGACGCGAACAACGACAAGCACTTCACCGGCGACCAGTGCTGGGGCTCCAACAACGCGGTCCTGACGCTGAACGGCACGACGACCGAGCTGGTGTACGACGATGACGACAAGGTGTGGAAGACCTCCCGCGGCGACAACACCCGCGTGGAGCTGCTGACATCGACGGACTACACCCGCATCACCGGCATCTCCAGCTCCAACAACGGTGACAACAACGGGGAGTTCTGGCGGGTCACCACCAGCGACGGCACCCAGTACTACTTCGGCATGAACCGCCTGCCGGGCTGGACCTCCGGCAAGGAGGAGACCAAGTCGGTCCTGAACGTGCCGGTCGCCGGCAACCACAGCACCGACCCGTGCCACGCCACCAAGTTCGAGGACTCCTTCTGCGACCAGGGCTGGCGCTTCCAGCTCGACTACGTCGTCGACCTCAACGGCAACGCGATGTCCCTGTGGTGGCACAAGGAGACCAACGCCTACGCGAAGAACAACAAGGAGGCGAAGGCGGTCGAGTACGACCGCGCCGGTTACCTCTCCCGCATCGACTACGGCCAGCGCGCGAACACCTTGTTCTCCGCCGAACCCCTTGGCCGGATGAAGTTCACGGCCCAGGAGCGCTGCTTCGAGAAGGACGGCGACAACACCTGGGACTGCTCGAACACGAGCTTCGACTCGAAGCAGTCGTACCTGACCCGCCCGTGGTTCGACACGCCGGCAGACCTCGCCTGCAAGACGAACACGAAGTGCTCGACGTACGCCCCCACGTTCTGGTCGCGCAAGCGCCTGGCGACGGTGACGGCGTGCGCCCAGCGCGAGCAGGGCGTGACACTGACCGAGTACAACTCCACGGACGACACGGGTGCCCGCAACGCCTGCGGCATCGACGACTCGACGTACGGCACGACCGCCCTCGCGAAGGTGGACTCCTGGAGCCTGGCCCAGTCGTTCCCCTGGGGCCTGACCGGCGAGTACACCGCACTCTGGCTCGAGTCGATCACCCGCACCGGCTACGCGGTGGACGGTTCGACGGAACGCCTGAACCCGGTGATCTTCGGCCGCAACAAGCTGGTCCTCCCCAACCGGGTGAAGAAGGCGACGGGCGACACCGACCCCCTCTTCGGCCGCCTGCGCATCCAGGACGTGGTCTCGGAGTACGGAGGCCGCACCCACGTCACGTACAAGGCACCGGAGGGCGCCTGCGCGACAGGCGACAACTTCCCGGCGGTCGACAAGAACACCCTGCGCTGCTACCCGGCCTACTGGCACGCGGACGGCGAACTGACCGACAAGCGCATCTCGTGGTTCCACAAGTACGTGGTCGAGTCGATCACGGAGTACCCGCAGCTGGCGGACGCGACGGACGTCACGACGACGTACGAGTACGACACCGACACGTCCGACAAGACGGTAGGCGCCCTCTGGGCCAAGAACCAGGCGGAGTTCTCCCGCCCGAAGACCCGCACGTGGGACGACTGGCGCGGCTACCCGGTCATCACGACGATCTCGGGCGTCCCGTCGGCACCGGATGGGAGTGTCGCCTCCAAGTCGGTGACGCGTTACTTCCGCGGCATGAGCGACGACGTCCTGGACGACAGCACACCGAAGGACTCGAGCGACGACGTCAAGCGGTCGTTCAAGGTCCAGGACGTCACGGGCGCGGACATCGCGGACGACCGCAAGGCGTACGCGGGGATGGTCGCGGAGTCGCTGACTTATCCGGATTCGGGTGCGTCGACGTCGTCGGGGTGGCTGTCGCGGACGGTCAACTACCCGGATGCGCCGGTGCGGTTGGCGACACGTAACCGGACAGACGGTCCGGACGTGGTCTCCGAGCGCGTCACCTTGGGCAAGGTCAAGACGGTCACCAAGTCGTCGGGTACACGGCCGGGGGATTCGGCGACGCTGCGTACGGTGCTGACGGAGACGGACTACGACTCGACGTACGGTCTGCCTACCGAGGTTCGGGAGTTCGGGGACAACGCGGCGTCGAAGACGACGGACGACTCGTGTACGCGTACGTCCTACGTGCACAACAACTCGACTGCCGTGGACGGCATCTTCCTGATCGGCCTGGTCAACAGGACGGTCACGACGACCGGCACGACCACCTGCTCGACGGACCTGTCGGCGTCGACGGCCTCGACGATGGTCACCGGCTCGCGCGTGTTCTACGACGACGCGACTTCGCTGACGGCCACGCCGACCAAGGGGCAGGTGACCCGGACCGAGGTGCCGACGGGCGCGGGCACGGGCTGGGAGACCTCCAACCCCGAGTCGCGTACGACGTACGACGAGTTCGGCCGGGTCACCAAGGTCGTCGACCCGACCGGGCTGACGAACACCACGTCGTACACGCCGGGCTCAGGCCAGGTCTACGAGATCAAGACGGTCAATGGCACCAAGGCTGACAGCAGTGGTGCGGAAACCGGCCTCATCACCATCACCAAGGTGGAGCCCGGCCGCGGCGCGACGCTGACCTCGACGGATGCCAACAGCCGTGTCACGTCGTACGCGTACGACCCACTGGGCCGCACCACTGCTGCCTGGGACACGACCCAGCCCGCCACCGACGACCCCACTGCGCGCTACACGTACAACACGGTCGCCGACAAGCCGGTGTCCGTGGTCACCGAGTCGTTGGAGGACAACCCCAGCAGCACGTCCGGCGACGGCGTGTACAGCACCTCCACCGCGATCTACGACGGACTGGGCCGTGAACGGCAGTCCCAGACCCCGGCGGTGGGCGGCGGCAAGCTGATCACCGACACCTTCCACAACGCGGCCGGCCAGGTCAGCTTCACCCGCAACGCCTACTACATGGCGGGCGACCCCGGCACCGACCTGATCGTCCCCGTCTCCGAGTCGCTCGTTCCCAACGCGACCACCTACACGTACGACGGCCTGGGCCGCGTTCTCACCGTCACGCCCGTCCACCACTCCTTCCCGCAGACGGGTGAGGATGCGGTGGACGGCAATTCGACGGTGAAGACCACGGACCGCCGTACCCGCTACCAGTACGGCCTCGACTACACGATCGTCCGCCAGCCCACGGGCACACCCGGTTCCAGGGTGTGGACGGACGCACTGGGTCGCACGGTCCAGCAGGACACGTACAGCGACACGGCGTTGACCGAGGCCGACGCGATCAGTACGACGTACGAATACGACGTGCGTGGCGACATGTACAAGTCCACCGACGAGGTGGGCCACACTCGCACCTGGACGTACGACGCCCTCGGCCGCGTCACCGACACGACCGACCCGGACACCGGCGCCACGCACACCACGTACGACGCGTACGGCCGCGTGAGTACGGCGAAGGACGGCCTCGGCCAGATACTCACCTACAGCTACGAGCGCTACAACCGCGTGAACGAGGTCAAGTTCACTGCGGCGGGCGGCACTTCGGGCACCACGGTCCAGTCGTATGTGTACGACTCGGCGCCCAGCGGCAAGGGCATGCTGGCCTCGGCGACCCGCTACAACGACGGCGGCAAGGCGTACAAGACATCGATCGCCGGGTACACGGCGGACTACCAGCCGACGTCGATGACGATGACGCTGCCCGACGGCACGACGTCGGGAACGACCGCCGACGGTTTCAAGACCAACTACACGTACGACTACACGTACAACGACGACGGTCAGCTGGAGAAGTACACTACCCCCGAGGTGGGAGGCCTCAGCGCCGAGTCCGTCATCACCCGTTACAACGAGGCCGGGCTCCCGACCACGGTCTCCGGCCAGGACTGGTACGTCGCCGAGACGTCCTACTCACCCTATGGCCAGGTGATGCGCTCCACGGTGGGCGAGGTCGGCCACCGGGTCTGGCAGGACAACTCCTTCGACGAGGCCACCGGCGAACTGCTCACCAGCAAGCTCGTCCGGGAGAACATCGGTGACACGGGCGTCGTCCCCGACCACACGGTGAGCACGCGCGCCTATGCCTACGACCCGTCGGGCAACATCCTGTCGGTCGCGGACAAGCTCGGCTCGGGTACGACGGCCACCACCGACCAGCAGTGCTTCACATACGACACGCTCGGTCAGCTGAAGACGGCATGGACGACGCCGAGCGGCAAAGCCTGCACCGCCTCCGGCAAGTCCACGGCCGAACCGGTGTACGCGGACGGCACGGTCAACGTCTCGTCGAACTACGACGGTTACTGGCAGTCGTACACCTACGACGTGCTGGGCAACCGGAAGTCGAAGACGGTCCACAAGGCGGACCCGACAGTCACGTCCGGGGTGGTCGACACCAAGAACGACGTGGTCACCGACTACAACTACGGCAGCAATTCCGATGACGCGGTAAAGAACGACCAGCCGCACACCCTGACCTCGTACGACACCACGTCCAAGACTGCGGCCGGCGCCGAGGTCAAGACCCGCTCCACGCAGACGTACGACGCGGCGGGCAACCTCACCAACCGCACTACCGGCGGTGACACAGAGCAGGGCCTGACCTGGACCTGGGACGGCCAGGTCGAGTCGGTGACGGGCTTCGGCCCGGATGGTTCCGGGCCCTGGCTGGGCACATCCGACATGTGCATGGACCTCGCGGGCGGCAACCCCGTGGCCGGCGGCGTCATCCAGATCTACGTGTGCAACGCGTCCAAGGCGCAGAACTTCCGTCTTGAGGCGCTGGACGCCGACAACAACGGCACGGTCGAGGACAAGACCATCGGGCAGTTCGTTGTCGCGGGTGCTTGCGCCCAGCCGACCAGTGCGGCGGCTGGAGCGGCGGTCCAGGTCCAGCCCTGTGACAAGACGGTGGCAACGCAGCGCTGGCAGGTCGTGGACACGGGCCTGATCAAGCTCGTGGGCACCACCCTGTGCATGAACGCCCCGTCCACCGCGAACAGCACCGACCTGGTCCTGGCGACCTGCTCGGCGTCGGCGACGGGCCAGGTGTTCAAGCCGGCCTCGAAGACGACGTACGTGTACGACGGCATGGGCAACCGTGTGCTGGAGCGCTCGACCTCCGGTGCGGTTCTGCACCTGCCCGACACGACCGTCTCCCTGACGGTCTCGGGCAAGCTCCGCTCGGCCGAGCGTACTTACGGCCACGACGGCGCCCCGACGGTGACGCGCTACCGCGAGGCGTCCTCCGCGACCGGATCCAGCGAGCAGTTGTTCGCCCAGGCGGTCGACCACAACGGCACCCCGCTGGCCGAGGTCCGGCTTGACGGCGGCCAGTCGGTCCGCATCACGAAGAAGGACCCGTGGGGCGAGGACCGCAGGGGGTACACCCCGGCGCGCTCGCGCACGTCGTTCGCGACAGGTGACGATGACAAGGCCGCCGGCCTGGTCCATCTCGGAGCGCGGGAGTACGACCCGGCGACGGGACGCTTCATCTCGGTCGACCCGGTCCTGGACCAGAGCGACCCGTTGCAGGCAAACGGCTACTCCTACGCCAACAACAACCCGGTCACACACTCGGACCCGAGCGGCCTGACCTCGTCGGCCTCGAGCTTCGACGCGTCGATCGCGGCGCTGGAGAGCCAGATCGCCGAGTACCAGCGCACCCTGTCGGTCTCGATCGGCGATGTGATCCTGTCGGTCGGCTGGGCCGTGTTCAAGGAGTTCATCGGCTGGAACGACGTGGTCGGCTGCTTCTCCCAGGGCGACCTGTGGGCCTGCGGCAGTCTCCTGATGGACGCGATTCCGTGGACGAGCGTCTTCTCCAAGGGCAAGAAGATGTGGAAGGCCTTCAACGCGACGCTGAGCGCGGTGAAGGCGTGGAAGGCGGCCAAGGCTGCCGCGGAGATCGGCCTGAAGGCGGCGAAGGCGGCCAAGGCGGCGCTGATCAAGGCGAAGAAGGCAGCGGAGGCTGCCGCGGCCGAGGCGAAACGCAAGGCGAGAGCGGCGGCCAAGGCTGCGGCTGAGGCTGCGAAGAAGAAGGCGCATACCGGTTCGAAGGGTGCGCGGGGCAATGCTCCGCAGGTTCAGGCTCGCAAGACGACCCAGCAGAAGGGGTCGTCCGGTGGTGGCCGGGCGGAGTCCAAGTCTGGTGGGTCGCGCGGAGGGTCGGGGCGGGATGACTCCGGTGGCGGGTCCGACGGAGGTTCGGACGGAAGTTCGGGCGAGGGCGCGAGCTGCTCGATCAACAGCTTCACCCCGGAGACCCGGGTCCTGATGGCCGACGGTTCGACCAAGGCGATCAAGGACGTCAAGGTCGGCGACAAGGTCATGGCCACCGACCCGGAAACGGGCGAGACCAAGGCCGAGGAAGTCACCGCCGAGATCAAGGGCGAGGGCGTCAAGCACCTGGTCAAGGTGACCATCGACACCGATGGCAGGAAGGGCTCGAAGACCGCCGAGGTCACGGCGACGGACGGGCACCCGTTCTGGGTGCCGGAACTCGGTGAGTGGCTCGAGGCGACAGACCTTCAGCCGGGCCAGTGGCTTCAGACCGGAGCCGGCACGCTGGTCCAGGTCACCGCCATCGAGCGCTGGACGGCCCAGGGTGCCACGGTCCACAACCTGACCGTCAGCAGCCTGCACACCTACTATGTGCTCGCGGGAGCCACATCGGTCCTGGTTCACAACTGCGGTGTCGCCAGGTTCGAAGTGGATTCCAGCGGTGTTGTGAACGACGTGGATAACCCGGTCACGGCAACTGAACCCTACGATCGTGCCAAGCATTACGGTGGCTCCCAGACGAACGGCCCTGCGGGACGCGCAGCGCGAGCCGAAGCTCAGGGGCAGCCGTGCCCCGTGTGCGGCACGACGATGAGATCAGGCACTGCCAACCCTCCCGTCCCCGAGCATGAACCGGCGTTGGTTCTTCACTACTATCGCGGCGGAGGTTCAGAGATGACAGACGCAGAGCGAAGAGCCTACGCGAAGAACGACGGCATCAAGGGTGCGGCTTGTGGGCCCTGCCAGCGATCGCAAGGAGCCGAAATGGCGAAGGTCTCCAAGGCGATTAAGAGGAATCTGGGGCTATGATCGACGAAAATGAACGGTTGTCTGCTCTTGAGGGACACGTTCGGAAATTCTGGGACGGTCATATCGTGGAGCCGGCTCCTTGGGGGCGCGGGCCGATCCTGGAGCGAGTTCCGAAGTTCTCCGCTTATCGAGTCCTTCCTCAGCGTGCTGGCGAGGCTTGGGTTTATGTGACGGTGGGTTCCTCTGTCGACGGATCTGAAGTCGGTGGAATCGAGTTCTTCGTCATGTCGCCCGTGGCTGACGAAATTCACTCGGAAACGTTGGCCATGGTGAGCCACTACCATTCGTTTGAGGCTCACCGGCTGAGTATCGGATCGATCATCAATATCGGCCGTCCATGGATGTCGGATTCACCCATGGATCACCTTCTCGTGAGTCTTCCCTATCCGTATGGGCCTCAACTCGAATGGGCTCCGCCGGAGGCCGGGGGTGCGCGATTCTTGTGGCTGCTTCCCATCCATCGAAGTGAGGCAGATTTCATTAAGCGTGAGACGCTTGATGAATTCGAATCCATCTTGGATTCGAAGGGTGTGAATGTGCTGGATCCCCATCGGGATCCGGTTGCCTGACGGGTCGTTCTACGGGGGTCCATGGCTCATGCTGTGAGCCATGGCCCCCCGATCCTGAGTCCGTGTGCGGGCGTAGCCCGAGCCGCTCGGATCATCCAGTTGACGCTTCAGACACGCTGAGGCACACGCATCCCGGCACGCACCTTCGCGGCCAGGGAGACGGTGTGGACAACGACTCGGGCACGGGGACTCGGGTTCTGCACTCCGAGCCCCGAGGGCTTCCCTGCTGGGGCCGGTAGACCGTTCGCCCCTCGCGCAGAGTCCCCTTGAGGGTGTGAAACGACGAACACCCGCCCTCGTGGTGGACGAGAGCGGGTGCGGCGGGGCGGGGTCAGGTCGTCTGCTCGATCGCCTCGAAGATGTCGGCGTCGGTCTCCTGCTGCCACTCGGGGAGTTCGGGCCAGTCGGCCACGTAACCCGGCTTCGGGTTCTCGAAGTGCTTGTACATCTGGGCCGTCCAGCAGGTCGCGACGAAGCGGCCCTTCTGCTCGCGGCTCAGGCGTGCCGCGTGGCCCGCGCTCAGCTCCAGAAACTGGCGTACCTGTTCGCACACGGCGGCTGCGGCTTCACGCTCCCACTCGGGAGTTTCCTCCCACGGCGTCACGTAACCCGACTTGGGCTCGCCCGGGAAGTGCTTGCGTACGCCCGCGATCCACGCCTCGCGGAAGATCCTGCCGTCTGCCATGCGGTTCCTTGTCGTCATGCGGCACCCGCGAGTGCCGCGATCCGATGGTCCAGGTCTGAGACTCGGGTATTCGAGGCCAGAGTGGCAAGGCGCGGCCGGAGGCCACTGAGTTTCGCGCCGATGTACCCCGAGTGGGTCTGGTCGGCGAGGAGCAGGGCGGCGTCCGCGTAGTGGAGCGCCTGATCGACGTCGCCCTGGTGGATGCCCAGTGCCGCCAGGTCGACGAGGACGGCGCCGCGTCGCCGCAGGCTCAGATCCTGGGCCAGGGCGGTCGTCAGGGCCTCTTCGGCGAGGTCGGGGCGTCCGACTGTAGGTAGCAGGCGCCGCGTTCCTCGGCGAGCCGGGAGCCGTCGAACCGAAGCCAACCGCCGTTGTGGACCTGGCCGGACAGCGTCTGTACTCGCTCGGCCTCGTCCAGGGCGCGCATGCACGAGTCGGTGTCTCCCAGAGAGGCATATGCCTCGGCCTGCACAGCGGCTACCCAGTATCGCGTCGACAGGGCGCTGTCGCCCCGCTGGGTGTACAGCTCGACGTAGGCGTGCCGAGTCATGGCGCAGGCCCAGAGGTCGTAATCCCCGGCTGTTTGGGCTGCGTTGGCCGCGAGCGCGTAGCAGTGCGCGGCGGCGGTGTACTCGCGCGCGTCGAAAAGCACTTCGCCGGCGAGCTGGTAGATGTCCGCGATCAGCGTGCAGACCTGCTGTCGCTCCGAGGGACCGCGAACGTCGTCGAGGCTCCGGACCAGGACATCGAGCTGATGCCGGACGGCCGGAAAGACGGCGCGTTTGGAGTCCGAGAAGGCGTAGACCTGCCAGAGGCTGCGGTTCAGCTCCCCGCCGAACTCGGTGACCGTGGCGGCCATCCGCCCGTGCGGTGAGAACTCCGCGCCCGGCAGAGCTATCTGTGCGCCCGCCACGGCGAGCAGTGTCAGTACGTCGCGGCGTCTCATGTCGTCACTTGTGGTTAGGAGAGGATCGGGGGCCGTACACGACGTCTTCGGGGCAGGGGCGGGGTTGAGGAGAACGTTCAGTTCGGCGAGGTTCAGCTGGAGGAACTGTGCAATCCGGGGACGCTGGTAAGGACGTGGTGTCGATGTCCCCGCTTCCCAGCGCACCACGGTGGACGTGGCGACGCCGAGCTGCTCGGCCATCTCCTCCTGAGAATGGCCGCAGCTCGATCTTTGCTCCGCCAGCGCTTCACGCCTGCCCATCGCGATGATGTTCCCCTCCCACGCAGCGCTTTCTGAGGTCTGACGGTTCAACGCCTGGAAAACGCCCAGGTGTTGCTCGGCACCCGCTCTGGGAGACGGTAACGCGCCGTCGTTGACTGGTGACAGACGCCGAGTGCCATCCGCAGGCTCCCTGCTCTCGGCGGCTTCCCCGGCGGCGGGCTTGCTGTGATCACCCCTGTGTCCCGCAGGTCTGCCGCTGCCCTTCCGAGCCACTGGACCCCCACATGACCGTCGCTCAGATTCCTCCCAGGCCGCAGAACGGCACTCTCCAGTACCCGCCGCTGGGCGGGGCATCATGACCATGACCTCCGTACGACCCGCCCCGACAGGGCCACCCGGATACAGCGAGACCATGCCCTGCGAGCCCCTGACCGCCCGCCGCGCCCGTCTCCTTGTCTCGGCGGCACTCCATACCTGGGACCTGGAGGAGTTGGCGGACGCGGGCACGCTCATGGTTTCCGAGCTGGTAGGCAACTCGGTCCAGCACACCGCTTGTCGCCTCATCCGCGTCTCCGTCCGGCGCATTGCCGTCGACCGCGTACGGATCGGCGTCACCGACAAATCCCGCCGTCTTCCGGAGATCGGCGGAGGCGAAGGCAGCCGGGAGGGCGGCCGAGGCCTGTTCCTGGTCGAAGCCATGGGTGACCGCTGGGGCTACGACCTGCACCGCTGGGGCAAGACGGTCTGGGCCGAGCTGGTCGTCGAGGTCGGCGAGGAATGAGGGTCCCCGACCGACTCCCGGCGCCAACCACCACGAAGGGACGAACGCACATGCACACGTTGATCGCCGGTCCACAGCAGCACACGTACCTCGTGGCACGACCAGGTGCACGGCGCGGTGTCCAGCTCCGGGCCGCCCGGTACGACGAACTGGCCGCCGCCGACGCCGCCGATGCGCTGGTCCCCGAGTGGCTGGTCGACGCCGCCCGCAAGACCTGGGCCTTGGACCTGGCGGGGCGGCCTGTGCACGGGACTGTCGTCGTTCGCGCACGTACGCGGCTGAACTACTCGCGGGCAACGTGGGAGTTGAACAAGGGGTGCAATTTCAACTGTGCCATGTGCTATCTCGCGCAGCGCACGTTCGAAGGGCTGCCGTGGTCGGAAAAGGCACGGCTCATCGACATGTTCTGCGAAGCCGGAGTCCTGTGGCTTCAGTTCACTGGCGGGGAGCCGACGATCGACCGCGACCTCCTTGAGGCCTACGCGTACGCGTACGAGCGCGGGATGCTGCTGGAGATCCTGACCAACGGCAGTCGGCTGCACCGCGACGACGTGCTCGGCACACTGATGCGGATGCGCCCGCACAAGGTCACCGTGAGCTTGTACGGGGCGAGTGAGGAGGCCGCGGATTCCCTCACTCGCACGAGGGGCTCGTTCCGGCTCGTCATGAAGGGACTTGAAGCGGCTCGGGCGGCGGGTCTCCCCGTCGAGATCACGCTGATCATCACCAAGCACAACGAACACGAGGCTGACGCCATGCGCGGGATCGCGCGGGAGTACGCGGATCAGTTCAGCGAGTACGGGTCGATCTCCCCCACCTATGACGGGCAGCCGGACCCGCTCGCCGCGCAGTCCCCGTGTTTCCTCGGCGGAAATACCGTTTTTCAGGGGTGCCCCGCCGGCCACACCTTTTTCCACGTAGGCCCGTTCGGGCTCGCGACGATGTGCAAGATCGGCCGCGAGAACCCCATCGACCTCATGACGACAGGCGTCGCCGGGCTGCTCGGACTGCAAGCTCTCCGGCACCTGCCGGGTCTGCCGCCCGCTGGCGAAGGCGTACCAGATCGCGAAGGCACCACTGGAGAACTACTGCCAACATCGTGAAGGAGCACCGGCATGACCGCTGTCGCTGTCGAAATCGCACCCCCGCCCGCCAAGAGGGCCCAACCCGTGGACCTGGTGGGCCTGGTGGTTGTCGAGGACATCGAGGAACTGACCGTGGGCGCCATCCCCGGCTGCGGCGACGACAACCCGTACCAGTAACAACGCCCTGGTGGCCCTACGCAGGCGTCGCGTCGCGCTGTGCGGGGCCACCCCTACCCCTGCCTGTCTCTGCAAAAGTGCACCCATGCCGACCGAACGCATCGACTTCGCCGACCTCCCCGACGATGTCCAGGGCTCCGTACTCGCCCGCACGGGCCCGCTCTTGAGCGCCGAAACCGTGCCGTCCGGCTTCAACTCCGCCGTCTCCGCACGACTGACGACCGAGCAGGGCGAGTTGTATGTCAAGGGGCTGCCTGTGGACCACCCCCGCGTGTGGACGCAGCAGCGAGAGGCGGTCGTCGGAACGTACGTGAGTGGTATTTCTCCACGAGTGCGGTGGCACCTCCAGGCCGGCGGATGGGACCTCGTCGCCTTCGACGCACTCGACGGCGGCCATGCCGACTACACGCCGGGCTCGGACGATCTCCCGCTCGTCGCCGCGACTCTGGAACGGCTGTCGGGGCTGCGCGCACCGGGCGGCGTGGAACTCAAGGAGGCTGGACACCGGTTGCGTGAGCACGCGCCTGCCGCAGCTCTCGCGCACTTCACCGGAGACGTCCTCTGCCACACCGACCCGAACCCCGCCAACGTCCTGGTCGGCCAGGGGCATGCGTGGCTCGTCGACTGGGCGTGGGCCACCCGAGGTGCTCCGTGGCTGGACGCCGGGTACTGGGTCGTCTGGCTGATCGCCGAGGGCGGCCACACCCCCCAGAGCGCTGAACGATGGGCTTCCCGTATCCCTGCCTTCCGCGAGACCCCCGAGGTCGGGCTGAACGCGTTCGCGGCGGCCAACGAAAGCGTCTGGAGAGAGATCGCCGAGGAGTCGCCCAACCCCTGGACCCACAGCGTCCACACGGCCGCCAAGTCATGGGCCGCCCACCGCTCGGCAGCTTTCATTCAGGCAGGTCGTGGTCGATGAAGGGGTGCCGGCAGCTGACTCGTTTGCACTTTGCCTGTGGGCCGCCGTGTTGGAAGCTGGGGCACGGGCAGGACAGACAGTGGATGTCGCCGTTGGGGTCGGGCTCCCAGCCGCTGTGAGTCAGTCGCGCTCGGGCGGTTTCCCGTATGCCGCGTAGTCGGTCGTCGAATTTGCGGAAGTCGGCCTCGTTCTCTTCGAAGGCCTTCTTCTGGGCGCCTGTCAGGTCGTACTGCTGCATCTTGCCCTCCCGAGGTGGAGGTGGCGGCGAGGAGTGTCTCGTCCCTACGCCCACGATGGCCCGGCGGGCGCCTGCCCGCACGTCGAGAGAGTGGGGAGGGGGCCTGCGGGCGCTCCCGACGCGTTTTCGCCCGATGAGCCGCCTCACCGTCGCGGGAGCAAGAGAGCACTGAGGCCAACACCTCGGACATGCACGCGACTTGGTCGGCGGTGACCGCGTGCGGGGCCGTCGCCTCCGAGCTTCGCGGTGATCGTCGCGAGGAGAGCGGTACGCCAGGAGCGCTCGGTCACCGACCCGGGTCGCGTACCGGAGTTCTCCAGCTCTCGACCGTCAACCCCGTGCAGCCGGTCGTGCCGGACTCGGCCTCTTGACGGCGGGAGTACGGAGATCCGCGTGACTACGGTGGGACGATGAAACTCTCGCCGCCAGTTGCCCGGGAACGCTTCATCGCGTCGCCCGTCGCCCGGCTGGCGACGGCCGACCGCCACGGGGTACCCCACGCGGTGCCCGTGACCTTCGTCGTCCTGGACGACAGCCTGTACTTCGCCGTCGACCACAAGCCCAAAGCCACGTGGGACCTGCGGAGGTTGCGCAACATCAGGGAGAACCCGTCGGTGACGGTGCTGGTCGACCACTATGACGAGGACTGGTCACGGCTGTGGTGGGCGCGTGCCGACGGGCGAGGGGAAGTCCTGGAGGACGGCGAGGAGCGGCTCCACGCGGTGGAACTGCTGCGCGGGAAGTACGACCGGTATGGCCAGTACGGGGATTCTCCTCCCCAGGGCCCCGTGGTCGCCGTTCGGGTCGGACAGTGGAGCGGCTGGGCTTTCTCATAGCCGTGCCGTGGCCGTGCCATAGCCTTGCCGTGGCCTTGCCATGGCCATGTCGGCCGGAGACGGCGATCGCCAGGACCGCCGTCCCGTACAGCCGTACAGCCGGTCAGCCGGTGCTTCAGAGGATCCTGACCTTGTTGATGCTGACCCCGCCGGGGTGGTTCGGCCAGGTCATGACGGTCCACTTGTTGATCCCGGACGCGGGCTGCCAGCTTCCGTCCCCGAGCCACTGGACGCGGTTGTTGCCCGTCGAGATCCGGGTGACCCACCAGTTCGTGGAGATCAGGTCGGCCTCTCCGGCGTTGGCGTAGCACCGCATCTGCGAGTTCTCGCCGGGTCGGTGGATGGTGATCTGTAAGAAGTCGGTCCTGCTGCACGTGCCCTCGTTGATCGCGAACGCGCTCGTCGCGCCGACGGTGAGCGAGGCCGTCACCGCGACGGACGTGAGCGCGGCCAGGACCGCCTGCTTGGCGATTTGCTTCATGGGGGGTTGTCCACCTTCCAGGAGCAGGGGCGGAGCGACCCTTTGGGCCGAACTCGCCTCACGTGCCACTCCGTTGAGGCGATCTTCTTCCGCCGGCCCGGTCGCTGACCAGCGCGAGGAGGCGGAGCTGCCCGAAGAAACGGGAGGTCTGCCTGGCGGGCCATCGGCGGCTGCCCGGGGCACGGCCTCCTTGAGGAGCCGCTTCTGCGCAGGACCGCGGGCAAGATGGTATCGACGGCGATAGTATCGCTACCGATACCATTGTCTACGGGAGTCTTCTCATGCGCCGCTTCATCGGCAGGGACCGCGAGCTGACCGTCCTCCGCGATGCCCTGCAAGGGGTCGGTGAAGCTGTCGGGTCGCCCAGACCCGGCCAGTGCATCCTCATGCGAGGCAGGCGCCGAGTAGGCAAGTCCAGCCTCGTCGAGGAGTTCCTCCGGCGTACCGAGACCCCGTATCTCTTCTTCACCGCGGCCGGCGGTACGGCGGAGGGTGAGCTGACGGAGTTGCTCGACGCCGTCGCCCGGTCCACGCTCCCCGGCCGGGAACTGTTCTCCGAGGAGGCCCCCACGCAGTGGAACGCGGCCCTCAGGCTCCTCGCCGAGGTCCTGCCCGACGACCGTCCGAGCGTGGTCGTCATCGACGAGGTCCCGTATCTCATGGACCGCATCGACGCCTTCGAGGGCATGTTGCAGCGGGCGTGGGACCGCCTGCTCAGCCGCAAACCCGTACTCCTCCTCCTCGTCGGGTCCGACCTGTCCATGATGGAGGCGCTGAACAGCTACAACCGCCCCTTCCACCAGCGCGGGCGGGAGATGGTCGTGGGCCCGCTCAACCCCGCCGACATCGGCGAGATGCTCGACCTGGAACCGGCGGCCACCTTCGACGCCGCCCTGATCACGGGCGGCCTCCCGCTGATCTGCGCGGAGTGGCGGCCCGGGGCGGACGTGTGGGACTTCCTCCGTGACTCGCTCGACAATCCCATCTCGGCGCTGCTGGTCTCCGCCGAGCGCTCGCTGGCCGCGGAGTTTCCCCCGCAGGCGATGAGCGGGGAAGTCCTACGGGCCATCGGCACCGGCGAGCGGACCTTCACCAACATCGCGCGCGCCGCCGGCGGCATCTCCCACACCACGCTCACCCGTGCCACCGATCTCCTGACCGGGAAAGGGATCGTGGCTGCCGAACTGCCCCTCTCCCTACGGCCGTCGAAGGAACGCCGCTACCGGGTCGCCGACCCCTACCTGCGGTTCTGGCTCGCGTTCCTGGACCCGCACATGGCGGAGATCGAACGGGGGCGAGGGGACCTCACCCTGGGCCGGATCAGGGAACGCTGGACGAGCTGGCGGGGCCGCGCGGTCGAGCCCTTGGTCCGGGAGTCACTCGCACGCCTTCTGCCGGACGGCGCCCTGCCCGCCGTACCGGCGATCGGCGGGTACTGGACCCGCAGCAACGACGTCGAGATCGACCTCGTGGGCGCCGACCGGCAGCCGGTTGTCCGGCAGTTGCTCTTCCTCGGCTCGGTCAAGTGGCTGGAGAACTCCGCGTTCGACAGCCACGACCTGGCCGCGCTCCAGAAGCATCGCGCGGCGATCACCGACGAGCCGGTACCGCTGGTCGCGGTCTCCCGCAATGGGGTCAGTTGTACCGGGCTCCAGGCGGCGTACGGTCCCGAGGAACTCCTCGGCGCCTGGCGCACGAGTTGACGGGCGCCTACCGAAACACTTCGAGCGAGATGTGCGCCGACAGAGCGCCAAGGAAATCCGCCGCGTCGAACACCGCCCCCGCCGACACAACCCCCACGCCCCGACCCCGCCCCGCCAACACCCACCCCACCGCCTCCACGGCCAACGGCGCGCTCACCGCGTAGATGTCCCGCCCCCGAGCCACCGCCCGCCGTTCCACCCCACCAGCCCGTACGACGACATCGACGACGAACGTCTGTGCGGACCGTCCGTCCTCGTCGACCGCGACCGGTGTCGGGGTGTCGGTCGACGTCAGGTCCCTCGCCGCCTCGGCCGCCATGTAACTGCGCACCTCGGGTACGTCGAGGTGGCTCGGGACGGTGACGACATCCGCCATCGAGAACTCGCCGATCACCTCCCGGGTCCCCATCGGCTCCGGGAAGGGCCACTTCAGGGTCGGCAGCGCGTCGTCGTGGTACTCCAGCCGCCCTCCGCTGTAGCGGACCCGGCGGCCGTTCCTGCGGTCGCGGGAGACGGCGCCCGCGGTGCGTGTACCGGCCGTGGGGTGCCAACTGCTCAGGCCGTACGCGATGTGCGCCTCGTCGGCCGACGTCCAGTCACCCATCGCCGCGGTGACCAGCAGGTCGCCGATGCCGCCGAAGAAGGCCATCGCCGGGATCACGACGGCGTTCGCGGCCCGGGCACGCTCCGCGAAGTACGTGAACGTGTCGAGGTTGGCCTCGATCTCGGCCGCCACGTCCACATACGGGATCCCGGCCCGCAGCGCCGCCTCGATCACCGGCGCGGCCGTCACGGCGAAGGGCCCGGCGCAGTTGATCACGGCGGCGGCACCGGCCAGCGCGCGGTCCAGCGCCGCCGGGTCGTCGACCGAGGCCGGGCGGGCGTCGAGCCCCGGGTCGTACGACGCGGCCAGCGCCCGCAGCTGCTCCGGGTCGCGCCCGGAGACGATCGGGACGTACCCCCGTACCAGCAGCTCCGCCACCACGAAGCGCCCGGTGTGCCCGTACGCACCGAACACCACGACTGTCCGCCCCGACCCCATTACCGGTCCCATGTCTTCTCCCCGTCGCGCTTCACGAACCGTTGCCAGTCGCCATCCTGGCCGCGACGCCCCACCCACACGAGTGTCCGGAACGACACACCCCGTACAGTTCCGGACATGGAAACGAGTACGAGTACGAGTACGAGCACTGTCGCGCTCGCCCTCACCGACGGCATGCTCCACTTCGAACTCGCCATCGCCTACGAGGTGTTCGGCTCCGACCTCTCCCACGTGACCGCCCCCTGGTACGAAGTCGCCCTGTGCGGCCCCGCCCCGATCCGCGCCGGCCGGTTCCTCCTGGAACCCGACGCCGGCCTCGACCGACTCCCGTACGCCGACACGGTGATCGTCCCCGGCTGGGCGGACGTCGATCAGGCGCCGCCCGCCGAACTGGTCGGCGCGGTGCGTGCCGCCCATGACGCGGGGGCGCGGGTCGCCTCCCTGTGCACGGGGGCGTTCGTGCTGGCCGCCGCCGGACTGCTGGACGGGCGGCGCGCGACCACGCACTGGGCGCACACCGACGTCCTCGCCGCCCGCCATCCCCTCGTCGAGGTCGATCCGGACGTGCTGTACGTCGACAACGGCAGCGTCCTCACCTCCGCCGGCAAGGCGGCCTCGATGGACCTGTGCCTGCACCTCGTACGCCTCGACCACGGCTCGGCGATCGCCAACACTGTCGCCCGCCGCCTCGTCGTACCCCCGCACCGGGCAGGCGGACAGGCGCAGTTCGTCACCGCGCCGGTGCCCGCGCGGGACGACCATCCGCTCGCCGAACTGTTCCCCTGGGCGATCGAACGCCTCGACCGCCCGCTGACCGTGGAGGACCTGGCCCGCCGGGCGAACATGAGTTCGCGCAACCTCGGCCGCCACTTCCGCACGATCACCGGCACCACCCCACTCCAGTGGCTGCTGACCCAGCGCATCCGGCGCGCACAAGAACTGCTGGAGGCCACCGGCGACAGCGTCGACGCCATCGCCGAGGCCGTCGGCATGGGCACCGCCACCACCCTGCGCCGCCACTTCAACCGCACGATCGGGGTGCCCCCGGACACGTATCGCCGTACGTTCCGCAGCTCGCGATCCGCTGTCGGATGATGCCCAACACCTTGACGTGTCCCTGTCGCAGTGGGTTTATGGGAGCGCTCCCACGTTTCCGCTGATGCTGAAGTTTCTTGGCGCTCACTTTCTGGAGTCGCAGTGAGAACAACGAGAAGCACCACGAGAAGCACCACGAGAAGCACCACGAGAAGCACTACGAGAAGCACTACGCGAAAGAGCCCCTTAGTCGTCCTGCTGACCGCGCTGGTCACCCTCCTCGGTCTTCTGGCGCTCGCCCCAACTCCCGCCCAGGCGCAGGCACATGAGGTGGCCGAGCCGCCCCCCACCACCCAGGCCACCGGCATCCACATCTCCAACGGCCGTCTCCTCGAAGGGAACGGCAACGATTTCGTGATGCGGGGCGTCAACCACGCCCACACCTGGTACCCGAACCAGACCCAATCCCTCAGGGACGTCAAGGCGTTGGGCGCCAACGCCGTCCGCGTCGTCCTCGCCGACGGTCACCGCTGGACCGCGAACACCGCCGCCGACGTGGCCGCCGTCGTCGCCCAGTGCAAGGCCAACCGGCTGATCTGCGTACTGGAGGTGCACGACACCACCGGCTACGGCGAGGACGCCGCCGCCGGCACGCTCGACCAGGCGGCCGACTACTGGATCGGCCTCAAGAGCGTGCTCGCGGGCCAGGAGAACTACGTCATCATCAACATCGGCAACGAGCCCTGGGGCAACACCGATCCGGCGGGCTGGACCGCCCCCACCATCGCCGCCGTGCAGAAACTCCGTGCCGCCGGATTCGAGCACACGATCATGGTGGACGCGCCCAACTGGGGCCAGGACTGGCAGGGCGTCATGCGCGCCAACGCCCAGTCCGTGTACGACGCCGACACCACCGGCAACCTGATCTTCTCGATCCACATGTACAGCGTCTTCGACACGGCGGCCGAGATCACCGACTATCTCAACGCCTTCGTCACCGCCGAACTCCCCATCCTGATAGGTGAGTTCGGCGGCCCCGCCGACCAGTGGGGCGACCCGGACGAGGACACCATGATGGCCACGGCCGAGCAACTCGACCTCGGCTACCTGGCCTGGTCCTGGAGCGGCAACACGGACCCGATCCTCGACCTGTCGATCGGCTTCGACCCGACGCAGCTCAGCTCCTGGGGTCAGCGCATCTTCAACGGCGCCAACGGCATCGCCCAGACGTCCAAGGAGGCCACGATCTACGGCGGCGGCACGGGCACCGACACTCAGGCTCCGACCGCCCCCGGCACCCCGGCCGCCTCCGCGACCACCGCCACCTCGACCACCCTGACCTGGACCGCCTCGACGGACAACGTCGGCGTCGTCGGCTACGACGTCGTACGGGTGGGCAGCGGCGGTACGGAGACCACGGTCGCCGCCTCCACCACCAGCACCGTCACGGTCACCGGCCTCACCGCGGCCACGGCGTACACCTTCGCCGTGTACGCCCGTGACGCGGCCGGCAACCGCTCGCCCCGCTCGGCGACGGTGAACGTCACCACGTCCCAGGGCGGCGGCACCCCCGGAGTCAGCTGCTCGGTCGCCTACCGGGTGGTCGGCGAGTGGCCGGGCGGTTTCCAGGGCGACATCACCCTCCGCAACTCGGGCACCACCGCCCTCACCAACTGGACCCTGGGCTTCTCCTTCGCCAACGGCCAGACCATCAGCAACATGTGGGGCGGCACGCCCACCCAGACGGGCGCCGCCGTGAGCGTCGTACCCGCCTCCTACACAGCCACGATCCCGGCGGCGGGTTCGGTCACCGTCGGCTTCATCGGGGTGAAGGGGACGACCAACGCGGCGCCGACCGCCTTCACGGTCAACGGCACTGCCTGCACGACCAGTTGATCCGCGTCAGCGACACGAGGGCGGCGTTCCGTGGTCGGGACGCCGCCCTCGCACTCCGTCACTCGAGCCCGTTCCCTATCCACAGATGGAGAAGGAGATCCGCCCCTGGTGCGACGCGAATCCCACCCGCCGTCGGGGAGGCTGGACGTCATGACCGGCAAGAAGCGGGAAGGCAGCATGGAAGCGATCGTGGAAGCACTCATCGAGCCCGACTGGAAGACCGTGGGCATCCTGGGGGCCGCTCGGGGCGGCGCGCTCGCGACCGACGGCGCGGCCATCGGCACCGAGCACCTTCTCGCCGCCATCACCACGACCAAAGGGCCCGCGCGCGAAGCACTCGCCGCCGAAGGGGCCACCCAGACCGCGCTGTTGGCGGTGATACGGGACCGGATGGGCCGGGACGACGCGTGGCGCGGTGCCGACGACGCCGAGGGAAGTGTCGCCGCGCAGGACGTGCTGGGGGAGGACGGGGGCCGGCGCGACCGCTTCACGGGCGCCGCGGCCGGGGCGTTGACGGCGGCGATGGGTCAGGCACGACGGGAAGGCGCGTCGAAGTTCGGCGCGGTCCATCTGCTGCGGACGTTGCTGGGGGAGGACAGCAGTACGGAGGACCGCAATGTGGAGGACAGCCCGGCGGAGGGCAACCGCGCGGTCGAGTTGCTGGGCGTCTGCGGGATCTCACCGCAAGCCGTACGGGACCGCCTCGACAGCGGCACTGGCGGCACCCGTGGTCAGGAGGACGGCCTCAGCCCCCTGCTGCACGCCACCCGCGACGTACTTCTCGGCCGTGACCAGTACCGTCATCTGCCCTTCTGGAAGCGCTGGCTGGTCAAGAGCGCCGGGATCAACCTGGCGTCCAAGCCCGCCTGGTGGACCGGGATGGAGACCTACGAGCAGGCCCACCGCCTAGGCAACCGCACGGTGGGTACCGAACACGCCCTGCTGGCGATCCTCGCCACCCACGAGGTCGCGCTCCGGTACCCGCATCTGGCGGGGGAGAACGCTCCCGCTCCCGACACCCGGTACGCGGGCGGCGAGCGGCTGGCCGGCCTGGGCATCGACTACGCCTCGGTGCACAGTGCGCTGACCGGCGATCGCGTCCTTCTGACGGCCGACGCCCGCCCTGTCGAGCTGTACCTCGAAGAGGCCGCGGGCCCGAGCGCGGTGAGTACGGCCGACTCCGGCGGCGAATCACCGGTCGACCCGGGCACGGGCCCGCTGGTCGAGCTCCTCCTGAGCGAGGAGACACGCGCCCGGCAACTGGTCGACGCGCTGGCTGTGCGGGACGCCTGAAAGCACTTGTCCGGCACGTAGCCCTGCCAGGATGATCGTCGATCACGCGCCTCGACGAACTCAACGCTCCCGAACGGCAGTTGTGGGACTCCTTCCCGCAAGGACGCACCGTCGACGTCCGGGACGCTCCGGCGTCGGCGCGGGCGGAAGAAGATGACCGGCTGCGGCCTGCCGGGCCTGGTCGCCGACGCGGCCCAGATCGACGCCCGACTGGCGCTCTCCCGCTGCCGGTTGACCGGGCCGCTCGTCCTCACCCGCGCCCAGCTCAACGGCGACCTGGACCTGCGTGACACGACGGTCACCGCTCCCGGCGGCGAGGCGGTATCCGCCGTCCACGCCACGGTGGACGGCGACGCGCTGTGTACCAACCTGACCGTCGACGGCGGGTTCCGTCTCTCCGGGGCATCCATGGACGGCGAGTTCGACCTCGAAGGCGCCGCGCTGTGAAATCCCGGCGGTCACGCCCTGGACGCCTACCACGTCCGGATCACCGAGGACTTCACCTTCCACCCGGGGTTCAGCGCCGAGGGCCGGATCACCGTCTCCGGCGCCACGGTCGGAGCGGGCCTCGGTTTCTGCGGCGCCCGGCTGAGCAATGCCGGTGCCATCGCCCTGGAGGCGATCGATGTCACGGTCAACCGCAACATCGACCTCGGCGGTGGCCTGACGGCCGAGGGCGGCATGAAACTCGACGGCACGCCACACTCACCCACCCCGAGGGCACCGCCCTGTCCCTGCGCGCGTACCCAGGCCCGGGAGACCGACCTGGGCACCCGGCTGCCGATCGACGGCACGGTCGACGCACGCAAATGCCCACCTGGGCACGCTGTACGACGCCCCGGACACCTGGCCGGCCGACCTCCGCCTGGCCGAGACGACGTACGACGCCCTCGCGAACCCCTCCCGGCAGCCGAGAGAGTCCGCTGGATCAGACGCACCGGCGGCGGCTACCTGCCCCAGCCGTACGAGCAACTGGCCGCGGCCTACCGGAAACCGAAGCACGAGGACGAAGCGCGCACGGTACTGCTCGCCAGACAGCGCCACCGCCGCACGACCCTCGCCCCGCACGTCCGCGTCTGGGGTACGTCCAGGACGCGGCCGTCGGCTACGGCTACCGCCCCCTCCACGCAGGCCTCAGGCTGCTGGCCCTGCTCGTCTGTGGCGCGCTGTACTCCGGCCCGCATCCCCCGGCCCCGCTCGAAGCGGGCAAGGCACCGCGGTTCAACGCCGTCTTCTGCACCCTCGACCTGCTGGTCCCGATCATCACCTTCGGCCGGGAGGCCGCCTTCGCACCCCGGGACACCGGCCAATGGGTGGCCTACACGCTGATCGCGGCGGGCTGGATCCTGGCCACGACGGTCACGGCAGGAATCTCCCGCGCGATCAGCCGTCAGTGACAGGCCCGGCACCACCCGGGCCCTCGGCAGTCGAAGGGCCCTCCCGTCTGTTGGACGGAAGGGCCCTTGACCTGCGATTTTCCCTGTGCCCTCGGCAGGATTCGAACCTGCGACACCGGCTTTAGGAGAGCCGTGCTCTATCCCCTGAGCTACGAAGGCGGGGTCTGTAGGAACATGCGCCGGAAATCGGGGTGAACCCTGCGATTCCAGACACGTGATTCCGGTGGGTTGTACCGCGCACGGCCGAGGCCACGCACCTGCGCCAGTGTAGCGGGTGAGGGGTGCGGGCTGCTGCCGCCCCGTCCCGGCCGCGGGCACGGGTGCGGGGTCGGGGCGGCACGTTGATGTTCTCTCCCGTCTTGTCCTGTTGGGTCGCTCGGTCGAGCTCAGCGGCGGGGCGGTGCTTCGACGCCCGTCATGGCGAGGGCCGCCGGGGGGAGCCGGTCGCCGTGGATGGTGATGCTCGCGACGGCGGCGTTGAACTCCTGGAGTTCGGCGGGGGTGAACCTGACCTCCTCCGCGCCGATGTTCTCCAGGAGGTGGGACAGGCGGGTGGTGCTGGGGATCGGTACGATCCAAGGCTTCTGGGCGAGCAGCCAGGCGAGGTCGATCTGGGCGGGGGTGGCGCCCTTGCGTACGGCCCACTCCTGGAGCAGCTGGACCAGGGGCATGTTGGCGGCCAGGTTGTCCCGGCTGTTGCGGGGGAACGCGGTGCGGCGGTCGTCGGCCGTGAAGGGGAAGTAAGGGCTCATCGCGCCGGTCGTGAAGCCCATGCCCAGCGGTGCCCAGCAGACGAAGCCGATGCCGAGTTCCTCGCAGAGGGGCAGGACGTTCTGTTCCGCGCCGCGCCACAGGGTGGAGTACTCGTTCTGGATCGCGGTGAGCGGGAGGACCGCGTGGGCCCGGCGGACGGTCCCCAGGCCCGGCTCGGACAGGCCCCAGTGCAGGACCTTGCCCTGGGCGACGAGGTCCTTCACCGTGTCCGCGACGTCCTCGATCGGGACGGTGGGGTCGACCCGGTGCTGGTAGAGCAGGTCGATGTGGTCCGTCCTCAGGCGCTTCAGCATGCCGTCGACGGCTCGGCGGATGTGGTCCGGGCGGCTGTTGAGGCCGTTGCGGGCCCCGGTGACCGGGTCGATGTCCCAGCCGAACTTGGTCGCGATCACCACCTTGTCGCGGACGGGCCGCAGGGCCTCGCCGACGATCCGCTCCGACTCGAACGGCCCGTACGCCTCGGCCGTGTCGAAGAACGTCACACCCTGGTCCACCGCCGTCCGGATGAGGGCGACCATGTCCTTGCGGCTGGTGACCGGGCCGTAGAGGTTGCCCGGCATGGTCTGGGTGCCGAGGCCGATGCCGGAGACCTTCAGGGAGCCGAGCCTGCGGCGACCGGTCTGTGTGACGGACGCGGTCACGGGGTTGCGACTGTGTGTGCGGGCGCTGCTGCCCGTGGCGGACGGTGCCGCTTGCGCCGGGGCCGCCGCGGCCACCAGTGAGGTCGCCGCGAGTGCGGCCGCGCTCAGGAAGCCGCGACGGCCGCGGTCGGTCGGGTTGCCGTTCTGCGTGCTGTCCTGTTCGTGCATGCGTGACATCCCTCGTGGTCGTCTGCTGGGAGCGCCTCACGTCCGTGACCGCGGTCGACGCCCACGCTCGTCCGGCGCTTGGCGTCCTGCGGTTCGGATGTCGCCGGGCGGTGAGACCGAGTCAATCAGCGTGTCCGTGGGGGTGGGAGGGCGTGCTGTGCCGGGTAACGGCAGTACCCCTCAAGCCCTCAGGTCCCCAATTCCCCAAGTCCTCAGGTCCTCAGGCACCCGTGCTCCCACATGTGTGCGGGTTCGCTACCAGGTCGTTGCCACGGAACGCAGCGCGGTCCAGGTGTCGCCGTCCCGGGCGTAATCCATCGTGAATCGCAGCGGCCAGTCGGCGTGGGTGCCGTAGACCGTCGCCTCGGTGACGATGCGGCCGACGAGGCGGGCCGAGTCGCCGTCCACGTCGACGGTGACGTTCTTCTCGGTCACGCCGTGGTAGACGAACCGGCCGGCTCGCATCTGGGACAGCCACTCGGTCTTGGGCTGCTGGTAGCCGGTGATGTGGGTGAGGGTGAAGCCGTCGTCGAGCAGGTCGTCGAGGGCGTCGGTGTCTCCGTCGGTCATCGCCCGCAGGTGCGCGCGGTAGGCGGTGAGAACCTCGTCGCGGGCGGTCGCGTCCGGGGATGCCGGCATGGTGGCTCCTTTCCTGGTGGGGCCATTCGGCGGCCCTGGCGGGGGTCATTCGGCGACCGGGCGTCGGGACAGCCGTACCTCTTCGATGTCGAGCCGGCGCTGGACCTGGCGCAGCACGGTGTCGTCGATCTCGTGGTCGTCGCGGAGGCGGACCAGGGTGGCGCGTTTGTGGGTGAGGAGGGCCAGGCGCAGGGCGGTGTAGTGCCGGTGGTGGCGCAGGACGGCCGCTTCGTCGGAGGTGTCCGTCTCGCCGCCGCCCGCGCGGACGACGAGCAGGTGGGTCTCGTACTCCTGGCGCATGCGCTCGGTGACCGTCGGGTCGGTGTCCAGGTCGGCGGCGAGCGTGGGGAGAGCCTTGAGGGCCTCCTCGGTGGCGGTGGTCTCGGCGAGGAGGCGTTCGTCGTCCATTGATGTGTCGTGGGGCAGGCGGGCCCAGCGCACCACGGCCGGGAGCAGCAGTCCCTGTACGACCAGGGTGGTGACGATGACTCCGGAGGTGACGAAGACGATGGTGTCACGGTCGGGGAAGGGCGCGCCGGAGTTGAGGGTCGTGGGCACCGACAGGGCCACGGCCAGGGAGACCGCGCCCCGGAAGCCGGCGATCGAAGTGACCACCCGGGCGCGGTAGTTCATCCGGCGCAGGCGTTGCTGTGGACGCCGGTCGAGCAGGCGGATCAGATACGGGACGGTGAAGTTGAAGGCGAAGCGTGCGGCTACGACGACTGCGGAGACGGCCGCTACGGCGATGAGGGCGTTGGTGAGGTCGTCGCCGTGCAACTCGCGTACGGCGGCCTGGGCCTGGAGGCCGACGAGGACGAACAGGGAGCCGTTGAGCAGGAAGGTGGCCAGCGACCAGGCCTCCTCCGCCTGGCGGCGCATCTCGGCGCCGGCCATGCGCGGTCCGGCCTGGCTCATGATCAGCCCGGCCGCGACGGCCGCGAGGACGCCCGAGGCGTGGATCAGCTCGGCGAGGAGATAGGCGGTGAAGGGGGTGAGGATCATGACCACGTTGCCGAGGAGCGGGTTGGCGAAGACCCGCCGCGCTCTGATCACCAGCCAGGCGATCACGGCGCCGGCCGCCGCTCCGCCGATGTAGGAGAGAGCGAACAGCCCGGTGACGTGCGGGACGGTGAGGTGCTCCTCGCCGACCGTGATGCCGACGGCCAGGCCGAAGACGACGAGTGCGGTGCCGTCGTTGATGAGGCTCTCGGCGCGCAGCAGGGTGACGTTGCGGCGGGGGAGTGCCTTGGCGAGGACGCCGACGGCGGTCGCGTCGGTGGGGGCCACGGCCGCGCCCAGCACCCAGGCCGGTCCCCAGGCCAGGCCCAGCTGGTGTGCCACGGTCGCCACGGCTCCGGCGGTGCCGATGACAAGTACGGTGCTCATCAGGACGATGCCGCGCAGATCCTGCCGGATCCCCCGCAGGGAGGTGGTCAGGCTCTCCCAGTACAGCAGCACCGGCAGGAAGATCAGCAGCACCGCCTCCGGCGGCAGCTCCACCTCGCGCAGCGCGGGCACGAAGCCGAGCAGCGCGCCGAGGACGAGCAGCACGACGGGCGGGGCGATGCGGTAGCGGTCACCGGCGGCGTTCCCGAGGAGCACCGCCACGCCGAGGACCACGACGAGTTCGAGACCGATCACGGCATGGCTCCCGGCGGGGTCAGGGGTCGCGTGGCCACCCGACCGCGGGCACCCCTGGTCGGGACGCGGGGTCTGCCGGACGAAGTGGCCGCACAGGCGTTGAGGGGGAACATCGGTCTTCTCCGGCAGCGGGTCAGCGCGGCAGGAGCCGCATGGTCGTCGAGCCCGCGGTGGCGCTCGTGATGCGCTGGATGGTGTCGGCGGAGTAGCGGCCGTACTTGGTGCGGTAGGCGGCGTCGACCGCGTCGTTGATCCCGCTGCCGACGTCTCCGTTCATGTCCGCGTCCACGGTTACGTCCTCGAACGTCACGTCCTTCTCGACGCCGCCCGCCTCGACACGGCCCTCGTGCCGGGCCCGGGTGCCGCGGTACCAGTCGGAGCCGGGGCCGTTCACGGAGCGGACGTAGATGCCGTCGGCCATGCGCACGACCCAGATGGTGCGCCGGCTGCCCAGCTCGCCGTCGCGGCGCAGGGACGCGATCTCCAGTTCCTCCGCGTGCCCGATGCTGTCGAGTTCCTGGCTCGTCCAGGCAGGTGTCGCAGGTGTCGCAGGTGTCGCCGGTGTCGAGGTCATGAGGTCTTCTCCTTGAGGAGTACGGAGGCCACCGCGGTCAGGACCACGAGCAGCGCGGCGATCAGGAGGCTGGAGCGCAGCCCGTGCAGGAAGTGCGCGTGGTTGGAGACCAGGGCGCCGAAGACGGCCACGGACAGGGCGCCGCCGAGCTGGCGGGACGCGTTCAGTACACCGCTCGCGGTGCCGGCGCGCTCGGCGGGGACACGGTCGAGGAGCAGCGAGGTCACCGCCGGTACGGCGAGGCCGCCGCCGGTTCCGACCGGGATCATCAGCAGGACCAGCAGCCAGGCGGGCGCCGACGCCGGCGGAACGCACAGCGCGACCAGGCCGGCGGCCATGAGGAGCTGGCCGGTGATGATCGGCATCCGCGCGCCGAACCTCGCGGCGAGCCGGGCCGCCGTCGGGCTGACGACCGCGGTCAGCAGCGTCATCGGCAGGAACGCCAGTCCGGTGGCCATCGGCGACAGGTCCTGTTCCTGCTGGAGGTACAGGCCGAGCAGGAAGATCATGCCGTAGAAGCCGACGTTGAGCGCGAAGCCGATGGTCGCCGAGAGCGCCATCGTCCGGGCGCGCAGGAGAGCGAGCGGCACCATCGGGTTCCGGCCGCGTGCCTGGGAGGTCAGGAAGACCACCGCGGCGACCACGGCCACCGCCAGTGCGAGCAGTACGCGCGGCGCGCCCATGCCCACGTCGCCGGCCTCGATCGCCGCGTACGTCAGTCCGCCCATCGCCGCCACCGCCGCGATCTGCCCGGTCCAGTCGAACGGGGCGTCGCCCTGGCGGGGCGAACGCGCGGTCCGGGTGAGCAGGAACAGCGCCAGCACGCCCACCGGCAGATTGACGAAGAAGATCATCCGCCAGCTGAGTTCACTGAGCACACCGCCCAGCACCGGCCCGGCCGCGGCGCCCACCGAGCCGCCCATCGCCCACACCGAGATCGCCCGGGCACGCCCGGCCGGGTCGGGGAACGCCTCGCGGATCAGCGCCAGCGAGGCCGGCACGATCACCGCGGCGCCCGCACCCTGCACCAGCCGCGCCACGACCAGCACACCCAGGTCCGGTGCGAGACCGCAGGCCGCCGAGGCGACGGTGAACACCACGAGCCCCGCCCCGAACGCCTGCCGCGCACCGATCCGGTCGGTCACCGACCCGGCCGACAGCAGCAGCGCGGCGAACATCAGCGTGTAGCCGTCCACCACCCATTGCAGGCCCGTCATACCGCCGCCGAAGCCGCGCCCGATCTCGGGCAGCGCGACGTTGACGATCAGGGCGTCGAGCGTCATCACGAAGAAGCCGAGCAGCGCTGCCGCCAGTGCCCACCGGGCACCGTTCGCGGTGCCGGGCCGCCTGGCGGCGGTATCGGCCGACGCCGACGCCGACGGCTTGTCCGATGCGACAGAACTGGACACGGGTGCTTCTCCTGAGGACGAGACGGGACGAAAGGGGTTCTCTACGGGGTCTCTGGCGGTTCTCTGTGACGGAACGAGTTCTTCCACCGCCGTCCAGCCTGCGCGCCGGACGCGTCGCGTGGCAGGCCGGGTTGTGCCGGGGAGCGCTGTTCGGGGGTGTGACAGGTCCCCCCAGGTCCAGCCCATGGATCCGTCCTGGCCGCCCTGACACACTGGCCGCATGGCACGTGAGCAGCGCAACGGCAGTGACGGCACTGAACTGGGGCGTTTCCTGCGCGCCCACCGCGCCCGGGTGACTCCCGAGCAGGCCGGTCTCAAGGCCGGCCCCGGCCTGCGGCGCACGCCCGGGCTGCGCCGTGAGGAGCTGGCCACCCTCGCCGGTGTGAGCATCGACTACTACACGCGCCTGGAACGCGGCAAGGAGTCCCACCCCAGCCCGTCCGTCGTCGACGCGCTCGCCCGGGTCCTGCTGCTGGACGCACACGCTCATGCGCACCTGCGAGATCTCGCCGTGTGCGCCGCCCGCCCCGCCGCCTCCGAGCCCTCGACGGCGCCCACCTCGTCGGTGGGACCCGGGGTCACCCTGCTGTTGGAGAGCCTGCGGCCCCACCCCGCGGTCGTGGTCAGCCGCACGATGGACCTGCTCGCCTGGAACCCGGGCGGGCTACGGCTGTTCGTGGGCATGGAGCAGTGGCCGGCCGAGAAACGCAACGTCGCCCGCTGGGTGTTCCTCAACCCCGGCGCCCGTACGGTCTTCGACCACTGGGACGAGCAGATCCGCGCGTGCGTGGGGCGCCTGCGCGCCCTGGCCGGCACCGACCCGGACGCCCCCGACCTCGTCGGGCTCGTCGACGAACTCCTCGCAGAGAGCCCGGAGTTCGTACAACTCTGGGACCGCTACGACGTACGGGCGCACACCCACGGCAGCAAGACCTTCCACCTCCCGGACGTCGGCACCCTCACCCTCGACTACCAGTCCATGCAGCTGGAGGGCTTCCCCGGCCACCGCCTGGTCGCCCACTACGCCGAACCCGGCACCCCCGACCACGACAAGATGGTCCTGCTGGACATGGTCGCCACCGGGTCGGACACGAAGCCCGCCGAGAAGGAGGAGTACGAGAAGTAGAAGGGGTAGAAGCAGCGGAACCGACGCGGCCCTAGGTCGTGTCCGCAATGTCAGGGGAGCCAGAGTCGTAGGCAGGCGATGGTGACGAGGGCCTGGTAGTGGCGGGCGCGTTTGTCGTAGCGGGTGGCGAGGGCTTTGTTGTGTTTGAGCTTGTTGAAGCAGCGTTCGACGACGTTGCGGCGCCGGTAGGCGGCCCGGTTGAGTCGGCAGCGGCTCTCGCCGCGCCGGATGCGGCCGTTGATCTGATCGATGCGTTCGGGGATCGCTGCTCTGATGCCTCGTCTGCGCAGGTAGGAGCGGATCTTCGTGGATGAGTAGCCCTTGTCCGCGACGACCCGCTCGGGCCGCGATCTGGGTCGGCCGGGCCCGCACCGGCTGACGCTGATGCGGGCCATGACCTGCTCGAACTGGGTGCAGTCGTTGACGTTCCCGGCGGTGAGGGTGAAGGCGAGCGGCCGGCCCTGCCCGTCGCAGGCCAGGTGGATCTTCGTGGTCAGCCCGCCGCGGGACCGTCCGATCGCCTCGCCCGGCCAGAGCCCCCTTTTCGGGCTCCGGCCGCATGCTGGTGGGCCCGCACAGTGGTGGAATCCACGCAGACGACCGTCCAGTCGACGGCGCCGACAGCGTCGCAGTGCTGCTGGACACGGGCCAACAGCCGGTCCCAGGTACCGTCCTGCGACCAGCGGCGGAAACGCTCGTAGACCGTCTTCCACGGCCCGTACCGCTCAGGCAGATCTCTCCAGGCCGCCCCCGTGGACAGCTTCCACAGGATCCCGTTGACCACCTGGCGGCGATCGCGCACCGGTCTGCCCATCCTCGACGGAGCCAGCAACGGCTCAATCACCGCCCACGACTCATCAATCAGCTCATGACGACGCACCACGAACAGACCAACGACCCCACCACTTTGCGGACACGACCTAGGGCCGGATCAGGACCTTCAGCGCGGTCCGGTCGGCCATCGCCCGGTAGCCGTCCGGTACGGCGTCGATGCCGACGGTGTGGTCGAAGACCCGGCCGGGATCGACCGTGCCGTCGAGGATGCCGGGCAGCAGTTCCTCGATGTAGGCACGGGCCGGGGCCGCGCCACCGGTGACGGTGATGTTGCCCATCATCGACTCGAACCCGAGCGGGATCCCGGTGTACTGCGCGACACCGAGCCGGCTGATCACCCCGCCGTGGCGGACGATGCTCAGCGCCGTGTCCATCGCCTGCGTGGCGCCGACGGCCTCGATCACCGCGTGCGTGCCGTCGCCACCGGTCAGCTCCCGGACGCGCTCGATGCCTTCCTCGCCGCGCTCGGCCACGACGTCGGTGGCGCCGAAGTCCCGGCCCAGGTCGGTACGGTCCGTGTGCCGGCCCATGAGGATGATCCGCTCGGCGCCGAGCCGCCTGGCGGCCAGTACCGCGCACAGCCCGACCGCGCCGTCGCCGATCACCGTCACCGATTTGCCGGGCGCGACCCTGGACGTCACCGCGCCGTGGTGGCCGGTGCAGTACACGTCGGACAGGGTCAGCAGGGACGGCAGCAGGGCCGAGTCCTCGGCCACCGGCAGCTTCACCAGCGTGCCCTGTGCCTGCGGGACCCGTACGGCCTCGCCCTGGCCGCCGTCGACACCGTTCGGGCCCCACTGGCCGCCGTGCCGGCAGGACGTGTGCAGTCCCTCCGTACAGAAGTCGCAGGTGTTGTCCGCCCAGACGAAGGGCGCGACCACCAGGTCACCGGACTTCAGCCCGGCCACCTCCGGGCCGACCTCCTCGACCACGCCGAGGAACTCGTGGCCCATGCGCCGGCCCTCCTCCGAGGCGGGCATCGACGCGTACGGCCACAGGTCGCTGCCGCAGACGCAGGAGCGCACGACGCGTACGACGGCGTCGGTGGGGTTCTGGATCTTCGGGTCGGGGACGTTCTCCACGCGTACGTCTCCGGCGCCGTACATCACTGTTGCTCGCACGAGATTTCTCCCAGCTCTGTTGCTCAAAAAAGGGGGGGTGATCGGAAGGGGTGCCGCTACGAGGGGCGGCTCAGCGGGTGCTCCTGCGACGGGCGTCGTACTCCCCGTACTCCTCGTCCGAGACCTTTTCGAGCCACTCGGTCTCGGGGCTGCCGTCGCCGGTGCCCTCCCACAGCGCCAGGTGCTCCATGAAGCGGTCCGGGGCGGCGCCGTGCCAGTGCTCCTCGCCCGGCGGGGTGTGGACGGTGTCGCCGGGGTGGGCCTCGACGACCGTGCCGTCGCGTGTGCCGATCAGTGCGACGCCGGAGACGATGTGGAGCGTCTGGCCCATCGCGTGCGAGTGCCAGTCGGTTCGCGCGCAGGGCGAGAACCGCACCATGTTCGCGCGTATCCGCGACGGCTCCTGGCCCGCGTGGACGACGTCGAACCAGACGTCCCCGGTGAACCAGTCGGCGGGCGCCTTCACGGTGGACTGCTGCGTGAGGACTTCCAACGTGCGCTCCTTGCTTCCTGCGCCGCTCGGCACCGCCGGTGCGTGCCGGTGCCTCCGACGGACATCTTCGATGTCGTCGACTCTTTCCGCATCGCGGGCCACGTGGCAGGGCGGGCCGTGCCGGGGAGCGGTATTCCGGGGTGTGACAGGGCCCCCCCACGGCAGTGCCGCGCAGGTGGCGGGGCCCGCAGACTGGAGGACATGGACAGCGAGCAGCAGAACGGCGGGGGCACCGAGCTGGGCCGCTTCCTGCGCGCCCGCCGGGCCCGGGTGACCCCGGAGGAGGTCGGCCTGACGGCCGGTACCGGACTGCGCCGTACGCCCGGACTGCGCCGCGAGGAACTGGCCACCCTGGCCGGGATCAGCATCGACTACTACGTCCGTCTGGAGCGCGGCAAGGAGACCCGGCCCAGCGTGTCCGTGGTCGATTCCCTCGCCCGCGCCCTCCTGCTGGAGGACGACGAGCACGAGCACCTGCGCGGTCTGGCCGCCCGTGCCGCGCGCAGTGCGCCCGAGCCGCCCCCCGCGCCCAGCCGTACCGTCCGGCCCGGCGTGAAACTGCTCCTGGAGAGTCTGCGCCCCCAGCCCGCGCACGTCGTCAGCCGCACCAATGACCTGCTCGCCGCCAACCCCGGCGGCCTGCGCCTCCTCCCCGGCATCCAGGACTGGCCGGCCAGGGAGCGCAACATCGCCCGGTACCTCTTCCTCCATCCCGCCGCACGGGACCTGTTCCACGACTGGAACACCCACCTCCGCGGCTGCGTGGCCCGGCTGCGCGCCCTGGCCGGCACCGACCCCGACGCCCCCGACCTCACCCGGCTCGCCGGTGAACTCCTGCTCAAGAGCCCGGAGTTCGCCCGCCTGTGGGAGCGCTACGACGTCAAGGGCCACACCAACGGCCGCAAGACGTTCCACCACCCGGACGTCGGCACGCTCACCCTCGGCTACCAGTCCATGGAGCTGGAGGGCACCCCCGGCCACCGCATGATCACGTACTACGCCGAACCAGGCACCCCGGACCACGACACGATGGTTCTGCTCGACCTCCTCGGCCAGGACCAGCCCACACGAAGGCCGACGGCACACGAGGCCCGGCCGAAGCCGCCGGAGGACGATCCCGCGTCGCCACTGTCCTGACCTGCGGTGCCGAACGGATGGGGCGGCTTCGGCCTGACGACCGCCCCTGGCCGCACGCCCCTGTGCCTGCCGCTCGCGGGCATGCCCACGACGACTGCACTTCCGGTGGCTGCACTTCCGCGGGCTCCCCGTCCCGCCGCTCACCGCCGCCGGGATGACGACGAGGCCCGCCGAGGCGGAGAGCCGCGCTGCCATGTGGGCCGGTGAGCTTCCTGACGCGTCCCGGCGGCTCGGTCGCGCTGAGCGACCCGGCCCGGGAGGTCTCGTGGCTCGGACACGACACCCGCTCGACGTCTGCCGCCGACGTCGCCGCGCCTCTTGGAGCCGGGTCACTCGGCCGGTGGGGATCAGCCGTTCGGGGTCGGCCGGTGAGGATCAGCCCTTCAGGGACAGCTGGTGGGGGCCGGCCGTTCGGGGTCGGCTGGTGGGGATCTGCTGTCCGGGGGCAGCTGGTGGGGGCCGGCCGTTCCGGGTCGGCCGGTGGAGATCAGCTGTCCGGGGGCAGCTGGCGGGGACCGGCCGTTCCGGGTCGGCCGGTGGAGATCTGCCGTCCGGGGGCAGCTGGCAGGGACCAGTCGCCCCGGGGCAGCCGGTGAGGATCAGTCGTCCCGGGTCAACCCGAGAGGACTGGCCGTTGCGGGGCGGCCGGTGGGGATCAGCTGTCCCGGGGCAGCCGGTGAGGATCAGCCGACCGCCCGGAGCCGGACCGCCCGGAGCCGGCGCCGTGGCTCGTCACGGTGTTGTCAGTTCGCCTGTGCGTAGCGCTGCGGTGACGCCGCCGTCCATCAGGAGGTCGGCGCCGGTGATGAAGCCGGCCTCGTGGCCGAGGAGGAAGGCGGCGGCAGTGGCGACCTCCTCGGAGGTGCCGAAGCGCTTCGCGGCCGAAGCCTCGCGTACCTTCTCGAACCACTCGCGGCGCGGCCCGGAGAGTTCGTCGAGGGCCAGCGGGGTGATGATCACGCCGGGGCTGACGGCGTTGACACGGGCTCCGCGCTTGCCCCACGCCGCGGCGGCGGTCTGCACGCGCAGCGAGTTGGCCCGCTTGGACAGGGCGTACGCGTGGACGGAGGAGCCGATCCGGTCGGGCTGGAGGAACGGCAGCGCGAGCAGTTCCGAGGTCTCGGTGGTCGCGAGGGCGTGCTCGATCTCGGGCGGATAGGGGCTCTCCCGGTGTCCGGCCATGCTGGCGACCACGATCCCGGCGCCGCCGGGCGCGATCACCTCGGCGAAGGCGTCGAGGACGTACGCCGTGCCCAGCAGGTCGACGTGCAGCAGTCGTTCGATGCTTGCCTGGGTGGGGGAGACACCGGCGGCCTGGATCACCTGGGTCACCGCGCCCATGCTCGCGGCCGTGGCGGCCAGTGCTTCGACCTGGGCCGGGTCGGAGATGTCGGTGGCCTGGACGGCCACCTCGTAGCCCTCGCCGCGCAGTTGCTCGGCGGCGGCCCGCGAGGCCTTGTCGTCGTGGGCGGCGAGCAGCAGGGTGCGGCCGGCGCCGACCCGGCGGGCGATGGCCAGACCGATGCTGCCGGGGCCGATGACGACGACGATCTCCTTGGCGTGCGGCCGGTGTTCGCTACTCATGTCGGAGGCGCTCCTTCGTTCCATGTTCTCGGGACCTGTGCGACGTACCGGCTAGGCCGTTGCGCCGTCACCACCGCCGTCGCCGAACAGAGCGGAGAAGTTGATCTTCCCCTGTTGCAGCTTCGCGTCGCGGGACTCGGCGAACCCGCCGTCGGTGATGTACAGCCGCTGTCCGCGCACCACGGTGGCGGTCGGTGAGGCGAGCCCGTCCGCCCTGGTCAGGACGGTCCTCTTGGTGCCGTTCGGGTAGATCACGGCGATCTCGTCAAGGCTGTTCAGCGCGGCGAACACCACGTCGGACCGGCCGCTCAGGAAGTTGAAGTCGTCGATGCCCACGACCGAGTCCGCCACGACATGGACCCGGCCGGCCGAGCCGGTGGCCGTGACCGGCACCCGCAGCAGCGTGCCCTTGCTGAAGTTGGAGACCCACACGGCGCCGTTGTGGAAACGGAGCCCGTTCGCGCCCAACGGCAGCGGGGCGGCCTGGTCCGGCGTGAGGGAGGCGTCGGTCAGCCAGGGGGTCGCCGTACCGCCCGAGACCGGGACCGTCCAGACGGCACCCTTGAAGCTTTCGGCGAGGTACAGGGTGCGTCCGGCCGGGTCGATGGCCAGGCCGTTGGGGAGTTCCCCGGCGGGCAGGGCGGCGATACGGCGGGGGCTTCCGCCCAGGGGCAGCTTCCACACGCCCGACCGGGCGGCGTCGGCGGAGGACACGTTGTAGTAGACGCTGCCGTCGTGGCCCCGCGTGTTGCCGGTGATCATGTCCCCCGGCTGCCCGGCGACGAGCACCTCACGGTGGTGCCCGGACGCGTCGACCCGCACGAGCGCCGGCCGTCTGCCCGCCGAACCGCCCAGCATCGAGACGGTCAGCGAGCCGTCCGGGTTGAGGGTGACGTTCTCGGGCGCGTCGCCGACGGCGAAGTCGAACGAGGCGACGGTCCTCACGTGGGTGACGACCGGCTTCGACCGCGCCTGGCCGGTCGCGGCGGATGCGGCGGACGCGGCGGTCGCGTACGGGGAGACCGTCGCCGCCGAGACGAGCACGGCCGACGTCACGGCGACCGCCGCCGCGAGTCCGAACCGCTTCTGCAAAGGGGTGCCTCTGTGGTTCATCGCATTCTTTTCTTCTCGCGGCCGTGCCCTCGGAGCGGGCACCGTCCGGTGGCTGCTTGGCCTGATGCCAAGCTAGGAGCCAGGACTGGCGGGTGGCAGGTCGGGCTGTGCCGGGGAGCGGTGTTCCGGGCTGTGCCACAGCCCCCCACCCGTCGAACAGGGACCAGGGACCAGGCATCAGGGAGAGACCTTGAAGAACGAGCGGGAATTCTTCTCACCGGACGCCATGCCGTGGCGCACCGGACCGCAGCCCGGGACCGCCGAGCGGATCCTGAGCAGGGACGAGGCCGACCCGGATGTGCTGACCCGCCTGGTGCGCTGGGAGCCCGGCCTCGACACCTCGCCCTCCGGTGTGATCCGGCACGAGTGGGTCGAGGAGGTCTGTCTCCTCGAAGGCGACCTGCACGACCTGACCCTGGATCAGACCTTCCGCGCAGGAGACTTCGCCTCCCGTCCCCCGGGCATGGAGCACGGCCCGTACCGGACGACCGACGGCTGCGTGATGCTGGAGGTCCGCTACCGGCCGTAGCGTGTGTGCCGTGTTCGGTTCCGCGTCTGGAACAACGGCATCGGGCGGGGCACCCTGGGCTCTCCGGCCCATTTCTGCTCGTACTGCCGGACCGGCCGGAGAGGGGAAACAACGTGAACTCCGACGACGGTACGGGGCCGGCTCAGTGGTCCACCACGTCACCCGAGCACCTCGACCGGCTGGCCCTAGGGGTGCTGAGGGCCGCCCGTGACGCGGCCCGGGAGCTGAGGCGGGAACCTCCGGATCCGGATCGGCAGACGTGGGCCCTCGGTGTGCTGGCGGGGCAGACGCAGGCGATGCTGGGACCCGGAATGCCGGACCATCCGCCGGTCGGGGCCGAGGCACGGGAGGGATTCGTCCGTACGGCTCTCGCTCTCGCCGTGCATGTACGGGCGCACAGCTGGGCGAAGGCCGACCTCGGCGCGGCCGGCGTACCGGGCCAGAACGACGTCCCGCACGCCGGGGAACTCCGGTCGGCCGACACCTTCGACGTCCTCGGGCGGCTCCTGCTCCCGAACACCTCGCCCGAGGGCTGGACCGCCACCCTCGTCACCGACCTGGCCCGCGGCGACCAAAAGCTGGAGGCCGCGGTCAAGCTGGGCAAGTACGTCCTGCACCCCACTTTCCTGGCCCTCACCGACGACACGACCCGCGTCATCGGCGAAGCCCTGCACAACATCAATGTGCGCCGCCTGGGGCAACTGGCCGACGAGCTGCGCCACTGGGCTGGAGCCGCTGCCCCGCCCCTGCCAGAGGTGCCACGCATACCGACCCCGATCATCACGGAAACGGTGCTCGACGAGGTGGTGGGTGACTTTCCCTGGCCATCAGTGGACCCCTCGACGGTGTCCGACGAGGTGGTGGGTGACTTTCCCTGGCCATCAGTGGACCCCTCGACGGTGTCCGACGAGGTGGTGGGTGACTTTCCCTGGCCATCAGTGGACCCCTCGACGGTGTCCGACGAGGTGGTGGTCGACTTTTCCTGGCCATCACTGGAACCCTCGGACGCGGGTGGTACGGCGTTCGACAGAATGCCCTTCGTGGACGAGCCCGACGACCCGGACATCGACCCCCTGACGATCCGAGGCTTCGGCCTCTGACCGCACCCTCGCCCTCGCCCGAGGTGTACACCGCCCACCCACCCTTCACGAGTGTGCGACAGCCCCATGCGTGAACGTCGGCGTCGTCCCCGGATTCGCCCAGGACGCCGTCAGTTCGCTGGACGGGAAGAACTTGCAGGAAACGCGGGTCCGACTGCGAGCGGTCGACCAGGGTCTTCTCGACGATCAGGGAGTTGTACTGGTCGGCCGTCGTCTCGATGGTGTTGGCGTTCAGGACCACCTCCTGGCCCCACGCGCGGGCCCAGCGGGCGATGCCCGGCATCCGGGAGTGCTCCGGGGTCAGGCACTCGGCCGCGATCCCGTTCTCGCTGCTCGCCCAGATGCCGGTGGAGGTGTTGAGGACGATGGTCTGGTTGCCGAGGACGTGTCCCGGGGTCTCGACCACGGCCACGCCCGGCCCAAGCAACAGGGAGCCGTCGACGGGGAGGAACGCGTCCGGGCGTACGTCCCGGTAGGTCTCCGGCTGGTACCAGGGCTGTTGGAGGGGGTGCAGCTGGGACATGGCCAGCAGCTCGTGGCGCTGGACTGTCACCTTGGCGTTGGGGAAGGCGGGCTCGACGACCGCGCCGCCCAGGTCGCGCTGCGGGCTCGTCGTACCCACCCAGCGGCGCAGGTCCTGGGTGTGCAGGTGGTCGAAGAGGAGGTAGTCGACGTCCTCCGGTTGGATGCCCAGGTGGGCCAAGTGGCCCAGTACCGTGCCGTGTTCGGTCGTCAGTAGTGACTGCAACGGCTTGGGCGTACGGCGGATCAGGGACGCGAAGTACGGCGTGTTCTGGCCCAGTTCGTGGTCGCTCGGCTCGAACAGCAGGACCCTGCCCCGGCCGTCGCTCTCCGTCCACCGCACCACCAGCATGCGGTTGGTGATCGACAGGAACGGCGCGATCGCCCGACTGGCCCTGAACAGACCGAACTTGGTCGGGTACGGGAGTGTGATCAGGTCGCAGGTCGTGACGCTGTCCGGGGTGCCCGTCGCGGCGAACTCGGTGCGGAAGAACTTCGCTTGGGCACGGGCCCAGGCAAGGTGTTCAGGAAGTTGCAGACCAGCTGGTAGAAGCCGATCGTCAGGACCAGGTCGGAGAGCTGCCCGGCCGTGAGGAACGTGAGCGCCTCGGCGCGCTCGGGTTCCGTCAGCGTGTGCTGCTCCAGCAGCCGGTCCGTCAAGGAGAGGACTGCCGTCTGCTCCGCCGTCAGCCCTTCAGCCGAACCACTTCCCGCGGCGGCTGTGCCTGCCTCGTCGAGTCCGAGGAGGCGGCCGATGTTCTCGTGGTGGTGGATCTCGTACGGCGTCCGGCGCCGATGTGCGGAACGGCAGGTCGCCGTGGCGTCGCGGGCGGGTGCCGTTCGTCCCTGGCCGCGCCCTGAGTGCCTGCCCCGGTCGTGCACCGAGGCCGGGGCCGGCCGGAGCCGTGGGCGGGTCCGAACCCGCTTAACGGCAGGGAAACGAGCGAAGGCCGCGGGTGAAATACACCCCGGGCATCTTTCCTCTACGAACGTAGAGAAAAAACGGCCGCCGTCCTCCGTAGGAGTCGGTGCTCGCCGCATGACGCTCGGCACGCCCCGGAGGGGAACCCACCCATGGACGTCCTGCCCCTGCCCTCACGCACCCCGACAGAGCCCCATCCGCTCGACTCCCTCGCCCCCGTCGAGATCGACACCGCCCGCCGGACACTCGCCGACGCCGGTCTCCTCACGGCGTCGACCCGCTTCGCCTACCTAGGGCTGGAAGAACCGGCCAAGGGCGATCTGCTCGCCCACGCGCCCGGTGTTCCGGTCGACCGCCGAGTACGGGCGCTGCTGCTCGACACGGACCCGGCGGGCGGCCCGGCCCGGGACGTGATCGTGTCCGTCACGCACGGCCGGGTCGATTCCCAGCGTGCCCTCGATGTCGCCGTCGACGGGCAACTCCCCGTACTCGACGAGGAGTTCGGGCTCGTCGAGGAGATCCTGGCCGGCGACGAGCGATGGCTGGCCGCGCTCAGGAGCCGGGACCTGGACGTCTCACGCGTACGGGTCGCGCCCCTGTCGGCCGGGGTCTACGCCGACGAGTACCCCGAGGAGCGCGGGCGCCGCGTCCTGCGCGGCCTCGCCTTCGTCCAGGAGCACGACACGGACCACGCCTGGGCCCACCCGGTCGACGGGCTGGTCGCCTACGTCGACGTCCTGAACCGAACCGTCGACCGTGTCCTCGACTTCGGCCCCGTCCCCATCCCCATCCCCACCGAGTCGGGCAACTTCGACGACCCCGCCGTCACCGGCCCCCTCCGCACCACCCAAAAACCCATCGAGATCACCCAGCCCGAGGGCCCCAGCTTCACCCTCGAAGGCAATCTCCTCACCTGGGAGAAGTGGACCCTGCGCGTAGGCTTCGACGCCCGCGAGGGCCTGATCCTCCACCAACTGGCCTTCGCCGACCGCTCGATCATCCACCGAGCATCGATCGCGGAGATGGTCGTCCCGTACGCCGACCCCTCCCCGGTCCGCTCCTGGCAGAACTACTTCGACACCGGCGAATACCTCATCGGCCGCTACGCCAACGCCCTCCAGCTCGGCTGCGACTGCCTCGGCGACATCACGTACCTGGACGCGGTCATCGCCGACGAGACCGGCGCCCCGAAAACCCTCCCCAACGCCGTCTGCGTGCACGAAGAGGACTACGGCATCCTCTGGAAGCACACCGACCTCTGGGCCGGCTCCGCCGAGACCCGACGCCAACGCCGCATGGTGATCTCCTTCTTCACCACCGTCGGCAACTACGACTACGGCTTCTACTGGTACCTCTACCTCGACGGCACCATCGAGTTCGAGGCCAAGGCCACCGGCGTCGTCTTCACCTCCGCCCACCCCGGCGGCGACCACCCCTACGCCACCGAGATCGCCCCGGGCCTAGGCGCGCCCTACCACCAGCACCTGTTCAGCGCCCGCCTCGACATGGCCGTCGACGGCACCGCCAACCGCGTCGAGGAGATCGAGACGGCCCGCGTGCCGATCGGTCCCGACAACCCGCGCGGCAACGCCTTCGCCCTGTGCCGTACCCCCCTCACCCGGGAGAGCGAGGCGCAGCGCATGGCCGACGCGGGCACCGACCGGGTCTGGCACATCTCCAACCCGGGCTCCCTCAACCGCCTCGGCCACCCGGTGGCGTACGCCCTCTGCCCCGAGGGCAAGCCCGCGCTGCTCGCCGACCCGGCCTCGTCCGTCGCCGCCCGCGCCGCCTTCGCGACGAAGCACCTGTGGGTGACCCGCTACGACCCGGCCGAGCGCTACCCGGCCGGCGACTTCGTCAACCAGCACCCCGGCGGGGCCGGCCTGCCCGCGTACACCGCCGCCGACCGCGACCTCGACGGCGACGGGAACGGCCAGGACATCGTCGTCTGGCACACCTTCGGCCTCACCCACGCCCCCCGGCCGGAGGACTGGCCGATCATGCCGGTCGACTACACGGGTTTCAAGCTCAAGCCGGTCGGCTTCTTCGACCGCAACCCCACGCTCGACGTTCCCCCCACTCCGACCGCCCACGCCTGCTGCGCACCGGAGGACCACCATGGCTGACCTGACCACACAATCATCCGGTACGGCCACTCCCGCGCCGGGTCTGCGCGGCTCGATCGGCGTCACCGGAATCGTCTTCCTGGTCGTCGCGGCAGCCGCACCGCTCACCGCCATCGGCGGCGCGCTGCCCGTCATGTTCGCCATCGGCAACGGCCCAGGCGTCCCCGCGGCATACCTGCTGGTAGCCGCGGTCCTACTCCTCTTCAGCGTCGGCTACGCGGCGATGAGCCGCCACGTGGTGGACGCAGGCGCCTTCTACTCCTACGTCACGGCAGGCCTGGGCAGGATCACCGGCACAGGCGCGGCAGGCCTGGCTCTCCTCACGTACAGCGCGATCCAGGCGGGCATCTACGGCCTGGCCGGGGTCACGACCGGCGGCCTGGTCACGAAGTACGGTGGCCCGGACCTGCCCTGGTGGACATGGAGCGGCATCCTCCTGGCGCTCGTCGCGATCCTCGGCTACCGCAACATCGAGGTCGGTACGAAGGTGCTGTCGCTGCTGATAGTGCTGGAGGTGGGCATAGTCGCCGTGGTGTCGGTCGCGGTCCTGGTCCAGGGAGGCGCCGACGGCATCAACTTGACCTCCTTCACCCCGGACGCCTTCTCGACCGGCTCACCCGGCATAGGCGTGATGTTCGCGGTCGCGTCGTTCGTAGGCTTCGAGGCGACGGCGATCTACGGCGAGGAGGCCCGCGACCCCAAGCGCAGCGTCGCGAAGGCGACCTACCTGGCCGTGATCCTGATCGGTGTCTTCTACGCCCTGGCCAGCTGGGCCATGGTCCTGGCCGTCGGCACCGACGAGGTGCAGGGCGCCGCCGCCGAGAACACGGCGGGACTGGTCTTCGCGGTCGCCGGCGAGTACGTAGGCGGCGCGGCCTCGGATCTGATGGAGATCCTGCTGCTCACGAGCCTGTTCGCCGCTCTGCTCGCCTTCCACAGCGCGATCGCCCGCTACCTGTTCTCCCTCGGCCGCCAGGGCAGCGCCCCTTCGGCACTGGCCCGCAGCCACGCCCGACACGGCTCCCCGCACATCGGCTCGCTCACCCAGACGGCCTCGGCAGCCGTGGTGGTCGCCGCGTTCGCCTTGGCCGGCGCGGATCCGGTGCTGCAACTCTTCACCTGGATGAGCGGCCTGGCCACGCTAGGGGTGCTGGTCCTGATGATCCTGGTCAGCGTGGCGGTCCTGGTCTTCTTCAGCCGCACCGCCACCGACTCCCGCCTCTGGCACACCCGGATCGCCCCGGTACTGGGCGGACTCGGCCTGTGCGCGGTGGCATGGCTGGTACTGGCCAACTTCACGACCCTGATCGGCGGCTCCGCGGGTCTGGCCCGTCTCTTCGAGGGAGTCGTGGCGCTGTTCTTCACAGGCGGCGCCCTGACCGCAGTACGGCGACGAGGCAGCACCCCAACACCCTGAACCCCTGAGCCAAGGCCCGGCTCCTGGGCCGGGCCCGCTGCTCGGGCCCGCCGCACTTCAGCACCGGCCGGAGCATTTCAGCCCGTCCGGCGTTTGAGGACGAGCGCGTTCAGCGCGACCTTCCCACCCACCCACCCGGCCACCACCACCCTCCAGCCCGTCCGGCGCTTGAGCACGAGGCCGTTCAGCGCGACTTTCCCACCCGCCCACCCACCCACCCGGCCGCCACCGCCCTCCAGCCCGTCCGGCGTTTGAGGACGAGGCCGTTCAGCGCGACTTTCCCACCCGCCCACCTGCCCACCCGGCCGCCACCGCCCTCCAGCCCGTCCGGCGTTTGAGGACGAGGCCGTTCAGGCCGACAGTGGGGGTCTGGGGGCGGCAGCCCCCAGGGATGGGAACGGGTAAGGGCGGCGGGGGCGAGGAAACCCACCCCTCACGCCGCCAGATCCCGCTCCTCCGCGTCCGACCCCCGGACCCCCGCCGACAAGGAGGCCCCCGTGCCCGACGCACCGGCCCTCACCTCCACCGCAGGGGCGATCCTCTGTCTCGTCGGACACTTGCCCGCGCCCGTCCGTCACTGGGCACCGCACGCGATCGTGCTCGTCGTGATGGTGCTGATGGCCTCCCCGCACACCGGCCCCGACGTACTGCTCGCCGGAGCCGGCACAGTCGCCGCAGCCTGCCTCTGGGCCGCGATCAAGGGCTGCCCCACCCGGCGCCCGGCCGATGTCGTGGACCTCGCGGCCATGGCCGTCCTTACCACGGCCACCGCCCGGGCCGGTCACATGGACGGGACACACATGACCCACCACGGACCCGCCACCTGGGAGCCAGGACCCTTCCTCTTCCTCACCGGCTGCTGGGCCGTCGCCCGGGCCGCCGCCCACCTCCACACGCAGCTCGATCTCATCGGGCCGACGGACCGCACCCCACGGCGCCGACAGCCGTACCGGAGCGCGATGCTGCGCGAGTCCGGCGGCCTCGTCATGATCGCCGGCATGGCCGCGATGCTCACCTGACCGGTTAGGGTCGGACCGCAGAGCGAACCCGCAGAGCGAACCCGCACAGCGGGACGGGGAGCGGGACGGGGCCAGGAGGAAGGGCGCATGCCGAAGATCGTCGACCACGACGCGCGGCGCCGTGAGATCGTCGAGGCGGTGTGGGCCCTGATCGCCCGCCGCGGGCTGGACGCCGTCACCATGCGGGAACTCGCGGCCGAGGCCGGATACGCCAACGGCGCCCTGTCGGGCTACTTCCGCAACAAGGACGAGATCCTCCAGGCCGCCTTCCAGCACGCCTTCGACGCCACCAACGTCCGGGCCCGCCAGACCATAGGGGAGCAGCGGGGACTCGCGGCGCTGCGCCTGCTCTGCCGGGAGATCATGCCCCTCGACGAACTGCGGCTCCTGGAGGCCCGCGTCGTGATCGCCTTCTGGGACCGCGCCCTGCACGACGCACGCATGGCCGCCGTCCACGAGGCCGTCATGACCACCTGGCGGGCCCAGATGCACGGCTATCTCCGACAGGCCCGCCTGGACGGCGACGTCACCACCGCCACCCCGGACGAGACCGTCATCGACAGCCTCCTCGCCGCCCTCATGGGCTTCCAGATCAACGCCCTCTTCGCCCCCGCGGCCACCCCGGAACGGCAGGAGGCGGTCCTCGACGAACTCCTCGGCGCACTGGCGCCCTGACGTCCCGGGCAGCGGGTGGCGGGGAGCAGCCTCATCCGCCGCTGGGTGCCGAGGCCCGCTGTTCCAGCCGTGTCAGCGCCAGCGTGCCCCACCGGAGGTTCTCCTGTTCCAGGGACACCCCCCGCAGCAGCGTGAGATAGGGGCCGATCCGTTCGGCGGTCGCGAAGAACTCGTCCTCGGTACGTCCGTCCAGCAGGCGTTTCCGCAGCCGCTCGTAGCGGGCCAGCTTGGCGGCGGACCACTCCATGCGTTCGGCGATCGAGGCCCGTACGGCGTCGGTGTCGCCCGCGTCGACGCACTGGACCTTGACCATCAGCTCGTCCCTGATGGCCGTCGGCCTGGACGGGGGCTCGGCGGTGTAGGCGCGCACCGCCTCCAGTCCGGCCTCCGTGAGGGAGAACAGCCGCTTGTTGGGGCGGCGTTCCTGCTCCACGACGCGGGCCGTGATGAGCCCGTCGCCCTCCATGCGCTCCAGCTCTCGGTAGAGCTGCTGGGGGGTGGCCATCCAGAAGTTGGCGACCGAGGCGTCGAACCCCTTCGCGAGGTCGTACCCGGACGCCTCGCCCTCCAGAAGGGCTGCCATCACCGCGTTGCGCAGAGCCATGCCACCACCCTAGTCTGTGATGCACCTATTCAACTTGTTGAATATTTGCGCATGCTCGTTGACTTGTTGATCATGTGAGGTGATCCTGTGCATCCCTTCCGCGCGGCCGTCGAAGCAGGCGACATGGATTCCGTCGTCGCCCTGCTGGCCGAGAACGTCGTCTTCACCAGCCCCGTCGTCTTCAAGCCGTACGCAGGCAAGGCGATCACCGCCGCGATCCTGAACGCCGTGTCGGAGGTCTTCGAGGACTTCGCCTACATCCGGGAGATCGCGAACCCGGACGGCCGTGACCACGCCTTCGTCTTCACCGCCACGGTGAACGGCAAGCAGCTCACCGGCTGCGACTTCCTCCACTTCGACGAGGACGGCAGGATCGACGACTTCACGGTGATGGTCCGCCCCCTCTCGGCCGCGAACGCGCTGGCCGAGGCCATGGGTGCGAAGTTCGACGAGATCGCGCGCGCGGCGGGCGCGGCCTGAGTACGGGACGTCAGAGAGGCGTCACCGGAAGCAGGGCCGGGCGCTTGGCCTCGCGGCCGTCACCGGACGAGCGACCGCGCAGCCGTCTGACCAGCCACGGCCCCAGGAAGGAACCGGCCCAGCGCAGTTCGGTGCCGACCGCTCGCAGACCCGAGGGGATGGTGAGCGGGGTCGGGAGCGGCTGCGCCCAGCTGTCGTCGCTGCCGGGCAGCTCCAGGGCGTGCGCGACCGCGGCGGCGATCCGGGCGTGACCGAGCGGGCCTGCGTGCAGCCGGTCGGTGCTCCACAAGCGCGGGTCCGTGACCACCTGGTGGTGGGCGGTCTCGGCGACGACCACACCGTGCCGCCGGGCCGCTTCCCGGATGCGGTCGTTGAGGGCGACGACCCGATGACCGGCCGGGCGGGCCAGCGGCGTGATCAGGGTGATGTCGGGGAAGGTGAGCGTCGCGACGCGGGCCCCCTGGCCGGTGAGCGCGGCGAACATGGCCTCCAGGTGGCCTGCCACCTCGTCCGCGTCGAAACGGGGACGCAGCAGATCGTTGACGCCGGCCACGACCGTCACCAGGTCGGGCCGCAGTGCCAGGGCCGGCGCGAGCTGCTCGGCGCGCACCTGCCCGGCGAGCCGGCCGCGTACGGCGAGATTGGCGTACCGCGCATCCGGGCTGTGCCGCGCGAGCTGCTCGGCGAGCCGGTCCGCCCATCCCCGCAGCCCCGATACGTCGTCGCCGTCACCGACGCCCTCGGTCTGGCTGTCGCCCAGGGCGACATAGCGGAGATAGGGGTAGCCAACGGGTGACCTATTCACATTGTTGACTATAGCGCGAGTTGTTTATCAGTGACCCGGCGAAGTGAAGTATGGGACCCACCGGTGTTCCTACCGCACCAGACAGGGCCGCTTCCCGTCGAACTCCCAGCCAGGGAGCAGGTATTGCATGGTGGCCGCGTCGTCCCGCGCCCCGAGCGCCCGCTCCCGGTACAGCTCATGGGCCGCGAGCACCCGCTCCATGTCCACCTGGACGCCGAGCCCCGGCGCGTCCGGCACCGCGATCTCGCCGTCGACGATCCGGGGCGGAGCGACCGTGAGGCGTTCCAGGCCCTCCTGCCAGATCCAGTGGGTGTCGAGGGCGTTGTACTCGCCCGGGGCCGCCGCCCCGCAGTGGGTCACCATGGCCAGCGAGATGTCGAAGTGGTTGTTGGAGTGGCAGCCCCAGGTCAGGCCCATCGCGTTGCACAGCTGGGCCACGCGCACCGATCCCTGCATGGTCCAGAAGTGCGGGTCGGCCAGCGGGATGGACACCGACTGGAGGGCGAGGGCGTGGGTCAGCTGCCGCCAGTCCGTGGCGATCATGTTCGTCGCCGTCGGCAGACCCGTCGCCCGGCGGAACTCGGCCAGGATCTCGCGCCCCGAGAAACCGCCCTCCGCGCCGCAGGGGTCCTCGGCGTAGGCCAGCGTGCCGTTCAGGGGCGCGCACAGCTCGATCGCCTCGCGCAGCGACCACGCGCCGTTCGGGTCGAGCGTGATCCGGGCCTCCGGAAAGCGGTCCTTCAGCGCCCGTACGGCCTTGACCTCCTCCGCGCCTTCCAGGACCCCGCCCTTGAGCTTGAAGTCCCGGAAGCCGTACAGGGCGTGGGTGGCCTCTGCCTGGCGGACGATCGCCTCCGGGGTCAGGGCCTCCTCGTGCCGTAGGCGGTACCAGTCGACGGGGGAGTCCGGCTCGCGGACGTAGTCCAGGTCCGTCCGGTCCGGGTCGCCGACGTAGAAGAGGTAGCCCAACACCCGTACGGAATCCCGCTGTTGACCGTCGCCGAGGAGCGCCGCCACCGGTACGTCCAAGTGCTGGCCGAGGAGGTCGAGCAGGGCCGACTCGACGGCCGTCACCGCGTGGACGGTGGTCCGCAGGTCGAAGGTCTGGGCGCCGCGTCCGCCCGAGTCACGGTCGGCGAAGCGGGCGCCGATCTCCCGCAGGACGCGTTTGTAGTCGCCCACCTTCGCCCCGACGACCAGCGACTCGGCGTCGCGCAGTGTCCGCGTGATCTTCTCCCCGCCCGGGACCTCGCCGAGTCCCGTACGGCCCTCGGAGTCGGTGAGGATCACGATGTTGCGGGTGAAGTAGGGGCCGTGGGCGCCGGAGAGGTTCAGCTCCATGCTGTCGCGGCCGGCGACGGGGTAGACGGCGAAGGAGGTGACGGCCGGCTGGCTCGTACTCATCGAACTCATCGAACTCATTGAAATCCTTAAATGCGGAGGATCAGATGCTGAGGACGTCCAGGGCCCACTCCGCCACCAGCACCCCACCCAGGCCCAGTACCGCCAGCACCGTCGTGTAGCTCGTACGGACCTTGATCGCCTCGACGACGGACAGGTTGAAGTACTCCTTGAACAGCCAGAATCCCGGGTCGTTGACGTGCGAGCAGGCGATCGAGCCGCAGGCGACGGCGAGGACCATGATCTCCGGGTGGACGCCGCTGCCCGCGAGCAGCGGCAGCACCACGCCGGAGGCCGTGACGACGGCGACCGTCGCTGAGCCGAGCGCCACGCGGAGGATGACGGCGATCAGCCAGGCGAGGACGATCGGGGAGATGGACCAGGAGTCGGTGGCGTCCTTGATGTAGTCGGAGATACCGCCCTCCACCAGGACGTTCTTGAAGGCGCCGCCCGCGCCGATCACCAGCAGGATCATCGCCATCGCCTGCGCCGCCGAGGTGCAGGACGCGCCGACCTCCTCCAGGCTCCGTCCGATGCGCGGACCGAACGCCCACACCGCGAGACACAGGGTGAGCAGCAGCGCGATCGGGGCCGAGCCGATGAACGCGACGAAGTTCAGGAAGGGGCTCTCGGCGGAGGTGGCCAGGTCGGTCACCGCCGCCCCCGCTATCAGGACCACCGGGAACAGGGCCACCGACAGCGACCAGCCCAGGCCCGGCATCTCCTCGTCGGTGAACTCGCGCTCGCTGACCAGGCCCTTCGGGATGGCGGGGTCCATCGCCCTGATGAACGGGAGGCGCGGCCACAGCAGTGCGATGAGCGCGCCCGCCGGTACGGCGATGAACAGGCCGTAGAGCAGGGTCAGTCCGACGGAGGCGTGGAAGGTGGCGGCGACGGCGGTGGGGCCGGGGTGCGGGGGCAGGAAGCTGTGCATCGTGGAGAGGGTGATCGACATCGGCAGCCCGACCCAGAGCAGCTTCGCGCCGGTGACCCTGACCAGGGTGAACGCGATCGGCACGATGATGATGAAGGCGACCTCGTAGAACATGGTCACGCCGATGAGCATCGACGTGACCACCATCGCCACCTGGACCCCGCGCGGTCCGCCCGCGTCCAGCAGCCTGCCCGCGATCCGCTGGGCGGCGCCCGAGTCGCCCATGACCCGGCCGACCATCGCGCCGAGGCCGATGGTGAGCATGGTGTCGCCGATCTGACCCCCGATGCCGTCGGAGAGGACGTCCGGGATGGTCGCCACCGGAATGCCCCGGACCAGCGCGACACCGACCGCGACGAGCAGCAGGGCGGCGAAGCCGTTGAGTCTCAGCCTGGTCATGAGGAGCAGCAGGATCAGAACGCTGATGCCGACCACGAGAAGAGGCATGTATCCCATCCGTCTATGCAGATGATGTCTACGTATGGAGATGGAGGCTAGGTGGGTGAACGGACAGGGGTCAATGGAAGTGACACGATGAGTCCATGCCGGAGAAGAGAGGTGAGAGAGGCGTCCGCAGTGTGAAGTCGGCGGCCCGGACCGTCGCGCTGCTGGAACTTCTCGCCGCCCGGGGTGAACAGCCCTCGCGCCTGGACGAACTCGCCGAGGGCCTGGGCGTGCCGCGCAGCAGCATGTACCAGCTGCTCCAGACCCTCGTCGACTGTGGCTGGGTCCGCTCGGATGCCACCGGTTCCCTGTACGGCATCGGCATCCGTGCGCTGCTCACCGGTACCGGGTATCTCGACGGCGACCGGCGTATCCGTGCGGTGCGGCCCTATCTCGACGAGGCGTCGGACGCGCTCGGCGAGACGATCCATCTGGCTCGGCTCGACGGCTCCGATGTCGTGTATCTCGCCACCCGTGAGTCGCACGAGTATCTGCGCACCATCAGTCGGGTCGGGCGTCGGATTCCGGCGCATGCGGGGGCGTTGGGGAAGGCGTTGCTCGCGGAGCGGTCGGATGACGAACTCCCGCTTTCTGAGGGGGAGTTGGTTGCGCTTACGCCCAATACGCATACCAGTCTCGGTGCGCTGTGGGCGGATCTGGCGGGGGTGCGTGAGCGGGGGTATTCGGTGGATCGGGAGGAGACGGTGAGTGGTATCGCGGGGTTTGGGTTCGCTCTGCGGTATGACGTGCCGGCGACGGATGCGATCAGTTGCTCGGTGCCGGTTGCTCGGCTGACGCCTGAGCATGAGGTTCGGATCGTCGCTGTGATGCGGGAGGTTCGGGCGAAGATCGAGAGTCAGCTGCCCCTGGCCTCGGGGACCCCTGACTGGCGCTGACCTCTCTGCGGGCTTGCGCGATCCCTTCGCCCGCGCGCCGGTGGGGGCTTGTCGCGCAGTTCCCCGCGCCCCTGATCGGGGCGCTGCGCGCGCCCGATCCCGCCTGCGCCGGTCGGGACGCTATGCGCGCCCGATCCAGCCCGCGCCCGCGAACCCGTGCGACAGGACCCGTACCCCCCTCTACGCCAGCGGCACCCTCGTGAACCGGCCCGCCGTCCTCAGCTCCCCCTCGATTCGGGACGCCGTTCCGTGCAGCTCCGGCAGGATCTCCTCCACGCACTGTTCTGCTGTGCGGCGGGTCGTGTGCATCTCCACGCTTACCGCTGCGACCACCCGGCCCGTGCGGTCGCGGATCGGGACCGCGATGGAGCGGAGGCCCTCCTCCAGCTCCTCGTTGACCAGGGCGTAGCCCTGCTTCCGTACCTCTGCCAGTACGCCGGTGACGGCTTCGTCCGGTGTGTCGGCCAGGAGGACGCGGCCCATCGAGGTGGCGTACGCCGGGAGGCGTGTGCCGACTGTGATGTTGGCGCTCAGGATGCGTCGGGTCGCCACCCGTGCCGTGTACTGGATCTCCGCGTCCGTCAGGACCGCCAGTGACGCCGACTCCTGTACGCGGTCCGCGAGTTCGGCCAGGTGGGGGGAGGCGATCTCGGGCAGGGAGGTGCGGGAGAGGGGCGGGAAGCCGAGGGACAGGACCCGGGGGGTGAGGGTGAAGGTGCGGCCCCGTGACTCCACGTATCCCAGGTGCTCGTACGTGATCAGGGCCCGGCGGGCGGTCGCCCTTGCCAGGCCCGTCGCCCGGGCGACCTCCGTCAGGGTCAGCTCGGCGCGGGACTCGCCGAAGGCTGTCAGGACGGTCAGGCCCCTGGCCAGGGACTCGATGAACTCCCGGCCCAGTTCCTGCTTCGAGGCCCCCGTCCAGGCCGCCAGGTCCGAAGGGGGTGCCGGTGGCTGGGCAGCGGGCCGCTCCCTGAGTTCGGCCTCCATCGCCGCCACCGTCGACCTGAGGCGCGGCAGCAGCTCCTCGCGCAGGTCGGTCGCCGTGCGGCGGCTCGTGTGGCTGACCACGCTCGCGACACAGGCCACCCGGCCCGTACGGGGGTCCCGTACGGGTACGGAGACCGCGACCAGCCCGGGTTCGATCAGCTGGTCGTCCAGTGCCCAGCCGTCGGCGCGGGCCCGTTCGACGTACGCCTCGAAGGCGGCGCCCGAGGCGCCCGAGGCGTCCGAGGTGCGCGGCGGGACCGCCGGGAAGCCCAGGTCGGTCGGGTCCGCCGTCCGGCGCTCGTGCCAGCGGTGCCAGTCCGCGGGTGTCCACTCCGTGGCGAACAGCGGGCCGGGGGCGGTGCGTTCGGCGGGGAGGAGGTCGCCGATGCGGAAGCTGAGGGACATCGCGCGGCGGCGGGTCGCCTGGTGGATGAAGCGGATGCCGTCCCGGTCGCCGACCGCGAGCGACACCGACTCGTCCAGCTCGTCGGCGAGGGCGTCCGCGTGCGCGTCGAGCAGGGCGGGCAGCCGGAGCGCGGCCAGATAGGCGTTGCCGAGTTCCATCAGCCGAGGGGTGAGAACCGCGTCCCGGCCGTCGAGACGGACGTACCCCATGCGGGCGAGGGTCGCCGTGATCCGGTCGACGGTGGAACGCGCCAGGCCGGTCGCCCGCTCAAGACCGCTCAGGCTCAACGTCCCGCCCGCCTCCGTCAGTTGCCGCAGCACGGCGATCCCGCGCATCAGCGGGGCGACGGCCTCGGCGGGCACGGGAGCGGGGGCGGACACCTGGTCGGGGACGGGGTCAATCATGGGCTCACCGTAATGCCCGTACGGAACCACCGGCCGTGTGCCCGGCCTCCACCAGTACGGGAAGACCCTTACCGGCGGGTGATCGCCACCCGGTGGTTCCCGTCGAGGTCCGCGCTTGCCACGGTGATCCGGATGCTCCGCCTCGGGTCCGTGAAGGACTCGCCGGGGGCGAAGGGCGCGTCGGAGAGTTCCGCGTGGACGTTCGGGCTGCGCGTGCAGCCGCCGCTGTCCCGGCGGGAGTCGTACACCGTGACCGGGCCACGGCCGGTGTCGACGTTCGCGTCGACCTTGTAGATCAGCACGCCGGGGCGGCACACCGTCTCGTCGTTGCCCTCGCGCGTGCGCAGCTCGACGGCGTACCCCGTACGGGAGTTGATGGGCACGAAGACCAGTTTCGCGCCGCCGGGACGGGCCAGCGGGGTGAGCGTGTACTCGCTCGTCCCGGCCGTCACCGCGCACCCGACCTGCGAGGGGTCCAGCCAGCCGAGCTTCCACTTGTGCCAGCCGAGCAGGTCGTTGTTGGCCCCCCAGTCCTCGCTCATGATGTCCCAGTGCCCGACCGCGCCCCCGCCGTGCTGTGTGTAGAGGTCGGGCAGGCCGAACACATGGCCGTTCTCGTGCGGGAGGACGCGGTAGCCCGTGGTGTCGTACGACCCCGAGCCGTCGTCCTGCCGGGAGTAGACGAAGGACGCGTTGGCGACGGGTACCCCGTCCGCGACCGGCGCCTCCCTGTTCCCGGCGAAGGTGACGGACAGGACGGTGTCCAGGGCGGAGGGGCCCGCGTTCGGGGTGACCAGCACGTTCAGCAGGTCGTACGAGCGGAAGTCGACCCTCGGGTCGGCCGTGGCCACGATGTCCTGGACGAGTCTGCGGTAGCCGGGGTCGAAGGGGGCGCCGCGCTGTATGCCGTACGAGCGGAAGGACCGGGGCATCCGCAGCCAGGTGTCGACGGGGGCCTCGGGGCGGTAGTCGAGGCGGCCGTAGGAGCTGGTGGTGAACCAGTCCCGGGTCTGCGGGAAGAACTCCGCGAGCCGGTCGAGGGCGCTGCCCTGGCCGGGGGCGTCGGAGAAGTCGACCATCAGGTTCAGCGCGCGGACGGTGCCGGTGGAGCGGGAGTAGCCGGCCGGGGTGGGCAGTCCCTCGGACATCTGGACGCCGAGGCCGCCCCTGATCACACAGGGGCTGAGCTGGGCGGAGCGGGCCAGCGGGACCGAGCCCGCGGCTGTCGCGGAACCCCTGGTGAGCTGTCCGGTCCCGGCCGAGGTGCTGACCGCGAGGGTCAGCGCGGCCACGGACACCAGGGCGGCCACCCGGCGGGGACGCGGGGTGCCCGGCGGGCGTATCCGACGACGGCTGGTCGGCTGCTGCATGCACGGACCCTTCGCGCCACGGCAGCCGCCGGTCTCGGACTGCACCCTTCCGATCACCCTGTGTCGAGGTCGGCGGGAGCGCGCGCTGGAGGAGACCGATCGTGGGTATCCCGCCCCGAGGTCATGTGACCCAGGTCACATGGAATCTCTTCGGATGCGGGAAATAACCGGGGACCACTTCCCCGTTTAGCCATGTGTCCGAGCGAAACGGGGACTGCCTCCCCGGATCGCAACATACCGTTCATCAACGCTCATGCCGTCAACGATCATGAAGGAGTACGCCGTGCAGACCGCGACCCCCGTGCAGAAGGCGGCCCGGCCCCGCGCCGACGCCCTGCGCAACCGGGAGCGGATCGTCACCGCCGCCCGCGAGATGTTCGTCGAGTTCGGCCCCGAGGTGCCGATCGACGAGATCGCCCGCCGGGCAGGCGTCGGCAACGCCACGGTGTACCGCAACTTCCCCGACCGGGAGGCCCTCGCTCGGGAGGTCGTCTGCTCGGTCATGGACCGGATGTCCGAGGCGGCCGAACTCGCCCTCGCGGAGACCGGCGACGCCTTCGCGGCGCTGGAGCGCTTCGTCCACGTCACCGCCGACGAGCGGATCGGCGCGCTCTGCCCGATGATGGCCGGCACCTTCGACAAGCGGCACCCCGACCTGGAGGCCGCGCGGGAGCGGGTCGAACAGCTCACCGAGAACATCATGGACCGGGCGAAGGCGGCCGGTCAGCTCCGCACCGACGTGGGCGTCGGTGACCTGATGGTCGTCGTGGCCCAGCTCAGCCGTCCTCCGGCGGGCACGGGGTGCATGAGCATCGACCGCTTCGTGCACCGACACCTGCAACTGTTCCTGGACGGTCTGCGGGCCCCGGCCCCCTCCGTGCTCCCCGGCACGGCCGCGACGATGGAGGACCTGCGCCAGCCCTGATGGCGACCTGATCCTCTCTCATCTCCTTCTCCGCTCCCCTTTCCTCGTCCCCGTCACGTCCTTTCGCGTTCCTTCACGTCCTTTTTCCGTCACGAAGTCCCGAAGTGGGTACCCCCATGTCTGAAACAGCCCAGGCTGCCGCCGCCAAGGCGCCGGCTCCCGATACGAACCGCTGGAAGGCGCTGACCTTCATAGCGCTCGCCCAGCTGATGGTCGTGCTGGACGCGACCATCGTGAACATCGCTCTGCCCTCCGCCCAGCAGGACCTGGGGATCTCGGACGGCAACCGGCAGTGGGTCATCACGGCCTACGCCCTCGCCTTCGGCGGACTGCTGCTCTTCGGCGGCCGGATCGCCGACATCTGGGGCCGCAAGAACACCTTCGTCACCGGTCTGATCGGCTTCGCCGCGGCCTCCGCCCTGGGCGGCGCCGCGACGAACGAGGCGATGCTCCTCGGCTCCCGCGCCCTCCAGGGTGCCTTCGGCGCACTGCTCGCGCCCGCCGCGCTCTCCCTGCTCGCGGTGATGTTCACCGACGCCAAGGAGCGCGCCAAGGCGTTCGGCATCTACGGTGCGATCGCCGGTGGCGGTGGCGCCGTCGGTCTGATCCTCGGCGGCTTCCTCACCGAGTACCTCGACTGGCGCTGGACGTTCTTCGTCAACATCCCGTTCGCGATCGTCGCCGCACTCGGCGCGTACTTCGTCATCCGTGAGCCGTCCGGCAGCCGCAACCGCTCGCCGCTCGACATCCCGGGTGTCGTCCTGTCCACCCTCGGTCTGGTCTCTCTCGTCTACGGCTTCACGCGCGCCGAGTCCGAGGGCTGGAGCGACTCCCTGACGATCGGCCTGTTCGTCGCCTCGGCGCTGCTCCTCGCGACCTTCGTGTTCGTCGAGTCCAAGGTCAAGGCCCCGCTGCTGCCCCTGCGCGTCATCACCGAGCGCAACCGCGGCGGTGTCTACCTCTCCCTCGGCCTCGCGATCATCGCGATGTTCGGCCTGTTCCTCTTCCTGACCTACTACCTCCAGGTCGTGAAGGGCTACTCGCCGGTCAAGACCGGCTTCGCCTTCCTGCCGATGATCGCGGGCATGATCACGGGCTCCACGCAGATCGGCGCCCGCCTGATGACCCGCGTCCCGGCACGCCTGCTGATGGGCCCGGGCTTCCTGGTCGCCGCCCTGGGCATGCTGTTCCTCACCCAGATGGAGATCGGCTCCTCGTACGCGACCCTGCTCCTGCCGGCGATGCTCCTGCTCGGCCTCGGCATGGGTACGGCGTTCATGCCGGCCATGTCCCTGGCCACGCTGGGCGTCGAGCCGCGTGACTCCGGTGTCGCCTCCGCGATGGTCAACACCTCGCAGCAGGTCGGCGGCGCCATCGGTACGGCCCTGCTGAACACCATCGCCGCCTCGGCGACGACGACGTACGTCGCCGACCACATCGGCGGCGCGTCCTCCCGCTCCCAGCAGCAGCTGGTCCAGCTGAAGGGCATGGTCGAGGGCTACACCAGCGCCATCTGGTTCGCCGTCGGCATCCTGGTCGCCGCCGCGGGTATCGCCTTCACCTTCATCAACGCCGGCCGCCCGGACATGAGTTCGGTCAGCGGCGAGGGCGCGGAGGAGGAGCTGAAGGTCCCGGTGGTCGCCCACTGACCCCGGCTGTCGTCCCCCTCGTACCCCTTCGGGCCACTCCGTACGTCACGCGGGGTGGGGACGCCTCGTGACGTACGACTCCAGGATCTGCCCTGGTTCCGCTCAGCGGAGCCAGGGCAGATCCGCGCCCGCGTCCTTCGGCTGAAGGCCCTGGGCGACGATCTCCATGACCTCGTGGAGCGTCTTGCGCTGCTCGTCGCTGATCCGGTCGAAGAGTGCCTGGCGTACGGCGGTCACATGGCCCGGCGCGGTGCGCCGGAGCACCTCCCGGCCCTGGTCGGTCAGGACCGCGAACTGGCCGCGCTTGTCCGAGGGGCAGTCCTCGCGCCGTACCCAGCCGTTCTTCTCCAGCCGGGCGATGGCGTGCGAGAGCCGGGAGCGGGTGATCTTGGCCTTCATGGCCAGCTCGGTCATGCGCAGCCGCCGGTCCGGGGAGTCGGCGAGGCCGACGAGCAGACCGTAGTAGACGTGCGGCATACCGGCGTCGCGCTGGAGCTGACGGTCGAGGTGGTCCTCCAGCAGCGTGACGGCGTGCACATACGCGCGCCAGGTGCGCTGCTCCTCGTCGGTGAGCCAGCGGGGCTCCTCGTCGGATGTAGATGCCGTGTTCATGTACTCCACTCTACGTTCCCCGTCCTTGAATTTTAAACCAAAACGATGTATGTTCAGTATGCGAGAAGCTTGAGACTTCAAGATGCAGACTTGAAGGAGAGCCTGTCTCGGGTAACCGAAGGGAGCAGCAGTCATGTCCGCCGCCACCCAGGAGCGCATGCCCGCGCTCTACCTCAGTCACGGCGCGCCCCCGCTGGCGGACGACGCGATCTGGCCCGGCCAACTCGCCGCCTGGTCGGCCGACCTGCCCCGCCCCAGGGCGATCCTGATGGTCTCCGCCCACTGGGAAGAGGCCCCGCTCGCCATCGGCGCCATCGAAACGATCCCCCTCGTCTACGACTTCTGGGGCTTCCCGGAGCACTACTACCAGGTCGAGTACGCCGCCCCGGGCGCCCCCGAACTCGCCGAGTCCGTACGGAAGCTGCTGCGCGCCCCCGGTATCCCCGTCCAGGACGTCCCGGACCGCGGTCTCGACCACGGCGCGTACGTCCCCCTGGTGGAGATGTTCCCCGAGGCGGACATCCCTGTCCTCCAGATCTCCATGCCTACCCTCGACCCGGTGAAGCTGATGGACATCGGCCGCAAGCTCGCGCCGCTGCGCGACGAGGGCGTGCTGATCGTCGGCTCCGGCTTCTTCACCCACAACCTGGCCGCCCTGCGGCACACGGGCCCCGGCGTGCCGACCTGGTCGAGCGAGTTCGACGACTGGGGCCGCCGGGCACTGGAGGCACGGGACGTGGACGGCCTGCTGGACTTCCTGAACAAGGCTCCCGCCGGCAAGTACGCCCACCCCCGCACCGAGCATTTCGCCCCGCTCTTCGTGACGATGGGCGCGGCCGACGTGGCCGGCGAACTGGACTCCCAGAGGTCGGTCATCGACGGCTTCTGGCTGGGCATGGCCAAGCGGTCGGTGCAGTTCGGCTGACCTCGTAGGTCGGTATTCGGCCCCTTCGGGCAGGTGCCCGGGGGCCGGAAGGACCATGCCCCGGTCCTCAGAGTTCCTTCTCGTACCAGGCCACGTCCCAGTACCGGCCGAACTTGCGGCCCACCTCGTGGTACGTCCCGACATACCGGAACCCGAAACGTTCGTGCAGCCGCACGGACGCCTCGTTCGGCGGCACGATCCCGGCCAGCGCGCGGTGCACGTCCTCACCGGCCAGGGCAGCGAAGAGGGCCTTGTAGAGCAGGGTGCCCACGCCGCGCCCGCCCGCGTCCGGGGCGAGATAGACGGTGACCTCCACGGTGGTGCCGTACGCCGGCTTCGCCCGGAAGGCGCCGGATGTGGCGTACCCCAGAATCCGCTGTGAGTCCACCTCTGTGGCAACCATCAGGCGATGCGGGCCGTCTTCAGGGTAGGAGAGCAGCCAAGGGCGGCGCTCTTCCGGAGTGAAGACCTTGGTGTCGAACGTGGTGGGTGTCTCGCGCACGTAGTGGTTGTAGAGGTCGGTGAGAGCTGTGAGATCAGCCTCGACTCCCGGCCTGACCTGCACCTCTGCATGTTCCGACGACATCACGCCTCCTTTGCGCGCGGCACAGGGTACTGCAAGATCAGAAAAATAGGAGGGCGCGGTGGGAATTCTGTCCTGATTCCAGTCGTTGTTTCCTTCGGATGCCGGGCACGCGAGGAGTGTGCTGAGCGTTCAGAGACAAACAGGAACATCCAGGACCACCCGCTGACCTACCATCGCAAGGGAGCACGCATGGCAACCCGTGCCGTCGCCCGTCGTACGTCGTCCGCCACCGGCGGATCCGTCGGCGGCGCACGCAGTGTTCGCGCCCATGGCGGCGAGATCGCCGACCGCGACCTGGTCGGCATGTACTTGGACGAGATAGCGCGGACCCCGCTGCTCGACGCCGCGAAAGAGGTCGAACTGTCGCAGACCATCGAGGCCGGTGTGTTCGCACGCCAGATCCTCGACGGCGAGACAGAGGCCAAGGCGGACGCCACCGTCGAGGAACTGGAGGCGCTGGTCGCCGAGGCCGAGCGGGCCAAGGACGTCTTCATCCGGTCCAACCTCAGGCTGGTCGTCGCCGTGGCGCGCCGCTACCCCCGCAGCGGCCTGCCCCTTCTCGACCTGATCCAGGAGGGCAACGCCGGCCTGGTGCGCGCGGTCGAGAAGTTCGACTACCGCAAGGGCTTCAAGTTCTCGACGTACGCCACCTGGTGGATCCGTCAGGCCATCACCCGCTCCATAGCCGACCAGTCGCGCACGATCCGCCTCCCCGTCCATCTGGTCGAGGAACTGGGCCGGATCCGCCGCGTGCAGCGCGAGTTCAACCGCAAGAACGGCCGCGACCCGGAGCCGGCGGAGATCGCCGCCGAACTGGACTCGACGCCGGAGCGCGTGATCGACGTCCTGGACTGGGCCCGCGACCCGGTGTCGCTGAACATGTCCGTGGACGACGAGGGCGAGACGCAGTTCGGCGACCTCCTGGAGGACACGTCGGCGGTGTCACCGGAGCAGTCCGTGCTGACGCTGCTGCGCAGCGAGGAACTGGACGACCTGATCGGCCGCCTCGACCAGCGCACGGCGTCCATCATCAAGATGCGGTACGGCATCGACGACGGGCGCGAGCGGACGCTGACGGAGGTCGGCAAGGAGCACGGGCTGACCCGTGAGCGGATTCGGCAGATCGAGAAGCATGCGTTGCTGGAGCTGAAGAAGTTGGCTCGGGACACCGGGTTCGACGCAGCCGCATAGCTCCGCTGGGTGCGTGGTTCTTTGGCCGCGCGCCCGGTGGGGGCTGGTCGCGCAGTTCCCCGCGCCCCTATCGGGGCGCGCCTTGGGGGGCGCACTTTGGTGCGGCGCGCGCCCTCGGCGTACGACTGTTGGGGGTCGCGTGCGCGGGGTGGCGGGGGGCCGCGCAAAGATAGCGGTGTCACGCTGCTTCAAACCAGCGGGTCCGGGGCACAAGACCTCAGGGCCCAGGACTTCCGGGTCCGGACGGCAACGCCCTGGACCCCCTGAGCCAGGTTCCGACGCAACCCCCCCCGCGTCGGGACCTTCCCAAGCCGGGCTTCGGTACCTAACCCCCCCCAGGTACCGGAGCCCGGCTCACTTCTGCGTCCGCTCGCAGGCTCGCCCGCTCACTTAAGGGCGGGGCACCCCGTACCTGAACCCCGGGGTGGCCCGCCGGATGGCAGATTGTGCCACAGCGGCATAACCTGGCGTCCGTGTCCCACCCCGATATCTCCCGTTCCTCCGGCTTCTCCGGCTTCGCCGGCTTCTCCGGTTCGCTCACCGAACGGCGCAAGTACGCGACGCGGATGGAGATCGCCCGAGTGGCGGCGAAGCTCTTCGTGACCAACGGGCTGCGGGCCACCCGCGCCGAGGACATCGCCCAGGCGGCCGGGGTGGCGCCGCGCACGTTCTACCGCTACTTCGCCACCAAGGAGGAGGCCGTCGGCCCCCTGTTCGGCGCGGGCATGGAGCACTGGGCGGACACGGTGCGCGCGGCGCCGGCCGCGCTGTCCGTGCCGCAGGCCCTGGAACACGCGGCACGGCATGTGCTGACCCCCGGCGCCGGGGTCCCGCCGGGCGCCCTGGACTGGGCCCGCACCCTGCTCCGGCTGGCCGAGGAGAGCCCCGCCCTGCTGCGGGTGTGGGCGGAACGGTGCCGGACCTCGGAACGCGCACTCGCGGAGGCGCTGGCCTCCCGGGGCGCGGGCCCGGCCGACTCACCCGAGGCCCGCTTCACGGCCGCCGTCGCCAGCGCGGCCGTACGCGTCGCCTTCGAGACATGGGCGGCGGGCGACGCCCCGGCCGACGGCCCGACGGGCCCGGCGGCACTGGCCGTACGCAACCTGGGGACGCTGCGGGACTTTCCGTGGAGCGGCGCGAGTTCTTGAGACGCGGGCCTGAGGAGGCGCGAGCCCTGAGGGGCGGTTTTTTGAGGGCCTCCGGTCGGCTGCCCGCCGCCCGGGTCGGGTTCGTGGGGCGGGTCGGTTTCTGTGGCGCGGGTCTTGGTGGGCCGCCGGTCGGGGCATCCCCGGCCGTCCGGGGCGGGCGCGGCGTGGCTTCCGCGTCTGTCGGCCAGTCCGGTTCGTGGAGCGGGGTCGGATTCTGTGGCGCGGGTTCTGGAGGGCTGTCGGTCGGCTGCCCGCCGCCGCCCGGGTCGGGGCGCCTCGACTCCTGTGCCTGGTCGGCCGGTTCGGGTTCGCGTCCGTGGAGCGGCGCCGGCTTCTGACGTGCGAGTTCCTGAGGTGTCGGTCCCGGTGGGCCGCCGGGTCAGCTCCCCGTCGCCGCCTGGGTCAGCCGGGCCCCCAACTCCCTTACCCGCTCGACCAGTTCGGGCGGTTCCTGGACCGTGAAGGCGCAGTCGACCGACGCGAGTCGTACCGCCAGCCACTCCACCGCGTCGCCGGTCGAGGAGCGGATGCGGCAGTGGTCCTCGCCGAGGGGCTCGGGGGTGCCGAGCCACGCCGGGACGCGGGCGGCGACAAACGCGGCCGGGGCGGCGAACGTCGCCTCGAACGCGTACTCCTCCCGCCGGACGTGGATCGACCGGCGCAGATACTCCGCCGCGTCGCCCGTCGGCAGCTCGCGCGGGGCGAAGCGGGCGCCCGTGGCGAAGGGGTCGGAGACCCGGTCGACGCGGAAGGTGCGCCAGTCGGCGCGGTCGAGGTCGTACGCGACCAGGTACCAGCGGCGGCCGGTCGAGACGAGCCGGTACGGCTCGGTCAGGCGCTTCGTCGCCGTACCGTCCTTGGCGCGGTAGGCGAACCGCAGCCGCTCCTGCCCGGCCACCGCCGAGGCCATCACGGTCAGCGTCTCGGGTGCGATGACCGCGCCGTCTCCGCTGGTCAGCGGGGTGGTCGCGGCCTGGAGGGTGGACACGCGGCGGCGCAGCCGGGACGGCAGGACCTGCTCCAGCTTGGCCAGCGCCCGTACGGACGCCTCGTCCAGCCCCTCGACCGCGTGCCCGGCGCCCGCCCGCAGCCCGACCGCGATGGCCACCGCCTCCTCGTCGTCGAGCACCAGCGGTGGCAGCGCCTTGCCCGCGACCAGCCGGTACCCGCCGTCGGACCCCTTGCTCGCCTGCACGGGATAGCCGAGTTCCCGCAGCCGGTCGATGTCCCGCCGCACGGTGCGCCGGGACACCCCGAGCCGGTCGGCCAGCTCGCCGCCGGGCCACTCGCGGGGCGTCTGGAGGAGCGAGAGGAGCTGAAGGAGCCGGGCCGGGGTGTCCGTCGTCATGGGTACGAGGATGCCGTACCACTAGGACAGGATCTGACCTAGTGGGGTCCTAGCGTGAAGCCATGAACTCCACCGAGACCCCTTTGGGCACACCGACTGCCGTGCCCGACCGGCGGCGCTGGTTCGCCCTCGCCATCGTGATGACCGCGGCCTTCATGGACCTCGTCGACGTCACGATCGTCAACATCGCGATCCCGTCGATCCAGCGCGAGGCCGGCGCCTCCTTCAGTCAGATCCAGTGGATAACGGCCGGCTACGCGCTCGCCTTCGCCGCGGGCCTCGTCACCGGCGGACGCCTGGGCGACATCCATGGCCGCAAGCGGCTGTTCCTCGTCGGGATAGGCGGCTTCACCCTGGCCTCCGCGCTCTGCGGCCTCGCCGCGAACCCCGAGATGCTGGTCGCCTCCCGCATCCTCCAGGGCGCGATGGCCGCGCTGATGGTGCCGCAGGTCCTGTCGATCGTCCACGCGACCTTCCCGGCGCACGAACGCGGCAAGGTGTTCGGCCTCTTCGGCGCGATCGTGGGCCTGGGCGCGGTGACCGGCCCGCTGCTGGGCGCGCTGCTGACGGAGTGGAACCTGTTCGGCCTCGGATGGCGGCCGATCTTCCTGATCAACCTGCCGGTGGGCATCGCGGGCCTGATCCTGGGCCACCGCTTCATCACGGAGTCCAAGGCCCCGCGCGCCCTCAAGCTGGACCTGGTCGGCGTCGCCCTGGTGACCCTGGGCCTGCTGATGCTGCTCTACCCGCTGACCCGCGGGCGCGAGCTGGGCTGGCCGCTGTGGGGGTACGTGTCGATGGCGGGCGCGCTCGTCGTGTTCGGCGCGCTGGTGGCGTACGAGAAGCGGAAGACCCGGATCGACGGCTCCCCGCTGGTCGAGCTGTCCCTGTTCAGGGTGAAGAGCTTCGCCGCGGGCATCGCCGTGCAGACCGTCTTCGGGGTCGGGCTCGGGATCTTCTTCCTGGTGTGGACGCTGTACATGCAGTACGGGCTCGGCTGGAGCCCGCTGAAGGCCGGGCTGACCGGCGTGCCGTTCTCGATCGCGGTGTCGGTGGCGGCCGGCATGTCCGTCCAGAAACTGACCCCGCGCTTCGGCCGCAAGGTGCTCCAGGCGGGCGCGCTGGTGATGGGCCTGGGCGTGCTGCTCTACATCTGGGAGTCGGGCCGGTACGGCATGGCGATCGCCTCCTGGCAGATGGCGTTGCCCCTGGTCGTCATGGGCGCGGGCATGGGCCTGATCGTCGCCCCGCTGACGGACGCGGTGCTGTCGGAGGTGCCGAGGGAGCACGCCGGTTCGGCGTCCGGGCTGATCAACACGGTGCAGCAGATGGGCAACGCGCTGGGGCTCGGGCTGGTGTCGGTGGTGTTCTTCGGGGTGATGGGGGACCGGCTGACGCCGGCCGAGGTGGGTCCGGCGTTCGTGGACGCGTTCCAGCATGCGCTGGGGTGGGTGGCCGGGCTGATGGGCCTGATCTTCTTGGTGATGTTCGCGTTGCCGGGGCGGGCCGCCGCGGTGACCGGGCCGGAAGAGGCGGTGGAGGACGAGCAGGAGAAGGTCCTCGTCGGCTGAGCAGGGCGCGGTGGAGCGGGGCCCGGCACCTCAGGCATCAGGCCTCAGGTGCCGGGCCCTTTCCCGTGCGCGTATCCGTGCCGCACCCATACAGAAGCCTGATTGTGTCCGCATCACGCCCGAACTTGTTTACTTTCTGGAAATCCGGGCGTAGCCTCCCGGGTGAAAGCAGCCGAAACAACAAGTTCGGGCATGAGTCGGAGGCGAACGGACATGTACGCACCGGAGCGGCAGCAGGAGATCCTGCGGCTCGCCCGTGACGGCGGGCGGGTGGACGTGCTGTCCCTCGCCGAGCAGTTCCAGGTCACCGCGGAGACCATCCGCCGGGACCTGAAGGCGCTGGACCGCGCGGGCCTCGTACGGCGTGTGCACGGCGGCGCCATACCGGCCGGTCGCCTCGACTTCGAGCCGGACCTCACCGAGCGCGAGTCGACCTACGCCGACGAGAAGGACCGCATCGCCAAGGCCGCCCTCGCCGAGCTGCCCACCGAGGGCACCCTGATCCTCGACGCCGGCTCGACCGTCGCACGCCTCGCCGCCGCCATCCCGCTGGAGGCGACGCTCACCGTCGTCACCCACAGCCTCCCGATCGCGGCCCGCCTCGCCGACCACCCCGGCATCCAGCTGCACCTAGTCGGGGGACGCGTCCGGCACCGTACGCGCGCCGCCGTCGACGCCTGGGCCCTGCGGGCGTACGGCGAGATCCGCGCCGACGTCCTGTTCGTGGCCGCCAACGGGTTCTCCGCCGAGCACGGGCTGACCACGCCCGACCTCGCCGAGGCCGCCGTGAAGCGGGCCGCCGTGGAAGCCGCCCGCCGAGTGGTGCTGCTCGCCGACTCGACGAAGCATGGCGAGGAGCACTTCGCCCGCTTCGGGGACCTGGGCGACGTGGACCTGCTGATCACGGACAGCGGCCTGGACCCCGAGCACGCCACCGCGATCGAGCGCGGCGGCACGGAGGTAGTGCGCGCATGATCCTCACCGTCACTCCCAACCCGTCCCTCGACCGTACGTACGAGGTCCCGTCGCTCGACCGCGGCGAGGTCATCCGGGCCACCGGCGAACGCATGGACCCGGGCGGCAAGGGCGTCAACGTCTCGCGTGCGGTGGCCGCCGCAGGTCAGCGCACGGTGGCGGTGCTGCCGCTGGGCGGCGCCCCCGGAGCGCTGGTCGCCGACCTCCTGGACGCACAGGGCATAGAGGTGGCACCGGTACCGATCGCGGGGGCGACCCGCTCGAACATCGCGCTCGCCGAATCCGACGGCGTCCTGACGAAGATCAACGCACCCGGCCCCGAACTCTCCGCCGCCGAACAGGAGTTGCTCCTGGAGACGGTACGCGTGCAATCGGCCGACGCCGACTGGATAGCCTGCTGCGGCAGCCTCCCGCGCGGCCTGGCCCCTTCCTGGTACGCCGACATCGTGGCCCGAACGCACGCAGCAGGCGCCCGAATCGCCCTGGACACCTCGGGCCCCGCCCTCCTGGCGGCCCTGCGCGAACGCCCGGACGTGGTCAAGCCGAACGCCGAGGAACTGGCCGAGGCGGTAGGCCGCCCGTTGGCCACGATCGGCGACGCGGTGAAGGCGGCGGAGGAACTCCGCGAACTGGGCGCGGGCGCCGTCCTGGCCAGCCTCGGCGCCGACGGCCAACTCCTCGTCAACGGCACGGGCACCTGGTTCGCCAGCGCCCGCGTCGACACCGTACGCAGCAACGTGGGCGCCGGCGACTCCTCCCTGGCCGGCTTCCTGATCGCCGGCGGCAGCGGCCCCGAGGCCCTGGCCTCCGCAGTCGCCCACGGCGCCGCCGCCGTCCAGCTGCCCGGCAGCGTGATGCCGACGCCGGCAGACCTCGACCCGTCGGCGGTGACGGTGACTAGCGAGGTGCCGGTGGACCGGCCGCTGAGGGAGCCGGTGTCATGAGCGCCAGCCTGAGAGCCCGCCTCGGACCGCCTCTGCCGCAGCCGTCCGCCGCCGCGTATGGCGCCGACCGTCTGCCGGGCAGCGCGATGCCGCTGCCCGTGACGGCCGTCACGCGGTACGCCCGTCCCCGTGGTGCGGTCCTGTCTCGGCCCTGTGCCGTCGAGCCCACTGCCGCCGAGCGGATGCCGGGCAGTTCGGTGCCGACGCCCATGCCGGCCGCCACTCGGCACGTCCGCTCCTGCGGACCGGGCCTCACCCGGCGCTCGGCAGTCGCGTACGACGCCGTCCAGTTGCCCGGCAGCGTGATGCCGCCCCCCGCCGACCTCGACCCGTCCGCCGTGACGGTGACGGGCGAGGTGTCCCTGGACCCTCGTACCGGGGGAGCCCGTCTGGTGACGGCGCCCGCCCGCTACGCCCGTCCCCCTGAACCGGCCCTGACGCGGCGGGGTTTCCCCGGCCCCGCCGCAGCCACCCCCCTCCCCAAGAGCCCCCACCGCAGTACCCGTACCAACCCCGTCCCCAGCCCCGCCCACCCCACTTCCCGGGCGATACGCGTGCGAAGGAGCCCGCGATGAGCGAGATGATCACCGCGGACCTGGTCGACCTCGACCTGTCCGCCCAGACCAAGGATGCGGCGGCCCGTGCCCTCGCCGAGCGCATGGTGGCGAAGGGGCGGGTGACCGACCTCGACGGTTTCCTCGCCGACGTGGCCGCCCGTGAGGCGCAGATGCCGACCGGCCTCGACGGCGGTATCGGCATCCCGCACTGCCGCAGCGAACACGTGACCGAGCCGACGCTCGCCTTCGGGCGCAGCGCCGCCGGGATCGACTTCGGCGCGGCCGACGGTCCCGCCGACCTGATCTTCCTGATCGCGGCCCCGGCCGGCGCCGACGACGCCCATCTGACGATCCTGTCGGCGCTGGCCCGCCAGCTGATGAACGACGAGTTCACCGCGGCGCTGCGGGCGGTCGGCGACGCGGAGACGGCCGCCGCGCTGATCCGCGGCGACGAGGCCCCGGCCACCGATGACTCCGCGGCGGCTTCGGCGGCGGCCTCCGCCGAAGCCGCCGCGGGCAGTGACGACGGTGACGGGGGCGCGCGTCCGTTCCGGATCGTCGCCGTCACCTCCTGTCCGACCGGTATCGCCCACACGTACATGGCCGCCGAGGCGCTGGAGAACGCGGGCCGCGAGGCAGGCGTCGAACTCGTCGTCGAGCCGCAGGGCTCGGCCGGGTTCACCCGGCTCGACCCCGCCGTCATCGCCGCCGCGGACGGCGTGATCTTCGCCCACGACGTGCCCGTACGGGAGAAGGAACGCTTCGCCGGGAAGCCCACCGTCGACGTCGGCGTGAAGGCCGGCATCAACAAGCCCGCCCAGCTCATCGCCGACGTACGCGGCAAGGCCGAGCGCGGCGAGAGCACCGCACCCGCCACCGGCGGTACGCCCGTCGAGCGGGCCGGCGAGTCCGGCGACAGCTACGGCACCAAGCTCCGCAAGTGGCTGATGACCGGCGTCAGTTACATGGTCCCGTTCGTCGCTGCGGGCGGTCTGCTGCTCGCCCTCGGCTTCGCGATCGGCGGCTGGGAGATCAACAAGGCGCCCTCGGTCATGGAGCACTTCTCCTGGACCCAGGTCGACAGCTGGGGCGCGCTGCTCTTCCAGATCGGCGGCGTGGCCTTCGGGTTCCTGATCCCCGTCCTGGCCGGCTACATCGCCTACGGCATGGCCGACCGCCCCGGCCTCGTCCCCGGCTTCGTCGGCGGCATGATCGCCTCGAACATCGCGGCCGGCTTCCTCGGCGGCCTGGTCGCCGGTCTGCTGGCCGGTGGCATCGTCCTCGCGATCCAGAAGATCAAGATCCCGCCGGTGCTGCGCGGCATCATGCCCGTCGTGGTGATCCCGCTGATCTCCTCGTTGGTCGTCGGCTTCCTGATGTTCGTCGTCGTCGGCAAGCCCATCGCCGAGGCCCAGAAGGGCATGACGGACTGGCTGGCCGGCCTCTCCGGCACCAACGCCATCCTGCTCGGCGTGCTGCTCGGCCTGATGATGTGCTTCGACCTGGGCGGCCCGGTCAACAAGGTCGCGTACGCCTTCGCCACGGCAGGCATCGCCGTCGCGGACCCCAGCGACTCCGCGATGAAGGTCATGGCCGCCGTGATGGCCGCCGGTATGGTCCCGCCGCTGGGCATGGCGCTGGCCACCGTCGTCCGCAAGAAGCTCTTCACCCCGGCCGAGCAGGAGAACGGCAAGGCCGCCTGGGTACTGGGCGCCTCCTTCATCTCCGAGGGTGCCATCCCGTTCGCGGCGGCCGACCCGCTGCGCGTCATCCCGGCCTCCATGGCGGGCGGCGCGGTCACCGGCGCCCTGTCGATGGCCTTCGGTGCCACGCTCCGCGCCCCGCACGGCGGCATCTTCGTGGTCCCGCTGATCGGCAGCCCGTTCCTCTACCTGATCGCCATCGCGGCCGGCACGTGCGTCACCGCGGGCCTGGTCATCGTCCTCAAGAGCATGCGCAAGCCGGCAGCGGGCGCCACGGCGGCCGAGTCGCCGGAGGACATGGCGGCCGTGCCGGCGAAGAAGGAGCCGGTGGCGGCGTAAGCAGAACGATGCGCGGGCGTGCTGGGCGAGCCCGCGGGTACCACCGCAAACACCACGGTCCCGGACAGGAGTTCCCTGTCCGGGACCGTGGTGTCTGTGTCTTCGGGGAGGATCGGGTAGGAGCAGCGTGCCGGGGTTACGACGCCCGGGCCGCCCGCCGCTCCATCGCGTCCCGCGCCCCGTCCTCCGTCGGATACACCTCGCACATGTGCCGACCGTCGGGCGTCGCCGTGTGCTCGACCTCCCACAGGGAGATCTCCTCACCGCCCGGCAGCAGGAAGGCGTGCTCGTAGAGCGAGAAGCCGATCCCGGACCGGCCCGCCCGGCACGGCCGCCCGAACGCCTGGGTGATCTGGTGCGCGAACGCCGTACGCAGCAACTCGGCCGTCTCCGTCCCCGGCCGGTCCGTGTTCTCCGCGCGGCGCAATAACCTGCGCGCGTGGTCCGCCGAGTCGTCCGGAACGTACACATGCCGGGGCTGGACGACCGGCGTGAGCTGAACCGTCACCGGCAGCTCGAAATCCGGGCCGTCGGCGGGCAGCGGGAGCCGGGCCGTGGCGGCGCGCAGCTCCTCCTCGTCCACATACACCTCGTGCTGCGGACCCGCCCCCGGCGCCGTGTTGTGCACCAGCTCCCAGAGGGTGAGCGCCGAACCGTCGGCGAGCAGCCAGGTGTGCCGGTACGTCTCGCGGTGCAGCCCCGCGCTGTGGTGCGCCGAGTGCAGCGAACTGTCGTGCGCCAGCGCGCAGTCGAGCCGCCGTATCGCCTCGTCGGGCAGCTCGAAGGAGTTCAGGGCACGACCGAGGAGTCGCTCGAGGTGCTCCTCCGGAGACTCGGGCGACTCGGGTGGTTCGTACGCTGCCGTCTCGTACGGAACGCTCAAGGCTTCTCCCGGCGTTGCTGCATGTCACCTTGTGGGTGCATACCGTAGCCCCTCGGTCGGACATCATGTCCGGGAACCGAGAAAACATACGTCTAGGAGACGCCCGGGCCGCACGAAAAGTTCCCGCACGGCCCCGAAAACCATCAATGATCCATCAACACGCCCTGATCGGACGGTACTTCACGCACTGTCAGGACGTGGCCCCAGCCGTCCACTCGCTCCACGGCAGATTCCAGCCGTTGAGACCGTTGTCCGGCGAGACCTGCTTGTCGGCGGAGTTCTTCACGATGACGACGTCCCCGATCATCGAGTTGTCGAAGAACCACTTGGCGGGCGTGTCCCCGTTGGCCCCCTGCACGTCCTGAAGACCCACGCACCCGTGGCTGGTCCCCGTCCGCCCGAACGGCGGATTGCCCTTCTGGTACCAGTAGTTGCCGTGGATGAACGTCCCCGACGTCGTCAACCGCATCGCGTGCGGCACGTCCGGGATGTCGTACGCGTTGGCCAGATCGACCGTACGGCTGTCCATCCGCGTCTCCTTCAGCTTCTCGGAGATCACCATCTGCCCGTTGTACGTGGTGAACTCCGGGCTGCCGGCCGAGATCGGGATGCTCTTGAGGGTCTGCCCGTCCCGTACGACCGTCATGGTCTGCGTGTTGACATCTACCGTGGACACCTGCGAGCGCCCGATCGTGAAGCTGACGGTCTTCTTCTGCACCCCGACCACACCGTTGGCGCCCTCGACCCCGTCCAGGTCGATCTTCATCGTGACCTTGGAACCGGCCTTCCAGTACTCCTCGGGCCGGAAGTCGAGCCGCTGCGCCCCGAACCAGTGCCCGACGACCTGCTGCCCGCTGCTCGACGTGACGGTGATGTGCGACCGCACGGCGGCCTGATCACTGATCGCCTTGTCGAACGTGAACGACACCGGCATACCCACCCCGACCGTCGTCCCGTTGTCCGGCGTGTACGTCCCGATGAAGCTGTTCGCCTTGGTGACGGTGGTGAAGGTCGAATCGGCTGCCTGGGTCCGCCCGTCGGCGTCCTTCGCGGCCGCCGATATTCGGTACTGCGTCCCCCGCTCCAGCTGCTCGGCCGGCTTCCAACTCCTCCCGTCGGCGGTTATCGCCCCCGCCACGGCCGCCCCCGTCCCCGCGACGGTCATCTTCACCTCGGTCAACGTGCCCCCGCTGGCCTTCACCCCGGTCGTGTTGATCGAGGCACCCGCCGACCCGTTCTTCGCGGAGATGACGATCCGGGCGTCCGACGTCGCGACGGACCCACTACCACCCTTACCGCTACCGCCCTTGCCTCCCTTCCCGTCATCGCCACCGCTACTGCCACCGGCGCACGCGGTGAGGGACAGGGCACCGACCATCAGGACGGCACAGGCCCCCAGAGCGCGCCGAGCTGTCGTGTCCGCCGTTGTCACGGGCTGCTCCAGGTTTGTGTGATCCGGGGTGTCCGGGGTCTTTGGGTGATCCGCTCCACTTACGTGAAGAAAGAGGGGGACACCGACGGCCCGGGTTCCCGGCGGACCGCCTTCACACCCATCACGTGACAGAACCGGGACAATCGCCATCTCCTGGGGGAGGCACTGTTGTTGGCGCCGCTGGGGGGGGCTCCCCCCCCAGCCCCTCCCCCTACCCGCGCCCCCCGTACAACTCCCCATACGAAGGCCAAGCCCCGCCCGCCCCCACCACCGGCCCCGCCGCCCGTACCGCCCGGACGATCGCTCGGGTGACCAGGTCCGCGCCCGCCTCCAGGATCTCGTTCAGTGCGAGCGGGTTGTCCTCGGCCAGGGGACGCGCACCCGTCGCCAGCGTGAACACCGTGTCCCCGTCGGTCAGTAGATGCACCGGTCGTACGGCACGTGCGATGCCGTCGTGGGCCGTGCCGGCGACCTTCTGGGCCTGGGCCTTCGTCAGCGCCGCGTCGGTCGCGACCACTGCGAGTGTCGTGTTCAGCGGGGGGAGGGGGGCCTGGGCCGCGACCTCGGCCAGCCGTCGCTGTGCTGCCTTGTGGACACCGGCCGCGGGGTACTCGACCCGCCGGCCCTCGAACAACTCCCCGTACAGCACCCCCGTTTCCGGATCCACCGAGTACCCCGCCGCGTTGGCCACCACCAGCGCCGCCACCGTGATCCCCGAGCCGAGCACGGAGCTCGCGGTGCCGATGCCACCCTTCAGGAACCCGATCACGGCCCCCGTTCCGGCGCCCACGCACCCTTCCGGCACCGGCGCGCCCAACTCGCTCGCGGCGGCCGCCTCGACGGCCACCCGACCGGTGGCCGCGTCCGGCCGGGCCCGGAAGTCGCCGCCCCGGCCCAGGTCGAAGACGCAGGCGGCGGGCACCACCGGCACGACGTGCCCGGGATCGGGCCCGACCCGTACCCCGCGCTCCTGCTCCTCCAGCCAGGCCATCACTCCCGACGCCGAGTCCAGCCCGTACGCGCTGCCGCCCGTCAGCACCACCGCCTCGACCGTGCGCACCACGTTCCGCGGATCCAGGGCGTCGGTCTCCTTGGTGCCGGGTCCGCCGCCCCGCACGTCCACGGCCGCCACAGCTCCGCCCTCCGGTGCGAGCACGACCGTCGTGCCGGTGAGCCATCCGTCGCCGATACGCGTCGCGTGCCCCACTCGCAGGCCGGCCACATCTGTCAGAGCGTCAACTGTCATGACGCCCAGTCTTGTCCAGCGACCCCTCTCCGCCGCTTCCTCAGCCTTGCTTCGCCGCTTCCGTGTCTTCGGCCCGGTGCTCCCCGGCCACCGTCCGCGCGGTCAGCGTCACCCCGGTCGCCACCGCGAGCGCCGACAGGAGGCCCGCCGCGAGCACCGCCCAGTCGCCCAGGAACGTGCACACGATCACCAGCAACGCCGTGGTCGGCAGGACCAGTTGCTGGACCGTGCCCACCTTGAAGTGGCGCGAGTGCAGGGCCCAGACCGTGAGGAGATAGAGCGCCGTCGGCAGGGTCACGGCAGCCGACGCGGCCAGCGTCGAGATGTGTGCCTTGCCGACCGTGTCCTCGACCGCGACCTCCAGGCCCGCCCCGATCGCGGCCACCGACGCGAAGATCAGATAGTGGCCGTAACCCCACAGGAACGACTGCCTGTTGGAGCGCAGATGCCCGTGGATGGGGACGGCGAAGTAGATCCACCAGGCGGAGAACACGATCAGCAGCCCGCCCACCGCGATCGGCAGCAGATCGCCCAGCGCGTCGTTCTCCTCCACACCCGTCTTCACGGCCACCGTCGCCGCCGCGACCGCCTCGCCCAGCACGATGATCGTGAACAACCCGTACCGCTCCGAGATGTGGTGCGGGTGCCAGGACGTGGCGAAGCTCCTCTCCGCGTAGAGGGGGACCGCCAGTTCGGCGAGCGCCATCACCAGGAACAGCCACGGGCGGGCGGGCTCCGGCAGAAGCACCAGACCCAGCCAGCCGACCAGGCACAGGAGCACGCCACCGGCGTAGCGCAGTGCCATCGTCCGCTCGGCTCCGGTGGCCGAGCGGGCGACCCGCAGCCACTGGGCGGCCATCGGCAGCCGCATGATCAGATAGCCGAGCCAGACGATCAGGAAGTCGTGGCTCTCGAAGGCCCGTGAGATCCCGGCCGCCAGTACCAGTACGCCGGCGATCTGGACCAGCGTGACGATCCGGTACAGCACGTCGTCGTTGTCGTACGCCGAGGCGAACCAGGTGAAGTTCATCCAGGCCCACCAGATGGAGAAGAACACCATCGCGTAGTTGAGGATGCCCTCGCCCGCGTGCCCCTCGGCGACGGCGTGCACCAACTGGACGCCCGCCTGGGCCACAGCCACCACGAAGCACAGGTCGAAGAAGAGTTCCAGCGGCGAGGCGACCCGGTGCGACTCGCCGCGTCCGCGCGCGGTCAGCTTCCGCAGGGGCGCGGCGCGGCCGACACCGTCGGCTGCGGGGGAAGACGTCATACGACCCAGCACAGCAGATGAGCCCGCCGTGCGCAGGCCGAAGGGCGGCGCCGGAGCGTGATCGTGATCCGGCGTGCGCCCCACGGCCCGGACCGGGCCCGGCAGGTGGGACGTACCCTGGAGTCATGACCAGCCCCGCCGCCCCCGAACCGAGCGCCCCGAAGCCCGCGCTGATCTTCGACGACCCGCTGGACCAGCAGTCGTCGGACGACACGGACCGTGGGTGGGGCGAGCGCCCGGGGGACAGCGGCGGCGACAGCGCGGCCGACCTGAAGCGCTTCCTCGACGAGAAGCCGCCCCACCACATCTGAACCGCGCCGAACCACCCCGGTGCGGCCCCTACCGCTCGTCGTGCCCGGAGCCCCGCTGGGCCACCAGGGCGTCGCGGATCTCCTTGAGGACCTCCAGCTCGCTCACCTCGATGACCTCCTGCGCGCCCTCCTTCGCCTTCTGGCGCGCGGTCTGCCTGGCCAGGTACTTCGACATCGGCAGGACCATCAGGAAGTAGACGACGGCCGCGGTGATCACGAAGGTGAGCGTGGCGCCCAGAACCGAGCCCCACATGATCTTGACGCCGGTCGCGGTGTCGCCGGTGCCGGTGCAGGGGTCCTTGATGCAGGAGCTGTAGTTGTCGAGGTTCTTCGTCCCGAACGCCCCCACCATCGGGTTGATGACGCCCTTCACCACCGAGTTCACGATGTTGGTGAACGCGGTGCCGATGACTACCGCGACCGCCAGGTCGACGACGTTGCCGCGCGTCAGGAAGGCTTTGAAGCCGTCCCAGACGCTCGGTTGCTTCTTCTCGCTCACCGCGGGGCCTCTCCTCGTACACGCAAATGGGGGAACAAACAGTTCCGCAACCTACGTCAACCTGTGGCGGCCATGTCCAATTGGCCGACTCCAACGAGGGACTTGACGGCAGACGGTTCGAGACGATCACCCGACCGTTCACCACACCGTCACCGCCAACCGTGCCGTCGCACCCGCGCCGGCCAGCCGGGACGCCGTGGTGCGCGGCACCGAGAGCACGACGAGAGCCCCGCCCTCGGCCACGCTCTCCTCGGGTGTCATGGCAGGCGGCACCTTCGTCACCCGCGCCCGGTGCGCGACCACCCGGGCCTCGATGCCCGTCGGCGACTCCTCGGCCGCGATGACGTCGACCCGGTCACCGGGCCGCAGCAGCCGGACCGTTGCCGCGTCGGCGATCCGCACCGGCGCCGTCACCATCTCGACCGCGCGCCGCTCCCGTACGGGATCCGCCACGGGATGACCACGGACCCGTCCGACATCGGGCGGCGGACCCGACGCCTCACGTGGACCCGCCGCCACGATCGCGGCGGCCGTGACGGCGAGCCCGAGGGCCAGCGCCCGCCTCCGATTCCGTACCAGGCGCCGCAGTTGACCCCGCCCGCCCCGTACCCGCACGGGAGCGAACTGCGGCACCTCGCAGGGCGGGGGGACGAGCGGAACGGAGCGCACGGGACGTACGGGAGACACGGGACGTACGGATGACATGAGGACCACCACCTGTGACGAGGGAGCTGCTTGCGCCCCCACGATGAGGCCTTTCGGCGAACCCCGCTCAGGCCTGTGTGTTACTCACCGGTTGTGGACAACTCGCTCACCCGAACGGGAAGTTCCGCTCCCGCCGACCCCGTTAGGGCAGCTCGAACCCCGGATCCATCCCGCCCAGCGCCTTCGTGCACAGGCAGTCCCGCGTCTCGCCCGCCGGCAGCGCCGCCACCGCGTCGGACAGCACGCCCCGCATCCGGTCCACGTTCGCCGCGAACACCTGGAGCACCTCCTCGTGCGAGACGCCCTCACCGGTCTCCGCGCCCGCGTCGAGGTCGGTGACGAGGGTCAACGACGTGTAGCAGAGCTCCAGTTCACGGGCGAGGCCCGCCTCGGGGTGGCCCGTCATGCCCACCACCGACCAGCCCTGCGCCCGGTACCAGAGCGATTCGGCACGGGTGGAGAACCGCGGTCCCTCGATCACGGTCAGCGTGCCGCCGTCCACCGGCTCCCAGTCGCGGCCACGCGCCGCCTCCAGCGCGACCTTGCGGCCGACCGGACAGTAGGGGTCGGCGAGGGACACGTGAACGACGTTTGGGACGGCCCCGCCGGGCAGCGGCAGGCCGTCGAAGAAGGTTCCCACCCGGGACTTCGTACGGTCGACCAGCTGGTCCGGCACGAGCAGTGTGCCCGGACCGTACTCGGGCCGCAGACCGCCCACCGCGCACGGCGCGAGCACCTGGCGTACGCCGACCGAGCGCAACGCCCACAGGTTGGCGCGGTAGTTGATGCGATGGGGCGGCAGATGGTGTCCGCGCCCGTGCCGGGGCAGGAAGGCGACCCGGCGGCCGGCGACCTCGCCGAGGAACAGGGAGTCACTGGGGGATCCGTACGGCGTGTCCACATGTATCTCGGTCACGTCGTCGAGGAAGGAGTAGAAGCCGGAGCCGCCGATCACGCCGATCTCGGCGCTCGGAGCGCTCCCGGGATTCGCCTGATTCACCATGCCCGCACCCTAGCCGCGCGCGGAAACACCGAGGACCCCGTCGCCGTAAGGCGGCGACAGGGTCCCGTGGGCAAAGAGGCTGCGAGTGGTGCTTACGCGGCCGAGCTGGTGCTCGACGAGCTGCTGGAGCCCGACGAGGAGCTGGACGAGCTCGATGACGAGCCGGACGACGAGGAGCCCGACGAACTCGACGACGAGTCCGAGGACGACGACGAAGAAGTGGCCGTCGACGGCTTCGACGCGGGCGCGCTGCTCGACGAGGAGCCGCGGCTGTCGTTGCGGTAGAAGCCGGAGCCCTTGAAGACGATGCCGACCGCGGAGAACACCTTCTTGAGGCGGCCGTTGCAGCTGGGGCACTCGGTCAGGGCGTCGTCGGTGAACTTCTGCACCGCTTCAAGGCCCTCGCCGCACTCGGTGCACTGGTACTGGTAGGTCGGCACTGTGTCTTCCTCCTGGCACTCTCACTCGATGAGTGCTAACGATCGTCCATAGTGACGTATTCCCGCCGATCAGTCCACTGTCACCGGCGTGCGGTGACCGACGCCACGTGCCACGGTCAGGCTCGCCGGACGGATCGTCACCCGTGGCGCGAGCCGTGAACGCAGGGCCACCAGGGTCGTCAGGGCAAGCAGGGTGCCGCCCATGGGGACCAGGAACCCGGCGCCGGCCCACAGGCGGTCCTCCAGCTGGCCCGCGGCGGTGACGGCCGCCGCCTGGCCGAGGGCGACAGCGCCGGTCAGCCAGGTGAACGCCTCGGTGCGGGCGCCGGCCGGGACCAGGGCGTCGACCAGGGTGTAGCCGGTGATCAGCGCGGGCGCGATGCACATGCCGACCAGGAGGCCGAGCCCGGCGAGGGTCAGGACGGAGTCGGCCGCCCACAGTCCGGAGGCGGTGACCGCGAGGGCCGCGTACCCGGCGACCAGGCGCCGCTGCGGGGCCATGCGCCAGGCGACGGCTCCGCAGACCAGGCCGGAGAGCATGTTGCCGGCGGCGAAGACCCCGTACAGGACGCCGTTCAGGCCGGGGTTGCCGATGGACTCGCTGAACGCGGCCAGCGAGACCTGCATGCCGCCGAAGACGGCGCCGATGCCGAGGAACGCGACGATCAGAACGCGTACCCCGGGGACGCCCAGTGCGGAAACGCGCTCCACGCGCGCGTGCCGCCCGTTCAGTGAACCGGCCGTCGTCACCGACGGCTGGGTGCTCTTCTGCGCCGCGAACAGCAGGCCGCCGAGGAGGGTCAGCGCGGCCTCGGTGACCAGGCCGGCCGCCGGGTCGACGGCCGTGCACAGGGCGGTCGCGAGCAGCGGGCCGAAGACGAAGGTCAGCTCGTCGGTGACGGACTCGAAGGCCGCCGCCGTCGGCATCAGGGGCGAGTCCTGGAGCTTCGCCGCCCAACGGGCACGGACCATGGGGCCGATCTGGGGCGTGGAGGCGCCGGTCAGGACGGCGGCGGCGAACAGGGTCCACAAGGGGGCGCCGGTCAGCGCCAGCGTCGTCAGGGCGAGGCCGGACAGGGTGTGCAGGACGACACCGGGGACGAGGACCGCGCGCTGTCCGTGGCGGTCGGCGAGGCGGCCCCCGTAGGGCGCGCACAGGGCCATGGAGACGCCGGTGACGGCGGCCACGGCGCCGGCGGTGCCGTACGAGCCGGTGGTGTGCCGGACGAGCAGCACGATGGAGATGGTGAGCATCGCGAACGGCTGTCGCGCGGCGAAGCCGGGGAGCAGGAACGTCCAGGCGCCGGGGGTGCGGAGCAGCTGTCCGTAGGTGACCGTGGATGCCACGGCCGTGCCTTTCTGCTGCCTGGTAGCGCGGCCCCGTGCGTACGGGCGGCGCCGAGAGCTGTCCTCTTGCGCGGACTGCGGTAGATGCCGACGCCCCCGCAGAGGATGTCCCGGCCGCCATACGGTCGCGCCAGCTCTGCTTCAGACAGAGTTGGTTCGATCAGGGTGCGCCTTCACTGTACAGGGGCGATGGCACCCCGTACCTCTGAAAGGAAGCGGAGAGGTGCGTCACGCCTCTGCTCCGTTGCCGCCCGTCCCCAGCCACTGGGCCAGCTTGCCGCCCTGTCCGACGGCGCGCAGGCGTCGTTCCGCCGCGTCGCGGACCGGGTCGGTGGTCACGACGAGGAGTTCGTCGCCTCGGCGCAGGACCGTGGTGGGAAGCGGAACGAACGATTTTTCATCGCGGACGACGAGGGTGACGGCGGCGCCTTGCGGCAGCCTCAGCTCGCCCACCTCGACGCCGTGCATCTTGGAGCCGTCGGGGATCGCGACGGACAGCAGATGCCCGCGCAGCCGCTCCAGGGGTGCCGATTCGATGCCGAGGTCGGCGGGCCCCTCGCCCTGGCCCAGGTGCAGTTTGCGGGCCAGCCAGGGGAGCGTCGGGCCCTGGACGAGGGTGTAGACGACGACCAGGACGAAGACGATGTTGAAGATGCGGCGGCTGTCCTCGACGCCGCTCACCATGGGGATCGTCGCCAGGATGATGGGCACCGCGCCGCGGAGTCCGGCCCAGGACATCAGGGTCTGCTCCTGCCAGGGCACCCGGAAGGGCGTCAGGCAGATCAGCACGCTCAGGGGCCGCGCCACCATGGTCAGGGCGAGGCCTATGACGAGCGCGGGCCAGATGTCGTCGCCCATCTCGTGCGGGGTGACCTGGAGGCCGAGCAGGACGAACATGCCGATCTGGGCGATCCAGCCGAGTCCGTCGGCGAAGCCGCGGGTGGCGGGCCAGTGCGGCAGTTTGGCGTTGCCGAGGACCATGGAGGCGAGGTAGACCGCGAGGAAGCCGCTGCCGTGGGCCATGGCGCCGGCGGCGTACGCGGTGACGGCTATCGCCATCACGGCGATGGGGTAGAGGCCGGACGCGGGCAGGGCCACGTGCCTGAGGCCCCAGGAGCCGAGCCAGCCGACCGCGATGCCGATGGCGGCGCCGATGGCCAGCTCCAGGATGATGACGCCCAGCAGTGTGTACCAGTGCTCGACCGGGCCCGCGGTGGACAGCGAGACGACCAGGATGACCACGGGGGCGTCGTTGAAGCCCGACTCGGCCTCCAGCGTGCCCGTCACGCGCGCGGGGAGGGGGATCTTCCGCAGGACGGAGAAGACCGCCGCCGCGTCCGTCGAGGAGACGACCGCCCCGATGATGAACGCCTGCCGCCATTCCAGCCCGATCAGGTAGTGCGCGGCCGTCGCCGTGATCCCGACGCTGACCGCGACCCCCACCAGCGCCAGCGCGGAGGCGGCCGGGAGGGCGGGCTTGATCTCCTTCCACTTCGTGGCGAGTCCGCCCTCGGCCAGGATCACGACCAGGGCCGCGTATCCGATGACCTGGGTCAGTTCGGCGTTGTCGAAGTGGATGTCGCCGATGCCGTCCTGGCCCATGGCGACGCCGATCCCCAGGTAAACGAGCAGGCTGGGGAGCCCGCTGCGCGAGGAGATCCGGACCGCTGCCACAGCGATGAGGAGGACGAGCGAGCAGACGAGCAGGAGCTGGTTGAGATGGTGGACAGTCAGCGGCCGTTCCCTTCACTGGCCCGGACGCGGCACGCGCGCGGGTCACGTACATCGGACACGACGTGAAGTCACCGCGCACCCGAGTACTTCGTTACCTTACCTAACTCTTGACGATTTCTTGACGCTTCCGCAGGCATGATCGAACGCCCGTCCGTTCGCGTACCCGACTCCGCGTCAAGTCGCGTCGGGCCCTGCGCCTATGGTTGCTCCAGCACTCCAGTACCGCCTGCCGCTCGCGTTAGGACAGCAAGGACAGCGATGCCCCCCACTACCACCAGCTCTTCCGGCCACAAGCCCGGCAAGTCCGGCAGGAAGAAGGGGCGCAAAGCCCGACTGTTCGTGATCGTCCTGGTTCTGGCGATCATCGGAGGCGTCGCCTACGGCGCGTTCTGGTCCGTGAGCACCGTCCGGGCCTCCTTCCCGCAGACCAAGGGATCGATCTCGCTCGAAGGCCTGTCGGGGCCCGTCGACGTCAAGCGCGACAGCTACGGCATCCCGCAGATCTACGCCTCCTCCGACGAGGACCTGTTCATGGCGCAGGGCTACGTCCAGGCGCAGGACCGGTTCTACGAGATGGACGTACGCCGGCACATGACGTCGGGCCGCCTCTCCGAGATGTTCGGCAAGGGGCAGGTCGACAACGACGAGTTCCTGCGCACCCTGGGCTGGGACCGGGTGGCGAAGAAGGAGTACGACGAGACCCTGTCGCCCGCCACGAAGAAGTACCTCCAGGCCTACGCCAAGGGGGTCAACGCCTACCTCAAGGGCAAGGACGGCGCCGAGATCTCCCTGGAGTACGCGGCCCTCGGGTTCAGCAACGACTACAAGCCGCAGGAGTGGACCCCGGTCGACTCGGTCGCGTGGCTGAAGGCGATGGCCTGGGACCTGCGCGGCAACATGCAGGACGAGATCGACCGCTCCCTGCTGACCAGCCGCCTCGGCCCGCAGCAGATCGCCGACCTGTACCCGGAGTACCCGTACAGCCGCAACAAGCCGATCGTCCAGGAGGGCGAGTACGACGCCTCGTCCGGGACGTTCGTCAAGAGCGGCACCGGCACGAGCACGCAGACCGGCTCCTCGGGGTCGGGTACGTCGTCCTACGCCGCCGCGGACTCCGCGGCGCTCCAGAGCCAGCTGGAGGGCCTCTACCGGGTCCTGGACGACGTCCCGACGGCCGTCGGTGTGAACGGCAACGGCATCGGCTCGAACTCCTGGGTCGTCTCGGGCGCCCACACCATCACCGGCAAGCCGCTGCTGGCCAACGACCCGCACCTGTCGCCGTCGCTGCCGTCCGTCTGGTACCAGATGGGCCTGCACTGCCGCAGCGTCTCCGCCAAGTGCCAGTACGACGTCTCCGGGTACACGTTTGCGGGCATGCCCGGTGTGATCATCGGGCACAACGGTGACATCGCCTGGGGCATGACCAACTCGGGCGCCGACGTCACCGACCTCTACCTGGAGAAGCTCTCCGGCGACGGCTACCTGGTCGACAACAGGACCAAGCCGTTCACCACGCGCGAGGAGACCATCAAGGTCGCGGGCGGCGAGTCCAAGACGATCGTCGTCCGCGAGACCGACAACGGGCCCCTGCTGTCCGACCGCGACGACGAGCTGGTCAAGGTCGGCAAGAAGGCCACCGTCGACGCCTCCGCCCCCGACCGGGGCGACGGCTACGGCATCGCGCTGCGCTGGACCGCGCTGGACCCCGGCAAGTCCATGGACGCCGTCTTCCTGATGGACAAGGCGTCCAACTGGACCGAGTTCCGCGCGGCGGCGGCCTCCTTCGACGTGCCCTCGCAGAACCTCGTCTACGCGGACACCGAGGGCAACATCGGCTACCAGCTGCCCGGACTCATCCCCACGCGCGCGGCGGGCGACGACGGCTCGCTCCCGGTCCCCGGCTGGGACTCCAAGTACCGCTGGACCGGCTATCTCAAGCAGTCCGAGCTGCCCTTCGAGTTCAACCCCACGCGCGGCTACATCGTGACCGCCAACCAGGCCGTGGTCGACAAGGCCAAGTACCCGTACACGCTCACCACGGACTGGGGTTACGGCACCCGCAGCCAGCGCATCGCCGACCTGATCGCCTCGAAGATCAGGGGCGGCGGCAAGATCTCCACCGACGACATGCGCCAGATGCAGCTGGACAACAGCAGCGAGATCGCCAGGCTGCTGGTGCCCAAGCTGCTGGCGATCGACGTCAAGGACAAGTACGTCCGCGAGGCGCAGAAGCTCCTGGTGGGCTGGGACTACACCCAGGACGCCGACTCGGCCGCGGCGGCCTACTTCAACGCGGTCTGGCGCAACATCCTGAAGCTCGCCTTCGGCAACAAGCTGCCCAAGGAGGTGCGGGTCAAGGGCCAGTGCCTCTATGTGAAGCCGGTCAACACCACCAGCCCCGCCGACGCGGACCAGCGCGTCCTCGAATGCGGTCAGCGGGACGCGGACCAGGCGCAGCCGGACGGTGGCGACCGCTGGTTCGAGGTGGTCCGCAGGATCATCAACGACACGGACAACGACTGGTGGAGCACGCCGAAGACCCGCACCGAGAAGGCCGCGACCAACCGCGACCAGCTGTTCTCGCGCGCCATGACGGACGCCCGCTGGGAGCTGACCGCCAAGCTCGGCAAGGACATCGACACCTGGAGCTGGGGCCGGCTGCACCGCCTGTTCCTGAAGAACCAGACCCTGGGCACCGAGGGCCCCGGCTTCCTTCAGTACATCCTCAACCGCGGCCCCTGGAAGCTCGGCGGCGGCGAGGCGACGGTCAACGCGACCGGCTGGAACGCGGCCGGCGGCTACGGCGTCGTCTGGGTGCCGTCGATGCGGATGGTGGTCAACCTCGGCGACCTCGACAAGTCGAAGTGGATCAACCTGACGGGAGCCTCCGGGCACGCCTTCAGCGACCACTACACCGACCAGACGGGCAAGTGGGTCGACGGCGAACTGCTGGACTGGTCCTTCACGGACAAGGCGGTCGAGGACAGCACGAACGACACGCTGCTGCTGAAGCCATGAGCCTGCGGTAGTCCTGAAACGGCCCTCCACGCGCGCGTGGAGGGCCGTTTCCCCTTCTACGAGGGCTCGCGGAACCGGTGTGCTCCCGAAGGCGTGACCACCGCGTGCACCGGCCGGTCGTGCGGCTCGGCCGGGACACCGGGGACGACCTCGGAGTCGTACAGCAGCACCACCAGGGCCGGATCGGCTGCCGACCGCTCCAGTCGGGCCAGCACGCGGTCGTACGAGCCTCCGCCGCGCCCCAGGCGCATTCCCCGGTCGTCCACGGCCAGGCCGGGCAGCAGGACGGCGTCGGCGGTCGTCACGGCGTCCGCGCCGAGGCGCTCGCCGGACGGCTCCAGCAGGGCCATCCGCCCGCCGTGCCGCACCTCCACCAGAGACCCCTCGCCGGTGTACGTGCCCCAGTCGAGGTCGTTGTCCGGGAGGAGGACCGGCAGCAGGACGCGCACCCCGCGCGCGTGGAGGACGTCCAGGAGGGTGCGGGTGCCGGGTTCGGTGCCCACGGAGACGTACGCGGCCACCGTGCGCGCGTGCGCGAGTTCGGGCAGGCCGAGCGCGCGGGCGGCCAGGGCCGTCGCCGCTTCCCCGACGTCGTCGGCCGTCAACCTGCTTCTCACCGCCAGGAAGTCCCGCCGCAACATTCGCTTGTCAGGCTGTGCCTCCATGGCTCTCCCACTGTCGTTCCCGGAACTCTCATATGGTTCATATGCTGATATGAGGGTCAATTAATCGGAGCCTCAGAATCGGCCCAAAGGCACCGGATAAGGTTGCGGCCATGACTGAGTCGCACCCCAGGATCAGCAAGGCTGTCATCCCCGCAGCAGGCCTCGGCACCCGGTTCCTGCCGGCCACCAAGGCCACTCCCAAGGAGATGCTGCCGGTCGTCGACAAGCCGGCGATCCAGTACGTGGTCGAGGAGGCCGTCTCCGCGGGCCTCGACGACGTCCTCATGATCACGGGACGCAACAAGCGCCCTCTTGAGGACCACTTCGACCGCAACTACGAGCTGGAGTCCGCCCTTCAGAAGAAGGGCGACGCCGCGCGACTCGCCAAGGTCCAGGAGTCCAGCGACCTCGCCACCATGCACTACGTCCGCCAGGGCGACCCCAAGGGCCTCGGCCACGCCGTCCTGTGCGCCGCCCCGCACGTCGGCCACGAGCCCTTCGCCGTCCTCCTCGGCGACGACCTCATCGACCCCCGCGACCCCCTCCTCCAGCGCATGGTCGAGGTCCAGGAGCAGCACGGCGGCAGCGTGATCGCCCTCATGGAGGTCGCCCCCGAGCAGATCCACCTGTACGGCTGCGCGGCCGTGGAGGCCACCGTCGACGGCGACGTCGTCAAGGTCACCGGCCTGGTCGAGAAGCCCGAGCCGGCCGACGCCCCGTCGAACTACGCGATCATCGGCCGCTACGTCCTCGACCCGCACATCTTCGGCATCCTCCGCCGGACCGAGCCCGGCCGCGGCGGCGAGATCCAGCTCACCGACGCCCTCCAGCAGCTCGCCGACGACGAGAAGATCGGCGGCCCCGTGCACGGCGTCGTCTTCAAGGGCCGCCGCTATGACACCGGGGACCGCGGCGACTACCTGCGTGCCATTGTCAGACTCGCATGCGAACGTGAAGACCTGGGCCCGGACTTCCGGACCTGGCTTCGCAGTTACGTAGCCGAGGAGATGTAGCAACGTTGAGCAGCGCCGCGCCCCGCACCACCGGCCAGGACCACCTGTGGTCGGTGGACGAACACCTGGAGGACATCCTCGCGACCGTCCGCCCCCTCGAACCCATCGAGCTGCAACTCCTCGACGCCCAGGGCTGCGTCCTGGTCGAGGACGTCACGGTGCAGGTCTCCCTGCCGCCGTTCGACAACAGCTCCATGGACGGGTACGCGGTCCGGGTCGCCGATGTCGCGGGCGCGAGCGAGGAGTACCCGGCCGCCCTGACGGTGATCGGGGACGTCGCGGCCGGCCAGGACGGACTGCTCCACGTGGGCCCCGGCCAGGCCGCCCGCATCATGACCGGCGCCCCGCTCCCGCCCGGCGCCGAGACCGTCGTCCCCGTGGAGTGGACCGACGGGGGCCTCGGCGAGGGCCCCGTCACCGGGATGCGCCCCGGCAGCGCGGACCCCGAGGGCCCCAAGGGCCAGGTCTGCGTGCACCGCCCGGCACCGGCACGCGCGCATGTGCGCGCGCAGGGCAGCGACGTCCAGGCCGGCGACCGCGCCCTCGCCGAGGGCACCGTCCTCGGCCCGCCGCAGATCGCCCTGCTCGCCGCGATCGGCCGCGGCACCGTCCGTGTGCGCCCGCGCCCGCGCGTGGTCGTCATGTCCACCGGCAGCGAGTTGATCCAGCCCGACGAGAAGCTCGCCGGCGGCCAGATCTACGACTCCAACAGCTTCGCCCTCACCGCCGCCGCCCGGGACGCCGGCGCGATCGCCTACCGCGTGGGCGCGGTCGCCGACGACGCCGAGACCCTCCGCTCCACCATCGAGGACCAGCTCGTCCGCGCCGACCTCGTCGTCACCACCGGAGGCGTCAGCGTGGGCGCCTACGACGTGGTCAAGGAGGCCCTCTCGCACGTCGCCGACGAGGACGAGCCCGGCGCCGGCGTCGACTTCCGCAAGCTCGCCATGCAGCCCGGCAAGCCCCAGGGCTTCGGCACCGTCGGCCCCGACCACACCCCGCTGCTCGCCCTGCCGGGCAACCCGGTGTCGTCGTACGTCTCCTTCGAACTGTTCGTGCGGCCCGCGATCCGTGCCCTGATGGGGCTGCCCGACGTCCACCGGCCCACGGCCAGAGCGGTCCTGGAGACCGGCAAGGCGCTGACCTCGCCCGCCGGGCGCCGCCAGTTCCTGCGCGGCACCTACGCGGACGGGCGCGTGACGCCGGTCGGCGGCGCCGGCTCCCACCTGATCGCGGCCCTCGCGCACGCCGACGCGCTGATCGTCGTACCCGAGGACACGGAGTCCCTGGAGCCCGGCGCCGATGTCGAGGTCGTGCTGCTCGGCCGGCCGGTGGGCTGGGGCGGCTGAGAGGCGCGGGTTGGGAGTACCGTGTCGCGCACAACAGGCCCGACCGGGAGCGCCGCAGCACATGAGCACGCAGGACGACCGACTGACACACATCGACGAGGCGGGCGCCGCCCGCATGGTCGACGTATCCGGGAAGGACGTGACCGCGCGGACCGCCCGTGCCAGCGGACGTGTCCTCGTCTCGCCCCGCGTGATCGAGCTGCTGCGCGGGGAGGGCGTCCCCAAGGGCGACGCCCTGGCCACCGCGCGGATCGCGGGCATCATGGGCGCCAAGCGCACCCCGGATCTGATCCCGCTCTGCCACCCGTTGTCGGTGTCGGGTGTGAAACTGGATCTGTCGGTCGCGGACGACGCCGTCGAGATCCTGGCCACCGTGAGGACGACGGACCGCACGGGCGTCGAGATGGAGGCCCTCACCGCGGTCTCGGTCGCCGCGCTCACCGTGATCGACATGGTCAAGGCTGTCGACAAGGGAGCGGTCATCACGGACGTCCGGGTGGAGGAGAAGACCGGCGGGAAGTCGGGCGACTGGAGCCGGTCATGACACCGGTGACGCTGCCTGCCGACGCCGGGGGCGCGCTGCTCGCGCCGTACGCCGCCCTGGTCGTGACCGCGTCCAACCGCGCGGCGGCGGGCGTGTACGAGGACAAGAGCGGCCCGGTGCTCGTGGCGGGGCTGGAGAAGTTCGGCTTCGCCGTCGACGGACCGTGGGTCGTGCCCGACGGGGACCCGGTGGAGGACGCCCTGCGGGTCGCCGTCGAGGCCGGGTACGACGTCGTCGTCACCACCGGCGGCACCGGCATCTCGCCCACCGACCGCACCCCGGAGGCGACCCGCGCGGTGCTCGACCGGGAGATCCCGGGCATCGCCGAGGCCATCCGGGCGTTCGGCCGGGAGAAGGTGCCGGCGTCGGCGCTGTCGCGCGGACTCGCCGGAGTCGCGGACGGCACGCTGATCGTCAATCTGCCGGGTTCCAGCGGCGGCGTGAAGGACGGACTGGCGGTGCTGGAACCCTTGTTGAAGCACGCCGTCGACCAGATCCGGGGCGGCGATCACCCCAGACCCGGCGGCAGCAGTGGGGGTGCGAGCTGAACAGCCCATCCTGGCCGGTCGAGCTGGTGGACGGCGATGTCGTCCTCCGGCCCGTCAGGCTGCGCGACCAGCGGGTCTGGCGCGAGGTCAACCGGCGCAACCGGGACTGGCTGCGCCCCTGGGAGGCGACGATCCCGCCGCCCACGCCCAGCGGCCCGATCGCCCACCGGCCGACCTACCGGCAGATGGTCCGCCATCTGCGCGCGGAGGCGAACGCGGGCCGGATGCTGCCGTTCGCCATCGAGTACCGGGGGCAACTGGTCGGGCAGTTGACGGTCGCCGGAATCACCTGGGGCTCGATGTGCTCGGGCCACGTCGGCTACTGGGTGGACGAGGCGGTCGCGGGCCGGGGCGTCATGCCGACGGCGGTCGCCCTCGCTGTCGACCACTGCTTCCGCACGGTCGGACTGCACCGCATCGAAGTCTGCATTCGACCTGAGAACGGGCCCAGCCGCCGGGTCGTGGAGAAACTCGGATTCCGCGAGGAGGGACTCAGGCCCCGCTATCTCCACATCGACGGCGCCTGGCGGGACCATCTTGTCTTCGCGCTCACAGCGGAAGAGGTGCCCGAGGGGTTGCTGAGCCGCTGGCAGCGGGCACGATCCCAGAACACCCCACGGAATCCCGCGTAAATTGAATAAGTGTTCGAAAGCGATCGACTTCGGGTGCCAAATGCGCACCCTCGATGACCCGCTGATCGCACCGATCACAAAAAAAGCTCGAAATATCAGCCAGATCGTGCGACACACCGGCTCAATTGGCAGATGGCCTCACACAAACCCCTCTACCGTGTGAGGCGTGAGCAGCAGCGGCCTCATCTACGCAGTCATTGTCGGGGCCTGGGCCGCCTACTTGGTGCCGATGTGGCTCCGTAGGCAGGACGAGCTGAACGAGGCTCGTCCGACGGAACGCTTCAGCACCGCCATCCGGCTCCTGTCCGGACGGGCGGGCATGGAGCGCCGGTACGCCAAGGACCTGCGGGCGCGCTCCACCGACGAGGGGGAGCACAGCGCCGGAGACCCGGAGGGTGTCACCGACTCGGTGGACGTCCGGGCCTTCGCCATGCCCCCGGCCCGTCCCCAGGCAAAGGCCCAGGTACAGGAACAGGTTCAACAGGAGCAGGCTCCGGCGCAGCAGAGGGCGCCGAAGCGGGAGCAGCAGGCGTCGGCCCCGGCCCCGACGAGGGAACGGGAGCGCGAGCGTGTACCGGCGGCTCGTCGGAGCGCGGGCACCTCGGCGGAAGCCGCCGCGCGCGCCCGGCGCTCGAAGGTGCTCGCGCGCCGTCGGCGTACGACGGTGATGCTGTTCTTCGCCTTCACGCTCGGCGCGATCGTCGCGGCGGTCGGCGGACTCGCGCTCCTCTGGGCCCCCGCCGTCCCGGCGGTCATGCTCAGCGGATACATCGCCTATCTGCGTACGCAGGAACGGCGCCGTTTCGCCTACCAGATGGACCGGCGCCAGGCCGAGCTGGCCGCGCAGCGACTGCGCGAGCGCCAGCCCCGGCGGCGGCCGTCCACCGACCCCGGGGCCGAGGACCAGGACGAGCACCCGGAGCCGGAGACCGACCCCGGTCTGTCGGCCCTGTCCGCGCTCGCCGCGGACCGGCGTGCGCTGGTCGAGCAGACCGACCACGCGGAGTGGGTCGACCAGCAGCGCGAACGCCAGCGCCGCCCCGGCCACGGCGACAGCTGGGACCCGGTCCCGGTACCCCTGCCGACGTACGTGACGGCCCCGGTCGCCCCCCGCGCCACGTCCGACGTGGACCTCGGCGCACCGGACGCGTGGAGTTCGGCGCGGTCGAGCACGGTGGGGCGCGAGTCGGAGGAGTCGGCGACGACGGAGGACGTGGCGGAGTCGGAGACGGACCTGTCGTCCGAGCCGGAGTCGGAGCAGGGCCAGGAAGGCCCGGAGGGTGCGGACGGCCGCACCGACGCCCGCCGCGCGGCATCCGCCCGCCGGGCCCGCGAGCGTGGCCGCACGCCCCTGTTCGACCAGTACGAGGACGGCGAGCGGCCCCGCGCGGCCAACGAGTAACGAGCACCACACGCCTCCGCCCGGCCGCACCCGGCCCGAACTTCGGGCAGGTGGGGGAGCGTGCGGAGGCCTCGACCGAGGGCGCGGAACGGATTTCCGAGCACCCGGATCGGGATGCTAGAGTTTCACTCGTTGCAAGGGCCTGTGGCGCAGTCTGGTAGCGCACCTCGTTCGCATCGAGGGGGTCTGGGGTTCAAATCCCCACAGGTCCACGCACAGCTCGAAGCCCCGGCGGGTTTTCCCGTCGGGGCTTCGGCATGTCCGGGGGAGGCCGGGCAAGTCCGAGGGGTTTTCCGTGACTTGGGGTAGGGACAGGCATACCCCCAACCCGCCCGCTGGGCCCATGGTGGGACCGGCATGCGCCTCCTACCGTGATCGTCATGCAGTCGAAGAGCGTGTGGCAGGCCATGGGCCGGCCGGGGTTTCTGGTGTCGTGGTGGCCCTGGCGGGCGGTCGTCTATCTCGTCAGTGGGGCCGTGACCGGGGCCTTCGTCTTTGTGCTGGTCGTGCTCATGGTGGTGGCCGGTGGGGCGCTCGCCGTGGTGCTGGTGGGGCTGCCGCTGCTGGTCGCCCTCGCGCTCTGCGGGCTTCCTGTCGCCCGGGTCGAGCGGCTCAGGCTGCGGATCGTCGACGCTGAGGCGGTGCCCGATCCGCATCGGGAGCCCGTGGTGCCGGGGCTGCGGGCCTGGCTGGTCGTGCGGTTGCGGGAGCGGGCCACCTGGCGGGAGCTGGGGTATGTGGTGCTGTTCGCGGGGCTGTTGTGGCCCGTGGACGCTCTTGTCGTCGCCGTCGGGCTGCTCGTCCCGGTGTCCCTCGTGGCGACTCCGGTGCTGATGGCCACCGTCGGCGACGGGCAGGAGGCCAAGGTGCTCAAGGAGTGGACCGTCACCGGGTGGCCGACTGCCTTTGGGGTCTCCGTTGTTGGGCTGGTACTGCTTGGCCTGTGTGCCTATGCGCTTGGCGTTGTCGCCGGGGCTCGGGCCGGGCTGACGCGGTTGCTCATCGCCGCCCGTGACGTCGAGTTGGGGGAGCGGGTCGTCGAACTCGCCCGTTCCCGGGTCCGGTTGGTGGACGCCTTCGAGGCCGAGCGGCGGCGGATCGAGCGTGATCTGCACGACGGGGCCCAACAGCGGCTGGTCGCCCTGTCGGTGACTCTCGGAGTGGCCCGGCTGGACGCGCCGCCGGAGTCGCCGCTCGCCGAGCAACTGGCCAAGGCCCAGGGGGAGGTGGGGAGCGCGTTGGAGGAACTGCGCGAGCTGATCCACGGGATCCATCCCCAGGTGCTCGCGGACTATGGGCTTCAGGCTGCCGTGGCCGACGCCGCGGATCGTGCGGCCGTGCCCGTGGACGTCAGCCTCGACCTGCCCGGACGTCTGCCCCGGGCCGTGGAGTCGGCCGCGTACTTCGTGGTCTGCGAGGCGCTCGCCAACGTCGACCGGCACAGCGGGGCCAGTCGGGCCGAGGTCGGGGGCGGGCATCGTGAGGGGCGGCTGTTCGTCGAGGTGCGGGACGACGGGTGCGGTGGGGCCGATCCCGGGGGTGGCAGCGGGCTCACCGGGCTCTCGGACCGGGTGTCAGTGCTCGATGGCAGACTTTCCCTGTCCAGCCCGCCGGGTGGACCTACGTCGCTGCGGGTGGAGATTCCTTGCGAGTGGAGCCAGTTGACGGATCGCGGCCGGCGCTCCGCGTAGTCCTCGCCGAGGACAGCGTGCTGCTCAGGGAAGGGCTGATCGGGCTGCTCAATCGTGTTGGGCACGAGGTCGTCGGTGCCGTCGGGGACGCCGAGGCGCTGCTCGCGGCGGTCGCCGAGCACGAGCCCGACATCGTGGTGACGGACGTACGCATGCCGCCCGGGTTTCGGGACGAGGGGCTGCACGCCGCGGTGCGGCTGCGTGAGACGCGGCCGTCGCTGCCCGTGCTCGTCCTCAGCCAGTACGTCCAGCGGGCCTACGCCGCCGAGCTGCTCGACTCCGGGGACGGCACCGGCGTGGGGTATCTGCTCAAGGACCGGGTCGGGCAGGTCGAGGAGTTCGTCGACGCGCTGGGGCGGGTCGCGGACGGGGGTACGGTCGTCGACCCCGAGGTCGTACGGCAGTTGCTGCGCCGGCGCCGCGACCCGTTGGAGCGGCTGACCCCGCGTGAGCGCGAGGTGCTGGCGCTGATGGCGGAGGGCCGGTCCAACGGCTCGATAGCGCGGGAACTGGTCGTCTCCGAGGCGGCCGTCGGCAAGCACATCGGTGGCATTCTCGCGAAGCTGGAGTTGCCTCCGGCGGACGAGACGCATCGGCGGGTGCTGGCGGTGCTCACCTATCTGCGGGCGTGAGGAACCTGTTTGCGCGGGCGTGAGCCGACCGGCCCCCCCCCGTATCGGCTATGGGCATCGGCTATCGGCTATCGGCCCTACAGGCTCTTCGCGAAGCAGTGGCTCGATTCGAAGTGGCGGTAGTAGCCGAACTTCTCGCAGGGTTCGTAGCCGCTGGAGGTGTAGAGGGCGATGGCCTCCGGCTGTCTGTCGCCCGTCTCCAGGACCATGCGGGTACGGCCGGCGGTGCGGGCGTCGTCCTCCAGGGCGGCGAGTATGCGGCGGGCCAGGCCGAGACCGCGGGCCTCCTCGACGACGTACATCCGCTTCAGCTCGGCGTCGCCGGGCAGATAACCTTCCTCGGTCTCCTCGTCGTGGCCGCGCCAGCCGCCGGTGGCCATCGGGCGGTCCTGCTCGTCGTACGCGATCAGATACAGGCCGGACGGCGGGTCGAACATCGCCGGGTCGAGATGCGTGACGTCTCCGTCGTCGTTGTAGCGGGCGGCGTACTCGGCCTGGACCTGGTCGTTGAGCTTCACGGCGTCGGGGTGGTCGAAGGAGACCCGGCGGATATTCATGCCAACCACCGTACATCTATGCGCACTCCTGTCGCCAGGGAGTTTCGGTCGGGCGGGTATCGTGCCCGCGTGCTGACAGTGACCTCTGTGAATGTGAACGGACTGCGGGCCGCCGCGAAGAAGGGCTTCGTGGAGTGGCTCGCCGAGACCTCCGCCGATGTGCTGTGCCTCCAGGAGGTGCGCGCCGAAGCCCAGCAGCTGCCGGAGGAGGTCCGCGCGCCCGAGGGCTGGTACGTCACGCACGCGCCCGCCGCCGCCAAGGGCCGCGCCGGCGTCTCCCTCTACAGCCGCCGCGAGCCCGACCGCGTCCAGGTCGGCTTCGGCTCCGCCGAGTTCGACGGCAGCGGCCGGTACGTCGAGGCCGACCTGCCCGGTGTCACCGTCGCGAGCCTGTATCTGCCGTCCGGGGAGGTCGGTACGGACCGGCAGGACGAGAAGATCCGCTTCATGGACGAGTTTCTCGCCTATCTGAAGGACCTGCGGGAGCGGGCCGCCGCCGACGGGCGCGAGGTCGTCGTCTGCGGTGACTGGAACATCGCCCACCAGCCGGCCGACCTCAAGAACTGGCGCGCCAACCAGAAGAACTCCGGGTTCCTGCCGGAGGAGCGGGAGTGGCTCGGGCGGGTGCTCGACGCGGGGGACGGCGGGTACGTGGATGTGGTGCGGGCGCTGCATCCGGAGGTCGAGGGGCCGTACTCGTGGTGGTCTTATCGGGGGCGGGCCTTTGACAACGACGCAGGATGGAGGATCGACCTCATTGCCGCGACGGCCGGGCTCGCGGGGCGTGCGGCCAAGGGGATGGTGGAGCGCGCCGCCAGTCATGAGCAGCGGTGGTCGGATCATGCACCGGTGACGGTGGTCTTCGAGACCTGACAGTGCGGGGCGGACCGCCCTGATCTGTGCGGCCCGCCCCGGTGGTCTCAGTTCTCCCACCGTACGGTTGGTGGTTCCTGCATGGTGAAGACCAGGCGCGTGGTGTCGGGCCCGGTCAGGCGCTTGGCGCCTCCCCCTTTGCGGCCTTTGGCGACGGTGACGCGGACTCCGTCGCGAAGAAGGTCCTCCCGGGCCACAACTTCTTCCGCCGGGACTGTCTGGCGGTAGCGGCTGACGACGTATTCCTCAAGCCAGTCCGAGCGCACTGAGGCGGGCGCAGGGCACACGTCGCCTCGGGCGGTGGCACGACACCCGTAGTCGCCGTACGGATACCCCTTCCGTACGGCGAAGTACATACGCCCCTCGCAGCCCTCGCAGTGGGCCACTCCAGTGAGCAGGGCACTCGTTGTCCGGCGCTCGCGACGAGTGCCATTCGAACGCGCCAGAAGGACGGCCTGGAGGGTGCGGAACTCGTCCTCGGTGAGCAACGGCGGACCGATCAGCACGGGTAGCCCTGCGGTATCGCGAACGGTCTGCCCTTGATGCACGCGATGGCCCATCAGTGACGGGCTGCGCAACACCTTGGACAGGGTTCCGGACGTCCAGCGGAAGCGTTCGAAGTCGCGCCCGTGGCGTCGGCCTCCCAACGGACGTCCTTGAAGCTGGGCGTGGCGGTCGCGGGGCACCAGTGCGCCTGTCTCGTTGAGTTTCCGTGCAATGGCGATCAGCGAGAGTCCCGCATGAACTTCTTCCACGATGGTTCGGACGACTGGGGTCGTTTCGGGGTCAGGAGTCAGGCACCATCCGCTACCAGACGGGTGCGGCGCCTTGAGGTAGCCGAAGGGGACCAGGCCGCCGCCGTAGCGACCGGCGGCACGCAGCGCCTCATGGCTGCCGGTGAGCCGTTCGGAGATGGTGCGCGCCTCTTGCTCGGCGGTGTGGGCGAGGTCCATGCATCGACGGATGGTGGCGCCGTTCGCCTGTGGTGTCACTACGAGGGGCCTGTGGTCCTCGGATGTTCCGAAGACGAGCGTCCGGTCCTGTTGGCGCCCCCAAGCGACCAACTCGGCCATGTGTGCCACGGATCGCACGGCGCGGTCCACGTGGGACCACACAACAGCGCTGTACTCCTGCGGGCGACACAGCCAGGACGACAAGGACGGCCTCTCGAATGGAGACGTCTGGCACGCTGAGACGCCAAGGTCGGCAGCTTCGCCGATCAGCGCGAAGTTGAGGCGCTCGGCGCAGAGTTGGATGGTGGCGCGCTGCCGGGCAGGCGAGGTGGTCACGCTGGTCACGTTGCTGAGGCGTAGTACGGCGAGGGCGTGTGGTTGACCGCCGGAAGGTGAAGTCGGTGGAGCCTGTGCGCAACTACTCTTGGGCATGTTGGCACTCCTTGTCAGTGTCGGCCGTGCCCCGGGGCTGGTAGGACAGCCGCCGGGGTCTTTCGGTCCCACTTTCGGAGTGTGAACTGAAGTTTGTTCTCTGTTAGTTGGAAATTGGCTCTATGGAGTGAATCTTCAGGAAGTCGGCCGTCTGCTGAGTTGACGGTCCAGCGCCAGTGACAGTTCCGCCTCCACCACCCGGCGGGCCAGTGGGCGCAGGCGGGCCGGGTCGCCCTCCGGGGCGTGGGTGAGGATCACGTCCGTGAAGATCTCGGCCAGGGCGTCCGCGTGGTCGCGTACCCGCTTGCCCGCCGCCAGGACCGCCGACAGCGGGATGCCCTCCTGGACCAGCGCCGCCGACGCCTCCAGGAGGCTGCGGCTGATGTGGACGATCTGGTCGCCGTCGATGCCCAGATAGCCGAGGTCCATCGAGGCCGCGAGGTTCTCGGGGGTGGCGTCCGGGCCGAAGCGGTCGGCGAGGTCCTCGGGGGTGAGGCGGACCGGGGTCTCCTCGGTGGGGGCGCCGAGGCCGAGCAGGTCGGCGACATCCCGGCCGTGGTCGAAGGCCTCGGCGAGTTCCGCGATGCCGCTCAGGGTGTGGCCGCGTTCAAGGAGCGCCGAGATCGTGCGCAGCCGGGCCAGGTGGTGGTCGTCGTACCAGGCGATGCGGCCCTCGCGGCGGGGCGGTGGGATCAGTTTGCGTTCGCGGTAGAAGCGCAGGGTGCGGACGGTGATGCCGGCCAGGTCGGCCAGCTCCTCCATCCGGTACTCCATCCGGTACTCCGTCCGGTGTTCGCGTCCTTCGGCGTTCTCCGCCGTGTCTGCGTCTGCGTCTGCCACGTCGGAACCCTAAGGCGTACCGTCGGTAACTTTCCTCCTTCCGGCCCCTACCGGTCAGTACGCCCCTCCTCTACTCTCCCCATTGCGCCAGTGTTCACTGGCGGAGTCGCGTACGACGCATGGAGGCATCGGCATGGCCGAACACGAGCATGTGCGGGTGGCGGTGATCGGGTCCGGGTTCGGGGGGCTCGGGGCCGCCGTGCGGCTGCGCCGCGAGGGGATCACCGACTTCGTCGTGCTGGAGCGGGCCGGCAGCGTCGGCGGGACCTGGCGGGACAACAGCTATCCGGGGTGCGCCTGCGATGTGCCCTCCCACCTCTACTCCTTCTCCTTCGCGCCCAATCCCGACTGGCCGCGTGCCTTCTCCGGGCAGGAGCACATCCGTGCCTATCTGGAGCACGTCACCGATGTCTTCGGGCTGCGGCCCCATCTCCGCCTCAACTCCGAGGTGAAGACGATGACTTGGGACGGGGGGCGGTTGGTGTGGGTCATCGAGACCAGCAGTGGGACCCTGCTCGCCGATCTCGTCGTCTCCGCCACCGGGCCCCTCTCCGATCCCAAGGTGCCGGACATTCCGGGGCTCGACACCTTTCCCGGCAAGGTCTTCCACTCCGCCCGCTGGGACCACGACTACGACCTGCGCGGCAAGCGGGTCGCGATGGTCGGCACCGGGGCCTCCGCCATCCAGATCGTGCCCGCCGTCCAGCCCGACGTCTCCCGCCTCACCCTCTTCCAGCGCACCCCGCCCTGGGTGATGCCCCGCGTCGACCGGGCCATCGGCGGCGCCGAGCGCGCCGTGCACCGCGCGCTGCCCTTCACCACCCGGCTGCGGCGCGGACTCCTGTGGGGCATGCGGGAGTTGCAGGTCCAGGCGTTCACCAAGCACCCGGGCGAGCTGGGTGTGGTGGAGGCGCTGGCCAAGCGGAACATGAGCCGCTCGATCAAGGACCCGGCCCTGCGCGCCAAGCTCACCCCCGACTACCGCATCGGCTGCAAGCGCATCCTGCTGTCGAGCGAGTACTACCCGGCCCTGACCCGCCCCAATGTGGACGTCGTCGCCAGTGGGTTGAGCGAGGTCCGCGGGTCCACTGTCGTCGGGGCCGACGGGAGCACCGCCGAGGTCGACGCCATCGTCTTCGGTACGGGGTTCCACGTCACCGACATGCCCATCGCCGACCGGGTCGTCGGCGCCGACGGGCGTACGCTCGCCGAGGCCTGGGCGGGCAGCGGGATGCGGGCGCTGCGCGGAGCCTCCGCCGCCGGGTTCCCCAACTGGATGACGATCATCGGGCCCAACACCGGCCTCGGGAACTCCTCCATGATCCTGATGATCGAGTCCCAGCTGAACTACATGGCCGACTACGTACGGCAGTTGGGCGTTCTCGGGGGGCGGGTGGCTCTCGATGCCCGGCCTTCCGCCGTCGACGCCTGGAACGGGCGGGTGCAGGAGCGGATGCGGCGCACGGTGTGGAACACGGGTGGGTGCAGCAGCTGGTACCTCGACGCCGAGGGGCGCAACACCACCGTCTGGCCCGGTACGACATCCGAGTTCCGGCGGGCGACCCGGCGTGTGGATCTCGCCGAGTACGAGGTTCTGCGGGCGGCGACCGTCGGCACCGGCGAGACCAACTCGGCTGTGGGGGTGGGCGCGTGAGCCGGTTGACGTCCGTGACGGGCGGTCCGTACGCCCCTCCTGTCCCCGTCCGTGAACTCACCGCCGTCTCCGCCGACGGGGCCCGGCTGCATGTCGAGGTGCACGGCGTCGATGACGGACCCGTGGTCGTCCTCTCCCACGGCTGGACCTGCTCCACCGCCTTCTGGGCCGCCCAGATCCGCGAACTCGCCCCCGATCACCGGGTCGTGGCCTACGACCAGCGCGGCCACGGACGCAGCCCGGCGAGCCCCGTCTACAGCACCGACGTACTCGCCGACGACCTGGAAGCCGTACTCGCGGCCAGCCTCGCACCCGGCGAGAAGGCCGTGGTCGTCGGGCACTCCATGGGCGGGATGACGATACTGGCAGCGTCCACGCGGCCGGGGTTCCGGGAGCACGCGGCGGCCGTACTGCTGTGCAGCACCGGCAGTTCGCGGCTCGTCGCCGAGGCGCTGGTCGTGCCGATGCGGGCCGGGCGGCTGCGGACCTGGCTCACACGGCTGGGCCTCAGTTCGCGCGCGCCGTTCGGTCCGGTCACGCCCGTCTCCCGGCGCATCCTCAAGTACGTGACCATGGGCGCCGGTTCGTCGGCCGCCATGGTCGAGGCGTGCGCCAGGATCGCGCACGCGTGCCCGCGCAAGGTGCGGTACGCATGGGCGCGGGTGCTGGACGGGGTCCAACTCGACGCCGACATAGGAGAGTTGACCGTACCGGCCGCTGTTGTCGTCGGTACGGCCGATCGGCTGACCCCGCCCGTGCACGCGCGGGCGCTGGCCGCCGCGCTGCCCGACTGCCACGGTGTGACCGAGCTGGCCGGGCTGGGGCACATGACTCCGGTCGAGGCGCCGGAGGTGGTGACCGGGGTGATTCGTGAACTCGTGGTGGCGTACGGGCAGTTGGACGCGCACGGTACAGAGGCCGACGTACGGATCGAGGAGGGCGCATGAGCAAGGTCAGTCTGGACGGGCAGGTCGCTGTCGTGACCGGGGCGGCTCGGGGGGTCGGTGAGCTGCTCGCGCGCAAGCTCTCCGCGCGCGGGGCCAAGGTCGCGCTGGTCGGGCTGGAGGCCGACGCGCTCAAGCAGGTCTCCGAGCGGCTCCACACCGAGAGCCAGGCCTGGTACGCCGATGTCACCGACCACGAGGCGATGTCCCGGGTGGCGGCGGAGGTCAAGGAGCGGTTCGGGAAGGTCGACATCGTCGTCGCCAACGCGGGGGTCGCGAGCGGCGGGCCCTTCGTCGACTCCGATCCGGAGTCCTGGCGGCGGGTCATCGAGGTCAATCTGATCGGGTCGGCGGTCACGGCGCGGGCGTTTCTGCCGGTGCTGACGGAGAGCAGGGGGTACCTGCTCCAGATCGCCTCTCTCGCCGCCATCACCCCGGCGCCGATGATGACCGCGTACTGCGCGTCCAAGGCGGGTGTCGAGGCGTACGCGCACTGTCTGCGGGCCGAGGTCGGGTACAAGGGCGTCCGGGTGGGGGTCGCGTATCTGTCCTGGACCGACACCGACATGGTCCGCGGGGCCGATCAGGACGACGTCATGCGGGAGTTGAGGCAGCGGTTGCCGGGGCCGGCCGGCAAGACGTATCCGCTGGGGCCGGCCGTCGACCGGCTCGTGGCCGGGATCGAGCGGCGGTCCAGCCATGTGTACGGGCAGTGGTGGCTGCGCGGGATGCAGGGGGTGCGGGGGTATCTGCCGGGGCTGATCGGGGCGGTCGGGCAGCGCGAGGTCGGGCGGTTCTCGGGGCGGTTGCAGGGGATGGGAACAGGGCTTGTGGGGGCTGGTGGAGCGGCCGATGAGGAGGCCCGGGGCGTGGGGTCGGGCACTGGCAGTGACTGAACGTTACTGATCGAAATGCGTGCTTTGTGCTGGCGTGTGAGTCTGGTCGAGCCCCGATCCCCTCACCCACTTACGGGAGTGAACTCACATGGGCATGAAGGACGAGATGCAGGAGAAGGCCCGGCAGGCCAAGGAGAAGATGGAGCGGACCCGGGAGGGTCAGCGCCAGCAGGGCGAGCGCCAGCAGGGTCAGCCGGGCGAGCGTCAGCAGGGCGAGCGCCCGCAGGGTCAGGAGCGTAGGCCTGGCCAGGAGCGTAAGCAGGGGCGGGAGGAGACTCCTGAGCGGGGGCGGCCGCGCGACGAGGACACGGAGCGGGCCATGCGGGAGGAAGAGGACCGGTTGAACCAGGACTACGACATCTAGTCCTGGCTTGAGCCGATGATGTGGGGTGCCCTTGGTTTTGAGGGCACCCCACATCCTGCTTTGTGGGGTGCGTTGTTGGGTGCGGGCCCGGTGGGGGCTTGTCGCGCAGTTCCCCGCGCCCCTAGGTACGTCCACGCGGGGGGAGTTTTGGTCTTGCTCTGTTCGGGACGCCGTCGTACGTCGGTGGGGTGGCCGCCGGGTGTGTGTCCAGGAGGGTCAGGGCCAGGCGGATTGCGTCGTCCATTTCCACGTGGCGGCCCTCTGCCCAGTCCAAGGGGGTGCGCAGGATCTCCAGGTCCGGGGACACGCCCTGGTTTTCGACCGTCCAGCCGTACGTGTCGAACCAGGCCGCGTTCATCGGGACCGTGATCACCGTGCCGTCGCCCAGGCGGTGGCGGCCGGTCATGCCGACCACTCCGCCCCAGGTTCGCTGGCCCACCACCGGGCCCAGCTCCAGCAACTTGAAGGCCGCCGTGATCATGTCGCCGTCCGACGATGTCGCCTCGTCGGCCAGGGCGACCACCGGGCCCCTGGGCGCATTTGAGGCGTACGACACCGGCTGGGCGTTGCGGGTCAGGTCCCAGCCCAGGATCGTGCGGGTCAGTTTCTCCACCACCAGCTCGCTGATGTGGCCGCCCGCGTTGCCGCGTACGTCGACGATGAGCGCGGGCCTCGACACCTCCATGCGCAGATCGCGGTTGAACTGGGCCCAGCCCGAGCCGCCCATGTCGGGGATGTGCAGATAGCCGCACCGGCCTCCGCTCAACTCCCGTACGACTTCCCGGCGTTTGGCCACCCAGTCCTGGTAGCGCAACGGCCGCTCGTCGATCAGGGGGACCACCGCGACCCGCCTGGCCCTTCCCTCGCCCCGAGAGTCCTCCGCCGGTGTGAACGTCAGCTCCACCGTCGTACCGCCCGCCCCCGCCAGCAACGGGAACGGGCCCGTCACCGGGTCCACCGGGCGGCCGTCCACATGCGTGAGCAGAGCGCCCTCCCGGATTCCCGAACCGGCCAGCGGGGAGCGGGCCTTGGAGTCCGAGGAGTCGCCGGGGAGGATGCGGTCCAGCATCCAACCGCCCTCCCTGCGGACGAAGTTGGCGCCCAGGAGGCCCTGCCTGCGCTGGTAGTGCGGTGGGCCCTCGTTGCGGCGGGCGGCCGTGACGTACGCGTGGGACGTGCCCAGCTCGCCCAGGACCTCGCGGAGCAGGTCCGCGAACTCGTCGGGGGACGCGACCCGTTCGACCAGCGGGCGGTACTGCTCCAGCACCGCGTCCCAGTCGATGCCGCACATCTGGGGCTCCCAGAAGTAGGCGCGGATCAGGCGGCCCGCCTCCTCGTAGGACTGGCGCCACTCCGCCGGGGGGCAGACCTCGTGCAGGACCCGGCGCAGGTCGATCCAGACCGTCGTATCGCTGTCGCCCGGGTCGGTGGACGGCACCGCGCGCAGCTCGTCGTCGTCCACGACCACCAGCCGTGAGGCGTCGCCGCTGACCGCGAACCAGTCGAGGTGGTCGACGAGTTCGGACTTCTTGGCCTTGCTGATGTTGAAGTATTCGAGCGTCGGCCGACCGCTCGTGTCCGCCGGGTTCGCGAACGTCTCGCCGAGCGCGCCCGAGATCGGCCAGCGCAGCCAGACCAGTCCGCCGCCCGCGACCGGGTACAGCGCCGAGTACTTGGAGGCGGTGACCGGGAAGGGGGTGACGCGGCTCTCCAGGCCCTCCACCTCGACGGTCACCGTGCCGTCCCCGCCCTCCTCCTCGGGGTCCAGGCCACCCGCGGCCGGGCGGCCGTCGGGGGACAGGGCGAAGGGGGAGGGGGTCGCCGAGGAGAGCGGGACCAGGTAGGGGCGGCAGCCGAGCGGGAAGGAGAGGTCGCCCGTGTGGACGTCGTACACCGGGTCGAAGCCGCGCCAGGAGAGGAAGGCCAGGTAGCGGCCGTCCCTCGTGAAGACCGGGTTCTCGTCCTCGAAGCGGCCGTTCGTCACGTCGACGATCAGGCGGTCCTTTATCCGGGCCATCTTGATCTGGCGGAGGGAGCGGCCGATGCCCGGGTGCGACCAGGTCAGCCAGGCGCCGTCCGGGGAGAAGGCCAGGTCGGTGACCGGCCCGTTGAGGGAGCAGATCAGCTCCGTCGCGTCCCCGTTCGAGTCCTCCGTCGCGTCGATGAGGAGGAGGCGGCCGTCGTGGGCCGCGATGGCCAGGCGTTCGCCCGCCGGGTCGGACACCAGTTCCAGTACCCGGCCCAGCGCGCCCGACGCCAGCCGCCTCGGCTCGCGCTCCCCGCTGGCCCTCGGGAGGTAGGCGATCTCGATCGCGTCCTCTCCCTCCGCGTCCGTGACGTACGCGACCTGGCCGCCCGAGCCGAGCATCTCGGGGAGCCGGACCCGTACGCCGGGGGTGTCGGTGATCGTCCGGGCGGGGCCGTCCCGGTGTGTCAGCCAGTAAAGACTTCCTCGTACGACGACGGCGCTCGCGCGGCCCGTCTCGTCGACCGAGATGCCGTCGACGTGCTGAGCGGCGGGCACCTGGTACGTACGCCGGCCCGCGCGGGGGCCGCCGAGCCGTACGTCGAGGCGGCGGGGGAGGGAGTCGGCGGCGAGGTCGTCGACGATCCAGAGGTCGCCCGCGCACTGGTAGACGACGCGGGTGCCGTCGCTGGAGGCGTGCCGGGCGTAGAAGGCGTCGTGGTCGGTGTGCCGGCGCAGGCCGGAACCGTCGTACGCGCACGAGTACAGGTTGCCGATGCCCTCGTGGTCGGAGAGGAAGGCGATGCGGTCGCCGACGAACATGGGGGAGTGCAGGTGGCCTTCGAGGTCGGGGAGGAGGCGCTCGCCGTGCAGCCAGAGGCGGCCCATGGCGCCGCCCCGGTAGCGCTTCCAGGCGGCCGGTTCGTGGGGCGGGGTGCCCGTGAGGAGGAGGGTCCTGCGCTCGTCCTCGATGTCGGCGACCTGGATGTCGGAGACCGGGCCCCAGGGGAGCCGGCCGCCGGGGCCGCCGCCCGCCGGGACGCTGTAGGCCCAGGTGAAGTAGGAGAAGGGCTGGCCGTGCGAGGCGACGGCGAGGATGTCCCCGTCCGGGGACCAGCCGCAGACCTGGGTGTCGGCGCTGCCCCAGTAGGTGAGCCGCTGCGCCGGGCCGCCGTCGACCGGCGCCCGGTGGATCTCGGGCACGAGACTGCGCCAGCTCGTGTACGCGATGTGCCGTCCGTCCGGCGAGAAACGCGGGTGCCCGACCTTCGTACGGTCGACGGTGAGCCGCCAGGCTCGGCCGGGCCCGTCGAGGGAGGCGAGCCAGAGGTCGTCCTCGGCTACGAAGCACAGCAGGTCGTCGCTGAGGTGGGGCAGGCGCAGATAGCTCACCTCCCCATGCTTTTCCGGGAAACGGGCCCCAGCAACTTCTGAAATCACCCGCGGGACATGTGAACATGTGCAGGACACGTACGAAACAGTTTCGTTTCTGTCATTCTCAGGCTATGCTCATTGACGTACGGCGGAGCTGTACGAAACGGTGTCGTCCGATACTGGAACCGGAAGGGTGAGTGGCATGACCGAGGTCGCAACGGCGCGTCGTAGTCGGATCACTCCTGAGCGGGAGGCCGAGCTGTACGGCGCCACGCTCGACCTGCTCCGGGAAGTCGGCTACGAGGCGCTCACCATGGACGCCGTCGCCGCCCGTACGAAGTCCAGCAAGGCCACGCTCTACCGCCAGTGGGGCGGCAAGGCCGAACTGGTCGTCAGGTCGATGCGGCACTTCAAGCCTGGTGGTGCCGCCGTCGCCGACGTCGACACCGGGTCCCTGCGTGGTGACTTCCACGCCCTGCTGGTCCGCGAGGACGACTGCGTCATGGAACAGAACTCCGCGCTGATGCGGGCTCTGGGCATGGCGGTCCACGCGAACCCCGATCTCCTCCTGGCGTTCCGGGAACTGCTCGTCGAACCGGAGATGCTGGAATTCCGCAAGGTGATCCAGCGTGCCATCGACCGCGGTGAGGTCCGTCCGGACAATCCGGCGGCCGACTACGTGCTGCACATGATGATCGGCGGCTTCGTGGCGCGCACGCTCATCGACGAACTGCCCCCGACGCAGGCCTACTTGCGCGACTACATCGACGCCGTGGTGCTCCCCGCCCTCGGCGTGCCACCGGTCTCGTAAGGCAGCCTGCCTCTCACCGGTCCGCCCGCACCATCCGCGGGGCGGCACCCGACATCCCTGTGAACGACCCCACTTGCACCTGACGCGACCGCTCACGTCGTCGGGCTGATCACCCCTGCCCCCCAACAGGCCGATCAACCCTGCCCATTTGCACCTCAACGACCTGACCGGGAGTACGCCCCAGTGGCCACGTTCCTCTACAAACTCGGCCGGCTCGCCTTCCGGCGACGGCATTTCGTCGCCCTGATCTGGGTGGCGCTGCTGACGCTCGCGGGAGTCGGCGCGGCCAGCGCGCCCGCCGCCGGCACCACCTCCTTCTCCATACCGGGTACGGAGGCCCAGAAGGCCTTCGACCTGCTGGAACAGCGCTTCCCCGGCGCCAGCGCCGACGGAGCGACCGGGCGCATCGTCTTCAAGGCGCCCGAGGGCCAGAAGATGACGGACGCCGACAACAAGGCGACCGTCGCGAAGACCGTCAAGCAACTGCGCGACGGCTCCGAGGTCGTCTCCGTCACCGACCCGTTCACGACGAACGCCGTCAGCAAGGACGGGTCGGTCGCCTACACCTCGGTGAAGTACGACCTTCCCGGCATGGAGTTGGCGGACTCGACCAAGGACGCCCTGGAGAAGGCCGGCGACGAGGCCCGGGCCACCGGGCTCACCGTCGACGTCGGCGGTGACGCGCTCCAGGCCGCGGCCGACCCGGGAGCGGTCGGCGAGATCATCGGCCTCGCCATCGCCGCGGTCGTCCTCGTCATCACCCTGGGTTCCATGGTCGCCGCCGGGCTGCCGCTGCTGACCGCGATCATCGGCGTCGGGATCGGTGTCTCCACGATCACCGCCCTCGCGAAGGCGCTCGACCTGGGCGACACGACCTCCACGCTGGCCCTGATGATCGGCCTCGCGGTCGGTATCGACTACGCGCTGTTCATCGTCTCCCGCTACCGCAGCGAGCTGGCCGAGGGCCGCGACCGCGAGGAAGCGGCAGGCCGGGCCACCGGCACCGCCGGTTCGGCGGTGGTCTTCGCGGGCCTCACGGTCGTGATCGCCCTGGCGGGGCTCGCGGTCGTCAACGTCCCGATGCTGACCAAGATGGGCCTCGCGGCGGCGGGCACGGTCGTGGTCGCCGTACTCATCGCACTGACGATGGTCCCGGCGCTGCTCGGATACGCGGGCCGGAAGGTGCAGCCGGCGGGCGAGAAGAAGAGCAAGAAGAAGAGCAAGGAGAAGGGTGACGCGCCGGTGGGGCCGGCGAAGCCCAACATGGGTGCGCGCTGGGCGAGTTTCGTCATCCGTCGGCCGGTCGCCGTCCTGCTGTTCGGTGTGCTCGGTCTGGGCGCGATCGCGGTCCCGGCCACGCAGCTGGAGCTGGGCCTGCCCGACGACGGTTCGCAGCCGACGTCCACGACACAGCGCCGCGCCTACGACCTCCTCTCGGAGGGCTTCGGCCCCGGCTTCAACGGTCCGCTGATGGTCGTGTACGACGCGGCCGGCAGCGCCGACCCGAAGGCCGACGCCGACGCGCTGACCGACCGGATCAAGGGCATCGACGACGTCGTGTCGGTCAGCCCGGCCCAGTTCAACAAGGCCGGTGACACCGCGACGATCACCGTGATCCCGGACTCCAAGCCGTCCTCGACGCAGACCGAGGACCTGGTGCACGAGATCCGTGCCGAGGGCGCCGACGTCAAGGCCGACACGGGCGCGAACGTCCTGGTCACCGGCACGACCGCGATGAACATCGACTTCTCGCAGAAGCTCAACGACGCCCTGATCCCGTATCTGGGCCTGGTGGTGGGCCTCGCCTTCCTCCTCCTGATCGTGGTCTTCCGCTCGATCCTGGTCCCGCTGAAGGCGGCGCTGGGCTTCCTGCTCAGCGTGCTCGCCGCACTCGGCGCAGTGGTGGCGGTCTTCCAGTGGGGCTGGCTGAGCGGCCTGATCGGCGTCGAGGAGACCGGCCCGATCATGTCGATGATGCCGATCTTCATGGTCGGCGTGGTCTTCGGTCTCGCGATGGACTACGAGGTGTTCCTCGTGACCCGGATGCGCGAGGCATACGTCCACGGCGAGTCCCCGACCGAGGCCGTGGTGACCGGCTTCAGGCACAGCGCCCGGGTCGTGGCCGCCGCCGCGGTCATCATGATGGCCGTCTTCGGCGGCTTCATCAGCTCCTCCGAGTCGATGATCAAGATGATCGGCTTCGGCCTGGCGATCGCGGTCTTCTTCGACGCGTTCGTGGTCCGCATGGCGATCGTCCCGGCCGTACTGGCCCTGCTGGGCAAGAAGGCCTGGTGGCTCCCGAAGTGGCTGGACCGCGCCCTGCCGAACGTCGACGTGGAGGGCGAGGGCCTGCGCACCCTGGACGACGACAACCGCCCGAAGGACGAGGACAGGGAGCTGGTACGAGCCTGACGCACCGCGTCTCCTGACGTACCGCGCCCGGGAAAAGCCGGCCGGTGAGGGCCCCGTGGGGACGGGGAGCCCTCACCGGCTTCTTTCATGACCTGGGCGGACGGCTGACCGGAATTCGTTCGTGATGCATCGGTCCGCCCGCTAACGTGCCGGGCATGACCACGTCCTCCCGTTTCGCCGAGGCCCTCGAACAACTGGGGCTCGGTGAACTCACCTCCCACATCCGGCGGTTCCCCGACGAGACGCGTACCGCTGCCGAGGCCGCTGCCGCGATCGGGTGTCAGCTGAGCCAGATCTGCAAGTCGCTGATCTTCTCCGCCGACGGGGTTCCGGTGCTCGTCCTCATGGACGGCGCCTCCCGCGTCGACGTCGAGCTCGTGCGGCGCGAACTCGGCGCCGCGAAGGTCACCCGCGCCAAGGTGGACGTCGTACGGGAGACCACCGGGTACGCCATCGGAGGCGTACCGCCCTTCGGGCACCGGACCAGGACGCCTGTGCTCGCCGATCGTTCGCTGCTGGAGCACGACCTCGTCTGGGCAGCCGCCGGTACCCCGTACACCGTGTTCCCCATGGAACCGAAGGCGCTGATCGCCCACGCCGGAGCCACCCTCGTCGATGTGCGGGAGTCGGCGGCTTCGTGACCCCCACCGTCACCGCCGCCGTCCTGCTCGCCGCCGTCACCCACGCCTCCTGGAACGCGCTCGCGCACCGCATCACCGACAAGCTGGTCGGGTTCACGCTCATCGCCGGGGGCGGGATGGTGATCGGGCTGGTCGCCGTGCCGTTCGTGCCCTTTCCCGCTGCCGACGCGTGGCCGTATCTGGTCGTCTCGGCCGTCATCCATCTCGTCTACTACGTGCTGCTCATGCGGTCGTTCCGGCTCGGTGACTTCGGGCAGGCGTATCCGATCGCGCGCGGTACCGCGCCCCTCGTCGTCACCCTGCTCGCCGCCGTGTTCGCGCACGAGGTGCCCGACGGCTGGGCGGCGGCCGGAATCGCCTTGTCCTGTGCGGGACTTACCGGGGTCGCGCTGTGGGGGCTGCGCGGCCGGCGGCCCAACTGGGCGGCGATCGGGGCCGCGTTGGCGACCGGGCTGTCCATCGCCGCGTACACCGTCGTCGACGGGCTGGGGGTACGGGCGTCGGGGTCCGCGCTCGGCTATATCGCCTGGCTGATGGCTCTTGAGGGCATCGCCATTCCCGCCTATGCCCTCTACCGCTGGCGGGGCCAATTCCTCGCGAAGGTACGGCCGTTCGCCGGGGTCGGGCTGCTCGGGGCCGCGCTCTCCGTGGCGGCGTACGGGCTGGTCCTGTGGGCCCAGACCAAAGCCGAACTGGCGCCGATCGCCGCCCTCAGGGAATCCTCGATCATCGTGGGCGCGGCCATCGGAGCCGTGTTCTTCAAGGAACGGTTCGGGGCTCCGCGTATCGCCGCCGCCGGGCTGCTGGTCATCGGGATCGGGCTGATGCTGCACGCCGGTTAGGCGGCGGCACCCCGGCCCCCTACGGGCGGATCGCCACCGCGTCCACCTCGAACAGCATCCCCGGCAGGGCCAGCGAGGCGACACCGCTCAGTGTCTGTGCCGGCAGCCGGTCGCCGAAGCGGGCGTGCAGCGCCTTGCCGAGGGTCTCCAGCTTGCCGAGGTCGTGGTCGACGACGAACGTGCCCAGCCGGACGACGTGTTCGTAGCCGAGGCCGGCCCCTTCGAGTGCCGAACGCAGCCGGTCGAAGGCCAGCTCCACCTGGGCGGCGAAGTCGCCGGGGACGGGGGCGCCGGTGGCGTCCGAGGCGTACTGGCCGCCGATGTACACGGGTTCACCGGGTGCCGACACCACGTGGCTGTAGCCGAAGGGTGCCGGGTCGTGCAGGGCGGGCGGGTTGGTGATCGTGCGCTGGTCGGAGTCGGAGGTCATGTCGGGCAAACCCCGGCGGATGCCTGCCCATTCCTGCCTGGTCGATTTCTGAGCGGGTTGGGTGCAGGTGCAGGTGCCGCATAGCAGCGAACCTTCACCCGCTGCCCCGGCCCCCACTCCTGCTCCACCTCCGCCGCCAGCAGCGTCCAGCCCAGCCGCTCGTACAGCGCCGCAGCCGCCGTGTCCGTCGACGCCACGTCCAGGACCGGGTGCAGGGCACGGGATTCGGCGTCTGCCACGGCCTGGGTCAGCAGCGCCGCGCCGACTCCCCGGCCCCGGGCCGCCGGATCCACGTACAGGCGGTTGATCACGGCCGTCGGACCCCCGGTCCACAGGGCCGCCGCCGCGTCGCCCTCCTCGCTGCGGGACAGGACGACGTGGCCGACCACCTCCTTCCCCTCCTCTGCCACCCACGCCGCGAGCAGTGAGCGCGGCGTCAGCCAAGTGGCCGGGTTCTGCGGCCAGTTGAGGGGATACCCGTTCCGCTCGTGGACGGTCGCCAGTACGCGTACGCATGCTTCCAGGTCGGCCTCCGTGCGGGGGCGGACGCGGAACAGGGCTGCGTCTGCTGAGCTGTTGGCTGTCACGCGGGCATGTAAGCACGTACGCCCGACAGGTCGTGGAGGCGCATGCTGTTGCGGTCGGTCACCGCGCGGCCGAAGGCGTGGTGGGGCCACAGGCCGCCCGCCGTGCGGCGGCTGCGTTCGACCCAGGCTCGGGCCGGGACGCTGCTGTTCTTGTAGTAGTTGAGGGCGTAGCCGCCGGTGTGGATCCGGAGCAGGCAGAAGCCGCCCGGGTAGTCCTTCACCGCGCTGACCTCCTGCTGGGTCACGTGCGGCGCGCTGGTCAGGGCCGTGCGCTTGTTGCGGTGGGTGTGGCCGGCGTGGTGCAGGAAGACGCCCGGGGCGGAGGCGTACGCGTCGACGATCGAGCGTGCCTGGGCGCGGTCCAGGCGCTGGCCGCGTCCCATCGGGAACACCGAGTCCCTTGTGGTGAGGGGGTGGTGGCCGAAGACGAGCGTCGGTCGGTCGGCGTCCGACCTCAACTGTGCTCTGAACCAGGCCAGTTGTTCTCCGCTCAGCCCGCCCGCGTCGCCCCCGTTGCCGCTCTTCTCGTACGTGTCCAGGCCGATCAGACGTAGCCCGCCCAGGTCGCGCGCGAAGTAGCCGAGGCCGTCGGCGTTGCCCAGGAAACCGTCGCGGAAGGAGTCGCGGAACGAGTCGTCGGGGTGTCTCGGGCGGTCGTGGTTGCCCCGTACGACGAAGTAGTCCCGTCCGTGCGTGCCGAAGCCGTCCAGGATGCGGCGGGCCTCGGCCAGGTCCCGGGGTGCGCCGGCCGCCGAGATGTCCCCGGCGGCCAGGAGGACGTCCGCCCCGCGTCGATGCGCCTCCTCGACCATCGCCCGGCTCATGATCTCCGGGTACGGGTCCAGGCCGGGCTGCTGTGAGACCCCGCGCAGCATCGGTACGCCGGCCACCAGGCCCGCCGTCGTCTCGCCGAGGTGCAGGTCGTTGCAGAGCGCGATGGAGAGGAGGTGGCGGCCGGGGGGTGGCTGCGGGGTCGTGAAGGAGTACGGGCCGCCGTGCGAGCCCAGGCCGTGGAGCGAGGTGCCGACCGCGTTGCCGCGCACCAGGTGCAGCGGGGTCGGCGTGGCCGCCCTGCCCCGCGAACGGGCCCGGTAGTAGTACGTCTGGCCCGGCTCCAGGTCCGTCAGCTCCACGTAGTGGTGGGCCGTCGGGTGGTCCTCCGCCGCCGTACGGTCGAGGTGCGCGGGGTGGGTGCCGTACACCACCTCGCCCTCGGTGACCGCCGGGACCAGGTGGCCGAAGCCGTCGTCGGTGCCGGGCACGGCCGTGTACCAGGTGATGACGGCGCGGTCCTCGGTGAGCGTGACCAGCTCCAGGTTGAGGGCCGTCACGGTGTCGGGGTGGGCGATGCGCTCCCGGCGGGCGGCGAGCGCGGAGCGGAGCACGGCGGGCGTGAGCAGCGCGCCGGAACGGGCCAGGTCGCGGGGGGAGGGGAACGCCGCCAGGGCGGCCAGGGGAGCGGAGAGACAGCAGCGCATGGGTGGGTACGTGCCCGTGGCCCGTTAACGGCTGCCGTGGGGACGGGGGCGGCACGAGGTATGGGGCACGACAACTCCTTCGCGTCGGTGCGGGACGTTCGCGGGAAGCTTTCAGCAGAGCACGGCGGGGGGCCTGAGGACACAGTAAGTAGGGTCATCGCGACGAACGTCACACAACGGGCGTGCATGCCGGGGCGGACAGGAGCACCCTGGAATCAGCGGTACCGGTACCGGAGGTGATCGTCATGACGCACACCGCAGTGGGATGGCATGTCGAGCTGGAGTTCGAGGAGGACGAGCAGCGCACACGTGCCGCGGCGCTCGTACGGCTCGCGGACGGGAGCGAGGTACGGGCCCACGGCTACGCCAGCCGTCACCGGTCCGACGAGAACCAGCCGCGCGTCGGCGAGGAGATCGCCGGGGCGCGCGCCCTCAACGAACTGGCGATGAAGCTGCTGACGAAGGCGCACGACGAGATCGACGAGGCGTCGGGGCGGACGTCGCGTTCGCTGACGGTTCGGTAGGCGGCCGGGGGCGGACTGGGGTGCCGGTTGGGTTTTCTCGCCCCCGCCGCCCCTACCCGTTCCCATCCCTGGGGGCTGCGCCCCCAGACCCCCCTTTCGGCCTGAACGGCCTCGTCCTCAAACGCCGGACGGGCTAAAAGCTCTCAAGTGACGGGCAGGCTGGTGCGCACCGCCCGAACCAACGCCTGCGCCCGCCCGTCCGCCGTCACGCTCTTGCGGAGGCCGTTCGTGACGTAGCCGAAGGCGATGCCCGACTCGGGGTCGGCGAAGCCCAGGGCGCCGCCGCGGCCGGGGTGGCCGAAGGAGCCGGGGGACAGGAGCGGCGAGGCGGTGCCGTGGAGCATGTAGCCGAGGCCGAAGCGGGTGCCGATCACCAGGACGCGGTCCGGCCCGGCGGATTCCTCGCGCCGGGCCAGTTCGACCGTCGCCGGGGTGAACAGGCGTGTCCCGCCGTCGACCTGGCCGATCAGGGAGGCGTAGAAGCGGGCGAGTCCGTCGGACGTGGCGATGCCGTTGGAGGCGGGCAGGGCGGCGGCCCGGTACGTGGGGTCGTTCTCGTCCGGGAGGGGCGTGATCGCGGCGAAGGCGCGGCTGGTGAGGGACTCCGGGTCGGCGTAGGCGGCGGCGACGGACCGCTTGGGGCGGGTCTTGAGGGCCCCCGAATCCGGAGTCTCCGGTGTGGGGACCCGCCCGACCCTGCCCACGCGCCCCGCCTCGGCCTCCGACTCCGGCAGCCCGATCCAGAGGTCGAGCCCGGCCGGGCCCGCGATCTCCGACGCCACCCACGCGCCGATCGGGCGCCCGCTGACCCGCCGTACCAACTCCGCCGTCAGCCAGCTGTACGTCTGCGCGTGGTACCCGTGGTCGGTCCCCGGCGCCCAGACCGGTGCCTGGGCGGCGACCGCCGCCGCGCCGAGGGCGGGATCGACGGCCTGCGCGGGCGTGAGCGGCCGGTCGAGCACGGGGATGCCGGCGCGGTGCGAGAGCAGATGCCGCACGAGGGTCCGCTCCTTGCCCGCCGCCTTGAACTCGGGCCAGTACTCGCCGACGGGAGCGTCCAGGTCCAGCTCGCCGCGCTGGGCCAGCATCAGCAGTACGGCGGCGGCGACACCCTTCGTCGCCGAGCGCACGATCTGCGCGGTGCCGTGCTCCCAGGGCGCGTCGCCGTCCACGTCACGGGTACCGGCCCACAGGTCGACGACCCGGTGCCCGTCCCGGTACACGGTGACGGCGGCGCCGCGTTCGCCGCCGGTCGCGAAGTTCCGTACGAACGCGTCCTGGACGGGTTCGAAGCCCGGCGCCACTGTGCCCTTCACGTTCAGTTCCACGCCGCTGTAACGCGCACTGGCCCGCCGGCGATTCCTCAGCCCAGGATGATCGTCACATCGATGTTGTCGCGGGTGGCGTTCGAGTACGGGCAGACCATGTGCGCCGCGTCCACCAGCTTCGCCGCGATGTCCTGGTCCAGGACCGGCAGCGAGACACTCAGGGCGACCGCGAGGCCGTAGCCGCGCTGCTTGTTGGGGCCGATGCCGACCTTCGCGGCGACCGTGGAGCCGGACAGGTCGTAGCCCTCGCGGCGGCCGACCAGGACCAGCGCGTTGTGGAAGCAGGAGCTGTAACCGGCCGCGAACAGCTGCTCGGGGTTGGTGCCGTTGCCGTCGCCGCCCAGCTGCGGCGGCATGGCGACCTTCAGCGCGATCTGGCCGTCCTGGCTCGTGATCTCACCGTCCCGGCCGCCGTGGGCGGTGGCCTCGGCGACGTACATGATCTTCGTCGGACGGGTGTCGACGGCGGCACCTTCGTCGGTCACTGCGAAACCTCCCCCAAAAACAACTACGTCAATTACATCGTGCACAAGGTACCGGCCGGTAGGGATGCGCTCGCTACCCGGGGGTAGAAACCGCGGGTAACCTCAGGTCAGGGTCAGGTCAGGGTCAGGTCAGGTCAGCGGCGGGCCCGGTCCGCCGCCCCCTGCGCCCGTTCCGCCAGCTCCCACAGCTCGCCCCGCAGCCGCGCGACCTCGCCCCCGCTCAGCTCCGTCGCCGCGAGCAGCGCGCCCGGTACGAGCGCCGCGCGCTCCCGGAGTTCGTCGCCGCGCCCGGTGACCCGGACCGACACGGACCGCTCGTCCAGCGCCGACCGCTCCCGGCGGACCAGCCCGGCCGACTCCAGCCGCTTGAGCAGCGGCGAGACCGTGCCGTAGTCGAGGCACAGGGCGGTGCCCAGCTCCTTCACGGTCACCTCGCCGCGCTCCCACAGGACCAGCAGCACGAGGTACTGGGGGTAGGTGAGGCCCAGCTCGTCCAGGAGCGGACGGTAGGCGGCGGTCACCGCGCGCTGGGCCGCGTACAGCGCGAAGCACAACTGGTCGTCGAGGCGCGCCGACCCGGCGTTGTCCACATCGTCGTGCGCGTCCTCTTGTTCGATCACGCGCCCATTGTCCACGCGACCGTCGTCATGAGGTGCGGGTGGCGGAGACGGAGCGCGGGTCGAAACCGAACGGCAACTCCAGGCGGTGCGCGCTCATCAGGGCGTCGTCGGCGAGGAGTTCGCCGGTGGGGCCGTCGGCGGCGATGACGCCCTCGCTGAGGATCAGCGCGCGTGGGCACAGCTCCAGGGCGTACGGCAGATCGTGCGTGACCATGAGGACGGTGACGTCCAACGACCGCAGGATGTCGGCCAGTTCACGGCGCGAGGCGGGGTCGAGGTTGGACGACGGCTCGTCGAGGACGAGGATCTCGGGCTCCATCGCGAGTACGGTCGCCACCGCCACCCGGCGCCGCTGCCCGAAGGAGAGATGGTGCGGCGGCCGGTCGGCGAAGTCCGCCATCCCGACGAGTTCGAGGGCCGTACGGACGCGCTGTTCGAGTTCCTCGCCCTTCATGCCCGCCGCAGCGGGCCCGAAGGCGACGTCTTCCCTAACGGTCGGCATGAAGAGCTGGTCGTCGGGGTCCTGGAAGACGATCCCGACCTTGCGTCGGATTTCGGCCATGTGCCGCTTGCTGACGGGCAGTCCGGCCACGGTGACCGACCCGGCGCCCGCGGTGAGGATGCCGTTGAGATGCAGCACGAGGGTCGTCTTGCCGGCCCCGTTCGGCCCGAGCAGCGCCACCCGCTCACCGCGCCCGACGGAGAAGTCGACGCCGAAGAGAGCCTGGTGGCCGTCGGGGTAGGCGTAGGCCAGTCCGGCCACTTCGAGGGAGAGGGGGGCTGTCACAGGGACCATCCCAACACACAGACGACGAGCGCGGCGACCGGCAGGGCGAAGGCGTACGACCACTGGGCCCGGGACGCGGTCACCTCGTCGATGACGGGCATGGACCCGGCGTACCCCCGGCTGACCATGGCCAGATACACACGCTCACCCCGCTCGTAGGACCGGATGAACAGCGCCCCGGCGGACTTGGCCAGCACTCCCCAGTGCCGCACGCCACTCGCCTCGAACCCCCTGGACTCCCGGGCGATCCGCATCCTGCGCATCTCATCAGCGATGACATCGCCGTACCGGATCATGAAGGAGGCGATCTGTACGAGCAGCGGAGGCAGCTTGAGCCGCTGGAGCCCGAGGAGGAGTGCGCGCAGTTCGGTGGTGGAGGCGAGGAGTACGGAGGTGGCGACGCCGAGGGTGCCCTTGGCGAGGACGTTCCAGGCGCCCCACAGCCCGCTGACGCTGAGCGACATCCCCAGCACCTCGACCCGCTCGCCCTCCGCCACGAACGGCATGAGCACGGCGAAGGCGACGAAGGGCACCTCGATCAGCAGCCGCTTGAGCAGAAACCCGGCGGGTACGCGGGCGAGCCGAGCGACAGTCGCAAGCAGTACGGCGTACGCGGCGAAGGCCCACACCGCCTCCCGGGGTGTGGACACGACCACGATCACGAAGGCGAAGGCGGCGGCGAGCTTGGTGTGCGGCGGCAGTGCGTGCACGGGGGAATGCGCGTGCCGGTAGAGCCGGTGGGCGTGCCCCGCACCCATGTCAGACGCTCGCGGTGGGGGTGGCGGCGGCCGAGGGGGCCTCATCCGTACGGCGCCTGCGCACCGCCCAGAAGACACCGGTCCCGGCGACGACCGTGACGCCGACGCCGATCACCCCGGCGAGGCCACCGGACAGCCGTCCGTCGCTGATGCCCTCGACGCCGTAGTCGGCGAGCGGGGAGTCGGCGGCGGCGTGGTCCTCGACCTTGGCGTCGATGCCCTTGTCGGCGGCGACCTTCTCCAGGCCGTCCGGGCTGGCGGAGGCGTAGAAGCTGACGACACCGGCGAGGAGGAGGGAGGCGGCGAGGCCGGTGAGCCAGACGTTGCGGGTGCGGTGGGAGGAGGCGGGTTCCGGCTGGGGGGCCGCTGCCGGGGCCACGTCGACGAGTTCGCCGCCGACCCGCAGCTGGAGCTTCCGGGTCAGGCCCCGGGCGCCGTGGACGAGGTCAGGGCGTACGGCGATGACGGCGCCGACCGTGAACGCGGTGATCGCGGCCTCGCCGAGCCCGATCAGGACGTGCACGCCGACCATGGCGGTGAGGACCCGCCCGATCGGTACGTCCGTCGTGCCGCCGATCGCGTAGACGAGCGTGAAGGCGAGGGCGGCGGCCGGTACGGAGATCGCGGCGGCGACGAAGGCGGAGACGGTGACCGAACGGCGCTTCTTGGGCAGCACCTTCACCAGTCCGCGGAAGGTGGCGTAGGCGACGACGCTCGTCACCACGGCCATGACCGTGATGTTCACGCCGAGCGCGGTCAGGCCGCCGTCCGCGAAGAGGATGCCCTGCATGAGGAGTACGACGGACACGCACAGGACCCCTGTGTAGGGGCCCACGAGTATCGCCGCGAGCGCACCGCCGAGCAGGTGTCCGCTGGTCCCGGCCGCGACCGGGAAGTTCAGCATCTGCACGGCGAAGATGAACGCGGCCACCAGACCGGCGAGCGGCGCGGTCCGTTCGTCCAGCTCGCGCCGGGCGCCGCGCAGGCTCACGGCGACGGCACCGGCGGCGACGACTCCGGCCGCTACGGAGACGGGGGCGTTGATGAATCCATCAGGCACATGCACCGTTCGATAATAGTGGCTTGTTGCGAACTCCTTGCAAGAGCGAGGAGGGAGCAATCTGAGGCGCAATCGGGAAAATGTGCGACATTGGAGAGGAAGTGGATTCACAGCTTCTGCACAGGTCACGCAGCGTAAGGGGCCGTCCGATGTCCGCAGTCGAGCAGTACGCCCGAGCCCATATCGTCACGGACACCCAGGACGATGATCGCGACGCGGTTCCTGTGGTCCTGCGCTACGACCCGGAGGCGGATCCGCGGGCGGTGCGGATCGGGTTGCCCGGGCCGCACGAGTGGACGTTCTCGCGGTCGTTGCTGGAGGAGGGGTTGCGGGCGCCCACCGGCACTGGCGAGGTCCGGGTGTGGCCGTGCGGCCGGGTCCAGGCGGTGGTCGAGTTCCACTCGGCGGGTGGTGTCTCGGTGGTCCAGTTCGAGACGAAGACGCTGAAGAGGTTTTTGCGGCGGACGTACATGGCGGGTGGCGCGCGGGTGGCGGGCTGATTTCTTTCGCCCCCGCCGCCCCTACCCGTCCCATCCTCGGGGGCTCCGCCCCCGAACCCCCTTGTCCTCAAACGCCGGACGGGCTGACTACCCAGCCCGTCCGGCGTTTGAGGACGAGGCCGTTCAGGCCGACAGCGGGGGTCGGGGGGCGGCAGCCCCCAGGGATGGGAATGGGTAGGGGCGGCGGGGGCGAGGGAAAATCAGCTGCCAGCCTTCAGCAGGGCCGCCACGATCGGGCCCGCCGTGCTCCCCCCGTGCCCGCCCTGCACCACCACACCCGCGCCCGCCAGATCCCCCCGGTACGCCGTGAACCACCCGTTCGGCTTCTCCTGGCCGTCGACTTCAGCAGACCCCGTCTTCGCCCCGTAGTCCGGGCCCAGCCCGGCCATCGCCTCCGCCGCCGTCCCGTACGCCGCCGTGTACTGCATCAACTCCCGCAGCTGCGACAGCGTCGACGCCGACATCGTCCGGGAGGCGGTCGCCAGCGTGCGGCCGTCCACGTCCGCCGAGACCAGATACGGCTGCCGGAACACCCCCGACTCCACCGTCGCCGCCACCGATGCCATGTTCAGCGGGTTCATCCGCACCCCGCCCTGCCCGATCAACGACGCCGCCATCTGCGCCTGCGACTGCACCGGCACCGACCCGTCGAAGGTCGAGACCCCGACCGCCCAGTTGTCCATGCCGAGGCCGAACACCTGCTGCGCCTGCTCGGTCAGGCTGTCGTTGTCGAGCTTCTTGGCCTGGCTGATGAAGGCCGTGTTGCAGGACCGCGCGAAACTCGCCTTGAACGTGCCGCCCTTGATCTCGAACTCGTCGTCGTTCTGGAACTTCCAGCCGCCGTACGTCGAGTACTTGGGGCAAGGGTGCGCCTTGTCCGCCGACGCCAGCCCCTTCTCGATCAGCAGCGACGACGTGATCACCTTCATCGTCGACCCCGGTGCCAACGACCCCTGGAACGCCGTGTTGAAGCCGTGGGACTGATTCGCCACCGCCAACACCTCCCCCGTCGACGGGCGGATGAGGACCACGGACGACTTCGCCTTCTTCGCGACCTGCTCCTCCGCCGCCGCCTGAAGCCCCGGGCTCAGCGTCGTCTTCACCACACCCGGCGTGCCCTTGCTCAGCTCCAGCAGCGTCTTGTCGGCCGACTTGGCCGCCTTGGACGCCGTACCGCGCACGACCCGGAGTTCGATGCCCGCCTTGCCGCCGGCCTTCTTGCCGTACTTCTCCCGGAGGCTGTCCAGGACCGTGCCCAGCGACGGGTACTTCTTCAGGGTCAGTTCGCCGCCGTCTCGGTCGACCGCCTTGATCGGCGGGGTGCCGGCCTCCCCCGTCAGCAGCTTGTCGCCGTCGGACAGGTCGGGGTGGATCACCGACGCGTGCCAGTCGACCAGCGGCTTCCCGTCGGACGTACGACGGACCACCGTCAGGGCGCCGGTGTACGCCAGCGGCTTGCTCGTGCCGCCGAACGTCACCGTGCCCTTGACCGAGAAGGGCACCTTGGCGCCCGTCGCCACGCCGGGTGTGATCGTCACACCGGTGATGTGGGCGTCCTTGGTGTAGCCGGTGAGGAGGGTGGTCGCCGCCTTGGTGGTGTCGTTCGTCGAGGCCGCCGCCTGGGCGACCTTGCCCGTCTGCCAGGCCGTGAGGAACTGGGTGGAGATCGCCTTGACCTGGGCAGCCGACACCGGGCCCGTCGGTACCTTCGGCTTCTGGTCGGCCGTGGTGGCCGTCGAGGAGCCGTCCTCGGCCGCCGCCCCGCCGCCGTACAGCGCGTAGACGCCGAGACCGGCGCCGCCGACGACCACGGCGATCATCCCGCCGATCACGGCGGGCCTGGTCTTCCGTGCGCTCTGTCGCTCGGCGACGGCCTTCTTCTTGCCCCTCTTGCCCACAGCTCCCGATCCTCCGCGGTAATCCCCAGGGTCCCCGTTGCCCTCACTTGCACCTCAACGACAACGACCACCCTAGAGTCCCGTCCTGTGCGGGTGAGTTCAGCCGCCGGTCCGTAGCACGGCTGCGACAATCGGGCCGGCCGCGTCGCCGCCGTGTCCGCCCTCCTGGGTCATGGCCGCCGCCGCGATGTCGCCCCGGAATCCGGTGAACCAGCTGTTGGACTTGGCCTGTCCGTCCACCTCGGCGGACCCGGTCTTCGCGCCGATGTCCCCCTTCAGCCCGGCCATGGCCTCCTGGGCGGTGCCCTGGGTCGCCGTCATCCGCATCATCTCCTTGAGCTGCGCGGACGTACTCGCCGGGAGCCCCTTCGCCGTCGCCAGCTCACGGTCGTCCAGGTCCGGCGAGACGAGATACGGCTGCCGGAACTCACCGGTGATCGCCGTCGCCGTCACCGACGCCATGTTCAGCGGGCTCATCTGGACCTGGCCCTGCCCGATCGCGTTGGCCGCGCGGTCCGGGCCGGGGGAGGCAGGGACGCTGCCGTCGAAGGAGGTGATCCCGGTCTTCCAGTTGTCCTGCCCGAGCCCGAACCGCTCCTGCGCCTCGGTCGTCAGGGACTCGTCGGTGAGCGGGTTGGCGTCGGTGCCGTCGATCAGCTTGATGAAACCGGTGTTGCAGGAGCGCAGGAAGTCATTGGCGAGGGTGGCGTTCTCGTTCGGTTCCATGCCCTTGAGGTTGCTGAAGGTCTGGCTCTGCCAGACCGCGGTCGGCGTGCAGGGCGCCGGGCTGTTCATCGTCGCGACACCGTTGTCGATCAGCATCGCCGAGGTGAGGATCTTCATCGTGGAGCCGGGCGCCAAGGTGCCCTCGAAGGCCGCGTTGAACTGGTCCGTACGGTGGTTGGCGACCGCCAGCACCTCACCCGTGCTCGGCTGTACGGCGACCACGGACGACTCGGAGAATTTGAGCACCGCCTTCTCGGCGGCGGCCTGCGCGCTCGCGCTCAGCGTCGTCGGGAGCTTGCCCGGGGTGCCCTCGGAGAGGGTCAGCAGCGAGGTGTCGGCCGTCTCGGTGTCCGCGTGCCGGACCATCAGCTCGATGCCCGGCGTACCGCCCGCCTTGTCGCCGTAGCGCGCCCGCAGGGTGTCCAGGATCGGCCCGAGCGACGGGTACTTCTCCTTCGTCAGCACCTTGCCGTCCCGGTCCACGGCCTCGATCGGCGGGTTCGCGGCCTCCCCGGTGACCAGCTTGTCCCCGGAGACCTTGAGGTCGGGGTGGATGACCGACGGCTGCCAGTCGACCAGCGCCTTCCCGGTCGTCGTACCCCGGACGATGGTCAGCTTGCTGCTGTAGGCGAGGGGCTTGGTCTTCCCCTCGTACGACACCGTGGCCTTCACCGAGAAGGGCACGGTCGCGCCGGTGGCCGTCCCGGGGGTGATCTTCACCCCGGTGATGTGCGCGTCCGCGCTGTACCCGGTGAGCAGGTTCTTCGCGGGTATCGCGTTGTTGGTGAGATCGGCGGCGGCCTGCGCCTGCCCCTTCTCCCAGGCCGCGAAGAACTCCTCGCTGGCCTCGGCGATCTCGTCCTTCGACGGCGGCCCGGTCTTCACACCCGTACCGCCGTCGTCGCTGAGCGCGGACACGACGTTGAACGCGCCGTACCCGGCCCCACCGACCATCACCGTGAACACGGTCCCGATGACGGCGGCCTTCGCTCCCTTGCGCATGTGTACTTCCCTCCCCGTTGGCCACAGCACTGTAAGTGGCCTGAGGGGCTGCTGTGAGGGGAGTTGCCGTCATCTTGGCCCAAGAGTGACCAGAGCGACAGGACCCGAGTGACTAGACCCAGGTGTCCAGCCACATACGGGAACGCCACGAATCGAGCGGAATCGCCGTCCCCGTGTACAGGGGCCAGAAGTAGATGAAGTTCCAGGCGATCAGCAGCACCAGTACGCCCGCGCCCGCCGCCCCCGCGACGCGGCGCCGTTCGCTCGACCCCGGTGGGCCGACGATCGCGCCGATCATCATCGCCACGGCCAGGCAGAGGAAGGGCAGGAAGACGATCGCGTAGAAGAAGAAGATCGTGCGCTCCTGGTACATGAACCAGGGGAGGTAGCCCGCCGCGATGGCGCCGGCGATCGCGCCCGCGCGCCAGTCGCGCCGGAACAGCCAGCGCCACAGGACGTACAGGACCGCGAAGCAGGCCGCCCACCACAGCAGGGGGGTGCCGAGGGCCAGGACCTCGCGGGCGCACTGCTCGCCCGCGTCCGTGGGGCAGCCGTCCTTGCCGGGGGAGGGGGACTCGTAGAAGAACGAGACCGGGCGGCCCAGGACGAGCCAACTCCACGGGTTGGACTGGTAGTTGTGCGGGGAGTGCAGGTTCACGTGGAACTCGTACACCGCGTGCTCGTAGTGCCAGAGGCTGCGCAACCAGTCCGGGAACAGCCAGGTCCAGCTGCCGCCCTTGCCCTCGGTGGCCGCCCAGTTGCGGTAGTAGCCGCCGGTGCCGTCCGACGGGGAGAGGATCCAGGCCGTCCAGGAGAGGATGTACGTGAAGATCGCCACCGGGACCGTCGCCAGGAACGCCCAGCCCAGGTCGCGCTTGATGACCGCCTCGTACGGGTGGCGGGCGCCGGCGACCTTGCGGTTGCCGACGTCCCACAGCACCGCCATCACACAGAACGCGACCAGGATGTAGAGGCCGTTCCACTTCGTGCCGATGGCCAGGCCCAGCATCAGGCCCGCCGTCCAGCGCCAGGGACGGAAGCCGAAGCGGGTCGTCTCGGCGACGTGCGCGTCCGGCCGTACGACACCGTCCGCGTCCGGCGGTAGTGCCGCCGCCAGCCGTTCGCGGGCCTTGTCACGGTCGATGATCAGACAGCCGAAGGCGGCGAGGACGAAGAACTGGAGCACGCCGTCGAGCAGCGAGGTGCGGCTCATCACGAAGGCCAGGCCGTCCACGGCCATCAGCGCACCCGCCAGGCAGCCCAGGAAGGTCGAGCGGAACAGACGGCGGCCGATCCGGCACAGGATCAGGACGGACAGCGTGCCCAGCAGCGCCGTCATGAAGCGCCAGCCGAACGGATTGAACCCGAACATCCATTCGCCGAGGCCGATCATGTACTTGCCGACGGGCGGATGCACGACATAGGCCGGGTCGGACGGGATCGGGACGTTCCCGTCCGACTTCAGGATCAGGTCGTTGACGTTCTTGTCCCAGTTGACCTCGAAGCCGCGGTGGATGAGACCCCACGCGTCCTTCGCGTAGTACGTCTCGTCGAACATCACCCGCTTCGGATTGCCCAGGTCCCAGAAGCGCAGCAGGCCCGCGAGCAGCGTCACCAGCAGCGGGCCGCCCCAGCCCGACCAGCGGTTGATCCGGTCGGTGAGGGTCGGCGGCACCCCGAGGGTCGCCCACAGCCGGGGGCTCGGCGCGGTGTACGGCGGCACCAGCCGGTCCCGGACGTCGCTTCTCGGCTTCGCCGTGTATCCGTAGCGGCGCAGCCGCTGTTGCCACGACGGCCGCTGCTCTGGCGAGGATGCGCTATGCCGGGTGTCCGTGGAGGGCGCGGTACTGGTCACCGCGCCATCGTAGGGAACAGCGCTGTGTGCGTCCCGTGTAAGGGGTCCTTGGGGCCCTGCGAGGATGGAAACGTGACAGGAACACTGGTTTTGGCGGGCACACCCATCGGCGACATCACGGACGCGCCGCCCCGGCTCGCGGCGGAGCTGTCCGGCGCCGACGTCATCGCGGCCGAGGACACCCGGCGGCTGCGCCGGCTCACGCAGGCGCTCGGGGTGCAGCCCAAGGGGCGCGTGGTGTCGTACTTCGAGGGCAACGAGGCCGCGCGCACCCCCGAGCTGGTGGAGGCGCTGGTCGGCGGCTCGCGGGTGTTGTTGGTGACGGACGCGGGGATGCCGTCGGTCTCCGACCCCGGGTACCGGCTGGTGGCCGCCGCCGTGGAGAAGGACATCAAGGTGACGGCCGTACCCGGTCCGTCCGCCGTCCTGACCGCGCTCGCGCTCTCCGGGCTGCCCGTCGACCGCTTCTGCTTCGAGGGCTTCCTGCCGCGGAAGGCGGGCGAACGGCTGTCGAGGCTGCGGGAAGTGGCCGAGGAGCGGCGCACGCTCGTCTACTTCGAGGCCCCGCACCGCCTCGACGACACCCTCGCCGCCATGGCGGAGGTGTTCGGGTCCGACCGACGGGCCGCCGTCTGCCGCGAACTGACGAAGACGTACGAGGAGGTCAAGCGCGGTCCGCTGGGCGAGCTGGCGGAGTGGGCGGCCGAGGGCGTACGGGGTGAGATCACCGTCGTCGTCGAGGGCGCCCCCGAGAAGGGCGCGGAGGACCTCGGCGCCGAGGAACTGGTACGGCGGGTGCGGGTGCGCGAGGAGGCGGGGGAGCGGCGCAAGGAGGCCATCGCGGCGGTCGCGGCCGAAGTGGGGGTGCCCAAGCGGGAGGTGTTCGACGCGGTGGTGGCGGACAAGAACGCCGTTCGTGGCGGATAAGAACGCCGTGAAGAGCGATACGCATCCGCGGGTGCCATAACCGGGCAAAAGAGTAAGGCGAAAGGCAAAGCCCAGGCCTCGGACCAGGGCTGTTCCCACAAGGAATACCCAAAACGCCTTCAACAGTCGACAGGGGCTGATGCCTTCACGCCGGTGGAGGCGTCCACTGGTTCACAGGGACGCACCCGTCCCGTGTCCAGCGGACAAGAGGAGCTGGCATGAGCGAGATCACCGGCCACCGCAGCACGGCCACCGCCGTCGTTCACGAGTCGTATTCCTTCGCCTGCATGCGTTGCGGGCACGGCTGGGAACAGTCGTACGAGATCGAGCATCACGTCGACGGCAATGGTGCCGACATGGTGATGTACGTGGCGGACGGCCGGGTCGTGCCGTCGCCGCTTACCCGGCCCACCTGCCAGAACTGCGACAACCATGTGGTGCGCATCATGCGTGCGGGGCAGGTGTCCGCTGTGCAGAAGTCTGTGCAGCGTGTGCCCAAGCCGGCGGGGCCGGTGGGCGACGCCGCGGCGGAGTCCGGTGAGGCCGGGGCGCAGCGGGAACCGCACCACTGGCACTTCTCGGATCTCCTCCACCCGTTCCACCGCAAGGCCAGTTAGTCCCGGCGGCTGGGCAGTTTGTTGGCTGCCGGCCGGTGGGGGCTGGTCGCGCAGTTCCCCGCGCCCCTGAGGGGCGCGGGGCGTGCGCCCCTTCGTAGGATCGGGGCATGTCTGCCAAGTCCGAAGCTCCGCCGTTGCCCGAGCCCCTCCGTGTGGCGGTGGCCGATTCTCACACCCATCTCGACATGCAGTCCGGGACTGTGGCGGAGGGGCTTGCCCAGGCCGCGTCGGTCGGGGTGGTGACGGTCGTGCAGGTCGGCTGTGACATCAAGGGTTCGCGGTGGGCGGCCGAGACGGCGGCCACGTACGAGAGTGTCCACGCGACCGTCGCCCTGCACCCGAACGAGGCGCCCCGGATCGTCCACGGCGATCCGGACGGCTGGTCCCGGCAGGGCGCGCGGGTGCCCGGCGGAGACGCGGCCCTGGACGAGGCGCTGGCCGAGATCGACCGGCTGGCCGGGCTCCCGCAGGTCAAGGGTGTGGGAGAGACAGGGCTCGACTACTTCCGTACCGGCCCGGAGGGGAAGTCGGCCCAGGAACGCTCCTTCCGCGCCCACATCGAGATCGCCAAGCGGCACGGCAAGGCCCTGGTCATCCACGACCGGGACGCCCACGCCGACGTCCTGCGGGTGCTGAAGGAGGAGGGCGCCCCCGAGCGGACCGTCTTCCACTGCTACTCCGGCGACGCGGAGATGGCCGAGGTCTGTGCGGCGAACGGCTACTTCATGTCCTTCGCCGGCAACATGACCTTCAAGAACGCCCAGCCACTGCGCGACGCGCTGGCCGTGGCCCCCCTGGAGCTGGTCCTGGTGGAGACGGACGCGCCTTTCCTCACCCCCGCGCCGTACCGTGGCCGCCCCAACGCTCCCTACCTCATCCCGATCACCCTGCGGGCGATGGCCGACGTACGCGGCATCGACGAGGACACCTTGGCGACGGCGATCGCGACGAACACCGCACGCGCCTTCGATTACTGACACGCACTCACGTACATTGACGCTCCGTAGCCGCGTCGCTTTGGAGAGTGACGGCCGCTCCGCTAGGTTCTGGTGCCCGTCGCCGGAACCTGGAGCGTGTCGTCGTGAGCAGTTCGCCGTACGAGACGTACAGCCCCGTCAGCGGGCCACAACAGCCGCAGCCCTATGAGCCGTACGACCCGCACAGCGCCGAGACGGTGGCGTACGGGATGTCGATGCCGGGGCCGGTGCCGGGGCCGGTGTCGGGGCCGGTGACGGTGCCGCTGCCGTACGAGGACACGTACCGGCCCGCCTACGAGCCGCCGCCCACCCTCCCCCAGCAGGCGGTCGGCGGGAGGGCCCAGGACCGTCGGGCGGCCAGGCGCCGCAAGGGTTCCGAACGGCCGGACGCCATCCGCAGGCTGCTGCCGCAGGCGCTCGTCGTGGCCTTCCTGGCGGGCGGTACGACGGCCTTCGTCGCCGAGGACAAGGCGATCGAACTGAGCGTCGACGGCAAGCCGCGCACCCTGCACACCTTCGCCGACGACGTGACCGAACTGCTGGCCGACGAGGGGGTCGCGGTCGGCGCCCACGACGTCGTCGCCCCCGCGCCGGGCACCGCGCTGGCCAGCGGCGACGAGGTCCGCGTCCACTACGGGCGACCCGTGCGGATCACTCTGGACGGTGAACGGCGTGAGCTGTGGACGACGGCGCAGACGGTGGACGAGGCACTCAGACAGCTCGGGGTGCGTGCGGAGGGCGCGTACCTGTCGCTCGCGCGCTCCCAGAAGATCGGACGCCAGGGCCTCACCATCGACGTCCGCACCGAGCGCACGGTCACGATCATGGCGGACGGCCGGGCCCGCACGATCCGCACGAACGTGGCGACGGTCGGCGAGGCGGTGGCGGAGGCCGGGATCACGCTCCGCGGCGAGGACGCGATCTCGGTGGCCGCCGCGAGCTTCCCGCGCGACGGCCAGACGGTGACGGTGCTGCGGGTGACGGGCACGAAGGAGGTACGCGAGGAGCCGATCCCCTACGACGTGCGCCGCACCCAGGACATGTCCCTGTTCAAGGGCACGGAGGTGGTCGACCAGGCGGGCCGCCCGGGCCTGCGCCGGGTCACCTTCGCGGTGCGCACGGTCAACGGCGTGAAGGGGAAACCGCGCCGGGTGCGGACGGAGGTGGTGCGTGCACCTCGGGCGCAGTTGGTGAGGGTCGGCGCGAAACCGCTGCCGACGTCGGTGCAGGGGGCGGACGGTCTGGACTGGGGTTCCCTGGCGGCCTGCGAGTCCGGGGGTCGCCCGAACGCGGTGGACCCGTCCGGGACGTACGGGGGCCTGTACCAGTTCGACACGCAGACGTGGCAGAGCCTGGGGGGTGCGGGGCGCCCACAGGACGCGACGGCGAGTGAACAGACGTTCCGCGCGAAGAAGTTGTACGTGAAGCGGGGGGCGGGGCCTTGGCCGCATTGTGGGGGGCGGTTGCATGGCTGAGCGGGTCTTCTCGGGCTGTGGCTAGGCGACGGCGAGTTCACACCAGACGTACTTGCCCCGGTGCCCGAACCGGGAGAGCGGCTGCCATCCCCAGAGGTCGGAACAGGCCTGGATCATGCCCATGCCTCGTCCGTCTTCTGAGTCGATGAGATGGGTCAACTGCTGTGGAGGCTGCGGAGGTTGGGGGTCGGCGTCCCAGGCTCCGATCCGGAGTACGCCGGCGGACCAGCGGACGCGCAGGGCGGCGGGGCCCTCGGTGTGCCGTACGGCGTTGGAGACCAGCTCGGCGGCGAGGAGTTCGGCCACGTCTACGAGGCCGATGAGTCCGTGCATGGTGAGGATGAGGCGGAGCGTGCGGCGACTGACGGTGACGGCGCGGAGGTCGTTGGGGATGTAGAGGGAGTACTCCCAGGGGGTGGGCTGGGGGTCCTTGTTGGTTTCGGGCATGCGTCAACTCCCGTTCGGTGGTGGGGGGTTGCGGGTTGGCGGGCGGTGGCATGCCGCAGCCGTCGTGGCAGGACGGAGTGGTGCGCTTCCGGGGGTCCCGGGGTTCCGCAGGGTGTGCGTCGCATCACTGACAGTAGACTTAACTTTTTAAGTTTTGCAAGCGGATCGCGTAGCCTGACCCCGAACGAGTCGCACCCACAGGCGTGTTGAGAGGAACGGTCGATGGTGTTGAGGCGCGAGCCAACGGCACGTCAGATGCGTCTGGCAGTCGAGCTGCGCAAGCTTCGAGACGCTGCGGGACTGGCCGCCCGCGATGCGGCGGAACTGCTCGGAGTGGGCTCCGCTCAGATCAGCCAGATCGAGTCCGGCCTCACGGGCGTGAGCGAGAAGCGGCTGCGCCACCTCGCCGTCAACTACGCCTGTACGGATGGCGAGTTGATCGATGCCCTGGTGGCCATGGCGAGAGACCGCACGCGTGGCTGGTGGGAAGAGGATCGAGGCCAACTGCCCACGCCCTTCCTGGAGTTGGCCGAGTTGGAGCACCATGCCCGTTACCGGTGGGACATGGACTTCCTGCACGTTCCTGGCCTGCTCCAGACCGAGGACTACGCCCGGGCACTCTTCTCGTACGTCAACCCGGAGTTCCCGGCGAACGAGGTGGCACATTGGGTGGAGCATCGTATGAAGCGGAAGGTCATCATCGAGCGCCCCGACCCGATCCCGTACGAGACTGTGATCCACGAAGCGGCGTTGCGCATCAGGGTCGGCGACCGGACCGCCACTCGGGTTCAGCTCACCCGGGTCCTGGAACTCTCCGAGGCCGACCACATCACCGTGCGTGTCATCCCCTTCGACCTGGACGACTTCGGTGGGGCCGGAAGCACGATGGTGTACGCGGGCGGAGCCGTCCCCAAACTGGACACCGTGGTGCGCGACGGACCCAACGGTCCCGTGTTCATCGACGCCGAGGCCCAACTCAGCCGCTACCGAACACTCTTCCGTAGGGTAGAAGCGGCGTCACTGGAACCCGAGCGTTCGCGTGACTTCATCCACAGGCTGGCGAAGGAGCTGTAGGGACATGACCACCACCGACACCTGGCGGAAGTCGTCCTTCTCCGGCGGCGGCCAGGGCGACGCCTGCGTCGAGATCGCCTACCGTCGCGCCCACATAGCCGTTCGCGACTCCAAGACCCCGACCCGAGCGGCCCTCACCTTCCCCGCCGACGCCTTCACGCCCTTCATCAGGGCCCTCAAGTCACCTTGAACGCCTCACCCCACCGGTGACCGGTTGCCGTCACTCGTACTGGACGAGCTGTTCCACTTCGTCCACGAGGTACTCCCCATACCCGAACCGCTCACCGATCACCTCGTACCGCTCGTACTGCCCGCGCGTAAGCTGCACGGACAGTACTCGCAGCACCCGGAGAAACAACCGGAACCCGAGGTCGGGATCCACCAGGCCGACGACCTGTTCCAGCGCGGCCATGGCCTCGGGGGCAGGAAGCGGCTGCCAGTGGGGGCTGATTGCCTGATCCGTCACCGCGAGCGCCGTTTCCCGGACCTCCCGCAACACCGTGTCCGCCAACTCCGTACGGGCGGGCGGCGCTACCGGGGTGTACGCGGGCGCAGCCTCCCGCAGCCGCTCCCCGCACACCTCCGCGACCAACCGCATCGCATCCCGTCCGTCGATACGCAGTGCCGCGTCCGAGACGGCAACCCACAGTGTGGTGAGCGTGCCGTCGGACAGTGAGGAGTCCAACAGGCGCCGGGCGTCCTCCAGGAGGAGGGCCGCCGCTGTACCCGGGGACTGTCCGGAGTCGTCCGCGTCGGCCACCCTCCGGACATCCCTCCGGAAGGTGCTCTCCTGCCAGTCCTGGTGGGCGTTGCCTGCGAGCGCGGAGAGTCCGAAGTCCCACGACGTGTCGCGGCGCGTGGTGTCGACGGGTGGCCAGTCGACGTCTAGGCCGTCGCGGACGACCGCGACCGGATACCCGAGCCGCTCGCCGAGTCCGAGGAACCTGTCGTACCGCTCCTTCGGGACCTGCACGGCGTACACCTTCAGGGCCCGCAGGAAGAGCCGGAAGCCGAGGTCGACGTCGGCATGGACAACCACCTGCTCCAGGCTCCGTGCCAGATCCGGAAGCTCGGCCGCGTCGGTCAACTCCTCGGCCAGAGACCGGATTTCCGCCGCCACCTTCTCGCACAGGTCCTCGTCCCGTACCGGGGACACCGGCGGCGGGGCGTAGGAGCGCTTGTTCTGTCGGAGACGGTCCGTGGCCAGGTCCGAGACCGACCGCAGCCAGGTGCGGGCGTCCATGCCGCGGCCGGCCGGGTCGAAAACCCGGCCGGCCGCGGCCAGCCACACCGTACGGAGAGCCTCCTCCGGCAACGGAACGCCGGCATCCAGCAGGCGACGAGCGTCCTCCCCCAGTTCCTCGGCCTCGTCGCCGTCGGACCCGTCCGCCGACCGGGCCGCGACCGCGAGCGCGGTCGGAAGGTCGATGGTGAGGCCGGCGGCGGGACGGTCCAGGGAACACAACTGCTCCGTCAGACCGGTGAGCCCGAAGTCGCCGGAATAACCCAGTTCGAGATATGTTGGACGCTTCTGTGGCATGGATCATTTCCTACTTCGGATAGGCGGTCTTGACGACGAATCCGTAACGCCCGTCCCCCTTGTGGTTCCTGACCTTCATCAGGATCACCACGACCTCGTTACCGGCGTTCCTGACCGTCGTCCCGTCCGGAAAATACGTCTTGCCGAGGGAAGGATAGGCATCCCACGTGCCGGTGATCGCCTGGTACTGCTCACCGTCCCTGGCCTTCGCCGCCCAGTCCTGGAACTTCTTCCATTTCTTTTCGTCGAAGATCTTCTGGCCGTTCGTGGCCCGCTTGCTGAAGAAGTCGCCCACCACCCGGTCCACGGCCTGCTGTGCGATCTCCTGGCTGGTCCAGATCGTCTTGGGCTCGTTCTTCTGCACGGCGAGCGCGAATGCTTGTGCCGGAGTCCGGTTGACGTGGTCCTTCAGGGTGTGGATCTCTTCCGCGTAATCTGCCAGAGCCGAGAGGTTCTCGTCCCCCAGATTCAGGCAGTTGTGGACCAGTACGTCCACCGCCGCAGCACCCTCGGTGCGCACATAGAACGTGTGCAGGCCGCTGACGGTGAGGTCGTACACCTTGCGCGGGGCGAGACCCGAGCGGTCGAGCATGCCGGTCACGGTGTTCGATGTCCCGTCCGGGCCGAGCAGCCGGTCGCCCGGGCGCAGTTCGGAGGCGAGGACCCAGACGCCTTCGCTGGTGCGGATCTTGTGTCCAGCGGTGGTGTTGAGGCTGCTGCCACCGGCCAGGCCGATGGTGACCAGCCGTTCGGTGTCGTGCCGGAACGTGTCGGTGACTTGCTCGGCGCGCAGTCGCCCGTCACCGGGGTCGGTGGCCATGACTTGGTCGCCCTCGCGAACGTCACGGATCGCCTTGCGCCTGCCATCGGCCATCAGCACCAGGGTGTCCCCCGGAAAGCTATTGACCTTGCACGTCGTCACGACGTCCTCGTAGGCGTTGACGCCGGCCTGAATCTTTGCCAGCGTCGCCGTGTCCAGGTCCAAGGCCTTCAGCGCCTTCATCGCGTCGGCGACTCCGACACCGGTCTTCATCGCGGCGTCGAGCGCTCGGATCGCCTCGGCGGCCTTTTCGAACACCTTGCCCGGGATGAAGTTGGACGCGAACCAGGCGCAGCCGGCCTTGTCGCCGTGGTAGCACTTGGCAATGTCACCCAGCACGATCTCGTACAGGACCGCGCCCACCGTGTCTCCGAAGAGGTTCTGCCAACCGATCCTGGTGATGTCTCCGAAGCTGAAGTGGTGCGTCCACTCCTGCTTCTGGTTGCGGAGCGTCTCCGTCTTGAGAAACACGGTGTCCGGCTTCGGGCAGCCTGCCTCGGTCGCGGGAACCTCGGGGTTGGCGCAGAAGTAGTAGCTGACTGTGACATCGAGCTGTAGCTCGTACGTCACCGTGCAGCCTTCGACCGTGTAGGTGCACTCGTTGAGCTGCTTGGCCGGTCCCGCCTCGGTCATCTTGTCGACGATGTAGAAGACACCGCCCACACCGGTTCCGGAACCCTCGGCGACCGTTTCATTGGCCTCCTTGCGCTCCGAGGAGTCCGCGGCCTCCTGCGCCGAGTCCGCGTACTTCTGCGCATCCTTCGCCGCCTCCTCCGCGAGCGTCGCTTCCGCGTCCGCGCGGTCGGCCGCCGCGCGGGCGTCCTTCGCCGCCTGCTCGGCCTCCGACGCGGCCTGACGCGCTGCCGCCGCGTCGAGGGCCGCCTGGTCGGCGGAGGCACGGGCATCCGTCGCGTAGCTCTCGGCGCGCCCAGCCGACTGGTCGGCCGCTGCCGCGTCCTGGGTCGCCTGGCGGTCGTACTCGATGGTGCGGGCCAGCGACTTCTGCGCCTCGGCCGCGTACTGCGCCGCCTCGGCGGAGTAACCGAGGGCTTCCTTGGCCGACTTGCGGGCCTGTGCCGCGAATCCGGCGGCCTCGGACGCCAGCACGAGGGCTGCCTTGGCGTCACCCGTTGCCGCGTTCGCGGTGCTCTGCGCCTGCGCTGCGGCCTTCTGCGCGTTCGCTTCGTGCGCTGCGGCCACGGCCACCTGCTGCTCGGCGATCGTCTTCGACGACTGGCCCGACAAGACCACCAGGCCGGCCACCGCGTCGGTGGCGACGTACGGCGAGCCGAGCTGGATCGCGTCGTTCGCCGGGGCCGCGACCTGCTGCGCCGCGTTGCGGGCATCATCGGCAGCCTGCGCGGTGGTGTACGCGTGGCCGGCGGCCTCTGCCGCTCCCGCGACGGCCTTGGCCGCCTCCGCCTTGGCCACGTCGGCGTGTGTCTTCGCCTCGGCAGCGTGCTTCTCGGCCTCGTCGGCGAGTTCGACTGCGGTCCGGGCCGAGGATGCGGCGGCCTTGGATGCCTGGATGGCCTCCGCTGCCGTGCTGGTCGCCGTCCGGACTGCCGCGTCCGCCTTCAGTTTCGCGGCGTTCGCCGCATCGGAGGCGGCACGGGCTCGCGTGGCGGCAGCTTCCGAGCGCGTCGCCGCCGCGTCGGCATCGGCAGCGGCCCGCGAGGCCGCGTTCGCCTCGCTACGGGCCGACACGGCCGCCGACTCCGCGTCACTCGCGTGACGGTCCGCCTCGTCGGCCGCCGTCCGCGATGACGTCGCCTGGTCGTCGGCATCGTGCGCCTGGGCGTACGCCTCCTTCGCGTCAGCCTTCGCGCGGGCCGTGTTGGCCCTGCTCTCGGCGTCCCACGCGTCGTCCCGCTTGGCCTTGGCGTTGTCCCGTGCCGCCTCCGCGTCCTTACGACGCTCACGAGCCGTCGTCTCGGAGGCCTCGGCCCGGCCCTTCGCCTGGTTGGCCTCGGTCGCGTACCCCTCGGCGTTCTGCCGGTGCTGGGCGGCCTCGGCCTGCTTCTGCGCGGCGGTCTCCTTCTCCGCCCTCGCCGTCAGCTCCTCCTTCTCCGCGTCCAGCCGTCGGGCATGAGCCGTGGCAGCCGCGGCCCTCGCGTCCGCCTCCGCCTGCTGCGTCTCGCCCAGCTTGGCCTTGGCCAGATCCCGGGCCGTCTTCGCGTTGTTCGCCTGTACGGCAGCAGCGTCGGCGGCAGCCTTCGCCTGCGCCCTGGCCTGATTCGCCGCGGCCGTACGGAACGCCGCCTTCGATGCGGCGGCCTGGGTCAGGGCGCGGGCCGTGATGGTCGCACTGTCCCCGGCGGCGGCACGCGTGGCCGCTTCAGCCGTCTCACCGGCCTTCAGCAGAGCGTCGAGCGCGGCCGAGGACGCCTTCGTGACCTGCGCTTTCTGTAGACCGACCAGCAGACCTCGGCCCCTCGGGGCACCCGCCTGATCGGCGATCGAGTACGCGTGCTGCTCGGCCCCGTCCGACGAGGTGGCCCACTTCCTCCCGGCAGATGCCTGCGCCTTGAGCACATCGAGCTGCTGCTTTGCCGCGGCCTGCGCAGCCGTGAGAGCTGCCTTTGCCGTGTCGAACTGGGCCTTCTCCGGGTAGACCGCGCTGTTGGTTCCGTTGTGACCCGACGGCGTCATGTCGAACTTCTGCGGGTCGGTGCCCTTGCAGTCCCACATCCGCGCGTCACGGCCGTTGTCGTACGTCGCGAGGTCGAGGCAGTTGCCGGTGCCCGGGTTGTACATGCGCGTCGTCGCGTGGGTGTTGTACTCCCACTTCTGGGCGGCACTGTTGTTGCACGTCCAGATCTGCAACGTCGTACCGTTCGCGGTACCTGCGCCCTTCACCTCCAGACACTTGCCGGAGTTGACGTTGACGAACGCGTCGCCCTGGATCGCCCACTTCTGGCCGGCGGTGCCGTTGCAGGTGTAGATCTGCACCGGCGTGCCGTTGTCCTTCTTGCTTGCCCCGACTTCGAGGCACTTGTCGGCGGCGCCGTGCGCGTGCACGACCATCGGGCTGTCACCGATCCAACCTGGGCCTCCGGCGGACCAGTAGTCCTGCCAGCGGGTGGTGTAATCGGTGATCCAGGACTGGCCGAGCAGCTCACCAAGAGCGAACGATCCGTCCTGCAAGGCCTTCGCGGCCTGGCTGTTGGCGTTCAGGATCTGGTTGCGGGGCGCGGCCTGCGCGGCGATCTCCTGCTGCCACTCCGCCGACGCGGCGGCCACCTGCTTGCCCAGGACCTTGTTCGGATCGACCGGCCCGCGCCAGGCGCAGGACGCGAACCGTGTCTTCAGGTCCTCGACAGCGATACGGAACTCCGCGGTGCCCGGCTGTGCCGCCGTACGGGGAAAACCGCCGGAGGACAGGAACACACGGGAGTCGTCCGCATACGACTGAGGCGGAGTCCCGGTCACCTGCTTCTTCCACTGGGTCCAGGCAGCTGCCTCAACAGTGGACGCACCGGTGCCGTACAGCTGGTCCCCGAGCGCGAGGACTGCGTCCGTGGTCGTTTTGTCCGCTGCCGGTGTCGGGTCGTAGAAGAAGAAACCGAGACCGGCGAAGTACGTCTGGTACAGCCAGGGCAGCAGCCCCGTCCTGTCGAAGATCTTGTCCTCGTCGTCAGGCGACCCGGGGTAGTCGATGAGGCTCCTGACAGCGCCGGACCAAGCCTGGGTCCGGTCGCCGGCCTTCTTCACCCACTGGTTGGTGTTGTCCCCGTCCTTGTTGAAGGCCTCCGCAAACGGCGTGTCCGGGTAGCCGCGGTCGGCTTTCTGGTGAAGCTGGTCCGCCGGCAGGGCCAGGGAGTCCTTGGCCAGGGCGAACATGTTCGGGCCGCCCTGGCGCAGGGCGTCGGCCATCAGGCACTGGTCCAGGCGCAGTTGCTCGGCGGCCTTGGTGTCGAAGCCGTCGTAGCTGTCAGCCACCAGGCTCATACCAGGCTGCTGGTCGACCACGACCAGGTCCGGCCGGGCGGCCAGCCCTGCCAGCACCGCGACCGAGACAACAAGCGGCACGGTGCGCGCGAACAACGGCCCTCTTCGCCGCGAAGTGCGCTTCCGGTGGAAGGAAAACTCAGGTCTGAATCTCAACATGAACCCCCTCGTCGTTCAGGGGCAGGCAAATGCGCCCACCCGAAAGATGGCGGCGAGCTAAGAGCAGCCCGCCCGCCGCGCCCGGCAACGTCAGAAATGCCGGGCGCGGGTCGGACGGCGATGCGTGAACAGCCGGATTCGCGGCACGACGAAGTCCCCCTCCCCGTGGCGACGGTGTCCCCCCGGTCGCCGATGGACGCGCACGACATACGGACTGGTCAGGGCCCGCCGAGCGCGACGATCAATGTAAGCACGGCATAAAAATGCCTGCTCAGAATTTGTGGACGGGTTCGGGACCGGCCCCGGACACCCCCACGCCAAGCACCCTAGGCGCAGCCACTGACAACGGCCCCGACCTCACACCGCGGCCTCACACCGCCCCCGGGCCCGACTGCGCGAACCCACCCCCCACCCCCCGTACCCTGGACCCGTGAGTACCAGCCCCGCCCCCGATGCCTCCTCCGACGCCCTCCTCGGTCCCGCCGACATCCGTGAGCTGGCCGACGTCCTCGGCGTCAGGCCCACCAAGCAGCGCGGGCAGAACTTCGTCATCGACGCCAACACCGTCCGCCGTATCGTCCGCACCGCCGACGTGCGGCCCGACGACGTGGTCGTCGAGGTCGGGCCGGGGCTCGGGTCCCTCACCCTCGCGCTGCTGGAGGCCGCCGACCGGGTCGTGGCCGTCGAGATCGACGACGTGCTCGCGGGCGCGCTGCCCGCCACCGTCGCCGCCCGGATGCCGACCCGCGCCGACCGGTTCTCCCTCGTGCACTCCGACGCCATGCGCGTCACCGAGTTGCCGGGGCCCCCGCCCACCGCACTGGTCGCCAATCTGCCGTACAACGTCGCCGTGCCCGTGCTGCTGCACATGCTGGAGATGTTTCCGAGTATTGAGCGGACCCTTGTGATGGTGCAGGCCGAGGTCGCCGATCGGCTCGCCGCGCCGCCCGGGTCCAAGGTGTACGGCGTGCCCTCCGTGAAGGCCAACTGGTACGCCGAGGTCAAGCGGGCCGGTTCCATCGGCCGTAACGTCTTCTGGCCCGCGCCCAACGTCGACAGCGGGCTCGTCTCGCTCGTCCGGCGGGCCGAACCGCTCAAGACCTCCGCCTCGCGGACCGAGGTGTTCGCCGTCGTCGACGCCGCCTTCGCCCAGCGGCGCAAGACCCTGCGCGCCGCGCTCGCCGGGTGGGCCGGGTCGGCCGCCGCCGCCGAAGCCGCCCTCGTCGCCGCCGGTGTCTCCCCGCAGGCCCGTGGCGAGGCCATCGGCGTCGAGGACTTCGTCCGTATCGCGGAGAACAAGGTCGCGGAGAACAAGGTCGCGGAGAACAAGGTCGCGGAGAACAAGGTTCAGGAGCAGGACGACAACGGGGAGTCCGGGCAGCTGTGAGCGTCACCGTACGGGTTCCCGCCAAGGTCAACGTCCAGCTCGCCGTCGGTGCCGCCCGCCCCGACGGCTTCCACGACCTCGCCAACGTCTTCCTCGCCGTCGGGCTCTTCGACGAGGTCACCGTCACCCCTGCCGATGAGCTGCGGATCACCTGTGCCGGGCCTGACGCCGGCCAAGTGCCTCTCGACGGTACGAATCTCGCCGCCCGTGCCGCCGTCGCGCTCGCCGAGCGGTACGGCCGTACGCCCGCCGTGCACATCCACATCGCCAAGGACATCCCCGTCGCCGGGGGGATGGCGGGCGGCAGTGCCGACGGCGCCGGTGCGCTGCTCGCCTGCGACGCGCTCTGGGGGACCGGGGCCTCTCGTGTCGAACTCCTCGACATCTGCGCCGAGTTGGGCAGCGATGTGCCCTTCAGTCTGGTGGGCGGCGCCGCGCTCGGGGTCGGGCGTGGGGAGAAGCTGACCGTTCTGGAGACCGGCGGTGACTTCCACTGGGTGTTCGCGATGGCCGAGCGCGGGCTGTCGACGCCCGCCGTCTTCCGGGAGTTCGACCGGCTGGTCGCGGTTGCTGACAGTGAGGTTCCTGTGCCTGTGGCCTCGCCCGAGCTGCTCGACGCGCTCGCCAAGGGGGACCCGGACGCGCTTGCCGCGACCGTCTCCAACGACCTTCAGCCCGCCGCCCTTTCCCTCTTCCCGGCCCTCGCCGACACCCTCGCCGCCGGCCGCGCCGCCGGTGCCCTGACCGCTCTGGTCTCGGGCTCCGGTCCGACGACGGCGTTTCTCGCGCGGGACGCGGTGGCCGCGCGGGAGATCGCGGAGGCGCTGTCGGCGTCCGGCACCTGTCGTGCCGTACGGGTGGCGGCCGGGCCGGTACCGGGCGCCAGCGTGCTGTAACAGCGTGTACAGGGAGTTACTTTCGGGTTACCCGAATTGCCCGATCCCCACAGGGAATTCACCGTTCCTTGGCATCAGGAGGTGCGGGTGGGGTGGGCGTGACGCGTAGGGTTTTTTCAACTTCAAGCACTCGCCGTCGCAGATCTCATCACGAGTCACGAGTCATGAGTTCCATGGGTTCCCTGAGTTCCCTGAGTTCTATGAGTGCGCGCGGCGTGGGGTCCCCCTTGAGTTGCCACCTCCCCCAGCACTTTCGGAAGGCATCTCCGTGTCCGTACCTCCCCCCTCGTCACCCTCCCATCGCAGGAAAGTCCCCTTCACCCGGCGCGGTGTGATCGGCGCCGCGGGCGCCGTCGCCGTCGGCGGCGCGCTGACCCCGGTGGTCTTCGCGGCCGGCAGCGGAGGCGACTCCGACTCCGGTGCGTCCGTTACGACGGACAGCGCGTCCGGCACCGCCGGCACCGAGCCGCAGAAGTTCCCGGCCACCCGTACCGAGGCCGCCACCGGCACCGCCGAGGCGAGCGCCGCGTTCGCCATCTCGTACGTCGGTGTGCGCTGGAGCGGCGCGGCGGACGGCGCCGGGATCAAGTTCGCGGACGGCGACTCCGCGCCCGGCAAGTGGCAGGACCTGAGCGGCGGTTGCGCGACCGTCGAGGGTGGCGGCACGGCGCTGGTGGCGGCGGGGGACGCCACCGCGTACGAGCTGAAGCTGCCCGACGGCGCGAGCGTGAGCGGGGTGCGGTCGCTGGCGATCGACACGACCGGCGGGGCCGACAAGACCTTCCACGTGCCGACCGAGCCGACCCGGGTGCGCGGCGTGCAGTACCTGTCGCGGCCGGCGTGGGGCGCCGACGAGTCGAAGCGGTACAAGGACGGCAAGGTCAACTCGCCCGAGGCGTACTACCCGTTCCAGACGATCACCGTCCACCACACGGACGGCGTGAACAACGACCCCGACCCGGCGGCGACCGTCCGCGCCATCTACGAGTACCACGCGGTCACCCTCGACTGGGGCGACATCGGCTACCACTTCCTCATCGACGAGGCGGGCGTCGTCTACGAAGGCCGCTACTCCGGCGACGATCTCGTCCCGGCCTTCGACAAGGACGGCAATCTCGTCACCGCCTTCCACACCGGCGGCTTCAACTCCGGCAACCTCGGTATCGCGCTGCTCGGCAACCTGGTCTCCCAGCCGCCGACCGACGCGGCCAAGGCATCGCTGATCCGCCTGATCAAGGTGATCGCCCGTTTCAAGGGCCTGGACCCGCAGGCGAAGCTGACCTATGTGAACCCGGTCAACGGTGTGACGAAGGACGTCAACGCGATCAGCGGTCACCGTGACTGGCTGTCGACCGAATGCCCCGGCCAGACGATGTACGACCTGCTCGGCGAGGTCCGTACGGCCGTCGCCGGCAAGTAGTCCTCCAGTCCTTGCGAGCAGTCCTCGTCATTACGTGATCATGGCTCATTAGCGTCGGTGCGTAACGGTACTGAAGAGCGCTGAGGGGTCGGCCTGAAGTCGGCCCCTCTGTCGTTGACCTGCATAAATATTCGGGCCAACTGTTACCTACATCACCGTATTTGAATTTCCGTCAATCCACCCCAAGGTCCCTTTCGCGCCATCTGACGCATGGGAAGTGGTGGCATGATCGGCCGATCCCGGTTCCCTGTTACCGGCGGTACTACCTGGGCGAGAGGAACTCCCCCCATGGGTCACATGGACCACTTCAGTGCCGGATGGGTCACCCCCGTTCTTTCCTACGCGATGGCCTGTCTCGGCTCCGCACTCGGACTGCGCTGCACCGTACGGGCGTTGGAATCGGACGGCGCCTCCAAGCGGAACTGGCTGACGCTGGCCTCCTTCGCGATCGGGTCCGGTATCTGGACCATGCACTTCGTCGCGATGATGGGCTTCAGCGTCGAGGGCACCCCCATCCGCTACGACGTCCCGCTGACCGTCCTCAGCCTCGTCATCGCGATCGCCGTCGTCGCCGCCGGTGTCTTCACCGCCGGGTACGGGCGCTCCCGCGTCAGGTCCGTGATCCTCGGCGGGCTCGGCACCGGGCTCGGTGTCGCCGCGATGCACTACGCCGGGATGTACGCGCTCAATCTGCACGGTGCCATCTCGTACGACCCGTTGCTCGTGATCGCGTCCGTGGCGATCGCTGTCGTCGCCGCCACCGCCGCGTTGACGCTCACGCTGATTGTGCGGGGGCCTGTGCTCGCGACCATTGCCGCGCTGGTGATGGGGCTCGCGGTGAGCAGCATGCACTACACCGCGATGTTCGCGGTCGATGTGGCGTTGGCGCCCAGCAGTGCGGAGTTGCCGGGGGCCACGTCTACGGAGTTCCTGTTCCCGTTGGCTGTGCTGCTGGGGTCGTTCCTGTTCCTGGCTTCGGCGTATGTCGCGTTGTCGCCGACGGGGAAGCGGGCGGAGTCTGCGATCGCGGCGGAGCTGCTCCGCGAGGTCGAGCTGTCCACCGCCTGATTTTTCTCGCCCCCGCCGCCCCTACCCATTCCCATCCCCTGGGGGCTGCGCCCCCAGACCCCCCTTTCGAGCTGAACGCGCTCGTCCTCAAACGCCGGACGGGCTGAAAAGACCAGCCCCGCCCGACGGGCTGAAAGACCAGGCAACGAGGTTCCACATGAGTATGGCTCGCACCTCCGAACGACTCCGCCCCAGATCCGTCCGGGCGAAGATCGTCGCCCTGCTGATGCTGCCCGTCGTCTCGCTCATGGCTCTGTGGAGCTTTGCCGCGGTCACCACCGCGTCCACCATCGGTGATGCCGAGCGGGCCAAGGACGTCAACTCCGAACTGCTCGCCCCGGTCGCCGACTTCGTCACCGCGATACAGGCCGAGCGGACCGCCGCCACCGGCGACGCCGATGTCCTGAAGCGGGCCCAGAAGGCCACCGACAAGGCCGGCGAGGCTCTGCTCGACGGCATCAACTCCGCCAGTTCCGACGCCGCGCTCCTCAACTCCGCGCTCCCCGAACGCCTCGACAAGCTCACCGGCGATGCCAAGGGAATCGCGGCACTGCGCGTGTCTCGGGAGAGCGGTGGCAAGAACGCCACGCAGGACGCCTACACGGCGTACACCGGCATCGTCGAGGACGCCTTCGCCGTCACCGGCGCGCTCACCGGGGAGAAGGGCACGACCACCGCGTCCGAGGCCCGAGTCGTCCTCGAACTCTCCCGCGCCCGCGAGGCGTTGGCCCAGGAGCAGGCGCTCCTCGCGGCGGGCGCCGCCGCCGGGAAGCTCACCGACGAGCAGTACGCGCTGTTCGTCGGCGCGGTCACCGTCCAGCGAGGTCTGCTGAAGCCCGCCGTCGCCGATCTGAAGCCCGAGCACCAGAAGGCGTACAACGCCCTGCTGGAGAGCGGGAGTTACGGGCAGGTAGCAGCGGTCGAGAACCGGGTACGCAGTGCCGGATCCGGTGAATCGGCCGTGGCCGACGGTCTGTTGGAGGGCTGGGACGCGTCCGCGACCAGTGTGCTGCGAGCCCTCGGCAAGGCCGAGACCGAGGCCGGTACGGCCGCCGCCGCCAAGGCCAACCCGTTCGGCTGGGACACCCTCGGCGCCTCCGGAATCGCCGTTGTCCTGGGCCTCGTAGGCGTGTTGCTGTCTCTCCTCGTCTCCGTGTCCGTCGGGCGCGGGCTGATCGTCGAGCTGCTCGACCTTCGTAACTCCGCCCTCGAAGTCGCCGGGCGGCGGCTGCCGCAGGCCATGCGGCGGCTGCATGCCGGGCAGGGTGTCGACATCGACGCCGAGGCCCCGATGCGCCGCCTCGCCGGGGACGAACTCGCGCAGGTGGGCACCGCGTTGACGGCCGTACAGCGCGCCGCGCTCAAGGCCGCCTCCGAGCGTGCCGAACTCCTCAGCGGTATCTCCGGCGTGTACGTCAGCCTCGCCCGGCGCAGTCAGGTGCTGCTCCACCGTCAGCTCGACATCCTCGACCAGCTGGAGCAACGCCCGCGCGAGGCAGCCGAGTTGCACGAGCTGTACCGCGTCGACTACCTCGCCACCCGGATGCGTCGGCACTCCGAGAGCCTTCTCATCCTGTCCGGTATCGCGCCCGGCCGCGGCTGGCGGGACCCGATCCCGCTGGCGGACACCCTGCGCGCGGCCGTGGCCGAGATCGAGGACGGCAGCCGCGTCCAGATCTGGGCGGTCCCGCGGGTGTCCCTGAACGGCGGCTCGGTCGCCGACGTCATCCATCTGCTCGCCGAACTCGTCGAGAACGCGGCGGCGTTCTCCCCGCCCAGCACCAAGGTGCAGTTGCGCGCGGCCCGGCTGCGCGACGGCGTCCTCATCGAGGTCGAGGACAGCGGCTTCGGTATGAACGAGGACGCGATGGCCGACGCCAACCGCAAGATCCAGTCGGAGAAGGTCGACCTCCTCGACGCCAAGCAGATCGGCCTGTTCGTGGTGAACCGCCTCGCGGAACGCCAGGGCCTGCGCGTCGAACTCCGCGACTCCCCGAACGGCGGCGTCACCGCGGCCGTCCTCATCCCCGAGAACCTGCTGCGCGACGACATGCCGGTGCACGAGCACGAACTACAGGCGGTGGGGAGCGGCGGCCGGGCGTTGGCACCGGCGTCGGCGCTGATCCCGCAGCAGCGGGGCCAGCAGCCGTAGCGGATCCCCCATGGAACGGCCGTGCGCCTCGGGTGAGTGGTGTCCCCGGGGCGCACGGCTTCTGTCGTTCAGCGGGTGCTGCTGTTGATGCCGATGTGGATCAGAAGGTGAGCTTCCAGCTGTTGATGTAGCCGGTGTCGGCGCTGTAGACGTCCTGGACCTTGAGCTGCCAGGTGCCGTTGACGGTGGTCTCGCTGGACGCGTCGACCGTGTAGGTGGCGTCGACGTTGTCGGTCGAGTCCGAGGAGCTGCTGCTCTTCAGGCGGTAGGTGGAGCCGTCCGGGGCGACCAGGTCGATGACCAGGTCACCGCGGTAGGTGTGCACGATGTTGACGTACACGGACAGGTCGCTGGGCGCGCTGCCGGTGAGGCCGCTGACGGTGATCGGCGAGTAGACGGCCGAGCCGGCGTCCGGGATGGAGACGTCGGTGGTCGACTCGAAGGCCGTACCGGTGTCGCCGCCGTCGTCCCCACCGTCGTCGTCCCCGGCGGGGGTGACCTGGAGCAGCAGGTTGGGGCTGCCGGTGCCGACGCTGGTGAGGGTGGACGCGGAGGCCGCCGAGGTCAGCGCCGAGGTGACCGCCGCTGGTGTGGCGCTCGGGTTCTCGCCGAGGTAGACCGCTGCCGCGCCGGCGACGTGCGGGGACGCCATCGACGTACCGGAGAGGGACGCGGTGGCCGAGTTGGAGGTGTTGTACGTCGAGGTGATGCTCGACCCCGGCGCGAAGATGTCCAGCGTGGAACCGTAGTTGGAGTACGAGGCCCGGGCGTCGGCGCTGGTGGTGGCGCCCACGGTGATCGCGGAGGCGACGCGGGCGGGGGAGTAACTCGACGCGTTGGCGTTGTCGTTGCCCGCCGCGACGGCGTAAGTGATGCCCGCCGCGATGGAGTTGGCGACGGCGGTGTCGAGGGTGGAGTCCGCGCTGCCGCCGAGCGACATGTTGGCGACGGCCGGGAACTCGGCGTTCTCGGTCACCCAGTCGATGCCCGCGACGACACCGGCGGTCGTACCGGAACCGTCGTCGTCGAGCACGCGCACGGCGACGATGTTCGCGGCCTTGGCGACACCGTAGGTGGTGCCCGCGACGGTGCCGGCGACGTGTGTGCCGTGGCCGTTGCCGTCGTCGGCGGTGGAGTCGTCGTCGACGGCGTCGTAGCCGTACGAGGCGCGTCCGCCGAAGTCGGTGTGCGTGATCCGTACGCCGGTGTCGATGATGTACGCGGTCACGCCGCTGCCCGCGCTGGACGGGTAGGTGTAGGCGGAGTCGAGCGGCAGATCGGCCTGGTCGATCCGGTCGAGACCCCAAGTGGGGCCGGTCTGCGTGTCGTTGATGTGCACGGTCTTGTTCTGCGCGACCGACGCGACGGCCGGGTCGGCGGCGAGCCGCTTGGCCTCGGTCTCGGTCATCTCGGTCGCGTACCCGTTGAGGGCGGCCGTGTAGGTCTGCTCGACCTCGGCGCCGTACCGGGTGGCGAGCGCCTTGCCCTTGCTGGAGGCGGCACGGAAACCGGCGCTGTCCTTCAGCGTGACGATGTAACTGTCCTTGACGGCGCCTTCGGCACCGGCGCCCTGGATCACACCGACGGCCGGGGTGGCGGCGGAGGCGGGGGTGATGGCGGCACCGCCGAGCGCGAGCACGGAGGCCGCGGCGGCGAGCGCGGCGAGGGCGCCACGTCTGCGGGACCCGGAGGAGGACATGGCTGTGGGGGAGTGCGGTACGGACACGGGGTGGTTCCCCTCTTGTTCGAGGTGCACGAGTGGTACGGGGACGTGTGGGGGGTGAGGGGGGTGGCGTCTCCGTGCGGACACGGTCGCGGAATTGAAGAGATCACGTCAATTAGGGGAATCCCTACGTCCGGGTAACGGGCGGTGCGATGTGCGGATGTGCCCCGGGAATTCCCCAACTAAGGCTGTTGGGAGGCCTGTTGAGGTGTTGAGGTGACTTGGGCGGGGCATTGATGAGTGCTCGTCGCTCCGGGGTCGACCTGGGGCGACAGGGGTCGATATCCGGTTGCCGATCAATTGAGATGCCGGATGCAATGTCCGGCATGGTGACCGAGATCCGCCCGCCACGCCCCGACGAGATGACCGCGTACTACCGGGCACTGCCGTACGCGAACGGGCTGCCGAAGTGGGAGCCGGCGGACGCCGCGTGGCACGGCGGTCCCGAGCCGTGGCCCCCGCAGCGTGCCCCCGCGACCGCGGAGCAGCTCGACAAGTGGGCGGCGGCCGACGTCAGGGACGAGTCCTTCCATCCGGTCGCGACGTTCGTCGACGGCACGTGCGTCGGTGCGTCGGCCACCATCTCCTTCGAGGTGACGGTCCCCGGCGGGGGAACGGTCAGGATGGCCGGTGTCACCGCCACCGGGGTGATCGCGACCCACCGCCGACGCGGTTACCTGCGGCAGATGATGCGGGCCATGTTCGAGGGTGCCCTGGACCGGGGCGAGCCCCTGGCGATGCTCAGCGCGAGCGAGGGCAGCATCTACGGGCGGTTCGGGTTCTCACCGGCGACCCACCGCACCCGGTGGGAGCTGGCCCGTCACGAGGCAGCGCTCCTTCCGGCGGAGCCAGATCCGGGGTCGCTGGAGCTGGTCGGCGCCGCGCAGGCGAAGCAGGTCTGGCCCGTGGTGCACGCGGCCGTGCGCGGGTTCCGCGTCGGTGAGCTGACCCCTCCCCCCGGGCGCTGGGACGGGCTCTCCGACGACGCCGACGGCCCGAACGGACCGCTGCGGTATCTCGTCCACCGTGACCGGCACGGCGAGGTGGATGGCATCGCCGATTTCCGGCTGCCGTGGTCCTCGACAGCGGGCAACGCGGGAACGCTCGTCGTGGAGGCCCTGGAGGCGTCGAACCCGGTGGCCTACCGCGCCCTGTGGAGCCTGCTGATCGACTTCGACCTCACCAGGACCGTCGTGGCGCCCGCCCGTCCCCGCGACGAACCCCTGCGGTGGCTGCTCACGAACCCACGTGCGATGCGCGTGACCCGCCAGTCGGACAACCTGTGGGCCCGCCTTCTGGACGTGCCCGCCGCCCTGACACAACGCTCGTACGACACGGTCGACAGGCTGACGTTCACCGTCACCGGCGACCTGATGCGCCCGGCGAACAACGGCACCTGGTGTCTCCGGGCGGACAACACTGCCCCGGCGACGTGCGCCCCCACCGACCGGGCGGCCGACCTGACCCTCACTCTCCCCGCGCTCAGCTCGCTCTACCTCGGTGGCATGTCCGCGCACGACCTGGCATACGCGGGCCACATCACCCCGCACACCGACGGCGCGATCGGGCGGCTGGCCCGGATGTTCCGGACCGACCCCGAACCGCACAACTCCTTCGGCTTCTGACCCCGACGGCGGACGGGCCCACCCCTGCCAGGACGGGGACCGCACCCCCGCCGAGGCGGCCCCGGACTCCGCCCGCCGGGTACCCCACCCCCGCCCACTACCCTGGAAGGTCGATCCACCCCCGCGTCAGGAGAAAAATGGCCGTCAACCTCGTCAATGTCGAGAACGTCAGCAAGGTGTACGGGACCCGTGCCCTGCTCGACGGGATCTCGCTCGGGGTGTCCGAGGGGGACCGGATCGGGGTCGTGGGGCGTAACGGCGACGGGAAGACCACCCTCATCCGGATGCTCGCCAAGCTGGAGGAGGCCGACACCGGGCGTGTGACCCACTCCGGCGGACTGCGCCTCGGTGTGCTCACCCAGCACGACTCCCTCGACCCCACCGCCACCGTCCGCCACGAGGTCATCCGGGACATGGCGGACCACGAGTGGGCCGGAAACGCCAAGGTCAGGGACGTACTCACGGGATTGTTCGGCGGGCTCGACCTCCCGGGGTTCCCGCAGGGGCTCGACACCGTCATCGGGCCGCTCTCCGGTGGTGAGCGGCGTCGGATCGCGCTCGCCAAGCTGCTCATCGACGAGCCCGACCTGATCGTCCTTGACGAGCCCACCAACCATCTCGACGTCGAGGGCATCTCCTGGCTGGCCCGGCATCTGCGCGAGCGCCGGTCCGCGCTCGTCTGCGTCACCCACGACCGCTGGTTCCTCGACCAGGTCTGCACGCGGATGTGGGACGTGCAGAAGGGGGATGTGTACGAGTACGAGGGCGGGTACTCCGACTACGTCTTCGCCCGTGCCGAGCGTGAGCGCATCGCCGCCACCGAGGAAGTCAAGCGGCAGAACCTTGTGCGCAAGGAGCTGGCCTGGCTGCGGCGCGGTGCGCCCGCCCGTACGTCCAAGCCGCGCTTCCGCGTCGAGGCCGCCAACGAGCTGATCGCCGACGTACCGCCGCCCCGGGACAGCAGCGAGCTGATGAAGTTCGCCTCGTCGCGGCTCGGCAAGACCGTGTTCGATCTGAAGGACGTCACCGTTCAGGCGGGCCCCAAGGTGCTCCTCAAGCACCTCACCTGGCAGCTCGGGCCCGGTGACCGGATCGGTCTCGTCGGTGTGAACGGCGCCGGCAAGACCTCCCTCCTCCGTGCCATGGCCGAGGCCGCCACCAGCGAGGGCGAGACGCAGCCCACCGCGGGGAAGGTCGTCGTCGGGAAGACCGTCAAGCTCGCCTACCTCTCCCAGGAGGTCGGCGAACTCAACCCGAATCTGCGGGTGCTGGAAGCCGTACAGCAGATCCGCGACCGCGTCGACCTCGGCAAGGGGCGCGAGCTGACCGCCGGACAGCTGTGCGAGACCTTCGGGTTCGGGAAGGAGAAGCAGTGGACCCCGGTGGGGGACCTGAGTGGTGGTGAGCGGCGTCGGTTGCAGATCCTGCGCCTCCTCATGGACGAGCCCAACGTCCTCTTCCTCGACGAGCCCACCAACGACCTCGACATCGAGACCCTCACCCAGCTCGAAGACCTCCTCGACGGCTGGCCCGGCTCCATGGTCGTCATCTCCCACGACCGGTTCTTCGTCGAGCGGACCACCGACCGCGTCTTCGCCCTCCTCGGTGACGCCTCCCTCCGGATGCTGCCGCGCGGCATCGACGAGTACCTGGAGCGGCGCCGGCGCATGGAGGAGGTCGCGGCAGCCGCCATCCAGGCCGCTGCCCCCGCCACCAAGACCGTCGCCGAGAAGAGCGCCGCCGACACCCGTGCCGCCAAGAAGGAACTCCAGAAGATCGAGCGGCAGTTGGACAAGCTCTCCGAGCGTGAGAGCAAGCTGCACACCCAAATCGCCGACAACGCAACCGACTTCGAGAAAGTGGCCAAACTCGATGCCGAACTGCGCGAACTCTCCGGCGAACGCGACGAACTCGAACTGCGGTGGCTGGAACTCGCGGACGACGCGTAGAACTCGCGGACATGGCATGAAGGGCACGTGAACGCGCATAACGGCGGCATCACGGGGCGGTTCGCCCTTGGGAACAGAGGTGGGCAGGGGCGGGCAGGGGTGGATACAGTCCGGTGTCGGGCGGCCACGGAGTGGTAGAAAGAGCCCTCTGAGAACTCCCTGAGTGAGCCTGACCGACTGGGACTCCGGACCCTTTGCGCACCTCAGGGCGTGGCTAAAAATCAGCTGAAGGGGGAAAGCGCTGATGACCCAGCCGCCCAGCCAACCACCCCAGGGGCCGTACGCAGGCCCTCCCCAAGGCGGCTTCGGCTTCGGACCGCCACCGGAGCTGCCACAGACGGGTGCGCCCCAGACCGGTGCTCCGCAGGGAACGCCGTACGGGGCCCCGCCGCCCCCGCAGTCCCCACCGCCACCCCTGCCCACCGTCCCGCCCCAGTCCGGTTACGGCCATCCGCAGCAGCCCGGCCCCTACGCCCAGCCGGGCCCGTACGGCAGCCCGCCCGGCCAACCAGGCCAACCGGGCCCTTACGGGTACGCTTCCGCGCCCGGATACGGCTACCCCGGCCAGCAGCAGCCCCCTCAGTTCCCCGGCGTCCCCGTACCGCCCCCGCCCGGCGGCGGTTCCCGCAACCCCTTCAAGGGGCGCCCCGCACTGATGCTCGGGGCGGCGGCCGCCGCGCTGCTCGTCATCGGCGGCACGGTGTACGCCGTGACCAGCGGTGACGACGACAAGAAGCCCGCGGCAACCGGTCCCGACCTCTCCGCGCCCGCCTCCGGACCCGCCGAGTCGGGCGACGACAGCGACAACGGCGGCGGTGTCGCCGGTGCCGACCCCGGCGACCTCAACGAGGGGCGCCAGGCAGGCGAGTCGAAGGTGCTCTGGTCCAAGGACGCCCCGGACGCGCCCGCCTCCGGCGCCGACGCCAACGGCATGTGGATCACCGACAAGGTGGCCGTGAAGGCGGCGTACAAAGAGGTGTTCGCGTTCCGGGTCGCGGACGGGGAGACGGCCTGGGGGCCGATCTCCTTCCCCCAGAAGATCTGCGCCGTCACCCCGCAGAAGTCGGCCGACGACAAGATCGTGGTCGCCTATATGAACGGCGACAGCCAGCGCGCCAAATGCAACAGGCTCCAGTTGCTCGACCTGAACACGGGCGCGAAGGGCTGGAGCGGTGAGGTCGCCGACGGGGCGCTGTTCGACAGCTCGCTCAGCGTCGAGCTGACGATCACCAAGTCGACGCTGATGGTGGGGCGTTCGCAGTCCGGCACGGCGTACGACCTCGCCACCGGCGCCAAGCTCTTCGACAAGGTGAAGTACGGCGCCGCCTGCTTCCCCGCCGCCTTCGCGGGCGGCGCCCGCCTGATCGCCGTGTCGTCCTGCGGGGTCTCCACCTCCACCGAGCACGACGAGGTGCAGGAGCTGGACCCGAGGACCGGCGCCGCCAGGTGGACCCGGGCGATCCCGAAGGGCTGGGCGGTCGGCCGTACGTACTCCGTCGATCCCGTCGTCCTCTACCTCACCAACGAGGACAAGAAGTCGTGGAACATCTCCACGCTCAAGGCCGACGGCAGCTTCCGTTCCGAGGTGACCGTCGACGAGTCCTTCGCCCCCGTGTGCGGCTGGGCGATCCTCGAACGCGACCTCCAGGGCTGCCAGGGCCTTGCCTCCGACGCCCAGACCCTCTACCTCCCGACCGAGGCGACCACCGGCGCCAACGAGATCGTCGCCATAGACCTCGCCACCGGCAGGCAGAAGTGGCGTGCCAAGTCACCGGCCGACGAGTCCATGCTGCCGATCAAGGTCGAGGGCGCGCAGCTCATCGCCTATGTCGAGCCGTCGTACGACACCGGCGGCCAGGTCGTGTCGATCCCCCTCACCGGCAGCGGCCACACCCCGGTGAAGCTGCTCCAGAACCCGGCGTCCGCCGCCGACGTCGAGAACGGCTTCTACTCCAAGGCCTACGACTGGGTCGACGGCCGCTTCTATCTCTCCTCCACCAGGCTCAGCGGCAAGGACGAGCTGAAGGAGAAGCTGATGCTCGCCTACGGCAAGTAACTCGCCCCCTCCCTTCTCCCCTCCCCCTTTCTCTCCGCTCCCGAGGTACGCACGCCATGACCCAGCCCCCGCCCCCGCCTCCGCCCAACCAGCCCCCGCCGCCTCCCCCCGGCTACGGCTATCCCCAGGCCGCCCCGAACCCGTACGCCCAGCAGCCCCCGTACGGATACGGCTATCCGACTCCGCCCCAAGCCCCCACCCCCAACCCCAACCCCAAGCGGAAGCTGAACGCACAGGCGGTCATCATCGTCTCGGCCGTCGCCGCGATCGCCCTGATCATCGGCAGCGGGGTCTGGTACTCCTCCACCAAGGACGGCCAGAGCGGCGACGACAAGAACAACGCCACCGGCACCGGGGCGACCAGCGGCGCCACCCCGGACACGAAGGCCCCCGCCAACACCGCCTCCAAGGTCCTCTTCCAGATCCCCGAGCCCGCCATCGGCGCCGACGAGAACAGCGCCACCGTCGTCGGGTCCTGGCTGACCGACTCGGTGTACGCCAAGAGCGGCCACGCCGAGATCGTCGGGTACGACCCCGAGAAGGGCACCAAGCTCTGGACGGTCCCCCTGCCGGGACCGGTCTGTGCCGCGAGCCGTCACACCACCGACAGCCACCAGACCGCGATCGTGTACGAACCCGCCATGCCGACCAAGGACAAGCCCTCCCACGGCTGTAGCCAGGTCGCGGCGATCGACCTCGACGCGGGCAAGCAGCTGTGGACACGGACGGTCAGGTCCGGCGACCAGGTGATCAACCTCAACAACGTGACGGTCAGCGCGAACACCGTCGCCGTCGGCAGCACCAGCGGCGGCGCCGCCTTTGACATCACCGGCAAGGCTCTCTGGGCCCCCAAACCCACCGACACCTGCTACGACGCGGGCTACGGCGGCGGCGAGAAACTGGTCGCGGTCCGCAAGTGCGGGTCGTACGGCGCCCGCCAGCTGGACATCCAGACCATCGACCCGGTCTCCGGCAAGGTCCTCTCCGAGTACGCCATGGCCAAGGGCATCGAGGACGCCAGCATCGTCACGACGAACCCGCTGGTCGTGGCCGCGGACGTCAACCGCTCCGCCGGCGACGGCAGCGGCATCTCGGACATCTTCTCCATCGACAACAAGACCGGACAGCTGCGTACGAAGATCTCGGTGCCCGGCGACAAGTACGCCGCCGAGTGCGAGGGCATCACCAGGATCGAGTACTGCACCAAGCTCGCCGTCGGCAACGACAGGATCTACCTCCCCACCGAGAACCACGACGGCACCGGCGAGTACAGCAAGACCAACGAGATCGTCGCCTTCGACCTCGCCACCGGTAAGCAGGACGGCCGGCGGGCCGACGCGGGCGACGGCTGGACGATCTCCCCGCTGCGCATGGACGGCGGCAACGTGATCGCGTACAAGCGCCCGCCCTACGACAAGGGCGGCCAGGTCGTCAGCATCGACGCCGGCACCTTCGCGCAGACGAAGCTGATGGAGAACCCGGCGACGAAGGCGGTGCGCGAGGTCGAGTTCAGCATGCAGCCCGAGTTCGCCGAGCTGATCTACGCCGACGGCCGCCTCTACATGTCCCAGGTCTTCGCCCACAAACCCTCCAGTACGGGCGGGACGAGGTATCTGGCCATCGCGTACGGCACCGGCTGAACCCCTGCTCAGGGGCGAGGTGGTGCACGTACTACATCATCACCCTCGAATGAGAGGATTTTCGACGATCCGGGGCACTTCTCTCCAGTAGGGGAAGCGCAACGTCGAACAAGCGTGTAGCTTCCGGGGGCATGGGAAGCGGGGGGAGCCGGGGGGCTCCTGTCCGTGCGGACCAATGGGCATCCAGAAGGGACAACCATTGGGGGGACTGGGGGGTGGCTCAGTGGGAGTGCGGCTCATGGTGGTCGACGACCACCGACTGCTCGCCGAGGCGTTGGCCTCGGCGTTGAAGCTGCGCGGGCACCGGGTGCTCGCCGCGGCGGCGCCCGCCGCGGGCGCGGCGGAACTGGTGATCACGCGCGCGCCGGAGGTGTGCCTGCTGGGCACGGCCACACCGGCCGAGCCGGGCATGTTCGACCCGGTGGTGCGGATCAAGCGCGAGCGTCCGCAGGTGGCGGTCCTGGTGCTGGGCCCGGTGCCCAGCCCGCGCGGAATCGCCGCCGCCTTCGCCGCGGGCGCTTCCGGGTACGTACGTCACGACGAGCGCATAGAGGGCGTCGAGCGCGCCATCATGAAGGCCAGGGCGGGCGAGGCGGCGGTCGCTCCCGCGCTGCTCCAGGGCGCGTTCAGTGAACTGCTCAACCCCGCCGCCCAGCCCGACGACGAGGGCCAGCGCCTCCTCCAGATGCTCACGCCGAGGGAGGTCGAGGTCCTGGTCCGGGTCGCCGACGGCGAGGACACCCGGCTGATCGCGGCCGGCATGGGCATCGCGCCCAGTACGGCCCGTACGCATGTGCAGCGGGTGCTGATGAAGCTGGGCGTGGGGTCGAGGCTGGAGGCGGCGGCACTGGCGGCCCGTACGGGCCTGCTGGACCGGGCGGGACCTGTGCAGCAACACTCGCCCCCTGGCGCCGACTTCTGACGTGCGTAGGTGACGCACGTATCTCACTTCCCGACTGCGGAGCCGGAGTTCCCGTGAACTCCGGCTCCGCTGGCGTTTCACGGCTCGCTCAGGGATACCCATGCTTGTGGACTTATGATTTGATGTGTTCGGTTCTGTTTGAAGCTAGGTTTGGTACGGATGGAGAGTCCGGCGTGAAGAAGACCTCGACGAGGCTCGCCGACGGTCGTGAGCTCATCTACTACGACCTGCGCGACGACACGGTGCGTGACGCGGTGGACCGGCGCCCCCTGGAGCGCACGGTGACCACGTCCCAGGTACGCCGGGACCCGCTGCTCGGCGACGAGGTGGCGATCGCCTCGCACCGCCAGGGCCGCATCTACCACCCCCCGGCCGACGAGTGCCCCCTGTGCCCGACCGAGGGCGACCGCCTGAGCGAGATCCCGGACTCCTCGTACGACGTGGTCGTGTTCGAGAACCGCTTCCCCTCCCTGGCCGGTGACTCCGGGCGCTGCGAGGTGGTCTGCTTCACCTCCGACCACAACTCGTCCTTCGCCGACCTCACCGAGGAGCAGACCCGCCTCGTCCTGGAGGCGTGGACCGACCGGACGTCGGAGCTGTCCCACCTCCCCTCCGTCGAGCAGGTGTTCTGCTTCGAGAACCGCGGCGCCGAGATCGGCGTCACCCTCGGCCATCCGCACGGCCAGATCTACGCGTACCCCTTCACCACCCCCCGCACGGCCCTGATGCTCCGCTCGGTGGCCGCGCACAAGGAGGCGACGGGCGGCGAGAACCTCTTCGACGAGATCCTGGAGAAGGAACTCGCGGCGGGGGAGCGGATCGTGCTCGCCACCGACCACTGGGTGGCCTTCGTGCCGTACGCGGCCCACTGGCCGTACGAGGTGCACCTGTACCCGCGTCGCCGGGTGCCGGACCTGCTGGGGCTGGACGAGGAGGCCCGCACAGAGTTCCCCAAGGTCTACCTGGAACTCTTGAGGCGCTTCGACCGGATCTTCGGCGAGGGTGAACCGCCGACGCCGTACATCGCGGCCTGGCACCAGGCGCCGTTCGGCACGCTGGAGGAGTTCGAGGGTGTCAACCGGGACGACTTCGCGCTCCACCTGGAGCTTTTCACCATTCGCCGTACTTCCGGCAAGCTGAAGTTCCTCGCGGGCTCCGAGTCGGGGATGAGCGTGTTCATCAACGACATCCAGCCGGAGTCCGCGGCCCAGCGACTGCGAGAGGTAGCGAGTTGATGAGCGGTAAGTACCTGGTCACCGGCGGTGCGGGCTATGTCGGCGGGGTGGTCGCCCAGCATCTGCTGGAGGCCGGCCACGAGGTCGTCGTCCTCGACAACCTCTCGACGGGCTTCCGGGAGGGCGTCCCGGCAGGTGCCACGTTCGTGGAGGGCGACATCAAGGACGCGGCCAAGTGGCTCGACTCGTCCTTCGACGGTGTCCTGCACTTCGCGGCCTCCTCCCAGGTCGGCGAGTCCGTCGTGAAGCCCGAGAAGTACTGGGACAACAACGTCGGCGGCTCGATGGCGCTGCTCACGGCGATGCGCGAGGCGGGCGTCCGCAAGCTGGTCTTCTCGTCCACGGCGGCGACGTACGGCGAGCCGGAGGAGACCCCGATCGTCGAGACGGCCCGGACCTCGCCGACGAACCCCTACGGCGCCACGAAGCTGGCCGTCGACCACATGATCACCAGCGAGACGACGGCCCACGGCCTGGCCGCGGTCTCCCTCCGCTACTTCAACGTGGCCGGCGCCTACGCCACCCAGGGCGAGCGCCACGACCCCGAGTCCCACCTGATCCCCCTGGTCCTCCAGGTGGCCCAGGGCAAGCGGGACGCGATCTCGGTCTTCGGTGAGGACTACCCGACCCCCGACGGCACGTGCGTACGGGACTACATCCACGTCGCCGACCTGGCGGACGCCCACCTCCTGGCCCTTACGGCGGCCCAGCCGGGCGAACACCTGATCTGCAACCTCGGCAACGGCGAGGGCTTCTCCGTCCGCGAGGTCGTCGAGACGGTCCGCCGGGTCACCGGCCACCCGATCCCGGAGGTCGTGGCCCCGCGCAGGGGCGGCGACCCGGCGGTCCTGGTCGCCTCCGCCGAGCGGGCCAAGACCCGCCTCGGCTGGAACCCGACCCGGTCGGACCTCGCGGGAATCGTCGCGGACGCCTGGGAGTTCGCGCAGCGCAACGCCAAGTAGCAAGCAAACAGCAGCACTTAGCACGTACGAAGAAGGGCCAGAGGTAGAGGGCATGACGGGCATGACGACTGTGGATGTCGCCGAGGCGTTCGAGGGTCTGTACGGGGCTGCGCCGGAGGGAGTGTGGGCGGCGCCGGGCCGGGTCAACCTGATCGGCGAGCACACCGACTACAACGACGGCTTCGTCATGCCCTTCGCCCTCCCGCACACGGCGCTGGCAGCGGTCTCCCGCCGCACGGACGGCGTGCTGCGCCTGCACTCGTCGGACATCGAGGGCGGTGTCGTCGAGCTGCGGGTGGGGGACCTGACGCCGGAGTCGGACAGAAACTGGACGGCGTACCCGTCGGGCGTGGTCTGGGCCCTGAAGGACGCGGGACACACAGCCGTGTCGGGCGGCGCGGACATCCACCTCACCTCGACGGTCCCGACCGGCGCGGGCCTGTCCTCGTCGGCGGCGCTGGAGGTCGTGGTCGCCCTGGCCCTGAACGACCTGTACGAACTGGGCCTACAGGGCTGGCAGTTGGCCCGCCTGTGCCAGCGCGCGGAGAACGTGTACGTGGGCGCGCCGACCGGCATCATGGACCAGACGGCGTCGGCGTGCTGCACTGCCGGGCACGCCCTGTTCCTCGACACCCGGGACCTCTCCCAGGACCAGATCCCCTTCGACCTCGCGGCCGAGGGCATGACCCTGCTCGTGGTCGACACCCAGGTCAAGCACTCCCACAGCGAAGGCGAGTACGGCAAGCGTCGCGCGGGCTGCGAACGGGGCGCGGAGCTGCTGGGCGTGGACGCGCTGCGGGACGTGCCGTACGAGGACCTGGACGCGGCGCTGGCCCGCCTGGGCGACGAGGAAGAGGTACGTCGCCTGGTCCGCCACGTGGTGACGGAGGACCACAGGGTCGAGCGGGTGGTGGCCCTGCTGAAGTCGGGCGGCGACACCCGCGCCATCGGCCCGATCCTCACGGAGGGCCACGCCTCCCTCCGCGACGACTTCCAGGTCTCCTGCCCGGAACTGGACCTGGTGGTCGAGTCCGCGGTGGAGTCCGGCGCCCTCGGCGCCCGGATGACGGGCGGCGGCTTCGGCGGCTCGGCCATCGTCCTGGTGGAGGCGGAGGACGCGGACCGCGTCGGCAAGGCGGTCGAGGAGGCGTTCGGCGCGGCCGGGTACACGGCACCCCGGGTGTTCGCGGCGGTGCCCTCGGCGGGGGCGCGCCGGGTCCGGTGACGCCGTAGCCGCCCTTCGAGGAGGCGGTCCGCCAACCGGCTGACGTCCGCGGCGGGTCACGGGTCGCTCTTCGGGGCGGCTGGGACGATTCGCCCATGGCACCCGGAACAGGCACAACCGAGAGTGCGGCGACAGCGCGACTCGTCCTGGTGACACTCGCCGCCGGTCAGTTCCTGATGGCGCTCGACAGCTCTGTCATGAACGTCTCGATCGCGACGGTGGCCGAGGACGTGGGTACGACGGTGACGGGTGTCCAGGGCGCCATCACGGCCTACACCCTCGTGATGGCGATGTTCATGATCCCCGGTGGCAAGGTGGGGGCGCTGATCGGACGCAAACGCGCGTTCCTGGTCGGCTGCGTCATCTACGGCTGCGGCTCTCTCACCACGTCCCTCGCACCGAACCTGCCCGTGCTGCTGATCGGCTGGTCGTTCCTGGAGGGGATCGGGGCGGCACTCATCATGCCCGCGATCGTGGCGCTCGTGGCAAGCAACTTCGCCGTCGACCGCCGTCCCGCCGCCTACGGACTCGTCGCGGCGGCGGGGGCCGTGGCCATCGCGCTCGGGCCGCTCATCGGCGGTGTCGCGACGACGTACTTCTCCTGGCGCTGGGTCTTCGCCGGCGAGGTCGTCGTGGTGCTCGGCATCCTGGTCCTGGGCCGCCGTATCGCGGACGTGCCGGTCGGCGAACGCCCGCACATCGATCTCGTCGGCGCGCTGCTGTCGGCTCTGGGGCTCGGAGCCTTCGTCTATGGCGTACTCCGCTCCAGCGAATGGGGCTGGTTCCGGCCGAAGCCCGACGGACCCTCGTGGTTCGGGGTCTCACCGACCGTGTGGCTGATGTTCGCCGGTCTGCTGCTGGTCTGGCTCTTCCTCCGCTGGGAGGCCCGCCTGGAGGAACGGCACGGCGAGCCGCTCGTCGACCCGGCCATGCTGCACAACAAGCAGCTCACCGGCGGGCTGACGATGTTCTTCTTCCAGTACCTCGTGCAGATGGGCGTCTTCTTCGTCGTACCGCTCTATCTGTCGGTGGCCCTGGGCCTGTCCGCGCTCTCGACCGGTGCCCGCATCCTGCCGCTCTCGCTGACCCTGCTGGCAGCCGCCGTCCTGATCCCCCGCCTCTTCCCGGACGTCTCGCCGCGGCGGGTCGTGCGGCTCGGGGTCCTCGCGCTGTTCGCGGGCGCGGTGGTCCTGATGGCCGCGCTCGACGCGGACTCCGGCGCGTCGGTCGTCACCGTCCCCCTCCTGCTGATCGGGCTCGGGATGGGAGCGCTGGCGTCCCAGCTCGGTTCCGTCACCGTGTCCGCGGTGCCGAAGGCGCAGACCGCGGAGGTCGGCGGCGTGCAGAACGCCGTGACCAACCTAGGCGCGTCGATGGGTACGGCACTCGCCGGGTCGATCCTGATCGCCACCCTCACGTCCTCGTTCCTGACCGCCGTGGACCAGAATCCCGATGTCCCGTCCGGCGTCAAGAGCCAGGCCGCCGTCGAACTCCAGGACGGCGCGCCCTTCCTGTCGGACGCCCAGCTCAAGACCGCCCTGGCCAAGGAGGGCGCGAGCAGCGAGGTGACCCAGGCGGCACTCGACGCGAACGCCGACGCCAGGATCGAGGGTCTGCGCGCCGCACTGGCGATCCTCGCCCTCGCCGCCCTCCTCGCGATGTTCTTCACCCACAGGATCCCGAAGACACAGCCCCGCTAGTGTTCCGACGGGCTGGGTGCGGTGCACAGGGCCCAGATCACCACAGCGTTGAGCGCGATGAGGACGATGGCCCAGAACGGCGCGTAGGGGATCCAGAGGAAGTTCGCGAGCATGGCCAGGCCGGCCAGTGCCACGCCGACAACCCTGGCCCAGGTGGCGCCCTGGAAGAGAGCGACACCGGCGAGAGTGATGACCACACCCAGGACCAGATGGATCCAGCCCCATGCGGTGAGATCGAACTCGTACACGTAGTTGCGGGTGGCGACGAACACGTCGTCGTCGGCGATGGCGGCGATGCCCGAGAAGAGCGCCATCAGTCCGCCGAAGATCATCAGGACGCCGGCGAATACCACCCAGCCGCTGCCGATCCCCGTGTGCGCGGAACTTCGTGCTGCCGTACCCGAGTGGGCTCCGGTCACATGACTGACCATGGCTGGTTCCTTTCCTGAAGACGGGCGCAGGCGATCATGCCGAGGGCCCGGACGATCAGAAGGGCACCCGGCGACGGCATGGTCACCTCTGGGACGAGAAGGCGGATCTGCTGGTCCGCGCTGGTTCCGACCATGGGATGTCCCTCGGTCACGGTGCCCCTGCGTCCAGCCTCCTCCTCCAGCCCGTGGCTCGCCACAGGTGACCTTGCCGGCCGAGATGCCCGCGGGTGCCGAGTGTGGAACGGTGGGAGAGGGCCGGGGCACGTCTCCACCGGGCGGCTCCGCCCTGGAGGTGGCGACATGGCTGACCAGATCGACGGAAACCACGACGGAAACCTTCCCGAAGAACGGGCAGCGCGAGGACGGGCCGCCCGGGCGGACGCGCCACGCTCCGCCCACGCCGAGTACCGGCCCGCGGCGAAACGGCCGGACCCGGTGGACACCATCGAGGCACAGTCGGCCGCCCGGGTCCCGGAACTCGTGCCCATCCGCTACGGGCGGATGCTGGAGTCCCCCTTCCGCTTCTACCGGGGCGCCGCCGCCATCATGGCCGGTGACCTGGCCGACACCCCCCGCTCGGGCATCACCGCCCAGCTGTGCGGGGACGCGCATCTGCTGAACTTCCGGCTGCTCGCCTCACCTGAGCGGCACCTCGTCTTCGACATCAACGACTTCGACGAGACCCTGCCCGGCCCCTGGGAGTGGGACGTCAAGAGGCTGGCCGCGAGCCTCGCCATCGCCGGACGCGAGAACGGCTTCACGGACGCCGAACGGGCCTCCGTCGTACGCGCCGCCGTACGGTCCTACCGCGAGCGGATGCGCGACTTCGCCGGCCAGGGCAACCTCGCCGTCTGGTACACCCAGGTCGACATGGACGCGATGCAGGAGCTGGCGGACCAGAAGCTGGGCTCGCGGGCCCGCAAGCGCACCCGGCGGGCCATGAGCAAGGCCCGCAGCCGGGACAGCCTCCAGGCCTTCGAGAAGCTCACGGAGGTGGTCGACGGCCGGCGCAGGATCGCCCCCGACCCGCCCCTGATCGTGCCGGCCCAGGACCTGCTGGCGGGCGGCGAGCGGGACGCCCTGGAGGAACAGCTGCGCGAGCTGATCAAGCGGTACGCCCACAGTGTGCAGTCCGACCGCCGCCATCTGCTGCGGCAGTACCGGTTCGTCGACATGGCCCGCAAGGTCGTCGGGGTCGGCAGCGTCGGCACCCGTTGCTGGATCATCCTGCTGCTGGGCCGGGACGACGAGGACCCGCTGCTCCTCCAGGCCAAGGAGGCCGACCGGTCGGTGCTGGCCCCGTTCGCCGGGGCGAGCGTCCACGACAACCAGGGTCATCGGGTCGTCGCCGGGCAGCGCCTCATGCAGGCCACCAGCGACATCTTCCTGGGCTGGGAACGCGTCATCGGCATCGACGGACGCCGACGCGACTTCTACGTCCGCCAGTTGCGGGACTGGAAGGGCATCGCCGAACCCCAGTTCATGGTCCCCAGAACCATGCGTGCCTTCGGTGAGATCTGCGGCGCCACCCTGGCTCGCGCGCACGCCCGCTCCGGCGACCGCATCGCCATCGCCGCCTACCTCGGCGGCGGCGACGCCTTCGACCGCGCACTCACGGTCTTCGCCGAGAGCTACGCCGACCAGAACGAACGCGACCACCAGGCCCTCGTCGACGCCGTACACACCGGCCGGGTCCGCGCGCAGAGCGCGTAGGGAGACAGGAGAACGACCATGAGCAACAGCGTGTTTCTGGCATACGACTACCCGCTTCTGGGCGCGTTCTGGACGATGATGTGGATCTTCCTGTGGATCCTGTGGATCGTCCTGCTGTTCCGCGTCATCGGCGATGTCTTCACCGACGACTCGCTGAGCGGGTGGGGGAAGACGGGGTGGACCTTCTTCGTGATCATCCTGCCGTTCCTCGGGATCTTCGTGTACCTGATCGCCCGCGGCCGTGACATGGGCAAGCGGGGACAGCAGGCCGCCAGAGCACGGCAGGAGTCGATGGATGCCTACATCCGTGAAACCGCCGCAAGCACGGGCTCGGGCGGCCACGCGGACGAGCTGGCCAAGCTCTCCGAGCTGAAGAGCAAGGGCGATCTCACCGAGACGGAGTTCCAGCACGCCAAGGAGAAGGTCCTGTCCTCCTGACTCCTACTGGTACCCCCACGTCCGGCACATCTCCCGCAGCACCTCGGGTATCTCCTCCGGCGCCGGAGCCGGCCGGTCCGGCTGGACCTTCCCCGAGCGGATCTTGTCGTTCCAGTCGCCGAAGCCGCCGCCCAGGACCGCGCCCTCCAGGCTGCTGCCGTACTCCAGCATGCCGGGCTGCCACTCCAGGTCCAGGAAGTCGCAGAGGGCGCGGAGTTCGGTGGCGGGGTCGGCGGTGAGGTCCTCGTACGTGAGGATGTGGCCGCCCAGTTTCGCGTGGGCCTCCTCCATCGCCACCATGTACTGGAGGACCCGGGACGCCGCCTCCTCGCGGGTGCGGTCGGGCACCGCCTCGTGCCAGGAGCGGGCGACCGAGGCCGGGTGGCGGCGCAGGAAGACGAAGCGGGCGTCGGGCCAGGTCTCGGCGATGCGCTGCCACTGGAAGGTGTTGCCCGGGGTCTTCTCCACGATGAACGGCTTGCCCGACTTGACCAGTTCCCGGTGCAGGGCACGGTCCCAGAGCAGGCCCTCCAGGTCCTCGTAGCCGAGACCGAGCGCCTCGAAGGAGCGTTCCGTGGGGCTGCCGGACTTGAAGTACACCTCCAGGCCGGTCAGATGCAGCTCGTGCGAGGCGTGCAGCTCGGAGTGGGCGCCCAGCATCATGCGGAGCAGTGTCGAGCCCGAGCGCACGGGCGCCAGGACGAAGACCGGACGGTCAAGGAGCCGGTCGACCGCCGGGTCCACCGGATGCCGGGGCGCGGCCGGCGGCCGGGGCGGACGCGGCTGGCGGGGCTTCGGCACGGCGTCGAGGGTGCCGGCCTTCGCACCCGCGACGGCTTTGGGCGCGGGGACGCGGCGCACCTGGTAGCCGGTCGTCTCGGCGAGCTTGGAGTTCAGCTTCCGCAGGATGCTCATGGGGCGGCACGCTAGAACTCTTACCTGAGACTTACCTTGGTCTTGCCTGAGACGGGAGTAAAGTCCCGAGGTGAACGCCCACGTCTCTCAGGCCCCTGACCGCAGCCGTTTCGTCAGCGTGTACTCCGTCACCCCCGGCGGATAGTCCGGGATCACGCACACCACCTCGTACCCCTGCTTCCGGTAGAAGTCCGGCGCCTGGAAGTCCCAGGTCTCCAGGCGTACGTCGGTGCACGCGCGCTCCCCGCGCGCCTTGTGCTCCGCCTCGGCGAGGAGACGGGAACCGAGGCCGCTGCCCCGGTGCGGGGCGTCGACCCAGAGATACGTCACATGCAGCCAGGTCGTCCAGGTGTGGCCGACCAGGCCCCCCGCCAGCTCACCCTTCGCATCCAACGCCCATACGTGCAGCGGGAGTTCGCGTTCGGCCGGGGTTCCGCGCAGGGCGCGCAGCACCGGCGATGCCGCCGTGTTCGTGTCACGCAACCTTGATCGGAGAAGAGAGAGCCATTCCTTGTCGACTTCTGTCTCAATACGAAACATGCGGCACACCATAAACGTGCTGGCCAATCAGTTCTGCGAATTAGCTTCCGCTCCTGCCTCCCGGCCGTACCCTGATGAACAGCACCGGTGGGGGCCGGTGCTGATCAGGGGGCGAGACAGTCGGGTACGACGCCCGGAGTGGGGGTAGCAGTCATCGCACGGCGGCGGCCGCGCGGAGTGACTGCGGCAGCCCCGTCCCAGGCCAGAACCAACAGCCGGGGACTGCTCCGGGCGTCGTGTCCGCACGGGGTGTCCCCCCGACGATTGGGTGTCCCCAGCTCTTGAGGAGCTCGGGGAAGGGGGTTTCAGTGGTTCGCATCCGAGTCCTGGTCGTCGACGACCACCGCATCTTCGCCGAGTCGCTCGCCGCCGCACTGGCCGCGGAGCCCGACGTCGACGTCTCCGCCGCGGGCAGCGGTCCCGCCGCGCTGCGCAGTCTGGAGCGCGCGGTGGCCGAGGGCCGCCGGTTCGACGTCCTGCTCGTCGACTCCGACCTGGGCGGCAATGTGCCCGGGGCGCGTCCGGCGGTGCCCGTGCAGGAGGGCAACGAGGAAGGGCTGGTCGACGGCATCTCGCTGGTCGCGGGCGTCCGTACGGGCCATCCGCACGTACGGACCGTCGTGCTCGCCGAGAAGGACGATCCGCGGCGGGCCGCACTGGCCCTCCAGGCCGGGGCCTCCGGCTGGGTCGCCAAGGACTGCTCGCTGTCCCGGCTGCTGACCGTCATCAGGGGCGTCCTGCGCGACGAGACGCACCTCCCGCCGGCGCTGCTGACGGGCGTACTGCGCGAGCTGACGGCCGCCCGCAAGCACCGCACCGAGAGCGAGCGGCTCGTGGAGTCGTTGACGCCCCGGGAGCGGGAGGTACTGCGGTGCATGGTCGCCGGCCTCGGCCGCAAGGCCGTCGCCGAACGCCTGTTCCTCTCCCCGCACACCGTCCGCACCCACATGCAGAACGTGCTGGGCAAGCTCGGCGTCCACTCCACCCTCGCCGCAGTCGCCCTCGCCCGACGGGCCGGCGTCGGCCCCGTCGACCTGGGACCCACCGCCCGGATCGGCGTGGAGGAGAGCAGCAGCGCCTGACCGGGGACGCCTTCGGCGCTCAGCCGGGGATGTTGTCGAAGGGCGCCGTCAACTGGCGCAGCAGCCCGGCGAGTTCGCCCCGCTGTGCGCGCGACAGCTCGGCCAGGATCGCGCGCTCCTGGTCCAGCAGCCCGGCGAGCGCCTGATCAGCCCTGTCCTGCCCCTCGACCGTGAGCCGCACCAGCACACCGCGCCGGTCACTGGGGTCGGGGAGTCGCTCCACCAACCCCTTCTTCGTCAGCCGGTCGATACGGTTCGTCATCGTGCCGGAGGTGACCAGGGTCTGGGTGAGGAGCTGTCCGGGGGAGAGCTGATACGGGTTCCCGGCACGCCGTAGCGCGGTCAGAACGTCGAACTCCCATGGCTCCAGGGCGTGCTCGGCGAAGGCGAGCCTGCGCGCACGGTCCAGATGCCGGGCCAGCCTGCTGACCCGGCTGAGCACTTCGAGCGGTTCCACGTCGAGGTCCGGGCGCTCCCGGCGCCACGCAGCGACCAGCCGATCGACCTCGTCCTCCATGGCGATCAGTGTAGTGGTTGTGTCGACGTGAAGTCTCTTGGGATCAAGTCTCTTGACGTCGAGATAAATATCGAGGGAGAGTGAGAGGCATGACCACCCCCACCTGGGACCCCACCCAGTACCTCCGCCACGCCGACCACCGAGCCCGCCCCTTCACCGACCTCCTGGCCCGAGTACCCACCCTCCCCTCGGCCGAGCCCCGCATCGCCGACCTGGGCTGCGGCCCCGGCAACGTCACCACGCTCCTCGCCGACCGCTGGCCCACCGCGCACATCACCGGGTACGACAACTCCGCACCGATGCTGGAACGGGCCGCGCGCCACGCGGGCCCCACGGCGGGCGGCGGGCGCCTCGACTTCGCCCACGCGGACGCCACGGCGTGGGCGCCCTCGGAGACGTACGACCTGATCGTGTCGAACGCGGCCCTCCAGTGGGTCGACGGCCACCTGGACGCCTTCCCGGCCTGGCTGGACGCGGTCGCCCCCGGCGGCACCTTCGCCTTCCAGGTCCCGAACAACCTCGACGCGCCCCTGCACACCCTGATGCGCGAACTGGGCACAGGCGTCCGCTGGCGAAGCCGCCTCGGCGAGGTACTGCGCCACGACGACTCGGTCCACGCACCCCTCGTCTACCTCGACCGCCTGGCCCGCCTCGGCTGCGAGACGGACGTCTGGGAGACGACGTACCTCCACGTCCTGGAGGGCGAGGACCCGGTCCTGGACTGGGTCAAGGGCACGGGCCTGCGCCCGGTACTGACGGCCCTGGCGGCGGACCCGGAGGCGAGGGACGCCTTCGTCACGGAGTACCGCGACCTGCTGCGGGCGGTGTACCCGACGGAGGCGTACGGGACGGTGCTGCCGTTCCAGCGGCTGTTCGCTGTGGCGCGGAAGGCGGGCTGAGCGATGATCGCCGCCGTCGACCATGTGCAGCTGGCCGCCCCGCCCGGCACGGAGGACGCCCTGCGGGCGTACTACGCCGACATCCTCGGCATGACCGAGATCCCGAAGCCGCCGGCCCTGGCCGCACGGGGAGGCTGCTGGTTCCGGGCGGGCCCGGTGCAGTTGCATCTCGGGATCGAGAAGGACTTCCGCCCGGCCAGAAAGGCCCACCCGGGCCTGCGGGTCGTCGGCATCGAGGCGTACGCGGAGAGGCTGGCCGCAGGCGGGGCGTCGGTGGCCTGGGACGACGAACTCCCGGGCCACCGGCGGTTCTTCTCGTACGACCCGGTGGGCAACCGGCTGGAGTTCCTGGAGCCGGGGGTTCGTTGATCAACCGGGCTGTGAACGGCTGCGGGTCGTATGTGGCTTGTCGCGCAGTTCCCCGCGCCCCTGGGCGGGTGTGCGCGGCCTTCGTCGAGAAGGCGCCCCAAGCCCGGCGCTTCCGGTCCGGCGCGCCCCGCAGTTGAAACGCGCCCCCGGCCAGGCGCACCGACCTCAGCGCACCCTCACCTGAAAAGTACCCTCAGGCCTTCCGACGCCCGATCAGGTGCGGCTTCGCCTCCAGCCCGTCCAGGCCGTTCCACGCCAGGTTCACCAGGTGGGCCGCCACCTCCGCCTTGCGGGGGCGGCGTACGTCCAGCCACCACTGGCCTGTCAGGGCGACCATGCCGACCAGGGCCTGGGCGTACAGGGGGGCCAGTTTCGGGTCGAAGCCCCGGCTCTTGAACTCGCGGCCCAGGATGTCCTCCACCTGGGTGGCGATGTCCGAGATCAGGGATGCGAAGGAGCCCGTCGACTGGGGGATGGGGGAGTCGCGGACCAGGATGCGGAAGCCGTCCGTGTACTCCTCGATGTAGTCGAGGAGCGCGAAGGCCGCCTGTTCGCACAGTTCGCGCGGGTGGCCGGCCGTCAGGGAGCTGGTCACCATGTCGAGGAGGCGGCGCATCTCGCGGTCCACCACCACCGCGTACAGGCCCTCCTTGCCGCCGAAGTGCTCGTAGACGACCGGCTTGGAGACGCCGGCCTTCGCCGCGATCTCCTCCACCGACGTCGCCTCGAAGCCCTTCGCGGCGAACAGGGTGCGGCCGATCTCCAGCAACTGGGCCCGGCGCTCGGCACCCGTCATCCGGGTGCGGCGGGGGCGCCGCGGTTTCTCATTGCTCGGAGTGCTGCTGGAGTCGGTCGCCACGCCGTCAATCATGCCGCCTTCGCGGGCTCCTTCCGGCGCCGAGGACTGTCATCGTCCGTGTTTCGACGGGAATCGATACGCGAGCGTGACGGCCAGCGCACGTCATAGGCCCAGCCGAGCATCTCGAACCAGCGGATGAGCCGCGCCGAGGAATCGATCTGCCCGCGCATCACACCGTGCCGCGCCGACGTCGGGTCGGCATGGTGCAGGTTGTGCCAGGACTCGCCGCAGGACAGGACGGCCAGCCACCAGACGTTCCCCGAGCGGTCACGGGACTTGAACGGCCGCTTGCCCACCGCGTGGCAGATCGAGTTGATCGACCAGGTGACGTGGTGGAGCAGGCAGACCCGGACCAGCGAGCCCCAGAAGAAGCCCGTGAACGCGCCCCACCAGGACATCGTCACCAGGCCGCCGATCAGCGCCGGGAGTGCCAGGGACAGGCCCGCCCAGAGGAGGAACTGGCGCGAGATCGTACGGATCGCCGTGTCCTTGATCAGGTCCGGCGCGTACTTGTCCTGCGGGGTCTGCTCCTCGTCGAACATCCAGCCGATGTGCGCCCACCACAGGCCCTTCATCAGCGCCGGAACCGTCTCCCCGAACCGCCACGGCGAATGCGGGTCGCCCTCCGCGTCCGAGAACTTGTGGTGCTTGCGATGGTCGGCCACCCAGCGCACCAGCGGACCCTCGACCGCCATCGAACCGGCGATCGCGAGGGCGATCCGCAGCGGCCGCTTCGCCTTGAAGGCGCCGTGCGTGAAGTAGCGGTGGAAACCGATCGTGATGCCGTGACAGCCCAGGTAGTAGAAGGAGACGAGCAGGCCGAGGTCCAGCCAGCTCACCCCCCAGCCCCACGCCAGCGGCACCGCCGCCAGCACAGCGAGGAACGGGACGATGATGAAGAGAAGGAGCGTGATCTGTTCGAGCGACCGTTTCCGTTCGCCGCCGAGGGTGGCTGAGGGCAGTGGGGTGCCGTCGGGCACGGTCGGGTTCGAGTTCGAAGCGTCTTCGATCACTTCGGAACCTGAGGTGGTCATGCGCGTCCCCTGTGGGGTGATGGGTCCAGTCCAGATTGGGCAGACACCGGGGTACGGGATCCGAGGAGGCCTTCGGATCCTCAGGCTCCCTACGGTTGCGTAACCTACGGCGTCGTAAGTATGGCAGCGCGTCGCCCGGCGGCAAGAGCCCGAAATTCTGCGCGTCCGACTCGACACCTATCCTTAGGTCGGTCGGACAGCGCGGTCCGCTTTGTTTAGTTCCCGGATGTTCCGCCCCTATGCCCGCCGAGCCTCCACACTGCAAGGAGCCGCACCTGTGAGCAGTGCCGACGACCATGGCCAGGCCACCACGACGACCAGCGGTGAGCTGCGCGCCGACATCAGGCGCCTGGGCGACCTGCTCGGCGAGACCCTCGTCCGCCAGGAGGGCCCCGAGCTGCTGGAACTCGTGGAAAAGGTCCGCCACCTGACCCGCGAGGACGGCGAGGCCGCCGCCGACCTGCTGCGTGGCACCGAGCTGGAGACCGCCGCCAAGCTCGTCCGCGCCTTCTCCACCTACTTCCACCTCGCGAACGTCACCGAGCAGGTGCACCGAGGCCGTGAACTGCGCGCCAAGCGCGCCGCCGAGGGCGGCCTCCTCGCCCGTACGGCCGACCGCCTCAAGGACGCCGACCCCGACCACCTGCGCGCCACGGTCAGGAACCTCAACGTTCGCCCGGTCTTCACGGCCCACCCGACCGAGGCCGCCAGGCGCTCCGTCCTCAACAAGCTGCGCCGTATCGCCGCCCTGCTGGAGACCCCCGTCATCGAGGCGGACCGGCGCCGCTACGACACCCGTCTGGCCGAGAACATCGACCTTGTATGGCAGACGGACGAGCTGCGCGTCGTACGCCCCGAGCCCGCGGACGAGGCCCGCAACGCCATCTACTACCTCGACGAGCTGCACGCGGGCGCGGTCGGGGACGTGCTCGAAGACCTCACCGCCGAACTCGAACGCGTCGGGGTCAAGCTCCCCGACGACACCCGGCCCCTCACCTTCGGCACCTGGATCGGCGGCGACCGAGACGGCAACCCCAACGTGACCCCGCAGGTCACCTGGGACGTCCTGATCCTCCAGCACGAGCACGGCATCAACGACGCGCTCGAACTGATCGACGAGCTGCGCGGCTTCCTCTCCAACTCCATCCGCTACACCGGTGCCACCGAGGAACTCCTGGAGTCCCTCCGCGCCGACATCGAACTGCTGCCCGAGATCAGCCCCCGCTACAAGCGCCTCAACTCCGAGGAGCCCTACCGCCTCAAGGCCACCTGCATCCGCCAGAAGCTGGAGAACACCAAGCAGCGCCTGGCCAAGGACACCCCGCACCAGCCCGGCCGCGACTACCTCGGCACCGGCCAGCTCCTCGCGGACCTCACCCTCATCCAGACCTCCCTGCGCGAACACCGCGGCGGCCTCTTCGCCGACGGCCGCATGGACCGTACGATCCGCACGCTCGCGGCCTTCGGTCTCCAGCTGGCGACCATGGACGTACGGGAACACGCCGACGCCCACCACCACGCCCTCGGCCAGCTGTTCGACCGCCTCGGGGAGGAGTCCTGGCGGTACGAGGACATGCCCCGCGAGTACCGCAACAAGCTCCTCGCGAAGGAACTGCGGTCGCGCCGTCCCCTCGCGCCCACCCCGGCGCCCCTCGACGCGGCCGGCGCCAAGACGCTCGGTGTGTTCGAGACCGTCAAGAAGGCCCTCGCCGTCTTCGGGCCCGAGGTCGTCGAGTCGTACATCATCTCGATGTGCCAGGGCTCCGACGACGTCTTCGCGGCTGCCGTGCTGGCCCGCGAGGCCGGTCTGATCGACCTGCACGGCGGCTGGGCCAAGATCGGCATCGTGCCGCTCCTGGAGACCACCGACGAGCTGAAGGCCGCCGACACGATCCTGGAGGACATGCTCTCCGACCCGTCCTATCGGCGCCTCGTCGCGCTCAGGGGCGATGTCCAGGAGGTCATGCTCGGGTACTCGGACTCCTCCAAGTTCGGCGGCATCACCACCAGCCAGTGGGAGATCCACCGGGCGCAGCGCCGCCTGCGCGACGTGGCGCACCGCTACGGCGTCCGGCTGCGGCTCTTCCACGGCCGTGGCGGCACCGTCGGCCGAGGCGGCGGCCCTTCCCACGACGCGATCCTCGCCCAGCCCTGGGGCACCCTGGAGGGCGAGATCAAGGTCACCGAGCAGGGCGAGGTGATCTCCGACAAGTACCTGGTCCCCTCGCTGGCCCGCGAGAACCTCGAACTGACGGTCGCCGCCACCCTCCAGGCCTCCGCCCTGCACACCTCCCCGCGCCAGTCCGACGAGTCCCTCGCCCGCTGGGACGCGGCCATGGACGTGGTGTCCGACGCCGCCCACGCCGCCTACCGCAGGCTGGTCGAGGACCCGGACCTGCCGACGTACTTCCTCGCCTCCACGCCGGTGGACCAGCTCGCCGATCTGCACCTGGGCTCGCGGCCCTCCCGCCGCCCCGGCTCGGGCGTCTCGCTGGACGGGCTGCGCGCGATCCCGTGGGTGTTCGGCTGGACCCAGTCACGGCAGATCGTGCCGGGCTGGTTCGGCGTCGGGTCGGGCCTGAAGGCGCTGCGGGAAGCGGGCCTCGACACGGTCCTGGACGAGATGCACGAGCAGTGGCACTTCTTCCGCAACTTCATCTCCAACGTCGAGATGACCCTCGCGAAGACCGACCTGCGCATCGCTCAGCACTACGTCGACACCCTCGTCCCCGAGAACCTCAAGCACGTGTTCGACGTCATCCGCGCCGAACACGAACTGACGGTCCGCGAGGTCCTCCGCGTCACCGGCGAGAGCAAGCTCCTGGAGGCCAACCCGGTCCTCCAGCAGACCTTCACCATCCGCGACGCCTACCTGGACCCGATCTCCTACCTCCAGGTGACCCTGCTGAAGCGCCAGCGCGACGCGGCGGCAGCGGGCGCCGAGCCCGACCCGCTCCTCGCCCGCGCCCTGCTCCTCACGGTCAACGGAGTGGCGGCGGGCCTGCGCAACACCGGCTGAGCCGGACGGACATGGATTGAGGGTGCCCTCGTACGCGTGATCACGCATACGAGGGCACCCTCATGTCTGTCACAACGCCACCCAGGCCGCCGTCACCAGCGCGAAACCGGTCCCCGCCAGCGCCCAGCCTGTGCGCGGCAGCCCCAGGCCGCCCGCCACCACGACCGATGCCAGCAGCAGCGCGCCGCCCAACGGCACCCAGGCGTACAGGAAACCGGACGGGCCCGACCGTACGACATCACGGCTGCCGGGCTTCACGACCACGGTGTACGTCTCGCCCGCGCTGACCCCGACCGTCTGGTCCAGGACCACCTCGCCCCGCGCCTCGGACCCCACCGACACCGGCCGGTACGACCCCGTACAGACGCCGTCCTCGCACTCCGCCACGGTCATCGTGCCCTGCTCGCGGCCCTTGGAGAGCATCACGTGCTGGGCCGTCCCCCAGGACGCCCAGACGCCCGCGATCAGGATGAGCGCGGCGACCGTACCCATCGCCGCGAGCTGTCCGAACCGGAGGGCGGCGACCGAGGCCTGGCGGGAAGAGGTGGCTGTGGCAGGCATGGCGGGGATCATTGGCCATGCCTCGACGAAGAGTCAACCTCGGTCGGTCCGAACGACCGGACAAGTCAGGAGTTGTACGTGCTTTGCGCCCGCTCGAGACCCTCGATCACCAGACACTCCACGGCATCCGCGGCCCGGTCCACGAAGTAGTCCAGCTCCTTGCGCTCCGCGGCGGAGAAGTCCTTCAGTACGAAGTCGGCGACCGGCATCCGGCCCGGCGGGCGCCCGATCCCGAACCGCACCCGGTGGTACTCGGCGGAGAAGGCCTTCGTCATCGACTTCAGACCGTTGTGCCCGTTGTCCCCGCCGGCGAACTTCAGCCGCAGGGTGCCGTAGTCGATGTCCAGCTCGTCGTGGATCGCGACGACGTTGGCGACGGGCACCTTGTAGAAGTCCTTGAGCGCGTTCACCGGCCCGCCCGACAGGTTCATGTACGACATCGGCTTTGCCAGGATCACCCGGCGGTTCAACGGCCCAGGCGGACCGATCCGCCCCTCCACGACCTGCGCCTGCGCCTTCCCGGCCCGCTTGAACTTCCCGCCGATCCGCGCGGCCAGCAGATCGGCCACCATGAAGCCGACGTTGTGGCGGTTGGCCGCGTACTCCGGCCCGGGGTTGCCGAGGCCGACGACCAGCCAGGGGGCGGACGCATCCGTCGTCACGTTCATCTCTCCCTCTTGATACGCGTCCTTGATACGCGCGTCGGCCGCCGCTCCGGTACGGAAGCGGCGGCCGACGAACTCTACCGAGCTGAGGATCAGCCCTCGGTGCTCTCGGTCTCGGACTCGGCCGGGGCCTCCTCCGCCTGCGCGGCGAGGACCTGGAGGACGACCGCGTCCTCGTCGATCGCCAGCGTGGTGCCGGAGGGCAGCGGGATGTCCTTGGCGAGGATGGAGGCACCGGCCTCCAGGCCCGCGATGGACACGGTGACGGACTCGGGGATGTGCGTGGCCTCGGCCTCGACGGTCAGCGTGCTCAGCACGTGCTCGAGCAGGTACGCGCCCGGGGCCAGCTCGCCCTCGGTGTGGACGTAGACCTCGACGGTGACCTTCTCGCCGCGCTTCACGGTGAGCAGGTCGACGTGCTCCAGGAAGCCCTTCAGCGGGTCGCGCTGTACGGCCTTCGGGATCGCCAGCTCGGTGCGGCCCTCGATGTCCAGGGTCAGCAGGACGTTCGGGGTACGCAGGGCGAGCGCCAGCTCGTGGCCCGGCAGCGCGATGTGGACGGGGTCGGCGCCGTGGCCGTAGACGACCGCGGGAACCTTGGCCTCGCGGCGGATGCGGCGGGCGGCGCCCTTGCCGAACTCGGTGCGGGTCTCGGCGGTGAGCTTTACCTCGGACATGCGTTTCACTCCTCGTACGGGTGAGAGACGGACAGGTCACCCGGCCACGAACGGCCTGCTACGAAGAGCGCGTCGATAACGGATCGCCGTCCCATGACGTACATGGGTACGGCCTCCCTCGCCGAGCAACTTGGACAGACTACTCGGCAGGGGAGGCCGCAGAAAAATCGATCATGCAGAAGCGTTTTTCGGCTTACTGCCGGCTTACTGCTCGTCGAACAGGCTCGTCACCGAACCGTCCTCGAACACCTCACGCACCGCGCTCGCGATCGTCGGCGCGATCGACAGCACCTTGATCTTGTCCAGGTCGGCGCTCAGCTCACCCGGCGTCGGCAGCGTGTTCGTGAAGATGAACTCGCTGACCCGGGAGTTCTTCAGCCGGTCCGCCGCCGGACCCGACAGCACACCGTGCGTCGCCGTCACGATGACGTCCTCGGCGCCGTGCGCGAACAACGCGTCCGCCGCGGCGCAGATCGTGCCACCGGTGTCGATCATGTCGTCGACGAGGACGCACACACGGCCCTTGACCTCACCCACGACCTCGTGGACGGTCACCTGGTTCGCCACGTCCTTGTCGCGCCGCTTGTGCACGATCGCCAGCGGCGCACCCAGCCGGTCGCACCAGCGGTCGGCCACGCGCACCCGGCCCGCGTCCGGCGAGACGACCGTCAGCTTGCCCTTGTCCACCTTCTCGCCCACGTAGTCGGCGAGCAGCGGCAGCGCGAAGAGATGATCGACCGGGCCGTCGAAGAAGCCCTGGATCTGGTCCGTGTGCAGGTCGACGGTGAGAATGCGGTCCGCACCGGCGGTCTTCATCATGTCGGCGATGAGCCGCGCCGAGATCGGTTCACGTCCGCGGTGCTTCTTGTCCTGCCGCGCGTAACCGTAGAACGGCACGATCACGGTGATGGAACGAGCCGACGCGCGCTTCAGCGCGTCGATCATGATCAGCTGCTCCATGATCCACTGGTTGATCGGAGCCGTGTGGCTCTGGATCACGAAGCAGTCCGCGCCACGTGCCGATTCCTCGTAGCGAACGTAGATCTCACCGTTCGCGAAGTCGAAGGCCTTCGTCGGGACAACCCCGACCCCCAACTGCTGGGCGACCTCCTCGGCAAGCTCGGGGTGGGCGCGGCCGGAGAAGAACATCATCTTCTTCTTCTCGCCGGTCGTCTTGGTCCCGGTCACAGCACTGTCTCCTCAGAGGTGGTGTCTCAGCCGTGATCAGCCCTGAGAGGCCTGCTCAGCTGGGGGTGTGCGGGTGTGCATCTATCACGGTAGCCCGAGTCCGACCTACCTGTTTCCGGTCAGCTTCCGCCGCCCTGCTCCCGGGAAGCGGCCTCGGCGGCCTTCGCCGAGGCACTCCCCGGACGCTTACGGGCCACCCAACCCTCGATATTCCGCTGCTGGCCCCGGGCGACGGCCAGCGAACCGGGCGGCACGTCCTTCGTGATCACGGAGCCGGCCGCGGTGTACGCACCGTCCCCGACCGTGACAGGCGCCACAAACATGTTGTCCGAACCCGTCTTGCAGTGCGACCCCACGGTGGTGTGATGCTTCGCCTCGCCGTCGTAGTTCACGAACACACTGGCGGCACCGATGTTCGAGTACTCCCCGATCGTCGCGTCCCCGACGTACGACAGGTGCGGCACCTTCGTCCCGTCACCGATCGACGCGTTCTTCGTCTCGACGTACGTCCCGATCTTGGACTTGACCCCGAGACGCGTACCGGGCCGCAGATACGCGTACGGCCCCACGGTCGCCTGAGGACCGACCTCGGCGCCATCGGCAACGGTGTTGTCCACGCGCGCGCCAGCTCCCACCCGGGTGTCCTTGAGCCGGGAGTTGGGCCCGACCTCGGCACCCTCGGCGAGATGCGTGGAGCCCTGGAGCAGCGTGTTCGGATGCACGATCGAGTCCTGCTCAAAGGTGACCGTGACGTCGACCCAGGTACTGGCCGGATCGATCACGCTCACCCCCGCGAGCATGGCCTCGGTCAGCAGCCGGTCGTTGAGAATCCGCCGCGCCTCGGCGAGCTGCACACGGTTGTTGATCCCGGCGATCTCACGATGATCACCGGCGATGGAGGCCCCGACGCGATGCCCGGCCTCGCGGAGAATCCCGAGGACGTCGGTGAGGTACTCCTCACCCTGAGAGTTGTCGGTCCGCACCTTCCCCAGCGCGTCGGCGAGCAGCTGCCCGTCGAAGGCGAAGACCCCGGAGTTGATCTCACGGATGGCTCGCTGCGAGTCGCTCGCGTCCTTGTGCTCGACGATCGCGGTGACGGCCCCGGAGGCCCCGTCCCGCACGATCCGCCCGTACCCGGTCGCGTCCGGCACCTCGGCGGTCAGCACGGTCACGGCGTTGCCGTCGCCGGAGTGGGTGGCGGCGAGGGCACGCAGGGTGGCTCCGGTGAGCAGCGGGGTGTCACCACAGACGACGACGACAGTCCCGTCGACGCTCCCACCCAACTCCTCCAGCCCCATGCGTACGGCGTGACCGGTGCCGTTCTGCTGCGCCTGGAAGGCGGTACGGATGCCGGCGTCGGCCTCGGCGAGGTGGGCGGTGACTTGTTCGCGGGCGTGCCCCACGACGACGACCAGGTTCTCGGGGTCCAACTCGCGGGCGGCGGCGAGCACATGACCCACCAGCGAACGCCCGCACAGCTCGTGCAGGACCTTGGGTGTGGCCGACTTCATACGGGTGCCCTCACCCGCTGCGAGTACGACGACGGCGGCGGGGCGATTGGCGCTCACGGGGTGTGCCCTTCGGCTGCGGAGGGGGAGGGGCGGACATCCGCAGGATACCGGGGCGTTTCGTGTGGGACATGAGAGTGGGCCCTGACAGAGCTGTCAGGGCCCACATCTCGTATCGCTCTGGTATTGCTCCCCCGCCAGGACTTGAACCCGGACAGATGGCACCAAAAGCCACAGTGCTGCCAATTACACCACGGGGGAATGAAATCGACTGAACCGGACATTTGGCCGGGCCGCCGAATTGGCACCCACCACTATGCCGTAACACCGGCCCTCGACGCGACGGTGTAGGTCGGCGCGCTCGGGGTCGTCGCCGGGGACGGAATCATCGCTTCCAGGGTCGAACGGCGTGCGATTCGGCAGTTCGAGGGATTCTGGTGGGTTTCGCTTCTGTTCGATTGCGGTGGTGCGGGCCTGTGTGGTGTAGGCCAGTCGTCGAAACTCGCCGGAAAAGCGGGGGGTGGCGCCCGTAGGCTGGACGCATGACCACTACGGGGGAAGACCACACCGCGGCCCTGACCGGGCCGTGGTGGTGGGCCAGGTGGCGCAGCGCGGTGCTTGACGGGGGGCTTGCGCTGGTGTCCGCCGGGGAGTGTGCGGCGGAGGGGGTTCCGTTCGCTCGGGACGCGGGGATTCCCGTGTCGGCCGGGATTGTGTTCGGGCTTGTTGCCGGGTCCGTGTTGTTGTTGCGGCGGCGGTGGCCGATTGCTGTCGTGCTGGTCGCCATCGCCATTACGCCGGCCCAGATGGGCTTCCTGATGGGGATCGTCGGGCTTTATACGCTTGCCGCCAGCGAGTTGCCTCGGCGGATCATCGGGGCGTTGGCGGGCATGGCGATGGTGGGGACGCTCATCGTGACGTTCGTGCGGTCGCATCAGGACATGGCGAACGGGAGTCTGAAGATCGGGGACTGGCTCGTTCCCGTGGTTGCCATCACTACGTCGTTGGGTGTTACCGCGCCGCCCCTGCTGCTCGGGCTGTACGTGGGGGCCCGGCGGCGGCTGATGGAGAGTCTCCGGGAGCGGGCCGACAGTCTGGAGCGGGAGCTTCAGTTGCTGGCCGAGCGGGCCGAGGAGCGGGCGGAGTGGGCGCGCAACGAGGAGCGGACGCGTATCGCGCGGGAGATGCACGACGTCGTCGCGCATCGGGTGAGTCTGATGGTCGTGCATGCTGCCGCGCTTCAGGCCGTTGCCCGGAAGGACCCGGAGAAGGCCGTGCGGAATGCCGCCCTGGTGGGGGACATGGGGCGCCAGGCCTTGACCGAGCTGCGGGAGATGCTCGGGGTGCTGCGGTCGGGGGAGGGGTTCGAACGGCGGGTGCAGGGTGTGCCGTTGGCGGCGGTGGGGGTGGCCGCGGCGGTGGCCGCCTCTCGTGCCGCCGAGAGTGGCGACGGTGGGGCGGACGGGCCCTGCCTGGAGGAGCTGGAGGAGTTGATCGGGCAGTCGGCGGCCGCGGGGATGGTCGTGGATCTGTCCGTCGAGGGGGACGTGCGGCTGTACGGCGCGGAGGTGGAGCAGACCGCGTACCGCGTGGTGCAGGAGGCGCTGACGAACGTCCACAAGCACGCGGCCGGTGCGAAGACGCACGTACGGCTGGCCCATCGCGGTGGTGAGATCGCGATGCAGGTGGAGAACGAGCCACCGCCCGAGCCGGCTTCGGCCTCGTCGGTGGGGTTGCCGTCCGGTGGCAACGGTCTGCTCGGGATGAAGGAGCGGGTCGCCGCGCTGGGCGGCGTTTTCGTGTCCGGGTCGACGGAGGCCGGGGGGTTTCGGGTGTCGGCGGTCATTCCGACGTGAGCGCTCCGCCGGTTGTGCGGGTCTTTCGCCGCGGGCCCGGTGGGGGCTGGTCGCGCCCCGCGGCGGAGCCGCAGACAGATGCAGCCCCGCGCCCCTTTCGGGGCGCGGTTGCGCACCCGACTCGGTCCGAGGGGGCTCAGGGTGCCGTCAGGCGTATCGGTTCCAGGCCGGTGACCAGGGTGGACAGGGCCTGGTCGACGTCGGGGCCGAGGTACCAGTCGCCGGTGTGGTCGAGGGCGTAGACGCGGCCTTCTGTGTCGATGGCGAGGAGGGACTGGGTCTCCCGTTCCTCGCCGAGGGGGCAGACCTCGGTGTCGAGGGCGCGGCCGAGGTCGGCGAGGGTGCGGGCCATGTGGAGGCCGTGCAGGGGGTCCAGGTGCAGGGCGGTGGGGGCGACCTGGCGGCCGGGGCCGGAGGGCGTGATGTGCAGACCGCCGAACTCCGCCCAGGCCTCGACGGCGGCGGGGAAGACCGCGTGGCGGTGGCCGGCGGGGGACGTGTGGCCCCGTAGGGCGTCGGCCCAGATCTCCGCCTGCTTTATGTCCCAGCGTCCGGGCTGCCAGCCGGCGGCGCGCAGTGCGGCGTCGACGGGTGTGGGGAAGCGGGACGAGGTTCCCCCTGGCCCGAACGGATGCGGGGGATTGGGGGAGGACGTGCGGTCGGTGTGCATCTGCCCTTCGATCGTCGAGGTCATGGACCGGCGCCGGGGCACCGTCGTGCGTGTGTGGGGGGTGGAGGTGCGGGCGTCAGCCGGTCGGGGCCGACGGGTCGACTATGCGGACGCCGAAGTGGGCGCTGAGCGCTGTGCAGGAGCGGCAGGGCGCGGCGAAGCCGCCGTGGAGGGGGTCGCCGTCCTCGCGGATGCGGCGGGTGGTGAGTTTGGCTTGTTTCAGTGCCCTGCGGGCCTCGCCGTGGGTCATGGGCTTGCGGGCGGCGCGCTTGCTGCGGGCCTCGTCGGCGACGGTGATCTGCCGGGATATGAGGAGCGCCTCGGCGCAGCGGCCGGTCGCGCGGTCGCGCTGGGCGCTGGTGAGGGTGTCCAGGAAGTCCTGGACGAGCGGGTGCAGGGCGGGCGGCTGGTCGCCGCGGGCAGCCGTGCCGGTGAGGGTGGCGCCGCGTACGGAGAGGGCGGCGGCGACGGTCGGGAGTATGCCGTCGCGGCGGTGGCGGAGGGCGGGGACGCGGGGCGTCTCGCTCGCGCTCCAGCCGACGCGTGGGTCGCCGCCGGGTCTGTCGCCCGTACCGCGTGTTCCGGGCACGGGTGTTCCCGTGGAACCGTCCGTCGGCCTGCCTGCGGGCCTGCCTGTCTGTGTCCCCGTCTGTGTCGCGTTCATGATCGTCATCCCCTCCGGTGCCTCCCCCGTACATCCCCCCGGCGGACACAGAGTGCCAAATGGCGTGGCTGGTGCGGAAGCTGGGGCGGTGTGACACGCCAGGGCTTCGGCGGACCGTCACGGCAGGGTGACGGCAGGTCACGGAACCGGGGGGCCGGTGACTGGTGCCGGTGACCGGTGTCGGCGTACCGCATAGGCTGTCGGGCAACCGCGAACCGCGGCCTCGTCCGGGTGGCTGTCCGTACTGATGTGCTGGCGGTCGGGACGGGTGCGGGGGTACGGGATGTGACGTGCACGTGATGTGACAGACGTACGGACCGCACTGATGTGCGGGCCCTACAGAACGCCGCAGGGGGCAACCGCCATGACGACAGGTCGGCTCGGGCAGCGAGCCGTGCCGCCGAACGCGGCCTATGCCGGGCAGGTCGTGCACTTCCCGGACCCGGTCCGGGCCACCCGGCACCCGAGAGGGGTGCGGGTCGACGAACACGGCTATCCGGACTTCTCGCTCTACGCGCGTGCGGTGGCGGAGATCGCCGAGCCGCCCGAGGGCTTCGGCGTCGACGAACTGCGGCTGACGGACTACGTGTCGGCGAACGCGGCGCTGGCCGCGTCCGGGCACGAACTGTGGGACACGGTCCCGGCGGTGGCGACGCCGCACGGCTGGACCTGGCACCACGCACCGGGCGGCCGGCGGCTGGAGTTGGTCCCCGTCGAGGTGAAGGCGCTGCTGCGGCACCACGGCGGGATCGCGACCTCGACGGTCGATCAGCACAAGCGCGGTACGCGGCCGTTGCAGGAGACGCGGCCGGCGCACTTCGCGCTGCCGAAGTCGGCGGTCGCGGTGACCGAGCAGCAGGTGCAGGGCGTCGAGGAGGACCTCGGCTACCGCCTGCCGGGGGCCTACCGCTCGTTCCTGAAGGCGGCGGGCGGCTGCGCGCCGGTGGGCGCCGCGCTCGACGCCGAGCTGGGGCTGCTGGTGGACCAGCCGTTCTTCACGGTGCGGGAAGAGGCCGCGGTGAACGACCTCGTGTACGTCAACAAGTGCCTGCGCGACCACCTGACCAAGGACTATCTGTGCGTCGCCTTCGTGCAGGGCGGTCTGCTGGCCGTGAAGGTGAAGGGCGAGCGGCTCGGTTCGGTGTGGTTCTGCGCGTACGACGACGCGCGGGACGTCGATCCGACCTGGCCGCCGGCCGACCGCGTCCAGCGGCTGCTGCTGCCGTGCGGCGACGACTTCGACCAGTTCCTGTCCCGGCTCGCGGGCAATCCGCCGGAGCTGGAGACGGTGGCGAACCTGATGGTGGACGGCGGCTTCGCGCGCGCGGTGCACGTGCCTTCGGCGACTTCGGTGGGGGAGTGATCTGACCGATGGTGACCTTCGCGCAGGCGCAGGAGCGCGCCGAGGAATGGGTCAACGGGGATGTGCCGTCGTACCAGCACCGGGAGGCGCGGGTACGGGAGTTCGAGCTGGGGTTCGTGGTCTGGGCGGAGGACCGCGCCGAGGGTCCGCGTTCGGACGGGGGCGCCCAGCGGCTGGTCCTCGCCCGGGACAGCGGCGAGGCCACGCTGTGGCCCGCGCTGCCGGTGGGCGAGGTGATCCGCCGCTACGAGGAGGAGTACGGCCGTCCGGACGCCGTCGAGGACGCCGTACCGGCGCCTCCGGCGCGGGTCGACCTGAACCAGACGTCGTTCCTGCTGACTCCGCCGGAGTGGTTGCAGGAGGCGGCGGACAAGCTGGGGATCCAGGATCGGCGGGGGGATGCGGGTGCCTCCGGCGGTGACGCGGTTGGGGTGGCGGCCTCGGCTGCGCCCTCGGCGCCTCCGTCGGACGCGGTGCCGCCAGGGGCCACGCCCTGGACGGGGACCGACACGACCAGCGTGGACGCGGGCGAGGACCGCTCCGTACCGCTCCCGGCGACGGTGTTCTCGCCACCGCTGAGCGACGACGACGTTCCGCGCTCGCGGGACGCCTTCGACGGGGCTCCCGGGTCGGCGGGGCCTTTGGGCCCGGCGGGGGCTTCGGGTCCGGCGTACGGCTATCCGCAGGGGGCGAACGGTCCCTCGTACGGCTATCCGCCTCCGGGGCGCGCGCTCGCGCCGAACGCCGGCGACATCGCCGACGCGACGACCAGCAAGGCCCCGCCGCCGCGAGGCGCCCGGGGTGCGGGCACTCCGCCACCGCCGGGCGCACCGGGAACTCCGGGCGCCCGTCCGGGGGTTGCGCCTCCGGCGGCGGGGGGCGGTCCGGGGGGTGCGCCTCCGGTGCCGGGGGCTGGTCCTGCGGGTGGGTATGTGCCCACGCAGTTTGTTTCGGCGCTTGGGTCGGAGGGGGGCGAAGGGGCCGGGGGCGCTGGTGGGCCCGGTGGTGGGTCCAGTGGGTCCGGTGGTGCGGGTTCTGGTGCTGCTGGTGGATCTGGTGGGTTGAATCCGCCGGGTGGCCCGGGGGCCTCGGGCGCTCCGAATACGGCTGGTGGTCCCCACTCGTCCGGCGGTGCGCCTTCTGGTGGTGTTCATCAGGCCGCGACGATGTTCTCCGGTCCTGGTCGGCCCGGTGGGCCGGGTGCGGTTCCGCCCCCGGGTGCCCCCGGTATGCCTGGGCGGCCCGGTGAGCCCGGTGGGGCTCAGCCTTCGGCGGCTCCTGGGGGGCCGGGTGCGCCCCAGCCTCCGGGTACGCCTGGGCGGCTCGGTGTGTCCGGTGTGGCCGGTGCTCCGCAGGCTCCGGGTGCGCCGAATCCGCCTGGTGCTCCTGGTGCTCCCAACTCGCCCGGGGGTGCGCCTCCTGAGGGCGTTCACCAGGCCGCGACGATGTTCGCCGACCCCAAGCAGGGCGGCGGCGCCAACGCGCCCCGTCCGCCGGGTGCCCCTGGCGCTCCGCAGCCTCCGGGTGCCCCCGGCGTGCCCGGTGCGCAAGGCGTACCGTCCGCTCCCGGTGCTCCCGGTGCTCCCGGTGCTCCCGGCGGTTCTGGCGGTTCTGGCGCCCCCGATTCCGTGCATCGGGCCGAGACCATGCTGGCCGGTCCTCCGGTCGGCGCCCCCGGTACGCCTCCGCCGCCTCAGGCTCCCGGTGCACCAGGCGCTCCTGGTCAGCCTGGTGGATCCGGCGCTCCGGGCGCACCGGGCTTCCGTGGGGCTGCGGGCACTGCTGGTGCCCCTGGCTCCCAGGGCGCCCCGGGCTTCTCCGGGGCTCCGGGATCCGCCGGCGCTCCCGGCGCCCCTGGCTTCCGTGGGGCTACTGGCACTCCTGGCTCCCAGGCCCAGAACTCCCAGGCCCAGGGTTCGCAGGGCGCCCCGGGCTTCTCCGGGGCTCCGGGATCCGCCGGCGCTCCCGGCGCACCTGGCTTCCGTGGGGCTACTGGCACTCCTGGCTCCCAGGCCCAGAACTCCCAGGCCCAGGGTTCGCAGGGCGCCCCGGGCTTCTCCGGGGCTCCCGGAACCGCCGGCGCTCCCGGCGCACCTGGCTTCCATGGGGCTCCGGGCACTCCTGGTGCCCCCGGCTCCCAGGGCGCCCCGGCCTTCCCCGGGGCTCCAGGAACCCCCGGTGCCCCAGGCGCCCCCGGCTTCCCGGGTGCTCCGGGCACCCCCGGTTCCCCTGGCGCGCAAAGTGCCCCCGGCCTCCAGGGCACTCCTGGTTTCCCTGGCGTGCCTGGCGCTCAGGGCGCTCCCGGTACCCAGAGCCCTCCCGGTACCCAGGGTGCCCCCGGTACCCAGAGCCCTCCCGGTACCCAGGGTGCCCCCGGTACCCAGAGCCCTCCCGGTGCTCCGGGCACCCCCGGCGCGCCCCCGAGTTCCCCCCAGCCCCCGCCGCCACCCGGTGCCGTACCCCCGCCCCCCGGCGGTCGGTCGGCGCACGGCATGCCCGCACCGGGTGGTCAGCCTGTCGCCGGTATCCCGGCGCCGGGTGGCCAGCCCAACCCCGGCATGCCTGCTCCGGGCGGTCAGTCCGCCCCTGGCACACCCACCCCCGGTGGTCAGTCCGCCCCCGGTATGCCCGCGCCCGGCGGTCGGCCCGCCTCCGGATTCGCAGCACCCGGAATGGCGCCCCCCGGCCCCGCCGCCCCCGCCCAGTCGGCGCCCGGGATGCACGCCCCTGGCGCGCCCACCCCTGGGTTCCCGCCACCCCCTGCCCCCAACCTCTCCGCGCCCCCGCCCGCCCCCTCCTACGGCTACCCCCCGCCCGGTCAGCCCACCGTCGGCCCCGGTTATCAGGCCGTTCTTCGCTACCGCGCCCCCGACGGGTCGGAGCAGCAGCTGATTCGGCGGTCCGCGCCGGGGACGCCGCATCCGGAGTGGCAGATCTTTCATGAGTTGCGGGCGATGAACATCCCGCCGGATCAAGTCCTCGAACTCCACACCGAGTTGGAGAGCTGCGAGCTGCCGGGGGCCTACTGCGCGCGCATGATCCGCGAGCAGTGGCCGAACGCCCGGATCACGAGCATCGCCCCCTACGGCACCGACCACGCGAGCCGTCAGCAGGGCATGGCCCAACTCCTCGCGCACCAGGGCGAGTTGCACCAGGTCGCGGACGGGCCCGCGCGACCCGGGCCCGTACGCGCGCCCCTCCCGCCCATCCAGCCCGCGCCGCCGATCCCGCCGGAGGCGGTCGCGCAGGAGCTGGCCGGCGCGTTCGGGCCGGGGGTCTTCCGGTTCGACCAGGCCGCGGTGTCGCGGCAGGGCGTGCCGCCGATCGTGGCGCACACCCTGGTCGTCGCCGGGCTGCCCGCCGACATGGGGCCGTTCTTCTGGGCGCAGGCCCAGCCGGGGCGGCCGGTACCGACGCTCGCCGAGCTGGCGCAGGAACGCGGGGTGCGGCCGGCGTCGGACGCGGGCTCGTACCTCGTCATGGGCAGCGACTTCGGCAAGGCGATCTGCGTGCAGTACGGCACCGCCAACATCGTCGCCGTGCCCGTGGAGCCGGGACCGGGCGGCGCACCCGTACCGCCGCAGTTCGTGAACACCGGCCTGCCCGAGTTCGCGCGCTGTCTCGCCCTGCTGGGCCGTATGTGGCGGCTGCGCTACGGCCTGAACCAGGAGCAGGCGGGCCGCTGGACCGTCGACTTCCAGGCCCAGCTCGCCTCCCTCGACCCGGCGGCGCTCGGCTCGCCGGAGAGCTGGTGGTCGGTGCTGCTCGAGCAGATGTGGGACGGGTTGCTGTAGTTCCAGAGCCGTTCCAGGAAGGGAGGGGTGGGTGACCGTACGGTCACCCACCCCCTCCCTTCCGTATGCCGAGATACGGACCGTGACCCTGCCCGGAGTGTCGCGTTAGGCACATTTCGTCCCAATCCATCAAGATATGCGCGAAATCATTACTTCGTACGTGGAGAGGGGTTGCAGGATGAGCAACGCAGCGACGTCGCACGGTTTCGGGGCCGGACGGGGGCGTGGTTACCGGCCCGATCAGGTCGACGCGTACGCCGCCGCGCTCTCCGCGGAGCGGGACGCCGCCTGGGAGCGGGCCGCGCGGCTGACCGTGCTGGCCCGGCAGATGGGCGCCGAGTCGGAGCGGCTGCGGGAGGTCGTCGCGGGGCTCGCTCCGCAGACGTACGACAGCCTCGGCGAACGCGCCCGCCGGCTCTGGGAGTTGGGCGCCGAGGAGGCCGGCGCCGTGCGGGAGCGGGGGCGCAGCGAGGCGCGGCAACTGGTCGCGGCGGCCGAGGCCCGCGCGGACGCCCTGCGGGAGGGCGCCGAGGCCGCCGCCCAGGCCGTACGCGCCGAGGCCGACGAACGCGCCCGGCACCGGCTGCTCGCCGCCCGCGCCGAGGCCGACGAGATCCGGATCGGCGCCCGGCGGGACATCAAGGAGGGGCGCGGGGAGGCGCTGGCCGCGCTGCGCGAGATGCGGGCGCGGACCTCGGGGCTGCTCGCCGAGCAGGAGAAGGAGTATGCGGAGAGGTGGGCCGCGGAGGAGCGGCTCGCCGGCGAGCGTGAAGTCGCCCTGGACGCACGGCACATGGACCGCGTGACGGCCGCCGAGGCCGCGCTGTCGGAGGCGAAGCGGGCCTTCGCGGACGCCGAGGAGTCGGTCGGGCGCATCGAGGACGACGCCCGGATCCACGCCGCCGAGATCCTCACCGAGGCCCGCGTCCAGGAGGACCGCATCGCCCGCGAGACGGAGCGCGTGCTGCGGGAGCACGGCGAGGAGTGGGACGACGTACAGGCCCACATGGACCACGTACGCAGCAGCCTGACCACGCTCACGGGGCGGGCGGCGGCCGAATAGGACGTCCGCGCGGGGGAGGGGGAAGGTGGAAAGGTTGGGATGAAGTATGTCCAACCGGCCTCCCGATAGCCCGGCTTGGGCCATGATGTACCCACTCGTCGTGGTGTTAAGGGGAGTCAAGGGGGAAGCCACATGAGTGAGGCCGAGGCCGAGAGACCCGCACCGGTGCGGGTGTTCATCTCGTACGCGCACGGCAACCCGATCCATGCCGATCAGGTCAGGGAGTTCTGGCGTTTCCTGCGCGCGTGCGGGATCGACGGCGAGTTCGACCTGATCGCCGACGAACGCCGCCAGGACTGGGCGCGGTGGATGCTGCGCGGCATCAGGGACAGCCGGTATGTGATTGTCGTGGCCTCCCCGGAGTACAGACGCCGGGCCGAAGGCGATGCCACGGCGGGTGAAGGCATGGGCGTGCAGTGGGAAGCCCGGCTGTTACGGAGTTTCGTCTATGAAGACCCCGACGCCGCTCTGGAGCGGATCATCCCCGTCGTCCTGCCCGGCGGTTCCCCCGACGACCTGCCCGCCTGGCTGGGCGGTCGCACTCACACGCAGTACTCCGTCGAGGAGTTCACGGTCGCGGGCGCGGAGCGGCTGCTGCGGCTGCTGACCGGGCAGCTGTACGAGACGGCGCCGGAGCTGGGGCAGGTGCCTGTGCTGCCGTCTCGCGATCAGGCGGCGGCGCAGGGAATGCCGGCAGCACAGGGGGCAGGGGCCGGACGGGCGCCGATGGTGCTGGCCGCACCGGTCGTCGAGCCGGCACCCGTTCCGCCCGAGCAACCGCCTCCCGCGGCCTTCGGGTTCCCCGAAAAGCAGGCTCTGACCCAAGCTCTGCTGGCCTGCGAGGCGCTGCACCGACTGGCCAACCGGCATGACCTGCTGGACCGGATGGGTGAGATCTTGGGCCGCGGCCATGCGTTCTCGGTCTCCGAGAGCCCCGATGCGCGGACGCATCTGCGGGCACTCGTCAACAGCATCAGTCGCACCCTCGCCCGCGACACCACGCTGAAGGCCCTGTACCTGGCCCTCGCGGAAATCGCGCCGCCCGACACCGACGTCGGTACCGAGCGAGTACGGGTTCTGCTCGTTGCTTCGGGTCTGGTTCTCGGGGAGGGGTAGATGAGCCGCTGGCGCTGGCTGTCAGGACGACGCTCCGCAGAGTACGGAGCCCATCCCCGTGCGCGGCGGAAGGTGAACCGACTGCTGACGGCGATCCTGGTCGACATACCGGCGCTGCAGACGAAGGCCGGCCGTGAGAGGTTGCTCAGGGATGCCGGCGGCCCACTCTTGGGAAACACGGCCGAGAGCGACGTCGCCCGTGACCACCTGATGACCATCGTCGACGCCGCCCGACGCACCGGGGCGCTGAAGTCGCTGCGGGACGCACTGCTGGAAGACCAGCCGGACGACATCGGTGCCGCGTGGTTCGACCTCGCGGTCACGGTGCTGACGACGGCGAACGGCGCGCTGTCTTCCCGTGACATGTTCGCTCTCATCGGTGAACTGCGCCTCTCTCCACAGGAGTTCGGGCAAGGGTCGATCTCCGCCTTCACATCTGAGCGCCGGGCGGCCGGCCGCCCGCTGGACATCGGTTCCCTCCCTCAGGTGCTGATGCGGCTCTACGACGCACAGGAGAATGTCGCCGAACGGCTCACGGACATACGGCGCTTCCTTCGGCTCCTGAGCAAGGAGCCTGTGGAGCAGGGGCAGGGCGATGGGCTCGCCGGATTGTTCGAGCGCGTGCTCGGCCGCGATGCAGTTGGTGCCGCCCCCGCCCCCGTGTGCCTCGTCGGCCTGGCGGACGCGGAGCGGCAGGTGATCATCCAGGTACGGGTCGAGGAGGAGGGCCCGCCGAGCAACCTGCCGTACACCAGGCGCCGTTACTCCATGCGCGGTTTCTACTACGAGCGCACCGGCTACGCCCAGCCGGTCTTCCGGGGCACGCGGCCCGCGTCCGGCGTGTTCACCGGCGATGAACTGGAGCGCCACGGCCGGGAGTTCCTGGCCACCTGGCGGGAACCGATGGAGGCAGGCAGGGACGTGAGCAAGCGGGTGGAGTTCCTGCTGCCGCATTCGCTGCTCGGCCTTCCGGCCGAGCTGTGGCCCGGTGGCCCCAACGGGGTTCCGTTGAGCCGCAGTTGCCAGGTCGTCGTGCGTTCCCTGCCTCGCTACCAGGACAGTTCGATCCACCGTGAGTGGATCCGCCGTTGGGAAAGGCTCGACCGTGACTGCCTTCCGGGCAACGCGCTGGACCGCATCGGCTGGATGGGCCCCTGCGCCACCGAGGACGAGGTGAACTCCCCGACCACGCAAGGGAACTGGCCCGTCGGCAAGTATCCGCCCCTGAGGCTGACCGACTCCGGAGAGGTGGAGGACTGGCTGCGGAACAACGCCGACCTGGCCTGCGTGGGCCTGGGCACCGCATACGACGACCACGATCCCCTCATCCGGGAGGCGGTGTGCGCCGCCCTGCTGGAGGACGGCATCCCTGTCATGGTCTGGCGGCGCGACATGGGCGACCCGTGTCTGCTGCTGGCTGCACTACGCGAGAGCGAACCGCCCTCCTTGCTGGCCGACCTGCCGCACAGCGTGCACCAGGCGCGCAGGCGCGACCGTGCCGACAAGCTGGCTCTCAGCCACCACATCACCCTGCTGTGGGACGACCCGACCTGCGTCCACAGCGACCAGGACCACCAGATGACCGGTACCCGCGGGGCCGGCGAAGGAGCGGCATGACGCAGCGCCAGGACTGGTGGGTGTACGAGGGCACCGGGACCCCGCACGACGGCATCCGCCGACTGCCCCCGGCGCCTCCCTGGCGGGCCTTCCGGCACGACGGCACGAGGTCCGCGCCCTTGTACGAGCCGTCGCACGTACCGGCCGACGACGCCGCCGGCCGACGACACCTCGGCCGAGCCTGGCAGGGCGCGGCGTACCAGGCGGGCGAGAAGGAGATCCACCTCGTCAACCTCGCGCTGCATCTGCGCCGGCCGCTGCTGCTGACCGGCAAGCCGGGCACCGGCAAGTCGACCCTCGCGTACGCCGTGGCGCACGAGTTGAAGCTGGGCCCCGTCCTGCGCTGGTCCGTCACCAGCCGTTCCACCCTCAAGGACGGGCTGTACGAGTACGACGCCGTCGGCCGTCTCTACGACGCCGGGCTGCGTAACACCGGTGTCTGCGCGGGCAGCGTTTCGGCAGCCGAACCGCCCGACATCGGCAAGTACCTGTCGCTGGGGCCGTTGGGAACGGCACTGCTGAACTGGCCCCGGCCCCGGGTCCTGTTGATCGACGAGATCGACAAGAGCGACATGGACTTCCCCAACGACCTGCTGAACGTGTTCGAGGAGGGCGAGTTCGCCATTCCCGAACTCGCCCGGCTCGGGGACAGGCCGCAGGAGGTGGTGACCGACGACGGTGAGCGGGCAGTGGTCAGGGGAGGTGAAGTGGCCTGCACCCAATTCCCGTTCGTGGTGCTGACCAGCAACGAGGAGCGCGAGTTCCCGATGGCCTTCCTGCGGCGCTGCATCCGCCTGAAGATCGGGGCGGCCGACCCGGAGCGGCTGGCGGGCATCGTCGCCGCGCATCTCGGAGCACCGGAGGACGTCGCGCCCGAACTCGCCGGCGCTCGCACCGAACTCATCGCCCGGTTCCTCAAGCGGCAGCGGGAGGTGGGGGTGTTGGCCAACGACCAGCTGCTCAACGCCCTGCTCATGGCCGAACGCGGCCTGTGGGGCAGTGAGAAGGGCCAGGCCCTGGTCCTCGACGATCTGCTGCGCCCCCTGGACGGGGGCTGACCCGACGGTGCCGGACGACGACGTTCTCAGGGACGAACTGGCCCGTCTGCTGGAGCCCGGTGGCGAACCGGACACGGCCGACGTCCTGGACGTGCTCTGGATCGCCCGGCTGAGCGGACTCGGCCCAGTGGCCGGGTCGCTCCTCGGTGCCGACCGCGACGCGGCGGCTGCCGCGCCGGCCTCCGACCGGTCGCCGCCGACGGTCCCGGAGCCCGGCCCCGTCCCGGACTCCGGCCCCGTGTCCCCGTCGGCCCGCCTCCATCTGCCGGGCGGGTACGGCGCCGCCCAGGCCGCTACGGGCGGCGCGCACACCATCCGTGTGGCGCAGCCGTCCGCGCTGCCCGACGTCCTGTCCCTCTCCCGGGCCCTGCGGCCCCTGCGCCAGACAGTCGCCTCGACCCGTGTCCGCATCCTGGACACGCAGGCCACGGCAGCTGCCTCCGGTGGCATGGGTCTGCTGTTGCCGGTACTGCGTTCCGCGCCCGAACGCCGGTTCTCCGTCGACCTGTTGATCGACGTCGGCACGACGATGGCGGTCTGGCACCGCCTGGCGGGCGAACTGCGCACGCTGCTCGAACGGCAGGGCGCCTTTGCCGACGTACGCTGCTGGGCGCTGCACACGGACGAGCCCGAGCCGCGCCTCGCCCCCTTCCGCCGGGGCGTGCAGGCCGCGCGGACCACCCGACGGTGGCGGGAGACGCTGGCCGACCCCAGCGGGCGGCGGGTCGTGCTGGTCCTGACGGACGGTGTCGGGCCGGCCTGGTACGGCGGCGAACTGCCTGCCGCGCTCGCGAGGTGGTCGCGGGAACGTCCTGTGGCCGCGCTCCAGGTACTGCCGAGCCGGCTGTGGCACCGCACGGCGCTGCGTACGGTTCCGGCTCGGGCGCGTGGCACGGAGGCGTTCCGCGCGACGATCGAGGTCCGTTCCTCCGGCCCGCTCTCCGGCATCGCCCGCGGTGGCACGGGTAACGCCGACCGGGCGCGGATCAGGTGGCTGCCGGTGCTGGAGGTCTCCGGTGCCTGGCTCGGCCCATGGGCGCGGCTCGTCTCCGGCCGCGCCACGGACTGGACGCCGTTGCGGGCGGCCGCGCTGACAGTGGTGGACCGTCCGCTGTCTCCCCTACGCGCCGATGAGCCCGGCACGCCGGCCGACTGGATCGAACGCTTCGAGGCGGGCTACTCGCCGGAGGCATTCGGCCTGCTGCGGCTGCTGGCCGCCGCTCCGCTCAGCCTGCCGGTGATGCGCCTGGTCCAGCGCACCCAGCTCCCTTCGCTCACGCCCATGCATCTCGCGGAGATCTTCCTCTCCGGGCTTCTGGTCCGCCGTACTCCCGCTGAGCCGGGGGAGGATCCGGACGCGGTGCTGTACGACTTCAGGGCCGGTGTGCGGGAGGCACTGCTTGCGCGGCTGACCCGTACGGAGTCGGTGCGTGTGCTTGAGCAGGTTTACGAGGGTGTGAGCGAGCGCGTGGCGGCGACGCTGGGCGGTGTGAACGACTTCCGGGCGCTGATGGACGCAGGGGCGGGGGGAGGGCTGGGCGGGCTCGAACTGCCCGAGGAAAGCAGGGCGTTCGCGGAGGTCGCGGTGGCGGTGTTCAGGGGGGCGGGCGGGGACTACGGGGACATCGCCGCACGGCTGTCGGTCGGTGGCGCGAAGGCCGCGGTCGGCCTGGCGGAGGCGGTGGACGAGGCGAGGCCACGGGAGCGAGGAGGAGGGCTGTTCCGATGGTGGCCGAGGCGGCCCAGGGCTGAGGCCGAGGCCGTAGGAGAGGGGTCGGCCAGCGGTGGCGTGAAGCCTGTTCATGACGGGACGAGGGTGGCGACCCGGATACCCGTGCTCCCGAAGTCGTACGTCCGACGGGGGGCGACCTCGCATGTCGTGGAGGTGCTGGGCGGGGCCACCCCGGCAGCCGCCTCGGAGTATCCGGTCCGGGACACGACGATGTGCGTGATCGAGGGTGCCCCGGGCGTGGGCAAGACGGCGCTGGCCGTCGGCTGCGCACGGGAACTGGCCGCGGAGTTCACCATGGTCCGGTGGCTCCGCGCCCACTCGCAGGAGAGCCTGGTGGACGATCTCGTCGACCTTGCCGTCGACCTCGGACTTGTTCCGGTCCGCGGCACCACCGACCCCGCCGACCTCCTGGCCGGTCTCCGTACCTATCTGCGCGAGCACCCAGGCTGGCTGTTGATCTGCGACGGTGTCACCCGGGAAGCTCTCGCCTCCCCCCAGTTGGATCTCCGGCTGTGGTCACCGCTGACGGGGTACGGCAGCGTGCTGGTGACCCTGTCCGAGGGGGCACACTGGGAGGCCGGGCCGTACGAGACGGTGACCCTGGATGATTTCAGCCCCTCTTCGGCGACGGTTTACCTTCACTCCGCACTCGCTCGGGAGCGCGGAGAACTGTGGAACCTGGACAGCGTATTGACCGATCTGGTCGAAGTGGTGGGGACGAGGCCGCTCGACCTGGCCGTGATCGTGTCGGCGATCAAGAACAGCGACTCCCCGGTCGACATCCATGTCCAGAGCATGCTGCTGGACCGAACGGATACCAGCAGGTTCCTGAGATCCCTGGTCTGGATCACCCAAAGCGGCACCTTCCTCGGTACGGGGGTCGCTGTGCGACCTGACGCGGTACTCACCGCCACCGCCGTCGACCTGGAGTCCGGCCTCCTCCAGGTCCATCAGGAGGGCGGCCAGGTGTATGACGTGTCCAGCTGCTCAACCCAACACCTCGATGCCCCGGGGCTTTTCTTGCTGATGCTGGCGGATGCCGTTCTCCCACCAGTTTTTCTTGCCCACCCCGAGACCGGTGCGGACGCCGTCGCGGTGTGGCACTCCCCGCCCGGGCGCGGCTGGACGACGGCACCGGGAATCCGGCTTCGCCCCGGCTCCGCAGCGGTGGACACCCTTCCTGAGGGAACGGCATTGATCGACTCGGCCGGAAGTCTGCGTTCCCTGGTCACGGCAACCACCGAAGGCGTGATGGTGGCGATCGACGTCACGCCGGGTCTCGTCAACAGGTTGGCGGCGAGGTTCGAAGGAAGACGTGTCCAAGCCCGCGTCCGGGAACCCACGGTGCCACGCTCGCCGCGGCAAGCGCCGTACTTCTATCTGAGCTACGCCCGTACGCCTTCGTGGTCTGCCGGGGAGCGCATCCTGGTGCAGCGCTTCTTCACGGATCTGAGCAGGAATATTTCGGAACTGACCGCGTCCCGGGAGCCGGTCGTCGGCTTTCTGGACGAAAACCTGCCGTTGGGATCGAATTGGCAGGAAGAGATGAGACTCGCACTGGCCAGTGCCCGAGTGCTGGTGCCGCTCTACTCACGCCACTATTTCAACAGCACGTGGTGTGGCATGGAATGGGATGCCTTCGGCCGGCGCCACCAGCGGGATCGCCGCGGCACAACCCATGAGAGGCCGGCGGTCGTGCCCGTTCTCTGGACCGTCGCTGAGGAAATGCGGCTACCGCCGGTTGCCGAGCGCTTGCCGTACATCGACCCGCGTGATGTCAGCAGGTACTCCCGGGAGGGGGTCAAGGGTCTGTTGGAATCAGGGAAGCGCAGCGCCCAGTACCGGCACGTGGTGAAGCAGATCGCGGAAGCCGTTGTCGAGGTGGCTGAGACGACCCACCTGAGTCCCTACGACGTCAGCCTGCTCGACGACCTGCGCAACGTCTTCGAGGACCCCGAGCAGGACTGACAGCCCTTCTTGCCCACGGCGCGGACGCCATCCGGGCGGGCGCAGAGAAGATGAGGGCGGTGCTGTGCCTGTCGGTGCCCGAGACACCGCGCCCGCAACAGGAGATGCTCACGCCCTTACTCCTTCAGCACTGGGAACTTGCGCGGCGCCAGCACCAGCAGCGCCAAGAACGCCAGCGCCGCCGCTCCCGCCGCGCCGAAGTACACCGCGTGCACCGCGTCCGCGATGGCCCGTCGGGTTGCCTCCGGTGCGGCGGTCGAGTCCAACGCCCTTGTCACCGAGTCCAGGTCGCTCGCGCCGCCCAGCCGGGACGCCAGTACGCCGTTGGCGACCGCGCCGAACAGGGCCGCGCCGATCGTCTGGCCGGTCTGGCGGCAGAAGAGGACCGACGCCGTCGCCGTACCCCGTTCCGACCAGCCGACCGTCGACTGGACGCCGATGATCAGGGGGAGTTGGAAGAGGCCGAGGGCGCCGCCGAGCAGCAGCATCAGGAGGGTGGGCTGCCAGGCGGAGCCGGGGTACGGGAGGAAGGGGAACGCCAGCAGGATCAGGGTCGCCGTGCCGATGCCGAGCATCGCCGTGTTGCGGAAGCCGATCCTGCGGTACACGTGCTGGCTCAGTGCCGCCGACACCGGCCAGCTCAACGTCCATACGGACAACACGAATCCGGCCGCTATCGGGGCCAGGCCGAGCACCGACTGGGCGTACGTCGGCAGGAACACCGTGGGGGCCACCATCAGCAGACCCAGCGCGCCCAGCGCCAGGTTGACCGCCGCGATCGTGGGGCGCCGCCACACCCACCCGGGGATGATCGGCTCCGCCGCCCGCCGTTCGATCACCACCACGAGGAACACCAGCGCAAGTCCCGTACCGAAGAAGGCGGTTGACGGCGCCGACAGCCAGGGCCAGGCCACGCCGCCCTGGACGAGGGCCGTCAGCAGGACGCCGCCGCACGCGAACACCGCGAGCGCGCCCGCCCAGTCGATGCGCGGGCGGGGGCCGGAGGTGTCGCGCTGGGGTTCGTGGAGGTGGCGGGCCAGGAGCCACATCGCGACCGCGCCGACGGGGAGGTTGACGAGGAAGATCCAGCGCCAGTCTGCGTAGGCCGCCAAAACTCCGCCGACCGCGGGGCCCGCCACCGCCGAGGTCGCCCAGACTGTGGACAACTTCGCCTGGATCCGGGGGCGTTGTTCGAGTGGGTAGAGGTCTGCGGCGAGTGTCTGGACCGTGCCCTGGAGGGCGCCGCCGCCCAGGCCCTGGATGACGCGGAAGGCGATGAGCGCTGCCATGTTCCAGGCCAGCGCGCAGAGGAGGGAGCCGAGGAGGAACAGGGCCGCGCCCGCGATCAGGACCGGTTTGCGGCCGAAGGTGTCGGAGAGCTTGCCGTACACGGGCAGGGTGACGGTGACGGCGAGCAGATAGCCCGAGAACAGCCAGGAGAAGACGGAGAAGCCGCCGAGGTCGCCGACGATCTGCGGTACGGCGGTCGAGACGATCGTCGAGTCGAGCGCGGCCAGCGCCATCGCGAGCATGAGCGCGGCGACGACGGCTCCCCGCTTCTCGGTGGCGGCACCGGTGCCCTGGGCGGCCTTGCGTATCGCGGGTTTCGTACGGCGACTGCTGCCCACCGGGTTCCTTTCCCCCTGCATCTATCTGCCGCTGACCACTGTGCCACTTGACCCGCACACGGCAACCCCGAGACGTGCTCCTCCGGAGGGGGGACAGCCCCTAGGGGGACCTCCCCAGTTCGGCTCGGGGAGGGTTCGTACCGGCGGAGGACGAGATGGGGCCCCGGCCGTCCTTAACCTGGCTTTATGCCGCTGAAGGGCGGTGTGCAGGACCTCCGGGGGTGGGGTTTTCCCCCGCAGAAGACTGCGCTGGGCGTCAGAGACCCGGACCCCCTCCCGACAGCAGACTCATACACGTACCGAAGAGCGGCAACGCACAACCGGCCGCTACCGGGCAACCGGCCACCACCGGGCTACTACCGGGCATCAGTGCGGCTTCGCACTGACCGACTTAGGAGACATACCGTGACATCGGCTGTGACCATCACCAGGCACGGGGGCACTGGCGGGCGTACGGCCGTTGCCGCGCGGGCGCGGCAGGTCGTGAAGGCGTACGGGTCCGGTGAGACCCGCGTCGTCGCCCTGGACCATGTGGACGTGGACATCGCGCGGGGACAGTTCACCGCGATCATGGGCCCCTCGGGGTCCGGCAAGTCCACCCTCATGCACTGCCTCGCCGGGCTCGACACCGTGACCAGCGGGCAGATCCACCTCGACGAGACCGAGATCACCGGTCTCAAGGACAAGAAGCTGACCCAACTGCGCCGGGACCGGGTCGGGTTCATCTTCCAGGCGTTCAACCTGCTGCCGACGCTCAGCGCGTTGGAGAACATCACGCTTCCCATGGACATCGCCGGGCGCAAGCCGGACAAGGGGTGGCTGGCGCAGGTCGTGGAGACGGTCGGGCTGAAGGACCGGCTCAAGCACCGGCCCAACCAGCTCTCCGGCGGTCAGCAGCAACGCGTCGCCGTGGCACGGGCGTTGGCCGCGCGGCCCGAGATCATCTTCGGTGACGAGCCGACCGGAAACCTCGACTCCCGTGCGGGTGCTGAGGTGTTGGGCTTCCTGCGGCGCTCGGTGGACGAGCTGGGGCAGACCATCGTCATGGTCACGCACGACCCGGTGGCCGCCTCGTACGCGGACCGTGTCCTGTATCTCGCCGACGGACGGATCGTCGACGAGATGTTCCGGCCGACCGCCGACACCGTCCTCGACCGCATGAAGGACTTCGACGCGCGGGGGCGTACGTCATGACTGTGCTGAAGACCTCGATGCGCAACTTCTTCGCGCACAAGGGCCGGATGGCCCTCTCGGCGGTGGCCGTGATGCTGTCGGTGGCGTTCGTGTGCGGGACCCTCGTCTTCACGGACACCATGAACACGACGTTCGACAAGCTCTTCGCCGCCACCTCGGCCGACGTCACGGTCTCCCCTAAGGCGGCCAAGAGCGACGGCAGTACCCCGCAGAACGGGGTTCCCGAGTCCCTGCCGGCCTCCGTGCTGGCGAAGGCCCAGCAGGCCCAGGGCGTCAAGTCGGCGGAGGGCGCGGTCAGTTCGATGAACGTGACCGTCGTCGACAGCGACAACGAGAACATGGGGTCCAGCACCGGCGCCCCGACCATCGCGGGCAACTGGACGCGCAACGACCTGCGTTCGATGGAGATCACCAGCGGTCACGCACCGCGCGGGCCCACCGAGGTGATGGTCGACGCCGACACCGCCGACAAGCACCACCTGAAGATGGGCGACGAGCTTCGTACCATCGCGCAGACCGGCGACATCAAGGCGCGGATCGTCGGCATCGCCACGTTCAAGGTGACCAACCCCGGTGCCGCCGTCGTCTACTTCGACACGGCCACCGCACAGCGCGAACTCCTGGGCGCCACAGGGCGGTTCACCCAGCTCAACGTGACGGCGGCGAGCGGGGTCACCGACGCCGAGTTGAAGCAGAACGTCACCGACACCCTTACCGCGACCGGTGTGTTCAAGGTGCAGACGCAGAAGGAGTTCTCCGACGAGAGCCGTGAGGGCGTCGGCGAGTTCATGAACGTCATCAAGTACGCCATGCTCGGCTTCGCCGGGATCGCGTTCCTGGTCGGCATCTTCCTGATCATCAACACCTTCTCGATGCTGGTCGCGCAGCGCACCCGCGAGATCGGCCTGATGCGGGCGATCGGTTCCTCCCGCAAGCAGGTCAACCGGTCCGTGCTGGTGGAGGCGCTGCTGCTCGGCTTCGTCGGGTCCGTCCTCGGCGTCGGCGCGGGGGTCGGCATCGCGGTCGGCCTGATGAAGCTGATGTCGATGGCCGGCATGAACCTCTCCACCGACGATCTGACGATCAAGACGGCCACCCCGGTGATCGGCCTGGTCCTCGGTGTCGTCGTCACCGTCCTCGCCGCCTACCTCCCGGCCCGCCGCGCGGGCAAGGTCTCCCCGATGGCCGCACTCCGCGACGCCGGCACCCCGGCGGACGGCAGGGCGGGCGTGGTGAGGGGCCTGATCGGCCTGGCCCTGACGGGCGCGGGCGGCTACGCCCTCTACCTGGCCGCCACCGCCGACAAGGCGAAGGACGGCTCGCTGGTCCTCGGCGCGGGCATCGTGTTCACGCTCATCGGATTCGTGATCATCGGCCCGGTGCTCGCGGGCGGTGTCGTACGGGTGCTCAGCGCCGTACTGCTGCGGGGCTTCGGCCCCGTCGGTCGCCTGGCCGAGCGCAACGCGCTGCGCAACCCGCGCCGTACGGGTGCCACGGGGGCGGCCCTGATGATCGGCCTGGCCCTGGTCGCCTGTCTGTCGGTGGTCGGCTCGTCGATGGTGGCCTCGGCGACCGATGAACTCGACAAATCGGTCGGCACGGACTTCATCGTCGAGGGCAACCAGCGGATCGTGCCGCAGGCGGAGAAGGCGATGCAGAACTCGCCCGGCCTGGCCCACGTCACCCGCTACAAGGAGGTCGAGGTCACCCTGACCCCGCCCGGCGGCAAGGCCGAGAAGACCGAACTGACCGCCGCCGACCCGACGTACGCCTCCGATCTGCGCCGCGCCACCACCTCGGGCACGCTGACCGCCGCGTACGGCAAGGACGCCATGTCGGTGGGCTCCGGCTACGCCAAGGAGCACGGCGTGAAGGTCGGCGACACGATGACCGTCGCCTTCAAGGGCGGCTCGACGGCGAAGCTCAAGGTCGCCGCCGTCACGGACGACGACGTGGCGATCGACAAGGGCGCGCAGTACCTGTCCATCGCGACGATGGAGAAGTACCTGCCGGCCGACAAGATCCCGCCGAACGACCTGATGTTCGCCAAGGCGGAGAAGGGCCAGGAGAAGGAGGCGTACGCCGCTCTGAAGAAGGCACTCGACCCCTACCCGCAGTACCAGGTCCGCGACCAGACCGACTACAAGCAGGAACTGAAGGACCAGATCGGCCAGCTCCTGAACATGGTCTACGGGCTCCTCGCCCTGGCGATCGTGGTGGCGGTCCTGGGAGTCGTCAACACCCTGGCCCTGTCGGTGGTGGAGCGGACCCGGGAGATCGGCCTGATGCGGGCGATCGGCCTGTCGCGGCGCCAGCTGCGCCGGATGATCCGCCTGGAGTCCGTGGTGATCGCCCTCTTCGGCGCACTGCTGGGGCTCGGCCTGGGGATGGGCTGGGGCGCGACCGCCCAGCAACTGCTCGCCCTGGAGGGCCTGAAGGTCCTGGAGATTCCGTGGATGACGATCGGCGGCGTGTTCGCCGGGTCGGCCTTCGTGGGGCTGTTCGCGGCGCTGGTGCCGGCGTTCCGGGCGGGGCGGATGAACGTACTGAACGCGATCGCGACCGACTAGCCGATCGGCCACCCCGAGCGGGGGCTACGGGGAACGGGGGAACAGGGGGAGACGGGGGAGCGGCGGCCCCGGTGAGCGTGCTCGACGCTCACCGGGGCCGCCGCCTGCCGTGTCCGGGATGGGGGCGGGGTTCGTGGGTAAATGGGGGGCGTGGACAGCTTGGGCAACGTGGAGAGCGCAGGGCCCGTGGCGCAGCCGATGCCGGCCGTGCTGCGCTCACGGCAGGAACTGCTCGGGCCGGAGGCGGATCTGCCCATCACCGACTCCGGGGTCCGCTACAGCATGGCCCAGTCGCTGGCCTGGCTGGACGCCGACCATTTCGCGGTGGGCTGCTGGGACGGCACCCTGCGCGTCTTCGCGTTCACGACGTCCGTCACCGACGGCCCGCTCATCAACCGGTCCGTCAACAGCCCGGCGGCGCAGGGCGTGCGGATGGTGGCGCGGCTCCCGGGCCGGTCGCTCGTCTCCTCCAACGACGACCGCTCGGTGGCCCTCTGGCACGCTCCCGGCGACGGCTGGAGCGGCCTCGCACTGGCGGGTACGTTCGCCCACGACCCCTCCTTAGGGGCTGCCACCAGCGGATACGCGGTCCGCGCGGGCGCCACCGGGAGCCTGGTCGTGGGGCACAGCAGCGGTTTCCTCTCCGTGTGGGCCCACGATCCGGAGCGCCGCCGGCTGACCTTCCTGCGCTCGGTGGACCTGCGGAATCCCGCGCCGGTGAACCCCTGGGGGCTGCACGACATCAACGCCGTCGACAAGGTGACGGACTCGCCCCGGGTGGCCCGGGTGGTCACGGGCTCCGAGGACGGTTACGTCTGCGTGGTGGAGATCCCGTCCGGGGAGATCCTGTCCCAGCGGGTCTTCAACCCCGAGGCGCAGCGCGGCATCAACGACCTCGGGGTACGCGACGGAGCGCTCCTCGTCGCCAACTGCTCCGTCGGCCCGTCGGACTCCAACCTCTGGTACTACACGCTGGACCGGAAGAACTGGACGTTCGAACTCCGGGACCGGGCCAATCTGATCATCGACAGTGCCCGGCCCCAGGCCTTCAACTTCAACACCGTCTGGGGGGCCTACTCCGGCGGGCCGTGCTGGTTCGCCTCCACGGAGGAGGGCGCCCTGTGGATGGGTACGGCCGACACCGGCATCGAGGTCATCGGCCGCCGCGAGGTCACCAACCCGCTCGGCTCCGCGCTGGGCTGGACCGCCCCGGGACGGCTCGCCATGGTCGCGTACGACCCGCGTGAATTCACCACCTGAGCCGATCACCTGACCGACGCCCGGTGACGGTGGGGCGGGCGTTGTCCACAGGCACGGCGCGGGCGGGCGCGGCGACGTACGCTGGAGACCCCCCGGCCCGTCGTACGAGGCCGGGTGTTCGCGTTGCCCACCCCTGACGAACCCCAGCCGAACCTCGGACGAAAGCCCCCTTCATGAGCCTGCACGGTCTGCTCGACGTCGTCGTCAAGGACGCCGCCCTCGCGGAAGCGGTCAAGGCCGCCGGTGGCGGCAACCGGATGCATGTCGACCTGGTCGGACCGCCCGCCGCGCGCCCCTTCGCCGTGGCCGCGCTGGCCCGGGAGGCCGGGCGCCCGGTGCTGGCCGTGACCGCGACCGGCCGGGAGGCCGAGGATCTCGCCGCCGCCCTCAGGTCGCTGCTGCCGCCGGACGGGGTCGTGGAGTACCCGGCCTGGGAGACCCTCCCGCACGAGCGCCTCTCGCCGCGCAGCGACACCGTCGGCCGCCGCCTCGCCGTGCTGCGCCGCCTCGCCCACCCCACCACCGACGACCCGGAGACCGGCCCGGTCTCGGTCGTCGTGGCGCCCGTACGTTCCGTACTCCAGCCGCAGGTCAAGGGGCTCGGCGACCTGGAACCGGTGGCGCTGCGGACCGGTCGTACGGCCGATCTCAACACTGTTGTCGAGGCGCTGGCCGCCGCCGCGTACTCGCGCGTCGAGCTGGTCGAGAAGCGGGGCGAGTTCGCCGTACGCGGTGGCATCCTCGACGTCTTCCCGCCCACTGAGGAGCACCCCCTCCGGGTGGAGTTCTGGGGCGACGACATCGAGGAGATCCGGTACTTCAAGGTCGCCGACCAGCGGTCCCTGGAGGTTGCCGAGCATGGGTTGTGGGCGCCGCCTTGTCGTGAGCTGCTGCTCACCGACCAGGTGCGGGAGCGGGCCGCCACCCTCGCCGAGGCTCACCCCGAGCTCGGCGAGCTGCTCGGCAAGATCGCCGAGGGGATCGCGGTCGAGGGCATGGAGTCCCTCGCCCCGGTTCTCGTCGACGACATGGAACTGCTGCTCGACGTCCTGCCCAAGGGCTCCATGGCCGTCGTGTGCGACCCGGAGCGGGTGCGGACGCGCGCCGCGGACCTTGTGGCGACCTCGCAGGAGTTCCTCCAGGCCTCCTGGGCGGCCACCGCGGGCGGCGGCGAGGCGCCGATCGACGTCGGCGCGGCTTCCCTCTGGTCCATCGCGGACGTACGGGACCGGGCGCGCGAGCTGGACATGATGTGGTGGTCCGTCTCGCCCTTCGCGGCCGACGAGGAGCTGGACGCGGACACCCTCAAGCTGGGCATGCACGCGCCCGAGACCTACCGCGGCGACACCGCGAAGGCCCTCGCCGACACCAAGGGCTGGCTCGCGGACGGCTGGCGCACGGTGTACGTCACCGAGGCGCACGGCCCGGCGGCCCGTACGGTCGAGGTGCTCGGCGGGGAGGGCATCGCGGCCCGCCTGGAGGCGGACCTGACCTCCCTGACGCCTTCCGTCGTGCACGTGGCGTGCGGCTCGATCGACTTCGGGTTCGTGGATACGGCTCTCAAGCTCGCCGTGCTGACCGAGACCGACCTCTCCGGGCAGAAGGCCGCGGGCAAGGACGGCGCCCGGATGCCCGCCCGGCGCCGCAAGACCATCGACCCGCTGACCCTCGAAACCGGCGACTACATCGTGCACGAACAGCACGGTGTGGGCCGGTACATCGAGATGGTCCAGCGGACCGTGCAGGGCGCAACTCGTGAGTATCTGGTGGTGGAGTACGCGCCCGCCAAGCGCGGCCAGCCCGGCGACCGGCTCTACATCCCCACCGACCAGCTCGAACAGATCACCAAGTACGTCGGTGGCGAAGCCCCCACCCTGCACCGGCTCGGCGGCGCCGACTGGACGAAGACCAAGGCGCGCGCCAAGAAGGCCGTCAAGGAGATCGCCGCCGACCTCATCAAGCTGTACAGCGCGCGGATGGCGGCCCCCGGGCACGCGTTCGGGCCGGACACGCCCTGGCAGCGCGAGCTGGAGGACGCCTTCCCGTACGCCGAGACGCCCGACCAGCTGACCACGATCGCCGAGGTCAAGGACGACATGGAGAAGACGGTCCCGATGGACCGCCTGATCTGCGGCGACGTCGGCTACGGCAAGACGGAGATCGCGGTCCGGGCCGCGTTCAAGGCGGTCCAGGACGGCAAGCAGGTGGCTGTACTCGTCCCCACAACTCTCCTTGTGCAGCAGCACTTTGGGACCTTCGGCGAGCGGTACTCCCAATTCCCGGTCAATGTGCGGGCGTTGAGCCGCTTCCAGACGGACACCGAGGCGAAGGCCACCCTGGAGGGCTTGCGGGAGGGCTCGGTCGATGTCGTCATCGGTACGCACCGACTCTTCTCCTCCGAGACCAAGTTCAAGGATCTCGGGCTCGTCATCGTCGACGAGGAACAGCGGTTCGGCGTCGAGCACAAGGAGCAGCTGAAGAAGCTGCGCGCGAATGTCGATGTGCTGACCATGTCCGCCACCCCCATCCCCAGGACCCTGGAGATGGCGGTCACCGGCATCCGCGAGATGTCGACGATCACCACCCCGCCCGAGGAGCGCCACCCGGTCCTGACCTTCGTCGGGCCGTACGAGGAGAAGCAGATCGGTGCCGCGATCCGCCGTGAACTCCTGCGCGAGGGCCAGGTGTTCTACATCCACAACCGCGTCGAGTCCATCGACCGGGCGGCGGCGCGGTTGAGGGAGATCGTCCCCGAGGCGCGGATCGCGACCGCCCACGGCCAGATGTCCGAGCAGGCGCTGGAGCAGGTCGTCGTCGACTTCTGGGAGAAGCGGTACGACGTCCTCGTGTCGACGACGATCGTCGAGTCCGGCATCGACATCTCCAACGCCAACACGCTCATCGTGGAGCGCGGCGACAACTTCGGTCTGTCCCAACTCCACCAGCTGCGCGGCCGAGTCGGTCGTGGCCGCGAGCGCGGTTACGCCTACTTCCTCTACCCGCCGGAGAAGCCCCTGACCGAGACCGCGCACGAGCGGCTCGCGACCATCGCCCAGCACACCGAGATGGGCGCCGGCATGTACGTCGCCATGAAGGACCTGGAGATCCGCGGCGCCGGAAACCTCCTCGGCGGCGAACAGTCCGGGCACATCGCGGGCGTCGGCTTCGACCTCTACGTACGGATGGTCGGCGAGGCCGTCGCGGACTACCGGGCCTCCCTGGAGGGCGCGGTGGAGGAGGAAGCGCCGCTGGAGGTCAAGATCGAGCTGCCGGTCGACGCCCACGTCCCGCACGACTACGCCCCCGGCGAGCGACTGCGCCTGGCCGCCTACCGTGCCATCGCCGCCGCGAACACCGAGGCCGACATCAAGGCCGTACGGGAGGAACTCGTCGACCGCTACGGCAAGTTGCCCGAGCCGGTCGAGAACCTGCTGCTCGTGGCCGGGCTGCGGATGCTCGCGCGGGCCTGCGGGGTCGGCGAGATCGTGCTCCAGGGCACCAACATCCGCTTCGCACCGGTGGAGTTGAGGGAGTCGCAGGAGCTGCGGCTGAAGCGGCTGTATCCCGGGACGGTCATCAAGCCGGCCGCGCACCAGATCCTCGTACCGCGCCCCAAGACCGCGAAGGTCGGCGGAAAGCCGTTGGTCGGGCGGGAGTTGCTGGGGTGGACCGGGGAGTTCCTGGCTTCGATCCTGGGGTCCTAGTACTCGTACGGAACATGTCCTGGTACTCGTACGGAACATACGGAGAAGCCGTCCGCGGCAGGTTGGCATCCGCGGACGGCTTCCGTCAGGGCTGGTCGGGCCTGTTGGGATCGCGGTCGCGGTCCATGCCCATCGCGCCCTCGACCCTCTGCTGAGCGTCGTCGACCTGGCTCGTGTACTTGTTGCCGGTCTTCTCGTTGATCTGTTTTTCCGCAGTGTCGGAGGCGTTCTGTCCCGCCTTGCCGCGCATCTGCTCCTTGATCTTGTCGATGATGCCCATCCAGAGCTCCTTCCGGAGGTGAGTCAGCAACGACGATACGCCCGGTATGCGCACTACGCCCCTTGAGTGCCGGTGGGCGCCCCTGTGGTGCGGAAACCCCGGCCGCTAGCCTGGCGACCAGGAAAAACAGGTCGAACAGTCGCACATGGGAATTCCGTACACGGGGAGCAGGGGAGGGACGCAGCGTGATGCGTGTGAGGGGTGGGGGCGTCGCCGCCGTCGTACTCGTGGTGGGGTTCGCGGTCGGCGGGTGCGACGGTACGACCCTGGGGTCCGCCGGGCCCGAGGAGAGCGCGAGTGGTGCGGCCGGCGGGGGCGGTGGCGGCGGGGGTGCGGCGCTCGCCGCCGTCGACTCGCTGACCGTGAAGGGGCGGGCGCCGAAGACGGGGTACGCCCGGGACCGGTTCGGGAGTGCGTGGGCGGACACCGACTCCAACAAGTGCGACACCCGCGACGACATCCTCATACGGGATCTCGCCGACGTGAAGTTCCGCAGCGGCGACGACTGCAAGGTGGCCTCGGGGGAACTGGAGCCGGACCCGTACAGCGGCAAGGACGTGAAGTTCACGCGGGGCCGCAGCGAGGTGGACATCGACCACATCGTCGCCCTCTCGGACGCCTGGCAGAAGGGCGCCAAGTACTGGGACGCCAGCAAGCGCATAGCTCTGGCCAACGACCCGCTCAACCTGCGTGCCGTCGACGCGAGCACCAACCGCAGCAAGGGGGACGGTGACACGGCGACCTGGTTGCCGCCGAACAAGGCGTACCGCTGCACGTATGTCGCCAACCAGGTCGCCGTGAAGAAGAAGTACGAGCTGTGGGTGACGGAGGCGGAGAAGGCGGCGATGAAGAAGGTGCTGTCGGGGTGTGACGGGCAGAAGCTGCCGACGGGGGGTAATCCGACGGAGGCGCCCGCGCGGTTCCATGCGAGCTGAAGGTGTTGCCGGTGGGGTGGTGAACCGGCGTTGGTGTGGGCGTCGGCTGGGGGCTGCCGCCCCCAGGCCCCCGCTGTCGGCCTGAACGGCCTCGTCCTCAAACTCCCCCAGAGGGGGACCCCCAACGGGCTGGATGGTGCCGACCGGGGCTGGACAGTGCCGCCAGGGGCTGGGGCGCAGCCTGCAATCCCGTTACCGTGACGCCCATGGAGCTGAAGGTCTCGTCCCTCGCCGAACGCCCCGAGATGTATCGCCAGGTTGTTGAAATGCCCGACACCTGGCCGGAGTTCATGCAGCACGACTTCACGGGCAACGCCCACTACGACCGGATCGCCACCGAACTCCCCGAGTACGTCCTGTTCGCCGAGGACGAGCGGGGCGAGGTCGTCGCCCACGCCTACGCCGTGCCCTTCGCACTCGCCGCCGACGGGCGGGGCGAACTGCCCGCCCGTGGCTGGGACCAGGTGCTGGTCTGGGCGTTCCAGGACCTGCGCGCCGGGACCCGTCCCGACACGGTGAGCGCGATCTCGATCGTCGTCTCCCCGCACACACAGGGCACGGGACTGTCCGGACGTATGCTCGCGGCGATGCGGGACAACGCCGCCGCACACGGCTTCCGCGAGGTCGTCGCCCCGGTCCGGCCCAGCGCCAAGCACCTGGAGCCACGGACCCCGATCGCCGAATACGCGCACCGGGTCCGCGCGGACGGACTGCCCCACGACCCGTGGCTGCGCGTGCACGCCCGAGCCGGCGCCACGATTGTCGCCATGGCACCGGCGTCGATGTGCATCGCGGCCTCACTGGAGGAGTGGCGCGCCTGGACCGGGCTGCCCTTCGACCGCGAGGGCGAGGTGGAGGTGCCCGGGGCGCTGGCACCGGTGCGGTGCGACCTCGAACACGGGTACGGGGTCTACGTAGAGCCCAATGTGTGGATGCGGCACCAGCTGTGACTGATGGGGGCCGCTATCCGCCCAGCGCGTCCAGGTCGAGGATCTCGCCAGTGGGCTTCTTGGCCGCGACCGGCTTGTCGTACTCGCTGAAGGCGATGGTCCCCGGGTCCTTTGCCGACTTGCTTTCGAGCCGGAGGATGTAGGGCTTGCCCTTCGTGGCGACGTACAGCGTGTAACTGTCCTTGCCGTCCTTCTCGTTGACGACGAGGGCCGGCGTACCGTCCACGGTGGTCGTGGCGCCGCGCGTCACCCCGGCGCCGGGCCCGGAACCGGCGTCCTTGAAGTCGGCGAGCACGCTGTCCAGGTCACAGAAGCCCGCGATGTCCTTGGCGTCGGCGCCGGTCGCGGCCATCTTGGTCCACTTCCCGGCGAGCATGGCCACGACCCCGTCGGTCTCCTCCTTCGACGAGCCGTCGCTCTGCGCCCGCAGGAACTTCTCGTCGTACTTCATGTAGAGGGTCGTGCCCGTCTTCACGACGTCGGCCTTGCCCTCCCCGTTCATGCTCATCGTCCCGGCGCACTCGCCCCGCTTGTCGAGCGCCATGTCGATCCGGATCGTGCCGCCGCTCTCGTCGTCCGGCACGTCACCCTTCATACGGAGCGACGAGGCACCCGAGGTCGCCGCCAGAGCGCGCTCGGCTATCTCGCCGCCGGTCAGCCCGGCGAACGGGCCCTTCGGTTCGGCGGCCGTCGTCTTGTCCGCTGTCTTGTCGGCCGCCTTGTCCTCACCGGGCAGACAGCCGGCGACTCCGGCGACGGTGACGGCGGTGAGACAGAGGGCGGCGAGTGTGGTTCGGCGCATGGCAGTTCCTTCGAGGTTTCCTGGTGAGGGACGAGCTGAGCTGAGAGGTGAGGAGCTGAGCTGAGAAATGCGGGCGGCGGTGGCGCGGTCCCCGGCGCTGCGCCACCGCCGCCCGGCTGGGGAGGGGGAGGAGAGGGGAGAAGGGGGAGGGAGAGGGCCGAGAAAGGGAACGGAACAGGGAACGGGACGTCAGCCCGTCTTCACCCAGTCCTTGCAGCCCGTCGTCTTGAAGTAGCCGTCGGAGGCGCTGATCGTCGCGACGGCGGTGCCGTTGACGTTGTTGTTCGCGACGATCGAGTCGATCGAGTGCGAGGCGTCCTTCGACCGCTCCCAGTAGCAGAGGTCGTCCGCGTTGCCCGTGGACTTGTACGTCCCCGGCGCGATGTCCGAGCCCACCCTGAACATGCCGCCGTTGCCGGCCATCTTCGCCGCGGGCGTGCCCTTCGCCTTCAGGTCGACGGCTTCCCAGTCCTTGCAGCCGCTGGACTTGAAGAGCTTGTCGGTCGCCAGGATCGTCACGTAGCTGGTGCCGCTGACGTTGTCGTTGGCGAGCAGCGAGTCGATCTCGCCGGAGGCGTCCTTGGCACGCTCCCAGTAGCACATGTCGTCGGTGTTCCCGCTGGTCCGATAGGTACCGGGCTTGACATCACTGCCGACCTGGAAGTCCCCGTCCCCCTCGATGGCGACCACCTTGTCGGCGACCTCCGCGCTGTCGGCGTCGCCCGAGCCGTCCGCGGAGTCCGCGCTCGACCCGCCGCCCCCGGGCTTCTTCCCCGCCGATGCCGACGACCCCTTGTCCCCGCTGCCCCCGGAACCCCCGTCCCCGTCGCCCCCGGACGTCGCCGACGCGACCCCGATGACGACGATCCCCACGACGGCCCCCAGCGCGACCTTGCCCTTCATACCCATGACAGTCCCCTCCCCGTTACGACGTGACCGCCTCCTTGTGGCGGCCCGCTCGTTCGCTGGGTCAATAAGACCAGAGCGTGTGAACCGAGTCAACACGATTCACGCGATGCCTTGTGTACACGCCCGTGAATGGGTAGATCTTGCGTACGCCGCTATGCTCGGCGTCACACGTGAAACGAGGGCTGCACGACCAGGGCTGTGTACGGGTGACCAGAGCCGTACGCGGGTACGCCGGGGCTGTGCGCGGAACGAGGGGAGCGCGGCGCGTGCAGGACAACGCCACGGAAGTGACCGCCGCCGGCATCGCACGGCTCGCGGGCGTCGGCCGCGCCGCCGTCAGCAACTGGCGCCGCCGTCACGCCGACTTCCCCAAGCCGGTCGGCGGTACCGAGACCAGCCCCGCCTTCGCCCTCGCCGAGGTCGAGTCCTGGCTCCGCCGCCAGGGAAAACTCGCCGAAGTGCCCCTCCGTGAACGCGTCTGGCAACAACTCGTCGGCCACCCCGAGGGCCCGGCCACCGCCCTCGTCCACGCGGGCTGCGTACTGCTGCTCATCCACGACCGCCCGACCGTCTGGTTGGAGCTGGGCGCGGTCTCCGACGAACGGCTCGCCGCCCGCCTGCCCGGGACGCTGGAGCAGGTGATCGTCCCGCGCTTCGGCGTCGCCGGGAAGCGCGGTGTTCACAGTCGGGGTGCGGGGCGGGGGGTTCACACGCCGTCCGTCGCACAAGGGGTTCACAGTCCGACTGATGTTCGGGGTGTTCACACCTCGCCAGCCGCGTCCGGAGTTCACAGCGCCCGCGCCGAGTCCGGCGTTCACAGCACGCCCGCAGCATCCGCCGCATCCGCAACGCCCGCCGACCCCGGCGTACACAACGCCCCCGCCCCACCCCACGTACACAGCTCGGCCCCCGTACACACGACCCCCGCCGCCCCCGCCGTTCACACCCCCACCGGCCCCGAACTCCTCCCCTCCGTCCCCCTCCTCCGCGGTGTCGCCGAGCTCGCCGCAGAGATGGGGGCGCGGCAGGCGTACGAGTTCCTGGCGGGGCGGCATCTTGATGCCAATCCGCGGCAGTACACGCTCACGCCGGCCGAGTTGGCCCGGCTCATGGGGGATCTCGCCGGGGCGGCGCGTACCGTGCTCGATCCGGCCTGTGGGACCGGGGCGTTGCTGCGGGCCGTTCCCGTGCCGGGCGCGCGGGAGGCCGAACGGGAGGATGCCGAGCGGGAGTTGTACGGGCAGGACAGTGCCCCCGAGCTGGCCGCGCTCACCGCGCTCCGGCTCGCGCTCCAGGGGCGGAACGTGGTCGTGCGTACGGCTGTCGGGGACACGCTCAGGGCCGACGCCTACCCCGGGCTCAGGGCCGATGTCGTGCTCTGCCATCCGCCGTTCAACGAGCGGAACTGGGGGCACGACGAACTCGCGTACGACGCCCGCTGGGAGTACGGCTTCCCCGCGCGCAACGAGTCCGAGCTGGCCTGGGTGCAGCACGCGCTCGCCCGGCTCAGGGACGGCGGCACCGCTGTACTGCTGATGCCGCCGGCCGCGGCCTCCCGGCGTTCGGGGCGCCGTATCCGCGCCGATCTGCTGCGGCGCGGGGCCCTGCGCGCGGTGATCGCGCTGCCGGTCGGCGCGGCACCCCCGTACAACATCCCGTTGCACCTGTGGGTGCTGCGGCGGCCCGACAAGGCGCCCGCGCAGCCCGAGGTGCTGCTCGCCGACACCGGGAGCGTCGCCGATCTCACCGGGCAGTCCGGGCGCGGTGGGCTCGACTGGGAGGCCGTTCGCACCGCCGTCCTCGATGCCTGGCGGCCCTTCGAGCGGGCCGGTACGGCGGTCGAGCAGCCGGGGGTGTCGCGTTCCGTGCCCGTCATCGAACTCCTCGACGACGACGTCGACCTGGCCCCCGCCCGCCATCTCCCGCCGGCCGCCGCGGGCGACGGCGAGCACCTGGGCGACGTACGGGAACGCCTCGGCGAGACCCTCCGGCTGACCGCCGATCTCACCCCGCCCGCACCCACCGGACCCGCCGAGGGGCAGGCCGGGCGCTGGCCGCTCATCACCATCGGCGACCTCGCGCGCGGGGGCGCCCTGGTGATGCGTACGGGCGGAAACGGCGGCCACGCGCGCGTGCCCGTGCTCACCGACCACGATGTCCTCGCCGGAACCGCCCCCTCCGGGACGCTGCCCGAGAGCGACGAGGAGGCCGTGCTCGTCGAGGCCGGCGATGTCGTCGTCCCGGTGCTCGGCGGCGGGTCCGTCGCGCGCGTGGTCGACGACGCGACCGCGGGGGCCGTTCTCGGCCGCAGCCTCGTCCTCCTGCGGCCCGATCCGGCCGCCCTCGACCCGTGGTTCCTCGCCGGGTTCCTGCGCGGCACCGCCAACAACCGGCAGGCCAGCAGCTACGCGTCCACGGCGACGCGGCTCGATGTGCGCCGACTACAGCTGCCCCGGCTGACGCTGGACGAACAGCGGCGCTACGGGGCGCGGTTCAGGGCGCTCGCCGAGTTCGAGGAGGCCCTGCGGCACGCGGGCCGGCTCGGCGGACAGCTCGTGCGGGGCATGTACGACGGGCTGACCGACGGGACCGTCGCGCCCGACTGACGGTCCGATGACGTCCGACGGCTCACGTGCCGCGATCAGCGGCACAAGGGTCACGACAACGGTTCGGTACAACCCGGACCCGTTGTCGGTGTCGGCCTATACGCTCGGACTCCGACATCCGACCTGTCACTTGTACCTGTCGCTCGTATCCTCGTACGTCCGTCCCCGTCGGCATCACCCGGTCCAGGAGCAGTCATGTACGGCCCCGGCGCGCCGCCGCCCATCCGCAGCGAGAACACCGTCATCACCCTGCGCGTGCTCTTCACCGCGGCCGGCTTGCTCACGTGCGGCTTCCTCTCGTGCGTGCCCCTGTTCCGGGTCGCCATGCTGCGCGGCCGGTGGTTCAACTGGACGGCGGCCTGGGTGAGTCTGCCGCTGTCCATCGTGTGCTTCGCGGTGGTCGGCACGCTGAAGGAGAGCGACACCAGGGGCGACATCGCGCTCGCCACCGTCATGATCCTGGGCGCCCTGAGCAGCGTGTACTTCCTGGTCATGGACATTCGGACGGTGGACAGCCAACGGCAGCAGTACGCCGGTTACGCGCCCGCCCCGGCCCCGAACGTGCCCTCCGGGTACGGCTACCCGCCCCCGCACATGTCGCCGTACGCGGCCATGCCGACCGGGCCGCAGCATCCCCCTGTGCCCGCCATGCCCCACACACCGATACCCCAGCCCCAGGCTCCGGCGCCCCAGCCGCCCGTCTCCCACGGCCCCGGCCCCGTTCCGCCGCCCCCGGCGCAGCGCCCCGCGCCCGCCCGTATCGACCAGGTGCGCGCCGAACTCGACGAGCTGAGCGACTACCTGCGCAAGCACGACGGCAACGGCCACGGCAATGGCAGCCACGAGGGCGGACGGTGAGCGTGGGGACGGGACGCGTCATCGCCGACCGGTACGAACTGTCCACGCTCATCGGGCAGGGCGGCATGGGCCAGGTGTGGACGGCGTACGACCAGCGCCTCGACCGCCGCGTCGCGGTCAAGCTGCTGCGGCCGGACAAGGTCGCGGGCCAGGAGGCCGACGAGCTGCGCCGCCGCTTCGTGCGCGAGTGCCGGGTGACCGCGCAGGTCGACCACCCCGGGCTCGTCACCGTGCACGACGCGGGCAGCGAGGGCGAGGAGCTGTTCCTCGTCATGCAGTACGTCGACGGCGCCGACCTCTCCGACCACCTCGCCGAACACGACCCGTACCCCTGGCAGTGGGCGGTAGCGGTGGCCGCGCAACTGTGCGCCGTACTGAGCGCCGTGCACGCCGTGCCGATCGTCCACCGCGACCTCAAGCCGCGCAACGTGATGGTGAAGCAGGACGGCACGGTCACCGTCCTCGACCTGGGCGTCGCCTCGGTCATGGACACCGACACGACCCGCCTCACCCACACCGGCTCACCCATCGGCTCGCCCGCCTACATGGCCCCCGAGCAGGCGATGGGCGGCGCGGTCGGCCCGTACACGGACCTGTACGCACTCGGCGTACTCCTCCACGAACTCCTCAGCGGGGACGTGCCGTTCTCCGGTTCGACGGCCCTCGGGGTGCTCCACCGGCACCTGTACGAGCCGCCGCTGCCCGTGCGCCGCCTCAGACCCGAGGTACCGGAAGCCCTGGAGGCGCTCGTCCTGCGCCTGCTCGCCAAGGACCCGCAGCACCGGCCCGCCTCCGCGCAGGAGGTGTACGAGCACCTGGCGCTGCTCCTCCCGGAGCGCGGGATGCCCACCGGAGCGCCCCTCGACCCCACACGCCCCTTCCTGCGCCCGCACGCCCCCTGGCCGGACCGCGCCCGCACCCCCGCACCGCAGCCGACGGCCGCCCCGGTGACGGAGCGGCCCGATGTCGCCGGAGCCGTCGACGAGGTCAAACGCCTTCTCGGCGAGGGCCGGATCACCCAGGCCGTCGACATCCTCGGCTCGATCCTGCCCGCCGCCGCCGACCAGCACGGCGAGCACTCCCCGGTCGTCCGCACCCTCCGCAAGCAGTACGCGGCCACCCTCATGGACGACGGCCAGTACCGGCGCGCGCTGCCCGAACTGCGCCGCCTCGCCGACGAACGCGCCACCGAGGCCGGCCAGGCCGACCCCCAGTCACTGCGCTTCCGCTACGAGGCCGCCCAGTGCCTCGAACAGCTCGGCGAACCGGCGGCGGCCCTCGCCGAGTACCGCGCCCTGCTGCCGTACTACGAGAACCAGTACGTCGCCGGCGACCCCGAACTCTCCCTCGACGTCCGCCGCCGCATCGGCCACCTCCTCCTCGCCCTCGGCGACCGCACCGCCGCCCGCGACACCCTCGCCCGCCTCCTCCACGACGTGGACCGCCTGCGCGGCCCCGGGCATCCACTGGCGGCGGAGATCCGGCGGACCCTGGAGTGGCTGGGGCAGGTGCGCGGCTAGCCGAACCGGCTGACCACACCTGCCAGTGGCCGGATTTTGCCGTGCCGTGAGGGAAACTTGTGGGCCTCTGGGGCCGGTGTTTCCCGAACAGGGGAACGCCGCCGGTTACGTTGCGACCTGCTTTCGTGTCACAGAACCAGGGGTGGGGTACGTCATGGCCAGCCAGCGCCAGTCGCCGGGTCACCGGCAGTCCAAGAAGCGCAGACATCTCACCTGGGCGGTGGCCGGCGCGGCCGTCGTCGCCGGGGCCGGACTCGCCGCGCAGACCTCGATGGCCGCCACCACCTGGCCCGCCCAGCGCACCTACACCGGCCGTGCGTTCGACACCTGCGCCGCACCCTCCCTCGCCGCGATGAGGGCCTGGCGCACCAACAACTTCTACGGCGCCGCCGCCGTCTACATCGGCGGCAGGAACCGCGGCTGCGCCCAGCCCAACCTCACCGCGTCCTGGGTGAAGTCGGTCAGCGCCCAGGGCTGGAAACTCATCCCCCTGTACGTCGGCGCCCAGCCGTCCTGCCAGACCGGCTCCAGCCCCGAGAAGCTCACCGCCGCCACGGCCGCCTCCCTCGGCGCGCACGACGCGGCGGACGCGGTGACCAAGGCCTCGGCGCTCGGCATGAAGGCCGGCAGTCCGGTCTACCTCGACATGGAGTCGTACGACATCACGAACAAGGCGTGCAACGACGCCGTACTGACGTACGTACGCGCCTTCGACAAGGCGCTGCACGCCAAGACGTACCGCACCGGCTTCTACGGCTTCCGCAGCTCCAGCGCGAAGGCGATCGCCCAGGCCACCGACCGCACGGACCTGCCGGGCAACATGTGGTACGCGCTGTGGGACCAGCAGAACACCACCACCGCGGACTGGCCCTTCGGCGCCACGCAGTGGACCGACCACAGCCGCGCCCACCAGTACCTGGTCAACTGCAAGGAGACGCGCGGCGGTTACACGATCACCGTGGACCGCGACGCGTGGGACGCGCCGGTGGCGATCACCGGCTGAGACGGGCAAAGCTTCCATGGGGAGCGCGGCGGTGCCCGAAGTCCTGGTGAATCGTTGGTCGAATGGCTTGGCCGGAGCCCGGCCACTGCCTACCATCGATCACCGCAAGACTTTGTGCACCGTCGCACAAGCGCTCCTCGGGAGGCCTCCTTGCACCGCCGTCGTCGCACCGCGCTCATCCTCTCCGCCGCGATCGTCGCGGCGGCACCCCTCCTCACCGCCTGTGGAAACGACGCGCATCCCGGCGCGGCGGCCGTCGTCGGCGGGCAGCGGATCACGGTCTCGCAGCTGGAGAGCAGGGTGAACGAGGTACGCGCTGCACAGCGGGCGGCCACCCCGGACCAGGCCCAGTACGCGCAGACCGTCGCCAGAACCGGCAGCCTCACCCGGGACACCCTGCACACCATGGTCCTCGACCGTGTCCTGAACCAGGCCGCGAAGAACGCGGGCGTGACCGTGACCCGCAAGGACGTCCAGAGCCTGCGTGCCGCTCTGGAGCAGCAGGCGGGCGGCGCGAAGGAGCTGGAGACGGCCTGGCTCCAGCAGTACGGCGTCGCTCCGGCCCACCTCGACGACAGCCTGCACACCGAGATCACGGCCCAGAAACTGGCCGCGGTGCTCGGCGCCGACATGAACACGACGGACGGCCAGGCCACCTTCTGGAAGGCGATGTCCGAGGCCTCCAAGACCCTCGACGTCGACCTCAACCCGCGCTACGGCACCTGGGACGTCCAGAAGAGCAGCCGCGTCGACGCGAAGACGCCGTGGGTACGGGAGATCACGGCGGCGAAGGCGGCGCAGGGAACGGCGTAACGGTTATTCGTATAGGTGTACGGGTGTGCTGACGCCGGTGTGGGCGTGCGCACCCCCGGCCTGTGGATAACTCTGGGGCTGTCGGTGGCGTGAGTTACGTTCGGGTGGTGAACGCAACCAGCGGCTTCGAGACCGCTCCGGAGACGGGGACCGACCCCGGTCGTGTCGTCCTGCTCACCACCAGCCACCGGGTCGCGCCCGGCCTGCTGTCCTGGCCCGCCTGGCAGACGGCGCACGCGGCCGACCGGGTGCTGTGCGCGGACGGCGGACATCCGCAGCTGCCGTACCTCCGGGAAGCCGGCATATCGGTCGAGGAGGCCTCCCCGACCGCCGAAGCGCTGATCGACGCCTGCGCGGGCGGCCGGACGGTCGTGGTCGTGACGACGGGCGAGGGCGACCAGGCCCTCACGGACGGCCTGGCACGCCTCGCGGGCTCCGGCCGCGTCCGAATGCCCGACCTGGAACTTCTCCCCGCCTCCTACGACCTCCCCGGCGCCCGCCTCCTCGACCTCGTCCAGGTCATGGACCGCATCCGCCTGGAATGCCCCTGGTCGTCCCGCCAGACCCACAAGGGCCTCGCGAAGTACGCCATCGAGGAGGCGTACGAACTCGTCGAGGCGATCGAGGAGGGCGACCGGGACGAGCTGCGCGAGGAACTGGGGGACGTGCTGCTCCAGGTCGTCTTCCACGCGCGTATCGCGGAGGAGGGGAGCGAAGAGGACGGGACCGGGACCGCCCCCTTCTCGATCGACGACGTCGCGGCGGGCATCGTCACCAAGCTGATCCACCGCCACCCGCACGTCTTCGGCGACGAGACGGCGACGACACCGGAGGAGGTGAAGGAGCACTGGCTGCGCACCAAGGCGGTCGAGAAGAGCCGGGAGTCGGTGACGGACGGCGTGCCCATAGGCCAGCCGGGCCTCGCCCTGGCCGCGAAGCTGGCGTCGCGGGTACGGACGGCGGGACTCGACGTCCCGCTGCCGGTGGGCGAGGGCATCGGATACGAGCTGCTGGAGCTGGCGGTACGGGCGGAGGGAGAGGGCGTGGATCCGGAGGCGGCGTTGCGGGTTGCTGCTCGGGCTTATCGGGATGCGGTGCGGGTGAAGGAGGGGGTGGTGGGGTCCTGATCGCGCTGACGGTTTCTCAGTACCGTTGACCCACGGTGGTGTTGAGGCGTGGGGGCGTGCGTGGAACGGTCGATGGACGAGCTGGCGGTCGAAGGTGCCAGGACGCTGGTCGATGGGCTCAAGTCGGCGGAGTGGAAGCGGGTACGGGACCGGTTCGCGGAGTGGTTCGTGCTTCGTGGGCAGGACGAGTGGGCCCATGAACTCCGGAGTCTGCAAGGGCCATTGAGGCCTTACGCGTGGCCTGGGAATCTGGAGTGGCGTTTTCGACTGAGCGAGGGCCTCGCCGACGCGTGGGACTTGGACGGCTCCGACGAACTAGCCTCCCTCATCAGGGAGTTCGACGTGCCGGCCCGCCCCGAGGAACCGACCCCCGCTCCGGCTCCCGCCGCGCCGGGCGACCGCTTCGACTTCCAGGGGATCACAGTCAACGGGCAGTTCGTCGGCGTGCAGCACGTCCAGCAGGAGCCGGCTGCCGCCCGGCCCGGGTCGGTGGACTGGCCGTCGGCGGAGGACATGGCGCCGCTGGCGTACGGGGTGCGGCCGACGCGCCGGGGCAAGGGCCTGCCTCAACTGCCGCCGTACGTCGAGCGGGACGCCGACTCGGAGGTCAACTCGGCGGTGGAGACGGCCGCTTCGGAGGGCGGGCTCGTCGTCGTACAGGGGGAGGCGTACGTCGGCAAGTCGCGTACGGCGCTCGCGGCGATGGCTCATGTGCTCCCCGGCGTACGGGTGTTCGCGCCCGCCCGGCACGAGAACCTGCGTGGGCTCCCCGCCCTGTTGAGAGGCATGCCGGGCGAACGCTGCGCGCTGTGGCTCGACGACCTCGACGGTCACCTCGGAGCCGACGGCCTGGAGCCGAGGTTGCTGGCGCAGCTGGCGGCACAGGGAGTGCCGGTGATCGCGACGATGAGAGAGGACACGTACGACAAGTTCCGCAGGCTGTCCCGGGGGCGGGTGCTGGACCTGGCGCAGATCGTGGAGCTGCCTCGGGACTGGAGTCACGAGGAGCGGAAGCGGGCGGGGGAGACGGAGGACCCTCGACTGACGGATGCCGCCCGCCGGTGCGGGGTCGAGGGCGTGGCTGCCTATGTCGCCGTTGGTCCGATGCTGTGGGAGGAGTGGCAGCGGGCCCGGCGGGCGGACCGGCATCCGCGCGGGTACGCCCTGGTCCGGGCGGCGGTCGATCTGGCCCGGTGCGGACTGCGGGGCCCGTTGCCGCAGGATCTGTTGGTGAGGGTCCACGAGGCGTACGAGGCCGTGGCCGGTCTGGAACGGGAGTCCGTGGACGACGCCCTGGCCTGGGCGGCGGAGAAACGGGACGGCGTGCTGCGGATGCTGAGGAGAAGCGGCGCGAGCATGTGGGAGGCGTCTCCTTACCTGGTGGACGCCGCGTCCCAGGACGACACGTTCCAGGCGGTGGACTTGAGGGTGTGGACGATCGCCCTGGGTATGGCCCGGGCGGACTCGGCGTACGACGTCGAGGTGGTCGAGGCGGGGGCACGGGGGGCGTTTCGGGCAGCCGCTGAGGCGGGGGACGGCCGGGCCATGTTCGAACTGGGGGAGCTCGAGGAGGACTTGGGGGAGAAGGGAGAGGCTGAGAAATGGTTCCGGCGGGCAGCGGAGATCGGGCACGTGGAGGCTGCGGGGCGATTGGGGAGGCTGCTTGCTGAGCGTGGCGAGCAGAAGGAGGCAGTGCCGTTCTTGGAGGTTGCCGCAGGGGGCGGTGCTTCGTGGGCCGCGCTTGAGCTTGGGCAGATCCACAGTAACCGTACTGAGCATTGGCTGCGGGAAGCAGCCGAGGCGGGTGACATGGAAGCTGCGCACCGTCTCGGGGAACTGCACATGGGCAAGGCGGGAGGTGAGTCCGAAGCCATGCGGTGGTGCCTGAAGGCAAACGAGGCCGGTGTCACGTCGGCGGCGGTTTCGATCGGGAGGCTTCACCAGAGTGAGGGAGACCTGCTGGAAGCCGAGAAGTGGTATCGGCAGGCCTCCGACGCAGGAGACCCACAGGGGATGCGCTACCTGGGACTTCTGCTGCGGAGGAGGGGCGGAGACAGCGAGGCGGAGGGTACGGCACTGCTCCGTAAGGCCGCCAGGGCCGGTAGGCCGAGGCGTGGAGCAGTGCACCGAGAAGCTGAGGGGTAGGTCGCGTGCGTATGTGGAACCTGCGCACATCCGATACCGGATCGTGAGTCAGGTCGGTTTCGCTCTGGGCCTGACGGCTGTCCCAGATCCTGCACGGCCTGGCCCGCCCGCGCCCAACGGGCTGTGAGATGTCCCGCCCAACCTCCGTGCGCCGCCATCGGTTGCGGGCGGGCATGAAGCCCCGTTCACTCCGGATCCGACTCCCGGCGGTGAGCGGGGCTTCGACATGACCTTGCTCGCCAGACATCGGCAGACAGCCGGCTGTCGAAGAACCTTGACCCAAGCACGGCAGTCAGAAGAACGTGCGTATGCCAAGGGCCAGGTGGGTATCCCGGGAGCGCAGGGCTAAGTTGATGACCATCTGTTCAACATCGATCCGTCGGACCACACCAGGCCGCGCAGGCGCGCATCGAAGGCTTTCACTTCGCGCCGTGCGGCCGAGTTCGTGCCCTGAGTTCCGGAACCGACCGACGACCTCATCGAACTCGCGAGCTGTGATCTCAAGTGCATCCCACGCGAGGGCTTGGACAACCCCCTGATACACACCTGTCAGGCGGCCGTGAACTCGACAGGGAGGTTCCGTAGTCCGCGCATGATCAGGCCGCCCCGCCAGCGCAGGTCTGCGGGGTCGGCGGCCAGTTGCAGGTCGGGCAGACGCCGCAACAAGGTGGCCAGTGCGGTGCGGCCTTCGAGGCGGGCGAGTGGGGCGCCGATGCAGTAGTGGATGCCATGTCCATAGCCGAGGTGCTGGTTGTCCCGGCGGGAGAGGTCGAGTGCGTCCGGCTCGTCGAAGCGGGCGGGATCACGGTCAGCAGCGGCGAGGACCACGAGCACGGGGTCACCGGAGGCAATGCGTTGTCCGCCGATTTCGAGCGGCTCGGTCGCGTAGCGCCAGGTGGCCAGTTCGACAGGGCCGTCGTATCGGAGGAGTTCTTCGATGCCGGTGTCGAGCAGCTCTTGTTCGCCATGCTGGATCGACTTCTGTAGTTGGGCCCGCTGCTTTGGGTTGCGAAGCAGCGCATACGTGCCGTTGCCGATCAAGTTGATAACGGTTTCAAAACCGGCGAACAATAGTACGAAACACATGGCCGCGGCTTCGTTCTCGGTGAGGTGCTCGCCGTGATCGGATGCCCGGATGAGCCCGGAGATCAGGTCTTCGCCGGGGCCGGGGGTGTCCGGGAGCGCCTCCCGTTTGCGGTGGATCAGCTCGGCGAGATAGCCGCGCATCTTCTTCACGGACCGTGCGACACCGCCCCTCGGCCCGCCCTGGTGCCGGATCATCATCCCCGCCCAGTCCCGGAAGTCGTCCTGGTCCTCGCTGGGGACGCCGAGCAGGTCGCAGATGGCGTAGATGGGGAGGGGGAAGGCGAACTCGTGGATGAGGTCGGCGCTTCCGGTCCGCGCGAACTGGTCGATGAGGTGGTCGGTCAGCTCTTGGACCCGAGGCGCGAATTCGGCCACGCGGCGGGGTGTGAACGCCTTGGAGACGAGCCGACGGAGTCGCGTGTGGTCAGGCGGGTCGATGTTGAGCAGATGGGTCATGAGGTTGGCGCTGCGCTCTCCGGGGATGCCCGTCTTGCTCTTGCCCTGGGCGTCTTCGGAGTGGTGCACGGGATTCTTGGAGAGCCGCTGATCGGCGAGCGCCTGCTTGGCGTCCGTATACCGGGTGACCAGCCAGGCCTCCACCCCGCTGGGGAGCGTGGTGCGGTGCACGGGCGAATGTTCGCGGAGCCACGCGTAGGCGGGGTAGGGGTCGGCGGCGAACTCCCAGGTGAAGAGTTCGGGTTCGATATGTGGGGCGTTCACGCGATGACGGTACCGGGAGCCGTGTTGCGTGGTTGCGGGCGCCGAACCGTTCTATGCAATTCCCCTTCAACTGCACAGAGACGCAGGTAAAGTTCCCCAAAACGGCACCGGCCCCCGAGCGCTTGCAGCAGCGCAAAGGAGCCGGAACCTTCCCGGCGGTGCGCTAACACCCTGGGGACGGAACAGTCTCGGAGGACTGAACATGGCCATTGTGGCACGCCCATGCCCTGCCACCCCGGCGTCCGTGGTTGTCGCCAAGTACGCACGCGTTTCCACCCTCGGTCAGCTCGACGGCTTCGGGCTCGAAGACCAGGACAAGGTCTCCAACGGATGGCTCGACCGACATCCTGAAGTCGCCCTCTACGGCTCCTACGTGGACGAAGCTGTGTCCGGGGCCCTGGAAAGCCGCCCCGGGATGGACCGTCTCGTCGCTGACGCGTACCAACAGCGCTTCAACCGCATCCTCGTCCCCAAGGTCGACCGCATCGGGCGTACAGCCCGAGCCGCCTACCAGTGGGCGTGGAACATGGCTGACATCGGTATCCACTTCATCTCGGTCACCGAAGGTATCGACACCAGTACCGAAACGGGCTGGCAGCAGTTCATGCGGTACGTCACCTTCTCCGAGATGGACTGGCGACGCATCAAGGAGCGGACCGTCGCAGGCCGAGAGCTGAAGATCAGCTACGGCGGTTGGCCCGGTGGCTCGGCCCCCTACGGCTACAGGATCGAGAAGGACACCAAGGAAGTTGACGGACGCCGCAAACGCTTGTCGGTCCTTGTTACCGACGCCCATGAGTCGATGGTCCTTGCCGTCGCCGCGGAACTTATCGTCGATCAGGGCATGAACCTCACCGAGGCTTGCGAGGAACTGACCAACCGCAAGCTCTTCGCCCGCAGCGGCGTCGCCTGGAGCGTCGGCAACCTCCGCAACCGCCTCCACGGCGAAACCATTCACGACGGTTACGTGGTCTACCGAAAGACCGACCGCGGCAACGGGAAGAACGCCACCCTCCGCTGCGCCGACGGTACCCCCGTCCACGGTGAACAGGTCAGAATCGGCGTCCCGCCCATCTTCTCCGAGGAGCGGGCCGCACAGCTCATGGCTGCTCTCAAGGAGCTCGGCTTCCGGAACGGGCGCCGCGGCAATAGCGTCTACCCGCTCACCGGGCGGATTCACGGTACGTGCGGCGAGGTGTACACGGGAGCCGGTAGGGGCGCTGAACGGTCGTATCGCTGCAAGGGAGGTCTCAAGGACTCCTCGTGCCGCGAGCCCGCCTTCGAGGCCGACGACATTGAGGGCGCCGTCTGGAAGGAGCTGGCCAGGCTCCTCGAAGCCGAAGGGCATCCACGGAACCTGGCCGCCGAACGGGCGGGGAGCCTCCCCGGAGACAAGGAGAAGTACGAGAAGCGCGTCGCCGAGTTCACGGCCAGAATCGCCGAACAGGAGCACCTGATCGAGGTGCGCATTCCCGAGTACGTACGCGCCGGCGTCGACCCGGCGATGCTCAAGGCCTCCATCACGGCACTTGAGAGCGAACTGGCGGAATTTCGGGAACAGCACAGGTTCGCCCAGCAGTGGCTGGAGGCGTACAGCGGGCACGAACGCCGGGCGCGCGATCTCGCCGACATCGCGACCAGTACCAAGGAGCGGCTGGAGAACCTGACGCTGGAAGAGCGCAGGAAAGTCTTCGACATGTTCGACGTGAAGGTCGTCCTCGGCGATGCGACCGTCCTCGGCAAGCCCGGCGGGAGGTGCGCCGTCAGCGAGTGGCACTGGACGACCGGCACGAAGGTGCCGCCGGACCCCGACGACGCGGAGTGGGAGAAGGTGCTGGAGGTGCTGCGGCCGTGCTTCACCAAGCGGCACTTCACGAGCAAGTACGACATCCGTCTCCAGTTCGAGGGGATGCTCCACAGGCTTCGGCATGGCCTCTCCTGGGGTGACATGCCCCTTACTTGGGGCCCTGTCGACCCGATTCGTGAGCGTCAGCTCTCCTGGTGGCAGAAGGGTGCGTGGCCGGAGGTCATGAAGACTCTTGACGCCGACGTCACTGGAGTCAGTGCATACAAGCGGCCGACCCTGCCACAGCTCACGGTGACCGGTCAGTTCCGGGCTGGGCTGCTCGGCGAGATCTGGAGTGCGATTGCCGGAGACAAGGGGAGTCGGCGGTAGTCAAACCGGTGCCGGGTTCGCACCGACTCATGCGTGCGCTCTGCGACCCGGCACCCTCCTCACCCGCCTCCCCGACCTCCAACTGGCCGTCGACCCGAGCGAGTTGCGATGGCGGGGCGGGCTCATCATGCGTGGACTGCGCACCCTGCCCGTCGAGTTCACGCCGGTTCGCGAATCGGGGCATACCACGCCAGTGGTGCCGTAGAAGATCACGGGAAGGTGACACTCCCTCAACAATGTGATCTTCACGTGATCTGCGCGGCATTAACTTGTGACAAGTGATCGTCTGTCGATACGTTCGAGCACTAGTGCGACGCACTGGCGGCGTTCGTCGGCATCCGTCGCACCGACCCCCGCTGTCTCGCGAAAGGCACCCGCATGCTCTCCGGGAACGGACGTCACCGTCGCCCCCGTCAGGCCCCGGCTCTGCTTGTCGCGGCCGGCGTGACCGGCTCCGCCCTAGCCATTCCGCTGCTCGCCGCGAGCGGCGCGAGTGCGGCCAGCGGCACCACTTGGGACAGGGTCGCGGAGTGTGAGAGCGGCGGCGCCTGGAGTGCCAACACCGGTAACGGGTTCTTCGGCGGGCTCCAGCTGACCCAGGCGGACTGGGAGGCGTACGGCGGTCTCACGTACGCCCCGAGCGCCGATCAGGCCAGCCGTTCGCAGCAGATCGCCGTCGCCGAGGGCGTGCTCGCCGATCAGGGTGCCGGGGTCTGGGAGGCCTGCGCGCTGCTGTCGGGGCTCGGCAAGGACGCCACTGCGGCCAATGTCGACACCGGTGTGGCGGCGGAGGAGGAGGGCGGCGCGTCTTCCGCCACGCCCACACCCACACCCACGCCTACACCCGCGCCCACCTCCACCCCGGGCTCTTCCGCCTCGGCACCCAAGTCCACTTCGGCGTCCGCTTCGCCCGCGCCCGAATCCACGTCCTCGTCCTCGCCCTCCGTCAAGGCGGCGACCGGCTCGACCGGCTCGACCGGCTCGACCGGCTCGACCCCCTCCTCCTCGTCGAGTGGCAGCACCTCACAAGAAGGTGACAGCTCATCCACCGCTGTGACAAAGGGTAAGGAAAGGGGCAACTCCGGGCAGAGTGTTGAGAGCTCGTACACCGTCCGTCCCGGCGACACCTTGTGCGGCATCGCGGACTCCCTTGGCGTCGAGGGTGGATGGTCCGAGCTGTACGCCGAGAACCAGGATCTCCTCGGTGCTGACCCGAATCACATCCTCCCCGGTCAGACCCTCGAAGTCGGTGCCTAACCGGGGCAAAACCAGCCGGAGTTCGCGTCCCGCTTCGCGCTGAATGTCCGTTATAAATGCAGTGAGAGATAGGTCTCAGAAGCCCTGATCGTCTTTGTATTTCAGAGGATCACCTGTTTACGGTCGTGACCGCTCGCCACAGCGGGCCCCGTCTGTCGCAACGCCGAATCCTGCCAGCGGCCTACGGGAACAGTCGTCGCTATCAAGCGCCGTAGGCAGGAGCGGGGGACCCAAGGTAAGTGCCGCACCGGGCAGTTGACCGGAGCGGCTTGGGGTTAAGCCGTACGCCGCCCGAAAGGGGCGTACGGCCGGGCAACTCAACCGGCCCGAACCCGACAGCTCACCTCGCAGGCGTCGGTGAGGGGATCTCGCATGCTGTTTTCCGGCAAGGGCAAGCACCGTCGTCCGTCCAAGGCCACCCGCGTCGTCGCCATCGCCGGTGTGACCGGTGCCGCCGTCGCCGCTCCGCTCCTGGCGGCCGGCTCGGCCTCCGCCGCCACCTCCGCCGAGTGGGACACCGTCGCCCAGTGCGAGTCCGGCGGCAACTGGTCCATCAACACCGGCAACGGCTACTACGGCGGCCTTCAGTTCTCCGCCTCGACCTGGGCCGCGTACGGCGGCACGGCGTACGCCTCCACTGCCGACCAGGCCTCAAAGTCCCAGCAGATCACCATCGCCGAGAAGGTCCTCGCGGGCCAGGGCAAGGGTGCCTGGCCGGTCTGCGGCACGGGCCTGTCCAGCGCCGCCTACGACGGCGGCAGCAGCAGCTCGGACAGCGGCACCAGCACCAGCACCGGTACGAGCGAGACCACCACCCGCTCCAGCGACGACCAGGCGGCCTCCCGTTCGCAGGAGCGGCCCGCCGCGAAGAAGACCGTCACCACCCCGACCGGCAAGAAGGTCGAGAAGGGCGACGGCGAGTACAAGGTCGTCAAGGGCGACACCCTCAGCGCGATAGCCGAGGCGCACGACGTCAAGGGCGGCTGGGCGAAGCTCTTCCAGCTGAACAAGGACATCATCGACGACGCCGACTTCATCTACCCGGGCCAGCAGCTGCACCTCAGCTGACCCCGGTCACCTGCCCGCCGGCACATCCCCCAAATAACAGTCGGCTCGAAGGTGAACCACAGCGCCCTCACATCCGTGCCCTCCATAGTGAAGGCCTCGTGAGGGTCACCCCCGTCCCCCACGGGCTCCCCGCTCCGGTGCGTGTTCCCCCGTACGCACCGGGGCGGGGCTTTTTGTTTCCCTGAGGAACAATGTTTACCCTCGGTTCCGTCCATGTTCCGTCCATGGGGTGGTCGGACGGCTGGCCGATCGGCCTCGGCCGGTTAGGCTCATCCCGCAGGGCCGCCCGAAAAAGGCCCCGCGTACCCGCGTCACATCCCAGAAGGAGATGCTCGTGCCGTCCATCGACGTCGTCGTAGCCCGGGAAATCCTCGACTCGCGAGGCAACCCCACCGTCGAGGTCGAGGTCGGCCTCGATGACGGCAGCACCGGTCGTGCCGCCGTCCCGTCCGGCGCCTCGACCGGAGCCTTCGAGGCCATCGAGCTGCGCGACGGTGACCCCAACCGCTACCTCGGCAAGGGTGTCGAGAAGGCCGTCCTCGCCGTCATCGAGCAGATCGGCCCGGAGCTCGTCGGCTACGACGCCACCGAGCAGCGGCTGATCGACCAGGCGATGTTCGACCTGGACGCCACCGACAACAAGGGCTCCCTCGGCGCCAACGCCATCCTCGGCGTCTCCCTCGCCGTCGCCCACGCCGCCTCCGAGGCCAGCGACCTCCCCCTCTTCCGCTACCTCGGCGGCCCGAACGCGCACCTGCTGCCCGTTCCGATGATGAACATCCTGAACGGCGGCTCGCACGCCGACTCCAACGTGGACATCCAGGAGTTCATGATCGCCCCGATCGGCGCGGAGTCCTTCTCCGAGGCGCTGCGCTGGGGCGCCGAGATCTACCACACCCTCAAGAAGGTGCTGAAGACCAAGGGCCTGTCCACCGGTCTCGGCGACGAGGGCGGCTTCGCCCCGAACCTGGAGTCCAACCGCGCCGCGCTCGACCTCATCATCGAGGCCATCAAGCAGGCCGGCTACGTCCCCGGTGAGCAGATCGGTCTCGCGCTCGACGTCGCCGCGTCCGAGTTCTACAAGGACGGCAAGTACGAGTTCGAGGGCAAGTCCCGTACGGCCGCCGAGATGACCGAGTACTACGAGGAGCTGGTCTCCGCGTACCCGCTCATCTCCATCGAGGACCCGCTGTACGAGGACGACTGGGACGGCTGGAAGACCATCACCGACAAGCTGGGCGACAAGGTCCAGATCGTCGGCGACGACCTCTTCGTCACCAACCCGGAGCGCCTCGCCCGTGGCATCGAGGAGGGCTCGGCCAACGCCCTGCTCGTCAAGGTCAACCAGATCGGCTCGCTGACCGAGACCCTGGACGCCGTCGAGCTGGCCCAGCGCAACGGCTTCAAGTGCATGATGTCCCACCGCTCCGGCGAGACCGAGGACGTCACCATCGCCGACCTCGCCGTCGCCGTGAACTGCGGCCAGATCAAGACCGGCGCCCCGGCCCGCTCGGACCGCGTCGCCAAGTACAACCAGCTGCTGCGCATCGAGGAGATCCTCGACGACGCGGCGGTGTACGCCGGTCGCAGCGCCTTCCCCCGCTTCAAGGGCTGAGCGGCAGCTGTAGAGGTGGCTGTAGCGGCTTAGGCAGCGTCGTACGTACGTCCCCGTACCCGGTCCCGTACCGTGTGCGGGGACGTACGTACGTACAAGCACAGCTGTTCGGGGAGGCGGGACGACATGGCAGTGAAGGACCGGGACCGGTTCTCCACCGCGACCAGGATCAAGCTGCTCGGCGAGCAGACGGCGGCCCGCGTCTACCGTTCCCAGACCAAGCGCCAGGCCCGCCGCTCCCGCCTGACCGGCCGGGCGGCCCTGCTCGCCCTGGTCCTGTGCTCGCTGATCGTGGCCCTCGCCTACCCGATAAGGCAGTACGTCTCCCAGCGCGCCGACATCGCCGAACTGGAACGCGAACGCGACCAGGCCAGGCAGCGGGTCGAGCAGCTCCGCGACCAGAAGGCACGCTGGCAGGACGACGCGTACGCGCAGCAGCAGATCCGGCAGCGGCTGCACTATGTGATGCCGGGCGAGACCGGGTACGTCGTGATCGACCCGGACGCGGCGAAGCAGTCGCGCGCCGACCTGGGCGCGGCCGACCGGCCCTGGTACGCGAACGTCTGGGACGGCGTGGACAAGGCCGACCGGTCCGGCGGCCGGGCCGACGCCGTGAACCAGTGAAGTGAACTGACTAGAGAGATACACGTACAGGCATGCAAACGCCCCCGCCTCCCACCCCGCGCACCGAGCCCACCGACGCGGACGTCGAGGCCTTCAAACAGCAGCTGGGCCGTCCGCCTCGCGGGCTGCGCGCGATCGCGCACCGCTGTCCCTGCGGTCAGCCGGACGTCGTGGAGACGGCTCCGCGGCTGCCGGACGGTACGCCCTTCCCGACGACGTACTACCTGACGTGTCCGCGGGCCGCCTCGGCGATCGGCACGCTGGAGGCGAACGGCGTGATGAAGGAGATGACGGAACGTCTGGCGACGGATCCGGAGCTGGCCGCGGCGTATCGGGCCGCGCACGAGGACTACATCGCGCGCCGCGACTCGATCGAGGTCCTGGAGGGCTTCCCGAGCGCGGGGGGCATGCCGGACCGGGTGAAGTGCCTGCACGTGCTCGTGGGCCACTCGCTGGCCGCCGGGCCCGGGGTGAACCCGTTGGGCGACGAGGCGATCGCGATGCTGCCGGAGTGGTGGGCTAAGGGGGCGTGTGTGGTGCCGGGCGAGTGAGTTTCTTTCGCCCCCGCCGCCCTTACCCGTACCCATCCCTGGGGGCTGCCGCCCCCAGACCCCCCGCTGTCGGCCTGAACGGCCTCGTCCTCAAACGCCGGACGGGCTGGGAGGGGGGTGCCGGCGGGTGGGGGGAAGGTCGCGCTGAACGCGCTCGTCCTCAAACGCCGGACGGGCTGAAATACCAACCCGAAGGACCCGCCCATGACTCGCGTCGCCGCCATCGACTGCGGTACGAACTCGATCCGCCTTCTCGTAGCCGATGCGGACCCCGTCACCGGGGAACTCGTCGAGTTGGACCGGCGGATGACCATTGTCCGGCTCGGTCAGGGTGTCGACCGTACGGGACGTCTCGCCCCCGAGGCGTTGGAGCGGACCTTCGCGGCCTGTCGGGAGTATGCCGGGGTCATCAAGGAGCACGGTGCCGAGCGGCTGCGGTTCGTCGCGACGTCCGCGTCCCGGGACGCGGAGAACCGGGACGAGTTCGTACGGGGGGTGCTGGACATCCTCGGTGTCGAGCCCGAGGTGATCTCGGGCGACCAGGAGGCCGAGTTCTCCTTCACCGGCGCCACCAAGGAACTGACGGGGCGCGACGACCTCGCCAAGCCCTACCTCGTCGTGGACATCGGCGGCGGCTCGACCGAGTTCGTGGTCGGTGACGATCACGTGCGCGGGGCCCGGTCCGTGGACATCGGGTGCGTACGGATGACGGAGCGGCATCTCGTGCGGGAGGGGGCGGTGGTGGATCCGCCGGGGCAGGCGGAAGTCGCTGCCATTCGTGCCGACATCGAGGCCGCCCTCGATCTGGCGGAGCAGAACGTCCCGCTGGGTGAGGCGCGCACGCTCGTCGGGCTGGCCGGGTCCGTCACCACGGTGTCGGCGATCGCGCAGAACCTGCCCGAGTACGACTCCGAGGCCATCCACCACTCCCGGGTCTCCTACGACCGCGTCCGCGAGATCACCGAGACGCTTCTTCGGTCCACTCATGCCGAGCGGACGGCGATTCCGTCCATGCATCCGGGGCGCGTGGATGTGATCGGCGCCGGTGCGCTCGTACTGCTGTCGATCATGGAGCGGATCGGGGCGGCGGAGGTCGTGGTGAGCGAGCACGACATTCTGGACGGGATTGCCTTCAAAGTGGCACAAGAGGCCGAAGAGGGTAAGAAGGGGGACTGACCTGCGGTGGCGTGCCGAGATTAGGCGCGAGACGGCCCCGGTACCTCGCTCGGAGGTTTCGGGGCCGTCGCATGGGTGGCGCGGCCGATCAGGGGGAGAATGCGTGCGAGCCCGCCTGTCGCCCTTTCTCGCGGTGCGTGGCCCATGCCCGGGCGGCGGCGGTGAGGGCCGCCCTGTGAGGCATAGGGCGTGTGCGTTCCCAGTTTTCCCATGCGGCGTAGACGGCGCGCGCGAAGGTGGTGACGGTGGCAGGGTCGGCCACTCGGTACGCGGGAACCTGCCGGGCGATCGTCTCGGCCTGTTCTGGTGTGTGGCCGGCGGAGATGAGCCGGGGCACTGTCAGTGCGGTGTCTGCCCATGCGGGGGCGGGGCAGGAAAGGGCCCAGTCCAGTAGCAGCAACTCTCCGCCGGGGGTCCTCAGCATGTTGTGCGGGGACATGTCCGTGTGGGCGAGCCCTCGGCCTTGCAGTCCGGGCGGCACGTCCTCGGGCAGAAACTCGGTCCACCGTGTGTGAAGCGGCTTCTTGTTCAATTTCTCGGGCCATGGCTCCCGGGACAGGACGGTAAGCGTGCGCAGCAGTGAGGCGAGATCGTCGGACCCTGGAGTCAGGTCCGGGTGTCGACCCTCGACGTACTCGTATCCGTAGAGCATCCATCCGCCGGCCTCGGTCTCCCACAGCACGCGGGGGGCGAGGGGTGCGCATCGTGTGACCCGCGCTTCGTGGCGGTACACCCACGCCTGTGGGTCGTCGTGCCGAGTTCCCTTGATGAACGCTCGTCCCGCTGGTGTGTGGACGGTGCAGGCGAGCCGGGACATGACGCCGTGCGGTGCGGTCTCGGCCGTCTCGACCGGGCCTGTATGCCGCTCGACGGCGGCCCGGGTCGGTGCCGGTAGGTCGTGCCATTCGATGCGGTCCACCCGCGGTCTCCTGCGTTGGTCGAGCGAAAACGGGGTCGGCCCCCGACCTGGCCACAGCGTGGCACTGCTTGAATCCGCTTACCGGGCGAGTTGCCCCGTGGGCAGCAGCCATCCTGCGTGACGCGGGCGCCACCTACGTAGAGGTGTCCCCGTCGGGTGACGGGCTGCACATCTGGGGTCGCGCTGACGTCCGACAGGGACGCCGCATCCGACGCCCCGACGGTACGGCCGTAGAGATCTACGGAACCGGCCGGTACATCGCAATGACGGGGCGCCGACATGGAAACGCCCCGTCAATCCTTGCGGACGTCAGCAACGTTGTTCGTCGGCTGACTTCCCCCAATTCGCTCCTCGCGAGCTGACGGGGCGGATCCGGCAGAGAGGCGGTGGCAGAGCCGCATGGTGCGGCCTTGCCCGGAGTCAGGCTGCCTCAGTAGCCCGACTTCCAGGTCTGGTAGCCGCCACCGTTATAATCGTGCAGGTAGACGTTTCCGGCGTAGTTGCTATCCAGGTAGGTGCCCGTTTCGGAGTTCATCAGCTGGACCTTGTCCCAGCCCGCACCGAAGCCGGCCCAGGTGAAGTCGGTCCAAATGTTGCACTCCCGCACGGAGACATCGTTCTCATAGCTCAGGCATAGATTGGTGCCGTGGAGCCTGATCCATACATAGTCCACCCCACCGGTCAACCTGTAGACAATGTCCCACTGCTGGAGACCCCATCCATTGATGCACTGACTGGTGATGACCTCGCCAGTCTCCGAGAGACCCAGACAACGTCCGGTCTCCCAGTTGCGCAGGAAGTTCGTGCTGATGACGTCGCCCTCGTTGAGAGCCGACGCGGAACCGGCGTTGACGAACGAAAACCCCAGGGATAGGCAGAGAGCGAGCACCGTCGTCCACGCACGGCGAGCGAGCCGCCCCGAAGTCCGGGATTGCGCTGCCTGAGCTTCCTCAACATGCCCCGCGTCGAGGCTCTTCGTGTACGTCACGTCAACTTCCTTCGCTTGTCGAGTTTTGTACGTGCCGCGATTGGCCGCAGCTCGGCCGAAGTGACAGAATTCAAGCACCCGTCGATTGTCGAATTGTTGCCTTGGTGTTGTCGCCGACGAGCACGTAACCGGCTGACAAAAAACGCATAACCCACCAGACCCACAGACCGAGGACCGACAGAGGTGAACCGGAACCGCTACGGGTGGTTCGGGCTGTCCGAGCAGTTCGCGTGGCACTGCGAGCAGTCGGCGAGGTCCAGTTCGGGCCAGAACTCCATGTCGATTTCGTACCCGGCGAGGGTGATCGAGTCGACGGTCAGCGCGCGCAGTGCCTTGCCACCGCCGTGCTCCTCCTTGTCGAGGAATCCGGGCTGGTGGTGCAGGAAGCGGCCGAACCGCTGCTCGCAGAACTCGGCGTACGCCTTGGTGTGGAGCAGGAAGGCGTGCCAGAAGTCATCGACGAGCGGTGACGGGCTGAGCGGGCGACCGGCGTAGTTGCACGCCGCGAGGAAGGCGAGCATCTGCCCGACACCTCGGTCTGCCTTGTCCTCGCCGAGCTGCGGGAACTTGTCGATCATGTTGGACACGAGGGTTGCCCGCATCTCTGCGCTGAGCAGCGTGCGCGCGTCGGTTGCGGGGTGTTCCTGCATCGTGGTCACGTGCTTGCCTCCATGATGTGTGGATGGTTGCTTGCACTTGCTGACCGCCCCGCCCACTTTCGGCCTTGCTCCTACTTGGTGGGCGGGGCGGGGCTTCAGGCCCGTTACGCTCGACCTCTGGCGGGTCGGCCCGGGGTCCATCTCACCTCGGGGCGGCCCGTTCTTCTGTGCTTGGTGAGCAGGTCAGACGTGATACGTCGTGCCCCAGCGCATCGCGCCGAGTTCAAAGCACGTGCGTACGTGCGCGTCGAGCCCTGTCTGTCTAGTCCCGGCGGTGAGCGGCTCGAACAAGACCAGGACGCGGACGGGCCCGCCGGCCTCGACCACGTCCAGCCACGACCGCGCGGCGGGTAGTTGCAGGCGGCGCGCGCCGTCGCCGTAATCGAGCCACGGTGAGCCCTGCCGTATGCGGATACGGTGCCCGATGGGCGGCGGGGGGCCGTCGTGCGGGCCGAGGTACAGCGCTTCGGCGAACGCCTGCATGCCCTCGCGGATGCTGTCGACGCTCTCATGGTCGAGGTGCGGCGGCGCGTGATAGGCGAGCAGTTGGGCAACTGGGAACACGTAACGTCGGTGCACTCCGGTCCCCAAGCAGATGCCGGCGACGAACCCGGGGCCGGGGGGTGCCTTTGTCTCGGGCACGGTCACAGTGCCTTCACCTCCGCCCATACGGCCTTGCCGAGGGGGATATCGGTCACGCCCCACCGATGGCACAGGAAGTCAAGGATGAGCAGGCCGCGCCCTCGGTCGCGCTGGTCGGACTCGGGCCGTACGCGCGGGCGGCGCCGGACGGGGTCGTGTACCTCGACGCGGGTTCGGCCGTCGTCCGCGTCGATCACGACGCGTACGAGGTCATCGGGCTCGGTGCCGTACCGGATGGAGTTGGTGACCAGCTCGCACGTGACCAGTACGACGGTCTCGACGTGGTCCTCGCTCGCCTCCGGCACGTGGTAGCTGACGTACTCACGTACGAACTTGCGGGCTGCTCTTGCTGATTCAGGTTCGCTCGCCAGCAAAAGGATCGGCGGCGGGCCGACTTGCAGTGTTGGGTATTTCCGCTTGCTGTCCTGGATCGCCTTTTTGGTAATGCCGGCGTCGAGGTGCGGTTCAGTGTGGACGGCAGGGCGTACTTGCTCGCCCGTGCCGGACACGTGCTCTTCGGTCATGGTCAAACCAGGCCCCCTAGTAGGCCGAGATCATGCGAGGTTCGGTGAAGAGGTAACCGCGCGGTCACCCTCCGCGGGTACCGTTAGAGGCTGATGGGAACGTGAACGCCATGAATGTCGTCGGGAGATGAGGCATGGCCAGGAACAAGCGCACGCCCAACCCTGCCCTTGCGGGGTTACTTGACCAGGCAAAATTGACTCGGACGCAGCTCGCGCAGCGCGTGAACCGCCTCGGCGTACAGGCGGGATTGGATCTCCATTACAGCCAATCCACCGTTTCGCACTGGATTGCCGGTGCGCGTCCGAAGCCCGAGGTCAGGGCCCTGATCGTCGAGGCGCTCTCGGCACAGCTGGGCCGGCCCGTCACCCACGCCGAAGCAGGGCTCACACCCGCCCCGTCAGTTCTGGGGTCCGAACAGGCCGACACTGTCGAGGAGTTGATAGACCTCGGAAGGGCGGATATGGACCCATCGCGGCGCGGCGTGCTCGCTGCGGGCGTGTTTTCGGCGGCTCTTGCTGTCCCTGGCTTTTCCAGCCCTGCGCACGCTCACGCCCTAGATCAGCCGGTTAGCCCCGGCAAGAGGACGATCCGTGTTGGCGCCTCGCAGGTCGCGGCGGTGCGCACCATGACGGAGCGCATCGCGGACATCCTTGACGAACTCGGCGCGGGGCACGCCCGGCCCATGGCTGCTGCGTTCCTCGTCAACACGGTCGGGCCGTGGCTGCGTGCACAGGCGAGCGAACAAGTACGCCTCGACATGCTCGCCGCCGCATCCGACCTGACGTATCTGACTGGGTGGATGGCCATGTACGAAAAGGCTCATGGCCTTGGCCAGACCTACTACGTCAAGGCGTTGAAGCTGGCGAGCGAGGCGCAAGACCACGTGACCTACTGCCGAACGCTGCGCGGCATGAGCTTGCAGGCATCCAATCTCGGCTACGGGCGAAAGTCGTTGGAGCTTGCCGACTCGGCTGCGGAGGCCGCGCCGGCCGCGGGGCCTCGTCTGGTGGCGTTCCTGCGGGGACAGCAGGCACACGCGGCGAGCATGGTCGGCGATCGGGACATGGCGCACAGCCGGTTGAGGGAGGCCGAGGCCGCACTGTCCCAGGCGGACAACCACCGGGACGCGATCGGCGGGTACGACCAAACGGCGTGGCTGTTTCACCTCTCTCATGTCCTGTACGAGGAGCGCGACCTACCCGGCAGCATCAAGGCTCTGCAGCAGTCGATCAAGGTGCAACCGAAGGTGGAGCGGCAAGGCCGCGTGCATTCGTACGCGCTGCTGGCACAACGGCAGTACGGGTATGGGCATCTCGACGCGTCGTGTGAGTCGTGGGGGCGCTTTCTGGACGAGTACGAGCACGTCTCATCGGCCCGTGGCGATGACCACTTCGAGACGATGCGCACACAGCTGCGGAGGCACGTGACGGCGCGGCCGGTGCGGGAACTGGCCGGACGCGCGCGGGAGGTCGCGGCGCTGAAAAGCTGATAGCCGTACGAGCTGAAGGCACGAATGCGCCCTCGCCGTCCCGGCATGGGTTGGTGACGGGGGCGCATTTCTGTCTACTGCCGGGGTGCTTCTTGATCGCTTAGTTGCTGGTCGGTCTGGTCCTGCGCTGTGAGACCAGGGCGAGTGATCCGTTGGCGGTGGCGAATTGCTCGGCCATCGTGCCGCGTAGCTTCTCCAGCTCGACGGCGACGGACTGCTCAGGCGGGGCGGCGGGGTAACGCGCTACCTCCCTTGCGTCGTCGATAAAGGAAGGGGCTCGGGGATGGCTGGCGCGCTGAAGATGGTGGGGAGGGCGGCGACGAAAATCACGATGCCCTGGATGGCGAGACGGGTTGGCTGAACAGGGAACAGTGGGAAACGTTTTTAACGCAGCATCAATCCTTGAAGAGTAATATCTCTCTTGTTTTGAAAATCTTGAACAATGGGCCCGCGCTGCGCAGATGTGTGGGGTTTGCTGGTTTGAATGCGGATATTCGGATATTCCGCGATGGGTTGCATAGATTAGTAAGTGTATAGATTTGTGCATGTTTGTTGTGTAGGGAATGGCTCGAAAGGGTCGGGTGTTGTTGCTCCGGTCTCTCGAACGCTGCGGCGATCTTCGACATGATCGAGGGTGGCTGGGGGTCGTCTTTGCAATCTAGTCCGGCTCTTACTCGGGGTGTCCGGTTGGCGTACCCGCTCGCGGTCGCGGTCGCGTTCGTCGATGGGCCGTGTTAAGGCCAGTCGCCTCCTCGATGTTCGAGCTGACCTGCGATAATGGCTAATTTATCCAGAATGCTCCCGATACTTACTAGGTTGTTCGGCGCCTTGTCGACTGGAAGGTTGGGGGGTTTGCATGGTTTTTTCTAATTAATACAAAATATCCACCCCCCTGGGTCCTGAACATGCAGGTAGTTGATGTCGCGGATTGTGGAGGCTGGCGAGAGGACTCGGGCACTCTGGAGATGGGCAAAAGGGCGGCCGCTCTTGCTGGTAGGAACGATCAAAATCCGTACAGCAAGGGGAACTTGATGACCCGTAAGCTGAAACAACGCCGGGGAAGTGCACAGCGCCGATTCGATGCGGGCCCGTCTCGCTCGCACCCGCTCAATGATCACGCGAACGGTGTCCTGATCACGATCATTGTGATTGTGGTGGCACTGGGCCCGTTGCCTAGTGAAAAGGCGGCGGCCCTCGTCGGCACGGCCGTCGCGGCCATCGTTGCTGATGGTGGGCGAAGGCGACTCCGGTCCAATCCGTAGTGCCCAAGTCTTCTGGGTGATGGGGCGGGCCAGTGTGCCAAGCAAGCTGCTCCACGTGAAATGGCCCGCTGCAGGGTTGCTGCGGCGGGCCAGTTCGCGCGCTTACGACGCTGTGCGTTTCCACCTCGAACGGGACGGGACCGGAACACGGTCGTCGAGAAGGCCAGAAAAGACACAGGAAGCCATGCAGAGGCCCCGTTTAGTTCAGTCGGAGGAACTCGCCGAAGCGTGTCGGTGTCGGGGTGAACGGGCCGCTGGCCGACTCGTCCAGGGTGCGCCCTTCCAGCTGTGCGGCGGCCCGATGCAGGACGAGAGTGCGGGAGTCGACCGACGAGCCTCTACGGGTACGTCTTCGCCCCCTTGGCGCGGTCGGCGGCGGCGAGTTGGTCAAGGAATCCGCAGGCCTCACATGGCGGCCACTTCGCCGTCGGCCGACAGCGGCGAACAGGTCGCTCCATTGTTCCCGTACGACGGTGAGGGTGAAGCCAGGCAAGGCGGTGGGCATGTGCTGTTCCTGTCGATCGCGATTTCTTGACGGATGCTTGGCTACGCAGGACCCTTCACCAAAAGGTGTCAAGTTAGGGTAAGAGCGCTTGTATCGGGGGAGAAGTGATGAAGTTTCTGGTCGGGGTGATCGTGGTGAGTTTCGTGGGACTAGGGCTGATGGCCTGGAAGTCTCCGTCGGAGGAGCGAACCCAGATACTCAAGGTGATGGGCAGCATCGTCGGTATGGCGCTGCTTGGGCTGCTCGTGTCGTCAACTCAAGGCATCCGCTGGTGAAGAGCACACGGAGTTAGCTCGTCACGAAACCTGCGGGCGTCGTCGTGCCAGTACGGAACGCAGGTACCTCACGGGCTGGTTTCTCATCTCTGAGTTGGTCGTGATTGCGGGCGAGGCGCAACAGGACTCGGCGCGACGCCCGGAGCGAGGACGATCGCCCATGTGGGGCCGCTCGCGCGAGGGACTGCTCGTCGAGGCTGGCGAGCAGTTTTCGAACGCTGGTCATGCCGGTGAGCAGGCTGCGCGAACTGCGATTCCCGCCACACCGCTTGCGGGTGGCATCGGTGTGCAGCTCGGCGAGGGCGGCGGCCGTGGGGCGCTCCTCGGTATCGAGTAGCAGGTCGCGCAGCGAGCGTCGTTGATGGCTCGTCGGCGCTGGACGCGAGGCGCTGTCGGCCCTCGCTGGCGGGGGTGCTCATGTCGGCGCGGGTGACCCCTGGATGGGGGCGTCGACGGGTAGTTGGGCGGCGACAGTGTCGAACCGGCCGTCGAGGCCGCCGGGCCACTGGAATCGATCGACCCTCAGAGTCCCCATCGGCTCGTCGTGCAGGTGCTCTGCCGGAGTGGGATACCTTCACCTTGGCGGAGCACAACGCCATCGTCCGCAAGCTGATGTGATAGGTGACCGTGTCGCCCCGGCCGTTGCGGTACGAGATCGTGCCCGTACGGGAGCCTGCGCGGACTGAGTGGCTCATGGGTAGTAAGGGCACTCCTATGGCAGTGAACTGCCCGGAGCCGAGTGGCGCTTTGGCAGTTTTGCCTGACGGCGTCGTGCGGAGCGTGGCGTAATACGCCGGTAGGGGCCGGTTCCGTCCCCGTTGTCGCTGGTTGGGCGGTGCGTGGCCGTCGTATTCGAATTGATTGGTGGGCCGGATCGGGGCTGCCAATCAACCTTCCGGTGGCTGGACTTGAGGTGCACACGGGGTGGTGTCCCACGTTCCCGACAGGGGAGGGAGCGTGGGACACCAGAGCGGGGGACTCCGGTGCGTCGGCCGGGCGAGGGGTTCGAACGGCGTCGTCTTCGTACGGGAGGGAAGCCGGATGGGGCGCCCTGAGAGGCCGTTGGATCCGGAGGGTGGGCCGGTCGAGCGGTTCGCCTTCGCGTTGCGGGAGTTGCGGCGAGAGGCCGGGGGGATCACCTACCGGGCCATGGCCGCGGAGGCCGGGTACACGGCGGCGACGCTGTCCGAGGCGGCGGCGGGGGAGCGGCTTCCGTCCCTGGCGGTGGCTCTGGCGTATGTGTCCGCCTGTGGTGGGGATGCCGAGGAGTGGGAGCGGCGCTGGCAGCGGGCCGCCGAGGACGCTGCTGGGCAGGTGCCCGAGGGGGACGGGAGCGCGGCGCCCTATCGGGGGCTGGCGCGGTTCGAGCCGGGGGACAGTGGCTGTTTCTTCGGGCGGGACCAGTTGGTGGCCGATCTGGCGGAGCTGGTGCTGGGCAGTCGGTTCGTGGCCGTCGTGGGTACCTCCGGGAGTGGGAAGTCGTCCTTGCTGCGGGCCGGGCTGATACCGGTGCTGCGGGGTGGGGACTGGGCCGGGGAGAGGCCTGCGGCCATCCGGATCCTCACGCCGGGCGCGCGGCCCGCCCATACGCACGCCCGTGCGCTCGTTCCCGTTGACGGGGGCGGGGACACCTGGGTCGTCGTCGACCAGTTCGAGGAGGTCTTCACCCTCTGCCGGGAACCCGCCGAGCGAGCCCGCTTCATCGACATGCTGCTCACCGCCGTACGGCCGGGCAGCCGGCTGCGTGTCGTGATCGCCGTACGCGCCGACTTCTACGGCCGCTGCGGTGAGCATCGTGAACTCGCCGCCGCCCTGCGCGGCGCCGGGCTGCTCGTCGGGCCGATGAGTGTGGAGGAGTTGAGGGAGGCGATCGTCAAGCCCGCCGCGGCCGAGGGTCTGGTCGTCGAGCGGGCCCTGACCGCGCGGATCATCGCGGACGTCGCCGACCAGCCCGGCGGGCTGCCTCTGATGTCCCACGCGCTGATGGAGACCTGGCGGCGGCGTCGTGGCGGGGCGCTGACCGTCAAGGGGTACGAGGCCGTCGGCGGGGTGCACGGTGCCATCGCCCGTACCGCCGAGGAGTGTTACAGCGGGCTCTCCGCGCATGAGGCGGCGCTGGCTCGTCAGGTGATGCTGAGGCTCGTCGCGCCGGGCGAGGGGACCGACGACACCAGCCGGCCCGCCCGCCGTGCCGAACTCGCCGCTGATGCCGCCACCGTGCTCGACCGGCTGGTCGGCGCCCGGCTGGTCACCCTCGACGACGACACCGTCGACCTCGCCCATGAGGCGCTGATCACCGCCTGGCCCCGGCTGAACGGCTGGATCGAGAGCGACCGCGAACTGCTGCGCCGGCACCGGCTGCTCACCGAGGCCGCCACCGCCTGGGAGCAGCTCGACCGCGACGCCGGTGTGCTGTACCGAGGGGCTCGGCTGACCGTGGCCACGGAGGCCTTCACGCCGGTCGCCGAGCCCGATCCGCTCACGCCGCTGGAGCGGGCCTTCCTCACCGCGAGCCTCGACGCCCGCCGGCACGAACAGCGCCAGGCCACCCGTACGAGCCGTCGGCTGCGCGGACTGACCACGGCGCTGACGATCCTCGTCGCCCTCGCGGTCGTGGCGGGACTGACCGCCTGGAACCAGAGCACGGCCAGTACCCGGCAGCAGCTCCAGGCCGAGGCACGTCGTATCGCCGCGATGGCCGCCAGCCTCCGCTCCTCCGACCCGAGGACCGCCATGCGGCTCAGCGCGGCGGCCTACGGGCTCGCCGACCTGCCCGACAGCCGCTCGGCCCTCCTCGACTCGTACGCCCAGACCGAGCTGGACCGGTTCGATCCCGGCCAGGGGTCGGCCGCGGCCGGCGGCGACGACGATCCGGTGCAGCGGTTCCTCAGCCGCGACGGGCGCGTTCTGACCACGGTCTCGGACGACCGTGTCGAACGCTGGGACACCTCCACGCGGCGGCGGACCGGTTCGTTCCCCGGCACGGGGGACCTGGAGTTCCCCGGCGTCCAGGGCATCAGTCCCGACGGCGGCACGCTCATGATCTGGACGAAGGACGGCCTGCGGCTGTGGGACGTCGACGCCGGCCGGCGGGTCGGTGCCCGTATCGGCTCGGCCGGCGATTCCTCCGCCGGTACGACCGGTTCGTTCGTCACCGATACGCGGATACTCCTCTCCAGCCGCTACGCCGGACGGTCCGGCATCCGCTTCCGTCTGTGGGACACCGCGCTCGGCCGTGCCGTCTTCGAACAGAACCTCAGGGACGAGTCGTCCGCCGACGCCGTCGCCAGCCCCGACGGACGACTGCTGGCGATCTGCCGGCGCCTCGGACCGGTGCAGGTGTGGGACACGGTCGTACGGCGGAGACTGCCGATCCCGTGGGCGACCGCGAACCGGGATCTCTGCCCGAGCCGATCGCAGGGGTTCGTTTCGGCGGCCGGCGATCCCCGCGAGGGCCGGCTGCTGTTCACCCCGGACAGTCGCGCCCTCGCCGTCGTGGGCGACTTCCCGGACGGCTCCGGAGTGCGCGCCTGGGACCTGGCGTCGGGAAAGCAGCGGCTGAGGATCGAGTACTCCTGGCCGAAGGACGCCCGCACCCGCATGACGTTCAGCGCGGACGGCGCGTTCGTCGCGGCGGCGAACGGCGACGAGATCCTGCTGTGGCGCACCGCCGACCCCGCCGTTCCCGTCCTCCGGCATCCGCTCAGCTCCACCGGCTCCTACGATCTGGACGGGACCTCGGCGCTCAGGCTGGACCTGGACCGGCGCAGGATCCGGTACCTGGAGGTGCGCGGCTGGGAGCGCAGGATCTCGGTGGCGTCCCTGGCCCTCGACGAGGCGCTGGACTCCGTCTACCCGGTCGGCCCGGTCCGGGCGGCCACCTACAGTCCGGACGGCCGCACCCTCGCCGCCGTACGACGGCTCGACGGCGCGACCCGCTTCCAGCTCCTGGACGCGGCGACCGCAGAGGTCCTGGCCGACCTGCCCAACCCGCAGATGTTCTGCCTGCCGGATCCCAACTGCGAGAACCACACCGCGTTCAGCGCCGACGGAGGGACGTTCGCCTACGGCGCCAAGCCACCGGCCGGCCGCTACTCCACGATCACCTTCTATGTCTGGGACACCCGCACCCACCGCCAGATCGCCTCGCTGTCCCTTCCGGCAGGCGTGGAGGGCATCGGGCTCAGCCCGGACGGGAAGACCTTCCTGGCTTCCAGGTTCAAGGGGAGCGGGACGATCGAACTGTGGGACGTCCGCAGCCGCACCAGGACCCGGGTGCTCAGCGGTGTGCGGGACGTCCCGGCTGTCAGGCCCGACGGACGTCTGCTGGCCACATCGGGCGGCGACTACGTGGACCTGCCCTCCGGCAAGGTGACCCACCGCAACGCCTCGGACCCGCTGTCGGCCGTGGTCTTCAGCTCCGACGGACGCTACCTCGCGGTGGGCGGCAGGGGCGGGGTCACGATCTGGGACGGGGACGCCCGACGGCGCCTGGCGAACCTGCCCGCCACCCCCGACGGTGACGCGGCCGGGGCCACGGACGACGACGACCAGTTCGTCACGGCGGTGGCTTTCTCGCCGGACGCCCGGTACCTCGCCGTGGGCACCGCCGGCGGAACGCTACAGATCTGGCAGACCGAGGCCCCCCACCTCCAGCCGACGGTGTTCCCCGCCCTCGGCGGCCGTGTGCAGTCCGTGGCCTTCGGCCCCGACGGGGACACCCTGTACGCCGCGAGCACCCACCGCCGCTCCCGTTCCTACGACCTCGATCCCGAGCACGTCGCCACCACCGTGTGCGAGCGGGCGGGCGGCGGACTGTCCCGCGCCGACTGGCAGAGCTACCTCCCCGACGTGCCGTATCGGGACGTGTGCTGAGCCCCTCCCCGGGGTCCCTCGGGCCCCCGAGTCAGCCTCTCCTGAGCAGGTCGGATAACGTATGAGCGCACTTGTGGGGCTGTTCGCGGCCCCCGGGTGACGCCCCCTCGGGAAAGTTCGTGAAGTTCTTCACAAGGAATTCGGTCCTGTTGGGCGACGAACGTGCTCCACAGGGCCCTTTCGGGGGCTCACCAGGGGTGGGAGCGTGCTCGGGGGAGCGTTTCGGCAGCGTTTCCGGTGGGTGTGGCGGGAGGCTGGTCCAGTCACTCCGGCGACCCGGAAGGGCAGTTCACGCGGCATTGACATCGGGGCGTACCGCCCGCTGGTTCGTCCCGCGCGACACGGCCCCGGCCATGCGGGCCGCGCAGTGTAGCAGAGGGGGTCCATATGCTTGTGAAGGGGCTCACGAGCGACCCCCCTGGGGCGGGTGGATACTCGATGGCATGAGCACCACGGAGCGTCCCAGGATCCTCGTAGTAGGCGGTGGGTACGTAGGCCTGTACGCAGCTCGGCGCATTCTCAAGAAGATGCGCTACGGCGAGGCGACCGTCACGGTCGTCGACCCCCGGTCGTACATGACCTACCAGCCCTTCCTCCCCGAAACCGCCGCCGGCAGCATTTCGCCGCGCCACGTCGTCGTACCGCTGCGACGTGTGCTGCCCAAGGCGGAAGTCCTCACCGGTCGGGTCACCACCATCGACCAGGACCGCAAGGTCGCCACGATCGCCCCCCTCGTGGGTGAGGCGTACGAGCTGCCTTTCGACTACCTCGTCATCGCCATGGGCGCGGTCTCCCGCACCTTCCCGATCCCCGGCCTCGCCGAACAGGGCATCGGCATGAAGGGCATCGAGGAGGCCATCGGCCTGCGGAACCACGTCCTCGAGCAGCTGGACAAGGCCGAGTCCACGACCGACGAGGAGATCCGCCGCAAGGCGCTCACCTTCGTCTTCATCGGCGGTGGCTTCGCGGGTGCGGAGACCATCGGCGAGGTCGAGGACATGGCGCGCGACGCGGCGAAGTACTACCCCGGCGTGTCCCGTGAGGACATGCGGTTCGTGCTCGTCGACGCCGCCGACAAGATCCTTCCCGAGGTCGGGCCGAAGCTGGGCCAGTACGGCAAGGAGCACCTGGAGAGCCGCGGGGTCGAGATCTATCTTTCGACTTCGATGGACTCGTGTGTGGATGGCCATGTGGTGTTGAAGAACGGCCTTGAGGTCGACTCCAACACCATCGTGTGGACCGCGGGTGTCAAGCCCAACCCGGTTCTCTCGCGCTTCGGTCTGCCGCTGGGGCCGCGCGGTCACGTGGACGCGCAGCCGACGCTCCAGGTCACGGGTACGGACTACATCTGGGCCGCGGGCGACAACGCCCAGGTGCCGGACGTGGCCGCCCGCAAGGCCGGCGTGGAGAACGCGTGGTGCCCGCCGAACGCGCAGCACGCTCTGCGGCAGGCGAAGGTGCTCGGTGACAACGTGGTCTCCGGTATGCGGGGCTTCCCGCAGAAGGAGTACTCGCACTCGAACAAGGGTGCTGTCGCGGGGCTCGGTCTGCACAAGGGCGTCGCGATGATCGTCATGGGCAAGGTGAAGATCAAGCTCAAGGGCCGGCTGGCGTGGTACATGCACCGCGGCTATCACGGTCTGGCGATGCCGACGTGGAACCGGAAGATCCGGGTGTTCGCGGACTGGACGCTGGCGATGTTCCTGAAGCGCGAGGTTGTGGCGCTGGGGGCGCTGGAGACTCCTCGTGAGGAGTTCTACGAGGCTGCCAAGCCGGCGCCGGTCGCTGCCGCGAAGAAGACGGAAGAGAAGACAGAGGCCAAGGCCTCCTGACCTCCGTCCGCAGAATCACCCCTGCCTGAGCCCGAAGGGGCCGCCCGCCATCCGTGGTGCGGGCGGCCCCTTCGGGTTTTTCCTCGCCCCCGCCGCCCCTACCCGTCCCATCCCTGGGGGCTGCGCCCCCAGACCCCCCTTTCGGCCTGAACGGCCTCGTCCTCAAACGCCGGACGGGCTGGTTTGTCAGCCCGTCCGGCGTTTGAGGACGAGGGGGGCTGGGGCGCAGCCCCAGAAGGATGGGACGGGTAGGGGCGGCGGGGGCGAAGAAAAATCGGCGTCGGACGCAGGTGCCCTGCCCCCCTGGGCAGCCCCTTTGCCCAGTTGTGATCCCCCCGGGGGACTGCGAGCCGGGCGGGTTGGTGTTTTCGTGGGTGTTGGACATTCCCGGTTGTGCCGTAACGGAGGTGTGCGTCATGCCCGAAGCCGCGTCGCGGCTGCAGAGCTTCGCCGAACAGTTGCTGGGTGCCCCGCTCCCGATGCGCGTCCGCGCCTGGGACGGCTCCGAGGCAGGCCCGCCCGGCGCCCCCGCCCTGGTCGTCCGCAACCGCCGCGCCTTGCGCCGGCTGCTGTGGAAACCGGGCGAACTGGGACTCGCCCGGGCCTGGGTCGCGGGCGACCTGGACATCGAGGGGGACTTCTACGCCGCCCTCGACCTGCTGTCCGGACTCGTCTGGGAGCGCGGGGAGGACGCCCGGACCCTCACCGAGGCACTGCGCGACCCCGAGGTGCGGGCAGCGGTGCGCGGGCTCGTGAAGATGGCCGGGCCTCCTGTACCTCCCGCTCCGCCCCGTGAAGAGGTTCCGCGCCGGCGCCGGCACCTCCACACCAAGCGCACCGACAAGCGTGCCGTCAGCCACCACTACGACGTCGGCAACGACTTCTACGAGATCGTCCTCGGCCCGTCCATGGTGTATTCCTGCGCCTACTGGGACGACCCCGAATCGACTGCCCTCGAAGGGGCCCAGCGCGACAAGCTCGACCTCGTCTGCCGCAAGCTCGCCCTCGTGCCCGGGCTGCGGCTCCTCGACGTCGGCTGCGGCTGGGGCTCCCTCGCCATCCATGCCGCCCGCGAGCACGGCGTACACGTCGTCGGTGTCACCCTCTCGCAGGAGCAGGCCGCGTACGCCCGTAAGCGCGTCGCCGACCAGGGGCTCACGGACCGGGTCGAGATCCGGGTGCAGGACTACCGGGACGTCACCGACGGGCCCTTCGACGCCGTCTCCTCCGTGGGGATGGCCGAGCATGTGGGGAGCGAGCAGTATCTGACGTACGCACGTGATCTGTATGCCCTGCTGAAGCCCGGCGGGCGGCTGCTCAACCATCAGATCGCCCGGCGGCCTCAGGCCGACGAGGGCGCTTACAGCCTCGACGGGTTCATCGACGCCTATGTCTTCCCGGACGGCGAACTCGAGCCCATCGGCACCACCGTCACCCAGCTCGAACGGGCCGGGTTCGAGGTGCGTGACGTCGAGTCCATCCGGGAGCACTACGCCCTCACCCTGCGGCAGTGGGTGACCAACCTGGAGGGTGACTGGGCGCGCGCCCAGCAGCTCACCGGCCCGGGGCGGGCCCGCGTCTGGCGGCTGTACATGGCCGCCTCCGCCCTCGCCTTCGAGCACAACCGGATCGGCGTCAACCAGGTTCTCGCCGTACGCACCTCGGAGGACGGCGACTCCGGGATGCCCCTGCGCGCCCGTACCTGGAACTGACCAGGGGGAGTACGTCGATGTCGGGCCCCGCTCCTCACGAGCGGGGCCCGGCCGCTGCCTTGCCTACTCCGACTTGATCGCCGCCAGCATGTTCAGCCGCGCCGCGCGCCGCGCCGGCCACAGGGCCGCCAGGACGCCCACCGTGGCGGCCAGGAGCAGGAAGAACGCCATCCTGGCCCAGGGCAGGACGAGTTCGTACGTCGGCATGCTGGTGCCGATGAGTTCGCCGGCCGCCCAGCCGAAGAACACGCCGAGGCCGATGCCCAGGACACCGCCGAAGACGGAGATGACCAGGGATTCCAGGCGGACCATGCGCTTGATGCCCTTGCGGTCGAGGCCGATCGCCCGGAGCATGCCGATCTCCTGGGAGCGTTCGAAGACCGACATGGCCAGGGTGTTGATGACTCCGAGGACCGCGACCAGGACGGCCATCGCCAGCAGGCCGTAGAGCATGTTCAGCATCAGGGTGAACATGCTCGCGATCTCGTTGGAGATGTCCTTCTTGTCCTGGATCTTGATGGCCGGGTTGGCGCCCAGCGCCTTCTCCAGGCGGTTTTTCGTGGTGTCCGTCGCGCCCGTCGACGTCTTCACCATGACCTGCATGTCGCCCACGTCGTCGGCGGCCGTCCGGTGCGGGGCCAGGACGCCGTCGTCGACGAGGAGGCCGCTGATCATCTCGTTGCCCTCGTACACGCCCGCCACCGTCAAGCGCTGCTTCTTGCCGTCCTCGTAGGCGACGGTGAAGGCCGAACCCGCCTTCCAGCCATGGGAGTCGGCCGTCCACTCGTCCACGACGACCTGGGTGGCGCCGATCGCGAACGTGCCGTCGTTGATCGGCAGGTCGGTCAGCTTGCCGAACGCGGAGCCGGTGACGCCGGTCAGGTACTCCGTGGAGCCGTCGATGCGCGCGGGGGTGTTGCGCATGGGGCTGAGGGCGGTCACGTCGGTCGTCCCCGCCAGCTTCTCGGCGACCTCGGGGGAGAGTTCCATGCCGTTGGCCATGGAGACGACGTAGTCCGCCTTGATGGAGGAGGAGGCCATCTTGTCGATCGACTTCTGGAGGCTGCCCGCCATCACCGTCATGCCGGTGATGAGGGTGAGCCCGATCATCAGCGCGGAGGCCGTGGCGGCCGTACGACGGGGATTGCGGACCGAGTTCTGGCGGGCCAGCTTCCCGGAGACACCGAACACGCGCATCAGCGGGGCTGCGGCGGCGATCAGCGGGCGGGAGAGCAGCGGGGTGAGGATGAAGACGCCGATGATCAGCAACACCGCGCCGATGCCCATGGGGGCCTGGCCGTCCGAGCCGCTCATCGTCGTGGCCGCCAGGACGACGGCGACGCCCGCGCCCGAGAAGAGCGCGCCCAGCGTGTTGCGCAGCACCAGCGACTTGGTGGTCGCGGTCGCGTGGACGCTGCTCATCGCGGCGACCGGGGGGATCTTCGCGGCGCGGCGGCCGGGCAGCCAGGCCGCCAGCATGGTGATGAGGATGCCGACCGCGAGGGCCGCGCCGACCGTGCCGGGCGTGACGATCAGCGGCCCGTCGGGCACGGTCGCGCCGAGCAGGCCGAGGAGCGCCTTCAGTCCGGCCCCGATGCCGATGCCCGTGACCAGCCCGGTCACCGCCGCCACCGCGCCGACCACGAACGCCTCGATCAGCACGGACCGTGTGACCTGGCGGCGCGAGGCGCCGACCGCGCGCATCAGAGCCAGTTCCCTGGTGCGCTGGGCGACCAGCATGGTGAAGGTGTTGGCGATGATGAACGTACCGACGAAGAGCGCGATGCCGGCGAAGACCAGCAGGCCCTGCTTGAGGCCGCTCATCGAGGAGGAGATGAACTTGGCCTGGTCGTCGGCCAGTTGGGTGCCTGTCGTGGTCTCGATCGTGTCGCCCGGCAGGGCCTTGTCCAGGGCCGCCTTGAGTGCGGTCTGGCTCGTCCCTGCCGCCGCCTTGACGTCGATCTCGTCGTACGTGCCCGTCTTGCCGAACAGCTGCTGCGCGGTCGCCGTGTCGAAGAGGGCGAGGCTGCCGCCGGCCGCCACATTGCCGTCGTCCGTGGTGAAGATGCCGGAGACGGTGGGGGTGAGCACCGGGCCGTCCACCGACAGGCGCACGGTGTCGCCCACCTGGTAACCGGCCCGCTCGGCGGTCTTCGCGTCGAGGGCGACCTGGTTCGCGCCGCGCGGCGCGGTGCCCTCCTTCAGCGGGTACCGGGCGTCCTTGTCGCCCCAGAAGTTCCCGCCCTGCGACTGGAAACCGTCGCCGACGAGCTTGCCGTCCTTGTCGGCTATGGCCGTGAAGCCGGTCACGACACCGATGGCGGAGGCGGCACCCGGGACCTTCGCGGCCTCGTCGAGCAGGGCCCGCGTCAGCTCCGGCGTCTTGCCGATCTTGTCGCCCACATCGTCCCGGGGGCGCGCCTGCACGGCGACGTCGACCTGGTCGAAGCCCTTGGCGGAGCTGTTCTGGAGGGCGTTCGAGAGGGTGTTGGTGAAGACCAGGGTCCCGGACACGAACGCCACGCCGAGCATCACGGCGAGCACGGTCATCAGAAGCCTGGCCTTGTGCGCGAGTACGTTGCGCAGGGCGGTACGGAACATGGGGTGTCGTCTCAGTCCGTCGGGTGAAGGAGAAGCAGGGCTACGGGAGTTGAGTGGGCGTCAGCTGGTGCGGACGGTCCGTGTGTCCAGCCGCTTCATGCGGTCGAGGACCGCGTCCGCCGTCGGGCCGTACAGCTCGTCCACGATCCGGCCGTCCGCGAGGAACACCACCCGGTCCGCGTACGCCGCCGCCACCGGGTCGTGGGTGACCATCACGACCGTCTGACCCAGTTCCCGTACGGAGTTGCGCAGAAAGCCCAGTACCTCGGCGCCCGCGCGGGAGTCGAGGTTCCCGGTCGGTTCGTCGCCGAAGATGATGTCGGGGCGGGAGGCCAGCGCCCGGGCCACCGCGACGCGCTGCTGCTGGCCGCCGGAGAGCTGGGACGGGCGGTGGCGGAGCCGGTCGGCGAGGCCGATCATCGTGATCACCGAGTCCAGCCACTGCTTGTCCGGCTTACGGCCCGCGATGTCCATCGGGAGGGTGATGTTCTCCAGGGCGGTCAACGTCGGCAGCAGGTTGAACGCCTGGAAGATGAAGCCGATCTTGTCCCGGCGGAGCTTGGTGAGCTGCTTGTCCTTGAGGGAGCCCAGCTCGGTGTCGCCGATGCGCACGGAGCCGGAGGAGAAGGAGTCCAGGCCCGCCACACAGTGCATCAGCGTGGACTTGCCGGAGCCGGACGGGCCCATGATCGCGGTGAACTCGGCCTGCTTGAAGTCGACGGAGACCTGGTCGAGGGCGACGACCCGCGTCTCACCCTGTCCGTAGACCTTGGACAGTTCCGTGGCGCGGGCGGCCACTGTCGTGGTGGTCCGGTCGGCGAGGGGGGTGGTGGTCACGGGCGGGCTCCTGTCGGGAGGTTCGACGAGTTTCGACTTCTGAGGCTCGTGAACCATCGTCAGCGCCGGGGACCGCCGTGTAGTCAGCCGCTGTTCCGGTTCCGAAGGCAGTCTTGGGACGGACCCGGCGCGCCTGTGTCATACCTGGGGATGACCGGCGTCCCCGACGAGGGGACCGTGGCAAATGCCAGGGGCCATGACAAGAACAGGTGGAGCCCCCTTGTTCGGGCGGTGAAATTCCGTCATTCCGCATGCGCGCCGGGCTGCCTCGCGAAAGGCTATTGGCAAGTGCGGATGGCCCGTTCCAGGTGCTGATGCACCCTCAGACGTCAATAAAATAAGACAACATCGGTCCCCTCACCCGCAGTTCGGGTGAGGCGTCCCGATAGGCTCGGAACCTCGATGCGGAGCCCAGGGCCTGCCCGGATGGTGGAATGCAGACACGGCGAGCTTAAACCTCGCTGCCCCTTCGCGGGCGTGCCGGTTCAAGTCCGGCTCCGGGCACCTCCGACCGTCGTATGCCGGATTTGTCGGTGCTTCATCCATTGAAGTCTTGGCTGCGGAATCGTTGACAGCGGGCGTATGCGGTCAGACACTCATTCCAGGAAGCCAGTGAAGAAAGTTTCACTATACGAACACCCCTCGTATGAACGTACTGCATGAAGGGAACGACCGATGCGTACCACCGTCGGCATCATCGGAGCCGGCCCCGCGGGGCTCCTGCTCGCGCGGCTGCTCCACAACGCCGGTATCGACTCGGTCGTCCTGGAGAGCCGGGACCGGGAGTACGTGGAGCACCGGCAGCGCGCCGGAATCCTGGAGCAGGGGACCGTCGACGTGCTGCGTGCCGCCGGGGCGGGTGCGCGCATGGACCGCGAGGGCCTGCGCCACGACGGCATCGAACTGCGGTATGACAGGAAGCGCCACCGCGTCGACTTCCCCGCCCTCACCGGCGGCCGGTCCGTGATGGTGTACGCGCAGACCGAGGTCTGCAAGGACCTCATCGCCCTCCAGCTGGCCGAGGGCGGCCCGCTGCTCTTCGAGGCGGAGGCGCTGGCGGTGGAGGGACTGGAGGGGGCGGACGGTGGCAGTCCTCGGGTGCGGTTCCGGCACGAGGGGCGCGAGGACGTACTGGAGTGCGAGTACGTCGTCGGGTGCGACGGCTTCTGGGGCGTGGCGCGTACGGCGATCCCGGCCGAACTCACCCGGGTGTTCGAACGGTCGTACCCCTTCGGCTGGCTCGGCATCCTCGCCGACGTACCGCCCTCGCACGACGAGCTGGTCTACGCCCGCCACGACCGCGGCTTCGCCCTGCTCTCCATGCGCTCGCCGTCCGTCTCCCGTCTCTACCTCCAGGTGCCGGACGGCACCGACGCCGAGGAGTGGAGCGACGAGGAGATCTGGGACGAGCTGGAGCGGCGCTTCGAGACCGCCGACGGCTGGAAGCTCGACCGGGGGCCCATCACCCAGAAGTCCGTGACCCCGATGCGGAGTTACGTCCACGAGCCGATGCGGTACGGACGGCTGTTCCTCGCCGGGGACGCCGCGCACATCGTCCCGCCGACCGGCGCCAAGGGGCTCAACCTCGCCGTCGGGGACGTCGTCACCTTCGCGCGCGCACTGACGTACGAGAAGGAGACGGGGTCGGCCCAGCTGCTCGACGCCTACTCCGAGACCTGTCTGCGCCGGGTCTGGCAGGCCGAGCGGTTCTCGTACGACATGACGACCCTGCTGCACCGCACCCCGGACGCCACTCCCTTCGACGACCGGCTTCAGCTGGCGCGGCTGGAGCGGATCGCCACCGCCCGTTCGGCGGAGACGGATCTGGCGGAGGGGTACACGGGGTTCCCCCTCGACTGACCCCTGAGTGACCCCGTCGGCGGATCAGGGGGCGGTCTCGGGTCTGTACCGGGTTGGTCATGGTCCGGGGGCTCCGTGGCCGGGAATCAGGCGGGCGCGTAGCGTGTTCGCGACAGGACAAGGGAAAGATCCTCCCCAAGCACTAGGGTCAATCCTTTGCCCACCTATTACTCTTGAGCCCAAGGCCACGCATCGTGTCCATGGAGGAGTGAAATGAGGAGCAGCAACCCGGTCTTCTCGCGACGGGGGTTCAGCCGCGACAACGGCTACGCGGGTTTCAACACCGCGCCGCAGGCCGGGGGCGCCGCTGTCGGTACGCAGGCGGGCAACCCGTACGCGGACCAGCAGGCCCAGCAGGGTGGCAACCCGTACGCGACCAACCCCTACGCCCAGCAGGACCTTCAGCACGGCGCGCCGCCGCAGGCCCCGGTCACCACCGGCCGGATGACGATCGACGACGTCGTCATGCGGACCGCCACCACCCTTGGTGTGCTGGTCGTCACGGCGGCGCTCGCCTGGGCGCTGCTGCCGGTCGACGACGCGAACATCAACCGGTCCTACGGCATCGCCATCGGCGCCGGTCTGGTCGCGATGGTCCTCGGCCTCGTCCAGTCCTTCAAGCGCAAGGCCTCGCCCGCGCTGATCGTGACGTACGCGGCGCTCGAGGGTGTCTTCCTCGGCGTCGTCTCCAGCGTGGTCGACAACCGCATCGCGAGCGGTGCGGCCATGCAGGCCGTGATCGGCACGCTGGCGGTCTTCGCCGGCGTACTCGTGGCGTACAAGGCGGGCTGGATCCGCGTCAACCGCCGCTTCTACGGCTTCGTGATGGCGGCCGCGCTCGGCTTCGTGCTCCTGATGGCCGTGAACCTGCTGTTCGCCGTCTTCGGCGGCGGTGACGGCCTCGGCTTCCGCAGCGGTGGCCTCGGCATCGTGTTCGGCATCATCGGCATCCTGCTCGGTGCGTGCTTCCTGGCTCTCGACTTCAAGCAGGTCGAGGACGGCATCGCCTACGGCGCGCCGCGCGAGGAGGCCTGGCTGGCCGCGTTCGGTCTGACGATGACGCTGGTCTGGATCTACCTGGAGTTCCTGCGGCTGATCGCCATCCTTCAGGGTGACGACTAGTACGACGGCCGGCAGTAGCCAGTAGGCAGTAGAAGGGCCCCGGGGTCACTCCCGGGGCCCTTCGTCGTCGTGGTGTCGGTGCGTGTCGGTGCGCGCCCCGGGCTCTCAGAGGAGCTTGCGCGCGGCCCTCCTCATGTCGTACTCGTGAATGATCGCCTTGGCGTGGCCGTACGCGAGATTGTGCTCGTGCCGGAGCCAGCTGACCTTCTCCTCGAAGCGGAAGAGGGAGGGGCCTTCGTCGACGGTGCGCAGCCAGTCGGATACTTCACGACCGGTGCAGTGGGGGATGCGGGCGAGCATGTTGCGGTGGGTCTCCTCGGAGAGGACGTGGGACATCGGCGCCTCCGGACGCAAAGGGGATGTAAGCCGGTCCTTCACGCCACGGTGCCTGAGGGTTGGGTTGTTGGCAACAGTCCAGGTGCGACCGTTAGTCTCACGGCGTGCTGGATACCTCGCCTTTGACGCGCGCAGTGGATCACTTTGCCGATCGTTTGCGGGCGGCGCCGCAGAGTCGGTTGCAGCGGGGCGCTGCCGCTGAGGCGTTGGGGTTGGCCAGGGAGTTGGCACGGCGTGCCCAGCTGTTGGAGTCGCCGGGGGGTGAGCCGCTCGTCATGCCGGATGTGGGGATGTTCGCGGGGGCGGATCAAGTGACTGTTGCCGCGCATGATTTGGCGCTGGTTCTTCGGAGTGAGGGGGAGTTGGCGTCGGCGTTGGCTCTTGTTGCGGAGGCTCAGCAGCGGGCGGGGGTTTAGGGGGTTCGTTGTCGGCTGACCGCCGGTGGGGGCTTGTCGCGCAGTTCCCCGCGCCCCTGTCGGGGCGCTTCTGCCGGCGGCGATTGAATGCTCAGCCCCTTGCCGCGACGGAAAACCCACCGACTGCCCGCGCCCAGAGACCGTGACCGGCCCACCCACGCCCAGCGACCGTGACGGGCCACTCGCGTCCAGGGACCGCGACCGGCTGCCACGCCCAGCGGCCTTGACGGGCCACTCGCGTCCAGGGACCGCGACCGGCTGCCACGCCCAGCGGCCTTGACGGGCCACTCGCGTCCAGGGACCGCGACCGGCTGCCACGCCCAGCGGCCTTGACGGGCCACTCGCGCCCAGGGACCGCGACCGGCTACAGGGACGCTATGACCCTGTCCGCCAGTACGTACACCGTTTCCTCGCCGCATTCGAAGGTGAGGGCGTAGGCGCCCGAGATGCCGGAGCCGCCCAGGAGGATCGGGGCCTCGCCTGCGCGGAGGGCTGCGGAGAGGCGTTCGGCGGTTTCGCGGTGGCCGGGGGTCATGCAGAGGGTCGTACCGTCCGTGAAGACGTAGACGTCGAGGGTGCCCAGGGGGCCGGGGCGGACGTCGGCCAGGGCGGTGCGGGAGTCGGCGAGGTCCTCCAGGCAGGCGACCGTGCGTTCGTGGTCGTTCACGATGGGCGACTGGGCCGGGACGAAGTCCGGGTGGGAGGGGTGCCTGCGGCGGGCGGCGGCCAGTTCGGCGGACTCTCCCCCAGAGGGGGTGCCCCCAGCGAACTCGTCGGATTCCGTGCTGGGCTCCGTCACCGGCTCCAGGGACTCCAGGCCCGCGAAGTCCGCCGGACGCGGCAGGAACAGTTCGCTGTCGGGGAGACCGAGCAGGGAGGGGGCGTCGGAGGCGTCACGTGCCTCCTGGGCGGCCCAGAAGGCACGCGCCTCGGCAAGCTCCCGCTCCCGCTCCTCGGCGAGCGCCTCGGCCACGGCAGCGCGTATCTCGTCGGTGTCACGGGACGTGCGGGCCTGCGGCACGCGACCGTGCGCCCCGACGGCGAGGCTCTGGGCGGCCAGTTCGGTGTGCAGGGCCGCGATCTGTCGACGCAGTCCCAGCAAGGTGCGCAGAACGGCGACGCCCACAGCCGTGGTGACGGTGGCTGTGGCGAGCAGCAGAGCAAGAGGCGTAGCGCTCACTGACGTACTCCCGGTTCAAAGTCGACCCCCGACTTCCTACATCAGCTTGAAGGGTGGACTAACCACCTGTCAGTGCGTAACGTCACGAAACGGACAGGACTTTGGGCCTGATGTTTGGGGTCGAACCCCAGGTGACCTGCACAAATACCTCTTCGGAGCGAGATAGGTCACATCCTGGGGGAGATTGGATCACAAAACGGCCCAGAACCCCGGTGGTTGCGGGGTTCCGGACCGCTCTCTCACGCAGAGTTTCCTGTCAACTACCGTCAGCTCAGGCGCTCGATGACCATCGCCATGCCCTGGCCGCCGCCGACGCACATCGTCTCCAGGCCGAACTGCTTGTCGTGGAACTGGAGGGAGTTGATCAGCGTGCCGGTGATCCGCGCGCCCGTCATGCCGAAGGGGTGGCCGACGGCGATGGCGCCGCCGTTCACGTTCAGCTTCTCCAGCGGGAGGCCGAGGTCGCGGTAGGAGGGGATCACCTGGGCGGCGAACGCCTCGTTGATCTCGGCCAGGTCGATGTCGTCGATCGTGAGACCGGCGCGACGCAGTGCCTGCTGGGACGCTTCCACCGGGCCGAGGCCCATGATCTCGGGGGAGAGACCGGAGACGCCGGTCGACACGATCCGGGCCAGCGGGGTCAGGCCCAGCTCGCGCGCCTTCGTGTCGCTCATGATCACGACGGCCGCGGCCCCGTCGTTCAGCGGGCAGCAGTTGCCGGCCGTGACCAGTCCGTCCGGACGGAACACCGGCTTGAGCCCCTGGGTGCCCTCCAGCGTCACCCCCGCACGCGGACCGTCGTCCTTCGAGACCACCGTGCCGTCGGGCAGTGTCACCGGGGTGATCTCGCGCTCCCAGAAGCCGTTCTTGATGGCTTCCTCGGCGAGGTTCTGCGAACGGACACCGAACTCGTCCATGTCCAGGCGTGTCACGCCCTTCACGCGGGCGAGGTTCTCGGCGGTCTGGCCCATCGAGATGTAGGCGTCCGGTACGAGACCGTCCTCGCGCGGGTCGTGCCAGGAGGTGCCCTCCTGCTCGGCGACGGCGGCCGTACGGGCCTCGGCCTCCGCGAAGATCGGGTTGCGCGTGTCGGGCAGCGAGTCCGAGTTGCCCTTCGTGAACCGGGAGACCATCTCGACCCCGGCCGAGATGAAGACGTCACCCTCGCCCGCCTTGATGGCATGCAGTGCCATGCGGGACGTCTGGAGCGACGAGGAACAGTAACGGGTGATCGTGCAGCCCGGCAGGTAGTCCATGCCCATCTGCACGGCGACGATCCGCCCGAGGTTGTTGCCCTGCTCACCGCCGGGCAGACCGCAGCCGAGCATCAGGTCGTCGATGTCCCGCGGGTCCAGCTCGGGGACCTTGGCCAGCGCGGCCTGGATGATCGTGGCGGTGAGATCGTCGGCGCGCAGTTCCTTGAGGGAGCCCTTGAAGGCGCGTCCGATGGGGGAGCGGGCGGTCGAGACGATGACGGCTTCCGGCATGACGGCTCCATTGGCGTTACGAGGGTAAGCGGACCTGCTTGGGAAGTTACCCGGACGTATGGCGTCGGTCACGGGTGTGGCGGTGTGACTAGGACCGCACTTTTCTAAGCGCTTGCTCAGGGATGATGGTGGGCCGGCAGCAGGCCCCTCCCCGCCAGCCACTCCCAGTACACCCCCGCCCGCTGCACCTCCGCCCAGTACGCCTTCGTGAGCGCGTCGTGCAGTGCGGGCGCGTGTTCGGCGAGGGGGCTGTGGGCCGCCCACACCAGCCGTTGCCGCACGCCCATGGGGTCCCCGGTCAGCGGCCGTACGACGACACCCTCGCGCTCGGTCACCAGCGGGTGCGCGAGGGCGACCCCGTGCCCCTGTCCGACCAGCGGGAACACCACGCTCGCGCTCAGCCGCTGCACCCGGCGCGGGGTGAACCCGGCCCGGCGGCACGCGGCCCGGAACTGCGCCCGCATCCGTACGTCCTTGTTCTCACCGGCGAGCCAGGCCTCGCCGGAGAGTGCGGTGAGGGGGATCTCGGGCCGGGCGGCGAGCGGGTGCCGTTCGGCGATCAGCACGAAGACGGGGTCGACGGCGAGCAGGGCGTCGCTGAGCCCGGGGCGCAGGGCCAGCTCGTACTCCGGGTAGTCGACGACCAGCCCGAAGTCGAGCCGGCCGCCGGCGAGCAGTTCGAGCTGCTCCTCCTCCGTGTCGCAGGTGTGCAGGGTGATCTCGGCCCGGGGGAGGAGTCGGCGCGCGGTGGTGACCAGTACGGCGGTGAGCGGGCCGGGGACCGAGCCGAGCCGCAGGGCGGTCAGGTCGGAGTCGTCGGGGCCCCGCTGCCGTACGTCACGCATGAGGTCCTCATGGGCGGTGAGGATGCCGTGCGCATGCGCCAGCACCATCGCGCCGAACGCGGTCGGCCGGGAGCCGCTGCCGTCCCGTACGAACAACGCGCCGCCCAACACCCGCTCGATGCGCTGGAGTTGGGCGGTCAGCGCGGGCTGGGTGAAGCCGAGGGCCGCGGCGGCACGAGTGATGGAGCCGGTGTCGGCGATGGCGTTCAGGACGCGTAGGTGGCGGATCTCCAGATCCATAGCGCGATGTTATGGGTGGTTGGGAGTACCCGGAAGATCGCACCGGCCGGGACAGTCGACGGCGACCGGAGTCACGACCGTCACCACCGCAGCAGTGGAGGCCGTATGTCCCGCATGTCCCGCAGACTGGTCGGCGTACTGACAACCGCGTTGCTGGTGCAGGGAGTTGCGGCGGTCACGCCCGCAACCGCTGTGACGGACAAGGCCGTTGCCTCCGACTGGACCCACGGAACCGGACAACAGGCCGCCGCCACCCACCGGGTGACCCTCGTCACCGGCGACCGCGTGGACCTGGCCGGTGAGGGCGTCGCCATCGAACCGGGCCCGGGACGCGAGAGCGTGGGCTTCCAGCAGTTCGAGCGCGGAGGCCATCAGTACGTCGTCCCGAACGACGCCCTGCGCATGGTCGCCGGCGGTCAGGTGGACGAGCGGCTGTTCGACGTGACGGGGCTGGTCGCGGCCGGGTACGACGACGCGCGTACGGCCGTACTGCCCACGATCGTGACGTACGCCGACGCGGCCCTCGGCGGCCGGAGCCTGCGCGCGGCGGACGGCGCCCAGGTGATCCGTACCTTCCCCGCTGTCGACGGCGCGGCGGTGGCCGTGGCGAAGGACAGCGCGGGCGCCTTCTGGGACGGGGTGACCGCGGGCAGCCGTACGACCGGGCTGCGCACCGCGACCGGCATCGCCAAGGTCTGGCTGGACGGGAAGCGGCAGATCAGCCTGGACCGGAGCGTGCCGCAGATCGGCGCGCCGACGGCCTGGCAGGCCGGGTACGACGGCACGGGCGTCACGGTCGCCGTCCTCGACACCGGCGTCGACGCCACCCACCCCGACCTGGCCGGGCGGATCAAGGAGGCCGTGAACTTCACGGACGCGTCCGACACCGACGACACGGTCGGACACGGCACGCATGTCGCGTCGACGGTCGCGGGCGGCGGCGCGAAGTACAAGGGGGTGGCGCCGGGCGCGTCCCTGCTGATCGGCAAGGTGTGCCCGGACCGTTCCTGCCCCGACTCGGCGATCCTGGCCGGGATGGAGTGGGCCGCGCCCCGGGCACAGGTCGTCAGCATGAGCCTCGGCGGTGACGACACCCCCGGCGAGGACGTCCTCGAAGAGGCCGTGAACACGCTGACGGCGCAGACCGGCGCCCTCTTCGTGCTCGCCGCGGGCAACGACGGCAGCGCGGACGGCTCGGTCGACTCCCCGTCCACCGCCGACGCCGCGCTCTCCGTGGGCGCCGTCGACAAGCAGGACGTGATGGCGTCCTTCTCCAGCCGGGGCCCGCGCGTGGACGGCGCGGTCAAGCCGGAGATCACGGCACCCGGCGTCGACATCGTCGCGGCGCGGGCGGCACACGCGGGCAGCGACTACGTGGAGGTCGAGCCGGGCTACACCTCGGTCTCGGGTACGTCCATGGCCACCCCGCATGTCGCCGGGGCGGCAGCGCTGCTCGCGGGCCAGCACCCGACCTGGCAGGCGGCCGAGCTGAAGGCGGCCCTGATGGCGGCGGCGACGCCGACCCCCGGCGCGAACGTCAACGCGCAGGGCGCGGGCCGGGTGGACGTGGCCCGAGCGGTCCACCAGTCCATCCTCGCCACCCCCACCGCCCTGCCCCTGGGCACCCAGGAGGCCCCGGCCGACGACGACATACCGGTGGTCAGGACGGTGACGTACCGGAACGAGGGCGCGGAGCCGGTGACGCTGGACTTCGGGGCGCGGGTGACGGCCCCGGACGGCTCGGCCGCCCCGGCAGGCATGTTCACGGCGAGCCCCGAGCGCGCGACCGTCCCGGCGGGCGGGTCGACGACGGTGACGGTGACCGCCGACACACGCGTGCAGAGCGCGACGGGCGTCTTCGAGGGCGCGCTGGTGGGCGCGGACGCGGCGACCGGGGTCTCGGTCCGCGTACCGCTGACGATCACCAAGGCCACCCCCACCCACAAGCTGACGGTCAAGGTCATCGACCGCGCGGGCAACCCGGCGGCGAGCTACTGGACCGACATCATGAACCTGGACGGCTCGACGTACCGCTTCGTGTACGACCCCTCGGGCTCGGGCACGGTGTCGCTCCCGGCGGGCCGCTACACGGTGGACGCGTCGGTGATCACGCCGACGGACGGCAGCACGACACTTCTGGCCCGCCCCACTCTGACGGTGACCGGCGACACGGAGATCGTCCTGGACGCCCGCACAGCCACACCCGTCTCGGCGACCCTCCCGCGCAAGGACGCGAGCCTGCGCCTGGCGGCGGTCGGCTTCCGCCGCACACTGACCAACGGGACGGGCTTCGGCATACGGGCCACCGCCGACTCCTTCGACAAGCTGTTCACGGCGGCCGTCGGGGACGACGTGGGCCCGGGCGAGGGCGCGTTGGTGGCGGACGTACGCGGCTTCTGGGCGAAGAAGGGCGCGGACGGGACGTACAACGACTCGCCGTACGAGTACGTGCTGGTGTGGTTCGAGCGGGGTCATCTGCCGACGAACTTCAGCAGGGTGGTGCGGCAGAGCGAACTGGCCGAGGTGAAGCAGCAGTACTACTCGGTGACGCCAGGGGCACCGGCACGGGCGTTCCAGCACAACTTCGGCTTCCCGCCGGAGGGTGGGAGCGCGCTGTCGGCGGGCGCGATCTGGTTCGACACCCCGGGCAGCGGCCGGACCCTGTACTACAAGGCCGACGACACGATGTGGGAGACGCGGTACAACCAGTACGCGGCCGACGGCACGTTCCAGACACAGTTCTGGTCGAAGGACTACGAGACCTTCAAGCCCGGCAAGCGCTACACGGTGACCTGGCAGAAGGCGGTACCGGGCCCACGCTTCGGCCGCCTGACGTTCGTCACCCGAGACGTCAACCGCCTCTCCTTCAACATGCCGATGGCCGGCGACCAGGCAGGCCACACCGGCTACTCCCTGTACGACAGGAGCCGCGTCGCCTTCTACTACGGCGACCAGAAACTCGTGGAGCTGAACTACCCGTGGACGGACGCCTCTGGCACGGTCCCGGCGGCGGAATCGACCTACCGCCTGGAGTACTCCGCGGAACGCAGCGCGGCCAACGGCGGCTTCGGACTGGGCACGAGCATCAGCGGCTCGTGGACGTTCCGGTCGGGGGAGGCCGCGGGCGGACGGACACCGGTCGGCCTGTCGGCGTTCGACTTCGCGCCGGTTGTCGACCGGACCAACACGGGGCGGGCGTCTGTTCTGCCGGTGCGGTTGGTGCGGCAGCCGGGGGCGGCTGCGTCGGCGGTGCGGTCGGTGTCGGTGGAGGTGTCGTACGACGACGGGGGGAGCTGGCGGAAGGTTCGGCTGGTGCGGGTCGGGCGGGATGCGTGGGTGGTGCCGTTGCCTGGGAGTGGGCGACCCAAGGGTGGGGCGTATGTGTCGGTGCGGGCGAGTGCGGGGTTCGCTGATGGGGGTGCGGTGGAGTATCGGGTGATTCGGGGGTATCGGGTGGGGTGAGCGACGGGGGGACGGGGCTCAGTTGTCGCGGCGGCGGCGGCGCTCGACGAGAAGCGTCGTGACCAGGATCGCCACGGTGATGAAGAAGAGCCAGGGAGGGAAGCCGTCGCCCGTGTGGATGACGGCGCTCACGAGCCCTGCGCAGAGCCCGGCCGCGACGAAGCGGAGAAGCCAGGTCGCGATCCTCCGCCATGTACCCCACGAGTCGTCGCGCGATGTCCCCGCTCCTGCCGTTGGGGGAGCAGGGGGCATCGGCGCCGACGCCGGGCGGGTGTCGGCCCTGCTCCGTGGGCCTGGAGCGCTCGGGCCGGGAGTTCGTGTTCGGCCCGGCTGCCGAGGGGCCGGGTCGATGAGCTCCGGTGGTCGGGTCGGTCGGGTCGGCTGGGCAGGGGAAGAGGCCCGAGGCGCCGGTGGTGCCGGTGCCGGGCTGGGCCGGGGCTCGGGGGCCGCCGGTGGCAGCAGGGTCTGGAGTCGGGCCGCCGCGGCGGCGGACACGGTTCGGCTGTCGTCGTCCACCAGTTGCCGGATCTCGGCGAGGGCGCGTCGGCGCACATGGGTGTTGCCGACCCGGTGCAGGTGGGCGAGCCCGTCAAGGGCACCGAGCCGGTCGGTGGCGATGGGGCTGGCCAGGGCGTGGTGCAGATGGGCGGGCAGGGTCCAGTTGATGTTCCGGGCGATGATGATGCGTCCCTCGACGTTGTCCTGCTTCTTGGGGCGCTGCTGCGGCATCTCGTCGACGACCCTGTCGTGCACGTAGCTGTACAACTCGTCGAGGGTGATGTCACCGTCTCCGTCGAGGTCGGCGCTGCCGTCCCGGAGGCCTGTCACCAGGTGACGGGTGAACACCGACTGCGCCGCCGTGCCGTACGGCTGGTCGCCCTCGAACGAGTACTGGGTGGCGTCGGACGCCGTCAGTACGGTCCGTCCCCGGCCCTGGAACCGCTCCAGCGTGTGCACGTCCGTGTCGGCCTTGGTGGCAGCACGCCCGGCCGGGAAGGCGCCGCTGTAGCAGCAGTCCAGGATCAGCACCTTCTGCCGGGACATGCTCGCGGACATGGCCTGGTCGATCTGCTCCGCGGGCAGCGACGTGAACAGCAGACTGCCGCGGCGGGTGTTCGTCGTCGCCAGATAGAGCCGGCCGTCGTCGTCCTTCAGACCGTGGCCGGTGAAGTACAGCAGGGTGAGGTCGTCACGCCTCCGGTCGCGGTACAGGTCGCCGATGGCCTCTCCCACGCGGTAGTGCGGCTCGTTGATCAGCGTGGTGACCTCGAACCCCGCGATGGCGGGGTCCCTCAGGACCGCCGCGAGCGCCTCCGCGTCGTGTGCGGGTGCGGCCAGGGCCCGCAGCCCGTCGTCCTGGTACTCGTACGTGGCGATCAGCAGCGCCAGCCGACGGGTCATCGCTACCCGCCCGTGTGGCGACGGACGTACGCGTCGATCAGCTCCCGCCGCTCGGCGGCGGACGCCCGGTCCAGCTCGATGGTGTCGCCGTCGATGGTCAGCGAGACGCGATGCCGCGCGGAATGCCGGCCGAGCCAGTCGCGCACCGTCTCGATGAGCGTGGGGAACACGCCACCGGAGGCGCTCAGCGCGACGACGACCGCCCCCAGCGCGAGTGCCTCCGTACCCTTCGCTCCGTCAGGAACTGTCCCCACGGGGGCGGGGCGGACCGAGTCGACGTCCAACTCGGTTATTTCGGCGCGTAGTTGCCGCGTCAGCCGCTCGGCGGGCTCCGGGTCCAGCTCGGGATCGAACGCGATGGACAGCCGTACCTCCAGCAAGCCGTCCGAACCGGATCTCCCTGGTTCCGGCCCTGGTTCCGGCCCCGGCTCTTGCCCATGGTCTGTGGAATTGCCCATCCGCATGAGTCCCCCGACGACGAACGATGACGAAGCATCCCCAAACTGTTCCTCACAGTGTGACGAACCGGGAGCACATACGGCAGCCCTTGGTGTCCGGAAGACGGGCGCGTCGCCGCCGCGATCCTCCTTGACGATGGCGACGCCAGGCCGAGCCGGACGGTGAGGGGGACGGTGAGCCCAGGTACGCCCGGTCGCAGTGGGACCAGTCACTGAAGTCCTTGGCGCGCTGGTACAGGCGGTACGCGGCCTGGATGTTCCACTCCGGTTCCAGGGCGGTGCGTGGTGTGCCGCCCAGTTCCCGCAGTCGGGCGTCGGAGATCTGGAAGACGCCCCAGTTCCTGGTGCCGTTGGTGTTCGGCAGGACGTGCAGCGGATCGAGGAACGACTGGCAGTCGGCGATGGCGACCGCGCGATCGGCCTTCTCCAGGAACACCTCACGGATGCGCTGCCGTACCTTCTCCGGCGACCAGGTGTCCATCCGTGTCTTCTGCGCGTAGAGCGCCTTCTTCGTCCGCTCCCCGACCACCCCGTTGACGGTGAGGCCGGACAGCACCTGGAAAGCGGTCACGCGTCTCAGTGTCTGCGGTCCGAAACTGCTGTCCACGTCGATGTCGGCCCCCGCCCGGGCGAGGAGCCGCTGCACCTCCCGTACGCAGGCGTCCTGCTGGCCCATGCTCACCGTCTCGGCGCACGCGTCCGAGAAGAGGAGACGGCTGTCGCTCTTCGTCAGGCTGTTCGCTCGGGGCGCGGTCTCCGAGACGGCGACCGACACCCCCGTCGCGAGTACCAGGGCACTGGCCCCGAGGACCATTCGGCGCCGTCGGTGCCGGACGCCGCCCCGGGCGGGCGCTGCCGCCACCGGCGTGGGTGCGGATGCCGGTGCCGGTGCCGGTGCGGCGTCCGGCGCCGAGGCCGGGTCCCGGGTCGGCTGCGGGTCCGGGTTCGAATCCGGGTCCGGGTCCGCCATGGGCTCGGGGCCGGTCCCTGCGAATGTCGTCCGGCGGGCGTCCGCGAGAGCCCATAACCGGTGCAGGTGTCTCAGTTCCTCACGCGAGGCTCCGCAGGCCGTGGCGAACTGGTGCACGGAGCCGTAGTCCTGCGGGACGTAGGAGCCCGAGCAGTACCGGTGAAGGCTGGACCTACTGGTTCCGGTCTTCTGGGCGAGCGCCTCGTAGCTGAGATCCGCGCGATCCTTCAACGCCCGCAAACAGGCCGCGAATCTCTCGAATTCCGCGCTGTGCGTCACGAGAACACCCTTCCAGGCAACCGTGGTTGTAGGCGGCCGGATCCTAGCCCCCTCCCCTGTGCTTGTCCCACACCCGTCCCACAGTCCCTCGAAACACCATGCTCACGCGGGTCATCCCATCCCAACGTCCCATCCTGGGCTGACTTGTTGCTGCCTGCGGACGCCCCTTGCCAGTGTCTGCGGCGTTCGGCGGGGGAAGGGCGGCGCGGTGGGAGAGCCGCGCCGTTCCCGTCCCTCCGAGAGCCGATCCGTAGCACCACCGACTCAAGGAGAAGTCCATGAACAAGCTCTGGGCAGCGCTCGCCACGACGGGCGTGATCGGTGCCTCACTGGTCTCTCTGGCGCCGGCGGCCTCCGCCGCGGCCCAGGCGTGCGTCACCACGACCATCACCACGGGCTACCGCACGTACTCGGAGACGGCGACGAAGTCGTCCACGAGCACCTGCAGCGACCTCAACCTCACCTACGCGAACGACACGTCGGCGGTGGGCTACGACTGTTACCGCGGTATGTACCGCAACTCGGCGGGCACCTGGTTCCGCGGCACGTCCGGCTGGCACTGCCTCAACGACGGCGCCTACGCCATCGACACGCAGCTCCTGCTGACCGACCTCAACGACGGCACCACGTTCGGCGTCGAGAGCTACTACGACTCGCCCGACTACGTGAACATCACGCACTAGTCCTCCCGTCCCTGTCCGGTGGGGCCGCCCGGCGGCCCCACCGGACAGGGCACGGTCACGGTCACGGACGCGTGCACGGCGTCCGTCCCACCGATTGCGAAAGAGCAAGGAGAAGGCTTCTGATGGCCGGACCGACCCGGACAGCCGCGGTACCGCCCCGCACGGTGCGCACACTGGTCACGCTGATCACTCTCGTCGCGTGCGCGGCCGGCTGCTCGGAGCCGTCCGCCTCCCCCGCCGGAGGCGATCCGGCTGCCGCCACGTTCCGGGCCTCGCCCGTGACCTACGAGGTGCCGGCGGACCTCACGTCCGCCGTACTGCCGGCGACCGGCGCCGAGGCCCGGTGGTCCCAAGGTCTCGACGCCTTCGGCGAAGCGGTCGCCGACGGCGAGATCCGCGACTGCGTACAGTCCCGGGGCGAGGAGATGCCGGACCTGGCGCCGCTCGCCTTCACCAGATACATGGACCTGCCCGACCTGGAGTTCATCCGGCGCCACGGCTTCGGATCGACCGCGGTTCCGGTGCCCTCCCCCGAACCCGCCGCGTCGCAGGACTCTCCGGGGGCCGAGCTGATGCGGCGTTGCCTGGCGGCGGGCCAGACCGTCCTGAACGAGTTCCGGGCGCTCTACGGTCCGCTGCGGATGTCGTGGTTCAAAGTGATCGGCCGACTCGGATCCGACGAGTCGGTCGCCCTGGCCTACCGCGCCTTCCCTTCCTGCCTCGCACGGCGGGGTGTGCGGGTGAAGAACGAGAGCAGGTTCTTCGGGCTCGTGGACCGGCGGCTCGCCGCCGGCGGAACCGACATGGACCTGGCCGCCGACTACGCGACCTGCATGGCCCCCGTCGAAGCCGTCCGCGAGCCGCTGCGCGAGGAGCTGCGGACCCGGTTCGTCACCGACCACCGCCAGGAGATCAAGGAACTGACGGAGAAGCTGATGCCCCGGGTCCGGAACCTGGAGGCCCGCTACGACGTACGGCTCTGCTTCCCCGCTCTCGAACAGGCCGGTACGGACATCACGGAGACTGCTCGCTGACCCCGCGCGCGCTCCGGACACGATCCCTTGCGGACAGCGCCGCTCGGTCATGGTCACGTCGGTGCCCTTTCCGTACAACGTCTCCACCCCCACGTGAGTCTGACGGTGCGGCATGGGCTGGAGCGGCCGTTCCGTACGGCAGGAGACCAATGGGGGTGGGGCGCGTGGGACGTACGACTCTGCGTACGGTGTCGAGGAGGAGACGGGCCAGGGGTGGGGTCGTCTCGGTCGCGGCGGGCCTGGCCCTGGTGGCCGGGCTGTTGCAGTTCACGTCGGAGTCGGCTGTCGCGGCCGGTGGTGGGGACATGCCGACCGTCACCCTGCCGGGCACGCACCGGGCGGCGCCACGGGTCGGGTTCCTGACCGCCGCCGACAGCTCCGGGTATCTGGCCGCACCGAGGCCGTTCGACGCCGCCTCCCCGGCCAAGTGGATCGGCCGCGACGGCTCGACCAGGGAGGTCCCGAGCCAGGCATCCACGATCGCCCGCACCGGCGGGCTCGGGCTGGAGAAGGCCGCGGGGACGGCGAACGCGTACGACATCCGGCGCTACGCCACCAACAAGGTGACGCGGTTCTCGCTGCGGGCCGGTGACCAGGTCACCGAGGTCTTCGCCGAGAACCGGCTGCTGGTCGCCCGCCAGGCCGGCGGGAAGTGGACGCTCCACCTGCTGGAGATTCCGGCCGGAGGTGGGCAGTTGGTCGACCGGCCGGTGACCGGCGTGGCCGACGACTTCAGCGGGTTGGTGTACCACGCGACGTCGGACGAGCGGGGAGCCGCGTTCGGGTACAAGTCGGCCGACGGCAGCTTCTCCTGGCGCGCCGTGCTGCTCGACTTCGCCACCGCCTCACTGACGTACGTGCCGATGGACGACTTCGACTACCTGGAGTACCCCCGCCTGGCCGGCGACACGGTGAGCTTCTACGCCATCGGCAAACAGTCCGACGACCAGCATCTGTACGTCATCGACCGCGAGCGTCCGCAGGCCCCCGGACACCTGGTCGACGTTCCGCGAAGCAGCCTCCAGGCCGCTCGCGCGATCGGCGGCTGGGTGATGTACCCCGGCGCCGCCAACGAGGGGATCGTCGCCGTGCCGGTGACCGGCGGCGGCCCGGCGCGGACCGTGCTGGCCGCCTCGTACCGCGGCTTCGTCGACGGCGACGACGGCAGTTTCTTCATCGAGGGTGGGACGGACGCGGAGCACTGGGCGGTGCAGCGCGTCACCTTGGGCACGGGAGGGGTTCCGGTCTTCGAGCCGGTGTCGCCGCTTCCCCCGGTCTCCGTGTACGAGGCCGGCGGCGTGGCGGTCGACCAGGGACGGCTGCTGCTCGGCACCGATCGGAAGGACGGGTTCTTCCCGTACCCCGGCACCGATCTCACCGCCTCCGCGCTCAACCTGACGGCCGGCGGCACGCTGACCGCCGCACCGCCGCAGAACCTGGGCAGCCTCGGCTACACGGAGTCCAACCCGTCGTACGACGTCGACTGCTACGGCGAATGCCTGCGCTTCACCAGCAACGGCGAGGGTGGCATCCCCCACCCGCAGGAGTGGCTGACGAACGTCGTGGCCGCGTCCGCCTCGTACACGGTGAAGAAGGACGGGCTGGGGCTCAGCAAGCGGGTGTATGACGGGGACAAGACGCTGGTCACCGGCTCCTGGTCGGCCGCCGCTCTGTGGGGCAACACCCTGTGGACCGCCCGGACCGTCTCCGGCAGGCCGACGTTCGAGACGTACTCGCTGCCGTCGATGCGGAAGCTGGGCAGCCTGTCGGTCGCCTCCTGCCTGCCGACCGATCTACAGGTCGTCGGCCGATACGTCTACTGGTCCTGCGGGCCGGACAAGGCGGCGGTCGTCTACGACCAGAAGACGCGGGCAGCGCAGAACGTACCGCGGGGGTACGCGCGGCTCGGCGACGGTTACCTGGTCTCCCAGGACAACAAGGCCGGCAAGCTCCTCATCACCTATCTGAAGGGTGCGGTCCCCGCCGCCAAGGTCGGTACGAAGGACCTCGCCCCGCTGCCGGCCCCGCCGTACGCCCCGGCCGACCGGCGCGGCCGGTTCTGGAACGTGGACCGGTTCGGCGGTCCGGTCGCCTACCTGACGGCGTCCGGTGCGGTGACGGTCAAGTGGCCGCAGGTGACCACCTCCCCGCTCGCGGCGACCGACGCCACCGTCCCCACCTCCGTCGCCCCGCGCCAGGGCGGCACCTTCCAGGGCGTCTGGCACCTGAACAAGCCGACCGCGACCTGGAAGCTGACCGTCACCACCTCCGCGGGCGCCGTCGTACGGACCCTCACCGGCGGCCGGGCCCACGGGAAGATCGCCGTGACCTGGGACGGGCGCGCCGCGAACGGGGCGCTGGTCCGCGCCGGTACTTACCGGGTGACCCTGACCGCCCGTACCGCGAACGGCACCCCCAGGAACGCGGTGATCTACGACAAGCCGCTGGCGGTGCGGTAGGCGGGGCGACGCAGTCAGTACCGGGCCCGCTCATACCTGCTGTCGGGCCTCAGTTCTTGACCGCCTCCGCGATCCGCAGGGCGGCCTCGGCGGGCGTGAGGTGGGTGGTGTCGACGACCTCGGCCTCGGCGTGCAGCCAGGTGCGGGCCGCCTCTGCGTAGGGCTCGACGTATTTGAGGCGGAACGGGGAGTTGGGGCCGAGCGGGTCGCCCGCGATGCGTCCGCGCAGGGTGTCCTGGTCGGCGTGGAGGACGAAGTGCCGTACGGGAATGGCGTGTTGGGCCAGGCCCGTGCTGATCTCGCGCCAGTACTCCTCGACCAGGACCGTCATCGGAATCACCAGCGTGCCGCCGGTGTAGTCCAGCACGCGGCGGGCGGTCTCGACGACGAGCGGCCGCCACGGCGGCCAGTGCTGGAAGTTGTCCACCGCGGGCAGCCCGGGCTTGATGTCCATGAGCGTCTCGCCGACCTTCTCGGCGTCGAACACCTGTGAATCCGGGATCAGTTGCTGCACGAGCGGACTGGTCGTCGACTTGCCCGCGCCATGGGTGCCATTGAGCCATACGATCATAGGTCCGACGCTATCGCTCCCCTCGCGCGCCGCCTGTGCCGCCCGCGCCCCTCGCGCTGCCGTTGCGGCCCGGTGCCGGGCGCGGATCATTGATCCCATGACAGTGATCGATCCCATGACGGTGGATGTGCTGATCGTCGGGGGCGGGCCCGTGGGGCTCACCGCCCGGGCGCTGCTGGAGCGCTGGGGTGTGCGCGTGCTGCTCGTCGAGAAGCGGGTCGAGCTGTCGCCCTTTCCCCGGTCCCGGCTCGTCAACGTGCGGTCGATGGAGATCTTCCGGCAGCTCGGGCTCGCCGATGCCATCGCCGCCCGCGCCTTTCCACCGGAGTACGGCCGTATCCGCTTCCGGGACGGGCTGCTCGGCCGTGACTTCGCCTCCGCCGCGATGATCGGGGTCAACGCGCCCGTGCCCGAGAGTCCCGTGATCGGGGTGGTCACCTCGCAGGACCGGCTGGAACCCACCCTGCTCGGGGCCGCCGACGACACGCAGGTGCGGTTCGGGAGTGAGGTCGTCGGGCTCGTCGAGGAGGCGGAAGCCGACAGTGTTGTCGCCCGGCTCGTCGACCGGCGCAGTGGTGCGGAGACCACTGTCCGGGCCCGGTACGTCCTCGCCGCCGACGGGGCCAACTCCACCGTCCGGGGACTGCTGGGCATCGGCACCGCCGGACCCGGTGCCCTGGGACGCATCACCACCGTCGTCTTCGACGCCGACCTCACCGCCTGGTCCGCCGGTCAGCCCGCCGGGTTCTACGCCACCGTCCACGGGTCGTTCCTGCCGCTCTACCCCGAGGGCGGCTGGGCCTGGGTCGTTCCCACCCCGGAGGACCCCGAGCACACCGACTGGGGCGGCCTCGTCTCGGGCGCCCTCGGGCCCGACGGACACGGCGTACGTGTCGACGTCCTGCGCGTCGAGCACTGGACACTGACCGCCTACGTCGCCGAGCGCTTCCGGCACGGGCGGGTCCTGCTCGCCGGTGACGCCGCGCACGCGGTGCCACCGGCCGGCGGTCTCGGCATGAACGTCGGCATCGCCGATGTGCACAACCTCTGCTGGAAGCTGGCCGGTGTTCTGCGGGGGTGGGCGGGGGACGGGTTGCTGGACAGCTATCAGGTGGAACGGCAACCCGTCGCCGAGCTGACCCTCCGGCAGGCCGTGGCCAACGCTCAGCTCATGCTTCAGGTGCAGGACGGGCGTCGCGAACAGCTTCGGCAGGGGGTCGGTGCCGTGGCCTCCGGAAAGGTCGAACTTCCCTGGTCCGAGCGGTTCTTCGCGCAGCTCGGGCTCGTGCTCGGGGTCGGCTATCGCTCCGGTGCCGTCCTCGGTGACGGTGCCGATCACGGCGCGCCCACCGAACTCTCCCACCCCGGCACCGACTACGTCCCCACCGCGGAGCCCGGGCACCGCATGCCCCACCTCTGGCTCACGCCGGGCCGCTCCACCCTCGACTCCTTCGGCGAGTGGTTCACCCTGCTCACCCCGGACCCGGGCAGCTGGGAACAGCACGCCGACCCGTCGTCCCTGGCGCCCCTGCGCGTCGAGGGGCTGCCCGGCGAGTACGCCGACCTCTGCGGCCTCCGTCCCCACGGCGCCCTGCTCGTCCGGCCCGACGGGCACATCGGCGCCCGCTGGACGGACCGTCCGGACGGCGCCTGTGCCGTCCGGCGCGCCCTCGCCGGGATCAGCCGCTCGACACCCCTCCCGACGTAGTCGGCGTGGGCGTCGGGTCCGTCGCCGGGACCCGCCTCCGCCGCCTGCGCTTGAGGAGTGCCCAGGGGCCCCTGGGCCCGGTCGGCATCGCCGCCGTGACCTCCGTGCCCGCCTCCGACGCCGCCTCCGCCGCCGCCCGCGCCACCGGCAGGAAGCCCTCGCGGCGGGACACGTCCGGGCGCTCCTCCTCCGCCGGCCACAGGCCCAGTGCCGCGCACACCGTCGGGAGCACCGCCATCGCCGCCGTCGCGTAGCCCTCCGCCGAGGGGTGGTAGTTGTCCGGGCCGAACAGTTCACGCGGGTTCGCCTCGAACTCGGGGCCCAGCAGGTCGCCCAGCGACACCGTGCGGCCCCCCTGTTCCACGACCCCGATCGTCTGCGCCGCCGCCAGATGCCGGGACGCCCGCCGGGCCAGCCAGCGCAGCGGCTGCTGGACCTGCTCCACGGTGCCCAGGTCGGGACAGGTCCCCACGACCACCTCCGCACCCGCCGTACGCAGCCGTCGTACCGCCGAGGAGAGGTGGCGGACCGAGCGCGTCGGGGGCATCCGGTGGGTGACGTCGTTCGCGCCGACCATGATCACGCAGATGTCCGGGACCCAGTCGGACGCCGAGACGGTCAGCGCCACCTGGCGGTCCAAGTCGTCGGACTGGGCGCCGGGCAGCGCCACGTTGCGCAGCTCCACCGGGCGCTCCGCCACCGCCGCCAGACCCGACGCGATCAGCGCGCCCGGCGTCTGACGGGCCCGGTGGACGCCCTGGCCGGCCGCCGTGGAGTCACCCAGCAGTACGAGTCTGAGCGGAGGTTCACCGGGGGTGGCGTACCCGCGCCCGTAGAGGCCGTCCGCGCTCGGCGCGTGCGGACTGCGGCCGTTGCCCACCTGGCGTTTCGCCATCCGTACCTCGGCCAGCACCAGACCCACGGCCGCCGCGCTCACCAGGCCGATCCCGCCACCGCCGTACGCAGCGCCGGCCGCGATCCGCCGGGCCACCCTTGCCCTGGACATGCTCGTCATGCGTCGCCGCCACCTCCTCGTAGCCGTACAACCACTCCTTGCCCCGTACCGACCGTCCGCCAATCGTGACGTGAGGTGAATGCCGAGGTGGAGCCTTAGGCTGGCCGCACCAATGACAACCACATTTATGTGCGGCAACCGGAGACAACGGTGCAATTCCACGACTCGATGATCAGCCTCGTCGGCAACACCCCGCTGCTGAGGCTCAACAGTGTGACCGCGGGCATTCAGGCGACCGTCCTCGCGAAGGTCGAGTACTTCAACCCCGGCGGGTCCGTGAAGGACCGCATCGCCCTGCGCATGATCGAGGCGGCGGAGAAGAGCGGGGAACTAGAGCCCGGCGGCACGATCGTCGAGCCGACCAGCGGAAACACGGGTGTCGGGCTGGCCATCGTGGCCCAGCAGAAGGGGTACAAGTGCATCTTCGTGTGCCCCGACAAGGTCTCCACCGACAAGATCAACGTGATGCGTGCGTACGGCGCCGACGTGGTGGTCTGCCCCACCGCCGTCGACCCCGAGCACCCGGACTCCTACTACAACGTGTCCGACCGGCTCGTCCGTGAGACGCCCGGTGCCTGGAAGCCCGACCAGTACTCCAACCCCAACAACCCCCTCTCGCACTATCACTCCACCGGCCCCGAGCTGTGGGAGCAGACCGAGGGGCGGATCACCCACTTCGTGGCGGGCGTCGGCACCGGCGGGACCATCTCCGGGACCGGGCGCTACCTCAAGGACGCCAGCGACGGGCGCGTCCAGGTCGTCGGGGCCGACCCGGAGGGGTCCGTGTACTCCGGCGGGTCCGGGCGGCCGTACCTCGTCGAAGGGGTGGGCGAGGACTTCTGGCCCACCGCCTACGACCGGACCGTCGCCGACGAGATCGTCGCCGTGTCCGACAAGGACTCCTTCCAGATGACCCGGCGGCTCGCCAAGGAGGAGGGCCTGCTGGTGGGCGGCTCCTGCGGGATGGCCGTCGTCGCCGCACTGCGGGTCGCGGAGCGGCTCGGGCCGGACGACGTGGTGGTCGTACTGCTGCCCGACAGCGGACGCGGGTACCTCAGCAAGATCTTCAACGACGAGTGGATGGCCGACTACGGCTTCCTGGAGGACAGCGGCCCCTCCGCGCGCGTCGCCGACGTCCTCGACTACAAGGAGCACGGCCACATCCCCTCCCTCGTCCATATGCACCCGGACGAAACCGTCGGTCAGGCCATCGAGGTGCTGCGTGAGTACGGCGTCTCGCAGATGCCGATCGTGAAGCCCGGCGCCGGTCACCCGGACGTCATGGCGGCGGAGGTCGTCGGGTCGGTCGTCGAACGCGAGCTGCTCGGCGCGCTGTTCACCCAGCGGGCCTCGCTCGACGACCCGCTGGAGAAGCACATGTCGGCGCCGCTGCCGCAGGTCGGCTCCGGCGAACCGGTCGCCGACCTGATGTCCGTACTCGGCGCGGCCGACGCGGCGATCGTGCTGGTCGAGGGCAAGCCGACCGGTGTCGTCAGCCGGCAGGACCTCCTGGCCTTCCTGGCCAAGGGCGGCAAGCAGTAGTAAACGTCCGGTGAACTGGGCGTGTCGAAGCGGAAGTTGCGGTCTTGGCCGCGGTGTCCCGGTCCGCTTCCCCTTCCGAACGGAACTTCGTGGAAGTGGTACGAGGGTGTCACGTCCGCGCAGCACACGCTTAACACGAGTCCGGCACATTAGTGGATGTCGGCAAGGGCGGGAGCGGCTCCCCGCCCCGGCCGGCAACCGAAACGGCGTCACGGACCTCCGGAGCGGCTCCCGGACCTCCACCGACGCCTAGGACGCGCCAGCCCGGCCCTGACCCGGCCCGCGTCCCTCGCGGGGACCGCCGTCGTCCCGCCCCCCGGCAACGGGGGTGCGGCGGTCCCCGCGAAAGCTTTTTCCGGGGAGTGTCAGTCCTCCCACTTGTCGCTGTCCTTGCCGGACCTCCGGTGGTGACTGCCGAACATCCACGCCGAATTGCGCGCCGCCTGGACCGCGTTGACGCCCACGATGCCCGCCCAGGCCACCAGCAGGCCGGGCAGCCCCGAGCTGCCGCCGCCGATGGCGGACAGGGGTATCGCCAGCACCAGCGAGACGATGCCGAAACCGAAGCGCTCGCCGAAGGTGTCGCTGGATTTCGGGCCGCGCGAGTCACGCGCCACCACCATCTGCTGCTCGGCGAGCTGTCGCCGTACCCGGCGCTCCACCGAGCCGTCTATCCGCTGGTCGACCTTCTCCAGGAACGAGTCGACCAGCGCGGACTCGTACTCGTCGCCCAATTCCCTGCGGGCCTGCAAGGTGGCGTTGAGTTCCTTCTTCAGGTCGGCGTCGTGTGCGCCCGTCGCGTCCATACCGGTCATGCACACCACGGTAGAGAAACCGCGCCCGGCCGGCACTGGGGATAGCCCCCCAGTTGTCCCTGGGCCGGACCCTAGGGGACAGGACCGGCAAGGGGTCTCCGGCAAAGGGTCTCCGGCAAGGGGTCTACTTCGTCAGGCCCTTCTCCTTCGCGTACGCGTTCGCCACGTCCTCCGGGTCCTTCTTGTCCTTGTCCACCTTGCGGTTCAGCTCGGTGAGGTCGGCCGTCGTGAGGACGTTGCCGAGTTCGGCGAGGGCCTTGCGGACCTTCGAGTCGGCCTTGCGGTCGGCTATCAGGGGGACGATGTGCTGGCCGGGGATCAGGTTCTTGGGGTCCGTCAGGACGACCCAGCCGTTGTCCAGGATGTCGGTGTCCGTGGTGAACAGGTTCGCCACGTCGACATCCCCCTTCTTCAGGGCGCCCTTGACCAGCGGACCGGACGAGTCGAGCGACTTGAACTCCTTGAACTCGACCCCGTACACCTCCTTGAGGCCCACCACGCCCACCTCGCGCGTCTTCACCTCGGCCGCCGCGCCGATGATCAGCTTGCCGTTCTGCTTCTTCAGGTCGGCCAGGGAGGTCAGGCCGTACTTCGCCGCCGTCTCGCGGGTCACGGCGAAGGCGTCGGAGTCCTCGGCCATGCCGTACGGGAGGACCTGGAGGCCCGCCGGGAGGGCGATCGTGAGGGCGTTCTGCATCTCGCCCTCCTCCGTCGCCGTCGCCTTGGGGGCCACGTAGTGCAGCAGGGCGCCCTGGTACTCGGGGAGGAGGTCGATGTCGCCGCTCTTCATCGCGGGGATGAGGATCTCGCGGCTGCCCAGGTTCGGGCGGACCTTCGTCTTCACACCCGCCGCGCCCAGCACGGCCGCGTAGAGGTAGCCCAGCACCTGGTTCTCGGTGAAGTTCGCGGTGCCGATGGTGAGGCCGCCCGCGCTGGAGCCACTGCCCCCGCCCGCGGAGCCGGACCCTTCGTCGAGGGAGGTGATGCCGCCGCTGCACGCGGCGAGAGCGGGGACGGAGGCGGCTGCGAAGAGGCCGCCGAGGAGGGCGCGTCGGTTCATCGGAAGGGCCATCGGAAGAACTCCTGGGCGGTTCGGTTTACCCGGTTCGGGTTACGCGGGGCGGTGACGGAAGAGGAAGCGCTGGACGCCGGAGAGCGCCAGGTCCAGGGCGATGGCGACCACGGCGACCAGCACCGCACCGCCCATCACCTGGACCAGGTCGCGCTGGGCGAGGCCGTCGAAGACGTAGCGGCCCAGGCCCCCGAAGGAGACGTACGCGGCGATGGTGGCCGTGGCCACCACCTGGATCAGCGCCAGGCGCAGGCCGGTCATGATCAGGGGGAGCGCGAGCGGCAGTTCGACCTGGAAGAGGACCTGGTGCCAGCGCATGCCCTGGCCGCGCGCCGCGTCCTTCACGTCCGGGTCGACGGCGGTCATACCGGCGTACGTGTTCGTGACGATGGACGGGACCGCGAGCGCCACCAGGGCGATGTACACCGGCCACATGGACAGTCCGCTGGCCAGGAAGACCAGCACGACCAGGCCGACCGTCGGCAGGGCGCGGCCGAAGGAGGCCAGGTTGATCGCCACGAACGCGCCCCGGCCCGTGTGGCCGATGAGCAGGCCGAGCGGGAGACCGATGGCCGTCGCGATGAGCGTGGCGAGCAGCGAGTACTGGAGGTGCTCGGCGAGGCGGTGCGCGATGCCGTCGTAGCCGGACCACTGGTCGCCGCTGGTCAGCCAGGAGCCGAGGTCCTTGAAGAGTTCGTACATGTCAGGCTCGCCGCCTCGTCCACGGGGTGAGTACGTACTGGACGGCGACCAGCAGCGCGTCCGCGATCACCGCGAGGAGCAGGGTGAGGACCACTCCCGCGATCACCGGGGTCGGGAAGTTGCGCTGGAAACCGTCCGTGAAGAGCTGGCCGAGGCCGCCGTCGCCGATGTAGGTCGCGACCGACACCAGTGAGATCGACATGACAGTCGCGATCCGGACGCCCGCCATGATCACCGGGAGGGCGAGCGGGAGTTCGACCGTGAGGAGGGTGCGCAGCGGGCGCGTGCCCATCGCCTTCGCCGCCTCCTTCGTCTTCACCGGCACCGAGTCGAGGCCCTCGACCGTGTTCCGCAGCAGCACGACCAGCGTGTAGACCGTCAGGCCGATCACGGTGGTGGTGCGGGTCAGACCGCTGACCGGCAGCAGGAGCACGAAGATCGCGATCGACGGGATCGTGAAGAGGACGTTGGACAGCCCGAGCAGGAAGCCGCGCAGGGGGCGGACCCGGTGGGCGATCACGGCCAGGGGGAGCGAGATCAGCAGTCCGAAGAAGACCGCCGAGAGGGCCGCCTGGAGGTGGGAGACGGTGAGGGTGGTGAGGTCGTCGGTGTGGTCGCCGATCCACGACCAGTCGATGGTCATGCCTTGACCTGGGCTTCCGTCTGGGCCTCTGTGTGGGCTCGGCCCGCGTGTGCGTGGATGTCGTCGCGGGACGAGACACCGGTGAGGGTGCCCGCCGCGTCCACGCGGGCTATGAGCCCGGTCGGGGAGGCTATCGACTCGTTGAGCGCCGCGAGGAGCGAGTCGCCGTCCTTGAGCGGTCGTACGGGGATGTCGGCGCCGTTCGTGCTCCCGTCCGCCGCGTGCCAGTGCAGCGGCTTGCGGGCCTCGTCCAGTACGAGGGTCCAGGCGCCGCCCTCGGGGGCCGGGGCCTGCGGGAGGTCCGCGAGGGTCTTCAGGGAGAGCAGCTTGAGGCCGCGCTCGGCGCCGAGGAAGTCGGCGACGAAGTCGTCGGCCGGGCGGGCGAGCAGCTCGGCGGGGGTCGCGCACTGGACCAGATGGCCGCCGGTGCGGAAGATCGCGATCTGGTCGCCGAGCCGGACGGCCTCGTCCACGTCGTGCGTGACGAAGACGATGGTCTTGTTCAACTCCTTCTGGAGGCGCAGCAGTTCGTCCTGGAGCTGGGTGCGGACCACCGGGTCGACCGCGCCGAACGGCTCGTCCATGAGGAGGACGGGCGGGTCGGCGGCGAGCGCGCGGGCCACGCCGACACGCTGCTGCTGGCCGCCGGAGAGCTGGTGCGGGTACCGCTTGCCGGCGTCGGCGGCGAGGCCGACGGTCTCCAGGAGTTCGGCCGCGCGGGTGCGGGCCTTCTTCCGGCCCCAGCCGAGGAGCAGCGGTACGGTCGCGATGTTGTCGAGGACCGTGCGGTGCGGGAAGAGTCCGGACTGCTGGATGACGTACCCGATGGATCGCCGCAGGTCGGCGGCGTCCTGCTGGAGGACGTCCTTGCCGTTCACCTTGATCGTGCCGGAGGTCGGATCGACCATCCGGTTGATCATCCGCAGGGTGGTCGTCTTGCCGCAGCCGGAGGATCCGACGAGAACGGTCACGCCGCCTTCCGGCATCCGGAGCGAGAGGTCGTGGACCGCGGTGGTGCCGTTCGGGAAACGCTTGTGGACCGCGTCGAACTGGATCATGGGGTGTCCCTTGCCGGGCCTGTATAACGTCATGCAGAGTTCTCCGTGTCTGAATAGATTGTCAATGCCCTCGTGTTAATCCGAGGTAACGGGCGTCCGGTAAGCAAGATCAAACGTCCTATTTGATGGGAGTGCGCACGTTATGTCGTCTCGGATCGTGGATGCATCGCTTCCGGTGCCGCCTCCGATGTCCACCGGCATCGTCGTGCTGGACGGCGTCGGTCTCGGCGTCGAGGACGTCGTACGCCTCGCCGACGGGGCCGCGCGGCCCGTCCCCGGCACCGACGCGATGAAGCGCGTCGAGGAGGTCTGGGGCGTCGCCCGTCAGATCGCCGCGACCGGCCGCGTGTACGGCCGCTCCACCGGCGTCGGCGCCAACCGCAACGAGGACGTCCCGACCGAGGCCGCCGCCGACCACGGTCTGCGTCTGCTGCGCAGCCACGCGGGCGCCATCGGCGCGGAACTCCCGGCCCGGCAGGTGAGGGCGATGCTCGCCGTCCGCGCCAACCAGCTCCTCGCGGGCGGCGCCGGCCTGCGCCCCGGGGTGGTCACGGCCCTGTGCGAGGCGCTGGAGAGCGGCGCGTATCCCGTGGTCAACGAGTTCGGGTCGGTCGGTACGGGCGACATCGCGGCGCTGGCACAGATGGGGCTGGCGCTGGCGGGGGAGCACGAGTGGATCGCGCCCGCGACGGTGGCGGGCGGATCGGCGGTCCGTGGCTGGAGCGTCACCGGCGTCCCCGAGCCGCAGGCCCTCGACAACAACGACGCCCTCGCCCTGATCAGCAGCAACGCCCTCACCCTCGGCCAGTCCGCGCTAGCCCTGCACGAACTGCGCGGCCTGATCGCCGCCACGCAGGTAGTAGCCGCGCTCTCCCTCCTCGCCGTCGACGGCTCGCACGAGGCGTACGCCGCCCCCGTGCACGCCGCCCGTCCGCACCGGGGATCGGTCGAGGTCGCGCGCCGGATGCGGGCGTTGATCGGCTCGGCGGACCGGCCCACACCTCCCCTCGGCCGGATCCAGGACCCGTACGGCTTCCGGTGTCTGCCGCAGATCCACGGCCCCGCGCACGACGCGGCGGACGCGCTGGAGGGGGTGCTCGCGATCGAGATCAACGCCGCCGCCGAGAACCCGCTCATCTCCCCCGAGGACCTCACCGCCTACCACCACGGCGGTTTCTACCAGGCCCAACTCGCCCTGGCCCTGGACCACTTCAGGCTGGCGGTCACTCAGGTGGCACGCCTGTCCACCTCTCGCCTTTCCACCCTCAACGAGCCCGCCTTCACCCGCCTGCGCCCCTTCCTCGCCGACCACGAGCCCGCCGCCTCCGGCGTGATGATCCTGGAGTACGCCGCCGGCGCGGCCCTCGGTGACCTGCGGGCCTTCTCCGCGCCCGCCTCGCTCGGGCACGCTGTACTCTCCCGGGGCGTCGAGGAACAGGCCAGCTTCGCCTCGCTCGCCGCCCGCCAGACACTGCGCGCCTGCGACGCGTACCGTCTCGTCGTCGGCTGCGAACTGGTCGCCGCGGTTCGGGCACTGCGCCAGCGCGACCTGCGCCCGGACCCGGACCTGCCGGTCGGCCGGGCAATGGAGCTGGCCGAGTCGGTCCTCGACGCCGACTCGACCGACCGCCCGCTCACACACGACGTGACGGTGGCGTCGGCACTGCTGGACCGGTTCACGGAGATCTGGAGGGGGAGCGGGGAATGAGCACGCCGGGTGCGGAGGAGTGCGGGGGCGCGGGAGCGGGGGCGCGTACTGGTGCCGGTACCGATCGGGGTGCCGGGGCGGGCTCGGGCGTGCGCGCGGACGCAGGTTCGGAGCGGGGCGTGGGTGTGGAGACGGGCTCGGGCGCGGGTGGGGATGCGGGCGTGGGTGTCGGCGGGGGCACAGGCGTGAGCGGGGATGGGGACGCGGGCGTAGGCATGGGCATGGAGGCGGGCGTGGACGGGGACGCGGGCACGGGTGCGGGTGCCGAGGGGGGCGTGGAAGGTCGCGGGGACGCGGGCGTCGGCGGGGAAGTGGGTGCGGGCGGGGCCGCAACCGGCGCCGCCGACAGCGGCCCTGGCCTGGGGGGCGGCGCGGGCACTGGCGGGACAGAGCAGGCGCCTTCTAAGCGCTTGGCCGCAGGAGATGGGGACGCGGGTGCGGGTGGGCCTGTCACCGGTGCCTCCGACAGTGGCCCCGGCCTGGATGGGGGCGTGGGCACGGGTGGGGCCGCCACCGGTGGCCCCGGCAGTGGCTCCGGTCTGGGTGGGGACGCGGGCACCGGCGGGACCCCGCCCGACAGTCCCGCCGGGCGGCTTCAGGCGCTCTTCGAGGGGCATCGGCTCACGCCGACCCAGCGGCGGATCGCGCACAGCATGGTGCGGCGGGCCGCCGACGTGCCCTTTCTGTCCAGTGTCGAGCTGGCCGAGCTGGCCGGGGTCAGCCAGCCGTCCGTCACGCGGTTCGCCGTCGCCCTCGGGTTCGACGGTTATCCCGCGCTGCGCAAGCATCTGCGCGAGGTCGCGCCCGCCGAGCAGAGCGCCGAGCCGGGCTCGTACAACGAGTACCAGCAGGCCGTCGAGGCCGAGATCGAGAACCTGAGGCACCTGGCCGAGGTGCTCGCCGACCCGCGTCCCGTGCACCGGGCCGGGCGGCTCCTCGCCGCGTCCCGCCCGCTGCCCGTCCTCGGGCTGCGCGCCGCCGCCTCCCAGGCGTACGGCTTCGCCTACTTCGCCGCCAAGGTCCACCCGGACGTACGGCTGCTCCACGAGGGCGGCACGATGATCCACGACCGGATCGACGCCGCCGTACGGGCGGGCGCCACCACCCTGCTGTGCTTCGCGCTGCCCCGGCATCCGCGCGAGGTCGTCGACACCCTCGCCTACGCCAAGGCGGCCGGCCTGACCGTCGTCACCGTCGCCGACTCCGCGTTCGCGCCGGTCGCGAAGGTCTCCGACCTGCTGCTGCCCGCCGCCGTCGGCACCGGCCTCGCCTTCGACACCGCCTGCGCGCCGATGCTCCTCGGCCGGGTCCTGCTGGAGGCCATGTGCGACGACCTGCCGGACGCCCAGGCCCGCCTGGAGGAGTTCGACGCGCGGGCCGCGACCCGGAGCCTGTTCGTCGAGTAGCAGTCTCCCGGTGGCTCTCAGACTCGTCTCACGTTCGCTCGTTACTCTCCCGCTCCGACAGGACTGTGCCGGGAGAACGAACCGGGAGGCGGACGTGGCACGCGGAGTTCGCGGGAGGCAAGGTCTGGCTCGGGTGGCCGTGGTGGTACGGGCCGGGGCGGCGCCCATGTGGTGGCTCGGAGTGTTCGCTGCGGGCGTCGGCGTGGTGCTGCCGGGGATCACCGGCCGCCGGATCGGCGTCATGGCGGGGGCCGTGCTGTTCATCGTCACGGCCGGTGCCGTGGCGTGTCTGCGGCGCCGCCGCTACACCGCGCTCGCCGCCGGTACCGCCCGGGCGGGGCGGCACGATGTGCTCCAGGACCGCGCGGTGACCGTGCGCAACTGGCGCCGGGGCCACCGCTGGTGGCTGCTGCTCGCCTTCGCCGCCGCGCTGGGCAGCTCCTTCGCGGTGCCGGCCGCGGGCGGGATGCTGCTCGCCGGGGCCGGTACGGGGCTGTGGCTGAAGGCCGCCTGGCTGGGCCGGCGCGAGCGCGCCGACGACGTACTGCTGTGGGTCCGGGTGGACTGGCTCGGCCCGCGCGCGGGCACCCCGGCCGGCAAGCCGGTCAAGGCCTACCGCTCCACCGGGATCGCCGCGGGCGACGCGACCCCGGGCGGGGCGCGCCGCCGCGGCGACGTCCTGGTCTAGCGGGCCTCAGATCTCGATGTCCGCCTCGATCCGTTTCAGCTGGTGGCGGGCCATCGCCAGGTTGGAACGGTTGATGTCGAGCACCAGGTAGAGGAAGAGGCCGTTGCCGCCGCGCCCCTTCATCATCCGGATCAGGTGGTACTGGCTGGAGAGCGTGATCAGGATGTCCTCGATCTCGCCCTTCAGCCCGAGATGCTCCATCGTGCGCATCTTGGCGCGTACGACATCGGTGTTGCCGGCGGCGGCGACGTTCAGGTCGAACGTCTTGCTGCCGCCCATCGTGCCCAGGGCCATGCCGCTGGTGTAGTCGACGAGGGCGACTCCGGTGGCGCCCTCGATGGAGGTCAGCGCCTCTTTCAGCGCGGTCTCGGTGTTGGCCATGACGGTGTTCCTCTCCTGCTTCCGGTTCAACTTTCCGTGGTGCGCGCGTTGGGCGTGGTTGACGGTGTGCGTGGCGCGCGTGGGGTTCTGGTTCGGGTGGGCATCGGTGCGGGGGCGGAGGCCGGCGTGGGTGCGGGTGGCAGGGCCGGTCTCGGCGTCTGTTCGGCCGCCGCGTCCACCAGCTCCCCGATGCGGGCGCCCGCCCGGCGGCCCTCCAGGTGCAGCCGGCCGACGTTGACGCGGTCCTGGGCGAGCAGCGTCAGGACGGCGCTGCGGCCCGCCGCGTACGTCGCCACGTAGCCGTACACCCCGCGCACCAGCAGCTCGCGGAAGTCGCCCTGGCCGGTCGCGTCCGCCATCCGCACGGCGACGCTGAGCGCGGTGGCGGTGAGCGCCGCGACCGTCTCCGGTTCGACACCCGGGGTGTCGTGGACGAGGACGAGACCGTCGACGCTGGCCGCGAGCGCGCCGGTGAGCTGCGGCACACGGGCCCGCAACCGGCGTAGTTCGTCCATGACTTCGGCCTCGGCTGCCATGAGTTGTCTCCTCTCGGCACGCGGGCGCTGCCGCTCAAAGGGCCTCCAGCGCATCCCTGAGCCTCTTCAGCAGCGTGATGTTGGGGTCGGTGAAGGAAGGCGGCAGCGATCCTGGGGGCGCCGGTGGAGCGGACGACGTGGACGGCGGCAGGGGAGGCGGAAGGGCCGGGACGGCCGCCGGGACTATGACCCCGGCCGCCGCGAGCCGCCGTACGTCCACCAGGGTGTGGAAGGTCGGGCGGGCCAGCGCCAGGGCGATGTCCGCCGCCGTGCGGACACCGTCCACCAGGTCCAGTACGGCGGACTGGCGGGCGCTGATGGTCGGCGCGCCCGGGCTGCCCGAGCGGAGCAGCGGGGCGCTGTCGGGGGCCGCGTCGGGCCAGATGCGGTGGAGCAGGGCGCGGCGGCGCAGGGTCTCGTGCTCCAGCGCCGCCACCGGCACCGGGCGCACCGGGCCGAGCCAGTGCGTGTCCCCGTACCGGAAGTGCCCCGGCGTGCCGCTGGGCGCGAGGGCGAAGTACGCCGCGTCGTACAACGCCCCCAGGTGGCACACCTCCAGGGCGCCCGCGCCGATCCGGCCGCTCTCGACCAGGAACCGCCCTACCCGGTTCCGCTCCCCGGCCGCCCCCACGGCGTCCCGCCAGCCGTCCGCGTCCAGCGTGCCGCGCGCGGTGAGCAGCACGTCGAGCCCCGGCACGGCCGGGCTCTCGGCGTGCACGACCTGGCCGTCGGCGAGATAGAGCGAGCCGCGCTCCCGCACCAGGGCGCCGGTGGCCCGCTCGGTGGCGAGCCGGCCGAGGATCGGGGAGACCCCGCCCCACGCGCGCTGCCGGGCCGCCGCCTTGTCCCGCACCGGCAGGCGCGGCGGCGGGGTCGTCAGATTCGCGTGCACCGCCGTCATCCCAGCACCAGCCGTCCGGCCATCTCGCCGAGCCGGATGCGGGCCAGCGCGAGATTGCCCTCCGCGCGGGCCAGCCACAGGTGCAGGAACACACTGCTGTCGAAGCTCGTCGTCACGAACCGCAGGACGTGATAGCTGTCCCGGTTGCTGATGATCAGATCCTCGACCGGCGGGTCCTGCCCCCAGCCGACGGCCGCCCCGCCCTCTTCGGACTCCCCGCCGTCGCCCTCGGGAGCGAACGCGCGGTGCTCGGCGGCCAGCCGGGCCAGCTCCGCCGCCTCGGCCGCCATCGTCTCCGGATCACCGCCCGGGGAGTCCCCGACGGTGCCCAGTGCCAGCCCGCTGGTCCAGTCGACCAGCGCGGCGCCCCTGGCACCGGGCAGCCGCATGGCTTCCAGCAAGCACTCGTCGATTCCGGGCACCCTTGGCCCCTCCTGCCTGTCCCGCTCGCGTCTGTCCGGCCGGTGTTCGATCGCCCAGCCCGGAGTTCGCCGACCTGACGTTCGGCCAACCTGGTGTTCGGCTGAGTGACGCAGACGCTACGCAACGTGTGCATGAGGAGTGAGAGATCTGGCATTTTCCGGTGGAACATGCGGCGGATGACTAAGGTGGGTCGACTGGCCCTGTTTTAACGGCAGTTGACCTGCATGTTCCCCGAAGTCCGTCAAGGGCGTGCGTGGGGGGAGGTGGTTGCGGGGAGGGTGGTGAGCGCGGAGGCGTGCGCCCCACCGGATTCGGCCACGATCTCGGCGACGGTCTGCGGCTCCCGTACGACCGCGAAGGCGGCGCCCCCGTCCCCGCTGCCGCTCGGCACGAAGCCGTAGATCCCGGGCCGGGCGAGGGAGTTGTACGCGTAGTGGTGCGCGAAGTAGTACGCGCCGGTGTCCAGTGCCGCCGCGTAGTCGCCCTGTTCGAGCAGCGGCAGCGCACGTCCCTCGGCGAGCAGGTCCCCCGAGAAACAGGCAGGCCCGGCCACGTCCTGCACGACCTCCGGTCCCGCCTTCGGCCGCCCCTTCCCGTCGTACGCGGCGATCCTCAGCGGCCACGACCCCGGCGCGTACACCGTCCGCGTCGCGACCTGCACGCCCGCGTGCGTGACCGCGACCGGCCGCCCGCCGGCGCTCTTCGCGTACTCGACCCGCGCCACGATCGTGCCGTGCTTGGCCAGCAGCGACCGGCCGAATTCGGTCACCAGCCCGTACCGCCCGCCGAACAGCCCCGGCACCTCCTCGCTCAGCAGCCGGGCGTACCGCGCGTACGTCGGGCTCGTCGCGTCCGACGCGAAGTTGACCGGCAGCCCGCCGCCGATGTCGATCGTGTCGATCTGCCGCCGCCCGACCCGCCGGTTGATCTCCTCGGCCAGCGCGTACGCCTCCACCACGCCCCGCACCATCAGCGCGAGCGGGATGCCCTGCGACCCCGTGTGCGCGTGCAGCCTGGTCAGCCACGGGCGCTCGGCGTACGCCCCCACGATCCACTCGCGCGCCCCCTCGTCCTGCAACGCGACCCCGAACTTCGAGGTCGCGGTGGCGGTGGACGTGGCCCCGATCGACCCGCCGCCGATCTGTGGGTTCACCCGTATCCCGATCGGGGACCGGCTGGTCGCGGACCGCATCAGCGCGTCGAGACGGTCCAGCTCCTGCGGGTTGTCGGCGTTCACGGCGATGCCCAGGGCCAGCGCGTCGCGCAGCTCGGCGGGCGTCTTCGCGGGCGAGTCCAGCACCGTCCGGGACGGCGCCACCCCGGCCGCCCGCGCCAGCGCCAGCTCCCCCGGGCTCGCCACCTCGGCCCCGATCCCCTCCTCGCGCAGCAGCCGCAGTACGGGTACCAGCGGGGTCGCCTTCACCGCGAAGGCGTGCAGCACGGGCGTGCCGGGCGCCACGACCGCGTCGAAGGCGGCGCGCAGCTCGGTGGCGGACTCACGGATGCCGGTGACGTCGAGGAGCCCGACGATGGGTGCGTCGGCACGGAGCAGTCCCTGCTCCACGGCGGCGCGTACGGCCTCGTCCCGGCGGTTGGTCCGACCGGCCCCGTTGTGGTCCACAGTGTCCCCCGTGGTGTCGATGTCCGTGTCCATGCGTCAAGCGAAACATCCGTGCCGCACACATGCGGACGCCGGAACGTATTGACTAGTTCTATTCAGGAAGTCAGGATGTGAATATCCACTGCAACAGTTCGCCGAGTAGTTCGCCAACAGTCCGCTGGGAGGCAGACCATGTCAGGACCCCGCCCCGTACGAGCCCCGCGCGGTACGGAACTGAGTGCCCTGGGATGGCAGCAGGAGGCCGCCCTCCGGATGCTCCAGAACAACCTGGACCCCGAGGTCGCCGAGCACCCCGACAAGCTCGTCGTCTACGGCGGCACCGGCAAGGCCGCCCGTGACTGGCGCTCCTTCGACGCCATGGTCCGCACCCTGCGGACGCTGAAGCAGGACGAGACGATGCTCGTCCAGTCGGGCCGCCCGGTCGGTGTCATGCAGACCCACGAGTGGGCCCCGCGCGTCCTGATCGCCAACTCCAACCTGGTCGGCGACTGGGCCAACTGGGAGGAGTTCCGCCGCCTGGAGGCCCTCGGCCTGACCATGTACGGGCAGATGACCGCCGGTTCGTGGATCTACATCGGCACCCAGGGCATCCTCCAGGGCACCTACGAGACCTTCGCCGCCGTCGCCGCGAAGAAGTTCGGCGGCACCCTCGCCGGGACGATCACCCTCACCGCCGGCCTCGGCGGGATGGGCGGCGCCCAGCCGCTCGCCGTGACGATGAACGACGGTGTCGCGATCTGTATCGACGTCGACCCGCGTGCCATCGAGCGCCGCATCGAACACCGGTACCTCGACGTGAAGGCCGACTCCCTGGAGCACGCCCTCCAGCTCGCGGTCGAGGCCCGTGACGCCCGCCGCCCGCTCTCCATCGGCCTGCTGGGCAACGCGGCCGAGCTGCTCCCGCGCATGCTCGCCGAGAGCGCCCCCATCGACATCGTGACCGACCAGACCTCGGCCCACGACCCGCTGGCCTACCTCCCCGTCGGCGTCGACTTCGACGACATGGCGTCCGCCGCGGCGAAGGACCCGGCCGGCTTCACGACCCGGGCCCGCGAGTCGATGGCCCGGCACGTCGAGGCGATGGTCGGCTTCATGGACGCCGGTGCCGAGGTCTTCGACTACGGCAACTCGATCCGGGGCGAGGCCCAACTCGCCGGATACGAGCGGGCGTTCGCGTTCCCCGGCTTCGTACCGGCGTACATCCGCCCCCTCTTCTGCGAGGGCAAGGGCCCCTTCCGCTGGGCGGCCCTGTCGGGCGAGGCGTCCGACATCGCGAAGACGGACAAGGCGATGCTGGAGCTGTTCCCCGAGAACGAGTCCCTGCACCGCTGGATCAAGATGGCCGGCGAGCGGGTCCACTTCCAGGGTCTCCCGGCCCGGATCTGCTGGCTCGGCTACGGCGAGCGGGACAAGGCCGGCGAGCGCTTCAACGACATGGTGGCGAGCGGTGAGCTGGCGGCGCCGCTCGCGATCGGCCGCGACCATCTGGACTGCGGGTCCGTCGCGTCTCCCTACCGGGAGACCGAGGCGATGCTCGACGGTTCCGACGCGATCGCCGACTGGCCGCTGCTGAACGCGATGGTGAACGTCGCCTCGGGCGCGTCGTGGGTCTCCATCCACCACGGGGGCGGGGTCGGCATGGGCCGCTCCATCCACGCCGGGCAGGTGTCCGTGGCGGACGGCACGAAGCTGGCGGGGGAGAAGATCCGCCGGGTGCTGACGAACGACCCCGGGATGGGCGTCATCCGGCATGTGGATGCCGGGTACGACATCGCGGAGACGGTCGCTGACGAGCGGGGTGTGCGGGTGCCGATGCGCGAGGGGGACGACGCGTGAGCGAGGGCTCTGCCGGGCGGGACGGCGACTCTTCGGTGGGGGCGGGCGGGTCGTCGCCGACTGCGGGTGGTGCGTCTGTGCCCACCCGTTCCGCCCTGCGGAACGCCTGCCCACAGACGAGTGGCTCCTCCTTCCACGCCATGTGGCGTGACCTCGCCCCCCTCGGTCGGCACCCCGACTCGCGCGGCTATCGGCGTTACGCCTGGACCGGGATCGATCTCGAGTGTCGGGCCTGGTTCAAGGGGCAGGCCGAGTCTCGGGGGCTGTCGTACGAGGTCGATCGGAACGGGAATCAGTGGGCCTGGCTCGGGGATCCCGCTGAGGGGGATGCCGTTGTCACCGGGTCGCATCTTGACTCCGTGCCCGATGGCGGGGCCTTCGACGGGCCCCTGGGTGTCGTGTCCTCCTTCGCTGCTCTCGACGAGCTTCGGGCGCGCGGGGCGCAGTTCAGCAAGCCCCTCGCCATCGTCAACTTCGGGGACGAGGAAGGTGCCCGGTTCGGGCTCGCCTGTGTCGGGTCGCGGCTCACCGCCGGGGCCGTCACCGTCGAGCAGGCTCGGCTGTTGACCGATGGCGATGGGATCACGCTGCCGCGTGCCATGGAGGCCGCCGGGTACGACCCCGACACCATCGGGCCCGACCCCGAGCGCCTCGCCCGTATCGGCGCCTTCGTCGAGCTGCACGTCGAGCAGGGGCGGGCGCTCGATCTGAGCGGCGACCGGGTCGGCATCGCCAGTGCCATCTGGCCGCACGGGCGCTGGCGGTTCGACTTCCGTGGCGAGGCCAATCACGCCGGTACGACACGGCTCGTCGACCGGCGCGATCCCATGCTGTCGTACGCCGAGACCGTCCTCGCCGCCCGCCGCGAGGCCGAACTCGCCGGTGCCGTCGCCACCTTCGGGAAGATCTCCGTCGAGCCCAACGGCGTCAACGCCATCCCCTCCCTCGTACGCGGCTGGCTCGACTCCCGCGCCGCCGACCAGAAGGCCCTCGACACCGTCGTCTCCGGTGTCGAGCAGGCGGCCCGCGAGTACGCCGAGGCGCACGGCGTCGATCTCGACGTCGTCCGGGAGTCGTTCACCCCCGTCGTCGAGTTCGACCACGCCCTGCGCGACGAACTCGGCCGCATCCTCGGCAAGGACACAGCCCTCACCGTCCCCGTCCTCGGCACCGGTGCCGGACACGACGCCGGGATTCTCTCCGGGAGCATCCCGACCGCCATGCTGTTCGTGCGCAACCCCACGGGCGTCTCGCACTCCCCGGCGGAGTACGCCGCCGAGGACGACTGCGTGGCCGGGGTGACCGCACTCGCCGACGTACTGGAAGGGCTGGCCTGCACGTGACCCACCCCCAAGCACGGACGTACTGGCTGGAGCACGCCTGGCTCGACACCAACGTCGAGCCGGGCGTCGCCCTGGACGTCGAGGACGGTCGGATCGCGGCTGTCCGTACGGGAGTCGACGGCCCGCCACCCGGCACCGAGATCCTGCGCGGGCTCACCCTCCCCGGCCTCGCCAACGCCCACAGCCACGCCTTTCACCGTGCCCTGCGTGGCACCGTCCAGGTCGGCTCCGGCACCTTCTGGACCTGGCGCGAGGTCATGTACTCCTTCGCCGACAAGCTGACCCCGGACGCCTACCACGCCCTCGCGCGTGCCGTGTACGCCGAGATGGCCCTCGCCGGCATCACCGCCGTCGGTGAGTTCCACTACGTCCACCACGCCCCGGGCGGCACCCCGTACGCCGACCCGAACGCGATGGGCGAGGCTCTGGTGGAAGCGGCCGCCGACGCCGGTGTCCGCATCACCCTTCTCGACACCGCCTATCTCTCCTCCGGCTTCGGGCAGGTCCCCAACCGCCACCAGCTCCGTTTCTCCGACGGCACCGCCGACGCCTGGGCGGAACGCTGTTCAGTTCTCAAGGAACGGGATCACGCGCGGATCGGTGCCGCCATCCACTCCGTACGGGCCGTGCCCGCCGGGCAGTTGGCGACCGTGGCCCGCTGGGCCGAGGAACGCCGGGCGCCCCTTCACGTCCACCTCTCCGAGCAGACGGCCGAGAACGACGCCTGCCTCGCCGCCCACGGATGCACGCCCACCCGGCTCCTCGCCGACCACGGGGTCCTCGGCCCTCGCGCCACCGGCGTCCACAGCACCCACCTCACCGACGAGGACATCGCGCTCCTCGGCCACAGCGGCACCGGCACCTGCATGTGCCCCACGACCGAACGCGACCTCGCCGACGGCATCGGCCCCGCCGTCGCCCTCCAGCGCGCGGGCTCACCGCTCTCCCTCGGCTCCGACAGCCACGCCGTCATCGACCTGCTCGAAGAGGCCCGCGCCATGGAGCTGAACGAGCGCCTGCGCACCCGCACCCGGGGCCACTGGACGGCGGCAGCCCTGCTCCGGGCCGCCTCCGCCGACGGTCACGCGGCCCTCGGCTGGCAGGACGCGGGCACCCTGGAAGCCGGTGCGCTCGCCGACTTCACGACGATCGCGCTCGACTCGGTCAGAACTGCGGGACCGGTGCCTCGGCTGGGCGCGGAGACGGCTGTATTCGCAGCGTCGGCAGCGGATGTGCGCCATACGGTCGTGGGCGGCCGGCACGTCGTGCGCGACGGGGCCCACACCCTCGTACCAGAGGTGCCGCAGGCGCTCGCGGCAGCCGTCGAAGCCCTGCGCGCCTGACCCCCGTACGCACCCCGGTTCGCATCCCGGCCCTCCGCCCCGCCACCCATGAGGACGCCATGAACAGCCCCAGCACGCCGAGCAGTCCGAGCAGCCCGAACCGGACGAACAGCGCTATCGGCAGCACGACCGACACCACCACCGGCACGACGACCGTCATCACGAACATCGGCAGCCTGGTCACCAACGACCCCTCTCTCGGCGACGGTTCTCCTCTGGGACTGATCCAGGACGCGGCCGTCGTCATCGAAGGCGACCGCGTCGTCTGGACCGGTGAGAACAGCAAAGCACCCACCACTGACAATCGGGTCGACGCCGGTGGCAGGGCCGTCCTCCCGGGCTTCGTCGACTCCCACTCCCACCTCGTCTTCGCGGGCGACCGCACCCAGGAGTTCAACGCCCGGATGTCCGGGCGGAGCTACACGGCGGGCGGAATCCGTACGACCGTCGCCGCCACCCGCGCCGCCACGGACGCGGAACTGGAGGCCAACCTCACCCGCTACCTCCGCGAGGCGCTCCGGCAGGGCACCACGACCTTCGAGACCAAGTCCGGGTACGGCCTGACCGTCGAGGACGAGGCCCGCGCCCTGCGCATCGCCGCCGCCCACACCGACGAGGTCACCTACCTCGGCGCCCACATCGTGTCCCCGGACTACGCCGACGACCCGGCCGCCTATGTCGCCCTGGTCACCGGCGAGATGCTCGACGCCTGTGCCCCGTACGCCCGTTGGGTCGACGTCTTCTGCGAGAAGGGCGCCTTCGACGGCGACCAGGCCCGCGCGATCCTCACGGCGGGCAAGGCGAAGGGCCTGCACCCGCGCGTCCACGCCAACCAGCTCTCGTACGGCCCCGGCGTGCGGCTCGCCGTCGAACTCGACGCCGCCAGCGCCGACCACTGCACCCACCTCACCGACGCCGACGTGGACGCCCTCGCGAACAGCCGTACGGTCGCGACGCTCCTGCCCGGCGCCGAGTTCTCGACCCGCGCCCAGTGGCCGGACGCCCGCCGGCTCCTCGACGCGGGCGTCACGGTCGCGCTCTCCACGGACTGCAACCCGGGCTCCTCCTTCACCTCCTCCGTGCCCTTCTGCATCGCCCTCGCGGTACGGGACATGGGCATGACCCCGGACGAGGCGGTCTGGTCCGCCACGGCGGGGGGCGCGCGGGCCCTCCGCCGCGACGACATCGGCCGCCTCACGCCCGGGGCGTACGCCGACCTGACCCTCCTGGACGCCCCGAGCCACGTCCACCTGGCCTACCGGCCGGGGGTCCCGCTGGTCAGCGGCGTGTGGCGACGAGGCGTACGGATCGTCTGACTCCGGCCTCGGCTCAGAGGCCGTACCGGCTCTTCAGATGGCGCCAGAAGTCACGGAACATCCACTTGTCGAACTCCGTGATCTGCGCCGCGCTGCCCGCCTTCATCAGGAAGCAGCACTGGCCGGTCGGGGTCCAGTCGTAGAAGTCGTCGAGCCCGAACGTGTGGCCGACCTCGTGCAGATAGATGTGGATGTTCTCCTGGTCCAGCGCGCCGGTGAAGTACTCCTGGCCGACCCGCTGGCCCCAGTCGCCGCCCGCGCCGCCCTGGAAGCCCTTCGTCAGCCACAGCGACTGGTCGTAGTGGCGGGCCGCGCCGCCCGGGCAGCGTGAGTAGTTGCCGTCCTGGTGGAAGAAGCGGCCGCAGTCCGGGGAGCACTGCGGGGAGCCGCCGCCGTCGAGGTTCCCGGCGTAGATGTCGACCGAGCTGTCGGTCCACTGGAGGGTCGAGCGGTTCTTCACGGCCCAGCCGACGATGTTGACCGGCACGTTGGTGTACGGCCAGGCGTTGTGGCCCGTGCCGTTGTCGAGCATGGCCGCCGTCCACTTGCCGAACTGCTTCTTCAGCGCCGCGTGGATCCGGTCGCGCAGGGCGGTGCTCACGGGCGCGTCCGACTCCCAGCGGACGCAGTAGTTGACGCTTCCCCGGTTGGCCATGACCTGGTCCCAGCCGTAGTTGCGGAAGCCGTAGAGGTCCGGGTAGGTCGACGAGACGTGGTTCCACACCTCGTTCAGCGGCTGTACGAGGTTCGCGGGCGGGTTCCAGACGTCGGCGGCGGCCCGCACCTGTGCCGTCGTCCCGGCGGGGGCGGCGAACGCGGCCGGCAGACCGGGGGCGGCGATCAACGCGGCCAGTGCGGCCAGCACCGCGAGGAGACGTGCGATGTGCTTGCGCATGGGTGAACTCCCTTTGTGGGGAACGGGATTCACCCTCGGGTCGCCGCCGGTCACGGCCGGGGTTGCCAGCTCTGCCCCGGCGGCTGTTCACTCCCGCCTCGTGTCGCGGAGTGAAATCAGGCGCTGCCCGCCCGCCACCGCTGCCCCGTCCCGCCCGTCAGCGCCACGAACTTCACGCCGCCGTCGGCCGCCGGAACCAGCCCTGTCGCGAAGGCGATCGCCGGGCGGATCACCCCGTCGTCGTCCACGGTGAAGCGCAGATTGTCCCCGTTGTCGCCGTCCACCGACGCGCACTCCCAGATCCCGACGCCCCGGTCCACATCCCCCCGGCTGTCCAGGCACAGGTCGGTGTCGGCGGCCGATTGCAGGACCCCCAAGTCGGCGTCCACACGCCAGCGTTGGGTCTCGGACGACGCGGAGCAGGGTGCCGTGAGAACGTCCGTGCCCTTCTCCAGCACACCGCCCCGGATGTCCAGACAGCGGCCTGAAGCGACGTTCACCACCTGGGCGTACGAGGCTCCGGGCGCCCGGAACACCGGCGTGGGTGTAGGCGTGGGCTTGGGAGTGGGCGTCGGCTTCGGCGCCGGGGCGGAAGAGGTCGGCGGCCGTGAAGTCGGCGACGGGGACGGGGACTCGGCGGCCGTCGGTGAGGAGGGCGCCGTCGCCTCGGGGCTGCTCGGCACGGCGGTGACCGGGAACGTGTTCGACGCGCCCTGCGGGCTCGACGAGCCGTCGCCCGACGACAGCAGCACGATCAGCAGCGGGATCAGCGTCACGCCGAGGACCGCCGAGGCCAGCGCGAAGCGCCGACGGGACGGCGGCGCCGGCGGGGCCGGTGGCTGGGCCCAAGCCCCGCCCGAGGCAGGGGCGTTGGCAAGGGTGACCGTCGGTGCGTCCCGTGCGTATGCCGTTCCGCACCACGGCAGCAGGCCCTCGCCCAGCGCCGTGCGCGGGCTGTCGCGCAGGGCGGCGAGTTCCTCGTAGGCGACCGAGCAGTGCGAGCAGATGACCATGTGGGAGTTCAGGTCCGTGCTGTGGCGGGGGTTGACCGGGCGGACCGACTCCTCGATCAGCCGGCGGAAGTCCTGGCAGCGCGGGTCGTCGGAGGCGGCCAGCCGGGACCGCAGACAGGCCTGGGCCAGGGCCTGGAGCGCCGAGTCCGTCTCATGCTCGACGTCCTCGTGCGTCAGGCCGAGGAGATCGGCGGTCCGGCCCTCGGACTCGCGCTCCACGGTGCCGTACCAGATCAGGCCCTGGGTGCGGGCCGACAGCGACTGGAACGGGCCCAGCATGGGCGGGGGTGCGAACAGGAGCTCTCCGCCCGCCGTGTTGAGCGTGTTCAGGACGAGGAGCAGGCTCGGGTCCAGGCCCGCCGCACGTTCGTCCGTCGCCCAGCCGGCCGCCAAATCTGCGGTCAGCAAAAGGAGTTGATGGCGCCACGGTACGTTCGGTTCGGTACCGCGTGCCGTGTCCCGGGCCGCCGTCGTGAACGCCTGGGCCGCCAACTGCCCCGCCGTGGAGTCGCTCGTCGTGCACAGCCGGGCGTAGGCGAGCACGGACGCGCGGTGGCGGGTACGGAGTTCCTGCAACGCCGAGTACGCGGTGGGGGAGTTGGTGCGCAGCAGCTCGGTGAGGCGGGCGTCGGACACGCTCGCGTACAGCCCGCTGTCTTCGATGTGCTCAGACATCCGTCCGCCTCCTCGGACCCCCGTCCGTCCTGACGTACCAGCCAGTCTGAAGGCGGTGTCCGTGACGCATGAGGCCTTTGGGAAAAGAAGGGAGGGGTTTCTGTGGGTAACCAGAAACCCCTCCCGCAAAGACCGCAATGAGGACGTCAGCCTTCGATCGTCAGACCCTTCCGCAGCCGGTGCAGCGTCCGCGACAGCAGCCGCGACACATGCATCTGCGAGATGCCCAGTTCCTCGCCGATCTCCGACTGGGTCATGTTGGCGACGAACCGCAGCGAGAGGATCTGCCGGTCCCGGGGCGGGAGTTCGGCGATCAGCGGCTTCAACGACTCGACGTACTCGATGCCTTCGATGCCGTGGTCCTCGTAACCGATGCGATCGGCGAGGGCGCCCTCGGAGTCGTCCTCCTCGGGCTGGGCGTCGAGTGAGCTGGCGGTGTAGGCATTCGATGCCGCCATGCCCTCCACCACCTCGTCCTTGGAGAGGTCGAGGCGGTCGGCCAGCTCGCCCACGGTGGGGGCGCGGTCGAGCTGCTGGGCCAGTTCGTCGCCGGCCCGGGCCAGGTCGAGCCGGAGTTCCTGGAGCCTGCGCGGTACGCGCACCGACCACGACGTGTCGCGGAAGAAGCGCTTGATCTCGCCGACGATCGTCGGCATCGCGAAGGTCGGGAACTCGACCCCGCGGCTCAGCTCGAAGCGGTCGATCGCCTTGATCAGGCCGATGGTGCCGACCTGGATGATGTCCTCCATCGGTTCGCTGCGCGAACGGAAGCGGGAGGCGGCGAACTTGACCAGGGCGAGGTTGAGCTCGACGAGGGTGTTGCGGACGTACGCGTAGTCGTGCGTCCCCTCTTCCAGGGACTCCAGCCGCGCGAAGAGGGTCTTGGACAGGGCCCGCGCGTCTACCGCACCCACCTCGTCGTACGGCGGGATCTCGGGGAGCCCGTCCAGGGCGTCCGGAACGCGTGGGCCCGGAATGAGCGGGTCCTGGTGCAGCTGGTGGGAGTCCGTGTGTTCCGGAGGGGGTGTCGACGTCGCCCTCTGGGTATGCGATGCGTCGAGCCGGGGTGACATGGTGTCCTCCATGGTTCTCGGCATGAGGCTGCCGAAGCCGGTGCGTGTGCACGTGCGGTGTGCGGCGCCTCCAATGCCGGCCGTGTCGGGTACGTGTATCTAGCCCTACCCGGTTTCCCGAGCCTGCCGCAAGTGCGTTCCATTCCCATATGTCCGGATATGGGCGTTAGTTCAGGTGTCGGAGAGTGTGAGGAAGGCGTAGTGTTCGAGGACGTCAGCGGGCGCGAGTGGGCGCCGGCGAACAGCCACGACCTCGGGAGAGAGACGGCATGGACCGCGGGACGGTCGGCAGCGCACAGTCTGGCCGGCTACTGGTCGAGGTGCGGCGGGAGGGTTCCAGCGCCGTCGTGACTCCGGCGGGTGAGCTGGATCACCACACCGCCGACCTGTTGCGTGAACCACTTGAGGACTGCCTCGCGAAGGGTCTCGCGCGGCTGGTCGTCGACTGCGCGCGGCTGGAGTTCTGTGACTCCACCGGCCTCAATGTGCTGCTCGGTGCCCGTCTGAAGGCGGAGGCCGCCGGCGGCGGGGTGCACCTGGCCGGAATGCAGCCGGTGGTCGCACGGGTGTTCGAGATCACGGGCGCGGACGCGGTGTTCACCGTGCACGAATCGCTCGCCGACGCCCTGGCCGACGAACCGCCCAAGTCCTCCTAGCTCTCCCGGTCCTTCTGGCCGAGTCTTCCGGGTCGGCCGGGCGGGCTGTCGAGTGTGCCGCCTTCGGGGGGTGTTCTGTCGGTTCCGCCGGGCAGGAGACATCCTGAATATGCGCACAAGGGCGCGCGTAATGAACAGTGTGCAATGACGACCGTGTACGTGAACTGGTGAATCGGTGAGGTGAAGCGCTGATGAGCACCACCCGGCCCGACTCGCCGGGCTCTCCGGAATCCCCGGAGTCCCCCGAGTCCAGCGGCGCTTCCGGGGGTCGGCAGACCCGCAGCCTGAGTTTCGGCGGCGAGAGCGGTGTCGTTCCGCTCGCCCGGGACTTCGCCCGGCAGGCGCTGTACGCGTGGGGCTGGCTGCCCGCCGCGACCGCCGACCGGCGCGCCGCCGCCGAGGACGTCCTGCTCGTCGTCTCCGAACTCGTCACCAACGCCTGCCTGCACGCCGAGGGTCCGGACGAGATGTGGATCACCTGCGACAACAAGGTGATCCGCGTCGAGGTCGCCGACCGGGGCACGGGTCAGCCCGCCCCGCGCACCCCGCACAGAGCCGGCCGCCCGGGCGGCCACGGCATGTTCATCGTGCAGCGGCTGTGCCTGGACTGGGGAGTCGTACGGACCCCCGGTGTCGCGGGCAAGAAGGTGTGGGCGGAGCTGGGCGCTCCGGCGTAGTTCCCGCCGATGTGGCGGCAAAGCACCGCCGGGATCCGGTCGATTTTCCGCCGATCCGGTGTGCGTTGTGTCTTCCTTCTCTCAGTCCCCCGGCGTACCTTGACGGCCGATCCGAGATCTGATGTGCCGTCAGAAATGCTGACAGGACCGCCAGGAATGGGGGACGACGATGTCGTACCACCGGACATGCCGCAGCACGCACCCGAAACGAAGCGCCGCGCTCGCGTCCGTCGCGGCCCTGGCCGGATCGGCGGTGCTGCTGGCCGCCCCCGCCGCCCGCGCCGAGGTCGTGGACGTCAACTACCAGTGCAAGACGCCGATCGGCGACAAGAGCGCCCTCTCGCCCATCGACATCAAGGCGGTGGAGAGCGACGGCGGCTACAAGGTCACGATGTCCTGGCAGAAGGGCGTCTCGTCCAGCCCGGTGGAACTGGGCAAGGGCGCGATGAACCCGAGCGCCACGATCAAGCTGGGCGGCGCGGACAGCGGCACGCTGAACGTCAGCGGCCCCGCGAACGCCGAGGCGGTACCCGCCAACACCCCGATAAAGATCAGTGACTTGAGCGGCACGTACAAGCCGTCGAAGAACGGCAAGGTCACCTTCACGGCCGGCGTCCTCACCATCAAGGCCCTCGGTACGACCACCACGTGCACGCCCACCAACAACCCGGGCCCGTCCCTGACGCTCGACGTCATGGGCGTCTCGGACGGCGGCAGCACCGGCGGTACGAGCAGCAGCGGCGGTTCGGACGGCGGCGCCGAACTCCCGCAGACCGGCCCCGAGGACTCGATGATCGCGCTGGGCACCCTCGGCGGCACGGTCCTGCTCATGGGCGCGGCGGGCGCGTTGTGGCTGACGCGCAGGAACCAGACCGCACGGGACGAGCGGGCAGTACGCCGCTGAGGCACGGCCAGTCGACCACGGGAGCCGCCGATGCGTGCCGTCCTCTGTCTCTCCTTCTGCCTCGTCGTCCCGCTGCTGTGGGCCACGTCGTCCACAGCGGCGGCCGACGAGGAGCGGGACGGCTGGTCCGCCGCGCCCCTGGGCACCGACCGGCCCTACTTCTACGCCGAGGGCACCCCCGGGACGGTCCTCCAGGACACGCTCTCCGTCCGCAACCCGACGGACCGCGTCCTCGATGTCCGGCTGTCCGGCGGCAGTTGGGTCACCCTCGCCGCCCCCGAGGTCGACGTCCCCGCCCGCACCCGCGCCGACGTGCCCTTCACGGTGCGCATCCCCGACGGCACGCCTCCTGGCGACCGCACCGCCACGATCACCGCCCGCGCCTCGGGCCGGACCGAGACGGTACGCGTGCAACTCCGGGTCGGCGGACCCCGGTTGCCCGCGCTGACCGTCGAGCACGTGCGGGTACGCGGCGACCGCATCGCGTACGAGCTGGTCAACCGCGGCACCACCGACCTGACCCCGACGCTCACCGTCCGCGCGGACGGTGTCCTCGGCCCCCTCCTCGACCGGCCCGCACGCACCCTCCCCGTACGCCTGCCCCCGGGCGAGCGCGTCGCCCTGACCGAACCCTGGCCCGGGCGGCCCGAGTTCGACGCGGTCGACGTACGCCTGACGGTCACGGCGGCCGACGGGACGGTACGCGCCGAGGCGGGCACGTCGGCACGGTTCGTGCCGTGGGGCGGGGTGGCGGGAGGCGCGGGGGCGCTGGTGGCGGGCGGCGCCCTGATGGCCGTACGACGGCTGGGGCGCCGTAGGGGCCACGAACAGCCGTGCGGACATGAGGAGTTGGCCGAACAGCTGACGGGGGCGATGAAGTGAAGCGGCGGATTCCCGCACTGGTCACGGCGGCGCTCGCGCTCGCCTTCCTCTTCCCTGTCTCGCTGCTGCCCACGACCGCCACCGCAGCCGACGGGCCGACCGTCAAGGTTTCCAAGTCGCAGGCGGGGACCGGGAGTTCGATCATCGTGACCGGGACCGGCTGGCCGCGGAAGGCGCTGCTGATGATGCTGATCTGCGGCCGGTCCAGCCCGTCCCGGGGAGTGATCGGCGGCACCAACTCCTGTGCCAACGCGGACGGAAGAGCCGTCACCACGGACACGCAGGGCGCCTTCAGCCAGAGCCTGCCGGTGGTCGAACCGCCGGTGCCGTGCCCGTGCGTGGTGCATGTGGCGACGGTGACCGGGTCGTCCGACACGGCGGCCGACGCGGTGTTCCAGGTGGCGGGCCACCCGGTCGAGCCACTGCCCGAATCGGACGGCACCGGACGTCTCTCGGTCCTCACGGACCCCCGGCTCGACGGTTCGAGCGGGCTGCTGACCTGGTTCGGGGCGCCGCCCACCCGCACCCTCGTCCTCACCGTCGGCAACCTCGGTACGGCGGCCGTCAAGGACCCGGTCTTCCAAGTCGGCACCTCCCACGGGGTGTTCGCCCCGCAGTGGGACGAGCAGCAGTGGCAGGGCACGATCCAGCCGGGCGGGAAGGCACGCGTCGAGCTGCCGGTCTCCCTGGCGAGCGGGGCGCACGGCGACTACTCGGTCTCGCTGAAGTACGACGGCAAGGTCCTCGCCGAACAGCCCTGGGGCGTGGGCCGGCCCTGGGGCGTGACCCTGTTCTGGGTCCTGGCCGGAGTCGTCGTACCGGCGGCGCTGTTCCGCGTCGGTATGGCGGTGGTGGACCGGGTACGGCCACGCGGGCCGGGCGGACAGCATGCGGTACGGCGTGACCGGGGGCCACGAAGGCTTCGGCTGCCCGAACTGACCCTGAGGATGCCGAAGGTGGGCGAGCGGGATGGCAACTCCCCACCCGCGGGCGCCTCTTCGACCCTGCCGTGGTTCACCCCGGACGCGGACCCCGGCGCGGTCCCGGACCCACGCACGGACACGGAGGCGGACACGGACGCGGACACGGATACGCACCTGAACCTCGGCGACCTGGACCCGGGCACTCCGACGACGAACGCGATGAACACGACGAACTCGAAGGGGAACACGTGAGAACGCAACGGAGACGGAGCGCGAGTGCGGCAGGGGCCCTGTTGCTGCTCGGCGGAGCGGGCGGTGTCCTGCTGGGCATGGCCGCGGCGGGGCCCGCCCAGGCGGCCGAGGTGTCGTACGCGACCAAGTGCGTGCCGCCGGCGGCCTCAGGACTGGACCCCGTCAACGGCACGACCAAGGTGGAGATCACCGCGCCCGCGACGGCCAAGGTGGGCGACGAGGTGGACGTGGTCTGGAAGTTCACCCAGGCCGCCTCCAAGAACCCCGACCTGATCGACCTGCCCGCCAACTCGGTGCAGCCGAGCGGGGTGTTGAAGGCGGGCGGTGCGCAGACCGCCGACATCGCGATGGTCGGGCCGCGCGAGAACCCGGCGATCCCCAAGGGCGCGGCGATGGTCCTGTCCGACATGAAGGGCAAGGTGAAACTGACGACGGCCGGAGACGTGACACTGACCCCGGACGCCTACACGATCAACGCCTTCGGGACGGACACGAAGTGCGCGCCGACGGAGACGGTCCAGCCGTCGGTGACGATCAAAGTGACGGCGGGGGGCGGCAGTTCACCCTCACCGAGCCCGACCCCGACGACATCGACGTCACCGTCGTCCTCACCCACGCCGACCGACTCCGCGTCCCCGAGCCCGAGTTCGACCCCGACGGACGAGGAGAGCGAGTCGCCGAGCCCGACGGACGGCGGTCAGACGGACTTCACCGGGAAGCTCGTACAGGTCCCGTACAAGTGCGTGACGCCCATCGGCGACAAGGAAGTGACCTCCCCCATTCAGATCAACGCCAAGAAGAACGGCGGGAGTTACGACATCACGGTCCAGTTCAAGGGCTCGGTGATGGACAGTCCGGCGGACCTCCCGGCGGACTCGGTGAAGCCGTCCATGGAGGTCGTCCTGGGCGGGTCCGACACGGGCACGGTCCATGTCGAGGGCCCGGCCAACACGGAGCCGATCAAGACCGGCGACGCGATGACGATCTCCGACATGACGGGCACCTACAAGCCGGGCGCGACCGGTGAATCGACCCTGGCACCAGGCGTGTTGACGGTGAACGCCCTCGGCACGACGACCACCTGCACCCCGACCACGACGATGGTCTCCCTGACCCTGGACACGGAGGAACAGGCCAGCGGAGCGTCCGGCGGTTCCTCGACGTCGGGCGGCACGACGTCCGGCTCCGGCGGTACGTCGACCAGCGGCGGCCTCGCGAACACGGGCGCCGAGAACAACGGCGCCCTGAAGGCGCTCGGCCTGGTGGCCGGTACGGCGGTACTGCTGGGCGTGGCGGTGTTCACGTTCATGCCGGGTCGCCGACGCCTGCGCTGACCGGCGGAAACGTCAGGACCCCGCTCCGGAGCACATCACCGGGCGGGGTCCGGCACTCTGGGCAGCCGCCGCTCACCGGCTGAGGGCGGGACGGGCAGGGCCCGAGGTCACGGCGAGCACTCCTGACCGTGTCGGCCGTGCTCGCTCAACTCCCGTTCACAGTCACCGACTTCACCGGTACGCCCGGCCTCCCGGGCCGCGTCCCGCTGAGCGGCCAGCGCCTCGCACACATCGCAGGGCGCCGCCTCCGCCCCGGCGGGCACCGTCGTCACGACGACCACCTGGCGAGCGCTGCCTCCAGCGAACGCAGGACCTCGCGGGTGGGCGCGGCCCAGGCGCCGGGCGAGGGAACGGACGTGGGGACGGGGGCGATGCGGTGGGCGGCAGTGGCAGGAACGCGGCGGGGGAGCAGGGGGAGGGTGGTCGTCGTCATGCGGGTTCACTCCTCGGGTGGGCGGTACCGGCGAATGCCTGGGCCACGAGCATGACGCCTGAACCGGGCGAAAACGTCGCGGACAGGGCCGGGTTGACACGTTCGGCGGGGGGCGCATTTCCGCATGCCCTCGGCCGCCGACCGACGTACGGCCGGAACGGACAGAACGGCCGGGGCCGCCGCGCCCCTCCGGACACGGCGACCCCGGCCATGTACAGCCAACCGGTACAACCGACCGACGAACACCGTCAGTTGACCCTTAGTTAACGCTGCCCATGAGCTGCTTGACCTTGCCGCGGTACGACCACACCGCGGCGCCCGCTGTCACCGCGAGCACGGCTTCCAGGGCCACCACGCCCATCCGGTCGAGGTTGACGCCCGCGACCGAGAGGAGGCCGGTCGTCGCGTCGCCCGCCGTGACGGCCAGGAACCAGACGCCCATCATCTGGGAGGCGTACTTCGCCGGGGCCATCTTCGTCGTGACCGACAGACCGACCGGGGAGAGGGTCAGCTCGCCGACGGTCTGGACGAAGTAGATCGCCACGATCCACATCGCCGCCGCCTTGTGGCCGTCCCCGGCGATCGACAGCGGCGCCAGGAAGAGGAAGAACGAGACACCGACCAGGACCAGGCCCGAGGCGAACTTCACGATCGTGCTCGGCTCCTTGCCCATCCGGTTCAGCGCCAGCCAGAACCAGGCGAAGACCGGCGCCAGCGCCATGATCAGCACCGGGTTCACCGACTGGTACCAGGAGACCGGGAACTCCCAGCCGAAGACCGTGTTCTCGGCCTTGCCGTCCGCGAAGATCGACAGGGTCGTGGCGCCCTGGTCGTAGATCATCCAGAACACGGCCGCGGCGACGAAGAACCAGATGTACGCCGACATCGACGACTGCTCGGCCCTGTTCAGGTCCTTGTCGCGCTTGATGCGGGCCAGCACGACCACCGGGACGATCAGCCCGAGCAGGATCAGCGGGACCATGACCCAGTTCAGCGTGTAGTGGCCGGAGAAGCCGACGAACGCGTAGAACACGGCCGCTGTGCCCGCCCAGACCGCCGCCTTGCGGAGCGTCGCGGACTTCTCGGCGGCGGACAGCGGGGTCGGGACGACGCTGGAGCGCGCGTCCAGGTGCCGGCTGCCCAGCAGGAACTGGGCGAGACCGAGCGCCATGCCGAGCGCGGCGAGGGCGAAACCGAGGTGCCAGTCGACCTTCTCGCCGATCGTGCCGATCACCAGCGGCGCGGCGAACGCGCCCGCGTTGATGCCCATGTAGAACACGGTGAAGCCGCCGTCGCGGCGCGGGTCGTCCGGGCCGTCGTACAGATGGCCGACCATGGTGGAGATGTTGGCCTTCAGCAGGCCCGAGCCGATCGCGACGAGCCCGAGGCCCGCGTAGAAGGTGCCCGCCGTCGGCAGGGCCAGCGTCAGATGGCCGAGCATGATGATGCCGCCGGCCACGGCGACGGTCTTGCGGGGGCCCCAGACCCGGTCGCCGAACCAGCCGCCCGGCAGGGCGAGCAGATAGACGAGCGAGACGTAGACGGAGCCGATCGCGGTCGCGGCCGTCGCACTGAGGTGCAGGCCGCTCGGCGCGATCAGGTACAGGGGGAGCAGTGCCCGCATGCCGTAGTAGGAGAACCTCTCCCACATCTCGGTCATGAAGAGCGTGGCCAGTCCGCGGGGGTGGCCGAAGAAGGACCGTTCGGAGACGGGGGAATCCTTCGTCAGGCTGGACGCCATGGGTCGTTCCTTGCTGTCGGGGCGCACAAAAAAGACCTTCGGCAGAAAACTCGCCAAAGGTCCCCGGGTGCCGTTAAGAGCTCCAGTCACCATACGACAGTTCACTGTCGTAAATAAAAGGACTTGAGACGTGAATCACAGGTGATGAGTGCGAAACAGTCGCTTATTCGAAGGTAAGAGACAGGATCTCATCGCAGAGGCACAGGTTCACGCGTGGGCGTACGGCGGGCACCGGCCGCGCCGTCCCGGGTGCCCTCGTCCTGGCGTCCGAAGGTAAGAATCAAGAACGCCTGGTCACACCCCAGACGGCGTCCACGGCGGTCTACCATCAGTTCATGACCCGTGTACTGCTCGCTGAGGACGACGCGTCCATCTCGGAGCCGCTGGCCCGCGCACTGCGCCGGGAAGGTTACGAGGTCGAGGTCCGCGAGGACGGCCCGACCGCGCTCGACGCCGGCGTCCAGGGCGGTATCGACCTGGTCGTTCTCGACCTGGGACTGCCCGGTATGGACGGCCTCGAAGTGGCCCGCCGGCTGCGTGCCGAGGGACTGACCGTCCCGATCCTCATCCTGACCGCGCGCGCCGACGAGGTGGACACCGTCGTCGGCCTCGACGCGGGCGCCGACGACTACGTCACCAAGCCCTTCCGGCTCGCCGAACTGCTCGCCCGGGTCCGGGCCCTGCTCCGGCGCGGCGCCGCCGAGCCGCAGCAGCCGCCCGCCACGCACGGCGTGCGGATCGACGTCGAGTCGCACCGGGCGTGGATGGGCGAGGAGGAGCTCCAGCTCACGGCGAAGGAGTTCGATCTGCTGCGGGTGCTGGTGCGTGACGCCGGGCGGGTCGTGACCCGCGACCAGCTCATGCGTGAGGTGTGGGACACGACGTGGTGGTCGTCGACCAAGACGCTCGACATGCACATCTCCTGGCTGCGGAAGAAGCTGGGCGATGATGCGGCGAATCCTCGGTACATCGCGACGGTACGGGGTGTTGGTTTCCGTTTCGAGAAGAGTTAGCGGAGCTGGACGCGCGTAACGCCGTGGGGGTTGCGCTTGGCGCGCGGCTGGCGGCCGGTGGGGGCTGATCGCGCAGTTCCCCGCGCCCCTGGAGCGCCCCTGCGGGGCGCCCAGGGCGGTCTCGCAGCGCACCGCCCGTCGTCCGTCAGTCATCGCCCGGAGGGGCCGCCGTGCGTCGCCGTCTAATCCAATCCACCCTTGCTGTCGTGCTCGTCGTGATCGCCGTGTTCGGGGTGTCCCTGGTCATCGTCGAGACGCGGACGATCAGTGCCAGTGCGCAGGAGCGGGTGGATTCCGAGGCTGTGCGGCTGGCCAGCATTGTGGACAGCCGGATACTCGGCGACGAGCAGATCAACGCCAAGGTCCTCGGCGGCCTCGTCACCGGTGACCGGTACGCCGTCGTACGCATCCCCGGCCGCGCGCCGATCGAGGTCGGGGACAAGCCCGTAGGGGACGTCATCTCCGCCGAGGAGGACGGGGAGGAGGGGGAGACCGTCCGGGTCGAGGAACCCCGTTCCTCCGTGACCCGTGAGGTCGGCCGCACCCTGCTGATCATCGGCGCCGTCGCGCTGCTCGCCGTGATCGCCGCAGTCCTGCTCGCCGTACGCCAGGCCAACCGCCTCGCCTCACCCCTGACCGACCTCGCCGAGACCGCCGAACGCCTCGGCTCGGGCGACCCGCGCCCCCGGCACAAGCGGTACGGCGTCCCGGAGCTGGACCGGGTCGCGGATGTGCTGGACGGCTCGGCGGAACGTATCGCCCGCATGCTCACGGCGGAACGCCGCTTGGCAGCCGACGCCTCGCACCAGCTCCGCACCCCCCTCACAGCCCTCTCCATGCGCCTGGAGGAGATCACCCTCACCGACGACCCGGACACGGTGAAGGAGGAGGCCACGATCGCGCTCACGCAGGTCGAACGCCTCACGGACGTCGTGGAACGGCTCCTGACCAACGCCCGCGACCCGCGTACCGGCTCCGCCGTCTCCTTCGACCTCGACGAGGTCATCCAGCAGCAGCTCGCCGAGTGGCGCCCTGCCTACCGCAGCGCGGGCCGCGCCATAGTCAGCTCGGGCAAGCGGCACCTTCAGGCTGTGGGCACCCCAGGAGCCGTCGCCCAGGTACTGGCCGCCCTGATCGAGAACTCCCTCATGCACGGTGGCGGCACGGTCGCCCTGCGCACCCGCGTCATCGGCAACCAGGCCGTGATCGAGGTCACAGACGAGGGCGCCGGCGTCCCCGCCGACCTGGGCGCCCGGATCTTCGAGCGCGCGATCAGCGGCCGCAACTCCACAGGCATCGGCCTGGCGGTAGCCCGAGACCTGGCAGAGGCAGACGCAGGCCGCCTGGAACTCCTCCAACAGCAACCCCCGGTCTTCGGCCTCTTCCTCTCCAGAACCCCCCTGAAGAAGCCACAGGACGGAGAGGAAGAACGCACGGTGCGCTGACAGCCAACGGCCAGGGGGCGCCCCCCTAAGGGGCGCGAGGAACAGCGCGACAAGCCCCACCGGCGCCGCACGGACCGACCAGCTCAACCCACCCGCTGCTGTCTTTAGGGGCGCGGGGAACTGCGCGAGAAGCCCCACCGGGCGCCGCACGGACCGATCAGCTCAACCCACCCGCTGCTGTCTTTAGGGGCGCGGGGAACTGCGCGAGAAGTCACAACGGCGCCGCACAGAACTAGACCGCTCAGCCCACCCACCCCTAGGGGCGCGGGGAACTGCGCGACAAGCCGCAACGGCGCCGCACCGAACCGACCAGCTCAACCCACCCGCTGCCGCTGACTCCGCCGCCCAGGAATCGCCCCACCCTCGGGGAGCCCCGCGTCCTCCAAGAACGACTCCGCACTCGCCACAGCCTCCCGCGCCGGCAACGTACGGAACACCCACGTCCGGTACGACCAGAACCGGAACAGCGTCGCGACCCCGATCCCCACGAACTTGAAGACGTTGCTCTGTAGCGGGCTGTCAAGACCGAAGCCGTACGTCGCCGCGTACAGCACACCGTTCTCGATGACCAGCCCCACCGCACTGAACAGCAGGAACAGCGTCAGTTCCTTCGTACGCCCGCTCTTGTCCCGGTCCCGGTAGGTGAAATACCGGAAGCCGATGTAGTTCGTGCAGATCGCCACCACCGTCGCGACCACACTCGCCCGGACCACCTGGAGGTCGGTCGTGTGGCGGACCAGGTTGAACACGAGCAGGTTGACGAGAAGCCCCGCCGTGCCCACCGCCCCGAACTTCGCGACCTCGGCCGCGAACTGGTCGAAGCGGCGTCGTACGGCGCCCCGGGGCGCCGTACGACGCCCGTCGGAACCACGTTTGGAACCACGTTCCATGGTCTGTCGGCCCCCGTCTGTGGGATCGCCCTGTGGGATTTCGTCAACTCAGCCATGCTAACCACCCCCTCTGGGGCTCGCCTGTGTGTACGGGGTCACAGGCGTGTAATCAGGCCGCGACGACCGGGCCGATACTCTTGGAGGGTGACGTTCCCGGTAGTCGGCATGGTCGGCGGGGGGCAGCTCGCTCGTATGACACACGAGGCGGGCATCCCGCTCGGCATCAGGTTCAAGCTCCTCAGTGACACCCCGCAGGACTCCGCTGCGCAGGTCGTCGGCGATGTCGTCATCGGCGACTACCGCGACCTGGAGACGCTGCGCGCGTTCGCCCAAGGGTGCGATGTGATCACTTTCGATCACGAGCACGTCCCGACCGAGCACCTACGGGCCCTGGAGGCGGACGGCATCCCCGTCCGCCCCGGCCCGGACGCGCTCGTGCACGCCCAGGACAAGGGCGTGATGCGGGCGAAGCTCGTCGAGATCGGGGTGCCGTGCCCACGGCACCGGATCGTGGCGGACCCCGCCGACGTCGTCGCCTTCGCGGCCGAGGGGGACGGCTTCCCGGTCGTCCTCAAGACGGTCCGCGGCGGGTACGACGGCAAGGGCGTGTGGATCGTCCGGTCCGAGGCGGACGCAGCCGACCCCTTCCGGGCCGGCGTCCCGGTCCTGGCCGAGGAGAAGGTCGACTTCGTACGGGAACTGGCGGCGAACGTCGTCCGCTCCCCGCACGGCCAGGCGGTCGCGTACCCGGTCGTCGAGTCGCAGCAGGTCGACGGCGTGTGCGACACCGTCATCGCGCCGGCGCCCGGCATAGACGAGGAGCTGGCGCTCCAGGCCGGGGAACTGGCCCTGCGCATCGCCAAGGAACTCGGCGTGGTCGGCCATCTGGCCGTCGAACTCTTCGAGACCCGCGACGGCCGCATCCTCGTCAACGAACTGGCGATGCGCCCGCACAACTCGGGCCACTGGACCCAGGACGGCGCGATCACCAGCCAGTTCGCCAATCACGTCCGCGCGGTCCTCGACCTCCCCCTCGGCGACCCGCGCCCCCGCGCCAAGTGGACGGTCATGGCGAACGTCCTCGGCGGCGACTACCCCGACATGTACTCCGCGTACCTGCACTGCATGGCCCGCGACCCCCAGCTGAAGATCCACATGTACGGCAAGGACGTGAAGCCCGGCCGCAAGGTGGGCCACGTCAACACCTACGGCGACGACCTCGACGACGTGCTGGAGCGCGCCCGTCACGCAGCCGGCTACCTGAGAGGCACGATCACAGAATGAGCCCCGTTGCAGAACCCGGTGCGGGACCCCTCGTAGGCATCGTCATGGGGTCGGACTCCGACTGGCCCGTCATGGAGGCCGCCGCCCAGGCCCTGGACGAGTTCGAGATCGCGTACGAGGTCGACGTCGTCTCCGCGCACCGCATGCCGCACGAGATGATCGCGTACGGCGAGCAGGCCGCCGAGCGCGGACTGAAGGCGATCATCGCCGGGGCGGGCGGCGCGGCCCACCTGCCCGGCATGCTGGCGTCGGTGACCCCGCTCCCCGTGATCGGAGTCCCCGTCCCCCTCAAGTACCTCGACGGCATGGACTCGTTGCTGTCGATCGTCCAGATGCCGGCCGGGGTGCCGGTCGCCACGGTCTCGGTCGGCGGCGCGCGCAACGCGGGCCTGCTCGCGGCGCGCATCCTCGCCTCGCACGACGAGGAACTCCTCGGCCGGATGCGGGAGTTCCAGCAGGAGCTGAACGACCAGGCCACCGAGAAGGGCAAGCGGCTGCGCGCCAAGGTCGAGAGCGGCGCGGGCAACGGCGGCGGCTTCGGCTTCGGGAAGTGACGCCCGTGAGCGGCTCGTTGGAGGAGGCCCGGGAACTCCTGCGCGAGTTCCCGGTCGTCGACGGCCACAACGACCTCCCGTGGGCGCTGCGCGAACAGGTCCGCTACGACCTCGACGCCCGCGACATCGCCACCGCCCAGAACACCCACCTGCACACCGACCTCCCGCGCCTGCGCGAGGGCGGGGTCGGCGCGCAGTACTGGTCGGTGTACGTCCGCTCGGACCTGCCGGACGCGGTGCCCGCGACCCTCGAACAGATCGACTGCGTACGTCAGTTGATCGCGCGGTACGGGAACGAGCTGCGGCCGGCCCTCACGGCCGCCGACATGGAGGCGGGCCGGCGTGAAGGCCGTATCGCTTCGTTGATGGGCGCGGAGGGCGGTCACTCGATCGCCAACTCCCTCGGCACCCTGCGGGGGTTGTACGAGCTGGGCGTGCGCTATCTGACCCTCACCCACAACGACAACGTGGCGTGGGCGGACTCGGCGACCGACGAGCCGGGCGTCGGCGGTCTGTCGGAGTTCGGCCGCGAGGTGGTCCGGGAGATGAACCGCCTCGGCATGCTGGTCGACCTCTCGCATGTCGCCGCGACGACGATGCGGCACGCGCTGGACACGTCCGTCGCGCCGGTGATCTTCTCCCACTCCTCCTCGCGCGCGGTGTGCGACCACCCGCGCAACATCCCGGACGACGTCCTCGAACGCCTGCCCGTCAACGGCGGAATGGCCATGGTGACCTTCGTACCGAAGTTCGTCCTCCAGGCCGCCGTCGACTGGACGGCCGCCGCGGACGACAACATGCGCGCCCACGGCTTCCACCACCTCGCCACGACCCCCGAGGCGATGAAGATCCACCGGGCCTTCGAGGAGCGGAACCCCCGCCCGGTCGCGACGGTCTCGACGGTCGCCGACCACCTGGACCACATGCGCGAGGTGGCCGGAATCGACCATCTGGGCATCGGCGGCGACTACGACGGCACGGCGTTCACCCCCGACGGGCTGAACGATGTCTCCGGCTACCCGAATCTCATCGCGGAACTCCTCGACCGGCACTGGTCGAAGAGCGATCTTGCCAAGCTGACCTGGGGGAACGCGGTGCGGGTGCTGGGGGCGGCGGAGGATGTGGCACGGGAGGTGCGGGAGAGGCGTGGGCCGTCCAACGCCACGTTGGAGGGGTTGGACGGCTGAGGGGTGGTCCGACCCCTCAGAACGCGCCAGAGAGACGACTGTCTGTTGAACCGTGGCCACAACGGGTAAGAACCGTAGGCGCGTTCAGCGTTTCTCGGAGCGGGGCGAGAGCGAGAGGGGGCTGCGTTGGCCGGGGGTCGAGGTGCGGTTGTCTGGCGGCGGAGCAGCTACAGCGGCGGCAATTCGGGTGATGACAATTGCTGCGAGGTCGCGGTGCTCCCCGGGGCGGTCCGGGTGCGCGATTCCAAACAGCCGGACACCGCGTCGGTGAGCTTCACCGCGGATGCCTGGCGTGCGGCGACAGCGTTGTTCCTCATACCGGACATCGCCGACGGGGACCACAGGTGACATACGGCTGAAGCGGACCGAGCACAGGATGTGAGATGAGCGGCGAACGCCGAGAGCAGACGGTGACCAGGTACCCCGGGCTGGCCGGGTACTGCATGGTGACCGGTGTGCTGGCCACGGCCGCCGGGGCGGGTGTCTCCCTGCTGGGCGGAAGTCCGTGGGTGCGGCTCGTGATGTGGCTGGCGGTGCTGGTCGCGGTGTCCGCGGCCGCCGGCTGGTGGTGGGTGCGCTCGCCGGCTATGGCCCGCCACTGGACGGTCGATCTTCTGGTCCGTCCGACAGCGAGGAACGGCGTATCTTCTCGAAGGCCATGACGAACGCCCAGGTCGTGAGCGGTCCGACGCCGAAGGCGACGACCAGGCAGATCCAGGGCGATACGCCCATCCCGATCCCGGCGAAGGCCACCATGGGCAACGTGGCCGAGGAGAACACGATCAGGACGCAGAGAGTGCGCAGGAGCCTGATCGTGTCGTCGACATCGGCTCGGCCTCGCGGGGGGTCGGGCGGCCGGGCGGGCGCGGCCGGTCCGAGGAAGACGTTGTAACCGGGCCCGGGGCGCCGAGAGCGGCCGGGATCCAGCTCCGGTCCTCTGCTCTCGTCGTCGCTTTTCATAGCGTCCCCCGGGCCTTGATGCACGCCGACTGGATGTCAGGTGCGGTGGAAGTTCTCGATGAGGTCGTCGAACATGGCGATCGTGTCCTCCTCGTTGAGCGCCTTGTTCTCCAGATCCTCGAAGCATTCCTGGAAGCGGGCCACCAGCTTGCGGTCGTCGCGGTTGGTGACCGTGCCGCGGGGTCCGGCGAGGTACAGGACGTCCTCGTCGTCGCGGAAGCCCAGGAGGGTGAAGCTGGTGTCCACGCTGTCGTGCGCGCCGGCCGAGAAGGGCAGGACACGCAAGGTGGCGCGCTGCTCGGTGACGAGCGACTTGAGGAAGGTCAGCTGGCGCCGCATGGTCGTCGGGCCGCCGATCTGACGGCGCAGGGAGGCCTCGTCCAGGATCATCTCGACACGGGGACCGCCCTCCTGGAGGATCCGCTCCTGTCGGGCCAGCCGCAGGTCGGTGAGCTGCCCGGCCTTGGCCACGGGCTCACCGACCTCGAAGATGGCGGAGATGTAGTCCGAGATCTGGAGTTGGCCGGGGATGAGACTCGGGTGGTAGCCCCGGATGGAGTTCGCCGCGCTCTCGTAGCCCAGGTACTGGTTGAACGGCTGGCTGACGACATCGCTGTACTCGGACCACCACGACTGTCCCTTGCTGCCCCGGGCCGCCTCCTCCAGGTCCGCGACGACCTCGGGGTCCTCCACGCCGTACTCGAGGAGCATCGCGCGCAGGTCCGTGACGGACAGGCTGACCGTGCCCGCCTCGATGCGGATCAGCTTGGACAGCGACCACTCCAGCGCGTCGGCCGCGTCACGCTGCGTCAGGCCGCGACTGTCGCGGGCTGATTTCAGCGCCAGTCGCAGCTTGCGGCGATTGAGACTCGGGTCCACGGCCGTGGGCATTGATGCTCCTCAGGATCTTGACAGCGGCGGTCGGGCACTGGTCGTGCCGAAACTTTGCCATCGTAGTAGGTCGACTCGCGTCACATCCATTCGCCCCTACTCCAATAGGAGTACGCCATCCAGAAGTACTCCATGTCGCCGCCGTCTGTATGGGCCTACCCGAACGACACATGTCTAATCGACGGAGGGCTGTTGGAGCATGGCGAAGTTGTGTAGGTCACACGCACCTGGGGGTCGTGCGCGGCGGGTGAGGCGAGGGGGACGTGTGTGACGTACCCCCGAACGCCCCACCCACCAGGAAGCCCCCTCGCCCCCGTGCGACGGTGACCGTATTGCGATCACGAGGTAGATCACGACGTACGGAGCCCGCCATGGCCGATCTGCAGGACGAACTGCACACCACAGCCGAGGTCGGGGAACTCGACCCGCCCCTCCCCTTGCCGGAGCCCGACGACGACACAGCGGCGGAGGTCGACTTCTCACCCGTCTCCGACCCGGACGCCGACCCCCTCGACCGCGCCCACGCCATCCTCGCCGCGCACCCCGTCGCCGACGGCTACAGCGGGCTGCCCTGGGCGTTGCGACACCTGCCCTGGTACGACCTGGAGCTGGGAGAGAGCACCATCGACACCGATGTGCCCCGCATGCGACGAGGCCATGTGGCCGCGCTGTTCTGGGCGCTGCACCTGCCGGACGGGCTCGTCGGTGACCGGGCCGTCGGGGCCACCCTGGAGCAGCTGGACCTCGTGAAGACGGTGGCCCGGAGCCATCCGGAAGGGCTGCGGCTCGCGGGCACCGCCGGGCAGGTCACCGACGCCCGTAACTGCGGACGGGTCGCTGTCGTGCTCGGGCCCGCCTCGGCCGCCGCCCTCGACGACTCGCTCGGCATCCTGCGTGTCCTGCACTCCCTGGGCCTGCGCGTGCTCACCCTCGCCGGTACGTCCTGGGCCAGCGAGGCCGGGCTCACCCGGTTCGGCGAGGAGGTGGTCCGCGAGATGAACCGGCTCGGAGTGCTGGCCGACCTCTCGGGCGCCTCCCCGGCCACCATCCACCGCGCCGTCAGGATCTCCAAGGCGCCGGCCCTGTGCACCCGCTCCGCCGCCCGCGCCCTGCGCCCCCACCCCGCCAACCTGCCCGACGAGACGCTCGCCGAGCTGGGCGCGGCCGGGGGCCTGTGCCTGGTGCCGCTGACGGCCGAGCAGACCGGACCGTCCGTCCGTGACGTGGCCGACCATCTCGACCACGTCCGTGCGGTCGCGGGCCCGGAGTGCGTCGGCCTGTCCGGCACGTACGACTCGGGCAGCGCCCACCCCCAGGAACTCGGCGACGCCTCCTGCTACCCGAACCTGATCGCCGAACTCCTGCGCCGAGGCTGGACCGAACCCGACCTGGCCCTCCTCACCTGGGGAAACGTCCAACGCGTCCTGCGCAACGCCGACTTCACGGCCAAGGCGGCACAGCAGCGCCGCGAACCGTCGACGGCACGGATCGCGGAACTGGACGGCTGACCCGCCTCAGGGCCTCAGGGCCTCGGAGTCCTACGGGCTCAATGGCGCTCGATCCGGCAGAGGCAGAACGGATGCCCTGCCGGATCGGCGTACACCCTGAAATCCCGCCGCCCGTCCTGGTCGTCCAGGTCCAGCGGGCGGGCGCCCAGCGCCAGGACCGCCTCCTGCGCCGCGTCCAGCTCCGCCAGGGTGGACCCGGCGTCCAGGTCGAGATGGAACTGCTGGGAGCCGTGGCCGGCCCGCGGCCACTCGGGCGGGGAGTACCCGGGCGCCCGCTGGAAGGCCAGCCGCGGCCCGCCGGGGACGTACAGCACGACCCAGTCCGGGTCCTCGTCCGCCGGTGTACCGCCGACGACACCCGCGTAGAAACGGGCCAGCGCCCGCGGGTCCGGGCAGTCGACGACGACGGTACGGAAACGGGCCACGGGTGCCACGGGTGCCACGGGACCATCCTGGGCCATCCGGGATCAGCCCGCGCAGAGACAGAACGGGTGCCCCGCCGGGTCCGCGTAGACACGGAAGGAGCGGGCCCGGTCCTCCGTCTCCAGCGGCCTCGCGCCCAGCGCGAGCACCTCCCGCTCGGCCGCGTCCAGGTCGGCCACGGTCACGTCCAGGTGGAACTGCTGCGAGGCGTCGGGCGACGGCCACTTCGGCGGTACGTGGCCGGGAGCGGCCTGGAAGGCCAGTGTCGGCCCGTCCGGGAGCCGCAGGTCGATCCAGTCCTCCTCGACCTCGGGCGTGCCGCCCAGCAGCGCGGCGTAGAAGGCGGCGAGGGCGCCGGGGTCGGGACAGTCCAGGACGACGGCACCGAGCTTGGCGATGGGCATGGCTTCCTCCGTTGATTGCCTTTGCTTGTCTTGCTTCTCGGTTTCCCTGTTACCTGTTGATGGTGCCCATACGGTAACGGTCACACGCTAGCGGTTACCGTATGCCCGTGCCTAGGAGGTAACGTCACCTGTGTGAGTGAGAACGCGTCCGCGCCCGGTGGACTGGCCCTCGTGGAGGCCCTGGTCAACACCAGGAGCCTGGACTCGGACCGGGACGCGCTGAACACCGCCGAGGGGCGGGCCGCGTTCGGCGTCCAGGGGATCGGCGAGCGGGAACTGGCGGCCGTGAAGGAGCTACGGGAGTCCCTGCGGGCCGTCTGCCTCGCACACGCCGGACATCCGCCGCACGACGACGCCGTCACGCCCCTGGGCCAACTGCTCTCCCGGGCACCGCTGCTGGTCACCGTCGACGACCAGGACGGCTCGGCCCGGCTCACCGCCGCCGACGAGGGGCCACTGCTCTCCCGGGTGGCGGCGGCCGTCGCGGAGGCGCTCACCGACGGCACCTGGCTGCGCCTCAAGGCGTGCGAACTGCCCGACTGCCACTGGGCGTACTACGACCGCAGCCCCGCCGGGAAACGCCGCTGGTGCTCCATGTCGGTGTGCGGGGCCCGCGCGAAGATGCGCCGCTATCGCGCGAAGTAGGCTTCTGCGTACGGGAGTTGGATCACGCGTCGACGGAACGGAGCCCCTGTCATGCCGAACCCCGGTCCCCGTGACGTCCTCGCCCGCTACCAGCAGGCGATGCTCGACGGGTCCGCGGACGACCTGGCCGACCTGTACGCGGTCGACGCCGTCCACGAGTTCCCGTTCCTCTTCCCCGGCATGCCCGAGCGCTACCAGGGCCGCGAAGAGGTCCGCGCCGGATACCGGGCGGCCTGGGGCGCGAGCCCGGCGCGGCCGGAGGAGATCCGTGACGTCGTCGTCCACGACAGCACGGACCCCGAGGTGATCACCGTCGAGCAGGTCGTCACCGGGACCGTGACCACGACCGGCCGCCCCTTCGGCTTCCCCGGCCTGCTGGTGATCCGGGTCCGCGACGGCCTGATCGTGCACGTCCGCGACTACATGGACGGACTCCGCGTCGCCCACACGATGAACCGCCTGCCGGCCGTGGTCACCGCCCTCGGCGACGACTCCCGCCGCTGAGCGCTTCGCCAGCGCCCCGAAGGGGGCGGTGCCGTACGGACATGCGGCTCCGCCGCGTGGGCGCGACCAGCCACGACGGCGCGGCAGCTGAACGACGGCACATCACGGCACAGCCGGCGGAGTACTCATGCCTCGCTCTCGGCCCCGCCGCCCTTCCCCCGCGGCGCGGCGGCCCGCGACCCCACCAGCAGCAGGCACAGTACGGCGATCCCGGCGACGATCCCCGTCAGGAGCAGCAACGGGTCCAGCGGCCGTACCGAGGCGACGGTGGCCGTGGAGGTGGCGGGCTGGGCCTGGGGAGCCGTCCCGGCGGGCGCCGAGGCGGCGGGGGACGGGGAGGTGACCGGACTGGGCGTCGTTCGGCCGGAGGCGGCCGGTGCCGAGGCCGCCGAGGTCGGGCGCGTCTGTGTTCTGCCGCTCGATGCCGTCGACTGGCTCGTACCGGTCCCGTGATGCGCCGTGCCCGAGCCTGTGCCGGATCCCGAGCCCGATCCCGACGTGGGTTCCGTGTGGGTGTGGGAGTGCGTCGGGGCCGCCGAGGTCGCGGGGGCCGGTGCCTGGACCGTGATTCCGGCCGTCATGTTCGGATGGACGGTGCAGTAGTAGGCGTACGAACCGGCCGTCGTGAAGGTGAAGCTCCAGCTCTCGCCCTTGTCGAGCATGGGGGAGTGGATCTGGACCGGGCCCGAGGTGGTCTTCACATCGTGCGGGGCCGTGTCCTGGTTGGTCCAGGTCACCGTGGAACCGGCGGGGACGGTCAGGGTCGCCGGGGCGAAGTCGTACCCCTGCATGGTGACCCGGTAGGTGGCCGCCGAGGCCTGCCCGGGCAGGGCCAGCAGCAGCGCGACGAGGGCCAGTACGGGGACGAGTGCCGCCCGGCCGGCCGCCCTCACGCGAACTCCGCGGCGACCAGCAGCCGCAGCCGGGTCGCCGGGCGCGGCAGCCGGCCGGGACGGAACCCGGTCGCGCGGCGCAGGAGGCGGTACGGCAGCCGGGCCGTGCCCACGACGAGCAGGCGGTCGTCGGCGCGCTCGACGACCCGGAACCGCAGCAGGGCGGGGAAGCGGACGCCGCGCAGATTCAGGTCGCCGGTGACTTGCAGCTTCCCTCCGCCGTCGAGGAGTTCGACGGTGTCGGAGGTGAGGGTGGTGAGGGCTACGTGGGTGGCGGGTGTGCCGTCTGCCTGGTCGAGCCCTGCGAACTCGAAGCGGAGGGAGGGGAGGTCTTCGGGATCGGTGAGGGCGTCGGGCACGGTCAGGGAGGCGTCGGTGAGGGTGACACGTCGGCGGCGGGTGGGCAACGGGCCGTACCAGCTGGTGAGTTCGACGAGCGAGCGGTCGGGGGCCACGGCGTACCGGCCGGGAAGCGGCAGTACGGAGGCGGTGGCGGTGGGCAGGGTGACGGTTGTCATCCCGGGTCTCCTTGGAAAGCGGTTCCCGAAGTGTGGCGGGGTTGTGGAGAATGGGGCAGGCGCCGGTCCGGCCGACTGAGCCTCGGCCGGACCGGCGTCCTTCTTCTCGGGGTGAGCCCTGGGCGAGCCCTGTCAGCAGCTGCCGGTGAGGAAGTCCTCGGTGGGCGCGAGCAGGTGCTCGGCCCAGACCGTGTGCATCTTCACGTAGCTGTCGACGTCGAGCAGATCGGTGATCTGCTGCCCGAGCGACTCCTCCAGGTGCGCCGAGTTGATGTGGGCCAGCAGCACACTGAGCGTCTCGTCGAGAACCGTGCCGCCACCTTCGAGGGCGGGCGTCAGGATCGTCTCGACCCACACCGTGTGCAGCTTGATGTACGAGTCCAGCGCGAGCGCGTCCTGCACCTGCTGGCCCGGGGACCGCTCCAGGTGCGCGGCGTTGATGTGCTGGAGGATCGGCAGCAGCACGTCCTGGACGCTGGCGCACTGCTCGTCGCCGCCGTCACCGCCGCCGGTACCGCCCGTGCTGCCGGTGCTGCCACCGGTCGAGCCGCCCGTGCTGGTACCGCCGGTGGTCGTGCCACCGGTGCTGCTGCCGCCCGAGGTCGACCCACCGGTCGTTCCGCCGGTCGAGCCACCCGTCGTACCACCAGTGGTGGTGCCACCGGTGGAGCCACCCGTCGTACCCCCGGTCGTACCGCCCGTCGAGCCACCCGTGGTGCCGCCCGTCGTGCCGCTGTCGGCCGCGACGACCTTCACCGACGCGACCATGTCCGGGTGGACCGCGCAGTAGTACTCGTACGTGCCGGCCGTGGTGAAGGTGTACGACCAGGAGTCGCCCTGCGCCAGCGTGCCCGAGTCGAACTTCTTCGGGCCCTTCGTGGTGGTGACCGTGTGCGGCACGCTGTCGTGGTTGGTCCAGCGCACGGTCTCGCCGACCTCGACGACCAGCTGCTTACCGTCGCCGAACTTGTTGTTCATGATGTCGATCTGTTGGTCGGGCGCTGCCGCCGCCGCCTGCTGCACCTCGGCCGCCGCGGCTGCGGGCGCCTGAGCCGCGCCCGCCGCCGTGTCCGAGGTGCTGGTGGCCGTGGTGCTGCCCGAGGCCGCCTGGAGCAGTCCCAGGCTGAGTACGGCGGCGAAGGCCGCGCCGAGCCCCGCGACCAGCAGGGGCCGGTTCCCGGCGGGCGACCCGCGACGCGATGCGCGCTCGCCGGTTTCGTCGGTGCGTTTCACAACAACTCCTTGTTTTTCAGGGGGGTTTCAGGGGGGTTCACTGGCCGGGATCGGCAGTGACCAGCAGACTCGTCACGGCGAGCACGACGAGGACGAGCCCCGTCTCGGCCGCGACCGAGTAACCGAAGGGCCGCACGGTGGCGGCGTCGCCGCGCAGCAGCACGGCGAGATCGAGGCGGGTGCGCACCCACTGGCGGCTGCACTGGGCGGCCAGCAGGACACCCCCGAGCACGGCGGTCTTGACCAGCAGCAACTGCCCGTACGAGGTGTGCAGCAGGGCGTCGTACGACCCCACGACCTGCCACGCGAGCACCAGCCCGGCGACGGCGATCGCGGCGACCGAGCCGGCGGCGAGCCGCGAGTAGCCGGGCACCACCGCCGCCAGTTCGACGGGCTCCCGGCGCGGCAGCACGGCCACCGTCAGCATGACGAGGCCGCCGATCCACAGGGCCGCCCCGAGCAGATGGACGAGGTCGGCGACCGCACCCCAGGTCGGGTCGCTGCCCTCCGAACTGTGTCCGCGCATACCGGTCGTCCGCAGCAGCCCGAGCGCCACGGCGAGGGCACCCACCCGCCAGCCGGGCGAGCGCGAGGTGGCGGCCCCGCCCTGCAACAGCGCGCTCAGCACGACCGCCGCGAGCACCCAGAGCAGCCCGCGCGCGGCGAGCGCGACCCCGGGCTCGGTGGTGAGCACCTCGGTGTACGACGCCGGGCGCAGCGCGTCCCGCAGGCCGCCGAAGGGTGGGGGTCCCCCCGCGCGAGCGAAGTCGAGCGTGGGGGAGTACGCGCCCTGGAGGCCGATGCCCGCGACCGTCGACAGCAGCCCGCAAACCCAGGCCAGCGTGAGCAGCGCCCGCGCCCGGGACGCCTCCGCGCCGCGCGGCCACAGCAGCGCGACGAAGGCGAGCCCGCCGACGAACACGGCCAGCGAGAGATACCCGGTCCAGCGAGCGGCGACGAGGCCCTTCCGCACCAGGGGCGAGGGGGAAGGGGCGGCTGCGGCCTCGTCGCCGCGGTCCTGGGCGCCCGCCGCACTCGCCGTCGCACCGATGGCGAAGGCGAGCCGGCCGGAGGAGGCGTGCCCGTCCTCCATGTCGACGACCGACCAGACGACGAAGAGCGTGCCGCCGGCCGGGCTGCCGGTGGCGATCCGCACGGTGTCGGCGCTGCCGTGCGGCGGACGGGTCACCGGGAGCCGGTCGCCGTCGGGGGTCATGGCGCGTACGTCGGCGAGGTCGACGGGCTCGTCGAAGGTGAGGGTGAGGTGGTCGGGGGCCTTGGCGAGCTTCGCGCCGTCCTTCGGGACCGAGCGGACCAGCTCGGTGTGGGCGGCGGCGGGGGTCGCGCCGACTACCAGGCCGCAGAGGAGGACGGCGAGGAGGAGCGGGAGGAGCGTGCGGAGGCGGGTCACGGGGTGGCCTCCGGCAGCGGGGACGCGGAGGGGGAGGCCGGGGCGGAACCGCCGAGGAGGGAGGAGAGCGGGGCGAGCCCGATGCACGGGGAGGCCGTCGGCTCGGGCGTCTCGTCGGCGTCCGTGCCGTTGAGGAGGCCGAACAGCGGCTGGGTGATGCCGGTGAGGATGGGCGCCACGAGCCGTACCTCGCCGTCGGCGCAGGTGGCGTCGTCGGTGGGCGGCGCGGAGTCGGAGGGCGACGGGGAGGGGGAGGAGGAGACGGGAGGAGTGGTGGGCGTCGGGGTCGGGGAGGTGCCGTGCCCGGTATGGCCCCCGTGACCGGCGGTGCCGTCGCCGGAGCCCGTGCCCGTGTCGCCGTACACCGGCAACTGCCCGGTACCGACCGGCACTTGGCCCGCCCAGCCGCTGCCGCTGCCGGTGCCCCCGCCCATGTCCATGCCCGTGCCGCTGCCCGGTGCCTGGGCGCCGGAGTCGCCCGGCGCGGAGTTCGGCGGTGCCGTGGCCGCGGGGAGCGACGACGGGGGAGCGGCGGCCTCGGCGGAGCCGGAGGCCGTGGAGGCGCCGATGCCCGACGCGTAGCCGAGCACGATCACCACCGCCCCGACCAGAGCCCCCGCGACGAACTCGTCACGATGGTCCCTCGGCCACTCCGCCCTGCGGAACACGGGCATGATCACGCTCCCTGGCATGGTCCGGTCATTCCGATCGGTGAATGCGGACCATTGGAGGGCGGTGCGGATTCCACTTGACTACGCGCCAGTTAACTAACTGTTGCCCACCTCTCTTTCGGGGGTGTCCCCGCTGTGAGATGGGTCGAGAACGCTGTCAATACGCGCAATGTGATCGTGGAGGATTCGCGCAGACGGAATACCAGTTCCCACACATTGCTCGAATGGAATTCGAATCAGTTCTGGGGATTCTGCGGAGATGGCATATGCCAGGTCGCGGGCCGTCGCGCCTGGGCCCCGGAGGATCCGCCGCGAGGGTGAGGTGCCCGAGTGTGCGGTTTATCGGGACCTCAGGGCGCGACGTCCACCCCGGAATTTGCCAACCGTTGGGAATTCGGCGAGGTCGAGAATTCCGTGCGACCGCGAAAAACCCGATCGGTGAACGTCAGGCGGTAGGACGCCCCATTGCCCGGTACGTCCACCCGGCCTTCCGCCACAGTTCCGGGTCGAGGGCGTTGCGCCCGTCCAGGACCAGCCGGTGGGCCACCGCCTCGCCCAGCGCCGCCGGGTCCAGCTCGCGGAACTCGCGCCACTCGGTCAGGTGGAGTACGGCGTCGGCGCCCCGTACGGCCTCCAGGGCCGTGTCGGCGTACGCGAGCGTCGGGAAGAGCCGCCGGGCGTTGGTCATGCCCTTCGGGTCGTACACCGTCACCTGGCCGCCCTGGAGGTGGATCTGGCCGGCGACGTTGAGGGCCGGCGAGTCACGGACGTCGTCCGAGTCGGGCTTGAAGGTGGCGCCGAGCACCGCGACCCGCTTGCCGAGGAAGGGGCCGCCGCCCAGCGCCTGCCGGGCCAGCTCCACCATCTGGCCGCGCTGGCGCATGTTGATCGAGTCGATCTCGCGCAGGAAGGTCAGCGCCTGGTCGGCGCCCAGCTCACCGGCGCGCGCCATGAAGGCGCGGATGTCCTTGGGCAGGCAGCCGCCGCCGAAGCCGATCCCGGCCCGCAGGAACTTCTTGCCGATCCGGTCGTCGTACCCGATCGCCTCCGCCAGCTTCGCCACATCCCCGTCGGCGGCCTCGCAGACCTCCGCCATGGCGTTGATGAACGAGATCTTGGTGGCCAGGAAGGAGTTCGCGGAGGTCTTCACCAGTTCGGCGGTCGGGAAGTCGGTGACGATGAACGGCGTGCCCTCCTCGATCGGCGTGGCGTACACCTCGCGCAGCAGCTTCTCGGCCCGCTCGCTACGGACGCCGACCACGAGCCGGTCGGGGTGCAGCGTGTCCTGGACGGCGAAGCCCTCGCGGAGGAACTCCGGGTTCCAGGCCAGCTCGGCGTCCGCGCCGACGGGGGCGAGCCCGGTGATCATCCTGGCGAGCCGGTCCGCCGAGCCGACGGGCACGGTCGACTTGCCGACGACGAGGGCGGGGGAGGTGAGATGCGGGGCGAGGGACTCGATCGCGGAGTCGACGTACGACATGTCAGAGGCGTACTCGCCGTGCTTCTGCGGGGTGTTCACGCAGACGAAGTGGATGTCGCCGAAGGCGGCGACCTCGGCCCAGTCCATGGTGAAGCGCAGTCGCCCGGTGGACCCCTCGATCCCCGCGACATGCTTGCGCAGCAGCTCTTCGAGCCCGGGCTCGTACATGGGGGCCTGCGCGCGCCGCAGCAGGTCGATCTTCTCCTCGACGACGTCCAGCGCCAGCACCTCGAAGCCGAGTTCGGCCATGGCGGCGGCGTGGGTGGCGCCGAGATATCCGGTGCCGATCACGGTGATCTTGAGAGCCATGGGTTGCTCCTGGGGTCTGGGTCGTACGTGCCGTCGGGTCGAACGTGCGATGGACGAGCATAGTCGGGGCGTTTCAGGGCCCCTCACCGGGCAGATTTCCCCTGTGATCTCCCCCTGTCGCCAAGCTCACGTATCACTCACGTGGACAGGCCCCTAAAATTTGGGTTACCGAGCGTGTTACTTAACGGTAGTTAGCGTCAGTCATACAGTTACAGCGTCTTTGGAGCGTGAGAGACCTTGGCCGGATCGGCTGATTTCGACCTGTACCGCCCGTCCGAGGAGCACGACATGCTCCGCGACGCGATCCGCTCCCTGGCCGAGGCGAAGATCCTGCCGTACGCCGCAGCCGTGGACGAGGAAGCCCGCTTCCCGCAGGAGGCCCACGACGCGCTGGTCGCGGGTGACCTGCACGCGGTGCACGTACCGGAGTCGTACGGCGGCGCGGGCGCGGACGCGCTGGCGACCGTGATCGTGATCGAGGAGGTGGCGCGTGTCTGTGCCAGCTCCTCCCTGATTCCCGCGGTCAACAAGCTGGGCTCCCTCCCGGTGATCCTGTCCGGCTCGGAGGAGCTGAAGAAGAAGTACATGACGCCCCTCGCCAAGGGCGACGGCATGTTCTCGTACTGCCTCTCGGAGCCCGACGCGGGCTCGGACGCGGCCGGCATGAAGACGAAGGCGGTCCGTGACGGCGACTTCTGGGTCCTCAACGGCGTGAAGCGCTGGATCACCAACGCGGGCGAGTCCGAGTACTACACGGTGATGGCGGTCACCGACCCCACCAAGCGCAGCAAGGGCATCTCGGCCTTCGTCGTCGAGAAGTCCGACGAGGGCGTCTCCTTCGGCGCCCCCGAGAAGAAGCTCGGCATCAAGGGCTCCCCGACCCGCGAGGTCTACCTCGACAACGTCCGTATCCCGGCCGACCGCATGATCGGCGAGGAGGGCACGGGCTTCGCCACCGCGATGAAGACCCTGGACCACACCCGCATCACGATCGCCGCGCAGGCGCTGGGCATCGCGCAGGGCGCCCTCGACTACGCCAAGGGGTACGTCAAGGAGCGCAAGCAGTTCGGCAAGCCGATCGCCGACTTCCAGGGCATCCAGTTCATGCTGGCCGACATGGCGATGAAGCTGGAGGCGGCTCGTCAGCTGACGTACTCGGCGGCAGCGAAGTCGGAGCGGGGCGACAGCGACCTGACCTTCTTCGGGGCCGCCGCCAAGTGCTTTGCCTCGGACGTGGCGATGGAAGTGACCACGGATGCTGTCCAGCTCCTCGGCGGCTACGGCTACACGCGTGACTATCCGGTGGAGCGCATGATGCGCGACGCGAAGATCACGCAGCTGTACGAGGGGACGAATCAGATCCAGCGGGTGGTCATGGCCCGCAACCTGCCGTAAGGGGACGTGCGCGAAGGCAGGCGCCCTTCGGGGCGCCTGCCTTTGCCTTACAGGAGGACACGAAACCTGGATGGAGTCGTGTTTCACGTCGTATGCTTCATGTGTGTCCGGGGGCCACCCGGCACGTGGCGGCTGCTGTGTGTCGCGCTACGTTCGAGAGGTGACCAGCGAACGCGAAGACGACGTCGAACTGCCCGAGGGATGGCGCGTGGACGGAGAGCAACTCGTCCATGAGGCCGAGTTGCACGGCTGGAGGCTGACCGTGGTGAGCATCCTGGGTGCACCGTGGGACGGTCCTTCCAGCCTTCGTATTGATCCGCCGACTGATCTCGATTCCGTGGTCGGAACGGACGGCATCACGGCGGAACTCATGCGGTCCATCTCCATGGCGGAGATCCGCAGGACGACGAAGGAGCTACGCGCGCGACTGGGCGGTGCGATCGACGGTTCGCAAGCTGGTGCCGTACTCGACAGGGTCGAGACCGATCACGACTACGCCCTGATGTCTCGCGAGTACATCCGTTTGGTGGAGCAGGGATACCGGAGCCCGATCACGCGGTTGGCGACAGCGTGGGGGATGAGCCGGAACACCATCAGCGGCCGTATTCGCCGGGCGCGCGCAATGGGGTTCCTCGATGGGTCGCCGGGGAAGCCCGCTGACCGTCTGACCAGTAAGGCCAGGCGATGTCTGGAGGGGGAAGAACGTGAGCCGAACCGAGACCGGCCCGACGGGAAATGAGTTACTTGTCGTGGTCTTCGAGCGATGGGCGACAACACGTGGCTTGGAGAACAGCAGTGTCAAGCAGTACAGGACGATGCTGAGCCGAAGCATTGCCCCGTTCTTCGGGACGCGAGCCATAGGGACGCTCGTTCCGGCGGATATCGAGGAGTGGGTCACATGGATGATGCATACGCGGGCGTACAAACCGTCCACGACGAGGTTCCGCTTCAACATCCTCATGTCCGTTTTCGCGTGGGCCAAGGATGAGGGAATGGCTGCGACCAATCCTTGCAAGGGAGTCGGCCTCCCGTTTAGTCGTGCGAGGGAGCATCGGGATCAGCGGGCCGAGGTGCACATTCCTAGCCCAGATGTGGTACACGCTGTCATCGGTGCGGCGCCTGACCGGTATCGCGGCATGTTCTGGCTCATGGCAGGGTGCGGCCTCCGGCTCGGCGAGGCCATGGGTGTCGGGCGTGACCGGATCCACTTCAAGGACAGGACACTTGTCGTCGACCGGCAGGTCGCCTGCGACGGCGACACCGGATCGGGGAAGTGCGGCAGGATGCAGCTTCGTCACGTCAAATGGCGCGAGGAAGGGGACAGGGGACGTAGCGTCCCACTTCCCGAGGTGGTGTCCATGGCCGTACGCAGGCACCTCAGGCAGTACGAAACCTGGGGTCCGGAAGAGCTGTTGTTCAGCAACGTCACCGGCACCGGCTTGTTGTACCAGCAATACTGGTACTCCAGGATCTGGAAGCCCGCATTGGCCGCAGCCGACGTCGACTACTTCAAACCGCACAGTTTCCGGCACTTCTACGCTGCGTCTCTGCTGTCTCAGGGCGTGCCGGTGACAGAGGTCTCCGCGTGGCTCGGCCACTCATCCGTCACTTTCACGGAGCGGTATTACGGGGACCTCATGCCGGATGCTCTGGACCGCGCTCGGTTGGCCATGGACGGCGCGCTCGGGCTTGCGCGCCCAGCGGAAGGTGTGGGGCGGACAACAGGGCTGTTCAGCGTGGCGTGACAGTCGCTCACCATGACCCTGCTTTGCGGACCGACACCGACCGGCTACGCCAGTGGACGGGCACCCCTGAACTCGACGGCGCCCTATTGTTCATGGGCTCAGAGAACGAGCGAGGCGGCCTCGGCGACCTCCCTACCGTCGTACCTGGTGAGCAGAGGCCGCAGGCTTGCCAACCTCGGGTATTCGCCCTGCCTGGGAGGTCTGACGGCCAGTTGAGATGAAGGTGCCTCTGGCCTGCAAGGATGCGATTGTGACGTTGTATCCGCTGCGAGAACAGGTGCACGTTCCCGGCGGGTGAGTACAGGGTGGGATCGGCGGATGTCCGTGGCTGCCGACGGGAAGGGCCTGGTCGGGCAGGCTGAGGTGGCGCAGCACCATGTCGCAGGCCGGGTCGGACTGACCGACGGACTGCGGCGACTGTGGCCGGTGCGCGACTTGGCGCGACCGCGCGGATGTGCTGCTCGGCTTGGCCGGGGCAATCGCACGTAGGGCGAAGAACTTGTCCGAGGCCGAACACTTCCAGGCCCACCACACCGCCCTGCTGCGGCCGCGGCCTCGGACTCCACCGTGCACAGGACGCCGGCCGCGCTCGACGAGCCCGCCCTGAACCGCATCACCAAGGCCCGTGCCCAGGTCCGCCGCCGTGTTCGGTCGCTGCTGTACCGGCGACCCGGCGGCTTCCCCTGGCTGGTTGAACCATCACCGAGGACGACGAGACCGCGATCACCAAGCTCCCGGCCAAGGCATGGGAGGGCTCCCTGCGCCAGGACAGCGACATCCAGGAGGGCTACAGCGTCGCCGAGTTGACCAGGCTTGAACACGCGCTGCTGGCCGCAGGGGAAGCGGCTGCTGTCTGCCGGGTCCGCCCCTCGGGGCGGCACACCAAGAAACTGACCGCGTTGGAACTGAAGAGCGGCTGGAGGTACTTGGTGGTCGCCACGAACATCCGGCACATGCGGGGCATCGCTTGCTCACCCTGTACGACCTGGTGCGCGTCGAGCCCGACACCATCCGATTCCGCCTCAACAGCGTTCCCGCTCACCTCGCCCGACGCCGATGGCTGCGGATCAACTGCACCTGGCCCTGGGACCAGATCTTCGCCCCGGCCTGGCACCGGCTCATCATGCGGGATCCGGTTCGTGGAAGCGGGCGTCTCCGCAGCATCATGAGACGGCTCACCCCGACACCCTCGGGAACATTGCGGGCAAACTGCCAGGAGGCTCACCGGGAACGTCGTGGTGACCTCTATGGCACCTTCGTGTGCCGACCTCAAAAAACGTGCAAGATGAACAATATCCGATAGATCGGGGCATTTCGTGGGCCGGTGTCGGCATTTTTCAATTCATTTGACAATTTCCTTGCTTGCGCTAAGGTGATTGTCGAAATTGGAAATTTTCTCAGGGAGGATGTATGCGCAAGAGGCGCATAGCGGCGGTCGTTTCTGCCGCAGTAGGAGCTTTTGTGCTTCTTTCCACTCAGGCGTCTGCCATTACGTGGGAGAAGGACTTCGCCACCGCACTCAGTCCAGCCGCTAGCGGGTCGGCCGTCTGGTCCTATGGTCCCAACGAAGACTCGAATGCGGCGTTTCAGAAGAATGGAGACTCGTTCTTCGTCTCCGACAATAGAGCAGATGGCTTTTCTGCTGTCGCCCAATGGCGTCTCTACAACAGGAGTGGCACGCTCGTGCGGGGTGGAGATATTTGGATGAACTTGGGGGCCGGTGAGTCCCGGTGGAAGTTCAAGGACTTGACGGAAGGCTACAACCTGAAGTTCAGGGCATGCCGAGGGCACTCTGGCGGTACCTCTGTCGAACATTGCGATGGCTGGGTGTCTACAACAGCCTGAGTACTGTTTTAGCTGCAACTGACTTGTGTGCTGACCTCCTTGGGCTTCCTCTGGTGGGCGGCAGTGAATAGCCCTGAACAGAGCGCCGATCGGCGGAATGGAAATCGACGCGCGAGCCTGCGCGACTCGCTGAGTGTTCCCAGCGCTCCGCCACCACTACCAAGGGCCCGACGTGAAACGTCGGGCCCTTGGTAGTGGTGGCGGAGCGCGCACACGACTGCTCCGGTCACGGAAGTTCCAGTCGATGGTGGATGCTGATCGTCACTGTGTTCTCAGTTAGTTACCGGTGACCGTGACCTTCTCGTCGTTCTTCAGTTCGGTCACCAGGGTCTTCACCTTCGTCTTGTCCCAGAGGAGGTTGCCGCCGGTCGAGCCCGCGAGCGGCATGTTCATGGACTTGCCGTTGCCGCCGGTGACGCCCTTCATCGCCCAGAACATGTCGGCCAGGTCGAACAGGCTCATGTCCTTGTCGACGACCAGGGTGTCGAGGCCCGCGCTCATCGTGGGGTACAGCTTGAAGGGGTTCAGCAGTGTGCTCGGCGTCGCCGTCTGGCTCGCCAGGGCCGCGAGGAACTTCTGCTGGTTCTTCGTACGGTCCAGGTCGCTGCCCGCGAGGGCGTACCGGGTACGGACGAAGGCCAGGGCCTGCTCGCCGTTGAGGGTCTGCTTGCCCGCCGTGAAGTTGGCGCCGGACTTGGTGTCCTTCATCCCGCCCTTGGGGATGGTCAGCTCCACACCGCCCACGGCGTCCACGATGTTCGCGAAGCCGGCGAAGCCGATCTCGACGTAGTGGTCGATGCGCAGCCCGGTGTTGAACTCGACGGTACGGACGAGCAGTTCGGGCCCGTCCTCCGCGTACGCCGCGTTCAGCTTCACGTGCCGGCCCGTGCCCTTGAAGGTCTTGCCGGACTCGGAGCCCACGAAGGTGGGGATCTCCACGTCCGAGTCACGGGGGAGGGAGATGAGGGTCGGGCCGTTGTCGCCGGTGTGCAGGATCATCATCGAGTCCGTGCGCTGGCCCGCGGCGGAGCCCGTACGCAGCTTCTTCTTCTCCTCGTCGGACAGCCCCGCGCGGCTGTCGGAACCGACGATGAGGTAGTTCGTGCCCTTGCCCGTGTCCGGCCGGTCGATGACCTTCGACAGGTCGACCTCGCGGTTCAGCTTGGAGTCGGCCCAGAAGTACGTACTGACGGACACCACGACCAGCAGCGTGACCAGGGTGATCGCGGTCCACTTGATCCGCTTGCGCCAGTTGGGCGCAGGACGGCCGCCATGACCATTGCCCCCCACGGCACCGGCACCACCACCGCCGTAGACCTGCCCGGTGTTGTAGTCGCTGCCGCTCGGGTTCCCGTAGGAGTCACCGCCGTACGGCTGCTGCTGCGGGACCCCGCCACCGTACGGCGGCGCCGAGGGCCCCTGTCCGTACTGGTTGCCCTGGACCTGCCGCATCACGCGCGCACCCTCGGGCTGTGCGTTCGCGCTGCCGCGACCGTACCGGTTGTTGCGGTTGTCGTCGGACCACGCGTCAGGCCAATCGTTCATGCCGACCAGTGTGCAGTGCCGGGGTGTGTCCTATACAAGGGTCGAAGGAAATTAGGAGCAGGGCTGTTGCGAAGCTGACACAAATCGCCCATGTGTACGTCCGGCATAAGGTGAGGGCCATGACAGACCAGGCCACCGGCGCAGATGCGGCGCCCCCGGGCAAGCCGACCTCCGCCTCCCGGACGACCCTCAGCCACATCATGACCCACGCCGACACCAACCTTCTCGGTACGGTGCACGGCGGGGTGATCATGAAACTGGTCGACGACGCGGCGGGCGCGGTGGCCGGACGTCATTCGGGCGGCCCCGCGGTCACGGCGTCGATGGACGAGATGGCGTTCCTGGAGCCGGTGCGGGTGGGTGACCTGGTCCACGTCAAGGCCCAGGTCAACTGGACCGGCCGGACCTCCATGGAGGTCGGGGTACGGGTCCTCGCCGAGCGCTGGAACGAGTCGACGCCGGCGACGCAGGTCGGGTCGGCGTACCTGGTCTTCGCGGCGGTCGACGCCGAAGGCAAGCCGCGCCGCGTCCCTCCGGTCCTCCCGGAAACGGAACGCGACGACCGCCGCTACCAGGAGGCCCAGATCCGCCGCACCCACCGCTTGGCGCGGCGGAGGGCGATCGTGGAACTGAGGGAACGCAGAGCGGCGGAGGGCTTGGACGACTGAGGGGACTTTTCTTCGCCCCCGCCGCCCCTACCCGTTCCCATCCCTCGGGGGCTGCCGCCCGGCCCTGAAGGGGCCTTGTCCTCAAACTCCCCCAGAGGGGGGACCCCCAACGGGCTGACTATCCAGCCCGTCCGGCGTTTGAGGACAAAGGGGGGTCTGGGGGCGCAGCCCCCAGGGATGGGAACGGGTAGGGGCGGCGGGGGCGAGAAAAATGCCTACCGGCACCCCACCTCATCCCCCGTAGTAACCCCGAACTCCCCCACCCGAACCTTCCGCACCCCCCGATAATCCACCCCCACAGTCACCCGCATCACAGCCCCCTGCCCCCGCACCACCCGCAACGAACTCCCCGGCAACGCAGCCGCCAACGACCTGGCCGACCTATCCCACCGAGGGTCGTACGCGACCACCGTCCGCCCCGCCTCCCGCCCCCGCGCATTCACCGGCACCCGAGTAGTCCGAAACCCGGCCCCCGCCAACTCCCGATCCACCTTCCGCCCCAGCCCCGCCGTACGCGTCCCGTTCTCCACCTGCACCCGAATCTGCTGCGGCGCCACCTCCACCCGAACCGGCGCACCGCCCTTACCGTGGCCGCCCCCGCCCCCGGGCGCCCGCCGCACCGCAAGCGGCTCGTCCTCCCGCAGCGCCCGGAACAACCGCCCCGACTTCGCCGCGTCCCACTTCAACGTCGACCCGATCCCCTTCACGGCGAACCCCATCCGCCCGATCGGCACGGTCGTGAACTCCGACGACGCCGGCGAGAAGTTCCGCATCGCCCGCCCGAGGTCCAGCAGCTCACCCGTACCGAACTCCTTGTCCGCCCGCACCGACCCGAGCACCGCCCGCGTGATGTCCCGGAACTTCATCGGGTTCAAGAGGACACCCGACGACGTGGACTGCGCGATCAGCGCCGCCATGAAGCGCTGCTGGCGCTGCATCCGCCCCAGGTCGGAGGACCCGTCGGCGTGCCGGGAGCGGACGTACTGCAAGGCCTCGCCGCCATTCAGCTCATGCTTTCCGGCAGCCAGATTCAGGCCCGTGTACGAGTCCTTCAGCGGACGCGTCGCACAGATCTCGACACCCCCCAGCACATCCACCGTCTTCATGAAGCTGGTGAAGTCGATCTCCAGATAGTGGTCGATCTTCACGTGCGTCATGTGCTCCACCGTCCGCACGGTGAGGTTCGGCCCGCCCTCCGCGTACGCCGCGTTCAGCTTGATGACGTGTCCGCCGTGCCGGTGCCCGGTGGTCCGGTCGGTGTGCGGGGGCGTCACGGCGTACGAGTCGCGCGGCAGGCTGACGACACTCGCCCGCTCCCGGTCCTCCGAGATGTGCACGATCATCATCGTGTCGGTGCAGTGACAGGGCGCGCCGCCTAGCCGGTACCTGCGCCGCTCCCGCTCCGAGATCTTCTCGCGGCTGTCCGTGCCGACGAGCAGCACGTTCATGCCGTGGCCCGCCCGTGGCCGGTTCTTCATGTCCTTGAAGGGGTCGACCCGAGCGATGTCGGCGTCGAGGCTGCTGACCACCGAGTGCCCGATCCCGGCCGCGGCGAGCACCACGACGGACAGCGTCGTCACCGCCCGCATGGCCCAGCGTGGCTTCTTCCGCCGTACGGGGGGACGCGGACGCCCGGACGACGGCCGTGGCCGGCGCTGGGGGGAACCGGGGGATGCGGGCATGGGGGGACACCTCCGCGAAGGCTGCTGGCCGGGGGGAGTGGGGCCGAACGTGGGATCCGCGAGCACCGTAGGCCCATACGATCTGCGGCCCGGCTCAGGGAGCGGGCGGCGCGCGTCGGTGTCCCCCGTTCGCGGTAACGTGAGCCCCCTATGAACGCCAAGCCCGACGTGCAGCTGCCCGCCGTGTCCGTGATCATGCCCGTCCTCGACGAGGAGCGGCATCTGCGCGGAGCCGTCCAAGCGATCCTCGCCCAGGAGTACGCCGGCGAGATGGAGGTCGTGATCGCCCTCGGTCCGTCCACGGACCGCACGGACGAGATCGCCGCCGAGCTGGTACGGGAAACGGCCGGCACGAACAAGCGTGTCCATACCGTCCCCAACCCCACCGGCCGTACGCCCGCCGCGCTGAACGCCGCGATCAAGGCCTCCCGCCACCCCGTCGTCGTACGCGTCGACGGCCACGGCATGCTCTCGCCGGACTACATCGCGACCGCCGTCCGGCTCCTCGACGAGACCGGCGCGCAGAACGTCGGCGGGATCATGCACGCCGAGGGCGAGAACGCCTGGGAGGACGCGGTCGCCGCCGCGATGACCTCGAAGATCGGGGTCGGCAACGCCGCCTTCCACACGGGAGGCACGGCGGGGCCCGCCGAGACCGTGTACCTCGGTGTCTTCCGCCGGGCCGCCCTCGAACAACAGGGCGGCTACAACGTGGAGTTCATCCGCGCCCAGGACTGGGAGCTGAACTTCCGCATCCGGGAGGCGGGCGGCCTCATCTGGTTCTCGCCCGAGCTGCGGGTGTCGTACCGCCCGAGGCCCTCCGTGCGCGCCCTGGCCAAGCAGTACAAGGACTACGGCCGCTGGCGCCACGTCGTGGCCCGGTACCACGAGGGCTCCATCAACCTGCGCTACCTCGCCCCGCCCACCGCCCTGTGCGCGATAGCGGCGGGCGTGCTGCTGGGCGCCGTACTGACGCCGTGGGCCCTGCTGGTGCCCGGCGGCTACCTCGCGGCGATCACGGCGGGCTCGGTTCCGGCCGGCAAGGGGCTCTCGCTGAAGGCGCGGCTACAGATCCCCGTCGCCCTCGCCACCATGCACATGTGCTGGGGCTGGGGCTTCCTCACCAGCCCCAAGTCCCTTGCCCGGAAGGTGATCGCGGCCCGCCGGCCGGCGGTACTGGACGGCGCGAACGCGAGCGCGAATTCGAACCAAGCCTGAACCACAACGAGTCGGGGCCCGCGGTCAGATGACCGCGGGCCCCGACTCATGTGCCCCTACCAGCGGTAGGGCGAGTACACCTCCATGCACGCACTGGTGTCCGAACCCACCACCGCGTCGGCCGTGTCGGGCAGTTGGCCCGCCTTCGGCGCGGTCTGCTTCGGATACGTCGTGCCCTCGCGCCAGTCGGCGCCCACGGTCACCGTCACACCGGAGACATCCGTCGACTTCTTCACCGAACTCGTCGGAATCCCCAGGGACTTGGCGACGAGCTGGGCGTCGCCCGCGAGGTCGGCGCTCGGGTAGTACACGACCGTCTTGTCGACCGACAACGATGCCGACCGGTCCGCCGCCGCGTTCGTGAAGCCCTTGCCCGCGAGGATCCCGCTGATGCTGCTCGCCCGGCCGCTGACCGCGGCGAGCGTGGCCGTCCGCGTGCCGTTCTGCACGAGGACGCCGATCTTGCCGGGGTCGGCCGCCGGGTCCGTCGAAGCCGTCGCCGAGGGCGAGGCCGTCGGGGACTTGGTCGCCGTGGTGCCGCCCTTGTCGTCGAAGGAGATGTCGTCGCGGAGCATCGTCCACATCGTCTCGGCGTCGGCCTCGGCCGCCACCAGATGATTCGGGTTCTGCGGGTCCACGACGGTCGGCATCGTCGTCATCGTGATGCGGTCGGTCGGCACCGACTTGAGCTGCATGCCCAGGTCGTACAGCTCCTTGACCGAGCCCAACTCCTCCGACACCGTCAGGGACTTGGTGGCTGCCTCGGCCAGACTCGTCAGCCGCGGGGCGTCCGTGAAGACGTTCTGCGACTTCAGCGTGCGGATCATCGAGTTCATGTACATGTGCTGGGCCTTGGCCCGCCCGAGGTCGCTGTAGAAGGCGTGCCGGGTACGCAGCCACTGCAACGCCGACTTGCCCTGGACCTTCTGCTTGCCGGCCTTGAGCTTGAGCCCCGAGCCGCCGGGTACACCGGGCAGCGCGTGGTCCCACACGTTCTGCTTCACACAGACCTCGACACCGCCGATGGCGTCGGCCATCTGCACGACGCCCGCGAAGTCGATCGTCATCCAGTGGTCGATGTAGACCCCGGTGAGGTTCTGCCAGGTGGCCAGCGTGCAGCCGGCACCGCCCCGGGCCAGCGACGTGTTGATGATGTCGTTGGTCGCCGCGAACGTCTCACCGGTGTCGGGGTCCGTGCACTTCGGGATGTCGACCCGGGTGTCGCGCGGGATGCTCACCACGGCCGCGCTCTTGCGGTCGGCGGAGAGATGGATCAGCATCTGGACGTCGCCCAGCGGCGGGTTGCCCCGGGTGTCCTTGCTCCCGCCCAGCGCCACGTTCGCGTCGGAGTTACGGCTGTCCGAGCCGATCAGCAGGATGTTCAGCGGAGTCTGCCCGGCCGCGTTGGGCTCGGTCTTCTGCGCCTTCGAGTCGCCGCTGCTGCGCTTGCCCTTCTGGATGTTGCTGTTCAGATGCTCGTAGTAGAGGTATCCGGCGCCGGCCGTGCCGAGTATCAGCACCGCCAGCGTCATCGCCGACCAGCGCAGCACCTTGCGCTTGCCGGGCCGCCGCGGTCTTCCCCCCGGACGGTCACCGCCGCCGCCACTGCCGCCGGCCGAGCCGCCGCCCCCGTCCCCGGAGTCCCCCTCCTGCTGCTCGTGCGAGCCGTCCCGCTGACCCGGAACCCGAGCAGGCCGGACGCCCGATCGCGTCCCCTCCCCGTGCACACTGCTCTGTGTCATTCCCCTGCCTCCCCACCCTTGCGCCGTCGAACAGGCCTGCCTTGCGTCCGGTAAGACGCAAGGCAGGCCTGTCAGGTCAACCGGCGCACCCAAATCAACTGGCGCAGACGCTCGCTCGATCAATCGACCCGCCGATCAAAAGATCAATCGGCCGATCGGTCGGCGTACTCAGCTCAGCTGGCGCACTGCACCTTGTCCGCCGTGGACTGCCCCTCCACGGTCGGTGCCTTCGCCGGCGCGGTGAGCGAGACGCCGGCCCCCTTGAAGTCCTTGCCCAGGGTCAGCGTCATGGTGGGCAGCCCCTGGGAGTTCGTCACACTCTTTCCGGGCTTCATCGCCGAACCGGACAGCCCCATGATGGCGGCCAGTCGCCGGGCCTGGTCGGCCTGGTCGGGCGCGTACTCCAACGTCGTCTTCGCAAGCTCCGCCGAGGCGTTGCCCGCGTTCTCGGACTTGGACACGCCCTCATCATTCTGCAGATAGTTAAGAGTCTCCTGTGCGGAGCCGGCCGGGGCACCGCCGTTCAGGATCCGCACCCGTACGTCGGAGGCCGCGGACTTGGTGCCCTTGAGGCGGGCGGCGACGGCGGCCGCCTCCTTCGCCTTCTGCTGCTTGACCGCCGTGAACGACACGTCGTTGATGATCGCGTCGAACACCGACTGGGCCGTGGGGCCGACGGTGACCGTCGCCCGGACCACCTCTCCCGGGGTGTCGATCACCGGCACGGTCATGAAGGTGATGTTCTTCGTCGGCACCTTCTTCAGCTCCAGCGCCACGTCCTTGAGCGTGGAGACCTTGCCGAGACCGGTGTCCACGGTCAGCGCCTTGGTGGCCGCGTTGGCGATCTTCAGCAGCTTGGCCGGGTTGGTCAGGGTGTCACTGGAGGCCATCTTGCGCATCAGCGAGCTGAGGAACTGCTGCTGCACCTTGATCCGGTCCAGGTCGCCCTGGTTGCCGAAGCTGTGCCGCGTACGGACGAAGGCGAGCGCCTGCTCCCCCTCGACCGTCGACTTCCCAGCCGGCAGCTTCAGCTTGGACTCCTTGTCGTTGACGGCCTTCTCCACACAGACCTCGACCCCGCCCACCGCCGTCGTCAGCGTCTTCACGGCGTTGAAGTCGGCCATCATGAAGTGGTCCGGCGAGATGCCGGTGACCTCCTTCACGGTGCGCATGGTGCAGCCCGGGTCGCGCTCGAACTGCCCGAGGCTGGTGTTGAAGCGGACGCCCTGGGTACCGGCGATGACCTTCTCGGTACCGTCCGCCAGCTTGGTCGGACAGTCCGGGACGTCGACGATCAGGTCACGCGGGATGCTGAGCGCGGTCGCGTTCGTCCGGTCCTTGGAGACGTGCAGCAGGATCGTCGTGTCCGCGTGCCCGACGCTGCCCGCGTCGCCGTACTTCTCGTTGCCCGCACCGGTGCGCTTGTCCGTACCGATGATCAGGATGTTGAAGGCCTCGTCCTTGCTGAAGCCGTCCTTGGCCGCCGTACCGACGTCGGTCGTCGTGACGTTGCCCTCGAGGTGCTTGAGATAGAAGTAGCCGGCCGTCGTGGCGGCCACCATGACGAAGGCCATGGTCCCGCCCGTCCAGAGCAGCACCTTCTTGGCCTTCGACTTCTTCTTCTGCGGGGCACGCGAACGCCGCCGCCCGGGCAGCGGGTCCTCAGGCTCCGGCGCACCCCGCCGCCTTCTCGGCGGCGGCACCTGCCCGGGTGACCCGGGCACGCCGTGCGTCTCTCGGTCCTGCTCCCGCTCCGGCGCCGCCGAACGCCCGCGTACCGCACCCGCGTTGGCGGGTGTGGCTCGACGAGGTCCCGGGACCGCTGATTGCGGTGCGGAGGGAGTCAGTCGCAGTTCGTATTCGCCAGTGCTCGGGTTGAGCACCCACTGGTCTGCGGGGTCGATGTCGTCCGCCCGCCCACGGCCTTGCGCGTCCACGGTTGTCTGAATCCTCCGTCGGGGCCACGCGGCGCCTTTCCCCCTCCAAAGGCGCTCGGGTCTCGGTCTCCGGTGTGCACACGACACTCGTCCTGACGCACCGGATCGCTCACACTATCCGTCCAGTTGGGCGTCAAGCGACGACGGTGACAAATTCCACGTCCCTACAACCGGGCAATCCGCCCAATTCTTTGAACTAAAGTTCGCCGACTTGGCAATCGCTTTACCCGCAGGGGTCCTGGGCGGCCGTGTTCCCGCGAAAAGTGGGTACGGGGGAAGGGGTGGGGAGTTGGGCGGACGGCGACCCTCCGGACTGCTTGCCGGCAGAGCCATCCTCGAACTCGTATCCAGAATTGTGTTGCACTTCACTGCTTTGTGCGAAGGAATCACCCTGAACCGGGATTTCCTCCGCCACGGCGACCGGCGCGTCGGACCGCAGCCGCTCGAACAACCGCCCGGCGTCCGGCTCCACAAGCTGATCGCGATTGACGTCGTACGCGTACGACTCCCGTGGAACGGTCAGAAACCGCACACGTTCGGTAGGGATGTCGCGCATACTGCGCACCAACTCGTACAAACCACGCAGACTGGCCAGCGCCGGGTCCGTGGTGAGCGAGGACGTGGCGGCGTCGAGCACGGGGTACAGCTTGACCGGGTTCAGCAGGACGTCATCGCTCTGCACCTTGTTGACGAGCGCCCCCAGAAAACGCTGCTGCCGGTCCATCCGCGCGGTGTCGCTCCCGTTGCCGAGGGATTTCCGCGCCCGCACATACCCGAGCGCCTGCTCGCCATTGAGCGTCACCTTCCCGGCGGGCAGCCGCAGTTTGGCCTCCCGGTCGACGACCGGCTCCGCCAGACACACCTCGACCCCGTCCACGGCATCGACGATGTCCTTGAAGCCATGGAAGTCGACGACCATGTGATGGTCGATCCGAATGTCCGTCAACTTCTCGACGGTACGGATCGTGCAGGCCGAACCCCCCTGCTGGAAGGCGTGGTTGAGCATCGCGAACTCGGGTTCGCCCCGACTCCCGTCCGGCCGCCGGCAACTCGGTACGTCCACCATCAGATCGCGCGGCAGGGACATCGCGGTGGCGCTGCGCCGGTCGGCGGCGAGATGCAACAGGATGGTCGTGTCCGACCGCTCGGTCCCGGAGTCCCGCCCGTACTTCCGGTTCCCTTTCCCGGCCCGCGAGTCCGACCCGATCAACAGAATGTTCTGCGCCCCACGCACCAACGAGGCGGGCCGCTCCTTCTCGTACCGAGCCAGCTCGGCGGCGGCACCGTGATCGGCCGTGATGTTCCCGTCAAGCTTGACGTAGACCGCGATCCCGACCCCGACGGCAACGAGAGAGACAGCCCCCACCCCGAACAGGCCCCGCCGCACCCACCGCCTGTCGATCACCCTACGACCATGACTCGGACAGGGGACGAGGGCACCCGCTACTGGACCGAACGAATGAACGCGGGACGAGGAGACTCACCTGGGGGCGCGGGGCTGTGACATTTGCGGCTCCGCCGCGTGGGCGCGACAAGCCCCCACCGGCGGGCAGCCAAAAGACAACCTCACGCCCGGCGAGTAGCCGAAACCCGCTCATCCTCAACCCGCTTGGCCACCACACCCTCGGACACCCGCTCCAGATGCCGGCACAGAACAACAGACCCCCCGGTGGCAAGCGGCGAGTACAACCCCGCACTGACCCCTTCCCACGTGTCGTACCCCAGCCCCGACAACAACCGAGACCCGGGCCCCGTCAACCCGAACCCCACCGCATCGGCCCCGGCCCGCTCCACAACCTCCGCCCCCGTGAACTCGGCCCCGGCAACGATCAACGCCGCCGCCTCCGGATCCACAGGCGCGTACGGCACGAACCGGTCCCCCTGACCCGGCACCTCCACCGCGTAATCGGCGAAGCCCTCCGGCGCCTGCGGAAACCGCCCACCCAACGGCCGCAGCGCGAGCGCGACCCGCTCACCGGAACACGCCCGTGCCGCGTCCAGCGTGTCGGGCCCGCTGACGACGATGTCGGCGACGGAAGCCTCGCCCCCCATGTCCGCGACAACCCCCACCGACGAACACGCCAGCAGCCACACCGCCGTCTGCCAGTGCGCGGGCAGCAGCAGCGCGACCCGGTCACCCGGTTCGGCGGACAGCTCGCCCTGGAGGAGATTCGCGGTCTTGGCCACCCAATTGGCGAAGGTGGCCACGGACAATTCGACACGTTCGCCCGTGGCGTCGTCGTAGAAGGTCACCAGGGGGCGCGCGGGGTCCGCGGCGAGCGCGGAACGCAGCAGGTCGGCAGGGGTGCGGTCGGTGGCGTTCACCCGCGCAAGGGTACGCGTGGGCATGAGTGCGGGCCGACCCCCGGGGCCCCCGTTTCGGGCCGACACGCCAGACGGACCGTCAGTTCATCGTTGGACAGATATGTATGACTATGTCCAGGATCAGGGGCATGCGTAGGTATCTTGCTTCCTCGATCGGCGTCACGTGTGCAACCGCCCTGGCGCTCCCGTTGACCCTGCCCACAACCCCGGCCTCGGCCACGGCGAGACCCGCCGAGGCGAGACCGGCAGCGGTGGCCCCCACCGTCCCCGGCAGCACCCAGTCGCTCCCGCTGGCCCCCCGCCCCGGCGACCGCATCCTCGGCTCGGCCGCCGAACAGGGCCTGTACCGTCCGGACGTACGCCGCTTCTCGCTCGTCGGCGTCATCTGGGACAACCCGGACACCGAGCTGTACGGCAGTGTCGAGGTCCGTACCCGGGAGGCCGGCGGCGACCACTGGTCCGGCTGGCAGGACGTCGAGACGCACAACCATGACCACGCGGCCGACCCCGACACGGCCGAACGCTCCTCGGGCCGGGTCCGGGGCTCCACGGCACCGCTGTGGGTGGGCGACTCGGACGGCGTCGAGGTCCGCGTACGGGCGGACGGCGAGGGCCGCACGACGGGCGCCCGCGAGCCCCTCCCCGCGGGCCTGCGCCTCGAACTGGTGGACCCGGGTGAGGCGGCGGCGGAACCCGAGGGTCAAAGCACACGCGACATGAGGGCGTCGGAGACACAGGCCGAGTACGCCACCGAGATCCCGGCACTGAACAGACAGCAGACGGAGGAAGAGGCCCGCCTGCTCCAGGGGGAGCAGGCGCAGCAGGGCGAGCTGCGGGTGAAGCCGTTCATCGGCCCGCGCCCGCGGATCGTCACGCGGCGCGGCTGGGGCGCCGACGAGAAGCTGCGCGAACGCGGCTTCGTCTACACGAAGAAGGTCAAGGCGGCCTTCGTGCACCACACGGCCTCGGGCAACAAGTACTGGTGCACACAGGTCCCGTCCCTCATCCGCGGCATCTACCGCTACCACGTGCTGAGCAGCGGCTGGCGGGACATCGGCTACAACTTCCTCGTCGACCGGTGCGGAAACATCTACGAGGGCCGCGCCGGGGGCGTGGCGAAGCCGGTGAAGGGCGCTCACACGCTCGGGTTCAACACGGACAGCATGGGGATCGCCGTCCTCGGAACTTTCGTCAGCTCCAAGCCGTCCAAAGCGGCAGTGGGGGCGATCGCGCGGCTCACCGCCTGGAAGCTCGGTCTGTTCGGGGCGAATCCGAACGGAAAGACATACCTGAAGTCAGGTGGTGGCAATCTCTACCCAAAGGGAAAGAACGTACGACTGAACGTGATCTCCGGCCACCGGGACGGCTTCGCCACCGAGTGCCCGGGCCGGCTGCTCTACGGAAGGCTCGGCTCGGCGCGCCTGACGGCGGCCAAGTACCAGGGCCGATGAAGACTTCGGCCGACCGAACGCGCTGATTCGGTCGGTCCCGGCAGAAATCAGAAAACAGGAAGCAGGGACGACAGGTGACAGAAGCGATTCTCCTGGTCGGTGGCAAGGGCACCCGGTTGCGTCCGCTCACCGTGCACACCCCGAAACCGATGGTCCCCGCGGCCGGAGTCCCCTTCCTCACGCACCAGTTGGCGAGAGCGAGAGCGGCGGGGGTGGAGCACATCATCCTCGCCACCTCCTACTTGGCCGAGGTCTTCGAACCCCACTTCGGCGACGGCGCGTCCCTCGGCCTCCATCTGGAGTACGTCACCGAGGACGAGCCCCTCGGCACGGGCGGCGCGATCCGCAACGTGGCCTCGCGCCTGCACTCCGCCCCCGACGACCCGGTCCTGGTCTTCAACGGCGACATCCTCACGGGCCTGGACATCCGGGCCCTGGTCAGCACACACGAGACGACAGGGGCGGACGTCTCCCTGCACCTCACCCGAGTGACGGACCCGAGGGCATACGGCTTGGTCCCGACGGACGAATCAGGCCGAGTAACAGCATTCCTGGAGAAACCCCAGACCCCGGAGGAGATCGTCACCGACCAGATCAACGCGGGGGCGTACGTCTTCCGTCGCTCGGTCATCGACACGATCCCGACGGGCCGCCCGGTGTCGGTGGAAAGAGAAACGTTCCCGGAACTACTGGCGCTGGGAGCCCACCTCCAGGGCTTGGTGGATTCGACGTACTGGCTGGACCTAGGAACCCCCGCGGCCTTCGTACGAGGCTCGGCGGACCTGGTACTGGGCCGAGCCCCGTCTCCCGCGGTCCCCGGCCGCTGCGGCGACCGCCTGATCCTCCCCTCGGCCCGAGTGGCCCCCGACGCCAAGCTGACCGGCGGCACGGTGGTGGGCGAGGGCGCGTTCGTGGCGGAGGGCGCACACGTCTCGGGCAGCACGATCCTGGCGGGCGCGGTCGTCGAACCGGGCGCGGTCATCACCAACTCGCTGATCGGCACAAGGGCCCGAGTGGGCGAACGCTCCATCCTGACCGGCACGGTGATCGGCGACGGCGCGATCATCGGCGCCGACAACGAACTCAGGGAGGGCGTACGAGTGTGGTGCGACGCAAGAATCCCAGCGGGCGCACTCCGCTTCTCGTCGGACCAGTAAGGGTCACCCCCTGGGGGCTGCGCCCCCATACCCCCGCTCCGGCCCTGAACGGGCCTTGTCCTCAAACGCCGGACGGGCTGGAGACACGGACCGGCGCCGAGAAAGCGAGCCCGGCCGCCACAACTCGGCCTGTCCCGGCGTTTGAGGACGAGCGCGCCCGCCCCCTCCAGCCCGTCCGGCGTTTGAGGACGAGGCCGTTCAGGCCGATGGCGGGGGTCTGGGGGCGCAGCCCCCAGGGATGGGACGGGTAGGGGCGGCGGGGGCGAGATCAAAGCCGCCCAATATCTCCCTTACGCATCCGCGGCCCCCGCCGCCCCGGCACACGCCCACTCAACAGAATCAACCGAGCCGCCCGATGCCGCTGCCCCGCATACGGCTCCAGCAACGACAACATCACGTCATCATCCGCATCCCGATCTCCCGCCAACGCAAACCCCACAATCCCCGGCAGATGCAGATCCCCCACAGTCACCGCATCCGCCGCCCCATGACTCCGCTGCACAACCTCCGCGGACGTCCAGGGCCCCACCCCCGGAACCACCTCCAGCCGAGCCCGAGCCCGCTCCGGATCCAGCCCCACGGCCTCCTCCAGCCGCCCCGCGACCCGAACCGCCCGCAGAATCGTCGAGGCCCGCTTGTTGTCGACCCCGGCCCGATGCCACTCCCAGGACGGAATCAGAGCCCAGTCGCGAGCGGCAGGCATGACAAAAAGCCCTGGCACGAAAACCTCGGGCCCAGGCGCAGGCTCCCCGAACTTCCGCACAAGCAACCGCCAAGCCCGATAAGCCTCGTCGGTGGTCACCTTCTGCTCCAGCACGGACGGAATCAGCGACTCCATGACCAGCCCGGTCCGAGTCAGCCGCAACCCCGGCCGCCGATGCCGAGCGAGCGCCACCACCCGGTGCCTGGGTTCGAACGCCTCGGGATCGTCGTCCGCCCCCAGCAACCCGGGCAAGTGCTCCAGCAGCCACTCGGCCCCGGGCCCCCACGCCTCCCCCCGGACCACCCCGTCCCGCAGCGCGACCCGCAAGGTCCCGGGCCCGACAGGCGTACGACTGGCCCGCCACACGGACCCATCGGACGAGGCCCGGAACGTCGGATCCCCGGGCCCCCGCCGCAACGGCCCCAGAACGAGCCCGAGATCGAGCGGGCCGGCGGGCACCCAGGTCCGGGTCACCCCCGAAACACAGGTCTGCCGAGGCACGACACCAGGCACGACGACATCCCCACCTCGCACGGTCGTACGAGTGGGCCGAGAAGGTTGCTGAGGAGCGAACCGTCCTGCCACGAAAACCGTTCCTAACCGGAGGAATCGAACCCCACGAACCTCACCGCACCTCGACCAGGCTCACCGAACCTCGATGAACGCCCCCGCGTCCCGATCCACCCGAGCCCGCGGAGCCTCCGCCGGATGCCCGACCGCGATCGCCCCCATCGGATCCCACCCGGCCTCCAGCCCCAGCACCTCCCGCACGACCTCCCGGCAGAACATCGTCGACGACACCCACGCCGACCCGAGCCGCTCCCCGGCCAGCGCGACAAGGAAGTTCTGCACCCCGGCCCCGGTCGCGACCACGAACATCTCCCGCTCGGCCCCGTCCCGCCGCGCGTCCCCGTACGTGTGCGACCCGTCCATCACCAGACACGGCACCACGAGATACGGCGCCCCCCGCAGCACCTCGCCCCGCCGCACCCGCTTCGCGACAGACTCCTCGCTCTTCCCGTCCCGCCGCAGATCCGCGATCCAGGCGTCCCGCATGGCGTCGAGCAGCTCGGTCCGCGACCGCTGCGACTCCAGCAGTACGAAGCGCCAGGGCGTCGTGTGATGAGGAGCGGGCGCGGTCACGGCGGCGGCGACCGCCCGCCGTACCGCACCGGGGTCGACGGGCTCGTCCGTGAACGCCCGCACCGTACGCCGCTGGGTCACCGCCTCCCGTACGGCCTCCGACGTACCGAGCCGGAACATGTCGTCGCGCGCATCACGTACGAGAGCCCGCGCCCCCGCATCCTCACCGCTGTCGGTCACCACATGCGGCAGCCCGCGCACGACGGCGACCGGCAGCCCGGAGGCCTTGCCCTTGACCAGGTCCCCGGCGGCGGCCAGTTCGTCGGCGGTCGCCACGACGGTCGCGGAGAGCGGATTGCCGTACGCGTCCGTGCCCCCGCGCAGATCGTCGAGCACCTGTACGCCCGCGGCACCGATCGCCACGTCGGTGAGCCCCGCGCGCCAGGGTCGCCCGAAGGTGTCGGTCACGACGACCCCGATGTTGACGCCCAGGGCGTCGCGCAGCCCGTCCCGGATCGCCCGCGCGGACGCGTCGGGATCCTCGGGCAGCAGCAGGACCGTCCCGGACGGTGTGTTGGAGGCGTCGACGCCGGCCGCGGCCATCACCAGCCCCTGCCGGTTCTCCACGATCCGCAGCGGCCCGCGCCGGGCGACGACCCGTACGGTCTCGGCGTCGATGGCGGCCTCCCGGTCCGCCGCCTGTACGACGCGCCCCTCGGCCTTGGACACGATCTTCGAGGTGACGAGCAGCACGTCCCCGTCGAGCAGCCCGGGCCCGGCAGCGGCGGCGATCAGCTTCGCGACATCGTCCCCGGGCTGAACCTCGGGCAGCCCACCCACGGCCCACACCCGAAACCCGCCACCGACCGCACCACCGCCGCCAGTGCCACCGTCACCGAAAACCTCACCGCTCACGCGCCCCGCACCTCCTCCGCCAGCGCGAGCGCCTCGCGCGCCATCTGCGCCGACGCCTCCACGTCCGTCATCATCAGCGGCACGGCACGGCAGCGGATGCCCGCCGTCTCCACCCGCTCCACCGCACCCGCGTCGACCGTGTCGACGAGCCAGCCGTCCAGCAGCCCCGAGCCGTAGTGCTCGGCGACCGCCGCGGCCGTGGCCTCTACGCCGACCGCCGCGAGCACCTTGTCGGCCATCCCGCGCACGGGCGCGTCCCCGACGATGGGGGAGAGGCCCACGACGGGCACCCCGGCCTCGGCGATCGCCTCGCGGATCCCGGGCACGGCCAGGATCGTGCCGACGGACACGACCGGGTTGGACGGCGGGAAGAGGATCACGTCGGCGTCGGCGATCGCCTCCAGGACCCCCGGCGCCGGCTTCGCCTGCTCGGCGCCGACCGGCACGATCGCCTCGGCGGGGACGGACGCCCGCAGCCGCACCCAGTACTCCTGGAAGTGGACCGCCTTGCGCTCGCCGTCCACCTCGACGGCGACATGGGTCTCCACGCGGTCGTCGGACATCGGGATGAGCCGCACCCCGGGCTTCCACCGGTCGCACAGCGCCTCGGTGACGGCGCTCAGCGGATAACCCGCGCCGAGCATCTGCGTCCGCACGATGTGCGTGGCGAAGTCCCGGTCGCCGAGGCCGAACCACTCCGGCCCGACGCCGTACGCCGCCAGCTCCTCCTTCACGTGGAAGGTCTCGTCGGTACGCCCCCAGCCCTGCTCCTCGTTGATGCCGCCGCCGAGGGTGTACATCACCGTGTCGAGGTCGGGGCAGACCTTCAGCCCGAAGAGGTGAATGTCGTCGCCGGTGTTGCCGATGACGGTGATGTCCGCGTCCGGCACGGCCCGCTGAAGACCGCGCAGGAACCGGGCACCACCGATGCCGCCTGCCAGAACCACAATGCGCATGCCGACAAGTCTGGCAGGCGGGTACGACAACGCGTCGCCCGGTCGCGGAGACCTTGCTCTCAGCCGGTCACGGCGGCCGACGGCGCGCAGCGGGCCGCGTGCATCGGCATCTCCGTCAGGCCCGGGTAGTAGACGTGCAGGCTCACGGCGGGTTCGAGCGCGTCGTTGACCACCTCGTGGACGTACCCCGGGGCGAACACCCGCTGGGCCCCTGCCCGCAACGCGCGCGTGCCGCGCTCCGTCCGCTCCGTCAGCTGACCGTCCAGGACCGTCAGGACGCCCGACGAGCCGCCGTGGTCGTGCAGCCCGCTGCCCTGGCCCGGGACCCAGGACAGCAGCCACACCTCGTAGCCGGGGCCGGTGCGCAGCCGGTGGTACCAGCGCGAGGTCGCGTCGTACTGGACGAGGTGCGCCCACTGGGAGCGGTCCTCGGCGATGGTGCGGGCCAGGCCGACGAAGTCGGCGACGGTGGCCGGGTGCTCGCGCGGGGCCTGGAGGAGGTGCGGTACTTCGAGGATGTCGCCGGCGATCTGGAGGTCGCTGTCGCTGTTCATAAGGTGCGGAGGTCCTCGGCGGGAGAAGTGTGGGGGCTGGCTGGGTGTCGCGTACCGTCCGCCCGGGTCGCGGGCGGGAAGGCCGGGAAAAACAGAGCCCTGATGTGGGCTTCGGGGGGAACAGCAGCCGAGTCGCGGTGGACTCAAAGGCAGCCGGAGCGCGTTGGGCTCAACAGCTGGAACAGCAACAACAGCTACAGCGAGCAGGGGCAGCACCGAGGGACCGCGCGGGGCGGGTCGAGGTGAGTGCCAAGTTCGCGAGCATGCCCACAAGGACAGCGGTTCACACCTTCACTGTCAACTCGACGCCCGGTATGTGGGACATGTTTCACCTCATCCGGTTCATCTCCTCGGTGAAAGGTTTGTGCGTACGGCTTCGGGGACACATGCGCACAACCAGGCGCACCGACCTCGGAACGAGATCGAACTTCTGGGCGTCCTCTCCCGTACAGGCTCTGTGTGCGGGGGCGGTCGTCCTCCGGGGCCTCCTCTGCCTGTCAAGGTTTATGCCGATTTGAACACTTTCCGCATGGCCTTGGTTCCGCAGAGTGAATAAGGGGCCCAATAGCAGATCTCGGCTTGACTCGCCCGGAGCAGCACACTTGTAATTTCACTCGTGTCGTTCGGCCGATATCGGTTGACGGCAACCTCACGGGGACGCGAAAGACGGACGAGGGGCGCACATGACCGAGACGGTGCAGCAACTGCTGGTCGACGACGCGGACGAGGAACTCGGCTGGCAGGAGCGCGCGCTGTGCGCCCAGACCGACCCCGAGTCCTTCTTTCCCGAGAAGGGCGGCTCGACCCGCGAGGCCAAGAAGGTCTGCCTCGCCTGCGAGGTCCGCTCCGAGTGCCTCGAGTACGCCCTCGCGAACGACGAACGCTTCGGCATCTGGGGCGGCCTTTCCGAGCGCGAACGCCGTCGGCTGAAGAAGGCCGCCGTCTGAGGCGTACGGCACCGGGCTCCACGTAAACCGGCACAACGCAACGCAAACGCGGGACAACGCAGCGAACGGCCCGTCGCGGGTGGGTTATCCACAGGCGGCGGGCCGCTGTGCTGCCCAGCCGCTAGTGTGGCTGCTCGTCCGAGACGCCCCGCCGCTCACAGAGGGCTCAGGCGTCCACCACAGTCCACCGAACCGGGGCCCGTACCTCGATGTCCGCGCACAGCCACACGGCAGCCGACTACGGCACTGCCACCACGCCCGAGTTCCCGCGTCACGTGGTGACCGCGGTGCTGGTCTCCCACGACGGCGCCCGCTGGCTGCCCGACGCGCTCGCCGGGCTGCTCGGCCAGGAGCGCCCGGTGCAGAACGTCATGGCGGCCGACACCGGCAGCGCGGACGACTCCGCCCAGCTGGTCACCGACGCCCTCGGCGCCGACCGCGTCCTGCATCTCGCCCGCCGCACCGGCTTCGGCCAGGCCGTCGAGGAGGCGAACCGCACCGCGCCCGTCCTCACCCCGGACGAGCTGACGTACCTGAAGCGCCCCAGCGGCTGGGACCCCGTCACCCGCAGCTGGCGCGACGACGCGTACGACATGCCGGAGCTGCCCCACGGGGAGCCGGTCCAGTGGCTCTGGCTGCTGCACGACGACTGCGCCCCCGACCCGGACGCCCTCGCCCAGATGCTGCGCGTCGTCGAGACCGAGCACGAACTGGGCCGGGGTGACGACATCGCGGTCGTCGGCCCCAAGCTGCGCGGCTGGTACGACCGCAGGCAGCTCCTCGAAGTCGGCGTCACCATCGCCAACTCCGGCCGCCGCTGGACCGGCCTGGACCGCCGCGAGCAGGACCAGGGCCAGCACGACCACGTCCGCCCGGTGCTGTCCGTGTCCACCGCGGGCATGCTCGTACGCCGCGACGTCTTCGAGGAACTCGGCGGCTTCGACCGCCGGCTGCCCCTGATGCGCGACGACGTCGACCTGTGCTGGCGCGCCACCACCACCGGCCACCGTGTCCTCGTCGCCCCCGAGGCGGTCGTCCGGCACGCCGAGGCGTCCTCCCGGGAGCGCCGCACCGTCGACTGCGTGGGCCGCACCTCCGCGTCGCCGCACAAGGTCGACAAGGCCGGCGCCGTCTACACCCTGCTCGTCAACAGCCGTACCGCGCAGCTGCCCTGGGTGCTGCTGCGCGTGGTCCTCGGCACCCTGCTGCGCACGGTGGCGTATCTGGTCGGCAAGGCCCCCGGACAGGCCGTCGACGAGATCCGCGGCCTCCTGGGCACCCTGCTGCGGCCCGAGCGGATCATCGCCGGGCGTCGGAACAGAGGCGCCCCCCAGATCGACAAGGGCGAGCTGCGGGCCCTGTTCCCGCCGCCCGGCGCAACCGTGCGGGCCACCATCGAACAGGCCGCCGGTGAACTCGTCGGCCGCTCCGACCCCGAGGTCACCTCCGGGGCCGGCCGGCACGGCGGCGCCGTCGAGTCCGGGCCCGGCGGGGACGACGCAGACTTCCTGGAGGTCGAGCAGTTCGTCCGGCTCAAGCGCATCGCCCGCAAGCCCGGCCCGGTGCTCTTCCTCGTCCTCCTGCTCGTCTCGCTCGTCGCCTGCCGTGAACTGCTCGGCGCCGGCGCACTCGCGGGCGGCGCGCTGCTGCCCGCCCCGGCCGACTCCGCCGAACTCTGGGCGCGCTATCTGGACGCCTGGCATCCGGTGGGCGTGGGCGACACCTCCTCGGCGCCGCCCTATCTGGCGCTCGTCGCGATGCTCGCCTCCACGCTGTTCGGATCGACGGGCCTCGCGGTCACCGTCCTGCTGGTCGCCTCGGTGCCGCTGGCGGGCTTCACCGCGTACTTCGCCTCCCGCCCGCTCGTCGAATCGCGCCTCCTGCGCGCGTGGGCGGCCGTCGCCTACGCCTTCCTGCCCGCCGCCACCGGCGCCCTCGCGGGCGGCCGGATCGGCACCGCCGTACTCGCCGTCCTCCTCCCGCTGGCGGCCCGCGCGGGCATCGCGGCCAGCGGTCTGGCACATGCGTCCGGAGCGCGCGGCAGCTGGCGTGCCACCTGGGCGTACACGCTGCTGCTGACGATCACCACCGCCTTCACACCGATCGTGTGGCCCATCGCCCTGCTGCTCGGCGTCGCACTCCTCGTCGTACGACGAGGCGAGATCACCGCCTACGGCCTCCGCTTCCTGGCCCAGCTCGGCGTCCCGCTGCTGGTCCTCGCGCCCTGGTCGCTGTCCCTGCTGCCGTTCGGCTTCTTCCAGGAAGCCGGCCTGGAGTACGGCTCCGGCACCGCCGGTGCCCTCGACCTCCTCAGCGCCAGCCCGGGCGGCCCCGGCACGGTCAGCGGCCTGATGCTCATCGGCGTCGTACTGGCGGCGCTGGCCGCCCTGCTGCGCACCGAGCGTCAGTTCGGCATCTGGACCGCCTGGGCGGTCGCCCTGGTGGGGCTCGTCTTCGCGGTCCTGTCGAACAGCTCGGCGTGGGCCGGACCCGCCACCCTCGTCTACGGCCTCGCCCTGCTGGCCGCCGCCACGCTCGGCGCCGACGGGGCACGTTCGCGCGTGGCCGAGCAGAGCTTCGGCTGGCGCCAGCCGGTCGCCGCGCTGATCGCCTTCGCCGCCGCCGCAGGCCCGCTGCTCCTCGCCGCGGGCTGGATGATCCGCGGCGCCGACGGCCCCCTGGAGCGGCGCGACCCCGTCCAGGTGCCGGCGTTCGTCGCCGAGGAGAGCGGCACCCGCGACCAGGCCCGCACGCTGGTCATGGCCAGCGACTCCACGGCCCGCGTCGGCTACACCCTCGTCCGTGGCTCCGGCGCCCGGCTCGGCGACGGTGAACTCGCCGCCGAGAGCGGTGAGAACGCGCTCCTCGACAAGGTCGTCGCCAACCTGGTCGCGGGCTCCGGCGCCGACCAGGCCGACGAACTCGGCGGCTTCGCCGTGCGCTACGTCCTCGTCCACCGGGGCACGCCCCGCCAGGTCAGCCGCATCTTGGACGCCACACCCGGCCTGAGCAGGCTCAGCCAGCAGGAGAGCGGCGCGCTGTGGCGCGTCGACTCGGAGGTCTCGCGCGCCGCCATCGTCCCGGCGTCCGGCGCGGGCGACCCGCAGCCCGTGGCCGCCGGGCCCGTCGAGATCCACACCACGATCCCGGCCGGCTCCGGCAACCGCGTCCTGCGCCTCGCCGACTCCGTCGACGAGGCCTGGACGGCCACCCTGGACGGCAAGCCCCTCACCCCCACCACCGTCGACGGCTGGGCCCAGGGCTTCGAACTTCCCTCCTCCGGAGGGAAGCTGGACGTCACCTTCGACACCCCGATCGGCCACACCGCCTGGCTGTGGACCCAGGGCGCGCTCGCCGTCGTCCTCGTCGTCATGGCCCTGCCGGGCCGGCGCCGGGACGTCGACGACGACCTTCCCGAGGAGGAGCGCGAGATCCCCGCCCAGACCGCCACCGGCGAGGGCCGCCGCGCCCGCCGCCTGCGCGCCCAGGCGGAGGCGGAGGCCGAACAGGCCGACGAACAGGCCGAGTTCCCGACGGACATCCCTCCTCCCGTGGAGGAGGTCCCGGCCGCGATCCCGCAGCAGCAGCCGTACGGCGACGAGTGGAACACCGCGGCCTACGCGGGCACCCAGTACGACGGCTACAACGCCGACCAGTACCAGAACGCCCAGCAGTACCCGCCGGGCACCTACGACCCCGCCTACCAGGGGGATCCGTACCAGAACGGCCAGTACGACCCGTACGCGTACGGCGCCTCGCCCCAGACGACGGCCTACGACCAGACGTACACCCAGGGCTACGACCCCGCGTACGACCCGGCGCAGCCACACCAGCCCCACCCGCAGGGTGAGCGCCCCGACGGGAGCCAGCAGTGAACCGCACCACCATCTCCCTGATCGCCGGCACGACCGCGCTCGCCGCCGTCACCGGGTTCGCCTCGCTCAGCACACCGGACACGGCCGACGCGGGCACGGCCAAGGCAGCCGCCCAGCTGCCCGTGGAGCGCACGAGCCTGCTCTGCCCGGCTCCCAGCACCTCCGACCTCGCGGACACGACGTACACGTCCTTCACGCCCGTCACAGAGGGCACCGGGAGCGACGGCAAGGCCGAACTGGCCGCCGCCACCGTCGAGTCGGCCGCGGGTGCGAAGGGCAAGCCGAAGGCCGTCAAGCCCGTCCTCACCCCCAAGGAGCCCGGCAAACCGGTCACCGGGGACACCTCGGGCGGTGACACGCCCGCGCTCGTCGGCACCGCCGAGGGCAGGTTCGCGCCGGGCTGGGCCGTGCAGGAGACCACCGAGGTCGCCGCGGGCACCGGGCGAGGCCTGCTGGGCATCAACTGCACCGTCCCGGACACCGAGTTCTGGTTCCCGGGCGCCAGCACCGCCGCCGGCCGCACGGACTACGTGCACCTGACCAACCCGGACGACTCCGCCGCGGTCGTCGACATCGAGCTGTACGGCAAGGACGGCAGCCTCAAGTCCGACGTCGGCGAGGGCATCACGGTCCCGCCGAACGGCAGCGAGCCGATCCTGCTGTCCACCCTCACCGACGCACCGCAGACCGACCTCACCGTGCACGTGAACGTGCGCAGCGGCCGGGTCGGCGCGGCCGTCCAGGCCCTGGACGCCAAGTCCGGCGGCGACTGGCTGACCGCCTCCGCCGAACCGGCGGGCAGCCTGGTCCTGCCGGGCATCCCCAAGGACGCCACCTCGGTACGCCTGATCGCCTTCACACCCAGCGAGAGCGACGCCGACCTGAAGGTGCGCCTCGCCTCCCCGAACGGCCTGATCACCCCGGCCGGGAACGAGACCCTGCACATCAAGGCGGGCATGACCGCCGCCGTCGACCTCGGCGACGTCACGCGCGGGGAGGCGGGCTCCCTGGTGCTCACCCCGACCGACAACTCGGTGCCGTTCGTCGCCGCCCTGAAGGTCGTACGCGGCAAGGGCGCCGACCAGGAGACCGCGTTCATCCCGGCCACGGGCCCGGTCTCCGCGCGCGCGACGGCCGCCGCCAACACCGCCAAGGGCACCACGCTCTCCCTGACCGCCCCGGGCAGCACAGCCCAGGTCAAGGTCACGGCGTCCGCGGGCACCGAGGGCGGTACGGCGGCGACGAAGACGTACACGATCAAGGGCGGCACCACCCAGGACGTCGAACTCCCCGTCCCGGCAGGCCTGAAGGGCACGTACGCGCTGACGGTCGAGCGGGTCTCCGGGGGCGCCGTCTACGCCTCCAGGACCCTCGCGGCCCCGGCGGACGGCGTCCCGGCGTTCACGATCCAGACGCTCCCGGACGACCGGGGGACGGTCGCGGTGCCGGACGCGGAGCAGGATCTGTCGGTCCTCCAGAAGTGACCCTCCGGGGGCGTCAGTCCTCGCCGTAGCGGGGGTCCACGGTGTCCGGGGTGAGCCCCAGCAGTTCGGCGACCTGCTCGACGACGACCTCATGGACCAGGGCCGCGCGTTCGTCGCGGCCCTTGGTACGGATCTCGACCGGGCGGCGGTAGACCACCACGCGCGCGGGGTGACCCTCCCGGGCGGGAATCGTGCCCCCCAGGGGGACCGTCTCGTCGGCCCACGCCTCGGGCGGACCTTCGAGCCTCGGCACCTCGAGGACGACGAAGTCGATGTCCGCGAGCTGCGGCCAGCGCCGCTCCAGCCGCTCCACGGAGTCCTGCACCAGATCCGCGAACGCCTCGGCGCGGCTCGCGGAGAGCGGAACCTGCGGCGGCGCCACGGGGCCGCGCATGCCACGGCCGTGGCGATCACGGCGGCGGGGGCCGGGGCCTGCGGCGCGGGGCGGTACGGGGTTGTCCATCACTGACGAAGAGTAGTCCCCGCGACCCCCGCACGGTTGCCGGGCACGCTGCGCCCGCCTGTGTCACAGAATGATCATTCCGGCCAAGGTTGGGCTTGATTTCGCACCCCTCTTCGATCGCCCGGAGCATCGATCTCATGGCAATTGACATGGTTTGCGGCAAGTAGTGATCGGGGTCGGGGTTGTTCGGTATCTCGTAACCCGATGTCGTCCCAGGTCAACGAGTTGTCCAAGAAGACCCGTGTGGGCGGTTTCACAGCACGACACGGGGGAGTGACCTGGTGGGGAGTCGTCGCGGCCCGCTCAAGAGTGCGGTACCGTCCAACGTCGTGAGCCCTGTACGTCGCTGTTCGCGCACCGCTTGCGGCCGTCCCGCCGTCGCGACGCTGACGTACGTCTACGCCGACTCGACCGCGGTCCTCGGCCCCCTCGCGACCTACGCCGAACCCCACTGCTACGACCTCTGTGCCGAGCACTCCGAGCGCCTCACCGCGCCGCGCGGCTGGGAGGTCGTCCGGCTCCTCGACTCCTCCGCTCCCGCGCGCCCCAGCGGAGACGATCTGGAGGCGCTCGCCAACGCGGTCCGCGAGGCGGCCCGTCCGCAGGACCGGGCGGCCGGGGCCGGCGGCGCGCGTACGGCGGACCCGCGCGAGGTCGCACCACGCCGCGGACACCTGAGGGTGCTGCGCTCGCCCGACAACTGAGCGCGCGCACAAGGCTCTTCGGGTCGCCACGCCCTCCGCACTCCCGTGATTCCCGTACGGCGATTTCATTGAGTGACGCACACGCATTGACGTGAGCTTGTCGCGGACACGACCATTCCGTCACCCGTGAGAAATCGTTTTCCGCATCGCGGAACCCGGGGAGGCGCCCGTGTACGTCCAGGAACTGGAACCCGTCGCCGGCTCGCTCGGCCTGTCCGCTCTCGTCGCGACCCTGCCCCTCGTCATCGTCCTCGTCCTGCTCGGCGGCGTCCGCATGAAGGCACACCGGGCGGGCCTGATCGGCCTTCTGGCCGCCGCTCTGGTCGCCTGCCTCGCCTACGGCATGCCGGTGGACCAGACGCTCTCCAGCGCCGCCCAGGGGGCCGTGTTCGGCCTCTTCCCCATCCTGTGGATCGTCGTCAACGCCCTCTGGGTGTACCGGATGACCGTCCGCACCCGGCACTTCGACATCCTGCGCCGCTCCTTCGGGCGCCTGTCCGACGATCCGCGCATCCAGGCCCTCGTCGTCGCCTTCTGCTTCGGCGCCCTCCTGGAGGCGCTCGCCGGCTTCGGCGCACCCGTCGCGATCTGCTCGGTCATGCTCGTCGCACTCGGCTTCGACCCGGTGCGCGCGGCGGTCGTCGCACTCGTCGCCAACACGGCACCCGTCGCCTTCGGCGCGATGGGCACACCGGTCGTGACACTCGCTCAAGTCACCGGCCTGCCACTGGACTCGGTGGCCTCGGTCGTCGGCCGCCAGACCCCGCTCCTCGCCCTCGTCGTCCCCCTGGTGCTCGTCTGGCTCGTCGACGGCCGACGCGGCCTGCGCGAGACCTGGATACCGGCCCTCGCCTGCGGATTCGCCTTCGCCGTCGCCCAGTTCGCCGCCTCCAACTACGTCTCCGCGCAACTCGCCGACATCGGCGCCGCGTTGGCGGGCGCGGGCGCCCTGATGGCCGTACCGCACGCGCGCAGGCCGGCCGCCGAACCCGTCCGCGTCGCCGTGCTCACCGGCGTCCGCAGCGAGGACCTCGACGAGGAGGACCCGCGCCCCGAAGTCCTGCGCGCCTACGCCCCGTACGCCCTGATCGTCGCGATCTTCTCCGTCGCGCAGATCCCCGCCGTCAAGGACCGGCTCGCCGGGGCGACCCGGACGTACGACTGGCCCTTCCTGAACGTCGTGAACCCCGACGGGAAGGCGGTCGGCGGCAACGTCTACACCTGGCCGATCGTCTCGACCGGCGGCACGCTCGTGCTGCTCGCCGGGGTGTGCACGGCGGCCGTGATCGGGGTCCACGCGCGCGTGGCGGTCAAGGAATGGGCGGCGACCGTCTACGAACTGCGGTTCGCGATCCTCACCGTGACGTCCGTACTGGCCCTCGCCTACGTCATGAACCTCTCCGGACAGGCAGCCACCATTGGCCACTTCGTGGCGGCGGCGGGCGCCGGACTGGCCTTCCTGTCGCCGGTACTGGGGTGGTTCGGCGTCGCCGTCTCCGGCTCGGACACCTCCGCGAACGCCCTCTTCGGCGCCCTCCAGGTGACGGCGGCGCGGGAGTCCGGGCTGTCCCCGGAACTGCTCGCCGCCGCGAACAGCTCGGGCGGTGTCCTGGGGAAGATGATCTCGCCGCAGAACCTGACCATCGCGTGCGCGGCCGTCGGCCTGGCCGGCCGGGAGGGGGACCTGCTGCGGAAGGTGCTGCCCTGGAGCCTGGGGTTGCTCCTGGTGATGTGCCTGATCGTGGTGGGGCAGAGCACGGTGGTGCTGGGCTGGATGCTGCCGTGAGGACGAGAACGCGGGGCGGGCGCGTGACCAGGGGCTTCCGGTCGGCGGGGTGTCAGTGGGGGCGGGTAGTTTGGGGTGACCGATAGGACGTTCAGGAAGGTTGGCCGTGTCTGCAGATCTGTCGCAGCTCGTGAAGGCGTACGACGTACGTGGTGTGGTCCCGGACCAGTGGGACGAGCCGCTGGCGGAACTGTTCGGCGCTGCCTTCGTCCAGGTGACCGGGGCGGACGCGATCGTGATCGGACACGACATGCGCCCCTCGTCGCCCGGTCTGTCGCGGGCCTTCGCGCGCGGGGCGGCGGCACGCGGCGTCGACGTGACCGAGATCGGCCTGTGCTCCACGGACCAGCTCTACTACGCGTCGGGCGCCTTCGGTCTGCCGGGCGCCATGTTCACCGCCTCGCACAACCCGGCCCAGTACAACGGCATCAAGATGTGCCGGGCGGGCGCGGCACCGGTCGGCCAGGACACGGGCCTGACCGAGATCCGCGAACTGACCGAGACCTGGCTGGACGAGGGCGCACCGGAGCCGGAGCCGGAGGCAGAGCCCGTGACCCCGGGAACGATCACACAGCGTGACACGTTGGAGGACTACGCGGCGCACCTCCTCTCCCTCGTCGACCTGACCTCCGTCCGCCCCCTGAAGGTCGTCGTCGACGCGGGCAACGGCATGGGCGGCCACACCGTCCCGACGGTCTTCGCCGGCCTGCCCCTGACCGTCGTTCCCATGTACTTCGAGCTGGACGGCACCTTCCCGAACCACGAGGCCAACCCGCTCGACCCGGCCAACATCGTGGACCTCCAGAAGAGGGTCCGCGAGGAGAACGCCGACCTCGGCATCGCCTTCGACGGCGACGCGGACCGCTGTTTCGTCGTCGACGAGAACGGCGACCCGGTCTCCCCGTCGGCGATCACGGCCCTGGTCGCCTCCCGCGAACTGGCCCGCAACGGCGGCTCCGGCACGGTCATCCACAACCTGATCACCTCCTGGTCGGTCCCCGAGGTCGTCCGCGAACAGGGCGGCACACCGGTACGCACGCGCGTGGGCCACTCCTTCATCAAGGCGGAGATGGCCCGCACGGGCGCGATCTTCGGCGGCGAGCACTCCGCCCACTACTACTTCAAGGACTTCTGGAACGCCGACACGGGCATGCTGGCAGCCCTTCACGTCCTCGCCGCCCTCGGCGGCCAGGACGGCCCCCTGTCGGCCCTGGTCGCCCAGTACGACCGCTACGCGGGCTCCGGCGAGATCAACTCCACGGTGACCGACCAGACGGCCCGCCTGGCCGCGATCAGGACGACGTACGAGGGCCAGGAGGGCGTGACCCTGGACGACCTGGACGGCCTGACCGTCACGGCGACGGACTGGTGGTTCAACGTCCGCCCGTCCAACACGGAGCCCCTCCTGCGCCTGAACGCGGAGGCGAGGGACGGGGCGACGATGGAGAAGATCCGGGACGAGGTACTGGGGATCATCCGGGCCTGACCCTCCCGAACTTCTTTCCTCGCCCCCGCCGCCCCTACCCGTTCCCATCCTCGGGGGCTGCCGCCCCCGAACCCCCGCTACGGCCCTGAACGGGCCTTGTCCTCAAACGCCGGACGGGCTGGAGGGTGCTGGCCGAGGCTGGAGAGTGGCCGTCGAGGCTTGATCTTTCAGCCCAAGCCCGGGCATTTCAGCCCGTCCGGCGTTTGAGGACGAGCGCGTTCAGCGCGATAGGGGGGTCTGGGGGCGCAGCCCCCAGGGATGGGAACGGGTAAGGGCGGCGGGGGCGAAAACCACCTCACCCGCACCCCACCCCACGCCCCGCCACCCCGCCCCCCACGGCGGTACCCTGACCAGGCCACATCACCGCACCCCCCGAAGGGACACCACATGCCGCTCGAAGCCGGCCTCCTGGAGATCCTCGCCTGCCCGGCCTGCCACGCTCCCCTCAAGGAGCAGGACGCCGAGCTGATCTGCACAGGCCAGGACTGCGGCCTGGCATACCCCGTCCGGGACGGAATCCCCGTACTGCTCGTCGACGAGGCCCGACGCCCCGCGTAACCCCGCCCCGGCGATCGGAGGTGCCACCCATGCTCGACGAATCGCTGCTCGACGCCCCCGAGGCGTTGGCGGAAGCAGACCACCGCGGCCTCCTCCGCGGAGCCGCCGAAGCAGGCGCCCGCGTCCGCACAGCCGCCCGCCACGCGGCCGAGGCAGGCATCAACGACCTGAAACCGGACGGCCGCCCCCGCGCCGTCCTCATCGCGGGCCCAGGAGCCGCCGCGACCTGCGTCGCCGACCTCCTCGGCACCCTCGCCGGCGCCACCACCCCCGTCACCCGCCTGGCCCCCACCGGCGTCGCCCCCGCGGCAGGCGCCCTGCGCTGGGAGCTGCCGGGCTGGGCCGGCTCAGTGGACCTGCTCCTGATCGCCACCCCCGACGGCACCGAACCGGGCCTGTCCCTGCTCGCCGAACAGGCGTACCGCCGAGGCTGCACGGTCGTCGCCGTAGCGCCCGCAGGCACCCCGCTCTCCGAGACGGTGCAGGGCGCGGCCCACGGCCTGTTCATCCGGATGGCGACCGCCCCGTACGAGCAGGAGGAGGCGGACCAGCCGCTCGCCGCATCCGCCCCCGGCGTCCTGTGGGCGCTGCTCACCCCGCTGCTCGCCCTCCTCGACCGCACCGGCCTGCTCACCGCCCCGCCGGACGCCCTGGAGAAGGTCGCGGACCGCCTCGACCACATCGCCGAACGGTGCGGCCCGGCCATCGCGACGTACAGCAATCCGGCCAAGACCCTCGCCGCCGAACTCGCGGACACACTCCCGGTGATCTGGACGGAGGGCACGTCGGCCGGGCCTGCGGGCCGTCGTTTCGCCGCCGCCCTCGCCGAACTCGCCGGCCGCCCCGCGCTCGCCGCCGAACTCCCCGAGGCGCTCGCCGCGCACGGAGCCCTGCTCGCGAGCCGACTCGCCGCGGGCGCCGACCCCGACGACTTCTTCCGCGACCGCGTGAACGAGGCACCGGCCCTGCACGCGCGCGTGGTGCTCCTCCGCGACCGCCCGACCGGCGGCCTCAGCGCCGCCCCCGCCGCCCGCGAACTCGCCCTCGGCCACGACACGGCGATCAGCGAACTCGAACCGGAGGACGGCGCCGAGTTGGAGAACCTGGCGGAACTGATCGCCACCACGGACTTCGCGGCGGTGTACCTGGCGCTGGCGGCAGGAACCTGACACCAGGGAACCGCCACAACAGCCCCCGAACCCCCCCCACCTGACCACCGCCCCGCCCCCTTCCCGCCCGCCTCATACCTCCCGCACGCAGAAAGACCGCTATGGACCGCCTCGACAACACCATCCGCCCCTACGCCTGGGGTTCCACCACCGCCATCCCGGCGCTCCTCGGCACCGAGCCGACCGGCGAACCGCAGGCGGAGATGTGGATGGGCGCCCACCCCGGCGCCCCCTCGCGCACCGGACGCGGCACACTCGTCGAGGTCATCGACGCCGACCCGCAGGGCGAACTCGGCACGGCGGCCGTCGCCAAGTTCGGCCCCCGCCTGCCCTTCCTCCTCAAGATCCTCGCGGCCGGCGCCCCCCTCTCCCTCCAGGTCCACCCCAACCTCGCCCAGGCGAAAGAGGGTTACGAGGACGAGGAGCGCCGCGGGATCCCGGTGGACGCCGGGCACCGCAACTACAAGGACGCCAACCACAAGCCCGAACTGATCTGCGCCCTCACCGAGTTCGACGGCCTGTGTGGCTTCCGCGACCCCTCGCAGGCCGCCGACCTCCTCGCGGCCCTGGACGTCGACTCCCTCAAGCCGTACGTCGACCTGCTGCGCGCCCACCCCGAGGAGGCGGCGCTGCGCGAGGTCCTGACGGCCGTACTCAGCGCCGACCGCGAGGACATGGCCCGCACGGTCACCGAGGCCGCGACCGCCTGCGCCCGCCTCGGCGGCGACTACGCGCCCTACGCGGACATCGCCCACCACTACCCCGGCGACCCCGGCGTCATCGCCGCGATGCTCCTCAACCACGTCCGACTCCAGCCCGGCGAGGCCCTGTTCCTCGGCGCCGGCATCCCGCACGCCTACCTCAACGGCCTCGGCGTCGAGATCATGGCCAACTCCGACAACGTCCTGCGCTGCGGACTGACCCCCAAGCACGTCGACGTCCCCGAACTCCTGCGCATCGTCCGCTTCGAGGCGAGCGACCCCGGCGTACTGCGCCCGGAGGCGTCCCCCGACGGCGAAGAGGTCTACGACACCCCCATCGACGAGTTCCGCCTCTCCCGGTACGTCCTCCCGGAGAACACCCCCGCCCGCGACCTCACCCTCCCGACCCCGCAGATCCTGCTCTGCACGGCAGGCTCGGTCCGCACAGGAGACATCGAACTCGCCCCCGGCCGGTCGGTCTTCGTACCGGCGAACGACAAGGCCGAACTGTCCGGCCCCGGCACGGTGTTCCGGGCGACGGTCGTCGTCTGACACCACCAGGCGCGTCGTTGTCGGAGCGGGCTGCAACAATGGCCCACCGGCAAAGGGCGGGCAAAGCCCGGGACAGCGTACGTACTGAAGGGACAACGCGAACACATGAGCGCGTCAGGCGGCACCAAGGCGATCGTGGCGGCACTCGGCGCCAACCTCGCGATCGCGGCAGCGAAGTTCGTGGCGTTCCTCTTCAGCGGTTCGTCGTCGATGCTCGCGGAGTCCGTGCACTCGCTCGCCGACTCCGGCAACCAGGGCCTGCTCCTCCTCGGCGGCAAGAAAGCCCAGCGCGAGGCGACCCCGCAACACCCCTTCGGCTACGGCCGCGAGCGCTACATCTACGCCTTCCTCGTCTCCATCGTGCTCTTCTCGGTCGGCGGCATGTTCGCGATCTACGAGGGCTACGAGAAGATCAAGCACCCGCACGAGATCGAGCACTGGTACTGGCCGGTGGGCGTCCTCGTCTTCGCGATCATCGCCGAGAGCTTCTCCTTCCGTACGGCCATCAACGAGTCCAACCCGCTGCGCGGCCAGCAGTCCTGGAAGGACTTCGTCCGCCACGCCAAGGCCCCCGAGCTGCCCGTCGTCCTCCTGGAGGACCTCGGCGCGCTCGTCGGCCTGATCCTGGCACTCGGCGGCGTCGGCCTCGCCCTCGCCACCGGCGACGGCGTCTGGGACGGCATCGGCACCCTCTGCATCGGCATCCTGCTCATCGTGATCGCCCTGGTGCTCGCCGTGGAGACCAAGTCCCTGCTGCTGGGCGAGGCCGCGGGCGCGGAAGCGGTCGTGGCGATCGAGAAGGCGATCGTCGACGGCGACACCGTCACCGGCATCATCCACATGCGCACGCTCCACCTCGGCCCCGAGGAACTCCTCGTCGCCGCCAAGATCGCCGTCCAGCACGACGACACCGCCGCCGAGGTGGCCACCGCGATCAACGCCGCCGAGTCCCGTATCCGCGCCGCCGTCCCGATCGCCCGCGTCATCTACCTGGAACCGGACATCTACAGCGAGACGGAAGCCGCCAAGGGCTCCGACCGCGAGGCGACTCCGGGCGGCCCGACTGCGCCCGCCGCCCACTGAGATCCCTTCCCTTCGGGCTTGATCTGTCCTGATGTGTTCGCAGGCGGACTGGGGACGGCCGGGCCTACAGGTGTAGCTTGGGACGGAGCCAGACGTCGCTGCTGATGGCGGTCGGTCGGTCCCCTCGCGGACCGGCCGAGGGAGAGAGGGCCTCCGACGGACTGCGCTGCGCGTACTCGGGCATGCCTGTGCCCTCCTCGGGCACACCTGTGTCCGCTGCCGCGCAGACCAGCCGTACCCACCTCGCCCCACCCTTGAGGAGCAGCCCGTAATGACGACTGTCGACGCCCGACAGGACTTCAAGGTCGCAGACCTCTCCCTGGCCGAGTTCGGCCGCAAGGAGATCACCCTCGCCGAGCACGAGATGCCCGGCCTGATGTCCATCCGCAAGGAGTTCGCCGCCAGCCAGCCGCTGGCCGGCGCCCGCATCATGGGCTCGCTGCACATGACCGTGCAGACCGCCGTCCTGATCGAGACCCTGGTCGCCCTCGGCGCCGAGGTCCGCTGGGTCTCCTGCAACATCTTCTCCACCCAGGATCACGCCGCAGCCGCCATCGCGGTCGGCCCGAACGGCACGCCCGAGAACCCCCAGGGCATCCCGGTCTTCGCCTGGAAGGGCGAGACCCTGGAAGAGTACTGGTGGTGCACGGAGCAGGCCCTGACCTGGCCGAACACCCCCAGCGGCGGCCCCAACATGATCCTGGACGACGGCGGCGACGCCACCATGCTCGTCCACAAGGGCGTCGAGTACGAGAAGGCAGGCAAGGTCCCCTCGGCCGACACCGCCGAGTCCGACGAGCACCGCGTCGTCCTCGAACTGCTCGACCGCACCATCACCGACGGCTCGCAGAAGTGGACCCAGCTCGCCTCGGAGATCCGCGGCGTGACCGAGGAGACCACGACCGGCGTCCACCGCCTGTACGAGATGCAGCGCGACGGCGCCCTCCTGTTCCCGGCGATCAACGTCAACGACGCCGTCACCAAGTCGAAGTTCGACAACAAGTACGGCTGCCGCCACTCCCTGATCGACGGCATCAACCGTGCCACTGACGTCCTCATCGGCGGCAAGACCGCGGTCGTCTTCGGCTACGGCGACGTGGGCAAGGGCTGCGCGGAGTCCCTGCGCGGCCAGGGCGCCCGCGTGATCGTCACCGAGATCGACCCGATCTGCGCGCTCCAGGCGGCCATGGACGGCTACCAGGTCGCGACCCTCGACGACGTCGTCGACAAGGCCGACATCTTCATCACCACGACCGGCAACAAGGACATCATCATGGCCGCCGACATGGCCAAGATGAAGCACCAGGCGATCGTCGGCAACATCGGCCACTTCGACAACGAGATCGACATGGCCGGCCTGGCCAAGATCCCGGGCATCGTCAAGGACGAGGTCAAGCCGCAGGTCCACACCTGGAAGTTCCCCGACGGCAAGGTCCTCATCGTGCTGTCGGAGGGCCGCCTGCTGAACCTGGGCAACGCCACCGGTCACCCGTCGTTCGTCATGTCCAACTCCTTCGCGGACCAGACCCTGGCCCAGATCGAGCTGTTCACCAAGCCCGACGAGTACCCGACCGACGTCTACGTGCTGCCCAAGCACCTCGACGAGAAGGTCGCCCGCCTCCACCTCGACGCGCTCGGCGTGAAGCTGACGACGCTCCGCCCCGAGCAGGCCTCGTACATCGGCGTCGAGGTCGAGGGCCCGTACAAGCCGGACCACTACCGCTACTGAGCCGACACCCCGCCGGTGGTGAGCACGTCAGTGCACCGACACGCTCACCACCAGCAGGTCCATCGCCCCGAGACAGGCCCCCGCACCCCCGTGCCGGGGGCCTGTCCCATTGCGAGGCTCAAGGAACAGCCCGAGAACACCCAGGATCCCCATGCCCCGCGGCCGTTATTCGCTCCACGATCCGCACGACCACACCCCCCTCGCAGAAGAACACTTCCACTGCGCCCCCGGCCCCTCCGGCTGGCGCTACGTCTCCCAGCTGACCGCCCCCTCGGGCGACCACACCGGCTCCGTCGACCTCACCCTCGACGACCTGGGCCGCCCCATCCGCCTCGAACTCCACGCGTCGAGCTGGCAGGTCCGCGGCGCCGCCCTGGACGGCGTCACCTGGGTCCGCACCGACCCCACCGGAACCCACGCCACCGAAGGCAACGTCCGTGCCCACGCCTTCACCGGCACATCCCCCGCGTTCCTCATCGCCACCGCCCGCCTCCTGCGCCTCACTCCCTCCTCCTCAGCAACCCGCGTACGCCTGGTGGCCCTCACGGACCCGGTCCTCGCCCCACGCACCGTGGACCAGTCCTGGGCCTTGCTGAAGAGAGAAGCACACGCCACTGACAACGGCCCCCTGACCGTGGACGAATACCAGGTCACAGCCCTGGACACCGGCGAACAGCACGCCGTGCACATCACCGGCGACGTGGTCCTGGCCGCACCGGGCATCGAGCTGGAACACCTCGAGTCCCCGCCGTCGGCGTTCTCCGACTAGGCAGGCGGCGCGAACCCACCGGAGGGGCGGTGCTCGGCAGCAGGGTCCTGCGGCGCAGCTTCGGTGACCGGGACGGGGAGGGGGACGGCGGCGGGTGGATACGGAGCCGCAGCCGGCGCCTGAGGCCGAACCGGAGGCCCGAACGGACCAGGCACCCCGTGCCCGCCGACAGCCGCCCCGCTCCTAAACGCCCGCCGAGCCTCCCGCACCTGCCGCTCCTGCACCACGGCCGCCAGATAGGCCGCCGGCGGAACATCGTGCGGCGCCGCAGTCCCCGTACACGCCGCCACGTCCGAGGCGAGCCGTTCGGCCATGGCCCAGCCCACCTGCGGATCCAGCTGCCCCATACGCGTCAGGTACTGACGTACGGCCAGCCACAGCCCGTCGGGCACGGCCGACAGATCGAGTTCCGCGAACCGTCCGGACAGCCAGGGCGGCGGGGGAGGAACGAAGGCGGTCCGACCGACGGGCACCCGCTCCCGTACGACGAGCGTGCCCGCGACGACATCACCGATCCGTCGGCCCCGCGCCGAGACGAGCGAGGCGATACAGGCCACCACACCGAACGTCATCAGAATCTCGACCACACCGACCGCACCCCGCACCAGCGCGTGCCGGAACCGGATCGGACCACCGTCGTCCCGCACCACCCGCAGCCCGCAGGCCATCTTGCCGAGCGAACGCCCATGGCTGAGCGTCTCCACCGCGATCGGCGCACCCACCAGCACCAGAATGAACGCGGCGATGGAGAGCGCGAACTGCGCCGCCTCGTCCAGCGAAGCCGTGGATATGACCAGAACAATGGTCACGACGGTGTAGACCAACCCGACCACAACAAGATCGAGCAACACGGCCAGCGCCCTGCTGGGCAGTTTCGCGGGACGTAGCTCCAGCGTCACCGCCTCGCCCGTAACCAGCTCACTCACGCCTGCCGCCCTTCACCTGACCTGCCCCTGGAACCGCCAGTCTGCCAAGCTGAAGGGGCATCGCGCCGCAGTACGACAAGCCGACACCCACGACGCGCAGTCGACGAACAGCCGAGGAGCAGGCAAAACGATGGACCTCGACGTCTTCGTCTCCGCCCACCGCGCCGAGTGGGACCGCCTGGACGCACTGCTGCGCCGCCAGCGCAGTCTCACCGGAGCCGAGGTGGACGAACTCGTCTTCCTCTACCAACGCACGGCCACCCACCTCTCGCTGATCCAGTCGAGCGCCCCCGACCCCCAGCTGACGGGTCGGCTCAGCCAACTCGTGGCACGCGCGCGTAGCGCCGTGACAGGAACCCGCCGCGCCTCCTGGCGCGACGTCACCCGCTTCCTCACCCACGGTTTCCCCGCGGCGGTCTACCGATCACGCCATTGGTGGGTCCCCGCCGCGCTCATCTCCACGGCGGTGGCGATCCTCCTGGGTTGGTGGATAGGCACCCACCCCGAGGTGCAGTCCTCCATAGCGGCGCCCGACGAACTGCGCGAGCTCACCCGCCCCGGTGGCCAGTACGAGACGTACTACTCCAGCCATCCCGCCGCGTCCTTCGCCGCCCAGGTGTGGACGAACAACGCCCAGGCCGCCGCGATGTGCCTGGTCCTGGGAATCTTCCTCTGCTTCCCGGTCGTCTTGATCCTCTTCCAGAACATGCTCAACGTGGGCGTCGGCATCGGCCTGATGTCATCGGCCGGCCGCCTCGACACCTTCCTCGGCCTGATCCTCCCGCACGGCCTCCTGGAACTGACCGCCGTCTTCGTGGCCGCGGGTACGGGTCTGCGCCTCGGCTGGACCGTCATCGACCCGGGGCCGCGCTCCCGCCGCACGGCACTCGCCGAGGAGGGACGAGCAGCCCTGGGCATGGTGATAGGCCTGGCCCTGGTCCTCTTCGTCTCGGGCGCCATAGAAGGCTTCGTCACCCCGTCGGGCCTGCCCACCTGGGCCCGCATCACGATCGGGGTCGTCGCCGAAGTGGCCTTCCTCGCGTACGTCTATGTCCTCGGCGGTCGCGCGGCACGCGCCGGCGAGACGGGCGACCTCGACGCGGTCGAGCGCAGTGCCGTCGTACCCACGGCTGCCTGATGTGCGGACACACCGGCGGGGCTGCTAGTCTCCTCTTCGCCCCACAAGAGCCGTTGACGCGGAGGGAGTGGGGAGGTAGATTAGAACAGTTGCCTAGAGCCGGACAGGCTCGGTGGCGACAGTGAAAATCTATGGGTTTCTCGAGGACTTGGATTCTTGAGGACCACTTCCCGATTACCTCAGGAATGAGCGGCCGGTAAGTCCGGCCAAAAACTTCTGATAAAGTCGGACTCGCCGAAAGAGAGCCGGAAGGCAATCGAATAGGCAAAAGCCCTCCAACGGCTACTGGATCAAAATCCCGACCGGAAACGGAACGGAAAACAGTCTGGTAAGGTTGGAAACGCAAGACCGAAGGGAAACTGCCCGGAGGAAAGCCCGAGAGGGTGAGTACGAAGGAAGCGTCCGTTCCTTGAGAACTCAACAGCGTGCCAAAAATCAACGCCAGATATGTTGATACCCCGTCCATCACATTCGTGGTGGTCGAGGTTCCTTTGAAGTAATACAACACAGCGAGGACGCTGTGAACGGTCGGGCTTATTCCGCCTGACTGTTCCGCTCTCGTGGTGTCAACCGGATTACCGGTGAACATTCACGGAGAGTTTGATCCTGGCTCAGGACGAACGCTGGCGGCGTGCTTAACACATGCAAGTCGAACGATGAACCACTTCGGTGGGGATTAGTGGCGAACGGGTGAGTAACACGTGGGCAATCTGCCCTGCACTCTGGGACAAGCCCTGGAAACGGGGTCTAATACCGGATGATACTTCTGCTCGCATGGGTGGGGGTTGAAAGCTCCGGCGGTGCAGGATGAGCCCGCGGCCTATCAGCTTGTTGGTGAGGTAGTGGCTCACCAAGGCGACGACGGGTAGCCGGCCTGAGAGGGCGACCGGCCACACTGGGACTGAGACACGGCCCAGACTCCTACGGGAGGCAGCAGTGGGGAATATTGCACAATGGGCGCAAGCCTGATGCAGCGACGCCGCGTGAGGGATGACGGCCTTCGGGTTGTAAACCTCTTTCAGCAGGGAAGAAGCGCAAGTGACGGTACCTGCAGAAGAAGCGCCGGCTAACTACGTGCCAGCAGCCGCGGTAATACGTAGGGCGCAAGCGTTGTCCGGAATTATTGGGCGTAAAGAGCTCGTAGGCGGTCTGTCGCGTCGGATGTGAAAGCCCGGGGCTTAACCCCGGGTCTGCATTCGATACGGGCAGACTAGAGTGTGGTAGGGGAGATCGGAATTCCTGGTGTAGCGGTGAAATGCGCAGATATCAGGAGGAACACCGGTGGCGAAGGCGGATCTCTGGGCCATTACTGACGCTGAGGAGCGAAAGCGTGGGGAGCGAACAGGATTAGATACCCTGGTAGTCCACGCCGTAAACGGTGGGAACTAGGTGTTGGCGACATTCCACGTCGTCGGTGCCGCAGCTAACGCATTAAGTTCCCCGCCTGGGGAGTACGGCCGCAAGGCTAAAACTCAAAGGAATTGACGGGGGCCCGCACAAGCAGCGGAGCATGTGGCTTAATTCGACGCAACGCGAAGAACCTTACCAAGGCTTGACATACACCGGAAACGGCCAGAGATGGTCGCCCCCTTGTGGTCGGTGTACAGGTGGTGCATGGCTGTCGTCAGCTCGTGTCGTGAGATGTTGGGTTAAGTCCCGCAACGAGCGCAACCCTTGTTCTGTGTTGCCAGCAACCTCTTCGGAGGGTTGGGGACTCACAGGAGACTGCCGGGGTCAACTCGGAGGAAGGTGGGGACGACGTCAAGTCATCATGCCCCTTATGTCTTGGGCTGCACACGTGCTACAATGGCCGGTACAATGAGCTGCGATGCCGTGAGGCGGAGCGAATCTCAAAAAGCCGGTCTCAGTTCGGATTGGGGTCTGCAACTCGACCCCATGAAGTCGGAGTTGCTAGTAATCGCAGATCAGCATTGCTGCGGTGAATACGTTCCCGGGCCTTGTACACACCGCCCGTCACGTCACGAAAGTCGGTAACACCCGAAGCCGGTGGCCCAACCCCTTACGGGGAGGGAGCTGTCGAAGGTGGGACTGGCGATTGGGACGAAGTCGTAACAAGGTAGCCGTACCGGAAGGTGCGGCTGGATCACCTCCTTTCTAAGGAGCATCTAGGCGCCAGCTCTTCGGAGTCGGCGTCCAGGGCCATTACGTCGGCACACGTTCGACGGTGGTTGCTCATGGGTGGAACGTTGATTATTCGGCCGGGTTCACGGGTCGGAGGCTTGCAAGTACTGCTCTCGCAAGAGGGCGTGGAAAGCATGATCTCCGGGCGGGACATGGTCGGGCACGCTGTTGGGTGTCTGAGGGTATGGCCGTTTGGCTGCCTTCAGTGCCGACCCCGGTAAAAATCCGCTCTGGTGGGTTGTGACGGGTGGTTGGTCGTTGTTTGAGAACTGCACAGTGGACGCGAGCATCTGTGGCCAAGTTTTTAAGGGCGCACGGTGGATGCCTTGGCACCAGGAACCGATGAAGGACGTGGGAGGCCACGATAGTCCCCGGGGAGTCGTCAACCAGGCTTTGATCCGGGGGTTTCCGAATGGGGAAACCCGGCAGTCGTCATGGGCTGTCACCCACATCTGAACACATAGGGTGTGTGGAGGGAACGCGGGGAAGTGAAACATCTCAGTACCCGCAGGAAGAGAAAACAACCGTGATTCCGGGAGTAGTGGCGAGCGAAACCGGATGAGGCCAAACCGTTTACGTGTGAGACCCGGCAGGGGTTGCGTATGCGGGGTTGTGGGATCTCTCTTTCACAGTCTGCCGGCTGTGAGACGAGTCAGAAACCGTTGATGTAGGCGAAGGACATGCGAAAGGTCCGGCGTAGAGGGTAAGACCCCCGTAGTCGAAACATTGACGGCTCGTTTGAGAGACACCCAAGTAGCACGGGGCCCGAGAAATCCCGTGTGAATCTGGCGGGACCACCCGTTAAGCCTAAATATTCCCTGGTGACCGATAGCGGATAGTACCGTGAGGGAATGGTGAAAAGTACCGCGGGAGCGGAGTGAAATAGTACCTGAAACCGTGTGCCTACAAGCCGTGGGAGCGTCGCGCATTGAGTTTACTCAGTGCGTCGTGACTGCGTGCCTTTTGAAGAATGAGCCTGCGAGTTTGCGGTGTGTTGCGAGGTTAACCCGTGTGGGGAAGCCGTAGCGAAAGCGAGTCCGAATAGGGCGTTTTAGTAGCGCGCTCAAGACCCGAAGCGGAGTGATCTAGCCATGGGCAGGTTGAAGCGGAGGTAAGACTTCGTGGAGGACCGAACCCACCAGGGTTGAAAACCTGGGGGATGACCTGTGGTTAGGGGTGAAAGGCCAATCAAACTCCGTGATAGCTGGTTCTCCCCGAAATGCATTTAGGTGCAGCGTCGTGTGTTTCTTGCCGGAGGTAGAGCACTGGATAGGCGATGGGCCCTACCGGGTTACTGACCTTAGCCAAACTCCGAATGCCGGTAAGTGAGAGCGCGGCAGTGAGACTGTGGGGGATAAGCTCCATGGTCGAGAGGGAAACAGCCCAGAGCATCGACTAAGGCCCCTAAGCGTACGCTAAGTGGGAAAGGATGTGGAGTCGCAGAGACAACCAGGAGGTTGGCTTAGAAGCAGCCACCCTTGAAAGAGTGCGTAATAGCTCACTGGTCTAGTGATTCCGCGCCGACAATGTAGCGGGGCTCAAGCGTACCGCCGAAGTCGTGTCATTCATACAACAGCCCCAACGGGTGTGTGGATGGGTAGGGGAGCGTCGTATGCCGGGTGAAGCGGCGGCGGAAGCCAGTCGTGGACGGTTTACGAGTGAGAATGCAGGCATGAGTAGCGATACACACGTGGGAAACGTGTGCGCCGATTGACTAAGGGTTCCTGGGTCAAGCTGATCTGCCCAGGGTAAGTCGGGACCTAAGGCGAGGCCGACAGGCGTAGTCGATGGATAACCGGTTGATATTCCGGTACCCGCTGTGAAGCGTCAAACATCGAACCAGGCGATGCTAAGTCCGTGAAGCCGTTCCGGACCCTTCGGGGAATGGAAAGTGGTGGAGCCGGCGAACCAGATCTGTAGTAGGTGAGTGATGGGGTGACGCAGGAAGGTAGTCCATCCCGGGCGGTGGTTGTCCCGGGGTAAGGGTGTAGGACGTGGTCTAGGCAAATCCGGATCACACATAGTCTGAGACCTGATGCCGAGCCGATTGTGGTGAAGTGGATGATCCTATGCTGTCGAGAAAAGCCTCTAGCGAGTTTCATGGCGGCCCGTACCCTAAACCGACTCAGGTGGTCAGGTAGAGAATACCGAGGCGTTCGGGTGAACTATGGTTAAGGAACTCGGCAAAATGCCCCCGTAACTTCGGGAGAAGGGGGCCATCACCGGTGATTGAATTTACTTCATGAGCTGGGGGTGGCCGCAGAGACCAGCGAGAAGCGACTGTTTACTAAAAACACAGGTCCGTGCGAAGCCGTAAGGCGATGTATACGGACTGACGCCTGCCCGGTGCTGGAACGTTAAGGGGACCGGTTAGTCACTCTTCGGGGTGGCGAAGCTGAGAACTTAAGCGCCAGTAAACGGCGGTGGTAACTATAACCATCCTAAGGTAGCGAAATTCCTTGTCGGGTAAGTTCCGACCTGCACGAATGGCGTAACGACTTCTCGACTGTCTCAACCATAGGCCCGGTGAAATTGCACTACGAGTAAAGATGCTCGTTTCGCGCAGCAGGACGGAAAGACCCCGGGACCTTTACTACAGTTTGATATTGGTGTTCGGTTCGGCTTGTGTAGGATAGCTGGGAGACTTTGATCATCGGACGCCAGTTCGGTGGGAGTCGTCGTTGAAATACCAGTCTGGTCGTGCTGGATGTCTAACCTGGGTCCGTGATCCGGATCAGGGACAGTGTCTGATGGGTAGTTTAACTGGGGCGGTTGCCTCCTAAAGAGTAACGGAGGCGCCCAAAGGTTCCCTCAGCCTGGTTGGCAATCAGGTGTTGAGTGTAAGTGCACAAGGGAGCTTGACTGTGAGACCGACGGGTCGAGCAGGGACGAAAGTCGGGACTAGTGATCCGGCGGTGGCTTGTGGAAGCGCCGTCGCTCAACGGATAAAAGGTACCCCGGGGATAACAGGCTGATCTTCCCCAAGAGTCCATATCGACGGGATGGTTTGGCACCTCGATGTCGGCTCGTCGCATCCTGGGGCTGGAGTCGGTCCCAAGGGTTGGGCTGTTCGCCCATTAAAGCGGTACGCGAGCTGGGTTTAGAACGTCGTGAGACAGTTCGGTCCCTATCCGCTGCGCGCGCAGGAACATTGTGAAGGGCTGTCCCTAGTACGAGAGGACCGGGACGGACGAACCTCTGGTGTGCCAGTTGTTCTGCCAAGGGCATGGCTGGTTGGCTACGTTCGGGAGGGATAACCGCTGAAAGCATCTAAGCGGGAAGCCTGCTTCGAGATGAGTGTTCCCACCCCTTTGAGGGGTTAAGGCTCCCAGTAGACGACTGGGTTGATAGGCCAGATCTGGAAGCCCGGTAACGGGTGGAGGTGACTGGTACTAATAGGCCGAGGGCTTGTCCTCAGTTGCTCGCGTCCACTGTGTTGGTTCTGAAACCACGAACAACCCCACACCCAGGTCACGGGTGATGGTGCGGTTGATGTGTTTCACCGTGTTTCGGTGGTCATAGCGTGAGGGAAACGCCCGGTTACATTCCGAACCCGGAAGCTAAGCCTTACAGCGCCGATGGTACTGCAGGGGGGACCCTGTGGGAGAGTAGGACACCGCCGAACAAATATTGAGAAAAGCCCCGTACCGGGGATACCGGTACGGGGCTTTTTTGCGTTGTCTCTCCTCCGAATTCGGATGGAATTGGAGGAGAGAAACTATTCAGAGGCGGCCTGCCGCCTTCAGAGCCAGATATGCGTCCGCCAGTGCCGGCGCCAGGTCGTCCGGTGTCGCGTCGACGACCGTGACGCCGTGGCGGCGGAGTTGCTCGGCGGTTCGATGGCGTTCCGTTTGCGCCTGGGCGGCGGCTGCGGCCTCGTACACCGCTTCTGTGTTTCCTCGGGCTGTTGCCATGGCAGCGATGTGGGGGTCTGCCACCGAGGCCAGGAGGACTGTGTGGCGCTGGGTCAGCTGAGGGAGCACGGGGAGCAGGCCCTCCTCGATGGGGGCCGTGTCCAGGCTGGTCAGCAGGACGATCAGGGAGCGTCTGGGGGCCGTACGGAGTGTGGTGGCCGCGAGGCCTCGGGCGTCCGTTTCCATGAGTTCGGGTTCCAGGGTGGCCATCGCGTTGACCAGGGACGGGAGGACGTCCGCTGCGGCGCGGCCCTGGGCCAGGGCGCGTACTCGGCGGTCGTACGCGAGGAGGTCCACGCGGTCGCCGGCGCGGGAGGCCAGGGCTGCGAGGAGGAGGGCCGCGTCCATGGAGGCGTCGAGGCGGGGTGCGTCGCCCACGCGGCCCGCCGACGTACGGCCGGTGTCGAGGACCAGGAGGATGTGGCGGTCCCGTTCGGGGCGCCAGGTGCGTACCGCGACCGTCGATTGGCGGGCTGTGGCGCGCCAGTCGATGGAACGGGTGTCGTCGCCGGGGACGTACTCGCGCAGGCTGTCGAATTCCGTGCCTTCGCCGCGGGTCAGGACGCTGGTGCGGCCGTCGAGTTCGCGCAGGCGGGCGAGCTTCGAGGGGAGGTGCTTGCGGCTGGTGAACGGGGGGAGGACCCGTACCGTCCAGGGGACCTGGTGGCTGCCCTGGCGGGCGAGGAGGCCCAGGGGGCCGTACGAGCGGATCGTCACGCGGTCGGCCTTGCGGTCGCCTCGGCGGGTGGGGCGCAGGCGGGTGGTGATGCGGCGGCGTTCGCCGGAAGGGACTGTCAGGCGGTGGCGGGAAGCCTCTACCTCGGTGCCGGGCTGCCAGCTGCTCGGGGGCCACGCGTCGCGTACGCGGGCGCGGAGCGGGCGGCCGGAGGGGTTGGTGATCGTGAGGGTGACGTCCGCCGGTTCGCCCAGGCGTGCGGAGGTGTCGCCGGAGCGGGTGAGGCCGAGACGGCGTACGGGGGCCGCCAGGGCGTAGTCGCAGGCGCACGCGAAGGCCAGGGGGGCGTTCACGGCGAGGATGCCTGTCCAGCTGGGGTCCCAGATGCCGATGGGGATCGAGCCCAGGGCCGCCAGGAGGGCGGCGCGGCCGGTGAGTGCCATCAGCGGGGGACGGGGACGTGGGCGAGGATCGCGTTGATGACGGAGTCTGCCGTCACGCCTTCCATCTCGGCCTCCGGGCGTAGCTGCACGCGGTGGCGGAGGGTCGGGAGGGCCAGCGCCTTGACGTCGTCGGGGATGACGTAGTCGCGGCCGGTCAGCCAGGCCCAGGCGCGGGACGTCGCGAGGAGGGCCGTGGCGCCTCGGGGGGAGACGCCGAGCGTGAAGGACGGTGACTCGCGGGTCGCGCGGCAGATGTCGACGACGTAGGCGGTGATCTCGGGGGAGATCGTTGTTTTCGCGACGGCCGCGCGGGCCGCCTCCAGGTCCTTCGGGCCCGCCACGGGGCGTATGCCGGCGGCGCGCAGGTCGCGAGGGTTGAAGCCCTCTGCGTGGCGGGTGAGGACGTCGATCTCGTCCTGGCGGGACGGGAGGGGGATTGTGAGCTTGAGGAGGAAACGGTCCAACTGGGCTTCGGGGAGCGGGTACGTGCCCTCGTACTCGACCGGGTTCTGGGTGGCCGCGACCAGGAACGGGTCGGGGAGGGGGCGCGGGGTGCCGTCGACCGTCACCTGGCGTTCCTCCATGGCTTCCAGGAGGGACGACTGGGTCTTCGGGGGCGTGCGGTTGATCTCGTCCGCGAGGAGGAGGTTGGTGAAGACCGGGCCCGGCTGGAAGGAGAACTCCGCGCTGCGCGTGTCGTAGACGAGGGAGCCGGTGATGTCGCTCGGCATCAGGTCCGGGGTGAACTGGACGCGCTTGGTGTCGAGTTCGAGTGCGGAGGCGAGTGCCCGGACGAGCAACGTCTTGGCCACTCCGGGGACGCCTTCGAGGAGGACGTGTCCGCGGCAGAGGAGGGCGACGACGAGGCCGGTCACGGCGGGGTCCTGGCCGACCACGGCTTTGGCGATCTCGGCGCGCAGGGCTTCCAGGGAGGCCCGGGCGGTGCCCGGGTCCCCGGTGATCCCGGCGTTGTCAGTGGTCGGGTCCATCATGGACGGCGTACCTCTCTTTCGAGGGCGTCGAGTTGGTCGGCGAGGGAGATGAGGGCTGCGTCGTCACCGGGCGGCGGGCCGAAGAGGAGGGTGTGCAGGGCCTGTCCGTCGCTGTGGTTCTGGAGCTGGGCGGACAGGGCGGGGAGCAAGGACTCGGGCGTGTGCGCCTGGGTGACGGGGACGCCTACGAGGGGGGCGAGGCGAGTGCGGGTGGTGGAGCGAAGAGCGCCTGCCGCGCGGTCGCGGGCGTTGGTCTTGCGGTAGAGGCGGGCGCGGCCTTCGACGGTCTCGGAGGCGCGGATCGCCACGGGGAGTCGTTCGGGTACGAGGGGGCCGAGCCGGCGTGCCCGCCAGAGGGCGGCCAGGACCGCGGCGACGAAGAGCTGCACGGTGCCCCAGAGCCAGCCCGAGGGGAGCAGGTCGAAGAAGTCGCGTTCGCCGGAGTCGGTGAGCGAGTCGTCGGAGAGCGAGGGGAGGTACCAGACCAAGTGGGGGCGGGAACCGAGCAGTTGGAGGGCGAGCGAGGCGTTGCCGTGCTCGTCGAGACGGTCGTTGTAGAGGATGTCGGGGGCGCCGAGCACGACGGTGTCGCCGTCTCCGGTGGCTGTCGGGACGCGTACGAGGGTGGGGAGACCGTTGCTCGGGTAGCAGGTGTCGGCGTCGCCGGCGGTGGTGTCGTAGCGGAAGCCGCCCGTGTCCGCGGTGCCCGCTCGTTGGGCGGCGGGCAGGGCGCAGTCCGGGGACAGCTCCGAGTCGAAGCTGATCGCGGGGTCGGCGGTGACGCCGGGAGCGAGTGTTCCGACGGACGGGCTGCTGGGGGCGATCAGGAGCGTGCGTCCGCCGGAGTTCTCCGTCGCCGTGTGCAGTTGCCGTTGTTGACGGTCGGTCAGCAGGTCGGGGGCCGCGACCAGGAGGGTGGTGTCGGCGTCGGCCGCGGCGCCTGCCTGGGCGAGCGTGGTGACCACGCGCGTGGACACGCCCCGGTCGGCGAGGAGTTCGGCGACGGCGCGGCTGCCGCGAGGGTCGGTGGAGCGCGGGTCGAGGCTGCCGCGCTGGGTGCCGGAGTTGATCACGGCGATCGCCACGGCGCCCACGAGGAGGAGAGCGACGCCGAGTACGACGCCTCGCGCGCGGGTCCACACCTGGCGGGCGGTGGGCGAGGCCGAGGTGGAGGCGGGGAGCGTGGCCTCGGTGCTCATTCGGCGGCTCCCTGGCGGGCGTTGTGGGCCGTTCCGGGCGTGCTGCTGCTGGTCGCGAGGGCCGGTTTCGTGCGCGTCAGGTCGTCGTCGAGTCCGGTGAGGCGGCGGTACGTCTGCGGGGTCGCGGTGCGTCCGCCGTACGTCACGTCGTCGAAGTCCCGGGCCGCGGTGCGCAGGCGGTCGGTGTGCGCGGGCAGGGTGCGGCCCGCTTCGGCGGCCGCCTCGTCGGCGGTGCGGCCGGGGCGGGCGTCGAGCAGCGCGCGTTCCTCCAGGGCGCGGACGACGGCACGCATGCGTTCCTGGACGGCCTGGTTCCAGCGGCCCTGGGCCGCGTGTGCCTCGGCGGCTGCGCGGTGTTCGGCGGCGCTGCGGGGGCGGTCGTCGAAGAGCGCGGCGGCGGAGGTGGGGCCGGGGCGCGGGGAGCCGAGGCGCCACCACAGGGCGCCGATCACGGCGACGACGGCCAGGAGGACGACCACCAGCCCGAGGACTCCTCCGGGGGTCGCGGTCGAGGCCGCGGTGAACAGCCTGCCGAGCCAGTCCCAGAAGGCGTCCATGGCCCGTTGCAGCACCCCGGGGTCGTTCTCGTGGTACATGCGCTTGGACAACTCGCGCCGGGCCGCCTCCCGCGCGGGATCACGCGGGATCGTCACCGGCGGCTCGTCGGCCGCCAGTGACAGTACGGCGGTGTCGCCGGCGCGCAGCAGGGCTCGTACGGCCGCTTCGGCGGTGGGCGGCAGGGCCGGCACCGTGGTGAGAAATCCCCCCGTCAGGATCACCGCATCAGCTCCCCGGGGTGGTGCCCGGGGCGCCGGAGCCGTAGCCCTGGACGCCGGCGGCGCGGGCCAGGTCGAGGTCGAGGGCCTCGCGGCGGATGCGGTGGTCGATGTAGAGGAGCACGGTCACGCCCGCGGTGATCGGGAAGGTGATCATGGAGCCGATCACCGAGCCGATGCCGCTGACGACGAGAAACGTCCAGCCGAGGCCGCCCGTGCCGTCGAGGAAGCCGCTGATGCCGTCTCCGGTCATGGCCGCGGCGACGAAGGTGAACGGGAGGACGACGATGGACGCGACGACGCCCGCGATGACCGTGGCGAGCAGCTGGATGCCGAAGACCCGCCACCAGGAGCCGCTGACGAGCTTCGCGGAACGGCTCATCGACTTCGTGATGCTCTGCTTCTCCAGCATCAGCGCGGGCGAGGCCAGGGAGAAGCGGATCATCAGCCACAGGGCGACGACGCCCGCGCCGAGGCCGCCCAGGACGGCGAGTGCCGCGCCGCCGCCCTCCGAACCCGCGACAGCCACGAGGACGCCCGGGGCGATGCCGACGGCGAAGACCGCGACGACGATGAGCAGCAGCAGGAAGATGAGGCCGAACAGCTTCGGGACCTGCGGGCGGGCGTCCCGCCAGGCCTCGCCGATGGTGACCGGCTTGCCGAGCACGGCGCGGCTGGTCACGGTCGTGAGCAGGGCCGTCGCGATGACGGTGCCGATCATGGAGATCACGAAGAGGAGGCCGGAGCCGAGGAGGGCGTCCCCCATGGCGCGGCTCAGCTCGTCGACGCTCGCGCTCGTGTCGTTGAGGGCGGCGGTGCTCGTGCTGTCGTCCAGGACGAAGCCCTGGAGGAGGATCGCGAAGATCTCCGTGACGACCGCGACGGTGAGCGAGATGCCCAGCACGGTGCGCCAGTAGGCGCGCATGGTGGAGACGGCGCCGTCGAGGATCTCGCCGACGCCGAGGGGGCGCAGCGGGATCACGCCGGGCTTGGCCGCGGGCGGGGGGCCGCCCCAGTTGCCGCCCCAGCCGGGGTGGCTGCCGGGCGGCGGGCCGTATCCGCCGTACCCTCCCGGGCCTGCGGGGCCGCCGTATCCACCGGGGGCACCGGGGTACTGGCCGCCCCAGCCCTGGCCGGGCGGCGGTGGCGGGGGCGGCGGGGCCTGGCCGGGGTTCTGGGGGCCGGTGGGAGCGGACCACTGGGCGGGTGGCGGCTGTTCCTGGGACCACTTCGGGCCGGGGCCGGTCGGGTCCTGGCGCGGCTGGTCCGCGGGTTCCGCGGGGCCGGGGCGGTCGGCGGGGGCGGACGCGTCGGGCTGCCGCCCGTCGGAGGGGGCGGATCCGGGCGAGGCCCAGCCCGGAGTGTCGTTCATCGTCGCTCCTTCACGGTGCCCGTCCGCGTTCGCGGCAGGTTGGCAGCCATCGTGCCATGGGGAGGGCACGCGGGGATCGGCCCCCGTATGGGCTGGACACCTTCAATTGTCCGACGTGCAGAGGGCAGACTGGGCGGATGGCTGATCAGTACGCGCAATCCCGCGAGGACAACCGGCCCACCGAGATACCGGCGATCCGCTGGGACGAACCTCCCGAAGGCCCGGTGCTGGTCCTTCTCGATCAGACGAGACTGCCGGCCGAGGAGGTCGAACTGGTCTGCACGGACGCGCCCGCGCTGGTGGCGGCGATCCGTTCGCTGGCCGTGCGCGGGGCGCCGCTGCTCGGTATCGCGGGGGCGTACGGGGTCGCGCTCGCCGCCGCTCGCGGCTTCGACGTGGACGAGGCGGCCGTCGCGCTGGCGCAGGCCCGGCCGACCGCCGTGAACCTCGCTGTCGGGGTGCGCAGGGCGCAGGGCGCGTACCGGGCGGAGCTGGCCAGGAGCGGTGACCGGGATCAGGCAGCCATCGCGGCGCTGGTCGCGGCGCGGGCGCTGCACCGGGAGGACGCCGAGGCCAGCGCGCGGATGGCCGTGCACGGGCTGGCGCTGCTGGACGAGTTGCTGCCCGGCGGCGGACACCGGGTGCTCACGCACTGCAACACCGGGTCGCTGGTGTCGGGCGGTGAGGGAACGGCGTTCGCGGTGGCGCTGGCGGCGCACCGGGCGGGGCGGCTGCGCAGGCTCTGGGTGGACGAAACGCGCCCGTTGCTGCAAGGTGCTCGCCTGACGGCGTATGAGGCGGCGCGCAGCGGAATGGCGTACACCTTGCTCACGGACAACGCGGCGGGCTCGCTGTTCGCCGCAGGGGAGGTGGACGCGGTACTGATCGGGGCCGATCGGATCGCGGCCGACGGATCGGTGGCGAACAAGGTGGGGAGCTACCCGCTCGCCGTGCTGGCCAGGTACCACCACGTGCCGTTCATCGTGGTGGCACCGGTGACGACGGTGGATCCGGACACCCCCGACGGGGCGTCCATAGAGGTGGAACAGCGTGCCGGACATGAGGTGACGGAGATCGCCGCACCTCAGGTGCCGGTGGCGGGAGCGGAAGCGGGAGGCGGGATACCGGTGGCACCCTTGGGAACCCAGGCGTACAACCCGGCGTTCGATGTGACGCCTCCCGAGTTGGTGACGGCGATCGTCACCGAAGCGGGTGCTGTTTCGCCCGTGACGGCTGAGGCGCTTGCTGAGCTGTGTGACAGGTCACGCCAGGTAACGATTTAGTTAATGGGATGATGTCGTTTATGAAGGGACGAGTCCTTGTCGTCGATGACGACACAGCACTGGCCGAGATGCTCGGCATCGTGTTGCGTGGTGAAGGTTTTGAGCCGTCTTTCGTAGCCGACGGCGACAAGGCGCTGGCCGCTTTCCGTGAGTCCAAGCCCGATCTGGTGCTCCTGGACCTGATGCTTCCCGGTCGGGACGGTATCGAGGTGTGCCGCCTGATCAGGGCGGAGTCCGGGGTACCGATCGTGATGCTCACGGCCAAGAGCGACACCGTCGACGTCGTCGTGGGCCTGGAGTCGGGTGCCGATGACTACATCGTGAAGCCGTTCAAGCCAAAGGAGCTGGTCGCCCGGATCCGGGCGCGGCTGCGGCGGTCGGAGGAACCGGCGCCCGAGCAGCTGGCCATAGGTGACCTCGTCATCGATGTCGCCGGTCACTCTGTGAAGCGGGACGGGCAGTCGATCGCGTTGACGCCGCTGGAGTTCGACCTGCTGGTCGCGCTCGCGCGCAAGCCCTGGCAGGTGTTCACGCGTGAGGTGCTGCTCGAGCAGGTCTGGGGGTACCGCCACGCGGCGGACACCCGCCTGGTCAACGTGCATGTGCAGCGGCTGCGCTCCAAGGTCGAGAAGGACCCGGAGCGGCCGGAGATCGTGGTGACCGTCCGTGGCGTCGGTTACAAGGCCGGACCGAGCTGACATGTCCGGGGACAGTGCCGCTTCGGCCCCCGGGCGTTCCGGGGGGCGCGCGGAGCGGCCTGTCGGCCGGCAGAAGGCGAGAAAGGCCGGCTCCGGCCGGCGGCAGTTCTTCGAGGGCGGGCTGCTCCAGGGCGGTGTCCAGGGCAGCCCGGTCCTTCGGCTGTTCATGCGCTGGGTGCGCCGGCCGCTGCTCCCCGTCATGCGGCTGTGGCGGCGCAACATCCAGCTCAAGGTCGTCGCCACGACGCTGCTGATGTCGCTGGGTGTCGTCCTGCTGCTCGGCTTCGTCGTGATCGGGCAGGTGCGCAACGGCCTCCTTGACGCCAAGGTGAAGGCCTCGCAGAGCCAGGCCGCGGGTGGATTCGCGGCGGCCAAGCAGAAGGCGGACACGGCGGCCAGCGCCGGCGGGGACGACGGGTCCGCTGCGGACGGCCGCCCCGCGCAGAACGTCATCCAATGGATGAGCGACCTGGTGGAGTCCCTCTCCAGCGGCGGCCAGGGCGCCTTCGACGTCGTGACGCTCCCGGTCGGTCAGGCCGGCGACGACAGCGGCGGCGGACGCGGCCCGCGTGCCTCCGGCGGGGTGGACCCGACGGCGAGCGTGCCGGACGCGCTGCGCGACCGGGCCGACGACAACAACCTGATGGCCCAGAGCTACACCCGCATCACCTACACCAACGGCAGCGAGTCGCAGCCCGCGCTGATCATCGGCAAGCAGGTCGACGACCCGAACGGGGATCCGTACCAGCTGTACTACCTCTTCCCGCTCACGCAGGAGGAGAAGTCGCTGAGCCTGGTCAAGGGGACGCTGGCGACGGCCGGACTGTTCGTCGTCGTACTCCTGGGGGCCATCGCCTGGCTCGTGGTGCGGCAGGTCGTGACGCCGGTGCGGATGGCGGCCGGGATCGCCGAGCGGCTGTCCGCCGGGCGGCTTCAGGAGCGGATGAAGGTCACCGGCGAGGACGACATCGCGCGGCTCGGCGAGGCCTTCAACAAGATGGCGCAGAATCTCCAGCTGAAGATCCAGCAGCTGGAGGACCTGTCGCGGATGCAGCGCCGGTTCGTGTCCGACGTGTCGCACGAGCTGCGGACGCCGCTGACGACCGTACGGATGGCCGCCGATGTCATCCATGACGCGCGCGTGGACTTCGATCCCATCACCGCGCGGTCGGCCGAACTGCTCGCCGACCAGCTGGACCGGTTCGAGACGCTGCTCGCGGATCTGCTGGAGATCAGCCGGTTCGACGCGGGCGCGGCGGCGCTGGAGGCCGAACCGATAGACCTCAGGGAGGTCGTACGGCGGGTGGTGAGCGGTGCCGAGCCGCTGGCCGAGCGCAAGGGGACGACAGTACGGGTCGTCGGCGATCAGCAGCCTGTCGTGGCCGAGGCGGACGCGCGGCGCGTGGAGCGGGTACTGCGCAACCTCGTCGTCAACGCCGTGGAGCACGGCGAGGGCAATGACGTCATCGTGAAGCTGGCCGCCGCGGGCGGTGCGGTCGCGGTGGCCGTACGGGACTACGGGGTCGGGCTCAAGCCCGGTGAGGCGACCCGGGTCTTCAGCCGCTTCTGGCGGGCCGACCCGGCACGCGCGCGTACCACCGGCGGGACGGGCCTCGGCCTGTCCATCGCGCTGGAGGACGCGCGGCTGCACGGCGGCTGGTTGCAGGCGTGGGGCGAGCCGGGCGGTGGCTCCCAGTTCCGGCTGACGCTGCCGCGGACCGCCGACGAGCCCCTGCGGGGCTCACCGATACCGCTGGAGCCCAAGGACTCACGGCGTCATCGGGGACTGGGCGAGGCGGGTCTGCCGTACGCCGGGGGCGACAAGCTCGCCACGGTGCCGGTGCAGACGGCGGCCGCCGAGCAGCGGCCGATAGCGCCGCGGCTCGCCGCCATGGCCCCGACCGCCGACCCCACGGCGCTGCCCGGCAACGGCGCGCGCGTGGTGCCGCGCCCGGCCGGCGGCGCGCGGCGGGACGGTACTTCCGGTACGGAGCCCGGATCGGAGTCGCCGTCCTCGGACACGGTGTCCTCGGATGCCGGGTCAGCGCGTGTGGACGAGCAAGGGGAGGCATTTCGTGGGCCCTGACCGCGAGCGGGACGGTCGGCGGCGGGGAACGGCTCGCGCGGTGGTGTACGCCGCCTGTGGCGCCGTACTGCTGGCCGGATGCGCCTCGATGCCCGACAGCGGGGATCTGCGCGGGGTCGAGTCCACGCCCCGGCAGGACGCCCAGGTGCGGGTCTTCGCCCTGCCGCCCCACGAGAACGCCCAGCCGGTGGAGATCGTCCAGGGCTTCCTGGAGGCGCTGACCAGCGACGATCCGCACTATGAGACGGCACGCAAGTACCTGACCCCGAGCGCGGCCAAGAACTGGCGGCCCGACCTGTCCACCACGGTGCTCGGCGGCGGGCCCAGTACGGGCCAGGTCCCCGTGGGCAGCCGGGAGGACGGGATCGACTCCTACGCGTTCACGCTGACCGGCGGCAGGTTCGCCACGCTGGACTCCCGGCAGTCGTACGAACCCGCCGACGGGCAGTACCGGGAGACCCTGCACCTGACGCGCGAGAAGAAGAGCGGGCAGTGGCGCATCGACGAGCTGCCGCAGGGCATCGTCATGGGCAAGTCGGACTTCCTGCGCAACTACACCTCCGTCAATAAGTACTACTTCGCGTCGAACACGCCGTCGGAGCCGGCCGGGCAGCCCGTGTCCGTCGCCGATCCGGTCTACGTCCGCAAGAAGGTCGACCCGATGACGCAGACGGTGAGTTCGCTGCTCGAAGGGCCCTCACGCTGGCTGGGGCCGGTCGTCCGGTCGAGTTTCCCGACGGGTACGGCGCTCAAGAAGGGCGTCACCTCGCTGACCCCCGACGACCAGAACCGGCTGACGGTGCCGCTCAACGACAAGGCGAGCCGGGTCGGGTCCGCCAAGTGCACCGAGATGGCGGCCCAGCTCCTCTACACCCTCCAGGACCTCACCCCCACCGGTGTCGAGGAGGTCGCGCTACAGCGCTCCAACGGCACCCAGCTGTGCTTCCTCGACAAGGACCGGGCCGAGATCGTCGCCGCGCGCGTCGCGGTGCAGAGTCCCGACTACCAGTACTTCATCGACGGCAAGCACCGCCTCGTACGCGTGGCCGGCGGGAACCCCGACCCCGACGACAAGGTCTCCCCGGTGCCGGGCGCGCTCGGCGAGGGGGAGAAGCAGCTGCGGTCCGCTGCGGTCTCGCGCGACGAGGACAGCGCGGCCGGGGTCTCGCTGGACGGAACCTCGCTGTACGTGGGGTCGCTGGTGTCCGGCGGATCGCTCGGCGAGCCGGTGCTGACCAGCCAGGGCGCCACCAAGGAAGACCGGCTGACCACACCCAGCTGGGACGGCGACGGCGACCTCTGGGTGGCCGACCGCAACCCTGCGAAGCCCCGGCTGCTGCTCCTGAAGAAGGGCGCGGGTGAGCCGCTGGAGGTGAAGACCCCGGGGCTCGACGGGCGCATCGAGGCGGTACGGGTGGCCGCCGACGGGGTGCGGATCGCGCTCATCGTGGAGAAGGACGGCCTGCGTTCGCTCTACATCGGGCGGATCGAGCGGGACGAGCGCTCGGCGGAGACGTCGGACGAGGCGGCGAAGTCGGGGCAGGCGGCGGGACAGAAGGCCGGGGAGCAGTCGGTCGTGTCGGTTCTCGAACTGCACTCCGTGACACCGCAGTTGGAGGAGGTCACCGCCATGTCGTGGGCCGGTGACAGTCGGCTCGTGGTGGTGGGGCGTGAGCAGCGAGGCGTCCAGCAGATGGCATACGTGCAGGTCGACGGCTCGACGCCGGTGGGGTCCGCGCCGACCGCGCTGACCGGCGTGAAGGCCATCGCCGCGGCCGAGGACGAGCGGCTGCCGCTGGTGGCGTACTCGGAGGAGGACGGGATCGTGCGGCTGATGGCGGGGTCCAAGTGGCAGAAGCTGGTCAAGGAGGGGTCGGCTCCGGTGTATCCGGGGTGAGAGGTTTCCTCCGCTGTGCTCGGTGTCCGCGGTGGTCTTGCGGGGGCTCTCGGGTGGTTTCGTTGTGACGGCTCGTCGGATGTCCGGCGGGCCGTCGGCGTTTCCGGGCGCTGTCGGGGCGCTGTTTTCGGGGCGCGGGGAGTTATCCACAGGGCGTTGTCCACAGGGGTGGCCGGGTCGCGCCGGTGTTGGCAGAGTGGTGGTCATGCGGGGGTGGTGGCAGGACCTCAGTGACCTGGTGCTGCCGGCCGAGTGCGGAGGCTGTGGGAGGCCTCGCACGGTGCTCTGCCCGGAGTGCCGTGCCGCCCTGGACGGGGCCGCACCGAGCCGGGTGCGACCTGTACCGGAGCCGCCCGGGCTGCCGGTGGTCCATGCGGCGGCCCGGTACGAGGACGAGGTGCGTGCGGTACTCCTCGCGCACAAGGAAAGGGGCGCACTGACACTCGCGGGGCCGCTCGGGACGGCTCTGGCGGGAGCTGTACGGGCAGGGTTGCCGACCGGCGCCCTGCGCGGTGGTACGGGTGTGCTGCTCGTGCCTGTGCCGTCCGCGCGTCGGGCCGTACGGGCCCGGGGGCACGATCCGGCCCGGCGGATCGCGCTCGCGGCTGCGGGGGTGCTGCGCGGGTCCGGTACGTCGGCCCGGGTACTGGCGGTGCTGCGGCAGCGGCGTGCCGTGGCCGACCAGGCGGGGCTCAACTCCCGGGAGCGGTTGGACAATCTCGCGGGTGCGCTGGGCGTGGTCGCGGGGGGTGGGCGGTTGCTGGTGGGTGGGAGTGGGAGTGGGAGTGGGAGTGAGGGAGGCGGGGGTGGGGAGGGGGGAGGGGGCCCCGGTTCGGGCTCTGGTGGGGGTGCGGTTGTTCTGGTCGACGATCTGATGACGACCGGTGCCTCGCTGGCCGAGGCCGCGCGTGCGGTGCGGGAAGCGGTTGCGGACGTGAGAGGGGCGAGGAACGCCGTGTATTCGGGAGCGGGGTGGGAAGGCAGAGGGGAACGGTGGCCGGGAGCCGCGGGCACGGGTGTGGAGCGGAGGCCAGGAGTGTCGGGAATGGTGGCGCCGGCCGCCTTCGAAGTCATGATCTGCGCGGCTGTGGTCGCCGCGACGCCTGATTCTTTCGAAATAAACCGGAACTGACCGCGAACTTGCATCGTTGCAGGTAGTGAGAGGGTCAATTCACTTGAACGGAGGTACGCGCCGGTAGAGGGTGACGACATCCGTCCGGGCGAGATATGTTCGGTTGTGAGGGAAAGCCGCAGGCCACACCTCGCAAATCCGAATGCCGTGCTGCGGGTTTTGCTTAATCACCCCAGCCGGCCGAGTGGGGATCTTGCCCATGGGGGAGGAGGAGGTGGAAGTCGCCGAGTCCGAGGTTCCGGGGCACACCGGAGCCTGGTGCAAAAGGGAGACGCTCCGCCACTGAAGCGGGGCGATCCGGGAACGGAGTTCTGCGTGGACATCGTCGTCAAGGGACGCAAGACCGAGGTGCCCGAGCGGTTCCGGAAGCACGTGGCCGAGAAGCTGAAGCTGGAGAGGATCCAGAAGCTCGACGGCAAGGTGATCAGCCTCGACGTCGAGGTGTCCAAGGAGCCCAACCCCCGGCAGGCCGACCGCTCCGACCGAGTGGAGATCACGCTCCACTCCCGCGGTCCGGTGATCCGGGCGGAAGCAGCGGCAAGCGACCCGTACGCGGCACTCGACCTCGCGGCCGACAAGCTCGAGGCCCGGCTGCGCAAGCAGCACGACAAGCGTTACACCCGACGGGGCGCAGGCCGGCTCACGGCCGCCGAGGTCGCCGACCACGTCCCGGACGCGGCAACGCTGAACGGCAACGGTCACCCCGTCCAGGAGGAAGCCGCGGACGGCGTGCCCATCAAGAGGATCGGCTCGCTGGAAGTGAAGGGCGAAGGCCCCCTCATCGTCCGCGAGAAGACCCACGTCGCCTCCCCGATGACGCTCGACCAGGCTCTCTACGAGATGGAACTGGTCGGGCACGACTTCTACCTGTTCGTCGACTCCGAGACCAAGGAACCGAGTGTCGTCTACCGGCGGCACGCCTACGACTACGGCGTGATCCACCTCAACACGGACCCGATGGTCGCCCATCAGGCGCATTCCCCCGCGGCGGGTGGCACGCTGGGCGGCTGACCGCCCCCGGAGAGAGCCGAGCGGGTGCCCCTGGAGCGCGCGTGCGCCCCCAGGGGCACCCGTGTGCGACCCCTCCGGAACCCGCTCTGTCACCGCACTGTCGCCCGGGCATGGAATCATGGCCGCAACGGCCCAACCGGTGGGCCGTTGCCTTGGGTTGGCGATGGCACAGAACCACAGGCCACAGCCTTCAGGGGGAGGAACGATGGCGGACAGCTTCGGACCGATGCAGGTCGAGGATGCCGACGACAGCGTCACCGGCATGGGCCCGGACACGGGTACCTCGCGCAAGGAGCCGATCAGAGTCCTTGTCGTGGACGACCACGCCCTCTTCCGTCGTGGACTGGAGATCGTGCTCGCGGCCGAGGAGGACATCCAGGTCGTCGGTGAGGCGGGGGACGGGGCGGAGGCGGTCGACAAGGCCGCCGATCTACTGCCCGACATCGTGCTGATGGACGTACGGATGCCGAAGCGCGGTGGGATCGAGGCGTGCACCTCCATCAAGGAGGTCGCGCCCAGTGCCAAGATCATCATGCTGACGATCAGCGACGAGGAAGCCGATCTGTACGAGGCGATCAAGGCGGGGGCGACCGGTTATCTCCTCAAGGAGATCTCCACCGATGAGGTGGCCACGGCCATTCGCGCGGTCGCCGACGGACAGTCGCAGATCAGCCCCTCGATGGCGTCGAAGCTGCTCACCGAATTCAAGTCGATGATCCAGCGGACGGACGAGCGGCGGCTGGTGCCCGCGCCGCGGCTCACGGAACGCGAGCTGGAAGTGCTGAAGCTCGTCGCCACCGGGATGAACAACCGGGATATCGCCAAGGAGTTGTTCATCTCCGAGAACACCGTGAAGAACCATGTGCGCAACATCCTGGAGAAGCTGCAGCTGCACTCCAGGATGGAGGCCGTGGTTTACGCGATGCGGGAGAAGATCCTCGAGATCCGGTAACGGCTTGAGTTCCGGTAGCGGTGAGTCAGCCCAGGGCCTTGGTCAGTTCCCTTGCCAGGGGGGTGCGTAGGTCCGGGGTGTCCACCCGTTCCACTCGTACGTCTGTGCAGTTCACCCAGGTCGCTGCCTCCAGGAGGGCCTGGGCCACCGCCGGGACCGCCTTCGGGCCGTGCAGGCTGACCTGTCTGGCCACCAGGGTGTTGCCCTCTCGGGCGGGGTCGACCCTTCCGACGAGGTGGCCGCCTGCCAGGACCGGCATCGCGAAGTAGCCGTACACGCGCTTCGGCTTCGGGACGTAGGCCTCCAGGCGGTGCGTGAAACCGAAGATCCGTTCCGTGCGGGCCCGCTCCCAGATGAGGGAGTCGAACGGGGAGAGCAGGGTCGTGCGGTGGCGGCCTCGTGGGGGTGTCTCCAGGGCTGCCGGGTCGGCCCAGGCCGGCTTGCCCCAGCCCTCGACCGTGACGGGGACCAGGCCCGAGTCCGCGATCACCGCGTCGACCTGTTCCGCCTTGAGACGGTGGTAGTCGGCGATGTCGGAGCGGGTACCGACGCCCAGGGACTGGCCCGCGAGGCGGACCAGGCGGCGCAGGCACTCGGTGTCGTCCAGTTCGTCGTGCAGCAGCGTGGGCGGGATGGCTCGCTCGGCCAGGTCGTACACCCGCTTCCAGCCTCGGCGTTCCACGCAGACCACCTCGCCGTACATCAGGGCGCGTTCGACGGCGACCTTGGTGCCGGACCAGTCCCACCATTCGCTGGTGCGTTTCGCGCCGCCCAACTCCGTTGCGGTGAGGGGGCCTTCGGTGCGGAGTTGCTTGATGACCTGGTCGTAGGTGCCGGGTGGGAGGTCGTGGTTCCAGTGGGGGCGGGAGCGGTAGGCGCGGCGGCGGAAGGCGAAGTGGGGCCATTCCTCTACGGGGAGGATGCAGGCGGCGTGGGACCAGTATTCGAAGGCGTGGGGGTGGGGGTGGGGGTGAGGGGCGTGGGGTGTGGCTTCTGCTGTGGGGGTGGGGTTCCAGTACGCCGCTTCGACGTTCTTGCGCGGTATGGCGCCCAGGCGGGCGTACGGGATGAGTTCGTGGGAGCGGGCCAGTACGGAGATCGTGTCGAGCTGGACCGCGCCGAGGTGGCGGAGGATTCCGCGGGTGCCTGCCTTGCGGTTGGGGGTGCCCAGGAAGCCTTGGGCTCGTAGGGCGATGCGGCGGGCTTCGTCGGCGGAGAGTTGTGTGGGGTGCGGCGGGCTGCTCGTCATGCTTCCGCACGATAGGGGGTGGGACTGACAGTGCGGGGTGAGCTGGGGGTTTGGGTGCGGGTGATGGTTTTTTCGCCCCCGCCGCCCTTACCCGTCCCATCCCTGGGGGCTGCGCCCCCAGACCCCCGCCATCGGCCTGGACGGCCTCGTCCTCAAACGCCGGACGGGCTGAGATGGCTGGCCTGGGTGGGTAGAAGGTCGCGCTGAACGCGCTCGTCCTCAAACGCCGGACGGGCTGGCATGCCCAGGTCGCCCTCAGACGCCGGACGGGCCGGAGGTGTTCGGGGCCGGGAGGTACGGGGACGTTGACGGGAGGCCCAGGTCTGAGGGGAGTAGGGAGGCTACCCAGCAGTCTCGGCGTACTCCCTTGTTGTTGATTGCTGAGCGGAGGGTGCCTTCCAGGGTGAAGCCTGCTCGTTCTGCTGTTGCTCGGGAGGGGGTGTTGCCCACCTCCGCTCGCCATTCCACTCGGTCCACCGAGAGGTGGGTGAAGGCCCAGTGGGAGGCTTTGGTCGTGGCTTCTGTGATGTAGCCGTTGCCTCGGTGGGTCTTCGTGGCCCAGAAGCCGATCTCGGCCACTCCCAGGGAGCGCATCGTCAGGGCGAGCATGCCCACCAGTTCCTCCCCTTCGGGGAGGAAGACGCCGAACGTGAACATCGAGCCGTCCGCCCAGCCGTCGGGCACCAGCTGGGTGGTGAAGCTGTGGGCGTGCTCGGGGAGGTAGGGCGACGGGATGGTCGTCCAGCGCTGGATGTCGGCGTCCTGCACCGCGGCGTACACGGCGTCCGTGTCGAGGGGGCCGACCGTGCGCAGGAGCAGGCGGGCCGTGGTGAGCGTGACGGGGTCCATCGGCCGATTCTGCTCGGGGCGGGATGAGGGCGCCATCCCTTTTGCTGAGCGTGAGTTCGTGATCACAATTCGTGCAATTCGTGGGTCGGGCGCGGCACCATCCGTGACTCCCGGCCGTTCTCCTTATGGCTGTCCCACTGGCAGGCCTCCCGGCTTGGCGGGGTCCTCGCATACGATGGCCGTTGCTCAGTTAAGACAATGGAAACCGACCGTCCCAGGCCCGACCGGCAAGGAGACCAACCCCCGTGTCCGTCCTCTCGAAGATCATGCGTGCAGGCGAAGGCAAAATCCTGCGCAAGCTGCACCGCATCGCGGACCAGGTCAACTCCATCGAAGAGGACTTTGTCGACCTCTCCGACGCCGAGCTGCGGGCCCTCACCGATGAGTACAAGCAGCGGTACGCCGACGGTGAGAGTCTGGACGACCTGTTGCCCGAGGCCTTCGCCACCGTGCGCGAGGCCGCCAAGCGCGTGCTGGGGCAGCGCCACTACGACGTACAGATCATGGGCGGCGCGGCCCTCCACCTCGGCTATGTCGCCGAGATGAAGACCGGCGAGGGCAAGACCCTGGTCGGCACCCTCCCGACGTATCTGAACGCCCTCTCCGGAGACGGCGTCCACCTCATCACGGTCAACGACTACCTGGCCGAGCGCGACTCCGAACTCATGGGGCGCGTGCACAAGTTCCTGGGCCTGACTGTCGGCTGCATCCTCGCCAACATGACGCCGGCCCAGCGACGCGAGCAGTACGGCTGCGACATCACGTACGGCACGAACAACGAGTTCGGCTTCGACTACCTGCGCGACAACATGGCGTGGTCCAAGGACGAACTCGTCCAGCGCGGCCACAACTTCGCCGTGGTCGACGAGGTCGACTCGATCCTCATCGACGAGGCCCGTACGCCGCTGATCATCTCCGGCCCGGCCGACCAGGCCACCAAGTGGTACGGCGACTTCGCCAAGCTGGTCACGCGCCTCAAGCGCGGCGAGACGGGCAACCCCCTCAAGGGCATCGAGGAGACCGGCGACTACGACGTCGACGAGAAGAAGCGCACGGTCGCCATCCACGAGTCGGGTGTCGCCAAGGTCGAGGACTGGCTGGGCATCGACAACCTGTACGAGTCGGTGAACACGCCGCTGGTGGGCTACCTGAACAACGCCATCAAGGCCAAGGAACTCTTCAAGAACGACAAGGACTACGTCGTCATCGACGGCGAAGTCATGATCGTCGACGAGCACACCGGCCGTATCCTCGCCGGCCGCCGCTACAACGAGGGCATGCACCAGGCGATCGAGGCGAAGGAAGGGGTGGACATCAAGGACGAGAACCAGACCCTTGCGACCATCACCCTCCAGAACTTCTTCCGTCTCTACGAGAAGCTCTCCGGTATGACCGGTACGGCCATGACCGAGGCCGCCGAGTTCCACCAGATCTACAAGCTCGGTGTCGTCCCGATCCCGACCAACCGCGACATGGTCCGCAAGGACCAGTCCGACCTGATCTACCGCACCGAGGTCGCGAAGTTCGAGGCGGTCGTCGACGACATCGCCGAGAAGCACGAGAAGGGTCAGCCGATCCTCGTCGGTACGACCTCTGTCGAGAAGTCCGAATATCTTTCGCAGCAGCTCTCCAAGCGCGGCATCCAGCACGAGGTGCTGAACGCCAAGCAGCACGACCGCGAGGCGACCATCGTCGCCCAGGCCGGCCGCAAGGGCGCCGTCACGGTCGCCACGAACATGGCCGGCCGTGGTACGGACATCAAGCTCGGCGGCAACCCCGACGACCTCGCCGAGGCGGAGCTGCGTCAGCGCGGCCTCGACCCCGAGGAGCACATCGAGGAGTGGGCCGCGGCCCTGCCGGCCGCCCTGGAGCGGGCCGAGAAGGCCGTCAAGGCCGAGTTCGAAGAGGTCAAGGACCTCGGCGGGCTCTACGTCCTCGGCACCGAGCGGCACGAGTCCCGGCGGATCGACAACCAGCTGCGCGGTCGTTCCGGACGTCAGGGCGACCCCGGCGAGTCGCGGTTCTACCTCTCCCTCGGCGACGACCTCATGCGGCTGTTCAAGGCCCAGATGGTCGAGCGCGTCATGTCGATGGCGAACGTTCCGGACGACGTACCGATCGAGAACAAGATGGTCACCCGGGCCATCGCCTCCGCCCAGTCGCAGGTCGAGACGCAGAACTTCGAGACCCGCAAGAACGTCCTCAAGTACGACGAGGTCCTCAACCGGCAGCGCGAGGTCATCTACGGCGAGCGTCGCCGCGTCCTGGAGGGTGAGGACCTGCACGAGCAGGTCCAGCACTTCATGGACGACACCATCGATGCGTACATCGGCGCGGAGACCGCCGAGGGCTTCGCCGAGGAGTGGGACCTGGACCGGCTGTGGGGCGCCTTCAAGCAGCTCTACCCGGTGAAGGTCACCGTCGACGAGCTGGAGGAGGCGGCGGGCGACCGGGCCGGGCTGACCGCCGAGTTCATCTCCGAGTCGATCAAGGACGACATCCACGACCAGTACGCGTCGCGCGAGGAGCAGCTCGGCTCCGAGATCATGCGTGAGCTGGAGCGCCGGGTCGTGCTGTCGGTCCTCGACCGCAAGTGGCGCGAGCACCTCTACGAGATGGACTACCTCCAGGAGGGCATCGGCCTGCGCGCCATGGCGCAGAAGGACCCGCTGGTCGAGTACCAGCGCGAGGGCTTCGACATGTTCACCGCCATGATGGAGGGCATCAAGGAGGAGTCCGTCGGCTACCTGTTCAACCTGGAGGTCCAGGTCGAGCAGCAGGTCGAGGAGGTCCCGGTCGCGGACGCCAAGCCGTCGCTGGACAAGGGCGTCGAGGACTCGGTGCCGGCGCAGGCGAGCGCCGGTTCCCGGCCGGAGATCCGGGCCAAGGGGCTCGACGCTCCGCAGCGGCGGGACCGGCTCCACTTCTCCGCGCCGACCGTGGATGGCGAGGGCGGCGTCGTCGAGGGCGACCTGGTCGGTGACGACGACGAGGTGCGGTCCGAGGCGGACGGGCTCACGCGCGCGGAGCGGCGCAAGCAGCAGCGGAGTGGGCGTCGGCGCAAGAAGTAGGCGAGAAGCCGGCGAGAAGCAGGCGGTAATTCGCTAGTGCAGTAGTGCAGTAGTGCAGTAGTGCAGCAAGCAGTGAGTACCTCTGGTAGTCGCTGTGTGAAGGGCCGGGCATCCGATGGGGTGGCCGGCCCTTCTGTCTTGTGTGCGGGAGGGCGGGCGGGGCTCAGTCGTCCGTGTGCGGCCTTCGGGGGCCGCCCAGTTCCACCGCCGTGCAGCGCCAGCGGAAGTCGTGGCCCAGTTCCAGGCGGAAGGCCATCGCGCGGAGCTGGTCGCCGGCGCCGATGCGGGCGAAGGCCTCCAGGGCGCCCTGGCTGGGTTCGTAGTAGCCGACGTCGCGGACCACGGGGCGGGTGCCGCGGGTGCGCAGGGGGCCGCGTTCCGCGAGCCAGGCCAGTTCGTCGTAGGCGCGGCCCACGGTGTGGCGCAGCATGCTGTGGACGGGGCGTTCGCCGCTCAGGACGGCCAGGAGGCGGTCGGCGAAGAGGTCGGTGGGGCGGGGCTGCGGGAGGGGTGCCTGGCGGGGCTGGAGGGGGCGCTGGGGCGTTGTCCTGTGCTGTCCCTGGGCGGGGACCCGGGGTTCGGGGCGGGTTCCGGTGCTGGGCGTGGTGGTTTCGAGGACGGGCGTACGGGGCGCGCCTCCGCCCGGGGTGGTGCGGTGTGGGGCGCTGCCGGGGCGGCGGGTGTCGCGGCGTACCGGCGGGCGGGACGGGGTTCGGCGGACCGTCCTTGTCATCACCTTGTTCATGGAATGTCCCCGTTTCTTGGGGCCCGGGTGGGTACCGGGCGGTAACTTTCTGGTGGGGATCTTGTACGGGGAGTGATCGACTGGGTGCAAGCAGGGAGAGGCCGTGGTTCGGAGGGATCCGAGGTTCACTTATCAGAGTGGTTTTCGGAGGGAAAAGGCCTGGTGGGTGCGGGGTGCGGGGGTGAATTTCGGGGAGCGGGGTGGACGCTCGGAGAGGCCTGGGCGGGGACTCGAAAGGGGACGCCCCGACGTATTCTGAGGGTCTTCCCGGGTCGTACGGGAGGGTCCCGGCTGCTGGTTTCCGGTTGCTCGTTCCGGTGCTGGTTCCGGTCGCGGAAACGCCTACTACGAAAGCGGTCAGTCATGCGCGTCTACGTCCCTCTGACCCTCCCTGGCCTTGCCGAGGCGTACAAGACGGGTGAGTTGGGGGCGGGGCCGTTCGTCGCGTACGCCGTCACGCCCGCGTTGCGTGAGTGGTATCTGTCCGACGACATCGAGGAGCTGGAGTACGCGGCGTTGAATCGGGCCGCGCTCGCTTCTCTGCGGTTGCTTGCGATGGAGCCCGGGGTGGTGCGGCGGCGGGTGGTTGTCGCCCTTGATGTCGCGGACGGGGTGGCTGTTGCCGACCCCGATCGTGGGCTTGATCCCGGGGCGTTGGGTGAGGTGCGGGTCGGTGGGGCTGTTTCCCTGGGGAAGGCTGCGGCTGTGCATGTCGATTCAGGGGAGGCGGAGGGGGATGTCGCGGCGGCTGCGGATGCGTTGGGGGCGGCGGATCGGGGGGATGACGATGCGCAGTTCGTCGTGGACGGGGCTGAGGATCATGAGCTGCTTTGGTATGCCACGCAGGAGATTCCCAACCTGGTGGGGTTGTCGGGGTGAGGCGTGAGGGGGCGGGGGGTGGTTTTTTCGCCCCCGCCGCCCCTACCCGTCCCATCCCTGGGGGCTCCGCCCCCAGACCCCCGCTGTCGGCCTGAACGGCCTCGTCCTCAAACGCCGGACGGGCTGGGTGGTGCCGGCCGTCGCTGGGGCGGGTGCGTGGGAAAGTCGGGCTGACGCGCTCGTCCTCAAACGCCGGACGGGCCGAAGATGCCTGGGCCTGCGCTCGAGTGGGGTCTGTCAGTGGTGCGGGGTACGTTCTTCGTATGGGGAAGTACGGAGTGGCTCACATCGTGTGGGACTGGAACGGGACCTTGTTTCATGACACCGAGGCCGTCATAGGGGCGACCAACGCGGCGTTCGGGGAGCTGGGGCTGGAGCCCATCACGCTGGAGCAGTACCGGGAGCTGTACTGCGTACCCGTGCCGCGGTTCTACGAGCGGCTGCTCGGGCGGCTGCCCACCGAGGACGAGTGGGCTGTCATGGATGACATCTTTCATCGGTACTACGCGGAGCATCGCGTGGCTTGTGAGCTGGCCGTGGGGGCGCGGGATCTGCTCGCCGGGTGGCAGTCGGCCGGGCGTAGTCAGTCCATTCTGAGTATGTATGGGCATGACGAACTTGTTCCGCTGGTCAGGGGGTTCGGGATCGAGCCGCACTTCGTCCGCGTCGACGGGCGGACCGGGCCTTCCGGTGGCAGCAAGGCCGAGCACATGGTGCGTCATCTCGGTGCGCTCACCGGTGTCGAGGCCGCGCGCACCGTGGTGATCGGGGATGCCGCCGACGATGCGATCGCCGCCCGGCATGTGGGGGCGCGGGCCGTGCTCTACACCGGTGGGTCCCATGGGCGGGCCAGTCTTGAAGCGGTGGGTGTGCCCGTGGTGGACAGCCTGGAGGAAGCCGTCGCGGAGGCCGAGCGTTTGGCCGCGTAGGGCGGTCTGCGCAGTCGTCCGGGGGTGTTTCGGGCTTCCTTCCTTCTCCCGCTGTTCAGAATGTCAAACTTCCCGGCCTGCTTTTGTACACAAATGGCTCATGACGTGGCCCCCGTCATGAGCGATAGCCTGGTGGCGTGATCAGCGCGATACGTCGCGGGGGCGCTCATGCCCCTGCCCTGCGCCCGGAGTGCACGGACCACATCCGTGCCCGGGCGGTGATCGCTGGTCGGCGCGGGCGGGACGGAACCCCGAGGGTTCCCAGGACGCCGTACGCATCCCATGGACCGGCGTTGCCGAGAGCAGCGTCACACTCCGTCGGGGTGCCGAGAATGGCTGATAACCCCCCGCTCTTCCCACCCTGCGGCATAGCGTCGGAACTGACCGGAGACCCCGCGTCGTGGCGTTGTGCCGGAGAGGGAGACCTACTTCCTTCTACGTCACGCAACGACGCGCGACAGGAGCCAGAGGACAATGCAGACCAAGCTGGACGAAGCCAAGACCGAGCTGCTCGAAAGGGCCGCCCGGGTAGCTGAGAACAGCCCGGTCGGGGGGCACCTACCGACTGGGACGACACGTGCAACCACGCCCGGCGGAGACCCCGGCACCCCGGACCACGACACCGTGCTCGCGTTCCTCCAGCGCTACTACCTGCACACCGCCCCGGAGGACCTCGTCGGCCGCGACCCGGTCGACGTCTTCGGCGCCGCCTTCTCGCACTACCGCCTGGGCGGGACACGGCCGCAGGGCACGGCGAGCGTGCGGGTGCACACCCCGACCGTCGAGGAGAACGGCTGGACGTGCAGTCACTCCGTCGTCGAGGTCGTGACGGACGACATGCCCTTCCTCGTCGACTCGGTCACCAACGAACTGTCCCGGCAGGGGCGCGGCATCCATCTCGTCGTCCATCCGCAGTTCGTCGTACGACGGGACCTCACCGGCAAGCTCGTCGAGGTGCTGCCCGCCCAGGCGACCGGGAGTGCGGCGAGCGCCGAGCTGCCGCACGACGCGCACGTCGAGTCGTGGATCCATGTCGAGATCGACCGTGAGACCGACCGCGCCGATCTGAAGCAGATCACCAACGACCTGCTGCGCGTCCTGTCCGACACCCGTGAGGCCGTCGAGGACTGGGAGAAGATGCGCGACTCCGCGCTGCGCATCGCCGAGGAACTGCCCAAGGAGCCCACCGCCGACGACCTGCGCGACCAGGACGTCGAGGAGGCGCGCGAGCTGCTGCGCTGGCTCGCGGACGACCACTTCACCTTCCTCGGCTACCGCGAGTACGAGCTGCGGGAAGATGATTCGCTGGCCGCTGTGCCCGGTACCGGGCTCGGCATCCTGCGGTCCGACCCGCACCACTCCGAGCACGAGGGGCATCCGGTCAGCCCCTCCTTCGAGCGGCTGCCCGCCGACGCCCGCGCCAAGGCCCGCGAGCACAAGCTCCTCGTCCTGACCAAGGCCAACAGCCGGGCGACTGTTCATCGGCCCTCCTATCTCGACTACGTCGGGGTCAAGAAGTTCGACGAGAACGGTGAGGTCGTCGGGGAGCGGCGGTTCCTGGGGCTGTTCTCCTCCGCCGCCTACACCGAGTCCGTGCGCCGGGTGCCCGTCGTCCGCCGCAAGGTCGACGAGGTGCTGCGGGGCGCCGGGTTCTCGCCCAACAGCCATGACGGGCGCGACCTCCTCCAGATCATGGAGACCTACCCGCGCGACGAGCTGTTCCAGACGCCGCCCGATGAGCTCCGGTCGATCGTCACGTCCGTTCTCTACCTTCAGGAGCGGCGGCGGCTTCGGCTCTACCTGCGGCAGGACGAGTACGGGCGCTACTACTCCGCCCTCGTCTATCTGCCGCGTGACCGGTACACCACCGGCGTACGGCTGCGGATCATCGACATCCTGAAGGAGGAACTCGGCGGTACCAGCGTCGACTTCACCGCCTGGAACACCGAGTCGATCCTTTCCCGGCTGCACTTCGTCGTTCGCGTTCCGCAGGGGACCGAGCTGCCGCAGCTGTCCGACCGGGACAAGGAGCGCATCGAGGCGCGGCTCGTCGAGGCCGCCCGGTCCTGGGCCGACGCCTTCGCCGAGGCCCTCAACGCCGAGTGCGGCGAGGAGCGCGCCGCCGAACTGCTGCGCCGGTACGGGAACGCCTTCCCCGAGGGCTACAAGGCCGACCACAACCCGCGCGCCGCCGTCGCCGACCTCGTCCACCTCGAAAAGCTGGGCGTCGGCACGAACTTCGCGCTGAGCCTCTACGAGCCGGTGGGCGCCGCGCCCGGTGAGCGCCGGTTCAAGATCTACCGCACCGGCGAGTCCGTCTCGCTGTCCGCCGTACTGCCCGTCCTCAACCGGCTCGGCGTCGAGGTGATCGACGAGCGGCCGTACGAGCTGCGCTGCTCGGACCGGACCACCGCCTGGATCTACGACTTCGGGCTCCGGCTGCCCAAGTCGCTGAGCGGCGGCGGGGATTATCTCGGGGACGACGGCCGCGAGCGTTTCCAGGAGGCTTTCTCGGCCACCTGGACCGGGCAGGCCGAGAACGACGGCTTCAACGCGCTGGTGCTGAGCGCGGGCCTCGACTGGCGGCAGGCGCTGGTGCTGCGGGCGTACGCCAAGTACCTGCGGCAGGCCGGTTCCACGTTCAGCCAGGACTACATGGAGGACACCCTCCGCAACAACGTCCACACCACCCGGCTGCTCGTCTCGCTGTTCGAGGCGCGGATGTCGCCGGAGCGGCAGCGGGCGGGCCTGGAGCTGACCGACGCCCTCATGGAGGAGCTGGACGCGGCTCTCGACCAGGTGGCCTCCCTCGACGAGGACCGCATCCTGCGGTCCTTCCTCACCGTCATCAAGGCGACCCTGCGGACGAACTTCTACCAGGAGAGCGCGGGCGGCAGGCCGCACGACTACGTCTCCATGAAGTTCGACCCGCAGGCCATCCCGGACCTGCCGGCGCCGCGTCCGGCGTACGAGATCTGGGTCTACTCGCCGAAGGTGGAAGGCGTCCATCTGCGGTTCGGGAAGGTCGCGCGCGGCGGTCTGCGCTGGTCGGACCGGCGGGAGGACTTCCGTACGGAGATCCTCGGGCTGGTCAAGGCGCAGATGGTGAAGAACACCGTCATCGTGCCGGTCGGCGCCAAGGGCGGGTTCGTCGCCAAGCAGCTGCCGGATCCGAGTGTGGACCGGGACGCGTGGCTCGCCGAGGGGGTCCGCAGCTACAAGACGTTCATCTCGGCGCTCCTCGACATCACCGACAACCTGGTGGCCGGCGAGGTCGTGCCGCCCGCCGACGTCGTACGGCACGACGAGGACGACACCTATCTCGTCGTCGCCGCCGACAAGGGCACGGCGACCTTCTCGGACATCGCCAACGAGGTCGCCCAGGCGTACAACTTCTGGCTCGGCGACGCCTTCGCGTCGGGCGGCTCGGCCGGGTACGACCACAAGGGCATGGGCATCACCGCGCGGGGCGCCTGGGAGTCCGTCAAGCGGCACTTCCGTGAGCTGGGCGTCAACACGCAGAGCGAGGACTTCACCGTCGTGGGTGTCGGTGACATGAGCGGTGACGTCTTCGGGAACGGGATGTTGCTGAGCGAGCACATCCGGCTCGTCGCCGCCTTCGACCACCGGCACATCTTCATCGACCCGAATCCGGACGCGGCCACCTCCTACGCTGAGCGGCGGCGGATCTTCGAGCTGCCGAGGTCGAGCTGGGCGGAGTACGACAGCAAGCTGATCTCGTCCGGGGGCGGCATCTTCCCCCGTACCGCCAAGGCCATTCCGGTCAACTCGCACATCCGCGAGGCGCTCGGCATCGAGGCCGGCATCGCCAAGATGACACCGGCCGACCTGATGAAGGCGATCCTCCAGGCCCCGGTCGACCTGCTGTGGAACGGCGGCATCGGCACGTACGTCAAGGCGAGTACGGAGTCCCACGCCGACGTCGGCGACAAGGCCAACGACGCCATCCGCGTCGACGGCGGCGATCTGCGCGTCAAGGTCGTCGGCGAGGGCGGCAACCTCGGGCTCACCCAGCTCGGGCGGATCGAGTTCGCGCAGACCGGCGGGAAGATCAACACCGACGCCATCGACAACAGCGCGGGCGTGGACACCTCCGACCACGAGGTGAACATCAAGATCCTGCTCAACTCCCTGGTCGCGGAAGGCGACATGACCGTCAAGCAGCGCAACACGCTGCTGGCGAAGATGACCGACGAGGTCGGCAAGCTCGTCCTGCGCAACAACTACGCGCAGAACACGGCCATCGCCAACGCCCTCGCCCAGTCCAAGGACATGCTCCACGCCCAGCAGCGCTTCATGCGCCACCTGGTCAGGGAGGGGCACCTGGACCGGGCGCTCGAATTCCTGCCGACCGACCGGCAGATCCGTGAACGGCTCGGCGGCGGACAGGGGTTGACCGGTCCGGAGACGGCCGTGCTCCTCGCGTACACGAAGATCACCGTCGCGGACGAGCTGCTGCGCACCTCGCTCCCCGAAGACCCGTATCTGCGCCGCCTGTTGGACGCCTACTTCCCGAGCGCGCTGCGCAAGAAGTTCCCCGAGCAGATCGACGGGCACGCGCTGCGCCGCGAGATCATCACGACCGTCCTCGTCAACGACACGGTCAACACGGGCGGTACGAGCTTCCTGCACCGGCTGCGCGAGGAGACCGGGGCCTCGCTGGAGGAGGTGGTGCGGGCGCAGACCGCGGCCCGCGCGATCTTCAACTCCAGCGCGGTGTGGGACGGGGTCGAGGCGCTCGACAACACCGTCGAGGCCGCCGTCCAGACCCGGATCCGCCTGCACTCGCGGCGACTTGTCGAGCGCGGCACCCGCTGGCTGCTCAACAACCGGCCGCAGCCGCTGCAACTCACGGAGACCATCGAGTTCTTCGGCGAGCGGGTGGGCCAAGTCTGGTCCCAGCTGCCCAAGTTGCTGCGCGGCGCGGATCTGGACTGGTACCAGAAGATCTACGACGAGCTGACGGGCGCCGGTGTCCCCGACGCACTCGCCACCCGGGTCGCGGGCTTCTCGTCCGCCTTCCCGACGCTGGACATCGTCTCGGTCGCCGACCGGATGGGCCGTAAGCCGATGGACGTCGCCGAGGTGTACTACGACCTCGCCGACCGGCTCCACATCACCCAGCTGATGGACCGCATCATCGAGCTGCCGCGCGCCGACCGCTGGCAGTCCATGGCCCGCGCCTCCATCCGCGAGGACCTGTACGCGGCCCACTCGGCGCTCACGGCGGACGTCCTCGCGGTCGGCAACGGCACGTCGACGCCCGAGCAGCGCTTCAAGGCGTGGGAGGAGAAGAACGCGGCGATCCTGGGCCGGGCGCGCACGACCCTGGACGAGATCCAGACCTCGGACGCCTTCGACCTGGCGAACCTGTCGGTCGCGATGCGCACCATGCGGACGCTGCTGCGGACGCATTCGTAGGCGGTACGCATGTACGGGGGTGCCCCGGGCCGTGACGGCTCGGGGCACCCCCGTTTTTCTTGACAACTGTTGGAGAAAAGCAGACGGGGAATTTACCCTTTCCTGCTAGTCCGAGCGCCTCGGATAAAGTCGCGGGCGTGAGTGTGAATGTCTCCGAGAACCCGATTTCGGATCCTGCCCGGCCGGTGCGGCGCGTAATCCTCGAAGCGGTGAAATTCGGGGCCGTCGGCGGCAGCGGTGTGCTGGTGAACTTCCTGTTCTTCAACCTGCTGCTGCACGGGCTCGGTTGGCGGGCGATGACGGCGACCGTGTTGGCCAGCCTGATCGCCATGGGCAGTAACTACCTGGGTTTCCGCTATTTCACGTACCGGGACAGGGCCTCACGGACCAGGCAGCAGATCGTGCTGTTCTTCGTGTTCAGCGCGATCGGCATCGCGATGGAGAGCGGGCTGTTCTACATCGGTTATCACGGCCTGGGGCTGCACGGGCCGGTCGAGTCGAATGCCGTGAAGGGCGTCTCGATCGTGCTCGCTTCCGGGTTCCGGTTCCTTGTTTATCGGACGTGGGTTTTCCGCCACTAGGCGGCTTTGGGTGCGGCTTTGGCCGGGCGGTTCGTGAAGGCCTCGTACTCCTTCAGTACGTCGTCGGTCGGGCCGTCCATGCGGAGTTCGCCGCGTTCCAGCCACAGGACGCGGTCGCACGTGTCCCGGATCGACTTGTTGTTGTGGCTGACCAGGAACACCGTGCCCGCGTGCTTGCGCAGCTCGCGGATGCGTTCCTCGGAGCGCTGCTGGAAGGAACGGTCGCCGGTCGCCAGCGCCTCGTCGATCAGCAGCACGTCGTGGTCCTTGGCGGCGGCGATGGAGAAGCGCAGGCGGGCGCCCATGCCGGAGGAGTACGTGCGCATGGGGAGGGTGATGAAGTCGCCCTTCTCGTTGATCCCCGAGAAGTCGACGATGCCCTGGTAGCGCTCCTTGATCTGCTCCCGGGACATGCCCATCGCGAGACCGCCGAGATAGACGTTGCGCTCGCCCGTCAGGTCGCCCATCAGGGCCGCGTTGACGCCGAGGAGGGAGGGCTGGCCGTCGGTGTAGATGTGGCCGTGCTCCACCGGGAGGAGGCCCGCGACCGCCTTGAGCAGCGTGGACTTGCCGGAGCCGTTGGTGCCGATCAGGCCGATGGCCTCGCCGCGGTAGGCGACGAAGGAGACGCTCTTGACGGCGTGCACCTTGCGGACCCCGGCCGCCTTCTCGCTCTGCTTGCGCCGCAGCATCCGGTTGAGGGCGGCGGTCGCGGTGCCGCGTCCGGCGCCCGTGCCGTTGACCCGGTAGACGATGTCGACGTGGTCGGCGACGACGGTGGGGATCTGCTCGTTCGGGGTCTCGCTCTGGTTCTGGTTCGGGGTCTCGTTCGGGTTCTCAGCCACGGCCGTACGTCTCCTCAGCCTTCCAGAAGTAGATGAAGCCGCCGACGCCGACGAGCAGCGCCCAGCCGGTCGCGATCGGCCAGACGTGCGCCGGCAGCTGGCTGGAGTGGTAGCTGTCGATCAGCGCGAAGCGCATCAGGTCGATGTAGATCGCCGCCGGGTTGGTCTCAAGCAGCACCGACACCACGTGCGGCAGGTTGTCCTTCGTGGCCAGCTTGTCGATGCTCCACATGACCCCGGACACGTACATCCAGGTGCGCAGCACGAACGGCATCAGCTGGGCGATGTCCGGAGTGGACGCGCCCATCCGCGCCATGATCATCGACACGCCCGCGTTGAACACGAACTGGAGTACCAGGGCGGGGACGACCAGCAGCCAGGAGGCGCTGATCGGGATGCCGAAGCAGAGCAGGATCACGATCAGCGCGGCCATCGAGAACAGCAGCTGCTGGAGCTGCTGGAGGCAGAACGAGATCGGCAGGGCCGCGCGCGGGAAGTGCAGGGCCCGTACGAGACCGAGGTTGCCCGCGATCGCGCGGGTGCCCGCCATGATCGAGCTCTGCGTGAACGTCCAGATGAACACGCCCGTGACCAGGAACGGGATGTAGTCCGGCACGCCGTGCTTGGTGCCCAGCAGGACGCCGAAGATGAAGTAGTAGACCGCCGCGTTGAACAGCGGGGTCATCACCTGCCAGATCTGGCCGAGCTTCGCCTGGCTGTACTGGGCGGTCAGCTTGGCGGTGGCGAACGCGGTGATGAAGTGGCGCCGCGCCCAGAGCTGGCGGACGTACGTCGGCAGGCTGGGCCGGGCCCCGCTGACCGAGAGGCCGTGCCGGAGGGCGTACGCCGAGAGGTCGCCCTCGGGCGGGACGACCGGCGGCGCGGGTGCCGTGGACTGGGGCGGTGTGTCGAGGGCCTGGCTCACATCCGCTGCTTTCGCTTGGGGGAGTGGGGTGGAGAGGGGGCTGTCTTACGCGTTTCTTGCCAAACTCTTACGTCGGGACGGGACCGTATCGTCGTAACGGGAGCGTATTCCGATTCGGCGTCGGAACGCAACCGTTTCGTCGTGACGCCCCTATGCTGGTCCGTATGACGACGAACGCCGACGAGCCCGGGACCGCGCCGGTGCGGACCCGCCGCCGGGCCCCCGCCGGGGCCGCCGTACTGCGGGAGGACGTGACGGAGGCCATTCGCACGGCCGTGTTCGAGGAGCTGGCGGCCGTCGGATACGCCCGGATGTCCATCGAGGGCATCGCGCGGCGGGCGGGCGTCGGCAAGACGGCGGTGTACCGGCGCTGGCGTTCGAAGCTGCACCTGGTGCTCGACCTGGTCTCGGCGATCGCGGTGCAGGGGCTGCCGGCGCCGGACACGGGCACGCTGGAGGGCGATCTGCGGCTGCTGTACGAGCTGACGTCCCGTGCCCTGCGCCACCCGGTGGCCTCGCAGATCATCCCGGACCTCCAGGCGGAGGCGGCCCGCAACCCCGAGATCGCCGACGCCATGCAGAAGGCGCTGCGGGAGGGGCAGGAAGGCGTCGCGAGCGGGATCGTGGCGGCGGCGGAGGCGAGGGGCGAGGTCCGCGCGGGCATCGACGCCGATCTGGCCCTCGATCTGATCTCGGGGCCGCTCTACTGGCGCTCGGTGGTGATCCGCAGTCCGAAGCTGCCGAAGGGATATCTGGGGTCGCTGGCGCGGGCGACCACGGCGGCGCTCAAGGCGCTGTAGAGCACGTACGGGAACGGGGGCGGGCGGTGACCATCGGTCACCGCCCGCCCCCGTTCCCGCCGCTGTTTCAGGCCTGCTGCGCCTGCCCACGCCCCTTCAGCAGGGCCGATCCCGCGCCCAGCGACACGACTCCCATGCCGACGGCGGTCGCGATGCCCTGTGCGCCGTCCACCGCGAAGGGCGCGACGGCCGCCACGGCGAGGTTGAAGAGGAACAGGAACCAGAGGACCGGACGGGACGAGAGCAGCGCCTTCATGGGATTGCCTTTCGGAGGGGGGAGCGGTGTGCTTCCGAGATCAACGATCCCGGTATCCGCCCGCCGCCACGAGGGAGTGCTCTCCCGAACCCATGGTGTAGCGGGCTACACCCTCACCCGGGGGCAGGGTCTCCCGCGCACCGGCGATGCCGTCGCCTAGCCTGATGGCCATGTGGAAGACACTGCGGCAAGCAGCGCGGGCCACGGTCCAGCTGGTCGCGGTCGCGATCCTGGCCTTCGGCTCGTACATATTCATCACCGTCCTGCTGATCACGGCCACCGTCTCGCTCGCGGTCGTCGGCATCGGGTTGCTGCCCGAGACGGTCCTGCTCATCCGGCGGCTCGCCGGCACCAAGCGGCGGATGGCGACCGAGTGGTCGGGCGTGGAGATCCCCGAGGCGTATCTGCCCATCCAGGGCAAGCTGAAGGAGAAGCTCCGCACGGTGGTCCGCGACCCCGGCACACGCACGGACCTGCGCTGGATGCTCGCGCACTATGTGTACGGGGCTCTGCCGCTGCTGATGATCCCGCTCTGGCCGGTCGGCCTGGTCGTCGACGGCGTGTGGTGCGGGCTGCTGCGCCGCGAGGCGGTCGTCCTCCCCCTGATCAGCAGGCTCGCCGACCTCGACGCCTCCTGGTCGGCCGCTCTGCTCAAGCCCTCGCCCAAGGCGAATCTCGTCGAGCGCGTCGAACAGCTGAAGGCGACCCGCGCCGACGCGGTCGCCGCGCACGGGGCCGAACTCCGGCGCATCGAGCGCGACCTGCACGACGGCGCCCAGGCCCGCCTGGTCTCCCTGTCCATGCGGATCGGCCTCGCGAAACGGGCGTACGACCGTGACCCGGAGGCCGCCCGCAAGCTGCTGGAGGACGCCCAGGACCAGGCCGAGGAGGCGCTGACCGAGCTGCGCAACGTGGTGCGCGGCATCCATCCGCCGATCCTCACGGACCGGGGTCTCGTGGGCGCCGTACGGGCCCTGGCGTCGAGCAGTGGCCTGGAGGTCGGCGTGGTCGACGACGGTGTCGAGGACGGCGTACGAGCCCCTGCGGCCGTGGAGGCCGCCGCCTACTTCGTGATCGCCGAGGCGCTGACGAACGCGGCGAAGTACAGCGGCTCGCCGACCGCCTGGGTCGAACTCGCCCGCGTACCAAGGGGGTTGAAGGTCCGGGTGGGCGACCACGGCCAGGGCGGCGCCGACGAGAAGGGCGGCACCGGTCTGCTCGGGATGCGCCGCCGGGTGGCCGCGCTCGACGGCAGCGTGGAGGTGTCGAGCCCCGTAGGGGGCCCGACCGTGATCGACGTGGAGCTGCCCTGCGTATGGTGAGCGCGCATGCCGCAGAGCGGTCGAGCAGCTGGACCGGATGAACGGATGGAGAACGAACCGTCATGCGTGTAGTGATCGCCGAGGACAACGCCCTGCTCAGACAAGGGCTCGTCCTGCTGCTGACGTCGGCCGGACACGAGGTCCTGGCCGAAGTGGGCAGTGGCCCCGAGGTACTCCCGGCCCTCCTCGAACACCGCCCGGACGCCGCCGTACTGGACGTCCGGATGCCCCCCGGCTTCCGCGACGAGGGCCTGCGCGCGGCCCTGGAGGCGAGGGAACAGATCCCCGGCCTCCCGGTGCTGGTCCTCTCCCAGTACGTGGAGGAGTCGTACGCGGCGGAGCTGCTGGGTGGCGGCGCGAGCGGCGTCGGCTACCTCCTCAAGGACCGCATCGGCAGGGTCGACGAGTTCCTCGACGCCCTGGACCGGGTGGCCGCCGGCGGCACGGCCCTCGACCCCGAGGTGGTCGCCGAACTCCTCACCCGCCGCCGCGACTCCCCCCTCGACTCCCTCACCCCCCGCGAACGCGAGGTCCTCAAACTGATGGCGGAGGGCCACGACAACACGATGATCGCCAAAACCCTGGTGGTCACGGAACGCTCGGTCAGCAAACACATCGGCAACGTGTTCCTGAAACTGGGCCTGCCGCCGAGCGACAGCGGACATCGCCGGGTGCTGGCGGTACTGGCTTATCTGAACAACCAGTAGGGCCCCTGGGCACCGCCCCTCGCTAGCCTGCCCGCATGGCCGATTCCCCCGTCGCCCGCTTCTACGACCAACTCGCCCCCGACTACCACCTCCTCTACGCCGACTGGGACGCGAGCGTCGCCCGGCAGGGCGCGGCCCTCGACCGGGTCATCAGGGAGCGGCTCGGGGCGGGTGCCGGGGCGGTGCTCGACTGTGCCTGTGGGATCGGTACGCAGGCTGTCGGGCTGGCGATGCGGGGGTACGACGTCGTCGGGAGCGATGTCAGTGAAGTGGCCGTCGGGCGTGCTGTGGCGGAGGCCGCCGATCGGGGGGTGCGGGTTCGGGGCGCTGTCGGTGACATGCGGCAACTGCCTTTCCCGGACGGGCGGTTCGATGCCGTCGTCTGTGCCGACAACGCCCTGCCCCATCTGCTCACCGAGGCGGATGTACGGGCCGCTCTCGTCGACATGCGGCGCGTGCTGCGGGACGGTGGGGTGCTGGTGGTCAGTACGCGGCCGTACGACGAGATCCTCGCCGAGCGGCCCGCCGCCACCCCGCCCAGCGTGTCCCGGTCCGGGGGCGGGCGTGCCGTCGGATTCCAGCTCTGGGAGTGGCATGCGGACGGGGAGCGGTACGACTACGAGGTCTTCCTGCTGGAGGAGCAGGGCGACGAGTGGGCCGTACGGGTTCGGCGGGCCACCTACTGGGCCCTGCGGCGCAGCGAGTTGGCTCGGTTCGTCGTCGACTCCGGGTTCTGTGAGGTGACCTGGTCGGAGCCCGCCTCGACCGGCTTCTTCCAACCCCTTCTTGTCGCTACCGCCCGGTCTGCCCAGGCGTAGTCCCCGCCTCCGGGTGCAGGCGCACCCAGCCCTCCCATGCCGAGGTGATCATGTCCTGGACGTCGTGCTTCGCCTTCCAGCCCAGTTCCGTGGCGATGCGGTCGGCCGAGGCCACCACCCTCGCCGGGTCGCCCGGGCGGCGCGGGGCCACGACCGGGGGCAGGGTGTGGCCCGTCGCCTCGTTCACGCGGTCGATCATCTCGCGGACCGAAACCCCTTCCCCCCGGCCGATGTTGAGGGTGAGTGCGCGGCCCGGCGTCGCCTCCAGTGCCCGCGCGGTCGCCACATGGGCCTCCGCCAGGTCCGTCACGTGGATGTAGTCCCGTACGCAGGTGCCGTCCGGGGTCGGGTAGTCGTCGCCGAAGACGCGCGGGGGTTCGTCGGCCGTCAGCCGTTCGAAGATCATCGGGATGATGTTGAAGACGCCCACGTCCGCCAGGGACGGGGTCGCGGCGCCGGCCACGTTGAAGTAGCGCAGGCACGCCGTCGACAGGCCCGTCGCCCGGCCCGTCGCGCGGACCAGCCACTCACCCACCAGCTTCGTCTCGCCGTACGGGCTCATCGGTGCGCACGGTGTCTCCTCCGTCACCAGGTCCACATCCGGCATGCCGTACACCGCCGCCGACGACGAGAACACGAACGACGGGACCCCGGCCGCCGTGACCGCGTCCAGCAGGACGCGCAGCCCCTCCACGTTCTCCCGGTAGTAGTGCAGGGGGCGGTCCACCGACTCGCCCACCTGCTTCTTCGCCGCCAGGTGGACCACGCCGGTCACCTCGTGGTCCCGCAGGGCGCGCGCCACCCGCTCGCCGTCCAGGGTCGAGCCGACGACCAGCGGCACGCCGTCCGGCACCCGCTCGGCGATACCGGTGGACAGGTCGTCGTACACCACGGCCCGCTCGCCCGCCTCGGTCATCGCGCGGACGACATGCGCCCCGATGTAGCCGGCGCCGCCGGTGATCAGCCAGGTCATATGGGGTCGTCCCCTCGTGTGGTCGGGTGGTCGCTCGGGCTTTGTCAGCTAACTCCCGTTACGGCGCACTTAGTTCCCGCTCGGGGAGTGAAGCGACGGACGCGGGCGGTGAAGGGTGCGGAATCGTGGCCGGGCGGGTCGCTCGCCACAACCGTACGAAGGACGTGATCGCCGCCGCTGCCAGCAGGCCGTTGCGTACGACCATCACCGCCACGCCCGTCCAACTGCACTCGATGACATCGGCGTACATGGCCGGATAGTCGACGCTGGTCACCGCGGTGGCCGCCAGCAGCAGCCAGGCCACCGGGCGCTGGCTGGTGTGCCGCGAGGTCAGGCAGACGGCGGCCAGGCCGAGCAGCCAGACCATGTACTGCGGGCTGATCACCCGGCTGGTGATCGTGAAGAGGAGTACGGCGGTCAGCGCCGCGTCGAACGGCGTCGCCTCCGTCCAGTGCCGGGCCCGTACCCGCCACAGCAGCAGGAGCCCGAACGCCACGACCGTCAGGCCGAGGGACAGCGCGGCCACGGACGACACGTACGGGCCCACGAACTCCATCGCGCCGTACTGGTAGCGCACGCGCCCCTCCCACCCGGCGCGCGTGGCGAGGGCGAGCGCGGTACCGCCGAACGACTCGATCTGCACGCCCCGCCCGCCCTGCTGGCGCAGGAAGGAGAACGGGTCGCTGAAGGCCACCGCCAGGACGCCCAGCGCGACCGTCGCCGTGACCGTCGCGGACGTCCACGCCGATCGGGTCGTACGGCCCCTCGGCAGACCCACCAGCACCAGCGCGGGCCAGACCTTCACCAGGGCGCCCAGTGCCGCGAAAGCGCCGCACGCGCGCGGGGAGCGCGACAACGTCAACAGGGAGATGACGGCGAACGCCGTGACCTGCACGTCGTAGCGCGCGAGCGGCACCTGGAGGAGCAGCGGCAGACCCGCCGTCCAATAGACGGCACCGCGCAGGGAACGCCCGGGACGCCGTCCCGCGCGCGTGAGGGCGATCAGGATCAGGGCGTCGGTGGCGAGCGTGAGCGCCACGAACGCCTCGAAGTACGTCAGCGGCGGCAGCAGCGCGGGCGACAGCAGCACCGGACCCGCACCCGGCGGGTACTGCCACAGCGTGTCGTCCACGGGGAAGGCGCCCTGGGTGAGGACGCCGTACCAGCGGAAATACAGCCGCTGCACCTCACGCGCCACCCCGCCGCCACCGAGCAGCGGGAAGTCGTCGTGGACCAGCAGCCACAGCATCAGGGCCCGGGAGACGGCCCAGCCGACGGCGAGGGTGAGGAGGTGGCGGTTCTTGGTGGGGGGTCTCGTCACGGCCGGAATCGTAAGCCGCACGGATGCCGTATTCACGTCAATTCGGCATCAATCGCCGCCCAAGGTTGTCTAATCGCACAAAATCAATCCCGTGATCAACGGGCCGATGGACAAGGGATGAACAAGAACAAGGGGATGAACAAGAAGGCAGCCGCCGTCGCGGTCCCCGTGATCCCCATGGCCGTCATGCTGGCGATCGGCTGCTGGGGGCTCGACCGGGGCGGCATATGGCGTGACGAGGCCGCCACCTTCCAGGTCGCGCGGCGCACGGTCCCGCAGATCTGGCGGCTGCTGCACGAGGTCGACGCCGTGCACGGCCTGTACTACCTGCTCATGCGGCCTGTCCTCGCCGTCCACCCCGGCGAGGTCCTGCTCCGCCTCCCGTCCGTCCTCGCCGCCACCGCGACCGCCGGCCTGGTCGCGGCCCTCGGCGCCCGCCTGGCCTCCCCGCGCGTCGGCCTCTGGGCCGGTCTGCTGTACGCGGTCACACCGATGGCCGGCCACTACGCCCAGGAGGGCCGCTCGTACGCGCTGGTCGCGGCCGGTGCGGCAGGCGCGACGCTGCTGCTCGTACGGGCACTCGCGGGCCGCTCCTGGACGCCGTACGGAGTGGTCCTCGCCGTCACCTGCCTCCTCCACGAGTTCGCCGTACTGCTCCTCCTCGCCCACGCCATGACCCTCGCGCTCACCCGCGTCCCCCGACGGATGTGGACGCGCTGGCTGTGCGCGTCCGGCGCCGTGACGCTGACGCTGCTCCCACTGGCGCTGCTCTCGCACGCCCAGTCCGCGCAGGTGGCATGGCTGCGCCCACCCGGACAGGGCAGCGTCGACCGCCTCGTACGCCAGTTCGCCGGCCCGACGGACGAGGTCCTCGCCCCCTGCCTGATCCTCATGTACGTGGCCCTGCGCCGCCCCTGGCCCACCCGCCCCGGCGCCGAGCCACCCTTGGCGGCCGTAGCCCTCCCGCTGCTCCTCGTACCCCCGGCGATCCTCATGACGGTCTCCCAGTGGTCGCCGCTCTACGACGACCGTTACGTCCTGTACGCCCTGGCCGGCGCCCCGCTCCTGGTCGCCGCCGGAGCCGACCGCATCGCCCGGGCCGTGCCGAGCCCGCCCCGCGCGACCGTCACGGCGGCCGGGGTGCTGGCGGTGACCCTGGTCTGCGCACACCAGCTCCCGCTCCTCCGCCAGGACCGGACGATGGCCCACCGCGGCGGCGCCAACCTCGCCACCGCCTCCGCACTCGCGTCCCGCGAACTGCGCCCCGGCGACCCGGTCCTGTTCCTCCCGTCCCTCGGCCGCCGCTCGGCCCTGGCGTATCCGAAGGGCTTCAGAGGAGTCCGGGACGTGGCCCTCGCCGAGTCGGCGCGCACCTCCGGCACCCTGTACGGCATCGAGGCCGACCCGGCCGCACTACGCCGACGACTGGCGGCACTGGACCGGTTCTGGCTGATCGCGGAACCGTACGCCCTGAGCCCGGCCTGGCACCCGGAAACTCCGACGGACCGACTCAAACGGACGGTGGTGCAGGAGCAGTTCACACCGATCCGGGAGTTCAGGGGCAGCGGCGTAACACTACGGCTGTACAAACGCGCCCCTTTTAGGGGCGCGGGGAACTGCGCGACCAGCCCCCACGGCGCCGCACCAACCCGACAACCCTGAGCACTAAGCCTCAAGCGCCGCCGCATCCAACGCACCGGTCAGCTCATCCAACCGCGCCCGCAGAGCCCGAATCTCCTCCACGTCGAAACTCGTCGCCGCCACGATCCGCCGAGGCACCTCACGCGCCCGCTCGCGCAGCGCAACCCCCTCCTCGGTGGCCCGCACCTCCACCGACCGCTCGTCCCGCGCACTGCGCTCACGCCGGACGAGCCCGGCCGCCTCCAGCCGCTTGAGCAGCGGCGACAGCGTGCCGGAGTCGAGGCGCAGATGCTCGCCGACCTTCTTCACGGGCAGCTGGCCGTGCTCCCAGAGGACGAGCATCACCAGGTACTGCGGGTAGGTGAGCCCGAGGTCCTTGAGGACCACGCGGTAGACGCCGTTGAAGGCGCGCGACGCCGCGTTCAGGGAGAAGCAGATCTGCTGGTCGAGACGGAGGAAGTCCTCGGCGGAGGTGGCGGAGGTTGCTGACATGCCTCCAGGATACCTCTTGCCCGTCATCTAGTTGTGCACAATTGAATTGTGTGCTTAAGTTATCTCCGTACGGAACCCCGCAAGGGGCTCCACGAGAACTTCGATGAGAGGGACGGGTTCCATGGACGCGATCTACACCGCAGTCGCCACCGCCACGCACGGCCGCGAGGGCCGCGCCGTCAGCTCCGACGGCAAGGTCGACCTCCCGCTGGCCATGCCGGTGGAGCTGGGCGGCAACGGCGCCGGAACCAACCCCGAGCAGCTCTTCGCCGCCGGTTACGCCGCCTGTTTCGGCAGCGCGCTCGGCCTGGTCGGCCGGGGCGCCAAGGTCGACCTCAGCGACGCCGCCGTGACCGCCGAGGTCGGCATAGGCAAGCAGGGCGAGGGCTTCGGCCTCAAGGTCGCGCTGCGCGTCGAGCTGCCCGACTCCATCGACGCGGAGACCGGCCGCAAGCTGGTCGAGCAGGCCCACCAGGTCTGCCCGTACTCCAACGCGACGCGCGGCAACATCGAGGTCGACCTCGTCATCGAGTAGTACGACCAGTACATCCGGTACGTCGTTCAGGAGCCGTTGGGGACCGGCGCGCCGTCGGTGCTCGGCTCAAGACGCTCCACGCTCGCGAGCGGTGCGCCGCCGAACGCGGCGGCCGCCGACGGCACCGGGTGGCGCTCGGCGAGCGGAGTGACCGACGCCGCGCCGGCCGTCTCGCCCAACACCAGCCGCCGGACGACCCGTTCGGCGGCTCGTCCGTCGTCGTACGGGCAGAACCGCTCGCGGAACGCGGTCCGCAACTGTGTGGAGCGCGACCCGCGCCAGTGGCCGGTCGCGAAGATGTCGATCAGTTCGTCCTCGCTGCGCGAGATCGCCCCCGGCGGGAAGGCGCGCAGGTCGAAGTAGGTGCCACGGGCCGCCTCGTACGCCTCCCAGTCGTCCGCGTGGATCACGATCGGCCGGTCCAGGTTGGCGTAGTCGAACATCAGCGACGAGTAGTCGGTGACCAGTGCGTCCGAGGCCAGGCACAGCGACTCGACGTTCGGATGGTCGGTCACGTCGATGAGCCGGCCGCCGGAGGCGTGCGTCAGCGGGGCGCCGTAGACGCGGTGGGCACGGGCCAACAGCACGTAGCGCGGGCCGAGTTGGCGCAGGATCCGCTCCAGGTCGAGCGTCTGGCGCGGGCCGCGCAGATAGTCGCGGTGGGTCGGCGCGTACAGGATCGCGACCGAGCCCTCCGGGATGCCGAGCGACTCGCGCAGCCGGGTCACGTCCGCCGAAGTCGCCTGCTGGAACACGTCGTTGCGGGGCTGCCCCGTTTCGAGGGTGCTGTAGTCGCCGGGGAAGACGCGCTCGAACACGAGGGTGGAGTGGCGGTTGGCCGACAGGCAGTGGTCCCAGGTGTCGACGTCCGCGAGGAGCGCCGTGAAGTCGGTGTCGCGGGCGGCGGCCGGGCGGTCCTGGAGGTCGAGGCCCATCCGCTTCAGCGGCGTCCCGTACTGCGTCTGGATCACCACCTGCCCGGCCCGCTTCGCGAACCGCTGCTCCCAACTCACGTTGCTCACCAGATACTTGGAGCGGGCCAGCGCCGTCCAGTACGCGGCGGTGCCGGGCCGGACCCGGGCGGTCGCCGTCGGGAGCGTGTGATGGTGCTCGGGCCGGGCGACCCACGCCGTCCGCATGCCCGGCACGAAGGAACGGAACGCGGCTTCCAGGGCGCCCGGATTGCAGCCGTACCCGCGCCCGGAGTGACTGGTGAAGACCGCCCGGTCGGCGCGCAGCGGCAGCCGTAGCTGGACCCGGTAGTGCAGGCGCAGAGCGATTGAACGGATGCTTCGCGCAAGGGACTTGACGAAGCGCGTGGTGTGCCGGCGCAGGGCGGACGCGAGGCGCACCGCCCGATACGTGCGGTAGCTGCCCGTCCGGACGAGCAGGTGCCGGAGCCGGGCGTACAGCGGTACGGCGGCACCCGGGGTGCGGTAACGGCGGTAGTGGGCCCGGGACTTGCGCAGGAACTCGGCACGGGCGGTGCGCGGCAGCCGGTCCGGGCGGCCCAGCACCGACATCAGCTGGTCGACCATCCGGCGGAACAACACCGGCCGCCAGTGCGCGAGTTCGGGGCGCGCGTCGACGAACGCGAAGATCCGGTCGTACTGCTCGTGGATGTCGAAGTGGCCGCTTTCGGAGACGGCGTCGGCGGTCTTTCGGGGCCTGCGGTGGTGGACGCAGACCCGGTCCAGGGTCGCGACCGACTCGGCGGCCAGCAGCGCAGGGACCGTCCAGGGGAGGTCCGCGTAGGCGCCGGACGGGAAGGTGAGGCCCTCGCGCTCGACGAACTCCCGCCGGTACGCCTTGTTCCAGGCCACCATCGGCAGCTTGAGCAGCAGCGGGCGGTCGTCGAGCCGGAAGGGGGCCGGACCCTGCTCGGTGAGCTGCCCGAGGAACGGGCTGCGGACGGTCTCGCCGGTCCAGAGGGCGTGCGCGTGGTCGTAGACGACGACGTCCGCGTCGCCCGCCTCCTTGATCCGGTCGGCGATGGCCCGCAGCGCGTCCGGGGCGAGGGTGTCGTCGCCGTCGACGAAGACGAGATAGTCCCCCGTCGCATGCTCGATCCCGGCGTTGCGCGCCCCGCCCACCCCGCCGTTCTCCGGCAGATGGACGGGGCGCACCCGGGCGTCGCGCGCCGCGAACTCGTCGACGAGCGCACCGCAGGCGTCGGGCGAGCAGTCGTCGACGGCGATCACTTCGAGATCCGGATACGACTGGCCGAGCACCGATTCCAGGCACTCCTGCAGATACGCCTGAACCTTGTACGCGGGGACGATGACACTGAACCTGGGCAAGGCACATCCATGGGTCGGCGGGTCGGCGCGGGCCTACTGCCCGGGAACGGCCGATGGAGTGACTTGGTTACGCCGATTGCGGCATGTGGGGGACGAATGAACTGAGCTGTTTATCCGGTTACGTACCCCGCTTATCGGGTTACGTGCCTCGCGGATTATTTGACCGCTCCCGCCATCACCCCCGACACGAACTGCCGCTGGAACGCGAAGAACACGGCCAGCGGGATCACCATCGAGATGAACGCGCCCGGCGCCAGCACCTCGATATTGCTGCCGAACTGCCGTACCTGCTGCTGGAGCGCGACCGTCAGCGGCTGCGACTGGGAGTCCGAGAACACCAGCGCGACCAGCATGTCGTTCCACACCCACAGGAACTGGAAGATCCCCAGGGACGCGATCGCGGGCGCGGCGAGCGGCATGACGACGGTCGCGAACAGCCTGATCTCGCCCGCGCCGTCCAGCCGGGCGGCTTCGAGCAGTTCGCGCGGGATCTCCGCGAAGAAGTTCCGCAGCAGGAAGATCGCGAACGGCAGCCCGAAGCCCACATGGAACAGCACCACACCGATGATGTCGCCGAAGATCCCGATCTTCCCGAAGAGATCGGAGAGCGGGATCAGCGCCACCTGCACGGGTACGACGAGCAGCGCGACGACGACCAGGAACCACCAGTCGCGCCCTTTGAAGTCCATCCACGCGAAGGCGTACCCGGCCATCGCGCCGATCAGGACGACCAGGAGCGTCGCCGGGACCGTGATCCAGACGGTGTTGAGGAGGGAGCTGGTGATCGCGTCGTTCTCCAGCAGCGTCTCGTAGCTCTTCGCGGTCAGCTGCCCGGGCGCCGTGAACACCTTCCACCACCCGGAGGCGGCGATGTCGGTCGGGTCGCGGAACGACGACACGAGCAGCCCGAACGTCGGCACCATCCAGATCAGCGCGACGACGATGAGGAAGAGCCGCATCACGCCACCGGCGGTGCCGCTCGCGACACGGGAGGCGAAGGAGCGCTTGGCGCGCACGGGTGGGTCGAGAGCCGTCACCGTTGACGCTCCTTCCTGAGTCGACGGAGATTGAAGAACATCACCGGCAGGACGAGCAGCAGCAGGATGACGCCGATCGCGCTGCCGACGCCGTAGTTGCCGCCACCGCCGAACGACGACAGGAACAGCTGGAGCGCGAGGACGTTGGCGTCGTCCTGGCTGGGCTGCGGGGCGATGATGTAGACGAGGTCGAACACCTTCATCACGTTGATCATCAGCGTGACGAGGACGACGACCAGCACGGGTGCGAGAAGCGGCACGGTGACCCGCCGGAACACCTGCCACTCGTTGGCGCCGTCGACGCGCGCCGCCTCCAGCAGATTCCGGTCCACACCCGCGAGCCCGGCCGCGATGAGGACCATGGCGAACCCGGCCCACATCCACACGTAGCTGCCGATGATGGCCGGGGTGACGAGGGTGGGCCCGAGCCAGTCGATCCCGTTGTAGGCGGCGGCGAAGTTCGAGCCGGGAAGCCGCAGTTGGGCCCCGCCGGCATCGGCGGGCAGGCTGAAGGTCCCGTCGGCGCCGCTGGTCGCCGAGGCGACGACCTTCCCGTCCTTCACGGCCTCGACCTTGACCCCCTTCAGCGCCTTCTCACCGGGGTCGACCTGCCCCTTCGTACCGCCACCGCCGAGCTTGAAGTCCAGCCAGACGGTGCCGTTGATCCCGGAACCCGCGGCCTCGGGGGCCTTCGCGTTCTCGGGCGTGCCCGGGAGCTTGTTAGGGGCGATGCCCACGAGGGGGACGAGGGCCGGGGCGCCCGGGCTGGCCGTCCCGGTGGACGTGAACGAGCCCCCGCCGGACGACTTCAGATCGCTGACCTGGGCGTTCGGGCGGGCCTTCGGATAGACGGAGGAGTCGACGAAGGCGTCGTGCACGGACGTCACGATCGCGTTGGCGACGCCCTGGTCCGGGTCCTGCTCGTAGACGAGGCGGAAGATGATGCCCGCCGCGAGCATCGAGATCGCCATCGGCATGAAGACGACCAGCTTGAACGCCGTACCCCAGCGCACCCGTTCGGTCAGCACCGCGAAGATCAGACCGAGCGCGGTGACGACGGCGGGCGCGACGGCCACCCAGATCGCCGTGTTGCGTACGGCGGTCAGCGTGGCGTCGTTCGTGAAGATGTCGCCGTAGTTCTCCAGGCCGACGAAGCCGGAGCCGTCGGCGTCGTAGAGGCTGCGCCAGACCGAGTAGCCGATGGGATAGACGACGAGCGAGCCGAGCAGGATCAGGGCGGGCAGGAGGAAGACACCGGCGACCCACCAGCGGGTGCCGGTGACGCTTCTGGGAGGACGGGTGGGGGTTCCGGGGGCTCCAGGGGTTTCGGGATTTTTGGGGGCTTCGGGTTCGGGCTTGTTCTCTGTGGACGTCATCCCGGCGCCGTCAGCTGCTCTTGTACGCCTTGGCGGCGTCGGCCTCGAGTTTCTGCTGGGTGCCCGCGACGTCCTTCGGGTTCTTCAGGAAGTCCTGGAGGTCCTTCCACTCGCCGACGCCCTGGGTACCGCCGAAGGCGGCCGGGGCCTGGTCGGACATGTCGAAGCGGAAGTCGTCGCCGGCCGCGATGAGGGCCTTGGCGATGTCCCGGGTGACGTCGTCCTTGTAGCTGGCCTGGTCCATGGTCTTGCTGGGGGAGAGGAAGCCGCCCTGGGCCGCCCAGATCTCGGCCGCGTCGGTCGAGCCGAGGAAGGTGAGGAGGGCCTGGGCGCCCGCGCCGTCCTTGAGGGCCACGGCCACGTCGCCGCCACTGACGACGGGCGCCTGGTCGCCGACTGCGGGGAACGGGAAGACTTTCGCATCCGTGCCGAGCTTCGCCTTGGTGTCGGCGTTGATGTTGGCGGCCACGAAGTCGCCCTCGAAGACCATCGCCGCCGGGGTGTCACCGGAGAAGGTCTGGGTGACCGACTTCGGGAACTCGGTCGCCAGCGCGCCGGAACGTCCGCCCGCGATGAGGTCGTCCTGGCCCCACAGTTCGGCGAGGGTGGTCAGGGCGTCCTTGACGGAGGGGTCGGTCCACTTGATCTTGTGCTGGGCGAGCTGGTCGTACTTCTCGGGCCCGGCCTGGGACAGATAGACGTTCTCGAACCAGTCGGTGAGGGTCCAGCCGTCGGCGCCGCCGATGGACACGGCGGGGGAGCCGGCGTCGGAGAGCGTCTGGGCGGTGGCGATGAAGTCCTTCCAGGTGGTGGGGGTGTCGGTGAGGCCCGCCGCCTCGAACGCGGCGGTGTTGTACCAGACGAGGGACTTGTTGGCGGCTTTGACGTAGATCCCGTACTGCTTGCCCTCGAAGGCGCCGAGGTCCTTCCAGCCGGCGGAGAAGTTCTTGTCGAGCTGGGCCTGGGCGTCCGTGCCGAGCGGCTTGATCCAGCCCTTCTCGGCGAACTGGTGCAGGACGCCGACCTGTGGCAGGAACGCGACGTCCGGGGGCTGCCCGCCCTCGATCTTCGTACCGAGGAACGTGGAGGTGTTGTTGCCGGTCGGTACGAAGTTGACCTTCGCGCCGGTGCGCTTCTCGAACTCGTCCAGAACCTTGGTGAAGTTCTCCTGCTCGGGGCCGGTCCAGACGGCGGCGACCTCGAGGGTCTGGCCGTTGAGCTTGGGGAGTTGGACGGAGGCGGAGGTGTCACCGCCGGTGCCGGTGCTTGTGTCTGTCGTGTCCGGGCTGTCGTCGTCGGAGCCGCAGGAGGCGAGTGTGAGGGTGAGGGCGGTGGCTGTGAGGGCGGTCAGGGTGCGTGTACGAAGGTTGCTGCGCATGTCTGCCCCGTTCGTCGTTCGGCGTTGAACGTGTTCGGCGCTGTCCCGTGGGCTCTGGTCTACGCCGGGTCGTTGGGGTCGGCAAGTGCGCCTGCACTGTCAAGCGGGTGATCGTGACCGCGTCGTGTCCTTGCTCCTCGCCCCCGCCGCCCCTACCCGTCCCATCCCTGGGGGCTCCGCCCCCAGACCCCCGCTCCGGCCCTGAACGGGCCTTGTCCTCAAACGCCGGACAGGCTGAGTAGATCACCCCACCCGGCGATCGAAGACAAGGCCGGCCTTGTTCGCCACCCACCCTCCTGCAACCCCTCTAGCCCGTCCGGCGTTTGAGGACGAGGCCGTTCAGGCCGAAAGGGGGGTCTGGGGGCGCAGCCCCCAGGGATGGGACGGGTAGGGGCGGCGGGGGCGAGGAAAGCCCGCCCCGCTCACAGCAGCGACGGAACCTCCGTCGCCGACACCGAGCGCGCCGCTCGTTCCAACGCGCTCGCCAGCAGTGCCAGGTCCGTGGGCCCGTTGCCCAGTTCGCGGACCGGGCGGCGGGTCGGCGGGTCGCCCATCCGCTGCCAGTCCAGCGTGGCGACCGTCGGGCGCAGCGTCGCCGTGCGAGGGATGCGCCCCGTCACCCGGCCGCCCTGGAAGGGGATGCTCCGACCGTCCGTCCCGCTCAACCGGCCCCGCCCCGCCGCAGGCTCGTCCGGCCCAGGCGCCGGCGCATCCAGCACGACCCGCAGCGCGGCCCCCCGGGCCAGCTCCGTCTCCGCCGTACGCCCACCGAACCCCGCCGCGGCCACCAGATGCACCCCGAGCCGCTCACCCTCCCGGGCCACCGCCTCCAACGCCCGCACCACGGACCCCGCCGACGGCCGGCCCGGCGACCCCAACGGCGGCGAGACCAACGCGTCCAGATCGTCCACGACCACCACCAGCCGGGCCAGCGGCGGTGTCTCCGTACGCCGTCGGCTCGCCGCCGGACGCAACCGCAACGTCGAACTGGGCGGCGTGTCCAGATCTCCGGCGCCTTCTCCTGCGCCCGCCGAACCCTGTGTGCCCGATCCCGATCCCGATCCCGACCGCTGCGGGCCGATCCGGCCGGACAGCTCGCGCCCGGTGTGCCACTCGCCGAAGCCGACCCGCCCGAGCAGCTCGGCCCGCCGCTTCAGCTCGGCGCTGAGCGACTGGGCGAACTCCCGCATACGGACGGGATCGTTGGCCGTGAGGTGGGTGGTGACATGCGGAAGGTCGGTGCACACCCGCAGCCCCTCCCCGTGCGGCGCGCTCCCGCCGGTGCCGTCCCGGCCGTCCATCAGCACGATGCCCAGCCGGTCGGGCCGCTCGGCGGCGGCCAGCGACGCGACGACCGCCCGCAGCAGCTCCGTACGGCCGCTGCCGGGCGGGCCCTCGATCAGCAGGTGCGGCCCCTCGGCCGCGAGGTCCACGCCCACCGGCCCGCGCGGGCCCGCGCCCAGGACGGCCCAGGCCCGGCCGCCGAGCGTCTCGGTGTCGTCGGCCGCGTCCGCCCAGCGGGCCATCAGGGACGCCGGGGTGGCCCGGGCGAGCCCCAACTCGTCGAGCAGCCGCGCCGCTTGTGGCAAGGGCGCGGAGACCCGCTGCTGGCGTCCTCCGGCCGCGCCGTCGGTGCGCAGCGGAGCCAGCGCCCGCCCGAACCGCTCGGCCCAGGCCAGGGACACGGCGTCCACGGCGGCCACGGAACCCTGCCCGACCAGCCCGGCGCGACCGCCGAGGTCCGCCTCGGCGGAGTCCGGCCGCCCGGGTGCGCTCACCCCCGCCCGTGCCACCCGCATCACATGCAGCGCCGTGGCCACGTCACCGCCGAGCAGCGCCACCGCCCCGCACTCACGGAACGGCGGCGAGGCCGCGCACGCCGCCTCGTACGTCTCCGTCACCGGGGACACGGGCGACGCCGCCTCCGTCTCCGCGAGGCACACGATGTGTATCCCGGCGCGCGGTCCTTCGTGCGCCAGCCGCGCGACGGCCTCACGGACCGCCGCACCGCCCGGATCGCCGTCCACGACGACCACGGTGTACGGCCCCGCGAAACCGCCCGCCCCCGACGACTCGTCAGGGTCGTCGTCCCGCGCCCAGGAGGGCCGTCGGGCACCCTCCGAACCACTGTGGCCCGGCTCTCCGCCGCCGTGGGCGAGGGTCTTCGCCGCCGTCTCCGTGTCGTGGTCCTCCAGACGGCGCAGGAGTTCGTCCGTGCGGGCCGTGGCCTGTTCGCGGTCGTAGGCGAGGAGGAGCCGGCAGTCCTGGCCGTGCCCGGGGCGCAGATGCGGGAGCCAGCCGAGCCAGGACCACTCGGCGGTGCGCTCCTCGGGGGTGCGCGAGCGGTCCGCGCTGATCAGGACGATCTCCAGGGCCTCCGGGGAGTGCAGCGCGGCCAGCTGGGCCACCACCGCGCGGGCCAGCCCCGCGAGCCGCGCGCGCGGGCCGGCCAGCCCCAGCGCCCCGACCTCACGCAGCCCGGCGGTCACCGGGACGGCAGGGAGCAGCCCCGAACCGTCGGGGGCCGCGCGGTCCGCCGTACCGAGCCGGACCGTGAGTGCCTCCGGGTGGCCCGGGCCGCGCTCCCAGAGGCGGGGGCCGGGGCCCAGGGCCGTCAGCAGCAGTGCCGCCGGGTCGGGCCAGCTCTCCGGTGCCTGTGCCGGTGTCTGTGGTACGGCGCTCGTGGACTCCGGGGTCGGCGCGTCGGCCACCGGCCCTTCGTCCTCGTACTCCTCGTCCTCGGCCGTCTCCTGCTCCCCGCGCCCGCCGGTCAGCCGCCGCGCCCACTTGGAGAGCCCACCGCGCCTGCTGCGGACTCCCGGCGGAACGTCCGTCCCCCGCAGGGGCGTCCCCTTGCGCCCGCTGCCCCCGGAGAACTCCGCCTCCGCCTCCGAGTCGTCCTCGTCGTGGGCGCGGGCGTGCGGTACCGCCCTGGCCGCGGATGTCTGTCCCGGTACGGAGAAACCGGCGCCGTGGGTCTCCCCGGCACCGCCCGGAACCCGGCCCGTGCCCGCCGTGCCCCGGGTCTCGATCCTTGGTGCCCGCCCCTGACCCGGGACCAGCGGCTGCGCAGCCTCCGCCGGACCCCGCGCACCGCGCGACTCGGGCACGCTCCCGGCCGCTCCCCAGCTCGCCGAACCGTAGGCGTGATGGGTCTCCCCGGAGGGCGGCTTCGCCGTGCCGCCGGGCCGCACGCGCGCGGAGTTCGCGGTGTATGCCTGGGACGGCCGCCGGTCGCGGGTGTCCTCGTCGGCCTCCTGGGCGGCGTCGTTCGACGGACGGCCCGGGGCCTTCGTACTCCCCGGGGTGACGCTCACGCGGACATGGCCCTCGCCGTCCGGCGTCGTGCCCACGCGCGTGGCGGCGTCGCCAGGTGGCGTCAGCCGCAGGGCCGACTCGCCGATGCGCAGCAGGGCGCCCGGTGCGAGGCGGACCGGGCGGGAGCCGAGGCGGGCGCCCGAGAGGGTCGTGCCGTTCGTGGAGCCGAGGTCCGCGACCGCTATCCGGCCGTCCGCCGCGACCGTGACCGCGCAGTGCAGCCGGGAGACGTCCGGGTCGTCCAGCGGGACGTCGGCGTCGGCGGAGCGGCCGATGGTGATCTGGCCGCCGTGCAGCAGATGGACCCCGCCCGCGTCCGGTCCCGCCACCACATGGAGCTGGGCCGCCGCCTCGTCCGCCTCGGGGTGCGGCTCGGGCTCCGCGGGGGTGCCGAGGGCCAGCACGGCGCCGTCGACCAACGGGGGTTCGCCCAGGGTGCAGCGCTGGGTGTCGAGGCGCTGGTCGCCCACGTACAGCACCACCGCGCCGCCGCTCTCGCGGCCTGGGCCGCGCTCGGGCATCGACGCACCGTCGCCCGCGACCGCCGAGGCCAGGGCCGAGGCGACCGCGGCGAGCGCCGTGCCGGCGGGCGCGGTGACCAGTACGTCGCAGCTCGCGGCACGCGCCCACGGCTCCGAGGGCGGCCCCAGCGGGTCTACGACGGTCAGCCGGATCTGCATCGCCGTCAGCGGTCCCTTCTGCGCGGGCACCCGGGAAGGAGGACGAAGCCACGCCACGGGTCCCACCACCGCGGACTTCCCCCACCGCACACGAGCACGTCGGCCAGTACTGGAGGCATCCTCGCACCTGCCACTGACAACGCGCCCGCCCCCCACCCATAAGTGATCTTGAATGGTCACCTCTGCCCGCAAAAGTGCCTGACCAGTGAGCGGCGGCTGTCCGATTCGGATCGGTTTGGTTATCGGTTTGAGATCGGTCACGTTCGGGATCCGGCAACCGAAGCGACCGAATCGGGCGTCTTTCCATCGAACATGTGCGGGAGGCCGTACGTAGCCGTACATGGACGGCGGCCGTTCCCAGGGGGTCCCGGGAACACGGCACTACAGTGGGTCGGAACACCGTGTACGGGATGCGTGTACGGGATGTACGTACGCAAGGGAGCCATGACGTGCGGCCGGTAGGGAGCAAGTACCTCCTTGAGGAGCCGCTGGGACGCGGCGCCACAGGCACCGTCTGGCGTGCCCGCCAGAGGGAGACCGCGGGAGCCGAGGCCGCGGTGGCAGGCCAGCCCGGCGAGACCGTGGCGATCAAGGTCCTCAAGGAGGAGCTCGCCAACGACGCGGACATCGTGATGCGCTTCCTGCGCGAGCGGTCCGTGCTGCTGCGGCTGACCCACCCGAACATCGTCCGGGTACGGGACCTGGTGGTCGAGGGCGATCTGCTGGCGCTGGTCATGGATCTCATCGACGGTCCCGACCTGCACCGCTACCTGCGGGAGAACGGCCCCTTCACGCCCGTCGCCGCCTCCCTCCTCACCGCCCAGATCGCCGACGCGCTCGCCGTCAGCCACGCCGACGGCGTCGTGCACCGGGACCTGAAGCCCGCCAACGTCCTGCTCATGCAGGACAACGGCCGGATGCACCCGATGCTCACCGACTTCGGCATCGCCCGCCTCGCCGACTCCCCGGGCCTCACCCGCACCCACGAGTTCGTCGGCACGCCCGCGTACGTCGCCCCGGAGTCCGCCGAGGGCCGTCCGCAGACCTCCGCCGTCGACATCTACGGCGCCGGCATCCTGCTGTACGAGCTGGTCACCGGCCGTCCGCCGTTCGGCGGCGAGTCCGCCCTCGAAGTGCTGCACCAGCACCTCAACGCCGAGCCGCGCCGCCCGTCGACCGTGCCCGAACCCCTGTGGACGGTCATCGAGCGCTGCCTGCGCAAGAACCCGGACGAACGGCCCAGCGCCGAGAACCTCGCGCGCGGGCTGCGTGTCGTCGCCGAGGGCATCGGCGTCCACTCCAACTCGATGCAGATCGCGGCGGCCGAGGGGGTCGTCCATCTGCTCGCCCCGGATCCGGCGCCGACCGCGGTGCCCGGAGCGGGCGACCCGACCCAGGTGCTGCCCCACGGTGGGGGAGCGCAGGGGGCGTACGACCCGAACGCCGCCACCAGCGTGCTGCCGCACACCGGGGGGCCCGTTCCCGCGGGTTCGGGTTCCTTCGGCGCCGCGGACCCCACGGCCGTCATGCCGCCGGTGCCGCAGAACCGGCCAGGAGGGCCTGGCAGCCCCGAGGAGCCGCACCCCTGGCAGAACCAGCTGCGCGCCGCCCGGGACCGCAACGAGCAGACGCAGGTCCAGTACCTGGACCCCGGCGAGGACCCCCTGCGCCGCCGCCCCCAGCGACAGCCGGGCCGGCCGCCGCAGCAACAGCCCCAGCAGCCGCCGTACCAGCAGCAGCGGGGGCCGCAGCCGCAGCCCGGATACGGGTACCCGCAGGGGCCCGGACAGGGCCGGCCGCCCCAGCACCAGCAGTACGCGCCGCCGCAGCACCAGCAGCAGCCGCAGCGGTACGCCCCGCCCGCCCCGGCGCCCGCGCCGCAGCAGCCCCAGCGCCCTCAGCAGCCCGAGGGCCGGCCGCCGCGCGAGCCGAGGGAGCCCCGCCGGCGCAGTGCCAACCCGATGAAGATCCCCGGGCTCGGCTGCCTCAAGGGGTGCCTGTTCACGATCGTCATCCTGTTCGTCGCCGCGTGGCTGATCTGGGAACTGAGCCCGCTCCAGGGGTGGATCGGTTCGACGAAGGGGTTCTTCGAGCAGATCGGTGACTGGATCGACACCGTCAGCGGGTGGATAGGGGATCTGGGCGGTGGCTCCGGGGGCTCTGGCGGTTCCGGGGGTCCTGGGGGCGCCGGGAACTAGCCCGCGCGCGTGCAGTAGCGCTCCGGTCGGCGGTCGCGTGGTGGTGTCCTGCCGCGGTGTCCTGCCATGGTCCGGGCAATCCGGCGGAAGTCGAGGCAATTGAGGAGCAGATGGGCTGCGCTCCGACTGTGATTCCGGTACGACTCTGGGGATTTGTCGACACCTGGCGGGTGATTTCCGTCCTGGCGGTGAAGGTTACGGCTCCGGACGCGTAGTTTTATCGGCTGAGGTCGAGGCTTTGTCGGCCGGGGGTCCGGGGGTGGCCCCCGGGTCGGCGCAGTCTCGGCTGAGGTCGAGGTCTCGTCGGCTGGGGGTCCCGGGGACCCGTGGCATAGCCGCTGGTGTTACGCGTCTGTAGGAGCAGTCTTGGCACGGAAGATCGGCAGCCGGTACACCGCCAACCAGATCCTGGGGCGGGGCAGCGCCGGCACGGTGTGGCTGGGCGAGGGACCCGAGGGGCCCGTCGCCGTCAAGCTGTTGCGCGAGGACCTGGCGTCGGACCAGGAGCTCGTCGGACGCTTCGTACAGGAGCGGACCGCGTTGCTCGGTCTCGAACACCCGAACATCGTGTCCGTACGGGACCTGGTGGTCGACGGGAACGACCTCGCGCTCGTCATGGACCTGGTGCGGGGTACGGACCTGCGCACCCGGCTCGACCGGGAGCGCCGCCTCGCACCCGAGGCCGCGGTCGCGATAGTGGCCGACGTCGCCGACGGGCTGGCCGCCGCGCACGCCGCCGGGGTCGTGCACCGCGACGTCAAGCCGGAGAACGTCCTGCTGGACATGCAGGGCCCGCTGGGCCCCGGCGGCTCGCACCCCGCCCTCCTCACGGACTTCGGCGTCGCGAAGCTCATCGACTCACCGCGGCGGACCCGGGCCACGAAGATCATCGGTACGCCGGACTACCTCGCCCCCGAGATCGTGGAGGGCCTGCCCCCGCGCGCGGCGGTCGACATCTACGCGCTGGCGACCGTCCTGTACGAGCTGCTGGCCGGCTTCACGCCCTTCGGCGGCGGCCATCCCGGTGCGGTGCTGCGCCGGCATGTGACGGAGACGGTGGTCCCGCTCCCCGGGATCCCGGAGGAACTGTGGCAGCTCCTCGTGCAGTGCCTGGCCAAGGCGCCGGCGTCTCGGTTGCGGGCGTCCGAGCTGGGGGTGCGGCTGCGGGAGCAGCTGCCGTTGCTGGTGGGGATGCCGCCGCTGGACGTGGACGAGCCCGAGTCGGAGGACGCGGGGGAGGGCCAGGGCGAGGGGCAGGTTTCTCAGGGCGAGGTGTACGACGAGGTTGCCGTGCCGGTGGGGGAGCGGGTGCGGAGGGGGGCGGTGCCTCTGGTGCGGGGGGCGAAGCCGGACTCGAACCGGGACACGCATACGTCGATGCGGGTGCCTGGGCCGGATGAGCTGGCGGGTGGGGCGCTGGGGACGGCGCGTGTGCCGCGTCCGGCGGGGGCGCCGCGTCCTGGCTCGGCCAGGCATCGGGCTTCGGCGCGGCGGCGTCGGCTGACGCTGGGGGTCGCTGCGGTGGCTCTGGTGGCGGCGGTGGGGGTCGGCACGTGGCTGGCCACGTCCGGGGACGACGCGGGGGCGACCCCCCAGGACACGAAGAACTCGGCACCGGCGTCACCGTGAGGGGCCATTTCGCCCCCGCCGCCCCTACCCGTTCCCATCCCTGGGGGCTGCGCCCCCAGACCCCCCTTTGTCCTCAAACGCCGGACGGGCTGACAAACCAGCCCTCCGGCGTTTGAGGAGCGGGGGTTCGGGGGCGGAGCCCCCGAGGGATGGGAACGGGTAGGGGCGGCGGGGGCGAGGAAAAGGCGGTTCGGCTGGGGGAAAGTCTGTCGCTCGGTGGAGCCGTTACGCTGGTGTCGTGGCAGTCGTCGATGTATCCGAAGAGCTCAAGTCCCTCTCCTCGACCATGGAGTCGATCGAGGCCGTCCTGGACCTCGACAAGCTGAGGGCAGATGTCGCCGTGCTCGAGGAGCAGGCGGCAGCGCCGTCCCTGTGGGACGACCCGGAGGAAGCGCAGAAGATCACCAGCAAGCTCTCCCACCTCCAGGCGGAGGTGAGGAAGGCCGAGGCGCTGCGCGGGCGGATCGACGATCTGAGCGTGCTCTTCGAGATGGCCGAGGAGGAGGACGACCCGGACACCCGCGCCGAGGCCGAGGCCGAGATGACCTCCGTCAAGAAGGCGCTGGACGAGATGGAGGTCCGTACGCTGCTCAGCGGCGAGTACGACTCCCGCGAGGCCCTCGTCAACATCCGCGCCGAGGCCGGTGGCGTGGACGCCGCCGACTTCGCCGAGAAGCTTCAGCGGATGTACCTGCGGTGGGCCGAGCAGAAGGGCTACAAGACCGAGGTCTACGAGACCTCGTACGCGGAGGAGGCCGGCATCAAGTCGACCACCTTCGCCGTTCAGGTGCCGTACGCCTACGGCACGCTCTCCGTCGAGCAGGGCACGCATCGCCTCGTGCGCATCTCGCCCTTCGACAACCAGGGGCGTCGCCAGACCTCCTTCGCCGGTGTCGAGATCCTGCCCGTGGTGGAGACGACCGATCACATCGAGATCGACGAGTCCGAGCTGCGGGTCGACGTCTACCGCTCCTCCGGTCCCGGCGGCCAGGGCGTCAACACCACCGACTCCGCGGTGCGGTTGACCCACATCCCCACCGGCATCGTGGTCTCCTGCCAGAACGAGCGGTCGCAGATCCAGAACAAGGCCACCGCGATGAACGTCCTCCAGGCCAAGCTCCTCGAGCGCCGCCGCCAGGAGGAGCAGGCCAAGATGAACGCGCTCAAGGGCGACGGCGGCAACTCCTGGGGCAACCAGATGCGTTCGTACGTCCTGCACCCGTACCAGATGGTCAAGGACCTGCGGACGGAGTTCGAAGTCGGCAACCCCGAGGCCGTGTTCAACGGCGAGATCGACGGTTTCCTCGAAGCCGGGATTCGCTGGCGCAAGCAGCAGGAGAAGTAGGGCCCGCAGAGAACGCCTTATCGACAAAGCAACCGCCGCCAATCGGGCGGCGGTTGCTTTGCTTTACGTCACATTCACAGGGTCTATGTGCGGCAATGATGGAACAAGCGGACATTGCGTACGCAACGACCTTGACGTTCCCTTGGAAAATCGGAAGGGTAACGCGCGGCATGCGTATCTCTGGGGCGCATGTGAACCGGGGGGTGCTCAACTCCCTGTCGATCACCGCCCCGAGCGCGGCTCCACCGATGAATTCAGCTACTGGGGGTAGCAGCCATATGACGAATAAGACGCGGATCCGGGTCGCGCGGATCGCGGCCGGAGCGGTGATCGCCGCCGGTGCGTCCTTCACCGCCGCGGGTATTGCCTCCGCAGACGACGAGGAATGCGTGCTCGTGGTCTGTGCCGGTACGCCGAGCCCGGACCCGACCCCGACCGACACCGGGGTTCCGACCCTGCCCGAGGACCCGCCGCCCACCACGGCCGACCCCGAGCCCTCCGTGCCCGAGAACCCGGACCCGACCACGGCCGACCCGGAGCCCTCGGAGCCCGAGGAGCCCTCCACCGAGCCGAGCGAGCCCACCGAGGAGGACCCGACCGCCACGCCGACGGACGACGACGGCAGCGGCACGGGCGGCGACGACACCGACGGCGGCGGCAACAACGCCGACCCCGACGGTGGCTCCAACACCTCCACCCAGGAGGAGGGCTCCTCCGCCCTCACCGACACGGGCTCGGAGACCTCGGCCCAGGGTTCGGGCGACGAGCTCGCCGAGACCGGTGCCGCCGAGACGACCTTCCTGATCATCGGTGCGGCCACGATGATCGCCGGCGGTATCGCCTTCCGCGTCCTCCCGCGCCTCGTGGGCGGCCGTGGCGGCGCTGCGGCCTAGTAGTCGTACACGTACGCACAAGGGCCCGGAGCATCGTCGCTCCGGGCCCTTCGTGCGTCCCTGGGTCCTGGCTGCCTGATGGCCGGCTATGCCGTCTGGTGTGCCACCAGTGCCAGTGCCGCGATCAGTATTGCCAGCAGCGCGATCAGCGCCATCGGGTTGAGTCCGGCGAACGGGTTCTCCTGCTGGAGCCGCTCGCGGTTCGCCCGGCAGACGGGACAGCGTCCCTCGCTCACGGGCGACGCGCAGTTCGCGCACACCAATCGGTCGTACGTCATGCGCCTTGCCCTCCTTGCGCCGCTTTCCCCTACACAACGCTTGCGGGAACGCAACCGTTCCCCGCTCTACCTCTCCACTGTGCCAGGTTCCTCCGGAGGTCGCGCGGTTCGCTCCGGGGAGGGTGGCTTGTATTGTCTCGCGGCCGGCGGTTGTGTGTGGCTTGTCGCGCAGTTCCCCGCGCCCCTTTGTCGGGGCTACGCCCCGTACAAAAAGCCGCAACCACTCCCTAACCGTGACCGGAGCCTGCGCCGGGACACCCGGGTCGCGTAGGGTCACGGTCGTCCGCCCCCGATGTCTCCGACGGCCTGTGGTGTATCCGTGATCCGATTCGACAGCGTCTCCAAGGTCTACCCCAAGCAGAACCACCCCGCCCTCAGGGATGTCACCCTGGAGGTCGAGAAGGGTGAGTTCGTCTTCCTCGTCGGGTCCTCCGGCTCCGGAAAGTCCACCTTCCTGCGGCTGATCCTCCGCGAGGAGCGGGCCAGCCACGGTCAGGTGCACGTCCTGGGCAAGGACCTCGCGCGCCTCTCCAACTGGAAGGTGCCGCAGATGCGGCGCCAGCTGGGGACGGTGTTCCAGGACTTCCGGCTGCTGCCGAACAAGACGGTCGCCGAGAACGTCGCCTTCGCGCAGGAGGTCATCGGCAAGTCCAAGGGTGAGATCCGTAAGTCCGTACCTCAGGTGCTCGATCTTGTCGGGCTGGGGGGCAAGGAGGAGCGGATGCCCGGTGAGCTGTCCGGTGGTGAGCAGCAGCGTGTCGCCATCGCGCGGGCCTTCGTGAACCGGCCCAAGCTGCTGATCGCCGACGAGCCGACCGGCAACCTCGACCCGCAGACCTCCGTCGGCATCATGAAGCTGCTCGACCGGATCAACCGGACGGGCACGACCGTGGTGATGGCGACGCACGACCAGAACATCGTGGACCAGATGCGCAAGCGCGTCATCGAGCTGGAGAAGGGCCGCCTCGTCCGTGACCAGGCGCGCGGCGTCTACGGCTACCAGCACTGACAGTCCCCCGAAAGGCTTGAGCACGCCATGCGCGCCCAGTTCGTACTGTCGGAGATCGGTGTCGGTCTCCGTCGCAATCTGACGATGACCTTCGCCGTCGTCGTCTCCGTCGCCCTGTCGCTCGCCCTGTTCGGCGGGTCGCTCCTGATGAGCGACCAGGTCAGCACGATGAAGGGCTACTGGTACGACAAGGTCAACGTCTCGGTGTTCCTCTGCAACAAGAGCGACGCGGAGTCCGACCCGAACTGTGCCAAGGGCGCGGTGACGAGCGACCAGAAGAAGCAGATCCTCGCCGATCTGGAGAAGATGGACTCGGTCGTGCAGAACGTCACGTACGAGTCCGCGGACGAGGCCTACAAGCACTACAAGGAGCAGTTCGGCGACTCTCCGCTGGCCAGTTCGCTCACCCCGGACCAGATGCAGGAGTCGTACCGGATCAAGCTCAAGGACCCGGAGAAGTACCAGGTCATCGCGACCGCCTTCGACGGGCGCGACGGGGTGCAGTCCGTGCAGGACCAGAAAGGCATCCTTGACAACCTGTTCGGGCTGCTGAACGGCATGAACTGGGCGGCCCGCGCGGTGATGGCGCTGATGCTCGTCGTCGCGCTGATGCTGATCGTCAACACCGTGCGTGTGTCCGCGTTCAGCCGTCGGCGTGAGACCGGGATCATGCGGCTCGTCGGTGCCTCCGGGTTCTACATCCAGGCGCCGTTCATCATGGAGGCCGCCGTCGCCGGGCTGATCGGCGGGGGTGTGGCCTGCGCCTTCCTGCTGGTCGCCCGGTACTTCATCATCGACCACGGGCTGGCGCTGTCCGAGAAGCTGAACCTGATCAACTTCATCGGCTGGGACGCCGTGCTCACCAAGCTCCCGCTGATCCTCGCGACGAGTCTGCTGATGCCCGCGCTGGCCGCGTTCTTCGCGTTGCGCAAGTACCTGAAGGTGTGACGCATGCCAAGGGGGCCGTTCGGTCAACCGACCGTACGGCCCTTCGCGTTGTCCTAGACTCACCGGCATGTCAGGCCGTGACCTGTTCGCACAGCCCCGCCGCGCAGGCCGCGGGGCGGCTCTGACGTTGCTCTTCGCCAGTGTCCTGGTCGCCGGTGCGGCCACCGGCTCGTTCCCCGAGCCCGCCGAGCGGAAGTCGGCCCTCCCGGACACCGCCCGCGCCGCCGCCCCCGCAGGTCACCACGAGGACGTCGCCGCCGCCGCTGCCGAGGCCATGGCCGACGGCAAGTCCCCCATGGAGGCCGCCGAGCGCGCCGTCAGCCGCAGCGGGGACCGCTGGGGGGCGGTGTACTCCCCGGGGGAGTACGAGGAGCTGGAGGAGGCCCTCGACGGCCAGTACACCGGCGTCGGGCTGTGGGCGCGGCGCGCGCGGGACGGCCGTATCGAGGTCACCAAGGTGCGGTCCGGGTCGCCGGCCGCCGCCGCCGGGATCCGCAGCGGAGACCGGCTGCTGAGCGTGGACGGCCAGGCGGTCGCCGGACGGCCGGTCACCGAGGTCGTCTCCTTACTGCGCGGTGACGCACAGGACGCCGCCGCCGGTACGACCGTCCGGCTCGGCCTGGAGCGCGGCACGCGCGCGTGGAGCGAGACCGTACGCCGGGCACTGCTCTCCACGGACTCCGCGACCGTCCGGCAGGTCGCCGACAGCAAGGTCACCGTCATCAGGGTCGCCGCCTTCACCAAGGGCGTGGGGGACGTGGTCCGCACCGCCGTACGGCAGGCTCCCACCCACGCCGGGATCATCCTCGACCTGCGCGGCAACTCCGGCGGACTGGTGGACGAGGCCGTCACCGCCGCCTCCGCCTTCCTCGACGGCGGCCTGGTCGCCACGTACGACGTCAACGGCGAGCAGCGCGCCCTGCACGCCGATCCGGGCGGCGACACCACCAGACCCCTGGTCGCGCTCGTCGACGGCGGCACGATGAGCGCGGCCGAACTGCTCACGGGAGCCCTCCAGGACCGTGGCCGGGCGGTCGTCGTGGGCTCCAGGACCTTCGGCAAGGGCTCGGTGCAGATGCCGAGCCGGCTGCCCGACGGCTCCGTCGCCGAACTGACCGTCGGCCACTACCGCACCCCGTCGGGGCGCGGCGTCGACGGCGTGGGCCTCACGCCCGACCTCGACGCCGACCAGGGAGCACTGGAGCAGGCGGAGACCGTGCTGAGCGGGTTGGGCGACCCCACGTAGGCCCTTGGTAATCCCCTTTCCCGGGAGCGGGTCCCTAGTGCGAAAATGGTCAGCACTATGGCTAAGGAAAAAGGGCGGAAGCTGATCGCCCAGAACAAGAAGGCGCGGCACGACTACGCCATCATCGACACCTACGAGGCCGGTCTGGTCCTCACCGGTACCGAGGTGAAGTCGCTGCGTCAGGGGCGGGCCTCGCTCGTCGACGGCTTCGTGCAGCTCGACGGGCACGAGGCGTGGCTGCACAACGTGCATGTGCCGGAGTACAGCCAGGGCACCTGGACCAACCACAGCGCCCGGCGCAAGCGGAAGCTGCTGCTGCACCGCGCGGAGATCGAGAAGCTGGAGTCCAAGTCGCAGGAGTCGGGCCACGCGATCGTGCCCCTCGCCCTGTACTTCAAGGACGGCCGGGCGAAGATCGAGATCGCGCTGGCGCGAGGCAAGAAGGAGTACGACAAGCGGCAGACGCTCCGGGAGAAGCAGGACCGGCGCGAGACGGACCGGGCGGTCTCGGCGGTGCGGCGCAGGCAGCAGCACGCGTAGCGCCGGTGGCGCCGGGAATTAGGTGGCATCGGCGCGCGTTGGTCACGTACGATGGCAACTGCACCTCACCGAGGGTGCGCCGTTCCTCTCCGGAGGGATTCCTCTTCGGAGGGCTTTGAAAAAACAACATGGGGATGATCGGTTTCGACAGCGGCTGTCGAAGCAGGTGAAGCGTGCCGAGGAAGCGGCCATGATCTCGTAAACCACAGGCCGAAAAAAATAATCGCCAATTCCAACAGCGATTCTCCCGCGCAGCAGTTCTCTCTCGCCGCCTGATTTCAGGTAGCGACGAGCCTGCTCCGCACTAATGGGAGTGTCAGCCCGGGAGTGTTCCCGACCCGGATCCTGGCATCAGCTAGGGGACTAAACCTTGATCCCGGTCACGGGGTGAAGAGGGAAATCTAACAGTGACTGGGCCCGTCGGCGACTTGTTCGCGTGATTGCCGGGGCCGAGAAAAGCACAGCGAACTGCGCACGGAGAAGCCCTGATTCCGCACCGTTGGACGCGGGTTCGATTCCCGCCATCTCCACAATTCCCATGTTATGCAGTACCAAAGGCCCCGTCGCTTTCGAGCGGCGGGGCCTTTGACGTGGCTCAGGGCGCCGTCCGCATCACCGTGCTCGCCCGTTCCGTCATCCGTGGTGGCAGGAGTGTCGTCTCCGGGCTGGGGCCCGTGCCGTTCAGTTTCTTCATCAGGAGGTCCACCGCCCGGGCCCCCACCTCCGCCGACGGTATGGCGACCGAGGTGACCGGGACGGGCAGGTTCTCGGCCAGGTCGTCCGGGCAGATCGCGGTGACGGAGAGGTCGCCGGGGACCCGTAGGCCGAGTTGTTCGAAGGCGTCCATCAGGGGTTCCAGGATCGCCTCGTTGTGGACCACGACCCCCGTCAGCGCCGGGTGCTCGCGCAGGAGTTGCTCCGCCACCACCCTTGCCCCGGCCGGGGTCGCCTCGCAGGGGTGCACCGAGGACGACAGCCCGCTCCGGTCCGCCGCGGCCGTGAACCCCTGGACCACACGCTGGGCGAACGCGGTCCGGCGTACGTACACGGCGGGTGGTGAGCCGATCAGGGCGATCACCCGGTGGCCCAGGGCCGCCAGCCGCTCCACGCACAGCTCGCCCGCCGCCTTGAAGTCCAGGTCGATGCAGGTCAGGCCGGCCGGGTCGGAGGGGAAGCCGATCAGGACCGACGGGAGGTCCAGTGTGCGCAGCAACGGCAGCCGGGGGTCGTCGAGTTGGACGTCCATCACGATCAGCGCGTCGACCAGTGCCGTGTCCGCCACCCGGTGCAGGCCGTCCTCGCCCTCCTCCTGGGTGAGGAGCAGGACGTCGTGGTCGTGGCGGCGCGCGGCCGTCACCACCGACACCGCGAACTGCATGACCACCGGGACATGGATGCCCGCCCGTAACGGCATGACCAGCGCCAGTACGTTGGATCTGCTGCTAGCGAGGGCGCGGGCGCCGGCGTGGGGGCGGTAGCCGAGTTCCTTGATCGAGCGTTCGACGCGCTGCCGGGTCTCCTCGGAGATCGGGCGCTTGCCGCTGAGGGCGTACGAGACCGTGCTCGGGGAGACCCCGGCATGCCGTGCCACATCGGTGATCTTCACCATCACTCGCCTCCCAGCTCCACGGTCAGGAACCCGGTGCCCGCCTTCGCCCGCGCCTCGCGTCCGCCCGCCGTCAGTCCCCACGGCGCCGACGGATCGCTGCACGAGGCCCGCAGGGTGTCGCCCTCGCGGACCACCGTGTACGTCAAGTCGCCTACCGGGACGGTCACTTGGGCGCCGCGCTCCAGGCCGTACGCGTGCAGGGTGACCCCGTCGGCGTACGGGTAGTCGGGGCGGTCGTCCACCGCGCCGACCGGGATCACCGAACCGGGGCGTACGAGCAGCGGCACGCTGTCGAAGGCGTGCTGTTCCCGCACCCAGCGGGGGCCCGTGACCGTCCGGCCGGTCAGGAAGTGGGTCCACTCGCCCTCCGGGACGTAGTACGAGACGTCCCCCTCGTCGCTGAACACCGGCGCCACCAGCAGGTCCGGGCCGAGCATGAACTGCCGTTCCAGGTAGGCGCATCCGGGGTCGTCCGGGAACTCCAGGACCATCGCGCGCATCATCGGGACGCCTTCCGCGCTCGCGGTGCGGGCGGCCTCGTAGAGGTAGGGCATGAGACGGAGCTTCAGCCTCGTGAACAGCCGCAGGACGTCCACGGCCTCCTCGTCGAACAGCCACGGAACGCGGTAGGAGGAGCTGCCGTGCAGCCGGCTGTGGGACGACAACAGGCCGAAGGCCACCCAGCGTTTGAAGAGCGCCGGGCTCGGGGTGCCCTCGAAGCCGCCGATGTCGTGGCTCCAGTAGCCGAACCCGGAGAGGCCGAGCGACAGACCGCCTCTCAGCGACTCCGCCATCGACTCGTACGTCGCCTCGCAGTCGCCGCCCCAGTGGACCGGGAACTGCTGACTGCCGGCCGTCGCCGAACGCGCGAACACGACCGCCTCCCCTTCGCCGCGGTGCTTGCGCAGGACGTCGAAGACGGTCCTGTTGTAGAGGTACGTGTAGTAGTTGTGCATCCGCTCCGGGTCCGAGCCGTCGGCGAACTCCACGTCCAGCGGCACCCGTTCACCGAAGTCGGTCTTGAAGCAGTCGACGCCCTGCGCGAGCACGGCCTCCAGCTTCGACGCGTACCAGTCGCGGGCCGCCGGACTGGTGAAGTCGACCAGGGCCATGCCCGGTTGCCACAGGTCCCACTGCCAGACACTCCCGTCCGGTCTGCGGAGCAGATGGCCAAGTGCCTTGCCCTCGGCGAAGAGTGGCGACCGCTGGGCGATGTACGGGTTGATCCAGACGCTGATGTGCAGGCCCCGTTCCTTCAGCCTGGCCAGCATGCCCTCGGGGTCGGGGAACACCCGTGGGTCCCACCGGAAGTCGCACCAGTTGAACTCGCGCATCCAGAAACAGTCGAAGTGGAAGACGGAGAGCGGGAGTTCACGCTCCCGCATGCCCTCGATGAACGACGTCACCGTCTCCTCGTCGTAGGAGGTGGTGAAGGAGGTGGAGAGCCACAGGCCGAACGACCACGGGGGCGGCAGCGCCGGGCGACCGGTCAGGGCCGTGTACTTGCGGAGGATGTCCTTGGGGGTCGGGCCGTGGATGACGTAGTACGTCAACTGCTGTGTCTCGGCGCTGAACTGGACCCTCGACACCGCCTCCGAGCCGACCTCGAAGGAGACCCGGCCGGGGTGGTCGACGAAGACTCCGTAGCCCGCGTCGGTGAGGTAGAACGGCACGTTCTTGTAGGCCTGTTCGGTCGCCGTGCCGCCGTCGGCGTTCCACATGTCGACGACCTGGCCGTTCTTGACCAGCGGTCCGAAGCGTTCGCCGAGGCCGTAGACGCTGGTCCCGACCCCCAACCCCAGCTGCTCGCGCAGGTAATGGGCCCCGGTCGTCGCGTCGCGCATGATGCCCATGCCCTTGGGGCCGCTGCTGGTGAGGACGCGGCCGTGGGCGAGGAAGTCGACGTGCCAGGGGGTGGTGCGGCTGACCCGGATCGAGAGGGTGCCGGAGGTCAGGGTCGCGTGTTCCTCGTCGTACTCCGTGTGGGCCGTCAACTCCTCTTTCCGCACCTCGAACTGGGGGCTCTGCGGCTGCTCGCCCTGGAAGTGGGTGAAGGTGACGCCGATGACGTCGGGCATCGGGGCGTGCGCGCTGATCGTCACGACGGGTCCCTTCAGCAGGTCGCCGCGGTGGCGGATGGGCTGGGTCGGCGCGTGGATGTCGAGCGTGCCGTCGGTGTCCGTCACGTCGAGGACCTCGACCGGGTGGGCGGCGGTGACGCCCTCGCGCAGCAGCCAGTAGCCGTCGGTGAACTTCACGTGGGGGGTCTCCTTGCTGCTGGACTACTTGACGGCACCCACGGCGATGCCGCGAGTGAGCGTTCGCTGGAAGACGAGGAAGAAGACGACAGCGGGCAACACGCCCAGCAGGGCGGCCGCGTTGGTCATCGTGGCGTCCATCAGACGCTGGCCCTGGAGGACACCGAGGGCCACCGACACCGTCTGGTTGTCGTTGGAGATCAGCATCACCAGGGGCAGCAGGAACTCGTTCCAGGTCCAGATGAAGAAGAAGACGAGGAGGACACCGAGCGTGGGGCGGCTGACCGGGACGACGATCCGCCACAGCACCTGCCACTTGTTCGCGCCGTCGATCCGCGCGGCCTCGATGATCTCCCGGGGGAACTGGCCGAGGACGGAGGAGAGGAGGTACGTACCGAAGGCCGCCTGGACGACCGTGAAGACGATGATCACGCTCAGCCGGGTGTCGTACAGGCCGACTTCCTTGCTCAGGTAGTACACCGGGTAGACCAGCGCCTCCTGCGGCAGCATGTTCGCCAGGACGAAGAAGGCCAGGACCCAGGTGCGGCCCCTGATCCGGCCGATGCCGATCGCGTACGCGTTCAGGACCGAGAGCACAGCCGCCAGGACCGCCACCGAACCGCTGATCAGCACCGAGTTGACGAGCTTCTGCCCGAAGTCGACCCGTTCCCAGAAGTCCTTGACGCCGTCGAGGTACAGGCCCTCGGGGAGGCTGAGCGGGCCGTTCGCGGAGTACTCGGCGGGCGACTTCACGGCGTTGACCGCGACGATCAGGAACGGGACGACCATGAACAGGGCCGCGAGGACGAGGGCGATGAGCACCGGGTAGCGGCGCAGGGCGGTCGTCACGTACGGGCTCCTTCCTCGGCGTCCTCCGCACGGGTCTGGAGTTTCAGGCCGATCAGCGAGAGGGCGAGGATGATCACCGTCAGGACGGTGGAGACGGCGGCGCCGTAGCCGACCTGCGTCTTCTCGAAGAACGTGGTGAAGGAGAAGTAGGACGGCACGTTGGTCGCGCCGCCCGGGCCGCCCTTCGTCAGGACGTACACCGCGCCGAACACCTTCAGCGCGGCGATCGTGCACCAGGTGAGGACGACGTAGATCTCGGGCCGGATCTGGGGGACCGTGATGTGCCGGAAGCGGCGCCACCAGCCGGCGCCGTCCAGTTCGGCGGCCTCGTAGAGCTGCGGGTCGACGCGTTGCAGGCCCGCCATGAAGACGACCAGGGGGAAGCCGAGCTGCACCCAGACCATCACGCCCATCACGCTGTAGAGCGCGATGTCCGGGTCGCCGAGCCAGTCCTGCTGCCAGGAGCCGAGCCCGACGGCTTTCAGCAGCTCGTTCAGCGAGCCGTTCTCGGGCGCGAGGATCCAGCTCCAGACGATGCCGGCGACCGCGATCGGCAGCACCTGGGGGAGGTAGAAGCAGGCGCGGAGCACGGCCGCCCAGCGACTCCCGAAGTGCTTGCCGACGTAGTCGAACAGGGCGGCGGCGAGGACGAGTCCGAGCGCCGTCGGTACGGCCGCCATCGCCACCACCATGAACAGGCTGTGCCGGAACGACGCCCAGAACTCCGAATCGTCCAGCAGCGCACGGTAGTTGGCGAGCCCCGACCACTCCGGGCTGCCCACACCCCGCCAGTCGGTGAAGCTCACCCCGGTGTTCATCAGGAACGGCACGACGATCACGGCGAGGAAGGCGAGGGCCCCGGGGAGGAGGAAGAGGGTGTACGAGTCCCTGCGGCGCCGCGAACTCCGGGGGCGGTGCCCGGAGTTGGTGAGACGGTGTCGGCTGCCGGCCCGTTCGACGGTGACCGTCATGTCTTCGGTACGCCCTTGTCGTACGCCTCCTGCAACGAGTCGAGGACCGCGTCCGGTTTCGCGCTGCCCGTGATCAGCTTCTGTACCTCGGAGACGAGGACGTCGTAGAAGCCGGGGACCGGCCAGTCGGGGTAGAAGGCGAGCCCGTCGCGGTCGGCGAGGGTGTTGAAGTCGGCGATGAGCGACTTGGCCTGCGGGTCGGTGATGGCGGCCGGGTCGGCGGCCACCGGGACCCCGCCCTTGTTGCCGAGCAGGTTCTGGATCTTCTCCGACATGGTGATGTCGATGAAGTCGTAGGCGAGTTCCTTGTTCTTCGCCCCCTTGGGGACGACCCACAGATTGCCGCCGGAGCCGAGGGTGAGACCGGTGTCGGGCCACAGGAACGTGCCCCAGTCGAAGGTCGCCTCGCTCTTGAAGCGGCCGTACCACCAGCTGCCGGAGAACAGGATCGGGCTCTTGCCCTGGATGAAGGAGACCCCGGCGTCCTCCGCCTTGAGGCTGCTGGACTTCTCGCTGATGTACCCCTTCTTCACCCAGTCGGCGAAGGTCTCGGCGCCGTACGTCCAGGCGGCGTCATGGAAGTCCGTCCTGCCCTTGTACAGCTCGTACTTGTCGACCCAGGCGCGGTCCGCCTTCGACAGGGCGAGCTGGTACAGGTACTGCTGGGCCGGATATTCGGCGCCGGCGCTTGCCAGCGGGGTGACGCCCTCGGCGACGAACTTGTCCATGGCGGCGGTGAGTTCGTCGAACGAGGTCGGCTCGGCGATCCCGTGCTGCTTGAAGAGATCCTTGTTATAGAACACCATCGTGTACTCGGCGTAGTTGGGCACGCCGTACCAACTGCCGGTCCCCATCACGCCGTTGGCGTCGTACTGGCTGGTGGTGCGGACACCGGCGCCGATCTTCTTGTCCCAGCCGCGCTTCGTCACCTCGGCGGTGAGATCGGTGAGCAGGCCCTGCGTGGAGAGCAGCCCTGCCGTCGCGTTGCCCTTGTTGTACTCCATCAGGTCGGGCGCGTCGGAGGAGTTGAGGACCATCGGGGCCGTCTTCTGGATCTGTTCGAAGCCCTTCTCCTCGAACTTCACCGTGACGCCCGGATGCGTCGCCTCGAACTCCTCGATGGCCGCGTTCCAGGCCACGGCCATCGCACTGTCGGGGCCTTCGTAGTGCCAGAGGCGGAAGGTCTTCCCGTCGGACGACCCGCTCTCCGAGCCGCCGCAGGAGGTCAGCAGCAGGGCCCCGGCCAGGCCCGCCGCCGCTATCATCATGCACCTGCCATTCCTTCTTGCCGTGAACATCCAGTGCCTCCAGGGGAGTCGGATGGATCTCGGTCACCCGTCACGCAGGGGGCGTCGAACTGATTCGACGTGTGTCGTCGAAGCGCTTCGACGGGCGAAGGTATGTGCCGCGTGCAACCGAGTCAATGGGATATACGGGAATCGGTCCGGCGGGCCGTGGCCAGTGACAGCACCAGCGCGCTCGCGGCCGCCGCGACCGGAACGCCGTACCCCGCCGTGGCCGACACATGTTCCGCCGTCCAGCCGCCGGCCGCCGAACCGCAGGCGATGCCGCCGAGAAGGCCGGTCACCGCGAGGGTCATGCCCTCGTTCAGGCGGCCCTCGGGGGTGCGGCCCTGGACCAGGGTCATGTTGGTGATCATCGTGGGCGCGGTGGCCATCCCGGCCACGAGCAGCGCGCCCGCGAGGACGCGGAGCGAGCCGGTCAGGGCGGCGGCGAGCAGGGGAAACGTCATCAGGACCGTCATCGCGGCCAGACACCAGGGGTGGCGCCGCTCGGCAGGTCCAGCGGGCTTCAGCGCCCCGTACAGCAGACCGGCCGCGCACGATCCGGCCGCCTGGAGGGCGAGTACGGCACCGGCGGCAGCCCTGTGCCCCCGCTCGTCCGCGAACGCGATCGTGACGACCTCCATCGACCCGAACACAGCGCCCGTGGCCAGGCACACGGCGAGCAGCGGGCGCATCCCGGGGGCGCGCAGCGGAGACGTACCGCGCTGGTGAAGCCCTTCGACGCGGGGCCGGACCGGCGGCTCGGTCGACCGCTGGGCGGCGAAGACGAGTACCCCGGTCATCATCAGCACCGCCCCGACGAGCGTGCCCGCCTCCGGGAACAGCGCCCCGCAGAGGAAGGCCGCGAGGACCGGGCCCAGCATGAAGCAGAGTTCGTCGGCGGACTGTTCGAAGGAGTTGGCGGTGTGCAGCGCCTTCTCGTCGCCGTCCAGGAGGTGGGCCCAGCGGGCGCGTGACATGCCGCCCGTGTTGGGGGTCGTGGCGGTGGCGGCGTACGCGGCGAAGAGGGTCCAGTCGGGGGCGCCGAGGTGCACGCACAGGAGCAGGGCGAGGGAGCCGAGGGCGGCAAGTGCCGTGGCGGGTACGGCGATTCGGGCCTGGCCGTGGCGGTCGACGAGCCGTGCGGTCCAGGGGGCGACCACGGCGGTCGCGGCGAGCCCGGTCGCGGTGACGGCACCGGCGAGGGCGTACGAGCCGCGCGCACCGGCGATCATGATGACCGCGCTCACGCTGAACATGCCCATGGGCAGCCGGGCGATCAGGTTCCCGGCGGTGAAGGCGCGGGTGCCGGGGACGGTGAAGAGACGGCGGTACGGGCCGGGCGGGCGCCGGGCGGACCTCGTACGGGGGCCGAAGTCGGCGATGACCAGGGTGTCCTGGGTGACGGCGGGGAGTGGGCGGGGGTGAGGGCGGGAGTGCGCACGAGCGCGGTCGTGAGGGGTTGGCTGCGGCATGTGTCCACCGTCGGCCCGAGCCGATCACCGGGTCCAACACCTGTTCCCCGCCCATTCACGCACTCCTGTTGTAAGTTCGCCGGATGCCCGCGTCTGCCCCGCACCACTCCGCCCCGCACCACCTAGACCCCCGTCTCCTGCGCGCCTTCGTCGCCGTCGCCGAGGAGCTGCACTTCACCCGGGCCGCCGCCCGTCTCTATGTGGCCCAGCAGGCGCTGAGCCGTGACATCCGGCGCCTGGAACGGGAGTTGGGCGCCGATCTCTTCGTACGGTCGACCCGGCGGGTGACGCTGTCGGCCGACGGTGAGCGGCTGTTGCCGTACGCCCGGCGGGTGTTGGCCGCCCACGACGAGCTGCTGGCCGCGTTCGGGGAGGCCCGGCCGCTGCTGGTGGATCTGAACTCGCCGGGGCTGGCGACCGGGCGGCGAGTGCTGCACCGGGCACGTGAACTCGCCCCGGAGTGCGAGCTGATGGCCCGGTTCGAGAGCGGACTCACCTTCGCGGCCGGGGAGTTGCTCGCGGGCCGGCTCGACGCGTCGTTCGGACGGTTCGCGGGCCTGGACCCGGTGCTGCGGGCCCAACTGGACCAACAGCCTGTGCGCTACGAGCCGATGGCGGTCGTCCTGCCCGAGGACCACCGGCTGGCGGAGCTGTCCGAGGTGCCGTTGGCCGCGCTGGCGGGGGAGACCGTGTACGCGGGTGCGGGAAACCCCCGTACACCGGAGTGGACCGATCTCGCCCGTCAACTCTTCGAGGGACGCGGCATCGACATCGCGCCACCCGCTCCGCTCGCTGTGGGCGACGAGGAGTTCCAGCGGATCATGGCCAAGATGCGGAATCCGATTCTCGTCGTGGTGGATTTTCCGCCCATGGCTCGAACAGTGTTGCGACCGCTGGTCGACCCTGTCCCGTTCTCGCCCGTGTCGTTGGTATGGCGGAAGGGGTTGTTGCATCCGGGAATCGATGCCCTTCGGCAGGCCGCGGCTCAGCTCTCGAGGGAGGAGGGATGGCTGCGGAGGCCCGCTGATGGTTGGATTCCAGCCACCGATGTCAACATCATTTCGGTCCAGAAGTAACACATGGCAAACACAGCACCTCCATGTGCGCTACATTCGAGGCCCGGGTGCAGTGTGATAAATGGGGGCGCTCGGACCGGATGGGGGTCCGGTTCGAACATGGATGTACGAATAACCCGGAATCGTACGCGCACCCGAAAGTTCCCGTGGGGGGATGTGCGTGCGTGTGAAGAAGTGGCGTGAAGACGCCCAACCGGAGTGGGCCGACAGCGAGGCCGCGTCCGGAACCCAGCAGCTTCCCGGAGTCGCTCCGGGCAGCACCGGTCCTGTTCCCCGGCAGAGACACGCCGGGGCACCGGCGCGCCCCGGGCGAACCGGAGGCAGAGGCGCGCATGCCCAGCCGCGTCAGGGCGGATCTGGACCGGCGGAACCGACCGGCCCGACCGATTCGATCGCGTCGCTCTCCAGCCGTCCCTGGGAGAACACCGCGGAGGCGGGTCACACCCATGACCCGCACGAGGTGACCGTCCAGCTCGACGGCGTCGGCCGGCAGCTCGAGGAACTCCTCGTGCGGCAGGCCAAGGAGGGCGCGGACGCCGGCGCGGGTGACGGCCCCGTCTTCGTCGACGAGACCGGTCGCCGCAGCCGCCGCTACCGCCGGATAGGCATCGTCGTGGGTATCGCCTGCGCCGTGTACGCCGCCGTCATCGTCGGCACCCTTCTCTCCGGCAACTCGGACGCGCCCTGGCTGCCGGTACCGGGCCAGCAGGACGAGCAGCCGGCGGGCAAGGTCGACACCTCGCCGCTGCCCGCCGATTCGGTGCTGCCGTCGGACTCGGCCGGGGTCACACCGACCCCGGAGGCGTCGGTCAGCACGGGGGCCACACCGTCGCAGGGGAGCACCGCCGCCACACCGGGCGCCTCCTCCAGCGCGGCCAACCCAGGCCCGTCCGTCGAGCCCAAGCCCTCGTCCAGCGCCACCGTGCCCGGCCCGGGAACCACGTCGAGCGACCCGGACCCCGAGCCGTCCGCGACGGTGTCCAACTCGCCGGAGCCGAGCCCGTCGGAGACCGTCGGTTCCTCGCCCGACCCGTCGGAGTCCCCGGCCACGGACGGCGGCGCGGACGGCGGCACGGTCGCCGGTGGTACGACCGACCCCACCCCGATCGCCGAGAGCCCGGCCGAACCGAGTGCCACCGGCTCCGCCGGTGACCCGGTCTCCGCGTCGGAGCCGGCCACCACGACGGCCTGACCACCCTCCGCCCCGCCGACCGCCGACTCCGTTCTGATCTCCTCGTCCCCGGAGAACAACCTCTGATGGCATCTCGCACCCGCCGCCGCGGCGCCCGGAACGGCGCCCCCGGCGCCGCCCGGCGCCGACGGCTGCCCATGCGCCTGCTGCTGCCCTCGCTCATCCTGGTCGCCCTGATGGCGATGCTGATGCTGCGCGGGTACGTGCACAGCGAAATCCTCGCCGACCACCGCATCCAGACCGAGGCCTCCGCGGACCGGGTGCCGGAGAAGATCCTGGAGGGCGGGCCGGTCATCGACACCAGAAGCGGCAAGGCCACCAGCCTTCAGATGCCCGACCACCGCCTCGTCCTCACGTTCGACGACGGCCCGGACCCCGAGTGGACCCCGAAGGTCCTGGACGTCCTGAAGAAGTACGACGCGCACGCCGTCTTCTTCGTCACGGGCACCATGGCCTCGCGCTACCCGGAACTCGTACGGCGGATGGTGGACGAGGGCCACGAGGTGGGGCTGCACACCTTCAACCACCCCGACCTCTCCCTCCAGTCGAAGAAGCGGATCGACTGGGAACTGTCCCAGAACCAGCTGGCGCTCGCCGGTGCGGCGGGCATCCGCACGTCACTGTTCCGGCCGCCGTACTCCTCCTTCGCCGACGCGATGGACAACAAGTCGTGGCCGGTCACGGAGTACATCGGCAAGCGCGGCTACATCACCGTCGTCAACAACACGGACAGCGAGGACTGGCGCAAGCCGGGCGTCGACGCGATCATCCGCCAGGCCACCCCCAAGGGCGGCAAGGGCGCGATCGTCCTCATGCACGACTCCGGCGGCGACCGGCACCAGACCGTCGAGGCCCTGGACCGCTTCCTGCCCGACATGAAGAAGAAGGGGTACGAGCTCCAGAACCTCACCGAGGCCCTGGACGCGCCCAGCGCGCACACCCCGGTCGCGGGCGTCGAACTGGCCAAGGGCAAGGCATGGTCCTTCCTGGTCCGTGCCTCCGACGGGATCACCTCCGCACTGGTCGTCGGCCTCGCGATCATCGGCGTCCTCGTGTTCGCCCGGTTCGGCCTGATGCTGCTGCTCTCCGTCCTGCACGCCCGCCGCACCCGCCGCCCCGACTTCAGCTGGGGCCCGCCGATCACCGAACCGGTGTCGGTGCTGGTCCCGGCGTACAACGAGGCCAAGTGCATCGAGGCCACCGTGCGGTCACTGATGCGGAGCGAGCATCCCATCGAGGTGATCGTCATCGACGACGGGTCGAGCGACGGCACGGCCCGCATCGTCGAGAACATGGGCCTGCCGAACGTACGCGTGGTGCGCCAGCTCAACGCGGGCAAGCCCGCCGCCCTCAACAGGGGTGTCGCGAACGCCCGGTACAACCTGATCGTGATGATGGACGGCGACACGGTCTTCGAGCCGGGCACCGTCCGTGAACTCGTCCAGCCGTTCGGCGACCCGCGCGTGGGCGCCGTCGCCGGCAACGCCAAGGTCGGCAACAAGGACTCCCTGATCGGTGCCTGGCAGCACATCGAGTACGTGATGGGCTTCAACCTGGACCGCCGGATGTACGACGTCCTGGGCTGCATGCCGACGATCCCCGGCGCGGTGGGCGCGTTCCGCCGCTCGGCCCTGAAGCGGGTCGGCGGGATGAGCGACGACACGCTCGCCGAGGACACCGACATCACGATGGCCCTGCACCGCGACGGCTGGCGGGTCGTGTACGCGGAGAACGCCCGCGCCTGGACCGAGGCCCCGGAGTCCGTCCAGCAGCTGTGGTCCCAGCGCTACCGCTGGTCGTACGGCACCATGCAGGCGATCTGGAAGCACCGCCGCTCCGTGATCGAACGGGGCCCCTCGGGCCGCTTCGGCCGCGTCGGCCTGCCTTTCGTCTCCCTCTTCATGGTGGTGGCCCCGCTCCTGGCCCCCCTGATCGACGTGTTCCTGCTCTACGGGCTGGTGTTCGGCCCGACCGAGAAGACCGTCTTCGCCTGGCTGGGCGTCCTCGCCGTCCAGTTGATCTGCGCGGCCTACGCGTTCCGCCTCGACCGCGAGAAGATGACCCACCTGATCTCGCTGCCCCTGCAACAGATCCTCTACCGCCAGCTCATGTACGTCGTCCTGCTCCAGTCCTGGATCACCGCCCTCACCGGCGGCCGGCTGCGCTGGCAGAAGCTGCGGCGCACCGGTGTCGTCGGCTCGGCCCCCGACGCCGTACCGGCCGCCCGGACGAGCGCCGGTGACAACAGGAGGCCTGTGGGATGACCCAGCCACCCCCGGCGACGTCCTCGCCGACGTACGACATCCCGCTCCAGCCGACGGCGGACGAACCGCCCGCCGCAGCCCCGGCGAAGAAGCCCGGCCGCGATCGCTACCTGGACCTGCTCCGCAGCATCGCCCTGGTCCGAGTGGTCGTCTACCACCTGTTCGGTTGGGCGTGGCTGACGATCCTCTTCCCCTCCATGGGCGTGATGTTCGCGCTGGCGGGCTCGCTGATGGCCCGCTCCCTGAAGCGCCCGGCGCTCGGGGTCATCAGGGGCCGGATCAGGCGCCTGCTGCCCCCGCTGTGGGCGTTCAGCGCGGTGGCGCTGACGCTGATGTTCATCGGCGGCTGGAACCCGACCAAGGATCCCGACCACGGCGGCACCTGGGGTCTGGTCGAACTCCTCAACTACATCGTCCCGATCGGCGCCCCGCCCTACCCCTGGAGCATCGGCTCCAAGTCGGGCGTGCTGGAGAACACCTGGGCGGTCCAGGCGGCGGGCCCGCTCTGGTACCTGCGGGCCTATCTGTGGTTCGTGATCGCCTCGCCGCTCCTGCTGTGGGCGTTCCGCCGCCTCCCGTGGGCGACCCTGCTCGCCCCGCTGGCCCTGACGGCGGTGGTCGGTACGGGCCTGGTGAAGATCCCCGGGGAGACCGGCAACGCGGTGACGGACTTCGCGATGTTCGGCGGCTGCTGGGTGCTGGGCTTCGCCCACCACGAGGGCCTGCTGAAGAAGATCCCGCGCTATCTGTCCGTGTCCTGCGCGGTCCTGATCATGGCTTTCGGCATCTGGTGGGCCTCGGGCCACCAGGGCCCCGACGGCTGGGACCTCAACGACATCCCGCTGGCCCAGGCGACCTGGTCCTTCGGGTTCGTGGTGATCCTGCTCCAGTACTCCCCGTCGTGGCAGGAACTGCCGGGCCGCCTGGCGAAGTGGGACAAGCTGGTCACCCTCTCCAACAACAGGGCCGTCACGATCTACCTGTGGCACAACCTCCTGATCATGGCCACGGTTCCCCTGATCGACCTCCTGTACGAACTCCCGTTCATGAACGACGGAATGGTGTCCGCGCTGGACACGACGTACAACCTGTGGATGTTCGTCCTGGTCTGGCCCCTGATCGGTCTGATGATCCTGTCCCTGGGCTGGATCGAGGACGTCGCCGCCAAGCGAAGCCCACGGCTGTGGCCGAACGGGGCGAAACGCGGGGGAGGGCGTCGGAAGGGCTGAGGGCGGGACGGCCCCTCGATCACGATCGTGGAGGGCGAGCCGGCGAATTCAGTCCTTCCGGAGTGAGACCGACGGACCGCGGGACCCTGGGCGGCGGATTCCGACCACGCCGCCCAGGCCGACCTTCTCCCAGGGGAACAGCCCCAGCGGAACCCAGCTGAAACCGATGACGAAGACCCCGACCAGGTTGGTGACGACCGCGGGCAGGATCCACCCCAGCAGGGACACGACGAGGGCCAGGACGAACACGTAGACGTCGAAGGCGAGCACCCCGAGGGCCCTACGGGCAGCCGCGCCGCCCCCCAGGCGGGGATTGTTCTCGTCGCCCCGCACCATTTCGAACAGGGTGAACGGCGCGAACGCCCCGATGCTCGCGCCGAGAACGATCCCTCCGGCCACCAGGCCGCCCCGCCCGTCCTCGTGCATCAGGGACGACAGAGGCGTGGAGTCCCCCAGCCTCAGCATCAGGAACACACCGGCGAACGCCCCGCCCATCGTCGTCGCGAAGACGAAGAGGAACGCCGCCGCGGAGAGCGTCTTCCTGGCGAGCGTGCGCCGAGCAGGCTGTGCCTCAGCCCTGCCGGACCTGGAGGCGGCGGACATGGACTCTCCCGTTCCCTGTGTGGGGTCCGCCAGAGAATAGCGGGACACGGTGGCCCCCAGGAGTGGCCCGCCGTGCTCTGGCCGTGACCTCCGTCTGCGTAACCTCTCATCCCACCTCCTCGCGGGGTGAGAGCAAAGTTCCCTTCCGGTCACCCACAGCCACAGTGCGGAAACGCGCTCTGCCTACCTTCGGGACTCATCACCGCTCAGTACCCCGAAAAGAACCACCCGAGCCCCGGACCACCGTGGAGGCGTCATGACAGCCCCTAGTTCAGCCCCCGCACCCGGCAGGGGAGGCCGCTGGATCGAGCACTGGGATCCCGAGGACGAGGCCTTCTGGAACGCGACCGGCGAAAAGGTCGCCCGCCGCAACCTGTTCTTCTCCGTGCTCTCCGAGCACATCGGCTTCTCCATCTGGACGCTGTGGTCCGTGATGGTGCTGTTCATGGGACCGGAGTACGGGCTCACCCCGGCCGACAAGTTCTTCATCGTGTCGATGGCGACCGCCGTCGGAGCCGTCGTCCGCGTCCCCTACACCTTCGCCGTCGCCATCTTCGGTGGCCGGAACTGGACCATCGTCTCCGCGTCGCTCCTGCTCATCCCCACCATCGCGGCGTTCATCGTGATGGAGCCGGGCACGTCCTTCGGCACGTTCCTCGTCTGCGCGATGCTCGCCGGCATCGGCGGTGGCAACTTCGCCTCCAGCATGACGAACATCAACGCCTTCTTCCCGCTCAGGAAGAAGGGCTGGGCCCTCGGGCTCAACGCGGGCGGCGGCAACATCGGCGTCCCGGTCGTGCAGCTCATCGGCCTCGCGGTCATCGGTGCGAGCGGCGGACCGCGCGTACTCCTCGGGATCTACATCCCGTTCATCGTCGTCGCCGCGGTCCTCGCCGCGCTCTACATGGACAACATCACGTCCCTGAAGAACGACACCGGCGCCGCCAAGGACGCCGTCAGGGACGCGCACACCTGGATCATGTCCTTCCTCTACATCGGGACGTTCGGGTCGTTCATCGGCTACAGCTTCGCCTTCGGCCTGGTCCTCCAGACCCAGTTCGGGCGTACGCCGCTCCAGTCCGCGTACGTCACCTTCATCGGCCCGCTGCTGGGCTCGCTGATCCGTCCCGTGGGCGGCTGGCTCGCCGACCGCTACGGCGGCGCGAAGATCACGCTGTGGAACTACGTCGGCATGGCCGCGGCTACCGGCATCATCGTGATCGCCTCGATGGAGAAGTCGCTGCCGCTCTTCACCACGGCCTTCATCGCCCTGTTCGTCCTCACCGGCCTCGGCAACGGCTCGACGTTCAAGATGATCCCCGGCATCTTCCACGCCAAGGCCCTGGCCAAGGGGCTGGACGGTGAAGAGGCCGCGGCGTACGGCCGTCGCCTGTCCGGTGCCTCCATGGGGCTCATCGGTGCGGTGGGCGCGCTCGGCGGCCTCGGCATCAACCTCGCCTTCCGCCAGTCCTTCCTGAGCGTCGGCTCCGGCACCGGTGCCTTCGTCGCCTTCCTCGCCTTCTACGGTGTGTGCTTCGTGGTCACCTGGGCTGTATACCTTCGCCGTCCGGCGAGCGCACAGGCCACAGAGACCACAGCCTCCGAGGCAAAGACGCAGCTCAGCTACGCCGAGGTGTGACAGTCGCCCAAAGCGGCTTAAGTAACACCAGCGACATGAAACCGAACCGAGCCTGTCACGCGCCGTTGACAGGCTCGTTCGGCACGCCACTGCCGGATGTGACCCGACTGCGGGACGAGAGCCATGTACGACGAAGAGCAGCGACCAGAACGACCGGCCCAACCTGACCACGGTCCCCTCGCGGGGTTCACCGTGGGTGTCACGGCCGCGCGTCGGGCCGATGAACTCGGGACACTCCTCCAGCGGCGGGGAGCGGCCGTCGTACACGCGCCCGCCCTGCGGATCGTGCAGCTCGCCGACGACAGCGAGCTGCTGGCGGCCACGAAACAGCTCATCGGCCAGGCGCCGGACATCGTCGTCGCCACGACCGCCATCGGCTTCCGGGGCTGGATCGAGGCCGCCGACGGCTGGGGGCTCGGCGAGGACCTGCTCGCCTGTCTCGGCGGCGTCGAACTGCTGGCGCGCGGCCCCAAGGTCAAGGGTTCCGTCCGGGCCGCCGGGCTCACCGAGCACTGGTCGCCGTCCTCTGAATCCATGGCCGAGGTGCTCGACCGGCTTCTGGAGGAGGGGGTCGACGGCCGCCGTATCGCCATCCAGCTGCACGGGGAGCCTCTGCCCGGCTTCGTGGAGTCGCTGCGGGCGGCAGGTGCGGAGGTCGTAGGCGTACCCGTGTACCGGTGGATGCCGCCGGAGGACATCGGCCCCGTCGACCGGCTCCTGGACGCCACGGTCTCGCGCGGCCTGGACGCGCTCACGTTCACGAGCGCGCCCGCAGCGGCGTCGCTCCTCTCCAGGGCGGAGCACCGGGGCATGCTGCCGGAACTCCTGGCCGCCCTCCACCACGACGTGCTGCCCGCGTGCGTGGGCCCGGTCACGGCACTGCCGCTCCAGGCCCAAGGCGTGGACACGGTGTCTCCGGAACGCTTCCGCCTGGGCCCGTTGGTCCAGCTCCTCTGCCAGGAACTCCCGGCCCGCGCACGGGCGTTGCCCATCGCGGGCCACCGCGTCGAGATCCGAGGCCACGCGGTCCTGGTGGACGGCGCCCTGCGCCCCGTCCCTCCGGCCGGCATGTCCCTCCTGCGGGCCCTGTCCCGCCGTCCCGGCTGGGTCGTGGCCCGGGCGGAACTCCTCCGCGCCCTCCCCGGAGCCGGCCGCGACGAACACGCGGTGGAGACAGCGATGGCGCGCCTGCGCACGGCCCTGGGCGCCCCCAAACTGATCCAGACGGTAGTAAAACGCGGCTACCGCCTGGCCCTGGACCCGGCAGCAGACGCCAAGTACTCCGACGCGTAGTTCCTTCATCCGCGCGCGGGTAGGGGCTTGTCGCGCAGTTCCCCGCGCCCCTGTCGGGGGTCGATCCGTGGGTTCTTCGTCCGCGGCCCGGTGGGGGCTGAGCGCGCAGTTCCCCGCGCCCCTGGCGCCCCGGGCGCAACGCGCCCGACAGGGGCGCGGGGAACTGCGCGACAAGCCCCCACCGGCCCGCAGTCGAAGAACGGCACATCCCGCGGAGCGACCCCCACCGGCCCGCAGTCGAAGAACGGCCCATCCCGCGGAGCGACCCGCGGAGCGACCCGCGGAGCATCTTGCGGAGCCGAGGGGTTCCGGCCGCGACAGCGGCCAGGCACTGTAGAGGCAACGGTTCCCCCTGCCCCCGTCACTGGCATCCGCATCGGAGACGACCGTGGCCACAGCCTCTGCCTCGTACGAGCTGCGTTTCGACGCCGGGCGGATCTGCCTGGACCTGCTGGCGACCACCCACCCCGACGAACGGCTCGGCGCCGTCGAGCCGCTCCGTGCCTGGATCACCGCATCCGGGCTCGTCCCGCCCGGCACCCCCCTCCATCACGCCGACGACCCCTGGGCAGCCCGCTTCCGTGAACTCCGGGACCTCGTCGGCCGGTTGGTGCGAGGCCCCACAACCATCGACCCGCCTCTCCTCGACCGGCTCAACGACCTCGCCCGCCCCGCACCCCCGGCCCCCCGGGCCGTCCGCGCCGAAGACGGCACCCTCGTACGGGAGTTGCACGGGCCGCCCGACTGCGCGGCCCTGCTCGGCGTGGTCGCGCGGGACGCCGTGGAGCTGCTCACCGACCCCGTGGCGCGCGCGTGTCTGCGGCAGTGCGAGGGCGACAACTGCCCGATCGTCTACCTCGACACCTCCCGGGGCAGACGACGCAGATGGTGTTCCAGTGAAATCTGCGGCAACCGGGAGCGGGTCGCGAGGCACCGCCGACGGGCCGCACTCGCACGCGCGTAGACCCTTCGTGAGTCAGGTGCGATCCGTTCACAGTTCGCCCATAGCGGTCCTCTCGGGCGGAATCGGGCCCACCAACTCCCGTAGGTTGCAGTGATGTTGATTACACGTGAGTTTCCAGTCGGCGCGCCGCGGGCATCGCCGTGATCTTGCCAATGTGGCGGAAATGTAAAGCACTTGCGGCGGGAATGTGCCCCCATGTCCCTCACGTCTCGTCCAGATAAAGAAAGTTGTGGTCGCACGTTGAACATCCCGCACGCCACTTCCGTACCTCGGGGGGAGCGACCGACTGGGGGAACCCGGGACAGCGGAGGTGGGCGTGCGCAAGGATTCCGTCGTGGCCAATGAACGAGCACCGAGGGCCCGACATCGCATGTCCCAGCCCTCGGAACCCGACGAGGACTTGATGCGTGCGCTGTACCGAGAGCACGCAGGGCCTCTCCTGGCATATGTCCTCAGGCTGGTCGCCGGAGACCGGCAACGAGCCGAGGACGTCGTGCAGGAGACGCTCATCCGTGCCTGGAAGAACGCCGGTCAGCTCAATCGAGCAACCGGTTCGGTACGCCCCTGGCTGGTGACGGTCGCCCGGCGCATCGTCATCGACGGCCACCGCAGCCGGCAGGCCCGGCCGCAGGAGGTGGACCCGTCGCCGCTGGAGGTCATCCCCGCGGAGGACGAGATCGACAAGGCGTTGTGGCTGATGACGTTGTCGGACGCGCTGGACGACCTGACCCCTGCCCACAGGGAGGTCCTGGTCGAGACTTACTTCAAGGGGCGTACCGTAAACGAAGCCGCCGAAACGCTGGGCATACCCAGCGGAACGGTGCGCTCACGGGTGTTCTATGCCCTGCGTTCGATGAAGCTCGCACTGGAGGAGCGGGGGGTGACGGCATGAGCATTTACGGGGGGTTCGGAGCGGGTAGTCCTGGTTCCATGCGAGGAATGCAGGGTTCCCAGGGACCGAACGAACACGAAACCGTAGGCGCCTACGCCCTCGGCATCCTCGACGACGCGGAGGCCACGGCCTTCGAGGCACACCTCGCCGGTTGCGAGTGGTGCGCCCAGCAGCTCGACGAGCTGGCCGGGATGGAACCGATGCTGGCCGCCCTCGCGGACCTGCCCGGTGCCCAGGGATCCCCGGCCATCGGCGAGTCACTGTCCGCCCGCCCGAGTCCGCAACTGGCGACACGGCTGGTCGACGAGGTCGCGGAACGGCGTGCGACCAAGCGTCGCCGCAGCTTCTACATGGTGGCCGCCGCGGCAGCTCTCATCATCGGCGGCCCGGCCACGGTGTTCGCGACGACCAGCGGCAACACCAGTAACGAGGCCGCGCCCGCGCCGTCGTCGTCCGTGGCGAAGGCCACCGGCTCCGCCCAGGAAGCCTTCGCTCTCATGACCGACCGGGTCTCGGCCACCGACCCCACCACCAAGGTCACCGCGACCGTGGCGATGGACGCGAAGAACTGGGGCGTCGGCGCGGTCCTGGAGCTGGCCGGCGTCAAGGGCCCGCTGAAGTGCTCCCTCGTCGTCGTCGGCAAGGACGGCTCGCGCGAGACGATGTCCAACTGGTCCGTCCCGAAGTGGGGTTACGGCATCAAGGACTCGACGAACGCGGAGGCCCGCAACCCGCTCTACATCCACGGCGGAACGGCCTTCACCGCCGACGAGATCGACCACTTCGAGGTCGTCACCTCCACCGGCAAGCAGCTCGTCGAGGTCGACGCCTGACCTCTTCGTACCTCTGTCAACCGCTCCGCGACCGCCCCAGGACGCCTCGTACGAAGACTCGTACGGTGTCCTGGGGCGGTTGCGTAGCCTCACGGCCTCCCTTTCGCGTACGGTTGACGGCTGCCCAGCACGTCAGAAGGGGGCCCGGTGGCCGCACAGGCTCAGCAGGAAACGGCGCTCGTACCGGTCGAGGACTCCTCAGTACAGGACTCCGTCCGCGACCGCGAGATCAGCGTCGAACAGGAACACCTGGACCGGGTGTACCGCCGTCTCGAGGAGAAGATCGACGAGGCCGAGTTCCTCATGCACGACGCGGCCAAGCGAGGCCAGGTCGGCACCCCTGGCGCGCTCGCCGAACGGGACGCCCAGGTGTTCCGCGCAGGTATCCACCTCAACAGGCTGAACAACGAGTTCGAGGACTTCCTCTTCGGCCGTATCGACCTGCTGCGGGGCATGGACGGCAAGAAGGGCCCGGACGGCGCGTACACGGCCGTGGAGCCCGCTGAGGGGGCCGTACGCCCCGACAGCACCGCTGACATCGCCGAGACCCTCCACATCGGCCGTATCGGCGTCCTCGACGAGGAGTACGCGCCCCTCGTCATCGACTGGCGCGCCCCGGCCGCCGCGCCCTTCTACCGCTCGACCCCGGTCGACCCGGGCCGGGTGGTCCGCCGGCGCGTCATCCGCTCCAAGGGCCGGCGTGTCCTCGGCGTCGAGGACGACCTGATGCGCCCCGAGCTGAAGGCGTCCCTGGACGGCCACGAGCTCGCGGTGATCGGCGACGGCGCCCTGATGGCGGCCCTCGGCCAGGCCCGCAGCCACACCATGCGGGACATCGTGTCGTCCATCCAGGCCGAACAGGACCTGGTGATCCGCGCCCCCGCCGCCTCGGTGACGTACGTCGAGGGCGGCCCGGGGACGGGCAAGACGGCCGTCGCGCTGCACCGCGCCGCCTACCTCCTCTACCAGGACCGCCGCCGGTACGCGGGCGGCATCCTGATCGTCTCGCCGACCCCGCTCCTCGTGGCGTACACGGAGGGCGTCCTGCCCTCCCTCGGCGAGGAGGGCCAGGTAGCGATCCGCGCCATCGGCTCCCTCGTCGACGGCGCCGAGGCCACCCTGTACGACGCCCCGGCCGTGGCCCGCGCCAAGGGCTCGTACCGCATGCTCAAGGTGCTGCGGAAGGCCGCGCGGGGCGCCCTCGAACACAACGACCAGTCGGCCAGGCTGCGGGTCGTCGCCTTCGGCCGCCGTATCGAACTGGAGGCCCCCGAACTGGCCCGCATCCGCGAGTCGGCGCTCAGCGGCACGGCCCCCGTCAACCTGCTGCGCCCCCGCGCCCGCAAGCTCCTCCTGGACGCCCTGTGGGCCCGCTCGGGCGCCCAGGGCCGCCACACCGACCCGGAGCTGGCCGCGGAACTCCGCTCCTCCTTCGACGAGGACATCACGACCGAGGACGACTTCATCGCGTTCCTCGACGCCTGGTGGCCGGAACTGACCCCTGCCTCCGTCCTCACGGCCATGTCCGACGAACGCCGCCTCGGCCGCTGGGCGCGCCGCATCCTGAACCCGGGCGAGGTCCGCCGGGTCGCCCGCTCCCTCAAGCGCGACGGCCTCTCGGTCCACGACGTGGCCATGCTCGACGAACTCCTCGCGATCCTCGGCACCCCGGCCCGCCCCCGCAAGAAGCGCGACCAGGACCCCCTGGACCACCTCACCGGCCTCGAAGAACTGATGCCGGTACGGGAGGAGTCGCAGCGCGAACGCGCCGAGCGCCTCGCCCAGGAGCGCACCGAGTACGCCCACGTCATCGTCGACGAGGCCCAGGACCTCACCCCGATGCAGTGGCGCATGGTCGGCCGCCGCGGCCGGCACGCCACCTGGACGGTCGTCGGCGACCCGGCCCAGTCCTCCTGGTCCGACCCCGACGAGGCGGGCGAGGCGCGGGACGAGGCCCTCGGCACCCGCCCCCGCCGCCGCTTCACCCTCACCGTCAACTACCGCAACCCCGCCGAGATCGCCGACCTGGCGGCGAAGGTCCTGGCCCTGGCGATGCCCGGCTCGGAGTCCCCGAGGGCGGTCCGCTCGACGGGAGTCGAGCCGCGCTTCACCGCCGTACGGGGTTCCCTCGCCAAGTCGGTCCGCGAGGAGGCCGCGCGTCTCCTGGACCTCGTGGACGGGACAGTGGGCGTCGTGGTCGCCATGAACCGCCGCGAGGAGGCGGCCCGCTGGCTGGCGGGCCTGGGCGACCGCGTGGTGGCCCTGGGCAGCCTGGAGGCCAAGGGACTGGAGTACGACGCCACCGTGGTCGTCTCCCCGGCGGAGATCGCCGACGAGAGCCCGGCCGGTCTGCGCGTGCTGTACGTCGCCCTGACCCGGGCGACGCAGCAGCTCACGGTCGTGTCGGCGGACCGTGACGAGCCCGATGCGCGAGGGGTGCCCGACCTTCTCCGTGACTGATGCCAAGAGTGTGGCCGATGGGAATTGCCTTACGGGGATCGTTTGTTACCGTTGACGTGGCACCGGCTCGATCCAAGCCCCCGGGCCCAACCTTCGTCGCTACGAGCGACCACTTGCCGCGAGGCGAGCATGGCGGGTCGGTGCCACTGAACATGTAGAGGTCCACGTCACCTGGTGACGTGGACCTCTTTTTGCTCAAGAACTTGCTGAAGAACGTATTGAGAACAAAACGTTCGCAATCGAGGCCCCGCTACCAGCTACCCAACGGTAGGTGCGACGATCGGACAGCAAACCAAGCATCAGGGTGAAAGCAGAAGGAAGTCGGCCATGGCAACGGCGCCCAGCGTCTCCTACTCGATCACGGTCCGGTTGGAGGTGCCCGCGAGCGGAACCGCGGTCTCTCAGATCACCACCGCCGTGGAGTCCTCCGGAGGCTCGGTGACCGGCCTCGACGTCACCGCCTCCGGCCACGAACTGCTCCGGATCGACGTCACCATCGCGGCCACCTCGACCGCGCACGCCGACGAGATCGTGCAGAAGCTCCGCGGCATCGAGGGCGTCACCCTCGGCAAGGTCTCGGACCGTACGTTCCTCATGCACCTCGGCGGCAAGATCGAGATGCAGTCCAAGCACCCCATCCGCAACCGTGACGACCTCTCGATGATCTACACCCCGGGCGTGGCCCGTGTGTGCATGGCGATCGCCGAGAACCCCGAGGACGCCCGCCGCCTCACCATCAAGCGCAACACCGTCGCGGTCGTCACCGACGGCTCCGCGGTCCTCGGCCTCGGCAACATCGGCCCGATGGCCGCCATGCCGGTCATGGAGGGCAAGGCGGCCCTGTTCAAGCGCTTCGCCGACATCGACGCCTGGCCGATCTGCCTGGACACCCAGGACACCGACGAGATCGTCACCATCGTCAAGGCCATCGCCCCGGGCTTCGCCGGCATCAACCTGGAAGACATCTCGGCCCCGCGCTGCTTCGAGATCGAGGCCCGCCTCCGTGAGGCCCTCGACATCCCCGTCTTCCACGACGACCAGCACGGCACCGCGATCGTCGTCCTCGCCGCCCTCACCAACGCCCTGCGCGTCACGGGCAAGGCGATCGGCGACATCCGGGTCGTCATGTCCGGCGCCGGCGCGGCCGGTACGGCCATCCTCAAGCTGCTGATCGCGGCCGGCGTCAAGCAGGCGGTCGTCGCCGACATCCAGGGTGTCGTCCACGCGGGCCGCGCGGACCTGGTGAACGCGGCCCCCGACTCCCCGCTGCGCTGGATCGCCGACAACACCAACCTGGAGGGCCTCACCGGCACCCTCAAGGAGGCCGTGCGCGGCGCCGACGTCTTCATCGGCGTGTCCGCCCCGAACGTCATCGACGGGGACGACGTGGCCGCGATGGCGGACGACGCGATCGTGTTCGCGCTCGCGAATCCCGACCCCGAGGTCGACCCGGCGATCGCCCGCCAGACGGCGGCTGTCGTGGCCACCGGCCGCTCGGACTTCCCGAACCAGATCAACAACGTGCTGGTCTTCCCGGGTGTCTTCCGCGGCCTCCTGGACGCGCAGTCCCGCACGGTCAACACCGAGATGATGCTCGCGGCGGCCACCGCACTCGCGAACGTCGTCACCGAGGACGAGCTGAACCCGAACTACATCGTGCCGAGCGTCTTCAACGACAAGGTCGCGGGCGCGGTCGCGGGTGCGGTGCGCGAGGCGGCGAAGGCCGCGGCGGCCGCCGAGTAGGCGTCCACACGGGCAGACGGGCACAATATGTGACGGTTGCCACGGGCCCTCGTACCGGCGCGTCGGGGGCACCCCGCCCCCGGGCGGCTCTAGGGTGGCGGCCAGACTCACCCCGCTCGGCCCCGGCCGGTGACGCTTTCCAGGTGACTCCCAAGGGTGTTCGTGTGACTCCCAGGGGTGCCGGATTGGCTTTCCCGCCGCAGGTGGGGGCAGGATGCGTCTTCGGGCGCGAGGGTCCGACGACGGACCCGGGTCCGGGGACCCACCGAGGACCCTGGCAACATCGGCTTCGCTGTGCCCACCGTGCGGCTCCGCCGCGGGGCACGCCTCAACAGCAAGAAGAACACGGGAGTAACGACATGAACCGCAGTGAGCTGGTGGCCGCGCTGGCCGACCGCGCCGAAGTGACTCGCAAGGACGCCGACGCCGTGCTGGCCGCGTTCGCCGAGACCGTCGGTGAGATCGTCGCCAAGGGCGATGAGAAGGTCACCATCCCCGGCTTCCTGACCTTCGAGCGCACCCACCGTGCCGCTCGCACCGCGCGCAACCCGCAGACCGGCGACCCGATCAACATCCCCGCCGGCTACAGCGTCAAGGTCTCCGCGGGCAGCAAGCTGAAGGAAGCGGCCAAGGGCAAGTAAGGGCGCCTGTTCGCCGTTGCGGCTTGGCGCCGTGGGCGACTGCGGGGCCGCTGTGGCTGGTCGCGCAGTTCCCCGCGCCCCTTAGGGGGTTGCAGTTGACGCCGATGGGGCGGCCACCCGGACTCGGGTGGCCGCCCCATCGGCGTTCGTGCGACTGATGCCTATCCGAGCGCCTTGCCCGGCAGTTCGACCTTCGCACCCAGCTCCACGAGCTTCTCCATGAAGTTCTCGTAGCCGCGGTTGATCAGGTCGATGCCGTGGACCCTGGAGGTGCCCTGGGCGGCCAGGGCCGCGATGAGGTACGAGAAGCCGCCCCGGAGGTCCGGGATGACCAGGTCGGCGCCCTGGAGGCGCGTGGGGCCCGACACGACCGCCGAGTGGAGGAAGTTGCGCTGCCCGAAGCGGCAGTGCGAGCCGCCGAGGCACTCGCGGTAGAGCTGGATGTGCGCGCCCATCTGGTTCAGCGCCGAGGTGAAGCCGAGCCGGGACTCGTACACCGTCTCGTGGACGATGGACAGGCCCGTCGCCTGCGTCAGGGCGACGACCAGCGGCTGCTGCCAGTCCGTCTGGAAGCCCGGGTGTACGTCCGTTTCCAGGGCGATGGACTTCAACTGGCCGCCCGGGTGCCAGAAGCGGATGCCCTCGTCGTCGATCTCGAAGGCCCCGCCGACCTTCCGGTAGGTGTTCAGGAACGTCATCATCGAGCGCTGCTGGGCGCCGCGGACGTAGATGTTCCCCTCGGTCGCCAGCGCCGCCGACGCCCACGACGCGGCCTCCAGACGGTCCGGGAGGGCCGCGTGGTTGTAACCGTCGAGCTTGTCGACACCGGTGACACGGATCGTCCGGTCGGTGTCCATGGCGATGATCGCGCCCATCTTCTGCAGTACGCAGATGAGGTCCTCGATCTCCGGCTCCACAGCCGCGTTGGACAGCTCCGTGACGCCCTCCGCCAGCACCGCCGTCAGCAGGACCTGCTCGGTCGCGCCCACGGACGGATACGGCAGTGCGATCTTCGTACCGCGCAGCCGTTGTGGGGCCTCCAGGTACTGCCCGTCCGCCCGCTTCTCGATCGTCGCGCCGAACTTCCGCAGCACCTCGAAGTGGAAGTCGATCGGCCGGCCGCCGATGTCACAGCCGCCGAGACCCGGGATGAACGCGTGCCCGAGCCGGTGCAGCAGGGGGCCGCAGAACAGGATCGGGATACGACTCGAACCCGCGTGCGCGTCGATGTCGGCGACGTTGGCGCTCTCCACGTGCGACGGGTCCATGATCAGCTCGCCGGGCTCCTCGCCCGGCCGGACCGTCACCCCGTGCAGCTGGAGCAGCCCGCGCACGACACGGACGTCACGGATGTCGGGGACATTGCGCAGTCGACTTGGCGCACTGCCCAGCAGGGCGGCCACCATGGCCTTCGGTACGAGGTTCTTCGCACCGCGGACACGGATCTCGCCCTCCAGCGGGGTGCCGCCGTGGACAAGCAGTACGTCGTCTGTGCCGTTGACCGTCATGTATCTCGCGTTCCGATGAGTTGGGCGGGGGTGTTGGGCGGGCCCGTCGTGCAGGACGCGGTCGTACAGGCACGCGCAGGAGCCGAAGAGACAGGGTAATCGCCGTACACCCCCCTTCTGTAAGCCCAAGCGCCGCCCAGCCGTGTCATAGCTTTGCCACAACACGAACGGTTCGCCGCCGGGCACATGCGGTCACCGGCGCCGGAATGCGCCCGCCCCGCTTCCCCGCGCCCGCCCGTCTCCCACGACCACCCTCAAACGATGGCCTTACCAGGCCGCCTATCCGATTCATGGCTGCGTTCACCCGGGTACCCCGATTGGCTCCCCGCACCGGGGGAAGATGCGGGATCATGTCTGGCATGACCGAGGTGTCCTCGCTCACAGGGCGGCTGCTCGTGGCCACGCCCGCCCTGGCGGACCCGAACTTCGACCGCGCGGTGGTGCTCCTTCTCGACCACGACGAGAAGGGCTCCCTCGGTGTCGTCCTCAACCGTCCGACCCCGGTGGACGTGGGCGACATCCTGGAGGGCTGGGCGGATCTCGCCGGCGCCCCCGGGGTCGTCTTCCAGGGCGGCCCGGTCTCCCTCGACTCCGCGCTCGGCATCGCGGTCATCCCCGGCGGCGGGATGTCCGGGGAGCGCACCCCGCTCGGCTGGCGGCGCGTGCACGGCGCGATCGGCCTCGTCGACCTGGAGGCCCCGCCCGAACTGCTGGCCAAGGCGCTCGGCTCGCTGCGCATCTTCGCCGGCTACTCGGGCTGGGGACCGGGCCAGCTTCAGGACGAGCTGACGGACGGCGCCTGGTACGTCGTGGAGTCGGAACCGGGGGACGTCTCCTCGCCGTCCCCGGAGCGCCTGTGGCGCGAGGTGCTCAGACGCCAGCGCAGCGAACTCGCGATGGTCGCGACGTATCCCGATGACCCTTCGCTCAACTGACGGCTGTGACCTTCAGTACCCTTGCCGTTATGAGCACTCTTGAGCCTGAGACCCAGCCCCAGCGCGGGACTGGTACGGGGACCCTCGTCGAACCGGCGCCGCAGACCTCGCACGGCGACGGCGACCACGAGCGCTTCGCCCACTACGTCCAGAAGGACAAGATCATGGCGAGCGCCCTCGACGGGACTCCCGTCGTGGCGCTGTGCGGCAAGGTGTGGGTGCCGGGCCGCGACCCGAAGAAGTACCCGGTGTGTCCCATGTGCAAGGAGATCTACGAGTCCATGGGCTCCGGCGGCGACGAGGGCAAGGGCGACGGCAAGAAGTAGGGCTGCGCGCTGGTCGGTTGTTCAGTAGAGCGAGGTCCCCAGGGTGCGTTTTGCGTGCCCTGGGGACCTTTGCGCTGTCTGTCGTTGCACGGGGTGCTTCGGCCGGTCACAGAGTGGTGGAGACGTGGTCAAGACCTCTTGTGGCCATGTCCATGTAGTCCATAATCTCCGTGGTGTTGTGCAGAGCGAAACATCCATTGCGCATGTTGCAACGCTTTTACCGGAGGAAACGCCAGATGAAGCACTCTGTCCGATCTGTTCGATCCGCTCGGCTGGTCGCCTCCGTGGCCGCCCTGGCCCTCGCCGGGCTCACCGCCACCGCCTGTGCCCCCGAAACCTCGGACAACTCCTCCTCCGGCAAGGACGAGCAGACCGGCACCCTGCGGGTGTGGCTCTTCCAGGAGGTCGGCAACGCCCCCAAGGAGAAGGTCGTCACCTCGGTCGTCGACGCCTTCGAAAAGGCCCACAAGGGCGCCGAGGTCAAGATCGAGTACATCCCCGTCGAGACCCGCGCCCAGCGCATCAAGGCCGCCTTCAACGACCCGAAGAGCGCCCCCGACGTCATCGAGTACGGCAACACGGACACCGCCGGTTACGTCGCCGACGGCGGACTCCTCGACATCAGCAAGGAGTTCGCGGCCTGGGACGAGTCGTCGGACACCGACCCGACGGCCCGTCAGTCCGTCACCGTCGACGGCAAGGTCTACGGCGCTCCCTTCTTCGTGGGCGTCCGCGCCTTGTACTACCGCACCGACATCTTCAAGGAACTCGACCTCGAAGTCCCCAAGACCCTGGCCGAGTTGACCGAGACCGCCCACGCGATCCGCGCGGCCAGGCCCGACCTGTACGGCATCGCGGTCGGCGGCGCCTACACCTACGGCGCGATGCCGTTCGTCTGGGCCAACGGCGGCGAACTCGCCACCGGCCGGGGCGGCTCGTACGCCTCCGCCATCGACAGCACCGCCTCGCAGAAGGGCATCAAGGCCTACACCTCGCTCTTCGGCGACGACAACTGTCCCGCCGCCAAGTGTGCGGGCATGGGCGGCAACGACAGCGTCACCGCCTTCGCCGCGGGCAAGGCCGGCATGGTGATCGGCGGCGACTTCAGCCACACGGCCGTCGAGGCGGGCAAGGTGAAGGGCAAGTACGCGGTCGTACCGCTGCCGGGCGTCACGGCCGGCTCGGTGGCGCCGGCGTTCGCGGGCGGGAACAACCTCGGTGTGCTGAACAGCACTTCGCATCGGACGCTCGCGGTCGACCTCATGGAGGCGCTCGCCTCCAAGCAGACGCAGACCGAACTCTTCGACGCGATGGGCTTCTTGCCGACGTTCGCGGACACGCGGGACGCGGTGGCCAAGAAGGAGCCGTTCGTCGCGCCGTTCGTGAAGACGCTCGCCTCGGGGACGAAGTTCGTGCCCGCGTCGCCCGCGTGGTCGCAGATCGACTCGTCGTTGGTGCTGCCGACGATGTTCCAGGAGATCGTCAGCGGTAAGAAGGATGTTGCGGCTGCCTCTGCCGACGCGGCGAAGAAGATGGATGACGCGTTTGGGTCTGTGGGGTGACGGCGCCTACTCGGGTGGGGGGTGCGGAGCGTTTGCGCGTGCCGGTCCGTCGTGGCTTGTCGCGCCCACGCGGCGGTAGCCGCAAATTCAGAACAGCCCCGCGCCCCTTGGGTTCGTCCAGTGTCCCTTGGATTTATCTTGCTCCGGCTCTTGTTGTTCTTGGGGGGTTGCTTCTTTACCCCATTTATCAGCTTGGGTTGATCTCGTTCTTCGACTACACCCAGGCGCAGGTCAGTGGCGGTAAGCCGACCACCTTTGAGGGGTTTGCCAACTATCGGGAGATCTTTTCCGACTCCCAGTTCTGGCAGGTGCTGCTGGCGACCGTGCTCTTCGCGGCGGCCTGTGTGGTGTCCACGCTCTCCGTCGGGTGTGCGCTCGCCGTGCTGCTGACTCGTGTCCGTGCGCTGCCCCGGCTCGTGTTGATGCTGGCGGCGCTCGGGGCGTGGGCGACGCCCGCGGTCACCGGGTCCACCGTGTGGCTGTTTCTGTTCGACCCCGACTTCGGGCCCGTCAACCGGATGCTCGGCCTCGGCGACCACTCATGGACGTACGGCCGGCTGAGCGCCTTCTTCCTGGTGCTGCTCGAAGTGGTGTGGTGCTCCTTCCCGTTCGTGATGGTCACGGTGTACGCGGGGATCCGCGCCGTACCGGCCGAGGTGCTGGAGGCGGCCGCCCTGGACGGCGCGTCCCAACTGCGCATCTGGCGCTCGGTGCTGGCGCCGATGCTGCGTCCGATCCTGGTGGTCGTCACCATCCAGTCGGTCATCTGGGACTTCAAGGTCTTCACGCAGATCTATGTGATGACGAACGGCGGCGGTATCGCCGGCCAGAACCTCACCCTCAACGTCTACGCCTACCAACAGGCCTTCGCCTCCTCCCAGTACAGCCTCGGCTCGGCGATCGGGATCGTGATGCTGCTGATCCTGCTCGCCGTGACGCTCGTGTATCTGCGGCTGCTGCGCAGGCAGGGGGAGGAACTGTGATGTCCGGCAACGTTGTCCACCGGCTTGTACGGCGGCCCTGGCGGCTGGCCGCCGAGGTGTCGGCGCTGCTGATCGCGGCCGTCGTCGCCTTCCCCCTCTACTGGATGGTGCTCAGCGCCTTCAAACCGGCCGGCGAGATCGAGTCGACGGAGCCTCGGCCCTGGACGCTGGAACCGTCCCTGGACTCCTTCCGGCGGGTCTTCGGACAGCAGGAATTCGGCCGTTACTTTCTCAACAGCCTGGTGGTCGCCTGCTCGGTGGTCGTCGTCTCGGCGCTGATCGCGTTTCTCGCGGCGACCGCGGTGACCCGATTCCGGTTCCGATTCCGGACCACCCTGCTGATCATGTTCCTGGTGGCCCAGATGGTGCCCGTGGAGGCGCTCACCATCCCGCTGTTCTTCCTCATGCGGGACTTCGGGCAGCTGAACACGCTGGGTGCCCTGATCCTGCCGCACATCGCCTTCTCGCTGCCCTTCGCGATCTGGATGCTGCGGGGCTTCGTGAAGGCCGTTCCGGAGGCCCTTGAGGAGGCCGCGTACATCGACGGGGCGAGCCGGTCGCGATTCCTGTGGCAGATCCTTTTCCCGCTGGTCTTCCCGGGGTTGGTGGCCACGAGCGTGTTCTCCTTCATCTCGGCCTGGAACGACTTCCTGTTCGCCAAGTCGTTCATCATCAGCGACACCTCCCAGTCGACGCTGCCGATGGCCCTGCTGGTCTTCTACAAGCCCGACGACCCGGACTGGGGCGGCGTGATGGCCGCCTCCACGGTGATGACGATTCCGGTGCTGGTGTTCTTCGTACTCGTACAGCGGCGCCTGGTCTCCGGGCTCGGCGGCGCCGTCAAGGACTGAAGGGTCTGATCATTCATGGATCTCATTCCGGCACCTCGCCAGACGGAGCGGGCCACGGGCTTCCACGAACTCGGCGACGGCTTCGGGATCGAGGCCGGGCCGGGCACCGAGGACACCGCCCGCTGGCTGCGCGCGACACTCGGCGCGGCCACCGGGTTCGCGCTGCCGCCCAAGAAGGGGGACGAGCACGACGTCCTCCATCTGTCCCTCCGGCCGGGCCTCGACGCCGAGGAATACCGGCTCGCCATCGCCCCCCACGGCATCCACCTCCAGGGCGGCTCGCCCGCCGGTGTCTTCTGGGGCGCCCAGACGCTGCGTCAGCTCCTCGGCCCCGACGCCTTCCGGCGCGCACCCCTTCCCGGCCGTACATGGCGGCTGCCCCTGACGGAGATCCGGGACGCACCCCGCTTTGCCTGGCGCGGCCTCATGCTCGACGTGGCCCGGCACTTCATGCCCAAGGAAGGTGTTCTGCGCTACCTCGACCTGATGGCGGCGCACAAACTCAACGTCTTCCACTTCCACCTGACGGACGACCAGGGCTGGCGCGTCGAGATCAAGCGCTACCCGAAGCTGACGGAGGTCGGCTCCTGGCGGGCCCGGACGAAATTCGGCCACCGTGCCTCACCGCTGTGGGAGGAGAAGCCGCACGGGGGCTTCTACACCCAGGACGACATCCGCGAGATCGTCGCCTACGCCGCCGAGCGGCATATCACCGTCGTCCCCGAAATCGACGTACCGGGGCACTCGCAGGCGGCCATCGCCGCATATCCGGAACTCGGCAACACGGACGTCATCGACACGGCCTCCCTCTCCGTCTGGGACAACTGGGGGATCAGCCACAACGTACTCGCCCCCACTGACAACACCCTGCGCTTCTACGAGGGCGTCTTCGAGGAGGTCCTCGACCTGTTCCCGGGGGAGTTCATTCACATCGGCGGCGACGAGTGCGCCAAGGAGCAGTGGCGGGAGTCGCCCACCGCGCAGGCCCGCATCGAGGAACTCGGTGTCGGCGACGAGGACGGGCTCCAGTCGTGGTTCATCCGGCACTTCGACACCTGGCTGACCGCGCGCGGGCGCCGGCTCATCGGCTGGGACGAGATCCTGGAGGGCGGCCTCGCACCGGGGGCCGCCGTCTCCTCCTGGCGCGGCTACGCGGGCGGCATCACGGCCGCGCGCGGGGGCCACGACGTCGTCATGTGCCCCGAGCAGCAGGTGTACTTGGACCACCGTCAGCACGGCGGTGCCGACGAACCCGTCCCCATCGGGTACGTCCGCACCCTTGAGGATGTCTTTCGTTTCGAGCCGGTTCCACCGGAGTTGGGTCCCGAGGAGGCGCGGCACGTCCTCGGCGCCCAGGCCAACCTGTGGACCGAGGTCATGGAGGACACCGGGCGCGTGGACTACCAGGCCTTCCCACGCCTGGTCGCCTTCGCCGAGGTCGCCTGGAGTGCTCTTCCCGCGCCCGCCGAACGGGACTTCGCCGACTTCGAACGCCGGATGACCGCCCATTACGGGCGACTTGACGCCCTCGGCGTCGGCTATCGGCCACCCGCGGGCCCGCATCCGTGGCAGCGGCGGCCGGGAGTGCTCGGACGTCCGATCGAGGGGACGCCCCCCAACGTGTGAGGTCCCACGGGCCCGAGGCCTCGTAGGAACTCGTAAGGAGTCGTGGGAAAAAGCTCACAACAGTCGCCGACCAGTTCCAATCGGAACCGGTCGGCGATCTCGTACGAAAACGGACCATCCCGCTGGTGAGACGGGCGAATGCCTCCTAGCGGACCCCTGCGTTCGGGTCTCGCGAGAATGTGCCAGAGTTGCCACGTCCGCCCTGTCAGCACGTACCGTACGGCAACACAGGTGGGACCAGGTGGGGCAGCGGGAAGGGGCAGCCGGTTTGACCACGCACGCACCGCAGGCGGCGCAGGCCGTGACGCTGCCCGCCTCGCTGGACGAGGCCGTCGCGGCGCTCGCCGCCATGCCGGCCGCCGTCCCCGTGGCGGGCGGCACCGACCTCATGGCCACCGTCAACTCCGGGCAGCTGAGGCCCGCCGCGCTCGTCGGCCTGGGCCGGATCAGCGAGATCCGCGGCTGGCAGTACCAGGACGGCCACGCCCTGCTGGGCGCCGGTCTGACCCACGCGCGGATGGGCCGCCCCGACTTCGCCGCCCTCATCCCGGCCCTGGCCGCCTCCGCGCGCGCCGCGGGCCCGCCGCAGATCCGCAACGCGGGCACCCTGGGCGGCAACATCGCCACGGCCGCCCCCACGGGGGACGCGCTTCCCGTGCTGGCCGCCCTGGAGGCGACGCTCATCATCGCGGGCCCCGGTGGTGCCCGCCGGGAGATCCCGGTGTCGCACCTGCTGGCGGGCGTCGAATTGTTGCGCGCGGGTGAACTCATCGGCTTCGTGCGCGTGCCCCTGCTGCACGCGCCCCAGGTCTTCCTGAAGGCCACCGGACGGACCGGCCCCGGGCGCGCCCTCGCGTCCGTGGCGCTCGTCCTCGACCCCGCCCGGCGTGGCGTCAGGTGCGCCGTCGGTGCCATAGCGCCGATGCCGCTGCGCCCCCTGGACGCCGAGCAGTGGGTCGCCCGGCTGATCGACTGGGACAACAACCGCACGATCGTCCCGGAGGCACTGGGTGCCTTCGGAGAGTACGTCGCCGCGGCCTGCATCCCCGACCCGGTCCCGGACGCGGACGGCTCCGTGCCGTCGCTTCCGCCCGCCGTACTGCATCTGCGGCGCACCGTCGCCGCGCTGGCCCGACGAGCACTGGGGAGGGCACTTTCGTGACCGACGACCAGTACAGCGACGACCAGTACGGGGACGGGCGCGGGAATCAACAAGGGGCGCAGGGGGAGGGCGCGCCCCGGGGCGGGGGCCGTTGGGACCCGCTGCCCCAGGGCGACTACGACGACGGTGCCACCGCCTTCGTGAAGCTCCCCGAGGGGGGTATCGACGCGCTCCTGGCCTCCGTGGACAGCCCGCTGGCGGCGCCCGGCCACGGGTATGTGCCCCCGCAGATAGAGACAGCGCCGGGCGTCGGGGCCGAGGACGGTTCCTGGGGTGCGCCGCCCGCGCCCCCCGGGGGTGTCCAGTGGCCGGACCCGAACGCCGTGTCCCGGGAGTCCCCGCAGACCCAGCACGACGGGTTCACGTACGAGCAGAGCTCGACGGGGCAGTGGGCCTTCGAGCGGGGCGCCGCCGCGCCGGAGGGCACGGGTCCCGGTACGCCGGGCCGCGAGGTGACCGGGGAGTGGCGGATCCCCGTCGCGGGCGGCGATCTTCCGGACGAATCGGGCGAGTTCAGTACATCCGCGTTGGTCGAGCAGTGGGGCGGCACGCCGCCGGCCACGCTCCCCGGCGGCGCGCCCGCGCCCTGGGCGACGGAGGGCGCGGGACAGACCTGGGCGCCCGGAGCCGAGTCGACGCGGGAGCGCGAGCCCGGTCCCGCGCCGGGCGCGGAGCCGACGTACGCGCCCGAAACCGTGCACGAAACGGGCGGCGCCGGTCGCCCGGCTGTCGGGATCGGTCACCCGGCCGACGGCTCCGGTCGCACCGCTGCCGAAGCCGGTCACCCGGTCGCCGACGAGGACCGCATCCCCGTCGAGATCACCCATGACCCCGCCGAGGGCCCTGGAGGCCCCGCAGGGGCCGCAACGGACCCCGACGCGACCTCCGGGCCGGAAGGCTCGCCGGAGGCCGCTGAGGAGCCCGTGGAGGGCGAGCCCGACGCGGACTCCGAGGCATCCGGTGCCAGGGCCGCCGACACGGAGCCCGACGCCGACCCGGACGCGACCGACGACGCCCCCGGGATGCCCGGCGAGGAACACCCCCTCGCCTCCTACGTGCTGCGCGTCAACGGCTCCGACCGGCCCGTCACCGACGCCTGGATCGGCGAGTCGCTGCTCTACGTACTGCGCGAGCGCCTCGGCCTCGCCGGCGCCAAGGACGGCTGCTCCCAGGGCGAGTGCGGCGCCTGCAACGTCCAGGTGGACGGACGCCTCGTCGCCTCCTGCCTGGTGCCCGCGGTCACCGCCGCAGGCAGCGAGGTACGCACCGTGGAGGGCCTCGCCACCGACGGACAGCCCTCGGACGTGCAGCGCGCGCTCGCCAAGTGCGGAGCCGTGCAGTGCGGCTTCTGCGTCCCCGGGATGGCGATGACCGTGCACGACCTCCTGGAGGGCAACCCCGCCCCGACCGACCTGGAGACCCGCCAGGCCCTGTGCGGCAACCTGTGCCGCTGCTCCGGCTACCGGGGTGTCCTGGAGGCGGTCCGCGAGGTCGTCGCCGAACGCGAGGCGCACGCCGCCGACGCGGAGGCGGAGGACGGCGAGGCCCGTATCCCGCACCAGGCCGGACCGGGCGCGGGCGGGGTCAACCCCTCCGCGTTCGACGCGCCGGGCTTCGAGCCCGCCCGCAACCACGACTCGCACGCCCCGCACGACCAGACGTACGGCCAGGACGGAGGCCAGACGTGAGCAACGAAGCCGCCACCGCGACCACGGCCGCGGAGGCCGCCCCCGACGCGGAGGCGCTCCCGCACGGCCTCGGCGTGTCGCTGCCGGCCGCCGACGCGCGCGCGAAGACCGAGGGCACGTTCCCCTACGCGGCCGACCTGTGGGCCGAGGGCCTGCTGTGGGCCGCCGTACTGCGCTCACCGCACCCGCACGCGCGCATCCTCTCCATCGACACCACCCACGCGCGGGACATGCCCGGCGTACGGGCCGTCGTCACGCACGAGGACGTGCCGGGCGCCGAACTGCACGGCCGGGGCAGGGCCGACCGCCCGATGTTCGCCTCCGAGGTCGTACGCCACCACGGGGAGCCCATCGCCGCCGTCGCCGCCGACCACCCCGACACCGCGCGCATGGCCGCCGCGGCGATCATCGTCGAGTACGAAGTACTCGACCCGGTGACCGACCCCGAGCAGGCCTTCGAGGCAGAACCGCTGCACCCCGACGGCAACCTGATCCGGCACATCCCGCTGCGCCACGGCGACCCGGACGCGGCCGGCGAGATCGTCGTCGAGGGCCTCTACCGGATCGGCCGCCAGGACCCCGCCCCCATCGGCGCGGAGGCGGGCCTCGCGGTACCGCGTCCCGACGGCGGTGTGGAGCTGTACCTGGCGTCGACGGACCCCCACGGGGATCGCGACGCGGCCGCCGCCTGTTACGGCCTGGAACCGGAGCGGGTGAAGGTGGTCGTCACGGGAGTCCCCGGCGCCACCGCCGACCGCGAGGACCAGGGCTTCCAGCTCCCGCTCGGCCTGCTGGCGCTGAAGACGGGCTGCCCGGTGAAGCTGACGGCGACCCGCGAGGAATCCTTCCTGGGCCACGTCCACAGACACCCCACCCTCCTCCGCTACCGCCACCACGCGGACACCGACGGCAAGCTGGTCAAGGTCGAGGCACAGATCCTGCTCGACGCGGGCGCGTACGCGGACACCTCCGCGGAGGCCCTCGCGGCGGCGGTCTCCTTCGCCTGCGGCCCGTACGTCGTCCCCAACGCCTTCATCGAGGGCTGGGCGGTCCGCACCAACAACCCCCCTTCGGGCCATGTCCGCGGTGAGGGCGCGATGCAGGTCTGCGCGGCCTACGAGGCCCAGATGGACAAACTCGCGAAGAAGCTCGGCGTCGACCCGGCGGAGCTGCGCCTGCGCAACGCGATGGCCACAGGGGACGTCCTCCCGACCGGCCAATCGGTCACCTGCCCGGCCCCGGTGGCCGAACTCCTCCAGGCGGTACGGGACTTCCCGCTGCCGGCGCTCCCCAAGGACACCCCCGAGGACGAGTGGCTGCTCCCGGGCGGCCCCGAAGGCGCGGGCGAGCCCGGCGCCGTCCGCCGTGGCGTGGGCTACGGCCTGGGCATGGTCCACATGCTCGGCGCCGAGGGCGCGGACGAGGTCTCGACGGCCACCGTCAAGGTCCACGACGGCATCGCCACGGTCCTGTGCGCGGCGGTGGAAACAGGCCAGGGCTTCACCACCCTGGCCCGCCAGATCGTCCAGGAGACGCTCGGCATCGACGAGGTCCACGTGGCCCCCGTCGACACCGACCAGCCCCCGGCGGGCCCGGGCGCGCGAGGCCGCCACACCTGGGTGTCGGGCGGCGCGGTGGAACGGGCGGCGAAGATGGTCCGCACGCAACTCCTCCAGCCCCTGGCCCACAAGTTCGGCATGTCCACGGAACTGCTGCAAATCACCGACGGCAAGATCACCTCGTACGACGGTGTCCTGTCGACCACGGTGACGGAGGCGATGGACGGCAAGGAACTGTGGGCGACGGCACAGTGCCGCCCGCACCCCACGGAACCCCTGGACGAGGCGGGCCAGGGCGACGCCTTCGTGGGGTTGGCGTTCTGCGCGATCCGCGCGGTGGTGGACGTCGACATCGAGCTGGGCTCGGTGAGAGTGGTGGAGGTGGCACTCGCCCAGGACGTCGGCCGCGTCCTGAACCCTGCCCAACTGGCGGCCCGTATCGAGGCGGGCGTCACCCAGGGCGTAGGCATCGCCCTGACCGAAAACCTGCGCTCCGCGCGCGGGCTGATCCGCCACCCCGACCTCACGGGCTACGCCCTCCCGACGGCCCTGGACGCCCCCGACATCCGCATCGTGAAACTTGTCGAGGAACGGGACGTGGTCGCCCCCTTCGGCGCGAAGGCGGCGAGCGCGGTACCGGTGGTGACGTCCCCGGCGGCCATCGCCTCGGCGGTACGGGCGGCGACGGGCCGCCCGGTGAACCGCCTTCCGATCCGCCCGCAGGCGGCGGTGGTGACGGCGACATGACGCTGCCGGAGGATGAGCCGCGATACGAACCGGGGCCGACGCCGGGCAAGATCCTGGCGTGGGTGCTGCTGTTCGTGGTGGCGGCGGTCGTGGTTGTCGCGGGCGGCGTGTACTTCGGCTGAGAGGCGTGTTTCGGCTTCGTCCCAGCTCAGAGCCCTTTGTCAGTGGTGCCGCGTAGTGTTCTGGTCAGTGGGAGGGCCTGCCGGGCGGCGGTCGTTTTTCGACGTTGCGCCCGGGGGACTGCGAACAACCATGCGCGGGGGAAACCATGAGCACGACGATCAGTCTGACCAGGGGCGAACTGCTGACGCGTGTGGGACTGCCGGGTGCCGAGGGCCGGTTGAGGTTCGGCGCGCTGCGCACGGGTGTCGTGCGTACGGTGGTGAACTCGACGGGAGAGACGCCTGCGGCACCTTTCCCGCGCAACCGCCGCGCCCCGCTGGACCGGCGCGCGCCGGCCTCCTCGCTGGAGGTGCTGCTGCGGTTCGCGGCGGCGACGGAGGAGATGACAGCAGCGCGAGGCCGATTCGCTTCCGGCACAGGCCGATTGGGCTCGCGGACGGTGGCGGAGACGTCCCGGCACCTGCTGACGGTCTTCGCGCAGGGCACCAACGGTGATGTGCTGCCGTACTGGAAGATGGCCGCCCTGATCCGCCCGCTGGCCAGGTTCGCCGCTCCTGGCGCGGAGTCGGGCCTCGCCCTGGACCTGCCCGCGAGGCTCCTGGAGAAGGAGTTCGGCCACGGCAGGGTGGCACGCTTCGAGAACGTCGACTTCCCGGCCCCGCTCACCCACGAGCCGACCCGCCGCTTTCTGGCCGGCACGGGCCTCCCGGAGGACGACGGCCACTTCCAGCTGGACACGGAGATACCGCTGCCGACGCTGACGGAGTACTGCGCGGACGAGGACACGGCAACCGAACTCCCGCAGGGAGCGGCCGACTTGATCCGCCTGGGCGGGTTGACGCAGGACAACAGCCTGGTGCTGGACGGCAGAACGGGCACGATCCTCGTCTGGAACGAGCCCGAGACAACCCTCCACCGCCTGAACACGGACGTCTCGACCCTCGCGTACACCCTGTGGCTGCTGCACCGGGCGAAGACGATCGACTTCGAGGCGGAGGCGGGCAAGGTGCGCTGAGCGCTGCCTGACACTCAAGTAACTCGGGTCAGCCGGGTCAGTCGGGTTTCCGGACGGGAGCACTGCCACGCCCGCGTTCCCGACCGCTCAGCTCGGCGTCGAGCGTCTCCTGAGCCACGCGCATGGCCTCGGCGTACACGGGGTCGTGCAGCCGCTTCCACATCTCGTCCTCGGGGACGTCCTCGACGTGGCTGACCACCCACCAGATATTGCCGAAGGGATCCTTGATGCGCCCTCCGCGATGTCCGAAGGCGTCGTTCGCCACAGCGGTGACGACCTGGCCTCCGGCAGCGGCGGCTTGTGAGAATGCTTCGTCCGCGTCGGGGACGTACACACGGAGCAGACTCGGCATGACGGGCCAGTCCGTATGCCGGTCGAACGCCAGCACGACGGTGTCGCCGACCCGGATCTCCCCGTGCCCGACCAGACCGTCCTCCGTCAGCACCCGCCCGAGTTCCTCCCCGCCGAACGCCTGGGCGACGAAGTCGAGAAAGGCCCCCGTGTCGTCGGTGACGACCCAGGGCGCAACGGTGGTGTAGCCCTCTGGCGCGGTGTTGCCCTGTTTGGACATCACGGTCCCTTTCGCCGATGCCGGATGCTGACAACGACGCTAGGCGAGATATAGGTCTGTTTCTGTCCTAGACGGAGGGTTTCGAGCCGAGATGAACGGCAGATGGGGTGACCCTCGAAGGAGGGCCACCCCATATCCATTTGCCATGGTCGGGCTGTCTGAGGCCGTGGCGGGAATCGAACCCACGTAACTCGCTTTGCAGGCGAGTCCCTAAACCACTCGGGCACACGGCCGGGCTTGGAGCGGATGGTGGGGCGGGCTTCGTGGCCGTTCCCTTGTCCGTTCCGAACTTCGTTACCTGACCGTAGGGGTGGGGTGCGGGGAGGGGCAAGGGAGTCGGGCGGGCCGCAATGGGACTGCCATACGCCGTTCATGAACCGGGGGTCGGCGGACCGGGGGCGTACGTCCAAGGTCTCGGGTCGGGCCCTACCTCCGACAGGGGTCAAGGTCAGTGTTGGCCCTTACGCTGGCCTGCATGACCTCACTGGAATCGGGCGACACCGGCGTCGCCACCGACAGCGTCGACGCGGATGCTCCCTTGGCTGCCGTACCCGGTGAGGGGGTGCTCGGGCGTTCCTATCGGGCGCTCAGTGTCGGGATCGTGTCCGTCGTGCTGCTGATCGCCTTTGAGGCGACTGCCGTGGGGACCGCCATGCCTGTCGCTGCTCGGGAGCTGGACGGGGTGTCGCTGTACGCGTTCGCCTTCTCCGGGTACTTCACGACCAGTCTGTTCGGGATGGTGCTTGCCGGGCAGTGGTCGGACCGGAAGGGGCCGCTGGGGGCGCTCACCACGGGCATCGCCGCCTTTGCCGCCGGGTTGTTGTTGTCCGGGACCGCCGGGGTCATGTGGCTGTTCATCGCCGGGCGGGCCGTGCAGGGGCTCGGGGGTGGACTGGTGATCGTTTCCCTGTATGTGGTTGTCGGGCGGGCTTATCCCGAGCGGTTGCGGGCTTCCATCATGGCTGCCTTTGCCGCTAGCTGGGTTGTGCCGTCTGTGGTTGGACCCCTTGCCGCCGGGGCCGTCACCGAGCAGCTCGGGTGGCGGTGGGTTTTTGTCGGGATTCCCGTACTTGTTGTCTTTCCGCTGGCCCTTGCCCTGCCGCAGATACGGCGGCTCGCCGGTGGGGCTGTGAAGGAGGGGGAGCGGGACGAGCAGGGGGATCGGCGTCGTATCCGGCTTGCCTGCGGGATTTCGCTCGGTGCCGGGCTGCTTCAGTACGCCGCCCAGGATTTGCGGTGGGTCTCCGTCGTTCCGGGGCTTCTGGGTGTCTCGTTGCTCGTGCCCGCCGTGCTTGGGTTGCTTCCTCACGGGACCTATCGGGCCGCTCGCGGGTTGCCGTCCGTTGTGTTGTTGCGTGGAGTGGCCGCAGGGTCCTTCATCGCCGCCGAGTCCTTCATTCCGTTGATGCTTGTCACCCAGCGGGGGCTGTCGCCGACGTTGGCCGGGTTCTCGCTCGCCGCGGGGGGCGTTACATGGGCGTTGGGATCGTCCGTGCAGGCTCGGGCGCGGATGGAGCCGTATCGGGAGCGGCTGATGACGTTCGGGATGGTTCTCGTCGCCGCGTCCATCGCCGGGGCGCCTGCCGTGCTGATCGATGCCGTGCCGGTGTGGACCCTTGCGGTGGTGTGGGCGTTCGGGTGCTTCGGGATGGGGCTCGTCATCGCCAGTACCAGCGTCCTGCTGCTTCATCTCTCCGCGCCCGAGGAGGCCGGCGCCAACTCCGCTTCTCTACAGATCTCCGACGGGCTGTCCAACGTGTTGCTGCTGGCGGGTGGGGGTGCGGCTTTCGCCGCGCTGGGTGGGGGGACGGTGGCTCATGCCTCCGGCGCAGCGGCCGGGGGTTCCCATCCGGCCGCCTTCGTCGTCGTGTTTCTGCCTATGGCGGGGGTGGCGTTGGTGGGGGCCTGGGTGACTACGCGGTTGCGGGAGAGGTGAAGTGGTACCACAGTGGCCCCATCCTTGGTACCGTGGTGGTATGGCTATGAACCTTCGTCTGCGCGACGACCAGCAGGAGGCCCTGAAGCTGCGTGCCGAGGAGGAGGGGCGCAGCATGCACGCCATAGTGCTTCAGGCGATCGACCGGTATCTGGAGCAGGAGGCGGACCGGAACACGGTCCGTCGTCTGGGGGCGAAGTACGCGGCGGGCCATGCTGACCTGCTGCGCAGGCTGGGGGAGTAGTCGGTGAAGTACCTCACGGTCCAGGAAGTCCTGGAGCTGGCGGAGCTGGCGTGTGGGGAGCAGACACAGGTCGCCGTGCGCGACCTGGGACTGCTCAGCTCGGCCGTTCACCGTCCCCGGTCGCAGATGTTCGGCGTCGAGGCGTACACGGACCTTTTCGAGAAGGCCGCCGCGCTGCTTCAGTCGCTCGCCGTGAACCACCCTCTGGTCGACGGCAACAAGCGCATGGCGTGGATGTCCACGGTCGTCTTCCTCGACTTCAACGGCACCGACATGCTCGATGTCGATCAGGACGAGGCGTACAAGCTTGTCATCGAGGTGGCGGCGGGCACTTTGGAGGATGTCGGGCTGATCGCCCGGCGTTTGAGGGCTCTGCACGAGGCGATGTGAGCTGAGTCCCATCCCCGGGTGACCCCGCGTCGTACGCACGTTGACAGCACCGGGCCGCCGGTAGGGTGGCCCGGTTGTCATACGTAGCTCCAGCCCCAGCCTTCCCGCTGTAGCTGCAACCGCCGCCGAGCCGCCCGACCCACCACCCCCGGAGACCGTGACTACCACCGCCGCCAGTGCTGCCACCGCCACCGCCTCGAACCATCACCTCTCGCCCGCCTTCCCGGGCCGTGCCCCCTGGGGTACCGCCAGCAAGCTGCGTGCCTGGCAGCAGGGGGCGATGGAGAGGTATCTCAAGGAGCAGCCGCGTGACTTTCTCGCCGTCGCCACACCCGGCGCCGGCAAGACGACGTTCGCGCTGACGCTCGCCTCCTGGCTGCTGCATCACCATGTCGTGCAGCAGGTGACCGTGGTCGCGCCCACCGAGCATCTGAAGAAGCAGTGGGCCGAGGCGGCGGCGCGGATAGGGATCAAGCTCGATCCCGAGTACAGCGCCGGGCCGCTCAGCAAGGAGTACCAGGGCGTTGCCGTGACGTACGCGGGGGTTGGCGTGCGGCCCATGCTGCACCGCAATCGCTGCGAGCAGCGGAAGACCCTCGTCATTCTCGACGAGATCCACCACGCCGGTGACTCCAAGTCCTGGGGTGAGGCCTGTCTGGAAGCCTTCGAGCCCGCCACCCGGCGGCTCGCGCTCACCGGTACGCCCTTCCGGTCCGACACCAATCCCATTCCCTTTGTCACGTACGAGGAAGGGAACGACGGGATTCGGCGGTCCTCCGCCGACTACACCTACGGGTACGGCAACGCGCTCGCCGACCATGTCGTCCGGCCCGTCATCTTCCTCTCCTACAGCGGGCAGATGCGGTGGCGGACCAAGGCGGGGGATGAAATCGCCGCTCGGCTCGGCGAACCCATGACCAAGGACGCCATCTCGCAGGCCTGGCGTACCGCCCTCGATCCGCGCGGTGAGTGGATGCCGAGTGTGCTGCGGGCCGCCGACAAGCGGCTGACCGAGGTGCGGAAGGGGATTCCGGACGCGGGGGCCCTCGTCATCGCCTCCGACCAGGAGTCCGCCCGCGCCTACGCCAAGTTGATCCGCGACATCACCGGGACCAGGGCCACCGTCGTCCTCTCCGACGACTCCGGCGCATCCGACCGTATCGACGAGTTCGCCCACAACGACTCCCGCTGGATGGTCGCCGTCCGGATGGTGTCCGAGGGGGTTGACGTGCCTCGGCTGGCTGTCGGGGTGTACGCCACCACCATCTCCACCCCCCTCTTCTTCGCCCAGGCCGTCGGACGCTTCGTACGGTCCCGGCGGCGCGGTGAGACCGCGTCCGTGTTCCTGCCGACCGTCCCCGACCTCCTCACCTTCGCGAACGAGATGGAGGTCGAGCGCGACCACGCCCTCGACAAGCCCAAGAAGGAGGGCGAGGAGGACCCGTACGCCGAATCCGAGAAGGAGATGGAGGAGGCGAACCGGGAGGAGGACGAGGACACCGGGGAGCAGGAGCAGTTCTCCTTCGAGGCGCTGGAGTCCGACGCCGTCTTCGACCGGGTGCTGTACGACGGCGCCGAGTTCGGCATGCAGGCGCACCCGGGGAGCGAGGAGGAGCAGGACTACCTCGGGATCCCGGGGCTGCTCGAACCCGATCAGGTGCAGCTGCTGCTCCAGAAGCGGCAGGCCCGGCAGATCGCGCACAGCCGTAAGAAGCCCGACGACGAGGCCGATCTTCTGGAGTTGCCCGCCGAGCGGCGGCCTGTGGTCTCCCACAAGGAGATGCTCGAACTGCGTAAGCAGCTCAACACCATGGTCGGCGCGTACGTCCACCAGAGCGGCAAACCGCACGGGGTGATCCACACCGAGCTGCGGCGGGTGTGCGGCGGGCCGCCGAGCGCGGAGGCCACCGCGGGACAGTTGCGACAGCGCATCACCAAAGTGCAGGAGTGGGCCACCCGGATGCGGTGATCACCTCACCGCCGCCCGGCGCGTCCGGTGAGGGGGCGTGTGCGGTCGTACACACGCTGTGCATATCGGGAGGAAGCGCAGTAGTCCGTACCGCGGAGTGACCGGATTCTGGACGTAGCCTTCCGCTGAGCGAACCGCCTTCGCTAATGTCCCCGACACGCACACGCCCCGTGGCAGCGCCGCCGCGGAGCGCAGTCGTGAAGCGACCGTGTCCGGGAGAGCCCGGGCCGCGCCGATCGGCCGCCTCTGACACGCGTCGCCCACGGGACCGGCGACGCACCCGTCGTCAGGGAGCTGCCGACCTCACCACGTGAAGGAGTGGGCGTCGTGACCGCGGAGACCTCCCAGACGCTCGACCGGGGACTGCGCGTCCTCAAGCTGCTCGCCGACACCGACCACGGGCTGACCGTCACCGAACTGTCGACCCGCCTCGGCGTCAACCGGACCGTCGTGTACCGGCTCCTCGCCACCTTGGAACAGCACGCTCTCGTACGCCGTGATCTGGGCGGCCGCGCGAGGGTGGGCCTGGGGGTGCTGCGGCTCGGGCGGCAGGTGCATCCCCTCGTACGGGAGGCCGCGCTGCCCGCGCTCAGGTCGCTGGCAGAGGACATAGGCGCCACCGCCCACCTGACCCTCGTCGACGGGACGGAGGCGCTCGCCGTCGCCGTCGTCGAGCCGACCTGGACCGACTACCACGTGGCGTACCGGGCCGGTTTCCGCCACCCCCTGGAGCGCGGCGCGGCCGGCAAAGCCATCCTCTCCGCGCGGCAGCAGCCTCCCACCGACCCCGGGTACACCCTCACCCACGGGGAACTGGAGGCCGGCGCGAGCGGGGCGGCGGCTCCGCTGATCGGGGTGACGGGGGTCGAGGGGAGCGTGGGGGTCGTCATGCTCGCCGACGCGGTGCCCGAGCGGGTGGGGCCCCGGGTCATGGACGCGGCCCGGGAAGTGTCCGAGGCCCTGCGCTGACCGGCGTACGGGAGGCCAGGGCAGCCGCCCCTGGCCTGAACTCGGCCCCACGTTAGATTGACCCCGTGCTCTCTCGCCTCACGCGCCCCCGGGCCGTCGCCGTCTGTGCCCTGCCCGTCGTGGCCCTGCTCGCCACGGCCGCGTTCGCGCCACTGCCGTTCGCCTTGGCGCAGCCCGGGATGACGGCGAACGTTCTCGGCGACAACGACGGTGACCCGGTCATCACCATCACCGGTGCGACGGTCCGTGAGACGCGCGGTGAGCTGCGGATGACGACCATCGAGGCGACCGGTCCTGACACCCACGTGAGCCTGGGCGACGTACTCGATGGTTGGTTCTCCACCGATCAGGCCGTGATGCCGCGCGACTCGGTCTATCCGAGCGGTGACAGCACGAAGGAGATCGAGGAGCACAACGCGGCCGAGATGAAGGAGTCGCAGGACGCTGCGGCCGAGGCGGCGCTGAAGTATCTGGACGTGGACTCCGGCAAGGTCAAGGTCTCGCTGAAGCTTTCGGATGTCGGTGGGCCGAGCGCGGGGTTGCTGTTCTCGCTGGGGATCGTGGACAAGCTGGACGGTGACGGTCGCGGGGGTGATCTGACCGGGGGGCGGTCCATCGCGGGTACGGGGACCATCGACGCGGAGGGGACTGTTGGCGCGGTGGGGGGTGTCGCGTTGAAGACGCAGGCTGCTCGGCGGGATGGGGCGACTGTTTTTCTGGTGCCTGAGGCGGAGTGTTCGGATGCGGAGTCCGAGCTTCCTAAGGGGTTGCGGTTGATTCCGGTGACGACGTTGAAGGGGGCGGTTGGGGCGTTGGTGGCGTTGTCGTCGGGGCAGGGGACTGTGCCTAGTTGTTGAGCACGGTCGGTTCCTCGGCTGCGGGCCGGTGGGGGCTTGTCGCGCAGTTCCCCGCGCCCCTGAAGGCATCACCGCGACCCCCGTCAGCCAGATCCGTTGGACCCAGCCCCCAGCCCCCAGCCCCCAGCCCCCAGCCCCCAGCCCCAGGCCAGCCCCGTCTTGCCTCTAGGTCACCTTGCCAGCTCCCAGTCCTGCGAGCCGTCCGTCGTCGCGTTCTGCAAGGTCAGGGGAGCCCCGGCCGTCGCGCCCGTCAGGTACAGGTTCGTGTTCTTCGCCGACTGCAACCTGTAGAAGCCGTCGTCCGTCTTGATCAGGTTCCAGGTGCCTGTGGCGCTGTTGTCGACCCACTGGCCGATCCGCTGGCCGACCGTCGCGTTGCCGGTCCAGATGGCTGCCGCGCGGCCGCCGGACTTGTTCAGGAGTGTCGTGCCGCCGTTCGGTTCGGTCACCATGTGCCAGTACTGGGTGTCCGGGTTGGCCGCTGAGCCCGGCGCCTCCAGTGCCACGTCGGGCACGTCGCCGTTGCCGAGGTTCGCGTCGTTCGTGTGGTTGCCCGTGCCGATCACCTGGTCGGTCTTCCGGTTGACCAACTGGTAGTAGGCGCCCGCCGACTGCCCCAGGTCGACCTCCGCGAACGCCAGTGTCGAGGTGCCCTGGTTGTTGAGGATCGCGACGCGGCCGGTGCCCTCCACGTACTGGAGATTGCGGCTGTACGCACCCGGCGACGTCGTCTGGTACTCCTTCCAGCGGCCGTCGCTGCGCCCGCTCTCGTTGACCCAGACGCTGCCGCTGCCGGCCGCGTTGTAGACCAGCCGCCCACCAGGAAGCTGGATGATGACCGGGCTGCCGTTTCTCGTGAGCGGACGGGAGCCGGTGTCGACCGGCAGAGAGGCGACGTCCGTGCCGGTGGCGGAGCCCTTGTAGAACTCCAGCGGGTTGTCGGCGATCACGTACCGGGTGTTGGCCCCGCCGCCCCAGTACTCGAAGGGGAGCATCCACTTGCCGTCCGTCGTCCGCACGACGTTCGCCATGCCCGGCCGCCCGCCGCCGATCTCCGTCTTGCCGCCACCCATGTTGTCGGTCAGTCCCGCCACGTCGACGACGGGAGCGCTCCACGGCGTCGCAGCGCGGCCGTTCCACGTCTTGTGGGCGAGGATCTGGCCGTGCGAGTCCGTGGCGGTGTCGTTGGCGGGGTCCAGCGTCGGGACGCCGGTGGTCGCGTTGAAGCCGAGGTAGTCGTTCTCGTCCGAGTAGTAGCAGACGAGCTTGCCCTTGTAGACCATCAGGTACGGCTCCCAGAGGGGGTCCACCTGCCGGTTCGTGTTCGCGGCGGCGATGTTCGTCCCGACCGCGCCCGCGCTGCCGCCCTGCCAGCCGCCCGTCGCGACGACGTTCTCGACCTTCCACGTCACGCCGTCGTCCACGCTGGAGTACAGGGCGATCGCGATGTCGCTGCGGTCGCCGTCGTTGGACGGCGTCCAGTTCGGGTCGGCCGCCTTGTGCTCCTTGTAGTAGGCGTCGTCGCCCGACACGACACTCGCCAGGAGCAGCGTGCCCGCCTTGAGGTCGCCGACGTCCTGGGGGAGCGCGTAGAGGTAGGGGTTCGTCCAGTTGCTCTTGTACTTGGCGTACTGGGGGTCGCTGGACAGGTACGCCGGTGCCTTGACCTCCGACAGGGGCTGCCACGACGTTCCGCGGTCGTCGCTCTTGTAGACCGGGAGGGTTTCCCGGTCGGCGCTGCCGGTCGCCGTCACGACGGTGGCCTTCTCGAACGCCGCGACCAGCCGCCCGCTCGGCAGCTGCGCCGACTTCGGGTAGATCGCGCAGTTGCCCCGGCCCTTCAGGCACGGCTCGTTGCCGAGCTGGTAGAGGATCCCGCCGGTCGGGTTGTAGGCCTGCGCACTGGCCATGGGCACCGCCAGCAGCGCGGCCGCCGCGACGAGACTCCCCAGCGCCTTGGTCGACTTTCGTCTACTCTGCGTTCTCTGCCTGCTCCGCATTGCCCCTCCGGCCGCTCTGTACCGAGTCCATTTGTGACTGCGTAGTCAGGCCGGAGTCTGTGGCTCTGATCCAGGTAGCGTCAATAGTCGTACACTGATTTCACGTTTCTCTGACAGCGCAGTCCGATGACGCGTAGGGTGACGCATCCGGTGAGGAAGGGGCTTCAGTGGCCGGTACTCAAGGTCGTGACGGCATCTCGCGGGCCCCGGCGACGAGTTCCGATGTCGCCCGCCTCGCCGGTGTCTCCCAGAAGACGGTCTCGCGGGTCATGAACAACGAGCCGTACGTCCGTGAGGAGCTGCGCACGCGTGTCCTGCGGGCGGCCCAGCAGCTCGGGTACCGTCCCAACGGCGCGGCGCGCAGCCTCACTTCGGGGCGCAGCCGGAGGCTGGGGGTCATCTCTCTGGGCGCCCGCCTCTACGGCCCCACGACCATGCTCGTCGCCATAGAGCGCTCGGCGCGCCGGCTCGGCTACTCGGTCAGCGTCGCCCACACCACCGAGGACGACGAACACGGCACCGCCGAGGCCATCGACAGCCTCCTCGAACAGGGTGTCGACGGCATCGTGCTGTCGGAGGCGATCGACGAGGGCAGCCCGGTCAAGGTCTGGCTGGACGTGCCGATCCTCACCATCGGACGCTTTCCGGGGCTGGTCGCGGCGCGGCGCATCCGCTCGGCGGAGAAGTCGGACCGCAGCGGGTATGTGGCGACCCGGCACCTCGTCGACCTCGGGCACACCGAGATCCGGCATGTCTCGGGACCGGCCCAGTGGTGGGCGTCCCGCGACCGCGCGGACGGCTGGCGCTCGGCGCTGACCGAGGCCGGCCTGCCCGTGACCGAGCCCGTCGCGGGGGACTGGTCCTGTGCGAGCGGGTACGAGGCGGGGTTGCGGCTGGCGGACGACTCGGCGATGACCGCCGTGTTCGTCGCGAACGACGACATGGCGATCGGCCTGGTCAGGGCGTTGCACGAGCGGGGGCGGCGGGTTCCGGACGAGGTGAGTGTGGTGGGGATGGACGATATTCCGGCTGCCCGTTTCCAGCAGCCCGCGCTGACCACGGTGGCGCAGGACTTCGACGCGGTGGCGACGGAGGGGGTTGGGATGCTGGTGGAGGAAATTGCGAACCCGGGGTCTACGGAGCGGGTTCTGCATGAGGTGGATCCGCCGTTGGTGGTGCGGGAGTCGAGCGGGCGGCCTCCTCGGTAGGGCTTCGTTGGGGGTGCCGTGGAGGGTTGTCTGTTTGCCGCGGCGCCGTCGTGGCTGGTCGCGCAGTTCCCCGCGCCCCCGGAGGGGCCTGCGGCCCCGTCGGGGGTGAGGCGAGGGGTGGTGGTTTGCTGCGGGCCGGTGGGGGCTGGTCGCGCAGTTCCCCGCGCCCCTGGGGGTCTGCGGCCCCGTCGGGGGTGCTGTTGAGCTGTCGTGGAGTTCGTCGGCGCGTCGTTGGGGGTGCGGCGAGGGGGTGGTGGTTTGCTGCGGCGCCGTCGTGGCTGGTCGCGCAGTTCCCCGCGCCCCTCTAGGGGCCTGCGGCCCCATCAGGGGCGATGCCGAACCGTCGGTCGCGCCCCTGAAGGGGCTGCGGCCCATCGGCGGCGATGTCGAACCGGCGCGGATTTCGCCGCGTCCGATTACGCGATCCTCGGCTTCGGCGGCGTCGAAGCCAGACGTAGGCCGACCTCTACGAGGGTCCAGCCGACGCGGGTGCGCAGGTCCGGCGTGGGGCCCTTGGCGGCGACGGCGAGTCTGTGGGCGTCGGCCTCGGCTCGGAGGTCGGCGGCTCGGAGGTGGTGGAGGGCGAGGTAGGGCTCGGTGGGGTTCATCGGGCGCGGCCTCTCAGGTCGTGTGGGTCGGGAAGACATGGGTGTGGACGCGTACCGTCTCCGCTTCCGGGGTGCCCTCGGCCGGGGCCTGGGCGCGGTAGCTGTCGACGAGTTCGTGCATCCGGTGGATCAGGTCCAGGGCGGTCTCGGGTGTCAGCCGTAGCGTCATGTCGCTCAGGTCCGACGAACTCCGCCATGCCTCGGACCAGTCGTTCGGGTTGCCCAGCCAGGTCGAGATCTCCCTGGTGTGGATGTTCGCGACCTCGTGGATGAACAGGTCGGCGGCGCCACGGACGGCCGGGTCGGGGTCCCTGTGCAGGGCGTCGTTGAACTGCACGCCCTCGTGCGCCGCCTGCCACCAGCGTTCCCGGCCCTTGCCGTGCTCGGGCGCGTCCTCGATGAAGCCGTGCGCGGCGAGCTGCCTCAGGTGATAGCTGGTCGCGCCGCTCGACTCGCCCAGTTTCGCGGCCAGTTGGGAGGCGGTGGCAGGTCCGCTCCGCCGCAGCGTGGTCAGCAGCTGCATCCGCAGCGGATGGGCGAGACCACGCAGCGAGCGGGCGTCGAGTTCGACTACCTGGGGGGTCGGCGGGGTCGGGGGGATCGCGGGGATCGGGTCTTCGGGCTGCTCCGGCATGCTTACAAAGGTAGCCTTGCAAAGGAATGGTTGCAAGGGTTTCTTTGCAACCACTCCTTTGTATTGCAACCACTCCTCTGTGGAGAGTGGGCCTGCTTCACCGGCCTACTTCACAAACCCCTCCGCCCGCATCCAGTCCAACGCCACCTGATGCGGATCCTCCCCCTCCACATCCACCTTGGCGTTCAGCTCCTGGGCCACCGCGTTCGTCAGTTTCGCCGTCACCGGGTCGAGGGTCTTCGTGATCGCCGGCCACTTCTTCAAGGTCTTCGAGTTGATCTCGGGGGCCGCGTTGTAGTTGGGGAAGAACTTCCGGTCGTCGGCCATCACCGCCAGGTCCATCGACTTGATGCGGCCGTCCGTCGTGAAGACCTCCCCGTACACGCAACTCCCCTTCGCCGCCTGCGTGTAGATGATCCCGGTGTCCATCTGGGTGATGTTCCCGGCGGGCAGACTCATGCCGTACGCCTTCTCCATGCCCGGCAGTCCGTCCGCGCGGTTGGCGAACTCGCCCTCCACGCACAGCGTCACCGCCTTCGGCCGGGTCGCCGTCAGCCCGGCCACCGCCGACAGCGTCTTCGTGCCGTACTCGCGGAAGTTCGCCTGGTTCATCGCCAGGGCGTACGTGTTGTTCAGCGCCGACGGGGACAGCCACGTCAGTCCGTTCTTCAGGTCGGCGTCCCGTACCGCCTTCCACTGTTCGTGCGGGTCGGCGATCGGTTCGCTGTTGCCCTGGTACGTGATCCACGCGGTGCCCGTGTACTCGTACATGCCGTCCGCGTCGCCCTTCTTCACCGCCTCGCGGGCGCCGAACGAACCCTGGATGCCCGTACGGTCGAGCACGTCCGCCCCCGCCGCCTCGAAGGCGATGCCCATCATCGCGCCGAGGATCAGGTTCTCGGTGAACGACTTGGACGTCACCGTCAGTTGGGCGCCCTTCAGCGGCTTCCCCTTGCCGATCGAGCCCGGTTCGACGTCGTCGACCATCGGGGAGCCGCTGGTCAGACCGCAGCCGGGCACCAGTGCCGCGAGGAGCACGCAACCGGCCACGGCCGGCCCCGCCCGCCCGCGCCGCCTCATGTCCCCGCCTCCAACCCCCGTGGCCGCAGCAGCAGTTCGGCCAGCGAGGCCAGCCAGTCCACCAGCAGGGCCAGTACGACGGTCAGGATCGAGCCCAGCATCAGCACCGGCATCCGCTGGTTGGTGATCCCGGTCGTGATCAGCACCCCCAGCCCACCGCCCCCGCCGAACGCGGCCAGCGTCGCCGTGCCCACGTTCAGGACGAGCGCCGTCCGCACGCCCGCGAGGATCAGCGGTACCGCCAGCGGGAGTTCGACCCGGGCCAGCACCCACGGCGACGACATGCCGATGCCCCGAGCCGCCTCCAGAAGCGTCGGGTCGTTGGCCTTCAGGCCGGCGATCGTGTTCGACAGGACGGGCAGGACCGCGTACGCCACGATGCCGATCAGCGCCGACCTCCGGCCGATGCCCAGCCAGATCACCAGCAGCGCCAACAGGCCGATCGCCGGGGTCGCCTGACCCATGTTGGCGACCGCCATCACCACCGGGGTCGCCCGACGGAACGCCCGCCGAGTCAGCAGGATGCCCAGCGGGATCGCGATGATCAGCACGAAGAACGTGGAGATCGCCGTCAGTTCGATGTGCTGCCAAAGAGCCTTCGACACCTGCCCGTCCGACAGCGCGTTCTCGGAGATCGCGTCCAGGTCGGCCTGCCGGAACCACAGCCAGGTCGCGAGCAGTACGAGGACCAGGACCCCGGGCAGGATCGTCAGCCGCTGCCAACTCAGCCTGGGCGTAGGGGTTTTGAGGGCATGGGGGACAGGGAGGACAGGGGGAGAGGACGCCGGAGTCTCACCGAGCCCCGGTTCCGTCGCCGCGCCCTCCTCCTCCATCTCCGGGTCGACCGTCCGAGTGGTCACGCCCGCACCTCCGCTCCTTCTCCGTCCCCTTCCTGCTCGGCATGTGTCAGGTCCGTCCGTGCCGTCTCCAGGTCGTGCTGTGCCTCCACCGCCTCCAGCCGGTCGGCGTCCAGGAGTTCGTGCACGGAGTTCATCAGGGTCTCCATGTCGACGACGCCCTCGTACTCACCGCGCCGCCCGGTCACCGCGACCCGCCCCGCGTTGTCCGTGAGCACCGCCTCCAGCGCGTCCCGCAGGGTCGCGTCCCGGGTCACCGTGTCGGAGACCAGCGTCCCGGCGCGCGCCAGCGAACCCCTCGCCCGCATCAGGTCGCCCCGCCGCAGCCACTTGTACGGGCGGCGCCGCTTGTCGAGCAGCAGGATCTCGTTCGTACCGCTGGACCGGAGCTTGTTGAAGATGTCCTGGAGCGGGTCGTCGACGGCCACCGTCGGGTAATCGGTGATCTCCACATTCCGCACGCGGGTGAGGTTCAGCCGCTTCAGGGCCGCCCCCGCGCCCACGAAACCGGACACGAAGTCGTCGGCGGGGTTGGTGAGGATCGCCTCCGGGGTGTCGAACTGGGCGATGTGCGAGCGCTCGCGCAGGACCGCGATCCGGTCGCCCAGCTTGATCGCCTCGTCGAAGTCGTGGGTGACGAAGACGATCGTCTTGTGCAGTTCGTGCTGGAGCCGGATCAGCTCGTCCTGGAGGTGGTCCCGGGTGATCGGGTCGACGGCGCCGAACGGCTCGTCCATCAGCAGGACCGGCGGATCGGCCGCCAACGCCCTTGCCACGCCCACCCGTTGCTGCTGACCGCCGGACAGCTGACGCGGATAGCGGTCGTGGAACTCGCCGGGGTCCAGGCCGACCAGGTCGAGCATCTCCTCCACCCGTGACTTGATCCGTCCCGACGGCCAGCCCGTCATCCTCGGGACGAGCGCGATGTTCTGGGCGACCGTCATGTGCGGGAAGAGCCCGGACGACTGGATCGCGTACCCGATCCTGCGGCGCAGCTTCACCGGGTCCATGTCGGTGACGTCCTCGCCGCCGATGCGGATGCGGCCGGCGCTCGGCTCGATCAGCCGGTTGATCATCTTGAGTGTCGTCGACTTTCCGCAGCCCGACGGGCCCACGAAGATGACGGTCTCGCCCGCCTTGATCTCCATCGAGACGTTGTCCACGGCGGGCCGGTCACTGCCCGAGTAGCGCTTGGTCAGACCCTCCAGCTCGATGGTGGCCCCATGGGAACTGGTCTCAGACACGGATCCCCCTCGGAATCGTCAGCCGCCCGACGAGCACGTACGCCGCGTCGAACAGCAGCGCGAGCACGATGATCCCCAGCGTGCCGGCGAGGACCTGGTTCAGGGCGTTCTTGCTGCCCAGCGAGGCGATGCCCCGGAAGATCTCGTTGCCGAGCCCAGGGCCTGACGCGTACGCGGCGATGGCCGCGATGCCCATCAGCATCTGCGTCGAGACCCGGATACCGGTCAGGATCGGCGGCCAGGCCAGCGGCAGCTCCACTCGGGCCAGCTGCGCCACCCGGGACATCCCGATGCCCCTCGCCGCGTCGACGAGCGACGGGTCGACCCCGCGCAGGCCCACGATCGCGTTGCGCACGATCGGCAGGAGGCCGTAGAGGGTGAGCGCGATGACCGTCGGGGGCACACCCAGGCCCACGATCGGGATCAGCAGGCCGATCATCGCGAGGGAGGGGATCGTCAGGATCGTCGACGTCGCCGTGGTCGCGAGGTTGCCCGCCCAGTCACTCCGGTAGGTGACGACACCGAGCGTGATCCCGATGACCGTCGCCACGACCATGCACTGGAAGACGGCGCTGGCGTGCTGGAACGCGTCCGTGAGCAACTGCTGATGGCGGTTTCCGAGGTACTCCCAGAAGTTCACCGCCATCACCCTTCAGCCGGTCCCGGTTCAGTCGCTGTCCTCCAGGGCCGCCTGCTCCACCAGCGGGATGATCCGCAGCGGAACGGGGTTCTCCATGACGATCGCCGTGGCGGCCCGGTCGATGCCATCAAAACCGACGACCCGGTCGATCACCCGCTGGAGATCGGCGTTCGAGCGGGCCACGAGCCGGCACAGCATGTCCCCGCTGCCGGTGGTCGTGTGCAGCTCCAGCACCTCCGGCACGGACGCCAAGTGGGCCCGTACGTCCGGCCCTTGCCCCTGCCGGATCTGGAGCGTCGCGAACGCGGTGACCGGGTAGCCGAGGGCCGCCGGGTCCACCTGCGGCCCGAACCCCCGGATGACGCCATTCGAAGTAAGCCGGTCGAGCCGCGCCTGTGCCGTCCCGCGCGCCACTCCCAGCCGCCGGGACATCTCCAGCACACCGATCCGCGGCTCCCGCGCCAGCAGCACGATGATCCGCCCGTCCAGCTCGTCGATCGTCACAGGAACCCCTCAGATGGGATGGTCATCGTGTACAGAAAGCCTGCCTGTACGGGGCTACAGCTGAGCAGAATGTCCATCCGCAACGCAAACTGTTGCGCATCTTGCCAGCTCGGAGCGACGCTTCAGCCATGACGCAGACCACACACCACACTCCCGACACCGCCCGGCAGGCAGACCCCTTCCCGGTCAAGGGAATGGACGCGGTCGTCTTTGCCGTGGGCAACGCCAAACAGGCCGCGCACTACTACTCCACGGCCTTCGGCATGCGGCTCGTCGCCTACTCCGGACCGGAGACGGGCAGCCGCGAGACGGCGTCGTACGTCCTGGAGAACGGCTCCGCCCGGTTCGTCTTCACCTCGGTCGTCAAGCCCGCCACCCCCTGGGGCCACTTCCTGGCCGGCCATGTGGCCGAGCACGGTGACGGCGTCGTCGACCTCGCCATCGAGGTCCCGGACGCCCGCGCCGCGTACGAGTACGCCGTCGGCCACGGCGCCCGCTCGCTGGCCGAGCCGTACGAGCTGAAGGACGAGCACGGCACCGTCGTACTCGCCGCCATCGCCACCTACGGCCAGACCCGCCACACCCTCGTCGAGCGCACCGGGTACGACGGCCCGTACCTCCCGGGATACGCCGCCGCGACCCCCCTCGTCGAACCGCCCGCCCGGCGCACCTTCCAGGCCATCGACCACTGCGTGGGCAACGTCGAACTCGGCCACATGAACGAATGGGTCGGCTTCTACAACAAGGTCATGGGCTTCACGAACATGAAGGAGTTCGTGGGCGACGACATCGCCACCGAGTACAGCGCGCTGATGTCGAAGGTCGTCGCCGACGGGACGCTCAAGGTCAAGTTCCCGATCAACGAGCCCGCCATCGCCAAGAAGAGGTCCCAGATCGACGAGTACCTGGAGTTCTACGGCGGCGCGGGCGTCCAGCACATCGCCCTCAACTCGAACGACATCGTCGAGACCGTACGAACCATGCGGGCGGCCGGGGTCCAGTTCCTCGACACCCCCGACTCGTACTACGACACCCTGGGGGAGTGGGTCGGCGACACCCGCGTCCCCGTCGACACCCTCCGCGAGCTGAAGATCCTCGCCGACCGCGACGAGGACGGCTATCTGCTCCAGATCTTCACCAAGCCGGTCCAGGACCGGCCGACCGTCTTCTTCGAGATCATCGAACGGCACGGCTCGATGGGCTTCGGCAAGGGCAACTTCAAGGCCCTCTTCGAGGCGATCGAGCGGGAGCAGGACAAGCGCGGCAACCTGTAGCCGGCAACCTCCGACCAGCGGATACCGGTGGTCAGCTGGGCGGGCCCGATGCCACGGGCTCGCCCAGCGCCGCCAGTGCCTCCTGCGCCGCCGGGACCCCCGCGAGCGAGAAGTACGGGTTGATCCGCAACGCCTCCTCCAGATGCCGGCGCGCGGGCCCCGCCAGCCCCAACTCCCGCTCGATCATGCCCCGGTGGTACGCGTACAGCGCGCTGCGCACCTCGCCGCCGTGCTCCTTGTCGGTCGCCCGCCTGGCCCAGCCGAGCGCCAACTCGCCCTTCCCTGACCGGTGCAGCGCCCAGCCCAGCGCGTCCGCGACATCGAGGCCCGGCTGCCGGGCCCACTCCGCCCGCAGCCGCCGTACGGCCGACTCCGCGTCCCCGTGGTCCGCCTCGAAGCGTCCGAGCAGCAACTCGCCGTCGACACCGACGGCTTGCTCCTTCGCGACCCGGGCCCGCAGTACGGCGTACTGCGCACGTGCTTCTTCCTGTTGCCCCAGGGACTCGTACAACTCGCCCAGCTCCAGGGCGTATTGGGGAGACGGCTGCTCTGCGAGGGCCGCGCGGTAGGCGGTCACCGCCTCCGTCGGCCGGCCCAGCGCCGCCAGCGCCCGTCCCTCGCCCGCCCGTGCGGAGCCCAGGCCGGGGTCGAGGCGCAGGGCGGCCTCGAAGTGGTCCAGGGCGGCGGTCGGTTCGCCGCGCTCCCAGGCCAACTCGCCCGCCCGGTACTGCCATTCGGCCTCCTCGGCCGGGGTCGTCGCCCGTGCCGCCGCGTCCGCGAGCGCCGCCTGCGCGTCCTCGCGCCGGCCCTGGTCCCGGTACACGCCCGCCGTCCGCGCCAGCACCGCAGGTACCGCCGCCCCGGAACGCAGCCCTTGCAGCCGCTCCAGCGTCCGCCGCACCGCCTTGTGGTCGCCGAGGCCGGTGTAGGCGTCGAGCAGCGGTGCGTACGACGTCCAGCGCCTCGGCGCCTCGCGCAGCGCCGCCTCCCCCCACTTCCGGGCGGCCGGAAAGTCACGGCGGGTGTTCGCGAGTGCGGCCAGCGCGCCGAACGCCTCCGCGTTCCCGCCCGGGCGGACCTTGATCGACGTACGCAGCGCCCGTTCAGCCCTGGGGAGGTCGGCGGCGTCGGCCGTCCGCCGGCCGCGCTCCACGTACGCCGAGCCGAGCTGCGCCCAGGCCTGTCCGTCACGCGGATGGGTGCGTACGAACGCCTCGCGGTCGCCGATGAGCGCCGCCAGGTCGGGCAGCGCGGCGGGCACCCCGCCGGTCACCGCCCGTTCCGCGCGGGCCGCCGGACCCGGCGCCGGTGGCGAGTCGGGCCGGTCCAGGGGCAGCAGCATCAGGGCGCCGCCGAGTACCGCACACCCCGCGAGTGCGGCGATCAGCGGGCGCGGGAGGACACGAACGCGGGCTCTCTCCATCTCCATGGCGCTCACTCTGCGTCAGTACGACGACCGGATTCCCGTACCGAAAGCGCCTCGCAGACGGGGTTCACACCGATGGCCCCGGGTGCGACGCTGTGATCATGAGCCGTATCCAAGCCGCACCCGACGAAGCCCAGGGCAACCTCACGGACCGGCTGCTCGCGGAGCTGCCGGCCGAGGCGGTGCTCACCGATCCGGACGTCACGTCCGCCTACGCGAACGACATGGCGAGCTTCTGCGAGGCGGGCGCCCCGGCCGTCGTGGTCCTGCCGCGCACGGTCGAACAGGTCCAGCACGTCATGCGCGTCGCCACCGAACTGCGCGTCCCGGTCGTCCCGCAGGGCGCCCGCACCGGACTGTCCGGCGCGGCCAACGCCTCCGAGGGCTGCATCGTGCTGTCGCTGGTGAAGATGGACCGGATCCTGGAGATCAGCCCCGTCGACCGCATCGCCGTCGTCGAGCCCGGCGTCATCAACGCCACGCTCTCCCGCGCCGTCAACGAACACGGTCTGTACTACCCCCCGGACCCGTCCAGCTGGGAGATGTGCACGATCGGCGGCAACATCGGCACCGCATCGGGCGGGCTGTGCTGCGTGAAGTACGGCGTCACGGCCGAGTACGTACTGGGGCTGGACGTGGTGTTGGCCGACGGACGGCTCATGTCCACCGGGCGGCGGACCGCGAAGGGCGTCGCCGGGTACGACCTCACCCGGCTGTTCGTCGGCTCGGAGGGCTCGCTCGGCATCGTCGTACGGGCGGTCCTCGCCCTGAAGCCGCAGCCGCCCCAGCAGCTGGTGCTGGCCGCCGAGTTCGCGTCGGCTTCCGCCGCCTGCGACGCCGTGTGCCGGATCATGGAGGGCGGTCACGTCCCGTCCCTCCTCGAACTGATGGACCGTACGACCGTCAAGGCCGTCAACGACCTGGCGAACATGGGTCTCCCGGAGTCGACGGAGGCACTCCTCCTCTGTGCCTTCGACACCCTCGATCCCGCGGCCGACCTGGCCGCCGTCGGCGCGCTCTGCGAGGCGGCCGGGGCCACCCAGGTGGTGCCCGCCGACGACGCCGCCGAGTCCGAACTGCTGCTCCAGGCGCGGCGGTTGTGCCTGGTCGCGCTCGAAGCGGTCAAGGGCACGACGATGATCGACGACGTGTGCGTACCCCGGTCGCGGCTCGCCGAGCTGCTGGAGGGCGTCGAGCGCATCGCCGAGAAGTACCAGCTGACCATCGGGGTGTGCGCGCACGCCGGTGACGGCAACACCCACCCCACCGTCTGCTTCGACGCCCAGGACGCCGACGAGTCCCGGCGGGCCCGTGAGTCCTTCGACGAGATCATGGCCCTCGGCCTGGAACTCGGCGGCACGATCACCGGGGAGCACGGCGTCGGCATCCTGAAGAAGGAGTGGCTGGCGCGCGAGCTGGGCCCGGTGGGCATGGAGATGCAGCGGGCGGTCAAGGCGACCTTCGACCCGCTGGGCATCCTCAATCCGGGCAAGTTGTTCTGAGCGACCGGCGGCAGGTGTCATTCGCCGTCCTGGGACTCGTCCGAGGGCCACGGGTCGCGCAGCCACAGGTCATCGGCCGATGGGGGTCCCCCCTGCTCAAGCGAAGCCGAGAGCTTGGGGGAGGGTGCGAGCAGCTCGGCGAGGCCGTCGTCGATACCGAGCTGCTCGGCCTCAGAGCCCGGGGGGACCGCCCGGAGGGTGCGCTCCAGCCAGGCGGACACCTGAGCGGCGGGTGCCTCAAGCAAGGCGTCTCCGTCGGGTGAACTCAGCGCCATCAGGACGACGCTGCGCCCGTCGACCTTCGTCGGCCACACGCGTACGTCACCGTGGCCGCACGGCCGGAACACCCCTTCGACCAGGAGTTCTCGGGCGAACGTCCAGTTCACGGGGTTCTCGGAGCTGATGTGGAAGGCGATGTGGACGGCGAACGGATCGTTGGCGCGATAGGTGAGCCGCGCCGGGACGGGGATGCTCCGCTCCGGCGACAGGATGAGTTTCAGCTCCAGTTCCCGTTCCACCACGGTGTTCATGGCGTGCGTCATGGCGGTACTTCCTCTCTTGTCGAACCTGTCGTGCATGTCGTGCGGGGGCCCTGTCGGGCCCGCAAGAGGAGAGAGGGCTCAGAGGCGTCAGCATTACGCGAGTTTCCGGGAAGTTTTTCGGAGATGTTTCTTGCGAACGATGTCGAACGGTGTCCAACGGTGTCGGACCCGTCGCGACAGATGGCAGAAGCTGTCACGAACGAGGTAGCTAGGTCGTGTCCGCAATGTCAGGGGAGCCAGAGTCGTAGGCAGGCGATGGTGACGAGGGCCTGGTAGTGGCGGGCGCGTTTGTCGTAGCGGGTGGCGAGGGCTTTGTTGTGTTTGAGCTTGTTGAAGCAGCGTTCGACGACGTTGCGGCGCCGGTAGGCGGCCCGGTTGAGTCGGCAGCGGCTCTCGCCGCGCCGGATGCGGCCGTTGATCTGATCGATGCGTTCGGGGATCGCTGCTCTGATGCCTCGTCTGCGCAGGTAGGAGCGGATCTTCGTGGATGAGTAGCCCTTGTCCGCGACGACCCGCTCGGGCCGCGATCTGGGTCGGCCGGGCCCGCACCGGCTGACGCTGATGCGGGCCATGACCTGCTCGAACTGGGTGCAGTCGTTGACGTTCCCGGCGGTGAGGGTGAAGGCGAGCGGCCGGCCCTGCCCGTCGCAGGCCAGGTGGATCTTCGTGGTCAGCCCGCCGCGGGACCGTCCGATCGCCTCGCCCGGCCAGAGCCCCCTTTTCGGGCTCCGGCCGCATGCTGGTGGGCCCGCACAGTGGTGGAATCCACGCAGACGACCGTCCAGTCGACGGCGCCGACAGCGTCGCAGTGCTGCTGGACACGGGCCAACAGCCGGTCCCAGGTACCGTCCTGCGACCAGCGGCGGAAACGCTCGTAGACCGTCTTCCACGGCCCGTACCGCTCAGGCAGATCTCTCCAGGCCGCCCCCGTGGACAGCTTCCACAGGATCCCGTTGACCACCTGGCGGCGATCGCGCACCGGTCTGCCCATCCTCGACGGAGCCAGCAACGGCTCAATCACCGCCCACGACTCATCAATCAGCTCATGACGACGCACCACGAACAGACCAACGACCCCACCACTTTGCGGACACGACCTAGGGCACGAGGGGCATCGATGAGTGCGCTCGTCTGATAGATGTGGGGCACCCCAAATGACCCCCGAGCAGATACGGGACGACGGACATGAGCGCCCCAACCCCGGCCCCCGGTGACGACAGGCCCCGCGAAGGGTATTACCCGGACCCGTCCATTCCTGGATATGTCCGGTTCTGGAACGGCACCGCCTGGGTGCCGGGCACCAGCCGTCCCGCGCCGTCCGACGGTGCGTCGGCCGTGGCGCGGGTCGATGAGACCGGGCCGCACTTCTTCGACGAGGACCCGCAGTCGCAGGCCGCCGAGCCGCGCCGGGCGACCCCCGCGGAGGCCCAGCACGGCAGCCGGCCCGAACCGGCGTCCGCCTGGGGCGCCGACCGCTCCCACCAGTCCGGCTTCGGCGGAAACCGGGACCGCCAGGTCTCCTGGGGCTCCCCGGCGGCCGACCCCCGGGTGACGAACGAGCCCCCGGCCCAGCCGGACGGGCGCTCGGCCCGTACGGACGGCACGGCGACGATCCCGCCCGCCGAGCCGGACGCCGGTGACGTGCCCGAGTCGGGCACGTTCGTGTTCCGCCGGCCCACCCCCGGACCGGCCGCCGTCGGAGGTGGTAGCGCGGAGGGAGGCGTTCCCGGCACCCGTGGCCCCGTCCCCTCCGAGAGCACCATGACCTTCCGCGCGCTCACCCCGCGCACGGAGCGCGAGGGCGGGGCCGGCGGCGCGCAGTCGGGGAGCACGGGCTCGCCGGGGGGCGCGCAGGGCCCGGTCACGGCACCCGCGTCCGGTTCCGGTGGCTTCGGCGCGGGCAAGGCCGCGGCGGCCCGCGCGGCGGCGGCCCAGGGCGCCAACCCCGCTCTGCTGCCCGCGACCCCGGCCGTCCCCCAGCAGAACAGTCCCGGCGCCGGTGCGCCCATGGCCCCCGGCGTCGGCGGCGGCCAGCCCTCCTGGGCCCAGCAGGTGGGCCGCCTGGCCGCGCCCGAGGAGGGCGGAGAACCGCGCCTCGCGCCCTGGAAGCCGCCCGTCGAGGACGTGTTCCAGGCCGCCGCCCGCAGACAGGCGTCGGCCCGTCCGGCGGGCCTCGGCAAGCGGCTCGTGGCACGACTCGTGGACACGCTCGTCCTCGGCGCCCTGACCGCCACGGCCGCCGTCCCGCTGGGCACCATGGCCGTCGACCACATCACCGGCAAGATCGACGCGGCCAAGCTCTCCGGCGAGACCGTGACCGTATGGCTGCTGGACGGCACGACCGGGCTGTACCTGGGCATCGTGCTCGCCGTGCTGCTGCTCGCCGGGATCCTGTCCGAGGCGTGGCCCACCGCCAAGTGGGGCCGCACCCTCGGCAAGAAGCTGGTCGGCCTTGAGGTCCGGGACATCGAGGGCCACGAGCCCCCGTCGTTCGGCCTCGCCCTGCGCCGCTGGCTCGTCTACGCCGTCCCCGGACTCCTCGGCATCGGCGTCGTGGGCGTCCTGTGGTGCCTGTTCGACCGCCCGTGGCGCCAGTGCTGGCACGACAAGGCGGCGCACACCTTCGTCGCGGGCTGAGCCCACAAGGTCGTACGGCGGTCATACGTTCGACACGGGCCCGCCCGGTACGGCGTACGGCTCACCGGATTCGGTCCCCCGGACGGCCGCTCGCCGGATGCGGAGCCGGGCGGTTCGCGGTCGACTCGGGCCATGAGCAGCGAACCGCCCCCCGGCGCCGGTCAGCAGCCACCGGAAGACGACGACCCGTTCAGGAAGCAGCCGCCGCCTCCGTCGTACGGCGCAGGCGACCCGTACGGCGGATCGGGCCCGGCCGGCGGCGGCTCGCCGTACGGAGGCGGTGCCGGTGATCCGTACGGGAGCGGCGGCGGTGATCCGTACGGCGGGGCCGGTGACCCCCTCGCGGGCATGCCGCCCCTCGCCGACAGCGGTCGGCGCGTGCTCGCGCGGATCATCGACATGATCCTCGTGTTCGTCGTCGTCTTTCTGCTCACCTGGGGCTTCAACGTCAACGAGTACGAGGTCGACAGCGACAAGATCGAGTACGGTCGTTCGCTCGGCCAGGGGCTCATCGCCGCCGTGCTCTACATCGGGTACGACACGATCATGATGTCCCGGACCGGGCAGACCCTCGGCAAGAAGTGGCTCGGGCTCCGGGTGGCCAACCTCGACAACGGCTCCACGCCCTCCGTGCAGACCATGCTCATCCGGTCGCTCGTGCTGTGGATCCCGTTCGCGTTCTGCTGCTTCTGCATCTGGACGGCGATCGCGGGCGGCTGGAGCTTCTTCGACAAGCCGTACAAGCAGGGGCTGCACGACAAGGCGGCCAAGACGGTGGTGGTCAGCACGGGTTGACCAACCCCGGGGACGGAAACGGCGGTTGGGCGGACCTGCATGACGCAGGTCCGCCCAACCGCCGTTTCCGTACGGGCGGTTCAGTCCTGGTGCACCGAGGAGGCCTGCACCGGGACGCGTTCGCGCGGAGCCGCAGGCGCGGCCGACGAGGCGACGACCTGTGAGGTCGCCCTGGACTGCTTGGGGCGGGGCACGGTCATGGCGACGAGCAGCCCCAGGACGAGTCCCACGAGGGCGATCAGCACGACCCCCGGGCCCGAACTCGTCTGAGACAGCAGCAGCATGGCGAGCGTCGAGAGAATCACGGTGCACGAACCGTAGGCGAGCTGTGCGGTGGTCGGACGCGGCGCGGTCGGACGAGTCGGACGAGGCATGGCAATCGAGTCCTCGTTGGATTCGGGGGTGAGGGGAGCGTGTCGGCCTGGCTTTCCACCGGACATCCGGCGTTCCGCCGACCGACTCTAATCGCGTGCATGCCCGAGTGGAACGCGCAGTAAGCGTGACCTAACCCACGGCTCCGGAGCACAGGGGGCGCACGGAGTCATGACGTCCACCAAGTGGACGCGCCCGCGCGCCGGTTGGGCGACAGATCGGATGTGCCCCTGATGTCCGTATAGCGAACACAAGGGGCAGGTCAACTCCGCATAATGCAATTGACCTGTGCAAGTCAAGGTCTGTCTTTTCTTCTGAACCTCTAGTCAAATTGCGTCACTTGACTACACGCGTATACCGCGCGCGGACAGATTCCGAACCGGGAACCCCCCATCCGCGCGGACGGACGCGGGGGAGGACCCTCAAGTGACCAGCAGACCCTGGACGTTCAGAACGGCGGCCGTCGGCGTGGCACTCGCCACAGCCGCCGCCACCTTCTCCACCTACGCCATCGCGCAGGCCGACTCGGGCGCCGCGGCGGCGCTCAACCGGCACGACCCGGCGGAGCAGCAGCACGCCGAGCAGGAGCACGACCTCGACGGCCCGCTCAGCAAGACCCAGGAGGCCCAGCGCGAGGAAGCGCTCAACCAGGTCATCTCCGGTGAGGCCACGGCCAAGAACCGTGACGGCTCGCAGGTCGTGCAGCTCAAGAGCGGCAAGGGCAAGGGCAAGTACGTCGAGCTGGGCCGGGAGAAGACCGACAAGATCTTCACCATCCTGGTCGAGTTCGGCGACCAGATAGACAGCCGCTACGGCGGCACGGTCGGCCCGCTCCACAACGAGATAGCCGAGCCGGACCGCACGCAGGACAACAGCACGGCCTGGCAGGCGGACTACAACACCGAGCACTTCCAGGAGCTGTACTTCGGCACCGGCAAAAATGTCGAGTCGATGAAGAAGTACTACGAGAAGCAGTCCTCGGGCCGCTACTCGGTCGAGGGCACGGTCTCGGACTGGGTCAAGGTCCCCTACAACGAGGCCCGTTACGGCTCCAACCTGGCCAACGACGGTGCCTGGTACGCCGTTCAGGACGGTGTCACCGCATGGGTCGCGGCGCAGGAGGCGGCAGGCGCGACCGACGCGGAGATCAAGGCGCAGCTGGCCGAGTACGACCAGTGGGACCGCTACGACTTCGACGGCGACGGCGACTTCAACGAACCCGACGGCTACATCGACCACTTCCAGATCGTGCACGCCGGTGAGGACGAGTCCGCGGGCGGCGGCGCACAGGGCGAGGACGCCATCTGGGCCCACCGCTGGTACGCGTTCGGCACCGACGCCGGCTCGACCGGCCCCTCGGGCAACCTGCTCGGCGGCGCGCAGATCGGCGACACCGGCATCTGGGTCGGCGACTACACGATCCAGCCCGAGAACGGCGGACTCGGCGTCTTCGCCCACGAGTTCGGCCACGACCTGGGTCTGCCGGACCACTACGACACCACCAACACCGGTGAGAACTCGACCGGGTTCTGGACGCTGATGTCGTCCGGCTCCTGGCTCGGCACCGGCGGCGACAACATCGGCAACCTGCCCGGTGACATGAACGCCTGGGACAAGCTCCAGCTGGGCTGGCTCGACTACGACACGGCGAAGGCCGCGACGAAGTCCAGCCACAAGCTGGGCGTCGCCGAGTACAACACCAAGAACGCGCAGGCGCTTGTCGTCGAGCTGCCGAACAAGACGGTCACCACCGAGGTCGTCACCCCGGCGCAGGGCGCGACCCAGTGGTGGAGCGGCAGCGACAACAACCTCTCCAACACGCTGACCCGTTCGGTCGACCTCACCGGCAAGTCCTCGGCCACCCTGACCCTGGACGGCTGGTACGACATCGAGGCCGACTACGACTACCTCTACACCGAGGTCTCCACCGACGGCGGCGCCACCTACACGCCGATCGACGGCACGGTCGACGGCGCGGCCATCCCGCGTGACGGCAGCGGCAAGCCGGCGCTCACGGGCACGATCGACGCGTACGCGAAGCTGTCGTACCCCCTGGACGCCTACGCGGGCCAGAAGTTCACCCTGCGTTTCCGCTACACCTCGGACGGCGGCGTCTCCCAGAAGGGCTTCACGGCCGACGAGATCACGCTCACCGCGGACGGCGCGACGGTCTTCTCCGACGACGCGGAGAGCGCGGACGCGGCCTGGACGACGAAGGGCTTCTCGCGCATCGGCGCGGGCATCACGGACGACTACCCGCAGTACTACATCGCCGAGAACCGCCAGTACGTGTCGTACGACAAGACCCTCAAGGTCGGCCCGTACAACTTCGGCTTCTCGACGACCCGTCCGTCGTGGGTCGAGCACTTCCCGTACCAGAACGGCCTGTTGATCTGGAAGTGGGACACCTCGCAGAAGGACAACAACGTCACCCAGCACCCGGGTGTCGGCCTGGTCCTTCCGGTGGACGCGCACCCGACCCCGCTGAAGTGGGCTGACGGCACGCTGATGCGCAGCCGCATCCAGTCCTACGACTCCCCGTTCAGCCTGTCCCGCACGGACGCCCTCAAGCTCCACAAGGCGGACGTGCTGACGAAGGTCGCCTCCCAGAAGGGTGTGTCGACCTTCAACGACCACACCTCCACGTACTACGACGCGGCGACCCCGCTGGCGGGTGTGAACATCACTGACACCAACACCAAGATCAAGATCATCAAGGAGGCCAAGGACGGCTCCACGATCTCGGTCCAGGTGGGCCCCGCGGTGAAGTAATCCACATAATCGCAGGTCAGAGCATGATCGGCCGTGACCCCCTGGCGGGTCGCGGCCGATCGTGTTTAGGTGCCTCCTGTGGCTTTCTTATTGACACCGAGTCCCACGGGGGGTTGACCGCATGGCCGCAGGAGGTTTCTGCAAGCTGCCCAGTGGCAGCGTGGTGGTGGCGCTGAACCTGCCCAGCCCCACCGCCCCGACCACGGCGGTCGGCCCGCCCGGCGTACGCGTCCTGGTCCTGGCCCAGAACCGCGCCCGGGCCCTGACCCGGCTGCGCAACCTGGGCCTGCGAGCGGTCTACCTCCGGGGCAACGCGGCCCCGCCCACCCCGGACGAGATCACGGCCGTCCTCCACCACCCCGACGGCCTGATATGGCGCACGGCCCCGGACAACAGCGTCCCGCCGACGGCCCTGGAGCGGACGGAACTGTGGCATCCGATCAGGTCGCTGCTGCGGAGGCCGGCGGCGCGGGCGTGAGGTTGCCCGGGTGCCTCCGTCCCTCGGTCCCTGGACCTAGTCCCACCGCCGGATGTGACCGCCCGGCGTACGCCCATACCCTCGCCGCATGACGGCAGAAGCTGACGCTCCCCCCACCGGACCCCGCAGTATCGAGCAGCGCATGCGTGAGGCGCTGGAGCGCCTCGACAGGGACATCGACGTATGGGTCGCCACGGCCGACGCCACCGGCGAGCCGACCCTCGTTCCGCTGGCCTTCTGGTGGGACGGCGAGGCGGTGTGGCTGGCCACCCGCGACACCAACCCGACCGGCCGCAACCTGATCGCCTCGGGCCGGGTGCGCCTCTGCTTCGGCCACACCCGGGACGTGGTCCTGATGCACGGCACGGCCCGCGCACTGTCCCGCGAGGAGCTGCCGGCCGGGGTGGGTGACGCCTTCACGGCAAAGGACGGCTGGGACCCGCGCGAGGATCACGCCTCGTACGTCTGGTTCCACATCACCCCGGATCTGATCCAGGCATGGGGAACGGCCGCCGAGATGCGCAACCGAAACCTGATGCGCGACGGCAAGTGGCTGATCCGGGCCGACTGAACCGGGGCCCTTGGTTTCCTCGCCCCCGCCGCCCCTACCCGTTCCCATCCCTGGGGGCTGCGCCCCCAGACCCCCGCTTGTCGCGCTGAACGCGCTCGTCCTCAAACGCCGGACGGGCTGAAATACCTGGACCTGGGCCGAAAGATCAAGCCCCGGTCGGGGTTCGAGGACAACCGGCCTCAGCCCACCCCTTTCCCCGCCGCACTTCAGCACGGGCCCGGTCATTCCAGCCCGTCCGGCGTTTGAGGACGAGCGCGTTCAGCGCGACCTTCCCACCCGCCCCCGCCACTTCAGCCCGTCCGGCGTTTGAGGACGAGGCCGTTCAGGCCGACAGCGGGGGTCTGGGGGCGGCAGCCCCCAGGGATGGGAACGGGTAGGGGCGGCGGGGGCGAAGAAAAGCGGGCTACACCACCGGCTTGCCCGACAGTTCCACCCCTGCCTCTCGCAACTCCTCCAGCGCTCGCTCCGTCGTCTCCTCGGCCACCCCCGCCGTGAGGTCGAGCAGCACATGTGTGCGGAAGCCCTCACGGGCCGCGTCCAGGGCCGTCGCCCGCACGCAGTGGTCGGTCGCGATGCCGACCACGTCCACCTCGTCGATCTCGCGGGCCCGCAACCATTCGGCCAGCGTGACCCCGTTCTCGTCGGCGCCTTCGAAGCCGCTGTACGCCGCCGCGTACGCCCCCTTGTCGAACACCGCGTCGACCGCCCCGGAGGCGACCGCCGGCGCGAAGTTCGGGTGGAACCCGACCCCCTCCGTGCCGGCCACACAGTGCGCGGGCCAGGAGTGCCGGAAGTCGGGGTTGTCGGCGAAGTGGCCGCCGGGGGCGATGTGGTGGTCGCGGGTCGCCACGACGTGGCGGTATCCGGCGGGGGCCTGCCCGATCAGCTCGGTGATCGCGGCGGCCACGTCGGCACCCCCGGCCACCGCGAGACTGCCTCCCTCGCAGAAGTCGTTCTGCACATCGACGACGATCAGGGCGCGGCGCATGGTCGGTCTTCCTTCGACTGGTGTGGAGGGGTGCGGGCCCGGCCAGTGTGAATATGTGAACTACCGAGCCTAGAGGCCCGAGGACCGCTTCGGGAGGGGGCATTCGGGGCAACCGGCGCACGTGGACGCCCGTTGCCCCTGTGGACCACGGGTCGTACCAGGGTCGTACCGGGGGTCAGACGGGCAACTGGACGTACTCCGTCGGAATGACCGCCTCCCCGCGCGACAGCTGGGTCGCCGACAGCGGCAGGTTGGCGCGCGCGGCGGCATGCCGGTCCCGTACGACGTCCAGGGGCTCGCGGGCGACGACCTCGCCGCCCTTCACCAGCTCGACCAGCAGCTGCCGGTCCGCCAGCTCCTCCGGCACCGGCCCCGTACCGATCACCTCGGCCTCCGCGATCCCGTCCCGGTCGAGCCGCCGAGCGGCCCACTTCCGGCCCCCGATCGACGTCTTGCCGCCGGTCGCCTTCTTCGCCACCGGGACGAGCGGAGCCTTCGGGTCCGCCGACTCCGCGCGGGCCACCAACTTGTAGACCATCGAGCAGGTCGGGTGGCCGGAACCCGTCACCAGCTGCGTACCGACCCCGTACGCGTCCACGGGCGCCGCCGCCAGCGAGGCGATCGCGTACTCGTCGAGGTCCGACGTGACGACGATCCGCGTCCGCTCCGCGCCGAGCGCGTCCAGCTGCTGCCGCACCCGGTGGGCGACGAGGAGCAGGTCCCCGGAGTCGATGCGCACCGCGCCCAGCTCGGGCCCGGCGACCTCCACCGCCGCACGTACCGCCTCGGCGACGTCGTACGTGTCCACCAGCAGCGTCGTGTTCCGGCCCAGCGAGTCCACCTGGGCCTGGAAGGCGTCCCGCTCGCGGTCGTGGAGCAGGGTGAACGCGTGGGCGCTGGTCCCGACGGTCGGGATGCCGTAGCGGAAACCGGCGGCCAGGTCGGACGTGGTCGTGAAGCCCCCGACGTACGCGGCCCGGGACGCGGCCACCGCGGCCAGCTCGTGGGTGCGCCGGGCGCCCATCTCGATCAGCGGGCGGTCACCGGCGGCCGAGGCCATCCGGGAGGCCGCCGCGGCGATCGCGGAGTCGTGGTTGAGGATCGAGAGGATCACCGTCTCCAGCAGCACGCACTCCGCGAAGGAGCCCTCGACCCGCAGGATCGGCGAGCCGGGGAAGTAGACCTCGCCCTCGGGGTAGCCCCAGATGTCCCCGCCGAACCGGTACGAGGCCAGCCACTGGAGGGTCTCCTCGTTGACGATCCCGCGCTCGCGCAGGAAGCCGAGGACGTCCGGGTCGAAGCGGAAGTTCTCCACCGCGTCGAGCACCCGCCCGGTGCCCGCGACGACGCCGTAGCGGCGGCCCTCCGGCAGCCGCCGGGTGAAGACCTCGAAGACGGACCGCCGGTCGGCGGTGCCCGCCTTCAGGGCGGCCTGGAGCATGGTCAGCTCGTAGTGATCCGTGAAGAGCGCCGTAGAGGGAACATCCACCGGCAGCCCGAGGTCCGCTGTGTTCATAATGCTGGATGCTACCCCCATCTCGTCACCTTGACGATTTCCGGGTCCGTTTGGCCGGAGACCCCCTTCTGGTGGCAGCATGGGCAATGTGACGTCACCCGCTCCCGTAGAGATCGAACGCACCGAGTCGGCGGAGGAGACCTTCGCCGTACCCGAGCCCGACGTCCCCTGGGTCACCATCGTCCACAACGACCCGGTCAACCTCATGAGCTATGTGACGTACGTCTTCCAGACGTACTTCGGCTACCCGAAGGACAAGGCCACCAAGCTCATGAAGGACGTCCACCACAAAGGCCGGGCCGTTGTCTCCAGCGGCAGCCGCGAGGAGATGGAACGCGACGTGCAGGCCATGCACGGCTACGGTCTGTGGGCCACCCTCCAGCAGGACCGGAAGTAGCCCGACGTGGCCCGAAGCAACCCGACCCGCGCGCAGGACCGGAAGTAGCGAACTCACTCCATGCCAGGACACTTCGAACCGCTCCCCGGCGGCGGCGCGGCCGTCGCGCTCGACGACGTCGAGATCTCCATCATCCGGTCGCTGGCCGTCCAGCTCCTGGAGCTGATCGGCCCCGGCCCCGCCGAGGACGCCCCCGACGACCCGCTCGCCGAGCTGTTCGCCGAGGGCCCGAGCGAGCCGCCCTCCGACCCGGTCCTCAGGCGCCTGTTCCCGGACGCCTACGGCGACCCCGTCGACGTACCGTCCTCCCCCGAGCAGGCCCAGGAGGAGAAGGAGTACGCCGCCGAGTTCCGCCGGTTCACCGAGAACGACCTGCGCACCGGCAAGCGCGAGAGCGCCCTCGCCGTCATCCGCTCGCTGGACTCGCTGACGCCGCCCGGTGACGGCGGCGCGGTCCTCAAGCTGACCCACGAGGAGTCCCAGCAGTGGCTGGGCACGCTCAACGACCTGCGCCTGGCGATCGGCTCCCGGCTGGACGTCGTCGACGAGGAGGACACCGACCTCCTCTACCGGTTGCCGGACGAGGACCCCCGTAAGCCGATGGTGATGGCGTATCTGTGGCTGGGCGGCTTGCAGGAGACGCTCGTCTCCACACTCATGTCATGAGACGGGACGGGAATCTCCCGTTGTGTGACGGTTCTGTGTTCGCTCAGCGGACGCTCAAATCCGGATAACGATCGCGTTACCGCTGCCGTCGGCTGTGTCCCTTCCGTGCTCCGTTTGACCCCTTCTTCCTGTGGTGTGCCCCACAACTCGCTCCGGTGATCAGCGGTGCGGCCGTGATAGATCTTCACGCTGCATCAGTCCGGGGGGCCGGGAAGAAAGGTTCACCACGCATGACGTCCCAAGCGCCCGAAGCATCCGAAGCATCCGAAGCATCCGAAGCGCCCGCAGCGGCCGAAGAGGGATACGAGCGCGGACTCGGCAGCCGCCAGGTCCAGATGATCGCGATCGGCGGCGCCATCGGCGTCGGCCTCTTCCTGGGCGCCGGGGCGAACATCGCCAAGGCCGGCCCCAGCCTCATCTTCATGTACGCCCTGGCCGGCGTGATCGTCTTCTTCATCATGCGGGCGCTGGGCGAACTGCTCCTCTACCGCCCGGTCTCCGGCTCCTTCGCCGAGTACTCACGGGAGTTCCTCGGCCCGTTCTTCGGCTACTTCACCGGCTGGACCTACTGGCTGATGTGGGTGGTCACCGGCATGGCCGAGCTGACGGCCGCCGCGATCTACGTCAACTACTGGGCCCCCGGCGTCCCCCAGTGGGTGACGGCCCTGGTCTTCCTGGTGATCCTCTTCGGCGTGAACCTGATCTCCGTGAAGGTCTTCGGCGAACTGGAGTTCTGGTTCTCGATGGTCAAGGTCACCGCCCTCATCGGCATGATCGTGATCGGCCTCGGCGTCCTCACCTTCGGCTTCAGCTCCGCCGGTGACACGGCCGCCGTCTCCAACCTCTGGGCCTTCGACGGCTTCTTCCCCAAGGGCATCGGCTCGTCCCTGATGACCCTCCAGGGCGTGATGTTCGCCTACCTCGCGGTCGAGCTGGTCGGCGTCACGGCCGGCGAGTCCGAGAACCCCGAGAAAACCCTCCCCAAGGCCATCAACACCCTCCCCTGGCGCATCGCCCTCTTCTACGTCGGCGCCCTCACCGTCATCCTCTGCGTCGTGAAGTGGACCGAGTTCGCCCCGGGCGTCAGCCCGTTCGTCGAGGCGTTCGCGAAGATCGGCATCCCGGCGGGCGCGGGAATCGTCAACTTCGTAGTCCTCACCGCCGCCCTGTCCTCCTGCAACTCGGGCATGTACTCGACGGGCCGCATGCTCCGCACCCTCGCGGACAACGGCGAGGCCCCCAAGGTCTTCAGCAGGCTGTCGACGACGAAGACCCCGGCCTTCGGCATCGCCATCTCCGTCGCCTTCATGGGCATCGGCGTCGTCCTCAACTACGTCGTCCCGGAGAAGGCCTTCGGCTACGTCATGTCGGTCGCCACCGCCGCCGGCATCTGGACCTGGCTGATGATCCTGATCAGCCACGTCCTCTACCGCCGAGGCGTGGTCGCCGGCCGCCTCCCCGCCTCCTCCTTCCCGGCCCCGGGCGGCTCGGTGTGCAGCTGGATCGCCATCGCCTTCCTCCTCTTCGTCACAGCCCTCATCGCGTACGACGCGGACTCCCGCGTCTGCCTGTACGTGATGGCGGGCTGGGCGGCGGCCCTCGGCGTCGGCTGGGCGGTCCTGAAGGCCCGCACCCCGCAGGTGGCGGCGCCCCGATAGGGGCGCGGGGAACTGCGCGACCAGCCCCCACCGGCCCGGCAGCGAACGAACAACCGAAGACATCCCGACATGTGGGCAGTCCCGTACCACCCCTCGGTACGGGACTGCCCATCCGTTCGTACGGGTTGCTTATCCTGACGAACATGCTGACCATCACCCAGGCCCTCGTCGACCAGATCGTCGCCCACGCCCGCAAGGACCACGCCGACGAGGCCTGCGGCGTCGTCGCGGGACCGGCGGGCTCGGACCGCCCCGAACGCTTCATCCCGATGCTGAACGCGGCCATGTCGCCCACGTTCTACGAGTTCGACTCCGGGGACCTGCTGAAGCTGTACCGCGAGATGGACGACCGCGACGAGGAACCGGTCGTGATCTACCACTCCCACACGGCGACCGAGGCCTACCCCTCCCGCACCGACATCTCCTACGCCAACGAGCCCGGCGCCCACTACGTCCTGGTGTCCACGGCCGACACCGACGGCCTCGGCGAGTTCCAGTTCCGCTCGTTCCGGATCGTCGAGGGCGAGGTCACGGAGGAAGAGGTCAAGGTCGTGGAAACGTACTGATCTCACCTGACGGCCCGAAAATGTCCAGAATGCGGGACGACCCTCCGGGATCCGGACCGGGAATCGATACGATGAGCCCATGGTTCCCTACGACGTGAGCGAGAAGACGCCGAGCGCCCCGCTGCTCGTGGCGCGTCTGCACGTCGACCTGTGCAGGCTGGCCAGCGCCATCTGTTGACGCCGGCCCCTGCCGCCGTACGGCCGTGAGCCGCGGCGCCTCACACGCATGACCTGCATCGACCCCGCATTTCGCGCCGCCGCGCGCCCATCGACCTACCACTCCCGACAGGAGCCCCGAGCCATGGCCATCGAGGTCCGCATCCCGACCATCCTCCGCACCTACACCGACGGCGAGAAGGCCGTCCCCGGTGCCGGGGAGACCCTCGCCGAGCTGTTCGCCGACCTCGAGACCCGGCACGCGGGAGTCCAGGCCCGCATCGTGGACGACGGCAAGCTGCGCCGCTTCGTCAACGTCTACCTCAACGACGAGGACGTCCGCTTCCTCGACGGCATCAACACCAAGCTCGCCGACGGCGACACCGTGACGATCCTGCCGGCCGTGGCCGGCGGCATGGCCTGACAGGCTCCTGGCACCGATGCGCTACGACTCGCCGCTGGCCGCGGTAGGCAACACCCCCCTGGTGCGCCTGCCGCGGCTGTCGCCGTCCACCGACGTACGGATCTGGGCGAAGCTGGAGGACCGCAACCCCACCGGCTCGGTCAAGGACCGCCCCGCCCTGCACATGGTCGAGCAGGCCGAGAAGGACGGCCGGCTCACCCCCGGCTGCACGATCCTGGAACCCACCTCCGGCAACACCGGCATCTCGCTCGCCATGGCGGCGAAGCTCAAGGGCTACCGCATGGTCTGCGTGATGCCCGAGAACACCTCGCAGGAACGCCGCGAGCTGCTCGCCATGTGGGGCGCCGAGATCATCCCGAGCCCGGCGGCAGGCGGCTCCAACACGGCCGTACGCGTCGCCAAGGAGCTGGCCGCCGAGCACCCGGACTGGGTGATGCTCTACCAGTACGGCAACCCGGACAACGCGGGCGCCCACTACGCCACCACCGGTCCGGAGATCCTCACCGACCTCCCCTCCATCACCCACTTCGTCGCGGGCCTCGGCACCACCGGCACCCTCATGGGCGTCGGCCGCTACCTCCGCGAGCACAAGCCGGACGTCAAGATCGTCGCCGCCGAGCCGCGCTACGACGATCTGGTGTACGGCCTGCGCAACCTCGACGAGGGCTTCGTACCGGAGCTGTACGACGCCTCCGTACTGACGACCCGCTTCTCCGTCGGCTCGGCGGACGCGGTCACCCGTACCCGTGAACTCCTCCAGCAGGAGGGCATCTTCGCGGGCGTCTCCACCGGCGCCGCGCTGCACGCCGCGATCGGCGTCGGCAACAAGGCCGTCAAGGCGGGCGAGAGCGCGGACATCGTCTTCGTGGTCGCCGACGGTGGCTGGAAATACCTCTCGACAGGCGTCTACACGGCTGCCACGACAGAGGAAGCCATCGAGACCTTGCAGGGCCAGCTCTGGGCGTAAGCCCCTAACCGGCCGAAGTCCGGTGGTTTTTCGCGGTTCCTCGTGATTCCCCGTGGTTCACGTGGCGAGGTGTCGGACCTGGTCCCACAGGGCCGGGTCCACCACCCCCACCCGCCGCCGGAACTCCCACACGGGCAGGTCACGCAGCTCGTCCGTCTCCAGGAAGCTCGGCCGGCCCCGGGCGTCGCCCACCGCGCCCGGCGGCATCGGGATCACCCCGGGCCGCTCGTCGTGGTACTTGCTGGTGATCTTCGCGACGGTCGCGTGCCGCCCGTGCACCGCGAGCACCAGGCACGGCCGGTCCTTGCCCCCGGGGCCGTCCTCGTAGGGCACGTTCGCCCACCAGATCTCCGCAGGCCGGGGCCGTACGGACCGCCCCCGCTGCCGCTCCGGCCCCTCCGCCCGTCCCGGCGGCCTGCCCCCGCGGTTCCGGGGCCGATGCCCGCGCCCCCAGCCGTCCACCAGCGCCGCGACCAGCGCGAGCAGCACGACGGCCGCCAGGGCGAGCCACCATGACGTGTCCATACGGAAGACGGTACCGGCGCACCCCCCGACCCGCCCGTGCTACCGGCACTCCAGGTCCAGCCGAACCGGTGACAGCACAGGTGAGTTCGCCCACAACAGCCCTTGGCGGAGGAGCGACGGGAGGTTTTGCGCCTTACGCTCGACGGACCGCAAGAACCCCGTCACGTTTGTTTTGATGCTCCCCGCCAGCGGAGGTTTCTGCTTTATGAAGCTCACCGTCGTCGGCTGCTCGGGGTCGTTCCCGTCCGCGGAATCGGCCTGTTCGAGCTACCTCGTAGAGGCCGACGGCTTCCGGCTGCTTCTCGACATGGGCAACGGTGCCCTTGGAGAGTTGCAGCGCCACGTTGGTCTTTACGACCTCGACGCCATCTTTCTCAGCCATCTGCACGCCGACCACTGCATCGACATGTGCGCCTATTTTGTCGCACGGTACTACCGCCACGACGGCGGCCGCTGCGACCCGATCCCGGTCTACGGCCCCGAGGGCACCGAACACCGCCTGACCACGGCGTACGCCGACACCCCGACCGCCTCCTCCATGAGCGAGGTCTTCGACTTCCACACGGTCAAGCCGAGCACGTTCGACATCGGCCCGTTCACCGTCCACACCGAGCGGGTCCGCCACCCGGTGGAGGCGTACGGCATCCGGGTCGAGCACGCCGGGAAGTCAATGACGTACTCCGGGGACACCGGCGTAAGCGACGCGCTGGTCCAACTCGCCCAGGACACCGACCTGTTCCTCTGCGAGGCAGCGTTCACGCACGGCAAGGAGAACATCCCGGACCTGCACCTCAACGGCCGCGAGGCGGGCGAGACGGCGAACCGCGCGGGCGCGCGCAAGCTCGTACTGACCCACATCCCCCCGTGGACCGACCCGCAGGTCAACCTGGCCGACGCACGCGAGGTGTTCAGGGGGCCGGTGGAACTGGCGATGCCGAGGGCGTCGTACGAGATCTGATCTTTGGTGCGGTACGACGAGGGCCCCGGAACCGTGTCGGTTCCGGGGCCCTCGTCATGTCGTATCCCTGTGCGGCTACGCCTTGGTGAGGTCCTCGATCTCCTCCACGGGCTCGCGGCCCGGGGTCTGGAGGTCGAACTTGGTGATCGCGAAGCGGAAGAGGAAGTAGTAGATCGCGCCGAAGACGAGACCGATCGGGATGATCAGCCAGGGCTTGGTGGCGAGGTTCCAGTTCAGGGCGTAGTCGATGAAGCCGGCGGAGAAGGTGAAGCCCGCGTGGACGCCGAGGGCCCAGGTGACCGCCATGGACAGGGCGGTCAGGACCGCGTGGATCACGTACAGCAGCGGGGCGATGAACATGAACGAGAACTCGATGGGCTCGGTCACACCCGTCACGAAGGACGTCAGCGCGAGCGAGATCATCATGCCCATCACGGCCTTGCGGCGCTCGGGGCGGGCGGAGTGCGCGATGGCGATCGCGGCGGCCGGGAGACCGAACATCATGATCGGGAAGAAGCCCGACATGAACTGACCGGCGGTCGGGTCGCCCGCGAAGAAGCGGTTGAGGTCGCCGTGGACGACGGCGCCGGTGGCGTCGGTGAAGTCGCCGATCTGGAACCAGGAGACGGTGTTCACGAACTGGTGCATGCCGACCGGGATCAGCGCGCGGTTGATCAGGCCGAACAGACCGGCGCCGAGGGAGCCGAGACCCGTGATCCACTCGCCGAAGTCGGAGATGCCCTCACCGATCGGCTCCCAGACGAGGCCGAAGAAGACGCCCATCGCGGTGCCGACGAAGGCCATGATGATCGGCACCAGACGGCGGCCGTTGAAGAAGCCGAGCCAGTCGACGAGCTTCTTGCGGTGGTACCGCTGCCACAGTACGGCGGACAGCAGACCCATCACGATGCCGCCGAGGACACCGGGGTTGTTGTAGGTGGCGGCTATGTCGGCGCCCGCCTGGACCTTGGCCTCGCTGACCGGGAACGCCTTGAGGACGTTGCTGTAGACCAGGTAGCCGACGAGGGCGGCGAGTGCGGTGGAGCCGTCCGACTTCTTGGCGAAGCCGATCGCCACACCGATACAGAACAGCATCGGCAGGTTGTCGAAGATGGCGCCACCGGCGGTGGCGAACACCGCCGTCACCTTGTCCGGCAGGTTCAACTTGTCGTGCACGTCCTGCTGGCCGAGGCGGAGCAGGATGCCCGCCGCCGGAAGCACGGCGATCGGGAGCTGCAGGCTGCGGCCGACCTTCTGCAGGCCCTGGAACAGGCCGGATCCCCTCTTCTTCGCGGGGACCGCCGCGGTGGTGGCGGTGCTCATACTTCCTCCAACGGGGAACATGGTCTACACCAGTCAGTGGTGTAGACCACGTTGTAGCACGGTTAAGGCCGCATAAGGAACCCTCGATTTCACAACAAGGGCTTACTGGTGTAGACCAGTCGACGAATGACGCGCGGAGGCGTAGATCGTTCGCGAAGACCGGTCAACTGTGGGTTACTGCGACAAAGCGGCTCGGATCAGGGAGAAACGACATGGCCACCAAGGCTGAGAAGATCGTTGCCGGACTCGGCGGCATCGACAACATCGAAGAGGTCGAGGGCTGCATCACCCGCCTCCGCTGCGAGGTCGCCGACCCCGCGCTGGTCGACGACGCGGCCCTGAAGGCCGCCGGCGCCCACGGCGTCGTCAAGATGGGCACCGCGATCCAGGTCGTCATCGGCACGGACGCCGACCCGATCGCGGCGGACATCGAGGACATGATGTAACTCCGGGCCCGAACCCCCGAACCCCCGAACCCCCGTACCTCGGAACTCCCGTACCTGGTACGGATGTTCACCCCTGAGAGGGCCTTTCCCGCTGACGGGAAGGGCCCCCTCCGCCGTTGCGGATAGGCTCGTCGCCATGTCACGTATCGACGGCCGCACCCCCGAACAGCTCCGCCCCGTCACCATCGAACGCGGGTGGAGCAAGCACGCCGAGGGCTCTGTCCTCGTCTCCTTCGGCGACACGAAGGTCTTCTGCACCGCCTCCGTCACCGAGGGCGTCCCGCGCTGGCGCAAGGGCAGCGGCGAGGGCTGGGTCACCGCCGAATACTCGATGCTCCCGCGCGCCACGAACACGCGCGGTGACCGTGAGTCCGTCCGCGGCAAGATCGGCGGCCGTACGCACGAGATCAGCCGTCTGATCGGCCGCTCCCTGCGCGCGGTGATCGACTACAAGGCGCTCGGCGAGAACACGATCGTCCTCGACTGCGACGTCCTCCAGGCCGACGGCGGCACGCGTACGGCGGCCATCACCGGCGCGTACGTCGCCCTGGCCGACGCGATCGCCTGGGCACAGGGCAAGAAGCTGATCAGGGCCAACCGCCAGCCCCTCACCGGCACGGTGAGCGCGGTGTCGGTGGGCATCGTCGGCGGAGTCCCCCTCCTCGACCTCTGCTACGAGGAGGACGTACGCGCGGAGACGGACATGAACGTCGTCTGCACCGGCGACGGCCGCTTCGTGGAGGTCCAGGGCACGGCGGAGGCGGAGCCCTTCGCCCGCGAGGAGTTGAACTCCCTCCTCGACCTCGCGGTCGCCGGCTGCACGGACCTGGCGGCACTCCAGCGCAAGGCACTGGACGAGGCCCTGGAAAGGTAAAGGGCAGACCAAATAGGGTGGCGGGAGCGGGCAACCGCACACCTGATCCAGCGCGTCTCCAGAGACACGCAGCGATACGCAGGAACGTGGGCGTACGGCATGCCGCCGTACGCCCGACCAGCCGACGGAGGGAACCCCAACGATGCCCGTGAGCCGCCGAATCCGAAACGTACGAGGACTCGGACGAGGGCGCCGTACGGCAGCCGTCGCCGCCACCGTGGCGGCCGTTGTGCTGACCGCCGGGCTCACCACCGGATGCGACGCCGTCAACAAGGCCCTGGACTGTGTCCAGACCGCCGATGCCATCGCCACCAGCGTGTCCGACCTCCAGCAGGCGGTCGAGAACGCGGCGAACGACCCGACGCAGGCGTCCGAGGCCCTGGACTCGATCGACAAGAACCTCAGCGACATCGGCGACAAGACGGACAACGCCGATGTCAACAAGGCGGTCGACGACCTCAACACGGCTGTGAACAACGTCCAGACGGCCATCAAGAACGGCGACGAGACCCCGGACATCAGTGGCGTGACGGACGCGGCGGGAGAACTGACGAAGGTCTGCACGTCGTAAACGGTGTGAGTGGCGAGGAGGGGGCCCGGGATACTGGACGCCATGACACGCCTGATCCTCGCCACCCGTAACGCCGGAAAGATCACCGAGCTGAGGCAGATCCTCGCCGACGCGGCCCTCCCCATGGACCTGGTCGGCGCGGACGCCTACCCGGAGATCCCCGACGTCAAAGAAACGGGCATCACGTTCGCGGAGAACGCCCTGCTCAAGGCCCACGCCCTGGCCCAGGCAACAGGCCTCCCGGCGGTGGCCGACGACTCGGGCCTGTGCGTGGACGTCCTGAACGGCGCGCCGGGCATCTTCTCGGCGCGCTGGTCGGGTCGGCATGGGGATGATCGAGCGAACCTGGAACTACTGCTCGCCCAGCTGTCGGACATCGCGGACGAACACCGGGGCGCCCACTTCGCGTGCGCGGCGGCGTTGGCGCTGCCGGACGGCACGGAACGGGTGGTCGAGGGCCGTCTGAGGGGCACCCTCCGCCACACCCCGGAGGGCACGGGCGGCTTCGGCTACGACCCGATCCTCCAGCCGGAGGGCGACACCCGGACGTGCGCCCAGCTGGCGGCCGCGGAGAAGAACGCGATCAGCCATCGGGGGCAGGCGTTCCGGGGGTTGCTGCCGGTGGTTCGGGAGTTGTTGGGCTGACGAACGGGAGAGGGGCCGCCCGGTGGGCGGCCCCTCTTTGCGTGTGCGGCCGGTGGGACTCGAACCCACACGGGTGATTAACCCACTGGGACCTAAACCCAGCTCGGCTGCCAATTACGACACGGCCGCCCAAAACGGTCATTACGTTCAACCGGTAGCGCCTAGTTTACGGGCGAACACATCACCCCGCGAGAGGCACCCTCCCTTTTGCGGCACCAGGTGGGGGTGGCCCAGCCACTCACGGGCGTTGGAGGCCGGGTCAGATCACGCGGAAGAGGTCGGCGGCTGTGTGGACGTCGGTGAGGTCCTCGATGGTGCGGAGGTTGTCGCACAGGGACTCAAGGACCGAGTCGGCTTCGGCGACGCGGGGGGTGCCGACCGCCACGCCGAAGACGCGGAAGCCCAGACGGTGTTTGGCGGCGTTCCAGCCGCGCATCCATTCCTCGGTGACGCCGCAGTCGTCGTCGGTGATCATCACGATGTCGCCGCGCGTGCGGGCCGTGTCGTTGAACTCCTCCTCCAGCAGCTTCCGGGCCGCCGAGAGTGGTGTCTGGTAGCTGGTTCCGCCCCCTAGTAGTGCTTCGTTAGGTTCTGGTTCTGCGTCGGCGTGTGGTGAGGGGGCGGCCGCAGGTGGTGCAGGTGCCGCTCCAGCACCGCAGCAGGTCCTGTAACGCGTCGAGGACTTGGTAGAGGGTCAGGCTTTCGTGCGGGCTTTTGGGTCGTAGCGCCGCAGAGTGAGGAAGGCCTGGGCGGCGGTGACGAGGGTGACGTGGTGGTGCCAGCCGCGCCAGGTGCGGCCCTCGAAGTGGTCCAGTCCCAGACCGTGTTTGAGTTCGCGGTAGTCGTGCTCGATGCGCCAGCGCATCTTGGCGAAGCGCACGAGATCGACGATCGGTGTGGTGGCGGGCAGATTGGTCATCCAGTAGCCGGTGGGTTCTGGCGCCGTATCGGGCTGTTCGACCAGCAGGGTCCGCAGCGGCAGCTCGCCGTTCCACCGGCTGCGTCCGCCGGCGTGTTCCTGCGCGGTGCGGGTGGCTTCCTTGCCCGAGGGCCGCACCTCGAGCACGGCAAAGCGTGAGGTCATCGGTCCTTTGCTGCCCTGGCGCCAGGTGACGGTTTCGAAGCAGGTGCCCGCATCGATCAGTTGATGCAGGGGGCGGGCGGGCTCGCGGTAGCGGGGCAGCGTGGGCGGGCCCAGGCCCTGGTAGGGAGGCAGATGCGGCGCGGCAGCGGCCGGGCGGGCGATCTCCTTGGGCTCGACGGCCATGACGTAGGACCAGCCACGTTCCTCCAGGGCCAGGCGGAAGGAGACACTGCGGCCATAGCCGCAGTCGGCCACGATCACCGGCACCGACCCCAGCCAGCCCGCCAGCCTCTCCAGCAGCCCCAGAGCCAGACGGGGCTTGGTCACATGCCCGACCTCCTCGGGCACGCCCGCAGCCGTGCGGCGCCGGCTGTCGTGGGCCCATTCCTCGGGCAGGAACAGCTCCCATTCCAGTGGGCAGGAAGCAAGATCGGTGGCCGCGTGCACACTGACGGCGACCTGGCAGTTGGCCCGCTTGCCCAACGCCCCGCAGTACTGCCGGGCCACCCCGACCGAGGACCGCCCGCACTTGGGAAACGACACATCGTCGATGACCCACACCTCGGGCCTGACCACCTGGACCAGCCGCTCGGCGATCCGCCGCCGCACCGGCGTCCACTGCCACGGCGACTGGCTGACGAACTGCTGCAAGGCCTGCATGTTCCCGTCCGGCAGCCGCTGGGCCATCGGCTGGATCGACTTGCGCCGGCCATCCAGCATCAGCCCGCGCAGATAGCACTCGCCCTTGGCCCGCTGATCCTTGCGCGGCACCGAGGCGAACACATCGGCCACGAACAGCCCTAACGAGGCCCGCAATCGGTTCACTTCATGCGTGTCCACCTAACCAACATGCTCTTGATCAGCGACAACGACTAGACCTAACGAAGCACTACTAGGAACGTCTCCGCGAAGTCGAGTACCTGCGGGATCTCCGCGGGCTGGTCGGCCGGGAAGCGGAAGATCTGGATCTTGCCGGGAGCGGAGAACAGGATGCCGACGAAGTCGCGCCCCGCCTCGCGGGCCTGGTCCAGCAGCGCCAGGGCGCATGCCTTGGCCCACGCCTCCCGGGTGACTCCGCCGGGCCCTGCCTCGTACATGGAGTGCGAGGTGTCCACGCAAGCGATGACGGCGCCCTGGCCGGTGGCCTGCTCGCCCTCGCTGTCGTAGAGCATCAGTTCCCCGGCGGCGTAGCGCACGGCGAACACCGCACGCAGCGCGGGCAGCCCGAGGTTGGCCAGCTCGGAGGGGATGACGCGGGAGAGGTCGTCGCCGAGCGTCACGCCGACCAGTTCGCCGGTGGTGTTCTCCACCTTGCGCGCACGCTCACCCGCGGCCATCTGCCGGAAACGGCCGATCAGTTCGGCCCATTCGGCGAGCCGGCCGGTGCGCAGCCGCTCGGCGAGCCGGGCACGCTCGTTGAACGGCATCCGCTCCAGCCTGCCCGGAGCGACGCCCCACGCCCGCATCAGCGCGGCCTCCTCCCGTACGGCCCCGGCGGCCGTCGCCGTCGCGTTCCGCGCGGCGGCCCGGACCCCGGGCGTCGCCGCTGCGAGGGCCTGCGCCGCGGCTTGGGCGGCCTGCCGTGCGGCGGCTTCCGCTGCCTCGATCGCCTGGCGTACGGCGGTGGCGGTGGCCGGGGTCGGCGCGGTGCCCTCCTCGGCGGCCCCGTCCGCCAGCCCGTCCGTCGCCCCGGCCGACGCCCCGTCCGTCGTCCCTTCGGCTGACTGCTGGAGTGCCTCGCCCGCAGCGGTTGCCGCGTCTTCGGCGGCCCGCCGGGCCCGCTCCGCCCCCTCGGCCTGTTCCTGGGCGTCCCGGGTCCGCTCCAGCATCCGGCGCAGCGCGGCCGCCTGGGCGAGTACGGCCATGGCGGCGGCGTAGGGGTCGCCTGCCGTCTCCCGGCGCAGTCCGGCGAACTCCGGTGACTCCATCAGCGAGGTGATGATCTGGTGGTTGACCAGCCGGGAGAGGTCCATTTCCGTGCGCTCGCGCAGTCGCGGCCCGACCTTGTAGGCGGCGAGGAACACGTCGGTCAGGAGGTCGGTGGTGTGGTTGTGGTGTCTGGCCAGCTCCTCGGCCAGGTCGCGTAGTCCGGCCGACTGCTCGTAGGTGTCGCGCCAGGTGAACCGGTCGAACCGGTCCGCGACCACGGCCGCGGTGTGCCGCTCGGGAGTGGCGGTGGTGGTGGCGGAAAGGTCCGGCCCGGTCCCGGCCGGGCTCGTCGGCTCGTTGGGCTTGTGTGGGGTGCTCAGAGCTGGGCCTGCACCATGCTCGCGTCGACGCCGAGGGCCTCGGTGAGGACTCGGGCGCGGACGGCGCGTTGGCGGCCGGTGACCCGGTCGATGGCGGCGGTGGAGCGGCCGGCGCTCGCCGCTTCCTGGCGCAGTTTCTCCAGCCGCTTCCCCGCCAGGGCGAGCTGGTTGTGCGCCTTCTTGATGACCCACTCGCTCAGCGCCTCGCGGGACTGCCCGGCCATGGCGTCGAGCTGGGCCTCCAGTTCCTCGATGACGTCGGCCAGATCGAGGGCCTCCTTGGCGTCGGGGTTGACCAGGTGCAGCACCTCACGCTCGACGGTCGGGCGCTGGGCGGGGGAGTCCCACAGCACATGGGTCAGCACCGACAGGTCGGTCTCGGCGACCGACGGGCGGCCGTCGAGGTACGCGGACGCCTGGAGCAGGCCCACCGCCTGCCGCCAGCGGCGGTCGGAGGCGACGAGTTCCTTGCGGCGCAGGGCGGCGCGCAGTGTGCACACCGCGTCGACGATCATGTCGGGGACGTCCACGGCCGGGACGGCTTCCGTCACGGCGTGCCGTAGCGCGGCCAGCTCGACGGTGGTCCGTGCCGGTGCCGCCGGGCGGCTGACGGCGGAGCGGACCAGTGCGGCGAAGTTCGAGGGGTCTTCCAGGTATCCGACCTCGATCCTGACCAGCAGCCGGTCGTAGATCGCGGCCGTGTCCTCCCCGCTCGGCAGTTCGTTGCTCGCCGTGATGGCCCCGATCAGGGGGCAGCGGATCGGCTCGCCGCCGCTCTCGGGGTGGTAGATCCGTTCGTTGAGGTAGCCCAGCGTCTCGTTCAGTGCCGCCGTGGAGCACTTGAAGATCTCGTCGATGAACGCGATGTGGGCGGTGGTGGCGCGGCCGTCGTAGACCTGGCGGTACTCGCCCCGGGCCAGTGCGGCGACGTCGATGGGGCCGAACATCCGCGTCGGTGCCGTGAACTTCGACAGCAGGATCTCCCAGTACGACGCCCCTTCGATCCTGCCCGTCAGCTCCCGGGCCATCTCGGACTTCGCCGTTCCGGGCGGGCCGAGCACCAACGAGTGCTGCCCGGCCAGCAGTGTCACCACCAGTGTGCGTACTACGTCGGCCCGCTCGTAGAAACGGTCCGAGAGTTCGTCGCTGATCGCCCGCAGCCTCTTGGCAGTGTCCTGCGGGTCCTGCGAGTCCACATTCAACTCCTTGCCTGCGACGCCCTGTTGGGATGACGATCAGCGGAACGGTGCCTCGGGTCAGACGCCCAGGTCCTTGATGATCTTCGCCACGTGGCCCGTCGCCCGTACGTTGTACAGGGCCCGTTCCACCTTGCCCTCCTCGTCCACGATGATCGTGGAGCGGATGACTCCGACGTACGTCTTGCCGTAGTTCATCTTTTCGCCGAAGGCGCCGTACGCCTCCAGGACCGTCTTGTCCGTGTCGCCGAGCAGGGTGACCTTCAGGTCCTCCTTCTCGCGGAACTTCGCCAGCTTCTCCGGCTTGTCGGGGGAGATGCCGATGACGTCGTAGCCCGCGCCGGCCAGGAGGTCGAGGTTGTCCGTGAAGTCGCAGGCCTGCTTGGTGCAGCCGGGGGTCAGGGCGGCCGGGTAGAAGTAGACGATGACCTTGCGGCCCTTGTGGTCGGCCAGCGACACCTCGTTGCCGTCGGCATCGGGCAGGGTGAAGGCGGGGGCCACATCCCCGGGCTGGAGTCGCTCGCTCATCCGTCTGCTCTCCTCGTACGTCCTGTGCGGTGTGTCCACGCGCGCCGGTGAAAGGCGCGGGACCGAGCCTATCCGGGGGTGCTGACAGTGCGGTCCCGAGTGGAGCTGACAGACTGTCCGAAGCAGGGCATCAGTGCATCAACGCATCAGCGGACTTCGGAGGGCGTACGGTGGCGGACACCTCGGACAGCAGAACCCCGGTGCAGATCGAGGCGGACATCAAGCGCCGTCGCGAGACGCTGGCCGAGACGCTCGACGAGATCGGGGTGCGGGTGCACCCGAAGACGATCGTCGGCGATGCCAAGGCCAGGGTCGCCTCGCACATCGATCACACCCTCGGGCGTGCCTACGTCGGCGTCAACCGCGTCGTCGGGGACGTCAAGGGACGGTTCGTCCGTGAGGACGGGGCGCCCCGGCTGGAGCGGATCGTGCCCGTCGCCCTCGTCGCCGCGGGGCTGGTCGGGCTGCTCGCTCTGGGAACCCGGCGGCGCAAGGGCTGACGAGGCAGGTAGGTTCGGAGTGTGAGCGCCAAAAGCAATGAGCAGAGCACCCATCACGACAAGCTGCCCATCCGGATGCTGCACGACCGTGTGCTCGTGCGGCAGGACACCAGCGAGGGCGAGCGGCGTTCCGGTGGCGGCATCCTGATTCCCGCCACCGCGGCCGTCGGCCGCCGGCTGGCCTGGGCGGAGGTCGTCGCGGTCGGGCAGAACGTACGGACGGTCGAGCCGGGCGACCGGGTCCTGTACGACCCGGAGGACCTCGCCGAGGTCGAGGTGCGCGGCGTCGCCTACGTGCTGATGCGCGAGCGGGATCTGCATGCCGTCGCCGCCGACCGCTTCGAGGGCTCCGAGGACTCGACCGGCCTCTACCTGTAGATCAGCCTGTAGATCAGCGGTATCGCCGTACGCATTTGGGGCTGGTGACCATCGTCACCAGCCCTTTTTACCTGTCATTTGCTAGCTTGGAATGACCCCGACGAGACGCGCCGTACCGGGCCCGACGCAAAGACGACGCACCCCGTTCCGTACGCCGTACGTCTCTCGGAGGTGGCCGTCATGGCCTGGGTACTGCTTGTCGTCGCCGGTTTGTTGGAAATCGGCTGGTCGGTCGGTATGAAATACACCGACGGGTTCACCCGGCCGCTCCCCAGCCTTCTCACCGGTGCCGGCATCGTCGCCAGCATGTATCTGCTCTCCTGCGCCGCCAGGTCGCTGCCCATCGGTACCGCCTATGGCGTCTGGGTCGGGATCGGGGCGGCCGGGGCGGCGGTCGTCGGCATGGTGGTGCTGGGGGAGCCGGCCACCGCCGCCCGGATCTTCTTCGTCTGTCTGCTGCTCGTCGCCGTCGTCGGGCTCAAGGCGACCTCCGGTCACTGACCGGAGGCCGCCGTCAGTCCCGTCAGCCCCGTCAGTCTCTTCTCGACGTGGTCAGCGCGCCCGTCGTCAACCCCGCCGTCGTCCCTCCCGTGTTTCCGCCCGTGTCCGTCGTGCCGCCGGTGTCGGTGGTCCCGCCGTCGGTCGTCGTGCCGCCGGTGTCCGTGGTGCCGCCGGTGGTGGTCGTGCCGCCCGTGTCCGTCGTACCCCCGGTCGTGGTGGTGCCGCCGGTGTCCGTCGTCCCGCCGGTCGTCGTCGTGCCGCCGGTGGTGGTCCCGTCCGTCGTCGTGCCGCCGGTCGTCGGGGTGGCCCCGGTGGTCGCGCCGGTTGTCGCGCCCGGGGTCTCCCGGCCGCCGTCGGTGGTGCCGCCGTTGTCCTGGCCGGCGTCCGTGCCGGGGTCGGGCCGGGTGTCGGCGGGCGGGGCCTGCTGTTCCTCGGCGCCCTCCTGGAGCTGGAGGTCGAACTCCTTCGCCTTCTTGCCCTTCAGGGCGGCCTTCGTGAACTGGGCCCAGATCTCGGCGGGGGCGCCGCCGCCGTTGATGCGGTCGAGGCCCATCGCGCCGTAGAGGGACTTGTGCTTGCCGGTTACCGGGTCCTGGCCCATCACCGACACGACCGTCGCCAGGTCGGGGGTGTAGCCCGCGAACCAGGCGGCCGTGTCCTCCTCGGCGGTGCCGGTCTTGCCCGCCGCCGGGCGGCCGGCCTCCAGCGCGGCCGTCGCCGTACCGCTCTCCACGACGCTCTGCAGGATCGAGGTGGTCGTGTCGGCGGCCTCCCGCGACACCACCTGCTTCGTCTTCTGCTTCGGGAGGGTCACCGAACCGGCCTCGCCGTCCTTGGTGATCTTCTCGATGATCGTGTACGTGCCGTGCTTGCCGTGGTTCGCGAGCGTGGCGTACGCCTCCGCCATGTCGAGGACGCTGGCCGTCGACGTACCGAGCGCGATGGACGGGTACGGGTTCAGCTCGGGCGTGTCGGAGGGGAGGCCCAGAGCGATCGCCGTTTGTTTGACCTTCGCGGGCCCTACGTCCACCGCCAGCTGCGCGTACACCGAGTTGACGGACTTGTCCGTCGCCGTACGGACCGTGATGTTGCCGTACGAGACCTGGTCCTCGTTCTCGGGGGCGTACTCGTCGCCGCTCCAGCCCTGGACCGGGCGCTCGTTCGTGCCGTCGTAGTACGTGTTCGGGGTGATCGTCTGGCCGTCCTGGGTGACCGAGCCGTTCTCGACGGCCGCGGTGAACACGAACGGCTTGAAGGTGGAGCCGTCCTGGTAGTCACGGCGGGTCGCGTTGTTGACGTACTGCTTGGTGTAGTCGATGCCGCCGTACATCGCGAGGACCTTGCCGGTCGCCGGGTCGATGGCGACACCGCCCGCGCGGACGTAGTTGTCGACCTTGTTGTCCTTCTTGTCGAGCTTCTTCATCACCTGGTCGTTGACCGCCTTCACGAAGGCGTCCTGCTTGGGCTTCTGAAGGGTGGTCGTGATGCGGTAGCCGCCGGCCTGGAGCTCGTCCTCGGTGAGGATCTTGTTGTCGAAGAGGTAGTCGTCGACCGCCTTGACCAGATAGCCGCGCTGACCGGACATGCCCGTCGAGACGATCGACTGCTTCGGCTCGGGGAAGGTGGTGGCCTTCCGCTCGGCCTCCGTCAGCCAGCCCTTCTTGACCATGCCGTCGAGGACGTAGTTCCAGCGCGCGAGCGCGGCCGGCCGGTTCTCGGGGTGGGCGATCACGTCGTACTCGCTCGGCGCGTTCAGCAGCGCGGCGAGGTAGGCGCCCTGGCCGGCCGTCAGGTCGATGGCGTCGATGCCGTAGTAGGCCTGGGCGGCTGCCTGAAGACCGTACGAGTTGCGGCCGGCGTAGCTGGTGTTGAGGTAGCCCTCCAGGATCTCGTCCTTGGACTTCACCTGGTCCAGCTTGATCGAGATGAAGAACTCCTTCACCTTGCGGGTGACGGTCTGCTCCTGCGCGAGGTAGTAGTTCTTCACGTACTGCTGGGTGATCGTCGACCCGGACTGCTTGCCCTTGCCGGTCACCGTGTTCCAGGCGGCGCGGAGCATCGCCTTCGGGTCGACGGCCGACTCGGTGTAGAAGTCGCGGTCCTCGGCGGCCAGTACGGCGTGCTGGGCGGCCTTGGAGATCTGCGACAGCGGCACGTTCTCCCGGTTGACCTCGCCGTCGCGGGCGAGCTGGCTGCCGTCGGCGTAGAGGTAGACGTTGCTCTGCTTGGTGGCCGCCGCGTTCGCCGCCGGGATGTGCACCGCGTAGTAGCCGAACGCGAACAGGCCGACGACCAGCAGGATCCCGAGCACGAACGTGCCCAGCACGAACCGCCAGGTCGGGACCAGCCGACGCCATCCGGTGCGCCGGGGCCGCTTGGGCTTCTTGACCTTCTCGGCCTTCCCGGCGTTCTCGGCGTTCTCGGGCGTCCCGTCCTCCGCCACTTCGGGTTCTCTCGGTGTCCAGCCCTGCGTCGGCTGCTGCGGCTCTGGCTGGTCGCTCATGTCGTGCACGGACTCCTGTTTCGCGTCGTACGTTCCCGTACGACCTCTCACGCGTTCAAACGTCTCTTACGCCCCCTCTTGAAGACTGCCGCAACACGCGATCAGTTCCCTGACCTCGGTACGCGTCCTGCCTGAAAACGCCTGGCGGGCGGGGAAGGGTGCGGACTAGGCTCTTGCGTTTCGGTCCGGATGCGGGGCGGATGCGGGGCGGATACGGGGGAGAGGGCTGGTGTCGGTGGGTTCTGGGCGGTTGTACGCGGCCGTCGCGGCGGGGGGTTTCCGACGGTATGCCACCTATCGTGCGGCCACGCTCGCGGGGGTGTTCACCAACACCGTCTTCGGCGTGATCCTGGCCTACACCTACATCGCCCTGTGGGACGAGCGGCCGCACCTCGGCGGGTACGACCAGTCCCAGGCCCTGACCTTCGTGTGGCTGGGCCAGGCGCTGCTGATGACGATGTGCGTGATGGGCGCGGGCTTCGAGGAGGAGCTGATCGAGCGTATCCGTACGGGTGACATCGCGATCGACCTCTACCGGCCCGTCGACCTCCAGCTGTGGTGGCTGGCCCAGGACATGGGCCGGGCCCTGTTCCATCTGCTGGGCCGGGGGCTGATCCCGGTCGCGTTCGGCGCATGGGTGTTCGACCTGACACTCCCGACCTCCGCGCTGCCCTGGCTGGCGTTCCTGGGCGCGGTCGTGCTGGGGATCGTGGTCAGCTACTCGATCCGGTTCCTGGCGTCCATGGCCGCGTTCTGGCTCATGGACGGCGCGGGCATCATCCAGATGGTGTGGCTCGCGGGCGTCTTCTGCTCGGGCATGGTGCTCCCGCTGAACGTCTTCCCGGGGGTGCTCGGCGAGATCGTACGGGCGCTGCCGTGGGCGGCGTTGATCCAGGCGCCGGCGGACGTGCTGATGGGGGAGGCGGATCCGGTGGGCACGTACGCCTTCCAGGCCGGGTGGGCGGTCGCGCTGCTGGGGCTGGGGCGCGCGGTGCAGGCGGTCGCCACTCGGCGGGTGGTGGTTCAGGGTGGGTGAGACGGCGGGCGTCACGGGCGCGGCGGAGACCGGTGTCCGGGAGGACCGGGCGGCCCATGGTGGTGGCTGGGACGACGGGCCCCAGAGCCGTGCCGAGCGGGTGCTCGACGGCGTACGGGCCTATCGGCTGATCGTCGCGATGTGGATCCGCTCCACGATGGCCTACCGCGCCTCCTTCGCGATGACCACGTTCGGCAACTTCGTGGCGACCGCGCTCGACTACTCGGCGATCCTGCTGATGTTCTCGCAGGTAGAGCGGCTCGGCGGCTACTCGCTGCCCGAGATCGCGCTGCTGTACGGGCTGTCGACGACCGCGTTCGGGATCGCCGACCTCGTCGTCGGGTCGATGGACCGGCTCGGGCGCCGGGTCCGCGACGGCACCCTGGACACGCTGCTCGTCCGCCCGGCGCCGGTGCTCGCGCAGGTCGCCGCGGACCGCTTCGCGCTGCGCCGCCTGGGCCGGATCACCCAGGGCCTGCTGGTGCTCGCCTACGCCTTCCTGGCCCTGGACGACGTCCACTGGACGTTCCTCAAGGTGCTGCTGATGCCGGTGACGGTGCTCAGCGGCGGGGCGATCTTCTGCGCGGTGTTCGTCGGGGGCGCGGCCTTCCAGTTCGTGGCGCGGGACGCCTCCGAGGTGCAGAACGCGTTCACATACGGCGGCTCGACGCTGCTTCAGTATCCGCCGGGCCTCTTCGCGCAGGACCTGGTGCGCGGGGTGACCTTCGTCCTCCCGCTGGCCTTCGTCAACTGGCTGCCCGCGCTGTACGTGCTGGGCCGCCCCTATCCGCTCGACCTGCCGGAGTGGGTGGCGTTCCTGCCACCACTGGTGGCGGCGGGCTGCTGCGCGCTGGCCGGGCTGGCCTGGCGGGCGGGACTGCGTTCGTACCGGAGCACGGGGAGTTAGCCAGATGGACGGTCATTTCATTGAGTTGGACCGGGTCGAGAAGGTCTTCGACGTGCGCAAGAAGACCGGGTTCATGCGGAGCGAGCGGCGCGAGGTGCGGGCGGTCGACTCGATCTCGTTCCGGGTCGCGAGAGGGGAGATGGTCGGCTACATCGGACCGAACGGCGCCGGAAAGTCGACAACGATCAAGATGCTGACGGGCATCCTGACTCCCACCGGCGGCCGACTCCGAGTGGCGGGCATCGACCCGTCCCGGGAACGCACCCGCCTCGCACGACGCATCGGGGTGGTGTTCGGACAGCGGACAACACTCTGGTGGGACCTCCCGCTGATCGACTCGTACCGCCTGATGCACCGCATGTACAGGATTCCCGATGAGCGCTACAGGTCGAACCTCGACCGCTGCGTAGAACTCCTGGAACTGGCCGACCTGTTGGACGTCCCCGTCCGCCAACTGTCCCTGGGGCAACGGATGCGGGGCGACATCGCGGCGGCGCTGCTGCACGACCCCGAGGTGCTGTACCTGGACGAGCCGACGATCGGCCTGGACGTGATCTCGAAGGCGAGGGTCCGCGAGTTCCTCCGCGACCTGAACACCGAACGAGGCACGACGGTCCTGCTGACGACGCACGACCTCCAGGACATCGAGCAGTTGTGCTCGCGGGTGATGGTGATCGACCACGGCCGTCTGATGTACGACGGCCCGCTGACCGGCCTGCACGAGGTGGGCGACAGCGAGCGGACCCTCGTCGTGGACCTGGAGCGCGAACTGCCGCCGATCGAGGTGCCGTCGGCGCGGGTCGTACGGGTCGAGGGCCCGCGCCAGTGGCTGGCGTTCCCGGCATCGGAGTCGGCGGCTCCGCTGGTCGCGCGGATCGCGGCGGAGTATCCGCTGGTGGACCTGTCGGTACGGGAGCCGGACATCGAGGCGGTGATCGCGAAGATGTACGCCGACCGGACCTCGGGCACATTGGCATAGTGCCGGGGGCGGCCACCTCGTAGGCTGCCTGTATGACGGACGACCTTCCGGAGCTGCGCGCCTCCGACGCCGATCGTGAACGAGTCGCCGAGGTACTGAGGGACGCCCTCGCGGAGGGCCGGCTGGACATGGCCGAGTTCGAGGAGCGCCTCGATGCCACCTACCAGGCGCGTACGTACGGCGAGTTGACGCCGATCACGCGTGACCTGCCCGGCGGCCCCGCGGTGAACATGGTCAAGCGGCCTACGGGAAGCGGAGGTTGGCCTGACCGGATCGTGGGGGGCGAGGGTTCTTCGCGGTGGGGTGTCGCGATCATGGGCGGGTTTCAGCGCAAGGGGCGCTGGACGATGCCCCGGCGGTTCAACACGTTCGTGTTCTGGGGCGGTGGGGAGATCGATCTGCGGGACGCGAACTTCGCGGACCGTGAGGTGGTCGTCAACTGCGCGGTGATCATGGGCGGCATGGGCGTGATCGTGCCGCCCGGCGTCGAGGTCGTCGTGCGGGGCGTCGGCATCATGGGGGGCTTCGACCATGGCCAGGAAGGAGTCCTGGGCGACCCCGGCGGCCCCCGCGTGATCATCCAGGGGTTCGCCTTCTGGGGCGGGGTGGGCGTGACCCGAAAGCTCCCGAAGGCGGAACGCCAACGCCTGAAGGAGGAACGCCGCCAGGAGAAGCTGGAGCGGCGGGAGGGGCGGGGGGAGCTGGGCGGCTCCGACTCCGGGTCCCACCACGGCATGCACAACATGCACAAGCGAAACGAGGACTGAGCCGACGGCTGGTGCTGGGGGGTGGGTCGCGCAGCCCGGCGCTGACGGGGTGCCGCTCTCGGTGGGACGGGAGCCGCCCCTAGCGGCACGCATGCCCGCAGCTATGCGGGCAGGGCTGCCCCGTCAGGGGCGCGGGGAACTGCGCGAGCAACCCCCACCGGCCCGCAGCCGGACGGATAGGGCCGGACGGAGCTTTTAGGGGCGCGGGGAACTGCGCGCTCAACCCCCACCGGCCCGCAGCCGGACGGATAGGGCCGGACGGAGCTTTTAGGGGCGCGGGGAACTGCGCGACCAGCCCCCACGCTCCCGCAGTCGGACTCACAGCTCCGCCGGTGCCGCCCCCTTCAAGTCCTCCAGGTCGAACACCTCTCCCATCCGCGCATACCCCCGGTCACTCGGATGCAAATGGTCCCCGGAGTCGTACTCCGGGCGGAAGCGGCGCGGGTCGTACGGGTCGCGTAGTGCCTTGTCGAAGTCGGTGTACGTGTCGAACACCCCGCCCGCGCGGATCTGCGCGTTCACGGACTGGCGCAGGGACTCCGTGGTCGCCGAGTAGCCGCGGAAACCCCCGAACGGCATCAGCGTCGCGCCCACCACCTTCAGGCCCCGCCCATGCGCCTCGGCCACCAGTTCGCGCAGGCCCGCCACGATCGAGGACGCGCTCAGGGTCTTCGGGTCGCGGGCGCGCAGGATGTCGTTGACGCCCAGGTCGATGACGACGACCTTGACGTTCGTGCGGCCGAGGACGTCCCGGCCGAACCGGGTCAGCCCGCTGGCGTTGGGCGCCGGCGTACCGACGCCGCCGTGCCGCAGGACGCGGTTGCCGCCGATGCCCTGGTTGACGACGCTGTAGCGGGGCACGTCCGCGCCGGACTCCGCCGCGGAGTGGAGGCGGTCGGCCAGGACGTCCGGCCACCGGCTGTTCGTGCCCACGCTGGACGTGCTGCCCGCGGTGAGCGAGTCGCCGAGGACGACGACCGTCCCGTCGGCCTGGTTGCTGAGGACGTCCACCGCGGTGACGTACCGCCAGGCCTCGGTCTGTTCCGTGTACGCCGTGCCGGTCGGGTCCTCGGTGTGGTCGCCCACCGCCGCGTACGAGATCTGGCGGGCGCGCGGGTGGTAGGTGACCGGGCCGGACGGGACCGCCGAGTACGTCGTCACCAGGATGTCCGTGTCGCGCGGGACGCTCACCCGTACCGCGTCCGAGACGATCTGGCGGCCGGCCGGGATCGTCACCGAGGGGCTGCCGCCGAAGGCCAGCCGGCGCATCGTCGCGGCGTCGGCCGCCGCGCTGTTCTCGGCGGCGGCGACGGCTATCGAGGCGTGGGCGATGGTCAGGGGCTGCTTGCCGTACAGGTTGGAGAGCGTGACGCGGGCACTCGTACCGCCCGCCGCCGTGTGCACGATGTTGCGCAGCGAGCGGCCGGCCAGGCCCTTCGCCTGGGTGCCCGGTTCGCCTTCGACCGGGGACGCGGCCCAGGTGCCGACCCACGCACCGGTGGACGCGGGGGCGACGGCGTTGCCCGAGTCGCCGCGGGCGCGGCTGACGGCCTTCGTGTGCCGGCTGCCGTCGTCGAGGGTCGCCCCGACGTAGATGGCGGCGGAAACGGCCACGACGAGCGTGACCATCGCGGCGAGCAGGCCATAACCGTGGCGCCTGGTCATGGGATGCGTGACTCCTCGTACGGCGGGGAGCCATGGGCTCCGGTGGGCTGAGCCCATGATGCGGGATGGGCCTGTGCGAGCCCGCCGAATCCTGCGGTCGGACTCCCTCCGGATATACGCGGGGAACTCCTGTTCCGTTCCGGGAGTAGGTCAGGAAGGGACAATGTGTGAGGGATCACTGAGAAGGATCACTGAACGGTGGAGAAAGTGGATCGAACCAGAACAGGCCCTGGGGACGGTGTGGACGGTACGGGCGGCCGTACCGTCCCGGGGCGTGCCATGACCTCCTTCGGTTCCGCCGACGAGGAGCGCATGCGCGGCGTGCGCCGGATGAAGCTCACCGCGGTCGGTCTGCTGCTCCTCGTCGCCGTCGTGTACGTCCTCGCCAAGTGGGCCGGTGACCAGGGTGCCGGTGCCTGGACGGGCTATGTCGCCGCGGCGGCCGAGGCCGGCATGGTCGGTGCGCTGGCCGACTGGTTCGCGGTCACCGCACTCTTCCGCCGGCCCCTCGGCCTGCCCATCCCGCACACCGCGATCATCCCCACCAAGAAGGACCAACTCGGTGTCTCGCTCGGGGAGTTCGTCGGCGAGAACTTCCTCTCCCAGGACGTCGTACGGCAGCGGCTGCGCGCCGTAGGCATCGGCAGCCGGCTCGGCGCCTGGCTCGCCGAGCCCGACCACGCGGACCGCGTCACCGCCGAACTCTCGGCCGCCCTGCGCGGCGCGCTCACGGTCCTCCGTGACTCCGACGTCCAGGCGGTCGTCGGCGAGGCCATCACCCGGCGGGCCGACGCCCAGGAGATCGCGCCCGGCATAGGGAAGATGCTGGAGAAGGTCGTGGCGGACGGCGGCCACAGGAGAGTGGTCGACCTGATCTGCGTACGGGCCCACGACTGGCTCGTCCTCCACGAGGAGGAGGTCATGGGGGCCGTGCAGGGCGGCGCGCCCGGCTGGACGCCCAAGTTCGTCGACAAGAAGGTCGGCGAGCGCGTCTACAAGGAGCTGCTCCGCTTCGTCACCGAGATGCGCGACGCGCCCGCCCACCCGGCGCGCGGCGCCCTCGACCGCTTCCTCAACGACTTCGCCTCCGACCTCCAGTCCGACACGGACACCCGCGCGCGTGTCGAGCGGCTGAAGACCGAGGTCCTCGGGCGCGGCGAGGTCCAGGACCTGATCGCGTCCGCCTGGACGGCCGTACGCTCGATGATCGTCTCGGCGGCGGAGGACGAGCGCAGCGAGCTGCGGCTGCGCGTACGGGCGTCGCTGCTGTCGCTGGGGTCGCGGATGTCGGTCGACGCCGGGTTGCAGAACAAGGTGGACGGCTGGGTCGAGGGCGCGGCGGTGTACGTCGTGACGACCTACCAGGGCGAGATCACCTCCCTGATCACGGACACGGTCGCGGGCTGGGACGCCGAGCACACGACGAAGAAGATCGAGGCGCACATCGGCCGCGACCTTCAGTTCATCCGGATCAACGGCACGGTGGTCGGCTCGCTGGCCGGCCTGCTCATCTACACGCTCTCGCGGGCGGTAGGCGTGTGAGCGGGGGACAACTAGGTACGCGCACCTGAGTATCCGTACTCTGTCGGACCGCTCCCGAGCAGGGAACCCTCGTACGTATGACCGAGATGACTGGTACTGGCACTACCGGGAAGCTGTTCCGGCCGCTGGGGGCGCGTCCCTGGGCCGAGCGCTGGCTGACGCGCGCACTCGGCGTCGTCGTCGCTTCGGCGGCGTACGTCCTCTGCGTCCCCTGGGACCTGCGCAACCGCGTCGAGAGCGCGGGCTCGACCCAGGAGACGACCCCGGTGACGGGTGTCGGGGTGGTCGCCCTGGGCGTCGTACTCCTGCTCCTGGCGGCCTACTTCGGCTACCGAGACAGCCGAGGCTGGCCCCTGCTCCTGGTCGCGGTCCCCCCGGCGGCCCTCATGTACATCTCCCTGCGCACCCACCCCGGCCCACCCGACGGCTTCGCCAACGCCTGGCCCCTGACCTGGGCCTTCTTCACCCTGGTCATCGCGGCGGGCGTACTGGTGGCGGCGGGAGTGGGCCGGGCGTTCCGGGTCGAGGAGGAGTCGCTGGAGGGTCTGGTGTCGGCGGTGAGTTCCCAGCAGGGCTTGCGGTGATCCCCTAGGGGCGCGGGGCTGTATCTGATCTGCGGCTCCGCCGCGGGGCGCGACCAGCCCCCACCGGACCCGTAGACGAACCACCGGACCCTACGCCCCTGTGGTGGAACCCGGCCGCACAATCATCAACACCGTCACCGTCGCCCACAACAGGTTGAAGACCCCGGTGAACATGGCGAGTTGAACGGTCACACCCCGATCTGCCCCACCCTCGGCGAGAAGACTCTCCTGCCGAGGCAGCACCAGCACCACCAACACGATCGCCGCAGCCACCGTCAACGCCATGGACACGATCAGCCACGCATCCCCCATCACGCCCATGCTGCTCGCCGTCGCGATCCCGAACACAGGCACGGCGATGCCGACCCCCGCGTACACCCGGCAGATCCGATGCAGCAGCCGTACGGTCTCCAGCGCCCGCGGATCATCGGGCGCCGCAAGCGCCTTCCGCGCGCTGGGCGGAAACATGCTGGCCGCGACGGTGACGGGACCGACCGCGACGATCGCGGCGAGGACATGGACGGCGAGGAGAAACTTGGTCACGGGGTGACGCTAGGTGCGGGGGAGGGGCGCGCAGAAGTGGCGGTTCTGCCAGGGGTCAACGGATTCTCGCCAGGGCCGGCCTCTACGCTCTCCCCATGCACACCGTCGCCGTACTGGCCCTCGAAGGGGTCATCCCCTTCGACCTCTCCGCGCCGATCGACGCCTTCGGCTGGGCGAGACTCCCGGACGGACGGGAGGCGTACCGCGTACGGGTCTGTTCAGTCGCCGACGAGGTGAGCGCGGGGGCATTCACGGTCCGGGCCCCGTACGGGCTCGACGCACTCGCGGACGCCGACACGATCGTCCTGCCGGGCACCGCCGACCCGACCCTGCCGCTGCCGCCGGGCGTCGCGGAGGCGCTGTGCGCGGCGGCGGCCAAGGGGACGCGGATCGCCTCGATCTGCGTCGGCGCGTTCCTCTTCGCGGCGACGGGCCTGCTGGACGGGCTGCGCGCGACCACGCACTGGATCGCCGCGCCGGATCTCGCGGCCATGTACCCGAAGGTGACCGTCGACCCGAACGTCCTCTACGTCGACAACGGACAGTTCCTCACCTCGGCGGGCGCGGCGGCGGCCATGGACATGTGCCTGCACATGATCCGCAACGATCACGGCTCGGCGGTCGCCGCACAGGCGGCCCGGATGTGTGTGATGCCCCTCGAACGGGAGGGCGGCCAGGCCCAGTTCATCGTCCAGGCCCAGCCGCCGGCCCCGGCGGGCGCGACGATGGAACCGGTGCTGCGCTGGCTGGAGGAACAGGCGGACCGCGACGACCTGACCCTGGCCGACATCGCGGCCCAGGCCGGCATGAGCACCCGTACCCTCAACCGCCGCTTCCGCGAACAGACCGGCACGACGCCCTTGCAGTGGCTGCACCGGGCGCGTGTACGGCGGGCGCAACACCTGCTGGAGACGACGACCCACCCGGTCGAACGCATCGCCGCCCAAACGGGTTTCGGCTCCCCGACGGCATTCCGAGACCGCTTCAAAAGGGTGGTGGGAACAAGCCCGCAAGCGTACAGAAGAACATTCCAGGCAGCCCCGTAGGGGCAAGCCTTCAGGGGCGCGGGGCTGTATCGATTTGCGGCTCCGCCGCGCGGGCGCGACCAGCCACAACGGCGCAGCAGCGACCCAACAACCCCTGAACGGCGCCCCTACCGCCGGTCGGCGACAACCCAGGACGCAAGCGCGACAGCCCCCGCAACCCCGAACACGGCAGGCCAGGCCCCCACCTTCTTGGCCAAGGGGTGCGACCCCGCAAACGCACCGACGTACGCCACGGTCAGCGCCCCCGCAGCAGCCACCCCCGCCTGTTCCCGCCACTGCTGAGCCGCGACGGTCCCGGCGACGGCCAGCACAGCCCCGCCGAGCTGCCGGTTCCTGCTCCAGCGAGCGACGCCGTACCCGCCGACAAGCCCGCCGGCGGCCACAAGCGCCGTAGGAACCTTCGTCGTCTTCGCCATGGTGGCCTGCCTCCCGCGCGGTCGGTCATGTCGTACGGGGCGAGGCTAACCCGTGATCCTGGGTGTCTCGTCCGGCGGGGTGGCGGCGGCCCGGCGGGCGGCCAGCTCGGCCTCGTACCCGGCGCCGACGGCGAGCGCGACCCCGGCCAGCGCGAACCCGAGCGCGCCCGGATTGACGTACCCCGGCACGCGGTCGGAGACGTAACTCCCGCCGCCACGCGTCTCGCAGACGAACCGGAGGGGGACGTACTCGATGGTGTAGTCGACCGCCTCGACACCCTTCGTAGGAGTCGTACGACAGGGCCGTGCCGGCGCCGAGTCCGCCCCGCCGTCCTCCGCCTCCAGCACCGCACCGAAGACGTGCAGCAGCCCCCAGCAGTACAGCGCGACCGCGAGGGCGCCGGACAGCAGCGCGAGCCCACGGAGCAGGGAACCGCGATCCAGGTTCAGGAAGAGCAAGGCGGTCCCGTCCAAGTGCTTTGATGGCGCCGGTCGTTCCGATTATGCCAATCGACTATGCCTGCTCCGATCACCCGGCTGCCCCAGCGGCCGGGTCGGCCGGGTCGGCCTGGTCGCCGTCCTTGCTTCCGCCGCCCGCCGCCGCCTCTATCTCCGCGATGTGCTCGGTCGCCCACCCGGCGAGGGCGAGCGCCGGTGGGATGAGGCTCCGGCCGGTGGGGGTCAGCGCGTACTCGACGCGGGGCGGGACCTCCGCGTACGTCGTCCGGGACACCAGGCCGTCGCGCTCCAGGTTCCGGAGGGTCAGCGTCAGCATGCGCTGCGAGATCCCGGGGATCTGCCGGTGCAGATCGGTGAAGCGCAGGCGGCCCTGGTCGAGGGTCGCCACGATCAGCAGCGTCCACTTGTTGCGGATCCGGTCGAGCACGGCGCGGAGTGTCCGCCCGCCGTCGCCGCGGATCAGACACGTGTGCCGGTGCTGCGACATGACGACAACTCCCTGTGCGTAGGGCACACATGTGTGCCTTTTGTAAGCCCCTCGACGCTCACCCATGATGAGGCAACCGAGGCGGCCCGCGCCCGGCAACCACCGTGCAGGGGAGCCACTTTGACCGTCGCCTACTGGGTCGTCGCCGCGCTGCTCGCGGTGTTCTACCTCTACGCCGGAGGCAAGAAGGTCATCCAGAGCCAGGAGCAGCTCCAGCCCATGATGGGGTGGGTCGACCGCGTCCCGATGCCGGTCGTCAGACTCGTCGGAACCCTGGAGGTCCTCGGCGCGGCCGGTCTGGTCCTGCCGCCGCTGACCGGGATCGCGCCCTGGCTCGCGGTCGCGGCGGCCATCGGCTTCGTCCTGATCCAGGTCGGCGGCATCGCGGTCCACGTCTCCCGTGGCGAAGCCCGGCTGATCGGCCTCAACATCGCCCTCCTGGTCGCCGCCGCGGGGGCCGCGGGCCTTGGCACGACGTGGCTCTGATCAGTCCGACGGTACGACGGTGACGACCACGTTCCCGATCTTCTGGCCGGTCTCGACGTACCGGTAGGCGTCGGCGATCCGCTCCAGCGGGTACCGCCGGTCGATGACAGGCCGGAACTCCCCGGTCTCCATCAGCCCCCGGAGGAACCGCACCATCTCCTGACCCTCCACGGGGAAGGGGAACACCACCTTCCGCCCCCGGAACAGCGGTGTGACGAGCGGCAGGAGGATGTTCTGCCCGCCGGGACCCAACTCCGAGGACGAGTACACCCCGCCGGGCTTCAACAGCCGCCTACAGCGCCCGAACGTGCTCTTGCCGACGGCGTCGAGCACCGCGTCGTAGCGCTGCTCGTCCCGGGTGAAGTCCTGGGCGGTGCGGTCGACGACGCGGTCCGCGCCGAGCCCCTTGACCAGCTCCAGATGCGCCGTGTCGCACACCGCGGTCACGGTCGCCCCGCGCTGCTTCAGCAACTGCACCGCCGCCGAGCCGATCCCGCCGGTCGCGCCGTACACGAGGACGTCGTGCCCGGCCCGGACGCCCGACTTCCTGACGAACGCCAGCGCGTAGTGCGCGCCCTCGGTGCCGGGAGCGGCCTCCTCGAAGGTCATGCCGTCCGGCATGGTCGCGACGGCCCCGTCGTGCGGAACGGACACGTACTCGGCGTGGGTGCCGAACGGGCCCTCGTTGTACCCGAACACCCGGTCACCGACGGCGAAGGACGCGACGCCGCTCCCGACCGCCTCCACCACGCCGGCGTACTCGGTGCCGAGCACGGTGAGCCGGGGCCGGGTGAGCCCGGTGAGCGCGCGCATGAAGAAGGGCCGGGCGGCGCGGTAGGCGCAGTCGGTCCGGTTGACGGTCGTCGCGTGCACCCGCACCAGGACGTCCCCGTCCCCGACCGCCGGTTTGTCCGTCTCGACGATCCGGACGACGTCCGGGGGCCCGTACCGGCTGCGTACCGCTGCCTTCATGGGCGCACTGTAGCGACGGGGCGAGTCGTTCCACAGCTCCACAGCACACAGCAACGCCAGTACTGTGCGCGGATGACCGAACAACTGCCGTGCACCGCAGACACGTTGGTGCTGCGCACCGACTTCTCCAGCGGCGCCGCGTGGGAGGCCCTGGGTCAGGCCCTCGCCACACCGAGCGAGGACGACTTCCTGCCGAACGTCGAACTCGTCACCGACCACCGGTTCGCCGGAACGACCACGGAGGACGCACTCGCCGCGCTCCCGGCCGCGTACGAGCACCCCATCCTCGTCCTGGCGGACGCACCGGCCCTGGCCTCGCAGGAGTTCCCCCTCCTCGTCGTGGATCTGCGGCAGGAGTACGGGCGTTGCCTCCGCGTCGTGGCGAGCGAACTGTGGGGCATCGAGAACAACCTGTCGATCGCCAACATGGACTTCTGGGAGTTCGCGGCGGCTGTCGGCGAGGACGGAATCCACCGGGGCTTCTGACCATCCGACCACCGGACCCATCGGCCCCGCGCTCGGTTACTGTGCGCGAATGCCAAACACACGCACGTACGGCGGCTACCGGACCGGCGGACTGTGGGTCGCGGCCGGGATCTCGTTCGGTGCGGTGGTCGTCGGTTCGGCGCTGGCGCTGTTCGGCATGCTGGAGTTCGACGAGCGGTGCGCGCAGGGGATGGTGACGGGACCGGGCAAGCTGGGGGACATCCGGTACCGGGCCTTTCCTCCGGCCACCATCTGCGAGTTCGAGCACGGGGACGTGACGTCCGTCGGGGGAGGGTTCGTCCTCGGCGGGCTGCTCTGGATCGGCATGCTGATCCTGGTCGTGTGTCTGTTCGCCGCCCTGATCGCGGAGTGGTTCGAGCCGGAGCTGGGCGGTCCGTTCGTGCAGCCGGTCTCCAGGGCCGCGAAGCTGCGCCGTACAGCCGTGGCGTTCTTCGTGACCGGGTCGGCGTTCCTGATGTTCTACGCGCTGGCCGGCTGGAAGCTGCTCGCGGGCCCCTCGTCCGCCTGCGCGGCGGGCGCGGACTGGGGAACCAACCCGCCGACGACCCTGGACCACAGCTTCCTTCCCCCGCAGGCGACCTGCCGGTTCACCAGCGGTACGACGCGGCAGCTCAACCCGGACTGGGTGGCTTCCCTGGCAACGGAGTTGGCCGTGCCCGCGCTGATCGCCGGGGTGGGGTTCGGGCTCGCGTGGTGGCGCCGGCGGGAGGAGAGGCGGGCGATCGGGCAGCGGGACGCGGCCGTTCCGTAGTGCGCCGGAGGCATAGTCGCTACGCTCCACGCGGGGGCAACACAGTTGCGGAGTGGGGGAGTTGATGGTGTTCCGGAGGCCCGTGCGGCAGTGCTGCGGAGCGTTGTTGGGCGTCGGTCTGTTATTGGCCGGCTGTTCAGGTTCGGGAGGGGGCAAGGCCGCCGGGGCCAAGGGCCCGACGGGCTCGACCACCAGCGCCGACACCCGTTCCAGCCCGACTTCGAGCCCCGATCCAAGCTCCACCCCGAACCCGAGTGCCACCTCCAGCTCCTCGGTCTTCTCCTTCGACCCCGACCCCGCCCGCCTGCCGAAGACCCGCGCACAGGCCGTACGCCTGGCCCGCGCCGTCACGGCGGAGCCCGTCAAATGGGGTCCCGGTTTCGTGAAGCGCGACCCGTACGAGACCGACCCCGGCGACTGGCCCGTGCTCGACGCGAACTGCGTCTGGCAGCGTGACTCGCTGCCCCCGACGGTGCTCGCCACCCTCACCCGCTACAGCGAACTGCCCGCCCAGGACGGCAAGGGCCCGATCCGGGTCTCCGCCGTCGTCACCGTGCACCGAACCGTGACGGACGCCGGCTGGGAGATGGCCGGGATGCTCGAAGAAGCGCTGCGCTGCCCCGACCAGCAGCTCCGCCAGGGCGAGCGGATCACCGGACTGCTCTCCCAGGGCGCGGCGTTCGGTCTGATGGGCAACCTCACCTCCGAGGACTCGCTCTCGGAGGGCGGCCAGTACTACAGCGACGAACTCGGCGGCCCCCACTACTACTACTGGACCCAGAGCCGACTGGGCCAGGTCACCGTCGCCGTCGCCGGCCGGGGCGCCAAGGGCAGGACCGAGGCAGAGGTCAGTACCGCCATGAGCCAGGCGATCACCCAGATGCTGAGCGACGTCGAGACCGAACTGGGGGCGGCCGAATGAGCGAGCGCCTGCTTCCCACCGACCCCTCCTCGATCGGCGGCCACCGGCTCCTCGCCCGCCTCGGCGCGGGCGGCATGGGCGTGGTCTACCTCGGCCGTACGGAGGCCGGGTCACTGTCCGCCGTCAAGGTCATCCAGGCCGAGTACGCCGACGAGCCGGACTTCCGCGCCCGCTTCCGCCGCGAGGTCGAGGCCGCCCGCCGGGTCACCAGCCCCTGGGCGGTCCCGGTCACCGGCGCCGACCCGGACGCGGCGGAACCCTGGCTGGCCACCGCCTTCGTGCCCGGACCCTCGCTCGGGGAGGCCGTCGTACGACATGGTCCGCTGCCCGCCCGGAGCGTACGGATCCTCGGCCGGATGCTCGCCATGGCACTCCGCGAGGTGCACGCGGCCGGGCTCGTCCACCGTGACGTCAAGCCCGCCAACGTCCTGCTCGCCGTGGACGGTCCGCGCCTGATCGACTTCGGCATCGCCCGCGCGACCGACGAGACCGCGATCACCTCCCCCGACCTGGTCGTCGGCACGCCCGGCTTCCTCTCCCCCGAGCAGGCCGAGGCACGCGGCGCGGAGGTGGGCCCGCCGAGCGACGTCTTCTCGCTGGGCTGTCTGCTCGCGTACGCGGCGACCGGCCGCCCGCCCTTCGGCACCGGCACGGTGGACGCCCTGCTCTACCGCACGGTCCACGACGAACCCGACCTGGCCGGCATCGGGTCCGGCAACGACGACGGCGACGCGGAGAGCGGTGACGCGGACAGCGGTGACATGGACAGCGGCGAACTGCTGACGCTGCTGCACATGTGCCTCGCGAAGGACCCCGCGGACCGTCCGACGGCCGAGCAGATCTGCACGGTGCTGCTGGTCGAGGACACCGTCCCCGACGGCGGCCAGACCGACTGGCTGCCCGACGACGTCGTACGGGGAATCGCGGACCGCTCGGCCGAGATGCTGGCGCTGCCCGACATCGAGCCGACCGTCGCCGACGCGGCACAGGAAGCGCAGCCGGAGTCGCCCGGCCGGCGCCGCCTGCTCCTGGCCTCCGGCGCGGCGCTGCTCCTGGCGGCGGGCGGCGCCGCGGCCTGGGCCGCCCTCCGCGACGAGGACACCCCGTCCGCACCGGCGGCCCGCCGCTGGGCCATCGGCGTGCAGGCGGACCTCAGCGGCGCACAGAAGACGTCGGGCCGGGCGCAGGAGCAGGGCGCGCGGCTGGCGGTCGAGCAGTTCAACGCCCGCAAGAACACACCGTTCGAACTCACCCTGAAGACGGTCGACGACGGCGGCAGCGCGGGGCGGGCACCCGCCGCCGCCAGGAAACTGATCCAGGACCCCGACGTACTCGCCGTGCTCGGCCCGACCAACGACGAGACCGCCCACGCGGTCCTCGGCGCGTACGACGAGGCCCTGCTGCCACTGCTGTCGGTCTCGGCCGGCGGGCTGATCCTGACGACGACGCAGTACCGGTCCTTCGTGCACTGCCGGCCCAGTGACTCGGCGCTCGCCCTCCCGATCGGCATCTACCTCATGGGGCAGAAGGAGACAGCGCGCCCCGGTGTGCTCCAGGACCGGACCGCGCAGACGTACGCCCAGGAAACCGCCTCGATCAGCGTCATCATGCTGCGCCAACTGGGCCGGCCCGCCTACCCCCGGGTGGTCCCGGCGGGGACGGACGACCTGGAGCCCGTGGTCGCCGACATGCTGCGGGCCGGGATCGGCTCCTTCATCTACGCCGGCTACGCACAGGGCGCGGCCCAGGTGGCCCGGGAGCTGGCGACCGCCGGCTTCGACAGGCCGCGGATCACCTCGCAGGCCGTGATCGACCAGGAGTTCCTCGATCTGGCCGGGGCCGCGGCCGAGGGCTGGCTGATGACCTCCTCCTTCATCGACCCCACCGCCGTGCCGGCCGCGGCGGCCTTCACCACCGCCTTCCGCAAGCGGTATGGTGCCGCGCCCGGCTACTACGCCGCCGAGGCGTACGACACGGTCAACCTGGTCATCCAGGAACTGCTGAAGGCGACGAAGACCACGAAGGCGACGAAGACCGCGCAGGCCGGACGGCCGCCGAGCCGCCAGGAGTTGGTGGGCCTGCTGCGCAAGAGCCGCTACAAGGGCATCACCAAGGAGTTCTCCTTCAAGCCCGAGGACGGCACGTTCGCCGGGTGGGGCATCTTCCTGCACCAGGTCGAGAACGGCCGCTTCCGCTTCCTCGGCGACGCCCCCTCCGAGGTGTAGCAGCGGTGGGCGGGACGCACCCGGACGGCGGCCACGCGGGGGACGGCGCGGGCGGCGCGGACGGCCGCGCGGAAGGTGGCATGGCGGGCGGCGTGGAAGGCCGAGTGGGGGACGGCGCGGAAGGTCGGACGGCGGGCGGCGCCGGAGGCGGTGAGGAAGGCCGGGTCGCGGGCGGCGCAGCAGCAGGTCGCCGGGAAGGTGGTGCCGAAGGTCGGGTGGGGGACGGTGCGGCAGGACGCGTGGAGGATCTTCCGGCGGGTGGCGCCGAAGGCCGAGCGGGAGGCGGTGAGGAAGGTCGGGTCGCGGGCGGCGCAGTAGCAGGTCGCCGGGAAGGTGGTGCCGAAGGTCGGGTGGGGGACGGTGCGGCAGGACGCGTGGAGGATCTCCCGGCGGGTGGCGCCGAAGGCCGAGCGGGAGGCGCTGCGGAAGGTCGGGTGGTGGACGGCGCAGCAGGCCGCGTGGAAGGACGTACGGCCGAAGGCGGCGGGGCAGGCCGGGTGGGAGTGCAACCGCTCAAGCCGGGCGACCCGCCCTTCGTCGGCGGACACCGGCTGCTCGGCCGGCTCGGCGCGGGCGGGATGGGCGTGGTCTACCTGGCCCGTTCGACGGGCGGGGCGCTGGTCGCGCTGAAGGTGATCCGCGCCGAGTACGCGGCCGACCCCGGCTTCCGGACCCGGTTCCGGCGCGAGGCGGAGGCGGCGGGTGGGCTCACCGGGCGGTGGCTGGTCCCGGTCACGGCGGCGGAACCGGACGCCCACGAGCCCTGGCTGGCGACCGCCTTCGTACCGGGCCCGTCGCTGGCCGAGGCCGTCGAGCTGTACGGGCCCCTGCCGGACCGCACGGTACGCGCCCTGGGCGCCCGGCTGGCCGAGGCGCTCACCGAGGTGCACGCGGCGGGCCTGGTCCACCGGGACGTCAAGCCGCACAACGTCCTCCTCGCCCTGGACGGCCCCCGGCTGATCGACTTCGGCATAGCCCGCTCCACCACGGCCACCGCGCTGACCGCGACCGACGTGGTGATCGGCTCGCCCGGCTACCTCTCGCCCGAGCAGGCGCAGGCGCGAGCCGGTGACATGGGCCCGCCGAGCGACATCTTCTCGCTGGGCTGCGTCCTGGCGTACGCGGCGACCGGCCGCCGCCCGTTCGGCACCGGCACCCCGGCCGCCGTCATCTTCCGTACGGTCCACGAGGAACCGGACCTGGACACGGTGCCCTGGACCCTGGTCCCGCTGCTGACGGGCTGCCTCGCCAAGGACCCGCAGGCCAGACCCACGGCACGGGAGGTACGGGATGCCCTGACCGACGAGGCCGGGTCCGCGAACGACGGGGCCGGGGCCGGGGTCGGGGTCGGGGGAGACTGGCTGCCGCCCTCGCTGCCCCGCCTGATCGCCCGACGCTCGGCCGCCGTCCTGGCCCTCCCCGACCCCGTGCCGGCCACCCTCGTACAGTCGCCGGACCGGCCCGCCCCCTCCCGGCGCCGATTGCTGACCCTGGGCTCGGCCGCCGCGGTGACCCTGACCGGCGGCGGCCTCGCGGCCTGGGTCGCCTCCAGGCCGACGGCGGGCAGCGGGAGCGGGACAACGGGCTCAGGACCACTGCCGGTGTACGTCATCGGAGTGCACGCGGACCTGTCGGGACCGGACGCGACGATCGGCCGGGCGCAGGAACGGGGCGTACGGCTGGCGGTGGAGGACTTCAACTCCCGCTCCCGCTCAGGCAGTTCCGGTTCCTCCGCCGGCCACGCCTTCGAGCTGGCCCTGAAGGTCCTTGACGACGCGGGGGAGGCGAAACGGGCCGCGGAGGTGGCCGCGAAGTTCATCGCGGACGACGACGTGTACGCCGTCATCGGCCCGACCGGCAACACCTCGACCGAGGCATCCGTCACCCGCTACGACAAGGCCCTGCTGCCCCTGGTGACCGTCTCCGCAGGCCTGGACCCGTACGCCAGCACCCGCGCGTTCTTCCAGCTCAGACCGGACGAGAACGCACTCTCAACGCCCTTCATCTACTACCTCACCCACAACGAGAAGAGCACGAGAACCGCCCTGATGGACGACAGGGCGGCAAGCCGCACCAGCTGGCAGATCGTCAAGACCCTGACCGCGTACCCGCCCGCCGACGCGACGACCACCACCCACGTCGTCCCCGCGGACAGCGAGGACTTCGACACGGTCGCCGCCGCCGTGCTCGCGGCCGAGGCGGACGCGGTGGTCTACGGCGGCACCTCCCCGCACCGGGCCGCCCTGTGCGCCCGCGCGCTGGCACAGGCCGGATTCAAGGGCACGCGCATGGCCCCGGAACAGGTCCTGGAACCCGCGTTCCTCAAGGAGGCGGGCACCGCGGCCGAGGGCTGGCTGATCAGCGCGACCTACGTAGACCCGGCCGAACTGCCCGCCGCCGCCCGCTTCGTGACGGCGTACCGGAAACGCTTCGGGGTGCGCACCGTGGACCGCTTCGCGGTGGAGGCGTACGACGCACTGCTCTTCGTCGCCCAGGGGCTGGGCGGGCTCGGCGCTGTCGAGGTCGAACGGGGCGCCATGGTGCGCAGGCTCCGGACGTCCCCCTACAAAGGCCTCGCCAAGACCATCGAATTCGACGCGGCGACCGGACAGTTCCAGCTGGTCAACGGCCTCTTCCTGCACCGGGTGGAGAACGGCGCGCCGCGCTTCCTGGGGCGGTACGACCAGCTCGGGAAGACGTGAGCACCATGTACAACCCTCCGATGTACAACCCTCACGCGACCTCGATCTCGAAGACGACGGGACAGTGGTCGGAGGCCTTGGGCTTGTCCATGCCGACGCCCATGAGGCGGGGGCCCGTGTACTTGTTCGCCCGCAGTGGCAGCCCCTTGCGGTAGATCTCGGGGACCACGGTGGTCGCGGCGGCGAGCGAGGCCGACGGCAGCAGGTAGTCCAGCTGGTGGTACTCGTCGTCCTTGGCGTAGTAGTGGGTCCACTGCTCGTCCGCGGGCAGCCGGGTCACGACGTTCTCCACCTGGTCCCAGCCGACCAGATCGCTTATGCCCGGAGTTCCCTCCTCGTCCGTCGCCAGGTAGTCGTTGAGATCTCCCAGGACCACGAACGCACTGTCGCCCGGGTTGCGGCCGAAGCGCTCGGTGACCAGCTCCATGACCTTCGCGGCCTGCTGCACCCGCTTCTCGCGGGTCTCGCTCCGCCCGCCACTCATCGACTTGAAGTGGTTGACGTAGAGCGTCACCGTCTTTTTCGAGGCGCCCGCCCCGACCTCCACATCGACCTCGAGACAGTCCCGGGAGAACAGGGCCGTCGTAGGGCTGATGGGGTCCAGGAAGTGCTGGTGGGAGCGGATGTGGGTGATCGGGAACCTGGAGAGCACGGCCACGTCGATCAGCCGCGGATCGTTTCCGTCCACCCCGGCGACGTACGGATACGCCGCACCGAGCGAACGCGCGCGGAAGTGCTTGAGCGTGTCCACGTTCTCCACTTCCTGAAGAGCGAGCACGTCCGCACCGACCTCACGCAACGCGGCCCCGGTGATGGCCTTGTCGTCCTGCCCCAGCTCGACGAACTGAGTCCGATCGACTATCCACCCCCGCTTGTTGGCATCCGCGGGATTCACACCTTCCTTGAAACGCCAGCGCGCGAAGAGGTTCTCGACATTGAACGTGGCCAGTCGCAGGGTGGTGGTCATCCGGGACCTCCGGAAAGGGACAAGGAAAGGGGAGGGAAGGAAAGGGGAGGGAAGGGGAGGGAAGGGGAGGGAAGGGGGGAGAAGGGGGGAGAGGGGAAGTGGGGAGAGAACGGGACCGGCGACTCGAAACCACCCCCGCGGTTTCCTCACCATGTTTCCCCTTTTCCCCGTACTTCCAGCTTCCTCCAACGGACCCGACCCGCAACCTCAGCAGCCATCAAGCCCGGCAACCGGCAACCGGCAACCGGCGACCGGCGACTGACAACTGGCGACCTCACGGAGATGCGCGCACCCTGGAACCAGGGCTTCCCTACACGGCGAGTTCTGTCTGCGCTGCCGACGCGGATGCGGGGACGAGGTCGTGGCGGATGTACCACTCGGTGGAGAGCAGCAGTTCCCGTTCGGCGGGGGCGAGCCCGGCGATCAGCCCGGGGGCGGCTCCCCGCTCGACCTCGGTCTGGTGGGCCAGCACGGCGGCGACCTTCTGTTCCAGCCAGGGCGTGACGTCGACGGTCGCGGTGACCGTCTCGTCCGGGACGGTGAGCATGGCCTTGCCGGTGGGGGCGAGATGCCCGCCCCATGCGGCTGTGGCCGAGTGCGGATGCGTAGCCAGATAGAGGGCGCTCGGCTGCCAGGGCGCACCGGCACCAGGGTAGAGCCGCTCAAGTCCGGCCGCGTGGACGGCGAGCAGGGTCACCCGGTGCGTGTGCACATGATCCTCGTGCCCGGTAAGCCCACCGTACGCATCGTGCGTGACCACGATCTCCGGCCGGAACTCCCGGATGTGCGCGACCAGTTGCCCGATCGATTCGTCGAGCGGCGCGTCGAGGAAGCGTGCGCGGCCCGGGGCGGACTCCGGGACACGGGAGTCGGCGTAACCGAGCATGCGGGGCGCCTCGGCGCCGAGAACACGAAGGGCTTCGGCGAGTTCGGCGGCGCGTTGGGTGGTCGCGCCCCAGGTCGCGGTGACGACTGCGGTGCGGGCACCGGAGGTCGCGTGGCGGGCGAGGGTGCCGCCGGCGGAGAGGGACTCGTCGTCGGGGTGGGCGAAGACGGCGAGGAGGGTGGGTGCGGGCATAGGGGGCCTTCCGGTGCGGTGCGGTGCGGAGCGGTGGGGAGCGTACGGATCACAGGCAGGCCGGTGCGTGTTGTGCACGTTCGATCTGACGAGGAGGGCGCGTCCGATTGTCAGTGGCGGCCCATAGGGTCGGCGCATGACTGATCGCGACACTTTCGCACCCCTGGTCTTCTTCGAGTACGACCACAAGCCCGGCAGTTTCTGCCTCATGCTCAGTGACCAGCACATGCTGGACACCGAGAAGGTCTTCGCGGACCGCGGGTACGAAGGCAATGGGTATGGCTGGGCCGGCGTGGCACGATCCGCGGTGCGCTCACGAGCTCCCGAACTGACCGACCGCTTCGGCCTCGACCCCGAGGCGGGCATGTGCGTCGCGTACGGCGAGGACGCGGACGCCCTGCGGGCCCTGGCGCCGCTGCTGGTGCAGGCCCTCGAAGACCACCGTCTGCTGGGGGAGTTGATCGACGCCGGCGAGCCGGACTGGTTCGACTGAGGCAGTCCGCGACCGACACGGGGGCGCATCCGCAGCCACTCCTACTGCGGGGCGTACGGCAGCATTGTCAGGCCCGGGTGACGCTCGCCCTTCTGACTGTTGCTCATCGGCAAGTTCGGCAACCGAGTCTCCGAGCGATGACCCCACACCCACACCCGCACGGTCCGTTCCGTCTCCGCGGCAGATCCTTCACGGCCGGATGCGGGCCGCGGACAATGAGGTCGACCGAGGAGAGGAGCGGCACTGTGTCCCAGGAGGAACGTGACGCCAGGCTGGGCCTCACAGGCTTGACCGGCGCGGAGCGAGAAGCCCGAATACGCCTGCTGACGGAGCAGGTTCAGCGGGAGGCCGCTGTGGCCAGGGCTGCATTGCAGGCAAAGCGGGCATCCAGGGGTGCGGCTGCTGCCGGAGCCCCTGCCCTGGCGCAGGCCGGTCCAGAGGGCAGCTACACAAGGACGCTCGAGGCGTTCTGGGCTGCGGCCAAGCAGAGGGCCGGGGACCGGGAGGGCACACGGCTACTGAACGAGGTCCTGCTGCTGCGCCGACAGCTGCCCGCTCACGCGCTGATCGCCGGCATTGACGCGGCCCTGAAGATCGGCTCGGTCAGTACGGACCTCGTCGCCACGGAGGCCCGCAAGGCGATCGAGGACACCGAAGACACCGGCATGGACACCTGCGACGAGAACGGCAGCCTCACCCCGGCCGCCACGGTTGACGGCTCGGGTCTGCCCAATGGCCAAGGTACGGGAACAGCACCAACAGGATGATGGCCCGGTGCTGCTACCCGAAGCTCTCGTGAGGTACCTCGGGTTTCAGCGGATCATGGCGGCTGGGGACGCCGTCGGACGTGTAAGCGACAGCCAGTCGGCGTCTGAGACCTGCCCAACGTTTACGCATCCCCCGGCGGATACGGCGGGATCGACGACGAGCCGTCAATCAGTGCCCCAGAAGGCCAGCGCCTTTTCGATCAACTCGCGGGCATCGTCACCATAGGAGGCGGCGTCGCTGAGGAGACCGAAGGCCTTGTTGTGGAGGGCGAGTTCGGCAGGGTCGGTGATGTCGACGCCGGTGGAGACGAGCTCGTAGTGGGCTCGGCTGCCGTCGTACATGTTGAAGCCGTGCGCGGGCACCATGCCGACGTCGGCGGAAGCGGGAAGGATGCCAAGGGTGAGGGAGGGAAGGTCGATCTCACGGAGAAGGCGTTCGAGTTGCGCGCGCATCACCTCGGGCCCACCAACGTACGTGTACAGGCCCTGTTCGCCGAGGATCACGTCGTACCGATGCTCACCGTCGTACAGCACCTGCTGACGCTCCATCCGCTTGGCCACGCCCGCCGGCACATCGTCGGGAATGCCGAGGAAGTCGACGACCTTACGGAGGATCACGGTCGCGTAGGCCTCGGTCTGAAGGGTGCCTCAGATCATGGCGGGGACGTAGGCCTTGCTGTGCCGAGTCAACTGGTAGAGGCTGACGACCTCGTTCTGGACGCTTTCCGTGCCGGTGGACAGACGTTGCTGCCAAGAGACCGAACTGGTCACCGTGTCCCCCCATTACTTGTTGATGGACTGCCACTCGTGATCGAGAACGGCATGGACGATGCTGTCCCGCCAGCGGCCCCCGCGCTGAATGTGTTCCCGGATCCGCCCTTCCACGACCATGCCGGCCCGCTCCATGGTCCGGGCCGAGGCTTCATTGGCGGGCGAGCGCGCACCCCAGACCCGGTGCAGTCCGAGATCGTCGAAGGCGACGGTCAGGACCAGCCGGACGGTCTCCACTCCGTAGCCGCGCCCCCAACTCGATGCCCTGAGGGCGAAACCCATCGTCGCGGCCCTCGGCTGGTGGGGGTCGAACGCCAGACGCCCGAAACCGATCAGCTCCCCACCGGCCCGCTCAACGACGGCCAGGGCGTACTCATGGCGCTCGTCAGCACGAGCGGCCTCGATAGATCGGGCGACGATCTGCTCGACCTAGTCCCGGTACGCGGATCGAAGGAGAGGTGTTCCGTGGCTCTCGGGTCGCCGTAGATCGCGTGTACGGCGTCCACGTCGTCCGGGGCGAGTTCGCGTACGAGGAGGCGGTCGCTGGGGCGGTGCAGCTGATGCATGCCGGGACCTCGTTGGGTTAGCCTCGCGCTTTCATGAAGCGGGCTGTCCGATAGGCGGTCAGGCAAGCAGAAAGTGCCTCTGACCAGCAAGAATGAGGATTGTCTAGGTCCTTGTTCCCGCTGAAACCAAAGGCACTTTCCAGGTGAAGAAGCCTATCGGGTCCTACCCCCGTGTCCGTATCCGGGAGGACGGCCGGGCCGTGGTCTCGCAGGCCGGTTCGGTCCTGCTGATCGAAACTGTCCGCAAGACCGGTCTTGACCAGGCCTTATCCGCAGCCCTGACCTTGTGGCGGAAGCCGCGGGCCGTCCACGACCCCGGCAAGATACTCGTGGACCTCGCACTGGCGGTCGCGCTGGGCGGGGACTGCCTCGCCGATATCACCCTGCTGCGGTCCGAGCCTGCCGTGTTCGGGCCGGTCGCCTCCGACCCTACGGTCTCCCGGCTGATCGACACCCTTGCCGCCTCGGGCGAGAAGGCGCTGACCGCCATCCGCGCCGCACGTTCCGAAGTCCGCCGACGCGTCTGGGAGTTGGCCGGCAACCGGGCTCCGGACACCGGCGGACAGGTGACCGTGGACCTGGACGGGGTCCTGGTCGTCGCGCACTCGGACAAGCAGGACGCGGCCCCGACCTGGAAGAAGTCCTACGGTCATCACCCGCTCATGGGGTTCGTCGACCACGGTCCGGGAGGGACCGGTGAACCCGTCGCCGCCCTGCTGAGACCCGGGAACGCGGGCTCGAACACGGCCGTCGACCACATCGCAGCCGCCCGCCTGGCCCTCGCTCAACTGCCCAAAAAGTACCGGCAAGGACGGCGGACGCTGATCCGCTGTGATTCTGCGGGCGGCACCCATGAGTTCGTGGCCTGGCTCGCCCAGCGCGGGCGTTGGCTGTCCTACTCGGTCGGCATGGTGATCACCGAGGCCATCCACCAGCACGTTCTTCAGATCCCCGCATCGGCCTGGACGCCCGCGGTCGAGCCGGACGGCGAGGTTCGTGACGGGGCCTGGGTCGCCGAACTCACCGGAGACCTGCTCGACGGCTGGCCGCAGGGCATTCGGTTGCTCGTCCGCAAGGAACGTCCCCACCCCGGAGCCCAGTTGCGGATCACGGATGCGGACGGCATGCGTCTCACGTGCTTCGCCACCAACACCGCCGACCGGCCGATCGCCGAACTCGAGCTCCGTCACCGGTTGCGGGCTCGCGCGGAGGACCGGATCCGAGCCGCCCGGGCCACCGGGCTCCGCAACCTTCCCTGCACGACACCGCGCAGAATCAGGTCTGGCTGGAGACCGTCCAGATGGCGCTCGATCTGCTGGCCTGGATGCCCATGCTCGCCCTGACCGGCCAGGCGAGACTTTGGGAACCGCGTCGCTTGCGGTTCCGCCTGTTCTCCGCGGCCGGCCAGCTCGTCATCACCGGCCGGCGCCGCCTCCTCCGCCTTGCCCGCCACTGGCCCTGGACCCGCGAGATCACAGACGCCCTCGAACGGCTCGCACTCTTGCCGAACCCCGGCTGACCAGCAGCTTTCCCACCCCTACGAGCAGCATCACCCTCACCCGGAACAGTGGAAACCGGCGTCCACCCGAGACGACACCCGGGCCCCCGGCCTGCCCGGTCTCGGCCATCGACAACGAAATGGGCCGCCGACTTCGTCGACGGCCCATCAAGAAAGATCGAGGTTAGGGCCGGGAGGGTTGTGCGGCTACCCGTTTCGTCAACTGTGATCGTCTGACCGCGCAGCCTCCGCCTCGGGAGCATCGAGCCCAAGCGGCAACTGGCTTCAATCCTCACATCTCAGATTTCTCAACGCCCCTATGAACACCTGCCACGCCTGGCCTCGAACAGCGACTACAGGCCCTCTGCCATGCTTTGAGTCGCGTACGAGGGTGCCGTCTGCCATCCGCGCACACTCGACGCATTCCGTCCCACTACCCCCGCTATACGAAGACTTGAACCACGAGAGGGCCGGTGCGGACGGTTCAGGCATCACGTCTCCTTGCTTATGCGGGCGATGAGGGCTGCCGAAGACTCAAGGTCGAGCGCCTGTGCGCTCAGGTACTCGAACGCCAACCTATAGCGGTCCAGTTCCTGGGGCTTCTCCATGAAGAGTCCGCCGCCGAGGAGGTCCACGTAGACCACATCCAGGTCGGGCTGCGGCCCGCGCAGGACGGCGAAGCTGCCAACCGCCGCTGCATGGGCTCCTGTTGAGAAGGGGAGCACTTGGACAGTGATGTTCGGGCGCTCGCACATGGTGAGCAGGTGTCGCAGCTGTTCGCCCATGACCTCACGCCCCCCGACGCTGCGTCGGACGGCGGCTTCGTCGATCACAGACCAGATGTGCGGCGGCTCCTCCCGCTCAAGGAGCTCCTGCCGCTTCATGCGGATGTCCACCATGTGTTGCACTTCCCGCTCCGCGCACTGAACCTCCGAAGCCCGGTGAACGGCCTCGGCGTACTTGCGGGTCTGGAGAAGCCCAGGGATGTACATGCAGGCGTAGTGATCCTCGCGTACGACCTCGTCCTCAAGCGTGAGCATGAGGTTCATGGAGTCGGGGATGGGGTCGGCGAGTGATCGCCACCAGCCCTGAATCCTGGCCCCCTTCGCGAGTTCGACCAGGGCCAGCCGCTCTTCATCGGTCGCTCCGTATTCGCGACAAAGCGCGTCCACGGCCGGCCACTTGACCGTGCCTTCCTTCGTCTCGTAGCGACTCAGCGTTGCCTTGGAGATGCCGACGCGCGCGCCTGCTTCCTCAAGGGTCAGACTCCTGAATTCGCGTAGGCGGCGCAGATCCGCGCCCAGTTGGCGCCTTCGCGTGGTGGGTCCAATCGGCATGCCTACAAGCCCTTCGTGTCGATCCATCAGATCGTCCTGGTTGCGTGCGCAGGTCGGCAAGGCGGTGTGCGCTGGGGGCGTGAGATTTGGCGGTGCGCTCCTCCTCGACTCTCATGAGAGTTCCATTTTGAGAGTTCCAATGCAACTCTAGGTGCGTGGCCGAGTGCGTTGTGCAACTCGGCGGGGGTGAGAAGGAGTTGAACATGGACTGCACCACCTGCATGCCAAGGAAGCCCTGGGACCTTCACTTTCTGGCGGAGCCCGAGGAAGTCGCAGGCCTACGGCGCGTACTTCGGATCCACCTCGGGCTCTGGGGCTTGGACGAGCTCATCGACGCGGCTCAACTCTGCGTCAGCGAACTCGTCTCCAACGTGATCACGCACATCGGCCCCGGCACCCCCACTACCCTCGCGGTCTCCATGAAGGACACTCGCCTTCGGATCGAGGTCTACGACCCCGACACCCGCGCGCTGCCGACGCTGCTCAACCAGGGCGTCAACTCCGAATCAGGGCGAGGGATGGAGCTCATTACCTGCACCGCTGACCGTTGGGGCGTGCAGCTTCTCGCCGATCGCAAGATGACGTGGTGCGAGCTCTCCACCACGTTGACCTCCCCTTACGGTCACCGCGGCGGACCCCGCATCACAAGAGCGGAGGAAGTACTCGACCTCTACAGCGAGAGGAAGCTGGTGCCCGCAGGCAAGCCAGGTCGGCTGGGCGCAGCCTTGGCGGAGGAGGCGGCGATCGGTGCGATTGCTGACCTCCTCCACTGGCTCCGGGCGCACGGCCGCGATGCGGATGAGGCGTTGGACCGTGCGCAGATGCACTTCGAAGCGGAAGCGGGGGTGGTGGGCGGCTCGATGTGAAGCGCTACCCCGCTTTGATCGTCGAGTACGTCCAGACGTCCGCCGGGATCTCGTGCCTCAGCTTCCAGGTGATCGCCATCGGCTTGCTACCCGTGTGCTTCTCGTACTCCGCAGGGCCGAGCAGTATCCACGGCTGGGCACCGCCAATATCGGTGCTCTTGTAGCGGCGTACGAAGAGCAGGACATGGCTGCCCTCAGCGACGTGACGCTGGTAGCGAAGACCAGTGGGGGAGGTCTCGGACGTCTGGTTCTGGGACTCCCAGTGGAAGAGAGTCTCGCTCTGTGCGTAGTCGTGATACCGGGTTTGCGGTGAGAAGTCCTTCTCGTCCTTCTCCAGCGTGATGAGGAGAGCATCCGTCTTGATCGAGTCGCACCACTTCACACCCTCGCGGAAATCGGCCGGCATGAAGCCCCCGATGTACGACTGCCCCAGCGCAGGCAGGATCTCCTCGCGGCTGTACGAGGCGTGCACGGTGAGGGGGACGCCACTCGGACCGCCCAAACCCAAGAGAGGGATCGGCACGTGCTCGGTGTGAGCGAGGTTGTACTCCAGCACCTGGCGCAGCTCACTTCGGAAAGCGTGCTGCTTGCGCAGGGTCGCAAATCCGGCGTCGTAGTTGGCGTACCCCTTGCGGACAATGCCGCCGAGTGGCCACAACTGGAAGAACAGCACACGGCTGGACAGTTGCATACGGTCCTGAGCGAAACGGATACATCAGCGGGTCTGTCATCCGTGTAGGGATGGCGCCATCCCTACACGGATGACAGACCCGCAGTGCGAGCGCCATCAATCTGCGCGTATATCGCCGATCCTCCGAGCGCCCGGATCTGTGCCCCTATTTTGTTGTCATTAGTACGTCGACATCACGAAATCCCGCGAGAATCTGTTTCACGGTCTTGACCTCTTTCTGAGGATCAGGTCTTACCTGCATCTTGGCAGCTTTATGCGCAACCTCACCCCGGGCCGTTGCCCAGGTCTCAGTGACGCTAAGCCATACCGGATCTATCTCCTTCTCGGTGATCCCTATGGGTAACAGCAATCGAAGTATATTTTTCTCTTTTATGCCGTGATTTTGGGTCCTGACGTATCGATTAAACTCGTTCTTGCCCGCTTCAACTCTAGCCTGCAAGTCTGGATACTTTTTCTTCTGTGTTGCATCCGAAAGCGAGTCGGGCATGGCGTGCTGCGATTCTTTATAGGCCACCACGGAGAGGAGGCTTGTGGAAATTACCCCTGAGTATTCCCAGCGAGAGAACGCGGTGTTTACTACCTCGATGACGCGATCCTCTATGAATGCCTCAAACTCCGCGTGTACGAGAACCCGGAAAGCCCTGGTGTGCTCGTACACGGCATCGTCGTAGCTTCCCATGGGATCAAAGGGAGAGGGGATGAAATACTTCTCTAGGTCCGTGATTCGTGTATCTAGATCCTGGAATCGCGAGGAAGGCATATCGACTCCTTCCTAGAGAACGATGCGATTCTCTTGCAGGGCTGGGAGATCGATATCCATTTCGAGTGCCTCTGAAAGCTTTTTCCCCCAGAGAGATAGTCTGCGGTGTGTGGCAGAAGTTGTTTTAGTAGTCGTCTGAATGGACTCTACGAATCGCGGATCCATCTCGCATAGAGCTTGGAAGGTCGCTTCGACGGCATCCGCTCGGTCAACTGCCCGCTCTGCGATTGACTCGTCGGTGAAGTAGTATGTCATGATGTCGAACACCGCTCGATTAAACCGACCCTCATAACGGGTCCCCGACCAACGGTAGAAAGAATTATCGCCGAAGATCTCGAAAGTGGTCTCAATTGCCCGATCGAACGTGACTCCTACCTCTCGAATTTCCCCCTCGTTAACCTCCCACTCCTCATTGAGATAGTTCACGGTGTCGTCAAGGAATTTCTTGAGGTTTCCGGTGTATTCTTCTAGCATGTATCTAAAGGCGAAGTAGCGAAGTAGAACTTCGACATCTCGCATTCGAAAGTCCGGCTTCTCGTTTCGCAGTGCTTTACGCAATGAGTTGCTACTGGTAGCTACATCGTCCAGGTAATCAGTGAACGGCCCGGGATGGAGCGCTTGGCGGAGTTCCTGTGGTGACAGCTTCACGCTACCCGTGTTTAGTCGCAAAAACACAAGGTTCAGGAAGTCTTCATTCGGCCACCGCCGAACCACAACGGTCCGAATGGTTTCATTGAGGAACGCGTTCAAGTCATCCAAATGCTCGTCGCTCTTCTCCATCTTTTTTAGAGTGACGAGTTTAAGATCTTCACGTACCTCAAGGCCTGTGAGGGAGAACCCTTTAAAATCTTCGTCACCGTCTGATACGGAGAATGAAGAGCCTGCCGCAAATTGGCGAAGAGCGAGAAGTCGCTGCTTCCCGTCAAGTACTATAAATTTTCCCCTCTTATTCTTGTCCTCGGCTAGGACAATTTGCGGGATGGGCAGTCCCAAGATCAAAGACTCAATGAACCGACTCTTCCTGGGTTTAGCCCAAGCGTCGCGACGCTGAAAGCGAGGATTGAGTTGAATGTTTCCTCGTCGGAGCTGACTCAAGATCGTTTCAGCCGTCCAGTCTGTGTCCGTGACGACGGCGCGTGTGACGTCCTCTGAGCTAACGGGCTCGGTCGTGTCATCGGCCTCGCCATCGACATCGTCCCATTCCTGCGTATCTGCGTCTGCCACGGCTTCCCAATCTCGGTGATAGTCGGAAGGGCCCTACTTGGCCCGTAGTCATACCTTGTCAGAATCTGCACAGAGCTGCGATCGCTTCGCTCAACTTCCTGGATTCGAGTTGGTCTGCCCGGAATTAGGCGACCTGCGCCTACGGGTAAGGGCCCGTAGCTGCAGTCACTGATCGGGTGACGGCGTCGCCGTCCGCAACGGACAGGGCTCTCATGCCGTTGAGGGAGGTCTTCGGCATCTCAACTCATCTGCGCAGGAGCCTTGTTGTTCCATATCCTGTCGCACTCGACCTGCCTCATGCCCTGGTCGAGTTGGGTCACCATGCTCATCGTCACCCGGGAAGGTGACCGCCGCTGCAAGCTTCCACGATGGCGTCCCGCCAGGTGGTGTAGCCGATCAACTAAGCGGAATGCGCAGGTCATCGCCGCGCGATGGCGGATCGGGGGCCACCCGTGTGCTGACGGCAGGCCAGCCGGACGCGGAGCGGGAGCCGTGCCCCGATGAGCGGCCGGGGCGCGGCTCGCCGGAACGCGTTGAGCCAGGTCGCTTGCACCACGAGGCGGGACACGACCGCTTCCACCGCACCAACGTGCCCTATTCGGCCTGATCTACCTGCGGCGCCACTAAGACATCATCTCATTTGGCGAGTCTGCGGTAGCAGATGAGGGTGCAGGCGATGCTGGTGAAGGCCAGGAAGTGATCGGCTTTGCGCTCGTAGCGTCGGTGCAGTCTGCGGCATCCGGCGAGCCAGGACATCGTGCGTTCTATGGTCCAGCGGTGGCGGCCAAGGCGGGTCGAGGACTCGATGCCTCTGCGGGCTATGCGGTGCCGGATGCCGCGTCCGCGTAACCATCGCCGCAGATGGTCGTAGTCGTATCCCTTGTCGGCGTGGAGTTTGGCCGGCCTGCGCCGTCGGCGTCCGCGCCGGGAGCGGATCGGCGGTATCCCTTTCACCAGCGGGATCAGCGCCTGGCTGTCGTGCAGGTTCGCCCCGGAGATCCCGACGGACAGGGGCAGACCGGTCCGCTCGGTGATCAGGTGGATCTTCGAGCCGTACTTGCCTCGATCCACAGGATTCGGGCCTGTCAGCTCCCCCTTTTCAGGGCCCGCATGTTGACGGAGTCGATCGCACAGCGGGACCAGTCCAGCTCGCCGCGGGAGCCGAGTTCGTCGAGGACCAGGCGGTGGAGCTTGGCCCACACCCGGGCCTTCGACCACTCGGCAAAGCGCCGGTGAGCCGTCGCTCCCGACGGACCGAACGACGCGGACGGCAGCTGCTGCCACGTGCAGCCCGACGTGGCCACGAACACGATTGCCGCCAGTACCTCCCGGTCACCATGCCGACGCCGACCGCCGCCCTGAGGCCGCGACGGCGCCTCCGGCACCACTCGCTGGAACAGCTCCCACAACTCATCCGGCACCAGCCGCTCAACGATCGAAACCACGACGGACAGGCTACCGAACCAAATGAGATGACGTCTAAGAGGTCCTAACAGAAGTTGTTGATCATGTGACTTTCGGCCTGGATGGTCGTTGGTCTGGTCGTGGGGAAGCGACAGTCGCGGCCATGGATCGTGTCGGATGAACTGTGGTCGCTCATCGAGCCGTTGCTGCCGGGACCGAGGCCGAAGTTGGTGGAGGGCCGCCCGCGGGTCCCGGACCGGCAGGCGCTGTGCGGGATCTTGTTCGTGCTGCATACGGGCATCCAGTGGGAGTACCTGCCGCAGGAGTTGGGCTTCGGCTCGGGCATGACGTGTTGGCGGCGCCTGGCCGCGTGGAACGAGGTCGGCGTGTGGGAGGAACTGCACCTGGTGCTGCTGAAGAAGCTGCGGGCCGCGGGGAAGCTGGACTGGTCGCGGGCGGTGATCGACTCCTCCCACGTCAGGGCGGCGCGGCGCGGCCCAAAAGCGGGCCCAGCCCGGTCGATCGCGCACGGCCTGGCAGCAAACACCACGTCCTCACCGACGGGCAGGGGATCCCCCTCTCCGTGTCGCTGACCGGCGGCAACCGCAACGACGTCACGCAGTTGCTGCCGCTGCTGGACAAGGTTCCGGCGGTGGCAGGCGTCGTCGGCCGGCCCCGACGCAGACCCGACGCGCTCCTCGCCGACCGCGGCTACGACCACGACAAGTACCGCCGCCTGCTGTGGCAGCGCGGCATCCGCCCAGTCATCGCCGAACGAGGTGTTGAACACGGCTCTGGCCTGGGCGTTTTCCGTTGGGTGGTAGAGCGCACGATCGCCTGGCTGCACGGCTTCCGCCGCCTGCGGATCCGCTGGGAACGACGCGACGACATCCACGAAGCCTTCCTCGGCCTCGCCACCTGCCTCATCACCCACCGACACGTCCAACGCCTTTGTTAGGACCTCTAAACCCTCGCGCAACTTGCAGCCGGCTTCGGTATCTCTGTCGGCACCGCCACGCCAACACAGCAGCCCGCCTCACCCTGCTCACTGACCGCGAACCCGGGCTCCTGCGTGCCCTGCGCGAAGCCGCCCCCGACTACTTCCTGCTCGACGGCACCCTCGCGGAGTGCGACCGGGTCGGCGACAGCCGGGCCGACTTCTCCCATAAACACCGCTGCCACGGCACGAACGTGCAGGCGGTGATCGATTCAGCCGGACGACTGCTGTGGATCTCGCCGCGCGCGATCTGACCGCGGCCTGCACCCACCGAATCCTCCGGATCTGTGAACGCTAGGGCATCCCGATCCTCGCTGCCCACACCCCTACCGCGGACTAACCGCCCCGTCATACACATTCCCCGGCGTAACAATCCCCGTGACCGCCCGAGCGACAAGCGTGGACGGCTCCTGACCCCCACTCGTGATGTCCGTGTTGATCATGATGACCAGGGTGGCCTTCTTCGAGGGCAGATAGACGGTCACCGTCTCGTAGCCCGGGATGGAGCCGTTGTGGCCGATCCAGCCGCCGGTTTCGAAGATGCCGAGGCCGTAGCTGAGGCCGGGGAGGCCGGTCGGCAGCGTCCTCAGGCGCTGTGCCTGGGTCTGGGGGCTGAGGAGTTTGCCCGTGGCGACGATTTCCGCCCAGCGGCGCAGGTCGTGCAGGTCGGAGATCATCGCCCCGGCTGCCCAGGCCCAGCTGGGGTTCCAGTCCGTGGCGTCGGTGACCGCGCCGGTCAGGGTCTGGTTCGTGTAGCCGCGCGGGTGCGGCTCGGGGAACTCGGGTCCCTGCGGGAACAGCGTGTGGCCCAGGTGGGAGGGCCGTAGCACCCGCTTGTCGATGACGTCGGCGAGCCGCTGGCCGCTGACCTTCTCGATCACCAGGCCGAGGAGGACGAGGTTGGTGTTGGAGTACTGGAACTCCGTTCCCGGCGCGAAGGTGTTCTTGTGCTTGAAGCCGTACGCGAGGACTTCCCGAGGCGTGAAGGAGCGCTGCGGGTCGCTCAGCAGGTCCTGGACGAAGTCCGGATCGGAGGTGTACGGGAACAGGCCGCTGCGCATCTCCGCGAGGTGGCGCAGGGTGATGCGGCCACCGTTCGGTACGCCGCGCACGTAACGGGAGATCGGGTCGTCCAGCCGGATCCGGTGGTCGTCGACGAGTTCGAGCAGCGCGGTGACAGTGAAGGTCTTGGTCTCGCTGCCGATCCGTACGAAGCCGTCGGTGGTCATCGGCCGGCGGGTCTCGGTGTCGGCGACACCGGTCGCGCGGACGTAGCTTCCCTTGCCGGGCATCCACACGCCGACGACGACACCGGGGATGCCGGCCTGCCGGCGGACGTCCTCGATCGCCTTGTCCAGCCGGGCGGTCACCTCGGGGCCGAGGCCGCCCGGCGGGCAGTCGTCCTGGTGGTGCCGGTCGACCCCTGCGGTTTGGACGGCCGCTGCGGGAGCCGCTGCCATCGGGACCAGAGCGGCACACGCCGCGAACAGCGTTGCGGCGAGCATCCGGAGGTGGGGGGTACGTCGCATCTGGGGGTGCCTCTTCCAGTCACGGCAGTCACGGGCTCGGACGGCAAGATCACCATCGGCGACTCGTCGCTGACGCCCCCATACGATGGCGTACCGGTGAGTCCACTCGTTCGGAGCCGCGCGGGTGGCTGAGGCGGCCCTGCCCAGCCCCAGTAGCACTCCGAGGTGACGTCAGGGGAGCGGCCGCACCGGTCGCTCCCCTCGCCGTTCCCGTGACATGTCAGCGCGAGTTGAGGGGCGGCCTTCCGTGACTACGGGTCAGCCGGTCTCGTCGGCTCTCTCGGGTGGTCGGAGACGGCGGTTCCTGCGTGCCGGAGGTGACGAACACGATCAGATATGACTCGAAGCCCGTGGCTCGCTCGGCATCCGCGCCCGGCAATGCCTCGTCGAACCGCTCGCGGGAGTCGGAGCGGCCTTGGGACCACACCTGTACGTCATACGTGTGGGACGGATCCAGGTCGAGGGTCGGCGCACCCGGGCTGACCTGCTGCCCGAACACTCCGACGGGGTCGTCTGCACTCCGTGCCGGGCCATTCGTCGTGTCGAACGCGGCCATGCGGCCCGTGTAGACAGGTCGGTACGCCACGGAGGCAAGCAATTCCCACCCGGACCCTGGAGCTTGGCCCTGCTGGCCCCGCTGGTTGCCGAGGGCCAGCACAACAGGCGCGGTGTGCCCCTGTACTCGTGATCGCACGATGATGACACCAGGGGCGACGACGACTGCCTCGCTCGCGTGAGGGTCCGGGTTGTCGTTCTGTCGCTCGAAGCCCGGTTCCCACAGCTCCCCGACGGGGAAGTGGCCGTACTCGATGTTGACGGCCCCGGCTCGACTGATCTGCGCCATGCCCAGAGGCTCGCAGGGATGCAGGGAAACTCGCAGGGATGCAGGGAAATCGGTGCAGTGCATGGGCTCACGGACCGGCCAGGGCCATGGGACGACGTCTCAGCCGGAGAACCTCTTTGCGCGGTCCCGGTGCCAGTCCACGACCTTGGCCAGCTGGTCGCTGGTGATGTTCATGCCGGGCGTCCAGCCCAGGCGTTCGACCTGGTCGGCGATGCCCAGGTGCTCCCGGTGGGCGTGTTCCCGACAGGTGAGGCACGTGACGCTTTCCGGGCGGGGCGAGGTCATCGCGTAAGGCACCTGGAGTCCGCAACCGGTGGTGACGACGGTCGGTCCGTCGGGCACGCGCCCGAACGTCGCGACGATCGCATTGCGGACGTCGGCACCGGACTGCCCCACCTTCTGTTCGACGTGGATGTGCGGATCGGTCTCGCTCATCTGCGCTCGCGCCTCCGTCCCCGTTCCTGTCCCCGTTCCCGTTCCCGTTCCCGTTCCTGTCCTCGTCCTCGTCCTCGTCCCCGTGCCCGTGCCCGGGCCCGTCCTCGTCGTCTGGAGTCAGGCTAGCGGCGCGATTCCGAGCCGGTGGCGTACTAGTGGCGTCACTCGGGGGCGCCCTGGATGTCGTCGCCGCTGTCGCTCTGGTGGCCGCGGCGGGCGTCGCGGTCGAAGATGCCCAGGATCTCGCAGGGTCCGCCGTCGGCGCCGATCGCGTGCGGCATCATCGTGGGGAACTCGGCGGCCTGATGGGTCTCGAGGCGGAAGCGGCGGTGGCCGAGCATGAGGATCGCCGTGCCGGACAGGACGACGAGCCATTCGCGCCCCGGGTGGGCACGCATGCGCGCCGGGTTCTCCGGGGGCGGTTGGGTCATGCGCTGACGCACCACGCTCATCCCGGGTTCGGCCTTGATGGTCCAGCGCATCCGGCCGCGAGTGCCGTCGATCGTCGGGCTGGTGACGACGTCGTCGGTGGCGGTCTCCACGAGCTGATCGAGCGTGGTGTCCAGGGCGCGGGCGAGGGTGACCAACTGATCCAGTGCGAGGCGGCGTTGGCCGTTCTCGATGCGGCTCAGTGAGGACTGGCTGAGGTGGGCGCGCGAGGCCAGCTCTTCCAGGGACCAGCCCTGTGCGACCCGCAAGGCGCGGATGCGTTTGCGTACGAGGCTGTCCAGATCTCCATCTTCTTGCGTCACGAGCAAAAGTGTATGCCTTTGCTGCAAGTCCGGCTTAGCGTCGTGTGCGGATGGTCCGCAACGCCTGGGACCGAAACCTCCGCCCTCTGACATCCCGGCGCGGCACCGGCCGCCGTACGCCCTCGATGCGTGCGGCGGCCCGGGCCGCGCCCACTCGCCCACCCCCTTCACCGGCGACCGGCCCTGCTCCGGCGCTGACCCGGCATGCCCTTTTCGAGAGGAATCCATGAGTACGAACCAGCCCGTACCGGCCGCGCAGGCCACTGGCCGGGGCGCCCCCGAAGCGCGGCAGCTGCGCATGATCCTGATCACCGTCTCCATCGCCCTGATGGCGGTCATCGCCTCGGTGACCGGGCTGAACGTTGCGCAGACTCACATGGCCGTGGAATTCGGTGCTTCCCAGAGCACGGTCCTGTGGATCATCAACATCTACACCCTTGCCCTGGCCGCGCTGCTGCTGCCGCTCGGTGCCCTGGGCGACCGCCTGGGCCGCAAGCCCATGCTCGTCGCCGGACTGAGCGTCTTCGGCATCGCCACCGTGGTCGCGGGCCTGGCCCCGACGGCGGAGGTGATGCTCGCCTCCCGCGTGGCCGGCGGCATCGGCGCTGCCATGATCATGCCGATCACGCTCGCGGTCATCACCTCCACCTTCCCCGAAGAGCAGCGCGGCAAGGCGATCGGGGTGTGGACCGGTATTGCCGGAGGCGGCGGCATCCTGGGCATGTTCCTCTCCGCGCTCCTCGTCGACGTGGCCGACTGGCGCCTGCTGTTCGTCCTGCCCGCGGTCCTGGTCCTCGTGGCGCTGGCCATGACGCTGAAGTCGGTTCCCAACTCCCGCGAGACCTCGGCCCATCGGTTCGACACCGTCGGCGCGCTGGTCTCCGTCGTCGCCGTGGTCGGCCTCATCTTCGTTCTGGAGGAAGGCCCCGAACGCGGCTGGACCGCGCCCGAGACGCTGGTCGGCCTGACCGTCGGCCTCATCGCCACCATCGGTTTCGTGGCCTGGGAGCTGCACCGCCGCGACGCCTCCCTGCTGGACGTGCGCCTGTTCCGGGAGCGCGGACTGTCGGGTGGCTCGGTCACACTGCTGGTGGTCTTCGGTGTCCAGGCGGGCATCGGCGTGCTCCTCTTCCCGTTCTTCCAGGCCGTACTCGGCTGGTCAGGCCTGCTGTCCACGGTCGCGATGATGCCCATGGCCCTCGCGATGATGACGGCCTCCGGCCTGGCCCCCAGGCTGGCCGCGGGGATCGGCGCACGCTCGACCATGCTCGTGGGCATCGCACTGGCAGGCGTCGGCATGGCGCTCATGGCGCTGTACGTCTCCGTCGGCGGCGGCTACTTGTCCGTCCTGCCCGGCCTGCTCGCCATGGGCGTCGGCATGGGCCTGTCGATGACCCCGTCCACGGAGGCCATCACCGCCTCCCTGCCGGGCGGGAAGCAGGGTGTCGCCTCCGCACTCAACGACGTCACCCGCGAATTCGGCACCGCGCTCGGCGTCGCCCTGCTCGGCGCACTCGTGTCCGCCGGCTACCGCAACGCCATCGACGACAAGCTCGACAAGCTGCACGGCATCCCCCAAGGCGCCGCGGACACCGCCCGGGAAGGCGTCGCCAACGCCGTTGAGGTGGCGGGCAGCACCGGACCACACGCACCGGACGTGCTCCACGCGGCGCGGCAGTCATTCGTCGACGGCTGGCAGCAGGCCATGTGGGCAGGCTTCGTCATCATGGGCGCCCTGTTCGTCTACGTCGCCCTCTGCGGCCCCAAGAACTCGCAGCCCTCCGCGGTCGCGGACGAGACAGACCCCGCCGAGGCTGTCTCCGTCGGCTGACCGCGACAGCAGTAACCTCTGCACGAGCGAGGCACACGAGCGAGGCCGCGACCGGAACCAGAAGCCGGTCACGGCCTCGCTCGTGCCGCGTGCACCACTCGATTCCTTGCCAGGAGGCGCTCGGCGCTCTCACCGGCGACGACGCAGAACCGGCTGACGCTCTCGCGACAGCTGTCCGGCGTGCTGTGGTGCTTCTTGTGGGGCGGGCCGGCGATCCACGTGAACGTCGGTTCGTCCGCTGCCCTCACTGCGTACTACCCCGTCGCCTGCACCGCCAGTAAGTGGGCCCCCGGAGCGGAGATCCTCTCGGACACGATGCGGCCGGGGGCGGAGTAGCGGAGTAGCGGAGTACGAGCCGCCCACACACCCCCAGGCCGTCCCAGCGCACCCTCACGGAGACGAAACCCTCAGCCCCCTGAGCCGTCCCGTGTTGTCGAACGACCCGAAGCCCACTCTCCCGGAGGCGAGCGTCGTGTCCACGGCCGTCATCAGTGGCCGTTTCGAGCCGTCGACGTAGACCGCGATCTCGCCCGTGCCCGCGCAGCGCACCACCCGTACCTTGTGCCAGGCGGTGTCGGTGATGGCCGGCGGGGCGCCCGTCGTGCCGTTCCACTGGTCGTCGATGCGCAGGCGGTCGGCGTCGTCGACCACGAAGATGCCGTTGTGCGGGTAGATCGTGTTGTCCTGGGACAGGTGGACGTAGGAGAACCTCGTGTCCGACTGGTAGTCGAAGACGACGATCACGTCCCTGTTGGTCGTCTCGACCGGGGTGTCTATGCGGACTTCCGCGTCGATCCGTACGTCGCCGTACGCCGCCGGGCCCGCCGTCAGTACCGCGTACTCGTACGGGCGGCGCGGGCCCGGGCGCTGGACCCCGGCCTCCGCGAGGACGGCCTCTCGGCCCGGGAAACGCCACTTGGAGGGGGTGACGGGAGCCCAGTTCCGGCCGTCCATGACGTGGGTGAGCCGGGAGCCGGTGGTGTCGCAGGACGCGAACTGGCGCGTGCCGGTGATCTTCCAGATCTTGCCGTTGGCCTTCGACAACAAATACAACTCACCTTCGGCGTCCCGGCCGAAGTGCAGGTCCACCCGGGGGTCCTGGGCCAGGTCCCGCATCGTGACGCGCTTGCCGCTCGTGTCGTACAGCATCAGGTCGTACAGCTGCGCCAGTTGCCCGCTGCCGCGCCGCATGTCCTTGGTGTCGGCGAACAACAGGCGTCCGTCGACTATGTCTCCGAAGATGTACTTGCCGCGTAGCGCGGGGAGGTCGCTGCCCCGGTAGACGAAGCCGCCGACCACTGCCCGGCCGACGTCGGAGGTGCAGTTCCAGTCGGCGGGCGGGTCGTGGTCGTAGGCGACCACGGGGTAGACGTAGCCGTACTTCTCGTCGTCCTCGGGGAGCGGGAGGATCTGGTCGCAGGGGTCGGTGGCCGTCTTGTCGAAGACGAACGGGCCTTCGCGTTCGCTCCAGCCGAAGTTGTCGCCCGCGCGCACCTCGTAGACCGACTCGACGGCGTGCTGGCCGATGTTGGCGACGTACATACGGTGGCTGCCCGCCGGGTCCCAGCTGAAGCGGTGCGGGTCTCGCAGGCCGTACGCGTAGATCTCGCCGAGTGCGCTGGGTACGCCCGCGTACGGGTTGTCCGGCGGGATTCCGTACTTGCCGTTCGCGCTGTTCGTACCTCGCGGGTCTATGCGCAGGATCTTGCCGTGGGGGAGGGAGAGGCTCTGCGGCTCGGTGTTTCTTACGCCCTGGCCGCCATCGCCGACTGCTAGGTAGAGCAGTCCGCGGTCGGGGTCGTGGGGTCCGGCCGTCGGGTTGAAGTCGATCTGCTGGATGCCGTGGATCGTGCCCGTGAAGCCGATGCGGAGGATTTCGCGGCGGGTGCCGCTGAAGGTGTCGGCCGAGGGGTCGGTGGCGGTCCACTCGGTGACGATGCCGTGGTAGACGGTGGACGCCTGCTGGCGGTAGTCGGGTACGGCGGTGGTGGCGGAGGCCAGTTCGGTGTGCACGGTGTAGAAGCGGCCGTTGCGGCGGAAGTCGGGGTCGAAGGTGACGAAACCGAAGCCCTGGCCGAGGCCCCGGCTGGCGAAGAACGCGGGGGAGAAGGCGGCGGCGATGTCCAGGTAGAGGCGGGGGCTGCTGCCGTCCCGGACCAAGTACAGCTTGCCGTTGAGGTCGGGTACTGCCTTTCGGCCCGAGCGGTCGGGGAGTTCGCTGAGGTAGTTGATGCGGGCCTGCCGCATCAGCCGGGGGTCGGTGACCGGGCCGGGCGGCGGATCGGTCTTCGGGAAGGAGGCGTACTCCTCCACGGTCAGCCCGATGCCGGAGGCGGCGGGGCGCTCGGGGATGGGGTCGGTGAGGGGGCCGGCAGCCGCCGCGAGCGCTGTGCCGGGGAGTGCGACCAGGGCCGACAGCAGCAGGGCCAGGGCGATCAGAAGGATCAGAGGGGAGTGGGCTCGGGGTCTGGTGCCGGGAGATGCGGCCATGGGAATGGCACTCCTTTGTCTGTCTGCATGGGTCGTCAGTGGGCGGCCATCAGGCGGTACTGGGCCCGTATCCGGTCGCCGCCCACCGCGTTGTCCAGGAACATCAGGCTGTCCATGCGGCAGTCGCAGGGATTGCGTTCGACGGTGTTCTGCGGGAAGCTGCCGCCGATCTTGATGCCCCGCGGGTCGGTCGGTGATGCGCGGTGCGGGCCCGGGCCCGCGAGGTCCCAGGGGTCGCCGGGGACGGTGTAGGAGCCGTCCAGCGGCCGGCCGTTGCGGTACAGCGCCATCGCTCCCGTGTCGAAGTCGAAGGTGGCGGCCAGGAAGACCCACTCGCCGACCGGCAGCAGGGTCCGCCAGTCCTCGGACGCGGCGAACGTCTGCGAAGCCGACCCGTCCACGCGTCGGCCCAGGGCTACGAGCCGCAGTTCGCCGTTCACCTCGATGATCTCCAGCAGGCCCCGCACGGCGTGCCCGTCGGAGTCCCCCGACAGCACTCCGGCCAGGCCCACGGCGCCGTAACGGTCGTCCGGGGCGGCCGTGTTGCTGTTGAGGGCCGGGTTCGGGCCGGTCATCTTGAACCAGCCCATCACCGTCATCCCCTCAACCCCGTTGAACGCTCGGAGAGTTGGCACGCCGGACGGCCCGTACACCCCCGCCTTCCAGTCGTCGTTGCCCTTCGTGGCCGGGGTGACCTGCCGAACCTGGAGCGAGGCCCGGCTGCCCCGGTGCGCTCCGTCGTACGTCCGCATCCGTGTCCCGCCGCCGACCAGGTCGATGTCGGTACGGGAGAAGCCCAGGTCACGTTCGCGCGCCGGGTTGCCGCGGACCGGGTGCTCGAAGTCGTAGTACGCCGCCAGGTGAGGGCGGAGGGAGGGGAGTACGGGGCCTGCCCCCACTCCCATCCCTGTTCCTGTTCCTGTTCCTGAGGGTGCCGCTGCTGTGGCGGCCAGGGCGGTCAGCAGTGCGGCGACTGCTGTCACGAGCGTGTTCCGTCTGCTGCGCATCAAGGTTCTCCTTGGCGTCATCGGACTCATCGGCGTGCGGGCCGACCGCCCAGATACAGCTCGCCGAGCTGCGGGTCGGCCAGCAACTCCCGTGCCGGGCCCGCGATATGGACCCGGCCGAGATCGAGGACACAGCCGGTGTCGGCGGCCTCCAGGGCGCGCCGCGCGTTCTGTTCGACCAGCAGGACGGCGGTCCCCGCGTCCCGCATCCGGACGATCTGCTCGAAGACCACCCCGGTCGCCTTGGGATCGAGCCCCATCGACGGCTCGTCGAGGAGCACGACCCGGGGTTCGACCATCAGGGAACGCGCGAACTCCACCTGCTTCTGCTGCCCGCCGGAGAGCAGCCCGGCCAGGCTCGTCCACCGCTCGGCCACGACCGGGAACAACTCCCGTACGAAGTCGGCCCGTTCGGCGACGAGTGCCTTGTCCCGCAGGGTGTAGCCGCCGAGCAGGACGTTCTCGGCGACCGTCATCTCCCTGAAGACGCTGTGGCCTTGGAGGACATGGGCGACCCCGGCCGCCAGCATCCGCTGCGGGCCGTGGCCTGTGACGTCCTCGCCGTCCACGAGGATCCGGCCCGAGCGCGGGGTGAGGAGACCGCTGGCCACCTTCAACACGGTTGACTTGCCCGCCCCGTTGGGGCCGACCAGGCAGACGATCGCCCCGGCCGGTACGCGGACCGTCAGCCCGCGCAGGACCAGCGCCGCCCGGCCGTATCCGGCGCGGATGTCGTCGAGTTCGAGAAGGAAGGCCGGGTCGGTGCCGGAGCCGGCCCCCGAGCCCGGGTCGGTGTGCGCGTCAGACGCCAAGATATGCCCCGAGTACTCGTTCGTCGGACTGGATCAGTGAGGGCGGGCCCTGGGCGATCGGCCGGCCGCGGTCGAAGACGACGACGTGGTCACTGAGGCTCATGACCATGTCCATGTTGTGCTCGACGATCAGGAACGTCCGTCCCTCGGCGTTGAGTTCACGCACCAGGTCGCCGATGCGGTCGATGAGCGCCGGGTTGACCCCGCCCGCCGGCTCGTCCAGCAGGATCAGCTCCGGCTCGCTGGTCAGTACGCCGGCCAGCTCCAGCAACTTCTGCTGCCCCCAGGAGAGTTGGCGGGCCTCGGCCTGCTCCAGGTGCTCGATGCCCATCCGGGTCAGCCAGTAACGGGCCCGCTCGGTCTCCGCACGCGTGCCCGAACGTCCGAGCTGTCTGGTGAGACCGCGCGGCCGGACGGCGGCGAGGAGGTTGTCCAGCACGGTCATCCGGGGGAAGACCCGGCAGAGCTGGAAGGAACGCCCGATGCCGGCGCGGGCGATCCGGTGCGGGGGGCTGCCCGTGAGGTCGCGTCCTCGGTACGTGACGCGGCCGGAGTCCGGGCGGATCATCCCGGTGACACAGTTGAAGAAGGTCGTCTTGCCCGAACCGTTGGGCCCGATCAGGGCGTTGACCTTGCCGTGGTGGAAGGTCACGGTGGCCGAGTCGAGTGCGGTGACTCCGCCGAAGGCCTTGGTGAGCCCGGTGGTCGCGAGGCTCGGCTCGGGCTCCACTCCAGCAGATGCCTCTTCAGGTGCCGCTTCGTTCACTGTTCCTCACCTCCGTCGCGTCGCGCCCGTCGGTCTCCTCGAACTCCCCGCCCCGCTCCCGCAGTTCGGCCGCGGTCACCTCCCGTATGGAGGCGTCGCCGGTCCGGCGGAACCGGCCGAGCAGGGCGCCGACGGCCGGGATGACGCCGTCCGGCATGAACGTCACGACGACGCCGAGAAGCAGCCCCGCCACGACCAGATGCAGAGGTGTGTCCCCGTACTCGACCTTGGAGTACTCCAGGGCGTACCCGACGATCAGCGCGCCCAGCAGCGGCCCGTACAACTGCCGTACGCCACCGAGCAACGCCATGAGCACCATGTACGACCCGCTGAGGATGGAGAACTGGAAGACCGGGTCGAGGTCGCCGAACCACAGGGCGTACAACCCGCCGGCCAGCGAGGTGAAGGCGGCGGAGACGACGAAGACCACCAGCTTGTACGCGAACGTGGGGATGCCGAGCGACTGCGCCTTGTCCTCGTCCTCGCGGATCGCCTTCAGGCCCATGCCGAACCGTGAGCGGTCGATGATCCACCACACCAGCAGGGCCAGCGCGAGCAGTGCCAGGAAGAGGAAGTAGAAGGTGCGGTGGTGGTCGGCACGCAGCATGCCGGGGAAGGGCCTCGGTACGACCAGGCCCCGGGAACCGCCGGTGAGGGAGGCCCAGCTCTGGAAGACCAGCAGCAGGATGAGGACGAGCGCGATGGAGACGATGACGAAGGAGGCACCGCGTACGCGCAGGGCGGCGTAGCCGACCGGAACGGCGAGCGCAGCCACCAGCACCGCGGACACGAACAGCGCGGCGAAGGGCGGGAGTTCGCCCTTGGCGACCAGCAGTCCGGTGCCGTACGCCCCGAGTCCGGCGAACGCCCCATGTCCCAGGGAGACATAGCCCGTGAAGCCGCCGACGAAGTTCCAGGAGGTGGACAGCACCGCGTAGTTGAGGATCGCGATGCCCACGGTGATCTCGTAGGGGCTCGGGGCCATGGACGGGAAGGAGAGCGCCACGGCGGCTGCCAGGAGCAGGACGCCGATATGGACGTACCGGGGATGGACGAGGCTGGACCTGAAGTCAGAGGGATCAGAACCGTTGCGCAAGCCGCCCCCCGAAGAATCCCTGCGGCCTCACGGCCAGCGTGGCGAAGAGCGCGACGTAGAAGACGGTCTGCGCCCAGGTGGTGGACAGTTCGAGTTGCAGCAGGCTCTGGAGGATGCCCAGCGTCATGGCGGCGATGGCGGCGCCCGGCACGCTGCCGAGTCCGCCGACGACGATGATGGCCATCAGCGGGCCGATCCAGTGCCAGTGCAGCGAGGGGTAGATGGTGGTGTCGAGGGCGAGTGCCGTGCCGCCGACGGCCGCTGTGGCGAGGCCGAGACCGAAGCCGTAACCGGCGATCCGGTCGGTGTCGATGCCCAACAGCCGGGCGGCGTCCGGGTGTTGGATGGTGGCGCGCAGTGCCTGGCCGAACCGGCTGTGCTTCATGAGGAGGTAGAGGCCGAGCAGGGCGAGTGCGGCCATGCCGAAGGCGATCAGCTTCACCACCGCCACGCGGGCCCCGAGGAAATCGATGCTCGCGGAGCTGTAGCCGAGCCGGATCCGGCGCTGGGTGCCGCTGAACGCGTACCCGAGCAGCCCCTCGATGACCAGCGCCACCGCGAACGTCAGCAGCACGGACATCATGGTGAGCGTCGCCGGGCGGAGCCGGGTGAGGAGCAGCCGTTGCATGGCGACGCCCGCGGCGAAGAACAGGGGCACGGTGACGACGAGGGTGAGGAGCGGGTCGACGCCGGTCTCCCGGTGCGCGAACCAGGCGAGGTAGGCGGCGAGGATCAGGAAGGCGGAGTGGGCGATCACCACGACGCGCATCACGCCGAAGTAGAGGGTGAGGCCCGCCGCCAGGAGGGCGTACAGCCCACCCAGCAGCACGCCTAGGACCAGGCTCTGGAAGACGAGGCTCGCGGAGGGCACGCCGGCCTCACCACTCCGGCTTCGGATAGACCAGACCGGCTTCCTTCTGCGCCTCGGGGAGCACGATCTGGATCTCGCCGCCGACCCACTGCTGGATCATGTGCGCGCTCTGCGGCCGGCCCTTGTCGTCCCACTTCAACGGGCCCACGACGGTGTCCACTTGATTGCCGCGGAGCCACTCCACCAGCTTGCTCTGGCAGTCCGGGTCCTGGGAGGCGCACTGGGCGGCCTCGACGGCGGCGGCCACCACCTGACCGGTCGTGTACGCGTTGGCCTCGTCCTCCTCCGGAGCCTTGCCGAACTGCTCGGTGTACTTCTCGACGAACTCCTTGTTGGACGGGTAGTCGGCCTTCTGGGTGTAGCCGGTGGGCGCGAGGATGCCCTCGGTCTTGTTGCCGATGGCCTTGGCGAACTCCGGCTCGGTCGGCGCGGTGGAGAAGGCGGCCAACTTCGGCTGGTAGTCGAGCTGTTGGAGGGCGACGATCAGGTTGACGCCGTCCTGGTACTGGGTGCCGCCCACCACCATGTCGGCCTTGGAGTCGGCGATCTGGGCGGCGATGCTGCCGAAGTCGGTGGTGTTGGGCGGGTAGACCTCGTCGGCGACGGTCCTGACGCCGCCCTTCTCCAGCTTCTCCTTCAGCCCGTACGCGGTTCCCTGGGCGAAGGGGTCGTCCATGGCGGCGTACGCGACCGTCTTGGGACGCTCGCTCTCCGGCATGGCCAGGATGTGCTCGGCCAGGAGGTTGTAGTGGTCGTCGGCGACGGCCGGAGCGGCGTAGAAGAGGTTCTTGAAGCCCTGCTCGAAGACCTCCGGGGCCGCACCCGCCGGTTCGACGAAGAGCATCCCGTACTCCTCGGCCAGCCGCGCGGACGGGACGACGAGCCGGGTGGAGAACGGCCCGAAGAGCAGGTCGACCTCGTCCCTGCCGATCAGCTGCTCGTAGTCGGAGACGACGCGGTCGGCGTTGGACTGGTCGTCGAGGATCTTCAACTCGACCTCGCGGCCCAGCAGTCCGCCCTTGTCGTTGACGATCTTCGCCCAGGCCTTGTAGCCCCGTTCGACGCCCTTGCCGGGTTCGGAGAAGTCGCCGGTGAGCGGTAAGGAGACGCCGATGACGATGGGGTCGTCGGCCGAGTCCTGGGAACCGGAGCCGGAGCCGCAGGCACTGGCGGTGAGCACCAGGGCGAGTGCGCCGACGGTGATCCCTACGTCTCTGCGGCCTTGTCTGCGGTGCGTTCTGGTCATCGCTTGACACCCCTCGTGACTTCCGTGTGGTGGCGATCGAGCCCGCGGTAGACGTAGCGCGAGGCGTCGGCGGACGCGGCGTCGGTGCTCGGCGTCCGCGACAGGGTGCGTACGAGAGCGTGGTCGGGGGAGAGCGCGCAGGCGGGGTCGGTGCGGGCGGCGTCACCGGTGAGCGCGTGGGCCTGGCAGCGGCAGCCGCCGAAGTCGATCTCGCGGCGGGGACAGCCACCGCAGGGTCCGGTCACCGTCCACTCGGTGCCGCGATAGCGCTCGAAGGCCGGGGAACTGGTCCAGATCCACTCCAGGGACCGGTCGCGTACGTTCGGTACGTCGTCCGGGCCCAGCAGGTCCCGGGACGCTGGGCAGGGCAGGACGGCGCCGTCCGGGGCGACCGTCAGCGACACCGCACCCCAGCCGCCCATGCACGGCTTCGGCACCCCGTCGAAGTGGTCCGGCATGACCCACACCAGCTCGGTGGTGCCCGCCAGTTGCTCCCGCCGGCGCTCGACCGCGTCCCGGGCGCGGGACAGCTGGTCGCGGGTGGGCAGCAGCGCGGTGCGGTTGCGCAGGGCCCACCCGTGGAACTGGACGTTGGCCAGCTCGATCCGCTCGGCGCCCCAGGCCACGCCCAGGTCCACGATGTCGTCGACGGCGTCGAGGTTGTCGCGGTGCAGGACGATGTTGAGACCCAGCGGCAGACCCGCGTCCCGTACGAGAGCGGCGGCCCGTTCCTTCGCCCCGAACGACCTGTGACCGCCGATCCGGTCCGACGCCACCGCATCCGCGTGCTGCACCGACAGCTGCACGCTGCGCAGCCCGGCGGACACGAGCGTGGACATCCTCGCCGCGCTCAACCCGACGCCACTGGTGACCAGTTGGGTGTAGATCCCGGCTCCCTCGGCGGCGGCGACGACCGCCGTGAGGTCGCGGCGGAGCAGCGGTTCGCCGCCGGAGAGGTGCGTGTGCACGATGCCGAGGTCCGCCGCCTGCCGGAACACGTCGTCCCATTCCTCGGCGGAGAGTTCGTGCGAACGGCGCGTGAGTTCCAGGGGGTTGGAGCAGTAGGGGCAGTGCAGCGGGCAGGCGTGGGTGAGTTCGGCCAGCAGGGCCCAGGGAGGCGGCGGAGCCGTGTCCGGCGGTGGGCTTGTCATCGCAGCCAGCCCTCCTCACGTACGCGGTCCAGGAACCGGGGGACCTCGGCCGCCACGGGGGCGCCGGGGAAGCGGGCCGCCAGCTCCTCGACGATCTCGTCCACGTGCCGTCGGCCGTCGCACAGCCGCAGGATGTCCGCCGCCCGGCCGCTGAGGACCACCACCCGCTCCGGCAGGACCAGCAGGTCCGCCCGGCGCACCCGGTCGTGGCGGAGCACCACCGAGCGCGCCAGCGCCGGCCGCCACCCGGTCCCGGTCACAGTCCCGGTCACAGTCACCGTCATGCGCGCTCCTTCCGCTCACCGTGGTCGATCGCGTCGAGCAGCGACCACAGCACGTCGCACTTGAAGGCGAGGGCCGCCACGGCACGCTCCTGGTCGGCCTCGGTGCGGGCCCAGTCCAGGACGAGGCCCAGTGCCTCGCCGCTGTCCTGCCGGCCCTGGGTCTCGCGCGTACGGAAGTACGCGAGCCCGTCGGCGTCGATCCACCGGTAGTGACGCTCGAACGCGGCGATGCGCGTGCGCATGATGTCCGGCGCGGACAGCTCGGTGAGGGACGCCGCGACGGCCTCCAACGGGGAGCGGAGCCGGCAGAAGTTGACGTATCCGTCCACCGCCAGCCGTACGCCGGGCAGCACTCCCTCGCCGGACAGCAGCTCGGCCCGGTCGAGCCCGGCGGCCTCGCCCAGCCGCAGCCACCGCTCGATGCCGCCCTCTCCCTCGGCCCGGCCGTCGTGCTCCTCGATCCGCCGCAGCCACATCCGGCGCAGTCGCGGGGTGCCCAGCTTGGCCAGGACCAGGGCGTCCTTGACGGGGATGTGCCGCTGGTAGTGGAACCGGTTGAGGATCCAGCGGCGCAGCTCGTCAGGGGTCAACTCCCCTTGATGCATCCGTACGTTGAAGGGGTGACGGTCGTGGTAGTGGTCGCGGGCCACGGCTCTCAGCCGGTCCTCGAAGCCGGTCGCGACACCTGTACCGACGTCTACTGAGCCGCTGTCTGTGCTCACAGTTGGATCACCATTCCGTCTCCGGCCACCTCGATGCCCCGGTCGGCCAGCTGCTTGTACTGCGGTGCGTTCGGATCGACGAGGGGATTGGTGTTGTTGAGATGGGTGTAGAGACAGCGGGCGCGCAGCGGCGCCAGGCGCTCGGCGGTGCCGCCAGGACCGTCGATCGGGAGGTGGCCCATACCGGTCGCGGTGCGGGCGGAGATGCCCGTGCGCCGGGGCTCCTCGTCGTCCCAGAACGTGCCGTCGACGGTCACGCAGTCGGCTTGTTCGACAGCGGCCTGTAGAGCGTCGGGCCAGGCGGCCAGCGCGGGGGCGTAGACGACCGTCGCCCCGTCGGCGCGATCGGTGAGAAGCAGGGCCACGACCCAGGAGTCCCCGTCGGGCACGGGCAACTCGGCCGCGTAACGGGGGCGTTTGCCGGAGACGGGGATCGCGCTGATCGTGAGGGGCGAGTCCTCGGTGAGCGGTACGGGCCGAGCCGGGGACAGTTCGCGCCAGGTGAGGGGGGTGTACGGGCCGAGGACGGCCTCCAGGCGAAGCCCGGTGAGCAGTGCCTCGCGTACGGGGTCGGTGGCGAGCAACTCCAGTCCGCCGGCGCCGGCCTCGCGCAGCCGGGCGATGCCGAGGGTGTGGTCGAGTTCGGCGTCGGTCAGGATCAGCCCGGCGATCGGGGTCCGCCGCGAACCGGGACCGGGCCGCAGGGCCGGGCAGTCCTCGATCTGGTCGCCGATGTCGGGGGTGGCGTTGATGAGATACCAGTGGTCGTCGGACGCCTGTACGGCGAGAGAGGCGTGGCGGCGGCGCCGGTGCGGGTGTGTACGTGCCCCGGAGCAACCGGGACACGCACAGTTCCACTGGGGTACGCCACCGCCCGCCGCGCTGCCGAGCACGTGCAGCAGCACGGCGGCGGGCTAACGGTCGCTCAGGAAGTACGCGGTGACCTCCAGCGCGGTCTCGACGACCGCGTAGTCGGGGGTCTGCCAGCTCGGTGCCTCTTCGTCGACCTGCTGTACGGATTCGGTCATGTGCCGTACCTGCCTTCCGAGGGGGGGAACCTGTGGTGCAGCATCGCCAGCATCTGCCAGCCGGGTCAATGGGTCGGCGCCAAAGTGATCCGATCTCTGGTTGGCCGAAAATGAGAACCCCGAGGTCGGTCACTGCCGGGTCTGTTGGCAAAACCACTGCTGAGATGGCAATGGCAGGGTGATTCGGCAGGTGAAGGTATGAACCTTTGGCTTTAACCGCCCTTGACCCTCGGTCGCATACCTCCTACCTTCCGGAGGGCTTTCCCAGACACCCCCCACAGCGAGGAGTTCGCCCATGCGCGCATTCCGAACCATCGCGACGGCCGCTGCCGTGGCCGCCCTCACCACCGGTCTCCTCGGTGCCGACAGCGGCACCGCCTCGGTCCCGTCGGCCATCCGAACCGTCTCGTCCGGCTGGACCGTTCCCTGGGGCCTGAGCTGGCTGCCCGACGGGTCGGCGCTCGTCACCGAACGGGACTCCTTCAAGCTCTTCAAGCTCACCCAGGCGGGCACGAGGACCGAGATCGGCAAGGTGCCCAATGTCGTGACCACCAGCGGCGAGGGCGGCCTCCTCGGCGTCGCGGTCTCACCGAACTGGAACAGCGACCACCACATCTACCTGATGCACTCGGCGGCCTCCGACAACCGCATCGTCCGGATGACGTACGACGGCACCTCGCTCGGCGGCTACACCGTCATCGTCACCGGCATCGCCAAGAGCAAGTACCACAACGGCGGTCGCATCAAGTTCGGCCCGGACGGCCACCTCTACGCCACCACGGGCGACGCGCAGAACAGCAGCCTGGCCCAGGACCGGAACTCCCTCAACGGGAAGATCCTGCGGATGACGAAGGACGGCAAGGCCGCCCCCGGCAACCCGTTCGGCACACTCGTCTTCTCCCTCGGCCACCGCAACCCCCAGGGCCTCACCTGGGACGCCCAAGGCAGGCTCTGGGAAGCCGAGTTCGGTAACAGCCAGTACGACGAGCTGAACCTGATCGAGTCCGGCAAGAACTACGGCTGGCCGACCTGCGAGGGCACCTGCTCCACCTCCGGCATGACGAACCCCAAGCGGCAGTGGACCGTCAGCGAGGCATCCCCGAGCGCGGTCGCGTACGCCGACGGAGCCCTCTACCTGGCGGCACTGCGCGGTGAGCGGCTTTGGCGCATCCCGGTCAGCGGCACCAGCGCCGGCACCCCCACCGCGTACTACACCACCCAGTACGGCCGGCTGCGCACGGTGGAGAAGCTCCCCGGCAAGAACGCCCTGTGGCTGTCCACCACCAACGCCGACAACAACGGAGGCGAGCCGGACGGCGCGGACAAGGTGTTCCAGATCGATCTGAAGTAGGACGCCATCCGGCTCCGTGACCGGGTGGTGCGGTAGGCGGCGGGTCCCCCGAATGGCTCGCCGATGCGACAGGTGTCGGGGCGGGGCCTTCACTGGAGAACATGTCCCGCCTCGACCAGGCGCACGCCCGGCGCCTTCGCTCCGCCGCGGGCCTGGGCCTGATCGCGGCCCTGGCCGGCGGCGGCTGCACGGGCCCCGCCGACACCTCCGCCGCCGCGATCCACGAGGCGGCCGCCCCGACGTCGCCGCTGCCCACCGTCCCGCCGGCCCAGCCGCCGCCACGGCTCACGCGGGCCAAGGTCGACGCCGCGGTGGACCGGCTCGACGGAGTGGTGCGGGACGCCATGCGCAGGACCGGTGTGCCGGGGGTCGCCGTCGGCGTCGTCCATGACGACGAGGTGCTGTATCTGAAGGGCTTCGGCGAACGAAAGGTGGGCGCGGAGGGCAAGGTCGGACCCGACACCGTCTTCCAGCTCGCCTCGGTCTCCAAGCCGGTCGCCTCGACGGTGGTCGCCGCGGCCGTGGGCGAGAAGACCGTCGGCTGGGACGACCCGGTCGTCGAACACAGTCCCGGCTTCGCCCTCAAGGACCCCTGGGTCACCCGCCATGTCACGCTCGCCGACCTGTTCTCGCACCGCAGCGGGCTGCCCGACCACTCCGGGGACCTCCTGGAGGACCTCGGCTACGACCGCTCGTACATCCTGGGGCATCTGCGGTACGAACCGCTGGCTCCGTTCCGCGCGAGCTACGCGTACACCAACTTCGGGCTGACCGAAGCCGCGGTCGCCGTCGCGCGGGCGGCGGGCACCAGCTGGGAGAACTTGTCCGCCGACAAGCTGTACCGGCCGCTGGGCATGGACTCCACCAGCTCCTCCTTCGCCGACTACGAGAAGGCCGGGAACAAGGCCGTCACCCATGTGAAGCAGGGCGACACCTGGCAGGCCGAGTTCGTACGGGACGCCGACGCCCAGAGCCCGGCGGGCGGGGCCAGCTCCACCGTCCGTGACATGACGAAGTGGCTGCGCCTACAGCTCGGCAACGGAGAGTTCGAGGGGCGGCAGGTCGTCGAAGGCGACGCGCTGGACGAGACGCACCTGCCGCACATCGTCTCCGAGCCGCCGCACGCGCCGGCGGGCAGGACCGGGTTCTACGGGCTCGGCTGGAACGTCGGCTACGACGACCAGGGCAGGCTGAAACTCGGCCACTCCGGCGCCTTCGCGCTGGGCGCGGCCACCAGTGTCACGCTGCTGCCCTCGGAGAACCTCGGCATCGTCGTCCTCACCAACGGCGCGCCCGTCGGCGTACCGGAGGCGATCGCCGCCACCTTCCTCGACACCGCGCAGACGGGCGGGCCCACGGTCGACTGGCTGACGTTCATCGGCCCGCTCATCCAGCAGGCGGCGGCGGGCGACCGCTCCGAGACCGACTACACCAAGCCTCCGGTGCCGCGCGCACCGGCCAGGGCGGACGGCGCCTACACCGGAACGTACGCCAACGACTTCTACGGCCCGATGACCGTGAGCGCCCAGGGCGACGACCTCGTGATGCGACTGGGGCCGAAGAAGCAGCGGTTCACCCTGCGGCACTACGACGGCGACACCTTCAGCTACCGCACCACGGGCGAGAACGCCGTCGGGCTGTCCGGCGTGACCTTCGGCGTCGGGTCCGACGGACGCGCCGACAAGGTCCGGGTCGAGAACCTCGACACGACCGGCCTCGGCACCTTCACCAAAAAGTAAGCCCCAGCACGCGGGGGCGGTCTCCCCTTTACCCGCGGAAGCTACCTTGTCCGCCATGACGCGCACCCCACAAAGCGACGGCCGATCCCCCCACCCCCTCACCGGCAAGGTCGTCGTCATCACCGGCGCCGCCCGAGGCCAGGGCGCCGCCGAGGCCGAGGCCCTCGCGCACGCCGGAGCCCAGGTCATTGCAACCGACGTACGCCCGGACGGAGTTGGAGACTGCCGGAAGCTGGACGTCTCCAGCGAGGCCGACTGGGCCGCTCTCGCCGCCGAACTCCGGGACACCTACGGCGACATCCACGGCCTCGTCAACAACGCCGGCGTCATCCAGCGGGACCGCCTCGGCGACGTACGGCCGGACGACTTCGCGTACGTCCAGTCGGTGAACACCGTCGGGCCGCTGCTCGGTATCCAGCACCTCGCGCCGCTGATGCCGCCGGGCTCGTCCATAGTGAACGTCGGGTCGTCCGCCTCGCTCACCGCGTACTACCCCGTGGCGTACACCGCGAGCAAGTGGGCCCTGCGCGGGGTGTCGAAGATCGCGGCGACCGAGTTGGGGCCGCGAGGCATCCGCGTCAACACCGTGCACCCGGGCTATATCGAGACCGAGATGACCGCGGCCGCCACCCCGGCCTTCCGGGAGGCGATGTACCGCGAGACGCCCCTCGGGCGGAGCGGCACCGTCGACGACATCGCGCCCCTCGTCGTCTTCCTGCTCTCCGACGCGTCCTCGTTCATCACCGGAGTGGAGATCCCCGTGGACGGAGGCCTCACCGCACACGGCGGGGTCAAGTCCGTCTCGGACGCGATGAGGCCGGGTGCGCCGGACCAGTCGTAGCCGACGCCGCCCCGCCGCTCCGACAGGCGTGCGATAGGTTCGTCCGCCATGACCGGACTCGGAACCGTCGCCTGGCCACCTGCCCCGATCAAGACCGAACGGCTCGTGCTCCGCGAGTCCGAGGCCCGGGACCGTACGGCGTTCATCGAGCTGTTGGCCTCGCCGGAGGTGCACACCTACCTCGGCGGCCCCCGGTCGCGTGCCGAGCTCGAACGTGAGATGCCCGAGGTGCCCGAGCGGTGGCCCGGGAGCTTCGTCGTTGATCTCGACGGAGCGATGATCGGCCAGATCCTGCTCAGGAGAGCGACGGAGCACCGTCGCCCGGCAGCCGCGGGGAAGGCCGATCTCGGCTACCTCTTCCTGCCGTCGGCGTGGGGATCCGGGTACGCCGCCGAGGCGTGCGCGGCGGCACTCGGCTGGCTCGCCGGCGTACTTCCCGGCGAGCCGGTGGTGCTCACCACCCAGACCGCCAACGTCAGTTCGATGCGTCTCGCGGCGAAGCTGGGGTTCACCGAGGTGGAGCGGTTCGAGGCGTGGGACGCCGAGCAGTGGCTCGGCATGCGGTCCCCGGTCACGCCGTCGGGCTGAGCCGCCACTACGCCGTCCCACCGATGTCCCGCCAGACCGGCACAAACGCGAGGCCACCACGCATCCCGGTGTCCCAGCGTCCCACCGGGCCGCGATCCGTTGCCGGGCGCCGGAGCCCCCTGCCAGCGTCGCTGTCAGTCACCGTTCGTGTCACCAGAAGGGGATCACCACTCGTGAAACGACTACGTCGTATGTGTCTCGCCCTGGCCCTGGGACTGGGCCTGTCACTGACCACAGCCGACGTCTCGACGGCGGCTCCCGAAGCCGCGGTCGACTGCCCGGACCCGGGGACGCGGTTCAAGACGCCCACGACTGGCGACAGGGTCTTCCTGGTCGGTCCGTCGGAGTTCCTGTACTACATCCCCAACCAGACCGTCTATTTCGACCTGTGGGGGACCTGGGACGGCATCGTCACCCTCGACCGGTCGGCCTGCAACAAGCCCGAGTACGAGTTGACCAACGGCCACTTCCGCCAGTTGAGGGGCAGCGACGCCGTCTACATCTGGGACGCGACCTGGGACGACCTCGGTAGGGCGAACCGTTGGCGCCGGATCGCGGACTGGACCACCTTCACCGCCAGGTACCACTTCGACCCGACGGCGATCTATGTAGTCGAGAAGCAGTCGGACATTTTCCCCATAGCTGATCCAACCTGGACATAGAGGGGAAGGTGGGGTGCTTCTCCGCAGGGGAGGGAAGCACCCCACCAGACCGACCTACAGCCCCCCGTGACACCCCTCATAAGCCGCACCCGACCCACACCAGCAAACAGCCCCCCGCTGAGGAGGCCACCCCACAGCCTTCCCCCGGGCCGCCAGCGTCGTCGCGTACTGCGGCAGCAGCTCCACCTCCCCCGGAGACGCCCCCTCCGAGGCCGCGAACGCCTCGTACGAAGGCACCGTCCCCGTGACGATCCCCAGGTTCGGCGTACCGGAGGCCGCCAGTTCGCGGAGCGAGGCCTCTATCGTCGCGAGGTGCTCCTCGTGCGAGGGATACTCCTCCGCCAGGGCCGGGTACGCCTCCACCAGCTCCGCCAGTTCGTCCGCCGGCCAGTGCAGTACCGCCACCGGGAACGGCCGGGACAGCTCCTCCCGGAACGCGCCCAGTTCCGCCCGCAGCCGGGAGATCTCCGCCTCCAGCTCCGCCGGGTTGTCCGAGCCGAGGGACCAGACCCGCTTCGGGTCGTGCAGCTCGTCCAGCGACACCGACGACGAGTGCAGCGTGTCCGCCAGGGTGTCCCACTCGTCGTGGGGTACGCCCAGCATCCGGCGTACGCGGTGGCGGCCGTACAACAACGGATGCGTCGAGTACGGGGGTTCCTGCGCGTCCGAGACCAGCAGACGGGCCGCTTCCGTGAACGTCTCCTGGGCCGCCTCCAGCTCGTCGTGCGATTCCAGGGACTCCGCGACGATCACCCAGGGCGCCGGGTCGCGCGGGGCCTCGGCGCGGACGCCGTCGATGATCGCCCGGGCCTCCGCCTCGTGGCCGTACTCCCACAGGTTCGAGGCCTTCAGGGCCCGGACGAGATGGGGGTTCTCCAGGGAACCGGAGCCGGAGTCGGAGTCGGAGGATTGGAGCAGACGGTCGTACAAGGCCGTCGCGGCGGGGCGGTCGCCGGCCAGTTCCAAGTGGGCCGAGGCCTGTAGGAGCAGGTGTTCGGCGTCCTCGGGATAGAGACCGGCGGTCCGCTCCAGGCGGGCCGCTTCGGCGATGTGGTCGACGTTTTCCGCAGGCGTGTCGGGGCGCATGAGATCACCGTACTGCCGACGACCGACAAAGAAGAGGGGCAGCCGAGGAGCGGTCACCGTGAGGGGAGGCGCCGGGAACGGCACCTTCCCTCAGCGGTGACTCGGCGCTCGCTCCTACGCGCCGGCCCTCAGATCGTCACCCCGTCCACCTGCAACGTCTGCACCGCGCCCGCCGCGAACGGCACCGCCACCGTCTTTCCGCTCAGATACGTGTCCGAGCGCGCCGTGTAGAGGTCGCCGCCGCCTCCCGTCACCGTGTTCCAGCGCGGGACCAGACCGCCGGTACCGCCCGTCACCGTCGTGAAGTTGGACAGGTTGAAGGTGAAGGTCTGGGCCGAGGTGGAGGTGTTCACGGCCACGATCACCAGGCGCTTCGCGCTCGCGTCGTACGCCGCCACCGCGTAGCTGACCCCCGTGTTGAGGATCGTCATGCCGGGGCGGATGTGCCGGCTGAACTGGGCCATCACATAGTGCTTCGTCTGGACCGTGGTCGGCTGGAGCGTGCTCGGGTTGTACGCGATCATCGCCCAGCCCGCCGTCGGGTCCATGACCTGCCAGTAGACCCAGGCCGTGGGGTGCAGCCAGCGGAAGTCGTAGCAGAGGTTCGACGCCAGGGTCAGACCGGTGCCGTCACTGTCGCCCGTCTCCGAGTTCCACAGCTTCTTGCCGGACGTCGTCACCACGTCCGTGTAGAGGAGGTCGCGACGGCCACCGGATCCCTGGTAGCCGTGCACGTTCACCTGGTTCACCAGGGCCTTCGTCGACGATCCGAAGGCCGCCCAGGTCGAGCGGGCCACGTCGTAGTTCGTCTCGTCCGAGGCCGAGATCTTCACGCCGGTCAGGCCCCGCGCGTCCAACTCGCTCCTCATGTACGGGAGTACGGCCGCCTGCACCGACGCGTCCATGTGGCAGCCCTCCTGCGTACCGGTGGCCGTCCACCAGCTCGCCGAAGGCTCGTTGAACGGGTCCACCGTCGCGAAGTTCACGCCCCAGTTGTTCTTCGCGTACAGGGCCACGGCCGCCAGATGCGAGGCGTGCTGGCGGTAGTTCCAGGTCTGGAGGTTGTTGCCGCCGCCCGAGGCGCCCGACGGGTTGTGGTTCGAACACATCCACCACATCGGCGAGTTGGCGAACAGCTCGGTCGTCGCCCCGCGCGCCACCGCCTTAGTCAGCGCCGCCCGCTGCGTCGCGTCCGCCGACCAGTCCCAGGCCGAGGACGTGGGGTCCTCGTTGTTCCAGTCCTGCCAGTAGCCCTCGATCTGCTTGTACGCCGGGATGTTGGCCGACGCCACCATGCTCTCGCCGTTGACGCTGTTCCAGCTGCACGCGCCGAGGTTGTAGCGGGCGATGTTCAGACCCAGGCCGGGCAGCGAGGTCCCGTTGTACGTCACCGACTTGGTGGTGAAGAAGAGGTCCGCGAAGTCGTCCCGGGCGCCGAACACATTCGCCCACCAGGCGAGCGAGGTGCCCCACCCCTCCCAAGTCCCGTACGTCGTACCGGGGGTGACCGCGATGGTGGCGTCGGCTCGCGCGGTGCCCGTGGCCAGGGCACTGCCGAGGACCGTGCCCCCTGCCGCGGCCAGCAGGGATCTGCGTCGGATCATGGCTTCTCCGTCCGAAAACTGACCTGTCCCGTTCATGCCATCAGGAAGCATCAGGTGTGGTAGGCGGGGTTGTCGAGAGTTGTGACACCCCTTTCTAAAACCACTGGACAAAGGGGGCTCACAGGGAGCGGACGGACACGACCGGGGAGAAGACCTGGGCGGGCCTGGCTACTTGGCGGGGTCTGGCCTATGGTGCGGCCGACTCGTGCGGGTGGCGCGAAGGAGGCGTACGCATGTGGGCTCGGGCTCGTCGCCGCGTGATGTGGACCTGCGGCGAACTCCTCGTCACCCTCGGTACCGTCCTCGCGCTTCTCGTCGTCCACCAGCTGTGGTGGACCAACCACCAGGCCGAGCAGGGAGCCCAGCGGGAGGTACGGGCACTGGAGCGGGAGTGGGCGGACCCCGGCAGCCCGGAGAGCGGCTCCCCTTCGGCTGACTCCGCCAACTCCTCCAATCCGCCCGGTTCTTCAGGATCCTCCGGTACCGCCCGTCAGGACAGCGGCACCACCCGTGCCACCAACTCCCGCTCTTCCAGCCCCAGTTGGTCCCAGGCGTACGCCATCCTCCGCATTCCCCGCCTCGGCCTCCGTGTCCCCGTCGCCGAAGGCATCAGCAAGTCGCGCGTCCTCAACAAGGGGTACGTCGGCCACTACCCCGGCACCCAACAGCCGGGCCAGGCCGGGAACTTCGCCCTCGCCGGGCACCGCAACACGCACGGCGAACCCTTCCGGTACATCAACCGGCTGCGGCGCGGCGACGCCGTCCAGGTCGAGACAGCCGACGCGGTGTACTCGTACACCGTCGACCGCACGCTTGCCCAGACCACTGCCCGGGACGACGGCGTGATCAGGGCCGTACCCCGCTCCACCGTCAGGCCGGCCTACGGCTACCGCGCCCCCGGCTACTACCTCACGCTCACCACCTGCACCCCGGAGTACACCTCCCGGTACCGCCTGGTGGTCTGGGGCAAGCTCACCAGCATGCGGCCCAAGTGACGTGGGCCCACGGGCAGTTCGGGCAGGTCACGCCGTGGCACCCCGCTCCCGGAACGCCACCACGCTCACCGCACCCACCAGTGCCAGTCCCGCCGACACCGTCATCGCCACGTCCGCCCCGTGCGCGAGCCCGCCCGTCGAGGTGGCCAGGGCGATGGTCAGCGCGACCCCGGCGCACGAGCCGACGTACCGGAACGTCTGCTGCGCGCCCGACCCCATCGCGGCCCGCGTCGCCGGTACGGACTCCACGGCCAGCAGGGGCAGCGCCGCGTTGAGCAGACCGTTGCCCACACCGCCGATCACCAGACCGGGCAGCAGCCGTACCCACGAGCCGGCGTCCAGCGCGCCCAGCATCGTCAGGGCTCCGGCCGCGTGCAGGCCGAACCCGATCGACAGCTGCACCCGCGTGGGGACCCGGCCCGCGAGCCGCCGCGCCTGGAGCGCCACCGCGAACGACAGGCCGGACCAGAGCAGGAACAGCCACGCCGTCTCCATCGCGGACAGGCCGAGCGTCTGCTGGAGCAGCGCCGGCAGGAAGCTGAACAGGCCGATCACCGCGAGCCCCGCGAACAGGCCCCCGGCGGAGGAGGCGAGGAAGCGCGGCCGGCGCAGCAGACCGAGGTCGATCATGGGGTGGGCGGACCGGCGTTCGACGGCCACGAAGACGCCGACAAGCAGCACGGCCGCGGCGAGCAGTGCGGCCACCTGCGGCCGCAGCCAGCCGTCCCGGCCCAGGGTGAGCGCGGCCACCAGCGCGACCAGCGCGGCGCCGAAGGTCACGGCTCCGGCCAGATCGGGCCGGCCGCCGTGCGGGGCCCGGGACTCCGACAGGGCCCGCAAGGCGAAGGCCCCGACGACCAGCGCGGCGGCGCCCAGGACGCCGTACCCCGTGCGCCACGACGGCAGTGACCCCGCGACCAGCGGGCCCAGCGCGATGCCCCCGGCCACGAACGCGCCCCACACACCCGTGGCGTGCAGTCGGCCGCGCGGGGTCGGGAAGGCGTGCACCAGCAGACCGAGGCTGCTCGCGAGGACCGCCGCGCTCGCCCCGCCCTGGGCGATCCGGGCCAGTGTGAACAGCCAGGTCGAGGAGGCGAGGGCGCCGAGGGCGGTGGTGAGACCGAGGGCGAACGCGCCGATGAGGAAGATCCGGCGGCGGCCGTAGTCGTCGGCGAGGCTGCCGGCGACCAGGAGCAGCGCGGCGAGCCCCAGCGGGGTGCCGTTGAGCAGCCAGGCCTGGGCGGAGAGCGGGGTGTGGAGGGCGGCGGCGGTCTCGGGCAGCGTGACCATCGGCGCGGTGTACGTCATCAGGGCGACGGCGGTGGCCGCGCTGGTCACCGCGAGGGTGGCCCGGGGGCGCACCGGAGAGTCCGCGAAAGGCTCCACCGCCCCTTCCGCGGCCGATGCAACAACGGTGTCAGTTCGTTCATTGAACCTTGGCATGTCTCGAACCGTAGCACCGTAGGTTCATTCACTGAACCAAGAATCCGAAAAGTGGCTACAGTGGTCCCCATGGCACTGGGCAAGGACTACGCGACACAGGAGTGCTCGGCCGCCCGGGCACTGGAGGTCGTCGGGGAACGCTGGACACTTCTCGTCATCCGCGACGCGCTCTACGGCGTACGGCGCTACAACGACTTCCTCGTCCACCTCGGCATTCCGCGAGCCGTCCTGGCCGCCCGCCTCCAGATGCTCACCGCGGAGGGCGTCCTGGAGAAGCGCCGCTACCAGGAGTCGCCGCCCCGCGACGAGTACGTCCTGACCGAACGCGGCATCGCACTCTGGCCGACCCTGCGCGCCCTCTCCGTGTGGGGCCGGGTGCACCTGACGGAGACCCAGCTGCGCTACTTCCGGCACGCGGCCTGCGGCACCGAACTCGGCCCGTACGGCGAATGCTCCGCCTGCGCACTCGTCGTACCCGTCGAGGACGTCGAGATGACCCCCGGGCCGGGACTCGACCAGAACCCCGCCGATCCGGTCAGCCGGGCCCTGCTCAAGCCCAGGCGGCTCCTTCAGCCGATCGAAGCGGATCCTGTATAACCGACAGAAGACAGCCGACAGTCAGATCTGGGTGTACGAGAGGAGGAGCCGCCGATGATCCGGACCCGGGCGCAGGTGAACCCGCGTCCCCTCGCCGTGCTGCTGCTCCTGCTCGTCGAGGTCGCGCTGCTCGACGCCGGCAGCCTCTCCGCCGCCGTCGCCCTCGCGGCGACCGCCGCGGCCGGGTCCGCGTTCGCCGCCTGCTCGCTCATCGTCGCGCGCAGCGCGCCCGCGGCACCACCCATCCGGGTCCGTACGGCCATCCGCGACCGTGCCCGACGTACGGCCTTCCTGCCGCAGCGCGATCCCGACGCCCGCGGCCGCACCCGCCCCCGCGCCCCGGGACTCGCCCTCCCGACGGCCGCCGCGTAGGGCAGAGCACAGCACCGACAGCTGGCATCCCCGCGCGGGCCGTCATGCCGATCTCCGTATCCACGGAAATCCCCGGCACGACGAGACCCCCGGAGGGCTCACCTCACCATGTCCGCGTTCCTGTCCGCTTTCGCCAGTCTGGTCGGCCATCTCGCCGACCTGCTCCAGCCCCTCTTCCACACCTCCTCGGCCGCCGCCGCGATCGTCCTGTTCACCGCGTTCGTACGACTTCTCGTGCACCCCCTGTCCCGTGCGGCGGCGCGCGGACAGAAGGCGCGAGCCGCGTTGCAGCCGAAGGTCGCCGAGCTGCGGAAGCGGCACGCGAAGGACCCCAAGAAGCTCCAGCAGGCCGTCATGGCACTGCACGCCGAGGAGAAGGTCTCGCCGCTGTCGGGCTGCTTCCCGAGCCTGTTCCAGCTGCCCGCGTTCTTCCTGCTCTACCACCTCTTCTCCAACCCGGAGATCGGCGGCGAGGCCAACGGACTCCTCACCCACCGCCTCTTCGCCGCACCCCTCGGCGACCGGTGGGCCGACGCGCTCGGCGGCGACGGGATCTTCGGGGCCGCCGGGCTCGTCTACGTCGGACTGTTCGTCCTTGTCTCGGCCGTCGCCACCTTCAACTACCGGCGGATGAAGCGCGTCATGGCCGTCAACCCGATGTCGGTGGGCAGCGCGGACGGCGGTGGCGAGGCGGTGCCCGGGCTCGCCTCCGCCGCCAAGTTCATGCCGTTCATGTCCTTCTTCACGCTCTTCTCCGTGGCCGTGATGCCGCTGGCCGCCGCGCTGTACATGGTGACCAGTACGACGTGGAGCGCCGTCGAGCGGGCGGTGCTGTACCGCTGGCAGCTCGCGCCGCAGGCGAGCACGCAGTCCAGTACGTGAACCGGGTATTGCGGACGGGACCCTGACCTTGGAGGATCGACCAGTCCTCCGATGACTGGTGACCGAGGGAGAGAGCGACCATGAAGCTGCTGCGAGTCGGTACGGCGGGGTCGGAGCGGCCCGCGCTGCTCGACGCCGAGGGAACCCTGCGGGACCTGTCGGGGGTCGTCCCGGACATCGACGGGCCGCTGCTCGCCGACGACGCGGCGCTCGGCCGCATCCGGGCCGCCGCCGACGCCGGTGAGCTGCCCGCGCTGGACGCCACCGGGCTGCGGATCGGGCCCCCGCTGACCGGCATCGGCAAGATCGTGTGCATCGGGCTCAACTACCACGACCACGCCCGCGAGACCGGCGCCGAGCCGCCCGCCGAGCCGGTGATCTTCTTCAAGGCGGCGGACACGGTCGTCGGGCCGTACGACACGGTGCTCGTCCCGCGCGCCTCGACGAAGACCGACTGGGAGGTCGAGCTGGCGGTTGTCATCGGACGTACGGCCCGTTATCTCGGCTCGCACGAGGAGGCGCTCGCGCATGTCGCCGGGTACGCGGTCGCGCACGACGTGTCCGAGCGGGAGTTCCAGCTGGAGCGGGGCGGGACGTGGGACAAGGGGAAGAACTGCGAGACGTTCAACCCGTTGGGGCCGTGGCTTGTCACCTCGGACGAGGTGGGGGATCCGCAGGGGCTCGGTCTGCGGTTGTGGGTGAACGGGGAGTTGAAGCAGGACGGGACGACTGCCGAGCAGATTTTCGGCGTTGCCGAAGTTGTGCGGTACGTCAGTCAGTTCATGACCTTGTATCCGGGGGATGTGATCAACACGGGGACGCCGGCGGGGGTTGCGTTGGGGGCGCCCGAGCCCAAGCCGTTTCTTCGGGCCGGGGATGTGGTGGAGCTGGAGATCGAGGGGCTTGGGCGGCAGCGGCAGGAATTCAAGGACGCGTGAGGGTTCTTACGGGTAGTTCGTTGGCTGCGGGCCGGTGGGGGCTGGTCGCGCCCCGCGGCGGAGCCGCAGATGAATACAGCCCCGCGCCCCTGTCGGTGGGCGCGTCCCGCGCCACCGACCTGATCAGCTCCCGCAGCCTGGCGACGTACAGCCGCATGTTCTTCTGTGCCACGTCCGTGTCGGGATGGCGCGCCGCGAACTGGAGGCCCTCGTGGAGGCGGGTGGTCCAGGCGCAGACCTGGTCGCCGTACGACACCCGGATCAGGCCGTACGCGTTGAGGTCCTGCCAGTGTTCCGAGCCGGGGACGGCGCGTGTGTCCACGAAGGAGACGATCGAGTACAGGTCCGGTGAGGTGGGCCGGAAGTCGGAGCCCAGGAGCTTCAGTACGCGGGCGATGGGCATCCTCGACAGGGGCCGCTTCGCCCGCAGCGCGGTGCGGACCAGGTCAAGGGCGCCGTCGAAGTCCGACACCTGGCCCACCGGGATCTCGATCGGCGCTCCGCCCACGTACCAGCCCACCGAGTCGGACCACTCGGACCTGGCCCGGGTGTGGAAGGGCACGACCGTGCGGTAGACCTGTACGCCGCTGATCTCGCGCACGATGAGCGCGGTGGCCGCGAGGATGCCGATCATGCTGCCGCCGTACGGACGGCAGTACGCCTCGAACGCCGCCGCGTCCGCGTCGTCCGTGAGCCACTCCCGCATCAACTTCTGTGTGGGCAGCGGCCCTTCGGGGTCGAGGCCGAGGTCGACGGGGAAGTTGGGCAGCTTGCCGTCGCAGCGGGCGATGAACTTCCGCCAGTCGGCGACGATCGCGTGCGTCTCGTCGATCCCGTCGGCGTGCGTACGTTCGGTCGCGCAGAAGTCGACGTAACTGGCGACCGGCGCCGAGTCCACCGTCCTGCCGTCGAGGCCCGCCGTGTAGAGCTGGTGGATCTCGTGCGGGATGCGGAAGATCGAGTACGAGTCGACGTTGGTGTGGTCGAACGCCATGTAGACGCTGGTGCTGTCGTCCCTGACGACCGCGCTGTAGATGAAGTTCGGCCAGGCCAACGCGTCCGCCGCGATGTCGAACCGGTCCTGTAGATAGCGCGGCAGCGCCGCCCCGTCCTGGAAGTCGCCGACGTCCTCGCGGTGCAGGACGACGGCCTCGGGGGAGAGGGTGAAGCGCCGCAGCTCGTCACCGAGGTCGGTCCAGCGGAAACCGCTGCGCAGGGTCTCGTGGCGCAGCGTCCAGGCCCGCAACGCGTCCTGGAGGACGTCGAGATCGACCCGCCCGGGGATGTCGAAGGCCGTGCCGAGCCAGGTCGGCACGAACAGGCCGTCCTCGCGCACCGTTCGCGCGGTCCGGACGTGGGCCTCCTGTACGTACGCGGGTGGGCGGGCATCCTCGGGCAGCCCTGCCACGGTCTTGACGGTCGTCGGATGCAGGGTCCAGGTCACGAGCCGTCCGGGCCGGATCTCGCAACGGTGGATATCGGTCAATCGCACGGGACTTCTCCGTTCGCATGCGTGTCACCGGGCTCCTGGCTCTCGCCCGATGACACGTGCAGACCAACGACCGGAGACATCTGGAGGAAACGCCACCGCTTCAGGGCATGGGCAGATCCCCTCCAGTCCCTTACGTCTCGCTCACGTCTCTCCCGGCTACTTCAGGAGGCCGGCCAGGCGCCGCCAGCCCTCGCGGGGGAGGGCGTACCTGGACTGGTCCTCGATGACCTGGAGGGTGACGTGGTCCGCGCCCGCGGTGAGGAAGGAGTCGATCCGGCCGCGGATCCGGTCCTCGTCGCCCCAGGCGAACACCGCGTCGACCAGCCGGTCGCTGCCGCCGTCCTCGAGGTCGTCCTCGGTGAAGCCGATGCGCAGGAAATTGCCGGTGTAGTTCGGCAGGGCCAGGTACATGGCGAGGGTGGCGCGGGCGGTCGCGCGGGCCCGGTCCGGGTCCGTGTCCAGGACGACCTTCAACTCCGGTGCCAGCAGCGGGGTTTCGCCCAGTTCCTCGCGGGCCTGGGCGGTGTGTTCGGGGGTCACGAGGTACGGGTGCGAGCCGCCCGCGCGGTCCCGGGAGAGCCTCAGCATCTTCGGGCCGAGCGCGGCCAGTACCCGGCGTTCGGCGGGGTGTCCGGCCGCGTCCAGGGCGTCCAGGTACTCGACCATCGTGGCGTACGGGCGGCGGTACCCCTCCGTCAACGGGCCGTGGCTCACCCCGAGGCCGAGCAGGAAGCGGCCGGGGTGGGCCGCCTCCAACTCCGCGAACTCGGAGGCCGTTTCGGCGGCCCCGTACTGCCAGATGCTCTGGATGCCGGTCGCCACGACGATCCGCGAGGTCGCCTCGACGAGCGGAACGGCGTGCCGGATGCCCGGGCTGCCACCCAACCAGACGGAGCCGAAGCCCAGTTCCTCCAGTTCGGCGGCTGCCTCGGCGCGCTCGGTGAGCCCCTCGGGGTCCTCCGCGCGCAGCCCGCCGCTCCAGATGCCGTACCGCCCGAGGGTTTCCTTCAATGACGTCATGTGCAGTCCCAACCGGAGGCTCCCTCGGGATAATTCCCGCCCCACCCGTCCCGCTGGACCTTTTGTCACACCTTGAGGAACGTCTCCAAGGCCTCCACCACCAGCCGGTGGTCCTGGAGTTGGGGCAGCCCCGACACCGTCACCGACCCGATGACACCCACGCCCTCGACGGTGATCGGGAAGGAGCCGCCATGGGCCGCGTAGACGTCCGGGTCGAGGCGGGAGTCGTCCTCGAACGTCGTGCCCTTGGCGCGGAACCGGGCGCCCACCAGATAGGAGGAGGCGCCGTAGCGCTCCACCACGCGGCGCTTGCGGTCGATCCAGGCGTCGTTGTCGGGGGTCGAGCCGGGCAGGGCGGCGTGGAAGAGCTGCTGACCGGCCCGGTGGATGTCGACCGCCACCGGCGCCTGCCGCTCCCGCGCCAGCTCCACCAGCAGCGAACCCAGCGTCCACGCGTCGTCGTGACCGAACTGCCGGAACACCAAGTGCCGTTCCTGCGCTTCGAGTTCCTCGACGCTCGGGGTGAGTTCGGGCGCGATGCGCGGCCCGAGCGACGGCTGTCCGCCCGCCTTGTGGCCGCCGGTCTTCTGGCTCGTCATCGCAGGGTCACCGTCACCTTCTCGTTCGCGGAACGCCGGGCTGCTTCCAGTACGTCGAGCGCGGCTGCCGCCTCCAGGGCGGTCACCGGGTTGGGGCCACCGTCGCGCAGGGCGGCGGCGATCGCCGAGTAGTACTTCTCGTACGAGCCGGGCAGCGTCGGCTCCGGCCGCCCGCCACCCGTGAGCGGGGACTCTCCGGCCCCGACCCGTCCCCACATGCTCTCGGGTTCGAGCCCCCAACCGGCGTCCCCCGGCCCCCCGCCCGCCTTCAGGGCGTCCTCCTGCGGATCGAGGCCGTACTTCACGTACCCGGCGCGCGAGCCCAGCACCCGGAAGCGCGGGCCGAGTTGGGCGGTGGTCGCGGACACGTAGAGGTGGGTGCGGACGCCGCTCGTGTGGGTGAGCGCGATGAACGTGTCGTCGTCGGTCTCGGCGCCCTCGCGGCGGATGTCCGTCTCGGCGTACACGGAGGCGACGGGGCCGAAGAGGACGAGGGCCTGGTCGACGACATGACTGCCGAGGTCGTACAGGAGCCCGCCGATCTCCGCCGGATCGCCGGACTCGCGCCAGCCGCCCTTGGTCTGGGGCCGCCACCGCTCGAACCGCGACTCGAACCGCCACACGTCACCCAGCTCGCCCTCGGCGATCAGCTTGCGGAGCGTCCGGAAGTCATGATCCCAGCGGCGGTTCTGGAAGACGGAGAGGAGCAGTCCCTGCTGGTCGGCGAGGGCGGCCAGCTCACGCGCCTCGGCGGCCGTGCCCGCGACCGGCTTGTCGACCACGACCGGCAGACCGGCCTTGAGGGCGGTGGTCGCCAGCGGTACGTGTGTCTTGTTCGGGGACGCGATGACGACCAGGTCCAGCTCGTCGGCGCGGGCGAACAGGTCTTCGGGCGTCGCGGCGATCCGTACGTCCGGGAAACGGGCGCGGGCCTGGGCCTGGCGCTCGGGGTTCGCGGTGACGACCGTGTCGAGGACGAGGCCCTCGGTGGCGGCGATCAGCGGGGCGTGGAAGACGGAGCCCGCGAGGCCGTAGCCGACGAGGCCGATGCGCAGAGGAGTGCCAGTCGTACCAGTCATGGTGTCCACTTTGGCAACGCTGTTGCCAAAGTGCAAGCAGGGGGGAGAATGGTTCATGTGAACAGGACGAGCGCCGCCACGCCCACCACGCCTTCCGGGGTGAATCTGCTCGCCCTGCGCAGCCACAACACCGCGCTGGTGCTCGACCTGCTCCGGACGGCGGGCCCGGACGGCATCAGCCGCCTCGAACTGGCCGAGCGGACCGGGCTGACCCCCCAGGCGGTCAGCAAGATCACCGTCCGGCTGCGTACGGAGGGTCTGGCCGCCGAGGCGGGCCACCGCGCGTCTACGGGTGGCAAGCCGCGTACGGTCCTGCGGCTGGTGCCGGAGGCGGGGCACGCGGTCGGCGTCCACCTGGACCGCGACGAGGTGCGGACACTGCTGGTCGACCTCACGGGCGCGGTGGTGGCGGAGCGGCTGTCTCCGCTGGACCTCGGCGCGGACGTGGTGGTGGAGAGGGTGGCTGGGGAGGTCGAGGCGCTGCTCGACGACGGGCCGGAGGACGTCTTGGGGGTCGGCGTCGCGCTGCCCGGTCCGCTGGACCACGCGCGGGGTGTGCTGCACCGGGTCACGGGGTTCCCCGAGTGGGAGGGATTTCCACTACGGGATGAGCTGACGCGACGGCTCGGGGTGCCGGTCGTCGTCGACAAGGACACGAACGTCGCGGCGCTCGGCCTGGCGGTCGGGGGCGAGGGCGGCTCCTTCGCGTACCTGCACCTCGGTACGGGTCTCGGGGCGGGGTTGGTGATCGGCGGGGCGTTGCACCGGGGGGCGCGGACGGGTGCGGGTGAGTTCGGCCACCAGGTCATCCAGCTGGACGGACCGCTGTGCGGGTGCGGGGACCGGGGGTGCATCGAGGCGCTGTGTCTGGGGGCGGTGGCTCGAGGGGAGCTGGACGAGGCGGCGCGCGTGCTGGGGGTCGGCGCCGCGAATCTGGTGGGGCTGCTCGATATCGACCGGGTGTTGCTGGGCGGGCGCACGGTGGCTGCGGAGCCGGAGCGGTTTGTGCGGGGGGTCGCGACGGTTGTCGCCGAGCGCGCTCGGCGGGAGGGCGTGGAGGTGGCGGTGCCGGTTCGGGTTGCCTCCGGCGGGGCACGGGGGGTTGCGGTGGGGGCGGCGCAGTTGCTGCTGGCGCCGTTGTTCGGGCGGGCCGATTAGGGGGTTGTTGGTTGACCGCGGGCCGGTGGGGGCTGGTCGCGCAGTTCCCCGCGCCCCTAAAGGGGCGCCCGAGCCACCCCGAGTCCACACGCACCGCCAGTCGCCGCACCACACAACCACGACAAGCCCTCACCGGCCCGTCTTTCAGGGACGCGCGAAACTCTGCGATCACCCTCCACCGGCCCGTCGTTTAGGGGCGCGCGAAACTCTGCGATCGCCCTCCACCGGCCCGTCGTTCAGGGGCGCGGGGAACTGCGCGACCAGCCCCCACCGGGCCCGCAGCCGAACACTCGAAGCCCCTGCGCCGATCAGGCGCATTCGGGCGGTCGTTCGGAGCGGTGTCGTCCGCCGACACCATCGCCCCGGCATGGTCATGTGTTCATGCGACTGTGTACCTGTGTGATCGTTACCGCTCTCCTCTCCGCCCCCGGGGGCCTGGCCGGCTCCGCACACGCGGCCACCTGCACCCCCGCCACCCCCACCGACCGCACCTTTCCCCTCACCACCCGCATCCACCGCGCCCCCACCACCTACGAAGCCGGTGGTCCGCACCGGACCTGGCGGCTCGACCTCACCAACAACACCGCTCGGCCCTGTACGGACATCCACCCCGTTCTCGTACTCGTCGACGAGCGTCGCGCCCTGACGCCGGCTCAGGCGCGGCTGGAGTTCTACGACGGGAAGCGCGCCCGCCCCTACCCCGTGCGGTTCGAGGTCACCGACGCCGACGAGACCATCGGGGTCTTCGACGGTGACGGGTTCCCTGGATTCACCGTCGGGCCCGGGCGCACCCTCTCCGTCAAGGTGCGGCTTGCGATCCGCGACGGGGCTGTGGCCAACGACGTCGTCGCCAACGCCGCCGTCGTCCAGCGGCACGCCGATGACGGCGACTGGGTCGGGCAGTCCAACGACTACCGGTTCAGGGTCGTCGTCGCTCCCGGACCGGCGGAGGCGGAGACAGCACCCGGCGTACAGTCCGCCTCGCCGTACGACGGTGAGCTGGCCGGCACCGGGCGGCGCGCCGCCGGGATCCGCCTCGCGGGCATCGCGCTCGCGCTGCTGCTGACCGGCGGCGGAGTCCTGCTGCTCGCCCGGGTCCGCGGGACGGGGCGGACGTAAACCGGCCATTCCCCCAAGATCCGGGCTGTGGCAGGCTGGGCCCACGCGGCATCTCGTACGCGTGTACGGCAGCGCAAACGCAGTGCAGGAGCAGGAGACCGGACATGGCAGACCGCAAGCCCATCGACTCGTGGCTCACCGACATGGACGGTGTGCTCATTCACGAGGGCGTGCCGATCCCCGGCGCCGACGCCTTCATCAAGAAGCTGCGCGAGTCGGGCAAGCCCTTCCTGGTGCTCACCAACAACTCGATCTACACCCCGCGCGACCTGCACGCCCGCCTGCGCCGCATGGGCCTGGACGTGCCCGTCGACAACATCTGGACCTCGGCGCTCGCCACCGCCAAGTTCCTCGACGACCAGCGCCCCGGCGGCACGGCGTACGTCATCGGAGAGGCCGGCCTGACCACCGCCCTGCACGACATCGGGTACATCCTCACCGACCACGAGCCCGACTACGTCGTCCTCGGCGAGACCCGTACGTACTCCTTCGAGGCCATGACCAAGGCCGTACGCCTGATCGAGGGCGGCGCCCGTTTCATCGCCACCAACCCGGACGAGACCGGCCCCTCCACCGAGGGCCCGCTCCCCGCGACCGGTGCCGTCGCCGCGCTGATCACCAAGGCGACCGGCCGGAAGCCGTACTTCGCGGGCAAGCCGAACCCCCTGATGATGCGCACCGGGCTGAACGCGATCGGCGCCCACTCCGAGACCAGCGCGATGATCGGCGACCGGATGGACACCGACGTCCTGGCCGGCATCGAGGCCGGGATGCGGACCTTCCTGGTGCTCACCGGCCTCACCGGACCCGACCAGGTCGAGAACTTCCCGTACCGCCCGTCCGAGATCGTCGACTCCATCGCCGACCTCGTCGACCGCATCTGAGCCCGCCCTCGGGTACGCCTTCAGGTACGCCCTCAAACCCTCCGGCACTCGTACGGAGCAGCCGTACCCGCTCCGGAGATGCGAACCGGCGTCCGGAGGAGGAGTCTCCAGGTGTCTGGAGGTTCACGATGGGTTCCATGCGGATCACTCTCTGTGTCGGCGTTGTGGTCGCCGCCGCGCTCGCCCCTGCCACTCTGGCGTACGCCGCCGAGGGGGGCGTCACGGTGACCCCGGCGTCCCCGGCCCCCGGCAGCGACGTACGGCTGGTCGTGCGCGGGTGTACGGGGAAGACGGGGACCGCGAAGTCGGAGGCGTTCGTCGCCGATGTGCTGCTCGCGGGGGAGGGGCAGGGCGGGGCGCTCGTCGGCGGGTCCCGCGTACGCTCCTCGCTGGTCCCGGGCACGTACAACGTCACCGTCGGCTGCGACGGGCAGAACGGCAAGGTGAAGGGCACGATCGCCGTCACCGAGAAGTCGGCCAGGACTCCTGAGGCGTCCAAGAAGCCCTCCGCGGCCGCCTCCGTTCCCGCCTCGCCCGTCGCCCCCGTGCCCGCCGGTGGCGGTGGCGCGGCAGACGAGCTGGCCGCCGACGCTCGCGGGGCCGGTCCCGGGACCCGGCAGGCCGTGGTCGGGCTGGTGCTCGCCGGGGTGGCGGCGGTCGTCGTGGCGGTGCGCAGTGTCCGCCGGGGCCGTGGGACGGACTGAACCGCCATGTCCGACGACCGTGAACGGTCCTCCGGCACCGGGCGCCTGACCACCGGCGTCGCCTGGGCCCTGCTGCTCCTCGGGCTGTGGCTGTGGGGCCGCGAGGTGACCGACGTACGCCATGGCATCGCCGCGCCGACCACCGGTGACATCGCCGCCGTCGGCCGCCCCCCGGACGCCGAACTCCCGCCCGCGCACCAGCCGTTGAGCGGCGCCCTGCCGCAGCGCGTCGACATACCCCAACTGGGCGTACAGGCCCCGGTGGTGGCCCGCGGCCTCGACCGGCTCGGCGCGGTCGACCCGCCGCCCTTCGACCAGGCGGGCGTCGTGGGCTGGTACGGCTCCGGCACCCGGCCCGGCGCCGCCGGCACCGCCCTCCTCGTCGGACACGTCGACACCGAGACCAGGCCCGCCGTCTTCTACAAGGTCAGCACGCTGCGCCCGGGCGCGACGATCCGCGTCGCCCGCGCCGACGGCAAGGTCGCCGAGTTCACCGTCGACGACGTACGGGTCCTGCACCGCGACAGCTTCGACGCCCGACAGGCGTACGGAACCCGGCAGTCGGGCCGCGCGGAACTCCGGCTCATCACCTGCGGCGGTACGTTCGACCACGCCACCCGCACCTACACGTCGAACGTGATCGTGTCGGCGTACCTCACCGGCGCGTAAGCGCTCCGCCGGCTGTGCGGTGAGACCCTGCGGGTTCGCCGTGGCTGGTCGCGCAGTTCCCCGCGCCCCTCAGGGGCGCGATACACCTGCCCTCCCCGCCCTGCCCGGTCGACGACCCGCTCCCCCCAGAGCCGTCGACCGGGCTGGTCCTCGACCGCGCGCGCACGGGCTGCGGGAGTAACCCGGCGACCGGCGCGGGAGGTTCGATGCCGCCCCTCAATTGCGGACGGTGAAGCATTGGCCGGGGGCTGGGGCCGTCTGAGACGACTGTAGAACGGATGTGCGCCCAGGCCTAGAGGGGGAATGACGCCAAGTCCCGGTCCGTGGCTCTGTGTTATCCACGCAGGTCGTAGATAGTTCTATGCCCTGTCGCGCCACGGGTGTTCCGGCCTTCGGCGGTCGTGCTCCCACCAGGACCGAACAGGGTGTAACAGGTAGCCGACAAGGTACTGGTGAACTCGTAGGCCCCGGCCGCGTATGTCAGGATTGAGGCTTACGCCACTGCATCCAGGGGGGACCAGGACAGTGCACCCGAGGGGGAGTTCGATGTTCGGCAGTAAGGGGGCGTCCTGGGGGAGGGCGTCCATGGCGGTGCTGGGGGCGGCACTGCTGCTCACCGGTTGTACCTCGTCCTCGGACAACGGGGACGGCGACGACCCGGCCAAGGAACCGGAAGCCCTGATCACCCAACAGCCCAAGGGCACCAACCCGTTCTGGGTGAACCCGGACGGCAACGCGGCGGAACAGGTCGCCACGTACGTCAAGCAGGACAAGACCGCGGACGCCGAGCAGATCCGGAAGATCGCCGAGCAGCCGACCGGTGAGTGGATCAGCCCAGAGAACCCGGAAGCGGAGGCCAGAGGCTTCACGGAGGCCGCGCAGAAGGCGGACCGCTCCGCACTCCTCGTCCTCTACAACATCCCGCACCGCGACTGCGGCCAGTACTCCAGCGGAGGCGCCGCCGACGGCGACAGCTACCGCGCCTGGATCGACGGCGTCGCCAAGGGCATCGGCGACCGCGCGGCCACGGTGATCCTCGAACCGGACGCGGTCCTCCACCTCGTGGACGGCTGCACCCAGGACGAGTTCCACGAGGAGCGGTACGACCTGCTGAGCGGGGCGATCGACACCCTGTCCGCGCTGAAGAACACGAAGGTGTATCTGGACGCGGGGAACGCGGGGTGGGGACACCCCGACCAGATCTTCGAGCCGCTCAAGTGGGCCGGGATCGAGAAGGCGGACGGGTTCTCCGTCAACGTGTCCAACTTCTACTCGACCGCCGAATCCATCGCGTACGGCAAGGAGTTGTCGGCGAAGGTGAACGGCAAGCACTTCGTCATTGACACGTCCCGTAATGGGAACGGGCCCTACACCGGGGGCAAGGCCGACGAGAACTGGTGCAATCCGCCCGGGCGTTCGCTGGGCGAGACCCCGACCGTGAAGACGGCCGACCCGTTGGTGGACGCCTATCTGTGGGTCAAGCGGCCCGGGGAGTCCGACGGGGAGTGCAAGGGCGGGCCCAAGGCCGGGCAGTGGTGGGTCGATTACGCCTTGAAGCTCGCGAAGGCGAGCGGCTGACGCGAACTCGCCCGGGGCGGTGGTCGAACACCGCCCCGGGCGAGACCGGTTACCGAGATCCTTTGAGAGATCCCGCGTCAGTTCACTTGGTGGTGAGGTAGGCGCGCTCGATCGTCTGGACCAGGGTGTTGCCCGAGTCGTCGGTCAGCTCGGCCCGCAGGGAGACGGAGCCCGGCTCGGCCGGGTGCTCCAGCGACAGATGCGTGCCGTCGACGGCCTCGGCGGACTGCCAGGTGGCGCCTTCGTCGTAGGAGACCTCGAAGGCGAGCTTCGCGGGCTGTCGGCCGGCCGCCGCGCCCTCGATGGTGAAGGGCACCTCGAACCGCTCGCCCGCCTTCGCCGTGCTGTCCAGGGACAGTTCGGGGGAGAAGCGGACCACCGACACCGGCAGCGCGGCCGGCTCGTCCTCGGGGGTCTTGGCGGAACGGAAGGTCCACTCCGCCCTGACGCGGGTACTGACCGACGAGAGCCCCGGGTCACGGGAGCTGTCCAGGGCCAGCTTGTACGTGCCGGCCTGGTCGGGAACGGTGAATTCGGTGATGCCGCCGGCCGGGGAGGAGCCGAGGGGGATCTCCTCGCCGTCGACCTGGAGCGAGCTCTGGGCCGAGGCGGATCCACCGCCGCTGTCGTAGTGCCCGGCGCCGTCGCCGAACAGCGGCAGAAAGGCCGTGATGACATTCCCGGACCGCTCGATACCGGGCTTCCCCGTCACCACGGAGCCCACGGAGCCCGCCGCGCTGCCCAGGGCGGGGCCGAAGACGCCGACGTTGAACCGCTCGGTGTAGCTCTGGCCGGCCTGCCAGGTCCTGGGCGCCCCCTGGAGCAGGTACTCGAACTCGCCCTCACCGCTGCTCTGCTGCATGTCGAAGGACCACTTGACGCCGTTGTCGAGGATGTATTCGGTCGTGTGCAGCGGCAGTTTCCCCGTCAGCAGGCTGTAGCGGCCGAAGAGGTCCCCATCCGGCAGATGGGGACTCGCAGCCACCTGGACTTCCTTGCCCACGGCGGGTGCGCCTGCCTGGAAGCCGACCTCGGCGAGCTGGTCCTGCTCCACCTCGGCGGCGAAGCCGCCCAGGTCGCCGCGGCGGACCCAGGAAAGGTGGTAGGTGACCGGCCGGCCGTCGTCGTCCTGGGCTGTCCAGTCACCGGAGTACTGGGCGAACGCGGCGCTGGCGGACACCTCGGGGCCGAGCTGTCCGAACCGCATGCCCTGGAAGGTCGGGAGCCAGTACCCGTTCGTGTTCTTGGGCATCCCCGCGGCCTGTTCGTAGCGGTACGCGAGGGTGGCCTCGGTGTTCTCGGCCGTCGCGTCGGGCACGGTGATGTCCAACGGCTGTGCCTGCCGGGCGTCGACGGTGACGGTGGTGTCCCGGTCCAGGGTCAGCCTCGGCTGCATCAGCACGGACTGGGGGGAGGACGTGGAGTCGGGGTGGATCACACCGGTGAGTCCGTAGTCGCCCTTGGGCAGCCGTACCGTGAGCTCGCCGTCGTCCTCGTCGGTGTAGCGGGTGTAGAAGTCCCTGTCGAGGGCCATCACGGTGGTGACGGAGTCGCTGGTCGGCTCACCGTTCTCGTCGACGTGCTTCAACGTCAGGTCGAACGACTCGACCTCGCGCTGCACCCCCACGGCGGTGCGCACCGCGACCTTGTCATCGGCCGAGACGGCCGACACCGAGCCGCCGAACGTGCCGTCGGCGCTGCCGGAACGGGTGTCCGCGGTCACGTCGACGCCGGCCTTGCCGCCCGCCGGGACGGTGATCCGCTGCGGGGACACGGAGAACATGCCCTCGGCGGCCGGCTTGCCGTCCACCGAGAAGGCGTCGACGGAGAGGTCCAGGGTGACCGGCTCCGTACCGAAGTTCTCGTAGGTGAGCTGCTTGGTCACCGGTTCGTCGTCGTAGTGCGGCCACTGCTGCGCGCCGAAGTTGATCGGCCCCTGCTCGGTGACGACGCTCTGCTCCAGCGCCCGCACCAGATCCGTACGGCCGGTGCCCTGCTGGAAGGAGCTGTACGCGCCCGGCTCGGCGGAGGCCGTGAGGACCGCCTTGATGCGCTCACCGGTCCAGTCGGGGTGCTGCTGGGCGAGGATCGCGGCGGCGCCCGCGACATGCGGGGTCGCCATGGAGGTGCCGCCGATGGTGATGTAACCGGGTGCCGGGGAGGTCTTCGAGCTCTCCAGGACGCTGCCGGCGGCAGCGGCGGCCGTGATGGCGGCACCGGGCGCGGTCAGGTCGGGCTTGACCCCGCCGTCACCCACGCGCGGGCCACGGCTGGAGAAGTCGCCGAGGGCGTCGGACTTGTCGACCGCGCCGACGGTGAGCGCGGCATCGGCGCTGCCCGGCGAGCCGACGGTCCCCTCGCCGAACTCGCCCTCAAGACCCTCGTTGCCGGCCGCGATGACGAAGAGCGTGTCGGACTCGGCGGAGAGCCGGTTGACCGTCTCCTCCAGCGGGTCGATGCCGGGGGAGTCCGTGCTGCCGAGGCTGAGGTTGGCGATGTCGGCGCCCTGCGCCACCGCCCACTCCATGCCCGCGATGATCCCTGAGTCCGAGCCCCAGCCGCCGTCGTCGAGGATCTTGCCGTTCAGGAGCTTCGCGCCGGGGGCGACACCCTTGTACGTGCCGCCTGACTTGGCGCCCGTCCCGGCCGTGATCGACGCCACGTGCGTACCGTGGCCGAACTTGTCGGCCGTACCGGACTCGGAGGCGGTGAAGTCCTGTTCGGCGACGACCTGGCTCGCGAGATCGGGGTGGGTCGTGTCGATCCCGGTGTCCAGCACGGCGATCCTGACGCCGGTGCCGTCGTACCCGGCGGCCCAGGCCGTGGGCGCGCCGATCTGCGGGACACTCTTGTCGAGGCCGGCCTTGCGCCGACCGTCCAGCCACACCTTCTCCACGGCGGTCGAGGCGGTGAACGCGTCGGCGCCGGTATCGGTGACGGTGTCCCAGAAGTCGGTGGCGCGCTTCTTCGCCGGGCGCATCGCCTTGCCGTTGACCACCGGAAGCGCCCGGCCCATCTTCGCCCCGGCCCCGGTGAACGGGGACATCGAGGGAGCCTTCTTGCCCTTGAACGTGACGATCAGCGGTACGTCGGTACGGCCCGCGTCGTCGTACCCGTCGGCGACCAGCTGGGTCACGTCGAACAGCCGGGCGTCCAACTTGCCCTGCGCCAGCAGCAGTTCGGCGTCACCGGGCACCACCCGGGTGTGTCCGTCGACCACTTGGACGGAGAACGGAATCCGCTCGCGGCCCTCCGCCCGCACCACACCGGTGACCGTTCCGGCACCGTCCACCGTGACCTGGTCACCGGTGATCAGCGTGACCGTCTTCAGCGGACCGGACCGGGAAATCCCGGTGGCCGACGTACCGGTCTGGGCCCCCTGGGCGACCTGGCCGGGGAGGGTGGTCAGCACCAGGGCGGTGGTGGCCAGCCCCGCCGCCGCGATCATCGCGCTTTTCCGTCTCGTGCCTAACTCCACCTGAGATGTCCTCTCGGTTCATGACTGCTTGCTCGTGATTGGTCGTGCGTGATCGGTCGTTCGCGGTCCGGTCGTCACCGTTCGAGGGACGTGCGGTCCCCCATCACGACCACCGGGTGCAGTGCGGGGTCGAGCGCGAGCAGCAGCTCCTTCATGTGCTGCTTCGCCAGGCTCACGCAGCCGTGGGTGGGACCCCCGTGGTCGACGTGCAGCCAGATGCCGCCGCCGCGGTTCGTGCCGAGGGGGCGGGTCCAGTCGAGCGGGGAGGTGCCCGGCTGGCGGTTGTAGTCGATGGCGACCACGTAGTCGAAGGAGCCGGCGAGGGGCTCGCCCTCGAATCCGGTGCCGCCGATCGTGAAGCTGCCGGACTGGTCGTAGGGCAGCTTCGTGCCCGGGTCGGCGAGCAGTCCGCCCGCGTCGCTGAGGGTGAACACACCGATGGGCGAGTGCAGGTCGCCCGCGTAGTGGTCGTCGGTCCAGCCCTCGAGCGCGTTGTGGGCGGCCCAGGTCCGACCGGCGGTCCAGCCGCTGTCGGCGGTGCGACGCTCGTACAGGACCACTTGCGATTGCGAGGAGTCCTTGTCCTTCCCGGTGACGATCAGGACCTGCCGGGCGTTGTCGGGGACCTCGGCGAGCGTCCGGGGGCCGAGACCCGGCAACTCGGCCGGGGCGGAAGGGCTCGGGGCCGGGGTACTGGTGGCCGTGCCGATCTCGCCTGCCGGGCTCGGCCCTGATCCGGCGTCGGCGGTGGCGGGCGCGACGGCCCGGACGTCCTGCGCACCGGCGGCTGCCGGAGCGACGCCCTCCGCCGCCGTCCCGGCGCCGCCGCACCCGGTCAGGGCGAGAGCCAGGGCCAGGACCGCGACGGGAACCGGCGCACGGGAGCCCACGGAGGAGAAGCGGCGCCTCACCACATGCCTCATCGCGCCGACCCCGCCGTCCACTCGCCCCACGGCATGTTCCAGCCGTTGAGCCCGTTGTCGGGAGCGATCACCTTGTCGTCGGAGTTCTTCACCACGACCACGTCGCCGACGAGGGAGTTGTCGTAGAACCAGGCACCGTCCTGACCGGAGTCGCCGCCGCCCTTGGTGTCGTTGAGCCCCACACAGCCGTGGCTGATGTTGGACCGGCCGAAGACCGAGTCGTCCCCCCAGTAGTTGCCGTGGATGAAGGTGCCCGAGGTGGACAGCCGCATCGCGTGCGGAACGTCGGGGATGTCGTACTGGCCGGCGAAACCGACCGTGGCGCCGTTCATCCGTGTCGAGATCAGCTTCTCGGAGATGACCATCCGCCCGTTCCAGGTGGGCGAGGAGGCAGCGCCCGCGGTGATCGGTACGGTCCGTACGGTGGTGCCGTCCCGGACGACCTTCATGGTGTGCGCGGCGGCGTCCACGGTGGACACCTGACTGCGCCCGACCTTGAACCGCAGGGTCTTGTCCTGCTCGCCGTACGCGTCGGCGGCCCCCTTCACCCCGGCCAGGCGGATCCTGACGGTGACCGTGGAGTTGGGCTTCCAGTAGTCCTCCGGACGGAAGTCGAGACGCTGCCCGCCGAACCAGTGGCCCACGACGGTCTGCCCGCTGTCGGAACTGACCTCCACGGCGGACTCGACGGCTTTCTTGTCGGTGATCGCCTTGTCGAAGGTGAACGAGACCGGCATGCCCACGCCCACCGTGGAGCCGTCCTCCGGGGTGTAGGTGCCGGTGAACCGGTCGGCCTCGGCAAGGGTCGTGAACGCCACGGTCCTGGTCGTGCGGTGGCCGTCGGCGTCGGTGGCCGTGGCGCTCAACCGGTAGGCCGTCCCGCGCTTCAGGTCGACCGAGGGCGCCCAGCTCTTCTTGTCCGGGGACCGTTCGCCGGGCACCGTCCGGCCGTCCGTGGTGGACAGGTACGCCTCGGCGATCGTGCCGCCTTCGACCGTGACCCGGCCTCCGGTGGTGACCGGGACGTGTTCCTGCCCGTCGGTGGCGTGCAGGTCCAGCCGGGGCCCCGTCGCCGCCCGGGCGACCTGCGCGGGTGTCTTCGCCGGGCCCGCGGCGGGGTTCTTCGCGTCCGACGACGTCGTCCCCGTGGTGCAGCCGGCCAGCAGGCACACCGAGACGGCCACTAGCGCCAGGGCGGACCGGGCCGGGCCGGTGTGATGGGTGGTTTCTCCGCTGTGCATGGGGCCAGCGTGGAACGCGGATATCAGGAAGTGGTCAGGGTGTGGGAAGGACCGCATGAGCCCCGTTCACCGTGCCTGCGACACCTCCGCACACCTAAGGTCACCTGCGTGTGCGCATATATTCTGGTCGCCGAAGACGACGGCATGCAGGCCGAGTTGATCCGCCGGCTCCTCGTCAGGGAAGGCCATACGGCCACCGTCGTGTTCGACGGACGGGCCGCTCTCGACGAGGCCCGCAACCGCCGGCCCGACCTCGTGATCCTCGATGTGATGCTGCCCGGCCTCGACGGGTTCGGCGTCTGCCGCGTCCTGCGCCGGGACGCGGACATACCGGTGCTGATGCTCACGGCCCGCTCCGCCGAGGACGATCTGCTGCTCGGCCTCGACCTCGGCGCCGACGAATACATGACGAAGCCGTACAGCCCCCGGGAACTGCTGGCCCGCATCCGCATCGTGCTCCGCCGCACCCTGCGTCCCGTCGAGGAGGAATCCCCCGTACTGCGCGTCGGAGGTGTCACCGTCGACCCCGTACGGCACGAGGTCACCTGCGACGGTACGGAGATCGGCTGCACCCCGGGCGAGTTCGCCATCCTGAACGCCATGGCCGCCGAACCCGAACGGGTCTTCTCGCGCCGCCAGTTGCTGGAACACACCCGCGGCCACGACCGGGCGTCCACCGAGCGCGCCATCGACATGCACATCCTCAACCTGCGCAAGAAGATCGAGCCCGACCCGCGCAGCCCCGCACGGCTGCTGACGGTGTTCGGGGTCGGCTACAAGCTCGTGGACGGAAAGGGCCCCGCATGACCCGCCCGGCCGGCGGGACGCCCGTCGCCCGCATCCCCTGGCACAAGAGTCTGCTGGTACGGCTGCTGCTCACCTCCGTGGCGATCGCCGTACTGTCCGTCGGCGCCACCGCGTGGCTGGCCGTGCAGCTCACCACCCGGGCCATCCAGGAGGAGCGAGGGCAGGTGCTCTCCGACGACTCCGACATCCTGCGCCGGCTCAGCGGCTATGCCGCGACCCACGCGGACTGGGACGGCATCGCGTCCACCGTGCGTACACTCTCGCGGACCCTGGACCGTCGTATCGCCCTGACCACCGCGGGCGGACGGCTCATCGCCGACTCCGCCGCGTCCGGCACCGCGCTGCCCGCCCGCGCCTCGGCCACCGTCGACCCGCTGCGTACGGACACCTACACCCAGCCCGGCGCCCAGCTCGCCGGCATCGACCCACGGGCGGTGGGGCCCTACCGGCTGTCCTCCGGCGAGGTCAGTGAGGTGAACGCGGCGGCGCTACTGCGGGTGAAGTGCCTGACCCGGTTCGGCGGCGGTGGCCACACCGAGCGGAAGCTCAGCGGCCGTACGGTCGCCGTCGCCGACGGCACCTCGGAGGACGTGGTCGCGAGATGCGCCGACGAGACGGGCAACTCGGCGATGCCCAGCGAGTACACGGCGCTGGTGGCCCTCGGGAAGCTGATGACCGGCTGCCTCCAGGGCGACTTCAAGGAGATGCCCAAACTGGACCCCTCCCTGCGGACACTGTTCGGCGAAGACGTCGTTCCCGGGATATCCGACAGGACGTTCGACGACGAGCGGACGCAGAGCTGTATCGACACGGCCCGCCGCACCCAGCTCGACCCCTACGTCGCCCCACCGGCGACCCTCTACCTCGGCGACCGTGAGCAACTCCGGTCGGGCTTCGACCTCTCACCCGCCAACAAGACGAAGATCGTCGGAGTCTCCGGTCTCGTCCTGGCCGTCACGATCGCTCTGACCGCCCTCGTAGCCGTACGTCTGGTCCGTCCCCTGCGCGCCCTGACCGCCGCCGCCCGGCAGCCGCCCGAGCACCACGCACGGGTCGCCGTCACCACCAAGGACGAGACGGGCTTCCTGGCCACCGCCTTCAACGACCTGACCGCGCGCCGGGAGCAGATGGAGGCCCAGCGCAAGGCCATGGTCAGCGACATCGCCCATGAACTGCGCACCCCGCTGACCAATATCCGCGGCTGGCTGGAGGTCACCCGCGACGGACTGCTCGACCCCGACCCCGACCTGATCGCCTCCCTGCACGACGAGGCGCTGCAACTCCAGCACATCATCGACGACCTCCGCGACCTCTCCGCGGGCGACGCCGGCACCCTGCGACTGCACCGGGAGCCGCTGGCCGCGGACGAGTTGATCGGCCAGGTCGCCGCCGCGCATCGCAGCCGCGCCGAAGCGGGGGCCGTGTATCTGGGGGCGGATGCCGATCCCGGGCTCTGGATCGACGCCGACCCGGTGCGTATGCGGCAGGTCCTGGGCAACCTCGTCTCCAACGCGCTGCGGCACACTCCGGCGGGCGGGACGGTCACGCTCGGGGCGCGGCGGATGGCCGACGAAGCGGTGCTGACCGTGCGGGACACGGGGGTGGGGATATCCCCTTCTGACCTGCCCCATGTCTTCGAACGGTTCTGGCGTGTCGAGAAGTCGCGCAGCAGGCGTACGGGGGGCAGCGGGCTCGGACTGTCCATCGTGCGGCAGTTCGTCGAGGCGCACGGGGGGAGTGTCGCGGTCGACAGCACGCCGGGCAGCGGGGCGGTGTTCACGGTGCGGCTGCCGTGTGTGCGTGAGCCGGACTAAGGGGGCGGGTGGTGGTGCGTTGTCGGCTGCGGGTGCGCCGTGGCTGGTCGCGCCCACGCGGCGGTAGCCGCAAATTCAATACAGCCCCGCGCCCCTAGGTATGCGACCGGCGCCCCTCGTTCAGAGGGGCGCCGAGACTGCTTTTAGGGGCGCGGGGAACTGCGCGACCAGCCCCCACCGGCCCGCAGCCGACAACGCACCCTAGAACTAAGGCACCTTGACCCACTGAGCCTTGCTAGGCGTCCCCTGGTCATCCGTGACGAACAGCATGTACCACCCCGACTCCACCAGATTCCGGTTCTTCGGAACCGTCACCGTGATGCTGTCCTTCGTCTTCTTCAGGTCCAGGGCGATCGACCGCTGGTCCACATCCGTCACGTGCGTCGAGGCGCTCGGCCGGATCAGACGGGCCGTCTTGATCGTGGACGCGTGCTGGGACTTGAACGTCCCGGACGCGCCACGGGCGATCGTCTGCGGGCCGCCCGTCAGGGAGGGCTGCGCGTCGCGGTACAGGTACGGCGGCGTGTAGATCTCGATGCGCTGCTCGAACTTGCCCGGCTTGGTGTTGGCCTTGTCCGCGTACAGCGAGTCCGAGCCGAAGAACATGACCCGCCCGTCGGGCAGCAGGATCGAGCCCGAGTGGTAGTTCCGGCCCACCAGCGGATCGGCGACCCGCGTCAGCTTGCCGGTCTTCGCGTCGTACATATGGGCCTGGAGGATGTTGGAGTCCCCGCGGCCCCGGTAGTCCTCCGAGCCGCCCGAGATCATGACCGTGTCGTCGGGCAGGATCGAGTACTGCGGGTAGCGCGTCCCCTTCTCCAGGGACGGACCGTCCGTGAAGACCGGGTTGTCCGCCAGCAGGTCGATCACACGGGTCTTCTTGCTGGACAGCGCCGACTCGCCGACCCCGCCCCCGCCGATCACCATGTACTTCTCGTCCTGCGCCGGCGGCAGCAGAACCGTGCCCGCCGTCTCCAGCAGCTTGGGGTCGCTCAGCCCCTTCAGCTTGGTGAACTTGTCGGTCGCCACGTCCCAGATCCCGGGGTCACGCCCGACGTTGTCGGGGCCGTAGCCCGCGTTCGCGCCCGAGTAGAACATCTTGCCGTTCTGCATCAGCGAGATCGCCGGGTACGTCGGGAACTGCCGGGTGTGGGTCGTGTACGTCCACTTCTTGGTCTTCGGGTCGTACACCTCGTTCTTGCCCGGCACCAGCTGGCCGATCTCGTCCAGCCCGGAGAGGCTGAGGATCTTGCCGTCCGACATGGTGGTGAGCGTCGGATACCAGCGGGCCTCGTTCATCGGGTCGACCTTGATGTACTTCTCGGCGACCGGGTCGAACTCGAAGGCGTCCCGGATGCCCTGGAAGTCCTTCTTGTCCAGGGCGAGCTTCTCGGCGATGCCGTACGTGTTGCGGGAGTCGGCGCCCGACAGACCCTGCACGCGGTAGTTGTCCTGCGTACCGGTCTCGTACTTGGTGCCCTTCTTCTGCGCCTCGACATAGATCCGGCCGAGACCGGGGTCGTTGCGCAGGAACTTGCCCGTCGCCTTGTCGAAGACCTTCGTCGCCCGCTCGACGACGACCGGGTCCTTCGACACGAACGTCTTGCCGTTCTCCTTGCCGGTGAACTTGGTGCCCGCGGGCAGGGTGATCGGCTTGTCCGGGTTCTCGTTGTGCACCACCATCAGGCCACCGGCCTTGGTGACGTCACCCTTCAGCTTCTCGTACCGCTTCGTGCCACCCGCGATCAGCAGGTTGCCGTTGGCGAGCTGGGTGTGGCCGGTGCAGAACAGGTCCTTGGGCGTGTCGATCTTCTTGATCGTGCCCTTGACCGGGTCCCAGAGGCGGGTGTCGAACTTCTTCGCGTCGAAGTTGTCCGCGTTGTTGCCGGAGCCCGCGACGAGCAGCACCTTGCCGGTGTGCAGCAGCGCCGCGTGGATGGTGTTCTGCCGGTACTCCTCCGGGAAGTTCACCACCTCCCACTTGCCGTTCTCGGCCTTGTACTCCGGTCTGTTGATCTTGTAGTCGTGGTATTTCTCGGTACTGAAGCGGTACACCCACGGCCCGTTCATCCCCGCCAACGCGAGGACCACCGCCGTGCCTATCGCGAGACGACGGGCGCGGCGGCGGCCTGCACGGTCTGTCATTCCTTACGTCCCCCAAGTCCACCAAGGGCGATCTGCATGGTCTGGTCGTTGCCCTCGCTCCCTACGCTGCCCCCGCCGCTCCCGCCCGATGCGGCCCACTGGGGCTTGTGCTGCGGCGCGTGGGAGGAGTGGGGGGCGTATGGGGCGTGCGATGCCTGCGAGGCGTGTGGTGCGTGCTGGGCGGGCACGATCGGCTGTGGCGCGTCATCCTGCGGCTCGGCCGGGGCGGCGAGCTTCTTCTTCTCCTGGCGCAGCATGTGCCGCCAGACGAAGATCGGCGTCGCGGTGATCGTCGTGGCGAACGTCGCCCAGATGATCATCGCGGGGTGCGAGTGCCCGAAGTAGAAACCGGCCCCGATCGAGCCGCCGAAGATCAGGATGAAGTACCAGTGGTAGCGGAACGTCCCGAACCAGCGGTCCGGGCTCGCCGAGTCGCCCTTGGGCGTGACCACGAACTTGCTCTTGCGCCGCAGCGCCGAGTCGATCAGGGCCTTCGCGTAGAGCGGCGCGGACAGCGCCGACATGACCATGCCCGCCACACCGCCGGAGCCCTCGGGCTCGTGCGGGGAGACGTTGTGCCGGCGGTTCCAGATGTACAGGCCGATCTGGAGCGCCGAGGCGTTGCCGTAGAGCATCAGCCACACCGTCGGGTCGATGTTCACACCCGAGGCGCCGAGGCCCAGGAACAGCGCGCAACTCAGCGCCGCCAGGATCCAGTTGAGGGCGGACATCGGGTAGAAGATGATCATCATCGTGTAGTTGAAGAGCTTGCTCGGCGGCAGCGAGTAGAAGCCCTTCCAGTACTGCGTGAGGATCGTCTCGTAGGTCCCGCGCGACCAGCGCATCTGCTGGGTGAAGAAGTCCGTCCAGGCACTGGGACCCTCACCGACCGCGAGCACGTCCGGCGTGTAGACCGAGCGCCACTTCTTCCCCGTCGCCGGGTTCTTGTGGCGGTGGATCTCGAAGCCGGTCGCCATGTCCTCGGTGATCGAGTCGTACAGCCCGCCGATCTGCTTCAGCGCCTTGATGCGTACGGCGTTGCTGGTCCCCACGAACATCGGTGAGCCGTAGCGGTTGCCGGCCCGCTGGATCAGCGCGTGGAAGAGGAACTGCTGCGACTCGGCGGCCTTGGTGACGAAGTTGTCGTAGTTCCCGTAGACCTGCGGGCCGATGACGAAGCCGATGTTCGGGTCGCGGAAGAAGCCGAGCATCCGCTCCAGGTAGTTGGGCAGCGGTACGTGGTCGGTGTCCACGGAGGCGAAGAAGTCGTAGTCGTCGCCGTGCGCGTCGAGCCAGGCGTTGTAGTTGCCGTGCTTCGTCTTGGCGCGGTGCGGGCCCTTGGGCTGGTTCCACTTCGCGACGCCCTTGCGGGAGAAGTGGTGCACGCCGAGGCGCTCGCAGACCGCCTTCACGTCGGCGTCGTCGCCCTCGTCGAGGAGCCAGACATGCATGAGGCCGCGGTGCCGGATCCGCACCGCGGCTTCGAGCGTCTTCGTCACCATCTCCAGCGGTTCCTTGCCGGGAACGAAGGAGGTGAGGAAGGCGACTCTCGTGCCGGTCTCGGGCACCACCGGGATCGGGTCGCGGGCGACCAGGGTGGCGTGCGCGTTCGACAGCACGTTCAGGCAGCGGAACAGCTCGATCAGGCCGATCGACACCAGCATCACGATGTCGAGCGCGGGCAGGAAGTCGTAGGCCGGGTAGTCGCGTTCCGTCCAGTGCGCGGGCTGGAGCAGCCAGACGAGCAGGACGACGGAGAGCAGCGGTGCGGCGCCCAGCATCAGCGCTGCCCGGATGCGGTGCGGTTCCTGCGAGAGCAGGGAGCGGTACTTGACCGTGTAGGGCTTGTTCGGATCAGGTTGTGTAAGGGGTCCGGCCAGCCGGCTGTAGTGCTCGTAGTCGTACTTCGGCAAGCTCTTCTTGATGCGGCGGAAGCCCCCGGTCCGGTGTGACGGCAGCCTGAGCTGAGCCGTCTGTGATGCGTCGAAGTTCTGCCGGGCGCCCGTCGGCGTCGACGTCATGAGTCATCCCCCCACACGCAGGTCACCGCGTGTTTGTCGGTTCCTAACGCCTGCTGGGCCCCCCTCGGCCTTCACAAACGCATCAGCAATGGACCACTGCCGCCACATCGCCCACACTCTATAGACATGGAACAGCGCCCTTCCGGTTGCATGATGCCCCCCTCGGCATCTGTTCATGAACGGGGCCCCATCCCCGCGTCAGTGCAACCGGTCCGCCCCCAACTGCCGCGTATCCGCAGCATCTTGAAGCCCAGGGTTCTACGCCGTTCAGCATGATCGCAAGATGCGAAACACGGTGTTTACCGGTCATACGCGCTCATTGTGACGGCTGATGAGTCCGGTTGGCGTGTTTGGGACCGGATGTGCACGGATGGTGCCGGAGTGTTTACGTATCGTCTCTTTAGCGTTGTGGACGCGAACAGGCCCCCCGCCGGAGCGGAGGGCCTGCCGTGTGTCTGTGCGCCGCCAGGGACTCGAACCCCGGACCCGCTGATTAAGAGTCAGCTGCTCTAACCAACTGAGCTAGCGGCGCGCGGTGACGTGGAGAACTCTACCCGACACCGGCGAGTGGTCAGGACCGCCGTGGTCCCGCGCATCGGGCTTGTACATCATTCGGACCGTCAACATGCGACAGCGGGTGACAGTTGAGAAACTGCGGACGTGCAGAAGCACGCAAGTCATCGCCTGGAGTGTGAGGGGAATCGCATGGCGACTCCGGTATTCGAGGAATTCGATCCCGCGAGCGACTGCGAATGCCCCGGATGCGTTCACTGGCGGGGCGTCAGACCCTATTCCGGACCGGTCTCGGGAACGGGTTCCGGACCCGTCCGTACGGCGGTCGGACGGACCCTCGTCGTGGCCGCGGCGGCCTCCACGGTGCTCGGCGCCGGCCACGCCCTGCCGGCCGCCGCCGCCCCGTACGCCCCCCACCGTCCGGGCGTACCCGCAGGTGACGAGCCCGAGACCCCGCAGGGCGGCAAGGCCCCGCTGCACGGCCCGACCGGCAAACCGGCCACGGACAAGCTCCGGGCGACCACCCGCGCGGAGATCATCAACCGGGCCAGGACCTGGGTCGCCGCGCGGGTCCCGTACAGCATGAGCACGTACTGGCGGGACGGTTACCGCCAGGACTGCTCGGGCTTCGTCTCGATGGCCTGGAATCTCGCCGGGAACGAATGGACCGGCAGCCTCGACAAGTACGGTGTGCGCATTCCCAAGGAGGATCTGCAACCCGGCGACATTCTCCTCTTCCACAATCCGTCGGACCCCCAGAAGGGTTCGCACGTCGTTATTTTCGGCGGCTGGACGGACTACACGCACACCTATTACATCGCCTACGAGGAGACCCGCCCGCACGCCCGCAGGCAGGCCACTCCGTACGCCTACTGGAGCCACTCGGACCACTATCAGGCCTATCGCTACAAGGGCCTCGCCGCGAACACGGGCGCCACCGGGGACGGGAGCGACCCCGGCGGCACGGGTGCCACGGAGAACCCGACCGGGCCGGCCGACCCGACGGATACGACGGGTGCGGCGCCCGGAGCGGCCCCTGACAAGGCGAGCAAATTCCCGGGCGCGCGGTTCTTCGGCCCCGGTGCCAGCAACACGTACGTCACACAACTAGGCACAATGCTCGTCCGGCGCGGTGGCGCCCGCTTCTACACCTCGGGTCCCGGCCCGCGCTGGTCGGACGCGGACCGCAGGGCGACCAAGGCGTTCCAGCAGGCTCAGGGCTGGAAGGGCTCGGCGGCGGACGGCCTGCCGGGACCGCGCACCTGGGCGCTGCTGGTGAGTGGAACGGGCCGGGACATCGGGGGCGGCGCGGCTCCGGCGACCCCGGCCCCGGCACCGGTCCCCGGGCCGGTGGGCACGCCCGGCCCGCCCGCCGCGGGCAAGGCGGTCCCCGCGTTCCCCGGGAGGGGAGTGTTCCGGCCGGGCTCCAGCAGCCCGTACGTCGCCCAGCTCGGAAAACAGCTGGTGAAGAAAGGGTTCGGCCGGTACTACCCGACCGGGCCGAGCACCCGCTGGAGCGAGGCGGACCGGCGCGCGGTGCAGGCCTTCCAGCGCGCCCAGGGCTGGCGGGGCGGCGCGGCCGACGGCTACCCGGGCCCGGAGACCTGGCGCCGCCTCTTCTCCTGGTAACGCCCACACCCGGCGCATGCCGGTTGGCCGGTAACCACTGCCGTGACACGGCAACGCACGCATGAACGCATCTGGCGCGGAGGCTGGAGGCACAAATGAGTACGACGACCGAACAGACACCGGAACCCGAGGGCCCCCTGGACAACGGCCCGGGCGGCCCCCGGCCCGCCCGGCTCATCCAGAACGAGGCCACCACCGAGATCCCCGTCCACCTGCTGTTCCGCGACGAACCCGACCCGGTGTCGATGCCGCTGCGGCCGGCCGTCGTCGGGCGCAGGCAGGGTACGGGCGAGCAGCCCCGCGTCCGCAGACCCGCACCGGCCACACCGCGCCCGGCGGTTCCGGCGGTCGACCCCGACCTGGTGGAGCGCCCGGCGCGGGTGCTGCCGGGCGCGGTGGGCGTACTCGCCGGTGTCACCGGGCTGGCCGGGGGCGTGCTCACCTCCTGGTGGGCGGGCGCGCTGCCGCCCCTCGCGGTGGAGGCGCTGCGGCTCCCGGCGACCTACGCGGGCGCCGGTCCCGGTCCCGCCCAGTGGGCGGCGTACGCCGGAGCGGGCGCCCTCGGGCTGTTCGGCTTCGGCGGGCTGGCGCGCGGGCGGACCGGACGGGCCTGGGTGCTCGGCCTGTTCGGCCGCTACCGGGGGACGGTCCGGCGCACCGGCCTGCTGTGGGTCAACCCACTCCTCCTGCGCAACCGGGTCGACGTACGGCTGCGGCACTGGCGCGGCGAGCCGATGCCGGCGGCCGACGCGAACGGGGTCGCGCTGCGGGTCGTCGTCCTGGTGGTGTGGCGGGTGCGGGACACCGCGCGGGCCACGCTCGGCGTCGAGGACCACGAGACCTACCTGCGTGAGTGCGTCGAGGCGGCGCTCGTGCGGGTGCCGGTGGAGATGCCGGGCGCGGGGCGGCGGGCGATGGAGGTGGCCGGGGAGGCGCTGACCCGGGTGGTCGCGGCGGACACGGCGCCGGTCGGCCTGGAGGTGTTCTCCGTACTGCCGGTCCGGGTCGAGTACGCGCCCGAGGTCGCCGCCGCGATGACCCGCCGCCGTATCGCCGCCCTGGACGCCCAGCACCGGGCCGCCGCGCTCACCTCGGTCGTCGACTCGGTGGAGGACACGGTGACCCGGCTGACCATGCGCGGCCTGGTCGAACTGGACGACTACGAACGCAAGGTGCTGGTGAAGGACCTGACGGTCGCGTTCTGCGCGGGGCGGAGCGAGCCGGGGCCGTGATTGGTCTGGACATGCTCAAGAGTCGGTAATAATCTGGGACTTGGTCTAGACCTGCACGCCTCACATGGACATCCCCCACGTTCAGCAGGAGCGGCAGCATGCGCAAAAAGACCAAGTTGTGTGCCTCGGTGGTCGGTCTGGCCACCACCGGCGCCCTCGTCCTCACCACCGGGGGCGCCAGCGGTCACGGCTACACCGACCTCCCCATCAGCAGGCAGAAGCTCTGTCAGAACGGCACCGTGACGGGCTGCGGCGACATCCAGTGGGAGCCGCAGAGCGTCGAGGGCCCCAAGGGCTTCCCGGCGGCCGGACCCGCCGACGGTCAGATCTGCTCGGCCAACCACACCAACTTCGGCGCGCTCAACCAGCCGAAGACCCCGTCCGGCGGCACCTGGCCGGCGACGAAGGTGACGGGCGGTCAGAGCTACACCTTCCGCTGGCAGTTCACCGCCATGCACGCCACGACCGACTTCAAGTACTACGTCACGAAGTCGGGCTGGAACCAGAACCACGCCCTCGCCCGTTCGGACCTCAACCTCACCCCGTTCCTCACCGTCCCCTACAACGGCCAGCGGCCGCCGTCCACCCTCTCGCACGCGGGCACAGTGCCGTCCGGGCTCAGCGGCCGGCATGTGATCGTCGCGGTGTGGACGATCGCCGACACGGCCAACGCCTTCTACGCCTGCTCGGACGTCACGTTCTGAGCATTCCTTGAGCAAATCCGAGACCCCCCACGGGTACGTTCCCCGTACGCCCACAGGACCAGGTGAGGCGTACGGGGAGCAGTACTGAGAAACGGGGTACGGCCATGGACTTCATGTTCTACGCGGGGCCGACGTTCATCATCGCGATCGCCGTCCTGATGGCGACGTTCGTGATCCGCCGGGTGCTGCGGATGCGCCGAGCCTGGAACAGCGGCCTGACCGCCGAGGCGCGCTGTCTGCGCACGTACACGACGACGAGCGGCGGCTCCGGCGACACGTCCGTGCACACGACACTGCACCACGTCTACGAGTTCGTCGCCCGCGACGGCCGCACCGTCCGCTTCGACGAGCCGCACGGCCCGGGCACGGTCATCGAGGGCGACCACGTCACCGTCTTCTACAGCGAGGGCGAGCAGATCAACGCCACGGCACACCGCCCGAGCCCGGTCCGGCACGGACTGGCCCTGGCGGGCGTCCTCGGGTTCCTGGGTGTGGTGTTCTGCGTCGGCTTCATGGTGACGTACAGCCAGGTCTTCGAGCCGTTCGGCGACGGCTTCTTCGGTACGGACGACGGCGGGTACGTGGTCGACGAGCAGACGGGGGAGACGTTCCCGGCCGACCAGTTCGCGGAGATGCCGTGACCCTCCACATCTGACGGCACGTCAATTATCGTGCGCGCTCATGGAGTTCACGGAGAAGCGCACAGTCGCGGAACTCGTGGCGGCACGGTGGGGCGACCACCGTCCCGGGCTGTGGTGCGAGGACCGGACACTGACACACCATGAGGTGGCCGCGGGCGCGGCGGCCAGGGCGGCCCTGCTGACGGACCTCCTCCCACCGGCCGCCGAACCGCACGTGGGCGTGTTGCTGGACAACACCCCTGAATATCCCCTCTGGTTGAGCGCGGCGGCCCTCGCCGGTGCCGCCGTCGCAGGCATCAACCCCACCCGCCGGGGCCCCGAGTTGGCCCGAGACATCCTGCACACCGAGTGCCCGCTCCTGATCACCGCGAGCACCCACCTCCCGCTCCTCACGAACCTCGAACTCCCAGGCGTACGCCTCCTTTTGACCGACACGGAGGAGTACGAGAACCTCCTGGCCCCCTACGCCGAGGCCGAACCGGACCCTTCCCCCGCCACCCCCACCGACCGCCTCCTCCTCTACTTCACCTCGGGCTCGACGGGCGCGCCCAAGGCTGCGATCTGCACGCAGGGCAGGCTGGCCGCCGCGGGTCAGACACTGGCCCGGACCTTCGGGGTGGGCCCGGACGACGTCCACTACGTCTGCATGCCGATGTTCCACGGCAACGCGGTCATCGCGGACTGGGCCCCGGCCCTGGCGGCGGGCGCCGGGGTCGCGGTGCGCCGCCGCTTCTCGGCCTCCGGTTTCCTGACGGACGTACGCCGCTACCGGGCGACCTACTTCACGTACGTGGGCCGGGCCGTCCAGTACCTGCTGGCGACGCCCGCCCGGCCCGACGACCGGGACAACCCTCTCCGGCTGGGCTTCGGCACGGAGGCCGGGGCGGTGGACGCGGCGGCCTTCGAGCGGCGGTTCGGGGTGCGGCTGGTGGAGGGGTACGGCTCCTCGGAGGGCGGGGCGGCGGTGCGGTGGACGCCCGGAACCCCGCCCGGCGCCGTGGGCCGCGCGGCACCGTCCGACGACCTCGCGGTGGTCGACCCGGAGACGCGCGCCGAGTGCCCGCCGGCCGTCCTGGACGCCTCGGGACGACTGCTCAACGGCACCGCTGCGATAGGGGAGTTGGTGAACCGGGGCCCGAACCCCTTCGAGGGCTACTGGCGCAACCCGGAGGCCGAGGCGGCCCGCCGCAGGGACGGCTGGTACTGGACGGGCGACCTCTTCTACCGCGACCCGGACGGCTTCCTCTACTTCGCGGGCCGCGCCGACGACCGGCTCCGCGTAGACAGCGAGAACCTGGCCGCCGCGACGATCGAGAACATCCTCGCCCGATACGAGGGCGCGGTGGCCGTCGCCGTGTACGCGGTGCCGGACCCGGTGGCCGGCGACCAGGTCATGGCGACCCTGGCCGGCACCTTCGACCCCGCCGACTTCACCGCCTTCCTGGCCGCGCAGCCCGACCTGGGGACGAAGATGGCGCCCCGGTTCGTCCGGGTCGTGCGGCGAATGCCGGTCACCGCGACCAACAAGATCCACCGGGCGGGCCTCAGACGCGAGGGGTTCCGCTGCCCGGACCCGGTGTGGTGGCGCCCCTCGGATGAGCCGACGTACCGCAGACTGACGGGCGACGACGTGACGGGGCTGGTGGAGAGGTACCGGGAGCGGGGGCGGGAGGAGCTGCTCAGCCGGTAGGGCGCTGGGCCAACGAGGGCCCGCTGGAGCAAGGGGGGTGTGGGTGGCGAAGCCCCCACAACGCGCGGCGAAGCTGCGCAGAAACGACGGTGGCGGGTAGGTTCGCGCTTTTTGCGAACCTACCCGCCACCGTCACTGTGCGCCGCCAGGGACTCGAACCCCGGACCCGCTGATTAAGAGTCAGCTGCTCTAACCAACTGAGCTAGCGGCGCATGACCCTCGCCGACCGCTCTCGCGGCTGGCGACAGGAAAAATAATACCTGGTCCGGGAGAGTGCTGCGGACCGGGCGGCCGGCCGCGATCAGGGGCTAGATGGCCAGCGACAGGAGCACCGGCGCCGCACCCCGGTTCAGCCGGTCCGCCGCCTGGCGTAGGCGGTGGGCGTGGCGGACCGGGAGGGAGAGGGCGAGGCAGCCGACCGTCGAGCCGGCCGTGATCGGGACCGCCGCGCAGACCGTGCCCACCGCGTACTCCTGGAGGTCCAGGACCGGCACCGTGGGCGGCTGGTTCGCCAGGCGGGAGAGCAGGACCCGCTCGTTGGTGATCGTGCGCGAGGTGAGGCGGGCCAGTTTGTGGCGGGCGAGATGGTCGAGCCGGCTGTTGTGGTCGAGCTGGCCCAGCAGGCTCTTGCCGATCGCGCTGGCGTGCGCGGCCGTGCGGAAGTCGACCCACTCGTTGACCGCGGGCGTCGCCGCGCTCTCCGCGCACTGGGTGACATGGATCTCGCCGTCGACGTACCGGCTCATGTAGATCGCCGCGCCCACCGAGTCGCGCAGCCGGTCCAGGGTGTGCTGGAGCTGGGTGCGCAGAGCCTGGTCGTGGCCGTGCGTGGCACCGAGGCGGCTGAGGGAGGTGCCGGAGACATACGAACCGTCGGCGGCCTGTTCGACGTACCCCTCGCGGCGCAGCATGCGCAGGAGTGGGGTGAGCCGGTCCGTGCCGAGGCGGGTCTGACGGGCGATTTCGGCGTCGGTGACACCGGCGGAGTGCCGCGCCACCGTGTCCAGGACGCGCAGGGCGTCCTGGGCCGAGTGGTACGGCGCGGTCGGCTCGTGCTTGAGAGCCACGGTGTTCCCCCTGGCTTGCTTCTGGGCCGTGATCCGGACAGCCAATCCCCTCCACGATAGCCGTCAAGGGGCTTACGTGGAGGGGGCGTTGACGAGATTGTTCGCTCGGGCCGTGGCCTCTCAGCAGGCGCGTGTTCACTTGGTATATGCCGAAGGCATGCGGAGTGCCTCTTCGGCGCGGTCAGAGCACCGCGCTGAGAAATTCGCGCGTTCTGTCCTCCTCCGGATCACTGAAGATCTTCTCCGGCGGACCCGACTCGATCACATGGCCGGAATCGAACATCAGCACTTGGTCTGAGATGTCCCGGGCGAAACCCATCTCGTGGGTCACACAGAGCATCGTGATGTCGGTGGTGCGGGCGATGTCCCGCAGTACGTCGAGGACGCCCGCGACCAGCTCGGGGTCGAGCGCCGACGTCACCTCGTCGAGCAGCAGCACCTGCGGGCGCATGGCCAGCGCCCGCGCGATCGCCACCCGCTGCTGCTGTCCGCCCGACAGCCGGGACGGCCGCTCGTCGCACTTGTCCGCGAGGCCCACCAGCTCCAGCAGATCGCGCCCGCGCGCCTCCGCCTCCTCCTTGGACAGGCCGAGGACGGTGACGGGTGCCTCGGTGATGTTGCGCAGCACGCTCATGTTCGGGAAGAGGTTGAAGTGCTGGAACACCATCCCGATCTTCTTCCGCACCTCGCGGACCTGCTTCTCGGGCGCCGGGAACAACTGCTCCCCGCCGACGGTGATCGTGCCCTCGTCGGGCTTGGCCAGGGTCATCAGCATCCGCAGGATCGTCGTCTTGCCCGACCCGGACGGACCGATGAGCGTGACATGCCGCCCGGCGTCCACGGAGAGGCTCAGCCGGTCGAGGACGGTCTGCTCACCGAACCGCTTGGTGACCTGGTCGAGCCGGACCAGCTCGGTGGGTGTCTCAGGGGTCTTCTCGGTGTCAACGGTGTCAACTGGCAAGGCGTCGCTCCAGAGTTCGTACGAGGAGGGAGGCGGGAAAGGAGATCACGATGAAGGCGACGCCGATCACGGTCAGCGGCTCGGTGAACTGGAAGTGCTCCTGGGAGTAGAGCCGCGCCTCACCGAGCATCTCCAGCACGGTGATCGTCATCAGCAGCGGTGTGTCCTTGAGCATCGCGACCACGTAGTTGCCGAGCGCCGGTACGACCCGGCGCACCGCCTGCGGCAGGACCACCGACGTCCAGGTGCGCCGCAGGGGCAGGCTGAGCGCGGTGGCCGCCTCCCACTGGCCCGGCGGCACGGCCTCGATGCCGGCGCGGTACACCTGCATGGTGTACGTCGAGTAGTGCAGCCCGATCGCGATGACACCGGTGGTCAGCGCGGACGCGGCGATGCCCCACTCGGGGAGCACATAGAAGAGGAAGAACAGCTGCACGAGCAGCGGGGTGTCCCGCACGAACTCCGTGACCACCCCCACCGGCCAGCGCACCCAGCGCGTCGGCGTCCGCATCAGCAGCGCCCAGACCAACCCGAGCGTGAACGAGATCAGCGACCCGAGGGCCAGCGCCTGGAGGGTGACGAGCAGCCCGTCCCAGAAGAACGGCATGAAATCGCGTACGGCGCCCCAGTCCCATGTCATGCGGCACCTCCCGTCGGCCGCCCGGCCAGCTGCTGCTTCAGCTGCTTCTCCAGGCCGCGCATGACCCGGGTGAGGAGGAAGGCGATCACGAAGTAGATCAGCAGGATGTACGTGTAGATCTCGGCGCTCTGCTGGAGCGCGAGCCGCACCAGGTTGGCGCTGAAGGCCAGATCACCCATGCCCATGACCGACACCAGCGCCGTGCCCTTGAGCAGCTCGATCAGCAGGTTGGAGAAGGAGGGGATCATCTCCGGCACCGCCTGCGGCAGCAGGATCAGCCGCAGCCGCTGCCAGGACGTGAACCCGAGCGCGATCCCGCCCTCCAGCTGCGCCGGGTCGACGGAGTTCAGCGCACCGCGCACGATCTCCGAGCCGTACGCGCCATAGGTCAGCCCGAGCGCGAGCGTGCCCGCCCACATCGGCACCAGCTGCCAGCCGAAGGCGGGCGGCAGCACGAAGTACACCCAGAAGATCATCACGAGCGCCGAGGTGCCACGGAACACCTCGGTGCAGGCGCCCGACAGGAAGCGCACGAACCACAGCCGGTGGGTCCGCGAGATCCCCAGGACGAAGGCGACGACGGCGCCCAACAGGGCGCTGAACACGAGGAGTTGGATCGTGACCCAGACTCCTCTGAGGACTATTTCCCAGAGTCCGGAGGTCATCCGCGACACAGCTCCTTCGCGGTCAGATCGGTCATCTCGTCCTGGGTGAAGCCGAACGGCCGCAGGATGCGGTACACCTCGCCGCTCTTCTTCAGCTTGTGCAACTCGACGTTGAAGGCGTCCCGGAGCTTCGTCTCGGTCAGCCGGAACGCGAAGGCGCCGCCGTCGACCCGGGGCTTGCCGTCGATGATCGGGGCGAAGGCGTCGGCGGCCTCCGCCTTCCGGGAGTTCTTCGCGACCAGCCGGACGGTGACCGCCGTACCGGAGAACGCGTCGACGCGCCCGGCCTCCACGGCGTTCAGGCCGGCCACCTGGTCGGGCACGATGAGCAGATCGCTCTCTTTGTAACCGGCTTCGACGGCGTGCTGGATCTGTGCATATCCGGTACCGGTGGCGAGCTTGGCCTTCTTCTTCACGATGTCCGAGTAATTGTGAAGATCCTTGGGATTTCCCTTGCGGACAACGAAAGAATCGAGCATCTGGTAGTCGGGGTCGGCGAAGAGAACCTGCTGGCAGCGTTCCGGATTGACATACATACCGGCGGCCACGACATCGAACTGCTGTGAATTCAGCCCGGGAATGAGCGACCCGAACTCGGTGGGCACGGGCTGGAGCCGGTCCACCCCCAGCCGCTTGAAGATGACCCGCGCCAGCTCGGGCGCCTCGCCGGTCAGTTCGCCGTTCCTGTCGATGAATCCCTGGGGTATCTCACCGGCGATACCGAGCCGTACGACACCCTGCGCCCGGAGCCGGTCGAGCAGGTCACCGCCCTCGACGCCGGAGGCAGCGGACACACGACTGCACCCGAGGGTGCCGAGCGAGCCGACCGTCCCCAGGGTGCCGAGCGCCGCTACCCCCGCGAGCAGCGACCGGCGTCCTATGTGTGGTGGTGCGATTGATGGAGCCATGGCCGCGCGGCTACCCGAGAGCGCACGAGTTATGCACGGGGAATGCGAGAGGCAGGCGAGAAGGCATGCGAGAAGGCCGTCGGGGAAGACATGGAAGGCATGGCTGACGATCGATACATCGAAGTGTCACTGGCCGCCCGGGGAATCCACTGCACGGCGAAACTCCTGACCGACCGTGCCCCGATCACGTGCGAGACCGTGTGGAATGCCCTGCCGCTGTCAGGTGACGTCTATCACGCCAAGTACGCGCGTAACGAGATTTACGCCCTCTTCCCGCCCTTCGCGGAAGCCGAATCGCAACCGCCCCTGGAGAATCCGACAGTTACCCCGATCCCCGGAGATCTCTGCTATTTCGCGTTCGCGGGAGCGGAGCTGGGCACGAAGTCGTACGGCTACGACCGCGAGGTCGGGCCCGGCACGACACTGATCGACCTGGCCCTGTTCTACGAGCGCAACAACCTGCTGCTGAACGGCGATGTGGGCTGGGTGCCGGGCACGGTGTGGGGCGAGGTGGTCGAGGGACTCCCGGATATGGCGGCAGCCTGCAACGACCTGTGGCGGACGGGCGCGGCGGGGGAGACGCTCAGCTTCCGCCGGGCCTGAAGGCGGAGAGGCCGAGCGCCTCTTCGAGCGCATGCGCGGCCCGCAGCACCAGATCGTCCCGGTGCCGGGCCGCGACGATCTGGATCCCGACCGGCAGCCCGTCCCCGTCGACCCCCACCGGGAGACTCGCGGCGGGCTGCTGCGTCATGTTGAACGGGTACGTGAACGGGGTCCACCCCGTCCAGCGCCGCAGCCCCGACCCGACGGGCACCTCGACTCCCGCCTCGAAGGCGGTAATTGGCAGGGTAGGCGTGACCAGCAGGTCGTACGACTCGTGGAACAGCCCCATCCGCCGCCCGAGTTCCATCCGGACGTCGACGGCGGCGAGATAGTCGAGTGCGCTGATACGAGCCCCCGCCGCCCGGATCTCCCGCAGCCCGGGATCGAGCAACTCGACCTGCTTGGGCCCGAGTCGCTGGGTCACGCGGGCCGCCCCGCTGAACCACAGGGTGTGGAAGGCGTCCACCGGGTCGGTGAGGTCGGGGTCGGTCTCGGTGACGTACGCGCAGAGTTCCGCGAGCCGTTCCACCGCCCGCCGGACCGCGCCGGCCACCGCCGGACGCACCGCGACCTGACCGCCGAAGGAGGGCGAGTAGGCGACCCGCAGCCCCCGCACCCCGCCGGAGAGGGAGTCGAGGAACGACCCGGAGAACGGCCCGAGGGTCGACCAGTCACGGGAGTCGGGTCGCCCGATCACCTCCATCAGCAGCGCCGCGTCCGCCACGGTCCGGGTCATCGGCCCGACGTGCGAGAGCGTCCCGAAGGCGCTGGCCGGGTAGAGGGGGACACGGCCGTACGTCGGCTTCAGCGCGAAGATCCCGCAGAACGCGGCCGGGATACGGACACTGCCCCCGCCGTCCGTCCCGAGCGACAGCGGCCCGGCGCCCAGCGCCACGGCGGCGGCACTCCCGCCGCTCGACCCACCGGCGGTGCGCGAGGTGTCGTACGGATTGCGGGTGACGCCGGACAGCGGCGAATCGGTGACGCCCTTCCAGCCGTACTCCGGAGTCGTCGTCTTGCCGAGAAAGACGGCGCCGTGCTCGCGCAGCCGGGCGACGGAGGGCGCGTCCTCACGCCAACTCCCGTTGGCGTCGACGGACTTGGAGCCGCGCAGGGTGGGCGTACCGCGCAGCAGGATGATGTCCTTCACGGTCGTGGGTACGCCGTCCACGAGCCCCGCCGGCTCACCGCGCCGCCACCGCTCGGCGGAGTCGCGGGCCTGCGCGAGCGCGCTGTCGGCATCGATGCGCACGAACGCGTTGACGACGGGCTGGAGTTGCTCGGCCCGCTCCAACGCGGCACGGGTGGCGTCGACGGGACTGAACTCGCCCTTGCGATAACCGTCGAGGAGCCGGGTGGCGGTGAGTTCGGCAAGCTCGGTCGGCTCAGTGGCCTCGATCGGCTCGGTCATCGTTCGCCCTCCGGTAGTGCGTGCGTCAGTGCCCCGGTACGTACCCGCGCTGCTTGTCGACCACATTGGTCAGCGTCTTCCCGGCCTCCCATCGCTCGTACAACTCGACGAACTGCGTGCTGAGTTCATCGCGCCAGCCCACCGTGTCACCGCTCATGTGCGGGGAGACGACGAGCCCGGGCGCGTCCCACAAGGGGCTGTCGGACGGGAGCGGTTCATGCTCGAACACGTCCAGCGCGGCACCCGCGATCCACCGTTTCGACAACGCCTGGGCGAGCGCGACCTCGTCGACGAGCTGTCCCCGCCCGACGTTGATGAAACGCGCCGAGGGCTGCATGACACCGAAGCGGCGGGTGTCGAACATGCGGTGGGTGTCGGCGGTGAGGGGAGCGGCGGATATCACCCAATCGGCCCGCGCCATCAGCCGGTTGAGGTCGTCGGGCCCATGGATACCGGTACGAGGAGTACGCCCGACGATGGCGGTGGTGATGCCAAGTGCCTTGAGATACTGGGCAATCGCGCGCCCGATGGGCCCGGACCCGACAACACAGGCCTTGGTCCCGGCGACCCGCTGGGACTCCCGATGCCGCCACTCGTGCCGCCGCTGGAGGTCGAGCGTCCGGGGCAGATCCTTGGCCATGGCGAGGACGAGGGCGGCGACGTACTCGGCGATGGGCTGGTCGAAGATGCCCCGCGCGTTGGTCACCACGGTGTCGGACGCGGCGAGTTCGGCGCACATCAGGTGGTCGACACCGGCGCTCGCGGTGTGCACCCAGCGCGGCCGCGCCCCCTCGCCCGGCCAGGCGGCCCGTACGGCGTGCGAGGTGAAGTCCCAGACCAACAGGACGTCGGCGTACGGGAGTTGCCCGCCAAGAGTCGTCTCGTCGGCGTGCACGATCCGGGCCCGCCCGGTGAGCCTGCCGAGGCGGGGCGGCGGGTCGGCGTCGAGGACGAGGAGGGTGGTGGGCGCGGGCATGGTGAGCCGTTTCCGATCGGGGGACGCTGGGGGGGAGGGGGCCGGACGTCTGACATGCGCGGATTGACCACGCTCGCACCCGAACCTACCTTCGTCAACACGGATGTGTGTACGGTCCGTTGCCCCGTCGTTCCTCACTGTGAGGCCGGTGCCTGTCATGGATGTGTCGTTTCTCGGTGGACCACGCCCGCAGCGCGGCGTAGGTGTGGTGGCCCCCTTCGACTTCGCCCTGGACCGCGAGCTGTGGCGCTGGGTCCCCGACGAGGTGTCCCTCCACCTCACCCGCACCCCGTACGTCCCCGTGGAGGTCAGCCTCGACCTGGCCCGACTGGTCAGCGAGCACGAGACACTCGGCGACGCGGTACGCACCCTCAACGTCATCGCACCCGAGATCGTCGCCTACGCCTGCACGTCCGGCAGTTTCGTCGGCGGTGTCGCGGGCGAGCGGGCGATGTGCGAGGCGATGACCAGGGCGGGCGAGGTGGCGTCGGTGACGACGTCGGGCGCACTGCTGGAGGCCTTGACGGAACTCTCGGTACGCCGAGTAGCCCTCGTCACCCCCTACACGGTGTCGGTGACGCGGTCCCTGGAGGAGTACGTGGCCGAGGCGGGCGTCACGGTCACGGGCTGCGCGTTCATGGGCCTGACGCGGCACATCTGGAAGGTCCCGTACCGGGCGGTGGCGGACATGGCGAGGAGGGCGGTGGAAGAGGGCCGCCGAGGCCGCCCGGAAGCACTGTTCATCAGCTGCACGAACCTCCCCACGTACGACGTCATCGCACAGCTGGAGGCGGAACTGCGCATCCCGGTGATCTCGGCCAACCAGGTCACGATGTGGGCAGCGCTGCGTCGACTGGGTACCCGGGCGGTGGGGCCGTACCAGGCGCTGCTGGACGAGGCGGCACGCGCATGGCCCCAGGAACAGCAGGAGCACCAGGAACACCAGGAACGGGAAGGTTGGACATGACGGCACTCGGATTCCTGTACCCGGGCCACTCCGCCGAGGACGACTACCAGCGCATGGAACACCTGCTCGGCAGCGACATCCGGCTGGACGTGATCCACACGGACATCGGCGAGGACGCGCACCGCGTGGACGCCCTCCTGGAGATGGGCTCGCCGGACCGCCTCGCGGCGGGCGTGGAGGAGCTGCGGCTGTGCGGGGCGGAGGCGGTGGTGTGGGCGTGCACCAGCGGCAGCTTCGTGTACGGCTGGGAGGGCGCCCACGACCAGGTGCGCGACCTCGCCCGCGCCGCGGGCATGCCGGCCTCCTCGACGTCCTTCGCCTTCGTGCACGCGGTGCGGGAGCTGGGGGTACGGAGGGTGGCGATCGGGGCGACGTACCCGGCGGACGTGGCGGAACTGTTCGCGGAGTTTCTGGGGGCGGCGGGGGTGGAGGTGACGGGGGTCAGGGGCGCCGGGATCGTCACGGCGGCGGAGGTGGGTGAGTGGACCGAGGAGGACGTACGAGCCCTGGCACAGGAGTCGGACGCCCCGGAGGCGGAGGCACTCCTCTTGCCGGACACGGCCCTGCACACGGTGTCGCACATAGAGAAACTGGAGAGTCAGTTGGAGAAGCCAGTCCTAACGGCAAACCAGGTAACGGTCTGGGAGGCCCTGAGGCTGACAACCCGCAAGGTGAACGCCCCGTCCCTGGGCACCCTGTTCACAAAGCAACCACTGACACAGGCATAACCAGGATTCGCCCCCGCCGCCCCTACCCGTTCCCATCCCTGGGGGCTGCGCCCCCAGACCCCCCTTTCGGCCTGAACGGCCTCGTCCTCAAACGCCGGACGGGCTGAAATACCTGGACCTGGGCTGAAAGATCAAGCCCGGCCGGCACCACTCAGCCCGTCCGGCGTTTGAGGACGAGCGCGTTCAGCGCGATACGGGGGTTCGGGGGCAGCGCCCCCGAGGATGGGACGGGTAGGGGCGGCGGGGGCGAGAAACATCCCCGGGAATAAAACGGAGCCTCCCTCCTGTTCTCGTCCGGAGGACAGCGCACGGCATCGAAACAGCAGCAGGAGGCCCCACCGTGACCGCAGACGCGACCACAGACGAGATCCGAGGCACCACACAGGGCACCGCCCCCACCCCCCTCTCCGTCCTGGACCTGGTCACAGTCGGCTCCGGCCACACCGCCACCCAAGCCCTCCAGACCAGCGTCGCCCTCTCCCGCCTCACGGAATCCCGCGGCTTCCACCGCTACTGGGTGGCAGAGCACCACTCCATGCCCGGCGTAGCCTCCTCCTCACCCGCCGTGATCCTCGCCCACCTCGCCGCCCACACCCACCGCATCCGCCTGGGCTCCGGCGGAGTCATGCTCCCCAACCACGCCCCCCTGGTCATCGCGGAACAGTTCGGCACCCTCGAAGCGATGGCCCCGAACCGCATCGACCTGGGCCTCGGCCGAGCCCCGGGCACGGACGGAGCGACCGCAGCCGCCCTCCGCCGCACGGACCTCCCCCACTCTCAACTTCGTTCGAGCGGGGGGACCCCCATTCACTCGGGCGCCGACGACTTCCCCCAGCAACTGGCGGAGCTGACCCGCTTCCTCGACGACGACTTCCCGTCCGGACACCCCTACCACCGCATCCACGCGATCCCGGGCCCGATCCAGTCGACAACCCCGGGCGGAGTCCAGTCGCCCCACCGCCCGCCCATCTGGCTGCTCGGCTCCTCCGGCTTCAGCGCCCGCCTGGCCGGCGTCCTGGGCCTCCCCTTCGCCTTCGCGCACCACTTCTCCGCGCAGAACACCGTCCCGGCCCTGGACCTCTACCGCGAGTCCTTCCAGCCCTCCGCGGTCCTCGACGCCCCGTACGCCCTCATCGGCGTCTCCACCCTCGCGACGGACGACGAGAACGAGGCCCGCCGCCAAGTCCTGGCGATGGGCCTCAACATGGCGCGTCTGCGCTCCGGCCGGCCGGGCCTGTTCCCGACCCCGGAGGAGGCGGAGGCCTACGAATTCAGCCCGATGGAACGGGAGTTCATCAACTCCTGGATGACGAACATCATCCACGGCACGGCGGACGAGGTCCGCACAGGCCTGGACGACCTCCAGAAGCGCACGGGGGCGGACGAGTTGATGCTGACGGCCCACGCCCACCGGGGCGACCTGCGCCTGCGCTCGTACGAACTGATCGCGGACGCGTACGGACTGCCGACGGCCTGATGGATTCGTGTGTGTGAGTGAGTGGGGGGAATGCAGTCGACGAAGTGACTGCCGACGGCCAACTCACCCCTGCCGACAGGCACTTCCCCCCATCAGCACCGAAATCCGATCCGCCCCCACAGGACGCGAATAGAGCCACCCCTGCCCCGTGTCGCACCCGATACGCCGCAACCGAGCCGCCTGCGCCGCCGTCTCCACGCACTCGGCGGTGACCGTCAGCCCCAGCCGGTGCGCGAGCTGGATCATCGCCTCGACGACGATCTCGTCGGCCGGATTCGGCGCGACGCCCTCACCCTCGTACATGAACCCGCGGACGAAGGAACCGTCCAGTTTCAGTACTGACACGGGCAGTCGGCTGAGGTAGGCCAGGTTCGAGTACCCCGTGCCGAAGTCGTCGATCGCGATGCCCACACCCATGTCACTGAGTGCCTGGAGTGCCTGGAGGGGCCGCCCGGCGGAGCCCATGACCGCCGATTCCGTCAGCTCCAGCTGGAGCAGCTGCGCGGGCAGGCCAGTCTCCGCGAGGATCTCCGCCACGTCCGCGACGAGATCCGAGTCCCAGACCTGACGTACCGCCACGTTCACGCTCACGAAGATCGGCGGCTCGTCCGGGCGTTCGAGCTGCCAGCGGCGGGCCTGACGGCAGGCCGTGGCGAGGACCCAGCGCCCCAGCTGCACGATCGAACCGTCCTCCTCGGCCAGCCCGATGAAGCGATTCGGCGTCAGTGTGCCGAACTGGGGGTGGTGCCAGCGCACCAGCGCCTCGACACCGTGCACCCGGCCGTCCTCCATGCCCACCAACGGCTGGTAGTCCAGGGCGAATTCACCCCGCTCGATGGCCGGCCGGAGGGTGGAGGACAGGGCCTGGCGGGTCATGCGGTGGGCGTTGCGTTCGGGGTCGAAGAGCGTCCAGCGGGACTTGCCGTCGGCCTTCGCCCAGTACAGGGTCGTGTCCGCGGCCTGCATCAGGCCCGTGGGGGTCGTGCCCGCCGCATGCCGTTCCACGACACCGATCGAGGCGGATACGGACACCCGCTGACCGGCGAGGTCGAAGGGCAGCTGGAGTGCCTTCAGCACCGACTCGGCCAGGTCCGCGAGTTGGTCGGTGCCCGTCGAGTCCTCGACGAGCAGCGCGAACTCGTCGCCGCCCAGTCTCGCCACCAGCGGCGCGACGGCTCCCGGGTTCCCCCGGGCGAGACCCGCCTCCTCCGCGCAGCGCGTGAGGCGTTCGGCCACGGCGGCGAGCAGCCGGTCGCCGACACGATGGCCGAGAGTGTCGTTGACGGCCTTGAAACCGTCGAGGTCCAGGTAGCACAGACCGATCCGGCCCGTCCCGCTCTGCTCGTACGACTCCGCCTCCAGCGCCGCCGACAGCCGCTCGAAGAACAGCGCGCGGTTGGGCAGCCGGGTCACCGGATCGTGCATCTGCAAGTGCCGCAGCCGCGCCTGGAGTTCACGGCGCGCGCTGATGTCGGCGACGGACAGCAGGACACCCTGGCCTCCGTACGCCCGAGTCCCCAGCGCCCCCTCGGGCCCCTCCGCGGGCAGCGGCGCGACCGTGACCTGGGCCCAGAGGGAGTGCCCGTCGGGGTGCTTGAGACGGCGCGTGCAGCGCAGTCGTGCCTGTCGGCCGCGCAGGACCTCGCGGTACGCGTGCCACGCCCGTGTGTCGGACGCCAGGTCCACCAGATCGGCGGCGACCCGCCCGGCCAGCGCTTCCGGGGCGATGCCCAGCAGCGTGCCCAGCGACTCGTTCGCCTCCACGATCAGGCCCTCGCGGTTCACCACGGCCATCGCCAGCGGCGCCGCCGCGAACGCCGCACGCAGCAGGTTCGTACCCCCGGCCACGCGGGAGGATGACGTAGAGGACGTGGTGAAGTTACTCAGTGTGACGGCCGGCCGGACGAGTTCTACCGCGGGCGCCGGCCCTTCGGACGTTCCGCTCACCGCTCGCTCCCGCAGTGCACTCGGTCTTCATATGGATCCCGTCGGGCGGCCGACCGGGCGGCAAACCGCCGCCCTGGCCAGGTCCGTGCAGGAAAGTGTCAGGGAAGTGCCAGGAAAGTGTGCCGATCATAGAGGCTGGCCCCAAGCCCTTCCAGCCACTGTCCAGTGTCCATGAACGACCGCCGGTTCTGACAGATCGTTTCTGCCCGCGCCTGGACGGGTTCCTTCGCCCTCGATCGGTTGTGACGTTCCGTGAGTGTTTCGGGGTGTCGCTCCACAACGGGTGAGTCCTCACATGCTTGTCAGCATGCCCGGTCGACCCCTGTTCGACGCCCAATCACCCTTCTGGTGCAGACAAACAGGGCATATAAACACAAGATCACACAGGCTGGGTTGCGGTGTCCCCGAACCGCAACCGGAGGTCTGCGTGCTGCGTCAGCTCCCCCTCAAGGGGCTCACCCGTGACGCCCTGACGGGACTCAAGGGGCTCGCGTGCGACGGACCGCGCCCCCGACTGCGCAGCACCGCCGCCGTCCTCACCACCATGACGGCCCTCGCCGCCACGTCCCTCATCGCGGACCCCTCGGTCGCCGAACCCTTCTCGGCGCAGCCCTGCGCCCTGCAACGCACCGACGCCCACCACTCGGAGGGCCTGGACACCTGGAACGCGGCCTATCCGCGCCCCTCCCGCCCCCTCGACGCCGTGATGGTGTTCCTCTCCTTCCCGGACGCGCGCCCGCGCACCACCCCCGCCGAACTGGCCGCCGACCACTTCCCGGCCACCAGCGACTTCTTCGACCGCGCCTCGTACGGCCGATTCACGCTGCGCCCGCACCCGCTCCAGCGCTGGCTCCGCATGCCGAAACCGTCCACCGCGTACGCCATACAGCGGGACTGGAGCGCCGCCCACCGTGCCGCCTATCTGCGCGACGCGCTCGCCACCGCCGACCGTGAGGTCGACTTCTCGGGCTACGACATCGTCTACTTCGTGGCCGACCCGGACGCGCCCGGCGTCGACTCCGACGCGACGAAGGTCGTCAACCTGGACGTCCCGCTGCGGGCCGACGGCACGGACATCCGCCGCGTCGTCACCGTCTTCGAGAACCACCCGCCGGACCGGCTCGTCCTCGCCCACGAGACCGGCCATGTCTTCGACCTGCCCGACCTCTACCACCGGCCCATGGACGGCAAGGGCGACTGGGACACGTACGTCGGCGACTGGGACCTGATGGGCAGCCAGTTCGGACTGGCGCCGGATCTGTTCGCCTGGCACAAATGGAAACTCGGGTGGCTGGAACCGCGCCAGGTGGCGTGCGTACGCGGGGGAGGTTCGACCCGCCTGACCCTGGAAACGCTGGGAGCCCATCCGGCCACGACCGCGTACGCGAACGCGGGTGGCGAAGGGGGCGTGGCGGGCTCGCCGGTCTTCGGGCAGGGGGACGGGGTGAAGCTGGCCGTCGTGCGGACCGGGGTCGACCGGGCGCTCGCCTTCGAGGCCCGGGGGACGACGGGCAACGACAGCGCGACGTGCACACAGGGTGTGCTCGTCTACCGGGTGCAGAGTGGTGCCGAGTCGGGCGGCGGCCCGGTCGAGGTGGTCGACGCCCATCCACGCACCGAGGCCTGCTGGGAGGACTCGGTCTACCCGCCCCTCGCGGACGCACCCGTCGCCCTCGGCGAGAGCTTCACGGTGCCGGGCGAGAACGTCCGCGTGGAGGTGGAGGGCCGTACGCCGTCGGGGGCGTGGACGGTGGAGATCACGTCCGGCTGAGCCGAGCGGCAGCGAAAGGGCCACGGAAACCGGAGTGGTTCGTCTCAACATCGAAGGCCCCCCGCTTTCGCAGGGGGCCTTCGATCGTCTGTGCGCCGCCAGGGACTCGAACCCCGGACCCGCTGATGCTGTGTCATCCGGGGGATAACCCCCGGACCCCCAGCCGCCCTGCTGGACCCCCAGCCGTCCCGGTGCGCCGGAGCAGCTGGTCTCAACATCGAAGGCCCCCCGCTTTCGCAGGGGGCCTTCGATCGTCTGTGCGCCGCCAGGGACTCGAACCCCGGACCCGCTGATTAAGAGTCAGCTGCTCTAACCAACTGAGCTAGCGGCGCCTGCTGACGTCGTAGACCTTAGCACCCTGATCGGCGGGAGGAAAAATCGATATCCGCAGGCCACCGGAGACGGCGGCACGGGCCGCTCGTACGGCCGCCCAGAGCAGGATCTCCGGGCCGGGAAGCCAGGGACGGCAGGTGTCGGGGGCTACGACCTAGCGGGATTCGGGGCGGGGCTCCGCCTCGGCTCCGTCGTTCGCGAGCGCGGGGACGGTCACCGCGTCGCCGCGGCCGTGGCAGAGGAGCGGCGGGACAGAGTGCCGACGCCCGGTACCGGGGTCGTCGTCATCACCGCACTCGCCGGCGGAGCCCCACTCCTCCCACCGTAGAAGTGAGGGCAGTCGCTGGGCGGTCCCCAGGGCCGCGAACAGGAGGATCCGGCCCCGGTAGGCGGCCACCGGCCCTGAGCCGGGCCCCTCGCCCCAGAGGCGGTCGAGCATCCTCCGGCCGAAGACGGCGGGCGCGTTGACGACGTCGAACGCGGTGCCGCAGGGCAGGACGAGCGGGGCGGTGGGCCGCTCGGCCCAGAGCGAGAGCGTGCTGCGCGGATACGTTCCTGCGGAGGCGAGCCAGGCGGCGCCCTCCGAGGTGACTCCCGAGACGTCGGAATAAGTGCTGCTCATGACGTCTAGATCTACCGGCAGTGAGCGCACGATCTCCGAGGGTTGCCGGAAACCGGGACAGGACGGGGCGAGCTGGAGTACCTTGCCCTACTGAATATGCCGCACGGACTTTCGAGACGGGGCCGGTCCGAGCCGGTACGAGAGTGTCCGACCAGGTCAGAGGTCAGACCGGGTCGACGTGACCGTGACCGTGGCCCCCGCCACTGCTGCCTCCGCCACTCGCGTTCTCCCCGCCGCCGCGCAGCAGCTCACGGCCGTACTCGACCATCTTCTTCGCGTAGTCCTCGGTCCACTCGGCGCGCTCCGCGATGTCGGCGGTCGTCAGCCGGTCGAAGCGGCGCGGGTCGGCGAGCTGGGCCGCCGCCATCGCCTGGTACTCGACCGCGCGGTCGGTCGCGGCGCGGAACGCCTGGGTCAGCTCCGTGGCGCGGGTCAGCAGCGCGCGGGGGTCGTCGATCGACTCCAGGTCGAAGAAGTGCTCCGGGTCGTCGGCCACTTGCGTGGGCTCGAAGAGCAGGGGCGCGGGGCGTAGCCGCGGTTCGTTGCGACGCGGCGTGGGCTCCGCCATGTCTTCTCCTCCTCGTACGGTTCCGCACCGTTCGTACGTACCGCTCACGCACCAGCGCGTGTACGGCACACGGTCGACAGGCCCCGCCGGTCGAGCCGGGCCACCGTCCATTGTCCCCCGCCCGCGCAAGTGGGCCACGGCTCCACCCGACAGGGCACCTGACCTGCGGCTAGGGCTGCCAGGGCACCCGGTGCTCGGCGAGATGCGACAGCACCGCGTGGTTGGCCTCCCAGCCGTCCGGGAACTTCACCGTCACCCCCAGCTGTACCGGTTCCGTCGACGGATGGTCGTCCAGGAGATCGGTCACGCCCGCCCGGCACACCACCACGCACGCGTGCCGGTGTCTGGAGGCCAGGACGCAGAGGCGGCCCGTCTCCAGGTGGAAGGCGGTGGCGTCGGGGCGACCGGAGAGGGGGTGCAGGACGACCGTCACGTCGAACTCCCGGCCCTGGAGCCGGTTCGCCGTGTCGACGGTGACGTCCGCGACGCCCAGTTCGGCGAGCGCCGCCCGGACCGCCGCCGCCTGGTCCCGGTGTGCGGTGCCGACCGCGATCCGGTCGGCGGTCAGGGGCGTCGGGTCCGGCCCGCGTTCCGAGGTGGCCGCGCCGCCCCGGTCCAGCATGCGGCGTACGACCATGGCGACCGCGCGTACCGCCTCCGGGTCCGTACGAGGGGTGTGCCGGGCGGGGAGTTCCAGCAGGCCCCAGCCCGTTTCGGCGGCCTCGTCCAGGACCCGGTCCGGGCCCGAGCCGTCCGACGGGACAGCGAAGGCGAGCCGCCGGTCGCCGTGGCCGGTGCCGCTGCGGAACGGGGTGTACGGGTAGAACGCGGCCGAGACGAGCGGCGCCGCCGAGGCCGGGAGCCGCCAGGACACCGGCAGACGGTGCTGGGGCAGTTCGGGGTTGTGGGCCAGGAGGGTCGTGACCGCCGAGGCCGACGGGTCGTACGACAGACCGGCCCACTGCTCGCTGCCGACGATCGCGAACGGGTCCAGCTGACCCGGGTCACCCACGAACAGCGCCCGCTCGAACAGTCCCGCGACGGCGAGCAGCGCGTCCGAGCGCATCTGGTACGCCTCGTCCACGATCGCGTGCCGCCACGGCTCGTCGACCTTGACGTGGGCCCATTTGGCGGCCGTCGAGATGACCACGTCCAGGCCCGCCAGCTCGGCCGCCTTCGCGGACTTCCGTACGTTCGGCAGGTCGTCCAGCGCCTTGTCGTACGGGTCGGCGGCACTGCTGTGCAGACGCCCCACCGGCAGCTCGGGGTTCTTCTCGGCGAGCCGGACGACGAGGTCGTCGACCTGGGCGTTGGTCTGCGCGATGACCATCAACGGCCGCCCGGCCTCGGCCAGTTCGAGCGCCGCCCGGACCACGAGCGTCGACTTCCCGGCCCCGGGCGGCGAGTCGACGACGACCCCGCGGTGGGTGCCGTGCAGCGTGTCGCGCAGGATCGCGTCGGTGGCCCGGCCGGCGGCGGCCCCGGGGTCGAAGACGGCCTGCGGGGTGTGAGCGGCGTTCACAGCACATCCTCTTCGGTCACCGGGTCGGCCTCCGGCACCGTGGCCGTCGCCTGCTCGCCCGGGGGCCCGCCATGCGTCCACGGCGTCTGGTCCGCGTCCGGGAGTTTCGCTCCGCCCCGCTGTTCGTGCTCGAACAGGGTGAAGCAGACGAGGTCGCCCTTCTCCGGGACCGACCCCGCCTCCGGTTCCTTGCCCCGGCCCATCTTGTCGACCACCCGCAGGACGATCACCGAACCCTCCGCTCCCGGACCGTCCTCAGGGCCGTCCTCGTGGCGCACGAACTCCGCCGCCTGTGGCTTGCCGCCCAGCGAGCGGTACACCTTCGCGCGCTCCCCGAGCTGCGGGCGGTCGTCCGTGCGGACGGTGACGAGCGGGCGCGGACTCGGGCGCTTGCCCTCGCTGTACGTCATGACGACATCGATGACCTCGCCCGCGAACGCCTCCCCGGACAGCCGCCGCCCCGCCATCACCAGCGGGTCGTCCAAGGCCTCCTGGGCCTCCAGACGGGCCTGTTCGCGCTCGCGCGTGGCGAGCTTGTTCGCCGCCGTCACCGCGTCGTCGCGGCGCGGCTGCGGGGGCTCGCCCGCGGTGACCCGGTCGCGGTGGCCGGTGAACGACCAGCGGTCGCGTGTCCACCGGTCGGCCGCGTGGGCGCCCTCCGGCAGGGCCCGCAGCAGGTCGAGGCCGTGCCACACCGCGTCCCAGGTGGGCCGCGTACGGCTCTCGACGAGGGCGTGCAACTCCCGCTCGGCGGCGGTGAGTTCAACGAGCCGGTCGTCCGCCGACTCGCCGTCCTCGGCGGCGGCGTGTGCCGTCCGCGCGCGGTTGAAGCGCTCGATCGCGGGGGCCAGCAGCTTGTTGTCGAACGCCGGGTCCGTCGCCGGACCGGCCGGCGGGCACAGCAGCTGCCCCTTCGCGTCGCGCGCCAACTCGGCCCGCAGCGCGGCCTCGGCACCCGACTCCCCGTCCGGCGGGTCGATCCAGGCGAGCAGCGCGCCCAGATGCTGGTCCTCCAGCGTGGACTGCCCGGTGGCCCAGTGCCGCGACAGCACGTCCGTCAGCGCCAGGAGCAGGGCGGAACCGGGGACCCTGGCCCGCTCCCCGTAGTGCGTGAACCAACGGCCGAGCAACGGCACCCGGGGCGGGGCGGGATGCGGTGTCTCCGGGTCCTGTTCCGCCGTACGACGGAAGCGCATCGAGCGCCCCAGCAGCCGGACGAAGTCGATGCCGGCGCGGCTCGGGACGATCAACTGGGGTGCGTCCGCGCACAGTTCGACCTCGACCTTGACCCGCTTGCCGGTCTCCGGGTCGGTCTCGTTGCGCTCGGCGGCCTCCACGGCGTCGGCGTAGGAGTCGATGAACGGCAGGACCACGTCCGCCAGTTCGGCGAGGAACGCGAACCTGAGGTCGCGGTCGCGCGGCTGCGGTACGACGAGCAGACGCGGCGCGTTCCGGTCGTCGCCGACCAGCGCGCCCAGCGGGGCCCCGGCCTCACCGGCGGTGGTCAGCGGTACGAGGACCAGGGGCCGCTCGGACAGATGCCGGTGCCGGACGGTGGCGACGGGCTGGGCGCGGCCCGTGCTGACGGCTTCGAGGCGGGCGAGGGTGGTGATCAGCGACATACGGCTCCCTCCGGGGAGGGCAGCTCCGGAGAGGGCAGGGACACGCTCGGGGTGTTCAGCGCCTCCGCGCGCAGGGCCGCCGCTCTGCGCAGCGCGGCCACCGTCGGGTCCGACGGATCCCCGGAGTGGCCGTGGGCCGCCGCCAGGACGTCGTCGACCGTGGTCAGGGCGCCCAGTTCGGCCCGTACGGAACGGCCCAGGGACGTCACCGCGCCCCCCGCGCGGGAGCGGTCCCGGCAGTGGAAGGCCAGCTCGCACGCGGACAGGCACTCCGGCGCGTACTCCGCGGGGACCGACTCGACCGCGGCCGTCAGTTCGGCGGTGGGCAGGTCCGGGGCGAAGCAGGTGCCCTCGGGGAGGGTGTCGGCGATGTCCTCGATCCGGGTCAGCCGGGACAACTGGCGGCCGGTCACCGCGCGCTGCTTGCGGACGTCGACCGCGGATGCGGCGGGGAGGTTGGAGAAGTCCTTGGGACAGACCAGCAGCACGCGGTGGTTGACGGTCGGCGCCGGGGCGGTGCCGTCCTGGGTGAGCCGGGCGGCGACCTCCTCCAGCGCCAGCACGTACACCGCGGCCTGGCGGGCCGCCGCGCCGACCTTCGCCGGGTCCGCCGAACCGTCCAGCATCGGGAAGGACTTGATCTCCACGACCGTCCAGCCGCCGTCCGGGTGCACGACCACCGCGTCCGGCTCCAGGAAGGCGGGTGAGCCCGCGACGTCCAGGGCGAGCATGGGGTGGTCGAGAAGCGTCCAGCCGGCCGCGCCGCTCTCGCTCCTCGCCAGGTGGGCGTCCCGCAGAGCCAGTGCCGTCCGCGCGGTGCGGCCCTCCGGGCCGGTCGCCGTGAGGTCGGGGACCTCGGCCTCCGTCGGCGCCACGGCACCCGGGTCCAGCTTCTCGTGCACCAGCCGGAGCAGTTCCGCGCCGCCGTCGGCCTTCACCCGGGCCTCGAAGGTGTTGCCGCGTGCCAGCGCGAACTGGGACTGCCCGAAGCCGGACGGTGAGCCCAGCGCGCTCGCCAGCGTCGCCTTGTTCACCCCCGCGCCGTCCAGGATCGCGCGCCGCTTGCACCCGGGGTTGGCGGCGAGGGCCGCGAGGGCACGCGCGTCCAGTGCCTTCGCCGGTACGTCCGGACCGCGCAGCTCAGCGAGCCGCTGCCGCAGCGCCGTCCCCGGCGTCCGCGGAAGCGGCACCGGGCTCGGCCCCTGGGCCGAAGACGGACTCGCGCTGCCTTGGAATTCGCTCACGCGGGGCAGTCTGGCATCCACCACTGACAATTGAGGTCCCTGCGCCGCGAGAGCGCGCTGAGCCGGGCGCGACACGAGCCGTGATCCGTACCGTGATCCACACCTTCGCCCGGTCCGCGTTCCGCATGACGTACGGGGCGAGAAGCAGCCCGACGCCCATCACGGCGGCGCCCGCGACGGCGTCGAGGAGGTAGTGGTTGGCGGTGCCCATCACCACGATCGTGGTGATCAGCGGGTACGCGACACCCAGGACCTTGGTGGTGCGCGTACCGCCGTACCGCCACAGCATCACTCCGCACCACAGGGACCAGCCGACGTGCAGGCTCGGCATCGCCGCGTACTGGTTCGTCATGCTGCCGAGCCCCCGCGGGGCGCTGGCCTGGCCGCCCCACCAGCCCCACGAGCTGTACTGGGCCATCGTGTCCACGAAGCCGTGACCGGGATCGAGGAGCCGGGGCGGGCAGGTGGGGAGCAGGGTGAAGCCGATCAGCCCGATGAAGGTCGAGGTCATCAGCCAGGTGCGGGCCGCCCGGTAGCGGACGGCGCGGGACCGGAAGAGCCAGACCAGGATGGCGGGGGTGACGATGTAGTGCAGCGACGCGTACCAGAAGTCGGCGGGTATGCCGATCCAGGGTTCGCGGGTGAACAGGCGGTTGAGCGGGTGCTCGGCGTTGAGCCAGAGGTCCTTCTCGAACCTGAGGATGGCCAGGCCGTGCTCGACGGCGGTCGACTCGTTGCCCTTCACCAGCAGGCGTCCGGCGGAGTAGCACGCGTAGACCAGCAGGATCAGTGGCAGCTCGGTCCACCAGCGGAGCCGGGTGGGAGTGACGCTCCCCGTCGATGCAGTATCGGTCCGCGGCATCCGATCTCTCTCCCACTCTCTGTCCCCGTCGAGCTGCGCCTCCGGTCGTCGGTGGCCTGCGGTTCGTCCGATTTTACGGTGTACGTGAACGCCCCATGCGGCGCCCCTGTCACACAGGACGCAAAGATCGACCCCCGGGTTGCCCCCGCACAGCGTGCGCGATGATGGAGGGGTTCCGCCTTGCTTTTCCGTCTTTCGGTACCCCTGATTCGCTTGGTCGCCCCCTGACGTTCGCCTCTTGCCTTGTCCGCCACGCTCACCGTCTCCCCCCGGAAGGGTCTCTCATGGCACCGCGCATCCTGCTGGCCCGGCACGGACAGACGGAGTGGTCGCTGGCCGGCAAGCACACCGGCAGGACCGACGTCCCCCTCCTGGAGGAGGGCCGACGCGGCGCCAAGCTGCTCGGCGAACGTCTCCACCGGCCGCCGTTCGACGGCCTGTCCGGGGTCGAGGTGCGCACGAGTCCGCTGGCACGCGCGCGGGAGACGTGCGAGATAGCGGGGTTCGCTGAGCGGGCGTCCGAGTGGGACACGCTGATGGAGTGGGACTACGGGGCGTACGAGGGCATGACCCCGGCGGAGATCCAGGCCGTCCGGCCGGGGTGGCTGATCTGGCGGGACGGGGTCCCCGGGGGCGAGAGCCTGGAGTCGGTGTCCGCGCGCGCGGACGAGGTGGTGGAGTGGGCGCGGTCGATGGACCGAGACGTGCTGGTGTTCGCACACGGCCACATACTCCGCACGATCGGCGCCCGCTGGCTGGGCCTCCCGCTCGACTTCGCCGCCCGCATCAGACTGAACCCGACGTCACTGTCGGTACTGGGCTGGGCGTACGACGCCCCGGCAATAGAAACCTGGAACGACGTGGGCCACCTGACCGGCTGAGGAGGCTGGGGCGAGGGGTGGGTCGCACAGCCCGGCGCTGTACGGGGTGCCGCTGCGCCCACCCGTGCCGCCCCTAGCGGCACGCATGCCCGCAGCTATGCGGGTTCGACGCGCACCGCCCGGATGGCCACCGCCCAACGGCACGGGCGCCCGCAGCTGGGCGGGTTGGGGGCAGGAGCCACCAGGGTGGCCACCGCCCAACGGCATGGATGCCCGCAGCTAGGCGGGTTGACGGGCGTCACGAGCGCCCGCAGCCCGGCAGTGCGGTGCCTGCGAACTCCGCCCCGCTGGGGCGCCCTTAGGGGCGCGGGGAACTGCGCGCTCAACCCCCACCGACCCGCAGCCGAACAGCGAGGGACGGACGGGTCTTTCAGGGGCGCGGGGAACTGCGCGACGAGCCCCCACCGGTCCGCAGCCGAACGGATCGGGATGGGCGGGCTTTGAGGGGCGCGGGGAACTGCGCGACCAGCCCCCACCCACCCGCAGCCGAACAGCGAGGGATGGCGGGGTTTCCAGGGGCGCGGGGAACTGCGCGACCACCCCCACCCACCCCCAGCCGAGTCGCTCAAGCCGTGCGCGGCGCGCTCGCGTGGCGTTCCAGGAACGTCGACACCCCCGCCGCCCGCCGGTGAGGCAGAAGCACCCGAGCCGTCGCCGCCAGCATCGTCTGGATGCGCGACGACTGGACCTCGTCCAGCAGGTCCAGTACCCGCATACCCGCCGCCGCCGCCTCGTCCGGATGGCCACCACGGGCCAGGTCATCCGCCAGCTCGGCCGTGTACAACGCGATGTTCCGCGTGAAGTGGGGGTTCTGAAGGTGCGCCGCCCGCCGTGCGTGCCGAGCCGCCCGCGGCCAGTCGCCCAGCGTCGACCAGCACTGCGCCTCCAAGCCCTCCAGTTCCGCCTCCCCGTAGAAGCTCATCCACTCGGGATCGGCCTCCGAAGGCCCCCGCTCGTACAGCCCCTGCGCCCGCGCCAGCGCCTGCTCGCACCCCGCGCGATCGGCAAGCCCCGCCCACCCGCCCGCCTCCCGCAGCGCGAGCAGCGACATCAGCCGGGGCGAGCCCAGTGGCCGCGCCACACGCTGAGCCGCCTGCGCCGCTCTGACCGCCTCGCGCGGACGCCCCGCATCGCGCGCGAGGAACGCCGTGTTGCAGAAGGCGTGTGCCTCCAGGGCCGCGTCCCCGGCCACCCGGGCCGTCGCCAGCGCCTCCGCGTAGTGCGAGCGCGCGTCGTCGAAGCGGCCCGAGTCGTGGGCCAGCCAGCCGACGGAGATGGCGAGTTCACCGGCGCCCGCGTGCAGCCGGTCGGCGGTGGTCTGCCGTACCGCGCCCGCGTCGAGCAGTTCGTAGGCCGCCCGCAGCGGAGCCGCCGCACGCCGGTAGAGACCGTCGGCGCCGTGCCGGTCGTCGAGCAGCCTGATCCGGCGTACGGCCTCTTCCAGGGCCCCCGCCTCGCCGGCGCCGACACGGCGCACGGGACGGCCCGCGGCCGAAGCCTCGTATGTGAGCCCGAAGGGGCTCAGGGAGGCGGCTGCCACAGTGGCACCGCCCGCCATGAATGCGCGACGCAGCACGTCGCTCTCCTCGTAGTTGTCGTGCGTTTCGTACGGGTACTGCGTGTCGTACGTGTCGTGTGTTTCTTGTGCGTCCTGCGTGTCATACGGCTCGTGCACCCCCGCCGTCTCACCGATGCCGGACGTCGGGATCGCGAGGTGTACAGGGGGCGTGTCCCCCGTTTCGCGCGCCCCACGCCCGCGCACCGAAGCGCGGGGTGCGAACCCCAGGTCGGCGAGTGTCCGTCCGGGGAACATGTGCAGGAACACCCGTTCGTACGCGTAGTTGGGGCAGCGGATCTCGCCCGCCTCGACCCGACCGATGTAACGCGCGTCACAGCTCACCCGCTCCCCGATCTCGCGGGCGGCCCGCCGTACCGCCGCGGCGAACTCGCCCGGAGAGCGCTGCCCGCGCAACTTCCGAAAGGCGAGGTTCGGCCGTGGCGGCCGGGGGGACTGCGACGAGGTCACCGTTGACGACGTCATGGCCGGGCCCTCTCTGCGAACCGTCGAACCGTGCCGGATTCCTGGCGAGTTGGAACAGTTATCCATCGGACGCCCTGTTTCCGGCGGGCAAGAACGTACCCGCTGTGCACGACCCACCACGCGGGGTTTGGCTACAAACCGGATATCTCATCCACGATCTGCCATGAACTGCCATCCTTTGCGGCGGTCTTGTGCCGTAGCCGTTGACGTTCTGGCGCGTTGAACCTGGTGGACCGGGAGCCGCCCGAACTCCCGACCCACTCGCACTAGGAGGGGTTCCGTGGTGGAGGCCGGGATGGAGATCAGCAAGAGCACCGATCCGTGTACGCCGTTCAGAACGCGTACAGCACCCGCGTTGCCCGACTGCGATCTGGTGACGGTCCCGGCCCGGCAGGGGCTGGAAGCGGTCGACATCCTGCGCCGGGGTGCCGGCGACGCGGTCGGCCCCGTACTGCACGACGACGGCTGCGACACCCTCGCCTTCCTCGTGCCGCCGGGCACCGCCGCCGCCTGGGACGTCCCCGGAAGCACCTGCACGGAGACCAATGGGCGTGGCCTGAGCCTCGCGGTCCCCGATCCCGAACCTCCCGTCGAGGGCTCGGACTGGCTGCTCCCGCCCGGCGAGGCGGACCTGGCCACCGACCCGGCGGTGCTCCGCGCGGCCCTCGGCGAGGCGGCCCGGCTCATCGAGGCCGCCGACAACCGTCACTGAGCCGCTGGCCCCGATAATGGGGGAATGGGAAAGTCCAGAAACGCGCGGCGCGGACAGTCGGCCGCCGAGGCCGTCGTCGAGACGGTCGACGGCGGGCTCGCCGAGCTGATCCCCGACCGGGACCGGGCGCGCGCCTGGACACTGCTCCTCGACGGCGCCCCGCAGTCCCATGTCGACCTCGACGACCCGGCGTACCTCTCCTTCGAGTACCAGCGCCGCCTCGGTCATGTGATCGACCTCGTCGCCCCGCCCGGCAAGCCGGTCCAGGTCGTCCACCTCGGCGGCGGCGCCCTCACCCTCGCCCGGTACGTCGCCGCGACCCGCCCCCGGTCCACCCAGCAGGCCGTCGAACGGGACGCGGCCCTCGTCCAACTGGTCCGCCGCGAGCTGCCGTTGGACCCCGGCGCCCGGATCCGGGTGCGCTCCATCGACGCCCGCGAAGGGCTCGCCAAGGTCCCCGACGGCTGGGCCGACCTCGTCATCGCGGACGTGTTCAGCGGCGCCCGCACCCCGGCCCATCTGACGTCGGTCGAGTTCCTGACGGACGTGCGCAGGGTCGTGAACGACACCGGCTGCTATGCCGCGAACCTCGCCGACGGGCCGCCACTCGCCCACCTGCGCGGCCAGATCGCCACCGCGGGGGTCGTCTTCCCGGAGCTGGCCCTGATCGCCGACGCGGCCGTGCTGCGGGGGAAACGGTTCGGCAACGCGGTGCTCGTCGCCTCCGCGCACCCGCTGCCCATCGCCGAACTGACCCGCCGCGCCGCCTCCGACCCGCACCCCGCCCGCCTCGAACACGGGCGCGCCCTCACCGACTTCACCGGCGGCGCCGTCCCGGTCACCGACGCGGCGGCCGTCGCCTCACCGGCGCCACCACCGTCGGTGTTCCGCTGAGCCGGCCGGTCGCCGGTCAGTAGGTGAGGATCTGGACGTGCGGCGGGCCGTCGTGCCAGGTGCAGAACACCGACACCCGGTCCGCGCCCGCGCTGAACTCCACCCGGATCCAGGTCTCCGTCTTGAACACCTGCATCGACCAGCCCGCTCCCGGCGTCGCCGACACGAGCGTCGCGTAGTCCGTCCCGAGGTCGAACACCGCCCGCCCACCGTCGGTGTCGTACGCCTTCACCGTGGACGGGGTCTTGGACGCGGTCGCGCTCGGCGTGGGTGTGGGGGACCGACTGGGTTCCGGAGTCGCAGTCGCAGTCGGAGTCGGGGTCGGTGTCGGGCTCGTCGCCGTGGGCTGCGGCTTCGGCGTCTGCGCCGCCGGCTCCTGCACGATCGACTTCTGCCGCACCGCGTCCGCCGCCGTGATGGGGAGCGCGCGGGGCGGGTCGTACGCCGTCCCCGCCATCACCGTGTGCACACCCCACCACGTCATCGTGGCCGCCGCGCCCGTGGCCAGCGTCCACGCCAGAAGGTGTACGAGTCCTCTGCGCATCGCCGGTCATACTGCCTCACGCGCCCCACCGGTGTCGCCTGTTGCCGACCGGGAGCGGCTGTGGGGGAGTTATCCACAGGGCCGGACCCGGCTCGCCGGATTGGCGTACGGTGCGGCGCATGGCAAGTGTGCTCGTGGTCGAGGACGACCAGTTCGTGCGCTCCGCCCTCATCCGGCATCTGACCGATGCCGCGCACCTCGTGCGCAGTGTCGGCACCGCCCTTGAGGCGCTGCGCGAGGTCGCCCACTTCCGTTTCGACGTGGTGATCCTGGACCTCGGTCTGCCCGATCTCGACGGGTCCGAGGCCCTCAAGATGCTGCGCGGAATCACGGACGTGCCCGTGATCGTCGCCACCGCGCGCGACGAGGAGACGGAGATCGTCCGGCTGCTCAACGCGGGCGCGGACGACTACCTCACCAAACCGTTCTCGGTCGAACACCTGTCGGCCCGCATGGCCGCCGTACTGCGTCGCGCCCGCACAGCGCCCGCGGACACTCCTCCCTCCTCCGTGATCCGCGTCGGCGGCCTGGCCATCGACCCGCTGCGCCGACAGGCCGAACTGGACGGCGTACGACTGGACCTGACCCGCCGTGAGTTCGACCTGCTCGCCTTCCTCGCCGGGCGGCCCGGTGTCGTCGTCGCGCGCAAGGAACTGCTCGCGGAGGTGTGGCAGCAGTCGTACGGCGACGACCAGACGATCGACGTCCATCTGTCGTGGCTGCGGCGGAAGTTGGGCGAGACGGCCGCCAACCCCCGCTATCTGCACACCCTGCGGGGCGTCGGCGTGAAGCTGGCGCCGCCGGGAGCGGAGCCGCCGCTATGAGGCGGATGTCATGAGGTGGGCGCTGGTGAAAGTCTGCGTGGCGGTCACGACGATGGTCGTGGTGGCCTTCGCCGTGCCGCTCGGGCTGGTCATCCGGGAGATGGCCCGCGACCGTGCCTTCTCCAACGCCGAGCGGGAGGCCGCGGCCGTCGCCCCCGCCCTCTCCATCACCACCGACCGCGACCAACTCGAACGGGTCGTCGCCTCCGCGGGGTCGGACGCGGGCATGGCCGTGCACATCCCCGCGAGCGGGGGCACGGGCGCGGTCGACCTCGGACGGCAGCGCGCCACCGACGCCGACATCGAGGCCGTCCGGAGACTCGGCCGTGCCTCCACCACCGAGGTGACCGGCGGGTCCACCCTCCTCCAGCCCGTCGCGATCGGCTCCGGCGCGATAGCCGTCGTCGAGGTGTACGTCCCCGAGGCCGAGGTCAGCAACGGCGTCGGCCTGGCCTGGGCCGTGCTCGCCGGCGTCGGGGCCGTGCTCGTCGTCGGTTCGGTCGCCGTCGCCGACCGGCTCGGCGGGCGCATGGTGCAGCCCGCCCAGCGCCTCGTCGAGGGCGCGCACGAACTGGGGGAGGGGAAGCTGGGCGCCAGAGTGCCCGAGGAAGGGCCGGCCGAACTGCGCCTCGCGGCGGTCGCGTTCAACTCGATGGCCGACCAGGTCGTACAACTGCTCGCAAACGAAAGGGAGTTGGCAGCGGACCTGTCCCACCGCCTCCGCACGCCACTGACCGTGCTGCGGCTGAACGCGGCCTCGCTGGGCGAGGGGCCCGCCGCCGACCAGACCCGGGCCGCGGTCGCCCAGCTGGAGCACGAGGTCGACACGATCATCCGTACCGCCCGGGAGGCCAAACCGCAGACGACGGTCGCCGGACCGGGCGCGGGCTGTGACGCGGCCGAGGTGGTGCGCGAGCGGATGGCCTTCTGGTCGGCGCTCGCGGAGGACGAGGGGAGGAAGGTGAGGGTGGCCGGCGTCGACCGGCCGGTACGCATACCCGTGGCCCGCGCCGACCTGGCCGCCGCCCTCGACGCCCTCCTCGGCAACGTCTTCCGGCACACCCCGGAAGGCACCGCCTTCGCGGTCGACGTCCACAACGGCGACGACGCGGTGATCGTCCTGGTCTCGGACGCGGGCCCCGGCATCACCGACCCCGAGGCCGCCATGGCCAGGGGGCGCGGCTCGGGCAGTGCCGGTTCGACCGGGCTGGGCCTGGACATCGTGCGCCGACTCGCGGAGTCGACGGGCGGAGACGTACGCATCGGCTCGTCGGTACTCGGCGGCACGGAGATACGGATCTGGATCCAACTGGACGGCAGAGCGCCGGTACGGCGGGGACACCGGGACCGGAAAACGGGGACACCTTGGCGCCGCCGGCACTCCGGAACCTGATGTCTCGAGTTCGCTGTCGGGTGCGGGCCGGTGGGGGCTGGTCGCGCAGTTCCCCGCGCCCCTAAAAGCAAAAGCCCCGGCCCTGCGGGCCTGAAAAGCACGGGGCGCAGCCCCTGCTTTTCAGGGGCGCGGGAACTGCGCGACCAGCCCCCACCGGGCCCGCACCCGACAACGAAACCGCCCAACCAGCGGAGCTGACCCGCCGGGGCACGGCACCCCCCTCCAGTGCCGCGCCCCGCCCCCCGGTCGACCCCCGTCAGCCGAGGTCGCTCACTCCGCGTTCGCCGGCGGCAGCGTCCCGCTGCGGGCCGCGCGGCCGTACCAGAGGGCGCTCGACTTCGGTGTACGGGCGAGGGTCGCGTAGTCGACGTACACCGCGCCGAAGCGCTTGCTGTAGCCGTAGGCCCATTCGAAGTTGTCCAGGAGGGACCACAGGTAGTAGCCGCGGACGTCCGCGCCCTCGGCGATCGCGCGGCGGACCGCGCGGAGGTGGCCGTGGAGGTAGGCGATGCGCTCCGGGTCGTGGACGCGGCCGTCGGAGTCGGGCTTGTCGTCGTAGGCGGCGCCGTTCTCGGTGACGTAGAGCGGCAGGCCCGGGGCCAGCTTCGTGTAGCGCATGATCAGGTCGTGCAGGCCGGTCGGGTCGATCGACCAGCCCATCTCCGTACGCTCGCCCGGCGACTGGTGGAAGAGGACCTCGTCCGCGCCCGGCCATGGTGAGTAGTCGCTCGCGCCGTGGCCGTCGGCGCGCGGGCCGGTCGGCTGTTCCTCGGCCGCCGAGACCAGCGTGGGCGTGTAGTAGTTGAGGCCCAGCGCGTCCAGCGGCTGGTTGATCAGCGCGAGGTCGCCGTCCAGGACGTACGACCAGTCCGTGATCGACGAGGTCGCGGCGAACAGGGTCTGCGGGTAGGCGCCGTGCAGCATCGGGCCGTGGAAGACGCCGTTGGCGAGGTCGTCGATCTTCTGGACCGCCGCCAGGTCCTCCGGGGTCGGTGAAAGCGGCCTCACCACCGACGAGTTGAGGCTCACCGCGACCGTGTTGCGGGCCGGCATCGCCGCCCGCAGGGCCGAAGTGCCCAGCCCGTGCGCCAGGTTGAGGTGATGGGCGGCCCGGAGGGAGGCCAGCGGCTCGGTACGGCCGGGGGCGTGCACACCCGAGCCGTAGCCCAGGAACGCGCTGCACCAGGGCTCGTTGAGCGTGATCCACTGCTCGACGCGGTCGCCCAGCGCCTCGCCCATGATCTGGGCGTACTCGGCGAACCGCAGCGCGGTCTCCCGCTCCGGCCAGCCGCCCGCGTCCTCCAGCTCCTGCGGCAGGTCCCAGTGGTAGAGGGTGACCGCCGGCTTGATGCCGTGGGCGAGGAGTTCGTCGACCAGCCGCCGGTAGAAGTCCAGGCCGCGCTGGACCGCGGGCCCTCGTCCGGTCGGCTGCACCCGGGACCAGGAGACGGAGAAGCGGTACGCGGTCAGGCCGAGGTCGGCCATCAGCGCCACGTCGTCGCGATAGCGGTGGTAGTGGTCGACAGCGATGTCACCGTGCTCGCCGCCCGCCGTCCTGCCCGGCGTATGGCTGAACGTGTCCCAGATCGAGGGGGTGCGGCCGTCCTCCCGCACCGCCCCCTCGATCTGGTACGCGGAAGTCGCTGCGCCCCAGAGGAAGGCGGGAGGAAAGGTCACCGGGGTAACGGGCTCAGTCATGGAAGCGCTCCCATAGGAGGTCGTGGAGACCGACGGGTAGGAGGAGAGGGAAGTGGGGGGAGAGTGCGAGGGGGCCGGGGCGGCGGTGACCCGGCCCCTCCCGCGAGTTCCCGTACGAAAGCTGCGAAAGCCACGGAGCTACGAACGCTGCGAAAGTCCTGTGCGGGTCAGCCCTTCACCGCGCCCTGCATGATCCCGCCCACGATCTGCTTGCCGAAGATCGCGAAGACGATCAGCAGCGGCAGCGTGCCGAGCAGTGCGCCCGCCATGATCAGCGACTGGTCGGGGGTGAAACCGCGCCCCAGACCCGCGACCGCCACCTGCACGGTCGGACTGCCGGTCTGGGTCAGGACCAGGAACGGCCACAGGAAGTCGTTCCACGTCTGGACGAACATCAGCATGCCGAGGACGGCCATCGCGGGCCGCGCCGCCGGGAACACCACGTGCCAGACCACGCGCCAGCTGCTCGCGCCGTCCACCCGGGCCGCCTCGATGATCTCGTCCGGGAGCGCCTGGATCAGGTACTGCCGCATGAAGAACACCCCGAAGGCGTTCACCAGCGACGGCAGGATCACGGCCTGGAGCTGGTCGGTCCAGCCGAGCTCGGCGACCATCATGTACAGCGGGATGATCATGAGCTGCGGCGGCACCATCATCGTGCCGATCACGATCAGCATCAGCGCGCCCCGCCCCCTGAAGCGCAGCTTGGCGAAGGCGAACCCGGCGATCGTGGACAGGAACACGATGGTGACCGCCGAAGTTCCGGCCACCAGCGTCGTGTTGATCATCGCCTCGCCCATGTTGGCGTTTTCCCAGGCGAGTTCGAGCTTGTCGAACAGACCGCTGCCGAACCAGAACGGCGGCGGGGTCTGCGCGAGCCGGTTGTTGTCGCGCGAGGCGGCGATCGCCGTCCACACCAGTGGGAACAGCGAGCCGATGGTGAACAGGGCGAGGATGACGTACGCGATCGGTCCGGCGTGCATGTGCCCGCCGGCGCGCTTTGCCTTGGGGCGCCGCTGCCTGGGGGACGTGTCGTCCGGGGCGGGCGGTTTCGTCAGTGTCGTCGTCACGGCCGGTTCTCCTTAACCACTGGCGCGCAGCCGGCGCGAGATGACGTAGTTGATGACTCCGATCACGATGAGGATCAGGAACATCGTCCAGGCGATGGCGGAAGCCCGGCCCAGGTGCAGGTTGACCCAGCCCTGCTCGTACAGATAGAGCCCGAGCGTCTGGAACTCGTGCTCCGGGCCGCCGGACGCCCCCTTGTTCGGGTCGAACAGCAGTGGCTCACCGAAGAGCTGGGTCGCTCCGATGGTCGAGACGACCACGGTGAACAGGATCGTCGGGCGCAGCGAGGGCAGCGTCACATGGATGAACTGCCGCCAGCGCGAGGCACCGTCGAGGGCCGCGGACTCGTACAGGTCCTGCGGGATGGCCTGCATCGCGGCCAGGTAGATCAGTGTGTTGTAGCCGGTCCAGCGCCATATGACGATGGTCGAGACGGCGAACTGCGAGGGCCACTTGTCGTTCTGCCAGTCGATGTTGTCGATACCGACCAGGTTCAGCACCCAGTTGATCATGCCGTAGTCGCGCCCGAAGAGCAGCACGAAGACGAGCGAGGCGGCGGCGATCGACGTCGCGTACGGGGCGAGCATCGCGACCCGGTAGAAGGTCGAAGCCCGCAACTTGTAGTTGAGGATGTGCGCGAGGCCCATCGCCATCAGCAGCTGCGGAACCGTCGAGATGATGCCGATCGTCAGGGTGTTCCGCGCCGCGTTCCAGAAGAACTCGTCGTCGAAGAGGCGGGTGTAGTTCTTCAGCCCCACCCAGTCCATGTCGTTGGGTGCCGTCAGCTCCACCGAGTGCAGCGAGGCCCAGCCCGTGTAGATCAGCGGGAAGAGCCCGAAGGCGAGGAAGAGCAGGAAGAACGGGGAGACGAACGCGTACGGGCTCCAGCGCAGGTCCCGCTGCCAGCGACGCGAGAGCCGGTCCCGGCGGCGCCTGTCCGCCTCGGGAGCCTCGGTGGCGGGCGGACGGGCCGGGGCCGCGCCCCCCTCCTTCGCGGGGGGCGCGGCGATGTCGTGCCGGGCGGACATACCGGTCACTTCTCCAGGTTGTTGTCGATGGTCTTGGTGGCCGAGTCCCAGGCTTCCTTGGCCGACTTGCCCTTGGTCACCAGGATCACGCCGTTGTCGCTCAGACCCTGCATGATGATCTGGTCCTTCGGGCCGATGACCTGGACCGGAATCGCCTTGGCCGCCTCGCCGAAGATCGTGCCGATCGGGGCGTCACCCGTCATCTCGTTCTTCGCGCCGGTGACTTCGGGCAGGGTGTAGGCGGCCGGCGTGCTCGGGAAGTTGCCCTGCACGCTGAAGAGCTTCGCCTGCTGCTCGGGGGCGGTCAGCCAGGTGATCAGCTTCGTCGCCTCGGCCACGTGCTTGCCGGACTTGGGCACGGTGAGGAAGGTGCCGCCCCAGTTGCCGGCCTTGGGCGGGACGGCCACGTCCCACTTGCCCGAGGACTCCGGCTTCGACTTGCCCTTGATGGTGCCGAGCATCCACGGCGGGCAGGAGATCGCGGCGAACTTGCTGTTGGCGATCGTCGTGTCCCAGGCGGGCTGGAACTGCGTCTGCTTGCCGAGCAGTCCTTCCGCGGCGGCCTTGGCGGTCAGGTCGAAGCCGGCCTTGATGGCCGGGTTCGTCTTGTAGATGACCTTGCCGGAGGAGTCGTAGAACTTCTCGCTCTCACTGCCGAGAACGGCGTTCAGCAGTCCGCCGGGCGAGTCCATGAAGGTGGTGCCCGCCGGTGCCTTCTTCTGGTAGTCCCGGCCGACGTCGACGAACTTCTCCCAGCTGCCCGCCCACAGTTTGCCCACCTCGTCGCGGTCGGTGGGCAGACCGGCCTGTTCGAAGAGGTCCTTGCGGTAGCAGATGGCCATCGGGCCGACATCGGTGCCGAGTCCGATCGTCTGGCCGTCGTCGGTGGTGGCCTGCTTCCACTTCCAGTCCAGCCAGGTGCTCTCCTCGACGCCCGGGGCCTTGGACAGGTCCGTCAGCTTCGAGGCCTGGGTGTCCACGATCTCGGCGATGTTGGCCACTTCGACGGCCTGGACGTCCTGGAGGCCGCTGTTGGTGGTGAGGTGGTTGAGGAGCGGCGGGTAGTAGTTCTCGTTCCGCTCGATGACGTTCTCGGCGATCTTGATCTTCGGGTTGAGCTTCTCGTACTCGGCGTAGAGACCGGCCTCTTTGAAGCCCATGGTGCCGAAGAGACCAAGAGTGATGGTGGTCCTGTCGCCGGCGCCACCGCCCGACGACGAACTGTCGTTGTCGTCGCCGCCGTCGTCGGCACAGCCGGCCAGCAGCCCGGCGCCCAGCGATGCTACGGCCGCGAGGACGACCGCCCTGTTGCGGGCGGATCGGGTACGTGCTCGCATTGCGTCCTCCTGTTGCCCTGACGTGCCGACCCCCCGGCCAACTGCATTGTTGGGCCCGTTAGTTCGTCTTGAATCGCGTCGCTGCGGCTCGGGCGGGGAACGTGCGGGATGTGTATGTGTCAGGTACCGTGGGAGCGCTCCCATCGGTGATGTGTTGAAGGTTCGTCGGTCCGGGCGGGGGTGTCAAGGGCGATGACGGGAGGAGCTGTCTTCAGTTATCGGCCTGTTAACTAACTCGGCGGACCGGTGCGGAGGGGACGCGGACCGGTGAAGATCGGCCATCACGGCAGTCGGCGCGGGAACCGGGCCGGGCCGGTACGGAGGGCGGTTCGGCGACTCCTGCCGCCGCTTTGCCGTCTGGGCGGTCGGACCTCCCCGGTGGTGACAGGCACCCCCAGGCAGGACTGTTAGATTCCAGGCCAGGGCGATGACAGCGGAAGGGCGGAGCCAGATGGCAAGCCACGGAGCGCGGGGCCGCAGCGGTGGCCGGCCGACCTTGGAAGAGGTCGCCGCGCGCGCCGGAGTGGGCCGTGGCACGGTCTCCCGGGTGATCAACGGCTCCCCGAGGGTCAGCGACGCGACCCGCGCGGCGGTCGAGGCGGCGGTCGCGGAACTCGGCTACGTCCCGAACACGGCGGCCCGCGCCCTCGCGGCGAACCGTACGGACGCGATCGCGCTGGTGGTCCCCGAGCCGGAAACGCGTTTCTTCGCGGAGCCGTACTTCTCGGACATGCTGCGTGGTGTCGGGGGCGCGATCTCGGACACGGAGATGCAGCTCCTGCTGATCTTCGCGGGCAGCGACAGGGAACGCCAGCGCCTGGCCCAGTACCTGGCCGCCCACCGCGTGGACGGCGTGCTCCTGGTCTCGGTCCACGCGGACGACCCGCTCCCGGACCTGCTGGCCCAGCTGGAGATCCCGGCGGTGATCAGCGGCCCGAGGTCGGCAGCGGAAACCCTGACGTCGGTGGACTCGGACAACTACGGAGGCGGCCGCCAGGCAGCCGAACACCTGTTGTCGCGAGGCCGCCGAAAGATAGCCCACATCACGGGCCGCCTGGACGTGTACGGCGCCCAGCGCCGCGTCGACGGCTACCGCGAGGCACTGGAGGCCGCGGGCCACCAGGTCGACGAGGCCCTGATCGAACCGGGCGACTTCACGGAGGAGGGCGGCCGCCGCGCCATGACCAGCCTCCTGGCCCGCTGCCCCGACCTGGACGCGGTCTTCGCGGGCTCGGACGTGACAGCGGCGGGCGCCCGCCAGGTTCTGCGCGAACAGGGCCGCCGTATACCCGACGACGTGGCCCTGGTCGGCTACGACGACTCGGCCATAGCCCGCCACATGGACCCGCCCCTGACGAGCGTCCGCCAGCCGATCGTGGAAATGGGCCGGGCGATGATCGACCTCCTCCTGGAGGAGGTCGCGGACCGCCGCCCGACGGCGTCGCGGGTGCTGGAGCGACGCAGGGTGGTGCTTCCTACGGAGCTGATGACTCGTACGTCGTCCTGAGAAGTCCTGAGAAGGAAGTACAGGGTACGAAGAAGGGCTGACCCGCTTTCACGGGTCAGCCCTTGATCAATCAGGGTGAGTGACGGGACTTGAACCCGCGGCATCCTGGACCACAACCAGGTGCTCTACCAGCTGAGCTACACCCACCATGACCGGGTGAGGAGTTCCGAGTGGTCTTCCTGACCGGCCGAGAAAAAGTGTACAGGGTCCGAAGGGGTGCTCGCGCCCGGCTTTCCCGGGGCGGTGGCAAGGGCTGTCGTACGGGTTACTGCGCCGCCGGCAGCGCGTGCTTGGCCGCGATCGTGCGGGCCGTGTCCGAGTCCGGGCCGGGCTGCGGTACGAAGATCGCCTCGCGGTAGTAGCGCAACTCGACGATGGACTCGCGGATGTCGGCGAGGGCGCGGTGGTTGCCGTTCTTGGGCGGGCTGTTGAAGTACGCCCGCGGGTACCAGCGCCGGGCCAGCTCCTTCACCGAACTGACGTCCACGATCCGGTAGTGGAGGTACGCCTCCAGGGTGCCCATGTCGCGGAGCAGGAAGCCGCGGTCCGTGCCGACGGAGTTGCCGCACAGTGGGGCCTTGCCCGGCTCCTTGACGTGCTCGCGGATATACGCCAGGACCTGTGCCTCGGCGTCCGCCAGCGTCGTGCCGCCGGCCAGCTCGTCGAGGAGTCCGGACGCGGTGTGCATCTGGCGCACCACCTCCGGCATCGTCTCCAGCGCCGAGTCGGGCGGACGGATGACGATGTCCACCCCCTCGCCGAGTACGTTCAGCTCGGAGTCGGTGACCAGTGCGGCCACCTCGATGAGCGCGTCGTCGGACAACGAGAGACCGGTCATCTCGCAGTCGATCCACACCATGCGATCGTTCATGCGTCTCACCTTACGGGGAGGCAGTGCGGGGTGAACCCCACGGTGCAATGGGTTCGCCCCCGCCGCCCCTACCCGTCCCATCCTCGGGGCGCTGCCCCCGAACCCCCGTATCGCGCTGAACGCGCTCGTCCTCAAACGCCGGACGGGCTGAGTGGTGCCGGCCGGGCTTGATCTTTCAGCCCAGGTCCAGGTATTTCAGCCCGTCCGGCGTTTGAGGACGAGGCCGTTCAGGCCGAAAGGGGGGTCTGGGGGCGCAGCCCCCAGGGATGGGAACGGGTAGGGGCGGCGGGGGCGAGAAGGGCCGGGGTAGATACCCCGGCCCATCCCACGTTCACACGTCACGCACCGCTACGTACCGCTCCGCTGCCCCGGCAGACTCGCCCGGCTCCCGACATACGGGTCCCGCGCATGCTCCGCCGACAGGCCGACCGCGCTGGCCGCAGCCGCCGTACGACGTGCCTGGATCGGGACCGGGCTCTCCGAGTGCGGGGCGCGGTCGTGGCCGTGACCCGGGCCGTGCCCGTGTCCCTGGCCGGCCGTGGTCGGCGTACCCATGCCACCGCCGGGGCCGCCCACCGCACCGTCCGGATCCTGCACCCGCTCACCCTGCGGCCTGCGCGCCCGGTACGCCGCGCGGTACGCGGCCGGGGACGAGCCCAGCTGGCGGCGGAAGTGGCCGCGCAGAGCCACCGGCGAACGGAAGCCGCAGCGGCCCGCGACCTCGTCCACCGAGTAGTCCGACGTCTCCAGCAGGCGCTGCGCCTGGAGCACGCGCTGCGTGATCAGCCACTGCAACGGCGCGCTGCCCGTGAGCGAGCGGAACCGGCGGTCGAACGTACGACGGCTCATGTACGCCCGCGCCGCCAGCGTCTCCACGTCGAACTGTTCGTGGAGGTGCTCCAGCGCCCAGGCGACGACCTCGGCGAGCGGGTCGGCGCCGATCTCCTCTGGTAAAGACCGATCGAGGTAGCGCTCCTGGCCGCCCGATCGGCGCGGGGGGACCACCAGTCGGCGGGCCAGCGCACCGGCCGCCTCGTTGCCGTGGTCCGTCCGCACGATGTGCAGGCACAGGTCGATGCCCGCCGCCGTGCCGGCGCTCGTCAGTACGTCGCCGTCGTCCACGAAGAGTTCCCGTGGATCGACGTGCACGGACGGGTAGCGCTTCGCCAGCGTCGGCGCGTACATCCAGTGTGTCGTCGCCGGGCGGCCGTCCAGCAGGCCCGCCGCCGCGAGGACGAACGCGCCTGTGCACAGGCCTACGATCCGCGCGCCCTCTTCGTGCGCCCGGCGCAGTGCGTCGAGCGCCTCCTCCGGTGGCGGCGCGGTGATCGAACGCCAGGCGGGCACGACGACCGTGCCTGCCCGTGCGATCGCCTCCAGGCCGTTCGGCGCGGTGAGTTCAAGCCCGCCGGTCGTCCGCAGCGGGCCCTCTTCTCCGGCACACACCAGCAGTCGGTAGCGCGGCACTCCGGCATCCTGGCGGTCGATCCCGAACACCGAAAGTGGTATGGAACTCTCGAAGATGGGGCCGCCGCTGAACAGCAGCACCGCGACGATCTCCTTGCGGCGTCGCCCGGAAAGTTTCCGGGCCGCGGCTTCCGGCGCGGCAGTGGAGTCGTGGCTCATACTGCTAAGCCCCCCTCGGTGGTCGCGGCTCCTCGGTTGTGTCGCTCCTGCACGTTTCCCCTCGGTCCTGCACGAGTCCCCCGCCGTAGACAGTCAAGATCGAATCTACTGTGTCGCATGATGCCGAGGTGACCAGTTCGGTACCCGGCAGATTGTCGACTTGGCAACTTGGCGTAAAGCATTCGATCACGAAGCGTTGCACTCGTGGGCCGTGCAGGGAAGTGCGCCTCGTCGTAGTGGCCAATCCGCGTAGGGTGCGCGGGCCCGTCTGGACCCTTTCAGTGCAGGTGGAACAGGGGTTTGGGGGTTGTTCGGCCAAGGGATGTACGGTGGCCGGAAGTTGGCTGAAAAGCATCGGGCGCGTGCGCGAAAACAGGTCAGTCGACCGGTGTAGTTCCGCCGGAGTGGCGGCCGCCGCGCGGGGTACCCGAATGGGTTCGGCTGTGCCGCCCCCGATGCGCGGCGCTCTCCTCGGCCGGCATCCGGGCCGCACCGCGCTCGGACTGCCGCAGCAGCACCCGGCACACCCCTGTCACGGCCGCCAGCCCCAGCGCCGTACCGGCCGCGCCGCCCAGCGAGGTGCCGTAGAGGACGAGCACCACGGGGACCAGGACGCAGCTGAAGGCGGCCCAGCGGACGAGGTCGCTCGCGGATTCCTGCGTCGGTGAGGTCATGGCTGCTCCCTGTGACGGTGGGTCACCGGGTTCAACGCTTGTTCGAGCGGTCGGTCACTGCTCGATCGCCGGCCAATGGTGTCCGGAAGACGTGCGCGATCGTGATCGACGTAGGCGAGATGTACGCGAACCCTGTGGAAACAGCCTGTACGTGGCAGCAACCATTGCGTTACGGGCGCCCCCTCGTGCATGCTCCCTGGAACCCCGACCGGGGCCTGTGCGGGCTATGGGCTAAGGAGGCGTGCCGCCGTACCCTTGGGGGTATGGGGTTGGGAAGATGATTCCCGGACACAGCTCCGCCGCACCCTGTCGTCCCACATCACGTCGTCCCATCACGAGGATCAAAACGCCGAGATACCCATGGCCGGTCACGAATTCCTGGATCCCGCGGACCGCAAGCGCCCCGTCGCCGATCACACGGCGGCCGAGCCCTTGGCGGCGGAAGAATCACGTCAGTCCTGCGACCCCGCGTTCAAGCACGGTGTCGTCGTCGGTTTCGACGGCTCGACGTCGAGTGAGCGCGCCCTCGCGTACTCCATCGGTATGGCCCACCGCTCCGGTTCGGGCCTGATCATCGTGCACGTCGCCAACCGGCTGCCCACCACGGTGTGGGCCGGCTGCGAGCCACCCGTCTTCGTCGACGTCCCGGACCACCGGACCGAGGTCCTCGGGCTCGAACTGGCCTGCGCCGACTATCTGGCCGAAGTGCCCTGGATCCTCGTCGAGCGCGGCGGCGACATCTGCCACGAACTCGAAGAGGTGGGGCGGGAATACGAGGCGGACGCGATCGTCGTCGGCTCGACCCACGGCATCGTCGGACGCATCTTCGGGTCGGTGGCGGGGCGGTTGGCCAAGCGGGCCCAGCGCCCGGTCGTCGTCATCCCGTGACTCCCTGCCCGTAACTCCACGTTCTCCCAGGTGAGATGTGCGAATCTACTCGTGCGTAGATGTGTTTGTGCGCTTGTGAAGGGCATATAGCGGTCACCGCACAAGCTGTACGGGCACATGCACGAAGGGAGCCCGCCGTGGACAATGACGTCTCCGCGGGAAGCACCACCACGATCCTCGGCCATCTCGCGCTCGGACTCACCCTGTTGGCCTTCGGCCTCGGGCACACCGAAGTGATCGACGGCGTCACGGCCGCGGACGCGGTCTCGCTCGCCACCTACGTCGGCGGCCTCGCGCTCTTCGTCGCCGGGCTGCTCGCCTTCCGTGACCGTGACACGTTCACCGGTACGGCGTTCGCCGCGCTCGGGGCGTTCTGGTTCACGTGGGGCGTCGGCGCCGACACCCAAGTCTCCGCCAACGCGGGTGGGTTGTTCCTGTTGCTGTTCGCGCTTGTCGCGTTGAGCCTGACGTTGGGGGCGTCCGCGTCGGCGCCGCTCACGCGGGGGGCGTACGGGCTGCTGTTCGTGGCGATGTTGCTGCTTGCCATCGCGCGGTTCGGGTCAAGTGACGGCTTGGCCAAGGTCGGTGGGTGGTTCGCTGCGGCGGGTGGGGTTGTTGCCTGGTACGCGGCGACCGCGGCGCTCGCGCACTGGCCGACTGTTCTTCCACGGCGTGCTGCCGGCCGGGGTGTGACGGCCACCGGTTAGCTGCGCAGGCTGGGGGTTTGGGCGGCCCCCGGCTATCTGGCGAACCCCCCGTGGTTGGTGGCAACACGGGGGGTTCGTTTCTTGTTCGTTGGGCTCTGACGGCCGGTGGGGGCTGGTCGCGCAGTTCCCCGCGCCCCTCGGGGCTGCGCCCCAGAGGGGCGCAGACCTCGTGCCGTCTATTCCACCGTTACCGACTTCGCCAGGTTCCTCGGCTTGTCGATGTCTCGGCCGAGGGCCAATGCCGTGTGGTACGCCAGGAGTTGGAGGGGGATGCCCATCAGGATGGGGTCCAGTTCGTCCTCGTTCTTCGGGACGACGATCGTCTGGTCGGCCTTTTCCTGGTGCTGGTGGGCCACCGCGAGGATGGGGCCGCTGCGGGCCTTGATCTCCTCCAGGGCGGCGCGGTTCTTCTCCAGGAGGTCGTCGTTCGGGACGATCGCGACCGTGGGGAGAGCGGGCTCGATGAGGGCCAGTGGGCCGTGCTTCAACTCCGAGGCAGGGTAGGCCTCGGCGTGGATGTACGAGACCTCCTTGAGCTTCAGCGAGGCCTCGCGGGCCACCGGATAGCCCCGTACACGGCCGATGAAGAGCATCGAGCGGGCCTCGGCGTACTGCTCGGCCAGCTTCTTGATCTCGTCCTCCTGGTCGAGGATCTCGGAGATCTGCGCGGGCAGCTTCCGCAGGCCCTCGATGATCCGCTTGCCGTCGCGGACCGAGAGGTCGCGGGTGCGGCCGAGGTGGAGGGCGAGGAGCGCGAAGGCCACCGTCGTGTTCGTGAAGCACTTCGTCGAGACGACGCAGACCTCGGGGCCCGCGTGCACGTACATGCCGCCGTCCGCCTCACGGGCGATCGCCGAACCGACCACGTTCACGATGCCCAGGACCCGCGCGCCCTTGCGCTTCAGCTCCTGTACGGCGGCCAGCACGTCGTACGTCTCACCGGACTGGGAGACGGCGACGTAGAGGGTGTCGGGGTCGACGACCGCGTTGCGGTAGCGGAACTCGGAGGCCGGCTCGGCGTCGGCCGGGATGCGGGCCAGCTCCTCGATCATCTGGGCGCCGATCATGCCCGCGTGGTACGAGGTGCCGCAGCCGAGGATCTTCACGCGGCGGATCTGGCGCGCCTCACGGGCGTCCAGGTTCAGGCCGCCCAGATGCACCGTCGAGAAGCGGTCGTCGATCCGGCCGCGCAGGACGCGGTCGACGGCGTCGGCCTGCTCGTGGATCTCCTTGTGCATGTAGGTGTCGTGGCCGCCCATGTCGTACGAGGCGGCCTCCCACTCCACGGTGGTCGGCTCGGCCGTGGTGCTGGTGCCCTCGGTCGTGTACGTGCGGAAGTCGTCGGCCTTGAGGGTGGCCATCTCGCCGTCGTCCAACGTCACTATCTGCCGCGTGTGGGTGACCAGCGCGGCGATGTCCGAGGCGACGAACATTTCCTTCTCGCCGATGCCCAGGACGACCGGCGAGCCGTTGCGGGCGACCACGATCCGGTCGGTGAAGTCGGCGTGCATGACGGCGATGCCGTACGTGCCCTCGACGATCCGCAGGGCCTGGCGGACCTTCTCCTCCAGGGTCTCCGCCTGGGAGCGGGCGATGAGGTGGGTGAGGACCTCGGTGTCCGTCTCCGAGAGGAACTCGACGCCGTCCGCTTCGAGCTTCTTGCGCAGGTCGGAGGCGTTGTCGATGATCCCGTTGTGGACGACGGCGACCTTGTTGTCGCCCGACATGTGCGGGTGGGCGTTGTGGTCGGAGGGGGCGCCGTGCGTGGCCCAGCGGGTGTGGGCGATGCCGGTGGTGCCGGCGAAGCGCTTGGGGACCTTGGCCTCCAGGTCCCGGACCCGGCCCTTGGCCTTGACCATCTTCAGCCCCGCCGCCTTCGGCGAGGTCACGACGATGCCCGCCGAGTCGTAGCCGCGGTACTCCAGGCGCTGAAGGCCTTCGAGGAGCAGCGGCGCCACGTCACGCCTGCCGATGTATCCGACAATTCCGCACATATATAAGTGTCCCTGTCCCTGTACGTGGATGATCTAGCCGTAGACGATGCGGCGCAGCTGCCTGAGTGTCAGCTCCGGTGGTGCCACCGCGCGGTATTTCAGGTCCGCCTCGATCCGGTCGAAGATCGTCGCGTTCACCAGGCCCTGGCCCTGGAGTTCGCGGTGGCGGCGACGGACATAATCCTCGGTCGTCTCGTCGAAGTAGGCGAGAACGTCCTGAATCACCCGTAGCGCCTCACCCCGTGAGAGGGGTGTGGTACGCGTCAGATGATCAACGAGTTCGTCGTGCACCCGACGATCCTGAGGTAAAGCGCTGGCAATCGCAAGAATCCTGCCCGATTTCGGGCAACGGTCTGTTGAAACTCTTATGGGACCCTGTTCGGGGCCTGTTCATCCTGTGTCCTGCGTAGCGATGGCTGCCCAGAGCACCTTTTTCAGCCATGGACACTCCTCGCATGGGCGTACCGGAGCAGCTCGCCGCGCGCATGAGCATGGCCGAGCAGCACGAGTACCTTCGCGCCAAGTTCTCGCGGCGCACGATGATCAGAAGCGGCGCCGTCACCGTGGGCGCCGTCGCGGGCGGTGCGTTCGTGCCGGGCGCCGCCCAGGCCGCGACGCGGACCTCCGCGCCGACGACGCAGACGTACAAGCAGACCGAGAAGGTCGACGGCGCGCTCGTCGCCCCCTTCGGCCGTCACCTCGCCTGGGGCAACGACCCCCGCACGGAGATCACCGTCTCCTGGCAGGTCCTGGTCGCGGTGAAGAAGCCCTTCATCCGGATCGGCGCCCACCCCTGGGACCTCTCCCACAAGATCGACGCCGAGATCCGCACTCTCTACACCCCGGCCGGCGTCGGCGTCAGCGCCGACCACACCCAGTACTACGTCCACGCCAAGCTGACCCACCTGCGCCCGGGCAAGACGTACTACTACGGTGTCGGCCACGCGGGCTTCGACCCGGCCGAGGCGCACCTGCTGGGCACGCTCGGCACCTTCACCACCGCGCCCGCGCACAAGGAGCCGTTCACCTTCACGGCCTTCGGCGACGAGGGTGTCGGCTACCACGGCCTCGCCAACAACAGCCTGCTGCTCGGCCAGAACCCGGCCTTCCACCTGCACGCGGGCGACATCTGCTACGCCGACCCGTCCGGCTCCGGCCAGACCTCGGACACCGGCTTCGACTCGCGCATCTGGGACCAGTTCCTCGCGCAGACCGAGTCCGTCGCCAAGTCCGTGCCGTGGATGCCGGCCTACGGCAACCACGACATGGAGGCCTGGTACTCGCCCAACGGCTACGGCGGCGAGGACGCCCGCTGGAACCTCCCCGACAACGGCCCGGACCCCGAGAACCTCCCGGGCGTGTACTCCTTCGTCTACGGCAACACGGCGGTCATCTCGCTGGACGCCAACGACATCTCCTTCGAGATCCCGGCCAATCTGGGGATCTCCGGCGGCACGCAGACCACATGGCTGGAGGGGCAGCTCAAGAAGTTCCGTGCCTCCAAGGACGTCGACTTCGTCGTGATCTTCTTCCACCACTGCGCGTACTGCACGTCCACCGCGCACGCCTCGGAGGGGGGCGTGCGCCAGGAGTGGGTGCCGCTGTTCGAGAAGTACACGGTCGACCTGGTCATCAACGGCCACAACCACCAGTACGAGCGCACCGACGTCATCAAGGCGGGCAAGGTCACCAAGAAGCTCCCGATCGGCGGGACTTCGTACCCCGAGACCGACGGCGTCGTCTACGTGACGGCGGGCGCGGCGGGCCGCAGCCTGTACGCGTTCACCGCTCCGCAGTCCTACGAGGGCCATGAGAACGAGGTCGACTCGGTCGCCTCCTTCGTCAACACCAAGGACGGCAAGGTCAACGAGACGGTCACCTGGTCGCGCGTGCGCTACCTCGACTACTCGTTCCTGCGCGTCGACGTCACCCCCGCCTCCCGGGGCCGCCTCGCCACCCTGACGGTGCGCGGCATCGCGGAGACGGGCGAGGAGGTCGACCGCTTCACGGTCGCCCGCCGCGTACGCTGAGCGTGCGCGTATGCCCCGAAGGCAGGGCGTACGAGTGAGCAGTGAGTAGTGAATGGCTGGTCCAACAGGCGGTTCTCCGGCGCGAGTTGCTACATGCGCCTGAGGACCGCCTGTTTGGCGAGGGCGAACTCCTCGTCCGTGAGTACGCCCGTCTGATGCAGCTCACCGAGTTCGCGCAGGCGCCGTAGCTGGGCGTCGTGGTCGTGTTCAACGGGCGGCGCGTTGCCGGGTGTTGCCGGTGCCGCTGCGGCAAGTTCCTTCGGCGGTGCGTCCGTTGCGTGCGCCGTCGGATGCGGCAGCCGGGCCTGGACGGCCGCCGCGACCAGTGCCATCAGCGGGTCCTTCTTGAACCCCCACAGCTCGACGGAGTTGGGGTCGTACTTCGGCGGGGCCTTGGTCGGCGCGTGTCGTACGCCGAAGCGCAGATAGCCGTTCTCCAGGCCCACCGCCGGATGCCATTCCACGGCCGCGATGTCGGCGACGGCGAGGGAACGGGGCCCGGCGGCGGCCTTCGCGTCCTCCGTCTTCCAGTTCCACTCCAGCCGGACGTGCTCACCGTCGAAGGTCGCGGTGCCGTCCCCGGCCGACACGGACAGCGGTACGGCGGGTCCGGGCAGCAGATAGCGGTCGACGGCGCCGGACGGCACCTCGTCGAGCAGCAGCGCGTTGCGGACCTCGTCCACGAAGTACTCGGCGACGCCGTACCGGTCGGACTCGACGTTCAGCAGATACGGGTCGTTGGGCTCCGCAAGCTTGCCGCCGGTCGCCTGGAGCAACGGGTCGGCGCCGTCGCGCAGCCGGAGCCTCAACCGCCCCGACTTTCTGCCCTGCTCGAAGGAGACACCAGCCAACGAGTGGAGGGGGACGGCGAGTTCGCCCAGGGTCTTGCGGAGCAGGCTGACGTTCTTGTCGCGTCCAGGGGTGAGCCGGAGGGCGTCGCCGTCGAAGACCCACGTGCCGTCCTTCTGGATGATTTCCGCCATGACGGAGATTGTTCCCGATACGTAGAGCGACGGGCACCTCGGAGGACCGTACTCCGAGGTGCCCGTCTGTATGGGGGCGCGGCTGCCTGGGTGTTGCTACAGGCCCGCGATCGGGTTCTTCAGGTTGCCGACGAGCTGGAGGGCGCCGGCCGGGTCCGCGAGGTCCACCATCTGCTTGTTGTTGCGGAGTTGGAGCCGGTTGAGGCAGGACAGCGAGAACTCGGGCGCGAACAGGTCGTACTGCTCGAACTTGTCGGCGAGTTCGGGGGTGGCCGCCTGGTAGTCGCGGACCGTGTCGGCGACCGTCCGCCAGAAGTCGTCCTCCTCCAGGACGCCCTCGGTGGCGAGGTTCGCGGCGAGGAAGCGGAAGAAGCAGTCGAAGACGTCCGTGAAGATGGACAGGAGCTTCTTCTCCTCCGGGACGTCCACGCGCAGCCGTTCGACCGTCGGCGGCAGTACCGCGTCCGGGTCCATGACGGCGATCTCCTCGGCGATGTCCTTGTAGATCGCGCGCTGCACGATGCCGTCCTTGAGGACGAGGATGACGTTCTCGCCGTGCGGCATGTAGACCAGGTCGTAGGCGTAGAAGCTGTGCAGGAGCGGGGTGAAGTAGGCGCGGAGGTAGCCGCGCAGCCACTCCTTCGGGGCCAGCCCCGATTGCTCGATGAGGGCGGCGGCGAAGGAACGGCCCTCGTGGTCGACGTGCACGAGCGATGCCATGGTGGCTAGCGACTCGCCGTCTCCGAGGGACGACACGGGGCTCTCGCGCCACAGCGCGGCCAGCATTTTGCGGTACGGGGAGTAGCGGTCGGTGGCGGCCTCGTACTCCAGGTGGCGGTAGCCGACGGCCGCGCGCTCGCGGATGATCGACAGGCCCGTCGACTTCAACACCGGGTCGTTGTCGATGAGTTGGGCCAGCCAGTCGTTGATGGCCGGGGTCGCCTCCATGTAGGCGGCCGAAAGTCCGCGCATGAAGCCCATGTTGAGGACCGAGAGAGCCGTTTTGACGTAGTGCTTCTCGGGGTCGGACTTGTTGAAGAAGGTCCGGATGGACTGCTGGGCGAGATACTCGTCGTCGCCCTCGCCCAGGCAGACCAGGTTCTTCTGGGCGACCTCGGCGGCGAAGGTGACGGTGAGCTTGTTCCACCACTGCCAGGGGTGCACCGGGATGAAGAGGTACTCGGTGGGATCGAGCCCCTGGTCGCTGAGCTTCGTACGGAAGCGGACGACCGTCTCCTGCCCCAACTCCGCGCGCAGGAAGGCCTCGTACTCGATGCCGACGCCCGCCGTGAACGCGGTGCGCGAGCGGTGCGCGGCCAGCCAGACCAGCCGGACCGGCGACGCGGTCTCGGGTGCGTACGAGAGGTACTCGTGCACGCCGAAGCCGAGCCGTCCGTTGTTGGCGACGAAGCAGGGGTGGCCCTCGGTCATCCCGGTCTCGATCGCCTGGAAGTCTCTTTTGACGAGTTCGGCGACGGGGATCTGCGGCTTGGTGAGCTTGTAGCAGGTGCCGGAGAGGGTGGAGGAGATCTCCTCCAGGTAGACCGGGAGGACCTCGTCGCTCAGGCCGAGTGATTTCTTCAGCTCGATGAAGAAGTCCAGGGCGGAGAGCGGGAGTTCGGCTCCGTCGCGGTGCCGGGAGATGGAGTCGGCGTCGACCTGCCAGTGGTCGAGGGCGTGACGTACGGCGGTGAAGCGGTAGCGGGTCAGACCGTCGTCGCCGAGTACGGCGTAGCCGTCCCCGTCCTTTTCGGGTTCGGGGGTGATGAGCCGCTCGTGCGCGAACTCGGCGAGGGCTTTGCGGATCAGGAGGCGGTTGGCCTGTGCCCAGCGCTCGGGGGACAGGTGCGCCACGGCGTCGGACAGGGTCATATCGCTACTCCTCGGGAAGCCGCTCGTGCGGCCAGGTATTGCGGGCGGGTGCAGAAGCTCAACAGGGCCCGCTTCTCGGGCTTCTGGATCTCGCGCTCGGCCACGAAGCCGACGGCCTCGTTCAGCGCGTGGACGGCCTTGTTGGTGACGTCGGGCTCGACGACGACCCGGCGGGTGCGCGGGTCGGCGAACAGCTCGTCCATCACGGCGGTGATGACGGCCCGGGTGAAGCCGTGCACGGGCGTGTCGGTCGCCGGCACCAGGAAGTGCATGCCGACATCGCCGGGCTGCGGCTCGTACAGACCGACCAGTTCGCGGTGGACGGGGTCGTACTTCTCCATCAGGAAGGCGGGTACGCCGTCCTGGAGGCCGAGGAGAGCGTGGTGGTGCTCGTCGGCGGCGACGTCCATGTAGGCACGCTCGACGTCTTCGAGTTTGGCGTCCTGCATCATCCAGAAGGCCGCCTTGGGGTGCGTGACCCAGGAGTGCAGCAGTTCGGCGTCCTTGAGGGGGTCGAGCGGCCGGAGGGAGAGATTGATCGAGGTCATGGAGGTCATACGGCGAACTCCTGGAAGGCGATGGTCTTCTCGACCGGGTAGTACTCGCTGCCGAGCAGCTCGCCGATGATGAAGCTGTTGCGGTACGCGCCCATGCCCAGGTCGGGCGAGGTGATCGAGTGGGTGTGGACACCGGCGTTCTGGAGGAAGACCCCGCGTCCGGTCGTGTCGATCGCGTAGTTGCGGCCGATGTCGAAGTTGCCCTGGGTGTCGTAGCACAGCCGGTCGCGCACCGGCTTCAGGAACTCCGGCTCGGCGTACTTGTAGCCGGTGGCCAGGATCAGGCCCCGGGTGTCCAGGGTGTACTCCTTCTCCTGCTCCTCCTGGCGCAGACCGAGCGTGTACGTCCCGCTGCCGTCCTCGTAACTCACGCTGTTGAGTGCGGAGTTGGTGAGGAGTCGGGTGGGGACGGGCCCGCCGAGGTTCTTCTGGTAGAGCAGATCGAAGATCTCGTTGATCAGTTCGCCGTCGATGCCCTTGAACAGGCCCTTCTGGTCCTGGGTGAGGCGGTAACGGGTCCGCTCGGGCAGCGCGCGGAAGTAGTCGATGTACTCCGGGGAGGTCATCTCCAGCGTCAGCTTGGTGTATTCGAGCGGGAAGAACCGCGGCGAGCGCGTCACCCAGTTGAGCCGGTAGCCGTGGACGTCGATCTCGCTGAGGAGGTCGTAGTAGATCTCGGCGGCCGACTGACCGCTGCCGACGAGGGTGATCGACTCCTTGGCCTGCAACTCCCGCTTGTTCTGCATGTACTGGGAGTTGTGGATGAAGTCGCCGGCCAGGTCGGCGCAGGCGTCCGGGATGTAGGGGGGAGTGCCGGTGCCGAGGACGAGTTTGCGGGTCCGGTATAGGTCACCGGCGACCGTACGGACGACGTACAGCTCGTCCTCATCCTGGTAAGTCACCTCGGTGACCGTGGTGTTGAAGCGGACGCTGCGCAGTTTGTTGGCTGCCCAGCGGCAGTAGTCGTCGTACTCGACGCGCAGTGGGTAGAAGTTCTCGCGGATGTAGAACGAGTACAACCGGCCCGATTCCTTCAGGTAGTTGAGGAAGGAGTACGGGGAGGTCGGGTCGGCGAGGGTGACGAGGTCCGACATGAACGGCGTCTGGAGATGGGCGCCTTCGAGGAACATCCCCGAGTGCCACTCGAAGTCGGGCTTCGACTCCAGGAAGAGGCCGTCGAGTTCGTCGATGGGCTCGGTGAGGCAGGCGAGGCCGAGGTTGAAGGGGCCGAGACCGATCCCGATGAAGTCGTAGGTCTTGTCGCTGGCTTCAGCAGTCTTCTTCATCGCTGCGGCTTCAGGAAGCGACGGAAACGACGCGGTCAACGGTTTCTCCCAGGTACTGCTCGGCATGGCCGGCGATCAGATCGAGTACGGCGGTGATGTCGTCCGTCGTGGTCTCGGGGTTGAGCAGGGTGAACTTGAGGTAGTGGCGACCGCCGACCTTCGTCCCCGCGACCACGGCCGCACCGGAGGCGAACAGGGCCTTGCGGGCGTACAGGTTGGCGCGGTCGATCTCCGAGGGGTCGGTGACGGCGGCCGGGATGTAGCGGAAGACGAGGGTGGAGAGGGAGGGCTCGACGACGACGTCGTAACGCGGGTCGGCGGCGAGCAGCGCCCAGCCCTCCTGGGCCAGGTCGCAGACCTCGTCGAAGAGCTGGCCGATGCCGTCGGCGCCCATCACCCGCAGGGTCATCCACAGCTTGAGGGCGTCGAAGCGACGGGTCGTCTGGAGGGACTTGTCGACCTGGTTGGGGATGCGCTCCTGCACCATGCGGCGCGGGTTGAGGTACTCCGCGTGGTAGGTGGCGTGGCGGAGCGTGGCCGAGTCGCGGACCAGCAGGGCGCTCGAACTCACCGGCTGGAAGAAGGACTTGTGGTAGTCGACGGTGACCGAGTCGGCGCGCTCGATGCCGGTGAGGAGGTCGCGGCGCTTGACCGAGGCGAGCAGTCCACAGCCGTACGCGGCGTCGACGTGCATCCAAGTCCCGTACTGGGAGCAGAGTTCGGCGATCTCGGGCAGCGGGTCGATGGAGCCGAAGTCGGTGGTGCCGGCCGTGGCGACGACGGCCATGGGGACGAGCCCGGCGCGCTTGCAGCGCTCCAACTCGTGGGCGAGCGCCACGGTTTGCATCCGCTTGTCGTGGTCGACGGGGATGGAGACGACGGAATCGGCGCTCAGCCCAAGGAGCTTCGCGGACTTCTTCACGCTGAAGTGGCTGACGTCGGAGGCGAAGATACGCAGTTTGGCGAAGGAGTCGCTCTTCGCCTCCTCGCGGGCCAGCAGCAGCGCCTGGAGGTTGGACTGGCTGCCGCCGCTGGTGAAGACGCCGTCGGCGGCGGGGCCGAGGCCGATGCGCTCGTTCGTCCAGTCGATCAGTTTGCGCTCGATGAGGGTGCCGCCGGCCGACTGGTCCCAGGTGTCCAGGGAGGAGTTGACGGCGGAGAGGATCGCCTCGCCGAGCACCGCCGGTATGACGACCGGGCAGTTGAGGTGGGCGAGGTAGCGCGGGTGGTGGAAGTAGACCGCGTCGCGCAGATAGACCTCTTCGAGCTCGTCGAGGGCTGCGGCCTCGTCGAGAAGGGGCCGGTCCAGGTCGATCCGGTCGATGTGGGGGGCGAGGGCGTCGACTGTGACGCCGGTGAACGGACGGTCCGTGGTGGCGAGTTTGGCCGCCACCCGCTCGACTCCTTCGGTCACGGAGCGGCGATACCGCTCCGCGGTCGTGTCATTGAGCAGGTGCGAGCGCATCGGGGGAGCCTCCGGGGGGACAGAGAGGGCGGGTGCAGGTTCGCCATGTCGAACAGCTCCATCGTGTGGAACTTAGGTAAGCCTAACCTAAGCTGGATTCCTGTACGATCCTGCCCCACCCGTAACAGCTGTGATCTAGGCCTCTGCCGTCATTCGGACTGCTCCCGCAGCTGCTCCTCGCTGAGCCCGCGCCGCCAGTAGGCGACGAAGGTGACGGCCCGACGGTCGATGCCACGCTCCCGCACGAGATGCCGGCGCAGTTCCTTCACGACGGACGACTCGCCTGCGATCCAGACGTACGGCCGCTCTGCGGAGGGGAGTTGGGCGCCTCGGATCGCCTCCAGGGCCGAGGGCGCACCTGTTCCTCCGCTCCCTCCGCCCGCGCCGCGCACCAGCCAGGTGATCTCGGCGTCGGCGGCGGTCACCAGATCCTGGATGTCCCCGGCGTGCCCGGCCTCCAGCCAGACCTGCGCCCGGGTGCCGGCGGGCAGCGATTCGAGGATCGCGGAGGCGGCCGGTACGGCGGTCTCGTCGGCCCAGATGACCACGAGATCGGCCCCGGTCGGCGGCCGGAACCGGATCGCACGGTTGTCGGCGATCGCGGGCCCGAGCAGCAGAACGCGGTCACCGGCGCCGGCCCTGGAGGCCCAGAGGGAGGCAGGCCCGGCGGGGGTGGCGGCACCCGGTTCGACGCCGTGCAGCACGAAGTCGATGTCGATCTCCGTCGTACGCCCCTGGGCATCGGCACGCAGCGCGCGAAGCGTGTACGAGCGCATCACCGCCCGTACGTCGTCCGGCAGTTCACGCCACCCCTGCCACCATCCGTCCCCCAACTCGATGGGCACGGCGGGGGCGTCCTGCCCCGGATGCGGAAGAAACAGGGAGAGGCTCTGATCGCACCCGTCGGAGAAGAAGGCGACCAGATCGTCCCCGGCGAAACTGACGCGGACGAGGGACGGACCGAGGCGGATGGTCCGTACGACGTGGAGAGCGAAGAACCGGAAAGGGGCGGTGACGGCGGTCGTCATGCGAACTCCTGATGTGATGTCAGGGGACGCGGTGACGCGCCCCGAAAGGGGCGCGGGGAACTGCGCGACCAGCCACGACGGGCCCGCAGTTCCCCACGACTTAAGACACTCACGGCGCTGATACCGGCGCCCGCTGCTAACTGACCTTCTTCGCGTTCTCGATAGCCTCCGCAAGGCTGGTGAGAAGCGGCGTGCACTTGTCGTAAGACAGAATCGGCTCCGGATTACGGGCGATCACCTGATCCGCCTTCACCGCGGGCAACTGCTTCCACGTCGCCTCGGTGATGTCGGCGGGCTGAATCGCCGACGTCCGGTTGTCCATCATGATGATGTCGGCCTTGTACTTGTCGACGTTCTCCCAGCTCAGGTTCTCGAACCAGCCACCGCTCGCCTTGAGGACATCGGCGGCGGGCTCGACGAAGTTCACGCCGAGGGCCTTGAAGTACTCCAGGTCCGTGGAGAGGTTGGAGCCGGAGACGTAGAAGATGTCCTGCGCGGCGGAACCGGCCAGCACCTTGATGTCCGGGTTGGCCTTGGTGGCCGCGCGCAGCCGGGCGGCGGCGTCCTCGAAGGCCTTCTTCGCGGCGGTCACCTTGGCGGAGGCGGTGTCCGCGCCGAGGGACTTGGCCAGCTCCAGCATGCGCTGAAGCGGCTGGTCCAGCTGGATGTCGTACACGGAGATACCGACGGTCGGGGCGCCGACGCCGAGGATCTTCTCCTTGGACTCCTCCGGGACGTACCAGAGGGTGCCGGCGCTGTCGAACATCGTGGTGGCGAGGAGGTCCGGGGCCAGGGCCGCGTACTTCTCGATGTTGAACTGGCCCCACTCGTTGCCGAGGACGGTCACCTTGGTGACGTCCAGGTCGCCGGCCTGGACGTCGGCCTTGCCGTCCTTGGTCGTGGTCGGGCCGAAGACGCCCTTGACCTCGACGCCGTAGTCGTGGAGCGCGGCGGCGACACCGATGAAGGCGACGATGCTGGAGGGCACCTTGTCGGCCTTGGCGGTCGTGCCGCGGTCGTCCTTGAACGTCCAGGGACCGGCGGCGGGAGTCGCGGCGGCCTTCGAGGCGTCCGCGTCCGAGCCACCGCTTTTCGCGTCGTCGTCCCCACAGGCGGCGAGGACGGCCCCGAGGCCGAGGGCGCCGCCTGCGGCGAGCATGCCGCGGCGGGAGAAGTGGGTGGCACGGGCGTTGGACATGAGATGGCTGCTTTCGAACAGGGCGGTTCGGCCCGCCGGACAATTCGAAAGGTAGGTTAGCCTAACCTCAGCTGATGTCCAGAGGGTGGTTCCGGGAAGTGGAACGCCCGGGGCGGCGTGTGCCCGTTTCTGTGAACGACCTGTGCATCGAAGGTGTGCGGCCCGTTTAGGTGATTATTCAAGCGCTTGGGCGATGTCTGCACCGCGAAGGTGAAGGAGGCCCAGGCGGCTCGGGGGAGAGGTTGCTGAACGGCCGCAAGGCCCGACCCCGGCGGGATCGAGCCTTGCGAGAGCATGCCGAGCGGTCACCGGAAGCGCGGTTTCCAGCCAGGACGGCCAGGGGACGACAGGTCGGCCAGGGTCACGACAGGACGACCAGGACTACGACAGGACGACAGTCGCCCCCTTCTGGAAGACGGTGTTGCCGCCGTCGTCGTGCCAGTCGATCTCCACGCCGTCGACGAAGCCCGAACTCACGACAGTGCAGGCCGAGTTGCCGGCGGACACCCCACGGGCCGGGGAGGCCCCCGGTGAACCGTCGTCGTCGTTCCCGGCGGTGACGAGCAGACCGTCGGCGAAGACCTTCGCGGTGGTGTTCCGCACCTTCAGTCCGGCGTAACCGCCCCCGCCCGTACCGCCGTTGCGGCCGTCGCGGGTCAGCCGGCAGCCGCTGAGCTGGAGGATGCCCTTGCTGTCGGTGTTCTGCACGTTGATGCCGTCGTAGCCGTTGCGGTCGGTGGAGCAGCCGCTGAACTGGATGACCCCCTGCCAGGTCCGCATCACGAAGCCCTCCTTGGCCGACCACTCGGCCCGGCAACTGGTGAACGTCGAGTTGCCGGCCCCCGCGATCCACCAGCCGGAGCCGTTCCCGCCGAGCACGTACACGTCGTGCAGGACGGAGTCCGTGGAGTTGTTGAGCGCGATGCCGAAAGTCCCCGGCCAGAGGACGGAGACCCGGTCGAAGTGCAGACAGAACGGCGCCTGCGGGCCCGCGGGCACGGCCTCGTTGTACGTGGTGTTGATGCCGTGCCCGGTGACCTTCCGCACCTGCACGTCCCGCAGTTGGAGGTGCTGGACCTGCCCGACGGCCCGGATCCCGTCGACCTCCGCGCCGCCCGCCGGCAACGCGCTGCCGTCGATGGTCAGTTGAAGGATCCGCACCTCGACGGACTTGGTGGCGTACCCGCCCCGGAGCTGGTCGAGCACCAGCACGACGGCCTCACCCGTGAACCCCGGCAACGGCTTCAGCCCGAACGCCGGGTCGGCCGCGCCCCATTCGTTCTCGCCGCCGCCGTGGGTGCCCTGGAGGGTGACGTACGGCGGTATCCGCACCGGCGCGCTCGTACGGTACTGACCCGCCGGCAGATACACCGTGTTGCCGGGCTCGCAGGCGTCCAGGGCGGCCTGGATGGCGAGGGTGTCGTCGGTGGTGCCGTCGCCGGTGGCGCCGTAACCGCGTACGTCGTGCCACCCCAGGCCGTCGACCTCGGGCACGTCCCCCTCGGCGGCGGTCGCGGTCGCCGACCCGATTCCGGTGAGGGCGGTGGCGGTGACACCGACTGCGGCTCCGCCGAGGAAGAGTCTCCGGGTGCGGGGAGCCTCGTACCCCGCACCCGGAGTGCTCTGCGTGTTTCCCATGTGGTGAATCCCCCTGAAGCTCAGTTACGGATGAGTAGGTGTACTCATGCCGAGGCGGCCGTGCGCGGGCCATTGTGAACGCACTGCATCACACGACGCACCACACGCACCGGAGGCCATCATGAACAACAACCGCCGCAACCTGCTCACCCTGGCCACGGACAACTGGCTCTCCCGCGCCTACCTGGCCGTGGTCGCCGCCGCGACGGGCTTCTTCCTGTTCGACACCTTCTTCGTCACCCACGCAGACGCCTCGATGTCGGGCGCGGTCCCGTGGCTCCTGACGGCCCCCTTGAGCCTCCTGTACACCCTCCTGCCGGAGGGCACCCTGAACGGCACGGGCAGCGGGGCGTTCCTGGCGCTCTACCTGGTGGGGATCGGGGTGGCTGCTGTGGCGAACGCGGCCTTCGTGGGGCTGGCGCTGCGCAGGATCCGTCCGGCGTCGGCCCGTACCGTCGGTGGCGTCTGATCGCGCCACCAGCCGCGCCGCCGAAAGCCACTCCGCCCGCCCGGCCCCCGTACGAGATCATGCGCCCCATGTCCACCACCTCCCGCCGCCACCTCCTGGCCGCCATCGCGGCCTCCGCCGCCTCGGTCCCCCTCGGCGCCCTGACCGTCGCCCCCGCACGCGCCGCCGCCGACTCGGCAGCAACCGTCCAGCCCTTCCCGGCCCCGAACGCCCTTGCCGCAGGCGCCCGTTCAGCAGTGACGCTCCCTCCGCTGGACGCCTCCTACTTCGCCCAGCTCACCCTGGGCACCGCCCTCACCGCGACCGTGCTGCCAGGGACCCCGGCCCGCACCGAGGTGACCTCCGGCGGTAAGCGGGTCGCGCTGCTGACGCACGGTGCGCGGACCGTCGTACTGGCGGGGCCGGAGCGGACGTTCGTCGAGAACAAGCGGCCCTTCGTGGACGACTTTCAGCGCACTCTGCCGGATGTGAGCCTGCCGGAGGATGAGCGGGCGTACTGGGGAACCTCGCCCGGTGGCGGGAGTTGGGCCACGCTCGGGGGTGGCGACACCGACTACTCGGTCGTGCCGGGGGCCGGGAGGATCGCCCTGACCACGGACGGCGTCAGTCGGCATGCCAGCTTGCGCGACGGTGAGATCACCGACGTCGATGTGCGTGCCGTGGCCTCCTTCGACAAGGTGCCCACGGGGGAGGCGTGTTCGTACGCGCTCACCTTTGGTTACCAGAGTCCGCACGGCAACTACCGGGCCCGGCTGTCCTTTCTCACCACGGGCGCCGTCCAACTCCGCGTCGAGAAGGAAGTCGCCGACGTCGTCAGTCAGTTGGTGCCCGCCGTGAGCCTTGCAGGCGGAGTCGCGGCCGGTACCGAGTGGACCATCCGCGTGCGGCGCGAGGGGACGGCCATCCGGGTCAAGGCGTGGGCCTCCGCGTCGGCCGAGCCGGTCGCGTGGGCCGTCGAGACCAGCGATCCCACCTTCGGCAAGGGGCGCGTGGGGCTGCGCGCGCTGGCCAATACCGGGTGCACCAATCTGCCCGTCACCCTCACCGTCAGCCGGTTCCAGGTCGACGCCGCCAACTGGGACGTCCCGCCGAGCGTCACCCACGGCGACTGGGTACGGGTGCTGCCCCAGCCCTTCGACGGGACGTGGAGTGAGCCGACGGCGGCCGTCGTACGCGGGTGGGTCGGGTCCACCGCCCCCGACGTGCTCGCCCACGCTGCCATGTTCCTCGGCGGCGCGCCCGCCGTCACCGCCGGAGCCGGGCCCGCCCAGGGCAAGCAGGTGCTCGGCGAGGCCGGGTACGGGTATCTCGATCCTCAGGGCTACCGCTACGAAGGCGCCGACTTCCACGAGTACATGGGCGTCGGCTGGACCTTCGACGACGGCGTCCACACCGGGCCCTCCAGCAAGCAGGTCGGCAATCTCGACTGCTCGGGGTACGTGCGCATGGTGTACGGCTACCACCTGGGCGTTCCGCTGGCCGCCGGCGAGGACACCACCGGGCTCCGTATCCCGCGCAAGTCCCGGCACATGGCCGACCACACCCCGGGCGTGCGCATCGACCGTACCGACGGCACCAACCCGCCCGCCGCCGCGCTGCTCCAGCCCGGCGACCTGGTCCTCTTCAACGCCGACTCCGGTGACGACAACCCGACGGTCACCGTCGATCACGTCGGCATCCATCTGGGGCTCGACACGGGCGGCAAGCGGCGGTTCCTCTCCAGTCGCAAGACCGTCGACGGGCCCACGATGGCCGACCTCGGCGGCGCCTCGCTGCTGGACGGGACGGGGACGTACGCCACGGCCCTGCACACCGTGCATCGAGTCTGAGGATCCTGGGAAGAGGAGGGGTTCACGTGGTCGTTCTCATCGGGGTGCCGCTCACCGTCTATCTCGTGCTCGTGACGTGGCTGTGCGTCGCCGTCGGGGACCGGACGTCGTGGCGGGTGGGGTGGCTGATGGCGGCGGGTGGCGTGTTTCTGCCGCTCGCGCTCTTGGTCGCTTTTCTCGTCCACTGAGAGTGCGTAGGCCCGTGTAGCGGGCTTAGCGGCTGGATTTCGCCATATCGGGCGCCGTGGTGGCTTCGAACTCCCTTGCGAGGAACTTCAGTTGCGATCACGCTTCTGCGTGTCGACGGGGGTCGGGGGTGGGAGCCGGAAGCGGAGGCTGAGGCGGGAATGGGTGCCACGGAGAAGGTCGTTGGTGGGGCGGCGGAAGTAAGGGAAGCGGTGGCGGGCGTCGTGCGGAGTGACGCCGCTCTGCTGGAGGAGGATCTGGCCGAGTTTCTCAGCTCGTTGACCGCCCCCGCGGCGGTCTCCTCGCAGTCCGTGTACGAGTCCGCCCTGCGGCGCTCCCTCTACGAACCCGTCGCCGACGCCGTCGGGTCCAAGGTCGGCCAGGAGGCGCTGCCCCCGACCGCCGGGGCGCCCGGCGGAAACCGGGCCCCGCTGCGACCCTCGATGGTCTACTGGGCCTACCGCAACTACCGGGGTTTCCCCGATGAGTTGGGGGACGGTGGCGCCGAGGCGGACCTGGCTCTCGTCCGGCGGGCCGCCGTCTCCGTACGGGTCATGCTCAAGGCCTTCGTCGCCATCGACGACATCCAGGACGGCAGCGACGTCCGGTACGGCGAACCCGCGCTCCACGTCACGCATGGCGTGCCGCTCGCTCTCAACACCGGGTCCTGGCTGATCGCGGCCGTCCTGCGGCACGCGGAGGATCCCGCTGTCGTGGACAGCCTGGTGCGCGCGGTCGAGAGCGGCTTCACCGGGCAGGCCGTCGACCTGTCCACCCGTACGGCCGAGACCCGCGCCGAACTCATCGCCGCGCCCCTCGAAGAGCGCGTCGCCTACTGGGAGTCCCTCGCCGCCCTCAAGACCGGCACCCTCTTCCGGATGCCGCTCGACTCGGCGCTCGCCGGCCTGCGCGTCGTCGAGGACGAGCAGGACATCCTGGACGTCGCCATGCGCCAACTCGGCCTGGCCAGCCAGCTGTTCAACGACCTCACCGACTTCGTGCCCGAGTTCGGCGGCGGCAGGATCCACGAGGACTACGACGGGCTCAGCAACCGGGTCTTCCTCGAACTGCTCGACTCCGAGTCACCTGCTCTGGCTGGTGAGCGGCTCAAGGCCTACGTCCTCGGGCATCCCAAACTGGAATCGACGCTCCTCGAACTCGCCGCCGAAGCCGTCCGGTTGAAGCTCGACGCCAAGGAGAGCGTGTACCGCGTGTGCCGTTCCGACCGCAGCGCCGCCTACTTCGACCTGACCATCGAACGCAAGGGCCACCTCATCGACCGTCTCCACGAGACGCTCCAGCAGCGGAGCGGTACGTGACGGCCGCCCCGGTTCCGGTCCCGGCCACGGTGGTTGAGCGGCTGCGTGCGAGCACCCGCGACTGGCACGACGCCCTGGAGGCCACCCCCTTCGCGAGCGCGATGATCGCCGGGACACTTCCCGTCGAGCGGTACGTCGGCCAACTCGCCGCCTACCGGGTGGTGTTGGAGGCGCTGGAAGGGGAACTCCCGCGCGTCCCGGACCCCTCCTCCGATGCCGGCGACCCCGTGTGGTCGCCGGACCTCGTCAAACTCCCGCTCATCGAGCGCGACTTGGCCTACTTCGCCGGCCTCGGTACCGTCCCCGGCCCCTGGGCCGCCGAGGAAGCGGACGCCTTCGCCGCCGACATACGGCAGCGCGCCGCCGACTCCGACCTCCCCGCCCTCCTCGGATACCTCTACGTCATGGAGGGCTCGACGCTCGGCGCCCTCTTCCTCCACTCGTACGTCACCGCCGCCTACCGTCTCCCCGGCACCGACGGCGTCGCCTACTACACCAGCGGCGACCGTGAGCGCTGGGCCGGACTCACCGCCCGTATGAATCAGAGCCAGGCCCTCGCCGGCCCCGAGGCCCAGGGCCGGATCGTCTCGGCGGCCCACAGCGCCTACCGGCACACCGCCGCGATCACCGGGGCCCTGTCCGTCGGGCTCAGCCCGCCATCTCCATCCCCAGCCCCAACTCCCGTGCGATGAGCATCCGTTGCACCTCGCTGGTGCCCTCACCGATCTCCAGGATCTTCGAGTCGCGCCACATCCGGGCCACCGGGTACTCGTTCATGAAGCCGTAGCCGCCGTGGATCTGCGTCGCGTCGCGGGCGTTGTCCACGGCGATCGTGGACGAGTACAGCTTGGCCAGGGCCGCCTCCTTCTTGAAGGGCTCGCCCGATACGAGGCGTGAGGCCGCGTCCCGCCAGGCCAGGCGGGACGTGTGGGCCTTCATCTCCATGTCCGCGATCTTGAACTGGATCGCCTGGTTCGCGCCGATCGGGCGCCCGAACGCCTGCCGTTCCTTTGCGTACTTCACCGACTCGTCCACGCAGCCCTGGGCAAGTCCGGTCGCCAGCGCCGCGATCGCGATCCGCCCCTCGTCGAGGATGCGCAGGAACTGGGCGTACCCGCGCCCCTCCTCGCCGATCAGGTTCGCCGCCGGGACCCGGACGTCCGCGAAGGACAGCTCCCGGGTGTCCGAGGCGTTCCAGCCGACCTTCGAGTACGGCGCCGCCACCGTGAACCCGGCCGTGCCCGACGGGACGAGAATCGCCGAGATGTGCGGCCTGCCGTCCGGCTTGCGGCCCGTCACCGCCGTCACTGTGACGAAGCCCGTGATGTCCGTGCCCGAGTTGGTGATGAAGCACTTCGTGCCGTTGATCACCCATTCGCCGGTGTCGGGGTCGAGGCGGGCGGTCGTCCGGGTCGCGCCCGCGTCCGAGCCGCCGTCCGGCTCCGTCAGGCCGAACGCGCCCAGGATCTCCCCGGCGCACAGGCGCGGGAGCCACTCCCGCTTCTGCTCCTCCGTGCCGAACAGATGGATGGGCATCGCGCCCAGCGAGACCCCCGCCTCCAGGGTGATCGCCACCGACGAGTCCACCCGCGCCAGCTCCTCCAGCGCGATGCCCAGCGCCAGATAGTCGCCGCCCATCCCGCCGTACTCCTCGGGGAACGGCAGCCCGAACAGGCCCATTCGGCCCATCTCACGGACGATCTCGTACGGGAACTCGTGCCGCTCGTAGAAGTCGCCGATCTTCGGAGCCACGACGTCGTGCGCGAACTGCTCGACCGTACGACGGAGTTCTTCCAGTTCGGGGGAGAGCTTGTGGTCCATGGTCGTTCACTGCTCCTGGGATTCCTGTGAGGCCTGCGCATCCTTGTGGGACAGGGCTCGTACGGTGCGGGACGGGCTCGGGCGGCCCAGTTGCTCCGCCATCCATGTGCTCGTGGCGACCAGGCCGGCGAGGTCGACCCCGGTCTCGATGCCGAGGCCCTGGAGCATCCACACCAGGTCCTCGGTGGCCAGGTTGCCGGTCGCGGACTTGGCGAACGGGCAGCCGCCGAGGCCGCCCGCTGAGGCGTCCACGGTGGTGACGCCGTGCTGGAGCGCGGCCAGGGTGTTGGCGAGCGCCTGCCCGTAGGTGTCGTGGAAGTGCACGCCGAGCACGTTCGTCGGCACGCGCTGTTCGTTGAGGGAGGAGAGCAGCTCCAGGACATGGCCGGGGGTGGCGACGCCGATCGTGTCGCCGAGGCTCAGCTCGTCGCAGCCCATGTCCAGCAGCGCCCTGCACACCCGTACGACCTGGTGGATCGGGACCGGCCCCTCCCAGGGGTCGCCGAAGCACATCGACACATAGCCGCGTACGTGCGCGCTCTCGTCCTTCGCCCGCCGCACCACCGGCTCGAACACCGCGAGCGACTCGTCGAGCGTGCGGTTGAGGTTGGCCTTCGCGAAGGACTCCGTGGCACTGGCGAAGACGGCTACCTGGCGTGCGCCGAGCGCCAGGGCGCGGTCCAGGCCGCGTCCGTTCGGGACGAGCACCGGCAGCCGTACGGGGAGATCGCTGATCCGGGGGAACAGGTCTTCCGCGTCCGCCAGTTGGGGCACCCACTTGGGGTGGACGAAGCTCGTCGCCTCGATCGTCGTCAGGCCCACGTCGGCCAGTCGGCGGATGAACTCCGCCTTCACCGTCGTCGGCACGGTCGCCTTCTCGTTCTGTAGCCCGTCGCGCGCGCCGACCTCGTGGATCCTGACCCGCGCGGGCAGATCCGGGGCCGGTACGACCATGGGGAGCGTCATTTCTCCTCCTCCACAGGGGTGATCACGGCGAGCACCTGGTCCATGGCGACCGTCGTCCCCGGGGTGACGTCCAGCTCGGCGACCGTGCCCGCGTGCGGGGCGGCGATGACGTGCTCCATCTTCATCGCCTCGACGACCAACAGGCTCTGACCTGCGGCCACTTCATCCCCCACGGCCACCTTCACGACCGTCACCGTCCCCGGCATGGGCGCCGTGAGCGAGTCGGCGCCGGAGTGCGCGGAGCCGGTCAGGGCGGCGGCCACGGGGTCGTGGTCGCGCACCTGCCACGCGTCGCCGTCCCGGCCCAGCCAGTCGCCGGCGCGGTGGAACGTGTGCCGGATGCCGTCCAGGACCACGGACACCTGGTCGTCGGTGACGGTGTGGGTGCCATGTCCCACGTGAGTGACGGGTTCGAGTCCCGGCACGCGCAGGGAGAAGCCGACCGGCTTGGGCGTGCCTCCCAGCCGCCAACCGCTCGGCACCGAGAAGGGATCCGTCCAACCGCCCGCCTCCGCTCCCGCCTTCGGCCGCAGCGCCTCCATCCGTACGGCCGCCGCCGCCTCGTACACCTCCTCCGGCACCCCGTCCGGTACGAGGGAGTCCACCTCGCGCTCGACCAGCCCCGTGTCCAACTCGCCCGCCACGACCGCCGGATGGGCGAGGAGCCGGCGCAGGAACCCGGCGTTCGTCGGCACGCCCAGCGTGACCGTCTCCGCGAGGGCCGCCCGGAGCTTACGGAGCGCGGTCGGGCGATCCGGGCCGTACGCGATCACCTTGGACAGCATCGGGTCGTACAGCGAACCGACCTCCGTGCCCTCGCTCAGCCCCGAGTCGGTGCGTACGCCGTCACCGGAGGGTTCGCGCAGGACGAGCACCGTGCCGCCGGACGGCAGGAAGCCGCGGGAGGGGTCCTCGGCGCAGAGCCGGGCCTCCACGGCGTGCCCGGTCAGGCGTACGTCCTGCTGTCCGAAGGACAGTGGCTCGCCCGCCGCGACCCGCAGCTGCCACTCCACCAGGTCGAGGCCCGTGATCAGCTCGGTCACCGGGTGCTCCACCTGGAGGCGGGTGTTCATCTCCATGAAGTAGTACGAGGCGGGGTCGCTGCCCGGGACGATGAACTCGACCGTCCCCGCGCCGACGTAGCCGCAGGAGCGGGCCGCCTGTACGGCCGCCTCGCCCATGGACCCGCGCGTGCCCTCGTCGAGGAGGACGGAGGGCGCCTCCTCGATGATCTTCTGGTGCCGCCGCTGGAGCGAGCACTCACGCTCGCCCAGGTGTACGACGTTCCCGTGGCCGTCGGCCAGGACCTGGATCTCGATGTGCCGGGGCCGATCCACCCACCGCTCGACGAGGAGCGTGTCGTCGCCGAAGGAGGCGCGGGCCTCGCGGCGGGCGGCGGCGATCTCCTCCTCCAGGGTGCTGAGGTCCCGGACCAGCCGCATGCCCTTGCCGCCGCCGCCCGCGCTGGGCTTCAGCAGCACCGGCGCGCCCAACTCCCGGGCCGCCTCGATGAGTTCGGGGTCACGGCCGCCGGGCACCACGGGCACCCCGGCCGCGCGGACCGTCTCCTTGGCGCTGATCTTGTCGCCCATCAGGGAGATCGCGTCGGCGGGCGGCCCGATGAAGACGAGCCCGGCGTCGACGCACGCGCGCGCGAAGACCGCGTTCTCCGCGAGGAAGCCGTACCCCGGGTGCACCGCCTGGGCGCCGGTGCGGGCGGCGGCTTCGAGGATGCGGGGGACGGACAGATAGCTCTCCGCCGCTGCGGCAGGTCCGATCCGTACCGCCGTGTCGGCCTCCCGGACGTGCCGGGCGTCGGCGTCCGCGTCGGAGAAGACGGCCACCGAACGCACGCCCAGCGCGCGCAGGGTGCGGACGACCCGGACCGCGATCTCGCCCCGGTTGGCGACAAGCACTGTGTCAAACATGGGTCCTCATAACGTCACATCCGGAAGACGCCGAACTGGGGGTCGCCCAGTGGCGCGTTGGCGCAGGCAGTGAGCGCGAGCCCCAGTACCTGACGGGTTTCCAGGGGGTCGATGACGCCGTCGTCCCATAGGCGGGCCGTCGCGTAGTAGGCATTGCCCTGGCGCTCGTACTGCGCGCGGATCGGGTCCTTGAACGCTTCCTCCGCCTCGGTCGGCCAGGACTCGCCTCGCCCCTCCAACTGGTCCCGCTTGACGGTCGCGAGGACGGACGCGGCCTGCTCGCCGCCCATGACCGAGATCTTGGCGCCGGGCCACATCCACAGGAAGCGCGGTGAATACGCCCGGCCGCACATCGAGTAGTTCCCGGCGCCGTACGACCCGCCGACCACCACCGTCAGCTTGGGCACGCGCGTGCAGGCCACCGCCGTGACCATCTTGGCGCCGTGCTTGGCGATGCCCCCGGCCTCGTAGTCCCGGCCCACCATGAACCCGGAGATGTTCTGGAGGAACAGCAGCGGGATGCCGCGCTGGTCGCAGAGTTCGATGAAGTGGGCGCCCTTCTGGGCGGATTCGGAGAAAAGGATGCCGTTGTTGGCGATCACCCCGACCGGGTGCCCGTGGATCCGCGCGAACCCGGTGACGAGGGTCTGCCCGAACTCGGTCTTGAACTCCGCGAAACGGGAACCGTCGACCACGCGCGCGATGATCTCCCGTACGTCATAGGGGGTGCGGGGGTCCACAGGCACCGCGCCGTACAGCCCGTGCGGATCCACCTTGGGCTCGATGGCCGGCCGGACGTCCCAGGGGAGCGCCCCGCGCGCGGGGAGGGTCGCGGCGATGTTCCGGACGATGCGCAGGGCGTGCGCGTCGTCCTCGGCGAGATGGTCGGTGACGCCCGACACGCGCGCGTGGACGTCCCCTCCGCCCAGCTCCTCGGCGGTGACGACCTCACCGGTGGCCGCCTTCACCAATGGGGGCCCGCCCAGGAAGATGGTCCCCTGATTGCGGACGATGACGGCTTCGTCGCTCATGGCCGGGACGTAGGCCCCACCGGCCGTGCAGGACCCGAGCACGGCGGCGATCTGCGGAATGCCGGCACCGGACATCCGGGCCTGGTTGAAGAAGATCCGCCCGAAGTGGTCACGGTCGGGGAAGACCTCGTCCTGCATGGGCAGGAAGGCGCCCCCGGAGTCCACCAGGTAGATGCACGGGAGCCGGTTGTCGAGGGCGACCTCCTGCGCGCGGAGATGCTTCTTGACGGTCATCGGGTAGTACGTGCCGCCCTTGACGGTGGCGTCATTGGCGACGATCACGCACTCACGCCCGCTGACCCGCCCGATCCCGGCGATGACACCGGCGGCCGGTGCCTGACCCTCGTACATCCCGTCGGCGGCGAGAGGAGCCAGCTCCAGGAAGGGCGACCCGGGATCAAGGAGCTGGTCCACCCGCTCCCGGGGAAGCAGCTTCCCGCGCGCGGTGTGCCGGGCCCGGGCCTTCTCGCCCCCGCCCAGCCGGGCCACGGCCAGCTTGCCGTGCAGCTCCTCGACCAGCGCACGGTGAGCCGCCTCGTTGGCCCGCCAGGCCTCCGAAGCGGGGTCCGCCGCGCTGTGCAGCTCCGGTGCCTCCTGCATCCTGCGGTCCCCTCACCCTGTGGTCATCCAGTGATCTGTCGATGGTCGACTAGTTAATGAGCGTTAACGCATTTCCTCCAGGTTAACGACCGCTAACCTCCGTGTCTAGAATCATTTGCATGGCCACCAGAACCGACGCCCCGACCCGTCGCGAGCAGATCCTCAAGGAGGCTGCCCGGCTCTTCGCCGAGCGCGGTTTCCATGGCGTGGGCGTGGACGAGATAGGGGCCGCGGTGGGCATCAGCGGCCCCGGCCTCTACCGCCACTTCCCGGGCAAGGACGCGATGCTCGCCGAACTGCTGGTGGGCATCAGCGGCCAGCTCCTGACGGGCGGCAAGCGCCGGGTGGCGGAGTCCGACGGGGACCCCGAGACGCTCCTGGACTCCCTCATCGAGGGCCATATCGACTTCGCCCTGGACGACCGCCCCCTGATCACCCTCCACGACCGCGAACTGGACCGCCTGCGCGACAGCGACCGCAAGCTGGTGCGCCAGCTCCAGCGGCAGTACGTCGAGCTGTGGGTGGAGGTCGTGCGCGAGGTCTACCCGGAACTGACCGAACCGACGGCCCGCTCGGCGGTCCACTCGGTCTTCGGCCTCCTGAACTCGACCCCGCACCTGGGCCGCCCCGGCTCGCTCCCGGGCCGGGGCACCACGGCGGCCCTGCTGCACCGGATGGCCAGGGGGGCGTTCGAGGCGGCGGAGGTGCCGGGCTCGGCGGGGGAGTGACGAGCGTTACGGCCCGACTCCCCTGGACGGGACTTCGTACTCACGGGTACGGTTAGCCTGAGCAAGCGCTTAGCCGTTTGGAACCGCAGCCATCAATTGAGCAACCCCAACGGCGAGCAACCACGTACGCGAGAGCGGCGCCGGTTTAGGCGCAGAGAAGGGTGGCGGCGGTGCGCCGTACTGTGTTCAACGAGGATCACGAGGCGTTCCGGGAGACCCTTCGCGCCTTCATCGAGGCCGAGGTCGTGCCCGTCTACGACGAGTGGTTCGCCGCGGGCCAGGCGCCGCGCGAGTTCTACTACAAGCTCGCCGAGCTGGGCCTCTTCGGGATCAACGTCCCGGAGGAGTTCGGTGGCGCCGGCATCGACTCGTACAAGTTCGAGGCCGTGATGTACGAGGAGACGTCCCGCGCGGGCGTCCAGTTCGGCGGCTCCGGAGTGCACGTCCTGCTCGGTCTGCCGTACATCAAGATGCTCGCCACCGACGAGCAGAAGAAGCGCTTCCTGCCGAAGTTCGTCTCCGCCGAGGAGATGTGGGCCCTCGCGATGACCGAGCCGGGCACCGGCTCCGACCTCGCGGGCATGAAGACCACCGCCAAGCTCAGCGAGGACGGCACCCACTACGTCCTCAACGGCTCCAAGACCTTCATCACCGGCGGCGTCCACGCCGACCGCGTCATAGTCTGCGCCCGCACCGACGCGCCCACCGCCGAGGACCGCCGCCACGGCATCTCCCTCTTCGCCGTGGACACCAAGTCCGAGGGCTACTCCATCGGCCGCAAGCTCGACAAGCTCGGCCTGCGCACCTCCGACACCGCCGAGCTGGCGTTCGTCGACGTCAAGGTGCCCGTCGAGGACCTCCTCGGCGAGGAGAACAAGGGCTTCTCCTACCTCGGCCACAACCTCGCCTCCGAGCGCTGGGGCATCGCCTTCGGCGCCTACGCCCAGGCCAAGGCCGCCGTCCGGTTCGCCCAGCAGTACGTGCAGGAGCGCACCGTCTTCGGCAAGCCGGTCGCGTCCTTCCAGAACACCAAGTTCGAGCTGGCCGCCTGCAAGGCCGAGGTGGACGCGGCCGAGGCCGTCGTGGACCGCGCCCTGGAGGCCCTCGACGCGGGCGAGCTGACCCCCGCCGAGGCCGCCAGCGCCAAGCTGTTCGCCACCGAGGTCGCCCACCGCGTGATCGACCGCTGCCTCCAACTGCACGGCGGCTACGGCTTCATGAACGAGTACCCGATCGCCCGCCTGTACGCGGACAACCGCGTCAACCGCATCTACGGCGGCACCAGCGAGATCATGAAGTCGATCATCGCGAAGGACATGGGCCTGTAAGGCTCCCGAAATTACCGAGCAGTAGAAATGACTGCATGAGCCAGGCACTTCAGTCTCTCCTCGATCTACTCGACCTTGAGCAGATCGAGGAGAACATCTTCCGCGGCCGGTCCCGGCCCGCCATCGTCCCCCGTGTCTTCGGCGGGCAGGTGGCGGCCCAGGCCCTCGTCGCCGCCGGGCGTACGGTCCCGTCGGACCGTCCCGCCCACTCGCTCCACTCGTACTTCCTGCGCCCCGGCGACCCCGGCGTGCCGATCGTCTACACCGTCGACCGCATCCGCGACGGCCGTTCCTTCACCACCCGGCGGGTCGTCGCGGTCCAGCACGGGCAGCCGATCTTCCATCTCTCGGCGAGCTTCCAGCAGCACGAGGACGGCCTCGACCACCAGGCCCCGATGCCCGCCGCCCCCGACCCGGCGACCCTCCCCACGGCCGAGGAACAGCTCCCCGGGTACGCGCACCTGGACCCGGCGATCGTCGAGAAGTTCCTGGAGTCCCGCGAGGCCGTCGACATCCGCTACGTCGACGACCCGCCCTACGGCAGGTTCGGCGAGCCCCGCGAACCGCGCTCCCAGGTCTGGTTCCGTACGAACGGCAAGCTGGGCGGTGCGGTGGACGAACCACTGCTCCACGTCTGCCTCGCCACCTACGTCTCCGACTACACGCTGCTCGACTCGATCCTGCTGGCGCACGGACGAGGCGGCTGGGCGGTGAACGACGTGGTCGGCGCCTCCCTGGACCACGCGATGTGGTTCCACCGCCCGTTCCGCGCCGACGAATGGCTGCTGTACGACCAGGAGTCGCCGTCCGCGTCCGGCGGCCGTGGGCTCGGCCAGGGCCGTATCTACACGCAGGACGGGCAGCTGGCGATCACGGTCATCCAGGAGGGCGTGATCCGGGTCCCACGCGCCTCCTGACCAGCTGTTCCTATGCTTCGGTCAGCCCGGCCTCGCCCAGCAGGAACGCCGTGAGCGGGTCGTAGAAGCGCGGGCTCGTCACATGGTCGTCGAGCGGAACGGCCACCTGGAGGGTGCCTTCCGACTCGGCCAGGAACAGCGCGGGGTCGTTGCAGTCGGCGTACCCGACGGAGTCGATGCCGTGCTGTCCGGCGTACCCCGCCCAGCCGTGGTCGGCGACGACCAGGTCGGGCAGCGGACGGCCCTCGCGCTCAAGGCCGGTCAGGATCGCGCGCATCGGCTCACCGGAGTGGGTGTGCCACAGTGTGGCCCCGTGCTCCAGCACCGCGACGCCCGCGAACTGGAAGACGTACCCCTCGTCCGTCGTCAGACCGTCCGGGATGACGACGATCTCGCAGCCGGCGGACCGCAGCGCGTCGGCCGTGGCGCGGTGCACGTCGAGCAGACCGCCCGGGTGGCCGGTGGCGAACAGCACCCGCTGCTGCCCGTCGGCCGCCTTGCGCAGCCGGGCCGCGAGCCGTTCCAGCGCGGCGACCGTCAGCTCGGGGTCGATGGTGTCCTGGCCGTACCGGTGTTCGGGATCGTCGTTCACGCCGACCCGCTCGGCCATCACCGCGAGCACGTCCTGCTCGTCGGTCCAGCGGTCGCCCAGCTCCAGCCCGAGCCAGTAGTGCCGTTCGCCGTTCGCCAGCTTGCGGTAGTGGGAGAGATTGTTCTCGCGGGGCGTGGCGACATCACCCGCGATACGGGTTTTCACAAGGTGATCGACAAGCTCGGCGCGGCTGGGAATCCCGGGTATCGGCATGCCTCCCATTGTGAGGCAGACAACAGCCCGCGTGCCCGGCGTCCCGATCGCTGGGACGCAGGTCACGCCACGTCATCGCTGCCTCAGTACTTCCTCAGTACTGCTTCAGCGCGAACCACAACTCCATGCGTACGTCGGGATCGTCGAGGTCCGTGCCGAGGAGGGCCGTGCAGCGCGCGATCCGCTGCCGGACGGTGTTGCGGTGCACGGCCAGCGCGACCGCCGTACGGTCCCAACTCCCGTGCAGGGAGAGCCAGGTGCGCAACGTCTCGACCAGCGCCGGGGCTCCGGCGATCGGCGCGAGGAGGGTACGGGCGTGGGCCGTCGCGTCGGCTTCGGGGACGAGGTCCGAGAGCGCGGCGGCCCGCTCGCCGTGGCGGACGAGGGGCGTACGGGTCGCCCGGGCGCGGGCGAGCGCACGGGCCGCCTGGGAGTCGGCGGACGGCCACTCGCCCGGTCCGGCCGGGGCACTCATCCCGCACGTCCAGCCGGGCTGCGGGGCGACCTCACGACCGGCGGGCAGCAGGACCCGTACGACATCCCCGTCGACGTCGACCAGCGGCGAGCCGAGCGCCGTACCGAGCGCCGAGGCAGTCACCGGATCAGGGGCTGCTGTTTCGGGCTGTGCGTGTACGACGGTCCAGCGGTCGTCCGGGCCCAGCAGCGGGGCGACCGTCTCCGGTGCCGCCCCCAGCAGCAGCCGTACGAGGGCCGAGGAGCGGGCGGCGCCGGTGCCGCTCTGGTGTTCGCCGGTGAGGAGGGCGAGGAGTACGGCTGCCACGGAGGCGATCGTGTGGTCGCCGGACGTACGTTCGGGTGCCGCTACGGCGAGCACGAAGCCCTGGCCGGTGCCGAGGGCGTAGGCGGCGAGACGGGTGCCGGCGGTGGGGTCGGTGTCCGTGGCGGAGGCGGGGCCACGGGAGGTGCCGTGGGTGGGCCGGACCACGGCCGCGAGGTCGGCCAGGGCCTGGTCCGCGCCCGTCTTCCGCCCCGCGGCGGCGATCTCCGCTCCGTCCGACCCGTACAGCACCGCCCGGCCGCCCACCCGCTGGGCCAGCTGGCGGAGCACGGAAGGCACGGGGTCCGGGCGGGACGCGGCGGCGGCCAGGCTCTGCTGGGCCTCCGTCACGCGGCGGAGTTCGGCCAGCCGGGCCTGCGCCATGAGCTGCCAGACCGCACGGGCCACGCCCGAGAAGGTCGTCCGCGGCGGGACCTCGACGAGCGGCAGCTCGTACGTGTCGCAGGCCTCCACCAGCGCCCGCGGCACGCTGTCGTGCACCGGCGCGACGCCGAACCCGAGCGCGGCGCCACCGGCCGCCACGATCCTGGCCACGTAATCGTCGAAGTACGTCCCCGAGCCGGCCGCCTCCGGGATGTGCACCCCGGCCGTCAGCAGCAGCTCACCACCGAGCAGATACGGGTACGGGTCCGCCATCTCCGACGCGTGCGCCCAGTGGATCGCGGGGTCGGGGGCGGTCGGGCCGGCGATCTGGCGCAGGGCGAGGTCCTCGCGGGCGAGGAGGGCGGAGAGGGGGACGGGGGGAGTGGGCGGTACGGAGGGGGCCGGGTCCGGCAGGGTGGACATGGTGGATGTTCCATCCGTACGAGGCGGTGACAGTGGATGAAACGTACACTTCCTGGTGCTGTCCCGGCCACCTAGTCTGGCGCCAGCGGCTCGCCGGCCACGTCCGGCGCGGAGAGAAGGCGGAACGGTATGACCAGCAGCTACGAGACGCCCCGTGGCCCCGTCGACTCGTCCCGCGTCCCGAGATTCGCCGGTCCCGCGACCTTCGCGCGGCTGCCGCGCCTCGACGAGGTCGGCGGACGTGCGGATGTCGCCGTGGTCGGGGTGCCGTTCGACTCGGGGGTCTCCTACCGGCCGGGCGCGCGCTTCGGCGGCAACGCGATCCGCGAGGCGTCGCGGCTGCTGCGCCCGTACAACCCGGCGCAGGACGCGTCCCCGTTCGCGCTGGCGCAGGTGGCGGACGCCGGGGACATCGCAGCCAACCCGTTCAACATCAACGAGGCCGTGGAGACGGTGGAGGCGGCGGCCGACGAACTCCTGGGAACGGGCGCGAGGTTGATGACCCTCGGCGGCGACCACACGATCGCGCTGCCGCTGCTGAGGTCGGTGGCGAAGAAGCACGGCCCGGTGGCGCTGCTCCACTTCGACGCCCATCTCGACACCTGGGACACCTACTTCGGGGCCGAGTACACGCACGGGACGCCGTTCCGGCGGGCGGTGGAGGAGGGCATCCTGGACACCTCCGCCCTCTCCCACGTCGGCACGCGCGGCCCGCTGTACGGCAAGCAGGACCTGGACGACGACGCGAAGATGGGCTTCGGCATCGTGACGTCGGCGGACGTGATGCGGCGGGGCGTGGACGAGGTCGCCGACCAACTCCGCCAGCGCATCGGCGACCGCCCGCTGTACATCTCCATCGACATCGACTGTCTCGACCCGGCGTTCGCACCCGGCACGGGTACGCCGGAGGCGGGCGGCATGACGTCGAGGGAGCTGCTGGAGACCCTGCGGGGCCTGGCGTCCTGCAACCTGGTCTCGGCGGACGTGGTGGAGGTGGCCCCCGCGTACGATCACGCCGAGATCACGTCGGTCGCGGCGTCGCACACGGCGTACGAACTGACGACGATCATGTCCCGCCAGATTGCAGAGGCCCGAGAACGATGACTCACGACCACGACCTGGTGCTGAAGCCGACCGCCGCACAGACGGAGGCCGCCCTCAACCCGCCCCCCGGCCGCAACGGCGGAGACCTGGTCGTGGAGACGCTGGCCGGCCTCGGCACGACGACCGTCTTCGGCCTGCCCGGCCAGCACGCCCTGGGCATGTTCGACGCGCTGCGCCGCTCGGACCTGCGGTACATCGGTCTACGGGTGGAGAACAACGCGGGTTTCGCGGCGGACGCGTACGGCAGGGTGACGGGAGAGGCGGCACCGCTGCTGCTGTCGACGGGCCCGGGCGCGCTGACGTCGCTGGCGGCGTTGCAAGAAGCCGCGGCGGCATCGGCCCCGGTGCTCGCGATCAGCAGCCAGATCCCGACTGCCGGGCTGGGCGGGGGCCGACACGGCTACCTGCACGAACTCCCGGACCAGCAGGCGTCGTTCAGGGGTGTGGTGAAGTCGGTTCACACGGTGCGTACGCAGTCCCAGATCCCGTCGGCGATCGCCGATGCCTGGAAGTCGGCACTCACGGTCCCGCACGGCCCGGTATGGGTGGAGATCCCGCAGGACGTACTACTGGCGGAGACCCCGGTCCCGGTGGTGACGGGCGGCGACGCGTTCCCCGAGGAGCTGCCCCCGCGCCCCGAACTGACGGCCCTGGCAGCCCACTTGCTGTCCAACGCCGAGCGCCCGGCGATCATCGCGGGCGGCGGAGTCGTACGGGCGGACGCGTCAGGCAAGTTGAGGGCGCTGGCGGAGCGACTCCAGGCGCCGGTGGTGACGACGTACGGCGGGAAGGGCGCGTTCCCGTGGACGCACCCGCTGTCGTTGCAGTCCTGGATGGAGGACCGCCACATGACGGACTTCCTCGAGGACGCGGACGTGTTGCTGGTGGTGGGCTCGGGGCTGGGCGAACTGTCGTCGAACTACCACACGTTCAAGCCGCGCGGCCGGGTCATCCAAGTCGACGCGGACCTCGGCAAGTTGGAGTCCAACCACCCGGCACTGGGCATCCACGCGGATGCGCGGTTGGCGTTGCAGGCGCTGCTGGAAACGGTGGTGGTGGCACGGGAGGACGAGTCGGCGGGGGAGCGGGTTCGGGGGGTGCTGGAGCGGGTGGGTGAGCGGATCGCCGCTCAGGAACTCACCCTGGAGCAGGGCTTGTTGGCGTCGGTCAGGGCGGCGCTGCCGTCTAGGTCTCCGTCCTTCTGGGACATGACGATTCTCTCGTACTGGGCCTGGGCGGGCTTCGACCCGCGCGGCACGAACACGATGCACTCGGCGCAGGGCGCGGGCGGTCTCGGCTACGCCTTCCCGGCGGCACTGGGAGCGGCGGTGGCGGATCCGACGTACCCGGTACTCGCGGTCTCGGGGGATGGCGGGGCGCTGTACGGGATCGCGGAGTTGGCGACGGCTCGGCAGTACGACCTGAACGTGACCTGGCTGATCGTGGATGACGGTGGGTACGGCATTCTGCGCGAGTACATGACGGACGCGTTCGGGGAGGCGACGGGGACGGAGTTGTCGCGGCCGGATTATGTGGCGTTGGCGGAGTCGTTCGGGGTGCCGGGGGTGCGGACGTCGGCGGAGACGCTGGAGGCGGACCTCGCGAAGGCGTTGGGGGAGCCGGGGCCTTCGGTGGTGGTGCTTCCGGCGGTGTTGCGGATGTTCGCGGCGACGCATCTGGACGACTGACGGCGCTCCGTGCGGCAGGCGGTCATCCGGTGCCGGGGATCACCTGGTTCCTGCGGCGCCCGTCGCGACGAGGTCCAGCAGGTTGTCGTGGATCTCGGTGAACCGGGCGCGTACCGCTTCCGCGGCCTTGGCGACATCGTGTGCGGCGGGGTCGCGAGGCCGTTCGAGCAGCAGTTGGACGGTGTCGGCCAGCGCGGTCTCGGGATCGTCGATGCTGAACGGGCCCGCGTCGTCGGCGTTGCTCATGACGGTGACGAACCCGACCAGCACGGCGTGCAGGGCGTACATCTGCCTGGGCAGCGGGAGGTCGTCGCGCACGATCCCGTGGTCGCGCAGGATCGTCAGGACCGCGTTGCCCATCGCGCTCGTCGTGGCCTCGGCGAAGCGCTGCTGGTCGGTGGGGCGGTGGAGCAGCTGGCGCATGGCGCTGTCGTCGCTCTGGAGCCACCGCAGCCACGGGTTGCTCAGTGTCGTACGGATGAGCAGCGGAGCGAGACGGCGGGGCAGGACGGACCGCGGGTCCTGGGCGATCCGGTCGTTGACGGTCTCGATCCAGGTCAGCACCTCGCGTGCGGCCAGCCCCACGAACAGGTCTTCCTTGGTCTCCCAGTACAGGTAGACCGTGCCCTTGCCCACGGCCGCGGCTGCGGCGATCTCGGCGATGGTCACCTTGCGGAGGCCGTGTTCGAGGGCCAGCTCGCGCGCGCTGTCGAGGATTCTGGCCGCCTTGACGGAGTCGTGTTCGATCAGCCGGCTCACCGTCGTGTTTCCTTCCGTGTCGCTCTTCGCAGCATGATGCCACGGGGGTTCACGTGGGTCCTCGGGGGTTCACGGAGGTGAGCAGGCCAGGGCGGACCGGTCAGGACAGGCCGAGGCCGATGTCGACCGTCTTCATCCGGGAAGCCTTGCTGCGGTGCTCCAGCTTCGAGATGACCGTACGGCCGACCGTCGTCCCCACCACGTGGTCGAAGAGGGACCGGATCTGGTACTCGGTGTGGTCGGCCGGGACGAAGAGCTTGCGCATGGCTATGCCGGTCTCCTGGTGGAACTCGATGAAGGGGCGGAGTTTCGCCTCCCAGGCCCGCAGCGCCCCCGGCACGTCTCCGGGATGCTGCTCCAGCATCGTGCCCAGCATGTCGGCCCCGGCCAGGCCGCTGGAGGCCCCCATCCCGGAGTAGAGGGTCAGGCACCAGGCCGAGTCGCCGACGAGGACCACCCTGCCCTGGTGCCAGGTGTCGAGCCGTACCTGCTCGGCGGTGTCGAACAGGTGGTCCGGTGCCTGCTCGAACTGGTCGAGCAGCCAGCCGAGCGTCGAGCCCGTGGGCTCCGGTCCGAACACGGCCCGCAGCGAGTCGATGGCGGGCCGGGTGAACTCGCCGTCCACATCGTCGGTGCGGTAGTTGAACAGCACCGTCGGGGGCCGGTCGGCGAAGGCGAACACCCATGCCGACCGGCCCTGTTCGGACATGACGATGCCGTCCGTGCCCCGGAAACCGGGGACCGAGCTGGGCAGGGCGCACGCCGCGAGCATGTAGCCGAGACGGTGGATGTGACCGTCATCGGGCCCGAAGGCGAGCCGCCGCACGGTCGAGCGCAGGCCGTCGGCGCCGACGACGAGGCCGAACTGTTCGGTGGTCACCGTCCCCGAGGCCCGGTTCTCGATGTCGACGTGCACGCCGTCCTCGTCCTGGCGCAGCGCCACAGGCACGGACGCGTACCGGATTTCGACGTCCTCGGGCAGGGCGTCGAACGCGGCCTGCTCGACGTCGCCGCGCACGACCGGGCGTGACTCGCCGGCCACGGCCTCGGCGAAGCCCATGCCACGCCGTCGCCTGCCCGCGCGATCGACGTTGTAGTAGGCGATGTCCTCCGAGAAACGGTCCGGCACCTCGATGCCCAGGCGCTCCGCCGCGGTGATCCCGGTGCCGAAGAGAGTGAGGAAGTACCCGCCGCGCCGACGTTCGGCTGCCTTCTCCAGGACGGTGACGTCCCATCCGGCCTTGTGGAGCCGCAGCGCGGAGGCGGTTCCACTGACGCCGAGTCCGACTACGAGGGCCCGCTGTCGCGGGTCGGTGTTCGTGTTCATGCCCCCAGACTATACTCACTGACCAGATTGGTCATTTGGTCAGTCATTGGTTCAGTCGTCTGATTCAGTCACTGCTTGGCCGCCTGGCCGGTCATCTGATCGGACGTGAAATCGGTCGCGAACCTGGTCGCGACCAACACGAAGGGACTTCCCGCCATGCCAACGGTCTTCGTCCACGGGTTCCCTGAGACGCAGGACGTCTGGGAGCCGCTGCTCGTCGAGCTGGAACGCGTCGCTCCCGCCCGCCCCGCCCCGATCCGCCTCTCCCCGCCCGGTTTCGGTGCGCCCTTGCCGACGGGGTTCGACGCGACCGTCGGTGACTACCGGGACTGGCTCATCGGCGAGTTGGAGCGTTTCGCCGAGCCCGTCGACCTGGTCGGACACGACTGGGGCGGCGCACACGCCCTCAACGCGGTGATGGCCCGCCCGGACCTCGTACGCAGCTGGGTCAGCGATGTGATCGGCCTGTTCGACCCGGACTACGTGTGGCACGAGTTCGCCCTGAGCCAGCAGGCGCCGGAGAGCACGGGCCCGGCCTCCGCCGTCCCGCTCGGACCCGACCCCGAGATGCGGGTCGCGATGCTCGTACAACTCGGCATGAGCGAGCCGGTGGCGAAGCGGGTCGCGGCGGGCCAGGACGAGGCGATGGGCCGAGCGGCGTACGCCCTCTACCGATCGGCCGCCCAACCGGTGATGGCCGAACTGGGCCGTGAGCTCGAACGCGCGGCGCAGCGACCGGGCCTGTCCCTGCTCGCCACCGAAGACCGCGTGGTCGGCACGGCCGAACAACGCACCCGCACGGCCCGCCGGGCCGGCGCCCGTACGGTGACACTCGACGGCCTGGGCCACTGGTGGATGACCCAGGACCCGGTACGGGGCGCCCAGGTACTCACCGATTTCTGGAACTCTTTGGACCGCTGACGCGCGGTTCTACATGAGAAGCTGCGCGGTATGGGTGGCGTGGGCGGAGGAGCGTCGGACGACCAGGCTTGCCGGGAGTTCCTGGAAGCGCTCCGAGTGGGCGGCCTCTGCACCGGAACCGTGACGGAGGTCGCGCGGTCTGCCGACGGGGTGACGGTCACTCTGGACGGCTTCCCCGCGCGCCCATTGGGGACGGTGGGACCACGGGACCTGTCCTGGCGCCGCTTCCCGGCTGCGGAGGTGGAAGTGGGCCAGCGGATCACGGCGAAGGTACTCGCCGTCGATCCGGACGAGGGTCGAGTCGAACTGTCCATGGCGGCCGCCGAGAACCCGGAACTCTGGGCGTTCCTCAGCTCACTTCGCTACGGCGAGATCCTCACCGGTACGATCGCGTCGATCGAACGCTACGGGGTCTTCGTCGCACTGGACGGGGGCCCAGACCACCCGGTGTTCCCCGGCGTCGGGTTCGTGTCGTTCCCCGAACTGTCTTGGCGGCGCTTCGAATCGGCCTCGGAGGTCGTCGAGGTCGGACAGCGGGTCTCGTGCGAGTTCCTCCAGTTCGACACGTGGAACGGCGAGGCCAGATTGTCCTTGCGGGCGATGGAGCAGGACCCGTTCCAGACATTCGCCGACGCCACCCCGGTGGGCCGGACCCTGGAAGGACGGGTCACCAGGCTGATCCCGTTCGGAGTGTTCGTCCAGGTCGCCGACGGGATAGAGGGCCTGGTCCCTCTCCGGGAACTCGCATGGACACCGGTGGCAGCTCCGGAGGAGGTCGTCGGGGTGGGCGACGCGGTCAAGGTGACGGTCACGGAGCTCGACCGAGCCCGACGCAGGCTGACTCTTTCTCGGCGACGGGTCTCTCCTGACCTCGGATGACTCTTGTGTCGTTCGCTCGTGTCGTTCGGTGGTGAGGAGAGGCGGTTGCGCGTCAGAGCGTCAGGTCAGCGGGCGGGCGGTGACTGTGGGGGCGTCGTCAGTGCCAGTTCCGCCCACGTCGCCTTTCCGATGCCGTGCAGTCGGGGACAGCATCCCCAACGCTCAGCGAGGGCTTGTACGAGGGTGAGGCCACGGCCTCCTACGTCCTCGGGGCCGGCCTGTCGGGGCGTGGGTCGGCGGTTGTTCGCGTCGGCGACCTCCACGCGCAGGCGCCTGTCGTACGTAGCGAGGCGCAGGCCGATCTTGCGGCCGGGTGGGGTGGAGGCGTGCCGGAGGGAGTTGGTGATCAGCTCCGAGAGCAACAACTCGGCGGTTTCGGCGACTTCTCCGTCGATCTTCCAGGTGATGAGCTGGGTACGGAGGAGTTCGCGGGCGCGGGGGGCGCTGCTGGGGGTGTGGGGGAGCTGCCAGGTGGTCTCCGACCTGCCGGTTGCAGGTTGCGGTGGTGCGGTGTGGGCGGGCATGAAGACCTCCGAGGCGCGGGACTAGGGAGGATCGGAATCCTCTCTAGAGATGCAGCCACTGAAGCGCTCACGACGAGCCTGCGCAATACATCTCTAGAGACGTGAGCGAAATTGCTCGGAGGTGATAGCTGACGGGTGGTGAGGGGGCGGTGAGCGGTGCCTAGGATGTCTAGAGATGATCGGAGGGAGACTTTGATGAGCGGCCGGGGCGCGGGGCGTCAGCCCAAGTACCAGCGCATTGCCGAGGAGCTGCGGGCGGCCATCGAATCCGGTGAGTACGGCCCGGGTGAGAGGCTCCCTGGCGAGAACGACCTCATGGACGCACACGGCGTTGCCCGTATGACGGCCCGGCAGGCTCTCGGTGTTCTTCAGGCGGAGGGCATAGTCGAAGCGCGCAAGGGGGCCGGGGTGTTCGTCCGGGACTTCAAGCCCATTCGGCGTCGGGGTATCCAACGGGTTGCCCACTCCGAGTGGGGCGAAGGCCGGTCCATCTGGGCGACCGACGCGGCAGGCCGTGAACTCGTCGTCGACTCGGTCGAGGTGAGCGAGGAGGAGGCCCCGGCTGTGGTGGCCGGCGTCCTGGACCTGGAGGAAGGGGCGCGGGTCTGCGTGCGGCGGCGCCGCTACGCCCTCGACGGCAAACCGGTGCTACTTGCTACGTCGTATCTGGCGGCCGATCTGGTCTCCGGTACGCCGATCACGCAGCCGGACACGGGCCCTGGCGGCATCTACGCGCGGCTTGAGGAACTGGGCCGCAAGCCTGTCCGCTTCCGCGAGGAGATCCGCTCCCGGATGCCGAGCGGCGACGAGGCCGGGCGACTGGAGTTGCCGTCCGGTGTGCCGGTCGTGCTGGTCGCCCGGACCGCGTTCGATGCCGAGGGCGTGGCCGTCGAGGTGAACGAGATGGTGTTGGACTCGGCCGCGTATGTGCTGGAGTACGGCTTCGAGGCCTGAATTGGTGCTGACGGGAACCCGGCGATTAGTGCTGGGAGGCGCCTTCGACCACCTCCGTGCCGCAGCCCTCGGCGCGATGGAATCCGAGTCCCGGATCATCGAGATCGCCGAGGGGCTGACCGACTCATAAGGAAGAGCAGCACATGTCGCCGCAGCGGACCACTTGGTTCAAGAGCAGCTACAGCGGCCAGAACGGCGAATGCATAGAAATCCGTCTCTGGACAGACGGTATCGACGTCCGTGACTCGAAGCACCTGTCTGGCCCTGTCGTTGTAGTCGGGGCGGCGGCGTGGCTGTCGTTTCTCGCCGGGATGGAACGGGTTGCGGTCGAGGGCTTGTAGCCCCGGTTGAAGCACGGGCCTGTCGCTCGGCGGAGCAATACTCGGTGCTGTCACGAGGAGATGTGGTTGCCCTGGCCACGACGGTGGCGACGTACCGGCGGGGCCTCAGCTTGGGAAGCTGCGGCGCTTTGGGGCTGGGCGGAGCGCTGACCTGGGCGAACGGCCGGGCTGCGGCCTCTGCGGGATGGTCTGCTTTCACCTTGGTTCCCCGCTGTTCTCTGTTGGATCTGGTGCGGTTGTGGTGCCGGCTTCCGAGCGTCGTTTTCTGGGGGCCACCACTCCCAGCCCAGCCGCAATGACGGCTGGCGCAAGGCTCAACAGGTCGGACATGACCACGACCGGGAATGAGGCGTCCAAGGCTCGGAGGAGCTTGCCCAGTGCTGCCACACCGATGACAAGGGGTACCCACACCCTGAAGAAGCGGAAGTGGAGGGGATCTGCTCCCAGACGTATCCGTTCTTGCTCCACGAGGCGCCAGTATCCAGCGGCTACGACAAAGAGGGCTCCTATGCCCACGACGCCCCAGGTCGGTGCTGCCACAATTCCCCCCCACGATGCCGCACGTGCCGCGAAGCTCATCGCGGGCCCTCCACCTGATGGTGACACGCGATGCCCCTGGAGAGTGCGCATGCTTCCCAACTGTGTTGATGGGGCCGTGGGCATCGTTCTGGGCCGTCCACCTGCGTTCATCGACGGTTGTGTCCTGTGCTGCTCCGGGCGGCGGGTCTCATGTGGACGACCGTGATCGGCCCCGAACGAGACGGAGACTGACACGGCCATGACCCTGCAGCCAGTGCTTCGCCTTTCGGGTCAGTGCATCGCCGGAGTCAGTCGCGCCAACTGTGCTCAAGGACACAGGACTTGAGTGCTGTTGAGTCCGGTTTCCCACCTCTGGGTGCCCTGCCTTCCGACATTATGGGACGCGCGTTTAGCCCAGCACGTGGAGTTTGTATGGCAACCGGAACCACAAGCGCCCTCAGCAGCGACGGCCCCGGCGCGCCGGACCACGGAACTCCAGACTCCGCACCCTCTGAGCCTGGCCGGCCGACACCTCAAGCCTCTGCAGATCACCGCCGCAGTGGGCTGAGGCAGCGCATGGAGGCAACGTCCATAGCGACCGCTTTGATAGGGGCGGTCGGTGGGTTGCTTGCCGCACTGATCACAGGAATGTTCACTCTCGCCGGGGCCGATCCTCGCCAGCCTGAAGCTCCTCCTAAAATCAGCCTCGACTCCTGGAGTGAGCGGCCTGGTACCGGCCCGTCAAGCAAGACCTACGAGTTCTCAGGAACTGTGACCCAGGTCCCGCAGGGCATGGTGGTTCACGTCATCGCCGAGGTGCCGCAACCGGACGCCGAAGCGATATCTCCTTCGGGCAGGTCTTACGAGTGGCTGGTCTCTCCCAGGGCAGACATCCTTCAGAACGGTCAGTGGAAGGTCACTTGGACCGTCAAGAGCCCACCGGAAAGTGCGCGCTGGAGGGCCGTTCTCGTCAACACCGAAACCCAGCAGCCCACGTCATGCAGAGACTGCATCATCGATATCCCGTCATACCTCGATGATCTCAAGTCTGAAGGCGTCTACTCCCAACGCGTGCTGGCAACGGCGCGGTCAAGGCAGCTAGACAGGAGTGATGAATAACGGCTCGGGGCAGGTATCGCCTTCGGCCGGCAAGCTGGGACTCAGGGCCAGCCAAGTTGCCAAGAGCCGGCCGATGCTGCCACTTCGGCTTGGGAAGCTGCGTCCTTCTCTGGTCGGTTGAGGCGCCGACCTGAGCGAGCAGTTGGTATCCAGCCTCATCAGACTCGGCGACCCTCACCGTGATTCCCTGCTGCTTCCGCCTGTTCTGGTGCGACCATGATGCGATGTGCTCAGGACTTGAGGATGGATGTCGGCTCGGTGGCGTCGCTCCAGACACGGTTGCTCCGTGGGGTGTCTTTTACCCTGAGGGGCCTTCTGGCCCGTAGCTTCACTACACAATCACCAGGAACAAAATCCACATGATCCCGGCCACAACCGGCATGAGGTACGCCAGAAGGAGTTTGGACTCCAAACCTGGCGAACTCGCGTGAGAGACCGATTCTGCATAGTCGGACATTCGGGACTTGGCGCGATCTTCCAGTCGTTGGGCGAACTGCAGTTGCCGGTGAGCCATGTAGCACCAAGCGGCTGACGTGATAAGGCCGAACGTCGCGAGCGCGCGCAGTATCGCCAGGATTTCGCTGGTTCGGTTGGCGTCGCTTGACGCCAGTAGGGCTGAGTAGGCGACAACGAGGAGTGACTCGGCCAACAGGAAGATGTTGCCGATCTGGAACACCATTCCGCCTTCGTATATGAGCTGTTCCCATAGGCGAGTTTCTTCGGCTCGTCTCTGCTCGTCATTTCCTGAGGCCGACATGCGCTGGGTTTGCCCACCTTGGCGAGGAATAGTCTCCTCCATATACGGTCGTGCGGCGCCTCTTGCCCTGCTGGCATCACTCGCCTAGTCAACCTCCCCTCGGCCTGGCTGGGGTGTGCGCCTGGAGCAAATGCCTCCGCCTACCCTTTGGTCCATGGGGGCGATGAACTGGAGCGGTGTCCGTCAGCGCGTAAAGGCTCTGGCTCGCGCTGACAAGGTGCGGGAAGTCTTCGGAGCATGGGATCGGTACGGCGGAGTGGGGCATCACTTCTGGCTTGCTGATCCGCTGTCGGAGTCGGAGGTCGCCGAGGCGGAGGCTCAGTGGGGTGTCTCGCTGCCCGCGGCCTACCGGGACTTCCTCCTCGAAGTCGGTGCCGGCGGTGCTGGACCGGGGTATGGGCTCACCGTTCTGAGCCGTACTGATGCCGGTGCCGGGTGGCTGTGGAGCGAGGTGGGCGGAGGTACGGTCCACGAGCGATTGCGCTTTGCCTTTCCAGGCGGGGAGGAAAGCGTGCGTGTTCAGGCCGAGCACGAGAGCAAGGAGCCGGTGGAGTCCGACTTCGAGGACGAAGCTGGGTTCCGTGAGGCATATCGCGCCTGGTTGGAACAGGACGAGAAGTTGTTCGACTGGTTCTCTTCCGGTGCCGTGTGCCTCAGCCACGAGGGTTGCGGTTGTTGCCACTGGCTTGTTGTGTCCGGTCCGCAGCGGGGGCAGGTGTGGCTCGATGACCGTCCGGGGGACGGAAGATTCCGTCCCCTCGGGGAGGTCGCATTTGCGGACTGGTATCTCGGCTGGGTCGAGAGGTCTGAGGCAGTCGTCCGGCGGTCTGAACGGTCGTGAACCGGGCTGAAAGACAGGGGAATTGGGGCAGCGTCGCTGCTAACTCAGATGCCGATGCGCCCTCCTTCGCGTTAGCGTGCGCCGGTGATCAGTGAAGAGGGGACGCGGCTGGGTGCGGATGCCGTGCGGCGGCTCGCGCAGACAGGGCTCTACGACTTCGAACCGGGGCTGACCGACGCCGAGTTCGCGCGTATCGAGCGCGAGTACGGCTTCGAGTTCGCCGACGATCACCGTGCGTTCCTTGCCGCCGGGCTTCCTGTCAATGTGCCGCCCGAGGAGGGGCAGACCTGGGCCAAGCCGTGGCCCGAGTGGCGCAGCGGGGATCCGGTCAAGCTGCGTGAGCGGCTCAACTGGCCGGTCGAGGGAGTCCTCTTCAGCGTCGAGCACAACAGGTTCTGGTACGAGGCCTGGGGTGAGCGGCCGGCCGATTACGTGGACGCCCTGGCCACCGCACGACTCCACCTTGCCGATGTTCCGGTGCTCGTGCCCGTCTATGCCCACCGCTACCTTCCCGCAGGCCAGGGGAGCTCCGGGCATCCGGTGCTCTCGATGTGGGGGACCGACATCATCTGCTACGGGCTGGACCTGGCCGACTACATCCACCAGGAGTTCGACGAAGCACGCGGCGACGTCGATGAGAGTTGGGAGCCGAGAGCGACGGTTTCCTTCTGGCGGGACCTTCTCTGACCCGGGGCTCGTGGGCAGCAAGTTGAGGGCATTCAGCCAGTGGCCCCATTGCTGTCCGTTGCCCGCCAGTCGGCAACGGAGGACGTTGACGCCCCCGATGCCCGTCTGCTGCTGCGCTTCCCGACGCTCGGCGATGCGCACCCTTCAATCCCGGCAGTGCTTTCGCTCTGCCCGAGGGCGATGAGGCTCCTTGACATCGGCCAGTCCCGCTCGACGCCGTCACTTGATCGCATGCTCAACCAGAGGTCGGCGGCTCACCGGGGAGGTCGGCGCCGAGTTCGCGCGCCGGGTACATCTGCAGACTGCTCAGCCGGTGCGGTGGTTCGGTCTCGGTCGCTGTCTCGATGCGCAGGTCGGCGAGGTGTGCGCGAAGGGACAGCGGTTCGGCCTCCACGTCTGTGAGGCCCTCGCGCAGTCGCTCGGCGAGCGTGGTGAACAGGTGGGTCACCCAGTCCGTCGGTACGAGGCTCAGGTAACGATCGTCGAAGTGCCGGCGCAGTTCCTCCTCGTCGGGGGGTGTCCATCCCGGGGTGCCGGCTGCCGTGAAGCGCGACATCACCCACCGCAGGTGCGTCAGGGCGTGGCTTGCTGGGTTCTCGGCCTCGATGCGTTCCTTGAGTGCGGTCCAGCTCGGCAGCCCGTGTTCGCGGGCGATGGCCAGCTGGGCTTCGTGAAGTGTCGCGAACTCCCCTGTGGAGAGGCGGCGTTTCGCCTCGATCTTCAGGTACCGGAGGCTGGGCCGGTCGGGGAGACGGCGCGGTTGATCGGACAAGGCAGTCCTTCCTCGGCGCCCGCGGGTCCGCGACATCGGGCTGGAAGATCTGCCAGTGATCCTCATACGCAACCGGTGAGCTTGCAGCTCTGCCCGCGGACCCAGAGGCGGCCGGGAAACCACCAGGACACGACCGTACACCGCCATCCCGGGGCCGCGGCAACGGATTCCGCACCGTCCCACGGCGCTGAATAGGGAGAACGCCCCGTGCATCACGGGGCGTTCAGGGTATGGCGTACGTCCGTCCGCTGCCGGACCGTCTACCAGATCGCCTCGACCCACTCAGGGTGGTCGATGAACGGGTTCCGATTGCCCTGGTAGTTGGTGTAGATGAGGTCGTTGCGGCGCTCCTCGAAGGCGTTGGGCGGGTCCGCCTCGTTCCAGGCCTTGAGGACGGCTAGCTTGCCCATGTACGGGTTGCTGCCGTTGCCCACCTTCTCGTTGGGCTCCAGGTCGGCCCAGCCGTCGTCGCCCTCGTAGCGGACGGTCATGTAGAGGATCATGCGGGCGACGTCGCCCCTGTCCGCGGCGCGCGGTGCGAAGGAGTCGGAGTCGACGGTGCTGCCGCCGCCGTTGGTGACCGTGCTGCCGCCGTTGTCGAAGTCCAGGTTGCCGCGGGTGCTGTTGACCTGGACGTCGCAGGCGCGCAGGTGGTGCAGGTCCGTGCCGGGGCCGACCGCCTCGCCGAAGTCGCCGTGGGACTTGGCCCAGGTGTGCTCGCGGTTCCAGTCGCCGACGTCGCCGCCGTTGAGGGACTTGCTGCGCGAGACACCGCTGTACAGCAGGAGCACGTTGCTGCTGTTGTTCGGGTCCTGGTCGGTCACCTTCAGCGCGTTCCAGACCGCGGAGTACGAGATCTTCGTCTGGCTGCTGATGATCGTGTGCAGCGAGGACTTGAGGCTCGTGCCGGTCTTGCCGATCGCGTTCTTGTAGTACGTGGCGTCGTACGCGGTCGTCGTCGCGCCGGCCGGAGTCGCGGCCATCGTGGGGATGGCGAGGGCGGCCATGACGGTCGACGTGGCGAGCGCCACGGCCTTCCAACGGCTGCGGCGTATCTGCGTCGCGGGCATCGGGGGTGTCCGTTCTACGCGTGTCGATTGAGCGGGACATCCGGGAGCGTGACATGGACATGCGTTTCAGGCAATGAACTGCGCGTGTCCGTTGGGTGACGGAGTCCGGCAACTCGGCTGATTTCGGCTCGATTTGACGCGCGTAGAGCCAAGGGGAGGGCAAGGGATCGTCTGGAAACGGGGTGGCCCCCGACCGGCGTTCCGGTCGGGGGCCACTCGTTGTCCTTCGGGCTCAGCTGACGTCCGACGCGTCCAGGCGGTAGATCGACGACGTGGATTGAGCGCTCGTCTGCGTGCCCGACTCGCTCTCCTCCGTCGTCGAGTTCGACGTCGAGTTCGACGACGTGCTGTACTCGCTCTCCTTCACCGCCGTGCCGTGCTCCTGCACCCACGCCGTGACCTCCGAGCTGAGGCTGGAGCCGCCCATGCCGCCCCCTCCGCCCATACCGCCGCCGAGCTGGATGTAGTGCAACTCGCCCTTCTTCACCAGCTCCTTGAGCTTGGCCAGGGTCATCGCCTTGTCGGTGCCGGTCCAGCCCCACATGGAGATCACCGGCTCGCCGCTGCTCATGATCAGCTGTGCCGCACCCTGCGAATTGGACACCGCCAGCAGCCACTTGGCGCCGTCCTGGTGCTTCTTCAGGTACGTGATCAGCTCGGTGCTGGCGCCGCCGCCCATGCCGCCACCGCCGCCCATACCTCCGCCGCCCATGCCGCCGGGCTGTCCGCTCTGCTGCTGGCCGCCGGCCTCGCCGGTCTCACCGCCGGTGCCGCTCGTGCCGCCCGGGGGCGTACCCATGCCACCGCCCTGCTGACCGGTGCCGCCGGGCGCCCCGCTGGGCATCCCGCCACTGGGCGGCGTACCCATCTGACCGCCCTGCTGGCCGCCCTCGGCCTGACCGCCCTGCTGTTGGCCGTTCTGCTGGCCCTGGCCGCCACCGCCGGGGAAGCCGCCGCCCGCACGATTGCCACCGCCCCCGCCGCCACCCGGACCACCCATGCCGCCACCCGTCGACGGGCCCGCCGTCGGGTTCGTACCGCCCATGCCGCCGCCCGTCGCCGACGTCTCCGCGAAGGAGTACGCGGCCGGGCCGGCCACCGCCGCGACGATCGCCGCCACCACGGAGGCTGCCAGGAGCTGGACTCGGCGTCCGGTACGGAAGACCAGCAGACCCGTGATCGCCAGTGCCATCAGCACCGCGATCGTCGGCCACAGCCACGCGTTCCAGTCGGACGTCCGGCGCAGGAGGACTACCGACCAGACCCCGGTGATGCCGAGGGCCAGCGGGAGTACCCACACCCAGCGCTTGTCCGTGCGGAACGCGCGCAGCAGGAGCACTCCGCCGCCACCGCACAGCGCCGCGATGCCGGGCGCGAGGGCGGTCGTGTAGTACGGGTGCATCGTGCCTTCGGCCATGGCGAAGGTCAGGTAGTGGAGGAGTGTCCAGCCGCCCCACATCAGGAGTGCGGCGCGGGTCGCGTCCGTGCGCGGGGCCCGGCCGATCAACACCAGGCCGCCCACCAGCGCGATGCCCGCGAAGGGGATCAGCCACGAGATCTGGCCGCCCAGGATCTCGTTGAACATCCGGCCGATGCCCGCGGTCCCGGAGAAGCCGCCGCCCCCGCCACCGCCGCCCCCGCCGTTGCCCTCGCCGCCGAAGACGCGGCCGAGGCCGTTGTAGCCCATGATCAGGTTCCAGGCGCTGCCGTCCGTCGAGCCGCCGATGTACGGGCGTTCGTCGGCCGGGACCAGGGAGACCGCCGTCGCCCACCAGAAGCTGGCCACCGCGAGCGCGACACCCGCGAGCAGCAGGTTCACGATCCGCTTCACGAGGCCCAGGTTGGCCGCGAAGAGGTACACCGCGAAGACGGCCGGCAGGGCGATGTAGCCCTGGAGCATCTTCGTGTTGAAGGCGAGACCGAAGCACACCGCCGAGCCGAGCAGCGGCAGCAGTTTGCCGTCACGCGTGGCGCGCAGGGCGAGGGCCGCGCCCGCCACCATCAGGCAGACCAGCAGCGTGTCGGGGTTGTTGTCCCGGTTGATGGCCACGGTGATCGGGGTGAGGGCCAGGACGAGTGCGGCCACGGTCGCCGCCGCGTGGCCGAACACCCGCTTCACGGAGGAGTGCAGGATCCAGATGGTGCCGAGCGCGGACGCGATCAGCGGCGCCATCATCTGCCACGTGCCGAAGCCGAACACCCGGCAGGACAGGCCCATGACCATGAGGACGAAGGGTGGCTTGTCGACGGTGAGGAAGTTCCCCGCGTCGAGCGAGCCGAAGAACCACGCCTTCCAGCTCTGCGTTCCGCTGAGCACGGCCGCGCTGTAGAAGCTGTTGAGGCCGGAGGAGGAGAGGTTCCAGGAGTACAGGACTCCGGCCAGCACCATGATCGCGAGCAGCGCGGGCAGCGACCAGCGCGGCGCCTTCTCGAGCGTGCCGGGCGTGCCTGGCGCGGTGGGGGCCGGTGGAGCCGCGGGGGCCGCGGGATCGGCGGCCGCGGGGGTTTCCGGGGCGTGGGGGTGTGGGTCGGTGGCAGATGTCACCATCGAATCGTCTGGACGGGGGGTGGGTGAGGGCTGTGGCGCACCTGGGGGCCACCTGTGAATACGGGCAACAGTGCGTTACGTGCGGTGCATGCTTTACCCAAAGGAAATCGGGCAGGCGTACAACCATTCGTACGTGCATGTGAGTCAAAGGAGACCAGCGTGCCGGGGGGCCGCTGACGTCTTTCACGGGGATGGGGAACCTCCATGACTCACCACATAGCCAGATCCGCGACATCCAGATCCGCGCGTGCCCGCGCACTCGGTGTCGTCGTCGGCGCCACCACCGCGATCTCGCTGCTCGCCACCGCCACACCCGCCAACGCCGCCACCGCGGCGGTCAGTTGTACGTCGGCCAAGCCCGCCCTCGCCACCAAGCTGAAGCGGGACATCACCTCCGCCCTCGCCGGGCGCCAGGGTTCCATCAGCGTCGGCGTCTTCGACCGCTCCACCAGAACCACCTGTGTGTACCGAGCGCAGACGGCCTTCGACTCCGCCAGTGTCGTCAAGGTGACCGTCCTCGCGACCCTGCTCTGGGACGCCCAGAAGACCGGCCGAGCCCTGACCGCCACGGAGAAGAGCCGCGCCACGGCCATGATCACCAAGTCGGACAACGCCGCCACCACCAAGCTGTGGAGCCAGCTCGGCGTGACGAAGATCAAGGGCTTCCTCGCCGCCGCCAACATGACCCAGACCAGGCCCGGCGCCAACGGCTACTGGGGGCTCACCCAGATCACCGCCCGCGACGAACAGAAGCTCCTCGCGCTCACCACCATCCACAACACGGTCCTGACCGACAACTCCCGTGCGTACATCCTGAAGTTGATGAACCAGGTCATCTCGTCCCAGCGCTGGGGTACGCCGAAGGGCGTGCCCTCCGGTGTCTCCGTGCACGTCAAGAACGGCTGGCTTCAGCGCGCCTCGCACGGCTGGCGGGTGCACAGCGTCGGCTCGTTCAAGGGCGGCGGCCACGACTACATGATCTCCGTGCTCACCCACGGCAACAGCACCTGGAACTACGGCATCACGACCATCGAACGCGTCGCCAAGGTCGTCCACAGGGACCTCGCAGCGAGCTGATCACAGAGCCGATCACAGGCCGACTTCACCGCAGCGCCTCCCGGCCGTCACCGACCCGACCTACGGTGACCGCCATGCGCCTGCGACCCCAGCGATCTCTGCGAACCGTACTCACCACCGTCACCGCCGGCCTGGCGGCGGCCACCTGCCTGACCGCCGCCGGACCGGCGGACGCCAACTCGCACATCAGCAACGCCTGTTCGCCGACCGTCTCCATCGACCGCTTCTCCGACGCCCTCGACAAGACGACGTACGACGGCACCTTCGTCGGCAACTTCTCCGCGCTCGCGGTCGACCGGAACGGCGACCTCGCCGCCCTCTCCGACCGCTCGTCCCTCTTCACCCTCGACCGGCGGACCCTGAGCCCGACGAGCGTCGTCCCCCTCGCCGACGAGACCGGCGCCGCGCTCGACTCCGAGGGTCTGGTCGTCGACCGCGACGGCACCCGGCTCGTCTCCTCCGAGACGGAACCCTCCGTACGCCGCTACTCTCGCGACGGCCGCATCCTCGACCGGCTCCCGGTACCGGACGCGCTCCAGGCCGCCCCGGCCGGCCGCGCCACCGCCAACCAGACCTTCGAGGGGCTCACCCTCCTCCCCGGCGGCCGTACGCTCCTCGCCTCCATGGAGTACGCGATCTCCGGCGACTCCACCGGCATCGTCCGCTGGCAGACCTGGGAGCGGAAGGGCGGCCACTTCGTCCTCGGCGCCCAGTACGCCTACCGCACCGACACCGGCCTGGGCGTCCCCGAGGTCGCGGCCACCCCCGACGGACGCCTTCTCGTCCTGGAGCGCGGTTTCACCTCCGGCGTCGGCAACACCGTCCGCCTCTACCTGGCCGACCCGCGCCACGCCACCGACACGAGCGGCGTCGAGAACGTCACCGGGCAGGACGGCGTACGCCTGGTCAAGAAGACCCTCCTCGCCGACATCGTGAACTGCCCGTCACTGGGAGCGACCGCGAAGCAGCCGCAGCCCAACCCCCTCCTCGACAACATCGAGGGCATGGTCATCACCGGCCGCACCCACGGCGGCCTGCGCGTCCTCCTGGTCAGCGACGACAACCAGAACGCCGTACAGACGACCCGTTTCTACTTCCTGCGGGTCCGTACGGCATAAGCCCTGTTTGTTGCGGAGGGATGAAATCCGCTTCCGCCCGCGTTGGTGCCTACCGGCGGAGTATGGACGTGTGGATCTACGGAAGGCACCGGAGTGACAGACCAGCGGGGGCGGGAGCCGAAACCGGAGCCGGAACAGGCGCAGGGATGGGCGCGGCGGCTGGTCGGATACGCCTGGCGGTATCCGAAGGACGTCGTGCTCTCCCTGGGCGCCTCCCTCGGCGGTATGGCCCTCATGGCGATCGTCCCGCTGATCACCAAGGTGATCATCGACGACGTGATCGCTGACAAGACCCGCTCGATGGCCCCCTGGGCGGGCGCGCTCGTCGTCTCCGCCGTCCTCGTCTACGTCTTCACCTACATCCGCCGCTACTACGGCGGCCGGCTCGCCCTCGACGTCCAGCACGACCTGCGGACGGAGATGTTCGGGACGATCACCCGGCTCGACGGGCGCCGCCAGGACGAGCTGTCGACCGGGCAGATCGTCGGGCGGGCCACCAGCGACCTCCAGCTGATCCAGAGCCTCTTCTACATGCTCCCGATGACCATCGGGAACCTGCTCCTCTTCCTGATGTCCCTCGCGATCATGGCCTGGCTGTCGATCCCGCTGACCCTGGTCGCCCTCGCGGTCGCCCCCGCCCTGTGGATCATCGCCAAGCGCAGCCGTACGAAGCTCCACCCGGCCACCTGGTACGCGCAGGCCCAGGCCGCCGCCGTCGCGGGTGTCGTCGACGGCGCCGTGACGGGCGTACGCGTGGTGAAGGGGTTCGGGCAGGAGGACCAGGAGACCGGGAAGCTCCGGGAGGTCGGGCGGCGGCTCTTCGCGGGGCGGCTGCGGACGATCCGCTTCAACTCCGTCTACACCCCGGCCCTCCAGGCCGTGCCCGTGCTCGGGCAGGTCGCGATGCTCGCCGTGGGCGGCTGGCTGGCCGTGGGCGGGCACATCACGCTCGGTACGTTCGTCGCGTTCTCCACCTATCTCGCCCAGCTCGTCGGCCCGGTGCGGATGCTCGCCATGGTGCTGACCGTCGGCCAGCAGGCGCGGGCCGGTACCGAACGCGTCCTCGAACTGATCGACACCAAGCCCTCCATCTCCGACGGCCACAAGGACCTGCCCGCCGACGCCCCGGCAACCGTCGAGTTCGACGACGTGTCGTTCGGGTACGACCCCGAGCGCCCCGTCCTCGACGGGCTCAGCCTGGAGATCCGGGCCGGCGAGACCCTCGCCGTCGTCGGGTCGTCGGGCTCCGGCAAGTCGACCGTCTCCCTCCTCCTCCCGCGCTTCTACGACGTGACGCGCGGCGCGGTCCTCGTCGGCGGCCACGATGTCCGCGAGCTGACCAGCGACTCGCTGCGGGCCGCGATCGGGCTCGTCCCCGAGGACTCCTTCCTCTTCTCCGACACCGTCCGCAACAACATCGCGTACGGCCGTCCGGACGCCACCGAGGAGCAGATCCTCACCGCCGCGCGCGCCGCACAGGCGGACCGTTTCATCGCCGAGCTGCCCCACGGCTACGACACCAAGGTCGGCGAGCACGGCCTCACCCTCTCCGGCGGCCAGCGCCAGCGCGTCGCACTGGCCCGCGCGATCCTCACCGACCCCCGCCTCCTCGTCCTCGACGACGCCACCTCCGCCGTGGACGCCCGCGTCGAGCACGAGATCCACGAGGCCCTGAAGCACGTCATGGAGGGCCGGACGACCCTCCTCATCGCCCACCGCCGCTCCACCCTCGGCCTCGCCGACCGCATCGCCGTCCTCGACGCCGGACGCCTCGCCGACATCGGCACCCACGAGGAACTCCAGGCCCGTTCCGCCCTGTACCGGCGGCTGCTGACCGACCCGGACGAGCTGGGCGGCGTCTCGCCCGGCCGTGCACTGCCCTCCCTGCCGCCCGAGGACACCTCCGTACGGGACGAGCTGGACGCCGAGTTCGACGCCGAGCGCGGGGTCACCCCCAGGCTGTGGACCGGTGACCGCGAGCGCAAGGACACGGCGTTCGACGGGATGCCGGCCACGCCCGAACTCCTCGCCCAGGTCGAGGCGTTGCCCCCGGCCGCCGACACCCCGGTCATCGACGAGGCCCGCGCGGTCACGCCCGAGGACTCGTACGGGCTGAAGCGGCTGCTGCGCGGCTTCGGTACGCCGTTGCTGGTGAGCCTCGGGCTCGTCGCCGTCGACGCGGGCATGGGCCTGCTCCTGCCGGTCCTGATCCGGCACGGCATCGACTCGGGCGTCTCCCAACTCGCCCTGGGTGCCGTGTGGGCGGCCTCCGCGCTCGCCCTGGTCTCCGTCGTCGTCCAGTGGGCGGCGCAGATCGGCGAGATGCGGATGACGGGCCGTACCGGCGAACGCGTGCTGTACGCACTCCGGTTGAAGATCTTCGCCCAGCTGCAACGCCTCGGACTCGACTACTACGAACGGGAGTTGACCGGCCGGATCATGACGAGGATGACGACCGACGTCGACGCCCTCTCCACGTTCCTCCAGACGGGCCTGGTCACCGCCTTCGTCTCCGTCGTCACCTTCTTCGGCATCATGGTCGCCCTGCTCGTGATCGACGTACAGCTCGCCCTCGTCGTGTTCGTGACCATCCCGGTGCTGGTCGTCGGCACGTTCTACTTCCGCCGGGCCAGCGTCAAGGCGTACGAACTCGCCCGTGAGCGTGTGTCGTTGGTCAACGCCGACCTCCAGGAGTCGGTGTCCGGGCTGCGGATCGTGCAGGCCTTCCGGCGTGAGCGGGCGGGTGGCGAGCGGTTCGCCGAGGGCAGCGACAGCTATCGCCGGGCGCGTGTCCGGGGCCAGTGGCTGATCTCCGTGTACTTCCCCTTCGTACAGCTGCTGGCCTCGGTCGCGGCCGCGGCGGTGCTGATCGTCGGCGCGGGGCGGATCGAGAACGGCACGCTGACGACGGGTGCGCTGGTGGCGTACCTGCTCTACATCGACCTGTTCTTCGCACCCGTGCAGCAGCTCTCGCAGGTCTTCGACGGGTACCAGCAGGCGACGGTCTCGCTGGGCCGCATCCAGGAACTGCTCCAGGAGCGGACCTCCACCGAGGCCGCCGAGGAGCCGCTGGAGGTGCTGTCCCTGCGCGGGGACATCGCCTTCGAGGGCGTGGACTTCGCGTACGGGGACGACGAAGAGGCCCTGAGCGAGGTCGAGTTGACGATTCCGGCGGGGCAGACCGTCGCCTTCGTCGGGGAGACCGGCGCCGGCAAGTCGACGCTCGTGAAGCTGGTCGCCCGCTTCTACGACCCGACCGGCGGCCGGGTCACCGTCGACGGCACCGATCTGCGCGCCCTCGACATCACCTCGTACCGGCATCGCCTCGGGGTCGTGCCGCAGGAGGCGTACCTGTTCCAGGGGACCGTGCGGGACGCCATCGCGTACGGGCGTCCGGACGCCACCGACGCCCAGGTGGAGGCGGCGGCGCGGGCGGTCGGCGCCCACGAGATGATCGCCACCCTCGACGGCGGCTACCTCCACGAGGTCGCCGAGCGCGGCCGTAACCTCTCGGCGGGCCAACGCCAGCTGATCGCACTGGCCCGCGCCGAACTGGTCGACCCGGACATCCTCCTCCTCGACGAGGCCACGGCGGCCCTGGACCTGGCCACCGAGGCCCAGGTCAACCAGGCCACGGACCGCCTCGCAGGCCGCCGTACAACCCTGGTGGTAGCCCACCGCCTGACCACGGCGGCCCGCGCCGACCGGGTCGTACTCATGGAACACGGGCGCGTCGCCGAGGACGGCACCCATGACGAACTCCTCCAACTGAACGGCCGCTACGCAGAGTTGTGGCGCACATTCGTAGGAACCCCGGACCAGGAGGAACCGGTCACATCCTCATCCCGCTGACTGAACGTTGAACGCCCCGCAGGGGCCGTTCTTCAGGGGCGCGGGGAACTGCGCGACCAGCCACAGCGGACCCGCAGCCGAAAGACCACGCAACCGTTCGACACACCCCTCGCGTCCGTACATCAGTACGGTAATCGGCGGTGACGGGAGAGACGACGGTGAGTGGTGGTTCCGTACGACGACGGATAGCCCTCGGGCTGGCCGTGTTGACCGCGTCCGGCATGCTCGCCCTCATGAGCCCGGGGAGCGCCGAGGCGGCCTCGGCGTGCTCAGGGCGCAAAGCACGCACACTCACCTTCTCCACCGGCGAGGTGCACATCTACCGCCGCAGCGGCTACGTCTGCGCAGTCACCCTCTCCAAGCGCCCCGGCGTCCGCCAGTGGATGTCGGTGAGCGTACGGGCGCGCGGCGGACGCCCGGTCGTCGACGAGGGCGAGTTCTCGAAGCGGGCCGGCCCGGTCACCGTGCACGCGGGACGGCGGCATGTGTGGGTGAAGGGGACGGTTGGGCGAGGATCGGTCAGTTCTGGCTGGATTCGGTGTTGAGCCCCTCCCGGCACTCTGCTCACACCCTATTTACCGATCCCCTGCCCGAGGGATTTCCCTATCTCCCCTGGTGCGTCCGGCAGTTGCTCCGATAGCTTCCGGCGCACAGATGTTTCATAGGGGAGGGTGCATGCGCAAGGCGCTCAGATGGCTGCTGGCGCTCACCGTGCTCATCGGCACGTTGAGTACGGCGGGAGCGGCGACCGCCGCTCAGCCGGAGGCCACCGGCACCACACAAACGACCAGTAGCGCGGACATCAAGGACCAGCTCCTCGCGATACCGGGCATGAGCCTGATCCAGGAGAAGCCGTACACCGGCTACCGGTACTTCGTCCTCAACTACACCCAGCCGATCGACCACCGGCACCCGTCCAAGGGCACGTTCCAGCAGCGCATCACCGTCCTGCACAAGGACGTCGCGCGCCCGACGGTGTTCTTCACCAGCGGGTACTTCGTCAACACGAACCCGAGTCGCAGCGAGCCGACGCGGATCGTCGACGGCAACCAGGTCTCCTTGGAGTACCGCTTCTTCACGCCGTCCCGGCCCGACCCGGCGAACTGGTCCAAGCTGGACATCTGGCAGGCGGCCAGCGACCAGCACCGCGTCTTCACGGCGCTGAAGAAGATCTACGCCAAGAAGTGGCTGTCCACGGGCGGTTCGAAGGGCGGCATGACCGCCACGTACTACGAGCGCTTCTACCCGCGTGACATGGACGGCGTCGTCGCGTACGTCGCCCCCAACGACGTGGTGAACAACGAGGACTCGGCCTACGACCGGTTCTTCGCCACCGTCGGCACCAAGGAGTGCCGCGACCGGCTGAACGGCGTGCAGCGCGAGGCGCTCGTCCGCCGGGAGCCGCTGGAGAAGCGGTACGCGGAGTTCGCCGCCGCCGAGGGCTTCACCTTCGACACCATCGGCAGCCTCGACAAGGCGTACGAGGCCACCGTGCTCGACTACGTCTGGGGCTTCTGGCAGTACAGCCTGCTCGCCGACTGCGAGTCCATCCCGGCCGACGCGAAGAACGCGACCGACGACGACATCTGGACATCGATCGACACGATCGCCGGGTTCTCCTTCTACACCGACCAGGGCCTGGAGCCGTACACGCCGTACTACTACCAGGCGGGCACCCAACTCGGCGCGCCCACCATCAAGTTCCCGCACATCGAGAAGAAGTACATCCGCTACGGCTACATGCCGCCGCGGGAGTTCGTCCCCCGGGACATCTCGATGAAGTTCCAGCCGCGGGCGATGCGTGACGTCGACAACTGGGTCAAGCACCGCGCCAACCAGATGCTGTTCGTGTACGGGCAGAACGACCCGTGGGGCGCCGAGCAGTTCCGTCTCGGCAAGGGCGCGAAGGACTCGTACGTCTTCACCGCCCCCGGCCTGAACCACGGCGCGAACGTCGCGGCTCTGGTCCCCGAGCAGAAGGCGTTCGCCACGGCCCGCATCCTGGAGTGGGCGGGCGTCGCCTCGACCACCGTCCAGTCCAACCCGTCGGCGGCCAAGCCGCTGGCGACGTACGACGCGAAGCTCGACAAGCGGAACATCGAGCGGGAGCCCACGCTGCGGCCGTAACGGCTGTGGAGAGCATGGGTAGTTGAATGCGACGCGGGCTCGACGGCGGCTGCCGTCGAGCCCGCGCTCGTGTCAGCCGCCGATCGCCGCCGGCGGCCGCCCCGCCATCAGCAGATTGACCAGGGCCAGCAACAGGTCCCGGCTGTCCAGCCGCTCCCGGAGGTCACCCATGACGACCGGGACCCCCGGGTCCAGGTCGAGCGCGTCCCGTACCTCCGCCACCGTGCGGTCCCGCATCCCGTGGAAGCAGTTGACGCCGACCACGAACGGCACGCCACGGCTCTCGAAGAAGTCGATCGACGCGAAGCTGCTCTCCAGCCGCCGGGTGTCCGCGAGGACGACCGCGCCGAGCGCCCCGTGCACCAGGTCGTTCCACATGAACCAGAAGCGTTCCTGGCCGGGCGTCCCGAACAGGTAGAGGACCAGCTGGCTGCTCACCGTGATCCGGCCGAAGTCCAGCGCCACGGTGGTCGTGGTCTTCCGCTCGACCCCGTCGAGGTCGTCGACCCCGAGGCCCGCGACGGTCAGCTGCTCCTCGGTGTGCAGCGGCGGGATCTCGCTCACGGAGCCGACCATGGTGGTCTTGCCGACGCCGAAGCCGCCCGCGATCAGTATTTTCACCGCGGCGGGCGCGGTGGGCGTCCCGGCCGCGGACGCCTGTGACCCGGCCTGTTCGTCAGAGTCTGAGTAGGGCATCCTTCACCGCCTGAAGAAGAGTCATGTCCGGTTCCTGGCCGACGGCCACCGCGAGCGGCGGCCGGGCAGTCACCCGGTCCAGCGTGATGAGGTCGCCGACGAGGATCTTCGTCACCGCCACGGGCAGATTCAGCCCGGCGGCGACCTCGGCGAGCGCCACCGGCGTACGGCACTGCCGCAGGATCACCCGGTGCTCGGGCTGTAGCCCCCGGTCGGCGGGCCGTTCGGCCGGCGAGACGGTGGCGATCACCGTGATGAGGGTGAGGTCGTCACGTACCGAGGCCGTACGCCCATGGGTGATCGTGTACGGCCGGACGAGACTCTCCTCGGCATCGTCGTCGTCCGGCGACGCGTCCGCCCAGTGGCTCACTCACGCCCCCCGCCCTCCAGGCGCTGGACCCGCACCTCGGTCCCCAGCCGCTGCCCCACCTGCTGTACGAGGGTGTCCATCGCCACGGCCATGATCTCGGCGTCGACCTCCTGGTCCGCCACGACCGCCAGGTGGGTGCCCCGGCCGGCCGAGCTGATGAACAGCCAGAGTTCGTCCAGTTCGATGATGACCTGGTGGACGGCACCGCCGCCGAAGACCTCACCGACACCGCGGGCCAGGCTCTGCTGACCGGTGGCGATGGCGGCCAGGCGTTCCGCGTCGACCCGGGCGATGCTGTTGGACTGGCTCACCACCAGCCCGTCGTCGGACAGCACGATGGCGTTCCGGGTGCCCGGAACCTGGTCGACCAGACGGTCGAGCAGCCAGTCGAGGTCGGAGTTGGTGGCAGTGGTTCGCAGAGTCATCGTCCGTCTTCCTTCCGGGCCCGGTCGGGTCCCGGTGAGGGGTGGGTGGGCTGGTGTTCGGTCTGGTGTCCGGGCTGACTGTCCGCGTCGGGCCTGAGCCGGGAGGCCCGCGACTGGCGCTGGAAGGCACCGACGGTGGCGCCGGACCTGCCTCCCTTCCGACGGGGCAGGGGCGGCGCGGAAGCGCCGGCGGGGCCGGTGCGCGGCTGTTCGGCGGCGGGGTACGAGGGCGGCTCCCGGAGTTCGGTGACGAGGCTCGCCTGCCGGACGCGCCGGGGGAGCGGATTCTGGCTGCCGTTGGACGCCTGGGCGGGGGCCTGCGGGGGGCGGGCCGACGGCGCCGCCGACCCGGACGCCGACCCGGACGGTGCCGACGGCGCGATCCAGGGGCCGATGAGCGGACGGGCGTACCCCTCCTGCTCACCGGCGTGCGCGCCGCGCGCCCGGGGTGCGGGGCGAGTGGGGGAGTCCGCCGGGCCGGAACGGTCGGGGGCTCCGCGGAGTGTGAGCGGGTCCGGGAAAGGGGCTGCCGGGGTGCCGGAATGGTCGGAGGTTCCGTGGAGTGGGAAGGGGGCTGCCGAGGTGCCGGGGCGGTCGGAGGTTCCGCGGGGCGTGAGCTGGTCCGGGAAGGGGGCTGCCGGGGGGCCGGAACGGTCGCGGGTTCCGCGGGGCGTGAGCGGGTCCGCGAAGGGGGCCGCCGACGGTGCGGGGGCGTCCGCCTGCCCGGGGTACGAGGGTGCGCCGTGGAGCGTGAGCGGGTCCTGGGCCTCCGGGTACGTGGGGCGGGCGGTCGAGGCGCGCAGCGCGAGGCGGTCCGGGACCGGTGCCGACGGGGAGGCCGGCAGCGAGGCGGGCCGCGCCGGGACCTGCTGGCCGCCCGTGATCAGCTCCGCGGGGACCAGGACGACGACCCGGGTGCCCCCGAACGACGAGGGCCGCAGCTCCACCTGGAGGCCCAGGTTGGCGGCGAGCCGGGCCACGACGTACAGGCCGAGCCGGGCGTCGTCGGCGCGGGACATCACGTCCATCCGGGGCGGGCTGGCCATCAGCTCGTTCGCCTCGGCGTACTGCTCCGGGTCCATGCCCATGCCGCGGTCCTCGATCTCGATCGCGATGCCGCGCCCCACCTGGGAGGCGGTCACCTCGACCGGGGTCGGCGGCCGGGAGAACGACACCGCGTTCTCCATCAGCTCCGCCAGCAGGTGCACCATCGGGCCGACCGCACGCTCCGACAGCCAGGTCTCGCCGTCGGTGTCGATCCGGATGCGCCGGTAGTCCTGCACCTCGCCCTGCGCCGAGCGCAGGATGTCCAGCAGCAGAACGGGCCTGCGCCAGCGCCGCTGCGGTGTCCCGCTGCCGAGGATGACCAGGTTCTCCTCGTAGCGGCGCAGCCGGGCCGCCAGGTGGTCGAGGTCGAACAGCCCTTCGAGGACCTCGGGGTCCTCGTGCCGCCGCTGCATCTCGCCGAGACGTTTCAGCTGCATACCGATCAGCAACTGGGTGCGCCGGGCGATACGTTGCAGCAGCCGCTCGAAACCGCGGTACAGCTCGATCTCCCGCACGGCGGTGTCCAGGGACGAGGTGCGGGCCTGGTTGAGGGCCTGGCCGAGCTGGCCGAGTTCGTCGTCGCCGTGCCGGATCTCGGGCAGTTCGGCGTCGGTGTCGACCTTCTCGCCGTTGCGCAGCCGCTCCACGATGTCGGGCAGCCGCTCCTGGAGCTGGAGTGCCTCGGCACGCAGCCCGAAGATCCGGCGGCGCAGCATGCCGGTGAGGCGCAGCGAGATGACCAGCATCAGCAGCACGGCCGCCGTGCTCACCGCGCTGTTGACCATCATGTCGGTCATCAGACCGCCGAGTTCGTCCTCGGTGGAGGCGACGAGGTCGTCGGAGTAGGCGCTGCTGGCCTGCAACAGCGCGGGGGTCATCCCGGCGAGGCTCTGCTGCCACTGCTTGCCCTGCGCGGCGGAGACGGCCGTCCGGCCGCTGCCGTCGGCGTCCGCCGTGTTCAACAGGCGCTGCTCGACCGAGGTCTTCCGCTTCCAGTCGGCGCCCGACAGCACGGCCCGGTAGGCCTTGGCCCGGTCGGCGGGCAGCTGCGGCACGACCTTGTCGCTGTAGATGTGCTGCTCGCTGCCGATCGTCTCGGCCAGCTGGAAGCGCTCCTCGGCGGTGAGCCGCCCGCTCGCCGCTCCGGCGGCGATGATCGCGTCCTCGCGCGAGAGCATCTCCAGGCCCCACTGCGCGTCGAGGGCCGGGCGGACGAGGACGGACGTCTCACCGAAGCCGACGTTGCTGAAGTCCTCCAGCAGATGCAGGCTCGACGCGATCACGCTCGTGTAGGCGTCGAACGTCTGCTGCCGGCCGGCGGACCGCCGGTCCACGGCGTCCCGGTAGTCGGGCAGCTTCTTCAGACCGAGGGTGACCTCCTGGAAGGCCTCGGTGAGAGAGGACGGGGCGGTGCCGACCGCTTCGAGGCTCTGTACGGACTTGTCGGTGCGCGTGCGCTGCCGGGTCAGCTCGGTCTCGTCGGCCTTGGGGTCCGCGAGCGCCGCCGCGCTGAGCCGCCGCTCCGCCTGGAGGTTGTAGAAGACGGTGACGATCGGGGTGCCGAAGCGTTTCCCCTCCTCGTTGCGGTCATGGACGGTCCGCCAGTCGCCGTAGAGCTGGGCCGAGTTCATCGCGCCCAGGGCCACCAGGGCGAGACAGGGCACCAGGGCCAGGACGAGCAGGATCGTCCGTAGCGACAACTGGCGCTTCGGAGCCGCCTGAGCCTTCGGAGCCCGGTCCTGCTGCTGTTGTGCCGTGCGTGCGTGGAGTGCCACAGAGGTTCCCGGCATGTAAGTGGTGGCGGACTGTCCGAAAAGAAGGGGTCCGCGCCATGACAGGGGGAGCCTACCGATTCACGAATTCATCACAACAGTTGTTCCAGTGAATGGGAGCGACTCGTTATTCGCCCGACATTCGTCCGACCTTGCCCGAAAAAATGGAATCTCTCACACCGCTTTCGCGCAGCCCACCGGCCGTTCCCCGCCCAGTTGTACGTAAAGGGCCGTGGAGGCAGGGCAGTTGACGCGTTTGACGACCGCCTCGGTCACCTCGTACTCCGGCTTCTTCTCGCCCGTCCCGTCGCACGCCGTCTCACGTACCTCCCCCTGCCCGGCGCTGTACACGCAGTCGCCGACGATCGTGCGCGGACCTCCGCCGCCGCCCGGGTCGCCGGGGTGCGGGGCCTGGAGGTTGCGCATGCAGGAGTAGCCCTGCGGGACGGCCCCGTCGCCGTCCTCGTCGGCGGCGGGCCGCTGTTCGCTGATGTGCAGCACGAAGTCGGTGGTCGCCGGGCACGCCGGACCGGCGCTCACCTTGCCGTCGTACCGGGCCACGACCCGGGCCGCCGCCCGCTCGCTGGTGCAGGGCACCTCGGTGAAGCTGGTGGTGCCGAAGGAACTGCACTCGTCGACGGAGAGGAAGACGGTGCCGTAGCCGGTGGGCCGGGGCGGCGCCGGCCGCTGGTCGACCGCCGTTCCGTCGGCGGCCCCGGAGGTCCCCGCCGCGGGGTCGTCCGCCGAATCGCCGTCCGACGCCAGCTGGCACCCCGTCCCCATGAACAGCGCGACCACGGCGAGCAACGCGCAGGCGAACACCCGCACGCGCACCACTTCCGTGGACCCCACAGAACGCCTCTTGCGCATCGCATCCCCCCGAGTACCCCCGCTCAGCGTGGCCCTCGCCGCCCGGGCCACGCCAGATGTCCAGAGGATTTGCGCCTATTGGGGGTGGTGCGCCGGTTGTGCGACGTACGACGTGTACGCCGCATTGCTTCTCTTTCCCGAGCGGGTTCGGCGAGATCAACTACGGTTCGGCAGCGGGCTGAAGGGGGGCGTTGTCGGCTGCGGGCCCGGTGGGGGCTGGTCGCGCAGTTCCCCGCGCCCCTTAAAAGCGATCGGTGCCGATCGCCTACCTGGGGGCGCGGGGCTGTATTGAATCTGCGGCTACCGCCGCGTGGGCGCGACCAGCCACGACGGCGCCGCAGTGCACCGACAACCGTCAGTACGACAGCCCGTGGCCGATCGGATACAGCACCCGCGTCGGATCCTCCGCGTCCAGCACCGGCACCGGCAGCTTGCCGCGCGGCCGGACCCGGCCCGCGATCACCCGTGCGGCGGCCCGGAGTTCGACGTCGGTCCAGGAGTAGGAGGCCAGGTAGGCCGGTACGTCGGGCAGTTGGGCCACGTCGTAGGGGTTGCGGACGGCGACACACACCACCGGCCGCCCGGTGGTGAGGAGTTGGGCGACCAGCGTCCGCTGACTGCTCGTGGCACCGACGTTGTACGTCCCGACGACCACCGCGTCCACCTCCCCGGCGGCGGCGACCGCCCGGGCGATGACGGCGGCGGAGGGCGCGGTGCCGGTCGAGAGGGCGGTCGCGGTGAAGCCCAGCTCGGTGAGAGCGCCCGCGAGGACGGTGGTCGGCGGCCCGGTCGTACCGGACGGCGAGGCGGGATCGGCCCCGACGACGAGCACGGTCTTCTGCGTGCTCCTCGAAAGGGGCAGCAGCTTCCGCTCGTTGACGAGGAGGGTGGTGGTCCGCTCGGCGATCCGGTCGGCGGCGGTGAGGTGGCCGGCGACCCCGACGGCCCGGTCGACGCCGGCATGGGTGACGTACGGCCGCTCCAGCAGCCCGAGCCGGTTCTTGAGCCGCAGGACGCGCAGGATCGACGCGTCGAGCCGCGCTTCGGTCAACTCCCCCTGCCGTACGGCCGTCAGCACGGCGTTCCAGGCGATGTCGAGGGAGGGCGGGTTGAGGAGCTGATCGACCCCGGCCTTGAGCGCCAGCACCGGAACCCGGTCGTCGCCGTACTTCTCCCGTACGCCCTGCATGCCCAGCGAGTCCGTCACCACGACCCCGTCGTAGCCGAGTTCCTCGCGCAGGATGCCGGTGAGGATCGGCCGGGAGAGGGTCGCGGGGTCGCCGGAGCCGTCGAGGGCCGGGACCATGATGTGCGCGGTCATGATCGAGTCGATGCCGGCGCGGACGGCGGCGCGGAACGGCGGAGCGTCGATGGCGTTCCATTCCTCCCGTGTGTGCCCGATGACGGGGAAGCCGTAGTGGCTGTCGACAGCGGTGTCCCCGTGTCCCGGGAAGTGCTTGGCGGTGGCGGCGACGGAGGCCCGCTGATAGCCGGTGACCTGCGCGGCGACCAGCCCCGCGACGGCGGCCGGATCGGCGCCGAACGACCGTACGCCGATCACTGGATTGGCCGGGTTGACGTTCACGTCGGCGACGGGCGCGTAGTCCTGGCGGATGCCGAGGGCACGCAGTTCGGCGCCGCTGATGCTGCCCGCCGTACGGGCGTCGGTGCGCGAGCCGTTCGCGCCGAGGGCCATGGCGCCGGGGAGGAGGGTGGCGGGTTTTCCGACGCGGGCGACGATCCCGTGCTCCTGGTCGGTGGAGATGAGCACGGGCAAACCACGGGGAAGGCCGAGGGAGGCCTTCTGGATCCCGTTGCTCAGATCGGCGATCTGATGTGGATCGCGGGTGTTGTGCGCCCAGGAGAAGTAGATGATCCCGCCGACCCGGTACCTGGCGATCAGCTCGGCCGCCGTCCGGACGCCGATCTCCGCGAGGTTGGCGTCGATGTCGGCCTGGTCGGGTGCGGTGGCGGAGTGCCCGTACACCCGCATGACGAACAGCTGACCGACCTTCTCCTCCAGGGTCATCCCGGCGACGATCCGCCGCAGCCGCGCGTCACTGTCGTACGGCTGTGCCTCACCCCCGAGGGCGAGCGCGGCGCCGGTGCCGGCGGTCGCGGCGAGAAGAGCACGTCTGGTGGTGCCGGAGTCGCGCACGGGGGCGCTCCTTCCCTCGTGAAGGAAACTTCCGAGAAGTTACGAATAACCGGGAAGTTTCTTCCAGTCAAGGGTGCGCACGCTAACGGGAGATGGCCGCTTTTCCCCGGAAGGGGGCCGTCACCGGCGCATCGGAGGGGGGCGCGCCGGTGACGGCTCGCTGCCGGCCGCAGGCGGCTGGAGAGGGTAGGTCAGCGATCGCAGCCAGCAGCGAGGCCGACACCGCACCACGGTGACTCATCCGGCAGTCGTGTCGGTTGGACGGGGGTGGGTCGGGGTGGGTTCCCGAATCCGGCCGAAAACGGGAAGTTGGTACGGGGGTGGACGGCGGGGCGGGTGCGATACCCACGCGGGGCAATCCGTAACCGGACCGACACGCGGGAATCGCGTCAACCCTCTTCCATTCCAAGCCGGTTGGGCGATGATCCCACCAACGCCCTGCATGCTCTCTCGCTTGCAGCAGCGCCTGTCGGGGGACCGGCCAGGGGGAAGCCGAGACACAGGAGACAAGGGATGGCAACGAAGACAGGACCTCAGAGATACCCGGGCGCCAGCCGGGCGAACTGGTACCAGGACGACTATCCGGGCGACCCGATGCAGGTCGACGTCGTCGTCCTGCACACCACCGAGGGGCGCAGCCTGCCCACGTACAGCGGTGGATCGATCGCGCCGAACCTGACGGCGGTGCCGGACCTCGCCGCGAAGAAGCTGAAGTGGTACCAGCACTTCGACATAGAGACCTCGTCCCGGGCCCTTGCCAACAAGCGGGGCGGTGTCGAGACCAACACGCTCAACGTCACCCAGGTGGAGCTGGTCGGCACCTGCGACCCCAAGACGCACAAGAAGTGGACGACGGCGGACCAGGCGCACATCTACTGGCCCGAGGCCCCCGACTGGGCGCTGAAGTCGGTCGCGCGGTTCCTGGCCTGGATGCACGAGGAGCACGGCGTGGCGCTGTCCGGCCCGAAGGCATGGCCGGACTACCCGACCTCGTACGCCGACGGCGGCGGCCAGCGGCTGTCCTTCGCCGAGTGGAAGGCGTTCAAGGGCGTCTGCGGACACATGCACGTCCCGGAGAACGACCACGGCGACCCGGGCGGGATCGACTTCTCCGCGATCGTCAAGCACGCCAAGGCCGAGCTGGACGTCGACGACGACACACCGACTCCGACTCCGACCGTGCCCAAGCCGGTCGTGGTGCCCGCCTACCCGGGCCGCAAGTACTTCAAGGAGGGCGCCGTGAACGACCACGTCCTCAAGCTCGGCAAGCAGCTCGTCAAGCGAGGCTTCGGCGACCACTACAAGGTCGGCCCGAGCCGCAGCTGGGGCGAGGCCGACCGCCTCAACGTCCGGGACTTCCAGAAGTCCCGCAAGGAACTACGCGGCGACGCGGACGGCTACCCGGGGCCACTGACGTGGCGCCTGTTGTTCTCGTAACACGATTCTCGTAGCCCGATGGGGCAGGGCTCTCCCGCACGTGGAGCGGCGGGGGAGCCCCTCCAGGAAGACCGCGTGATGCCGGAAGAGCGAGCTGCCCCGCCGGGCCATGGAACGCTGCACCACATCGAGATCTGGGTGCCGGACATCGACCGGGCGGTGGTCCAGTGGGAGTGGCTGCTGACGGCGCTCGGCCATACGCCCTTCCAGAGCTGGGAGCGCGGCCGGAGCTGGCGGCTCGGCCCCACGTACCTCGTCCTCGAACAGTCGTCCGCGCTGACCGGAACCCGGCACGACCGCCGTGCACCCGGCCTGAACCACCTCGCCTTCCACGTCCGGGACGACACGGCGGTCGACGCGCTCGTGGCGCAGGCGGTGCGCCATGGCTGGACGCTGATGTTCCCCGACAAGCACCCGCACGCGGGCGGCGAGCAGCAGTACGCGGCCTATCTGGAGAACACCGACGGGTTCGAGGTCGAGCTGGTGGCGCTCACCGTTCATGGTCCATTTCGCGGACGTTCCGGCGCGTGAGGCACAGGCCGGGCCAGCATAGGGGCCATGGCCGACGTACAGATCCCCGGTTCCAAGTCCATCACCGCCCGCGCCCTGTTCCTCGCCGCCGCAGCCGACGGGGTCACCACCCTCGTACGCCCCCTGCGCTCGGACGACTCGGAGGGCTTCGCCGAGGGGCTGGTCGGCCTCGGCTACCGGGTCGGCCGGACGCCCGGTGCCTGGCAGATCGACGGCCGTCCGCAGGGCCCCGCGGTCACGGAGGCGGACGTCTACTGCCGTGACGGCGCCACGACCTCCCGTTTCCTGCCGACCCTCGTCGCCGCCGGCCACGGCACGTACCGCTTCGACGCCTCCCCCCAGATGCGCCGCCGCCCCCTGGCCCCCCTGACCCGCGCCCTGCGCGACCTGGGCGTGGACCTGCGGCACGAGGAGGCGGAGGGGCATCACCCGCTGACCGTCGCGGCGGCGGGCGTCGAGGGCGGGGACGTCACCCTGGACGCCGGTGAGTCGTCCCAGTACCTCACCGCGCTCCTGCTCCTGGGCCCCCTGACCCGTAAGGGTCTGCGCATCCACGTCACGGACCTCGTCTCGGCCCCCTACGTGGAGATCACCATCGCGATGATGCGGGCGTTCGGGGTGGAGGTGCACAGGGACGGCGCCGATTTCGTGGTCCCGCCCGGCGGCTACCGGGCCACCACCTACGCCGTCGAGCCCGACGCCTCCACCGCCAGCTACTTCTTCGCTGCGGCGGCCCTCACCGGCGGCGAGGTGACGGTCCCCGGCCTCGGCACGGACGCGCTCCAGGGCGACCTGGGCTTCGTCGACGTACTGCGCCGGATGGGCGCACGGGTGGAGACCACCGCCGACCGTACGACGGTCACCGGCACGGGCGAACTGCGCGGCCTCACGGTCAACATGCGGGACATCTCGGACACCATGCCGACCCTGGCGGCCCTCGCCCCCTTCGCCTCCGGCCCCGTACGCATCGAGGACGTGGCCAACACCCGCGTGAAGGAGTGCGACCGCCTGGAGGCCTGCGCGGAGAACCTCCGACGGCTGGGGGTACGGGTGGAGACCGGGCCGGACTGGATCGAGATCCACCCCTGTCCGCCCGGTACGGCTCCCGCGCAGGGCACGGACATCAAGTCGTACGGCGACCACCGCATCGTCATGTCCTTCGCGGTGACCGGCCTGCGCGCCCCCGGCATCACCTTCGACGACCCGGGCTGCGTACGGAAGACGTTCCCCGGGTTCCACGAGGCGTTCGCGGAACTGAGCACCGGGCTGCCGCGCTAGGGCCGTGCCCGGGGTCGCCCCTGGGGTCTTCCCTGAGGCGTACCCCGAGGCGCGGCGGTCCGCGCTGTCCCTAATGTCCCTGTCGAGGGATGCGGAGAGCGCCCGGCAGGGGGCCGGGCGACACGCCTCCCGAACGAGGGAGATGATCGCTGTGGGACCGAACGACGTCGAGATCGTCCGGGTGTTCGCCCGGAACACGACCAGCCCGAACGCCGACCCGACCCTGGACCCCGACAAGAACGCCGAGATCGCCGTGGAAGCGGAGGCGGGCGACGCCGTCTTCCGGATCGGGGCGCCGTACGAGGTCGAGATCACCGTCAAGGACCTCTTCGACGGCACGAACATTCCGACGACCACGGCCAACGTGGTCAGCGGGCTGCTGAGCAAGGCCCCCTGGGACAAGCAGTCGGTCGAGTTCGTCTTCGGCATCGCCGCGGCCGAACTGGCCAAGCACCGGGGGCACCAGTGCGAGGTCTACGCCTCCGTGTACATGGGCCTGACGGACCCGGACGCGAGCTTCGCGACCAGCCCGCGCTTCCTCATCCAGCGCTGACGCGTAATCCAGCGCCGACGCGTCATCCGGTGCCGACCGGGCCGGGCGGGAGTCTCGTGGCCAGCCCGACCCGGGAGGAGATGCCGAGCTTCGTGTAGGCGTGGCCCAGGTGGTACTCGACCGTCTTCACGCTGAGCAGCAGTTCCCGGGCTACTTGGCGGTTGGTGAGACCGGAGGCGGCGAGCCGGGCGACGGCCAGTTCCTGCGAGGTCAGCACGGGGCCGCGGTCGGGTGGCGACGGGGGACCACCTGCCGCGCGGGCCGTTCCGCAGGCGGCGAGTTCGCGGGCGCAGCGCTCCAGGAGGGGAACCGCACCGAGTCCCGTCAGGGTCTCGTACGCGGCCTGGAGCGCCTGCGCTGCGGCGGCCCTGCGACCGGTCCGGCGCAGCAGTTCGCCCGACGCGAGCTGGAGCCGGGCCCGTTCGTACGGCGCGGTGACCCGGGCGGCGTGCGCGAGTCCGGTGGCGAACATGCCCTCGGCGGCCCCGGGTTCGTGCCGGGCGGCCAGCAACTCGCCCCGGATCCGGCAGCCGGCGGCCAGGGCGGCCGCGTGTCCACGATCGGCGGCCAGCGCCTCGAAGGCGGTCAGCGCGTGGTCCGCCTCGTCGAGACGCCCGAGCCCGATGAGCGCCTCGGCCAGCAGATCGCGCCACGGCCCGGTCATCGGCTCACAGAGCCCCTCGGCGGCGTCCGCCTCCAGAAGCGGCAGCAACTCCGCCTCGGCGGCGTCCGGTTGCCCCCGTAGGAGGGCGAGGAAGGCGCGGGTACGCCGGGACTCGGTCATGACCGTCCCCAACGTGACCGGTATGTCGGGCACTTGGCGCAGATGCCACTCCGCGCGCTCGTAGTCCCCGAGGGCGGCGACGACCCAACCGGCTGCCCCGTGCACCGCCGAGTGCAGCTCGTTGCCGGTGTCGTCGTTGAGGGAAGCGGCCGATTCCAGGCGCTGCGCGGCCTCCTCCCAGGCACCCAATGCGTACTGGGTGAGGCCGAGTTGGAACATCGCGACGATGCGCAGCATCATCGGCCCGTCCCGGCAGATGAACAGGGCTTCCCGCAAGTCCCGTTCGGCGTCCGCCAGTTCGCCGGACCACATCCTCAACAGGCCGCGTCCGCAGAGCAGATCCACATCGGCCGTGGTGACGAGCGAGGCGTCCGGCAGCCGCGCGGCCACGGCGAGTCCGCGCCCGATGTCACCGCTGAGGCCGTAGCCGGTCATCCGGGCGAAGCGCAGCATGGTGCTGGAGGTGCGCCGGCCGGACAGCCGCATGGCCTGTTCGGCCCATTCGGCGGCCTGCCGGCCGTGGCTGAGGGACAGCGCCATGACGCTGAGCTGGCCGGCGATGTACGAGGCCAGCTCCGGGTCCGCCGTGCGGTCGCAGCAGTTCCAGGCCTCGCGCAGCAGGGGTTCGATATGGCCGAGGTCGCCGCCGAACGGCAGTATCAGGGCCCGCGCGTACCGATGCGCGGCCGAGCGGCCGTCCCCCGGCAGCTCGTCGAACACCGCCTGCGCCTCGTCGCGCCGCCCCTCCCACAGCAGCGCCTCGACCGCCTCGACGCCGTACCGCTCACGGTCCCGCTCCGTACGGGCCAGCCGGGCGGCGTCGCGCAGCAGCGGGGCGGCGCTGCCCCAGCGCCGGGCGGCGGCCTCGGTGCGGGCGGCGTCGGCGAGCTGTCCGGCCAGTGTGTCGTCCGGGCCCTGCGCGGCGTGCACGAGGTGCTGGAGGCGGCCGTACGCCGAGTCCGACTGCCCGGCGGCGGCCTGGTGCAGCGCGTGCCGCCGTACGGGCCCGAGCGTTCGGTAGACGGTGGCGCGCAGCATGGGATGGGGGAAGGACACGCGAGGGCCGCCCGGCTCCGGTGTCTCGTCGAGCAGCCCGGCGCCGACCGCCTCGTCCAGCGCGGGCAGCGGATCCTTCAGCTCCGCGAGCCGGGCGGCGCTGTGCAGCGGGCAGGACATGCCGAGCACGCTCGCGGCGGCGGTCAGGGCCTGCGCCTCGGCGGTGCAGTCCGCCAGCCGCTGTTCGATCAGCCGCGCGTACCCGAGCGGCGCGGGCAGCGGGAACGCCGTGGACATCAGGCGGGCGGGCGGTACCTGTTCGAGCAGCGCCTTGACGTGCAGCGGGTTGCCGTCGGTGTGGTCGAGCAGCCGTACGACAGCGGTAGGCGGCAGCGACCCGCCGCGGGCGGCGGCAAGCTCACCGACCTCACCCGCACTCAACCCGCTCAACGACACCCGCAACGTCCCCTCACCGGTGAGCAGCCGCCGCAACCCCTCGGGCAGCGCCGGATCATCGGCCTCCCGTACGACGACGACCGTGAGCACCCGGTCGGCGCGCAGTCGGCGCAGGGCGAAGGTCAGCGCCTGGAGGGACGAGGAGTCCGCCCAGTGCGCGTCGTCCACGACGAGGATCAACGGCCCGGCGGTACGGGTCTGGAGTTCACCGAGTACGTCGAGCAGCCGGGCGCCGGCGGTCGGCGCGTCGGCCGCCGGGGGCCGGGGAAGGGCCTGCTCGTCATGCTCGGCGGGGGAGAGGAGCTGGTCGAGCAGCCCGAGCGGAAGCCCGGTCTCGTTCTCCTCCCCGCACGCCCTCAGCACCTCGGCGTCCGGGTGCGCGGCGACGAAGTGCCTGATCAGCGCGGTCTTCCCGATCCCGGCGGGCCCGTCGACCAGCACGATCCGGGACGCCCCGGCGACAACGTGCGCCAACTGCCCGTCCAGAGCCGAGAGATGACGGCCCCGCCCGACGAACGGACCGCCCTGATCCCCCAGTTCCCCCATACCGGTCACTCCCCCAAGCTCCCGCCGCCGCCCCTGCCACCCTCGCGTACGGGACACCACCGCTCAAGGGCCCACCTGGACCAATCCGGGGCGCTACGGACATGGAGAACACGGTCGGCCAGCAGACGTACCCCACACGGAGGCCGGCCAACTCCACGTCCCACAAGCCCAGTTGCTCCGGCACGCCTCCAGTACCGGATTTTCCTTCGCCCCCGCCGCCCCTACCCGTCCCATCCCTGGGGGCTGCGCCCCCAGACCCCCCTTTGTCCTCAAACGCCGGACGGGCTGAAATACCTAGCCTCTCCGGCGTTTGAGGAGCGGGGGTTCGGGGGCGGAGCCCCCGAGGATGGGACGGGTAGGGGCGGCGGGGGCGAAAAAGGTCCCGACCGAGGTGGACCAGGCAGCTCAGGCCGACTCGTTGAGCAGCCGGGCGAGGTGATCGTGGCCGGCGCCCAGCAGCCCCTCCAGGGGCGCGGCGGCCTCGTACCACCGCTTCTCGTACTCCCAGCACAGCCACCCGTCCCACCCGTGCCGGGAGAGAACCTCGACGCACTCGGAGAGCGGCAGGACACCGGCGCCCAGGGCCAGCGGGGTGGTGTCCTCGGCCGAGGCGATGTCCTTGACCTGGACGTATCCGAGGTGCGGGGCGAGCGCCGCGTAGCTCTCCGAGGGCTGCTCGCCGCCGAGCCAGGTGTGCATGACGTCCCAGAGCGCCCCCACCTGCCGGTGCCCGACCGGCCCCAGGACGCGGATCGCGGCGGCGCCCGTGCGATGCGAGTCGTGGGTCTCCAGGAGGATGCGTACGCCGAGGTCGGCCGCGTACTCGGCGGCCGTACCGAGCCTGCGGGCCGCCGCCGCGTCGGCCTCCTCGGGGCTCTGCTCCGTACCGCCGCCCGGGAACACCCGGACGAAGGGGGCACCGAGGTCACGGGCCAGTTCGAGGAGCGCGCGGAGGTCGGCGAGCACGGGCTCGTCGGCACCGGGGGCCGCGACCCGGACGTACCCGGCGAGACCGAGGATCTCGACGCCGGACGCCTTGAACTCGGCGGCCACATCGGCCCGTTCGGCCAGGGTGAGACCGAGGTGGACGGGCTCTTCGGGGTGCGTGCGCAGCTCGACGCCGTGGTAGCCGTGGGCGGTCGCGAGACGGAGGACATCGGGGAGGGGGAGACCGGGGACGCCGAGGGTGGAGAACGCCAGTTTCATGTCCACGGACCCTACCCGTCGCTCCGCCACTTCACCGGTCCGTCGCGCCGTGCAGGTCGAGGCGCCAGTCCTGCCCCAGCAGATCCTTGCCGAAGGAACGGTGGGGCTTCTCGGTGGTGAGGACGAAGCCGTGGCGCTGGTAGATGTGGCGGGCGGCGGTGAGTACGTCGTTGGTCCACAGGACGACGTCGCGGTAGCCGACCTCGCGGGCGAAGCCGACGACGGCCGCGACGAGCCGGTCGCCGATACGCAGGCCGCGCGCGTCCGGCTCGACGAGCAGCAGCCGCAGCCGGGCGGTCCCGGGCGCCTCGTCCCGTACGCACATCACGCACCCGACCGGCCGCCCGTCCAGCTCGGCGATCCACACCCGCTCCAGATGCGGGTCGTGGTCCTCGGCGAAGTCGGCGACGATCCGGGCGACCAGCCCCTCGTAGTCGGTGTTGAAGCCGTACTCGGACGCGTACAGCGCCGCGTTGCGCTGCACGATCCAGCCCAGGTCGCCGGGGGCGGGATCGCGCAGCAGGACGTCCTCGCGGCGCGGCGGCCGGCCGTCGGAGAGGAGCGAGCGGACCGTGTGCAGTGCCTCCGCGAGCCGGGGCCGGTCGGCGGCGGGCACGGTGGCGAGGAGGGAGGCGATGGCCTCCGTGGAGCGCTCGTTCAGCAGGTCGGCGGTCTCGCGGCCCCGGCTGGTGAGCGTGACGCGCCGCCGCCGGGGGTCACGGTCGGAGGGCGCCCGCTCGATCAGCCCGTTCTCCTCGAACTTGTTGAGGATCCGGCTCAAGTACCCGGCGTCCAGGGTGAGTTCGGCACGGAGATCGGCGGCGTCGGTACGGGGGGAGTGCGCGAGTTCGTAGAGGACGCGGGCCTCGGTGAGGGTGTAGGGGGCGTAGAGGCTGCTGCTGTAGTCGAGCGCGCCGATCACGTTCGTGTAGAAGCGGTTGAAGGAACGGATGTCCTGGACGGTCACGAGCCACCTCACCGACGGAATGATCGATATCCGATATCTGACTCAGTCAGAGATGTTGCCGCTTCGAGGGTAGAGCGCGGGCGATGTGTTCCTCAAGGCCCGGCAACGGAGCGGCAATGCCCTTCTCCGGCATCCCATGGCTTGGCCAACCCCATGCCACTCGTTGCTCACTTGTTCATCCGCCGCCCCTGACGCCCCTCGCCGCCCGCGGCGAAGAGTGAAGCCGAAAGCTAGGCCTACCAGGCTCAAGAAGGGGCAATCATGGCCGAGTTGACCCGTCGTAGACTCCTTGGCTCCGCCGCCGGCACCCTCGGTGGCGCCGCGGCCCTCTCCCTCCTCCCGCCCAGCGTCCAGCAGGCCGTCGCGGCCGGACCGCCGCGGCACGGCTCGCTCGACGACATCGAGCACGTGGTGATGCTCATGCAGGAGAACAGGTCCTTCGACCACTACTTCGGCACCCTGTCGGGCGTACGGGGCTTCGCGGACCCGCACGCGCCGAAGCTGCCCGACGGCCGCCCGGTCTTCTACCAGCCGGACGCCGTGAACCCGAAGGGGTACCTCCTCCCCTTCCACCTCGACACCCACACGTCGAGCGCGCAGGCGATCCCGTCCACGAGCCACGCCTGGTCGGTGCAGCACGAGGCGTGGAACGGCGGGAAGATGGACCAGTGGCTGCCGGCCCACCGCAAGGCGGACGGCGTCAACGGCCCCTATGCGATGGGCTATTACACGCGCGACGACATCCCGTTCCAGTTCGCGCTCGCCGAGACGTTCACGATCTGCGACAACTACTACTGCTCGGTGTTCGGCCCGACCTGGCCGAACCGCCTGATGTGGATGACGGGGACGATCGACCCCGGCGGCAAGCAGGGCGGCCCGATCACCAGCAACGTGGCACCGACCCCGTACCGCTGGACGACGTACGCCGAGCGCCTCCAGGCGGCGGGCGTCAGCTGGAAGGTGTACCAGCAGGACGACGACTACGGCTGCAACATGCTGGAGCAGTTCGCGACGTTCAAGCAGGCGGCGCCCGGATCGGAGCTGTATGAGCGGGGCGTACGTCCGCAGCCGGAGGGCACGTTCGAGGACGACGCCCGCAACGACCGTCTCCCGACGGTGAGTTGGATCATGCCGACGAGCTTCCAGTCGGAGCACCCGGACTACCTTCCGGCGGCGGGCGCGGACTTCGTGGCATCGAAGATCGAGGCGATAGCGTCGAACCCCAAGGTGTGGAGGAAGACGGCCTTCATCCTCAACTACGACGAGAACGACGGCCTGTTCGACCACGTGGCCCCGCCGACCCCGCCGGAGGGCACGGCGAACGAGTTCATCGGCGGCCTGCCGATCGGCGGCGGCTTCCGCGTCCCGGCGATCATCATCTCGCCCTGGACGGTGGGCGGTTGGGTGGCCTCGGAAGCCTTCGACCACACCTCGGCACTCCAATTCCTGGAGCGCTTCACGGGAGTCGAGGAACCGAACATCACCGACTGGCGCCGTGAGACCTTCGGCGACTTCACCTCCGCCTTCCGCTTCCGCGACTCCCGCCCCCGCCCGCCACGCCTGCCGCACGACACGGCGGAGCAGCTGGAACGGGCGAAGGAGGAGGTGGCAACGTTGCCGAAGCCGACGCTTCCCGGGGCCGCGCAGTCGTTCCCGAGGCAGGAGCGGGGGAGGCGGCCGCACGTGTGAGGTGAGGTGATGGGCGGGGCGTCCGAGTCGTCGTCGGGGCGCCCTGTCCCACTTCGGCGAGAGTGGGGCCGAAGGCGGTCCGGCGGAGTCACGTGGCCGTGCGGGTTCGCCGGGCCGTGGTGATCCGGACGAGGTGTTCGGTCTGGGCGTCGACGGCCTGGGGTCCGTTGCCGGTCAGCAGAGTGTGCGCGTCGTCCCAGACGACCTTGGCGGCGGCGGGGTTCAGGGTGAGGCCGACGTCGTACCCGGCCGCGTCCAGGGCGACATCGACGTAGTAGGGCAGACGGGTGGCTTCGCCGGGCACCTTGGGGTACTGCACCTCCAGCATCATCCGCTCGCCGTGGCGGGGGACCGTGGTGACGCGTGCGCCCTTGTACAGGTGCTGTTCGTCGGTGGTGACGGCGCCTTCGTCGTCGACGCGGTAGCGGGCGGAGGTCAGCGCGACGGGCGCGTGGCAGATGAGGGAGACCGGCACGGCACTCTCCCGGAGGGTGCCCAGCAGCTCGCCCATCCACGGGTTGTCGTGGAAGTCGACCATCGGCGCGTGTCCGCCGGGCATGTGGACGAACGCGAGGTCGTCGAGGGAGAAGTCGTCGCCCGAGTCGCGGTGCCGGCGGATCAGTTCGGGGATCGAGTGGTACTTGCGCTCCGGCAGGGATGCGAAGTCCGCGGCGACCTCGTCCCTGATGGAGGCGGCCTCACGGTCGGTCCTGGGCAGGGCCTCGGAGACCGGGATACGTCCGAGATGCCGCCGGGCGAGGGCCAGTTCGGCGTTACGTCGTTCCAGCAGGGCGGGGTTCTTGGCGCGCAGCGTCTCGGGGTCGGCGTGCTTCGCCGCGCTCTGGATGGTCGTACGAGCGGTGGCACTGCCCAGGCTGCCGGCCGCGTGGAAGTTGAGGGCGAGGCCGTTGATGTCGAGCTGGGGCGGGTTGCCGTCGGGAGTGGCGAGGACGAAGTCGTAGTCGTTCTCGAACTCCGCCATGACCGCGGCGAGTTCGACCAGGAAGAAGCCGGTGGGGAGGCCTGGGTGACCGGCCGGCCTGCTCAGCGGCAGGGTCCGTGCGGAGGACAGGACGAACAGGGCTTGGGGGCGGGGCTCGACGGGACTGGACACCAGGGTTCCTTTCCTTGCGGTTGGTGTGGGTCGAGGGTCAGGCCGGTACGCCGGAGCCGCGCTTGATGAGGGCGTCGAAGGCGCGGGCGGGCAGCAGCCGGCTGAGCAGGATCAGCGGGCGGGCGCCGAAGCCGACGCGGTAGCGGATGTGCGGACGGCGGCTCGTGGCGGCCTTGACCACCGCGTCCGCGATCACGGAAGGGGGAGAGGTCATCCGGGCCCCGTCCCGGGAGCTGCTCTCCAGGGACTTGGCCATGGCCTCGGCCTGTTCGGCGTACGGCCCGTGACCGGAGGTGACGCGCAGCTTGTCGGCCGCGATGGCGCCCCACTCGGTGTGGATCGAGCCGGGCTCGACGAGGACGACGTCGACGCCGAACCGCTTCAGTTCGAGCCGGAGCGCGTCGCTGAGCCCTTCCACGGCGAACTTGCTGGCGTGGTACCAGACCCCCAACGGCGTGGCGAAGCGCCCGCCCATGGAGCTGATGTTGACGATCGTGCCGCTGCGCCGGGTGCGCATGTGGGGCAGCACGAGCTGGGTGAGGTGGGCCAGACCGAAGAGGTTGACGTCGATCTGGGCCCGCGCCTCGTCCAGGGGTACGTCCTCCAGGGCGCCGTAGGAGCCGTAGCCGGCGTTGTTGACCAGGACGTCGATACGCCCCTCGTCCTCGATGATCCTGTCGATCGCGGCCTTCGCCGAGGCGTCGTCGGTGACGTCCAGGGCCAGGGTGCGTACGCCGGCGGCGGCGAGGGCGCCCATCCGGTCGACGCGCCGCGCGGCGCCGTAGACGACGAACCCGGCCTTCCGCAGCCGGAGTGCGGTGGCTTCACCGATACCGGAGGAGGCGCCGGTGACCAGTGCGACTTTGTTCGACATGAGAGTTCCCTTGTTCGTGGCAGGCCCGCTGTGCGGGCCGTCGGCCGGGTGGGCTTCGCGTTGCCACAAACATAAGAGACCGTCGGTCTAAAAACAAGAGACCGGCGGTCTGAAATTTGAGGACTGCAAGGGGCTGCAAGAGACTGCCAGTCTGTAGACTCCGGGCATGACCACGTTCCAGCGGGCGAGGAGTGAGGAACAGCGCCTGGCGCGCAGGCAGACGATCCTCCAGACCGCCGCGGCGATGCTCGTCGAGATGCCGGTCTCCGCGATGAGCCTCAATGAGCTGAGCCGCCGTGTAGGGCTCGCCAAGTCCAACGTGCTGCGCTACTTCGAATCGCGCGAAGCCGTGCTGCTCGACCTGCTCGACCAGAGCGCCCGCGACTTCCTGACGGAATCGGGCGGACAACTCCGCTCACTGGTCGACGAGCGCGACCCTCTGGACGTGAGGACCGAAGCGGTGGCATCCGGGCTGGCCGCGTCCTTCGCCGCCCGGCCGATGCTGTGCGAACTGCTCAGCGCGCAGGCCGGCGTACTGGAGCACAACATCTCCGTCGAGGTCGCGACCCGATACAAGGAGGGCGCCCGCGACAGCCTGCTGGGCCTGGCCGGGTTGCTTCGTGACCTCTTCCCCGAGTTGGACCGACCGCGTTCCGAGCAGGGCGCCAACCTGATCATCGTCCTGATCAGCGGCCTGTGGACCCACACCCACCCCGCGCCCGCGGTACGCGCGGTCTACGACGCCGACCCGAGCTTCGCGTTCATGGACTCGACTTTCGCGGACGCCTTGCATCAGGCGTTGTACGTACTGCTCACGGGCCTGCTGGCCCGTAGATGACTGCCCCCCGGTGGCCCGGAGGGTTCGGAAGACGGGCCTCAGGCTCAGAACTCGTTGCTGCGGTCGATGTCCTCAAGGCACTCGTCGAGGTCGGTGATCCTGTCCCCGACGACCCGGAAGACGATGGAGGCGATCTCGTCGATCCGCCTGCCCTGGCGCTCGGCGGTGAACCGGTGCACGGAGACCGCGTGCCCGCGCCCGTCGACAAGGACGTTCAGCAGTATGGCGCGCAGGGTGCCGTCCGTCTCCTCGGCGAGCCGACGGTACAGGCCGATGATCGCGTCCTGCCCCTTGAAGTCCCCGGAGAGCGGGTGACTGCCAGGGACATGCTGAGCGGCGTCCTCCGCCAGCAGGGTCCGCATGGTGTCCATGTCCCCGCGCGAGAAGGCGTCGTACCCCTTGCGCACGAGGGCTGCGTGCGGGTGCTCAGTCATGGTGATCGCCACCTTTCGGCGTGTGGGCGATGTCCGACTGACGGGGACCATTCTCCTCGGGTTGGGGGTGGTGCGCAGGTCAGGGGCGGGGCCCGCACTGGAGGGGAGAACCAGGGCAAGGCCGGGCGCGGCTTGCGGCACGTCGTTTGCCGGCGTACGCGCGTCCACCGCCGCGGACTTCTCGCCGAACGCCAACTCTCCGTCGGCCACCTGGAAGCAGCATGCGCCACATGGAATCTCGCCCTGGACGACTATCCGTTCGTTCGGCCAGGGCGCGTGGATCAGCGACTACGGAACATGTTCAAGCTGATCCGTCCGCACAGGGGTAATTCGGCGGCGCGGGAACTCTACGAACACGCACGGCTGGTGACTCCCTGCGGCAAGTGCATGCCGGCCGACCAGCTCAGTTGGGGAATCGGTCGAGACACACTAGAGCGATTCGTGCAGCGCCGCTACAGTTGCCGGGTGGCTGAATCCGAGCGGACAACGGACACCAGCGACCTCGGTGAAAACGCACTGGTCGCGGCAGAATACGTGAGTCTACGTTCTGAAATCGTCAAACTCATCGAGCTGCAAGCGCAGTTGGTCTCCCTCACGGTGATCTCAGTGGGTGCCGTGCTCGGCGTCGCGGTCCAGGTCAACAACGCCAGTCTCGCCTTCGTCTACCCGGTACTGGCGCTCATACTGGGCATAGCCTGGCTCAACCATGCGCTCGCCATCCACCGATGCGCCAGATATCTCTCCCAGGATTTCGAACCACGCTGGGGCGACGGCGTGTTGGGGTGGGAGAGGTTTGTCCGCAGGAACCCACTGAGGTTCGGCATGTTCGGTTACTGGGGCATACGGTCAGTATTCATGGGTAGCTCGGTGGTGGCCACCATGATTGGCTGGAGCATGATCGAGGCGGACGCCCTGCAGTTGACCATCGGAGTCATCTCTACTCTTGTGACCGTTGCTACATTGGTCATGTTTGTGATCTGGCGAGAGGATTCACCACAGGATCTGCTCGCCCAAGAGATCGATGTAACCGGTCTGGACACCCCAGTCACACGTGACGATCTGGAACTCGACAATGGTTGAGAATTGATGTGATCGGCTACTACGTTCACCACCTCGGTTCCGGGCATGTGAATCGCGCTGCCGCGATCGCCGCAAGAACCGAGACCACCGTGGCCGCGTTCTCGACCAGCCCCCCGCCGGTGGACTGGGCGGGCCCGTGGATCGCCCTTCCCGACGACGCCGCCGTCCCGGATCAGTTGCTGTCCGACGTCACCGCAGGTGGCACGTTGCACTGGGCTCCACGGCGGCATGAGGGTCTTCGAACCCGGATGGGGATTTTGGGCGACCACCTTGCCCGTGGCGAAATTCGGCTCATGGTCGTCGACGTCTCGGTAGAGGTTTCCATGTTTGCTCGGTTGTACGGAATTCCCGTCATCGTGGTGGGCCAACCCGGCGATCGAAGTGACAGGCCGCATCGAGTGGCTTACGACATGGCCGAGCGACTGCTCGCCCCGTGGCCCGAGTTCGTCGCATCGAACTGGCCCAAGAGGTGGCAGGAGAAGACCGTCCATCTGGGCGCCTTCTCCCGCTTCGACGACAGGGCTGCTGTGCGGACGGAGAGCGGTCGCCGGATCGTGGTGATGTGGGGTTCCGGAGGTTTGGACATCGGGATCGATGACATTCGCCGTGCCGCCAAGGCCAACCCCGACTGGCAGTGGGACGTCCTCGGCCCGTCTGTCACCGGCGCCGGTCTGCCAAACCTTGTCTGGCATGGCTGGGTGGACGATGTCTGGTCGCGCCTCGGCGCAGCCGACATCGTCGTTACCCACGCCGGCCAGAACGCGATCGCAGAAGTCGCCGCCGCCCGGCGTCCAGCCATCGTGGTCCCGCAGAATCGCCCCCACGACGAGCAGCACGCCACCGCTACCGCGCTTCACGACAGCGGAATCGGAGTTGTCGCCACAACGTGGCCGCAGCCGGAGGAGTGGCCGAGCCTGCTGGATCGAGCAATTGCCGTGGGAGGTGCCGGGTGGAGCCGGTGGTCACCCGGTGACGGCGCCCAGCGAGCGGCCACCGTGCTCGACGAACTGGCCGCGTAGCTTTGTGAACGGGCGGCCGTACGAGGCTGCTCCGGTTTCCTCGGCCAGGGCACCGACCCTGAGGCCGAGAGGCCGAGAGGCCGAGAGGCCGAGAGGTCGCGAAGTCCGGCCGAGCGCCGAAAGGCCGGCCAGGGAAACAGCGTCAGAGGGCGGGTAGCGGCCAGGCCGGTTCCAACTCGTGGGCGGTCGGCGAGGCTGTCTCGCGGAGTTGGCCGGCCTCGGCTCCGGGGCCCAGTTCACCATCCCGCTCGGTCGGCAAGCGTGATCCCTTAATGCAGAAGCCCCTGACTCCGAGGGGTTGTAGCGTCAAGCACCGTGAGTACGGATATCCACGGCGCTATCGAGTTCCGCCATCCCGGCGTCGGTACGGACTACTACGAGGACGAGCCCTGGGTCTGTGCAATGGATCTTTGGCCCCTGTACGACCAGACCGACTATGCGGCCTTCGGATGCCTTTTCGGGGTGCGCAACTACGCGGGTTACCGGCCCCTGGCCGCGGAACGTGGCCTGCCCGACGACTTGTCGAGCGGACTGCGCGAGCGACTCCAACCCTGGGTCGCAGAGGGCCACATGTCAGATGCCACCTGGGTCATGTGGGCCGAGATCGCGAGTCTGGATCCCGCAATTGCTCCAGAGCACTACGTTGGCCGGCTCGCATGGTCGTCCCTGGCCATGCCCTCAATTCTCCATCAGCAACTCGTCCCGGCTGAATGGCCCCCCGAGCTGATTGCCACGGTGGGTCCACGACCAGAGCAACTCGAACGAAGCGACCACCATGGCGAGTGGATCAGCGGAGACCTGCTCTGCCGGTACGAGTCGTTGACAGCCGGTTCCATCCTGGGGCCCAGGTCTCATTGGCCGCATGTGTTTGCCGTGATGAAGGCTCTGGCGGATCGCTTCGGTGAGGACGCCGTTCGACTTGTCGTGGCCTTCGACTGACCAAAAGCTCGTGATGGCGCGAAGCGGCACCGCAGGCTCCCTTGAGTGGCTCATCACAGAGATCGCACGAGCTACGCACCCTCGTTGTCACCGTCGCCGCGCAGGGAACGGATCATGCTCTGGAGGATCCGGAACGCGTCCGACTGCTCGGTCTCGGTCAGGCCGGCCAGCATTCCGGCCTCGACGGACCGGACGGCCGCGCTCGCCTTCTCCAGGCTTCGCCGGCCGCGAGGTGTGAGCCGCGTGGGAAGCACCTTCCCGACGGGTGCCGCCGCGGGCCTGGTCACGTAGCCGTCTCGTTCCAGGGCCTGGAGCAGCACGTTCATCGTCTGCCGTGTCACGAACGCGCCCCGCGCCAGCTCGGAGTTGGACAAGCCCGGTCGCTGCGCCAGCAGTTCGAGGCAGGAGTAGTGCGTCACGCTCATCCCGAGCGGGCGCAGCACTTCCTCCATGGCCGCGCGGAGGGCGCTCGACGCCTCTTTGAGCAGGTAGCCCAGTGACGTCTCCAGGTCGACGCCGACACCTTCTTGACTCATGTCAGTATTCTGACATAGCTTGCTGCGTGTCAGGAAACTGACACGACAAGAAGGAGCGTCATCATGCCCGCCACCGGTCCCGACTTCATCTCGCTCCAAGTGCGCGACCTCGACGCTTCGCAGGCGTTCTACGAGCGGTACCTGGGCCTCGTCCGTTCGCCGGCCGGACCTCCGCACGCCGTCGTCTTCGAGACGAAGCCGATCGCGTTCGCACTCCGCGACATCATTCCCGGCACCGACCTCGCATCCGTCGCCCAGCCCGGCATCGGCGTCGCGATCTGGCTCCACGCCACCGACGTCCAGGCCATCCACGACGCGCTCGTCGCCGACGGCCGCACCATCGTCTCCGCACCGATCGACGGCCCCTTCGGCCGGACCTTCACCTTCGCCGACCCCGACGGCTACCAGGTCACGCTCCACGACCGCGCCTGACTGACCCGACGCCACTGGGCGACCGTCGGCGGTTGCGCCCGCGACAGGGTCGACGCGCTGGATGATGGGCGCGCGATGTGCCGTCCGACGGGCAAGGCGCCCGCAAGCATGGCTCGGCTCGGGCTCGGGCACCCCACCCGGACAGTCCGGAAGTCGGAAGAGGGGGGCGGGGACTCAGGCCCAGAACTCGTTGGCCCGGTCGATGTCCTCGACACACTCGTCGAGGTCGGTGACCTTGTCCCCGACGATCCGGAACACGATGGCGCCGGGCTCGTCGATCCGCCTGCCCTGACGCTCGGCGGTGAAGCGGTGCACGGCGACCGCGTGCCCCCGGCCGTCGACGAGGATGTTCATCAGCACGACACGCATACTCCCGGCCGTCTCCTCGGCGAGCCGACGGTACATGTCGATGATCGCGTCCTGCCCCTTGAAGTCCCCGGAGAGGGGATGGCTTCCGGGCACGTGCTGGGTACAGTCCGCCGCCATCAGGCCGCGCAGTGTGTCCATGTCACCGCGCGAGAAGGCGTCGTAGCCCTTGCGCACGAGGGCTGCGTGCGGGTGCTCAGCCATGGTGATCGCCACCTTTCGGTGTGTGGGCGATGTCCGACTGACGGAGACCATTGTCCTCGGGTTGGGGGTGGTGTGCAGGTCATCCCTCACGAACGGCCGGCGGTGCACCGTACAGAGGAGCGACGAATTCCGCGAGATCGCGGAGATACGACAGACCTGGGCGCCCTGAGAGCTGCCTCTCGCCGACGACCGCGAACCCCGAACGGGCCAGCACAGCCCGCGACGCCGCGTTGTCGAGCGTGGTCGCGGCACGCAGGGTGGTCAGCCCGTAGCGATTGGCGGCGAGACCGCACAGTGTCCGTACGGCCCAGGTGGCCAGCCCTCGACCGGCGGCGCGCTCTGCGATCCGGTACCCGAGATCGGCACCGCCGTCCGCCACATCCACGAGATTGACCCGCCCCAGCACCTCACCCTCGGCACCGACGAGCACGTGGAAGTAACAGACCCCGGCCTCCTGCTCGGCGAGCAGCGCACGATGCCGCTCATCGAACCGGGCGAAGTAGTCGTCCCCTCGGTCAGGGATGGACGCGGCGAAATAGCCCCGGTTCTCCTGCTCGAAGGCGAGCAGCGCGGGGGCGTGACCGGGTCGGAGCAGCTGGATCTCGGGCATGGACACGCTCAGGAATATAGGCACCCTGACCACCAGCCGGCCTTCGCTTTTTCCGACACTCCCCCCAGCGTCGACCGCCACGATCCAGCCGGTCCGGCATCTGAGGACGAGCGAGTTCGGCCCGCCTCTTCCCGCCGACCCACCCCACCGCACTTCAGCTCCGGCCGTCACCCTCCAGCCGGTCCGGCGTTTGAGGACGAGCGAGTTCGGCCCGCCTCTTCCCGCCCACCCTGCCGCACCACCCACTCAGCCTGTCCGGCGTTTGAGGACGAGCGCGTTCAGCGCGACAAGGGGGGTCTGGGGGCGCAGCCCTCAGGGATGGGATGGGACGGGTAGGGGCGGCGGGGGCGAAAAACCCACCCCTTACCCCCGAGGCACCCCCGAAGACCCCCGAACCATCAACTCCCCCCGAACCGTCGCGATCCCCCCAGGCGGCGGCTCCTCCCGCCCCATCGCGATCCGCCCCGCCCGAGCCCCCGCCTCCGACAACGGCAACCGCACAGTCGTCAACGAAGGCACCGCATCCACACTGAACGGCAGATCATCGAACCCGGCGACGGACACGTCGTCCGGAATCCGCCGCCCCGAGTCCCGCAGCGCCGCACACGCCCCGATCGCGACGGAGTCGTTCGCGGCGACGACAGCAGTCAAAGAAGGATCCCGCCGCAGCAGCTCCAGCGTGGCCTCGTACCCCGACCGCCGGTCGTACCGCCCATGAACAGTCCACCGGGGATCTTCGGCAATCCCATGGCCGGCCAGCGCCGCCCGGTGCCCCTCCAGCCGATGCCGCGTCGTCGTCCGCTCCTCCGGCCCCGCGATGTACCCCAGCCGCCGATGCCCCAGCCCGATCAGGTGCTCGGTCAGCTCCTGACCCCCACCCCGGTTGTCGAACGTCAGCGCGATGGCGGACGTGTCCGGCGCCGGCGGACGCCCGCACAGCACCACCTTCGTGCCCGCCTCCTCCAGCCGCCGCAGTTTCGCCGAGACCGCCGCGAGGTGCGGCTGGTTCTCCACCGCGCCGCCGGTCAGGACGACTGCCGCCGCACGCTGCCGTTGCAGCAGGGTCAGATACGTCAGCTCACGCTCCGGCGAGCCGCCTGTGTTGCACACCACAGCCAGCCGCTCGCCGCCCGCACGCCCGCCCGGCCCCGACACCTCCGACTGGATCGCGCTCGCCATGATCCCGAAGAACGGGTCGGCGATGTCGTTGACCAGAATCCCGACCAGGTCGGACGTGGCCGCGGCGAGCGCGCTCGCGGGCCCGTTGAGCACGTAGTCCAGCTCGTCCACGGCCCGCAGCACCCGCTCGCGGGTGGTTGCGGCCACGGGGTAGTTCCCGTTCAGTACGCGCGACACCGTCGCGGGCGAGACCTGCGCGCGGGCCGCCACGTCCGCCAGGGTCACCGTCATCTCGTCGTCCTCCGGTCGCGCATCTTGTGATCCGTCGCGTCGCTCACCGCGTCGCTGTAAGTTGTCGTATTTTGCGTCTTCGCGTCCATACAGATGCAGACCCTATGACCTTCGAAGGACCGCCGACGGACTTCGACGGACCTTCGAAGGACCGCCGACGGACCTTCGGCGGAGCCTCGACCGGCCGTCGAGGAACCTGCGGCCCCCCGATTGTTCGCACCCCCGAACAATTCGGCCTCTCTGTGCTCTTGTCCAGACCGCTGCACAGAGGCTAGCTTCTCCCTAGATAGAAAGCGCTTGCTGTAACGCTTGCCAGTAGAGCTGCCGGGGGCGGCTCTCCCACCGGGCGTACGCGGCGCGTCGGCGCGTACAACCGGGTAACCCCGCTAACCCCGCCCCCTGTGGCACCTACGAAGGGAAAGACGTGACACGCAAGACGGTGCGTATCGCCATGAACGGCGTGACCGGGCGCATGGGCTACCGCCAGCACCTGGTCCGCTCCATCCTCGCCATCCGCGAACAGGGCGGTCTCGACCTCGGCGACGGCACCGTGCTGTGGCCGGAACCGATCCTGGTCGGCCGCCGCGAGCATGTGCTCAAGGGCCTCGCCGAGCAGCACGGCCTGGACCCCGCGAACGTCTCCACGGACGTCGACGCGGTCCTCGCCGACCCGACCGTCGAGATCTACTTCGACGCCCAGGTCACCTCCGCCCGCGAGGAGTCGATCAAGAAGGTGATCGCCGCCGGCAAGCACATCTACACCGAGAAGCCGACCGCCACCGGCCTCGACGGCGCCCTCGAACTGGCCCGCCTCGCGAACGCCGCCGGTGTCCGCCACGGCGTCGTCCAGGACAAGCTGTTCCTGCCGGGCCTGCTGAAGCTCAAGCGCCTCATCGACGGGGGCTTCTTCGGCCGCATCCTCTCCATCCGGGGCGAGTTCGGCTACTGGGTCTTCGAGGGCGACTGGCAGAGTGCCCAGCGCCCCAGCTGGAACTACCGTTCCGAGGACGGCGGCGGCATCGTCGTCGACATGTTCCCGCACTGGGAGTACGTGCTCCACGAGCTGTTCGGCCGCGTCAAGTCCGTCCAGGCCCTGACCGCCACCCACATCCCGCAGCGCTGGGACGAGAACGACAAGCCGTACGACGCCACCGCCGACGACGCCGCCTACGGCATCTTCGAGCTGGAGGGCGGCGCGATCGCCCAGATCAACTCCTCCTGGACCGTACGGGTCAACCGCGACGAACTGGTGGAGTTCCAGGTCGACGGGACCGAGGGCTCGGCCGTCGCCGGGCTCCGCAACTGCCGTGTCCAGCACCGCAGTTCCACGCCCAAGCCGGTCTGGAACCCCGACATCCCGGCGACCTACTCCTTCCGCGACCAGTGGCAGGAGATCCCGGACAACGCCGAGTTCGACAACGGCTTCAAGGCCCAGTGGGAGCTGTTCCTCAAGCACGTCTACGCCGACGCGCCCTACCAGTGGGACCTGCTGGCCGGCGCCCGTGGCGTCCAGCTCGCCGAACTGGGCCTGAAGTCCTCCGCGGAGGGCGTCCGTCTCGACGTACCGGAGATCGCGCTGTGACCATCCAACTCCCGGACACCAGTGGAGCGTTGAGCGCGTACGAGCCGCGCTCGACCCCCCTCGCCCTCAGCCCAGGCACCCCCTTCACCTCTCGTACGGTCTACTCGGCGGCCCACGTCGTCGCCGACCCGTACGCCGACGTGTCCCCGGACTCCCCGGCCGCCGTCGACTGGGACGCGACCCTCGCCTTCCGCCGCCACCTCTGGTCCCACGGCCTCGGCGTCGCGGAGGCCATGGACACCGCCCAGCGCGGCATGGGCCTCGACTGGGCGGGCGCGGCCGAGCTGATCCGCCGTTCGGCGGCTGAGGCGAAGGCCGTCGGCGGGCTCATCGCCTGTGGTGTCGGCACCGACCAACTCACCGCCCCCGGCGCCTCCTTGGCGGACATCCGCAAGGCGTACGAGGAGCAGCTCGCCCTCGTCGAGGAGGCGGGCGCCAAGACGATCCTGATGGCGTCCCGGGCCCTCGCCGCCGCCGCGAAGGGGCCCGAGGACTACCTCGACATCTACGGCCACCTGCTCCGGCAGTCCGCCGAGCCCGTGATCCTGCACTGGCTCGGCCCGATGTTCGACCCGGCCCTGGAGGGCTACTGGGGGACGAGCGACCTCGACGCGGCCACCGACACCTTCCTGGACGTCATCGCCGCCCACCCCGACAAGGTCGACGGCATCAAGGTGTCGCTGCTCGACGCCCAGCGCGAGATTGACATCCGGCGCCGCCTTCCGCAGGGCGTGCGCTGCTACACGGGCGACGACTTCAACTACCCCGAGCTGATCGCGGGCGACGAGAAGGGCTTCAGTCACGCCCTGCTGGGGATCTTCGACCCGTTGGGGCCGCTGGCGGCGGAGGCGGTGCACGTCCTCGACACCGGGAACACGGCCGGCTTCCGTGAACTCCTCGACCCCACGGTCGAGTTGTCCCGCCATCTCTTCCAGACGCCGACCCGCTTCTACAAGACGGGGGTCGTGTTCCTGGCCTGGCTCGCGGGCCACCAGTCGCACTTCACCATGGTCGGCGGATTGCAGTCCGCCCGCTCCCTCCCGCACTTCGCCCGCGCCTACCAACTCGCCGACGGCCTGGGCCTGTTCCCCGACCCGAAGCTGGCGGAGGAGCGGATGAAGAACCTGCTGTCCCTGTACGGAGTGGCCCAGTGAGCACCGACGACCTCGCCCGCTTCAGCATCAACCAGATGACGGTCAAGCAGCTGTCGATGCCCGAACTGGTCGATGCCTGCGGCCAGTTGGGCATCGGCAACGTCGGCCTGTGGCGGGAGCCCGTCCAGTCGTACGGCCTGGAGGCGACGGCCAAGCTGATCCGCGACGCGGGCCTGACCGTCACCACCCTCTGCCGCGGCGGCTTCTTCACGGCCATCGACCCGGAGGAGCGGGCCAGGGCGCTGGACGACAACCGCCGCGCCGTCGACGAGGCGGCGACGCTCGGCACGGACACCCTGGTCCTGGTCTCGGGCGGTCTCCCGGCCGGTTCCAAGGACCTGTACGGCGCCCGCGAGCGCATCGCGGACGCCCTGGCGGTCCTGGGCCCGTACGCCGAGAGCCATGGAGTGAAGCTGGCCATCGAGCCGCTCCACCCCATGTACGCCGCCGACCGCTGCGTCGTCTCGACGCTCACCCAGGCCCTCGACCTCGCGGAGCGCTTCCCCGCCCACCAGGTCGGCGTCACGGTGGACACGTACCACATCTGGTGGGACGACAACGCGCCCGCGCAGATCGCCCGCGCCGGCGCCGGTGGCCGTATCCACACCTTCCAACTCGCCGACTGGACAACTCCGTTGCCGGAGGGTGTCCTCAACGGCCGGGGGCAGATCGGCGACGGCTCGATCGACATGCGGGAGTGGAAGACGTATGTCGAGGCCGCCGGTTACACCGGTGCCATCGAGGTCGAGCTGTTCAACGACGCGCTGTGGGCCCGGGACGGGCGCGAGGTGCTTGCGGAGACCGCGGCGCGGTTCGTGGAGCACGTGGCGTAACGGTACGGCCGTCCGTGCCCGGTGAACAGGCGGATCACCGGGCGCGGACGGTTCCCTCTGCTGATGACAACCGCCGCCGACGACTTCAGGCGCGGATCTCGATGCCGTGGGACCGGTCGTCGGTCAGGATCTCCATCAGTGCGCGGTGTTCGGTGCGCAGCCGGTCCACCTTGCCGGTGACCTTGTTGCGGACCTCCAGTTCACAGCTGGTGATCTTGGTGTTGAGGCAGTGCTTGATGCCCCCGGGCGGGTTGTAGTAGTTGAGCCCGACGAACTGCTCCTTCGTGGCGAGGAAGCGGCCGTTGACCGTCACGGTGTCGTCGCCCGTGCTGAAGTCCCAGTGGAAATAGCTGAATTGGGCCTTCGCCGTCAACGCCCGCCGCATCGAGACGAGTTGGTACTCACGGTCGTCGTGACGCAGGACTAGGAAGGTCGCCAGCGGGGTCCGTACCGGGCCGATCTTCGCCCGCGCTGTGACGATCTCCAGGAAGCTGTCGGGGGCGTCGTCGAACCCGGCGACCTGCCCGAAGGCGTAGTAATCCGTGTGCTGGCTCCCCCAGTTGTGGTTCTGGCTGCCGGTCCAGCCGTCCACCTCGACCGTCTCGCCGTCGACCGTCAGCGATCCGTCGAAGCGGGCCAGCGGCATCCCGACCAGGCTCTTGGCCTTGGGGAAGCCGCCCGCGTACATCTTCTGCGGCAGCAGGAACAGCGGCGGCTCGGTGCCCTCGTACGTCAGGTCCCAGCCGATGCCGCCGTTCGGTCCCGTCGCCTCGCCCTTGAGCCGGCCCGGTTCCAGGACGCGGTCGGCGACGCGCGCGCCGAATGCCCCGCGCCGGAAGTCGCATTCGGCGATCGGATGCTCCTCCTTGGCGACCACGTGCCGGCCCGTCACCCCGTCGAAGTACACCGCCCACAGCTCACCGATGGCCGCCTCCGGCATCCCGGCCGGGCTGAAGACGGTGTAGCGGATCCAGAAGGCGCGCGGCTCGGTGGGATGGTTTCCACGCTGGTAGAAGCTCTCGTAGTGGCCCTGCGGCCGGGCCGGGTCGTACTGGACCGTGTTGAGCGGCAGGGTGTGCGGATCGTCCTGGCGCGGCACCATCAGAGGCTCCAAATGCGTTGCTGTGGAAGGGGGGTCGGGGCTGCACTAATGAACGGGATGGCGTGGGCGTCGGTCGTGCAGGGTCATCACCATGCCGTAGCGGGGGCGCAGGGTGATCGTCGCGTGGTCGACGACCCGGTGGGACGGGACGTGCCGGAACTCGTAGCGCTGTAGCAGCGCGGCGAGCAGGAGGTGCGCCTCCATGAGCGCGAAGTGCTTGCCGATGCAGAGGTGCGGGCCCGCGCCGAAGGGCATGTAGGCGAACCGGTGCCGTTTCGGACCGGAGTTCTCCCGGGCCCGGAAGCGGCCGGGGTCGAAGCGTTCCGCGTCGGGCCAGTGCGCCGGATGGCGGTGGATGTTGTGCAGGTTGACCAGGACGCGCGAGCCCGCCGGCATCCGGTGGCCGCCCAACTCGGTGTCCTTCAGGGTCAGTCGGGGCACGATCGGCGCCGACGGATACATCCGCAGCGACTCCTCGAAGACCTGGAGCGTGTACGGCATGGCGCGCAGGTCCTCGACGGTGGGCAGGCGTCCGCCGAGGGCGTCGTCGACCTCGCGCTGCACGGCCGCCAGGACGTCACGGTGGCGGGAGAGGAGGTAGAAGGTCCAGCTGAGGGTGACCGCGGTCGTCTCGTGACCGGCGGCGAAGGTGGTGATCACCTCGTCGCGCAGCTGGCGGTCGTCCATGCCCTGGCCGGTGTCCTCGTCCCGGGCGGCGAGAAGCATGTCCAGCAGGTCGTCGGACCGGACGTCCGCGCTCTCCGACTCCGCCTCGGCCCGGCGTTCGCGGATGATGCGGCGGATCAGCGCGTCGATGCCGTCCATGACCTCCCGGAACCGCCGATTGCGCGGGGTCGGCCAGTGCGTCGGCGGGCTGAAGGGGTTCTGGAGGCGGTCGAACGCGAAGTTGATCGCCACGTCCACGGCGTCCGGCCCGAGTTCGCCGAGCCCCTCGGTGATGTCGGTGCTGAACATGCACCGGCTGACGATGTCGAGCGTCACCCGCATCAGCTCGGTGTGCAGGTCGACGGCGTCACCGGTGCGACAGGTGGCCGCCATGTGGGTCAGCTGGTCCTCGACCGAGGCGGACATCGTACGGAACATCGAGGACAGGGCCTGTTTGCTGTAGATCGGCTGCATCATGCGCCGGTTGGTCATCCAGCTCTCGTGGTCGCTGCTGGTCAGCAGGCCCTCGCCGAGCACCAGGCGCAGCGGGTTGTCGGGGCCGAGCTTGCCGTAGGCGGCGCTGTCGGTCAGCACCTCGCCGGCCAGCTCAGGGCTGGACACCCCGTGCACGGAGACCGGCCCGAGCCGGTACCGGACGAGGTCACCGCCCTCGCGCCAGCCTTCGCGCATCGCGGCGAGGATGTCCCGCCGGAAGGCCGGCACACTGCCGAGCAGGGGCAGTCCGCGTACCTCGGGGGCCAGTTGGTGCTTCACCTGATGGTTCACGTGGCTGCTCATTTGCTGCCGAGGGCGCAGACCCAGCCCAGCGAACGGCGGGGCTCGGCGACGAACCGGGTGTCCTTGAAACCGGCGACATCGAGCAGCGCCACGAGTTCGGCGCCGGACAGGATGCGCAGCCCGTCCTGCTCGGACCGCTCGGTGAAGCGCCGCCCGAACAGCCGCTGGGCGAGCGTCGGTACGGTCGCCGCCTCCCGGCTCATCTCCAGGGTGATCGCCAACTGCCCACCGGACTTGAGGACTCGGTACGCCTCGGCGAGTCCGCGCAGCGGGTCGGGCCAGAAGTAGAAGGTCTCGATCGCGCTGACCCGGTCGAAGGCACCGTCTTCGTACGGAAGTTGGCCCACGTCCCCCTGCCGGATCGCCACCCGCCCCTGCCCGACGGCCGCGGCATTGCGCCGTACGGCCTGCCGGACCATGGTCGCCGAGTAGTCGAGCCCGGCGACGAACCCCAACTCGGCCCGCCGGGCGAGCAGTTCGACGGCCATCCCGCTGCCGCAGCCGAGATCGAGCACATGATGGGTACGGCGGACGTCCAGATGCTCGGCCGACCACCGGGTGAGCCCGCGATGCTGCACGGTCATCAGATGCCCGACCAGGGCACCTGGCGCACCTGCCGGGCGCCGGAAGTTCTCTTGTAGCAGACGGTAGGGACCTCTGGTCAGTGTGTTCGCACCAGGCATGGGGCTCCCCCTCATTTCTCTCTCGGTCTCCACCAGGTTTTACGATCTCTCGCCGTGACGTCCCTCGCGCGGATTTGCGGGGAATTGAGAGCGAGTGTCAGAGATACGCGAGTATCAGGGCTGTGTACGGCACCGCACGTTCCGGTCCAGCCGGTCGAGGTACCGGCGCAGCACCACCCGCCCCGCTCCACCGAGCGGCAGCGTCGGAGCGGCCGACCGATGCCAGGGCAGAGCCGGACCCCCGCCCTCCCCACCCCCGACCAACTGCCGTGCCACATAAGCCCCGTGGGCGATGGACAGCGCCAGCCCGTGCCCGCAGCATCCCCCGATGAACCACATCTCCGGCGTCCCGACGAGCGGCCCCACGACGGGCAGATCGTCAAGAGTGACCCCGATACGGCCGGTCCACTGATGCGTGACGGCGGTTTCGGCGAGGAGCGGATGCAGGCCGCGCATGCGCTCCGCGAGCCACCGCCAGGTCGCAAGGCGGGCCCTGTCGTCCTTCCGCGCCCCGCCAGTGCCAGGAGGCCGCCCCGGCAGCGAGGCCCGCCCGCCCCCCACCACCAACCGCCCGTCAGGCGTCAGCCGGAAGTACGGCGCCAGCCGCGCCACATCGACCAGCGCCGCCCCCGATCCCTCCCCGAGCGCCTCGCGCACCGTCGGCTTCAACGGCTCGGTGGCGATGGCGTGCACCTCGAGCGGGGCGACCGTGCCGACCGGGAGCCCGAGGGCCCCGGCCCCGCCATTGACCGCGAACACCCCGGCGCCCGTACGGAGTTCACCGCGCGGAAAGACCAGCCGGGTGCCGCCGCTGCCGGTACCGGACCGGCCGACGACCGGTGAACGCCCGTACAGCCGGGCGCCGTTGGCCACGCAGACCCGCGCGAGGGCGGCGGTCAGCCGGGCCGGGTCCAGGGTGGCCGCCTGGCGGTGGAGCAGCCCCGCCTGGCACGGCACGTCGATGCGCTCACGCACCCCGGCCGCCGACAGGGGCGGTACGTCCAGGCCGAGGGCGCGATAGGCCGCCGACTGTCCGGACAGCCGGGCCAGTCCCTCCGGTGAGCGGGCGACGACCAGTTGCTCGCCGGTGCGCACGGGCACGTCGAGGGTGCGGCACAGCTCCAGGGCGTCGGCCACCGCGTCCTCGCTGGCCCGGTGCATACGACGGGCCGTGTCCGGGCCGAAGCGGCGGATCGCGCGGTCGACGGGCGGGCCTGCCCGGGGGCCGAGGAGGCCGGTGCCGTGGCCGCTGGCGCCGACCGCCGGATGGCCCGCGTCCACGACGGCGACATCGGCGCCGGGTGCGTACCGCAGCAGGTGGTACGCGGTGGAGAGACCGGCCAGACCGGCACCGACGACAGTGAAGTCGGCGCTCACCAGGCCCCGTACGGAAGGGAGTCGATGATCCTCGGGACGCCCGCCCCGCCACGGCGGAGCCACCACCACAGGCACCCCCGGGTACGACCGCCGCTCACCCATGCCGTGCCCCGCTCCGCCCATGAAAGCCCCGGTCGTACCAGAGCAGCGGATGCCCGGTGCCGGTGTGGGCGGCGAGTACCTCGCCGACGACCAAGTGGTGGTCGCCGTACGCCCGTACGTCCGTCACCGCGCACACGGACCAGGCGAGGGCGTCGGTGCGGACGGGCACGCCATGGACGTACTCCGCCTGTTCCTCGCCGAAGCGGTCGGCGGCCGTGGCGAGGGGATCGGCGCAGCGCTCGGCCCAGGGGCGGTGCCGTTCGTCGAGGACGTGCAGGGCGAAGGAGCCGTGGTCGCGGAGGGCGGCGAGGGTGCGGGAGGCGTTGGCCAGGCACAGGGACATCAGGGCCGGTGCCGCCGAGACGGCCGCCGCCGAGGAGACCGTCGCGCAGGCCGGCCGGCCGTCGGCACCCCGGGTGGTCACGACGCACACGCCGGACGCCAACTTGGCGTACATGTCGAGGCATTGGGCGACACCGGGCCGCGTCGCCAGGGACGGCAAGGAGGACAGGGACGACACCGGGTCAGCCATGCCGGGACGCGGCGAGGTCCAGGGGGCTCATCGGGGTCACCCGGCCCATGAGCCCTTCGAGGATGCGCAGGATGTTGTCCCGCAGCGTGCTCTCGGCCACGGGATCGAGGATCTCCGCGAGGGAGGGGATGCCGAGATCGAAATCGGACCGGAAGGTGACCACGGCACCCTCGCTCCGCTCCTCGCACACCCAGGAGCCCTGGAAGACCTCGAAGTCGCCCTTGATCTGGTCGAACTCGACGGTCAGTGTCTCCGGGACGAACCGGTCGCGTTCGCTCCACCGCATCAGCCCGTTGCGGAAGATGACACTCCAGTCCGACCGGAGCGAGCCGTCGGCCTCCGGCGGATGCACGACGACCTCGTTCACCTTGTCGGTCAGCTCGGGATAGCGGCGGAAGTCGCAGATCAGCTCGTACGCCTGCCGGGCCGTGCGCTCCTCGGCGATCACCTGGACGATTACTTCGCGCATACGCGATGTACTCCTTTTGATTCAGAGGATGTTGGTTTCCCGCCCGAGCCGCCACAACGCACTCGGCCGCACTCCACCCTGAAAGGCGATGTACTCGGGCAGCACGGCATGCGGCGCCCATTTCTCCTTGTATTCGAGCTGCGCGGCGGCCGGATAGACCCGCTCGCCACGCTCCCCGAGAAGACGCACGACACACGCCACCATGCCACTTGCGCCGGGTGCCTCAAGGGACGGTTCAAGCCCGACGAAGGGAGTGAATCCGAAATGCAGCCACTCGCCGCCCTCTCCGATGAACCGCTCGATGGCGGTCGAGTTGAGGAGTTCCATGGTGCCGGGTGGGGCGTCGGCGCGACGGCGACTGAGATCGTGCAGCCGGCCCGGGCGGCTGCCGAAGGCGGGGGAGTAGCTGATGTACGCCACGATCCGTCCGTTGACGGTACCGGTGAAGACCCGTTGATGTTTCTGCTCGGGTCCACCGCGTTCCCCGACGAGAAAGCGGAGTTCCTTCGCGTGTTTCCCTTTCCCGAGGAGCCATTCCCGGTCGATGAGATCGAGTTCGCCCGAAACGTCCGAGAGGTCGACCTCGGTGACCTCCACCCCCGCCCGCCGGGCCCGGGAGATCTTGTTCCGCAGCCGCACGAACGGTGACCCGCGCAGGGTGAACCGCGCCAGATCGACGGCGTACGAAGACCCCATCTGGTTCACGGTGAACCCGTGGTCCGCGTACAACCGGGCGTCCTCGGCCTGGAGTTGTACGGCGATGACGCGCCGCCGTCCGCCCGCGGCCCGGTCGAGGAAGGCGTCCAGCAGCCCGGCGCGGTCGCCGGGGGCGGCGAAGGGACCGCCGAGCTGAAGCAGATGCCGTCCCGCCGGACGGAAGGCGCAGACGCCGTCGTACCGATCGTCGACGAAGAACTCGTTCCCGCTGTTGAGGGCGAGAAAGGCACTGGGATTGTCGGCGTGGGCCGACACCAGATCAAACGCGGACGGCATCGCTCCCCTTCCCGTCGTAGGCCCGCTGGAACGCTGCGAAGTCCGGATGGGTGCACGGCTCGAAGGGCACCCCGAAGGGTTTGAGGGAGTTCCCGAAGAGGGCCCGGTCGCCCATGAGATGGATAGGCAGGGCGAGCAACGCCCATTCCGCACCCACCAGCCAGCTCCACAGCCCCGCGAAAATCGCCCAGGTGACCAGTGAGTGCATGAGGTTGTAGGCGACGTAGTATCCGCGCCCGACCCGCCCGTCCGGGCTTCTTCGACAGGCGATGGCGCCCGGGACGTACCCGATGAGATCGATGACGAGAAACAGGGAGACGAAAAGCCACCAGCGGATCTCGGAAAGATGCGTCAGAGCGGCGACGGAGGAAACGGCGAGAGCGACCGACCACTCAAGTCGGGCGAGCCGAGACGTGGTTCTGGTGTAGAAGAGATTCCTGGCATCCACAAAGGCCCCCGTACACCCGGAGTGAGACATTCTCACCTGTCTTACGGCCCGGGGACGGGGCGTCCCTCGCGGGAATGTCGGACCCGGGTCAGTTCCCCGGCGGAGGCCCGTAGAGCTCGGCGGGATCGCCCCCGAGAGCGGCCTTCACGAAGCGGCTGGGGTCGTCGACCAGGACCTCGATGGTGCCGGCCTGTACGCCGTCGAGGCTGGCCCGGGCGACTTCGGTCGGGTCGATCATGGGAACGTCGCGTCCCGCCATCATGTCGGTGTCCGCGGCGCCCAGATGCACACCCTGGACAAGGGTCCGCTGACCGGCGAGCTCCAGGCGCACACCGTTGGTCATGTTCCACTCCGCGGCCTTGGCCACGGCGTAGGACCCCGTCCCTTCGGTGGCGACCCACGACAGCACGGACAGGATGTTCACGATCGCCCCTCCACCGCCCGCGGCGAGGGCAGGCGCGAAGGCGCGAATGACCCGGAGCGTGCCGAAGAGGTGGGTCTCCAGGTCCTCCCGGACGGTGTCCAGGTCGTCGGTCATGAGGTTGGCCCCGGTCGCGATGCCGGCGTTGTTGACCAGCAACGTGACGTCCTGTGCCGCCTCGGCGGCGTTCACGATCGACTTCTCGTCCAGCAGGTCCAGGTACAGCGGTGTGACCCGCGGGTCGGACGTGTCGATCAGCTCCGGGCGGCGGGCGGTCGCGTAGACCTTCCTGGCTCCCCGGGCCAGCAGTTGATCGACGAAGCGTCGACCGATCCCGCGATTGGCGCCTGTCACGAGCGCGGTGGAACCGGCGATGTCCATGTTCGTTCCTTTCGGCGGGCGGTGGGAGATCGCGTCCGCCCGGTGCCGCCTACGCTAAAACCTGACGTCAACGTGAAGGGCAAGTCGTGACGGGCGACAGCGCGAGCAGCGGGAGGGGCCGGATGCGTATCGGCGGACTGGCCCAGAAGGCCGGAGTCAGCACGCGTGCGCTGCGGTACTACGAGGAGCAGGGCCTGCTGTGTCCCCAGCGCACGGCCAGTGGCCAGCGCGTCTACCCGGAGTCGGCCGTGGACCGCGTGGGGCTCATCCAGGAGCTCTACACGGCCGGACTCGGCAGCCGTCTGATCGCGACCCTGTTGCCCGCCATCGACGCCCAGCACGTCGGCCCCGAGATGCTGGAGCGCCTGCTCGACGAACGTGCCCGGATCGGGGCCAAGGTCACCGAACTACAGGCGGCAGGCCGTCGACTCGACCTGCTGATCAGTCTCGCCACGAGCCCGGGCGCACAGCCGTGCCCGGCCTCACTGGACCAGGCGCTCACCGGAGGCTCCGCCTGAGCCCGAAACCGCCTCAGCCCGAAGGCGATGAAAAAAATCTTGGTTCCCCGTACAACCCTCCCCCCACCTCGCCGGTCGTACATGGCATCAGGACTTCTGGAGGGGGATCTGGGGGGATCGCTGGGGTTCTGATGTGGAGGGGAAGCCGAGGGGGCCCGGTCGACGGACCGGGCCCCCTCGAAGCTGTTCCCGGCCGTACCCCGTATCCCGTTCCGGTGGCGCACGGCGCGGCGGTCCGGGGAGACTGGACCGGCGGAGACAAAGGAGGCGTCAGCCATGTCACTCGCCCGCGTCCACAACTTCACGATCTCGCTCGACGGCTTCGGCACCGGTGAGGGGCTGACCCGTGATGCGCCGTTCGGCCACGCCGGCGAGCGGCTGCACCAGTGGATGTTCACCACCCGGTTCTGGCACGAGATGACCGGCCAGTCCGGCGGGACCGGCGGTATCGACGACGCCTTCGCACAGCAGTTCGCGCCCGGGATCGGCGCCGAGATCATGGGCGCCGGGAAGTTCGGCCCGCCCGGCTGGCACGAGGACCCGGACTGGAAGGGGTGGTGGGGGCCCAACCCGCCCTTCCACACACCGACCTTCGTCCTCACCCATCACACGCGCCCGCCGATCGAGATGGAGGGCGGTACGACGTTCCACTTCCTCGACACGTCACCCGCCGAGGCGCTCGAAACGGCCCGCAAGGCCGCGGACGGCCAGGACGTACGCATCGGCGGCGGGCCCACCGTCGTCCGCGACTTCCTCGCCGCCGGACTCGTCGACCACCTGCACGTCGTGGTGGCCCCGGTGCTGCTGGGCCGGGGCGTACGCCTCTGGGACGGCCTGGAGGACATCGAGAAGGACTACGAGGTCGAGGCCACGTCCTCACCCACCGGGGTCACGCATGTGACCTTCACTCGTGCGGCCCGCTGAAGCGCCGCACACCACCGGCCTCGACTCAGAAGAAGACCCCGCACCGCAGCAGCACATTCGCGTACGGCCGTGCCTCCCCCGTCCGTACGACCAGTCGCGCCCCCGCCGACAGCTCCTTCAGCCGCTCGTGCGAGACGAGGGTGAGGCCGCCGTCGGGAAAGTGCCCGTCCAGCAGCTTCGCGGCCCCCGGATTGGCTCCCCGTACCTCCGCCGCCGCTGTCGCGCCCTCCACGACCAGCTCCGTCAGCAACCCGTCGAGCACCTCCGCGAAGGACGGCACCCCGGCCCGGAAGGCCAGGTCGACGACGCGCGGCCCGGCCGGGATCGGCATACCGGCATCGCACACCAGCACCCCGTCCCCGTGCCCCAACTCGGCGAGCGCGCCCGCGAGATGACGGTTCAGGATTCCGCCGCGCTTCACTGGAACTCGCCTCGTCCGGTCCCGCCGGTTGGCTCTCCCCGCCCGTCTTTCCGGCCGGGGGTCCGGGGGTTGTCCCCCGGGAAAGCACAGTACAGAGCCTCGACCTCCTCAGCGGTGGGAAAGGAGTCCTGGGCCCCGGCCCGCGTCACCGCGACCGCGCCCACCCGGGCCGCGTACGCCGCCGCCTCCGCCAACGACTCGCCCGCGCCCAGCCGCCAGGCCAGTGCCGCGGTGAACGCGTCGCCCGCCCCGGTCGTGTCCACGGCCTCCACCGGCATCGACGGCACCCGCACCCGCTCCCCGGCCCGTACGGCGACCAACGCGCCCTCCGCGCCCAGTGTGATGACGACCGAGCGCGGCCCGAGCGCGAGCAGCGTCTTCGCCCAGTCCTCCGGCGAGTCGCCCAACTCGGCGTCCGCACCGGCGATCACCCGGGCCTCGTGCTCGTTCACGATCAACGGGTCGCAGGCGGCCAGGACTTCACGCGGCAGCGGGCGGGGCGGGGAGGGATTCAGCACGAACCGGCCCTCGGGAGCCAGGTTCCGTACGACCTCCACCACCGACTCCAGCGGAATCTCCAGCTGCGCCGACACCACCCGCGAGGCCTGGAACAGGCTCCCGGCGGCCCGGACGTCCTCGGCGACCAGCCGCCCGTTGGCGCCCGGTGACACCACGATGCTGTTGTCGCCGGACGGGTCCACCGTGATCAGCGCGACCCCCGTCGGCGCCCCGCCGACCAGCACCCCCACCGTGTCGACTCCGGCGCCCCGCATCGAGTCCAGCAGCAGTCGGCCGTGGCCGTCGTTGCCGACCCGTGCCAGGAGCGCCGTACGGGCCCCCAACCGGGCGGCGGCGACCGCCTGGTTGGCGCCCTTGCCGCCCGGGTGGACCACCAGGTCGGAACCGAGCACCGTCTCACCGGCCGCGGGCCGCCGCTCGACCACGGTCACCAGGTCGGCGTTGGCCGATCCCACGACCAGCAGGTCGTAGTCGTACATGAACTGTCTCCCCATACACATCAGTTGTACCGGCCGACAGGCCGGGCCGCCCCGAAAAGAGGCGCCCGGCCGTTCCTACTCCACCCGTTCGAGGTGCTGCTCAGACACTGAACTCAGCCGCCGAACTCCGCCACGTTCTCCTCCGTGACGACCTTCACCGGCACCATCACCGTCTTCTCGACACTCTTGCCCTCGGCGACCCGCAGCGCGTTCTCCACCGCGATCCGCCCGAGTTCCTTGGGCTGCTGGGCCACCGACGCGTACAGCGAACCGTCCGCGACCGCCTTCAGCCCGTCGGGCGTGCCGTCGAAGCCGATCACCGAGACCGACTTGCCGGCCTTGCTGCCGAGCGCCTTGATCGCGCCGAGCGCCATCTCGTCGTTCTCGGCGAAGACACCGTTGATGTCGGGGTTGGCCTGGAGCAGGTTGGTCATGACGTCGAGACCCTTGGTGCGGTCCCAGTCGGCGGGCTGCTTGGCGACCACCTTGATGCCGGGGTAGGCCTTCAGCCCCTCGGCGAAACCGGCGCCGCGCTCACGGCTGGCGGACGTGCCCGCCTGGCCCTGGAGGACGACGATCGTGCCCTGCCCGCCCAGCTTCTCGGCGAGCGCCTTCGCGGCCAGCACACCCCCGGCGGTGTTGTCGGAGGCTACGAGGGTGTCCGTCTCCGCGCCGTTGACCGACCGGTCCACGGCGACGAGCGGGATCCCGGACTTGTTGACCGACCGTGCGGCCGGACCCGTCGCGTCCGAGTCCACCGGGTTGACGATGATCGCCCCGAGGCCCGAACTGGTGAAGTTCTCCAGCTGGTTGGCCTGCTGCGAGGCGTCGTTCTGGGCGTCCGTGACGGTCAGGTCCACGCCCAGCTTCTTGGCCTCCGCCTGCGCACCGGCCCGGATCTGCACGAAGAAGGGGTTGTTCAGCGTCGACAGGGACAGACCCACCTTCTGGGTCGACGCGGAGGACGAACCGCTGTGCAGCAGGGACGTCGCGCCCACGATCGCCGCCGCGACCACGGCGGCCAGCACATATGTGAAGGCCTGCTTGCGCCGGTCACCACCGCCGGAGGCACCGGTTGCCACGGGAGTGGACCCGCTCTTCCGCCGCACCGTGTCGAACAGCACCGCCAGCGCGATCACGACCCCGATGACGACCTGCTGCCAAAAGGCGGACACGGAGAGGAGGTTGAGCCCGTTCCGCAGCACCGCCAGGATCAACGCGCCGATCAGCGTCCCGGACGCCTTGCCGGTACCACCCGCCAGCGAAGCCCCGCCGATGACCACGGCCGCGATGGCGTCCAGCTCGTACCCCTGGGCGGCCTGCGGCTGGGCGGAGGACAACCGCGACGCGAGCACGATGCCCGCCGCGGCGGCGAACAGCCCGGACAGCGCGTAGATCGCCAGCTTCTGCTTCTTCACCCGCAGCCCGGACAGCCGGGCCGCCTCCTCGTTGCCGCCGATCGCGTACATGGAGCGCCCCAGGTACGTACGGCCGAGGATGAACGCCGTGACGAGCCCCATGGCCACCATCACCAGCACGGGCACCGGCAGCCAGCCGCCCAGCGTGTCACCGAGGTGCGAGACCGACTCGGGGAACGCGATCGGCGAACCCTGCGAGATCACCAGCGACAGTCCGCGCCCCACCGACAGCATGGCGAGCGTCGCGATGAACGGCGGCAGTTTGCCGTACGAGATCAGGAAGCCGTTGACCAGGCCGCACGCGATTCCGGTGACGACGGCGAGGAGGACGGCTATCGCGACCGGTACGCCCTCCGAAGTCGCCGCCCAGGCAAGGACGGTGGCCGACAGGGCGGCGACGGAACCGACCGACAGGTCGATGCCCGCCGAGACGATCACGAAGGTGACGCCGAAGGCGAGGACGGCGGTCACGGCCGCCTGGACGCCCACGTTGAGCAGGTTGTCCGTCGTCAGGAAGTCGCCGGACAGCGCCGACATCGCGATGACGAGGACGATGAGCGCGGTCAGCGCGCCGTTGTCGAGCAGGACGCGGCGCAGGCCGCTCGTGGCGCCACTCGCGCCCGCGTTGCTCTTGAGCGTGTCAGTGGCCACGAGAGCCCTCCACAGCGGTAGTTCCAGTAGTTCCAAAAGAAGTCGGTGCGCTGACGGCGAGCGCCATCACGGAGTCCTGGGTGGCCTCGGCGGCCGTGAGTTCACCGGCGATCCGGCCCTGCGCCATCACCAGCACCCGGTCGCTCATCCCGAGCACCTCGGGCAGATCGCTGGAGATCATCAGTACGGCGGCACCGGCGGCCGTCAGTTCGTTGATCAGCTGGTAGATCTCGACCTTGGCGCCGACGTCGATCCCGCGCGTCGGCTCGTCGAGGATCAGCACCCTGGTGTTCGCGAGCAGCCACTTGCCGATGACGACCTTCTGCTGGTTGCCGCCGGACAGGGTCCGCACATGCTGGCCGAGCCCGGCCATCCGTACGCCCAGCTGCTCGGCGACCTTCGCGGCGGCGACCCGCTGCCCCTTGAGGTCGACAAGACCGCCCTTGGTCGCGGCCCGCAGGGTGACCAGGCCGAGGTTCTCCTCGACGGAGGCGTCGAGCACCAGCCCCTGCCCCTTGCGGTCCTCGGGCACGAGCCCGATCCCGGCGGCCATGGCGGCCCCGACATCGCTCCCGCGCACGATGGCACCCGCGACGGACACGGACCCCTTGTCGTACGGATCGGCGCCGAACACGGCCCGCGCGACCTCCGTACGCCCGGCCCCGACCAGCCCCGCGATGCCGACGACCTCACCGGCCCGCACCTCGAAGCCGATGTCGTGGAAGACCCCGTCCCGGGTGAGCCCTTCCACCTTGAGGAGAGCGGCACCCGTCTCCACGGCCTCCCGGGGGTACTGCTGTTCGATCGACCGCCCGACCATCAGCCGTACGAGTTCGTCCTCGGGCGTGTCGGCAGGCACCTGTCCGACGCTCTTGCCGTCGCGGATGACGGTCACCCGATCCCCCAGGGCGGCGATCTCGTCCAGGTGATGGGTGATGAAGACGATCCCGACGCCGTCCTCGCGCAGGGTGCGCACGATCGCGAAGAGCTTCTCGACCTCCTCGGAGGTGAGCACGGCGGTCGGCTCGTCCATGATCAGCACGCGCGCGTCCAGGCTCAGCGCCTTCGCGATCTCGACCATCTGGAGCCGCGCGATCCCGAGTTCACGCACCCGCGCGCGTGGAGACACGTTTACGCCCACCCGCTCCAGCAGCGTGGCGGCCTCGGCCTCCATCCGCCCCCGGTCGATCATCCCGTAGCGGCGCGGCTGCCGCCCCAGGAAGATGTTCTCGGCGACCGTCAGATCGGGTACGAGGTTGAACTCCTGGTAGATGGTGGCGATCCCGAGTCGTTCGGAATCCTGCGCCCCGTGGATACGGGTCTCCTCGCCGTCGACAAGGATGCGGCCGGCATCGGGGCGATAGGCGCCGGAGAGCATCTTGATGAGGGTGCTCTTGCCCGCTCCGTTCTCACCGAGCAGCACATGCACCTCGCCCCGGCGCAGATCGAAGTCGACGCCGTCGAGCGCGACCACACCGGGGAAGGACTTCCGTATGCCTTCGATGCGCAGCAACTCGTCCGGGTTGCTCACGACGTACTCCTGTTCGTAGCGGAGGGCTGTACTGATGAGGTCGGCGGCGGCTCACCGCACGACCGCCGTACGACGAGCCGCGCGGCCAGCGTCACGGACTGCGGGGGCCGTCCCTCGATCACGTCGACCAACGCCCGGACGGCGGCCCGCCCCAGCTCACCGGTCGGCTGCGCGATGGCCGTGACCGGCGGATCGGTGTGCACGAACCACGGGATGTCGTCGAAGGCCGCGAGCGCGATGTCCTCGGGAACACGCATCCCGCGCGCGCGTACGGCGTCCAGCGCGCCCAGTGCCATCAGGTTGTCGGCCGCGAAGACGACCTCGGGCGGCTCGGCCAGGTCGAGGAAGGCGTCGGTCACCCGGCGCCCGCTCTCGGCCTGGAAGTCGCCCTGCCCTATGTAGGCGTCGGGCAGCGGCAGCCCGTACTCGGCCAGGGCCTCCCTGAAGGCCTCGACGCGCTCACTGCCGGTGGTGGTGGCCGCCGGGCCCGCGATGATCGCGAGCCGCCGGTGACCGAGCCCGTGCAGATGGGAGACGAGATCCCGGACCGCCTGGCGCCCGTCCGCCCGTACGACCGGCACGTCCACGCCCGGGATCCAGCGGTCCACGAAGACCATCGGGGTCCCCGCGCGCGCGGCGTCCAGCATCAGCGGGGAGCCGCCGTCGGTGGGGGAGACGAGGAGGCCGTCGATACGGCGGTCCAGCAGGGTCCGTACGTGGTGGTCCTGGAGGTCGGGGCGTTCGTCGGCGTTGCCGATGATGACGCTGTACCCCAGTGCGCGGGCCTCCTCCTCGACGGAGCGGGCCAGTTCGGTGAAGTAGGGGTTCATCACGTCGCTGATGACCAGGCCGAGGGTGCGGGTCTGGTCGGTGCGCAGGGAGCGGGCCACGGCGTTCGGGCGGTAGCCCAGCGCCTCGACGGCGGCCAGCACGCGCGTGCGTGCGTCGACGCTGACCGACGGATGGTCGTTCAGGACCCGCGACACCGTGGCGACGGACACGCCTGCCTCGGCAGCGACGTCCTTGATGCTCGCCATCGCCGCTCCACCTCCTTGTGGATCGTTCCTTGCTGATCGTCGTCGTGGAATCGATTACACGACGACGTGTACCGAGGATTGGAATCGATTACACGGAGGTAAATCAAGCCCCTGAGGGGATCCTGAGACCTGATCGTGATGCGGCGGCCATGTGGTGGGGCGAGCCCCACGCGCGGGCGACCCGCTCCGCCAGGGCGTACGCGTCCTGCGCCCGCCGCTCCTCGCCGACGAACCGGTACAGGTCCCCGAGGGCGTGGGCCAGGGGACGCGTGGCGTAGGCCCCGCCGGCCGTCCCCGCGAACTGCTCCCGCAGCGGCAGCAGATGGCGGATCAACAGGTGCGCGGCGTCCCGGTCGCCCAGCAGGACGGCGAGTTCGGCGCGGTAGTCGAGCTCCATGCCGTAGAGGTGGTCCGTCACCGGACGCGCGGGGAAGTCGACGGCCAGGGCCTCCTCCAGCCGCCCCTGGCGGGCCAGGACGAGGGCGAGGGCCACCGCCACGGGCGTACCGATGGCCGAGTGCACCGCACGCACGTCGGCCTCGATCTCCGCCTCCCGGCCCTGCGTGAGCCGGATGGTCCACAGGCCCAGGGTGCGCGGAGCCGTGGCGTGGTGCGCCCCGACGCGCTGGAAGAGCCCGTCCGCCTCGGCGTACCGGGCCTCCGCCTCGTCGAACAGTCCGGCGATCGTGGCCAGCATGGCCGACGTGGCGACGTTGATGCCCTGCGCCCAGCGCATCCGGTAGCGGTGGGCCAGTTCCAGTCCGGCGGCGGTGTGCCGTCGTACGGCCTCCGGATCGTTGCGGGTCGCGGCCGTCAGCCCGTCGAGGTGCTCGCACACCCACAGGTGGGCGGGCAGGTCATGTGCGACGGCCAGTTCGCGCAGTTCGTCGACGAGCGGGGTGCGGACCGCGCCCTGCGTCTCGTGCGGCAGCACGCGCGCGGACGTCATCAACGCCGAGGCCAGCAGCCGGGGTTCGCCCGCGGCCCGCGCCAACTCCAGCTGGGTGTGCGCCGCGTCCAGGGCCCGGGGCGCGTCCTCGCCGGCCACCGCGTCCGCCAGGACCTGGAGCACCCGGGCCCGGGTCGGCCCGTCCAGCGCGGGGTCACGCGCGAGCCGCTCCAGATGGGCCAGCGCGGTCCGGTCCAGGAAGCCCTCCAGCCGGGTGCGCCAGGGCGAGGGCTCGGTCCAGCCGCCGTAGACCGCCGCGACCAGATCGTCCCGCCCGGCCCGCTCGGCCAGGTCCACGGCCCGCCCCCGGGTGCGCAGGGCGCCGCCCGTCGCCCCGGCCCGCACCTGCGCACCCAGCAGCCGCACCAGCAGCGCGACGGTCCCGTCCGGGTCGCCCTCGGGATCGGCCGTGGCCGCGGTGTGCGCCTCCAGCGCCTGCTCGATCAGCCCCACGGCCACGTCGTGGGCGTACCGCCGCTCGGCCCGCTCGGCCGCCCGCAGCGCGTAGTCGACGGCCAGGGGCGCGTTGGCCGTACGGCCCGACCTGGCGAAGTGGTGGGCCAGCGCGGCCAGATCGTCGGGCCGGTGATGGCGCAGTGAGGCGGCGATACGGTCGTGCAGCCGGGCCCGCCGGGTGCCGGACAGGTCGGTGTACACGGTGTCGCGGACCAGCGCGTGCACGAAACGGACCCGACCGGGCCCGGGCTCGGTCAGCAGATCAGCGGCCACGGCGGCATCGAGTCCCGCCAGCACGGCCTCCTCGTCGGCCTGGGCGGCGTCCACCAGCAGCGCGACATCGGACTCCAGCCCCGCCACGGCCGCGAGCCGCACGGCCGAGAGCGCGTCGACGGGCAGCAGTGCGAGTCGCCGACGCAGCACGTCCCGGACGCCCTGCGGCACTTCAGATACGGCGACCAGGGCGCCCTCGTCGGCCAGCAGCCGCGCGCTCTCCCAGACGTAGAACGGGTTGCCGCCGGTGCGCTCGGCAAGCGCCGTGACCGTGTCCTCGGCCACGGCCTCCCCTCGGACGGCCTCGACGACGGTGGCGACATCCCGCCGCGACAGCCCGCCGAGCGCGATGCGGTGCGGGAAGCGGGGCGCGAGCTGGGCCAGGGTCTTGGCCAGTTGCCCGTTCACCTCGGCGGGCCGATAACAGACGACGGTGAGCAGCGGCACACCGGTGACCGCGGCCGCCGCCTCCAGCAGGGCGAGGGTCTGCCCGTCGGCCCGATGCAGATCCTCGACGACGACAGCGACAGGCTGAACGCCCGCAGCGTCCCGCAGCCACGCGGCGAAGGCCCGATGGAGACGGAAACGGCCGGCGGTTGCTTCGTCGCGGGTGGTGGGGGTGCGGGTGGGGGTGGGGTGTGGGTTTGGCGCGTCGGGGGTGGGGGTGGTGCCTTCGGGGCGCGGGTGAGCCATGCCTGGCGTGGCGGTGGTGCTTTGGGGTGCTGGGTTCGCCATGTCTGGGGTGGCGGTGGTCTCTTCGGGGTGACGGCTTGGCAAGTCGGGGGTGTTGGCGGTGTTTTCGGGTGCTGGGTTCGCCGTGCCGGGGGTGTTGGCGGTGTTTTCGGGCGTCGGGTTCACCGTGCCAGGGGTGGTGGTGTCTTCGGGGTGTGGGCTTGGCAAGTCGGGTGTGGTGGCGGTGCTTTGGGGTGCTGGGTTTGGCATGCCTGGGGTGGCGGTGGTGTCTTCGGGGTGTGGGCTTGGCAAGTCGGGTGTGGTGGCGGTGCTTTGGGGTGCTGGGTTTGCCATGCCTGGGGTGGGGGCGGTGCCTTCGGGGCGGGGGCGCGGCACGCCCGGGGTGATGGCGGTGCCTTCGCGTGCTGGGATTGCTGCGTCAGGGGTGGTGGCGGTGCCGGCAGGGGCCGGGCTCGCCATGTCGCGGACGGTAGCGGTGTTGGCAGGGCCCGTGTTCGCCAGGTCGCCGGTCGCGGTGGCCGTGCCGTCGGACTCGCGCAGGAGGGCCGCCAGTTCCTCCGGCCGTGCCGGGGGTACGGCCTGGGCGAGTGCGCCGAGCGCCTCCGTCCAGGCCCAGGCCGGCGGGGCGCCCTCGTCCTCCGGGCAGCGGCCGACGACCACCGTCCAGCCCTCGCCCCGCAGACGGTCCGCGAGTCGGCCGAGCAGGGCGGACTTGCCCGCGCCCGCCTCTCCGGAGACCAGCACCATGCCGCCGGCTCGGCGGGCTGCCCGGGCGGTGGCGTCCAGGGCACGCAGTTCGTCGGTCCGGCCGACGAAGAGGCCGCCACCCGCGGTCGCCGCCCTGCCCGAACCGGCCGTACCGCTCCATCCGGGTGCCGCCCCCGCCCCGCTGGAAGTGGCAGCCGCAGGTCGCGGCACCGCCAGGCCGGGCAGAGTGGCCCCCGTCGGCGGCGATGCCGGAACGGCCGCGTGCAGTACCTCCAGGCGTTGGGTGAGGACCGCGTGTTCCAGTTCCGCCAGGGGCGGTGAAGGGTCGCAGCCGAGTTCGTCGCGCAGTATCGCCCGGGCACGGCGCAGTGCGGTGAGGGCGTCGGCGCGGTGGCCGGTCGCCCAGTGGGCGAGGGTCAGCAGGCGCCAGCCCTCCTCGCGCAGGGGCCGGTCCCGCACCATGGTCTCGGCGGCGAGGACGGCCTCGGCGGTGTGCCCGGTGCGCAGCGCGGCCGCGACGGCGAGTTCGTGGGCCTCCCCGCACAGCGCGTCCAGGCGGACCGCCTCCGGCACCGCCCACGTCTCGTCCGCGTGCTCCAGGAACGCCGGCCCCTGCCACCACCCCAACGCCTCGGCCAGCAACTCCCGCGCCCGCGCCGCCGACGCGTGCCGGGCGCGGCCCACCCAGATCTCGAAACGCCAGGCATCCACCGCGCCCTCGGGCAGCCGCAGGGCATACCCGGGAGCGGAGGAGACCAGGACCGAGGCGGGGGTACGGGGCGCCCGCCCGGGTTCGAGCACCCGGCGCAGATTCGACACGTACGCCTGGAGGGACACGGTCGCCTTGGCCGGCGGCGCCCCGCGCCACAGCTCGTCCACCATCCGGTCGACGGACACCACCCTGCCGCGCGCGGCGATCAGCAGCGCCAGGACAGCCCGCTGTCGCGGAGGCCCCAACTCCACCGGAGCACCCGCGACATCGGCACCCAGGGGACCCAGGACTCTGATGGACAGCACAGCGCCGGAATGTAGCCGAGTGCTGTGTCCGTCCCGTCAACAGGGGCTAAATGACCTGGTCGGGCACGTCATCGGCACCCGCGCCGACCCGCCTCCAAGCGGACGCCATGTCACCGCCAAGCGGGTACCGCCACCGTGGGCGCCATCTGTATCCGAACGTCGAAGGACATCCGCGTGACCCCCAGCAGTACACCGTCCGGCCTTCCCGCCGACGGCCGCCCTTACACCCACGAGATGGTCGTGGTGCACCGCGTCTTCCGCCGGGAGTCCGCGCTGCTGCCGCGCCTGGTCCGTGCCGTACCGGACGGGGCGTCGGCCCGGGCCGAGGAGATCTCGGCGTACCTGAACGACTACGTGACGGGACTGCACCATCACCACGCCCTCGAGGACGAGTTGATCTGGCCGCTGCTCCGCGCCCGTGCCGCCGAGCAGGACGACCTGGTGGCTCGCATGGAGGAGCAGCACGGACACATCGACCGGACCCTCGCGGCGGTCGGGGAGTGGGCACCCCAGTGGCAGCGGTCGGCCGACAGCATCGCCGGGCAGGAACTCGCCCTGGCCCTGGAGGAGCACCGTCTCGCCCTCCTGGACCACCTCGATGACGAGGAGAAGCTGGTCCTCCCGCTGGTCGCCGAGCACCTGACCGTCGCCGAGTGGGACGAGGTCGGCCGCCGAGGCCTGGAGACCCTCCCCAAGAACAAGGTCATGATCGCCATCGGCGCGATCCTGGAGGACGCCACGGAGGCCGAGCGGGCCTACTTCCTCGGCCGGGCCCCGCTGCTGGGACGTCTGGCCTGGCGGCTCGTGGGACGGCGGCAGTACGCCGCGTCCTGCCGCGCCGTGCGGGGCCCGCTGACCGAGGGGACGGGCCGGTGACCGTACTCGACTCCGCCCCTCTGGACGTCCTCGACGCCTACCGGACCTGCGAGTTCGTCACCCTGGGCCGGGACGGCACACCGCTGGCCTGGCCGACGGCCGTACGGCGCCGCGAGGACGGCACCCTGGTGCTGACCACCTCCCTCGCCTTCGCCCAGAAGGCGCTGAACATCCGCCGAGACCCCCGCGTCGCGCTCCTCTTCTCCGACCCCACCGGCAGCGGCCTCACCGACGCCCCGCAGATCTTCGTCGGCGGCACGGCCGAGTGCCCCGACGACATCAGGACGGGCCCCGAAGACCTCGACGACTACTGGCGGACACTCTTCGAACGGCAGCCGCACAGCCGGTCGTACCTCCTCCGCCCGATGAGACGCCTGATGGACTGGTACTACCTGCGACTCGTCATCACCGTCACCCCGGAACAGGTGATCGTGCGACCTGCCGCGGAGTCACCCCGCCCGAAGGCGTCCGCCGAGCCGTCGACCGGCGAACCGCTGCCCGGCGCCGTACAGCTCTCCCGCCACCCCACCGCGGTCCTCGCCGCCCGCGACGGGTCCGGGGCCCCCGTCCTGGCCCGCACCCTCACGACCCCGTCGTCCGGCGGCTTCGCGGTACGCCCGCCCGACGACCACACCGTGGCGCCCGGCCCCGCCTCGCTCCTGGTCCACCGGCACGACGAACGGCTCAACCACATGCAGAACGCCCTCGTCCGCGGCGAGTTGACGCGGACCGACGACGGCTGGCTGCTGGTGCCGGAGAAGGTGCTGGAGCCGATGGGCTCGGGCCGGCCGACCGACGCGATACGGCTCCTGCGCAGCACCCAGCGGGCCACCGACCGGTATCTGCGACGCCGCGGTCTGTCACGGCCCCCGGTGGAGTGGGACCGCTTCCGCGCGCTCGCGCGGTCCGACCGACGGCGCGGCCCGGCCTGATCCATGGCGTACCTGGCAGTAGCGGCGAGTGTCCTGACCGTCGCGATCGTGGCGGTGATCCGGCTCGCCCGCCGACCCCCGGGCCCACCGGTCGACGAGGACCGGATGCGGAGCGTGATCCGCTCCCCGCACCACTGAACTCCCGCACCACTGAGCCCGCCTGTGGATACCCCCGCCCGTTGTCACACCCCACCGGTACCGTCGGATCATGGCTCAACAGGCGGGGAACCCCACCGGCGAACGACGACTCGCCGTCCTCGAAGGTGTGCTCGAACGCATCACGTACGCCAACGAGGAGAACGGCTACACGGTCGCCCGGGTCGACACCGGCCGGGGTGCCGGCGACCTCCTCACCGTCGTGGGCGCGTTGCTCGGCGCCCAGGCCGGCGAGTCCCTGCGCATGGAGGGCCGTTGGGGCTCCCATCCGCAGTACGGCAAGCAGTTCACCGTCGAGAACTACACGACCGTCCTGCCCGCCACCATCCAGGGCATCCGCCGCTATCTGGGCTCGGGGCTCGTCAAGGGCATCGGACCGGTCTTCGCCGACCGGATCACCCAGCACTTCGGCCTGGACACCCTCCGGATCATCGAGGAGGAGCCCAAGCGGCTCGTCGAGGTGCCGGGCCTCGGCCCCAAGCGCACGAAGAAGATCGCCGACGCCTGGGAGGAACAGAAGGCGATCAAGGAGGTCATGCTCTTCCTCCAGAGCGTCGAGGTGTCCACGTCCATCGCCGTGCGCATCTACAAGAAGTACGGCGACGCCTCGATCTCGGTCGTCAAGAACCAGCCCTACCGCCTCGCCTCCGACGTCTGGGGCATCGGCTTCCTCACCGCCGACAAGATCGCCCAGTCCGTCGGCATCCCGCACGACAGCCCCGAGCGCGTCAAGGCGGGCCTCCAGTACGCCCTTTCGCAGGCCACCGACCAGGGCAACTGCTATCTCCCCGAGGAACGCCTGATCGCGGACGCGGTGAAGCTCCTCCAGGTCGACACAGGCCTCGTCATCGAGTGCCTCGCCGAACTCGCGGCACCCCCGGAGGAGGGCGAGGACCCGGGCGTCGTACGGGAGAAGGTGCCCGGCCCCGACGGCGACGCGGAACCGGTGACGGCCGTCTACCTGGTCCCCTTCCACCGCGCCGAACTCTCCCTCTCCGCCCAGCTGTTGCGCCTCCTGCGCACCGGCCAGGACCGGATGCCCGCCTTCCACGACGTGGCCTGGGACAAGGCGCTGTCCTGGCTCCAGGGGCGTACGGGGGCCGATCTGGCCCCCGAGCAGGAGGCGGCCGTCCGGCTCGCGCTGACCGAGAAGGTCGCCGTCCTCACCGGAGGGCCCGGCTGCGGCAAGTCCTTCACGGTCCGCTCGATCGTGGAGCTGGCCCGCGCCAAGAAGGCCAAGGTCGTCCTCGCCGCCCCGACCGGCCGCGCCGCCAAGCGCCTCGCCGAACTCACCGGCGCCGAGGCCTCCACCGTCCACCGCCTCCTGGAGCTGAAACCCGGCGGCGACGCGGCCTACGACAAGGACCGCCCGCTCGACGCCGACCTGGTGGTCGTGGACGAGGCCTCGATGCTGGACCTGCTCCTCGCCAACAAGCTGGTGAAGGCGGTCCCGCCGGGAGCGCACCTGCTGTTCGTCGGAGACGTGGACCAACTCCCCAGCGTCGGCGCGGGCGAGGTGCTCCGCGACCTCTTGGCCGACGGCAGCCCGGTCCCCGCCGTCCGGCTCACCAAGGTCTTCCGGCAGGCCCAGCAGTCGGGCGTCGTGACCAACGCGCACCGCATCAACTCCGGGCAGCATCCGGTCACCGACGGCATGAAGGACTTCTTCCTCTTCGTCGAGGACGACACCGAGGAGGCCGGCCGCCTCACCGTGGATGTGGCCGCACGGCGAATTCCGGCCAAGTTCGGCCTCGATCCCCGACGCGATGTCCAGGTGCTCGCGCCGATGCACCGGGGCCCGGCGGGCGCCGGCAACCTCAACGGGCTGCTCCAGCAGGCGATCACGCCGGGGCGCCCGGACCTCCCGGAGAAGCGGTTCGGCGGCCGGGTCTTCCGCATCGGCGACAAGGTCACGCAGATCCGCAACAACTACGACAAGGGCCAGAACGGCGTCTTCAACGGCACGGTCGGCGTAGTCACCTCCCTCGACGAGGTCGAACAGCGCCTGACCGTACTGACGGACGAGGACGAGGAGGTGCCGTACGACTTCGACGAGCTGGACGAACTCGCCCACGCCTACGCCGTGACCATCCACCGCTCCCAGGGCAGCGAGTACCCGGCGGTCGTCATCCCGGTCACCACGGGCGCGTGGATGATGCTCCAGCGCAACCTGCTCTACACGGCCGTCACCCGGGCCAAGAAGCTGGTGGTCCTGGTCGGTTCACGCAAGGCGATCGGCCAGGCGGTGCGCACGGTTTCGGCGGGAAGGCGTTGCACGGCACTGGATTTCAGGCTGCGGTCGCAGGGGTAACGGGACGGTTGCGGGACCGGCGTCGGAGCGATCGCGAAAAATGATCGATCAAATGAGTCACAAAGGTCACACAGCACTTCCGGAACCAGGGCGAAGGGGGGCAGGATGAGTAGGTTGGCGGCACTGAGTGCCGCCAATAGGCCCAATGGTCGACCCCGAGTGCACTCTCCTGCGCCAAATGGGGGATGGTAGAGACAGTCAGGGCACCTCGAAGAAGAGGCACTACGTCGGTGAGGGATGACGTGAGCGAGCACACCAATAACGCTGTAGTACTGCGGTTCGGCGACGGCGAGTACACCTACCCGGTGATCGACAGCACCGTCGGCGACAAGGGCTTCGACATCGGGAAGCTCCGCGCTCAGACCGGTCTGGTGACCCTGGACAGCGGCTACGGCAACACCGCCGCCTATAAATCCGCGATCACCTACCTCGACGGTGAGCAGGGCATCCTGCGGTACCGCGGCTACCCGATCGAGCAGCTGGCCGAGCGCTCCACCTTCCTCGAGGTGGCGTTCCTGCTCATCAACGGCGAGCTGCCGACCGTGGACGAGCTCGCCGTGTTCAAGAACGAGATCACGCAGCACACCCTGCTGCACGAGGACGTCAAGAACTTCTACCGCGGCTTCCCCCGTGACGCGCACCCGATGGCGATGCTGTCGTCGGTCGTCTCGGCGCTGTCGACCTTCTACCAGGACAGCCACAACCCGTTCGACGAGAAGCAGCGCAACCTTTCGACGATCCGGCTGCTCGCCAAGCTTCCGACGATCGCCGCGTACGCGTACAAGAAGTCGATCGGTCACCCCTTCGTCTACCCGCGCAACGACCTCGGCTACGTCGAGAACTTCCTCCGTATGACGTTCTCGGTGCCGGCGCAGGAGTACGACCTCGACCCGGTCGTCGTCTCCGCCCTCGACAAGCTGCTCATCCTGCACGCCGACCACGAGCAGAACTGTTCGACGTCGACGGTCCGTCTGGTCGGCTCCTCCCAGGCGAACATGTTCGCGTCGATCTCGGCCGGCATCTCCGCGCTCTGGGGCCCGCTGCACGGCGGCGCCAACCAGTCCGTCCTGGAGATGCTGGAGGGCATCCAGGCCAACGGCGGCGACGTCGACTCCTTCATCCGCAAGGTGAAGAACAAGGAGGACGGCGTCCGCCTGATGGGCTTCGGCCACCGGGTGTACAAGTCCTTCGACCCGCGCGCGAAGATCATCAAGGCCGCCGCGCACGACGTCCTCTCGGCCCTCGGCAAGTCCGACGAGCTGCTGGACATCGCGCTGAAGCTGGAGGAGCACGCGCTCTCCGACGACTACTTCGTCTCGCGCAACCTCTACCCGAACGTCGACTTCTACACGGGCCTCATCTACCGCGCGATGGGCTTCCCGACGGAGATGTTCACGGTCCTGTTCGCCCTCGGCCGCCTCCCGGGCTGGATCGCCCAGTGGCACGAGATGATCAAGGAGCCGGGTTCGCGCATCGGGCGCCCGCGCCAGATCTACACGGGCGTGGTGGAGCGGGACTTCGTCCCGGTAGAGCAGCGCTGATGAACGCCGGTGGTTGGGCCGACCCAGGGGCGCGGGGAACTGCGCGATCGGCCCCCACCGGCCCGCAGCCGAGAACGACCTGTAGTACCCCGGCTTGATCCGCGAAGCGCAAAGCGGAAGGCGCCCTGCCGACGGTCCCCCCACGGGCCGGCGTACAGGGCGCCTTCCCATGTCCCGGTGCGGATTCCCCCCACGGGATCCGGCCGGGCGTTCGAGAGGACAGCGCCTGAATTCGCTATCACTGGTGTGCAGGCCGCCGAAGCAACCGTTGTTGTGCGCACCGCCGGGTGGGCGGTGGGTTGAGCAGAACGAGCAAAACTCGTCGCACTCCTGCTGTGTGCGGTCTGCCGGGACGCGCACGCTGGGGTGGGCCGCTCAAGCTTCCCGGTGTACGTGTCCCGGCAACGCATCTCCGAGGACGTCCCCCAAGACATCCTCAGACGTCAGCCAACGCCCCCCAAGACGCTGTCTGACATCGCCAACTTAGACCTTCGAACCCCTTCGATGGTTACGTTCACAGCACTGTGATCTGCGTCTCTCGCATTTGTCCTTCAGATACGCCAGATCCCGGTTGTCGCGACCGGGACCCAAGCGTAAGGATGATGCGCGAGCCTTGTGAAGAGCTTATGTGAGGCTCGCGTTGGACTCCATAGGCACTTTGACAACGACTTGGGCATACTCGCGGTAACTTCGGGCAGATCCGGGTTGCCCTCAGCGGAACGTACGCAGTCGGAGGCTGTTCGTCACCACGAACACCGACGAGAACGCCATCGCCGCCCCCGCGATCATCGGATTGAGCAGTCCGGCGGCGGCCAGCGGCAGCGCGGCCACGTTGTAGCCGAAGGCCCACAGCAGGTTGCCCTTGATGGTCGCGAGCGTCTTCCGGGACAGCCGGATGGCATCGGCGGCCACCCGCAGATCCCCGCGCACCAGCGTCAGATCGCTCGCCTCGATCGCCGCGTCCGTGCCCGTACCCATCGCCAGGCCCAGATCGGCGGTGGCCAGCGCCGCCGCGTCGTTGACCCCGTCGCCGACCATCGCGACGGCCCGCCCCTCGCCCCGCAGCCGCCGTACGACGTCGACCTTCTCCTCGGGCAGCACCTCGGCGATGACATCCGCGGAGTCGATCCCGACGGCCTTCGCGACCGCCTCCGCGACCGCCCGGTTGTCCCCGGTCAGCAGCACCGGAGTGAGCCCCAGCGCACGCAGTTCGCGCACGGCCTCGGCGCTGGTCTCCTTGACCGCGTCGGCGACGGTGAGGACACCGCGTGCCACCCCGTCCCAGGCCACCACGACGGCCGTACGTCCGCCGCTCTCGGCCTCGGCCTTCGCGCGGGCCAATTCCTCCGGAAACGGTTCCGACAGCCCGTCCACGAGCCGCCCCACGGCCACCTCATGGCCGTCCACACGCCCTCGTACGCCCCGCCCCGGCACGTTCTCGAAGGACGCGACCTCCGGCAGCGCCCCGACCCGTTCCTCCGCCCCCGCCGCGATCGCCCGCGCGACCGGATGCTCGGAGGCGTGTTCGAGGGCGCCCGCGAGCCGCAGCACCTGCTTCTCGTCGGCGCCCTCGGCGACGTACACCTCCTGGAGGGTCATACGTCCCGTCGTCACCGTCCCCGTCTTGTCCAGGACGATCGTGTCGACGCGGCGCGTGGACTCCAGGACCTCGGGGCCCTTGATGAGGATGCCGAGCTGCGCCCCGCGCCCGGTGCCGACCATGAGCGCGGTCGGGGTGGCGAGCCCCAGCGCACAGGGGCAGGCGATGATCAGCACGGCGACGGCGGCGGTGAAGGCGGCGACGCTGTCACCCGTGCCCCCGAGCCAGACCCCGAACGTACCGACGGCGATCAGCAGCACCACCGGCACGAAGATCCCGGAGATCCGGTCGGCGAGCCGCTGCACCTCGGCCTTGCCGTTCTGCGCGTCCTCCACCAGCCGGGCCATCCGCGCGAGTTGGGTGTCCGCGCCGACCCGGGTGGCCTCGACGACCAGCCGCCCCCCGGCGTTCACGGTCGCACCGGTGACGGCGTCGCCGACACCGACATCCACCGGTACGGACTCGCCGGTCAGCATCGACGCGTCGACCGCCGAGACGCCCTCGACGACGGTGCCGTCGGTGGCGACCTTCTCCCCGGGCCGTACGACGAACCGGTCCCCGATCGCCAACTCACCTACGGGAACCCGCACTTCACGCCCACCGCGCAGCACGGAGACGTCCTTGGCGCCGAGTTGCATCAGCGCCCGCAGAGCGGCGCCCGAACGCCGCTTGGCGCGGGCTTCCAGATACCGCCCGAGGAGGATGAACGCGACGACTCCGGCGGCGACTTCGAGATAGATCTCGGAGGTGCCGCCGGCGCGGGAGGCGGTGAAGGAGAAGCTCTCCCGCACCCCCATCCCCTCCATGCCGTCCATCCCGGGCATCGCGGCTCTGCCCGCATCGCCCCAGAACAGTGCCCACAGGGACCAGCCGAAAGCGGCGAGCGTACCGACCGACACCAGGGTGTCCATGGTGGCCGCACCGTGCCGCGCGTTGGTGAACGCGGCCCGGTGGAACGGCAGTCCGCCCCAGACGACGACCGGCGAGGCGAGCGTCAGCGCGAGCCACCGCCAGTTGTCGAACTGGAGCGCGGGAATCATGGACATCAGGACGACGGGCGCGGCGAGCAGGGCGGAGACGAGGAGCCGCTGCCGGAGGGCGTCCAGCTCGGGGTCGTGATCGGCCGCCGTGCTCTCCTGGACGACGACCGGCGGAGGCGGCTCCTCGGCGGTGTACCCCGTCTTCACGACGGTGGCGATCAAGTCGTCGACCCCGACCCCGTCGGCGTACGAGACCTTGGCCTTCTCCGTCGCGTAGTTGACCGTCGCGGAGACGCCCTCCATACGGTTGAGCTTCTTCTCGACACGGGCCGCGCACGAGGCGCAGGTCATCCCGCCGATGGTCAGCTCGACCTCGTGGGGAGTGGCTATCGGGGCCTCGGTGCTGGTGCCGATGCTGGACATGGTCGCCGCGTCCGTCCGTACGGTCAGACCCGGCCGGCCAGCTCGAAGCCCGCCTCGTCCACCGCGGCGCGTAGGGCGGCCTCGTCGAGCGGGGCCTCGGACACGACGGTGACCTCGCCGGTGGCGGCGACGGCCTTCACGGAGGTCACCCCGGCCAGCTCCGAGATCTCGCTCGACACCGAGCCCTCGCAGTGCCCGCAGCTCATTCCGGTCACCTGGTAGACGGCGGTGACGGAACTCGGGGTGTCGGTCTGAGCGGTCATGTCGTTGCTCCTCTTCGAGGCGTCAGCGTGGCTCACGAGCCTTGTGAGTCTCACCCTACTATACCCCTGGGGGGTACTTCACTCGTGACAGTGGCAAGATCTCCGGTACGAGGGACGGCGACTGCGAAGGCGAGGGGCCCATGCGTGCGGTGGTGTTCGAGCGGTACGGGGAGCCGGCCGAGGTGCGGGAGGTGCCGGACCCGGTGCCCGCGCCGCACGGGGTCGTGGTGCGCGTCGAGGCCACCGGGCTGTGCCGCAGCGACTGGCACGGCTGGATGGGCCACGACTCCGACATCGCGCTGCCGCACGTGCCGGGCCATGAACTCGCGGGTGTCGTCGAGGCGGTCGGCGCCGGAGTGACCGGCTGGCGTTCCGGCGACCGGGTGACGGTCCCCTTCGTCTGCGCCTGCGGGAGCTGCCCGTCGTGCGCGGCCGGGGACCAACAGGTGTGCGAGCGGCAGACCCAGCCGGGGTTCACGCACTGGGGTTCGTTCGCGGAGTTCGTGGCGCTGGACCACGCCGACGTGAACCTGGTCGCCGTACCGGAGGGCATGTCCTACGCCACGGCGGCCTCGCTGGGCTGCCGGTTCGCGACGGCGTACCGGGCGGTCGTCCAGCAGGGCCGGGTGGCGGCGGGGGAGTGGGTCGCGGTGCACGGGTGCGGCGGGGTGGGCCTGTCGGCGGTGATGATCGCGGCGGCGGCCGGGGCGAGGGTGGTCGCGGTGGACGTGTCGCCCGGGGCCCTGGAACTGGCGCGGAAGTTCGGTGCGGTGGAGTGCGTGAACGCGGCGACGACGGGCGACACGGCGGCGGCGGTACGCGACCTGACCGGCGGCGGCGCCCATGTGTCCCTGGACGCACTCGGCTCCCCGATCACCTGCGCGTCCTCGGTGAACGGCCTGCGCCGCCGGGGCCGCCACGTCCAGGTGGGCCTGCTCCCGTCGTCTGCCGGCACGACCCCGGTCCCGATGGCCCGCGCGATCGGCTTCGAACTGGAGCTCCTGGGCAGCCACGGCATGGCGGCCCACACGTATCCGCCGATGCTGGAGCTGGTCGGGGCGGGCGTCCTCCGCCCGGACCTCCTGGTCACGTCGACCATCCCCCTGACGGAATCCCCGACGGCCCTGGCGGAGATGGGCACGGCGCCGGGGGCGGGGGTGACGGTCATCGAGCCGTGGCGCTGAAGCAGACTTTCCTCGCCCCCGCCGCTCCTACCCGTTCTCATCCTCGGGGGCTCCGCCCCCGAACCCCCGCTCCTCAAACTCCCCCAGAGGGGGGACCCCCAAGGGGCTGGATCTTTCAGCCCGTCCGGCGTTTGAGGACAAAGGGGGGTCTGGGGGCGCAGCCCCCAGGGATGGGAACGGGTAAGGGCGGCGGGGGCGAAACAACAGTCGCCTCAGTCGTCTCTTCGGCCCCGGTTGCCAGGCCGGGCCGCGACCCACGCCCGCACCGTATCCGCGTACCAGAAGGGTTTCCCGCTCTCCACATGGTCGGGCGGGGGCAGCAGGCCGTGTTTGCGGTACGAGCGGACGGTGTCCGGCTGGACGCGGATGTGTGCGGCGATCTCTTTGTACGACCAGAGCCGTCGGTCGGTCATCGGTGCACCTCCCTGCGCGCGTCACGGGGTCGGCCAGGGTCGGCCGTCGGGGGAGCCGGACGCGGCGCTTGGCGATCACAAGGCCTTTGCCCGGTGAACGGTGCGCGGTGACCCTAAGTAGGCATCTGTCGACACGACGTGACGCATAACCCGCGTACACGCGACATGTGTGACGGAAGGGGAGCGTTTGTGACACGAGTGAAGCAAAGGCGCACGCTCGCGGCCCGGAGTGGCGCGTTGACCGGCGGGCGTACGCCACGTATCGGGGGCGGGCGCTTGCGCCCCGCCAGGGGCGCGGGGAACTGCGCGACCAGCCACGACGGACCCGCAGCCGACCGATTACCCCTCGCCGCCCACCCAGCGGAGCTACGCCCCGCAGGACCGAAGAAACGCCCGAGTCCGCTGCGCGATGGGCAGTGGCTTGTCCGGCTCGCACGGATACATGTCCTGCTCGACGATCGCGAACAGCTCCACGTCCAGCTTCTGTGCGGCAGCCAGCACCGGACCCAACTCCGGTACGCCGGCCGGCGGCTCGCACATCACGCCGCGGGCGACCGCCGGACCGAACGGGACCTCGTTCGCCCGTACGTCGGCCAGGATCTCGGGGTCGACCTGCTTGAGGTGGAGGTAGCCGATCCGCTCGCCGTAGGTCTCGATCAGCTTGACGCTGTCGCCGCCGCAGTAGGCGTAGTGGCCCGTGTCCAGGCACAGCGAGACGAGCGACGAGTCGGTGCCGTCGAGGAAGCGTGTGACGTTCGCCTCGCTGTCGATGTGGGTGTCGGCGTGCGGGTGGACGACGATCTGGAGGCCGTACCGCTCCCGCACCTCGTGGCCGAGGCGCTCGGTCAGCGAGGTCAGATTGCGCCACTGCTCGGGCGTCAGCGTGTCCGGCTCCAGCACCTCACCGGTCTTGTCGTCCCGCCAGAAGGACGGGATGACCACCAGGTGGGACGCGCCCATGGCCTGTGCGAGTACCGCGTTGTCCGCGACGTGCGCCCAGGTCTTCTCCCAGACGGACTCGCCGTGGTGCAGCCCGGTGAAGACCGTACCGGCGGACACCTTCAGGCCGCGCTTGGCCGTCTCCTCGGTGAGGACGGCGGGGTCGGTCGGCAGGTACCCGTAGGGGCCCAGCTCGATCCACTCGTACCCGGACTGCGAGACCTCGTCGAGGAAGCGCTGCCAGGGAACCTGCTTGGGGTCGTCCGGGAACCACACGCCCCAGGAGTCGGGCGCCGAGCCGATCCTGATGCGCGACAGCGGGGAACCCGACGGGGACGAAGGGGACTGAGGCGACAACGTAGTCATGGGCGCCAGCTTCAGCCGATCCCGGGACGCGTGTCAAGGTCTGGTCCGAATGTCCGGACAAAGTATTGACAGGGCTCCGGGAGGCGGGCTAGACCTGACTGCGAGCCGCTGTGCCGCGAAGAGATGTCGCGAAGAGTTGTGATGAGAACCGAGGGGAAGTCGATGGCGTACGACCTGATCACCATGGGGCGGATCGGAGTGGACCTGTATCCACTTCAGACCGGTGTGCCGCTCGCCCAGGTGACGTCCTTCGGGAAGTTCCTCGGCGGATCGGCGACGAACGTCGCGGTGGCCGCGTCCCGCCTCGGGCGGAGCACCGCGGTGATCACCCGGACCGGCGACGACGCCTTCGGCCGCTATCTGCACGACGCCCTGCGCGACTTCGGCGTCGACGACCGCTGGGTCACGTCGGTCCCTGGGCTGAACACCCCGGTCACGTTCTGCGAGGTGTTCCCGCCGGACGACTTCCCGCTGTACTTCTACCGGCAGCCCAAGGCGCCGGATCTTGCGATCGACGCCCACGAGCTGGACCTGGACGCGGTCCGCGAGGCGAAGATCTTCTGGGTCACTGGCACCGGCCTGAGCGAGGAGCCCAGCCGCACGGCGACCCTGGCCGCCCTCACCCACCGCGCCAAGTCCGGTACGACGGTCTTCGACCTCGACTGGCGCCCCATGTTCTGGAAGGACCCGGCGGAGGCCCGGCCCTTCTACGTCGAGGCCCTCCGCCACACCACCGTCGCCGTCGGCAACCTGGACGAGGTCGAGGTGGCGACCGGCGTACGCGAGCCGCACGCCGCCGCCCGCGCGCTCCTCGATGCCGGAGTCGAACTGGCGGTCGTCAAGCAGGGCCCGAAGGGTGTTCTCGCGGTCAACAGCAAGGGAGAGAGCGCCGAGGTGCCCCCGCTCCCCGTGAACGTCCTCAACGGCCTCGGCGCCGGCGACGCCTTCGGTGGCTCCCTCTGCCACGGCCTCCTCGAAGGCTGGGACCTGGAGCGCATCATGCGCCACGCCAACGCGGCCGGCGCGATCGTCGCCTCCCGCCTGGAGTGCTCGTCGGCGATGCCCACCCCGACCGAGGTCGAGGCGGCACTGGCGGCGGGGGCGGTTCTGTGAGCGCCACCGCACCGGTCGGCAACGGCACCAACCCCGTTGCCCCCCTCACCCCGCTCGCCCCCGCCGACATCTCCGCCCTCGCCACCACCCGCGCCCGGCACCCCGAGGCCATCGCGGAGGCCGCCGCTCGCCGGACCCGGCGCCCCCTCCTCGGTGACTCCGGCCGGCTGATGATCGTCGCCGCCGACCACCCGGCCCGTGGCGCCCTCGGGGTCGGCAACCGCAAGCTGGCCATGGCCAACCGTGCCGACCTGCTCGAACGCCTGTGCCTGGCACTCTCCCGCCCCGGTGTCGACGGTGTCCTCGCGACCGCCGACATCCTGGACGACCTGCTCCTCCTCGGTGCGCTCGACGGCAAGGTCGTCATGGGGTCGATGAACCGCGGCGGCCTCTCCGGCGCCCGCTTCGAACTCGACGACCGCTTCACCGGCCACCGCCCCGAGGACATGGCCCGCCTCGGCTTCGACGCGGGCAAGCTCCTCGTACGCATCGACTACGACGACCCGGGCTCCCTCACCACCCTGGAGTCCACGGCCCACGCGATCGACGCGATGGCGGAGCGCCGACTCCCGCTCTTCGTCGAGCCGTTCATCAGCAGGCGCGGCCCCGACGGCAAGGTCCGCAACGACCTCTCCGCCGAGGCCGTCACCAAGTCCATCGCCATCGCCTCGGGCCTGGGCGGGAGTTCGGCGTACACCTGGCTGAAGGTCCCCGTCACGGAGAACCCGGACGACATGGCCGAGGTCATGCAGACCTCCACCCTGCCCGCCGTGCTCCTCGGCGGCGAGGTCGGGGACGACCAGGAGGGCGCGTACGAGAAGTGGCGCGGCGCGCTCCAACTCCCCACCGTCCAGGGCCTGGTGGTCGGCCGCTCGCTGCTGTACCCGGCGGACGGCGATGTGGCCGCGGCCGTGGACACCGCCGTCGGACTTCTGTGAGGCGCGCGATGACCGGCGACAACAGCAACCACCTGTACGTCGAACGCGGCACGTCCACGAACGCGCAGTACGCCGTCGACATCGACCCCAAGCGGGCCGGCTGGACCCACAGCAGCCTGCGCGTCGTCGAGTTGCCGCCCGGCGGTACGCATATGTTCACCACCGGTGACAGCGAGTGGATCGTACTGCCGCTGAGCGGCGGCTGTACGGTGCGAGTAGAGGACGGCACGGCGCACGACGAGTTCCAACTCCTGGGCAGGGAAAGCGTGTTCGCGTCGGTCTCCGACTTCGCATACGTACCCCGCGACGCCCGGGCACAGATCGCCTCCGGCGCGGGAGGCCGCTTCGCCCTGGCAGGAGCGAAGTGCGGGCGACGACTCCCCGCTCGCTACGGCCCCGCGCCGGAGGTCCCGGTCGAAGAACGCGGCAGCGGCACCCAGTTGCGGCACGTCCGCAACTTCGCCTCCGCCGACGCCTTCGACTGCGACAAGCTGATCGCGGTCGAGGTCATCACTCCCGGCGGCAACTGGTCCTCGTACCCGCCGCACAAGCACGACGAGCAAGTGCCGGGCGTGGAAGCGGAGTTGGAGGAGATCTACTACTTCGAGATCAACGGCCCGAACGGTTTCGGCTATCAGCGCGTATCCCCTTCCCGTGAGGGCGGATCCGACGTCCTCGCGGAGGTCCGCTCCGGCGACGCCGTCCTCGTACCCGACGGATGGCACGGTCCGTCCATCGCCCAGCCCGGCCACGACATGTACTACCTCAACGTCATGGCGGGGCCGGGTGAGACGAGGGAGTGGCGGATCTGCTTCCACCCGGACCACACGGAGGGATACCGATGACGGTGCAGACCTCGACGACGAGGCTCACGGTCGCGCAGGCGCTCGTACGCTTCCTGGCCGCCCAGTACACCGAACGGGACGGCGTCCGCCGCCGGTTGATCGAGTCGACCTGGGGCATCTTCGGCCACGGGAACGTCGCCGGCCTCGGCCAGGCGCTCATCGAGTACGGCGACGAGATGCCGTTCCACCAGGGCCGCAACGAACAGTCCATGGTGCACGCGGCAGTCGGCTACGCGCGTCAGTCGGGCCGCCTCTCCACGCACGCCGTGACGACGTCGATCGGCCCGGGCGCGACCAACCTGGTCACCGGCGCCGCGCTCGCCACGATCAACCACCTCCCGGTCCTGCTCCTCCCCGGCGACACCTTCGCGACCCGCCCGGCGGACCCGGTCCTCCAGCAGCTCGAAGTCCCGTACGCCGGCGATGTGTCGGTCAACGACTGCCTGCGCCCGGTGTCCCGTTACTTCGACCGAGTGACGCGCCCCGAGGCGCTGATCCCGGCAGCGCTGCAAGCAATGAGGGTCCTCACCGACCCCGTCGAAACCGGTGCCGTAACTCTCGCTCTCCCGCAGGACGTCCAGGCCGAGGCGTACGACTGGCCGGACGAGTTCTTCGCCGACCGCGTGTGGCACGTACGCCGTCCGGCGGCCGACCCCGACGAGCTGACGGAGGCGGTACGGGCGATCCGTGCCGCCCGCCGTCCCCTGATCGTCGCGGGCGGCGGAGTCCACCACAGCCGCGCGGAGGACGTGCTGGCGGAGTTCGCCGCCGCGACCCGCATCCCCGTCGCCTCCACCCAGGCCGGCAAGGGCTCCCTCCACTACCTCCACCCCCAGGACGTGGGCGGCATCGGCCACACGGGAACGGCCACGGCCGACGAACTCGCGCGCCTGGCAGACCTGGTGATAGGCGTGGGCACCCGCTACACGGACTTCACCACGGCGTCCAACACCCTCTTCGCGGCGCCGGACGTCCGCTTCCTGAACCTCAACATCGCCCCGTACGACGGCCACAAGCTGTCCGCCACCACGCTGATCGCGGACGCCCGCAGCGGCCTCCAGCAGCTGACGGAGGCGCTGGCGCTGCACGAGCACCGGGTCGCGGACGGGTACGTGAGCGAGTACACCGAGGACAAGGACCGCTGGGAACAGCGCGTCGACGCGGCGTACGAGGCCGACGAGCCGGATGTCCGGCCCACGCAGTCGCAGGTCCTGGGCGCGCTGGACGAGATCGCCGACGAGTCGGACGTGATCATCAACGCGGCCGGCTCGCTCCCCGGTGACCTGCACAAACTCTGGCGCGCCCGGTCGAGGGACCAGTACCACCTGGAATACGGCTACTCCTGCATGGGATACGAGATTCCGGCCGCGATCGGTGTGAAGCTGGCGGCGCCCGAGCGTCCCGTATGGGCGCTGGTGGGCGACGGCACGTACCTGATGATGCCGACGGAGATCGTGACGGCCGTACAGGAGGGGATCGCGATCAAGCTCCTCCTGATCCAGAACCACGGCTACGCGTCCATCGGCGGTCTGTCGGAGTCGGTGGGCGGCGAGCGCTTCGGCACCGCCTACCGCTACCAGTCGGACGACGGTACGTACACGGGTGCTCCGCTGCCCGTGGACCTGGCCGCCAACGTGGCGAGCCTGGGCATGCGCGTCCTGCGCGCGAAGACGGTACGGGAGCTGCGGGCGGCGCTCGCCGAGGCCCGTGCCGCCGACACTCCCACTTGTGTCTACGTCGAGACGGAAACGGCAGACACAGTGTCGGGCCCGCCTCCGGCGCAGGCCTGGTGGGATGTTCCTGTGGCCGAGACCGCGACCCGCCCGTCGGCGGTCAAGGCACGTGAGCTGTACGAACGGCACGTCTCTACCCGACGCCGCCATCTGTGAAGGAGAACCTGGGCATGACGAAGATCGTCAACCACTGGATCGGCGGCAAGACCGTCGAGGGCGCGTCGGGCACGTACGGGCCGGTCACCGACCCCGCGACCGGCGCGGTCACCACGAACGTCGCCTTCGCGACCGTCGACGAGGTCGACGCCGCGGTAGCTGCGGCCAAGGACGCGTACGCAACGTGGGGCAAGTCGTCCCTGGCCAAGCGGAGCACCATCCTCTTCAAGTTCCGCGCACTGCTGGACGCCAACCGCGACGCGATCGCCGAGCTGATCACGGCGGAGCACGGCAAGGTGCACTCCGACGCGCTCGGCGAGGTCGCCCGAGGCCTGGAGATCGTCGAGTTGGCCTGCGGTATCACCGTGCAGCTGAAGGGCGAGCTGTCGACGGAGGTGGCGAGCCGGGTCGACGTCTCGTCCATCCGCCAGCCCCTCGGCGTCGTCGCGGGCATCACGCCGTTCAACTTCCCGGCGATGGTGCCGATGTGGATGTTCCCCATCGCCATCGCGTGCGGCAACACCTTCGTGCTGAAGCCGTCGGAGAAGGACCCGTCGGCGGCGATGAAGCTGGCCGAACTGCTGGCCGAGGCGGGCCTGCCGGACGGCGTCTTCAACGTCGTCCACGGCGACAAGGTGGCGGTGGACCGCCTCCTGGAGCACCCCGACGTCAAGGCGGTCTCCTTCGTAGGCTCAACCCCGATCGCCCGCTACATCCACACCACGGCCTCGGCGAACGGCAAGCGGGTCCAGGCCCTGGGCGGCGCGAAGAACCACATGCTGGTCCTGCCCGACGCGGACCTGGACGCGGCGGCCGACGCCGCGGTGTCGGCGGCCTACGGCTCGGCGGGCGAGCGCTGCATGGCGATCTCGGCGGTGGTGGCGGTAGGCGCGATCGGCGACGACCTCGTGCAGAAGATCCGCGAGCGCGCGGAGAAGATCAAGATCGGCCCCGGCAACGACCCGACGTCCGAGATGGGCCCGCTCATCACGAAGGTCCACCGCGACAAGGTGGCGTCGTACGTCACCGGCGCGGCGGCGGAAGGCTCCGAGGTCGTCCTGGACGGCTCCGGCTTCACGGTCGAGGGCTTCGAGGACGGCCACTGGATCGGCATCTCCCTCCTCGACAAGGTCCCGACGACGGCGAAGGCCTACCAGGACGAGATCTTCGGCCCGGTCCTGACGGTCCTGCGCGTGGACACGTACGAGGAGGGCCTGGCGCTGATCAACGCCTCCCCCTTCGGCAACGGCACCGCGATCTTCACCCGCGACGGCGGCGCCGCCCGCCGCTTCCAGCTGGAGGTCGAGGCCGGCATGGTCGGCGTCAACGTCCCGATCCCGGTCCCCGTGGGCTACCACTCCTTCGGCGGCTGGAAGGACTCGCTGTTCGGCGACCACCACATCTACGGCAACGACGGCACCCACTTCTACACCCGGGGCAAGGTCGTCACGACCCGCTGGCCGGACCCGGCGGACGGCCCGTCGGGCGTGGACCTGGGCTTCCCGCGCAACCACTGAGCAAGTCCCCGCTGTACGCCGGTGCCCCGCCTCCCTCCGGAGGCGGGGCACCGGCGTACACGCACGTCATCAGCCCTGCTGCCCGAACTCCCAGCTCACCACCGCACACACCCCGTCGTCCTTCCCGCCCGCACTCCTGTACGTGGCAAGGGCGACCTCGTTGTCCGTGTCGACCAGGACCCACATCCCGTAGCAGCCGAGTTCGCGGCTCTGGCCGGCCAGCCGCCGGACCAGGGCCCGCCCGATCCCCCTGCGCCGGTACGGCTCGGCCACGCCCAGCTCGTACAGCAGCATCTCCGCGCCCTTGTCCGGGTGGATCGTCTCGACGCCGCTCACAAAGCCGACGGGGGCGGTTTCGGCCATCTCGTAGGCCAGATACAGGTGATGGCCGGCGGACGTCAGGAAGCGTTCCGCCCACTCCGTGCGGACCGGGTGGTCGAAGAGGTGCTCGGCGGCGGCCACCTCGGCGACCGTCTGAGCGCGGCGAATCTCCACAGACCCAGTTTTCATGGGCCCGTTCGTACCACGGCTGGTGTACGCGAGGCATGTGTCGTACGCCTCCAGGATGGCCGGAGGTTCCGACCGGTGGTTGCCCCGGATGTCACTGGCGGCCCGTACCGTTGACGCATGGATCTTCGAATGCCCGGACTGCGAGGAGCGCGGCCCCGGCGGCCGCGACGGCGGATCGCCGTTGCGGCCGCCGCCGTCGTCCTGCTCGCCGGTGCCGGTACGTGGACGGCCGTCGCCTCCGACGACGCGCCCGCGGTGCACCGCGCCGACCGGGTCATGGACGTCGGCGGCGGGGTGCGCATCGACACGTCGTACTTCACGGCGGGGTCGAGCAAGGACCGCCGCCCCGCAGTCCTGCTCGCGCACGGCTTCGGCGGCAGCAAGGACGACCTGCGCGACCAGGCCCAGAACCTCGCCCGCGACGGGTACGCGGTACTGACCTGGTCCGCGCGCGGCTTCGGCAGAAGCACCGGCAAGATCGGGCTGAACGACCCGAAGGCCGAGGTCGCCGACGTCTCGAAGCTCATCGACTGGCTGGCCGCGCGGCCGGAGGTCCAGCTCGACAAGAAGGGCGACCCGCGCGTCGGTATGGCCGGCGGGTCCTACGGCGGCGCCATCTCGCTGCTCGCCGCCGGGTACGACCAGCGGGTCGACGCCATCGCGCCCGCGATCACCTACTGGAACCTCTCGGACGCCCTCTTCCCGGGCGGCGTCTTCAAGAAGCTGTGGGCCGGCATCTTCTTCAACACCGGCGGCGGCTGCGCCGAGTTCGAGACGCAGCTCTGCGAGATGTACCAGCGGGTCGCCGAGTCCGGGCAGCCCGACGCCGCAGCGGTGAAGCTCCTCGACGAGCGCAGCCCCGAGGCCGTCGGCGACCGCATCAAGGTGCCCACCCTGCTGATCCAGGGCCAGACCGACTCCCTCTTCCCGCTCGGCCAGGCCGACGCCGCCGCCAAGGCGATCAAGGCCAACGGCGCACCCGTGGACGTCGACTGGATCTCCGGCGGCCACGACGGCGGCGACATGGAGACCTCCCGCGTCCAGTCCCGGGTCGAGTCCTGGTTCGACCGGTACCTCAAGGACGACAAGGGCGCCGACACCGGCTCCGCGTTCCGCGTCACCCGTACCCTCGGCTCCGGCTCCGGTGACGGCGAGCCCCGCCTCGCCGGTACGACGGACGACACCTACCCGGGCCTGGAGAGCGCCCCGAAGTCGATCGCCCTCACCGGACGCGAGCAGACCTTCGAGAACCCGGCCGGCGCCAGCCCGCCCGCCGTCTCGGCCCTGCCCGGCCTCGGCGCCGCCGGCGGCGGCCTCTCCCAGCTGTCCTCGCTCGGCGTCAGCATCTCCCTCGACTTCCCCGGCCAGTTCGCCGCGTTCGAGTCGAAGCCCGTCGCGGACGACCTCCAGATCACCGGCTCGCCCACGGCCACGGTCCATGTGAAGTCGACCAGCGAGGACGCCGTCCTCTTCGCCAAGGTGTACGACGTCGGCGCGGACGGCCGCTCCCAGGTCCTGCCCTCCCAGCTCGTCGAGCCCGTCCGGGTCGAGGGCGCCAAGGCCGGCAAGGACGTGAAGCTCACCCTCCCGGCCATCGACTACGAACTCGACGACGGCCACCGACTCCGCCTGGTCCTCGCCTCCACCGACCTCGGCTATGCCTCCCCGCTGACCCCGGCGACGTACACCGTCTCCCTGAAGGGCGACCTGGAGGTGCCCACGCCGCTCGGCCGGGCCGACCGTACGGACGTCCTGCCCGCCTGGGTCTGGTACCTGCCGATCGCCGGCGCCCTGATCGCCGCGCTCCTGCTGGTCACCGGCCGTCGCCGGATCGTCACCCCGGCCCCCGACCCCGCGCTCGCCGAGGTCCCGCTCCAGATCACCGACCTGAGCAAGAAGTACAAGAACGGCGACCGCTACAGCGTCCGCGATCTCACCTTCCGCGTGGAGAAGGGCCAGGTCCTGGGCCTGCTCGGGCCGAACGGCGCGGGCAAGACCACGACCCTGCGCATGCTGATGGGCCTGATCCAGCCGGACGCCGGCCAGATCCGCGTCTTCGGCCACGCGATCGTGCCGGGTGCCCCGGTGCTCTCCCGCGTCGGCGCCTTCGTCGAGGGCGCGGGCTTCCTCCCGCACCTGTCCGGCCGGGAGAACCTGGAGCTGTACTGGGCAGCCACCGGCCGCCCGACCGAGGACGCCCACCTGGACGAGGCCCTGGAGATCGCCGGCCTCGGCGACGCCCTGGCCCGCGCGGTCCGCACCTACTCCCAGGGCATGCGCCAGCGCCTCGCCATCGCCCAGGCCATGCTCGGCCTGCCCGACCTCCTCATCCTCGACGAACCGACCAACGGCCTCGACCCGCCGCAGATCCGCGAGATGCGCGAGGTGATGATCCGGTACGCGGAGGCCGGCCGTACGGTCATCGTCTCCAGCCACCTCCTCGCGGAGGTCGAGCAGACCTGCACGCACCTGGTCGTCATGGACCACGGCAAGCTCGTCCAGGCGGGCCCCGTGAGCGAGATCGTCGGCTCCGGCGACACCCTGCTGGTCGGTACGTCCGAGCCCGTGGACGAGCCCCTCGTCGAGAAGATCGCCGCCCTGCCCGGCGTCGACTCGGCCGTCCGCGCCGACGGCGGCCTGGTGGTCCGCCTCGACACCGACGGCAACGCCCGCCGACTGGTCGCCGAACTCGTCCGGCTGGAGGTCCCCGTGGAGTCGGTCGGCCCGCACCGCCGCCTCGAAGACGCCTTCCTCACCCTGATCGGAGAGTCCGCATGAGCACGCTGGCCGAGCGTGCAGAGCACGCAGAACCCGCACAGCCCGCAGACCCCGTGGGACCCGGACCCGTCGAGGTCGCCGACGGCTACCGCGCGGGCCGCACCCTGCCCTTCCGGGTCGAGCTGGTCCGGCAGCTGAAGCGCCGCCGCACCATGGTCATGGGCGGCATCCTGTTCGCCCTCCCGCTCGTGCTGCTGATCGCCTTCCAGGTCGGCGGCACGCCCGGCGAGGGCAGCAACCGGGTGAACCTGATGGACACGGCCACCTCGTCCGGCGCGAACTTCGCCGCGGTGAACCTGTTCGCCGCGGCGGGCTTCCTGCTCGTCATCCCCGTCGCGCTGTTCTGCGGCGACACGGTCGCGTCGGAGGCCAGCTGGTCCTCCCTGCGCTACCTCCTCGCCGCTCCCGTGCCGCGCGCCCGGCTGCTGTGGTCCAAGCTCGCCGTCGGACTCAGCCTCAGCCTGGCGGCGCTCGTGCTGCTGCCGGTCGTCGCGCTCGTCGTCGGCTCGCTGGCGTACGGCTGGGGCCCGCTGGAACTGCCCACCGGCGGCGAGATCGGGCAGGGCGCCGCCGCCCAGGCCCTGCTGATCACCGTCGGGTACATCTTCGTGTCCCAACTGGTCACCGCGGGACTGGCGTTCTGGCTCTCGACGAGGACCGACGCCCCGCTCGGCGCGGTCGGCGGCGCCGTCGGCCTCACCATCGTCGGCAACGTCCTCGACTCGGTGACCGCCCTCGGCGACTGGCGCGACTTCCTGCCCGCGCACTGGCAGTACGCCTGGCTGGACGTCGTCCAACCGAAGCCCGAGTACACCGACATGATCCAGGGCGTCTCCATCTCGGTAACGTACGCGCTGGTCCTGTTCGCCCTGGCCTTCCGGGGTTTCGCCCGCAAGGACGTCGTCTCCTAGGTCACCGGAGGATCACCTACCGGTCTCGGCGGCCGCCCCTCGTGGCCACTTCGAGATCCATCCGCAACACCCCGTACCGCACATTCCGGCCCCCTTCGCCGTCACAGTCACAGAAGTTGACGTCGGCCGACGTCAACCGACGGAGGGGGCACGTCAGATGGAGCGGAACCGAATACGAAGGCTGCGGGGCACGCTGATCGCGCTGACGGCCGCGAGCGGCCTGCTGCTCACCGGTTGCAGCGGGGGTGTCGGCGAGAGCAGCGGCGACAGCGGCCAGGACTACGGCCAGAGCGGCAAACAGGACTCCGGCGGCGGCTCGGGGGGCTACGCGCCCTCCGACCCCGACGGCTCCGGCGAACTACAGGACGGCGACGGGAGCGCACGCGAAGGCGCCACGGAAGGGGAGACGGAAGGCGAGTTCGCCCCGTCCCCCGACTACCTCTCCACCTTCGCCCTCGACGTCGACACCGCCTCGTACGGCTACGCGCGCCGCACCCTCGCCGACGGCCGCCTCCCCGACCCGTCGACGGTCCGGCCGGAGGAGTTCGTCAACAGCTTCCGCCAGGACTACGAACGCCCCGACGGCAACGGCTTCTCGGTCACCGTCGACGGCGCCCGCACCGAGCGCGAGGACTGGTCCCTGGTCCGCGTGGGCCTGGCCACCCGCACCTCCGGCCGCGAGGGCGAGCGCCCGCCCGCCGCCCTCACGTTCGTCATCGACATCTCCGGCTCCATGGCCGAGCCCGGCCGCCTCGACCTCGCCAAGGACTCCCTCGGCGTGATGACGGACCGACTGCGCGACGACGACTCCGTCGCGATCGTCACCTTCAGCGACGAGGCCGAGACGGTCCTGCCGATGACCCGCCTCGACGAAAACCGGGACCAGGTCCACGACGCGATCGACGACTTGGAGCCCACCGAGTCGACCAACCTCGGCGCAGGCGTCCGCACGGGTTACGCCACCGCGGTGAAGGGCCTCCGAGAGAACGCCACCAACCGGGTCGTCCTGGTCTCGGACGCACTGGCCAACACAGGCGACACGGACGCCGACTCGATCCTCGACCGCATCTCCGACGCCCGCCGCGAACACGGCATCACCCTCTTCGGCGTGGGCGTCGGCAGCGACTACGGCGACGCCCTGATGGAACAGCTCGCCGACAAGGGCGACGGCCACACCACCTACGTCTCGAACGAGACCGACGCCCGCAAGGTGTTCTGCGAGCAGCTCCCGCGCAACATCGACCTCACGGCCCGCGACGCCAAGGCCCAGGTCGCTTTCGACCCGGAGACGGTCGCCGAGTTCCGCCTCATCGGCTACGACAACCGCCGCGTCGCCGACGACGACTTCCGCGACGACAGCGTGGACGGCGGAGAGGTGGGCCCCGGCCACACGGTCACCGCCCTCTACGCCGTCCGCACCAAGCAGTCCGCCTCGGGCCACCTGGCCACGGCAACGGTCCGCTGGCAGGACCCCGAAACCCGCGAACCCCACGAGGAATCGGGCCAGTTGGAGTCGAACACCCTGGAAGACACCCTCTGGAAGGCCCCGCCCCGCTTCCAGGTGACAGCGGTGGCCGCCTACTTCGCCGACGCCCTACGCAGGGGCGACGACCGCTGGCCCACCCTCCCCGCAGCCCCAACCCTGGGCGAACTGACCGAGAGGGCCCACAACTTGGCAAACGCGACAGAGGACAAGGCAGTACACCAACTGGCAGAGGCTATAGACCAGGCGAGGCAATACAAGGACTAGGTGGCGCGAAGCGCCCCTTCCAGGGGCGCGGGGAACTGCGCGATCAGCCCCCACCGGCCGGCGGCCAACGAACCACCCATCCACGGCCACACCCGCTAGCCACACACGGACGGAACAGCCCGCCCAAGCCCCACCAAGTGCAACCCATCCAACCCGTACCCCCGCGCGGAGCGCCCCGCAGCAACCACAAGCCGCACCTCACACCCACCCCCCGACCGAACCCCCTCCGTCTCCGCCAACACCCCGAGCAACTCCGTAGTGATCCGATCCAGAACCGGCCGAACCTCCTTCACCAGATCAGGCCGCTCGACAGGCCGCAGCTCAGGATGCGCGTCCCAACGCGCGTACAACCCCCGCTGAACCACCTTGTTCGCCTCGATCTGATCCCGGAAAACCGCAGCGACCGCCGCCGGATCGAGCCCGAGCCCCACGGCCCGCGACGACACGTCATCCAGGATCTGCCGCTCCCGCACCGGATCGTCGATCGGCTTGTCGGTGCCGTACTTGGCGGCGGCGACCTTGTCGGCGACCAGCAGCCGCTCGGCGAACAGGTCGGTCAGCGGGGCAAGGGAGAGTACGGGGGAGGAGGCAACGGCAGTTGTCCGTACGGGAGTCGAGGTCTGAGCGACGGCAGGCACCGCACCGCACACGCCGAAGACCGCCGACGCGCATACAGCGACAAGAACGGAACGCATGGGATTCCTTTCAGTGGGGGGTGACAACAAAATATCTGTTCCTGCGCAACCCATTGAACTTCCGCTACGCCCAAGTAACTTGACTCGAACTCAGGAGGACCAAGACCACCACCGGGAGTCGGCGACATGGGCGTACGCAAGGACCTGAAGCAGGCGAAGCGCCGCACCGATCTGGCGGCCCGCCACCGGATCGAGCTGGTCCGCGACGAGCGGACCGGCACCGTCCGCGAGGCGAGTGCCGCCCCGATGGTGGCAGCCCCCACCACGGGCAGCACCGCCGACCTGCCCTACACCAACGCCGCCGAGGCCCCCGACGCGGTGATCCTGCGCCGCCGAGCGGACGACGGCACCTGGAGTCCGGTCACAGCCGCCGCCTTCGCCGCCGAAGTCACCGCCACCGCAAAGGGGTTGATCGCGGCGGGCCTCGAACAGGGCGGCCGGGTCGCGGTGATGTCCCGTACCCGCTACGAGTGGACGGTCCTCGACTTCGCGATCTGGGCGGCCGGCGGCCAGACCGTCCCCGTCTACGCCACCTCGTCCGCCGCCCAAGTCGACTGGATCGTAAGGGACTCGGGGGCCCGCCTGGTGGTGACGGAAACGCCGGACAACACGGCCACCGTCACCACCGGTACGGCCGACCACCCCGAACCCCCGCGCATCCTCACCCTGGACGAGGACGCGATGGCCCAACTCGCCACCCTGGGACGGGACTTGCCGGACGAGGAGGTGACCAAGCGGCGCGCGTCCCTGACCCCCGACACCACCGCCACCATCTGCTACACCTCCGGCACCACCGGACAGCCGAAGGGCTGCGTCCTCACCCACGCCAACCTGCACAACGAGGCCGCGAACGTCGTGGAGTTGCTGCACCCGATCTTCAAGGAGGTCACCGGCCAGACCGCCTCCACGCTCCTCTTCCTCCCCCTCGCCCACATCATGGGCCGGGCCCTTCAGGTCGGCTGTCTGATGGCCCGTATCGAGATCGGCCACTTCCCGAGCATCAAGCCCGACGAACTCCGCCCGGTACTGCGGGAGTTCAGACCGACCTTCCTGGTCGGCGTCCCGTACCTCTTCGAGCGCATCCACGCCACCGGCCGCGCGACCGCCGAGAAGATGGGCCGCGCCGCCTCCTTCGACCGCGCCCACCGCATCGGCGTCCGCTTCGCCGAGGCGTACCTGGAGAAGTTCCTCGCGGCAGCAGGCAAAGCCGCCAAGGGCCCCGGCCCGTCCCTCTACGCGGCCTGGGCCCTGTACGACCTGCTCGTGTACCGCCGTATCCGCAAGGAGCTGGGCGGACGCATGCGGTACGCCATCAGCGGCGGCTCCCCGCTCGACCGCGACCTCAGCCTCTTCTTCTACGCCGCCGGAATCATCGTCTACGAGGGCTACGGCCTGACCGAGACGACCTCCGCCGCCACCCTCGTCCCGCCCCTGGCCCCCCGCCCCGGCACGGTCGGCCTCCCCGTCCCCGGCACCGCCGTCCGGATCGCCGACGACGGCGAGGTCCTCGTCAAGGGCGGGGTCGTCTTCGGCGCCTACTGGAACAACCCGGCGGCGACGGAAGCGGTACTGAGCGGCGACGACTGGTTCGCGACCGGCGACCTCGGTGCCCTCGACGACGACGGCTACCTCACCATCACCGGCCGCAAGAAGGACATCATCGTCACCTCCGGCGGCAAGAACGTCGCCCCGTCCGTCCTGGAGGACCGGCTGCGCAGCCGAGCCCCGGTCGGCCAGTGCATGGTCGTCGGCGACAACCGCTCCTTCGTCGCCGCCCTGATCACCCTCGCCCCCGACTCCGTCGCCCACTGGCTGGCGGTACGGGGGATGCCCGCCGACACCCCCATGTCCGAGGTGATCGGCGACCCCCGGATGCGCGCCGACGTCCAGCGGGCCGTGGACCACGCCAACGCGGCGGTCTCCCGGGCCGAGTCGATCCGCGCCTTCGCCCTGGTCGAGGGCGAGTTCACCGAGGACAACGGCCAGCTCACCCCGTCCCTCAAGGTCAAACGCCATGCGGTACGGGAGGCGTACGCGGCCGAGATCGAGGCCCTGTACAGCAAGTGACCGACACAGCCCCGCGGAACGCCGAACGGCGGGCCACCGGAGAACCGGTGACCCGCCGTCGCAACCGAGCGGGGAGGCTCAGTGGTTGCCGGCGCCGTTGCCGGACAGCACGGGGATGTCGCTGAGGATGTGCGACAGGGGCTCGTCGCCCTTGGCCTGCGTCGAGTTCTCGACACACTGCTGGTTCTGCGGGGCCGACAGGATCGGGATGTCCTGGACGGCGATCGGCACCGCGCCGATGAGCGAACCGACGTTGAGCTTGGCCGGGAGGCCGATGCACGGCTTGTTCAGCGAACCCTGGACCAGCGAGAGCTGCGGGCTCATGTCACCGAACGTGGCCGAGTTGCCGAACTCCTGCTCGGCGCCGTTGCCGCTGATGGACGTGGTGCCACCGTCATCGGCGATCGCCAGGGCCTGGGGCGCTGCCGTGGCCGAGATACCGGCGACGGAGGCGGCGAGGGCCGCGGTTGCCCACAGCTTCTTCATGTTCATTCCCTTTCGAAAAGCGGACTCCGGTGAGGAGCTGCGTGATCGTCAACGGCCGAACCCCGGCCGGGGTTGCGGTGAATGCCCCGATTGGCCCAGCGTGCGAGGTGTACGAGCGGCCGTCCGGGGGAACGGCACAGCCTCCCTCTCCACGGGAACGAGGACGACCGGGCCTGCTCAGGGGCACGCCAGCCGGTTCCCGCGCACCGGTACGTCCTTCCCGAACACCGGTGGGTCGTCGGGCCGGGGATCCGTGCCCGCCGCGATCAGCGGCTGGTCCTCGCGCACCTTGGTGAACATCGCCTTCGCCTTCGCGTCGTGCCAGCGCAGGGTCGAACCGATGCCGTCCATCGGCGGGTTGAACCCGGCGACCGGCACGGTGGCGAACTCCGTCCGCGAGGCCGGCACCTTGCTCAGCGTCGACGCGAGCGTGACCAGCGCCTTCACGCCGTCCTTCCCGAAGCCCTGCTCGACCTTGGCCGGACCGAGCAGCGTCCGGGCGACCCGGCCCATGAGGACGGGGTCGGTCAGCACCTTCCGGGCGGTCAGCTGATCCAGCGCCGAGACCAGGAACCGCTGCTGGCGCTGGATCCGCCCCAGGTCGGCACTTCCGTCGACCTTCCGCGAGCGGACGTACTGCAAGGACTGCCCGCCCTTGAGCAGATGCCGTCCCGGCGCCAGGTTCAGCTTGGTCTTGGGGTCCTTGAGCCGCCGCGCGGTGCACACCTCGACCCCGCCGACCTGGTCGACGGCGTCGATGAACCGCCGGAAGTCGAGCTGTAGATACTGCTCGACACTCACCCCGGTCGCCGCCTCCACCGTACGTTCGACGAGGCGGGCGCCACCCTCCGCGTACGCGCCGTTGAGCTTCGCGGGATGCGCGGGGCGCTGCCGTCCGGACGGGGTGGTTCTGTACGCGGGGATCGTGGCGAAGGAGTCGCGGGGCAGGCCGATCACGCTGACGCGGTCGCGCCCCGCGGACACATGGATGAGCATCATCACGTCCGCGCAGTTGCAGGGGACGCCGCCCGCGTGGAACTTGCGGCGCTCCTTCTCGGTGATGGTGCTGCGGCCGTCCGTACCCAGCAGCAGGATGTCGGTGCCCTTGGCGGGGGCGGCGCCGCCCACGGGTGTCAGCGGCGGCTGCTCGGGCGTACCGCAGCCGATGGCGGTCGCCGCGCACAGCACCGCGACACCGCACAGCCGGGAGAGGCGAGAGGGGCGGGGCAGGCGGGAAAGACGGGAAAACCGGAACAGAGGATGTCTCGTCGTCACCTGACGCAACGTAGGCCAGCGGGCCGCCGAGAATTCGACGGCCCGCTGGTGAGAACTCGAAGAGAGCCCGGACGTACGCCCGACTCAGTCGTCTCAGTTGTTGCCCACGCCGTTGCCGGACAGGACCGGGATGTCGCTGAGGATGTGCGACAGGGGCTCGTCGCCCTTGGCCTGCGTCGAGTTCTCGACACACTGCTGGTTCTGCGGGGCCGACAGAACGTTGATGTCCTGGACGGCGATCGGCACCAGGCCGATGAGGGAACCGGCGTTGACCTTGGCGGGCAGACCGATGCAGGGCTTGTTCAGGGAGCCCTGGATGAGCGCCATCTGGGGGCTCATGTTGCCGTACGTGGCGGAGTTGCCGTACTTCTGGATGGCTCCGTTGCCGCTGGTGGACGTCGTGCCACCGTCGTTCGCGATCGCCATCGCCGGGGTCGCCACCGCAGCGGAGGCACCGACGACGGAAGCGGCGATCGCCGCAGCAGCCATAACCTTCTTGATCACTTGCAAGTCCCTTCTGAAGAAACCCCGTCCACCGGAGCCGTTCTGATCAACTGCCCTTCGACGCGCATGGTTGCTGTCATTCACTCTGATGGCCCACAACGGCCAACCGGGTGAAGCAGCGAAACCAATCCCCGTCCATCCGGTTGAAGCGGGAGCAGGAACGTGTGTCTCTGCCAGGAAAGGAAAGCGAAATGCTGAAGAAGGCAATGGCCGCGGCGGCGGTAGCCGCATCCGTCGTCGGAGTCTCGGCGGCGACCGCCCCCCAGGCGCTTGCCACAGCGGACGACGGCGGCACCACGTCCGTCAGCGGGAACGGGGCGGTCTCGAAGTTCGGCAACTCCCTGACCAAGGGCGACATGAGCCCCCAGATGAGCCTCGCGCAGGGTTCCCTGAACAAGCTCTGCGTCGGTCTGCCCGTCAAGGGCAACGTGGGCTCCCTCGTGGGCATTCTCGTCCCGGTCGCCGTTCAGGACATCCCGATCCTGTCGGCCCCGCAGAACCAGCAGTGCGCCGAGAACTCGACGCAGGCCAAGGGCGACGAGCCGCTGTCGCACGTCCTCAGCGACATCCCGGTCCTCTCCGGCAACGGCATCGCCAACAGCTGATCTGCCGCCGTCGGCTGACCGGTCGTCAACAGTCGTCCGGTCGCCCGCGGAAGCAAAACGAGCAGCCCCCGCACCGTGTGCGGGGGCTGCCCGCGTTTCCGTGCCTTCCCGAGCCCCGGATTTCTTCAGCCTTTCGTGTGGACCGTGTTTTCCGCTGCTTCGGGGCGTTCGAGTGAATTACCCGCCGGATCACGTTCCGTAGTTTCTTCGGCTGTCTATCTCTCGTTTTACAACTGCCGGTCATGGTGCGAGCCGTTCAAGTGTGCTCGCTCGGTTTCGGCCGACATAGGGGCATGACCGCAGAGAAGGGAAACTTCATGAAGAAGAGCGTTGCTGTCATCGCCGGCGCGATCATGGCGCTCGGAATGGCCTCCCCGGCGTTCGCGGACGCCGAGGCCGAGGGCTTCGCCGCCCACTCCCCGGGTGTGCTTTCCGGCAACGTCGTTCAGGTTCCCGTTCACATTCCGATCAACGTGTGCGGCAACTCGATCAACGTCATCGCGCTGCTGAACCCGGCGTTCGGCAACACCTGCGTCAACGACTGAGGTCGTCGCACCTGCCGTTCGGCGGTGTCTGGGCCGGTCTTGGATTGCCTCTCGGTGCCAAGGCCGGCTTTTTCTCACCTCTCCCATTAGAAGGATAATCAGAATGCGACCGACTCTGAGCAGGGGGATGGTCGTGGCGGCCGCCGCGACGAGCCTCTTGACCCTGTACGGCATTCCGGCCCTGGCCGACGTGGACACCTGCGGCACCTCCTGCACCAAGACCCCGGCTGCACACGGAGCCCCGCACGACAACCCCACCAAGCCCAACGGCCACGGCACCAACAACGGCTACGGCGAAGAGGAAGCCAACGGCCCCGCCGAACCGAACCCCCCTGGCGGCTACGGCGACACCCCACCGACGAAGCCGCCCACGAAGCCGCCCACGAAGCCGCCCACGAAGCCTCCGACGAAGCCTCCGACCAAGCCGCCCACGAAGCCTCCGACGAAGCCTCCGACGAAGCCTCCGACGAAGCCTCCGACCAAGCCGCCCACCAAGCCTCCGACGAAGCCTCCGACCAAGCCGCCCACGAAGCCTCCGACGAAGCCTCCGACGAAGCCTCCGACGAAGCCTCCGACGAAGCCTCCGACCAAGCCGCCCACGAAGCCTCCGACGAAGCCTCCGACCAAGCCGCCCACGAAGCCTCCGACGAAGCCTCCGACCAAGCCCCCCACGAAGCCCCCCACGAAGCCCCCCACGAAGCCTCCGACCAAGCCTCCGACGAAGCCCCCCACACACCCGCCGACGACAACAACGCCCCCCATCACCACCCCGCCGACGAAGCCGCCCCACCTGCCGCCGACCGGTAGCCGGGAGGAGTTGTTGGCGGCCTCGGCGGTCAGCGTCGCGATGATCGCGGGTGGATTCGTCCTGTACAGACGAGGCCGACGCGGCGGCCCAGGCGCCCACGAGTGAGACACGGGTAAGCCCCCGGCAACCCGAACGAGCCCCGCGCGCCCCGAAAGGGGGCGCGCGGGGCTCGTTCAGGGGCGCGGGGAACTGCGCGACCAGCCCCCACCGGGCCCGCAGTAGAACACTGCGCTCACCAGCGGAGCGTCGCGCCCCCACCGGGCCCGCACCAAATCACCGCGCCCCCAGCGAAAACCACCCCGCAGCCAACAAACCGCCTACCCCGCGGAGCGAACCCCCTCGCGCCGCCCAGGCGCCGGCACCCTCACGCCACCAACCCCAACCCCAACCCCCGCCCGCAACCGCCGCCGCACCCCCCGCACAAGCGTCTCCGCCGTGAACGTAGCCCCATGCACGAACCGCATCGTCGGTCCGAAGCCCGACGCCGTCACCAGCCCCGCCAGGAACAGGCCGGGGTACGAGGACTCGAAGTGCCGGCCGACCGTCGGTGACCCGTCCGTCAACGCGCCCAAGCCATCGGCCAGTTGCGCGTCCAGCAGACCCAGCCGGTCGGCCGTCGCCCTGAACCCCGTCGCCGCGATGACATGTTCGGTCTCCAGGGAGCGCCGCTCGCCGGACCTGCTCACCGTGTCCAGCCGTACGCCACCCGCCCCGCCCGCCAACTCCCGTGCCTCCGCCACCTCCTGACCCAGCAGCACCTCCACCGCCGGTTCGACGCGGGCGCGTACCCACCACGCGCCCGCAGGGCCGAGCGCCGTCGCGGCGATCCGGGCCCGGGTCGGTTCGGGGAGGCGGTGGAAGAGGCCGGGGCGTTCGGCGTAGAACCAGTTGCGCCAGCCGCAGCCCAGGCCGCTCTGCGGGGCGCGGGCCGAGCGCCACCAGGGGCGCTCCCATGCGGGCGGCACATCGTTCCAGGTGAGGTGCTCCGCCCGAGCCAACACCCGTACCCGCGTGCCCTGTTCGGCGAGCAGCGCCGCCGTCTCCAGGGCCGCCTGGCCGCCGCCGATCACTGTGACGTCCCGGCCCCGGAAGCGGTCGAGGTCGCCGTGGTGGCTGCTGTGGGACACCAGGTCGGGGTCGAGGTCGCGGAGGGCAGCCGGGATCTCTACGAAGGGGAGGACACCGACCGCCAGGGCGACCGTCCGGGCGCGTACCGTCTCGCCGTCCTCCGTAACCGCCTCGAAGCCCCCGCCTCCGGCCACCGGCGCCACCCGCGTCACCGTCCGCTCGTCGACCTCGGGGACCGCGTTGCGGGCGAACCACTGGCCGTACGCGGCGAACATCTCCAGTGGGATCGGCTCCCCGTGCCGTGCCTCGACACCCCGGGCGGCGCAGTACGTGTCCAGGCGCCAGCGGCCGTCGGGGTCGGACAGGTTCGACGCCCACGGCTCCGACTTGAGGTACATGCCCCGGGGCATGTGGTCCCGCCAGGACGCCATGGGCCGGCCGAACACGCGCTGCCGGAGCCCGGCGCCCGCGGCGTGGGAGGCGATGGACAGGCCGTACGGGCCCGCGCCCACCACCAGCAGGTCGTACATCAGCGACTGCTCGCTTTCTCGTCGTCGGACAGGGAGTCGTCGGTCAGGAGCCCCGGCGGGCTCGCCGCCTGGCGGACCACGCGGGCCCGCGTGTCGTCCGGCCCGGCCCGTTCGCACAGCCGGCGCAGCCGGGACGGCAGCCGGCGGCCGACGTGCCGTGCCCACAGGGCCCACATCGCCCAGCCGGGCGCGAGGTCGTCCGGGGCGTGCCAGGCCAGTTCGCGGCCGGCCGGCGCCGGACGCAGCGCGCTGAGCGGCGCGTAGTTCTCGACCACGAACGCCCGCCCCGGCCGGGGCGCCCCCTCCGGCACCGGACGGTGGGTCAGATCGAGGTGCTGGGCGCGTACGACGTCCAGTCCTGCCGTGTCGGTGAAGAGCCGGAACTGGGCGCCGGGGCGCGGGTTGAAGTCGAGCAGGTGGTAGCCGCCGGTCGTGGCGCAGCGGCGGAAGTCGAGGTCGAAGATGCCCCGGTAGCCCAGTTCACCGATCAGGCGTTCGGTGAGCGCCCGTACCGGCGCGTTCGGCGTCCAGTGGCCCACCGCGGTCAGTCCGGCGCCGCGCGGCCAGGCGTGCAGCTTGCGTCCGGGGCCGCCGCCGCGCACGGTCCCGGTGCGGTCGGCGTACCCGTGGCAGAACCAGTCGAGGTCGGGTCCCGGCGGCAGGAACTCCTGGAGCAGCAGCCGGCTGCCCGCCTCCTCCGTGCGCAGATACAGCTCGCGCGCCTGCCGTGCCGAGCGCACGACGACCGTGCTGCGCAGCCCGCTGCCCGCCGGGAGCAGCCAGGGCCGGCTCCACTTCGCCATCGTCGGAAGCCCGAGCCGCCAGGCCGCGGCGGCTGCCTCGGCCGCGCTGTCCGGGATGAGCGTCAGCGGGTGCGGTACGCCCACGGCCGCGCACACGGCGGCCAGTTCGGCTTTGTCGGCGACCCGTTCGGCCAGCGCGCCGGGCTGCTGCGGCAGCAGATAGGCGGGCGCCAGCTCGGCCCGCGCCCGGCCCACCGCGACGGCGCTCGCGTCGTCGAGCGGGATCAGTACGGCGGGCCGCGCGACCTGGGCGGCCACCCGCAGCAGGACGCGGGCGATGTCGGCGGGGGCGGCGCCGGGCGGCGGCGGGGGATGCAACTGTCGTACGAAACGGGATCTGCGTACGGGACTTCCGCTCACGTCGGCGATCAGGTGGACGTCGACGCCGGCCCGGCCGAGGGAGCGTACGGCGCCGAGAGTTCCGTGGTGAAAGGGATTCCTGTCGGTCCGCACCAGGACGGCGGGGACGCGGGTGTCGAGGAGCGACACGGACATGTGTTTTCGGGTTTCCTTCGGGTCGGTTCACTCGAAAGTCTTAGGCGCGGTGGCGGAATTCGCATTTGTATGACTGAGTGTCAGTAGGTGAAAAGCAGGAGAAGGAGCAGAAGAAGGAGCAGGAATGGCCGCACACAAGCGACGGGCCCGATCCGGACGGCTGGCGTTCATTGCGGCGGCGGTCGCCGCGTCGGCCGTCCTGGCGACGGGTCCGGGTCACGCCGTGGGCGCGGGGGTGGCCGATCCTCCCGTGCCCGTACCACCGACCGGGACGGTGGGCCCGGTCGCGCCCGTGGCCCCCGAACCCCCGGTGCCGCCCGAGCCACCCGAGCCGCCGAAACCCGAACCCCCTGAGCCGCCCGAGCCGCCCGAGCCGCCGAAGCTGCCCGCGTTCGGCGCGTACGTCGACTACGACGGCGCCCGTGGCACGGCCAGGATCGCCGAGCTGAGCCGCTGGCTGGGCGGCGCCGAGCTCACCGTCGGGCACACCTACCTGCCGGGTGACCTGTGGAGCAACATCGAGGGGCTGCCCGGGTTCCTCGACGTGTGGGCGGACTGGCGGCGGGCCGAGGAGGACCGGCTGTTCGTCCTCAACGTGCCCATGCAGGAGCGCAACGAGGAAGGTGTCTCCGACCGCGGGGTCCGCAAGCTGCTGCGGCGCGGCGCGGCCGGTCTCTACGATCACCACTTCCGCGCCCTGGCCGAGCGGCTGGTCGCGCTGAAGATCCCGGACACCGTGATCGTGCTCGGCTGGGAGATGAACGGCATCACCTACACCTCTCGCTGCGGGCCGGACCCGGAGGCCTGGAAGAAGTACTGGAACAGGATCGTCACCACCATGCGGTCGGTGCCGGGCCAGAAATTCCGGTTCGATTTCAATCCGACCCGGGGCCGTGACGCCATTCCCTGGACGCAGTGTTATCCGGGGGACGACACGGTCGACATCATCGGTATGGACTCGTACGACCAGCCGCGCGGGATCTCATTCGACGAGCAGATCAGCGAGCCCTACGGACTTCAGGCGCATGTGGATTTCGCCAAGGCGCACGGAAAGCCCATTTCCTATCCGGAATGGGGACTGTTCCGCAACGGCGACAACCCGGAGTACATGCGGCGCATGCTCGCGTGGATGGACGAGCACAAGCCGCTGTACAACACGCTGACCGACTACTGTCCGCACGGCGTGTGGCAGTGCGGCAGCAATCCGAAGGCGTCCGAGGTGTACCGCCAGATCCTGACGGGCCGTAAGGACCCGGAGCCGACGGTGCCGACCCCGGTGCCGACCGTCCCGACGCCCGACCCGACCCCGGAGCCGCCGAAGCCGACGGACCCGGTCACGCCGCCCGTGCCGCTGCCGCCGGACAACTGTTCGCCGCTGGAGCTGGGCGACTGGGTGGAGTACTGGCTCGGCGGGAAGCTGTGCCTGAAGTTCGACTGGTGGTCGCGCAACCGGTGACCGCCCGGTGGCGGCGGGTCGTTCACGATCCGCCGCCACCGTTCCCGTTCTCCCCTCCACCGCCGCTTCCCTCGCGGTCCCGCAGCCGGCGCAGGAGTTCCTTGCCCCGGCTGCGGGCGGCGACATCGCACACGACCGCCGACATCAGCGGCGCCGTCAGCCGCCGGGCCAGCAACAGCCGCTGGTTGACGACGGGTTCGGGCCGCCAGTGGTGCTTGTACGGCTCGTCACCGCGCAGCAGGCTCAGCGTGTCGTGCCCGCCGGCCCCGGTGTGCTCGGCGCACGCGTCGAGGAGCATCACGGCGACGTCCGCCTTCCGTTTCCGCAGGCCCGGATGGGCGCCGTACAGATAGCCGCCCGCGAGGCGTCCCGACAGCAGGGTCAGATCGACGGCGACCACGCTGTCGTCGAGGCGGAACTCGGTGACGACGGCGTCCCCGGAGCGGACCATCGGCCCGACCGAGCGGGCGAGGTGCTCGCGGAACCGCGGCTGGAGGTGTTCCGACGTCACCTTCCGCCCCTGCCACTGGAGTTGGTGCAGTTCGAGCAGCCGGACCAGGGCCGCGTCGACGTCGTCGGGCTGGACGACGCGCCGCTCGACGCCGAGCGCGGTCAGCTTGCGCAGCTTGGCGCGGACCCGCTGGGCCTTGGCGGAGGGGAGCCGGGAGACCAGGCCGTCCATGGAGACGGCGGGGAGTTCCAGGCACAGGGAGTCCCTGACCTGGCGACGGGGACCGCGCCAGCGCTCGTACACACGTTCCGCGGCGCCGCCCGGACGGACCTCGCGGAGGTCGATCAGCGCGGTGCGTGCGGCGTCGGAGAGGCCCTCGGCGAGGGCGGCGGCGGCCTCGTCGGCCGTGTCGTCGTCGAGGAGGACGTCACCGTAGTCGGAGATCGCGCCGCCGAGCGGCACCAGGGCGGGCAGCGGGCGGTGTACGCGCATCAGCGGGGCGGCGGCGAGGAGTTCGCCCTCCGGATCGCGGACCACGACGATCCGCAGCCGGCCCGGGACGCCGTACGACAGCCACCACGAGTGCAGCCAGGCATGGCTCTGGAACGGGGTCGCCGCGCCGCACCGTTTGTACAACCGGCCCCAGGCCGGGGCGAGTTCGGCGAAGGCGGTCTCGTCGCTGACGACTTCGGCGCGCAGGGCGCCCGTGGTCGTGACCGTCACAGCTGTCCGTGCACATCGGCGGCGGTGGCCGGGCCCGGTACGGAGGCCGCGGGCGCCGGTTCCTCCGTACCGCGCCGGGGCCGCACCAGGAGCACCAGGCCGCCGAGCAGCCCGCCCGCGCTCGCGCCGACCAGCCCGGTCACCGCCGCCGAGGCGGAGGACGGCTCGGCCGGCTTGACCGCGCGCGAGAACTGGAGCAGCTCCACGTGGGTGGAGTTCTTGGTGTCGTTGGCGTGCCGGGTGAGGGAGCGGGCCACGGCGTTGGCCATGTCGGCGGCGAGGTCGCGGCGTGAGGAGGTGGCGGAGACGGCGACCATGGGCGCGTCCGGCGAGGTCGCCGTCTGCACGCTCTTCCGCAGCGTCGACACCGGTACGCCCGCCCAGACCTGGGCGTCCCCGAGCACCGCGAGCTGCGTGGCGACCCGCCCGTACGCCTGCGCGAAACCGAGCGCGGACGCCGGGTCGGACTTCTCGGTCGGTACGGCGACGACGTAGCTGGTGGCCGTGTAGGTGGGGGACTTGAGGGTGCCGTACGCGCCGCCGAGGAGGCCGCCGAGGACGGCGCCGGCCGCGAGGAGGGTCCATGGGCGGAGGCCGCGGGTGCGGGGCGTGAGGTGGGGGGCTCTGCTGGGGGTGTCGGTCATGAGGAGGGGACTCCCTGGGGTGACGGGGACGGGGTCATGGAGGGGGTGGTGGCCGCGTACACGTCCATGAGCTGCGCGGCGCTGCGGGTGATGTCGTAGTGGTGGGCGGCAGCAGGCGGGGTGCGGTCCCGCGGGCCCAGCGCGCGGGCCTCGGCTAGGGCGCGTGCGAAGGAGTCCGCGCCGCCGGGTACGCGCCGGGCGCCCTCGGCGGACTCCGGGGGCAGGTCTTCGATCGCCGGGCAGGAGACGAACCGGACGGGCAGCCCGGCGGCCAGGCCCTCCACGACCGCGAGCCCGAAGGCCTCCTCCGGGCAGGGGGAGGCGAGCAGGTCCATCGCGGAGGCGAGGGAGGGCAGGTCGGGGCCGGGGGTGCCGTCCGGCACGTACGGCCGCTCGCCGGTGAACAGCACCCGGTCGGCCACGCCCGCTTCGTGCGCGGTGCGCCGCAGGGCCTGTTCCTCGGGGCCGCCGCCGACGAGCAACAGCCAGTAGTCGTCGGGGAGTTGGGCGAGCGCGTCGATGAGGTCGCCGAAGCGCTTGCCCGGTGCGAGCCGTCCGATGCCGCCGACGACGTACGCGCCCTCGGGCAGTCCGAGGCGCTCTCGGGTGCGGTGCCGGGCGACCGGGTCGAAGCGGAACCGGGCCAGGTCGATGCCGTTGGGGACGACCGAGATCCGGGGCGCGGGCACGCCCCAGCGGCGGAGCCGGTCGGCGACCGTGGGGGAGACGGCGACGGTGGCGCGGCCGAGGCGTTCGCTGGCGAGATACAGCGCGCGGACCCCGGCGGTCAGCGGCCGTCCCTCCATCTGCGAGTCGCCGAGGGAGTGTTCGGTGGCGACGATCGCCCGTACGCCCGCGAGCCGCGCGGCGATCCTGCCGTACACGCAGGCCCGGTAGAGGTGGGTGTGCACGAGGTCGTAGCCGCCCGAGCGGATGACGTCGACCAGGCGGGGCAGCGCGGCCAGATCCCGGTTGCCGGCCATGCCGAGGTGGACGACCCGGACGCCGTCGGCGACCAGACCGTCGGCGACCGAGCCCGGGTTGGTGAGCGTCACGACATCGCAGTCGACCGGCAAGTGCCGCAGCAGCAGCCGGAGTTGCTGCTCGGCGCCGCCGACCCCGAGCCCGGTGATGACATGCAGGGCCTTCACCGCGCTCACACCCCCTCGACCGGCCGGCGCCGCAGCCGGTGCAGCCGGTACTTGAGATGCAGGCGTACGGCGGTGTCGTTCTCGCCGATGTGGACGCGGGGGAGGACGTGGACGCCGTTGAGCTGCCCGGGGTCGATGGCGACGCCGTATCCGTAACCGGCGTCCCGCACGGCGTCGACGGCCCGCTGGTCGACGGTCCCGTACGGATAGCAGAATCCGTCGACCGGAGCACCGCTCAACTCCGAGAGCACCGCTCTGCTTTCGGCGACCTCGGCGCGCAGCAGCTCGTCGTCCGCCTTCGTCAGGTCGACGTGCGTCAGCCCGTGCGACCCGATCTCGATCCCCGCCTCGGCGACGGCCCGGATGCCGTCCGCCGTGAGCAGCGGCTTGCGCGGGCCCAGCGGGTCCCAGGCGTTCTCCCCGCCGAGCCGTCCCGGCAGCACGAAGAGGGTCGCGCCGCAGTCCCAACGCTCAAGCACCGGAAGGGCGCCCGTGAGGAAGTCGGCGTACCCGTCGTCGAAGGTCAGCCCGACCAGGCCGCGCCCCTCGCCCCGGGCACGGGCGGCGAGCAGCTCGGCCACGCCCGCGCCCCGCAGCCCGCGCCGGTGCAGCCACCGCAGCTGGGCGTCGAGGCGGTCGGGCGTGACCGTGATGCGGTACGGGTCGTCCGAGCAGTCGCCCACCGAGTGGTACATCGCCACCCAGGGGACGCGCAGGGCGCTTCTTCGGCGCCGGTCAGCGGACGCGGTCGCGTCGGCGGGGGCGGGCGTGGGTGCGGGTGCGCTTGCGGGCATGCGGGAGCCTTCGGGTCAGGGAGCGTAGGGAACGGAGGGCGAGGACGAAGCTCTGCACGGCCTGGGCCCGCATGAGCCGGCCCAGCAGGAAGAAGACGACGGTCACGGTCGCCGTACCGGCGGCGAGTCCCGCCACCGGCGCGTCGATCCGGCTGGTCACGAACGCCCCCGCGGCCGTCGCGCACACCGCCGCGCGCACCGGCTTGCTCAGCTCGGCCACCACCCGCCGGGTCCGGATCGGCACACTGCGCGGCACTCCTCCCAAAAGCGCTCGCCTACGGGATGCCACAGCCGGTGTCGAGGGCACGACCGTGCTCAGCCCTTCGGGCCTCCGCGCGCTCGCACCCTCGACACCGGCGCATCCCTTCGGCTCACGCGCCCCGTACAGCAGCAGGGCGGCCGACAAGGTGATCCCGGCCGCGTTGGCGGCGGCGATCCCGCTCACGCCCCACGGCCCGACCGACCAGGCGCCGATCCAGGAGGTCGCGACGATGCCCGCGGTCATCGCGGCCAGCGGGTACCAGGTGGGCCGGTTCGAGGAGAAGTACGAGCGGACGAGCGCGCCCACCAGGGTGTGCCCGAGCAGCCCGACCGCGTACACACGCATCACGGTGGCCGTCGCCTCGGTGTCCCGGGCGGTGAACGCGCCCCGCTGGAAGAGGAGTTCGATGATCTGCGGGGCGCAGGCGACCACGGCCGCCGCGCCGAGCAGCACGACCCAGGCGGCCAGCGCGAGGTCCCGCTCCACGCGGTCGCGGGCCCGCTCGGTGTCGCCCTCCGCGATCGCCTGCGCGACCACCGGGAAGGTGACCGTGCACAGCATGAGCGACAGCGTCATCGGGATCTGCGCGACCTTCTGCGCGTAGTTCAGGTGCGAGATAGCCCCGGCGGGCAGCGTGGAGGCGAGGAACCGCTCGATGAGCACCTGCGACTGCCGGGTCAGCGCGAACAGGAGCACCGGCGCGACGAGCGCGAACGCCATCGGCGCCCCGGACGCCTCCTCCACCACGATCTCGTCCGGCACGGCCGACCGGCGCCGCCGCAACTGCCGCAGCACGGAAGGCAGTTGGGTGACGACCATCAGGGCGCCGCCCACCGCCACCCCGACCGCCGCCGAGCGCACCCCCCAGTGCCCGCCCAGCACGAACATCGACGTGATGATGCCGACGTTGTAGGCCACGTAGATCGCCGCGGGGGCCAGGAACCGCCGGTGCGCGCGCAGGGCAGCGCTGCAATACCCGGCGAGCCCGAAGCTGAACACGCAGGTCGCGGTGAGGCGGGTGCAGTCCACGGCGAGCGACGGGTCGGGCAGCCCGGGGGCGAGCGCCTCGACCAGGTAGGGAGCCGTGGCGATCAGCAGCGCGCCGACCCCCGCGCATGCCAGCGCCAGCCGGGGCAGCGTCGACGCGACCAGCGCCCGCACCGGATCACCGGGGGCACCCTGGGCGCGGCGGGCCAGCGCCATGCTGAACGCCGGGATCAGGACGAAGGCCAGCCCGTCCTCGATGAGCAGCGTCGCCGCGAACTCCGGCACGGTCCACGCGACGAGGAACGCGTCCGTGTCACTCCCGGCCCCGAACAGCCGGGCCAGCGACTGGTCCCGGACCAGCCCGAGCAGCGCGCCCGCGACCGAGAGGACGGCCGTGATGAGCGTGGCCTTGGCGAGGAACTTCCGGGAGACGGGGGCGAGTTCGGCAGCCCCGGTACCTGTTCCGGCAGCGGCACCACCCCCCTCGTCCCCCTCCTCGCCGCTTCCCTTCGCGGACGGCGAAGCGGCGGCGCGTGCCGCGGGCAGCGTCACCCTGGTCTCTCCCTCGGGCCGAGGAGGCGTCGCGTTCGTCACGCCGAGGCCTTGGCCGCGGGCACGGAATCGCCGCCGACGAGGGCCCACCAGGCGACGAGCCCGAAGGCGAGGGCGGTCAGCACGGTCGCGGGCCCGCCGATGTCGGCGTACAGGAAGTCGATCAACTGCCAGAGCAGCAGCCCGCAGGCGACGAGCGCGCAGTCGAGCCCGGACGTACGGCTTCGGCGCACCCGCACGAGCCCGCGCAGGCCGCACACCAGCAGCGCCAGCCAGCTGCCCCCGAGGGCGAGCAGCCCGATGAGCCCCTGCTCGCTCAGCACCAGCAGGTACATGTTGTGCGGGGACAGCAGCGGCTGTTTGCGGTACGCGGCGCCCGCGCCCTCCGTGTCGCTGCCCGAGGACAGGGCCAACGAGGCGTGTCCGTCGCGGTGTTCGGGGAAGCCCTTCAACCCGACGCCGGTGAGCGGGTGTTCGCTCCACATGTCGGTCGCCGCCGCCCACATCGTGTACCGGTCGGTGACCGACTGGTCGGGGGCGTCGGCGACTTGGGTGATGCTGCTGATCCGCTCCTGCAACATCGCCGTACCGACACCGAGCCCGCCGACCAGGATCACCGCAGAGGCGGTCACCACCGCGCCCACCTTCAGCGCGCGCCGCATCCCGGCCAGCACCAGCTGGATCGCGCAGGCCGCCGCGGTGGCGATCCAGGCGCCCCGGCTGAAGGAGACGGCGAGCGGGGCGAGCAGCGCCAGGGCGCAGCCGGCGGCGACGGCCCGCTGCCGGGCGGCGGTCGACCCGAGGGCCAGCCCCACCGCGCACATCAGCCCGAACGACACCACGGTCGCCATGCCCATCACATCGGCGGGCCCGAAGGTGCCCACCGCCCGGATCTCCTCGCCCTGGTAGGAGGCGCCGGTCCCGGTCACGTACTGGTGCACCCCGACCGCCCCCTGGAACAGGGCGAAGGCGACGAACGCCCAGGCCAGCACCCGGAAGTCGCGCCGGTCCCGGACCAGCAGCACCACGGACGCCGGGACCAGCACGAAGATCTGGAGGTAGCGCCCGAGGCCCCCGATCCCGGCTGCCGGCGAGGACGCCCCGACGGCCGCGACCGCGAGCCCGACCACGGGCATCCCGAGCACCACGGCGGCCGTACGGGACAAGGGGCGCCGCCGCTCCCGTACGAGCCGGATCGCGCAGTACAGGACCACGAGCCCGGAGACGGCGTCGGCCGGGGTCGCCCCGCCGTCGGCGCCCTGCGCGGCCGGCAGCGCGAGCAGGGCGATCACCAGTATGACCGGCAGCAGCGGGGCGAAAGAGGCGAAGGGCACTCTGTACGGCAACGTCAGCGCGGGGCTGTGGCTCACCGCTCTCAACTTCCTGTCGGTCGGACGAGCGCGGCGGCGGTGCGCAGCAGGATGCAGATGTCCTGCCACAGCGACCAGTTGTCGATGTAGGCGTTGTCGAACCGGCAGCGGTCCTCGATCGAGGTGTCACCGCGCAGACCGTGCACCTGGGCGAGCCCGGTGATCCCGGTCTGCATCCGGTGGCGGGCCGCGTAGCCGGGGTAGGTCTGGCTGAACTGCCCCACGAAGTACGGGCGTTCGGGGCGCGGCCCGACCAGGCTCATGTCGCCCCAGAGGACGTTCCACAGCTGGAGCAGCTCGTCCAGCGAGGTCCGGCGCAGGAAGCGGCAGAACCAGTTCATGCGCCGCTCGTCGGCGACGCTCCAGCGGGTCGCCGCCTCCATCTCGTCGACCGGGCGGTGGGTGCGGAACTTGAGGAGGGTGAAGGGCCGCCCGTCCATGCCGATGCGCTCCTGCCGGAAGACCACCCCAGGCCCGCCGGTCAGCCGCAGCACGACCGCGCACAGCAGCAGCATCGGCGAGACCAGCAGGAGGAGAGTCCCCGAGACCACCACGTCGAGCATGCGCTTGCCGATGCTGCCCGGCCGGTCCGGCAGTATCGCGAGCCGCCGGCAGGAGAACCCGGCGAGCCGTTCGGCGCTCTCGTACGAGGGCGACTCGGCGTCGATCTCCCACACCGTGCAGCCCGACTCGGCCAACGCCCGCAGCAGCGGCCCCTGTTCGGCCCGTACGGAGGGATGGACGGCGAGCACGGCCCGGACACCGTTCTGGATCAGCGCCCGCTCGACCTCCTCGCCGGTGGTCAGCACGGGCAGGCCCGCCACACCGTCCGGGTGGTCGGTGACGAGCCCCACCGGCCGTACCCCGCACGCCGGGTGGCGCAGGAAGGCGGCGGCCACGCGCCGGGCGGTGCCGGCCGGGCCGATGACGAGGGCCGTGTGCGGGCGGCGCAGCAGCGCCCGGCGCCGCACCCGATGGACGGTCCCGCGGCCCAGCGCACTCGCCGTCGCCTGCACCGCACAGCCCAGCAGGAGGGTCCGCGCGGACAGCGCGTCGGCGGGCGCGTACGCCCCGACCAGGGCGGCGAGAGCCAGCCAGCCCATCGCGATCCGGCCGCAGACGGCGGGCAGTTCGTCGAGGAACGCGGGCACGGACTCGGGCCGGTAGAGCGAGGCGCGCGTGTTCAGCACGACCACACCGAGCAGCAGCGCGCCGACGAGGAGGGGGTGGCGCAGGGGCTCGGTCAGCGCCAGGACGCCGAGCAGGGCGGCGCTGCTGTCGACGGCGAGCAGGGGCAGCGGGGAGGCCGGCCGGGGCGCGGGACGCCGGCCGGCCGGGAATCTGAAGCCGCCGGCCGACCCGCGGGGCGGGATGACCGAGACGGCGGACGCAGATACGGCGGACACGGTCGAGAATCCGTGCTCCCGCGGCCCTCCGCCGGGGGAGGGGACGGTACTTTCCGCAGTCACGAGTGGATGGACTCCCTGTACTCGGCGCGCACGGGCGGCACGGCGTGCGCGGTGATCAGCTCGCGGTACACGCCCGCGACGGCCTCGGCGGTGTGCCGTACGTCGTGCGCGGACAGGACGTGCCGACGCCCCAGTTGGCCCAGCGACTCACGCAGCGGCGGGTCGAGCAGCAGTTCGGTGACGGCTCCGGCCAGCGCGGCGGGGTTCTCGGCCGCCACCAGACAGCGCGGTGCGAGAGCGGTGGGCAGACTCTCGCGCCCGCCGTCCACATCGGTGACGACCACCGGCCGCCCGCAGGACATCGCCTCCAGCGGCGCCAGCGCCATGCCCTCCCAGCGCGAGGGCAGGACGACCAGATCGGCGGCCCGGTACCAGGGGACGGCATCGGCGACGGCCCCCGCGAACAGCACGGAGTCCGGGGCGAGCGCCCGCAGCCGCCCGGCGTCAGGCCCGTCCCCGACGAGCACGAGCCGCGCCCCCGGCACCCGTTCCGCGATCTCGCCCCAGGCCCGGAGCAGCACGTCCTGCCCCTTCTGCCGGCACAGCCGCCCCACGCACACGACCAGCGGAGCACCCGGATCGACCGCGGCGAGCAGCGGAATCCCGGCCCGTACGGGGTTCTGGGCCGCAGGCCGGAAGTGCTGCGTATCGATCCCGTTCGGGATGACCCGCCACTGCCCGGTGATACCGGCGCGTACCCCGGTGGCCCGTTCGGCGTCGCTCACGCACACCACGCGGGAGGCCCAACGCGCCCCCCACCGCTCCCACTTGAGCGCCAGGGCCGCGGTGGACCCGCCGACCGCCTCGAACGACCAGGCGTGCGGCTGGAACACCGTCGCCACCCGCCCCCGTACCGCCAGCCGGGCGGCGAGCCCGGCCTTCGCGCTGTGCGCGTGCACGACATCCGGCCGCACCGCCCCGACCAGTCGCCCGAGCCGCCATACCTCACCGGCGAGGGAGGGCCCCGGGGCGCGCGTCGCGTGCCAGGGGCGTACGCCGGCGCCGAGCGCCCGCAGTCGCGCCGGGAGTTCACCGCCGTCCGGGCAGGCGACCGTGACGTCCAGACCGGCGGCGAGCTGGGCCCGCGCCAGGTCCGTCACGACCCGGGCCACCCCGCCGTCCACCGGCTGGGTGATGTGCAGGACCCGTGGCCGGGCGTCGGGTGCTGACAGTTGCATGCGCGGTTTCCTCGCTCACGGGTGGCGGCGTTGGACGCGCCTCGGCTACTGCCGGGCGTCGACGGCCACGAAAAGTGCGCCGGCCCACGCCGCGTCCCGCTGGGAAACGAGCCGGAAGGCCAGCTGGTCACCACCGCGCCGCAGCGCCGTACCCAGTTCGAACACGTCGGAGTCGTAGCCGAGGGTGTTCGCGTACGCCGGAACGCGCTCCGAGGCGGCGCCGCCGATCGTGGAGTTCAGCACGTCGTCGCCCGGGTTGGCCGCGTCCCCGAGCACGGTCGTGCGCCCCGCGACGGACACCGTCAGGGAGTCGCCGGGGCTGCCGCGGTCCCCGTTGTAGGCGACCAGGCCCGCCCGTCCGTTCGCGCCGGCCGGGAACTTCAGTTCGGCCGACCGGACCAACGGAACGTCACCCTCACGGGTTTCCAGCGTGTCGAACCCGTCCCACACGGCGAGGTGCCGCAGCGGCTCGGCCGCCTTCTCGTACGCCACGACCAGCGTCCAGCCGCCCCACGCCCCGGCCGCCGACTTCCCCATGGCCACATTGACCTGTGCGACCGTGTACAGCCCCGAACCGCTCTCCCGGACCAGCTTCGTGACATCGGCGGAGGCCTGGAAGGCGTCGGCGCCGCGCGCCACCCGGTGCCCGACGACCGAGTCCGCGAGCAGATCCTTGTACTCGCCGCCGGGCTCGGCGATCAGCACCCGCCCGTTGTCCTGCGGCGGCTTCTGCTCACCGACCTTGAGATTGCCGCCCCAGTACAGCCGTGCGTACGAGACCCGCCCGCCCTGCGGCACCCGGACCTCCGCACGGCTGGAGTTGTACGTGTTCGGATCGCTGTCGACATCGACGTAGAACATGTCGAAGTCACCGTTGACCGCCGCCTTCGCGCCGCCCGTCGCCGTCGTGAGCTGCTCGCCCTTGCGGACGCCCGCGCAGGTCCCGAGGGTGGCGCGGCAACTGATGGACGCGTTGGCCGCGCGGACGATCCCGCCGTGCTGGAGGGCGCGGTAGCGCGGGGCGAACGGGAGACGCGCCGCCTCCTTGGCGGGCTCGGCCGTCGCCGTACCTCCCGGAGTGCAGATCGCGGCGAGGACAAAGACGCCCACCATCGCACGGCGCAGCAGAAGACCCGGGGAAATACGCATGACCGGCGTTGCCCTTTCGGGGAAAAGGTCGTGGACCGACGGACAGAAAATGTGGACATCACTTATGTGCCGCATCCGTCCCCGGTCTGTTTCACGCGACGGATTCCGGGTGGCGGTCGACCTTTTGGGTGGCTTTGGGGCGGCTGGCGGAAGGTGAGTCACTCTAGCCGCTATGCGTATTTATTGGTGATTCATGGAGACTGTGTCGGAATCGTGTGCCCGGGCGATCCGAGAGATCACCCCATTGGCGGCACAACCCGGGCGCGCGCCACGCGTTGACACAGCGCCGGGCATCCCCGCCCGGATGTTTGTGACAACTCCCAAGGAGCACTTCTCCATGTCGCGTATCGCGAAGGGCCTCGCCCTTTCCTCCGTTGCCGTCGCCGCCGTGGCGGGTACCGCCGGTGTCGCCGCCGCCGACAGCGACGCGCACGGCGCCGCTGCCCACTCCCCGGGCGTCCTGTCGGGCAACGTCCTCCAGGTCCCGGTCCACGTTCCGGTCAACGTCTGCGGCAACACCGTCAACGTCATCGGTCTGCTGAACCCGGCGTTCGGCAACACCTGCGTCAACGACTGACGTAAGTCGGCGCGGACCCTTCTGTCGGCCGCTCTCCCTTCCGGGGAGGGCGGCCGGTTCGCGTTCCGGGCGTTCGCTTCGAGGTGTTTGCTCCGAATGGCGGCGGCGAATGCCGGACCGGTTGCAGGTGGCAACGGTGGATCTGACGGTGGACACATCTGTCCGGCACGTCACGGCTCCACCGCACCATCGAAAGGAACCTCCATGCGCGCTCTGCCCGCACGGCGTATCGCGTCCACCGCTCTCTGCGCCACCCTCCTGATCGGAATAGGCGCACCGGCCGCCCTGGCGGACGACGGCGACGCGGCCCGCGAGCGCGGCCACGCGGCTTCCCAGGCTCCCGTCCCCAACGCCGACGCGCTCCTCGCGCAGGTCAAGGCGCTGGGCGACCTGGGCGGCGTGGTCAAGCCGGTCACCGATCTGCTGAACGCCGTACTCAAGGCGGACAACGGCCAACTGCCGCTGGACGAGGCGACGAAGCTGGTCGACGCGGTGAAGGCGGCCATCGCCGCGGCCACGGCGGCGGCCCCGGCCCCGGTACCGGTACCGGTCACCCCGCCGGTGGACCTGCCGGCGACCCCGGAGGTCCCGGCGACTCCGGCCCTTCCCACGACTCCGGCGCTGCCCACCACTCCCGCCCTGCCGACGACCCCGGCGCTTCCGACGGCGCCTCCGCTGCCGATCTACTCCACGCTTCCGGCGCCCCTCACCGACGGCAAGGCGGTCAAGGGGCCGCTCGACATCAAGGGCGACGCGCTCACCGCGTTGCAGAAGGCGGTCGACACGCTGCTCACGGCGGTCACGTCCGGCGATGTCGCGAACGTCGTCCCGGCCGTCACCGGGGTGGTGACGAGCCTCGTCGGTCTCGTCGCCGCCACGCTGCTCGGCAGCGGACTGCCGGCGCCCGACCTGGCCGGACTGCCGTCGCTGCCCAAGCTGCCGGCGGAGGTGCCGCCGCTGCCGGTCCCGGTACCGCCCCTGCGACTGCCGGCCAGCTAGGGGTGCCGACGGAATTTCTGCGGCCCGTGCGTCAATCCTTTGAGACGTATTTCGTCTTTCGGGGATGGTGTGGGCCGCAGAAATTTTCTGCGTATGGGGTTTCCGTCCTCACCGGGGCTCGTTAGACACGGCGACAGAATTCCCGAAGAAAGGAACATGATGAAGTCCCTGAAGGCTGCCGCTGTTGTTGCCGGGTCCCTGGTCATCGCCGGAGCTGCCGCCCCCGCGTTCGCCTACGACACCGCCGACCTCACGCCCACCAGCCTCAACGGCGCTGTGAACACGCTCACCAAGGGCCCCCTCGACGTGGACCAGTTGCAGCCGCTCCAGCACCAGTCGAACGCGCTCGACACCGAGAACAAGGACTCGGTGCTCAGCACGGTGAAGGGCGCGACGACCGCCCTCAACTCGAACGGCGGGCTGCTCGGCGGCCTCCCCCTCCAGGGCTGACGCGAGTCTTGAAAGGACCGATTCCGGCGCGCGGAATCGGTCCTTCGCGCTGTTCGAGCCCGTCCCTCTTTCGTGTGGATACCGGCGGGAAATCCCCCGGTCGAGTGAGAACACGGCCGGCCGCGCCAATTCCCGTCGATAGGGTTCCGCGGTGACCTCAACCTCAAGCGAAACGCGCCCTTTCCGCATCGCCGACCTGGGCACGCTCGTCGTCATGGCCTGGAGCGGTGACGCCCCCGACGGCGACATGCCCTACCTCCTCGCCTACTCCCTCGGGGACGGCGAGGGCGGCCCGGAGGCCTCGGCGGTCGCCGTCGAGCAGCTCCTCGCCAACACCGGTCTGCCGGTCGGCGGCGACATCGTCGACGGCTCGACCCGGCCGAGCCTGCCGGTCAGTCTGCTCGTCGAGGCCGGTACGGCCGTCGTCAACATGCCGCAGCTCAACGCCCAGTGCACCCCGCCCCCGGAGTGGCTCACCGCGGTCGGCGAACGGGGCTTCGCCTACCTGGTGTTCACCACCCGCCCCTGGCCCGAGGCCCAGCCCGGCAAGGCCGTCGAGCCGGAGGCCCTGGCCGCCTTCGCGGGCGCCGAGGAGACCCTCACCGCCGCCGCCCACGTCATCCTCCCGGCCCGCAGCCTGCGCAGCTGACGACTGGCGGCCGAACGGCGAGCGGCCGAAGGCGGGGGCCGCTCTCCGGGCTGATCTGACGACTAATGCACCACTCGGGGGAATCTTGAGCTGATGCGGTTCTCAGGATCGTTACGCGGTACGGACGAACTCCCCCGATTCCTGTAAAGGACCGTACTTGCCATGAAGTCGACCACTCGAACCCTTGCCGCCGCCGTCCTCACCGGCGTGGCGGCGGCGGTGGGCGCCGCGGCCCCCGCCGTCGCGGCCGACACGGTCCCCGTACCCGTACCGCTGGACGGCGTCGAGAAGTCCCTCAACGTGAACCTGCCCAAGGTCGGCGGCGAACTGCCCCTGCTGACGCCGGGCGTGCCCGAGGGGCCGCGTTATGTCGAGGGCCAGATGATCCCGGCCAGTGCGCTGCCGCAGGTGCCGCTCGGTGCCGCGCTGCCCGGTCTGTCGGCCGAGACGCCGCTGCCGCAGGTGCTCGGGAAGGGCTTCGACGAGGCCTCCGTCAGCCTCCCCGCGGCCGACCTGCGGACCCTGACCCCCGGCCTGTCCGTGGAGACCCCGCTGACCGCGCCCAACCCCGAGGTGTTCGGCCTGCCCACGCTCAAGGAGCCCCAGGCCGCCGTACTCACCCCGCTGCTTCAGACGGCCCCGACGGGCGCCCTGGGACTCGGCTCGCTGTAGTCCACGGGCTGACGAGCCGGACGCGCTGGGACCGGGCGGTCGCATCACCGAACGAACGGAACCAGGAGAGAGGCGAGAGTCTTGTTCGTCAGCAGAGTGCCCCGGGGCCCGGCGGGTCCCCCCGCCCGCTCCGGAACGCGGCGGGACGCGCTGCGCGCCCTGTGCGTGTCGGCCCTCGCCCTGGCCGTGGTCCCGGTCGTCGCCGCCGCGTGGCCCCGACGGGAGCCCGGCGGCGACGAGGCGTCGTCCTTCGACGAGACGTACCGGGGCCGTCGGCTGCGGGGCATGAGGGCAGGCGCCGACCACATGACGCACGCCATGGGCACGCCCGGCGGCGGGCGGTGGCACGTCACCGTGGACGGGCGGCCCCTGCATCTGATGCGGCGCGCGGACGGGACGTATCTGAGCATGGTCGACCACTACCGCTCGTACCCCACACCCCTGGAGGCGGCCCGCGCCGCCGTCGACGAGCTGGGACCCGGACGGCGGTTGACGGTCGAGGGAGGGGGCGGTCGTGGCGTACACGCGTAAGGACGTCAGCACGCTGACGCGGAGCGAGCGGCGGCGGTTCGTCGGGGCGCTGATGGAGATCAAACGGCGGGGCGAGTACGACGAGTTCGTGCGCACGCACATCGAGTACTACGTCTCCGACGGCGAGGACGGGCTGCGTACGGCGCACATGGCGCCCTCCTTCCTGCCCTGGCACCGGCGGTTCCTGCTGGACCTGGAGGAGGCCCTCCAGCGGGTGGACCCGTCGGTGACGCTGCCGTACTGGGACTGGACCCGGGACCGTACGGCGGCCGGGGTGCCCTGGAGCGAGGATCTGCTCGGCGGGACCGGGCGGGCCTCCGACCAGCGGGTCATGAGCGGGCCGTTCGCCTACGACCACGGCGACTGGACCATCAAGGAGAGCGTCACCGACGGGGAGTTCCTCACCCGCGATCTCGGCCGCGCCCGCGAGCCGCTCACGCTGCCGACCAAGCTGGACCTGGACCGGGCCCTCGACGATCCCGTCTACGACGTGTCGCCGTGGAACTCGACGTCCGCGAAGGGGTTCCGCAACAGGCTCGAAGGGTGGGGGAGCGGGCGTGGCCCCGGTTCCTGGCGCAACCACAACCGCGTCCACCGGTGGGTCGGTGGGCACATGGTCGGTGGCGCGTCCGTCAACGACCCGGTGTTCTGGCTGCACCACGCCTTCGTCGACCTGTGCTGGTCGCGCTGGCAGCGCCGGCACGGCTCCGGTGCGCGCTATCTGCCCGAGCGGCCGCCGGGGTTCGGCGACGCGCAGCGCGGCCGGGTCGTCGCCCGGCACGAGTCGCTGCCGCCGTGGGACGTGACACCGGATCAGCTGGAGGACCACAGCCGGATCTATCGGTACGCCTGACGGGTCCTGGCAGGTTCCGGCGCATGCGGAAGAGCCCCGACGGTGGGACCGTCGGGGCTCTTCCGGTGCTTGCGTACGACGGGTCAGCTGCCGTAGCCGCCGGGGCCGGGGTTGCCCTTGTGGTCGTCGTCGCTGACGTTGACGCAGGTGTTGCCGAAGGCCGGGTTCAGCAGACCGATCACGCTGACCGAGTTCCCGCACACGTTGACGGGCACGTGGACCGGGACCTGCAGGACGTTGCCGGACAGGACGCCGGGCGAGCCGACGGCCTCGGCCTGGGCACCCGCGTCAGCCGTGGCCATACCGGCACCGCCGAGCACCACGGCACCGGTGCCGAGAGCGGCGACGGCAGCCTTCGCGATGCGAGACATCACGTTCTCCTTTGGTTCGATGAGCACGGGCGCTCGACTCGCGCCCGCACTTCCCCTACAACGCGCCCGCTCACGCCTGGTAACGGCGTCGGGCCGGGCGTCACCCTTTTCGAAGCGCACGGGTTAACCTCAGGCATGGCATCCGACCAGGCCGACCAGAGCAAGCGGCAGCAGACCCAGAACGTGTTGCGGACCTTCGTAGGGGCGGACGGCCGTCTCGCGCGGCTCCCCGAGCACTTCGAGACCGGCGTGGAGTATCCCGAGCGGCTCGTCGACGAGCGGCTCCGCGTGTGGTGCGAGGTGGACGCCGACGCAGCCTGACCGTTCCAACACCCTTGGCCCGCTTCCCGGATGACGGGGAGCGGGCCTTTGCGTGCCCGAACGGTATCGGGTCCATAACTGTCGTGGACCCGTTCGCGAATGCTGTGTGAAGGTCTCCAAGTGAGCGTAAGCGGAACCTTTTTGACGCTCTCTTGACTGCTAAGATCATCCCACTTTCAGTAGGCTGAGGCGTGCCGCGCGCACGGGGGACAGTCTCTAAGGGCCCCATCGCGAAGGAGTGGCTGAGTTGGTCCGCCGGTAAGGTTCGCCACCGGGCTGGGCCCGTGTTCCAGGCCGGACCCAACGGACTGCAACTGCTCCTGTCGCAAGGCGACTTGAAGAGAGTCTCATGACGTCATTGATCCAGGATCCACTGCTGTGGATCTTGCTCGTGGTCCTGGTCGCTGCGGTCGTCGCAGTGATGCGGGCCCGCAGAACCAACATGGCCCTCCGCAGGAAGAGCAACGACCTGCAGAGCGCCCGCGAAGCCGCGCAGAGCGACCGCGACCGCCTCTATGCGGAATACACCCAGCTGAACGCGCAGCACGCGGGCGACCTCGCCGCGGTGCGCAAGGATGCGGAGGAAGACACCAAGGCCGTCCTGAAGTCCGCGATGCGGACGCTCCAGGTCCTCGCCGACGAACAGCAGCTCATCATCGAGAAGTCGCAGCGCCGCTACGGCGACGACGAACAGGTCCTCGGCGACCTGATGATGATCGACCACACCAACAGCCAGTTCGGCCGCCGTGCCCAGGGCATCGCGGTGCTCTGCGGCGGCTGGCTCGGCCGGCGCGAGTCCACCGCCTCCGTGTACGACGTGGCCCGCAGTGCCCAGGGCCGCATCAAGCACTTCGACCGCGTCACCATCAACACCCAGGTGAACGTCTCGGTGGCCAGCCGGGCCGTCGAGCCCGTCGCGGTCGTCCTCGCCGAACTGCTCGCCAACGCCACCAACTACAGCGCGCCCGGCACCCGCGTCGACATCAACATCCAGGCCGTACCCACCGGGGTCTGCCTGATCGTCGACGACGCCGGCCTCGGGATGAACACCGAGGAGAAGGCGCGGGCCACCGTCCTGCTCTCCCCGCAGGCGCCGGTCGACATCACGAGCCTCGGCGACCCGCCGAAGTTCGGCTTCGCCGTGTCCGGGATGCTCGCCACCAGGTACGGCTTCAAGGTCTCGGTCGATTCGGTGTCCCCCTACGGCGGCGTACGGGCGGTGATTCTCTTGCCTGAGAACCTGTTGACGACGGACGTTCCCGAGCCCGAGGGCGGTGCCGCGAAGGCCGAACCCCAGGCGCCCGAGGCTCCTTCGGCCGCCCCGCAGCGGCTGACCCCGGTGGCCACGCCCGGCGGACCGCCGCGTCCGATCGGGACGACGGCCGGTGGCCTGCCCAAGCGACGGCGGCGCGGCAGCCCGGTCGCGGTGGTGCCCTCGCCGCCGGAGCCGGCCGAGCCGGAGTTCAACACAGAGGTGACGGCCTCACGTATCGGTGCGTTCCAGCGCGGAACGCTGCTTGGGCGGGATACGACCACCATGGAAGGACCACAGGACCAGTGAATCCCGATCTGTCGTGGGTGCTGAACGATGTGCTGCAAGTCCGCGGCGCCCGTCACGCGATCCTCGTATCGGCCGACGGCCTCCTGCTGGAGCGGTCCAGTGACATCGAGCGCGACGAGGCGGAGACCAACGCCGCCGCGATGAGCTCGATGCAGTCCCTCAGCCGGGCCGTCGCCCCCTTCGTCGGCTCCGGACGCGGTCTGTGGAAGCAGACCCTGATCGAGTACGACGGCGGCTGGATCTTCCTGATCGCCGCGGGCAGCGGTGCCTACCTCGCCGTGTCGGCCGCGCTGGACGTCGACATGGAGGCCATGTCCTTCCGGATGCAGCAGCAGGTGGGCGCGCTCGGCAAGGCGATGACCACCCCGCCGCGTCAGAACGCCGGTGCGGACGCATGAACGCCCACGGCGAGGAAGCTCCGGTCACGGTCACCAGCGACTTCGTCCGCTCGTACGTCATCACGGGCGGGCGGCGGCTGCCGACCGCCGATGACCTGTCCCTGCACACCCTGGTCACGCTGGCCCCCGAACGGGAACTGCCGCTCGGCGCCAGCCCCGAGGTACGGGCCATCTGGGACCTGTGCGGCGGCGGCTACCTCTCCGTCGCGGAGGTCGCCGCACACCTGACGCTCCCGGTGGGCGTCGCCCGTCTCCTGCTGACCGATTTATTCGAACAGGGTCATCTCCTGCGCCGTGCCGCGCCCCCACGCGCCCAGTCCGTCGACAGAGGAATCATCGAAAAGGTGCTGCATGGACTCGAATCCCTCTACGGCTGAGACGATCTACGTCTCAGACGCGGTGACCACCACCGCGAAGATCCTTGTCGTAGGGCACTTCGCGGTGGGCAAGACCACGTACATCGGCTCGCTGTCGGAGATCACCCCGCTGCGCACCGAGGAGAAGATGACGCAGGCGTCCGCCCACGTGGACGACCTCAAGGGTGCGCCGGACAAGGTGACGACCACGGTCGCGCTGGACTTCGGGCGGCTCACGCTGAGCGAGGAACTGGTGCTGTACCTGTTCGGTACGCCCGGTCAGCAGCGCTTCATGCAGCTGTGGGAGGACATGGCCCGCGGCGCGCTCGGAGCCCTGCTCCTGGTCGACCCGTCCCGGCTGGCCGAAACGTTTCCGGTGATCGACCTGGTCGAGAAGTACGGCCTGGAGTACGCCATCGCCGTCAACACCTTCGACCGGGAGGGCGGGGAGTTCGACGAGGACGAGATCCGTGAGGCCCTCGACCTGCTGCCCGACACCCCGGTCGTCTACTGCGACGCCCGGGACCCGAAGTCGTCCGCGAGAGCGCTGATCGCCCTCGTGCAGCACCTGCTCGCCCGCGCGGCCTGAGCCCCGGTCCCCCATCCGTCCGGCCCCTTCCCGCACAGGGGGTCCGGACGATCTCCTCACCCCCGTCCCCCGCCCCCGAGGCGCGGGGAACCCAAAGGAACCTCCATGGACATACAGCACGCGGGTGCCACGCCGAGCGCTCCCGCCAGATGCCCCATGCACGGCGCCGACTTCGCCGCCGACCCGCAGGGCATCTACGACAAGTTGCGCGCCCACGGCCCGGCGGCACCCGTCGAGCTGGCACCGGGCGTGGACGCCACGCTCGTCGTCCAGCACGAGATGGCCCTCAGGGTGCTCCAGAACACCACCCTGTTCGCCCGTGACTCGCGCCGCTGGGCCGCCCTGAACGAGGGCCGCATCTCCCTGGACAGCCCCGTCCTGCCGATGATGGCGTACCGGCCCAACGTCCTGTTCACCGACGGCGCGGTGCACCTGCGGCTGCGCAAGGCCGTCACCGAGAGCCTCGCCAAGCTGAACATCAGCCGCATCCGGCGGGACGTCGAGCCCATCGCCGACTATCTGATCGACCAGTTCAGCGAGCGGGGCCGGGCCGACCTCCTCAACGACTACGCCAAGCTGATCCCGCTGCTGCTGTTCAACAAGATGTTCGGCTGCCCGGCCGACATCGGCGACCGCCTCAACACCGGTATGTCCGCCATGTTCGACGGCCAGGACGACGCCATCAAGGGCATCGAGATCGTCGCCACCTGCCTCCAGGAGCTGATCACGCTCAAGCGCCGCGAGCCCGGCGACGACGTGACCTCCTGGCTGATCCAGCACCCCGCGGGCCTCAACGACGAGGAACTCCGGGACCAGCTCATCGTGCTGATGGGCGCGGGTCTGGAACCCCAGCGCAACCTCATCGCCAGCTCCCTGCTCCTGCTGCTGTCCGACAACCCCTCGGAGCGCGGCAGCGGCATGCTGGTCGAGGAAGCCATCGACCATGTGCTGTGGAACAACCCGCCCATCGCCAACTACGCGACGCACTACCCGATGCAGGACGTCGACCTCGGCGGCGTACCGGTCGACGCGAACACGCCGGTCGTCATCAGCTTCGCCGCCGCCAACAGCGACCCGGCCCTCAACGAGGCCCGGCAGATGGCCAGCAAGGGCGCCCACCTGGCCTTCGGCGCGGGCCCGCACGCCTGCCCCGCCAAGGACCCGGCCCTGGTCATCGCGCTCACGGCGATCGAGAAGGTCCTCAACGCGCTGCCCGACCTGACCCTCGCGGTCCCGCAGGACAGCCTCATGTGGCGCCCCGGCCCCTTCCACCGCGCGCTCGCCACTCTGCCGGTGCGGTTCAGCCCGACGCCCGCCACCCGGATCGCGGCGGCCCTGCGCAACCAGGCCCCGATGCCCGCGGCGGCGGACCCGGTGCACCGTCCGGCCCCGCAGCCGGCGGCGGCCCCGGCGGCCCGTCAGGAACAGCGCAAGAAGGGATTCTGGAGCTCCTTCCTCGATGTGTTCCGGCTCTGAGGACCAACTGCCCACCCACTTAGGCCGATTGGGCCGGTCGATCTTGTCGGGCCGGCTTGCGCGAGCGCCCTGTGTCCGAGGTTCTGCCTCGGACACAGGGCGCTCTGCTGTTCTCCCGCCCGTCCTCAGGCGAGCAACTCGTCCACCTCGGCCGCGAACAGCAGGGCCGGGTCGAACTCCATCCCGGTGAAGTGGCCCGCGAGTTCCAGGGACAGGACGCCGTGCAGCCGGGTCCAGCAGACCAGGGCCCGGCGGAGGACCGCGGGCGGTGCGGGGTGGCCGGCCGCCCACTTCCGGTGGTCCTCGACATGGGCGTCGAACGGGGTCCCGGGGCCGGCGGGGGGCAGCGCGGCGCAGGCGTCGAGCAGGGTCGTCATGATCTCGGACGCGATCCCGGTGATGTCGTCGGGCGCGTGGTAGCCGGGCACGGGTGTGCCGTACACGAGGAAGTACCGATGGGGGTCGGCCAGGGCCCACTCGCGCAGGGCGTGGGCGAGCGCGGCCAGGTCGGGGCCGGGCTCGGCGGCCGTACGGAGGGCGTCGGCGAGGCTTCGGTACGCGTCCCTGATCAGCTCGGTGATCAGCTCGTCGCGCCCGGCGAAGTACCGGTAGAGCGCGGGTCCGCTCATGCCCATCTGCTTGGCGACGGCGTTGAGGGAGAGCGCGGACGCCCCCGCCGCGGCGATCTGCTCCCACGCCCGTTCCTTGATCTCCGTACGCACCTGGGCGCGGTAGCGCTCGCGCGGGGTCTCGGTCATGGTTAGAGGTTATCACTCAAGTTATTGACACTCACATCCATTGAGTTATAACTTCTAACCAACGCGATAACAGGAAACTGGTCATGGAGGCCGTCATGGGCACAGAAGAACTCGTCGAGGTCGTTCTGCCGGGCAAGGTGGAGCCGGAAGGGCTGGAGGTCCGGCACGGAGCCGTGCCCACCGCCGGTCCCGGGCAGGTCGTGATCCGGATGGAGGCGACCGGTGTCTCCTTCGCCGAACAGCAGATGCGCCGCGGCCGGTACTACGACCAGCCGGCGTTCCCCTTCGTGCCCGGTTACGACCTCGTCGGCACCGTCATCGCCACGGGCGAGGGCGTCCAGCCGGACCTGGCCGGTACCCGGGTGGCCGCACTGCTCAAGGTCGGCGGCTGGGCCAGTCATGTGCTCGTCGACGCGGCGGACGTGGTGCCGGTGCCCGACGGGGTCGGCGCGGCGGAGGCGGAGACGGTCGTGCTCAACGGCATCACCGCCTGGCAGATGCTGCACCGCAAGGCCCGCGTCCGCGCAGGGCAGACCGTCCTGGTGCACGGTGCCAACGGTGGCGTCGGCACGGTCCTGGTCCAACTCGCCCACGCGGCGGGCGTGAAGGTGATCGGTACGGCGTCCGTACGGCACCACGAAGCCCTGCGCGCCCGAGGTGTCGTCCCCGTCGACTACCGCAGCGGGGACGTCGCCGCCCGGGTCCGCGAACTCGCCCCCGGGGGAGTGGACGCCGTCTTCGACCACGTCGGCGGGCGCAGCGTGACCGACTCCTGGCGGCTCCTCGCACCCGGCGGCACGCTCGTCTCGTACGGCAGCGCCTCCACGCGGGACGCCGAGGGCTCCAAGCAGTGGCCGGTGCTCAAGCTGCTCGGCCGGGTGTGGGTGTGGAACGCGCTGCCCAACCGCCGCCGCGCCTACTTCTACAACGTCTGGGCCGGCCGCGCCCTGGCGAAGAACCGGTTCAGGACCCGGCTGCACGCCGACCTCACCCAGCTCTTCGCCGCCCTCCGCAGCGGTGACGTCACCGCCGAGGTCGCCGCCCGGCTGCCCCTCGTCCGCGCCGCCGAAGCGATGCGGCTCGCCGAGTCGGGGACCATCGCCGGGAAGGTCGTGCTCACTCCGTAGGGCGGTCGTCGGGCAGTTCCGCGAACTCCGTCAGGGCGTGCGTGAGCCACTGGGTCCAGAAGGTCTCCAGGTCGATGCCCGCGCGCAGGACCAGGTGCTGGAGCCGGTCCTGGGGGTCGGTCGTACCGGGTGGGAAGTCCCGCTTCTCGATCTCCTGATATTCCGTCAGTTGCCGCTGGTGCAGGGCGAGATGGCGGCGCAGGTCGGCCTCGATGCCCTCCGTGCCGACCACCGCCGAGGCCCGCAGGCGCAGCAGCAGGGTGTCGCGGTACGGCTTGGGGTCCTGGGCTGCGGCGGTCCAGCGGGCCAGTTCCTCGCGGCCCGCGGGCAGGACCTCGTAGCTCTTCTTCTGGCCGCGGGTCGGCTGCTCGGAGGGCAGGGCGCGGATGTGTCCCTCGGTCTCCAGTCGGCCCAGCTCGCGGTAGATCTGCTGATGCGTCGCCGACCAGAAATAGCCGATCGACCTGTCGAAGCGGCGGGTCAACTCCAGTCCCGAGGACGGCTTTTCGAGCAGGGCGGTGAGGATCGCGTGCGGGAGTGACATGTCAGGGCTCCTAGAGGGTCGCTGCCAGTTCGGTGCCCTGCTTGATGGCGCGTTTGGCGTCCAGTTCGGCGGCCACGTCGGCGCCGCCGATCAGGTGCGCGCTGTGTCCGGCGGCCAGCAGGTCGTCGTACAGGTCGCGGCGCGGGTCCTGGCCGGTGCACAGGACGACGGTGTCGACCGGGAGGACGGTGCTGGTGCCGTCGACGGTGAGGTGGAGTCCGGCGTCGTCGATACGGTCGTACTCGACGCCCGGGGTCATGGTGACACCCCGGTGCTTGAGTTCGGCGCGGTGGATCCAGCCGGTGGTCTTGCCGAGGCCCGCGCCGACCTTGGTGGCCTTGCGCTGGAGCAGGTGGACGGTGCGCGGCGGGGCGGTCCGCTCGGGGGCGGTGAGGCCGCCGGGGGTGCGGTGGTCCATGTCGACGCCCCAGGCGCGGAAGTACGCCGCCGGGTCCTCGTGCGTCTTGTCGCCGGTGTCGGTGAGGTACTCGGCGACGTCGAAGCCGATGCCGCCGGCGCCGAGGATCGCGACGCGGTCGCCGACGGGGGCGTTGTCACGCAGGACGTCCAGGTAGCCGACGACGCTGGGGTGGTCGACGCCGGGGATGTCGGGGGTGCGGGGGGTCACTCCGGTGGCCACCACTACCTCGTCGTAGGCCGCCGTCAAGTCGTCTGCGGTTGCTCGGGTGTTGAGGCGTACGTCCACGGCGTGGGCGGCCAGCTGGTGGCGGAAGTAGCGGATCGTCTCGTCGAACTCCTGCTTGCCGGGGACCTTGCGGGCGACGTTCAGCTGGCCGCCTATCTCGGGGGCGGCGTCGAAGAGGGTGACCTCGTGTCCGCGTTCGGCGGCGGAGACGGCGCAGGCGAGTCCGGCGGGTCCCGCACCGACCACCGCGACGCGTTTGCGCAGGCGGGTGGGGGAGAGGATCAGTTCCGTCTCGTGGCAGGCGCGTGGGTTGACCAGGCAGGACGTGATCTTTCCGCTGAAGGTGTGGTCCAGGCAGGCCTGGTTGCAGCCGATGCAGGTGTTGATCGCCTCGGGCGTCCCGGCGGCGGCCTTGTTCACGAAATCCGGGTCGGCGAGCATCGGGCGGGCCACGGAGATCATGTCCGCGCATCCTTCGGCGAGCAACTGCTCGGCGAGTTCCGGGGTGTTGATGCGGTTGGTGGTGACGAGGGGGATGCCGACCTCGCCCATGAGCTTCTTCGTCACCCAGGTGTACGCGCCGCGCGGCACCGAGGTGGCGATGGTGGGGATACGGGCCTCGTGCCAGCCGATGCCGGTGTTGATGATCGTGGCTCCGGCGGTCTCGACGGCCTTGGCGAGCGTGATCACTTCGGGCAGGGTCGAGCCGCCGGGGACCAGGTCCAGCATCGACAGGCGGTAGATCAGGATGAAGTCCTCGCCGACTGCTTCGCGTACCCGGCGGACGATCTCGACCGGGAAGCGCATGCGGTTCTCGTAGGAGCCGCCCCAGCGGTCGGTGCGGTGGTTGGTCTGGGTGGCGATGAACTCGTTGATGAGGTAGCCCTCGGAGCCCATGATCTCTACGCCGTCGTAGCCGGCCCGGCGGGCGAGGACGGCGGTGCGGGTGTAGTCGGCGATGGTCTGTTCGACCTCGGCGTCGGTGAGTTCGTGTGGGGGGAAGGGGCTGATCGGGGCCTGGAGGGGGCTGGGGGCCACGAGGTTCTGGTGGTAGGCGTAGCGGCCGAAGTGGAGGATCTGGAGGGCGATCTTTCCGCCCTCGCGGTGTACGGCGGTGGTGATGGTGCGGTGTTGTTCGGCTTCGGCGTCGGTGGTGAGTTTGGCTCCGCCTTCGTAGGGGCGGCCGGCGTCGTTGGGGGCTATGCCGCCGGTGACGATGAGGGCGGTGCCGCCTCTGGCTCGGGCGGCGTAGAACTCGGCCATGCGTTCGAAGCCGTGGTCGGTTTCTTCCAGGCCTGTGTGCATGGAGCCCATGAGGATGCGGTTGGGGAGGGTGGTGAAGCCGAGGTTCAGGGGGGTCAGGAGGTGGGGGTATGGGCTCATGGGGGCCTCCGGGGGTGGGGTTGGGTTTGTTCTTTTGTAGGGGACGTGGGGGTTGTTTTGCAACTAGTTGCATAATGGCGTGCGGCACATGGGGGTGGGTTTTTCGCCCCCGCCGCCCCTACCCGTTCCCATCCCTGGGGGCTGCGCCCCCAGACCCCCCTTTCGGCCTGAACGGCCTCGTCCTCAAACGCCGGACGGGCTGAAATGCTCGGGCCTGCCTCGTCCTCGAGCGCCGGACGGGCTGAAGTGCGGGCCAGCTATCTTGGGGGTCGTGGAAGTCAGGAACGGTGGGCCCCAGCGCTCTGATGCGCAGCGCAATCGTGAGCGGATTCTGGAGGTCGCTCTGGTTGAGCTGGCGGTCGATGCAGACGCCCCGCTGAGCGTGATCGCCAAGAAGGCGGGTGTCGGGCAGGGCACGTTCTACCGGAACTTTCCCAGCCGTGAGGCGCTTGTTCTGGAGGTTCATCGTCACGAGGTGCGGCAGCTCACCGACAGTGCGACCGAGTTGCTCGGCGTGCGGGAGCCCGTGGTGGCTCTGCGTGAGTGGATGGACGGTCTCGCTCGCTTCGCCATGGCCAAGGCGGGGCTGGCCGACGCGCTGCGGCAGGCCATCGGTGTGACCGGGGGGCCGGAGCGGCCGGGGTATTCGCTGGTCGTCGACGCGATCGAACTTCTGCTCGATGCGAATCATGCCGTCGGCGCCATTCGTCCTGGCGTGACCGCCGACGACTTCATCCTCGCCATCGCCGGGATCTGGCAGCTGGATCCGGACGGGGAGTGGGAGTCGCGGGCCGGTCGGCTGTTCGACCTTGTCATGGATGGCCTGAGGGCTGGGGCTGAGAGGTCCGCCGGGTAGGTGGGTTGTTCGGTGCGGGTCGGTGGGGGCTGGTCGCGCAGTTCCTCGCGCCCCTATCGGGGGCGCGTCGTCTCCCCATCACTTACTTGGACGTCCTAGTATCCTATTTACTAGGACGTCCAAGTAAATGGGAAGGCATGACTGTGAACGATCTCCACCGTCCCGTGCACCCCGTCCGGCTGGTCACCGCCTCGGCGCTGTTCGACGGGCATGACGCCTCGATCAACATCATGCGGCGGATCTTCCAGTCCCAGGGCGCCGAGGTGATCCACCTGGGGCACAACCGGTCGGTGCGGGAGGTCGTGGACGCGGCGCTCGAAGAGGACGCGCACGGTGTCGCTGTGTCGTCCTACCAGGGCGGGCATGTGGAGTACTTCGAGTACCTCGTCGAGTCGCTGCGGGGGCAGGGGGCCGAGCACATCCAGGTGGTGGGTGGCGGGGGCGGTGTCATCGTGCCCGACGAGATCGCCCGGCTGCGGCGGAGCGGTGTCACCATCTTCTCGCCCGAGGACGGGCAGCGGATGGGGCTCGCCGGGATGGTCAACTCGGTCGTCAAGGACTGCGATTTCGATCTCTGGGACAGCAAGGCTGTTGACGCCGCCGCCGTGCTCACCGGTGATCGGTTCGCCATCGCCCGCGCCATCACCGGCGCCGAACTGGGCAAGCTGCCCGCCGAGCTGCTGGAGCAGGTGCGTACCGCCGCTGCCGCGCGGGTCACGCCCGTGCTCGGTATCACCGGTACCGGTGGTTCCGGGAAGTCCTCGCTGACCGATGAGCTGGTACGGCGGTTCCGGGTCGACCAGCAGGACAAGCTGCGGATCGCCGTGATCGCCGTCGACCCCACCCGGCGCCGGGGCGGCGGGGCGCTGCTCGGCGACCGGATCCGGATGAACTCCCTGGACGGCAGTCGGGTCTTCTTCCGGAGTCTGGCCACGCGGGGGAGTCGTGAGCTGCCCGAGCATCTGTCCGATGTCATCGATGTGATCAAGGCCGCCGGGTTCGATCTCGTCATCGTGGAGACGCCCGGTATCGGCCAGGGCGACGCGGCGATCGTGCCGTACGTCGACACCTCGATGTATGTGATGACGCCGGAGTTCGGCGCCGCCTCGCAGCTGGAGAAGATCGACATGCTCGACTTCGCCGATGTCGTGGCTATCAATAAGTTCGAGCGGCGTGGGGCCAAGGACGCGATGCGTGACGTGGGGCGTCAGCTTGTGCGCAACCGCGAGGCGTTCGGGCAGAAGCCCGAGGACATGCCGGTGTTCGGTACCTCCGCCGCCACCTTCAACGACGACGGTGTCACCGCGCTCTACCAGTATCTGAAGGCCGATCTGGGTGAGCGGGGGCTGCCCCTGTCCGACGGTGCCCTGGCGCCCGTCGCCGTGCGGCACTCCTCCGGTATCCGGCGCGTCGTGCCCGCCGAGCGCGTGCGCTACCTCGCCGAGATCACCGAGGCGGTACGGGCCTATCACGCCCGGACCGAGACGCTCGCCGAGGCGGCCCGGCGCGTGCAGCGGCTGGATGCCGTCATGGGTGAGCTGGTCGAGGCCGGCGCCGACGGGGAGGGCGTCGGAGCGCTGCTCGCCGACGCCCGCCGGGCCCTTCCGCCCGAGATCGGGGACCAGATCCAGAACTGGCCCGCGGTCGTGGCGTCGTACTCAGGGGACGAGCAGGTGGTGAAGGTACGGGACCGGGAGATCCGTACACAGCTGAACCGGGAGTCCCTCTCCGGCAACAAGATCCCCCGGGTCGCGCTGCCCGCCTTCACCGATCACGGGGAGTTGGTGCGGTTCTGGCGGCGGGAGAACCTGCCCGGTCTCTTCCCGTTCACCGCCGGGGTGTTCCCCTTCAAGCGGGACGGCGAGGACCCGGCGCGGATGTTCGCCGGGGAGGGCGATCCGTTCCGTACGAACCGGCGCCTCAAGCTGCTGTCCGAGGGGCAGCCGGCCACCCGGCTGTCCACGGCGTTCGACTCCGTCACCCTCTACGGCCGTGACCCCGACGAACGCCCCGACATCTACGGCAAGGTCGGCACGTCCGGGGTCTCCGTGGCCACCCTCGACGACATGAAGGCGCTCTACGACGGGTTCGACCTCGTCGCTCCCACCACCTCCGTGTCCATGACGATCAACGGGCCCGCGCCGACCGTTCTCGCCTTCTTCCTCAACACCGTCATCGATCAGCAGGTCGAGAAGTTCCGCGCGGCCGAAGGACGCGATCCTTCGGGCGAGGAGGCCGCCGAGCTGCGGGCGTCCGCCCTCGCGAACGTGCGTGGGACCGTACAGGCCGACATTCTCAAGGAGGACCAGGGGCAGAACACCTGTCTCTTCTCCACCGAGTTCTCGCTGCGGATGATGGCCGACATCCAGGAGTGGTTCATCGAGCAGAAGGTCCGCAACTTCTACTCCGTGTCCATCTCCGGCTACCACATCGCCGAGGCCGGGGCGAACCCGATCAGCCAGCTCGCCTTCACCCTCGCCAACGGGTTCACGTACGTCGAGGCCTATCTGGCGCGGGGCATGCGCATCGACGACTTCGCGCCCAATCTCTCCTTCTTCTTCTCCAACGGGATGGACCCGGAGTACTCCGTGCTGGGGCGGGTGGCGCGGCGGATCTGGGCCGTCGCGATGAAGGAGCGGTACGGGGCCAACGAGCGCAGCCAGAAGCTGAAGTACCACGTCCAGACCTCGGGCCGTTCCCTGCACGCCCAGGAGATGGACTTCAACGACATCCGCACCACCCTCCAGGGGCTCATCGCCATCTACGACAACGCCAACTCCCTGCACACCAACGCCTACGACGAGGCCGTCACCACCCCGTCCGAGGAGTCCGTGCGGCGGGCGCTCGCCATCCAGCTGATCATCAACCGGGAGTGGGGGCTCGCCATGAACGAGAACCCGCTCCAGGGGTCGTTCATCATCGACCAGCTCACCGACCTGGTCGAGGAGGCCGTGCTCGCCGAGTTCGATCGCATCAACGAGCGGGGCGGTGTGCTGGGCGCGATGGAGACCGGGTACCAGCGCGGGCGCATCCAGGACGAGTCGATGCTGTACGAGCAGCGCAAGCACGACGGCTCGCTGCCGATCATCGGGGTCAACACCTTCCGTCGGCCCGGTGGCGAGGGGACGCCTCACGAGGTCGAGCTGGCCCGCGCCACGGAGACGGAGAAGGAGTCCCAGCTCACGCGCGTCCGTGACTTCCAGAACGCGCACGGTGCGGAGGCCGCGCAGGCGCTCGCCCGGCTGAAGGAGGCCGCGGTGGGCGGCGAGAACGCCTTCGAGGCGCTGATGGCCGCCGCCAGGGTGTGCACGCTGCGCCAGGTCACCGAGGCGTTCTTCGAGATCGGCGGGCAGTACCGGAGGAACGTCTGAGGAAGCTCCAGCATTCTTGACCGCTGCTTGGCGCTCCACGATGCTGTGTTGCGGCACATGAGATGTGTGCCGCAATGAGCAACATCCAGGTTGTACCAGCCGAGGAGTGGCCATGACTCATCAGGTCCGTGCTGTCGTCGCCCGGGGGAAGGGCGCCCCCGTCAGCCTGGAGACGATCCTCGTGCCCGATCCCGGTCCGGGCGAGGCACTGGTGAAGATCCAGGCCTGCGGGGTCTGCCACACCGACCTGCACTACCGCGAGGGCGGGATCAACGACGACTTCCCCTTCCTGCTCGGCCATGAGGCGGCGGGGGTCGTGGAGTCGGTCGGGGAGGGGGTCACGGACGTGGCCCCCGGTGACTTCGTGATCCTCAACTGGCGTGCCGTGTGCGGGAACTGTCGGGCCTGTCTGCGCGGGCGGCCCTGGTACTGCTTCAACACGCACAACGCCAAGCAGAAGATGACCCTCACCGACGGCACCGAGCTGTCCCCGGCCCTGGGTATCGGTGCCTTCGCCGAGAAGACCCTCGTCGCGGCCGGGCAGTGCACCAAGGTCGACCCGGCCGCCTCGGCCGCTGTCGCCGGGCTGCTCGGGTGCGGGGTGATGGCCGGCATCGGTGCCGCCATCAACACCGGCAACGTGGGGCGTGGTGACACGGTCGCCGTCATCGGCTGCGGTGGGGTCGGGGACGCTGCGGTCGTCGGGGCCAACCTCGCCGGCGCCGCGAAGATCATCGCCGTCGACATCGACGACCGGAAGCTCGCCACCGCCCGCACGCTGGGCGCGACCCACACGGTCAACTCCAAGGAGACCGACGCCGTCGAGGCGATCCGGGAGCTGACCGGCGGCCATGGCGCCGACGTCGTCATCGAGGCGGTCGGCCGCCCGGAGACCTACAAGCAGGCGTTCTACGCCCGTGACCTCGCGGGCACGGTGGTGCTGGTCGGCGTACCGACACCCGACATGAAGCTGGAGCTTCCGCTGATCGACGTCTTCGGGCGCGGTGGCTCGCTGAAGTCCTCCTGGTACGGCGACTGCCTGCCCTCCCGGGACTTCCCCATGCTCATCGACCTCCACCTCCAGGGCCGCCTCCCGCTGGACGCCTTCGTGACCGAGACCATCGCGCTCGACGACGTCGAGAAGGCGTTCGAGCGGATGCACGGTGGCGATGTGCTGCGTTCCGTGGTGGTGCTGTGATGAGCGTCCGCATCGAATGCCTTGTCACCTCGGGCACGTTCTCGCTCGACGGCGGCACCTGGGACGTCGACAACAACGTGTGGATCGTCGGCGACGACCACGAGGCGATCGTCATCGACGCCGCCCATGACGCCGACGCCATCGCGGCGGCTCTCGGCGGCCGTACGCTCCGGGCCGTCGTGTGCACCCACGCCCACAACGACCACATCGACGCGGCCCCCGCACTCGCCGCGCGCACCGGCGCCCCGATCCTGCTCCACGGCGACGACCTGCCGCTGTGGAAGCAGACCCACCCGGAGCGCGCGCCCGACGGCGAGCTGGCCGACGGTCAGGTCCTCACCGTGGCCGGGGTCGAACTGACCGTGCTGCACACGCCCGGTCATGCGCCGGGCGCGGTCTGCCTGTACGTGCCCGCCCTGAACGCCCTCTTCAGCGGTGACACGCTGTTCGCGGGCGGTCCGGGGGCGACGGGACGGTCGTACAGCCATTTCCCGACCATCGTCGACTCGATCCAGGGTCGGCTGCTGACTCTGCCGGGCGACACGGTCGTATACACCGGGCACGGCGATACGACCACTGTCGCCGCCGAGGCGCCGCACCTCCAGGAGTGGATCGACCGAGGTTTCTGACCGTCCGGCCCGTCCGGCGATCCGTACGCCCCGCCCCCTGGGGTCCATTGCTGCCCGATGTCCGTCTGAGCTGCGCTGAAGCGCTCATTCCGGCATCGGGCTCGCTTGGTTTCAGGTTGTGCAATGTGATGTGTGTTGTCCATTGCGCAACTCGTGAGTTGGCTCATCCCGGTCCCTGGACTTCTTGACAAGGGTTCTGGGCGCCCTCAAACTGACGTTGCGCTTACCGCAATCCGTTTCGCTATACGCACCGAGGTGTCATGATGATTCCCGCGTGCCGTCTCGCGGATCTCCCGCGAGGTGAGGCCTTCCGGCTCGACATCGACCCGCCCGTCTCGGTGTTCCACACCGACGACGGCGAGGTCTTCGCCATCGACGACACCTGCACCCACCAGGATGCCTCGCTCGCCGACGGCTGGCTGGAGGGCTGCGAGGTGGAATGCCCGCTGCACGCCTCCAAGTTCGACCTGCGCACCGGCGCGGTGGACTCCCCGCCGGCCAAGCTGCCGGTGCGGACCCACGAGGTCGTCGTCGAGGACGGCATGATCTACGTACGGGTGTCCACGGACGCCCCCAACCTCCCGCCCTGCGTCGCCGCCCGGCTCGCCGGGGGTCCCGCGTGAGGACAGTGGCCGTGGTGGGCGCCTCGCTGGCCGGACTGTCGGCGGCGCGCTCCCTCCGGAAGCAGGGCTACGACGGACGGCTGGTCGTCATCGGCGACGAGACGCACCGCCCGTACGACAGACCGCCGTTGTCCAAGGAGTTCCTGGCCGGAACCCTCGGCGAGGCGGACCTCGGACTGGAGACGGACGGCGAGGACCTCGGCGCGGAGTGGCTGCTCGGCACCCGCGCCACCGGCCTCGACCGCACCGACCGGTCCGTCCGCCTCGCCGACGGCCGGGAGGTGCGCGCCGACGGCATCGTCATCGCGACCGGCGCCGCCGCCCGCACCCTGCCCGGGGCCGAGGGCCTCACCGGCGTGCACACCCTGCGCACCCTCGACGACGCCCGCGCCCTGCGCGACGAACTCGCCCGCGGTGGACGCCTGGTGGTGATCGGCGGCGGCTTCATCGGCGCCGAGGTCGCCTCCACGGCGTACGCCCTCGGCCTCGACGTCACGGTCATCGAGGCCGCCCCGACACCGCTGGCCGGCCCTCTGGGCGAGACCATGGGCGCCGTCGTCTCCGGCCTCCACACCGACCACGGCGTACGGCTGTTGTGCGGGGTGGGCGTGAAGGGGCTGAGTGGGGAACGGCAGGTGGACGCTGTTCTGCTGGACGACGGGCGCAGTGTTCCCGCCGACATCGTCGTCGTCGGGGTGGGGGCGCGGCCCTGCGTCGAGTGGCTGGACGGGTCCGGGGTCGTTCTCGACAACGGGGTCAAGTGCGGGGCGGACGGGCGTAGCAGTCTGGCGGGGGTTGTCGCGGTTGGTGACTGTGCCAACTGGTACGACCCTCGGGCGGGCGTTCATCGTCGTGTGGAGCACTGGACCGGGGCGGTGGAGCGGGCCGCTGCCGCGGTGGCCGTGTTGTTGGCGGGCGGGGCGGTGGAGTCGGGGGTGCCTCGGCCGCCCTATTTCTGGTCGGATCAGTACGGGGTGAAGATTCAGTTCGCCGGGTTCGCGGGGGTCGCTGACAGTGTGACGGTCGAGGAAGGGGCTGTTGGTGACCGTAATGTCCTTGCCGTTTATCGGCGGGGTGGGGAGCCGGTTGCCGTTCTTGGGATGAATCAGCCACGGCTTTTTGTGCGCTGGCGCAAGCAGTTGGCTCTGCCGGTTGTGCGGTGAATTTGGCTGCGGGCCGGTGGGGCTTCTCGCGCAGTTCCCCGCGCCCCTGTCGGGTGCGCCCCTGGCGGGGCGCTACCCGACATCAAGCGGGGCGTTGCCCGCCATCAGGTAGGGCTGCCCGTCATACAGGGGCGCTGCCCCACACAGAGTTGATCGATCCATGATGACGACGTTCTCCGAGGAGTGCACCGTGACCTCGACCAGTCTGCCCGACAGTCTGATCGCCACCCTCCCCGGCTCCTCCTATACGGACGCGGGGATCTTCGCGCAGGAGCAGGAGCGCATATTCGAGACCATGTGGTTCTGTGTCGCGCGTGCGTCCGAGCTGGCGAAGCCCGGTGCGTTCCGGACCGTCGACGTGGGCCGCGAGAGCATCCTGGTGACTCGGGCGCGGGACAACTCGATCCGCGCGTACTTCAATGTGTGCCGGCATCGCGGCGCCAAGCTCTGCACCGAGGAGACCGGCGAGGTCAAGCGGGCCTTCCAGTGTCCGTACCACGCCTGGACGTACGGCCTCGACGGCAAGCTCGTCGCCGCGCCCAACCTGACCAAGATGCCGGATGTCGGGCGTACCGAGTACGGCCTGGTGAGCGTGGCCGTGCGGGAGTGGCTCGGCTATGTCTGGGTGTGCCTCGCGGAGAACCCGCCCTCCTTCGAGGAGGACGTGATCGGCGAGGTCATCGGCCGGCTCGGTGACGTCGAGTCGATCGAGCACTACGACATCGACAACCTCTCGGTCGGCAAACGGATCGTCTATGACGTGAAGGCCAACTGGAAGCTCATCATCGAGAACTTCATGGAGTGCTACCACTGCGCCACGATCCACCCCGAACTCACCGAGGTGCTCCCCGAGTTCGCCGACGGCTACGCCGCCCAGTACTACGTCGGCCACGGCGCCGAGTTCGGCGGGGAGGTCCAGGGGTTCACGATCGACGGCTCCGAGGGGCTCGACCGCATCCCCGGCGTCGCCGAGGACCAGGACCGCCGCTACTACGCGATCACCGTCAAACCGCAGGTCTTCATCAACCTCGTACCCGACCATGTGATCTTCCACCGGATGTACCCGGTGGCCGCCGACCGCACGATCGTCGAGTGCGACTGGCTCTACCTCCCGCACGTCGTCGAGAGCGGCAAGGACGTCAGCCGGTCCGTGGAACTCTTCGACCGCGTCAACCGCCAGGACTTCGAGGCCTGCGAACGCACCCAGCCAGGGATGAGCTCCCGGCTCTACGCGAAGGGGGGCGTGCTGGTGCCGAGTGAGCACCACATAGGTGCCTTCCACGACTGGGTCAACGAACGGCTGGGGGCGCGGTAGCGCCCGTCAGGGGCGCGGGGCTGTATCTGATCTGCGGCTCCGCCGCGGGGCGCGACCAGCCCCCACCGGGCCCGCAGCCAACAAACTCACCCCAGATACCCCATCCGGTGACTGATCTCCGCCGCCCCCTTCACCAGCAGTGGCGCCAACTCATGCAACCGCTCCGTCGTAAACCGGTACGACGGCCCGGACGCACTCACCGCCGCCACAACCACCCCGTCCCGGTCCCGGATCGGCGCCGCCATGGCATGCAGCCCGACCTCCAGCTCCTCCTGCGTCCACGCATACCCCCGCTCCCGAGCCTCCGCGAGATCCTTCTCCAGCTTCGACTTCGCGGTGATCGTGTGCGGGGTGACCTTCTTCAGGCCGGCCCCGTTCAGCAGCGCGGCGCGCTCCTTGGAGGGCAGGTGGGCCAGCAGGATCTTGCCGCTGGAGGTGGCGTGCAGCGGGGTCAGCTGGCCGACCCAGTTGTACGCGCTGACCGCTCCGGGGCCGCGTGCCTCGAACAGGTTGACGGCGTAGTGCTCCTGAAGCACGGCGATGTTGACGGTCTCGCCGATCTCCTCGGCGAGCTGCTCGCAGACCGGGCGGCCCTGCTGCGTGATGTCGATGCTCCCCGTGACCGCACCCGCCAGCCGTACGATGCCGAAGCCGAGGCGGTACTTGCCGCGCTCGCCCGCCTGCTCCACCAGACCACGTGCCTCCAGCGCGCCTAGCAGCCGGAACGCGGTCGATTTGTGAACATCGATCTCGGCAGCGACCTCGCTGACGCCTGCCTCGCCGCGTTGGGCGAGGATCTCCAGAACGCTGATCGCGCGGTCGACCGACTGCACTCCGCCGGCCGGTGAATTGGACGTTTCGGTGTCTGTGCTGTGGTTGCTCACAACGAAACTATACGCGCAGTAAAAAACGCCCCTTCCGGTAACGGCTACGAAACCAAGACCTTGCATGTTGCGTGTCCCGCAACCTGGTGCGTATAGCGCTACTGGATTAGCATGCGTCGCGTATCTACGGCGCGAGCGAGACGAGAGATCATGGCTCCCCTGCAATACGACTTCGTCATCGTCGGCGGCGGATCGGCCGGCAGCGCACTGGCCAACAGGCTCTCGGCGGACCCGGCCAACCGGGTACTGGTCCTGGAGGCCGGCCGGTCCGACTACCCGTGGGACGTCTTCATCCAGATGCCCGCGGCCCTGACCTATCCCATCGGCAGCCGCTTCTACGACTGGAAGTACGAGTCCGAGCCCGAACCCCACATGGGCGGCCGGCGCATCTACCACGCGCGCGGCAAGGTCCTCGGCGGCTCCAGCAGCATCAACGGCATGATCTTCCAGCGCGGAAACCCCATGGACTACGAGCGCTGGGCGGCCGATCCCGGCATGGACAAGTGGGACTACGCGCACTGTCTGCCGTACTTCCGGCGCATGGAGAACTGTCTCGCCGCCGACCCCGACGACGAGTTCCGCGGCCACGACGGCCCCCTCGTCCTCGAACGCGGCCCGGCCACCAACCCCCTCTTCGGCGCCTTCCTCAAGGCCACCGTGGAGGCGGGGTACCCGGCGACGGACGACGTCAACGGGTACCGGCAGGAGGGCTTCGCCAAGTTCGACCGGAACGTCCACCGGGGGCGGAGGCTGTCGGCGTCCAAGGCGTACCTGAAGCCCGTCCGCAAGCGGCCCAACCTGACGGTGAAGACGCGGGCTCTGGTCACGCGTGTGCTCTTCGAGGGCAAGAAGGCCGTCGGGGTCGAGTACCAGCGGGGCAGGGGGCCGGTCCAGCAGGTCCGCGCCAAGGAGGTCATCCTCTGCGGGGGCGCGATCAACTCCCCGCAGCTGCTCCAGCTGTCGGGCGTCGGCAACGCCGAAGAGCTGGCGGCGCTGGGCGTCGACGTCGTCCACGATCTCCCCGGCGTCGGCGAGAACATGCAGGACCACCTGGAGGTGTACGTCCAGTACGCCTGCAAGCAGCCGGTGTCCATGCAGCCGTACATGGCGAAGTGGCGTGCCCCCTTCATCGGGCTCCAGTGGCTCTTCCGCAAGGGGCCGGCCGCCACCAACCACTTCGAGGCCGGGGGCTTCGCCCGCAGCAACGAGGACGTCGACTACCCCAACCTGATGTTCCACTTCCTGCCCATCGCGGTCCGCTACGACGGCTCCTCACCGGCGGGTGGCCACGGCTACCAGGTGCACGTGGGCCCGATGTACTCCGACGCCATCGGCTCGGTGAAGATCAAGAGCAAGGACCCGCGCGAGCATCCCGCGCTGCGCTTCAACTACCTCTCCACCGAGCAGGACCGGCGGGAGTGGGTCGAGGCGATCCGGGTGGCGCGCAGGCTGCTCAACCAGCCCGCGATGGCTCCGTACAACGACGGGGAGGTCTCGCCGGGGCCCCAGGTGGAGACGGACGAGCAGATCCTCGACTGGGTCGCCAAGGAGGGCGAGACGGCTCTGCACCCGTCCTGCACCTGCAAGATGGGGCCCGCGGCGGACGAGATGGCGGTCGTCGACCCGGAGAGTCTGCGGGTGCACGGGGTGGAGGGGCTGCGGGTCGTGGACGCGTCGGTGATGCCGTACGTCACCAACGGGAACATCTACGCGCCCGTGATGATGATCGCCGAGAAGGCCGCCGATCTGATCCTCGGCAAGGAGCCGCTGCCGGCCTCGAAGGCGGCGTACTACCGCCTCCGTGACGAAGAGCAGGCCGGGTAGACCTTGGCCGCGTCTGGGCTTCGGGGGCTCCGGGAGCTGCTGGAGCGGGTCCGGTACGAGGTGCTGCCCGCCAAGGCCACCGAGGACAAGGTTCTGGCCCATGTTCCGCGCGAGGTCGTCGTCACGGTGACGGCCTCGCCGGTCAAGGGGCTGGAACCGACCCTCGACCTGGCCGGGCGGCTGGCGGGACACGGTTATCGCGTCGTCCCGCATGTGCCTGCGCGGCTGCTGCGGGACGACGTCCATGTGAAGGACGTCGTCGACCGGCTGCGGGAGGTGGGGGTCGACGACGTCTTCGTCCCGGCGGGGGACTCGGATCCGCCTGCCGGGGCGTACGAGGGTGCGCTGCCGGTGCTGCGGCGGCTGGGCGAGCTGGGCAGTCCGTTCACGCATGTCGGCGTGACCGGGTATCCCGAGAGCCATCCGCTCATCCACGACGACGTCACCATCCAGGCGATGTGGGACAAGCGCGAGCATGCGACGTACATCGTGAGCAATCTGTGCTTCGACGCGCGGGTGCTGGGGGAGTGGGTGGGTCGTATACGGGGGCGGGATGTCTCCCTGCCTGTGTACGTGGGTGTGGCCGGGCCTGTGCAGCGGGCCAAGCTGCTGTCGATGGCCACGAAGATCGGCGTGGGGGAGTCGACGCGGTTTCTGACGAAGCACGCGTCGTGGTTCCTGCGGTTCGCGGCGCCCGGGGGGTACTCGCCGGAGCGGTTGCTGTCGCGGGCGGAGGGAGTGCTCACGGCGCCTGAGGCGGGGGTGGCGGGCTTGCACCTGTTCACGTTCAACCAGGTTGCGGAGACGGAGCGGTGGCGGCGGGGGGTGCTGGAGCGGTTGGGGGGCTGAGGTCTTGTTGTCTCGCCCCCGCCGCCCCTACCCGTCCCATCCCTGGGGGCTGCCGCCCCCAGACCCCCGCTACGGCCCTGAAGGGGCCTCGTCCTCAAACGCCGGACAGGCTGAGCTACTCAGCCTGTCCGGCGTTTGAGGAGGGTCTGTACCGTACTTGGTGTAACGGCGGGATCTGAGGAGGTCCCTGATGCCCGAACAGCCAAGCGAGCCACGCGACTTAGACGTCATCTCATTTGGTTCGGTAGCCTGTCCGTCGTGGTTTCGATCGTTGAGCGGCTGGTGCCGGATGAGTTGTGGGAGCTGTTCCAGCGAGTGGTGCCGGAGGCGCCGTCGCGGCCTCAGGGCGGCGGTCGGCGTCGGCATGGTGACCGGGAGGTACTGGCGGCAATCGTGTTCGTGGCCACGTCGGGCTGCACGTGGCAGCAGCTGCCGTCCGCGTCGTTCGGTCCGTCGGGAGCGACGGCTCACCGGCGCTTTGCCGAGTGGTCGAAGGCCCGGGTGTGGGCCAAGCTCCACCGCCTGGTCCTCGACGAACTCGGCTCCCGCGGCGAGCTGGACTGGTCCCGCTGTGCGATCGACTCCGTCAACATGCGGGCCCTGAAAAGGGGAGCTGACAGGCCCGAATCCTGTGGATCGAGGCAAGTACGGCTCGAAGATCCACCTGATCACCGAGCGGACCGGTCTGCCCCTGTCCGTCGGGATCTCCGGGGCGAACCTGCACGACAGCCAGGCGCTGATCCCGCTGGTGAAAGGGATACCGCCGATCCGCTCCCGGCGCGGACGCCGACGGCGCAGGCCGGCCAAACTCCACGCCGACAAGGGATACGACTACGACCATCTGCGGCGATGGTTACGCGGACGCGGCATCCGGCACCGCATAGCCCGCAGAGGCATCGAGTCCTCGACCCGCCTTGGCCGCCACCGCTGGACCATAGAACGCACGATGTCCTGGCTCGCCGGATGCCGCAGACTGCACCGACGCTACGAGCGCAAAGCCGATCACTTCCTGGCCTTCACCAGCATCGCCTGCACCCTCATCTGCTACCGTAGACTCGCCAAATGAGATGATGTCTTAGCGGATGGTGTTGAGCCCACCGAGGTCGTGTTGCATGACGAGCTGGATGCCCAGCTGATCCGCCGTCTGACCGACCGGGCCCGTTCCGAGGGGCTGGCGCTGACCGGGACCGGCGGGTTGTTGCAGCAGCTGACGAAGCTGGTCCTGGAATCGGCCCTGGAGGGCGAACTCGAAGACCATCTCGGCTACGCAAAACACGCGCCGGAGGGCCGGGACGGCGGCAACTCCCGCAACGGCCGGCGCGCGAAGACGGTAACCACAGAGTCCGGCCCGGTCGAAGTGGCGGTGCCACGGGACCGGGACGGCTCCTTCAGCCCGACGATCGTGCCCAAGCACGCCCGCCGCCTGCCCGGGGTGGAGGACCTGATCCTGTCGCTGTCCGCGAAGGGCCTCACCCACGGCGAGATCTCCGCGCATCTGGCCGAGGTCTACGGCGCGGAGATCTCCAAGACCACCATCACCACGATCACCGACAAGATCTCCGAACGCCTTGCGGAATGGCAGAAACGCCCGCTGGACGAGGTCTACCCGGTCCTGTTCATCGACGCCCTGCACGTGAAAATCAGAGACGGGCAGGTCGCCAACCGGGCGATCTACATCGCACTGGCAGTCACCGTGGACGGCGAACGCGACATCCTGGGACTGTGGGCCTCGGACGGCGCCGAGGGCGCCAAGTACTGGCAGCGGGTCCTCGCCGAGATCAAGAATCGCGGCGTGCGCGACACCTGCATCGTGGTCTGTGACGGCCTCAAAGGGCTGCCCGACGCGATCAATCTGACCTGGCCCGAGGCGATCGTGCAGACCTGTCTGATCCATCTGATCCGCAACACCTTCCGCTATGCCGGCCGCCAGGACTGGGCCGCCCTGGCCCGCGACCTCAAACCGATCTACACCGCGGTCTCCGAGGCCGCCGCCCTGGAGGAGTTCGCCCGCTTCGCCGGGATCTGGGAACAGAAATACCCGGCGATCATCAAACTCTGGGAGAACGCCTGGGCTGAGTTCGTGCCCTTCCTCCGCTTCGACCGGGAGATCCGCACTGTCGTCTGTTCCACCAATGCGATCGAGTCCCTCAACGCCCGCCTGCGCAGGGCCGTGCGGGCCCGCGGACACTTCCCCAGCGAGGCCGCCGCCCTCAAATGCCTGTTCCTCGCGATCACGGCGCTCGACCCGAAGGGAGACGGCAGAGCCCGCTGGGCCCGCCGCTGGAAACCCGCCCTCAACGCCTTCGAGCTCACCTTCGAAGGCCGCCTGACCCGACACACCAACATCAACTAACCAACATCAACAAGCCAGTTACACCAGGAACTTGACAGTCCCGGCGTGCGCAGAGGCACGCATGTGCACCAATGCTCTGAATGATGGAGCGTCGTTGGAGAACCTGGATATCATCACCCTCAACCAGAAGGGAAAGAAGTTTAAAATGTGCCCCAACTGTCAGGTGTGGGTGCCGGACGCTGTCGGGAATGTGCTCACCGGATGAGCGGGTTCAATGACACTTCCCGGCAGCAGAGATTGCGTGACACATTCCCCGACGCATCCCGAGTGGACCTGGGTCCAGCTTCTTTCGGTCATGTATCCAGGCTCTATGAAGAGGCTGGATACGAGGTAGGGCTGGAACTGCGTAAATTTCTCGAGGAATATCGAGAGTGCTCCATTTCGTGGATGTATCGCGAGATGGAGGTGAGTGTGCAAATTGACGCAGAAGAAGCCCTTTCGTTCTACCCTGGCAACATTCGCGTGTTTTCTCGGAGGGTGGGGCGCCCGCTGACGCCCATTGGCTCTGCGTTCGCTACCGAAGAGGTGGTCCTGATCGCGAACGGTGGAGACGTATTTCTCGCTGGGGATGCCGGAATCCAATATGTCGGGAATGGGTTTGTGCAATCCATGCAGGCTCTGATTTCTGGAACTTGGGACAAGACCTTCTTCTGAAGGGCGTAGACATCCGTCGGTGCCGTGGGGCACCTCCTGGTCGCCAACATCTGAGTGAGGATTGTGTCCTGATGGAAGTCGCCAAGATCTTTGTCTGCGCATTCGTAAATATCGTTGCATCGATCGAATTGACGGAATGACCCGTACGTACGATCCTGCGAGAAGAAGGGCTCAACGTCTCGATGCTGGACTCGGTTTCGGAGTGCTTCTCGCGGCTATCGGTCAGGCGCATCAGGAGAATCTTGGGTACTTGATTGGCGTAATATCGGGCAGTGTGTCGCGCTGCCTATATCCGTTGCGGTGAGGTGCTTTGGTGGTCAGTGATCAGGTTCGGGAATTCTTGCGGCTGGGTCATCCGCTTCCCTCGGAGGAAGACAACTCTGAGGAAGGTGACGAGGCATTTGAGGGGATGACTCAGGCGCTACATGCGATCGAGAAGCCTGTTACGAACGAAGAGGCCGCGCTCCTCATCGAATGTTTCGGTGATGACGAATGCTTCGGATTGGCTTGGACGCTACTGCATATCGTGGAATCGGCTCCATTGTCGCCGGTTTCCTCTCAGCCGCCGGATGGTTCGAACGTTTGGATCGCTAGGCTATGGATGCGCTATCAGAACTCGATGAGTGACTAGCTCGTGAGGCAGCGAGCGAGCGAGCGGCGCCGCGCGACGGCGGCCGGACCCTCTACGGGTGCAGTCCTAGTAGGTTCGTAGTGGTGGACAACAGGGGTGACGGTGCCTGACTGGTCGGCGCTTTTTGCGGAAATGGAAACGGCTAAGCGCAGGTTGGCGGTCAGCGACCGCGACGGGCTCTGGCGCCATGAGGCGCCTCGGCCTCCGGCCGCGCCTGAGCGGATCGCGGAGATCACCACGGTGACGCACTGCTCCCTGGACCCCGAGTATGCCGATTTCCTGCTGCATGCGGATGGTTGGCCTGCCATCTTGCAGGACATTGACCTCTTCGGGACGGCAGACTTCGGTACCGCTGTCTACGCCGAGGCCGAAGAACTGGTGCGTGTGATCGAGGATGAGGTGGAGATCGAGCGAGGAACGAACGCATCCCGCCTGATTCCTATCGGCGCGTCACGGGCAGACATTGACATCCTTGTGATGTCGCGCAGTGAAGAGCCGAATCGCCTGGCCCCGGTCATCTGGCTTGCAGGCGGGGAAATCGAAAGATACCGAACCTTCTCCGACTTCTTCCGAGGGATGATCACCGAGAATCTCGGAGAGGCGGGTTCGCTGGCGTGAACTTCTCGACGTGCGGTAGTGCGGTAGTGCGGTCGGCCGGGCTGTCGTAAGGGCGGCGTGGTGTGGGAACAGGCTTGGCTGGCGGTGTGTCAGTCATGGGTAGTACGACAGGGAAAGTGAACAAAGCACATCGTGAACAACTCGGGTATACGCCAATCTCGTTCCATCGCCCGGGCCCGTTCGGGTGCCGTGGCTGCTTGCGCCCTGGTGTCCCTTGCGGTGCTCACCGGATGCGGCGGCTCCGACAGCGGTGACTCGGCTGCCGCCGATGTCTCCCCGTCGGCGTCTGCCGAGGGGACCTCCGCTGCCGCCTCCGCCGTCAAGCCGCTGACCACCCCTCAGTTGGAGTCGGCGGCGCTGGTGAAGGCGGATCTGACCGGGTACGAGGTGAGCACACCTGCCGAGGCCGAGATCAAGGCCGCGGGCGGGGTGGAGGTGAGCGGGGAGGAGTGCCTGCCCTTGGGGCGTGCGGTGGCCGGGGCCGCGGTGGGGGAGCCCGCGGCGACCGCTCACCGGCGGGTGACCGGTGGAGACAGCAGCGGTGACACCTCCGCGGAAGCGGCACTGAACATCAACACCGGCACGGTGACCCTCGCCTCCTACGCTAGCGCCGCCGACGCCACCGCCGCGTTGAAGTCCGTCACCGACGCCGTCACCGCGTGTGCGGGCGGCTTTCAGTGGGCTGTCGGCGCCGAGCAGTTGGACGCGAGCAAGGTCACCGAGGGCACAGCGCCGGAGGCTGGTGAAGAGGCGGTCGCGTTCACCGCCGTCACCCCGATCGATGGCGTCGACGCCCCGTGGAAGGTGGTCGTCTTCCGCGACGGGGCCACCCTCGCCCACTTCACGGTCGCCAACGTGGCGGCCATGACCTCCGGCGAGGACTTCACCTTTCCGGCAGACCTTGTGACCGCCCAGGCAGGCAAGCTGGCCTGACCCGATCGGCACCGCACCCCCGCATGGGTCGACGCGTCAGGCGGCCGTGTGCGGGGTGCGGGGCGTGGGCGGCGGACGGGGTGTGGCGGGAGCGAGGGGCGGGGTCATGGGGAGAAGTGCTGTGCGGCGTCGTGGAGTTGCGGCGGCCGGGGTGCTCACGGTGGCGTTGCTGGCGGGGTGTTCGGGCTCCGGGGGCGAGCCGGACGACGGTGACGATGTGGCGGCGGCTGTCTCCGCGGAGGCGGAGGTGTCGGCGTCGGCGGTGGCGGGTGAGGGTGAAAGTGGGGGCGCGGGGGCGGTGGCTCTGTCGCCGGAGGGGCTGGAGGCGGTCGCGCTGGCGGATGGGCAGGCGGTAGCCGGGGGGACGGTGACGGCGCAGGTGTCGGACCGGGACTTCCCCAATGCCGGGACGGTGGTCGCCAAGGAGGCGGTGTGCACGCCGTTGGCGGCGGTGCAGGCCGGGTCGGTGCTGGGGGCGCCGGTGTCGGTGGTGCGGCGGATGTGGATCGGGCCGCAGGAGACGTCCGGGGTGGAGCTGGGGGCGGATCCGTCGGAGGAGGAAGTGGCGGCTGCGGCGCTGGACGCGACGACCTCCTTCGTCTCGCTGGCCTCATACGGGCAGGAGGCGGCGGCGAAGGCCGTGATGGCGGGGATCGGCCGGGCGGTGCGGGAGTGCGCGGGCGGGTTCGTGTACACGGTGGCGGGCGAGAACCCGGTGGAGACCGTCAAGGTCCGGAAAGCGGCGGCGCCGGACGGTACCGGCGGTGCGGACGAGGTGATCGCGGCGACCCTGGCCGTCAAGGTCGACGGGGTGAGCGGACCGGTGCGGGTGGTCGTGGTCCGGGAGGGCGGAACGGTCGGCTACTTCCCCGCCACGAACCTGGCTTCCCAGGCCACCGGGGACGCCTTCACCCACCCGGCCGCCTTGGTCCAGACCCAGCTCGCCCTGCTTGCCGAGGCCGGCTGAGCGAGCTGGTGAGGCGTGAACGGGGTTCGTCAGACGTCCCGGCCGACGAACCCCGCCCACGCCTCACGCGACACCGTGAACACGGGCCCGGCCACGGCCTTGGAGTCCCGGACGTGCACAACTGCCGTACCGGCCGCGACCTCTACGCACTGGCCGCCCTCGGTTCCGCTGTAGCTGCTCTTGAACCAGGCGAGGCCGGAGGCGATGGTCGAGGATTCAGCGTTGTTCATAGCTCTCCCAGCAACCCTTCGATGAACCTCATAGACTCTCGCGGAGTGAGAGCCTGTGATCGGATGATCCCATAGCGTGCGGCGGCGAGAACCGTCTGTTCCGGGTCGGTCTCAAGCGCGCTGGTGGCGTGCGTCTCGGCGTACACGAACTTCTTGCCGTCCTTCCGCGTGACAACCGTGAACGGCCCGTTCACGCCCGCGTTGTCCTCGCAGTCGATCGGCATGACCTGGATCTCGACGTTTCGCTTCTCGCCGATCAGGAGCAGATGTTCCAGCTGTCCCCGCACCACGTCCTGGCCGCCGTATCGGTGCCGTAGCACCGCCTCATCCATCACGAAGCTCAACAGTGGCGAGGGTCGCCGGTCGAAGATGTCGTGCCGAGCCAGCCGTGCCGCTACTCGCTGCTCGATGATCTCCTGGTCCAGGGACGGACGCCGCATGGCGAGCAAGGACCTCATGTAATCCTCGTTCTGGAGGAGGCCGTTGACAACATGCGTGTCATACATGAGCAGCTCAAGGCACTCCTTCTCCAGCACCGCCATCCCCTGGAAGAACACCGGATACTGAGCCTTCTCCACCTCCTCCTTCCACACGCTCAACAACCCACCCGCGCCCACCGCTTCGTCCGCCCGGTCGATCGTCTTCGGTGACGGAATCCGCCGCCCCTGCTCGTACGAGGCCACCGTCGCCGCCGAGTACCCGATCCGGCGTCCGAACTCCTCCCGGTCCATCCCCGCCCGTACCCGCCACGTCTTCATGGTCTGCCCGAAGGCGACGACGAAGCCCTTCCCGGCGCCGTCCTCCGGCCGCCGCCCACCTTCGTCGTCGTTCTCCCATCCGTCCCCGAGGCTCACCACCCCGCCGCCCTCGGGGACTTCGCCACCGGCGTCCGGAAGCGCCCCGCCCCTCGCCTCCGACCCCGAAACCGCCGTACCCTCGGTCATCGCCCACCGCCTCCCGAACCCAACGCCCGCCCGCCGGACGCCGTAACGCCGCGCGCCTCGTACCCGTACGTACACCGCGCGTACAGTCGGTTCACGTCGGTGCGTCACCACTGGTCACGCTACGCGACCGGCGACACCGTTGTCGGTATGACGACCAAACCCGCAGCCCCCGCAGCCCCCGCAGGCCCCACCGGCGCGGCCCAACTCGCCGCCCCCGCCCGCGTCTTCGAGATGCGCTTCACCTCCACGCCCCGGGGTGCCCGTCTCGCCCGCCGCCTGACGGCACTGCGCCTCGACTCGTGGGGCATCCCGTACGACACCGACGCGCACGACACCCTCGTACTGATCGTCGGCGAGCTCACCGCCAACGCCGTACTCCACGGTCACGTCCCCGGCCGGGACTTCCACCTCCGCGTGCACACCGTGGCCGACGGCCGTTCCGTCCGCGTCGAGGTCACCGACACCCGCGCCGAACGGCTGCCCCGGCGCCCGACCGCCGTCCCGGAGACCGGCGGCGCTGAGGAGACGGGCCGTGGCCTGCTCCTCGTATCGCGGCTGGCCACCCGCTGGGACTGGCACCCGCGCGCGGACGGGCCGGGCAAGACGGTGTGGGCGGAGTACGCGTGGGAGTGGTGATGCCGTGTCTGTTGTCAGGCTGTGCCGTCTGGATGTACGGCGATCACGCCGGCGTCCTCGTACGCGTCGGGTGTGAGAGTGAGGACCACGCGTCCGTCCGGCCGCTCGGCCGTGGGCCGGGCGGCACGGATGGCCTGGGACGCAGACCATGTGTACCCGTCCTCGACCAGGCGCACGCCGTCGGTGACGGCCTCGGAGTCGAATGCCTCCACTGTGAGGAACCGCCGGGACGTGGCGTGGCCTGCCGCTCCCTCGGCGGTGAGGTCTGCGATGACCAGGCACAGGGCTGGTGCCACCATGCGGCCGTGGCCGAACGAGGCTTCGACATAGAACTGGGTGACGGCCTGGTTGGCGGGGTTCTTGGGTTCGAACAAGGCGCGGACGGTGGTGTCGTCCAGTACGACCTCGGGCAAGGTCACGAGGCGGTTCGCAGGTTCTGGAGGCGGGCGAACATGTTGCCCTCGCGGGCCTTCTGCTTCATTTCCTCGGTGACGGTGATGCCCGCGGCTTCCAACTCCTCGCACGCCTGCCGCATACGGGTCTCTCGTTCTTCCCGGGTCAGCAGGGAGCCAAGGGTCTGCTCGGCGAGCTGGCGTGCGGTCATGCCGCGTTCCGCGGCGACGGCGCGGAGCCGGTCGCGGACCCCTTCGTCGATCTTGAGCGTGGTGTCAGTCATGCTCAGAGAATACCTCCAGAATACCGATCGGGTCGGCTGCTCCGGAACTCCCCCTATCAGCGACAGAGCCGCACGAGTAGGGCTCCTCGATCCTGTGCCGCACCACCCGACCCGTATACGAGCTCAGCGGAAGACCACCGTCCGATTCCCCTCCACCATCACCCTGCTCTCGCTGTGCCACTTCACCGCGTGCGCCAGCACCTGGGCCTCCACGTCCCGGCCCACCGTGACCAGCTCTCCGGGGTCCAGCGAGTGGTCCACTCGCACCACGTCCTGCTCGATGATCTGGCCCTCGTCCAGCTCGGGCGTGACGTAGTGCGCCGTCGCGCCTACGAGTTTCACGCCGCGGTCGTATGCCTGCTCGTACGGACGTGCGCCCTTGAAGCTGGGCAGGAAGGAGTGGTGGATGTTGATCGCCATGCCCTCCAGCTCCTTGCACAGGTCGTCGGAGAGGACCTGCATGTAGCGGGCCAGTACCACCAGGTCGATGTTCAACTCGCGGACCAGGTCCAGCAGCCTCGCCTCCGCCTCCGGCTTCGTCTCCCGTGTCACCGGGATGTGGTGGAAGGGGACCCCGTAACTCTCCGCCAGGCCCTCGAAGTCGCGGTGGTTGGAGACGATCGCCGGGATCTCGATGTTCAGGCCGCCCGTGCGGCGGCGGAACAGAAGGTCGTTCAGGCAGTGGCCGAACTTGGAGACCATGATGAGCGTGCGCGTCGGCGTCGACGCTTCCCGTAGGGTCCAGGAGATGCCGTACGCCTCCGCCACGGGACCGAATCGGTAACGCAGATTTTCCAGGTCCGCGTTTGGATCGGAAACATCGAAGTGGACCCTCATGAAGAAACGGCCCTGAAGTCGATCATCGAACTGCTGGCTCTCCAGGATGTTTCCCGAGTTACGGACGAGAAAGCCGCTCACGGCGTGCACCAGCCCCGAGCTGTCGGGGCACGAGAGGGTGAGGACGTACTCGCTGCCGGTCTGCGGTCGAGGGAACTTAGGGGACACGCCGGCCTCCGTCGGTGCGTATTGCACAACATGGTGAGCGATACGCAACATGGTCGGCTCGGTGGCCGGTCGCGTCAAGGGCGGTCGGGCGCGTGTGTGTACGGTCGCGCGCGCAACCGTCGCGCATGTCGAAATCGTCATCCGCCAACTACTTGACGTATGTCTGCACATTCGCCAGGGTGTTCCACCACAAGCAATTGGGTGCACGATGCGCAACGAATTCCTGTGGAAAGGCTTGGCGCGTGGCAGACCTGTATGTGGACGGTGAATGGCGGGAGCCGGTGGCCGGCGGCCGTCGGGAAATCCGATGTCCCGCCGACGGCAGGCTTGCCGCGACCGTCTCGGAGGGGACTCGTCCCGACGCCGAGGCCGCGATCGGCGCCGCCCGCCGCGCCTTCGACACGGGACCCTGGCCGCGTACCCCCGAACGGGAGCGCGGCGCGCTGCTGCTGCGTACCGCCGACCTCATCGAGCGCGACGCCAAGGAGTTCGCCCGCGCCGAATCGCTCGACACCGGCAAGCGGCTGGTGGAGAGCGAGTACGACATCGCCGATGTCGTTTCGTGTTTTCGGCACTACGGCGGGATCGGGGGCACGGACGCAGGGCGGGTCATCGATACCGGTCGTGACGATGCCGTCAGTCGGGTTGTTTATGAGCCGGTGGGTGTCTGTGGGCTCATCACTCCCTGGAACTACCCCCTCCTGCAAGCCAGTTGGAAGGTTGCTCCGGCCCTCCTCGCCGGGAACACCTTCGTCCTCAAGCCCAGTGAGCTGACTCCCTCCACCTCCATCCTGCTCGTGCGGGCGCTCGCCGAGGCCGGGCTTCCCGCCGGGGTCGCCAACCTCGTCCTGGGGGCCGGGCCCGAGGTCGGGGCGCCGCTCTCCGAGGATCCCGCCGTCGACATGGTCTCCTTCACCGGGGGGCTCGAGACCGGGAAACGGATCATGGCCACCGCCGCCGCGGGCGTGAAAAAGGTGGCCCTGGAACTCGGCGGGAAGAACCCCAACGTCGTGTTCGCCGACGCCGACTTCGAGACGGCCGTGGACTTCGCCCTCACGGCCGTCTTTCTGCACTCCGGGCAGGTCTGCTCCGCCGGGGCCCGCCTCATCGTCGAGGACTCCATCCACGATCGGTTCGTGGGTGAAGTGGTGCGGCGGGCCGCGCAGATTCGGCTTGGTGGGCCCTTCGACCCTGACGCCGAGACCGGGGCTCTCATCTCCGCCCAGCATCTCGCGAAGGTCGAGGCCTACGTCGCCGCCGGGATCGCCGAGGGAGCCGTGCTGCGGTGCGGGGGTGCGCGGCCGGATGACCCTGATCTTGCCGGCGGGCACTTCTACCCGCCCACCGTCCTCGACGAGTGCACGCAGGACATGCGGGTCGTGCACGAGGAGTCCTTCGGGCCCGTGCTCACCGTGGAGCGGTTCAGCGGCGACGAGGACGATGCCGTACGCATCGCCAACGACACCGAGTACGGGCTCGCGGGGGCCGTGTGGACGCAGGACGCGGGCAAGGCCCAGCGGGTCGCCCGGCGGCTGCGGCACGGCACCGTGTGGATCAACGACTACCACCCCTATGTGCCGCAGGCGGAATGGGGTGGCTTCGGGCACTCGGGCGTGGGCCGGGAACTGGGACCGTCCGGCCTGGACGAGTACCGAGAGCCCAAGCACATCTGGCAGAACATCCAACCCCGGCCGCAGCACTGGTTCCGCGGCTGAACGCCGAAAAGAGGTCGATCATGACCCCAGTACAGACCGAGGTGCCGCAGCGGCGCGGCACACCCCAGGACTCGGACGGCACGCCGGTCATCTCCGTGCGCGGCCTGTGGAAGGTGTTCGGGCCGAAGGCCGACCGGGTGCCGGAATCTGAGGAGCTGTGCGGGCTCACCCGACGTGAGCTCATGGACCGTACGGGATGCACCGCCGCCGTACGGGACGTGCACTTCGACGTGTCGCCCGGCGAGGTGTTCGTCGTCATGGGTCTGTCCGGGTCCGGGAAGTCGACCCTCGTGCGATGTCTCACCCGGCTGATCGAACCCACCGCCGGGGAGATCGTCTTCGAGGGCGAGAACATCCGGGACGCGGACGACAAGCGGCTGCGCGAGCTGCGGCGGCAGAAGTTCTCCATGGTCTTCCAGCACTTCGGGCTGCTGCCCCATCGGCGCGTCGTCGACAACGTCGGCTTCGGGCTCGAGATACGGGGGATGGGGCGGGCCGAGCGCGTCAAGCGGGCGCTTGAGGTCGTTGAGTTGGTCGGGCTCTCCGGGTACGAGAACTCCTACCCCGACCAGCTCTCGGGTGGCATGCAGCAACGAGTCGGTCTGGCACGGGCGTTGGCCGGTGATCCGGATGTTCTGTTCTTCGACGAGCCCTTCTCCGCCCTCGACCCGCTGATCCGGCGGGACATGCAGAACGAGGTCATCCGGCTGCACCACGAGGTCGGCAAGACCATGGTCTTCATCACCCACGATCTGTCCGAAGCCCTCAAGCTGGGCGACCGCATCCTCATCATGCGCGACGGCAAGATGGTCCAGTGCGGGACCGGCGACGAGCTGGTGGGCGCCCCGGCCGACGACTACGTACGCGAGTTCGTCAAGGACGTGCCGCGTGCCGATGTCCTCACCCTGCGCTGGATCATGCGCCCCCCGGCCGACGGTGACGCCCTCGACGGGCCCGAACTCGGGCCGGACGTCGTCGTACGGGAGGCCACCCGGGCCGTGCTCGCCGCCGAGAAGCCGGTCAAGGTCGTCGAGAACGGCAAGCTGCTCGGCATCGTCGGCGACGAGGAGATCCTCGCCGTCGTCGCCGGAGGCGGGGACCTCCCGGTCCAGAAGGGCGGCGACGCGCGATGACCGTCGCCGTGGAGAAACCTCCGACGCCCGAGCCACCCGGCCCGTCCGACGCCGTGCCCGAGGCCGCGCCCGTCGCCGCCGTACGGCAGGTCAGCCGGCGCGTGGTGGTCGGCGCGATCCTCGTCGTCTGGCTGGTGCTGTTCGCCGTACTGCGCGGCACGAACACCCTGACGCTCGCGGCGGCCGACCTCACGGGGCTGCACCGGTGGCTGAACGACGTCAACGACTCGATCGGCGCCAACCGCAACTCCAACCCGCTCTTCCTCTACTTCTTCAACGAGATCCGCCTCGTCATCGACAACCTGGTGACCTTCGTCCAGCACCTGATCTCCCAGCCCTCCGATGCCCGGCCCCTGCCGCAGATCGGGTGGCTCGGGGTCGTCGGGATCGCCGGGTTCGTGTCCTGGGCGGTCGGAAACTGGCGGGTGGCGCTGCTGACCGTCGCCGGGTTCACCTTCTTCGGGCTCCAGGGCCTGTGGCAGGAGAGCATGGACACCCTGGCGCTGGTCCTGTGCGCGGTGTTCGTGGCGCTGCTGTTCGCGATCCCGCTGGGCGTGTGGGCGGGGCTGTCCGACCGGGTCAACCGGATCATGACGCCGTTCCTCGACTTCATGCAGACGATGCCCACCATGGTCTACCTCGCCCCGCTGACCCTGTTCTTCCTCATCGGCGGCGCCTCCGCGACCATCGCCACCGTCATCTACGCGGCCCCGCCGACGATCCGTATCACCGCGCACGCCATCCGGACCGTGCCGGAGACCACCGTCGAGGCGGCCGACTCGCTGGGCGCGACCCGCTGGCAGTCCCTGCTGAAGGTCCTGCTGCCGATGTCCAAGCGGACCGTCGTCATGGGCGTCAACCAGACCATCATGGCCGCCCTCGCCATGGTGACCATCGCCGCCCTGATCGACGCGCCCGGCCTCGGCAAGACCGTCATGCAGGCCCTCCAGTCGCTCGACGTGGGTACGGCCTTCAACGCGGGCCTCGCCATCGTCGTCATGGCCATCGTCCTGGACCGGGTCACGACCGCGGCGAGCGTACGGGAGGAGGCGGCCCGGCGTTCGGCGGGCCCGCTCCTCGCCCGGCGACGGCAACTGGTGGTCGCGGGAGCGGCGGTCGCCGCGGTTCTCGTCTACCTCTCGCACACCTACGTATGGGCGGCGGAGTTCCCCGGCGAGGGCGATGTCGGCAGCTCCGTCGCGAGCGCCGCCGACACCGCGAGCACCTGGGTGCAGGACAACCTGTCCGGTCTCACCAACGCCTTCCGCGACGCCCTGACCAACGGTCTGCTGAACCCGTTCCAGTCGCTGCTCACCGACTCGCCCTGGTGGCTCGTCGGCGCGGTACTGATCGGGCTCGGCGTGGTGTTCGGCGGCTGGCGGGCGGGGGTGACGACGGCGGTGTGCGTCGGGCTGCTCGTGGCGACCGGTGTGTGGTCGGACAGCATGACGACCCTGGCGTCCACGCTCGTGGCCACGGTCATGACGATGCTGCTGGCCGTGATCGTGGGGGTGTGGATGGGGCGCAGTCCGCTCGCGGACCGGCTCATCAGGCCCACCCTCGACGCGGCACAGGTCATGCCGCCGTTCGTCTACCTCGTACCGTTCCTCGCGCTGTTCGGCGCGACCCGCTTCACGGCGATCGTCGCCGCGATCGTCTACGCGGCGCCCGTCGCCATGAAGATCATCGCGGACGGTATACGGAACGTCCCCGCGACCACCGTGGAGGCGGCCACCTCCGCCGGGTGCAACACCTGGCAGATCATCACCAAGGTCCAGCTGCCGATGGCACGCGGCGCCCTGACCCTCGCCACCAACCAGGGCTTGATCTATGTGCTGTCGATGGTTGTTGTGGGCGGCCTGGTAGGCGCGGGCGCCCTCGGCTACGACGTCGTGGCCGGCTTCTCGCAGGGGCAGCTGTACGGGAAGGGGCTGGCCGCGGGGCTGGCCATCGTCCTTCTCGGAGTCATGTTCGACCGGATCACTCAAGCAGCGGCGCGGCGTGCCGGGGCGTAAGGGAGCTACCACCATGGCAAGGCAAGCAACAAAGTGGAGAGTCGGCGCGGCCGGCGTAGTGGCGCTGGGCCTCGCCCTCACCGCCTGCGGTGGCGCGAAGGTCGGCGACAGTGCCTCGGGCTCCGACTCCTCCTCCGGGTCCTCCGGCAAGTGCGGCACGTTCAACCTCGCGGTCAACCCGTGGGTGGGCTACGAGGCGAACGCGGCGGTCGTCGCGTACGTCGCGGAGAACGATCTCGGCTGCAAGGTCACCAAGAAGGACCTCAAGGAGGAGATCGCCTGGCAGGGGTTCGGGACGGGCGAGGTCGACGCCGTCATCGAGAACTGGGGCCACGACGATCTGAAGAAGAAGTACATCACCGACCAGAAGACTGCCGTCGAGGCCGGTGCGACCGGCAACGAAGGGCTGATCGGCTGGTACGTGCCGCCGTGGCTGGCCAAGGCGTACCCGGACATCACCGACTGGAACAGCCTCAACAAGTACGCGGCGAAGTTCAAGACGTCGGAGTCGGGGGGCAAGGGGCAGCTGCTCGACGGTGACCCGTCGTTCGTCACCAACGACGAGGCGCTGGTGAAGAACCTGAAGCTGGACTTCAAGGTGGTGTACGCGGGGAGTGAGACGGCGCTCATCCAGGCCTTCCGCAAGGCGGAGAAGGACAAGGAATGGGTGATCGGCTACTTCTACGAGCCTCAGTGGTTCATGGCCGAGGTGCCGCTGGTGAAGGTCAAGCTGCCTGAGTACACGGCGGGTTGTGACGCGGACCTGGAGAAGGTGGCGTGCGACTACCCCGTGTACAAGCTGGACAAGATCGTCAGCGCGAAGTTCGCGAAGTCGGGTAGCCCGGCGTACGACCTGGTGAAGAACTTCACCTGGACGAACGACGATCAGAACACCGTGGCGAAGTACATAGCCGAGGACAAGATGACGCCGGAGGCGGCGGCGAAGAAGTGGGTGGACGCGAACCAGGCCAAGGTGGACGCCTGGATCAAGTGACGCCGGAGTCCGGTTGAGCATGACTGCCCGGTGGGTGGTGCGCGTACCCGTGCACTGCCTGCCGGGCATTGGCTTTTCCTCGCCCCCGCCGCCCCTACCCGTCCCTCCCCCAGAGGGGGGACCCCCATCGGGGACGCTGCCCCCGAACCCCCGGATCGCGCTGAACGCGCTCGTCCTCAAACGCCGGACGGGCTGAAATGCCAACCCCGGCCGGTGTTCGAAGGCGAGGCCTGTTCAGCCCGCCTCTACCCGCCCACCCAGGCTGGCCATCTCCAGCCCGTCCGGCGTTTGAGGACAAGGCCCCTTCAGGGCCGTAGCGGGGGTTCGGGGGCGGCAGCCCCCGAGGGATGGGAACGGGTAGGGGCGGCGGGGGCGAGAACAAGCCCCTTCTCGCGGCTTTCGGGGGCTCTTGACACCTACCTGCACGGAAGGCACATTGAGTTGCGCAACCTGAATCATGTTGCGTAGACAGCAACTGAACCGGAGGTGCGGCGATGGCGGGACCCCGAGTGGTCATCATCGGAGCGGGCGTCGTTGGCGCGGCACTCGCGGACGAGATCTCCGCACGAGGCTGGACCGAAGTGACCGTGGTCGACCAGGGACCGCTCCCCGCCACCGGGGGGTCGTCGTCCCACGCCCCGGGTCTGGTCTTCCAGACGAACTCGTCCAAGACGATGACCGAACTGGCCCGCTACACCGTCGAGAAGTTCTGCTCCCTCGACGTCGACGGCAAGCCCTGCTTCCTCCAGGTCGGCGGCCTGGAAGTCGCCACCACCCCCGAACGCCTCACCGAACTCCACCGCCGCCACGGCTGGATCACCGCCTGGGGCATCGAGGCGCGTCTGCTGACCGCCGACGAGTGTGTCGAGCAGCACCCGCTCGTCAACCCCGACCGCGTCCTGGGCGGCCTCCTCGTCCCCACGGACGGTCTGGCGAAAGCGGTCCTCGCCGTCGAGGCCCAGGTCCGCCGCGCCACCGAACGCGGCGTGACCTTCCTGCCCCACCACGAGGTACTCGACGTTCAGCAGGTCGATGGTCAGGTCACGGGTGTCGTCACCGACCAGGGCGAGATCCCTGCCGACATCGTCGTGTGCTGCGCCGGTATCTGGGGGCCGAAGATCGCCCGTATGGTCGGGCTGAATCTCCCTCTCACGCCCCTTGCCCACCAGCTCGCCTGGACCGGGCCGGTCCCCGCGCTCGCAGGTCAGACCGAGGAAGCGGTCCGGCCCATCCTGCGTCACCAGGACGCCGACCTCTACTACCGCGACCGCTTCGACGCCATCGGCATCGGCTACTACGGCCACCGCCCGATGCCGATCACCGCCGACGAGATCCTCTCCTTCGACGAGGCGGACACGGCCGGGGGAATGCCCTCGGTGCTGAAGTTCACCGAGGACGACTTCGAGCCCGCCTGGACGGAAACCCAGTCGCTCCTCCCCTCCACCAAGGACGCGAAGGTCGAGGAGGGCATCAACGGCCTGTTCTCCTTCACCACCGACAACTTCCCCCTCCTCGGCGAGTCCCCGGACGTCAAGGGCTTCTGGGTGGCGGAGGCGGTCTGGGTCACCCACTCCGCGGGCGTCGGCCGTGCCGTCGCCGAGTTGCTGGTCGACGGTTACTGCTCCTCCTTCGACCTGCACGAGTGCGACCTCAACCGCTTCGAGCCGCACCAGCTGTCCCCGGAGTACGTCCTGGCCCGCGACTGCCAGAACTTCGTGGAGGTGTACGACATCCTCCACCCGCTCCAGCCGTCCGGGCACCCCCGCCCGATCCGCACCAGCCCCTTCCACACCCGCCAGCGCGAACTGGGCGCCTTCTTCCTGGAGGCGAACGGCTGGGAGCGCCCGCAGTGGTACGAGGCCAACGCGTCCCTGGTGGCAGGCCGTTCCGTGCCGACTCCGAACGACTGGGCGGCCCAGTTCTGGTCCCCGATCGTCGGCGCCGAGGCCCAGGCGACCCGCGAGACGGTCGCGATGTACGACATGACGGCCCTGAAGCGCCTGGAGGTGACCGGCCCCGGCGCCGCCGACTTCCTGGAGGGCCTGACCACCAGCAAGGTGGCCAAGTCCGTCGGCTCGGTCACGTACACGCTCCTCCTGGACCACGACGGCGGCATCCGCAGCGACGTCACGGTCGCCCGCCTCGCCCGCGACCTCTTCCAGGTGGGCGCCAACGGCAACCTGGACCTCGACTGGTTCACCCGCCACCTCCCGGCCGACGGCACGGTCCAGGTCCGCGACATCACCCCGGGCACGTGCTGTGTCGGCCTGTGGGGCCCGCTGGCCCGCAAGGTTCTCCAGCCCCTGACGGACGAGGACTTCTCGAACGACGGCCTGAAGTATTTCCGCGCCAAGCGTGCCTACATCGGCAGCGTCCCGGTGACGGCGATGCGTCTGTCGTACGTCGGTGAACTCGGCTGGGAGCTGTACACGACGGCCGACCAGGGCCAGAAACTCTGGGACACCCTCTGGCAGGCGGCCCAGCCCCTGGGCGGCATCGTGGCGGGCCGCGGCGCCTTCAACAGCCTCCGCCTGGAGAAGGGTTACCGCTCCTTCGGCACCGACATGACGTACGAGCACGACCCGTACGAGGCCGGCGTCGGCTTCGCGGTCAAGCTCGACAAGGGCGAATTCATCGGCAGGGCGGCCCTGGAACGCCGTAAGTCCGATGTACGACGGAAGCTGACCTGCCTGACGATCGAGGACCCGCGACAGGTGGTCATGGGTAAGGAGCCGGTGTACGAGGGGGAGCGGGCCGTCGGTTATGTGACGAGCGCCGCGTACGGCTACACGATCGGCAAGGGCATCGCGTATGCGTGGCTGCCCGTCGAACTGGCCGCCCCCGGCACGGTGTTGCACATCGGCTACTTCGACGAGCGCGTGGAGGCGGTTGTCGCCGAGGAGCCGTTGTTCGACCCGACGATGTCCCGCCTCCGGGGCTAGGCCCCAGTCCACTCATGGCAGCAGAAGACGGAGACGCGCGATGAGCCCCCGTACACCCGGCGCCGAACTGCCGGAGCATCCTGACTGGCTGTGGCGTACGCCCGAGCCGAAGCGCAGCTATGACGTCGTCATCGTGGGCGGCGGTGGGCACGGTCTCGCCACGGCCCACTATCTGGCGAAGAACCACGGCATCACCAACGTCGCCGTGCTGGAGAAGGGCTGGCTCGCGGGCGGCAACATGGCCCGCAACACCACGATCATCCGCTCGAACTACCTGTGGGACGAGAGCGCCGGCATCTACGAGCACGCGCTGAAACTGTGGGAGGGACTGGAGGAGGAGCTGGACTACCCCATCCTCTTCTCGCAGCGAGGCGTGCTGAATCTGGCCCACAGCCTCCAGGACGTCCGCGACAGCGTGCGCCGGGTCGAGGCGAACCGCCTCAACGGCGTGGACGCCGAATGGCTCGACGAGCGGCAGGTCAAGGAGGTCTGCCCGATCGTCAACATCTCCCCGGACGTGCGCTATCCCGTGATGGGCGGCACCTACCAACCCCGCGCCGGGATCGCGAAGCACGACCACGTGGCATGGGGTCTGGCCCGCTCGGCGGACGCGGCGGGCGTCGACATCATCCAGAACTGCGAGGTGACGGGCCTGGATGTCGTCGGGGGGAGGGTGGTCGGGGTCCAGACGACCCTGGGTCCGATCGCGGCGGGCAAGGTGGCGCTCTGCTCGGCGGGCCACTCCTCGGTCCTGGCGGCGATGGCGGGCATCGAACTCCCGCTCCAGAGCCACCCGTTGCAGGCCCTGGTCAGCGAGCTGCTGGAGCCGGTGCATCCGACGGTGGTGATGTCCAACGCGGTGCACGTGTACGTCAGCCAGGCGCACAAGGGCGAGTTGGTGATGGGCGCGGGCATCGACTCGTACAACTCCTATACGCAGCGCGGCGCGTTCCACATCATCGAGGAGCAGATGTCGGCGGCGTTGGAACTCTTCCCGGTGTTCGCCCGAGCCCATGTGCTGCGCACGTGGGGCGGCATCGTGGACGTGAGCCCCGACGCGTCGCCGATCGTCGGCCTCACCCCCGTGGACAACCTGTACCTCAACTGCGGCTGGGGAACGGGCGGTTTCAAGGCCACCCCGGGCGTCGGCTGGGTCTACGCCCACACGATCGCCCACGACACGCCCCACCCGCTCAACGCCCCCTTCTCGCTCGACCGTTTCACCACCGGCGCGCTCGTCGACGAGCACGGCGCGGCCGCGGTGGCCCACTAGGGACCCTCAAGGGAGCCGAACGACATGCTGCTCATCCCCTGCCCGTGGTGCGGGCCCCGCGACGAGGCCGAGTTCCACTACGGCGGCCAGGCCCACGTCCCCTACCCGGAGGACCCGTCGGCCCTGACCGACGAGGAGTGGGCCCGGTACCTGTTCTTCCGCGCCAACCCGAAGGGCCCGTTCGCCGAGCGCTGGACCCACTCGGCGGGCTGCCGCAGGTGGTTCAACGCGGTACGGGACACGGGGACGAACGAGATCCTGGCGGTGTACAGGGCGGGGGAGCAACGTCCGGCGACTCCGCCGACTTCGGCAACTCCCCTGACTTCGGCAACTCCCGTAGCTTCGGCAACTGTTGAGGCGGGGGGCACCCCTCCAGCCAGTGGTCCGGCACCTCTTGAGCCGGGGCCGCACCACCCAGCCCGTCCGGCGTTTGAGGACGAGGCCCCTTCAGGGCCGACCGGGGGCCTGGGGGCGGAGCCCCCAGAAATTTCGGGAAGGGGTGGGGTGGGGGAGGAGAACCAGCCGTTCAGACTCCCCACCCGAGGTCGAATACACCGCGACGACCGTCTGACCTTCACTTTCGACGGCACCCGGTACGAGGGCTACCGAGGCGACACCCTCGCCTCCGCCCTCCTCGCCAACGGCATCATCCACACCGGCACCAGCATCAAACTCGGCCGCCCCCGAGGCATCTTCTCCGCCGGCCCGGAGGAACCCAACGCGGTCATCCAGATCGAGGCCCCGTTCCCCGAACCGATGCTCCCCGCCACCACGGTCGAGCTGTACGACGGCCTGGTCGCGACCAGCCTCCCCGGCCAGGGCCGCCTCGCCACCACCCCCGACCCGGCCCGCTACGACGCCGTACACGCCCACTGCGACGTACTGATCGTCGGCGCGGGCCCCGCAGGCCTCGCAGCGGCGGCGACCGCCGCCCGCACCGGCGCCCGCGTCATCCTCGCGGACGACCGCCCGGAGCCGGGCGGCAGCCTCCTGGGCACGGGCGAGCACCTCGACTGGGTGGACGAGACGGTCACCCACCTCCAGACGGCACCCGACGTACGCGTCCTGCCCCGCACCACGGTCTTCGGCTACTACGACGACAACCACCTCCTCGCCGTCGAACGCCGCACCAACCACCTGGGCGCCGCCGCCCCCGCGAACGTCTCCCGCGAACGCGTCTGGCGCATCCGCGCCCGCCGCGTGGTCCTCGCGACCGGCGCCCACGAACGCTCGCTGGCCTTCGCGGACAACGACCGCCCCGGCGTGATGCTGGCCGCCTCGGCACGTACGTACGTGAACCGCCACGGTGTCCTGCCCGGCCGCAGGGCGGTCGTGTTCACCACGAACGACAGCGCGTACGCGGCGGCACTGGACCTCGCCGCGGCGGGTGCGGACGTACCGGCGATAGTCGACACCCGCACCGACCCGGGCGAGTGGGCGGACCGCGCGAGGTCGGCCGGCATCGAGGTGCTGGCCGGATACGCGGTCGTCGGCACGGAGGGCGACGCGCGCCTGACGGCCGTGACGGTCGCCCCGTACGGAGAGTCCGACGGAGAACTCACCGGAGGACAGCGGGAGTTCGCCGCCGACCTCCTCCTCGTCTCCGGCGGCTGGAACCCGGTGGCCCACCTGTTCAGCCAGGCCGGCGGCAAGCTCCGCCACGACGACACGCTCGGCACGTTCGTCCCCGAGAGTTGCCGGCAGGCCGTCGAGGTCGCGGGCAGCGCGACCGGCGTCCTGGACCTGCCGGCGGTCCTCGCGCAGGGCGTGGCCGCCGCGTCCCGGGCGATCGAGGCGGAGGGCTACACGCCCCGGGAACCGAACCTCCCCGCCCCGGCCGTGGAACCGCACACCCCGCCCATGCACGTGTACGCGATCCCGGACGCCTCCGACACCCGCTCCTTCGTCGACCTCCAGCGTGATGTCACCGTCGACGACCTGGCCCGTGCGACCGGCGCCGGTATGCGCTCGGTCGAGCACACCAAGCGCTACACGACGGCGGGCACGGCCAACGACCAGGGCAAGACGTCCGGGCTGCTGGCCAGCGGGATCGTCGCCGCGCTGCTCGGCGTCGACATCTCGGCGCTCGGCACGACCACGTTCCGGCCGCCGTACACGCCCGTCTCCTTCGCCGCCCTCGCGGGCCGCGACCGGGGCGCGCTGCACGACCCGATCCGGACGACCGCCCTGCACACCTGGCATGTCGAGCACGGCGCGCTGTTCGAGAACGTGGGCCAGTGGAAGCGCCCCTGGTACTACCCGCAGGCCGGCGAGGACATGGAGACCGCCGTCCTGCGCGAGTGCGCCGCCGCCCGCGACAGCGTGGCCTTCATGGACGCCTCCACCCTCGGCAAGATCGACGTCCAGGGCCCGGACGCGGGTGTCTTCCTCGACCTGCTCTACACCAACATGATGAGCACCCTGAAGGTCGGCATGATCCGCTACGGCGTCATGTGCCGCCCGGACGGCATGGTCTTCGACGACGGTACGGTCATCCGCCTCGCCCAGGACCGCTTCCTGGTCACCACGACGACGGGCAACGCCGCCGCCGTGCTGGACTGGATGGAGGAGTGGTCCCAGACCGAGTGGCCCGATCTGCGCGTCCACTGCACGTCGGTCACCGAGCAGTGGGCCACGGTGGCTCTCGTGGGCCCGCGTTCGCGGGACGTCCTCGGCTCCCTCGCACCCCAACTGGCCGTCGCCAACGACGACTTCCCCTTCATGGCCTGGCGCGAGACCCCCGTCGCGGGCATCGACGCACGCGTGTGCCGGATCAGCTTCTCCGGCGAACTCGCCTACGAGATCAACGTGTCGCCGTGGGAGGCCCGCGCCCTCTGGGAGGCGCTGTACGAGGCCGGCGCCCCGTACGGCATCACGCCCTACGGCACCGAGACCATGCACGTCCTGCGCGCCGAGAAGGGCTACCCGATCATCGGCCAGGACACGGACGGCACCGTAACTCCGCAGGATCTCGGCATGAGTTGGGTGGTGTCGAAGAAGAAGCCCGACTTCATCGGCAAGCGGTCGTACGCCCGTGCCGACGCCGTCCGTCCCGACCGCAAGCACCTGGTCGGCCTGCTCCCGGACGACCCCGGCACCTTCCTCCCCGAGGGCACCCAGCTGGTCGCCGACAGCGTGCTGCCCGCGCCGCCCGTCCCGATGCTCGGCCATGTCACCTCCAGCTACCGCAGCGCCGCCCTGGGCCGGACCTTCGCCCTCGCCCTGATCAAGGGCGGCCGGGAACGCGTCGGCGAGCGGCTGTACGCCCCCGTGGGCGACCGGCTGGTCCCGGTGACCGTCGCGAGCCCCGTCCTCTACGACCCCGAGGGAGCCCGCCGAGATGGCTGACACCACCGCCCCGCTCCGCAGCCCCGTGTCCCCCCTGTCCCACGCGGCCGACCGTCTCGCCGCCGCGACCCGCGCCTCCGGTGGCGCGGTCCGGCTGGCCGAACTCCCCTTCCTGGCCCAGCTGAACGTGCGCCTCGACGCCAAGGGAGCGGCGGCGGACGCCGTCGGCCTGGCGCTGGGCGTCCCGCTGCCCGTCACCCCCAACACCGCCGTGCGCGCGGGGGAGTTGGTCGCCCTGTGGCTGGGTCCGGACGAGTGGCTGCTCGTGGGCCCGCCCGGCGCCGAACGGGACCTGGAGGGCCGTATCAGGGAGGCGGCCGGGGACGAACCGGTGTCCGTCACCGACGTCTCCGCCCAGCGCACCACCCTCCTCGTCACGGGCCCGCGCGCCCGCGACCTCCTGGCCCACGGCTGCGCCCTCGACCTGCACCCGCGCGCCTTCGGCCCCGGCCACTGCGCCCAGACCACCCTCGGCCGCACCCAGGTCGTCCTGGTCGCCCGGGACGAACCCAGGGCCGGCTTCTGGGTCCTGGTCCGCTCGTCCTTCGCCGGCTACCTGACGGACTGGCTGCTGGACGCGGCGACGGAGTACATCGCCTGACGGTCGGGCCGGGGTGCGTCGCTTGCCGGTTGGGCGGGAGTGGATTGCCTGTCGGTCGGGCCGGGGTGCGTTGCTTGCCGGTTGGGCGGGAGTGGATTGTCTGTCGGTCGGGCCGGGGTGCGTTGCTTGCCGGTTGGGCGGGAGTGGATTGTCTGTCGGTCGGGCCGGGGTGCGTCGCCTGACGCTCAGGCCGAAGTGCGCCCCGCCTGTCGGGCCGGAATGCACCGCCCGCCTGTCGGGCCTGAATGCACCGCCCGCCGGTCAGGCCGGAGTACATTGCCCGCCGGTCAGGACCTCGGCAGCAGTACGACCCCGTCCTGGTCGGCGTGCAGGATGTCGCCGGGGCTGAAGGTGACCCCGCCGAACGTCACGGGTACGTCGACCGCGCCCGCGCCCCGCCTTCGCGCTCTTGCGCGGGTTGGTGCCCAGCGCCTGGACGCCGAGGCCGATCCCGGCCAGGACGGCGCTGTTGCGGACGGCGCCGTGGATCACCACGCCGGCCCAGCCGTTCTCCCGCGCCGGCCCGGCCATCAGGTCCCCGAGGAGCGCGGTGCGCAGCGAGGCCCCGCCGTCGACGACCACGACACAGCCCTCGCCGGGGGTGCGGAGCAGCTCGTGCAGCAGGGCGTTGTCCTCGGTTCACGGACGTCGATCGTCTGGACGTCCGGGCGGGGCCTGTCCTAGGGTGCAAGGTGTATAGCAAGCGCTTTCTGGCCTGGCCTGGCTCGGCTTGGCCACCCCACACTCATACGCTCAGCTCCTTGACCGGCTGCGCGAAGAGCCGACGCGGGGCGCCGGGCGGAAAGGGAGCGTCTCGTGCCGCACCACGAACCCCGGAACCGGTCACAGCAACCACAACCGCCGCAGGCCCCGTCCCTGCCATGGACTCGCAAGTCGTTCCTGCGGGGCCTGGCCGCCGCCGGAGCGACCCCGCTGCTCCCGGGGCTGCTTCCCGCAACCGCCCACGCCGCGCCCCCTGATCTCATCGGCAGACCCGAATTCCCGCTGGTACACGGCGGGTTGGCCACCGACATCTTCGTCGACGCGGCCGACGACCCCACCGTGATACGCGCGGCCGGAGACCTCCAGGCGGACGTCGAACGGGTCACCGGCATCCGCCCCCAGCTGGTCCACGCCCTGCCCCGGCAGGCGCCGTACCTCGTCGTGATCGGCACGATCGGCGCGAGCCCGGTCATCGACCGGCTCATCGCCCAGGGCCGCCTCGACGTCTCCCGGGTGAAGGGGAGTTGGGAGGCGTCGGTCACTCAGGTCGTCGACCGTCCGCTGCCCGGGGTGGACCGCGCCCTGGTGATCGCGGGCAGCGACCGGCGTGGCACGGTCTACGGGATCTACGACACCTCGGAACGCATCGGCGTCTCTCCCTGGTACTGGTGGGCCGACGTCCCGGTGGAGCACCGCGACGAGGTGGCCGTGCCGACGGGCCCCTTCGTCCGCCACGAGCCCTCGGTCCGCTACCGGGGCATCTTCGTCAACGACGAGCAGAACCTGACCACTTGGTCCCACCGCACCCAGGAGCCGGACAAGAACATCGGCCCGGAGACGTACAAGCGCGTCTTCGAACTGCTCCTCCGCCTCAAGGCCAACTACCTCTGGCCGGCCATGCATCCGTACTCCGACTTCTTCAACAAGCACCGCGAGAACCCCGAACTCGCCGAGCGGTACGGCATCGTCGTCGGCTCCAGCCACCCCGAGGCGCTGCTCCGGAACGGCGTCCACGAATGGGACCCGTGGGCGGCGGAGCACCCGAACGCCGATGGCACCCTGCCGGTGTACGACTACACGGTGAACCCCGGTGTCATCTCGGACTACTGGAGAGCCCGGGCCCGCCAGAACGCCTCGTACGAGAGCAGTTGGACGCTCGGGATGCGCGGTCTGCACGACACGGCGCTGGAGACGAAGTACGCCACGACGATCCCGGAGAAGGTCGTGGTGATGAACGACATCATCGCCGACCAGCGCCGCATCCTGACCGAGGAGGTCGGCCTGGCTGCCGAGCCGCAGATCTTCATCCCGTACAAGGAGGTGCTGGACCTCTACAACGCGGGCGTCCAGGTGCCCGACGACGTCACGCTCATCTGGCCGGACGACAACCACGGCAACATGCGCCAGTTGCCGAACGACGCCGAGCGGCGGCGCGAAGGCGGCAACGGCATCTACTACCACCTCTCCTACTGGGGCCGCCCGAAGAGCTACCTGTGGCTGGACACCACCCAACTCGCCAAGGTCTGGCAGGAGTTGCGCCGGGTGTACGAGCACGGCGCCGACCGCATGTGGATCTTCAACGTGGGGGACGTCAAGTCGATCGAGACCGGCCTTTCCTTCGCCATGGACGTCGCCTGGGACGTGGACAGATGGGGCGCGGACGATGTGGAGGGATTCCTGGTCGAGTGGGCGGGCCGGCAGTTCGGGCGCCGGCACGGCCGCGAGATCGCCGCGATCCGTACCGAGTACTACCGCCTCGCCGCCGAACTGCGCCCGGAGTTCATCGCCAAGGGGCTGGTCTCGGTGGTCCACCACGGTGACGAGGCGGGCCGCCGCATGGATGCCTACACCCAACTCCTTGAGCGGGCCCGGACCTTGGGCGCCAAGTTGCCCGAGGCCTACCGGGACGCCTACTTCGAGCTGGTCGAATACCCGGTGCACGGCGCCTACTTGATGAACCTGAAGTACTACTGGGCGGACCGCAACGCCCTCGCGCTCCGCCAGGGACGCGGCGCCGGGACCAACCGCTTCGCGGACCTGGCCGAGGCGGCTCATACGACCGAGGCGGCGCTCACCAAGCGCTACAACACCGAGGTCGCGGGCGGGAAATGGGACGGGATCATCAACCCGTACCCCTCGCAGATCCCGAAGGCGCCGGGCCGCCCGGCCGTCAGCAGGGTCGCCCGGCAGGAGACGTCGGGGCTGGGGGTGGCGTCCGAGGGCAACGAGACGGGGACGGCTCGCCCGCTGTCCTTCTTCTCGGGCACCCGGGACCGGCGCTTCGTGGACGTCTTCAACACCGGCTTCCTGGAGGTGAGTTGGACCGCCGAGGCCAGTCATCCCTGGGTCCTGCTGAGCGAGTCGGGCGGTTCCGTCACCGACCAGACCAGGGTGTGGGTGGAGATCGACTGGGACCGGGTGCCCGAGGGGACCTACGACGCGACGGTCACGGTGAGCGGAGGCGACGCCGGGCAGCGTGTCGACGTACCGCTGAGTGTGCGCAACGACGGCGAACGGGCGCGCCGTCGGGCTCGTGGGTTCGTCGAGGCGCACGGGTACGTCTCGATCGACGCCGTGCACACCGACCGCCGGGTGGCGCGCGGCGGGGCCCGCTGGCGTACCGTGCGCGGGCTGGGCCGGCGTATCGGCGCGGTGAAGGCGGTGCCGTCGACGGCGGCGCCGGTCACCGTCGAATTCGCCGCGCGGGCACCGGAGTTGAGGTACCGGGTGCGCTTCAGCAGCACCGGTACCTTCCCGGTGACCGTCTTCCGGCTGCCGTCGCTCGACGAGCGGGGGTACCGGCGGGTCGCCGTGTCTCTCGACGACCAGCCGGTGACGGTCCTGTCGGGGCAGTCCGTCGCCACGGGCAACCGGGGGGACGCCTGGGCCCGCAATGTGGAGGACGGTGTGGAGAGACTGACCGCGACCGTGACGGTTGCCGAAGCCGGTGAGCACGTCCTGCGGGTCTTCATGGTCGACCCGGGGATCGCCGTCGACCAGATCGTCATCGACACGGGCGGACTGCCGGTCAGCTATCTGGCTCCGCCGGAGAGTTATCGCCCCGTCTAGGTGGTGGCGGAGTGCAGGAGATTACATCGGATCTATCTTCGGCTTGACGTGAGCGTTGACGCCCATCTGGGCCAGTTCTAGGCTCACCCGACAGATAGATCCGATGAATCGCCAATACTGGACCATTAGCGGAAGGGTGATTTGGCATGCCCATGACTCCATCGAGGCGCACGATTCTGGCAGCCGGAGGCTTACTCGCCGGAGGTACTGCCTGGCTGACGCCCCAGGCTGCGGCCGCGGCCGCCGCCGCGTCCCCCACGGACGGCTGGACGAAGACGGCCTTCACCTATGGCATGCAGAAGCCGTGGAACCTGGCCCTGAGCGACCGGTACAGCAACAGCGGCGGCGTCCACCGCATGTGGGTCTACGACACCGACGAGCCCATGTCCGAGGGCAGTTCGACCGACCCGCGCACCGAGATGCGCTGGCGCCAGGAGTACACGTCGGGCCGCCACATGTGGGACGCCGACGTGTACCTCCCGTCCGGCACGAACGGCGCGACCTTCGTGCAGATCCTCCGCGTGATCCACCCCGAGGGCACCCCGGCCACGGACTTCATGCTCAACGCGTACAGCGGGAGCGGCGGCACGGTACGGGCGTACGACAGCACGGTCCTGAAGACCGACGCGTACGACACGTGGTTCAACGTCAAGCTCGCGCACGACGCGTCGGCGGGCAGCGTGAACGTCTATTTCGACGACGAGTTGGTCCTCACGAGGGCCGACCGGGGTCCCGCCACCCGGCACTTCAAGAACGGCGTCTACCACCACGGCAGCGGACGGGCCGAGGCCCGCTTCCGCAACATCACCTACTGGACGCGGTGATCCGGCGATGACCTCCAGAAGAGCGGTCATCGGATCGGCGCTGGCCGGGACAACGGCCGCTGCCCTGCCGGGAGTTGCCCAGGCGGCCGGGAGCGCGGGTGTCGCCGCCCCTCCTCCGGGCGGCCGTTGGAAGCTGCGCAACCGGATGGACTCGGACGCCGCCTGGGCGGACTTCCTGCGGCGGCAGGATCTGCTGTGGCGCAGGGTGCCCACGCTGTGGCACGAGGGTCCGTTCCTCGGGGACGGGCGGCTGGGCAGCATGATCTACCGGGAGCCGGGCGCGAACGCGATCCGCTTCACCGTCCAGCACGGCGAAGTCCAGGACCACCGCCCGGAGTTCGGCAGCGGCTGGGGCACCTGCCGCCTCCCGGTCGGACATCTGACCCTGGACCCGGTCGGCACCATCACCGCCGTGGACTGGCGCCTGAGCCTCTGGAACGCCGAACTGACCGGCACGATCACCACGGACAAGGGCACGCTGACCCTCACCGCCCTCATCCACGACGGCGTCCTCGCCGCCCGTGTCACGGCGTCCGGGGACGAGGAGGTCCACTGGACCTTCCACCCCGAGGAGGCCATCAGCCCGCGCAGGATCAGCGAGGCCCCGCCGACGGGATACGTCCCCAACCCGCCCTGGACCACCGGGTCGACGGGCGACGGCATCGAGCAGGTCCTCCAGCCCCTGACCGGAGGCGGCCAGACGGCCACGGCGTATCGCCGGTCGGGCTCGGATTCGGACGGCACCCTCCTCCTCACGGTCGCCCACAGCCACCCGTCCGACACCAGGGCGGGGGAGGAGTCGCTCAGGAAGATCCGCCGCGCCAGGCCGAGTTACGCGGCCCTCCGCGCCCCGCACGCCCGCTGGTGGCACACGTACTACCGCAAGAGCTTCGTCTCGTTCCCCGACGAGCGGTTGCAGAGCTTCCACTGGATCCAGCTCTACAAGGTCGCGTCGGCCAGCCGCGCGGGCGGCCCGCCGATGGCCACCTGCGGCCCCTGGCTGGAGCCCACGCCCTGGCCGGCGGTGTGGTGGAACCTCAACATCCAGCTGGAGTACTGGCTGATCCACGGCTCCAATCACCTGGAGTTGGACGCGCTGGCGACGACCGTCCGCCAGAACCAGGAGCAGCTGACCGCGAACGTGCCTGCCGCCTACCGCTCGGACAGCTCCGGAGTGGGGCGCAGCTCCGACATGTTCGCCAACCGGAACGTCGGCACACCGGGCACCGGCGCCGAAGTCGGCGACCTGACCTGGGCGTTGCACAACGTGTGGCTGAGCTACCGCCACAGCATGGACGAGAAGCTGCTGCGGGACACCCTCTACCCCCTCCTCCGCCGGGCGATCAACTACTACCTGCACTTCCTCCAGCCGGGCGACGACGGCAAACTGCACCTCCCCTCCACCCTTTCCCCGGAGTACCCGGTGATCCCCCCGAAGGACACCAACTACGATCTGTCGCTGATCCGTTGGGGCTGCACCGCACTCCTGGAGGCGGCGGAACGCCTGGGCGTCGACGACCCGCTCGCACCCCGCTGGCAGGAGACCCTGGCCAGGCTGACGCCGTACCCGGTGGACGACAACGGCTACATGATCGGCGCGGACACCCCGTACGCGCAGTCCCATCGCCACTACTCGCACCTGCTGATGGTCTACCCGCTGTACCTGGTCAACTGGGACCAGCCGGAACACCGCGAGCTGATCGAGAAGTCGGTGGTCCACTGGCACGCGCTGACCGGCTCCCATCGCGGCTACAGCTACACGGGCGCCGCGTCGCTGTACGCGATGATGGGCCGCGGCGACACGGCCCTGACCTACCTGAAGAAGTTCTTCGACACCAGCACGCGCTACCCGTGCCGGGCCAACACCCACTACACGGAGGCCGGCCCGGTCATCGAGACCCCGCTCTCGGCCTCCCAGTCCCTGCACGACATGCTCTGCCAGAGCTGGGGCGACGTCATACGGGTCTTCCCCGCCGTCCCGCCCACCTGGCCGGACGTCACCCTCCACGACTTCCGCACCCAGGGCGCCTTCCTGATCAGCGCGGTCCGTACGGCGGGCATCACGCGTTTCGTACGGATACGAAGCCTTGCCGGTGAGCCGCTGCGGCTGCGGCACGATCTGACCGGCGGGCCGGTGCGGGCGGTGCTGGACGACGGCACCCGGGCCCGTACGAAGGTGTCGGAGGACGGCACCCTCACGATCGAGCTGGCCAAGGGGCGGGAGGTGCTGCTGTACGCGGGGGAGCGGCCCGACCTGGTGATCGGGCCGGTGGAGTCGGGGGAGCGGGGGGAGGCCTGGGGGCTGCCGTAGACGCGCACCCGTTCATGCCGCGAGCCCTGCCCGACGACCGGTGTCGGTCGGTCGGGCAGGGCTCGCGCACGGAAGGGGCGGACGGGACGGTCAGGTGGACCAGACCACGGTGCCCTTGTCCACGATGACGACCTTGCCGTCGGTGCGCAGGACCAGCTTCGCGCCCGGGTGCGTGTAGGTGCCTGAGGCCCACACGGCCCGGTTGTCACCGTTGTAGACGACCAGGTTGCCGTCCTCCTGGAAGACGGTCCTGTGGTTCTTGCCGAACATCATGCTCGCCCACAGCGCCTTGTTGTTCTCGTTGTAGACGACGAGGTTGCCGTCCTCCTGCTGGACCAGTTTGATCCGGTTCGTGGTCCAGGACTCACCGACGGAGAGCGTGCTGGGAGCGGAGACGGACGTCTGCGTCCACACCGGCGCCTTGGGCGTGTCCGCCTTCTTCGTCGCCTTCGGCGTGCTCGCCTTCTTGGTCGCCTTGGCCGTCGTCGACTTGCTGCTGCCGGTGGACGGCTTGGGCTGCGACTTCTGGGGCGCGGCGGGCGTGGTGCGGGGCGAGGCCGAGGCCTTGGACTCCTTCGGGCTCGGGGGAGCCGAAGGGCGCTCGGTGGTGTAGTCGTCCGGCGTTTCGCTCGGTGCGTCCGCGCCCAGAACCGTGTCGGACTTGTCCTGCTGGGACACGCTCTGGACCGTGTCGGACTTCTTGCCGTCGTCCTTTCCGCCCATCAGCAGGAAGGGGACGGTGATCAGCACGGCCCCGACGATGGCCGCCGCGGCCAGCATCGGCTTCTTCGGACGTCCGTCGTGGGCCGTGTGGCCGTCGTTCCTGGGCGGTGTCGCACCCGCTGCCGCCGCGATGGCGGCGGGCATGGCTCCCTCGGGGTCCTGGCCGCGGGTGCTGGGCGCGGCGGTCTCGCTCGTGCCTGGGGTCGCGGCGGCACCGCTCGCGGTGGTCGTCGCGGTCGCGATGGTCGCGGCGGTTGCGGCCTCGCTGTCGGCCCCCTGGACCTGGGGAGGCGCCGGGGCCGTGGAGGTGCCGGCGGGTTCCTCCGGCAGTACGGCGGCCGGGGCGGGGGCCGCGGACCGCTCGGGCGCGGTGGACTGCTCGGGCGTGGTGGACCGCTCCGGGGCCGTCGGCCGGCCGGCCGGGGTCAGCGCGCCTTCAGGGGGCTCCGAGGAGGCTGACAGGGCGACCGCCACCCGCACACGTGGTAAACCGTTTGCGGATCCGGGGGTCGTCCCGTCCCCCTCGTTTCGTGCGCCCATCCAGTCATTCCTCTCATCAAGAGAAGTCATCTGTTCATCCAGTCACAAGATTTACCTTGCAGATGTCGTCGGGGACAACTGGAGGTGTCCACGGGGTAATTGACATGTCCTGGGCCCACAACGGTTCCCTGATGGGGTCCCCTGGTGGGATCAGTACTCGCCGACCGGCCCCGAACACCGTTCCGGCCACTCCCCGGGACCTGGTGACGTGCGGTCGGTCAGGGCGTGCTGGATCCGTTCCAGGGCCGTGCGGTCCGCGTCCTCCAGCACTCCGGACATCGTGCCCATGTCGGGGAGCTGACGGAGCAGAACCAGAGGGGCGCCGCCCTCGGTCCGTACGTCGAGGACCCTGAAGGGGGTGCCGGGGGCGAACACGATCTCCTCACCGGAGTCCAGCAGTTGCCGTACCCGGCGGCCGGTGATCGACCAGATCGCGTAGCCCACGCCCGCGATCCGGTCCTTCCCGGCCGCGTCGAGCGGCAGCCCGCTCAGCGGCGCCGGGTCCCGCAGTACCGTGCCCGGCCGCAACTCCCCATGTCCCGCCGCACCGCCGGGTCCGCACAGCACCGCTCCCCGGTACGACGGCAGCCGTCCGAGCCCGGAGGCCAGACAGGCGGCATACGGCACCAGCCGGGGCTCCCCGTCCCGCAGCGACCGGGTCAACTCCCGGTGGTCCAGCGGCCCTTCGCCGTTCTTCAGATACATCCGTACGGCGATCAGATCGGCCCGCGCCGCCTCCTGCGCGGCCCCGCGCAACGCGGGCATCCCGGCGAGGGCCCGGTTCACGGCAGCGCTGTGCCGCTCCCAGGCCGCGTCTGCGAGCGCGCGGAAGGAGGTGCGTTCTTCTTCGGTGCTCTGGTGGCGGGGGGATACGGGTACTGGGGGGAGGGGGTGTTGGGGCGCTGCGTTGGGCGCGGGCGAGGAAGTCGGTGTCGGTGTGGGTGTCGGTGTCGGACGGTGTGGAGGCCCGGCAGGGCTGGGTTCGCGTGTGGGGCCGGGGGCCGGGGTCGGTTCGCCGTCGCCTTCGCGGGGCGCGGTTCTCGGCCCGGCCTCCGCCCGGCGAGGAGGGGACGCCGGGGCCGGTGCCGCACCGGTCGTACGGTGCGGGGCGGCGGGCGCTGCGGGGTCGCGCTCCGGCTGGGGAGCGTTGCCTCCAGTGGGCTGCGCCGGGGTGGCAGGAGCGCCAACCGGGTTCGCCGTCGCGCCTGTTGTGCGGTGCGGGGCGGTGGGTCCGGTCAGCTTGGGGTACGGGATGCGTGGCGCAGCGGGTTCGCGCTCCGGCTGGGGAGCGGGGCCGTTGCTGCCGGTGACCGGCGCCCGGTACGGGGCAGGAGCGCCAACCGGGCTCGCCGTCGCGCCCGTTGTGCGGTGCGGGTCGATGGGTGCGGCCGGGTCTGGTGGTGTCGGGCGTGCTGCGGGCTCGTGCTCCGGACGGGAGGCGGTGCTGTTGCCTGCGTCGGGTGGCGTCGGTACGGCGGGAGGGGCACCTGGGCCGGCCGCTGCGGCGGCGGTAGGGGGCTGGCCGCCGGGTTCGGCGGGGCGAACTGAGGGCGGTGCCGCGGGCTCGTGCTCGGGCCGGGGAGCGGGGTCGTTGCTGACGGCGGTTGGCGCCGGGTGCGGGGTCGGGGTGGCGGGAGGGCTACCCGGGGCCGCCGGCGTACCCGTCGGCTCGGCCGGGTTCGGTTCCCGGCGCGGGGCGGGTCCGTGCCTCGGACGGGAACCGGGACCGTCGCCCCCGGTGACCGGCACCGCTGAGGCAGGAGCGTCACCCGGGCCGGCCGCTGCGGCGGCAGCAGGGGTGGGCGGTGCTGTGGGCCCGTGCTCCGGCCGGGGAGCAGGGGTGTCGGTGCTGCTGGTCGGCGCGCGGTGCAGGGCCGACGTGGCAGGAGAGCGGCCCGGGTCTGCCGTCGTGCCCGCTGTGCGGTGCGGGTCGGCCGGGTTGGGTGTCGGGTGTGCTGCGGGGCCGTTGCCTCCGGTGGCATGAGGGGGACTCGGGACCGCTGTGGCGGCGGCCGTAGGTGCTGCCTTCGGGTGGGCCGATGGTGCTGGTCCGTTTGTCGTTGCCGGGCGGGGGCCCGGGGTGTGGGGTGCCGGAGTTGCCTCCGGGCGTACGGGTGTCTCTCCCCTTGGCGCCGGGCGGGGTGAATGGGGCGGCTTGGCGAAGCGGATGACTCGGAGGCCCTGGTCGGCGGCCAGGGTGCGTAGGGCTCGGCCGCCGTCGAGGGGGGTGGCGTGTACGTGGAGGGCGGCGCGTTCGCGTACGGCGGGGGCGAGGGTTTCCAGGAGGCGGGACAGGACCGGCCATAGGGAGGAGTCGAGACGCTCGCCCGGGCGGCCGATCTCGATGACCGGACCGTCGCCGCTCACCGGGTGGACGCTGTTCGACGGCGGGGCCCCGTCACGGGGGCCCACCCACAGGCCGGCCCTGGTCGCCGTGGCCAGCCACCGGTCGGAGAGCACGACCACGCCGTTCTCGGCACCGCCGATCTCCTCCAAGGGTGGTGCCCAGTGCAGCAGCCGGGGCGGCGGAGCGTGGTCGGCGTCCGCGGAGGGCGGGCACACCGCGGCGTCCACGAACGGCACCCACACCGGCGCCCCGTCCGCACCGACCAGCACGGAACGGACACCGTACGAGCCCAGCGGCCGTTCGCTGGTGAACAGCGGCAGCCCCGTGGTCACCTCGACCTCGGACTTCAGCATCCAGGCCACCGACTGGCCGAGCCGCAGTACATCGCGTCGCCCGCCCGGGGCGAGCCGGACCTGGGACCGCACCGCGGCCGGCAGGGTGATGAGCAGTTCGGCGACCTCGGACGCCGCGACATCCTCGCCCCACGGCACGCCGACAACCACGGCCGGACGCCTGTGGTCGACGGGTATCGCGTGGAAGACATCCCCGGGCCGGGACGCGGTCGCCTCGGCCGGCCGGATCAGCAGGCCCGCCGGTATCTGGTCCACCACACAGCCGTCCGTCATCCTGGCGGGCACCCGACGCACCCCCGACTGCCAGTCGGGGGCCGGAGTGCGCGGACCCAGCAGCTCCGGCTCCTCCCCGGGCGCGAACCGCCACCAGCCGGCGCCACCGGGCGGCACGAACACCGACCCACCCGGCACCACCAGCACCTGCCCGTCGGGAGCCTCGACCACCAGCTCCCAGGCGTCCGCGATACGACGGGCCAGGGCGGGCCGCTCCGGGCGGTCGTCCCCGGCGCCGGCCATGACCAGGCGTATGGACCCGGTGCCCTCCGCGCTGAGGGTGTCGAGCAGCTCGCTCAGTCGCGGCCACAGCGCGTCCGCCGCGCCGCCCGGGGCGGTGGCGACGATCGTGACGGTGCCGTTCTCCGAGTGCAGCGTGTGGGCCAGGTCGGCGACATCGACCGGCTCCAGGGTCTCGTCCGAGGCCGGACGCAGGAGGAGCAGACCGTCGTGGTCCTCGACCAGGAGCCGCTCGGTGGGCTCGTCGGCCCCCTTGCCCAGGGGCGCCGTCCGCCCCGTCGTCGTCGCCCGGTCACCGCGGCGCCGGCCGAAGGCACCACCCCAGCGGCTCACGCCCGGCTCCCGTCGGCCGAGGCCACCGCGGCACGCTCCCGTGCGCCGGTCGCCATGGCAAGTCCTCCAGAAGACAAGACGCGTACCACCCCTTCGAACCGTTCGTCACACACCCTCGTCGGTCGGCGGCCTGCTCCACAGACATCCGGCCGGAGGTCCCTCTCGGTGGCCCGAACGCGTGCGACACATGAACGGCACGCGACAGGCGTGATCCTGGGGCGAGCGCCCCGGCGTCCGGCGGGAGGGCCAACACTACCTACCGTCACCGGACTTGGGCCGCGGCGGATCCGCCGGGCGGACCGGCGAACGGTTCGGGCTGAGCGGGCACGGTACGAACTCTCCTCTGTTCTCAGGGTTGTTCTTGTTCTCAGGTCTTGTTCTCAGGGTCGTTCTCGGGTCAGGCGCGGTCGTTGTTCGGCGGCTCGCCCGGATGCCCGACGAGACGGCCGTCACCGTCGGGAACGAGGAGGACGGGCGGCGCGCTCCCCGAGGGATCGCCGAGCAACGTGACCTCTCCCTCCGAATCCACCATGGCCACGTGCGCGTCGAACAGGCGAACGGCAATCGCCAGCAGCGCGTACAGCCGTGTCTCCGCGTCCGCGTAGGAGGAGTCGCCGAGCAGCACCTGGAGACGCTGAACGGGCGTCAGATCGGCGAGAGGCAGGTCACCGCCGAGCAGGATTCCCTGGGCACGCTGGGAGTTGTCGAGCAGCACACCGAGTCCCTCCAGCCGCTCCACGGAAAGGCTCCGTCCTCCGGTCGGCTGCGGCACCAGCACGGTGGGCACCTCACCGTCGCCGACACCACGAACCAGCCGCTCGCGGAGGGCGTCCGCCGTATCGATCCCCGCCTCCACGAGCGCGGCGGGCGCGGCGAGGCGCAGTACGTCCAACAGGGCGCCGGCGTCGTCCCCCGGCGCCGGGAGCAGGGTGAACGCGGTGCCGTCGAGTACGGCGGCGTGGGTCCCGGTGCGCCGGAAGCCGGGGGTGTCCTGGGCGTCCTGGGCGTCCTCGGCATCCGGAGCGTCCTGGGCGCCGGCGTTCACTTCGGCCACCGGCTTCTCGTCCACGTACGAAACCGGGTCCCGCCTCTCGCGGTGCATGCCGTCCGTCGGGGCGGTTGGGGGTGCGGCGTGCACGCCGGCCTCGGCGGCTTCGGCTTCGCGTTCCCGTAGGGGAGCCACTTGCCGCTTGATGAGTCTGTCGATGGCCGGCCTGCGTGCCTGGCGGGCCGCCTCGGCTGCGTCCGCCGCTGCCTGTGCCACCTCGGCGGCGGGCACCTGCCGTCTGGTGGTCACGAGTGCGGCGAAGTCCCTGGCGTTGCCGTGGCCGATGCCGATGTTGTGGTGGGTGTGGTCGGCCATGACCGCGCCGACGTCCTGGGCGGACCTGAAGTTGGCTTCCGCACCCGTGCGCAGCCGCTCCTGGTGGATGAGGGCCGAGTCACGGATCTGGTAGGCGCCGGTCTGCTGGTTGGGGGTGCCGAATCGTCCGGCGAAGGCCCAGTAACCGTTCCACGGGAGCGTGAACTCGACGACCACCTCGGAGTCCGACGCGGCGTTCGCGTTGCTGAAGACGTGGGTGTGGGAGAGGGAGGTGGTGAAGAACTTCCGGTATTCGTCGCTGCGGTTGTAGGCCATGGCCGCGGCGATTCCGGCCGTGGCGGTTTTCGCGTCGAGGATCTGTGCGGCTTCCTCGGCGGACATCTTCCGGTACAGCTTGGCCGGTTCGCTGCCGGTACGCGGGATCACCGTCGGCTCTGCCGCCTGCTCGTCCCGGATCCGGACCAACTCGTCGTGGAAGGCCCGCATGCGGCCGGCCAGTGAGTCGTGCATGGCCAGTTTGCCGATGAGCACGGTCTGGTTGTCGGCGAAGACGTAGTAGCCGCTGTTGAAGTCGGCGGCGGTGGCGTCCGATTCGAAGAAGTCCGTGTACGCCTGGAAGTAGTCCTCCATGGCATCGGCGGTGATCCGCTTCGCGGGGCCGCCCGACGGAGCCGCGTGCACCCCGGCAACCGAACCCGCCCCTGAACCAGTCGCCAAGGTGACTTTCGAAGACGGCACCACCGCATCAGCAGTGGACGTGGCCTCTCCGTCCTCTCCCTCGATGCCGGCCATGAAGTCCCGGAAGGCCTCGTAGACGGTGTTGTCCGCGCCCGTCGCGGCCACCGGGTTGGCCGGCGCACTGTGCACGACCTGCGGATCGGCCCCGTACAGCCGCCGCATCAGCGACAACAGGTCCGGCTCATGGGACTCCACCCACTCGGCGCCGTTGTTGCGCGGGCGGCCGGTCGCGGTGTCCGTGCCGTGGTTGGTCCCCAGGAACGCGTTGCTGAGCTGCGCGAAGAACTCGTACTCGTTCATGGAGGAATAGGTGTCGGCCGCCCGCCCCTTCAGGTCCTGGCCGACACCGTCCGGCCACTGCACCTGCGGGCCTGGATCCCGCCCCTCCTCGACCGCCTTGCGCCAGGCGGCCTCCTGGTCCTTCTTCGCGTCGTACACGCGCTTGATGAGGTCACGGTCGGACTCGGTCAGAGCGACGGTGTGCAGCAGGTGCGCGATCTCGTGCGTGGCGGTCGAGTAGCCCTCGGCCTGGTGCGGGGAGGGGCCCACCGACGTGACCTCGCCCAGCAGGTTCTCCTCCGGCACCGCAGCGGTCAGCCCGCCCGTCGCACCGCGCAGGTCGTCGAAGCCGCGCCCGGACTCGGCATCCACCCGTCCGTGCAGGTGCGCGAAGGAACTCACCCACGTCAGCGGGACGTCCTGGGGCAGTACGACCACTGCCGCGCCCGACTCCAGCAGCTGGACCGTGGCTTCCTTGTCCTGGAGCATCCGGGCGGTCTGGGCGTACGTCTCGTGCCGCGCCGACACCGGCCGCAGCACCTCACCCGGCACGACCACCAGCAACCGCGCCGCCACCTGGGCGAACTCCGGCGCCGCCAAAGACTCCCGCACCCCGTCCACGAACGGCGCATGCCCGGCCAGCCACCGCCGGTGCGCCGCAGGCAGCAAGGCCAGGGTCTGGGGCAACTCCCCTGACGGCAGCGCGAGCAGACCCGCCACCAAGACGTCCGACCTCGGCGGCTCAACCGGCTCCACCACCGACACCGGAACCACATCCGGATCCAGGTCCGGGACCAGGTCCAACAGATCCGACCAGTCGTCGGATGCCTGCTCGGACGCAGGCCCGGAGGGCGCGGGATGCGGTCCCGTACCGTCGGCCGCCGCGTCGCTGCCGTCGTAGTGGTTGACGCCGTTGTAGTAGATCTCCACGTTCCCGGCGGCGGCTCCGCCCTGTGGCCCGAGGCTGCTGACCACGTGGCGCTGTCCTGGTGCGAGGATTCGCGCCACGTCGATCCGGACCCCGAAGGCATGGGCTGTGAGCGCCGGGAAGACTTCCCCGTACGCCGACTCCCAGCTCTGTGCCCAGTTCTGCACCGCGTTGAGGAGGCCGGCCAGTTCTTCGGTGGTGAGCGGTGCGGGGCTGGTCGCGTAGGCGAGTTCCAGGCGCTTGCGCAGTTCGCCGTCCGACAGGGTGTCCAGTCCGGCGGGCTCGTTGATGCCGTGCCACCGGGCGAGCGCGACCAACTGGGCTGTGCGCGTCTTCTTCAGTTCGGCGCTGAACTCCTGTGTGGTCGACAGCCGGAGCTGGCCGATGACCTCGTGGGGCAACTGGCCGTTGCCCGTCGCGCGGACCAGGTAGTTCACGACGAAGTCCCGCATGGCCGCGGTCACGGGATCCGCCTGGCGGTGCCGGGGCAGGGTGCCGGTGTGGGAGTACGCCTCCGCTCGTCGCCGGAGATCGCGACGCACACCGCCGGTGTCCGACAGCCACTGGAAGGACCCGGGGTGGTCGCTTGCCAGCCCGGGCAGGCTGTTGCGGACGTGCTGCGGATCACTGGCGAGGAACGCGTGCAGCAGGCATTCGCCGTTGGACACGGTACGGATGGGCCGGCCCCCGGCCGGAGGCAACAGGGAGCCGTCGGCCGGGGTCTGCTGGGAGGTCGGCTTGCCGCCCGGCACCTTCGACAGGGGCCCGGCCGCCGCCGACGAGGACGAAGCGGGTGACTGCACGGGCGGGACCGGCGGAGTCGGCAGGGGCGCCGTCAGCGGCGCGGGAGGCGTCCCGGTCACCACCGGAGGAACCGGCGGTTCCACGGGCGGGTCCGTCGGCTTGACGGGTGGGTCCGTCGGTTTTACGGGCGGGTCCGTCGGTTTCGCAGCCGGATCCAGCGGGTCGACGGGTGGCACTGGCGGTTCCACGGGCGGGTCTGACGGCTTCACCGGCGGGTCCGTCGGTTCCACGGGCGGGTCTGACGGCTTCACCGGCGGGACCGGCGGTTCCACAGCCGGGTCCGTCGGCTTCGCAGACGGGTCCAGCGGGTCGACGGGCGGCACCGGCGGTTCCACGGCTGGATCCGTCGGCTTCACCGGCGGGTCCGACGGCTTCCCAGCCGGATCCGTCGGCTTCGCAAGCGGTACCGGAGGCGCAGCAGTCGTCCCCGACTTCGGTGTCCCCACCGTGCCCGGCCGAGGCGTCGAAAGCGGGCCAGGGCGGCGGGCCGGGGTGGAGGCCAGGGAGGAGAGGGGGACGCTCACCAGGTCCTCGCCCGTGGCCTGGTGGGCCGTGTCGAGTTGGTCGGCGAGGTTCGGCAGGTGTTGTTCGGCGTCGGTCTGGGCGGCGGCGCGGTCGGTCTGGTCCTGGAGGGCGAGGACGATGTTCCGGTTGAGGGCGCGCAGCCGGTCCCGTACGGCATCGCGGTCCTCGGTGACCGTGGTGAGGTGCTCGGCGGCCGTGTTCAGGTGGGTCTTCGCCCCGGACGTCTTCGAAGTCGCGTCCGCCAGGGTCTGTTCGAGGCCCGGCAGACGGTCGGCGGCCGTCCTCGCCTTGGCCCGGGCGGCGTCGAGTTCGCCCTGGACGCGCACCTGGTCGGCGCGCAGGGCCGTCAGTTCCCCTCGTACGAGAGTGAGCCGCTCATCGGCCTTCCGGGCCCGCTCCCGCGCTTCGCGGGCCCGCGCCTCGGGTACGGTGCCGGCCTCCTGACGGGCGATGTGTTCGAGGAAGGCGTCGGCGGCCCGTAGCTCGCTGGAAGCGGCCGACTCCCGCTGCTTGACCTCCGCGATCCTGCCGGGCAGGGCGAGGAGCGCGGTGGACAGCTTCCGGACCTGGCCCTCCCAGTGGTCCCGCTCGGCCCGGCCGGAGGTGAGCGCCTCCTGGGCCTCGGTGAGTTCGGTCTCGGCGTTGCCGAGGGCCTTCCGGGCGTCGGTGTGTTCGGTGGTGGCGGTGTCGAGGTCGTCCTGGGCGGTGGCGAGGGCGAGCCGGCTCTCGGCCTGCGGGCCGCGCAGGTCGCTCTCCCGTCGGCGCGCGTCGGCCTGGGCGAGGGCTGCGTCCGCGTGCGCGGTGATCCGGGCGGCGAGGTCGGTCCAGGCGTCGGTGGTGTCCGCGTCGGTGCTGATCAGGCCGCCGGTGGGGTCGAACCGCCAGTGCCGCAGCCCGTCGTCCGTACGCAGCACCAGCTCGACGGGCCGGTCCGCGAGGACGGCGGTCCGGGAGGCCGCGTAGAGGGCGCGGCCCAGCAGGGAGCCGTCGGGGTCCGGGCCCGGGGCGAGCCAGATCTGTGCGGCCGGATCCTGTGGGTCGAGCCGGTCGGCCAGGGCGCGGGGCAGGTCGGTCAGCGGGTGCGTGGTCCAGTCCCGCAGGTCGGCCGCGGACTGGTCGGCGAGCATCGACCGCAGATCGTAGACCTGTGGGTCGGTACGGGCGTCGGTGATGCCGTAGCCGAGCACGTCCCGTTCGGACAGCCGCAGTTCGGCGCTGCCGGTCACATGCCGGGTGCCTCCGGGGCCGGCCACCGTGATCACGACGTCGGTCATGGTCTCGTAGCTGCGGACCCCGCGCCCCTCCGCGGGCAGTGCGGTACCGCCGGTCTTGAACCACTCCCGGCGGGTCGCGGCGCCCGCCGAGCCCTGGCCCGTGGCGATGGGCTGCTGGGCCAGCAGCGCCACCCCCACGCCGACGATGTTGCGGCCGTCGCCGCCCGCGTCGTAGGCGGCCTGCACGCCGAGGCCGGTGGTGGTGCCGGTCGCCAGCGAGGTCGAGGCGGCCGTGGTGGGCAGGCGCAGCCGGTCGAGCGTCACATCTCCGGCGTCGGTGACGCGCCGGGGGTTGTGCAGCGTGATCCGGAGGCTCGGCGGGGTGTCGGAATCGGACTCCAGGGGGTAGGCGCCGGGCATGGTGTCGGTCAGTCCGGCGGCCGCGCGGGGCGCGTCGAGGCTGATCTTCCCGGCCTGGATGAGTTCGCCGATGCGTACGGCGGTGGCCTCGGCGGAGCTGGAGGCCTGCGACGACTGCCACTCGGAGGCCAGCCGGGGCGCGACCGTGTGCAGGGCCTGGACCAGTTGCGGATAGCCGTTGAAGTGGAACACCGGGGTCGGCCCGGTGGGCACGATCCGCTGCCCGTCGGTGACGCGGCGCCCGTCGGCACCGGGGGGCGCCGTGGACGGGTGGACGGCCGAGGCGGCGGCCGGGACCGGGGTGGCGGACGCCGGGGGATCGGCCGCCTCGCTGCCGGTGAAGCGCAGGGTGACCTCCGCGGGCACGGTCACCGTGCGGGTGGGCCGGCCGTACAGGGTCTGCCTCAGCCAGTCGGCGAGGCCGGTCTCCTCCTCGTACCAGGCCAGGACGCCGCCCTCGATGAGGCCGCCGGGGATGTCCAGCGGCCAGTCGGTGACGAGTTCGGAGCGGACCGAGGCCTCGTACTCGTACTCGACGTCGAAGTCGGCGGCGTTGTCGGTCCGCATCCAGAAGCGGTCCTCCGCCGAGGCGGCGACCTTGCTGGTGTCCGTACGGACGCCGACGGCCGAGACCGCCGGTCCGGTCCGGTCGGTGCGGTCGTCGTCGGCGGGACGCGGATAGCGGGTCGTGGGGTTGAAGACTCCGGTGTGCTGGCGGGTCTCCGACACGGCACTGGAGGTGTTCGCCGGGGCGTGGATGTGCACCTGCTCCTGGCCGGTGCCCGCGCCCGCGGGCCTGCCGCGCACCGTGCGCAGCCCGGCGGTGTCCTGTACGGGCCTGGCCCGCAGGGTGACCTCGACGAGCCGGGCGCCGCCCTTGGCCACATGCCGGAAGTGGAAGCGCTGGACGCCGTGGGGTCCCCGGCCGGGCAGCGCGCGCAACGCGGTCGGCATGGTGATGTCGGCGATCCTGGCCTTGACCCCGGGCAGGTACGAGGCGCGGCCCGGCGTGGTGGAGCCGGGCGCCTCCCGCTCGATGAGGTCGGTGAGTTCGGAGCGCAGCCGGTCGCGCTGCTCGGCCCGGCCGTCGGGGCCGCCGCCGAGCTGCCTGACGGACAGGACACCGGCCAGGCCCGGTTCCCCGGTGCGGGCGAACCTGTCCGGCAGGGGCAGCTTCGGTTCGGGACGCTCGGGCACGGTCAGGCCCTCGACGCCCGTCAACCAGGCCGCGTCACGCGCCAGTTGGGGGTCGGTCAGCAGGAACTGCGCCGCGCGCGGCAGCTCCACGGCCACGGTGACGGGCTCGGCACTGGTGATACCGAGGGCGTTGCCGACCACGTTGCGCCGCCCATGACGGATCGTCATGAGGATGGTCGCGCCGCTGCGGACGCGGTGCTGGGTGCCGCTCTCGGTCGGCGTTCGCGTCACACCCGTACTCGACCCGAGGGTGTGGGTGTCGTCCGTACGGTGGGTGAACGCGTACCGGCCGGAGGGGTTGAACAGGGCGGAGGGCCCGGGCTTGGGCGCGCCGTCGGGGACCTTCGCGGGCCGCTGCTGGGTCATGGCGGCGACGGCGCCCCCGTGACTCGTGCTGGTGGTGGTCTGCTGGGTGGCGGTGTCCGTGGCGCCGACGTCCGTCTCCAGATACTGCTTGGCGCTCTGGAGGTGCTCCGGGTCGTGCAGGAAGCCCTGGAGTTCCACCGAGAACTCGTGGTCGGCGCCCAGGCCGGGCAGGGTCAGGCCCTCGATGACGTACCCGCCCTTGAAGATCTGGTGGGCGCGTGCGACGAGGTTGGCGGGGCTGAGCGCGGTCCGCAGCGCCTCGGCTGCCGGTGTGCTCTGGTCGGTGACGTCCGCGCCGGTCAGCGCCTCGGACATCCAGTCCCTGGCGGGCGCGGTGGCCGAGGCCACCTTGCCGGGCACATAGGAGGCGACGGTGTCCCACGCCTGGTCGAGCAGGCCCTTCTCGGGGTGCCCGGGGTAGGTGTTGGTGACGGCCTGTCCGAAGGCGTCGAGCAGGGCGGCCGAGCCGCGTATGCCGTCCATGATCGCGTCGTCGGGCAGCCGGACGACACCGGGCAGCGGGTTGCCGTCCGGGCCGGTCATGGCCAGCCTCGCCCGGTCGTCGGCGTCCGCGAGGCGGACACTGTGCCCCGGCGGCGTCTCCCGCTCCTGCCCCGGCTCGACCGTGCGGTGATGCGGGACGAGGAGGGTGATGCTCCCGCCGACACTGCGTACGACGGGACGCTCGGGCTCGGCGGGGCGCTCGATGTCCGCGGGAGCTACGGCGGACACCTCGTCGTCGGGGTGCCGCCCGGGGTCGGCGAAGCGCACGGCCGGCTCCGTGCCCGGACCTTCGTACAGGTCGAGCGCGAGCTGTGCCGGGACCTCGAAGACCTCGGCGGACTGTCCGCTGCCGATGAAGAACTGGTCCTGGTTGATCCCGGCGCCGACCGTGGAGGTGTGGGCGGTCGCCTGCGCGTAGGTGTAGTCGCCGCTGCCGCCGAGCGACCACGGCCGGTCGTCGCCGACCGGTCCCGCCACGCCTCCGCCGAAACCGGCCTGCCAGCCGTAGCCGTAGCCGGTCGACTCGGTGCCGCCGACGCTGAACGAGGAGATGCCCATGTTCTGGACGTCGGGCAGCGTCCGGCGGTGCCGGGTCCCGGTGCCGTCGGCGGTGTCCCGGAAGGCGGACAGCCGCAGTTGGACGCGGCGCGTGCCGCCGGTCCGCGACGGCCGGTCGAACCACAGGGCCTGGCCGCCGTCCAGCATGGAGTCGACCGAGGCCCGCAGCCCCACCTCGGACCTGGCCTGCTCGAACCGCCGCAGGTTCATCAGCTGGGCCTTGGCGGTCTCCTCGTCGAACAGGGTGCCGGGCGTCGGCTCGGCCGGCGGGAGGAAGCCCCGCTCGCGCAGCCACGACTCGGCCCGCTCGAAAAGCGGTTCGGTGCCCGTCACGGCCAGCGGGGCGGCGGACATGCCCAGGTTCTGGAGGTTCTCCAGTTCGTCGGGCAGCTCGCGCAGACCCTCGCCGGGGGCGTGTTCCTGTCCCAGCGCGTCGGCCTTGCTGAGGATCCGCAGCTGCATGCCCGCGTCCCAGGGCCCGAAGTCATGGGACGTACTGCCGCCGCGTGCCCGGATCAGGGTGACCCGGTGGGTGACCCTGACCGGGCCCAGGAGATGGCTGCGGTTGCTGCGCACGGAGTGGGTCATGCTGGCGGAACCGCCCGCGGCGAGCGCGGAGTTGGTCTGGAGCCGCGCGCCGGCCTTGCCGACGAAACTCCCGGAGACCACCGACGTGGCCCCCGCGTGCCCCCGGTCGTGGTCACCGGTGAACGACGGACCGACACTGCCGTCGAGGGCGACCCCGCTGGTCAGCTTCGCCGAGCTGTCCACCTTCACCGTCTGGGTGACATGCGCCTCCAGGTTGATCTTCCCGTCGAGCGAACGGTGGGCCGGCTGCACCGGCTCCACCTCGGTGGTGAGCTTCAGCATCCCGATCGTGTTGCCGTCGCCGTCCAGCAGGACCGGCGAGAACAGCCCCCGGCCGCGCTGCAACGGCAGCGTGCCCCGCAGGACCTGCTCGGACAGAAACGTCTCGAGCTCCCCGACCGAGGACTCGGACAGCGCCGCCAGCTCGGTGGCGAAGCTCTGCCGCACCTCCGACAGCAGCCGCCCCGGCTCCTTGACCGTGTCCACGCCCCACACCGGCCCGTCGTCGAGCCCCGCGGGCTCCGGCAGCTCACCCTCGTGGTCGACCGCGAGATGCTCCGGGAACCAGACGGTGACCGGCCCGTGCGACCGGGGCGGGCTCCAGTTCACCGGCGGCGCGAGCGGCGGTGAGTCCAGCCGCACCTCCCATTCCCCGGTGAACTCGAAGGGCTGCGACAGCTCGTTGCTGCGCTGCGCGGTCATCGTCTGCACCACGTTGGTGACGGTGGTCGACGACGAGAACTGGTTGTGCGTCAGCGTCAGGGACAGCGCCGCGTCGATCGCCCGCACCGGGCCCGCCGCCGCGATCGGGAACGACCCCGACCAGGGCACGGGCACCGCGCGGACCGTCCCCGACGCGACCGTGCCCGACGACTCCTGCGTGCCCTGCGCGCGCCGCTCCACGCGGCCCTCGGGGTCCGTGACACTGTTCGCGCCGTAGCGCCCCGAGCGGACCGGATCACGCAGCGCGAGCCGCACATCGACCGTGCGCTCCCGGCCCTCGTGGACCACGGTGACGCTCAGACCACCACTGCTGCGCAGATACGGCAGCTCCCGCGCCAGCTCCTCCGCACTGAGCCGGTCCCGCAACTGGACCAGCACCGGATGGTCGTCGGCCACGGGCCGGGCGATGCCCAGCGCGGTCATGACCTGGTCGTGCAGTCCGGCGACCACCTCGGCGGGCAGCGGCTCGACATGGACCAGACCGACGTTGCCGTCGTGCTCCGCACCGTAGTTCCGGACGTAGACGGAGGGCGGCGTGGTCCAGATGCCCGACGCCTTGTCCGTCGAGGTGGTGGGGAGCACGGGGGGTGCGGCGTGCACGGAGGCTTCGGCTTCGCGTTGCCGCAGGGGGGCGATCTGCCGCTGGATGAGCGTGTCGACGGCAGGCCTACGAGCCTGACGGGCGTCCTCCGCCGCGTCCGCTGCCGCCTGTGCCACCTCGGCGGCGGGCACCTGCCGTCTGGTGGTCACGAGTGCGGCGAAGTCCCTGGCGTTGCCATGGCCGATACCGATGTTGTGATGGGTGTGGTCGGCCATGACCGCGCCGACGTCCTGTGCGGACCTGAAATTGGCTGCCGCGCCGGTCCGCAGCCGCTCCTGGTGGATGAGGGCCGAGTCACGGATCTGGTAGGCGCCGGTCTGTTGGTTGGGGGTGCCGAATCGTCCGGCGAAGGCCCAGTAGCTGTTCCAGGGGAGTGTGAACTCGACGACGACTTCGGTGTCGGAGGCGGCGTTCGCGTTGCTGAAGACGTGGGTGTGGGAGAGGGAGGTGGTGAAGAACTTCCGGTATTCGTCGCTGCGGTTGTACGCCATCGCGCTGGCGATACCGGCGGCGGGGGTCTTCGCGTCGAGGATCTGTGCGGCTTCCTCGGCGGACATCTTCCGGTAGAGCTTGGCTGGTTCGCTGCCGGTACGCGGAATCACCGTCGGCTGTGCCGCCTGCTCGTCGCGGATCCGGACCAACTCGTCGTGGAAGGCCCGCATGCGGCCGGCCAGTGAGTCGTGCATGGCCAGTTTGCCGATGAGCACGGTCTGGCTGTCCGCGAACACGTAGTAGCCGCTGTTGAAGTCCGCGGCGGTGTCGTCCGTCTCGAAGAAGTCCGTGTAGGCGCGGAAGTAGTCCTCCATGGCATCGGCGGTGATCCGCTTCGCCGGGCCGCCCGAGGGAGCCGCGTGCACCCCGGTGACCGGATCCGCCGAGGATGAGACGGACGTCGTCGCTGCCTGGGGCATTGCCGCTGAATCCGCTGAATCCGTTACGGGCTCAGGGGTCCCCTCGATGCCGGCCATGAAGTCCCGGAAGGCCTCGTACATGGCGTTGTCCGCGCCCGTCGCGGCCACCGGGTTGGCCGGCGCACTGTGCACGACCTCGGGATCGGCCCCGTACAGCCGTTCCAACAGCGGTGCCAGGTCCGGCTCATGGACCTGCACCCACTCGGCGCCGTTGTGACGCAGACGGCCCGTCGTCGCGTCCGTGCCGTGGTTGGTCCCCAGGAACGTGTTGCTGAGCTGGGCGAAGAACTCGTACTCGTTCATGGAGGAGTAGTTGTCGGCCGCCCGCCCCTTCAGGTCCTGGCTGACATCGTCGGGCCACAGCACCTGCGGGCCCGGCTCCCTGCCCTCTTCCAGCGCCTTCCGCCGGTCGGCTTCCTGGTCCTTCTTCGCGTCGTACACGCGCTTGATGAGGTCACGGTCGGACTCGGTCAGAGCGACGGTGTGCAGCAGGTGGGCGATCTCGTGGGTGGCGGTGGAGTAGCCCTCCGCCTGGTGCGGGGAGGGGCCCACCGAGGTGATCTCGCCCAGCAGGTTCTCCTCCGGCACCGCAGCGGTCAGGCCGCCCGTCGCACCGCGCAGGTCGTCGAAGCCGCGCCCGGACTCGGCATCCACCCGCCCATGCAGGTGCGCGAAGGAACTCACCCACGTCAGCGGGACGTCCTGGGGCAGTACGACCACTGCCGCGCCCGACTCCAGCAACTGGACCGTGGCTTCCTTGTCCTGGAGCATCCGGGCGGTCTGGGCGTACGTCTCGTGCCGCGCCGACACCGGCCGCAGCACCTCACCCGGCACGACCACCAGCAACCGCGCCGCCACCTGGGCGAACTCCGGCGCCGCCAAAGACCCCCGCACCCCGTCCACGAACGGCGCATGCCCGGCCAGCCACCGCCGGTGCGCCGCAGGCAGCAACGCCAGCGTCTGGGTCAACTCCCCTGACGGCAGCGCGAGCAGACCCGCCACCAAGACGTCCGACCTCGGCGGCTCAACCGGCTCCACCACCGACACCGGAACCACATCCGGATCCAGGTCCGGGACCAGGTCCAACAGATCCGACCAGTCGTCGGGTGCCACCTCGTCCAGCGTCGCCAGGTAGTCGCCGAACGGCTCGCCGTGCACCGAGGCCCGCTGCCGTGCCGCGTCCAGTTTCTCCTGGACCAGTTCGTGTGCGAGCCGTACGCGTTCCAGCCGCGCGGCCTCCCGGGCGTCCTCGGCCGCCTGTGTCACCTCGTCCGCCGACACCACCCGCATCTCGGTGATCAGCGCGGCGAACTGCTTCCTGTTGCCGTGGCCGATACCGACGTTGTGGTGCGTCAGCTCGGTGATGACGGCGTCGACGTCCTCCTTGGTCCTGAAGTTCGCCGCCGCACCGGCGCGCAGTTGTTCCTGGTGGACGAGTGCCGAATCCCGGACACGGTAGGCGCCGTCCTGCTGGTTCGGGGTGCCGTAGTTCCCGACGAAGTTCCAGTAACCGTCCCACGGCAGCGTGAACTCGACGACTTTCTCGGAGTCCGACGCCGCGTTGGCGTTCTCGAAAACACTGGTGTGGGAGAGGGACGTGGTGAAGAACTTCCGGTATTCGTCACTGCGGTTGTACGCCATGGCATCGGCGACGCCCGTCTTCGCGTCCTTGGCGTTGACAAAGGCGTCGGACTCGGCCTCCGCCATCTTCCGGTACAACCGCATGGGTTCACGATCGGTGTGCGGAATCACCGTCGGGTGCGTCGCCTGGTCCGCCTCGATGGCCAGCAACTGGTCGTGGAACTTCGCCATCTGCGGCAACAGCTTCTGATGCCGGGCCAGATTCTGGTCCAGGACGTCCTGTTCGTCGAGGAACGAGTAGTAGACGCTGTCGAAGTCCCGGGCACCCTGCCCCGAGAAGAGGTAATTCGCATACCCGCGGTAGAACGAGGCTGTCACCTCGGGCGTCATCTTCTTCGCGGGCGCCGGTGCCTGGTCCGAGGCAGACGACTGCCCTGCGGCGGGCGGCGACGCCATCAGCTGCGGCGCCTCCTGCGTTCCGTCGAGGTCGGGGTCGGCGTCGGGGCCGAGGGATCCCGCCAAGGCGCTGGCCGTCCGGGGTACGGAGTGGCCGCCTTCGCCGTCCGAGTCGGTGCCCGGGGCCGCCTGCGCCTGCCCCCAGCCTGCCGAGGACTCCACGGGCGGACGTCGCACCGGCGTGGTGAACAGCCCCTCGTCCGAGTCGTCACCGGAGTCGTCGTCCCGGGACTCCGCTGCCGGAGCCGGATCCCACTGGGCGGACGTCGGGATGGCGACGGGCCTGCTCGGCGCGCCGCCCCGGAGACGGGGACGCAGGCCGAGGTCGCGGCGGAGGCGGTCGGCGAGGGCAGTGGCCGTTTCAGGGCCGCCGCCCGCCAACAGGGCCTCGGCGACCTGGCGTACGGCGTCCCGGTACTCCTCGCCCGCGTGGCGGGAGTCGGCGAGCACCGGGTGCAGTTCGAGCGGGAGCACGAGACCGGTGGCGGTGCTCCAGGCACGGGAGGCGGCGCCCTTGGCGGTGTCGGGCGTGGTGTCCGCGAAGTCCGTGTAGGCGTCCGCCCAGATCCGCCGGGTGGCGTTCGCGGCCACGACGTCAAGGGACTTCGGCCATGGACCGGGGCCGAGCATCGCCGCGCTGATCTGACCGACCGTCACGACACCGCCGTCGGCGCCGAGTTCGGCGAGATCCTCCTCGGAGAGATCTGCGGGGAGGTCGGCGGGGGTCACCTGCCCGGCGATCCACTGGCGTTGGGCCGGGTCGCGGCGCACCACGGGGGTGATGTCGGAGCGCGTGCTGTCGTCGACCGCGTACGGGTCGATCCCGAGCGCCTGCAACCGGCTCTCGCTCTGCGCCAGTTGCTGCCGGGCCTGCTCCGCGTCGGCGGTGGCCTCCGCGAGGGCGGCACCGTCGCCGCTGCCTCCCCGGTTCGTCTCCGCACGGTGTTGCAGCGCGTCGACCCGGTGGACGGCGTCGACGAAGGTGCGTACCGCGTCGGCGTGTTCGTCACGCGCGGTGGTGATGTCCTCCGGAAGCGACAAGGGGTCCGCGGAGGTCGGGAACGGAGTCGGCGACGCGACCCCGTCGAGCCTGCCCTTGCCCTTGTCGGTGTCACCGGTGCTGCTGCCGTCGTCGAACTCGTCGGCGCTTCCGTAGCCGCTGTCCGTGTCGCTGTCGTCGTACACGAAGTCCGAGGACGTACGGAGCCCCGGGGAAGCCGCACTTGGCGTGGCCGGCGCGGGGGCGGGAGTCTGCGTGCCGGGCGGTGCGGTGTCCAGCTGCTCCGAGCTGTCGGGACCGACGCTGCTGTCCGCGCTGTCGGTCGTCTCGGGGCTCTCGGCGCCGTCCACGAGGTCGGCGTCGCCGGAGCCGTCCGCCTGGTCCAGGGACCCTTCCGACTGGTCCGCGCGGTTCGACTGGCCGGAGTTGCCCGACTGCCCGGACTGGCCCGACTGCTGCGACGGTCCCGGTGAGCCCTGCGCACCCGGGCTGTTCGACGCACCCTGCGGGCCCGCCGAGGTACTCACCGGGGCAGGCGGAGCGATGCTCTCGGAGCCGGACGCCAGGTCCCCGTCGGTTGCTGCGCCGTCACGGACGACCCCCAGGTCCGAGGTGCCGCCCGTACCGCCGGTACCGCTCGCCCTCGGAACCGTGGACACCCCGTCGGGGTTGAGTACGGCATCCAGGTCCACGTCGAGGTCGGGCGTGGTCGTGCCGTCGACCTCGTAGTCCACCACGGACGAGGAGTCGGAGGTGCGCGGCGGAACGAAGGAGGGAGCCGTCGACCCGGTCGGCGAGCTGAGCGACGGCGAGTTGAAGGACGGAGTCGTGGTCGTAATGGACGACGGCGAGTCGAGAGACGGGTCCGACAGAGACGTGTCCGACGTGACGTCCGGCATCGTGTTCAGCGGAGCGCTCTGCGTCGGCGTAACGATTCCGCTGTTCCCCACGACAGGCCCCGGCGACGTCGTCGTCAGCGGTGCCGGAGTCACCGGACCCGGGGTGAAGAGGGACGTGGTGCCGAACCCCGCGGACCCGGGTCCCAGACTCGTCGTACCCGTCGTCGTGCTCGAAGGACCGGTGGAGACCGTCGACTTGGTGCTTCCGGAGCCCCCTCCGCTGCTCAGCGGGCCGTCCGTGGGCAGGTCATTGATCTGGTCGGCGGAGAGGTTCGTGTCGGCGAACCACTTGTTGTACGCGTACAGCCCCGCCCCGCCGGCCGCGAGCCCCGCGCCGAGGTCGAAGACCGCGCTGGAGCCGCCGCCGACGAACGTCTCCCACTTGAATTCCCAGTTGCCCTCGAACGCGCCCTTGATGATGTATTCGGCGAGCCCCTCGCTCGCACCCCCGATCACGAAGGCGCCGGCGATTTCCCCGGGCCCGTTCTTCAGGCCCTTGAAAATCAACGTGTCCGGATCGAACTTGAACTTCGTGAGGACGTCGTCCATGTAGTTCTTGAAGATGTTCTTGAGCGGCTTGAAGAACTGCTCGAACACCCCCATGAACGCGCCGGTGAGCGCACCGAAAGCGGCGGCCTTTCCGACGTCGGCCCAGTCGATTCCGTCGGGCTTTCGGCCGCCGTCGTTCAGGCCGATCTGGGCCAGCCGGACCGCGAGGGTCTGGATGGCCTCCTCCACCGCCTCCGTCAGGGTCGGCATCAGGTGGGTCATCCGCAGCAGCCGGTCGACGATCATCAGGATCGCGAACCTGCTCCTGGCCCTGGCCAGGAACATCTCCGACACGGACGCACCGCCCGTGAAGGCCATCAGGGCCGTCAGGATCGCCAGTTCGGCGATCAGCATGATGATCTCGGCGATGATCTCCCATTTGGACGCCTGGACCTTCTGGGAGAGGTCGATCTGGTTGTCGGCGAGATCGTCGAGCTGATCGAGGAGACGCTGTACGGGATCGTTCCCGTAGCCGTCGCCGATCAGCATGGTGAGGCCCTGGATGTACTGCTCGGCGACGTCCGGAGGCAGGGAGTCCCGCGCCTTGACGATGGTCTCGCGCGCGTTCTGCCTGAGGCCGATCAAGGACTGCTGAAAGGCGAGGTAGAGATTGCGGCTGCCCCACAGCAGATTCTCCCTGGCCTGCAAGGGCTGCTCACCCAGCAGGACAAAGAGCATCTTCCGGACGTCCGGAGGGAAATTGATCTCCTCCACTTAGCGCTTCTCGCCGCCTTGCGAGTCCAGCTTCGAGTGCTGCTGCTGGATCAGGTCGCTGGCGCCCTCCTGGGTGCCCACGATGTTGCGACGGTTGCCGAAGATCGCCGACTCAAGCCCGACGAAGGCGTTCTCGAACGCCCTGATCGCCGAGAGGCACATCTCGTTGTTCGCCTCGTACCGGGGATGGGTCTCGCTGTAGAACTCGTCCGAATATCCGTTCAGGCCACGGTAGTTGGCCTGATCCGCGATGAAGTCGTCACCGATCTTCCGCGCGTGCGCCGGCAACCCGCCGACCTCGTTGCCGCTCTGCTGAAGCCCCGCCGGATCCGCCTCGAACCTGCCTGACATGACTACCGTCCCCTCGGCAAGGTGTCGTCCGTGTCCTCATGGATCTCGTCGCGCAGCCGGTCCCGGGACGGCCGCCCGTAACCGCTGCCGCCCTCCGGGTCGAGCGCGGAGCCGAACATCCGGTCCCAGTCGAGGTCGAGGCCCGAGCCGGCGCCCTCGCGCTGGGTCAGCGGCGCGAACGTGTCCATGACCTTGCGCGCCATCTGGGCCCGTCCCTCCTGCACGGCCTCCAGGATGGAGGTCGCCAGCTGCGGGCCGGGCATGTTGCGGTACTTGCCGTCCAGGAACCTCAGCCCGGTCAGTTCGCCCTGCGGACCGACCGTGATCTCCACCACGCGGTCCCGGGACCGCACGGTGGCCGTGGCCCGGCTGAGTTCGCTCTCCGCCTGGGCGACGGCCTCCTGAACGGCGGTCAGCTCGGCCATCGCCGCGGCCAGCTTCCGCTCCATCGACTCGCTCAACGGGCACCTCCCTGCTCGACAGCGGACATCCCGACAGTGGTCATCTCGGCAATGGTCATCCGATACGGGGTCACGAGACCCCGGGTCCTCCGGTTCACCGGCCGATCACGGCGGGCGCGCCCCCTTCGTCCGTTCCCCACACGTCGTCGTCCTCCGGCTCCCACGCGTCGCGCGTCCGGTCGCCGCTCTGCGTCTGGGTCTGGCCGGGTCCGCCCGGGCCGCCCGCCCCCGGGAGGAACGGGGTGCTGCCGGACGTGGTGGGACCGCTCGCCGCCACCCGTACCTCGTCGTCGGCGTAACCGCCGGGATTGGGGCGTACGCCGGCCCTCGTACGACGGTTGCTGACCACATCGCCGTCGAACACGTTACGGACACGCTCGCCGTTCTCCCCGCCGGCCCCGCCACCGCCCATACCGCCGCCCATGCCACCGCCCATCGGCATGCCGCCCCCGGGCGTCCCGCTGCTGCTCGCGGCGTTGCTCGCCACGTCCGAGCCGCTGGTGCTGAGCCCCGGGAAGGGGCCGGCGTTCAGGAGCTGACGGGTGGGGCTCTGCTGGGCCCCCGACGAGGAGCCGTAGTCCAGCGGCGACTGGTAGGGGGAGCCGTCGTACAGCTCCTCCTCGTAGGAGCCGTAGTCGCCGTACGAAGGGCTGTTGAAGGAAGGGGCGTTGACGGAGGGCAGGCTGAGGTTGCCGTTGAGGTTGCCGGAGGACGTCGTGCCGTTCGGGTGCGTGATCGTGGTGGTGCCGGTGTCCGGGTCGACGGTCTGGACGGTGCCGTCCGGGTACTGAGTGACCACGTTGCCCTGCGAGTCCAGGCGGGTCGCGCTGCCGTCCGGATTGGTCAGCAGATCACCGGAGTTGAGCGGGCCGGAGATGGTGGAGCCGTCGGGCCGGGTCACGGTCGAGGTGTGGGTGAGCGGGTCGATCGTCGTCGAGCTGCCGTCCGGGTACTCGGTGACCACCCGGCCGTCCGAGTCGATATGGGTCTCGCCGCCGCCGGGAACGTTCAGCTCACCGTCGTTGAGGGAGCCGCCACCGAGGTCCAGCACACTGTCGTCGACCGGGCCGCTGATGTCCGTGGGCGACAGCTGGGAGAGGTCGCCGTTGTTGAGGACGGACCGCCGTTCGGCCTCGTACTTGGCCTCCGCCTCGGCCTGCTTCGCCTCCTGCTCGGCGCGCAGCCGGTCGGCCTTGGCCTCCTGCTCGGCCTGCTTCGCCTCGGCTTCCTTCTCCTTCTGTTCCTGCTTGGCTTCCTGTTCGGCTTCCTTCGCCTCGGCCTTGGCCTCCGCGGCAGCCTGCTTCTGCTCCTGCTCGGCCTCCTTCTGCTCCTGCTTCGCCTCCTGCTCGGTACGGATCTGGTCGGCCTTGGCCTCCGCCTCGGCCTGTTTGGCCTCGGCCTCTTTCTCCTTCTGTTCCTGCTTGGCCTCTTGCTCGGCTTCCTTGGCCTCCTGCTTGGCTTCCTGTTCGGCCTGCTTGGCTTCTTGCTTGGCCTCCTGCTCGGCCTGCTTCGCCTCGGCCTCGGCCTCCTTCTCGGCCTGCTCCTTGCGCTGCCGCTCCTGCTCGGCCTTCGCCTGGTTCATCTGCGTTATCTGGAGCTGCTCCTGACGCGCCTGCGCCTCAGCCTGCTTCTGCTCGGCCTCCTGCTCCTTGGCCTCCTGCTTGGCCTCCTGTTCGGCCTGTTTGGCCTCGGCCTCTTTCTCCTTCTGTTCCTGCTTGGCTTCCTGTTCGGCTTCCTTCGCCTCGGCCTTGGCTTCCGCGGCGGCCTGCTTGGCCTCCGCCTCCTTCTCCTTCTGCTCCTGCTCGGCCTTGGCCTCGGCCTCCTTGGCCGCCTGCTTGGCCTCCTGTTCGGCGGCCTTGGCTTCGGCCTCCTTCTCCTTCTGCTCCGCCTTGGCCTCGGCTTCCCTTTCCTTCTGCTCGGCCTTGGCCTCCGCTTCCTTCTCCTTGCGTTCGGCCTCCTCCTTCTCCCTCTTGCGCTCCTCCTCGGCCTTGATGGCCTGTTCCTTCTGCCACTGCATGAACTCTTCTTGCTTCTTGGCCGCCGCCGCGGCGGCCGCGGCGGCATCCTCGGCCGCCTTGTTCGCCTTCTCCTCGGCGATCTCGGACTTGTCCTCGGTGTATCCCTCCTTGAGGGTGTCGCCGGGACGCGACTTGACCGAGCCGAGATCGAAGTTCGCGTTGCTCCAGGCGTCGCGCAGGGCGTTCAGCGCGGAGACGGCCACTTTTTCCAGCCGGTCCTCGACGGACTTCTGCCAGAGCAGGATCGCCTGGTTCCCGACGTTCGCCCAGGTGCTGAGATCCTTCAGCGGACCGAAGTCCTTGCCCTTCCAGTCCGCCGGAAGATTGTGCCCGCCGGCGAGCTTGGCCTGGTGGTCGAAACCCGCCTCCGCCTCATAGGTCGTGTAGACGGAGTCACCCAGGATCTCGACGTCATAGGTGATCTTCGTGATGTTGTTGTCCCACGCGTAATCGGTGATCGACGACAGGATCTTGTGCAGGTGCACCAGAGGGTTGCCGTCCTCCCACTCCCAGCTCGCCCATTCCCGCTGCATGTCACCGGCGGCCGTCTGGAGGGCCGTCTTGGCGTCCCGGATCTCGTTGCCCTGCTTCGAGTAATAGGTCCCGTTGGGGCTCATGTCCTCCGCGTAGTCGGAGTACATCTTGTTGAGCTTGTCGATGAGATCCCAGAAGACACCCGCCGCCTGACCGCGCCAGGCCTCGTTCTCCTCGGTGCCGAGCCTGCCCTGCCACTCCTCGACCTTCTTCTGCTGGTCGATGAAGAACTTCGCCACCCGGTCGAACGCCCCCGCCACCACGTCGAAGTTCGCCAGGGTGACGGAACTGCCGTTGGGCACGGGCTCGCCGCCGAACGAGAAACCGTGGGTGCCCTCGGGGTCCCACAGCAACGCCTCCAGGGCGCGCCCGGAGCCGTAGCTGTATCGGTTCAGCGGCCGGGTGTCCCAGGTGGGCTTCCCGTCCATGTCCAGGTGGTTGTTGATGTGGCTGGTGAACGTCCCGCCCTCGGTCACACCGCCGGTCAGTTCACCGTCCTTCTCGCTGTGGTCCCCGAGCAGCGTGATACGCGCCTTGTGGTACGAGACCGTCGACCCCTCCCCACCGCTGGCGGTGTAGAACGGGATGACGAAGTCGGTGTTGTTGATCTTGTATCCGGCGTTCTCGGACAGCCAGTTGTAATCCTCCGTGTCGACGTAGTCCACGGAGTCCATGTCCGAGATCTCCACCTTCATCAGTGGAATGCCCTCGTTGCCGACCAGCGTGTCGAAAAGCCCGTCCCTGGCCGGCATGGGAAAGCCGGTGAGGAATTTGACCGCCTCGGACCACACGTCATTGGTGGCGGTGAGTTCGTTGGTGACCTTGCTGGGGTCGAGTGCCATGGCAGGGGGCCTTTTTCAGGAGAAGGACTCGGGATCCGGTGAACGAGGGCGACGGCCGCGCGCTCGGCACGGCGACGGGGTCAGTCGTTGTTCTCTTCGGTCGAACCGGGGCCCTCGGACAGGATGCTGTCCACGTCCTCGAAGAAGTTGACGAACTTCTTGCCGTCGATCTTGTCCATGTTCTCGTCCTGGGTCTTGAACATGTCCTTGATGGTCGCCTCCAGGTCGTCCTCGATCTCCTCGAAGAGCTCCCCCTGGTGCTTGAGGATCGCCGTGACCTGTTCGACCAGCTCGGCCAGTTTCGTCGCGACGTTCCCGCCGTTGGTCCGGCCGCCGGTCTCCGTCGCCATCGTGCCGATCGCGAGCGGCTTCACCTGCCCGTCCAGGAAGCCGACAGCCGTCCCGCCACCCTCCGCCACGAGGTCGAACACCGCCGGCACCGGCACCGAGTCGATCGGGGATTCGCCCTCGCCGTTCAGGGCGCTGATCGCCACCCTGAACGGGCCTATGTCGTCGGTGAGGAAGGCCTGCAACCACGCCTTGTTCAGGTTGACCGTGGGAGTGTTCTCCGCCATTCCGTACTCCTCCTGCTCCTGCGTCCGTCAGGTCCCGCCCCGCGTCGAGGGGCACGAAAGGAACGGCCGTCCGCGGAATGCGCACGCGGACGGCCGCCGGGGTGGGCGTGCCGCCCTCATGGGGTCAGGCGCCGCCGATGCGCACGCTCTCCCAGAGCTGCGTCAGGGACTTCTCGCTGTACTGGTAGCTGTCGGACACCTCGGTCAGCAGGGCCGAGTTCTCGCCGAGGATCCGCTCCATCTCGGCGACGGCGTTGTTCCACGCCGCCTGCTTCTCGCCGTACACGTTCTTGTCGTCACCTTCCCAGGTCTCCTTGAGCTGCTGGAGCTCGGCGTCCAGGTTGGTGAGGATGCTGTCGATCGCCTTGGTCTGCTGGACCATGTCGTCGGCGGCGTTGTTCATGTGGGAGTAGTCGACGTAGATGAGTCCGTCGGTGAAGTCGGGCATGGCTGTCCTTAAGTCTTGAGGCGGTCGTTTCAGGGGTGGGGGGAGGGCGGTTGCTAGCCGCGCAGAGCCTCGAAGATGGCCTCGGACCGGCTGTACGCCTCCTGGATGGCCTGGTTGGACGAACCCTGCTGCTGGCCCTGGGACTTGAGCGTCTCGTTCAGCGTGTCGATCATGTTCTGGAGGTTGTTCGAGATGACCTCGGCCTGCTGGTCCCACCGCTCAAGGAGCTTCTGGAACGCGCCACCGTCACTGCCCGAATAGCCGGAGGACAGGTTGTGCTTCATGTTCTCGACGTCCTGGCGGCACTTCTGGACACCTGTGAAGGCCTGCTCCAGCGCGGTGACGCCGTTCCTGGTCGCATCCGCCTGTGACTGCTGCTTACCTGTAGGTGCCATGGATCCGCGCCTCCTGGGGTTCTAGTGGTTCAAGTGAGCCTAGACATGCGTGAGTTGATCCATCAATGATGGACGTCACCTCGGCCCGTCCGGTTCGGTGGTTTGGGCAATTCGGCTTGAGATTTAACGTCGCGGACGCGTGGCGCTTACGACGACCGGCGCCTACGACGCCTCGCAGCGCGGTGCCGTCGTGCCGCTCTCGCCGACCACCGCGGCCTCCGCGCTGAGGTCGGGACCGGTCGGCAGCATCGCCAGCAGCGGCGAGGGGAGTCCGTTCGCCTGGCCCTCCGAGTAGCCGAGCGCGGCCAGCGCCTTCGCCGTCCCCACCCGGTACTTCATCCCGGTGTCCGTCACCAGGTAGAGCGTGCCGCCCACCTGGCTGCCGCCCGCCCCGAGCGCCCGCACCAGGGCCCCGCCGCCGGGCCGTACGGTGATCCGGGCGACCGGCAGACAGGCCGGCGTCAGCCCCTCCGGCGGTGCCTGCGCGGCCGGGCCCAGCGCTGCCGCCGTCTCGATGGCCACGCTGACCCGGGGGCCCTCCGCGCTGGTCGTGATCCTTACGCAGGCGGTCGTGTCCTCGTCGATGCCGACCACCTCGGGCGGTGCCTGGGGCAGGTCCGGGTTCTGCGCCGCCTCGCTCGTGCCCGGCGTCAGCCGGCCGTTCAGCGCGTCCGCGCCCAGCACCGCGACCTGCGCGGGCCCGCCCTCGTACACCTTCTCCTGGGTGTCCGGGTCGCCGAGCACCAAGGCGGCCGCGGTGGCGGTGAGCGGGGTCAGGCCCCTGCTCTCCAGCAGGTAGTAACGCTCGGCGGTGCCGGGCACGGTGACCCGGAACACCTGGCCGAGCCGGGTGCGCGCGCCGCCCAGCAGGGGGCCGGCCGCACCCTTGTCCACCACCGGCTGAGGGGCCAGATCGGGGCCGGACGGCAGGGAGTTGAGGAACGCCGCCGACACCGCCGTACGCGGAGTGGAGCCGTAGCCGAGGGCCTCGCGCGCGTTGGCCTCGTCGTCCAGGCGCAGTTTGCTGCCCCGCCACACCAGATAGTCGGCCTTGTCCGGGCCGGTCACCAGCAGCGCCCGGGTGGTGGGCAGGCCCGCCGTGGTGGTCTCCCGGCCCACCGCGAGGGTGGTGCCCGTCGAACCGGAGGCGGTGCCCGAACACACCTGCCACGGGCCGGTGTCCAGGTCCCCGCTGCCGGGCAGCGCGTCGGGTGCGCCGTCGATGCCGACCGGGGCTCCGTGCGGAGTGTCGCGCAGCGACGCGGAACCGACCGTGACCACCTTCATGTCGGCGCCCATCAGAAGCCGCGCCGAGGAATAGTTCCGCACCGGCCGCAGCCGGCCGTCCAGATAGAGATAGCGGGAGCCGGTCTCCTTGTTGACCACCAGGGTCCCGGCCGCCTGCCAGGAGTCCTTGGTGCCCGGCTTGAGCAGACCGAGGACGAACGCCCCGGCCGAGATCAGCACGGCGATCACCACCCCGATGACCACCCCCCGGTTGGTCCGGCCCTGCGGGCTCTCCGGGGCGTCCGGGTCCGCCCGCAGCATGCTTGAGGTCAGCCGCCCCATGACGAACATGTGCGCCTGGACCTGATCGCGCTTGGACTGCATGACAGCGTTATCCCTTTCGGATCAGCCGTTTCGAACCAGCCGTTTTCGGATCAGCCGTTGAGGGAGCGCAGTGCGCCGTACACACCGAGCACCCAGAGGCTGAGCGGCAGCAGGCTGATCGCCATGGCCGAGTGGAGGATCTCGCCGATCCGCCCCCAGTACGGCACGAGCCGCCGTCCGGGCACGGTCCACGAGGCGATGGCGAGACCCGCCGTGGCCGCCAGCAGTCCCGCCGCGCTCACCAGCCGCATCCCCGGCGAGGACTGCGGAACGGCGACGACGACCAGCGCCAGCAGCCCCGCCACGCCCGGAACGACCAGCGACAGCCGCTGCCAGACGTTCCCCAGGCCCCGCGCGTGCAGCAGGAGCAGCAGGGACAGCACCACCGCCATGATCGTCTCGGGCAGGTCGTCCTCCCGGGCCAGCACCGCGAGACAGGCCCCGGTGACCACGCCCACCGCCCCGTACAGCGAGGTCATCCAGCCGTCGGCGAGCACGGCACGGGAGGCCACCGTGGCGGTGGCGTGCGGCTCGATGCCCTCCTGCAACTGCTGGGCGTTGGTGGGCAGCGGCGGCATCCGCATCCCCGACATCCGGAACGACAGCGTAGGGACGAACGCCCCGAGGACCACGGCCGCGACCGCGAGGATCCCCGCGACATGCACCGGCGGCAGATCCGCCGCGAGCATCAGCACCGCCGCCAGCGCCCCGAACACACAGACCACGGTGAGACCGAGGAACAGCGCCGCGTACGAGGCCACGACCGCCAGCGCGAGCACCGCGCCGCCCGCCCCGGCCGCGGTCGCCGCGAGGAGCCGCGAGCCCAGCACCTCGTACAGCTCCTGGCCCTTCAGCTCCCCGCCCGGCAGCAGCCAGCCGGCCAGTGCCAGATACGGCCCCACCATGAAGCCGAGTGCGGCGCCGGCGCCCGCGTCCCCGACCGCCCGGCTCGCCGCGCCGGCGCCCGCGAGCAGCAGCAGTCCGGCCGCCGTGGCGAACACCGCGCGGGGTCCGGCGGGGCCGCCGGGCAGGGCGACCAGCAGGATGCCGGCCGCGAGCACCGCGAGGGCCACTCCGAGCAGCAGCCAGCGGCTCGCCCGGGGGCTCCAGCCGTAGGGCCGCTGCTGCATGGTGGTGGCGATGCCGTCCACCAGGTCGTCCAGGTGCACCTCGGGCAGCGCCTCGGCACGGGGCCGCAGGAAGAGCGTCTCGCCGTCCCTGAGGTCGTACGAGTCCAGGGTGCGTTCCTCGTCCAGCGGCTCGCCGCCGAGCCGCTGGAGCACCCAGCCGCCGTGGTCGATCCCGGCCTCTTCGAGGTCGTCACCGCCGTAGCCGAGGACCGCGGGCAGCAGATCCGCGACGGGCACGTCGGCGGGCACGGCCAGATCCATGGTCTTGGCCGGGGCTCGTACCGTCAGTCGGCACAGCTCCGCCATCTGTGTGTCAGTCATCGGGCTTGCTCACGCTTCTTCGAAGGTGCTTTCCGTGTCCTGGGCGGTGACGCCGGCTGACGCCCCGCCGAACATCGCGCCCGACCGGTCCGGTTTGCGAAGGTGCGAACTCGCCATGGAGGACCGGTCGTTGGCGTTCGACGAGACGATCGTAGTATCAGATGCACCGCGGGCTTCAGCCGCCACCGGGACAACAGCCGGCACGGGCCCATCCGCCGGCCGCCCTCGGGCGCCGTCCCGCCCGGGCCTCGTCCGCCCCCCACCCGGACCTTGCCCGCCCCGCAAGTCCTCGTAAGGAGAAGCTCCTTGAGTGTGGTCCTGTTCCGTCGCCCGGCCCGGCGCCGAGGCCCGGAGATGCCCGACGGGGAGCTGAACCTCCAGGAGCCGCCCGCGCTCCCCGAGGTGGTGCCCGACTCCTCCGCCGTGTGGACGTACCTCCCCATGGCGATGATGTCCGTGTCCATGATGTTCATGTTCATGCGGCCCGGTATGACCCGCGGCAGCGGCGGATTCATCTATCTCGCCCTGGGTGTGATGGTGGTCGCGGCCGCGGCGATGATCGTCGGTCAGGCGATGCGCCGCAGCAGCGAACGCAAACAGCGGCTCAAGGGTGAACGGCGTGACTATCTGCGCTATCTCGGCCAGATCCGGCGCAAGGTGCGTGGCGCGGTCGTCGACCAGCAGCGCGCGCTGGCCTGGCGGCACCCCGAACCCGCCGCCCTCTGGTCGATGGTGGGCACGACCCGGCTGTGGGAACGCCGCCCCCGCGACGAGGACTTCGGCGAGGTCCGGGTCGCGGTCGGCGAACAGAAGCTCGGCCTGAAGCTCACCCCTACGTCCACCAGCCCCGTCGAGGACCTGGAACCGCTCGCCGCGCACGCCCTGCGCAGCTTCATCCGCGCCTACGCGACCGTGCCCGGGCAGCCCATCGCGATCTATCTGCGGGCCTGGGCCCGCGTGCTGTTCCGGGGCGACGAGGACCGGATCCGGGCGGTGGCCCGCGCGATCCTCGCCCAACTGGCCACCTTCCACTCACCGGACGACCTGTGGATCGCGCTGTGCGTGTCCGACGAACGCCGCGCGGACTGGGAGTGGACCAAGTGGCTCCCGCACGCCCTGCACCCGCACGAGACCGACGGCGCCGGACCCGCCCGGATGACGTTCTCGGCCTTCGGCGAGCTGATGGACTCGCTCGGCGCCGAGTTCGAGGAGCGGCCCCAGTTCGACCCGGACGCCCTGCCCGGCCGGGAGGAGCCGTTCACCGTGATCGTCGTGGACGGCGTCACCGTACCGACCGGACACCGGCTGGAGGGACCCGGCTTCCGCAACACCGTCGTCCTGGACCTGTCCGGCGCGCTCGCCTGGCGGCCCGGCCGGGTCACCCTCCGCTTCGACGTCACCGACGACGCCTTCGGGCTGGTGCGCACCGACCGGGACCGCAAGGAGCAGACCACCGTCCTGGGCCGCCCCGACGGCCTCGGCGTGGTCGGCGTGACGGCCCTGGCCCGCCGGATCGCCCCCTACCGCATGGGCCTGGGCACCGGCGTGGACGCCGCGGAACCGCTGGGCACGAACGTCGAACTGACCACCCTGCTAGGCATCTCCGACCTGCACCGCCACGAACCCGCCAGGCTCTGGCAGCAGCACACCGGAGCCGCCAGGCTGCGGGTGCCCATCGCCGTCGGCGTGGACGGCCGGCCGGTGGAGCTGGACATCAAGGAGTCCGCGCAGGGCGGCACCGGACCGCACGGCATGCTCATCGGCGCCACCGGCTCCGGCAAGAGCGAACTGCTGCGCACCCTGGTCCTCTCCCTCGCCCTCACCAACTCCTCGGAGACGCTGAACTTCGTCCTCGTCGACTTCAAGGGCGGCGCGACCTTCCTCGGTCTCGACGAACTCCCGCACACCTCCGCCGTGATCACCAACCTCGCCGGGGAGGCCGCGCTGGTCTCCCGTATGCAGGACGCCCTGCACGGCGAGTTGATGCGCCGTCAGGAACTGCTGCGGGCCGCGGGCAACTACACCTCGGCGCTCGACTACGAGAAGGCGCGCACCTCCGGAGTGCCGCTCCAGCCGCTGCCCAGCCTGTTCGTGGTCGTCGACGAGTTCAGCGAACTGCTCGCCGCACACCGCGAGTTCATGGAGCTGTTCGTGATGATCGGCCGCCTCGGCCGCTCCCTCGGCGTCCACCTCCTGCTCGCCTCGCAGCGCCTCGACGAGGGCCGCATGCACGCGCTGGAGAGCCACCTCTCCTACCGGGTCGGTCTGCGGACGTTCTCCGCGATGGAGAGCCGCGGAGTCCTAGGGGTCCCCGACGCCTACCAGTTGCCGCCGCAGCCCGGCAGCGGCTTCCTCAAGTCCGGGGTGGAGGAGCTGACCCGCTTCCGCGCCGCGTACGTCTCCGGCGCGTACGAGAAGCGGGGCGGCGGCGCCCATCAGGTACGGGTGGCCAGCCAGACCGTGCCGTGGACGACGAGCCATGTCGTGCCCCGGCAACTGCCCGCCCCCGACCCGACCGCCGAGACGGAGGAGAGCGGCGACACGCTGCTGTCCGTGGCCGTGGAACGGCTGCGTGACGCGGGCCCGCCGGCCCACCAGGTGTGGCTTCCCCCGCTGGACCTGCCGGCCACCCTCGACCAGGTGCTGCCGCCGCTCACCCCGGACCCCGAACTGGGGCTCACGGCGGTCGGCTGGGCGGGCCGAGGCAGGCTCACCATCCCGATCGGCATCGTCGACAAGCCCTTCGAGCAACTGCGCGACCTGCTCACCCTCGACCTGTCCGGCGCGGGCGGCCACATCGCGATCGCGGGCGGCCCGCAGAGCGGCAAGTCCACGATGGTGCGCACGATCCTGACCTCGCTCGCGCTCACCCACACCCCGCGCGAAGTGCAGTTCTACTGCCTCGACTTCGGCGGCGGAACCCTGGCCGGCCTCTCCGGGCTGCCCCACATGAGCGGTGTCGCGGCCCGCCTCGACACCGAGCGGGTGAGCCGGACCATCGCCGAGGTCACCTCACTGCTGGCGGCCAGGGAACGCTTCTTCCTCGCCGAGGGCATCGACTCCATGGCGACGTTCCGGCGCCGCCGGGCCGCCGGGGAGTTCCCCGACGAGCAGCACGGCGACGTGTTCCTGGTGATCGACGGCTGGTCCACGGTGCGTCAGGACTTCGACAAGTACATCCAGACCTTCGGCGCGATCGCGGCGCGCGGCCTCAACTACGGCATCCACCTGATCGTCACGACCGCCCGCTGGGTGGAGCTGACCTCGGCGGTCCGCGACCAGGCGGCCACCCACCTCGAACTGAGGATGGGCGACCCGATGGACTCCGAGATCGACATGCGGCGCGCCAAGAGTGTGCCCCGGATGCCCGGCCGAGGCCTGACCCGGGACACGAAACTCCACTACCTCACCGCGCTGCCCCGGATCGACGGGGTGGAGGCGGCGGAGGACCTCACGGACGGGGTCGCCGAGCTGGTGGCGGCGGTCAGGGAGAGCTGGTTCGGCCCCGCCGCCCCGGCGGTCCGCATGCTCCCGACGAATCTGCCGGTCGCCGAACTCCCCGCCCCCGAAGCGCCCTCGGGCGGATTCCGGATGGCGATCGGCCTGGAGGAGCAGGAACTCTCCACGGTGTGGCACGACTTCACGGAAACCCCGCACCTGATAGTCGTAGGCGACACAGAAAGCGGCAAAACAAACCTCCTGCGCATGGCGGCCAAGGCGGTAATGGACCGCTACTCGCCCGCCGAGGCCCGCATCATGGTCGTCGACTACCGACGCGAACTGGTCGAGGCCGTCCCCGACGAATACCGCCTGGGCCACGCCGTCTCGATCGACGCCCTGAAGGACCTGGTCGCGGGCGCGGCCCGCGCGGTCACCTCCCGCCTCCCCGGCCAGGACATCACCCCGTCCCGGATGCGGCGGGCCGACTGGTGGAACGGCCCGAGGCTGTTCATCCTGGTCGACGACTACGACATGGTCGGCACGGGCCCCATGAACGCCCCCTTCGACCCCCTCCTGGGCCACCTGGCCCTCGGCTGGGAGGTAGGCGTCCACGTGATCCTCGCCCGCTCGGCGGCAGGCGCCAGCCGAGGAATGGGCGAAAGCCTGGTCCGCCGCATGCAGGAGGTCAACACCCCGCTGATCCTGCTCTCCTGCCCCCCGTCAGAGGGCTTCATCACGGGTTCCCTGAAGGGCCGCAACCTCCCCCCGGGCAGGGGCACACGGGTAACACGCCGCAACTCGACACAGGTGCAGACGGCGGTACTGGAGGATGCGGGGGAGTGAGCTGCGGGGGCGCCTGGACGAGGGGCGCCCAGTACCGGCCGGCAGCCCCCGGGGCGGGTCCTGCCGGCCTACCGACGGACGGGAACCCACCCCGGTCTTCCGGGACTTGGAGACGCCCCGGGCAGAGACATCGGCGCCTCGACCGGTCCGTACGGCCCGGTGATCACCGGGTGCCGTTCCGGTCACGGCCCCGTCCGACGGGGCAGAGAAGCGCGGCGATCAGGCTCATGGGGAGGGCGACGGCCCCCCGTCCCACGGTGCCGAAGGACTGAGCGGGTCAGCCCGCCGGGCGCCAGCCCCGGGCCCGCCTCCGTGGAACGACCGCTGCCAGGGGGGGCTGCCAGCGGCGCCCCCCGCTTCCGCTGCCGCGTCCGGCGGGGCCGAAGGCTCGGGAGGGCCAGGAGGCAGGCTGCCGGCCCCGTCCCCGTGGAACGACCACTGCCAGGGCGGCCGCCGGCAGCAGTGCCCCCGCTCCTGCCACCGCCTCCATCCGGCGGGGCCGGAGAGCGCGGTGATCCGGCCGGTGGGGATGGTGACGCCCGCCCCTCGCCCGGCGGAGGCAGAAGGCTTGGGCGGGTTGGCCGGCCGGGCGCCGGCCCCGGACCGTCCCCGTAGGACGACCACTATCGCCAGGGCGGCCACCAGCAGCAGCGCCCCAGCTCCTACCGCGCCCCCATCTGGCGGGGCCGAAGAGCGTGGCGATCCAGTCAGCGGGGATGGGGACGACCGCCCCCGTCCGGCGGGGCCAGCAGGCTTCGGCGGGTTGGCCGGCCGGGCGCCAGCCGCGGGCCCGTCCCCGTGGGACGCCCGCCGCCAGGGCAGGCGCCAGCGGCAGCTCCCCGCTCCCGCAGGTGCCCCCGCCCAACGGCAACCGAAGGCCCGCGTAGGTCAGCCCGCCGGGCGCCAGCCCCGGGCTCGCCCTCGGGGAACGACCACCGCCAGGGCGGCCACCAGCAGCAGTACCCCCGCTCCTGCCGCCGCCACGACCAGCGCCCGTCGGCGTGGTTCGGCCGACACCGCTGCCGGAACCACGGCCTTTGCGGGCCGGGGGGTCGCGCCCGGCGTCTCCGCCAGTACGGCGGTGAGTGCCGCGTACGGGTCCAGGCGGGGCGGCGCGGCCGGGTATGCGGCCTCTGTCAGTTGGCGGGAGATCTCCGGTGCGGACATCTCCGGGTGGCGTGATCGCACCAGCGCCGCCGCGCCCGCAGTGTGTGCGGCGGCGAGCGAGGCGCCTGAGCCGATGAAGTGTCCGTCCCCCCGGGGCCCGATGCCGACCACCGCGTCGCCGGGGGCGGCGAGGTCCGCGCCGGAGATCGTCGGTGCGTTGTCCGGGCGGCTGCCGTCGGGGCCGTAGTCGGTCACGGCCAGTACGCCGGGGGCCGCGGCGGGCCAGTACCAGGGCTCCGGGGCCACCAGGTCCCCCGTGGCCGAGTCCTTGGGCAGCGCGTCCGGGGCGAGCGGCGCGACGACCAGGGCGTCCTTGCGGCTCGCGTACGCGACCGCGTTCGTCAGCTCCGACTTGCCGTCCGCGAGGGCCACCCCGACGTAGACGACCGAGGCACCGGCGTCGGCTGCCTCCCGTATCCCCGCGGCGACCCGGGCCACCGAGGCGTTGCCGCGCTCGTCAGTGCCCCGTACGGCCAGGATCCTGGCCTGCGGCGCCAGCCCGGCGGCGCCCCCGTCCGCCGTACCCGCCGCAGCGATCAGACCGGCCGCGAAGGTGCCGTGCCCCACACAGTCCACGCCCGCGCCCCCGAGCGCGCTCACCCGCCCGGACAGCCCGGGGACGCCCGTACTCACCCCGGTGTCCACCACCGCGACCGTGACCCCGGCGCCCTGGGAGAGCGTCAGGGACCGTGTGTTCCCCAGCGCCGCCAGCGCCCACGGCTGCCCACTGGCGTGCTCGGCGGACGCCGCGACGCAGGACTCGTCCGCCCCCAGCACGGACCGTACGGCGGGCAGCCCCACGGAGTCGGCGGCTGCGGGAACGGCGGCCGACGAGACCACGAGCAGGACGGCGGCAACCGCCGGCCCACGGAAGCGCTGAGTACGAGCAGCACACATGGCGCGATCCTAGGTGCCGGGGACGACAGCGAGGCGGACGGGGTCAGCACCTGAACTCCCCTGGCTCTCCTGGAAGATGGCCGCCCCGGTCCCGTAGCCTGCACGCGTGCGCACGTCCGTACGACCGTACCCGGAAGGGAGACGCGCGGCGGCGGCACCACAACGAGGAGGATCGACGCGTGTCACGGCAGTTGCTCAGGGTCAGCTCGGACCAACCGGACAGCTTCCGGACGATCGGTGAGGCCCTGGAGAAGGCACGCACCGGAGCGGTGATCCGGGTCCAGCCCGGCCGCTACGCCGAGAACCTGACCGTCAGGACACGCGTCACCATCGTCGCCGACGGCGAACCCGGCAGCGTCGAGATCTGCCCGCGCCGGGGCACCGCGGTCGTCCTGGTCGCCGACGCGGTCATGCTCACCGACCTGACCCTGCGCGGCGGCAGCGAGGACCTCCCGGTGGTCGACGCACCGCGCGGCCAGGTCGCCATGGACGGCTGCACGGTCGTCGGCTCGGGCTGGACCGCCGTACTGGCCCGCGAATCGGGCTCCCTGGCCATGCGCGACTGCCGGATCAGCAACCCCAAGGGCGCCGGAGTCGTGGACGCCGCGTCCACCGGCAGCATCGTCGAGGGCTGCCTCATCGAGAACACCGGCACGTCCTCCGTCGTCATCGGCGAGGACGCCCGTACGACCGTGCGCGACTGCCGGCTGCGCGACGCCCGCGCCAACGGCGTCCTGGCCAGCGGCACCGCACAGGGCCTGGTCGAGGACTGCGACATCTCCGCCACCGACAAGCCCGCCATCGCCCTGGAGGGCAGCAGCTCCACCCGGATCACCCGCACCACGGTCCACGACACCTCGGTCGGCGTCTACATCACCAGCAGCTCCCGCCCGGTCCTCGAACAGGTCGCCGTCCTCGACACCTCCGGCCCCGGCATCATGCTCGCCGACAACGCCGACCCCGAACTGGTGCGCTGCCGCACCGCACGCACCAAGGGCAGCGGTCTCGCCGTCACCGAACGCTCCCGCGGCACCTTCCGGGACTGCGAGTTCGACAACGCCGCCGCGCCCGCGATCCGGGTCATCGGCTCCAGCGCCCCCACCCTCATCGGCACGGCCGTACGCGACTGCGCCGACAAGAACTGCGCCGTCCTCCTGGAGGACGAGTCGTCGCCCGAGTTCGACGGCCTGGTCGTCTCGGACGCGGCCGCCGTCGGCATCCGCATCCGCACCGGCGCCAACCCGCTCGTCTTCCGAGCCCGGATCAACGACCCCGGCGGCCACGGCATCGAGGTCGTCGAGGACGGCCGCGGGCGCCTGGAGAACTGCGAGATCGACCGCGCGGGCGGCGCCGCACTCCGCATCGCCTCGGGCGGCAGACCCGAAGTACGCGACACGGTCATGCGCGAGGCCTCCGACGCCACCGTCTCCGTCGGCACGGAGGGCAACGGCACCCTCCGCGACTGCCGGGTGGAGTCCGGCCGGGCGTCCGGCGTCGTCGTCGACAAGGACGGCGAACTGTCCCTGCTGCGCACCCACGTCATGGACTGCGGCGCACACGGCGTCCTGGTGTCCAACGGCGCCCGGGCCGCCCTCACCGGCTCCCAGATCACCGGCAGCGTCGGCGACGGCATCCGCGTCGACAGCTCCGAGCCGGTCACCGTGACCGGCTGCACCGTACGCGACAACCGCGGCGCCGGTCTCAAGCAGTCCCGCGCCAGTGAGCGGCTCACCGTCGAGGACCTGAACAGCGCGGGCAACGCCGCACCGGACGCCTGGGGCGACACCATCGCCCCCGACGTCGCGGCGGCCTCGTCGGGCGGCGAGAAGGGCAAGACCCCCGAAGGCCCGCTGGCGGAACTGGAGTCCCTGGTCGGCCTCGCCGACGTCAAGCACCAGGTACGGACCCTCGTCAACGTCAACCAGCTCGCCCAGCGCCGCGCCCAACTCGGCATGCCCGTCCCGCCGATGAGCCGCCACCTGGTCTTCTCGGGCCCGCCCGGCACCGGCAAGACCACCGTGGCCCGCCTCTACGGCGGCATCCTCGCCGAACTGGGCGTACTGCGCTCCGGACACCTCGTCGAGGTCTCCCGCGCCGACCTCGTCGCCCAGGTCATCGGCGGTACGGCCATCAAGACCATGGAGGCGTTCAACGACGCCCTCGGCGGGGTCCTGTTCGTCGACGAGGCGTACACCCTCATGTCCGACAGCAAGGGCTCCGGCGTCGACTTCGGCCGGGAGGCGATCGACACCCTGCTGAAGCTGATGGAGGACCACAGGGACGAGGTCGTGGTCATAGCCGCCGGCTACACGGACGAGATGGGCGCCTTCCTCTCCTCCAACCCGGGCCTCGCCTCCCGCTTCACCCGGACCGTGGAGTTCGCCAACTACTCGGTCGACGAGCTGGTGACCATCACCGAGAACATGTGCGCGGGCCACCGCTACGAACTGGACCCCAGCACCCTGGACGCGCTCGCCCGGCACTACGAACGCATGCCGCGGGACGCCACGTTCGGCAACGGCCGCGCCGCCCGCAAGGTGTTCGAGGAGATGATCGACCGCCAGGCGCACCGCCTCAGCACCATGCCGAACCCGGCCGAGAGCGACCTGACCCTGCTGCTCCCCGAGGACGTCGCCGACGACTCCGCCGCCAAGGCCGACGGCGGCCCCGGTGCCGAGGAGCTCCTCGCCGACCTGCACGCCATGGTCGGCCTGACCGCGGTCAAGAACGAGGTGACGGCCCTGGTCAACCTGCTCACCGCCACCCGCCAACGCCAGGCGGCAGGCCTCCCGACCCCCAAGATCAGCCAGCACCTGATCTTCTCCGGCCCACCCGGCACCGGCAAGACCACCGTCGCCCGCCTCTACGCGGACCTGCTGCGCTCCCTCGGCGTCCTGCCCAAGGGCCAGCTCGTCGAGGTGGCCCGCGCCGACCTGGTGGGCCGCTACGTGGGCCACACGGCGCAACTCACCAAGGACGCGTTCGAACAGGCGATGGGCGGCGTGCTGTTCATCGACGAGGCGTACACGCTCACCCCCGAGGGCGCGGGCTCCGACTTCGGCCGGGAGGCGGTGGACACCCTCCTGAAGCTGATGGAGGACCACAGGGACGAGGTCGTGGTCATAGCCGCCGGCTACACCCACGAAATGGCCCGCTTCCTGGCCTCCAACCCCGGCCTGGCCTCCCGTTTCTCCCGAACGGTGCACTTCGAGAACTACACCACGGACGAACTCCTGGACATTCTCGCCCGCACCGCCACCGGCTACGGCTACGACTGCACCCCCGAAGCCCTCACCGAACTCCGCACCTACGTGGACGCCCTGCCCCGCGACCGCTCCTTCGGCAACGCCCGCACGGCCCGCCAGATCCTGGAAACGATGATGACCCGCCAGGCCGGCCGCATAGGCGCCCTCCCGGCCCCCGGTCTGGACGACCTCCGCATGCTCCTCCCGGAGGACCTTCCTCGCTGACGGAGGGCGGCCGGAGACAGCGAAAAGCCCGCCGCGAGTGATCTTGTGGCGGGCTCGGGATCTTGTGACGGGCTGGATCCGACGGGCTTGAAGGGCCGCTGAACTGCAAAAAAAAGAGCGCCCCCGGCGGGGCGCTCCGCAGAAGGATGGCCGTCTTCAGCTGGGGTTTTGCCGGGGAAGCTCGTGGTCGAGGGGAGCTTTTGCCCAACGGCGCGGGGGAGGGCGGCGCGGTGAGGCGGCCTGGCGTGGGGTCGGGGGCCGATCTGGAGGTGTGGGTTCGGCGTGTGGGGGCCTTGGTGGTTGCCGGGGTCGCGGCGTACGCCTCGTATGTGCATCAGCGTGAGTTCGCTCTGCAGGGTGGGGCGGACCGGACCAGTGCGACTCTGTGGCCGTTGTCGGTCGACGGTTTGCTGCTGTTGGCGACGGTCGGTGTGCTGAAACAGCCCAGTGAGGGTGACCGCCGCACGCGGTATGTGGTGCGGTTGGCGTTTCTGCTTGGGATCGCCGTTTCCCTGGCGGCCAACGTGGCCGCGGCGCCCGCGTTGGCGTGGAAGCCGGTTCTGGTGGCGGGATGGCCTCCCGTGGCACTGCTGCTCGCCGTGGAGCTTCTTGCCCACCGGTCTCCCGATCGTGCCGGGACCGCTGCTGGAGACGAGTTCATGGACGAGGGCGGCGGTGCGGGTGATCCGCTGGTGGGGCGTGCCCGGCAGGTGGATGCCCGGCATTGGGAGTTGTATCAACGGCCGGTGTCGGCTGAGACGTTGCGGAAGGAGTTGCGCATCGGCGCGAGTCGGTCACGGCAGTTGGTAGCGGCGGTGCGCGCGCGTAGTAACGGAAGCACTCGCGATTGAGTCTCCGGCGTACAGCCCGACTCGCCTGCCTTCGGGGCTCTGACCTGGTCTTATGGCCCGGTCGGGCCTCTTCTCGGGTTCGGGCGCTTCCCGCTTCTACCTGCGAGTTCCCGGGAGTTCCCGCGGAAGTGTGCACGCGTTGTGCACTGGATCAGCGTGCCGGGTGGTGGGTTCGATGAGTGATGTCGGCGAGCCTCGGGAGGGAGCGGCCGGGAGCCGGGGTTTCGGCCTGGACGCATGGATCCGGCCTCTGTGCGCTCTCGTCGTTGCCAGAGTCGCCGCTTATGCCTCGTACGTTCACCAGCGGGAGTTCGCGCTGCAGAGCGGAGCCGACACGGTCAGCGCTTCGCTGTGGCCGCTGTCCGTGGACGGGCTCTTGCTCTTGGCCACGGTCAGCGTGCCGAAGCCCACGGCGTTTCCCACACGCCGGGCGTGAGGCGCGGTGTGGTCAGCTTTTCTGCTGGGGATCGCGGTCTCGCTCGCGGCGAACATCGCGGCGGTGTCGGCTTTGGAGTGGAAGCCGGTGCTAGTCGCCGGATGTCCTCCGGTCGTGCTGCTGCTGTCGGTGGAGTTGTTGGGGCACCGCCCAGCTGACGTGGCCGGAGTTCAGGGTGAGGGAAACGGTCTCGTGCTGGGTGAGAGTCCGCTGCAGACGAGGATCCATTGCTGGCGCGGGCACAGATACTGAATACCAGGCATTGGGAACTGCACCAGCACCCCATTTCGGTTGAGACCCTGCGGAAGGAACTCCGTATCGGCGCGAGTCGGTCGAGGCAGTTGACGGACCTTGTACGGGGGAGCCGTCGTAATGGCATGGGCACCGATACGCCTCATGAGCGAATAGATGCATGCGGTGGGCCGGGTCCGAATTGAGTTGTGCCGGAAAGCGTACGGCCAGCGATGGCGCCTACATCAACACCGGCCTGGTCGTCCCGCACCGCAAACGCCCGGCAGGCCCTTGCTGGCCGCCGAGGAAGCTGAAAACGCGGAGGATCGCCGGTCCGTGCGGGGGTCGAGCATGCGACCGGCCTGTTGAAGAACTGCAAGATCCTCCGCGACTGCCGGCAGCACGGCGACGGGCTCTACCGCGGGGTCCAGGCCGTCACCCACATGCACGACCTCGCCCTGGCCGCGTGATCAGAACACCTGTGGGTCAGGGCCCTGACGCGCAAATTAGGAGCAGGTTGGGGTGTGCGAGGGAAGGGCTGGGTGCCCGGTGCCGGTAGAGGGCTGCCGGATGTCTGGGACTAAGGACGGGTCCCGGACGTACCAGCGCGTCGTTGGAGTTGTCACCCAGCTACTTGATGGTGCCGGTCCAGTGGGGGTCTTCTCCGAGGAAGCTGCCGCTCTCCAGCCATGCTTCGTCCGTGCGGGACATGGTGTATACGACGTCCTTGCCGTCGCTTTTGGCGATGGAATACTCGGACGTGAAAGTGCCGCTGCGTCCGGCGGCGAGGCGGCCGGCCATCTGCTTGGAACCGGCGTCGACGTACAGGAATTCGGTCTGGCCGCCGGTGGTGGCGCCTTGGGCGTCGTAGCTGAAGCTGTCCATGTCGTACGGCTTCTTGGTGCCGTTGGTGATGGTGAAGGTGACGCGGAACGGGATTCGGTCGGCGTCGGGCTTGTCGTCGTACTCGCCGAAGCGGGTGATGGTGCGGATGCTGTCGACCTTCACCTTCAGGCCGTCGGTGTAGGCAAAGGTGTCGCCGACGGCGAGTTCGGTGTCCGGCTGGTCGGCGGCGGGTGTGACGCTGTCGTCGCATTGGTCGATCCAGTCGGATTGCGACAGCGTCGAGTCGGGGCCGCAGTCGGGCGAGGCGGAGGCCGACGCGCTGCTGGCGGTGGTGGCTCGTTCGGCTGTGCCCTGCGCGGGCTCGCTACAGGCGGTGAGCGTGGCGGCGAGGATGACGATGGTGGCGAGTGCGGTTCTTCTGGCGTGCATGGTCCCCCCAAGGACGGTTCTGACTGCCCGTCATTGTGATGACAACATTGGGGTTTATGGATGGAATGTGCACGCTTCGTGGCGCATCTGTAACAGTAGTGACTGCCCTCCGGCTCAAGGACTTAGCGGTCTCATTCACCCCAACTCGCTGGCCTGACCAGCCAATTGGTGTTTCCTCCCTGATCAGTACGAAAATTACCAATCGTGTCAGATGCTCCCTGGATTACCGCCCAAGCGACGGCTGGCTTCCTCGCCTTCGACGCGGTCGCCTGGCAGGCCTACCGGATTCGTCAGGGCAACGAGGTTGCGCATCGTGCGCTCATCGCCTCTGAAGCCGTGAAGATCGATGCCGCCCGCGCGCGGCTGGACGCTCAGGCCCCCGCAGTGACTCGGCCGTGGTACTGGCGGGCTCGCCTATTCAACTGTCGCCGGTTCCCCGTGCAACTCACCCTGCTGGTGACCCTGTGTGATCACCACGGCGAGATGGGCGATCCGCGGGCGGGTCCTGGGCCACCGTGCGAATACCTGCCGTCACACTGGTTTTGTGCTTGGTCAGGGTTGGTCATCGCAGTGGGACCGGGTAGGTCGCCGTCTCGACGATGTGCGGACCCTCTACGAGCGCGCGCCGGGCGGCACTGACGCCGCTATCGACGCGGTGCTGTCGTTCTTCGAGACCGTGCACCACCTCAAGGACTGGCTCACGAATGATCAGGCGAGCGGGGTGCTGACGGCCGACGTGCATGACCTGCTCGATGGCAGCCCGACTCTCAAGCTCTGTGCAGATCTCGCCAACGGCGCGAAGCACTTCAAACTGGACCCAACGCGTCGCGCGCAGACCGGTGACCACTCCACGACGATCGCGGAGAATGACGTCGTCGTATTCGTCGGCACGGGTGCCTCAGCGCACCGCTTCCGCACAGCATCCGGCGGCACGCCACGCGACGTCTTGGAGGTCGCCGAAGAAGCAGTGAACGAGTGGCGGGGCTTCCTCTCTGCTCGCAACCTCATCTGAAGACACAGCCGATCCGGAAGCGGCCCTGGACTACGCGGAAGCCGTAGAGCCTGTTCTTCACCTTCTCGAATGCCGTCATGCGGCTTGCTGGTATTCGGACATGGGGAGCTTGTCCGGAGTCCAGGATGCCCGCGGCAGCCTGCGGGCCGGACAGCACGCGGCGGCCCGCAGTAGACATCGGCCCCTCTCGGTGCCCCAGTAACAGCCGGGCCGCGTAGCTGATCCGCCGCCCGCTGGGGTGGGAACCGGCAGCGATGGTGTGCCGTCGTGTTGATCGTGAGACTCTCCCTGCCCCGGATGCGGGCCGAACGTCGCGGTCTGCGCCTTTGGAAAATCTGGATCGCCCTCCTTCTGGCCTTCATCACCGCAATCGCCATCGCCGCCGGCGTGTTCTACGCCGGGTGGGGCCTGCTCGGCGCCCGCGGGCTCAAGCCCGAGCCGCGCATCGACGCCAAGACGCTCTTCGACCTGGTGAAGCTTTCCTTCGGCGTGGTGGCCGGGGCCGGCGCCCTCGTCGCCCTGGTCGTCGCCTACCGGCGCCAACGCCTCGACGAGGATGGCGCCCTGCGAGACGACACCCGTCTGCACAGCGAACGCTTCACTACCGCCGTCTCCCAGCTCGGCGACGAAGCCGTCGCGGTCCGCCTCGGCGGGGTGCACGCCCTGGCCGGCCTTGCAGACGACGCCCCCACCCGCGGCTTGCGCCAGACGTGCATCGACGTCCTGTGCGCCTATCTCCGCCTGCCCTACACCCCCGAGACAGAACTGCCCACAGGCGCCACGGAAGCCCGACACACCTACCTGGCGCTGCGGGAAGTGCGGCACACCATCATCCGGTTGATCCGCGACCATCTCCGTTTGGACTCCGGGGACCAGTATTCCTGGCAGGGCCACGACTTCGATTTCACCGGTGTCGTGTTCGACGGCGGGGACTTCACGGACGCGGTGTTCTCCGGCGGCACGGTCACCTTCAGCGAAGCGGCATTCGCCGGCGGCACGGTCACCTTCTGGGGGGGCGATGTTCTCCGGCGCCACGGTCTCTTTCGACGATGTGCTGCTCTCCGGCGGCTGGGTCACGTTCCACGACGCGGCGTTCGCCAGCGGCACGGTTGACTTCAGCCAGGCCGCGTTCGACAGCGGCATGGTCGACTTCGCCCACGCGGCGTTCACCGGCGCCACGGTTTCCTTCGAGGGCACATACTTCGGCGCCACGATCGACTTCACCCAAGCGGCCTTCTCCGCCGGCGCTGTCACCTTCAACCGCGCGCTGTTCCACGAGGGCGCCGTCACGTTCCACGAAGCGGCGTTCACTGGCGCCATGGTCGACTTCGACAATGCGATGTTCGCCGACAGCACGGGTGACGTTCGCAGCGCGGTGTTCCTCGACGGCCGGGTCACCTCCGGGGAGCCACCGGTATCCCGAAGTTGAGCACCTTCTGAGCTACGGCCTTGGACCATCGGTACAACCATTAACGCTAAGCACTTGATCTTGGGCGTCCAGCACAGGTGATCGGTCCCGTGCGGAGGCTCGGCGGAAGATCCTCGATCACTGGTGGGACGTGGCTACGGTCCGCCGCATGGAGCGTCACAGTCGGGACGTAGTCCGTCGGCCAGCGTCGCGAGCACCGGATCCGTGGGGGCGCCCCGCGACCCCGGCAGCAGGGCGACCACCCGCTTCGGTGAACCAGGCGTGTCAACCGACCACCAGCAGCCATACGGCGACCGTCGCGGGGCCGACCACTTCTGGTGGCGCGGGTAGACCGACGACTCGCTGAGCCACCAGGCCGCCGCTGTCGGATCGACTGGCGAGCGGCGCGCACCAGCCGACGGTCCGTGCGCGTCTGCACTCACCAGATGACGCCCAGGACGGCATTGAACGCCGCGAATGCCAGCAGCCAGCCGGCCGTGACCCTCTCCACCGTTTCGTTCACGACGCTCCCCATCCCTGCGTGCCTGAGTGACGAGCCGACCGCTCACGCGTGGGACCTGACAGCGGCGATCCCCCCGCTGTCGATCAGCGCTTCACGGTTTCTCGCCTCCTGGACCGGATTCCTGGTACTCCGCTCGACTCCCAGCGCGCTCACGACCTGGACGTCACGGAAGCAGGCGTTCCACGAGAGCGTTGCACTCCTCGACGAGACGGCCGGTCACCTGGTCCACCAGGGCGATCGGCTGGAGCCGGAGGGTGATGCCCGCGAGCCAGCCGGTCAGGTCCGTGGCGATCACCGCGCCTCCGGGCCCGGTTTCGAAGGCGGGGATGAGGGCCAGCAGCATCCGGGCCCATGCGGCCCCGAAGTCATGGAACTGGAAGCGCATGGACGGCACCTGGGCCCGGGAGGCCGCAGCGAAGAGGTAGTGCGCCTCCCGCCCCAGGAGGCCGGCCTCCCGGGCGCTGTACGGGTCCGGATCGTCCAGGAGATCGACGACGAGTCCGGCCAGCAACGTCGCCATGGCGGGTGCGGTCTGCTTCTCGCAGCGCAGCGAGGGGACCATGGTCGTCGCCCCGTCCGCCGGGTCGAAGGCGAGGTCTCGCAGTACCGACGGCACCCGGTCGTCCCCGAGTTTGCGTGCCGCGGCTGCCAGGGCGTCGGCGAAGGACATCGAAGGCGGCCTCGCGGTGCCGGTGGTGTCCTGCGTGGTCAGGGACTGCCAGGCCCGGGTTGCCTCGGCCGTGGTCAGGGGGTTGAGCTCGCGGCCCTCCCCGATGAGCTCCCCGCCCTCGTCGCTGCGACCCGCTTCGCGGAGATTCAGTGCTGCGACCCGCTTCGCGGAGATTCAGTCCGTGGTGGACGAGCGCGGTCACCAGGTGCGCGAGATCTGCGGGGGCGTTCGTCCGGGCCATCGCCCTCGCGCTGTGCACCTCTGTCGCCCCCACGGCGAGGGCGATCTCGGGCCGGCCCTGTCGGGTGTGCACCCGCGCGGCTATTGCGGCGGAGCCCCGCAGGTACCGTCCGTGCATGAAGGATTCCGCCAGTGGGGCGTCGTTGATCGCTTCGGCCTTGGAAAGGTAGAAGCGGACCGCCCAGTCCGCCGAACAGACCGCGAGGTCGTGGTCGCCGTAGTCGTACAGGACGCTCGCGTTCAGGCTGAGCACCCGGGCAAGGTCCAGGAACAGGGGTGAGTCGCCTCTGTCCGCGCCGAGGTCCAGATACGTCATGACCGCCTGGTCCGCCTCGATGACGGCGGAGACTCCGCGCCCCAGCTCCGCCAGGACCAGCGCCTTGCGGACGTGGACATCGGCAATGAGGGGTGGCATGCCGGGTTCGCCCAGCTCGCGGAGCTCCCCGTAGACGTCGGCGCACTCCGTGAGCGCCGCGAGAGACTCGTCCGGCTGCTGCGCGCTGACCAGTGTCGAGCCCAGTCCGTACAGCACGCTGCCGAGCATCCGCTTGGCTTCCCTGTCGCCGGGGTCCCGCCCGACCAGCACGTACATCAGCCTCCGGGCCTCCTGTTGGAGCGGCGCCGCATCTGCCGACAGCCCACCGACCATCAGCCCCTGCGCCTCCGAGAACAACTCCGCCACCCGTAGCTGAAGGTCCCCGGTCGCAGCGCCCGAGTCCGGATCTCGGCCCGGGTCCGGGGCCGGACCGTCGGAGGACGCACCAGACTTCGCCGAACGACGCCACTTCATGCGCACGCCCCCACTTTGAATGACAGGAAACCCGTCTCCTCAGGCGTGTCGAGAGGCACGTTCTGCACCGGACCCCCTCCTCACGTCCCACCCTGCAACCTTCCTCCCCTGTCAACTGCGACCGAAACAGGGGCCGTTGACGACTCTGAGGGCGCTCGAGCAGCAGAGACCCCGCACGGCCGACAGCGAATCGCGGTCTTCCCGGTCCGACCTACTTGAGCAGCCGGAAGTCCGGATGCACCGCCCTGAGGAGTACCGCATCCCGACAGAGGAGGAGTGGGACGCCTTCCTCTCCCACTTCGAGAAGCGGAAGGTGTCCATCAGTACCTGCGCACGTGCCTTCGGATCGCCATGCATCCATGAGCACACGTGTGTCAGATGCTTACTTCTCCGGCCTGATCCAGCCCAAGGGTCACGGCGGACGGACATCCGTGACAACATGATCGCCCGGATCGCCGAGGCGGATCCAAGGACTTGTCATGTGAAGTGCGTGGCAATCCTCGCCCCGACGCGATCAGCTGGTGGCCGCACACTCCGGGCCGTCTTCGACTGGCGCTGCGGTGGCCTTGTACGCCGGCCGCACGTTGCCTCATGCTGCGAACATGATCAAGGTATTGGTGGCGGAGGACCTCCACGTCGTGCGGGCCGGGCTGGTTGCCCTGCTCGGCGACGCCTTCGACGTCGATGTCGTCGCACAGGTGAGCACCGGGGACGCGGTCCTGCCCGCGGCGCTGCGGTACACCCCGGACGTCGCCGTGCTCGACATAGGCATGCCGGGACTCGACGGTCTCGCAGCCGCTGCCCTGCTGCGCGAGCATGTTCCCGCCTGCCGACCGCTGTTGCTGACAGGCATGGACCGGCCGGGGTATCTGCGTCGGGCACTGGACGAGGGCATCCCCGGGTTCCTGTTGAAGACCACCACCCCCGAACGGCTCCTGGAGGGTGTGCGCACGGTCGCCGCCGGCGGTCGTGCGATCGACGCCGAACTCGCGGACGACTTCTGGGCACTGGGGGAGTGCCCGCTGACCGAACGGGAAGCGGAGATCCTGCGGGCGACAGCCGACGGGCTGGACGCCCGCGAGATCGCTGTCCTGTTGTCGCTCAGCGTGGGCACGGTGCGCAACCGCCTGTCGGATGTGATGAGCAAGCTGAGCGCCCGGACGATGGTGGACGCCGTACGCATCGCCGAACGGAACGGCTGGATCTGACGCTTGTCGTGACAACTCTGTTCAGGGTGCGGCAGGGACCGGCTCGAATGCCTCCGGGCCTCGGTGAGTCGCTGCCGCGAGCGGCAGCACGGCGACCAGTCGGAAACCGTCCGGGGCGTATCCCGAGGAGTGCAGCGTTCCGCCCATCGCCGTGACACGGGTGGCCAGATTCTCCAGGCCGCCACCGCCGTACGATCGGTCGCGGACGTCCGCACGGTCGTTCTCGACGGAGAGTTCGGCTGTGCCGTCCACGCACCGGACCGCGATGGAACACGTCCGTGCCTGGCTGTGCCGCAGTACGTTCGTTACGGCCTCGCGCAGGACCGTGCCCAGGCAGTTCTCCGCCGCCGTCGGCAGGTTCGGCCCTTCCCGGCTGATCCGCACCTGGACCGCCGCCGCATCCAGCGCCATACGAGCGGCTTCCAGCTCGTGGGACAGGGAGAGGGAAACCTGGTCGCGCACCATGCTGCGTACTTCGTTCAGGGACTGTCGGGCCAGTTCGGCGATCTGGAGGAACTCCCTGCGGTTCGCGACCGGGTCGCCCGGGCTGAGTGCTGCGGCCTCGCTCCTGATCGTGATGGCCGAGAGCGTCGATCCGAGCAGATCATGCAGGTCCCGGGCCATCCGTATCCGTTCACGGTGCACGGCGAGCCGGGCGGACTGTCCGCGGAGGACGTGTGCCTGTGCCGCGACCGAGGACAGCCGCACGATTCCGTACACCACCAGCCCGACCACGACGGTTCGGGCGCCGCATTCGAATGCCGTGTGGTTGCTGACCGGCAGGGCGAAGATTGTCAGGGGGCCGGTCGCGGTGATGAGAGCCGCACCCATCAGTCCGCCGGGCCGCGGCAGCGCCACGAGCACGACACCGGCGAGCAGTCCGAGCATGCTGAGCCAGACCTCGTCGAAGATCAGCAGGGGCACATAGGTGAGGAAGATCTGGCCCGCGAGCAGGGCTGATCTATGGTTGCGGGAACGTTTCCCCGTGTGTTGCCCGAGCAGAGTGGCTAAGAGCAGTCCGGCCAGCAGCCAGCTGGCGGCGAGCACGCCGAGTTCAGCTTGCTTGCCGTGCAGTTCCCGTGTCACGCGCAGGAAGACGACTCCTGTGGCCGCGGCGAGTGCCACCAGGCACAGGTGCTGGGCCAGTTGCTCTCTGTCCACTTCCGATGCCCTGGTGTTCACGCCCACGCGCGCGTGCCTGAACCTGACCCCAATAGTCTTCTGGACCACATCTCCCCCGACCGCCACATCGCACCCTCCCGCAGCAGGCCAATGTTGTCATGGCGAAGACACAGGGCACCGGCGAATCAGGAGGCAGGCCGTGCACGGATGCTCCACAGGTGACTCGTGAAAATCTCACTTCCGCGTCACGAGAGGGGACGGGACTCTACAGGCGTAGCACTCTGCAACATGCCTGTTAGGAGCCGATTTCCTTGCACTGGAGACCCACCCGCACACGCGGGAACCGGCAGGGCGGTGGCTGTAGGGCCGGCGCCCGGTCCCGAATAGCGCTGGCCATCGTCGCCGCACTCACTGCCGAGACGGCCCTTGTCATCGGCGGTACGGGGCAGGCCATGGCGCTGCCCGCGCAGTCGGAAGCCGCGAAAACCACGGCGGCGAAGGACACGAAGGGCCCGAAGGAGGCTGCCGACATCGCCTCGGCGCGTGTCACGGCCCGTCTGTACGGTCACCGTGTCGAGGCGCTCAGTGAACGCACCGAGACGTCGACGACCTGGGCCAACAAGGACGGCTCCCTGACGACGGAGCTCGCCGCAGGCCCCATACGCTTCGAACGCGACGGCGCGTGGGTCGACGTGGACGTGGCGCTGGCCGAGCGCGAAGACGGCTCGGTCGCCGCGAAGGCACACCCGAGCGGGCTCGAACTCGCGGGCAAGGGTGGCACGGTCGTGAAGTCCCTGGCGGCGGCGGAGGACGCCAAGGCACGCGACCTGGTCACACTCGGCTCCGGCGACCAGCAGATCACTCTCCAGTGGAAGGGCGGGCTGTCGAAGCCGAAGCTCGACGGCACGACGGCCCGCTACGGGAACGCCGTTCCCGACGCGGACCTCGTGATCGAGTCGACCCGTACGGGGTTCGAGCAGTACGTGGAGATCGGCGAGCGGCCCGCGACCGGCGCTTACTCCTACACCCTGCCCCTGGATGTCAAGGGGCTGAAGGTCAAGCAGCTGAAGGACGGCAGTCTGCTCTTCACCGACAAGAAGTCGGGCAAGAAGAAGCACGCTGTCATGCCCGCCCCGGTGATGTGGGACGCGACCGTCGACAAGGTGTCCGGCGAGCACACCCGTAGGGCGCCCGTCGACCTGAAGGTCGTGAAGAACGGGGACGGAGTCGACCTCGTCGTCACCCCGGACGCCGCCTTCCTGGCCGACAAGGACACCAAATTCCCGGTGACGGTCGACCCGTCGACCTCGTCCCTGGGCAACGTCTTCGACACCTACGTCCAGCAGGGCGAGACCGTCGACTGGTCGGCCGACACGGAGCTGGACTTCGGCAACCCGGGCACGACGAACGCCGACGGCACGCCCCGTACGGCACGTTCGTTCATCACCTGGAACACCAAGCCGATCTCCGACGCCCTGGTCTCCAGCGCGACGCTGAGCCTGTACAACTTCCACTCGGGCAACACCGACTGCGCCGCCTACCCCTGGCAGGTCTGGTCGACCACGGCCGCGTCGACGTCGTCCCGCTGGGCCGGCAGCGCCCAGCCCACCTGGGAGGACCTGTACGCCACGTCGACCGAGACCAAGGGCAACTCCGCCTGCACGGCCGACGGCTGGATCAACGCCGACGTCACCGACCTGACGCAGGTGTGGGCCTCGGCGAAGAACGCCACCTCGCACATGGGCATCAGGGCCTCCGAGGAGAGCACTTTCTACTCCTGGAAGCGGGTCAACTCGGCGAACGCCGCGGCCAATCCGCCCAAGCTGACGGTCACGTACAACTACCGTCCGAAGACCGGCACCGCCCCGCAGGCAGGTCCGCCGTACTTCGTGGAGAACGGCGCCTGGACGGTCGACAGCACCACCCCGACCCTCCAGGACACCTTCACCGACACCGACGGCGACAAGGTCACCGGCGCGTTCCAGATCCGCGACGCGGCCACCGACACGCAGGTCGGTGACATCCTCGTGTCGGAGTACGTCCCGTCCGGGCAGCCCGCCCCGGTGACCGTGCCCACGGGTGTGCTGAGTGACGGCGGGACGTACAAGTTCCGCACCTCGCCCTACGACGGCACGCACTACAACACCGACTGGTCCGCGTGGACCACGTTCACCGTGGACGCCACCGCTCCGTCCGCCCCGGCCGGTGTGACCTCCACCGACTACCCGAGCGGTGACTGGGTCAAGGGCGCGGGCCAGGCGGGCACCTTCACCGTCACACCGCCGTCCGGCTCCGACCACCGCTGGTTCGAGTGGTCGCTCGACGGCGTCGAGTGGACGAAGAAGGACGCTGACGGAGCCGAGCCGGTCGGCATCAGCGTCACTCCGCCGGAGGACGGCACCCAGACGCTCCAGGTGCGCAGCGTGGACGCGGCCGACCATCGTTCCGAGGCGGTCGAGTACACCTTCCACGCGGGCCCCGGTGGTTTCTCCTCCCCGGACGACGGGACCCGCACGGCCCGCAGGCTGTCCCTGGTCGCCGAAGCAGACGCTTCGGTGTACGACTCCGTGACCTTCCTGTGGCGGCGCTCGGCGGAGGACGACTGGGCCGAAGTGCCCGTCTCCGCCGTGACGGTGGGCGGCGAGGCGCTGTCCGCCTGGCCGCTGCCATTGACCGCCGGCACCAACGAGGCGGCTGTCTGGGCGGCCACGGACACCGTCGACCCGGACGGTTCCATACAGCTCAAGGCCGACTTCACCGGCCCGGCGGACGCTGCGGCGAGCACCGCTTCCATCGGCGCCGTGGTGGATCGCAACGCTGATTCCGCCGCCGCTACTGAGGTCGGCCCCGGCCATCTCAACCTGCTCACCGGGGACTTCACGCTCACCGGTACGGAGGAGAGTCACTTCGGCCTCTCCGCCTCCCGTACGGCCAAGTCCCGGCAGCCCACCGCCGGCGCCCAGGAAGGGCAGGTGGCGATCTTCGGGGAGGAGTGGACGTCGGGTGTCGTCGCCGAGGTCACGTCCGCCGGGTACACCCATATCCGCAGGACCTCCGACACCTCCCTCGACGTCGTCATGGACGACGGCTCCAGCGTCTACTTCACCGCCAAGGTGGACGACGCCGACGGCTGGGTGCCCGAGCCGGGCGGCGAGTCCCTGACCCTGACCCTGACCGGGACGTTCACCGACGGGTTCACGCTGACCGACACCGACGGTGCCGTGTCCACATTTGCCAAGGTCGCGGCGGGAGCCGAGACGTGGCAGATCACCTCCTCGGGCCTGAGCGGCGTCGAGAACTCCACCACGGACATCGCCTTCGAAGCGGTCACCGTCGACGGCAAGGTCCTCGCCCGTCCGAAACTGCTGGTGGCTGCAGGAGGCGCCATAGAAACCAGCACCTGTGCCACGGCACCGTCGACGCGCGGCTGCCGGGTACTGGAGTTCGCGTACGCGGACACCACCTCCGCCACCGGCAGCGCCTTCGGCGACTACGCGGGCCGGGCCAAGGGCCTCACCCTCTGGTCCACCGAGACCGGCGACACCGCGGCCACCGCCCGCACCATCCAGTCGTACGCGTACGACACCTCGGGCCGGCTGCGAGAAGCCTGGAATCCCCTGATCACCCCCGCCCTGAAGACGTCGTACGCCTACGACTCCGCCGGCCGGATCACCAGCCTCACCCCGCCCGGCGAACTGCCCTGGACCCTGGGCTACGGCAACGCGGGTGGCACCGCCGGCGGGGACGGCATGCTCACCACCGTCACCCGCGCCACCCTGGAGCAGGGCAGCGCGACGGAGACGGACGGGCAGGCGGTCACCTCGGTCGTGTACGACGTCCCGCTGTCCGGGGCCACCGCGCCGCACGCGATGAACGCCTCGGCGGTGAAGAACTGGGGCCAGCTCGACTACCCGACCGACGCGACCGCCGTCTTCCCGGCCGACTCGACTCCCGCGTCCCACAAGGGTGTCGAGCTGACGGCAAGCGGTTACGACCGTGCTGTCCTCCACTACCTTGACGCCTCGGGCGACGAGGTCAACACCATCGACGAGACCGGCGGGGTCACCACGACCGAATCGGACAAGTACGGCCATGTCGTGCGCGGGCTCTCGGTAGGCAGCCATGCCCTCGCCCTCGGCACCACCGACGAGGACAAGGCACGTCTCGACGACCTCGGCATCCGTGCGCTGAGTGTCGCCGGGAGGGCTCGTCTGCTCTCCACCACGTCGAACTACAACGACAACGGCACCCGTCTGCTGGAGCAGTTCGAGCCGCTGCGCAGGGTCGACCTCACCGAGGACTTCAAGGACGGCGACACTGTCCTGATCCCTGCGGGCACGTCGGTCGCGGCCCAGCCGTGGACCGTCAACGAATACGACGAAGGCCGTCCCACCGACGGCAGCGCCACCGTCAGGAGCCAGCTCACGCTGGCGATCTCCGGGGCCCGCGTCCGCGGCTACTACTCGATCATGAGTGAGAAGAGGCTCACGGAAACCCAGTACGACTGGGCAAAGGGCCTGCCCACGCTCTCCATCGAGGACCCGGGCGGCCTCGGCCTGAACACCAGCACGGAGTACGACGCGCAGGGCCGTGTCACGGCGGTTGTCCCCCCGGGCGGCACCGGCGAGGACGCGACCTCGCGCGTCACCGTGTACTGGTCCGCCACAGGCGACGGCTGGTGCGAGGGACGCCCCGAGTGGGTCGGCCTGGAGTGCTGGACCGGCCCGGCGGGCGACATCACGGGCGGCGGCGGCAACCCCGCCCAAGTGGTGGACTCGGCCACCGAGTACGGCTTCTACGGACTGGTGACGGAGAAGACCGACACCTCGGGCAGCGAGACCCGTGTCACCACGGTGAGCCACGACTCCGCCGGCCGTATCAAGAGCAGCCAGATCGACGGCGGCCTCGGCACCGCGGTGACGGGTTCGTCGTTGTCCTACGACACATCGAACGGTCAGATCACCGTCGTGACGTCGGCAGACGGAGGCACGATCTACCAGGCGTACGACGCACTCGGCCGCCTCATCTCCTACACGGACGCGGACGAGGGTGTCACCACCACCGAGTACGACGCCTTCGACCGGCCGGTGAAGGTCTCCGACTCGGTGCCGTCGACAGTGACGTACGCCTACGACCACGCCTCCGAACCGCGCGGCCTGGCCACCACGACGACCGACTCGGTGGCGGGCACGTTCACCGCTGAGTACGACGTGGACGGCACGGTCGTGAAGGAGACCCTGCCCGGCGGCTACACCATGACCCAGACCGGTGGAAAGGCCGGGCTGCCCAACCAGCGGACGTACACCCGGGATTCGGACGGCACGGTTCTGCTGACCGACACCGTCACGGAGTCGGTCCGCGAGGAGTGGACCACCCACTCCGGCGGTGCGGGCGCGGGCGAGTCACAGGCGTACACGTACGACGCGTTCGGCCGGCTCACCGAGGTCGCGGACACGTACGACAACGTGTGCACCACGCGCGCGTACGCCTTCGACGAGCGCACCAACCGCACCGGGCTGAGCACGGCGGCGGCCGACAACGGAGCCGACTGCACCACCTCCGGTGCCACGACGGTCTCGCACACGTACGACAGTGCGAACCGCATCGTGGACTCCGGGTACGTGTACGACGCGTTCGGACGGACCACGGCGATGCCCGACGGCACGTCGATCGCGTACTACACGAACGACCTCGTCCGGCAGCAGACGGCGGGCAGCACCCGCCAGACCTGGACGCTGGACGCGGCGGGCCGCTTCCGCGGCTGGACCACGGAGTCCAACGCATCCGGGGCGTGGGCGCAGACCGGTTCGAAGACCAACCACTACGCCGGGTTCTCGGACAGCCCGCGCTGGATCACCGACAACACCTCGGGCGGCATCGCCCGTATGGTCACCGGGCTGTCCGGCGGCATGTCCGCCACAACGGGCGCGACGAGCACGGTGGTTCTGCAACTCGCCAACCTGCACGGGGACATCAGCCTGATGCTCCCGCTCGACGCGTCGGCCGCGCCCGTCGCGCTCAGCGCCGACGAGTACGGCAACCAGCGCGAAGGCACCGCCGACGCCCGCTACTCCTGGCTCGGCGGCTACCAGCGTTCCACGGAGGTCGTGAGCGGGGCGATGCTGATGGGCGTCCGTCTCTACAACCCGGCGACCGGACGGTTCCTCTCGGTCGACCCGGTGTACGGGGGCAACGCGAACGCTTATGAGTACTGCATGGGCAATCCCGTCAACCGGGTCGACCTGGACGGGAAGTTCAGCAGGTCCAAGACCCGCTACTACTCCTGGGGCCGTATCTCCGCCAAGTACTGGGGACCCAACTGGGGAACCGGCGTCGGCGGTGTCTCGCTCAAGATCGTGGCGAACAAGCGGTGGACGTACCGGATCGGCGCCTACGGCTGGGTGACCTACACGATTGCCGGGGCGGTGATCGGGATCCTGTCGGTTCTCTTCCCACCGGCAGCGCCGGTGCTGCTGGTTCTGGGATCCTTGATCGTCATCATCCTGGCGAGCATCCAGTTCGTGGCCCAGAATGCGGCCGCACGCGGGCAGTGCCTGCATATCAACGCGGGTGCCTCGGTCTACACCAAGTGGTGGATTCCCCGGTACTCCTACGGCCGGTACGCGTATCCCTGGCGAGGCAGCTGCTGACGCGGCGTCGCTCGGCACAGGCCGCTGACCGTGGTTGGGGACCAGGCGCCAGTGCCTGTTCCCCAACCATCTCAATTCCACCCTTCTACCCATCCCGGAAAGACACCACATGAGTGTGAACCGTCGCGCTGCGACCGCCTTCGCCCTGGCCGCAGCCGTGCCAGTCGTCATAGGCATCATCTTCACCATTACGGAAGGGCGTGCGTTCGGAGCCCCCTTGTTCTGGCTGTCCACCGGCTTCCTCGCGGGTGCCTGGTACTTCGAGAGGAAGTCCGCCGCCCGTGACTGACGTGCGATCTGTGGGCAACCACACGAGCTGACACGGTCAAGGCGCAGAGGCGGAGTCGGCGGTGTCCGGCTCCGCCTTTGTCATGAGTCGCGGCCTCCAGGCCGCTGCGAAAGGTATGTGGGCAACAGTGAAAAAGCGGGGGATTACGCCGCGGGCGCAAGGTGCGGTGATGTGGAGCCTGGCGATCGCGATCAATACGACGGGAGTCGTGCTCGGCTACCTGTGGGGGCCCGAGGCACTTCTGCAGCTCCTGGTCCCCGGCGTCGGCTCGATCATTGCGGCAGGGCTTGTCAGTTACAGCATCAGAAAGTGACGGGTTCCACTTCCGCCCCGGCGCTGGTGAAAGTGGCACAGGCCGGGCGGTACGTACTCTTCGTGACGGACGACCAGGCAGCACCGTTCGGCTGAGCTGCGGCGATGTAAGTGTTCCGTCATCTCCCAGGGGGTACGCAACGGCCCCGCCGTTCCGTTGAATGGGGACCGGCAGGAAGCTCCTTGGACAGGCGAGGCGGGAATGGGACGCGTGCGGAAGGTGCTGGGCAGGCCGTGGATCATTGGGGTGCTGGTGGTGGCCATGGCCGGGGCGGGCTTCGGGCTGTACTGGTTCCAGCCGTGGAAGCTGTGGCAGGACGAGACGGTGCAGGAGGCGCTGCCCGGCGCGGCGGAGGCGTCCGCCCCTCCCACGGTGGCACCGTCCGGGTCTCCCTTCGCATCACCCTCCGTGCAGTCCGTGCCGGACACGCTGGCGGGCGGTGAGCTCATCAGCCATGAGCATGCGACGTCGGGCACGGTGAAACTTGTACGGCTGGTCGATGGCTCCCATGTCGTACGGCTGGAGAACCTCGACACCAGCAACGGGCCGGATCTGCGCGTGTGGCTGACCGACGCGCCGGTGAAGGAGGGTATGGCCGGCTGGCGTGTCTTCGACGACGGGGAGTACGTCAGCCTCGGCAGGCTGAAGGGCAACAAGGGCAGCCAGAACTATGCGGTGCCCGAGGACGTCGATCTGTCCCGGTACAGCAGCGTCAGCATCTGGTGCGACCGCTTCGACGTCTCCTTCGGCGCCGCCGAACTCGCCCAGGTCTGACCGGGGTTCAGAATCAGCCGACCGTCCCTCGGCCAGGCCGAGTTCACGCGTTCCGTGCGTGTTTCATTTCGAACCCACCGCCACAGCCGTCGCGGCAGTCGGTTCGGTCAGTACGCTCACCCCTGTCGCCCCGACGATGCCCAGCCGAAGCGGCGTAGTGCTTGTGGAGCCTCCTTGGCAGGCTGCCCGCAGCGATGTCCGAGAGTGCGTCTCCTTACAGGAAGCCGCCAGGTTGATCCTTGGCCCACCACAGGAACGCGGCGGCGTGCTGCTGGTTGGCGAAGCCTTCGCCGGCCAGGGCACGCAGGACGTCGTTGCTCCAGAGGATCAGCCGCCCGAGCGTCCAGTTCACCGACTCAGGTGCCGGCAGCTCCAGGCCGTAGACCATCCGCGTGATCTCGCGCTTGCCGCCCGCCTCCGTCGTGTACTTGAGGATCGTCAGGAACCGGTCGGGCTGCATCACGCAGAGAACCCTTGTGAGGAGGGCTTCTTTGAAGCCGGTCATGGCGAACGGCTTGGTGCCGTCCAGCAGTTGCTGCAGCCGGTCTTCGAGCGGCACGGCGTCAGGCCCGTACAGGAGGTACTCGATCGTCTTGCGGGTCGCCTCTCCGGCCGCGGTGTCGCCCATGGTGTTCCAGGCGGAGTTGAAGGTGGCCTGGTTGCCGGGGCGGGCTCCTACCTCGGAGTTGGCGAAGTCCTTGAGCACCCTCGGGTCGCATGTCCGCAACCCGTCGGGAGAGAAGACCTGCTGGTACTTCGCCCAGTAGGCCGCTACCCCGGGGTCGAAGTCCGGCCTGGTGGCGAGGTATTGCGTCTTGAGCCGGGCCGCGCGTTCCAGCACCTTGGGCTCGATGTCCTCGGGTTTCGGGAAACGGGCCTTGAGGTCGTCAAAGGAGTGGGACGCAATCCTCTTCGGAGCGACGGGCGCCCCGTGTTCCCATGCGTAGCCGCACCGATGTTTGACGACGCGTCGTCCGTCATCGAGGGTGCGGACCACCTCGATGTCATCGTCTTCACTGCACAGCGGGCACATGGCCAGCCCCATGGTTTTCCCCCGTTTCAATGGTGGTTGCGTCCTACCGTGCGCCAGTGCCCTCGTCGCATCAGGGCCGCATTGTTGCATCCGGCCTGGGCGGGCGGGATGTCGTGTCAGTCACCCGGATCACAGGGGGCACGTGCCGGTCGAGAGCGCGTACGTCCACCGTTTGCGCGGTCCCCGCCGCGCTGGAGCCGGTCAGCGTCTCGACGACGAAGGGCGGCACCATCGTCGGCGTCTACCAGCCGAACGGTGAGTCCAACTACGACAGCTACTAGCCTCGATTCTTGTATGACGGTCTGTACGACCTTCGGCACTCGGCCCTGTTCCGCCTGGCTGTGCGCGGGGCGACCCGGCTCAGGTCGCCCAGCGGGCCGGTAACGGCGTCGAGGTCCTTGCTGTCTCGGTACGCGAAGTGCCTGTACGTACGGCAGCCCATCAACAACCAGCGCATCGAAGGGCTCCGGAGCGCCTACGACCAGCCACCCGAGTCGGACGAGGATCGCCGGGACGAGTGGGGACCACTGCGATCGGCCGTATGTCTATATCTCTGCGCTGGTCTGCGGTCAGGGCTGTGGGGTGCTGCCCATCTCCGCGGAGAAGCCCACGGGGTCGCTGTCGAACCCGCGGACCGTCTCGTGGAACTCCCACACTCCGGAGGCATGCCGGGTGAACTCCGCAACCGTTGCCGCGGTGGATTCGGAGACCTGTGCGAAGTCGTCCTTCAGCAGCTCCGTGTACCCCTCGACAACCAGCACTCCGGCGTCCGATATGTCACCGAAGGTCTTGGGGCCGCTGTTCTGGTGGATCGCCACGCCCACGACCACCCGCGCGAAGGAGGGAGCGAGGCGATCGAGCTCCAGGGTCATCACTTCGACGTAGCCGAAGCCCTGACCGGTCTGGCTGTGCCGGCCCATGTTGATGGTGCCGTCCGGTGAGCGGCTGTCGGAGTGGACGACGTATACCGGCCGCCCGTGGGGCGCTTCCGACGAGTAGGTCGTGGCGATGATGTCGAGATGGTGAGGTGGCTGGTTCCAGGGACTCGGGTCCCACTTGAGCCGTACCTCGGCCTTCCTCACGCCCTGGCTGTCGCTGCTCACCGGATTGCTGCCTCTCCCATGCCAGGCCATCACGGGATGGTCCCCGCATGGTCAAGTATGGCTCTCGGCCAACCTGTTGAAGCCCTGTGCGGCACGTTCCTTCGACATGCCGCCGGGGCAATGGTCGGCAGGCCAGGCAGCCTGGTGATGACGTTGTCGCGGGTACTGTCGGCTCAAGCTGCGGGGCAATTTCAGGTAGCCGACGCAGGATCGTCTGCCGATCGGCTACTCCTGTCCACATGCTGTGGACAGGAGTAGCTCCGACTGACCGTCGAGCTGCGGGGACAGAAGCGGCTGTCGGCGTAGGACCGCCGTCGGGCCCCGACGGCCGGGGTGGGGGCCGGTGTCGTAGCGTTTTTTGGCAGGCCAGTCCACCAGCCGGGCGCCGATGGCCAGGATGCCCGCGTCGGCCGCGCGAATCCCGGCGACGGCGTGGCCCGGCCCTGGTGCCAGTGGCCCTCTCCGCGGCGATACGTCCCGTGGTCACCGTCCCCGCTCCCGTCCTGGACGGCAGCGCCTGTTTGCAGGCCCGCCTGGCCGTCGACGTACGGCGACCGCGCAGTGTCCTGACGTCCCCGGCGCCCGCTGGTCCGGCACCGTCGGGCGCGGCCTGCAGCTGTCTGTATCTGCCCTCGCCGGTCAGGGTGAACCTTTCAACGATCAGGACCCACGGCACCCGTGTCTGTTCTGCCCGAGTTATGGCAGGTAGCTTGGTGGAGAAGGCCCCTGTAAGGAGGGCGCTCCGATGCCGTGGTTCGTGTGGCTGTTCGCCGCCGGGGTGCTGGGTGCCGCGGAATTCTTCACTCTGACGCTGGCCTTCGGGTTGCTGGCGGGCGCGGCGTTGGTCGCCGCCGTCGTCGCAGGTGTGGGCATCGGCGTTCTCGGCCAGCTCGTCGCGTTCGGGACAGCGGCGGCAGCGGGTCTCGTCATCGTCCGTCCTGTCGCGCTGCGGCACATGGCCCAGCAACCCCTCACGCGCGAGGGCAGTGATGCGCTGATCGGTAAGCGGGCCGAGGTCATGCAGGAGGTGACCGCCACCCGCGGCCTGATCAAACTTTCCGGCGAGGAGTGGTCCGCCCGCGCCCTCGACGAGAGCCTGGTGATACCCGTCGGAGCGCTGGTGGATGTCATGGGAATCGAAGGCGCCACAGCCATCGTCTACCCCCGCGAGCTCCTTCCGTGAACGGCTGAGCACACAGCAACGGAGGCACACTGTGGATCCCGTTGTCATCGTCACTCTTGTGGCGGCCATCGTCGTCGTCTTCCTCGTGGCCTCCACTGTGCGGATCGTCCCGCAGGCGCGCCGCTACAACATCGAGCGGTTCGGCCGATATCGCCGGACGCTGCAACCCGGCCTGAACTTCGTCGCGCCGGTGGCGGACAGGATCAACACCAAACTCGACGTGCGCGAGCAGGTCTACTCCTCCGATCCCAGGCCGGTGATCACCGAGGACAACCTCGTGGTGAACATCGACACCGTGCTCTACTACCAGATCACGGACCCCAGGGCGGCGGCCTACGAGGTCGCTGACTATCTGCAGGCGATCGATCAGCTCACCGTGACCACGCTGCGCAACGTCATCGGCAGCATGGACCTGGAGGAGACGCTCACCTCGCGTGAGGAGATCAACTCCCGGCTCCGTGCCGTTCTCGACGACGCGACCGGCAAGTGGGGCATCCGGGTCAACCGTGTGGAGATCAAGGCCATCGATCCACCGCACACCATCAAGGAGGCGATGGAGAAGCAGATGCGGGCCGAGCGTGACAAGCGCGCGGCCATCCTGCACGCCGAAGGGGAGCGGCAGGCCAAGATCCTGACCGCGGAAGGCACGAAGCAGAAGGACATCCTGGAGGCCCAGGGCACGCAACAAGCCATGATTCTTCGGGCGGACGGTGAGGCCAAGGCGGTGGAGCTCGTCTTCCAGGCCGTCCATCGCAACAATGCCGACCCCAAGGTCCTGGCCTACAAGTACCTGGAGACGCTCCCGCACCTGGCGAGCAGCGACAACAACACCTTCTGGGTGATCCCGGGAGAGCTGACCGAAGCGGTGCGGACCGTCACCCGCGCGTTCGGTGACCAGCCGATGACGGGTCCGCACACACCCGCGCAGCCCGAGGGAGCAGCCGCCGCCGACGCTGACGACACGTCGTACGAAAGCCGGGTTCCAGAGCTCGATGCGGGCTCAGCGGTCTCGCTCGACGCCGCAGCGGCTGCGGACGAGGCCGGGAAGCAGGCCGCCGCCGCGGTGAGCGATGCCAAGGCGGAGGCAGCAGCCGCGATGTCGCCCCAGGTGCCGCGTCGGGGGCAGACGTCCGGCGACTGAGCCCACCCTCGGGCTGTCGCCAGGACCGCCGTGACAGCCATCGGCGCCCGCCTGCTCGTCTGGCCGACCAGAGCCCTGTGATCCACAGACCGGTCCGCCGACATGCCGCTGGTGGCACTGGTCGAGAACGACGGCCGGGAAACGTCGGAGCGATCACGCCAGCCCGGCTGAAGGAATCCTTACGCGGCCACATGAGGTGACATCCCGTGCCTACGCTCGCAAGTGCGTTGGCCAAGGACGTTGGCCCTGCCCTGGTAGTCGGCGGCGACCTTGGCGGTCTCGGCGGCCTGGACCCGGCACTTGGGGCACCACGGGGCCCAGAACTACAGCACCGCGGGCTTACCCGCAAACGTCTTGCCGTCCACCGTGGTGCCGGTGAACCGCAGCGCCTGGGGAACCTGCGCTGCCGTCTTCGACGGTACGACCTGGGCGGCACTGCCGGAGCCGGTACCGCCGTCGGAGCCGCACCCCGTGAGGCCGAACAGAACCGCGGCCAGGACGGCCGGGAAGAGAGAGCGGGCACGCATGACGGCTCCTGTGAGTCGGGAGCGGCTGTGACTGCGGAGCGGATGGGTCCGCCCGGCGCGGGGCAGCGCTCTTACGGTTCGGTGACGTCATCCGGCGGCGACCAGCCGGGCGGAATCACGGACGGTGACGAGGCCTGGGCGCGCCGGAGCAGACCTTGGCCGACGTCGGCCGGCACAGCCGTACGGGACCTTGGCGCGGATCTCACATGAGAGGCGGGAAGGAGCGGTCACGGCGTTCGCGGCGCCGCCGTGGAAGGGAAGCAGCGCACGGTCGGCACTCTTCGCCCCGCCCCGGCCCGCGCCATGTGTTGTGGGGAAGGGCGGGTATGGGAACCGCCGTGCACGGCTTGGGGCGGACGGGGACAATGTGGGTATGGGGCGCCGACTCAGTGACGTGAGCGCATCCGCCCGGCTGGCCGGACCGGACGAGGGCATCGGCCGGGACGAACTGGCGCTCGCCACCCGCAACCACGGCCTGCCGCTGGAGGCCCTGCGCTACGACGTCACCCCGCCCGGGCTGCATTACGTCCTCACGCACTACGACATCCCGTACGTCCCCGACGGCGAGTCCTGGGAGCTGACCATCGGCGGCCGCGTCCGCCGCCCGATGAGCTTCGGACCGGCGGCCCTGCGCGCGTACCCCGCCGTCACCCTCCGTGTCACCCTGGAGTGCGCGGGCAACGGGCGGGCTCTGCTGACTCCCCGGCCGGTCAGCCAGCCGTGGCTGGTCGAGGCCGTCGGCACCGCGGAGTGGACGGGCGTACCGCTGCGGCTGCTGCTCGCCGATACCGGAGTCGAGGACGGTGCCGTCGACGTCGTCTTCACCGGCGCCGACCACGGTGTGGAGCGCGGCGTCGAACAGGACTACCAGCGCGCCCTCCCCGTCGACGTGGCCGTTGGCGAGGAGTCCGACGTGCTGGTCGCCTACAGGATGAACGGTGCCCCGCTGCCCCCGCAGCACGGCCGCCCGTTGCGTCTGGTGGTGCCCGGCTGGTACGGCATGGCGCATGTGAAGTGGCTGCGCGACATCACCGTCACTGACAGGCCGTTCACGGGGTTCCAGCAGTCCGTGGCCTACCGGCTCAGACGGCGTCCGGAGGAGGAGGGCGAGCCGGTCACCCGGATCGCGCCGCGCGCCCTGGTGGTCCCGCCCGGCTTCCCGGACTTCATGTCCCGGGCACGGATCGTACGGCCCGGCACGGTGACGCTGGAGGGGCGCGCCTGGTCCGGGCGGGTGCCGGTGAAGCGGGTGGAGGTCAGCACCGACGGCGGACTCGGCTGGGGCGAGGCCGAGGTCGAGCCGGCGGGCACGCATCGCTGGGCCTGGCGCCGGTGGCGTCTTGCGTGGACGGCCACCCCCGGCGACCACGTCCTGACGGCGCGGGCCACCGACGCCGAGGGGCAGACCCAGCCGCTGGACCAGCCCTGGAACCGGGGTGGTTTCGCCAACAACCTCGTCCAGCGCGTTCCCGTCGTGTGCCTGGAGCCCGACGACTGAACGGGTGGAGCAGCGGGCTCGGCCACCCCGTCAGAGCGGCAGGTCCACCACGTCCCACGCCCGTCGTCGACCGGCCTCGGCGACGGCCTCGCCCCGCTCACGCACCAGCGTGGCGAACTCCTCCCCCAACCGGCCCGGGCGCTCCCCGCCGTTGGGGTGGGCCAACGCCTACGCTTTCGAGTAGATCCGGGACGCCCGGCAGCGGACCGCGTCCTGGAGCGGGTGGCAGGATCTACGGGTTGGGGTTGCCGGGACCTGCCACCTCCCGTCACCAGCCGGTCATCAGCAGGTGATTGAGAAGCAGAGCGAGCGCGGCCTGCGCCGCGAGCCAGGCCCGGGGTCGGGTCAGGAACGCGCATGCGGCCAACAGCCACAGGGCGAACGGCAGCCAGATGCGCTCGGTCTCCGCCTTGCTCATCCCCGACAGGTCGGCGATGAGCAGAGCGGCGAACGCGGCGGCGACGAGCAGGGCGAGGCGGACGTCGGGTGAGGTGCCGGACCAGCCCGCCCGGGGCACGACACGCCGACGGAGAGCAGCGACGAAACGTACGGGAGCGCCGTGGCGGTCGTCTGTCCGCACCCCCGTCTCTGGAGCGTTGAAGGGAGAACGTCCCGTGAGGCGCGCCGGCGGCCCCAGGAGTGTGGCGCCGGCTCGCCGCAGACCCGCCACTGTCGCCGGGCCGACGAGCAGGACCGTGCAGGCGAGGTTGGCCCACACCCAGTAGCCGTAGGGCCGGATGCCGCCGGCCCCCTGGTAGTAGCGCTCGACGAGGAGGTGGTACGCCTCCCACCAGTTGAAGCCGGCGAGGGTGAACGCGAGCGGGACGACGGTGACTCCGGCGAGGGCGTAGAGCAGGGGACGGGTTCGGCGCGGGCCGCCGAGCAGCAGGGCGGCGCCCGCGAGCACGGCGAAAAGGGTGAGGCCGTAGGAGAGGTAGCAGGTGAGGCCGAAGAGGAGGCCGGAGGCGAAGCCGGTGAGGGGAAGCCGGTGTCCGGTGACCGCGAGGGCGAGGAAGGCGATGGTCCAGGCGGCGACCGCCGCGAAGTAGCCGTCCGCGGACGTCCCCATCCACACCGCGGCCGGCGCCATCACCAGGAACGGTGCCGCCCGGCGCGCGAGGGCCTCGTCCGCGAGTGCCCGCACGGCGACCAGTACCGCCACGCATGCCGACGCGCCGACGGTGATGCACCAGACTCCGGCCCAGCCTCCGCCGCCGAGTCCGACCCGGTCGAGCAGGACGAACGTGACCGTCGCCCCCGGAGGATGCCCCGCGACATGCGGGGGCCAGTGGTCGGGAGAGTGGAGCAGGATGTGACCGGTGAAGTCCCGCAGTGTCGCGGGGATGTCCTGGAAGCGGTCGATGACCTGCAGGTACTCGTACCTGGTCGTGAGCCGGACCGCGATCCCGCGCTGCCAGCCGTCGATCAGCGCCAGTGACCACGTCCACGCCATCGCCGTGCCCCAGACGGCGCCGAGCAGCGCGCGCCACGGCAGTCGGGCGGCCACGCGGGGGCCGTATGCCACGACGGCGACCGCGACGACGAGCGCGGCAGGTGTGCCGGGGCCGATGTGGGGGCCCCAGTTGGCGTACAGGGGAGGCCAGCCCACGTGCAGGTTGCCGTAGGTGAATTGGAGGTGCCGGCCGACCAGGACGGCCGACACGACGAGGAGGACGGCGGCCAGGACAGCCGCCAGGTCGCGGAACGGGGTGCGGATCACACACGGAACGCTAGGGCGGAAGGCGGCGCACAGGGTCGCCCGCGCTGCTGACGTCAGAGTTTCGTCATGGGTCGCACACCCCTGTACAGGCAGGTTCCTGCCTAACGTCGGAACATGTCCGACCAACGCCTGCCTTCCTCCCCCGGTTTCTGGCGCAGTCCGCTGCGCGGTCCTTGGTTCACCTCGGTCCTCGGTGTCGTGCTGCTCGGCGGGATCACCGTGCTGTTCGTGACCGGGCTGCTGTCCTACGCCGCGTACAACCCGGAGCTGTCGCCGGTCAACGACAAGACCCCGGACAAGGGACTGCTCGGCTTCTACCTCTTCGCCTGGCCGACCGATCCGCCCTGGCTCTACCGGCTCAACCAGGGCGTCCACGTCACGCTGGGCATCACGCTCATCCCTGTCCTGCTGGCCAAACTGTGGTCGGTGGTGCCCAAGCTGTTCGCGCTGCCACCGGCCCGGTCGCTCGCCCACGCCCTGGAGCGGATCTCGCTGCTCCTGCTGGTCGGCGGCGTGCTCTTCGAGCTCGTCACCGGTGTGCTCAACATCCAGCTGGACTACGTCTTCCCCGGCTCCTTCTACCCGCTGCACTTCTACGGGGCGTGGGTCTTCTTCGCCGCGTTCGTCGTGCACGTGGCGCTGCGGGCGCCGGCCGCCGTACGCAATCTGCGCCGCATGCGGGAAGGGGAGGGCCCTCAGGAGGAGGTCGGCGTCGATCCGGAGTTTCCGCTGGTCTCCCCGCGGCCCGCGGAGCCCACCGTGTCGCGGCGCGGTGCGCTGTGGTTCGTCGGGGGCGGTTCGCTGCTGCTGTTCGGGACGACCGTGGGGCAGAACTTCGACGGACCGCTGCGGCGGACGGCCCTCCTCGCACCGCACGGGGGCGCCGATCCGGGCAGTGGACCGGGCGGCTTCCAGATCAACAAGACGGCCGCGTCCCGAGGGATCAGCGCCGCCGAGACGAGCGAGGCGGCGTGGCGGCTGGTCGTCAGGGGGCGCTCCGGGGCCGTCCGGTTGAGCCGGGCCGATCTGCTGGATCTGCCCCTGCACAGTTCGGCGCTGCCCATCGCCTGCGTGGAGGGCTGGTCGACCTCCGACCAGTGGTGGCGGGGCGTACGGCTGCGGGATCTCGCCGCCCTGGTGGGATACGACGCGGACGCGGCGCCCGATGTCCTGGTGGAGTCCCTCCAGCGCCGAGGAGCGTTCCGCTCGGCGGCCCTGCGCGCCAACCAGGTGCGCGCCCCGCGCTCCCTGCTGGCCCTGGACGTCAACGGCGAGCCGCTGACCCCCGACCACGGCTACCCGGCCCGGATCATCGTGCCCGCCGCACCCGGAGTGCTGAACACCAAGTGGGTGGCCCGGATGACGTTCGGCGACCTCTGAGAGGACTTGCGATGAGAGGACTTCCGAGGAGATCTGTGAGGCGAATCCGTGTGAAGGTGGGCAGCCCGCTGCAACTGCTGCTTCTGGCCTGCTCGTTCGCGTTGGCCGGCTATGCGGGTGTGCGGCTGCTGGCGGATGACTGGTTCCAGGTGGCGCTGTGGTTCGTGGGGGCGGCGCTGGTTCACGACTTGGTGCTGCTGCCGCTGTACGCGGTGGCGGACCGCGCGGTCGTAGGGTCGCTCGGCGCGGCCGGCCACCGGGGGTGGGCTCTGTACGTCCGGGTGCCGGCCGCTCTGTCCGGGCTGCTCCTGCTGGTGTGGTTCCCGCTGATCAGCGGCCGGGTGGCGGACCACTACGCCTCGGCGACCGGCCTGTCCGGGGAGGGCTTCCTCGCCCGCTGGCTGCTTATCACGGCCGTGCTCTTCGGCGGCTCGGCGCTGCTGCTGGTGCTGCGGCTGCGCAGGGCGACGAAGCGGCGGCCACCGGCCGCCCACTGATCGATGGCATGCCAGCCCAGTGGGCGGGCGTACCGGAGCAGGGCCGGGGTGCCGAGCCGGGCCCAGGGGAACGGGGCGCCGGCGGTCCCCAGGACATCGCTGCCGGGCACGATGCGGACGTCGATGCGCTCGTCCACGTCCACCGGGGCCGTCTCGGCGATCAACAGGCCACCCGGCAGCAGCAGTTCGGCCAGCCTGCGGAGCAGGGCGCGTGGGTCGCCGCCGATGCCGAGGTTCTCGTCCAGGAGCAGGGTGGTGTTCCACCGGCCCTCGCCGGGCAGTGGTTCGAAGACCGACCGCCGCAGGGCCTGCCCCCCGAGCCCGCGGGTGTGGGCGACGGCGGCCTCGCTGATGTCGATGCCGAGTGCGGGACGGCCACGGGCGGCGAGTTCCGCGATCAGCCGTCCCGGTCCGCACCCGACATCGAGCACGGCACCCTCACACCGGTCCAGGATCCGCAGGTCCACGGCGTCGGCGGGCGCGCACCACCGCTCCACGTCCAGGGGCAGCAGCCAGCCGTCGCTGCGGCGCAGGAAGAGCGGTCCGTGACCGGCCTGGAGGGCGTCCGCGTAGGGGTCGGCGGCCCAGTTGTGATGCGCGGTGTCCCGCGCTCTCACCTCGTGTGCCGTGCTCATCGGCGGGCGACCGGCCGGAGCCGGGACAGCTCCGCGGCGAAACGGCTGTGCGGCGCCGTGGCGGCGACCGCTTCGGCGTCGGCGGCGGTGTCGACGTCCCGCAGTCGCGGCAGGTCGCGCACGCGCAGGCCCGCGGCGACGAGCCGGGCGCGCTGGACGGCGCCGGTGACGGGCGTCGACATCGGGACCCCGCGCAGCAGCCCGGGGTCCGGGGCGGCCAGTCCGAGGGCCCAGAATCCGCCGTCCTCGGCCGGACCGAAGCAGGCGTCGTACCCATACCCCTCGAAGTCCACGGTGAGCAGCTCCGGTGTCACCTGCGGGGTGTCCATCCCGATCAGCAGTGCCGGACCGTCGCAGCCGGCGAAGGCCGCCGCCAGCCGCTCGTCGAGACCGCCCGCGCACTGCGGCACGACGTCGAAGCCCGGTGGCAGCCAGGGCCCGGCCTCTCCGTCGAGGACGAGGACCCGGCGCCGTGCGGGGGTCGCGGCCACCGCACGCAGGGTGTCGGTGAGGGCCGCCTCGGCGAGCACCGCGGCCTCCTCGGGTGTGAACGGAGGGGTGAGCCGGGTCTTCACCCGCCCCGGCCGGGGTTCCTTGGCGATGACGAGCAGGGTGGTCATCGGCTGCTGCCTCCTCGCGTTGGCGCCGCATCCGTCGCGGGCACGGCCGGTTCCTCGGTCAGGACACGGCTCATGTCCCGTACCGCCTGCCAGGTGCCGCGCCAGGTACCCGTCACCTTGGAGGCACCGGAGCGCGGCAGGTACGGGACGTCGTGCTCGGTGACGTGCCAGCCCGCGTCGGCGGCCCGCACGACCATCTGCAGGGGGTAGCCGCTGCGCCGGTCGGTCAGTCCGAGGCCGAGCAGTGCCTCGCGGCGGGCGGCCCGCAGCGGACCCAGGTCGTGCAGGCGCAGGCCGGTGCGGCGGCGCAGCATCAGCGCGAGCGCGAGGTTGCCGGCCCTGGCGTGCGCGGGCCAGGCGCCCCGGCCCTGCGGCCGGCGCCGCCCGAGCACCAGGTCGGCCTCGCCGCCCTGCACTTCACGCACGAACGGCACAAGCAGAGCCGGATCCAGCGAGGCGTCGCAGTCACAGAAACACACGATCGCGGCCGTCGCGGCGGTCAGCCCCGCATGGCAGGCGGCGCCGAAGCCGCGGCGTGGCTCGTGGACGACGGTCGCGCCGAGTTCCCGGGCGATGTCGGCCGAGCCGTCGGTGGAGCCGTTGTCCACGACGAGGGCGCGCCAGCCGGGAGGGACGCGGTCGAGCACCCACGGCAGGGCTTCGGCCTCGTTCAGACAAGGGAGGACGACATCGACGTCCTCGGATTCGGAAGGGGTCATCACGGCTCTCACCCTACGAACGCGAAAGCCGCATAACGGACATCGGCTCCTTACGAAACACGGACGTCCGTGCCTGCCGGCGCCTGGAGCGCGACGCGAAGCAGCGCGCAGTGCGAGGCTGGCCGTATGCAGCAGCAGCCGTACGAGCCGACGGCGGACACATCCGCCGGTGGCGACAGAACCGATCGCGGGGGCAGGGCCGCCCGCGTCCTCGTTGTCGACGACGACCCCACGGTCGCCGAGGTCGTCTCGGGCTACCTGGACCGCGCGGGGTACGTCGTGGACCGGGCCGGAGACGGGCCGACCGCACTCGCCGGCGCCGCCACTCACTGGCCGGACCTGGTGGTGCTGGACCTGATGCTGCCCGGCATGGACGGCCTGGAGGTGTGCCGCCGGATGCGTGAGCGCGGCCCCGTGCCGGTCATCATGCTCACCGCCCGCGGCGACGAGGACGACCGCATCCTGGGGCTGGAGGTGGGTGCGGACGACTACGTCACCAAGCCGTTCAGCCCCAGAGAACTGGTGCTGCGGGTGGAGTCGGTCCTGCGCCGCACACGGCCCACCGCGGGCGAGCGCCCCTTGGACGCGGTCGGCCTCACCGTCGACCCGGCTGCGCGCCGCGCCACCAAGAACGGTGCCGAACTGGCCCTCACCCTGCGCGAGTTCGACCTCCTCGCGTTCTTCCTCCGTCATCCGGGCCGGGCGTACGGCCGCGAGGACCTGATGCGGGAGGTGTGGGGCTGGGACTTCGGCGACCTGTCGACCGTCACGGTCCACGTCCGACGGCTGCGCAACAAGGTCGAGGACGATCCCGCCCGGCCCCGCCTGATCCAGACGGTATGGGGCGTCGGCTACCGCTTCGATCCCGCCGGCCCTTCTGGCCCTTCCGGCCAGGGCGAGGAGTGATCATGAGTGACACCCTGCTCATCGCCCTGTTCGCCTTCCTCGGCGCCGGTGTGGCCGGCCTGCTCGGCGCGGGAGCACTGTGGCTGCTGCGCCGCCGCTCACTGACCACGTCACTCACCGTGGTCGCGGCGGTCGCCGTGACCGCGATGCTCGCGGGCACCCTGGCCGTGGCAGAGGCGATGTTCCTGTCCGCGCACGACCTGTCGGTGGTGACGACGGTGGTCGCGATGGCGGCCGTCGTCTCCCTGGCCACCGCGCTGGTGCTGGGCCGCTGGGTGGTGGCCCGCAGCCGCGCACTCACCCTCGCCGCCCGCTCCTTCGGTGACGGAGGCGAATTCACCGCGCCCCACGGTCCGGCCACCGCCGAACTCACCGCGCTCAGCCGCGAGTTGGAAGCCACCAGCGCGAAGCTCGCCGAGTCCCGGGAACGTGAACGCCTGCTGGAGTCCTCCCGCCGGGAACTCGTCGCCTGGATCTCGCACGACCTGCGCACCCCGCTCGCGGGCCTGCGCGCCATGTCCGAGGCGCTGGAGGACGGCGTCGCCGCCGACCCCGACCGCTATCTGCGCCAGATCCGCACCGAGGTCGAACGTCTCAACGACATGGTCGGCGACCTCTTCGAACTCTCCCGCATCCACGCCGGCACCCTGGCTCTGTCGCCCGCCCGGATGTCCGTCTACGACCTCGTCGGCGACGCCCTCGCCGGGGCGTATCCGCTGGCCCACGAACACGGGGTACGACTCGTCGGGGACGCCGTCGAGCCGGTACCGGTGGAGGTGGACGGCAAGGAGATGAGCCGCGTCCTGGGCAATCTCCTGGTCAACGCGATCCGGCGAACCCCCACGGACGGCACCGTCATGGTGGCCGCCGAACGCCTGCTCGACGGCGTGGTGCTGTCCGTGACCGACGGCTGCGGCGGCATCCCCGAGGAGGACCTGCCCCGCGTCTTCGACACCGGCTGGCGCGGCACCCACGCCCGTACGCCTCCGGCGGGCGCCGGGCTGGGCCTGGCCATCGTCCGGGGCATCGTGGAGGCCCACCAGGGCCGCGCCACCGTACGCAACATCCCCGGTGGCTGCCGTTTCGAGGTGGTGCTGCCCGCAGCCGCTTCCTGAACGCGGGCAGCACCACCGGTCGCCCTACGGGCGCATCCCGGCCCGAGCGAACTCCCGTACGCCCTCCTCGAAGCCGACCTCCGGCTTCCACCCCAGCTCCGCCCGCAGCCGGGACGAGTCGGCCGTGATGTGTCGTACGTCCCCCAGCCGGTACTCGCCGGTCACGACCGGTTCGGGCCCGCCGTACGCGGCGGCCAGCGCCCGCGCCATCTCCCCGACGGTGTGGGGTTCGCCGCTGCCGGTGTTGTACACGGTGAGCGCGCCGCCGGCCGGATCCGCCTCCAGCGCCGCCGCGTTGGCGGTCGCCACGTCCCGTACGTGCACGAAGTCCCGCCGCTGCCGGCCGTCCTCGAACACCCGCGGGGCCTCACCCCGGGCGAGCGCCGAACGGAAGAACGAGGCGACCCCGGCGTACGGGGTGTCGCGGGGCATCCTGGGCCCGTACACGTTGTGGTAGCGCAAGGACACCGCCGCCCCGCCCGTCGACCGCGCCCACGCGGCGGCCAGATGCTCCTGGGCGAGCTTGGTCGTCGCGTACACGTTGCGCGGGTCCACCGGCGCGTCCTCGGCGACCAGCTCCGGCGACAACTCCTGCCCGCACACCGGACAGCGCGGCTCGAAGTGCCCGGCCTCCAGATCGGTGACGGCCCGCGGCCCCGGCCGCACCACCCCGTGCCGTGCGCACGTGTAGCGCCCCTCGCCGTAGACCACCATCGAACCGGCCAGCACCAGCCGCCGGACGCCCTTCTCGGCCATGGCCGTGAGCAGTACGGCGGTGCCGAGGTCGTTGTGTGAGACGTACTGCGCCGCGTCGGCGAATCCGGTGCCAAGACCGACCATCGCCGCCTGATGGCACACGGCGTCCACACCTGACAGGGCACGGCTGACCGCCTCCCGGTCCCGCACGTCCTCGCCCGCGTCCTCGCGCACATCGAACACCACGGGCTCGTGCCCGCGCGCTTGAAGCACCTCGACGACATGGGACCCGATGAACCCGGCACCGCCGGTGACCAGTACACGCATGCGCCCACGCTAGAGCGGCGGACCCGCCGGACCAGGGGACCGCGCCCATCACGTCACCAGTCCGTAAGACAACGCGCCGCCCGGCGAGATGTTCGCTCCCGGTGGGAGAACCCGACTCGGTCGGTGCGCTGACGGGTGTGAGCCGGCCACCTGCGCGTGAGGGCCAGGCGCGGCACTCAACTGTGAACCGGTAGGTGACGGCCAGGGCACGGCGTGACGCAGCAGTTCGCCTCGGGCCGACCGGCATCCGACGCTTTCCGGAACCTCTGATGCCGCTTGCGGGAAGGGCGGTACGAGTCGGTCCGGTTGCTGCAGGGGGGGAGCCGGGGCGTCGAGGGCCGCTACTTGGGCGGCAGGCTCACGGCGAAGGCACGTCCCTCGTCGACCCACTCGCCGAGGACGTCCTCCTCGCTGAGAGCGGTCCCGGCGACGAGGATCCAACCGCGCATGGGGCGGCCGGTCATGTCGAAGACGCGCGTGCCGGGCCGGGCCAGGGCCGCGTCGGTGTGGTCGGGACCGACCCGCACCATCAGATCGTCGCCGCTCACGCCCACGGCCATGTTGCCGCAGTACAGGAAGGCGATCCCGCCGAACATACGCCTTTCCGTGACGTCCGCATCAGAGCGGAGTCGCTGTCTGATCCGCTCCGCCAGTCCTTCGTCGTACGCCATGGTGGTCCTCTCACTGTCCGGTGAGCCGGTGTTCGAGGTCACGCAGATCCTTGCCGATGGAGGAGCGGACCTGGCGGGCCAGGACAGGCCCGGCCAGCCGGTAGAAGCCACCCCCACCGCCCCGGACCCGGATGCGGGCGAAGGTGCCCCCCGGGTCCGGCTCGAACGTGTACGTGACGTGCATGGGCATCGGCCCGGCCACGGAGACCATGTCCAGCAGGCGAGGCGGCGCGTACGCGGCCACGCGCAGGACGTAGTCGATGCGCCGGCCGAGAAAGTACGCCGTACGGGTGACCTCGGCGCCCACGCCGAAGCCGCCCTGGTCCGCCTCCCGGGTCAGCTCCGCAGTGCGGATGCCCTGCGTCCACTCAGTGTCATGGCGCCAGTCCATGGCGTACTCGGCCACCCGTTCGGGCGGAAGCGGGATCATGCGCTCCGCTGACACGTCGATCGTCATGGTGCTGTTGCCTTGTCCTCGACCGGCCAGGAACCGGGGCTGTGTTGCCGACTCCAGGATCCTTCAGGCGGTGGACGAGCGCACGACGGACCGTCGCACGCCGGTGGAAAACACCGTGCGGCGGTGCGTCGCAGCGAGACAGCGTGCGATTTCCGCGAGACGCTGCCGCCGGGCGGTACGGAGTGCCGCCTGCCCCGCCCGTCGGCCCTGTCCGCTGTCCTCCCCGGAGTCCGCCATGGCAGCACAGCCCACCCCGTCCACTGAGGACGGTCACCGTTTCGACGACCTGCGCGCCCTTTTCATCAACTGCACCCTCAAGCCGTCCCCCCAGCTCAGCCACACCCAAGGGCTCATCGACAAGAGCCGGGCGATCATGGAGGCAAGCGGGGTGACCACGGACCTCGTCCGCGCGGTCGACCAGGACATCGCACCCGGCGTCTACCCGGACATGACCGAACACGGCTTCGCCACCGACGCCTGGCCCGCGCTGTACGAGCAGGTGATGGCCGCGGACATCCTGGTGCTGGCCGGACCCATCTGGCTCGGCGACAACAGCTCCGTCACCAAGCAGGTCATCGAGCGTCTCTACAGCTGCTCCAGCCTGCTCAACCCCCAGGGCCAGTACGCCTACTACGGGCGGGTCGGCGGATGCCTGATCACCGGCAACGAGGACGGCGTCAAACACTGCGCCATGAACGTCCTCTACAGCCTCCAGCACCTGGGCTACACGATCCCGCCGCAGGCGGACGCAGGTTGGATCGGTGCGGCCGGCCCCGGCCCCTCGTACCTGGACCCAGGTTCGGGCGGCCCGGACAACGACTTCACCAACCGCAACACCTCCTTCATGACCTGGAACCTGATGCACCTGGCGGCCCTGCTCAAACGCGCGGGAGGCATCCCGGCCCACGGCAACCAGCGCTCGGAGTGGGACGCCGGCTGCCGCCCGGGGGCGGACAACCCCGAGCACCGCTGAATGCGACGGTGCGGCGTAAGGATTCCGTCATCACCTGCGGGGTGTGCGACGGCTGCCCGCTTCCGTTGAATGGGGCAGGACGGACAGACTCCCAGGAGGCGAAGCGGGTATGGGGCGCGTGCGGAAGGTACTGAACAGGCCGTTGATCATGGGGATGCTGGTGGTGGCAGTCGCCGGAGCCGGCTTCGGGCTGTACTGGTTCCAGCCGTGGAAGCTGTGGCAGGACGAGACCGTCGAGGAGGCCCTGCCCCAGGTTGTGGAAACCTTCGCTCCCCCTGCGGCGGAGCCCTCCCAGACGCCCACGACGCCGGCTGGGCCGCAGACGCTGGCGAGCGGTGAGCTGATCAGCCACGAGCACACGACATCGGGCACGGTGAAGCTCGTACGGCTGGCCGACGGCTCCCACGTGGTCCGGCTGGAGAACCTCGACACCAGCAACGGCCCCGACCTGCGCGTGTGGCTCACCGACGCACCGGTGAAGGAAGGGACGGCAGGCTGGCACGTCTTCGACGACGGCAAGTACGTCAGCCTCGGCAAGCTCAAGGGCAACAAGGGCAGCCAGAACTACGCCCTGCCCAGTGACGTGGATCCGTCCCGATACACCAGCGTCAGCATCTGGTGCGACCGTTTCGACGTCTCCTTCGGCGCCGCCGAACTCGCCCGCGCCTGACCGCAGTTCACGGCACTGCCGGGAACCGGCACGAGGCCGGTGCAGGCTGCGTGTGAGGGATCAGGGCACGGGCGTCCCGCTCGTCGTCCGTCCCGCTGCCGCCGTTTCCGCCTTCCACGCGGACTAGCCCGCCGGTAGCTTTCAGGGCTTCGTGACGGCGGTCCTCTTGGCTCGGGACTCCTGTCCGTGCCCCACGGTGCAGGGTAGCGAGGTGAACACGTCCTCACGGCTGTGTCGACCGGTTCATCGCAGCACGGGTGGTGCGCGCCCAGCAGTGGTCGGCGTCGGGTCACCACTGGGCGATGAGCGGCGTGTCCGGTTCGTGCTGTCGCCAGGCTTCGGTGAGGCGGGTGAGGCGGGTGGGGGAGGCGATGCCGCGTACGGTGGCGATCTTGCCGCCGGTGATGTCGAACGTCACGGAGCCGACGACCTGGTCGCCGAGCACGGTGAGGATGGCGGGGGCGCCGTTGACGACCGCGTAATGGATGGCGGGCGTGCCGCCGACAAGTCGTCGTTTCGCGGGTGTGGGTTTGAAGCCGGCCCGTGCGACGGCGGCGACGCGCTGCGGAGTGTCGTACCGCAGCAGCCTCTCGGCCAGGCCGGCGCCGTCGGAGATCGCGGTCGCGTCGTCGGTGAGCAGCGCCACCAGCCGTTCGGTGCGGCCCGAGGTGGCGGCGGCGAGGAATTCCTCGACGATCCTGCGGGCGGATGCCGGGTCGACTTCGCCGCCGCCGCGGCGCGCGACGGTGATGCGGCGCCGGGCCCGGTGGAGGTGCTGCTGGCTTGCGGACTCGGTGATGTCGAGGATCTCGGCGATCTCGGCATGGCTGAAGGAGAACGCTTCGCGCAGGACGTAGACGGCCCGCTCGAGAGGTGACAGGCGCTCCATGAGAGTCAGGACGGCAAGGGAGACCGATTCGCGCTGCTCGAAAGTGGCGGCCGGGCCGAGCATCGGGTCGCCGTCGAGGAGCGGCTCGGGCAGCCAGGCGCCGACGGTGCGTTCACGGCGGGCCTGTGCCGAGCGGAGCCGGTCGAGGCACAGGTTGGTGACGACCTTGGTCAGCCATGCTTCCGGCACCTTGATCTGCTGCCGGTCGGCTGCCTGCCAGTGCAGGAACGCATCCTGCACGGCGTCTTCGGCGTCGGCGGCGGAGCCCAGCAGCCGGTACGCCAGCGAGGCCAGCCGGTTCCGGCCGGCCTCGAACCGACTGGTGTCGAAGCGATCAGTGGCGGTGCTGTCCACTCGGATCACCCTAGGCGGCCACGCGACCGCCGACCGCCTCCTTTTCGGCGGACGCATCCGGTGCGGCGGCCAGGCGGTGCTTGCGCTTGGGCAGGCCGAAGGTCGGATGCGAGGTGGCCCACAGCGACATCCTGAGGATGCCCGCCTTGATCCGCGCGGCCTTCCGGCCACCCACGTACTTCGGCTTCGCCTGCGCTTCGTCGTCGACCATCTGCAGGATCCCGTCCCGCCGCCCGAGGCTGATGTGGTTCGCCAGGTACTCCAGCTTGGTGTTCGGGATCTCGCGGCCGGTCAGGCGTGCCACGATCGCCTCCGTGGCCTGCCGGCCGGTGTAGCCGGCCGAAGCGCAGGACATGGGCAGAGGGCGGCCGTTGTCGCCGATGGCGTGGGCGCTGTCGCCGACGGCGTAGACGTTCGGGTGGGAGACCGACCGCATGGTGCGGTCGACGACGATCCGACCGATGTCGGTGACCTCCAGCCCGCCTGCGGCGGCGATGGGGCCGACCGCGAACCCGGCCGTCCATACGGTCGCGTCGGACGCCAGGGCGGTGCCGTCGGCGCACCGTACCCGGGTCGCTTCGACGGCTTCCACGGTGGTGTGCTCCAGGACGGTGATGCCCAGCCGCACGCAGGCCCGGCGCAGATGGCCGCGGGCTCCGGCGGAGAGCGGGGCGCCCAGCTCGCCGCGCGCGGCCAGGGTCACCGACAGGCCGGGCCGGGATTCGGCGATCTCGGTGGCCGTCTCGATCCCGGTCAGCCCGTCGCCGACGACGAGCACCCTGCCGCTTTCGCCCCGCGCGTCCAGGCTGTCCAGGCGCTCGCGCAGGCGCAGCGCGGCGGGCCGGCCGGTGACGTGGAAGGCGTGTTCGGCCACACCGGGCACACCGTGGTCGGCGACGCGGCTGCCGAGAGCGTAGAGGAGCGTGTCGTAGCCGAGTTCGCCGTCGCCGTGGCCGTCGCCGTCGGCCACGGCCACGACCTGGCGCTCGGGGTCGACGGCGGTGACGCGGGCCAGGCGCAGCCGTATCCCCGTGCCCGCGAAGACATCGGCGAGCTGTGGAGCCTCGATCTCCTGGCCGGCCGCGAGCTGGTGCAGCCGCAGCCGCTGGACGAAGTCCGGCTCGGCGTTGACCACGGTGATCTCGGTGTCCGCCGGGGACAGCCGGCGGGCCAGGGTCCCGGCCACGTAGGCCCCGGCATAGCCGGCGCCGAGGACGACGATGCGGTGCTTCATGTCTCGCTCCTGTCGGTTCGCTGCTCCCTGTCGGTGACTTGAGCGGAACAGCGCCCCGATTCCTGACAGGAACCGCATATGGCATGGGTCACAGTCGCAGGGCGTGGAGCTGTCGATGCGGATCAGCAACGCGGCCGACGCGTGCAGAAAGCTCACCCCGGCCGTGCGTCGGCGCCGGGCAGCGGAGGGCGCCCGGGGCTGCCGGGAACCGGCATGGTGGTCACCGCGGTGTGGGTCTATCGTCGGCCGCGTTGCCGGGGATCTGCCACGGGCGACGGTGTGAAAGAAAGTGCGGACTCGTGCACGGAAATCCGGTCTACCACTGGATCGCGCCGGCCGTCTCCAGCGTCCTGATGGCGTTGCCGGCAATGGCGATCCTGCGTGGATGGGTGCCGTCGTGGCTGCGCGGACGCACCGGTGGCCTGCGACCTCGTGCCTACGGACTTCTGTGCTTGTACGCCGGCATGCTGGCCAACGGTGTGCCCCGCCTGGCGAACGCCTCGTACGACGTGGTCATGGTCAGCGCGATGTTCGGTATCGCGTCCTTCCTCTGCGCGGGCGTTCTGTTCTTCCTGTCCGCGGTCCAGGACAAGCGGGCCCGGAACTGAGACTCCGGCTCGGTGATCGCCGGCGCGGGGCGCTTCTTTCCCGAGGGTGGGCCCGCGCGCGGCTGTCCGTCAGACGATCAGGTTCGACAGGGCGATGACGCACAGGGCCAGAGGCGACCACACGGCGAACGGTCTGCCTCTGAGCCGCGGTCGGGGTCCGCGCTCGGACGCAGGCGGGGGTGGCGGGCCATGAGTGTCAGGGTGTCGGCCGTCCGCTGTCCTGTGTCGGGACGGCCGAGGATCCGGTTCAGCCGAGCAGGGCCGTACAACCCGGCCATGGGTTGTCGGTGGCCGTCGAAGAACTCCAGCAGTCCGTCCCGCCGCATGTCCACCCGGCTGATCTCCTGCCAGGGCAGGAACATGACGGCCCAAAACCGCCGTATCCACACACCGCTGCGGCCGGCAGTGACTTGCCACATGCCCAGGCGGCAGCCCACCCAGGTGGCGAACAGGGACGAGCAGAACAGGAAGATCCAGTCACCCGGAGAGGGGCGGGCCGTCTCAGCGGCGGCGGGACGGACGACGAGCCAAAGGAACTGGGCACACCACAGGAGGGCGAGGACACGTCCTCCCCAGCCGGCGTGCCAGCTCGGCGGCGCGGCCGGTGGTGCCGTCTCGCGGGCCAGCACGTCGAGCCGCTGTTCGCGGATCCGGTGCCGCTGTCGTCCGCTGTCTCTGCGCGCTGTGCGCCACGTCCGTATGTACGTCATGCACGCGGCGAGACCGGGGACGGTCACTGGATGCCTCCGGGGCAGGTCGAAGTGGACCGCCGACCAGGCTTCCCGGCACACCGAGGGGAACCGTACCCGGCCTTCGGCCGTCGCCAACAGTGCTCAGGTCGGCACTTGAAGCAGCCGGGACGTTGCCGGGGACCGGCACCGCCGAAGGGCGCGTGCGGATCGGCCGGGCGGCGGCCGGAGAGCCACGATGCGCCTGCCGGCGGTATGAAGTGGGCATCAAGGGCGCGTAAAGACTGCCGGAACCTGGCAATGTCCGATGCCGGGTCCGTATGGGAACGTCTGTGCGTAGGGGGTCGTCGTACGAAGGAGGGGCCCGCATGAACTGGTTTCTGGGTCTCGGTGTCACGGGACTGGTGCTGCTCGCCCTTTCGTTCGTCCTCGACGGGCTGCTCGAAGGGGCGTTGGACGGCGTGCTGGACGGTGTTTTCGACGGCTTGCTGTCGCTGCCGGTCATCGCCGGGTTCGTGTCGATGCTCGGGTTCGGCGGCGCGATCGTGCTCGGTACGACGGGGCTGGGGGCGGTGGGGGCCACCGGAGCGGGGGCGGTCGCGGGCGTCGGGGCGGGCTGGGTGACGTACCGGTTCAGTCGTGCGCTGATGCGTGACCGGACCTCCTCCGCTCCGCGCGGCGGCGACCTCGTCGGCAGTTCCGCCTCGGTGGTCACGGCCATTCCGGCCGAGGGGTACGGCGAGGTGCTGGTGTATCTCGCCGGGCAGCCGTTGAAGCTCGCCGCCCGGAGCCACGGGCCCGTTGCGCGGGGCGCCGACGTGTGGGTCGAGGCGTCGCTGTCGGCGACCTCCGTCCAGGTCCGGCCCGTCGAGCGCTGACCGGCCTGCTTTCACTGCCACTGCCACGGTCTCTGTTCCTGATCCGATTTCGTTTTCCGATGTCATTCGTCGCCCTCGGGGAGGGCTGAAGGGGGATGTGCACCATGAGCCCTGTACTCGTCGCTGTCGCGGGAGTCGTCGTACTCCTGGTCCTGCTGGCCCTGGTGGTGGTCACCCGCTACAAGGTCGCGGGGCCCAGTGAGGCGTTCATCGTCACCGGACGGCGTGGCAAGAAGTCCACCGATCCGGAGACCGGGCGGGTGTTCACCGACAACAGCGGCCAGAAGGTCGTGGTCGGCGGGGGTGTCTTCGTTGTGCCCTTCGTGCAGCAGAAGTTCACCCTGGACCTGTCCAGCCGGCACATCCCGGTGGCCGTGCGGGGCGCGGTCACGCTGCGCGGGGTGAAGGCCCACCTGGAGGGCGTCGCCATCGTCAAGGTCGGTGGCACCGAGGACTCGATCCGGGCCGCCGCCCAGCGGTTCCTGATGCAGCAGGACGGCATCGTCGGCTTCACCCAGGAGGTGCTGTCCGGCGCGCTGCGTTCCATCGTCGGCCGGATGTCGGTGGAGGACATCATCCGGGACCGGGCCGTGTTCGCCGGTCAGGTCGCCGAGGAGGCCGAGGCGAGCCTGTCCGGGCAGGGGCTGGTGCTGGACGCCTTCCAGATCCAGGACATCACCACAGAGGGCTCCTACCTGGAGGACCTCGGACGGCCCGAGGCGGCCCGCGCGAAGCAGGAGGCGGACATCGCCGAGGCAGTCGCCCGACGTGCCTCCGAGCAGGCCCGGCTCAAGGCGGAGGAGGAGATCGCCATCGCGCAGCGGACCTTCGCCCTGAAGCAGGCCGAGATCAAGGCCGAGACGGACGAGGCCGCCGCCCGCGCCAACGCGGCCGGACCGCTGGCCGAGGCGGCCCGGCAGCAGGAGGTTCTCAGCGAGCAGGAGAAGGTCGCCGCCCGCCAGGCCGAGCTGACCGACCGTGAGCTGGACACCAAGGTCCGCAAGCCCGCCGACGCCGCCCGCTACCAGGCCGAGCAGGAGGCCGAGGCCCGCCGTATCGCCCTGGTCAAGGAGGCCGAAGCGGCGGCCGACCGGGCCCGGCTCACCGGTGAGGGCGAGAAGGCGCAGCGCGCGGCGCTCGCCGATGCCGTACGCCTCGAAGGCGACGCGGAAGCCGCCGCGATCGCCGCCAGGGGCGCGGCGGAGGCCGGGGCCATGCACCAGAAGGCCGACGCCTTCGAGCGGTACGGCGACGCAGCCGTGCTCCAGATGCTGGTCGAGGTGCTGCCGCAGGTCGTCGGCAAGGCTGCGGAGCCGCTGGCGGCCGTGGACAAACTGACCGTCATCTCCACGGACGGCGCCGGACAACTGACGCGCACGGTCACCGACAACGTCGCCCAGGGCATGGAACTCCTCAGCTCCACCACCGGGGTCGACCTCGCCCAGCTCCTCCAGGGACTCGCCCAGGGGCGGACGCCCAAGGCGCCCAAGGCGGCCGAGACAGCCGAGACCGCAGGGGTCGCCAACGGAAAGGTCGCCATCACCGACTGACCGCGCGCAGTAGCGTCCGAGTGAGCGCACGCACATAACAGGACAGGCCCGGACGGGGGACAACCCGTCCGGGCTTCCGTGTGTGAAGGCGGCGGCACGGCTTCCCCGGCCGCTCATGTCCCTTCGACGAGGCTTCCCACCGGCGTCCGCTGACCACGCCTGAGGCCAGGGGACTGCCCGTCTGTGCCACGAGGGCCGCGTTCCGCGCGGCCCTCGCGTTTCGGGGCTGTCGCCCCGGCGGGCCCTCTCGCGCGCACTCCGGTCCGACGAGCCGGCCGCGGGACACGACTGCGTACGGCCTGGCGTCCGCCTCGACGACCAGGAGCGCGGGCAGCCGATCTGTGCGTGGACGGCGTCCTCGCCGGTGGTGATGTACGGGCAGGGCTCGGCGAGTTCACGCGCCGACGGGGTCGGACTTCTTGGCCGTGGGTGGCACCGTGTCGTCGGAGCCGGGTACGCCTGCGAGGTCCTCGACGCGGAAGAGGCGGGCGATCGGTACGTCGGTGGAGCTGTGGGCGACGATCGAGAAGGCGATGCACACGGCGATGAGCGTGAACGCCTCCTCGCCCTGCGATATCCCGGCCTGCAGGACCAGCAGCCCGTACACGACGGAGGCGAAGCCCTTCGGCCCGAACCAGGCCGCGACCAGCTTCTCCTGGCGGGTGAACCGGGTGCCGAGGAGCGACAGCAGCAGCGAGGCCGGACGGATCAGGACGATGGCGAGGACGACCGCGACATACCCGCCCAAGGACAGGTCACCGAACAACTGCGGCGTCAGCAGCGCCCCGAACACCAGCAGCGCCGCGAACTTGGCCAGTTCAGCCAGTGCTTCGCCGAGCGGCTCGAACGCCTCCTTCGCCTCGATCGAGCGCGCGGTGAGTACCGCGCCGGCGGAGAAGGCGGCGAGGTAGGGGTTGGCGTGCGTGAGGTGGCAGGTGGCGTAGAGGATCACGCCGATCGCCAGCGGCAGCAGTGGCTGCAGCTTGGGTTCGGCGCCGAGCAGCCGGAAGCGTACGAGTTCGATCACCACGTACGGAAGGACGATGCCGAAGACGAGGCCGAGGAACAGTTCCAGCGCGATCTTCCCGAAGTCGGCCTCGGCGTGTCCGGAGGTCGGCCCGGCGGCGGCGATCAGGATCAGGACGACCGGCAGGGCGAGACCGTCGTTGATGCCGCTCTCCACGTTCAGCAACTGCCGTAGTTTCGCGGGGACTTCCTTCCGCCCCACGATCGCGGAGGCGAACACCGGGTCGGTGGGGGCCAGTACGGCGCCGACCAGGAAGGAAGTCGTCCAGTCGAGGCCCACCAGGTAGTGCGTGATGACCGCCATGCCGATGAACGCGAGCGGCATGCCGAGGCCGAGCGCACGGGCCGGGTTGCGCCAGTTCTCCCGCAACTTGGGGAACGAGACGTGCATGCCGTCGGTGAACAGCACCGCGAACAGCGCCAGATCGGCCGTCACGGACACGATCTCGCTGTCCGGCGTGATGTGGATCAGACCCAGGAACCCGTCACTGACGAGCGCCCCGCCGACCAGGAAGAGGAACGACGTGGACAACACGGTCCGGGCGGCGAGACCGGACAGAAGCACCGCGATGAGCAGCGCCACCCCGAAGACCACGACAAGCACCATGACCAAGACCCCCGATCGACAAGAAGACTGTGGAGAGCTCTCTCCACACCGCCGACCAGGCTTCCCGGCACACCGCGAGGAACCCTACACGTTCTTTACGCGACATTGGCAGCCCCTTTGCATGCACCTACCGAGCCCGTGGGCTGCCGGATTCCGGCAGCGGACGTTCCACGGATGACATGTCACTCAGTGCTGTCGTTCCCCTCGCCCTCGGCGAGGGCCCGTGTCAGACCGGTCTGCCACAGAATCCCCCGCACCTGCTCGTTGGCGTGGGTGAGGACCAGCCGTGCGCCGCGCGCCCGAGCCGCCCGGAGAGCGGTGAACAGGGCCGCGCACCCGTCGGGGCTGAGGTGCGGCACGTCCGTCAGGTCCACCTCCAGGACCTCCGGCCCCGAGTCGATCAGCCGCCCGAGACGCCGGCCCGTCGCCGCCGCGCTTCGCACGTCCAGGTCGCCGTGCAGCCTGACCACCTCATGACCGTGCGGGCGCTGCGGCATGGGACGTGGCCGGTCGCGGTGGCGGAAGGGGAAGAAGCGCACGAGCGGCTCCTGGGGCAGAGGGAAACGTCCGCCGACCAGACTTCCCGGCACACCTGATCGCAGCGTATCGGCACAACCCCGACACCGCCCTCCGGGAGTTGCCGGGGCCGGCAGTGACGTCGTCTCCGCCGGGGCCGGACTCGGGGTACGTGCGCTACAAAGGGCGTCAGCGGCGCATCAAGATCAAGGGGGGCGTACATATGGCAGCGCGGGATGTGCCGGAGGAGTTCACGGAGTACCTGGAGGGGCTTGCCGGTGTCCTTGAGGAGGCCGCGGTCACCGGTCGCCGCCTGACCCGGGAGGAACTCCACGCACGCCGGATCCTGGGCGAGCGGGCCGCGGAGGCCGGTCTGGGGCTGCGCGTCATGGTCGCCTCTCACCTGGCCGTCACCCGCGCGAACTGGCCGACGGCCAGGGGCGCGTCCGCGGACAGCGTGCTCGCCGCCGTCGCCCAGGCCCTCGACGCGTTCGCCGAGGGCTACGAGCGGGCGCAGAGGGATGCCGTACGCCAGGAGGAGGCCGCGCGCCGGGAGTTCGTCGACGACCTGCTGTACGGCCGCAGCGACCTGGGCAGGCTCGCCCAGCGCGCGGAACGCTACGGGTTGCGTCTGTCCTACGAGCACGCCGTCGCCGTGGCACGGGGCGAGACCGCCTACGACGAGGGTGACCCGGTCCCGCGGGAGGTGGAGCGGGCGCTGATAGGGCGGTTCGGCGACCGGAGCATCCTGCTGACCACCAAGGACGGCCGGCTCGTGTGCGTCGCGCCCGGTGACCAGCAGGAGGTCCTCACGTACTTCGCCAAGCAGGCGTACGCCGCCATGGGAGGAGGCCAGGTCACGATCGGCCGCCCGCAACAGGGACCGGCCGGCGTCGTTCACTCGTACGAGGAGGCCCTGAACGCCCTCGACCTGGCGGAACGGCTGGAGATCGACGAGCCGGTGCTGCGCGCCGCCGACCTCCTCGTCTACCCCGTCCTCACCCGTGACCGGCAGGCCATGGCCGACCTGGTGGAGAGCACCCTGGGCCCGTTGCGCGAGGCCCGCGGCGGCGCCCAGCCGCTCCTCGACACCCTCACCGCGTACTTCGACTCCGGCTGTGTGTCCGCGGAGGCGGCGCGGCGGCTGTCGCTGAGCGTGCGCGCCTTCACCTACCGCCTGGAGCGCATCCACAAACTCACTGGCGCGGACCCGTCCGAGCCGGTGCACCGCTACACGTTGCAGACGGCGGTGATCGGGGCCCGACTGCTGGACTGGCCGGCGAAGCCCTTCTGACCCGCGTACCGCGAGGCTGCCGGCAGGCCCCGGGCCCCTGCGCCCCCGCGGGAGCCGCAGGACCTGGCGGTCCCAAACGTGATGATGCTCGCAGCGGGCAGCCCTCATCGGGGAGCACTCCGGCCGCATGCGCGGTGCCGCAGCGGATAGTGTGTAAAGAACGCGTCAAGAGACGCGGGGTGTGCCGGGAAGTCTGGTCGGCGTCGAAGGGGCACGTGTGCCCGCAACCCGATGCTACGGAGGCCGCCCCGGATGCCTGCCCCCCGACGTGAGCGTTCCGTCTTCCTCGGTCTGCCGTCCTGGCCGGAGCGGGCGCAGGTGGCCCGCGCACTGCGTACGGAGACGGTCGGCGGCCTGCTGCTGCTGGCGGCGGCCGTGGTGGCGCTGGTCTGGGCGAACACTCCGTGGAGCGACGCGTACGAGCACCTGCGCGACTTCCACTTCGGGATATCCGCGCTCGGCCTGGATCTGTCGGTGGGGCACTGGACCGCGGACGGGCTGCTGACCGTGTTCTTCCTGGTCGCCGGGATCGAGCTGAAACGCGAACTGGTCGTCGGTGAACTGCGGGCCCCGGCCACCGCCGCCCTGCCCGTGGTCGCGGCCCTGTGCGGCATGGCGGTGCCCGCCGGCGTCTACCTGGCCACCACGGGAATCGGCGGCGGCAGCGGGACGGGCTGGGCGGTGCCGATGGCCACCGACGTCGCTTTCGCGCTCGCTGTGCTCGCGGTGCTCTCCACCCATCTGCCGTCCGCCCTGCGGGCCTTCCTGCTGACGCTGGCCGTGGTCGACGACCTGGGCGCGATCCTGGTGATCGCGGTCTTCTTCACCAGCGATCTGAACCTGTCCGCGCTCGGCGGGGCCGTGGTCGGGCTGGTCGTGTTCTACGCGCTGCAGCGGTTCCGGGTGCGCGGCTGGTGGTGGTACGTGCCGCTCGGGGTGGTGATCTGGGCGCTGATGTACAACGGTGGCGTGCACGCCACGGTCGCCGGTGTGGCGATGGGCCTGATCCTGCGGACCGTACGCGACGAGGGCGAGGACGCCTCGCCCGGGGAGCGGACCGAGCATCTGCTGAGGCCGGTTTCTGCGGGCGTGGCGGTACCGCTGTTCGCGCTGTTCGCCGCCGGGGTGAGTGTGTCGGCCGGCGCGGTGGGTGAGGTCTTCACCCGTCCGGAGCCGCTGGGGGTGGTGCTCGGGCTGGTGGTGGGCAAGACGGCGGGAATCTTCGCGGGCACCTACCTGGCGGTCCGGTTCACCCGGGCCCGCCTCAACCCCGATCTGGCGTGGGCGGACGTGTTCGCGCTCGCGGTGCTGGCCGGGATCGGCTTCACCGTCGCCCTGCTGATCAGCGAGCTCGCCTTCCCCGACCCGGCCGACGTCGAGCACATCAAGGCCGCCGTGCTCCTGGGCTCACTGATCGCCGCGGTGGTCGCGGCGGTGCTGGTCAAGCGCCGCAACGGGATCTACCGCCGCCTGTGGGAGGCCGAGACCCGGGACGAGGACGCCGACGGCATCCCCGACATCTACCAGCACACCGCCCACGGCCGCGACGCGGCCGAGGGAACCGGCTGAAGGAGGACGGTCATGCCCGCACGGGATCTCGCCGAGCCCGGCCCGCTCGTGACCACGGACGACGACGCGATGAACGTGGCCCGCCTGCCGGCAGAGCGGTCACTGCCGGCCCTGCCGGCCCTCGACACCGGCGGACAGCCGTACGCCATCGTCCCCCGTTCTCAACTCGTCCGGCAGCTCCTCCCCGTCCACATCGCCGAGGACCCCGTACTCGCCCGGATCGCGGGCGCACAGCACCCTGCCGAACTCGCCGACCGGCCGGCCGGACTCACCGTGGCCGAATGGGCGCCACGTCGTCTGTACCCGCTGCCTGTCGTCGGTCCCGACGCCCGCCGATCGGAGGTCGCGATCCTGATGGCCCGTACCCACAGCCCTCAGGTCGCCCTCGTCGAACGCGACGGCACGAACGTGACGGTGATCGGCACGGTCACCACCGCCCGCCTCATGCGGTACTTCCTCGAAGGCACGCCGTGAACCCGGGCGCGACGCCACTGATGCCGGTGGTCGTCGCCATTGCCGCGCTGGTGATCAGGACCGCGATCGGTGAGATCCGCAGACCCGGCTCCGCACGGAGACAGTGGGCGTTCCTCGGCAGCGGCCGAGCCATGACCGCCGGGCTGGCCACAGCCCTGGTCGTCGCCGTGACGGGCTGGCAGCAGGCGGGGGCCGCGGTCCTGGCGTGGGCGCTGCTGGCGGGCGGTCTGGTCGCCTTTCTGACGGATCCGCCCCGGGAGTAGGCGCCGGACGCGTGAGTCGGGCATGGGCGTGGAGTCGGAGCGACCTGGTCATGTATCCATGTCCTGGTCCTGGCTTCTGCCGGCGGTGTCACACCGCGGCCTCTCCTTGTCTTCGTCGCCGGTGTTCCGCGCAGCCCGCGTACGGCTGAGGGCTCCCGCGCCCACGATGACGACGACCGCTCCCGCGAGGACGGCCAGGGCCGTGGTGCGGCCGAGCCCCAAGACCTGTACGGCCCGGCTCGCCATGGCGTTCACCCCTCACGACCTTCGTACGACATCTGTGACGGCCACCTGTGAGCCGCCGTCACGGACGGCTGTCGCTCTCCCGGTCACGGGTCTCGTGGGGACGTCAGGTTCACGGACGCCAGGGTTATTACGAGAACCTGACGTGGCGGCGCAATCCCTTCAGTCACAGGCATCTCGTCGGCAACTCTGGCTCTGCCCGCCACCGTTCGGGGGTGGCGGAGGGTTTGAGGAGCGACGTATGAGCAGGCACACCAGGCGCAGGTCCTCGTTACAGGTCCGGCTGACCGTCGCGGGAGCCGCGGTCCTCGCCACGGCCGCCGCCGTGGCAACGGTCACCGTGGCCTCCGCGGGAGAGACCGCCCGCCGGTACACGGGCTCGGGGGAGGCCGGGGCCGATCACGCCGTGTTCGTGCAGGGCAACGAGCTCGACGGCAACACCATCCACGTCTTCAGGCGCGGTGACGACGGCAAACTGACCGCCGCGGGCCGCTACGCCACCGGCGGCGAGGGAGGCGACCAGGTCGACGCGCCGACCGACTCCCTGGCCTCCCAGGGCTCGCTCGTCTACGACGACCGGTCGGGGCGGCTGCTGGCGGTCAACGCGGGTAGCGGCACGGTGACCTCGTTCCGGGCCGAGGGCCAGAAGCTGACAGACCGGCAGGTCGTGGATTCGGGAGGCGACTTCCCGGCGTCGATCACCGTCTCCGGCAACCTGGCGTACGTCATGAACGCGGGCGGAGAAGGAAGCGTCCAGGGCTTCCGGATCACCGCCGACGGGCTGAAGCCACTGCGGGGTTCGCAGCGCTCCCTGGGGCTGGACAACGAGAACGTGCCGCTGTTCAGCAGTTCGCCCGGGCAGGTCGCGTTCACCCCGGACGGCCGTGCGCTCGTCGTCACCACCAAGTCCGCGAACACCGTCGAGGTCTTCCCCATGGGGCATGACGGGCGCCCCGCGCAGGCGCCGGTCGTCAACGAGTCCGCCGGCGGGGTGCCGTTCGCGATCACCTTCGACCAGGACGGCCGGATGCTGGTGGCCGAGGCGGAGAAGTCGACGGTCAGCACGTACCAGGTGCGTCGCGACGGCACCCTCAAGGTCGTGCAACAGCCGCTGGCCAACGGCCAGGAGACGCTGTGCTGGCTGGAGCGCGCCGGTGACTTCTTCTACGGGGGCAACACCGGCAACTCCACGGTCAGCGGCTACCGCATGGACGAGCACGGCCGCCTCGCGCTCACCAGCGACGTGGGCGTGGCGACACCGCCGTCGGCCCAGTCCCAGGGTGTCATCGACCTGGCGGTGACGGAGGACGAGAAGTTCCTGTACGTCCAGAACGCGGTCTCCGGCACGGTCGACGGCTTCCGCATAGGCAGGAACGGCTCGCTCACGAAGGTCACGACCGCCACAGGACTGCCCGCCTTCGCCGAATCCGGCATGGAGGGCATCACCGCGGTGTAAAGGGAAAGCGGCCACCGTGGTGCGGCGCCCCGGAGTCTCTCCGGGACCACCGGGACCCGGCGCGACTCCGTGTACATGTTGGACGTCCTCTGCGACTGCTGTGGTGGCACCCGAGCCCGGGACGATCGTCGTCGGCACGCCCTGCATGGCGTCACGGTCGCCGTTTCCACCCAACGCCCGGCATCCCGACGTCAACCCGCAGGAAGACCGGTTGCGTCGGGATCACGTCGGCGGGGACCCGAACGTGGACGACGAAGCCCTGTTCCGCGCCGACGGGGCTGCCGGGTTCCCGGCGAGCGGGCCGAGCCATGACGTAGGGATCGCGTCACGGACCGTTGAGGAGTGGCCGCGTGGCGGACCCGCGGGTCTCCGCCCTCAGTTTCTCCTCAGGAAAGGCTCAGAGTTCCGTCAAGCGATGGAGCGGTGGCAGGCCCGAGGATCGAGCCGTCCCGGTGACCGGGAGACGAGTGACCGGGATGACTGACAGGGTGCCGATCCGTGTTGCCAGGCGTTCCGGCGCTGATTCGCCGTCGACAGCTGCGCCTCGGTGTCCCGGGCCGCGCGGCCTCGCCCCGCCGGATCGCTCGGTGCCAGGTCCGGTGGTCCGCCCGGCACGGCGAGCGCCGGCCGTCCCGGTCACCGCAGCGAACCGAGAAACGGAGATCCCATGATCTACAAGAGCAGGTACCCGGATGTCGCCGTCGTCGATCGCCCGGTCCATGAATGGGTGCTCGGTGATGCGGCGCGGCGCGGAACGAAGCCGGCCATGGTGGACGTGTTCAGTGGGCGCACACTCACCTACGGCGAACTGGCCGCGCTGGTCCGCGGGCTCGCGGCGGGCTTTGCGGCCGAGGGCATCGGCCAGGGTGACGTGGTCGCGCTGCACCTGCCGAACACGGTCCTGTTCCCCGTGGTCCTCTACGCCACCACCACCGCGGGCGGGACGGTGACCACGCTGTCGCCGCTGGCCACACGGGACGAGATCGCCAAGCAGCTGATCGACTCCGAGGCTCGGCTGATGGTGAGTGTGTCGGCGCTGATCGGGACCGCGCGGGCCGCGGTAGGGGTGGTCAGGCGGCTGACCGGCCGGGACATTGAGATCCTGGTCTGTGACCGGGCCGACGGTCACCGTCCCGTACTGGAACTGCTCGGCGACGGCGACGTGCCGGTGTACGAGACCGATCCGGCGGTGGACGTCGCCGTACTGCCCTATTCGAGCGGTACGACGGGCGTGCCCAAGGGCGTCATGCTGACCCACCGCAACCTGTGCACCAACCTCGAACAGCTGAACGCTCTGCATCGGGTCGGTGAGGACGACCGCGTCATCGCGATCCTGCCCTTCTTCCACGTCTTCGGGCTGACCGCGCTGGTCAACAGCGCGCTGCGCCGTGGCGCAACGGTGTATGTGCACGCGCGGTTCGACCTCGACGCGTTCCTGACCAGCCTGGAACGCGACCGCATCACCCACGCCTACGTAGCCCCGCCGGTGATGCTCGCGCTGGCCAAGCACCCCGCGGTCGGGAACCTGGACCTGTCGCATCTGCGGCGCGTCATCTGCGCGGCGGCACCGCTCGATGCCGGACTGCAGGCGGCGGTGGCCGACCGGCTGGGCGTGGAGGTCGGGCAGGCGTACGGCATGACCGAACTGTCCCCCGCCTCACACATCCACGCCGACGGCAACCGGGACGAGCCCGTCGCGTCCGTGGGGCATCTGCTCCCGTCGACGCAGGCGCGCCTGGTCGATCCCTTCACCGGGCAGGACGTGGCGGAAGGCGAACCGGGCGAGGTGTGGATCCGCGGGCCACAGGTCATGAAGGGCTACTTCGGCCGCCCGGAGGACACCGACGCGACCGTCGACGCCGAAGGATGGCTGCACACCGGGGACATCGGCCGGGTCGACGAGGGCGGGAACTGGTTCATCGTCGACCGGGTCAAGGAGCTCATCAAGTACAAGGGCTACCAGGTGGCGCCGGCCGAGCTCGAAGCCATCCTGGTGCAGCATCCCGGCATCGCCGACGCAGCCGTGATCGGCGTCAGTGACGAGGAGGGCAACGAGATACCCAAGGCGTTCGTGGTGCCCATGACGGGGGTGCCGATCTCCGCCGCCGAGGTGATGGCCCACGTCGGGGGCCAGGTCGCCCCGTACAAGAGGATCCGCCGGGTCGAGTTCATCGAGGCGGTACCCAAGGCGGCCTCCGGGAAGATCCTCCGGCGGCAGTTGCGGGAACGGGAGCCGGCGCGCTCCTGAGCGGTGTCCGTGCTCGCCGGCCCGGCGCTACCTGGGCGCCCCCAACTCCCGCAGATTAAAAGGATGTTGTAAAGTTTTGGTGTGGACAGCGCGGTTTACCGGTTCGGGCAGTACGCGTTGGATGCGGACCGCCGTCGACTCAGGCATGACGGGCAGCGGGTCGACGTCGAGCCCCGAGCCCTGGAACTCCTGTGCCACCTGGTCGAGCAACGCGGCCGCGTCGTGCCCGAAGAAGAACTGCGCGACAGGGTGGGCCACGGACACCCCGTCGGCGAGGCGGCATTCGCCACCTTGCTGCGCACGGCCCGTCTCGCGATCGGTGACAGCGACACACGGCAGCGGCTGATTCGCGCCGTGCCCCCGCACGGCTATCGGTTCGTCGCGTATACGACGGTGGCGTCCACGACTCCGGCCGCCATGCCCACGGCCCCCGGCGTCCCGGCAGGAGCGGAGGCGGACCACGAGGTCATCCGGTTCTGCCGGTCCGCCGACGGCACCCGCATCGCCTACGCGATCACCGGCGAGGGCCCGCCCCTGGTGAAGACCGCCAACTGGCTGACCCACCTCGACCTCGACCGGACCACCCCGATGTGGACCCACTGGTTCGACGGGCTCACCCGCGGCCGGCAGCTCATCCGCTACGACGAGCGGGGCTGCGGCCTCTCCTCGTGGGACATGGGCAGCTTCACCCTCGACAACCTGGTCGCCGACCTCGACTCGGTGGCCGATGCCGTCGGCCTCGACCGCTTCCCCCTGCTCGGAGTGTCACAGGGCGGCGCGGTGGCGGTCGCCTACGCCGCGCTTCGCCCCGAGCGGGTCAGCCATCTGATCCTCACCTCCGCCTATTCCCGGGGACAGCAGATCCGTGCGGGCAATGACGCCGAGCGCGATGCCGCCGAGGTCGACCTCAACATCGCCCGCGCCGGATGGCGTTCGCAGGACAGCAGCTTCCTGCGTTACTTCGCCTCGCAGTTCCTCGCCGACGCCACTCCTGCGGAGTGGGACGCGTTCGCCGCCTACCAACGGCAGACGACCTCACCCGCCAACGGGCTGCGCTTCCTGGAGGAGTTCACCCGCATCGACGTCTCCGGCATCGCCCACCGGGTGACCTGCCCCACGCTGATCATCCACTCCCGCGACGACGCGCGCGTCCCTGTCGCACAGGCCCTGGAACTGGCCACGCTCATCCCCGACAGCCGGCTGATCCTGCTCGACAGCCGCAACCACCTGTTCACCGCCGACGACCCGGTCTGGCCCACCTTCCTCACCCACCTGGACAACTTCCTCTCCGAGTAGCCCGGCGGACGGAACGCCCACGCAGGGGGAAGGTCCCAGCGGGGTGCGGTGCGCCGACGTGTCGGCGACTTCGTACGGATGCGGGCCCGCACTCTGGTGGATGCGGCGGTGGCACAACAATCCGTGACCATGCCGCGGAAAGCACCGCGAGGCCCTCCGAAGAAGGCCCGGACGAACACACCGGTGCCGCCGCGGCCGGTCCGGCTCCGCCGCGGCAGCACCGGAAGGAAGGCGAGACGGGCGAGGGCCCACCGGCACAGCCTCGGCCGGTGGGCCCTGTTGCCCGTCAGGTGACGGCTACTGCCGGATCTCGGTGACGTCGGACTCGGTCAGGACCTTGATGTCGATCCCCATCTCCTTCGCGGCCTCGATCTCCTCGTCCGAGAACGTTCGGGCCACGACGATCCTGGTGCCGTCGGCATGCGGGAAGGTGCGGCCCCGGTAGTTGCCGGAGTTCAGCTTCAGGTTCTGGCCGGTGACCAGGGTGCCGTCGGCCCGGAGGGGGACCAGCAGATGAGTGTCGGTCCACAGCGCGCCGGCATGGTCGGCCGGCACGTCGTACGACACGCTCACCGTCTTGTTCTCGAAGGCGGACACGCTGTAGCGCGAGGCGTACCCGAGTTCGAGGGACGCGCTCACCGTGGCTTCCGCGTAGGCGCTGGCTCCCATGCCGAAGGGCTTCGCCGACACCTCCACGCCCACCGTGGCGCTGACGGAGATCCCGACGTTCTGCGAGAACTCCTGTCCCTGCTCCTGCGAGACGCCCTGCTGGATCGCCTCGCTGATCGCCCCGCCGCCGGATCCCCGGAAGTCGACGTGGCGGACCAGGTCGTACTGACGCTTGCGCTCGATCTTGTAGAAGGGGGAGTTGGCCACCTTCCACGCCTCGGTGCGCCCGTCGTCCTTGACCATGTGGTACGGCACGGTCACGGTCCGGTCGGTGACGATGGACCGGGGCGGCGGCGGGTTGTAGGACGTCAGGGTCAGGTCCGGGTCGTAGTCGGCCTTGTCGACGACGGCCGGCAGGTCCAGCACCCAGGTCACGGCCGTCGGCGCGTGCTGTGTGTCGGGGCCGCAGCTGAAGGCCGCGGTCGGCAGGAGCAGATGCTCCTCGGTGTCATCGACGGGGAGCAGCGGGTTCGTGACGGCCCACAGGGCCTTGCCCGAGCCGTTGGCCTGCAGCGGGAGCCGACCGAGTTCGCCGCGGCGTACATAGGCGCGGCCGGCGTGCTCCTTCTTGACGCACACGAGACCCAGCGCGGAGGCGTCGGGCTTGACCGGGATGGCCCCTCCGATGGCCACGTGCACGGTCACCACGTCTCCCAGGGAGACATAGCCGGCGGGCGGGACGGGACGCCAGATGACGGCCCTCATGAGCCCGCTCCAGGGGGCGTCGCCCGCGAATCGGCCCACCCGCTGGAAGTCCACGGGCGGCCGGAGCAGGTCCTGGCCCGAGGAGCGGTCCCTGACCAGGAGCCCACCGACGTTGCCCGCCCACGTGGACGGGCTCGTGTGGGCGAAGACACTGCCCAGGATCTTCCACTCCCCCTCCCTTACCGGGACTCCGGTGTGGAAGTACGGGCTCACGTTCCACTCCGTGGTGTAGGCGATCTCCAGGTCGCCATAGCGCTGAGTGATCATTTTTCTGGGTTCCCCCCTGTGGTCTTCTGATACGGCGTCCGTGAAGCCGTCGGACGGCTTCACGGACGCCGGTGGTCTTGTCGGGCCGGCATGCCGGCCCGTGCGATCGGTGTGCGATCAGCCGATGACGATGTCGCAGTCGGCCCTGCCGCTGGCGGCGATGTCGGCGAAGTCCGCCTGGATGGCGGGGTCGTACGCCGCCGAGCTGATGCTGCGGGTCTTCTTGCCGGGCACGGCCTTCTTCCCGGTCGAGTGCGTGACCTCCGCCGCACCCCACGTCAGGTCACAGGTCCAGTGGAAGGTACGGACGAGCAGGTGCGAGTTGTGCCCGCTTCCCGCGATCGACCAGTTGCCGTCCGCCTTCACCACGAACGTGACGTTTCCGTTGACGCCCCGGCTGCTGTCGCTCGTGGCGAACGTGATCGACTGGCCGTCCGCCGCGACCGTCTTGGTGGTGTCGTTGGCCTGCGCCGGAAGCGTTCCCAGCAGCAGGGAGCCCAGCCCGGCCCCCGTCGCGATCAGCAGCGCCAGCCCCCGGCGAGTCCGGGCCTGGCCGGACGTCCTGGTGTTGTCGAGTCGCATCTTGTGTCCTTCTCTCGTGTGTGTCTGTGTCTGAGGTGAGTACCGGGCTGGGGAAGACACCCCCACGACTGCTCTTCGGCCCGGCACATCTCCAGCATCGGGTCCGCCGACCGGCAAGACTTGGTGGAGGTCTGAGGCATGTCTGAGGGTGAGCTGAGGGCGGGCTGAGGGTGTTTCCCTCATGGGCGAGCCGGGTTGACGGGGTGTGTGTGAGCACCACGTCCGGCGAGCCGGACGCAGACGGGGGTGTGTGAGGCTGCCCGGATGTTTCCCGCGTGGGGCCCGATGCGGGGCGCTGAACACCGGAAACAGCAGACAACCGGAGATCGCGACACCGGCCTACGGGGGCGGGCTGACCACTCGTCCCCACCACCAGCCCGGCGACACGGTCTGAGCGGCGCATGGTGCCGCAGCCCGCCCGCAGGCCGGCGTGGGCCTGCCCGGGAAAACAGGCTGAGCAACTCTCAGGGCAGCCCACGCACGGCGCGGGAAGATCAGGACGTTGCCGTCACCGGGGAAGTCCGCGGCCGCCGGCTTCGCCGCCCCGCGCGCCAGGCAGCCAGGACCGACTTCGTCGGCCCGAGCCGTTGATGACGTGGCCACGGTCGTCCGGGTCCTGCCGGCCGCCACCCGGCCCCTCGGCCCGCAGACGACCGGCCACCTGCCCCAGCTCGGCGCCGCCTTGGCCGTCGGCTGCCGAGGCCACGCGGCTCACTCGGTCAGGAAGGCGTCGATGTGCGACAGGAACTCGTCCCAGGCCGGTTCGAACGCGGTGAGCAGGTGGCTGCGGCTCTTGAGCAGGACCAGCCGGCTGTCGGGAATGAGAGAGGCCAGCTCGTTGGCCTGCGAGACCGGCACCCGCTCGTCGTCGCGGGAGTGGAGGATCAGCGTCGGACAGGCCACCCTGTGGGCGATGTCGGACACGTCGATCCGGGCGAACTCCTCAAGGAAACGGACCCCGTTGGACGGCGAGGTCGTCTGCCGCTGGAAGGCGGTGAACTCGTCCCAGTCCGCCGGTGTGCCGTCGGGCAGGAACTGCGAGGCGAAGACCCGCAGGAATCTGGGGTCCTGGTGGATCCATCCCACCCGGGCCACATCCAGGTCGAGGGCCGCCTCGGCGCTCTCGGTCTCGCTCCGGGCCCGGACCTGCCGTCCGCGGGCGTAGGCCCCGGCGAGGATCAGCCGGCTGACCCGCTCCGGATGGCGTGCGGCGTAGGCCACCGCCACGGCACCGCCCTGCGACACCCCGAGCAGAGGGAACCGGTCGAGCCCCACGGCCTCGACCACGGTCTCCAGGTCGTCGACCCAGTCCTCGAACGTGAAGCCGGGCACCACCCAGTCGGAGAGGCCGCACCCGCGCTCGTCGTAGCGGATCAGCCGGCGCTTGCGGGCGAGCCCGCCCAGCCAGTGCGACCACACCGGAGTCGTCCACTCCAGGTCGAGATGGGACATCCAGTTGGCCGCCTTGAGCAGGGGCGGGCCCGAGCCGACGGCGGCATACGCGATGCGCGTGCCGTCACCGGCCCGGCAGAACCGGATGGTCTGACGATCGCCGCCGCTCGGCCCGTCGGCTGTCGTCTTCTCGGCGCCGGTCCCCTGTCCGGTGCCTGCGGACGGGGACGGGGTGTCACCGACGGCTGTCACGGGGGCCACGAACTGACAGCCCCGCCGGTGCACGGTACGGATCAGCTGCTGACGGCTGCCGGTGTCCCCCACGGCCAGTCGCGCGGTCCTCAGCGCCGTCGTGAGGGCGGCCTCGCTGACGAAGCGGTCACCCCACACCTCGTCGAGCAACTCGCTCTTCGGAACCACCCGGTCCCGGTGTTCGACCAGGTGGCACAACAGATCCAGAGCCCGGGGCTCGACATGGACCGGCTCGCCGGCCCGTAGGAGCTGATGCCGAGCAATGTCCAGCTCGAACTCCCCGAAGCGATACTTGTCCCCCTCCACCTTTGCAGCGTACAACAATCCCCCTTGGGCGTACACATGTCCGAGCACGGCTGGATCGGGGCCGGCGGAACGTCGACCGGTCCTGGTTCGTGGGCATCGGGCCGGCCTGTGTTCTGGGGCCAGTCACTCCATGTCGTGTGATGCCCTGGTACGGGCCGGCCGGTGCTCCCTGCGGCAGGGGTGTGTGGCCGCCGGTGAGGGTGCGTACCGATCGTCGGCGCTGCTGCACCACTGGTGATCCCGGCGCGTCCGCCGGGGCGGAGGGTGGTGGCGACGGTCGGCTCGCGGGTGACGACGGAATGATGGCGGAGCCCGCCGACGGCCGCTGTGCCGTCCTGGGTCGCGCAACCGTGCCGGTCACTCCTGGGCGCCGGACGGCTGGCGGCCGTCGGCTCGGCCCCCTGAAAGATAATTGCATAGTGCAAAATCGAATGCCAGGGCTGAGGGTGCCCTCGGGGGCTTTCCGGCCGGGGTGCGGTTTCCGGGGTGTGCATGGTGCGGTGGCCGCGGCATCGTGCACACCCCGCCCGGCGATACTCGTCGGGCGGACGTCGTCCGGGGTGTCGAGTCGCGCGAAGGGGATGGGCGGCCCGCCTCGCGGAACGGCGCCGCGCCGTTCTCCCGAGGCAGGAAGCGGGAGGGGGTGTGTGGTGGCGATTGGCCACCCGGGCGGCGGCCTACGGGCGGCGGCGCAGGTTGCGGTACCGGACCGCCCTCGGTCCGAAGGTGCGCGCCACCGTTCGCCTGCCCCCTGCCGGATTGTGGGTGGCCACCTCCAGGGCGGCAAGGCGGTCTGTTCCAGTGGTGCGGCCGATGCGCCGCGGCGGGAGGAGCCATTCGCCGCAGACCATTCCGGGCCTGCGCGGAACAGCCGGATCGGCAGTCGCAGGGCGGAGCGGCGTCATCGGCAAGGGAGTTGGGGGTGATGTGGGGTGGCGGTGTCCGGGTGCCTCATCGTTGCCTCCGCGGGGCGGGGGATGTCGGTATTCGGCCTCGATCGGTTAAAGGGGCAGGGCGAGCCCGTGCCCTCGCCGCCACCGTTGCATAGTCTAAAGGTTGGGAAGGGGCGCCTGGGCAGGGCGGCTCTACAGGGTCGCGACACCGCTGGAGTACGCCATGACTGTGAAGAAGCCGCCGTCTGACGGCACGTTGCTGTCCTTCATGCCGGTCGCGGTGATGGCCGTGGTGACGGGGGTGGACGTCGTGGCCGGGCCTGGGGTCGGGCTGCTGCCGTTGGTGTCGCTCGGGCCGGCCTTCTCCGGACTGCTCGGGGGATGGCGGCGTACCGCCGTGATCGGCGTGGTGGCGCTGCTGCTGTGCGTGGGACTCGGCCTGTACGACGGGCTGTTCGCGGAGAGCCGGGGCTTCGCGGCCCTCGGGTCGGTGGCGGGTGTCACCGGTGTGGGTATCGCGGCCGCGGTGATGCGCTCGCGCCGGGAGGCGGAGCTGGCCGGCGTCCGCTCGATCGCCGAGGTCGCGCAGCGGGTGCTGCTGCGGCCCGTGCCGCTGACGGCGGGCCCGCTGCAGGCGGCGGTGTCGTACACGTCCGCCGTTGCCGAGGCGCGGATCGGGGGCGATCTGTACGAGGTGGTCGCCTCGCCGCACGGTGTCCGGGTGATCGTCGGCGATGTGCAGGGCAAGGGGCTGGCCGCGGTGGAGGCGGCCGCCGTGGTGCTTGGCGCGTTCCGGGAGGCCGCCCACGACGAGCCCGACCTGGTGGGGCTCGGCGAGCGGCTGGAGCGCAGTGTGGCCCGGGACCCGGAGGGGGAGAAGTTCGTCACCGCGATCCTCGCCGAGATCGGCTCCGGCCACGAGGCGGTGTTCCTCAACTACGGCCATCCGGCCCCGATGCGTGTACGCCGGGACGGCACCGCCGACTTCCCGCAGCCGCCCTCCTTCGCGCTTCCCCTGGGGCTGGGTGCCCACGGGGCGGACGGCCCGAAACCGTACCCGGTGGCGTTCGGGCCCGGTGAGCAGCTGCTGCTGTACACCGACGGTGTCACCGAGGCCCGTGACGAGCGCGGATCGTTCTACCCGCTCGCCGACCGGGCCCACCTGCTGAAGGATCCCGACCCGCACAGCGCGCTGGACGCGCTGCGCGTGGACGTGCAGCGGTACGCGGTCGGGCCGCCGCACGACGACGCCGCGATGCTCCTGCTGCGCTACCACGGTCATGGAATGGGAAAATCTGTTCCGGCCGATTGAGTGTGCGGGTGCCTCGGCGCGTAGAAAGGGAGGCATGGCGGAGCGTGAGACCCCTCTGAGGGGCATGGACGATGTCGATGCGGTCACTCGTGCGGTGCTGACCGCGTCGCGGTTGCTGGTGGCGGTCTCGGCGCGCTCCCTGGCCGCGGTCGAGGAAGGGGTGACGCTCCCTCAGTTCCGGATGCTGGTGGTGCTGTCCACCCGTGGTGCCACCAAACTGGTCGTCCTCGCGGATCTGCTCCAGGTGGCGCCGTCCACCGCCATGCGCATGGTCGACCGCCTGATCGCGGCCGGGCTCGCCGACCGGCAGGTCAACCCGGACAACCGCCGCGAGACCATGCTCCAGCTCACGGACGAGGGGCGGCGCACCGTCGAGGACGTCACCGCCCGTCGTCGGGCCGAGATCGCGGCGATCGTCGAGCGGCTCGGTCCGGAGCAGCGGGGGGCACTCGTCGGTGCGCTGACCGCGTTCAACGAGGCGGGCGGAGAGCCGCCGGCCCCGGCGGCGGACGACGAGGAGCTGTATCCGCTGGGCTGGGTGGACACGACGGTGGGGCGCGGGGCCTGAGGCCAGCGTCCCCGTCCGCTGCCCGCTGCCTGCGGTTCGTTGGACCGCCCTGTGCCACCCTTGACGGGTTTTGCCTAACGCAAGGGAGTCGTGAAGGGTGGCGGCGGGGATGATGTCGAGCCCCTGGCTGCCGGACCCCGGCAACATACGCCGCTCCAGGATGTCCAGCTGAAGGCGGTGCGGGCCGCTGGGCCGGGCACCACCATGAGGGCGCCGCGACTCGCGGACAACGGACGACCCGGGGGTGGAGAAGCGGATGCCGAAACCACGCCGACGGCCGCACGTGGCGGAAGCGGGAACGATGCCTCTGATGTCCCACCTGAGGACAACCGTGTGGGGGCCCGCGGAGTTCGTCGGCCTGCCCCCGCGACGGCTTCTCGCCGAGGGGCTGTTCGCGGGGATCCTGACCGCAGGCGCGATCATCGGCGTAGGGGCGGCGGGGGTGTGGACCGGGCGGCCCGCCCTGGCCAATGGGGAGGCCGGGCTGGCCGTAGCCGTCGCACTGGGTGTGTACCTGCTCGTGACCGGGGCCGGGCGGGCGCTCGTCGGGATCGTCACGGTGCTCGGGGCGTGCCTGGCCCTGCTGACGCCCCAGGCCGCCGTGGGACTGGTGCTGGAACAGCGGGGCCGGGTGCAGTCCGTGGTGGTGACCTCGGTCGACGGCGGGCCGGGCGCCGGCATCCGGGACGGCCGCTACCTGTGCTCGGTGGCCGGCCCCGAGGGCGTCCCTCTCGGCACGAGGATCTGGCGGGGCTGTCGGGCCTCGACCCGGCCCGGGGACGCGCTGACGATCGTGTACGACCCCGAGGGCAGGGTTCCGCCCCGGGGCGTGGCTCCCGAGGCCGGGCACGGCCGCCTGACCGGCGTCGTCGCCCTGGCGTGCGCACTGGTCGTCGGGTGCGCGGTCGCGGTCGTACGTTCCTTCCGGCTGAGCCCCGCCCCCGCGCCGACCGGCAACCGGCCTCGTCCTTCCGCCGATTGAGGACGAGGCCGGGGCGGTGCTGCGTCTTCCCGGGGGCTGAGACATCGGCGGCTGCCACCGTGGGCCCCCGGGCCCCCAGCAGAAGAGCAGGTCGGCAGGTGTGACCGGCGCGGACATCGCGAGGCGGACCCGAGGGAACCGGAGGCCGCGTGTCACTCCGACGTCGACGCGGCGGCTGTCGGGCTGGCCGTCGGGGCGGCGGTCTGTACGTCCAGGTCCGGGCGCGGCTTCAGGACGACGATCGGGGATCCCGGCTGGGGGACCGGCGGGGTGACCTGCTCCTTGGGGAGTTTCGGGGGGTTGGTCTGCTGGTAGTTGACCTGGTCGTGGTTGACCAGTCCGGTCTTCTCCAGCACGGTGATGTGGTCGAGCACGGTGTCGTTGGCGAGGTCGGCCAGCTGACGCACCAGGATGTTGCGCGTAGTGGCGCGGATCTTGGCGATGGCCGGGAAGATCTGGCCGTGGGTGACGCGCATGATGGTGACCGCGGTGGAGTCGAACTCCCTGCCGGTGGCCGAGTCGACGGTCGCCACGAACTGCTGCTGTTGGGGGCTCGCCTGGTTGTTGAGGGTGATGCCCAGTTCGGGGGCGATCTTGCGGCACATCTCGTCGAGTCCGGCGTGCCCGACGATCAGGTGCTCGCCCGCCTCCTTCATCTCCGGCGTCGTGCCGCGCTCCATGGCCATCTCGCCCAGTGGGTACTCCCAGAGCCCGGCGGAGCGGACCTTGATGACGAAGTCCCGGTCGGCCTCCGTCAAAGGACCGGACGGAGTGTTGGCGATGATCCGTTCCGGGTTCGTGGCCGTGTTCTCGATGCCCAGCATGGCGGGGTAGGCGAGCGCGGCGAGGGTCAGCAGCAGACCGCCGCCCACGAAGATCGTTCCGATGTTCCACGTACGAGGCATGGCAGCTCCTGGCAGCGGGTGTCCGCACCGGCGGGGTCCGACGTGGTGCACCGGACCCGCTGGAACGGCAGGGTCTCCAAGGGGTACGGATGACGGCAGCCAATGAATCATTGCTCTGGGTAAATTTTGCAGTGTGCTCGAAATGGGTGGCCGGGCGATACGGCGTGGATCGCTTCCACCTGCGAGAACGTGGCGGTACGGCACCCAGGCAACAAGATCCAGGCGTGCGTCATGGAGGGATGCCCGTCGGAGGTCTCGATGCACGCTGATATCGACGTCGCCGTGAGCGATACTCGGACGGGAAGCGCGTCATCCTCAACGACATGGACCAGCCCAGTACTTCGAGGAGAAGCGGCGCGAGCCGGCGGAAGGAATCAACGGGATCGTGGCAGGGCCGAACGACGACGATGACTTCCGCCATGGCGACGACAACCACCCAGCTCTGCTGGTGGTTCACGGGATCAGACCTGCCTCAGTCGTGAGAGCTACCACCCGAACCAGGCCGGTACCAGTGCTTACGCCCAGGCGTTCATGACCATCGGCCCCACCGCAGCTGTCATACCAGAGGATCAGTGAGCAGGGGTATGTCCGATCACGCCACTGTGGCGTGGCCGGACCGCGTCACGATGCCATCCCCAGGGTGCCTCGTCGCCATCATCGCCCCGATCCTCGCGGTGCTGCTTACGGCCTCGGTCCTCATGGCCATGCACCACCGCCAGGAAAGTGCGAATGACCGCAACGAGAAAGCGGCCCTGCGCAGGACGGTCACTCAGGCCCGGTCGTACGCGCATGACGTGCTGGCGAAGGCCCCGGACGACTATCCCGGCCGGAAAGTCGTGCGCGGCATCGCCGAACGGCACGACGGCAGGCTCATCTCCTACTCCTACGTGCGATCGGGCGGTTCGCTGACCATCACCGTCCGCTTCTTCGCGGAGTACGAGGACACCAGCATGTTCGGCGTCTCGTACTCCCGGGCCCATCGCTGCTACTCCTTCGAGTTTCGGAGGGACGCCGAGGGCGGGCTGCGGGAGAGGACAACTCCGCTTGAGAAGTGCGATGTCGCTTGATCGGACATGGATCAGCGCCGTAGTCATCGGTGCTGATCCTCGCGCGCGAGGAAGGTTTTCTCACCACCCACCACCTACCGGCAAACGGAGGACGTGTACGCCGCAACGATCGGCCGCACGCGCGCGGGGCGCTACGCCGGACGACTCGACGGTGCACGTACGCGTTGTTGTCGTCCGGTGGTTCGGGCCACAAGGCCGGTACCCCGCCGGAGCAGAGGGCGGCCGGTGGGCGTCGGGGTTTGCAGCGATGCGTTCCGTACGGGCCCGCTGCCGCGGATGCGGGCTGTCGGAGCCGGTGTCCGTGGTGGCGGGGGTGTCCAGGAGGGGTTTCCTGCCGGTCCGGGGGATCCGTACCGGGCCGGCACTACGGATCGTGATCGGATGCCCTGCCCGGTCTGTCGTGCCGAGGACGAGTTCGCCGCTGTCGTACGGGGCGCCGAGCACGACCACTTCGTGCAACCGCGTGTCTACGAAGGGGAGTTCCTCGTCGCCAGCGCCAGCGTCGTCGTGGCCGGTGCGGTTCGCCGGTTCGTCGCTGTCGGGGAGCGGCGCCAGTGGGCGGCGGTGGCTGCGTCCGCCGTCGGGAGTGTCGGTGATGCCGGGGCCGAGGAAGCCCCAGAAGCTGTAACCGATCTTCATTTGGTGACCCACCAGTCCTCAAGGAGCAGCGCGTCGAGCCCGGAGTCCGTCCGGCAGTCCAGGGTCATATCGGGAGTCCCGCAGATCGGCTTGCCCTTCACGTTGAGGGACGTGTTGATCAGTACGGGGACGCCGGTCAGCTTCGCGAAAGTGGTCAGTACGGCGTGCAGCATCGGGTTCTGGTCCGGTCTGACCGTCTGTACGCGGGCGGTTCCGTTGGCGTGCACGATCGCCGGGATCTGCTCTCGGGCCTTGGCCGTGACCTGGGATGCCATCGACATGAAGGGCACTGCTTGCCCGAGCGTGAAGTACTCCGCCGCGTGCTCCTCGGGCACGACGGGTGCGAAGGGGCGGAACGGCTCGCGGAACTTCACCGTCGCATTCAGCCGATCAATGACTCCCTCGCTCAGCGGTGACGCCAGGATGGAACGGTTGCCCAGGGCTCGGGGGCCGGCTTCCACCCGTCCCTGGAAGAGGCCGACGATCTGGCCCCGAGCGAATTGGGTGGCGAGGAACTCCGCACGGTCTGACGGGAGTTGTCGCACCCGAAACCCTGGCCGGCTGTTCCGGCCGATGACGGGGGACGGCCACGACGGGCCGAGGTAGCAGGCGCCCTCGATCCCTCTCAGCAGTTGTGGGGTGGTGGCCAGGTGGACGGCGGCGGCCGCGCCGATCGCCGTGCCGGAGTCGCCCGGTGCGGGCGGCACGAAGACCTCCTCGAAGATGCCTTCCTCGACGATCCGGCCGATGCCGATGCCGATGCCGATGCCGACGCAGTTCGCCGCCACGCCACCGCCCATGCATGATCCTGTCGACTGCCGTGCCATGCGGGCGAGATGGAGGAGCACGACTTCGGTGCGCTCCTGCAGGGCGGCGGCGAGGTCCCGGTGGACCTGCTCGACCGGCTCCTCCGGGCGCCGTGGCGGACAGGCCGACGCGATGAACCGTGGAGTGACTCGTGCCGCGCCGCGACGGAGGGTCCTCGGTGGGAACAGTTCGGGGGCGACGGTGAATCCGCTGCGGGTCGTCCGTACGGCGTGAGTGAAGAGCCGCCGGAAGCGGGCAGGGTAGCCCAGCGCAGGGCCATCACCGTTCCCTCCTCGTCGCCGCGCCGCCAGCCGAGGTGCATGGTGACGGCGCCGTAGACGTAGCCCAGGGAAGCCGGGTCGTCGATCGCGCGGAGGGTACGTAGAGCCGGGCGTCCGGGCGTCGGCTGCCGTCCGTGAGCGATCGTCGTGGTCTGCGTCTCGCCGAGGCTGTCTACGACCAGGACGGCGGCCTCCTCGAATCCGGAGGCGGCGAAGGCGTACGTCTGGTGGGTTCGGTGGTGGACGAGTGAACGTATGTGGGCGCGCGGGAACTTCCCGGGGAGGAAGAGCGCGCGACCTCTGATATCGAGGCGTGTGTGATTTCCCGTCGTGGAACGGGCTCGGGCTGTCGAGGATGTGTTCCTGGTCGTGGTCGTCCGCTGTGGAAAAGAGCTTGGACACGGGCCTGCCCAGCATGTGCTCCAGCACTCGGCACGTATCCGGCCGGGGCAGAGTCTGTAACTCACCGCCGCACCGCCGCTCGAACTGACGCGAAGAGATCCGAATGGACGCGAGACGGTGGTCCCCGTCGAGTCCGGCCAGATTGACGGCGGCCCGCTCGAAGCGCGCAGAGAAGGCTTCGTACGTCGTCAGATGCCGCCGCTGAAGCAGGTGGAACAACGTCGTCCGGGGCATGGCACACGCTCCTGGTGCGGCGAGTGGAGCCGACGGTGCGTTGGTCAGGCGTATGGAGGTGGCCGACATAGTGGCCTTTCAACGAGCAATTGGTGGCGGAGTATCGCTACCCCGAAGTTCCCCCGGCGCGCATGCATGAGCTCGCGGCGCTCGTCGAACGGGGCTTCGAGCAAGGCTTTACGACCGGCCAGATGGTCTGCCTCTCTTGGCGTGCCGCCGACTCTGCGTCGTCCTGGAAGGAACTCAAAGGCCTGGGTCCGGGCGAGGCGTCCTCCGCTTCCGTCGCCACCCTGGAGGGGAAAATCCTCGACGCGATCGAGCGCCGGCAGACCGTACCGGAGTACGACAACCGTCCCTGGCACCTGCCGCTGCCCGCTCTCGCCCCGGGCCGTGACTTGCACACCGTCGTCGCCCAAGTCCGGGACCGCCGCAGGATCGGCCAGTGCGGGCAATGCGACGAGATGGGATCTATCGATGCGGAGGAGGTCGACGGTCGGACGGTCCTGCGCCGCTGCCTACATCCCTCCGGGGTTTTTCCCTCTCCTGAACCGTCGCCTGACCAAGCCGCAGGATCAGATGTCAAGTGAACCGTCGACGATCCCAGCACGAGAGGGCTCACAACGGCTGGCCCGATGAGCCGAGTTGTCGGCAGGTGCCGTACCGAGGTGCCGGTTGGCCTTCTCCACCGGGGCGTCGAGGGCTCGCCGGTGCCGTTGGAGCACGGAGTCGGGGCCGATGAGGAGGGCGCCCGGGGTGAAGTGCGGGGAGGCGAGGTGGCGTTCGAGGGCGGGGAGGTAGTTCCAGCGGATGGCCGGGTGGGTGGAGTGGGCGTAGTGGTGCAGGTCGCCGTAGGGGAGCCAGGTGAGTGCCGCGAGTGCAGTGAGGAGGCGGTTGGCCGGGTAGAGGCGCAGGCAGCGGCCGGCTTCGACCCAGGCGGGGGCCCCGGTGCGGGTGTCGGGGTCGAACCAGGTGTGTTCGTTGATGAGGCTGAGCCAGGCGAGCTGGGGATAGAGCAGCAGGCGGGGGAGGAGGGCTCCGGCGAGGAGGGCGGGCCAGCCGCCGACGGCGTAGGCGGCTGCGGGTATCAGCAGCGCTGCTGCCAGGCGGGGCCAACGGCCCGTGTGCTGGGAGAGGTTGGAGCTGATCTCTCCTGCGGTCGCCCGCACTCCGCTTGCGGTGAGAGGGAAGACGAGGGCCTGTGCGAAGCGGGTGCGGGAGACCCCGGGACGGAGTCCTGCTACTCGGAGTTCGGCGAGGTTGGGGTCGTTGTCCAGGGTGGCGTTGGGGTGGTGGTCGCGTACGTGCTTGTCGCGGCGGACGACGGCCGGGGCCAGGACGAGCGGGTGGTGGGCGAAGATCTCGGCGAGGAGGAGGTTGGCGCGTCGTCCGCGGGCGAGGACGCCGTGGACGGCGAAGTGGCTGATCTCTTGGAGATGGCGGTAGTGGACGGCCACGGCGAGCGCGCAGATCACTGCGCCGAGCGGGCTCTGTGCGGCCAGGAGCCACCATCCGGTGATCTGTACCCACTGGCCGATGAGCAGCAGCACGGGAGTTAGGTTGTTGGCCCGCGTGCGCTGGAGCGTGATCAGTTCGGCGGCGCTGCCCGTGTGCGGGCGGGCGCGTGCGAAATGAAGCCTGTCGATCTGCCGGAGGGCGGCACCCGTGAGGAGCAGGGCTATGCACAGCAGCATGGACAGTCCCGGAGCAGGCGGAAGGCGGGTGGGCACCCGCCCGCACGTGACTGTCACTGAAAGTAGTCTAGTTAACTAGCTAGTACTGCTGTGCGAGGCGACTTTGGCCGGAAGTGATCTACGTGGCGGCTACAGCTGGTCGACGGCGTTCCCGGCGCGGTCGTCGTCCCAGGTCTGTCCGTCCAGCATCGGGCGTGCCACGGACTCGTAGGACTGGAGGGTCATGGGGGCGGAGTCGGTGCCGTGGCCCCAGACGGACTCGAAGCGGCCGGTCCAGCGTTCGACGCCCTTGAAGTACACCGAGGAGCGTCCCTTGGAGTAGTCGGCGTCGCCCTGTTCCTCCTCCACCAGAGCGGCGGCTGACGCGATGATGATGACGTCCACGGCCTGGTCGGCGCGGAGCCGGTCGCGTACGGCCAGGCCGCAGGTGACGCCCATCTGCCGGTGCATCGTGATCAGTTGGAGCAGATTGCGCGCGTACTCCTCGCGGATCAGATCGGCGCGGTAGCAGATGAACAGGCGCTGGATGGTGCCGCCGGCTTCCAGCAGGCGCCGGTTGGCGGCAAGGTATTCGCGGCGCTGGGTGAGCAGGGACGGGTTGGTGGTCAGGTCGGCCGCGAGGACGCGCAGGGGGTCGGTGCGCGAGTCGACCAGGGTCTTGAGTAGCAGGACGGACAAGCGCGGTACCTCGGTGGCGTAGACGCGCAGGTGTCCGTCGGCGATCTCGCCGTAGTCGGAGATGAGTTCCTGTTCGAGCTGGCCGCGCACCAGGTCGTAGTAGCGGGCGTCGTCCATGGCGCGGATGTTGTTGGTCCGTCGCAGGGTGATGTAACGCCGCCGCAGCCAGAGATGGTTGGCCGTCAGCGCGACGACGAGCACGGTCTCGGCGATCAGCAGGGCGTTCTTCACCCCGGTCCGGTCGTTGACCCAGGCGATGACGGGCACCGCGATGCCCGCGATCCCGATGAACGCGTTGAGGACCGGCGACGCCAGCCAGTCCGTCGCCCGGCGCACCGGATCCGCTTGTGATGTGCTCATGACTCAACTGCCCCCAGAGTGGCCGGTCGTCGTACGGGTGTGGTGCCTGATGCCTGTGGCGGAGCGGCTACGGGCCCGGCGTGCGCAAGACGCCGAACGGGACCTTGTAGGTGATGTCCCATGCGTCGGCCGGAACCAGGAGATCCGACGTCTCCACGGCACGCCCCGAGGTGTCGTAGTGGGTGCGCTCGATCAGCGTCGCGCGCGAGCCGGCCAGGATGCCGAGGAGGTGCGCCTGCTCCGGCGTGATCTGAACCGGCCGGGGAGTCTCCCGGACATGGTCGACCGTGACGCCGATGTGCGCCATGCGGGTGGCCACACCACGTCCGGCCAGCGGGCCGCCTTCGGGGAGCACGATCTCGGATCCGCCGGTGACGGACATCGGCTCCCAACTCGTCGAGATCATCACCGGCCGGTGCCGGGCGAGGAACTCGTAGACGGTGTGGACACAGGGCGCACCGACCTCGATGCCCAGCCGGTGGGCGATCTCGGCGGGCGCGGCCGTCTTCGCCGTGGTGTCGGCTTCCCACGTTCCGGTGAATCCGTACGGCGCCACGCCCCGGGCATCCGCGTCGGCGGGCGGGGTGCGCAGCAGAGTGTGCCGTGGACGGGGAGCGCGTACGTAGGTTCCTGAGCCGGCCCGGCCCTCCAGCAGGCCCTCGTCGATCAGGAGTTCCTGGGCGCGGCGTACGACGTTCTCTCCCACCCCTCCGAACTCGGCTCCGAGGACAGAACGAGAAGGGAGCCGGTGGCCGGGCGGCCAGCTGCCATCGACGATGCGGTGTCGCATCCCGTCGGCCACCACCAGATAGGGAGCCGGAGCGGTCGGAGTCCCGTCAGCCATGCCCCTCCTCGCGCATGCGTAGTGCGCTGTACAGATTGACAAAGTTAGTCCACTAGCTAGAAGCTAGTTAACTAGAACTACGCATAGTGACCCGCAGACGATGGACGGTGGGGTACATGGGGCGTGGCCACCAGAACTCCGCAGTCCGTTCGCTCACTGCGCGACTTGCCGAACTGACGGGATCTCAGCCTCGCGTCATCGAGGAATCCGGCAGCGTGCGCATCGAATTCGACGTGACCGACAACGACACCCGCAACTGGCGCCCGATCCTGGACGTGCTGGAACAGGGAACGTCGTTCGGCCTCACCGACACCGCGCACGGCCAGATCGCCTGGCTCCGCCTCGAACCCGAGAGCGACGACGGGCACGACGGGGACGACGGGGACGACCGGGACGAGGGGGACGACTCCTGATGGTCGAGCACCCCGTCGAACGCCGCCTACCGGCACGGGAGTTCACCTTCGTCAAAGGACACGGCGCCCACAACGACTTCATCGTCCTGCCCGACCCCGACGACCGGATCCGCCTCGACCCGGCCGACGTGGTCCACCTGTGCCACAGACGCGCCGGAATCGGGGCCGACGGACTGCTGCGGGCCGTCCGCTGCACCGCACACCCCGAGGCCGTCGGCATGGCGGGCGAGGCCGAGTGGTTCATGGACTACCGCAACGCCGACGGCTCCACAGGAACCATGTGCGGCAACGGAATCCGCGTCCTCGCCCGCTACCTCGCCGACGCCAGCCTGCTCCCGCACGGCAGCACAACGATCGCCACCCGCGCGGGAGTTCGCACACTCCACATTCCGGCACGCCACAGCCAGGACCGCACCATCACCGTTGACATGGGACATCCGCGACTGCCCGGCGACACCGATATCACCGTGTCCGCCGGAGGAAGACGATGGCCGGCCCTCCACGTCGACATGGGCAACCCGCACGCCGTCGCCTTCGTCGAGGACCTCACTCACCCCGGAGACCTTCGGACTCCTCCGGCAGTTACTCCCGGCGAGGCGTATCCAGACGGGGTGACCGTCGAATTCGTCGTCCCCCATACGCCCCGGCACCTGGCCCTCCGCGTCCACGAACGAGGCGTCGGTGAGACGAGCGCCTGCGGCACCGGAGCTTGCGCGGCTGTCACGGCCCTGAGGCAACGTGAACGGCACGCGGGCGCGGGCACGTACACGGTCGATGTCCCAGGCGGGCGCCTCCACGTGACCGTCCACGACGACGGGACCATGATTCTCGGCGGACCAGCCGTGATCGTGGCCGATGGAATGGTGTGGTTGACGCCGGATGCCATAACGGCACGTTCGCGCTAGTTCGCACGCGCCGTTCGTGTGCGGAGACTACGTCGGTACGTTCGTCCGTGACCTGATCAATGGCCTGCGGTCAACCTAGCTGCCTGCCGGTGACCGTTGCCGCAACGCGGTCACCACTCAGGCTGGTGGACCCTCTCAACGCTAGACGGCGCAGGACACAGCCACCGATCGCGTTACCTTCGCGCAGCCTGGATCTCCTCTTGTACACGGCTCAGGGCCCGCTCGGCATGCGCCCGGACGCTGTCCCATGCGACTGTGAAGTCCCGGACTGGGAAAGGCAGGCCGAGCGCCTGGTGAGCGGCGAGGAGCCGGGCCGACGGCTTGGGATGAACCGCGGAGTTGCGCAACACCCGAATCTGATCGAGGAGTTCGACAGCCTGCCGTACCGCGGCCTGATCGATAGCGGGGAGCTGGCTGACGAGGTGACCTTCGAGACGGCCGAGAGCGGAGGCGGGGGCCCCGCCCGGTACCTGTAGATCGCGAAGAATGTCTGTGAGGACGACCAAGCCCGCTTGGAACCCGGCCTCGTCCTCGACGTCCAGGGCCAGCAGGCTGGACCGGTCCATCGGCGGACGGGATACGAGCCGGCGGCCAAGAACCAGTTCGCTGGTGACGTCGAGGAAGTTGAACGCCCGCAGGAGGGCGCGCGGCTCTGTGTATGGCAGTGCGGCTGGCGGCTCGGGCGGCGACAGAGTGGCTGTGACCGCGGCAAGATACTCCGCAACTGTAGAGAACTCGGCGTCAGCCAGCATCCCCAGCCGCCCGGTCTCGCTCCCCTTGCTGTAGCGGATGCCCGGCCACTCTCGCTCGGCGATCACCGCCATTTTTCCTACATGGCCCCCTTCGACGTCGGCCTGTTTCACCGCGGTAGCCAGGTCGATATCGACGTCCGGCATGGTGAACGGCGAGTCGAGAATCGCGTCCTGGGCCCGAGTCAACTCCCGCATAAACACGAGCAGGCCGCGGCTGATGACCTCGGCCGCTGGGTCATCGTGGATGTGGTACAGCCCGGCGATCGTCAGATAGACCAACCCGTCGTTGTCGGGGTTGTGATCGGTCCCCCACCAGCCGACCGCCCGGTAGGGGTGGGTAAGGACGGTGCCCAGAGCGGGAAAGCTGTTGAGCACGGCGACCGTGTTGTAGCCACGACGCCGCATGAGGTGGTTGACGTAGAAGAACTTTGGAAACTCCCCGTGCTCGACGAACGTCGACCACACGAGGTCAACGAGATACTGCTGTGCATCGTCAAGCGGATCTGTCAGGCCGGTCATAGCGCTGTACCTCCCCTGGAAGCGAACAGAGCAGGATAGAGCGCTTAGACCTGACCGACAGCTGATTTTCTCGCACTCGCCCCCTGCCCCGGCGAATGCCAGGGTCCTCAACCCCACATCCGCCCCGCCGGCCCTCCGTTTGAGGATGTCCGGGCCGAGGGGGACGGTGGGGTGCTCGGGCCGGAGCCGCTGCTGTTCTGCGATATTAGACGGCGTCCTATGCGGTGAGGGGGCGGCGCTTCAACATGGGCCGTTCAGCCTCACCGTGGGATGATCAAATCGGTGAGCTGCCCCGCAGTTGGCATGCGACCACGGTTGAAGACGACCGCGACAAACAGCACAACCACCGGCAGCAAAGGGACGAGTGCAGCCTCGGGCAACCCGAGGACAGCCGCACAAGCCATAACCAGCACGACCACGAGCCCCACGACTCCCATCCGCAATCGCTCCCGTGGCGCGGCCGGATCCACGCCAACGAGTTGATCTGCGTCGAGAAGGTCGTCTATGCGGCCCTCGGCGTAGCGTTCGGCGATTGTCAGCAGCATCACGACTAGGTCTTCAAGAGCCCGGTCAGGCTGGGAGTCCTGGCGCGCTTCGGCCTTTCGTAGTGCGCCCACTACCAGTGCGGCGTGCGCCTTGAACTGCCGCTCGTTGTGCCGTCTGGCTCTGGCTCGGCGGGTGCGGTGGGCCTTCCAAATTGCTTGCTCAACCGGTTGTACGGAAACCCGCGGGATCTGGCAGTCCGGCTGGGTTTCCTCCCAGCGACGAAGAACTGTGGCGCACTGGGCTGCGACCGTCAGTAGCGCAACGACTGGCCAACAACGGCGATACTCCATTCGCGCACTCTCTTTGCCCGGGTACCCAGCAAGGGCCTCCAGGTCAGATGCGGCATGCGTCGCGCCGTTACCAGAGCTGGTCAAGTTTGTGCGCTTGAGAATCCGTACTTCAGCGATCAAGATCAGGGCCCAGAACAGGAACGGCGGTACTCTGCCGATCACTGAAAAGTCCCAGGCACGCACCGCCATCGGCACAGCCACGATGTTGCTGAGCAGTGCCTGCACCACGCCTGGTTGGGGTCCCGGATCCGCGCTCAACTGCAGATGTTCCCAGTCGGCCATGTTGCCGACGTTCGCCACGACGGCTAGCAGCAAGCCCAGCCGGAGTGCCTTGATCGGCATGGCCAGGGGCAGAGCTCGCCACCATCGCACGACATACTGAGGGGCCAATCCGTGGCCGTCGACCCGGTCCAGTATTCGGGGCGGCAGCAACAGCATCTGCATCAGAAGTGGGACAGCTCGACGCAGCCCCGAGGCGACGCGGAGTCGTTCGAAGTCCTCCAACTGCCCCAAACACCACCGCTGCACTGGTCCAGGAATGTAGAACAGCGCGATTGCGACCCCGAGCACCAGCTCGCTACCCACAATGAGAAAACCGATCAACACATCGGCAGTCTCGCGTATCCCACTGCCAGCGACGCCTGGAACGCGATGAACCGCCGACGGCGCCGGCACTTCGGCACGAACCTGATGCCGATGGCAGATCGCCTGCCCCGGACGTGTCCAGGGGCGCGTGGACACTCCTACGGTGCCTGCACGCACCCCTCCCTCGGCTTGCTGCAGCCCTGTTCGCTGGGCGACTCGTCCGCTTCACCCCGTAGGACACGGTCTTACTGTCGGAGTGCGCGAGACAGGTGTTGACGGCGGGCTCGGTGACTTGAAGTGCTGGGTGCGCAACCGGCCTCGTGCCGCAGTCGGCACCACTCCGACGCCCAGCACGCAGTACAACGCCGTTTCCGTTTGGCGCACCGGTCCTTGAAAACCTTCGCTCACGACGCGAACCGGCGGGCCGCCCGCAGGATGTCACTAGTGGCGGTCCCGCACTGGGCCCATGCGATACCGACACCTGCGTGCATGCGCACGGCTTGGTCACCCAGGGGGATCGGTAGGTGGATCTGTGTCTGCATCGATACCGCGGCGGTGTGTGCGTCGGCGGGGCCGAGGTCGTCGGCGAGGACGACGAACTCGTCACCGCCGTAGCGGGCGACCGTGTCGCCGTCGCGTACGGCCTGACTGAGCCGCCGGGCGACCTCGACGAGTACGCCATCCCCGGCGTCGTGCCCGAAACGGGTGTTGATCGCCTTGAAGTCGCGGAGGGCGAAGAACACCACGGCCAGGCCATGGGTGGTGTCGTCGCCCACGGGGGCCCATACGTGGGTGTGGTGGGTCGCGGCCTGGTTGGAGTGGCCGAGGTAGAGGGCGTCTCCCCCCTCAGTGTCAGCGTTGGACCCTTGCTCCTGGAGTGCGCAGAGCCGGGCGTCGATACGGGCGTGCAGCTCTGCGGAGTTCGGTAGGCCGGTGAGGGCGTCGTGCGCGGCGCGGTGGGCGAGATCGAGCTCGCGGCGCTTGCGCTCCTCGATGTCCTCGATGTGAGTGAGCAGGAGGCGGGGGCCGTCGTTGGCGTCCGCGACCACGCTGTTGCGCAGCGAGACCCACAGGTACGTCCCGTCGCGGCGCCCGAGGCGCAGTTCCGCGTGCCCGCCCTCGGCGTTGGTGCGGAGCAGGGTGCCTATGTCCTGGGGGTGGACAAGGTCGGAGAACGAGTAGCGGCGCATGGCGGAGGCCGGGCGGCCCAGCATGCGGCACAGCGCGTCGTTCGTTCGGAGGATGACGCCGTGGCGGTCGCCGCCGATCTCGGCGATGGCCATACCGTTGGGCGCGTACTCGAAGGCCTGCCGGAAGGATTCCTCGCTGGCCCGCAGCGCCTGCTGCTCCTTTTCCTGCCTGACCAGTACGCGTTGCATGTTCGCACGTAGCCGCGCATTGCTGATCGCGATGGCGGCCTGGAAGGCGTACTCCTCCAGATCCCGGCGCTCGTCCGGCCTGGGACGGCGGCGGGTGAGGGGCAGGTCCACGGAGATCACACCGAGCAGCTCACCGTGGGAGGCGCCGGAAGCGCTCCGGGCGTACAGCGGTGCGAAGAGGCGGTCGGAGGGATGCCACTCGTCCTCGAAACGAGGGGCGGGGCCGTCGGTGTACCACTGCGGGACGTCGTCATTGTCGAGGACCCAACCCTCGGTGTGCGGTATGAACTGCAGGTCGCCCCAGGTCTCGCCCATGCTCAGCCGACGCTCCCAGGACTCCCGGGAGCCGACCCGGCCGGTGATCTGCGCCTCGGCGGCGGAGTTGCCCGCGAAGGAGGCGACTACGAGATCGCCGTCCGGGCGGACGAGGTTGACGCACGCGAGCTCGTAGCCGAGACCGGTCACGACTCCGTCGGCGACGATCTGCAGGGTGTCGGCGAGACTGCGGGCGAGATGGAGACCCTGAACCGCGGCCTGCAGACTGTGACTCTTGTCGATGGCGAGCGCGCTGCCGGCGGCGAACTCGCCGGCGACCGACAGATCGGCGTCCTGGAAGGCCTGCCCGGTGGGATGGCGCAGGAGGACCGCCGTGCCGATGATCCGCCTGCGACCGTGCAGGGGCACGAGGACGGTGTGGCCCCCGCCGGGCGCCTCATGCTTCTCACCGAGCAGTTCCGGCAGCGCGGCGCCACCGACCGGCGAGTCGGCGGCGACCGGCAGCGCCCCGTTCAGTACTTCGAAGAGTGCGCCGCCGGGGCGTACCTCGCACAGCGCGGCACCCCCTGCGGCGTGGAGCGGTTGCACCTGTTGCAGCCGCAGCACCAGCGGGCCCACGTGTCCTTGGTCGCCCACGGGGATCGGGTCCCGCAGATAGACCATGACCGCGTCGGCGACGGTGGGGACGACGGCCCGGCACAGCTGCGTCACGATGTCCGCCGGGTCCCTTCCCCAGATGATCCGGCGCGCCGCCTCGGAAATGTCACCCTGGGGGTCGGCGGCCGGAGGCCGTGGGGATTCGAGCGCGGGGAAGGATGTCTCCTGGCTGGTCGGCGGGTTGTTCGGGGTTGTTCCGGACAACCCGAAGGGTTGTCTCCCCAGGTTCTGCCGAACCTGCCCGGGCACGGAGACGCCGGCTTCCGCCGGAGAAGCCGAGGGAATCGAGGAGGACCAGTAACCCACCTCGTCGGCGGCCTGCTGGACGGCCTCGTGCTCCTCGTCCAGGACGGCGCGCGCCTTCTCCAGCGCACGGTCCACGTCGTTGAGCGCGGCGTCGTCGGGGCTGAGCGCGTGCAGATCGGGCCGGGACAGCAGGGGCGCCGGCTCCTGCGTCCGGGAGGGCCCGTCCTCTCCCATTCGGAGCCGCAACTCGGCGAGTTCGGCCTCCAGTTCGTGGATACGGCGTGCCGCGTGGTCGGCGACCTGCTGGGCGATGCCCCGCTCCCGTTCGGCGCGAACCAGTTGTTCGCGTAGTTCCGTCTCTTGTCGTTGCGCCCGGGAGAGAAGCTCCACCACCCCTTGACCACCGGGGAGGTCGACCGCCACCGGCTCCAGCGCGTCGAGCCGACGCCTCAGTTCGGTGACCTTCGCCTGGGTCTGTCCGAGCATGACGAACAGCAACGTGGCGATTGACAGTGCCTGTTGGCGCCCGTGCTCGCCGGCCTCGTAGGCCTGCCGGGCACGCTGCATCTCCTGGAGGACCTCGATGGTGCGGTCCTTGGCCTCCAGCAACTGCCGGGCAGGCACCAGCTCCTGCGCCTCTGTGATCGCTGTGGGGTTGGTGCACGCCCGGTCCCACAGCGTCCTCGCCTCCCCGAGGCGTCGCCGGGAGAGGTCGGCCTGTTCGTGGGGAAAACACACGTCGGCCACGGCTTCGACGAGATCCCATTCCAGCGACTCGCCGGACAGCCAGTCGCGCAAGCGGCGTAACTCGGGCACGGCCCTGGCGACGAAGTGCTCGGGAGTGAGCCGTGCGTGCAACTCCCGTACGGACACCGCCGATTCGTCGAGCCAGGACCGCACCATTGCAATCAGTTGGTTGATCTCGACGCACGAGCCCCGGGCCGGTCCCCATGGCCGCCCCGCCCGCTTCCTCTCGCCGGCCACTCGCTCTCCCCCTCATGGATTGTTCGCCGGACAACCCCCTGTTGTCACCGGAGAATCATCCAACCGTTCCACCTGCGGTTCTGCTCGGGGATCGTCGTAATTCGTCATCGACACCACACGATCCAGGCGGTGCCTTCATGAAACACACCTTCCCGGCGTTCCTGCTCCTCGCGCTGGCGGTGGCCGTCCTCTTCTCCGTCGTTGCCGCGGTGATCGCCTTCGCCCTCGCCCGCTGGGAGGGAGCTGCGGTGCCGACGGCCCTGTCCCGCTGCAGCATCGCGTTCGCCGCGAGCCTCACCCTGTGCCTGGCCGTCTTCGCGGCGTTGGACCGGACGTAGCGGAGGGGAAACAGGGGACAGGCGGACGACGGGACTTTCGCAACATGCTTTACGACCTCGTGCAGGGCTGGCCCGTTCCTGTCCCCACACGGTGACACCGGCCGGACACACCATGGGCTCCGGTGGTGTGAAAGCACCCCGGGCCCGACATATTGGGTCGTGCCGTTCAAGGACGGCGCGACGCCGATGCCACGTGGTGGTTGCGTTCAACCGACCTCGGGCTGCGAAGGCTCCACTTGGTGCAGGCAGTACGTGTGTGAAATGCCGTATGGGGCGCGTAAGTTCGAGACCATGACCAACGCGAAGGCCGCCGGACCGCTTAGCGGGTGCGCCGGTATGGAGGGTGCGGATCCGCTGTCACCGAGGCTCACGGTCGCTCTCCTCGACTCCTGTCTGCAGAGCGCGGGGCGATCGTTCGAGGAGGGGGAACTGGCGTACCTGGCGCTGACCTCGCAGATAGAGAACCCCGTCCGGGACCGGGTGGCATACCAACTTCACCGGCGGTTCAAGGGGACACACCTGGACGTCGGCCGAGAGTGGACGGGTATGTACGCCGAAGGCAAGGACGGCCAGCCATCCCCCCGGAAGATCGACCTGGCAGTGGTCAAGCGAACCAGACGCCACCACGTTGAACCGCAGGGTGTCGTCGAGTTCAAGGCCGTGTACGCCTACGAAGCTCAAACCCGGGGCCATCTAAACAGGGTAGAGAAGCAGGTGACGACCGACGTCTTCAAGTCCGCAACGGCGTACGGGTCCGTGCCGAACGATGTGTACGCGGTAGTGCTGCTCCCGAGCATGACCATTAAGAACGAGCGGAGCCTTGCGCGCCACGTCATGAAGGGCACTGACAAGATCCGTATCGACGGATTCCGGCTCCAAGTAGGCAATGTGCCTGACTCGGTGGTGAAAGGGGTTGCCGATCGGCTCGCTCCGCTCGGGCCGGTGCGTGATGGGGTGTTGGAGGGCGGAATGGAGTACGGGGTTCACGTCACTGTGCCGTACGTAATCCTCGGGCCGATTCCGCTGACGACGTTCGAGACGCTCCCCTCGCCGTACTAGACGCGCTGGAAAGTCGCTCGGTGGCCAGCCCGGAAGGGCCATTCACTGCGGTCCGCGTGGAGGCCTTGTTGAGTGGGGACCGCGTACCCCAGACGCGATGCAGACCAAGTTCGTCGAATCCAACCCCTAGAAGAAGGCGGACGGTATCAAGGCCATAGCCAACTCCCCAGGTGTTCGGGCGCAACGCGAACTCGAACGTGGCTGCGCGCTGTTGGTGTGGATCCAACGCGAGGCGGCCGAAGCGGAACAAGCTCACGAGTATGCCGCTCGATGATGGCGACTGCGTACTCGCTGCGCGGTTCCGTGGTGGCCGAGGCGATAGATCGGGCCACGATCTGACCGACTTGTCCGCGAGTCCGCGGCGCGAAGGACAAGTGCTCGGTGGCTTGGGGGCTGCCGTAGATGGCGAACACCGGGTCGACGTCCTCGACGGCTAGTTCGCGGAGTTCGAGGCGCGAATTGGAACGCTTGATCGGCTACACGGGCAGGCACTCTCCCCATGCTGAGCTCGGCTTCCGCTGGCCCGCCTTGGCCAGGCAGGATCGGGGGTATGAGGATTCTCTTGCTGGGTGGAACGTGGTTCCTGGGCAGAGCTATCGCTGAGCAGGCGTTGGCGCGAGGATGGGAGGTCACCACCTTCAACCGGGGACGTTCCGGCCGAGACGTACGTGGGGTAGAGCCGGTTCACGGAGACCGGACAATACAATCGGACCTTCGGAGACTTGCCCAACATGGCCCTTGGGACGCTGTGGTCGACACCTCCAGTTCAGACCTCGCCCCGCGCGATGTACTCCTGGCGACCACCGTCCTTCGGGGGCGGGCCCAGCGGTGGGTCCACATCTCTACGGTGTCCGTGTACGAAGGCTGGCCCCATCAAGCCCTGACCGACGATTCCCCGTTGCTGAACTGCCCGCCCGACGCCGACGAGACGTACGGGTACTCGGGCGAGGACGGCAGCCCCACCATCTATGGATTCCAGAAAGCGGGTGGCGAGCGCGCGGTCACGGAAGTATTCGGAGACTCGGCGGTCTTCCTGCGCCCCGGAGTGATCCTCGGCCCCGGCGAGTACGTGGGGCGTTTGCCCTGGTGGTTGGAGCGGTCGAAGCGCGGCGGTCGAATCCTTGCTCCGGCCCCGGCCAAGCAACGCATCCAGCCCGTCGACGTACGTGATGTCGCTCAGTTCGCCCTGGACCAGGCGGCGAGCACGACCAACGGCGGGTACAACATCACCCACCCAGACGGAACCACCTTCGAGGAATTCCTCAGCGAGTGCCTGCTTGCTACCGACAGTACGGGCGTTCCTGTCTGGGTCGAGCCGAGCGTACTAAAGGAGCATGGTGTGGCCCAGTGGACCGAGCTTCCGCTGTGGCGCACTCATGCTGGTGTATGGGCAGTTGACTCCAGCCGAGCCGTCGCTGCTGGTCTGAACTGTCGATCGATCGCCGTGACCATCCGCGACACATTGCGATGGTGGGCAGCCGACGGGCGTCCCGTGGACCACCCGCGATGGGCGGAACACGGGCTCCGCCCGGACAAAGAGGCGAAGATCCTCACCTCCCTATGATCAGGGAGCGATCGCCAGCAGGGATACCGGCGGGCCGAGCCGGTACGGCGGGGAGACCCGCGTGAAGTCCTCGATCTGTTCACGCAGATCCTTCGGTAGCTGCGCGCCGTGGTAAACCGGCCGTGCCAGGTACCGGCCGATGCGGGCCGTCCGCACGACGATCCCTGTGTTGCGCTGTTCGATGGGCACCTTCCAAACCGGTGTCAGGGCCTCGGCCGCGCCGTCGACGTCGTCAGCAAGGAGACGGGCGTGGGCCAGATCGGCGGCTGCGCCTGCCCGGACGTGGGCGGACCGCTCGCCCTGGGGCCTCTGGTCGAGCAGCACCAGGGCTCGCCGGGCCTCTGCTTCGGCTTGGTCTGCGTCGCCGATGAGCAGGGCGGTCGTGCTGTTGGACATGGCCAAGCGTTCCGGGGAGAACCCAAACTCGCCGCCCACCGAGTCGTGGAGTTCATCCCGCATACTTCTGTCGCTCTCTTCGGAGAGCTGGATGGCACGTTGCGCGGAGGAGATGTCGCCCAGGTAGGCGTGCGCGCGGGCCGCGATGGAGTGGAGCCGCCGCCGGGCGACGTCCCCGAGGCCGCCGTACGACAGAGCACGCTGGGCCTTCGCCGCAGCTTCAGTCGCATCGCCCGTGTGGTAGGAGATGTATGCCAAGGTGCCGTCTGCGAAGGCCTGCAGAGGCGCGAAACGCGAAGCTTCGCCATACACGGCTGCGGTGCGGGCCAGGGTACGGGCACTAGGGAAATAGCCCAGGTCGAACGCGGCGACTGCCAGGAGCGCAGCCGTCTGCCCGTTGAAGATCATTAGGGACTGCTGTTGTACTGGCACTTGTGTCCGGTCACGCTGCCGCTCGACCTCCAGGCGGAGGCTGTCCCCCTCCTCGTACGCCTTGGCCGCCGGCAGGCCGTGATATCTCCGGGCAAGGCTCACCACTTGGTCGTGTAGTTCGTCGATGGTGTTGTCGGAAATGGACGCTGCGGCGGTCGCATCAGCGCCGTCGTGGGCATTACGTGCGGTCATCTGAACTCGCTCTTCCAGGTCAAACGCGGGTGCCTGGGAATCGTCTTTCGGAGGCGGCCCGAACAGCTGCGCTGCCATGTACTCGGGCCACATGGCTTCGAGGATTCTGCAGCTCTCCGGGATGGGTAACCCGATGAGCTTGCCAGCCGTCCAGCGCCGGAACTGTGCCTCGCCGCAGGTCGGATTGCTGGGGTCATGCCCGAAGAGGCGGACACCGGTCTGGTTGAACTTTTCGTCGAATCGGCGGTAAGTGAGGTTGTCCCGATCGCACAACCATGCGAGCAGTGTTCTCGGCTCACTTCTCATTCCGCCCCCAAGTCTGCGGCGCCGCAGTAATACGGCCTGCGGATCGATCCCTTCGTTGGAAGGGGAACCCGCCATCGGCCGCTGTGGCAATAGGCCCTGAACAGAAGCCACTTCAAAGCTACCCCGAGGCCACGAGTGTTGTCTGGAAGGGGTGGAGAGGCTGTGTGGCAGGCCATGGCGAGGCAACGTGGCACGGGGGAACGCTGATCACCAACCCTCGCTGAGAGTGCGCCTTCGAGCACATCCGTGAACCAGGGAGTTCCCCATGTCGCCCAGAGCTATTGGAGCAGCCAGCTTGCTGGAGGTGCCTCCGCTCCAAGCCAGAGAGGCGCCAACGTCTGTAACCCCTTGCTTTGACGTTGCTGTACGTGCCGATCCGTCGCGTGTCGAGCATGCGCGACGCATCACTAAGGCGTGGTTGAGCCGGCGGTGTCTGATGGCGGAGGACCGTACCAACGCCCTCGTGGTCGTGGTCTCCGAGTTGTGTACCAACGCGATCGTGCACGGCCGTGTCGACGAGGTCGGGCTGCGCGGCCGGATGGATGCTGAGGGTCGTGTCCGCCTCGAAGTGCGGGACGCCCCTTCGCTGGTTCCCTCGCAGCAGCAAGTTGACTCGGGGGCCGAGAGCGGCCGGGGTTTGCTCCTGGTCGATGTGTTTGTCACGGAGTTGGGCGGTACTTGGGGCTTCGCTCCGGACGGCGCGACTGCCTGGTGCGAGGTACCGCTCGCCTCGGAGGTCGACGATCGCGCGCCGGTGCAGGAGATGCTCCGATGACGTTGTACGAAGGATCGCTTCCAGCCCGGCCCTCCGAGCAGAAAGCTGCTCCGCTCCGCCCGCAGCAGTGGTCGAGGGCATGGCCTGTGGCGCCCGGGGCTGGCCGGCTGTCGCGCCTGCACGCTCGCATGATCTTGGCGATGTCCGCCTGGGCCGGTGACCAGTCTGTCGCTGCCCGGGTGGTTACCGAGCTGGTGGCCAACACTGTGGCGCATGTCGGCGCTGGCCGGGTCACGCTCGTCCTGGTCGTCGCGGAGGACGAGGAACTCCTCATCCAGGTATCGGACCCGAGCCCGGACTTTCCCGGATTCGACGAAGCCGTGGCCAAGCGGAAGGCGACGGGGCTCGGTCTTGTACGGGCTCTGGGCGGCGAGATCAGCCTGGGCGTCCCGCCTCCAGGAGGCGGAAAGACCGTTGAGGTGCGCATGCGTCCCGCCACCCCAGGAACGGCCAACGCGCCGTCTGTCTTTTGACCCTTCTTCCTACCCCCTTGCTGGAACGGACTGTTGAGGAATCCCATGTCTGACCGTGTGTCCGCTGCTCGCCAGGTCACGCACCGGCGCAGACGGGGCCGTCGGCCCCGGGTGGATCGCTACCTCCTTGATGAGGTCGGCGGTGTGCTGGTCGCGCCTGTGGTGTGCCTCGTCGGCGTGTGGGCCGTGTCCGTTTCCGCCGCGTGGGTGTTCCGGTTCACCGTCACCCAGCTCGCGATCGCTCTCGGCGGCGGCGTACTCGTCGCGGTGCTCGTCGGCGTCATCCGGGTCCAGGCTGTGGCGGCCTCCCTCCAGGGCCACCGGGATGCTGAGTTCCAGCGGGTTGCGGAAGCAGTGCATGCCGCTGAGCAGACCATGATCTGGACGGCGGATCAGCTGTGCCAGGGTGCGCGGCCCCCGCTCCCGGACGACCCTCAGCCGGCGGGCGGCGACATGCTCGACAAGGTCATCGAGCTGATCGGGAGTCTGAAGATGCAGGGTGCGGGCTCCCTGCTACGGGTGCACGACGAGTCGCAGGCGGCGGTGCTGGTGGAGATGCACCGGACCCTGTCCCGGCGCCAACACAGCCTGATCGGCGAGATGTTGGAGCATCTGAGCGGCCTGCAGAAGGCGACCGACGACCCGGACCTCCTCGACTGGAGCTTCAAGATCGACCACCTGGCCATGCGGCTGCGCCGCATGGTGGAGAGCGTGTCCGTCGTCCTGGGCAGTCAGTACCTGCGCGAGACGCGCGCTCCCGTCAAGGTCGACACGGTGCTGCGCGGCACGAAGTCCGAGGTGGTCAGGTATCCGCGCGTCCAGATCGCGGCCGGCGAAGTCGGCGACGCCTTCGCCCTGCCGGCTCATGTGCATCCCGACGTGGCCCATCTGCTCGCCGAGCTGATCGACAACGGTCTGGAGCACTCCGATCCGGCGACCCATGTCGTCGTCCGCGCGCAGCAGGTGGCGCACGGTCTGCTGATCGAGGTCGAGGACAAGGCGACCCTGCTGATGGAGCCCGAGCAGCGGGAGATGCTCAATCGTCTCCTGGAACACCCCGAGCAGGCCGACGTCGCGGGCCAGGTCCGGGCAGGCCGCCTCGGTCTGATCACCAGCGCGAAGATCGCGGAGAAGTACGGCCTGACGGTGTGGCTGACGATGAACCCGATGGGCGGGACCACTGCCCACGTCGTGGTCCCGGCCCAGTACCTCGTCCCGGTCACGCGCGCTGTCGCCACCGTAGCGATCCCTGCGGCGCCAGAGCCCGTTGCCGCTTCGCAGCCCGCGCACGCGGGCGCGGGCGCCGTACAGCAGCTCGTCCGCCGGGCGCCCAGCAATCCTCCCTCGAACCCGGGCACAGGCGCGACAGCCCCGCTGCCGAAGCGCAGGCGTGTGCACCGGCCCGTTGCCGCCACCGCCGCGGAGGGGGAGGTGCCGGCCCAGGCCGCGAATCCCCGGGCCGTGGGCGACTGGCGGGCTGGCCTGCGTGCCGGGCTCGGAACCGAGCCCGCTTCCGGCACGCCCTCGATCGGCCAGCCCTGACCCCCCGTACCTTTCCGCTACTTCGCATGGAGCGAATCCACCATGACCCACGACACGAACGCTGCAGTGGCCGCCGCGCTTTCCCCTGATGCGGTCAAGGGGCAGATGACGCGCCTGCTCGACGACTTCGTGGCGGGCACGACCGGTGTCAGCCACGCCTTGATGGGCTCACGCGACGGTTTGAAGCAGGTGTTCTCCTCCCAGATGGACCCCGACTGGGCCGACGAACTGGCCGCGACGTTCTCGGGCATGGCGGGGCTGGCCAAGGGAGTCACCGGGCCCACGGGGAAGGACCTGCCGGCACGTCAGGTCCTGGTGGAGCGGGACGACGTCCTGTTCCTCGTCACCAACGCCGGTGTCGGCAGCGCGTTCAACCAGAGCGGGAAGACCGTCGCCACCGTGCTGGTCGTGCTGGTCGCCACGGACGCGAACATCGGCGCCGTCGCGTTCGAGATCGGGCGGCTGGTGTCCCGGTTCGCGCCCTTCATGACCACGCTCGTCCGTGAACGCGTTCCCGGTGGTGAGGGTGCCGCATGACCTCCCGGCCACGTCAGGAGCCCTTAAGTAGGGCCGGGGACGACACGGGGAGCATCGTCCGGCTCTACACGGTGACCGACGGCCGCACCCGCCCCCGTCACCACCTGAATCTTCAGACCGTGCTCGGCCCCGGCCGCCGTCGGCCCGGCCCCGGGCTCTCGGCGGAAAGCGCACAGATCGTCGCGTTGTGCCGCCAACGGCCCTGCCCGCTCGCGGAGTTGGCGGGCACCACCGGTCTGCACGTCACCGCGGTGAAGGTTCTTGTCTCCGACCTGATCGACGCGGGCGCCCTGAAGGTGCCCGTCCCGGAGGCGCCGGGCGACCGCTCCGAGATTCAGCTCCTGGAATCTCTCAGCGCCCACCTCAAGATCAAGTATCCCGACGCGGTAGCGAAGGCCGGGTGACCCCCATGACGCACGTTGAGCGGCCCGCCGGGCGGACGGCCCTGAAACTGGTCGTCGCCGGAGGATTCGGCGTCGGCAAGACCACCGCGATCGGCGCCATCAGTGACATCAAGCCGCTGCGCACCGAAGAAGTTCTCACCGCGCACAGCGCCGGGACCGACAGCCTGGACGGCGTCGAGGCCAAGACGACTACGACGGTCGCCTTCGACTTCGGCCGTGTCGGCTGGGACGATCCCGAACCGCTGGAGCTGTACCTGTTCGGCACGCCGGGACAACCCCGGTTCTGGAAGCTGTGGCACGACCTGTCCCAGGGCGCCTTCGGTGCCGTGGTCCTGGCTGACACCCGCAGGCTGGAGAGCAGCTTTCCGGCGGCCGACTTCTTCGAACAGCTCGGCCTGCCCTTCGTCATCGCTGTCAACCGCTTCCCGGGATCGGTCCCGCGCACGCTCGCCGAGATCCGCGACGCCTTCGACGTACCCGCCGCCTTTCCCGCGATGTTCTGCGACGCACGCAATCCCGATTCCGTGGCCGGAGTCCTGCTCGCCCTGATTCGGCACGTCGTGACCCTGGCCTCCGATAACTCAGCACTCCTGGAAGCGTGATGACCTCCATCCCCAGCGCACACAGCCCTGCCCTGCACGTCCCGGCGCACAGTCCCGTGCATCACCGGATCGAGACCTTCACCGACGATCCGGAAGTCGAGGCCGCCCAGATGGCCACCCGCCTGACCCGGTTCGAGGAGCTGGGCATCCGTATGGAGGGCGTGGAGGTACTCGACGAGATCGCCAACGACATGGGCGAGCGTGCCGACTTCCTCTACGCCATGGTGAACGCGTTCGGCCACGAGCAGACATTCCTCGGTCTGCGCAACCCGCCCCGCGACGCCGGCTATCCCATCGTGGGCCGCACCATGAGCCGCAGCCACGGATGGTGCCCCGAGGTCGTCCGGCGCAAGCTGTCCCTGCCCCTGCCGAACGTGGCCGCCTCCCCGCGGTTCGCCAGCAACCCCGTCGTCGACGCCATCGGCATCCAGAGCTACTTCGGCAGCCCCATCATCGACGCCCACACCGGCCTCGTCCTGACCACGGTCTGCATCATCGACCCCGAACCGCGCACCCTTAACGACGCGAGACGGCTCCTGGCCATCGTCAAGGACACCGCGCACACGGCCGCCGATGTGCTCCAGATCAAAACGCCTGCCCCCTGACGTCTCAACTGCCCGCGAACCCCCCACGCGGAACCGGCCGCAGCCGTCATGTGAGCCCATCAGGGAGAGGGACGCCCATGCCCGTGCCCAGCACGCCCCGCGTACTCGACAGATTTCTCACCGCCCGCCACCAGGCCCTGTGGGACGACGTCGATACCTTCGCCGAACAGGAGATCCGCCCCCGGGTGACCCGTATGGAAGCCGCCCCCGGCCGCGTCGACCGCAAGATCGCCCGGCTGCTTGCCGCCCGCGGCTGGTTCGGCGTCACCGTGCCCAGGGCCTCCGGCGGTATGCAGGCCGGCCAGGTCGCCAAGACGATCCTCATCCACCGCCTCGCCCGCGTCTCGGGCGCAGCCGCCGCGATCCTCCAGGCCGGCCTGATCCCCATCGCCGCACTGCTCCACTTCGGCACCGACCGACAGCGCACCGACCTCCTGCCGGGCGTCGCGGACGGCAGGGTGCTGCTGTCGATCGCGGTCACCGAGCCGGACCAGGGCGGCCACATCGGCGGCATGACCACGGCAGCCGAGTGGGACGGCACAGCATGGGTCCTCACCGGCACGAAGGCCCACATCGGCAACTCCCACATCGCCGACATCCACGTCGTCGTCGCCCGCACCGCCCCGCCGGGCACCCGCACCTCGCAGGCCCTGACCGCCTTCCTCGTCGCCAACGACCGCCGTGGAGTCACCACCGACCGGTACGCCGCCGCGTTCGGCCTGCACGGCTTCAGCTTCGGCCGGATCGGCTTCGACCGCGTCCGCATCCCCCCGGAAAACATCCTCGGCGACGTCGGAGGGGGCTTCGCCGTCGCCCAGTCCAGCAGCATCCTGTACGGACGGCCCAACCTGGCGGCCGTCTCGCTCGGTCTCCACGAAGCGGCCGTGGACCTCACCACCCAGTACGTCGACAACCGGCCCCGCTACCGGGGCATGCTCTCCGACATCGGCGTCGTACGAGACCGGGTCGGCGCGATGGCGGCCCGCCTGCACATGGCCCGCATACTCACCTACCACGCCGTCGACATGCTCGATCACGGTCTTCCCTGCGACGACCAGCTCATCGCCTCCAAGGGCATAGGCCACGAAGCGGCCGCCGAGTCCGGCAAGGACGCGATGGAGCTGCACGGCGCGAACGGCCTCGCCAGCTCCGGCGAGGTGTCACGGGTGTGGCGTGACATGCAGACCGTCTACGCCCCCGCCGGCACCGGCGAGGTCCAGCGCCTGCGCCTGGCCGAATCCGCCCTGCGGGAGAAGAGAACCAGACCCGCGCCCGAGGACGAACCCGAACGCATCGTCTGGTCCGTGCGATTCGCCGACCAGCTACGGCACGTCGAGCCCGACCCGACAGCCGTCTGAAGACACCCGCGCACGGCATCCCCGTGAAATCCGCATCGCCGTGCGCGGGTTCCGCTCCCTGTTGCCGAGCCACACCTCCCCGGCACGGCAACAGGGAGCCCCGATAGAAGCCGACTTGAACATTTCCATGGAAAGCAGCACGATGCCCCCTGCTGTCGTACGAAACGAAGCCGGCCGCCGATTCGATCCGCTCGCGGACCGATTGAAGGCCATGGCCGACGAGACGTTACCGCTGGTCGAAAGCGTCACCGGACTGCCACTGCCCGACCCGGTGGTCATCCGGCTGATGCGTCCCCGCGCCTGGTGCACGGCCCACGCCCGCATGAGGCGGCAGCTCCTGATGGCCGAAAGCGCCGAGCTCTCCATCCGCCGGCGGGACCTGGCCGGGATTTCCGCCGCCCTCAAAGCCGGAAACAAGGAACGTCGACGGACATGGCCTTTGATCGGAGCCCTGTGCGCGGCGCTTACACCGGGTGAGCCGGAGATGATCGTCCTGCCACAGTCACTCCGGGAGGGTGGAGTCCTCGACAACGAGCCCTTCCTCTACAAGACCGTCGCGCACGAGGCCACTCACCTGGCGCAGCACGCGGCGACGGGGGGAAAGGTGTGGGCGGCACAGGACACCCTGTTTCCGCACCTACGCGGTACGGCGGACCGCGACTACCAGTTCCTGCTGGAGGGCCACGCCTACTGGGCGGACCACCAGGTCACCACCAAGATCCTCGGCGCCTCGGTACCTACGGATGGTCTCAGCCCGCACGCCAGCTCGCGCTTCCGAGCCCTCCAGGATTCCCTCCGGGGCTCAGGAACGCGCGAGTTCCTCGACCGAGCGGCGAGCAGCGTCGGCGACATCATCGCCGAACACGGTCTCGACACCTTCAACCAGGTCTGGGCGAGCCCGGACCTGGTCCCCACTACTGAAGAGAAGGACGACCCAGCTGCCTGGACGGCCCGATTCGCATCCCTGAGATCCGCATGACCTGCCGGTGGTCCGTGGCCGTTCCGCCCGTGCCGGACGGCACAAGAGTTCCGGTCGCCTGAAAACTCCCGTGCATGGCAGCCCCGTTGAAGTCCACTGCCGCGCGCGGTTCCCCCCTCCCCGTTGCCGGGCTCGCTGCCCCAACGCCCGTCCGGCGACGGGGAGGAACACACCACAGACACCCTTCGTTCCCCGAGCCTTGACGGTGGCCGGGGATCGAAGGGGCCGATTCCGGGAAACCAGCCAGGCCCCATCTGCTCACCGCACTGATCCCCTACGCCGCGGCCTGGTGGATCAACCGACATCTGCACGCGGCTGCGGCACGGGAATCGCCCCGTGCCGAACCCGACAGCCGTCTGAAGACACCCGCGCACGGCGACACCCCCGTGAGAACCGCTTCGCCGTGCGTGGGCCCTTGCCGCCGAGCGGGGAATTGGGGTTCCCCGCCCGGCGACAGGACTCACCCCCAAGCACCCTTCGTTCCCCGGGCAGGACGGTGACCCGGGGAGCGAAGGGCCAGACCGACACCTCTGAAGGAAGATCTTTGAAAGCCGAACAGTCCATCGGCCTGGCGCGGGACACGATCCGCCGCGCGGTGCCGGACACAAGCCCAGAGCAGACAGATCCGCGGTTGACGATGCGACAGTCGCAGATCATCGCTGCCATCCGGGACTCCATGGAGCGGAACGGGTACGCCCCCTCCCTACGGGAGATCGGCCGCGTAGTGGGACTGAAAAGTACCTCCTCCGTCGCGCACCAGCTCAGCAAACTGGAAGAGCTGGGGCTCCTTACGCGCGATCCTCACCGCCCCCGGACTTACAAGCTTGTGACCGGCTCCGAGCCAACGGCCCCGGCAGCCGCCCCTCAGAGTTCCACGTGCAGCTTCCTCGGCAACGGTGCTGAGGAGCCCGGAACCGTATTCGTCCTCCAGGTCATGGTCGGCGCCGCCGTCGGCGCCGCTCTGCTCAACGGCGCGCTGGTGACGGTGAAAAGCGACCCTCCCGGCCCCGATGCCCCGCCCAGGATCGACCACGCCACCCTCCTCGGCCAGGTGGTAGCCCTCACGCACCCTCTGATGACATCCCCGTCGGTCGTACAACCACCCGACACCGCCCCCGGCCGTCAGGCCTTACCGGACCTGCTCTTGCCCACCCCGGGGGAGAGCGTCAGCCCCGAGGTCTCGGCTGGCCACGTCGAGCGGGGGGCACTTCATGCCTAACCTCCCCTCTCTCTTCCCTGATCTGCGCCTCGCGGATCTGAGATCCGCGACATCTCCGGCCACACGAACCGCTCGTACGGAACCGTCCGCTGCACCCTTCTGGACGCTGGCGTGAAACCGCGTAGATGTCCGAAGCGGGCGTCCTGACCGTCCCCGCTGCCGCAGATTCCGCTCACCGCCACGGCAAGACACCCACGTATCCAGACGGAGACCCATATGCGTATCGCCCCCCTCGACGCGGTCGAGATCGGGAGGCCAGTCACGGTGATCACTGGAGGCTGGTCCCGCGAACGAGACCGTGCCCTGCTGTCCGGCAGGACCGTCACCGACGCGCTGACCGATATAGGGATCAAGGCGCGCGTCGTCGACCTCTCCTGCGACAGCCTGCTCGAAGGCCTTGACAGCACCGCGACGGCATTCCTTGCCATCGCGGGCCGGGGCGCGGAGGACGGCCGGCTCCAAGGCCTGCTCGAAACGCTCTTCGTCCCCTACACCGGATCGGGAGTGCTGGCCTCCGCGGTCGGCATGAACAAGCTCCACGCGAAGACACTGGTGTCGGCCGCCGGTGTCTGTGTTCCCCGCGGCACCCGGATCGACCCGACGGCCCCCGCCGACGACGAGGCCGTTCGGGTCAGCCAGTTGCTGGACCTCCCCGTGATGATCAAGCCCGTCAGCGAGGGCGGCTCGATCGGGGTACAGGTCGCCACCACCGTGGAGAGCCTCAGCCACGCCCTTGCGCACCCGGACGTCGCCGACGGGGAGATGATGGCCGAGGCATTCCACCGGGGGCGCTCGGTGAGCGTCGGAGTCCTGGAGGACCCGCTCGGTGCCGTACACGTCCTGCCTCCGCTGGAGGCCCGGACTCCGAACGGCGTCTACTCCTACGGCGCGAAGCGCGGCACGGCCGCCTGCGACTACCACTGCCCGGCCCGGATCAGCCCCGTCACGCTCGCCGACCTGGAGCACCAGGCGGTGACCGCTCACCGCAGTCTGGGCTGCCACTCGTACTCGCGGCACGACTTCGTCGTCGGCGACGACGCAAGCGCCTGGTGGCTGGAGGTCAACACGCTGCCCGGCCTGTCGAGGGGCGGCAATCTGGCCCGTATGGCGACCGTCGGCGGTATCTCCTACGAGCTGCTGCTGACCCACATCCTGCGCGGGGCGGACATCGACCGCCGTACGCGTCCATGAGGACCGGGAGACCGTCGTGACGATGTCGATCCGCCTGATCCTGGGTGCCGTGGACAACCTGCGCGGCATCGCCGTACGCACGCCCATGCTCACGTCGGCCGCCCTCAACGAGCAATTGGGCCGCACCGTTTGGGTCAAGGCGGAAAACCAGCAGCTCACCGGCAGTTTCAAACTGCGCGGCGCGTACAACGCACTGGCGCTCATGGACGCAGAGACCCGCAGCCGGGGCGTGGTGGGCGCCTCGTCCGGCAACCACGCGGCCGCTCTGGCCCTGGCCGCTCACCGGCTTGAGGTGCCGGTCACCGTCGTCGTCCCCGAGAACCTGCCCAGCGTGAAACGGCAGGCGATCGAGGACCTCGGCGCGCGCATCGTCCCCTACGGGCGGCTCGCCGGCCGCCGGGACGCGCTGGTCCACGAGATCGCCGACCGCGGCGGTCTGACGATCGTGCCGTCCGCGAACGACGAGCAGGTCATCGCCGGGGCCGGCACGGTCGGCTGGGAGATGCTCCAGGAACACCCGGACCTGACCGCGCTCGTTGTGCCGGTGGGCGGCGGCGGACTCGCGGCCGGCACCGCGCTCGCGGCGAGCGCCCACAACCCGGGCCCTCGCGTCTTCGGAGCCGAACCGGCCACCGCAGACGACACGCACCGCTCCCTGCAAGCGGGCCGCCGGATCTCCATCGCTCCGCCGCGCACCATCGCCGACGGGCTCGGCCACACCGAGCCCGCCCGCATCCCCTTCCACATCAACCAGCGCCTCCTCGCCGGTGTCGTCACCGTCCCCGAGGGGGCAATATCCGAGGCCATGGCGCACCTGTGGCGCCTCTTCCGGCTCGTCGCGGAGCCCTCCGGGGCCGTTGCCTTCGCCGGACTGCTGCACGCCCTCGGCCGTCTTCCCGACGGCCCCGTCGGCGTCGTCGTTTCCGGCGGCAACGTTGACTGGAACACCTACAAAACCCAGGTAGACACTGCCATGACCCGATGGGAGACCCCACTCCATGCCGCCGCCGTGCTGCACTGAAACGCCCGTCCCCGGCCTCGTCCACGATCCGGTGCGGCCCATCACCCAGTACGCCAGCGCCGACCTGATCGGCCCCATCGCGTACGACGGGCACGACCCGGCCCGCGATCCCGCCTGGCAGACCACCGGCGCACCGTCCCAGACCATCTACGGCCGATGGTGCCGGCACCTGTGCGGCATGGCCTGCCTGCACATGGTGCTCCTGCACCGCGACGGCCACGCCCCCGATCTGTTCGAACTCCTCGCCGGGGCCCGCCACTTCGGCGCCTACGTCCGGGAGACCGACGGAATCAAGGGCCTGATCTACCGGCCGTTCGCCGAGTACGTGGAGCACACGTACCGCATCCCGGCCGCCGTGCACCCCGAGCTGGACCTCGACGGCCTCGCCGCGCTCCTGGACGACGGGCACATGGTGATGGCCTCCGTCTCCAAGGAGATCCGCCGACCCGAACACGACCCCGAGCAGCGCGAAGGACACCTCGTCCTGGCCATCGGCCGCACGGAGGGCCAGATCGCCTTCCGGAACCCGAGCGGACACACCCCCCAGGCCCTGGCCCCGGTCATGCCCATGGACCGCTTCGGGGACTTCTTCGCAGGCCGCGGCATCTCGCTCGATGTCCGCCGCACCGTACGGCACCCGCCTGCCCGGACCTCCGTGTCCGGCCCGGTAGCGTCCCAACCCACCACCTGAGCAGGGAGAACCACGTTGTACCCGATGTCCTTGACCCATATCGCCAACGTCGTCGGCGGCCGGCTCGCCGACGTCTTCGACCCCGAGGCCCTGGTCACGCAGCCCGCTCTGTTCGACTCCCGCGACGCCGTCCCCGGATCACTGTTCCTCGCCCTGACGGGCCAGCACACCGACGGCCACGCCTACGCCGAGGCCGCCATCAACAAGGGTGCCGTCGCGGCCCTCGTCACCCGGCCCGTCGGCCTCCCCGCGATCGTCGTCGACGACGTCCTGACCGCGTTCGGACGCCTCGGCCGTTTCCTTCTCCACGACGGACTCGGGACCGCCAAGGTGGTGGCCATCACCGGCTCGGCCGGCAAGACCAGCACAAAGGACTTCATCGCCCAGGTACTGCCCGGCACCGTGGTCTCCACCCCTCAGTCCTTCAACAACGAGATCGGTTTGCCGCTGACCATCACCATGGGCGACAACACCACCGACTACCTCGTCCTGGAGATGGGAGCCCGTCACATCGGCGACATCAGGGAACTCACCTGGATCGCCCCGCCGGACATCAGCGTCATCACCAACGTCGGTACGGCGCACGTCGGCGAATTCGGCAGCCGGGAGAACATCGCCCAGGCCAAGGGCGAGATCGTCGAAGCACTCCAGCCGGACGGGCTCGCCGTCCTCAACGCCGACGACCCATTCGTACGGGACATGCACCAGCGCACCCAAGCCCGGGTCGTCACGTACGGCCTGACCGAGCAGGCCACCGTCCGTGCCGTCGACGTCACCATCGACGGACAGGGCCGGGCCTCCTACACCCTCACGACTCCCGAGGGCAGCGCCCGTGTCCAGCTTCAGTTCGTCGGCGACGTGCAGGTTCCCAACAGCCTGGCCGCCGCCGCCGTCGCCCGCGCTGCCGGACTCAGCGTGGAGGAGAGCGCCGCGCGCCTGTCCGAGGCTCTCCCGCGTTCCCGGTGGCGGATGGAGACGACCATCAGGGCCGACGGCGTCACGATCGTCAACGACGCCTACAACGCCAACCCTCACTCGATGCGTCACTCCCTGGACGCCCTGGCCTCCATGACCGGCGGACGCGACCAACGCTCCATCGCCGTCCTCGGCCGGATGAACGAACTCGGCGACGACGCCCGCACCGCACACGAGGAGATCGGCCGCTACGCCGCCGAACTGGACCTGGACCAGATCCTCTTGGTGGGAGAGGAAGAAGCCGGATGGATGCAGAGCGGCGTACGCAGTATCGGTGGGAAGGCCGTCCACCTGCCCGACCAGGACGCCGCCCTGGACCTGCTCCACAACATCCTGCGGTCCGGCGACGTCGTCTTGGTCAAGGCCAGTCGCGGGGTTCAGTTGCAACAGCTCGCCGACGCGCTGCTGCAACCCAATCCCCGCCCCACGGGCGCTTAGGCCACTGCGGGGTCCAGCTCGCCGAGCGCGGCCCTCAGCAGCGGCCCCGACTCGACGATGTCACCGGTCCCCATCAGGACGACCACGTCGCCCGACCGGGCCTCATCGGCCGCGGACACCATGGCCTGAGCCCGATTCGGCACCACATGCCAGGCGTTGCCGCCCGCGTCGTTGACGCGGGCGGCCAGCGCCTCCAGCGACCCTACAGCGACGCCTTGGAGGCTGTCCGTCAGCACCACCTGGTCGCAGCCGGCCAGTGCCTTCGCGAAGGCGCCGCCGAACGCGTCCAGCCGGGTCTGGCCCGACGGCTGGAACACCCCGACCACCCGGCCGCCCGCCTCGACCAGGGAACGCGCGGCAGCGAGATCCACGCTCACCTCGTCGGGGTGGTGGGCGTAGGAGTCGAAGACCAGCACCCCGGCCGCCTCACCGGACAGGGTCATCCGCCGCTGCACGCCGTCGAAGTAACCCAGCTGATCCACCGCCAGGTCGCACTCCTGGTTCAGGGTGTGCAGGGTGGCGACGGCCGCGGCGGCGTTCAGGAGCTGGTGGACGCCGGGCACACGCAGCACCAGATCGAACTCCACACTCCCCGGACCACGCAGCACCGCCGTGGTGCGCCCGCCCGCGGTGGCCGCCCCGGTCAGGCGCCAGTCCGCGGACGACGAGAAGCCGAACGTCACCGTCCTCGGCCCATCCCCCCGCATGGCCAGCCGGGAGGCCAGTTCACGGCACCCGGGATCGTCGGCGCTGAGCACCAGCGTGCCGTTCTCGTGCAGGCCGATCCGGACACACTGCTCGTACGCATCGACGTGGTCGGCCTGCGACGCGTAGCTCTCGGGGTGGTCGTGCCCGATGTTCGTGATCACCGCCACGTTCATACCTACGCCGATGTGGGAGCGGTCCGACTCGTCGACCTCGGCGACGAAGAAGCCTCCCTTGCCGGCGCGCCCGCCGCTGCCCGGCACATCAAGGTCACCACCGACCACGTACGACGGCTCCTGAGCCATGCGGGAGAGCAGGAACGCCAGCATCCCCGCCGTACTCGTCTTACCGTGCGTACCCAGTACAGCGACCGGCGTACGGTCGGCCGCCATCAGCGCGTTCAGGACCGCCGAACGGTGCACCACCGGGATACCGCGCCGACGCGCCTCCAGGATCTCCGGATTGTCCGCACCGACGGCGTGCGTGAACACGACCACGGTCGCATCCGCCGGCACCTGCTCGGCCGCGTGACCGGTGTGCACGGTCACGCCGCAGCGGGCCAGTTCCTTCAGTCCCTCCGACGTCCGGGCGTCGCTGCCGGACACAGTGGATCCCCGTTCGGCGCACACCCGCGCCACCGGCAGCATGCCCATGCCGCCGAGCCCGACGAAGTGCGGGCGCTCCAGATCGACCGGACCACCGGTCGACACGTTCGGCGCGATCGTGGGAACTGCGGTTTCTGCCATGAAACAGCCTCCTCCAAGGCGGCCCCAGCCGCCTCAACTGACAACGTGCGCTCCCGTGTTGGAAGACGCACCGCCACCGTCCCGTCTGGCCCCGCACACCGTCTACGACCTGCGGTGTTGCGAACCCATTCGCAACACGGTCACACGTCTCCCACCCGTCCCGCCCGGGCGGACGGTACGCGATGAGGACACCCAACTACGCGCTCGCACTGGCCCTCGCCCAAGTCGGCTGGAACAACAGCGAGACAGCCCGCCGCATCAACACCCTCGCCCTGGAACGAGGGCACCACAGCGTCGCCATCGACCGCTCCCGGGTCAGCCGCTGGATACGCCACGGAGAGAAACCCCGTCAGCCCGTTCCCGAACTCCTCGCCGAGCTCCTGGCAGAACATCTGGGGCAGCCGTACACACCACAGAGCCTCGGCATCGGCCCAGCTCGTAGTCTGCTCGTCCTCTTGGACCCACAGGAACATCGCACCCTGACCGCGAACGCCGCAGCCGCGAACATGCCTGTCGAGCACTACGCCCACGCGCTGCTCCGCAAGGCCCTCTCACAATCGTCGGTTCCACAGCCTGCTCAATTCCGCCAGCAAGAGGTGTGACGCCTGGGAAACCCTTGACTCGCGACCGCGATGGGCCCGGAGCACCTGGGAGCGATCCCGAAGCTCCGTGTTAATCCTGAACCGGAAATAGCGCATCAACCTGGCAAAGTGGCGCAAAGGGAGGATGGTGAGCGGTCGTCTGAAGTTCCTGCAGCAACGTGGCGCTGCGTGCCGGTGAGGCTGAAGTTGCCCCCCCTCTGTCGATCAAATCGCAATGCGTGCTTCCCGATAAGGTAAAGAATTCGCCAGTGATCCGTTCCCGCTTTCAAGTTGGAGCGCGTGGAGCGGCGTTCGCACCTTGCAGTGGGAACGGGGCAAAGCGATAGATGTGGAAGCTGTTCATGTGCCGGATGACGGGATCTGCATCGTTCGCGGGGTGATGTGACTGTGGATGTCTTAGGAGTACGTACGGTTGCCGGGCTGATCGCCCGGAGGTTGGGCACGGCGGTCCTGACGTTGCTGATCGCTGGCTGTAGTGCGACGGGGTCGACTGGTCCGAAATCGCAGGGAGGGAACAGGACGCCCGCTGGCTCGGCGAACGAGTCGGCGTCCGGGTCCTCGCCTTCAGCCTCCTCCGTGGAGATCGCGCGCTCGCAGGCGAAGACGGCGTACTTGGGGATGTGGCGGGACATGGCGCAGGCCGGGACGACGTCGGACTGGAACTCGCCCAAGTTGGCGCAGTACGCGACAGGTACCGCGCTGTCGGCGATCTCGCGCGGGATGTACGCAGATCACCTCAATGGCTTGGTGACGAAGGGTGTACCGAAGAACGATCCGAAGGTGAGTTCGTCGGCGCCCGCAGCGAACCCGACGACGGTCATGATCTCCGACTGTGGTGATTCGACGCGCTGGCTGAAGTACCGGAAGGACAACGGCAAGCTCGCGGACGGCAAGCCCGGTGGGCGACAGGCGATCACGGCCGAGGTGAAGAACGTCAACGGCGCCTGGAAGGTCACGCGCTTTGCGGTCGAGGCGGTGGGCTCGTGTTGAGGCGAGCAGCTTTCGCCGCGGGCCTGTCCCTGATCGTCGTGATGGCCGCTGTGGCGCCCGCGTTCGGCGACAGTGGGTGGGGTTCGGTGCAGTGTGACCAGAACCCGCATCCCGGATGTGAGCTCGGTGCGGGATCGGGCGGCCCGGACGGCGCGCCTCCACAGGCCCGCGAAGGTTCCTCCGGCTCGGGAGGTACATCCAGTGTCGGAGGGAACAGCGGATCCGGTGGCCAGGAGGAGCCGGAGTTCTCGAACCCGGATTTGAACTTGGCCGATTGTTCGTACCAGCGTAGTGACTACGAGCCTCCGCCCGGGGTGGCCCTGGCCGCGTACGAGGTCGGGTCGGGCGGTGGTGGGGCGGTGGTGGCGGTGTCCGCGGCGTACTCCCCGGCCACGCCGTCCGCAGTGGTGCCGGTGGCTGACCCGAAGCCGGGGGAGTCGGGGGCGTGGTACGTGTACCGGTGCGAGGCGGGCGGGGTACGCGATGCGGTGTACCGGCCGCCGGTCTGGATTCCGGATGCCCCTCAGGAGGGCGGCGGGGATCCACTGCCGACGCCGGCACAGTTGGCGCAGGTGGCACGCGAGCAGTTGCGGTTGCCGTCTCCGCGGATCCAGGCGAGTCCGGCGGATGAGCAGTTGGTGAACCTGCCGACCTGGTTGTGGCTGGAGCGCGGCGGCTGGGGAGCGGTGTCGGCGACGGCGTCGGTGCCCGGGGTGTCGGTGACGGCCGTGGCGCGGCCGACGTCCGTGGACTGGACGATGGGCGACGGCCACTCGGTGACATGCACCGGACCTGGGACGCCGTACGGGGCGAGCGCGAGTCCGAAGAGCCCGTCCCCGGACTGCGGTTACACCTACCGCACCACTTCCGCGGGTCGGCCGGACAGCGCCTTCGCGGTCTCGGCGACTGTGCACTGGACGGTGACCTGGGCTGGTGCCGGTCAGAGCGGCGTCTTTCCCGGTATGACGACCACGTCGGACGCGGACTTCCGCGTCGCGGAGAGCCAGGCCCTGAACAACGGCGGCTGACGCCGAATTGAGCCTCCGCCCTGTCGGCTGACGGCGGGGAGCGACAACCCCTATTCGTGATCTTGTTCACCGCGTCGGCGGCGCGGTGAGGTGAAGTCCTGTGCCGGAAGGTGGCAGTTGGTGAGTACCCGTACGTCTACGTATTCGGATTCGTCCAGTCCGGGGAGCACGTCTCCCGCGGGTTGGGCAGGTCGCGGTAGTGGGAAGACTCCGGCGCGGATGGCTGGTGTGCCGAGGCCGCGTCGGCTTCCGTACCTCTTGGTGGGAGTACTGCTGGTCCTGGGGTGCACGGCAGGCGGTGTCGTGGTGGCGGTGAGAGCCGGCCATCAGGAACCGGTGCTGGTGCTGGCCCGCGCGGTCGCGGTCGGGCAGGCGCTGTCCGAGCAGGACTTGCGGGAGGAGAGCCTGTCGGCCGACAGCGGGGTGGCGTTCGTCCCGGCGCGGTCGCGGGCCAGGGTGGAGGGACGGCCTGTCGCCTACAGCCTGCCGGCGGGAACCCCGCTGACTGAGAACGTGCTGGGGGAGGCCCGTGTCCCACCGGCCGGGCGGGCGGTGGCCGCCGTGGGGTTGAAGGCGGGGCAGTTCCCGCCGGGTGTACAGCCCGGCAATCGCGTGGCGGTGGTGGTGGCTCCCTCTGGTGATAGCACTGCCGGCTCGGCCTCGCCGCCGACGTCGGTGTGGGGTGCTTCGGTGACCGACGTGCGCGGTGACAGCGCGGATCAGACGACGGTGATCTCGCTGCAGATGGCCCAGGAGGATGCCCGCCGCCTGGCCGCGGCACCGGCGGGCCAGATCAGCGTGGTCGTGGTGCCTGGAGGCGCCCCGTGATGCTGGTGGCGTTGTGCAGTCTGAAGGGCTCCCCGGGCGTGACGACGAGTGCTCTGGGATTGGCAGCGGGGTGGCCGTCCGCCGGGCAGCCGGTGGTTGTCGAGTGCGATCCGGCGGGCGGTGATCTGGTGGCCCGTTTCCGGCTGGAGACGGCTCCGGGGCTGATGAGCCTGGCGGCGGCCGCCCGGCACAGCACGGAGACGGGGCTGATCTGGCAGCACACCCAGCGGCTGCCGGGCGGACTGCCGGTGATCGTGGGCCCGACCGGTGCGATCCAGGCGGGTGCGTCGCTCGCCCAGCTCGTCCAGAGCGGAACGCGGGTGCTGCGGCAGGCCGCTGACCGCGCCGGCACGGTGGTGATCGCCGACTGCGGGCGCCTCGCTCCGGACTCTCCGGCGCTGGAAGTGGTGCGCGAGGCCGACGTCACGCTACTGCTGGCCCGTGCCCGTGACGACGCCCTGGCCCATGTGGCCACGCAGTGGCACACCGCGGCACGCTGGTCACAGCGCCCTTGTTTCGTGCTGGTCGGCGAGGGCTATCCGAGCGACGAGGTCGCGCGGGAGCTGGACGTCGAGGTGATGGCCCGTATCCCTCAGGACTCGAAAGGCGCCGCCGCACTGGGCGGACAGCCCGGGCGGCGCGCGGCACCGGCCCGTTCGCCACTGGGTCAGGCCATGGCCCGACTCGCCGCGTTGACCGTGTCCCGCGCCTTCACCCCTCCCGCCTGGGTTCAGCGGGCGCAGGCTGTCGGCCTCGACCCCCGGGGGCAGTCCGTCGACGCGTTGAAACGCCAGGCCGGCGATCCGGGGCAGGCATGGGGTGAGGCGCGGCGATGACCGAACCGGAGAAGACGTACGTGGCCTTGCCGTACGGGGGAGGGACCCCGCCGCCGGACGGACCTGGGCAGCCCCACACCCGCCCGGCCATGGTGAGCGGCCTTGGGGCGCGCCGGGTGCAGGTCGGGCCGCCTGCCGAGCGGCTGCGCATCCACTTGCGGCAGCGGCTCTCGGTGCGGATGTCGCAGCAGATCCGCGACGACGACGCGGCCGGCCGGCCCACGATGAGCGATGCCGACCGCCTGACCCTGGCGGGGAAGATCCTCACGGATGCCGCCGAGGAGTACACCCAGAGGATGCTGTCCGGCGGAGGGGAGGTGGTGGCGCCGGACGTCGAGCAGATGGTCATCACCACCGTCCTGAACGAGGTGTTCGGGCTGGCCGGCCTGGAGCCGCTGCTCAACGACCCGCAGATCGAGAACATCAACGTCACCGGTGACCGCGTCTTCGTCCGGTACGCCGATGGCCGTCGCGATCGCCTGCCGCCGGTCGTCGGGTCGGACAGGGAGTTGGTGCAGCTCATCCGGGACCTGGCGGCCCGCAGCGGGCTGGAGGAACGCCGCTTCGACCGGGGCAGCCCCGGCGTGAACTTCCAACTGCCCGGAGGGGAGCGGGCGTTCGCCGTGATGGCGGTCACCGCCCGGCCGTCGCTGTCGATCCGCCGGCACCGCTTCCAGCACGCCACCCTGGCCCAGCTACGCGCGGGTGGCACCGTGGACCGGGGCCTGGAGTCCTTGCTGGCCGCGATGGTCCGCGCGCGCAAGAACATCCTGATCACCGGCGGGACCGCGATCGGCAAGACCACGATGCTGCGCGCCCTGGCCTCCGAAATCCCGTCCTGGGAGCGGCTGGTCACCATCGAAGACGTCTTCGAACTCGGCCTCGACCTCGATGCCCAGGCCCACCCGGACGTGGTGGCGATGCAGGCGCGCGAAGCGAACATCGAGGGTCAGGGCGCGGTGAGCCAGGCCGAGTTGGTGCGCTGGGCGCTGCGGATGTCCCCGGACCGGGTGATCGTCGGCGAGGTCCGCGGGCCCGAGGTCATCCCGATGTGCAACGCGATGTCCCAGGGCAACGACGGCTCCATGGGCACCCTGCACTCCTCCACCAGCAGGGGAGCGTTCACCAAGCTGGCCGCCTACGCCGTCCAGGGCCCGGAGCGGATGCCGCTGGAGGCCACCAACCTCCTGGTGGCCAACGCGCTCGACTTCGTCGTCCACCTGGACAAACCCCGCGGCCACGACGGACGGCGCGTGGTGTCCTCCATCCGGGAGATCGTCGACGCCGACGACAAGCAGATCGTCTCCAACGAAGTCTTCCGCCCCGGCCCCGACCTGCGGGCCGTCCCGGGCGCACCACTGCGCACCGAGACCCTGGAGGACCTGGTCGCCGTCGGCTTCAACCCTGAGACGACCGGTCGGCCCGAGTGGCAGCGGCGGTCGCCATGAACGGTTACGTGCCCGGGATGGGCCTGCTGGGACTCGGCGTCGGTGGCGGCCTCGTGCTCCTGATCCGTGCGTGGCGGGCACCCGCGTTGGCCGCCGGTCCGGCTCGCCCACGGCGGCGGCGCGAACCACCCCGCCACGCCGGCCGTTGGCTGGCAGCCGCCGCCGGAGCGGGGCTGCTGGTCGGGGTCGTCACCGGCTGGGTGGTCGGCGCACTGCTGGCGGCGATGGGCGCTTGGAGTCTGCCGCGGATCCTCGGTTCCAGCCCGGCCGAACGTGATCGGACCGCCCGGATCGAAGGCATCGCCGGATGGACGGAGATGCTGCGCGACACCCTCGCCGCCGCAGCCGGACTGGAACAGACCATTCTGGCCACCGCCCTCGCCGCACCAAAGGCCATCCGCTCCCAGATCGCGGACCTGGCCGCCCGGCTGGAGCGCGGCGAGAGTCTGCCCACCGCTCTGCGGCACCTGGCGGACGACCTGGCGGACCCGACCGCCGACCTCGTGATCGCCGCCCTGACACTGGCCTCCGAGCACCAGGCGAGGCAACTCGCCTCACTGCTCGGCGAACTCGCGGCCACCGCCCGCGCGCACGTCGAGATGCGTCACCGGGTTGAGGCCAGCCGCACGCGTACCCGCACCACCCAGCGCGTAGTCGTGATCACGACCCTGGCCTTCGCGGGCGCCCTCATCCTGTTCAACCCCCGATTCCTCACCCCCTACGACTCCGTGGCCGGGCAATTGATCCTGCTCCTGATCGGCGGCCTGTTCACCATTGCCTTCGTCTGGCTGCGCCGCATGGCCCGCATCGAGGAGCCGGAACGGTTCTTCGCCGGGCTCGAACCCACCAGCCCGGCATCCGATGCTGGTGCGACCGCGCAGCAGGAGGTGATCTGAATGACCGTCCTTGTGCTGCTGGCCGCCGGCCTCGGTCTGGGCCTGTGGTCGCTGATGGTGTGGCTCGTCCCGCCCCGACCGCCCCTGGCCGCGCTGCTCACCCGGCTGAACACCACGCCCGCGCCTCCGCCGATCCTCACCCCCGACAGCGGTGGCTGGGCCGCACGGCTTGGCAGCCCGTTCGCCAGCCTGCTGCGCGCCGCAGGCCTGCCCGGCCACACGGTCAGCCAGGACCTCACCATCGCCGAACGCTCCCCCGAAACACATCTGGCGGAGAAGGCCGCACTCGCCCTGACCGGGCTGCTCCTGCCCGCCGCGGTCGGCGTGTTGCTGACTCTGGGCGGTCGCCCGCTGCCCTGGCCCATCCCGCTGGCTGGCTCACTTGCCCTGGCGGCCGGCGGCTTCCTCCTGCCGGACGCGACGGTACGCGCCGAGGCCGAACGGCGCCGGGAAGCCTTCCGCCACGCCCTGGGCGCCTACCTGAACCTCATCCACATCCTGCTCGCGGGAGGCGCCGGAGTCGACGGGGCCCTCACCGACGCTGCCGGCATCGGACACGACTGGTCCTTTCGGCAACTGCGCCGCGCCCTGAACACCGCCCGCCTCACCCGCACTTCCCCCTGGGTGGCGCTCGGGCAACTCGGCGAGGAGCTCCAGATCGGCGAACTGACCGAACTCGCCGCCGCGCTGTCCCTGGCGGGCACCGAGGGCGCCAAGGTACGCGCCTCACTGGCAGCCAAGGCCGCAGCCATGCGCCAACGCAACGGTGCCGAGGCCGAAGGCAAAGCCAACGCCGCCACCGAGCGGATGGCCCTGCCCGGCATCCTCATGGCCTTCGGCTTCATCCTCTTCGTCTTCTATCCCGCCCTGACTCAGATCACGAACTCACTGTGACCAGCCACCGACCGCCTGAAGGGAAGCACTGATGTCCCTGCCACATTCGCTCGCAGCCCGCACCCGATCCCTGATCCATCGCCTTGCCGACGACGACCGCGGGGTCACCACGGAGCACGTCATCTGGATCGCGGGCCTCTCCGCTCTCGCCCTCACCATCGTCGGCATCTTCGGCCCGGAGATCACCGCCGCGGCGAAGAACGTGGTGTTCAAGTAGGCCGTGCTGACATGAAGTTGTTCACTGAACCCGGACAGCAACAGCGTGGCTGTCGAGCAGCCTGCGCCGGAACTTGCCGTCGCACGGGACTCCTGCGGGACGAGCGGGGAGCGGTCACCACCGAGATGGTGATCATCATGCCGGCACTGCTCACCATGGTGCTGCTGCTCGCGCAGGCCACTGTCTGGTGGCACGCCGTCCACATCGCCCAGGCCACCTCCGCCCACGCCCTGGCCGTCACCCGCGTTCAGGACGGCACCGCCGCCGACGGCCAGGTCGAGGCCCGGCGGGTCCTCGACCAGCTCGGCCACGGACCGCTGCAGGGCACGGACGTCACCGTTACCCGGACAACCGACCGTGCCGAGGTCCAGGTCACCGGAATCGCCACCAGTGTCGTTCCGTTCCTGCACCTGCCGGTGCGCACTCATGCGTCCGGCCCCGTCGAACAGTTCCGCCCGCCTGCCCAGGGGGCGCCGTGAGACGCCCTCCGCGCACCGCTGATCCAGGCGCGGTCGAGCGACGGTGGCAGCACGCCGACGGCCGAGGCGCCCGACTGCAGCATGACGCGCGCGGATCGGTGACGGTCGAACTGGTACTGACCATCCCCGTCCTGCTGCTGATGCTGTGGTTCCTGGTCTACTGCGGGAGGTTGTCCGACACCCGGCTGCAGATCGAGGACGCCGCCCACCAGGCCGCCCGCGCCGCCACTCTGGACCGCACCCGGTCAGCCGCCGCGGCCGACGCCCGCTCGACCGCGGCCTCCGCCCTGAGTGACGCTGGCGTCACGTGCCAGAGCCTGTCCGTCACCACCCGAGGAACCCTTCAAGCCGGGTCCACCGCCACCGTCACTGTCTCGTGCACCGTCGGCTTGCACGACTTGGCTCTGCTCCAGGTACCGGGCACCACCACGCTCACTGCCGAGTTCGCATCACCGGTCGACGTCTACCGCTCGACCACCACGACCGCAGGAGGCGGCACATCGTGAGAACGCCGTACGGTCTGTCGCCCCGCCTGCGAGGCCTTGCCCATGACGAGAACGGCCAGGTAACCCCGTTCGTCGTCATCCTCGCGCTCGCGATCGTGATGTTCGCCGGCCTCGTCCTGGACGGCGGCCTCGCCCTGGCTGCCAAGGTCCGAGCTATGGGCGAAGCCCAGGAAGCCGCCCGCTCCGGCGCCCAGGCACTGGACCTGGCCGCGTACCGCGACTCCAGCACCGTGCGCCTCGTCCCTGGCCAGGCCCGCACCCTGGCCCAGACGTACCTCGCTACCACCGGCGACACGGGAACGGTCACCGTCGCCGGGGACACGGTCACGGTGACCGTCACCGCCCACCAGAACACCCAACTCCTCGGCCTGCTCGGCCTTGACTCCCTCACTGTGACCGGCACCGGCTCCGCCCACCCAGCCCGCGGTATCACCACCCCCGAACCCTGACGAGGCCCGGCCATGCCCGCACGCCGACACCCTCTCCGCCCCGGGCCAGCCCGACGCGGCGCCGACCTGGTGTGGCGCAGCGCCCACCTGCTGCGCGGTCTGCTCGCCACCGGGGTACTCACCGCTCTCGCCGTCGGGATTCCCTGGGGCCTGGCCTGCTACATCGGCTGGCCGCTCCCGCACCACGTCCCCACCTGGCCCGAGTTCGAAGGGGCCCTGCTCGCCCCGATGAGCACAAACTTCCTTCTCCGCACCCTGGCATGCATCCTCTGGCCGGTCTGGAGCGCATTCGTCTTCGACGTCGCCCGCGCAACCGCCGACGAGATCCGGTACCTTCCCCGCCCCGCCATATCGCACGCTGGCCCGCTGAACGCCCTGGCCACCGTGCTCGTCGGAACCATCATCATGGCTATGCTCCCCCAGCGGCCCACCACCCCCGCAGCCGCCGCTCCAGCCTCTGCCGCGACGAGCACCGTCATCACGGAGAGCAGCTCAACGCTCCTACAGACCAGGCTGGTTGCCATCGCCCGGCCCGTCACCGCACAGACGCAAGGCCGCAGCCACGCCACCGGGACTGTCGAAGTCGAGTCGCCCCACGCCGGCATCTACGACAGCCTGTGGCGCATCGCCGACCGAGCCCTCGGCGACGGGAACCGCTGGCCCCAGATCTACGCACTCAACCGCGGCCGCCCCCAGCCTGACGGACGTACCCTGACCACCCCGAACCTGATCCGCCCCGGCTGGATACTGCGCCTGCCCGACCATCCGCGCGCCCCCGGCACCCGCGATCCCGGACACCGAGAGTCTGCCACCCCGGCACCGGAATCTCCCCACCCACCGCACACCAGTGCCCCCACCACACCGAACCCCACAGAATCACCGGACACCTCGCCGCCCACCAGCACAGAGCCACCCGGCGCCACACCTTCGGCACCGCACTCTCCCCCCAACGACTCATCGCCGCCCCTGCCTTCTCATGAGTCCCCCCGACAGCCCGGCATCAGCCTGCCCACGGGAGCGTTCGTCGGCATCGGCCTCGCCGCGCTGATCACCGCCGTCCTGCTCACTGTCCGACGCCGCCACCGGGTGCGCTACCGTCCCGGCAGCGGCGAACGCGACGACCTGACCATCGCCCCCGTCGTACGCGCCCTGCGCCTCGCCCACGACGACTCAACCCGCACCGACGACCCCGACGACGCACCTGCCGACGCCGACCGGCCCGCACATCCCCGCCAAGCCCTTCCCCGGACCCCGCAACCGACCGACGAGAACGTTGTGCCGGCCGCGCCCCTACCTACGAACGAACGGGTCATCGGAGTCAACGACGGTCAGGCAGTCGCGTGGAACATTGCCCGAGCCCGCGGACTCGGCCTCATCGGCCCAGGAGCCCTCGACGCCATCCGCGCCCTGCTCGTTGCCCTGCTCGCCGAACCCCGTTGCTCCACTACCAGCGCTGTCGAGATCCTCATCCCAGCCTCCGACGCTCGCACGCTTCTCGGTGAACACCCCAGCCACCTTGCCCGACTACGCGTTGTCGACGACCTCGACGCGGCGCTGGACACGATGGAGGCCGAACTCCTCGCCCGCACGCCCACGGACGCTGGCCCCGGCACCGTCCCAGACGAGGCCGGCCCGCCCGTCGGAGACCTCGTGCTCGTCGCTACCCCGGCTCCGCACGCCGACCGCCGTCTGCAAGCCGTCCTCGACAACGGATCCACACTCGGGCTGGCTGGCGTTCTCTACGGACAATGGCGCCCCGGAGGCACCGCCCGCATCCGGCCCGACGGCACCGTCGCCGCAACCAGCTCCTCCGTCGCCGACCTACTCACAGGCGCCCGGTTATTCACTCTGCCCACCAACGACGCCCAAGCACTGCTCGATCTCCTCCACGATGCGCAACCAGCGCAACACCCCAAAGCCCAGCGGCCTCCGGCCGCCCCGCCCATGCCACCACTTGCATCCGACCGGCACGACCTCGATACCGAAGCGCACACTCCCTGGCCTGCGCCTGCGAGGCCCCGCCGTGGCCTCGCCTACGGACCTGCTTCTCGCCCCGGGGCCCAGCAACCGCCGCCCTCGGACGACCGCGGGCACCCAGTTGGCCCTGAGAATGCGCAACGGGAAGAAGCATCCGCGACAACACGTGATGGCGATCCAACACCAGCAAACGTAAGATCCCCGGCTGTCCACGTACCAGACCGTGAACACACATTTCGGAAGACTGACGACGGATCCGGCCTTTACACGCGGCTGACCGCCGAAGGCCGCCCGACCGAGCGAGCTCCCTCGGCCCCACGGCCGCTGCAGCTGGCCGTCCTCGGCCGCGTACGGCTGACGCATCATCAACCCGGCGGTGGCGAACACGCCGATCTGAGCCCCGCTCTCGCCCCCAAGCAGCGTGAAGTCCTCGCCTACCTTGCGCTCCACCGCGACGGAACCCGCCGTGAGGCCCTGACCACCGCCATATGGCCGGATGCGCCGCGAGACCGCCCCTACAACAGCTTCCACGCGACGCTGAGCCAGCTACGGCGGGCACTGCGCACCGCGACCCACGACGTGCTCAGCGACGTCACCGTCCATGCCGACGGTCACTACGGCCTGGACCGCGACCAGGTCACGGTTGACCTGTGGCACCTGCAGGACGCTCTGGAGAACAGCCGCCACTACACCAGCGAGCACTACCACCGCACTGCCCTGGAACACGTTGTCGAGCTCTACGGTGGCGACCTTGCCGGCGATCTGTCCGCGGAATGGATCGAAGCTCCCCGCGAAGCTCTCAGACGCGATGTGCTGGACGCTGTCAGCGCTCTGGTTCGCATCCTGCGCGACGACGAGCCCGAGCAGGCACTGGCCCTCCTGGAAAGGGCTCGCACCCTGGATCGCTACAACGAAGCCATCTACCGCGACATCGCGCGGTTCCAGGCTCACCTCGGCCAGCAAGAAGCGATTCCCCGCACCCTCACCCTGCTCACCACAACGCTCGCCGAAATCGATGACGCGCCGAGCCAGGAAACCGTGGACCTGTGCGACTTCCTCCAGCGTTCCCGGTCGGCCAAACGCATTACGGGCGGCAGAACAGCCGGCTGACGATTCCGACGACCTGAGCCGCCTCCTCGCACCTGCGATGCGGGGAGGCTGCTCGCGATGTCGCAGCGGTCGGTGCAGAATCCCACAGCGCGAATCAGCAAGGCAGCGCTCGATGCCGAACAACCCCGCCACTGTGCTCAGTCGCCCCCTGATTTCTCAGCGCGTCGCCGCTGCCGAGCGTGTTCCACGAGGTCTGCGTTCGACTCCGCCCATACGACAACTGGCACCATCGCGGTGAGTAACTCTTTTGCCGGAGGAGTCAACTCGTACGCTGAACGGTAGGGGAATTCGGTTTCCCGGTTATGTTTGACGAGGTCGCCCTGTTCCAGGCGTCGAAGGGTCCGGTTCAACGTGCCGTCGCGAAGGTAGTTGTGCTTTTTACCGGGCCAGCCACTGCCGTTCTGCTTCGACTGAATGGCATCGAGAAGAATCGTGTAGTGCAGGGGTCCGCCATGAAGAGTCACGAGGACGTCCCACGTCCATTCGCCACTTATCAGATGCCGGACGTCGTGAATTCCCTGCAGAAATCGATCGCTATCTGCCATCGGGAATTTCTCCGGGTTTCGCTGAAGATACTCGCTGCTTCCGTCACGCTGCCGTCCTTGATCGCCGTCTGAGCCGCGTCTCCGCCAGCGGCCTATGCGATCGGGCACGAAATCCTCCCTCTGGGATAGCCGTAACGCGATCTTGCCGAACCGGTCGTCACTGTGCCTCTTCATCTCGTTTCGAAGGCAGGAGGCGAGGGCGCCGCCCGCGGGGATGAGACAGAACACCGCATAGGAGTCTTGGAAGGCGACACCTGCCACACAGACGATCAGCCTGTGCATCGGGCACTAGCGGTAGACGTGCCCGGCGATGGCGGGTGCCGAGACCCTGTCACGAAAAGCTCCTCTTGTGCGAAGGAAGGCCCCGGGCCTGGTTCCCGGTCGGCGGAGCGGTGGTGCCGCTGGCCGGTTGATGGGTAGTAGGCACGGCGGTGGGCCGGGGGATAACAGTTGCTGCCTCTGGCATACACCAAGGCACCGACGTAACTTCAAGGTCAGTGCGCGGAGCTGCAGTGCAGAGGTGTTGGCCGTGAACGGGTACCTTTCGTTTGAAGCAGACACGACGCTCAAGTCCGCAACGCCAGCCCAGGCATCACCGTTTGCGGGCAACCCCCACATACAACGGGATCTGCTCACCCTCGCTGTGCTGTTCCCCTGGCCCCGGGTGCCAGAGGGTGGCGAGCTCTATGCCAGGGTCGACAAGCTCAAGGCCCTCAAAGAACCTCGCAAATTCACTGCGCGACCGTACTTGCGCGGGAGTTCCTCCCTTACGGTAGACCTCGACAACGCGTTCCCAGGTCTCGGGATCAAAATCTCCTGTCGTGTGGGAGAGCGCCAAATAGCTCCCAGGCGCCAGTGGCTTTAGCAGCTCACCTACGATTCGGTAGGGATCGTCCTCGTCGGTCACGAAATGCAGGAGGGCAACCAACGAGAGAGCGATCGGCTGTTCGAAGTCCAGAATCTCCTTTGCTGCTGTGAGGATCCTTCCTGGCTCCTTCACGTCGGCGTGAATATAGGCAGTACGTCCCTCTGGCGTGCTGTGGAGAAGTGCCTCGGCATGCCTGAGGACGATCGGGTCATTATCTGCGTAGACCACACGGGTGCTGGGCGCGATGGCTTGGACGACCTGATGCAGGTTCGGCTCGGTCGGTATTCCGGTACCGATATCGAGGAATTGATGGATTCCTCGTTCGGCCAGTAATCGGGAGGCCCGGTGCATGAAGTCGCGGTTGACTCGTGCGCCCTCTTCGATGGCAGGGAAGTGGGATTTTACCTTTTCTGCGGCTTCCCAGTCGACGGGATAGTTGTCTTTGCCGCCGAGGTAGTAGTCGTACATGCGGGCCGAGTGGGGTTTGCTTGTATCGATAGCGTCCGCACTGATTCCTGAATCTGTCACTTCGATCCTCCGATGCTGCATCGGCGTGATTCTAAGGTTTCGGTTATTTGTGGCTGGACAATGTTCTTGCGGGCTGCTGTCTCAAGCGACAAGGAAGTCCGCCATTCCGGCCTTGGCCGCCCCAACGAAGGCGGAAATCGCAGAGGGGGTCCAGATGAGAGCCGGGCCCTCCGGGTCTGTCGACTGCCTGATCGCCACGTGTCCACCGTCAAGTTTTTTTGCTTCGACACAGTTGCCGTTGTTACTGCCGCTCCACGGCTTGTGCCACCCTTCAGTCCCCAAATCCCTTGCGGCGTTCATGGCGTGCTTCATCGTTCTAGCTCCTTGCGGACGTCCGAGAGGAATCCCCTGGTACGTCCCTTGGACATTGCTTGGGTACTCATCCGGTCGAACACCTCACGGTGCAGGGCAACTTCCTCCCGCTCCTCGCTGTAACGGGCGCTGCTGAGGTTGTCCGTGCCGACGATGTCCGGGAAATCCGGCATCGGGAGACGGAATAGAGTGAAAGGCCCGAACGCGCCTGGGTGCAGCCCGGCCGCGAACGCCAGCACCTGAAGTGTCACGTGCGGAAGGTCCATCACCTCGATCAGATGATCGACTTGGGCCTTCATGACCTCAGGCTCGCCGGCCGGACGCCGCAACACGGTCTCGTCCATGATGATCCACAGCTGAGGCGGAGGCGGATCCTGACGGGTGAGCAGTGCCTGGCGCTCCATGCGAAGCGCTACGCGCCGTTTCAGTTCGTCCGGCGTCGGGCGGGGACGGTTCAGCCGCAGAACATCGCGGGCGTAGCCCTCGGTCTGGAGGAGGCCCGGAACGACGTGGGGTTCGTAGCCCCGGATTTGGGTGGCCGAGGTCTCCAGACTGACGTGGACGGCAAACCAGCTCGGCAGGGCATCACGGTAACTCTGCCACCAGCCGTGCTCGTTGGCTTTCACCGTGAGGGTGAGGAACTCCTCCATCTCGGCTTGGCCGACCTCGTAAAGCTCCAGCATCGCCTTGACCGTTGCCCACTTCAGGGTGACTCTGGCCTGTTCCATCCTGATGACCGTCGTGTGGGCAACGTGCAGTCTCCCGCCGACGTCCTGTGCGGAAAGGCCCGCGGTCCGCCGCAACTCCTGTAGCCGTCTGCCCAGGACCATCTGCAGAACGGTCGGGGCAGAACGCGGTGCGCTCACGCCGTATGCCTCCTTGACGCCCGGTCGTCAGCAGTGTGCCACGCCACACACGGCACGGGACAGGGTGCACACATGAGATGTGCACTGTGCAGACTGATGGGTTGCCAAGTTACTTGCGAGGCGAGCATAGTGACGAGGTGACCAAGTTCACCCGTGTCCAACGGCAGGTGCCGACCGCGCGTAAGCGGTGCACCGCGCCGCGGGTGGCCCGCCCTGGATGCTGTGCACCGTGCGCCTCAGATGCACCATGTCCCCCTGCCCGCAAGACTCATGGCGGGGGATCGCGTCACAAGCCCGAACTCGCAGGCTGGTGGCCCTCATTGACTTCCCCGGGACCGCGAGACCGTCACGGTCCTCGCAGCGCACGGTCTCGCGAGGCATCCGCCCCACGTTAGGAATCAGTCGTGGCCTTGTCCGACGCCACTACAACGGGAGCCCCACCTCCTGTACTTGAGGGCACCGCACACCGAGTTGTCTTCGACCTCCCCGCTGACGGCCAGGCCGTCGGAGAGGCCCGTCACCTCACCCTGGCACACCTCAGAAGCTGGGGTATCGGTTCCGACGGCTGCGACACGGCTGTCCTCGTCGTGAGTGAGTTGTTCACCAACGCCGTGATCCACACGAGCAGCAAGACCGTCACGTGCAGCCTGGGAGCGACGTCAGACCAACTGCTGATCCAGGTCCTCGACGACGGCAGCGGTCACTCCGCCCCCAACTTCCAGAAGGCCGGCCTCCGTGACGAGGGGGGCCGCGGACTGATACTTGTCAAGAGCATGACCGAACGCTGGGGGGTGGGCCGAGTCGTCTGGGCGACGCTTCCGGTGGCCGAGGGACAAGAGTGAAAGAGCCTTGGGGTCGACATGCCCAACATCCCACCGAACAGGGTCACTTGGCTGCGCGTAATGCCTGCGCGCGCTGCGCCGTGTGCCCCGGGTGGTCCTGCCCTCGGCTGACGAAGGCCTGTTGATCAGCGATCAGATCGAGCTTGCCGGGTCGTGACACCCCTTCCCGCTCCAGCCCGATCTGATGCCGGAGTCGGTCTCTGCTCCCATCGACTTGTTCTGAATGAGACATCAATTTCGGGAAGGCGGATCGTGAGCCAGCTGATGGACGAGGACTCACGACGGCTACGAGGGATTGATATGGCCCTCGACCTATTCCGAAATCGCTGGACGTACCCTGTCCTGACCGTGCTCAGCAGCGAACCGCTCCACCCTGCACAACTGATCGCACGGATCAACAAGGAAAACGCGAGCTACGTGGACTTGGCGAGGATGCGAACCCTCCACGAGAAAACACTCTTCGAAACACTGCGCCGGATGGAGTCGCAAGGGCTCATCGCCTGTAAGAACATAGCAGGCAGACCCGGAAGCGCCACTCAACGGGAGTTGACCTCCATGAGCCGGGAACTGCTGATCTCTATGCATCGCATGGCGGAGTGGGCCAGTGACTACCGCGATCAACTCACCATCACTGTGCGGGAGCATGAAGAACCTTTACAGAGAAACCCAAGCCTTGCAAACTCTGGAGTCGCAGGACCACCTTCGCTGACACCGGAACAGAGCTCCTGGCGGAGTATTGGAGTCGCGTTGACAATCCTGCGTTTGCGGTGGAGCTTCTCAGTAATCTATCAACTCAGTCATGGACCTCAGCACCCCACCGGAGTAGCTGCCGCGATCAACGCCAGAGTCGATAAGAACCGCGACATTATGGGAAAACGTACCCTGTCGGCAAAGGTCCTCTGGGATACCCTGCATCGACTGATCGATGCTGGACTTGTCAACCATCAACCGCGAGCCGGCCAGTTCGCTTCAACTGCACAATGCACCCTGACAGCGCGTGGCTACTCTCTCCTCGGAGCCCTTTCACCCATCGGTACCTGGGCAACCGGCCACGAGGAACACCTCACTGCGACCACCCGCAAGCGCCGCGGATTTATCGACCTCTCTGCACCTGGAAAATTCGCAGGCTAATGGCACCTCGCGGGAAATGAACAGTGGTCTGCCAATAAGGGTTCCAATTTCGATGCTAATTCATCTTCCAATGCGTCTGCCTGCTAGGTCGGCAGCCTCCGTGGCCCTCCTTGGTGCAGGTGACTGCCGCCACGGCCACTTCCAAGGCTGTGCGCAACTGTGGTGCCGGTAGGCGCATCAACAGACGGGGCGGGGTTGGGGTGGGTGACATGTGAATGATGGTGTTTTATTTTTGGTTTTTGGATTGATCCTGCTCTGGTGTCTTTAAAATGCTTGGTTCGATTCTGACTCCCTCCTCCTTCACTTGCCCTGAATTGAATTGCCGACCGTGCTGCCATTCGCCTTTATGGGTTACCCCTTTTGGTGATGTTGACCTATCTGCTGGTTCTGGATTCCTGTAAAGAATAGGGAAAGGTTAGTGGTGGCTCTTGAATTGAAGCGAGAAAGCGCGAGAATGGAAGGGAAGGGACGCGGTACAGAGGGTACGCGTCACGAATGATCGGAGAGGATCGTGAGCGATCTTCCCGCAAATGGGATACAGGCGAATAAGCCTGTGGGAGACGTCACGGCAGAGGACATGAAACGGGTGACGTCGGAGGACTTTACGGAACTGCAAAGGATCGCGCGCGGATACTGCCGCACGGTCGATTCCACTCGGTCCCGTAAGCGGATGGACGGAAGCGCGACCGTGGTGCGTAGCGGGTCCGCACTGTACGGAACGGATGACGTGAGCGACGATGTCACTCAGGATGCCGTTTTGATCTTCACGAAGCGGCTGCGCGAAGTCATCGCAACCTGCGAGGCTTCGGCGGTTTGGGTGGAAACCCGTAAAGTGTGCGCATGGCAGTACATTCGCAGGGACGGGGAAACGATCATCGTGACCCGTGGAAAGCTCCATTATTGGGCGGTGCGAGATGCTGCCGCGCGCAACGGGTACCGACTGGACGTCAAACCGGAGCCAATAGATGTCACTCCGGGCGCACAGATCACGCGCGGAATCCCGCACGCGGACAAACTGTCCACCCTGGCAGTAACGCCGTATCTGTCGGGGCAGAGCGAAACGATCTTCCGGTCTGCGTGGGGTGACGGACGTGAGTTCCCGGTTTTGAGCACGATCCTGGACATCGCGAAGCAAGCGGATGATCTCGGTCGTACCAGTGTGCTCGGACAGACCGCGCAAGATCTGTACGGCGGACCGCGTCACTCGTCATCCAAAGTACAGCGCACGCGTGACGCTGCGGTCAAGGAATGGCGAGCGTTGACCGCGTCCCTTGACTCTGTGCGCGACGAACTGGTCTACCGCAGCACCGAGCCGCCGCACACGGCCTGATAACGGGCAGCTGTAAGGGTCCCTGAGGTTGAATCCCAGGGACCCTTCGCGTTGTCCCAAGCGGCGATGTATGCGTCTGCACCATGGGCGGGATTCGATGGCGTTTGGCGGTCCCGGGCATGGGTGGGAACGACCTGTGACAGCAACCGATCGCCGCAACACTCGCGTGATTCCTTGAATGCCGGACGCGCGGCAGACTCAGCTGTTCGGTCGTATCTTTGCGCGCCGGAAGATTCTTGAAATCATTTTCAATGATCGGTATTTGGACGGTCCGACGCCCCGTATATAGGTGAGAGCGCGTAACGGCAGCAGTCGAACGCGTGAATGCCAGTCTGCCGTTTCCTGTCAATTGCTGGACGGGAATCGGTAGACGTTAATGGTTCTCGGCCGGCCGGGCAGTCAATGCGTGTGTCTGGGCGCAATTGGGTGCGCCTTCGCATGCCCAAAAAGATCTTCGACGATCAATCCCCTTGATCGGTAATTGGGGGTTTGGGGATCTGTATTTAAGTGGCATGCGATACGGGCGCCGCAGCCTACAGGTGGCGCATCCGTTCGCCTCTGATTTTCCGGACGGTAAAGAATCTTGCGGAAATTCTCGCTTGAGCGGTAATTGGGCCGTCCGGGGAGTCGTATTTGAGTGAGAGCGTATTGCGCTTTCATGGACGGAGGAAAGCGTGATTGTGTTTGATGGCGCTACGCGTACACGAACCAAGATCGGCTATTTCGTTGGCAGGAGCTTGCCGTTCTTCGCTTATCTCGGCGGAATGCTGCTCGCATTGGTGTTCGGGTCGAAGTGAATTACTGCGTGGTATGGGTGACAGCCCGGCTCCTGCCCGGGCTGTCACCTGCCTGCTGTAGTCGCATGATCGAGGAACCGTGACTCGCCACGGCGAAAGGGTGGCGGTCGCTGCGCAACTCGATCAAGTGTCCCTATTTCTGGTCAGGTGGGGAGCTGATCATGAGTGACACCACGCTGGTTACCAGCGACTTAATCAACCTGTATGACGCTGCGCTTCTGTGCGGCGGCTTCACGGTCCGGCTCAACGCGGACGGAACTATAACCCCGGCGGCAACCGGGTTTGCCGTGTCCGCGACTGACGAACGACGGTCTGTCCCGGTCGACGTACCGTTTGCGGACTTCGCATCGGTCGTTGAACGGCTGCGCACCCTATACCCCACCGCGAACGCCGTTGGGGGATGGGTGGACGGCCAGTGGTTGTACCTGGACCCGGTCGAGATCATCGACGACCGGTCCAAGGCGGAGTCCCTCGGCCGTCTGCGGAATCAGATCGCGATCTACGACCTGTCCGCCTCCGAAGAGATCAGGCTCTGAGCCTGCCCGTGATCAACGGTTGCTGCACCGGCCGTTGTTCGCGGGCAGGACCAGAACCGATCTGGGGAGGCGATCATGAAACTTGTCTCATGCACCACCGGCCAGGAGATCACCCCCGGCGCGACGCTGCACATGCAGTCCGGCCCAACGGCGGGACGGGCGTGGCGCTTTGAGCACATCGTCGAGCGGCCGGACGGCAGTCACCACGTGCACGTCACGCGCGCCAGCGGGAAGTTGGGGCGTGTGCCGGGACAGTACCACCCGGTCCTGTTCGGCTGCGAGATCGCGGTGGACATCACGTGGCGCCAGAACATCCGCAATACGGTACGGCATGCGTGGACCAAGGCTGACGACTACCTGATGGCGGGGGTGTTCGCCCTGGTCCCCCTCGCATTCTTCGAGCACTACCAATGGGCCGAATCGATCACGTCGGCGTTGGGGTTCGGCGGTCACTGATCTGCCGGAGTATCGGGCGCGCTCCATCGGGGTGCGCCCCCTTGCTCTTACAGACGAGAGCACATCCGTGCCGGTCGGACCGGTTGCGGATGCGTAACCCAGGGACCGAGGAGAAAGGCCATGGAAGCCCAGCAAGTTGCCGACCTGATCAACCAGGTCAGTTTCCGCCCAGGGTGGGAGTTCCGGGCAGACGTGATGGCTGACGGAGCGCCGCTCGTGATCGTTCAGGCACTCGTCGAGACCGTCAACTCCGACCGCGACCAGGCACTCAGGGGCTACCCGGAGAAGATCCTCCTCGTGCCCGAGGCGATCATCGACGCAGCTGAGTACGTGATCGCCGACGATCTGTACACGGCCATCTTCCAGTGGATCATCGATCTGGAGATCCACGAGTGCCGTGAATTCTTCCGGGTCGGCCCGGACAAGGACGCGCCCTTCCACCCCCACCGCCCGGAGGGGCAGAGCGCGTGGGACGCGATCGTACGCGAACCGGTCGCCGAGGATGCCGGGGCATGAGCCGCGATCGCGCGTGGCACCTGATCGGTTGGCTCGCCCTCAGCTGTCTTGTGCTGCTGAACGTGGCCCCCGGGCTGTTCGGCATCCACTGAAGCCCATCGCTCTGCTCCCCGCCCCCGCTCCATGGTGGGCACAGCGTGATCCACGTCGAGGGCACGCGGCGGCGGGCAAGTTCACCGGGGCCAACTGGCCCCGCTCGCGCCGTAGGCCAGTGCGGACGGCGGATGAGAGTTTCGCGCCGCCCGATTCACGGTGTACTGGAAGCCAAGCGCTGCGGGACCTGCCCCGGATTGCATTCTCTACGGTTCGGCTGGGCATCGCGGAAGCCTCTGCCGAGTGAGCGAGTGGCGAACCACCTCTGCACGCTGCTCAGTACCCCGGGGGACATGATCCGTGCTCCCGCCTGCGGATTCCTTCACGGTCATCGAAACGTGAGCATGGCTCACAGGCGACCGGTCCCCGCAGCAGCGGGCGAACCCCTTCCGCAGGGTGAACCGTCTTGCACCGGACCCTGACGCGGCGCGTTCGACGCGCTGCCCACACGGACCCCCGCACCCCCTCAATTCCCCCCCACCCGGAGGGGGTGCGGGCTAGGCCAGAGGCACCGCCTCTGGCCGCTCATCCCTTGGATGAGCGCCCCAAGTACCGCTGGCGGGGATGCCACCCCGCTTCTTCCGTGTCTCGGACACGGTGCCCGGCGTCTTGGCGGCCCTCACCGTCCCGGTCTTGGAGAGGACAGGACCATGCCTAAATTTGCGACCCAATCGTGGTCGGTGCGGAGGGCACTGGCTGCACGCGAGCCGTTCGACACTTACGGTGCCTTCCGAGCCACCGACGAGCGCAGCTACTGCGTAGGGCGCCTTCCGGAGCAGTGGGCCGACCGGTACAGGTCGGACGCGGAGGCCGGACGCATCGTCTATCAGGTCTACAGCTACAGCACCCCCATCGCATGGGTGCTGGACGACGACTCGGTCGTCATGCCGCAGGTGCGCTACTCGCCTACTACCAGCAGCCATCAGGGGCTGCTGTACGCCCTGGACAAAGCCCCCGACACCTTCCCGCAGGACACTCCGCGAGAGCCCGCCTTCGCGCCCACCCAGGCGCCCGGAAGCTGGGACTGGCCACGCGCCGACGGCTACCCCGTGGGCGGAGAGGGTCGGAACGGGCGCGGCTGGAGCTCGCGCCTCGACCGGCCGGAGGAACCCGTTCACGTGGACTTCGCGCCGGTGCGGATGGAGTACAGCGAGAGCTACAGCGTCCGTCAGGGCTGGGCCACGTCGTACGACGTCGGTCCCGCGTCCGGCGTGGAACAGGCGGCGTGACCATGAGCTACACGATCGAAATCACCCGCCACGTCGTGAGCTACCGCACCCGGGCCGGAGTCACCCCTACCGGGGGGCGGTACGGCGGCGGGTGGATGGACGGTGCTTCCCGAACGATCGAGCCGCCGTTCACGACCTGCGAGACGTACGACCCCCGCCTTCCGCTTGCCCCGGAACAGTGCGCGTGACGCGCTGCCCGACACAGACTCCCGCACCCCCTCAACTCCCCCCACCCCGGAGGGGGTGCGGGGCCAGGCCGGGGGTGCCGCCATGCCGGGCGGCGCTCCTGGCCCATCTCGTGATCTGAAGGAGAGGACGAGATTGTGAGTACAGAGGAGATGACCGAGGTCAGGGTCGAGATGACAGTGACCGAAGAGGTGACCTACGACTTCCCGGTCACCGTGGAAATCCCCGCCGAAGTAGCCGACGACCCGGAGGCCCTGACGGACTATCTCGCCGAGAACGAAGACTTGTGGCTCGACGACCTGCCGATCGATGCGAGCAGAGGCTCGCTCTCGGTGAATGAGCGTGATGTGGAGGACGTCAAGCTCCTGCCATCCACTGAGGCTGCGTGCTCACCGTGAGCCCGTTCGCCCCGTTGACGCCCGAGCGCTTTGACGCGCCGCTGTACGAGCTGCCGCAGGAGGAGTGGTCCGAGGAGCCCCGGGACTTCACCGTCACCGTGGCCGGACCCGAGAGGTTCGACGGGGAGGAACCGTACACATACGTGGTGCGCGACCACACCGTGGAAGCGGCCTGGATCCAGGCCCTGACCTGGCACATGCGCGAGAACGAAACCCTTGACGCTCACGTGATCGCGTCCGAGTCGCACGTGGGGCTCCCGCCCGCCGACGCCGGGTACCACTGGAACGACCTGCGACCGGAAGGTCAGTCGGCCGCGATGAACAGGACCATCGCGCAGGCCCGGGACCTGATCGCACGGTACGAAGCGGCTATCGCCGGTTTCCGCGCCGAGGACGGCGAGGACATCGACCCGGAGCAGTACGGCTCGTACGACGAAACCCGAGCCGACTTCGGCGAGGAAGCCATAGACCTGGTCAGCAGCCTGGCCATGGCGGCTTGAGCGTTCGCGACCACGGGTCACCGGCGCCGAACCTCCGTCCAGCTCCGCCGCGAGTAGCCGTCAGGACTAACTCGGCGACGACACTCCGCACCCCGCTCACTGCACGTGCCCGGGCAACAGGACCCGTGCGCGGTGCCAGTGCAGCCCGCGATGGTCGGCGATTCCGTGTCAGCACACCGCCCTTTCGGCCGCCAACCAAAGCGTGTGGCGGTCATACGTCGCCCACCCCTCACCGATTCTGCCAACTACCCGGAGGTGTTCCGCCATGAGCATCGCTGACCGTGCCGCATCCGCCTATGAGCTGCTCCGGCAATACTCCACCCATCCGGTGATCTCTGAGCACCGCGTCGCTGACATCGCCCGGACCGTCGTTCGCCTGGCCGCGCTGCTGGGCGTCGATCCCGCCCAGGTGCAGCCGAACCACAACTGGGACTACCTGGCGCTGCCTCTGACTCCGCTCACTCTGCACGCGAGCGATCCGGAAGACCCGGAGCGGGTCTACACCTTCTCCTACCGCGATCCGCTCTACGACGACGAGCCGTTCTTCCTGCTCAGCCCGTGCCCGCTCTGCGAGGCCACGGTGCCGCTCGCCGAGATCCGCAGTCTGGCGGACCTTGGGGCCTTCCTGGCCAACGGGCCAGCTCCCCTCCGGGACAACGGGATTCTGCCCGGGAGCTACCCCGATGAATTTGACCGGGACCCGGCCCACACATCCAAGTGCCCCTACCGCGAAGGCGACTGCTGAGCGAGCGACGCCGGCTGCCACGCGAGCGTACGGCGCACCGCACCTGTGCAACCCCAGCGCCCGGGCCAAGCACCGGCGATCAGCGCCGGACGCCTTGGGACCGGCCCAGCCATGCCCGCCCAACTCCCGGAGGGAGGAAGCCGTGATCCCCATAAACGTGTCTCCCGAGACACGCGAGCAGTTCGTCCGCAACATCATCACCGCATGGCATTCCGCCACTTCGGAGCAGCAGCAATGCGGGCGTACCTGGTACCGCACCGCCCACGAACTCGCCGCGATGATGACCGACGGGAACCCGCGAGCGGGTGCCGGCGTCATCGCCGCCCTGTCGGCGAACAAGTCCTGGCCGGAGAACCTTCGCTTAGCCCGCCAGGCATGTGAAACCGGCCTCAAATCCGGGCACTTCACCGACGCCCTACACAAGGCCGCCCAGATCATGGCCGGAGCAGACCCGGCTGACGTACTCCCCATGGAACGGAAGACCGGGCAGTTCTTCCGTCTCATCGCCAACCCGGACGACCCGGACGCCGTTGTGATCGACCGCCACGCGCACGACATCGCCGTCGGCGAGACGTACGGGAACCGCGACCGCGGCCTGTCCAGCGCCGGACGCTACGCCCTGCTCGGCCACTGCTTCCGCGAAGCCGCCCTGCGACTGGATGAGCTGCCCAGCACGGTCCAGGCAGTCACCTGGGTCGCCCACACCGAACGCATCGCAGGTACCGGAACCCGCAGCTCTCGCCGCGCCGCGTGACGACCTCCGCGACCGGTGCTCCGATCCGGAACCCTGAGCCAGATCTGTCAGGGTCCTGCGACCGGTGCGGACCTCTGCTCCGAATCCGGTCCCGATGGCGTCGGAAAGCAGGGCGGACCAATTTTGCCCAAGGTCGGTATTCGGGCGACTTCCGTCACCGTATTCAAGCGACCCCGAACGCAAGGCCCCGTCGACCCGCCACTCGCACGGTGGGCCTTCGCGGTAACGGCGGCCTTGGCCAAGACCCGGCGGCGGCTTGGTCTGCATTCCCCGCCGCCGGTTTCCCGCCCTGGTCGTGCGGGGGATCCCGGCCTCCCTTCCCCGGGTGCTGGGCGCGCTCAGGAAAGGGGGGCCGACCGTTTGTCCCGTAGCGCCCCACGCCCGCACGCCTGCCCCGTACTTTCCCCAGATCGGACGGAGCCGGGCGTGCGGGTCTGCGGCCCTACGGGCCTGCCCTGGCCCTTGCGAGTCTGTGGAGAGGAGGCCACCACGCATGGCCAAAAGCGCGACCGCGCTGCTCCGGGAGGCACAACAGCTCGGCGCGATGATCCGAGAAACCGTTTCGAACACTCCTGTGCGCCACGCGCCCCGGAGCACCCACGATCCCCGCCCCTGGGTGCTCCACGAACCCAACCGCGGCCAGGACTTCCGGCTGACCGGACGTGCGTGCACCGCCACCTTCCCCGACCAGGTCCGCACAGTGCCCACCGATCTGCCACCGGCCCCGGCCAAGGAGTACAACGGCCCGGCAGACGGGAGGCGTTGACGGTGCCTGCGGATATCTCAGTTTCTGGTCTACCCGTGGGATGTCACGTGCCGTGCCCTTGCCATATCCGTCTGACGAGCGGCGCTCAGGAGGCCCTCGGAAACCACATCCACAAGCAGATCACGAAGGAGTCCAACCATGACGACTGACGTCAACGCCGCGTTCACGCAGGAGAAGGAAGACCAGATCGAGGCCGTGCGCGAGGAGGCGCGCGCGTTCCAGGAGCGCATCGACCGGGGCGAGATCGCACCGATCGGCGACGACCGCTACCGCGTCCTCACCGGCTGGGACGCGGGTGAGACCTTCTCCGTGCAGCGCAACACCGAGGGGCGGATCGAGCAGATCCTCGCTCAGCATGGGCTGGACACCTCCACCGGTGGGGCCGCCCTCTATACGACCACCCCGGCCTGGCACGGTCTGGGCGCCGTGATCCCCGGCGGGATCACGGACATCGACGAGGTGCTGAAGCTGGCTCGGATCGACTGGGAGGTCAGCAAGCGGCCTGTGCTGTACGAGTGGGACGACGGCATCCGCGACGCCGTCGACCGCTACGTCACCGTCCGCACCGACGGAGGCGCCGCCCTCGGCACTGTGGGCGATAGATACGAGGTCTTCCAGAATCGGCGTGTCTTCGAGTTCCTTCAGGACCTGGCGCAGCGCTACGACGTGGTCTGGGAATCGGCCGGCGCCCTGCGCGAGGGCCGGAAGGTCTTCGTGACCATGCGCATCCCCCACTCGCTCGTGATCGACCGCGGCGGCCTGGACGACGAGATCGTCCTCTACCTCGCCGCGATCAACTCGCACGACGGGACGTCCTCGGCCGAGTCCGTCGTCACGCCGTGGCGGATCGCGTGCGGCAACACTGAGCGTTTCGCGACCCGGGACGCCGTACACCGCTGGGGCATCCGGCACACGAAGGGCGGCCTGACAGCCCTGGAAGAGGCCCGCCGCACGCTCGGCCTGACGCTCGACTACGCGAAGGCCTTCGAGGCCGAGGAGAACACGCTCGTCCGCACCGACCTGCTGATCGACGACTTCCACAAGCTGATCGACGGCCTGTGGACGGTCGACGAGGACGCCAAGGACCGGGCCAGGTCCTTCGCCCAGCAACGGCACGACGAGCTGGAGGGCATGTTCCACGACGAGGCCCGGAGGCTGGGACGCACCGCGTACGCCGCAGAGCGCACCATCACCGACTACCTGGACCACCGGATGGGCGTCGTGCCCCGCAACCTCGGCGAGGACCTGGCGCGCGCCCAGCGGTCGCTGGAGGGAACGAACGACGACCTGAAGTCCAAGGCCCACCGAAAGCTGCTGCTCCTGGCGCGGTGACCTAGACCGCAGTGCCCGTCCAGGGCGTGTAACCGGGCGGGCGGCTCTGCCAGGGCCGGTAACTCAACTGCAGAGAAGGCCAGTTAAACGGCCGCTGGGTGCCGGATCGATCCCGGCCCACGGGTTTGGCCCGCCTTGCGCTCCGCTGCTAGACCCAGATCTCGTGCTCGTTGCGGTAGTGCGGCCAGGGCCTCCCAGCCTGCCGTGCGGCGAGCACATGTTTGATGCCTGCGATCCATGAGCCTGGCTGGACGAGTTCGATCATGTAGCGGTCCAGTTCGGAGCGGCCCATTTGCAGAGTCCAGCCCGGGGTCATCGTCAGGCCCCCCGGCAGTGGCACGGCTCGCAACTGTTCCTGCTGGTGGATCTCCATGACGACCTGGCCTGGCTTCAGGCTTGCCTTCCCCGACGGGAGGACCCAGTGGGCATCCAGGCCGGCCACCTGGAGAAGACCGGCCAGCGCAGGCCCAGAGGTTTCCACGACCATCGCAGCGTAGTCGCCGATCAGCCGAGCGCAGGCCACAGGATGCAAGGGATAGTTCGCCCACGGTACCCGCAGCGGATCACGAGCTGTGCTGTCCATGCTGGTGAAGTGGATGTTGTGAACCTCGCGGCCCGCCGCGATACCAGCGCGCTCCAGCGCGGCACCCATGGTCTGCTGAAGTCGCTCGTTGAACCGCGTGGAGGGAAGACCCTGCTGGGCACATCCGAATTGGTCAATGACGTACAGGGCCCGGCTGCCGGGTACGGCGGTGGCGTAGACGCCCTCGGCCGCGGCTCGCTCAAAGGCCGAGCGCAACATGTCCAGGTGCGTGCGCAGTGGCAGGTTCAGGTCGTGGAGGAGCTCTGCAGTGTTCTCACCCGGCAGCGGACCGCCCTCCAGCACCGAGGCCCTGGCCTGGTTGATCCGCCGGATCTGGGCGCTCTTGCGGTTCTTCGGATTGGTCTTGATCTCTTCGGTTTGAGGAGGACGAACGCGGTCCCACACCGTGATGTCGCCGATGCGCAGGCAGTTCGTCAGGTCATGCAGGAGGGCGAAGCAGCCGCTCTCCTTGAAGACTCTCTCGACGCGATCGAGTTCTGCCTGCAGTCCTGCTTTGCCGTACATCGGTCCGGGTGACTCGTTGCGGCACAAGGCGAGGATGAACGGGCGGTGGAAGCCGAAGGCCCGCCAGGCCAACCCGTCGCCCACGGAACGCAGTTGGCGAGCCAGCCGCTCGTACACATCATGCTCGAACCGCCAGGTCGCCACGTCACCAAAGTCGCGACCTGACTGCGGCTCGGGGGCCTCCGGCTGGGGCGGCTTCCCCTTACGCACCCGGTCCGCGGCACGCTTGAGCTCCCTGCGGGCCTTCTCCACCTCCAGCAGCCTGGTGATCAGGTCCCGCTGGAAGGCAACGCCAGCCTCCTCCGTCGTACAGTCCCGCAGCTGCTGGATGAGCGCGGCCAGGACGGGCTGCATCTCCTGGTGCCGCGGGTGCGCCAGCATGTCGTCGGGGTCGTAGTAGTCGGCGTCGAACAGGCTCATCCGGCCAGTGTGACGATCAGCTGGCTATCCTGCTCCGGTTTTTCCAGGCTTCGGAGGAAATAACCCATGTAAGCGGGCTCTACGGGATCACGAAGGTCACGCTGTACCGGGCTCGCGTCACCGCGACGTACAGCTTGAAGCGACCGCCATCAGCCAGCTCGGACTCCCGGTTCCGGTAGTACTTGGTGATCGGCTGAGTCGGGAAGATCAGTACCCGGTCGAAGGTGCACCCCTTCGACTGGCCGAAGTTCATGGCATCGAGTCCCTGAGTCCTGGTCCGCTTGTCCCACCTCAGCACGACCGGCTCGTACTGCTCGACGTACCCCTCCACCTCGGCCGGCGTGATCGCAGAGACACCGTCGTGGCCTGTGATCTCGGTGTTTTTGGAGATCGTTCGCGGCAGGTCCGGGAAGAGGCCGTCAGCAAAGTCGCAGATCGCCTGGTTGCATCGATAGCTTTCAAGCCGGTGCTCGATCTCGCAGATGTCCTTGCGCTCGTCCAGCCAGTCCGCGATGCCGCTGCCCTTGTACCGCTTGTTCTTGGTCGAGTTGTTCGTAGCGAAGGTGGCTTGTCTCGGGTCCCCGACGACCGTGATCGCGGCAGACGATTTCAGCAACAGGTCGAGGATTTCGAGGTCGTAGCCGGCGAGGTCCTGGACCTCGTCGATGTAGATCTGGTCGTAGATCTCGGTCAGCCGGCCTACGACCTTGCCGCCGCTCCGCTGATCGGCCTCGTAGGCGAAAGCGGCTACAGCGTCACGGAACATGTCGCCGTTGGTGTCGAGGTAGTACTTCTTGACGTTCGTCTTGGGGATGAACTTGTTGCGCTCCCCTACGAAGTTCAGTCCGCGCATCACTCCCACGTCGTCGAGCACGGCGCTCTGGTACGGGCGAGCGCACTGGTTCAGCAGGAACGTGAACCAGGTCATGACCGTGACGTGCTTCGGCAACAGCCCCGTGCCGGCGCTCAGCCGATCAACCAGCTGGTTCATGTTCTCGGTGGTGTAGGTGGTTACGAGCACACGTTGGCTCGGGTCGCTGAGAACACAATCCACGATGTGCTGGGTCTTGCGGGAGCCGGCCGCGGCCAGGACGGCCAGGTTGTTATGCGACGGCATCGGCGATGTACCCCGGCATGGTCACGGCCTCCTCGGCCTCGAAGATGGCCAGCGCGACGGTGGTCTTGCGCGCCTTCATGTACGCGAGCAGATCATCATCCGTGGCGAAGGTCGTTCCGAAGATGCTGTTGAGCTTGTCCCGGCCGTTCGCCTTGAGCAGCTGCGGTTCCAGCGTCGGGAAGTTCGCGTCCTCGCCCACATGCACCGAGATGTTGAGGAAGCCGCCGAAGCTCGCGTACCGTGCCTTCACATCCGCGACATCCTTGCCGTCGTTGTCGGTGACGACCGAGACCTGGTTCTGCTCCAGCAGCGACGCGATGTCGAGGAACCGCTTGAAAGACAGCCCGCGGATGTTGATCACGTCGACACCGTCTTCGACCGGCAAGCAGCCGTGCACATCACTGTAGGCGCGCTGGATGACCAGCTCGTCGGAGGGGCCCTCAACAAGAATCGAGCGGCGGGCCAGGACGACGCGCAGCGTGTCGTAGCCGGACAGCTTGCGGAAGTAGTCCTGGGTGTCGGCCGGCAGGCTGCTCAGGCGGAAGCCTTGCTGGGCGGACAGCAGGACGAGGTTCTCCAGACCCAGCTTGTTAAGCACGTACGAGCTGTGGGTGGTGATGAAGACCTGCTTGTCCTCGCACTTGGTGCTGATCTTGCGGATCAGCTTGCCCAGGTTCGGGAACGACAGGTGGTTCTCGGGCTCCTCGACCAGGACGATGTGCGCGTCCTCCACCTGCTTGTTCAGCGCCAAGAGGATCTTCAAGGTGCTCTGCTCGCCCTTGCCGACGAACTGGAACGGCAGATCGTCGAGGTGGGGCACGATGTTGCTCTCCCAGTTGGACTTCTGGGAGACGTCGATGGCCAAGGTCAGCTCTCGATCGCTGACCTCCCGCGGAGCACCGCGCAACTTCCGATTGATCTTGACGATGGAGTCATCGTCGGCAAAGTTCTCCCGCAAGCTGCGGTACGCGCGGGCCAGCTCGACGCGCTCGCCGGCCTCCAGGTGCGAGCTGATGATGCCGTTGAGGTAGTAGTCGACGCCGCTCTGGAGGTGGATGTTGGTGGCGTCGATCAGGGATGCCGTGGCCGGGATCCGGTGGAAGGTGATGCCGTTGCCCCCGAAGTCGAGCCAGTCGACCTTGTAGTACTCCGTCGGCACCAGACGGACCTGCAACGGGTCCTTGATGAACTCCCGGTATTCCGCCTCGTAGTCCGGGTTCAGCGTGGCCCGGATACGGACACCGGATTCGTCGCTCTTGAGGAGGTTGTTCGTCCCCTTCAAGGTGGCAGGCGCTGCCTTCCCATCGAGGAACAGGTCGATGATGATCTCGGGCGGCTTGGCCTCAAGGCCGTCACGCAAGGCCTCGATGTACTCGTCGACGACTGCCTTGTTGAACAGGTACGGCGACAGCTCCTGCGCCAGGAGTCGGCCCCGGATCCGACCCGTCAGGGCCAGGCCGATCGCTTCGAGGAGTGTGGACTTCCCCCGGTCGTTGTCGCCAACCAAGATGTTCATCTGCGGGTCAAATTCGAGAGTGAAGTCTCGAAACGTCCGATAATTCTTGATGACGATCTTGGTGAGCACACTTCCCCCGGGTTACACATGTTCCACTTCATGATCACCCGACGTTTTGGCGAGCCCAAAGCGCATAGCAGTGGCGGCAGTTGTCATACATACCTACCGATGCAGCCGGGATTCAGGAGAATAGCAGCCGCACCGTCCAGCATGGCCAGAAACGGCCAAACCGGCTATTTTAGAACTTTAGTTCGACAAGTCGACGGGGGTCGGCCCACACCCCGACACGATCGAAGTTCGGCCCAGCAGCCACAATTCCCCTCATGGACGCAGCACTTGCAGGGCTGGTCGGGGCGCTTGGCGGAGGCGTCATCGGGACCGACGGCGCCTGGGGCGCGGCTCTGATCGACTTCCGTGCGGCTCGCTACCAAGCCGACACGTAGGCGAAGAGCAGTCGTGAGCAGTGGCTACGCCAGAGCTCGGCTTCGGGCACAACAACTGCGGCTCGCTGTGCATCCGTGGCGGTCACCGGCGCTGGGCACACGTACTGGAGGTCTTCCCCGAGCGGTACGCGGAAGCCGAACGCCAAGAGCAACAGCTACGAGCTGAACTGGGCGACGTGGCGATCCTGCGCGCTGACGCTGACCGAATTCTGCGAACGCCAGCAAGCCTTGCAGAGTGCCTCGGCGGCATGAGACCTGGCCTCGGAGCCTCCGCGAAGCAGACCAGAGCCGAAAAGCCCGAGATCGAACTCGACCACGATGGTCGTGGAATGGCCTTCGCGTGGGCCAGTTGAGAGTTCGAGGACTGGTCCAAACGGGACTCGGCGGGAACCTCTGCATGATCGGGAATCGGCCGGATCCGGGCGACGTAATTGGGTGAGGTGTACCACGTTCGGGCGCCACCCACGCGGACCCGCTGCCCACCTTTTCTTCCCCCGTCGCCCCGCGGGTCCAGCGCCGCGGAACAAGCGCACCCCTGAGACCAGCGGCCCGAACTCGCATGTCCGGTTCCGGCCGCTCCCAGGGTCGCACTCCGAACCCTGTTCTACGGAGCGTGGCCCATCTACCTGGTTGCGTAGCTCAGCTGGTAGAGCGCCGATCTTATAAGTCGTTGAGGTCGCGGGTTCGAGTCCCGCCGCAACCACTCTCGACCAAGTCACCCGAGGAGGTCCGTATGGGCCTCAACTTCCCACATGTTCCGGCCTATTCGACCCCGACCACCGGAAGGAGAACTCACTCCTATGACCGCTCCCGCGTACCGCTTCGACTCCAGAACCTCGCGCTGGCCATGACGCAGGCCCGTGACCGCGTCCATGGTGCCGAACTCCGCCTGGCCCGCGTCGCGTGCGCGCGCATCGCTGCAGCAGTCGGCGACCTCCTCACCGACGACGCCCCCCGCCCCGATGCACCGTTCAGATACCCGGTTCGACCGGATTGCCCCCCGTGATCGATGGGTCAACGGCATCTCACCGCTCGGGATGGCCTGGGAGCTTAGGCAACCGGGGAAGGGGAACATCATGTCCCTCCTGGTCAAGCTGCTCAGGCTGCCGGCGTGGTCGGCAAGCTGGAGGAGATGACCATTACCGTTGAGTTAGTGGATGACGGCGGCGAGGGCGTCTACCGCTGGCTGCTGGACGTCGCGGCCCCCACCCTGCCGAAGGTCGTGACACTGAGCGAGGTGATGGCGCTGCTGGGAGAACCGGATCTTCGCCGGGCGGGGACCGAGGCGACCGAGTCCGCCGTCGCTATCCTGAAGAAGGCGGTCCAGGCAGCCAAGCACGCCGTCCACCGACTGTCGGACCACGTCGAGGCCGGCATCGACCGGGGTGGCAACTGACCTGCAGTGCTGGGCTCCGCCGGCGTCCCGAATGCGGGAGACTGCCGGGGGAGCCTGGAGGTAGGGACAGTGAAGATCGATTTGGCTCAAGCCCGAGCCACAGTCAAAGAACTGGCCGAAGAGCTTGAAGCGCTGGACGGGACGGAAGTGATTGATAGGCCGAGCCGCGCGGCACGTCTCCAGAACAGCCACACCAGCCGCACGCTGCTGCGCCTGTCCCACCTCGGTGACCGCGTCTCCGTGGAGATTATGGGCGTGTACCACGACTTCAAGCTCCGGGACGATCCGCCGCAGGCAGGTGATCGCTGACGTGAACCAGGACACCGAGAGCTTGCTGTTCGACGTTGCCGGCCGACTGGAGCGGGCCATCATCGACCGGGACTGCCCGGCGATGGTGGCGTTGCAGGGCGACCGTACTCTCGTGCTGTCCGACTACGACTATCTGCGCGACGAGCCCACTGCCGCGGCGTTCGAGCATCGCGCGGCGGAGAGAGCCCGGGAGATCCACACCTCCCGCTTCGTCTTCGCCGTCCCGCAAGTCTGGGTCGACACCGACGACACGGTCCAGGCGCGAGCGGTGTCCAACCACCCGCTGCGCGAGGACGAACGTGAAGTTATCGCCTGGATGAGTTACGACGCCCACGACGGGGTGGACTACGGATTCGTGCCGTATGTCCGCCGGCCAAATGGGGAGCCGATTTTCGCCGACCCTGAAGTCTTCACAGCCCTTGTCCGCCCCCGTGGGCAGGCGCCTGGCTGGACCCTGCTGCGTGCCCTCATGGAGGACGGCACCGAGCCGACCGACACGTTGTAGTCGTTCGGCCCTTCCCTGCTACGGGACCGTAGTCCTGCCGCAGGGCGCAGTACTCGATGGGCACCTCTTCGTTCGCGACCTCGCAGAACCTGGTCCGGCGGACCGTCCGACGAGTTGCGAGTCGACTTCCTCGTGTCCGCGTCGCCATTGGTGTGCCATGGGTAAGGGTGCTGTCGCTGGCCGGGCACCGCCCGTCGGCCATCTACGGCTCAAGGCGGCCCCGCCATGTCATCCGCGCGTCGGTCCCAGTGTCAATACCGGGCTGAGTCTGACTGCGGCACCGCACTTGAGGATCGATCCCTTGCAGGCGCCACCTCCGTGTTCGTCCCGGCGGACGACGACTGTGAACGGTGCGAGGGCAGCTCTCGCGACGACAGTCCATGAGACGGGTGCGCCCCGCTGGGGGCGCCCAGTGCTCGCGGTAGGTGTCAGTGGGCGCCACCGGTGCTGAGCGTGGACGAGACGACCACCTTCCCAAGATCGGTATTCGGGGAGTCCCAGGCCCCGTATTTCTATGAAGGAATTTTTTTCGGAGAGATCAAGGAGTGGCTATGAAGAGCAAGCGCTGGTTCATTAAGGGCGAGAACGACACGTGGCGACCGACCGCGAGCGAGGAGGGCCAGCCGTGAGCACCCCCAGCATCAACGGTCGCCGAGGCCGTGGATTGCACGGTCAACTCGTCCAGCAACTGGGCCAGATGATCGTCTCCGGCGACCTGGGCGCGGACCGCCTGCTTGTGCCCGAGGAGATCGGCCAGCGCTTCGAGGTCTCCCGCACCGTCGTCCGTGAGTCGCTCCGCGTCCTGGAGGCCAAGGGCCTGGTGAGCGCCCGGCCGAACGTGGGCACGCGCGTGCGTCCCGTCAGTGACTGGAACCTCCTCGACCCCGACATCATCGAGTGGCGTGCCTTCGGGCCGCAGCGCGACGATCAGCGCCGCGAGCTGAGCGAGCTGCGCTGGACGATCGAACCGCTCGCCGCCCGTCTCGCCGCCGGGCACGGAACCGACGAGGAACAAGTTCAACTCGCGGCCATGGTCGCGGGCATGGGGCACGCTGTTGAGCAGGGCGACGGGATCGCCTTCTCTCGCGCCGATGCGGAGTTCCACGCCCTGCTTGTCCAGATCGCGGACAACCGCGTGCTGGAGCACCTCTCCAGGATCGTGGCAGCGGCTCCCCAAGATCCCGATGACGTGCTCGGCGGCTGCAGCTCTGGCAACAAGGCCCTGCTGGCGCACCACGCTCAAATTGTGGATGCCCTCGTTACCGGCAATGGCGCGGCGGCCGAGGAGGCCATGCGTCAACTGCTCACCGACCACACCGAGGCAGATCCTGGATTGCCCACGCAACGCAAGCCGTGACGTGAGTCTGGTTGCGTGCCCCAGGCACTGTTAGCCCGCCCGAGGCGCCACACTCACCGGCGGCGTCATGCGGCCCCTTCCCGCTCTGCTCGCGTGGAGAATTCTTCCTGTTCTTGGTCGGCGTCTTCTCATACTTGCTGGCAGAACGACGCATACGGTCCGGGAATCGAACATTCAACCAATCGAACGTGTGGTCAGTTTGAATGGCCTGGTGGCACCCGCGTAGTCGTCTCCCTGGTACCGGTACGGCTCGATCCTGATCGTTTTTCCCGGGCGAGGGGCATCGATCATCTGTCCGCCTCCGGTGTAGAGGCCGACGTGGTGGATGGCGCCGCCGGGGTTGCCGTAGAACACCAGGTCTCCCGGCTTGAGTTGCTGTCCTGCAGGGACGCGGGGGCCGGCATCGTATTGCGCCTGGGCGGTACGGGGCAGGGAGATTCCGGCGGCTGTATAGGCGGCTCTGGTCAGGCCGGAGCAGTCGAATCCCGCGTCGCCGGTGCTGGGGCCGTTGCCGCCCCATTCGTAGGGGAGTCCGAGCTGTCCTTGGGCGTAGTTGATTGCCTGCAGGGCGGCGGCGGTCGGAGTGGCGTCGGCGCCGAAACCTGCGCCGCTGGCGTACGCCTGGGCTTGGGTGAGGACGTCTGAGACGTACCAGTCGGCGTGGTTGTAGGCGTAGATGGCGTCGGTGAGGTTGCGGCCGTCGCGGGCGCCGGAGTCGCACAGGTACGCGGCTGCGGTGTAGATCGCGTCGTGCGCGTTGTACGGCGAGGGCGGAGTGGCTCCGCCCTGCGGCGGCGGGTGTTTGGCGATGACGCTCTGAAACGTGGGGAGCAGGAACTGCATGGGGCCGCGGGCGCCGGCGTCGTTGGTGCCGCTGTGCACACCAGGGAGGGCGGAGCGGCCGTGGTCGGACTCGGTCTTGCCGACGGCCGCCAGGACGGACCAGTCCAGCCTGGGACAGGTGGTGGCGGCGTCCATGTACAGGGCGAGGTAGTCGGACGGGATGTCGGTGAGGGCGCTGGCGCTGGGCTGGGTGCCGCTGCTGCCGAAGCCGGACAACATGCCGCCTGCTCCGGCGCCGCCGAGGACAGCGACCAGCACCAGCAGTCCCAGGGCCGCGGCAGCGATCTTTCCCATGAGCGATCACCGCTGTGGGCGGCGGTCCGACGGGCCGGGCGGCACTGGGGAGGGCGGCAGGGGGCCGCTGGTCACGTCGCCGCTGGCCTGTGCAGGGTCACTCGAAGAACTGTTCAACGGCGGCAGATGCGGCCAGGCGTGGGTCAGTTCGGTGAGGCGTAGACGCCGGGTGAGGGGTTGCCGGACGTCCAGGGGCTGCCAGCGGGCCGCCGTGGGGTCGTTGTCGTGGCCGCTGAGGAAGTCCGCGCTGGACGTGGCCACGGGTACCAGCGATGGATCATCGAGGTCGGCCAAGGCGGCTGCCAGGGCTTGGCGGACGCGGGCTTCCCGGCGGGCAGTTGGCACCCAGATCAGGACCGGGGTGATGATCCCGGTGGTGGCGGCCAGCTTGGCGTATCCGGCGAGTTTGCGGCCGACGCGGTCCGGGCGCTCGGAGCCGAAGTCGAACTCCAGGAACCACTCGAACGCCGTCGGCACGGGGCTGTGCTCGTGCCAGAGGCCATAGGCGTCGGGGCGGACGATGTCGCCGAAGTGCCTGGCGCAGCGTGTCTCGGACCACCAGGTGGTGAGTCGGCCGGAGGTGTCCGGGCGGCGGGAATGTGCGACGAGGGCGCTGAAGAAGCCGTTGGTACCGACGGTGTGGGCCAGGTGCAGGGAGTAGGCGACGCCGATCGCCCGGTCGTGCCGGTAGTCCAGGTCGCGCAGGTCTAGACCGTCCTCGCGGGCGAGCAGGGAGGCCCCAGCGAGGTCGAGTACGTAGTGCATGGGGGCGGTGCCGTACGTGACGAAGGGTTGGAACCGGTCGATCAGCCGCCACCGGTACAGCCGCAGCAGCCGCATGTTGGCCGCCCGAACGGACGGCCAGGCCATCTCGACGATCTGGTGGGTGGTCAGGACCCGGTGTTCATAGAGCACGCGCGCCAGCCACCGGTCCCGCTCGGTCATGCGGGTGGCGAGTTGGGCGACGTAGCCGCTGGTGACGGCGGTGCGCTGGCTGGGACGCTGGGGCTGGTGCCCGCGCAGGGAGCGCTGGGGCGTGGGATTGGTGATCAAGGCGGTGCACCTCCGTAGAGAGAGGGGATCGGGGCGTGGAGCGGCGATACGGCTGGCCGCCGCACATGGTGGGTGCCGGGCGGGAGCCCGAGCGCTCAGGCGGGGCGGCGCGGATCCGCCGTCTGCCCGCCGGTCCCCTTGCGGGTCGAGACCGGCTGAGGGCGGGCGTTGCGGCGCGCGGCGGCGCGGATCCGCTTGGCCCGGCCTGGGATCGCCGACGGGAGCTGTTCGGTGACTGCGGTGAAGGCGGGGGCTTCGGCTCCGTTGACGACCGGTCGTACGGCGGCGTGGAAGGCGTCGAGGTGGGAGAGGTCGTGTGGGGTCAGCCGCGGTTCGGTATGCCGAGCGAGGTGGCGGGCGTCCTCCGGTGACGCGTTGAAGAAGATCTTGGTGCGGGCGTTGGTGCTGATGCCCTCCTCCAGTTCCTTGGGCAGTTGCCGCAGGTACTGGTGGGCCAGTGTCATCGACAGCCGGTAGCCGCGGGCCTCGGCGAGCATGTCCTCCAACGCGTAGGGCAGGTTGAGGAAGTTGTGCGCCTCGTCGAGATACAGTCCGGCGTCCTGCCGCTGGTCTTGGGGGATGCGGGCGCGGCGGGTGGCGGCCTGCCAGGTGCGGGCGACCACGGTGGAGCCCATCAGGTGGGCGGTCTCGGTACCCAGGGCGTCCTTGGCGATACGGACCAGGCAGATCCCGCCGTTGAGCACCTGGTCCATGTCGATGGTGGAGGCTCCTCCGGCGAGGGCGGCGCGGACGAAGGGGCGCAGCAGGAAGCCACGAAGCTTGTTCATCAGCGGGGCGGTGACCTGGGCGCGGGCAGGGTCGGATAGAGCGTCGTACCAGGACCAGAACCCTTTCAGCACGTCGTCGTGGATCTGGTCGACGGCGCGTTGTCGAAAGGCAGGCACCGATAGCAGCTTGGGCAGGTCGGTGAGGACTGGGATACCAGGGAGATGGCGCAGGGTGAGCAGGCCGGCGCGCAGGATGTCGTCGGTGCGCGGTCCCCAGGAGGAGGCGTAGACGCGGGAGAAGATCGACACCAGATTGTCGACCGTCCGGGCAGCGTCGGCGCCTTCGAGCGGGTTGAGGACGGGCGGGCGGCTCTTGCTGTCGGCATCGAAGAGCACCACCTTCTCGCCCAGTTCCTCGGGCAGGCGCATCAGGACATCGGTGATCAGGTCGCCCTTGGGGTCGACCACCACCAGGCCGCGCCCCGCGTCGGAGTCGGCCAGGATCATGCGGGCCATCAGCTCGGACTTGCCGGAGCCGGTGGCACCGAGGATGTGCAGGTGATGGCGGGCATCCGGCACCCGCAGGCCCACCGGGCGGGAGTGGCCGGAGTCGCTCAGGCCGATAGGCCTGACGGCTGGGCCGACGGTGGCGATCCCGGGCGGGGGCGGCACGGCGCGGGCGCCGGCCCGTTCCAGGGCAGGGATGGCTTCGTCCCACGGCAGATGGGCGACCGCGGCCAGCTCCGGAATGGACAGCAAGTCGCCGCCGTCGAGACGGCGTTCAGCTAAATGTGGCAACGGGCGGCGGAGCCGGGCGCGGCGGTAGTAGTTGTGCTCGGTGAAGGCCGCGAACGCCGAGGCGATGGCGTGGCCCCGTCCGCGCAGCCGGTCACGCGTCGCAGCTCGCTGTTCGGCGTTCAGGGTTTCGGGAACGGTCGCGGTGACGACGTAGCGGACGCGGGTCTCGTAGGAGGCGCCGCGCTGCTTGGCGACGATGACCTTGTCTTCGGCGGCGGTGGTCAGCGCGGTCTGCCGGTCCACGACCGGGGCAGAGTGGCGGGCGCGGGAGCGGGTGCGCTGACCGGGGGTGATCAGGTCGAGCAGGCGGCCGACGGGACGGGCGGAGCGGCCGGCACGGGTGTGCCGGGCGACTCGGCGGGCTTTCTTCACACGGCGTCCGGTGACGGGCCGGGCCAGGATCTGCACGACGGCCTGCTCGTGAGGGCCGAGGCCGACGGGTGCGCCGAGCAGAGCGCGGATCGGGTCGGCCGGGAAGACAGTGCGGAGGGGCAGGGCCTCGCTGCGGGCGAGCCGCATGTCGCCGCCCGCAGCCTCGATCTCCTGGCTCGGGGCCGCGATCTGGGTAGGCGCGGGTGTGGTGCGAGTGCGGGCTCCGGGCCAAGCGGCCTCGACGGCCCGCTCCACCATCCCGGGCGGGATCACGCCGGGCACCCACAAGCGGAGGTGGACGGTCTCGCGGTCGAAAACGTACTCCCAGGCCAGGTGCGGTTGACCGGTCACTCGGCGGCGCCAGGCGGGCCGCAGCAGCCCCAGCAGGTTCGTCCAGAGGGCTTCGGCGCCTGCCGGGTCGGCAGTGGGCGGGGGCAGCACCCTGACCAGCCGTGCGTCCAGTGCGAGGGTCCGACGGCAGCGGCGACGCCACCACCAGCGCGCCCAGCCAAGCGCGGTGGTAGCGATTGCCACGGCCGGACCGGCGATCGGTCCCCAGGTGATGGCCCCGCGCGTCGCGTGATCGAGGAGGGTGTGAACGGCGTCTGCCGGGTCGCGCAGATAGTTCCCCAATGGGGAGTCGGGACTGGCGGGAGCAGAGAACCGCGATGCGGCGAGGGCAGGACCGATCAGCATGTCGAGGAGCCTCCGGTGAGTAGAGAGGAACGCCGACGACGGCGCCGAACAGTCAGGCGGCGCGGTCGCGTTGCCCCGCCGAGGGACGGCCGGGAGCGTCCGGCGCTGGGCTGGCCGCCACCTGCGAACCGCCGTGCTTGCGGCGGGCGGCCTGGCGTTCGGCGTCGACTTCGGCCTGCCAGGAGCGGAAGGTGCGGCCCCCGAGGAGTTTGAGGAAGTGGGGGATCCGGTTGGCCGGGATGCCGACCAAGTGAGGACCGAGCACGGCGAGCAGGTCGTTGGCCTCCTGCGAGTGCCATCCAGCGGCGGCGATCGCCTCTTCGTCGGGGAAGACATCCGCCACCCGGTCGATCGCCTCATCGAGCGCGGAGTCCTGGGTGCCGCCGAAGCTGTAGACCCACAGGAAGTTGGTTGGCGCGTTGGGCTCCACCAGGGCGCGGAACCTGCTGATCTCCTTGGTGTACGCGTAGAAGTTCGTTGTCGGGCGGGCACGGATGACGTGCAACCAGGCGATCACGTAGCCGTCGGAGAAGAAGTCACCGCTGTCATGAATCCTGATCCAGGTACCGCGGAACTTGTCCGCACCGAGTTCCGCGATCATTGCCCGCTGCCAGCCAGGCAGGTCATCGAGCACGAACCGCAGGTTTGCCTGGTGCTTGGCCCGCACGACCGGCCACGTGTAGGTGCCGTGGCGTGCATAACAGACATGCCGACAGATGCCCGCCGAGGGACAGGTGTTGTAGGTACGGCCATCGGGAAGCCGGCCCGCCCACGCGGGCAGGGACCAGTTCCACACGCCGATCGCGCGCAACTCACGGTTCTGGGTCAGCAACCGCGCGGGACGAGGAGCGTTGAGGGAGGGCGTCGATTCGGGAGACGACATGAAGACTCCCCTCGGATGGGGGACGCGGACGTGGTGCGGGACAGCCAGGCATCCAGGTCGGGTGTTGAGAGCGAGCCCGGATCGCCTGGGCCGGGAAGCGGATTCGGTCAGGTGTCCAGATCGATCTGGACACCTGCATCGGCCTCGAACGCCTCCGTGTCGGGATCGGCGGCTTCCAGATCCAGGAAGGAGTCGTCGGCCGTCGTGGAGGCGTTCGATTCGGCGTAGGCGGCGAGTTCGGCCGGGTCGGTTGTCACCAGGTAGTGCTCGGTGGGCGAGGCGATGGCATGGAAGGCGACCCGTTGGGTTCCGGTGGACAGCAGCCCTTGGCCGCGGTCGGCCGACAGTAGGAACTGCCGTTCGCCCTCGGACAGATCGAACGTCCGGCTGATTTCGTCGATGACTTGCGGGGCCTGGCGCAGCAGGATCTGGGTGGCGGCGTTGGTTACGACCGTCTTCCCTAGGTCGGAGCCGAGTAGGTCGGCGGTGTCCTGGGTGGCCACGGTCAGACCGGCCCAGTGCTTGCGGGACGCCTTGGCCATCCGGAACAGGAACGCGGCTCCGGCTGCTTGGTTCATCAGCAACCAGGCCTCGTCGACGGTCACCAGTCGTGGTCGGCGCACCGTGGGGTTGGACACCTGGCGCCAGATGGCGTCCAGGGTCAGTAGCGTGCCGATGGGCTTGAGTTCGTCCGCCAGATCGCGCAGCGAGAACACCACGAGGTGACCGTCGGGCCGGGTGGTGGTGGGTCCGGCGAACAGGCCGGAGAACGCGCCGTCGACGAACGGGTGGAGCCGGGCCGCCAGTTCGCTGGCGATGCGGTCCTTCGAGTGGTGGAGGGTGGCGACCAGATCGGCCAGCAGCGGTGCGGGCCGCGTCCAGGTCCGTGCGTCCGCAGTGATGCCCGCCTGCTGGTAGGCCGTGGCGATCGCTTGGTCGAACACGGACCGCTCGGTGGGCGCCAGTTCGACACCGAGGAGCACGGCCAGGACGGTGTGCAGGAAGAGTGCGCGGCGTATCAGGGCGTCTTTGGGCGCGGTGCGGCGTCCGTCGGGGCGTGTGTGGATGGGTAGGTCGAACGGGTTGAGGTGGACGTCGTCGGTGCCGAGGCGGATGCAGGTACCACCGACGGCCTTGGCGAGGCGGGTGTACTCGTCCTCGGGGTCGATGACGTGGATCTCGACGCCGCGGTAAAGGGAGCGCAGCAGTTCCAGCTTGACCAGGTAGCTCTTGCCCGAGCCGGAGCGGCCGAGGATCACGCTGTTGTGGTTGTCCAGGGCGAAACGGTCCCAGTGGACCAGCCCTTGGGAGCCGATGTTGTAGCCGTACAGCACGCCCGAGGGCGCGGCGACCGATGTGGGATCCGGCGGGGGCAGGTCGGGGCTGGTGAACGGGAACGCCGCCGACAGCGCCGCGGTGTCGAAGGTACGGCGCATCCGCACCAGGTCCAGGCCCATCGGCAGGCACGTCACCCAGCCTTGGAGAGTGCGGTACGTGGTGGGCTTGGCGTCCAGCAGCATGCTGGCGGCCAGTGCCCGCACGGCCGCTGTTTCGGCGATCAGGGTGTCGTGGCTGGTGGCGTGGACGGTCAGGTACAGGCCGAGCCGGAACAGTTTGCCCTCTCCGCGGGCGACCCGGGCGGAGAGCTCGTAGGCGTCTTCGGTGGCGGCCTCGATTTGAGGATCGGGGAGTCGTCCGTGGTCCTGGGTGTAGCGGCGGCCGGACTCCATCTTGGCCAGCTGCCGCTTGAGCCGTTGGGCGGCGGTGATGGGGTCGATCGGCTCGATGTGCAGGCTGACGTCCACCCGGCCGGGGTAGGCCAGCAGAGGCTGGAGCCAGCCCGGATGCACCTCACGGGGAAAGCCGGTGACGGCGAAGGAGGCCACCCATTCGCTCCCGACCTGCAGATACCGGGGTGTGATCGCCAAGGCATCAGGACTGAATGCCCCGGCCCCACCCGGGGCCGCAGCCGCCTGTGCCCGCTGCCGCAGGCGGCTTCCGGATCGCTTCACGCAACGCCCCCTGTTTTGAAGCGAGCGCGCCCAGAGCCCGCTGCACCCTCTTCATCGGTCCAGCCGCGAACTCGGGTGGCGGGCTGCTCCGCCGGTGAACCGGCGTTTGTCGAGAACCGGTTTTCCTCGTCGGCGGTGACCGTGGTGATGACGTCGTCGGCTCCGGCGAGCGCCGAGGACGGTGCCAGCAGACTGTCGGGATCGCACGCGGCAGCCAGGACCGCGGTGGCCTGCCCAGGATCGAGCGGGGTCACGGAGACGCCGATGGGGCCCAGGAGTTCGACCGCCTCGCCGAGCCTGCGCACCAGACGCGCCTCAGCCGCACGCCGCGCCGTACCGTCGTCTGGAGTCGGCTGCGGGGCGGCCTTGCGGCGGGTGAGCGCGGCCAGGGGCGAGGTTCCGCCGAGCCCGTCGACCGGGGCGGCTTTGCCAAGGGGTTCGCGCAGGACAAGGAGCACTTGGCTGCGGAGCAGATCCGTCGTGCGGCCGAGGTGGGCGAGGTAATCCGCGTGCTCGCGGGCAGCGGCCTCCAACGCGGGGTGCGGCAGGGAGGGCGCGTGCGCGTGCAACTCGGCGATCTGATCCGACAGATCCAGGCGTTCGGCTCGGATGAGGATCTGGACGGGGGCGGTGAGCGAGTGCAGGTACCGACCGAACGCGGCGACCAAGGAGTCCTGTTCGGCCGGGGTGCGCAGCGCGAAGTTGACGGTGCTGCACACCGCCACCGCCGCCACCCCGTCAGTGCCGAGGTCGATCACGCCGGTTTCCGTGACACCTTGGGCAGGCAGCCGCAGTACGGCCGGAGCGACCGTAGCGGCGTCCTCCTCTTCACCCACCGTGACCTGCTGGGACAGCCAGGCCGGCGCGGGGTGGATGCCCTCCGGGGCGCTCACGCGGTAGCGGGGGCCCAGTCGCTGACGCAGGGCCGCAAGCACCAGCCGGTCCAGCGCCAACCCATCGTGCTTGCCCAGGACCAGGAAGGCAGCGGCGAAAGCGACGGGGACAGCAGGGATCAGGAAAACCGGCAGCGGCACGAAGATGCGCGTGATGGACCAGGCGCCGTACAGCAGGATGCCGGTGACGGCCAGGATCATCAGTTGACGGGCAGTCAAGTTGGCCAGGACGGTGTCCTCGCGGTCGACATCGGAGGGGATACGCACGGGCTGGGTCATGACCGGTCACCTCCCGAGCGGGTGCCGCCGGTACGGCGCGGAAGTGGGGGAGAGGTGCGCCTCGCGGGCGGGGCGCTGGTGGGTGGTGGGGAGCTGAAGACGGCCGGGGGCGGAGCACTGGTGCGCGGGTGCCGCATGGCAGGAGTTCGGGGCTCGGTTACCGGTGGCCGGAAGGTGGCGGTTGCGGGCGGCCGGGTGGAGTGCCGGGGCGGTATGCGGGGCTGTGGAGCGGGCTGTTGGAAGCGTGGCCGGGCTGGTACTGGAGGCCGACCGGTCGCCCTGGTCGCAGGGGCGGGGCCAGTGCCGCCGGGTGCCTGGAACATCGGCAAGCCGGGAGGGCGAGTCGGCCGCGGGGTCGGCCGGGCAGGGGATGTACCAGATTCCGGGCCGGCGGGAGCCCGGAATTCGGGCATCGGGGGCGGGCCGCTGGCGGGGCCGATCGGCTGGTCCCGCTCGGGGACCATGGGAATCGGCTGGAGGAACAACGGAGGTCCCGGCCGCCGACGCGGGCTGCCGCCCGGCTGGCTTGACCCGCCGGTGGAGGGGCTCCCGCCGCCGCTCCGTCGGCTCGGACCGCCCGCAGACGGCCCTGGCCCGGACGGCGGTGGAGAGTTGGCTGCCCCGCCGGAGCCTCCGGAGGGAGGTGTCCGGCGCGCACCGCCGCCGCGTAGCAACCCGAAGGTTTTGTACATGATGTAGGCGCGGGCCACCCTGCCGACGAACGAGCGGCCGTGCCCGGAGCGGATCGACCCCAGGATCCAGAACGGGATCTTGAAGACGATGTACATCAACGCCAGCGTGACCAGCACGTTGACCAGCCCGTCACCAGTGAGCCCGAACAGTCCGCCGGGGCCGAACCCCCCAGGCGTCAAAAACACCCGCACCCCAGTGATCAGCGCCAGGGACTGAGCGACCTGGATGGCCAGCACGCCGGCGAAGACCTTCCACCACCAGCGGGCGATGCCATCGGTCTGCGGCAGAGCGTGACAGATCAGAGCCAGGGGAGCTGCGACGATCAGAATGACCGTCAGAGCTACGCGGACGACGTACGTCAGCAGCAGAGCGACCAGGACTCCGACGACCACGAGCCACATCAGGACCATGAAGATGCTGCCGTCGGCGGAGTTGAAGGAGCTCAGGACGAAGTCGCGCAGAGCCAGGCCTGCGGTGTCGGCGTTGACGCCGCCGCCCGTAGTGGCGCGGGAGAGGCCGTTGGCCAGCTCGACTGCCTTGCCCGCAAAGAACAGCGACAGCGCGGCAGCGAGGAATCCCAAGGGAATCCGCGGCGCGATCTCCTTGACCGAGTAGCGGGTCTGCACCGTCTCATGGCTCATCACCACGATCCCGGCGAGGGCGACGACCAGCGCGTAGCAGGCGACAGCGATCTGCCAGGAACTCGCCCACAATTCCCCGACCCGCGGCATCGACGACAGACTCGGCGTGGCCAGCAGTGTGCCGCTGAGCAGATCCAGAAGCGGGTTGAGCGCGAACTTGATCACCGACTTGAAAAAGCCCGTGATCGCACTGCTGATCCCCTTGGCGATCCACCCGGCCACACCACCGACGCCGCCACCGTCGGAGACCTGGGCCGGGGGAGTGAGGCCCGCCGTCGGCACCGCCTCGGCCGACGTGTTGGGCTGAGGGATACAGTCCGCCCCCGAGCACGGGGACGCTGTCCCGGACGGTGCCGGCAGGGGCGCGGAGGAAGCGGTCGTGGTCGGCTGCGGGCCGGGGCTCGGACTTGGATCGGCAGAGGCAGAGAACACCGACGCGAGCACGGCCAAGACCACGAGGCCGAGCACCACAACATGACGCCAACGACGCCGCCGGGAGTGGCCGGCCGCACGAGACCGGCGAGATGGTGCCGGACGTACGGCCGCAGACTGGAAGGCACCAGTTGCTCCGGGGAACCGGCGGTCAAGGGCGGCGGTGGCCTCGGTGGTGGTCATCAGGCCCCCACGATCCCCTTGAGGATCTCGACCACCAGCGGGGCCAGGGCGGCCAGCCCGTAGCCCCAACCGGCGCTCTTGAACGCGGTCTTGGCCTTCTCCACCTCGCCAGGTTCGTCCCCGGCCATGATGTAGCGCACGCCGCCGACGGACAGGAACACCGTGGCCAGGCCAGCCAGAATTCCCATGATCCAGGCACGGATGTTTTCCAGCACGGCGTTGACCGATGCCTCCAGTGCCAAAACCTCGACCGTCTCGGCGGCGCCGTGCGCCCGGGTGACTACGACGGCGAGTACCAGCACCGTCAAGCCGGCCAGCCACAGCCCTCGACGCAGCCCAGCACTGTGGGGCCTCTGCCGCGGCTCGTGTTCTGCTGCGTTTTTGGCCATACGGGCACGATCGGAGCGTAGAAAGATCAGACGCATCCTGGCACCTCCGAAGACACATGGGGCGTGCGGGCGGGTGTGGATTCCCCGCACGCGAGAAGGCCGGAATCGGAGCCCGTTTTGGACACTGCCGCCGCGGATTTCCGACGCGGTCGAGCCGGGCCGCCCGGGGACTCAGGAGTGACGCTGCGTGACCTTAAGGGGCTGTGGCTGGTAGGGGCCGCAGGAGTCAGGCTGCTGACGACATGGGAAGCGACAGGGTCGTCCGGGTCGGCGGAGTCGGCCTGCTCGCGCAGGAACGCGACTAGGCGCCGCTCGGCGCGCCAGCGCGCCTTGTAGGCGGCTTCCGTGGTCATGTGATTGCGACTGGCCCAGTCGGTGACGAGGGTTTCTTCCAGTCGGGTGGCACCGATCAGGTCCGCCTCGGTCCGGTTCAGGACCGACTGCCGGACTGCCTCCGCCAACACCAGGTCCGGGTGACCCCACGGCGCCTTCGGAGGCGCCGACCGGAACGCACCGGCCACGGGCATCGGTGCGTCCAACGCCTCACACAGTGCCGCGAACCCGGAGCGGTAAGCGGCCCACCGCAGTCGCACCAGGACCCGCGGCCGGTCGACATCGATCGTCGCGAGTGCGCCGAGGAACCCGGAGAGCACCTCGGCATGCACATCGAACACGTCATCGGGGAACCGGGCCGCCAGCCAGCGAGCCACCCCGGCCAGCGCCGGCAGCGCCATACCGGTGCACGCCAGCGTCCACGTCGCCCCGTGCTCCCTCGACTGCCGCACCAGGTGCGCCCAGATCTCGTCCCGGGTGCGCCGCGGACAGCTCCGACGCAGCATCCGGTCCCGCAACTCATTGAGCGGGACAAGCCGGTTGGGTAGTCCCGCGTAGCGTCGCCCGTCCAAGGACAACGGCTGAGGGCCGGTCACCAACAGCGTGAAGCATTCCCTCGCTGTATCCAGCGGCAACGGCTGGCTGATGGCGCGGGCGTGCCGGGCATGATGCCTGTCGGCCATGTCACAGGACTCCTTCACAAGGCGGGAGAATGACGCCTCAAGGAATCCAGACGGCCGACAAGAAAAGGACAAGACGGCAACAGGGTGATTCGCTGAGAAAGCTAATTTTCTACTAAAGCTGCCTTAATTATTCTCCTTTTCTGTGGAGGTGGTTGTGCCGGCCTGGTGTGGGCTAATTTCGGTCTTAGTAGGGCTTCAGTGGCTCCTGACCTGCATATTTAGTGGCCTCTTGGTGTCGCAGTAGCCGGTCACGCGACCTGTCGGTATCACGGCTCTCGCTCTAAAAGAACCGCCATAGGGCAGGTTTCATCGTGTGTCCCGCGTCATGGCGGAAAATCCACAGAGGGCCGCCAGTGGATTTCCTTTGGTCGGTCCGGCCGGGGACCGAGACCGGTGCGAGCTCGACGAAGCAGCAGACACCTCAGCACGGTGTCCAAAACAACCCCGTATCCCGGCCTTTTGCGGTGACAGCGCATCAGCTGGCTCATCGCATCCAGGGGAGTGGGCATGACACCACGACCGCACCGACGACCCGCGCGCCGCGAACGGTCCCGGGCGCCCCGGCGCCCCCACCGCTCGGGCTCTGCGTGGGTGATCGCCCGACACTCCGACCACCCTGACGCCCGACTGATCGAACCGCGGCTGATGGAGACGATCGTCCGGGTCGTCGCCAACTGCGCTCGCCCCAGCCACCGCGCGCTGCTCATGGCCCCGCCTTCGCGAGACCGGCCCGATGAGGGTCGGTTGCCTGCCTTGATCGGAGCAGCCAAGACCGCAGGCCAACTCGGCCGCACGATCGAGGTGCTCAGGACCACCCCGGACGTGGCCCGTCGAGTTGATGAGAGCGTCCCGCTGGTCCCGGCTCAGTCGGTACCCGGACTTCTTGGCGAGTCCATCTCTCGCTTACCGATCGATTCCCGACGACTCGGGTACTGCTGCGGACCGACCGTCGTTGACCCACAGCGGCGGGACGTGGCCCTCGCGCCCCGGGAGGCCCTGTCGGTGCCGTCCGGGAGCCTTTCAACCATTGGTCATTGCATGAGGGTTGAGTCGCCATACGGACTGGCGAAACCATCGCTCGGTCCGGAGACGGACGTACGACAGACTCCCGTGCGGGAAAACTCGGGCGTGAAGATCCCAGGCAGCTTCAACAGTGTGCTTGCGTACGTGGATTCGTGCGCAGACGACTGGGCTCGTGGCGCCCCTTGGGCCGTCTTTGCGGGGACCGTCGGAATTCTCGACTCCGTCACCTACAGCGACGATTCCGGCGACATGGTGAGTCCTCATGGCGCGTGGATGCGCACGGCCCTTCCCGCGTCTCTCATCCAATTCGATCTCCAGGTTCCATCTCCCGCGCCGCCTGGGCGTAGGGCCCAACAGCAGCTTCAGCCGGCCGTTCCCGACAATGGGGAGCACGCTCTGAGGACACTGCAATCCGGATACATGGCTCGTATGCGACTTCGGTTCCGCCGAAGCCATTTCGGCGTTACGCTGAGTATTCCCGTCCAGCAGCTTGGTAGTGGACAGCGGAATCGAGTGGTGCTCGCCGTGAAGGCTGAGCACGGCCGACCTCGGCACGGTCGGGCGGAAACGAGCCGCCGTGACGTCCCTCTTCCCTTGAACGGCGTTCCCGGCGATCACCCGTGTCCTGCACTCCGCAATCGCGGGGCCGATGACCGTCTGAGCGGATACCGCCGCCATGGCTGAGACGTCAGACGAACGCCGTGGTCGGTTCCGGGCGAAGAAGAAGGTCCGGATGACGTTCGAGATCCAGGTCCTGGACGGCCCAGAAGGAGCTCAACTGCGCCGCGAACAGGCGCGGGTGATACGGGAGGTGGTCGAATGGGTGGCCCGGCAGCGGTCAGATCCTGGATCGAGCAGCGCGCCAGAGCCGCGGAACCCCCGGTAGGCACGGCACCGCAACTGATCAGGGTGGCCTGGGTGGGCAGGACCTCCACCCGTGATCTGCAGGACCCCACGCTCTCGTTGCCGCGCCAACTGCGCCACAGCCAGATCGCCTTGCCCGAGAACGCCATGATCGTCGCGCACTTCTACGACGTGGAGTCCGGACGGATGGCCCTGGACACTCGCGGACGTGGCACCGCGCACGAACAGTTCGAGATCCCGATTCCGAGGGATGGCGGCATCCAGGACCTCCTAGAGGAGGCGGAACGTCCGGACCGCCGATTCGACGCGGTGATCTGCGAGGCGATCGACAGAATCGCACGCAACACGTACTTCAGCACCAAGATCGAATATCAGCTGGAGCAGGCCGGTCTGCCTCTGCTCGCCTCCGACGAGCCGATCGACCTCGGAGGCAATCTCAGGAAGACCAAGGCGGCCACCCAGGTCCTGACGCGACGGGTCAAGCAGGGAGTGGCCGAGTGGTACGTCACTGAGCTGCTGGAGAAGTCGTGGGCAGGCTTCGAGATGCACACCGAGCACGGCTACAACGTCGGAAAGGCGTGTTACGGGTACCGGGGGCAGCCCATCCCGCATCCCGTGCCCGCGAAGAGGGCCAAGGGCGTCAAGAAGACTCTGCTGGTAGTCCACCTGGTCGAAGGCCTGGTCGTGCAGAAGGTGTTCCAGTGGCGAGTTGTGGAGCGCCTGAGTTACGAGGCGATCGCGGATCGGCTCAGCCTGGATCTGGTGACCAACCCGCCACCGTCGCCCATCCTGGCCGATACGGCAGTCGGGCACTGGACGTACTCCAACGTCCGCGACATCCTGACCAACCCGAAGCACACCGGCCACATGGTGTGGAACCGTCGCGCCCGCAAGGGTGCGGGTCGCAACCGTCCCAACCCGGTGGAAGAGTGGGTGTGGTCCCCCGAGCCGACCCACGAGGCGCTGGTGAGTCTGGAGACGTTCGTGCAGGCCCAGCAGATCGCTGGCCATCGCGAGCGCTCGCGAACCTCCGGGGGATTGAGCCGGCATCCGCAGGCGCAGCGCAGCTACCGGCTGCGCAGCTACGTGTTCTGTGTGCAGTGCGGCCGACGCTTCTACGGCAAGCCGAGCAAAGGGGTTAGCTACTACGTCTGCGCCCCGAAAAGGGCGTACCGCCCGCCGGAGCATCCGGCGAGCATTTGGGTGCCGGAACCGGGCCTGCTCGACGGCATCAACGAATTCCTGGCCGCGCAGGTCTTCGGCGAGTACCGGTCGGATCTGCTCTCCGAGAGTCTGGACCAGCTGGACACGGACCAGCAGCGTGAACGGCGGGAGCGTGGAGTGGCGCTGCGGGCGGCGATCGAGGAGGCCGAGACCAGGAGCAAGCGCCTCATCCGGAACCTGGAACTCGTCGACGATCCTGGCCGGGAATTCGTTCGCGACATCAACGACCGGCGCGCCGAGCTGCGCGGCCAGCAGTTGGATCTGGAACGGCAGCTCGCCGGACTGGAAGCCGAAATTCAGGAAACGCCGAACCGAGGGCTTCTCTGTCAGCTGCCAGTAGTTCCGGTCGACCTCGCCGCGGTGCCCGAGACGCTCGCGCGGCGTCTCTTCGACGTGCTCCGACTTGAGATCAACTACGACCATCGGACCGAGACGGCGGCCTGTCGCGTCACGCTGACCGGTGACACGATTGCCGCAGTAGTCGCTATGGCGGACCTTCTGCCCCACTCGGGGCGAGGACGGTCCCGCACGAGCAAGGAGGAAGGCATGAGTGCGGAGAGGAACCCCTCACAGCCATCCTTCTGTGTGGCGCCCCCGGCAGGACTCGAACCTGCGGCCAAGCGCTTAGAAGGCGCCTGCTCTATCCACTGAGCTACGGGGGCCGGGTGTGGTGGCCTCGGTCGCGGTGGGCCCGGGTGCGGGCTGGTCCTTGACGTTGCCGGGGACAAGGATAGGGCTCCCGGGTCCTTGTCCTGGTTGCTTCGCCTCCGTGGCTCAATGTGGAGGTTCAGTGAAGCGGTCCTGATAATCGCAGGCAGGTACGAATCGTGCACCGATTTTGGCGTCCCGCGCATCGGGTGTTGTGCACTCGTTATGCCTGGACTATGCCTACGTCCCAGTCATCCCTTCCGTCCCTTGTGTTCCGTCGGCGCGCAGACATGCCCATATGCTTCAGAATTCCCCTAAAATTGGGCATTCTTCGCATGTGGTGACCTTGGACGTACGGCCTCAGCTGCTCGACGCACTCTCCGCCCTTCGCGACCGTGTCGCCGCCGCACGCTTCCCGCTGCCCCTGGCGGGGGCTCCACGCGCGCGTGCCAACCGCGACGAACTGCTCGCGCAACTCGACGACTACTTGGTGCCCCGACTGAGGGAACCTGAAGCGCCCTTGCTCGCCGTTGTCGGCGGGTCCACCGGGGCCGGGAAGTCGACCCTCGTCAACTCCCTTGTGGGACGCCGGGTCAGCGAGGCCGGCGTCCTGCGGCCCACGACCCGGACACCGGTCCTGGTCTGCCATCCCGAGGACCACCACTGGTTCAGCGGGATGCGCGTACTGCCCGACCTCACGCGCGTATGGGTGCCCCAACAGGAGCCCGGCCGCGACCCCGACGACGATCTGCTGCTCCCCGGCGAGGACGGGTCCCGGGTACTGCGCGTCGAGACCGCCGACAGCATGCCGCGCGGACTCGCCCTCCTGGACGCCCCCGACATCGACTCCCTCGTCGCCGACAACCGTGTCCTCGCCGCCGAACTGATCTGCGCCGCCGACATCTGGATCATGGTCACCACGGCCGCCCGGTACGCCGACGCCGTCCCCTGGCACCTCCTGCGCACCGCCAAGGACTACCAGGCCACCCTCGTCACCGTCCTCGACCGGGTGCCCCATCAGGTGGTGTCCGAGGTGTCCCGGCAGTACGGCGCCCTCCTCACCAAGTCCGGCCTCGGCGACGTACCGCGCTTCACCGTGCCCGAACTGCCCGAATCCGCCTGGGGTGGTGGGCTGCTTCCGGCCACCGCGGTGGCACCGCTGAAGGCCTGGCTCACCCAGCAGGCCCAGGACCCGGCCAGCCGCCAACAGGCCATGGCCCGTACGGCGTACGGCGTCCTCGACTCCCTCAAGTCCCGCATGCCCGAACTGGCCGGCGCCGCCGCCGCGCAGTACTCGGCCGCCCTGCGGCTCACCGCGGCCGTCGACGGGGCCTACGACAGCGAGCACGCGCGCGTACGGGGGCGGTTGCAGGCCGGTGCCGTGCTCGCCGGGGACGCGCTCAAGCGGTGGCGCGCCTTCCCGCTCGACTGCACCGCGGGCGAACTCCTCGACGCCCTCGTGGAGAGCCTCTGCGCCCTCCTGCTCTGCTCCGTCACCGCCGCCGACGAACGCGTCGACGACGCCTGGCGCCGCGAACCCGCCGCAGGGGCCCCGGAACTGACGGCCCCCGACCCGACCCAGGAGAGCGTCGAACACCGTATCGGGATGGCCGTACGGCGGTGGCGGCGCGAGCTGGAGGAGTACGCCGAGGAGGAGCTGCGCGACCTCGACCGCGGTGTCGCCCCGGACGTCGAGGCGGTCGCCGCGCTCGTCGCCACCGCGCTGCTGGGCGGCCGACGCGCCAGGTCCGCCGGTGAGGGCCTCGCCGAACGCATCGGCGCCCACGGCGCCCTGCGGCTGCGCGACCGCGGCGGACGGCTCCTCGCCGACCATCTGGACCGGGTCATGCACACCGAACGCGAGCGCCGCCTCGCCCCGCTCGACGCCCTCGACGTCCATCCGGAGCCCCAGGCCGAACTCATCGCCGCGCTGTCCGTACTTCAGAAGGAGAGGTGACCGCGGTGACCGCCGTCACTGACCAGGACCACCACGACACCTCGGGGACCGGGCCCGCGGAGCCCACCGAGCCGACCGATCCGCCGCCCCCGGCCGAAAACACGCCTCCACAGGAGGGGCTCTCCGACGACGAAGCCGGGGAGAAGGAGGAGAAGGAGAAGGAGAAGGAGGAAACGGAGGGCGATGGCGGGGCGCCCCAAAGCGACGCCTCCGACGTCCCCGGGGAGGCCTCTTCCGCCGACGGCGACGGCCACGCGCGCGTGGAGAGCGATTCCGACACCCGACCTCCTGCCATCCGTACTCCTGCCACCCGCAAGGACATCCGCAAGGACACCGGCAAGGACCCCCGAACCGAATCCGAACCCTCCGGCGCCTGGGACGACGGACTCATCGCGCGCCGTGTCTCCGAGACCGACGGCCACACGCGCGAGACGGTCGTCGAGCCCCGGATCACCGCCACCCCCCAGCCCGTGATGCCTCTGGCGTACGACGGACAGCTGCGCTCCCGGCTCGACGCGCTCCGCGAACTCGTGGGCCTGTCCCGTACCCGCCTCGACAGCAGAACCCTCGCCGAGGCCGGCCGGGTCCTCGACGAGGCGGCCGCCCGGCGCAGGCTCTCCGGACAGCACACCGTCGTCGCCATCGCCGGCGCCACCGGCAGCGGCAAGTCCCAGCTGTTCAACACCCTCGCCGGAGTACCCATCTCGGAGACCGGGGTACGCCGGCCCACCACCGCCGCGCCCATCGCGTGCAGTTGGAGCGACGGCGCCGCGACCCTCCTCGACCGCCTCGGCATCCCGGGACGGCTGCGCAGGCGCCCCCTTCAGAGCGCGGAGGCGGAGGCGCAGCTGCGCGGCCTCGTCCTCGTCGACCTGCCCGACCACGACTCGGCGGCCGTCCAGCACCGCGAACAGGTGGACCGGGTACTGGCACTGGTCGACGCGGTCATCTGGGTCGTCGACCCGGAGAAGTACGCGGACGCCGTGCTCCACGAGCGCTATCTGCGGCCCATGGCCGGCCACGCGGAGGTCATGTTCGTCGTCCTCAACCAGGTGGACCGCCTCCCCGGGGAAGCCGCCCACCAGGTCCTCGACGACCTGCGGCGCCTGCTCGACGACGACGGCATCGCCCTGGGGGAGTACGGCGAACCGGGCGCCACCGTCATGGCGCTGTCCGCGCTCACCGGGGACGGCATCGGCGAACTGCGCGAGGCGCTCGGACAGTTCGTGGGCGAACGCGGGGCCGCGGCCCGCCGGATCTCGGCCGACCTCGACGCCGCCGCCTGGGAGCTGCGGCCCGTGTACGCCACCGGACGGCGCGCCGGGCTGAGCGAACGGGCCCGGGACGAGTTCGCCGACCGGCTCGCCGACGCCGTGGGCGCCACCGCCGCAGGACAGGCCGCCGAACGCGCCTGGCTGCGCAACGCCAACCGTGCCTGCGGCACCCCGTGGCTGCGGCTGTGGCGTTGGTACCAGGACCGCCGCGAACCCTCCACCGGCCGCTTCGCCGTACGCACGCAGCCGGACGAGGAGGCCACGGCCCGTCAGCGGGTCGAGCAGGCGGTGCGTACGGTCGCGGAGCGGGCGTCGGCCGGACTGCCCGCGCCGTGGGCGCTGGCGGTGCGCGAGGCGGCCGTACGGGGCTCCCAGGGCCTGCCCGAGGCGCTGGACGAACTGGCGGCCCGCGCCGGGACGCCCTCGGGACGACCGCCCCGGCCCGGCTGGTGGCCGGTGGCCGTACTGGCGCAGGCGTCCATGACGCTCCTTCAGATCGTCGGCGGGCTGTGGCTGGTGGCCCAGATCGTCGGCGTCATGGCACCGAACCTGGGCGTGCCGGTGCTGCTGATGTCGGTGGGCATCGTCGGCGGCCCGGGCGTGGAGTGGAGCTGCAAACTGGCGGCTCGCGGCCCTGCCCGCCGGTACGGCCTGGAGGCGGAACGCCGGCTGCGGGAGGCCGCGGCAGGCTGCGGCCGGGCCCGGGTCCTGGATCCGGTGGCGGCCGAACTGCTGCGGTACCGCGAGGTGCGGGAGCAGTACGTGCGGGTGACAGGGGCTCGTGCGGTGGTGGGGTGAGAGCGGAAAACGGCAGGTCAAATGAGGTGAACCCCGGAGGAGTGAGACGAGAGAGGGAAGTGGATCACTCGGTCGGGTGACGGAGTTGTCCACAACCGGCCGGTAGTCCACAGCGCTCAGCGGGCTCGGCCCGGCGGATGCATTCTGGCTTCGCGGCGATCACGACGGACGCGATCGACGCGGGGCGGTGACCGGAGAAACACACGGTCGCCGTGCCGGAAGCAGCCGTACGGGACGGGCCCGTACGGGTATCCGCCCGGCGTGAGTGCGCCGGGACCGGGAGGGGTGGTCCGCATGAACGAGACGATGGTGTGCGTGGTGGGCAACGTGGCGACGCAGCCGGTCTACCGAGACCTGGCGTCGGGGGCGTCGGCGAGGTTCAGGGTCGCGGTGACCTCACGCTACCTGGACCGTGAGAAGAACGCGTGGACGGACGGACACACCAACTTCTTCACGGTGTGGGCGAATCGGGCGCTCGCGACGAACGTCGGGGCGTCCCTGACGCTGGGCGAACCGGTCATCGTGCAGGGCCGGTTGAAGGTGCGCACGGAGGTGCGCGACGGGCAGAGCTGGACATCGGCGGACATCGACGCCGTGGCGATCGGCCACGACCTCGCACGGGGCACATCGGCGTTCCGCCGCTCGGCCGGCCCGCTCAGGGGCGAGGCGGGGTCGCCGTCCCGTCCGGAACCCGACTGGGAGACACCGGCGGCCGACGAGGAGACCCAACAGCGGCGGGAACCGGCGGCGGTGACGTGACCTCAGGTCCGAACTGAGGCTTATCGGTGAACTGACCGGCACGCGGATGATCTTGGCGATAACGATTCCGAGTCGGATCGGTTATCCGATGACCGGACTGGGAAATGCGGTCCGCCCGCGTCCCTAGGATGCCGGGCATAGCTCAGGGGGCTCCTGATGCTGCCGGCGGGACCGCACCCCCCACGTCAACGAGCCCTGTTCGAAAGGGAATCCTGTGTTTTCTTCGTTCTCCGCGCTGTCCGGGCGCGGGCGAGCGGCGGCGGCCCGGCTCGCCGCCGCGACGATGGTGTCCGGTCTCGCCATGACCGGTGCGCTGGTCGGCGCCGGTACGGCCGTCGCCGACGGGACTCCGCAGCAGCAGGGCGGGGCGACCGCCACCATAGGCGGGCTGAAGACGTACGGCGCGGCCGTCGTCCACGGGGACGACGGGGACGAGCAGATCTCCGCGGGCCTGTTCGAGATGTCCGTCGACAACGGCGGCACGCTCCAGACGTACTGCGTCGACCTGCACAACCCGACGCAGAAGGACGCCAAGTACCAGGAGACCTCCTGGAGCGGCACCTCCCTGGGCGGCAACAAGGACGCGGGCCGGATCCGCTGGATCCTTCAGAACTCCTACCCGCAGGTGAACGACCTCGCGGCGCTGGCCGACCGGGCGGGCGCGGCAGGCCTCACCGAGCAGGACGCGGCGGCGGGCACCCAGGTGGCCATCTGGCGCTACTCGGACGGCGCGGACGTGGACGCCGTGGATCCGGCGGCCGAGAAGCTCGCGGACTACCTGGAGAAGAGCGCGGAGAACCTCGCGGAGCCCGAGGCCTCGCTCACCCTCGACCCGCCCGCGGTCTCCGGCCACCCCGGCGAGCGGCTCGGACCGGTCACCGTGCACACCGACGCGGACAGCGTCACGGTGATACCGCCCGCCGACGCGGCGACGAGCGGGGTGCGGGTCGTCGACCAGGACGGCAGGGCGGTCACGTCCGCGGTCGACGGCGGCCAGGTCTTCTTCCAGGTGCCCGAGGACGCGCCGGACGGTTCGGCCGCCCTGAGCGTCCAGGCCTCGACCAGCGTCCCGGTCGGCCGTGCCTTCACCTCCGACAGCAGAAGCCAGACCCAGATCCTCGCCGGCTCCAGCGAGTCCACGGTCTCCGCGACGGCGACCGCGAACTGGGCGGCGACGGGTCCGGTCCCCGCGCTGTCGGCACAGAAGAACTGCGCCGAGAACGGTGTGGACATCACGGCCGCCAACAAAGGCGACGAGGCGTTCACCTTCCAGCTCATGGGCTTCGAGCACACCATCGAGGCCGGGGAGTCGCGCACGGTGACGATCCCCCTCCAGGAGGACCAGCCGTACGACTTCACGATCCAGGGACCGAACGCCTTCGAGCAGCGCTTCACGGGCGTCCTCGACTGCGAGACCCAGGGCGCGGCGACCGGCGACTCGGTCCAGACGCTCAGCGAACCGAGCCCGGCCCTGGCGGGCGACGACACCACCGCCGGGGGCGTGAACCTGGCAGAGACCGGCGGCTCCAGCGCGACACCGATGATCGCGGGCATGGCGATCGTCCTGCTGGTGATCGGCGGCGGAGTGGTCCTCCTCGTAGGCAAGAAGGAGCAGCACGGAACAGGCGCCAAGGAGTGAGCGCGAGCGACACCGCACCTTGACAACTCCACAGTGTGTGACCGACCGGTGACCCACTGATTCCAGCGGCCCCGGCCCGCCCTCCAGGCGTCCGGGGCCGCTGACGTACTCGTTTCCCCGCAGGGGTGGCGGTACGGCAAGATGGGGTGTAACCCACCACTGCCAGATTTCAAGCTGCCGGACGGTTTCTCTTGGCTGAGTTCATTTACACCATGCGCAAGACGCGTAAGGCGCACGGCGACAAGGTCATCCTTGACGACGTGACGCTGAGCTTCCTGCCCGGCGCGAAGATCGGTGTGGTCGGCCCGAACGGTGCCGGTAAGTCCACCGTTCTCAAGATCATGGCGGGCCTGGAGCAGCCGTCGAACGGCGACGCCTTCCTGTCGCCCGGCTACACGGTCGGCATGCTCCTCCAGGAGCCGCCCCTCGACGAGTCCAAGACCGTCCTCCAGAACGTCCAGGACGGCGCCGCCGAGATCATGGGCAAGCTCAGGCGCTTCAACGAGGTCGCCGAACTCATGGCGACCGACTACTCGGACGCGCTCCTCGACGAGATGGGCAAGCTCCAGGAGGACCTGGACCACGCCAACGCGTGGGACCTGGACACCCAGCTGGAGCAGGCCATGGACGCCCTGGGCTGCCCGCCCGGCGACTGGCCCGTCACCAACCTCTCCGGCGGTGAGCGCCGCCGCGTGGCGCTCTGCAAGCTGCTCCTGGAGGCTCCCGACCTGCTGCTCCTCGACGAGCCCACCAACCACCTGGACGCCGAGTCCGTGCAGTGGCTGGAGCAGCACCTCGCCAAGTACCCCGGCACCGTCGTCGCCGTGACCCACGACAGGTACTTCCTGGACAACGTGGCCGGCTGGATCCTGGAGCTCGACCGCGGCCGCGCCATCGGCTACGAGGGCAACTACTCCACGTACCTGGAGAGCAAGGCCTCCCGTCTCAAGGTCGAGGGCCAGAAGGACGCCAAGCGTGCGAAGCGTCTGAAGGAAGAGCTCGAGTGGGTGCGGTCCAACGCCAAGGGGCGTCAGGTCAAGTCCAAGGCCCGTCTCGCCCGTTACGAGGAGATGGCCGCCGAGGCGGACAAGATGCGGAAGCTGGACTTCGACGAGATCCAGATCCCGCCGGGCCCGCGCCTGGGCGCGATCGTCGTCGAGGTCACCAACCTCACCAAGGCCTTCGGTGAGAAGGTCCTGATCGACGACCTGTCGTTCACGCTGCCGCGCAACGGCATCGTCGGCGTCATCGGCCCGAACGGCGCAGGCAAGACGACCCTGTTCAAGATGATCCAGGGCTTCGAGACCCCGGACTCCGGTTCGATCAAGGTCGGCGAGACCGTCAAGATCTCGTACGTCGACCAGAGCCGCGAGAACATCGACCCGAAGAAGACCCTGTGGGCCGTCGTCTCGGACGAGCTGGACTACATCAACGTCGGCCAGGTCGAGATGCCGTCCCGCGCGTACGTCTCGGCGTTCGGCTTCAAGGGCCCGGACCAGCAGAAGCCGGCCGGCGTCCTCTCCGGTGGTGAGCGCAACCGCCTCAACCTCGCGCTCACTCTCAAGCAGGGCGGCAACCTGCTGCTCCTCGACGAGCCGACGAACGACCTCGACGTCGAGACCCTGTCCTCGCTGGAGAACGCGCTGCTCGAGTTCCCGGGTGCCGCGGTGGTCGTCTCCCACGACCGGTGGTTCCTGGACCGGGTGGCGACGCACATCCTCGCCTACGAGGGCGAGTCCAAGTGGTTCTGGTTCGAGGGCAACTTCGAGTCCTACGAGAAGAACAAGATCGAGCGGCTCGGCGCCGACGCCGCCCGCCCGCACCGCGCCACCTACAAGAAGCTGACCCGGGGCTGATCTTGCGGCACATCTACCGCTGCCCGCTGCGCTGGGCGGACATGGACGCGTACGGCCACGTCAACAACGTGGTCTTCCTCCGCTATCTGGAGGAAGCCCGTATCGACTTCCTGTTCCGCCCGGACAAGGATTTCCAGCAGGGGTCGGTGGTGGCACGCCACGAGATCGACTACAAACGGCAGTTGGTCCACCGGCACACGCCCGTGGACATCGAGCTGTGGGTCACGGACATAAAGGCGGCGTCCTTCACACTCACCTGTGAGGTCAAGGACCCGGACCAGGTGTACGTCCGGGCCTCGACGGTCGTCGTGCCGTTCGACTTCGCGACCCAGCGCCCGCGCCGCATCACCTCCGAGGAGCGGGAGTTCCTGGAGGAGTACCTGCACGCGGACGACGAGGATGACGACGAAGAGGGCGGGGCCGTCGCCGCATGACGGTCCTGCACCTCGCCGACGAGGGAGAGGCGGCCGACCTCGCCGCCTTCCTCGGCCGGCTGCTGCACTACGACCGTGGAGCGGCGGTGCGCCTCCAGGCGCACGGCACCGCGCTCGCCGTGTTCGGGCGGCCCCCGTCCTTCGAGGTCCTCGCGATCCGGGCGGCCCGCCTCGCCAAGCCGTACGAGAACGGCCTGGACGCCGCCCTCGACGTCACGGTGTCGGCCGGTGAACTCCTGGAGTCGGTGGACGAGTCCGCCGCCACCCTCACCGTCCCCGCCGCGGTGACCGGCCCGCCGTGGGCCGGCGTACTGCCCCCGCGCGGCGGCTGGCGACCTGAGCCGGGCCTGCCCGCACCGGACGCGCTGCGGGCGATGGTCGCCGCGGCGGTCGCCGAATTCCGGTCCCGTACGGGGGAGTTGGCGCCCGAGCTGCGTACCCGCCCCGAACTCGACCGGATCGGGCGGGAGATCTGGACCCGGACGGTCGGCGACACCCACCTGCCGGTACGGGCCGTCCACGCGGCCCAGTCCCTGGGCTTCCTGCGACCGGAGTCCTCCGGTGACACACCGCTCGCGCTCGTCGCCTCCGGGGCCTGGCTGCGGCTGCGCACCCCGTACGGGTCGATCGCCGTACGCAGGGCGGGGCTCGGGGCACTGGACGTCACCGTCCGCTGAGCCCCTGGCCCGCTGGTCAGCCCTCCGTGTTCACCATCGAGGCCGCCGCGTACGTCAGGTAGTTCCACAGCGTCCGCTCGTGCTCCTCGGAGAGGCCGAGTTCCTCGACGGCGACCCGCATGTGCTTCAGCCACGCGTCGTGCGCGGCCCGGTCGACGGCGAAGGGGGCGTGACGCATCCGGAGCCGGGGGTGGCCGCGGTTCTCGCTGTACGTCGTGGGGCCGCCCCAGTACTGGATCAGGAACAGCGTGAACCGCTCCTCGGCCGGGCCCAGGTCCTCCTCCGGATACATGGGCCGCAGCAGCGGGTCCTCGGCGACACCCTCGTAGAACCGGTGCACAAGGCGCCGGAAGGTCTCCTCGCCGCCGACCTGCTCGTAGAAGGTCTGCTCCTGAAGCGTGCCGCGCGGAATCTCTTTCACCTCACCATGGTCTCAGACGGGGGGACCCAGGACTCAAGGCCTAGGACCACCCCAAGCGCCCCATGGCGTCCCGGAGCCAGGCGCAGGACAGTGGATGTATGAGCGCGCACGCTCTCCACGAGGGCAGGGACAAGGACCTGGACGACCTCGCCGCCACGGCGCGGGCCGAACTCGTGCGGCTGATCGAGGCGAGCGGGGCCTGGGACCGCGACCCGGTCTGGCGGGAGGCGTTCGAGACGGTGCCCAGGCATCTGTTCGTGCCGTACTACTACGCCGGTGCCGTGACCGGGCAGCAGCGGCTGTGGGGCGAGAGCCCGGACCCGCGCACACGTGAGCGCTGGGTGCGCGGCGCCTACGCGGACTCGCCGCTCGCGACCCGGATGCGCGACGGCGAACTGCTCTCCTCCAGCAGCCAGCCCTCGCTCATGGCGGTGATGCTCACCGAGCTGCGGGTCGAGGACGGGCACCACGTCCTGGAGATCGGCGCCGGCACGGGGTACAACGCGGCGCTGCTCGCGCACCGCCTCGGCGACGCGCTCGTCACGACGGTCGATCTGGATCCGGAGATCACCGAGTCGGCGCGACGGCATCTGGCCGCCGCCGGGTACCACCCGGTCGTCGTCACCGGCGACGGCGCCCGTGGGGTGCCCGAGCGGGCCCCCTTCGACCGGATCATCGCGACCTGCACGCTCACCTCGGTCCCGCGCGCCTGGCTCGCCCAGTGCCGCCCCGGTGCCCGCATCCTGACCCCGTTCGCCACCGGCCTGGCCGCCCTCACGGTCCACGACGCCGAGCACGCGGAGGGCCGCTTCCTGCACACGTCGGCCTACTTCGTGCCGCTGCGGGGTGAAACCCGGCCGGAGCCCGACTTCCCGCACCTGGGCGCGCTCCCGCGCCGGACACGCGAGCACGAGCTGTTCCGGTTCCTGCTGGCGCTCACCCGGGGCAGCCTGGACCCGCAGGAGGCGTACGCGCTGTGGGAGCGCGAGGACAGGCCGGTGCGGGAGCGGTACGGGATCACCGTCAGCGGCGACCGGGAGTGGGCCTGGCTCGACGAACCCACAGGTCCGTACGCCTGGCCCCTCCCCGGCTGACAGCCGCTAGGCCCTAACCCCGGCGGATCGTGATCGTCGTCCACGCGCCCACGTGCACCCGGTCGCCGTCCTGTAGCGGTACGGGGACGAAGGGCTGGATGGGCTCCTCGGAGCCGTTGACCGTCGTACCGTTCGTCGAGTTCTGGTCGACGATCGCCCAGCTGCCGTCGGGCTGCTGGACCAGTACGGCGTGCTGGTGCGAGACGCCCGGGTCCTCCGGCGGCACCGCGAGGTCGATGTCCGGGGACTCGCCCGTGGAGTGGCGGCGGCGGCCGATCGTGATCTGGTTGCCGGTGAGCGCGCGCTGCTGCTCAGGCGAGTACGCGGGCAGGTTGAGGCCCGCGGCCTCGGGGCCCGAGCGCTGCATCATCGCCATGAAGTACTCGCGGTCCGGGCCGATCGTGGCACTCCAGGACAGCGGCTGCTGCTGGCCGTAGCCGCCGCCGGGTCCGGGCGGGGCCTGGGTCGAGCCGGGCTGCGGATAGCCGTAGCCACCGCCCTGCTGCGGGGGCGGGGGTCCGCTCGGGCCGCCGGACGGCGGGGGGAGCTCCCAGTCGTCGCCACCGCCGTAGCCGCCACCGCGTCGGCCCGTCTCCTGCGGGAACGCGGGCGGGGAGGGCGGACCGGACGGCTGGAACGCCTGCGGAGCCCCTCCGGGCCCTCCGGGGCCGCCACCGGGCGGCGGGTAGCCCTGCTGCCCGCCGGATGTGGGAGGCGGGTATCCCTGCGATCCACCGAAGCCCTGCGGGCCGCCGGGCGAGGTGCCACCGGGACCGCCACCGGGCGCGCCGGGTGTGGGACCCGGCGGCGGGGGGACCGGGCGGGACGGGTCGCCGCCGAAGGGCGGGATCGGCTCCGCGGGGCGGTTCATCTGCGACGGGCGCGAGCTCTGGTAGTCGTACCCGTCACCGCTGCCGCCGTAGGACGGTCCGGGCGGCGGGGGCTGGTACCGCTGGCCGGGGCCCGCGCCACCGGGGCCGCCGCCGAAGCCCTGGCCGGGACCCGGCGCCGGCGGGCGCGGGGCGGCCGGGGTGTACGAGGTCGCCGTGTTCGTCAGGAAGTTCCACCGGCACTCCTCGCAGAACGGAGCGCCCCCCTCACGCGGGGTACGGCACTGCGGGCACAGCTCCTGCTCGGCGTCCGGTACGGCGGACAGGTGCGAGCGGCTGCCGGGCGCACCGGTGGCGGAGCCCGGCGGCGGATAGCCGTAACCGGGCGCCGGGGGTGGCGGCGGGGGCGGGGGCACGGCACCGGCCATGCGGTGACCGCAGACCTCGCACCAGTCGTCGGAACCCGACTGGTGTCCGTTCGGGCAGGTCGGCATGTCGGCGCTTCCCCCTCTCCTCTTCGCTACGTTTTGGTCGGTTACTTCTTTACACGAACAGTCTTTGTGGACCGTGTTTCGAGTGTCATCTCGTCGGCCTCTTCGACCTTCGCCTTCAGTCGCACAGTACCTGCCGCGGCGTCGACCACGTCCACCACCTTCGCAAGCAGTTTCGCAGTATCCGCGTTTCCGGAGGCGCTGGCGAGCTGAACGGCCCGTCCCAGCTTGGCCGTTGCGCCGTCGACATCACCCGCTTTGCGGGCATCAAGACCCTGCTGGATGACTTGTGCCAGTTCCGCCTGACCTGTGTAGTGCGCGACCTGGGGGTTGATCGACGTCGAGGCCACCATGTCGTCGGTCCACACGGCCCGTACGAGGCCCTGCGCGCCGAGGTTCTGGGCGCTGCCGTCCGGCTGCGGGATCACCAGGGAGACCCGGGCGGCCAGCATCTCCTGGCCGAGGTTCGCGGAGGGCACCTCGACGCACACGTGGTAGTCGCGGGACTCGTCGCCCCAGGAGCCGGTGGGGTAGTCACCGGCGCGCGGGCCGGCCTCGGTGCGGCGGTCGGTCAGCTCCTCGACGGTGGGCGCGACCTGCTTGACGAACTTGATCTCCGTGCCGACCGGGGTCCACAGCCGCAGGGCGACGTCCGCGACCTCTTTGCCCATGGCCGTCTCCATCATCTGCGTGAAGTCGGCGGCGAGGCCGGCCGGGTCGGCGACGATGTCGGCGGTGCCGAGGAGCGCGGAGGCGATCCCGGTGACCTCCTTGACCTCCCAGTCGGTGCCCACGCCCCGCGCGTCGCAGGTGAAGCGGCCGGCGCAGGAGTCCAGGGCGGCCTTCAGGTCCTCCGCCGACTCGTGCTCGTTGCGGCCGTCGGTCAGCACGATGCCGTGCCGGATCGCGACGTCCGCCGAGGAGAGGAGACGGTCGGCGAGGCGCAGCCAGGTGCCGATGGCCGTGCCGCCGCCCGCGCTCAGCCGGCGCAGCGCCTGCTTGGCCTGCTCGCGGGTGGTCGCGTCGGCGACCGCGAGCCGTCCGCTGCCCGGATAGACCTCCTTGGCGAGGTGCGTGCCGCCGATCACCGCGAAGTGCACTCCGTCGCGCACGGCGTCGATCGCGGCGGACGTGGCCTCCCGGGCGCCCCGCATCTTGGTCGGCGGGTAGTCCATGGAGCCGGAGCAGTCGACCATGATGGCCACGGCCGCGTCCGGGCCCTGGCCGGGCGAGTAAAGGTGAGGTGCCGCGACGGCGGTGCCGACCGTCCCGCCGCCGGTGGCGGTGACCGTCACGATCGCGCTGACCTCACGGCCGCCCTCGGGCAGGTACTCGTTCTGGTAGACGTCGACCGAGAACTGCGGCACGTTCGACTTCGAGAAATTGGCCATGCGTGCTTCGCTCCCCCTCGAAAACCCCACACCTGTGGAGCAGTGACTGTATGCGGACCAGTCCCCTCCGGTCCTTCTGAGGACACCCCCGTGTCAGTGCCCTCAGGCCGATCCTGCCCCCGGCAACGGGGCGGGGAACGGCACGACGGCCACTGTTACGTTGTCGTGGCCCCCGCCGTCCAGTGCGTGGCCGACCAGGACCCGGGCGGCGTGCAGCGGGCGCGCGGAGGCGTCCGGCGGGAGAATCTCGGCCAGCTCCTCCGCCGCCTCCGCGTAGTTCCACAGTCCGTCCGTGCACACCACCACTACACCTGGCCGGTCGGGCTTGAAGGAAGCGGTGTGCGGCTCCAGTTCGTACGCGTCCGCGCCGAGCCAGCCCGTGATGGCGTGGGCGCGCTCGTCGGCGTACGCCTCCGCCTCGTTCATCAGGCCCGCGGCGACCATCTGCGCGGCCCACGAGTCGTCCTCGGTGAGGCGGGCGGGGGCGGCGGAGCGGTCCAGCGGGACCCAGTAGGCGCGGCTGTCGCCGACCCAGCCGACGACCAGCAGGGTCGGGGTGACGACGGAGCCCACCAGGGTGCAGGCGGGGGAGTTCTGGTGCGGGGTGTGCTCGCGGGCCCCGGCGGGTTCGTCGGCGAGAGCGTTCACGGCGTGCGAGGCGGCGATGATCGCTTCGTGCATCGCCTGCTGCGGGTGGGTGCCCTGGGGCAGGGCCGCCATCAGCGAGTCGCCGGCCGCCCGGGACGCGGCGAGCGAGGCCTCGTCGGGGCGGGTCGCCGAGGAGACGCCGTCGCAGACGATCGCGACCAGCGCGGGCGCCCGGTCGGGCAGCGTGGTGTGGGAGATCGCGTACGCGTCCTCGTTGCGGTGGTGGCGCAGGCCGCGGTCGGTGACCGCGGCGAGCGGGCCGACCTCGTCCTCCATGTGGTCGCGCTCGCGCGGCTGGGCGTGCCCGCAGTTCTCGCAGTACCCGTCGAGGTCGACACGGCCCGCCCGGCAGGCCACGCACACCTTGGTGCCGGCCGGGGGCGTCGAGGACCCGGCGGGGCGCGGGACGGGCGCCTGGAGCGGGTACTCGTCGGGCTCACCGCCGGCCGCGCGGTCGAACCGGACGCCCGTGGCCGGGGAGACCGGCGAGCCCGTGGGCGGCAGACCGCCGGGCAGCGGCGGGAGCGGGGTCTCGCCCGAGTCCGCGCCCTGTAGATCGGTCGCCAGGTGCACCGGCGCCGGGGTGCCGGAGCTGCTGGTCTCGGGGGCGCGGGGCCAGTCCACGGAAGCGGCCTCCGGAGGCGGGAGCTGAGCGGCGGCGAGCGCGCCGCTCAGGGTGAGGGTGGGGGAGTCACCGGGGCGCGGGGGCACGGCCGACAGGTCGTACCCGCACGCGCCGCAGAACCGGTCGCCGGATTCGAGGGGCTCCTCGCAGCTCGGGCACCGGGACAGGGCCGTCGGCTGGGACGGCTGGGGTGGCTGGGGCATCTGGGACATCAACTACACCCACGTCCGGGGGCGGTAACGGTTGGCTCGTTCCACCAGGTCGATCCTCTCCTCGCCGCCCTGCGCGAGCCGGGCCAGCGTCCGGTACGAGCGCTCAAGGCCGAAGCGCAGGCCACGCTCGTCCAGGTCGCTGCCGAGCAGCACCCGCCCCCCGACGGCCGGAGGGGCGGAAGCCTGGTCCTGGGAGAGTATCCAGTCCAGCGCGCAGCCGAGGACTTCCGTGGACAGCTGCTCCCGCCGGACCGCGTCCAGACCGTAGCCGCCGAGCGCCTCCACCTGCCCGGCGGACGCGATCAGATCGTCCAGGAACGGTGCGTCGGCGTGTGCGGCCGTCCGCTGCCGCAGCCGCGCCCGTACGGCCGCCACGCGGGCCGCCGTGTAGTGGATCGACGCCTCCGGGACCGACTCCAGCGTCTTCACGGCGCTACGGCGGTCGCCCGCCGCCAACTGGACGCGGGCCAGGCCGAACGCGGCGCTCACATAGCTCGGGTCGGTTGTCCACACCAGCCGGTAGTACTCGGCGGCGTTGTCCAGCTGCCCGAGCACCTCCGCGCACAGCCCGAGGGCCAGCTTGGGCGGACTCTCGCCCGGGAAGGCGTCGTAGATCGCGTCGAAGGACAGCGCGGCGCCCTCGTGATCGCCCGTCACCAGCGCGGCCACGCCCTGGTACCAGACCACCCGCCAGTCGTCGGGCCGCTCCTCCTCCAGCTCGACCAGCGACGCCAGAGCGGTCGCCGGGTCGCCGTTCTCCAGCTGGGCCCGCACCTGCCGCAGCCGGGTCTCCGTCGACTGCGCCGGGACCACCGCGAGGGCCGCGATCAGCTCACCGGCCGCCGAGGCCATCAGCCCCGCCAGGAAGCCCGCGTTGGGGTCCGTCGGGTCGACCCGGGGCACGGGCAGCGCGAGCGCGGCGGCACCGGCGTCGACGGCCTTCACGAGCCGTGGGGTGCCGGTGAGCGCCCTGGTGGTGCCACCGAGGGCGGGAGCGGCCGACGCCGAGGACTTTCTGCCCGGCGTCACCACGCGTGCCCCCAGCCGCGACACGTCCCCGTCGAGCGCCCCGAACAGCTCCGAGTCCGTGACCTTCAGCTCGGGCCCGAACAGCGTCGACAGCGCGGGCCTGGACCGCCCCGTCTGGAGCGACACCACCTCGCGCAGGACGCCCGTCAGCTGCTCCGCCATCTCCTGCGCGGACGCGAACCGGCGGGCCGGGTCGGGGTCGGTGGCGCGGACCAGGAGCCGGTAGAACGACTCGTACTGGCGGAAGACCTCGATGTGGTCGGGGTCGGGCAGGGAGTCCACGAACACGTTCGTGTAGCCCTGGAAGTCGAACGTCATGACGGCGAGCGTGCGCGCGACCGTGTACAGGTCGGACGCCACCGACGGGCCGACCTCCGCCACCTCGGGCGCCTGGTAGCCGACCGTGCCGTAGATGGCCGACTCGTCGTCGTCCATCCTGCGGACCGCGCCCATGTCGATCAGCTTCAGCTGGTCCTCGGTCTGGATCGCGTTGTCGACCTTGAAGTCGCAGTACAGCAGGTTGCGACTGTGCAGATGCCCGAGCGCTTCGAGCGCCTCGATGCCGTACGCGCACGCCTGTTCCACCGGCAGCGGGTCCCGCTTGCCGGTCGGGGTGCGGCGGTCGTTGGCGATCTCCTTCAGCGACTTGCCGCCGACGTACTCCATGACGATGTAGCCGTCGAGCGAGCCCGTGCGCTGGTCGAGGTGCTCCACGAAGTTGTAGATCCGCACGATGTTGGCGTGCTCGATCTCCGCGAGGAAGCGCCGCTCGGAGATCGCGGCGGCCATCGCGTCCTGGTCGCCGGTGTCCAGCAGGCCCTTGAGGACCACCCACCGGTCGGACACGGCCCGGTCCACGGCGAGATAGACCCAGCCGAGACCGCCGTGCGCCAGACAGCCCACCACCTCGTACTGGCCGCGCACGATGTCACCGGTCTCGAGCTTCGGCACGAACGAATACGGGTGCCCGCACTTCGTGCAGAACCCCTCCGTGCGCCCCGGCCGGCCCTCGCCGCGCGCCCGCCCCACCGGCGCCCCGCAGTCGGAGCGCGAGCAGAACCGCTTGCGTTCGGGAACCTCAGGGTTCTCCAGCACCATCGCGCGCGGGTCGGGCCGCGGCACCCCCGGCACCTCGACCAGACCCACACCGAGCCGCCCACGCCCGGAGGACCCGGCGGTCGACCCCGAGCTGCGCACCGACACCGAACGGCCCGTCGACTTCCCCGACAGGGCCCGCGACAGCCGCCCGGAGACCGAGCGGCGGGACTGCGAGGACCGAGAGGTACGGGAGGAGGCGCGGGAGCTCGACGAGGACGAACTGCCGCGCCCGGAGCCCCGTTTGCCGCTCCCGGTGACCCCGGTGGGCGGTGAACCGACCATGCCGGTGGCCGACACGACCGGTGCGAGTCCGCACGTGTCGCAGTACAGCTCGCCGCCGCCCATGTCCTCGTAACTGCCCTCGCAGTCGGGCCGCTGGCACTTCTGCTGCTCCGCCCCGGTCTCCGTCTCGCTCATCAGTAGTCCCCCCTCCGGTCACTGGGCCCGGCCTGGCCGGGCACCCGCGGGCCGCCGAAGAACTCGGCGGCGGCCTGCTGGTAACGCAGCACGGCCTGCTCCGCGACCCGCAGGTCGCAGGGCGCGCTCCACAGCATGCGGCGCGCCGCGTCGTACCGCTCGATCAGCAGCGGGTCCTCCGCGAGGCCGTGCCTGGCCACCTTCGCCTTGTACGCGTCGAGCCGGCCGCGCAGCTCCGCGCGGACCGCCAGCGGCTGGGTGACCGCCGTCAACGACTCGCGGGCGCGCATCAGTTCGTCCTCCGCCTTCGCCTCCAGCGACTCCAGGAGCGGCGAGAGCCGGTGCCACTGGGCGTGTCTGCGGTACTCGGCGGCCATCGACAGCTGCTCGTGCAGCGCCGTCGGCGGGCCGCTCACCGCGGGCACCTCGGAGGCGGCGATCTTCGCCAGCACCTCCCCGCGCGCGCTGCGCGCCTCGGCGAGTGTGCGGTCCGCGCGGGACAGCAGGTCGCGCAGGTTGACGAGCCGCGCCTCCGCGTCCTGGCGGACCGTCAGCACGGCGTCGATCTCCCGGCGGACGTCCTCCAGGGCGCGCGCCTCACGGTCGTACACCGTGGTGTCCGGACGGCCGCCGCCGGGCGCCGAACTGCCCTGGGCGGGCAGCCAGAACGCCAGCGGGTCGGAGATCACCCGCTCGCGCAGGGCGGTCAGCGTGCGCGTGATGCGTTCCAGGTCGTCGCCCGCCGGGTGCTCGCCGGGGCGTACGCCCACGGAGTGCGCCAGTTGGCGGGTGCGCTGAAGCTCCGCGGCCAGTAAATCTATCCGCGCGGGCAGGGCCGACCAGACGGCGTCGGCGGTGACGACCATGTCCAGTGAACTCGCGTACAGCTCGTTCATCCGCTCCACCAGGGCGGCCAGCGAGTACGCCTGGCTGAGCCGGCCGGTGCCGTGCAGGGTGGGCGCGTTGGCCGTGGCCGTCGCGCTGCCCGCGACCGTGACGCACTCGCCGCGCAGCAGCTCCGTCAGCTCCACCAGGTCCTCGCGGCTGGACCAGCGGCGGCGCGAACGGATCTCACGGGCGGAGCGCAACGCGTCCGAGTACGCGTCGAAGTACGCCCACAGCAGCGTGATCGACGCCTCCGCGGACGTCCAGCGCTCCTGGGTCGTGCCGGTCAGCTCGGCGCCTTCGAGGAGTCTGCGGCCCGCGTGGTCCTGGAGGGCGAGGAGCGAGGTCTCGATCGCCTCGTGCTCCGCGCCGAGCCGCGCCAGCGCACGGTCCACCTCGTCCCGGTCCATCACCGGCCCGGTGGCTCCCGTGACGCCCATCGATCACCTCGACTAGTCGGCTCTGCGGTCAGTTGGTTGGTTGGCGAACCTGGTTGGCGGACCGTCACTTGTAGCGTGGCACCGGCGGCTTCGCCGACTGGGAGTCACTGCCCAGGGTGGGCAGCAGCCATTTGTCGTACGACGTCTGCCAGCCGCCGTCCAGGCGGTACTGCTCCAGTATGCGATTGACCCGTGCCGCCAGGTCGTTCGCACCCTTCTTCACCGCCACGCCGTAGTACTCCTTGGTGAACGTGGCGCCCTTCAGTTCCACCGTCGGGTCCTGGGCCGCCTGGCTCGCGGCGAGCGCGCCGTCGGTCACCACGGCGTCCACCAGGCCGAGTTGGAGCTGTACGAGACAGTCGAGCTGGCTGGGGACGGTCGTCCCGATGTCGGCGGAGGCGACCGCGGCCTTCTTCGCGGCCTTGTCGTCCGTCAGCTTCTCCAGCGCCGTGGAGCCCTTCGCCGAGCAGATCCGCTTGCCGTCGAGGGTCTTGTCGTACCCCTTGATCGTGGAGCTCTTGGGCGCGAGGACCTGCTGGCCGGTGAGGAAGTACGGGGCGGAGAAGGACACGTCCTCCAGTCGTGAACAACTGATCGTCATCGTGCGGACGATCATGTCGACGAGGCCGGCCTTGATCGCCGGGATGCGCTGGTTGGTCGGGATGGCCTTGAACTGGACGGCGTTCTCGTCGCCGAGGATGTCCTTCGCGATCCGGTGGACCAGGTCGATGTCGAAGCCCTCCAGCGACGCCTCCGGGCCGCCGTTCGGATCGCGGTAGCCCCAGCGGTAGCTGTTCTGGTCGACGCCGACGATCAGCTTGCGGTCCTCGCCCTTGCGGGCCTTGATCGCCTCGATCGTCTTCCCGTCCAGGTCGGACGGGGGCGGGCTCTGGTCCTGCGCGTTCACGCAGTCCTCCGCCTTCGCCTGGATGCCCTCGGCGACGCCCTGGCCGCCGGTGCCCGTACTGCCGTCGCCGGACGACTGGGTCAGCGGGAGCAGCAGCGCGAAGGCCACCGCGAGGGCGCAGACGGCCGCCATCGCCCCGACACCGCCCCAGCCCCGCAGTCCGGCCCGCAGCGTCCGGAGACCGGCCCGCAGGACCTGGAGACCGGTGCGCGGACCCCGCAGAAGCCGCTGTGCGTTCATCGTCACGCCCCCTCCCATCGCCCGAACTCCTTTGCCGCCGCACTCCCTTGTACTGCGTCGTACCGCATCTCTACCGCTTCGGACCGCATCAGCGGTACTCCGACAGCCTGCGCCCGATGCCGAGCACCGCGCCCGCCGCCCCCAGCACGGCGAGGGCGCCGGCGCCCACCGGGAGGCCGATCATCGCGTCCCGGCCGTTCCCGGCCGCCTGCCGGAACTCCGTCTGCTCGTGTTCGATCGCCGTCTTCAGCGCCGTGTCGACGTTGTCGAAGCACTCGCCGGTCGGCTTGTCTTCCTTGCCGCCTATGACCTTGGCGAGCGCCTGCTGGAAGTCACCCGACTTGTAGGCGTCCTGCGCCGCGTCGTGGCGCTTCTCCCACTCCTCCATGCCGCCGACGGCCGAGGTGACCGGCTTCTTGCCCGCCGAGTCGTCGGCGAGCCGCTCGGCCTGGGCGAGGCCCTTGCCGAGCGCGCTCATGTCGCCGTTGAAGTCGTTGTCGTAGGCGTCGACGATCGAGCCGTCCTTCAGTTCGGTCGTCTCCGCGCCGCGCGCCACCAGCGTCAGGTTCTCGTTGCCGCGCGCCTTCAGGGAGGCGATCCGGGCGTCGTGCAGGACGTTCAGCGAGCGGATGCCGTGGTCGTAGGAGTCGTTGAGGCCCGAGCGGGCGAAGCTCTGCCCGGCGACCAGCCACAGCAGGACGATCGTCGCGGTGGCCGTCGCCGCCACCAGACCGTGGTTCAGCACCCGGTTGGTCCGCCGGTAGTTGCGCCGCTGGGCCCAGACCAGGGCGCCGAGCACGACGACGCCGAGCCCGATCGCCGCCCATGGGTACGAGGTCGCGTCCGCGTAGTCGGAGCGCAGCCGTTGGTTCTCCCTGGCGTAGAGCTTCTCCGCCTCGGGGAGCATCTCGTCCTGCATCTTCTCGTTGGCCAGGCGCAGATACGAGCCGCCGACCGGGAAGCCCAGCCGGTTGTTGGCGCGGGCCCGCTCGATGTAGCCCGTGTACTCCGACAGCAGCTCGTTGAGCCTGGCGATGGTCGCCGCCGACGGGGAGTCCGGCTCGGAGTTGGTCGCGGCGCTGGACAGCTTCGCGGCGGCGTTGCGGATGTCCCGCTGGTAGCGCTCGCGGGAGTCCGCCGTCTCGTCACCGCCGGCCAGGAAGCCGCTGGAGGCCGCCGTGTTGGCGTCGGCGAGGGAGCTGTAGATGTCCGCGGCGGCGGAGCTGAGGGGCTGGCTGTTGTGCAGCACGTCGTCGGCGGCGGACGAACGGTCCGTCATCTGCCAGGCGGTGACCGCCCCGAACGCCACGACGAGCACGGCGAGCAGGGCGCCGATGATCCGCAGCCGGCCCGGCTCGGTGGTCGCGGCGGCCCGCAGCTGGTCGACGCCCTCGGCGAAGGCGGTGCGGCGCGGTGGCTGGGGGGCGCCGGGGGCCGGACCCGCGCCCGCCTGCGCCGGGACGGCGGGTGGGGGCGTGGCGGCGGACGTGCCGGTCGTGCCCACTGTGCCGGGCGAGTTGGGCGCCGGTGGTGCCGCACTGCTCGTGGATGTCACTGTGACCTCCCCCATGGTCATCCGTCACCGCCAGTATCGCCCCCGGCACCGACAATCCGCACCGGGCTTCACTGGATCTTGATCGGATCGCAGTGCGGCCGCGTTGTGTTGCAGTGCGGAGGCGTTGTGCGGGGGCGCGCTGCCCTGCATTCGGACACACCCGCGCTCCCCGCACCACCCCTCTGCCCATGAATACGCCGCCGGAATCTGTTCGGTTCCCGTACGAAGGGGGTCAGACCTCGTATCGGACCTGGTGTCGGTCCTCTCAGTCCTCGTAGAAGCTCCGTACGCGTGCGTGCACCTCCGCCGGGGCGTTCGTGTGGTCGAGGCCCAGCAGCGCCGCGCCCAGCACCGGCCGTGCCGTCACCACCTGCGCGACCGCCTTGGGCGCCCGTGCGGCCAGCAGTTCGGTGATGCGGTCCGTCAACCGGGCGTGCTGGGCGGCCAGTACACCGCCGCCGAGCAGAACCGGCGTCTCCTCTTCGAGGAGACCGAGGCGGTTCAGCGCGACCGTGGCCATGGCGACCACCTCCTCGGCCAGCCGGTCCACCAGCGCGCACGCCACCGGGTCGCCGTCCGTCGCGGTCGCGAACAGCACCGGCGTCAGCTCGTGCCGCCGGGCGTCGTCGATGCTCCCCAGGTGCAGGGCCTCGATCAGCGCGTACATGGAGGTGAGCCCGAAGTGCGCGGGCAGGGCGGTGAGCAGCGCCGTCGGACCGCCCCGCCCGTCCTCCGCCCGCGCCGCGTGCCACATGGCCTCCTCCGCCAGGCCCCAACCGCCGCCCCAGTCCCCGGAGATGCGCCCCAGGGCGGGGAAGCGGGCGGTGCGGCCGTCCGGGGTCATCCCCACGCAGTTGATGCCGGCGCCGCAGACGACGGCGACCCCGCGCGGCTCGGTGATCCCGGCCCGCAGGATCGCGAAGGTGTCGTTGCGAACGTCGACACTCGCGCCCCACGCGCGCGCGTGCAGCGCGGCGGTGAACTGCCGTTCCTCCACGGGGAAGTCGGCGTTCGCGAGACACGCCGAGACCCGGTCGACGGAGGTGACCCCGGCGGCGGTGAAGGCCTCGTCGACGGCGGTGGCCAGCCCGGAGACTGCCACGTCGAGGCCGTCGGCCGGCGGCCGGAACCCCCCGCCGCGCGCCGTGGCCAGCACCTCCCCGTCGGCGGCGACCACCGCCACGTCGGTCTTGCTGTTGCCGGCGTCGACGGCGAGGACGTGTGCGGTCATGCCCACGCGAGATGCTCCCGGTTGTGCGCGATCAGGGTGTCGGTCAGGGTCTCCGCGTAGTCGTACTGTCCGACCAACGGATGGGCGAGAAGAGCCCGGAAGACCCGGTTCCGCCCGCCGTGCAGAGCGGCTTCCAGGGCCAGTTCCTCATAGGCGGTGACATTGGCGATCAGCCCCGCGTACAGCGGGTCGACCGGCTCGACAGCCAGCGGAGTCGCCCCCTTCGGGCCCACCGCCGCCTGGGTCTCGATCACCGCGTCGTCCGGCAGGAAGGGCAGTGTCCCCTTGTTGTACGTGTTGACCACCTGGTAGGGACTGCCGCCCCCGCCCAGCAGCGACGCGGCGAGGTCCACCGCCGCCTCCGAGTAGAAGGCGCCGCCGCGCTTGGCGAGCAGCTCCGGCTTCTCGTCCAGGGCCGGATCGCCGTACATGCGCAGCAGTTCCGCCTCCATCGCCGCGACCTCGGCCGCCCGGGAGGGCTTGGTGCGTAGTTCCCGTACGACGTTGTCGTGGGCGTAGTAGTAGCGCAGGTAGTAGGACGGGACCGTCTCCAGGCTGTCCAGGACCCGGCGCGGAAGGCGGAGGTCGTCGGCGATGGTGTCGCCGTGTTCCGCGAGGAGCCGGGGGAGGACGTCCTCGCCCTCGGGGCCGCCGAGGCGGACGCCCGTCTCCCAGGTGAGGTGGTTGAGGCCCACGTGCTCCAGGTGGACGTCGGCGGCGGTCACCCCCAGCAGCGCGGCGAACTTGCGCTGGAAGCCGATCGCCACGTTGCACAGGCCGACCGCCTTGTGGCCGGCCTCCAGGAGGGCGCGGGTGACGATGCCCACCGGGTTGGTGAAGTCGATGATCCAGGCGTCCGGGTTGGTGCGCCGGACGCGCTCGGCGATGTCCAGGACCACCGGGACCGTGCGCAGCGCCTTGGCGAGGCCGCCCGCGCCGGTCGTCTCCTGGCCGACGCAGCCGCACTCCAGGGGCCACGTCTCGTCCTGCTGCCGTGCGGCCTGGCCGCCGACGCGCAGCTGGAGCAGCACGGCGTCGGCGCCCTCGACGCCCTTGTCCAGGTCGCTGGTCGTGACGATCCGCCCGGGGTGCCCCTGCTTGGCGAAGATGCGCCGGGCCAGCCCGCCGACCAGCTCCAGCCGGTCGGCGGCCGGGTCGACGAGCACCAGCTCCTCAATGGGCAGGGTGTCCCTGAGCCGGGCGAAACCGTCGATGAGTTCGGGGGTGTAGGTCGAACCGCCGCCGACCACAGTGAGTTTCATGTAGCGATCAACCCTTTACGCCGGTCAGAGTGACGCCTTCGACGAACGCCTTCTGCGCGAAGAAGAACACGAGGATCACGGGGGCCATGACCAGCACGGTGGCCGCCATGGTGAGGTTCCAGTCGGTGTGGTGGGCGCCCTTGAAGGACTCCAGGCCGTAACTCAGCGTCCAGGCACCCGGGTTCTCCGAGGCGTAGATCTGGGGGCCGAAGTAGTCGTTCCAGGCGTTGAAGAACTGGAACAGGGCGACGGCCGCGATACCGGGCTTGGCCATCGGGAGGATGACCTTCAGCAGGGTGCGCAGATCGCCGCAGCCGTCCACCTTCGCGGCGTCCACGTACTCGTTGGGGATGGTCGTCAGGAACTGGCGCAGCAGGAAGATGGAGAACGCGTCGCCGAACGCCAGCGGGATGATCATCGGCCAGAGCGTGCCGGACAGGTCCAGCTGCTTCGCCCAGAACAGGTACATCGGGATGACGACCACCTGGGGCGGCAGCATCATCATCGAGATGACCAGCATGAGCGTCAGATTCCGGCCCCGGAAGCGGAACTTGGCCAGCGCGTACGCCACGGGCACCGAGGAGACGACCACCAGGACAGTGCCCAGTCCGGCGTAGATCAGCGTGTTCTTCCACCAGGTGAGGAAGCCGGGGGTGTCGAAGACCTTCTTGTAGTTGGCCCACTCCCAGGTGTGCGGGATCAGGTCCCGGCTGAGTGCCTGCGAGTCGCTCATCAGCGAGGTCAGGAACACGAACACGAAGGGCAGGGTGAAGAAGAGGGCCGCCGCGATGCCGAGCGAGTGGATCGCGATCCACTCCAGGAGCGCCTTGCGGCGGGCCGTGCGCTCGGCGGGCGAGGCGGCGACCTTCACCTCCACCGGCCGTTCCAGTAGTTGGGTCATGTCAGTCACCTGCCTGGATGAGACCGCCCCGGCGCCGCATCAACAGCGCGGTGAACGCCATCGACAGGGCGAACAGCACCAGGGCGACGACACAGGCGGAGCCGTAGTCGAAGCGCTGGAAGCCGAGGTTGTAGACGAGTTGGGGGAGGGTGAGCGTGGAGTGCTCGGGGTAGCCGGGCTGGAACATGGTGCCCGCGCCCTGGATCACGCCCGAGGCGACCTTCCCGGCGACGAGTGGCTGTGTGTAGTACTGCATCGCCCCGATGACGCCGGTGACGACGGCGAACATGATGATCGGCGAGATGTTCGGCAGCGTCACGAAGCGGAACCGCTGCAACGGTGTCGCGCCGTCCAGCTCCGCCGCCTCGTACTGCTCCTTCGATACGTCGAGCAGCGCGGCCATGAAGATGACCATCAGGTCGCCGATGCCCCACAGGGCCAGCATCGTGAGCGCCGGCTTGGACCAGGTGGGGTCGTTGAACCAGCCCGGGGCCGGGATGCCGATCTTCTCCAGGATGGAGTTGACCGGTCCCGTACCGGGGTTGAGGAGGAAGGCGAACGCCATGGTCGCGGCGACCGGCGGGGCCAGGTAGGGCAGGTAGAAGAGGGTGCGGAAGACGCCCGTACCCGTCTTGATCTTCGTGATGAGCAGACCGATCCCGAGTCCGAACAGGACGCGCAGGGTCACCATGATCACGACCAGCCACAGGGTGTTGCGCAGGGCGGGCCAGAAGAAGGGGTAGGACTCGAAGACGTACGTCCAGTTCTTCGTCCCGACCCAGGTCGGCGGCTTGAAGCCGTCGTAGTGCATGAACGAGAAGTAGACCGTCGAGATCATCGGGTACGCGAAGAAGACCGAGAAACCGATCAGCCAGGGCGAGAGGAAGGCGAGGGTGCGCAGCCTCTCGCGCCGGTGCTTCGCCCGCAGGGTGTAGGTGGCGGCCATGGCTACTTCGCCTGCGCGATGTCCGTGTCGATCTGCGCCGCCGCTTTCTTCAGGCCCGCCTGAAGGTCGGTCACCTTGCCGGACTCGTAGTCGTAGCCGAGCTCCTGGATGGTGGTGAGGTAGACGCCGCCGTTGATCGAGGCCGGGGCGGTGGTCGAGTTGGGGTTGGCGGCGATGTCGAGGAAGGTCTTGAAGCGCGGGTCGTACTTCAGCTTCGGGGACTTCAGCGCCGCGAGCGTCGAGGGCACGTTGTGGATGGCGTTGGAGAAGCCGACCACCGCGTCCGTGTCCGTGGTGATGTACTTGACCAGTTCCCAGGCCGCGTTCTGCTTCTGGCTGGTCGCGGCGATACCGGCGATGGTGCCGGTGATGTAGCCCTTGCCGTACTGGTCGGCCTGGTCGTCGGGCACGGGCAGCGGCGCGACGCCGATCTCGAAGTCGGGCTTCGCGTCCAGCGCCATGCCGAGGCGCCACTCGCCGTCCAGCTGCATGGCCACCTGGCCGGTCTGGAAGGGGTGCTTGGGGCCCCACTCGTCACCGAGGCCGGCCCGGTACTTCTCCAGCTTCTTGAAGCCGCCGAGATCGTCGACCAGCTTCTTCTGAAGGGTCATGGCGTCGGAGACGGCCGGATCGGTGGCGACTGTCGACTTGCCGCTCTTGTCGAAGTACGTCGGCCCGAACTGGCCCATGTAGTGCTCGGTGGTCGTCTCCCAGCCGTGGTAGTTCGGCATGAAGCCGAGCTGGGAGTACGTGTCGCCCTTGGCGATCGTCAGCTTCTTGGCGTCGGCCTCGAACTCGGACCAGGTCTTGGGCGGGCTGGTGATCCCGGCCTTCTCGAAGGCGGTCTTGTTGTAGTAGAGGCCGTACGCGTCGCCGAGCAGCGGTACGGCGCAGCGGTTGCCGTCGTACTGCGTGTACTCGCTCATCGCCTTCGGGAAGGTGGCCGCCGGGTCGATGCCCGACTTCTCGAAGAGCGGGTTCAGGTCGACCAGCGCGCCCGAGGAGCAGAACTTGCCGACGCCGTTGGTGGTGAAGGACGAGATCACGTCGGGTGCCTTGCTGCCGCCCGCGCGCAGTGCCTGGTTGATCTTGTCGTCGGTCATGTTGCCGACGATGTTCACGTGGATGTTGGGGTGGGCCTTCTCGAAGCCGGCGACCAGCGCCTTCACGCCCGCGACCTCGGCCGGCGCGCTCCAGGCGTGCCAGAAGGTGATCGTCGTCTCCTTCGAGGCGTCGTCGGAGGCGCCGGTGGCGGACTGGCCCGTACAGGCCGTGGCGAGCAGGGCGGTGGAGGCGGAAACGGCGAGAGCGACGGCGACTTTTCTTGACATTCCGGGCATGGCGAGATCTCCCAGGGAAGGGCGTGGCAGGGCAGGGGACTTGAGGGTGAGGAAGGAGATGGAGAAGGAGGCGGAGAAGAAGGTGGAGAAGAAAGGGAAGCGAAGGGGGACTGCGGGACTCAGCGCGAGGTGTCGAAGACCTCGTCGCGGGTGGTCGCCAGGGCGCTTTCCAGCGCGCCCCGCAACACGGGGTGTTCGCGTACGTCGCCCACGACCAGCCGGGGCCGGGCCGCGGCCAGCTCCTCCAGTTCGGCCTGGACCAGACCGCGCAGGGGTTCGCCGCCCGCGGTGAGGGAGGCGCCGCTGAGGACGACGAGTTCGGGGTCGAGGACGGAGACGAGCGAGGCCAGACCGGTGGCCAGACCCGTCGCGTACGTTTCGAGGAGCCGCCGGTGGGGCCCCGCGTCGATGGCGGCGGCCTGGGCGACGAGGTCGGCTGCGACCTCGGCGTACGGGCCGTCGGGGACGGGGCTGATGCCCAGCTCGCGGGCGAGTCGGGGGATGATCTGGGAACCGGCCAGTTCCTGGTAGCCGCCGCTGCCGGTCCTGCTGACCTGCCGGACGAGGGGTGTGCCCGGCACGGGCAGGAAGCCGACCTCGCCGGCGCCGCCGGTCCAGCCGCGGTGCAGCCGGCCGCCGAGGACGAGCGCGGCACCGAGTCCGCCCTCGTTCCAGAGCAGTACGAAGTCGCCGTGGCCCCTGGCCGCACCGAGCCGCTGTTCGGCGATGGCGACGAGGTTCACGTCGTTCTCGTACTCCACCGGCATCGGCAGCGCGGCGGCGAGTTCGTCGAGGAGGGCCGGGGAGTGCCAGCCCGGGAGGTGGGAGGCGTAGCGCAGTCGGCCGGTGCCCGGGTCGAAGGCGCCCGGCGTCCCGATGACGAGCCGCCGGACGTCGTCCCGGGCCAGTCCCGCCGCCTTGACCGCGCCGTCCAGGGCCTCGGTGACCTGCTGGACGACGGGCCGGGCGGGGCGTTTGCCGGGGGTGGGCAGTTCGTACTCGCCGACGGTCCGGCCGGTGATGTCGGCGACGGCGGCGAGGACGCGTTCGGGGGTGACGTCGAGCCCGGCGGCGTACGCGGCGGTCGGGTTGACCTCGTACAGCTGGGCGCTGGGGCCCGGCCGGCCCTCGCTGGTGCCGGTGGCCAGGACAAGTCCGGCGGCCTCCAGGCGGGCGAGGAGCTGGGAGGCGGTCGGCTTCGACAGTCCGGTGAGGTTGCCGATGCGGGTGCGGGACAGGGGCCCGTGCTCCAGGAGGAGGTCCAGGGCGGCCCGGTCGTTCATGGCGCGCAGGACGCTCGGGGTGCCTGGCGTGCCTGCGGTTCCTGCCATGGGGGTCTGCACCTGCCTTTCCTGCGCCCAGTTTTTCATGGTCACCGTCGGTGGGTTCTCCACGGTGACTGTTAGGAAGGTTTCCTATCGGATGGCAGGAAGGTAGGACCGGACCAAGGCAGGCGTCAAGGGGGGAACCGGAAGGAAAACCGCGCGGAAACGGAGTCGTTACCTGCGCATACGAAGAGGCGGCGCCCCCGGATTCCGGGGGCGCCGCCTCTTCGCGTACTACTTCGACGCGGGCGGACTCACCAGGGGTGTGGCCGCCTGGGCCTGCGGGGAGCCGGTGTTGGAGTACGCCGAGGGGGCCGCCATGCCCGCTGTCGGGTCCGCGGGCGGCTCCTCCTCCGCCACCGGCGGCGTACCGCCGACGATGCGGATGCCCGCCGCGTCCAGGGCCCGCTTGACGCGCCAGCGCAGCTCCCGCTCCACCGTCAGGGACTTGCCCGGCATGGTCTTCGCCGAGAGGTGGATGACCATCGAGTCCAGGAGCACGCTGTCCAGGCCCAGGATCTCGATCGGGCCCCACAGCATCTCGTTCCAGGGCTCTTCCTTGCTCATCTGCTCGCCGACCTCGGCGAGCGTCGCCTTCAGCCGGTCCAGGTCCTCGTCCGCGCGCACGGTGACGTCGACGCCGGCCGTGGCCCAGCCCTGGGAGAGGTTGCCGATGCGCTTGACCTCGCCGTTGCGGACGTACCAGATCTCGCCCTGGTCGCCGCGCAGCTTGGTCACGCGCAGCCCGACCTCGATCACCTCACCGGACGCCACCCCCGCGTCGATCGTGTCGCCGACGCCGTACTGGTCCTCCAGGATCATGAACACCCCGGAGAGGAAGTCCGTCACCAGGTTGCGGGCGCCGAAACCGATCGCCACGCCCGCGACACCGGCGGAGGCCAGTAGCGGGGCGAGGTTGATCTCGAAGGTGCCGAGGATCATCAGGGCGGCCGTGCCCATGATCAGGAAGCTCGCCACCGACTTCAGCACCGAGCCGATCGCCTGCGAGCGCTGCCGACGCCGCTCCACGTTCACCAGCAGCCCGCCGAGCGCGGTGCCGTCGACCGCCTGAGCGGTGCGGTTCATCCGGTCTATGAGCTTGGTGATCGCCCGCCGCAGAGTCATCCTCAGCACCGCCGCGATCACCACGATCAGCAGGACTCTGAGCCCGATCGACAGCCAGGTCGACCAGTTCTGCTCGACCCAGCTCGCGGCGTTGGTCGCGCTCTCCTGGGCGTCCTGGAGTGACGGGACCAGTGCGGTCGGTGACTCCGAGGGAGTCGGCGACGGCGACGAACCGGCGGCCAGTGGGACGGCGGACAAGGACACGGCGGGTACCTCCAGAGCGGCCTGCCCCCGGTACGGATGGTTACGGCGCTCAGCTCGTCGGTCAGCTGGTGATTCAGGTCACGGAAAGGTCACCGGAAGGACAGAACCACCACACTAACGGGGCAACGTGTGCGGATCGGCGCGATGTTCGAGGGAGAGACCGTGCCCACCTGGGGATAGAAGAGGGTGTGGTCCCGGGGAAGTGCACAAGGTGTGGTCGAAAACACTCCCAGCCCGTTACCGGGACGTGGTGGCGCTGCCACCAGGCGAGAGGGGAGACTGACTTGCAGATCGTCCCGGCGCGAGCCACGCGCCGCCGACGCCCAAGGAGGCATCCGTGCCGCATGTCCTGGTACTCAACGCGTCGTACGAGCCACTCGGCGTCGTACCGCTCCGCCGCGCGCTCGTCCTCGTCCTGGAGAACAAGGCAGTCTCCTTGGAGGAATCGGGCGCCTTTATGCACAGCGCGACCGTAACTGTCCCCGCACCCAGCGTGGTCCGGCTGAAGAGGTTCGTCCGGGTTCCCTACCGGGGGCCCGTTCCACTGACCCGTAGGGCACTGTTCGCCCGTGACGGCGGCCGGTGCATGTACTGCGGCGCCGCCGCGACCAGCGTCGACCACGTCATCCCACGTTCCCGCGGCGGTCAGCACCGCTGGGACAACGTGGTGGCGTCGTGCCGCCGCTGCAACCACACCAAGGCGGACCGCCATCTCTTCGAGATCGGCTGGCGGCTGCGCCACAAACCCGCCCCGCCCACCGGTCTCGCCTGGCGCATCATCGGAACCGGGCATAGGGACCCGCGCTGGCTGCCATACCTACAGCCGTACGGCGCGGACGACGCGTTGGCCCGGATCGACGGCATCTCAGCCTGACGTCCGGGCTTTCGTATACCTGAATTCATCTGAATAGGGAGTACCCAGTACCCGCACGCCTGTACGGATTTTCCGTACGGTACGGATGCGATCCGGCCCCGGGAACCCCCGTTCCCCAGGGCCGGATCTCTCATGCCCGGCCGCTCACACGTACCGCAGCTCCGCCGGCCGCGCCGCACGGCGCAGCAGCGGCAGTGAGGTGGCCGCGGCGAGCAGGCACGACACGTACACCGCCGGTGGCACCAGCAGGGCCGTGAACGGCACCGAGCGGCTGCCGTCGTGGGCGATCGTCGCGTACCAGCCGCCGATCAGCAGGCCTCCGCTGCCCGCGAGCAGCAGCGCCGGTGCCAGCGGCAGGGCCGTCTCCAGGAGCAGCGCCCGGCCGAGCACCGCGCGCGGCACCCCGGCGGCGGCCTGCGCGGCCAGGCCCCGGCGCCGGGTCGCCACCGACTCGGCGGTGCCGACACCGAGCCCGCACAGCGTGATCACCAGGGCGACCAGCACGGCGGCGCCGGTCAGGTCGACGCCGGTGGTGTAGAACGACATGTCCACGGCCAGCATGTGCTCGCCGCGGTCGCGGAGCGAGGTCAGCAGCACCTCCCGGACACCGACGAACCCGGTGCCCACGATGGTCACCAGCAGCACCGCCGCATGGGTCCGGGCGGCGGCCCACGGGTCGTCGCGCAGCCGCTCCGCCGCGATCAGCGTCGCCGGATCGGCGGTCCGGGCGGCGAGGATCCGCCCTGTGTACCGGGCGGTGGCACCGGTCAGCCACAGGGCGCCCATCCCGGTCACGATCACCACGGAGAACACCAGCACCGGCGCGGTCTCGTACCCGCCGAACGTGTCCGGCGCCAGCAGCACCCCCACGAACAGCAGCCCCAGAACCGCCGTCGGGACCGGCATCCCCGGCCCCCGCCCCTCACGCGGAGGCACCCGCCGGACCCGCCCGAGCGGCGAGGCGACGACACGCCGCAGCGCGAGCACGCCGACGAGCGAGCCCAGTACGGGCACGCCCACGGCGACGAGCGCGACCCCGACCCAGAGCAGCACGGGCGGCTGCCGCCACTCACGCAGCAGGAACAGCACGCAGTACACGGTGGCGAGCGCCGAGCCGAGCAGACAGGCGAGCCCCGTCTCCAGCGCCGCGATCCGCCGCACCTGCGCCGCACCGGCCCCCGCCAGCCGCAGCGCGGCCAGCCGCCGGTCCCGGTGCACGGCCCCGACCCGCGCGCACTGCCCGAGAAACCCGAGCACGGGCACGAGCAGCAGCACGAGGGCGAGAACGATGCCGGAGCGCTCCCCGGGCCGGTCCAGCAGCCCGTTCCCGAACCCCACGCTGCGATACCCCCGCACCGAGGCGACGGCCACGGCGGCCAGCGCGAATCCGGTGGCGAGCGCCGCCCCGACCCCCGTGAGCAGGACCCGCCACCACTCCCGCCGATCGGAACCCCGGGTGAGCAGCCAGGCGAGCCGCAGATCGGCCCGCAGGGAGCCCCTCCGGGAAACCTTGCCGGACGTCATGAGGCCACCTCCGGGGAAACTGCGGGCGTGCCGCCCGGCTGGGTCTGGCGGTTGGGGCACTGGGTACGGGGGCGGCCGGGCCGCCGGGGCGGGCGGGAGCCGGTTCCGGGGGATCCGCTGCCGGTGCCGCCGGAAGCGCCGCTCGACGTCATGGGGTCACTTCCGGGTACGGCGGGCGTGCCGCCCGGCCGGGTTTGGCCGCTGGGGTGCGGTGCGCGGGCCGCGTGCGTGTTCCGCCGGCTGCCGTGCCGGGAGTGGGAGCGGTCGGGTCGCCGGGCCCGGCGCGATTCTGGTCCCGGGGATCCGCCGCCGGGAAGGCTGTTCGGTGTCACGAGGTCGCCTTCGTCGAGGTCGCGGGGGCGTCCGAGCCGCCGGGCCGGGCGGGATCCGGTCCCCGAGGACCCGCTGCTGGGACCGCCGGGACCGTCGGCGACAACGCTGCGTGGCGTCACGGCGTCACCTCCGCCGAGGTCTCGGCCCCGTCGGCCGCGACGACAGCCCCGTCGCTCAGTCGCAGCTCGCGGTCCGCGTACGCCGCCACCTGGGCGTCATGCGTGATCAGGAGGACCGCTGTGCCTGACTCGCGGGCCGTGTGGGTGAGTGCCGCCATCACCTGCTCGCCCGCGAGGGAGTCCAGCGCGCCCGTCGGCTCGTCGGCGAAGATCACCTTCGGGGCCGTGACCAGGGCGCGGGCCAGCGAGACGCGCTGGGCCTGGCCGCCGCTCAGCTCGCCCGGGCGCAGCGTCTCCTGGCCGAGCACCCCGAACCGCTCCAGCCACTCGCCCGCCTGTTCGTGCGCCGCCGCTCGCGAGGTCCCGGCGAGCAGCAGCGGCAGTGCCACGTTGTCTAGGACGGTCAGCTCCGGGATCAGCTGGCCGAACTGGAAGACGACCCCGAACTCCGTGCGCCGCAGCTCGCTCAGCCGCCGCTCGGGCATCGTGTCGAGCCGCTCCCCGGCGTACTCGACGGTCCCCGTGTCCGGCCGGACGATCCCCGCCAGACAGTGCAGCAGCGTCGACTTGCCGCTGCCGCTCGCCCCCGTGACGGCCAGGATCTCGCCCGCCCGCAGCGCGACCGAGGCGCCGCGCAGCGCGGGCGTCCTGCCGTGCGTCTTGGACAGGCGGTGGGCCGTGAGGAGGGGTGGTGGGGCCTGCTCCCCGGATATGTCCCCGTTGGTGGTGGTCATGCCTTGTCGACCTCCGCGGTCAGTGTGGTGAGCCGGGCCGCCGTGGTGGTCATCCAGCGGAGGTCGGCGTCGAGGTGGTTGAGGGCGTAGTCCGCCGAGAGCACGGTCGAGAGGTCCGAGCCGGGCGCGGTCTTGACCGCCGTCAGCTCCCGCATCCGCGCCATGTGGGCGGCCCGCTGGTCCAGCAGATACGCGGCCGGGTCCCCGCCGGCCAGGATCGCGACGACGACCTTGGCGAAGATCTCGTTGACGACGTGCGGCGCGGGTGCGCTGATCTGGCGTACCCAGTCGGCGCGTTCGCGTTCCCCCTCCGTCGTCGCCCGGTACTTCGTCCGCTCCGGGCCGCCGTCCGCGTCGGTGCCGTCGACCTCCGCGAGGCCGTCGCGCACCAGGCGCTGCAAGGTCGTGTAGACCTGCCCGTAGGCCAGCGGCCGGGCCTGCGGGAAGCGTTCGTCGTGCCGTCGCTTGAGGTCGTAGCCATGGCTCGGACCTCCGGCGAGCAGCCCCAGCAGGATGTGGCGGGTGCTCATGCCGGTCATTATGCACTCGCTACATGTACTGAGTGAATAGTGGAAGATGGGGGACTTCGTCGTGCGAGCGGCGGAAGAACCACGGAATGCGAGCTTCGGTGCCGTGGTTCGTCCGTTCATACACGTCTGTCGTCCCGCCCACTGGGTAGGCCTGCGAAGGAAACCCGCCAACAAGGAGGCCTCCGTGGCCGTACCGGCCTACATCTTCAGTGCCGAGAGCGCGTCCGCCGAGGCGCCGCTCACCAGTGAGCCGCCGCTGCCCGCCGCCGAGCCGCTCACCAGCGAGCCCCCGCTCGCCGACGAGGAGGCGATGACGAGCGAGCACGCCGACGCCGAGGCGGACCCCACGGGGCTGTACGAGGGTCCTGTCCCCGCGCTGTCGGACCTCGCGGGGCTGTAGATGACCGCTCAGGAGTCGGCCGAGAGCGGGGAGCGGCTTGCGCTCGCCCGTCTCGCCGAGCTGTACGGAGTCTCCACCTCCTTCCAGCCCTCCCCGGACCGGACCGTCGCCGCCTCCGACTCCGCGCTCGTCGCCGTGCTGGGCGCGCTCGGTGTCGATGCGGGCAGCGCGGAGGCCGTCCGGGCCGCTCTCGCCGCGCGGGAGCGGGAGCTGGCGGCGCGGCTGCTGCCGCCGACCGTGGTGTGCGGGGCCGACGGTACGGCCACCGCGCTGGCGGGGCTGCCCGAGCGCACGCGGCTGCGTGTTCGTACCGAGCAGGGCGAGGTCTGTGACTCCCTCGACCGGCTTCCGCCCGGTGTGCATCGGCTGGACGCCGTCGCGCCCGACGGACGTACCGCCCGCGCCCACCTCGTCGTCGCCCCGGCCCGGCTGCCCACGCCCACCGGGCGCTCGTACGGCATCCTCGTGCAGCTCTACTCCCTTCTCTCCCAGCGCTCCTGGGGCATGGGTGACCTCGGTGATCTGGGGGAGCTGAGTGCCTGGGCCGGGCGGGCGCTGGGCGCCGGATTCGTGCAGGTCAACCCGCTGCACGCGGCCGTTCCGGGCGCGCCGACCGACCCCTCCCCCTACCGTCCCTCCTCCCGGCGCTTCCCCGACCCCGTACATCTGCGGGTCGAGGCCATTCCCGAGTTCGCGTACCTCGAAGAGGCCGGTGGGCGGGTGCGCTCGCTGCTGGAGCGGGCCCGGCGGCTGCGGGAGTCGGTGCTGGACAAGGGCGCGCTGATCGACCGTGACGCCGTGTGGGAGCTCAAGCGCGAGGCGCTGGAGCTGGTGTGCGCCGTACCGCTCGGGCCCGGGCGGCAGGCCGAGTACGCCGACTTCCTCGCACGGGCCGGTGAGGCGCTGGAGGACCACGCCACCTGGTGCGCGCTGGCCGAGGCGCACGGCTCGGACTGGTCGCGCTGGCCGGCCGGTCTCCAGGACCCCCGCTCGGCCGAAACCGCCCGCGCCCGGCGCGAGTTGATGGACCGCGTCGACTTCCACTGCCACCTCGCCTGGCTCACCGACACCCAGCTCGCCGACGCCCAGCGGGCCGCACGCGACGCGGGCATGCCGGTCGGGATCGTGCACGACCTCGCCGTCGGGGTGCATCCCGAGGGTGCCGACGCCTGGGCGCAGCAGGAGTACTTCGCGGCCGGCATGTCGGTCGGCGCGCCCCCGGACGCGTTCAACGCGCGCGGCCAGGACTGGGGCCTGCCGCCCTGGAGACCCGACCGCCTGGCCGAGTCCGGCTACACCCCGTACCGACAGCTCCTGCGCGCCCTCTTCGGCTACGCGGGCGCCCTGCGCATCGACCACGTCATGGGCCTGTTCCGGCTCTGGTGGGTGCCCCAGGGGCAGGCGCCCACGGAGGGCGCGTACGTCCGTTACGACGCCGAGGCCATGCTCGCCGTCCTCGCGCTGGAGGCCTCGCGGGCCGGGGCGGTCGTGATCGGCGAGGACCTGGGGACCGTCGAGCCGGGCGTCCGGGAGACGCTGCACGAACGCGGGGTGCTCGGTACGTCCGTGCTGTGGTTCGAACGGGACTGGGACGGCGACGGGCGCCCCCTGGCCCCCGACCGCTGGCGCGCCGACTGTCTCGCCACCGTCACCACCCACGACCTGCCGCCCACCGCCGCCCGTCTCACCGGCGACCATGTCGAACTCCGCGACCGGCTGGGCCTGTTGACCAACCCGGTGGAGGAGGAGCGGGCCGCCGCTTCCGCCGACACGGGGGAGTGGCTGACTCTTCTCTCCCGTCTCGGTCTGCTGGAGGGGTGCAGCGGAGGTCACTCGGGCGCGGTGGAGGAGGCCGAGATCCAGGCCGTCCACCGCTTTCTGCTCCGCACCCCCGCCCGCATGATCGGCGTCTGGCTCCCGGACGGCGTCGGCGACCGCCGCCCGCAGAACCTGCCGGGTACGTGGGACCAGTACCCGAACTGGCGCCTGCCCATCTCCGACGCGGAGGGCCGGCCGGTGACGCTGGAGGAACTGGCGGGGTCGTCCCGGCTGCGGGCGCTGATGGAGGTGCTCAGAGAGGGCGGGTGACCGTGGCCGGCCCCTCATACGGCACCCCGGGCGCGCGGCCCCGCCGGGCGTTCGCTACTTTTGCACCGTGGACAACAAGAACGCCCTGCGCGCCGGTGCACTGGTCGCCGGTACGACGCTGATGATGCTGCTCATGACGTCTCCCGCGCTCGCGCTCACCCGCGACGACGGTGACGACCCCGGCCATGGCCTGAGCGTCATCGAGACGCTGGGCCTCTATGTCGTCGCCCCGATCGGCCTGTTCGTGGTCATCGCGGGTCTGGTGATGGTCCTGGACAAGTCCTCGGACCGCGCCCCGAAGGCCGCCAAGCCCGCCAAGGCGAAGGCCTGATCTCTCTCTTCGAGGGCGCCGTTCTCACCCCATGAACCCGATGGGGCGGGAACGGCGCCCTCGGCGTGTTCTCAGCCCTCCGTCGCCGTCAGCAGCTCCCGCAGCAGGTCGGCCAGTTGGGCGGCCTTCTCCGTGTCCAGGGCGGCGAGGGCCTCCGTCTGGGCGTCGACACCGACACCGACCGCTTCGTCGACGCGGCTCAGTCCCTCCTCCGTCAGGGTGACCTGGAGGCCGCGCCGGTCGTGGGGGTCGGGGGAGCGGCGTACCAGCCCGGCCCGTTCCAGCTTGTCGAGGCGGCCGGTCATCCCGCCGGTGGTGAGCATCAGCGTCGACGACAGCTGACGCGGCGAGAGCGTGTACGGCTCACCGGCCCGGCGCAGCGTCGCGAGCACGTCGAACTCGCCGCGCCCGATCCCGAACCGCGCGTACGCCTTCTCCGTCCGGTCGCCCATCGCGCGCGCGAGCCGGTAGATACGGCCGAAGACCTCCATCGCGGCGGTGTCCAGATCGGGCCGCACCACCGCCCACTGGTCGATGATCGCGTCGACGGGGTCCCTGCGCTGCTGCGGCGGCGGCTGTGCACTCATGCGCCGAGTATCGCCGAGGAACGGGCGTCAATGGTCACACGCAAGAAAGTTGCTCGCGGGAAAGTAGCTTGACTGCAAGTTGCTTAGCGCTAAGCTAATCAGCGCTGACCTACTTGAAGGACGCGCCCATGCCCGCGAACCGCTCCGCCCACCGCCCCGCCATCCTCCTCACCGCCCTCGCTCCCATCTCCTGGGGCACCACCTACGCCGTCACCACGGAGTTCCTCCCGCCCGACCGCCCCCTCTTCACCGGTCTGCTGCGCGCCCTGCCCGCCGGGCTCTTCCTGCTCGCGCTGACCCGGGTGCTGCCGCGCGGCGCCTGGTGGTGGAAGGCGGCGGTGCTGGGCGCGCTCAACATCGGCGCCTTCTTCCCGCTGCTGTTCCTGTCCGCGTACCGGCTGCCGGGCGGTATGGCGGCGGTCGTCGGGTCGGTCGGCCCGCTGTTCGTCGCCGGGCTCGCGACGGTGTTCCTGGGCGAGCGGCCGACCGTACGGACCCTGCTCACCGGTATCGCGGCGGCGCTCGGTGTCAGTCTGGTCGTGCTGAAGGCGGCCGGGGCGCTGGACACCGTGGGTGTGCTGGCCGCCCTCGCCTCCACCGCGTCGATGTCGACGGGCACCGTACTGACGAAGCGCTGGGGCCGCCCGGACGGTGTGGGCCCGCTCGCCCTCACCGGCTGGCAGCTGACCGCGGGCGGCCTGCTCATCGCGCCCCTCGCCCTGCTCGTCGAGGGCGCCCCGCCCGCGCTGGACGGCCGGGCGGTCGGCGGATACCTCTACCTCGCGCTGGCCAACACGGCGGTCGCGTACTGGCTCTGGTTCCGTGGTATCGGCCGGCTCACCGCGACCCAGGTCACCTTCCTCGGCCCGCTGTCCCCGCTGACCGCCGCGATCGTGGGCTGGGCGGCCCTCGGCCAGGCCCTGACACCGCTCCAACTGGCGGGCATGGGGCTGGCGTTCGGGGCGACGGTGGCGGGGCAGCTGAGGGTACGGGGGGCAGGGGCCGTCCCCGTGCTCGGGGGTGGGGCGCGGAAGGCCCGGGTTCCTGTCGTGCTGTCGCGTCGCTGATCGGGCGATCCGGGCTCGCTCAGGCGAGCAGGGCGGCGACCTCGTCGCGGATCGACGGCATGGCGGTGTACAGGGTGCCGGGGCAGTCGGTGGCCGCCCAGTGCCGGTGGCCGCCGATGACCGGCGCGGGCCGGCTGACCCCGCTGACGGGGTTGACGTAGACCACCTTGCCCAAGGGGGCGAGCGTGTGCCGGTCGGCGAGATCGGCCAGGAGCTGGACCAGGGCGGTACGGGCGGCCGACGAGGGGGGTGTGGTGGTGAAGGTGCCCAGCATGGCTATGCCGATGTTCCCCGAGTTGTAGCCCTGGACGTGCGCGCCGGTGACCATCCGGCCCGAGGCGTCGTGCGCGGGCGTTCCGTCGGTGCCGGACCAACGGCCCTCGTACACCAGGCCGTTCTTGTCGATCAGGAAGTTGTAGCCCATGTCGCCGTATTCGGCCGCGTCCGTACGGTAGATCGCACGGACCACGGCGGCCGGGTCCGGGTCGGTGCTGCCGTCGTCGGTGTGGTGGACGGTGAGCGTCTGGACCGGGTAGTACTCGGACGGCCACACCTCGGTGCCGCCGGCGAAGCGCAGGGTCTCGTCGGCACCCCAGTCCGCGCGGGACAGCAGCGTGTACGAGGCGGGCGCGGCCGAGGCGGGGCTGGGCAGCGCGCTGAGCGCGGCGCCGGCTCCGAGGGCGGTCAGGAACGCACGCCGGGGCAACGGGGAAACCGGGCGACTCGTCATGGGCTCTTCCTGTCGGGTATCAGGGGGGAGTTGGTCAGAGGGCCGAGATGGCGCAGGCGGCCTTCGGGGCGTAGAGCCGGGCCCAGGTGCTGGGGCCGACGATGCCGTCGGCACCGCCGACGGTCTCGTTGCAGGTCTGTACCCAGTGGACGCCCGCCAGCGTCCTCGCCCCGTAACTCCCGTCCTCTTCCAGCCAGTTGGGGTAACCACTGTAGAAGTTGATCAGACACTGGACCTGACTGACCGCGTTGCCCGTACTGCCCGGATTGACCGTGGGCCGGGCCGCGTCGTCGATGTAGTCGCAGTTGGTCTCGGCTGCCGCGGCGTTGGCCGCGGGCGCGCCGACGAGGAGCGCGGCCCCCACGGCCAGTACGGCGATACCGCAGGTGAGGGCGGAGCGGTGATGGCGCGTGCGCATGTTGTCTCCCCAAGGTGGGTGGCGGTCGGACGAAACACAGAGCGGCGCGCTCCGGGCGACCGGAGCGCGCCGCTGGACTCAGGGGTGCAGAATCGCGCCCCACAGGGGCGCGGGGAACTGCGCGACCAGCCCCCACCGGCCCGCAGAAAACGAGCCGCCCATCCCGCGGAGCGCCTAGCGCGAGTCGGCGAACGCCTTGAACGCCGTGCGGGTCCCCGAACCGGCGTCCCCGTCGATGGCCCCCGTGTAGCCGTAGTACGTCTTCAGACAGCGCTGGAACGCCTTCCAGCTGTTGGTGCCGAGCAGCCCGTCGATGCTGTCGTTGTATTCCCAGTACTCCGCCAGCCAGCCCTGGACCTTCTTGGCCTGCGCGGCGCTGAGGCCGAAGTTCTGCGTGGCGAGGATGGAGACGGACTGGGTGCTCGCCGGCGACTGTTGCGGCACTGACGAGTGACCTGGTCAAAACACTCTGTCGCATGAGTTTCCCCCTTTTCGGGCTGTTCGGTCGATGGTTCGCACGGAGCTGTTTTCGGACGATCCGTGAACCGCTTTCGACACGACCTTGTCAGCTCCGCCGAGGCATCGACATACTTTTGCGCCCGGGCGTAAAAGCCGTGGTCAGCGAGGGGAATTGAATGCTCCGGATCCACTTCACGGACGCCGATCTCACACGCGTCCGGGTGGCGGCCAGGCCGGATCCGCTCTGGGAAATCTTCTTCAGCCTGCTGCGCTTCCAGAACCGCAAGGACCTCTGGGCGTATGCCGGTTGGCATCGAAACACGCGTGAGGCACTGCACGACAAGGGCCTCGCGCCCGTGGTCCGCAATGTGCTGCTTCCCCTTTATCCGAGCGGCACCTATTTCCCGGATTTCCTCACGCCGGGTGAGGCGTCAGAAGGGCTTGAAGCGGGCCTTGACGCGATCCTCGACATCCCCCGGCCGCGCGTACTCAGCGAACTGGGGATTCTGGACAAGGTGAGCGGCGCTCCCGCGTGGGCCGGGCAATTGGCCGACATTCAGCCGCGCAAGGAATTCGTCCGAACGGTCCGGACCTATTACGACGTCGCCCTGCGCCCCCACGACGATCACATTCAGGCCCACATCGACGCCGACCGCTCCGTCCGCGCCCGGGCCCTGCTGGACGGCGGCATGGACGGGCTCCTGGCCGGGCTGGGCCCGTACATGCGCTGGCGGCGGCCCACGCTGGAGGTCGAGTACGCCGAGGACCGCGATCTGCACCTGGAGGGGCGCGGCCTGACGCTCGTCCCCTCGTACTTCTGCTGGGGCTCCCCGGTGTCGCTGGCCGACTCCGGTCTCCCGCCGGTCCTCGCCTACCCGCTGCGCCACGCCGCCTCGCGCACCGACGGGAATGGTGAGACCGGCGAGACCGGTGCCCAGAAACCCCGGGCCCCGCTCGCCGCGCTCCTGGGCGCGACCCGCGCCGTCATCCTCCAGGCGACGGCGGTCGGCGCGACGACCGGTGAACTCGCCCGCGCCGCAGGGGTGTCGGCGGCGTCAGCGACCCGCCACACCACCGTGCTGCGCGACGCCGGCCTCCTCGTCAGCCACCGCCACGGCCCGGCCGTCCTGCACACCCTGACACCCACGGGCGCGGCGTTGCTGCGCCCGGACCCGGCGTAGAACGGAGTTGGGGCGCCCCGGCATCCGGGGCGCCCCAACTCCGTACGACTACCTACCTACGTACCTACCTGCCTGCCGTCCGACTACTCGGCCGCCGCGTCCGCCGCCTGGGCCCTGAGCGCGCGCTCGATGCCGGAGCGGGACTCCGAGACGAGGCGGCGCAGGGCGGCGTTCGGCTCGGCGGAGGCCAGCCAGGCGTCCGTCTTCGCCAGGGTGTCCTGGGACACCTGGATCGCCGGGTAGAAGCCGATGGCGATCTGCTGGGCGATCTCGTGCGAGCGCGCGTCCCAGAGGTCCTTGACCACCGCGAAGTACTTGTCGGTGTACGGCTCCAGGAGTTCGCGCTGGTCGGTCTGGACGAAGCCCCCGATCACCGCCTCCTGGACGGCGTTCGGCAGCTTGTCGGACTCGATGACCGACGCCCACGCCTCCGCCTTGGCCTCCGGCGTCGGACGGGCCGCCCGGGCGGTGGCGGCGTGCCGCTCACCGGCGGCCGTCTTGTCCCGCTCGTACTCGCCGGCGATCTGGTCCTCGTCGAAGCGCCCGACGGCCGCCAGCCGCTGCACGAACGACCAGCGCAGCTCGGTGTCGACGGCCAGCCCCTCGACGGTCTGCGTGCCCTCCAGGAGGGCGTCCAGCAGGTCCAGCTGCTCCGGCGTACGGGCCGTGGCCGCGAACGCGCGCGCCCACGCCAGCTGGTGGTCGGAGCCCGCCTCGGCGGCCCGGAGGTGGGCCAGCGTGGCGTCCGTCCAACGGGTCAGCAGGGCCTCGCGGGCGGTCGGGTCGGCGTACAGGTCGATCGCCAGCTTCACCTGCCGCTGGAGCGACTGCACGACGCCGATGTCCGACTCCTTGCCGATGCCCGACAGGACGAGGGAGAGGTAGTCGCGGGTGGCGAGTTCGGCGTCGCGGGTCATGTCCCAGGCGGAGGCCCAGCACAGCGCGCGCGGGAGCGAGGCCTCGAAGTCGCCCAGGTGCTCGGTGACGAAGGCGAGGGACGCGTCGTCGAGGCGGACCTTGGAGTACGACAGGTCGTCGTCGTTGAGCAGGATCACGGCCGGCCGACGCCTGCCGACCAGCTGCGGTACGGCCGTCAGCTCGCCGTCGACGTCCAGCTCGATCCGCCCGTCCTCGTCGTCGCGGAGCAGCTTGCCGCTGGCCTCGTCGAGGTCGTACAGGCCGACGGCGATCCGGTGCGGCCGAAGGGTGGGCTCACCCTTGGCCCCGGCGGGCAGGGCGGGGGCTTCCTGCCGAATGGCGAACGAAGTGATGACCCCGTCCGAGTCGGTCTCGATCTCGGGACGGAGGATGTTGATGCCGGCCGTTTCCAGCCACGACTTCGACCAGGCCTTCAGATCGCGCCCGGAGGTCTCCTCCAGCGCGCCGAGCAGGTCGCTGAGCCGCGTGTTGCCGTACGCGTGCTGCTTGAAGTAGGCCTGCACGCCCGCGAAGAACGCGTCCATGCCGACGTACGCGACGAGCTGCTTCAGTACGGAGGCACCCTTGGCGTACGTGATGCCGTCGAAGTTGACGAGGACGTCGTCGAGGTCGCGGATCTCGGCCATGATCGGGTGGGTGGACGGCAGCTGGTCCTGGCGGTAGGCCCACGTCTTCATGGAGTTGGCGAACGTGGTCCAGGAGTGCGGCCAGCGCGAGCCGGGGGCGTATGCCTGGCAGGCGATGGAGGTGTAGGTGGCGAACGACTCGTTCAGCCACAGGTCGTTCCACCACTCCATGGTGACGAGGTCGCCGAACCACATGTGCGCCAGCTCGTGGAGGATGGTCTCGGCACGCACCTCGTACGCGGCGTCCGTGACCTTCGACCGGAACACGTACTGGTCGCGGATGGTGACGGCACCCGCGTTCTCCATGGCACCGGCGTTGAACTCCGGCACGAACAGCTGGTCGTACTTCTTGAACGGGTACGCGTAGTCGAACTTCTCCTGGAACCAGGAGAATCCCTGCCGGGTGACCTCGAAGATGGCGTCGGAGTCGAGGAACTCGGCGAGCGAGGGCCGGCAGTAGATGCCGAGCGGCACGGTCTGCCCGTCGGCTTCGTACACGCTGTGGACGCTGTGATACGGCCCGACGATGAGCGCGGTGATGTACGTCGAGATCCGGGGCGTCGGCTCGAAGCGCCAGACGTCGTCCTTGGGTTCGGGCGTCGGCGAGTTGGAGATGACGGTCCAGCCGGACGGCGCGGTCACCGTGAACTGGAAGGTCGCCTTGAGGTCGGGCTGCTCGAACGAGGCGAAGACGCGGCGCGCGTCCGGAACCTCGAACTGGGTGTAGAGATAGGCCTGCTGGTCGACCGGGTCGACGAACCGGTGCAGCCCCTCACCGGTGTTGGTGTAGGCGGCGTCGGCGACGACACGAAGGACGTTGCGCCCGGCGAGCAGTCCCGGCAGGGCGATCCGGGAGTCCTTGAAGACCTCGTCGGGGTCGAGGGCGTCCCCGTTGAGCGTGACCTCGTGGACGGCCGGGGCCACCAGGTCGATGAAGGACTCCGCGCCGGTCTCGGCGGAGTCGAAGCGCACCGTGGTCACGGACCTGTAGGTGCCGCCCTCCTGCGCGCCGGAGAGATCGAGTTCGACCTCGTACGAGTCAACGGTGAGCAGCTTCGCCCGCGCTTGCGCCTCTTCGCGGGTCAGGTTTGTGCCAGGCACGCGGTCATCTCCTCGTATGTGTGGGTTGCGCCATCCTTCCATGGGATCCGTGGCCGACGCGATGTCCGGAACCCGCCGGTGAGCGGGGTGGGCAGGCGCGAATGTGGAGCCATGACGACGCACACGACGTATGCCGTATGCCCCATCGGTCCACGGATCTTGAAAGGGCTGCGTTCTGCTGACGATGCGGGGCGCGAGTTGGTTCCCCTGACGGACACGGAGGGGGGCTCGCCGCTGCGCTGCTGCCTGCGGCACAGCACGCCCGGGGAGCGGATCGCGCTCATCTCCTACGCCCCGCTGCGGCGGTGGGCCGAGGCAGGGCCGTACGACGAACAGGGCCCGGTGTTCATTCATGCGGAGGCGTGTGAGGGGCCGGTGGTGGGGGAGGGGTACCCGTTCGCGCGGGCGCGGCGGGTACTGCGGAGGTACTCCGGGGAGGGGCGGATCGTCGGGGGACGGCTGGTGGAGGGTGCCTTCGAGGAAGCGTTCGAGGAGGCGTTCGAGGAGGCGTTCGCTGATCCGGGGGTGGCGGTGGTGCATGTGCGGGCGGTGGAGTACGGGTGCTTTCTGTACGAGGTGAGGCGGGCGCCGTAGGGGCTTTCTCGCCCCCGCCGCCCCTACCCGTCCCATCCTTCTGGGGGCTGCCGCCCCCAGACCCCCGCTCCGGCCCTGAACGGGCCTTGTCCTCAAACGCCGGACGGGCTGACATCCCAGCCCGTCCGGCGTTTGAGGACGAAGGGGGGTCTGGGGGCGCAGCCCCCAGGGATGGGAACGGGTAGGGGCGGCGGGGGCGAGGAAACGACTACCTGGCGCCCAGTTCCGTCGCCACCAGCTCCGCGATCTGTACCGCGTTCAGCGCGGCGCCCTTCCTCAGGTTGTCGTTCGAGACGAAGAACGCCAGGCCGTTCTCCGACGTTTCGTCGACGCGGATGCGGCCCACGAAGGACGGGTCCTGGCCCGCCGCCTGGAGGGGGGTCGGGATGTCCGAGAGGACCACGCCCGGTGCCTCCGACAGCAGCTCCGTCGCCCGCTCCACCGACAGCGGACGTGCGAACCGTGCGTTCACCTGAAGAGAGTGCCCCGAGAACACCGGCACGCGGACACACGTGCCCGACACCTTCAGCCCCGGGATCTCCAGGATCTTCCGGGACTCGTTCCGGAGCTTCTGCTCCTCGTCCGTCTCGAACGAACCGTCGTCCACCACATTGCCCGCCAGCGGTACGACGTTGAACGCGATCGGCCGCTTGTACACCCCCGGCTCGGGGAAGTCGACCGCCGAACCGTCGTGCGTCAGCTTGTCCGCGTCCGCGACCACCTTCTGCGCCTGCCCGTGCAGCTCCGCCACACCGGCCACCCCCGACCCGGACACCGCCTGGTAGGTCGCGACGACCAGCGCCTCGAGGCCCGCCTCCGCGTGCAGCGGACGCAGGGCCGGCATCGCGGCCATCGTCGTGCAGTTCGGGTTGGCGATGATGCCCTTGGGGCGGTCGGCGATCGCGTGCGGGTTCACCTCGGAGACGACCAGGGGCACGTCCGGGTCCCGGCGCCACGCCGACGAGTTGTCGATCACGACAGCGCCCTGCGCGGCGACCTTCTCCGCCAGCGCCTTGGAGGTCGCGCCGCCCGCCGAGAACAGCACGATGTCGAGGCCGGTGTAGTCGGCCGTCGCCGCGTCCTCCACCGTCACACCGTCGAGGACCGACCCCGCCGAGCGGGCGGACGCGAACAGCCGCAGCTCGGTGACCGGGAACTCCCGCTCGACGAGGATCCTGCGCATGACCGTGCCGACCTGACCGGTGGCTCCGACGATTCCGACCCTCACGACGACTCCCTCTGCGCGATCTGCGTGTTCCTACGTGTTCCGCATGCGTGTTCCTGCATGCGTGCGGCTTTTTCCATCATGCGGCCGACCCCGGCCAGCCTGTCCAATTCTTTGCGTGTCATGCCCGAGGCGTGGGACGCGCATCCCGGATCACTGGTTGCGGACCTGCGGTGCACACCCCCGCTGAGCTGGAGAAATTCGCCCCGAGCGGGCCTCGTACCGCAAGCTGTGCTGCCCGGCGCGGCGGTGTGACGTACACCTCTGGGGAGTCGGTGCCCCGGCCGGTCATGTGCGGCAGAGCAGAAGCGGGATGCCCGTCAGAGCGAGTCGGCCCCGTCCGTCGCGTCGGCTGTCTCCGCGATGAGCCCCCGGAGGAAGGTCGCGATCGCGGCCTCGAAAGCCTCGGCGAAGGCCGGGTGCATGAACGCCAGGCTCGCGTCGGCCTGGAAGGCGGCGAGCAGCGAGGGGGCCGGCCGGCTGCGGGTCCACAGGGCGCCGACCAGGATGATGACCATGTGCGCGGCGCGCAGCGCCCGCTCGTCGTCGAGTTCGGGGAGCAGGTCGCGGAGCTGCTCGGCGAGCCAGCGGATGGCGTCGCGCGAGGACCTCTTGTACCTGGTCGCGACCTCGACGGAGATGTTGTGCTCCAGGATCGCGTGCTGCACGCTCAGCAGCTCGCACAGCATCGGGTGGGCGGCGAACGTCGCGGCCAGCCGTGCTGCGACCTGGCGCACTCTCACCGGAACCGGTGCGGACGGGTCGGCCCACCCGGCGAACGTCCCGGCGGTCTCGGCCCGGTAGCGGGCCGCCGCCTCGGAGAGCAGGTCGAGCAGCACCGCCTCGCGTGACTCGAAGTACAGCGTCACGGCGGACTTCGACAGCCCGACCCGGCGGCTCAGCTCATTGAGGCTCACCGCCGCGACCGGCATCTCGTCCAGCATCCCGGCCGCGGTGTCCAGGATGCTCTGCCGCCGTACCGCGCGCTGCTCCTCGCTGCGCGCGCGATGGAAAGTAGCCACCCCGCGAGGATAGTCGACCGCCGGTCCATTGACTGTGGACCGGCGGTACATTAATTTCAATGTACCGCCGGTCCACTATCTGTCCCGGCGGCCTGTGCCATCACCGACACCGAGAGAAGGGGTACGCCATGAAGGCCACGGAGGCTGTCGACTGGGTCGACCCGGCCCGATGGCAGGCCACGCCGGCGGCGGAGCGGCTGAGGCTGCTTCGCCTGGTCCAGGCGAACATCGACCGGCACTTCGACGAGCTGGTGTCGGCGGACTGCCGTGCGAAGGGCATCGACCCCGCGAACCCGGCCGACGCCCACCAGGTCGGCACCAGCGTGCAGCGCGTCCTGGTGCCGCTGCCCTCGAACGTCGCGGCGGCCATCGACCTGTACGAGGGCCTGGTCCGCGGCCGCCCGCTCCAGCCGCTCGCGGTCACGCCCGTCGGAGACGGCCGCTTCGACGTCCGGGTCTCCCCGCGGGGGAGGGACCGCCTGCTGGGCGGCGACCGGACCGACGTACTGCGCGTCGTCGGCGAGCCTCGCAAGGTGGACCCCTACGCGAAACCCGGCGGCATCGTCGCCGTGCTCGGGGCGGGGAACGTCGCGTCGTCGTTCGAGATGATCAGGGCCCTCTTCGTGGACGGCTACGTGGCCGTCCACAAGCCCCACCCCCTCAACGAGGACGCCGACCGGGTGTGGGAGAAGATCCTGCAACCGCTCGTCGACGTCCACGCGGCCGCCTTCTGCCCGGCCGACGAAGGGCCCGCCCTGACCCGCGACCCCCGCCTCTCGAAGATCTACTTCACCGGTGGGACCGGCTCCGCCAAGGCGATCATGAAGGCCGTCGAGACGGAGGCCACCGGCACCGAACTGGTCTCCGAGTGCGGCGGCAACAACCCCTGCGTCGTCGTTCCCGGCGACCGCCCGTGGACCGAGCGGGAGATCCGCCACCAGGCGCTCCAGATCGCCACCATCGTCACGATCAGCGGCGGCTCGATCTGCGGCCGTACGCAGACCCTGGTGACGAGCCGGCACTGGCCGCAGCGGCGGCAGCTCCTGGACGCGATCACCGTCGCCCTGCGGGACCTCACGCCCGGCTCCAGCACCAGCTACCCCGGGGTCGAGGAGACCTTCGCGGCCTTCCGCGACGCCTATCCGGGCGGGCGGATCGTCCAGCCCGTGGACGGCCGCCCCGCTTCCCGGGTCATGGTGATCGAGGACGTCGGCACCGAGGGATTCGCCCTCGAGAACGAGGCGTTCTGCCAGGTCATGAGCGAGGTCGCGCTCGACGTCGCGCCCGACGCCGGGACGTTCCTGCCCGCCGCCGTGGAGTTCGCCAACGAGAAGCTCCTCGGCACCCTCGCCGCGACGATCCTCATCGACGAGGACACCAGGAAAGCCCACGCGGCCACCGTCGACCGCGCGGTCACGGAACTCCGCTACGGCGCCATCGGCGTCAACACGATGCCGCCGGTGGTGTGGACGAACCCCTACCTCATCTGGGGCGGGAACGAGGAGGGCCGCGAGTTCGTCTCCGGCCGCGGCAACTTCGGCAACCTCCTGGGATACGAGAACGCCGAGAAGTCGATCGTCGTCAGCGGCTTCACCTCGCCGGGTCACCTGATCATGACGAGCAAGCGGGGCTGGCTCGACCTGTCGACGCGCTTCGCCCGGTACGCCGTCCGCCCCACCTGGCCACGGCTGTTCGCCCTCGCCTTCGCCGCGACACGCGCGGGTTTCCGCCGCTCCGGTTCCTGAAAACGAGAAAAACAGAAAGAAGGGCAACTCACATGGGGACATCGGTTCATGGGCGCGCCGTCGTGATCGGGGCCTCGCTCGCGGGACTGCTCACCGCGCGGGCGCTGCACGAGACCTTCGAAGAGGTCGTCCTGCTCGATCGCGACACCTTGCCGGAGCGGCCGGAGCCCCGCCGCGGGGTGCCGCAGGGCGGCCACGTACACGGGCTGCTGACGCGCGGTATGCGGGAGATGGACGAGATGTTCGAGGGGCTGTCGGCCGAGCTGATCGGCCTCGGTGCGCCGGCCTTCGACGTGCAGGACGAGATGCACTGGTGGGTGGACGGGCGGCCGCTGGCCACCGGGCCCTCCGGCCTGATCGGGCTGGGAGCCGGACGACTGTTACTCGAACTGGCGATCCGGCGCAGGGTCGCCGCGCTGCCGAACGTGGAGATACGTCCGGAGGTCGCCGTCACCGAACTGGTGACGACCTCGGACGGCGGAAGGGTCGTCGGCGTGCGTGCGGTCGCCGCCGGTGAGGAGATCACCATCGACGACGCGAACGTGGTGGTGGACGCTTCCGGGCGCGGCTCGCGTGCCCGCCACTGGCTCGGCCGGCTCGGCTACCCGGAGGTCGAGGAGCAGCGGATCGAGACCCAGGTGACCTATGTGACGCGCCGTTACCGACGTACGCCGGACCAGCTCGACGGCCGGTACGGCACCGCCGTCGCCGCGTACCCCGGACGTACGCGCGGTGGTTTCGCCCTCGCCCAGGAGGGCGACGCCTGGGCGCTCAACATCAGCGGCCTGTTCGGTGAGGTCCCGCCGATGGACCACGACGGCATGGTCGCCTGGGCGGCGGAACTGGACTGCCAGGACGTCGCCACGCTCCTGCGCACCTCCACCCCGCTCGGCGACCCGGTGAAGATGCGCTACCCGGCGAGCACCCGGCGGCGCTACGACCGGATGAGCCGTTTCCCGGCCGGCTTCCTGGTCACCGGCGACGCGATGTGCTCGTTCAACCCGGTCTACGGCCAGGGCATGACCGTGGCCGCGCTGGAGGCGACCATCCTCGGCCGCCTGCTGAAGGACGGCTCCGGGGACGTGGCCGCCCAGTTCTTCACCGAGTCGGCGGCTGTCATCGACGTGCCGTGGACCACGGTCGCGGCCAATGACCTGCGCTTCCCGGACACGGTCGGCGACCGATCCGCACTCGACCCGGGGCCGGGCGCCTACCTGGACCGTCTGCGCACCGCCGCGGTCACGGATCCGGTGCTGGCCGGCGCGTTTCTCCGGGTCGTCCAGCTGATGGACACACCGGCGGCCCTCTTCGAGCCCGACATCGCCGCCCGCGTCCCGGCCTGAGATCCCAGGAGCGACTCGTGAGTGGCCGACTCGACCGGGCCGACTCGACCGGGCCGAGTTGGTCCGCGATCGAGGCGCTCGACCCCGCCGTCGGCGCGGACTTGCGGCCGTGACCGCGCTTCGGGGTCCCCCGTACCGTGCGGCGGTGGCCGCGCTTGGAGGTCCCTCGTACCGCCCTCTGAAAAATTTCTCCGCGCCGCACCGAACGTTTCCGGCGCCCTCGGCGTCGTAGGAGAAACGCGGCGAGGGGGAGGGTGCTGTGCTGCGCAGAAAGGCCCGGCGCGTCCAGGAGGACGAACACGGCGACCCGCTGGATCCGGTGCAGGAGCGCCGCGTCCGGGCGGTGCTCGCGCTCGGCGGCGTACCGCAGGCGGACCTGCTGGACGGGGTACAACAGGTACGTCTGCGGCTGCTGGAGCGGACCGCGAGCGGGCGTGAGGCGCCGCGTGACGTCTCGGCGTGGGTGGCGGTCGTGGCCTCCAACCTCGCCATGGACTGGCACCGGGCCAAGCGCCGCCAGGAACGGCTGGGGGAGCGGCTCGCGTCGCTGCGCCAGCCGGTGGCCCACCCCTCCGGCGAGGAGACGAGCCTGCTCTCCCTCGCCGTCGCCCGGGGCCTTGACGAACTGCCCGACCCGCAGCGCCAGGTACTGGTCCTGCGCTTCTACGCCGATCTGCCGGTACGCGGGATCGCCGAGGAGCTGGGCATCCCGGAGGGCACGGTCAAGAGCAGGCTGCACGCGGCGGTACGGGCTCTGCGCACCCGCCTGCACGAGGACGAGGTGGTGTGACGTGGCCGCCGAATACGACGGCGTGGACGCCCTGATGGCCGCGCTGACCGACGACCCGCTGCCCGAAGAGGCCCTCACGGACGCCGACTTCATGGCCGAGCACTGGTCGGCGGCGGCCGATGTGGCGCTGCTGCGCGAGCAGTTGGGGCTCATCGGGGGCGCGCTGGCGACGCAGGAGCGCACGGAGACGGAGATGGAGGCGGAGGGTGTACGGAAGCCGGGCTCCGTCCGGGTTCCCGTACGGCAGCGGCCGTACTGGCGTCCGCTGCGCACCCTCGCCCTCGGCGTCGCCGCAGTGACCGCCGCGGGGTCTCTGGTCACGGGCGCGGGATGGCTCCTGTCGCAGGCCGGAGGCGGGGCCGGCGACTCCTCGCAGTCGACCGCCGACAGCGGAAAGGACGCGAGCGCCGTTGACGGGGGTGCCAAGGTCGACGAGGGCGTCCCGGAGGCGGGGAGCCTGCACGCGATGAGCTCGCCGGGATACCTGGCCTGTTCCCGCCTGGTCGTCGAGGGCACGGTCACCGCCGTCACCCCCGAACCCGGCACCGGCCTGGACCTGATCACCCTGCGCGTGACCCACTACTACAAGCCGGTCACGGGCCCGGCCGAGGTGACGTACCTGATGGACCGGGACGCACGCCCCCGGCCGGTCGTGGGCGGCCCCATGATGATCGCCATCCGGGAGGGCGCCGAGGCCCCCGCGCTCTGGGACACCGACGAGAAGCAGATCGCCGCCGAACGGGCCGCGATCACGGCCGCTCTGCCGAAATCGCGCACCCTCCAGTGCGACTGACCACGACTGACCACGACTGAACCGCGAGTGGACCGCGAGGGGATCGCTGGGGGAACCGAAAAGGGCGGGCGCCCGGTACCAGGTACCGGACGCCCGCCCCCCATCACCTCGCCGTAGGAACTCAGGTACTACGGCGTGACCTTCTCGATCTTCACGTTGCCGATGCCGGCGACGGTGCCGTGCGCGTTCACCAGGGAGACCTGGCCGAAGAACTCACGGCCCTCCGGGGCGACCGCCGAGGCGACGATGTTGCCGGAGACGGTCGTCGAGGCGCCCGTGGCGAGCTTCACCGGGGTGTCGGCGACCTGGATGGAGCCCAGGGCGGACGAGTAGAAGACGTCCTGGTAGTCGTACGCGGTCGTGCCGGCCGGGATCGCGTAGCCCACGACCTGGACGGTGTACGTACCGGCGGCGGGCGAGGCGATGGAGACCGCCTCCTCCGAGTCGCCGTCGGCGGAGAGGGCGACCTCGTTGCCGTCCGCGTCGTACACGTACAGGTCGAGGTCGGCGGCCGTGTCCGAGACGTTGCCGATGGAGACGTCCAGGGAGGCGGCGCCCTCGGGCACCTCGACCGTGGTGGTCTGGACGGCCTGGTCCTCGATGGTCGGACGGGCGTTCAGCGACGAGCCGAGCGGACCGCCGGCGAGCTTGCCGTCGACCGCGGCCAGGTTGTTCGTCACCTTCCAGGAGGCGGCGATCGGCGTGCCGACCTTGGCCTCGGGGACGGTCACGACGTCCGGGTCGAAGGTGGCGCCCAGGACGGTGGCGTCCAGCTTGTACGGGTTGTCCAGCAGCGGCGACGTACGGCGCGACTCGACCTCGATCTCCCAGACACCGGGCTGCGGGTCCGGGTACGAACGGACGTCGGGCGCGCAGCCGTTGGTGTTCGGGTAGTTGCTGTAGCAGTACGGCGTGCCCGTGTCCTCGACCGGGACACCGTACGGGTGGATCGAGATGAAGCGGGTCTGGCTGGTGGCGGCCAGGCCGCTGATCGCGACCTCCAGGGTCTTGGCGCCCTCGGGCACGGTCACGAAGTAGGACTGGGTGCTGTTGCGCTGCACCGAACCCGACGCGGAGAACGTGTACTTGAGCGGCTTCGAGACCACGACGGTGGTCAGGATCTGCTTGTCGACGCCCACGGTCTTCGGGTCGTCCACCTCCAGGATCGCGCTCTTGATGCCGGCCGTGGCCGACTTCGCGGCGACCTTGACGGTGACCGGCTTGTTCAGCTCCAGCTTGACCTCGGGCTTGCCGACGATCTTGAAGGTGTCACCGGCGTTGTTCTCGAAGCTCAGCTCGTGCCGGACCGCCTTGGCGGGACCGGACGTACGCGTCACGGTGATCTCGTACGACTTCTTGACGCCGGCCTTGAGGCCGCCCTCGCGGTCGTAGAGGCCGGTGCCGAAGCCCGGGGTCTTCAGCGCGAAGTCGATCGCGGTGTCGACCGGGGCCTTGACGGTGTAGTCGTGGGCGGTGGCGCCGGACTTGATGGCCTTCCACGCGTCCACGATGTCGATGAGGCCCGAGCCCTCCTCGTACGCCTGCACACCGCTGATGTGGTCGGCGGTCGAGGTCAGGGCCGTGCGGAGGTTCGCCGGGGAGAGGGCGATGCCCTTCTCCTTGGCGGCGGACAGCAGCAGCGCCGAGGCGCCGGCGGCCTGCGGGGAGGCCATCGAGGTGCCCTGGAGCATCGAGTAGCCGGCCGGGAGGGTGTAGCCCGCCTGGGCGACCGGGGAGCCCGGCAGCCAGGTCTGGGTGGTGTTGATCGCGGCGCCGGGCGCGGTGATCGTCGGCGTGAAGCCGCCGTCCTCACGCGGGCCGCGCGAGGAGAACGGCATCATCGCGTAGCTCTTCTTCACGATGGAGCCGTAGTTGGACGCCCAGGTCTCCTTGGAGATGGACGCGCCGACCGAGATGACCTTGTCGGCCAGACCGGGGTCACCGATGGTGTTGGCGCCCGGACCGGAGTTGCCGGCCGAGATCACCAGCTGCACGCCGTACGTGTCGATGAGCCGCGTGTACAGCTCGGCGCGCGCGTTGTTGCCGTCGTTCAGCGCCGGGAGGCCGCCGATCGACATGTTGACGATGTCGACGCCACGGTTGACGACGAGGTCGATCATGCCCTCGGTGAGCGCGACGTTGGTGCAGCTCGGGCCGAAGACGCAGGCGCGGGAGGAGACGAGCTTCGCGCCGGGGGCGGCGCCGTTCATCTTGCCGCCGAACAGGCTGTTCGCGGCGGTGATGCCGGCGACGTGGGTGCCGTGCTCGCTGCTGATGAGGCCGATGTTGGCGAAGTCGGCCTTCTGGCCGACCCAGGTGCCGCCCAGCGGGTCCATCGGGACGTCCTTGCGGATCTCCACGACGAAGGGCTGGCGCTCGGCGACATCGGTGGCCGGGTTGTCGGTACCGAAGTAACCGATCTGGTACCCGTCCTTGTACGGCTTCATCGGCGTGTCGTCGCTGAAGTCGTTGTTGCCGTTGACGTCGACGGTGACCGTGCCGGCGGTCTTGTCGTACAGCACGCCCCAGGTGTCGGTGGTGTCGCCGTCGCGGTTCACGTCACCGGCGGCGTCGCCGCCCGCGGTCGCGGACTCGCGGAACAGGTTCACCTGGTAGTTGCCCGCGGGCGCGGTCCAGGTCTTCCCGGCGAAGGTGAAGGTGGGACCGGCCACCGGGGTGATCATCGCGCGCCAGCTGGCGTCGCCGTCGAGCAGCGGGTCGGTGGAGGTGACCCAGTCGACGATCTTGCGCTCGCCGGTGGTGGTCTTCTGGAGCGCGGGGTGCGCCAGGTCGATACCCGAGTCGAGGATGCCGATGGTGATGCCGCGGCCGTCCGCCTTCGGGTTCTTCTTCACGAAGTCGACGGCACCCGTCTCGAAGGACGGGTTGTACGGGTTCACCGCGGGGGTGTTCTTGTCGGGCGCCGCGTAAGTGGTGGTGGCACTCGCCTGGGGGGCGGAGGCGGTGTCGGCACTCGGCGACGGGTCGTCCAGCGGGATGTCCTGCCGCAGGTCGATGCCGTGCACGGAGGACAGCTTCGCGGCGGCGGAGATGGCCGAGTCGGCCTTCCCCGTGGGGACGGTGGCGCGGACGTACCCGAGCTTGTCGTAGGTACGGCCGACCGAGCCGCCCTTGACCGCGTCCAGCTGCTCGGCGACCTGCTCGGTCTGGCCCGGCGCGGTGGCGATCATCATCGTGACGCTCTTGGCGCCGTCGGCCTTGGCCTCGGCGAGCAGATCGGCGTCGGAGGAACCGAGCTTGTCGTGCGCCGACTTGACGGAACCGTCGGCCGGAAGGGCATCGGTCGCGGAGAAGGCCATCGGTATGGGCCCGGCAGCGGAGAGAGCGGCCACCAGTCCGGCGGCCACGGCTATGCGCGCCACTCGTCTCGCGCCCGAGATCGGTTCGCGCTGAGGGGTGAGGGTCATCGGCATCCCTTGTAGGTAAAGGAGCGTGCGTAGGTATGGGGGGCGTGCGTTGGGCGGCCGAGTTGATCGACCTTGGCCAAGAGGGTCCGGAATTGAGAGGCCGGACGATCACATAGCTTTACGTAAGGGACGGATGTTTGGGGATGGTTGACCGAAACTATATGAACGAGTGGGGAAAACCCGCGATCCGCTTTGACTGAATACGGTCCGAATCGCGGTGCTTCGTACCCGACGTCGGAAAATCCACCTGAACCTTCCCGCCCTGCGCGCTAACGTCCCCCTATGCGCAAGACGTTGAGGGTCGCCGCGTACGCCGTCGTCATCAGGGACGGACAGATCCTGCTCGCCCGCAGCCCCGACGGCCGGGGTGGCCACGAATGGGTGCTGCCGGGCGGCGGCATGGAGCACGGAGAGGACCCGTACGACACGGTCCGCCGTGAGCTGATGGAGGAGACGGGCTACCACATCGACGTGACGGGCCTGCTGGGCATCGACTCCTTCCGCAACACCTCCACCCGCCGCTGGCGCCGCCCGGAGGACCACCAGGGACTGCGCCTGGTCTACGAAGGCCAGGTCACCGGCGGCGAACTGCGCCCGGAGACGAACGGCTCCACCGACCTGGCCGCCTGGCACGACCTGGACGCCGTGGACGGGCTGACGAAGGTCCGGATGGTGGACATCGGGCTGGAACTGTGGCTGGAGCGGCCGGTCACGGGGCGGGCGGCGAAGGCCGGCGGCTAGCCTCCGGGAACACGTTCAGTACCCCGTCAGATGAACACGGAGTGACCGACTCCGGGCCGTTCGCCGTGCGGTCGTGAACGGGCCGGGTGGCCCAAGATCCACGTACGGTGATCGGCGTCGCGCGTTGCAGCCTCGTTCACGCGCAGGTCATCCCAGATGCCAAGCATCCAGAGTGAGCGGGACGTTCGCGACTGCGATCGCCCGTGACCACTTCCGACGCGTTCGCACTCGGGGAGACCGCGCCATGTCGCGCACACGCTCTGTCGCCAGCTCCACGCTGGGCGTCCATCGACGTACGGTACTCGCCGCGGCCGGGGCGGTGTCCGTCTCGGCGGGCGTCGGCTACGTGCTGCGGCCCAGTGACAGCCAGGCCGCGACGGCGGCCACCGCCGCTGAGGGTCCGGTGGCCGTGTCCCGCCAGGCGGCGCCGGCCGCGCTCGCCCCCTTCACCCGGGGCACCACGCTCAACAGCGTCTCCGCGCCCCTCGGCTCGGGCGCCTACCGCCGACTGGGTGACGGCCCGGCGTGGGGGCGGGTGGTGCGTACGGAGCTGGCGTCGGCGCACGCGGCCCGGGCCGCCCGCCGGACCACGATGGCGGCCTTCGTCCAGTTCACGGACCTGCACCTGACCGATGTGCAGCACCCGTTGCGCCAGGAGTTCATGCGCTCGGCCGACATCCACGCCTGGCGCCCGCACGAGGCGCTGTCGGTGCAGGGCGCGATCTCGCTGGTGGAGCGGATCAACGCGCTGCGCGGAGCCCCGGTGACCGGCTCCCCGCTCCACTTCGTCATGACCACCGGCGACAACACGGACAACAACGCGCGGTCCGAGCTGGAGTGGTTCATGAAGGTGATGAGCGGCGGCCGGATGACGCCGAACACGGGCGACCCGCACCGCTACGAGGGCGTCCAGAACAGCGGCCTCCCTCTTTACTGGCAGCCGGACGCGACGACCCGCGACACCGACAAGCAGCACGGCTTCCCGCACATCGAGGGCTTCCTGGAGGCGGCGATCCGCGAGGTCCGCAGCCCCGGCCTGAACCTGCCCTGGTACTCGACGGTCGGCAACCACGACTCCCTCCCCATGGGCTGCTACGCCTCCCACAGCGACCCGTTCCTCACGGACTTCGCGGTCGGCGGCAAGAAGCTGATGGAGCTGCCGGCGGCTCGCAGCAAGGCCCTCCAGGACGAGATCAGGAGCTCGGACGACCCGAAGGGCATCCACTTCCGGGAACTGATCCAGGCCCACACACGCGACCTGCGCTCGGTCACCCCGGACGAGAACCGGGCCCCGTTCACGAGGACGGAGTACCTGAAGGCACACCTGGACCCGGCATACGCGGGAGTCGGCCCGGTGGGCCACGGCTACTCAACAGCCAACCTGGACGCGGGAACCCAGTACTACACGTTCCGCATCTCGGACGACGTGATCGGTATCAGCATCGACACGACGGACCCGGGCGGCCACTACCAGGGCTCGATCGGCTCGGCCCAACTGCGCTGGCTGGACCGCACGTTGCGGGAGAACGCCGACTCGTACGCGATCGTCTTCAGCCACCACACCAGCGAGTCGATGACCAACACCCACCGGGACCCGGCCCACCCGAACGAACGCCGCCACAACGGAGCGGACGTCGTGGCCCTGCTGGGCAGCCACAGCAACGTCCTGGCCTGGGTGAACGGCCACATCCACCGCAACGTCATCACCCCGCACTCGGCCCCGGACGGCCGTTCGTTCTGGGAGATCTCGACGGCATCACACATCGACTTCCCCCAACTGGCCCGAGTCATCGAGCTGACGGACAACAAGGACGGCACGATCTCGCTGTTCACGACGTTGGTGGAATCGGCGGCGCCGCACGCGACGGACTACGCGGACCTGTCCCAGACGGGGCTGGCGGCGCTGTACAGGGAGCTGTCGTTCAATGCGCCGGGGGCGCGGGTGGATCTGTCGGGGGGTGCGGGGGATCGGAACGTGGAGTTGGTGTTGAAGAAGGGGTGAAGAGGTAGTCCTCCTCGGCGTCGTCGGGCGACGGCGGATACAGGTCCAGTACCACATCGATCCCCAGCAGGCCGATCTCCTTCAACAGGGCGGCAGGCAGGACACATCCGCCCTGGCTCTCGCTGCCGAAGCCGAGGAACAGATCGACCTCGCAGTCGCCGGCGAGCCGGCCGAGCGCCTCTTGGCGTCCGTCCAGCAGCCTGACCAGCACCGCGAGGTGCTCGTCGAGCCAGCGGTCGTTGGCCAGGCCGCTGGTGCGGATCCACACGGTGGAATCCCGTCGGCGGGAGTCCGGATCGCGCGGGCTGATCAGGCTGCCCCGCTCGTAACTGCGGTCCGGCTCGATCCCCAACACCTCGGAGATGTCGCCCACGCTCATCGTCCGACTCGCGATCCGCAACGACCCGGCGGACCACTTGCCGTCCGGCATCGCCAACGAGTCCTTCATCCTCAGAGGGCGGAAGGCTCGTGGCGACGGAGGTGCGTGACGAAGGTGGTCCAGGTGGTGGGGGTGAGGTGGAGGGCGGGGCCGGTGGGGTTCTTGGAGTCGCGGATGGCTATGCCGGGGGCGGCTACGAGGTGGGCGGCTTCGAGGCAGTTCTGGCCCGTGCCGTCGCTGTAGGACGACTTGAACCAGGCGTAGGCGGAGGGACGAGTCGGCATGCCCTACAGCTCTCCCTCGCGTACGTGGGTGACGAAAGCCGACCACGCCGTGGCCGGGAGCAGGAGGGCAGGCCCCGCCGGGTTCTTGGAGTCGCGTACGGCTATGTCGACGGCCGGAGCGAGGTCGGTTGTTTCGACGCAGCTGGTGCCCTGGCCGTCGCTGTAGGACGACTTGCGCCAGGCTGCGTTGGGGGCGAGATCGGAAGCGTTCTGGTGAGTGGGCATGTATCTACAGCTCTCGTTCTAGTTGGTGCAGGAAAGCGGGGGTGTCCTCGGGAGGCAGCGCCGACGCGACCATCGAGTCGAAGCGGCGAGTGAAACGGTCGACCTCGCGCGACTTGTCCGAGGTGGACACCGCTCCCCAGGGACTGTCGATCTGGACCCTCGGGGGTAGTTCGTCGCCGAAGTCGAGAATGGCGAAGTCGTGCGTGGCGCGGTAACTCCAGCGGAACGGCAGTACTTGGATCGAGACGTGCTCCAAGGCCGACAACTTCTCGATCCTCGCGAACTGATCGCGCATCACATCGGCGCCTCCGACCGGGTACCGCAGTGCGGCCTCTCCCAGGACGACACGCAGTTTGACCGGGTCCTCACGGGTGAGCACCTCCTGACGCTTCATACGCACCTCCACGGCTCTGCGGATGAACTCCCAGGTGGTGTCCTCCATGGGCTTGTGCGATTCGTGCAGCGCTTCCGCGTACGCCTTTGTCTGGATCAGGCCGTGCACCAGAGTCGGGTGGTACACCCTCATGCTGCGGGCCTCGGGTTCGAGGCCCACGAAGCCGGGCATCCCGGCCGGCATCACGCCCCGGTACTGCGTGATCCAATCCTGGTTGGCCGACTCCTTGTTGAGGTTGATCAACGCCTCGATGACATCGTCGTCGGTGACGCCGTACCTGTCCAGCAGCTTCCGAAGGTCGCCCACGTTGCGGAAGTTGAGGGAGCCGGTCTCGATCCTCTGCAACGCGGCCTCGGAGATACGCGTCCCCTGGATCGCCTGCTTGCGCGTGAAACCGGCCCCTCGGTCCCCGAGGCCGCAGTTCTCGCGCAACTGGCGGAGCTGAAGCCCAAGTTCGAGTCGCTGCCCCGTGCGCCCGCGCTTGGCTGCCATGTGCACCGTCCTTGTGTCCCTGTGCGTGTTGCTAACGTTGTGTAGCGAGTCTGGCGCGCTGTGTGCGCGCCGTTCAGGCGATTGCGCAGAACTCCGCATAGTCCAATTTCATCCACGCTGAATATTCGAGTGGGTTTCGATTGCAGGCGGATCAGAAGTCGGGCCACCTTGGTGGGGCATCCCAAGCCGAAAGGTGCCCCCGTGCTTGACCTCCCCCAACCCTTCCCTGCCGTCCTCACTCACAACTGGACCTTGGGCTACCCCATGACCCCGCGAAGCGTCCAACTCGCCCGCCTCCACGTCCGCCGCCGCCTCACCCTGTGGAACTGGCCCGGCGACATCGAAGACGCCGTTCTGGTCACCTCGGAACTCGTCGCCAACGCCGTCGTGCACGGCAGAATCCCAGGCCATGAACTGCGCTTGCGCATCGTCGAGTTGGACGACGGAGCCCTGCGCATCGCGGTCTCCGACCCCGTCCTCGCGTTCCCCGAGGTCGGGCCCCGCACGCTCAGTGAACGAGGGCGTGGACTGGTCGTCGTACAGCAACTCACCGACTCTCTCGACTGGTTCCTGCGTGCCGGCGTAGGCAAAACGGTCCGCGCCCGCCTCAACACACCCAAAGTCTGAAACGCGCCCAACCACCCCGCCCCTGTCAACCTCCGGTCAAGCCACCGTGTCCTTCCCCTCGACTGTCTGGAGCAACCGGAACAAGGGGGAAGGGCATGTCAGCCAACAAGGGGCCGGTCAACAAGAGGCTGGTCGGGATGGCCGCGGCGATCGCCGTCGCGGCAGGCACGTTCGCGGCGCCCGCAGTGGCCGCACCGGCGGAACGGACTGGGGGCCACGAAGCCACCCGCAAGGCCATGAACGCCACCGTCAAGGACGGCGTACCCGGTGTGGCCCTTCAGGCCAAGGACCGGCACGGGGTCTGGAAGGCGACCGCGGGGGTCGGCAACCTCAGGACGAAGCAGCCGCGCAGCGCCCACGACAACTTCCGCGCCGGCAGCATCACGAAGACCTTCATCGCGACCGTCCTGCTTCAACTGGAGGCCGAGGGACGGGTGTCACTCGACGACACCGTCGACAAGTGGCTCCCCGGAGTCGTCCGAGGCAACGGCCACGACGGACGGAAGATCACCCTCCGCCAACTCCTCAACCACACCAGCGGCATCTTCAACTACACCGACGACGAGTACGTCCAGAGCGAGATCTTCCTCCCGGAGAACTTCTTCAAGAACAAGTACCGCACCTGGACCCCGGACGAGATCGTCGGCATCGCCATGGGCCACCAGCCCGAGTTCGCCCCGGGCACCGCCTGGGGATACTCCAACACCAACTACACGCTCGCCGGGATGGTCATCCAGAAGGTCACCGGCAACTCGTACGGCGACGAGGTCCGCGCACGCGTCATCGAGCCGCTCGGCCTGCACGGCACGTACATGCCGGGTGCGGACCACCGCGTCCCCCAGCCCAGCAGCCGCGCCTACTCGCAGCTCGCCGAGAACACCACCGGCAAGATCTACGACGTCACCGAGTTCAACCCCTCCGCCGCCAACTCCGCGGGCGAGGTCATCTCCAACCCGGGTGACCTGAACCGCTTCTACTCCGCGCTCCTGCGCGGCAAGGTCCTGCCCGCGAAGCAACTCGCCGAGATGAAGACGACCGTCCCCGCCGAAGTCGTGGACGGGCGTTACGGGCTCGGGCTCATCGAGAACGAGCTGAGCTGCGGGGTCACGATCTGGGGCCACAGCGGCGGCATCCACGGCTCCAGCTCCTTCGCGGGCACCACGGCCGACGGCAAGCACTCCCTCGCCTTCAACTTCAACGGCGACTGGAGCGGCGACCCGGTGAAGGTCGTCGAGGCGGAGTTCTGCGGGACGGAGAAGTGACGTACGCGACGGAGATGTGATGAACCCGAACACCGGCCGGTTCCTGCAATGGGACCCGGTGTACGGCGGCGGTGACAACACATACGGCTGTCCGGCCGACCCCGTCACCATGTACGACTTGAACGGGAAGTGGTGGTCCTGGTCGAAGTGGAAGAAGTTCGCCCTCTGTGTCGCTACCGTCGCACCCCGGGGAACCTCCACATCTCTTGGAAAGCAAATACATGTCCATGGAGGAATCGGCATCCATCGCCCACGGATTGGCTTCGGCGACTGCGGTCGCAAGCCTCCTCGCGGCGACAGCCGTCATCGTGCTCGGTTTCATCGCGCGGGAACGGATGTCGAAGTCGTCGCGAGTACGTCGCGGACAGGAAGGCGGACAGGGAGACGGTCAAGCGGCCGGTGAAGGTATGCGAGCGGCCCTGTTCGGCGGCTTTGCCGCAGTACTCGGCCATGGTGTCGGTTCCGCCATGAACGGAAAGTGGACCGCCTCCTTCGACATCGCACTCGGCGTCCTGATCTATGCGACCGCCCTGCAATTCCTCACCACGTCATTGATCTGGCGCGGCTGGGGAGCGAAAGGACGTGGACGCGCGGTGGCGTTCGCCGCACTGCCTGTCCTTGTAGGCAGCGCGGCCTGGGCTTACACCGGTTGACGCCGCCTGTGTACAAACACGAGGAGGGGCCCCCGGTCTCCCGGCGGCCCCTCCTCTCCCCTCCTGGTGCCGCCCGGTCCGTCACGGTTACCGGGGCAGCACCACGACGTACGCCGCCGGTTCGCGGTCCCCCGACGCCATAAGAGCCGTACGTACGACAGTTGCCTGCTGTTCGATCGCCTCGCGGAGCTTGCGCGGGGTGATGTGGACGACCGTGATGCCCAGGCGCTCCAGGTGCTCGCGCTTGCGGGCGTACTCCGACCACAGCGCGTCGTCCTCCTCGCGGTGGCCCGGGCGCGGGGCGCGGGTGTCCAGCTCCACCGCCACCGCGTGGTCGGGCCAGTAGGCGTCGAGGCCACCGAGGCACGGGCCGCCGGGCAGCCGCAGATCGACGTTCCAGACCGGGTCCGGGAGGCCGTGCTCGCGCACCATCCGGTAGAGGCGGTCCTCCGCGATCGCCCGGCCCTCGGCGAGGAGGGAGTCGACCGCGTCCACGACATGCGGGCGGCTCAGCAGCCGGGCCTGGTTCAACTCCCTTACCACCGACGCCGGTTCACAGTGCCCGCCGCGCACCGCGTCGGTCAGCAGCCGGCGTACGGCACCCGCGTCCGTGAGTCCGGCCACCGCGTCGGCGAGGGCGCGGGCCACCGGCGCGACCGGGAGCCCCTCGATCACCTCGGGCGTCGGCAGGGCCGAGGTGCGCAGGATGCGGACGCAGCCCGTCGAGCGGAGGCGGCGCAGCCGGGGGACCAGGACGTCGAAGGCGTCCAGGGAGAGGAGTGGCGGCGCGGATGCGAAGCCGTGCAGGGCGAGTGCGGCCAGGCCGGTGATCACGGCCTCGGAGTAGAGCGGACGGCCGCGCTCCCGGTACGGCTCCTCGCAGTCCGGCTGGACCGGGACCCCCGTCGTCGCCGCCCGCTCCTTCGCCGCGTACAGCAGTACCGCGTGCAGCCGCTCCTCGCTGGTGGGCGGCGCCGGGTGCAGCAGGAACACGCCCGGCAGGAGCTGCTGCCAGGGCCCGCCGGACCGGCACTGCTCGTTCGCCTCGGCGGCCGTGACGCCGTGCACCCGCAGCTGGGCGGCGGTCAGTACCCGGCGCTGTACGTGCGACAGGTGGCGGAGGGGGCGGGGGCTCGGGGAGAGCGGGGTGTTGTGGGTCATGACTCCGGCTTTCCCGTGTCCGATCCGTCCCCTAACCGCTGTTACACGCCTGTCGACAATTCCGGACAAGCTCGCCCTAAAGTGCAAGCGTTCGAGTGCCGAAAGGCGCTGGTCCATCCGGGGGTTACGGGGACGAGTGACCGGGTTCGGTAACGGCGGGATCGGACGGGTCTGAGAGGTCCATGCCAGGTGGCCAGTGGCGGATCAGGGCGCCGGCGCCGTGCAGGGCGTCGGCGAGGCGGCCCTCGGCGGTCGGGTGCGCCGGTCTGGTGCGGTACAGGTCGTCCAGTTCCAGGATGGCGCGGGCCAGGATCTCGAAGTCCCGCAGGATCGTCTCGAGTTGGGGCAGCGCCGTGTCCCCGCGCCGGGCGGCCAGCACGGCGGCGTTCCACTGGGCCCGCTCCAGCTTCCGCTCCAGTTCGTGCCGGTCGGGCAACTGCCCGCCGCTGAACAAGTCCCCCCGTACCGCGCGGGTTTCGAGGATCGCCCGGGAGGCGTGGAGCATCCGCTGCACCAGCCGGCCCGCGTGGCTGTCGAGGTCCCGCATGGTCACGTAGTGATGGCGCATCCGCCGTACGACCGTGGCGCTCGACGCCACTCCCCAGCGAACGGGTCTGCCCAGGTGGGGAGTCGGGTCGTTCCAGTAGGGCGCGGAGTCGAAGGCGGCCGGGCGCCGGTAGGTGAGCCGGTGTAAATGCCGCCACTTCTCGTACGGCAACTCCGGGTCCAGTAAGACGGGTTGGGCCGGACGGTGCGCGTGATCCGGTGGATAGCGCTCGACGAGCGTGCCGATCGCCGTCGACCCGGCGGTGGCCGGGGAGGGCGGTAAGGCGTCCTCCCCGGCCACCGAGACCTCCACCGCGTCCCCGGCGCTCCCGGCCTCCTCGTCCAGTCGTGGCAGCACTTCCGTGGTCAACACATTTGCCGCCACAGCGAGTTCGCGTGCCCTTGCCGCGTCCGGATGTGCGGACGCCATCACCAGCAGTGCCCCCGTGATACGCCGTAGTCCGCGCACCAACTCGTCCACGCGCGCGTCGACTTCGGACTCGAACACTTCGACTTCCCCCCTTGCAGGACCTTCACTTCTTTCTCAACATCACCGTCCCCGGCACCCCAGGGGCACACCTGCTCCAGGGGTGCCTTCTCAAACCACCAATTTGTTCGGTCATAGCGCTGCTGTCACATCGCACGCCTGTGCGCGCAGCGCCCGCGCCAGATCGTCCCGCGCTTCCAGGACCAGACGCCGCAGGGCAGGCGCCGCGTCCGCCCGGTCCGCCAGCCACTCGTCCGTCGCCGCCAGCGTCCCCGGCGAGTCCTGGAGGGACGGGAACAGGCCCCGTACGACATCCATCCCGATCTGGATCGACCGGTCGGCCCAGATCCGCTCGATCACCGCGAAGTACCTCTCCGCGTACGGCGCGAGCAGCTCCCGCTGCGAGCCCTGGACGAAGCCCGAGATGGTGGCCTCGACGAGGGCGTTGGACAGGGAGTCCGACTCGACGACCTGCGCCCAGGCCTGCGCCTTGACGGCGGCCGAGGGGCGGGCGGCGAGGCAGCGAACCTGGTGGCGCTTGCCGGACGCCGTGTCGTCGCGGGCGAGTTCGGCGGCGAGCGTCTTCTCGTCGGCGACGCCGTGCGAGGTCAGCGGTTCCAGGAGCGCCCACCGCAGCTCCTGGTCGACGTCCAGGCCGTCGATCTTCGCCGTGCCCTCCAACAGCCCCTGGAGCAGCTGGAGATCGGCCTCGCTCGATGCCACCGCCGCCAGGAAGCGGGCCCACGTCAGCTGGTGCTGGCTGCCCGGTTCGGCGAGCCGCAGTTCCTTCAACGCGCCCTCGGCGAGCAGGCGTTCACCGGTCGCCCGCCAGTCGGGGGCCGTGTAGTGGGTGAGCGCGGTGCCCGCCCAGGCGTGCAGCATCTGGAGGACGCCGATGTCCGACTCGCGCCCCGCGAACCGCAGCACCAGGTCGACGAAGTCCCGGGCCGGCATCAGCCCGTCCCGGGTGAGGTTCCACAGCGCGGACCAGCACAGGGCGCGGGCGAGCGGGTCGGTCAGGTCACCGAGCTGCGCCCGCAGCGTGTCCAACGACCCTTCGTCGAACCGGATCTTGCAGTACGTCAGGTCGTCGTCGTTGACGAGCACCAGCTCGGGGGCGTCGCTCCCGGCCAGCTCCCCGACGACCGTACGGGGCCCGTCGACATCGATCTCGGCACGCGCGTACCGCTCCAACGCCCCTTCCGCGGAACGCCGGTAGAGCCCGACGGCCACCCGGTGCGGGCGCAGTTCGGGGTGCGACTCGGCGGCCTCCTGGAGCACGGCCAGCTCGGTGATCAGCCCGTCCGCGCTCAACAGCACCTGCGGGGTGAGGGAGTTGACCCCGGCGGTCTGTAGCCAGGCCCGCGACCAGGAGGCCAGGTCCCGCCCGCTGGTCTCCTCCAGCGCCGACAGCAGATCGCCGAGGCGCGTGTTGCCGTACGCGTGCCGCTTGAAGTACCGCCGCGCGCCTTCGAGGAACGCGTCCCGTCCGACGTACGCCACCAACTGCTTGAGTACGGAGGCGCCCTTGGCGTAGGTGATGCCGTCGAAGTTGAGCTTGGCGTCCTCCAGGTCGCGGATGTCGGCCGTGATGGGGTGCGTGGAGGGGAGCTGGTCCGCGCGGTAGGCCCAGGACTTGCGGTTGTTGGCGAAGGTGACCCAGCCGTTGGTGAACCGGGTCGCCTCGACGAGCGAGAAGGCGCCCATGAAGTCGGCGAAGGACTCCTTGAGCCACAGGTCGTCCCACCACTCCATGGTGACGAGGTCGCCGAACCACATGTGGGCCATCTCGTGCAGGATGACGTTCGCCCGCCGCTCGTACGCGGCCTGTGTCACCTTCCCCCGGAAGATGAACTCCTCGCGGAAGGTGACGAGTCCCGGGTTCTCCATCGCGCCGAGGTTGTACTCGGGCACGAACGCCTGGTCGTACTTCCCGAAGGGGTACGGGTAGTCGAAGTGGTCGTGGAAGAAGTCCAGCCCCTGCTTGGTGACGAGGAAGACGTCGTCGGAGTCGAAGTAGGGGGCGAGACCCTTGCGGCACATGGCACCGAGGGGGATGTCGAGGGTCGTACCGTCGGCGAACGTACGGGAGTACGAATCGGTGACGTAGTGATAGGGGCCCGCGAGGATGGCGGTGATGTAGGTGGAGATGGGCTTGGTCTCAGCGAACCGCCACACCCCGTCCGTCAGCTCCCCGAGGCCGTTGCTCCAGGCGACCCATCCCTCCGGGGCCCGCACCTCGAACCGGAAGGGGGCCTTCAGGTCGGGCTGCTCGAAGTTGGCGAAGACACGACGGGAGTCGGCCGGCTCGTACTGCGTGTACAGATACACCTCGCCGTCCTCGGGGTCGACGAAGCGGTGCAGGCCCTCGCCGGTGCGGGAGTAGGCGCACTGGGCGTCGACCACCAGCTCGTTCTCGGCGGCGAGATCCTCCAGCAGGACGCGCGTGCCGTCGAAGACGGCCCCCGGGTCGAGATCCCGCCCGTTGAGGGAGACGGCCGTCACACTGGGCGCGACAAGATCGGCGAAACTGGCGGCACCGGGCTCGGCGCACCGGAACCGGATGGTGGTCACGGACCGAAAGGTCCGAGGCCCGCCACCGCTGCCACCAGTGTCCCCCACGGCGGACCGCACATCGAGGAACACCTCGTACCCGTCGACGGACAGCAGGGCGGCCCGCTCCCGGGCCTCGTCGCGGGACAGATTCTCACCGGGCACCGAGCACTCCCTCGATTGTCATCAGTACGGCCGACCAGCACAGATCCTGCCACGCACCACTGACACCGGGCACCCGGGAATGCGACGGTGGCGGAGATACGTTCCCTGTTGGAAGCCCACTTGTACCTAGGAGATCCATGTCCGAGACGAGCTCGACCAAGACCCCCGTCGACTTCTGGTTCGACCCGCTCTGTCCCTGGGCCTGGATGACCTCCCGGTGGGTCCTGGAGGTGGAGAAGGTCCGTGACATCGAGGTCCGCTGGCACGTCATGAGCCTGGCGGTGCTCAACGAGGACAGGCTCGACGAGCTGCCCGAGGAGTACCGCGAGATGCTCGCGGTGAAGGCCTGGCAGGGCGTACGGGTCGTGACGGCGGCCTGGCAGAAGCACGGCGCCGACGTCGTCGGCCCCCTCTACACGGCCCTGGGCACGCGTGTCCACAACAACGAAGAGGGCCTGACCCTGGAGGCCATAGCGGGCGCCCTCGCCGACGTCGGCCTCCCGGCCGACCTGATCGACTACGCCGAGCAGAAGGACTTCGAGTTCGAGGCCGAGCTGCGCGCCTCCCACAAGGAGGGCATCACCAAGGTCGGCCAGGACGTCGGCACCCCGGTGATCGCGGTCCCCGGCGCCGACGGCGAGCAGATCGCCTTCTTCGGCCCGGTCGTCACCCCGGCCCCGAAGGGCGAGGAGGCCGCCAAGCTGTGGGACGGCACCCTCCTGGTCGCCTCGGTCCCCGGCTTCTACGAGATCAAGCGCACCCGCACGAAGGGCCCGGACTTCAGCAACCTTCTCTGACTCTGAACCGATGGGGGCGCGCTCACCTGCGCAGTCGCGAGCGCGCCCCCGCCACCCGCCCGAGACGCTCCTTTGCACCCTTGCGGCGGCCGAGGCGCGGAGCGGGATACTTCGGCCCCATGACCACCACCCTCCTGCTGGCCCGTCACGGCCAGACCATCTGGCATGCCGAGAGCCGTTACGCGGGGGTGAGCGACGTCCCCCTCACCGACACCGGCCGCGCCCAGGCACAGGCGCTCGGCCGCTGGGCCACCGCCCATCCCGTCGACGCGGTCTGGACGTCGACGCTCTCCCGCGCCATCGCCACCGCGGACCCCGCCTGCCGCGCCCTCGGCCTCACCCCGCACCGCGAACAGGGGCTGCGTGAATGCGACTTCGGGGTGCTGGAGGGCCGCACTCTCGCCGAGTTCGCGGCCGAGGACCCGGAGCGGGCGGCGGCGTTCCGGGCGGACCCGGTGGCGCATCCGTTCCCGGAGGCCGAGGATCCCCTGGCGGCAGCGGCCCGCGGTACGGACGCCCTGCGCCGTATCGCCGCCGCGCACGACGGCGGGCGGGTCCTGGTGGTCGCCCACAACAGCCTGCTGAGGCTGGTCCTGTGCTCCCTGCTGTCCATCCCGCTCGGCGAGTACCGCCGCGTCTTGCCGCGGTTGCACAACGCGGCGATCACCGAGACCCGGATGACCGACGGGGCGGCCGCCCTGCTCTCCCTCAACGTGCCCTGCGAACAAGGGACTTGAGGGACAGCTGGAGATGAGGGAGGCCCCCGCGAGTCACGTCCTCGCGGGGGCCTCCCGTCATTCCGCCTGCCGGTGAAGGTTGAGAAGACGATCACGAGGCAGGACGCTTCACCACCATTGGCTCAGGGCGCCAACAGCAGCACATCCGTACGGGACTTGGCGGCCACGTACCGCTTCGCCACGTCCTGCCAGTTGACGACGGCCCACATGGCGTCGATGAAGTCGACCTTCTGGTTCCGGTACTGGAGGTAGAAGGCGTGCTCCCAGGCGTCGAAGACCAGGATCGGGGTCGAGCCCTGGCCGGCGTTGCCCTGGTGGTCGTAGACCTGCTCGACGATCAGACGGCCGGAGAGCGGCTCGTAGGCGAGGACGCCCCAGCCCGAGCCCTGTGTGGTCGCGGCGGCCTTGGTGAGCTGCGCCTTGAACCCGGCGAAGGACCCGAACGACTCGGTGATCGCGTCCGCGAGGTCACCGACACCGTCGGCGGCGAGCGGTTCACCGCCGCCCTCACCGGTCATGTTGTGCCAGTAAATGGAGTGCAGGATGTGCCCGGAGAGATGAAAGGCCAGATTCTTCTCCAGACCGTTGACCGACCCCCACGACTCCTTGTCGCGCGCCTCCGCGAGCTGCTCCAGGGTGTCGTTGGCACCCTTCACATACGCCGCGTGGTGCTTGTCGTGGTGCAGCTCGATGATCTCGGGGCTGATCACGGGCGCGAGCGCGGAGTAGTCGTACGGCAGCTCGGGAAGCGTGTACACGGGCATGTGGGGTCCCCTCGACCTCTTATTGCACATAGCTTGCAACTACAAGTTAGCAACAAAAAGACCCTCGTGTGATGCGCACGAGGGTCTTTTTGTTGCTGACGGGGGCAGGCCTAGGCGGCGACCGAGGTGTAGTGCGAGGCGTCCCCCGCGATCGAGTAGCTCTCCTTGCCCTCGATGCCCACCGGGATGTCACCGGCGATGGTCACGCGGTGCAGGCGGCGGGGCTGTCCGTCGTAGTTGTCGATGGCGTAGTGCTGGGTGATGCGGTTGTCGAAGAGGACCAGCTGGTTGGGGGACCAGCGGTGGCGCAGGATGTTCTCCGGGCGGGTGACGTACGCCTGGAGGATGTCCAGGATCTTGCGGGACTCGCTCACCGACAGTCCGACGATCCGCTGTGCGAACCCGCCGATGAACAGCCCGCGTTCGCCGGTCAGCGGGTGGACGCGGACCACCGGGTGCGCGGTACGGAAGTTGATGGACGTGAACTGGGCGCGCTGGGCGGCCTGTTGCTCGTCGAGGTCCTCGTCCGGGACCGCGTAGTCGTAGTCGTTGGTGTGCTCGGCCCACAGGTTGTCGGCCAACTGCCGCAGGGGTTCCGGCAGGTCGCGATACGCAGCCGCGGAGCTGGCGATGAGCGTCTCGCCGCCGTACGGCGGGATCGTGATGCTGCGCAGGGTGCTGGCCTGCGGCGGGTTGAGGACGAACGTGACGTCGGTGTGCCAGTGGTTGGCGGCCCGGCCGCGCTCACTGTCGACCGGCAGCACGTTCGGGGCGCCGTCGACGGCCGACACGGTGGGGTGCGCGGTGGTGAGGTCGCCGAAGTGGCGTACGAAGGCCTGCTGGCCCTCGTCGTCCAGGTCGACCTCGTCGAAGACCAGCGCCTTGTGGACGTTGAGGGCCTCGCGGATCGCGGCGACCTGCACCTCGTCGAGGGGCTTGGAGATGTCCACACCGGACACCCGGGCGCCGATGTTGGCGGTGACCTTCTGGATTTCAATGCCGGACATGTGCGGGTTCCTTCCAGATCGGGGTTGGTCAGACGAGAGCGGGCTTGACGGTGTACTGGTTGGCGGGGCGCGGGAGGCCGTACCTCTCGCGCAGGGTCCGGCGCGGCCCGTATTCCGTACGGAGCAGACCGCGGGCGCGCAGGATCGGGACGACGTGGTCGACGAAGGCGTCGAGGCCGGAGGGCAGCACCGCGGGCATGATGTTGAACCCGTCGGCGGCACCCCGCGTGAACCAGGCCTCGATCTCGTCGGCGACCTGCTCGGGCGTACCGGCGAAGGTCAGATGCCCGCGGCCCCCGCCGAGCCGCCCGATGAGCTGCCGCACGGTCAGCCGCTCGCGCCGGGCCAGCTCGACGACGAGTGTGTAGCGGCTCTTGGCGCCTTCGATGGCGCTCTCGGGAGGCAGATCGGCGGGGAGGAGGCCATCCAACTCCAGTGTCCCGGCGGGCAGTTGGAGAAGCCCCTCCAGCCGCTCCACACCATGCGCGTACACGATGTGGTCCTCCAGAACCTGCTCGGCCGCCAGCGCCTCGGCCTCCGTGCCGCCCAGCACCGGGACGATCCCGGGCAGCACCTTGATGTGGTCGGGGTCCCGACCGGTCGCCGCCGTACGGGACTTGAGGTCGGCGTAGAAGGCCTGCGCGTCCTCGATGGTCTGCTGGGCGGTGAACACGGCCTCCGCGTACCGGGCGGCGAACGCCTTCCCGTCCTCACTCGACCCGGCTTGCACGAGCAGTGGGTAACCCTGGGGCGCACGCGGCACGTTGAGACCGCCCTCGACGCTGAAGTACTTCCCCTTGTGCCGGGGCGGATGCACCTTGGAGTCGTCGCCCCAGACCCCAGCAGCCTTGTCGGCGACGATGGCGTCGTCCTCCCAGCTGTCCCAGAGCTTGCCCGCCACATCGAGGAACTCGGCGGCACGGGCGTACCGCTCGGCGTGCGCGGGCTCGGCGTCGAGCCCGAAGTTCCGGGCGGCCTCGGCGCCGGCGGTGGTGACGATGTTCCAGCCCGCCCGGCCCCCGCTGATGATGTCGAGAGAGGCGAACTTCCGGGCCAGGTTGTAGGGCGAGTTGTAGGAGGTGGAGGCGGTGGCGATCAGCCCGATGTGGGTCGTCGCCGTGGCGAGGGCGGTGAGCAGGGTGAGCGGCTCCAGCGCACCGGCAGGCCGCTGGGCGATGTTGCCCCACAGCTGCGGACTGTCGGCGAGAAAGAGCGAGTCGAACGTTCCCCGCTCGGCGATCCGAGCGAGCCGAACGTAATGCTCCAACTCGACATGCGCGTACGGATCACTCTCCGGCAACCGCCACGAGGCTTCGTGGTGACCGGTGCTCATGAGGAAGGCGTTGAGGTGGAGTTGGCGGGTTGTCATGGGTGTCCCTTTGCTTCGGACATGTGCGGGGGAGGACTTTCGAACGCCGGCCGGGCTTGATCTTTCAGCCCGTCCGGCGATTGAGGACGAGCGCGTTCAGCGCGACAAGGGGGGTCTGGGGGCGCAGCCCCCAGGGATGGGACGGGTAGGGGCGGCGGGGGCGAGACAAATACGCTCACCGGACGTCGGCCGTCACCCCCAACGCCCCCAGCAACACCCCCCGGTACTCCTCCCGAGCCCGCTCGTGATCGATGACCAGATCGACCCCGATCCGCCCGGCCTCCAGCACCAGCACCCGATCCGCCAGCACGATCGCCTCATCCACGTCATGCGTCACCAACAGCACCGACGGCTGATGCCTCCGCCACAACTCCCGAAGCAGCGCATGCATCTTGATCCGCGTCAGCGCGTCCAACGCCCCGAACGGCTCATCGGCAAGCAGCAGTTCGGGCTCCCGCACCAACGACCGCGCCAGAGCCGCCCGTTGCGCCTCCCCGCCCGACAGCTCACTGGGCCAGGCCCGCTCCCGCCCCTTCAGCCCCACCTCCGCAAGAGCCTCCCGCCCCTTCTCGGCGGCCTCCTTGCCCTCCAGACCCAGCAGTACGTTGTCCAGCACCCGCCGCCACGGCAGCAGCCGCGCGTCCTGGAAGACCACCGACACCCGCTCGGGGGCCGTCAGTCGCCCACTGCCCTCGACCTCGTGATCGAGCCCCGCGACCGCCCGCAGCAAGGTGCTCTTGCCGGACCCGCTGTGCCCGAGCAGGGCGACGAACTGCCCGGCGGGGATGTCGAGATCGATACCGTCGAGGACCGTCCGCCCGTCGAACGACCGGGTCAGGCCCCGGAGTTGGACGGCGGGCCGGGTCAGCTGCTCAGCGTGCGTCGCCATGACAGCACCCTCCGTTCGATGAGACGGACCGCGCTGTCGGAGGCCAGGCCGAAGATGCCGTAGATGGCCAGGCCGACGAGGATGACATCGCTCTGGCCGTAGTTCTGGGCCTGGAACATCATGTAGCCGAGTCCGTTGGTGGCGTTGATCTGCTCCAGGACGACCAGCCCCAGCCAGGAACCGGTCACCCCGAGCCTGAGGCCCACGAAGAAGCCGGGCAGCGCGCCGGGGACGACGATCTGCCGGACGAACTGGAGCCTCGACAGCCCCTGTACCTCGGCGAGTTCGACGAACCTGCTGTCGATGCCGGACAGCGCGGAATGCGTGTTGAGGTAGATCGGGATGTAGACGACGATGGCGATGATCGCGACCTTGAACGTCTCGCCGATGCCCAGCCAGAGGATGAACAGCGGGATCAGGCCGAGGGTCGGGATCGCCCGGTTGAGCTGGACCGTCCCGTCGATCAGCGCCTCGCCGACCCGGCTGAGCCCGGAGGCCAGGGCAAGGACGATGCCCGCGGTCAGCCCGATCGCGAAGCCGGAGGCGGCCCGCCGCAGCGAGGTCAGGATGTCGGTCGGCAGGGTCCCGTCGGTCCACAGATGGACGCCGGTCTCCAGCACGGTCCAGGGCGCCGGGACCGCGGCCGGGTCGAGCCGACCGGCGGCGGAGGCGGCGGCCCACAGGCCGAGGAAGAGGGCGGGCCCGATGATCTGGACGGCGGGCAGCCGCTTGCCGGGGGAGAGCCGCCGGCGCCTGCGCACCTGGGCGAGTTCCGCGCCGCTGCCGACAGGCACTGCTGCGACGGTCGAAGCCGAAGTCGATGTGGTCGTGGATGTAGTCGTGGATGTGGATGTGGTCACGGTGGTCACCTCCGGTACTCCGCAGTCACGGCCTTCGCCGCGATGCCCTCGAAGCGGTGGTCGAAGAGCGAACCCACGTCGAACTTCTTCACGAAGCCGCCCTCCGCGAGCAGATCCGCGGTCTCCTGCTCCCACTTGATCGCCTCGTCCCAACTCGGCGGGAACAGCGGCTTGTTGGCGAGCGCCGTGATCGCCTGCGCCTGGGCGAGGGTCAGGTTCTGCGTCTTGACGTAGAACTCCTCGTTCCAGGCGTCCGGGTTCTCGTACGCCCACACCGCGCCCTTGGCCCAGAACGGGATGTACGCGGCGATCGCGGCGGCCTTCGCGGGGTCGTTCAGCACGGAGACCGGCGCCCACAGCAGGTTGAGCAGGTCGACGACGTCCGTCTCGATGGCCCGGGCACCCTTGGCGCCGTACTGCGCGAGGTACGCGGGGGACTGGCTGTTGGCCAGCGGAGCGACATCCACCTGGCCCGACTGCAACGCGGTGAAGAACTGGTTGCTGGTCAGCGGAACGAGCTTGACCTCGTCGTAGGCGAGCCCGGCCTGCTTCAACGCCCGCAGGAGCACGACACCCTGGGCCTGCCCCTGCGAGAAGGCGAGCTTCTTGCCCTTGAAGTCGGCGACCGACCTGATGTCGCTGCCGGGCTTGGTCGCGAAGAGATAGTTCGGCTTTCGGGTGACGTTGATCGCGACGATTTTCGCGTCGTATCCCTGGTAGTGCGCCTGGATCGGCGGAATACCCGCGTTGTTGGCGACATCGAGGGAGCCCGCACGGAATGCGTTGATGACATCGGGACCGGCGCCGATGTTCGCCCAGGTCGACACCTTGAAGGGCAGGTCGCCCAACTTGGCGAGCTTGAACTGGAGTTGCTGGATGTTCAGATACGAGGAGATCTTCAGACTCGTACCGGCCGGGACCTTTTCGGCGAGCGCGGCGGTCGAGGCGCCCTTGGTGCTGGCTGCGGCACTGCTGTCGGCGCAGCCACTGAGCCCGGTGACACCGGCCGCGGCGCCGAGGAGGGAGGTGAGGAAGAGACGTCGGTCGACTGGCATGGGAGTACTCCGTGAGGTCGAAAAGCAGGAATGCATGCGGAATTCGGGCACGGCGAGGCCCGGCAAACGGAATTCACGCAGAAAGAACAGAAGGAAATGAGCGCTTCACACGCGGCAACGTGTCAGCAATAACGGCGACGTGTCAGCAACAAAGGGTGCGACAGCTCACGAAGAGGCTCATGAGAACGATGTTCCCGGTCATGCCTGACCCCTGTCAACATTCGGAGTTTCTGAATTAAATAGCCACAGGTGAAGCAGCCTCGGACGAAGCGGCCAGCGGGTCCCGGTACAGCACGTCGAGCGCCACCGAACCGCCCGCCACAGCGAGCACCGAATCCGGGAAACTCGTCGGCACGACGGAGGCCGCACGGTCGGCGCCGACCCCTTCGCGCAGCGCGGCGAGGCAGTCCTCGCGGTAGATGGTCCCGACCTCGGTCACGACCACCGTCTCCGGATTCAGCACATCGAGCAGCAGCCGCGCCGCCCGCCCCACGGCACCCGCCCGTCGCACCAGCAGTTCGACGGCATCCGGGTCGCCCGCAGCCGCCGCCGCGACCACGTGCATGGGGTTCGTGCCCTCGACGACGCCCGCCTCCCGCGCCCGCCGGCACAGCGTCCGCTCGCTCAACTCGGCCTGGAGGCAGCCCGTACGACCGCAGTCGCAGACCTCCGTCCCGCCCGGCACCGGCAGATGGGCGATGGCGCCCGACTGGGAACGCGGCCCGTGGTGCACCTCGTCGTTGGTCGCGAACGCCGCGTCGACCACATTGCCGACGAACAAGTGCAGCACGCTCCCGCTGCCCCGCGCCGGCCCGAACAGCCGCTCCCCGTTGACCAACGCCCGCGCGTGCCCGTCCACATGGACCGGCAGCCCGGTACGGTCCCCGAGCGCCTCCCGCACCGCCACGTCCCGCCAGCCCAGCATCGGGTGCTCGACGACGGTCCCGGACTCCCGGTCCACCCAGCCGCCCACGGCCACGCCGACCCCGAGGGCCCGGCAGGCGGGGGCGCCGTCCAGCAGCGCCCGCAGCCCCTCGGCGGCCCGCGCCAGCACCCACCCGGGATCGGTGCGCTCGTGCTTCAACTCCCGCTGGGCCACCACCCGTCCGCGCAGATCGAGCAGCGCGACCGTCGTGTACGGCACGGCCACATGGACTCCGCCCACGACGAACCGGGAGCTGTCCAGGTCGACGGGGACGTGCGGACGCCCCACCCCGTTCGACCGCCTGGGCGCGGACTCCTCACGGATCAGACCGAGTTCGGCGAACCGCGCGCAGTAGTCCGTCACCGACGCGGGCGACAGCCCGGTCAGCCGGGCGATGGTGCTGCGCGCCACAGGCCCGTGCTCCAGCACGGACCGCAGAACGACACTCGCGCTTGTCCGCCGCCGATCGGGATCGGCGGCACGCGGTATGCGGGAAGGGGAGGGACGAGAAGAGGGGGAGGGAGAAGCAAGGGTGGGTGCCGCGGCACGGGGCATGGCGATCATCCTCGGGGAACGGGTCCGACACTGCGCCGTCTCGTAGGGACTCAGGGAGTCCTGTGGAGCGAGGCGCGCCGGAGCCGCCTCACCCGGGGCGGCGACAGGTGGCCGTGCCCACGCGTCGCAGGTCGACATAGCGACGCGACGAGAAGTACCGGGACTGGGCGACCATGCGCACGAAGCTAGCAAAACGGTCCGCCGCTGCCCAGATGGCGACCAGCGGGCGAGACGGCACATGTCCAAGCGGCTACCGGGATTGGCGGAACCCTACAGAAGCCGACCAGCGCATCCCCGTAGCCCGAACCACTCCACCTCAGTGACCGGCATCACCCCGTACCGGGTGTAACCCCCACCGTTTGTCCGGAGCCCACCAAGCCGCCGTCGCCCCCTTTGTCGAGCGCTGACGGTGATCGGCCCGAGGGCGCTGGGATAGCGTCACGATGTCCCTTGCCGCTCACCCACATCCCCGCGGAGTCCCCATGGCAACCGCCGTCGCCCCCGCCCGCCCCGGCCAGGTCCTCGCCGACCTGCTCCCCGCCTCCCGCGTCCGGGACGCCGCACTCGTGCTCGGCGGTGCCGGGCTCGTCGGGATCGCCGCCCAGATCGCCGTCCCCGTGCCCGGCTCGCCGGTGCCGGTGACCGGGCAGACCTTCGCCGCACTCCTCGTCGGTACGGCGCTCGGCGCGGGCCGCGGCCTCGCCGCCCTCGCCTTCTACGCCCTGGCCGGTCTCGCGGGCGTGCCGTGGTTCGCGGAGGGCGGCTCGGGCACGTCCGTGTCCTTCGGCTACATCCTCGGCATGCTGCTCGCGTCAGCCGCCGTGGGCGCGCTGGCCCGGCGTGGCGCCGACCGCTCGGTGTTGCGCATGGCGGGCACGATGCTGCTGGGCGAGGCGATCATCTACGCGATCGGCGTCCCGTACCTCGCCCTGGCCGCCGACATGAGCGCGAGCGCGGCGATCGCCGCCGGCCTCACCCCGTTCCTGCTGGGCGACGCGCTGAAGGCGGCGCTGGCGATGGGCGTACTGCCGACGGCCTGGAAGTTCGTCGACAAGAGCTGAACAACGGCGGGTTGGAGGAGGGGGAGGCGGAATCCGCCTCCCCCTCCTCCATGTGCCGATCAGCCCTGCGGCTGTTGCCGCGACTGCCGCTGAGGCCGCCGCTGCGACCACCACATGCCCGCCGCCCCGGCGGACAGCAGTGCCGCGCCGACCGCGCCGAGCGGGAGCAGATCGCGCGCCGGGCCGGTGCTCGGCAACTCGTCGCCCCCGGGTGCCACCGGCTTGTTGTCGGTGCCGAGCAGCAACGGGGTGGCCGGGGCGTTCGGCGACGGGTTCGTCGTACCGAACGGGACCGGGCCCTGCTGCCAGTACGTCTTCGAACCGTCGGTCGTCTGCACGGGCAGGCAGATCTTGCCGGTCTTGCCCAGGTCGTACGTCGCCTCCACGTCGTACGACTTCGACTTACCGGCCGCGAGACTGCCGACGGCGCAGTTGAAACCGCTGTTCGAACCTTCCGGAAGATCCGCTTCGGGAATCTCCGCACAGCCCTGGACGTTCTTGACCGTCATACCGTCGAATCCGACTACCAGAAGCCGGATATCGCCGCTCTCCTTGCTCCCCTCGTTCTTTACCGTGGCGGTCAGTGCGGTTTCTTTCGAACTGTTGTCGACGGAGATGCTCTCGGGCAGTTCCGTGGTCAACTTGACGCCCTCGGGCGCCGCGTCGACCGCCTTTCCGCCCTTGCTGCTACCAGGTCCCTGGTCATCCGCGCTGGCGGTGAAGGAAAGGATCATCACGGCCGAGAAAGATGCCGTGAGCAGCGATCCCGCGATGACCGTCGTGCGACCAGAACTCATGTTCGTCCCCCTAGGATCCCCCTGGACTGCGCCTGAATTCGCAGTACTTGAAGAGGTACCACAAGATTTCTCACCACTATGCTGGTACGGCACGAAGTGTGACCATTGTGGTTCTGGTGGGGCGTGCGTTGAGGGGGTGCAGAGGGTTGCCGGGGAATATGGGCGGCGGTGCTCCAGGTCTGCTGGTGACGGGCCGATATCGGCTGGTCGAAAGCATTGGTCAGGGGGGAATGGGGCGGGTGTGGCGAGCCGCCGACGAAATGCTCGACCGGCCGGTGGCCGTCAAGGAAATGCGGATCGACGGACTCGACGCGGAGGACACCCGCACCCGCCGCGAACGCACACTCCGCGAGGCCAGGGCGACGGCCCGGATCGACCACCCGAACGTCGTGCGCGTGTACGACGTCGTGGACGAGGGTGAGCGCCTGTGGATCGTCATGGAGCTGGTCGCCGGCCGCTCCCTCGAACAACTCCTCGTCGAGGACGGCCCGTTGACCCCGGCCGACACGGCCCGCCTCGGCCTCGGCCTGGTCTCCGCACTGCGCCAGGTGCACGCCGGGGGAGTGCTCCACCGGGACATCAAACCGGGCAACGTCCTCGTGGAACGACGCGACCAGCGGGTCGTCCTCACCGACTTCGGCATCGCCGCCATCCAGGACGCGAAGGCCCTCACGATGGTCGGGATGCTCGTAGGCTCGCCCGACTACATGGCCCCGGAGCGCGTGTCGGGCCGGCACCAGGGCCCGCCGTCCGACGTGTGGTCCCTGGGCGCGACACTCTGCGCGGCGCTGGGCGGCCGCTCCCCGTTCTCCCGCGAGACGACCCTGGCGACACTGCACGCGGTCCTGTACGAGGATCCCGAACTCCCGGCCGCCGCAGGCCCGTTGCACGACATCCTGGCCGCCCTCCTGGAGAAGGAGCCGTCGGCCAGGCCCGCACTGGAGGACGTGGAGCTGGCACTGCGGCCGGTGGCGTTTCCGACGCCGACGCCGATACCTGAGCCCGAGCCCGAGCCGGAAGAGGCGCCCGAGCCGGAGGCACCGGAGATACCGGACGGTCGCCCGGACACGGCGCCCCTCACCCCCGTACAGCCGCCCCAGGACACCCCGACCCCCGCCTACCTGGACGCGCCACTCGTACGGGCCGCACGACAGCCACGCGAGCAGCCGGAGCCCCAACCCGAACCCGAACCGGCACCCGAACCCGCGGAGCCGACGGACGCGATCCCCGCCGCCCACGCGGCAGCCACCCCCGTCCTGGGAACCCCTTCCTACGCGGCCTCCCCGGAGGCATCCAGCGCCTCCACCGAAGTCCCCTCCGAGATACGGTCCGAGGCCGGTTCGGCGATCCCCGTGCGCAAGGCCGGGGTCTCCCTGGTCCGAACGAAAGAGCGGGAAGAGACACAGATACAGACACAGGCACGGACACAGACCCGAACCCAGCCGCCGGCGCAGCCACGACATACCCCGGAGCGGCAGGCAGCCGCCCTCCCGACGGCCCCGCAGACGCTGCCACCGCAGCCGCCGCCCGGCGAACTCCCGGGCCCCGCACGCCCGTCCGACCCCGGGCGGGGTCGCGACCGGCGCCGGGGCCGCCGCCGTACGGGCATGGTGGCGGCCGGAATGGTCACGGCAGGGGCGGTGGTGGGGATGGTCCTGGCCTCAACTGCCGGCTCACCGGACGACAAGAACACGGCGACCCCGGGCTCGTCGCAGGCAACCTCGGCCACCCCCACCACTCCCACCACCCCCGAAACAACTCCCGCGCCCACCCCCGAACCCACGGTCGAGGGCACGTCACGCCCGCGCAGCCTGCCGCCAGGCGCGCACGAGGAGGCGGGCGGCTACGCGTGGGCGACGCCCAAAGGCTGGCGCAGGGACGTGAAGACGGGCGCCGAGGTGCACTACACGTCCCCCGACGGCAGGCAGGAACTCCTGGCCAAGTCCTCGCTCGCCCGGGGCGATCTGCTGGAGACCTGGGAGGAGTCGGAGCGCAACGCCCGCCAGGGCCAGGACTACCGGAAGATCACCCTCGCGGAGACGACGTACCAGGGGCATCCGGCGGTCGTCTGGGAGTACACCTTCACCCTGGACGGCACCCACTGGCACGCCCGGCTGCTCGGATTCGACGTGGAGGGGAAGTCGTACCAGATCAGCACCTGGTACCACGAGGAGATCGAGCAGCAGGCGGTACCGGCCTACGAACGGGTGAGGGAGTCGTTCACGGTGCTGTGAACAACTCCCTGACCACTGAGACCACTCGGATCGCTAGCCGACCTTGACGACGTCGTCGTCACCGGCGACGTCCGAAGCCGGAGCACCGGCCACGACGACGGTCCCGCGCCCGGCCTTCTGCCGGACGACGGCGATGACCAGCACGACGGCCGCGACCAGCAGCGACAGAAGCACGGTCTCGCGTCCGTCGTGCTCGGTGTCGGTGAGCATGTAGCCGAGGACGAAGACGATGAGAGCGGCGGTCGCCCAGGTCAGATAGGGGTACAGCCACATCTTCACGACGAGCTTCTCCGGGGACTCGCGCTCGATGATCTTCCGCATGCGCAGCTGCGAGAAGCAGATGACCAGCCAGACGAACAGGGCGACGGCGCCGGAGGAGTTGACGAGGAAGAGGAAGACCGAGTCGGGGAACTTGTAGTTGAAGAAGACGGCGACGAAGCCGAAGACGACCGAGGCGACGATCGCCGCGAGCGGTACGCCACGGGACGTGGTCCGCGCGAAGGCCTTGGGCGCGTCACCGCGCTGCCCGAGTGAGAAGGCCATGCGGGAGGCCGTGTAGAGCCCGGAGTTGAGACAGGACAGCACCGAGGTCAGCACGATGAAGTTCATGATCTGACCGGCGTGCGCGATACCGAGGGAGTCGAGGGCGGCGACGTACGAGCCCTTCTCCTTGATCGAGGGATCGTTCCACGGCAACAAGGTCACGACGACGAAGATCGACCCGAGATAGAAGACGGCGACCCGCCAGATGATGCTGTTGGTGGACTTGGTGACGGCCCGCTGCGGGTCCTCGGACTCACCGGCGGCCAGCGTGGCGATCTCGCTGCCCATGAAGGAGAAGACGACGAGCAGCACACCGGTGAGGATGGCGCCGGGCCCGTTGGGCAGGAACCCGCCGGAGTCGGTGAGATTGGAGAGCCCGGCCTTGTCGCTGTCGACACCGGGAAGCACACCGAACACGGCAAGCCCGCCAATAATGACGAACGCACTGATGGCGACGACCTTGATCCCGGCGAACCAGAACTCGAACTCGCCGTAGGAACCGACGGAGACGAGGTTGGTGGCGGTCAGCACGACCATCACGATGAGCGCCCAGGCCCACTGCGGTACGGCGGGAATCCATCCTTCGAGAATGGTGGCGCCGGCGGTGGCCTCCACCGCCAGCACGACGACCCAGAAGAACCAGTACAGCCAGCCGATGGAGAACCCGGCCCAGCGCCCGAGCGCCCGGTCGGCGTGCGCGGAGAACGAGCCGGAGGTCGGGTTGGCGGCGGACATCTCGCCGAGCATCCGCATCACCAGCACGACGAGCGTGCCGACGAGAGCGTAGGAGAGAAGGATGCCGGGGCCGGCGGTGGTGATACCCGAGCTGGACCCGACGAAGAGCCCGGCCCCGATGACACCGCCGATGGCGATCATCGACAGATGCCGGTTCTTGAGCCCGGCCTGAAGCCCGGAGGACGGAGAAGCGGTCATGGGGGGAATTCCTTTGCGCCGGGTGAACGGGGAAGCGCGCCGGTGGGGACGGCGTAAACAGTTGGTCCAGTGAATCTGAGGCAAAGGGATTCCTGAACCTTTGAATCCAGATCGTTACTTGAGATTTCCTTGAGGTTCCGCAGTGTTGCGTCGAGTTTTCGCGATCAACCCCCGAGGCTGCTGCCCCGAAACAGGCATGTCACACTCGTCCCATGCGCGTGTATCTCGGCTCGGACCATGCGGGCTTCGAACTCAAGAACCACCTCGTCGAGTGGCTCAAGGAGGCCGGCCACGACCCCGTGGACTGCGGCCCCCACATCTACGACGCCCTCGACGACTACCCGCCCTTCTGCCTCCGCGCCGCAGAGCGCACGGCGGCCGACCCGGACGCCCTCGGCATCGTGATCGGCGGCTCCGGCAACGGCGAGCAGATCGCGGCGAACAAGGTGAAGGGCGTGCGCGCGGCACTCGCCTGGAGCGAGGAGACGGCGTCGCTGGGCCGCCAGCACAACAACGCCAACGTGGTCGCGGTGGGCGCACGCATGCACACCCAGGACGAGGCGACGAAGTTCGTCGAGACGTTCCTGGCGACCCCGTTCTCGGAGGACGCCCGCCACATCCGCCGCATCGACATGCTGTCGGCGTACGAGACGACGGGCGACCTTCCGGAGATCCCGCCGCACCACCCTCAGGACCAGTAGTCGGCTGCGGGTGAGTGGGGGCTGGTCGCGCAGTTCCCCGCGCCCCTGAGGCTTTTCAGCCCGTCCGGCGTTTGAGGACGAGCGCGTTCAGCGCGACAGGGGGGTCTGGGGGCGCAGCCCCCAGGGGATGGGAACGGGTAGGGGCGGCGGGGGCGAAAACACCCCCACAGCAACCCCCACCCACCCGCGGACAAAGAAGGAGCACCCGTGCCTGAGGGGCACACGATCCACCGCCTGGCCCAGGACTACAGCGCCGCGTTCCTACGCACAGCACCCCAAGTAACCAGCCCCCAGGGCAAGTTCTCCGACGCCGCCGCCCTCCTCGACCGCGCGGAACTCACCCACACCGAAGCCCACGGCAAACACCTCTTCCTGGGCTTCCGCGAAGCGGACTGGATCCACATCCACCTCGGCCTCTTCGGCAAGGTCAACTTCGGCCCCACCCCCGCCCCACCCCCCACGGACACGGTCCGCCTCCGCCTGGCGAACGACACCGCGTACGTCGACCTCCGAGGCCCCACCACCTGCGCCCTCATCACGGACCCCGAGAAGCAGGCGATACACGCCCGCCTGGGCCCGGACCCCCTACGCGAGGACGCGAACCCCGCCACGGCCTACACCCGCATCAGCCGCAGCCGCACAACGATCGCCGCCCTCCTGATGGACCAGAAGGTCATCGCGGGAGTCGGCAACGTCTACCGCGCAGAAGTCCTCTTCCGCCACGGCATCGACCCGTACCGCCTCGGCAGGGACATCACCCCGACCGAGTGGACCGCGCTCTGGACCGACCTGGTCGCCCTGATGCGCGAGGGCGTACGGAACAACCGCATCGACACCGTCCGCCCGGAACACACCCCGGAGGCGATGGGCCGCCCGCCGCGCGTCGACGACCACGGCGGCGAGGTCTACGTCTACCGCAGGGCCAACCTGCCCTGCCACCTCTGTGGCGGCGAGATCCGCACCGCCGACCTCGCTGCCCGCAACCTCTTCTGGTGCCCGGCCTGCCAAAGGAAGTGACCGAGCACCGGATGACGGATCAGAACCCGTGCGGCAACCAGGGCGTCACCACCGACCCGAACGCCACCGAGGCCTCGGCCAGCGCCCCCTGCCGAACCTCCCGCACCCGCCCGGCAGCCGCCAGCCCGGCCAACGACACACCGCCCAGATAGGCGGACCCCAACTCCCGTACGGACAGGGCGACATCAGCCGCGTCCTCGGTACGCACGCACACCGCCCCCTTGGTGTCGCCGCTCAGCCGCCAACGCCCCGAGTTCCACGGACAGAACGCGTCCTCGACGTCGAACACGACATCCACCGGCGCCTGGTACGTCCGCGCCTCCAGCGCGGCCCCCAGGTCCACCAGCCGTACGTACAGGGCGTCCCGCCTGCGCAGCCCGCACCGCCGGATGTCCGACACCATGTGATGCCAGGGCTCGTCGACCGGCTGCCCGCGCGCGATGACCTTCGAGGTCAGGTCGAGATCGAAGAGAAACCGCCACAGGGCGGCGTGCGAGGGAGCGTCGAGCGCATGCGCGTCCTCGACGACAACCGCGCTGTTGGACCCGGAGACATCCCAGTCGGGCTTGACCCGAAACCGAGCGAACCCCACAACATCCCCGCCCCGCTCGGCGACAACACACTGCAAGGGCGAAGCCCCGTCCCGCTCACCCTCCGGATCGAGGACCGCGACCCGCGCCCAACCAGGCATCCGCGCCAGCATCCCGGGCCGCTCCGGCACCCGCCGTGCGTACACCGCCTCGCACACGTCAAGGGCCTCGGCCGGTACGGCATACCGCAGCCGTACGTCATCGGTCCCGTCCGGCACCGACAGCCGTACCTGCGTCGTGTCGATCTCGACGGTCAGCGAGTGCGTGGCCAGGCCGTACCCGAACCGCCCGTAGATGGCGGGCTCGGAGGCCGTCAGCACCGCCAGGGGCTCGCCCCAGCTCCGTACGTCGTCCAGCTGCCGGCGCATCATCGACGTGAGCACCCCGCGCCTGCGGTGCGTGCCGGCGACGCCGACCATGGTCACGCCCGCGGCCGGAACGGCGGCTCCACCCGGTACGGTTACCTGGAAAGTGAAAGCGCTCGCACTGCCGACGCACAGGTCACCGTCCCAGGCACCCACGGAACGGTCGAGTTCGGTAAGTGATTTCCACAACTCCCGTTCCTCGGCGGACTCGGTCATTCCGCCGAAGGCACGGAGCAGGTTGTCGTACCACTGATCCCAGTCGTCGGGCCGAAGTACCCGCAGCTCGGTCGTGCCGGAGGGCGTACCGGAGGTCCTGGAGGTCGTCATAGACCATGACTACCAGGGCATTGCGGGACGAGCGAGGGAATTTCTCCCTCGTGGCCTCGGACCGGCTCTCGGTGGGTTTCACTGTGAAGTTGAACCTCGGACGGGGGACAAGTGGGACCTCCCGTGCCAAGCAGCTGGTCCGATGGATAGGGTCCCGAACTAATGGCAGCAGGACGAGAGCGGCGCGCGGAAGCCGAGACGTTCACGGCCCGGTTGAAGAAGCAGGTTCACCGGGCCCGCACCGGCGTGCGCAGATCCGCCGTGGACTACTTCCGGGGCGACGGTTCGGACTGGATCGCGCTCGCGGGCCTGCTCCTCACGATCCCGGTCATCGCGGCCATGACCCTCGCCAACTCGGTGTGGTGCTCACCGGCCCTGCTGGTCCTCCCGATCGTCGCCGGCGGCCTCCTGCTGCGCCCGGCCAGCCTGCTGAGCCTGTACGCGGCGGCGGCGTCGGCACTGATCGTGGAGTCGGTGAAGCTGGGCCCGTACACGGAGGGCCCGAGCCGGGTCACACCGGGAGTGGTCCTCGTCGTGGCGGCATGCGGTTTCTTCGGCCTCCTGATCGCCCAGTTCCGCAGCCGCGTGGGCGTCCCCTGGCGGCGCGGCGGCACGATGCTGTTCGACCTGCGCGAACGCATCCGCGTCCAGAGCAAGTTGCCGCAGCTGCCGCAGGGCTGGCACCGGGAGATGGCGCTGCGCCCGGCGGGCGGCCAGTCGTTCTCGGGCGACTTCGTGGTGGCGGCCCGGACGAACGGGGGCCGCACGATGGAGGTCGTCCTGACGGACGTCTCGGGCAAGGGAATGGACGCAGGCTCCCGAGCCCTCCTGCTCTCAGGAGCCTTCGGAGGCCTACTGGGCTCGCTCCCGCCCCACGCCTTCCTCCCGGCGGCGAACGGCTATCTCCTCCGCCAGGACTGGGACGAGGGCTTCGCGACCTCGATCCACCTGGTCCTGGACCTGGACTCCGGCGACTACGAACTCTTCTCGGCCGGCCACCCCCCGGGCCTCCAGCTCAGCGCGGGCACGGGCCGCTGGGAGGAAAAGGCCGCGGAGGGCCCGCTGTTGGGCGTGTACGACGGCGCCCAGTTCGACCCGGTCAAGGGCTCCCTCCGCCCCGGCGACGTCCTGATGCTCTTCACGGACGGCCTGGTGGAAACCTCGGACCGGGACATCGTCGAGGGCATCGACCGCCTGACAGGAGAGGCCGACCGCTACGTGGCAGGCGGCTTCCACGGCGCGGCCTGGCACCTGATCGAGGCGGTGGCCAAGGACGTCAACGACGACCGAGCCCTCCTCCTGATCTGCAGAGAGGGCCCAACGGCCCAGGCGACCATTTAGCCCGTCCGGCGTTTGAGGACGAGCGCGTTCAGCGCGACAAGCGGGGGTCTGGGGGCGAAGCCCCCAGAGGATGGGAACGGGTAGGGGCGGCGGGGGCGAAAAAGCCGGGCACCCACCCCGCAGCAACCGGCCCCAACACCGCCAACACCAGCACATAACCCGCGATGAACGGCGACAGCCGCGCGTCCAACCCCGCCCCCGCCGCCATCGTCGCCAGAATCAACGCGAACTCCCCCCGAGCCAACAACGTGCTCGAGATCACGGAAGCCCCCCGCGCCCCGAACCCGTACACCCGAGCCGCCCCCACCCCCGCCAGCACATTCATCCCCACCGTCACAGCGACCGCCGCCAACACCGGCCACACCACCACCGGCAGATCCCCGGGATCGATCGACAACCCGAACGCGAAGAAGAACATCGCTCCGAACGCGTCCCGCAACGGATGCACCAGCTTCCGTATCCGCTCCCCGGACGCCGTACTCCCCAGCATCAGCCCCACCATGAACGCCCCGATCGCGTCCGCGACCCCGAACCACTCGGACACCCCGGCCACGAACACCGCCGCCCCCAGGAACGAGATCACCAGCAACTCGTCGTCCTCGACGGCGAACAGCCGCCCCACGACCCGCGTACCGAACCGAGCCGCGAGCGCCAGCAGCAACAGGAACCCGAAGGCCTTGCCCCCGTCGAGAACCGCGGCCCCCAGCGAATCCGCCCCGGACAACACCGGCTGTAGCGCGGCGAGATACAGCGCGAGGAAGACGTCCTCGACAACGATGATCCCGAGGATCGGCTTCGCCTCGGGACTGCCCAGCCGACCGGTGTCGACCAGCACCTTCGTGACGATGGCGGACGACGATATGCCCAGCACCCCGGCGAGGACCAACGCCTCGGAGGTGCCCCACCCGAGGGCGAATCCGAAGCCCAGGCCGGCGCCGACGTTCAGCGCGAGATACGTGCCCCCGGCCAGCGCCATCCGCCGGCCACCCGCCTTGAGGTCGTCCAGATGGAATTCGAGGCCGAGGTAGAAGAGCAGCAGCACGAGCCCGAGTGCCGAGAGCATCTCCATGTCGTGCGGGTCGGAGACCAGCACGATGCCGGGGGTGTGCGGGCCGAGCAGTATCCCGGCCAGGATGAAGAGAGGGATGGTCGGCAGCCCGATCCGGCTGCCGAGCCGGGCGAGAACCGCGGCGGCGAGAAAAGCGCCGCCCATGGCGATCAGAGTGTCCGCGTGTCCGATGAGCCTGCCTCCAGAGTCAAGAGAACGTCAAGAAACCGTCAATACTTACTTTACCAAACGATCCCTGGCTCCCACCGAGTCACCCACAACCCCACACTGACCGGATGACGGAAACCCCTCCGAACCCCCCAGTGCCCCCAACACCCCCAACACCCCTGACCCTGGCCGAAGTAGAGGCGAAGGCCCGGGCGGCGCACGCCGCCCAGACGGACAAGGCGGGCCGCCCCTACGCGGAGCACCTCCAGGCCGTGGCCGAGGGCGTGCGTGCGCGTGGCGGCGACGACGAGCAGATCGCGGCGGCCTGGCTGCACGACGCGGTTGAGGACGACGCGCTCTCCGAGGGCTGGCTGGAAGAGGCCGCGCTGTCCCGCCGTACGAAGGACATCGTGCTGGCCGTCACCAAGCGTGCGGGGGAGGCTCCCGAGGTGTACGCCCGGCGCATCCTCGACACCCCGGGCGCACTCCTGGTCAAGGAGGCGGACCTGGCGCACAACGCGGACCCGGCCCGCCTGGCGGTACTCGACGCATCGACCCGCATCCGCCTGACCGAGAAATACGTCAAAATGCGCGCGCTTCTCGGTCTGTAGAGACGTAAATGTCCACCTAATTACCCATAAAGAACATATTCCTGTGCTCTTGGTTTCTCTATGGTAATAAATCGATCTCGTGGGGCCGATGATGCGTCACCGGCCGCATAGGGTGGCCTGGTTGGTGGCACGATGGATCTGGCGGGGGTGCGAGGGAACGCATCCCTGGGCCGGTAGAGCGGACCGACCATAGGGTGTGATCAGTGTGGCCATTTCGTTGTCAGTGGTGCTGATGTTGGGAATCATCCTGGTGGTGCTGATTCGCGGAGGCACGATCAAGGCGGGCCCGGCGGTCGTCGCCATACTTTTCGGCTTCTTCCTCGCCTCGACCGGCATGGCCGACGACATCCAACGCTTCCTGAACTCGATAGCCGACACGATCAACGAGATCCAGTTCTGACCGCCGTGGGGAAACACGATCGGCCCGGTTCCAGGGGAACCGGGCCGACGGCGAAGACAGAGCGGGCGACGGGAATCGAACCCGCGTAGCTAGTTTGGAAGACTAGGGCTCTACCATTGAGCTACGCCCGCACGCATGCGCCGCAGGTCAGATGACCGCGGCACAGAAGGCATCGTAGCGGTTCATGGCACCTCGACGCACACCCCGTTTCCACTCTTGAAATGCGGCAACCCCACAGCCTGCGGGCATGTACCCTACGTGTCGCACCAGACGGGGTGTGGCGCAGCTTGGTAGCGCGTCCGCTTTGGGAGCGGAAGGCCGTGGGTTCAAATCCCGCCACCCCGACCACCTGCCGGACCACCGGCGAGATCACCTTTTGGGGCGAGTACCGCCTGCGGCTACTATGCAAGCTGCGCGCCCGTGTGTCTGCGTTGTTACGTCCCTCAAGGGCCGCGAATCCGCTGAGGCTCAGGCACGTCCGGCAGAGGACAGCAGCAGAACCCTCAGCAGAACCCCAAGAAGTCAGCCCCCAAGGAGACCGAACCGTGAAGAGCGCCGTGGAGACCCTGAACCCGACCCGGGTTCGGCTCAGCATCGAGGTGCCCTTCGAGGAGCTCAAGGACAGCCTCGACGCGGCGTACAAGAAGATCAACCAGCAGGTCACGGTGAAGGGCTTCCGGAAGGGCAAGATCCCGGCGCGCGTCATCGACCAGCGGTTCGGCCGCGGTGCGGTTCTGGAGGAGGCCGTCAACGACGCGCTCCCGAAGTTCTACACCGACGCGGTCAACGAGGCCGAGCTGAACGTCCTGGGCCAGCCCGAGGTCGACATCACGGAGCTGAAGGACGGCGAGACGCTGAACTTCACCGCCGAGGTCGACGTCCGCCCGACCATCGAGATCCCGGACTACTCCGGCATCGAGGTCGAGGTCGACGCGATCGAGGTCACCGAGGAGGACATCGACAAGTCGGTCGAGCAGCTCCGTGAGCGCTTCGCCGCCACCTCCCCGGTCGAGCGGGCCGCCGAGGACGGCGACGTCGTGACGCTGGACCTGGAGGCCAAGGTCGACGGCGAGGTGCTGGAGGACGGCGTCGCGAGCGGCGTCTCCTACACCATCGGCTCCGGCGAGCTGCTGGACGGCGTCGACGCCGCGGTGACGGGCGTGGCGGCCGGTGGCGAGGCCACCTTCACCTCCGAGCTGAAGGGCGGCTCGGCGGCCGGCAAGGAGGCCGAGGTCACCGTCAAGGTCACCCAGGTCGCCGCTCGCGAACTGCCTGCCCTGGACGACGAGTTCGCCCAGCTCGCCTCCGAGTTCGACACCCTGGAGGAGCTGCGCGCGGACAGCCGCAAGCGCCTCGAGAACATGAAGCAGTACGACCAGGCCACGCAGGCCCAGGAGCGAGTCCTGGAGAAGCTGCTGGAGCTCGTCGAGGTGCCCGTCCCCGAGAAGCTCCTCGAGGACGAGATCAACACCCGCAAGCACAACCTGGAGCACCACCAGCTCGGCCAGATGGGCCTCGACCTCGAGAAGTACCTCGAGATCCAGGGCAAGACGGCCGAGGAGTTCGACACCGAGACCAAGGAAGCCGCGGTCAAGGGCATCAAGACGCAGTTCGTCCTCGACGAGCTGGTCAACAAGGAGAAGCTGAACGTCAACCAGGAGGAGCTCACCGAGCACCTCATGCGGCGCGCGGCCTCCTCCGGCATGTCCCCCGACCAGTTCGCCCAGGCGGTCGTCGAGGGCGGCCAGGTCCCGATGCTGGTCGGCGAGGTGGCCCGCGGCAAGGCCCTCGCGGTCGTGGTCGAGGCCGCCACGGTCAAGGACACCAACGGCGAGATCATCGACCTCGACGACGAGGAAGAGGACGAGACCACGGAGGCCACCTCCGAGGAGACCCCGGCCGTAGAGGCCGAGGCTTCGGAGGACAAGCCCGAGGCCTGACACCAACGGCACCTCTGACAGACGTACGACAGGCCCCCGGGAACACTTCCCGGGGGCCTGTCGCGCCCCTGAGGGCATGCGGGGCTGTCCGTCATCCGCGGCCACAGGGACGCGCCCCAAAGGGGCGCGGGGCTGTGTCGATATGCGGCTCCGCCGCGCGGGCGCGACAAGCCCCCACTCCGGGCCCGTCATCATCCACGCCCACAAGGACGCGCCCCAAAGGGGCGCGGGGAACTGCGCGAGAAGCCCCACGGGCCGGCACCCGCCCACCCCCCGGCGGAGTCACGGCGAGAGGCAACCGGGGCCCGGGGCGGGAGCCCCGTGACGCTCACCGAAACCCCGCCCGCCGCACAGCCGAGGCACACCGGAGACCCTGCTCAACCCGGCGGAGCACATGCGCTCACAGCGAACAGTTCCATTCCCGGGATTCCCCGGAGGGACCCGCGCGTTAGGGTCCATGAGTACGAGGGCAGGGGAGTCCCCGAATAACGCCGGACGGCCCCACGCCCCGGCAGAACACGTGAGACGGCCCGGCGCCGTCGTAAGACGAGCAGGTGGATACGACGTGACGAATCTGATGCCTTCCGCCGCCGGCGAGCCTTCCATCGGCGGTGGCCTCGGCGACCAGGTCTACAACCGGCTGCTCAACGAGCGGATCATCTTCCTCGGCCAGCCGGTCGACGACGACATCGCGAACAAGATCACCGCGCAGCTGCTGCTTCTCGCCGCCGCTGACCCGGACAAGGACATCAACCTCTACATCAACAGCCCCGGCGGCTCGATCACGGCCGGCATGGCGATCTACGACACCATGCAGTTCATCAAGAACGACGTGATGACGATCGCCATGGGCCTCGCGGCCTCCATGGGCCAGTTCCTGCTCAGCGCGGGCACGCCCGGCAAGCGCTTCGCGCTGCCGAACGCCGAGATCCTGATCCACCAGCCCTCCGCCGGCCTCGCCGGTTCGGCCTCGGACATCAAGATCCACGCCGAGCGGCTGCTGCACACCAAGAAGCGCATGGCCGAGCTGACGGCACAGCACACCGGCCAGACCGTCGAGCAGGTCACCCGGGACTCGGACCGCGACCGCTGGTTCGACCCCGAGGAGGCCAAGGCGTACGGCCTCATCGACGACGTGATCGCCACGGCCGCAGGCATCCCGGGCGGCGGCGGCACCGGTGGTGCGGGCTCGTAAGCGCCCTCACCGCCCTCCAGCCCCCGCCTCAGCCCCTTTCAGGAGACATCGTGAACGACTTCCCCGGCAGCGGCCTCTACGACCGTACGAGGGCGGCACAGGCCGCCCAGGCGCAGTACACCGGCCCCAGCGCCGAGTCCCGCTACGTCATCCCGCGCTTCGTCGAGCGCACCTCGCAGGGCGTGCGTGAGTACGACCCGTACGCGAAGCTCTTCGAGGAGCGCGTGATCTTCCTCGGTGTGCAGATCGACGACGCCTCCGCCAACGACGTCATGGCACAGCTGCTGTGCCTGGAGTCGATGGACCCCGACCGGGACATCTCGGTCTACATCAACAGCCCCGGTGGCTCGTTCACGGCCCTCACGGCCATCTACGACACGATGCAGTTCGTGAAGCCGGACGTCCAGACGGTCTGCATGGGCCAGGCGGCCTCCGCCGCCGCGATCCTCCTCGCGGCCGGTACGCCGGGCAAGCGCATGGCACTGCCCAACGCGCGCGTGCTGATCCACCAGCCGTACAGCGAGACCGGCCGTGGCCAGGTCTCCGACCTGGAGATCGCGGCCAACGAGATCCTCCGGATGCGTGCCCAGCTGGAGGACATGCTGGCCAGGCACTCCACCACGCCGATCGAGAAGATCCGCGAGGACATCGAGCGCGACAAGATCCTCACGGCCGAGGACGCGCTGTCGTACGGCCTGATCGACCAGATCATCTCCACCCGCAAGATGAACAACGCCAGCGTCCGCTGACGTACTGGTAGGCGTACTGGTAGACGCGGAAGCTGTATCGTCTGCCGCCCCTTGGCACGGTTTGACTCGGAGCACGTCAAAGTGAACCGCGCCAAGGGGGGCCCGAACGGGGGGCCCGGCAAGGTACCGTCGGACATAAGGCAGCACCAGGAGCCGCTGGACCTAGGCGTCTCCCAGGCGAAGGGGAAGCACACCGTGGCACGCATCGGTGACGGCGGCGATCTGCTCAAGTGCTCGTTCTGTGGCAAGAGCCAGAAGCAGGTCAAGAAGCTCATCGCAGGCCCCGGTGTGTACATCTGCGACGAGTGCATCGATCTCTGCAACGAGATCATCGAGGAAGAACTCGCGGAGACGAGCGAGGTGCGCTGGGAGGAACTCCCCAAGCCCCGCGAGATCTACGAGTTCCTCGAGGGGTACGTAGTCGGGCAGGAGTCGGCCAAGAAGGCCCTGTCCGTCGCGGTGTACAACCACTACAAGCGGGTCCAGGCCGGTGAGAACGGCGGCGGTCAAAGCCGCGACGACGCCATCGAGTTGGCGAAGTCCAACATCCTCCTGCTGGGCCCCACGGGCTCCGGCAAGACCCTCCTCGCGCAGACCCTGGCGCGCATGCTCAACGTCCCGTTCGCCATCGCCGACGCGACGGCGCTGACGGAGGCCGGGTATGTCGGCGAGGACGTCGAGAACATCCTGTTGAAGCTGATCCAGGCGGCGGACTACGACGTCAAGAAGGCCGAAACCGGAATCATCTACATCGACGAGATCGACAAGGTCGCGCGGAAGAGTGAAAACCCGTCGATCACGCGTGACGTGTCCGGCGAGGGCGTCCAGCAGGCCCTGCTGAAGATCCTCGAAGGCACGACGGCCTCGGTCCCGCCGCAGGGCGGACGCAAGCACCCGCACCAGGAGTTCATCCAGATCGACACGACGAACGTCCTGTTCATCGTGGGCGGCGCCTTCGCGGGCCTGGAGAAGCTCATCGAGTCGAGGGCGGGTGCCAAGGGCATCGGCTTCGGCGCGACGATCCGCTCCAAGCGCGAGATGGAGAACAAGGACCAGTTCGAGGCGGTCATGCCCGAGGACCTGGTGAAGTTCGGGATGATCCCGGAGTTCATCGGCCGCCTCCCGGTGATCACCTCGGTCCACAACCTGGACCGCAAGGCGCTCCTCCAGATCCTGGTCGAGCCGCGCAACGCCCTCGTCAAGCAGTACCAGCGCCTCTTCGAACTCGACGGCGTGGAGCTGGACTTCGAGCGCGAGGCCCTGGAGGCCATCGCCGACCAGGCGATCCTGCGTCAGACCGGCGCACGCGGCCTGCGCGCCATCATGGAGGAGGTCCTCCAGGCGGTGATGTACGAGGTCCCGTCCCGCAAGGACGTGGCCCGCGTCGTCATCACGGCGGACGTCGTCCTGTCGAACGTGAACCCGACCCTGATCCCGAGGGACGCGCGAGGGCGCGGCCCGGGCGAGCAGAAGACGGCGTAACGGCGGCGCAGGGCAAAGGAATCGCGGAGGGGCCCCGGTCAACAGACCGGGGCCCCTCCGCGGTTGAGGCGTCAGCCGAGGCGTGTCAGGCCTTGACGCGCACGTCCGCGCGCAGCTTGGCGGCGAGTTCGGCCGCCTCCTCCATCGTGGCGGCCTTGCCCGAGGCCAGGGAGGCGATGTCGTACGTCAGGACGTAGCTGAGCGTGCTGTGGTCGCCCCAGATGCAGAACGGCATCTGCGTCGTCGTGCCGGACTCGGTGCTCTCGATCTGCTGGCACTTCATGATGCCGTTGTCGAAGCCGGCCGGCGTGAACTCCTGCGGGCTGCCGACGAGTTTGCCGTCGCCGGAGGCCGTGCTCTTCGCCGACTCCGACTTCATCTGGGCGAACATCGCGTCGACGACCTTCTCCGGGTCGTCGATCGTGCCGTACACCCCGGCGAACATCAGGGTCTTGGCGGTGAGGCTCTCGCCCGAGGCGTACACGGCGCTGACGTCCTTGGGGTTCTCGACCCCCCAGGCCTCGGCGTCCTTGATCTCGTCCTCGGTCAGCCCGTCGGCCGCGGAGTCCCCGCTCTTCTTGTACGCGCCGTCGAGCACGGTCGCCGGCGCCGTCAGCTTGTGCGCCCCGTCGTCGGCGATGTCCGACCCGCTGCCCGAGCCACTCCCACTGCCGAGCACGAACCAGGCGCCCACGGCGATGGCGGCCACGACGGCCACCGACCCGAGGACGATCGCCGTCGTCTTCTTCTTGCCCCCACCCGGCGGCGGCTGCGGAACCCCGTACGGGGCCTGCCCGTACGGCGGCTGCTGGCCGTAGGCGGGCTGCTGACCGTACGGGTTCGGGGCGGCCTGCTGCGGATAGCCGTAGCCGGGCTGCGCGGGCGGAGCCTGCTGGGGGTAGCCGTAGCCGGGCTGCGGAGCCGCCGGAGGGGCCTGAGGTGCTTGGGGCGGCTGGCCGTACGGACCCGGCTGGGCGGCCGGCTGCCCGTACGGTCCGGGCTGCTGGGGTGGTCCGCTGTACGGGCCCGGCTGGTTGTGGCTCATCTCTGGGTTCCCCTCCAGATGCTTATGTGTTCCTGACATCCTCGCGCAGGCCAGGGTCCCGAGTTGCCCCGGGTGTCCCACCGTTACGAAAGAATCGAGTTTCGGGACACGGTGGTGACGCCTCTAAACTGACCGGGTGACCGAGAACGCTCAGCAGCAGCCAACAGCGCCCATCACCGAACTGCCGACCCAGTACGCGCCGGCCGAGGTAGAGGGGAAGCTGTACGAGCGCTGGGTGGACCGGGGCTACTTCACCGCCGACGCGAAGAGCGACAAGCCCGCCTACACCATCGTCATCCCGCCGCCGAACGTGACGGGCTCCCTCCACCTGGGCCACGCCTTCCAGCACACGCTCATGGACGCCCTCACCCGGCGCAAGCGCATGCAGGGCTACGAGTCGCTCTGGCTCCCCGGCATGGACCACGCCGGCATCGCCACCCAGAACAAGGTCGAGCAGCAGCTCGCCGAGGAGGGCAAGTCCCGCCACGACCTGGGGCGCGAGGACTTCGTCGAGCGCGTCTGGCAGTGGAAGGAGGAGTACGGCGGCAAGATCCTCGGCCAGATGCGGCGCCTCGGCGACGGCGTCGACTGGAGCCGCGAGCGCTTCACCATGGACGAGGGCCTCTCCAAGGCCGTCCAGACGATCTTCAAGCGCCTCTACGACGACGAGCTGATCTACCGCGCCGAGCGCATCATCAACTGGTGTCCGCGCTGTCTCACGGCCATCTCGGACATCGAGGTCGAGTACCAGGACGACGCGGGCGAACTCGTCTCGATCAGGTACGGCGAGGGCGAGGACAGCCTGGTCGTCGCCACCACCCGCGCCGAGACGATGCTCGGTGACACAGCCGTCGCCGTCCACCCCGACGACGAGCGCTACAAGCACCTCGTCGGCAGGCAGATCAAGCTGCCGCTGACCGACCGGACCATCCCGGTCGTCGCCGACACGCATGTCGACCCGGAGTTCGGCACCGGCGCCGTCAAGGTGACCCCGGCCCACGATCCGAACGACTTCGCCATCGGGCAGCGCCACAACCTGCCCAACATGACGATCATGGACGAGCACGGTGTCATCACCGTCCACGGCCCCTTCCTCGGCCTGGACCGCTTCGAGGCCCGCTCCGCCGTCGTCGGCGCCCTGCGCGGACAGGGCCGGATCGTCGCCGAGAAGCGCCCGTACACGCACTCCGTCGGGCACTGCTCGCGCTGCTCCACGACCGTCGAGCCGCGCCTGTCCCTCCAGTGGTGGGTCAAGGTCGAGACGCTGGCCAAGGCCGCCGGTGACGCGGTCCGCGACGGCCGGGTCTCGATCCACCCCGAGGAGATGTCCAAGCGCTACTTCGACTGGGTCGACAACCTCAACGACTGGTGCATCTCACGCCAGTTGTGGTGGGGCCATCGCATCCCCGTCTGGTACGGCCCGGACGGCGAGGTCCTCTGCGTCGGCCCCGACGAGCAGCCGCCCACCGGCGAGGGCTGGACCCAGGACACCGACGTCCTCGACACCTGGTTCTCCTCCGGCCTGTGGCCGTTCTCCACCCTCGGCTGGCCCGAACAGACCCCGGACCTCGAGAAGTTCTACTCGACGGACGTCCTGCTGACCGGCCACGACATCATCTTCTTCTGGGTCGCCCGGATGATGATGTTCGGTCTCTACGCCATGGACGGCCAGGCCCCGTTCAAGACCATCGCCCTGACCGGCCTGGTCCGTGACGAGCGCGGCAAGAAGATGTCGAAGTCCTTCGGCAACGTCGTCGACCCGCTGGACTGGATGGACAAGTACGGCTCCGACGCCGTCCGCTTCACCCTGGCCAAGGGCGCCAACCCCGGCACCGACGTCCCGATCGGCGAGGACTGGGTCCAGGCGTCCAGCAAGTTCGCCAACAAGATCTGGAACGCCACGCGCTTCGCGCTGATGAACGGCGCCACGATCGAGGGCGAACTCCCGGCCGCCGAGAAGCTCTCGGCCACGGACCGCTGGATCCTCTCCCGCCTGAACAAGACGGTCGCGCAGGTCGACGCGTACTACGACGACTTCCAGTTCGCGAAGCTCAGCGACGCGCTCTACCACTTCGCGTGGGACGAGGTCTTCGACTGGTACGTGGAGCTCTCGAAGACGACCTTCTTCGCGGGCGGCGAGCAGGCCAAGGTCTCCGGCCGGGTCCTCGGCGAGGTCATCGACGTCATGCTGCGCCTGCTCCACCCGGTCGTCCCCTTCGTCACCGAGACGCTGTGGACGACGCTGACCGGCCGCGAGTCCCTCGTCATCGCCGAGTGGCCCAAGGACAGCGGCTTCCGCGACGAGGCGGCCGAGGCCGAGATCGGCACCGTCCAGGCCGTCGTCACCGAGGTCCGCCGCTTCCGCAAGGAGCAGGGCCTCCAGGACGGTCAGAAGGTCCCCGCCCGTCTCACCCTCGACGGCACCGCCCTGGCCGCGCACGAGCCGGCCATCCGCCAGCTCCTCCGCCTCCAGCCGGAGGGCGACGGCTTCCACGCCACCGCAACCCTCCCGGTCGCCGGCGCCACGGTCGCCCTCGATCTCTCCGGCACGATCGACGTCGCGGCGGAGCGCAAGCGCCTCGCGAAGGACCTCGCGGCAGCGGAGAAGGAACGCCAGCAGGCCCAGGCCAAACTGGGCAACGAGGCCTTCCTGGCAAAGGCCCCGGACCAGGTGGTGGACAAGATCAAGGGCCGCCTGGCAAAGGCGGACGAGGACATCACCCGAATCCAGGCCCAGCTGGACGGATTGCCCGTGGCGTAACCAGCCGTTTCCTCGCCCCCGCCGCCCCTACCCGTCCCATCCTCGGGGGCTCCGCCCCCGAACCCCCGCTCCTCAAACGCCGGAGAGGCTAGGTTTTTCAGCCCGTCCGGCGTTTGAGGACAAAGGGGGTCTGGGGGCGCAGCCCCCAGGGATGGGAACGGGTAGGGGCGGCGGGGGCGAAAACCCACGCGTTCGGGCAGCGCGGCGGCTCCGTAGACTGACTCCGTGAGCGACACCGACCCCTTCGACGACATCATCGACGCCGAGACCGACCGAGACCCCGACCTCGCGGTCATCGAGGCCGGCAGCCGCACCCTCCGCACCCAGGGCGGAGCCCCGAGCACCGACGTGCCGGGCCGCCCCACCGACCCCGAGGTCGACAAGGCCCTCCGCACCGTCGAGGCGGACCTCGCCACCCGCTGGGGCGAAACCAAGCTGGAGCCCAGCGTCAGCCGTATCGCCGCGCTGATGGACGTCCTGGGCGAGCCCCAGCGCGCGTACCCCTCGATCCACATCACCGGCACCAACGGCAAGACCTCCACCGCCCGCATGATCGAGGCCCTCCTCGGCGCCTTCGACCTGCGCACCGGCCGGTACACCTCCCCGCACGTCCAGTCGATCACCGAGCGGATCAGCCTCGACGGGGCGCCCATCCCGGCCGAGCGGTTCGTCGAGACGTACGACGACATCAAGGCGTACGTCGAGATGGTCGACGCCCAGCAGGAGTTCCGGCTCTCCTTCTTCGAGGTGCTGACCGGCATGGCGTACGCCGCCTTCGCCGACGCCCCGGTCGACGTGGCCGTCGTCGAGGTCGGGATGGGGGGCAGCTGGGACGCCACCAACGTCATCGACGCCGATGTGGCCGTCGTGACGCCCATCGACCTCGACCACACCGACCGGCTCGGCGGGACGCCCGGTGAGATCGCCGTCGAGAAGGGCGGGATCATCAAGCAGGACGCGACCGTGATCCTCGCCCAGCAGCCGGTCGACGCGGCCCAGGTGCTGCTGAAGAAGGCCGTCGAGGTGGACGCCACGGTGGCCAGGGAGGGCCTGGAGTTCGGGGTCGTCAGCCGCACGGTCGCCGTCGGCGGGCAGATGCTGACGCTGCGCGGGCTCGGCGGGGAGTACGAGGAGATCTTCCTGCCGCTGCACGGCGGCTACCAGGCTCACAACGCGGCCGTCGCCCTTGCCGCCGTCGAGGCGTTCTTCGGCGTCGGCACCCAGCGGCCCGAGCCCCTCGACACCGACACCGTCCGCAAGGCGTTCGCCGCGGTGACGTCCCCCGGGCGGCTGGAGATCGTACGGCGCTCTCCCACCGTCGTGCTCGACGCCGCGCACAACCCGGCGGGCGCACGGGCCACCGCCGAGGGGGTCGGCGAGGCCTTCGACTTCAGCCGGCTGATCGGGGTGGTCGGGGCGAGCGGCGACAAGAACGTACGCGGGCTGCTTGAGGCCTTCGAGCCGATCTTCGCCGAGGTCGTGATCACGCAGAACTCCAGCCAGCGCGCGATGGACGTCGACGAGCTGGCCGCCATCGCCGTCGAGGTCTTCGGCGACGACCGCGTCCAGGTCGAGCCGCGGCTCGACGACGCCCTGGAGGCCGCCATCACCCTCGCCGAGGAGGACGGGGAGTACTCGGGCGCCGGTGTCCTCGTCACCGGCTCCGTCATCACCGTCGGCGAGGCCCGACTGCTCCTGGGGAGGGGCTGACTTCCGTGCGTACGCTCTGTGCTTCGACCCTGATCGGCGAGGTCTTCGTGATCGGTTTCGCCGGTCTCGTCGCCATGAAGGACCCCGACCTGTCCACGTCGACCGTGTGGACGGTCAGCGGCATCGCCATGCTCCTGTGCGTGCTGCTGTGCGGTGCGATCACCCGGCCCGGCGGCATCCAGCTCGGCTGGGCGCTCCAGATCGCGCTCATCGCGTCCGGCACCGTCGTCCCGACCATGTACTTCATGGGCGCGATGTTCGCCGCGCTGTGGTGGGCATCCGTGCACTACGGCCGGAAGATCGACGAGGCGAAGGCGAGATTCGCCGCGCAGGCCCAGTCGGCCGGTACCAGTCCTGACGCTGCGTGACACCCGCTCAGGGCGGCCCTGTAGCCTCTGAACACCGCACATACGTGACCTCGAATGGAGCCACCCCCGTGACTCAGCGCACCCTCGTCCTCCTCAAGCCCGACGCCGTCCGTCGCGGCCTGACCGGCGAGATCATCGGCCGGATCGAGCGCAAGGCCGGCTGGCGCATCACCGCGCTGGAGCTGCGCACCCTGGACCAGGAGACGCTGGAGCAGCACTACGGCGAGCACAAGGGCAAGCCCTTCTACGAGCCCCTCGTCGAGTTCATGGCGTCCGGCCCCGTCGTCGCCCTGGTCGTCGAGGGAGAGCGGGTCATCGAGGGTGTGCGCGCGCTCGCCGGGCCCACCGACCCCATCGCCGCCGCCCCCGGTTCCATCCGCGGTGACTACGGCGTGATCGTCCGCGAGAACCTCATCCACGCCTCCGACTCCGAGGAGTCCGCCGAGCGCGAGCTGAAGATCTTCTTCCCCGGCCGCGACTGAGCACCCGCGTATCCGGCCGGTGAAGTTCTTGCGCAGTTTCTGCACACACCGTTTCTGAGGAACCGTCACCTCACTCGGATGCCCGAGGATTGTCCGACCTGGGACGGCCGTCGAAAACCGGCCGTCCCCCGGCATATGCGTGCCGATCGGGGGAACGCCTACCCCCGAACGCTCGTCTCCAGAAGCGAGACGGCACATCGCATGCTGACAATGGCGAAGACCCTCGCGCGGTGTTCGTGCAGGCGAGACTACGATGTAAGCCTTGCAAGCCTTCACGTCACCGCACCCACTTCGCCACCCCAAACCAAAGCCATCACACGCTTCACTTGGGAAGGCCAGACGAATCCTGATGGGGAACTCAATGTCGTTCATCGGCCGTGACATGGCTGTCGACCTCGGGACCGCCAACACGCTGGTGTACGTCAGGGGTCGCGGGATCGTACTCAACGAGCCGTCCGTCGTCGCGATCAACACCAACACCGGTGGCATTCTCGCGGTCGGATCGGAAGCGAAGAAGATGATCGGTCGGACGCCCGGCAACATCGTTGCCGTGCGCCCGCTCAGGGACGGCGTCATCGCCGACTTCGAGATCACCGAGCGGATGCTCCGCTACTTCATTCTGAAGATTCACAAGCGGCGGTATCTCGCCCGTCCCCGTGTCGTCGTCTGTGTGCCCTCGGGCATCACGGGCGTCGAGCGCCGCGCCGTCATCGAGGCCTCGTCCCAGGCCGGCGCGCGCCAGGTGCACATCATCGAGGAGCCCATGGCCGCGGCCATCGGTTCCGGCCTGCCGGTCCATGAGGCCACGGGCAACATGGTGGTGGACATCGGCGGCGGCACCACGGAGGTCGCGGTCATCTCCCTCGGCGGCATCGTCACCGCCCAGTCCATCCGCGTCGCGGGTGACGAACTGGACAACGCGATCATCCAGCACATCAAGAAGGAGTACTCGCTCCTCCTCGGTGAGCGGACGGCCGAACAGATCAAGATCACGATCGGTTCGGCGTACGACCTCGACGCTGACGAACACACCGAAATCCGCGGCCGGGACCTCGTCTCCGGGCTGCCCAAGACCGTCGTGATCTCCGCGGCCGAAGTCCGCAAGGCCATCGAAGAACCGGTCAACGCGATCGTCGACGCCGTGAAGACCACCCTCGACAAGTGCCCGCCCGAGCTGTCCGGCGACATCATGGACCGCGGAATCGTTCTGACCGGCGGTGGCGCCCTGCTCCGCGGGCTCGACGAGCGGCTGCGCCGGGAGACCGGCATGCCCATCCACATCGCCGAGGACCCGCTGGACAGCGTGGTGCTCGGTTCCGGCAAGTGCGTGGAGGAGTTCGAGGCGCTCCAGCAGGTGCTGGACGCGCAGCCGCGCAGATGACGTAACTCTTCGATTCCGCCGTACGAGATGATCTCCTCTCGTGCGGCGGATCGTTGATATAGAGGCATAAGCTCGCCCAAAGAACTCCATTGCTGCCAAAGACTCCCAAAGACTCTGTTGCCCAAAAACTCTATTGAGGAAGGCACGGCCGCCGCACGTGAGGGACACACGAGAGAGCCGGCTGCTCCTGGTGCTGCTGATCGCGATCGCGTTCGCGCTGATCACGGTGGACATCCGCGGCGGGGAGGACTCACCGGTCGACGGTGCCCGGCAGGCCGCGGCAGCCGTCTTCGGGCCGGTCGAGGACGGGGTGGCCACCGTGGTCGACCCGGTCGGCGACGCGGTCTCCGCCGTACGCGACTCCGGTGAGCGGCACGACCGGCTCGCCGCGCTGGAGAAGGAGAACGCGGCGCTCAAGGCCCGTCTCGGCAGCGGCGATCGCAACCGCAGCAGACTCAACCAGCTCGACAAGATGCTCAAGTCGGCCGGTGCCGGGCAGTACGGCATCAAGGGCGCCGAGGTCATCGCCATAGGAGCGGCCCAGGGCTTCTCCTGGACGGTCACCATCGACATCGGCGCGAACGACGGCGTGAAGCGCGACATGACCGTACTGAACGGCGACGGACTCGTCGGCCGCGTCACCACCGTCGGCCCCGGCACCTCGACCGTGCTCCTCGCCAACGACCCCGACTTCACCGTCGGTACGCGCATGGAGGGCAGCGACGAACTGGGCTTCGCCTCCGGGCAGGGCGACCGGCCGCTGCGCGTCCAACTCCTCAACGGCAAGGCCAAGGTGAGCAAGGGCGACCGGCTCGTCACCTTCGGCTCGCAGGCCGACAAGCCGTTCGTGCCCGGCGTACCCGTCGGGGTCGTGTCCCGGGTCGATCCGTCCGGCGGCGACCTGACCCGCACGATCTACGTCACGCCGTTCGTCGGCTTCACCAAGCTCGACATCGTCGGTGTCGTCGTCGAGGCCCCGCGCACCGACCCGCGCGACACCGTCCTCCCGGCCAAGCCGAAGCCGACGCCCACACCGACGGTCACCGTCACGGTGACCCCGACCGCGTCGGCGGCCGACGGCCAGTACCAGCAAGAGCAGTAGGAGCTGAACTTCCCCATGCGTTTCAACCGGATGCTCCTCTCCACCACCCTGGTGGTCGTCGCCATGGTGGTCCAGGTGAGCGTCCTCGCCCGCCTGCACCTCCCGGGCGCCGTCCCCGACCTCCTCCTGCTGACCGTCCTCGGCCTCGCCCTGGTGTACGGCCATGTCGGCGGCGCCCTCGTCGGCTTCGGCGCCGGACTCCTCGCCGACCTCGCCCCGCCCGCCGACCACGCGGCCGGCCGCTACGCCCTCGTGCTCTGTGTCATCGGCTACCTCGCCGGCCTGGTCAAACCCGAGAACGGGCAGGTCAAGTCGGCCACCGGCCCGATGGCCGTCGTGGTCGGCGCCGCCGTCGGCACGACCCTGCTGTACGCCGGTGTCGGCGCCCTCGTCGGCGACACCGCCGCCCGCAACGTGGGCCTCGGCAGCCTGCTGTTCACGGCCGCGGTGTACGACCTGCTGCTCGCGCCCTTCGTGGTCCCCGGCATCATGTTCCTGGCCCGCAGAGCGGAGAACGATCCGCTCGCCGAGACCAACTCCTCGGGCAAGAAGGCCGACATCTCCTCCGGCTGGCTCTCCTCCGGCACCGGCCTGCGCATCGGCAGCCAGCGCGGCGGCCTGAAGGTGAAGGCGGCCCGCTCGAAGGCCGCCCGCGCCGGCCGCATCAAGGGGGTCAAGCGCCTGTGACCGCCCGAGAGTTCACTCGAACGGGTTCGCCGGGGCGGAACGCGGCCTCACAGGTCGCCCGTTCATCATTCGTACGCGCACACACGTCTACGTCACACACGTCGGCGCACTGAGAGGGGGAGGCAGCACCAGTGACCAACATTCCCGAGACCGGGCGGACGCCACGCGTCCAGATCCGGCTCGTCGTCATCCAGATCCTCGTCCTCTCCCTCCTCGGCACCCTCGGCGGCCGGCTGTGGTACCTCCAGATCCGCGAGGGCGACGCCTACGCCAAGGAGGCGTCCGGCAACCATGTGCAGCAGGTCGTGCAGCCCGCCGTCCGCGGGTCGATCCTCGACGCGCGCGGGGTGCCGATCGCGGACAACGAGACACGCCTCGTCGTCTCCGCGTCGCGCACCGAACTGCTGAAGATGACGGACGACGGCGACGCCGTCCTCACCAAGCTCGCCGGGGTCCTGGGCATGAAGCCCAAGGACGTCAAGGACAAGGTCCGGCTCTGCGACTCGAAGACGCCGCAGCCCTGCTGGAACGGCTCGCCGTACCAGCCGATCCCCATCACCGACGAGGCCACCGCCCGCCAGGCCCTCCAGATCCGCGAGCGCTCCGAGGACTTCCCCGGCATCACCGCCGAACCCGAGGCCGTACGCCGGTACGCGGGCCCGGGCGGGTCCAACACCGCCCAGGTCCTCGGCTATCTCTCCCCGGTCACCGACGAGGAGATCACCAAGGCGCAGGACACCGACTCGCCGTATCTGCGCTCCGACCAGGTCGGCCGCTCCGGTCTCGAGCGGGAGTACGACAAGGAGCTGCGCGGCAAGGCCGGCGTCACCCGCTACGAGGTCGACAACCTCGGCCGGGTCATCGGCACCGCCGAGGCGGACCCCGCACAGTCCGGCTCCAACCTCGTCACGAGCATAGACGCGAGGGTCCAGCGGGTCGCCGAGTACGAGCTGAACAACGCGATGAAGGAAGCCCGCAAGGAGTACGACGACAACACCAGCGAGAACTACAAGGCCGACGCGGGCGCGGTCGTCGTCATGGAGGCCAAGACGGGCCGGGTCGTCGCCATGGCGTCCAACCCGACGTACGACCCGAACGCCTGGGTCGGCGGCATCTCCGCCAAGGACTACGCCAAGCTGACCGGGAAGAACTCCAACTACCCGCTGCTCAACCGGGCGATCCAGGGTCAGGCTGCCCCCGGCTCGATCTTCAAGGTCATCTCCACCTCGGCCGCCGTCAACGCGGGCTACCCCTTCGACGGGAACTACGACTGCTCCAGCTCGTACTCGATCGGCGGCCAGGTCTTCAAGAACTACGAGTCCAAGGGGTACGGCCCGATCAGCCTCGGCCGCGCCATCGAGGTCTCCTGCGACACCGTCTTCTACCGCCTCGCCCACGACCAGTGGGCGAAGGACGGCGGCCTGAAGCCGAACAAGAACGCGAAGAACTGGTTCTACACCACCGCCCACCAGTTCGGCCTCGGCGCCGAGACCGGCATCGACCTCCCCAACGAGGTCACCGGCCGCGTCCCCGACCGCAAGTGGAAGCAGGACTACTGGAAGGCCAACAAGGCCTCCTGGTGCAAGTACGGCAAGAAGGGCGGCACGTACGCCCAGCAGATCGCGTACGAGAACTGCCTCGAAGGCAACCTGATGCGCGCCGGTGACTCCGTCAACTACTCCATCGGGCAGGGCGACATCCTCGTCACACCGATACAGATGGCGACGATCTACTCGGCGATCTCCAACGGCGGCACCCTGTACGACCCGACCGTCGGCAAGGCGATCGTCAGTGCCGACGGCAAGTCCGTCGAGGCGATCAAGCCCAAGGCGCACGGCAAGCTGCCGATCTCGAAGTCGACCCTGAAGGACATAGACGGTGCCCTCGAGGGAGTCGTCACCCGTGGTTCGGCGGCCTGGCGGTTCGGCGGCTGGCCGCAGGACAAGATCCCGATGCACGCCAAGACGGGTACGGCCGAGGTCTACGGCAAGCAGACCACCTCGTGGTTCGCGACGTACACCAAGGACTACACGATCGTCATGACGATCTCCCAGGGTGGTACGGGCTCCGGCGCCTCGGGACCGGCCGTCCGCAACATCTACGAGGCGCTGTACGGCGTCTCCGAGGACGGCAAGATCGACAACAGGAAGGCGCTGCTGCCCACCCCGCAGAAGAGCCTGCCGAAGATCGAGTCGGACGGCTCGATCGACGCCCCGAAGATCAAGCCGTACGTCCCGGAGACGCAGGCCACCGAGGAGGCGCTCGCCCTCGCGGCCGGGCAGCTCCCGCCGGCCACGGTCGCCTCGGAGGGCACACGCGCCAACCGCAGCGGCCGACGAGCACAGGGCGGCCGCAGACGCAGGCGCGGGCGGAGTACGCGAAGGACGACCACGACATGACCGGCGCGAACACCTTCTCCGTCTCCGGCTACGGCCCCGAACGCTCGTCCCTGTCCCGGCTGCTGGCCCGCGACTCGTTGGCCCGCAGGCTGGACTGGCCGATACTGCTGTCCGCGCTCGCGCTGTCCTTCATGGGCGCGATCCTGGTCTACTCGGCGACGCGCAACCGCACCGAGATCAACCAGGGCGACCAGTACTACTTCCTGATCCGGCATCTGATGAACACCGGCATCGGGTTCTGTCTGATGATCGGCACGGTCTGGCTCGGTCACCGCACCCTGCGCACCGCGGTCCCGATCCTGTACGGGCTCTCGGTCTTCCTGATCCTCATGGTGCTGACCCCGCTGGGCGCGACCGTCAACGGCGCCCACGCGTGGATCGTGCTCGGCGGCGGCTTCTCGCTCCAGCCCTCGGAGTTCGTGAAGATCACGATCATCCTGGGCATGGCGATGCTGCTGGCCGCCCGGGTCGACGCGGGCGACAAGCCCTACCCCGACCACCGCACGGTCCTCCAGGCCCTGGGTCTGGCCACCGTGCCGATGATGATCGTCATGCTGATGCCCGACCTCGGGTCGGTCATGGTCATGGTCATCATCGTGCTCGGGGTGCTGCTGGCGTCCGGCGCCTCCAACCGCTGGATCTTCGGCCTGCTGGGCACGGGAGCACTGGGCGCGGTCCTGGTCTGGCAGCTCGGGGTCCTGGACGAGTACCAGATCAACCGCTTCGCCGCCTTCGCCAACCCGGAGCTGGACCCGTCCGGCGTCGGCTACAACACCAACCAGGCGAGGATCGCGATCGGTTCGGGCGGGCTGACGGGCACGGGCCTGTTCCACGGCTCGCAGACCACCGGCCAGTTCGTCCCGGAGCAGCAGACCGACTTCGTGTTCACGGTCGCGGGGGAGGAGCTGGGCTTCGTGGGCGCGGGCCTGATCATCCTGCTGCTGGGCGTGGTGCTGTGGCGGGCCTGCCGTATCGCCCGCGAGACGACCGAGTTGTACGGCACGATCGTCGCCGCCGGGATCATCGCGTGGTTCGCGTTCCAGTCGTTCGAGAACATCGGGATGACCCTGGGGATCATGCCGGTCGCCGGTCTGCCACTGCCCTTCGTGTCGTACGGAGGATCGTCGATGTTCGCCGTGTGGGTGGCGGTGGGGCTGTTGCAGTCGATCAGGGTGGAACGGCCCATGTCTGCGTAGCGCTCCGCGGGATCGGCGGTTCTTTGTCCGCGGGTTCGGTGGGGGCTGGTCGCGCAGTTCCCCGCGCCCCTTTGGGGTGCGGTGTTGTCCACGCGAACAGGAGATGTGTCCCGGATGGCCAATAGGTGACCTTTGGGGGCTGCCGTCGACGCCGAATCGTGACTAGATTCAATTCATGGCGGACACAAAGCGGGAAATCGAGCGGAAGTACGAATCCGACGACAGTGGGCTGCCCGACCTGACCGGTGTCGCCGGGGTCGCCGAAGTCCTCGACAAAGGCACCGCCGAGCTGGACGCGACCTACTACGACACCTCTGACCTGCGTCTGGCCTCCGCGTCGATCACCCTGCGCCGCCGCACCGGTGGTTCCGACGCCGGCTGGCACCTCAAACTGCCGGTCGGCCCGGGGGTGCGGGACGAGATCCAGGTCCCGCTCTCCGACACCGTCCCCGACGAACTGGCCGGGCTGGTCCGCGCCCGGGTCCGTGAGGGGCAGCTGGTGCCCGTGGTCCGGCTGCGCTCCGCGCGGGACGTGCGCGATCTCGTCGACGCCGAGGGCAAGCAGCTCGCCGAGGTCGGCGTGGACACCGTACGGGCGGAGCGGCTGTTCGGCGGTGACGGTACCGCCCAGTGGACCGAGATCGAGGTGGAGTTGGCCGACGGCGGCGACATCCGCGTCCTGGACAAGGTCGAGAAGCGCCTGCGCAAGTCGGGCGTACGGCCGTCGAAGTCCTCGTCGAAGCTGGCGCGGGCGCTGGCGGAGACCAAGGGCGGGCAGCCGCGGCCGGAGGCGGAACCCGCCGAGCCCGTGACCGCCGGCGATCACGTCCTCGCCTATGTCCGCGCCCAGCGGGACGCCGTCGTCGACCTCGATCCGGCCGTGCGCCAGGACACCGAGGAGTCCGTGCACGACATGCGGGTCGCCACACGGCGGCTGCGCAGCACCTTCAAGTCCTTCGGCAAGGTTCTCGACCGGGAGGTCACCGACCCGATCGGCGACGAGCTGAAGTGGCTCGCCGGGGAGCTGGGCGTGGGCCGCGACCAGGAGGTGCTGGCCGAACGGCTGAACACGGTTCTCGACGAACTGGCCCCCACCCTCGTCCACGGCCCGGTCCGTGACCGGCTGGCCGCCTGGTCCAAGGCCGAGTACGGCGGGGCCCGCAGCCGACTGCTCGGTGTGCTGGACTCCCCGCGCTATCTGGCCCTCCTCGACACCCTGGACGCCGTGGTCGCCGACCCGCCGGTGCTCGAGGCGGCGGCGAAGAATCCGGAAAAGGTGCTCGCCAAGGCCGTACGCAAGGACTTCGCGAAGGTGGCCGCGCTGATCGAGGAGGGCATGGAGCAGCCGTCCGGCGCCGACCGTGACCTCGGGCTGCACGAGGCCCGCAAGAAGGCCAAGCGCACCCGGTACGCGGCCGAGGCGGCGGGTCCGGCCCTCGGCGGCCCGGCCAAGGCGCTCGTCAAGTCGATGAAGTCCCTCCAGAGCCTCCTCGGCGACCACCAGGACAGCGTCATGGTCCGCACGACCCTGGGGGAGCTGGCCGCCGTGGCGCACGCGGCGGGCGAGAACACCTTCACGTACGGGTTGCTGTACGGGCGCGAGGAGCGGCGGGCGGAGCGGGTGGAGGAGGCGGCGCCGGAGGCCTGGGCGACGGCCAAGGACGGGATGGACGTCTGAGAACGGGTGGGGCGAACCGGCGGGGGAGATCCTCGGCGGTACGGCGGGTGTCCCGGGCCGCGTTACGCTGAATGACCACCCCTGTCGGTCCACGGAAGTGCGAGATGTCAGCCGAATCGGTCTTCCCACAGCTCGAAGCTCTGCTCCCGCATGTGCAGAAGCCCATCCAGTACGTCGGCGGAGAGCTCAACTCCACGGTCAAGCCGTGGGAGGACTGCGACGTCCGCTGGGCGCTCATGTACCCCGACGCGTACGAGGTCGGGCTGCCCAACCAGGGCGTCATGATCCTGTACGAGGTACTGAACGAACGCGAGGGCGTTCTGGCCGAGCGTACGTACAGCGTGTGGCCCGACCTCGAGGCGCTGATGCGGGAGCACGGCGTTCCGCAGTTCACGGTGGACGCCCACCGTCCCGTGAAGGCCTTCGACGTGTTCGGGCTGTCCTTCTCCACGGAGCTGGGCTACACGAACATGCTGACGGCGCTGGACCTCGCGGGCATCCCGCTGGAGTCCAAGGACAGGACGCTCGACGACCCGATCGTGCTGGCCGGCGGCCACGCGGCCTTCAACCCCGAGCCGATCGCGGACTTCGTCGACGCGGTGATCATCGGCGACGGCGAGCAGGCCGTCCTCGACATGACGGAGATCATCCGCGCCTGGAAGGCGGAGGGCCGCCCGGGCGGTCGCGAGGAGGTCCTGTTCCGGCTCGCGAAGACCGGCAGCGTCTACATCCCGGCGTTCTACGACGTGGAGTACCTGCCGGACGGGCGGATCGGCCGCGTCGTACCGAACAAGAGCGGTGTCCCGTGGCGGGTCAGCAAGCACACCGTCATGGACCTGGACGAGTGGCCCTACCCCAAGCAGCCCCTGGTCCCGCTCGCGGAGACCGTCCACGAGCGGATGTCGGTCGAGATCTTCCGCGGTTGCACGCGCGGCTGCCGTTTCTGCCAGGCGGGCATGATCACCCGCCCGGTCCGTGAACGCTCCATCACGGGCATCGGCGAGATGGTGGAGAAGGGCCTGAAGGCGACGGGCTTCGAGGAGGTCGGCCTCCTCTCCCTGTCCTCGGCGGACCACTCGGAGATCGGTGACATCGCGAAGGGCCTAGCGGACCGCTACACCGAGGACAAGATCGGCCTGTCGCTCCCCTCCACCCGCGTGGACGCCTTCAACGTGGACCTGGCGAACGAGCTGACGCGCAACGGCCGTCGCTCGGGTCTGACCTTCGCGCCCGAGGGCGGCTCGGAACGCATGCGCAAGGTCATCAACAAGATGGTCTCGGAAGAGGACCTGATCCGGACGGTCTCCACGGCGTACGGCAACGGCTGGCGCCAGGTGAAGCTGTACTTCATGTGCGGTCTGCCGACGGAGACCGACGACGACGTCCTCCAGATCGCCGACATGGCGATGAACGTGATCGCCGAGGGCCGCAGGGTCTCCGGCCAGAACGACATCCGCTGCACGGTCTCGATCGGCGGCTTCGTGCCCAAGCCGCACACCCCCTTCCAGTGGGCCCCGCAGCTGAGCGCGGAGGACACGGACGCCCGTCTCGCGAAGCTCCGCGACAAGATCCGCGGCGACAAGAAGTACGGCCGCTCCATCGGCTTCCGCTACCACGACGGCAAGCCCGGCATCGTCGAGGGCCTGCTGTCACGCGGCGACCGGCGCATCGGCGCGGTGATCCGCGCGGTGTACGAGGACGGCGGCCGCTTCGACGGCTGGCGCGAGTACTTCTCGTACGACCGCTGGATGGCCTGCGCGGAGAAGACGCTGCCCGCCTTCGGCGTGGACGTCGACTGGTACACGACGCGCGAACGCACGTACGAGGAAGTCCTGCCGTGGGACCACCTCGACTCGGGCCTCGACAAGGACTGGCTCTGGGAGGACTGGCAGGACTCCCTCGACGAGACAGAGGTCGAGGACTGCCGGTGGACGCCGTGCTTCGACTGTGGGGTGTGCCCGCAGATGGACACTTCCATTCAAATCGGCCCCACGGGCAAGAAGTTGCTGCCGCTGACCGTGAAGCAGCCGGTGGGGACCGGGCACAGTCACTGAGGTGACCCGACGTCACGGATGGGAGCAGATCACCGTGACGAGGGTGAACGACGCGTAGAAGGGGCCTTGGGCGAGGCCGGTGAACCAGGTCTCGCCCCGGGTCCTTTCGATGTGGCCCTCCGCGATGGCCTGTTGCATGTTGCGCCCGAGGCCCAGGGTGTGGTCGGCGTGCTCGAAGTCGGTGAAGACCGGGGTCGTGGCGATCGTCGTCTCTACGCGGAAGCCCGCCCGGGTCGCCAGGCGGGCGAGGCCGCGCCCGACGGTGGCGTGGCGGACCACCTTCTCGGTGGTGTAGCGGGTGAAGGCGCGGCTCGTCTCCAGGTCCTCCGAGTCCACCGCCAGGGTGTCCCAGTCGGGTTCCGCCAGGGCGACGAGGGCGCCCGGGCGGGTGGCGGTGCGGAGTTGGGCCAGTACGTCCGCCGGGGACCGCACATGCATCAGCACCCGGTCGATCTTGGCGCGGTCCACTGTCCCGGGGACGACGGGCAGGGCGTGCGCGTCCGCCTCCCTCAGCTCCACCGTGCTTGTGGCGGCGGTGCGTTCACGGGCCGTCGCCAGCATCGCCGGGTCCCGGTCCACGCCGATGACCCGGCCGGTCGCGCCGACGCGTTCCGCCAGCGCGGGCAGGTCGGTGCCGGGGCCGCAGCCCACGTCCAGGACGGTGTGGCCCGGGCGGAGGTCCAGCAGGTCGAGCAGCCGCTGCTTGTACGCCCGTCCCGCGTCCTCGGACGCGGCGCGCAGCATGTAGGCCGCCTGGTCGGGCCTGGGCACACCGAGGGTCTTCGTCATGGGACCAGTCAAGCAGTTGTGTGCCTGGCGCCAAGTGGGTTCAACGGGGCTGGAGTTGGCAGGGGTGCGTGAGGAAGTTGCCCAACAGGCCCTCCGTGTCACCGGACTTGTGGGCCTGTGCCACCCCGGTGAGGCTGCCGTTGCCGGGTTCGTGGTGGAGGCGGAGTGACAGTTCCGGGCTGTTGATCCGGGCGTCCGCCGTGGGGAGTTGCACGGGGAAGGTCGCCTGGAGAGACCAGGCGTGCGATGCGCTCGCCTGGGCTTCCGCGCTCTCGCCGTTCAGGTGCAGGCGGGCCCGGTCGTCCTCCGGGGAGAGGGTCAGTGACAGCGGGATGTCTCCCTCGGGGGTGCTGATCGTGCCCTGCCAGTGGGGTGTTGGGAGGGACAGGGGGCGTGCCGGGTCTTCCGTGATCGGGGAGATCGACTCGGGGGTGAAGCCGGGGACGAGGGCGGTGAGGATGTGGTGGGTGATCCTGTCGCGGGCCGCCTTGTTCGTGCTGTTGGTCAGTACCGACACCGACAGCCGCCGCTCGGGCACGGTCACGACGATCGCCGCGACTCCACCCATCCCGCCGCCGTGGCTCTGCACCAGGGGACCGGTACCGCGTGAGAGGCACCAGCCGAGCCCGTATCCAAGACCCGCGTTGACCGGGTGCGCCTCGCGGACGGCCGCCGCCGTCTCAGGCTTGAGCAGGCGGTCGTACGACTGGGCGAAGAGGGCCAGTTGGGCGGCGGGGGCCCAGCCCAGGGTGGCGCCGGGGTGGCTGGTGTCGCAGTACGGCGGATAGGGGCGGCCGTCGGCGGTGTAGCGCGTCGCCGAGGGCGCCGGGCCGGGGTGGGTGGGGCCCAGGTGGAGGGCGGTGAGGCCGAGGGGCTCGTACACCCGCTCCCGTACGAAGTCCGCGAGACCTTGGCCAGACGCCGCTTCCAGCAGCCGGCCCAGGGCCCGGTAGCCGAGGTTGGCGTATTCGAAGGCGGTGCCCGGGGGGCGGTGCAGTCGCGCGTACGGGGTCGCGTCGATCCGGTCGTCGGCGCCGGGGCCGGTGTAGTGGAAGTCGTAGTGGGCGCCGAAGCCGCCTCGGTGCTGGAGGAGTTGGCGGGCGGTCGGGGCCGGCCAACCGTGGTCGTTCGGCACGGGTACGGGGGTGTCCAGGTCCAGCAGGCCCTCGTCCGCCGCCACGCAGATCGCCGTCGCCGTCATGGGCTTGGTGACCGAGGCCAGGGCGTAGGCCGTTTCTGGGGTGGCCGGGCGGGCCGTGGCGATGTCCGCGAGGCCGTATGCCTCGGCCAGGGTCACTTCGCCGTGTTCGACGACGGCCACCGAGGCCGAGGGGCAGTTGTGCTCGTTCAGGGTCGAAGTGCAGTACTCGGCCAGCCTGTTCGACTTCAGCGCATTCGGCATCCCCATGCGCGCATCTTGGCATCCGCGCACGCAGGCAGGGCAAAAAGTCGTAGGTTTACGTCCCTTGTCCCTCGTCCTGGTCACTTTTCGGATACACCGCATCCGGACAGGGGGCCCGCGCGTCTACGTCGGTATGGATCTGGAGAAACCGGCCACGAAGGTCGAGGCACGGCAGCCCGAACGGCAGCCCGAAGGGTGTCTCGTCGTTGCGATTCGCATCCCTGTGCGGATCGTCGTACTCGTGCTGGTCGTGCCCGTGCGGATGGTGTGGGACGGGCTCGTCGTCGGCTGGCGCCTCCTCATGGACGCGGTACTGCGGCCCCTCGGGCGGGCGCTCGCCTGGGTCTTGTGGGCCGTCCTCGTCTGGCCGTTCGTCGCGCTGTGGCGGTACGTCGTCGAGCCCCTGGGCAAGGCCCTCGGGTGGCTCGGGAAGGTGCTCGTCGTCGTACCCCTGGTGTGGCTCTACCGGCATGTGCTGACGCCGCTCGGGCACGGGCTCGCCTGGATGTGCCGGGGGATCGGCGCCGGACTCTGGTGGGTGTGCCGAGGGATCGGCGCAGGGATCGGGTGGTTGTGCCGGGGGATCGGTGCCGGGCTCGGCTGGGTCTACGCGCGCGTGCTCACACCCGTGGGGCACGCGGTGCTGTGGGTGCTCAAGGGACTCGGGGCGGGTGCCGCCGCCGTGGGGCTCGGCGCGTACGCCGTGGCCGCCTGGCTCGCGCGGTACCTGGTCGTCGTACCCGCGCAGTGGCTGTACGAGTGGATCCTCACGCCGATCGGCAGGGCGGTCGCCTGGTGTGCCCGGGGGGTCGCGTGGTGCGCCGGCATGGTGGTCACCGGGATCGGGTTCGTTCTCTACTGGCTGCTGCGCCTGCTTCTCGTCCTGCCCGCGCTCGCGCTGTGGCGCTGGGTGCTGACGCCCGTCGGACGCGTCCTCGCCGTCATCGGGCGGGAGGTCTGGGGCGCGCTCGGACATGCCTGGCGCATCGCCGGGCACATCTCGCTCGCCGTCGGACGGTTCCTCGGGACCCTCCTTCGGTGGATCTTCGTGGAGCCCGTGCGCTGGGCGTACCGGACCGTGCTGACGCCGGTCGGGCACTTCGTCCGGGACGCCGTTCTGCGGCCCGCCGCCGAGGCCGCGCGCAGTGTGGGACGGGTCACCCGGCAGGTGCTGGCCGCCGCACGCGACTCGGCACGGCAGGCCCGGGCCGACTTCCGGCGGATGCTCTTCGGGGAGCAGAAGGAAGCGGTCGCCGTGGACCGGCGGGAACCAGGAGGCGTCGACGGACGTACTCTTGGTAGCAGTACGACCGCACTCACGAAGGACTGAACGACACTGGGCAAGCGACAGCCCGAAGGCCCGCCGCCCGCGCCGACGGTGCAGCGCATCCGACTGCGCTACACCAAGCGCGGCCGCCTCCGGTTCACCAGCCACCGTGACTTCCAGCGCGCTTTCGAGCGTGCGCTGCGCCGTGCCGAGGTGCCGATGGCCTACTCGGCGGGGTTCACGCCGCATCCGAAGGTGTCGTACGCCAATGCCGCAGCCACCGGCACGGGCAGTGAGGCGGAGTACCTGGAGATCGCGCTCACCGAAGCGCGCGATCCCGACAAGCTGCGCGAGCTGCTCGACGAGTCGCTGCCCACCGGGCTCGACATCGTCGACGCGGTCGAGGCCCGGACCTCCGGGCTCGCCGACCGGCTCACGGCTTCCGTATGGGAGCTGCGTCTGGAGGGTGTGGCGCCCGAGGACGCGCGCCGCGCCGTCGACCTCTTCAACGCCGCCGAGACCGTCGAGGTGCAGCGCCTCGCCAAGAACGGCATGAGAACCTTCGATGCCCGGGGCGCGGTCGCGGGCCTGGAGGCACTCACAGCAGGCGCTGAGCCAGGTGATGAGACGCACAGTCCACAGGCTGATAGGCCGACCGACCAGGCCTGTGCGATACTGCGGCTGGTTGTTCGGCACGTGACGCCTGCCGTTCGACCCGACGACGTCCTGTCCGGTCTCCGCGCCGTGGCCGACCTGGCGCCGCCGGTCCCCGCAGGGGTGACCAGGCTGGCGCAGGGGCTGTTCGATGAAGAGACCGGCACGGTGACCGACCCGCTCGCGCCCGACCGCGAGGCAGCGGTGGCCCTCTCCATGGCCGCTCCGACTGCCGCCGCGTCGCAGGCACCGGCGTAAGGAAGGTCCCGCGAAGGGACGGACGTCGTAGCGCCGCCCTCGTACTCGGGAGCCACCTGGGTCGGGCAGCGCACCGACCACAAGACTTTCGCCAGGCCGTACGCAACATGGCGTACGGAACCGGCGAGACAGGACACAGAGAGCTCCCGTGCGGCGCCCGCGCCCCGGACGGCGGCACCGCGCACTGCGCGAGCCGCGGACGTCACCGGCACCCAAGCCGGACCAGGTGCGGCGCCCGGGAGCCTGACGGGAGAACCGCCCGCATGCTCGAACCGACCGAAGCCGCTTCGGAACCCATCGAGGGTTCCGCACACGACACCCCCAGCGACACCCTGCCGCCGCGCCGTCGGCGCCGCGCAGCGTCCCGCCCCGCGGGACCGCCGGTCGCCGGAGCCGAGGCCGCTGCCGTGGCCGAGACCACGGCGCCGGCCATACCGGCCGCGGAGGCCGACCAGGTCGACAAGGCCGTGGAGACCGATCAGAACGCCGAGGAGGTCGCCGCCGAGGCGCCCGCTCCTCGTACGCGCCGTCGGGCCACCCGGCGCGCGTCCGCGCCCGCCGGTGCGCCCGCGAAGGCTGCCGAGGCAGCCGTCGACGAACCGGCCGTGACCGCCGTATCCGCCCCGACTGCCGAGGAGAGCGGCGAGCAGGGCGAGAAGAGCGGCGAGGAGAGCGTGGCCGAGGCGCCCGCCGCCGTGGAGGAGGCCGCGCCTGCTCCGCGGGCCCGTCGTCGGGCCACCCGCCGGGTCTCCGCGCCCGCTGCCGAGACCGAGGCCGCGGCTCCGGCCGCCCCGGTGGAGGAGGCGCCCGCGCCCGTTGCCGAGGTCGCCGAGCCCGAGCCGGTCGTCGCCGAGGACGCCTCGTCGCGTCGTGGGCGTCGCCGGGTCGCCCGTAAGGCCGCTGTCGGGTTCTCCGCGCCCGCACCCGCCGTCGAGAACGGCGAGAACGGGCGGCGTCCCGCGCGTCCCGCCGTCGCCGTGTTCCAGGCGCCCGTCTTCACCGAGCCGATGTTCCAGACGCCCGAGCGGGCCGCCGCCGCGGCTGCCGCCGAAGCGGCCGAGGACGTCGAGGAGGTCGAGACCGAGGAAGAGACCGTCGAGGCCGCCCCGGTCGCCGAGACCGTCGTCGAGGAGCACACCCCGCGCCGTCGCCGCCGTCGTGGGCGTGCCGACGAGGAGCCCGTGGCCGCCGCGCCCGTCGAGCCGGAGGAGACGGAGAGCGTCGACGACGCCTACGAGTCCGCCGAGGACAGCGTCGACACCGACACGGACGACGACGGCGACGAGGGCCCCGGTTCGCGTCGGCGCCGCCGCCGCGGTGGCCGTCGTAGGCGCCGTGGTGAGTCCACCGACTCCGACGGCGACTCCGGGGACGACGACTACGCGGGCGGGCAGTCCGCGCGGTCCGACGAGGACGCCGCGGACACCGCCGACCAGGTCGACCAGGTCGACGAGGACGCCGAGGAGGACGAGCGCGACGAGCCGGGCGGGTCCGGTTCCGCCAGCAGCCGTCGCCGGCGCCGTCGTCGGCGTCGTGCCGGTGACTCGTCCGGCGAGAGCGAGATCGGGACCGCCGAGAGCGACCCCGAGCGCACCGTCGTCAAGGTCCGCGAGCCGCGCCCCAAGCGGGACGAGCACCCGAGCGACGAGGTCCAGTCCATCAAGGGCTCGACCCGCCTCGAAGCCAAGAAGCAGCGCCGCCGCGAAGGCCGCGAGCAGGGCCGCCGCCGCGTCCCGATCATCACCGAGGCCGAGTTCCTGGCCCGCCGTGAGGCCGTCGAACGCGTGATGGTCGTACGCCAGTACGGCGACCGCACCCAGATCGGCGTTCTCGAGGACAACGTGCTCGTCGAGCACTACGTCAACAAGGAGCAGTCGACCTCGTACGTCGGCAACGTCTACCTGGGCAAGGTCCAGAACGTGCTGCCGTCCATGGAGGCCGCGTTCATCGACATCGGCAAGGGGCGCAACGCCGTCCTGTACGCCGGTGAGGTCAACTTCGAGGCGCTGGGCATGGCCAACGGTCCGCGGCGCATCGAGAGCGCGCTGAAGTCCGGGCAGTCGGTCCTCGTGCAGGTCACGAAGGACCCGATCGGGCACAAGGGGGCCAGGCTCACCAGCCAGGTCTCGCTGCCCGGCCGCTACCTGGTCTACGTCCCCGAGGGGTCGATGACCGGCATCAGCCGCAAGCTGCCCGACACCGAGCGCGCGCGTCTGAAGACCATCCTCAAGAAGATCGTCCCCGAGGACGCGGGCGTCATCGTGCGCACCGCCGCCGAGGGCGCGAGCGAGGACGAGCTGCGCCGTGACGTCGAGCGGCTCCAGGCGCAGTGGGAGGACATCCAGAAGAAGTCGAAGGGCGGCAACGCGCCGACCCTGCTGTACGGCGAGCCGGACATGACCGTCCGCGTCGTGCGCGACATCTTCAACGAGGACTTCACCAAGGTCATCGTCAGCGGCGACGAGGCCTGGCAGACGATCCACGGGTACGTGGCCCACGTCGCCCCGGACCTGACCGACCGGCTGTCGAAGTGGACCTCCGAGGTCGACGTCTTCGCGACGTACCGCATCGACGAGCAGCTCGCCAAGGCGCTCGACCGCAAGGTGTGGCTGCCCAGCGGCGGCTCGCTGGTGATCGACAAGACCGAGGCGATGATCGTCGTCGACGTCAACACCGGCAAGTTCACCGGCCAGGGCGGCAACCTCGAAGAGACCGTCACCAGGAACAACCTGGAGGCGGCCGAGGAGATCGTGCGCCAGCTGCGGCTGCGCGACCTGGGCGGCATCGTCGTCATCGACTTCATCGACATGGTCCTGGAGTCGAACCGCGATCTGGTCCTGCGGCGCCTCCTGGAGTGCCTGGGCCGTGACCGTACGAAGCACCAGGTGGCCGAGGTCACGTCGCTGGGGCTCGTGCAGATGACCCGTAAGCGGGTCGGACAGGGCCTGCTGGAGTCGTTCTCCGAGACCTGCGTCCACTGCAACGGCCGCGGTGTCATCGTGCACATGGAGCAGCCCAGCTCCAGTGGAGGCGGCGGCAAGCGCAAGAAGCGCGGCCGTGGCGGCGCCGAGCACGAGCATGCCCACGACACCCACGAGCACGACGTGATCGTGGACACGGACGCCGACGAGGACGTCGAGGAGACGGCGGCCGAGGTCGCCGCCGAGGTCGCGGCGCCGGAGCCCTTCTTCGAGCCCGACGACGAGCTGTACAACAGTGCCGCCGAGGCGGAGGCCGCGGCCGGCCGCGGTGGCCGTTCCAGGCGGCGCGCGAGCCGTCGGGCCTCGGCTCCGGCGGGGGCGCCCCGGTCGGAGTCGCGTTCGACGGACGGGCGTCGCGCTGATGCCCGTACGGCTGAGCCGGTTGTCGCCGAGGCCGCGGTGGTTCCGGATGCGGCGCCGGTCGCGGTGCCTGAGGTCGTGGCGCACGCCGAGCCCGTGGCCGTCGAGGACCCGATCGTCGAGGCGCCCGTCGCCGAGGCGCCGGTGCAGGACGACGCGGCTCCCAAGGGGCGTACGCGTCGGCGGGCCACCCGCAAGGTGTCCGCTCCGGCCGGGTCGCCGAAGGCGGCCGACGAGGCTGTGGCGGAGACCGTGGTGACGGTCGTCGCTGAGACCGTCGTCGAGCCGGTGGCGGCTCCCGCTCCTGTCGAGGAGCCCGTGGAGGCTGTCGCGGCGACCGAGAGTGCGGCTCCGGCCCGGCCGCGGCGACGTGCCGTGCGCAAGGCCACCGCGCCCACCTCGTCCGCGGAGGCGGCCGTCGTGGTCGTCCCGGCGGCCACCGAGGCCGCTGCGGCGCCTGCCGACACGGCCGAGGCCGAGGACGCGGTCCCCGCCAAGAAGACGGCGCGCAAGACCGCCGCCAAGAAGGCGACCACGGCCAAGAAGACCGCCGCGAAGAAGACCACGGCGGTCAAGAAGACGGCTGCGAAGAAGACGACGACGGCCGCCAAGAAGGCCACGACCAAGAAGGCGGCGACGTCGAAGAAGACGGCGGCGGCCGAGGAGTCGGTGTCGGCGGGCACGGAGGGCTGATCAGCCTCCGGTTGTCCGGGCAGCAGTAGTTACGTGTGCGGTACGGCGGTCCGTCCGGGTTCACCGGGCGGGCCGTCGCCGTTCGGGTGCTTGTGGTTTGGGGGCCCGGAGCGGGGGGAATCGCGCTCAGTTTGACCCGTTCAGGCCGGGCCCGTAATCTTGAGCGTCGGCGTGTCCATAGCTTCATCCACGACGCGTCACATCCCCGTAAACCTGCATCCTCCTGAGCACCGGGCAATTTTGGTGCGGCGGGAGAGGCCGCTCGCCTCTGTCGGGCGGCTGGACTGCGGGGGTGCCGTTCCCGAGCGAGAGAGTGAGATCCGCGTGTACGCCATCGTGCGCAGCGGTGGTCGCCAGCACAAGGTTGCTGTCGGCGACATCGTTGAGGTTGACAAGATTTCCACTGCCAAGGTTGGCGACACGGTCGAGCTCTCGACCCTGCTCGTTGTCGACGGCGACGCTGTGACCAGCGACCCGTGGGTCCTGGCCGGCATCAAGGTCCAGGCCGAGATCGTGGACCACCACAAGGGCGTCAAGATCGACATCCTTCGCTACAAGAACAAGACCGGCTACCGCCGTCGTCAGGGCCACCGCCAGCAGTACACGGCGATCAAGGTCACTGAGATCCCCGCGGCTGCGAAGTAAGGGACTGAGGAGAGATGGCACACAAGAAGGGCGCATCGTCCACCCGGAACGGTCGCGACTCCAATGCTCAGCGGCTCGGCGTGAAGCGCTTCGGCGGTCAGGTCGTCAACGCCGGTGAGATCCTGGTCCGCCAGCGTGGCACCCACTTCCACCCCGGCGCGAGCGTCGGCCGTGGCAAGGACGACACGCTGTTCGCGCTGGCCGCCGGTGCCGTGGAGTTCGGTACGCACCGTGGTCGCAACGTCGTGAACATCGTTCCGGTCGCCTGAGTCGGCTGATCGGAAGCTTTCGCGAGGCGGACCTCACTTCCCTCCCGGGAAGCGGGTCCGCCTTTCGCGTGTTTCACCTGAGCAGAGGTTTCTGGCAGAGATTTCTGCCTGAAGATTTTCGTACGTAACTGGAGGCACATCCCATGACCACCTTCGTGGACCGCGTCGAGCTGCATGTCGCCGCGGGTAGCGGAGGTCACGGCTGTGCCTCCGTCCACCGTGAGAAGTTCAAGCCGCTGGGCGGGCCCGACGGCGGCAACGGCGGACACGGCGGTGACGTGATCCTCACCGTCGACCAGTCCGTGACCACGCTGCTCGACTACCACCACTCCCCGCACCGCAAGGCCACCAGCGGCAAGCCCGGCGAGGGCGGCAACCGGTCCGGCAAGGACGGGCAGGACCTGGTTCTGCCGGTGCCGGACGGGACGGTCGTGCTCGACAAGGCCGGCAATGTGCTGGCCGACCTGGTCGGGCACGGGACCTCGTACGTCGCCGCCGAGGGCGGGCGTGGTGGGCTCGGCAACGCCGCGCTCTCCTCGGCCCGGCGCAAGGCGCCCGGGTTCGCGCTGCTCGGGGTGCCCGGGGGCTTGCAGGACATCGTCCTGGAGCTGAAGACCGTCGCCGACGTGGCACTCGTGGGGTATCCGAGTGCCGGTAAGTCTTCGCTGATCTCGGTGCTCAGCGCTGCCAAGCCGAAGATCGCCGACTATCCGTTCACCACGCTTGTGCCCAACCTGGGTGTGGTGACTGCGGGTGCGACCGTTTACACCATTGCCGATGTGCCCGGGCTCATTCCCGGTGCCAGTCAGGGCAAGGGGCTCGGGCTCGAGTTCCTGCGGCATGTGGAGCGGTGCAGTGTGCTCGTGCATGTGCTGGACACGGCGACGCTGGAGTCCGAGCGTGATCCCGTCTCCGACCTCGACATGATCGAGGAGGAGCTGAAGGAGTACGGGGGGCTGTCGGACCGGCCGCGGATCGTCGTCCTGAACAAGGTCGACGTGCCCGACGGGCTGGACCTCGCCGAGATGGTGCGGCCCGAGCTGGAGGCACGTGGGTACCAGGTGTACGAGGTGTCCGCCGTCGCCCATATCGGGCTGAAGGAGCTGTCGTTCGCGCTCGCCGAGATGGTCGGGCAGGCGCGGGCCGCCAAGCCCCAGGAGGAGGCGACCCGGATCGTCATCCGGCCCAAGGCCGTCGACGACGCGGGCTTCACCGTTGTCCAGGAGGAGGACGGGCTGTTCCGGGTGCGGGGTGAGAAGCCCGAGCGCTGGGTGCGGCAGACCGACTTCAACAACGACGAGGCGGTCGGGTATCTGGCCGACCGGCTCAACCGGCTGGGTGTCGAGGAGAAGTTGATGAAGGCGGGGGCCCGGGCGGGGGATGGCGTTGCCATCGGGCCCGAGGACAACGCGGTTGTCTTCGACTGGGAGCCGACGGTCATGGCCGGGGCGGAGATGCTCGGGCGGCGTGGTGAGGATCATCGGCTTGAGGTGCCTCGGCCGGCGGCGCAGCGGCGGCGGGATCGGCAGGCTGAGCGGGACGATGTGCAGCGGGAGTTCGACGACTTCGAGCCGTTCTAGGGGGTTTGGTGGGGGTGCGGGGCGTTGTTTTTCGCCCCCGCCGCCCCTACCCGTCCCATCCCGTTCCTGGGGGCTGCGCCCCCAGACCCCCCTTTCGGCCTGAACGGCCTCGTCCTCAAACGCCGGACGGGCTGAAGTGATAGTGCCCACCCTGCCGCCGGGAGCGCCTGCGGCGTTTCTTATGATCTCCCCCTGATCTTTTCTCAGGGGTCTCCTCTTGTCTGCCCAGGTGTACTTGGTCGGTCGGGCTGTCGTGGGAGCTTCCGTAGGTCCAAGAAGCTGCCCAGGCAAGGGAGTTCGACGATGAGTGGGGTCGTTTCGCCCGGCAGACGCCGGTTTCTGACTGCTGGGGCCGCCGCCGTCGGGGCCGCCGCGTCCGGGCAGTTGCTGCTTGCGGGGACCGCTCGGGCCGCGCAGACCCCGTTGCCCAGCGGGGTGTTCAGTCTTGGGGTCGCCTCAGGGGATCCCCTGTCGGACGGTGTCGTGCTGTGGACCCGGCTCGCTCCCGATCCGCTCAATGGTGGCGGGATGCCCGATCGGGCCGTTGTCGTCGAGTGGCAGATCTCCGAGGACTCGCGGTTCCGGCGCAAGGTCAAGCGTGGGTACGCCTGGGCCCGGCCCGAGTACGGGCACAGCGTTCACGCCGATGTACGCGGGCTGAGTCCCGACCGGCACTACTGGTACCGGTTCCGGACCAGTGGGCAGCTCTCGCCGGTGGGGCGTACCCGTACCGCACCCCGGCCGCTTGTCTCCGGCAGCCATCTGCGCATCGCGCTCGCCTCCTGCCAGAACTGGCAGCACGGTTACTTCACCCCGTACGCCGACATGCGCGCCCAGGACCCCGACCTCGTCGTCTTCGTCGGCGACTACATCTACGAGTCGACGTCCGCGATCACCGGCGTACGCAAGCACGAGGGCACCGGCGAGCCGTTCAGCCTCGTCCAGTACCGCAACCGGTACGCCCAGTACCACAGCGATCCGCACCTCAAGGCGATGCACGCCGCCGCGCCCTTCGTCGTCACCTTCGACGACCACGAGGTCGACAACGACTTCGCCGGGGATGTGCCGCAGGACCCTGACAAGCAGACGCCCGAGGCGTTCGCCGCGCGGCTCACCGCCGCCTACCAGGCCTACTACGAGCACATGCCCGTCCGCGCCACCTCCGTGCCCAACGGCCCGCACATCCGTATGCACCGGCGGTTCGACTTCGGGCGGCTCGTCCGCCTCAACGTGCTCGACACCCGGCAGTTCCGCAGCGACCAGGCGACCAGTCAGGCCGGTGCCCTCGACCCGGCGATGACCATGCTCGGCGCCGCGCAGAAGCAGTGGCTGCTGAATGGCTTGCAGACCTCACAGGCGCGGTGGAATCTCATCGCCTCGCAGATCATGATGGCCGAGACCGACCTCAAGATCGGTGACGGCAAGCTCTGGTACTACGACGCCTGGGACGGCTACCAGGTCGAACGCAACGCCCTGCTTGCCGAGTTCGCGAGCATCCGCAACCCCGTCGTCCTCTCCGGCGACCGTCACCTCACCATGATCAGCGACCTCAAGCGGGACTTCGCCGACCCCGGCTCGGCCGTTGTCGGTGCCGAGTTCGTCGGTACGTCCATATCGAGTGGTGGGGACCAGGATCCCGTCGCCTTCCACAAGGAGTGGGACGCGCGTAAGGGTGACAATCCGCACTGGAAGGTCATCGACAACCATCGTGGATACCATCTTTTCGACATCCGGCGGGGCGGCATCGACGCCCAGGTGCGGATCGCGGACACCGTGACCAAGCCCACCTCCGCCTCCCGGACCCTCGCCAAACTCCGTGTCGACTCCGGGAAACCGGGGGTACGGCAGGTCTGAACCGGTCTGACCGGCGAAAGGGCACGCGGCCGACCGTAAGCAGAATCACTGAAAATAATTTCCGGTGAATGGCGGGTTGCGCACGCATATGCGCCGGGCGGCGCTCACCTTGCATTGCGGTTACCGCAGGTGGGACGATTTCAGGGTTCTCTGTTGCCCCGAGGTAGGTCGCCCGTGTCCCAGCACAATGCCAAGCCCCGCACCACCGCCGTCGTCCTCGCGGGCGGCACCGGTCAGCGGGTGGGCCTGTCGATTCCGAAGCAGTTGCTGAAGATCGCCGGGAAGGCGGTCATCGAGCACACCCTGAACACGTTCGAGCAGGCGGATTCGATCGACGACGTCATCGTGCTGATGGCCCCCGGCTATGTGGCGGACATCGAGAAGATCGTCGCCAAGGCCGGTTTCAGGAAGGTCACCCGGATCATCGAGGGCGGCGCCACCCGTAACGACACCACCGAGCGGGCCATCGGCGCGCTGGGGGAGGGGCTGGAGGAGGGCGAGGACCGCAATGTTCTCTTCCATGACGCCGTACGGCCTCTGCTGTCCCAGCGGGTCATCGACGACTGTGTGATCGCCCTGGAGCGGTTCCAGGCCGTCGACGTCGCCATTCCCTCCGCCGACACGATCATCGTCACCCGTACGCATGGTGAGGACGGTGAGTTCATCACCGAGATCCCGGACCGGTCGCGGCTTCGGCGTGGTCAGACGCCCCAGGCGTTCAAGCTGTCGACCATCCGGCGGGCCTACGAGGTCGCGGCGGGCGACCCCAACTTCCAGGCCACGGACGACTGTTCGGTCGTACTGAAGTACCTGCCCGACGTGCCGATCCATGTCGTCGCGGGCGACGAGTACAACATGAAGGTCACCCAGCCCGTCGACGTCTTCATCGCCGACAAGCTCTTCCAGCTCGCCTCCACCGCCACGCCCCAGCAGATGAGTGAAGAGGCATATCGGGAACTGCTCACCGGTAAGACGCTCGTCGTCTTCGGCGGGTCGTACGGCATCGGCAAGGACATCGCCGAACTGGCCGAGGGGTACGGCGCCACGGTGTACGCCCTGGGGCGCTCGACCACCGGGACGCATGTCGAGAACCCGGAGGAGGTCGACGACGCGCTGTCCAAGGCGTACTCCGAGACCGGGCGCATCGACCACGTCGTCAACACGGCCGGCGTACTGCGCATCGGCAAACTCGCCGAGACCGACAATGCGACCATCGAGGAAGCGCTGAAGGTCAACTACCTGGCCCCTGTGCAGATCGCCCGTTCGGCCTACAAGTACCTCGCCGAGACCAAGGGCCAGCTGCTGCTCTACACCTCCAGCAGCTACACGCGCGGCCGGGCCGAGTACAGCCTCTACTCCTCCACCAAGGCCGCGATGGTGAACCTCACCCAGGCCCTGTCGGACGAATGGGCCGGTGACGGGGTCCGCGTGAACTGCATCAACCCGGAGCGCACGGCCACCCCGATGCGGACGAAGGCCTTCGGCGAGGAGCCCGCGGGCTCGCTGCTGTCGTCCGAGGCGGTGGCCCGTACGTCGCTGGACGTGCTGCTGTCCGAGCTGACCGGGCATGTCATCGACGTCCGCCAGCAGGACCCGACGGCCCCGGCCGGCCGGGCCTCCGGCTTCGAACAGGCGCTCGCCAGCGTTCTCGACCGTCAGGACGACGGCCTAGCATGAAGCCACGTCCGTATGCCTTCAAGCCCGAGGGTGAATTTCGGCAGCAAGCGCACACGGAATCCACAAAAACCGCCGGACAGGCTCCCGGATAATCTCCAGACCGATTTCGGGTAATTTCTCAGATACAGGTTCTCCTTGATTTCCACTGCTATTCGCGTCGCCCGGGTGGGCAGCCCGGCCGAGCTGGCCGCGGCGGTCCTCATGATGCTGGGCTTCCCCTGTCTCATGGTGGCCGCGCTCGTCCCGAGCGTGCCCGCCTTCGCCGTCGCCGCCGCAGTGACCTACCTGGCGGACCACTATCTGCACCACCGGGGCAGCTATCTGATCAACCGCCTCGGCAAGGTGCGGGCGGGCGTCTCCATCCGGTTCCTGGTGCGAGAGCTGCTGGTGCTGCTGCTCCTGGCGCGCGCGGACCTCTCCCGGAGCATGATCTTCTATGCGGCGATCGCCTGCTTCATCGCCTTCTACGGCTTCCAGGCCCCGCACGGCGCCCTGACCACACTGATCCGCAACCGCCGCCGGATGCCGGTCGCCACCCGCAACGTCGACCTGGCCTCGCGCATCCCCATCCCGAACGCCCCGCCGCGCTTCCTGCTGGAACGCTCCAGCGAGAAGATGCTCCACCTCGACCTGGCCGCGGTGACCGGCATCCTGATCACCGTCGAGACCGGTTCGACGGTGTACGGCATGACCGGCGTCGGCATCACCCTCGGACTGGCGTTCCTGTACGTGGTCGCCCTCGCGCCCTTCGTCCGGGGCCGCCGGATCCCGCCGGACGCGGAGACCGTGCTGGCCGCGACGGACGCGTGGCTGCGCGAGTACCGGCCGCAGACGCTGCTGTACTTCTCCGGCTCCAAGGACTCGGCGTACCAGGTCAACATGTGGCTGGAGACGATGGAGCAGCTGGAGACCCGGCCGCTGATCGTCCTGCGGGAACGCGTCATACTACAGAACCTCGCGCCGACGACCGTTCCCGTCATCTGTGTGCCCGGCGGCATCCATCTGATGAACCTGGACCTGCGCACGGTCCGGGTCGCGCTCTACGCGGCGAACGTCGGCAAGAACATCCACCTGCTGCGCGTACCGACCATGAAGCACGTCTTCATCGGGCACGGCGACAGCGACAAGATCGCCAGCGTGAACCCGTTCAGCAAGGCCTACGACGAGGTGTGGGTCGCCGGGCGGGCCGGGCGCGACCGGTACGCCATCGCCGACGTGGGTGTCCGGGACGAGGACATCGTCGAGGTGGGGCGGCCCCAACTGGCCCCCATCGAGAGCGGTGTTCGGGGCGGCCCGTCCGGAGGGGTGCCCACGATTCTCTACGCCCCGACCTGGGAGGGCTGGGACGACGATCCCGGCAACACCTCCCTCCTGCTCGCCGGCGAGAACATCGTGCGCGCACTGGTGTCGGCCGAGCCGCCCGTCCGGGTGCTGTACAAGCCGCACCCCTTCACCGGCACCCGCAGCGAGGAGGCCAAGGCCGCCCACGAGCGGATCACCGCGCTGGTCGAGGCCGCCGCGGTCGAACGGGCATCCGACCCGCGCTTCCTGGGCGACGTCGACGAGCAGACGCGGGCCAAGGCCGACCTCGCGCGTATCGAGGCGCGGCTCGCCGAACTGGCCGGGCCCGGCGGTGAGAAGGGCGACGAGGCGGAGGCGACGCGGGACGGGGTCGTCGACCTGGAGCGGCACGAGGAGACCGCGAAGCTGCGCACCGAGTGGAACGACGCGTACTGGCGTTCGTTCGGCGCCGGGGAGCACCGGGTCATCACGGGCGCCGAGCCACGTCTCTACGACTGCTTCAACGTGTCCGACGGGATGGTCTCCGACATCTCCAGCGTGGTCTCCGACTTCATCGCGAGCGGCAAGCCGTACGCCGTGACGGACTCGGCGGAGCTGGGCGCCGAGGAGTTCAAACGGCAGAACACCGCCGTACGCGCCGCCGTGATCCTCACCAACAGTGCCGAGGAACTGGGGCAGTTGCTGGATGCCGTACGCGATCCGGCGGCCGATCCGCTGGCCGGGGAGCGCGCCGAGCTGAAGCGGTATCTGCTCGGGCCCGACGAGCCGCCGTCCATCGAGCAGTTCAACACCGCGACGGCCGACCTCGCAGTGAAGGCCGAGACCCGGAACGCGGGCCAGAAGCGGCAGGCGGCGACCGCGCGGACCTGAGAATCCGTCGGGAGGGGCCCGTCCTGAGGATCGTTCCTCGGGACGGGCCCCTTCCGTTTCAGTCCTCGGGTGTGCCGCTGATGCCCTTGCAGGCGTTCGTGCTGTCGGCGGTGCCCGGGACCGCCGCTGCCTTGGTCGCGTCGAAGACGGTGACGTAGGCGTCGTGGTCGGCGTTGCTGTCGACCTTCAGGAGCGCCTCGTCGTTCTTGGTGAGGGCCGGGCCTGAGTAGTTGTGGCTGCCGGTCCACAGGACCTTCTGGCTCGCCGTGCCGTCGTACTTGCCCTCGATCAGCAGGTACTTGGAGTGGATGATGCGCGAGGCGGTGTTCGAGTTGCCGTCGTCGTCCCAGTTGTAGCAGCGCAGGGCCGGGCCGCCGGACGCGTGCAGGGTCTCCCAGGTGCCGCTCGAACTGCCGCTGTCCGTCTGCGAGTAGACGATGTCGACCTCGCAGCCCGCCTTTTGCAGCGCGACCAGCTTCTGCGCCACGGCCAGCCGCGTGAGCTTGAACATGCCGACCCGCACCTTGGTGTGCTTCGTCGTGCCGCTCTCGGTGTAGGTGCAGGCGACGTTGTCGAGGACGGCGGTGACGGTGTCGCCCGGGGCGGGGTCGTTCGCGGGGCGCGGGAAGAAGTACACCTTGTACGGGCTGCTGGTGGTGGAGGTGTACCGCCAGTTCGCCCAGTCCTGCCCGGCCAGCTCGGCGAAGTAGTCGCTGTACGCGGTGTAGATCGCCGTGTTGCCCGGCAGGACGTACGCGTCGTTCCAGAAGCGGCTGTAGCTGGACGGCGTCATGTTCGACGAGGTCTGCACGACGACGTTCGAGGCGCCGTCTACCTGCGAGAACAGCCAGAACTTGTTGTGGTTGATGGAGGCGCCCAGGGCGGGCTGCCCCAGGCAGGACCTGTTCACCGGGCACAGGCCGACGAACGAGTCCTGGGCGAGGTCCGTGCCGAGGGCGGCGGCCAGGACGGGATACGAGGGATCGTCGTCGTTGTCGCTGACGTCGCTCTCGTCCAGCATCAGCTGTACGTCGACGCCCCGGGCGCGGGCGTCCGCGAGGGCCTGGGCGAGGCCCTCGTCCCAGAGGTGGTAGACGGAGGCCTTGATCGACGACCCCGACTCCGACTGGCCGATGTAATCGAGGAGCAGGGTGCGGATGGCCCGCTGTTCGGCGACGGTTCCGGTCGGGTCGTTGAAGACCGGGCCCGCGGTGACGGCGGCGGACGCGTCGTCGGCGAGGCCGAGTTGGAGCCCGGCGGTGAGCGAGAGCGCGGCCAGGACCGCGGCGAGTCGGCCGGATCTGCCGGTGGACGCGCGAGGCGCGAGATTCATGGGTCCCCCTGACAAGAGTGCGGATCAGTTCGGGCGTGCTCGGAATCCGCGAACTGACGCTTGCCGAGGGGATGTTGCCAGAGGGAGCGGTGGGGCCGGGCGTCGGGTGGTCATGAGATTCGGGTGGGCGTGAGATCCCCCGTCCGCCCACTGGACCGATGCACACCCCCAGGGGGTGTTCGCGTAAATTGCCCGGCAGTACAGCCGGACGACCCGAGGGGACAGACCGCAGGTGGCAGGGGCAAGGCAGGCCGTCGCAGAGGCCCACAGGATTGTCGTCAAAGTGGGTTCCTCGTCGCTGACCACGGCGGCGGGCGGCCTCGACGCCGACCGGGTCGACGCGCTCGTCGACGTCCTCGCCAAGAGCCGCAGCGGCGGCGAGAAGGAGATCGTCCTCGTCTCCTCAGGCGCCATCGCCGCAGGCCTCGCCCCCCTCGGCCTGCGCCGCCGCCCCAAGGACCTGGCCCGCCAGCAGGCCGCCGCCAGTGTCGGCCAGGGCCTTCTCGTCGCCCGCTACACCGCCTCCTGCGCCCGCCACGGCATCCGCGTCGGTCAGGTGCTCCTCACCTCCGACGACACCAGCCGGCGCGCCCACCACCGCAACGCCTCCCGCACCCTCGACAAGCTCCTCGCGATGGGCGCCCTCCCGGTCGTCAACGAGAACGACACCGTCGCCACGGACGAGATCCGCTTCGGCGACAACGACCGCCTCGCCGCCCTCGTCGCCCACCTCGTGCGCGCCGACCTCCTCGTCCTGCTGTCCGACATCGACGGCGTGTACGACGGCGACCCCAGCAGGCCCGGTACGTCCCGGATCGCCGAGGTGCGCGGTCCTGCCGACCTCGCGCAGGTCGACATCGGCAGCGCGGGCAAGGCCGGAGTCGGCACCGGCGGCATGGTCACCAAGGTCGAGGCCGCCCGGATCGCCGCCGCCGCCGGTATCCCCGTCGTCCTGACCAGCGCGATCCACGCCGCCGACGCCCTCGCGGGCCGGGACACCGGCACCTACTTCCACCCCACCGGCAGGCGCTCCGCCGACCGTCTGCTCTGGCTCCAGCACGCCTCCACCCCGCAGGGCTCGCTCACCCTCGACGACGGCGCCGTGCGCGCGGTCGTCCAGGGCCGCAAGTCGCTGCTGCCGGCCGGGATCGCCGGCGTCGAGGGCGAGTTCGTCGCGGGCGACCCGGTCGAACTGCGCGACAGCGCGGGCCTCGCCGTCGCACGCGGGCTCGTCAATTTCGACGCCAAGGAGATCCCCCAGCTGATCGGCCGCTCGACCCGCGAACTGGCCCGCGAACTGGGCCCCGCGTACGAGCGCGAGGTCGTCCACCGGGACGACCTCGTCGTCCTGAACCCGTAGCCGTCCGCAACGGGATTCCCCGGACTCTGCAAAACCTCTCTTTACTCCCGTCCCGCAAAGGCCGAAAACAGGGGGAACGCCCCGCAAATCCGCCCGCCGTGAGGTGGACGTTCCGCAAAAGCGCCCCATGAAGCGTGCGCACCTGCTTCTCTCTGTTTCAGGGAGATTCCGCACGACCATCGGGTAAAGGAGGCCGTCGTGAGACGAGTGCGCCCTGGGGCGGCGGCGTCCCGCGGTGGAACCGCCTCCCGCAAGGTGGGCGAGGAGCGCGCCCTGACCAGCGTCGTGGCCGGCGCCCGCTACGAGGAGGCGTACGAGGAGCCGAAGGACGTGCCCCGGCTGTGGCATGTCACGCTCAGCGTCTCCGGCGCCGAGGCCCCCCTCAAGGAGGTCAGGCGAGGCCTGGAACAGCTCGCCCACGACCATCCCTTTCTGCTGACCAGCCGCTACGCCAACGACCACGCGGAGATCCGCTACTGGGAGGAGGCCCGCGACCTGCACGACGCCGCGGCCGTCGCCCTGCGGCTGTGGGGCGAGCACCGCCAGACCGCGCAGCTGCCGCCCTGGGAGATCGTCGGCCTGGAGGTCATCGACCGCGAGACCTACCACCACCGCATCGCCGAGGGCTACGGCCCGCTCCCGGCGACCCCGGTGGGCGTCCACCCCTTCTGACCTTCCGACCTCTACGGAAGGCCTTTACAGAGGCACCCCTTTTGCGGGGTCTGAGCGGCTTGTCTCGGGGTTTGGGATAGCCGGTGGACGGTTCCGCCCGGCGCACTACGCTTCCCCCATGACCACGCTTTCGCCGTACGACTCGATGTCCCCGGTCACCCAGGCCGCCTACCGCGCCAAGGCAGCCGCCGCCGACCTCGCGCCCCTCCCGCGGGCCGAGAAGGACGACGCGCTGCTCGCCATCGCGGACGCGCTGGAGGTCCGTACGAGCGAAATCGTCGAGGCCAACGCCAAGGACATCGCCCGCGCGCGAGAGGCCGGCACCAGCGAGACGGTCATCGACCGGCTGACGCTCACCCCCGAGCGGGTGCGCGCGATCGCCTCCGACGTACGGGACGTGGTGGCGCTGCCCGACCCGGTCGGCGAGGTCGTCCGCGGCTCGACCCTTCCCAACGGCATCGACCTGCGCCAGGTCCGCGTCCCGCTGGGCGTCGTCGGCATCATCTACGAGGCCCGCCCGAACGTGACGGTCGACGCCGCCGCCCTCTGCCTGAAGTCCGGCAACGCGGTCCTGCTGCGCGGCTCGTCCTCGGCGTACGAGTCGAACACCGCGCTCGTACGAGTGCTGCGCGACGCCGTCGGCGGCGCCGGGCTGCCCGCCGACGCCGTCCAGCTCGTGCCCGGCGAGGGCCGCGAGTCCGTACGGGAGCTGATGCGCGCGCGTGGTCTGGTCGACGTCCTGATCCCGCGCGGCGGTGCCTCCCTCATCCAGACCGTCGTCACCGAGTCCACGGTCCCCGTGATCGAGACCGGCGTCGGCAACTGCCACGTCTACGTCGACGCCCAGGCCGACCTCGACATGGCCGTCGACATCCTGATCAACTCCAAGGCCCAGCGGCCCAGCGTCTGCAACGCCGCCGAGACCCTCCTGGTCCACCAGGACATCGCCGCCGAGTTCCTGCCGCTCGCCCTGGACGCCCTCGCCGAGGCCGGGGTGACCGTGCACGCCGACGCGCGGGTGCAGGCGTACGCGAAGGACTCCAAGGCGACCGTCGTCGAGGCCACGCTGGAGGACTGGGACACCGAGTACCTGTCCTACGACATCGCCGCCGCCGTGGTCGACTCCCTCGACAAGGCCGTCGAGCACATCCGGCTGTGGACCTCCGGTCACACGGAGGCCATTGTGACGACCTCGCAGCAGGCCGCCCGCCGCTTCACCCAGCTGGTCGACTCGACCACGGTCGCCGTCAACGCCTCCACGCGGTTCACCGACGGCGGTCAGTTCGGTTTCGGCGCCGAGATCGGCATCTCTACCCAGAAACTGCACGCACGCGGCCCGATGGGCCTGCCCGAGCTGACGAGCACGAAGTACATCGTCACGGGCGACGGGCACATCCGCCGCTGAATCCGCTGCTGAGGGGCGTGATCGAGGGTCCGTGCGCCGGGCGCCCGGCGCACGACCGGCGCGGGGACCCGGCGGATCGCAGTGCCCCGGGGCGGTCGGCCGCGAATGCTGCATCTTTCCGGGGGGCGACCCCCGGACCCCCGGCAGAAATGCAGGTCGGCAGGTGTGACCGGCGCGAACACCCCGAGGCAGGCCTGAGCGATCGCGACTCCGCGCGCCGGGCGGCGCATGAAACGCATCTCATCCAGTAGCTGAATTTCCCGACCGTCTGCCCAAAATGACACCCCCGGTCTACTCTGGATCCGTGCCGGAGGACGTGGGGGGCACGCCGTTCTTCCCTGACGGCTGGGAGCCCGAAGACGACCGCGACCGCGGGGTGTCGGACGAAGAGTTCGCCTCCGTGGTCTTTGACGAGGCCTTCGTACAGGCGGCCGTGGTGCACGAGCCGACCGCCGTCGAGCGCCTCCTGGCCGCCGCGCAGGCGAGAGCGGAGGCCTCCGAGGCCGAGGCCCGCCGGGCGCACACCAGAGGCCCCAGAGGGGACGACGAGCGCTACGAGGACGGCTTCGGCCCGGACGACCCCGCCTATTTCGGCCACGACCCGGATCTCGACGACCTGGACGACGCCGAGATCCTGGAGGGCCGCTACGGCGCTCCGGGCACTCACGGCAAGCAGGTCTCCCGCTGGCACCGTCCCGTCGCCTGGATGCTCGCCCTCGTGATGGGGATCGGCATGGTCGCGCTGGCCTTCACAGCGGTCTACCGGGGCGCGTCGTCCGGCCGCCAGGAGCAGGTGCCGCCACCCGCCTCCACCGGCCTGGAGCAGGGCAGCGCGACGACTCCTTCGGCCTCCGCCGACTACTCCCAGCCGGCTGTCTCGGCGATCCCGCGCACTCCTTGACCCAAACCTGTCCGCGCCCTGTTTCTTCCTGGTGAGAACCTGTCAGAACTTGTCGTGCGGGAGGGCGTTTACCGGGGCTTCCCGCGACCTACTCTGAATGTATGGGCGGACCAGGAGACCCACCTGAGGGGACACCCGAGGCCACCCCTGGTGGCGGCGAGGACGAGTACCGATCCGTCGTCTTCGACGAGTCGTTCGTCCGTGCTGCCCGGCTCCAGGAGTTCTCCGCGCAGGAGCGCCTGGACGACCACGCACCGGCCGTACGCCGCCGTCAGCCCCTGCACCGGGGGCTGTCCCGGCAGGCGCTGATCCTCGTCGTGCTGATCGCCGTCGCCTTCGGCACCGCCATCTACATGGGCATACGCAACCCGTACGAGAGTCCGGTCGCCGAGTTGTCTCCGGAGCCGCTGCGGATGACCGTCATCCCGCTGGCGCCGCAGGGCGCCGTGCCCGGTGCGGTCGACCCCGAACAACTGTTCGCACGCAGTCCGGCGGCCCAGTTCGGCATAGGCGCCGAGGGCATCGCGCTGCCCGCCACCAAGAGCACCGCGCACTTCTCCGACAGCCAGGTCGTCAGCGCCCTGACCACCGCCAAGGACTACATAGTCGAGTCCTCGCTCTACCCGGAGGTGCTCACCGGCGGCGAGGTCCGTGCCGTGCGGGTGCTGCTCGATCCCGACCAGCTCGACCAGTTCGACCAGAGCTTCGACAGCCCGGTCGCCGACGGCAGGCACGCGCCCACCGGCTGGCTGGTCCGCTTCGACCCCTCCCGCGCCCAGCTCGCCGACGACAAGATCCGCGTCCGGGGCACCCTGCGGGCCGCCGAGGCCGACTCGGCGACCCTGGAGGTCGTCGCCGACCACACCTTCGTGTACGCGCTGCGGCCGACCGGCGCGGACGGCAAGGCGAAGGCGTCTCTGTTCACCGTTCGGCGCGAGCTGCACTTCAGCTTCGACCGGGACGATCTGCGGATGCACCAGGCCCGGCTGGTCGTCTCGTACGTCCAGGCCGGGCCCCTGTCCTGTGCGGAGGACTCCGCGAACCACTTCCGCCCGCTGCTGGCCGGCCAGACCGCCAAGGAAGGTGGCCCCGCCGGTACGGATCCGTTCGCCACGGATGGGGCTACGGCGCTGTGCGGGTCGTTGGCGGTGGGGGCGCAGCCGAAGGTGTGAGGGTGTCTGGGGTGGCTCGTCGGGCGCGGGCCCGGTGGGGGCTGGTCGCGCAGTTCCCCGCGCCCCTGGGTGGGTTCAGGCGTCCGGCGATGTGTTGTTCGGCGGGTTGTCCTGCGGTGGTGTCGAGCCGCCGAATCCGCCGAATCCGCGCCGTACTCGGCCGCCGAGGTCGCCTGCTCCGCCTGCGATGTCCGTGACCAGTTTCATCAGGGGGTCCTTGGAGTTCTTGACGTTGGTCGCGTAGCTCGATGCCGACTCGCGGAAGGAGCCGGAGACCGAGGTGTCCTTGTCCTCGGTGCGGCGCGGGTAGTGGCCGTCCATGATCCGCTGGAAGTCGCGGGACTCGGCCCACTTCTTCAGCTCGGCGGCGCGCACGGTGGTGAAGGGGTGGGTGCGGGGCAGGACGTTCAGGATCTTCAGTACGGAGTCGCGCAGGTCGCCGCCCGCCTCGTACTCCTCGGCCTGGGCGAGGAACGCGTCCACGTTCATCTCGTGCAGGTGGTTGCCGCCGGCGATCTTCATCAGGCCGCGCATCGAGGCCTTGAGGTCCTGGCCGACGAGGAGTCCCGCGCGGTCGGCGGACAGCTCCGATTTGCGGAACCACTCGCGCAGGCCGGTGACGATCGCCATGATCGCGATGTTGCCGAGGGGGATCCAGGCGATGCGGAGGGCCAGGTTGGTCAGGAAGAGCAGGATCGTCCGGTAGACGGAGTGGCCGGAGAGGGCGTGTCCGACCTCGTGTCCGACGACGGCCCGCATCTCCTCCTCGTCGAGCAGCTCGACCAGACCGGTGGTGACGACGATGATCGGCTCGTCCAGGCCGATGCACATCGCGTTGGGCTGGGGGTCCTGGGCGACGTACATCGGCGGGACCTTCTCCAGGTCCAGGATGTCGCAGGCGTCCCGCAGCATGACGTCGAGGTGGGCGAACTGCTGCTCCGAGACCCGCACCGAGTCGGACAGGAACAGCAGCCGCAGGCTGCGCTCGGGGAGCAGCCCGCTGAGCGCCTTGAAGACGGTGTCGAACCCGCTGAGCTTGCGCAGGGCGACCAGGGCGGAGCGGTCGGCCGGGTGCTCGTACGCCCGTGAGGAGATCCCCGGGAAGCGGGTGCGCTGCCTGCTGGGCACGTTCTCGTGGCCGTCCGGCCCGTGTCCGTTGCTCTCGTGGCTGTCGTCGGACATGTGTTCCCCCACGCGTCTGATTGCCCTTATGTGCCCCCCGAAGCGGGGCCCAGCCTAGGCGGAGATACCGTGGCGGGGCAGCACACCGTAAGGAGCGATCCGATGGATCCGATGGACCACACCCCCGCAACCGACTGGATCACCGAGGCCGCGAAAGCCGCCGAGAGACAGGGGTCCGGCGATCTGCTCCGGGTCGTGCTGATCGTGATGTTCTTCGGCTGCATCCTGACCGCGTGGTTCCTGCTGCGGGGGTACAAGGAGAAGGACGACTGAGACGGGCCGGAAGTTCCCCCGCCGGATCCTTGGGCGGAGTCGGCGTGATCCCGGTGGACGGGCACGCTTACGATGAGCCGACGTCTTTATCCCGCCCTCACCGGATAGGTCCTGCCGAAGATGAGCTTCCACAGCACCGCAGCCCAGTTGGTCACCCTTGCCGCCGAGGGCGAGGAGCACGGCGGCAACCACGAGAGCCTCAGCCCCTACCTCACCGGTGGTGGCGCCTTCTTCATCCTGATGCTCCTGCTGTGGATCACCACCCGCTTCAACCGTGACCGCTGAGTCCGGTCCGTTCAGGCAGGGCCGGTAGGGTCTGCACCCATGGGAGAGCAGGACATGCCTACCGGCCGGTCGAACCCGGGCAAGCGCCGCATCGGCGTCATGGGCGGCACATTCGATCCGATCCACCACGGGCACCTCGTGGCGGCCAGCGAGGTCGCCGCGCAGTTCCACCTCGACGAGGTGATGTTCGTACCGACCGGACAGCCGTGGCAGAAGACCGACCGCAGCGTGTCGCCGGCCGAGGACCGCTATCTGATGACGGTCATCGCGACCGCCGAGAACCCCCAGTTCTCGGTCAGCCGCATCGACATCGACCGCGGTGGCCCCACGTACACCACGGACACCCTGCGCGACCTGCGCGCGCTCAACCCCGACACGGACCTGTTCTTCATCACGGGCGCCGACGCGCTCGGCCAGATCCTCACCTGGCGCGACGCCGAGGAACTGTTCTCCCTCGCGCACTTCATCGGGGTCACCCGGCCCGGTCACACCCTGACCGACCCGGGACTCCCGGAGGGCGGTGTCTCGCTGGTCGAGGTGCCCGCCCTGGCCATCTCGTCCACAGACTGCCGTGCGAGGGTCGCCAAGGGCGACCCGGTCTGGTATCTGGTGCCGGACGGCGTGGTGCGCTACATCGACAAGCGCGAGCTGTACCGCGGCGAGTGAGCCGAGAGGGGCACCGGTGAACGACCGATACGACTCGGGGTACGACGGCGAACAGCAGTACGAGATCGTCGGCTACGACGACTACGGCCGGCCTGTGTACCAGGCGGTGCCGCAGCAGGGGTACCAGCAACCGTCACAGCCGGGGCAGCAGTCGTACGACCCGTACGGGCAGCAGGCCCCCCAGGCACCCCCGGCACAGGGGTACGAGGGGTACGGTTACGACCCGTACGCGACCGGGCAGCAGCAGGCCGCGCCCGCGTACGACCCCTACGGCGCCGGGAACCCGAACACCGGGTACGACCCCTACGGGCAGCCGGCGAGCAGCGGGCAGCAGCCCCGGGTCGCCGAGCAGACCGCGCCCGCCGTCCCGACGGCACGTACCGCGCAGGCCGAGCCGACCGCCTTCGTACCGCAACAGGGCGGGCCGCCCGCAGAGGGCGGCACTCCGAAGGCGGAGGAGCCCGCGGGCGAACGCGACTACAGCACCCAGCAGTTCGCGTTCGTCGAGGACCCCGACGGTGACTCCGAGGACGTCATCGACTGGCTGAACTTCACCGAGAACCGCACCGAGCGTCGCGAGGAGGCCAAGCGCCGCGCGCGGGGCCGTGCCGTCGCCCTGGTCGTCGTCCTCGCCCTGGTGGCGGTGGGCGGGGTCGGTTACCTCTGGTACGCGGGGAAGCTGCCCGGCGCGTCCTCCTCGGACACGAAGGCCGGGAGTGCGACCAGCGCCGCCGCCCAGAAGCGCGACGTCGTGGTCGTCCATCTGCACAACACCAAGAAGGGCGGCACCTCCACGGTGCTGCTCGTCGACAACGCCACCACCAAGCAGGGCACCACCGTCCTGCTGCCCAACTCCCTCGCCCTGACCGACGACGACGGCTCCACGACCACCCTCGCCAAGTCCGTCGACGACGACGGCTCCTCCGGGACCCGCGACGCGCTCGACACCGTCCTCGGCACCGACATCGAGGGCACCTGGCGGCTCGACACGCCCTACCTACAGAACCTTGTCGAGCTGGTCGGCAACATCGACATCGACACCGACGCGAACGTGCCCGACCCGGACAACACCAAGAAGGGCACGGCACCCTTGGTGAAGAAGGGCGAGGACCAGACGCTCAGCGGCAAGATGGCCGTCGCCTATGCCACCTACACCGCCTCCGGCGAGACCCAGGACGCCCAGCTGGAGCGGTTCGGAGCGGTCATGCAGGGCGTGCTGCGCAAGCTGTCCTCCGACGCCCAGGCCGCGACGGTCACCGTGCAGACGCTGGCCCAGATCCTCGACCCCTCGCTGACCGACAAGGACCTTGGCAGCTTCCTCGCGCGGCTCGCCGACCTCGCCAAGGGCGGCGACTACAAGACCTCGCTGCTGCCCGTCCAGGGCGACGGCACGCTGAGCGCCCAGGCCAGCGCCTCCGTCGTCAAGACGGTGCTCGGCGGCACCGCCAAGAGCCCCGACAAGGACGCCGCGGTCCGTGTCTCCGTCCAGAACGCCACCGGAGACAAGGACGACACCGAGAAGGCCCGGGTCGTCCTCCTCAACGGCGGCTTCACCTTCCTGGAGGCCGGCACGGCCGACACCGCCCGCGCCACCTCCCAGGTCCTCTATTCCGACGCTGCCGACAAGGAGAACGCCACCGAGGCCGCCAAGACGCTGGGCCTGCCCACCAGCTCGGTGAAGAAGGGCACGGTCACCTCGAACGCGGACGTGTCCGTGATCCTCGGCCAGGACTACGAGCCCGCGTCGTGATCCTGTAATGACGTGGGGTGGTGTCGGCGGTCCGTGAGACCCTTGGGTTCCGTAGCAGTACCCGTACGGGTTTCCCCGACCGCCGACCGAAAGCCTTGTAGTGACCGCCACTGACCGTTCCATCGAGCTGATCACCGCCGCCGCGCAGGCGGCAGCCGACAAGCTCGCGCACGACATCATCGCCTACGACGTCAGCGACGTGCTGTCGATCACGGACGCCTTCCTGCTGGCCTCCGCACCCAACGACCGTCAGGTCAAGTCGATCGTCGACGAGATCGAGGAGCGGCTCAGCAAGGAACTCGGCACCAAGCCGGTCCGCCGCGAGGGCGACCGCGAGGCCCGCTGGGTGCTCCTGGACTACGTCGACATCGTCGTCCACGTCCAGCACAGCGAGGAGCGCGTCTTCTACGCCCTGGAGCGCCTCTGGAAGGACTGCCCCGAACTGGAGCTGCCCGCCGACGCCAAGGCCACCCGGGGCAAGGCCGCCGAGCACGCCAAGCTGCAGGCCGAGGAGGACACCGCCGACTTCGGAGGGCTGCGGTGACCGCCCCCGCGTCCACCGGGACCCGCCGCAAGCCGGGCCCCGGCCGCCGTCTCATCCTGTGGCGCCACGGCCAGACGTCGTGGAACGTGGAGCGGCGCTTCCAGGGCACCACGGACGTGCCGCTCACCGAGACCGGCATCGGCCAGGCCCGCCGCGCCGCCCGCCTGCTCGCCTCCCTGAAGCCCGACGCGATAGTCGCCTCGGACCTTCAGCGCGCGGCGAACACCGCGGGCGAACTCGCCGAACTCACCGGCCTCACGGTGACGCACGACGAGGGCCTGCGCGAGACCTACGCGGGCGTCTGGCAGGGCCTGACGCACGAGGAGATCATCTCCCGCCACGGCGACGAGTACGCCGCGTGGAAGCGCGGTGAGCCGGTCCGCCGCGGCGGCGGCGAGCTGGAGACCGAGGTCGCCGACCGCGCCGCCCCCGTGGTGTTGCGGCACGCCGACAAGCTCCCCGAGCAGGGCACCCTTGTGGTGGTCAGCCACGGCGGCACCATCCGGACGACCATCGGTCGTCTGCTCGGCCTGGAGTCCCACCATTGGGAGAGCCTCGGCGGTCTCTCCAACTGCTGCTGGTCCGTCCTCGGCGAGGGCGCGCGCGGCTGGCGCCTGCTGGAGCACAACGCCGGCACACTGCCCGAGCCGGTGCTCGGCGACGACGACTGAGCGTGCCTCCCGCACCCCGTCAGGGGCCCGGACCCGGATTTCACTTTCCGGCTGGTCGCAGGCTAAAGTTCTTCTTGTTCGCCCCGCCGGGCGGGAAGAACAGACGGGGCTATAGCTCAGTTGGTAGAGCGCCTGCATGGCATGCAGGAGGTCAGGAGTTCAATTCTCCTTAGCTCCACAGTAGATGGCTGGTTGATCAAGGTCCCGCCCCCTCCGGGGGGCGGGATTTTTCGTTCGCCCCTGCTTGAGTCACTTGGGGCCCTGAGGCGTATACCTCTGCGGAGGCCCTTCTTAAGTGCGCGTTCGTGCTGGCCGCGACGGCTGCGGCGGGTGCCGTGTCCGGACTGGTACGAAGGCGTCGCTGACCGTATTGGTCCGGCCGTGGCAGAATCAAACGGCCGGAAGGGGGCGCGGCCCGACGGGAGGGAGTTGCGATGCCTGCGAGCATCCTCAGGGAGGTCGGTCACCTCTCTGAAGCGGCAGTCATACGGGGTAGGAGAACCCGTCTCAGCTGCCCTTCCTGCGGTTCCGGCCACGTCGCCCAGGTGCTCGGTGACAACGGCGGGATTTCCTACGTGTGCACGGCCTGCGGCCACAGCTGGAGCTGATCGATGGGTGCACACAGGAGGAAATGCGACTGGTGCGGCAGTGGTACGCCGATCGTCCGTGACATGGAGCCGGTGAACCACGACTACCAGTACTGGTGCGAGGAATGCGCGCGGGCGCTGATCATAAAAGGCGACCCGATCGAGACCTACCGTGAGCTGGAGGGCGAGCCGATCTACGGCCGGCTCCTGGAGGAGCACTGCACCCTCAAACGGTTCTACTCGTTCGTCACGGCCTGACCCGGCAAACGATTTGGTGCTGCACCGGGGGGACCGGTAATGTTGGCGTCGCCGCCGGGGAGACCCGGCGGAGCGGTGCGAGGGGCTATAGCTCAGTTGGTAGAGCGCCTGCATGGCATGCAGGAGGTCAGGAGTTCAATTCTCCTTAGCTCCACAGAAGTTGAAGGCGGGTCATCCGATCAGGATGGCCCGCCTTCGGCGTTGTAGCAGTACACAGGGCGGGGGAGCAGCAACACAGTTGCTGCTCCCCCGCCCCTTGGTGTCAGCGACCGCTGCCGAGGGCGCGGCGGCCCCGGCCACCGCGCTGGGACAGGACCGGCAGTCGGTCGGGGGCCGAGGTCCTGGTGTCCTCCTCGATGCGCAGCGCCAGCGCCGGGCAGCGGCGCACCGCGCGCAGCGCCTTCGCCTCCGCGTACCGGGGCACCTTCGCCTGCGCGACGGTGGGGAAGCCGTCGGCGCCCAGTTCGAAGACCTCCGGGAGGATGTCGGCGCAGAGGCCGTGGCCCCGGCACAGCGTCCAGTCGACGAAGATCTTCTGACGGCTGGGGCCGTTCTCCTCCTCCGCCTGGCCGCCCGGGAGGCCCGTGGGTCCCTGGCCGCCCTCGAAGAGCGGCAGAACGCCTTCTACGGGCCTTCCGCAGCCGTTTCCGAGGACATGGGCCGCGAGGTCGTCCGTGAACGCCTTGATGGTCGATTCCAGGAACATCGCCGAGCCGTCCGGGTGCGAGCAGGCACCGCGCCGCTTCACGGACTTGGCGACCTGTTTGACGGCCTCCAGGGCGGCCGGGCCGCCGCCGTTGAGGATGTCCTCCATGCCGCGCGCCGCGGCGGGCAGACCGAGGTAGCAGGGGCCGCACTGGCCGGCGCTCTCCTCGGCCAGCCACTGGGCCACGCGCAGCGACTCGCCCAGCGGGCAGGTGTCCTGGCTGATCGGCAGGATCGCGCCGGCACCGAGCGCACCGCCCACGGCGTCCAGGGAGTTGCGCGAGACGATCGCCTCGTTGACCGTCGCCGCGTCGATCCACTTGCCGTGGTAGCCGCCGGTCAGCACACCCTGCGGGACCGGCGGGGCGCCGGCCAGCTGGAGGACGTACCGCAGCGGTACGCCGGTCGGGACCTCGATCACCATGGGGCGGGCGACCGCGCCGGAGACCGTGAGCATGACGGTGCCCGGCTCGTCGTACAGGCCGGTGTTGCAGTAGCGCTCGGCGCCGATGCGGGCGGCGATCGCGAGCTGGGCGTACGTCTCGGCGTTGGACAGCAGGGTGGGTGCGCCGCCGACGCCGCTCTGCGAGGCGCTGATCTTGCGGCCGGGCGGGATCGCCGGGCCGCCGTCGATGGACCGGATCAGCGAGGCGGCGGCGCCGGTGACCATGCGGATCGGATTGCGCTGCACGCGCGCGCGGAGGGCCGATCGGCGGCCGTTGTTGAGGCCGCGCTCGGCGAGCGCCGCCTCCATGGAGCGCTGCGTGGATTCACGTGTCACCCCGATGACCAGGGTGCGGGCGCCCATGGCCTCCGCGCAGAGCAGGGCGCCGTCCAGGATGAGGTGCGGGGCACGGTTGACCAGCACCGTGTCCTTGCGGCAGGCGGGCTCGTCCTCGCTCGCGTTGACGACGACGACCGGCCGTACACCACGGCGGATCGCCGACTCGGCGACCGACCGCAGCTTCTTGTGGAAGGGGAAGCCCGCGCCGCCGCGGCCCTTCAGGGAAATGCGCTCGGCGAGCTGCGCGAGCTGCTCGCCGCCCATCGGTTCGAGCGGCCCATGCACCTTGAGGTGCATGGGGAGATCAAGTCTCTCGACAAGGTCGAAACCCGACGTGAGCTGGGGAAGTCCGACCACACGGACTTCGGGTACGTCGGGCAGAGCCTCGTTCACTTAAAGCCTCCGGAAGGCGCGTTCCAAGGTTCGCCCGAACCCGGTGCGTCGAAGTCGTAGGAAGCACCGGGGTTTGCATCAGTGGCGGGACCGCTGTTGTACGTGTCGTTCGCGTTGTACGTGCCATAGGCGGCATTCGACTCACCGGTGTTGTACACATCACTCGTGCCGTACGGGGCGGCGCCCGGATTGCCATAGGCCGGGATGTTGTATCCGGTGTCGTTCATCGGGTCGTACGCCGACACGGGGGCCTCGCCGACGGGCGGCGGGGACGGGATCGGCCAGCTGCCCGACGTACTGCCGTCCATGCGCGGGATCGCCTCGGTGGCCTGCATGTCGCCCGGCATCTCCATGCGGGCGGTCTGGTCCATGTACGCGTCCTGCCCGCGCGGGGGTGTCACGGCGCGGTAGGCCGCCGCGAAGCCGTCGTTGGCCGGCTCGGGCGTCATGGTGCGGCTGGCCGGGGCGTCGTAGAGCGGCATCGATCCGGTGGAGGGGTTGCGCTGCGGGGGCACTCCCGCGTCCCCGCGCGCGGGCCTGCCGCCGCCCTGGTTCTCGTAGCCCGGCAGGGCGGACTCGCCGATGCGGGCCCGGCTCGCGTCCAGGTCCTCGCGGCCCGGCCGCTCCTGGGACCCCAGGATCGCCATGATCTGGGCGGCCACCTTGCGCTTGAACGGGCGGGGCGCCGAGCGCAGGGCCAGGGCTCCCATGACCGCGACCAGGGACAGGCCGTACAGGATCGTGAAGATCGGCTTCGCCTCGCGTCCCGCGTACAGGCCGTGGACCAGTGCGAAGCACCAGGCCGGGTAGGCCAGCATGTGCATCGCGCGCCAGCGCGCCGCGACCGGGGCCGGGGAGGCGAACTGGCTGCGCAGCGCGCCGGTGACGGCCGTGAAGATCATGAGCAGGCCGGCCAGGGACCCGAAGCCGATGAGGCTCCCGGTGCCGGTGACGCCGAGGCTGAACGGGATCAGCGCGGCGACCAACGGGGCGTGGTCGAGCGCCACTTTGACCGAGATGTGCAGCAGCAGGAAGGCGACCGAGGCAACGGCGGTCGTCCGGTGCACGGCCTGCGCGATCAACCGCTGACGGGTGTTCAGGAACACCCGGTCGGTGGCGACCAGGCCCCAGATCACCGCGGAGGTGAGGGCGACCAGTGACAGCACGCCGGCGCCGAAGTTCAGGAAGTCCTGGAGCTGGTCACCTCCGACCACCACGATCACGGGTATGAGCAGCAGCACGGCAGCCGTCGCCATCCCGTAGGCCGAACGGCCCGTCCTGGGAAGCGAACTGTTACTACGAGGGTTCATGGGGGCAACTCCGAGCGGTTCGGGAAGGCGGTCCCGCGTCGAACTCTAAGTCGAGACATACCGAGGAGTACGAGGTTTGAGTTATTGCGCTGTTACCAAAGGGCTGTGAGGCCGTTGTGATGTCCCATAGGGGTTGTTACGCGAAGTAATTATTGAACCTGGTTCAGCTTTTGCTGTGTGGCGATTCACGTGCCCGTTGGGGCACGGGGGAGTTGTGTGGGGGTCGTGTGAGGGTCGCCCGGGGCATGGCACCCGGTGCCATGTGCCCCCGGGAACTCCGTCGCGGCGCGCTCGACCGCTGCGGTACCCTGACGCCATGCGTGCCGTACGCCTTCTGCTTAGCGAGCCGCGCTGATCAGTCCCGACCACTGACGAATCGTGGTCGGCATCGGCGCGGCGTCCCCTCCTGTGCGAGGGGATTTTTCATTTCCAAGCCGCTGGCAGAGACGATCGATGGAGCTTTGAGGACCATGAGCGAGACGAACCCCGCTGCCACCGCCGAGGTCGCAGCGCCGCACCGCTACACGGCCGCCATGGCGGCCGACATCGAGGCACGCTGGCAGGACTTCTGGGACGCCGAGGGCACGTACGCCGCCCCCAATCCGAGCGGCGACCTGGCGGGCGACCCCGAGCTGGCCGCCAAGCCCAAGAAGTTCATCATGGACATGTTCCCGTACCCCTCGGGTGCGGGTCTGCACGTCGGCCATCCGCTGGGCTACATCGCGACCGACGTGTTCGCCCGCTTCCAGCGCATGACCGGCCACAACGTCCTGCACACCCTGGGCTTCGACGCCTTCGGCCTGCCCGCCGAGCAGTACGCCGTGCAGACCGGCACGCACCCGCGTGTCTCCACCGAGGCCAACATCGAGAACATGAAGGTCCAGCTGCGCCGGCTGGGCCTGGGCCACGACAAGCGCCGGTCGTTCGCCACGATCGACCCGGACTACTACAAGTGGACCCAGTGGATCTTCCTGCGGATCTTCAACTCCTGGTACGACGAGGAGTCGGACAAGGCCCGCCCGATCGCCGACCTGGTCGCCCAGTTCGAGACCGGCGAGCGCGCCGTACCGGGTGACCACGCGCGCGCGTGGAACCAGCTGACCGCCACCGAGCGCGCCGACGTCCTGGGCGAGTACCGCCTGGCGTACGCCTCCGAGGCGCCCGTCAACTGGTGTCCGGGACTGGGCACCGTACTGGCGAACGAGGAGGTCACCGCCGACGGCCGGTCCGAGCGCGGCAACTTCCCCGTCTTCAAGGCCAAGCTGCGCCAGTGGAACATGCGCATCACCGCCTACGCCGACCGGCTGCTGAACGACCTGGACGCGCTGGACTGGCCCGAGGCCATCAAGCTGCAACAGCGCAACTGGATCGGCCGCTCCGAGGGCGCCCGCGTCGACTTCCCGATCGACGGCGAGAACATCACGGTCTTCACCACCCGCCCGGACACCCTGTTCGGCGCGAGCTACATGGTTCTGGCGCCCGAGCACCCGCTGGTCGAGAAGTTCACCCCGGCCGCCTGGCCCGAGGGCACCCACGACGTCTGGACGGGCGGTCACGCCACGCCCGCCGAGGCCGTCGCCGCGTACCGCGCGCAGGCCGCCTCGAAGTCCGACGTCGAGCGGCAGGCCGAGGCCAAGGACAAGACCGGCGTCTTCATCGGCTCGTACGCGACCAACCCGGTCAACGGCGACCGGATCCCCGTCTTCATCGCCGACTACGTCCTGATGGGCTACGGCACCGGCGCGATCATGGCCGTCCCCTGCGGCGACCAGCGCGACTTCGAGTTCGCCCGTGCCTTCGAGCTGCCGATCCACTGCATCGTCGAACCGACCGACGGACGCGGCACCGACACCTCCACGTGGGACGGTGCCTTCGGCGCGTACGACGCGAAGATCATCAACTCGTCCAATGGCGACATCTCGCTGGACGGCCTGGCCGTCGCCGACGCCAAGGCGCGCATCACCGAGTGGCTGGAGCGCAAGGGCATCGGCCGCGGCACCGTCAACTTCCGGCTGCGCGACTGGCTGTTCAGCCGCCAGCGCTACTGGGGCGAGCCCTTCCCCATCGTCTACGACGAGGACGGCGTCGCCCACTCGCTGCCCGAGTCGATGCTGCCCCTGGAGCTGCCCGAGGTCGAGGACTACTCGCCTCGCACCTTCGACCCGGACGACGCGAACACCGAGCCCGAGACGCCGCTGTCGCGCAACGCGGACTGGGTCAACGTCACGCTGGACCTGGGCGACGGTCGGGGCCCGCAGAAGTACCGCCGCGAGACCAACACCATGCCCAACTGGGCCGGTTCCTGCTGGTACGAGCTGCGCTACCTGGACCCGCACAACGACCAGAAGCTGGTCGACCCGGCCATCGAGCAGTACTGGATGGGCCCCCGCGAGGGCCAGCCCCACGGCGGCGTCGACCTGTACGTCGGCGGCGCCGAGCACGCCGTGCTGCACCTGCTGTACGCCCGCTTCTGGTCCAAGGTGCTGTTCGACCTGGGACACGTCTCCTCGGCCGAGCCGTTCCACAAGCTGTTCAACCAGGGCATGATCCAGGCCTTCGTGTACCGCGACAGCCGGGGCATCGCCGTACCGGCCGCCGAGGTGGAGGAGCGCGACGGCGCTTACTTCTACGAGGGTGAGAAGGTCTCCCGGCTGCTGGGCAAGATGGGCAAGTCCCTGAAGAACGCGGTCACTCCGGACGAGATCTGCGCCGAGTACGGGGCGGACACGCTGCGCCTGTACGAGATGGCGATGGGCCCCCTGGACGTGTCGCGGCCGTGGGACACGCGCGCGGTGGTGGGCCAGTACCGGCTGCTGCAACGGCTGTGGCGCAACGTCGTCGACGAGGACAGCGGCGAGGTCACCGTCGTCGACACCGAGGCCGACGAGGCGGCACTGCGTGCCCTGCACAAGGCGATCGACGGCGTCCGCCAGGACCTGGAGGGCCTGCGCTTCAACACCGCCATCGCCAAGGTCACCGAGCTGAACAACCACCTGACCAAGGCGGGCGGTCCGGTCGCGCGCCCGGTGGCCGAGGCCCTGGTGCTGCTGGTCGCGCCGCTGGCCCCGCACATCGCCGAGGAGCTGTGGCGCAGGCTGGGGCACACCGAGTCGGTCGTCCACCAGGACTTCCCGGTCGCTGACCCGGCGTACGTCGTGGACGAGAGCGTGACCTGTGTCGTGCAGATCAAGGGCAAGGTCAAGGCGCGTCTGGAGGTCTCGCCGTCGATCTCCGACGACGAGCTGGAGAAGGTCGCGCTGGGTGACGACAAGGTCGTGGAGGCGCTGGCCGGCGCGGGCATCCGCAAGGTGATCGTGCGGGCGCCGAAGCTGGTCAACATCGTCACGGCGTAGGCGCCGCGGTAGCCGCTGGGGCAGGTACGGGCGGTCCTTCGGGCAGCTCGGGGTAGTCCCCTACGGGCAGGTTCGGGGTTCTTTTGGAACTCCGGGCCTGCCCTTTGCGTTTACCGTTGAAGAGCGGCTGGCGAAGCCGCGACCGGTAGGAGGAGGAGCGTCGTGGAAGCCGCTGTCGCAGTTGTCGCCCTGCTCTTCCTGCTGTTCGTCGTGCTGGGGGTGTACGCCACGGTGAAGGTGATCGGCGCGGCCAAGAGAGGCGTGGACCGGACGATCACGCAGGCCCGCCGCACGGTCGAGGACACGACGCTGCGCGCCAAGTCCTACGCCCAGCTCGGCCCGGCCGGCGAACTGGCCCAGCTCAGGCTCAAGCTGCGTACGTCGATGCGGTCCACGCAGGACGCGCTGCACGCGGGAGTGGCCGAGGACGAGTCCCTCAAGGAGTCCCTCGGCCTCTTCGAGCGGCTCAGCGCGCACGGCCATGAGCTGGACGCCGAACTCAAGCGCCTGGAGTCCGAGCCCGACCGGGCCACGCTCGCCGGGCGACTGCCCGACCTGCGCGAGCGCACCGACCAGATCACCCAGGCCGCCGACTCGCTGCGCTGGGCGGCCCGGGACCGGGCGACCCGGTTCGCGAACGACGACCTGGACTCCCTGAGGACACAGATAGACGTCGAGGCGGGCGCCCTGCGGCACTGGACGACGGCCGCGGAACCCACGCCGACTCCTCCTGCGACTCCCGCGCCCGCGTCGCCGCCGTGGCCCGAGGCTCCGGCCGCCGACGGCGCCACGGCTCAGCAGACCTGGCCGGACAGCCCGGACGCACGCCGGGCAGCCGAGCAGACCCGGCCCGCGATCACCCCGCCGGTCCAGCAGCCCGTCTACCCCTGGCAGAAGAAACCCCGCCCCGAGAGCACGACTTGATCCGCCGGGCGGGCTCCGGTCCTGCCTCCTGTCTCGCCTCCGGCCCCGTCGCAGGTGAAAGGGGCGGGCTGCCGTCCATGGGCTACGGCAGGTAACCTCCAGCTCATGTCCCGCCATGTCGCGATCGTCACCGATTCAACGGCCTACCTGCCGCCGCGGACGATGGAGCGCCACGGCATCATCGCGGTGCCGCTGACCGTGGTTCTCGGCGACCAGGCCTTCGAAGAGGGCACCGAGATCTCGGCCCGGTCCCTGGCCCAGGCGCTCCAGAAGCGCCGGTCCGTCACCACCTCACGCCCCAGCCCCCAGCTCTTCGCGGAGACCTACCGCAAGGTCGCCGAGTCCGGCGCCACCGGCATCGTCTCGCTGCACCTCTCCGCCGAGTTCTCGGGTACATACGACGCCGCGGTGCTGGCGGCCCGGGAGGCGCCGGTGCCCGTACGGGTGGTGGACACCGGCATGGTCGCGATGGCCCTCGGTTTCTGCGCACTGGCCGCGGCCGAGGTGGCGGAGGCGGGTGGCACGGTGGACGAGGCCGTCACGGCCGCGGAGAAACGGGCCGCGGGCACGTCCGCGTTCTTCTACGTCGACACCCTCGACTATCTGCGCCGCGGCGGCCGGATAGGGGCCGCGCAGGCCCTCCTCGGGTCCGCCCTCGCGGTGAAGCCGCTGCTACAGCTGGACGGCGGACGCATCGAGCTGATGGAGAAGGTGCGCACGGCGTCCAAGGCCATCGCCCGGCTGGAGGAGATCGTCGCCGACCGGGCGGGCGGCGCACAGGTCGACATCGCCGTTCACCATCTGGCCGCCCCGGACCGGGCAGCGGCCCTCGCGGACCGGTTGCGGGTACGGGTGCCGGGGCTGGCCGAGCTGCATGTGAGCGAGGTGGGGGCGGTGATCGGGGCGCATACGGGGCCTGGGTTGCTGGGGGCGGTTGTTTCGCCTCGGTGAGGGGTCCTGCGGGGCTTCGGAGGGGCTTCGCGGGTTGGGGATCGTGTAGCTCCGGGCCGGTGCGGCACTCGTGTGGGTGACGGAGTTATCCACAACCGGGCGGTAATCCACCGGAATTGAGCAAGATCATCGCGGGTGGGGTGGGTTGCTCCATCCTCGGCGCATGGCACTTCGATCACGTTCACGCGCAACCTCTCCGACCAGCGGCCCGGGTCGCGGGCCGATGTCCGACGGCCGCGTACGGCACGGTCATCGTCGTCCCCGTGGCCGGGCCCGACAGCATCAGGCGTCGGCCGACGAGATCCGTCGGCGGGCGGAGGTGCTTTTCGGGGAACGGGTGCTGGAACGGCGGGAGTTGGGGAACGGGCCGCCGGGTGAGGGCTCCGGCGGGGGCGTGGACATTGGCGGGCGTGACGTCCGTGCGGGTGTTGCTTCGGGTGCCGGTGCCGGAGTTGATGTCGGCGGTGCAGATGCCGGTGTCGTGGGTGGTCGGGCTGTCGGGGATTGGCAGGAGCGGGCCGGGCTTGCGGTGCGGGAGCGGATGCCTGTGTGGTTGCAGGCGCGGTGCGGTCTGGAGCGGCGGAGCGTCGTGGCGCTCACGGTGGTGCTGGTCGCCGCCGCGGTGCTTGCCGGACAGCACTTCTGGACGGGGCGTGCCCAGCCCGTTCGGGCGCCGGAGGTGGTTCGGGCGGCGGCTCCGTTCGGGGCGGCGCGGGCGGATGCGGCGGCCCGTCCCCGGGGTGTCGTGGGTGGAGTTGCCGGGGCCCAGATCGTGGTGGACGTCAGCGGCAAGGTGCGCGAGCCGGGGGTCCATCGGCTGCCGGCCGGGTCCAGGGTCGCCGACGCTTTGCGGGCGGCCGGTGGGGTGCGTCCCGGTACGAAGACGGAGGGGCTCAACCGGGCGCGGTTCCTTGTGGACGGCGAACAGGTGGTGGTCGGCGGAGCCGTGCCTGTACCGGGGGTGGTCATGGGCGGTGGGGTCGGCTCGGGTGGGGTGGCAGTGGGCGGGGCGGGGGCTGGACCGGCGGCGCCTGTTTCGTTGAACACGGCCACCGTCGATCAGCTCGACACCTTGCCGGGGGTCGGCCCTGTGCTGGCCCAGCACATCATCGACTACCGCACCCAGCACGGCGGATACCGGTCCGTGGACGAACTGCGTGAGGTGAACGGCATCGGCGAGCGGCGCTTCGCCGACCTGCGAAATCTCGTGCAGCCATGAGCCGGGTTCCTGATGTCCATGACGGTCCGTCTGGGCGGGCGGTGGACGATGAGATGGACGGCGAGCCCCGCACGCCCGACGGTCGGGAGTCCCGCGTCCGCCGGTCCGTGCACGCTGCCTCGGGGAAACGGCTGGGGGCCGCCAATCCCCGGCAGGAAGGGCCGACGGATCTGCGGTTGGTGCCGCCCGCGCTGGCCGCCTGGGGGACGGCTGCACTGACGTTGGGTGTCTCGGCGGGCTGGGTGACCGGTGTCGCGGTCGTCTGTTCGGTCGTGGCCGGAGTGCTTCTGCTGGCTCGTCGGACCTCGGGGAGATCCGGTCTCTCGGCGCCGGGGCAGCCCCGGTGGGGCAACTGGTCCCGGGTTTCCGTGGCAGCCGTACTGCTCTGTGTCGCCGCGGCCGCCGTCTCCGCCGGGCTGCACGGGGCCGATCTGCGACGGGGGCCGGTGCCGGGGCTGGCGCGGCAGTACGCCAGCGTGACCGCCGAGTTGGAGGTCACCTCCGATCCACGTCTCACCCGGCCCCGGATCCAGGGCGCTCATGCCACACCGAGTGCCGTACTGCTCGACGCCGATGTCCGGCGCGTGGAGGAAGCGGGCGGGGGCGCGGTGGCGACGCGGACGCCTGTGCTTGTGATCGTCGACGTGGGTGCGAAGTCGAAGAAGGCGGGGCCGTTCCGGCGGACGGCGGCGACGGGCGGTTCGGAGCGGTCGCCCTGGCTGGGGCTGCTGCCGTCGACGCGGCTGCGGGTGACCGGACGGCTCGTGCCCAGCTTGACGGGAGGTGACCGGGTCGCGGCCGTGTTGCGGGTACGGGACCGGGCGGCGCCGGAGGTGGTGGGGGAACCGTCGGCGGCGCAGCGGTTCGCGGGGCGGCTGCGCGCGGGGTTGCGGGACGCCACCGATGGGCTGCCGGCGGATGCGCGGGCGTTGCTGCCCGGGCTGGTCGTCGGGGACACCTCACGTGTCACACCCGAGCTGGACGAGGCGTTCAAGGAGACCGACCTCACGCATTTGATGGCGGTCAGTGGAGCCAACTTCACGATCCTCCTCGCTCTGCTGATCGGCCCGCCCGCCCTTGCCCAGCAGGTCGAGCGGCGGGGCCTCGCACCCCGCCTGGGTATGTCCCTCCGGGCGACCGCACTGCTCGGCGGTGCCCTCACCCTGGGATTCGTCGTCGTGTGCAGGCCCGACCCGAGTGTGCTGCGGGCGGCGGCCTGCGGTTCCGTCGCGCTGCTCGCCCTCGCGACCGGGCGCCGACGGTCACTGATCCCGGCGCTGGCGACAGCGGTACTGCTGCTGGTGCTGTACGACCCCTGGCTGGCCCGGAGTTACGGCTTCCTGCTCTCCGTCCTCGCCACCGGCGCCCTGCTCACCCTGGCGCCCCGCTGGAGCCCGGCGTTGCGCAGGCGCGGGGTGCCGCCGCGGTTGGCGGAGGCGCTGGCCGCCGCCGGTGCGGCGCAGGCCGTGTGCGCGCCGGTCGTGGCTGTGCTGTCGGCGCGGGTGAGCCTGGTGGCGGTGCCCTGCAATCTGCTCGCGGAGTTCGCCGTCGCCCCGGCCACGGTGCTGGGCTTCGCGGCGCTGGCCACGGCGCCGGTGGCGATGCCGGTGGCCAAGGCGTTTGCCTGGGGAGCGAGTTGGCCCGCCGGGTGGATCGCGGACATCGCCCGTACGGGAGCGGCACTGCCCGGCGCCGGAGTGGACTGGCCGGGCAGCTGGACGGGCGCGCTGCTGCTGGGGCTGTGCATGGTGCTCGTCGTGTTCGTCGGCGCGCGGCTGCTGAAGCATCCCTGGTGGTGCGCGGCCTGCGGGGTGCTGTTGCTCCTGGTGGTGGCGCGGCCGGCGCCGTTGACCAGGGCGATCACGGGGTGGCCGCCGCCGGGGTGGCGGTTCGCGATGTGCGACGTGGGGCAAGGTGACGCGACCGTGCTCGCGGCGGGGGAAGGCACCGGTGTGGTCGTGGACGCCGGACCCGACCCGGCACTGGTCGACCACTGCCTGCGCGAACTCGGCATCACCAAGGTGCCCCTGGTGATCCTCACGCACTTTCACGCGGACCATGTCGCCGGGCTGCCCGGCGTCCTGCGCGGGCGTTCGGTGGGCGCGATCCAGACGACAGGGCTCGAAGAGCCCGAGGACCAGGCCGAGTTCGTGCACAGGGAGGCGGCCGAGCGGCGTATCCCGGTGACGCGTGCCGTCGCCGGTGAGCGGCGGCGGACGGGCACCCTCGACTGGGAGGTGCTGTGGCCGGCACCGGCGCCGTCACCCGAGCCGGAGGGCGCCAACGACGCCAGTGTCACGCTGCTCGTACGGTCGGCGGGGCTGCGCCTGCTGCTCCTCGGGGACCTGGAACCCCCGGCCCAGCGGGCGCTGCTGAGAACCCCGGCCGCGGCGGGGCTGCGGGGAGTGGACGTCCTGAAGGTCGCCCACCACGGGTCGGCCTATCAGGACCCGGACCTCATACGGGCGGCGGCCCCGAGGTTGGCGCTCATCTCCTGCGGTGCGGACAACACGTACGGGCATCCCGCGCCCAGCACGGTGGCGGCGCTCAGGGAAGGGGGAGCCGTGGTGCTGCGTACGGACGAGGACGGGGCGCTGGCGGTCGTCGGAGCGGGCCGGGAGCTGGGGGTGGCGAGAGACTGAGGCCATGAACTCCGCACAGGCTGATGCCTACCTCCGTCGGCTCGGCGCCGAGCGCCCGGCACGGCCCACCCTCGACGTGCTCCGCGAGTTGCAGCTGCGGCACCTCATGGCGGTGCCCTTCGAGAACCTGTCGATCCATCTCGGCGAGGCGATCGTGCTGGAGGAGGACCGGCTGCTGGAGAAGGTGGTGGGCGCTCACCGGGGCGGGTTCTGCTACGAACTCAACGGTGTCTTCGGGGCGTTGCTCACGGAGCTGGGCTTCGACGTCACGCTGCTCGCGGCACGGGTGTACGGGGACGAGGGGCGGTTGGGGATTCCGTACGACCATCTTGTGCTGCGGGTGCGGACTGTGGATGGCGGTGACTGGCTGGTTGATGTGGGGTTCGGGGCGCACAGTCACTATCCGCTGGCGATGGGGGAGCGGGGAGAGCAGGAGGATCCGGGGGGTGTGTTCCGGATTGTCGGGGCGGAGGCGGGGGCGGGGGCGGAGGGGGAGGGGGACCCCGGGGATCTGGACGTGGTTCGGGACGGTAGGCGGCAGTACCGGGTGGAGCTGCGGCCCCGGGTGCTCCGGGATTTCGTGGCCGGGGCCTGGTGGCACAGCACCTCGCCGGAGTCCCATTTCACGCGGTCGCTGGTCTGTTCGCGGGTCACGGCGGACGGCGGCAGGATCACGCTCAGTGGCCGTAGTTTCACGGTGACGGCTCCGGGTGGGGAGAAGGAGGTGCGGGAGTTGGGGGCCGACAGTGAGGTGCTTGCCGTGTACCGGGAGCGGTTCGGGGTCGAGTTGTCTGCTGTGCCGAGGGTTCGAGGGGCTGGTGGGGGTGGCTGAGGCGGGGGCGGGGTAGCGGAAAATGGCTCCGTGAGCGATGTGAGACATGTGCTGGTGCTGCCCGACCGTGATGCCGCCGAGGACGTGGTCGAGGCGCTGCGTGATCGGTTCGGGCTTGCCGAGGAGCCGCAGCTCGTACGGGATGCGCTGGCCGGTGAGGACGATGCCGAGGACGCTCAGTGGCTCGTGGTCCTGTGGGACGAGGCGGGGCGGCTGGATCCGGCGGAGCTGGACGAGTTCGTGGGGGAGTGGGAGGGGTGGCGTGAGGAGCCGTAGCCGGTAGTCGTGGCTGAGGGCGGGCCGCGTTGTCAGTGGCTCGTGGGATGCTTTCGGGGATGGCCAAGAAGACCGCACATGACGACCCTCTCGCCCCCGTCACGCTTGCCGTGGGCCAGGAGGACCTCCTGCTCGACCGTGCCGTGCAGGAGGTGGTGGCCGCCGCTCGGGCCGCCGACGCCGACACGGACGTACGAGACCTGACCTCGGACCAGTTGCAGCCGGGCACGTTGGCCGAGCTGACCAGTCCGTCGCTGTTCGCCGAGCGCAAGGTCGTGGTCGTACGCAACGCGCAGGATCTTTCGGCCGACACGGTCAAGGACGTGAAGGCGTACTTCGGGGCGCCCGCGGAGGAGATCACCCTCGTGCTGCTGCATGCCGGGGGAGTCAAGGGCAAGGCGCTGCTCGACGCGGCCCGTAAGGCGGGGGCGCGGGAGGTGGCGTGCCCCAAGATGACGAAGCCGGCGGATCGGCTGGCGTTCGTGCGGTCGGAGTTCCGGGCGACCGGGAGATCGGCCACGCCCGAGGCGTGTCAGGCGCTTGTCGACTCGATCGGGAGTGATCTGCGGGAGCTGGCGTCCGCGGTGAGTCAGCTTGTCGCGGATGTCGAGGGGACGATCGACGGGGCGGTGGTCGGGCGGTACTACACGGGGCGGGCGGAGGCGTCGAGCTTCGAGGTCGCCGACCGGGCGGTCGAGGGGCGGGCGGCGGAGGCGCTGGAGGCGTTGCGGTGGTCGTTGTCCACGGGGGTGGCGCCGGTGATGATCACCAGTGCGTTGGCGCAGGGGGTGAGGGCGATCGGGAAGCTGTCGTCCGCTCGGGGTGGGCGGCCGGCGGATCTTGCTCGGGAGTTGGGGATGCCGCCGTGGAAGATCGATCGGGTGCGGCAGCAGATGCGGGGGTGGACTCCGGATGGGGTTGCTGTGGCTTTGCGGGCGGTGGCGGCGGCCGATGCGGGGGTGAAGGGTGGCGGGGATGACCCTGAGTACGCGTTGGAGAAGGCGGTTGTGGTGATTGCTCGGGCTGCTCGGGCTCGGGGTGGCAGGTAGGGGATTTTCGCCCCCGCCGCCCCTACCCGTCCCATCCCTGGGGGCTGCGCCCCCAGACCCCCCTTTCGGCCTGGACGGCCTCGTCCTCAAACGCCGGACGGGCTGGGTGGGGGTGCGGTGGGTGGGAAGCCGCGCTGGACGGCCTCGTCCTCAAACGCCGGACGGGCTGGGTGGGGGTGCGGTGGGTGGGAAGCCACGCTGGACGCGCTCGTCCTCAAACGCCGGACGGGCTGAAATGACCCGCACGAGCTTTGGGTGTGCCGAAGGCCCCGACGTCTGTCGGGGCCTTCGGGTGGAGCGTTCTGCTGGTGTTGCTGGTGGCTTCCACGCCCGCGTGGCGAACGCAGGTCGTGCGTGGAGGCCGGGGTGCCGGGTGGGAGCGGATGAGAGGGCCCGCTCTGGTCCCTCCGGCGGTTTGGATCAGATCAAAGAACTGGAGGTTCAGCCCTTGAGGGTGGCGACCTTGGAAGCAAGCGCCGACTTCTTGTTGGCGGCCTGGTTCTTGTGGATGACGCCCTTCGAGACGGCCTTGTCGAGCGCACGCGCGGCAGCGCGCTGAGTCTCGGTGGCCTTCTCGACGTCACCCGCGGCAGCGGCCTCGCGGGCCTTGCGGATCGCGGTCTTCAGGGAGGACTTGACGGCCTTGTTGCGCAGCCGGGCCTTCTCGTTGGTCTTGATCCGCTTGATCTGGGACTTGATGTTCGCCACGAATGAGCCTCTACAGATTCAGGCACGGGGCCGCTCGGGTCCCGTACCGATGATTTTCCAGAAGATGTGCCTCGCGCTGAGAGGGCATGAGACACAGCCACCCAGACTACCAGTGGGCCTCCGAGTGGCCCAAACCGGTCCCCGCTCCCCGCCCGTGGGACCATGGAGCCTACGTATCGATCCGACCCGAGACCGCAGACACTGCGGACGCCTCAAGAATCAGGACCCTGCGTGCCCGCGATCCCTAGCCACGTCCCCGCGCCGAGCCGTACCGCCCCGGCTCAGATCCGCAATTTCTGCATCATCGCGCACATCGACCACGGCAAGTCCACGCTCGCCGACCGGATGCTCCAGCTGACCGGTGTCGTCGACCAGCGGCAGATGCGTGCTCAGTACCTCGACCGGATGGACATCGAGCGCGAGCGTGGCATCACGATCAAGTCCCAGGCCGTACGGCTGCCCTGGGCGCCCTCGGACGACCCGGGCAACACGCACATCCTCAACATGATCGACACCCCGGGGCACGTCGACTTCACCTACGAGGTCTCCCGGTCCCTCGCGGCCTGTGAGGGGACCGTTCTTCTCGTCGACGCCGCTCAGGGCATCGAGGCCCAGACCCTCGCCAATCTGTATCTGGCGATGGAGAACGATCTGAAGATCATTCCGGTGCTCAACAAGATCGACCTGCCGGCCGCCCAGCCCGAGAAGTTCTCCGAGGAGCTTGCCAATCTCATTGGCTGCGACCCGTCGGACGTTCTCAAGGTCTCCGCCAAGACCGGGCTGGGTGTCGAGGCGCTGCTCGACAAGGTCGTCGCCGAGGTGCCCGCCCCGATCGGTGTCCAGGACGCTCCCGCGCGCGCCATGATCTTCGACTCGGTGTACGACTCGTACCGCGGTGTCGTGACGTACGTACGTGTCATCGACGGGCAGCTCAACAAGCGTGAGCGCATCCGGATGATGTCCACCAACGCGACCCACGAGCTGCTGGAGATCGGTGTCTCGTCCCCCGAGATGACGCCGGCCGACGGGCTGGGCGTCGGCGAGGTGGGCTACATCATCACCGGCGTGAAGGACGTGCGGCAGTCCAAGGTCGGTGACACCATCACCACCCTCAACAAGGGGGCGACCGAGGCGCTCGGGGGGTACAAGGACCCCAAGCCCATGGTCTTCTCGGGCCTGTATCCGCTGGACGGGTCCGACTACCCCGAGCTGCGCGACGCCCTCGACAAGCTCCAGCTCAACGACGCCGCCCTCGTCTACGAGCCGGAGACGTCGGCGGCGCTGGGCTTCGGGTTCCGGGTCGGGTTCCTGGGGCTTCTTCACCTCGACGTCATTCGTGAGCGGCTTGAGCGTGAGTTCGGGCTCGATCTCATCGCCACCGCGCCCAACGTGGTCTACCGCGTGGTGATGGAGGACCGTACCGAGCACACGGTCACCAACCCGAGCGAGTTCCCCGAGGGGAAGATCGACGACGTGTACGAGCCGGTCGTGCGCGCCACGATCCTCGCGCCGTCCGAGTTCATCGGGTCGATCATGGAGTTGTGCCAGACCCGGCGCGGCACCCTGCTCGGCATGGACTATCTGTCCGAGGACCGGGTCGAGATCCGGTACACCCTGCCGCTCGCGGAGATCGTTTTCGACTTCTTCGACCAGTTGAAGTCGAAGACCCGGGGGTATGCCTCCCTCGACTACGAGCCCACCGGGGAGCAGGCCTCCAGCCTCGTCAAGGTCGACATCCTGCTCCACGGTGACAAGGTCGACGCCTTCTCGGCGGTCACGCACAAGGACGCGGCGTACGCGTACGGGGTGCGGCTCGTCGCCAAGCTGCGCGAGCTGATTCCGCGGCAGGCCTTCGAGGTGCCCATCCAGGCGGCCATCGGGTCGCGGGTCATCGCCCGCGAGACCATCCGCGCCATCCGCAAGGACGTTCTCGCCAAGTGCTACGGCGGTGACATCTCGCGTAAGCGGAAGCTGCTGGAGAAGCAGAAGGAGGGCAAGAAGCGGATGAAGATGGTGGGCTCTGTGGAGGTTCCCCAGGAAGCTTTCATCGCCGTCTTGTCGAGCGACGACAACGCGGGGTCGGGCAAGGGCAAGAAGTAGCCAACGCCGACCCGTGGGAATCGGGAGAATGGGGGCTCGTCGCGTACGAACGCGGCGGGCCCCCTTCGTGTACGTGCCATCGGTCCTGTAGGAAGCGGACAGCCGCTCGCTGGAGAAAGTGACAGGCCGTCGCCCCTTACGCGCTGGCCGGTCGCGCTTTACTCTGATCTCTGCTCGGTAGTTACTCGCGAGTTAAACAAGACCGCAAATGAGCCAGCCGCCGCACTGCCGCGGGCCCCGGAGGATGTCGTGAGCGACACACAGACCTTGATCGAGAACCGTCCGCCGTCCGTGGCGGGTCTTTTCCTGGATCGCGTGGCCGCCACGCCGGAAGCCGAGGCCTACCGTTACCCGGTGCCCCCGGCCTCCGGTGAGGGCCCCGACGACTGGAAGTCGCTGACCTGGGCGCAGTCCGCCGAACGCGTGTACGCCATCGCCGCCGGGCTCATCGAACTGGGCGTACAGCCGGAGCAGCGCGTCGCGCTCGCCTCCGCCACCCGCGTCGAGTGGATCCTCGGCGACCTCGGCATCATGTGCGCCGGCGCCGCCACGACCACGGTGTATCCGCAGACCAACACCGACGAGTCGGCCTTCATCCTCGCCGACTCCGCCAGCAAGGTGCTGATCGCCGAGGACGCGACCCAGCTCGCCAAGGCGCAGGAGAAGCGCGCCGAGCTGCCCGAACTCACCCATGTCGTGGTCATCGACCCGGCCGGTGTCGAGACCGGCGACGGGGTGCTCACCCTCGCCGAGCTGGAACAGCGCGGTGCCGCGTATCTGGAGAAGAACCCGGACCTGATCAAGGAGCGGGTCGGGGCCATCGCGAAGGACCAGCTCGCCACCCTCATCTACACCTCCGGCACCACCGGCCGCCCCAAGGGGGTCCGGCTGCCGCACGACAACTGGTCGTACATGGCGAAGGCGATCGCCGCGACCGGGCTGATCAGCGCCGAGGACGTGCAGTACCTGTGGCTGCCGCTCGCGCACGTGTTCGGCAAGGTGCTGACCTCCGGCCAGATCGAGGTCGGACACGTCACCGCCGTCGACGGCCGCGTCGACAAGATCATCGAGAATCTGCCGGTCGTGCAGCCGACGTACATGGCCGCTGTGCCGCGCATTTTCGAGAAGGTCTACAACGGGGTCGCGGCCAAGGCGCGGGCCGGCGGCGGCGCCAAGTTCAAGATCTTCCAGTGGGCCTCCGGGGTCGCCCGTGAGTACGCCAAGGTCAGCCAGGACAACTTCCGGCGCACCGGCGCCTCCTCCGTACCCTTCGGTCTCGCCGCGAAGCACAAGGTCGCCGACGCGCTGGTCTTCGCGAAGATCCGCGAGGCTTTTGGTGGCAACCTGCGCGCCTGTGTCTCCGGGTCGGCCGCCCTCGCCCCCGACATCGGCTTCTTCTTCTCCGGCGCCGGCATCCACATCCTGGAGGGGTACGGCCTCACCGAGTCCTCCGCGGCCTCCTTCGTCAACCCCGGCGAGGCGTACCGGACCGGGACGGTCGGCAAGCCGCTGCCCGGTACGGAGGTGCGGATCGCGGACGACGGGGAGATCCTGCTGCGCGGTCCCGGCATCATGGAGGGCTACCACGGGCTGCCCGAGAAGACCGCCGAGGTGCTGGAGTCCGACGGGTGGTTCCACACCGGTGACATCGGGGAGCTGTCTCCGGACGGGTATCTGCGGATCACCGACCGGAAGAAGGACCTGATCAAAACGTCGGGCGGGAAGTACATCGCGCCTGCGGAGGTCGAGGGGCAGTTCAAGGCGGTCTGCCCGTACGTCTCCAACATCCTCGTCCACGGGGCCGACCGGAACTTCTGCACCGCCCTGATCGCGCTCGACGAGCCGTCCATTCTGGGCTGGGCGAAGGACAACGGGCTTGACGGGAAGTCGTACGCCGAGGTTGTGGGTTCGGCGGGGACGGTGGCGCTGATCGAGGGGTACGTCACGGAGCTGAATGCGGGGCTTCAGCGGTGGCAGACCATCAAGAAGTTCCGGTTGCTGCCTCGGGATCTTGATGTTGAGCATGGGGAGATCACGCCGAGTCTGAAGTTGAAGCGGCCGGTTGTTGAGCGGGAGTACAAGTATTTGATTGATGAGATGTATGCGGGCTCTCGCGAGGCGTAGCGCGGAAGGGGTGGGGTGGCGGGGACTGACGGCGGGTGCGGGTTCGTTGTGGCTTGTCGCGCAGTTCCCCGCGCCCCTGGGTCAGAATCCGCGCCCCCTGTTCATCAGTTGGCGTAGGTCTTGGATCCGGCTCAGCAACTCCTCGGTGGTCGGTGGGTTCTCGCTGGACAACTGGGCCTCCAGGTCCGCCAGTTGCGTGCCGATCTCGGCGTCGCCCGCCTGCTCCCTGCTGAGCATGCGTTCCAGTTGCTGGTTTTTTCTGTGGAGGTCCAGGAAGACCGTGACCTTTGCCCGTAGTACCCAGGGGTCGAACGGCTTCGTCAAGTAGTCGGCTGCTCCTGTGGCGTAGCCGCGGAAGGCGTAGCCCGCGTCGGAGTCCGTGCCGGTCAGGAAGATGATCGGGACGTCTTTCGTCTGGTCCAGGCGTTTGATGTTGGCGGCTGTTTCGAAGCCGTCCATGCCTGGCATGCGGATGTCCAGGAGGACCACCGCGAAGCGGCGGCGGAGGAGGGCCTTCATCGCCTCCTCGCCCGAACGGGCGCGCACCAGCGGCTCGTTGAGGGAGGCCAGGACCGCCTCCAGGGCGATCAGGTTGTCCTCCATGTCGTCGACCAGGAGGATGCCGGCACGGTCGTCCGTCGTCTTCTCAGGGCTCATCGTGACCGTGCCTCACTCGGTCGCCGTCTTGTCCAGCGCTTCCCCGTTCGGGCGCTCGGGGTCCAGGAGCGCGCAGACCACGGTCAGCAGCTGGTCGACATCGACGGGCTTGGGTACGTAGTCGTTGGCGCCGCGGGCGATCGACTTCTCGCGGTCGCCGGGCATCGCCTTGGCGGTGAGGGCGACGATGGGCAGGTCCGCCCAGCGTGGCGTGCGGCGGACGGCGGAGATCGTCTCGTAGCCGTCCATCTCCGGCATCATGATGTCCATCAGGACGAGTTCGACGTCCGGGTTGCGCTCCAGCGTCTCGATGCCTTCGCGGCCGTTCTCCGCGTACAGCACCGGCATCCCGATCCGCCCCAGCACATGGGTGAGCGCGAAGACGTTGCGGATGTCGTCGTCGACGATCAACACCCGGCGTCCGGGCAGGACTTGGCCCGCCCGGCCGTTCTTCCACGCCTCCAGCTTGGTCGGCGCGGGCCAGGAGTCGTCCGTGTCGTGGGCCGTGTAGGGCTCGGTGGACAGCTGCTCGGGCAGCGCCAGTTGGTGGTCCTTCGGGGTGGTGCCGGTCGGAGTGTGGCCCGGGCTGACGACAGGCACGTACAGGGTGAAGGTCGAGCCCTTGGTCGGCACGCTCTCGGCGATGATCCTGCCGCCCAGCAGGCCCGCGATCTCCCGGCTGATGGACAGACCGAGGCCCGTGCCGCCGTACTTGCGGTTGGTCGTGCCGTCGGCCTGCTGGAACGCCTCGAAGATCACCGGGAGTTTCTCGGGGGCGATGCCGATGCCCGTGTCGGAGACGGCGAAGGAGATCACGTCGTCGCTGTTCTCGCGGGTGTAGAGGTGATCGGGGTCGGTGATCCGGCTGACCCGGAGTTCCACCCGGCCGGTCGCCGTGAACTTGATCGCGTTGGAGAGGAGGTTGCGCAGGATCTGCTGGAGGCGCTGCTCGTCCGAGTACATCTCGCGCGGTACGTCCTCACCGACCGCCACCTCGAACGCGAGCCCCCGGTCCAGGGTGAGCGGGCGGAAGGTCGCGTGGACGTAGTCCAGGAGCTTGATCAGCGGCAGCTTCTTCGGGCGTACGTCCATCCGGCCGGCCTCGATCTTCGACAGGTCGAGGATGTCGTTGATGAGCTGGAGGAGGTCCGAGCCCGAGCGGTGGATCGTCGTCGCGAACTGGACCTCCTGGTCGGTGAGATGGCCGTCCGGGTTGTCCGAGAGCAGGCGGGCCAGGATGAGGAGCGAGTTGAGGGGGGTGCGGAGTTCGTGCGACATGTTCGCCAGGAATTCTGATTTGTACTGGGACGATGTCGCCAACAGGGCCGCTTTCTCCTCCAGTTCCGCGTTCGAGCGCTGCAACTCCGCCTGCTGCTTCTGGAGTTCGTCCGAGCGTTCCTGGAGCTGCATGGCGAGGCGCTGGGACTCGCCGAGCAGGGACTCCGTACGGGAGTTGGCGATGATCGTGTTGATCGCGACGCCGATCGTGTTCACGAACTGGTCGAAGAACGCCAGGTGGACGTCGGAGAAGCGGGAGAACGAGGCGAGTTCGATCACGCCGAGCAGCTTGTCCTCGAAGAGGATGGGGATGATGACGACGCTGGCCGGGGCCGCCTCTCCCAGCCCGCTGTTGATCTTGATGTAGTCCGGCGGGGCCTCCTCCACCAGGATCCGCTTCTTCTCGCGTGCCGCCTGGCGGACGAGGCCGTGCACCGGCATCCCGCCCGTGTCGACCGTCGCGCCCTGCGCCGAGCCGTATCCGGCGATGAACGCCAGGCCCTTGGCCGGGACCGGCGCGCTCAGGCTGGCGCTGTCCTCGTCCGGGTCGGCCAGGAAGAACGCGCCGTACTGGGCGTTCACCAGCGGGGTCAGCTCGCGCAGGATCAGGTCGGCGACCTCCATCAGGTCCCGGTGGCCCTGCATCAGGGCGGCCAGGCGGGCCAGGTTCGACTCCAGCCAGTCCTTCGCGCGGGTCGTCTCGCGGAGGTTGGCCACCATCAGGTTGATGTTGTCCTTCAGCTCGGCGACCTCGCCGCGCGTCTCCACCGAGATGGAACGGGACATGTCTCCCTGGGCCACCGCCGAGGCGACCTCGGCGATCGCGCGGACCTGGGTGGTGAGGTTGAGGGCGAGTTCGTTCACGTTGGTCGTGAGGCGCTTCCAGGTGCCGTACACGCCCTCGACCCTTGCCTGGCCGCCGAGTTGGCCGTCGATGCCCACCTCACGGGCCACGCGGGTGACCTCGGAGGAGAAGGAGGACAGCGTGTCCACCATCGTGTTGATCGTCGTCTTCAGTTCGAGGATCTCGCCCCGTGCGTCCACGTCGATCTTCTTCGAGAGGTCGCCCTGGGCCACCGCCGTCGCCACCTGGGCGATGTTCCTGACCTGCGAAGTCAGGTTGTCCGCCATGTAGTTGACGTTGTCGGTAAGGTCCCGCCAGACACCGGACACACCCAACACCTGGGCCCGGCCGCCCAGTCGGCCGTCGGTGCCGACCTCGCGGGCGACCCGCGTCACCTCGTCGGCGAAGGCGCGCAGTTGCTCCACCATCGTGTTGACGGTGTCCTTCAGTTCGAGGATCTCGCCTCGGGCGTCGACCGTGATCTTCTTCGACAGGTCGCCGTTCGCGACGGCTGTCGTCACCTGGGCGATGTTCCGTACCTGTGAAGTCAGGTTCAGGGCCATGAAGTTGACGTTGTCGGTGAGGTCTTTCCAGACGCCCGACACGCCTCGCACCTGTGCCTGGCCGCCGAGGTTTCCTTCGGTGCCGACCTCGCGGGCCACGCGGGTGACCTCGTCGGCGAAGGCGGAGAGCTGGTCGACCATGGTGTTGATCGTCGACTTGAGTTCGAGGATCTCGCCCTTCGCCTCCACCGTGATCTTCTTGCCGAGGTCGCCCTGAGCGACGGCCGTGGAGACGAGCGCGATGTTGCGGACCTGTGAAGTCAGGTTGTCCGCCATGAAGTTGACGTTGTCGGTGAGGTCTTTCCAGACGCCCGACACGCCTCGCACCTGGGCGCGTCCACCGAGGTTGCCCTCCGTGCCGACCTCGCGGGCCACGCGGGTGACCTCGTCGGCGAAGGCGGAGAGCTGGTCGACCATGGTGTTGATCGTCGACTTGAGTTCCAGGATCTCGCCCTGCGCGTCGACCGTGATCTTCTGGCTCAGGTCGCCGTTCGCGACAGCTGTCGTCACCTGGGCGATGTTCCGCACCTGTGAAGTCAGGTTCGAGGCCATGAAGTTGACGTTGTCCGTCAGGTCCTTCCAGACGCCCGACACGCCCCGGACCTGGGCCCGGCCGCCCAACTGGCCCTCCGTGCCCACCTCGCGGGCGACCCGCGTCACCTCGTCGGCGAACGCGGAGAGCTGGTCGACCATCGTGTTGACGGTCAGCTTCAGTTCGAGGAGTTCGCCGGTCGCCTCGACCGTCACCGTGCGGGTCAGATCGCCCCGGGCCACCGCCGTGGTCACCAGGGCGATGTCACGGACCTGGGCCGTCAGCCGGGACGCCATCGTGTTGACCGCCTCGGTCACATCCCGCCAACTGCCCGACAGACCCTGCACCTTGGCGCGTCCGCCGAGCCGCCCCTCCGTACCGACCTCGCGCGCGACCCGGGTCACCTCACCGGTGAACAACGACAACTGGTCGACCATCTTGTTCACGGCCCGGCCGAGCCTGCGCAGATCGCCGCGCAACTGCCGGTTCCCGTCGTGCAGATCGACCCGCTGGGTCAGATCGCCGCCGGCCACCGCGTCCAGGACACGCGTCGCGTTCGCCGCGGGAGCCACAAGGGCGTCCAGCAGACCGTTCACGTCGTTGACGCGGGACGTCCAGTGACCCTGGCCGGGGCTCGCGGAGAGCCGCTCGTCGAGCCGGCCGTGCCGGACCAGGTCCCGTCGTACGCGCTGAACCTCGGAGTTGAAGTGCAGATTGCGGTCCATGATCTGGTTGAACGCGGAGCTGAGTTCCGCCACCAGACCGTGGCCGGTCTCCGGCACCTTGGCGAAGTTCCCGTCACGGGCGGCCGTCATCGCGGCGAGCAGCGGACGCAGATCGGATGCCCGAATCTGATCGGATGCCGGAATCTGTCCGTCTTCGAGCACTTGCGTAGCACTGTTCTCACTCATGGCGGCCCACTTCGGTAACTCGGCGCTTATGGGCGGGGTCAGTCTGTCACTCTGTCCGCGTCCACCGAGGTGCATTCGTCCGAACTGCTCGGGAGCTGTAGATGGGGGCCATTCCGACGCAACGGGAGACCGTGTCCCGCGCGCCGTCCCGTGCGTCCGGCGCGCCCGCGCGCCGGGGTGCGGACCGGCGCACGGTCACCCACGCCACGCTCGGCGGCGGCCCCCTCGCGCCCGGCGCCGCCCGTGGCCTCGTACGCGCCGCCCTCGCCGAATGGGCCCGACTCGGCCTGCCCGGCGCCGAATCGCTGCCCGAGCGGCTCGTCGACGACGCGATGGTGGTCGTCAGCGAACTCGTCACCAACGCCGTCGTCCACGCGGGGACGGATGTGGAGCTGGCGTGCCGCCTGGAGGCACCGGAGGAGGGGGAAGAGGCGGGGGAAGAGGCCGAGGAGGGGGTGGGTGTCGCGCTCGTCGTCGAGGTGTCCGACCACCATCCCTCCCGCGCGCCCCGGGACGGCGGTGTGGAACTCCCGTACGACATACCGGAGTACGGGCGTGGCCTCCGGCTCGTCTCCGTACTCTCCGAGGCCTGGGGCGTCACCTACCGCACCGGCACCAAGACCGTCTGGGCGCGGCTCCCCGCCGAGGGCGTCATGCTCGACGACGACATCGAGGCGTACGCGGGCACGCACGCCCTCGGGCACGGGTTACGGGTCGCCGAGATCCTCGCCCCCGAGCCGCAGCGCGGCGCCCGCGACCAGGAGTGGCTGAACCACGGCGCCCTCTCCTTCCTCGCCGAGGCCTCCGACCTGCTCGCCGGACAGCTCGACGAGGATCTCGTCGCCGCGCTCACCGGACAGCTCCTCGTGCCGCGCCTCGCCGACTGGTGCGCGGTGTGGCTGGAGGACGAGTCGATGGGGCGCGGCAGCGGCGGCAGCGTGAGCTGGGGCGACGGGAGCGGCGGGGGAGGCGGGCCTCGGCTCGCCCGGGTCTGGCACAGCAGCGAGGACCGTATCGAGGAGCTGCGCCGCGCCCTGGAGAAGGACCCGCCGCGTACGCCCGACACCACCAGGACCGGACCGGTCCCCGTGCCCTGGCCCGGCGAGGCGCTCGGCGGGCGCGGGGAGACCGGCGCCGCGCTCGCCTACCGGCTGGTCGCGGGTGGCCGGCCGCTCGGCACGCTGGTCATCGGGCGGGCCGGGATGATCCGTTTCCCCGACGAGGTCACCGGCCTGGTCGAGGATCTCAGCCGCCGGGTCGCGCTCGCCATCGGCGCCGCCCGGCAGTACGCCCGCCAGGCCACCATCAGCCGTATCCTCCAGCGCGGGCTGCTGCCCGGCGCGGTCGCCGAGATCCCCGGTGTGAGCAGTGCTCTCGTCTACGAGCCCTGCGACAAGGGCGGCCCCAGCGGCGACTTCTACGACCTGTTCCCGGCCGGCGACGGCCGCTGGTGCTTCGCCGTCGGTGACGTCCAGGGGAAGGGGCCGGAGGCGGCTGTGGTGATCGGGCTGGCGCGGCCGTGGCTGCGGCTGCTGGCCCGCGAGGGGTATCGGGTCGCGGACGTGCTCGACCGGCTCAACCAGCTGCTGCTCGACGACGCGACGGAGACGGCGGACGCGGCGGCTCGGGCACTGGTCGCGGCGGAGGGGAGGCCGGCGGTGCCGGCGGTCGTCTCGGGGGGTTCGGCGGGTTGCGGTGTTTCGGCCGCGGTACGGCCCGGTGAGGGGCCGCAGACCCGTTTCCTCTCCCTTCTGTACGGCGAACTCGCACCCTTCGACGGAGGCGTGCACTGCACCCTCGCCTCGGCCGGGCATCCGCTGCCCCTGGTGCTCCGGGCGAGCGGTGAGGTCCTCACGGTCGCCGAACCGCAGACGCTGCTCGGGGTCGTCGAGGACGAGACGTACACGAGCGAGAGCTTCGAGCTGCGGCCCGGTGACAGTCTGCTGTGCGTCACCGACGGGGTCACCGAGCGGCGCTGCGGGCCCCGCCAGTTCGACGACGGCGACGGGCTGGCGAGCGCCCTCTCGGGCTGCGCCGGGCTGAGTGCGCAGCTGATCGCGGAGCGTATCCGGCGGCTCGTGCACGAGTTCGGGGAGAAGCCGCCCGAGGACGATCTGGCGTTGCTGGTGCTACAGACCTAGCGGGCCGGGTGGGTCGTGGGTGGGCGTCGGGCGGGTTGCCCCGCCGGTGCTGGACAATGGAAGGCATGCCCTCCGCACTTCCCGACGGTGATCCCGTCCCCGACGACGGCTCCCTGCCCGCCTCCGCGCTCGCCGGGGCCGCGGACCGTCCCCTCGGGTTCTATCTCCACGTCCCGTACTGCGCGACCCGCTGCGGCTACTGCGACTTCAACACCTACACGGCGACCGAGCTGCGGGGCACGGGCGGTGTCCTGGCGTCCCGCGACAACTACGCGGACACCCTGATCGACGAGGTGCGGCTGGCGCGGAAGGTGCTGGGCGACGATCCGCGGCCCGTTCGTACGGTGTTCGTCGGGGGCGGTACGCCCACGCTGCTGGCCGCCGACGATCTCGTACGGATGCTGGGGGCGATCCGTGACGAGTTCGGCCTCGCGGATGACGCCGAGGTGACGACGGAGGCGAATCCGGAGTCCGTGGACGAGCGGTATCTGGCCACCCTGCGTGAGGGGGGTTTCAACCGGATCTCGTTCGGGATGCAGAGCGCGAAGCAGCATGTGCTGAAGGTGCTGGACCGTACGCACACGCCGGGGCGTCCGGAGGCGTGTGTCGCGGAGGCGCGGGCGGTGGGGTTCGAGCACGTGAACCTCGATCTGATCTACGGCACGCCTGGTGAGAGTGACGATGACTGGCGGGCTTCGCTGGACGCGGTGCTGGGGGCTGGGCCGGATCACGTCAGCGCGTATGCCCTGATCGTGGAGGAGGGTACGCAGCTGGCTCGGCGTATTCGGCGGGGGGAGGTGCCGATGACCGACGACGACGTGCACGCGGATCGGTATCTGATCGCCGATGAGGTGCTGGGGGCGGCCGGTTTCGAGTGGTACGAGGTGTCGAACTGGGCGACTTCGGTGGCCGCCCGTTGCCTTCACAACGAGTTGTACTGGCGGGGGGCCGACTGGTGGGGGGCGGGGCCCGGGGCGCATTCGCATGTCGGCGGGGTTCGGTGGTGGAACGTGAAGCATCCGGGGGCGTATGCGGGGGCGTTGGGGGTGGGGCGGTCGCCGGGGGCGGGGCGGGAGGTGCTGTCGGAGGAGGACCGGCGGGTGGAGCGGGTGTTGCTGGAGCTGAGGTTGCGGGAGGGGGTTCCGCTGTCCCTCCTGCGAGAGGACGGGCTTGCGGCGGCTCGGCGGGCTCTGGGGGAGGGGCTGCTTGAGGCCGGTCCGTACGAAGGGGGGCGGGCTGTGCTTACGCTGCGCGGGCGGTTGCTGGCGGATGCGGTGGTGCGGGATCTGGTGGACTGAGGGTTTGTTTTCTTCGCCCCCGCCGCCCCTACCCGTCCCATCCTTCTGGGGGCTGCGCCCCCAGACCCCCCTTTCGGCCTGACCGGCCTCGTCCTCAAACGCCGGACAGGCTGAAATGCCCTGGGCCCGGGCTGAAAGATCAAGCCCCGATGGCCACTCTCCAGCCTCGGCCGGCACTATCCAGCCCGTCCGGCGTTTGAGGACGAGCGCGTTCAGCGCGAGAGGGGGGTCTGGGGGCGCAGCCCCCAGGGATGGGTATGGGTAGGGGCGGCGGGGGCGAAACAATCCGCCCCCCGGAGCTCACTCCGGTGCTGTCACGAAGTCGATCAGGTGTTCTACTCGGCCCAGTAGTTCCGGCTCCAGGTCGCGGTACGAACCCACCCGCTTCAGGATCGCCTGCCACACCGCCCCGGTGTTCTCCGGCCAGCCGAGGGCCCGGCACACGCCCGTCTTCCAGTCCTGGCCGTGGGGGATCCTCGGCCAGGCCGGGATGCCCAGGGACGACGGTTTCACCGCCTCCCAGATGTCGATGTATGGGTGGCCCACCACCAGCGCGTGCTCGCTGGTCACCGACGCCGCGATACGGGACTCCTTGCTGCCGGGGACCAGGTGGTCCACCAGGACGCCCAGGCGAGCGTCCGGGCCGGGGTCGAATTCGGCCACGATCGAGGGGAGGTCGTCCACGCCTTCCAGGTACTCCACGACGACGCCCTCGATGCGCAGATCGTCGCCCCACACCTTCTCGACCAGCTCCGCGTCGTGCCGGCCCTCGACGTAGATACGCCCGGCACGGGCCACACGCGCGCGTGCACCGGGGACCGCGACCGAACCGGAGGCCGTACGGGAGGGCGCGGCCGCCGAGGCGGACGGGCGTACCAGCGTCACCACCCTGCCCTCCAGCAGGAACCCCCGCGGCTCCAGCGGGAACACCCGGTGTTTGCCGAAGCGGTCCTCCAGGGTGACCGTGCCCGCCTCGCAGCGGATCACCGCGCCGCAGAAACCCGTACCCGGCTCCTCGACCACCAGGCCGGGCTCCGCCGGTACCTGCGGTACGGGCTTGGGCTTCTTCCACGGTGGGGTCAGGTCCGGAGAGTACTGGCGCATTCGGATGACGATAGGAGAAGCTCCCGCGTCGTCAGTCCACTCCCCGCCGCGACACGCCGAAACGGGTTGCCAGCGCGTCCCGTTGGGCCCGTACGAACGCCGCGTCCACCACCGCTCCGTGACCGGGGACGTACAGCGCGTCCTCACCGCCCAGGGTCAGGAGGCGGTCCAGGGTCGCGGGCCAGTGCGACGGTACGGCGTCGGGGCCCGCCTGGGGTTCGCCCGACTCCTCGACCAGGTCGCCGCAGAAGACCACGGTCGGGTCGCCCGGTACGACGGCCACCAGGTCGCCGCGGGTGTGGCCGGGGCCGGCGTTCACCAGGAGTACCTCCGGGCCGTTGCGCAGGGCAACTGTCAGGGTTTCCCCGACCTCCTCGTGCGGGACCACCAGGGTGTCCGCCGCCTCCTCCGCCGCGCGGGCGTCCAGACCGTTGCGTACGGCGTCCGCGCACAACGCCTCGCGCCCCACTTCCTCGAATTCGTCCCCCGCGCCCTCCGCCGCGATGACATGCGCACCCGCAAACACCGCCGCTCCGAAAACGTGGTCGAAATGGGCGTGCGTCAGTGCGAGAAAGTCCACACGGCGGCGGGCGAGTTTCTGGGCCTCCAGGCGGAGGATCGCGCCCTCCGCGAGGCTCGATCCCGCGTCGATCAGGAGTGCGCCGCCCGCCCCTGCGACCAGCCCCACCGTGCAGTCCCAGACCGGCAGCCGGCGTCTGCCCACCCCGGCCGCCAGCCGCTCCCAGCCCAGGTCGTGCCACCCCGGCTCTTCCCAAGTCACCTTCATGCGGCGACGCTAGCGGGACGGGGAGGAAGTGGTCGCCACGACCGGGTTGCCGCGGACACGACATCGCAGGACAGGTCGGTACACGTCGGCAGATCGGCGCAGGCCGCCCTTGCCGGGGGCGTACCCGACAGCCGTACACTGGGCCGGGGAACTCTGGCACTCGCACACGAAGAGTGCCAGGGACGGCCCAGGCACTCAGGGGACGACAGCAGTTGGAGGTGTGCGCGATGCTCAGTGAACGCAGGCTCGAAGTGTTGCGCGCCATCGTCCAGGACTATGTCGGCACCGAGGAACCGGTCGGGTCCAAGGCTCTCACCGAGCGGCACAACCTCGGGGTCTCCCCGGCGACCGTCCGCAACGACATGGCCGCCCTGGAGGACGAGGGTTTCATCGCCCAGCCGCACACCAGTGCCGGGCGCATCCCGACCGAGAAGGGCTACCGGCTCTTCGTCGACAAGCTCGCCGGCGTCAAGCCGATGAGCGCTCCCGAGCGGCGTGCCATCCAGAATTTCCTTGACGGGGCTGTCGATCTCGACGATGTCGTCGGGCGGACCGTTCGGTTGCTCGCCCAGCTCACGCGGCAGGTCGCCGTCGTGCAGTATCCGTCGCTCACCCGGTCGACCGTGCGGCACGTGGAGCTGCTCTCGCTCGCTCCCGCGCGCGTGATGCTCGTACTGATCACGGACACCGGCCGCGTGGAGCAGCGGATGATCGACTGCCCCGCGCCTTTCGGGGAGACGTCTCTGGCGGATCTACGCGCGCGGCTCAACAGCCGGGTCGCGGGCCGCCGCTTCGCGGACGTGCCGCAGCTCGTGCAGGACCTCCCGGACGCCTTCGAGGTGGAGGACCGGGGTACGGTCGCGACGGTGCTCTCCACTCTCCTGGAGACGCTCGTCGAGGAGGCCGAGGAGCGGCTGATGATCGGCGGAACCGCCAATCTGACCCGCTTCGGACATGACTTTCCCCTCACTATCCGGCCGGTCCTCGAAGCTCTGGAGGAACAGGTCGTACTTCTCAAACTCCTTGGTGAGGCCGGGGATTCGAGCATGACCGTACGAATCGGTCACGAGAACAAATACGAGGGACTCAACTCCACGTCCGTCGTGTCGGTCGGCTACGGTTCGGGCGGCGAGGCAGTCGCCAAGCTCGGCGTGGTCGGACCGACCCGCATGGACTACCCGGGAACGATGGGAGCGGTACGCGCAGTGGCACGGTACGTCGGACAGATCCTGGCGGAGTCGTAAGTGGCCACGGACTACTACGCCGTACTCGGCGTGCGCCGCGACGCGTCCCAGGACGAGATCAAGAAGGCGTTCAGGAGGCTCGCCCGCGAGCTGCACCCGGACGTCAACCCCGATCCGAAGACGCAGGAGCGGTTCAAGGAGATCAACGCCGCGTACGAGGTGTTGTCGGACCCGCAGAAGAAGCAGGTCTACGACCTCGGCGGCGATCCGCTGTCCCAGGCGGGCGGCGGGGGCGCGGGCGGCTTCGGCGCCGGTGGCTTCGGGAACTTCTCGGACATCATGGACGCGTTCTTCGGAACGGCGTCCCAGCGGGGGCCGAGGTCGCGTACGCGGCGCGGCCAGGACGCGATGATCCGGCTCGATATCGAGCTCGATGAAGCTGCTTTTGGTACTACTAAAGACATTCAGGTCGATACGGCCGTGGTGTGCGGTACCTGTAGCGGTGAGGGTGCTGCGCCTGGCACCTCTGCCCAGACCTGCGACATGTGTCGCGGGCGTGGTGAGGTGTCGCAGGTGACCCGGTCCTTCCTGGGCCAGGTCATGACCTCGCGGCCCTGTCCGCAGTGCCAGGGGTTCGGGACCGTCGTCCCGACGCCGTGCCCCGAGTGCGCGGGCGACGGCCGGGTGCGGTCGCGGCGGACGCTGACCGTGAAGATCCCCGCGGGTGTCGACAACGGTACGAGGATCCAGCTCGCCGGTGAGGGTGAGGTGGGGCCCGGTGGTGGTCCCGCCGGTGACCTGTACGTCGAGATCCATGAGCTGCCGCACTCGCAGTTCCAGCGGCGCGGGGACGATCTGCACTGCACGGTGACTCTGCCGATGACGGCGGCGTCTCTTGGCACCAAGGTGCCGCTGGAGACGCTCGACGGGCTTGAGGAGGTCGACATCCGTCCGGGCACGCAGTCCGGGCAGTCGATTCCGCTGCACGGGCGGGGGGTCACGCACCTCCGGGGCGGTGGCCGTGGTGACCTCATCGTGCATGTCGAGGTCATGACTCCTACGAAGCTTGATCCTGAGCAGGAGCGGTTGCTGCGGGAGCTGGCGAAGCTGCGGGGGGAGGAACGGCCCACTGGGCAGTTCCAGCCTGGGCAGCAGGGTTTGTTCTCGCGGTTGAAGGATGCGTTCAACGGGCGCTGAGGGATGGGTGCCGGGGGTTTTTGTTTCGCCCCCGCCGCCCCTACCCGTTCCCATCCCTGGGGGCTGCGCCCCCAGACCCCCCTTGTCCTCAAACGCCGGACGGGCTGAAATACCTGGGCCTGGGCTGAAAGATCAAGCCCCGGCCGGCACCATCCAGCCCCTCCGGCGTTTGAGGAGCGAGGGTTCGGGGGCGGAGCCCCCGAGGATGGGAACGGGTAGGGGCGGCGGGGGCGAAGGAGATGGCTCAGGGCTGATTCGGACCTTGTGCTGGGGACGTGACAACATGCCGTCATGTCCTCCGCGCTGACCGATCTCTTCGTTCACCCGATCGTGCAGGCCCCCATGGCGGGCGGCGTCTCCGTCCCCCAGCTCGCCGGCGCCGTCGCCGAAGCGGGCGGGCTCGGGTTCCTTGCCGCGGGGTACAAAACCGCCGACGGGATGTATCAGGAGATCAAGCAGCTCCGGGGGATCACCGGGCGCCCCTTCGGCGTGAACCTGTTCATGCCGCAGCCCGAGTACGCCGACCCCGCCGCCGTCGAGGTCTACGCCCATCAGCTCGCCGGCGAGGTCACCTGGTACGACACCGAGCTGGGCGACCCGGACAGCGGGCGCGACGACGGCTACGACGCGAAGCTCGCCGTACTGCTCGACAACCCCGTCCCGGTCGTCTCCTTCCACTTCGGGGTGCCCACCAGCGAAGTACTGGACTCCCTCCGCCGCGCCGGCACCTTCACCCTCGTCACCGCCACCACCGCCGACGAGGCCCTCGCCGTGCAGCGGGCCGGGGCCGACGCGGTGATCGTGCAGGGCGTCGAGGCCGGCGGGCACCAGGGCACCCACCGCGACAATCCCGAGGCGGACGGCTCCGCCGTCGGGCTGCTCTCCCTCCTCGCCCAGGTGCGCGAGACCGTCGACCTGCCGCTCGTCGCCGCCGGCGGGATCATGCGCGGCAGCCAGATCGCCGCCGTCCTCGCCGCGGGCGCCAGTGCCGCCCAGCTCGGCACCGCCTTCCTCGCCACCCCGGAATCCGGCGCCCACGCCCTGCACAAGCAGGCGCTGACCAACCCGCTCTTCGTCCGTACGGAGCTGACGCGCGCGTTCTCCGGCCGGCCCGCCCGGGGACTGGTGAACCGTTTCCTGCGCGAGCACGGCCCGTACGCCCCCGCCGCCTACCCCGAGGTCCACCACCTCACCTCGCCGCTGCGCAAGAAGGCCGCCGCTTCCGGCGACGCGCAGGGCATGGCGCTGTGGGCGGGACAGGGGCACCGGATGGCCCGTGAACTGCCCGCCGGGGAGCTGGTGGCTGTGCTGGCCGAGGAGATCGCCGCCGCTCGGGCCGTGCTGCTGGGCGGGGGCGAGGCGGCGTGACCGCGCCCGTTTTCGTCGTCGAGCAGGTGCCCGACGTACGGCAGTTCCTCCTCGACGGTCCCGAAGGTCGGCACGCGGTCTCCGTGAAGCGGCTGCGGGTCGGCGAGGCCGTCGTGCTCACCGACGGGGCCGGGCGCTGGGCCGAGGGCGAGGTCGTCGGTGTCGAGGGCAAGGACCAACTGACCCTGCGGCTGGGGGCGTTGGTCGAGGAAGCCCCGGAGTCCCCTCGTATCACCGTCGTTCAGGCTCTGCCCAAGGGCGACCGGGGCGAGTTGGCCGTCGAGACGATGACCGAGACCGGTGTCGACGCCATCGTTCCCTGGGCCGCCTCCCGGTGTATCACCCAGTGGCGCGGTGACCGTGGGCTGAAGGCGCTCGCCAAGTGGCGGGCCACCGCCCGGGAAGCCGGCAAGCAGTCCCGCCGGGTGCGTTTCCCCGAGGTCGCGGACGCGGCGACCAGCAAGCAGGTCGCCGCACTTCTCGCCGACGCAGACTTCGCCGCCGTACTCCACGAGGACCGGGACTACGGCAGTGCGGCGCTCGCCACCGCCGAACTGCCCTCCTCCGGTGAGATCGTGCTCGTCGTCGGGCCCGAAGGGGGCGTCTCCCCCGAGGAGTTGGCCCTCTTCGAGGAGGCGGGGGCGAAGGCGTACCGGCTGGGGGCCAGTGTGCTGCGTACCTCCACCGCCGGTACCGCCGCGACGGCGCTGCTCCTCGGCCGCACCGGACGCTGGTCTTGAGTCCCCTCCTGGTCCTGTCCGTTTACGCCCTTCCGCGTCGGGCGGGACGGTGGCAGGCTGCCCTCCATGGGGGCCTTGAGGCGGATTTGGCATCGGCCGCGCGGGAACCGCAGGGCGGTCGCGGTGGCCGGACTCGTGGTGGCCGCCGTGAGCGGTGTCGTCGCCTGTGATCCCGGTGGGCTCACTTCGGCCACCGTCTCCCTCACCACCGACCAGACCGCGACCAAGGAGCTGGAGCGGCGGAACGTGGACGTCCAGTGGCTCACCTGCACTGCCTCCGTCGACGGCGGCAACACGGCTTCCGGCTCCGGGAGTTCGCCCTCCGCGACGGTGAACACCGTCGCGAGCGTCGACTGTCAGGGCGAGACCGGGGACGGCAAGGACATCACCGTCACCGGGCGGGTCACGCGGGCCGTCGACGGCCGATGCGTACGCGGGGACCTCACCGCCAAGGTCGACGGCAAGCAGGTGTTCCGCGTCACCGGCCTCGGCGACTGTGACGCGCCCACCACACCGACGTACACCCCGCCCGTCACCTGGAACCCGCCGGACAACGGCGAGCCGGGGCCGACCGTGACGGTCACCGTGACGAAGACCATCTGGTGCCGGCAGGATCCGAACTGCCTGCCCGTCGAGGGCAAATAACGATCCGGCGAGGGTAAGGAACTGCCCGAAACCCCTGTCCAGTGGCGTGATCGCTGCTTAGGGTGATCGGGTGACTCAGCCCTCTTCGCCTGCGTATCTCCGGTTTCCGCATCTGCACGGCGACTCGGTCGCCTTCACCGCCGAGGACGACGTCTGGGTCGCCCCGCTCGACGGCGGCCGGGCCTGGCGCGTGAGCGCCGACAACGTGCCGGTGACCCATCCCCGTATCTCCCCGGACGGCACCCGTCTCGCCTGGACGTCCACCCGCGACGGCGCGCCCGAGGTGCATGTCGCCCCGATCGACGGCGGGTCGGCCAACCGGCTCACCTACTGGGGCAGTTCGAGGACACAGGTGCGCGGCTGGACCCCCGACGGGCAGGTCCTCGCCATCAGCACCCAGGGCCAGGCCAGCCTCCGCCGCTCCTGGGCCCGGGCGATCCCGCTCGACGGCGGCCCGGCAACTGTCCTGCCGTACGGGCCCGTTGGGGATGTCGCCCACGGGCCCGCGACCGTTCTGCTCTCCGCTCCCATGGGGCGCGAGGCCGCCTGGTGGAAGCGGTATCGGGGCGGTACGGCCGGGAAGTTGTGGATCGACCGGGAGGGGGACGGGGAGTTCGTACGGCTGCATTCCGAGCTGGACGGGAACCTTGAGTACCCGGTGTGGGTCGGGGAGCGGATCGCCTTTCTCTCCGATCACGAAGGGGTCGGGGCGCTGTACTCGTCCCTGGCGGACGGGTCCGATCTGCGGCGGCACACGGGCGTCGACGGGTTCTACGCCCGGCACGCGGCGAGCGACGGCAGCCGTGTCGTCTACTCCTCCGCCGGTGAACTGTGGCTGCTGGACGACCTGGACGGGGCCGAGCCCCGGCGGCTCGACATCCGGCTCGGCGGGCAGCGCGTCGATCTCCAGCCGCATCCCGTGAGTGCCTCGCGGTGGTTCAACTCCGGGGCGCCCGACCACACCGGGCGCGGCAGCGCCATCGGGGTGCGCGGATCCGTGCACTGGGTCACCCACCGGTCCGGTCCGGCTCGCGTCCTTGCCTCCGGGCATGGCGTACGGGCCCGGCTGCCCCGCGCCTTCCGCGTGGACGGCGAGGAGTGGGCCGTGTGGGTGACGGACGCGGAGGGCGACGACGCGTTGGAGTTCGCCCCGGCCACCGGGGTCGCGCCCGGCGCCACTCCGCGCCGGCTCGCCGCCGGACAGCTCGGGCGGGTCCTCGGGCTCGCCATGGCGCCCGACGGCAGCCGGGCCGCCGTCGCCTCCCACGACGGGCGCGTGCTGCTGGTCGAGCGGGAGTCGGGGGAGGTGCGGGAGGTCGACAGGAGTGGGGACGGGGATGTGTCCGGGCTGGTCTTCTCCCCGGATTCGGCCTGGCTGGCCTGGTCCCACCCCGGGCCGCGTCCGCTGCGTCAGCTCAAGCTCGCCAATACCACCGATCTGTCGGTGACCGAGGCGACTCCGCTTCGGTTCCGGGACTATTCGCCCGCGTTCACGGTCGACGGCAAGCATCTGGTCTTCCTGTCCGCACGCTCCTTCGACCCCGTCTACGACGAGCACGTGTTCGACCTCGCCTTCGTCGGCGGTTCGCGTCCGCACCTCATCCCCCTCGCCGCGACCACGCCCTCGCCCTTCGGGCCGCAGCGGCACGGGCGGCCCTTCGAGGCGCCGGACAAGGACGAGACCCCGGACAGCGAGGGCGCTCCGGCGACCCGGATCGACCTCGACGGGCTCGCCGACCGGATCGTGCCGTTCCCGGTCGAGGCCGCCCGCTACACCAACCTGCGGGCCGCCAAGGACGGGGTGCTGTGGCTGCGCCACCCGGTGCGGGGGGTGCTCGGCTCGTCCCGGGCCACGCCCGACGACCCCGACCCGAAGACCGAGCTGGAGCGGTACGACCTCGCCCAGCAGCGCATCGAACACCTCGCCGGGGACGCCGACCACTTCGCCGTCAGCGGCGACGGGAAGCGGGTGCTGCTGTGGACCGACGGCAAGCTGAAGGTCGTACCGAGTGACCGGCGTGCCTCGAACGACGACGAGAGCGACACGAACATCACCGTGGACCTGTCGCGTGTCCGGCAGTCGGTCGACCCGGCCGTCGAGTGGCGGCAGATGTACGACGAGAACGGTCGCATCATGCGCGACAACTTCTGGCGGCCTGACATGGGCGGGGTCGACTGGGACGGTGTCCTCGACCGCTACCGTCCCGTCCTCGACCGGGTCGCCACCCACGACGACCTCGTCGACCTTCTCTGGGAGGTCCAGGGCGAGTTGGGCACCTCGCACGCGTACGTCACCCCGCGTGGCGGCTACGGCAGTGGTGAGCGGCAGGGGCTCCTCGGCGCCGACATCACCCGGCACGAGGACGGTCCCCAGGGCACGCCCCTGTGGCGCATCGACCGCATCCTGCCCGCCGAGACGTCCGACCCCGACGGCGTCTCGCCGCTCGCCGCGCCCGGTGTCGCGGTGCGTCCGGGCGACGCCATCATCGCCGTCGCCGGGCAGCCCGTCGATCCGGTGGCCGGGCCCGGCCCGCTGCTCGTCGGTACGGCCGGCAAGCCCATCGAGCTGACGATCTCGCCGTCCGGTGGCGGTGACTCGCGGCATGTGGTCGTCGTGCCCATCTCGGACGAGGAGCCGTTGCGCTACCACGCGTGGGTGACGGACCGGCGGGCGTACGTCGCCGAGAAGTCGGGCGGGCGCCTCGGATATCTGCACGTCCCCGACATGCAGGCGCCCGGGTGGGCCCAGATCCACCGTGATCTGCGGATCGAGGTCGCGAAGGAGGGGCTGGTCGTCGACGTCCGGGAGAACCGGGGCGGGCATACGTCCCAGCTGGTCGTCGAGAAGCTGGCGCGGCGGATCGTGGGGTGGGATCTGCCGCGTGGGCTACGGCCGTACAGCTATCCGGAGGACGCGCCGCGGGGGCCTGTTGTCGCTGTCGCGAACGAGTTCTCGGGGTCTGACGGGGACATCGTGAACGCGGCGATCAAGGCGTTGGGGATCGGGCCTGTGGTGGGGACGCGGACGTGGGGTGGGGTGATCGGGATCGACAGTCGGTATCGGCTGGTCGACGGGACGTTGGTCACTCAGCCCAAGTACGCGTTCTGGCTCGAGGGTTACGGGTGGGGCGTGGAGAACCACGGGGTCGACCCGGACGTGGAGGTCGTGCAGGCTCCGCAGGATTACGCGGCCGGGCGGGATGTGCAGTTGGACGAGGCGATCCGGTTGGCGTTGGAGTCGTTGGAGGGGCGGCCGGCGAAGGTGGCGCCTGGGTTGCCGGAGTTGTAAGGGTGCCGGTGGGTGGGGGTGGGCGTCGGGTTTGTTTCGCCCCCGCCGCCCCTACCCATACCCATCCCTGGGGGCTGCGCCCCCAGACCCCCCTTTGTCCTCAAACGCCGGACGGGCTGAAAGATCAAGCTCCGGCCGGCACCATCCAGCCCCTTGGGGGTCCCCCCTCTGGGGGAGTTTGAGGAGCGGGGGTTCGGGGGCAGCGTCCCCGAGGATGGGAACGGGTAGGGGCGGCGGGGGCGAGTGAGGTCTGTCATCGGTACGATGCCGGGCGTAATGATCGGTGAGCGTGAGGAGGCACACGCATGGCGGACGAGAGCTGTCTGTTCTGCAAGATCGTCGAGGGGCACATCCCCGCGACGATCGTCCGGGAGACAGACACCACCGTCGCCTTCCGGGACATCAACCCCCAGGCGCCGACCCACATCCTGGTGATCCCCAAGGTCCACCACCCCGACGCCGCCTCCCTCGCCGCCGCCGAACCCGCCATCGCCGCCGACGTACTCCGCGAGGCCGGCGAGATCGCCGCCGAGGAGAAGCTCGAAAGCTACCGCCTCGTCTTCAACACCGGCAGCGGCGCCGGCCAGACCGTCTTCCACGCCCACGCCCACCTCCTCGGCGGACGCGGCATGCAGTGGCCGCCCGGCTGACGGGGTAACGCGCCTTGTCCGGACGTGAATTGGTGGTTCTCGGTACCGCCAGCCAGGTACCCACCCGGCACCGCAACCACAACGGCTACCTCCTCCGCTGGGACGGCGAGGGCCTCCTCTTCGATCCCGGCGAGGGCACCCAGCGCCAGATGCTGCGCGCCGGGGTCGCCGCCCACGACCTCAACCGGATCTGCGTCACCCACTTCCACGGGGACCACTCCCTCGGGCTGGCCGGCGTCATCCAGCGCATCAACCTCGACCGCGTCCCGCACGAGATCACCGCGCACTACCCCCGCTCCGGGCAGAAGTTCTTCGACCGGCTGCGCTACGCCACCGCCTATCGCGAGACCGTCCAGATCGGGCAGGTGCCGGTCGCGGGGGAGGGCGGGGTGCTCGCCACCACGGGCGGTTACCGGCTCGAAGCCCGGAAGCTGTCCCACCCCGTCGAGTCGTACGGCTACCTCCTCGTCGAGCCCGACGGGCGCCGCATACTGCCCGAACTGCTCGCCGAGCGCGGCATCAAGGGGCCGGATGTCGGACGCCTCCAGCGCGAGGGTTCTCTCGGGTCCGTCACCCTCGACGAGGTCAGCGAGCTGCGGCGCGGGCAACGGTTCGCCTTCGTCATGGACACCCGGTTGTGCGAGGGCGTCCACGCGCTCGCCGCTGACTGCGACATGCTTGTCATCGAGTCGACCTTCCTCGATGAGGATCAGCAACTCGCCGACGATCACGGGCACTTGACCGCCGGTCAGGCCGGAGCCGTCGCCCGGGACGCCGGCGTACGGCATCTCGTCCTCACCCACTTCAGCCAGCGCTACTCCGACCCCGACGAGTTCGAGCGGCAGGCGCGGGCGGCGGGGTACGAGGGTGAGCTGACCGTCGCGCATGACCTACTGCGGGTGCCGGTTCCGAAACGGCGGTAATCCGGCCGTACGATTCCTTGATGTCCATCCCCAAAGCCGAACTGCACCTCCACATCGAAGGCACCCTCGAACCCGAGCTGGCCTTCGCGCTCGCCGCGCGCAACGGCGTCGTGCTGCCGTACGCCGACACCGAGGAGCTGCGCAAGGCGTATCTCTTCGAGGACCTCCAGTCCTTTCTGAACCTGTACTACGAGCTGATGGCCGTTCTGCGCACGGAGCAGGACTTCGCGGATCTCGCCAACGCCTATCTCGCCCGGGCGGCAGCACAAGGCGTACGGCACGCGGAGATCTTCTTCGATCCGCAGGCCCACATCGCGCGGGGGTGGAGATGGGGACGGTCGTCGAGGGGCTTTGGCTCGCGCTCCGCGACAGCGAGTCGACACACGGCATCTCCACTCAGCTCATCATGTGCTTCCTGCGCGACCAGTCCGCCGCGTCCGCGATGGAGACCCTGGACGCCGCCCGCCCCTACCTCGACCGGATCTCCGGTGTCGGGCTCGACTCCGCCGAGGTCGGGCATCCGCCGGTGAAGTTCCGCGAGGTGTACGAGGCCGCCGCCGGGCTCGGGCTGCGGCGCGTGGCGCACGCCGGTGAGGAGGGGCCGCCCTCGTACATCACCGAGGCCCTCGACATCCTCGGCGTCGAGCGCGTCGACCACGGGCTGCGCTGTATGGAGGACCCGGAGCTGGTCGCGCGGCTCGTGCGGGAGCGGGTGCCGTTGACCCTCTGCCCGCTGTCCAACGTACGGCTGCGGGCCGTCGACGTCCTGGCCGAGCATCCGCTGCCCGCGATGCTCGACGCCGGTCTCCTCTGCACGGTCAACTCCGACGACCCCGCCTACTTCGGCGGGTACGTCGGCGACAACTTCGGGGCCGTACGGGAGGCCCTGGGCCTCGGCGAGGAGCGGCTCCGCGAGCTGGCGCGGAACTCGTTCCTGGCGTCGTTCCTGGACGGTGACGAGGAGCGGCGGGCGCGGTATCTCGCCGAGGTGGAGGCGTACGAGTTCACGCGGTGAGGGGTGCTCCGCGGGGCGTGTGGTTCGTTGGCCGCGGGCCGGTGGGGGCTGGTCGCGCAGTCCCCCGCGCCCCTGTCGGGGCGCTGTGCGCCCGACTTCACCCGCACCGCTCAGGCCACCGGGCGGTACTGCTCGGTGGCCTTCACCGTGGTGAGTCTCAGGGCTCGGGACGGGGACGGGGTGCGTAGTGCCACGGCGGTCATCGGGACCGCGATCAGCAGCAGGCCGGCGGCCAGGACCGCGCCCATCGCCGGATAGCCCGTGTGTGCGGAGAGCAGGCTGCCGGTGAGCGGGCCGCATGCCGTGCCCAGTGAGGACGCCGAGCCGACCAGGACGGCCCAACGGCCGCGCGGGTCCAGGGCGGCGGCCAGGCCGATCACGTACGACAGCACGATCGGGTACAGCGTGTTCCAGGCGATCTCGCCGGCCGCGAAGGACGTCAGGTCGGTCGCGGAGGCGCTCAGCACGATGCAGGCCGCGATGACGGCCGTGCCCGCGCCGATGGGCAGTGCGCGGCCCAGGCGGGTGCCGAGTGCTCCGGCTCCGACGACCCCGAGCAGCCCGGCGCCGAGTGCGATGGCGAACACCGCGCCGACCGTGGCCTCGGAGAGTCCGGCCTGGGTGAGCCCGATCCGGCCGCTGACACCCCAGAGGGAGTTCTGGGCGAGGGACCAGCAGGTCATCGTGACGGCGAGGACCATGCCGGCCCGGGGGCGGGGGAGCGGGCTGCGGGGAGTCGGGGTGGTGACGACAGCCGTCGTGACGTGCGCGTCGCGTCCGGGGAGGGTCGCCGTCAGCGGCCATACGGCGGCTGCCGTCAGGGCCAGTGCCGCGAGGGGGAGGCCGTGACCCGGGCCCAGGTGCGGGACCGTCAGATACACGGCGCCCGCGAGGGCGGAGACGCTCAGCAGGCCCAGGGTGGTCGTGCGGTGCGGGTCGGGGCGGCCGGCGATACCGGTGGCGGCGACCGTGGTGGCCGTACCGGAGCCGAAGCCGCCGAGGACCGCTCCGGCGATCACGGCGTACAGGCTGGTGGTGAGGGCGGCCGTGCCGTAGCCGAGGGCGGCGAGGGCGAGGCCGGTGCGGGCCAGGGCGCGTGCGCCGACGCGGTCGACCCGGGAGGCGAGCAGGAAGCCCGCCGCCGCCGAACTCAGCAGCAGCGCACTGCCGATGGCACCGGCCTGCGTGGGGCTCAGCGGGAGATACGCGTCGAGCCTGCCGACGGTGGTGGGCAGGAGGTACGGCGCCAGGTACCCGGCCGTGAAAAGGGCGACGAGGGGCCAGGGCATGGTGGAGCGGGGGGAGAACAACGGCGTTCCTGGGCGTGCGAAAGCGAGTGTGACGGCTCGACAGGTGAATGTGGCGGCTCAATGCGGGGTTGGGCGACGACCGTCGACGGACAGGAACGCGCGGGCAATTTGTATCAAGCGGGGGGTGGGGGACGGGAATCGGGTGGGTGTGATGTGGGGCACTTCGGTGTTTGGGGTGGGGGAGGTGGGGTATTCGCAAGCGCCCTCGGAGTGGAGTGACGGGCTGCTGTCAGTGGGGTGGTGCAGACTGGCCTGATCCGCACCGTCGTCAGGGAGCGCACCGTGATCGCGTCCACCGCGTCCACCGGAGAGGGATCTTCCTACCGTCAGGCCCAGGTCGATCCCCTGGCCGCCCTGCGCGCGCCCCACGATCCGCCGTGGGACGTGTATCTGACGGGCACGGTCTTCCTCGACATCATCTTCACCGGGCTCGACTCCGCCCCGGTGCGCGGCACCGAGTCCTGGGCGCGCGGGATGGGGTCCAGCCCCGGCGGGGTCGCCAACATGGCCACCGCGCTCGCCCGGCTCGGCCTGAAGACCTCCCTCGCCGCCGCCTTCGGGGACGACCACTACGGGGAGTACTGCTGGGACGCCCTCGAACAGGGCGAGCACATCGACCTCTCCACGTCACGCACGGTCCCCGGCTGGCACTCCCCGGTCACGGTTTCGATGGCGTACGAGGGCGAGCGCACGATGGTCTCCCACGGCCACGAACCGCCCCCGGAGGAGCCCTCCCCGGAGTGCCCGCCGCACGCCCGCGCCGCCGTCGCCTCCCTCACCCCGGGCGTCCGCGCCCCCTGGATCGCCGAGGCCGCCCGCAAGGGGGCGCGGATCTTCGGCGACGTCGGCTGGGACGACACCGGCCGCTGGGACCTCGCCGGTCTCGCCGACCTGGAGCACTGCGAGGCCTTCCTGCCCAACGCGGAGGAGGCGATGCGCTACACCGGCACCGACTGCCCCCGCAAGGCCGCCCGCGCGCTCACCGATCACGTACCGCTCGCCGTCGTCACCCTCGGTGCGGAGGGCGCGTACGCCGTGGACGGGCGGACCGGGGAGACGGCCGAGGTCCCGGCGATCGCCGTCGAGGCCCTCGACCCCACGGGCGCCGGCGACGTCTTCGTCGCGGGCTTCGTCACCGGCACCCTCGCCGACTGGCCGCTCGCCGACCGCCTCGCCTTCGCCGGCCTCACCGCCGCCCTCTCCGTCCAGGACTTCGGCGGCTCGCTCTCCGCGCCCGGCTGGTCCGAGGTCGGGGCCTGGTGGCGCGAGATCCAGTCGTACGAGCACCAGGACCCGGCGGCGCTGCGCCGGTACGCGTTCCTGGCCGACCTGGTGCCCAGGACCGCGAGACCCCGCCCCTGGCCGCTGCGCCGGGCCGTGCCGACGATCGGCTTCGGCAGATCGGCGTGAGTACCCGCTCCTGCCCCCGCTCCTGCCTCTGCCGGACGCCCCGGCCATGACCACGTCACCGGACCGTGAGCCAAAACCCCTACGGCGTTGTCAGTGCACCGTCGTAGGCTGGGAGCGGAAGGCTACCCACGTGGTAAGCGAGCCTCATTGAGGAGGTCGTGCAGGCCTACGAGCCGGCCCATGACTCAGACACCCACAGCTCAGCCCCCTGCGCGGGGGCAGGCACGAGCGCAGTTCACCGTCCCGGCCGCGCACCCCATGGTGACCGTCCTTGGTTCCGGCGACGCCCTCCTGCGCGTGATCGAGAAGGCCTTCCCGGCGGTCGACATCCATGTCCGGGGCAATGAAGTCAGCGCCGTTGGCGAAGCGGTCGAGGTCGCCCTCGTCCAGCGGCTGTTCGACGAGATGATGCTGGTGCTCCGCACCGGACAGCCGATGACGGAGGACGCCGTGGAACGCTCGATCGCCATGCTCAGAGCGAGCGGGAACGGGGAGGGTGACGGCCAGGAGACCCCGGCCGAGGTCCTCACCCAGAACATCCTGTCCTCGCGGGGCCGCACCATCCGGGCCAAGACCCTCAACCAGAAGCGCTATGTCGACGCCATCGACAAGCACACCATCGTCTTCGGCATCGGCCCGGCCGGTACCGGCAAGACGTATCTGGCGATGGCCAAGGCCGTACAGGCGCTTCAGGCCAAGCAGGTCAGCCGGATCATCCTGACCCGCCCGGCCGTGGAGGCGGGCGAGCGGCTCGGCTTCCTCCCGGGCACGCTGTACGACAAGATCGACCCGTATCTGCGCCCGCTGTACGACGCGCTGCACGACATGCTCGACCCGGACTCGATCCCGAAGCTGATGGCTTCGGGGACGATCGAGGTCGCGCCGCTGGCGTACATGCGGGGACGAACCTTGAATGATGCTTTCATCATTCTGGACGAGGCTCAGAACACCTCCGCCGAGCAGATGAAGATGTTCCTCACCCGCCTCGGCTTCGAGTCGAAGATCGTGATCACGGGTGATGTGACGCAGGTCGACCTTCCGACCGGGACGAAGTCCGGTCTGCGGCAGGTGCAGGAGATCCTCGAGGGCCTCGAGGACGTCCACTTCTCACGGCTCACCTCCCACGATGTCGTCCGGCACAAGCTGGTCGGCCGTATCGTCGACGCGTACGAGAAGTACGACAGCGAGAACGGTACGGAGAACGGCACCCACAAGGGCGTCCGGAACAAGCGGAAGTAGACAAGCCAGCACCATGTCGATCGACGTCAACAACGAGTCCGGAACCGAGGTCGACGAGCAGGCGATCCTCGACATCGCCCGCTACGCGCTCGCACGGATGCGCATCCACCCGCTCTCCGAACTCTCGGTGATCGTCGTGGACGCCGACGCCATGGAGCAGCTCCACATCCAGTGGATGGACCTGCCCGGTCCGACCGACGTCATGTCCTTCCCGATGGACGAGCTGCGTCCGCCGTCGAAGGACGACGACGAGCCGCCGCAGGGGCTTCTCGGTGACATCGTGCTCTGTCCCGAGGTCGCCGAGAAGCAGGGCAAGGAGGCCGAGACCCAGCACTCCATGGACGAGGAACTCCAACTCCTCACCGTCCACGGCGTGCTGCATCTCCTCGGGTACGACCACGAGGAGGCGGACGAGAAGGCCGAGATGTTCGGCCTCCAGGCCGCCATCGTCGACGGCTGGCGCGGCGAGAAGGGGATGACCGGTCCGTCGCCCGCCCCGACCGTGTCATGAACCCTCAACTCGTCACCGGTGCCATAGCGCTGGTCGTCGTCGCCTGGCTCGCCGCCTGCGCGGAGGCGGGCCTCGCACGCGTCTCCAGCTTCCGCGCCGAGGAAGCCGTACGCAGCGGTCGGCGCGGGAGTGCCAAGCTCGCGCAGATCGCCGCCGACCCGACCCGCTATCTCAACGTGGCGCTCCTGGTGCGCGTGGCCTGCGAGATGGCCGCCGCCGCGCTCGTCACGTACGCCTGCCTCAAGGAGTTCGACAAGACCTGGCAGGCCCTCGCCGTCGCCATCGGCGTCATGGTCCTCGTGTCGTATGTCGCGGTGGGGGTGTCGCCGCGGACCATCGGGCGTCAGCACCCCCTCAACACGGCCACCGCGGCAGCGTACGTCCTTCTCCCGCTCGCCCGCGTGATGGGGCCGATCCCGTCGCTCCTCATCCTCATCGGCAACGCGCTCACACCCGGCAAGGGCTTCCGGCGCGGGCCGTTCGCCTCCGAGGCGGAGCTGCGCGCGCTGGTCGACCTGGCCGAGAAGGAGTCCCTCATCGAGGACGACGAGCGCCGCATGGTGCACTCCGTCTTCGAACTGGGCGACACCCTCGTACGGGAGGTCATGGTCCCGCGTACGGACCTGATCGTCATCGAGCGGTACAAGACGATCCGGCAGGCCCTCACCCTCGCGCTGCGCTCCGGGTTCTCGCGCATTCCGGTCACCGGGGAGAGCGAGGACGACGTCGTCGGGATCGTGTACCTGAAGGACCTCGTCCGCAAGACGCACATCAGCCGGGACGCGGAGAGCGAACTGGTGTCGACCGCCATGCGGCCCGCCGCCTTCGTACCGGACACGAAGAACGCCGGTGATCTGCTCCGCGAGATGCAGCGCGACCGCAACCATGTCGCCGTCGTCATCGACGAGTACGGCGGCACGGCCGGCATCGTGACCATCGAGGACATCCTGGAGGAGATCGTCGGCGAGATCACCGACGAGTACGACCGTGAACTCCCGCCCGTGGAGGAACTGGGCGACGAACGCCACCGCGTGACGGCCCGCCTCGACATCACCGACCTCGGCGAGCTGTACGGCCTGGAGGAGTACGACGACGAGGACGTGGAGACGGTGGGCGGGCTGCTCGCGAAGGCGCTCGGCCGCGTACCGATCGCCGGCGCCTCGGCCGTCGTCGAACTGCCCGACGGGCGCGAGCTGCGGCTCACGGCGGAGGCGGCTGCCGGGCGGCGGAACAAGATCGTGACGGTGCTGGTGGAGCCGGTCGACGCCGCCGGGTCGCCGGAGGAGGAGAAAGAGGCGGAGGAGAAGAGCACGGCGGACAAGGGGGGTGCCGCGTGACTCCGCAGGAGCTGCGTGACTTCTGTCTGTCCTTCAACTCCGCTGTGGAGGACTTCCCGTTCAGCCCGGAGATCTCCGTCTTCAAGGTGCTGGGCAAGATGTTCGCCCTGTCCTGGACGGACAACCGGCCCCTGAAGGTCAACCTGAAGTGCGGCCCGGAGGACGCGATCCGGCTGCGCGCCGAGCATCCGGGGCTGATCATCCCCGGCTATCACATGAACAAGCGGCACTGGAACACGGTGACGGTGGACGGGGAGTTGCCCGATCAGCTCGTGCGCGAGCTGATCGAGGACTCGTACGACCTGGTGGTGGCCGGCCTGCCGCGCGCGGAGCGGTTGCGGCTCGACCGGCCATGACCAGCCGTGGCCAGCCATGACCGGCTCTGGCGTCAGCAGACCGGCACCCCGGGCACCTGGTTCTCCGGCACGCTGAGGTAGAGCGAGTTCTGACCGGAAAAATTTGCGAAGGCGGCCACCGCCACTGTCCTACGGACGCGCATCCCCTTCCGTCCTGGAGCCGAACAGGAAACATCCACGGCGAAGGGGAAAACAATGGCGAAGCGGTCCACCAGGCTGACGGCAATGGGGCTCGTGCTCGGCGCGGCCCTCTCCGTGCTCGGTACCGCCGGAACGGCCGAGGCGGCGCCCTCCGGTTCCTCCGGCTACGCGACGACCGTGCAGGCGAACAGCAACGTGCGCAGCGGCCCTTTCCTCGCCTCCCAGATCCATGGCACCACGACGAAGGTGACCGGGGCCGGCATCGACTGCCGGCTCGACGGCGACCCGGTCACCGTGGGCGGATACACCACCAATGTCTGGTACCGCGGCACCGTCAACGGCTACAACTACAGCAACGCGTGGGTGTGGGGCGGCAACGTCAACGTGGGCGCCGACCCGGCGCCCGGCATACCCGGCTGCTGACCGGCTGGCCCCGCCGATCCTCCTGGCACTCCTCGCCCCCGAAGCCTCCGTCCTGTACGGATGCTCGGGGGCGCGGTCGTGCCCGGGGCGAGATGGGGCATTGGCCCTGGTTCGGCGCTAGTACGGCAGGATGCGGCCCGAGGGCGTCCTGCGGTCGATGGGGAGGTCGCGGGGCGAAGGAGCGCTGGGCCGACGGGTGACGCGGATGCGGGTCTGGCGGTTCATAACGCCTCCTCATGGCTCGCGGTTCCTGGGTCATGCCCTGATCGCCCGTGCCTGATACCTCTTCTTGTGTGACTTCCTTGTTGCATGCACGCCCGGGTCGGGACAAACCCCTAAGTATGCTCGTGGCATGACCGACAGCAACGCGCCCGACCTCGACCCCGAGGACCGCAAGATCGTCACCCTCGCCCGCTCCGCCCGCGCCCGCAACGGCGTTCCCGAGGGGGCGGCCGTACGGGACGAGACCGGACGTACGTATGTCGCCGGGACGGTCGCCCTCGACTCGCTGAAGCTGAGCGCGCTGCGGACCGCGGTGGCCATGGCGGTGGCGTCGGGGGCGAAGTCGCTGGAGGCGGCGGCCGTTGTGAGCGCCGGCGACGGCGTTCCGGCGGAGGACCTGGCCGCTGTACGGGACTTGGGCGGGCCCGGGACCCCGGTGCACCTGGCCGCGCCGGACGGGGTGGTGCGGGTGACGGTGTCCGCGGGGTGAAGTGAGTCCGGGGTGAGGTGAGTCCGGGGTGCCCTCGGCGGAGCCTGCCGCCGAGGGTCTGTCTTCGGCCACTTTTACGGCCCCTTGGAAGAACCCGTAGAGCATCTCTTGCAATCGCGAGCAACCCACGCATCAATGGAACCCGCTCTTCCGACGGACCGTCAGATTCCACCGCGCGGCGCCCCGCACCCGCCCCGCGGCTGACCGCACCCGCCCGTCGACCCCCCACATCGCAATTCCCCACATGGCAATTCCCGTACCAGGGAAGGGAATCCGATCGATGACCAGCAAGACAGCACGTCCGTCTGCGCGCAGACGGCTCGGTATCGGTGCGGTACTCGCGGCGGGCTCGCTCGCCGCGGCAGGGCTGGCCTTCGCGCCGGCCGCCGCGGCAGTCGTCCCCACCTCCGCGACTGTCACCTTCAACTGCGGTCTCTACGGCGGCGGTGCGGCCACCCTCACCACCGTCCAGACCGGCACCTCCGCCACGATCACCGTCACCTCGGCGATCGCGGCCCCGCTCCCCCTCGCCGCCGACTCGATCAGCTCCACGCTGACCATGAGGAAGGGCACCAGCAGCACCACGGTCTTCACCGGGACCAAGAACCCGGCCATCGCCACCGGCGCCCCCGTCATCGTCGGCCCGCTGACCGGCACCGTCGCCCCCGGCGACAGCCTCGACGCGGGCGGCGGCAGCCTGGTCATGGTGATCTTCGGTATCAACGTGACCTGTACGCCGACCGGAAACCAGTCACCGGGACCGTTCGTCTACGAGTGACGGTCCGCCTCCCCGCACCGTTCCACACGGCGGCCGGCGTCGCGCGCTTCGCAGCGGCGCCGGCCGTTTCCGACTGGGAACGCACGGGCGCCCGACAGCGAACTGATGGTCCGTCAGTTCACTTTCCGCGGCGGCCCGTTATTTGGTGAGATTGCATTGACTTCTCACACAACCTGCACATCAATGGCCCCCGGTCGGCGCAGACGAGCCGCTGCGCCCGCATCCCTCAGAGGGGGCAACCATGGCCACCAAGGCAACCATGGGTTCGACCGGCCGAAGACGACGCTGGGCCGCGCTGCTCGGGGCGACCGCACTCGCGGTCACCACGGGCGGTGCGCTGGCCGTCCCGGCCGGCGCGCTCACCACGGCGTCCGCCGCCGTGGACTACGCCACACACTGTGTACCGCCGCCGATCGCGGGCATCCCGCCGATCGACGGCACCACCACCGGACAGATCACGGTGGACAACACCACGCCCAAGGTCGGCGACACCGTCACCGTGAAGTACACGGTGGTCAAGCCGGCCGCCAGCAACCCCACCGATCTCCCGCTGCCCGCCGACATCATGACGCCCAGCGGAAAGGTCACCCTGGGCGGGGCGCAGACCGGCGACGTCACTGTCGTGGGGCCCAAGAAGAACGATCCCGTGCCCGGCAGGGGAGCCTTCCCGTCCTTCGACATGACCGGCACCTTCACGGTCACCGCGCCCGGCGCGATCACCCTCTCGCCCGGCGACTACAACATCCACACCAGCTACATCCTTGAGCTGGACACTCCCTGCACGCTCATCACCCCGCCCGCGCCCGTCTCCGAGACGATCACGGCGACGGACGGGACCCAGACCAACACCCGTGCCATCACGCTGGGTTCGGCCTCCGGGGCACCGGGCGCCGGGGTCACCGTGAACGGCGCCAACTTCACCCCCGGTGCCACGGTCACGCTCGCCGGCCGGTCCGGGGCCACCCAGACCGCCGACACCGCGACGGTGACCGCCGACTCCGCGGGCGCCTTCAGCGGCACCCTCACCGTCAACGACAAGACGACGACCGGGGTCGTGGCGTACGAGGGCAGCGCGTGGAGCGACACCAAGGGCTCCCCGCCCGCCGCCTACGTCGTCATCGACGACACGCCCATCCCCGACGGCAGCCAGAAGATCACGACCACCGTCAAGGCGGGCACGCTCTCCATGGACCAGGACGGGGACGCCGTCCAGCTCTCGGCGGTCGACTTCGGCAAGGGCGGAGCCTCGAACGGGGCGCTGCGGACCGTGACCGTCCAGGACTTCCGCGGCGGTCCCGCGGGCTGGTCCCTGACGGGCAAGGTCACCGACTTCACCGGTCCCGGCGCCAAGATCGAGGCGAACAAGCTGAGTTGGACCCCGGCGTGTGCGACCAAGGCCGGAAGTCCCAGCACCTGCCAGGCCGGTTCCGCCGGTGCCGTGGGGAGTTCGGGAGCCACCCTGGCCTCCGCACCCGACGGCACGCTCACCGGCGGCGAGTTCACCGTCGACGCCGGACTGTCCCTGAACGTACCGGCGTTCACCCCGCCGGGCACGTACTCGGGCGTACTCACCCTCACCCTCTCCTGAACAACGTTCGCCTGAACGGCTGTTCGTCATCCGGTGGCCGGGCGCGCACCCGCCCGACCGCTCCGGCCGTCCCGTCCGTGGGGGTCCGCACCCATGTCGCTCCCGATACGCAGCAATTCGACACGCAGCAAGCCGTACGCCCTTCTCGCCCTCCTGATGGCGGTGCTCGGTACGTCATTCCTGACGCCCGCGCCCGCCCGCGCCGCCGACAACGGCAGCTGGTCGGTCTTTCCCACCGCGTCGGCCGTGGCGCAGCGCCCGTACTTCTATCTCTCCGCCGATCCCGGTACGTCCGTCGAGGACAAGGTCACCGTCGCCAACAAGACGGACAAGCCGCTCACCTTCCGGCTGTACGCGGCCGACGCCTACAACACCGCCCGCGACGGCGGGTTCGCGGTACGCACCTTCGACGAGAAGCAGCGCGGTGTCGGCGCCTGGGCGCGGCCCGCGAAGTCCCGGGTCACCGTGCCCCCGCACAAGTCGGTCACCGTGCCCTTCACCCTCCGGGTGCCCGAACGGGCCGAACCCGGCGACCACGTGGGCGCGTTGGTGGCCCTCGACGAACGGATCGACGCGGGCGACGGCTCGCTGGCCCTGGGGGTGCGGCGGGCGGTCGGGGCGCGGGTCTATCTGCGGGTGAGCGGTCCCGCCGTCTCGGCGCTCGCCGTGGAGAAGGTCCGCATCAGCCACGACCAGCCCCTCGTCCCGGGCCTGGGCGACAGCACGGCGACGATCTCGTACACCCTCCACAACACGGGAAACGTCACTCTCGACCCCCGGGTGGAACTACGGGCCCAGGGCCTCTTCGGCCGCACACTACTCACCCGCGACCTGACGAAGATCCCCTCCGAGCTACTGCCCGGCCAACGAGTCCACCTCACCGAGCCCTGGCACGACGCCCCCCAACTCGACTGGGGCGACATCACGTTGACGGCATCCGCCAAGAACACCCGCGAGTCGGCGAGCGTGTCCTTCTTCGCCCTGCCCTGGCTGATGGCGGTGGTGCTGGTGGTGTTCGGCGCGGTGGCGACGGTGCTGGTGATCAGGTCCCGCAGAAACAAGCCCCGAACGGGCCGCGCCCCAAAGGGGCGCGGGGAACTGCGCGACCAGCCCCAACGGCGCAGCACCGAACAGACAACACCGAGCGGCACTCCCAACTGAGCGCTCAGCTCAGAGCGCGTCCGGCCCACGCTCCCCCGTCCGCACCCGCACAACCGCATCGACCGGCAGCACCCACACCTTGCCGTCCCCGATCTTCCCCGTCCGCGCAGCCTTGACGATCGCGTCGACGGCCGCATCGGCGTCCCCGTCGTCGACGACGACCTCGATCCGCACCTTGGGCACCAGATCGACCTGGTACTCGGCGCCGCGGTACACCTCGGTGTGCCCGCGCTGACGCCCGTACCCACTGGCCTCGGTCACGGTCAGACCGTGCACCCCGAGTTCCTGGAGCGCGGTCTTGACCTCGTCGAGACGGTACGGCTTGACGATCGCGGTGATGAGCTTCATGCCTGGCTTTGACCTTCTGCGCGGGAGCGGGGACGACGGAGGACGGGACCGGGACGCCGTGATCGTATGCCGGTCCGGGCGTGTGCCGTAAGGCCGAGGCCGGTGTGTTCCCAGGCCGTCCCGGGGCCGGTGCGGGGGCTCGGCGTGCGGCGGGTCTCCGTGGATCAGGGACAATGGGCGCCATGAGCGTTCGTACCCCGTCATCCGAGCCGTCCGAGCCGTCCGTGCCTTCGAAGGCATCGGGCGCGCACCGCGCCGGTTTCGCCTGCTTCGTGGGCCGCCCGAATGCGGGCAAGTCCACCCTTACGAACGCTCTGGTCGGCCAGAAGGTGGCGATCACCGCCGACCAGCCGCAGACGACGCGGCACACGGTACGGGGCATCGTGCACCGCCCGGACGCGCAGCTGATCCTGGTGGACACCCCGGGGCTGCACAAGCCGCGCACGCTGCTGGGCGAACGCCTGAACGACGTGGTGCGCACGACGTGGGCCGAGGTCGACGTCATCGGGTTCTGCCTCCCGGCGAACGAGAAGCTCGGCCCCGGTGACCGTTTCATCGCGAAGGAACTGGCGGCGATCAAGAAGACGCCGAAGATCGCGATCGTGACGAAGACCGACCTGGTCGAGAGCAAGGCGCTGGCCGAGCAGCTCATCGCGATCGACCAGCTCGGGCGTGAGCTGGGCTTCGAGTGGGCGGAGATCGTGCCCGTGTCGGCGGTCGCCGACCAGCAGGTGGATCTGCTGGCCGACCTGCTCGTCCCGCTGCTCCCCGAGGGCCCGGCGCTCTACCCGGAGGGTGACCTCACGGACGAGCCCGAGCAGGTCATGATCGCCGAGCTGATCCGGGAGGCGGCGCTGGAGGGCGTACGGGACGAGCTGCCCCACTCGATCGCGGTCGTGGTCGAGGAGATGCTCCCGCGCGAGGACCGCCCCGCCGACAAGCCCCTCCTCGACATCCACGCGTTCGTCTACATCGAGCGGCCCAGCCAGAAGGGCATCATCATCGGCCCGAAGGGACAGCGGCTGAAGCAGGTCGGCATCAAGAGCCGCAAGCAGATCGAGGCGCTGCTGGGCACGCCGGTCTTCCTGGACCTCCACGTGAAGGTCGCGAAGGACTGGCAACGGGACCCGCGCCAGCTGCGCAAGCTGGGCTTCTGAGGGACCTGCCCGCTGTCACAAACAGCGGGGCAGCCCTGTCCTTACTCCGGACAGTCTCTGTTTGGAGGAACACATGAGCGCCGAGCACGCACACCTGCCCCCGGGTATCGACGTGATCACGACCCTGCCGGATGCGGCGACCCTGATCCCGGCCGGCTCCGAGGCCAGGTCCGTCCGGGTCACGCTGGCCCCCGGTGACCCCGGCGCGCCGCCCCACCGGCACCCCGGCCCGCTCTTCGGCTACGTGACGGAGGGCGAGGTCCTCTTCGAACTGGAGGGCCGGCCGCCCCGGGTCCTCAAGGCCGGCGACGCGGTGTTCGAGCCCGGCGGCGACGTCATCCACTACCAGGGCGCGAACAACCTCGCGGACGCACAGTCGCAGCTGGTGGTGACGATGTTCGCCCCGCCCGGAACCCCGCTGCTGACGGTGGTCAGCGCGGAGGAACTGGCAGAACGCAGCCACCTCCGTTATTTCAGCCCGTCCGGCGTTTGAGGACGAGCGCGTTCAGCGCGAAAAGGGGGGTCTGGGGGCGCAGCCCCCAGAAGGATGGGACGGGTAGGGGCGGCGGGGGCGAAAAACCCTTCGCCCGCCCCCTCGGTCCTCACCCCTCACTGGGCGAGAGATCCTGCACCCCCACCACCCGCAGCAACCGCAACCGCTCGTACGACTCAGTCCCCGGCCGAGCCGTATGCACGATCAGCAACTGCCGATGATCGTGCGCCAGCAGGATCTCGCAGTCCAGCTCCAGCAACCCCACCACCGGATGCACGAACCGCTTCGTGGCCGCCCGCCGCACCGCCACCTCGTGCGACTCCCACAGCCGCGCGAACTCCGCACTCCCCGCCCGCAGTTCGGCCACCAGCGCCGCCGGCACCGGATCGTCGGGCCGGGCCGCGGCGACCGCCCGCAGATTCGCCACATGACTGCGCGCGTGCTCGGCGAAGTCCTCCGGCGGCACCAGCGCCCGCCCGGCCGGATCCAGGAAGAACCGCCGTACGAGGTTCCGCTCCCGGGGCGGCCGGGCCAGCACGTCCCCCGACAACGCGCACGCCATCGCGTTCTGCGCCAGCACCTCACCACAGTCGGTGATCACCTGCGCCGGGGTGTCGTGCAGCCGGTCGAGGATCAGCAGCAGCCCCGGCCGTACATGCCCGGAGACGCTCTCGCGCCGGGGCGGTTCCTGGCCGGCCAGGTGGAACAGATGGTCCCGTTCGTCGTCGGTGAGGCGCAGGGCCCGGGCCAGGGCGGCCAGCATCTGGCGGGACGGGCGCGGGCCCCGGGACCGTTCCAGGCGGGTGTAGTAGTCCACCGACATGCCGGCCAGCGACGCCACCTCCTCGCGGCGCAGACCGGGCGTACGACGCCGGGCGCCGGGCGCGAGGCCCACCGCGGCGGGGTCCAGCCGGGCCCGCCCACGGCGCAGGAAGTCGGCGAGTTCGCCCCGGTTCACCACGTCGGTCACCACGCAGGTCGCTCCTCTCACGCCTCTGCTCCCCAGCGTGGCCGACCCCGCCCGACTTATCCAGGGCCCGCCGATCCCCTGAAAGACGGGTCTCTCCCGGCCGCCCCGACACCGTCCCAGAGTGATGTCACCGCAAGGAGAGCGAACGAGAGGTGCGGATCATGCTGACGTTGGTGACAGGCACGACGGGACAGGTCGGCCGGCGCTTCGTACCGAGGCTGCTGGCGCAGAGCCGGCCGGGGGAGCGGGTACGGATCCTGGTGCGCGACGAGGCGCGGGCGGAGCGGTTCGCGGAACTGGGCGCCGAGGTCGTCCTCGGTGATCTGCGCGACCCGGAGGCGCTCGGCAAGGCGGTGGCCGGTGTGGACGCGGTCGTGAACGTCGCCGCCTCCTTCCGCGGGGTCCCGGACGAGGAGGCATGGGCCGTCAACCGGGACGCGGCCGTGGCACTGGGCCGAGCGGCGCTGGCCTCCGGCGTACGACGCTTCGTGCAGGTCAGCACAGGGATGGTGTACGGCACCGGCAGGGGCCGCCCGTTGGTCGAGGAGGACGAGATCCGGCCCGGCGGCATGATGTGGGGGGCGTACAACGAGTCGAAGGCGGAAGCCGAACGGCAACTGCTCGCCTTGGACGGCGAGGGCATGGACGTACGCGTCGGCCGGCTCCCCTTCGTCTACGGCGAGGGCGATCCGCATCTCGCCCAGTCCCTGATGTGGGCCGCGAACTGGGCGGCGGCCCAGCGGCTCCAGATGGCCCACCACGCGGACGTCGCCCAGGGCCTGCTGCGGCTCCTGCACGCGCCCGGAGTCGCGGGCCGTATCTACAACATCGCCGACGACGCCCCCGTCACGACGGTCGAGCTGCACCAGCTCAACGGCGTCGAGACCCCCGCCGAGGCCCACGACCGCACGGACCCCGACCCGTGGTTCGGGATCATGTCCACCGAGCGCATCCGCCGGGACCTCGGCTACCGCCCGCTGTACCCGACCGTCTGGGCGGCCCGGGACGCGGGCGCGCTCTGAACCATCCGAACGCTCTTAACCCTCCGAACGCTCAGAGCCCTCCGAACCCTCAGAGCCCTCCGGACTAGTCGACCCCCCTGATCCGCCCCACCAGCACCGCCCCCGCCAGCCCGATCACCGCCGCCACCAGATACAGCACCCGGTATCCGCCCAGGTAGGTGACGATCGGCGCGGCGAGGGCGGGTGCCGCGACCTGGGGCAGGGCGTTGGCCACGTTGATGACGCCCAGGTCCTTGCCCCGGTCCAGCGCCTTCGGCAGTACGTCCGTCATCAGGGCGAAGTCGACCGACGTGAACACCCCGAAGCCGATCCCGAGGACCGCCGCCGCCACGATCGCCCCCGGCCAGGTCTGCCAGCCGGCCAGCGCGGCCGTCGCCACCGCCATCAGCACCCCCGACCAGATCACGAACGGCTTGCGACGGCCCACCCGGTCCGACCAGACCCCGCCGACGACGACCGTGGCGAGCAGCGTCACGCTGTTCACCGCGGTCAGGATGAGCACGCCCTGCTCGGGGTCGGAGTGGTCGAGGCGGTCGCGCAGGTAGTACAGGAGGTACAGCAGAACCAGCGCGTTGCTCAGATTGATCAGGAACCGGGTCAGCCAGGCCCAGCCCAGGTCCGGATAGCGACGCGGGCTCAGCCAGAACCCGGCGAGAAAGGTCCGCCAGGCCCACACCGGCCGGTCCTCGGCCGCGAGCCGCAGATCCCCGTGCCGGAGTACGTACGGCAGCACACCCAGCAGCGTGAACGCCGCGCACGCCGCGTATCCCGCGCCCACACCTCCGGCCGCCGTCGCCAGACCCGTACCGCCCACCACCCCCAGAATCTGCGCCGCGCCCAACCAGCCGCCCACAGAGCCCCGTTGGAGCCGGGGCACCCGGTCGGGGACGGCGGCCGTGACGGCGGCGAAGGCCGCGTTCAGGGTCAGCTGGACCAGACACCAGCCGGCCACCATCGTCCACAGCCCACCGGCCCCCGCGAGCAGCAGCAACGACACCGCCCCGCCCGCCGCGCCGCCCACGATCCACGGCGTACGGCGTCCCCACCGCGACGTCGTCCGGTCCGACAGCGCGCCGAAGAACGGGTTCGCCACCAGCGACACCAGGGCGCCCGCGCCCGCCACCCAGGCCAGCAGGGTCTCCTTCGACATCCCGGTGCCGGGCGCGAAGTCCTCGGCCTGGGAGGCGAGCAGGATCTGAAGCGGCCCGAACCAGCCCACCCAGATCGCCCCGTTGGCGAGCGACAGCGAGGCGGTCCACCCCCGCCCGACCCTCCCCCAGTTCTCGGCTTCGCTCAAACCGGGGGGACCCCCATGACGGGCTCGGCGAGCGCACCCACCGAGCGGGACACGTCAGTCATCCTCGGTCGTCCTCAATCGTCCTCAGTCTCTCTGCGCCCGGAGAAGGTCTCTGAACCAGCCGTACGAAGCCTTGGGCGTCCGTTCAAGCGTCTCGAAGTCCACGTGCACCAGCCCGAACCGCCGCGCATACCCCTCCGCCCACTCGAAGTTGTCCAGCAGCGACCACACGAAGTAGCCGCGCACATCCACGCCCGCCTCCACCGCCCGGTGCAGCGCCCGGACATGACCGTCCAGGTAGGCGATCCGCTCCTGGTCGTCGAGCCCCTCGTACGAGCAGCCGTTCTCGGTGATGACGACGGGCGGCAGCCGGTCGCCGTAGCGGTCACGGAAGGTCGTGAGCAGCTCGGTCAGGCCCTCCGGTACGACGGGCCAGCCGAAGTCCGTCACCGGCACGTCCTCGATCTCCTGGACGGAGAAGGGGAGTTCGGCCGGGATCGTCAGCCCGCCGAACTCGATGTCGGCGCCCTGAGGTGCGCCCACCTTCGTCGGCGAGTAGTAGTTGACGCCGTAGAAGTCGAGCGGCTCCCCGATGATCTTGAGGTCGGACTCCACGTCCCCGGGCATCAAGTCGCCGATCCCGTCCGGGTATTGGCCCAGCAGGACCGGGTCGGCGAACAGCCGGTTGAGCAGCAGGTCGTAGAACTCGGCCGCCTCCAGGTCCGGTTGGTCCTGTGACGCCGGCCAGGTCGGCCCGTGCGAGTTGGCGATCCCGATGTCCGTGGCACCGGCGGCGCGCAGTGCCCGTACCGCCAGGCCGTGGCCGAGGAGCTGGTGGTGGGCGGCCGGCAGCGCGTCGAACATCAGCTGCTTGCCCGGCGCGTGCGCGCCCAACGCGTGCCCGAACAAGGTGTGTTCGGCGGGCTCGTTGATCGTGATCCACTTCTTCACGCGGTCGCCGATCCGTTCCGCGACGACAGCCACGTACTCGGCGAACCGGGACGCCGTGTCCCGCTCCAGCCAGTCCAGGCTCGTCGGCAGGTCCCAGTGGAAGAGGGTCGGGACGGGACGTACGCCCGCCGCGCACAGCTCGTCCACCAGCCGGTCGTAGAAGTCCAGGCCGCCGGGGGAGTTCACCCGGGGCCAGGAGATCGAGAAGCGGTACGCGTCCACGCCGAGGCCGGCCAGCAGGGCCACGTCCTCGGGGTAGCGGTGGAAGTGGTCGCAGGCCACCGCGGCCGTCGACCCGTCCTTCACACGCCCGGGCTCGGCCGTGAAGGCGTCCCACACGGACGCTTCGCGCTGGTCCACCGCCCCCTCGATCTGATGCGCCGAGGTGGACACGCCCCACAGGAAGCCGGCCGGGAACTGGGGTATCGGGTTGGTCGCCATGCGCCGGATCATGGGTACCGGGGGTAACGGGTGTCAACGGCCCGGCGTGAACAACCAGTTACGCGCCTTCCTTGAGGACGCGCGAGATCAGTTTGCGCTGCTCCTCCGTGAGCCGGGGATCGGCGCAGTACACCGTCTTCCCGTCCACCGTGAGTTCGTAGCTGAAGCCGTCCGGTACCCCGATCGGACGGGTGCCCCGGCCGGCGGAGACCGCCCGCTCGGCCAGGGCATGCCACTCGTGGGCGTCGGACCGGCCCGAGGTGTCCACCTGGGCGTGCCGCTCGATGCCCGCGAATCCGCCTGTGCGCCGTACCTGAATACGCATAGCTCATTTCTAGTACGAAAGCGCCCGTGAGGCCTACTGTGCCGGCACCCCGACCTGTTCCCACGCCTTCAGTACGGCCTGGAGTTCCTCGCCGTCGTTGAAGCGATCCTTGGCGGCAGCGACCGTCAGCTTGGCGAAGTCGGCGAAACTGGCCTGCGCGTACAGCTCGCCGCCGGTCAGCACGTCGTACCAGATCTGTCCGGCCTTGTCCCAGGCGTTGCCGCCGAGGGTGGTGGCCGCGAGGTAGAAGGCGTGGTTGGGGATGCCGCTGTTGATGTGGACGCCGCCGTTGTCACGGCCGGTGCGGACGTAGTCGTCCATGGTCGCGGGCTGCGGGTCCTTGCCGAGCACGTCGTCGTCGTACGCCGTGCCCGGAGCCTTCATCGAGCGCAGGGCCACGCCGGTGACGCGCGGGGCGAGCAGGCCCGCGCCGATCAGCCAGTCGGCCTGGTCGGCGGTCTGGCCGAGCGAGTGCTGCTTGATGAGCGAGCCGAAGACGTCCGACATGGACTCGTTGAGCGCGCCCGGCTGGCCGAAGTACGTCAGGTTCGCGGTGTACTGCGTGACGCCGTGGGTCAGCTCGTGGCCGATGACGTCGATGGGGAGGGTGAAGTCGAGGAAGATCTCGCCGTCGCCGTCGCCGAACACCATCTGCTCGCCGTTCCAGAAGGCGTTGCCGTAGTCCTCGTCGAAGTGGACGGTGGCGTCCAGCGGCAGGCCCTCGCCGTTGATCGAGTTGCGGCCGTACACCTTCAGGAAGAGGTCGAAGGTGGCGCCGAGACCGGCGTAGGCACGGTTCACGGTGGCGTCCTGCCCCGGCTCTGAACCCTCGGAGCGGACGAGCGTGCCGGGCAGGTTCTGGCGGTGCTCGGCGTCGTAGATGGACCGCAGCGGCTTCTCGTCCGCCAGGGGCGCGGCGGCCACGGCGGGTGCGCCGAGGACCGTGGTCAGGCGGCGGTGGGTGCGCTGGTAGGCGTCGTACTCCAGGGTGCGGCGGGCGGGACCGGCGAGCACCGGGTCGTCGGCCTGGGCCACCTTGTCGAGGACGTGCGGCGGGATGATCGTGCAGAAGACGGGCTCGAAGCCCCCGTTGGTCGTCATGCCCGGCACCCTTGCACCGAGTCATTTCCCTGTCACTACCCGCAACCATGATTGGTGAAATACCGGGACAAGGAGCCCACGATTCGGTGACGGAGTGGTATGGCGCACTTTTTGCCCCTTTTGTTCTTCCGCTCCCGCATACTGGCAGTCCCGCATAGTGATACAGGCCCGCACCCCCGGCGCGGCTCGGCTACAGTGCGGAGCACCATGCGTATCGGGCTGCTCCTCCTTAGCTGCCGCGGCGAGGGCCTGTAAGTCGAGGCCGACCCCCTCCCCGCGGAGTCTGGCGTTGCGCCGTCGGCCGTCCTTCAGGACACCACGAGGAGCCCACGCATCATGGCCCACAGCGCCAATCGCCAGCAGCCCAGTTCCATGCCGATCCACAAGTACGGCGAGTACGAGCAGGTCGACATCCCCGACCGCACCTGGCCGAACAACCGGATCACCGTCGCTCCTCGCTGGCTCTCCACCGACCTGCGCGACGGCAACCAGTCCCTGATCGACCCGATGTCGCCCGAGCGCAAGCGCCGGATGTTCGACCAGCTGGTCAAGATGGGCTACAAGGAGATCGAGGTCGGCTTCCCGGCCTCGGGACAGACCGACTTCGACTTCGTCCGCTCCATCATCGAGGAGCCGGGGGTCATCCCCGACGACGTCACCATCTCCGTACTGACCCAGGCCCGCGAGGACCTGATCGAGCGGACCGTGGAGTCCCTGAAGGGCGCCAAGCGCGCCAACGTGCATCTGTACAACGCGACGGCGCCCGTCTTCCGTCGGGTCGTCTTCCGCGGCTCCAAGGACCAGATCAAGCAGATCGCCGTCGACGGCACGCGCCTGGTCATGGAGTACGCCGAGAAACTGCTGGGCCCCGAGACGGAGTTCGGCTACCAGTACAGCCCCGAGATCTTCACCGACACCGAGCTGGACTTCGCGCTGGAGGTCTGCGAGGCGGTCATGGACGTCTGGCAGCCCGGCCCGGGCCGCGAGATCATCCTCAACCTGCCCGCCACGGTGGAGCGTTCGACCCCGTCGACGCACGCGGACCGCTTCGAGTGGATGGGCCGCAACCTGACCCGCCGCGAGCACGTCGTCCTCTCCATCCACCCCCACAACGACCGCGGTACGGCCGTCGCCGCCGCCGAACTGGCCCTGATGGCCGGCGCCGACCGCGTCGAGGGCTGTCTGTTCGGCCAGGGCGAGCGCACCGGCAACGTGGACCTGGTCACCCTGGGCATGAACCTGTTCTCGCAGGGCGTCGACCCGCAGATCGACTTCTCCGACATCGACGAGATCCGTCGTACGTGGGAGTACTGCAACCAGATGGAGGTCCACCCGCGCCACCCGTACGTGGGCGACCTGGTCTACACGTCCTTCTCCGGCTCCCACCAGGACGCCATCAAGAAGGGCTTCGACGCCATGGAGGCCGACGCGAAGGCCAAGGGCGTCACCGTCGACGACATCGAGTGGGCGGTCCCGTACCTGCCGATCGACCCGAAGGACGTCGGCCGGTCCTACGAGGCCGTGATCCGGGTCAACTCCCAGTCGGGCAAGGGCGGCATCGCGTACGTCCTGAAGAACGACCACAAGCTGGACCTGCCGCGCCGGATGCAGATCGAGTTCTCGAAGATCATCCAGGCGAAGACGGACGCCGAGGGCGGCGAGGTCACCGGCGCCGACATCTGGACGGTCTTCCAGGACGAGTACCTGCCGAACCCGGAGAACCCCTGGGGCCGCATCCAGGTCAGCACCAACCAGTCGACCACCGACAAGGACGGCGTGGACACCCTCACCGTCGAGGCCGAGGTCGACGGCGTCGAGACCACCCTGGTGGGCACGGGCAACGGCCCGATCTCGGCGTTCTTCCACGCGCTCCAGGGCCTGGGCATCGACGCGCGGCTCCTGGACTACTCCGAGCACACGATGAGCGAGGGCGCCTCCGCGCAGGCCGCCTCCTACATCGAGGTCGCCATCGACGACAAGGTCCTGTGGGGCATCGGCATCGACGCCAACACGACCCGAGCCTCCCTGAAGGCGGTCGTCTCCGCCGTCAACCGCGCCGGCCGCTGACTCACCCGACCGGTTGGTTTCAGGCCCCGTCCGCCCTTCGTGGCGGGCGGGGCCGCCGTCGTATACCGGCCAAACCAAGGGTGGGTCATGGGCAGGTCTGGTCCTGGGTACTGACTCCGCATCAACAATGTGGCTAACATCACGCCTGCGCGGCAGTGTTGCCGGTGGGGGTACCTCCCGCGCCCTGCAACAGGCAGTGGGGGGTAGCTACCGGAGGTGCGACGTGCTCCCAGGACGGCGACGAGGCGGCCGAGACGGTCGAGGCGTACGCGTCGTGCGCAGAGGCCGGACAGCACGCGTCCTGGGCTCCCGAACGGTCTGGACGGGTGTCGGTGACGGCGAGTTCTTCTGCCCCGGCTGCGGCGGGGACCGCAACTACCAGCGCCTGACCGGCCGCCGCCGCTTCACCCTCCTCGGCGTACCGGTCCTCCCGCGCGGCGAGACCGGGCCGGTCGTCGAATGCGCGGCCTGCCAGCGGCACTTCGGCACGGACGTCCTCGACCACCCCACCACGACCCGCTTCTCCGCGATGCTCCGCGACGCGGTCCACACGGTCGCCCTCGCGGTCCTCGCCGCCGGCGGCACCCACGCCCGCCACACCCTGGAGACAGCGGTGACGGGCGTCCGCGCGGCCGGCTTCGACGACTGTACGGAGGACCAGCTCGCGGCCCTGGTGGAAGCCCTCGCCGCCGACACGGGCCGTCTCTTCGGCCCGCCGTGCGGTCCCGGCCTCGCCATAGAACTGCACGAGGCGCTGGACCCCCTGGCCCCGCACCTCGCCGCCCCCGGCCGCGAATCGATCCTGCTCCAGGGCGCCCGTATCGCCCTGGCCGACGGCCCGTACACCCCGGCGGAACGCGACGTCCTGACGACGGTCGGCGCGGCGCTGACGATCTGCGGGGACGATGTGACCCGGCTGCTGGCGGCGGCGCGCACCCCGTCCTGAGTCAGCGCCTGCGGGCGGACCAGCCGGTCCCGATCCCCGCGACGTGCAGGGCCAGGGCCATCAGACCGAGCAGCATGACGTTCGTGGAAGTGAAGACGTCGTTCGTCGAGATCTCGGCCGCGTTGATCAGGAACGCGACGAAGAACAGTACTGCTGCGCCTATACCAAGCATGGGACGGTTCCTCTCGAAGGGTGGGATCCGAGTGCCCCGTCGCCCGGTTCGTACTCCCTGGGGAGTAATCCGGCCCCCGTGTCACCCCCGGCAGTAGCCCCGAACTCGCCCTCCCGCGCGACGAATCCACCCCCGTGCGACGGAATTCTGGTGAACGTCAGCCAGAAGTCCGGACGAGGGGAGGGCCTCGACATGGAGGCCGCAAAGACAGTGACGAGGGCTCGGCGCCGACGAACCGTGCCCTGGCTCGTGCTCGGGCTGTGGATCGGGGTGCTCGCGATCGTGGGGCCGTTCGCGGCGAAGCTCTCCGAGGTGCAGCACGACCGGATCACCGACTATCTGCCGGCGAACGCCGACTCGACCCAGGTCGCCCGGATCCAGGACCAGTTGCCCGGCGGCGAGACCACCCAGCTGGTCCTCGTCTACCACCGCGACGGCGGACTCACCGCCGCCGACAAGGGGACGGCCGCCGCACAGGTCGACCGGATCGCCGGCGAACACGTCCTGACGGCGACCCCGCAGGGCGTACCGTCCGCCGACGGCGCCACCCTCATGTACCCGGTGAGCAGCAACGAGCCCGGCACCGACGAGGACAAGCGCGACGCCCTGGTCAACGACGTACGCGAAGTAGCGCACAGCGAGGGCGGGTTGACCGTCGAGGTCGGCGGACCGGGCGCGCTCTCCACCGACGCCGCCGAGGTCTACAACTCGCTCGGCGGACCGCTGCTCTACACCACCGTCGGCGTGGTCGCCGTCCTGCTGATCCTCATCTACCGCAGCCCGGTGCTGTGGCTGGTGCCGCTGGTCGTCGCGGGCATCGCCGACTTCCTGTCGATGGGCGTCGCCTACGGCCTCAACCAGGCCTTCGGCACCACGGTCTCGGGCCAGAGCTCGGGCATCATGACGATCCTCGTCTTCGGCGCGGGCACGGACTACGCCCTCCTCCTCGTCTCCCGCTACCGCGAGGAACTACGGCACATCGAGCGGCCGTACGACGCGATGCTCGCCGCCCTGCGCGGCTGCGGACCCGCCGTCCTCGCCTCCTCCGGGACGGTCGCCGCCGGGGTGCTGTGCCTGCTCGCCGCCGACCTCAACTCCAGCCGCAGCATGGGCCCGTTGGGCACGGTCGGCGTGCTCTGCGCACTGATCGCCATGCTCACGCTGCTCCCCGCGATCCTCGTCCTCCTCGGCCGCCGGGTGTTCTGGCCGCTGGTCCCCGCGTACGGCAGCACGCCCAAGGTGCGCCGCCGCTCGCTCTTCGCCGCGATGGGCAGCTCCGCCGGGCGCCGGCCCCTGGTGGTCCTCGCGAGCGGTGCCGTCCTGCTCGGCGCGCTCGCCCTGGGCGCGCTGAACCTGCCCGGACCGGTCAAGCAGGAGGACGCCTTCGTCGACAAGCCGGAGGCCGTCGCCGCGATGCAGACCCTGGCCAAGGCCTATCCCGACCGGGGCACCCAGCCCATCAGCGTCATCACCCCGGCCGGCCGGGCGGACGAGACGCTCACGACGATCAGGGCCGCCGACGGGATCAGCGACGCGCAGAAGGGACGTACGGGAGACGGCTGGACCGAGATCACCGTCTTCGCGAAGGACGCGCCCCAGTCGGCCGCCGAGACGACCACCATCAAGGAGCTGCGGGACGAGTTGCCGGGCTCGTACGTCGGCGGGGTGAGCGCCCAGCAGATCGACCTGGTCGACACCAACGCACGGGACCGGTGGGTCGTCGTACCGATCGTCCTCCTCTCCGTGCTGCTGATCCTGGTCGCGCTGTTGCGCTCGCTCGTTGCGCCGCTGATGCTGGTGGCCGCCGTGGTCGCGGTGTGGGGGGCCTCGCTCGGCATCGGCGGACTGGTGTTCGGGCCGCTGCTCGGCTTCGAGGGCACCGATCCCGGGCTCGGGCTGCTGTCCTTCGTGTTCCTGGTCGCGCTGGGCGTCGACTACGGCATCTTCCTGATGCACCGGATGCGCGAGGAGGCGCTGCGGGGCGCGGACCCGGTGGCGGCGGCGCTCACCGCGCTGCGGACGACGGGCGGGGTCATCGCCTCCGCCGGGCTGGTCCTCGCGGCGACCTTCGCGGTGCTGACGAACATGGGGCTCGTACAGCTCGTCGAACTGGGCTTCGTGATCGCGGTCGGTGTGCTCCTCGACACCTTCCTCGTCCGGACGTACCTGGTGACGAGCGCGAGCGTGGCGCTGGGCAGGCGGGTGTGGTGGCCGGGGGCACTGTCCCGGAAGCCGGACCCGGACACCGTACGACAGGAACGCCAGCCGGAACCCGTATGAGATCCGTCGTACGAGCGAGCGGGCGCCCCTCCCTGCCGGAGGGGCGCCCGTTGGCGGAGGATGAGCCCGTGCAGCCAACCACCGGAAGAGCGGCCCGCGTTGGATGGGGCGAGCGGATGATGGCCGCGATCATCCGCGACCCCCGCAGCGCCCCGCACGCGACCCGCAACGACGCGCTGCTGGCCCTGACGACCGCGGTCGCCGGTACGGCCATGGCCCTGCTCATCGACGACGGCCGCCGCCCCGACGTGATCGGCTGGGTCCTGCTGCTGGCCCTCCAGGTGCCGCTGGTGTGGCGCAGGCGCCGCCCGATGCTGGTCCTCGCGGTGGTGGTGGCGCTGGTGGTGCCGTACCACGCCATGGACAACAACCACTCGGCGCCGACCCCGGCGGCCTTCCTGGCCCTGTACACGGTCGCGGTCACCGGCCGCCCCCTGCGCACACTGCTGACCGGCATCACGGTCCTCGCCATCTCCATGTCGGTCATGCTGACCGTGGACACCAAACAGGCGATCGAACTCCTGCGCATCTTCGGCTGGATCATCGCCGTCCTGTTCGTCGGCATCGACCTCCGCTTCTACCGCGAGTACGTGTCCGCCATCGTCGAGCGCGCCGAGCGGGCCGAACGCACCCGCGAGGAGGAGGCGCGTCGCAGGGTCGCGGAGGAACGCCTCCGCGTGGCCCGTGACCTGCACGATCTGCTGGCCCACACCATCACCCTGGTGGGGGTCCAGACCTCGGTGGCGGCCCATGTCCTGGCCGCCGATCCGGACCGCCTGGACCGGACGGCGGTCGCGAAGGCCCTGGACGACATCGCCGAGACCTGCCGAACGGCACGCGGTGAGCTGCGTACGACGCTGGAGGTGCTGCGGGAGGGCCAGGGCGCGGGAGACACCCGCGGCCCGCTGCCGGGCCTGGCAGGACTGCCCGACCTCGCGGAGACCGCACGGGTGGCGGGCGCGAAGGTCGAACTGGCGGTACGGGCGGACGCCGTACCCCCGGCGGTGGGCGCGGCGGCCTACCGCATAGTCCAGGAGGCGCTCACGAACGCCGTACGGCACGGAGGGCGGGAGGATCTGACGGTACGGGTGCGGCTGTACGGGGGTGAGGGCGCCCTGCGGGTGGAGGTGACGGACGACGGGGTCGGGGGCGGGGAGCATACGTCTGAGGGTGGTTTTGGGCTGGTCGGGATGCGGGAACGGGCGCGGAGTGTGGGCGGCACGCTTGATGCCGGCCCGGGGGAGGACGGGGGGTTCAGGGTGAACGCGGTACTGCCGTTGCCGGTGAACAGGGAGGGGGTCAGGTGACCGCCATTCGCGTACTGCTCGCGGACGACCAGACCCTCGTACGGGCGGCGTTCGCGATGCTCGTCGAGTCGGCACCGGGGATGGAGGTCGTAGGACAGGCGGGTACGGGCCGGCAGGCCGTCGAACTGGCCCGCAGCGCCCGCGCCGATCTGGTCGTCATGGACATCCGGATGCCCGACCTGGACGGTATCGAGGCGACCCGGCTGATCGCCGCCGACGAGGATCTGGCGGGTGTGAAGGTGCTGGTCCTGACGACGTACGACACGGACGAGCATGTCGTGGAGGCGCTGCGCGCGGGCGCCTCGGGCTTCCTGGTCAAGGACACGAAACCGGCGGAACTCCTGGACGCGATCCGCACGGTGGCGGCGGGCGAGGCCCTGCTCTCCCCGGGCCCGACGGCGAGCCTGATCGCCCGTCTGCTGCGCAGCGCCGAGGCGCCGACGCCGACGGGCGGCCCCGAATGCCTGACGGAACGGGAACGCGGGGTGCTGAGGCTGGTCGCCCGGGGCCTCAACAACACGGAGATCGCGGAGACCCTGGGCCTGAGCCCGCTGACCGCGAAGACCCACGTCAGCCGGATCATGGGGAAGCTGGGCGCGCGGGACCGGGCGCAGCTGGTGATCGTGGCGTACGAGTCGGGGTTGGTGACGCCGGGGGGAGTGGCGTAGCGGGGAGTGGCGTAGCGGGGAGTGGCGCAAAGGGGTGTGGTGGGCGTGCGGGTACGTATGTTCCGTACGCGCTACGAGTGGTGACTGATCGTCAGCGGAGTTACTGTCACCTCCTGTTGTCGTAGTACCGGCAGCAGGTCACTTGGCACCGCACGCCCCGACTCCACTCCTTCACCTGACTCCGCAAGGGAGAGCGATGAGGCCCCTGAGCCGTACGCTGCTCGCCGCGACCACCGGCGCGGTCCTGATCACCGGCACCGGAATCGGCACCGGCCTCACCGCGACGAAGGCCCGGGCGGCGGCCACCCGTTCGTACTGCACGTCATCGGTCCCCTACACGGCGGGCAAGGGTGGCTACGACACCTACCGCATCCCGGCGACGGTCACGACCCGCAAGGGCACCCTCCTGGCCTTCGCCGAGGGGAGACACGACGGCGCGGGGGACAGCGGCGACATCGACGTGGTCCTGCGCCGCTCCACGGACGGCGGCTGCACCTGGGGCCCGCTGTCGGTGGTCGCGGCCGGGAACGGTGACACGCGGGGCAATCCGGCGCCGGTGGTGGACCAGCGGACGGGCCGGATCGTACTGGTGACGTCGTACAACTCCGGCGCGGTGACGGAGGCCCAGATCATGCGCGGCGAGGCGACGCCGGAGCAGAGCCGCAGGGTCTTCGTCCAGACGAGCACCGGCGTGAGCGACGGCCGCCGCTTCACGCGCCCGAGAGACATCACGGCCCAGACGAAGCTCCCGAACTGGCGCTGGTACGCGACGGGTCCGGGCCATGCGGTATATCTGACGCGCGGCCCGCACGCGGGCCGGATCGTGATCCCGTCGAACCACTCGGTGGCCCCGCCGACGGGTTCGACGGACACGGGCCAGGAGTCCAGGTACTACGGCGGCCACGCGATCTACAGCGACAACGCGGGCCGCACCTGGCGATTGGGCTTCGTGGACGACTCGTACGACGGCATCGAGAACGCCAACGAGACGAGCGCGGCCCAACTCCCGGACGGCAGGCTGTACTTCTCGTCGAGGGACCAGAACGGGGTGGCGCCCGGGAATCGCCTGGACTCCTATTCCAGTGACGGCGGGAAGACCTTGGACCGCCCGTACACGGTCCAGCCCACCCTGAACGACGTCCCGATCGTGCAGGGGAGTGTGCTTCAACTCCAGGGCGGTTCGGGCGCGTTGCTGTTCTCGGGGCCTTCGGAACCCACGGCGCGGCGGTCGATGGCGATCTGGCGGAGCGTGGACGGGGGAGAGACGTTCACCAAGGTACTGACGCTGTCGAACCGCCGGGCGGCCTACTCGGACCTGGTGCGGGTGGACCGGCGGTTGGTGGGGGTGCTGTACGAGACGGGGACCGACGGGACGTACGAGTCGATCGAGTTCCGGCGGGTGGGTGTGGGGACTGTGTCGTCAGGAGTCCCCGCGTCGTAACGCGTACAGCATGGGGACCTGGGGGTTTTCCAGCGTCTTCTCGGGGGGATCCGGGAACGGCATGGCCAGGACGTAGAGCGTGCGGCCGTCCGGGCACGTGATGGCGTCACCGTTGGCGGACAGGGAGTGGCGCCGGCGGGTGGTGCCGGATGCGGCGTCGAGGAAGTTGAGCGTGCCCCGGTCGGTGTACTCCTTGGCGCGGGTGGGGACACACACCGTGCCGCCGGCCAGGACGGGGCCCTCCGAGCTGACGTGGGTCCCCATGTCGCGGGTCCAGCGGCGGCGGCCGGTGCCGGCGTCGAAGACCTGGACGAGATAGGAACCGGTCGTCTCCGGGGGCTCGTTGCCCCCGGCCAGGACCGTGTCGCCGGAGACGCGGAAGGTTCGTACGATGTCGATGCCGGTGTCCGCCTGCCAGCGCAGGCGCCCGGTCGACACGTCGACGGCGGCGAGGGTGGTGCGGTACTCGTCCCCGTAACGGCGGACGGCCGCGGACACCGTGCCGCCCACCCGCTGGACCCTCAGCTCGGTGCCGACCGGCAGGTTCCCCGCCCGCCGCAGATCCTTCCCGGAAACGGCGTCGAGCGTGACGAACGCGTTGTGTCGTTGGTCGGCGCTGCCGCCGCTGGGGTTGGCGGTCAGGTGGAGTTCGCGTCCGGCCAGGACCGGGGCGCCCAGGAAGCCTTCCGAGGGGGACTTCCAGCGCAACGCGCCCGTGGCCAGGTCCAGCGCCCAGGCCATCGACCCCTCGCTGAACACCCCGGTGGTCAGATGCACCAGGCCGTTCCCGGACACCGGCGCCGACGGTCCCACGGTCTTCGCGGGCAGCTTGGTGCTCCACCTGACCTGGCCGGACCTGGCGTCGAACGCGTGGACGACGGTGTCCGAGGCGACGGAGGCCTTGCCGATGACGACGAGCATGATGTCGCCGGCCGCCGGTGTCGGGGCGTGCTCGGTCAGACCGTCGACCTCGCGTTCCCAGAGCACGCGGCCCGAGGACGCCTCGATACCGTTCACCACCGTCCGCCCGCCCGTGCGGACGCCGGTGACGCAGACGACGCCCGCGCCGAAGGCCGGGGTGGACTGGAGGTCGAACTCCGACAGCGCCTGCCACCGCTTGCCGCCACGGGACTGGTCCACGGCAGTCATCCCGCCGAATCCCGACAGATAGAGGACTCCGGCGTGCGCGTTCAGAGCCAACGGGGTCACCCCGTCCAGCGGTTGGGCCCGGACCTCCTCCCACGGCCACTGCTCCGCGTCGCCGCCGAGCAGCCGCCAGGCCCCCACCCCGCCGGCCACCGCCGCGAGTCCCCCGGCCCCCAGCACCATGAACCGCCGCCGCCCACCGAACCGTTCCGCCGCCGCCCCACCGTCGGTCGCCGTCATCCCGCCAGCGGGTCTGTACCGTACTTGGTGTAACGGCGGGATCTGAGGAGGTCCCTGATGTCCGAACAGCCAAGCGAGCCACGCGACTTAGCGGATGGTGTTGAGCCCACCGAGGTCGTGTTGCATGACGAGCTGGATGCCCAGCTGATCCGCCGTCTGACCGACCGGGCCCGTTCCTCGCGATCACGGCGCTCGACCCGAAGGGAGACGGCAGAGCCCGCTGGGCCCGCCGCTGGAAACCCGCCCTCAACGCCTTCGAGCTCACCTTCGAAGGCCGCCTGACCCGACACACCAACATCAACTAACCAACATCAACAAGCCAGTTACACCAGGAACTTGACAGTCCCGACCCGAGTGGTTTGACGTCGTCGGCGTCGAGCTTCGACGCGTCCATGGCGGCGTTGGACGCAAAGATCGCGGAGTACCAGCGCACCCTGTCCGTCTCGATAGGCGATGTGATCCTGTCGGTCGGCTGGGCGGTGTTCAAGGAGTTCGTCGGCTGGAACGACATCGTGGGCTGCTTCTCGCAGGGCGACCTGTGGGCGTGCGGCAGCCTGCTGATGGACGCGATTCCGTGGACGAGCGTCTTCTCCAAGGGCAAGAAGATGTGGAAGGCCTTCAAGGCGACGCTGGGCGCGGTGAAGGCGTGGCGGGCGGCGAAGGTGGTCGCCGAGGCGGGCCTGAAGGCGGCGAAGGCGGCGAAGGCCGCGCTGATCAAGGCGAAGAAGGCGGCGGAGGCTGCTGCGGCGGAGGCGAAACGCAAGGCTCGGGAGGCGGCCAAGGCTGCGGCTGAGGCTGCGAAGAAGAAGTCCCATACGGGGTCCAAGGGCGCGCGGGGTAATGCGCCGCAGGTCCAGGCGCGCAAGACGTCCCAGTCCAAGGGATCGGACGGCGGGGGCAAGGCGGAGTCCAAGTCGGGTGGGTCGCGCGGCGGTTCCGGCCGCGACGACTCGGGTGGTGACTCCGGCGGAGGCTCCGGTTCGGGTGGCAGTTGCACCACGGGGGGAGCCGATCCGAGCAACAGCTTCACCCCGGAGACCCGGGTCCTGATGGCCGACGATTCGGTGAAGGCGATCAAGGACGTCAAGAACGGTGACAGGGTTCTGGCCACCGACCCGGAAACGGGTGAGACCAAGGTGGAGACGGTCACCGCCGAGATCAAGGGCGAGGGCCTCAAGCACCTGGTCAACGTCACCATTGACACCGATGGCAAGAAGGGTTCGAAGACCGCCGAGGTCACCGCGACCGAAGGCCACCCCTTCTGGGTACCCGAGTTGCGGGAATGGATAAAGGCGACGGACCTCAAGCAGGGTGAGTGGCTCCGGACCGGAGCTGGCAGCCTCGTCCAGATCACCGTCGTCGAGCGCTGGACAGGCCAGGACGCCACGGTCCACAACCTCACCGTCAGCAACCTGCACACGTACTATGTGCTCGCCGGAGCCACGCCGGTCCTGGTGCACAACTGCGGCGAAATAGCGGTTGACGCGAATATTGTCTCGTATTCCATCAGCGGGGTGCGAACAGCGCAGGTGGAAACGGCGCTTGCGGGCAGAAGCCCCGTCCTGTCGCCGATGGCCCATTCCGAACTGCTCAATCGCTACTCGGCCGATGAAATCGAAGGCTGGCTGACGGCCAGGGGCGGTCGGATGGGCGTCGAGGCGTCGCAAGCTGGTGTCGAAGCCATCAAGACAGGTTTGGAAGCCATGTGGAAAAACAACTTCCAGCCGTCGATCAAGCTGAAGGACCGTACTGTTCTACAGTCGGCAGTCCAAGAGGGGCTCACGCTCCTCACGACAGACAAACAAATTTTGAGGAATGCGCCAAGGCTCGGATTCTCGGTGGAGAGATTCATCTTCTAGACGGTGTGATGGTGTATGCGAAGTGGTGAAGTTCTTGCCTTCGCCCGAGAGGTTGGTGTGACGACGAGATGGAAGAATCTAAGCCGTTTGGCGAGGAAGAGCTTCAACTGATTGAGGAGCGATCCGACTCCGCGACCCCGGGGCCGTGGTTTGTTCGTCAACTCGACGACAGGGAAGCCATGAGCCTTGTGGCGGTGAGTACGGTTCCGGATACCGGACTCGGCGAACGGTGGCCGGATTTCCCCAGCGCGCAGATGGTGGCCCTCACGCTCGTTCAGGATCCGCGATATGCCGACGTTTCCGACGAACTGTGGGATGAGAACGCAAGGTTCATCGCACACGCTCGCCAGGATGTTCCTCGCCTTGTCGCAGAGGTCAGGCGGCTTCGGGGCATCCTCGAGATGAGAGGCACCGCCTTCTAGCCTCGATCGTTCATGAGGGTCCGTCAGCTTGCTGACGGACCCTCATGAACGATCGAGGCTAATGTCGAATGCGGATCGTGTTCTCAGGCAAGGGAATGGAGGCAACCTGGCGCGCGTGTATCTGAGACGGGCCTCCGACGGAACACACGATGGGGCCATCCGAAGGTTCGCAGACGGTGGCCCGATCGCCAGCTTCCGAAATCTGACGGATTCATCGCTTCAGGGACGGCTGAACAGCGGAAGATGGTACGACCATGACTGAGATGATTTCTGACCCGACGTGCTGCTTCTGCTTCGGAATCATTCAGAACGCCAAAGATCCGTTCTCCATGAGAATCAGAGTCGGCTTCCTCGTCGGCGATCTCAACCAGACTCTCTATGCACACTCGATGTGCTTCAGGGAGCGGCTGCACGCCGACCTTGATTTCTGGTGGGAGTACTCGGAATGAACCCCTGCGGGGCAAGTGGATATTCGATGAGGTTGGAATCAATTCGGTGTCCCGGCCGACGGTGTTGTCCTGCATCCTGAGGAGTACGTGTTCACTGAATTCCATGTGGGTTCACCCGGCATGGCTGCTGACAGCCCCGCTGGGTGAGGCGTTAGTTTGCCGTTTCTCTAACGGGCTCACTACGTCAGTGATCAGCAGCTCGCGCCAGTACAATCCGTAGCTTACGGACATCGAGCGACCAGGCAGAGTGCTGCAATGGTGCGACGTGTGACGAAGGACTGGGCTGTGGCGTTCCCCGGGTTCGCCGTCTGGCGCCCCCTGCACCTCTTGCGCCGGATCGGTCCGGCCGTGCAGGGGATCTGCCTCGACCGGTCGACATCCGGGGACGGCTACCTCCCGACAGCGCACGTGCATGCGCTGACCAAGATCCGGATTTCACCACAGTCTTCGATGGCTCCCTCCTGCTGCCTGACGGCCGTATCGCAGTCGGCGATGTTGAGCAACTGACCCGCTTCGTGCATCGAGTGGGTGACCGTGGTGAGTTCCACGTGCGTGTCGCAGTGGACTCGCCGGGGCCAGATGCGGGTGCCATCGACATCACTATCGCTCGCCCCAGCAAGTGATCTGCGGGACGATCACCTCGGCGTGCCGATGAGGGCTCGGAGACCCAGCAGACCGAGTAGCTGTGCGGGCCGGAGTCCTGTGAGCTCCGGCCCCGTAGAATATTTCTTCAGCATCGGGCGTGAGGTTGCGGGCGGCGCGGTCACGAGTGAGATCGCGGGGGCTGTCCGACAGGTCCCGAAGTAGGGATCGACGTTCAGTATCGGGTTCTCACTATCAACGAGATCAAGGCTTACGGCTATAAAAACGCCGATCAGGTTGTCTGGGCCGCCGTCGAAATTGGTGGGGACTTTCCCGAGGAACGAAGAGGACGGAGGCGCCGGTGAGTCAGTCGAACGCAGCTGACTGTGTCCATTCCTTTCTGCGCCATCGCACTCTCATCATGACTGCGCTGGTGGGCAGCTACCCGCAGTTCGATTCGCTGGACCACGTGCTGAAGGCCGTCCGCGCAGGGGAGCTGGAACGAAGGGCTCATTCGGATGCCGGCTTCTCGTACTCGATCCATGGACGCGGGTGTCGGATGACCGGACCCGATGGGGCGGCGATCGACATGGACCTTCTCCTGGATGGGGCGGAGGCTTTTGACGCTTGGCGCCTGGAGGTTTTTGCGCGAAGCGTCGGCATGAGCCCAGTTCCGTCCAGAGACGACCTTGTTCAGGAGTGCCGTGGCATGGCACGAGCGGGAATCCTTGCTGAGCCGGAACCAGGATGGTTCGGCCCCATCGAATGACGCGTAAGCATGCCGCCCGGACCCAGCTGAAGGACCCCTCAACCGTCGCCCGGCACGGGATCGCGTCAGGACCCGACGTACCGGCTGATGCGCAGAGGCGGTTCGGGACTCACGTACACAGCACAAGCAGGGGCAAGTTCGTCCCCAGTGGGGTTCGGCGCTAAGCGGTCGGTTGTAATGCCGTGGTGGAGACATGGTGGTGGGATGCGTTGCCGGCATCGGTGCGTGAACATGTGGATGGTCTCGTGCTGCGGGACCGTCGGCTGGAGGCGATCCGGGTAACGATGGAAGCGGTTCGGGTCCTGCGGGAGGGAGCCAGGGTGCCGCATCCTGGTCTCCACGACTGCCAGGACGTGGTGATGGCCCGCTATCGGGCTCTGGCTGACCGAATCGTGCGGCAGCCCAATCCGCCCAGGGATGTAGAGGCGCTGGCCGCTCGCATCGGCGAGCTGCCCGGGCAACTGTCTGCGGTCGAGGCCATATGGGACGGGGACACGAACGGCTGGTTCGTGGTGCTCGTCGCTGTCCTGGACGCCCCGCAGAGCGAGGTCGAACTCACGGTGATCCGTCGTGGCTCGGATCTGCGTGTCTTCAACGGGCGGGTACCGCTCTGGCCAGAGGCGCAGGAAGCCGCGAGAACCGGCACCGCTCTGGCCGGACGCTTCAGCGTGCCCTTCCACTTCGCAAGCCCGGACGAGCCCGATGACGAGGCACCCCGCTGGCGGGCCAGCTGGTAGCTGCCGTTCCCTTAGGTTGATCAAAACGGGACGGTCTCGATCACAACAAGGTGTTCATCTCATTCGACGCCGATCCTGACGGAATGGAAAAGATCGCGGAGTCGCTGCGCAGGGCCCTTGCGGAAATCGATCCGTCCACCCTGCGCGAGGATCCGGGGTTCTGGCACTCGCTTCTCTTCGATGTGGCGATCGGTGACTACCGTGCGGATGAGGGGGAGTGAAACCGGTCGTCGGCGGTACGCGCCGTCGGCGTTCGGGTTCGCCCGTTATGGCCGCTGATGGCTCCGCCGGGTGAGACGGTGTCTGTACGGGATTGATGGCGGGATCATCGAGCAGGCCCCGGAAACGCCGTGGCGATCTCGGCCCAGACGGTGACGCCGGTGTCGGTTTGGCGTCTTCCCCAACGGGATGCCAGTACGTCAGTGATCAGCAGCCCCCGCCCGCGCTCTTCCTCCGGACTCGGTCCCGTCGGCGCGGGTACCACCGGACCGTATCCCTTACCTTCGTCCGTCACGCTGACCGTAGCTGTGTCAGCGGCCAGGGTCAGCGCGACCGTGATGGTTCGGCTGTCGCTGTGTTCCAAGGCGTTGGCCACCAACTCCCCGGTGATCGTTTCAAGGTCGTCCACCGCGACGGAAGGAAGGTCCCGCAACTGGGCCATGCTCCGTACGCAGCGCCGTGCGACGCGAGCCGAGGTGAGGTCGGTGCCCGGGAGCAAGAGCCTGGCGAAGGCTTGGGGGCCGGCCGAGGCGGGTGGGAGTACGGCATGGATGTCCTCGTCGAGCTGAAGAGCGCCGTACCCCGCTGCTCCGAGGCGAGCACCCCGGCACTCGGCAATGAGCAGTGCGTCTCTCAGCGCTTCGGTCAACTGGGCTGTCAACGCGCCGAGTCCGCTGATCGACAACTCTGGGGCTGCGATCAACTCCTGAGCACGGCCGAGGAGCCTGTCCGCGAGGCCGAGTTGTACGGCCTCGACTCGGTCGGCGATCCGACTGACAGGGCCGTCGCCGTCCGAGACGAGTAGGCAAGGCTGACCCTCGCTTCCTGTCCAGGGCAGAAGTCGCATCGGATGCTTCACTTCGCGGTCGCTCATGTTCATCACGCAGCCCCCAACCAGCGGTGAATGTCGCCCGTGTTGGGGCCGACACCGTAGGCGGCGAACCACGGGGTATCGGGGCGCAGCCGCTGAAGCCGTGCAGTCTCCTCGTGCTCGTGCGCGGTGAGGTAGGGGCGGACGAGCACGGCGGCGGCACCGTCGATGGGCTCGTACCAGCCTCGGACTGTAGGGGCGATCGGGATGCCCGGCGGCTTGAACGGCGTACATGCGGGGGTATGCGGGGCCAGTGCCATCCGGGAGTGGTCGAACTGATGGCGGTCGGGGACGCGCATGACTCTGAGTAGTCGGTGGGTGATGGCCGTGATGAATCCACTCATGTCGCGCACTCCTCGATGGTCGATCCGAGCTTCACGGGAAGCCTGTCATGGGATTCCCGTGAGAGGAGTTAGCCTCGCGCTTTCATGAAGCGGGCTGTCCGATAGGCGGTCAGGCAAGCAGAAAGTGCCTCTGACCAGCAAGAATGAGGATTGTCTAGGTCCTTGTTCCCGCTGAAACCAAAGGCACTTTCCAGGTGAAGAAGCCTATCGGGTCCTACCCCCGTGTCCGTATCCGGGAGGACGGCCGGGCCGTGGTCTCGCAGGCCGGTTCGGTCCTGCTGATCGAAACTGTCCGCAAGACCGGTCTTGACCAGGCCTTATCCGCAGCCCTGACCTTGTGGCGGAAGCCGCGGGCCGTCCACGACCCCGGCAAGATACTCGTGGACCTCGCACTGGCGGTCGCGCTGGGCGGGGACTGCCTCGCCGATATCACCCTGCTGCGGTCCGAGCCTGCCGTGTTCGGGCCGGTCGCCTCCGACCCTACGGTCTCCCGGCTGATCGACACCCTTGCCGCCTCGGGCGAGAAGGCGCTGACCGCCATCCGCGCCGCACGTTCCGAAGTCCGCCGACGCGTCTGGGAGTTGGCCGGCAACCGGGCTCCGGACACCGGCGGACAGGTGACCGTGGACCTGGACGGGGTCCTGGTCGTCGCGCACTCGGACAAGCAGGACGCGGCCCCGACCTGGAAGAAGTCCTACGGTCATCACCCGCTCATGGGGTTCGTCGACCACGGTCCGGGAGGGACCGGTGAACCCGTCGCCGCCCTGCTGAGACCCGGGAACGCGGGCTCGAACACGGCCGTCGACCACATCGCAGCCGCCCGCCTGGCCCTCGCTCAACTGCCCAAAAAGTACCGGCAAGGACGGCGGACGCTGATCCGCTGTGATTCTGCGGGCGGCACCCATGAGTTCGTGGCCTGGCTCGCCCAGCGCGGGCGTTGGCTGTCCTACTCGGTCGGCATGGTGATCACCGAGGCCATCCACCAGCACGTTCTTCAGATCCCCGCATCGGCCTGGACGCCCGCGGTCGAGCCGGACGGCGAGGTTCGTGACGGGGCCTGGGTCGCCGAACTCACCGGAGACCTGCTCGACGGCTGGCCGCAGGGCATTCGGTTGCTCGTCCGCAAGGAACGTCCCCACCCCGGAGCCCAGTTGCGGATCACGGATGCGGACGGCATGCGTCTCACGTGCTTCGCCACCAACACCGCCGACCGGCCGATCGCCGAACTCGAGCTCCGTCACCGGTTGCGGGCTCGCGCGGAGGACCGGATCCGAGCCGCCCGGGCCACCGGGCTCCGCAACCTTCCCCTGCACGACACCGCGCAGAATCAGGTCTGGCTGGAGACCGTCCAGATGGCGCTCGATCTGCTGGCCTGGATGCCCATGCTCGCCCTGACCGGCCAGGCGAGACTTTGGGAACCGCGTCGCTTGCGGTTCCGCCTGTTCTCCGCGGCCGGCCAGCTCGTCATCACCGGCCGGCGCCGCCTCCTCCGCCTTGCCCGCCACTGGCCCTGGACCCGCGAGATCACAGACGCCCTCGAACGGCTCGCACTCTTGCCGAACCCCGGCTGACCAGCAGCTTTCCCACCCCTACGAGCAGCATCACCCTCACCCGGAACAGTGGAAACCGGCGTCCACCCGAGACGACACCCGGGCCCCCGGCCTGCCCGGTCTCGGCCATCGACAACGAAATGGGCCGCCGACTTCGTCGACGGCCCATCAAGAAAGATCGAGGTTAGCGTGGAGGGAGTTCACTGATGTGGGTGACGGACGTCGGATTCATGTCCGACAGGCTCAAGTCGTTCGTAGAGTCAGCCCTGTTGATCGTGCGGATCGACGCAAGTCAGCCGCTACCTGACAGAGGGAATCTGGACCATGACCGCCACACAGACCGGCCCGGCCGGACGTATGCAGATCGCGCGCGGCCTGGTCTCCCTCCGGGAGCGGTGTGGGCTCACACAGATGCAGGTGGCCGAACGAGCAGGCGTCAGCACTACAACCGTGAGTCGCTACGAAACCTGGCAGGACCGGGCCCGCATCCGATGGGCCACGGTCAAAGCCCTGGCCGACGCCTGTGACGCCACGGCTCAGGAACGCGACGTACTCGTGGGCATCGCCAAGTCGCAGACCGATGGCTGGTGGGTCGGGAACAGCGCCGTGCCGGAGTGGCTGGACCCGCTGGTCTCCTTCGAGCATGAAGCGGCCTACGAACACGTCTACGCGAACAGCGTGGTTCCCGGCCTGCTCCAGACAAAGGCGTACGCCCTTGCTATCCATCATGCGCGTGAGGTTCGCAGCTCGAACGAGGAGATCGACCGGATGGTGGAGGCGCGCATCCAGCGCCAAGGCATCCTGCGACGGGACCCGGAACTGCATCTGTGGGTGATCCTGGACGAGGCCGTCCTGAGCAGGACGGTCGGAGATTCCGCAGTCATGGCCCAACAGCTTGAACACCTGCACGAGGCGGCCAAGAGCCCCAACATTGATCTTCAGGTCCTGCCGTTCAGCGCTGGGGCGCACGCTGCGGGAGCCGGCCACTTCGTGATCCTCGGGCGTGATGACGAGCGTGAACCGCTCAACTCCATGGCGGTCGTGTACATCGAGATGCGCCGTCGTGGGCTGTATCTCGATGACGCTGAGGACGTGGGTGCCTATAAGTTGACCTTCGACTACCTTCGTTCCCAGGCCGCCGACTCCACAGCCTCGTCGCGGCTGATCGCCAGGGCACGACAGGAGCTCTCTACATGACTGACATAGCAACTTCCACTGCGGACACGGCAGCTGCGATGTGGTTCAAGAGCACCTACAGCGGTGGTGAAGGCAATGAATGCGTCGAGATCGCCGACCTCCGCAACCGAGTAGCCGTACGGGACTCGAAGGTTCCCAATGGGTACATACTCACCCTGTCTAACGATGCCTTCTCCGCCTTTGTCGGAGGCATCGCTACAGAACGGCAGAGCACTGTGCCGTCATGAAGCGATCTTGGAGACCGCCTTTGTGGCAGTGATCTCCCGGTACTGTGAAATCGACATCGTGAAAGGGAGCCGTAAACGCAATGACCACACACGCGGCAGACTCCGGCTCGTCCCATCTCCCGCCCATGCGTACCATCGGCGAACTCCGGGCCGCCCTCACCATGGGTTATGGCTTCCCTGGTGATGCCGACGACTTCGAGGCCGACCTGGCCCGCGAGATCAACCACGCCGATCCTGCCGACCTCACCGGAGTCGTCCGCCTGGTCGAGGAGTTCCGCGGCCGGATCATCGCCCGCCAGGATCCTGAATTCGATACCGCTGTCGACTCGGCTGTCGCAGAGATCCGCGCGGCCCGAAGGACTGACCGTTGACCGACGAACAACAGCAGGTCATCGCCGAGATCACGCAAGAAGCTCGCATCCGCTGTGAGGCCATTGGTGGAGGAGTTCTCGAAGCCGTCGAGGAACTGCGCGCCGAACTGGAGAAGGCTCCGACGCTCGGTCGAAGGGCCCGCAGCGCCTCCGGCGGCATAAAGATCTATACGACACGCCTCGAAGGAACGGACGCGCGTCCAGCCCTCACTGTCACCTACGTCTACGACGCTCCGCCTCCCGAGCCCGGTCTGATCCGCATCGCCCTGGTGTCGCCCGTCCGCTTCGCCGGGGGCGGCAGCGGGTTCTGAACCGGCTGCCCCTTGTCCATAAACGCAGCGGAGCTGCCTCGCTGCCCCCTACAACAACCCCGCCCCCGCCAAGAACTTCCCCACCCGCTCCACCTCGTCCTCCGACAACGGAATCTGCGGATCAGCGGTAACCGGGCAGTCAATAACCCCCCGCAAATAAAGCGCCGCCTTGAACGCCCCCAGCCCCGCCGAGCTGCCCCCCATCCGCACCGGATCCCCCGCCCCCACCATCCCGAACAGCACGCACAACCGTTCCTGCTCGGCCCTGGCCCGGTCCCAGTCACCGGCCCGGCAGAACCGGTACAGGCGGACGTAACCATCCGGGTCGACGTTCGCGAGTCCCGGTACCGCTCCGTCCGCCCCCATCGCCAGCGCCGAGTCGACGAGTAGCTCGCTCCCTGTCAGCACGCTGAAGTCGCCGATCCCGGGATGGGTCCGCGCCCCCGTCACCACCGCCCTGAACGACGCCATGTCGCCGCTCGAATCCTTCAGGCCCGCCAGGACGCCATCCGCCGCCAGATCCAACACCAGGCCCGCGGGCAACTTGCTGTGCACGGACGCCGGGAGGTCGTACGCCACCACCGGGACCGGGCTGCCCGAGGCCACCAGGCGGAAGTGGCGGGCGATCTCCGAAGGGTGGGTGCGCGTGTAGAAGGGGGCCGTCACCACCACCGCGTCCGCGCCCGCCGCCGAGACCGACCGTACGTGGTCCAGTACCCGGGGTGTCGTCATGTCGATCGCGCCAGCCAGGACCGGTAGCTGGCCCGCCACATGGCCCACCACCGTCTCCACCACCAGCCTGCGCTGGTCGTCCGTCAGATACGCCGCCTCCGACGACGAACCGAGCACGAACAGGCCGTCCACGCCCGCCTCCACCAGGTGGTCGACCAGCCTGACGAGTGAGCGTACGTCCACCCCGCGGTCCGGTGTCAGGGGAGTGCAGACGGGAGGGACGACACCGGTCAGGGGGGTGGGGAAGGTCATCAGGGCTCCCTGGGATCTTTCGGGGTGTTCGGTGGTGCGGGGGTGGTTTCGGGGGCGTCGGCTACAGGGCTCTTCTGGACGTCGGGCACGGCTGCTACCGCCTGGGCGACCAGTTCCCTTGTCGCCCGGCCTTCCTCCACAGGGTGATGGCAACGGAAACGGTGTCCCGGGATTGACGCGGCCGTGAACTCCGGCATCCCCTCCGCGCACACCTCCGTCGCCCTCCAGCAGCGCGTACGGAACGGGCAGCCGGATGGGGGGTGCGTTGCCGACGGGACTGGACCCACCAGCGGGATCGGGTCGATCGGGTCCAGCAGGCCCGGTGTCGCCGAGAAGAGTGCTCTTGTGTACGGGTGACGCGCTCTGTCCGTCACCTCGTCCGCCGGGGACTCCTCCACGATCCTGCCCAGGTACATCGTGATCACCCGGTCGCTCATCCGGCGTACCGTCTGGATGTCGTGCGACACGAAGACGAGCGCCAGGCCCAGCCGCTCCTTCAGGTCCAGGAGGAGGTTCAGGATCTGGGCGCGTACCGATACGTCCAACGCGCTGGTCGGTTCGTCCGCCACCACCAGGTCGGGGGACAGGGCCAATGCCCGTGCAATCGCCACCCGTTGGCGCTGGCCGCCCGAGAGCTGGCCCGGCAAGCCGTCTGCCAACGCCCTCGGCAGGCCCACCAAACCCATCAACTCCCGTACCCTCTCCTCCCGTTCCTTCGCCGTGCCCCTCCTGTGTACGTCCAGCGGGTCCCTGAGGATCTGGCGGATCGTCAGGCGGCGGTTCAGGGCCGTCGACGGGTCCTGGAAGATCATGCCCGTTCCTGTGCCGATGGCTGATCTGCGCTCTGCCGGCTTCATCGTCCACAAGTCGGCTCCACGGAAGGACACTTGGCCGTACGTCGGCGGCTGTACGCCCACCAGCACCTTCGCCAGCGTCGACTTGCCGCAGCCCGACTCGCCCACCACGCCCACCGTTTCGCCGGGCGCGACCCTGAAGTCGGCGCCTGTCAGGGCGTACACGCGGTCCCGGGTGAACAGGCCGCCGCTGCGGGCCTTGTGGACCACGTGCGCGTCCGACAGTTCCACCAACGGAGTCGACACGGACGTAACAGAAGTAGCTGTCGTGGTGCTCACTTCACGCTCTCGCTTCCCGTCGGCTCCGGCGTCGTCAGGTCGATCGCCGGGTGGTGGCAGGCCGCCAAGTGCGTTGCCACGCCCAGGAGATCGGGGGCCGTCGTACGGCACGCCTCCGTCGCCATCGGGCAACGGTCCGCGAAACGGCAGCCTTTGGGGAAGTCGGCGGGGGAGGGGACCGTGCCCTTGATCTGGGTCATGCGGACCGCCGCCGACTCCAGTGACAGCACGCTGCCCAGCAGGCCCCGGGTGTAGTGGTGGGACGGGGAGCCGACCAGGTCCGCCGTCACGCCTGTTTCGACGATCTGGCCGCCGTACATCACGACCACCCGGTCCGTCACGTCCGCCACCAGGGCCAGGTCGTGCGAGACCAGGATCAGGGCGAAGTCCAACTCCGAGCGCAGGCGGAGCAACAACTCGATGATCTGCGCTTGGACCGTTACGTCCAATGCTGTCGTCGGCTCGTCCGCCACGATCAGTTTCGGGTCCCGGGACAGGGCCATCGCGATCAGGACCCGCTGGCGCTGGCCGCCCGACAGCTCGTGCGGGTAGCTGCGGAGGGTGCGGTCCGGGTCCAAGCCCACCAGGCCCAGGAGTTCTTCCGGGGTGCGGTGGCCTCCTCGCCGTACTACCTGCTTCAGTTGTGAGCGGATCGTCATCGCCGGGTTCAGGGACGACAACGCGTCCTGGTAGATCATCGCCATCTCGTGGCCCAGCAGCTTGCGGCGTACGCGCATCGGTTCCGCCAGCAGGTCCCGCTGGTTGAACCGGACTTGGCCGGTCACCCGCGCGCCCTTCGGCTCCAGGCCCATGACCGTCAGTGCCGTCAGCGACTTTCCGCAGCCCGACTCGCCCACCAGGCCCAGGACTTCGCCCGGGTGGACCTCGAAGCTGATGCCGTCGACGATGTTCACGCCCGAGTGGCGGGCCGCGAAGCCGATCGTCAGGTTCTCGACCGCCAGTATCGGCAGGCCGGTTGGGACCGGGCGGGCTCGCCCCCGAAGCCTCTGCGCCGCCTCCGTCAGGCCCGGCAGGGCCAGGACCTTGCCCGTGCCCGGCTCGGGGGCCTCCAGGGGGTCCTTCTCCTCACGGACCTCCACGTCCCTCGCCGCCGGTGCCGCCCACGCGTCCGACACGCCCTCCGAGAGGACGTTCAGCGACAGGACGGTCACAAGCATCAGCAACCCGGGAAATACCGTCGCCCACCAACCCCCCGTCAGGACCATGTTCTTGCCGTCCGCGATGACGCTTCCCCAGGACGGGTCCGGTGGACGTACACCCGCGCCGATGAACGACAGCGACGCCTCGAAGACGATCGCCTCCGCCACCTGCACCGTGCAGAACACCAGCACCGGAGCCGCGCAGTTGATCGCCACGTGCTTCAGGACGATGTGCGGCGTGCGGGCTCCTATCACTCGTTCCGCCGTCACGTAGTCCTCGCCGTACTGGTCCAGGACGTTCGCCCGCACCACCCGTGCCACCGGCGGGGTGAACAGGAACGCGATCGCGCAGATCAGGACCGTGATGCCGCCGCCGAAGACCGCGACGAGTACGGCGGCCAGGGCGATGCCCGGGAACGCCATCACCACGTCCAGGCAGCGCATCAGCGTCTCGTCGACCGCCTTGCGGGACGTCGCCGCGATGGCGCCGATCAGCGCGCCCACGGTCAGGGCAAGTGCCGTTGCGCCGAGGCCGATCGCCAGGGACCAGCGGGCGCCGTACATCAGCCGGCTCATGATGTCGCGGCCCAGGCTGTCCTGGCCCATCCAGTGCTCGGCGGAGGGGGCTCCCGTGCCGCCGACCAGGGGCTGTTGGTCCAGCGGGTCGTGGGGGGCGATGTACGGGGCGAAGACCGCCACGAACACCACCAGCGCCAGGAAGCAGACCGCGATCCGGGAGAGGACCGGGAGGCGGCGCCAGCCGCGCAGCCGGATGCCGGGGCGGGAGAGGAGGGCGGCCAGGCGCCCCCGCTCGAACATCATGAACATCCGGCCGCACCCTTCGTTCGCGTGGACGTGAAGAGGAGGAACATCAGGCCGCATCCCTCAGTCGCGGGTTGACCAGGAGATAGAGGATGTCGATGACCAGGTTCACGACCACGAAACCGGTGGCCGTCGTCAGGACCACGCCCTGGACGACCGCCGGGTCGCCGTTCTTCACGGCGTCGATCATCAGCTTGCCCATCCCGGGGAGCGAGAAGATCGTCTCGATGACGACCGCGCCGCCGAGGAGGTAACCGACGCGCAGGCCCAGCACCGTGAGCGGGTTGATGAGCGCGTTGCGGAGGACGTTGCGGCCCACCACCACCCTCGGTGGCAGGCCGCTGCCGATCGCCGTACGGACGTAGTCCTTGTCCAGCTCCTCGACCACCGCCGTACGGACGATGCGCGTGAGCTGCGCCGCGACCGGGAGGGAGAGCGCGAGGGCCGGGAGCGTCATCGTCTTCAGCCAGCCGGTGAAGGAGTCGGCCGGGTTGATGTAGCCACCCGTCGGGAACCAGCCCAGGTCGACGGCCAGGTACTGGATCATCAGCAGAGCCAGCCAGAAGCCGGGCGCCGCGACACCGGTGAGGGACACGACCCGGATGATCTGGTCGGGGAGACGGTCGCGGTAGATCGCCGCCGTGACACCGCCCAGCAGGGCCAGGACCACCGCGATGGTCAGGCCCAGGAAGGTGAGCTGGACGGTGAGCGGCAGAGCGGTGGCGACCTGGTCGAGCACCGCCGCGCGGGTCAGCGCGCTGGTGCCCATGTCGCCCTGGAGCAGGTCGCCGATGAAGTGGAAGTAGCGGACGGGGAACGGGTCCAACAGGCCGTTCTGCTCACGGAAGTCGTGCAGTTGCTGCGGGGTCGGGTTGGCGCCCTGGAAGAACGCGGAGGCCGGGTCGACGTCCGAGAACCGCATGACAAGGAACACGAACAGCACGATGCCGAGCATCAGCGGGACGAGCAGGAGGATCCTGCGAGCCAGGATTCTGGCGATGGCGACCACGTACGAACTCCCGTACAGCTAGCGGTGTTTGGCGGTAGCCCGAACAGGCTCTAGACCCACTTGGCCTGGAGGAGGTTGATGCCCGGATACGGCTGTGCCCTTATCCCTGCGAGCTTCTTCGGGTCCCAGGCCGTCATCAGCTCGTTGTGGACGACCGGATAGAGCACGGCCTCCTCCGCGACGACGTCGATGTAGTCCTGGATCATCTCCATCTTCTTCTCCGGGACCGACTCCCGCGTCGCCCGGTCCATGTCCTTGAAGAGTTGCTTGGCCACGGAGTTGTCGGCCCAACGGGCGTAGCCCATCCAGAGGTTCTGCGGGCCGTAGTTGTAGTGCATGATCAGGTCCGCGTCGAGGCCGAACTGGTTGGGGTTCGAGGCGGCCGACACGACCTGGTAGTCCTGCTTCTGGTCCATCTTCGTGAACACCGCGGTGGTTTCCTGCGGGTTGAGGGTCGTCTCGACGCCGATCGCGTCCCAGGACGCCTTGATGGTGGGCAGGCAGTCGACGATCCAGCTGACGTTCACGGACAGGATCTCGATCTTCAGCCCCTTGACCCCGGCGGCCTTGAGGAGTGCCTTCGCCTTCTCCGGGTCGTAGTCGTAGACCACCTTTGCTGCCCGGTAGCTGGGGTTGGCCTCGTTGAGGAAGGACGACGACGGCTTGCCGTGGCCCTTGAGTGCCACCTCCACCATCTTCCCCGTGTCGATGGCGTAGTGCAGCGCCTGGCGGACCCGTACGTCGTCGAAGGGCTTGCGCTTGGTGTTGAACATCAGGAACAGGTTGTTCATCCCCGCCCCGCCCTGGACGTCCATCCCCCCGCTCTTCAGCTGCTCGATGTTCGCGTACGGGATGTTGTCGGCGATCTGCGCGCCGGCACTGGACCCCGAGATCTTGGCGACGCGGGGCGCGGCATCCACTATCGTCATCCAGTTCATCTTCTTGAACGCCGCTTTGCGCGGACCGTTGTAGGCCGCGAACGCCTCGAACGTCGTGTTCGACTTCGGGTGGTGCGCGGTCTGCCGGTACGGCCCCGAGCCGATCGCCTTTCCCTTGATCGCATCGTCCCAGGCACCCGGCTGGGAGAAGACGTGCTTCGGCATGATCTTCGCGAGCGTCAGTCGGGAAACGCCTTCGGGGAAGGGGAACTTCAGCACCAGCTCGATATTCTGCGCGTCGACCTTTTTCACTTCTTTCAGCCAACTGGCGAAAAACCCTTTGGCGAGCGTCTGCGTGTTCGGATCGAGGATTCGATCGAATACGAAGACCACGTCGTCGGCGGTGACCGGCTTTCCGTCGTGGAAGGTCGCCCCGGCCCGCAACGTGAACTTCCAGGAGGTGCTGCTGAGATCGCCGGGGACCGCTGTGGCGAGCGCGGCGTACGGCTCGCGGGAGATGGGATCGGTGTCGAGCAGACCCTCGTAGATGTGGTTGTTCGCGGCCATGGAGAAGGCGGAGGCCGTCTGCGTGGGGTCCCAGCTGCCGTCGTTGCCGTAGCCGATCACGGCCGTGAGCGTGCTGTTCGCGCCCCCGGCGCCGCCCCCGGTGTCGTTGGTGGACTCCGGACCGGAGGAACAGGCCGACAGCGAGGAGGAAATGGCGGCGGCGGCACCCAGCGCGCCGGTGTACTTCAGGAACGACCGGCGGTGCGGGGCGGTCGATACGTCGCGGGCTGTTCCGCGGGTCACGTCGCGCACGATTCCTCCTGCGGGGTGGGGTCCGAAAAGGTGAGGAGATACGACGTCCTACGTCATAGGGGGCAGCGTGACCATAAGAGGGGCGGTGGGGCCGGTCAAGAGATCGCACACGAATGGCGTATCTGCCAGAGGTACGACCAATGACGATATGAAATTCGACCGCGATGTTCTCGACGGGGCGTCAAGAGATCGTCAGAGGCCGTGAATTTACGGTGGGCAGATTTTGATATGCCTGGAGGTGGGACGTGGGATGTCCGGCGAGCGTACGATGCGCCGCATGTCTCAGGAGTCCGGGAAGCGGCGCCGGCCCGAGCGGCGGGTGAGCGGCCAGGTCCAGCGCGAGGTCATGCAGTTGATTCTCGACCGCAAACTCCGGGCGGGCGCACCGCTGCCCACCGAGGTCGAGCTGATGGAGTCCCTGGGGGTCAGCCGCAACTCCGTCCGCGAGGCCCTCAAGGCGCTCCAGGCCCTCGACATCGTCGAGATCAGACACGGCTACGGGACGTACGTCGGACAGGCGTCGTTGACCCCGCTGGTTGACGGACTGACGTTCCGTACGCTCGCCAGGCACGACGGGGACGGCGCCGCGCTCGCCGAGATACTCCAGGTCAGGGAGGTGCTGGAGGACGGGATGATCCGCCGGGTCGCGGCCGTGCTGTCCGACGCGCAACTGGACCGGCTGGATTCGGTCGTCACCCGGATGGAGGAGGCGGGCCGCGCGGGCCGGCGCTTCCCCGAACTCGACCGCGAGTTCCACGAGGCGCTGTACGGCCCCCTCGGCAACGCCCTCGTACCGCAGCTGCTCGGCGCCTTCTGGACGGTGTTCCGCCGTGTCTCGGGCGCCCGGGGCTGGCACGACGACCCGGCACCCGAACTGACGGCCCGCCGGCACCGGGACATCGTCACGGCGTTGCGCGCCCATGACGTGGAAGGTGCTCAGCGGGCACTGGCGGTGCACTTCCGGGGGATCGAGGCGCGGGCGGCGCAGGAGTCCCGGGGGGTGGGCTGAGGGTGGGAACGGGTGTGGATGCCGGCACGGGCAGGCGAAAGGGGGCGCCGTCCCCTGTGCGGCGCCCCCTGTCACCTCCCCGTCGCGGCGCCGGCCTAGTACAGCTCGCGCGTGTAGCTCTTGTCGGCGTCGGAGTCGTAGACGACCTCGCCCGCGCTGTCGTACCCCTTGATGTGCGGGGCCAGCGTGACCTGCTGGTTCAGCACGCCGGAGGCCACGAACCAGCCGTGGTCCAGGGCGGCCTCGCTGGTGCTGCCGCCGTACGAGACGGTCACCTTGGTCACCGAGGGCTCGAACCGGCCGATGGCGCTCCAGCGGAACGGCAGCTTCCAGTTGCCGTTGTCGAGGACCGACTGCCTGTAGAGCTTGCCGCCGTTGTCGTCGGCCATCACCGGGCCGCCGTTGTCGAACGTCAGGCCGCCGACACTGGAGTTGAGGCCTGAGGCCTCGCCGTCCTTGATGTTGCAGATCAGCCGGGTCAGCTGCGGTTGCTGCGGCTGTTCCTTGACCGCGACGACGTAGATGCCGTCACCGGGCGCGTTGGAGTCGCCGGTGCTGTTCTGCGCCAGGATGATCCGGTAGTCGACGGCGTCACCCAGATCGATCCGCGTGGCGGGCTTCTGGTGCTTCTGCATCTCGCGGTCGTACGCGAGGCACTTCTCCAGCCCGTCCGAGGCCTGCGCCAGGGTGATCCCGTCGAGCAGCTGCCCCGGCGTCGCCGGACCGGCCGGTCCAACGGGCGTCGACTGCACGGGAGTTGGCGTCGCAGATGGCTGCGAGGCGCTGGCGGAGGGCAGCGGCGCCGCCAGTTTCGTGCCTCCCTGGCCGCCTCCGTTGCCGCTCACCGCGTACGCCCCCACGGGCGCCGCCGCCAGCGCGACCAGGACCGCGCCGGCCGCCGCCACCCGCCGTCGGCGTTCTGCGGCGCCCCGGCGGCGGATCGTCGGATACGGCACCGCCGAGGGCCGGATCGTGTAGGCGTCTTCAGCCATCAACTCGCGCAACTGCTCCTCAAATCCCTTCTCAGGTTCCCGCTGTTCCCCGGTCATCCGAGGCCTCCCCGAACGTGTGCCGTGTGACTGGGTTCGGGGCGGCCCACGACCTGCGCCAGCCCCGGATACGTACGCAACTTCGCCAGCCCCTTGGAGGCCTGGCTCTTGACCGTGCCCTGGGAGCAGCCGAGCGTGTCGGCGACCTCTCCCTCGGACAGGTCCTCCCAGTAGCGCAGGACGACCACCGCCCGCTGTTTGGGCGGTAGTTGGGCGAGCGCGCCGAGCAGCGCGCTGCGCTCGTCGGCCCAGGAGACCGCCTCGTCGCGGCCCGCCGTCTCGGGCGGCGCGTCGGTGAGCGACTCCCGGACGCGCCGCTTGCGGAACCGGTCGCTGTTGCAACTGACCAGCATCCGACGGACGTACGCCTCCGGGCTGTCGCTGCGCGAGACCCGCCGCCAGGAGCGGTACGCCTTCGCCAGCGCCGTCTGCGTCAGGTCCTCGGCGTGATGGGCGTCGCCGGTCAGCAGATACGCGGTGCGCACCAGGTGGGACCACCGCGCTCTGACGAAGTCATGGAACTGGGCCTCTAGTTCGGCCTGCATCAAGCACCCCCTCGCCCACCAGACCACCGTTTCCCCGGAATCGGTTGCCCGGGGTTCGAGGCCGGGTTCGAATGTACGGATGGGCGAGCAGGGGGACATGCGCATGGGCGAGCGGGCCGACGGCCGCTGGGACGAGGGGGACGCGGGTGTACTGCGGCTCCCCTCCGGGCGCCTGATCAGGGGACGCGGCCTGCGCCGACCCCTCGACCCGGCGACGCCTGTCCCCTCGTACGCCGTCTATCTCCTCGGCAGCCGGCCCCCGCAAGTTCCCTGGGAGTTCCGCTGGCTCCCCTGGCCCGACTTCCGCCTCCCCAAGGACCACGTGGAGGCGCGCGCGGTCCTGGGCGAGGTGTGGGAGCGGGCGGCAGGGGAGCGGGTGGAGGTCGCGTGCGGGGGTGGACGGGGGCGTACGGGGACGGCGCTCGCGTGTCTTGCGGTGCTGGACGGGGTGCCTGCCGGGGAGGCGGTGGCGTTCGTGCGGGCGGGGTATGACCGGCACGCGGTGGAAACGCCCTGGCAGCGGCGGTATGTGCGGCGGTTCGGGTGAGGCGGCGGGCCTGCCGAGCGGGTCGGTGGCCCGTCGCGTTTCACCGGCCGGTGGTGGTGACACCGAGGCCGAGGCAGTGCTTCCGGGTCAGTGTCAGTTGAGGGTTTCCGCGAGCAGTGCCGCCGTCTCCGCGATCAGTGCGTCGTCCCGTACCGCGTCCTGGTCGGGCATCGTCGAGAGCACGGACAGGACGACGGGATCGCCGGTGTCGGTCCAGGCGATGCCCACGTCGTTGGCGGTGGCGTAGGAGCCGGAGCCCGTCTTGTCGGCGAGGGTCCAGGTCGGCGGGAGACCCGCGCGGAAGCGTTTGGCGCTGGTGGTGTTGTTCAGCATCCAGTGGGTGAGGAGTTCGCGGTCGCGCCGGTTCAGCGCGTCGCCGAGGACGAGGCGGGCATAGGTGCGGCCGATCGCGCGCGGGCTCGTCGTGTCCGTCTTCCGCCACGGCTCGGCCGAGTTGAGGTCGGTCTCCCAGCGGTCGAGGCGGGTCACCCGGTCGCCGAGGGAACGGGCGAAGCGGGTGATCGCGGTGGGGCCGCCGAGTTCACGCAGGAGGAGGTTGCCCGCGCCGTTGTCGCTGTAGGTGATGGCCACCTCGGCGAGTTCGGCGACGGTCATGCCCTCGGCCAGGTGTTCCCTGGTCCGGTCGGAACCCGTCGCCGGGAGGTCGGCCTCCGTGTAGTGGATACGGCGGGCCAGGAACTCGCCGTTCCGGTCGAGATCGCGCAGGACGGCCGCGGACGCGAGCGTCTTGAACAGGGAGCACATCGGGAACAGTTCGTCGGCGCGGTGCCGAACCGTTCGCCGGGTGACGAGGTGGTGGGCGAACACACCTAAGCGCGCCCCGTACCGCTCCTCCAGTGCGAGCAGGCGCGCGGTGACGGTGGAGTCGTCGGAATCGGTGGAATCAGTGGAATGAGTTGAACGGGTCGAGTTGGCGGTGGCCGGGGTGGCCGTGGCGACGAGTGTGGCGGCGGCTGTCGCGAGCACCGTGCGGCGACGCGGCTCGAATCTCACGGTTCTGCTCTCTTTCGTTCGGTCTCCGTGGATGATCTCTGTCCGTTGACGTCCGTTGACGTCCGTAGACGATCTCTCCTGTGATCGACGCGGTGGGTCTTTCGTCGGTTGCCGGTTCGGCCAGCCTCGAAAGTCCCGGACGACAACGTTGTGGAGGCGAGCGTGTCGGTCAGTGCGGTGGTGATCGGTGCCGGAGTGTCAGGGCTCACCACGACGGTGTGCCTCGCGGAGTCCGGGATGGACGTCCGGGTGGACGCCGATCAGTTCCCCGGGGCGACGACCTCGGCGGCCGCCGGCGCGATGACAGACGCGCGTGCCCCGCTGACGGCATCTCCGCGGCGATGCAGCCCACCAACTCGCCCTCGGACTCGGCCACTCGGACCAGGTCGCGGTCGATGGCATCGGTGAGGAGCGCCGACGACGGAACGGCCGCCGCTTCGAACGAATCGGTCAGCAGGGAGCGGAGCCGGGGCAGATCGGCGGGGGAGGCCGCCCGGGTGGACCATGCAGCCATGTCCGTCCGTTTCGTTCAGGTCAAGGGCAAGGTCAAGGGCAAGGTCAGGGTGCTGTAGGCGGTCATGATGCATCACAACTGGCCGGTTTCGTCGGTAAGTTGTGGCTCGTCCTGCCGTGTGTCACGACGGCCTGCGCGCCCTGAATCGCAGCCCTCGCGCCTCCGGATGCCGGTCCACGGATACGTCCGTGAAGCCCGCCTTCGTCAGGCGGTCAGGGAGTGTCGTCGGGTCGAGGGTGTTCATCGTGTCCCTGAAGTGCAGGACCCGGAACATGAAACCGGGGAGGCTGTCGCTGCCCGCGAAGGTGCCGCCCGGGCGCAGTACCCGGAAGGCCTCCGCGAAGATGCGGTCCTGGTGGGCGTCGGTGGGCACGTGGTGCAGCATCGTGAAGCAGACGACGGAGTCGTACGAGGTGTCGGGGAGCGGCAGTTGGGCTCCGTCGCCGTGCAGGACGCGGGCCCGTTCGCCCCAGCCGGCGGCCTCCAGCAGCCGGACGGTGTCCGCGTCGATCTCCACGGCGGTCAGGCGCGGCACCTGTTCGACCAGGACGCGCAGATTCGCGCCGTATCCCGGCCCGATCTCCAGGACGTCGTCGCCCAGTTGGACGTCGTGGAGGGCCCAGGGGAGCAGACGGTCCCGTACGGCCAGGGCCCACTTCTCGGAGCTGCACAGGCGGCGGTGCATTCGGTTCATCGGCATACGTCGACGCTATGAAGGTGCCGGTGTGGCCGACAGGGCCTAGGCTGCCGTGCCATGTCGCGAGACGGACAGTGGGGGGACGGGCAGCGGTACGACATCGGCCCCGGTACCGCGATATTCGTGGGGCACTTCGCGATGCCGCGCGGTACGGCGTTCACCACGCACTGGCATGCCTTCCATCAACTCGCCTGGTCCGCGCGGGGGTTGCTGCGGATCCGGAGCGAGCACGGGACCTGGCTGTTGCCGCCCTCGCTCGCGCTGTGGATTCCGGCCGGGGTGCGGCATGCCACGGAGTCGGTGGGGGATGTGGTCATGCGCAGTGCGTATGTCGATCCTGGGCAGAGTCGGCGGGTGGAGTGGGTGGAGCCGACTGTTGTGTCGGCCGGGCCGCTGCTGCGTGCCCTCATCGACCATCTGGCCCTCAACGGGCTCTCTGCGGACGCTCGTTCGCGGGCGGAGGCGGTGTTGCTCGATGTGCTGCATCCGGTGGCGGTGACGAGTATCGCGGTGACCGAGCCCAGGGACGGGCGTGTGCTTGCTGTCGCTCGTGCGTTGGTTGCCGATCCTGCGGATGGTCGGCCCTTGGCCGAGTGGGGGGTCGAAGTCGGCGCTGGGGCGCGGACGTTGGCTCGGCTGTTCGTCGCGGAGACCGGGTTGGCGTTCGGGCAGTGGCGGGAGCGGGTGCGGATGCAGGCGGCGATGCCGTTGCTGGAGCGGGGGTTGACTGTGGAGGTGGTGGCGGGGCGGGTCGGGTACGGGTCGGCGAGTTCGTTCGTGGCGGCGTTCCGGAGGATTACGGGGATTACACCTCGGCAGTACTTTCCGGTGCGGGGGTGAGGGCGCGGGCCTGTTGTTCTCGCCCCCGCCGCCCTTACCCGTTCCCATCCCTGGGGGCTGCGCCCCCAGACCCCCTGGGCTGGGTATTCAGCCCTTCCGGCGTTTGAGGAGCGGGGGTTCGGGGGCAGCGCTCCCGAGGATGGGACGGGTAGGGGCGGCGGGGGCGAGGAAAGGCAACGTTCAGACATCCCGTCGGCTCACCGCAAGCACTCCGACCACGACCGCCACCCCCGCCCACGCGCCGTACACGCACCACGCCTCCGTGACCGTGACCGGGTACTTGCCCAGGCCGTAGTCCCGGCCCGGGTTGAGGACCAGCCGGGTCCAGGCCGTCAGCGGCATCGCGTTCTCGGTCTCCGCCACCCAGCGGTACCGCTCCCCGCTGAAGAACTGCGGCACCACGAGCAACAGCCCGATCACCGCCACGACCGCGCCCGCCGCATGCCGGATCAGCGCGCCCACCGCCATCCCGACGAGCGCACACAGCGGCACCAGCAGCGCGGACGCCGTCACCGCACGCAGCGCCCCCGGATCCGCGAGGGACATGCCGTGGTGATCGCGCAGGATCGCCTGCGTCACGCCGAAGGAGCCGCCCGAGACGGCCGCTCCGACGGCACACATCACCCCGGTGACGACAGCGACCTTCGCGGCGACCACCGCGCGGCGGTCCGGCACCGCCGCGAACGTCGTCCGGATCAGGCCACTCGTGTACTCGCCGAAGACCACACTCGCCCCGAACGCCGCCACCACGATCATCAGCAGGGCCCAGGCCGGAGACACATACGCCGCCCCCAGCGGGTCGTAGACCATCTGCGGCTCCGGCGGCAGCTCCGTCTGACGGGCGAGCCGGTCGGCGTTGACCCTGGCGGCGTTCACACAGATCCCGAACGTGGTCAGCGCACCCGCCGCCAGCACGAGGGCAGTTGAGCGCAGCGACCAGAGTTTTGTCCACTCGGCGGCCACCAGGTGCCTGAAGCGGGCCGCAGGAGCGGTCGTGGCGGTGTTCATCGAGAGGCCCCCGCCGCCGTCGTGAACTCGGCGCTCTCGGCCGTGAGTTCCATGAACGCCTCCTCCAGGGAAGCCGACCGCGGGCTCAGTTCGTGCAGCCGCACCCCGTGGGCGAACGCCAACTCCCCGATGCGCTCGGCGTGCAGACCGGTCACGGTGTACGAGCCGTCCGGTTCCGGCCGTACCGTCGCGCCCTCCGCCGTCAGGAGCGCGGGAAGGGCGCCGGTGTCGGGTGTGCGGAGGGACACTCGCCCTCCCGTCGCGCGGGCCGCGAAGTCCCTCAGGCCCTCCGCCGCGATCAGCTTGCCCCGGCCGATGACGATGAGGTCCTCGGCGGTCTGTTCCATCTCGCGCATGAGGTGGCTGGACACCAGCACGGTGCGGCCCTCGTCGGCCAGCCGTCGGAACAGTCCGCGCACCCACAACACCCCTTCCGGATCAAGGCCGTTGAGGGGTTCGTCGAAGAGCAGGACCGGTGGGTCGCCGAGCAGTGCCGCCGCGATGCCCAGGCGCTGTTTCATGCCCAGCGAGAATCCGCCGATCCGGCGGCCCGCCGCCTCCGACAGGCCCACCTCCGCCAACACCTCTGTCACCCGCCTCCGGGGCAGTCCGTTGCTCACCGCCAGCATCGACAAGTGGGCGCGGGCGGTACGGCCGTCGTGCACGTCGTGGGCGTCCAGCAGCGCGCCGATGTGCCGCAGGCCACGAGAGTGGCTCGCGAACGGCCGGCCGTCGACCGTGACGGCGCCGCTGGTGGGCGTGTTCAGGCCGAGCAGCAGCCTCAGAGTCGTCGATTTGCCTGCGCCGTTCGGGCCCAGGAAGCCCGTGACGTGCCCCGGACGGACGGTGAAGGAGAGATGGTCGACGGCTGTAATCGTCGTTCCGTAACGCTTCGTCAGTTCTATGGCTTCGATCACCACAACACCGTCCCGCCGTCCGGCACTTCCCGGAATCGGGCCGTGGACGACACTCCAACTCCGCTTCTGTCGACCCAGGTTGTACGTCCACGGGGCGATGCCCCACGCCAACAGCCGCCCTACGATCGGCACATGCCCGCCAACCCGCCGCCGCCCCTCCTCAAGCGCGTCCCGCCGGGTGCCTGGACGGCGTTCGCCTGGAGCGCGGGCACGGTGTTCACGTACCTCACGCGGGTCAGGCTGCCCGGCGAGATGGAACCCGATCACTGGCCCGCCATCCAGCTCTACCGCTGGGACGGTGTGGTGTTCCTCCTCGTGTCCACCGGCCTGGCGCTCACCGCCGCCCTCCTGCTGTCACGTCGTCCGCTGACAGCCATAGGTCTGCTGCTGACGGCCGCCGTCGTCGAGACGACCACCCTGGCCGCGGTCGAGATTCCGCTGGCCCAGTTCCTGGCCGTGCAGACCGCCGTGTACTTCATCGCCGCCGGCCGCCCCCGTCGTACCGGAGTCATCGCCGTCTCCCTCTCGCTCGCCCTGCTCGTGGGCTACATGGCCGTACGGATCCTGTACGGCTGGGTCGTCGGCACCTCGGCCGAACTCGCCGTCGCTCTCGTCACGTTGATCGCCTGGCTGCTCGGCGACGCCGCCCACCGCAGCCGTACGCACGCCGAACAGCTCGCCGCCCGTACCGCAGAACAGGCCGTCACCGCCGAACGCCTGCGCATAGCAAGGGAGATGCACGACACGGTCGCCCACAGCATCGGCATCATCGCCCTCCAGGCGGGCGCGGCGGCCCGCGTCGCCGCGACCCGGCCCGAGGCCGCGCGCGAGGCGATGTCGGCGGTCGAGCACGAGGGCCGGGAGACCCTGGCGGGCCTGCGCCGCATGCTCGTCGCGCTGCGGCACGCGGAGGACCACGGAACCGGCCAACGGGCGCCCACAGCAGCCGGGTTGGCGGACGTCGAGCGGCTCGCCGCCGTGACGAGCGCCGCCGGGGTGCGCGTACATCTGCACTGGGCGGGCGAACGGCGCGAACTGCCCCCGGACGTCGACCTGTCGGCGTTCCGCATCGTGCAGGAGTCGGTGACCAACGTCGTACGGCATGCCGGTGCCCGGTCCTGCCGGGTCACCCTCGACTACCGCGCCGCCGACGCCCTCGCCATCGAGGTCACCGACGACGGGCGGGGCCGGGGGAGCGCCACCGACACCGGGTTCGGGCTGGCCGGGATGCGGGAGCGAGTCGCCCTGCTGGACGGGGAGTTCACGGCCGGGCCGCGTCCCGAGGGCGGGTTCCGGGTCGCCGCCCGACTGCCCATCCCGGTCGCGGCGGTGGCCCGATGACGATGACGCCGGCCATCCGGGTTGTGCTCGTCGACGACCAGCAACTCATCCGTACGGCACTCAGCATGGTCATCGCCGACCTGCCGGACATCGAGGTCGTGGGCGAGGCCGCCGACGGGGCGGAAGCGGTCGCTCTCGTCGGCCAACTCGCCCCGGACGTCGTGGTGATGGACCTGCGCATGCCGGGCATGGACGGCATCGAGGCGACCCGCCGCATCACCAGGGGGACGGGGACACAAGGCACTCGCACCGGCACCCGGATCCTCGTCCTCACCACCTTCGACGACGACGATCACGTGTACGGGGCGCTGCGCGCGGGCGCGTCCGGGTTCCTGGTCAAGGACATGGCCCTGGACGACATCCTCGGGGCGATCCGGATCGTGGCCGCGGGGGATGCTTTGATCGCCCCCAGCGTGACCCGACGCCTGATCCAGGACTTCGCCGCCACCCCCCAACGGCACACCCACCAGGGGGAGTTGACGGCAATCACCGACCGGGAGCGCGAAGTGCTCACGCTCGTCGGCCGGGGCCTGTCCAATACGGAGATCGGCGCCGAACTGTGCATCAGCGTCGCCACGGCGAAGACGTACATCACCCGTCTGCTCGCCAAGCTGGACGCCCGTGACCGCGTCCAGCTCGTGATCATCGCCTATGAGGCGGGCTTGGTGTCCGTGTCCGCCACCGAGCGCAGATAGGCACCGAGCCGGGCGATCGCCGACGGATTGCGCGGGCTCTCGACGAGGTCCACGTAGTCCAGGACGAAGATGCGCTTGTTCTTGACGGCCGACACGTTCTTCAACGGGGCGTACGACAGCAGGAACTCGCGCTTCTGTTCCGCGCTGACGTCCCCGTAGTCGCAGATGACGATGACGTCGGGGTCGCGTTCGACCACCGTCTCCCAGCCGACCGTCGTCCAGGAGTCGTCGACGTCGTTCATGACGTTGACGCCGCCCGCCTTGCTGATGACCTCCTCGGGCGCCGCGTACCGCCCGGAGGTGAAGGGCGAGTCCGTGCCGCTGTCGTAGAGGAACACCTTCGGACGCGCGCTCCCGGTCGGCGCCTTCGCCGCCACCGCCGCGACCTGCTTCTTGAAGTCCGCGATCAGGGTGGCCGCGCGCTGCTCGACACCGAAGAGCTTTCCGAGGTTGGTGAGGTCGGTGTAGAGGGCGTCCAGCGGCGGCATGATGCCCCGTGAGGTCTTCGTACGGCCGTTGCGGCACGACTCGGTGAGGACGTACGAGGGGATGCCGAGCTTCTTCAGCGCGTCCGGGGTGAAGCCGTTGTCGTCGCGGAAACCGTAGTTCCAGCCGGCGAAGACCCAGTCGCCGCGCACGTCCAGGACGTTCTCCTTGGTGAGCTGGTCCTTGGACAGCCACTTCACCTTTGCATAGCCGTCCTTCCAGGGCACGTCGGTCAGATCACCCTTGTCGTCGGGCATGGCGAACCCGGCCATCCGGTCCTCCAGACCGAGCGCGAACATCAGCTCGGTGATCCCGACGTCGTTCGTGACGACCCGCTCGGGAACCTTGTCGTACGTCACCTTCTGGCCGCAGTTGGTGAGGGTGACGGCGGCGGACGACGCCTTCGCCGACGGCTTCTCGACGCTGGCGCCGCACCCGGTGACGAGCACGGACATGAGCACGGCGGAGACAACTGGCTTGCACATGGGGGAAGTTCCTCAGGTTCTCAGGACTCAGGACAGCTTGGGAAGCAGATCGAAGAGCAGCTGCACGGCACCGGTCTCCGGATGCCGTATGGGATGGGCGCGAACCCCGAACACCTCGGCCAGCAGCGCCGGTTGGAGCACCTCGTGTGGCGGGCCCGACGCGACGAGGCGGCCCCCGGCGACGACGTACAGCAGATCGCAGTGGGCGGCGGCGAGGTTGAGGTCGTGCAGGGCGGCCAGTACGGTCAGGCCGCTCGTGCGGACCAGCGACAGGACGTCCAACTGGTGGGCGATGTCCAGGTGGTTGGTGGGTTCGTCGAGAACGAGGACCCGGGGCTGCTGGGCCAACGCCCGGGCGATGAGCACGCGTTGCTTCTCGCCGCCGGACAGGGCGAGGAACCCGCGGTCGGCGAGATGTGCGATGCCGGTCCGCTCCAGGGCGGCGCCGCAGATCTCCCGGTCCCCGGCCGCCGTACGCCCCTGATGCGGCAGCCGCCCCATGGCGACCACCTCCGCGACGGTGAAGTCGAACTCGGAGGACGACTCCTGGGGCAGCGCGGCCAGCACCCGGGCGGCGCCCCGGGGATCCATGGCATGAACATCGTCCCCGTCGAGCCGAACCACACCCCCCGCCGGCCGCAGCGCCCGGTACACGCACCGCAACAGGGTCGACTTCCCGCTCCCGTTGGGCCCGACGAGCCCCACGAAGGCCCCGCTCTCGACCCGCATCGTGATGTCCTCGACGAGCCGTACGGCCCCCGCGTCGACCGACACACCCTCCACATCGAGCCGCATGCCGTCACCGCCCCCCGAACGCGTAGCCGCCGCGCCGCATCAGCAGCAGGAACGCCGGTACGCCGACCACGGCCGTGATCACCCCGACGGGCAGTTCGGCGGGCGCGAGCAGCAGCCGGGACAGTACGTCGGCCCACACCAGCAGGACGGCCCCGGCGAGCGGCGCGACCGCCAGCACCCGCCGGTGATCGGCGCCGACGAGCATCCGTACGACATGCGGGACCATGAGCCCGACGAAGCCGATGGCCCCGCTGACGGCGACGACGGTTCCGGTCACGGCGGCGGTCACGAGGAACAACTCCCGCCGGAGCCGCGTCGGTTGGACCCCGAGCGCGGCGGCGGTCTCGTCGCCCATGGCGAGCGCGTTGAGCGACTCGGCGCGCCGGGCCAGCCACGCCCACCCGGCGACGACGGTCACGGCGGCGATCGGTACCTGTGCCCAGGTCGCCCCGCCCAGACTCCCGAGCAGCCACATCATCGCGGACCTGGCCGCCTCACCCCGGGCGGCCCCGAACACCATCACGGTGGTGACGGCCTCGAAGCCGTACGCCAGTGCCGTACCGGTGAGGATCAGCCGCAGCGGCGTGAGCCCGTGCGTGGCGGAGTGAGCCACGGCGTAGACGAGGACCATGGCGGCGAGCGCGGAGACGAAGGCGGACACGGACAGGGCCCAGACGCCGAGCCCGGCGAAGGCCCCCAGCAGGATCACGGCGTTGGCGCCGACGGCCGCGCCGGACGAGATGCCCAGCACGAACGGATCGGCGAGCGCGTTGCGGACCATGGCCTGCACGGCCACCCCGACGGCCGCGAGCCCGGCGCCGACGACTGCGGCGAGCACCACGCGGGGCAGTCGCAGCTCCCAGACGATGGTGTACGAGGCGACATCCTCGGCGCGGATCGTGCCCCCGGTGAGCCCGTCGCCGAGGAACCGGAAGACCTGCCCCCAGCCGATGCCGGAAGCGCCAAGACCGACCCCGCACAGCAGGGAAAGAAACAGGAGCAGAACCAGCCCAACGGCCAACGGCACGACGGGTATTCGGCGCACGGGCGGCGTCCTTCGCCTCGGCTCGCAGTCCGCGGCGAGCAGTCACATGGGCACGCGCACCTTGGGTGATCGGGCTCGCACGCCGAAGCCTTGAAAGGCATGGGGCGTGCATACCGTTGCGGGTCAGCGCCGGAGTCTCACCGGACTTCCCCCACGGGACGCGTCGGCGAGCGTAGCAAACGCGCCGGACCGGCCAATTCTCGCGGGTCCCCCTATGTCATGTTCTCGCGGGCCAGGCTTGCGACCGGCCGGAAAATTTCTGGTGACCGAACGGAAACGGCCACAACCGTTCGAGTGGACCGACCGTCTCTGATGAGCGTGAAGACCCGACCAGCTACACGACCGACCACGCGACCGGCCACCCCGCAGCCGAGCGAGAACCCCGGCCTGCGGCTCGACATCCAAGGCCTGCGGGCCGTGGCCGTGTCGCTCGTCGTCCTCGGCCATGCCGGGGTGCGCGGGTTCGCCGGGGGCTATGTCGGTGTCGACGTCTTCTTCGTCATCTCGGGCTTCCTCATCACCTCGCTGCTGATACGCGAGTTGGCGGTGAGCAACGCCATATCGATCCGCCGTTTCTACGCCCGCCGCGCGCTCCGCCTCCTCCCCGCGTCGACGCTCGTCGTCCTCGTCACCCTCGCCGGTTCCTGGCTGTTCCTGTCGAGGGTCCGCTTCGAGGAGTACGCAGGGGACGCGCTGAGCAGCGCGCTCTACGCGGTGAACCTCCGGCTGGCGGCGGGCGGCACGGACTACCTGGCGGAGGGGAGCCCGCCGTCGCCCTTCCAACACTTCTGGTCGCTGGCGGTGGAGGAACAGTTCTACCTCCTCTGGCCGCTGCTCCTCCTGGTGAGTTGGCGGCTCGCGCGCCGACGGCGCGGACTGGTGGCGGTGCCGCTCGCGGTGCTCTGCCTGCTGTCGTTCGGGCTGAGCGTGACCGTGACGGAGAGCGCCCCGTCCTGGGCGTACTTCGGTTCGCACACCCGCTTCTGGGAACTGGGCGCGGGCGCGCTGCTGGCCCTGTCCGCCGACCAACTGCGCGGCCTGCCACTGAAGTTGGCGGCACCGATGGCCTGGACGGGCCTGGCCTGCATCCTCGCGGCGGCGACCCTCTACGGCAACTCGACCCCGTTCCCCGGCTATTACGCGCTCCTGCCGGTGCTGGGGTCGGTCCTGATCCTGGCGGGCGGCTGCGCCCCGTCGAGATGGAACGCCCAACTACTACTCTCCATACGACCGTTGGTGTGGCTGGGCGGCCTGTCGTATGGCTGGTACCTGTGGCACTGGCCGCTGCTGCTGATAGGCCCCGTGGCACTGGGCAGACTCCCGGAGACCACGAGCGTCTGGCTTGCGTTGCTGTTCTGCGCGATCGCCCTGCCGCTGGCCTGGGTGACCCTGCGCCTGGTGGAGAACCCGGTCCGATTCCACTCGGTGTTCCGGGGCCGACCGGGGCGGGCGTTGCGGCTCGGGGCGGTGCTGTCGGCCGGGGCGGCGGTGATCGCGATGACGGCGTACGCGTTCCCGCCGCCGATCGACTCGGGCAAACCGGCGCTTCAGTTGAGCCAGGAGTTGGCGAAGGCACCGGACCCCCGACTACGCCTGCGCCAACTCCTGGAGGCACGGTCGAGTCGCCTGCCCAGCAACCTCTCCCCGCCCCTCACCGAGATCAAGTCGGCGCGGTCGGCGGTCTATCGGGACGGCTGCCATGTGGCGTACGACAGCACGAGCATCCCGCCCTGCGAGTACGGCGATCCGGCCTCCGACAAGGTCGTGGTCCTGTTCGGCGACTCCCACGCGGCCCAGTGGTTCCCGGCGCTCGACCGGCTTGCCCGGGAGCGTGGTTGGAGGCTGGTGTCGTGGACGAAGTCGTCGTGCAAGGCGGCGAAGGTGACGCTGCGGCGGTTCGACGGGCCGTATGCGGAGTGTGATGTCTGGCGGGCGCGGGCGATCGAGAGGATCGCTGCGCTGCGCCCGGACCTGGTGATCGTGTCGTCCTCGGACGCCGGCGACCCGCTCCACCCGGAACCCGACCCGGTCCAGCAGTGGACGAACGGCCTCCGTACGACGTACGAGGCGCTCGGTGCGTCGGGGGCGGAGGTCGTGGCGCTGCTGGACACTCCGTGGCCGAAGACGGACGCGGTGGACTGCGCGGCGCTGTACCCCCTCCGGCTGGACCGCTGTACGAACCGTCTGCCCGGGGCGATCAGGGACAGCTCCCGGCGGACGGCGACGCTCGACGCGGCGAGGCTGTCCGACGTGATGGTGATCGACCCTGTTCCGTGGTTGTGCACGGAGGGGGGTGACTGCCCTGTTCTGGTGGGCGACACGGTGGTGTACCGCGACGACAGCCATATCGCGGACGCGTATGCGGAGGCGGTTGCACCGGCCCTGGGCACCCGACTGACCGAGGCGCTCGGCCCGCTCTGAGTTTCCTCGCCCCCGCCGCCCCCGAACCCCCGTGTCGCGCTGGACGCGCTCGTCCTCAAACGCCGGACGGGCTGGATAATCAGCCCGTCCGGCGTTTGAGGACAAAGGGGGGTCTGGGGGCGCAGCCCCCAGAAGGATGGGACGGGTAGGGGCGGCGGGGGCGAGGAAAACGGTCAGGGAGCCGTCGTGCCTCCGTCCCCCGCCGAAGCGAAGTAGTACCCCGCCTCCAAGTCCGCCAGCAGCCCCGTCTCCACCGGCTCCCACCCCAACCCCTCCCGCGTCACCGCGCTCGACGCCGGCAGGTCGAGGGCGAAGAAGTTGCCCAGCCAGCCGAAGTGGTCCTGGGTCTCCTCGGCCGGGACCGACCTCACCGGTACCCCCAGCCCCCGCCCGATCGCCTCGGCGATCTCGCGTGTCGCGACGCCCTCCTCGGCGACCGCGTGCAGGCGGGTTCCCGGCGGGGTCGACTCCAGGGCCAGTCGGAACAGGCGGGCCACGTCGAAGCGGTGGGCGGCGGCCCAGCGGTTGGTGCCGTCGCCCGGGTAGGCCGAGACGCCCTTGGCGCGGGCTATGTCGATGAGGCGGGGTACGAAGCCGTACTCCCCCTTGCCGTGCGTGGACGGCGGCAGCCGTACGACCGATGCCCGCACCCCGCGCTCCGCGAGCCGCATCACCGCCGTCTCCGAGGCGAGCCGGTACATGTGGGACCTCGACGGGTCGCCCGGGTCGTCCTCCGTCGCCAGCACGCCCGGCGAGAACGCCGTGCCGGAGCAGATGAGGAGGGGGTGGCCGGAGCCGACCAGCGCCTCGCCCATCGTCTCCACGGCCCGCAGGTCGGTCCGCGCCGCCTCCGCCATGTCGCGGAAGTCATGGACGTACGCGGTGTGGATCACGCCCTCCGAGGCCGCCGCCCCGGCGCGGAGGCTGTCGAGGTCGTCCAGGGTGCCTCGGTGTACCTCCGCCCCAGCTTCCTTCAGCGACGCTGCCGACTCGTCCGAGCGCGCCATCCCGACCACCTCGTGACCCGCGCCGAGCAACTCCCGTACGACGGCGGACCCGACGAACCCGCTCGCCCCGGTGACGAACACACGCATGATGAACTCCCTCTCACTACCGGCCTCCTGGTGTCGGCCGGTGTGCTTTCAGCGTGCGCGCGGAGTCCGCTCCCGGTCCAAGACCTGTTCCGGAATGGGCAATGCGTATCAGGCATCACCCCAGGTCAGTCCTGCCGCATACAGTTCAGGTGACCAACTTGCCCGATACGCTTGGCACATGACCGGACCCGATCTCGATCTGCGGCTCGTGCGGTACTTCGTCGTGGTCGCCGAGCAGCTGCACTTCGGGCGGGCCGCCGAGGCCCTGCGGATCGCCCAGCCCTCCCTCAGTCGGCAGATCCGGCGGCTGGAGAAGGAGTTGGGGGCCCGGCTGCTGGACAGGACTCCGCAGGGGAGTCGGCTCACCGAGGCCGGTGAGGTCTTTCTGCCGCATGCCAGGGCGCTGCTCCGGACAGCAACCCGGGCCGCCTCCCAGACCCGTGCCGCCGCCGAGCCCAGCCGGTTCGTCATCGGCTACACGTCGAATCTCATCGTCACTCCGGCCGTACGGGAGCTGCGCCACCGGTATCCCGACGCCGACGTACGGGCCGTGCACCTCGACTGGAACGAACCCCGCACCGCGCTCTTCGACCACCGGGTCGACGCCGTGATCGCCCGACTCCCGCTCCCCACCGACGAGTTGGAGGTGACCATCCTCTATGAGGAACCCCGGGTCCTGGTCGTTCCGCTCGATCACCGTCTCGTCGGCAAGGAGTCCGTCACCCTCGACGACATCGCCGACGAACCCTTGCCCCGGGTGAGCGAGGACGCGGCCTGGAACGCCTTCTGGCGTATCGATCCGCGTCCGGACGGCAGCCGGGCGCCGGAGGGGCCACTCGTCCGGGCGCTGGAGGACAAGTTCGAACTCATCGCCGCCGGGCAGGCCGTGGCCATCGTCCCGGGTGGCATGGGTGTGGACCGGCTCCGGCCCGACCTGACCACCGTCCCCCTGCACGGCATCGAACCGAGCCACGTCGTCCTCGCCACCCGCGTGGACGACCGCAGCCGCCTCCTCGCCGCCTTCCGGAAGGTGGCGCGGGCCCTGCTGACGGGCGGTACCGGTACCGCCTGAACTCAGCCGCCCGCCGTCCATCCCGGGACCGTCGGCAGTACCTGCTCCGCGACCCTGAGCAGTGCCGTCTCGTCGGGGGGCACGTCGTCCTGGCGCCAGATGGCGATCTCGTACGAACCGCCGCCGTCCTTCGGGTCCTTGGCGACCAGGAGGGTACGGGCGACACCGCCGGGGCCGGTGGAGGCCTTGCCGTCGTCGAAGACGATGCCGATCGTCCGGCCGGGGTACAGGTACGCCGGGTGGCCCAGGAGAGTCTTCCGCTCCGCCGCTGCGGGCAGGTACTCCGCTATCTCGGCGACGGTCAAGTCGTCGTAGGCCGCCGAGAGTTTCACGGAGTAACCCTCCAACTGGACGGTGGCCTCGGGGTCTTGTGTCGTGATGCCGAGCGACTCGCTGAACTGGGCCTCGTTGCTGTAGGCGCCGAGCGCGTAGTCCTTGGGCGTGCCGAGCAGCGTCGGCAGGTCCGAGCGGTTCAACGCCTCGCAGAGTCGCGTACCGGATATGGGCTTCGACAGCGGCGCGTCGTCGTCCGACCTGGAGCACGAGGCCGGCTTCCGGTCGTCGGCAGCGGAGTCGGGCTGGTACTTCGTCATCACCCAGAAGCCGACCGCCAGACAGCCGACCAGCAGCAGCGCCGACGCGACCTGGGCGCCCTCGCTCATACCCTTCTCGGCGCTCACACCCTTCTCGGCTTCGGCCGGTCTGGGTACGTCGATGTCCTCGGTCATGCCATGTCCCCCAACCCCGTGTGCACGCGCCCGTTACGCGCGCGCCGGGCAGCATAACCGCGCGATCTCCGCGTGACGACAGCCGCGGCGGCTGAAAACGTGCGCCCAGCCGGACGATCCCCAGTTAAGCATGCTCATTTCAAGCCGTTGTCCTGGTGTTCACATGACAAGGCGAGACACGCAGTGCCACGCTTCTGCCGGAGTTCACTCTTCCTTCACGTCTTTCACTCACCCCCCACCTCCTTCCACCCCCCTGCCGTGCAGCGCTCCGGACCGCCCACATCCATGTCGGTCCGCCCCCACCTCGGCCCCCACCACGGGCCGACCGCCGCAGAAGGAGAACACGTTGCCCCGGCGACTTCGCACCACCCTCCGGCGCAGACGCGCCACCGCCCTCGCGCTGACCACCATCGGGACCCTGCTCGCCATGGGAGCCCCCGTCGGCACCGCGACCGCGGCCCCGGCCGACCCGGGCCCCGCCCCGGCCAAGATCACCGCCGAGCCCCGCGCGGGTGCCGCCGCCGTGCCCCTGACGGCGACCCGGCGCGCCTCGCTGATCAAGAGCGCGCAGACCACGTCCGGCACCACGGCCCGTCAACTCGCCCTCGGCGCGCAGGAGAAGCTCGTCGTCAAGGACGTCGTCCAGGACGCCGACGGCACCGTCCACACCCGCTACGAGCGCACCTACGCCGGACTGCCCGTCCTGGGCGGCGACCTGGTCGTCCACCTCAAGAGCAACCGCACCACCGTCTCCAAGGCGAGCGGCGCGACCCTCACTCTGCCGACCCTGACCCCGAAGCTCTCCGCCGCCAACGCCACCGGCAAGGCCCTCGCCGCGGCGAAGGGTGCCGAGGTCACCGGCGCAGAGGCCGAGCGCGCGGCCCGCCTCGTCGTCTGGGCCGGTGCCACCAAGCCCGTCCTGGCCTGGGAGACGCTGGTCGAGGGCGTCCAGCCCGACGGCACGCCCAGCGAACTTCAGGTCGTCACCGACGCGAGCACCGGCAAGCAGCTCCTCGCCGCCGAGAAGGTGCACACCGGCGAAGGCACTGGCCAGTACGTCGGCACGGTCAGCGTCGGCAGCACGCTCTCGGGATCGACGTACCAGCTCAGCGACCCCGACCGCGCCGGGCAGAAGACGTACGACCTGAACCAGGGCACCTCCGGCACCGGCACCCTCTTCACGGACGACAACGATGTCTGGGGCGACGGTCTGCCGTCCAACCGCCAGACCGCCGGTGTCGACGTGGCCTTCGGCGCGGCAGCCACCTGGGACTACTACAAGGACGTGTACGGCCGTAACGGCATCCGCAACGACGGTGTCGCCGCCTACAGCCGGGCCCACTACGGGAACAACTACGTCAACGCCTTCTGGCAGGACAGCTGCTTCTGCATGACCTACGGCGACGGCTCGGGCAACACGCACCCGCTGACCGCCCTCGACGTGGCCGCCCACGAGATGAGCCACGGCGTCACCGCCGCCACCGCCAACCTGACCTACTCGGGCGAGTCCGGCGGTCTCAACGAGGCGACGTCCGACATCTTCGCCGCGGCCGTCGAGTTCCACTCGGACCTCGCCGCCGACCCCGGCGACTACCTCGTCGGCGAGAAGATCGACATCAACGGCAACGGCACGCCGCTGCGTTACATGGACAAGCCCTCCAAGGACGGCTCCTCGCGCGACAGTTGGAGCTCCACCCTGGGCAGCGTCGACGTCCACTACTCCTCGGGGCCGGCGAACCACTTCTTCTACCTGCTCTCCGAGGGCAGCGGTGCCAAGACCGTCAACGGCGTCGCCTACGACAGCGCGACCTACGACGGCCAGCCCGTCACCGGCATCGGCATCGAGAACGCCGCCGCGATCTGGTACCGGGCGCTGACGACGTACATGACGTCGTCGACCAACTACGCGGGCGCCCGCACCGCCACCCTCCAGGCGGCCGGTGACCTGTTCGGCGCCTACAGCCCCACCTACCTCGCCGTCGCCGACGCCTGGGCCGCCATCAACGTCGGCGGCCGGATAGCCCTCGGCGTCAACGTCGCCCCGGTCGCCGACCAGATCAGCGGCATCGGCCAGGCGGTCAGCCTCCAGGTGGACGCCTACACCACCAACTCCGGTTCGGGGCTGACCTACGAGGCCACGGGCCTGCCCGACGGCCTCACCCTCAGTGCGAGCGGTCTGATCTCCGGGACGCCGACCACCCTCGGCACCGGCGATGTCACCCTCACGGTCACCGATGACACGGGCTCGTCCGTCACGGACACCTTCAGCTGGCGGATCGCGTACATCTACGCCAGCACCACCCGCGTCGACATCCCCGACGTCGGTGCCGCCGTGGAGTCCCCGGTCACCATCGAGGGCCGCGACGGCAACGCCTCCGCGACCACCTCGGTCTACGTCAACATCGTCCACACCTACCGCGGTGACCTGACCGTCGACCTGGTCGGCCCCAACGGCACCGTCTACTCACTCCTCAACCGGAGCGGCGGCGGCGCCGACAACGTCGACCAGACGTTCACGGTCGACGCCTCGGCCCAGCCCATCAACGGCACGTGGAAGCTGCGCGTGCAGGACCGGGCGGCGATCGACGTCGGCTACATCCAGCGCTGGCAGCTCACTCCCTGACCCCACCGAGAAACTCGGTCCAGGCAAGCGCAGTAATGAGCAGTACGGGCCCGTCCGAGACCTTGCTGTCTCGGACGGGCACCACCCCGGGGACTCCGTCGGCTACTTCGACGCAGTCCCCGCCTTCGCCGTTGCTGTACGTGCTCTTACGCCAGTGGGCGGCGCCGATGAAGTCGTACGCGACCTCGACACAGCTGCCGCCCTCGCCGTTGCTGTAACTGCTCTTGTGCCAGCGGGCGTTGCTCAGGTCGTACTCGCGCATCGTCTGTGGTCCTCCGCCGCCGATTCGATCAGGGCGAGGGACGCCTCCGGCGACAGTGCGGCACCCCTGAGCAGATCGTATGCTCGCTGTGCCCGCTTCACCACCGCCGGGTCGTCGAGCAGGTGGCCCGAAAACGAGGTCTCTGTATAGAGGGTTGGCGGCGCGTCCTCGAACTCCATGAGCTGCATCATTCCGCCCATGGAAGCGAACGCTCCCGCCGAGCGCGGGACCACCAGCACCAGTACTTTCCGCGCCTGGGCCAGCGTCGCGATGTGCTCCAGCTGCTCGGCCATGGCCGCCGGCCCGCCGACAGGCGTACGCAGGGTGTTCTCGTGCAGGATCGCCCAATACTCGGGCCTTGTAGCGTCCCTGAGGATGCGTGCGCGTTCCAGCCGGGCGCCGACCTTCTCGGCCACGTAGTCGTCCGTGACGAACGGGTTGGCCGCCAGCGTGACCGCCTGCGCGTACGCGGCCGTCTGTAGCAGCCCCGGAATCACCGTGGGCGCGAACTCACAGATCTTCGTCGCCGTCCGCTCAAGCTCCACAACCTCCGCGAAGTAATCCGCGTAGCGTTTGTCGTCGATGAGCTTGCGCCAGGTACGCTCGAAAAAACCTGCGGTTTGTAGGACGTCGTCAATCCTCATCGCGACATCCAACTGCGGCTTACGAATGGCCTGCTCGAACTGCCCGATGTAGCCTCCGGAGACGAAGACCATCGCCCCCAACTCCACTTGGGTTAACCCCGCCTCCTCTCGCCGTCGCTTCAACTCGGCCCCGAAGAACTCCCAAGCGGCCTGCCGCTGTGAACCATTGGCCATAACCGAACCGAACCCCCTTCAACTGCACCGTCGTTGCTGCGCCCAGAGCCTTCCGAGTGTAGGCACAACACGTCACCGTAGAAGTGCGAAGAGTGAAAGTCGATTAGCAAGGGGAGCACGGTGACGGCACGACGGACGGCACGCTCGGCGGACTGCGTCGAAGAAGCGGAGGAAACTGTGAAGGAATTGCGGACGGCGTTGAAAAACGCCGGGATTACCTTGCCGACGCTCCGATTGGACGCCGCGAGTGTCGCCCGGGAAGTGCCCCGTCCGCTCATCGAATTGGGGCGCGTCAGCGTCGAGACGGCGGCCCGGATCGCGGCGGCCCTGCGATGAACGACGTACGACGGACGAAGTCGGGAAAGCCGGGGCGGCCGGAGATCGGCTCGTACGTCATGGACACCCGCACCGGAAAGGTGGGCCTCGTCATGGGGCACGAGGGACCCTACGTCCAGCTCAGATCGTACGGCGGCGGCCGGGAGTGGGACGCGGCCCCGGACGGCCTGCGCCCGGCGACCCCGGCGGAACGCCTGAGCGCGGCCACGGCGTACGCGAACGCCCGCAGCCGGGGTGAGGTCCCCTGAGGCCTCTATGGCCCCTAGGGGCTGGGCCACCGTTCCGTACGCGACAATGACCCCATGAGCCTGTTCCGTGACGACGGTGTCGTGCTGCGCACCCAGAAGCTGGGTGAGGCCGACCGGATCATCACGCTGCTCACACGCGGTCACGGGCGCGTACGGGCCGTGGCCCGTGGCGTACGCCGGACCAAGTCCAAGTTCGGGGCCCGGCTCGAACCGTTCTCCCATGTCGACGTGCAGTTCTTCTCGCGGGGGAGCGAGCTGGTCGGACGCGGGCTGCCGCTGTGCACGCAGAGCGAGACCATCGCTCCGTACGGTGGCGGCATCGTCACCGACTACGCCCGCTACACCGCAGGTACGGCCATGCTGGAGACGGCGGAGCGGTTCACGGACCACGAGGGCGAGCCCGCCGTACAGCAGTATCTGCTGCTCGTCGGCGCCCTGCGCACCCTCGCCCGCGCCGAGCACGAGCCCCATCTCATCCTCGACGCGTTCCTGCTGCGCTCCCTCGCCGTCAACGGCTACGCGCCGACCTTCACTGACTGCGCGCGGTGCGGCATGGCGGGCCCGAACCGGTTCTTCTCGGTGTCCGCCGGGGGCTCCGTCTGCGTCGACTGCCGGGTGGCCGGCAGCGTCGTACCCTCTCCCCAGGCCCTCGAACTGCTCGGCGCGCTGCTGACGGGCGACTGGGTGACCGCGGACGCGTGCGAGCCGCGCTATGTCCGGGAGGGCAGCGGACTCGTGTCCGCCTACCTGCACTGGCACCTGGAGCGCGGCCTGCGCTCCCTGCGCTACGTAGAGAAGAACTAGAAGCAAGCACCGCAAGCAAGAGCTAGAGGGAGACGAGAAGCACATGGCCGTACGCGGAATCCTGGGGGGACGGCGTCGCGAGTACAAGACGCCGGAACCGCACCCCTCCGGCGCCACCGCGCCGAAGCTCCCCGGCGAACTCGTACCGAACCATGTGGCGTGCGTCATGGACGGCAACGGACGGTGGGCCAAGGAGCGCGGTCTGCCGCGTACCGAGGGGCACAAGGTCGGCGAGGGCGTCGTCCTCGATGTCCTCAAGGGTTGCCTGGAACTCGGCGTCAAGAATCTCTCCCTCTACGCCTTCTCCACCGAGAACTGGAAGCGGTCCCCGGAAGAGGTCCGCTTCCTCATGAACTTCAACCGTGACGTCATCCGGCGGCGGCGGGACGAGATGGACGAACTCGGAATCCGGATTCGCTGGGTCGGGCGTATGCCCAGGATGTGGAAGTCCGTCGTACAGGAACTCCAGGTCGCCCAGGAGCAGACCAAGAAGAACGACGCCATGACGCTCTACTTCTGCGTCAATTACGGCGGCCGAGCCGAACTCGCCGACGCCGCCAAGGCGATGGCGCGTGATGTCGCGCTCGGCAAGCTCGACCCCGAGAAGGTCTCCGAGAAGACCATCCAGAAGTACCTCTACTACCCGGACATGCCGGACGTCGACCTTTTCCTTCGCCCGAGCGGTGAACAGCGCACCTCCAACTACCTGATCTGGCAGTCGAGTTACGCCGAGATGGTCTTCCAGGATGTCTTGTGGCCCGACTTCGACCGGCGCGACCTGTGGCGCGCGTGCGTCGAATTCGCCTCCAGGGACCGGCGGTTCGGCGGCGCCGTCCCGAATGAGCAACTCCTGGAAATGGAACGGGACATGAAGGGCAACCCGGAGATCTGAGCGTACGACTGTGGCACCCGGCGCCGGAAACGCGCCGGGTGCCACTGTCGTTACCCGTGGGGGGATGGTCGGAGACCGGTGATCAGCTGGTCGTGACCGCCGTGTCGTCGATCACGAAGCTCGTCTGGAGCGAGGAGTCCTCGACGCCCGTGAACTTCAGGGAGACCGTCGTGCCCGCGTAGGCCGACAGGCTCAGCGACTTCGCGACATAGCCGCTCGCCGCGTTGAGGTTGGAGTAGGTGGCCAGGGTCGTCGAACCGGCCGTCACCGTCAGCTTGTCGTACTGCGTGCTGGTGGTGGTCTCAGCCGTGTCGATGTGCAGGTAGAACGTGAACGTCGTGCCCGTGCAACCGCTCGGGATCGTCACCGACTGGGAGAGCGTGTCGGTGTGGGTCGAGCCGTAGCCGTCCAGCCAGGCCTTGTAGGAGCCGGTACGGGCCGCCTGGCTGCTGGAGCTGGTGATGACACCGCTGGTCGCGGTCCAGGTGGTGTTGCCGGACTCGAAGCCCTGGTTGCCCAGTAGTTGGGCCGAGGTGCAGGAGCCGCCGCCGGTCGCGCTGACCGTCCAGGTGAAGGACGCCGTACCGGTGGCACCTGTGCTGTCGGTCACCGTGACCGTCGAGCTGTAGGTACCCGCTGTCGTCGGGGTGCCGGAGATCGTGCCCGTGGAGCTGCTGATCGACAGGCCCGTCGGCAGACCGGTCGCCGCGTAGGTCAGCGAGCCGCTGTTGGTGCTGCTGGCCGTGATCGCCAGGCTCACCGCCGTACCGACCGTCGAGGACTGGCTGCCCGGGTTGGTGACCGTCACGCCCGTCGTCGGCACGGTGATGTGCGAGCCGACGTTGATGCCCGCGAAGGCGTTGCCGACGCCCGCGTACTGCGTGGAGCTGGTGCCGTAGAGCGACGCGGCGGCGTTCAGCGCGGCGGTGCGGGCCTGGGCGTACGTGGTGCTGGACGTCATGTACGTCGTCAGCGCCTTGTACCAGATCTGGAGCGCGGCGGCCCGGCCGATGCCCGCGACGGCGACACCGTCGGAGGTCGGGCTGTTGTACGTCACGCCGTTGATGGTCTTGCTGCCGCTGCCTTCCGACAGCAGGTAGAACATGTGGTTCGCCGGGCCCGAGGAGTAGTGGACGTCCAGGTTGCCCACGCCCGAGTACCAACTGTCCGCCGAGCCACCGTCCTTGTCGGGCTCGTCCATGTAACGCAGCGGCGTACCGTCGCCATTGATGTCGATCTTCTCGCCGATGAGGTAGTCACCGACGTCGGTGGAGTTCGCCGCGTAGAACTCCACACCGGTGCCGAAGATGTCGGACGTCGCCTCGTTCAGCCCGCCCGACTCACCGGAGTAGGTGAGGTTGGCGGTGTTGGAGGTGACACCGTGCGTCATCTCGTGCCCGGCCACGTCCAGCGAGGTCAGCGCGTGCGTGCTGCTCGTGCCGTCGCCGTACGTCATGCAGAAGCAGTCGTCGTCCCAGAACGCGTTCACGTACGCCGTGCTGTAGTGCACCCGCGAGTAGGCCGCCACACCGTCGTTCTTGATGCCGCTGCGCCCGAACGTGTTCTTGTAGAAGTCCCACGTCGTCTGCGCGCCGAAGTGGGCGTCGACGCCCGCGGTCTGGGTGTTGGACCCGGACCCGGTGCCCCACGTGTCGTCGGAGTCGGTCATCAAAGTGCCGGTGCCCGACGTGCCGTTGTTGAGGCTGTACGTCTTGTGGGTGCCGCGCGTGGTGTCGTTCAGCTGGTACGTCGAACCGGACAGCGTGGTCCCGATGGTCACCGTGCCGCTGTACTGGCTGTTGCCGGTGCCGGTCTTGATGGCCTGGAACTGGTACAGCTCCGCGCCGGTCAGCGCGTCCGTGATGACGTGCAGCTGGCTCGGCGTGCCGTCGTCCTGGAGACCGCCGATCACCGTCTCCCAGGCCAGCTTCGGCGTACCGCTGCCCGCCCAGATCACCTTGCGGGCGCTGTCGGTGGTGGCCTTCTCCGCGTCCAGCGCCTTGGCCGCGCCCAGCGCCTTCGTCTCGGCGGCCGACTTGGCGTACGTGGGGGTGGTGGACGCGACCGAGATGGCCCGCCGGGTGTTGAAGGTGGTGCTCACCGTGCCCGAGGCCTTGGCGGCGGGCGGGGTGTGCACGACGAGGTCGCCGCCGAGGACCGGCAGACCGGCGTACGTGCGCTCGTAACGCGTGTGGACGGTGCCGTCGGCGTCCTTGACGACGTCCTTGACGACCAGCTTCTCCTTGGCGCCGAGACCCAGGGAGCCTGCGGTCGTCGTCGTCCGCTGCGTCGCGCTCTTGATCAGCGCCGTGCGCTGGGCGGGGGTGAGCTTCGCCTGGAGCGAGCCGGCCCGGAGCGGGCTCGGGGCCGGGGGCGCGGGCTTGGCGGCGGCCGGGACCGTCTGGACACCGACGGCCAGCAGGGTCGCGGTGGCGAGCAGGGCACCGGCCGCGGTGGCCTTGCGGGAGCGGAGGGTGGATCTGTGGGGGGTGTTGCCGGACGTTCGTCTCACTCGTGACTCCTCCTGCGACGGCCGCGCCTTCAACGGCCGGAAACAGAACCGGGCGGACGGGGGTGTGCTGCCCGGGATGAGCTGAGCAGTGCGGGATGTGTGCCTGAGACGTGGGGGATGGCTGCCGGAAGAGTGGCACTCTTGAGGAGTGCATGTCAGCAAAAGATAAGAGGTCGAGGGTTATCCCTCTGCGAGCCGAGGGGCCTCTCCGGGGCTACGCGCGGGGCAGCAGCAGGGGAGTTGCGAGGATCAGGACGCCCGCGGCCCCGATGGCGGCGAGGGGCGTGGTGAGGGCCGCCAGCAGCCCCCACAGCGCGGTGAGCGCGGCGACGGTCAGCTTGCTGGAGACCGACCAGGCGGAGAGGGTACGGGCGACCCGGTCCGCCGGAGTGTGCTGGAGCCGGTAGGTGGCGTACACCGGGTTGAAGACGCCCATGCAGGCGATCAGCCCGAACTGCACGCCCATCACGAGGACGAGCCCGGTCGTACCGCTGTGCAGGAACACCATCCCGACCGGCCAGCACACGCGCAGTGTCCCGAAGGCGAGCATGATCCGGCGCTGCCCGTACCGCGCCACGAGCGGCCGGGACAGGCGTGACCCGAGGAGGCCGCCGGTGCAGGGCACGGCGAAGGCGAGGGCGTACTGCCAGGGCGCGAAGCCGAGGTCGCCGAGCATGAGGACGGCGACCAGGGGCGCGGTCGCCATGATCAGCCCGCTGACCAGCACGGTGTTGAGGAACAGGGGCCGCAGCACCGGATCGGCCAGAATGAACCGCCACCCGTCGAGCAGATCACCGACCCGCAGCCCCGCCTTCCGTGTCCCCTCGGGCCGGGGCTCGTCCCCACCCATCGCCCGGATACCGACCGCCGACAGCAGAAAACTCACGGCGTTCGCGACCACGGTCGTCACCGGCCCGAGCAGCCCGACGGCGGCTCCGCCGAGCGGCGGCCCGAGCACACTCGCCGTCCACATCGTGGACTCGAACCGCCCATTGGCGACAAGGAGTTGGGAGGGTGGCAACAGTCCCTTGAGGCAGGCCCCACTGGCAGCGGTGAAGGTGATGTCGGCAGCGGCGACCACGACGGCCACGACCACAAGCTGCCCGAAGGACAACACCCCGAGCGCATAGGCAAAGGGCACGGTGAGCAACGCCCCACACCGCACCAGATCCATCGCGACCATCACAGGCCGCTTCCGCCGAAACTCGATCCAGGGCCCGAGCGGCAAAGCGACCAGGGCCCCGACGGCCACCCCGGCAGCAGCCAACAACGAAACCTGAGCGGGCCCGACATGCAACACGAGCACAGCGATCAGGGGAAAGGCGTCAAAAGCCACCCAGGTCCCGAACAGACTGGTGGCATAGGCTCCCCAGAGCCACCGAAACGGCACTCCGAGAGAGACGGCGCTGAGCTGTTTTTCCCCGACACGACTCACGGCGCGAAGCTATCGGACGCGAGGTGACGCGCCCCTTTTAGGGGCGCGGGGAACTGCGCGACCAGCCACAACGCACCCGCACCCGACAACGCACCGAACCTACTTCTGCCCAACCGCAGCGCACTCCGCACAAGTGCCGAAAATCTCCACCGTATGAGCCACGTTCACATACCCGTGCTCAACAGCGATCGCCTCCGCCCACTTCTCCACAGCGGGCCCCTCCACCTCCACAGCCTTGCCGCACACACGACAGACCAGGTGGTGATGGTGATCGCCGGTCGAGCACCGGCGGTACACCGACTCCCCGTCCGACGTCCGCAGGACATCCACCTCACCCGCGTCCGCCAGGGACTGCAACGTGCGGTAGACGGTCGTCAGCCCGACCGAGTCTCCCTTGTGCTTGAGCATGTCGTGGAGTTCCTGCGCACTGCGGAACTCGTCGACCTCGTCCAGCGCCGCCGCCACAGCGGCACGCTGGCGGGTGGATCGTCCCTTAACGGGCGGGCCGGCCGTCGTCACCGTTGTCTCCTTACGTCTGCGCTTGCCGGGCCATTGTGCCAGCCCGGACTGTGCGCGGTCAGACGCCCGCCCTGTCGGCGGCCTCCCGGCTGGCCGGAATCACACACTCCGCCGGGTCCCCGGCCGACTGTGAGGCGGCCGCGGCACGGGCCCGGCGCCGGGCCAGGGGTGTCGCGAGCGCGGTCAGCGCGATGAACGCGCCGATGGTCAGCAGCACAATTGTCGCGCCGGGCGGCACGTCCTGGTAGTACGAGGTCACGGTCCCGCCGATCGTCACGGACACCCCGATCGCGACGGCGATGGCGAAGGTCGCCGCGAAGCTCCGGGTGAGCTGCTGGGCGGCGGCCACGGGGACCACCATCAGGGCGCTGACCAGCAGCAACCCGACGACGCGCATGGCGACGGTCACGGTGACGGCGGCCGTGATCGCGGTGAGGAGGTTGAGAGCCCTGACGGGCAGCCCGGTCACCCGGGCGAACTCCTCGTCCTGGCTGACCGCGAAGAGCTGTCGGCGCAGCCCGATGGTGACCAACACCACGAGGGCCGCGAGGACACAGATCGCGGTCACGTCGGACTCGCTGACCGTGGACAGGGACCCGAAGAGATACGAGGTCAGGTTGGCGTTGGAGCCCGTGGGCGCGAGGTTGATGAACATCACGCCGCCGGCCATTCCGCCGTAGAACAGCATCGCGAGGGCGATGTCGCCGCGTGTCTTGCCGTACCAGCGGATGAGTTCCATCATCACCGCGCCGACGACGGAGACGCCCGTCGCCATCCACACCGGTGAGGTGTTCAGCAGGAAGCCGAGGCCGACGCCGGTCATCGCGACATGGCCGATGCCGTCGCCCATGAGCGCCTGGCGGCGCTGGACGAGGTAGATGCCGATGGCGGGGGCCGTGACGCCGACGAGGACCGCGGCCAGCAGTGCCCGCTGCATGAAGGCGTAGTCGAGGAATTCCATCAGCTCAGCAGTCCCGTCCGGATCGGTTCGGCGTCGTGAGCCGCGTGCGGGTGTACGTGGTCGTGACCGGGCAGCGCGTGCTGTCCGACGGCCTGCGGGGGCGGCCCGTCGTGCATCACACAGCCGTCGCGCAGGACGACGGCCCGGTCGATCAGCGGCTCCAGCGGCCCGAGTTCGTGCAGCACGAGCAGCACCGTCGTACCTGCCGCGACCTGCTCCCTGAGCGTCCGCGCCAGCACCTCCTGGCTCGCCAGGTCGACGCCCGCCATCGGCTCGTCCATGATCAGCAGCTCGGGTTCGGCGGCGAGGGCACGGGCGATCAGTACGCGCTGGTGCTGGCCGCCGGAGAGCGCGTTCACCGAGTCCTTCGCGCGGTCCGCGAGGCCGACGAGCGCGATGGCCCGCTGGACGGCCGCGTGGTCGGCCTTGCGCAGCACCCCGAAGCGGGCACGGGAGAGCCGGCCCGAGGCGACGATCTCGGTGATCGTCGCGGGCACGCCACCGGCCGCGGTCGTCCGCTGCGGTACGTAACCCACGCGCCGCCAGTCGGTGAAGCGGCGGCGGGGGACGCCGAACAGCTCGATCTCGCCCTCGCTGACCGGCACTTGGCCGATGATCGTGCGGATCGCGGTCGACTTGCCGGAGCCGTTGGCGCCGAGCAGCGCGACGACCTCACCGCGGTCCACGGTGAGGTCGATGCCCCGCAGAACCGGGCGCGAGCCCAGCTCGGCGCGTACGCCGCGCAGGGAGATGACCGGCTCGCTGCTCATCCCTCGTACCTCCGTGATGTGGCTGGTGTCACTTGGCGCCCAGGGCTGTCTGGAGCGCCTTGAGGTTGGACCGCATGACCGCGATGTAGTCGTCGCCCCTGGACTTCTCCGTGATGCCCTCCAGCGGATCGAGGACGTCCGTCTTGAGGTTCGCGTCCTCGGCGAGGGTCTTCGCGGTCTTGTCGGAGACCAGTGTCTCGTAGAAGACGGTCGTCACTCCGTCCGCCTTCGCCTCCTGCTGGAGCTCCTTCATCCGCGCGGCACTCGGCTCGCTCTCCGGATCCACTCCGGCGATGGCCTCCTGGGTCAGGCCGTAGCGCTCGGCGAGGTAGCCGAAGGCCGCGTGGTTGGTGAAGAACACCTTCGACGCGGTGTTCTTCAGGCCGTCCTCGAACGAGGTGTCGAGCGAGGTCAGCTTGGCGGTCAACGCCTTGGTGTTCAGCTTGTATTCCGCCGCGTTGGTCGGATCGGCCTTCTGGAAGGCGGCGGACACCCCGTCGGCGATCTCGGCGTACTTCACCGGGTCGAGCCAGACGTGCGGGTCGAGAGCGGACGCGTCCTCGTCGGAGTGTGCTTCCTCACCCTCGTGGCTGTGCTCGGTGCTGCCGTGGTCCTCGAGGGTGGTGAGGGTCGCCGCGTCGATCTTCGTCTTCGCCTCGGACTGCGAGACCGCCTCGTCGACGGCGGGCTGGAGGCCCTTGAGATACAGGACCGCGTCGGCCTCCTGGAGCTGCGCGGTCTGCTTGGCGCTGATCTCCAGGTCGTGCGGCTCCTGGCCGGGCTCGGTCAGCGTGCTGATGGAGACATGCCTGCCGCCTATCTGCTCGGCGAGGTACTGCATCGGATAGAACGACGCCACGACGTCGAGCTGCCCGGTGATGTTCCGGTCGGAGGCGCTCGAATCCGAGGAACAGGCGGACAGGGCGCCGAGGCCGAGCGCGGTGGCCGCCGCGATCGCGGTGCCCGATATGAGTCGTCGTACGTTCATGACAGTCATTTTCAATGATTCTGGAAACGATTGTCAACAAGCGGGCAAAAGGGCAGGCCCGGAGTGCCCTCAAGGGCTCTGGCCGGAACCGATTTGATTGGGGGGCGGCCCCCGCCGGTAACCTGAAGCATTCGCGCCGTCCGTTCGTAATGAAGAGAGCATCGTGGCCGCCGACAAGATCGACACCATCGTCAGCCTGAGCAAGCGCCGTGGCTTCGTTTTCCCGTGCAGTGAGATCTACGGCGGCCAGCGCGCCGCCTGGGACTACGGACCACTGGGTGTCGAGCTGAAGGAGAACCTCAAGCGCCAGTGGTGGCGCTACATGGTGACGTCGCGCGAGGACGTCGTCGGCATCGACTCGTCCGTCATCCTGGCCCCCGAGGTCTGGGTGGCCTCCGGCCACGTCGCCACCTTCTCCGACCCGCTCACCGAGTGCACCTCCTGTCACAAGCGCTACCGCGCCGACCACCTGGAGGAGGCGTACGAGGCCAAGCACGGCCGTACGCCCGCCAATGGCCTCGCCGACATCAACTGCCCCAACTGCGGCAACAAGGGCCAGTTCACCGAGCCCAAGCAGTTCTCGGGCCTGCTGTCGACGCACCTGGGCCCGACCCAGGACTCCGGCTCGGTCGCCTACCTGCGCCCCGAGACCGCCCAGGGCATCTTCACCAACTTCTCCCAGGTGCAGACCACTTCGCGCCGCAAGCCGCCGTTCGGCATCGCCCAGATGGGCAAGTCGTTCCGCAACGAGATCACGCCCGGCAACTTCATCTTCCGCACCCGTGAGTTCGAGCAGATGGAGATGGAGTTCTTCGTCAAGCCGGGCGAGGACGAGAAGTGGCAGGAGTACTGGATGGCCGAGCGCTGGAACTGGTACACCGGCCTCGGTCTCCGCGAGGAGAACATGCGCTGGTACGACCACCCGGCGGAGAAGCTCTCGCACTACTCCAAGCGCACCGCGGACATCGAGTACCGCTTCCAGTTCGGCGGCAACGAGTGGGGTGAGCTGGAGGGCGTCGCCAACCGCACGGACTTCGACCTGTCGGCCCACGCGAAGGCCTCCGGCCAGGACCTGTCGTACTTCGACCAGGAGGCAGGCGAGCGCTATACGCCGTTCGTCATCGAGCCCGCGGCCGGTGTCGGCCGCGCGATGCTGGCGTTCCTCCTCGACGCGTACTTCGAGGACGAGGCGCCGAACGCCAAGGGCAAGATGGAGAAGCGGACGGTGCTGCGGCTCGACCCGCGCCTGGCGCCGGTCAAGGTCGCGGTGCTGCCCTTGTCCCGTAACCCGGAGCTGTCTCCGAAGGCGAAGGGTCTCGCCTCCGCCCTGCGCCAGAACTGGAACATCGAGTTCGACGACGCGGGGGCCATCGGCCGGCGTTACCGGCGTCAGGACGAGATCGGTACGCCGTTCTGTGTGACGGTGGACTTTGACACGCTGGACGACAACGCGGTGACTGTTCGTGAGCGGGACACCATGAAGCAGGAACGGGTTTCGTTGGACCAGATCGAGGGTTATCTGGCTCAGCGGCTTATCGGCTGCTAGGGGTTCGTTGTCGGCTGCGGGTCCGGTGGGGGATGGTCGCGCAGTTCCCCGCGCCCCTGAAGACGGGCGCGGCAGCCGGCCGGGATTTCCCGATGCCCCGGTTTCGTTACCGTCGTAACAGACGTAACGAAAGCGGGGTTTCGCCCATCCGGGACACTTGGGGCTCCGAAGGACAGGTCATACGCGGCTCGCAGGGTGCGGGCGGCGCTGACCTCTCGGGGGCACCATGCGCAAGCAAGCAGTGATCGGCGTTGCCACGATGGCTCTGGCGATCGGAGTGGTCGGGTGCGAGGCCGCGGACGAGGCGGCCTCGTCGTCCGACGTCGGTGTTCAGTCCGCCGGAGTGAGCGGGCAGGCAACGGGCGGGCGGCTCACCGCCGTCGGGCTCACCGCCGACCAGCGGCTCGTCACCTTCCGGGTCGACCGGCCCGGCCGGGCCGTGCCGCTCGGCAAGGTGAACGGGCTGCACGGTGACACCCGGCTCATCGGCATCGACTACCGCGTCCAGAACAACAAGCTGTACGGCGTCGGCGACCGGGGTGGCATCTACACCGTCCGGGAGATAGGCGCCAAGGCGACGAAGGTCTCCCAGCTGAGCGTGCCGTTGCAGGGGAGCAACTTCGGCGTCGACTTCAACCCCGCCGCCAACCGGCTCCGGGTCATCAGCGACACCGGCCAGAACCTCCGCCACAACATCGACGACCCGGCGGGCGCACCGGCCGCCGGTACGACGGCGACGGACGGCGTCCTGACCAACCCGCCGGTCCCGCCCGCGACTTCGGGTGCGACGGCGACGGGCGTCACGGCGGCCGCGTACACGAACAACGACCTGGACGCGACGACGGCCACCACCCTGTTCGACGTCGACACCGTCAACGACCAGGTGTCGATCCAGTCCCCGGCGAACGCCGGCAACCTCGCCCCCACGGGCAAACTGGGCGTCGACGCGGCTCCGGCGGGCGCCGGCTTCGACATCTACAGCTCCACCCGCTCCGGCACGAACACCGGCTACGCGGTCCTGCGCGTGGGCGGCGCCCAGCGCCTGTACCAGGTGAACCTGCTGGGCGGTGCGGTGCAGCGCCTCGGCACGTTCGACGCCGGCCGGCCGGTGGTGGACCTGGCGCTGCCGTTGCGACAGGGCTGAGGGGTAGAGGTGTAGAGGGGTACTAGAAGTCCGGGATCTGGTGGGGTACGAGACCGGCCTGGCGGAGCAGTCCGTACAGGTCGGTCTCGCCCCAGAACTCGACGATGACGCCGTCTTCGAGGCGGTAGGAGCGGATGCCCGTCATGGTGAGGTCCCGGCCCGTGCGGTCGTGGGTGTACGTGAGGGTGAAGGCGGTGGTGACCCGGTCCGCCGCCGCGAACAGGTCGTCCACCCGGACCCGGCAGTCGGAGAGACCGGGCGTCAGCACGGAGCCCTCCGGGTGGTGCCGGCCACGGACATGCTGTCCGGCGGCGTGGATCAGCACGTCCTCGGCGACGAGATGCCTGAGTTCGGCCACGTCCCGGGTCTCGAAGATTTGTAGGTAGCGCCGGACGACGTCCGTGTTGCGCCGGGCCGTTGCTCCCGTGGAGTCGGTCATGGTGGTGTCCTACCCGGTGAGTGGTCCTCCAGCCGGCTTTCGGATTGGACCTGTTCGCGCGATCGGGGCCGCCCCAGGGTGGTGCTCATGAGCCTCGCTTTTCTGCTGACCACCCTGGTCGTGGTCGCCACGCCCGGTACCGGTGTCGTCTACACGCTTGCCGCCGGGCTGTCGCGGGGGCGGCGGGCCAGTGTCGTCGCGGCCTTCGCCTGCACGCTCGGGTGTGTGCCGCACATGCTGGCCACGGTGACCGGGGTCGCCGCCCTGCTGCACACCAGCGCGACCGCGTTCCAGATCCTCAAGTACGCCGGTGTGGCCTACCTGTTGTACATGGCGTGGGCCACGCTCCGGGAGAAGGGGACGATCGCCGTCACGGCAGAGGCGGCACCCCGGTCCACCTGGCGGGTGATCGTCCGGGGCGTGCTGATCAACTTCCTCAACCCGAAGCTGACCGTCTTCTTCTTCGCGTTCCTGCCCCAGTTCGTGAACCCCGACGACCCCGACTCGGTCGTCACGATGCTCGTCCTGGGCGGGGTCTTCATGCTGGCCACGTTCGTGGTCTTCGCCGCGTACGGCATCCTCGCCGCGTCCGTACGCAGCCAGGTCATGGCACGGCCGCGCGTGATGACCTGGCTGCGGCGGGCGTTCGCGGGGTCGTTCCTCGCGCTGGGGGCGAAGCTGGCGACGACGAGTGCGTGAGCGGGGGCGCGAACGGCCTTCAGCCCGCCGTCGGGTCCACCGTCGCCTGGTGTTCCTCGGCGAGGTGTTCCTCCGCCTTCAGCCAGGGAAGGAACTGGACCTTCTTCCGCCAGCCGCAGGTGTCGCAGCTCATGACGCGATGTGCTCCGGTTCGCTGGACGTGGACGACGTGTTCCCGCCCGTGCTGGTCCCAGCGGCTCACCTTGCTCGTGTTGATCTGCAACATGACCTCTCCGGCGTCCAAGGTGCGTGCAGGTGTGAGTGTGCAGCAAGAGCAACATCAACGGGGGGCGACTGTGTGAAGAGTTGACAGGATCCGGATAGGTCAGGCTTCGGCCCCGGGCGCGATCAGGCCTGTCTCGTAGGCGAGTACGACCGCCTGGACCCGGTCGCGCAGCTCCAGTTTGGAGAGGATGCGGCCGACGTGCGTCTTGACCGTGGTCGGGCTCAGGAACAGCCGTTCCGCCAGCTCGGCGTTGCTCAGGCCCGTCGCCAGCAGCCGCAGGACCTCCAGTTCACGGGGTGTCAGCCCCGACAGGTCCGCGTGCCGGGTCGGGGTCTGCGAGGGCGCCTCGCGATGGGCGAAGCGTTCGATCAGGCGGCGGGTGATCGCCGGTGCGAGCAGGGCGTCGCCGGACTGCACCAGACGTACGGCGGCCACCAGATGCTCGGGCGTGACGTCCTTGAGGAGGAAGCCACAGGCACCGGCGGTGAGGGCCGCGTAGACGTAGTGGTCGAGGTCGTAGGTGGTGAGGATCACGACGCGGGTTCTCGCCGCCTCCGGGGCGTCGTCGGCGAGGATCCGCCGGGTCGCCTCGATACCGTCCATGCCCGGCATCCGGATGTCCATCAGGACGACATCGGGCCGGGTCCGGCGTACGGCGGCCACCGCCTCGGCGCCATCGGACGCCTCCGCCGTCACCTCGATGCCGTCGGCGGCCAGGATCATCCCGAACCCCGTACGGACCAGGGCCTGGTCGTCGGCGATGACCGCTCGGAGCGGTGGCAGCGGTGGTTGGCTGTGGGTCATGGTGTCCGCCACGGGACGGTGGCTCTGATGCGGTAGCCGCCGGTGAGGGTCGGGCCGGCGACCAGCTCGCCGCCGTAGACCGCCAGGCGTTCGCGCAGGCCGATCAGACCTCGACCGGTTCCCCCGGTTTCCCCGGTGCCGTTGTTCTCACCTTCCGGTGACGGGGAGTTGGGGCTCGTGTTGGCCACCTCTATCTGGAGGCAGTCGTCGGTCCAGCCGATCACGACGGAGGCCTCGGCGCCCGGCGCGTGCTTGATCGTGTTGGTCAGCGCCTCCTGCACCACGCGGTACGCCGTCAGGTCCACCCCGGGTGGCAACGGGTCCGGCGGCAGCGACACCGCGACGGACACCGGAGTCCCGGCGCCCCGCACCCGTTCCGTCAGCGCGTCGAGCCGGTCCAGGCCGGGCTGCGGCTCCAGACCGTCGGCCGGGGTGTCGTGGAGGCCGGTGTCCGGGGCGGCCAACAGGCCCATCACATGCCGGAGTTCGGCCATCGCGGCCCGGCCCCCGGCCTCGACCGCGAGCAACGCCTCCTTCGACCGTTCGGGCGCCGCGTCCATCACCTTGCGCGCCGCCCCGGCCTGGATCACCATCACGCTCACATTGTGGGTCACCACATCGTGCAACTCGGCGGCGATACGCGCCCGTTCCTCCGCGACGGCCTTCCGCATCGCCTCCTCCTGCGCCTGCTCCAACCGCGCGAACCGGTCCCGGCCCGCCGCCAGCCGCCGCTGCCCGAACCGGACGAGCCCGGCCAGCACCCCGGCGACCAGCAGCACGACCCCGGGACTCGACCAGCCCGGCAGAATCGGCTCCGCCCGCTGGAACGCGACCCCGGCCAGGATCGCGCCGACGACCAGCGCGGCCAGGGCGCCCGCCCGGTAACGGCTGTGCACGACCGCGCTGTAGGCGCCGATGACGCAGGTCAGCACGGTGATCCAGGAGGCGCGGTCGCCGGTGGCCAGCCCCGCGGCCAGCACCACCCCGAACACGGCCAGCGGATACCGGCGCCGGGCCAGCAGCGGCAGCGCCGACAGGACGACCAGGGGCCAGGGCGCGACGGAGCCCTCGTCGTCCTCCATGACCGGGGGGCGGGGTGGCGGTTGCGGGGGCTCCGGGGGCTGCGGGACCACCGGCGTGGTCTCGGCTCCGGTTCCGTAGTCGGCTCCGTACCCGTAGTCGGCCTTCGGGAGGAAGCGCACCGGGCCGTCGCCCGGATAGCGCGCCGCGACGATCAGTGCGACGACGGTCAGTACGACCGCCAGCGCCAGGTCGGCGCGTACCGCCCGCCGTGACAGCCGAGCGGGCTTCGGCTCCGGCCGGAGCGCGTCCCACAGGTGCTGACGCCAGTGCCGCCAACGACGCCAATGCCGGGCGCGCCGGTACCCCGTCTCCGTCGGCGTTTCCATCGGCTCATTGTGGGGGCGGGCCGCCCCGCCCCGCGTCCCTCCGTACCGAACAGATCAACAAGCCGTTCCTCAGGCGTACTTCGCAGGGATGACCCCACGGCCGGGTCCTCCGCGGGGAGGGCCGGACGTCGGTGTCGCGGCCGACGCGCGGTGACGGCGCCCGCCCCTACCTTCACCGAGTCCGGCAAGTTCTCCCTCAGACAGCTTCAACAAACCGTAGGGGCAGGCGAGTTCATGACCCAGGTGATCCAACTCGACGGCGTGGCCAAGCGCTACGACAGCGCGGGCAGGCCCGCGCTCGGGCCGCTCACGCTCTCCGTCGAACAGGGCGAGGCCCTCGCCGTGACCGGCCCCTCCGGCAGTGGCAAGTCCACCCTGCTGAACCTCGTCGCGGGCCTGGACCGGGCGACCGAGGGCAGTGTGTCCGTGGCCGGCCGACGGCTCGACGACCTGACCGAGCACGCGCTGGCCCGGTTCCGCCGCGAACACATCGGCATGGTCTTCCAGTTCTTCAACCTCCTCGACGACCTCACCGTCACCGACAACATCCAGCTCCCCGCCCAACTGCGGGGAACCGCACGGCGCGAGACGGCCGCCCGCGCCGGGGAACTCATGGAGGTGCTCGGCATCCAGAAGCACGCCCGCGCCTATCCGGGCCGGCTCTCCGGTGGTGAACGCCAGCGGGTCGCGGTCGCCCGCGCCCTGGTCAACCGCCCCGCGCTGCTGCTCGCCGACGAGCCGACCGGCGCCCTCGACACCGCGTCCGGCCAGGACGTACGGGAGCTGCTGGTCGAGCTGCACCGGGGCGGGCAGACCATCGTGCTGGTCACCCACGACCTCGCGCTCGCCGAGTCGTGCGCGAGCCGCACGATCCAGCTCGTCGACGGTCATCTCGCCCTGGACACGCGGGCGGAGGCCGTCCGATGATCCGCCGGCTCCGTTCGATCGGCTTCGGGGGCGGTGCGCTCGGCCGGGTCGTACGGTCGGGGGTGGGCCGACGCCGCGTACAGACCGTGGTGATCGCCGTGGCCACGATGATGGCCGTGGCCTCGGCGGTGGTCGCCGGGTCGCTGGTCGTCGCCGCGAACCGGCCCTTCGACCACGCCTTCGCGCAGCAGCACGGCGCGCATCTGACCGTCCAGTTCGATCCGGCCGAGGTGACCGAGGCGCAGATCGAGGCCACGGGGGAGCTGGAAGGCGTCACCGCGACCGCCGGGCCCTACCCGGCCACGACGATCCAGCCGGTGGACTCGGCGAACGGACACCTGCCGACGCTGAACCTCGTCGGACGGTCTGCGCCAGGGGCCGACGTGGACGAGCTGGACCTCAAGTCCGGCCGGTGGGCGGCGAAGCCGGGCGAGATCGTGCTGAACGCGGAGTTCAACGGCCCCAACCTCGGGCTCGGCTCCACGCTCAGGGCCACGGACGCCGCCGACAGCCCGACCCTGACGATCGTCGGCTTCGCCGTCTCGGTCAGCAGAACCGCCGACGTCTGGACGACCCCCGCCCAGGCCAGGGCACTGGCGTCCAAGGACACTCCCCTCACGAGTGAGGTGCTGTACCGCTTCGACGCGGCCGGTACGGACGAACAAGTGACCGCCGGCCGTCAGCGGATCGCCGCGGCCGTACCGTCCGGCGCGCTGCTGAGCAGCCGGTCGTACCTGGAGACCAAGCGGGACGCCGACCAGGGCGCGGCGCCGACCATCCCGTTCCTCGTCGCCTTCGGCATCCTCGGCATCGTCATGTCGGTGATCATCGTGTCCAGTGTGACCAGCGGCGCGGTCGGGTCGAGTCTGCGCAGGATCGGCATCCTCAAGGCGGTCGGCTTCACCCCGCGCGAGGTCGTACGCGCCTATGTGGCCCAGGCGTTGATCCCGGCGGCCGTCGGGATCGGGCTCGGCGTCGTCCTCGGCAACCTGCTCGCCGTACCGCTCCTCGACGACACCGAGCAGGCGTACGGCACCGCCACGCTGAGCGTCGCCTGGTGGGTGGACGTCGTGGTGGCGGGCGGTGCGCTGCTGGTCGTCGGGATCGCCGCGCTGATCCCCGCCCTGCGTGCCGGGCGGCTGCGTACGGTCGAGGCCATCGCGGTGGGCAGGGCGCCCCGTACCGGACGCGGCCAGTGGGCCCACCGGGCGGCGGGACGGCTGCCGCTGCCGCGCGCGGTGACGTACGGCCTCGCGAGTCCCTTCGCACACCCGGTCCGCACGATCGCGATGCTGCTCGCGGTGACCTTCGGTACGGTCGCGGCGACCTTCGCGGTGGGCCTGACCGCGTCCCTGACAGCGGTCAGCGCGGCGGCCGACCCCGAGGAACGCGCCGAGGTCACGGTGTTCGCGGGCGGACCGACGCCCGCCCCCGGCGGCACCCGCCGTACGGAGGCCGGACCGTCCGAGGCCCCGGCCGCCGACCCGGCCGCCATACGCGCGGCCGTCGAGGCCCAGACAGGCACCGCCTCCTACTACGCCATGACGAAGAACGACGCCTCGGTGGCCGGGATCACCGGCGCGGTCCCGGCCAGCCTCTACCAGGGGGACACCCGGACCGGCAGCTACGAGATGCTCTCCGGCCACTGGCTCGACGGCGCGGGTCAGGTGGTAGTGGGCTCCGGCTACCTGAAACGAACAGGCACCCGGATCGGCGACTCGCTCCGGATGACCTACGAGGGGCACACCCGCACCCTGCGGATCGTCGGCGAGGCCTTCGACACGTCGGACGGCGGGCTCCAACTCCACGCCAACATCGCCGACTTCCCCGGAACAGAGCCCCGGATGTTCCTCGTCGAGGTGAAACAGGGCGTCTCTCCCGGCGAGTACGCCCAGAAGCTGGCCGAGGCCGTCCGGCCCCTGGGCGGCGACGCGATGGCCAACGCCTCCTCCGGACAGGACAACTTCGTGATCATCCTGAAGTCCATGGCGGCCCTGCTCACCCTGATGCTGGTCTCCGTGGCCGGCATGGGCGTCCTCAACTCGGTGGTCCTGGACACCCGGGAACGAGTCCACGACCTGGGCGTCTGCAAGGCCATCGGCATGACCCCACGCCAGACGATCACCCTCGTACTGGCCTCGGTGACCGCCATAGGAATCCTGGGCGGCCTGATCGGCGTACCGACCGGCTTCGCCCTGCACGGCATAGTCCTCCCCTTGATGGGCCACGCGGCAGGCACCGAACTCCCCCCGTCGATCCTCGACGTGTACGACCTGTGGCAACTGGCCCTACTGGCCCTGGCAGGCATCACGATCGCCCTACTGGGCGCACTGCTCCCGGCGGGCTGGGCAGCGAGGGCACGAACGGCGACGGCGCTGCGGACGGAGTGAGGGGAGTGGAGTGACGGGGGGTGGAGTGACGGGGGGTGGAGTGACGGAGGTGGAGCGACGGGGGTGGAGATGCGGGAGCCGCCCCGAAGGGGCGCTCCCGCCAGGGGCGCGGGGCCGCTACATTTGCGGCTCCGCCGCGCGGGCGCGACCAGCCACAACGCACCCGCACCCAACACCCAACCGCCTGACCCGAGCTCCTAGTCGGTACTCATCCGACAGCCCGCGGCAGCCGCACGCTGAGCAGAGTCGTCAACACAATGCCCCCCAACTGCACCACCAGCGTCGTCACCAACGCATCCCCCATCCCCATCCCCGGAGCCAGCGAAAGAAACAACGTCCCCAACGTAGCCACCCCCAACGCCAGAGCCGACTGCTGAGTCGTGATCATGACCCCGCTCCCCACACCCGCCCGCGCAGGCTCGATCTCCGACAGGATGATGCGGAACAGCACAGGCAACTGAAGCGCCTGCCCCGCCCCCGCAACCGCCGCCCCCGGCAACAACTCCACCAGCCCCAGATCCGGCCAGGACCGCCACGCCGCGACGGCGATGAGACCCACCCCCACCCCCTGGATCAGCCCACCGACCGTGACGACCCGCGTGCCGTACCGGGTCACCAGCCGAGGCCCAGCGAGGGACACACAGAAGAACGCCACCGCCATCGGCGCCAGCGCCAACCCCGCCTGCACAGGCCCCAGCCCCGCACCCCGCTGTAGAGCCACCGCGATCACGAACATGAACCCGCTGAAGCCGATCGAGAACGGCACGATCATCACCAGCCCCCGCCGCAACGACGTCAGCGCGAAGAGGGTCGGCGGCACGAGCGGAGTACGCCCCTTGCGGTCCGCGCCGCGCTCGACCGCGTAGAACGCCGCCGCCGCGAACGGGAACGCGGCCAGCGACAGCCAGGTCCACAGCGGCCACCCCGCCGCCCGGCCCTCGGTGAGCGGTGCGAGCAGCGTGATCAGGGACACCGCGAGGAGGAACGTGCCGGGCACGTCCACCGGCTCGGGGTGCTGCGAGCGGGTCTCCGGGACCGTCCGGGCCGCCAGGACCAGACCGAGCAGCACGACCGGCACGTTCACCAGGAACACCGAGCGCCAGCCGGTGCCCGCGCCAAAAAGAAAAGACAAAGGAGTGGCGGCGACGAGTACGCCGCCCAGGATCTGGCCCGCCACCATCGACAGGCCCGCTGTGGCCCCGTACAGGCCCATCGCCCTCGCGCGGCGCGGCCCCGCCGTCGCCGACTGGATCGTCGCGAGCACCTGCGGCAGCATCGCCGCCGACGCCGCGCCCTGCGCGATCCGGGCCGCCACCAGCGTCCAGGCGGTCGGCGCGAGCCCGCAGGCCAGCGAGGTGATGCCGAAGGCCACCATGCCGCCGATGAAGAGCCGACGTCGGCCGAAGAGGTCGCCGAGCCGCCCGCCGAGGACGAGCAGGACGGCGTACGCGACCCCGTACCCGGCGACCACCAGTTCGAGGACGGACTCGCTCGCCGCGAGGTCCCGGCCGATGGTGGGCAGGGCGACGTTGACGATGAAGAAGTCGATCAGGGGGAGTGCCGCACCGAGCAGCACGGTGAACAGGCCGAGCCCGCCGAGTACGGGTGACCCGGCGGGGGAGCGGACGGAGGCGGTGGGTGAGGTGCTTGTTTCGGTCACGTCGACCAGCGTCCGCCTCTCCTGAGAGGGGTACCAGAGTGTCTTTATCCTGGTAGTAGGAGTACCTGGAAACAGGGTCCGTGCGGAGAGAGAGTGGAAAGGTGACCACCATCGCCCAGGAAACCATCGCTCGGCAACAGCAGGAGCAGCACCGGCAGGGGCAGCGGCCGGGCGGGCGCGGCTCGGAGATCCGGCGCCATGAACTCGCCGTCTTCCTGCGCAGCCGCCGCGAGCGCATCACCCCCGAGCAGGTCGGCCTGCCGCGCGGCAGGCGCCGCCGTACGCCGGGTCTGCGCCGCGAGGAGGTCGCCCAGCTCTCCGCCGTGGGCGTGACCTGGTACACCTGGCTCGAACAGGCCCGCGCCATCCAGGTCTCCGAACAGGTGCTCGACGCCCTGGCCCGCACCCTCCTCCTCGACCCGAGCGAACGCGCCCACCTCTTCCAGCTGGCCGGAGCCGTCGACCCCACGCCCGCCGCGAGCTGCCCGACGATCACCCCCGCCATCCGTGAACTCCTGCGCGCCCTCGACCCCATCCCGGCCTGCATCCAGAACAGCCGGTACGACATCCAGGGGTACAACCGCACGTACAGCCGGCTCATGGGCGACCTGGACGCCGTACCGCCCGAGGACCGCAACCTGCTGCTGCTCGTCTGCACGAACGAGGAGTGGCGGCAGTCGGTCGTCCTGCTCGAAGAGACACTGCGCGTGATGGCGGCCAAGCTCCGGGTCCAGCAGGCGGCCCATCTCGGCGACCCCGCCTGGAAGTTGATGCTGAGGCGGCTGCGCGCGGAGTCCCCGGAGTTCTGCGAGATCTGGGAGCGGTACGAGGTGATCAACGTCCGCGGCAAGACCAAGCAGTTCCGCAATCCGTACGTCGGTCTGCTCACCGTCGACCACACGGACCTGTGGCTCGCCCCGGAGCTGGGCACCCGCCTGGTGACGATGGTCCCGTCGGACGCGGAGACGCGCGAACGCCTGGAGAAGCTGTACGAGATGTTCGCGGACGGGGAGTAGTCGCGAGGGGACGGAAGCTGATCCATTCCGGTCGGGCATCCGATCGCGAATGGTCAATTCCGTTCGTAATGAGGGGCGTTGGTGGTGGCGGCGGTGGTGCGCGCAGGCGTGTCCCTACCGTCGTACTGAGTGGATCATCAGCACCTGGGGAGGCGCCCTCGATGACGGAGCACGGACCTGAGCACGCACACGCAACTGCCCGAAGCGTCCCCGTGGAGGCGTTGCGACCGGGTGACCATGCCTGCCTGGACGTGCCCGACGCGCAGGCCCACTGGCAGGTCCTGACCGCCTACACCCGCACCGGACTGACCCGGGGCGAGCGGGTGATGGTCGTCCTCGACCCGGCCGACGTGAGCGACGACGACGCCCTCGCCCGGCTCGACGGCGGCACCGGCCAGGCCGAAGACGCCTGGCGGAGCGGCCAGTTGGAGATCGTACGCAACACCGCCGTGTACGTCCCCGACGGCAGCTTCTCGAAGGAGCGCCAATTCCGGCTCTACTCGGACGAGTTGGAGCGGGCACGGACCGAGGGGCTGACCGGGCTGCGGGTCGGGGCCGACATGGCCTGGGGGCAGCGGACCGGCGTCAGCGACGACCAACTCGTCGACTACGAGGCGTTCATGGAGCCGCTGTTCGTGGATCCCCGCCTCACCGCGATGTGCTGGTACAGCCGGCACCAGTACACCGACCACCTGGTGGCCGCGATGCGGACGGTCCACCCACTCCAGGTGATGACCCACCTCGACGCGCTCGAAGTGACCCGCACCGACGGCGGCGCACGGATCGCGGGCTCGGCGGAGCCAGGCACCCGCGAGGAGTTCACAGCCACCCTCCGCGCCCTGCTGACCCGCCGCTCCGGCATCGGCTCGGCCCCCCTCCGGTACGAACTCGACCTGACCGACCTCTTCTACATGGAGGCCCACGCCGCCTGGCAGCTCATCGGCTTCGCCCGCGGCCTGCCCGACGGCGACACCCTCGACGTCCGCTGCGGCCCGATCCTGGAAGCGGTCCTGCGGGGCCTCGGCTCCGACGACGTGCGCCAGCTGAGGCTCCGCACAGAGACGGGCAGGGAGACGGAAACAGTCACCGGGAGGGCGGCCCACTGAACCAGGCCGCCACCTGACTCCGGCCCGCGAACCCCAACTTGCCAAGAATCCGCTGAACATGCCCCTCGGCCGTACGCCGAGAGATCACCAGCCGCTCGGCGATCTGCCGGTTGGTCATACCCAAGGCGATCAGACCAGCGACTTCCCACTCACGACGGGTGAGGCCGGTGTCGGGGGGTACGGGTGGTGCGGTGCGCACCGGGGGAGCGGCCCGCACGACGCGCCGGGCTGCCGGTGCGGGGCGCCCGCCTTCCGATCGGGCGCGCCCGTTTCCGGCGCGGGTGAGTCCGAGTCCTGTTGGGGCGTCCCCGGCTCCTGGTGCGGTGCGTCCGGTTCCTGATGTGCCGCGCTCGCTCCCTGCCGGGGCGCGCCCGCGTCCCACAGCGGTGCGCCGGGCTCCTGATGCGCCGCGCTCGTTTCCCGCTGAGGTGAGTCCGGGTCCTGCGGCGGCGCTCCCGGTTCCTGGTGTGGTGCGTCCGGTTCCTGGTGTGCCGCGCTTGTTCCCTGCCGAGGTGCGTCCGTCTCCCGCCGAGGCGCGTCGGGTTCCCGGTGCGCCGCGCTCGCTGCCCGATGTGTCGCGCCAGGGTTCCGCTGCGGCACGTCCGGCTCCTGGCGTTTCGCCCCCGGCTCGCGATGCGTCGCGCTCGTTCTCCGCCGAGGCGCGCCAGGGTTCCGCTGTGGTGTGTCCGGTTCCTGGTGAGGTGCCCCCGGCTCCTGGTGTGCCGAGCCCGTTCCCTGCCGGGGCGCGCCCGGGTTCCATTGTGGCGCGTCTGGCTCGCGATGCGCCACGCTCGCTCCCTCCTGAGGTGCGCCAGGGTTCCGCTGCGGTGCGTTCGGCTCCTGGTGAGGCGCTCCCGGCTCCTGGTGTGCTGAGCCCGTTCCCCGCCGAGGTGCGCTCGTTCTCCGCCGAGGTGCGTCTGAGTCCCGATGCGGTGCGCCCAGCACCCGATGCGCCGCGCCTGCTTCCCGTCGCGGCGCGCCCGGGTTCCGCTGCGGCGCGTCTGTTCTTTGCCGAGGCGCGCCTAAATTCCGCTGCTTCGGTGTCCGCCTCGCCCAGCGCGTACGTGAGTGCCTCCTCGGCCGACAGCTCGTAGCCCCGTCGGTGGGCGTCGCCGTCGTACCCGTACCGGTCGTTGTCGGGTGTCTCGTGGGCCTGGGGTTCGGTTGTCGGGAGGTGTGCCGACTGGCGTTGGCCGGCCAGTGGGTCGTGGCCGAGGTCGTACCAGATGCGGTGTGCCGCGCCCCGCAGCACGGCGGCCCGTTCGGCGTCGCCGTGGGCGGCGGTGGCGACGGCGAGTATCTCCAGGGCGCCGCCCACGGCGTGCGGCTCGCCGGTGACGTACGGCAGCCGCAGACAGCGGCGGGCGCTCTCGGCGGCGGCGTCGTGCTCGCCGAGGGCCCAGCGGGCGGTGGCGAGTGCGCCCAGGACGTACGAGCGCACCCACTGCTCGCCGTGCGCCTCGCACACGGCGAGGGCGTCCAGGCACAGCGGGACGGCGAGTTCGGGCCTGCCGTGGAAGGTGAGGGTCGTCGCCATCTCGACGCGGCTGAGGACATGGAAGGAGAGCAGCGGTGCCGTGTCGTTCCCGGTGTGTTCGGCGAGGATCTCGGCGAGTGGTCTGACGTCCGGTATCTCGTGCGGGGCCAGGGTCGGGGTGTGCGGGGTGCCGGCCAGGAGGACGGCGTTCGTACGGCTGCGGACCAGCGGGATCAGGGCCGCGGCCCAGTGCGCCCGGGTCAGCTCGGGCGACGGGCGCCCGCCCTCGCGCAGGGCGAGCCGCTGCCACCAGTGCCGCAGTTCCGCCCAGGCGCCGCGCGCGATCCAGTAGAACCACAGGCTGCCGACCAGACGCTGCCCGCGCGGGGCCTCGCCGGGGGTGGTGAGACAGAAGTCGAGCGCCGCCCGCAGATTGTCGTGCTCGGCACGCAGCCCGGCCAGGGTGCCCGGCTGGTCCGGCCCGAACCAACGCCGCTCGTGCTCCTCCGCGACCCGCACGAAGTGCGCGCACAACCGACGCCGCGTGTCCTCGGCCCCTCCGAGCGCCTCCAGCCGCTCCAGCCCGTACTCACGAAGCAGGGCAAGCATCCGATACCGGCTGCCGGTCCCGTCTCCCCCCTCCTCCCTGACCAGCACGGACTTCTCCACCAGCCCGGTCACGGCGGCCAGCACAGCGACTCGGGCGTTCCCTGCTCCGGCCCCGACAGCGCCCACTCCGGCCCCGGCAGCCCCCACTTCGGCTCCGTCGCGGGCCGGTGCCCTGCCGCCCATGCGGGCTGTCCCCGCCCGGGGCGGCCCTCCAAGCGGGCCGCCCGTGTCCGGGCGGGCTGCCCGGCCTGTGACGTGGTCCGTGTCGGCTGGGCCGGATGTGCCGTCGGCGTGGTCCGTGTCGGCTGGGCCGGATGTGCCGTCGGCGTGGTCCGTGTCGGCTGGGCCGGATGTGCCGTCGGCGTGGTCCGTGTCGGCTGGGCCGGATGTGCCGTCGGCGTGGTCCGTGTCGGCTGGGCCGGATGTGCCGTCGGCGTGGTCCGTGTCGGCTGGGCCGGATGTGCCGTCGGCGTGGTCCGTGTCGGCTGGGCCGGATGTGCCGTCGGCGTGGTCCGTGTCTGCCGGGCCGGACCTGCCACCGGCGTGCCCCGCTCCCGTCGGATCGGCTCCGGCCCCGGAACGGCACTCCTTCCTCCCGCCCGACCGCCCCGCGAAGGACTCGCACACCGCCTCCGCCCCCGCCAGGTCGAAGCTGCCGGTGAAGACCGACAGGTGGGACCAGGCGAGTTGCTCCTCAGGGGTGCAGAGGTCGTAGCTCCAGTCCACCGCCGAGCGGAGGGTCTGGTGGCGGGGCGGTGCGGTCGGGCTGCCGGACGTGAGGAGGCGGTAGCGGTCGCCCAGGCGTTCGCCGAGACGCTCGTCCAGTTGCTCCACACCCAGCGCGTGCATCCGTACGGCCGCCAGTTCGATCGCCAGCGGGAGGCCGTCCAGGCGGTGGCAGAGACGGGCCACCGCCGCCCGGTTGTGGTCGGTGATCTCGAAACCGGGCGCCACCGCCGCCGCCCGGTCGGCGAACAGGCGCAGTGCGGGGAAGTCCGTCCCGGGGAGGTCGTCCCCGGGGGCCGGGGTGGCCAGCGGGGCCACCGGGAGCAGCCGCTCCTCGGGGAGACCGAGCCGGTGGCGGCTGGTGGCCAGGACGCCGACCCCCTCCGTCGCCGAAAGCACGGCGGCCACCACCGAGGCACACGCCTCCGCCACGTGCTCGCAGTTGTCCATGACCAGCAGCAGTCGCCGGGTACGCAGATGCTCGACGACCGTCTCCAGCGGAGCCCGGCCCGCCTCGTCCCGGATGCCGAGCGCGTCCGCCACCGCGTGCGGCACCAGCGTGCCGTCCTGTACGGCGGCCAGCGGCACCAGCCACACCCCGTCCGGGAAACCCCGTACCGCCCCCTCCGCCACCCGTCCCGCGAGCCGGGTCTTGCCCACCCCGCCGGGACCGGTGAGCGTCAGCAGCCTGGTGGCCGCCAACAGCCGCCTGGCCTGCGTCAGTTCATGGCGCCGGCCCACAAAACTCGTTCCCGTGACGGGAAATCCGACCGTCCGCCGCGACCCGGCTGCCCCCAAGATCGGCCACGCCCTCTTCGAGTTCGTCGAGTTGATGGTGCCCTTGCGTCTTCCCCAACGGTGATCATCAGCAATGGGTTACAACAACGGCTCACATCGAGGTGCGCGCCCCCGCGGAGCCCCGCAAGCCCTTCTCCCCGCCCCCACCCTCACGGGCCCCACCTTCACCGGCCCCACTCCCGCTGCCGCCGCCCTCGATCTCCAGGCGCTCCGCCGTCCGCTCGGCGGTCCGCCGGGCCCAGCCGCCGGTCGTGACGGCACCCAGGACCAGTACGGCCAGACCGCAGCCCGCGATGATCCACCAGCCGGGCCGCGCCGCGGCGGCGAACACCTCCTCGTACGGACCCGATCCGATGCCCGACGCCAGCGCCGCGCCGATCACCGCCACCCCGAGCGTGCCGCCGGTCTGCCGGCTGGTCGAGGCGATCGCGGCGGCCACCCCGGCCTGGGAACGGGGCATGCCCGAGACGGCCGTGTTGGTGATGGGCGCGTTGACGAAGCCGAAGCCGAGGCCGAACAGGAAGTACCCGATCACCAGCGTCACGTTCGACGTCTCCCCGTCGAACCCCGCGAACAGGACCCCGCTCGCCGTCATCGTGACCCCCGCCGTGAGCAGCGAGAACCGTGGACCCCGGCTGCCGACCAGCCGCCCCGATATCGGCGCGCACACGAAGCACATCACCGCCATCGGCAGCATCCACAGACCGGCGTGCAGCGCGGACAGCCCCCGCACGTTCTGTAGATACAGCGTCGACAGGAACAGGAACCCGCTCAGCGCGGCGAACGCGCTCACCGCGACCACGGTCGCCCCACTGAACGGCACCGACCGGAAGAACCGCAGGTCGATGAGGGGTTCGGTGCGCCGGGGCTCGTAGTACAGCAGCCCGAGCAGTGCGGCCAGGGCGACCGCCCCGAAGGCGAGCGTGTGGGTGACGGGCGAGTTGGGCGCCTCGATGATCGCGTACGTCAGCGAGCCGAGCAGCGCGATGACCAGGACCTGGCCGACCGGGTCCGGACGGCGGGCCTTCGGCGCCCGGGACTCGGGGACGTACCGCCAGGTCAGCAGGAGCGCGACGAGGCCCACCGGCAGGTTGAGCCAGAAGATCGAACGCCAGCCGACGGAGTCCACGAGCAGGCCGCCGACGATCGGGCCGGCGGCCATGGATATCCCGACCACCCCGCCCCACACCCCGATCGCCCGGGCCCGCTCGCGCGGGTCGGTGAAGGTGTTGGTGATGATCGACATGGCGACCGGGTTGAGCATCGAGCCGCCGATCGCCTGGATCATGCGGAACACGATGAGCGAGTCGAGGTTCGGGGCGAGCGAGCAGAGCACCGAGCCGAGGGTGAACAGCACAAGGCCGGTCTTGAAGACCCGGCGACGGCCGATCCGGTCGGCGGTCGAGCCCGCCAGCATCAGCAGCGAGGCCAGCACCAGCGTGTACGCGTCGAGCGCCCACTGCATACCGGCCACGCTCGCGCCCAGGTCCTTCTCCATGGAAGGCAGCGCGACATTGAGCACGGTGACGTCGAGGCTGACGATCAGCAGGCTCATACAGCAGATCGCCAGCACCAGCATGCGGCGGCGAGGACTCAGCTCGGACATGCGAACCATAGTACGGCTAACTAACGACTTTGGCTGTACTCCATTCGGTGCGAGAGAATGACCCAATGTCCACGCCCACGACCTTGCTCGCCGGCCCGCTCTCCGTCGGCCCGCACACCGTCACGCCGCCCGTCGTCCTCGCCCCCATGGCCGGGATCACGAACGCCCCCTTCCGCACCCTGTGCAGGGAGTTCAGCGGCGGCAAGGGCCTGTTCGTCAGCGAGATGATCACGACCCGGGCGCTGGTCGAGCGCAACGAGAAGACCATGCAGCTGATCCACTTCGACGCGACGGAGAAGCCGCGCTCGATCCAGCTGTACGGCGTGGACCCGGCGACCGTCGGCAAGGCCGTCCGCATGATCGCGGAGGAGGGCCTGGCCGACCACATCGACCTCAACTTCGGCTGCCCGGTCCCGAAGGTGACGAGGAAGGGCGGCGGGTCCGCCCTCCCGTACAAGCGGAACCTGCTCCGCGCGATCCTGCGCGAGGCGGTGTCCGGCGCCGGGGACATCCCGGTCACGATGAAGATGCGCAAGGGCATCGACGACGACCACATCACCTACCTCGACGCCGGCCGGATCGCGGTCGAGGAGGGCGTGACGGCCATCGCCCTGCACGGCCGCACCGCCGCCCAGCACTACGGCGGCACGGCGGACTGGGACGCGATCGCCCGCCTCAAGGAGCACGTGCCGGAGATCCCCGTACTCGGCAACGGCGACATCTGGTCGGCGGAGGACGCGCTGCGGATGGTCCGGGAGACGGGCTGCGACGGGGTCGTGGTCGGCCGCGGGTGCCTCGGCCGCCCGTGGCTGTTCGCGGACCTGGTGGCGGCCTTCGAGGGCCGTACGGAGGCCATCGCCCGCCCGACGCTCCGCGAGGTCGCCGACATCATGGTCCGGCACGCCACGCTGCTCGGCGAGTGGATCGGGGACGAGGCGCGCGGGGTCATCGACTTCCGCAAGCATGTCGCCTGGTACCTGAAGGGTTTCGCGGTGGGCAGCGAGATGCGGAAGCGTCTTGCGATCACGTCGTCGTTGGCGGAACTCCGGTCTGGGCTGGACGAGTTGGACCTCGACCAGGCCTGGCCCCTGGGCGCCGACGGTCCTCGGGGGCGTACGTCCGGCAACAACCGGGTGGTGTTGCCGGACGGGTGGCTGAAGGATCCGTATGACTGCGCGGGTGTGAGTGAAGACGCGGAGTTGGATACGTCCGGGGGATGAGTTCTTTGTCCGCGGGTGCGCTGTGGCTGGTCGCGCAGTTCCCCGCGCCCCTTTGGGGCGCTCCTCCAGCCCGTCCGGCGTTTGAGGACGAGGCCGTTCAGGCCGACAGCGGGGGTCTGGGGGCGCAGCCCCCAGAAGGATGGGACGGGTAGGGGCGGCGGGGGCGAGAAACACCCCACGCCGGCTCAGCCCGCTCACGGATGGGGCGTCGAGCCGTACGCCGTGAGGAACTTGTCCCGGAAGGAACTCATCTTCCAGACCGGGGCGTCGTGGGCCGGGCGCAGGCCGTCCGTCCAGTTCCAGTCGGCGATCTTGTCGAGGATCTTCGGGTCCTTGGCCACGACCGACACCGGGACGTCGCGGCTGGCGTTGCTGCCGCTGACCCGGGACATGGGCTGGTGGTCGCCGAGGAAGACGAGGACGGTGTCGTCGGTGCCGTAGCGGGTGAGCCAGTCGACGAGGCTGGTCACCGAGTACTGGATCGACTTGCCGTACTCCTGCTTGGCCGCGGTGCCGTCGTACAGCACGTCCTTCGGGTCCTTGCCCGCCTTCTGGATCGAGTCGAACACCGAGCCGTCACCGAGCTGGTCCTGCGGGACGGTCTTCGGAAGGGGCGCCCAGGGCTGGTGACTCGAGGTGAGGATGATCTCGGACATCAGCGGCTTGGCGCTCTTCTTGCCGTGCTCCAGGCGCTGGAAGGCCTCCAGCGTGTACTGGTCCGGCATGGTCGACCAGCTGAACTTCGGTCCCTGGTAGCCGAGATCCTTGGACGAGTAGTTCTTCTCCAGGCCGTAGAACTTCGACTCCGGCCAGCCCTTCTGTACGCCCGGCATCACACCGACCGTCCGCCAGTCGCCGGTGCGCCGGAAGACCTCGGGGAGGGTGAGACGGTCGCTGTTGACCAGGGTGTTGTAGCGCTGCTGGTTGTTGATCCACAGGCCCGACAGGAACGTGGAGTGGCCGAGCCAGCTGTTGCCGCCGAACGTGGCCGACGTCAGCCAGCCGCTCTTCGCGGCGAAACCGGCGTCCGTCAGGGCCTGCGTGCTGTCCGCGAGCGTCTGGTCGACGCCGGGCGACATGATCGGGTCCTCGATCGCGCTGCGGCCGTAGCTCTCGATGAACGTGAAGATGACGTCCTTGCCGCGCAGGTCCGGCACCAGCTGGTCACCGGGCGTCTTGGCGAAGGGGTCGTTCTTGGCGAACTTCTCGAACGCCGCCTCGTCGCGGAAGGTGTCGCTCGCCCGCCGCAGATGCACCTTCACGACGCCGGCGGTGTGGTCCGAGGCGATCGGCACTCCGCCGATGCTGAGGCCGAGGGACATGCAGGTGATCCATACGGTGCCGGCTATGAGCGTGGCCTTGGTGGCGACGGTGTTGTTGCGGGCCAGGAGGTTGCTGAGCCGTACGCAGGCGAGGGCCGTCCCGATGGGCAGGAGCAGCGTCAGCAGGATCACGAGGAGGGTGACGACGATCGAGCCCGTCGTACCGATGGCGTCGGAGATGTACGACTGGGCGTCGTCCAGCAGCACCCAGTCCAGCACGACGTTGAAGTGCCGGCCCAGGAACTCGACGAACCCCATGTCCAGCAGGTTCAGCACGGTCAGCGCACCGAGGAACACGCCGATGCACGCCGCCGTGATCACCCGGGGCCGGCGCGGCATCGCGAGCAGCACGACGGCCGCGACGATCGCCTCCGCGGGGAGTCGCAGGAACTCCGTGATCCGGAAGTTGCCCACGGTGTTCGGCATTTGGAGGGCGAACAGTACGAGGAGTACGGAGAGGGCGGTTGCCGCCCGACTGAGATTCCGGGCGGTGGTGGGACGCCGGGTTCGCCAGTTGGGCTTGGTGGGCTGGGCCGGCTTCTCGGCTGAGTCCGAGTCCGAGTCAGGGTCGGTTGAAGTGGCCGAGTCCGCCGGTAGTGGTCGGCTGTCCGCCGTGGGGGCTTCTCGCGCAGTTCCCCGCGCCCCTTCGGGGCCCGTCTCCGTGACCGGGGTTTCCTCAGCAGGCGTCGCCTCAGCCGCCGTATCCGTCGATGGGTTGATGCGCGTGAACAGAGGCACCCCGAAGGTCCTTCCGTGTGGAGCCCGTGCAGGAGCGGCGGACCCGGGCGCGGGAGCCTGGGTCCGCCACCATCCCGTACGGCGGGCCCTCGGCCTCCGTTCAGCCTCCGCGTCCAAGCACCCGGCAAACACCGGGCAAACGCCTCACCAAGCGACCGGACTCACACTCCCTCAGGCGCCCCCGACCGCCGTGAGCAGCGCCAACGGGGCCGCCGCCGAGCGGGATTCGCGTACGCACGCGTGTGGGTACGGCACCGGCTCCCCGTGGGTGTCGCGGCCGTAACCGGCGAGGACCTCGGGGAGACGGTGACCGGTGGCGGTCGCCGCGTCGACGAGGGCGTGGGCGACCGTACGGGCCTCGTCGTGCAGGCCGTACCGCGAGAGGCCCAGCGTGATCAGGGCGTTGTCGTGCGGCCAGACCGAACCCCGGTGGTAGGACAGGGGGTGGTAGGCCGACTGGCCCGCCGCCAGCGTCCGTACGCCCCAGCCCGAGAAGAAGTCCGGCTCCAGCAAGCGGCGGCCGACCTTCTCTCCGTACTCCTTGTCGAGGAGTCCCGACCAGAGCAGATGGCCCGCGTCCGAGGCCAGCGCGTCCACCTGGTTGCCCTCGCCGTCGAGCGCCAGCGCCGGGAAGGAGTGCTCCGGCATCCAGAAGTCCCGCTGGAAACGGTCCCGGAGGTCGCCCGCCGCCTGTTCCAGGAGGGCGGCGTACGTCTCGTCCTCCCACACCGTGCGCGCGATCCACGCCGTGCGGCGCAGCGCGTCGTACGCGTACCCCTGGGCCCCCGCCGCCATCACCGGGCCGCTTGCGCGGGTGCCGTCGGCCGAGCAGATGGCGCCGGGGGAGTCCTTCCAGTTCTGGTTGGCGAGGCCGCCCTGGTCGGCCCGGTACACCAGATAGCCGCGTGACGTCAGGCCGCCGTGGTCCAGCATCCAGCCGATCGCCGCGCGGGCGTTCGCCTCCAGACGGCGGGCCAACGTCGTGTCGCCGGTCTGTTCGACGTACGCGCCCAGGAGGACCAGGAACAGCGGTGTCGCGTCCACCGAGCCGTAGTAACGCCCGTACGGCACCTGCCCGAAGTGCGCCAGCTCGCCGTGCCGTACCTCGTGCACGATCTTGCCCGGCTGGGCGACGGAGTCCGGGCCGACCTCCGTTGCCTGGGTCGCGGCGAGCGCGGGCAGTGTGGCGGCGGCCAGTTGGGGGCGGTACGGGAGCGCGAAGAGGGAAGTGAGGAGTGCGTCTCGGCCCAGGAGGGTCAGGAACCAGGGGGCTCCTGCCGCCGGTACGCGCAACTCCTCGCCGTCCGGGCCCGTCGCGGGGACCTGGAGTGCCGCCAGGTCGGAGAGACCGCGTGCGCAGGCCGCCGCCAACTCCGGCCAGCCGGTGGGGAAAGCGACGCCCTCGACGAACTCACCTTCGAGGGCCAGGAGTTGGTCGTTCGCGGCGGCGGGGGACGCGGGGACCTGCGGTTCCTGGGTCGCGCCGTGCGGGCGGGCCGCCACGCGCAGCGCCAGCTCCGCCGAACCGTGCGGCTCCAACTCCAGTGTCCAGACCAGGCGTCGGGCGCCGGTGCCGGTCTCCTCGACGCCGTCGGGGGCGGGCTCCGCCGTGACCGTCGTACAGGAGCGCCACTCACCGCGCCGGTAGCTGAACTCGACGCCGTCGTCCAGGATTTCGCGCTTGCGGACGGCGCCGGACTTGACGTACGTACGGTGGTCGGAGCGCAGCTCGAACTGGTCCGTGAAGTCGGCGTCCGCCGTGACCGCGATCCGGACCGTCGTCGGCGTCGGACGGTTGCTGGTCACCCGCAGCGCCTCCACGAACCCGCCGTCCCCGACGGCCTGTTCACGGAAGAGCGTGTACGCGGGCGGCTCCTGCCGGCCTCCGCGCGGTACGAGCACACAGCGCGCGGTGTCCCCGTCGGCGACCGGGCTGAGCGTCTCGGGCACGGCGCCGTCGACGGTGAGCTGCCAACGGCTCAAGTGCCGTGCGTCGCGTACGAATAACCCGTCGGGGTGGCTGCCGCCGCGTACACCGCTGATGTCCCCGCCGTCGCCGACGGCCGCGAACGTCCCGCCGTGCACGAGCAGATGATGCCGGTCCGTCATCGCCGTTCCCCTCCCTTGTCACTCATGTCGCTCATGTCGAACGCGCCGACGGCACTTATGTCGGCGATGGGCTGCTGGTGGAGCAGATCGAGAGTCAGCGCGGCCGTCCAGCCGAAGTCGAGCGCCCCGCAGGCCTCTGAGGTGAACGGATCCACGTACTCCGCGAAGTCGGTGGCGTCGGCGGTCTCCAGCAGCGCCGTACGCAGCGCGTCGGCGTGCGCCCGCTCGCCGTGCTGCCGCAGCCCGCGCTCCACCAGCCACCCGGTGTTGAACCAGGCAGGACCGCGCCAGTAGCGGTGCGGGTCGAAGGCCTCGCCGAGCAGGTCGTAGGACGGTACGAGGCGGGCGGCGCCGCCGAGTTCGAAGTGCGGCCCGCGCGCCGTACGGACGAGGGTGTCGGCGATGTCCCGGGGGAGCGTGGGGAGGAGGAGCGGGATGAGGCCGGAGACGCTCCGCTCGGGGATGAGCGAGCCGTCCCGTACGTCGCGGCAGAAGAACATGCCCTCCGCCGGGTCCCACAGCCGCTCCACCAGCGCCGCCGTCAGCCGTTCCGCGCGCGCGTGCCGGGCCGTCCCCGTCGCGCCCAGCTCGCGGGCGATCCGGGCCAGCGCGTGCTCGGAGGCGATCAGCAGCGCGTTGAAGGAGGGGTCCTCGACGGCGAACTCGCTCGCGCCGTCCTCATAACCCCCGTCCCTGTAGTCCGTCGCCAGCCGTACGTACCGTCCGTAGTCCAGGTCCGTCGGGCGGTCCTCGGCGGCGCCGTGGTCGAGGTCGGCGCGGCGGAAGGAGCGGGCCGGGGCCGGGGTGATGCGGCTCAGCGGGGCGTCCCAGCAGGGGCTGTTGTCCATACCCTGTTCCCAGGGGTGCACGACCGACGCCAGGCCGCCCCCGCCCAGGTCACGGCGGTGCAGCAGATAGCGGTGCCAGGCGGCGAGCCGCGGGTAGGCGCGGGCGAGGAAGCCGCGCGAGCGGGACAGCCCGGGGTCGGCCTGGTGCACCAGCCAGACGGCCAGCGCGTGCACCGGTGGCTGCACGATGCCGGACGTCTGTACGGTGCGCGGGGCGCCCGCAGCGCGCCCCGCGGTCGAGGAGCGCCAGAAGTCGGGGCTCGGGAAGTACGCGTCGAGCGGGACGGAGGGGTTGAAGACGATGTGCGGGATGCGTCCGTCGTCCCACTGGGCCGACAGCAGCGTCTCCAGCTCCGTCTGCGCGCGCAGGGGTGAGAGGTGGCGCAGGCCGATCGCGATGAACGCGGAGTCCCAGGACCACTGGTGCGGATACAGACCGCGCGAGGGGACCGTCGAGCTGCCGGTCCAGTTGGCCTCCAGTACGTCCGCCGCTCTGACGTGCAGGGAATGTGTCGTAACGTCCGGTTCGTATACGACGGAGTGCGTCGCGGCGCGGGCGGTCAACTGGGCAGTGCGATCCACTCGGGGCTCCCCGAAGACGTTCGGCCTGACCAGTTCGGTCGCGGCCACCTTAGAGTTACGTCTATTTAACACGCAGAACTCAATATGTAATGCAAGCTTGAGAAACACAAGGGGGTGCGCATGAGTGGTCGTGCTCAGACGAGCGCGGGCGATCTGCTCGAACTGGTACGCAGTGGGCGCGCCACGACTCGCGGTGCCCTGCAACAAGTGACGGGTCTCTCACGTGCGACCGTCGGCCACCGTCTGGACCGGCTGTTCCGCGCGGGCTGGCTGCGCGAGGGAGCCTCGGGCCCGGTCGACTCGCCGCTCGGCGGACGCCCCTCGATCACTCTGGAGTTCGACGACGCCCACGCCGTCGTCCTCACCGCCGACCTCGACACCCGTCACGCCCGCGCCGCCGTACTCACCCTCACGGGTGAGCTCCTCGCGGAACACTCGGGTGTGCTGGCCGTCGACGACGGCCCCGACGCCGTACTCGGCGAGATCGGCCGCTGGTTCGCGGAACTCCTCACGAAGGCGGGCCACGGCCCGTCCGAGGTCTGCGGCATCGGCCTCGCGGTACCGGGCCCGGTCGACACGGACGCCGGCCGCGTCGTCCAGCCGCCGATCATGCCCGGCTGGGACGGCTACGACATACGTGCCCGCCTGGCCCGCGCCCTCGCGGAACAGACGGGGGAACCGGCCGCCGCGAACGTCCCGGTCCTGGTCGACAACGACGCCAACCTCATGGCGTACGGCGAACAGCGCACCGGATATCCGGGCTGCTCGGCCTTCGTCCTGGTCAAGGTCTCGACCGGTATCGGCGCGGGTGTGGTGGTGGGCGGTTCGGTCTTCCGGGGCATCGACGGCGGCGCCGGGGACATCGGGCACATCCGGGTTCCGCAGGGCGCCGAGGCGCTGTGCCGGTGCGGGTCGTACGGGTGTCTGGCCGCCATCGCGAGCGGTGGCGCCGTCGCGCGCCGGCTGGCCGAGACCGGGGTGCCGGCGGCGTCGGGCTCGGACGTACGGGACCTGCTCGCGGCCGGGCATCCGGAGGCCGTCGCGCTCGCGCGGGAGGCGGGCCGGAGCGTGGGGGACGTACTGGCGACGGTGGTGACGCTGCTCAACCCCGGCGTGCTGATGATCGCCGGCGACCTGGCAGGCACACCGTTCCTGACCGGCGTACGGGAGTTGTTGTACCAGCGGGCGCTGCCGCGCTCGACCGCTCATCTGGACGTGGTGACGTCGAGGCTGGGGGAGCGGGCGGGGCTGGTGGGGGCCGGGGCGATGGTCGTCGAGTACCTGTACGCACCTGAGCGGGTGGAGGAGCGCTTGGCGGCGCTCGGCGTGTGAACCGCGTCAACGGCTGAAGGTGCCTGTGACGGGGGTGTTTCCCTTTTGGGTCGGCGTCCGCATGGTGAAATCCCGTCGCTGGATCGTGCGTGATTCTCGCCACCCTTGATAGGGGTTGCGCTCAGATGAGCGGATCATGGGCGACTGCACTTCTCAAAGGGTGGCACTGAGTGCCACCCTTTGATCGTTCATCGATAAAACTCAGACGTGTTGCCTGCTGCTCATGTGAGCGACAAAATGGGCATGTGCCTGCCGTTGTGTTCAAGAAGTGAAAACATGACGCTTCCACTGCTTGCCAAGCCTTGACTTTGGATCTGCTGGCGGACGGCTGGTTACAGGCGCATGACACGCAAGTGGACGTACCCAGACGCCTTCGATCTGGGTATGTTCCTCGCCGTCAGGGCAGCCACCGCGTCCCGAGGGAGTCGAGACCCGTGTCGGAAAACAAAGAACCCCACGTAGTCAAGTTCGTTTACGACTTCACCGAGGGAAACAAGGACCTCAAGGACCTCCTTGGTGGCAAGGGTGCGAACCTCGCCGAGATGACCAACCTGGGACTCCCCGTTCCTCCCGGCTTCACCATCACGACCGAAGCCTGCAAGACCTACCTCGACAGCGGCGACGAGCCGGCGGCACTGCGTGACGAGGTGAGCGCGCATCTCGCGGCCCTCGAAGAGGCCATGGGCAAGAAGCTCGGCCAGGCCGACAACCCCCTCCTCGTGTCCGTCCGTTCCGGGGCGAAGTTCTCGATGCCGGGCATGATGGACACGGTGCTGAACATCGGGCTCTCCGACAAGTCGGTGCAGGGCCTCGCCAAGCAGGCCGGCGACGAGCGCTTCGCGTGGGACTCGTACCGCCGTCTCATCCAGATGTTCGGGAAGACGGTCCTCGGGGTCGAGGGCGAGCTGTTCGAGGACGCGCTGGACGCGGCGAAGACGGCGAAGAAGGTCACGGTCGACACGGAGCTGGAGGCCGCGGACCTCAAGAAGCTCGTCACCAAGTTCAAGAGGATCGTCAAGACCGAGGCGGGCCGCGACTTCCCGCAGGACCCGCGCGAGCAGATGGACCTCGCGATCCACGCGGTCTTCGACTCCTGGAACACCGACCGTGCGAAGCTCTACCGCCGCCAGGAGCGCATCCCGCACGACCTCGGTACGGCGGTCAACGTCTGTTCGATGGTCTTCGGCAACCTGGGCCCCGACTCGGGCACGGGCGTCGCGTTCACCCGCGACCCGGCCTCCGGCCACCAGGGCGTGTACGGCGACTACCTACAGAACGCGCAGGGCGAGGACGTGGTCGCGGGCATCCGCAACACGGTCCCGCTCGCCGAGCTGGAGCAGATCGACAAGAAGTCGTACGACCAGCTGATGAAGATCATGGACACGCTGGAGAACCACTACAAGGATCTCTGCGACATCGAGTTCACCATCGAGCGCGGCCAGTTGTGGATGCTCCAGACGCGCGTCGGCAAGCGCACGGCGGGCGCGGCCTTCCGTATCGCGACGCAGCTGGTCGACCAGGGCCTGATCGACGAGGCGGAGGCGCTCCAGCGCGTCAACGGCGCCCAGCTGGCCCAGCTGATGTTCCCGCGCTTCGACGAGGAGTCGAAGGTCGCGCAGGTCGGCCGTGGCATCGCCGCCTCCCCGGGCGCGGCGGTCGGCAAGGCGGTGTTCGACTCGTACACCGCGGTCAAGTGGTCGCGTTCGGGCGAGAAGGTCATCCTGGTCCGCCGGGAGACCAACCCCGACGACCTCGACGGCATGATCGCGGCGGAGGGAATCCTGACGTCGCGGGGTGGCAAGACGTCCCACGCGGCGGTGGTGGCCCGGGGCATGGGCAAGACGTGTGTGTGCGGCGCGGAGGAGCTGGAGGTCGACACCAAGAGGCGCCGGATGACGGTGCCGGGCGGTCATGTCGTCGAGGAGGGCGACCTGATCTCGATCGACGGTTCGAGCGGCAAGGTCTACCTGGGCGAGGTCCCGGTGGTCCCCTCCCCGGTGGTGGAGTACTTCGAGGGCCGGATGCACGCGGGCGCCAACGACGCCGACGAACTGGTCGAGGCGGTCCACCGGATCATGGCCTTCGCGGACCGGAAGCGTCGCCTGCGGGTCCGGGCCAACGCGGACAACGCCGAGGACGCCATGCGGGCGCGGCGGTTCGGCGCGCAGGGCATCGGCCTCTGCCGTACGGAACACATGTTCCTCGGCGACCGGCGCGAGCTGGTGGAACGCCTGATCCTGGCCGACACGGACACCGAGCGCGAGGAGTCCCTGAAGGCGCTTCTCCCGCTCCAGAAGCAGGACTTCGTAGAACTGTTCTCGGCGATGGACGGCCTCCCGGTGACGGTCCGTCTCCTGGACCCCCCGCTGCACGAGTTCCTGCCGGACATCACGGAGCTGTCGGTACGAGTAGCCCTGGCCGAGTCCCGCAAGGACCCGCACGAGAACGAACTGCGCCTGCTCCAGGCGGTGCACCGGCTGCACGAGCAGAACCCCATGCTGGGCCTGCGCGGGGTACGCCTCGGCCTGGTCATCCCCGGCCTGTTCACGATGCAGGTCCGTGCCATCGCGGAGGCCGCGGCCGAACGCAAGAACGCGAAGGGCGACCCGCGCGCGGAGATCATGATCCCGCTCGTCGGCACCGTCCAGGAGCTGGAGATCGTCCGCGAGGAGGCCGACCAGGTCATCGCCGAGGTAGAGGCGGCGACGGGCACGAAGCTGAAGCTCGCCATCGGCACGATGATCGAGCTGCCGCGAGCCGCCCTGACGGCGGGCCAGATCGCGGAAGCGGCGGAGTTCTTCAGCTTCGGCACGAACGACCTGACCCAGACGGTCTGGGGCTTCAGCCGCGACGACGTCGAGGCCTCCTTCTTCACGGCGTACCTGGAGAAGGGCATCTTCGGCGTCTCCCCGTTCGAGACGATCGACCGCGACGGCGTTGGCGCGTTGGTCAAGTCCGCAGTGGAGGCGGGCCGCGCGACCCGCCCCGACCTGAAACTCGGCGTCTGCGGCGAACACGGCGGCGACCCGGAGTCGGTCCACTTCTTCCACGAGGTCGGCCTGGACTACGTCAGCTGCTCACCGTTCCGGATTCCGGTGGCGCGGCTGGAGGCGGGGCGGGCGGCGTCCTCTTCGGCGGGGAGTGATCACCGGTAGGCCACAGGGCCCGTGTGCGCGGGCCTGTTGATCTCCGGGGCTGTCGTCGGTCAACCCGACCCTCGCGACCGACGGTGGCTCCGGTGTACGAGAAGAGGCGGCACCCCTGTGCGGGGGGTGCCGCCTCTTTGCGTGGCGGACGCGGTCCGTGCCGCGTCACGGTTCGACGGGGCCCGTGGCTGCCGGGGCGGTGTCGGACGGTTCGGTCGGGCGGCGTTGGGCGGGGAGGCCGGGGGATTCGGTGAGGTGGTGCTGGATGCGGGCGTGGCGGAACTGGTGGACGGGGCCCACCTGGCGCAGGACACCCAGTCGGTGGGCGTCCGTCAGGAAGGACTGCAAGCGCCAGGGCAGCCGGGTGCGGGCGGCGAGGACCAGTCTGGCCGCGAGGTAGTGCGGCCAGGAGGCGGCGGCCAGGGCCAGGACCACTCCCAGCAGGCCGACGGAGACGCAGTGTGGTTGTACGGCCGCTTCCATGACCGTGGGGAAGCCGGGTGGTACGGGCCTGTTGAGGAAGAGGGTCACGGCGGCGGCGAGGACGCTCAGCAGCAGAGCGGCGTAGGCGCCGTGGAGCAGAGTGATCCGGCGGTCGCCCCGGATCGACGACGGGGGTGTGGTGACGTCGTTGACGGTCACCGAGTTCCTGGTCCACTGAAGGGCGGCCAGTCCGATGCCCACGACGAGGCCGATCGGGAGACTCGCGCCCCAGACGGCGGCCAAGGCCGGGCGCTCGTCGTCGAAGAGCCAGTAGACGTTGAACGCCGCGCCGACGAGGAGGGCGACCCCGCAGGTACGGGCGGCGGCGTGGAGGAGCCGGCGGCGCCAGCGGCGGGTGGTGAAGGACGCCCGGCTGGGGGACGACGGCGGCACGGGCGGGCCGGTGGTCAGGAGGACGACCAGGAACACGAACGTCCCGTCGAACAGGCCGTCCAGCAGGTCGGAGGGCACGTCTGCGAGCCCCAGGTCACCGACCGTCGCGTACCAGGTCTCCAGGACCACAGCGCCGGCCAGGGCCCCGCACACCGCCGTGACGCATGCCGTCGGGATGCCCCGGCGAGGCAGGGCCGACGCCACGCACACCATGCAGAACGCCATGGCGGCGAACGTGGAGACGTAGTCCGCACCGGGGAACGGCGCGTTGTCCGTCAGCCCCTCGCTGAACTTCTCGGCCGTGGTCCACAGCAGCGGCACGGCGCTCGCGACCGCCGCCGCCAGGCTCCACAGGAGCGCCCGGCTCCAGGTTCTGGTCAGTACGGGTACCGAGCGGTACAGCTGCCACCAGGCAAGGTCGTGCGTGCCCTGCGCGGTCAGACACCGGGCGAGGTGGGTGAGGTAGCGCTGGGCCCGGTCCGGGTCCCAACGGCGGCTGCCGGGGTCGGCGGCGTGGGCGCGCCCGTAGAGCGCCGGGACGAGTCTGTCGAGGAGGTGGTGCTCGACGGCGGCGGAGGTGGGGAAGCGGGCGGGGTCGGCGAGTTCCGCAGGATCGGCGCCGGCCGCGTCGGCGTACACCGACCGGGCCAGGACGACCATCAGCGGGCTGGTCAGGGCCTGGGCCACCGGGCCTTCGGGGTGGTCCCGCAGATGGTCGGCGAGGATCGTCCAGCGGTGGCCGCGGCCGGGCGGGGCGGCGAGCCGCAGCAGGGCGACCGCGTCGTCGTGGCGGACCGGCGCGGGCTCGATCACGGCGCTGCCCGCCAGCACGCCGGCCTGTGCCACGGCACTGACGTAGTTGGCGGTACGGCAGGTCAGCACCAGCGGGGCGTCCGTGGCGAAGCCGTGGTTCAGTGCCGTGAGAACCGCGGCCTGGCCGGCGGCCGGGAGTTCGTCCAGTCCGTCGAGTACGGGCAGGATCCGGCCGTCGGCCAGCAGATCCCGTACGGCCGTCGGCCCGTAGGCCTCTGTGTCGGCCAACGCCGAGCAGTCCGCCGTGATCCTGCGGCGCAGCCATTCTCCCGGGCCTTCCCGCGCGGGGTCGAACGACGCGAGCGAGAGCAGGACCGGCACCGGGTCGCCCTCCGCGCGGGAACGCAGCAGCCCGAGCGTCAGCAGGACGGCGAAGGTGCTCTTCCCCGACCCGGCCGCACCGATGACGACGAGCCGACGGCGCGGCAGCGCACGAAACGCGCGGGCCAGGTTCTCCGGTTCGTCCGCCCGGCAGTCGACGGGGTCACCCACCAGCTCCCGATGATCCCCCACACCGGGCAGCAAGCTGTCGGACCAGGCCACCGGGAGCGGCGCCGGATCGAACAGCTGGCGCAGCGTGGCTTCTTCCTCCCACTGGCGCAGCACCAGGCGTGCCAGATCCTTCGCGGCCTCGTCCACCTGGTCGGCGCCGCTGTGGGCCCGCCCGTTGCGCCGGGCCCACGCCGCCAGCAGCGCGATCACGCCGACGGAGCCCAGCACGGAGGCGGCGTTCCCCGCATCCGAGACACCCTTCAGCCACCACAGCAGACCGAGCCCGGCCACCAGCCCGGCGCCCAGCACCCACACCAAACCCCAGCGCCACCGCACCCATGCCCCCGTCGTCCACGCACGACCTGCCCCGCACGAAGAGCAACGACCCACCACCTACGCCGGTCACCGGCGGTGGCCGGGGCTTGGGGCACAAGGCGCAAACGCCGTCGCGTGTGAGCGGGCGCATGAGCCTTGCGCCGCCAGGCATCAACGGGGGAGTTGTCCAGTGGCCGTTGGGTTCTCACCCGGCGCGAGTCAGGAGATGGCTCGGAGCGTGCCGTGTCGGGACTGGTGGGCGAGCTGGTCCACGGCCTCGGCGGTCTGGTCGTCCGCCGGCAGGAAGATGATCAACTGCTGTGCTTCCGCGGTGAATTCGAGTGTCTCGCGGAGCAGCCGGAGGTTGTGTCCGGCCGGATGGTCGATGCGGAGGACGCCGCGCTGTGGGACCACGTGCCGGTTCAGGCGCCGGGTCAGGTCGGGGCCGGCCAGGGGTGTGAGGTCCGAGCGGAACCACTCGGAGTTCTCGGCGGAGGGGGCGAGCCACAGGTCGAAGGCCTGCTCGTCGGCGACCTCGTCCCAGTCGGAGAAGAAGGTGTGGGCGCGGGGGTCGGTGAAGACGTACCGGGTGAGGTTCGGGGACTCGGTGTCGAGCAGGCCGCTCGCGTTCATCACCGCGTCGTACGCGGGAGTGTGGGCGAGGATGTCGCCCAGCCGGTTGGTCACCACGGCGATGCCTGGTTCCAGGAGGCGGAGTGTCCGCAGGACCGCGTCCCGTACCTGCCGGGACGGGGGTTCGGGGCGAGGGTGCATGACGCATTCCCCGCCGGAGATCTTCGTGAGGTAGCGCAGATGGGCGCGCTCGGACGGGGAGAGGCTGAGGGCGTCGGCGAGGGCGTTGACCACCGCCACCGAGGGATTGCGGTCACGGCCCTGCTCGATACGGGTCAGGTACTCGACGCTGATGCCCGCGCGCGCCGCGAGATCCTGGCGTCGTAGCCCCGGTGAGCGGCGGCGGCCCCGGTCCGGCAGGCCGAGTGTCCCCGGCTGGATGCTGTCGCGCTTGGCCCGGATGAAGTCCCCCAGCGGCGTACCCATGCCTTCGAGGATAGGGCGGGCCCGGCCGGTCGCGATGGGCTCAGGCTGGCCCTGCGGGGGCCAGCCTGAGCCCGGTCTGGCTGCGGCCCGGGGGCGCCCCGATCGTGGTGGCCATGGACAACAACGTGGACAACAACCAGGACAGCAGCACGCACAACAACCCGCACAGGCTGGTGATCGTCGTCGGGAGCGTCCGGGAGGGACGGTTCGGGCCCGTCGTCGCCTCCTGGGTCGCCGAACAGGCCCGTCTGCACGGCGGGTTCGACGTGGAGGTCGTCGATCTGGCCGGTTTCGAGATCCCGCTGTCACTGCCCGCGGCCTCGCCGAAGTACGCCGGCGACGACTACCCGCGCCCGGCCGGGATGCGGCCGCTGACCGCCGCGCTGGAGAGCGCGGACGCGTTCGTCGTGGTCACGCCCGAGTACAACCACAGCTATCCCGCCTCCCTGAAGGCGGCCGTCGACTGGCACTTCACCCAGTGGACGGCCAAGCCCGTCGCCTTCGTCAGCTACGGGGGCGCGGCGGGCGGCCGTCACGCGGTCCTGCACCTGGAGAACGTGCTGACCGAACTGCACGCCGTGACCATCCGCGACGGCCTCGCCTTCCCGAACTACTTCACCGCGTGGCAGGACGGTCGTCCGGTCGACCCCGAGACTCCCCGGTACGCCAAGACGTTGCTGGAGCAGCTGGCCTGGTGGGCGGGCGCGCTCAGGACCGCACGGGCGGCCACTCCCTACCCGGCATAAAGGCTGGGGCCGGCGGCCGTCAGTGGCCGTCCACGAACGTCACCGTCTCCGCGAGCGGTGCCCGGCCCGTGCGCGGCTGGTCCACCGTGGCGTCCTCGAAGCCGATCGACATGCCGCAGAAGAGCAGCAGCTCCTGCGGCGGTGACACGACCTCCGCGACGGTCCTGTGGTACTTCGCCCACGCCATCTGCGTACAGCTGTGCAGCCCCTCGGCGCGCAGCAGCAGCATCACCGTCTGGAGGTACATGCCGACGTCGGACCACTGGGCCGGGCCCATGTCGCGGTCGATGTAGCAGAACAGGGCGGCGGGCGCGCCGAAGCAGTCCCAGTTCGCGGAGGCCGCTCGCTGGCGTGCCTCCAGGTCGCCGCGCGGGATGCCGAGTGCGCCGTAGCGCTGCTCGCCGAAGGCGGAACGGCGGTCGCGGTAGGGGGACTTCAGGTCGGGCGGGTACTGCTCGTACTCCGGCTCGTCCCAGGGGTCGCCCGAGGCCACGCGTTCGCCGGCGCGCTTCTTGAGTTCGGCCAGGGGCGCGTCGGTCGCCACGTAGACGTGCCACGGCTGGAGGTTCGACGCGGACGGGGCCCAGGCCGCGTCGGCCAAGACGCGCTCCAACACCTCCCTCGGGACCGGCCGGTCGGTGAATCCGCGTACCGCTCGTCGGCTGCTGACCGCCTCATGGACGTCCATGATCGTCTGCCTCTCGTTTGCTCGACGTGTTCAGCTCCGTTGCGATCGCGACGGTATCATTCGATACCTTTCTTGTGTTTAACTATGGGTGAGAACAAGTCACATCGCCTATCCGCAGGAGAAAGTCATGGCCACGCTGCTGCACATCGACTCGTCCGTGTTCCCGGGCGAGGCGTCCTCGTCCCGTTCGGTCGCGGCCGCCTTCCGGGAGGTCTGGGAGGAGCAGCACCCCGGCGGCACGGTGATCTACCGCGACCTCGCCGTCGACCCGGTCCCGCACATCACCGCCGACGCCTGGAGCGCCGGTTTCGCCGCGCCGGCCGCGCGTACGCCGGAGCAGGCCGCCGCGTTCGCCGTGCGCGAGACGCTCATCGGGGAACTGGAGGGGGCGGACGCCGTCCTGATCGGCGCCCCCATGCACAACTTCTCGATCCCGTCGACCCTCAAGGCGTGGGTGGACAACGTGTACATGGTCGGCCGCACCGCCGGCGAGACCCCGTCCGCCAAGGGCACCCCGGCCGTCGTCGTCGCCAGCCGGGGCGGCTCCTACGCGCCCGGCACGCCGCGCGAGGGCTTCGAGTTCGTACAGAACTACCTGGAGGCCGTCCTCCGCGACACCTTCGGCCTGGACCTCGAGTTCATCGTCCCGGAACTCACCCTGTCCACCCGCGTCCCGGCCATGTCCGACCTGATCCCGCTGTACGAGGCCTCCCGCGAGCGCGCCTTCGAGGAGGCCGCGAAGAAGGCCAAGGAGGTCGCGGAGCGCGTCGCCGCCTAGTAGTGCTTCGTTAGGTTCTGGTTCTGCGTCGGCGTGTGGTGAGGGGGCGGCCGCAGGTGGTGCAGGTGCCGCTCCAGCACCGCAGCAGGTCCTGTAACGCGTCGAGGACTTGGTAGAGGGTCAGGCTTTCGTGCGGGCTTTTGGGTCGTAGCGCCGCAGAGTGAGGAAGGCCTGGGCGGCGGTGACGAGGGTGACGTGGTGGTGCCAGCCGCGCCAGGTGCGGCCCTCGAAGTGGTCCAGTCCCAGACCGTGTTTGAGTTCGCGGTAGTCGTGCTCGATGCGCCAGCGCATCTTGGCGAAGCGCACGAGATCGACGATCGGTGTGGTGGCGGGCAGATTGGTCATCCAGTAGCCGGTGGGTTCTGGCGCCGTATCGGGCTGTTCGACCAGCAGGGTCCGCAGCGGCAGCTCGCCGTTCCACCGGCTGCGTCCGCCGGCGTGTTCCTGCGCGGTGCGGGTGGCTTCCTTGCCCGAGGGCCGCACCTCGAGCACGGCAAAGCGTGAGGTCATCGGTCCTTTGCTGCCCTGGCGCCAGGTGACGGTTTCGAAGCAGGTGCCCGCATCGATCAGTTGATGCAGGGGGCGGGCGGGCTCGCGGTAGCGGGGCAGCGTGGGCGGGCCCAGGCCCTGGTAGGGAGGCAGATGCGGCGCGGCAGCGGCCGGGCGGGCGATCTCCTTGGGCTCGACGGCCATGACGTAGGACCAGCCACGTTCCTCCAGGGCCAGGCGGAAGGAGACACTGCGGCCATAGCCGCAGTCGGCCACGATCACCGGCACCGACCCCAGCCAGCCCGCCAGCCTCTCCAGCAGCCCCAGAGCCAGACGGGGCTTGGTCACATGCCCGACCTCCTCGGGCACGCCCGCAGCCGTGCGGCGCCGGCTGTCGTGGGCCCATTCCTCGGGCAGGAACAGCTCCCATTCCAGTGGGCAGGAAGCAAGATCGGTGGCCGCGTGCACACTGACGGCGACCTGGCAGTTGGCCCGCTTGCCCAACGCCCCGCAGTACTGCCGGGCCACCCCGACCGAGGACCGCCCGCACTTGGGAAACGACACATCGTCGATGACCCACACCTCGGGCCTGACCACCTGGACCAGCCGCTCGGCGATCCGCCGCCGCACCGGCGTCCACTGCCACGGCGACTGGCTGACGAACTGCTGCAAGGCCTGCATGTTCCCGTCCGGCAGCCGCTGGGCCATCGGCTGGATCGACTTGCGCCGGCCATCCAGCATCAGCCCGCGCAGATAGCACTCGCCCTTGGCCCGCTGATCCTTGCGCGGCACCGAGGCGAACACATCGGCCACGAACAGCCCTAACGAGGCCCGCAATCGGTTCACTTCATGCGTGTCCACCTAACCAACATGCTCTTGATCAGCGACAACGACTAGACCTAACGAAGCACTACTAGGCCATGTCGGCCGGATCACCGCAGACGGGCTCGCCCTCGGCGTCATGCCGAGGGCGAGCCCGTCTGCGGTGGCGACGGTGGTCAGGAGCCGGCCGCCGCGTCCCACAGGTCGCAGTGGTGCGCCTTCCCGGTCCCGGAGGTGGCCGCGTTGCCGCCCCGCGAGGCCGTGCGCAGCTGAAGCACGGTGCCCGGGGCTGACTTCTGGTCCGGCATGACGGGCCGGCCGGGGGCGCTCGGGGCCGAGCCGTGGATGAAGGACGCCCAGTAGGCGGTCATCTGGTCGGCGAGCGCGCGCTGTTCGGTGTCGAGGCGGGCGCCGATGCCGTACGGCTTGAACAGGTAGTTCAGTTCGGCCGCGTGCGTGGCGCCGAAGTCGAAGTCGGCGTCCTGGGGGAGTGACGCGAACAGGGGCGAGGTGCGGTCGGCGAACTCGTACGAGTAGACACGGCCGCGCTGGGCCAGGCGGGTGTCGGCCCGCAGGGCGGGGCAGGCGAAGAGGAAGTCGCCGTAGGCCGCGGCATAGGCGTAGCCGGGGCGCTCGTAGGCGCCGAGCGGGTAGCGGGCCAGGGCCCTGGCGCCGATCGTGTCACCGAAGGCCGAGGTCAGCGCCTTGGGGTAGGCGTCCGCGGTCAGCGCGTTGCCCCAGCGGTCGAAGCTGTCGTACGCGAAGACCAGACCCTCGTCGCTGGTGGCGCCGTTCATCACGGGGACGCGGGAGGCCCGGCCGGAGGTGAACGCCTCGGCGGGCTGCACGGGCAGTTCACGGCCCCCGACGGTCGCATTCCAGGTCTCGGGGCCGGTGCCGTTCTGGGCGTCGAGGATCGCCTTGGCCGGCTTGGCCCGCAGACAGGCCGCCGCGGTGGCGGCGTCGGTGCAGCCGAGCTTCTTGGCGAAGGCCAGCCCGGTGCTCTCGGCCTGGGCGCGGGTGCTGCCCCCGCAGTCGAAGTAGGCGCCGCTCTCGATGATCGCCGCCCGGAACAGGCCCCGGCCGGCGGGGGAGGCGAGCTGGGCGCAGACCGCGCTGCCGCCGGCCGACTGACCGGCCAGCGTGACCCGGCCGGCGTCTCCGCCGAAGGCCCCGATGTTCGAGCGCACCCAGCGCAGCGCCTGCTGCTGGTCGAGGAGCGCGAAGTTGCCGGTCGTACCGGGCAGGGTCAGGAAGCCGAAGGCGCCGATCCGGTAGTCGACCGTCACCACGATGCTGTTCGTACGGCGGGCGAAGGTGTCGGGGACGATGTCGCGGGCGTCCCCGCCGATGTTGGCGCCGCCGTGGATCCAGACCAGGACGGGCAGCCCGGCCGCGCGCGAGGCCGTGCGTGAGGTGGCGGGCGGTGTGTAGACGTTGACGTCCAGGCAGTCCTCGGTGGTGTGCTGGGTGCTGTATCCGGGGGCCCAGTAGGTGTTCTGCGCGCAGTAGTCGCCGTATTCGGTGGCGTCCCGGACGCCGCGCCAGTCGGCCGGGCGGCGGGGGGCCTGCCAGCGCAGGGCGCCGGTGGGCGACTGGGCGTAGGGGATGCCGAGGAACTGCCGTCCCTCGGTGGTGGCGGCCCCGCGCACCACGCCGTTGGCGGTGCGGACGAGGAGGGAGTGGGCGGCGCCTGCCGTGGATCCGGGATGACCGACGGGGCTCGCCTGTGCGGAGGTGAACGCGACCGCCAGGGCGGTGACGGTGACGGGGATCAGAGTCCGGCGCACCGCGCGCAGGAGTCTTCGGGCATGGGACATAGGGTCTCCCGGGAATGGGCGGCCCGGCGGGACGACTCGGGCACCATGGAGACTAGGGGCAAAGTGCCATAGGTGACTAGTGGCATATGTTTCAACGAGGGAAAGGTGGCGAAGCCGGCACATGAAGCTGGAGCACGTACTGCTCGGAATGGTGGCCATGCGTCCCTGCACGGGGTACGACCTGAAGCGGTGGCTGGACAGCGAGATGGGCCGCATGGTCCGCCTGCGCACCCAGCAGAGCCAGGTCTACCGAACGCTCAACCGCATGTGCGCCGACGGCTGGGTCAGCTTCACCGTGCAGCACAACGAAGGCCGCCCCGACGCCAAGGTGTACGTCGCCACCGACGCCGGCGAGCGTGAACTGCGCGACCGCCTGGCCGTGCCGTACGCGCCGTCGCCCGACTTCAGCGACCCCGAGTTCCTGATCCGCTGCACCCTCGCGATCTTCCTGGAACCGGAGGAGCACGTCCGGCTCGTACAGATCGAACTCGACGCCCGCCGGGCCCAGTTGGACCGGTTCCGGGCCCGGGAGATCCGTGAGGAGCCCTGGCTGTCCGGGATCGACCGGGCCCGGATGTCACAGATCCTGGATCACGTCCACGACTACAAGGACCGGGCTCTGGAAACACACGTGCGCTGGCTGGAACAGGTGCTGGCCGAACTCGCCGGGACCAGTCACTGATCCTCGCCTACGCCTCGCCGCCCGAGGGGTGTGCGAACCGGGTCAGGAGGTCCGCCAGCTGCTCGGCCTCGCCGGCCCCCAGCTCCGCGACCATGCGCTCGGCCAGCGGCTGCGCCGCCACATGGGCCGCGTCGAAGAGTTCGACGCCCTGGGGCGTGATCTCCACCGCCCGTACCCGCCGGTCGCCCGGGACGGACTTCCGTACGGCCAGTCCCTTGCGCTCCAGGTCGTCCACGACCCGCATGATCCCCGCCTTGTCCGAGCCCGTCGCCGCCACCAGGTCCCGCTGGACCGTGGGGCCGCGGTCGGCCAGCACGATCAGCACGGCGAAGTGCCGCAGCTCGATGCCGAGCGGCCGGAGCGCCTCCTCCATCACCGAGGCGGCCCGCCAGTGCGCCCGGCGCAGCAACAGACCGAGCGCGAAAGGCGAGGCGTCCCCGGGGCGGTCGGTCACCCGTGAGGGGGAGGAGGCGGTTCCGTGGGGAGCATCGGCGGTCATGGGGTCACATTACAGCCAATCGGCTCATTCGATACGGTCTCGTTTGAAATGAAATGACTGGCGGGAAGGATGGGGTCGGCGGGTGGGACCGGCTGGTGTGATCGGTGAGGTGGACAGGTCACCGATCGCGTCCCCTCCCCTCCCCTCCCCTCCTCCCTCAACAGCAGTCCGGCAGCGCACCTCCGCTCGTGCCGCAATGAGGCGGCCACGTTCAAGGAGCACCGACGTGAGACAACAGCACCCCGCAGCCCTGCTACTGGCGGCCGCCGCCCTGGTCGTCACGGCGATCCCGGTCTCGTCGGCCGTCGCCGAGCCCGGCGCCTCGGCCACCGCCGTCAGCGGTACGCGGCCCTATCTCGACTCCCGCCTGCCGGTGAAGCAGCGGGTCGCCGATCTGCTGGGCCGGATGACCCTCGCGGAGAAGGTCGGCCAGATGACGCAGGCCGAGCGGGGGTCGGTCGAGAGCGACAAGACGCAGATCACCAGCCTCGCCCTGGGGTCGCTGCTGTCCGGTGGCGGCTCGGTCCCCACGCCCAACACCCCCGAGGCGTGGGCGGACATGGTCGACGGCTACCAGTCGCACGCGCTCGCGAGCCGGCTGCGCATCCCGATCCTGTACGGCGTCGACTCCGTGCACGGCCACGGCAACCTGGTCGGCGCCACGATCTTCCCGCACAACATCGGCATGGGTGCCACCCGTGACACCGCGCTCGTCCGCGAGGCGGCGCACATCACCGCCACCGAGACCCGCGCCACCGGCCCGCAGTGGGTGTTCGCGCCCTGTGTCTGTGTCACCCGCGACGAACGCTGGGGCCGCTCCTACGAGAGCTTCGGCGAGGATCCGCGGCTCGTCTCCCGGATGACCACCGCCGTCGAGGGTTTGCAGGGCGGCAGCACCAAGGATCTCGCCCGGAACGACCGCGTCCTGGCCACCGTCAAGCACTACGCGGGCGACGGCGACACCACCTACGGCACGTCGACCACCGGCGACTACATCATCGACCGCGGCATCACGAGGACCAGCCACAGGCGCTTCGCCGAGATCGACCTGGCCCCCTATGTGACCGCCGTCCAGGTGCACGACGTCGGCAGCGTCATGCCCTCGTACTCCTCGGTCCAGTGGACCGACGTGCCCGGCAGCGAGCCGATCAGGATGAGCGCCCACAAGGAACTGCTCACCGACGTCCTGAAGCAGAAGATCGGCTTCGACGGCTTCCTCATCAGCGACTGGGACGCCATCGGCGAGATCCCCGGCGACTTCGCCACCCAGGTCCGCACCTCCGTCAACGCGGGCATGGACATGTTCATGCAGCCGTACAACGCGCCCCAGTTCATCCAGGCCCTCACCGCCGAGGTGCAGGCCGGGCGGGTCAAGACGTCCCGGATCGACGACGCGGCCTCCCGCATCCTGAAGGCCAAGTTCGAACTCGGCCTGTTCGAGCACCCGTACACCGACCGCTCGCACATCGACACCATCGGCTCGGCCGCCCACCGCTCCGTGGCCCGCCGTGCGGTCGCCGAGTCCCAGGTGCTGCTGAAGAACGACGGCAAGGCGCTGCCGCTCAAGCCCTCGCAGCGGCTCTACGTCGCCGGTGTCAACGCCGATGACCTCGGCAACCAGGCCGGCGGCTGGACCGTCACCTGGCAGGGGCAGTCCGGCAACACCGCCTTCCCCGGCACCACCATCCTCCAGGGCATCCGGAAGACCGCGAAGAACGTCACCTACAGCGCGGACGCCAGTGCCCCCACCGCCGGTCACGACGTCGGCGTCGTCGTCATCGGCGAGACCCCCTACGCCGAGGGCGTCGGCGACGTGGGTGTCGGCGGCCACACACTGAACCTCTCCGCGACCGACCAGGCGAACATCGACCGCGTCTGCTCGGCCATCAGAACCTGTGTCGTCCTCGACGTGGCAGGGCGCACCCAGATCGTCACCGACCAACTGCCCAAGGCCGACGCCTTCGTGATGTCCTGGCTCCCCGGCAGCGAGGGCGACGGAGTCGCGGACGTCCTCTTCGGCAAGCGCCCCTTCACCGGGAAACTCCCCGTCAGCTGGCCCCGCAGCGAGGCCCAGGAACCGATCAACGTCGGCGACCGGAACTACGACCCGCTCTTCCCCTACGGATACGGCCTGACGACCCCTTAGGAGTGGATCTAGGAGTAGATCATCGGACATCCGCGTCTGAGTGAGTGCTGTGCCGCACGGAGGTACAGCGCCACGTAGAAGGACGCGTCCAGATCCTCGCTCCAGGGGCCCGGCGCGGCGGCGGACAGTTCCTTCGCCGCGCCGTCCAGGAACCAGCAGGTCAGCTCCAGGTTGTCGCACATCTCCGGGACCTCGGACAGCGGCAGCGCGACCGCCGCCGCCAGCTTCTCGGCGATCACCAGCACCTGCGGGGCGCCGGCTATCACCGTCGACTCGGAGTACGACGACTCGACCGGCAGCTCGATCTCCTCGTCCAGGGACACCGGCACCAGCACGGACCAGCCGCAGAGCAGCTCTGTCTCCGCGTCCGAGAGCCGCGCCCGGCACAGTGCCAGGAAGCTCTCCATCGACGGGACCATCTTCTCCTCGAAGGACTGGCCCGAGCCGCGCACGAACTCCGCCGCCACCGGCACGGACTCGTACGGTGGCAGCCCACGCCGGACCAACTCCGTGTTCAGCCCCGCGGCGATCTCCGCGTGCCCCTCCTCGTCCTCGTCCTCACTGAACCACTCCTCCGCACCGACATCGACCAGGTAAATGCCCATGACCGCAACGTACTGCGCACCACTGACAACGCCGGTGCGCAGTACGAAACGTATGAACGTATGACCGGCGGCTATGACCGGAACGGGCCCGTCACCTCGTACGTGATCCCGCCCGAGGAACTGCCGCTCGTGCCGCGCTGGCTGGAGAAGTACAGACGGCTGCCGTTCGGGGAGAACGCCGGGCCCGTGATCTCCGAGGCCGGCTGGCCGTCGACGCGCAGGAACGGGGCGATCACGTCGTCCGGTGTGATCACACAGATCTCCATGTTGCCGCCGTCCTCGGCCACGAACAGGTCGCCGGAGGAGGTGCCGGTGATGTTGTCGACGCCGGTCAGCGGCGCCGTGCCCGAGGTGACGAGGGAGTCGTCGTACGCCAACTCATAAGTGCTCGTAAGGAGGTTGAGCTGCCAGACCCGGTTGTCGCCCTTCGTGGTGAACCAGACCTTGTCGTCGGCGTAGTAGCAACCTTCGCCGCCGTTGAAGGACTTGGAGCCGGAGACCTGGGTGCGCGTGGTCGTCGGGGAGCCGTCCGGGTCGGGGACCGTCGTCCAGGTGTACGAGCCCGAGGTCGCCGTACCGGCCACCAGGACCTGGAGGGTGCCAGCCGACAGATCGCCCCAGGTCGTGGGAACGAAGCGGTAGAAGCGGCCGTTCGTCTCGTCCTCCGTGAGGTAGACGACCTTGCGCACCGGGTCAGCTGCCGCCGCCTCGTGCTTGAAACGGCCCATCGCCGCACGCTGCGTCGCCGCGCTCGTGCCCCACGGGTCGGTCTCGTAGACGTACCCCAGCGACACCTCCTCGCAGGACAGCCAGGTGTTCCAAGGGGTGCGTCCGCCCGCGCAGTTCTGGCGGGTGCCGGAGAGGATGCGGTACGCGGAGGTGACGGCTCCGGTCGACGAGAACCTGACCGCGCTCGCGCCGCCCGACGGGTTGATCTCCGAGTTGGAGACGTAGATCCAGCCCGTCCCGTCGGCGTAACAGGCCCCGCCGTCAGGGGCGTTGTGCCAGGTGTACGACGTTCCGCTGACCGTCTGGCCCGAGCGGGCGATCACCCGGCTGGTGAAGCCGGCGGGCAGTCTGATGCCGTTGGCGTCGGCCGCGGCGAGCGCTCCGTACGGGCCGGTGCCCGGCTGGGCGGGGGCCGCGTGGGCGGCGCCGCGCCACAGGGTGCCGCCGAAGACGGCCGCCGAACCGCCGATGACGGCGGCGCGCAGAAGGGTACGGCGTTCCACGTGTGCGTTGACTCGTGCGTCCACTCTCGCTCCAAGGGGGGTGGCGTGACGTGCCGTGACGTCAGGGACCCTAGGGCGACGGGGTGGAATTGTCATGTACGCGCGATGTCTCGTCGGTGGTCGTACGGGACGCACCGGCCGCCGGGAGTTCGCCTCGAGGGAGGTGTCCGGCGGGGTTCGGTCCGGCGGGGTTCGTCCTACGCCCGCAGTGCCGACGTCTCCCGTCGTCGTACCCCCGCCCCCGAATCCCTGCCGCCGAACGCCTGCCCCTGCATGGCGTGTTGGGCCGACGGCAGCCGAACCACCGCGTCCAGGCCGCCCGTTGCCGCCGCCCGCAGGCTCGCCTCCCCGCCACTCGCCAGCGCGAGCCGCTGTACGAGGGCCAGGCCCAGGCCCGTACCGCCCTTGGGGGCGCCGGGCGCACGCCAGAAGCGGTCGAAGGCGCGGGCGCGTTGGTCCGCCGTCATGCCCGGGCCCTCGTCCGTGATGTGCAGGTCGATCCAAGTGGCCCGGTTCTCACGGTGGTTGAGATGGTTGAGGTGGGGACGGCGAGGGTGGAGCGGAGCGACGGAACGCAGTTCCATGGCCACCGTGCTGTTCGCGGGCGAGACCCGCAGGGCGTTCGACAGAAGATTGTCGACGATCTGCTCCACCGCCCCCGGCAGCGCCAGCGCCGGACCCACCGGTCCCGTGCCGCCCGTGAACAGGACCAGCGACACACCCTGTTGCTCGAACAGCGGGGCCCAGGTGCCGTGCCGCTCCGCGCAGACACCGGCCAGATCGACCGGGCCGGGCGGCGCCGCGTCCTCCTCCAGGCGGGCCATCGCGAGCAGCCCCTCGACCATCCGGGCCAGCCGGTCCGTCTCCGTCATCGCGGCGGTGAGACTGCCCCGGGCGTGCTGGGCGATGTCCGGCTCCAGGTTCTCCAGACGCAGCCGCAGCGCGGCCAGCGGGGTCTTCAGCTGATGCGAGGCCTCGCCCGCGAACGCCCGCTGCGAGGCGAGGAGATGGGCGAGCCGAGCGGCCGTACGGTTGAACGCGGCTGCCAGACTGCGGACTTCGGGCGGACCCGACGTCACCGCGACCGGCGTCGCCGCACCGCCGTCCGCCAACTCGTGTGTGGCCCGCTCCAGTTCACGGATCGGGCGCCCCGCCCAACGCGCGCACGCGAACGCCACGACGGCCACCGCCGCCAGCACCGCGAGCCCGACCGCGGCCAACAGCAGCCACACCTGGTGGACCCGGGACTGCACCATCTGTGTGGGCAGCGTGATCCGTACCGCGCCCTTCACCTGGCCGGCCCCGTGTCCGACCGGCGACGCCACGGACAGATACCGCACCCCGCCGATCGTGGACGTACTGACATGGGTCGTCGCCGTACCGTCGAGCGCGGCCGTCACCTCCGGGCGCGAGGTCAGCTCCTGCTGCTCGGCGCCCGTCAACTGGTGTGACGCGGCGATGAGTCGGCCGCTCGCGTCGACGATGAACACCTGGCCGCCGATCCGGCGTGCGCAGTGCGCGGCGCGGGCCGCCAGCTCGTCCGGACGCCCCGACGCCAGGGACAGCGCGGCGTACGCCGACACCGACTCGGCCTCCTCGTTGGCGGAGTTGACGATCCGCTCCCGCTCGGCCCGTGAGTAGACGATGCCCAGCGGGATCTCCAGGCCGAGCAGGACGAGGGCGGCCAGACTGAGGTAACTCAGCAGCAGACGGCGGGTCATGAGGCCGCGGCCCTGGGTGCGCCCGGGGTGCGTACGGCGAGCCGGAAACCGACTCCGCGCAGCGTCTGGATCCACGCCGGGTCGCCCAACTTCCGCCGCAGCGTGGCGACATGGACGTCCAGGGTCTTGGTCGGCCCCTGGTAGTGGGTGTCCCAGACCCGGGTGAGGATCTCCCGCCGCGAGTACACGGCCCCCGGGTCCTCGGAGAGCAGCGCCAGCAGCTCGAACTCCTTGGGCGTGAGCGCGACGGGCACCTCGCCGACCCACACCTGACGGGTGCGGCGGTCGACGACGAGGGGACCGGGGGCGGGGGTGGCGGGGGCCGGCTCGGGTGTGTGGGGCGCGTCCTGCGAGACGTACGAGGCATGCGAGGTGTGCGAGTTGTGCGAGGCGTACGAGTCGAAGGATTCGTACGCCTCGTACGAGGTCGGTGGGGGAGCGGGAGGCGTGTACGCGGGAGCCTCGTACGTGACAGCCGGTTCCTGAGCTGTCGGGTACGGGTCGTGCGCGTAGGGATCAGGACGTCGCACGCGCCGGGTCACCGCCCGTACCCGGGCGACCAGTTCGCGCAGGCTGAAAGGTTTCGCCAGGTAGTCGTCGGCGCCCAGTTCCAGGCCCAGCACCCGGTCGGCCTCCTCGCCGCGTGCGCTGAGGATGATGATCGGGACCTCGGAGGTCTGACGGATGCCCCGGCACACGTCGATGCCGTCCATGTCCGGCAGGCCCAGGTCGAGCAGGACGACGTCGCCGTGCGGTCCTCTCAGGCCCTCGGACCCGGTGGCGACGTGCACGACCGTCAGCCCGAAGTTCCGCAGGCCCTCGGCCAGCGGTTCGGCGATCGTCTCGTCGTCCTCGATGAGCAGCACCCGTACGCCCATACGTCCTGTCTCCCACTCCCACGGCGTCCATGAATTCCTGAAGTAGACACGCTGTGATGACACGTTACAAGACGTCCGAATGCCGTGCCGAGCGAATCCAGGTCAATGTGAAAAGCCCCTCACGATAACCCGGTTCCGAAACCTGGCCTCGATTTAGTGTTCCTCTAACCTTCCGCTGGCCGTCCCCTGGGCAGCGCTCCTCTAGCGTTCTTGGTGGCAGGAGTAACCCCATGTCAAGCGCCATCTGGAGGGGTCATGAAGGCATTGCTGGACCGCGCCCGGTCGTTCAAGCGGCATGTGGATTTCGAGAGCGGCGAATACCGGAAACTGGCCCAGGGGCAATGTCCGGAGGCATTGTTCATCACCTGCTCGGACTCGCGGGTGATACCCGCACTGATCACCGGGGCACGGCCCGGCGAGATATTCGAGCTGCGGAATGCGGGCAATATCGTCCCGCCACACAGCGCGTACGGGGCGGCTTCCGGTGAGGCCGCCACCATCGAGTACGCACTGGAGGTGCTCGGCGTTCAGCATCTCGTCGTGTGTGGCCACTCCCACTGCGGGGCGATGGGCGCCCTGAAGTCCGGCGACGACCTGTCCGCGCTGCCCGGCGTGGACGCCTGGCTGGAGCTGGCCCGCCCTGAACTGGCCCCGGTGCTCACCAAGTCCTCCGACGACCCGGCGACACTGCCCGAGGTGGCGCAGCGGAACGTCGTCAACCAGCTTGCCGTGCTGGGCAGTTACCCGGTGGTGCGGCAACGGCTCGACTCGGGCCGGCTGCGGCTGCACGGCTGGTACTACGAGGTCGACACCGGCCGGGTGTACGAGCTGGACGAGGACGACCGCTTCCGGGTGCACGCGGCATGAGCGGCCAGCACGCCCGCCACGCACAGGGCACCCGTACGCGTCCGAAGGCACCGGTTCCCACCACCCCGTTGCGCAAGCCGACTTCGGCCCCGGGAGGTACCAAAGGCGGCGATGCCGGACGGGCCAAGGGCGGCGGCACCGGACGCACCGACCTCGCCACGGAGATCACCGCCTCCCTCGTCGTCTTCCTCGTGGCGCTGCCGCTCTGTATCGGTGTCGCCGTCGCGTCCGGGGTGCCCGCCGAACTCGGCATCATCTCCGGGGTCATCGGCGGGCTGGTCGTCGGGGCGGCCCGGGGCAGCACCCTCCAGGTCAGCGGGCCCGCCGCCGGACTCGCCGCCCTGGTCGCGGAGACCGTCCTGGAGTACGGCGTCGCCTCGCTCGGCGTGATCGTCCTCGGCTCCGGGATCCTCCAGATCATCCTCGGCCTCGTACGGCTCGGCCGGATGTTCCAGGCCATCTCGCTCGCCGTCGTCCAGGGCATGCTGGCCGGCATCGGACTCCCGCTGATCTTCAGCCAGTTGTACCCGATGTCCGACTCCAAAGCCCCCGGCACCCCGCTGGAGAACATCGCCGGCGTGCCCGGACTGCTCGCCGCCACCCTGGCCGACCGGCAGGCGATGACCGCGGCCCTGCTCGGCGTCGTCACCATCGTCCTCAGCTTCCTGTGGAAGAAGATGCCGGGCCCGGTGAAGAAGATCCCGGCCGCGCTGGTCGCCGTGGGCATCGGGATCGGTGTCGCGGCGCTGCCCGGCGTGGACGTGAAGACGCTCCAGGTGGGCAACCTGCTGGCCGCCGTGGACGTGCCGGGGCCCGAGCAGCTGGCGGGACTGGCCGACGTAGGAATCCTGACCGCGATCCTCACCTTCACCGTCATCGCCTCGGCGGAGAGCCTGTTCACGGCGGCGGCGGTCGATCGTATGCACAGTGGCCCGCGCACCCGCTACAACGCCGAACTCGTCGCCCAGGGCGCCGGGAACACGGTCGCCGGGCTCCTCGGCGCACTGCCCATCACAGCGGTGGTGGCACGCAGTTCGGCCAACGTGCAGGCGGGCGCGAAGACCCGTATCTCCCGTACGCTGCACGGCCTTTGGCTGCTCGCCTTCGCGCTGCTGCTGCCGCAGGTGCTCGCGCTGATCCCGATCTCGGTGCTCGCGGGAGTCCTCGTACACAGCGGCTGGAAGCTGTTCGCGCCCGAGGAGTTCCCGAAGATGTGGCGCCAGGACCGGGGCGAGTTCGCGGTCATGACGGTCACCACGCTGGTCATCGTGGCGACCGCGCTGCTCGAAGGAGTCCTCATCGGACTGGCCGCCGGGGTCGTCCTGGCCGCCCTGCGCATGTCCCGGACGGTCATCCGCCAGGACGTCGAAGGCGATGCCGACGTCGCCCAGGTCGTCATGGCGGGCAACGCGACCTTCCTGCGGTTGCCGCAGGTCATCGAGGCGCTGGAGGCGTCCGCCGCGTCGGGCAAGCCGCGCATCCGCCTCGACCTGACCGGCGTGACCCACCTGGACCACGCCTGCCGCAGCCAGGTCGAGGAGTTCACCGCGCAGCAGCGGGGCCTGGGCACAGAGGTGGAACTGCTGATGCCGGGCGCGGAGAAGCCCTCTCCCGAACCCATCGAGGGGAAGCTGATGCCGCCGGTCCCGGGCCCCGACGCCGAGTGGTTCTACCTGGACACGACCGCATATGGCCAGAACCCTACGGTGCGTGAACGCGGATCTTCACAACTCCCCGGCGGAGCGCATGAGTTCACCTACGTTGGTCCCGGATGATCAGCACCGGAACTCAGGAGGCCCCGCCGTGTCGGACGACGACCCCACCCCCACCCCCTCGACCGAGACCGGAACAGGTACGGGCGCCCGCCCCCGCACCCGTATCGACACCACCAAGCCGCACTCGGCCCGCTTCTGGAACTACTTCGTCGGCGGCAAGGACAACTACGAGGTCGACCGGGAGATCGGGGACCACATCAAGGAGATCTTCCCGGGTCTCGTCGACGTGGCCGTCACCAGCCGGCACTTCTTAGGCCGGGCCGTCCGCTACCTCGCCGACGAGCAGGGCGTACGTCAGTTCCTGGACGTCGGCACCGGCCTGCCGACCGCCGACAACACCCACGAGGTCGCCCAGCGCGCCGCCCCCGACGCCAGGATCGTGTACGTCGACAACGACCCCATCGTCCTGGCCCACGCGGACGCCCTGCTCGCCGGCACCCCCGAGGGCCGCACGGTCTATCTGAACGCCGACCTCTACGCCCCCGAGACCATCATCAAGGCGGCGTCCGAAACCCTCGACCTCTCCGAGCCGGTCGCCCTGATGATCCTCAACACCCTCGGCCACGTCGCCGACCACGACCAGGCCCGCGACCTGGTGGCCCGCCTGATGGCGGGCCTGCCGTCCGGCAGCCACCTGGTGATCAGCGACAGCACCGCCACCAGCGAGGGCATGATCGCCGCGTCCGAGGCGTACAACGCGAGCGGCGCCGTGCCGTACTACGTCCGCAGCATCGGCGAGATCGCCGCATTCTTCGGCGGCCTCGACCTGGTGGACCCGGGCGTGGTCCAGGTACCCGAGTGGCGCCCCGACCACCGGGACCCGGCCGCCCCCGCCTCGGCTGTCGACGCCTACTGCGGGGTGGGGCGCAAGCCCTGACATACGGGGCGTGGAACTGGCCATCGGGGCACTTCCGGCGCACTCTGGGACTCAGGCCTGGATCTACCGGGCACGACGAGATCCGCCGGACGCACCAATGGAGGGACCCGGACATGTCGGGCTGGAACACGCAGGACATCCCCGATCAGAGTGGTCGTACGGCCGTCGTCACCGGTGCCAACAGCGGGCTCGGGTACGTCACCGCGCGGGAGTTGGCGCGCAAGGGGGCCCGGGTGGTGCTCGCGTGCCGGAGCGAGGCGCGCGGGAACGAGGCGGTCGGGCGGCTGCTCGGTGAAGTGCCGGACGCCATCGCCGAGTTCTGGCGCCTTGACCTCGGAGACCTGGGCTCCGTACGGGAGTTCGCGGCCGGGCTGCCGTACGAGCGGATCGATCTCCTCGTCAACAACGCGGGCGTGATGGCGCTGCCGTACGGGACGACCGCCGACGGGTTCGAGACGCAGTTCGGGGTCAACCACCTCGGGCACTTCGCGCTCACCGGGCTGCTCTTCCCGGCGCTGCTCAGTACGCCCGGCGCCCGGATCGTGAACCTCTCCAGCGGTACCCACGCGTACGCCAACATCGACATCGACGACCTCAACAGCGAGCGCAAGTACCGGCGTTGGATCGCGTACGGGCGTTCCAAGACGGCCAACCTGCTCTTCACGCACGAGCTGGCGCGCAGGCTTTCCGCGATCGGTTCCGATGTCGTGGCCGCCGCCGCGCATCCCGGGTACGCCGCCACCAACCTCCAGACGGCCGCGCCGAAGATGCAGGGCCGCAAGAGCGCCGAGCGGTTCATGGAGATCGGCAACCGGTACTTCGCCCAGTCCGCCGACGCGGGCGCCCTGCCCACGCTGTACGCGGCCACCGCCCCCGACGTACGGCCCGACGCGTTCATCGGCCCCAGGTTCCTGGGCATGCGCGGCGCGCCCGCGAAGTCATGGCGGGCCTCCTGGACGCTCAACGACCGTGCGGGGGAACGGCTTTGGGCCGCCTCCGAGCAGCTCACCGGGGTGACGTACGAGGGCCTGAAGGCGTGAGGGGTGCCCCGGCCGATGGCTGGGGCACCCCTCACGATCACTACGTCCGTGCTTCAGGCGGTGCGTACCTCGTACACCGTCACACTCACCGTCTCGTCGTCCAGGCACTGGCCCGACCGCAGGTCGAAGCGCTGCTTCAGGAGCGGGGAGGCGACGAACGGGCGGCCCTGGTGGGTGCCGGTCAGGCCGCGGGAGAGGACGGCGGCGCCGCCGAACGGGTCGCGGTTGTCGATGGCGTACAGGGTGCCCGCGCGGTCGCGGAAGATGGCCGCCTGCCGGCCGTCCGGCAGCAGGGCCGCCACACCGCGGCCCGGGAGCAGGACGTTCAGGTCGCAGACCGTGAACCAGTCGTCGTTCAGGCGGAGTTGGATCTTCAGGTCGGTGGTCTCGGGTGCCAGGGTCATCGCTGGGCGGATCCTTCCAGGACGTCGTCGGCGGGGCGGAGGCCGATGGACAGCAGCGGCAGGTCGGGCTTGATCTGGTCGCGCTCGGGGACGAAGCCGACGACCGGGTCGGGGGTGTCCGGCGCGTTCACGAAGGACACGAACCGGGCGAGCTTCTCGGGGTCGTTGATGGTGTCGGCCCACTCGTCGCGGTAGTGCGCGACATGCGCGGTCATCAGCGACTCCAGCTCCTCGCAGATACCGAGCGAGTCCTCCACGACGACGTCGCGTACGTGGTCCAGGCCGCCGGGGATGCGCTCCAGCCAGGTCGACGTACGCTCCAGACGGTCCGCCGTACGGATGTAGAACATCAGGAACCGGTCGATGAGCCTGATGAGTTCGGCGTCGTTCAGGTCCTGGGCCAGCAGGTCCGCGTGGCGCGGGGTCGCGCCGCCGTTGCCGCCGACGTACAGGTTCCAGCCGCCCGAGGTGGCGATGATGCCGAAGTCCTTGGACTGGGCCTCGGCACACTCACGGGCGCAGCCCGACACCGCCGACTTCAGCTTGTGCGGAGACCGCAGCCCCCGGTAGCGCAGCTCCAGGTCGATCGCCATCCGCACGGAGTCCTGGACGCCGTAACGGCACCAGGTCTGGCCGACACAGGACTTCACCGTACGGAGGGACTTGCCGTAGGCGTGCCCCGACTCGAAGCCCGCGTCCACCAACCGGGTCCAGATCAGCGGGAGTTGCTCGACGCGCGCGCCGAACATGTCGATCCGCTGGCCGCCGGTGATCTTCGTGTAGAGGCCGAAGTCGCGGGCGATCTCGCCGATGACGATCAGCCCCTCGGGGGTGATCTCACCGCCGGGGATGCGGGGGACGACCGAGTACGAGCCGTTCTTCTGGAGGTTGGCGAGGAAGTGGTCGTTGGTGTCCTGGAGGGTGGCCTGCTCGCCGTCCAGGACGTAGACGTCGGCGCCGATCGTCGGGGCGAGGGAGGCGATGATCGAGGCCACGGCGGGCTTGCAGATCTCGCAGCCGTCACCGCCCCGGGCGTCCTCGCGGCCGTAACGGTCGAGCAGGTCCTGGTACTTGTTGATGCGCAGGGCGAGGACGATCTCGTACAGCTCCTCGCGGGTCTGCGAGAAGCAGCCGCACAGGCCCTTGTCGACGACGACGCCGCTGGCCTCCAGCTCGGCGGTGACGAGCTGGCCGAGCACCTTGACGCAACTCCCGCACGTCGTACCGGCCTTGGTGCACTTCTTGACCTCGGGCACGGTGGTGCAGTTGTGCTCGGTGACCGCGCCGCGGATCGTGCCCTTGCGGACGTTGTTGCAGGAGCAGATGATCGCGTCGTCCGGCAGCGCGGACGGGCCGAGCTGGACGGACTCCCCGGCACCGGCCGGCAGCACGAGGGACTCGGGCGAGACGGGCGGCACCGAACCGGTGAACGCCTTCAGCGTGCCGTAGGCCTCCGCGTCGCCGACGAGGATGCCGCCGAGCAGTGTGCCGTCGCGGCCGATGACGAGCTTCTTGTACAGGCCCGAGCGGGAGTCGGAGTAGACGACGTCCAGGCAGTCGGCGGTGGCGCCGTGCGCGTCGCCGAAGGACGCCACGTCCACGCCGAGGAGCTTGAGCTTGGTCGAGAGGTCGGCTCCCGTGAAGGACGCCTCGTCGGCGGCGATGGTCGCGGCGGCCGTCTCGGCCTGCTCGTAGCCCGGGGCGACCAGGCCGTACACCCGGCCGTCGGAGGCCAGCGCGCACTCGCCGATCGCGAAGACGTGCGGGTCGTTGACCGTACGGCACTGCTCGTCGACCGCGATGCCGCCGCGCTCACCGACCGACAGGCCGCAGTCGCGGGCGAGTTGGTCCCTCGGGCGGACACCGGCGCTGAACACCACCAGATCGGTGGCGAGTTCGGAACCGTCGGACAGCTTCATGCCCGTGACCGCGCCGTCCTCGTCGACGACGATCTCCTGCGTGCCCACACCGGTGTGGACGGACAGGCCCATCTCCTGGATGGTCCGCAGCAGCGCCGCGCCACCGCCGTCGTCGACCTGCACCGGCATCAGGCGCGGCGCGAACTCGACGATGTGGGAGGTGAGTCCGAGCCCCTTGAGCGCACCGGCAGCCTCCAGACCGAGCAGCCCGCCGCCGACCACGGCACCCGTCGTACGGGTACTGGCGTACTCCTCGATCGCGAGGAGATCCTCGATCGTGCGGTAGACGAAGCAGCCCTTGGCGTCCTTGTTGGGGACCGGCGGCACGAAGGGGTAGGAGCCGGTGGCGAGGACGAGGATGTCGTAGTCGACGACCATGCCCGAGCGGGCGGTCACGCGCTTCGCCTCGCGGTCGATGGTCTCCGCCGGGTCACCGACGTACAGCTCGATGCCCTCCTTCTCGATGAACTCCATGTCGGTCATCGAGAGGTCCTCGGGTGTCTTGCCCGAGAAGTACGAGGTCAGCGCCACGCGGTCGTATGCCGGACGTGGCTCCTCGCACAGCACGACCACGCGGTGCGCGGCGGTCAGACCACGGTCCGCGAGGGCTTCGAGGAAGCGCTGGCCGACCATGCCGTGGCCGACGAGGACGATCGTGGGGGTGGCCCCATCAGTGGCGGGCATTAGGAGCCTCCATCGTTGGTGAGCAGGTGGAGCAGCGGGCCGCCGTCGGTGGGGAGCGGCTCTGCTCCCTCCCAGGCGCGCGCGAGGGCGCCGACGGTGCCGAGTTCGCCGACGAGCACCCCGCCGACCAGCCGGTCGTCACGGACGACGACCTTGCGGTAGGTGCCCCGGGTGGCGTCGGCGAGCTGGATGACGTCGTCGCCGGGGCGGGGGGTGGTCTCGCCGAAGGCGGCGAGATCGAAGGGGTTGCCGACGCCCCCGTTGTTGCCGGTGTCGCCGGTTTCGGCGGTGAAGTCGGTGAGGGTGAGCCGGGTGAGGGCGCGGGTGCCGGTGTAACGGGCGCCGGAGTCGCCACCCTCGTTGCCCTCGTGGGCGATCAACTCGGCCAGGACTTCGGCCTGTTCGAGCGCGGGAGTGGCCAGACCGTAGACCGTCCCCTGGTGCTGGGCGCAGTCCCCGAGCGCCCGGATGTGCGGGTCGGAGGTGCGCAGTTCGTCGTCGACGAGGATGCCCTTGTGCACGGCGAGCCCCGCGTCGCGCGCGAGCCCGACCCGGGGGTGGACCCCGCAGGCCAGGACGACGAGGTCCGCGTCGAGGGCGTAGTGGTCGGCCAGTTCGACGGACCGGACCTTGCCGCCCACGCAGCGCACATTCCGTACCCGGCACTCGGTGTGCACCTCGACGCCCAGCTCCTTGAGGTGCCGCAGCACCAACTCCGAGGCTCCCGGGTCGAGCTGACGTTCCATCAGCCGTTCGCCCTGCTGGGCGAGCACGACCTGCGCACCGCGTACGGCGAGGGCGCGCGCGGCGGAGACCCCGAGGAGCCCGCCGCCGATGACGACGGCCCGAGCCCCCGGACGTACGTCCTTGGACAGCCCGAGACAGTCGTCCATGGTCCGGAACGCGTGGACGCCCAACGGGAGTTCGTGATCGGGAGTGAACAGCCCACGCAGGGGCGGGAGCACGGGGTTCGACCCGGTGGCGAGAACCAGTGTGTCGTATGCGATCGAGGACCCGTCGGAGCAGCGCACGATGCGCGCGGCACGGTCGACGGACTCGGCGCGGGCCCTGACCAGCCGGTCCGGCGACGGCAGGGCGATCACCTCGGGGGCGTACCGCCCGGCGAGGACTTCGGCGAGCAGCACCCTGTTGTACGGGCGGTGCTCCTCCTCGCCGACGAGCACGACGTCCGAGGCGGACATACCGAGCTCGCCGAGTCGCCGGGCGAGCCGTACGCCCGCGAGCCCGGCGCCGATCACCACCACACGCGTATTCGAGGTCATGTACGGCAGCGTGCGTTGCCGGTGTTACCCGGCCGCATCACGTCTGTTTCCCGGGGGGCACGCTTCCCTCAGCGGGGGCGCGGAGTGGGTGTGAGGGTTCGGTGGGCGTGCGGGGGATGCCTGTGAGGTGCGTGAACGATACGGCGGATGGGCGCCCGACCGCTACTGCCACCATCACCCCGGTTCCCACGGTGAGCTGCGGAACCTCTGAAGATCCTCAAGGTTCCGGAAATCCTTGGTGTCCGCACCTATCGCGTCCATAAGCTCGCGATCATGCCCGACATATCGCTGCCCCTGATCGCCGCCCTCTGCGCCGCCGCCCTCGCGGCCGGCTGGATCGACGCGGTCGTGGGCGGCGGCGGCCTGCTGATGATGCCGGTCCTGCTGCTGGGCCTGCCGGACACCTCGTCGGCGGCGCAGTACGCGCTCGGCACCAACAAGGCCATGGCGATCGTCGGCACCACGGGCGCGGCGGTGACGTACACGCGCAAGACGCCGGTGGACGTGCGCCTGGCGGTACGCGTCGGCCTGGCGGCGGTCGCCGGGTCGACGGCCGGGGCGTTCGTCGCCGCGGGCATGAGCACGGACACCCTGAAGCCGGTCATCATGGTCGTCCTGCTCGGCGTCGGCGCCTTCGTGATCTTCCGGCCCGCCTTCGGTACGGCCCCGGCGACCACCCCGGTCTCCGCGCGCCGCGTCCTCGCCGCGATCGGACTCGCCGGCCTGGGCATCGGCTTCTACGACGGTCTCATCGGCCCCGGCACGGGCACGTTCCTCGTCCTCGCGCTCACCGCGCTGCTCCACCTCGACCTGGTGACCGCCTCCGCCACCGCCAAGATCGTCAACTGCTGCACCAACGCCGGCGCCCTCGCGATCTTCGCCTGGCAGGGCACGGTGTACTGGCAGCTGGGCGCACTGCTGGCCGGGTTCAACCTGGTCGGCGGGACGGTCGGGGCGCACACGGCACTGAAGAAGGGGAGCGGGTTCGTACGGGTGGTGCTGCTGGTGGTGGTGTTCACGCTGGTGGCGAATCTGGCGTACCAGCAGTGGGTGGCGTAGGTGGCGGGTCCGGCCTGTCCTGCCTGTCCGACTCGTCCGTCCTGTCCGGCCGGGGGGCTCAGGAGAGCGGCGGCCAGTTGCGCAGGGCTGCGTCCGCCATCGTCTGGAGTTCGTCGCGGCCGATGCCGCTCGCGGCCTGCACGGAGATGCCGAAGGCCATGGTGGTGAGGTAGCGGGCCAGTAGCCCGGGATCGGCCTCCGGAGGCAGGTCGCCCTCGTCGACGGCTCGCTGCAACCGCTCCTGGATGGAGGCGCAGCCGTTGTTGCGCCAGTCGGCGAGGAGATCGCGGACCGCCTGTCCGGCGTCGCTTGCGGTCAGGGCACCCTGGACGCCCAGACAGCCGTGGGGGTGGGCCGGGCGGGTGCTGGTCCGGACGGCACCGGTCAGGATCGCGGTGGCGACGCCATGGGCGGTCGGCTCGTCCAGGGCCCGGGTCACGTAGGCGCTCGGGCCTTCGGTGTAGCGCTCCAGGGCCTTGCGGAACAGCTCCTCCTTGTTGCCGAAGGCCGCGTACATGCTGGTCGTGGAGATGCCCATCGCGCTGGTCAGGCTCGCCAGGCTGGCGCCTTCGTAGCCGTGCTCCCAGAAGAGCAGCATGGCGCGTTCGAGAGCCTCGTCGGCGTCGAAGCCGCGCGGTCGGCCGATCGGGCCGTTCTGTTTGCTCTGTCTGGTTACCACTCCCGCAGTCTACCCCTTCCGCATCGATCGATACGGAAGTGCTATGGTCGACTTCCGCATCGATCGATGCGGAACTCGAAGGAGGCTGTTCACATGGGACTGGGACAAGGACTCGGACTGCTTGAGGGGAAGACTGCTCTCGTCACCGGGGGCGGCACCGGAATCGGCCTGGCCAGTGCCGTACGGCTGGCCGCCGAGGGTGCGCATGTGTTCATCACCGGCCGGCGCAAGGCCGAACTCGACGCGGCCGTCGAGACGATCGGTGCTTCGGCGGCCACCGGGGTGATCGGCGACATCGCGGACCTGGCCGACCTGGACCGGCTCTACGAGACGATCGGCAGCCGGGGGCAGGGCCTCGACGTCCTGTTCGCGAACGCCTCCGTCGGCGAGTTCGTGACGCTCGATCAGGTCACTGAGGAGCACTTCGACACCCTCTTCGGGATCAACGTCCGGGGCACGCTGTTCACCGTCCAGAAGGCGCTGCCCCTGCTCAACGACGGTGCCTCGGTCATCCTGAACGGCTCCACCGCCGTGGACTCCGGCGCGGAGGCGTTCGGCGTGTACGCGGCGACCAAGGCCGCCACCCGGTCGTTCGCCCGGACCTGGGCCAACGAACTCAAGGGCCGCGGTATCCGGGTCAACGCCATCACGCCCGGCCCGACCGACACCCCTGGCGTGTCGGGGCTCGCCCCCGACGAGGAACAGGCCGCCGACCTCAAGCGCCAACTGGCCGCGCAGGTACCCCTGGGCCGGCTCGCGCGCCCGGAGGAGATCGCCGCCGCCGTGGCCTTCCTCGCCTCCGGGCAGAGCAGCTTCATCACCGGTTCGAGCCTGTACGCCGACGGCGGCCTGAACCAGATCTGATCGAAGTCGACGCTCAGCGGCCGCTGTTGAGGCTTCGGCCGCTGCCGGTCAGGTGGGCGAAGACGACGACGTTCCCCTCGTACCCCGCCCCGGGCGTGTAACCGCCGCCGCACGTGATGACGCGCAGCTCGGGCCGGGCGGCGGCGCCGTACACCTTCTCGTCCGGGAAGCGGTCCGCGTCGTACACCTCGACGGCGTCGACGGTGAAGCGGGCGGTGGTCCCGTCGCGCCGCTCGACCTCGATCGTGCCGCCCTTGCGCAGGGCGCCGAGTCGGTAGAAGACGGAGGGCCCGTCGGCGTTGTCGACATGCCCGGCGACGATCGCCGTGCCCGTCTCACCGGGGGCCGTCCCGGCCTCGTACCAGCCGGCGAGGTTCTCGCTCTCGGCGGGCGGTACGTCCAGGCTGCCGGTGGGGGTGAGGCCGAGGCCCATCAGCGGGGCGTCCACGCGGATGGCGGGGATGCGGATACGGAGGGGAGGGGAGGGCGGGAGCGCGGGGGACTCCGGTACGGCGGACTCGGGGCGGTGCGTCTCCGTACGGGCCTGGGCGGGGGAGGGCTGCGGCGGGGCGTGCGTCTCACCGCCGCTGCGCACCAGCCAGGCGCCGGAGAGGAGGGCGGCGAGGGTGAGGGCGGCTATGACGAGGTTGCTGAATCTGCGCACGTGGGCCTCCGCGCCGGTGACACCTGATGACCTGCTTTTCTGCTGGGGGTCCGGGGGCCCGCGGCGGAGCCGCTGGTGACACAGCCCCCGGGAGAATGCAGCACCCCGGCCCCCCCTCCGGGCCGCGAGGGGCGTCGGACCCGGAGGGGAGGGGGACATGCGGTACCGGCGGACGGACGGCGGAGGGTGTCCGTCAGATCCCGTCGCCTCTCGCCCGGCGATGCAGGAGCCAGGTACCGCCCGCGGCGGCGACGGCGAGAGCCGCCACACCGGCCGCGGTCTGCACGGGGTCGGGACCGAGCGCGCCACCGACCCCCGTCTTCACACTCCCCCTGGGACGCTCGGCGGGCGGCCGGGTCGAGGTGAGAGTGACGACGAGATCACCGCTCACCCGCCGCGCATCTCCCTTGCCGTCACACCGGGCGACGATCTCGTACGTCCCCGGCTGCGCGCCCGGAGGCACCCGGAACTGCCCGACGGCGACCTCCTTGTGCGTGGTGGGCGCGAGGACGAAGGCCCCGGCGCCCACCGCACTGGCGTCACCCGCAGCGGTACCGCCCGCACCGCAGGCCGTCGTGTTGACGGTGACCTGGGAACCGGGGGTGACGGTCGCCGGGTACACCTCGAGGGAACCGCCGGTCCCCGCGTGAGCGGGCCCGGCGAGGGCGACGGCGAGCGCGGTACCGGTCAGCAGACGGGCGGCGGCGGTACGTCGCATCGGGCTTGCTCCTCCGAGAGCTTGCGAACGGGGTGGTCTGCTTCCGAGGTAAGTGCCACGGGGCGGGGAGCGCTTCCTGAGGGCCCGTCAGAAATACGGTGAACGGGTGGCCGGAGGCCGCGGCAGGCGAGGGGTGCGTCGACATTCCGGCAGGTCATGGCCGTACAGCCGACGACTCGCGGAAAAGAACCCGATGGGCGGGGGCCGGGGGTGTGAACGGGTGACCGGAGCGACTGGAGTTCCGTACGGATGCGGGCCTTGACCTCAAGGAAGCTTGAGGTAAGAGGCTGTGCCGCATGCAGACACCCACGGAACGAACTGATCCCATCGAGCCGCCCGTACGTGTGACGGTGGTCGTGGGCAGCAACCGCGAGGGCCGCTTCGGCCCGGTGGTGGCCGCCTGGCTCCTGAACCGGATCGAGGACCGCGACGACCTGGTCACGGAGGTGGTGGACGTGGCGGACACGGCACTCCCGACGACCTTCGCGACCGACGCCGAGGCGAAGGCCCAGTTGGCGGGGATCACCCCGAAGCTGGCCTCGGCCGACGCGTTCGTCGTCCTGACCCCCGAGTACAACCACTCCTACCCGGCCGGCCTCAAGAACCTCATCGACTGGCACTACACGGAATGGCAGGCCAAACCGGTCGCCTTCGTCTCGTACGGCGGCGTCTCCGGAGGCCTCCGCGCGGTCGAACACCTCCGCCAGGTCTTCGCGGAACTCCACGCCACGACGGTCCGCGACACGGTGTCGTTCCACAACGCGGGCGCGTCCTTCGACGACGAGGGCCGCCTGAGGGACCCGTTCGGACCGGACGCGGCGGCGAAGACGATGCTGGACCAAGTGGTGTGGTGGGGACGGACGTTGAGGGAGGGGCGGGCGGTTCGGCCGTACGGGGGGTAGGGAGTTGAGGGTGGGGGGTGACGACGGAGACCGGGGCCGCGTGCCCCACGGCTTGACCAGCGATGACAATGCCGGTCATGGACACCGTCGTTGAGATCCACGTACCTCTTGAGGAGCCCTTCGGAGCACCCGAGGGCTCCTGCCCCTACCCCTGGGGGAGTGTTCGCGGTGGTGACGGAGGAGGGCGCGGAGGAGATCGGGGTGGCGCGGCGGGTGGAGTTGTAGGCGCTGTTCTCTCGCGTGCTGCCCAGCCTGCCTATTACCTGGTGCGGTACGTCCGGAGAAGGTCCGTACTCCCTCGACGACGAGCGGCCTGCTCCTCCTGAGCGGCCAGGGCTCCAGCCTCGCGCTGGTCGGCGCGTACATGCTCGCCGCTTCCCTGGCCGACCACCGGGACCACACCGCAGGCTTCGCCGCCTACGAACACAGCGCCCGAGAATTCGTGACCCTGAACCAGAACCAGGTGGGCACGGGCGACGCCACACTCTTCCCGACCATCGCCGAAGCCCTGGACCAACGCAACGACATACTCCGCAACCTCAGCACGATGCCCTCGACGTCACCTGCGGAGGGACGACCGGCCCACTCGGCCCTCACCCTGCCCGCTCTTAATTCGCTTGCCCTGCCCACGGGTTGACGCTGCAATGTGGCCTGGCCGGACATCATGAGTCGTGGTGGCGGTATCCCGAGGAGGCAGCGGTAACGATGGAGATCCGTCCCACGACCGACAAGGATCTCGACGTCTTCGTCGACACCGTCCATGCCGCGTTCGGCCTCTTCCCGGAACCCCCGGTCGAGGGCGGCGGGCGCTGGTGGTCGGCGCTCGAAACGGACCGCTGCCTGCTCGCCCTGACGGCGGACGGGCGGCCCGTCGGCACCGCAGCCACGTACCCCTTCGAGCTCACCCTGCCCGGTGAGAACCTCGTCCCGGTCGCCGGGGTGACCGCCGTCGGCGTCCTGCCCTCGCACCGGCGCCAGGGCGTGCTCAGCGCGATGATGCGGCATCAGCTCGCCGAGCTGCGGGCGCGCGGGGAGTTCCTCTCCGTACTACTGGCCTCCGAGGCCACGATCTACGGCAGGTTCGGCTACGGACCGGCGACCTACACGGCCCGTCTGACGGTGCCACGCCACAAGGCCGCCCTCACCGCTCCCCGGGCACACGCAGTGACCGACGCCCCGGCGACCGGCTCGGTCGAGGTGCTGCGCCGTGCCGAGTGCGGCGAGATCCTGGAGGAGGTCTACGACCGGTACCGCCGCGCCCAGCCCGGCGCGCTGTCCCGCCCGCATCGCTGGTGGGCCCTGCGCGCGGGGCAGCCCCCGATCTCGCCTGCGCCGCGCTACGTCGCCGTCCACCGGGACACCGACGGCGTCCCGGACGGGTACGCCAGCTACTCGCTCGAGTCCGGCACCCTGACGGTCGACGAGACCATCACCGCAGACGACGCCGTCTTCACGGCCCTGGCCCGGTTCGTCCTCGGACACGACCTGGTCTCCCAGGTCGTGTTCAAGCAGGTCCCGCCCGAGCACCCGCTGCGCTGGCAGTTCGCGGACTTCCGCGCCGCCGAGGTGAGCGGCGTCATGGACTGGCTCTGGGTGCGGCTGCTGGACATCCCGCGTGCGCTGACCGCGCGCGGCTGGTTCACGGACGGCGAGCTCGTCCTCGACGTCGACGACCCGTTCCTCGGCGAACACGGCCGCCACCTGCTGACCGTCCGGGACGGCAAGGCCGACTGCGTCCCCACGGACCGGGAACCCGACCTGTCCCTGGACGTACGCGACCTGGGCTCCGTCTACCTCGGCGGCACGACCCCGAGCACACTCGTACGCGCCGGACACATCCAGGCCCACCACCCGGGCGCGGCCACCCTCGCCGACACCCTCTTCCGCACCGACCGTTCCCCGCACTGCCTGCACTGGTTCTGACGGCGCGTCGGCCACGAGACCACAACGAGGGTGCAACGGGTGGGCGGCGACGCCGTTGCTCGACGCGGGGCGTGCCTACCATCCGGTGTACGGGGGTACACGCAGCGACCCCTCGGCGAGGGGGCCTCCGTGCAGTCGACCGTTTCGTGGCCGCTGGTCCGACGTCTCGCCGGCGCACTGGCAGCCTCCGCCGCCCTGACCACAACCTCGGGGTGCACGGTCCCGATCGATGCGGTCGCCGGGATCTCGGTGAACGCCGACGGTGATCTGCTCGGCGTCATGATGGTCTGCGGGCACCAGATCGACGGGGCGACTTTGTACGTGACCGACTCCGACAGCGAAGCGGACGTCGGTTCATGGACCGCCGCCCGCCCCCTCAAGGCCGGCCTCGCCACCTGGCCCCTCGATGCCCCTGCCGTCGGCTGGACGGCGACCACATCCCTCAAACCCCTCACCGCAAGGACGACTTACACCCTCTACGGCTGGACCGAGGACAACTCCTGGTCGTCGAGCAGCGTCTCCTTCACCCTGACCGACCTGGACCGGCTGACCCCGGGAACGGTCCGCTACGAGGGCGAGGAATCCGCGGTCACGGTCCCGGTGGCGGAGTTCAAGGCTAGGGCGTGCGAGGACGGTTAGGAACGCGCCCCCACGCCAGTCACCGCCCCCTCGCGAAACCCTGACCGCCCTGCGGCAAGATGGGCCTCATGAGCATCGTAAAGATCAACGTACTCACGGTTCCCGAAGAGCAGCGCGAGACGCTGGAGAAGCGGTTCGCGTCGCGGGCCGGGGCCGTCGAGGGGTCGGACGGGTTCGAGTGGTTCGAGCTGCTTCGGCCCGTCGAGGGCACCGACAGCTACCTGGTGTACACGCGCTGGCGCAGTGAAGAGGACTTCCAGGCCTGGATGGCGGGCCCGATGCAGTCGGCGCACCGTCCTGCCGGCGCCGGCGGGGAGCAGCCCAAGCCCGCCGCCTCCGCCTCGACCCTCTGGTCGTTCGACGTGGTCCAGCAGGCCGCCCCCAAGCAGGGCTGAGCCCTCCGTCGCGGCGCGCCGAGCCGCAGTGGCGGTAGTCGTACTCGGCGCGCCCCGACAACGGCGGTCAGGGCTTGCGTCCCACCCCGCCGTGCTGGCCGATCGCCAGAGCCGCCACCCCCGACGCGCTCGGCTCCGGTCGCCACAGCGGCACCGAGACGACCCCCGGCTCCACCAGGTCGAGGCCCTCGAAGTACGCCTCGATCTGCTCGACAGGCCGCAGGAAATACGGCACCGCGCCCGTCTCGTTGTACGCGTCCTGCGCCTGCTCGTAGGCCGGGTCCGTACCCCGCGAGCCCTCGTTCAGGGACAGGTAACTCCCCGACGGGAGGCCTGACATCAGGTCGCGGACGATTCCACGGGCCGCGTCGTAGTCCGTCACGTGACCCAGGATGCCGCTGAGGATCAGCGCTGTCGGGCGGGTGAGGTCGAGGGTCTTCGCCGCCGCCTCCAGGATGCGTTCCGTGTCGTACAGGTCCGCGTCCACGTAGTCCGTCGCGCCCTCGGGGGTCGACGTCAACAGGGCGCGGGCGTGGGTCAGGACCAGCGGGTCGTGGTCCACGTACACGATGCGCGCGTCGGGAGCGACCCCCTGCGCGACCTCGTGCGTGTTGTCCACCGTCGGCAGACCCGTGCCGACGTCCAGGAACTGGCGGATGCCCGCCTCCCCGGCCAGATGACGGATCGTCCGGCCCAGGAACGCGCGGCTGCTGCGCGCGATCGTGATGATGCCGGGGAACACGGCCGTGTACGCGTCACCGGCCGCCTCGTCCACGGGGTAGTTGTCCTTGCCGCCCAGCCAGTAGTTCCAGATGCGGGCGGAGTGCGGTACCGAGGTGTCGATCCTCTGCTCGGCTTCGGACATGGTGGCATCGTCTCCTCGGTGGCCGCGGACGCGTTTCGTACAGGGTTCAAGTTAAGGCCCAAGGTCAACGATACGTATCCCGATTCGCCAAGTCGGGCAACAAGCCGGTGGCCGCCCCGGCGATCTTGCGCCGGGGCGGCCACCGGCCGCGCACACACCCCTTGCTCAGCCCACCGACACCGCACTCCAGGCCGCGCCCACCGCCGCGTACTCCGTGCTGCTCGCCCCGTACAGATCCCGCGCCGCGTTCAGCGTCGCCGTGCGGGCGCCCGCGTAGTTCGTCGAGGACGTCATGTACGTCGTCAGCGCCTTGTACCAGATCGCGCCCAGCTTGGCCCGGCCGATGCCCGTGACCGAACTGCCGTTGCACGTGGGGGAGTTGTAGCTGACGCCGTTCAGTGTCTTCGCTCCGCTGCCCTCCGCCAGCAGATACGCGAAGTGGTTGGCGACACCCGAGGAGTAGTGGACGTCGAGGTTCCCGACGCTGGAACTCCAGCAGTTGACCGAGTTCCCGTCCTTCGACGGCTCGTCCATGTACCGCAGGGCCGAGCGGCCGAAGCCCGACTTGACGATCTTCTCGCCGATCAAGTAGTCCCCGAGATCGGTGGAGTTGGCCGCGTTGAACTCCACCAGCGTGCCGAAGATGTCGGACGTCGCCTCGTTCAGGCCGCCCGGCTCGCCCGAGTACGTCAGGTCCGCCGTCGCCGAGGTCACCCCGTGCGTCATCTCGTGCCCGGCCACGTCCAGCGAGACCAGCGGACCGAACGTCGTACCGTCACCGTCGCCGTAGGTCATGCAGAAGCAAGTGTCGTCCCAGAACGCGTTGTTGTAGCTGCTGCCGTAGTGCACACGGTTGAACGAGCCGACCCCGTCGCCCTTGATGCCGCTGCGCCCGAACGTGTCCTTGTAGTAGTCCCACGTCTCGTCGGTGCCGTACTGCGCGTCCACCGCCGCCGAGGCCCGGTCCGCCGTCGTCCCCGTGCCCCAGTGGTTGTCCGTGTCCGTGAAGAGCGTCGCGGGCGCACGGATGATGCAGATCCCGAGAATGCACAGGTCGGTGCCGTTCTCGGCATCGCCCGTGTACGTGTTGCCGCGCGTCGCGTCCTTCAACTGGTACGTCGATCCGGAGACCGTCGTCTCCAGCGGGACCGTGCCGCCGTACAGGGACTGGCCGTCACCCGTCGCCGTCTCGATGCTGTCCCAGGCGTCGATCTGGGCGCCGGTCGTCGCGTCGGTCACCACGGTCCGGGCGACCGGGTTGCCGGCCGAGTCCTGCGCCACCGCGTTCGTCCGCCAGGCGAGCTTCGGGGCGCCGTGCAGGGCGTCAACGACCAGCTCCTGCTTGGTCGTTATCTTCTTCAGCAGCTCGCCCACGTTCACCGCGCGCAGCGCCGCCGTCGCCAGGTCCGCCGCCCTCGGGGCCGACACCGCCGGGCGGATCGTGGACAGGGATATCGGGCGGGTCGTGGCGCGGCTCGCACCTCGGTAGGTGCCGTCGGGGGTCAGATGGACCACGAAGTCGCCGCCCAGGACCGGAAGTTGACGGTACGTCCGGTCGTAACGGACGTGCTGGCTGCCGTCCTTGTCGACGATGACGTCCCGAACTGTCGTGCCCTGTACGGAAGTCAGGCCCAGGTGAGCGGCCTGGTCCACGAGTGCGGCGACCGCGTTCCTGATCGCGGTGTCCCGGGTCGGTCTGTCGGCCGCGCCGGCGGTGGGGGAGAGCGCGGCGGCCAGCAGGGCGGCGGTGGTGGTGGCCACGCCGGCCGCGGCGAGACGGGAGGTCATCGGTCTCCTTGGGTGGGGGGCGGCGGTGATCGCTCAGGTTTAAGGGGCCATGACATGTGGTGTCCAGACCACGTACGCCTTCACCTCGACTTATGGCGAGAATCGTTTCCCCGTCTACACGAATGAGAGAGCGCCAGGTGAGACTTCCCTTCTTCGTCTACGGCACCCTCCGCCCCGGCGAGATCAATCACGACCGGTACCTGCGCGGCCGTGTCCGGTCCGAGGAACCGGGGCGGCTCGCGGGCGCCGTGCTGTACGACGGGCCCGGATACCCGTACGCCGTCGAGGAGTTGGGGGGAGTGGTGTGGGGAGAGTTGGTCGAGGCGTTGCCGGAGGCGTACGGCGGGCTCCTGCATGCCCTCGACGAGTTGGAGGAGTTCGTGCAGGGCGATCCGCGCAGCCTCTACCTGCGCGTCCTGCGGGAAGTGACACGCGCCGACGGGACCGCCGTGGACGCCTGGGTGTACGTCGCCGCCCCCGCCGTGGCCACCCGGCTGCGGGCGCACGGCAGACGCATCGAGGGCGGAGACTGGCACGCGCGCCGCTGAAGCCGAAGGGCGAAAGGCAACGGGGCTGGTCCGGTCGGGCGACCGCCCTGTGCGCCAGCCCGCCCCGCCCGCCCGCCCACACCTACCCTCCGCCCATGAACGACAGTGACATCACCGGCAGGACCGACCTCAGCCGACGCCGTGCCCTCGCGCTCACCGGCGTGACCGCCGGGGCGGGACTGGGCCTCGCGCTCACCTCGTGCTCCTCGGACTCCGACTCGGACACCTCCGCGGCCGCCGCCTCCCCGACGCCCTCCGCGTCCGCGGCCGCCGTCCCGGGCGACGTCTGCGTGCTCAACTCCAGTGTCACGGAGGGGCCTTACTACCTCGAGGACCAGCTCTTCCGGAAGGACATCACGGAGGGCAAGAAGGGCGTACCGCTCACGGTGAAGCTGACGGTCCGTGACCAGACCGAGGACTGCGGTCCGGTGGTGGGCGCGGCCGTCGAGATCTGGCACTGCGACGCCTGGGGTTACTACTCCGGGTACACCACCACCAGCCCGGGCGGCACCTCCGTGCCCTCCGAGAGCGAGGACACCAGCGGCGCGAACGACAAGACCTTCCTGCGCGGCTTCCAGACCACGAACGCCGACGGGATCGTCGAGTTCACGACGATCTACCCCGGCTGGTACACCCCGCGCACCACGCACATCCACGTCAAGGTGCACACCGGCGGCAAGAAGGCCGACAATACCTACGAGGGCGGCAAGGTCAACTGGACCGGCCAGCTCTTCTTCGAGGACAAGTACGGCGACGAGGTCTACAAGGTCACGCCGTACAGCCAACACGTCGGTACCTTCACCAAGTTGGACGACGACATGGTCTACGGCGGAGGCGGCGCCAAGGACGGTCTGATGACCCTCACCGGCGACATCTCCAAGGGCTTCACCGGCACCCTCACCGTCGGCATCGACCCCGACAAGGAGAACACCGGCGCGGGCACGGGCGGCGGAGGCAGCCGGCCGCCGAGCGGCATGCCGCCCAGCGGGCCGCCGCCGAGTGGTTCCCCCAACTGACAACCCTTGTCAACAAGATTCAGCTGTCGCGTTCCTCACAAGGAACATCATCGGATCGGAGTATTAGCTTTCAAATAATTTCGGTAATGATTGGGCCATGAGTGACCGGAAAGCAATTCCCCCCGCCGGTTCCAGACAACCCCTGCAAAGTGCCAAGTTCCAACTGCCCCCACTTTCCGACCTCGTGAGCCTGGTCCGGGCCCCGGCCGCGCTCAGCGTCCCCGGTGACATCCTGGCGGGCGCGACCGCGGCGGGTCGTCCCCTCGGCCCCCGGACGGTCGGCGCGATGGCCTCCTCCGTCTGTCTCTACTGGGCCGGCATGGCCCTCAACGACTACGCCGACGCCGCCGTCGACGCGGTCGAACGGCCCGCCCGTCCGGTGCCCTCCGGCCGGGTGCCGCGCCGCACCGCGCTGGCCGTCGCCACCGGTCTGACCGGCGCCGGCCTCGGCCTCGCGGCGGTGTCGGGCGGCCGGCGCGGACTCGCCGTCGCGCTCCCGCTGACGGCGCTGATATGGGCGTACGACCTGAAACTGAAGTCGACTCCGGCCGGCCCGGCGGCGATGGCGGGCGCCCGTGCGCTCGATGTGCTGGCGGGTGCGGTGGCGGGCGGCGGCAGCCCTCCGTCGTACGGCTCCCGTGGTGGCGGCACGGGCGGCGCGCTCGCTCGCGGCGCCCTTCCCGCCCTGCTCACCGGGGTGCACACGTACACGATCACCGCCCTCAGCCGCCATGAGATCTCCGGTGCGCCGGCCCGGCTGCCCGCCACGACCCTGGCCGTGTCCTCGGCCACGGCACTGTCGACGGTGCTGCCCTCCGTACTCCCGGCGCTGCTGCCGCCCCGGCGCCCGCTGCCCCGCGAGACGCTCGCCCGAACAGCCGTCGCCTCCGCGGGAGTTCTCGCCTACCTGGGGACGTACGGCAAGGCTCAGGCGCAGGCCGTACGCGATCCGGGCGCGAGTTCCGTACGGCGTGCCGTGGGGGCGGGCATCCTCGCCATGGTCCCCCTCCAGGCAGCGCTCACGGCGCGCGCCGGAGCGCCCGTCGCCGCCGCACTCCTGGGTGCCGTGCACCCGGTGGCGCAGCGCCTGGCGAGACGGGTGTCCCCGACATGAGATCCGACATGGGGCCCGGCATGGGGCCCGGCAAGAGACCCGACATGGGAAATGTGACGAAGGGCGGGTCATGGGCCTGAGATTCGGCTACGGCACCAACGGATTCACCCACCACCGTCTCTCCGACGTCCTCGGCATCCTCGCCGACCTGGGCTACGACGGCGTCGCCCTCACCCTCGACCACAACCACCTCGACCCGTACGCCGACGACCTGGACCGCCAAGTCACCCGCGTGCGGGGGCAGTTGGCGCGACTCGGGCTGACGGTCACCGTCGAGACCGGGGCGCCCTACTTCCTCGACCCCTGGGGCAAGCACCAGCCGACCCTGATGTCCGGCGAACCGGACCGCCGGGTCGACCTGGTGCGACGTGCCGTCCGTGTCGCCGCCGAACTGGGCTCGCCCACCGTCCAGTTGTGCAGCGGACCGGCCCCGGACGACATCCCGGAGACGGAGGCATGGCGGCGGCTGGCCGCGGGCGTCGGGGCCGCGCTGGAGACGGCGGAGGCGTACGGGGTCGCGCTGGCCTTCGAACCAGAGCCGCACATGTTCGTCGACACCGTCGCGAAGTGTCTCAGGCTGCGTGAACTGACCGGCGGACACGAGCTGTTGGGCGTCACGCTGGACATCGGACACGCCCACTGCGTGGAGGAGCCGTCGCTGCTCGACTGCGTCGACCTGGCCGCGCCGCACCTGCTGAACGTGCAGATCGAGGACATGGTCCGCGGTGTCCACCGGCACCTGGAGTTCGGCGCGGGCGAGATCGACTTCCCGTCGGTACTGGCGGCGCTGACCGACCTCGGGCACCGCGGTCTGGTGTCCGTCGAGATCCAGGGCGGTGCTCTGGACGCCCCCGACATCGCCCGTAACTCCCTGGAGTTCCTGCGCCGGGCCGAATCCCGGACCCTGCTCGCCTCCTGAGCGCCTGCCCTTTCGCAATTCATTCACGAGTATTTTGCTAACTCTTTTGCTCTGACATTCCCTTGACCCCCCTTTCTTTCTCTTCTCCCACTCCCATTCTGGAACGCCGTCATGCCCCTTTCCGGCCCAGCCCCCCATTCCTCCCTTCCCCTCACCCCCGAAGCCCGCGCCTGGCTCGACACCGCGCTGGCGGATATCGCCGCCGCTCCCACCGCCATCCGCACCCTCTTCCCCGCCGTCCGCCGCCGCTGCGGACGCGCCCCGCTGCCGGACGGCCGGACCGTCGACGAAGCCGTCCGCGCCCTCCTCCTGTCCGCGCTGCCCCTGCGCGACCAGGCCCTCACCGATGAGGTGGGAGCGCTCCACCGCTACGGCGACCCCGCCGAACAACGCGCCGTCCTGCGGGCGTTGCCCCAACTCGACCAGGACGGCACCGGCCGGTTCCTGGACCTCGTACGGCAGACCCTGCGCGGCAACGACAACACGCTGATCGAGGCCGCCCTCGGCCCCTACGCCGCCGCCCACCTCCCGGCGGACGAATACCGCCAGGCCGTCCTGAAGTGCGTCTTCTGTGAGATCCCGCTCGCCCGCGTGGCCGGACTCGACGACCGCGCCGACGCCGAACTCGCCCGCATGCTCGGCGACTTCGCCCGCGAACGGACGGCGGCCGGACGTCCCGTACCCGAGGACGTCACCCCCCTCGTACGCCCCTTCACCACCAGCGGAACCACCGCCAACGGAACAACGACCAGCGCGACCACCACCCACGGAACCGAGTGACCATGCGCATCTTCGACCCCCACATCCACATGACCTCCCGCACCACCGACGACTACGAGGCCATGTACGCGGCCGGAGTCCGGGCCGTCGTCGAGCCCGCCTTCTGGCTCGGCCAGCCCCGCACCTCGCCCGACACCTTCTACGACTACTTCGACTCGCTGCTCGGCTGGGAGCCGTACCGGGCCGCCCAGTTCGGCATCCAGCACTTCTGCACGATCGCCCTCAACCCGAAGGAGGCGAACGACCCGCGCTGCCTCCCCGTCCTCGACGAGCTGCCCCGCTACCTCGCCAAGGACCGGGTCGTCGCCGTCGGCGAGATCGGCTACGACTCGATGACCAAGGAGGAGGACGAGGTCCTCGCCCGCCAGCTCCAACTCGCCGTCGAACACGGCCTGCCCGCCCTCGTCCACACCCCGCACCGCGACAAGGCGGCCGGGACGCGCCGGACCCTGGACGTCGTACGGGAGTCGGGCATCGCCCCCGAACTCGTCGTCCTGGACCACCTGAACGAGCTGACGGTCGGCATGGTCCTCGACAGCGGCTGCTGGGCCGGCTTCTCCGTCTACCCGAAGACGAAGATGAGCGAGGACCGGATGGTCCGCATACTCCGGGAGCACGGCCTCGACCGTGTCATGGTCAACTCGGCGGCGGACTGGGGCAGTTCGGACCCCCTGAAGACGCGCAAGACCGGTATAGCGATGCTCGCCGACGGCTTCTCCGCCGATGACGTCGACCGCGTCCTGTGGCGCAACCCCGTCGCCTTCTACGGCCAGAGCGGACGCCTCGACCTGGACGAGCCGAAGCCCGACGACACCTCGTCGTTCGAGGGCAACTCCATCCGGCGCGGGGGAGAGTGAACCGCCCGTGCGCTTCCGCCACCCCGACGGCACCCCCGTCCACCTCGCGTACTGCAGCAACGTCCACCAGGCCGAGGACCTCGCGGGAGTCGTCGCCCAGCTCGCCGCCTACGCGGAACCCGTACGGGAGCGGCTCGGCGTGGGCCGACTCGGCATCGGCCTCTGGCTGGCCCGCACGGCTGTCACCGAACTGGCAGCCGACGAGGGGGCGTTGAGGACGCTCCGAGCCGAACTGGCGGCGCGCGGACTGGAGACGGTCACCCTCAACGCCTTCCCCTACGAGGGGTTCCACCGCGAGGTCGTCAAGAAGGACGTCTACCTCCCCGACTGGGCCGACCCGGCCCGCCTCGCCTACACCCTCGACTGCGCCCGCGTCCTCGCCGCCCTCCTCCCCGACGACGCCCGACGCGGCAGCGTCTCCACCCTCCCGCTGGCCTGGCGCACCCCGTGGGAGGACGAGCGCGCGGACGGGGCTCGCCGAGCACTGGACCAACTCGCGACAGGACTCAGGGAGTTGGAGTCGGAGACCGGCCGCCGTATCCGGGTCGGCTTCGAACCGGAGCCGGGGTGCGTCGTGGAGACCACCACCCAGGCGGTACGGGAGTTCGCCGACGTCGACCGTGACTATCTCGGCGTCTGCCTGGACGCCTGCCATCTCGCCGTCCAGTTCGAGGAGCCCGGGGAGGCTCTCGGGCGGCTTACCGACGCCGGACTGCCGGTCGTCAAGCTCCAGGCGTCCTGTGCGGTCGAGGCCCCCGACCCGACCGACCCGCAGGCCGTCGCCGCCCTGCGTGAACTGGCCGAACGACGGTTCCTGCACCAGACCCGAACGGTCGCCGAGGGCAAGGTGGTCGGCGTCGACGACCTGCCGGACGCCCTGGACGACGACGGCCTTCCGGCGACCGGCTCCGCCACCCCCTGGCGCACCCACTTCCACGCCCCGCTGCACGCCGAGCCCGCGCCACCTCTCCGGACGACCACCGGCGCGCTCACCGGCGTCCTCGCCGGCCTCCTGGGCGGCCCGACGGCGACCTGCGACCACATCGAGGTCGAGACCTACACCTGGACCGTCCTGCCCGACCCGCACACCGACCTCGCCGCCGGCATCGCCGCCGAACTCGCCTGGGCCCGCGACCGGTTGACCGGCCTGGGCCTCAAAGAGGACCACTCATGACATCCACGAAACCTGTGACACCCGTGCCCGAGACCCCGAACACGAACCGACTCGTCGTCCTGGACATCGTCGGCCTCACGCCCGCCCTCCTCCGCCACATGCCCGCCGTGGCGTCCATCGCCGACCGAGGCTTCAAGGCCCCCCTCGGCACGACACTCCCCGCGGTCACCTGCACCGCCCAGTCCACCTTCCTCACCGGTGAACTCCCGTCCACCCACGGCGCGGTGGCCAACGGCTGGTACTTCCGCGACGTCGGTGACGTCCTGCTCTGGCGGCAGCACAACGCCCTCGTCGGCGGCGAGAAGATCTGGGACGCGGCCCGAAAGCAGGTGCCCGGCTACAAGGTCGCCAACATCTGCTGGTGGTACGCCATGGGCGCCGACGTCGACTGGACGGTGACCCCGCGCCCGGTCTACTACTCCGACGGCCGCAAGGAACCCGACTGCTACACCTGGCCGCCCTCCCTGCACGACGAACTCACCGAACGCCTGGGCCCGTTCCCCCTGTTCACCTACTGGGGCCCCAACGCCGGCATGCCCTCCACCCAGTGGATCCTGGGCGCCGCCCGCCAGGTCTTCGACGAGCACGACCCCGACCTGACCCTGGTCTACATCCCGCAGATGGACTACGAACCCCAGCGATCCGGCCCCCAGTCCGAGGCGTCGATCCGCGCGGCCCGCCAACTCGACGACGCCCTGCGCCCGTTGATCGACCACTTCCTCGCCGCCGGTGCCACGGTGGTGGCGCTCAGCGAGTACGGCATCACCCCGGTCTCCCGCCCCGTGGACATCAACAGGGCCCTGCGCAGTGCCGGGTTGCTGGAGGTGTACACCCAGGACGGCATGGAGTACCTCGACCCCTGGACCTCCCGCGCCTTCGCCGTCGCCGACCACCAGGTGGCGCACGTGTACGTACGGAACCCGGACGACGTACGCGAAGTCGCCAAACTCCTGGGTGAACTCGAAGGCGTGGACCAGGTGTTGGGCCCGGTCGGAAAGGTGACCCACGGCCTGGACCACGAACGCTCCGGAGAGCTGGTCGCGGTGGCGGACGCCGACGCCTGGTTCACGTACTACTACTGGCTGGACGACGACCGCGCTCCCGACTTCGCCCGCCAGGTCGAGATCCACCGCAAGCCCGGCTACGACCCCGCCGAACTCCTGTGGGACAACACGGTCCCCAACGTGAAACTCCGCGCGGCAGGCCAACTGGCCCGCAAAAAACTGGGCTTCCGCTATCGCCTGCAAACGGTCCCCCTGGACCCGGCAGGCGTCCGAGGCAGCCACGGCCGCCTCCCGACCGACCCCGACCACGGCCCCGTACTGGTGTGCTCCACACCGGACCACACCACCGAAACGATCGCGGCGACGGACGTCAAGGCCCTGCTACTGAAGCTGGCGGGCCTGTCGCCGACGCCAGCCACCGCCGAGGCCGCTGCGACTGCTGCGCATCCCCCAGCCACTGCTTCCGGCACGCCCACCGGCGAGGCCGCGCGCACCGCCCAGGCCCCGGGGCCCGCCGATGCCGCAGCCCCCGCTCCCGGCACAGCCACCGGCCAGACCGCGTCCACCGCCGATGCCACGCCCACCGGCAAAGCCGCAGCGCCCGGCAAAGCCGCAGCGACGGATCAAGCCGCAGCCCCCGACCACGCCGCAACCCCCAATCCCGCCGCAACCCCCCACCCCGCCGGAGACACCGACCATGTCTGAGACGACGCTTCCCACCCTGCCCATGCGGCGCACCTCCCTGCTCGACCCGCCCGCCGAATACGCCGTGTTGCGCGAGCAGAGCCTGATCAGCCGTATCGCTCTCTGGGGCGGCAACACGCCCTGGCTGGTGACCCGGCACGAGGATGCTCGTGCCGTTCTGGCCGATGCCCGCTTCAGTTCGTCGAACCGGCGGGAAGGGTTCCCCGGGCTTCAGCCGACCCCGCCGCCTCCCACCCCCGGTCAGCTCTTCGCCATGGACCCGCCCGATCACACGCGGCTGCGTCGCATGCTGATCCCCGACTTCACCTTCCGTCGTGCCGAGGAACTGCGCCCGTCCATCCAGCAGTTGACCGACCGGCTCATCGACGACCTGGTGGCCAAGGGGCCCGACGTCGATCTGGTGGAGCAGTTCACTCTCCCTCTGCCGCTGCTCGTCATCTGCGAACTGCTCGGAGTGCCGTACGCGGACCGGGAGTTCATCCATCGGCACGCCGCCGCGTTCGCCACCGTGACCGACGGGCCCGAGGCGATGCGGGCGGGCTGGGGCGCGCTCTTCGGGTACCTCATGGAACTGCTCGCCGCCAAGACCGCCGACCCCGGCGACGACCTGATCAGTCGGCTCGCGACCGAGCGTGTGGCCACTGGCGAGGCAACTGCCGCCGAGGCGGCCGGACTTGCCGTGATGCTGCTCATCGCGGGTCATGAGACGACGGCGAGCATGCTGTCCCTCGGGGTGGTGACCCTGCTGTCCCACCCTGCCCAACTGGCTGCGCTGCGTGCCGATCCGGAGCTGGTGCCGGGTGCGGTCGAGGAACTCCTGCGCTATCTCACGGTCGTTCACATCGGGATCCGGCGTATCGCCACGGAGGACGTCGAGATCGGCGGCGTCACGGTACGCGCCGGGGAGGGCGTCGTCATCGCGCTCCAGGCCGCCAACCGGGACCCCGACGCCTTCGCCGACCCGGACACCTTCGACATCACCCGGGACACCCAGCACCACCTGACATTCAGCCACGGCCTGCACAACTGCCTCGGCCAGTCCCTCGCCCGCGCCGAACTCCAGATCGCCCTGCCCACCCTCTTCCGCCGCCTCCCGGACCTGCGCCTGACGGCCCCGGCCGAGATGAACGCCCACGAGGGGCGCGCGGTCCACGGCGTACGCACGCTGCCGGTCACCTGGTAGCAGCAGTAACCCGGGTGACGTCAGCCTCGTACGGCAACCTCCAGCCGTACCGCGCACGCCTTGAACTCCGGCATCCGGGAGACCGGGTCGAGGGCCGGATTGGTCAGCGTGTTGGCCCGGCCCTCGCCCGGCCAGTGGAAGGGCATGAAGACGGTGTCGGGGCGGATCGCGGTCGTGATCCGCGCCGGCGCCACCGCCCGCCCGCGCCGCGACACGACGGTGATGGCGTCCCCCTCCGCGGCTCCGAGCCGCGCGGCCAGCCGGGGGTGCAGCTCCACGAACGGCCCGGGCGCGGCGGCGTTCAACTCGTCGACACGCCGCGTCTGGGCCCCGGACTGGTACTGCGCCACGACCCGCCCGGTGGTCAGCAGCACCGGATACTCGGCGTCCGGCTCCTCGGCGATCGGCCGGTACGTGACGGGCACGAACCGGGCCCGCCCGTCCTCGGTCGCGAACCGGTCGAGGAAGAGCCGGGGCGAGCCGGGATGCACCGAGGCCGAAGGCCGGTCGTCGGCGTCCCCCGCGTCCGGGGCGGGTGCGGGGCACGGCCAGAAGACACCGTTCTCCTCGGCGAGCCGCCGGTACGTGATCCCCGAGTAGTCGGCGATCCCGCCCGCGCTGGCCCGGCGCAACTCCTCGAAGACCTCCTCGGGTTCGACCGGGAACCCCTTCTCCACCCCCGCCCGGGCGGCAAGCTGATGCAGGACGTACAGATCGCTCCGCACACCCTCCGGGGGAGTGACGGCCTGCCGGCGCAGCAGCACCCGCCCCTCCAGATTGGTGGTCGTACCGGTCTCCTCGGCCCACTGCGTGACGGGCAGAACGACATCGGCGAGGGCAGCGGTATCCGACAGCACGACATCCGCGACGGCGAGGAAGTCCAGTGATTCCAGGCGCTGTTGGATGTGCCCGGCCCGGGGCGCGGACACCACCGGGTTGGACCCCATCAGCAACAGCGAGCGGATGCTGCTACCGAGCGAGTCGAGGAGTTCGTACGCGCTCAACCCGGGCCCCGGCAACGAGTCCGGGTCGACGCCCCACACGCCGGCCACATGGCGCCGCGCGTCGGGGTCGGTCAGCTTGCGGTAGCCGGGCAGCTGGTCGGCCTTCTGCCCGTGTTCACGCCCGCCCTGCCCGTTGCCCTGCCCGGTCAGACACCCGTATCCGGAGTACGGTCGCCCCGAACGCCCGGTGGCCAGGCACAGGTTGATCCACGCCCCGACGGTGTCCGTCCCCTTGGACTGCTGCTCGGGCCCACGCGCCGTGAGCACCATCGCGGTGGCCGGCTCGCAGAACATCCGTACAGCGTCCCGGAGTTGGGGCACGGGCACCCCGGTGATCCGCTCCACGTACTCGGGCCAGTGGGCCATCGCGGCGGCCCGGGTCTCCTCCCACCCGCTGGTCCGTTCCTCGATGAACGCCTCGTCGGTGCGCCCTTGCGAGACGACGAGATGCAACAGCCCCAGGGCGAGGGCGAGATCGGTGCCGGGGCGCGGTGCGAGATGCAGATCGGCCTGCTCGGCGGTACGGGTCCGACGCGGATCGATGACGATCAACGTCCCCCCGTTCTCCTTGAGTTCGGTGAAGTAGCGGAGGGCGGGCGGCATGGTCTCGGCGAGATTCGACCCGACGAGGATGACGCACCCGGTCTTGGGGATGTCCTCCATGGGGAAGGGCAGCCCCCGGTCGAGCCCAAATGCCTTGTTCCCGGCCGCGGCAGCGGACGACATACAGAAACGCCCGTTGTAGTCGATCTGGGAGGTCCCGAGAACGACCCGGGCGAACTTCCCAAGGGCGTAGGCCTTTTCATTCGTCAGCCCACCCCCGCCGAAGACACCGCACGCGTCCGGGCCATGCTCCGTACGCGTGCGGGTCAGTCCCTCGGCGACGCGGTCCAGCGCGTCTTCCCAGGTCGTGGGTACGAGGACGCCGTCCCGCCGGACGAGCGGCTCGGTCAGCCGCAGCGACGGTGACAGCAGGGCTGGGGCGGTGCGTCCCTTCCCGCACAGTGCGCCACGATTGACGGGGAAGTCGACGCGCTCGGAGACCGTGACGCCCCCGCCTGCTGCCGGCGTGAGGTTCATACCGCACTGCAGGGCGCAGTACGGGCAGTGCGTGGGCGTCACGGAGGTCTCCATACCGCCAGCGTGCGACGCCCGTGTTACACCCCGGAACGCCCCCCGTTACACGCCAGGCACGGGGACCTCCCGGGGCGAGGGCACGGCCGGTGAGGTTTCTTCGCCCCCGCCGCCCCTACCCGTCCCATCCCTGGGGGCTGCCGCCCCCAGACCCCCGCTGTCGGCCTGAACGGCCTCGTCCTCAAACGCCGGACGGGCTGAAATGGCTGGGCTCGCGCTGAAAGATCCAGCCCCGGCCGGCACCATCCAGCCCGTCCGGCGTTTGAGGACAAGGGGGTTCGGGGGCAGTGCCCCCGAGGATGGGACGGGTAGGGGCGGCGGGGGCGAAACAACCCCCACGTTCACCCACCACCCCCCAACGCCCGCTCCACCCCCACCTCCACCGGCCCCAGAAACCGCGGATCAGGCTCGAACACCGCATCCACCGCAGCCTTGCCCGCCGCGAAAATCTCCCGCACCCCGCCGTAGTACCACGTCACATCATGCCGAGCCTCGACCCCGACCCCGTACGACTCCACCCCCGCCGCCTCGCACAACGCCACCGCCCGACGAATGTGAAACCCCTGACTGATCAACACGGCCCGGTCCACCCCGAAGATCTTCTTCGCGCGGACACACGAGTCCCACGTGTCGAACCCGGCATAGTCACTCACGATCCGCCCGTCAGGCACCCCGTGCCGCGTCAGATACCCCCGCATCGCATCCGGCTCGTCATAGTCCTCCCGACTGTTGTCCCCGGTGACGAGCACCACCTTCACCCGCCCCGCCCGATACAGCTCCGCCGCCGCGTCCAACCGGTGCGCGAGATACGGAGACGGCTCCCCGTCCCACAACCCGGCCCCGAAGACGACGGCGACATCGGTACGCGGCGCGTCCGAGACATCACGCAGCCGGTCACCCGTGGCGACGAACATCCACGTGGCCGGCAGCAACGCCACCACGCACCCGAGCATCACGGCCTGCACAAGCCTCCGCTGCCCGGTACGGGTGCGCGGCAGACGGGGTCTGCGGAGTCTCACGGGCGGTCCCTCCAGGTCGGCCTACGACAGTCAGGGACGTGACACGAGGCCCCCCGGTTCACCGCAACGCACGTGACCGGCCTCACTCGCCCGACCGAATACGCAGGTCAAGCCACCTCACAGTGACCCCCAGCCCCACCGTGAACCTGTGGAAAACCACCGATATCTTCGCGCAACGGGGTGGCAACCTCCCCCCGCGACCATCGGTCCATGACGCCGTCGAACCCACCACCCGACGAGTCCACCGCCGCCCCCAGCCCCACAACCGCCCGAAGCCCCAGCCCCGACGCCCACCCGCTCCCGGGGACCCACCTCGACAGTACGGCGCACCTCATGAACCGGATCAGCAGTCAGCTCGCCGGCCAGCTCAGCCTCGTGTCCCTCGACGGCAGGCGGCGCCCCGAGCCGCCCGCGCTCGTCGTCGTGGCCCACGGCAGCCGTGACCCGCGCGCCCTGAGCACCGTACGCACGCTCCTCGACCAGGTCCGCGCCCTGCGCCCCGGCCTGCCGGTCCACCTCGGTCACATCGAGCTGAACGAGCCCCTGCTCCCCGACACGCTCGCCGCCCTCGGCGACCGCGAGGCGATCCTCGTCCCGCTCCTCCTCAGCCGCGGCTACCACGTCAAGCGCGACATCCCCGAGATGGCCGCCGAATCGAGGGTGCACGCGCGCGTGGCCCCCGCCCTGGGCCCGCACCCCCTTCTGGTGGACGCCCTGTACGCCCGCCTGGTCGAGGCGGGCTGGCCCACGCGGACGGACCACGAGACGCGGCGCCAGAGCGCGGTCGTCCTGGCGGCGGCGGGTTCCCGGGATCCCGAGTCCAAGGTCGACACGGGCCGCACGGCCCAGCTCCTCGCCGACCGCCTGGGCGTCCCGGTGGTCCCCGCCTACGCGACGACAGCGGCCCCGACGGTCCCGGACGCCATCAAGGCCCTGGAGGCGAGCGGCCGTACAAGGGTGGCCATCGCCTCCTATTTCACGGCCCCCGGCCGCTTCGCGACAGAGTGCGCGGAAACGGCCCCATGGATCGCCGCGGCCCCCTTGGGCACACACCCCGCGATGGCAAACCTCCTCCTCCACCGCTACGACCAGGCATTGTCAACCCCGCTAAAGGGCGACTCCCCAAGGGGCGCGGGGAACGGCGCGACCAGCCCCCACCGACCCGCACTCGCCGTATAACAGCACCAGGCAGACGAAACGGCGCACCCGGCAGACGAAACGGCGCACCCCCCAGACAGGAACGCGCACCCCGTTTGTCAGTGCCTGCCCGTACTGTCGAGACATGTCGTACGACCTGTCGTCAACCGAACGCTGGGCCCCGGAACCGGACAAGCGCCCCGGCCGAACCGCCTTCCAACGCGACCGCGCCCGAATCCTCCACTCAGCCGCCCTGCGCCGCCTCGCAGGCAAGACCCAGGTCGTCACCCCGGGCACCCGCAGCCACAGCTGGGACGCCAGCCCCCGCACCCGCCTCACCCACTCCCTGGAATGCGCCCAGGTAGGCCGCGAGCTGGGCGCGGCCCTGGGCTGCGACCCAGACCTCGTCGAAGCCGCCTGCCTCGCCCACGACCTGGGTCACCCCCCGTTCGGCCACAACGGGGAACAGGCGCTGAACGAGTTCGCGGAGGACTGCGGCGGCTTCGAGGGCAACGCCCAGTCCCTGAGACTCCTCACCCGCATCGAGCCCAAGCGGTTCACCCCGGAAGGCTCGGTCGGCCTCAACCTCACCCGGGCCGTCCTGGACGCCGCCACCAAGTACCCCTGGCCACGCGGCGCCCACCCCACCGACCCCGGGTCCCCCAAGTTCGGCGTCTACGAGGACGACCGCCCCGTCTTCGACTGGCTCCGCAAGGACGCCCCCGGCACCCGCACCACCTTCGAGGCCCAGGTCATGGACTGGGCCGACGACGTGGCGTACTCGGTGCACGACGTCGAGGACGGCCTGCACGCCGGCCACCTCGACCCGGCCGCCCTGCACGCGGAGCCCGAACGCCGTGCGGTCTTCGAGGTCGCCCTCGGCCGTTACGTGCCCAAGGAAACCGACCCGGCGGAACTGGCGGAAGCCCTCGACCGGCTCCAGAACGAACCGTGGTGGCCGCACGGCTACGACGGCTCGGCCGTCGCCCAGGCCCGTCTGAAGGACGCCACCAGCCAGCTCATCGGCCGCTTCTGCCTCGCCGCCGAGGGCGCCACGCGCGCGGCGTACGGCAGCGGCCCGCTCACCCGGTACACCGCCGAACTCGTCGTACCGCGCGAGACCAGGCTGGAGTGCGCGGTCCTCAAGGCGGTCGCCGACCGGTACGTCATGCAGCGTGCCGAGCAGGAGGTGCTCCGCGCGGACCAGCGGATCGTCGTCGCGGAGCTGGCCGAGGCACTCACCGCCCGCGCCCCGGACGGCCTGGAACCCCAGTTCCGCGCGCTCTTCGACGAGGCCCCCGACGACCGCGCCCGCAAACGCGTGCTCGTCGACCAGATCGCCTCGCTCACGGACGCCGCCGCCCGCTCGCTCAACGAACGCCTGACCGCCTGACACGGCATGCGGGAGAGCGCTCCTCTCCCGCATGCCGTACCGACTACCCGACTACCGAATCACTCCACTACTCCGCCACGACCTCGTCGTGGCCGGGGTGCAGCCCACCGCCGCTGCCGTCGCCGCCCGTGGTGGGCGTGGACACGACCGGCGTGCTCAGCGAGCTGAGGTCATGGGCGTAGGTGCCCACCGCGTTGGCGATGACCCCGATGTTGATGCCGAACGCCTTCATGCTGATGTTGTCCAGGTCGTCGCACGCCGCGTGGTAGCACGCGTCGTACGCCACGCCGGCCGTCCCGCCGAACAGTGCGGCCTGGGCCTCGGTCTTGATGCCCTCGGCGCCGGTGAAGGTGCCGCCCGAGGGGATACCGACCGCGATGAACGGCCCGTAGTCGGAGCGGCCGGAGAAGTCGGTGCCCTGGTGCGGTGTGCGCCTGGAGTCGAGGAACGCGTTGATGTCGCGCTCCAGCTGGGCCGACCCCTCCGGTCCTGGACCCGCGCCCTCGGCGTCCGAGTCGTCGCCGTCGTACACGAACTGGGCGTAGTTCGGCGAGGCGATCATGTCGAAGTTCAGATAGAGCTTGATCTGCGCCCGCTGCTCCTCGGTGAGCCGCGAGACGTACGACTCGGAGCCGACCAGGCCCAGTTCCTCGGCCGACCAGAAGGCGAACTTCACCTTGTTGGGCGGCTGCTTGCCGTACCGCGTGTTCTCGGCGAGTTCCTCGGCGACCTCCAGGATGCCGGCCGAGCCGGAGCCGTTGTCGTTGATGCCGGGGCCCTCGGTGACCGAGTCGAGGTGGGCGCCCAGGAACACCGTGTTGTCCGCGTCGCCGCCGCGGGTCTCCGCGACGACGTTGTTCGTCGTACGGGTCTCGATCAGCTGGCGGACCTCGAAGCCGACCGTGACCTCGCCCGCCGCGACATCGGTGGCGAGTGCCTCGCCCTCGGCCTGGCTGAGGCCGGCGGTCGGGATCCGGCCGCTCGCCGCGTCGCCGAGGGTGCCGGAGAGGACGCCCGCCGTGTTGTTGTAGATGATCGCGCCGACGGCCCCCGCCTCGGAGGCGACGATCTGCTTCTGTGCGAAGGTGCAGCCACCGCGTTTGATCAGCGCGATCTTGCCGGTGAAGGCACCGGCCGCGTAGTCCCCGGCCTCACAGCCGGGAGTGGCGTCCACCGTGGCGGCGGCGAGCGCGGCCGTGATGCCGCCCACCGGCGTCGACTTCGTGTACGTCATCGCCGTGATGCCGAGATCGCGCGGCGCCGGCGAGATCACGGCGGCCTTCTCGGCGAGAGTCTCGATGTAGTCGAAGTCGAAGCTGTCGTACGAGACCTTGTAGCCGGCCTTCTTCAGCACCCGGTAGACGTACTGGGCGGACTTGTCGTGGCCCGGTGTACCGGCCGCGCGGTTGCCGCCGTTGGCGTCGGAGATGGCCTGGAGGGCCTTGAGGTGTTTGTACGCGTCCTTCGCGGACGACTCCTTGACCAGGGTCTTCGCGAGCTTCCTGGCGTCGGCGGCCGGATCGCCGTGGCCGCCGTGGGCGCCGGCCGTTCCGGCGGAGGCGATCAGCAGCGGTGTCGCGAGTGCGGTGGCGGCGATGACCGCCACGGCTCTGCGCGAGTGGGACGATGCCTTGCGTAATACGTTCACAGAGGTCCTTCCCCAGTGGATGTGCGAACGAGGTGGGAGGGACGCTAGCGAGCTACGCGGGTCACGAGAAGGGGTTTTCTGCAACTCGTGTTCGGTTTCGCTGGTTTGGCTCAGTTGTCCCGTGTGCGCGGGACCTCCCGCCCGGCACGCGTGACATGCCCGAATGTGACCCTCCGTGGGTCTGATCGGCCCACTCCCTCTTCCCCCATCACGCTCCGTGCGGGAGGCTCCCATGTGGCGGCATCTTTACGAGGAGGCATCAAGTGGTCGACGCGGATCAGACATTCGTCATCATCGGAGGCGGACTGGCCGGCGCCAAAGCGGCCGAGACGCTCCGGACGGAGGGCTTCACCGGCCGCGTGATACTGATCTGCGACGAACGTGACCACCCGTACGAGCGGCCCCCGCTCTCCAAGGGCTACCTCCTCGGCAAGGAGGAGCGCGACAGCGTCTTCGTCCACGAACCCGCCTGGTACGCGCGCAACGACATCGAACTCCACCTCGGCCAGACCGTCGACGCCATCGACCGTACGGCGAAGACGGTCCGCTTCGGCGACGACGGCACCCTTGTCCACTACGACAAACTGCTCATCGCCACCGGCGCCGAGCCGCGCCGCCTCGACATCCCGGGCACCGGTCTGGCAGGCGTCCACCACCTGCGCCGCCTCGCGCACGCCGAGCGCCTCAAGGGCGTCCTGGCGGCCCTGGGCCGCGACAACGGCCACATCGTGATCGCCGGCGCCGGCTGGATCGGCCTGGAGGTCGCGGCGGCGGCGCGCGAGTACGGCGCCGAGGTGACCGTCGTGGAACCGGAATCGACGCCGCTGCACTCGGTGCTCGGCCCCGAGCTGGGCAACCTCTTCGCCGAGCTGCACCGCGAGCACGGCGTCCGCTTCCACTTCGGCGCCCGGCTCACGGAGATCGTCGGCCAGGACGGCATGGTCCTCGCGGCCCGTACGGACGACGGCGAGGAGCACCCGGCCCACGACGTCCTGGCGGCCATCGGCGCCGCCCCGCGCACGGCACTGGCGGAGGCGGCGGGCCTGACCCTCGCCGAGCGCGCCCACGGCGGCGGCATCGCGGTCGACGAACGCCTGCGCACCTCCGACCCCGACATCTACGCGGCCGGTGACGTGGCCGCCTTCCACCACGCCCTCTTCGACACCAGGCTGCGCGTCGAACACTGGGCCAACGCCCTCAACGGCGGCCCGGCGGCGGCCCGCGCGATGCTGGGCCGCGAGTCGACGTACGACCGCGTGCCGTATTTCTTCTCCGACCAGTACGACATGGGCATGGAGTACTCGGGCTGGGCGCCCCCGGGCTCGTACGACCAGGTGGTGATCCGGGGAGACGCGGGCAAGCGTGAGTTCATCGCCTTCTGGGTGAAGGAGGGCAGGGTGCTGGCCGGGATGAACGTGAACGTGTGGGACGTCACAGAGACCGTCCAGCAGCTCATCCGCTCCCGGTCCCAGGTGGACACGGAGGCCCTCGCGGACCCGCACGTACCGCTGGACAGCCTCGTCCCGTAGCGACGCCGGGGCACGGGACTGTCGGTGGACCCCCGTAGAATCACTGCGTGGCCGGAAGGATCAACGACGAGGACGTGAAGGCGGTTCGGGACGCGGTCCCGATCGACGCCGTGGTGTCCGAGTACCTCCAGCTGCGCAACGCGGGCGGCGGCAACCTCAAGGGCCTGTGCCCCTTCCACGACGAGAAGTCACCGTCCTTCCAGGTCAGCCCGAGCAAGGGACTCTTCCACTGCTTCGGCTGCCAGGAAGGCGGCGACACCATCACGTTCGTGATGAAGGTCGACCACCTCTCCTTCTCCGAGTCGGTCGAGCGACTGGCCGCCCAGGCCGGCATCACCCTGCGCTACGAGGAGGGCGGCTACAACCCGGCCAACCAGCGCGGCGAACGCATCCGGCTGGTGGAGGCCCACAAGATCGCGGCCCAGTGGTACATGGAACAGCTGGCCACGACCTCCGAGGCGGACGCGGGCCGCAAGTTCCTCGCGGAACGCGGCTTCGACCAGTCGGCCGCCGAACACTTCTCCGTCGGCTACAGCCCCCAGGGCTGGGACCACCTCACCCGCTACCTCCGCGGCAAGGGCTTCTCCGACAAGGAACTCGTCCTCTCCGGCCTCTCCCAGGAAGGCCGCCGGGGCCCCATCGACCGCTTCCGGGGCCGTCTGATGTGGCCGATCCGCGACATCGGCGGCGAGGTCGTCGGCTTCGGCGCACGGAAGCTGTACGAGGCGGACACGGGCCCCAAGTACCTGAACACCCCCGACACGGCGATCTACCGCAAGTCCCAGGTCCTGTACGGCATCGACCTCGCCAAGAAGGACATCGCGAAGGCCAGCCGCGCGGTCGTCGTCGAGGGCTACACGGACGTCATGGCCTGCCACCTGGCCGGCGTCACGACGGCGATCGCGACCTGCGGCACGGCCTTCGGCACGGAGCACATCAAGATCCTCCGCAGGCTGTTGATGGACAACGGCTCGGCCCGGGTGATCTTCACCTTCGACGGCGACGCGGCCGGCCAGAAGGCGGCCCTGCGCGCCTTCGAGGACGACCAGAAGTTCGCCGCCGAGACCTACATCGCGATCGCACCCGACGGCATGGACCCCTGCGACCTGCGCCTCGCGAAGGGCGACCAGGCCGTCGCCGACCTCGCCGAACCCCGCACCCCGCTCTTCGAGTTCGCCCTGCGCCAGATCGCCGCCCGCTACGACCTGGAAACCCCGGCGGGCCGCGCGTCGGCGCTGGACGAGGCGGCCCCGATCGTGGCCCGCATCAAGAACAGCGGCGCCCAGCACGAGGTCGCGGTCCAGCTCGCGGGCATGCTCGGCATCCTGGACACCCAGTTCGTGGTCAAGAGGGTGGCGCAGCTGGCCCGTTGGGCCAAGGACCGCGGCGGCAAGGGCCCGGCCCCCGCAGGCGGGCAGCACCAGCAGCAGCCGTACGAGCAGACAACGCGCCCGGGCGGCCCCCCGGGCCCGGCCCTGAACCTCCGCAACCCGGTCTACGCCACGGAACGCGAACTCCTCAAACTGGCCCTCCAGCGCCCGGACCTGGTCTCCCCGGCCTTCGACGCCTACGGCATCGACGAGTTCACGGCCGCCCCCTACGCGGCCGTACGCCAGGCGATCATGGAAGCGGGCGGCGCGGAGTACGGCGTCCAGGACCCCCAGGAGTATCTGGTCCGGGTCCGCGAGGTGGCCCCGGACAACACGGTCCGCTCCATGGTGACGGAGCTGGCGGTGGAGGCGATCATGCGCCGGACGGTCGACGACGTGTACGCCGGCGATGTGCTGGTCACCGTCCGCCGCAGAGCGGTGGGACGCCGTATCCACGAGGTCCAGGGCACCCACGCCCGCCTGACCACCCAGGGGGACCCGGCCCAACTGGCCGCCGTGCAGAACGAGTTGTGGGTGCTCCAGCAGTACGACCTGGCACTCCAGAACCAGGGAGCGGCGGCACTCTGACCGCCACCGCGCCTGCCGTCACTCCCGCCCGTCGAACGTCGGCGTCACCGCCCGTATCAACCGGTCCGTGAACTCCCGCTCCCTGTCCGCGAGTTGCGGGTACTCCATGACGAAGTGATGCCACTCGACGTACCCCACCGCCTCCACCACGTCCGCCAGCCGGATCCGCTCGCAGCCCGGACAGGGCCACTCGCCCGAGATCCGGAACACCTCGTCCAGCAGTTCGTGGGGGAGTGGATACCGCTCGGCCAGGAGCACGGCGTCGTACAGGTCCTTGCCCTGCGCGTACATGTCGTTGATCAGCCACATCAGCTTCCAGGCCAGCGACAGCGCGGGCGTCGCCGCCCACACCGGTGCGCCGCCCGGCAGCTCCACCGGCACCGGCGGCTCGGCGAGCCGCTCGTTGAAGACGAAGTCCAGCTGCACATGGCCGCCGGGCAGCCCCGGCGCGGACCAGGGCAGCACCATACGGCGGCCCGGCACCCGGTCGTAGGTCCAGATGTCCTCGACCACCGCGTCGCGCGCGCAGAACCCCACCTCGCCGTCGCCCCGGGCCTCGGCGGCCGCCGCGATCCCGGCGAGCATCCGCCCCGCACGTGGGTCGTCGATCGACAGGGTGGGCGGTACGACGACGAAGTCCAGGTCACCGGGCTCGCGGGCGGCCTCACCGAACCACGCCGCCATCAGTACGCTCCCGCGCAGCACCAGCGACTCGGCCCACTCGGACCCCGCGACCGCGTCGAGCACCAGCTCCAGCGCCCGGCGCCGCGCGACCCGCCAGTCCTCGCCCCGCGCCGGATCGGCGAAGCCCGGGTCGGCCGCCCGGAAGGCGTTGTCGTGCTGCTTCAGCGCCGGTTCGAAGATCAGCCGCTGCACGACGTCCTCACCCGGCACGGTACGCAGCGTCCGGGGCAGCCCCTGAGCCTCCCGGGTCCTGTCGTCCAGGGTGTCCTTGGGCGCGTCGAGGCCTGCCACGACCCGCCTTCGCCAGGTCCACTTGTTCCTCATCCCCGCACCTCCCGCACCCGCGCCGCAGCCACGACCACGCCTCCGCTGCCCTCGACCCATCCGTCGACCCATCCGTCGATCCATCCGTCGTCGACGGACAGGTCACTGTCGTACAGCACGAACTCCCGCTCCACGCCCACCACTTCCAGCCCACGCAGCTCCGTCAGCAGCTGTTCCAGCACCCGCCCCGCGCCGGCGGCGTCCACTCCCCGGCACCGCTGAGTCACGAACCGCTCGGTCCACCGCCCGCCCCGCGCCACCCGGCGGGCGTTCCACGAAAGATGCGCGCCGTACGGGACGACCCGCGCCGCCAGAGCGTCGAGATCCGCGTCCAAGGGCAGCCGCAGCTTCACGTGATGCTCGAAGTACCGCTCATCCGGGCAGGGTTCACTCGGCACCTCGGGAGCCCACGGCGACGACTCGATCTTGACGCGCACCGGATCGAACCCGCCCGCGCGCAGCCGCGCGGCGACTTCACGCGCCCGCGCCGATTCGTCGGCGTACGACGGGGAACCCGACAGGGTGAGCATCGGCTGGGTCGTCATCCGGCCACGGGCAAGGACGATGTGCGTCAACTTGAGCCCCGCCGCGGTCGCCCAGCGGCCCAGCCGTTCCGCCTCGGCAGCGCTTTCGCAGCGGACGGTGACATGCGTTTCGTAGACGTGAGTCGAGTGGAGTGAACCGGACACGCGCCGATCGTGCCAGGTCGGACCCCGAACAAGCACTCGGATTTGCTGCGACGGTAACCGCGTGGTCACGGACCGGACCCAAAAAGTGGTCGCACGCCCCTCGTGGCGGCGATGTGTCGTACTCCACACTGGGTTCCGGTGCCTGAGTCCTCGGAGCGCGGCCGACCCGTCCACAACGGGTCCGACACCCCCGCGGTTCCGCTCAACGCGTACGGGACGGACAGCGGCGAGGCCGCCCACTCCGCCCCCCGAGTACCGCTGCCGTACGCCTCAGCAGCGATCATCCTGGAGGTCGCCCCCGTGCAGACCCAGACCCTCACCCAGACCGACAGCAGTACCGCGGTCACGGAGCCCGACGCCGAGACCGAGATCGCGGACGTCACCGACGTCATCGCGGCCGTACCTCCGCAGAGCCGTGTCGCGCACCACCCCGAGAGCCCGCCCGAACCGGACGGTCCTTCGGCCGACGCGGTGGACGCGGTCGAGACCGCGGAACCGATCGACCAGATCGAGCCGGCCGAGCAGATCGAGGTGATCGAACCGGTCGAGGTGATCGAGCCGGTTCGTGCCCCCGCCCGCGCCGACACCAGCGGTCCCTCCTCCGACCTGTTCCGCCAGTACCTGCGGGAGATCGGCCGTATCCCGCTGCTCACCGCCGCCGAGGAGGTCGAACTCGCCCGCCGGGTCGAGGCCGGTCTGTTCGCCGAGGAGAAACTGCGTCTCGCCTCCGACCTGGACAGTCAGTTGGCCCTCGACCTGGACAAGCTGGTCGTCATGGGCCGGATGGCCAAGCGCCGGCTGATCGAGGCCAACCTGCGCCTGGTGGTGTCGGTGGCGAAACGGTACGTGGGCCGTGGGCTGACGATGCTCGACCTCGTCCAGGAGGGAAACCTGGGCCTGATCCGCGCGGTCGAGAAGTTCGACTACGCACGCGGCTACAAGTTCTCGACGTACGCGACCTGGTGGATCCGCCAGGCCATGTCCCGCGCCCTCGCCGACCAGGCCCGTACGATCCGTGTCCCCGTACACGTGGTCGAACTGATCAACCGGGTCGTCCGGGTGCAGCGCCGGATGCTCCAGGAGCGAGGCTACGAGCCGACGCCGGAGGAGGTGGCCGCCCACCTGGACCTTCTCCCCGAGCGCGTCAGCGAGGTGCTGCGGCTCGCCCAGGAACCGGTGTCGCTGCACGCACCGGTGGGCGAGGAGGACGACGTCGCGCTGGGCGACCTCATCGAGGACGGCGACGCGGCGTCGCCGGTGGAGTCGGCGGCGTTCCTGCTGCTGCGGGAGCACCTGGAGGCGGTGCTGTCGACGCTGGGGGAGCGGGAGCGAAAGGTCGTTCAGCTCCGGTACGGCCTGGCGGACGGGCGTCCGCGCACGCTGGAGGAGATCGGCCGCATCTTCGGCGTCACACGGGAGCGCATCCGCCAGATCGAGTCCAAGACCCTGAACAAACTGAGGGACCACGCCTTCGCGGACCAACTACGCGGCTACTTGGACTGAGCCCCACTTTCCTCGCCCCCGCCGCCCCTACCCGTTCCCATCCCTCGGGGGCTGCCGCCCCCGAACCCCCGCTACGGCCCTGAAGGGGCCTTGTCCTCAAACGCCGGACGGGCTGGATATCCAGCCCGTCCGGCGTTTGAGGACAAAGGGGGGTCTGGGGGCGCAGCCCCCAGGGATGGGACGGGTAGGGGCGGCGGGGGCGAGAAAACCCCTAATCCACCTCAGCCACCGCCTCCGCGAACTGCGCCTTGTACAGCCGCGCATAAGCCCCGTCCGCCCCCAACAACTCCCCGTGCGCCCCCTGCTCCACGATCGCCCCGTTCTCCATCACCAGAATCGTGTCCGCATCCCGAATCGTCGACAGCCGATGCGCGATCACGAACGACGTCCGCCCATGCGCGAGCTTCGCCATCGCCTTCTGGATCAGCACCTCCGTCCGCGTGTCCACCGAACTCGTCGCCTCGTCCAGCACCAGAATCACCGGATCCGACAGGAACGCCCGCGCGATGGTGATCAACTGCTTCTCACCCGCGCTGACCCCCGTCCCCTCGTCGTCGATCACCGTGTCGTACCCGTCCGGCAACGTCCGGATGAACCGATCCGCGTGCGCCGCCCGCGCCGCCTCCTCGATCTCCCCGCGCGTCACCTCACGCTCCCGCGCGGCCCCGTACGCGATGTTCTCCGCGATGGTCCCGCCGAACAGCCAGGTGTCCTGGAGCACCATCCCTATCCCGGCCCGGAGTTCCTCCCGGGACATGGCCGCGATGTCCACCCCGTCGAGGGTGATCCGGCCGCCGGACACCTCGTAGAACCGCATCAGCAGGTTCACCAGGGTCGTCTTGCCGGCCCCCGTGGGCCCGACGATCGCCACCGTGTGCCCCGGCTCCACCGCCAGCGACAGATCCTCGATCAGCGGCTTCTCCGGGTCGTACCGGAACGACACATGCTCCAGCGCGACCAGCCCCCGCAGCTCCTCCGGCCGCACCCCCGGCACCGGATCGGCCTCCTGCTCCTCCGCGTCCAGCACCTCGAAGACCCGCTCGGCCGAGGCCACCCCGGACTGCACCAGGTTCGCCATCGACGCGACCTGCGTCAGCGGCATCGAGAACTGGCGCGAGTACTGGATGAAAGCCTGCACATCACCGATCGACAACGCGCCCGAAGCGACCCGCAACCCACCCACCACGGCCACCAGCACGTAGTTGAGGTTCGACACGAAGAACATCAGCGGCTGCATGACCCCACTGTTGAACTGGGCCTTGAACCCGGCCTCGTACAACGCGTCGTTCTGCTCCGCGAACTGCTGCGCCGACTCGTCCTGGCGTCCGAACACCTTCACCAGGGTGTGCCCGGTGTACATCTCCTCGATGTGGGCGTTCAGCTTGCCGGTGGTCCGCCACTGCTGCACGAAGTGCGGCTGCGACCGCTTGCCGATGCGCGTGGCGACGTAGAACGACAGCGGTACGGTCACCAGCGCGACCAGTGCCAGCAGCCACGACACCCAGAACATCATCGCCAGTACGCCGACGATCGTCAGCAGCGAGTTGATGAGCTGGCCCAGCGACTGCTGGAGCGTCTGCCCGATGTTGTCGATGTCGTTCGTCGCCCGCGACAGCACCTCGCCGCGCTGGCGCTTGTCGAAGTACGACAGCGGCAGCCGCGACAGCTTCTCCTGGAGGTCCGCGCGCATCCGGGACACGGTCCGGTTGACCGCCCGGTTCACCAGCCGGGTGGCCACCAGCATCAGCAGCCCGGAGAAGAGGAACACCACCAGGGCCAGCCCCAGCACCTCACCCACCGCACCGAAGTCGATGCCCTTGCCCGGGGTGAAGTCCGTACCGGAGAGCATGTCGGCCGCGCCGCCCTCGCCGCGTTCCCGCATCCCGGCGAGAACCTCGGCCTTCGTGCTCCCGCTGTCGAACTGCCGTCCGATGATGCCGGCGAAGACCAGGTCGGTCGCCCGCCCCAGGATCTTCGGGCCCACCACCGACAGGCCCACGCTCACGAACACCGCGAGCAGCATCACGTACATCGTGGCCCGTTCGGGCCTGAACTGGGCGAGGAGTCGTTTGCCCGACTCCTTGAAGTCCAGTGAGTGGTGGTCGGGTCCGGTGCCCGCCATCATGCGCCCCATGGGCCCGGCCATCAGGCGGCCTCCGCTTCCGTGAGCTGGGACAGGACGATCTCGCGGTAGGTCTCGTTGCCCGCCATCAGCTCGTGATGGCGGCCGGTGCCGACGACCCGGCCCTCGTCGAGGACGATGATCCGGTCCGCCTCCCTGATCGTGGACACCCGCTGCGCGACGATCACGACGGTCGCCTCGGCGGTCTCGCGCGCGAGCGCCGTCCGCAGGGCCGCGTCCGTGGCGTAGTCGAGCGCGGAGAACGAGTCGTCGAAGAGGTAGATCTCGGGCCGCTGGACCAGGGTCCGGGCGATGGCGAGCCGTTGTCGCTGGCCGCCCGACACGTTCGTACCGCCCTGCGCGATCGGCGCGTCGAGCCGGCCCTCCAGCCGCTCGACGAACCCCTTGCCCTGCGCCACCTCCAGCGCGCGCCACAGTTCCTCGTCCGTGGCGTCCGGATTTCCGTACCGCAGATTGGTCGCCACGGTCCCCGCGAACAGATACGGCTTCTGCGGCACCAGCCCCACCGTCCGCGCCAGCAGTCTCGGCTCCACGGTCGCCACGTCCACGCCGTCGACGAGCACCTCCCCGTCGGTCGCGTCGAACAGCCGGGGGACCAGCCCCAGCAGCGTCGACTTCCCGCTCCCCGTGGACCCGATCACCGCGGTCACCTCACCGGGCCGCGCCACCAGGTCGACGGCCCGCAGCACCGGCTCCTCGGCGCCCGGATAGCGGAACCCGGCGCCCCGGATCTCCAGATGCCCGTGCCGCCGCAGCTCCACCACCGGGTCGACCGGCGGTACGACACTGGACGACGTACCGAGAACCTCCTGGATGCGCTCGGCGCACACCTCCGCGCGCGGCACCATCATGAACATGAAGGTGGCCATCATCACGGACATGACGATCTGCATCAGATAGGCGAGGAACGCGGTCAGCGCGCCGATCTCCATCCCGCCGCTGTCGATGCGATGCGCGCCGAACCACACCACCGCGATCGACGAGATGTTGACGACGGTCATGACGATCGGGAACATCAGCGCGAGCAGCCGCCCGGTGCCCAGCGACACCTCGGTCAGCTCGTGGTTGGCCTTCCGGAACCGGTCCTTCTCGTACTCGTCCCGTACGAAGGCCCGGATCACCCGGTTGCCGGTGATCTGCTCGCGCAGCACCCGGTTGACGGTGTCGAGCCGCACCTGCATCGACCGGAACATCGGCCGCAGCCGCCGCACGATCAGCGTCACACAGATGCCCAGCACCGGTACGACGGCGATCAGCACGCCCGACAGCGGCACATCCAGGCCCAGCGCGAGCACGATGCCGCCCACGCACATGATCGGCGCCGACGCCATCAGCGTGAACGTCATCAGCACGAGCATCTGCACCTGCTGGACGTCATTGGTCGTACGGGTGATCAGCGAGGGCGCGCCGAACTGTCCGACCTCGCGCGCCGAGAACGACTGCACCCGGTCGAAGACGGCCGTGCGTACGTCCCGGCCGAGCGCCGAGGCCGTACGGGCGCCGTAGTACACGGCACCGATGTTGCAGACGACCTGCACCAGCGAGATGCCGATCATCAGGGAGCCGAGGGCCAGGATGCGGTCCGTGTCGCCCTTGACCACACCGTCGTCGATGATGTCCGCGTTGAGCGTGGGCAGATAGAGGGTGGCGCAGGTCTGAAGGAGCTGGAGCAGCACGAGCAGGCCGATGGGTTTCCTGTACGGCTGTAGGTAAGTGCGGAGAAGTCGTATGAGCACGCTGAATCTCTCGGAGTCGGCGGTTTGTCCGTGACGGACGATGGGGAGTGCCCCACGCCCCCATCGTCGAACACTCCACCCGTGTTACTTCAACCGATTAATCCAACGGCAGGACATTTTTTGGCGGGTCAGCTACGAAACGCCCCGGGATGTGTCTGCTCCCGCACGGACACGTACTGCTGCCGCACCGCCTGCCCCACCGCCAGCTCCTCACCGGGCTCCAGCACCTGCGCGGTGGCCCCCTGCCAGGCCGGCGGGGTACGCGGGTCGAGCGTGCCCTGCGTCACCCCGAGCGCCCAGGCGGCCTGCCGCGCGGCACCGATGGCCGCGTAGTCGGCGGGCTGCGGTACGACGACCTGCGCCCCGAACAGCATCGGCGCCGCGGCCTGTACGGCGGGCAACTCGGCGGCGGACCCGAGCAGGAAGACACGCTGTACGTCCACCCCCCGCCCCCGCAGCACGTCCAAGGCGTCCGCGAGCCCGCACAGCATCCCCTCGAAGGCGGCCCGCGCCAGATGCTCGGCCTTCATGGACTCCCGCCGCAGCCCGGCGAGCGTCCCGGCGGTGTGCGGCAGACTCGGCGTCCGCTCACCCTCCAGATAGGGCAGCATGACCAGCCCATGAGCGCCGGGAGTCGACTTCATCGCAAGATCGGACAGACTCTCCAGATCCCCGAGCCCCAACAACTCGGCGGTCCCGCGCAAGGTCCGTACGGCATTGAGCGTCGTGACGACGGGCAGATGCAGCCCGGTCGCGTCGGCCAGCGAGGTGATCATCCCGGTCGAGTCGAAGAGCGCCTCGGGGTGTACGGCCATCACGGACCCGGAGGCCCCGAGCGACACCACGACATCCCCGAGCCCAAGGCCGAGCCCGAAGGCGGCGGCCATGGTCTCCCCGGTCCCGGCGGAGATGAGCAGCCCCTCGGGCGTCCGGCCGGCGGCGTCGGACGGACCGAGCACCTCGGGCAGCATGGCCTGCCGCCCGAGCGCGAGTTCGACGAGATCACCGCGGTAGGTACCCATGGCGGCGGACCAGTACCCGGTGCCGGAAGCCCCGCCCCGATCGGTGGTCCGGCGCACCGGCCGCCCGAGGAGCTGCCACACCAGCCAGTCATGGGCCTGCATCAGCACGGCGGTCCGCTGGGCGGCCTCCGGCTCGTTGCGGGCCAGCCAGCGCAGCTTGGTCACCGGCTGCGCGGCCTGCGGCACACACCCCACGGCCTGCGCCCACGCCTCCCGCCCACCGAGCGCGTCGATCAGATCGGCCGCCGCGACCTGCGCCCGCTTGTCCCCACCGACCATGGCCGGTCGTACGGTGTTGCCCTGCGCGTCGACCGGCACGAGTGCGTTCTGCTGCGCGGACACCCCGATGCACTCGACGCCTTCGAGCAGCCCCCCGCCGGCGGCCTCACCGAGGGAGAGCAGCCAGGCCTGCGGATCGACATCCGACGGCCGCCCGCCGCCCCCACTCTCGGCGCCTTCCATCGGGTGCGGCGCATAGCCCTGCCGCAGCACGGACCCCGTGTCCGCGTCGCAGACGACGATACGAGTGAAATCGGGCGAACTGTCCAACCCGGCGACTATCCCCATGGCGAAAATTCTGCCGTACGCGGAGAGGTGAACGCGCCGGGTCGCCGTTCCGTTAGGGACAAGCTGTGCGTTGTCGGTGTCCAGGGGGCGTGCGGACGCGCCAGATGTGGCGATGCCGACACTCTGGACCCGGGTGGCTCAGGTGTTACTGGTGCCCCAGTCGTCCTCGCCACCTCCCGTGGCGTTGCGCTCACGCAGGGAGCGCACCCGGTCGGCCACGGAGTCGGGCACCCGGTCGCCGACCTTCTCGCTCACGGTGTGGAACGCCTTGCCGGCGAACTCCCGCCCCTGTAGCGCGGCCGACTCGGCGGTGTTGCGGACGGCCGGGTTCTGGGCGAACTGACGGGCGGATTTCTTCAACTGCTCGTAGCGCTCGCGCCCGGCCCGTGTGCCCAGCACGTAACCCAGGGCCAGTCCGGCGACGAACGTGAGCCGGTAGCGCATGACGGCCACCTTTCCTTGACGAGTGTCGAGTGAGGCGAGTGAGACGAGTGGCTGACGACGGGCGAGGGGTGTGCGCCGCGGGGAACCGATTGGCGGAGCACCCCCCTGCTTGCGCTAATGTATGTGTCGCAGCGAGCACACGCCCCCTGGCGAATACCCAGGGAGGTACGTTCGATGCAACGAGGCAATCCTCCGTAGCTCAATTGGCAGAGCAGCCGGCTGTTAACCGGCAGGTTACTGGTTCGAGTCCAGTCGGGGGAGCTTCGGTCTTCCGTAGCTCAATTGGCAGAGCAGCCGGCTGTTAACCGGCAGGTTACTGGTTCGAGTCCAGTCGGGAGAGCACCTGAACGAGGACCCCGTTGGGGTCCTTTTTCATGTCCGGGGGAACCGCGCGAGCCGCGTCAGGGTCCTCATGGTCATGCGAAGTCGACCATCCGAAGCAGGAGATCGTATGAGCGGCTATGCTGCGGCAGACGGCGCGCACAAATGTGCGCGACGCGCCGTAATGGGGCGGTAGCTCAGCCGGTTAGAGCAGCGGACTCATAATCCGTCGGCCGTGGGTTCGAGTCCCACCCGCCCCACCTCGGTGTCACTGGCGCAGGAACGTTTTCACCTGTGGACGGGTGGTCAGCCCCTCGGGAGACGAGGGGCCTTTTTCGTCTTCGGTGATCGTTGGCCGGCTCCATGGGGTGCGGGTCAGGATGCGCGGGGCGTCGGGGCCGATCGGTTCGACGAGCCCCTGTTCAAGGGCGCCGCTCGGCGGCGCTGACCCGGGCGGCGGCGCCCGTCGCGGCGTCGGTCACGCCGGTGAGGGTGCCGATCGTGGGCATGGGGCATCGGGCATGTTCGAGGGTTTGTCCGGTCTGGTGGTGGTTCGAGGCGTTGCCGCTCGGCAGTCGTGCAGGGCGGTTGTGCGCATCGGGAATGCCGCAACTTCCCGACAGCTGACCGCAATTTTGCGACAGGGTTCCCGCGCAGAAACTGCGTATTGTCTGCGCTGGCCACAGCAAGTGCACAGTCCCGGATCCGGACTTCGCGAACTCGCCTTCTCTCCCCTGGAGTTGGAACGTGTCCAGAATCATGGAGTCCGTCAAAGCCATGAAGAGCGCCACCCGGCGCTCTCTGACGGTCGGCGCGGTTACCGCCGGCGTCGCCGTCACCACCGCGTTGGGTGCCTCCCCCGCCTCCGCCGAGACCTGGCACTACGGGAGCATCACCTGGTACAACCCGAGCGCCGGTGTCGGGGCGTGCGGTCAGTGGCACGGTGACAACGAGCTGGTGGCGGCGGTCTCGCCGCAGATGTACGGCAGCTACCCCAACCCCAACAACTCCCCTGTGTGCGGCAAGTACGTGGTCGTCTACGGTCCGACGGGGAAGGCCACGTGGGCACAGATCGTCGACAGGTGCGCGCAGTGCGCGGCGTACGACGTGGACCTCAGCCCCGCCGCGTTCGGTGTGATCGCCGACCTCGGCGTCGGCAGGTTCAGCACCTACTGGGCCGACTACATCTGATCCATTGATCCATTGAGCCGTTCCATCTTGCAGGCCCGGTCGGGTGACACCCCCCCCCGACCGGGCCTGTCCCGTTGTTCACCCGGGTCCGCGCCGAAGCCGCCGGTAGTCCGTGGGCGTACGACCGACGTACCGGCGGAACACGGTGGTGAAGTGGCTGGCCGTACTGAACCCGCACAACAGTCCGATCCTGCCCACCGGTTCGTCACCGGCTTCCAGCAGCCGGCGCGCGGCCTCGATCCGCAGTCCGGTGAGGAACTGATGGGGTGTCTGCCCGGTCGCCGCGGAGAACAGACGCAGGAAGTGGAACCGGCTCATCGCTACCTCCCGGGCCAGGTCGTCCAGGCCGATACGGTCGTGGAGATGGGCCCGCATGTACGCGGTGACCGTGTCCATCTGCCGGGTACCGAGGGCATGGGGCTCGGCGGGTCCGCTGTGCGGCGGTGCGAGGAGGTGTGCCGCGAGATACTCCGCGGCGGAGTCGGCGTAGAGCTGCCCGGCTCCGGCGTCGCGGGCCCGGAGCAGTGCGGCGGCCATGGAGGTGATCAGCGGATCCTGTTCCGCCAGCCGCTCCAGGGACTGGAGATCGGCGGGCGGGCTGTCGGGCACCTCGGCCGTATGGCGTTCGAAGACGTCCGCTGGCAGGAGGACGTGCACCGTTTCCAGGGGGCCCGGTCCGAGCAGCCGGGAGCGCAGCCTGACGCGGCGTCCGGGAGGAACCAGGCAGGCGTCGCCGGGCGCACACGACGCCGAACGCCACCGGCCGTCACCGGTGTCCGCCTCGAACCGGGCGGTACCCCGCAGATGCGCGACGATCCGGAACCGGTCCGAGGGCGGCTGCTCCCACTCGACGACCCCCGGCGTCACGATCCTCCGGGCCACGCTCAGCGCCCGCCACGGGGCCGGGTGCTCCCGCGCCGGGGGCGGCTCCGAAGGTTCGTCGCGGGCAGGTGTCATCGCGCGCATCTCCTGGGAGTGGGAACTCGCGCACGGCGACACCGGCGCACGACGGGGCCACGGGCAACGGCAGAGCCTCGTCGACAGGCGGCACAGGATCACATGGTGTGGAGTTCGATCAATGAGCGGCACGAAGGCATGGGCCCGGCCGGACGCGGAGTTGCCCGTCCGCGCCAGAGAACATGCCCCACAAGTACGCCCCCTCGGCCACAACCCGTTCGCCTCCTCGCGCGACCGGCAGTCGAGGCTCACGCCCTTGAGGTCGACCCAGCCCGAAGTATCCAGAAAGACCGTCAAATAGCGGAAGCCACAACGGAGTTGGGGCCTGTCCCGCAGGGACGGATGTGGTGCGGCTCATAGCAACCGGTGCGGCGCGAGACGCATGTTAAGGATGAGAAGGGAGTGGCAGCTGCTGTCTCCTGTCCCGTAGCCGTGCGAGGTGGCGGGACGTCAGAGCAGCGTTCGCCACGCCGTGCACGACCCGAAGGGATCAGTCCTTGCGTCACAAGAAGCGCGCCATGACTCGTCGCACCGTCCTCGGAGCGGCCGGTCTCGCAGCCGGCGCGGCAGTCGCAGTACCGGTTCTGGCCTCGGCCGCCCCGACCGAGGCTCCGGCCAAGGCCACGACGCGGCAGGAGCGTGTGCCCCGTACCCGGGCGAAGACGTTCTCGGGCGCGGCGGCCAAGTCCGCGGAGCCGGGCTTCCCCGTCGAATACGTCGGGGTCACCTGGACCGGGGCCCAGCGCGGTGCCGCGATCAGACTGCTCGACCAGGACGGCAAGGCGGGCGCGTGGCAGACGCTGAAGCCGGTCTGCGCCGCGGGAGCGGACGGGGACGCCGGGACACCCGCGAAGAACGCGAGCGTGCTGGTGCCGACCGGCGGGGCCGCCGGTTACGAACTCGCGATGCCGGACGGGGCGACCGACGTCCGCTCCACCGCCATCGACACGGTCAACGGTCCGACCTTCAAGGTCTCCGTGGCCACCGAGACCGCGTCGTTCCAGGGCGTCGAGTTCATCACCCGGGCCGGCTGGGGCGCCGACGAATCCCTCCGCTTCAAGGCGGACGGCACCGAGAACTCGCCGCAGACCTACTACCCGGCCCAGACGCTGACGGTGCATCACACCGCGGGCGCCAACGGCGACCTGGACCCGGCCGCCACCATTCGCGCGTACTACTACCTGCACGCGATCACCAACGACTGGGGTGACATCGGCTACCACTTCCTCATCGACGAGGCGGGCCTCGTCTACGAGGGCCGTTACACGGGCACGGACGGCATCCCGGCCCACAACGCCGAGGGGAAGATGGTGACCGCCTTCCACGCCTCCGGCTTCAACTCCGGAAACCTCGGCATCGCCGTACTCGGCAGCTTCGAGAGCCAGGCCCCGACCGCCGCGGCCCGCGCGTCGCTGACCAAGCTGCTCGCGGCGCTGTCCGACTACCACGACCTGGACCCCGAGGCCGCCGTCACCTTCGTGAACCCTGTCAACGGCGTCAAGAAGGACGTCCAGATGATCAGCGGCCACCGCGACTGGCTGGCCACCGAGTGCCCCGGCACCACGTTCTACGGTGACCTTCCCGCCCTGCGCGAGGACGTCGCGGCAGCGCGTTCCGGCAGCTGACACAGGGCCGGCCCAGTCAGCCGCAGCGCGCGAGAGGGGCGTCCGCCGGAGCGGACGCCCTGCGACGGCCGACTCGGAAGGAGCCGACCGGCAGGTCGACGAGCAGACAAGCCCACAGTCGGCACATACGTACATGGACTACGTACTCCTACCGACGTCTCCCCGACACGTATGCCGTTTTCTTGCATTCATGACGACACCGAGCATGAAAGCGCGGAAAGACTCCGTCGTGCCTGTCGTCGGGGCCCTCGCCGTGGCCGTCCTGTTCACCGGGGGGTGTTCGAGCGCCCACGGCACCTCCCTCTCCGGGGATCCGTCGGAGAGCGCGACGGGGGTGTCCGAGTCGCCGAGCCCTTCGCCGACCCCGTCTCTCACCCCGCCGTATCCGACCGGGGCGTCCGGTTGCCACGACAACACGGGGTGGACGACCGAGGAATCCAGGGACTGGGTTCGGCTCGGCGTCGACACGCCCAAGGAGAACTACGGGGGCGACGGGCTGCGGGTCGTCAGCCTGCCGGGGTACAACGGACCGCTCTGCCGGAAGATCACCGTGCAGGTCGAGTTCTGGAAGCTGGTGTACGGAGTCGCGAACGGCGCCGACGGCGAGCGCCTCTCCAACGGGGCGCGGCCCGCCTACTACTTCGACATCCGCCGGGTGAAACGCGTCGAACTCCATGCGGACGCGAGCGTCGAGCGGAAGATCGCCCTGCCCGCGTCCCTCTACGCGACGGACCGCAGTCCCTGCGAGGGCGCCCTCCTCTCGATCACGGTGGGCAAGCCGCTGACGAGCAAGGAACTGCCCGAGGAGGTCGAGGTCGGCGGCGAAGGGTCCGTCTGGCGTGGCGCCACCGTGGACTTCCGGTCCCAGCGGGTCGCCGACTACGAACTGTCCGAGCCCTCGGCACCGCGGGTGTGCAGCCCGGACGGCAAGCCCACCGCCGACCCGGCCGACGTACCCACACCGGGCTCCCAGCCGACGGACCTCTATCCGACGGATCTCTATCCGACAGACCTCTACCCGAGGCCCGACCACAGCTTCGACATCGACGACGTCCTCCGCTCTCCCACGCCCTGAGCCCGTTTCGCGGGTCCGGGCGTGCACCGACCACTTGACCTCTTCACCTCACCTTGGGGGAATCACATGCGTAAGCGCACCGCGGCCACCGTCCTTTCCGGCGCCCTCGTACTCTCGGCGCTCGTTCTTCCGGGCGCCGCCCAGGGAGCGGAGCGCCCCGAGGCCGCGACGGATCTCAGAGCCCTCGCCTCGCAGAGCGTCCAGCCGAAGGACGCGCTGGGCGGCACCACTTTCAAGAACGGAGTCGTCAACAAGGGCAAGGACATCGTTCTCGGCGTGACGGGCAAGAAGGCCGTTCCCGTCACGTTCACCGCCTTCGACGAGGAAGGCCTGGCCCTCACCATGGCGTTCCTGTGGCAGGGCACCGACAGTTCGAGCACGGACACCATCACCGGCGCCCTGGGGACGGACGACAACCCCGTCTGCACGGAGACGACGGTCGAGGGCGGCTACAGCTACAGCTGCAAGACGGTCTTCAACATCGACCCCGCGGTCGACTTCAAGGACGGCAACGGCATCGCGGGGCCCTGGAAGCTCTTCCTGGGCGCCTACGACCTCTACGCGAACGCCAGTGCCGACGACGACGTCGCCAAGGCCAGCATCAAGCGTGCCGCCAAGCTGACCGTCAACGCCACCCCGGAGCCCGTGAAGAAGGGCAAGACCATCACCGTCACCGGCAAGCTGACCCGCGCCGACTGGTCCACGGGCAAGACCACGGGATACGCGACCCAGCCGGTGAAGCTTCAGTTCCGCAAGAAGGGCGGCAGCGCCTGGACCACCCTCAAGACGATCAAGACCAGCCGCACCGGCGCCCTGAGCACCACCACCAAGGCCGGCTCCGACGGCGACTACCGCTTCGTCTTCGCCGGCACCTTCACGACCGGCTCCGCGACGTCGCCCGGCGACTTCGTGGACGTCAGGTAGGCGGCTTCCCGGCCGGGACCGCGGTGGTCGGTTCGCGGAGGCCGACCGATCACCGCCCCCGAGGGCACCTGGACCGGGCTCAGTCCTGCTCCGCGCGGGCGTCCCCGAAACGGCTCCCGGCGCGTCGGCGGGCCATCAGCGTGGCCAGGGCGGTACGTGAGGACACCCCGGTCTTGCGGAAGGCGCGGGAGACATGGGTGTCGACGGTACGCCGGCTGACGTAGAGCCGGTCCGCGATGGCCTGGCTGGTGAGCCCCTGCGCCACCAGCTCGGCTATCTCCAGCTCCCGCGTGGTCAGGGCGGCCAGCCGCCGGGTGAGTTCGGCGCGGTCCGGGGAACCGTACGGAACCTCGGAGCCGCCACCGGGCGGACGGGTGGCGTCGGCGAGGCCGACCAGCATTCCGCTGCCGCCCGCCTCGGCGAGCCGGCGCCCCCTGAGCCAGGCGCGCGCGCCGCCCCGGCCGTGGCCCGCCGCCGCTTCCAGCGGGGCGCCGAGCAGCAGGGAGTGGGCCTCCCAGAAGACCGCGCCGCAGCGGGCGCTCTCCGCCGCGGCCTCCGCGAACAGGTCCGCCGCCGCTGCCGTGTCCCCCTGCGCCAGCGGCAGATGGGCGGCGCTGCGCAGCGCGGACGCCCGCTGCATCGGCAGCCCCAGTTGCTCCGCCTCCTTGCGCGCCCGCTCTGCCCAGTCGCGGGCCTCCTCGGACCTGCCCGTCACCAGTGCGGACGTGACCAGGATCTCCAGGTAGAGCGGGCGCAGCGAGGGCTGGATCCGCTGAAGTTCGGGGCCGCCCGCCCGGAGCATCGCGTCCCGGGCCCGGACCGGATCGCCGGCCATGAGCGCGGCCCAGCCGAAGATGCACCAGGCCGTGGAGGCCCACCAGTCGACCCCGGTGCCGGCCGCGGCCACCGCCTCCTCGGCGACGGCGAGCGGGCGCGGATCGCCCGGCGGGCAGGCGGCGACGAGGGCCGCGGCCTTGCTCGCCAGGACGAACGCCAGCAACTGGTCGCTGCCGATCCCGCGGGCGATGTCCTCGGCCTGGTCGGCGAGTTCCAGCGCCGAGGAGATCCGGCAGGTCTGGACCCGGATGTGGGACAGACACAGCAGGAGATGGGGCACGACATAGAGCTGGCCGCTGCGGCGGGCGATGTCGAGGCCGCGTTCCGCGTGCCGCTCCGCGTCCGGGTAGTGCTCCAGGAAGGCCTCCGCCCAGCCGAGCCGGGCCAGTGGTTCGCACAGCGCGGTGAGGTCGTTGTCGGGCAGGGAGTCGACCAGGGCGGCGGCCTGCCGGGCGAGTCCGTGCGCCGCCGTCATGTTGCCCTCGTACGCCTCTCCCAGCGCGGCGACGGCGAGGACGCCCGCCTCCTTGACCTCGTCCCCCATGGACCGGGCCGCCGCGAGCGCCGCCTCGACCTCGGTGCGCACCCGGGCGTACGAGGTGTCGCTGTCCTGGGGCGCGGCCGAGCCCAGCTCCAGACCGAGCCGGACGACGTCGGCGGGGGCGGGGTCGCGGGCCAGCTCGCGGCGCAACAGCGCGACCGCCTCGGTGCAGCGCCCCAGATGACGCTCCACCAGCGCGCACAGGACGACCGCGCGCACTCTGAGGCGGTCCTGGTTCTCGCCCGTGGCCGGGTCACCGGGTGACCGCCGTGGCATGCGTGGCGTGGCGATCAGCTCCTGGAGCAGGTCGCGGCTCTCGCGCAGGCCGCCGCACGCGGCCAGGGCGCGGGCCCGCCGCAGGACCAACTCGCGCCGCCGGGCGGTGTGTTCGGGAGTGTGCGGAAGGTGGCGGAGTGCCACGTCGAGCCAGTGGGCGCAGCTCGCCGGGGCCGTTCGGGCGGTTCGTGCGGCGGCCTCTTCGAGTACGGCCACCGCTGCCGGGTCCCAGGCGGTCAGCGACTGTTCGACATGGTGGGCCCGCTCGGCGGCGGAGGCGCCCGCGCGGGCCAGTTCCCGCGCGGCGAGCCGGTGCATCTCGACGCGCCTCAGGAGGGGTGTGCTCTCGTGGACGAGGGTCCGTACGACCGGATGCCGCAGGGTCAGCAGGCCCTGCGGGGCGGAGCGCAGCAGATCGCGTCGGGTGAGGGCGTGGACGTCTGCGGTGAACTCGGTGCCGGAGCGGCCGGTCACCCGGCTCACCATCGCCGGGGTGGCGTGCTCGCCCAGTACCGCCACGGCGTCGACGATGCCGCGTTGGGAGGGGGCGAGCGCGGTCAGTTCGTCCAGCAGCAGGGTGCCGAGCCCGGGCGGCGCCGAGGACTCGGGCGTCGTACCCCCGCGGTGGGCCTGAAGGAGGGTCAGGAAGTAGAACGGGTTGCCCTCGCTCGCGGCGTACAGCGCGGCGGTCTCGGCGGGCGGCAGACCGGGGCCGGCCAGTTCGGCGCAGTCGCGTGCGCTCAGCGGTCTCAGGCCGAGTCTGACGACCGTGCCTGTGTCGAGTTCCCGGGTGAGCCTTGCGGCGAGGGACTCGGGACTCTGGCGGTCACGGCGGGTCACGGCCAGGACGACGGGGGCGTGCACGGGATGGCGTACGAGATGGTCCAGCAGCTCCAGTGACGCCGGGTCCGCCCAGTGCAGGTCGTCGAGGGCCAGCAGCAGTCCGGACGGGGCGGCGAGCCGGGCGAGCAGGGCGGCCGTGGACCGGTGCAGTCCGAAACGGTCGACGGTGCCGCTCCGCTGGAGAAGGGGCGCCACCGCCTCTGTCTCCGTCTCCTCGAAGCCGTCCAGGGCGTGCGGGCCGAGGTGGGCGAGCGCGTCGGTGAACACCTGGAACGGCACCTGCCGCTCGTACTCCGTGGCTCTGCCGCGCAGTACCGTCATTCCGCGTCGGCGCGCCCGCGCGCAGACCTCGCCGAGCAGCCGGCTCTTGCCGATGCCGGCCTCACCGGTGATGTCGACGAGCCGGGAACGGCCGCCGTCCCGGAACTCCTCGCCCCGTGGCGTGCCGCGCGCGCCGTCTGCCGCACGGTCGAGCAGCGCGTCGAACCGGGCCAGTTCGACGGAGCGGCCCAGCAAGGGAGACCCGTTCCCGCTGTCCCCAACTACCCCGTCCGCTCCCACAGTTGCCCCCTGTCTTTACATTCCCCTCACATATCATTCTCTCCTGTTGATCGTCGTAACCGCCGCGTCGGTGAGCCGGGCCGGACGGATCTCGGGGGAGTTACTCGGACTCCTCCCGCGGAACAGCGCGGCTGTTGATCGCGTCGGCGATGGCGTAGGCGGTGCGGACGAAGGACTCTGCTTGCTGCGCCGACAGGTTCCGCGCGGAGGTCTCCTCCAGGGCCCGCCACATGGCTGCCAGGGGCTCGCGCATGGCACGGCCCTTGTCGGTGAGGTGGACGACCATGACGCGCCGGTCGTGTTCGGCCGGCTCGCGGACGAGCAGGCCGGCGTCCTGCATGCGACGTAGGGACTTGGAGACGGTGGAGTGGTCCAGGCCGACGCTTTCGAGCAGCTCGGACTGGGTCTGGCCGTCCCGGTCGAGGAGGTGCATCAGCAGCAGTTCCTGTCCGGGATGCAGATCCATCTCGCGGAGCATGGCGGCTGCGCGGGCGCGGTGGGCACGGGCGAGCTGGAAGATCGCGTAGCTCATGGGCCCCTCACCGGCCGTGGTGGGGGTGCGCGGGGTGGGGTCGGGCATGGTTCGGTTCCTCAGACGGTGTGGGTGGGGTAGTCGGTGTAGCCGGCCACTCCGCCGCCGTAGAAGGTCGCCGGGTCGGGGGTGTTCAGCGGCGCGTCAGAGCGTAGCCGCTCGACCAGGTCCGGGTTGGCGAGCGCGAGGGCGCCGACGGAGACGAGGTCGGCCGTGCCGTTGTCGACGTCCTTGGCGCGGGTGGGCAGGTCGGTGCCGGCCCGGTTGAGGATCAGCGTGGTCGGCCACAGCGCGCGCAGGGTGCCCAGCAGCTCCTCGTCGCCCGCGTGCATCACGTGGAGGTAGGCGAGGCCGAGCGGGCTGAGGGCGCGCAGGAGCGCCGGATACAGCTCGGCGGTGTCGGACTCGGCGATGTCGTTGTACGGGTTGCCGGGGGAGATGCGCAGGCCGGTGCGGTCGGCGCCGATCTCGTCGGCCACGGCAGCGGCCACCTCGGCGGCGAAGCGGATGCGGTTGTCGAGGGAGCCGCCGTAGCGGTCGGTGCGCTGGTTGGTGTTGTCCGACAGGAACTGGTGCACCAGGTAGCCGTTGGCACCGTGGATCTCCACGCCGTCGGCGCCTGCCGCGACGGCGGCCGCCGCGGCGCGGCGGAAGTCCTCGACGGTCGCCGCGACCTCCTGTGTCGACAGAGCGCGGGGTGTCGGCATCTCCTGGGGCCCGGACATGGTGAACATCGCGCCCTGCGGCCGGATCGACGAAGGGGCGACCGGCCGGCGGCCGTGCGGGGTGTTGTCGGGGTGGGCGATACGTCCGGTGTGCATCAGCTGGATGACGATCCGGCCGTCGGCCTCGTGCACGGCGTCGGTGACCTTGCGCCACCCGGCGATCTGCTCGTCATTGTGGATGCCGGGGGTGAGGAGGTAGCCCTGACCGTCGGCGGAGGGCTGGGTTCCCTCGGTGATGATGAGCGCGTGCGAGGCCCGCTGGGCGTAGTACTCGGCGTTCAGGTCGGTCGGTACGCCTTCGGGCGTGGAGCGGTCGCGGGTCATGGGGGCCATGACCAGGCGGTGCGGGAGGGAGATGTCACCGACGGTGGTCGGTGTCCACAGGGCGTTCAGCATGAGGGGTCCTTCGGTGCGGTGGTGATCGAAACAGGGGGACGGCGAGCGTGATCAGTCGACGGTGAGGACGAGCTTGCCCCGGACATGCCCGGCGTCGCTGACCTGCTGGGCCGCAGCGGCCTGGGCGAGCGGATAGGCGGTGACGGTGGTGACGACCTTGCCGGTCGCGGCGTCCTGGGCAAGGGCGGCCAGGCCGGCGGCCGAGCGTTCCGGGGAACCGCTGGAGAAGGTGATGCCGAGCTGGTACGCGCTGAGGTCGGCGATGGTGACGATGCGCTCGGTGCCGCCGCGCAGGGTGATGGAGTCCTCCAGAGCGCCCTTTCCGGCCAGGTCGAACACCGCGTCCACACCGTCGGGGGCGAGCGCCCGGACCCGCTCGACCAGGCCCTCGCCGTAGACGGTCGTGGTGGCGCCGAGCGAGGCGAGGTAGTCCTGGTTGGCAGGGCCGGCGGTGCCGATGACACGCGCTCCGCGGGCCGTGGCGAGCTGGACCGCCAGGGTGCCGACCGCTCCGGCCGCGCCGTGCATCAGAACGGTCTCCCCGGCGACGACACCCAGCAGGTTCAGGACCCGCTCGGCCGTCTCGCCCGCCACCGGCAGCGCGACAGCGTGCTGCCAGTCGAGGCCGGCGGGCTTGGGAGCCACGGTGGTGGCCAGCGCGTACTGGGCGTACGAGCCGGTGTCCGACCAGCCCAGCACCTCATCGCCCACCTTCACGTCCCGCACGCCCTCACCCAGGGCGTCCACCACGCCGGCGAGTTCGCCACCGGGGATGGCGGGCAGCGGCGTGGGGAACCTGGCCTCCAGGGCCCCGGAGCGGATCTTGCCGTCCAGAGCGTTCAGCCCGGCCGCCTTGACGCGGACGCGGATCTGTCCGGGGCCGGGCTGCGGGACCTCGACGTCCGCCTCGTGCAGCACTTCGGTGCCTCCGAAGCGGTCGAACAGGATGGCTTTCACGACGACTCCTCCCGTGTCGCCACCCATTTAGGTGGCTGGACACATAATCAACGTAACAGCAAACGTGTGGCTAGCCAAGTATTTGCTGGGTCAAGGGTCACCTCGGCTGGAAGCCGAGCCCGCGTCTCACGCACCGCCTCCGGCGGCTGCTCCTGGGCGGTGGCGGACCTCAATGTTGGCGATGTATCTTAATGACATACATCGTGGATGCTGGAGGTGTTCGATGTCCGTCACGCAGATCGATCTCGATGACGAGGCGCTTGCCGAGGCGATGCGGCTGATGGGCGCCACGACGAAGAAGGAGACGGTCAACGCGGCCCTGCGGGACTACGTGGCCCGGATCAAGCGCCTCGATGCTGCCGAGAAACTGGCCGCGCGCGGTGCACGTGGCGAGTTCGACCAGGCTGCGGCGGCGCATGACGCGGGCAAGCGTGCCCGACGCGAGGCCTTCGAGTGATCACATACCTGCTCGACACCTCAGCCCTGTGGCACCTGTTCCGCACCCCGGGAGCTCTGGCGCCCTGGGAGGGACACATCGCCGCTGGGGTGTTCCACCTCTGCGAGCCGACACGCGCCGAATTTCTCTACTCGGCAACCAGTCCGTCCCACCGGGACGAGCTCGCGGAGGAGTTGGACGCACTCTGCCTGCTCTCTCCCGTTCCGAAGAATGCCTGGCGTTGGGTCGATACCGCCCAGTACAAGCTGACACAGCAGGGTCGGCATCGTGCGGCAGGAGCGATCGACCTGTTGGTGTGTGCGACCGCGGTCCACCACGGGCACACCGTCCTCCACGTGGACAACGACTTCGCGACGGTCGCCGGAGTGCTCAAGGAACTTCAGCAGCGGGACGTACGAGCCTGATCAGGTGAGTCAGTTCTGTCGTGGGCCGTGGATCGCGGTCCTGCGCTGACGGTGCGGCCGTCGGCCGCCGCGCGGGCGGTCGGGAAGAGCTCGTCGCGCGGGGCGTCCTTGAGCAGTTGACCTGCGTCCGTCTCGATGGTCGGCAGGGTCTCGGAGCCGGAGTCGGCCTCCGGGGAGCCACGCTCTCCTTCCCGCTGAACGTGGTCCTCGGTTCTCTTGGCCGCGCGGTGTGGCAACGCGTCCTCGATTTGGGTCCAGCTCTTCATGGCTGGGGCTCAGCACCGGGCCTCGGCCACACGGCCTTTGCGGGCGCGTTCGGCGCGGTACCCGGCGAACCGCTGGAGTGCGGACGGATTGTCGGTCGAGCCGGCAGCCAGGTCGCCTTCGTCGCCGGTGTCGGCTCCGGAACGGGCCTGGCCACTGCCCGTGCCTTCGCTGAATCCGGGACCGCTGTCGCCCTCCACCGACATCGACGCGAGTGCCGTGGACGCGGCTGCGTCCCGCCGGCCTGACCGCGAGCCCGTCGCAGTCGGAGGGGATCCGATCGCATCCCCGACGGCCGCTTGCTCTGCACCGTGACCGTCCGTGCCCCGTACCCCACGTCGGTGTGCCCGCATCCTGGCGACAACCGCTTCTTCGTCACCACGGCCCGGTACGGGGTGAGGAGTACGCCGTCACTTCCGGCGCGGTGCTCAGTGTCCGCGTACCGGTCAAGGGAGCAGTGGCCCGCTCTCGGCGCGCAGGCCGCCCAAAGAGGTGGCCCACCTGGCCGTTCGGCCGTCAGACATGCTCGTCCGGTTCGTCCACGCGGTTGGTCCGGGCGTCGTTGTCGAGGGCGAGTCGGCCGCACCCCGTGTGGCCGACGCCCGGATCCGAACCGCTCAGCCGGCCATCGCCTCGCGGACGAGGGCGGTGTCGACGAACTGTTCGAAGCGGACGATGAGCCCACCACGCACCACGAAATGGTGGGCGACGCGGACGTCGATCCGCTTGCCGGTGGCCTTGTTGGCCGCGGTGTAGCGGGCGAGGACGACGACGTTCTCGCCGTCGACGACGTAGGTGTCGTCGTGAGCGGTCCAACTGTCCCAGTCCTGGCCGAGTTGCTCCATGACGTTGGCGGTGACGCCGTCGGGGGTGCGGTAGGTGCCGGCGAGGGGGAAGCCGGCCATCTCCGTCCACTCGACGTCGGGGGCGAGGGTGGCCCGAAGGGCCTCCAGGTCACCTGCCGCGGAGGCGAGGTACTGGCGGCGTACGACGTCCGCGGGGGCGGTGGAGGTGGCGAACTCGCTCATGTCAGCCCCACTTCATTTCGCCCTTGGCGACCTTCGCGCCGATCTGGGCGGCGATCAGCATGCCGTTGTCCGGGTAGCGCTTGACGAGGGCGTCGGTCAGCGCGGCGCCGTCGGGCGCCTTGCCGAGCTCCTCCTCGAAGGCGAGGAGATAGTCGCGGGTGGCGGTGATGGCGGTCGTGTCGGCCGGGGTGGCGGGCAGGCGGTGGCCGGGGACGACCAGCTCCGGTTGCAGGGCGGCCATTTCGTCGAGCAGGTCGATCCAGGCGGCACGGTCACCGGGGGTGGGGGTGTCGGCGACCCAGACGTGTTCCTGCTGGAAGAGGAGGACGCCGCCGAGGAGGGCGCGGTGCTCGGCCTGCCACAGGTAGTGGCGGTCGGGCAGTGCGGCCGGGCCGCCCTTGAGCTCGAAGCGGTGGCCCTCCAGGGTGAGGTCGCCGGTCAGCGGGGTGAGGTCGACCAGGCGGGTGGGCAGGTTCGGGCCGAGCGCGGCCCAGGCCTTGAGCTTGCCCTCGTAGGAGTGCTGGATGTGCTCGATGACGAGCGGGGTGGCGACGAACGTCGCGTCGGGGAAGGCGTCGGCGAGGATCTCGGCGCCGAAGTAGAAGTCGGGGTCGGTGTGGCTGACGAAGACGGTCGTGAGCTTCTTGCCCGAGTCGAGGATCTCGGCGGCGAGGCGGTGTCCGTCGGCGCGGGTGAAGGCGGCGTCGACCAGGAGGGCCTCGTGCTCGCCGGTGACGAGGGTGGCGGTCTTGTTCTTGCTGCCGGCCGGGAAGTCCAGGTCGAGGATCTTGAAGGAGAGGGTGCTCATCGATGACTCCTTGCGGGGAGGGGGGTGGGGAGCGGGAGGTTCAGTGGGTGGGGAGCGCCGCGAGCCGCTGGTCGATCTCGTCGGCGGTGCCGTGGCCGTGGGCCACGGCAGTGACGGAGTCGCCGTCGACGGCCAGCAGCGTGGGGAAGCCGGTGACGCCCAGCGAGGCGGACCGGTGGAAGTCGGCGCCCGCCGTCACCCGAACCCCGGATCCCTCGAAGGCGGTGACCACGGCGTCGGCATCCAGTCCGGCCTCCTCGGCGACCTTCCGGTAGGTGGCCGCGTCGGACAGGCTCAGGCCGTCGACGTAGAAGGCCCGTTGCAGGGCGATCGCCAGCTCCACCGCGCGGGCCGGTGCGGCCTGACGCAGGGCGGCGACACCGCGCGCGGCGGCCTCCGAGTCCATCACGAAGGAGCCGTCGGCGATCAGCCGCTCGTACGCCTCGCCGAACTCGGCGCCGGTCAGCTCGGCGATCTTGGCGTTCGCGTTCTCGACATGGCCGAACTCGCGGACGGGTACCCGGCGCGACCCGGTGAACAGGCCGCCGGAGACGACCTCGACCGGCAGTTCGGGGTGACGGGAGGCGACCTCGCTCAGTGTTCCGGAGAACCCGTGCGACCAGCCGCAATAGGCGTCGAAGACGTAGACGAGCTTCATCGAGGACCTCGGCAGGGATGCGCGCCCGCCGGTTGCGAGCGATTCACCTGACAGAACAGTAACTGACGCGTCAGATATTTCATCGTTCGTGTGAGGTGGGGCACATGGGCGTGGCTGACAACGTCACTACACCGACGTTGCCGCCGCTCCGCAGGTCAGGGCAGGCGGGGGAGCAGGTCCCGGGCCGTGTGGCTGAGGATACGGAGATCCTCCGAGAACCTCTTCCGGTCCGCTGCGGGCAGGGGGTCCACGAGGTACCGCTTGATGTTCTCCAGATGGACCCGGGACGCGCGTACGACCGTCTCCTCGCCCAATGCGGTCAGCCGGACCAGTCGCGCGCGCCGGTCGCCTGGATCCGCTGCCCGCTCGACCAGTTCGGCCGCCTCCATCCGGTCCACCAGCCGGGTGGCGCCGCCCGTGGTCAGGACCTGCTCCTGGGCGATGGCCCGCATGGAGAGTCCCGGCTCGCCCGCCCGGCCGAGGATCAGCAGCACTTCGAATATCAGGTGGCTGATGCCGCACTCCACCTCCAGCGCCCGGCCGAGGATGTACTCCAGCCGGTTGGCCGCGCCTTGCAGTCGGCCGAACGCCAGGATCAGCTCGTGGTCCGCGGCCTGTTTCGCCGTCGTGATCTCCGTCTGCTCGCCCACGGTCACGTCGCCCCTCTGATCGTCCCGGTACCACCGTACCGATCATGCCTTGGAGGGTCGGTACGACCATGGACATGAGGCGCTACGCCCCGGGGTGCAGGCCGAGCCGGCCGGGTGTCGGGCCGCCCGTCGGGGGAGTGATGTCGGTGTGGACGGACCAGCCCCACCGCCGCGACTTTCCTGGCGCGATGGCACTACCGGTAAGCCATCGCCGGAACCGCCTTCCAGTTCCTCGGCGGGTTCGACCGCGGCTCCCTCATCAGGCCGCGGAGGTTTGTCGAATTCCAACGGAACGCGGAACTGGGGAGTTTTCCAGCTGTCCGACCCTCGCCTGCGCGTTTTCGGAGGGACACCGCTGCGGGCGCTCGATCCGGACTGGAACGTCCTGATGGCCCATCAGTTGTGGCTGTAGCAGGGAGGCTTCAGCGACTGGCCCCACTGCAATGCCGCCCTGGAGACTTCCTCCGCTCCGCCCGGCCAGGTGTGAGGACGGTGTGTCACTCCGCCTCCGATTGCGCAGGGGCAGGGCGAGCGCCACCGTCGAGCCGCCGTTGTCGCCCGACAAAGGAACCGGTGGGCGGACCGGGGATCCGGTCCGCCCACCGGCCGGGAACGAACGGCGGTGTCAGTACGTCAGTTGAGCGTCCACTTCTGGTTGGTCCCGCCGTTGCACGTCCACAGGTCGATCTTGGTCCCGTTGGCGGTGCCGTTGCTTACGGCGTCGAGGCAGAGCCCGGACTTGTTGTTGGTGATGGTGCCGTTGGAGTTGACGGTCCACTTCTGGTTGGTCCCGCCGGTGCAGTCCCAGATGATGACCTTCGTACCGTTGGTGGTCCCGTTGTTGTCGGCGTCGAGGCACTTGTTGCCGTAGACCTCGAGCTCGCCGCGCGACGTGGACGTGAAGGTCTGGTTGTGTCCGCCGACACAGTCCCAGAGGGCGGCCTGGGTGCCGTTGGTGATGGTGTTCTTGGGGAGGTCGAGGCAGCGGCCGGAGCCGGTCCCGATGATCTCGTTGCCGTTTGTGCCCGCGATGCCCTGAAGGAAGACGGCGTCGAGGTTGGGCGACCAGCCACTGCTGTTGGAGAACTTCATGGTGTTGGTGCCCTTGGCCATACCGACCAGCACGGACACGGTGCCGGGAGTGGTCCAGGAGCCGGTCGGCGGGAACGAGACCACCGTGGGCTGCTGGCCGTTGACCTGGAGCGTCGCCGTACGGGCGGTGGTGTCGCCGTTGACGTAGGCGACGGTGGCGAGCTTCACGCCGGACGTCGAGGCGCTGATGCCGTTGAACGTCAGGGTGTTGGCGGAGCCGTTGCCGACATAGCCGACCAGCGAGCCGCCCGAGCAGTTCGCGCAGGTGGCCGTGGCGGCCGTACCGGCAAGGGTGTTGGACGAGGACTCCGCCTCGTAGGTGGTGCCGGAGGCCTCGGTGCCCGAGACGGTGAGCAGCACCGCTTCGCCGGCCGGGACGCTGGTCGCGTAACTCGTCGCGGAACTGCCCACGTTCGTCGCCGTCCATACGTTGCGCACGGAGGCGGAGGCCGTGGTCAGGCCCAGGTCGGCCCAGCGGGCCGTGATATTGGCGGCGGAGGAGGTGCGGTTGAGCAGCAGCACGGCCCGCTTGCCGGTGCCCGACAGGACCTTGCTGTAGACCTGAAGGCCCTTGGTGTCCTCGGCGACCTTGACGCCCTGGAGGCCGCGGGCGTCCTGGTCGATGGCGATGACCTCGGAGTTCTTGAGGATCGACGCCGTGGTGGAGCTCATGGTGGTGAGGTTGTTGCCGGCCAGCAGCGGGGCGCCGGAGATCGCCCACAGGCCCATGTGCGTGCGGTTCTGGGCGGCGGAGAAGCCGTTCATGCCGACCATCAGCATGTCGGGGTCGTTGTAGTACCCGGTGTGCTGGGACGACGGGTGCAGCGCCTTGTCGAAGTTGGCCAGCATGTTGGCCGTGGACGGGCTGTTGCCCCAGAAGATGATGTCGGTGCTGGTGCGCCACATCGGGGCCAGCCCCGCGCCCCAGTTCCAGGAGTTGCCGGTGCCCCACTCGCAGAACGACAGGACCAGCTTGCGGCCGGTGATCGCGGCCGCGGCGTCGTTGGCGGCGCTGATCGCCCTGTACGTGGTCTCCTGGTCGAGGCCTTCGGCGTTGCCGCCGCACCAGTCGATCTTGACGAAGTCGTAGCCCCACTCCTGGAACGTCTGCATGTCCTGCTGGTAGTGGCCCTCACTCCCGGTGTTGGGCGCCGCGGGCCTGGTCGTGGGGTAGTAGTAGCCGCAGCCCTGCTTGCCCGCATCGGTGTAGATGCCCGCCTTCAGGCCCTTGCCGTGGATGTAGTCGGCCATGGCCTTCATGCCGCCGGGGAACAGGCTCTCGTCGGTGACGATCCTGCCGTTGCCGTCACGGGCGCCCTGCCACCAGCCGTCGTCGATGTTGACGTACGTGTAGCCGGCGGCGGCCATGCCGGACGAGACGAGCGCGTCGGCCTGGGCCTTGATGGTGTTGTGGTCGATGCTGCTGGCGAAGCTGTTCCAGGAGGCCCAGCCCATCGGTGCCGGCGGGACCGCGACCTGGTTGGTGGTCACCGCGACCGGCTCGGTCCGGCCGAGGTCCGCCGACGGTGTCCGGCCGCCGCCCATGGCCACAAGCCCGGCGAGAGCCAGGCCGAGGACCAGCGCCTGGGCGGCGATCCGTCTTGTCCAGTGGGTCACGGCAGTTCTTCCTGATGGCATGAAGTCGACTCTTTCTCAAGCGCAGCCGTGTGTGGCGGGTGCCGCCGTCCTCACGCCCGGTCACGGCGTATGTACGCCGGAAATGTTAACGTTCACATTTTTGGGCTCTGGAGGACACGAAGACAGGCGGTCCGGGGGATACCCATACCCGCTCCTGGCGTTGGGAGTTAACACGTCGGTGACGCAGGAGCAGTGTGAACGGTAACATTTGCTCCTCGCAATACTCTGTGTGGAACTTTCTCTTGGTGTCCCGTTGCGATGTACTCCGGGAGCAAGCGCCAGCACCGACGAGGAGCCGCCCCCACCATGCAGGAAGCGACACCCGAACCCCGCTCCGGCGGCGGGCCCGAGGCTCCGAGGACCGTCAGCATCCGGGACGTCGCCAGGGAGGCGGGCGTGTCCCACCAGACCGTCTCCCGGGTCGTCAACGGCCACCCCAAGGTCAAGGCGTCGACCCGTGCCCGGGTCCTGGACGTCATCGCCGAGCTGGGCTACACGCCGAACCGGATGGCCCGGGCACTGGCCGGCGGTGCGGTGCGCTCGGTGACCGTGCTGACCTCCGACACCTCCTTGTACGGTGCCTCGGCGACCCTGAAGGGCATCGAGGAGGCGGCGAGGGCGGCCGACTTCACGGTCCAGATCAGCGTGCTCGACACCGGCTCGGCCCAGAAGCCCGCGGATGTCGCGGCCCGGGTCAGCAGGCCGGGGGAGGCGGTGCTGGTGATCGCCTTCGACGCACCGGGCGTACGGGCATGGCAGGCACTGCCCGCCGGGTTCCCGGCCGCGGCGGTGGTGGAACGGCCCGAGGACGGCCGCCCCGGCGAGCGGCCCCAGCTCTGGCTGGACGACCGGGCGGCCGCCGCTCAGGCCACCCGGTATCTCCTCGGCCTCGGCCACGAGACGGTGCACTACCTGGCGATCCCGTCCTCCACCACCCACGTCGGCCAGCGCACCGAGGGCTGGCGCGACGGTCTGCGGGCGGCCGGCAAGCCCCTCCCGGAACCGCTCGGCGCCGGCTGGAGTCCTCGCTCCGGCTACCTCGTCGCCCGCTCGCTGCTGGCCGACCCGTCGGTCACGGCCGTGCTCTGCGGCAACGACGACCTGGCACTCGGCGTACTCCGTGCGGCCAGGGAGGCGGGCCGTGACGTGCCGGGCGACCTGAGCGTGGTGGGCTTCGACGACGCCCCCCATTCCGCCTACGCACACCCCGCCCTGACCACCGTCCGCCTCGACTTCGAAGGCCTCGGCCGGGGCTGCTTCGGCCTGCTCCACCGGCTCCTCGAACCCGATACCGCCCCGGCCCTGCCGCTGTGGGCCGAGCCGGAGCTGATCGTGCGGGAGAGCAGCGGCCCGGCCCCGACACGGCGGGATCGGCCCTCGGGCTGAACTGCTCGGCTTGCCGGCAGGCGTCGGGGAAAGGGCGCTGAGGGATCGCTCGGGACCGTCTGCCGCGGACCTGGCGAGGTCGACATCGACCGAGAACCCGGATCCCGGACGGTGGTCTCGTCGACCTCGGTGTCACGTCGTCGATGTGTGGGACCAGGCAGGAGCGCTGCCGGCCCGGTCGGCCCCCACGCTCACCTGATGAGATCGGCTCCCACGCTCACCTGAGGAGAGCGGGAAGACCGCTGCTCGGCCCCGGACGAGTCGTCGGTCAGCACCCAGATGACGACCATGACGATGAAGCCGGCCAGGAGAAGTGCCGGCAGACCCAGGATGAGGGCGACCACCCACCATCTGGTCCGTCCTGGGGGGACCTGGATGTCCTCGTGCTCCGCCGGTCGGTCCTGCGTCGTTCCCATGAGGTCCGTCCTTCGTCCGCTGCTGCCGACCGCATTGTGTCAGCTCCCGTCCAACCAGGATCCGCATGTCTTCCCGCACGCCTCTCTCCGTCAACTCCGCTTGCAGCGTGACGTGCGAACTCGATCTCCGCGGGATCAGCAGACCAAGGACCGGCTCAGCGGGCCCGAGCGCAGGTGCTGGCCCCGGGGTTCGGGGTCTGTCAGGCGGCTGGCCTCGACGACGGGGCGGCCGGCCACCACGACGGTCTCCGGCCAGCCGGTGACCTGCGTGCCTTCGTACGGCGTGTAGTCCGTGGCCATGTGCAGGCCGGTGCTGCGGACGGTCCGGGTGGCGGTGGGATCCCAGATCGCCAGGTCCGCGTCCGAGCCGGGTGCGATGACTCCCTTGCGGGGGTAGAGGCCGTTGAGCCGGGCCGGGTTGGCGCACATCAGCTCGACGAAGCGGCCCGCCGGCAGCCCGCCCTTGACCACCAGCTCGCTGAAGATCACCGGCATCCGGGTCTCCACGCCCGGCAAACCGTTGGGCATCGCCCGTACGTCGTGGCTCACCGACTCCTTCTGGGCCGTGTCGTAGCAGCAGTGGTCGCTGCCGATCGTCGCCACCTGGCCCATCAGTACCCGGGAGCGCAGTCCGGCGACCGTGTCCGCGCCGCGCAGCGGCGGGCAGCACACGAAGCGTTCGGGGTGCGGGCCGTCGTACGCCGTGTCGTCCAGGACAAGATGATGGGCGACCGTCTCGGTGAAGGCACGTACCCCTCGGCCGCGGGCGCGCGCCACCAGGTCTACGGCCTCGGGTGTCGACTGGTGCACGAAGTACACGGGGGCCGAGACCGATTCGGCGATGGCGAGGATCTCGGCGACCGAGGCGTTCTCGGCCAACTCCGGCCTCGTACCGGCGTGATGGCACGCGCTGATCGACCCGGCCGCCTCACCGCGTTCCTGCGTGTCCGCGATGATGTGGTCGGCCTCGCAGTGGATGACCACCATGCCGCCCAGGTCCCGCAGCGTCGTCATCACGTTCAGGATCGTCTTCTCGTCGGCCATGGTCTCGCCGCGGTACGTGGTGAACATCTTGACCGTGACGATGCCGTCGGAGGTCAGCGAGCGCAGCTGCTCCGGCACGGTGTCGTCCCACTCGACCACGCACGCGTGCAGCGCGCTGTCGCACAACCCCTGTGCCGCCTTGGCGCGTTGGGTGGCGGCGACGTCGGCGGGGTTCTCGCCGGGGCGCGGGATGGCGAAGTCCACGATCGTGGTCGTACCGCCGAAGACGGCCGCCGTGGTCGCTTGGCGGTAGTCGTCGAGGGAGGTGAAGTCGCCCGAGGTGAAGCCGACATGGCAGTGCGGATCCACCCCGCCGGGCAGGACGAGGCGTCCGGACGCGTCTATCTCGGTGGTGCCGGGCGGCTGCGCGGCGCGGTACGCGCCCGGCTCCACCACCCCCAGCACCTTTCCGCCGCCTACCAGGACGTCCGCGGTGCCCTGCCAGTCGGCGTTGACCACGGTGCCGCCCCGGACGACGAGGTCGATCGGTTCGGAAGGGGACATGGCGAGCCTCCAGTGAGTCGGTAAGGGGGGTTCAGCGCGTGGCGAGGTAGGCGTGCCAGCCACCGTGGGCGGTGATGTCGACGACGCCGGGGGCCGTCAGCGCGGAGGCGCGCATGCGCATCGAGAAGGAACCCGATCCGTCCTCCAGGGTGATGACGCCCAGTTCGAGTTCCTCGGGCTCCTCGGGGAGCAGCTGCTCGCGCAGCACCTCGTAACTCACCTCGTACACCTCGCCGTTGATCGCCGCGCCGCCCTCCGTGACCGGGTGCAGGCCGGGGAACTCGTCGCGTACGGAGAAGAAGCGGTACGAGGCCGCCGTGCGGGCGGGGCCGAGGAGGCGGGCCTCGCTCAGCGCGTGGTTGAGCGTGCCTCCGGACATCGCCTGGCCGTTGACGAACATCCTCAGAGTGGTGGTCATGGTGCGGTGGCCTTTCGGGGTGCGGGAATGGTGGCGTGGTGCAGCAGGCGGCCGGGGCCCAGGTCGTCCACCGGGTCGGCCGGGGGCTCTCCGGAGATCTGGCGGGTCAGCGTGTCGCCCCACACCGGGGCGAGGGTGAACGCGTAGGTGCCGCCCGCGACGAAGAACCCGGGGTGGCCCGGGACCTCGCCGATCACCGGCATCTCGTCCGGGGTCGCGGCCAGTGGCCCGGCCCACATGCGCAGCAGCCGCAGGTCGCCGAGGAACGGCAGGATCCGTCCGGCCTGGGCGAGGTTGCCGGCCATGCTGGGCAGGCTGACGGTGCTGCGGCCCGCCATGTCGAGCTTCGCCGCGGGCCAGCCGCCGCCGATCAGCAGGTTGCCTGCGCTGACCTGCTTGACCGACATGCCCTCGCCGATGTGCTGGACCAGGTGGTGCATCACCGGCGGCACCCGCACGGTCACGTGCATCTGGATCGCGACCGGGGACATCCGTATCCCCACTCCCGCGAGTGCGGAGATCTCGGTGATCCACGGTCCGGCCACGTTGACGACGACGGGTGCGGTCCAACTCCGGTCGCCCGAGAGCACCTTGTAGTCGTCGCCGACCCGCTGTATGCCGGTCACCGGGGTGAAGGCGTGCAGCCGGGCGCCGAGGCGGCGGGCGGCCGTCAGATAGGCGGGGGTGATCAGGAGCGGGTTGGCGTATCCGTCGAGCGGACACCAACTGGCGGCGCGTACACGGTCGGAGAGAAGTGGCAGCTGCTTGCGGGCCTCGTCGCCGGTCAGTACCTCGGTGGGGATGCCCGCCGTCTGCTCCCACTCGTGCTTCTCTCTCAACTCCTCTTCCTGTACGGCGGTTTCGGCGACCATGAAGCCGCCGCCGCGCCGCAACTCCACGTCCGCGCCGAGCCGTTCCTCGATCTGCGCCCAGTGGTCCGACGCCCTGCGTTGCAGCGGCAGCAGACGGGCGCTGTCGACCGGGACCTCCTGGCCGGGGCGACGGGTGTGGATGGCCTGGATGTGGAGGTTGCCCGCGGTGGTGCCGGAGCCTTCGCGGTTGGGGGCGCCGCGTTCCAACACCACGACGCGGTGACCGCGTTCGGCGAGATGAAAGGCGGCACTGGCGCCGAGAACGCCGGCGCCGATGACGATGACGTCCGGCTGTGCGTCGGTCACCGGTCCGCCACCTCCCGCCCTTCGACCGCCTCGACCGTCGTGGACATCGGTAGCGGTCGCAGTGGCATCCGGGCCGCGAAGCACTCCGGTTCCCGGTCCGGCCCGGCGCCCCGCGCGGCCAGCGCCGCGACGATGTGGCCGCATTCGCGTCCCTGGCAGGGGCCCATGCCGGCGCGGGTGGCGGCCTTGGTGCCGTGCAGGTCGTTCCAGCCGGTGGCGACGGCCTCACGTATCTCACCGGCGGTGACGCCCTCGCAGCGGCAGACCTCGGTGGCGTCGGCGATGTCGGCCGTGGCCGGCAGGGGATAAAGGCGGTCGGCCAGCGCCGCGAAACGGTCCAGGGCGCGGGCCCGGCGGCGCAGGCCGGTCACCCGCACGGGCGCGCGCTCGGGTGCCAGGCGGCGCAGGATCGCGTGGGCGGCGAGCTGTCCTCGTACACCTGCCGCGTGCACGCCCGCGATACCGGCGCAGTCCCCGGCGACGTACAGCCCGTCCACCGAGGTCGCGCCGTCCGCGTCCACGACCGGGAGCCGCTCCGTGCCCGTCGGGTCCGGCTCGGTACGGCAGCCGAGGAGCCGGGGGAGTTCGGTGCTGGGGCGGAAGCCGAAGCCCACGCACAGCGCGTCGGTCTCCACCCGGCGGACGTCGCCGTCCGCGCCGGCGATGTCCACGGCGGTGACCTGGGTGTCGCCGTACGCCGCCAGTACCCGGGAGCCCTGCTCGACGCGGACGCCGTGGCGGGCGAGGGTCAGCAGATAACGGGCGGCCTCGGCGAGCCGGGCGGGTTGCCGCAGCGCGCCGCCGATCGCCGAGACCCCGGGCCGGTACGGGTGGTTCAGCTCGATCACCGCCTCGATTCCTGCGCCCACCTCCAGCAGGGCGCAGGCGACCGGGAGCAGGAAGGGGCCGGTCCCGGCGAGCACCACCCGTCGGCCCACGGGGACCCGGTCCATGGTGGCCAGATGCAGGGCGAACCCGGGGGTGACCACACCCGGCAGCGTCCATCCCGGGAAGGGCAGGGAGCGCTCGTACGCGCCGGTGGCGACGAGCGTGGCACGGGCGCGTACCTGCCCCAGGGCGCCGGTGTGCACATCGGAGGTGAACAGGGTGCGGCCGGCGTCCTCGGCGCCCCAGACCAGGGTGCCGGTACGGCAGACGACGCCGGCGGCCCTTACCCGGCTGATCAGTTCGGTGCCGCGAGGGCGGAAGTCGCCGAAGGCGGCGGTGAGTTGCTCGGCCCGGCGCTTGTAGTACTGGCCGCCGAGGGTGTCGGACTCGTCGAGCAGGACCACGCGCGACCCGCCCCGGGCGAGGACCAGCGCCGCGTGCAGTCCGGCGGGGCCGCCGCCGACGACCGCCACGTCCGTCTCCGACTCCTCGATGACGTCAGCCATCGGTCGCCGTCCGGATGTCCATGCCGTCGGTGACGTGCGCGGTGCAACTGCGGGAACCCGGACGGCCGTTGATGGTCACCTCGCACTCCATGCAGACCCCCATCCCGCAGAACGGGCCGCGCAGCCGGCCGTTGACCGGGTTGCGGCGCAGGGGCCAGATGCCTGCCGTGACCAGGGCGGCGGTCACGGACTGGCCCGCCCAGGCCTGGCCGGGTGTGCCGTCGATGGTCACGGTGACCGTCTGCGGCGGGGAGTCGGTGCTCATGACTGTGCTCACAGGGCTCAGGAGGGGTGGGGGGTTCACAGGATGCGGTCCAGGAACTGGCGGGTGCGTTCGTGCTCCGGCGCGGAGAAGAACAGGTCCGGGGACTTGTCCTCCACCACCAGGCCGTCGGCGATGAACACCACCCGGTCGGCCGCCGCGCGGGCGAAGCCCATCTCATGGCTGACGACGATCATGGTCATGCCCTCCTCGCGGAGCCGGACCATGACGTCGAGGACCTCCCCGACCATCTCCGGGTCGAGCGCCGAGGTCGGTTCGTCGAAGAGCAGCAGTTCGGGGCGCATCGCCAGGGCGCGGGCGATGGCCACCCGCTGCTGCTGGCCGCCGGAGAGCTGCGAGGGGTAGGAACCGGTCTTGTCGGCGAGGCCCACCATGGCCAGCAACTCGCTTGCCGCAGCGCGGGCTTCGGCCTTGGAGACGCCGTTCACATGCACCGGACCGGATGCCACGTTGTCCAGTGCGGTCATGTTCGGGAACAGGTTGAACTGCTGGAACACCATGCCGGTACGCCGCCGTTGGACGGCGATCCGGCGCTCCCGCAGGGCGATGTGACGTCCGCCCCGCTCGCCGTAGCCGATGCGTTCGCCGCAGATGCTGACGGTGCCCGAGTCGGGGGTCTCCAGGTGGTTCAGGGTGCGCAGGAAGGTGCTCTTGCCGCCGCCCGACGGGCCAAGGACGAGGACCACCTCGCCCTGCCGGACGGTCAGGTCGATGCCCTTGAGGACCTCGACTCCGCCGTACGACTTGCGGACCTGGCGCGCTTCGACGACCGTCTCGATGTTCATCGGGTCTCCAGTTCGAGGACCGCGCTCTTCGTGCGGCGGCCACCGGTCGGCCTGTTCTCGTGGCCGCGGCCCACCCGGACCTCCAGCCACCGCTGGACCAGCCCCCACAGGGTGGTCATCGCCAGGTAGTACAGGGCCGCCGCGGTGAGGCCCTCCAGGACACGGAAGTTGGTCTGGACGGCGAACTGGGTGCGGCGCAGCAGCTCTTCGACGGAGATCACCGAGACGAGCGTGGTCGTCTTGAGCAGGCCGTTGAAGCTGTTGCCGAGCGGCGGGACCATCACCCGCAGCGCCTGCGGCATGACCACCACCCGGAACACCTTCCAGGGCGGCATGCCCAGCGCGCGGGCCGCCTCGGACTGGCCGCGCGGGACCGAGAGGACCCCGGCGCGGACGATCTCCGAGAGGTACGCCGCCTCGTTGAGGACCAGACCGGTCAGGGCCGCGCTGATCACGCCGAGCCGTAGGCCCACCTGCGGCAACCCGGTGTAGATGATGACCAGTTGGACCAGGAGAGGTGTGCCGCGCATCAGCCAGACGTAGAAGCCCGTGACCGCCCGGACCGGTGCGAGGCGGGACGCTCTGCCGAGCGCCACGAGCACGGCGAGCGGAAGGGCGAGCACCATGCTGACCGTGGTCAGCCAGATCGTCGTCCAGGCTCCCTGAATGAGCTGGGGATTGCTGAGGAAGGAGAAGAAGGCATCCCAGGACCACATGGCTCTCGCCCTTTCCGTCGTGGGTGGGGGCGGTTACTTGGCGCTGATCTCGCCGGTGGTCACCTTGAGGTCGCCGGTGTAGGCCGTGACGCCGTACTTCTTGAACAGCGTGGCCAGGTAGCCGTTGTCGCGCAGGGTGCCCAGCGCTTCCGCGACCGCGTCGGCGGGCTTCTGCTTGCCGAAGCCGAGGGCGAGCGGGGCCGGGTTCATGCCCTTGACCGCCGTCTCGAAGCGGCCGTCCTTCTGGTAGTAGCTGGTGACCGACTCGACGATGGCCACGCCCTCGACCTGGCCCGCGGACAGTGCCTGGTAGGCGTCGGCGGTGGTCGTGAAGGTGCGGACGGTGATCTGCTTCTTGCCCGCCGCCTTCAGTTCCTTGTTGAGCGCGGTGAGGGTGTCGAACTCGTAGCCCGGGGCCTCCACGGCGATGGTCCTGCCGGACAGGCCGTCCTCGGAGGTGATCTTCTTCGGGTTGTCCTTGGCGACGGAGACGGAGACGCCCTGGATCTCGTACGGGACGAGCTTGATCGTCTTGGCGCGCTCGGGTGTGTAGAACATGCCGGTGTCGATCATGTCCCAGCGTCCGGACTGCACACCGGGGATCTGCGCGTCGAAGGGGATGTTGACGAACTTCGGGGTGAGACAGAGGAGTTTGGCTATCTCGTTGCCGAGGTCCACCCGCATGCCGACGATCTTGTTGGAGGCGTCCAGGTACTGCATGGGCGGCAGGGTCGCGTTGGTCGAGATCGTCAGCGTGCCCGCCTTGACCAGGTCCGCCTTGCCCACCTTGGGCGTACAGCCGGTCGGGGCCGCGGCGGCGGACGACGAGGACGAGTCCTCGCTGCCGCAGGCCGCCACGGTCAGAAGCAGGACGGCGGAGGAGGCCGCGATGAGAAGTCTGCGCACGGTCGGTTCACCTTTTTCCGGTGCTGGTGGAACAGGGGTGCAGCCCGGCCTCGTCGAGCGCCGCCGACAGGGCGGTCAGCACGGACGGGTCCTCCAGGGGGAGCAGCGGGGGGCGTACGTGCCCTCCGGGCTGCCCGAGCAGCCGCATGGCGGCTTTGAGCTGCGAGGTGGGTGAGGCGAACCGTGAGCTGTAGTCGTCGTTGACGAGCAGGTTCACAAGCCGTTCGTAGCGTGCGGACCATTCCCGGGCCCGGTCGAGGTCACCGGCCCAGTAGGCCTCGTAGAAGGGGACGGCGAAGGGGGCGCCGAGGCCGCCGCCGTCGATGTTTCCCGCGCCGCCGAACTCGGCCATGACGGCCATGCCCCGGCGGTGGATGAAGCGGCCGAAGACCTGGACCTTCCCGGCCAGGGCCGCGCAGGTGTCCGCGACCTTCAGCTCGTCGCCGGAGCTGTCCTTGACGGCCACCACGGTGTCCAGTTCGGCCAGCCTGGACAGGGTGTCCACGGTGATGTCGACGGCGGTGCCGCGCGGCCAGTTGTAGACCATGAGCGGCAGGTCGACCGCCCCGGCGAGGGTGGCGTAGAAGGCGTGGATCTCGTCCTGGCTCGGGTGGACGTAGGGCGGCGGGGTGGTGAGGATGCCGTCCGCGCCGATCGAGCGGGCGTGTGCGCCGTACCGGGCGGACTCGGCCGCGGTGTACGCGCCGCAGCCGATCACCACCGGCAGCTGTCCGGAGAGTTCGGTGACCGCGATCTCGGCGACCCGGCGGCGCTCCTCGGGGGTCTGGGTGAACCACTCGCCGGTCGTGCCGTTCACCAGGACCCCGTGGACGCCGTTCTCGGCGTACAGCCGCAGCAGTTCGCGCCAGGCGCTCTCGTCGAGCGAGCCGTCGGCGGAGAAGGGGGTGGGGGCGGCGGGCCAGTAGCCGCGCCAGGGGACGGCACCCGGAGGGGGCGAGGTGGTCGAAGGGGTCACTGCGTACTCCGTGGGATCGACTGTGGGATCGATTGCACAGCACGGTTGCAGCGGATCGGGGTGGAGGTCAATGTCGTTCTGGCCGGAAACTGCTCGTGAAACGCATTGTTTACGCCATCGACTTCACGGGATCTGCCATCATGGCGATCACGACTCGGCGGGCGAGTCGGTTCGTATGGGATCGATTTCATGATCGGGGGTGGGTCGATGGCAGTCACCTTGGACCAGGTTGCCGAGGCGGCGGGGGTCTCCAAGAGCACGGCCTCGCGGGTGCTGAGCGGGTCGAGCCGGGTCAGTGCGCAGACGAAGCGCGCGGTGCAGTCCGCGGCGGAACGCCTCGGCTACCGCCCGAACCGGATCGCCAGCGGACTGCGCACGCGACGCAGCAACCTCATAGGGCTGGTGATCACCAACCTGGTCAACGCCTCCTTCCACACCATCACAGGGGTGCTCCAGCAGCGGCTGGACGAGTGCGGCTACCAGGTGCTGCTGTGCGTCACCGACTCCGACCCGGTGCGCGAACGCCGTTACCTGGACATGCTGTTGGACCACCGCGTCGACGGCCTGATCATCGTGGGCACCGGCGACAACACCGCGACCGTCCGGCAGGTGAGCGAGGCCGGAATCCCGGTCGTCAACCTGATGCGTACACCCGACGGCGCTCCCGGTGACTCCGTGATGGCCGGCGACCGGGAAGGCGCCGAACTGGCCGTCCAGCACCTGCTCGACCTCGGACACCGGCGCATCGCCTTTATCGGCGGCCCGGCGAGCGTCGACTCGGGACGCGACCGTTACGCGGGGTTCGCCGCCGCCCTGGGCGCCGCCGGACTCGAACCCGATCCCGTCCTGTGCGCGCGTGGCCCGTACACGGTGCCGTTCGGCGCGGAGGCGGCCTTGCGGGTGATGGGCGCGGACGACCCGCCCACCGCGTTGTACAGCGCCAACCACGAAGCGACGTTCGGGGCGCTCGGCTCCCTGGTGCAGCTCGGAGTCCGGGTGCCGGAGCAGCTCTCGCTCGTGTGCCACGAGGAGGCGCCCTGGTTCCCGTACTGGCACCCGCCGATCACCGTCGTCGACAACGGCGCCCGCGACCTCGGCGAACTGGCCGCGGAGCAGATCCTGCGCCGCATCGACAGCCGCCCCGACAGCAGCTCCGGCAACGGCTCCGCCAATGGCGACCCCGGCTCGGAGGACGTCGGCCGGCTCATCCGCGTCGGTTCCCGGCTGGTGGTACGCAACTCGACCACGGCTCCGCGTCTGCCCGGATGAGGACCGGCTCTTCGGCCGGCCGGCCTGCGAGGAGCCTCTGCGGGTCGGAAGCGCGATCCGCCGGGAGTGAGTTCGAGTCCGTGGGTGCCTCCCGTACAACGTCTTCCCCTCGGCGTGCGTCTGACGGGGCGGCATGGGTTGGTGGGGCCGTTCCTGACGGTCGTCGCGGCGCGGTGCCGGTGCATTGACCGGGAGGACCGATGGGGGTGGGACGCGTGAGACGCACGACTCTGCGTACGGTGTCGAGGGGGAGACGGACGAGGGGTGGGGTCGTCTCGGGGGCGGTGGTCCTGGCCGTGGTGGCCGGGCTGTTGCAGTTCGCGTCTCCGGTGGCCGTCGCGGCCGACGGTGGGGACATGCCGACCGTCACGCTGACCGGTGCGCACCGGGTGGCGCCCCGGCAGGCGGGGCTGGCCGCGGCGGACGACACCGGCTATCTGTCCGTACGGGACGCGCATGTGTCCGCAACCCCGGCGACGTGGGTCGGGCGCGACGGCTCGACCAGGGAATATCCGCGCCACGCGTATGCGTACGCCTACAACGGCGGCCTCGGGCTGGAGAGGGCCGAGGGGACGACGAACGTGTATCTGATCCGGAACTACGCCACCGGCGCGGCGACGCGGTTCTTCGTGCCGGCCGGTTACCGGGCCACGTCTGTCTTCGCCGAGAACCGTCTGCTGGTCGCCCGTCCGGTCGACGGGAAGTGGACGCTCGTCCTGCTGGAGGTACCGGCGGGCGGCGGGCAGCCGGTCGAGCGGCCGGTGACCGGCGTCGCGGACGACTTCCGCGGGTACGTCCTCTCTCAGGGGTTGGACGCGCGCGGGGCCGCGTTCTGGTACAAGCCCGACAGCGGCGACGGCGGGCGCACCGCGCTGCTCGACTTCGACACCGCCACGTTGACGTATGTGCCGAGCGACGAGTTCCTGTACCTGGAATACCCGCACCTGGCCGGCGACAAGGTGCTCTTCTACGCGCTCGACAAGGACGTCCAGACCGCGCACCTGTACGTCGTCGACCGCGATCGTCCGCAGGACCCCGGGCAGCTCGTCGACCTTCCGCGAGCCGCTCTCCTCGAGGCTCGCGTGATCGGCGACTGGGTGCTGTATCCGGAGACCACCAAGGGGCCGATCCGTGCCGTGCCGGTGACCGGCGGCGCGGCACGGACGCTGCTGACCGCCTCGGCCGGCGACTTCGTCGACGGCGACGACGGCAGTTTCTTCATCGAGGGTGGTACGGACGCCCAGCACTGGGCGGTCCAGCAGCTCACCCTGGGCACCGACGGGGTCCCGGTCTTCACGCCGGTGTCGCCGCTGCCCCCGGTCTCGGTGTACGAGGCCGGTGGCGTCGCGGTCGACCAGGGGCGGGTGCTGCTCGGCACCGAGCAGGCGAACGCGCCCGACCCGGACTCCGGCACCGACCTCACCGCCTCCGCGCTCTCCCTTGCGGCCGACGGCACACTGACCGCCGCACCGCCGCAGAATCTGGGCGACCTCGGGTACGACGTGCCCGACCCCGCGTACACCTACCACGTCGACTGCTACGAGGAGTGCCTGCGGCTCGTCGGCACGGGGGAGGGCGACGTCGCCCGCCCGCAGTACAGGGTGTCGGCGTTCCTGGCCGCGTCCGGTTCGTACACGGTGGTCCGTACGACCGGGGGTACGCAGGAGGTGCGGGACGGGAGCAAGGTGCTGGCCACCGGCTCCTGGCCGGCCGTCGCCCTGTGGGGGAACACCCTGTGGACGACCGGGACCGACGCGAACGGCGCGACCTGGTTCAACAGGTTCTCGCTGCCGTCGATGCGGAAACTGGAGAGCATTCCGCTCGCCGCCTGCCTTCCGACCGATCTTCAGGTGGTGGGCCGGTGGGTCTACTGGTCCTGCGGGCCGGACGGCCGCGCGGGCGTCTACGACCAGGAGAGATACGCGGTGCAGGACGTACCGCAGGGCTACGCGCGGCTGGGCGACGGCTATCTGGTCTCCCAGGACGACGAGGCCGACAAGCTGCTGATCACCTATCTGCGGGGCGCGGTTCCGGCCGACCGGGTCGGTACGGAGGAACTCGGGCCGCTGCCGTCCCCGGCGTACGCGCCCGCCGATCTGCGCGGCCGGTACTGGGACGTGGACCGGTTCGGCGGTCCGGTCGCCTACTCGACGGCGTCGGGTGACGTGACGGTGAAGTGGCCGCAGTTGGCCGCCTCCCCGCTCACGGCGACCGACGCGACCGTCCCCACCTCGGTCGATCTGCGCGAGGGCACCCACTTCCAGGGCGTCTGGCATCTGAACAGGCCGGCCGTGGGCTGGAAGCTGACGGTCGCCACCTCCGCCGGGGCTGTCGTACGGACCGTCACCGGCGGTCCGGTGCGCGGGAAGCTGACCGCGACCTGGGACGGGCGCGCCGAGAACGGGGCGCTGGTCCGCACCGGCACGTACAGGGTGACCCTGACGGCCAGTACCCCGAGTGAGACGTCGGCGGACACGGATACGGCCACGGATACGTGGACGACGATCTACGACAAGTCGCTGTCGGTACGGTCGTTGGAGCGCCATGACTTCGGCCGGGACGGCATCGGCGACCTGGTCACCTTCGACAGCGCGGGCCGGCTGGCGATCCAGCCCGGCACCGGGCGCGGCACCGTCGACAGCGCGCACAAGGCCCTGGCCGGCGGCTGGCCCACCTCGTCGGCCTTCGTGCCGTTCGGTGATCTGAGCGGCGACTCGTGCAACGACCTTCTCGTCCGGGACTCGGGAGGGCGGCTGAGCCGGTACGACGGCACCTGCGGCAGGGCGTTCACGCCGAAGACCCCGCCGCGCCGTGTGATCGGCACCGGGTTCGGCGGGTACGACGTGCTGACCTCCCCGGGGGACATCACCGGGGACGGTCGCGCCGATCTGGTCGCCCGTGACAAGGCGGGTGTGCTGTGGCGGTACGCCGCCGACGGCAAGGGCGGTCTGGCCGCGCGGGTCGAACTGGTCGCGGGCCAGGGCGGCTACACGCGGCTCGTCGGCGCCGGTGACCTGAACGGCGACGCCATCGGTGACCTGGTCGGTCTGGACCGTGCGGGCGTGCTGTGGCGCTGGCTCGGCAACGGCAAGGGCGCCTTCGGTGCCCGGGTCCGGATCGCCGGCGGCATCAGCGTCAACGCCCTGGCCGTACCCGGCGATCTGACCGGCGACGGCCGTCCCGATCTCCTCGGCCGGGACGGCAAGGGCGCCCTGTGGCGCTGGAACGGGACGGGGGCCGCCACCTTCGGCACGAAGGCGCGGATCGCCACCGGCTGGAGCGGCTACACCGGCCTGTACTGAGCCTCTCCGTCTCCCTCCACCGGGCCCGGCCGCGACTCTCCCCGCGGCCGGGCCCGGTCATTGTCGTGCGTTGTGCCGGGGTGATGATGAAGAGATGGCAGACCCCCGCGAGCGCACCGACGACCAGGCTCGCGAACAGTCCGAGGAGAAACGCACGTTGAACACCGGCACCCCGGTCCCCGGCAGCTACTACGAGCGCATCGACGAGCACCGCTACAAGCCGACGGTCCACGCGGGCGGGGCCTGGGCCCCGGACGAGCAGCACTTCAGCCCGCTCGGCGGCCTGGTCGTCCACGCCATCGACCGTCATCTGGCCGCGCGTCCGGACACCGGTCTCGTCATGGCCCGGATCAGCTACGACATCCTGGGCCGGCTCGCCCTCGACGAGTGCGAGATCCGGGTGGAGACCGTCCGGCCCGGCCGCACCATCGAGCTGATCGAAGCCGTGGTGCTCATAGCGGGCCGCCCGGTGGTCCGGGCCCGCGCGTGGCTCCTCGCCGTCCTCGACACCTCCGCCGTCGCCGGCGGCCCCGACGACCGGCTCACCCCGCCCGAGGCGCTCACCCCGTGGCCGATGACGGAGCTGTGGCCCGGCGGATACATCGCCTCGCTGGACTTCCGTACGCTCGCACCGCCCCGGCCGGGCCGGACGGCGGCCTGGGTCTCCACCCGCCTCGCCCTGGTCGACGGCGAGCCCAGCAGCCCGCTCGCGTCCTACGTCTCCCTCGTCGACACCGCCAACGGGATCGCCGTACGGCAGCCGCCCACCGCCTGGATGTTCCCCAACGTCGACCTGACCATCCACCTCCACCGCATGCCCGAAGGCCCCTGGACCGGCCTGGACACCACCGTCACCTTCGGCCCGACCGGCCAGGGCCTCACCAGCAGCGTCCTGCACGACATCCATGGCCCGGTCGGCCAGGCGGAGCAGATCCTTACCGTGCGGCCGATCCCCGGGGCCTGAGCGCCGACCCGCTCGTGGACGCCGATGCCGGATCACCTGAATGGGCCTATCGTGGCTATTAGGGGAGTTTGTGCGGGTGTGGGCTGAGGTGGTGCCGCGGTACGGCACCACCGGGCAGGGCCCTGCCGTACCTTTCCCGATCCTTCCGGCCGTCCACCGGCAGCCGCCGGCGGACCGTGGCGCGTCGGCATCCCCAAGGGAGGAACCACGGACATGACAGGTGATCAGCACACGGCTGTGTCGAACCAGCCCGAAGAACTGTCGGCTCTCGCCGCGGAGCAGCCGGTCTTCCGCAGCCCGTCGGAGGGCGTGGCGGGAACGCCCGCCCCGCCGGGTTCGGTCGACGGTCTGGAGGACGTGGAGGGTTACCGGCGCCCGGAGTACGACGCGCTCTCCGCCGAGGTGTGGACGGCGCCGACCGTCGTCCTGCCCGACATCGGTGAGGCGTCGTTCGGCCCCGCGCACCCGGTGGTCGAGACCGTTCACCCACCGGACGACCGGGTCCAGATCACGAACACGGCGATCTATCCGTGGCGGGCGCACGCGTCGCTGCTCATCACCGCCGCGGACAACTCCCGGTGGATCGGCACCGCGTGGTTCATCGGTCCGCACACGCTCGCGACGGCCGGTCACGTGGTGTACATCAAGAACAGCGGTGTGGCCGAACGCGACGGGTGGGTCAAGAGCATCCAGGTCATGCCAGGCCGCAACGGGACGACACTGCCGTACGGCTCCGTCACCAGCACCAACTTCCGCTCGGTGACGGGCTGGACCCGGTCCGGGGACGAGAACTACGACTACGGCGCCATCATCATCCCCACGGAACTGGGCTCCACCACCGGATGGTTCGGCTTCGGGGCCTGGCCCGACGCGGATCTGCTCAAGTCCGTCGCCAACATCTCCGGGTACCCGGGGGACAAACCCCCTGGGACGCAGTGGTACGACGGCCGTGGCATCAGCTCGGTGAACCCGTTGAAGGTGTACTACGACATCGACACGGCCGGCGGACAGAGCGGCAGCGCGGTGTACCGCATCGTCGACGGCGGTCGCTACGGCATCGCGGTGCACGCCTACGGCGGGGCGACCGCCAACTCCGGTACCAGGATCACCAGGCCTGTCTACGACAACCTGTCGAACTGGACCGCATGACCGACGGGCGGCGCGGTGACGAGCCGGTACGACTGATCACCGGAGTGGTGCGGGACGTGACCGGCAACCCCGTTCCGGACGCCAGCGTGTACCTCACCGGCGGACCGGAGCCGTACCCCGACATCGCCGTGCTGTCCGCCGCCGACGGGAGTTTCACGCTCGCCGTCCGTGCCGACGGCGTCTACACCGTCCAGTGCCGGACACCGGACGGCGGCGTCTCGGAGGCGAGCGTGACCGCACGCGGCGATCGACCGGCCCAGGCACTGCTCCGCGTCTGAGGCCGTGGTGTGGACACGAGGAGGAAGAGATGAGCGACAACGCCTTGCGCAAGCAGCCCGACCCCACCGGCGACTTCGCCATCGAGGCATCGCCACAGCGGACCGACACCGACCTGTGGGCGGCGTTCCACGCGGCTCAGGGCGCCGGGTCCCCGACGGGCACCGGCTCCGCGCCCACGACGGACGAGGTCCTTCCCCCGGGCGACGAGCACCTCGATCCGCGGCCGTTGCGGCAGCGGTTCCAGGCGTCGCGGGAGTCCGACGGGGAACGGCAGACGGACCCGACGTCCGCCTTCGGCGGCGCCCCGGCGACGGCCGCCGCCGATGAGACCCAAGGGACCGACGGGATGTCGGACCACCAACTCCCTCCGGGGGACGGGTCCGTCGACCGGACACCGCTCCGCATCAGGTTCCAGGAAGGAGAACGTTGACCATGGAACTTCGCATCCGCAACCGATACCACCTCACCGTCTCCACCGCCATCCTCTTCTTCAGCCCCGACACCTGCGCCGAATACGGCCGTTGGGGAACGCGCGGCTGGTGGAACATCCCGCCCGGTGGAGAGGCGTACGTCCTCGACACGGACAACACCTGGTCGTACATCTACGGAGAAGCCGCCGACGGCACACTCTGGACCGACGTGAACGGCCCGCAGATCTACGTCCGTCAGCAGGCGTTCCGGTCCTGCCTGCTGATCGGCGACACCCAGAGCAGGTTGGTCGGCACGGTCAAGGTCCGGTCCGGCGTCGTCAACCTCAACCCGCCGACCAGAGCCGTCACGGCACTCCCGGCCGCCGTCTCCGGCGGGCTCGAGGTGTCCGCCTCCGGCCCGGCGGGGCTCGCGGGACGACACTGACCGACACTGACCGATCGGCCACACGGACACGCCCTGAACCGGGGGTGTTCGTGTGGCCGATCGGTCACGGACGCACTGGATGTCTCGGACTCACTGGATGGGGGAGTCGGGCGGGGGGAGGCCGATGGCGCGGTCGCGGTCCACGGATTCGACGCCGTCGACCGCCTTCAGGGCCGAGATCCGGTCCTCGGCGATGGTCCCGGACAGTGTGCCGAGGACCGGCTGCTCGCCCGTGACGGTCAACCCGGCCCCTCGCGCGGCCTCGACGACGTCCGAGAACCGGTCGGGGTCGACCGCGAGGATGACCCCGACCGGTTCGGACCGCGTGGACCCGTTCACGGGGCCTGGAGCAGACCCGCGCCGACGTCCTCGACGGGCTGCGCCAGCGGGAACGCGCCGGAGAGGAGGGCGGCCCTGAGGTCGGCCGCGGTGGCACCGGGATTGGCCTCGGCGAGCAGGGCGACGACACCCGCGACATGCGGTGTGGCCATGCTGGTACCCGACATCGACTGGTACCCGCCACCAGGGGCGGCCGAGTGCACATCCCTGCCCGGTGCGGCGATGTTGATCTCGCCGCCCGCGCCGTTGATGGCGCCGCAGGAGAAGAACGACGTCGTGAGTGCCTTGTCCACCGAGGCCACCGCGAGGATGGACGGGCAGTTGGCGGGTCGGCCGACGGGTTCCGTACGCTGGGGCCGCCGGCTTTCGTTGCCCGCGGCGGCGACGATCAGTGTCCCGCGCTCGAGCGCGCGCTGGGCCAGCTTCTCGTACGTCTGGGGGAAGAGTTCACCGGGCCGGACCGGAGCGCCGAGCGACATGGAGATCACCCGTGCGCCGCGGGCGACGGCCCAGGCCATGCCCGCCAGGATCTGGCCGTCGGAGCCGCTGCCCGCGTTGCTGAGCACCTTCCCGGCAAGGATCCGGGCCTCCGTCGCCACCCCGTAGCGGGGTCCCTGCTGGGGTTTGGCGGGGCCGGCGGCGGTGCCGATGCAGTGCGTGCCGTGGCCGTGGCCGTCCTCGACGCTCTCGCCGGGCACGAAGGAGGCCGTCTCCTCGATGCGCCCGACCAGGTCCGGGTGGTCGGTGTCCACACCGGTGTCGAGGACGGCGATCTTCACGTCGCGTCCCGTCAGAGTGGACAGGCTGGCCCGGATGGCCTGGAGGCCCCAGGTCGACTTCTCCTCGTCGGAGGCCGGCCCCTGCGCGGCGGCCATCTCGGCGTTGGTCTGCCTTGTGACCACTTCCTCGTCGCTGCGGTAGGCCGGGTAGAACTCGGTCGGTGCCCTGTGCGGGGCGGTGATCACCGAGGCATAGACCATGCGCTCGGGCTCGGCCGCCAGGATCGAGGGATCGGCCTCGGCGGTGGTCACCAGCGAGAGGCGCTGATCGGCCCGCACCTCGACGACGGCGGCGCCGAGTTCCTCGAACTGCACCGAGACGCCGGGGTTCTCGAGGAGCGCGGCGACGTTGGCGGTCTCGGTTCCCCGGACGCGCTCCACGGGCGCGATGTCGGCGGCGGAACGCAGTGCGTTGAGCCCGCTCTCCTGGTTGCTCGGGTCGAGCAGGACCACATACCGGCCGGTGTACTCCGAGCCCCGGCCTGATGGGGTGCCGTTGTTACGGTCCGGCTGCTCGCCGAAGGCATGCCTGTCCAAAGGTCCGTTCGCCATGGGATTTCCCGCTCTCTGTGTGCTTCCCCGGGTCGGTGGACGCGCGCCGATGCACACGGCAGCGCCAGGCTCCACGGATCGTGGGGCAGGGGTGGTGGGGGGCGCGGTCCGGCCGCTCGTCGACGGGCGGCCCGTCGCCCACGGGGCTCTGTCCGCCGGGCCGTTGTCCCGGCAGCGCCCTCCTGTCCACCGTCGCACCGGGTGCAGGGGCCCGCAACACGGCGCCGATCCAGCCGTTCCGGAGGCGTCGACTGCCCGTTGTGGCACCGCATTTGACAGCGGACCGACCCCGTCCCAGTATCGAAAGGGGTGGTGTTTTGTCGGATTTGATTGATTTCTATGGGATCTCAGCAGTCCTGGTGACAGACGGACACGCACCGAGGAGACGGACATGAACGAACCGTCCGAACGCCCGCAGCAGAACCCCACCGTGCGTTTCGACGCCACGATCCACCCCAGTCCGACGAACCGTGATCTCCTCGGCGTCGCCGACCTCGATCTGGACCGGATACCCGATCCGGAGGGCGACGTCCGGGTGGTCGTCACCGCGGACGAGTGCAGTCGTCTGCTGGAGAGCGGCTACGAGGTCCGTCTGCACGCCGAGGTGCCCGTGCGGCCTCTCGCCGCCGAACTCGTGGAAGACGACGACTCGGTGAGGGCCTGGCTGGAGGAGCGCGTCCAGGGCATCGAGCGGTCCGGAGGTGTGTGATGTATCGAACGGTCTCCCAACTCGACTCGGTGACCTCGCTGCTCGCCACGTGGTTCCCGCAACTGTGCACGAGGACCCGACTGCCCGAGCGCTCCGTCCAGGGCCGCCCGGTGTTCGCCCTGCGGCTGCGGGCCGGCGAGGGCGGAAACCGGCGTGGTGTCCTGTTCGTGGGCGGCACCCACGCGCGCGAACTGATGAACCCGGACGCCCTGGTGGAGTTCGCCGTCGACCTCGTCGTGAGTTATCTGACGGGTACCGACATCGTGTACGGCGGCCGTACCTGGAAGGCCGAGGACGTCAAGCTCGTCCTGGAGAGCCTCGACCTCCACTTCGTTCCCTGCGCCAACCCCGACGGCCGCACCAAGGTGCTGACCGTCGACAACATGTGGCGCAAGAACCTCCGGGACAACCCGGGGACGCCGTGCGACGGGGTCGACCTCAACCGCAACGCGGACATCCTCTGGGGAGTGACGGAGGGCCAGACCTCGTGCAGCCCCTGCACGGACATCTACGTCGGGGCCGACAGGTTCTCCGAGCCGGAGACCCGTAACGTCAAGCACCTGCTGGACACGGAGACCATCCACACGTTCGCGGACGTGCACTCGTTCTCGGAACTCGTCCTGTATCCGTGGGGCCACGCCCACAACCAGACCACCGATCCGGCACAGCGGTTCACGGGCCTGCCCACCGGAACCTGCGCGCCCATCGGCATTCCGGGCTACGAGGAGTACATCAGCCCCCAGGACCTGCTCCGCTTCACCACGGTCGCGCAACGGCTCGTCGACGCGATCGCCGCGGTACGCGGGAGCGCGTACACGCCGCAGACGGGCCGGGCGCTGTACGCCACCACCGGCACCCAGGGCGACTACGTCTACAGCCGCCACATCGCGGATCCCGAGCTGGGCAAGACCTACGGCTTCACCATCGAGACGGGCCCGCGGGTCGGCAGCGTGGAGGACTCCTTCCACCCGCCGGACCCCACCCTCATCAAGCTCGACGCCAAAGCGGGCCTGCTGGCCCTCGCCCAGCAGAGCATCTGCGCCTTCGACCTGATCGGCCTGAAGCTGCTCACCCGCCGGACCGAGGTGGACGCGCTGCGCCGGGTCCGTGACGACGTGCTCGCGAGCACCGAGGCCGGCCGTGAGTGGATCACCCTCGTCGAACGGGTGGAACTGCCCGTCGCCTCCCTGCTGTTCACCGACGAGGGGCTGGCAGGCCGGGCCGCCACGCTGATCGAACACGCGGGCAAGCTGTTCGAGGACGAGAAGTCCGTCGTCGCTGACGAGGACGTCGACCTGGGACGCGCCCTGCTGACCGAACTCGCCGAGCGGGCCGGAGCCGAGGACGCCCGGGTGCGCGCCGATCTGGAAGCTGTCGGCACGGCTCTGGAGCAGGCGAGAGGGGTGCCGTCGGCCGACGTGCTGAAGCAACTGGTGAGCCGGGGGCCGCTGCGGAACTGAGCAGGTCCTTCCAGTCGTTCGAGCGCGCCGAGGAGGACGGCGCGCTCGAGTGATTTCCGAAACCCCGGCAACCTTTTCGGGCGCGGTGGAGACTATGGGCCGGAAGCTGCCTCGACTGGAGCCTCGCATCGAGCACATGATCTTCGGACCAGGTAAGGACCTCTGCCGTGGCGTCCCGTTCTTCGCGTCGTTCTCCGCGCCCTCCCCTCCATCGGCGGCGGGGCGTTCTCGTCTGTGCCTCCGTGGCGGCTGTCGCGCTCGTCATATCCCTGGTCATGGCTCTGCGGCCGGGCGGTGAGGCCGACGACGGGTACGGGGCGGCCTCGTCCGCCGCCGGTGCCCGGGTGATCGTGCCGCCGACCGCGTCGCCGGAGCCGACGCCGTCCCCGACGCCCTCCGCCACCCGGTCCGCGTCCCCGAAGCCCAAGACGAAGGCCACCCCGGCGGCCACGCGGACCGCCGCCGCGGCCCCGAAGCCGTCGGCCGCCGCCACCCGTGCCGCCGCCGCTCCCAAGCCGGCCTCCGGTGCGGCGCCCCTGGCGGGGCGGATCAAGCCCGGCGTCGACCACACGGGCGTCGCCACCTTCTACGGTGCCGGGAACGGCGACGGCCACGCCTGTTCGTACGGGCCGAGTGCCGACGTCATGACCGCCGCGATGAACACCACCGACTACGAGACGTCCATGGCGTGCGGGGCGTACATCCTCGTCCGTGCGGCGAGCGGCGCGTCCGTCACGGTCCGGATCACCAACGAGTGCCCGGGGGACTGCGCACCCGGCCAGGTCGACCTCAGCGCCCAGGCGTTCGCCAAGATCGCCGACCCCGTGGCCGGCCGGATCCCGATCACCTGGAGCCTGCTGAGCCCCGCGAACGCCGACACCCTCTCCGTCCGCTACAAGACGGGGTCCAGCCAGTACTGGTGCGGTGTCCAGGTCATCGGCCACCGCAATCCGCTGGCGCGCCTCGAAGTCCGTACCAGCGGCGGCAGTTGGGTCCGGCTGGCGCGCACCGAGTACAACTACTTCCTCTCCGAGCAGGGCAGCGGATGCGGCGGCGCGATCAGGATCAGTGACATCTACGGGGAGCAGCTGACGCTCGACGGGATCGCGGTACGGCCCGACGTCGTGCAGCCGACCCGGGTCCAGTTCGCCGCCCACTGAGCCGTCGAGGATCGACTCAGCGGCCCAACGCCCGCAGTACGGAATCCAGTTGGCTCAGCGGTTCCGCGCCGACGATCCGGAGTACGACCGTGTCCGCGCCGGCCGTCGAGAGGGCGCCGATGTCCTCGACGGCCTCCGAGGCGCTGCCGGAGACGGTGAACACCTGGTCCTGCGGGCGGCCCAGCCAGTCGCCGTGGCCCTCGGTGTGCGGGTGCAGGGTGCGTGCCACGTCGTCGGGGTCGTCGCCGACGTGACAGAACGCCAGTACCGTCAGGGTGTGTTCGGGGCCCGCGCCGCCCTTCGCGGTCAGTGCCCGGGTGTTCTCCAGGTCGCTCGGTCCGTGGCCCTCGGCGATCAGGGTGCCGTCCGCGACCCGGCCGGACAGCTCCAGCGAGCGGGGTCGGACCACCCCGGCGACCACCGGGGGCGGTTCGGCGGGCGGGTGCACCAACTGGACGCCGTCCAGGCGTACTTCACGGCCCGTCAGTTCCACGCGCTCCCCGTGCAGCAGGGCGCGTACGGAGGTGATCGTCTCCTCCAGCAGGGCCAGCGGCGAACGGGGTGCGACGCCGACCGAGGTCATCCACTCCCGTACCCCGTGACCGATCCCGGCGACGAGCCGGCCCGGGAACACCCGGGCCAGCGTGGCCAGTTCCATGGCGAGGAGTGCCGGGCTGCGCAGCGGAGCGGGGGCGATACCGATGCCCACCCGCAGCCGCTCCGTCGCGCCGAGCGCCACGGCCGCCGCCGACACACCGCCGTTCCAGCCGAGGTCCTCGACCACCCACAGGTCGTCCACACCGAGGGCCTCGGCCTGCCGCGCGAACCCGGGCAGCCCTTCCGGGGCCCAGTCGCGGTCGTACATCACACCGATCCGGAGGTTCGTCGGGTTCGTCATTTCCCGAACCTATGGTCCCGACCGGTGCTGATCAACGAGGTATTCAGCCCTGGACGGGCTTGCCCCGGCCCCAGCCCCAGGCGAGACGGTCGGCGCCGGACTGGTTGGTGGTGGCCAGCCAGGGGCGGTCGGTGGTACCCGTCAGGGTCTGGATCGAGTACATGTCGTCCGTGCGCAGGCCGGGCCAGTAGACGGAGCCCATCCTCAGCTCGCGGAAGGTGTCGGTGACGGCCTGCATGAAGTTGATGAAGTTGTTGTCGGGGGTCTTCTTGTTGTAGTCGAAGCCCGTGGTCATGAAGGCCCCGAACTCGTCCGCGACCGTCCGGTTCGCGCAGTCGCCGATGCGTTCCTTGAGGTCGGCCACCCACTGGTCGTAGGTCGCGTACTCCTTCCAGAAGCCGTAGTGGTGCAGCGAGAGGTAGGTGCCCTTCAGGCGCGGGTCGGCGCAGACGGACGTGACGTGGTCGTTGTAGCCGGCGCCGCTGACGAACACCTGGCTCCGCGCAACGGACTTGTAGGTCGCGAGCCACTTCGCCGCGATGTCCGCCCACTCGGTGTCGGTGTAGCCGTGCGGCTCGTTCATCGGCTCGAAGTAGACGTGCCTGTCGTTCTTGTACGCCTTGACGACCCTGTCCCACATGGGCCAGTAGGTGGCCGTGTCGTCGATGAAGCCGTCCTTCTGGGCGCCGGTGCCCTCCCAGTAGGACACGATCACCTTGAAACCCTTGTCCGACGCCGCGTCTATGACTCCTCGGTACGACTTCCAGTAGGCGCCGTTGACCGTGTACGGGTTGATCGGCAGCCGCACCGTGTTGGCACCCAGGTTCGCGCGGAACGCCGAGATGATCCGGCTCGACTTGGCGTACGTCCGGGCGTAGGTGTCGGAGGTCGACAGACCCGACAGCTGGAGCAGGTCGTCGGCGAAGTTGTCGCGCGGGTCCGCCCAGTTGACGCCCTTGAACTGGGTCGTGTCTCTGGCCAGGCCGTCGGAGGAGGGGGCGGAGGCGGAGGCTGAGGTCGGGTTCGCGGCGACTGCCGTGCCGCTGGTCGCGGCGATGGCGAGTGCTACGAGTGCGGCGCGCAGTCGGGGGGAGGAGGGGCGGATGCCGCCGAGGATGTTGCGCATCAACTAGCCCTTTCGCATGCCGGTCGGGGGACCGAGGGGGGCGATGTTTACGTAAACATCGCGGCGCCGGAATCGTGGCACCCGGCACAGAGATCGTCAAGGTTTCCGGCGTGTAACGCGTGTGCCGGTACCACCCGTTCGGCTCACCGGTTTTCCGGTCGGCTCAGGGGATGTGGATCAATCTCCTTCCGGAACACGGAAAGAGAGGTGCGGGCGAAGTGCAGGACCTGTTCGACTCCGCTCGGGTGTGTGTCTCGTCGCCGTACTACGCGCTCGACGATCTGCGCGTTCTGGCTCCCGGGTACGCCGAGGCTCTCGTTCCCTGCCGACACCGCACCGGGCAGCAGGAGTTGCCGATCTCCGCCGCTGACGCCGGGCGTCGGCTCGCCGTACTGGGGCTGTGCGCGGCGGAGACGGCGCGGGTGTCGGGGGCATCGGGGGCATCGGGGACATCGGGGGAGGAGGAGGCGCCGTACTACCTCGTGCGTTCCCTGTACGCGGAGTACGCACCCCCCTCCGCTTGGCCGGAGTACGCGATGACCCTGGTCGCCGAGGCCGGCGCGGGCTTCCACGGCTACCGCCACGCCTTTGCCGATGCCCGGCTGACCGGCGAGTTCAGCGACGACACCTATGTGTCCGCGCGGGTCGAGTACGACGTACTGCCCGCCGTGCTCTTCGAGCGGATGGTCCCGACCCAGCCGGTTCCGGCCCCGGCCCCGGTTGCGGGGTCCCGTACACCCGGGCCTCCGTCGCCCGCCCTGGCCGGTGTCTCGTACGACAACTGCCGTGTGTCCGCCGGCATGTTGGTCACCCCTGAGCTGTGCGCGGGTCATTTCGACGGCCGGCCGGTGCTTCCGCTGACCGTGGCCGCGGCGGGGCTGACGGCGCTCGTGGACCATGTCGTCGACGGCATGACCGGGGGGTACGCACAGCGCTGGGCGCCACGGGCGATGTCCGTGCGGGCCGACCGGATGGCGGGGGCGGGGGAGTGGGCGGTGCTCGGCGGCATCGGGGAGTTCCGGGAACACGGGATCAGGTTCAGAGGAGAGGTGCGGGTTCGGGGGGAGGTGGTGAGCACGCTTGTGCTGGACGTGGTGGTGAGCGACGGGTGACAGGGCGCGCGGCAGTTGTCGTACGGGACACCGGCCTCACGCCGACAGCCTTCGGGCCGCGTCTCCGTTCCGGTTCCGCCAGGCCGTGCGGTGGGCGTGGGCCGCTGATTCGGCGTGGTGCAGGGCCGGGGCGGGCACCGGCAGGGCGCACAGGGTGTCCAGGGTGGTCAGCATGTGCGCGGCGAAGCGGTGGCCGAGGGGTGTGAGGCGGCCGGAGGACAGGGTGACGGTGGTCGCCTCGTGGGCGGCCAGGCGCCAGCGGGCGAACTGGGCGTGCGCGGTGGCGCGCAGCGCCGGGTCGGGTTCCGTCTCCCGGCGGCGCTCCCAGAAGAGGGCGACGCCCAGATGCGCGTACGCACCGTGGAACAGGCCGGGCAGGGGGCGCGGGTCGGGGCGCCAGGGGGCGTAGAACCGCTCGGGGCCGCCCGGTTCGAACAGGTCGAAGAGGTGGAGCAGTGCCGCCAGTTTGTTGTGCTGCAACTCGTGCGCGAGCGTCACCGCGAGGCCCGTCGCCGAGGTCGGCGGGGACAGGGCCATGCAGCCGAAGGTCTCGGCACTGCTGCCGCTTCTGTTGCCGTGGCCGGGGCGGGTCAGCGGCACCAACAGGTGTGGTCCGGCGGCCAGTTCGGCGTACACCCCGGGATGGTCCGCCCGGAGGAGCCGGCACGCGTCCTGGGCCTGCGCGGCCCAGCGGCGTGCCTCGGCGGCGCCGAGACCCTCCGGGTGGGGTGCCGAGTGGGGGAAGCAGGGTGGGTCGAGGGTGTCGAGGAGGAGCGGGGCGCCGCCGTCGAGGGTGGTGAGGAGGTGGGGGCGGTGCCAACGGGCGGCGGTGCCGGGGGAGGGGCGGTGGGGTGGGCTGTGCAATGAGCCTTCGGTGTACGGGAGTCCGGGCACCGTCACGGTCGCGGTCGGCGTCGTGACGCGGCAGTGGCCTGCCCCGTCGATATGTACCTCGGCGCGGTCGCCGGGGCGTGCGTCGGGGAAGTGGGCCCGGCCCAGGGACGGCAGGGCCAGCCAGGGGCCGGTGAGGGGGAGTTCGGCTCGGGTCGGTAGGCCCGCACGGGCTGCCGCCGACACGGCGAGGGCGGTGAACCAGTGGACGGGTGGGGGGAGTCGACCGTCCGGGTTGCGAAGGTGGGCCAGCAGGCCGAACAGGGCGGGGCCCGCCGAGGGGTGGGTCAGGGCTGCCGTCGCCGCGTCGGGGGTGGTGCGGGTGGCGTCGGTGAACAGGGTCCAGGCGTGTTCGGCTGCCTCGGCGACCTTGCCGCCGGTGTCCCGTGCCGTCACGGTCACGGCGTATGCGCAGGCGAGGCGTCTGCTGTGTTCGGTGCGGGTCAGTAGGCGCAGGGCTTGTGCGCCGCCGGCGCCTGTGGCGATCGCGTCGAGCAGGGCGGTCGGGATCCGGTGCGGGGGTGGGGTCATCGGGGCGCCATTGAGCTCGGGGGGTTCTGTGCGTTGGCGGGTGCGGGCTCGTCGTGGCTTGTCGCGCAGTTCCCCGCGCCCAAATCCGCGCCCAGGCGGTCTCGGACCCGTCCGATCAGTTCCGTCAGGTCCGCGCAGTACACGCTCGGGTTGGCGAAGCCTGTGGCTGGGGCGTAGCGGGTGGCGTAGTGGCCGCCGCCGCAGACCCGGTGGAGGGGGCAGGTTCGGCAGGTGGTGGGCAGGGCGGCCGCGCCCCATTGGCGGGCCGCTATGCCGGGGTGGAGGAGCAGGGTGTCGAAGGAGTGGTGGTGGATGTCGAGGCCGGTGTGGGCGGCGCCGTCGTACGCGGTGCGCAGGGTGTCGTCCTGGGTGAGGGAGCCGTCCGTGTCCACCACGGCGTAGCGGACCGGGGACAGGCCCAGTGCCTCCGTCTGCGGGGTCGCGCCGAGGAGCAGGGCGAGGAGGTTGTCCAGGAGCCGGACCGATGTCTCCTTGGTCGCTGCGCCGTACCAGCGTTCGAAGACCGCCCACAGCCAGTCCGCGTACGGAGTGCGTCGGCCGGTCGGGTCCAGGCCGGGCGGCGGGGTTCGCCAATTGCCCAGCGGGAGAAGGAAGTCGACCGCCGGGGGGTTGTGCGCCAGCAAGGCCTCGTACGTGCGTATCGGGTCGTTGCGCAGGTCGATCGTGCACAACAGGGCGCCGAACAGGGGGCGGTGGCGCTCGCTCGACAGGCGGCGCAGGGCTGCCTCCACCCGGGCGTGGCTGCCCCGGCCGTCGGCGCTCCGGCGGTGGCGGTCGTGGGCCGCGCGGGTGCCGTCCGTGCTCACGCCGATCCGTACGCCCAACTCGCCCAGCAGGTCCAGGCGTTGCTCGGTCAGGCGGAGGCCGTTGGTCTGAAGGGTCAGGTGCAGGCGTACTCCGTCGCCTGCCGTCGTGCGCAGGGTGCGTACCGTCCGGGTCAGTGCCTCGTCGCCCATCAGGAGCGGTTCGCCGCCGTGCAGGATCACGCCCGCCTCGGTCGTCCCGTGCGTGGACAGGTGCTCCGCGATGCGTTCGGCCGTGCGGGTCAGGGTCGCCGGGGTCATCGTGCGTGGCTGGGAGCGCCAACTCTGGTCGTGCGAGCGGTACATGTAGCAGTAGTCGCAGGCCAGGTCGCAGCGGCTGTGCACCTTGAGGACGAAGGAGTGCAGCGGAGACGGCACCCAGCCCGCCGCCCGGCGCGCCGCCACGTCGGCAGCCCTCGGCCAGGGCGGTTCGGCGCGGTGCGGTGGCGGTCGGCTCATCCGCTTCCCCCGGCGCACTCTGTTCGGCGTTCGACCAGTATTTCGGTCAGTATTCGCGCGGGGAAACTTCAGCGTCAACATCATGAATGAGCCAACCAAGGTCGACTGGAAGGAAGTTGAGGGACGCTCATGGTCTCCGGCGCCTGCCGTAGGGGCAGTTGGCGGCGCTACGCTGGAAGACCGTCCCGAGATCCTCCGACACCCCATGGAGTGACCTGCATGGCAGTCGCCGACGGCACCGCCCCCACCGGGGCGGGTACAGGAGCGGGAGCGGGCGAAAGCCCGGAGTCCGAGGTCGAGTCGGTCGTTCTCGACCTCGCCGCCCTGCCGCCCGAGGACATCGAGGCCCTGCCCGACTCGGTGCTCGGCGCCCTGCTGCGCCGGGTGTACGACAGCTGTGCCGAGGGCAACCCCTTCGTCACCGGGCACAGCGAGAGCGTATGAGACGCGGGGCGCGCGTCGTGGCACGCGGGAGGGGGTCGGACGCCGCCAGTCAGGTGTGCGGAGTCCTATACTGGCGCTCCCTGAATACACCCTTTACCCGCTTTGTTCCGATCATCCCCTTTGATTCCCTTGTTCACCGCCGCGCCGAGCGGAGAAGTGATGCCAGACGCCAACACCCCTGACCGGCCGGGGCCGTTCGCGGTCTTCCTCGCCACCTCCGAGAACCTCGGCCTGAGTACGACCCTGCGCAACGTCGCCGACATCCTCGCCGACACCAACCGCAGCGTCCTCCTCGTCGACGGCCGCCACGGTGAACCCGGCGAGAGCGCGCCCCTGCCCGACCCCGAACCCGGCCGGGTGCACACCGCGAGCGCCCCCGGCGGACCCGGGCTCGCCGACCTCGCCGAGGCCCCCGTCGCCGCCGAGTACGACCATCTCCTCGTCGAGGCCCCGGTACCGGACACCTCCGAGACGACGGAACCGGCGCGTTTCGCCGCGTACGCCGACACGCTCGTCGTCTGCTTCGCGATGACCGCCTGGTCCATCGACGGGGCCGCCGCGCTCGCCGAGGACCTGATGACCCGCCGGGGCGACCGGCCCGTCCGGCTGCTCACCCTCGGCCTGAAGAGCGACGTCGGTGTCCACGACCGGCTGCGCGACGCACGCCAGCGGGTGCGCCGGAAGTTCGCGCCGGTCGCCGCCGCGCTCGGCGCGACCGACATCCCGTTCCTGGAGATCCCGTACAACCCGCTCTACCAGGACAGCCGCAGCCTCGCCGTCGACGCCGAGGACGCCGGCACGATCAGCGGACTGCGCCCCTACTACGAGCAGCTCGCCGACTGGCTGCGCGCCCGCCGCACCGCCCGCCTCACCGACGTCACCGTCGTCCACTCGGCCCGGCACGCCCTGTGGGCCGCCTGGCTGCGCGACCGGCTCGCCGTCAAGGGAGTGCGTACCGAACTGCGCCGCGCCGACACGTACGCCGGTGAACGCCCGGACCCCGGTTCGGCGTTGCTCTTCCTGTCGCCCGACGACGCCGACGACACGCTCCTCGAACAGATCGGCGCCCTCTCCCACACCGACGTCCGCATCCTGCTCGTCGACGAGCCGTTCCCGCACACCCAGGCCGCTCACCACGAACGGATCGACCTGCGCGACACCACCGAGGAAGGGGCCCTGCGGGCCCTCTACACCGGCCTCGGCCTCGGCGCGCCCGAACCCGGCGACAGCGGCGGCGGGGCCGGGTTCCCGCGCCTGCCGGAGACCACCAACGTGGGGCCGCGCAACGCCGCCTTCGTGGACCGCCCAGGACTCCTCGGCACGCTCCACGAGGAGCTGCGCGGCGCCGCCCGCGACGGCGCCTGCCTGGTGCTGCACGGCCCCAGCGGCTGGGGCAAGAGCGACACCGTGCACGAACTGTGCCACCGCGTCGGAGCCTCGTACGACGTCGTGTGGTGGGTGCGCGCCTGGGAGCGCACCCGCGTCGAGCGCGGCCTCGGCCGGCTCGCCGGACGCCTCGGCGCGCCCGAGGACCGCGTCGGCACCGACGAGGACGGCATCTCCCGGCTGCTGTCCCGGCTCTCCCGCACCGACGCCGAGGCCGACAGCTGGCTCATCGTGTACGACGGTGTCACCGACCCCGTCGAACTCCACGGCCTGCTGCCTGTGCCGCACGAGCGCGGGCACGTCCTCGTCACCAGCCGGACCGCACCGCCCGTCGGCGACCCCGCCGACGTCCGGCCGCCGCATCTGCGGGCCCTCGCCGTCGCCCCGATGGACGCCGACGAGAGCCGCGCGCTGCTCGCCGAGAAGGTCCCGGAGATCACCGAGCGGCAGGCCCGGCAGATCGGCAGCGTCGTCGACTCCGTACCGCAGGCCCTGCACATCGCCGGCCACTGCCTGGCCGAACGGACCGCCGCGCACCGCCGCGACGACCACATGAACCAGGACGCCGCCGTCCGCGCCGCCGTCGGCGACCTGCTCGCCGAGTACCGCGCCGGCAAGACCGACCTGCTGCGCACCCGCGACGCGGTGAGCCCCGTCGAGGTGATGGTGCGGGTCGCCCGGCGTGTCGTACGGACCACGCCCGGCGCGCTCGCCTGGAGCGCCGAGAGCCCCGAACGCGACGCCGTGGGCTGGCTGCTGGGCGCCGCCTCCCTGCTCACCGGACGCGGCATGGGCCTGGAGCTGCTGCGTTCGCGCCGCATCCTGTCCGAACTGGCCCACGACGACGAATCGGCGACGCCCGCACCCGCCGGCACCGAGATCCTGCTGCCCGACGAGCACATGGTCAGCGTCGCCCTGTGGGCGCTGGCCCAAGTCGGCCTGCTCGACGTCGACTTCGACCGCACCCGCCAGCCCCTCGTCCAGCACCACGGGCTGCGCGACCTGATCCGCGCCGGCATGGACCCCGACGAACGCGCCCACATCGAGTCCGTGTTGCGCAGCGTCCTGTCCGAACACGCCCCGCAGGGCCCCGACCTGCCCGCCGACTGGGCCCGCGAGGTGTTCTCGCTGCGCCTCTGGGAGGACCCCAGGCCCCGGGTGCGCCGCTCGCTGCTGCGCCACCTCAACGCCCTCGGCCAGCGCGCCGAGGCCGCCGACCTCGACCGCCTCCTCGACATCGCCGGACGCGCCCGGGAGCAGTGGGGCGCCGAGGACGGCGACGAACAGTCCCCGGAATACCTGCGGTTGCTCAACTTCGTCGCCCGCGCCCACCGGCTGCGCGGCGACTACGACCTCTCCCGGCAGATCGCCCAGGACGCGCTGCGCGGCCACCGCAGGCTCCTCGGCATCACCCACCCGCGCACCCTGCTCTCCGCCGACTCCTACGCCGCCACCCTGCGCGCCCTCGGCCGCTTCGACGACGCCCTGCTGCAACTGCGGCCCGTCCTGGACGGCCTCACCCTGCTGCTCGGCCCGCAGCACCCGGCGACCATCCAGGCCGAGCACAACCTCGCCCTCACCGAGGCCCTCACCGGCCGGATCGCCCCCGCCCTGGCCGCGATCCAGGACCGCTTCCGCTACCGGCAGGCCGTCGGCGGCACGGACGACCCCGTCGCCTGGAACGCCGCCGAACTCCTCGCCTACCTGTACCGCGCCGCCGGACGCGACGGCGAGGCCCGCGACCTGCTGCGCCAGAAGCTGCGCCGGCACGGCGACACCTGGGACCTCGTCCGGCTCCGTACCGAGGTCGGCCTCGCGATCAGCGAACGGCGGCTCGCCGACGGTTTCCCCGCCCTCAAGGACCCCCTCTACAGCTACGAACTCGCCCACGAACGCGACCTGCGCGCCCTCGGCCTCTACGTCGACCGGTTCGGCCCCGACCGCTTCGACACCGTGCGCTGCCGGTTCAGCTACGCCGCCGACCTGCACGCCCTCGGCAAGGCCGACGAGGCCGAACACCAGGCCCGGCAGTGTGTGGAGACGCTCGGCCGGTGGTTCGGCGCCGGACACCCCTACACCGGCCTCGGCGAGGTACGGCACGGCGTCTATCTACGGGCCACCGGCGACGTACGGCTGGCCGAGGAGGTCGGCCGGGGCGCGCTCAACCTCCTCACCCACAAGCTGGGCCGCGCCCACCCCTGGGTCGCCGTCGCGGAGAACTCCCTGGCCGCCACGTTCGCCTCGGCGGGCCGCACCGAGGAGGCCGTCGAACTCGCGGGCACCGCCCTGGCCCGCCTCGGCGACCTGGGCATCGCCCACCGCCTCGGCGGCCGCCGGGTCCGCGCCCACCTGGACCACCTCACCGGCACCGACCCCACCAGGCCGGTCCCGCCCTCGGGCTACGACATCGACCTGGAACTGCCCGACGTATAACGGTAATTGACTGTAATCAACTGCAATTGCCCGACGACGTATGACTGATGACGTATAGCGAAAGGCGAGCACCCGTGGCAGCCCCCGCACCGCACGCGAGCACCACGCTGAAGGAGTCGCACTGGACTCCCAAGCGCCACGGCCTGATAACCGCGCTGTGCGAGGAGACCGTCGCACGGACGTCCGCGATCCGCTCCCTGGCCCACTACAGCAACGGCATCCTCGACTTCGCCGTCCTGCGCACCGACCGCGCCCCGCTCTCCAGCCTGATCACCGAGACCGGCGACGACGCGCACAACGAGTCGCTGCCCGGCAGCAGACTCCTGCTGTGCGCCCAGGACCTCGGCGCCGTCCTGCGCCCGCTGAAGACGGGCGAGCTGATGCGCACGGTCCTCGCGGGCGGGCGCGCAGGCCTGTGGGGCGGCCGGGCCCGCCCCGACGAGTTCCTGGCCGCGGTGACGGACGTACCCGGCGGCGTGCCCGAGATGGACGAGGCGATGAACCGGCTCACCGCCCGAATCCGCACCGAAGTGCACGGCCTGCCCGACGAGTTGCTCGGCGGCGACGCACAGGCGAAGGCCCACCTCCAGACCGGCGAAGCACCCGTGGGCCCCCAGGTCGACTTCGGGACGGCCGCCGCCCCCGACACCGTGTACGAGCAGCGGCTGCGCGACCTCTGGCGCACCCACGTGAACACCACGGACCTCCAGTACGCCGGCTACTACCGGGACTGGACGCTGGTCTGCGTCGGCGACGTCTTCGACAGCCAGGAACTGGGCCCCCGCTTCATGGACGTCAGCGTCCGCACCCGCCGCACCGCCTACCGCGACCTGTCCCGCAGCCTCCGCGGTCACCTCGTCCGCCTCAAGGACGCCCTCGACCTGATCGCCCCACCCCCAGGCGGCGGCGCCTCGGTCGACCGCCTGGTCCTGGACGTCCAGGAGGGCGCGGTCTACGTCCACTGGACCTCACCCCGAGCCTTCCTCCTGGGCGTGACCCTGGACCAGAGGCAGGTGGCCAACGCGGAGAAAAGGCTGGCGGCCCTGGCTCAGGTCACAGGCGGGGTCGAGGTTCCAACGCCCCGCTGAGCGCGCCCCAAAGGGGCGCGGGGAACTGCGCGACCAGCCCCCACCGGGCCCGCAGACGAAAACACACCCATCACCACCCTAAGAAACACCCGGCGCACTCAAAGTCCCCCAAACCTCCTCCGCAAGCACCTCCACCGTACGAGCCGGAGTAAGCGGATTCGGATGCTCGGCGCCGCCAAGCAAATGCACCGGCAACACCTCCACCGCGTTCTCGTACTCCCGACAGATCCGCCGAAGCTCCCTCAGCTGAACCTCGGTCGGCACACCCGGCGCGGCCCCCCGGGCCCAAGCCGCCACCGCCCCCCGAAACTCCTCCGTCAACGCCCGCACCAACGTCGCACACCCCAGAACCCGCAACTCCGCCGAACCGGCCGCGGCCCGCCGCGTCACCGACTCCAGCATCGCCAGCGCCTCCCGGAACCGCCGCCACACCGTCCCCGGCAACTCCTCCGGCGGCTCCGGCTCAGGAGCCGCCCGCCCACCCGTCACCGCCGGTAGGGCCGGACGCGCCGCGGCCTCCAGCGTCATCGCGGCCAAGTTGCGCCGCATCTCGTCGAGATGCGCCGTCTGCTGCTCCAGATTCCGCCGCATCCGCTCGCCCAGCTCGGCGAGATCCTCCTCCCGCCCCTCCTCCACGAGCCGCCGCTCCAGTTGCAGCAGCGCCTCGTGGACGCTCTGCGGGAACCGGCCCTGCCGGTACACCAGCGGGCGGGAACCGATCGACCGGCCGATCCGGTCCTGCATCGCGTGCGACACCAGTCCGTTGACCACGAGTAGTGCCTCGAACCGGCCCGGGCGCACCGCACTGCGCAACCCGTTCACCTGGGTGACGATCCGTTCGACGTCGTCGGCGAGGAGCAGCGAACGGGCGTAGATCACCGCGATGTAGGCGTTCGGCGCCGGCGACAGCCAGTACAGGACCTCCTCCCGGCCGCCGGCCGAGCGCGCGAGCCTGGCCGGCACCGGATCACGGGAGGCGATCCGCCACTGGCCCAGGTCGAGGGCGTCGTGCACATCGCCCGACACCCGCTGGTACGACACGCGTTCGTGCAGCGCCCGTACCGCCCGCAGGACCGTCGCGCCGGGCACCCGGCTCACCACACCGTCGCGGTCCTCGCTGAGCTGCCAGGCCTCCCGGCACGTCTTGAGCACCTCGCGCGGCACGCCCTCGGTCAACTCGTGGAGCAGCCGCAGCGCTTCGTCGTCGAAGGGCCCGGTGGAGGCCGGTGCTCCCTCGCCCGAGTCGTCGTCCGCCTCCTCGCCCGAGGCCAGATACCGGGCCACCAACTCCCCCGTACGGTCCTGGTCGAGCCCCGTCGGCCACAGCTGCACCACCCGCTCGTGCACGCTCTGGCGCAGTGCCCGCAGCCCGTCGGGCGAGGAGCAGAACACCAGCAGACCGCCGTGGCTCGTATAGATGTTGATGAGGCGTTCGAAGGCGTCGATGAACGCGCGCCGACTGTCGTCCGGCCAGTCCAGGACCTTCTCCAGCGAGTCGAGGAGCAGGACGTACGGCCGTCCGACCCGGCCGTGCAGAAAGCCCTGCACGGTCAGCGCGTCGAAGACCCGGTCGATGCCGGCCGCGTTGTCGGGGCGCCCCTCCGACGGGCCGATCGCCTCCGTGATGCCGCGTTCGCGCAGCGGTTCGGCGGGCTCCGCGCCGTTCAGCCAGTTCCACACCATCCGGTTGAACGGCGGCTCCAGGAGCAGCGCGAGGGCGCTGGAGAACCTGCGGTGCTCGGTGACCTCGCCCAGGGTGCCGCGCAGATCGGCGTGGATCACCTCGGGGTCGTAGCGCAGCGCCGACACCACCTTGTCCGGGTCGAGCACCCGGTCGCGCAGCCCGGTCGCGATCTCCCGGAGGGTGCCCCGGCGCGGGTCGTCGTCCTCGCCGCCGACCCAGCCGGCCGTCACATAGGCGTAGTAGTCCCGCACCAGCTCCTCGAAGGCCCGCTTGCCCTGCTCGGTGTCGCCGGGCCCGCGCAGCCGGTCGCGGTAGAGCCGCCCCATGTCCTGCGCCGGTTCGTCCACGATCCAGGTCGCCGTCTCGGGGTGCCGGGCCCGGATCGTCTGGTAACTCCGGCGCAGGGCATGGCTCTTGCCCAGGCCGAACTCGCCGACCAGGGCGATCGCCCGGCCGCGCCGGCCACCGGCGGCGGGCGGCGCGAAGTAGTCGTCGACGAGCGACTCGACGTCCTCGATGAGCGGGGTGTCGATGTGGGCGTTGCCCGAGTCGGCCGCCCGGACCCGCGCGTCCCCCAGGTCGGACATGGGTCCCAGGCGCACGACAGGGCTCAGCGGGAAGGGGTTGCGGTGCCAGGTGTGTCCACTGGTCGGCGTCACGATGGCACTCCTCGTGTGTCCGGTGTCGGCCTTGGGAGCGGCGAGCGGGTGCGGCGGGTACTGCCGGTACAGCGAGTCTGGCGAGGACATCTGTTCGGTTCCTGTGTACGGATCCTGGTTCCTGGTTCCTGTGTACGGGTGGAACGGGTGCGTCGGGAACCCCCGGCTAGGCGGGTCTGCGGGGCGCGCGGCCCGCAGGAGGTGTGCGGCCCAGGTCCGCGGGGTCGAGGGTGGGCGCGGCGAGGTCGGCGGCGGTCACCCGCACCCGGCCGCCCGCGAGTCTCTGCCGCTCGGCGACCCGGAAACACTCCCGGCGCAGATGCCGTACGTCGGCGAGGCTCCACGGGTCGGGGGCCGGCTCCGCGCCCTGCCCCTGGCTCGGGATCGCGGCCAGCGGCGGCACGGTGTTCTCGGGGTCGGGATGGCCGCCGCGAGCGGTCTCGGTGAACTTCACGGTGTCCTCCGTGGCGAGCGATCCGAGCGAGAGATGGGTGAGTGCCGTGTTCGGCGGCAGGCCCGCGATCACCTCACCCGCCGTTCGCGGATTCTGGTGACTGATCTCGACGAACAGTACGATCCGGCTCTCCGCGTGGCTCAGCCACGTCTTGAGGAAGTTGGTCCGCACCTCGCCCCCGGCGTCCCGCCAGTCGATGTGCGGGACGATGGCGAACAGCAGACCGTTCTGCTGGGCGAGCAGCTTGCTGATGGCGCTGAACGCCTTGGGTACGTCGTCACCGGTGAACGTCGGGTCGAGCGACACCCCGGGGAACTCCCGCTCCAGTGTCTCGACGATCCGGTCGCGGATCGCCGTGTTGATCTCCGGGGTCTGTGCGAAGTCGCCCCGCCGGTCCCAGCTGACCTTGTCCCCGAGGTTCTCGTACCCCCCGGCCATCGCCACCACCGGCCGCACCAGGCCCTCGATGTACGCCTGCGCCCAGTGCACACACCGGTGGATCAGCGTGGTCTTGCCCATGCCCACCGGCCCGGTCACCACGACCAGATGACCTCGGCGCGCCTCCGGGTCGAGCAGTCCGGGCAACTCCTCCTGGAGGCACTCCTCGAACAGTTGCAGCTGCTCCCGGGCGTGGTCGACGTCCACCCACTGGTGGACATGGCTCTCGTCCTTCCAGGGCACCAGCGGATGGTCGGCCTTCGGCCGGACATGCGTCGCGGGCAGCCGGTCCCGGCTCTCCGGCACATACACGCCGAAGGGGTTCGCGTTCTCCGTCTCGTCGAGCGGCCCGATCATTCGGCGCCCTCCGTCGTCCCGGACTGTGCGGAACCGGGCCGTCGGGTGCGCCAACTCCAGTACAGGAAGGCGCGGTTGAGTTCGGGCAGGGCGCGCAGGCAGCTCGCCACGGACGCGTGTTCCTCGTTCGCGATACGAGTGCGGGTCTCGTCGTCGAGCAGGTAGGTGCCGCTGTTCCTCGGCAACGGCTCGGCCAGCGGCAGCCCGTCGGCGATCCGCTCCGCCGCCGCGAGCCGGGCGGCGGGGCCGGGCACCCGGGAGAGCGCGGCGGTCAACGCCTCCCGCGCGGACCGCACCGGCAAGTGGTCCGCCTGGGCGTAGGACACTCCGTACGCGGCGAGGTAGTCCCGTACGGCATCCCGGTACGCGTTCTCCGTCGTCCTCAACTCCAGGCGCAGCGAACGCCGTTCGGCCGAGCCGCGCTCGTAGGACTGGCCGACCAGGGTGAGCAGCGCACCCAGCAGAAGCAGGGGCAGCTGCTTGAGGGCGGTCATGAGCCAGCCGTCCTCGTCCGCCTCCTTGGCCCGCGCGGCGGTCCCCGGCGAGTCCGACTCGGCGGCCATCAGCGCGGCGCAGGCCCGCCCGAAGTCGTCGTCGTGGTCCTTGGCCCACTGCTCCGGCGTGACCTTCGTGTCGGCCTTCAGCAGCCCCAGCCGGACGGCCGCCGTGAGCAGGTCGGTACGGTGGACCGGCGCGAGGCAGTACACCAACTGGGCATCCCGCTCAGGCGAGTTGGCGTCCCCGGCGGACACGGCGAAGGCCGGCCCGGCACCGGCGGCCAGCAGCAGGAGGGTTGCCCCGGTCACCGCGTGCCGTCGGCGGCCCGGGGGAGCGCAGCCCCGGACACTCCGGTTCAGCGGGCGGGTGCCACCGCGTGGCACCCCTCGCACACCTGATCTCCTCGCCTGCCTCATCTGTGTCTCCCCCGTCCGGTACCGGCACTTCGTACGCCATCAGGTCTCGTACGTCTTGCATTCCCCACGGCCGCTGCCTGTCCCACATTTCCGGCAGCCGAACTCCGGCTACGCGACCGACTGTTCGTCCTCGGGATCCTGCTCGTACGGAGAGTGACGCTCACCCTCGGAGGAGAGTTCCCGCCGGGACGGACGGGCCAGCAGTGCCTGTGAGGTGCCGTGCAGCAGGTTGACGGTGATCACGGCCGGGCCGACGATCGCGGCGGTGCCAGGGAAGTCGCGCTCCAGGGTCAGGGCGATCAGTACGGCCGTGATGCCGTTCTGCTGCCCGAGGCCCAGCGCGATCCGGTCGCCGCGCTCCAACCCCCGTACGAACAACGGCATCACGCCGAACGCCACCACCGCCTGCGCCCCGAACGCCGCCACGCCGAGCACGAACCCCGGCCACAGCTCCACCCCGTGCGAGAGCAGCAGCCCGAGCGTCAGGAACGCGGCGAGGAAGGCGCCGCCGACCGCCCGGCCGACCGCCTTGTCGAGCACTCCGGCGCGCAGGACGAGCCCGGCCAGTGCCACCCCGAGCATCAGCTGGTTCACCGCCGCGAGCACCAGCATCGCCCCGACGAGCAGTACGGCGCCGCCGGCCTTCGTGCGCCGGACCGCGGGCACGTCCGGCAGCCGTGACACCGCCCGCCGCCCGGCCCACCACAACAGCACCACGGCGACCAGGAGTACGGCGTTGAAGAGGAGCCCGGTCGCGTAGTCGCCGCCCGCGCCCCGGCTGATCTCGGGGGCGCCCTCGTGCCCCGCGGCCGTATAGGCGTACCCCGCCAGATACAGGGTCAGCAGGACCGTCATCGGGTCGTCGAACGAGGCCCACGCCGTCAGCAGCGACTGGGCGCGCGGCGACATCCGGCCCCTGCCGGTCAGGGCGGCGACCGACAGCGGGTCGATCTGGGCGACGGCGATGCCCAGCACCAGATACTCCGGCTTCCCGAACACCAGCACCATCGTGCCGGCGATCAGACCGGCCTTGAGGACCACTCCCAGGGTGACCGCGGCGACCACACCACGTAGATCGGCGCGCAGCGCCTTGAGGTCGATCGAGTACGTGCTCCCGTACAGGCCGACCGCGAGCAGCAGCGACGCCCCGAACACATAGGCGCCGGAACCCGTCAGCGCCGAGACGTCCACCGCAAGACCGGCCAGTACTCCCAGGACCAGCAGGCCGGCGCCGCCGAGGACGATGCCGGGGACCACCTCGGGGAGGCGTCGTACCGGCAGCTGTCGTAAACGGGTGCGCAGGGATGCCCGCATGGCCTCTTCCCCCCTCCGCTCCGGCCCCGCCCGGCGTCCGGCACGGCCGGATAGGTTCTCCCGGCGGGGCGTTGTGCGACCGCCGCGGGGCAGGTGAATGGTAGGGGCCACGGTGCCGGGGGAGAAGCCGAAGATCGGCCTTCCGCCGCGCCCGTCGACGACCCCTGGCCGGTACGCGACCCGACCGGCCGGCGACGCTGCCGTCCCGCTCTGTCCTCCTCCCCTTCACGATGCCCGGCCGGGCCCACTCGCGAACCCGCCGCCCCCGCCTGGCCGAAAGCCAACCTTCCTTTCCAGCAGGGTATTTGGCGCCCGTACACTCACCCGGTGACAAAGGTGACACGGGACGACGTCGCCAGACTCGCGGGAACTTCCAGCGCGGTTGTCAGTTACGTCGTCAACAATGGCCCACGGCCCGTATCCGCGGAGAAACGCAGACGCGTTCTCGAAGCGGTCAAAGAGCTGGGATACCGGCCCGACCGGGTGGCCCAGGCCATGGCCAGCCGTCGTACGGACCTCCTGGGACTGATCGTTCCGGACGCCCGTCAGCCATTTTTCGGGGAAATCACCCACGCGCTGGAACGCGCCGCCGCCGACCGGGGGAAAATGGTCCTCGTCGGCAACTCCGATTACCAGGAGGAGCTCGAACTCCGTTACCTCCACTCCTTTTTGGGGATGCGGGTGTCGGCGCTGATCCTGGTCAGTCTCGGACTCGGCGACCGGGCCGCCGCCGAGATCGACACCATGGACACCCGGGTCGTGCTGATGCACGAACGGTCCGCGTCCGTACGGAAGTTCGCCGTGGTCACCGATGACATCGAGGGTGCCAGGATCGCCACCCGGCATCTCCTCCAGCACGGTCACACCGCCGTGGCCTGCCTCGGCGGACCCGAGTCGGCTCCCCGGGCCGGCGATCCCGTCGCCGACCACGTCGAGGGCTGGCGCAAGGCGATGGCCGACGCCGGCCGCTCCACCGAGGGGCTCCTCTTCCGCGCCCCCTACAACCGCTACGGCACCTATGAGATCGCGCTGCGCCTGCTCGCCGCCCCCGGCAGGCCGACCGCCGTGTTCTGCTCGACGGACGACCAGGCGATCGGCCTGCTGCGGGCGGCCCGTGAACTGGGCGTGGACGTACCGGGCGAGCTGGCGGTGGCGGGCTTCGACGACGTCAAGGAGGCGGCGATGACCGACCCGCCGCTGACGACGGTCGCCTCCGACCGCCAGGCGATGGCCCGTACGGCGGTGGACATGGCACTCGACGCGAACCTGGACACGGTCACACCCGGCAGCGGGACGGACCGCACCCGACGCTTCCCGTCCCACCTGGTGGTCCGCACATCCTGCGGCTGCCCGGCCGCCTAGCCGCGGCAGCCGGGCCTCGGTTCCGTCAGGCGTTCGGGTCGAACGAGATGCCCGACGGCAGGGCCTTGGTGAGGTGGGCGGCGAAGTTGGCGTCCTTGAGGCCGAAGTTGGCGCTGCCGAAGTCGTACGCGCTCAGCTTGTCGCGCAGACCGGCCGGGTAGCCGTTCCAGCCGACCAGGTCCGGGTACTGCCAGGTGCCGTAGGCGTTCTCCGGCGGCTCGTCGTTCGAACCGGCGATCCGGAAGGTGTGGGTGCTCACCCCGTCCTTGTGGTAGACGATCTTGGGGTGGTTGCCGTCCCAGCGGACCGCGCTGGCGGCCTGGACCACGAAGTCACCGTGCGCGGACGTGGAGACGTACTTGGCCTGACCGTCCTGCACCCACACCACGACGTGCTCCCAGTCGTGCCGGTGGCCGCCGATCGTCGCCTGGTCCTTCTCGAAGTAGAGGGCGTACATGATCGCGCACCAGCCGTTGTTGCACTTCTCGCGCGAGTAGCCGTTGGTGTTGTCGAGGTCCGAGGTGTCGTGGCACTCCCCGCTGACCGAACCGGACGGGTTGAGACCGCCGTTGACGGTTCCGTCGGGGCCGATGGCCGGCGTGGGGTAGCAGCCGTCGGTGTCGTAGTCGTAGGCCGGCTGCCACGTGTTCTCGAGGGTGTCGGCGTTGGCGGGCAGGGCCGACGGCGGGGCGGCGAAGGCGCTGCCGGGAACGGCGACGACGAGCGCGACGGCGCTGCCGAGGACCAGCGAGGCTCTGCGGACGCGCGAGGTGATCTTCACTGCGTGCTCCTGATGACCGTGGGGGTGGCGGGTGACGGGGGTGGAAGGCAACGGTCCGGTTGGCGTGCCCGGAACAAAGTTGCCCCATCGCCCGACGGTCTGATCGTTGACAGGTGTCACTGTGATGAAAACTCAACCAACAGTGCGGTCGGGGGAGTTGGGGCGGGGTGTTCTGCCACCCTCTTCGTACAATTTGGGGCCGTACAGAACGGAGAACCCCGTGCGCGCCCTCGTCATCCGTCACGACCATCTCTCGCTGTCCGGTCCCGTCGGTGACCGGATCGCCCAACTCGGCTACGACATCGACGAGTTGACCGTCGTACCGGCCGAGCGGCACAACGGCCCCGGCGTGGAGTTCGCGTTCCCCGACCCGGCCGGCTACGACCTGGTCGTGCTGCTCGGGGCACCCTGGTCGGTCTACGACCGGGCCTCGGTCGCGCCCTGGATCGACGGCGAACTGGAGCTGCTGCGCACCGCGTACGCCGCCGAGCTGCCCGTGCTCGGCATCTGCTTCGGGGCGCAGGCGCTCGCCACCGCCCTCGGGGGGAGCGTCGAGGCGGCTCCCCGGCACGAGATCGGCTGGACGGCCGTCGAGTCGGACGTACCGGGGCTGATCCCGGCCGGACCGTGGTTCCAGTGGCACTTCGACCGGTTCACGGTCCCGCCGGGCGCGGTGGAGCTGGCCCGCAGCGCGGTCGGTCCCCAGGCCTTCCGGGCCGGGCGGGCGCTCGGGGTGCAGTTCCATCCCGAACTCGCCGAGGAAACGTTGCTTCAGTGGCTGGACTCCGGCGGCCGGCACGAGGCCGTGGCGCACGGCGAGGACCCGGAGCGGCTGCTCACCGAGACCCGCGCCCGGCACGAGGAGTCACGGCAGCGGGCGTACGACCTCGTGGACGCGTTTCTCGCGCAGATCGCCGGGGTGACGGGGGCGCGCGCCGGTGGCCGGGGGCATGCGGCCTGAGGGCTTCCGCTTCCCGGGCCGTTCCCGGCGGCTCTCGGCTGAACGGTTTCCGGCGGAATCGCGTCGTATACGTAGGGGCAGTCGCTGGTAGCCGGGCGGCAGGCGCGTTCACTCGTACAGGGGGATCACCATGGCTTCGGTCCGGTCGTTGTCGTCCGTCGTGCTGGTCGGGGGGCTGATGTGCGCGGCCGTCGGCTGCGGCGGGGACTCCGGGGCCTCGGTGTCCGCACCGGCGCCGTCGTCCCCGTCGTCCTCGTTCTCGTCGTTCGCGGAGTCCTGGGAGGAACCCGCCGCGTACGCCTACACGTTGACGTCGAGCGAGGGGGAGCGCAGCCTCATCGGCATGTTCCGGGTGACGGTCCGGGACGGGAAGGTGACCAAGGCGGTCGGGCTCGACGACAGCGGGCGGGCTGCCGTACAGCGGGCACCCGAGGAAGTGCCCACCATCGGCGGCCTGTTGGACCGGCTGGCCCGGGCCCACAAGGAAGGCGCGGACACGGCGGAGGCGGCGTACGCCCCCGACGGGCACCCCGAACGCATCACCCTGGACCCGCTGAAGGACGCGATCGACGACGAGGAGTCGTACGTGATCAGCGACTACGAGCCGGCCGGCAACAAGAAGGCATCAGGGACTCCGGAGACCGCGGCGACTCAGCCCTGACCGGCGGTGCTCTCGGGGGTGGGGCCCTGGCTGGCGGCGCCGCCCTGACCGGAGCCGCCCTGGCTGCCCTGCACGCTCAGGTCCTCGATCGTGCCGCCCACCTTCTGGCGCAGCGGCTCCAGGAGCTTCGGGGCCGCGCTGATGACCCACTTGGTGCCGACGAGGTACTTGCCGCCGTACATGGCGGCGCTGTCCAGCCAGGTCAGCTTGTACTTCTCCGCGGGGAACGTGGTGATCAGATAGTCGCCCAGGGCGGTGTGGCAGACGCCCTCGCGCAGTTCGTCCGCGTCGGTACGGATCTTCACCGTGCAGCCCGTCAGCTGGGCGATCACCTCGACCTTGGCGGGCGCGACCACGGCGGCGACGGGGGCGGGAGTCATGGACTCCGACGCCTTCTTGTCCGCCTTGTCAGTCTTGTTCGTCTTGCTCGTGTCCGAGGTGCAGGCCGTGGTCAGAGGGAGGACGACGGCCGTCAGAAGCGCGGCGAGTGCGACGGCCCTGCGGGGGAACGGTCGCCGGGTTTGCTGCTGGGACACTGCGCCTCTCCAGATCGGGTGGTACGGCGGACGTACTACTCGACAGGGGATACGGACGGGCGGTGGGCCGCGTTCACAGCCAGCCGTTGCGTTTGAAGCCGCGGTGGACGAAGAAGCAGGCGGTGGCGATGACGCCGAGGACGAGCGGGTAACCGAAGCGCCAGTGCAGCTCGGGCATGTGCTCGAAGTTCATGCCGTAGACGCCACAGACCATCGTCGGTACGGCGATGATCGCGGCCCAGGCGGTGATCTTCCGCATGTCCTCGTTCTGGCCGACGGTGACCTGGGCGAGGTGGGCCTGGAGGATCGAGTCGAGCAGGGCGTCGAAGGCGTGGATCTGCTCGGTGGCGCGGATGAGGTGGTCGGCGACGTCCCGGAAGTAGGCCTGTATCGCGGGCTCGATGGAGGGCATCGGCTCGGTGGCCAGGGTCTGGAGGGGGCGGGCGAGGGGGACCACCGCCCGCTTCAGTTCGAGGAGTTCGCGCTTGAGCTGGTAGATACGGCCGGCGTCGGCGGTGCGCGGGCTCTGCGGGGAGAAGACGTCCGACTCGACCTGGTCGATGTCGTCCTGGACGGCGTCCGTGACCTGTAGGTAGTCGTCCACGACATGGTCGGCGACGGCGTGCAGCACGGCGGCCGGGCCCTGGCCGAGCTGGTCCGGGTCGGCCTCCAGGTCCTCGCGCAGGGGGCCGAGGGAGCCGTGCCGGCCGTGGCGGACGGTGACGACGAAGTCGGGGCCGGCGAAGACCATGATCTCGCCGGTGGTGACGACCTCGCTGGTCGCGGTGAGTTCCTCGTGCTCGACGTAGCAGACCGTCTTGAACACGGCGAACAGGATGTCGCCGTACCGCTCCACCTTGGGGCGCTGATGGGCCTGGACGGCGTCCTCGACGGCGAGCGGGTGCAGGCCGAACAGTTCGGCGACGCGGGCGAACTCCGTCTCGGAGGGTTCGTGCAGGCCGAGCCAGACGAAGCCGCGGTTGTGCTTGCGGACGCGGGCGACGGACTCCTCGACGGTCGGGGCGGTGTCCTGGCGCACACCGTCCCGGTAGATCACACAGTTGACGACGGCCGAGCCGAGCGGCGAACGGGCGGGATGACTGAGATCCACCCGCCGCCGCGCACGCCGAGCCAGGCGGGCCACTTTACGCAGGCTGCCGACCATCGACATGCGGGTGCTCCTTGGTTGGGTCCGGACAGTGTGCCAGGTGCGGGTAAAGGGGTGGTCAGCACCTCGAAGAAGCAGCCTGGCGGAGAAAGGGCGACGCCAGGACCTGGACCACAGGCATGACGAAGCGCTACTAGGGGCGGCGGAACACCGCGCCTATGGCTGTGCCGCGCTGGTGGATTCTGGCCACCTCCTCCTCGTGCCGGGAGGAGCCGTAGTGGGAGTCTTCCGTGCGCGCGTGTTTCAAGGCTGTGGCGCAGGCACGCTCGAAGGTTGCCAGCCGTCGGGCGATGTCGGCCGGGAGGCGTGCCTCCTCGGGAGGCGGGAGAACCTGCGTCCGTTGGTAGAAGACGTCGTCGACGGGGAGCATGCCGGCGCCATAACGGACACTCGCCAGTTCCAGGCAGGCGACGGAGTGGTGCCAGTTGTAGAGCTCCCAGGGCATGGAGGCCAGGGCGGACGCGTCGTTGTTCATCCGCACACGGGCCAGATGGGCGGCGCTCGCCGGATCGCCCTCGGCAGGGTCGAGCAGGAGCGCGTGGACCGCGTAGAGCGTTGCGTACATGGGGAGATCCGCCTGCTGCGAGGGGACCAGTGCGTCGATCTGCCTGCACGCCGAGCGTGCGGACCGAGCGTCGTTGTCGAAGAACGCCAGGTCGGCTCGGTGTTTCGCTCGGCTCCAGTGATCGTCGAACTGGTCTTCCGAGGCGTCGAGTTGTGTCATCCAGCGCTCTGCGTCCTTCCGGCGGGCGAGGTGCAGGCACACTGCGGAAGCCTGGTACGTGATCGCCGACAGGCGGCCCGTAGGGCCTGCATCGGCCCGGTGGACCCATGCCTGCTCCAGGACATCGAGCGCGGCCTGCCAATGGCCCCTGTCGGACAGCAGTTGGGATCTCCGGTACAGCGTGTTGCTCCCTTCGGCGCCCCAGACGGCAACGGCCAGCGAGGACAGGAGCTCAATCTGATCGTCGATGCTGGTCACGTGGACTCCGTAGTCCAGCGCTTGGGTGACGAACAGGTTCTGCAGCCAGTATCGATGCTCTTCGTCGCCGTGGAACCTGGGTTGGTGCATGGCTTCCAGCAGTAGCGTGAGACCTCGGTCGAACTCCGAAGTCAGTCTCCAGCAAGTCGCTCCACGCTGAAGTGCGTAAAGGGCGTCCTCCTGATATCCGTACTCTGCGGCCAGCTGGTGTGCGCGTTCGTAGAGCAGCGCCGCGGTCCACGCCTCGCCGGCATCAGCTGCCGCGTCCGCCTGATCGAACAGATCGTCGAGTTCGCTTTCGATCACGCCGATACTCCCCGGCGGACCTTCGCCACGATGATCGGGGCGAATTCCTGGTTCCCCTGCCCCAGCAACCTGCCCACCTCATCGGCCTCCGCGGTCAGCCAGTCCTGTGCGGTGGCGTACCGGGCGGCCAGCGCTTCGAGGACCATCGGCTCCAGGACCACCGGGGCGATCAGCTGGGCCAGGCGTTGCCGGGAGATGTAGACGGCGTGGTTGCTGCCTTTGAGGAGTTCTTGAATGTCTGTGGACTTCGACATCTTGGCGCGGAGTTTCTCCACCAGCTCGGCATCGTCCATCGTGTACGAGATGTAGAGCAGTTCCCGGAGGTCGGCGGGCAGGGCGGCCCCGTTCGCGGAGGCCTGTTCCTCGCGCAGGAGGATCACCGGGCGGTCGCGGCGGTCGGTGAAGGCGGCGCCCAGCTCGAACATCACATTAGGGTTGCTGTGGGTGATCTCCGCGATGAATCCGTCCGCGCCGTCCATGAGGATCTGGACGTTCTCGAGGAGACGGTGATGCTCCTGCTGGTCACGGGCGACGACCAGCCGGCATCCCCACCGGTGCTCCACGACCTCACGGACCGCACCGATCAGCGGGTCGTAATGGTCCGCGAACGGCGTGATCATGAAGAAGGTCCGGTAGTCGGCGCGGGCGCCGGAGCCGGACCGGCGGCGGCCCTGGGCGGCCCGGAGCCGGTCGTCCAGTACCTTGCACCGCTCCTCCAGGTCCAGTGCTTCGAGGCTGCGCCCCATCAGCTGCTGCAACTGGTCGTGGAACGTGCTCGCGGAATGGGCGGTGATCAGCTGCCCGTTGGCGAGTACCGCGCTGTGATAGAGCGCCAGCATCAGCTGCTGAACCTCGTGGTTCGTGCTGTCCCGATGCTCGGCCAGGCGTTGGACCAGGGGGTTGCCGGCATTGATGGTGAGCCACTGGCCGGTGCCGCGCGTCAGGCGTTTGACCGATTCCGCCATCTCTCGGATACCGGGCGGGGAGTTGGGGTCGAGCAGTACCTCCTCCGCCTTGGCCTGGGCCGTGGTGCGGGCGTCGGTGCGCAGGACCGCCGCGATCTCCGGCGGCTCGAACACGCGGGCTTCCGTACGGATGCTGTGGTTGTGGGGGGTGCGCAGGACCGCGCTCATCCGGTCGGCGAGCGCTTGGACGGCGGTGGCGTCCCCGCCGACCGGCTGCCGGAAGATGGCGTCCCCGGAAGGGGAGTCCTCGCGGTCGATGTGGACCAGGCGGAGGGAGACGCCGGGCAACTTCGTGTAGGCGTCGAGGAGTTCGGGCTCGAAGACGAAACTGGCGTCCACCACGGTGGTGCCGGCCGCATTGGCGATCTTGAAGTACTGGCGGGCGGCGTCCATCCCGGTGACGCACTGGAGTGTCCTGGGCTGGTCCGGCGTGCCCGGCAGTCGCTCCAGGATCTCCGGGAGGGTGCGCAGGGCCACGCCGGTGCCGATGTCGTCCAGGGGGTCGGGGACGGTGTCGTTCCCGGGCTCCTCCGGGAGCCGGTTCGTCTTCCAGAGCAGTAGGTCGGCGAACTTGGTGAAGAACTCGCTGTAGTAGTAGCTGGCCGAGGCGAAGCTCATCCGGTGGAAGCGGGCGATGCCGGCGAACCTCTCCCGCTGGGTGTCGCGGAGGTGCACCAGGTGTTCGATGACCAGATTGCCGAGGGCGTCCCGCAGGGCCGCCCACATGTCGTCGCGCAGGAAGTTGTCGCGGGCGGCGGTCGGAGTGAGATCCGGGCTGTTGATCACTCCGTTGACGAACCTGGCCCACTGCGGCAAGACGTCCTGCTGGTTCTCGCACAGGAACATGCGCCGGTGGAACAGCCGGATGGTGCGCGGCTGGTTCGTGGTGAACACGCGGTCGCGGTTGATGTAGAGGACGCCTTCCGCGCGAACGGGGCCGCGCAGTTGGACGGGGATGGCTTCGAGCACGCGGTCGTTGAGGGTGCGTTCCACGTAGAAGCGCAGGTCGATGTCGAGCTGCTCGTCAGTGAGGCCGCTCTTCTCCCACGGCAGGTGCATGGTGTTCTCGGGCTCCTGGGAGCCGTTGAGATGGATCGGGGTGGTGAGCATGTCCGCGTAGTGCCGGATCAGCGAGCGGACCTCTCCCTCCTGGATCATCCCGCGGTCCTCGGCGCCGGCCAGCGAGACCGTCACCGTGGTGCCCGGGACGGCGACCTCGCACTCCGTCAGACGGTACTCCTTGCTGCCTTCGTTCTCCCAGAGCCAGCCGGTCTCCTCGCCCAGCTTGCGGGTGGTCACCCGGACCTTGGCGGCCACCACGAACGCGGAGAGGAAGCCGATGCCGAACTGGCCGATGAGGGTGTCGTCGTGCTCCCGTTCCTGCTTCGTCAGGCTCTTGCCGATGTTCGACAGGTAATTGACCAGGTCGTCGCGGTTCATACCGATCCCGGTGTCCCGAACGGTGATCTCCAGATCCTGCGGACGGGTGTCCACGTCGATGCGGCCGACCGACCCGTCCACGAGCGCCCGCCTGCGAGTGCCGTCGTGTGCGTTCTGGATGAGCTCGCGAATGAAGACCTTCTTCTCGCTGTAGAGGTTGTTCGCGATCATCTGGATGAGACCTTCGAAATCGAACGACATCTCAGGCATCCGACGCCTCCCCGTTCTCCCCTGCTTCCCCCTGCGTCACACCTGTCACTGCTTACCCAGCGTGAGATCGGGCCGCACTGCTGGTGACGCACTGTGCTTGCTAGGAGGGTAGCGCCAGGCTCTCCGGCGTGACCCCGATCTGCTTTTCTGCGTGCGAAAGCGCCTCGCTCCCGTAGCGTTTGTCGTATGCGCGTGCTGGTCGTCGAGGACGAGGAGCGGTTCGCGGCCGGGCTCAGGGACGGGCTGGAGGCCGAGGGGTTCGCTGTCGACGTCGCGCTCGACGGGGTGGACGCGTTGTGGCTGGCCAGGGAGAACGCGTACGACGCGATCGTCCTCGACATCATGCTGCCGCGGCTCAACGGCTACCGGGTGTGCCGGGAGCTGCGCGGCTCGGGGAACTGGACGCCGATCCTCATGCTCACCGCCAAGGAGGGCGAGTGGGACGAGGTCGAGGGGCTCGACACCGGCGCCGATGACTATCTGACCAAGCCTGTGTCGTACGCCGTACTCCTGGCCCGGCTGCGGGCGCTGCTGCGCCGAGGCGCCCCGCAGCGGCCCGCCGTGCTCGCCGCCGGTGATCTGCGGCTGGACCCGGCGAGCCGTACGGTGACCCGGGCCGGGCGGGACATCGAGGTGACCGCGCGGGAACTGGCGGTGCTGGAGTTCCTGCTGCGGCGGACCGGCGAGGGGGTGTCCAAGCGGACCATTCTCGATCATGTGTGGGGCGACGACTTCGAGGGTGATCCGAACATCGTCGAGGTGTATGTGCGGCGGTTGCGGAACAAGGTCGACCGGCCTTTCGGGAGGCGGTCGCTGCTGACGGTGCGGGGGCACGGGTATCGGCTGGTGCCCGATGACCGGTGAGACAGCGGGGCAGATGGAGCGGCGGAGGCTGCGGGCCGTGCGCGTGCGGGCCACCGTCGTCGCCGTGCTGGCCGTGGGGCTCGCGCTGGTCGTCGGGGGCGTCATGCTGGTCCTCGTGCTGCGGGCCGAGCTCAGCAATGACGTACGGGACGCCGCCCGGACCCGGGCCACCGAGGTCGCCCGGGTGATCGAGGCCGGCAAGGGGGTGCCCGCGCCCACCGTCACCGACCCCGACGAGGAGTTCCTCCAGGTCGTCGACGCCGAGGGTGCCGTGGTCGCGGCGAGTGCCAACGTCGAGGGGCTGCCCGCGCTCGCCCGGATCGAGGGAGGCGCCACGACCGAGGTCGACACCCCGCTCGACGAGGACCCCTTCCTCGTCGTCGCCGTCGGCGCACGCGACGGCGACCGCGAACTCGTCGTGCTGGACGGCCGTACACCCGCCGCCGTCGCCGAGGCCACCGCCGCGGTCACCCGCCTGCTGCTCATCGGGCTGCCGGTGCTGCTCGTCCTCGCCGCCGCCGCGACCTGGGCCGCCGTCGGGCGCGCACTGGTCCGGGTCGCCCGCGCCCAGGCCGCGCGCCGCCGCTTCGTCTCCGACGCCTCGCACGAACTCCGCTCACCCGTGGCCGCCGTACGGCAGCACGCCGAGGTCGCCCTCGCCCACCCGGACCGCGCGGACACCGGGGCGCTGGCCGGGACGGTGCTGGCGGAGGCCGTACGCATGCAGCGTCTCGTCGACGACCTGCTGCTCCTCGCCCGCGCGGACGAGGACGCGGTCGCGCTGCGCCGCCGGGCGGTGGACCTCGACGACCTGGTGTTCGAAGAGGCACACCGGTTGCGGGAGGCAGAAGGTGAGGGACTTCGGGTGGACAGCAGAGGTGTCTCGGCGGTACGCGTCCTCGGTGACGCGGAGGCGCTCGGGCGCGTCGTCCGCAACCTCGGCGAGAACGCGGCCCGGCACGCCCGTACCCGGGTCGCCTTCACGCTCGGCGGCGCGGAGGGGCGGGTCCGACTGTACGTCGACGACGACGGGCCCGGTGTTCCGGAGGCCGACCGCGCCCATGTCTTCGAACGCTTCGTCCGGCTCGACGAGGCCCGCTCACGCGGGGCCGGCGGCACCGGGCTCGGCCTGGCCATCGTCGCGGAGCTGGTCGCGGCGCACGGGGGCACGGTGACGGTGGGGACGGCCCCCGGGCTGGGCGGGGCGCGGTTCACGGTCATGTTGCCGGAGGCGGAGGCGGAGGCGGAGGCGGAGGCGGAGGCGGAGGCGGACTGAGGGGGCCTGAAACCCCGTTCAGGTCCGTTCAGCGTCTGTTCAGGGCCGGTGGCGCACGCTCGGGGTACGGCACGCTTCCGAGGAGGCCGTCATGAAAACCCAGCAACGCAAGATCCTGCTGCCCGCCAGCGCCAGCGCCAGCGCCGTCACCGCCGCCGTCCTGCTGGCCGGCGCGTGCACGGGGACGGCGAACGGGTCGGGCGGTCCGGCAACGAAGTCGAACATCTGTGTGCACGTCGTCGACGAGAACACCGGCCGTACCAGCTCCGAGTGCCTCCCGCTCGCACCCGCCACCGACCGCGTCGACCTCACCGAGCCCCGCTTCACCCACCCCACCTCCGTCACCAACCCGCTTCACCCCACCAGTGAGGTCGACCAGACGATCTACGGTGGCCAGGTCGACGGCAAGCCCTTCCGCACCGAGGTCAGCCGGCTGCCCGGCACGAAGACGATCACCCTCGCCGACGGTACGGCCGTGAAGGCCCTGATCCAGCAGTACGCCGCCTACTCCGACGGCCGTATCCAGGAGGTCGCCCTCGACTGGTTCGCCCAGGCCGACGACGGCTCCGTCTGGTATCTCGGCGAGGACGTCTTCAACTACGAGGACGGAGTCGTCGCCGACACCGACGGCACCTGGATGGCCGGCCGCGAGGGCGCTCCCGCCGCGATGATCATGCCGGCGCGGCCGGAGAAGGGAGACGTGTACCGGCCCGAGAACCTGCCCGAGGTCGTCTTCGAGGAGGTCACCGTCCGGGCCGTGGACCAGACCGTCGACGGGCCGTACGGGAAGGTCGAGGGCGCGATGACCGTGCGCGAGCTGCACATGGACGGCTCGACGGAGGACAAGGTCTTCGCACCGGGGTACGGCGAGTTCTCCACCGGCGGCACGGCCACCGAGGAGGGCGACCTGGAGGCGGTCTCGCTGGCCGTCCCGACCGACGCGAAGTCCGGGCCGGTCCCGGCCGGGCTCACCGCCCTGGAGCGCGCGGTGCGTGCCGCCCACGCCGACCCGGGCGCCGGTACGGCCCGTGCGGCGCGCGCCGCGTGGACGGCGTACCGCGCCTCGGACGACGTACCGGCCCTGCTGGAGCGGCAGATGAGCCGCGACCTCGACACGCTGGCCAAGACACCGGAGGACCGCTCGGCCGCGCTGCGGGTCGCCCAGAACACGACCGACCTGCGGCTGCGCTACGAGCCGCTGCACACCGTCGACGCGGACCGGTTCGCGCTGTGGGAGCGGCAGTTGGGCATCGATGCCGCGGCCGGGGACGCGGGCGCTGTCGCCGGGGACGTCACCGCCCTCGAACTCGCCTGGGAGCGACTGCGGGAGGGGGTGCCGGCGGCGGCGAACACGCTGACGACCGACCTGCGTGCGGCCCGGGACGCGGCGGACTGCGAGGACGTCACAGGGGCGGGCGAACTGGCACCCCGGTTGCTGGCGGACATCGGGAAGATCGGAGACGGGGAGCGTGTGGCCCAGTGAGTCCCGAGGTGGGAGTCCTGAGGTGGGCACGAGGTGACGTATCGTCAAGTTTGTTGATCTTCAAGGTACTTGACCGTTCCGCTCGTTTCGCCCTCTGGGCATCCGGGCAGGGATCGGGCAGCGTGCGGGAGGGGGACTCGGCGGTGGTGTCTGACCATGTGCGGACCGCGGACGGGCGGCGCTTGCGGATCGAGGTCTCGGGGGATCCACGGGGCCACCCCGTGTTCCTTCTGCACGGCATGCCCGGCAGCCGCGTCGGCCCCAGGCCCCGCTCGATGTTCCTCTACCAGCGCGGCGCCCGCCTGATCAGCTACGACCGCCCCGGATACGGCGGCTCCGACCGCCGCCCCGGCCGTCGCGTCGCGGACGTCGTGAGCGACGTACGCGACGTCGCCGACGCCCTCGGCCTGGACCGTTTCGCCGTGGCCGGCCGTTCCGGCGGCGCCCCGCACGCCCTCGCCTGTGCCGCCCTGCTGCCGGACCGGGTCACCCGCGCCGCCGCGCTGGTCGGCCTCGCGCCGAGGGACGCGGAGGGGCTCGACTGGTTCGCGGGCATGGCCCCCTCCAACGTCAAGGAGTTCCGGACCGCCTCCACCGACCCCGAACGGTTCGCCGCCCGGCTGATCCCGCGCTCGGCGGCCATCCGCAGCGACCCGGCGAAGCTCCTCGAAGAACTCCGCAGCGATCTGACCGACGACGACCGCTCGATCGTCTCGGACACCGCGATGCGCTCGATGATGCTGCGCAACTTCCGCGAGGCGGTGCGCACTTCACCGTACGGCTGGATCGACGACGGCCTCGCCCTGACCGGCCCCTGGGGGTTCGACCCGGCGGACATCCGGGTGCCCGTCCTGCTCTGGCACGGCGGGCAGGACGTCTTCTCGCCGCCCGCCCACGCCTCCTGGCTCGCCGCCCGCATCCCCCGGGCCAGGGCGGTCGTCGAGCCGACGGCGGCCCACTTCGCGGCGGTGCGCGCACTGCCCCGGGTGATCGGCTGGCTGCTCGGGGACAGGCTCACCTGACGGCCGTGGCGAGTCCCCAGGGCCTCACACCGACAGCGGCTCCAAGTCCCGGTATATGCGCTGCTTCTCCGTCGCCAGTCGTGTGATGCCGTTCTCCTCGCCCAGCTGGAGCCGCAGTTCCTTCAGGGCCTCCTCGCGCAGTCGGCGTGCCTCCTCCTTGCGGCCCAGTGCCGTGAGGGTGAGGGAGAGGTTGGTGACGATGCCCAGGGTCTCCGGATGGTGCTGGCCGAGGACCGTGCGCAGGACGGTGACCGCCTTCTCCTCCAGCTCGTGCGCCTCCTCCAACCGCCCTTCGCCCGCGAGGACGTTGGCGTAGTTGATACCGCAGAAGAGGGTGTGCGGATGGTGCTCGCCGAGGACCTCCGCCATGCGCGGCAGCACCTTCTGGAACACCTCCTGCGCGAGTTCGCTGTCGCCGCAGCCCCAGTGGAAGATGCCGAGGTTGTTGAGCGCGGCCTGGGTGTACGGGTGGGCCTCGCCCGGCACCTTCATGTACTCGGTCAGTGTCGCCAGGGCCGCCTCACGGGCCTCCTCGCGCTCGTCGGCCGCGAACAGGTCGGCGGCCAGGTTGAGGTCGCAGGCCAGGGAGTCCGGGGTCGGTTTCGAGTACTGGGCGCGGTACTGGGCCCGGGTCGCCATGGTGAGCCGGCGGGCGTCCTCGAACTGGCCGGCCCGGCGCAACGACACCGCCAGCGACTTGGCGCAGCGAAGCGTGCCCGGGAACTCCTTGCCGAGGATGCGCTTGTGCGCGTCGTACGTCTGGGACAGCCGGGCGACGGACTCCGAGTAGCGGCCGACCTCGCGCAGGTCGCGGCCGAGACGTTCGCCGGAGGCCAGTGTGTAGGGGTGGTCGGGGCCCAGGACCTCCATCCGGCGGTCCAGGGTCTCCTGGTCGATGGCCCGGGCGTCGCTGTAGCGGCCGACCATCCGCAGCGCGAGCGCCAGGTTGTTGGCGGCGCTCAGGGTACGGCGGTGCGACTCGTGGAAGATCTGGCTGAACCCGTCGTGCGCCTCCCGGGCGAGATCCACCGCCGACCGGTACTCGCCGAGCGCGGCGAGGTCGCTGGCCAGGTTGGAGGTGGTGACGTACGTGTGCGGATGGGACGTACCGAGGACCTGGCGCTGGCGGGCCAGCAGCTCGGTGTCTATGTCGCGGGCCTCCACGTAACGCCCCTGGGAGCGCAGCACGCTGGCCAGCTGGCAGCGCAGATAGAGGTACTGGACGTCGTTCTCGCCGAGCAACTCCTTCCAGTGGGTGAGGAGTTCCTCGGCGCGGCGCTGGGCGCCGGGGAAGTCGCCGCGCTTCCAGAGGTAGCGGACGCGGTCGATGAGCAGCCGACGGGTGGCGGGGTCGACGCAGTTGCGGGCGTCGGAGGCGGTGAGGTGCGGCCAGATGACGGCGAAGCGCGGCCAGGTCTCCGGGTCGTCGATCGGCTCGTCACCGTCCGGGCGGGCTCCGGCCAGCACCGTGTGGACGACGTGCCGGGCCTCCCGCTGCTCCTCCTCGGTCAGCTGGGCGCGGATCACCGCCTGCACCAGCCGGTGCACCTGGATGCTGTTGCTGACCTGGTCGACCTTGGCGAGCGCGAACCGGCCGATCTCCCGGATGACCCGCCCGAGCAGCAGACTCTCCTGGAGGGAGGCGTCGTACGGCTTCAGGGCGTCGATCATCTCCTTGCTGTAGAGGAGCTGCGAGGAGATCGGCTCGGCGGCGAGGAAGGCGCACAGCTGGAGCAGCCGTACCGACGCGGGGGAGCGTTCCTTGAGCCGGGCGATGGAGATGTTCCAGGTCGCGGCCACCGAGTGGGAGTACTCGGCGGGCTGGTTGAGGGCCAGTACGTCGGTGGTCTGGTCGGCGAGCTGGCGCAGGTAGTCGTCGATCGGGGTGGCCGTCTCGGCGAGCCAGGCCGCCGTCTGCTCGACCGCGAGCGGCAGGTCGCCCACCGCCTGCGCCACCTGGTCGGCCTCGTCGGTGCTCAGCCCCGAGGCCCGCCGGGTGAGGTGTTCGACGCTCTCCTCGCGCAGGAACACCTCGATCGGCATGGACGCCCCCTGCTGCGCCCAGGCCTGGTTGCGGGAGGTGATGAGGACGTGTCCGCCGCCCTGCGGGATGTAGGGGGCGAGGAACGCCGGGTCGTCGGCGTTGTCGAAGACGAGGATCCACCGTTTCGTGGGCATGCCCCTGGCCAGCATCTCCACGGCTTCCTGGCTCGCCTGTGTCATGTCGTCGCGGCTGGGCGCGCCGATGCGGGCGCCGAGTTCGGCGAGGGAGGCGACCACGTCGTCCTCGTGCTCGGCCGAGGTCCACCACACCAGGTCGTAGTCGGCCATGAACCGGTGCACGTACTCGATGGCGACCTGGGTCTTGCCGACCCCGCCGAGCCCGAACAGCGCGAGCGGCTGCGGCACCACGGCGGTCGTGCCGCTGCCGAGCTGGTCGCGGACCAGGTCGAGGATGACGTTGCGGCCGGTGAAGGTGTTGTTGCGCTGGGGCGCGTTCCAGTGCGCCGGCTTCGAGCCGGGGAAGCGCGGGCCCCCGGACCCGGAGCCGACCGGCTGTCCGTGCAGATCGACGGCGCTGAGCAGCGCGAGGATGCTCTGCGCCTCGTCGAGCCGGTGCAGGTCGGCCGGGTTGTGGTCGAGGTACGCGGTGGGCAGCCGGACGTCGTCGACCCTGAGGGGCACCATCGTGCCGTGCGGGGTGTCGGGGTCGGAGTCGCTCAGCGCGCGCCAGACGGCGTCCGCGTACCGGGACTTCTGGAAGGCGTTGGACAGCAGGACGAGGGTGCGGGTCGAGGCGTCCGGGCGGGCGACCGGGCCGGACGAGATGTCGTGCGGCAGCACATTGCAGCCGGAGCGTTTCAGCAGGGCCTCGATCCACTCCGCCCACATCCGGTTCTCCCCGGCGTACGCGATGACGATGTCCGCCGTGGTGGCCAGCGGCCGGCGTCGCAGGAACGCGTCGCGGCAGCGCAGCCGGACGGGCTCGGGGACCGCGGGCAGCGAGGTGACCGTGCCCTCCGAGATGACCGCGGTGAGCCGTTCGAACGCGGACAGCAGCGAGTTGGCGATACCGCTCTCGTCGCCGACGGTGGCGAGGGTCTCCTCGTAGGCGTAGTAGGGCCGGTAGGGGATCTCGACGTTGCCCCAGTACGCGGTCAGCTCCTCGGGGTTCAGTTCACTGCCGTCGAGATTCGTCGGCAGCCCGTCGAACTTGAGCCGGGCCAGTGCCCGCCCCGCGTCGACCTTCTCCTTCTCGCCCTCGTCGATGCGCATCGGTACGGGCAGTACCCGGATCCGGCGCTGGCGGTAGCCGTCCTGGACACTGCGGGCCACGGCGGCGGCGCCGTCCAGCGACTGGTCGCTGAGGGTGAAGCAGTCCACGAGGACGTCCGGCATCTGGATCGTGCAGATGTCCGCGTTGTCCGACAGCCCGGTCCGGCTGTCGATGAGCACATAGTCGTACGACGCCTTCATGTTGTCGCGCAGCGCGTCCAGGAAGGTCCCGCCGCCCAGCCGCTCGTAGAAGTTGTCCCACTCGAACGACGACACGCTCGCCGAGTACGAGCGGTCCTGGCGGCCCGCGGAGAGGAAGTCGAGCGAGCCGCCGTCCACGAAGCGCAGCCCCAGGCGCTCGGGGGTGAGCGACATGGCGTGCTGTTCGACGTCCGCGAAGTCCAGGTGCCAGGGGCCGGAGCGCTGTGTTCCGGTGGTCGCGGCCCAGGCGTAGTCGTTGATCATGTCGATGACACCGGTGGTCGCGGCCAGCGCGTTGGTGTCCAGGAACGGATGGAAGAAGCGGTGCAGGCCGGGCGCCTCCAGGTCCCAGTCGACGGCCAGGACCCGCTTTCCGTTGGCGGCCAGGATCCACGCGGTGTTGGCCAGGGCCATCGTGCGGCCCGTGCCCCCTTTGTACGAGTAGAAGGTGATGATCCGTCCGTCCTGCACGGTCGTCATGCTTCTCCTCCGTTGTCGTCTCCCGCCTCCGGGTACGGCGGGTGGGTGGGGCCCATCAGACGGGGCCGGGGCACGTGCGGGCCGGCGGGCGGGTGAGCCACCGCGTGCTTGAGGTACTGCCGGGTCGTGTGCGCCACGACGGCCGGCAGGACATCGGTGAAGGCCTTGAGGCTGGGTACGCCGTTGACGGCCATCCGGCAGTCGGTGCGGCGGCCCCGGTCGAGGATCAGCGGCAGCGTGCGCTCCAGCTCGGCCGTCAGCTGCCTGCCCTCCTCGCTGTGGCACTGCACGTCCGACCGGTTCCAGGGGACGATCGCGCTGATCCACGGGCGGGCGCCGAGGTCGAACTTCCGCAGCCGCTCCTGCCGGTCCGCGTCGGTGAGCGCCCACCGGTCGACGAGCAGGATGCCGGGCCGTCCGGGCGGCCCCTTCTCGATGTCGTCACCGGCCACGCCCGCGGACATCTCCGCGTCGCCGTCGTCGGCGCCGTCCTGCCCGCCGGGGTCCTCGTCGTCGAAGGAGGAGATCGTGATCCGGTAGTCCAGCGACCGGATCAGCTCCTCGGCGAGGGCGGGCAGCGGCCGGGTGCTCTCGGAGTGGTACGGGTTCCAGTCCTGCGCGTCCTCGCCGTACGGGCGTTTGTCGCGATGCTCGGGGACACCGTCCCGGGTCGGCGCGGCCACCGTCAGATGGATCCGGCGGGGGCCCTCGCCGCGCGGCTTGAACGCGCTGGGTGTGGATTCGTACGGCCGGGGTCTGCTGGGCGGCAGCGGTGAGTCGTGGGCGACCCGCACGATCCGCTGGGCGAGGTCGAGCACGATCTCCTCGTACTCGTCGCGCAGCCGCTTCAGCTTGATCAGCCCGTAGATCCCGTGGGTCGCGTACCGGTCCCCGTAGGTGGCCTGGTCGAAGTGGATGTGCCGTACGGAATCCGGGAGTTGGCCGTAGTCGACATGCGTCCACATCGCCGGGACGATGGCGGGCACGTCCCCGGCGCCGGTGTTCCGGGCGCGCAGGATGCGTTCGTGGAACGCGAACCACTCCCGCCCGCACATCTCACTCGTGAAGTAGCGCGTCGAGAAGAGCGGTACGAATACCCGGCAGGTGGCGAGGTTCTCGCTGAGTTTCTCCGGCCAGCCGTCCCCGGAACGCATCTCTCGGTCCATGAAACCGGCGGCGCCCGCGGGCAGATCGGTGAGCGCCATGATGTGGTCGCACAGATCGGTGAAGAGCACCCGCACCCAGTGGTCGGGATCGCCTCCGCCCGATCCCCACGCCGGTGTGTGCGCGTAACTCAGAAAGAAGTAGGGCCGGTTGTCCGCCCCGTGTTCCCGTGCGGGTATGTTCACGCGCCCCCCTGCCCGTTGACGATGCCCTCACCCCGCCGACGGCGTCATCTGGCCGGACCAACAATGTGCCCGACGACTCGGCCGTACGTGTCGTTGGTTTCGCGTCATTCAATGGCGATATCCGGACATCCGGTCACGCGCGAAGTCGACGGCGGGCCGCATCTCGACCAAAGTCGCTTTCCGCCCGGCCAGTTCCCCGAACTCGACGAGTTCTCCAGGAAGTTCACCCCCCAGCGCGGCGAAACCGCTGTCGTCCAGCGCGGTGTCCTCGTACGAGATCCAGTGGCCCTTCTCCCCGACCACGCACTCGTACGTCCGCCGGGGCCGGGGCGGATCCGTCCGGTACTCGGCGAGATGGAACGCGCTGCACACCTCGAATCCCACCCGCAGCAGAAGGACTTGGGCCCGCGCCGCATACAGCCGGGCGAGCGGCGAACGCTCCCCGAGCAGACAGTGCGGGTCGTGTCCGTCGAGCAGTTCGGCGGCGCGCGGGCCGATACCGGCCATCGAGGTCTGGGGATGCGCGCTGCGCACGGCACCCGGGCTGGTGCGGACACACTCGGCCAGCACTCCCATGGACGCCCGGCAGGGCGTGGTGAGCGGCTCGAACGGCAGCATCGACGCCTCGAACTCCCTCCGCGCGTCCTCGCTCAGCCCGCTGGTCAGGGCCCGATGGGCGCGCGAGGAACGGGAGTTCTCCTGGGTGAACGCGGGCACGACCAGCGTTCCTTCGGGCCCCAGGGTGTCGAGCAGGGCGTCCCGCACCTCGGTGTCCCGCAGCCCGCTGTCCCGCAGCGAGGCGTGCACCATCAGGACTCCGCCCCGGCGGATCCCCAACGTCCGCAGCAGCAGGGCGAGTTCACCGAGGTCAGCCATGCCCGCCCGTCCTCTCCCGCCACTCGGCCCACAGCAGGCCGGCCAGTGCGGCCCCGGTCCCGGTGAGCTGCCGCTGAGGCAGCGCGTCCAGTTCGGTGAGCGCGCGGTGGGCCTCCTTGAGGGCGACGGCCCGCCCGTCCGTGTCGGGCCCGTGCACGGCGCTCGCTTCGGGGACCGACGCCAGCGCCTCGCTCGCCTCGTCCAGCAGACGATCGGCCCGGCTCCCCGGTACCGCCAGATCCGTCGTCTCCCGCAGCGCGGCGAGCCGAGCCCGCCGCCCGAGCCGGGGCAACTGCCGTACGAACTCCTCCGGTTCGGTGTCGACGGCGACCCCGAGAGCACCGGGCGCGTGCCGGCCCAGCTGGACTCCGGCGCCCTTGGCCAGCGGGGTCACGACTGTGGCGACCAGGACACGAGGATCGTCGTGCCGGCCGGGCAGCCGCTCGTCCAGCAGCGCGTGGCACCGCTGGAGCAGCTCACGGAAGCCGTCCCGCTCACCGAGGTCGAGCGGCTCGGCGACGGGGGAGGAGAAGCAGTCACGGAAGGGATCGGCGTCGTCGATCAGCGGCCCGCCGCCGCTCACGGGAGGAAGCGGAAGGACGTGCAGGGCACGCCAACGGGCGCTCCCGCTCCAGGAGTTGCCATCGCCGTCAAGGAGGACCCGCTCCTCGCTCTCGTCCCCTGTGTGCCGTACGAGGATGCCGTCCGCGTCCGTCGTCACCTCGACCCGGCCGGGGCCGGGCAGTTCCAGGGTGCCCAGGGTCGGCAGATGCAGCCGGGCGGCCGGATGCTCCCACGTCAATGTCACCCCGGCCCTCGCCCGGGCGGCCGAGGCCACCACCAGCGGGGCGAGCAGCGCGGGCTCGGCGGGACCGTCCCAGGCGAGGCGCAGCGCGGTACGGGTGTAGGGGTGCGCGAGCACCGCGTCCACCTCGGTTCCCGTGCGGTCGTCGGCGTCCAGGCGCAGGAGTGCCTGCCAGGCGCCGTCCCAGTCGGAGCCGGGTGCCGTGCCGGGGTCCCCGGCCGCGCGGTCGTTCGTCAGCCGCAGCAGGTCACGTGTCAGCTTGCCCTGCGAGAAGGCGAGTTCACCGGCGTCGTGCAGGGCCGGGGCGAGTGCGCGCTCGGTGATCCGCTCCGCGACGCCCTCGACGAAGGCGCGCAGGTCCGCGCAGAACACGGACGGATTGTCGAAACCCCGCTCGCTGCTGTACCGGTGTGCGTAGAGCCCGCCCCCGCAGGACTCGACGACCGGGCACCGCCGGCAGGTCTCGCTGACCCCCTCGATGCCCAACTGCCGTGCCTGTACGCCGGGATGGCGGGCGTACTCCTCGAAGCCGTGCCGGAACACGTCGTACCCCGTGGCCGGAGCCCCGTCGTAGGCGGCCTTGAGGGAGTCGGCCTGTTCGATCGTGCCGTCGGTCTCGACGACCGCGAGATCGGACGGGGCCAGCCCCATGGCCTCGGTGAGACTGGGGCCGCCGCGCAGGGTGCTGAGCACCGAGTCGAAGGTGCGCACCTTCATCGGGCGGCCCTGCTCCTCCCAGCGGTCGAAGATCCTCAGCAGCCATTCGGCATACGGGGTCGGGGAATCCGTGATTCCGGGGGGAGGCGGGCTGTCCCAGGTCGAATGCGGCAGCAGGTAATCGATCCGGGGCGGGGCGAGAGCGGTGAGCGCGTCATGGACCGCGACCGGATCGTTCTTGATGTCGACCGTGCAGAGCAGGCCCATGTAAAGGTGCCGGTATTCCGGTGCGCGCAGCCGTTCGATGCCGGCCAGAACCTTGTCGTAACTGCTGCGTCCCCGCCGGTCGAGACGATGCCGGTCATTTGCCGCACGATCACCGTCGAGAGAAATTCCGACCTTCACATCGAATTCCCGTAGGACCTCCAATTGGGGCCCGTGCAACAGCATTCCATTCGTGTGCATACGGAGGTCGACGGTGGTGACGGGAGACAGGATGCGGGTGAGTTCCGCGCAGATGTCGCGGAGTCGTCCAGGACCCACAAGAAGGGGTTCTCCGCCATGCAGAATGCACGACACGGAATCGAGTCGATGGGTTTTCGCATAGGACGCGAGACGTTGTGCGACGTGCGCGACCGTGTCCTCGGAGATCACCGTCGGCCGCGATTTCCAGCTCTGGTCGGCCAGCTCGTACATATAGCAGTGATCGCAAGCGATGTTGCATCTGCTGTGGATCTTCAGGACCAGTTCCTGGATTTGAGTCACCCGGCATAGCTTAGGGCTCCGCGAGCGGCTAAGGTGCCATCAACTCCACACCGCACCGGGTAAGTTGGGACGCCCGGGTGTGGGGGGCCAGGGCTCCCGGCAGTGGGATTGCCGGGAAGCCCCAGGTCACCGGGACTGCTGCCGCTCAGATTGCGGCATCAAAGGTGATCGGCTTCTTCGAGGTCCATCCGGCGGCGTCCGTCAAACGTCCGGTCGACTTGATGACGGCGGCCTTGTCGGTGGCGACGGACACCAGCGGGGTGTGCCGTCGGGGTGCCGGACGGAGAAGGGTCGAGGTGCCTGCGGCTGCCGATGCCGACGTGATTGCCGTGACCTCGATGTTCATTTCGTTCATGGCTGTCTCATAGCTCCACTTCGTCGAGGGAACAGGTCCCAGCGCCATCCCGTTCCCGTCGTAAGGTTGGGATGATCACTTAGGACCCGTAGACGTTCTTGGACAGCCTGAGACCTGAGCTGACACTTCTCGCGCGGACGCTATCATGCAGTGCAGTCGAACGCATACCGGGGGGTGTGCAGTTCTCGTGCACTTGAGCGAGAATTTCCATAGGTGTTCGCTTCTAGCCGTACGGGGGGACCATGCGGACTGGAACTCCAGGGCCAAGTGTGACTTTGAGTGACGCTGACCTGCCGCCACTCTTCCGGATTAGTGACCATCGCGCGCTGGCCAGGCAAGGAGAATCGTTTCGCGCGGTCCGTACGCAGCTCGTCACCCTTCTGCTGGCCACCACCACGGCCATGCTCGCGGAACGCCTCGACAGCCATGTCCCGGCGGCCATGGCGGCAGTGCTGTACGCGGCGACCATCGCCGTCGGCCTGCACACCGCCCGCCGCCGGGCCCGGGCCCACTGGCGCGCCCACCGGGACGTCGCCGAGCTGCTGAAATCGCTGGCCTGGCAGTACATGGTGCACGGCGGGCCCTTCCACTCCCAGGTGGCCGACCCCGACGGACTGTTCGCCGAGCGGATGGAGGCGCGGCTCGCGGAACTCCGAAAGGTCGGGTGGGCCGACGACTCCCGCTACGGGACCCGCGCCCGGGGAATCGCGCAGATCACCCCGGCCATGCGGGCCGTGCGGGCCAAGCCGTTCGAGGCGCGGCGGGACATCTACCTCCGCGACCGGCTCCTCGAACAGTTCGTCTGGCACCGCAACAAGGCCGCCCAGACCCACCGCTCCTCCGTCCACTGGTCGTCCGTCACCGCCGTACTGACCCTGCTCGCCCTGCTCTCCGCCGGCCTCAGGGCCCTCGGGGTGATCGACGGCTGGGATCTCACCGGCCTGCTCAGTGCCGCCGCCGCGGCCGGTGTGGCGTGGCAGGAGGTACGCAGGCACCGGCCCCTGGCGTACGCGTACGGCCTCATCAAGCAGGACCTCGACATGGTGCGGATCACGATGACCAAGACGGTGACGGAGGCGGGCTGGGCCGAGGCGGTGGCGGACGCCGAGCGGCTGGTGTCCCCGCAGCACACCGACTGGGTGGTCCGGTTCGGGAGCTGAACCGGTATCCGCACCGCCGATGTCCGCACCGCCGGTATCCGTCTCGCCGGGGAGCCGAGCGAGTTAAGTGAACGCTTAATCAGCCGTTGACACCCTCCCCGGCAAGCGGTGAAGTGCCCCCGGACACCACGTCCGCACGACTGACATGGGGAAGTCAGGGGGGATGCGGTATGCAGGTTCCCGCTCCGTTCGAGTACCGGCGCGTCGGCAGTGTCCCGGAGGCCGTCGCTCTGCTGGACAGGCTGGGCGACACCGCCCGGCTGGTGGCCGGCGGGCACAGCCTGCTGCCGATGATGAAGCTCCGGCTGGCCAACTTCGAGTACCTGATCGACATCAACGACCTGCACGGCGAGCTGGGTTACATCCGCGCCGAGCCCGGACTGATCCGCATCGGCGCGATGACCCGGCACCGCGAACTCCTGGAGTCCGACCGACTCGCCGCCGCCTTCCCGGTGTTCCGGGACGCCGAACGCGTCATCGCCGACCCCGTCGTCCGCAACCGCGGTACGCTCGGCGGCTCGCTCTGCCAGGCCGACCCCTCCGAGGACCTGTCCGCCGTGTGCACGACGCTCGACGCGAGTTGTGTGATCCAGGGCGTGGACGGTCAACGGGTCGTGCCCATGGGCGAGTTCCATCAGGGGCCGTACGAGACGGCCGTCGGCGACGCCGAGATGCTGATCGAGGTGCGCCTCCCGGTCCGGCCGAACGGGTCCAGCGCGTACGAGAAGGTCGAACGGCGGGCCGGGGACTGGGCGGTGGTGTCGGCAGGGGCCGCGGTGTGGCTGGACGGCGACGGACTGATCGCCGACGCCCGGGTCGGACTCGCCGCCGTCGGCCCCAACACTGCCGGGATCGAGGGCGTCGGCGACGCCCTGCGCGGCCGGCCGCCCGGCGAGGAACTGTACGCGCGGGCCGGGGACATCGCCGCCGAGGCCTGCTCGCCCGTCACCGACCGGCGGGGCAGCGCCGAGTACAAGCGGCACCTGGCACGGGAGTTGACCGTGCGCGTGCTGCGCAGGGCCGTGGCCAGGATCCACGGAACCGATGGACAGGGGGTGTGACGCGCATGCAGGTCACCATGACCGTCAACGGGGACGAGGTCACCCGGGAGATCGAGGGGCGGCTGCTCCTCGTCCACTTCCTGCGCGACCATCTCGCCCTGACCGGCACCCACTGGGGCTGCGACACCAGCAACTGCGGTACGTGCGTGGTGTGGTTGGACGGCGAGCCCGTCAAGTCCTGCACCGTACTCGCCGCCATGGCGGGCGGGCACGAGGTGCGGACCGTCGAGGGGCTGGCCGGGGCCGGCGGTCAACTCGACGCCGTGCAGAGGGGGTTCATCGAGTGCCACGGGCTCCAGTGCGGGTTCTGCACGCCCGGCATGATGATGACCGCCCGCGCTCTTCTCGACCGCAACCCCGACCCCTCCGAGCCCGAGATCCGCGAGGCGATCTCCGGGCAGATCTGCCGCTGCACCGGGTACGCCACCATCGTCCGGTCCGTGCGGTGGGCCGCGGCGGAGGAGGCCGGGACCCGGACCGAGCAACCATCGGACGAGTTGGCGAGCGGTCCGGGGGGTGTCTCATGACCACCGTCGCCGGGCGCGACTCAGCCCACAGCCAGGACGGCAGGCCTACCGCCTTCGTCGACAACGACCAGAAGCCCTGCGGCCACGGCCGGATGCTCCGCAAGGAGGACGCCCGTTTCGTGCGCGGCAAGGGGCGTTACGTCGACGACCTCCAGCTCCCCGGCATGCTGCATCTCGCCGTCCTGCGCTCGCCGTTCGCGCACGCCCGGATCGTGTCCGTCGACACCACCCTGGCCGAGGCGCACCCGAAGGTCCGGCTCGTCGTCACCGGCGCCGCGCTCGCCGAACAGGGCCTCGCCTGGATGCCGACCCTCTCCGGCGACGTCCAGGCCGTCCTCGCCACCGACAAGGTCCGCTTCCAGGGCCAGGAGGTCGCCTTCGTCGTCGCCGAGGACCGCTACGCGGCCCGGGACGCCCTGGAGCTGATCGACGTCGAGTACGAGGCACTCGACCCGGTGATCGACGTACGCACCGCGCTCTCGCCCCAAGCCCCCGTCATCCGGGACGACTTGGAGGGCAAGGAGGACAACCACTGCTTCGACTGGGAGACCGGGGACGCCGCCGAGACCGAGGCCGCGTTCGCCCGCGCCGATGTCGTCGTCACCGAGGACATCGTGTACCCGCGGGTGCACCCGGCGCCCATGGAGACCTGCGGCGCGGTCGCCGACTACGACGCCGTCGACGGCCGTCTCACCCTCTGGTCCACCACCCAGGCCCCGCACGCCCACCGCACCCTCTACGCGATCGTCGCCGGACTGCCCGAGCACAAGATCCGGGTCATCTCCCCGGACATCGGAGGCGGCTTCGGCAACAAGGTGCCGATCTACCCCGGTTACGTGTGCGCGATCGTCGGCTCGCTGCTCACCGGGAAGCCCGTGAAGTGGATGGAGGACCGGGCGGAGAACCTCATCAGCACCGGCTTCGCCCGCGACTACGTCATGCGCGGCGAGATCGCCGCGACCCGCGACGGCAGGATCCTCGCCATCCGCACCAACGTCCTCGCCGACCACGGCGCGTTCAACGGCACGGCGGCGCCCGTGAAGTACCCGGCCGGCTTCTTCGGCGTCTTCACCGGCAGCTACGACATCGAGGCCGCCTACTGCAAGATGACGGCCGTCTACACCAACAAGGCCCCGGGCGGCGTGGCTTACGCCTGCTCGTTCCGCATCACCGAGGCGGTCTACCTCGTCGAGCGGATCGTCGACTGCCTGGCCCACGAACTCGGCGTCGATCCCGTCGAGTTGAGGATGAAGAACTTCATCCGCCCCGAACAGTTCCCCTACCGCAGCAAGACCGGCTGGGTGTACGACTCCGGGAACTACGCGCCCACCATGGAACTCGCCAAGCAGCTCGCCGGGTACGACGAACTCCGCGCCGAACAGGCCGAGAAGCGGGCCCGCGGTGAGGTCATGGGCATCGGCGTGGCGTTCTTCACGGAGGCGGTCGGCGCCGGGCCCCGCAAGGACATGGACATCCTCGGGCTCGGCATGGCCGACGGCTGCGAGCTGCGCGTGCATCCGACCGGGAAGGCGGTCGTACGGCTGTCGGTGCAGACCCAGGGGCAGGGCCACGAGACGACGTTCGCGCAGATCGTCGCCGAGGAACTGGGCATCCCGCCGCAGGACATCGACGTCGTGCACGGCGACACCGACCAGACGCCCTTCGGGCTCGGCACCTACGGCAGCCGGTCCACGCCCGTCTCCGGCGCCGCCGCCGCGCTGGTCGCCCGCAAGGTCCGGGACAAGGCGCGGCTCATCGCCTCCTCGATGCTGGAGGTGTCGGTCGCCGACCTGGAGTGGGCGAAGGGCTCCTTCCGGGTCGCCGGCGACCCCGAGGCCTCGGTCACCATCCAGGACATCGCGATGCGCGCACACGGCGCCGGCGACCTGCCCGACGGCGTCGAGGGCGGCCTGGAGGCGCAGATCTGCTACAACCCCGAGAACCTCACCTACCCGCACGGCGCCTACATCTGCGTCGTCGACATCGACCCGGGGACGGCCAAGGTGACCGTACGGCGGTTCGTGGCCGTCGACGACTGCGGGACCCGGATCAACCCGATGATCATCGAGGGGCAGGTGCACGGCGGCCTGACCGACGGGGTCGGGATGGCGCTGATGGAGATGATCTCCTTCGACGAGGACGGCAACTGCCTCAGCGGCTCCCTGATGGACTACCTCATCCCCACCTCCCTCGAAGTCCCCGACTGGGAAACGGGGTTCACCGTCACCCCGTCCCCGCACCACCCCATCGGCGCCAAGGGCGTCGGCGAGTCCGCGACCGTCGGCTCACCGCCCGCCATCGTCAACGCGGTCGTCGACGCGCTGAAGCCGTACGGCATCCGGCACGCGGACATGCCGCTCACGCCCTCACGGGTGTGGGAGGCGATGAACGGGCGCCCGACGCCACCGATCTGACCCGATCCAAGCCGATCTGAGGGATCGTCATGAAAACGGTGAGTGCTCGTGCGCGTGAACTGACCGAAGGACGCGTGCCGTTCGTGCACGCCCGTGTGGTGCGCGCCCAGGCGCCCGCCTCCGCCCGCCCCGGCGACGAGGCCATCGTCTACGGCGACGGCACGATCGACGGCTTCGTGGGCGGCGTGTGCGCGGAGGGCTCGGTGCGTACGGCGGCACTCGACGCCCTGCACGGCGGCGGGCCGCTGCTGCTGCGGGTCCTGCCCGAGGGGGAGCCCGAGTTCCCGCCCGCGCCCGGAGCGCAGGTCGTCGTCAACCACTGTCTGTCGGGCGGCGCGTTGGAGATCTTCCTGGAGCCGGTGCTCCCGCCCCCGCTGATCGAGGTCGTGGGCGGCACCCCGATCGCGGAGGCGTTCATCGCCCTCGCCGACGTACTCGGCTACGCCACCGCACGCTCCCTGCCGGAGGGCCCGCCCGCCGAACAGACGGTGGCGGTGGTCGTGGCCGGGCAGGGGAGAGGGGACGCCGAAGCGCTGCGGGCCGCCCTCGACGCCGACGTCCCGCACATCGCGCTGGTCGCCAGCAGGCGCCGGAGCGCGGCTCTGATCGAGGAACTCGGCCTGGAGGAAGGGGAGTCGGCCCGGATCCACACCCCGGCAGGGCTGGACATCGGCGCGCGCACGGCACCCGAGATCGCGCTGTCGATCCTGGCGGAGGTGGTGTCGGCCGTACGGCGGACAGCGCGGCCCGTGACCGTGCGCAGCGACTGACTGGTGGCCCCGATGCCCGAACCGCCCGCCCGGCCCGTGCCGCCGGCCCTGTTCAAGGACGCCGACGACGTACGCCAACGGCTGGACGACGTCGGTTACTTGGTGGACGAGGGCACGGCGACCGCCCTCTTCCTCGCCACCGTCCTCGGCCGGCCGCTGCTGCTGGAGGGCGAGCCGGGCGTGGGCAAGACCAGCGCGGCGAAGGCACTCGCCGAGGCCCTGGACACCCCGCTGATCCGGTTGCAGTGCTACGAGGGACTGACGGCGGGGGAGGCGCTGTACGAGTGGAACTACCAGCGTCAGCTGCTCGCGGTCCGGCTCACGGAGGCACATGGACAGCCGGGGAAGGATGGCCAACAGCCGCTGACGGAAACGGACTTGTTCACCGAGGAGTTCCTGCTCGACCGGCCGCTGCTGCGCGCGGTACGCCACCGAGGTCCACTGCCGCCCGTCCTCCTCATCGACGAGATCGACCGCGCCGACGACGAGTTCGAGGCGCTGCTCTTCGAGTTCCTCGGCGAATCGGCCATCACCGTCCCGGAGTTGGGCACCTTCGCCGCCGTACGGCCGCCCGTCGCGATCCTCACCTCCAACCGCAGCCGCGAACTCCACGACGCGCTGCGCCGCCGCTGCCTGTACCACTGGATCGACTTCCCGGCCCCCGAGCGCGTGGCGGAGATCCTGCGCCGCTCGGTACCGGCGGCGAACGAGCCGCTGATCGCGTCGGCGACGGAGTTCGTCGGGCGGGTGCGCGGCCTTGACCTGGACAAGGCGCCGGGCATGGCGGAGGCCATCGACTGGGTGTCGGCCCTGGCCGCGCTGCGGGTGGCGCGCCTAGCCCGCGGGGACATCGTCGCCACGCTCAGCGCCGTCGCCAAGAGCCCCGACGACCGTGTCGCCGTCACCGAGGCCCTCGAACAGCTCGGCTACCCCGGACAAGCGAGGAAACCATGAAGATCGACAACGAGTTCGAGGTCGGCGTGCCCGTCGAGCGGGCGTGGCAGGCGCTCACGGATCTGGCGGGCCTCGCCCCGTGCATGCCGGGCGCCCAGCTCACGGGCGTGGAGGACGAGGTCTACCGGGGCCGGGTGAAGGTGAAGGTCGGGCCGGTGATCAGCCAGTTCGCGGGCACGGCACGCTTCGTGGAGAAGGACGAGGCGGCACATCACGCGGTGATCAGCGCCGTGGGCAAGGACACGCGCGGGGCGGGCAACGCGTCGGCGACGATCGACGCCCGGCTGCGGGCGGAGGGCGCGGGGACGGTCGTGACGGTGTCCACCGACCTCAACATCAGCGGAAAACTGGCCCAGTTCGGCAGCGGGATGATCAAGGAGATCTCGGAGAAATTGTTCACCCAGTTCATCGAGAACGTGGAGGCGCAGCTGCTGACGCCGGACGCGGAAGAGGCGGAGGCCCCTGCGCCGGCGGCGGAGCCGAAGCCGCCGGCACAGGCAGAGGTGCAGCCACAGCCACAGCCACAGCCGCAGGCTCCGGTCCCGATGGCCGTGTCGCCGCAGCCCGTGCAGGAACCGCTGGACCTGATGCGGCTGGCCGGAGGGTCCGTCAGCAGACGGCTGATCCCGGTGGCCGTAGCCGCAGTCGTCGTGGCCGTGGTGATCTACCTCCTGGTCCGGTGACGCCAACCGGACCTGTCCTGCGGGCAGTTGACCGGGCCGCGTTCGCCGTCGCGCTCGCGACCCGGCTTCGGGAGCGGGGCGTACCCGTGGGCCTCACCGCCACCCAGGACCTCGTACGGGTGCTGGCCGCCGTTCCACCGGCCTCGCGGACGGCGCTGTACTGGACGGCCCGGGTCACCCTCGTCCGCGAGTACGGCCAACTGGCGGCATTCGAGGAGGTGTTCGCCGGTGTCTTCGGTGAGGCGGTGCTTGCCGTGGACCCGCACGCGCGCCGGAACGGACGTACGCCGACGGGCGAGAAGGGCCCCTCGGCGTCGACCAACTCCATTGCGGCTACCGGCGATTCGGTCCTGCCCTGGGTCACCCTCCCGCCTGCCGTCACCGGGGCGGACCAGCAGGACGACGGCCGAACGCTGACCGCCGTACCGGAACGGCTGCCCAGCGAACTGGCCGCTTCCGTGGACACGCCCTTTGAACAACTATCCCCAAAGGACGCGGAGTTGCTCGGACGGTGGTTGGAGAGGGCGTTGGGGGAGTGGCCGAGGCGTCGGTCGCGGCGGTACGCGGTACGGGTCGGCGGGCCGCGTGTGGCGATCCGGGAGACCGTGGCGCGGGCCCGCCGGACGGGCTGGGAGCCGGTGCGGCTGGTGCGGACGGGGCCGGTGGAACGGCCGCGCCGGGTCGTCGTGCTGTGTGACGTCAGCAGGTCGATGCAGCCGCAGGCGGTCGCGTATCTGCATCTGATGCGGGCACTCACGCTGACGACGGACGCCGAGGTGTTCGCGTTCGGGACGACACTGACCCGCCTCACCACGGTCCTCGGACACCGCTCGGCCGAGGCGGCGGTCGACGAGGCCACCGAGCGGGTCGGCGACCGGTTCGGCGGCACCCGGATCGCGCACTGCCTCGCCACCCTGCTCGCCTCGCACCACGGCGGCACCCTGCGCGGAGCCGTCGTCCTCATCTGCTCGGACGGCTGGGACGGGGACCCGCCCGACCGGCTCGCGGCGGCCATGGCCCGGCTGCGACGCCGCGCCCACACGGTGATCTGGCTGAACCCGAGGGCAGCCGCCCCGGGCTTCGAACCCCGTACGACGACGATGTCCACCGCGCTGCCGTACGTCGACCTGCTCCTCCCGGCGGACAGCTTCGGGGCGCTGCTACGGGTGCCGGGCGAGGTGGCGCGCCTCGGGGCCGCGAACTCCCGCTGAGCACACGGCACTCACCCGACTCCGGCTCAGGAAGCACACAGTTCCCACAAAGTTCCGTCGACGCGGCAACCCCTGGATCACCGGTGGCGACAGACGGGCGTCGGAAACGGAACAGCGCGAACTCCCGAACGAGAGTGACGACGTGGGCAAGAGAGCAGTGGGGCGCGGACCGCGCCGCAGGAGAACGAGCCGTCGCAGGGGCGTACTGATCGGTGCGCTGGTCGCGGCCCTGGGCGGTGGCGCGGTCGTGGGCGGGGTGCTGATGACGGCGTCCGCGTCCAGCCCGGGCGCCGGGACGTATCGCCTGGTGAACGCCGCCGACAGCACCTGTCTGACGGTGGCGACGGCGGCCACCACGAGGGGTGCGCAGTTGGGCACCGCCAAGTGCGCAGACTCGGCCGCCGGGCAGACCTGGCAACTGGCCGACGCCGAGGGCGGGTTCACGGTCAAGGGCGTGGTCGGCGCACTGTGCGCCGGGGTCAAGGACGCGTCGGCCTCCGCGGGCAAGGCGGTGCAGCAGCAGACCTGCGACGGCGGCACGTCCCAGGTGTGGAAGCTGACGGCGGTGGGCGACGCGTACCACCTGGTCAACGCCAAGAGCGCCAAGTGCCTCAACATCAAGGGCGGGTTGGCCCAGCAGAACTCCTGCGACAAGGCGAGCAGCAAGAGTTGGACGCTGCTGGCGGCGGGCGGCGGCTCGTCGGCGACGAAGTCACCGTCGGCCTCGGCCTCGGCTTCGGCGACCAAGTCGGCGTCGGCCTCTCCGTCGGCCTCCAAGTCCGCGTCCCCATCGGCATCTGCCTCTACCTCTGCCTCCGCTTCTTCGACCAAGTCCGCGAGCGCCTCCACCACCCCGGCCTCCGGAACGGACTCCGCCGGCGGCACGACTCTGAGCGCATGGCCCACGGTCGCCGGCGTGCAGGCGGTCACCGCGAGCATCGAGGTCTCGGGTACGTACGACGGCGGCCTCAAGCGCTTCTACGGCTCCGGCGCCCTCGGCAGCGCCGACCAGGACGAGAACCAGGGCCCGATCTTCGAACTCGCCGACGGTGCCGTCCTGAAGAACGTGGTCCTGGGTGCCCCGGCCGCCGACGGCGTTCACTGCCTGGGCAGTTGCACGCTCCAGAACGTGTGGTGGGAGGACGTCGGCGAGGACGCGGCCACGTTCAAGAGCAAGTCGGCCTCGGCGACGTACCTCGTCTCCGGCGGCGGCGCGCGGAACGCGGACGACAAGGTCTTCCAGTTCAACGGCGCAGGCACGCTCACCGTCCAGAACTTCCAGGTCGCCGACTTCGGCAAGCTGGTCCGCTCGTGCGGCAACTGCAAGACGCAGTTCGAGCGCCACATCGTGGTGAAGAACGTCCAGGCGACCAGCCCCGGCAAGGTCCTGGTCGGCATCAACGCCAACTACGGCGACACGGCCACGATCTCGGGAGTCACGGTCGTCGGCGACACCAGCAGGAAGATCGTCGTCTGCGAACGCTTCCAGGGCAACTCCACCGGCGCCGAACCCCCGTCCCTCGGCACCGGCCCGGACACCACGCACTGCCGCTACAACACCTCGGACATCACGTACAAGTGATCCACCGGTGATCCGACCCTGCCTGCGCGCCCCGGACGAGGGCGCGCGACGAGGGTGCTCAGCGCACGGGGTCTGAGCACCCCTCGGCCCTCACCGCCAGGCCGCGGCGGTGGGGGCCGATGTCATGGGCGGCTTTGGAAACGCGGGCGCATGAGCGCGCCCTATAGGGGCGCGGGGAACTGCGCGACCAGCCCCCACAGGCCCGCGGCCAACGAACCACCTGTCCAGGGGAGCCTCAACTCCACAGAGTCACGTGAATCGCCGGCCGAAACCGCCCCACCGTGACCCCCGTGCCACGCAGCATCGCCTGGATGGCACGGGGCGTGGTGACGAACCGCCGAAGCTCCGCGGCCGTCGGCGGCTCCTCGCGGTCGGCGAGGGCGAGGACGTTCCAGGAACCGCGGGCCGGGAGGGCCGGCGCGTCGAGCCGGCAGAGCCCACCCCCGGCGATGTCCTTCGCGACAGCGAACGCCACCGCCAGGGCAACCCCCTTCCCACGCTTGGCCTCCTCCACCGCGGCGGCATGGCTCTGGAAGATGCGCTGGTTGTGCTCGGGGACGCCCAGGCAGCGCAGCACGGACGGCACCATGCCGACCCGGCCGACGGCGGACGGCCCCAACAGCCAGGTCTGCTCGCGGAGTTCGCGTACCCCCGCACCACCGGCGGCCCCCGTGGCGAGCGGATGGTCGGGACCCACGACGGCGATCAGCTGATAGTTGAGGAAGGGGGTGCAGTTCATGGCCATCGCCGCAGGCGCGCTCTCGTCGCCGACGACGGTGGTGGCGGGAGGCGGCCCGATGGCCACATCCACGGCCCGGTTCACCAGCAACGCGCCGAACCGCTGCGGACTGTGCACGCTCAGCTCGACGTCCAGATCGTCCGCGCGCCCCGCGAACAGTTCGATGAGGCCGGGCGCGGCATGCTCCGCGAACAGACTCGACGCGGCCACCCGCAACAGCCGTCGGCCGGAACCGGCCTGCCGGACCTCGAGGATCGTACGGTCCTGGAGCCCGAGCAGCTCAGCCGCCCGGCTGGCGAGCCGCAGCCCGCCCGGTGTGAACGCGAGCCCCTGTGCGGTCCGGGTGAAGAGCTTGTCGCCGAGTTCCCGGCGCAGATGGGCGACGTGCGTCGACACGGCGGCCTCGGTGACGGCGAGATCGGCCGCGGCGGCCTTCACTGAGCCGAGCCGGACGGTCGCGGAGAAGGCCCGCAGCTGTGCCGGGGTCAACAGAACCTCCCCCGCTCACCACGGGTGCCCATTCACCGGTGACCTGCACCACAAATTAGCGCACCAGTTCGCCAAGAGCCATGCATAGGACCGGAGGTACCGAGGTGGGAAGCCGTGGCCGCCCCGAGGTGGGAAGCTGTGGCCGCCCCGATGCCGGAAGCCGCGACCGCCCCCGAGGCCGGAAACCGCGACCGCCCCCGAGGCGGGAATCCGCGACCGCCCCGACGTCAGGACCGCAGCACCCCCGGCCGCCACAGCACCGTCACCGCGACCCCCGTGCGCCGCGCGTACGCCACCACGTCCCCGGTGCCGCCGAGCCCCCGCGCGGGCAGCCCGTCCCACACCGCGACCAGCTGGTCGACGTGGTCGACGATCCAGCGGCCCGCCGCGAAGTAGGCCTCCTCGTGCGTCGCCTCGACGGGCAGATTCACGCGCGTACGGCAGGAGTCGAGCAGTCGGCGGTACGAGGCCCGCGTGTCGGCGTCGCCGAGGTGGGCCTCGTAGTCCATACCGGGAATCACGGCCGTGAGCGGGATACCGCGCTCCAGGGCGATGTCGGCGAACAACTGATCGGCCCCGGCGGCGAGGCTGCTCAGCGCCTCCAACTCCTCGTCGCCCTGGAGCAGTCGGCGGATGCCCGTGCGCACGGACGGCAGGACGGCGGCGGGGATCGAGCGATGCCCGGTCACACCGATGCGCGTACGGACACGCGCCACGACACGCGTACCCCTCCCGGTGTGCCTGCCCGTGTCCCTGCCGGGATCCATTCCCGTGTCGATGCACGTGCCGAAGCGAGTGCCGACGAGCGTGCCGTTACGCGTGTCAATGTCCGTCACCGACTGCCCCTCCGCCGTCTACGTTCCGTCACCTCCCCCAGAGTGCCGTCTTCCAGCGGGGCCTGCCAGAGCGCGGTCGTACCCGAGCCTGCGCCCGATGGGCCGTCGCCGCTGTCGCCATCGTCGTAGACCGTGAGCCGCACCCCGTCCCGCCCGTCCGGCAGGACCGCCGTCGCGTCGACCGTGATCGCGACCCGGGTGACACCGGGACGGCGTACGGCGATGGCGAGCGCGCGGCGCAGGGCGGTGAGGAGCAGGGCGGCGACCGGGGCCGGGACGCGGTGCTCGACGGGTCCGGTGAAGTGGACGGAAGGCCGGCGGCCGAGCGCCGCCGTCACACCGGCCGCCTCCCGAAGTACCTTGCCGCGCAAGGTGGTCGGCGCGTCGGCCGGGGGCTGCTGGAGAGCGAAGATGGTCGTACGGACCTCCTGGACGGTGGCCTGGAGTTCGTCGACCGCCCGCCCGAGGATCTCGCGCACCTTGTCGTCGCCCACCGCCCGCCGCTGTGTGGACTCCAGCATCATGCCGGTGGCGAACAGCCGCTGGACGACGAGATCGTGCAGATCGCGGGCGATCCGGTCGCGGTCCTCGTACACGGCGAGCCGGGCGCGCCGGCGCCGGGCGTCGGCGAGGACGAGCGCGAGGGCGGCCTGCGAGGCGAACTGCGTCGCGAGCAGCTTCTCCGTGTCGGTGTACGGCCGTTCCCCGCGCCGACGCGGCAGCGCGAGCGTCCCGATCAGCCGCCCCTCGGCCTGCAACGGCAGCAGCATGCTCGGCCCGAACCGGTGCCGTACCGGGCTCGTCAGCCGTGGGTCGGTCGCCGAGTCGTCGACGAACACGGGTTCCCCGCCGAGCAGTTGGACGAGAACGGGACTGCCGGGCGCGATGACGGTCCCCACGATGTCGCCGTCACCGGAATCGCCGCCGTCGAGCGTGGCGGCGGTGACGACCTCCATACCGCCCTCGTCCGTCGGCTGAAGGATGACACCGGCCGCGGCGTCGGCGAGGAGCCGGGCGCGGTCCGCGACGGTCAGCAGCGCGTCGTCGTCGGCCCCGCCGGTGAGCAGCGCGGTGGTGACGGCGGCGGCCCCCTCGATCCAGCGCTCGCGCTGCCGGGCGGTCTCGTACAGCCGGGCGTTGCCGATCGCGATCCCGGCCTGCGCGGCGAGAACACTCAGCAACTGCCGGTCGGAGTCGGAGAATTGACTGCCATCGAGCTTCTCCGCGAGATACAGCCGCCCGAACTCCCCGCCCTCCACCAGGATCGGTACGTCGACGACGGCGATGCCCGCCCGCTCGGCGCGCCCCAGATCGGCCTTGCGGATCTCCACGAGACCGTCGTGCCCGGGGTCGGCCATCCCGAGCCCCGCGTACCGGGCACCGGTCAACTCGGCGGCGCCGTCCACGATGTGCTGGAGCGTGGTGCGCAGTTCGAGATCGGTACCGATGCCGAGCACGGCTTCGAGACGGGGCGGGAGAGGGGGAGGCAGCGAGGCGTCGCCCGACATGTGACGGGATGGACTGTCGACTCAGGTGGCCAGCGGATCCAGCACCAGCGGCTCGATCTTGCCCTCCAGCATGTACCCGAGGCCCTGCACCGCGCACACGTCCGGCCGTTCCGCGATGTGCACCGGCATGCCCGTGGCTTGCCGCAGCATCTGGTCGAGGCCGGGGAGCAGCGCGCTGCCGCCGACCATCATGATCCCGCGGTCGGCGAGGTCGGCCACCAGGTCCGGCGGGCAGTCCCGCAGCACCTTGCCGATCCCGTCGAGTACGGCGGTCAGCGGCGTCTGGATGGCGTCGCGCACGGCGGCGGTGTCGACCTGGACGGAACGGGCGAGGCCGGTGGCGACGTCCCGTCCGTGGATCTCGGTGGACTCCGGCCCGTGCGGGGTGAGCCCGTTGCCGGAGAGGGCGAGCTGGAGCGGACGTACCGACTGACTGGGCAGCATCAGCTCGTGCTGATGCCGGAGATGCTGCACGATCGCGTGGTCGACGGCCTCGCCGCCGACCGGGATCCGCTCGGCGGTCACGATCGAGCCGAGGGAGAGCACGGCGAGCTGGGTGGCGGCGGCCCCGCACACCATGACCATGGTCGCCTCGGGCTGCTCGACGGGCAGCCCGCATCCCACACCGGCGGCGATGAGCGTGTCGACGAGTTCGACGCGCCGGGCACCGAGCCCGACGAGCGTCTCGATGGTCGCGCGCTGTGCGAGCGGGTCGGCGTCGTGCGGGTAGCAGGCGGCGGCCCGCAGGAAGGGCTTGCGGCGCAGCGTACGCCGTACCTTGTCGCCGATCAGATGCCTCAGCATGCGCTGCGCCATCTCGATGTCGACGACGGTCCCACCGGACACGGGCCGTACGACGCGGATGTAGTCGGGCGTACGTCCCGTCATCTTCTCGGCGAACTCCCCGACCGCGATCAGCGCGCCGGTCCTGGTGTTCACGGCGGCGACGGACGGCTGGTCGACGACGAGCCCGGCCCCCTTGACGTAGACGCGGGTCCGCGCGGCCCCGAGGTCGACGGCGAAATGGCAGCGGCGCATCTGTTCCAGACTGACGGTCATGGCAGATCCTCCCGAGAGCGCAGACCGTACGGGCCCGCCGGTCGGCGGGCCTCCACTGGCATCGTGCGGGTGGCGGGGGAGGGGGCGCCTGTTGTAGAGGGCCGGGTGGGGTGCTGCCGTATGGGTAATTTATCCCTTATGTCGCAATTATGACCAAGGTCCCGAAGGGGCTGCCGAAGGTCCCGAGGAGACCGCCGAAGGTCCTGAGGAGACGACCGCCGAAGGTCCCGAGAACGTCACCGAATGTCCGGGGCAGGGTCCTGCGGGCCCACGATCCCCCGCACCACCCCCAACTCCACCAGGTCCTGCGGCCGGATCCGGAGCTGATCCGCCGTCGCCTCCACCTCCCCCTCCGAACGCTTGAGGATCGCCGCCGCCAGTTCCGGCGCGATGACGGAGAAGTAGCTGTCCGGCGTGGCCCAGGTGTTGCCGGGAGCCGCGAGGGCCAGGGCGCCGCCCGAGCCGCCCTCGCCGATCAGCAGTGTGGTGACCGGCGTACGGGCGGTGGCGACCGCGCCGAACAGGTCCGCGATCGCGGCGCCCGCGCCCTCGCGTTCTGCGGCCGCGTCGTTGGCGGCGCCCGGGGTGTCCACCAGGGTCAGGACCGGGATGCCGAGCCGGTCCGCGAGCCGGATCAGCCGGGCGGCGGTGCGGTAGCCGGCGGGGCGGGTGGCCGTGCCGAGCTGGGCGGCGTACGCGACGGTCCGCCCGTTCACCGCGCACTCGCCGAACCCGCATGCCATACCGGGGTCGGTGCCGCCGCAGCGGTCACCGCTGATCGCGGTGCGCCGGGTGAAGTACGCGTCCAAGTAGGCGTCGGCGCGGGGGCGTTGAGGCGACCGGGCGCGCCGGACGGCGTCCCAGCCGGTGGCGGGGAGGGTATCGGCGGCGAGGGACGGCGGTGGCGGGGCGGCCTCCGTCGACCTGTCACTCGACCCGTCACCCGATCTGTCACCGACGCTCAGCAGCCAGAGCCAGCGGGCCAGTGTCTCCCGGAGCGCCTCCGGACGTACGACCGCGTCGGCCGCGCCCGCCGCCACCTGCGCCTCCGCCGTGTACGCCGCCGGGTCCGCGTCGGCCGGCCGCACCCGGGAACCCGCGAAGCCCACCTGGGCGCCGGGCAGGGCGAGGACGACGTCGGCGCCCGCGCCCAGGGTCGCCCAGCCGCCGCCGGTCGTCGGATCCCGGAGGACCGCGATCTGCGGGAGGCCCGCCTCGCGGGTCAGCGCCGACTGCCGTGCCACGCGCTGGAGTTGGGTCAGGGCGAGCATGCCCTCCTGCATCCGGCTGCCGCCCGTCGCGACGAGCGCCACGACGGGGAGACGGTGGGTGCGCGCGTGTTCGTACGCCAACTCCAGCCGGTCTCCGGTGCGTTCACCGAGCGAGCCGCCGAGGAAGCCGAACTCGAAGACGATGAGCACGGCCGGGGTGCCGCCGATGCGCGCGGTACCGCAGACGGCGGACTCCTCCTCGCCGGTACGGGCGGTGGCGCGGGCGCGCGAGGCGTCGTAGCCCTGCCAGGAGAGGGGGCCGTCCGCCTTGAACTCCACGATGGGATAAGGGAGTTCGGTGAAGGTGGAGCTGTCGCAGACGAGGGTGATGATCTCGCGGGCGGAACGGCGTTCGGGGCGGGCGTAGGGTGCGGGGTCAGTCACCGGGGAGGGCTCGTTTCATGATCTTCCCCATGTCGTTGCGTGGGAGGGCGTCCAGGTAGCGCACGATCCGGGGGCGTTTGTGCGGGGCGAGGCGGGCGGCGACATGGTTCGCCAACTCGTCGGCGTCCGGCGGGGATTGGGGATCGGCGGGGACGATCCAGGCGACGATCCGCTCGCCCAGGTCGGCGTCGGGCTCCCCGGTCACCGCCGCCTCGCGCACACCCGCGTGTTCAAGGAGCGCGTTCTCGATCTCGCCCGCGCCGATCTTGTAACCGCCGCTCTTGATCAGGTCGGTGGCCTTCCGGCCGACGATACGGACGTAGCCGTCGGGATCACGCACCGCCATGTCACCGGTGCGGAACCAGCCGTCGGCGGTGAACGCGGCGGCGGTGGCGTCGGGCCGGTTGAGGTACTCGGTGAACAGGTTCGGCCCGCGCACCTGGATCTCGCCCACGGTCTCGCCGTCGTACGCCGTGATGGGCGCCCCGTCCTCCTCGACGAGCCGCAGCTCGACACCCGGCAGCGGTACGCCGACCGTGCCCGCGCGGGGCTCGCCGTCAGCGCGGACGCTCGTGTTCATGAGCGTCTCGGTCATGCCGTACCGCTCCACGACCCGCCGCCCGGTCGCGGCCGTGATCCGCTCGTGGTCGTGCACGGGCAGCGCCGCCGAACCGGAGACGAGGAGGCGGGCCCGGCCGAGCGCCCCGGCGAGTTCCGGGTCGCCGGGGAGTGCCTCCGCGATCCGGTGGTACATCGTCGGTACGCCGAACAGCATCGTCGCCCCGTCGTTCAGCTCGCGGGTCACACCCTCGGTCCCGAACCGCCCGAGGTGCCGTACCGAGCCGCCGCGCCGCAGCGGGCCCAGGATGCCGAGAATCAGACCGTGCACATGAAAGAGCGGAAGCCCGTGCACCAGCACGTCCTCGGAGGTCCACTGCCAGGCGTCGGCGAGCGCGTCCAGGGTGGTGGCGATGGCCCGGCGCGGGATGACGGCACCCTTGGGCGGGCCGGTGGTGCCGGAGGTGTAGACGATCAGGGCGGGGATTTCGGGGTCGTGAGTCGCCCGGGGCGCCTCGGCGGACGTGTGACGCCCATCGACATCGACGTCGATACGCTCCAACGAGCCGAAGGCGGCCGGGAGTTGGTCGCCGGGTGCGGTGAGTACGAGCGCGGGCGAGCTGTCCTTCAGGATGTGCCCCAACTCGCTCTCGCCCGACTTCGGGTTGAGCGGCACCGCGGGGATCCCGGCCAGCAGCGCGGCGACGACGCCGACGGCCGTCTCCAGTGTCGGCGTCGCCCAGACGGCGACCCGCCCGGCGCCCGCCCCGGCGATCCGGTCGGCGAGGGCTCCGGCCGAGGCGGCGAGTTCGGCGTACGTCAGCGAGCGCTCGCCGAAACGCAGGGCGGGCCGCCCGCTTGGGGTACCGGTCGGGTCGTCGGTCAGCCCGGGAAAGAGAGAGGACACGCGTCGTACTCCTTCGATCGTCGATCGTCACACCAGTCGAACAGGTGCCGTCGCGACTGTCACCCCCAGCCGGGCACCACCAGCACCAGCCACACCACCGCCGGAACCACAGCCACCACGATCCCTCCGTACATCATCAACTGCCGGAAGAAACGCTCGCGGTCGACATCCGCCGCCGAGGCCAGCACCAGCGCCCCGTTCGTCGAGAACGGACTGACGTCCACCACCGTCGCCGACACCGCGAGCGCCGCCACCATCCCGACCGCTCCGATCTCCCCCTGCGCCAGGAACGGCACCGCCAGCGGAATCAGCGCCCCCATGATGCCGACGGAGGACGCGAACGCCGAGATCACCGCGCCGATGTAGCAGAGGAGCACGGCGGCCAGCAGCGGTACGCCGATGTCACCGACACCCTCGCCGGCCCAGGTGATGGTGCCCATCTCGTCCAGCACGCCGACGTAGGTCAGGACACCGCAGATCACCAGCACGGTCGTCCAGGCGATCTGACCGACGGCCTTGCGACTGTCCTCGGGCCAGCAGGCGGCGAGCAGGACGGCGAGGGTGATGGAGGTGAGCCCGGCGTCGAGATCGAAGGCGAGCACGGCGACGACGAGAAGGACGAGGGAGACGAGGGTGGCGATACGGGCGGGGGTTAGCTGGAGGGTCTCTTCCGTACGGACGGACACCCCGCCGCCATCGTCGGCGGCGGGGTGTCCGATAGCGGCGTCCTCACCCCCTCCTTCGCCCCCTCCACGACTCAGCTTCAGCCCCCCGAACAGCACGAACACCACTGCCGCGATCGCGAGGTTGACGAAGAGGGAGGCGAGGAACAGGGCGATCTCGTTGCCGGGGAGCTTTTCCTTCTCGACGATGCCGTTGACGATCGACCCGTAGATACTGATCGGCGAGAAGCCGCCGCCCTGGGCGCCGTGCACCACCATCGCGCCCATCAGCAGGGGGCTGATGCCGTAGCGTGCGGCGAAACTGAGCGCGATCGGCGCCACGATGGCGACGGCCGCCGGACTGACCGCGCCGATCGCGGTGAGCGCCCCCGTCAGCACGAACATCACCCACGGAATGAGCACGACCCGCCCGCGCACCAGCCGGACCGAGGCGTGCACCAGCCAGTCGGTGGTGCCGTTCGCCCGGGCGATCGCGAACAGATAGGTCACCCCGACCAGCACGACGAACAGCGAACCGGGAAACCCGGCGAAGATCGTGTCGGTGTCGAGGTCGGCCACCAGCTCGCCCACCCCGAAGGCGGCGGCGAACGCGAGCGCGCCCATGTTGATGGAACGGGTCGTGGCGATCACGAACACCACGACAAGCACGAGGATCGAAATCAGTTCGGCGGACATACGGGCTCCCGTCCTTGGGTCCCTTGCTGGCCATGACCAACGACCGATGACCAATGACCGATCCGGATGAGTCTCCCAACAACTCCCGTTACCCGAAACACCTGTTGATGACGTGGGTCACATAGGCCGCACCACATCGGCCACTATGCAACTCACGTTGTCCGGACCGCCGTTGGCGTTCGCAGCCTCGATGAGTGCGGCTGTGGTCGCGTCCGGGTCGGGGATCGTGCTCAGGAGGTGCTGGATCGTGTTCTCCGGTACGGCCCTGGTCAGGCCGTCGGAGCAGAGGAGGTAGCGGTCGTTTGCCTGGGCGTCGTGCAGGCGGAGGTCGGGAGAGGGTGACGGGGACTTCGTCAACGCCTTGCGGAGCAGGGTGCGTTGGGGGTGGGTCGCGGCCTCCTCGGGGGTCAGCCGGCCCTCGTCGATCATCGACTGGACGAGTGTGTGGTCGTGGGTGATCAGGAAGAGTTCGCCGTCGCGCAGGAGGTATGCGCGGCTGTCCCCGATGTGTACGAGGGCCAGGCGTGAGCCCGTCCACACCATCGCGGTGAGGGTCGTGCCGATGTCGTCGGTCACCTCGTCCCCCGTTTTCCCATGTTCGGTCCCGGCGACGTCCCGGACCGCCTGGGCGGCGCCCTGGACCGCGTCCTCCAGGAGGTTCAGGACACTGCCAGCGGTCAGCGGCTCGGCGTCCAGGAACTTCAGGGCCTCGACGGCGGCCGTACTGGCCGGTGCGCCCCCGGGACCGAAGCCGTCGGCGACGGCCAGTACGCGTGAACCGGCGTACGCGGTGTCCTGGTTGGCGGCGCGGACCAGACCGATGTCGGTGCGGGCCGCGTAACGGAGTTCGAGCAGGTCGGTGCCTGTCATGGGATGGGTGTCCTTCCTCGGCGGTGTCGAGAGATGGTCGACGAGGAACGTGGCGAGATCCCGCCGGGCCGCGGTCTCCGCCTCGACCCGGGCCCAGAAGGCCCGGATCTCCTGGGCGGCGGCCGGCGGCTCCATGGCCCCGACCTGCCGGATACGGGCCAGGGGCATCCCCAGCCGGCGTAGCCAGGCCACCAGCCGGGCCTGCTCCAGCTGCTCGGCCGCGTAGTAGCGGTATCCGGTGTCGGGGTCGACGCGGGCCGGACGGAGCAGGTCCAGTTCGTCGTACAGCCGCAGTGCCTTCGGCGACAGCCGGCACGCTCTGGCGAACGCCCCGATCGTCAGCATTTCCGGCTGCGTCATGGAGCACCCCCTTTTCTTCCTGGTTTCCCGCTGCGTTCCTCGTTCCGCCACCGATGCTGCGGCTTCCCCGAAGGTGAAGGTCAAGCAGCGGTTAACCTTCACTCGATATCAGTGGTGTACGGCAGTACACGCCTTACAGAGGGAGTCCCCGTGGTTCGCATCGCGATCGTCACCTACGACCCCCGTCCGGGGACCAGCAAGGACCGCGATCTCCCATTTCTCGTACGGGAGTTGACCGCGGCCGGCGCCGACACGGCCGCCGTGTACTGGGACGACCCCGACATCGACTGGGCGTCCTACGATCTCGCGCTGGTCCGGTCCACCTGGGACTACACCTGGCGTGCGGAGGAGTTCGCGGGCTGGCTGGAGCGGTGCGGGAAGCTCACGCGGGTCGCGAATCCGGTCGGCGTCCTGCGCTGGAACATGGACAAGCGGTACCTCGGCGAGCTGGCCGCGGCCGGTGTCCCCACGGTCCCCACCACCTACCTGGCCCCCGGCGACGCCCCCGACCTCCCCGCCGACCGTGAGTACGTCGTCAAGCCCACCTCCGGCGCCGGCGCCCGATACGCGGCCCGCTACACGCCCGAGGACCGGGAGACGGCCGTACGGCATCTCGCGCGGATGCATGCCGAGGGGTTCACGGCGATGGTGCAGCCGTACGTCGGGAGCATCGACGTCACCGGGGAGCGGGCGCTCCAGTTCTTCGGCGGGCGGCTGCTGCACGCCAGTCGCAAGGGGGCTGTGCTCGCGCCTGGCGCGGCGTACGACGACGACAAGGTCGCGCATCCCGACCTTGAGGTCTGGGGCCCGACCCCGGCGGAAGTTGCCTTGGCGGAGCGGGCGTTGGCTGTCGTGCCGGGTAACTCGTCCCTCCTGTACGCCCGGGTGGATCTCGTCCTCGGTGACGATGGTGAACCCCTGGTCATGGAGCTGGAGTTGATCGAGCCGAATCTGTTTCTCGATCTGCATCCGGGGTCTGTCGCGGGGGTTGTGGAGGCTGTTCTGCGGGCTGCTGTCGACTAAGGGGTCGGGGGGAGAGGTGGTGTGTCGGCTGCTGGGTCGTCGTGGCTGGTCGCGCAGTTCCCCGCGCCCCTTTGGGGCGCGCCCCAAAGGGGCGCGGCCCCTCAGCCCTTCACCCCCACCCGCTGCAACAGCCCCCACGTGAACTCCGCCACGCATTCCCTTCGTGCCCCCGTCCCGTCCGGTGCCGTGAACGCCAGGCCCCAGCGGGTCGGGGCCGTTCCCTCCAGGGGGCGGGCCGGGGCGAAGGCGCGGGCGGCCTCGTCGACCGTGCAGGACCAGGGGCGCAGGTCGTCCAGGGTGCGGAGGTCGGGGGTGGGGGCGCCCGGGGCCCGTACCAGCCACTCGTTCCAGGCCGTGCCGTTGGGGGCGACGAGCACCTCGAAGCGCAGGTCGGGCCAGAGGGGGACCGGCCACAGCCAGGCCTCGCACTCCAGGTCGCCGATCTTGCGCGATGTCACCGACTCGGGGGTGCCGAGGACCGAGCGGTAGCGGGAGGCGGCGGCTCGGGAGCGAGGCGAGCGCACCATCGCCTGCCAGCGCTTGTTGGCCTCCCGCATCTCCGCGAGCGAGACGCCCAGCTCATGGCGGGCGTCCTCCACCAGGTCCGGGTTGTGGTCGGCCATGCGGCGCAGCAGCACCAGCTGGAAATCGAGCAGCATACGAACCATCGTCCCCCACGTCGCACGCCCATTGCCCGCCCGAGCCCTTGTGGTTAGCCTGTGCTCTGTTCGTCATGCCGATCGTCTGTTGAAATCTCGAACGCCGTCATTACTGTCGCCACCGAAAAGCAATAAAAAACAGAGGGGGCCGTCATGGGACGCCTCGTACCTGCCGTGACCCGGGCTCTCGACATTCTTGAGCTCTTCCTGGACGGAGACGGGACGCTCTCCGCCCCGGACATCGTGCGCCGGCTCCAGCTGCCGCGCACCACCGTGCACGAACTGGTGACGACGCTCGCCGCCCGTTCGTACATTGTGCAGGTCCCCGGCCAGCCGGGTCGCTACCGCCTGGGCGTCCGCCCGTACCAGCTCGGCAGCCGTTACGCGGAGCAGCTGGACCTGGCGGCGGAGGGCCAGCAGGTGGCCCGTTCCGTCGCCGAGACCTGTGACGAGACGGTGCACGTCGCGATCCTCGAAGGCACGGACGTCATCTACATCGCCAAGGTGGACTCCACCCACGCGGTCCGGATGGTGTCGGCGGCCGGCCGCCGGCTGCCCGCCCACTGCACCTCCGTCGGCAAGATGCTGCTGGCCTCGCTCCCCGACCACGAGCTGAGCGCACGCGTCCCCGACAACGTCCCGCTGGCCGCGATGACGCCGAACAGCATCACCGACCCGGCGGCCCTGCGCGAGGCCCTCGCGGAGATCCGCCGCCGGGGCGTCGCCGTCGAGAACCGTGAGTCGAATCCGGACGTGAGCTGTGTCGCCGCCCCGGTCCACGACCGTACGGGCCGGGTGGTCGCCGCGCTGTCGATCTCCGTCCCGATGATCCGCTGGAGCGACGACCACCGTTCGGAGCTGGAGCAGCTCGCCGCCAAGGGCGCCGCCGAACTCTCCGAGCGCCTCGGTCACCGGAGCGTGGCATGACGACGACGTACGAGCCCGCCCTCGAAGTGGCCGTCCAGGCGCAGGCGACCCTCGGCGAGGGCCCCACCTGGGACGCGGCGAGGTCCCGGCTGATCTGGATCGACATCCTCGGCTCCCGCGTCAACACGTACGACCCGTCGACGGGCCGCCGTACGGTCATGGCGACAGAACAGCACGTGGGCGCGGCCAAGCCTCGCGCGGGCGGCGGGCTGGTCCTGAACCTGCGCGACGGAGTCGCCCTGTACGACACCGAGGGCACCGCACCCGTCCCCGCGACCGACCCTGTGCCGGCCCTCGCCCCACCCCCGGGCAGCTTCCGCTGGCTGCACCACGAGCCGACCCCCGGCCGCCGGGCGAACGACGCGGCGGTGGCGCCCGACGGCTCCCTGTGGGCGGGCACGATGCGCTACGACGAGGCGCCGGGCGGCGGGACGCTGTCCCGGCTGACGGGCGACGGCGAGGTCACGACCGTCCTGGACGATGTGGCGGTGAGCAACGGCACGGGCTGGAGCCCGGACGGCCGGCTGATGTACTACATCGACTCACCGACCCGCCGCGTGGACGTCTTCGACGTGTCGGCCGACGGCCAAAGCGTCACGGGCCGCCGCCAGTTGGCGCTGATCGAGGAGGGCGCGGGCTTCCCCGACGGCCTGACGGTCGACGCGGACGGCTGTGTCTGGGTCGCCCTGTGGGACGGCGGAGCGGTCCGCCGCTACACCCCGTCCGGCACCCTCGACCGCACGATCACCCTCCCCACGGTCCGCCCCACGGCCTGCGCCTTCGGCGGCCCGAACCTCACGGACCTGTACATCACGACGGCCCGGGTGGGCCTGACCGTCCCCCACCCGATGTCGGGCTCGCTCCTGGTCGTACCGGGGGCGGGCAAGGGGCTCGCCCAGCCGGCGTTCGCGGGCTGAGCGGACCCCACGCGGTCACCGGCCGGCAGGCAACGGGGTTCCCGTGGCCTGGCCGGCCGCCCTTCCCGCACCGCGTCCACGCGGGGTTGCCTCGCGGCGCCCCGCACCGGTCACTCCGCCCTGCCTGTCCTCCTGCTGGAGGTCCGGGGGTCGTCCCCCGGGAAACGCAGCGCCGCCTTCAGCTCCTCCGGCAGCAACGGCGGCCCGCTCAGCGGTGGCTTGAGCGGGCCGATCGCCGCCGCCAGTACGACACTTGGCGTCAGGAGCACCTCCGCGCCGCGTTCCAGGGACGTCACGTCCGTGACCCGGCGTGCGATACGGCCGTTGCCGGTGGCCGTGCGCATCAGGCGGCCCACGTACGCCGCCAGCAGCCGGTCCCGGAGGGTCGGGCCCTTCTCCGTGGCGCCGGGGTAGAAGACGTCCTGGCTGGTCGCCAGGTCCCAGGCCGCCGCGACCGGTTCGGCCACCGCCTTCTGGATACGGCCGGCCAGGCCCGGCGCGCCCCAGCCCTGACGCCGGATCACATCCCGTAGCGCCACGGCACTTTGGGCCGCGACCGACATTCCGTGGCCGTAGATCGGGTTGTACGCGGCCAACGCGTCGCCTATCACCGCGAAGTTGTCCGGCCAGGCGGGCATGCGCTCGTAGTAGTGGCGGCGGTTCGACGTCGTACGGGTGACGGAGACCGCCGTCAGGGGTTCCGCGCCCGCGAGCAGGTCGGCGATCACCGGATGCCGGAGTTCCTCTCGGGCGAAGCGGGTGAACTCCGCGCCGTCGGAGGGGGGTTCACCGCCCCGCGTGCCGGACAGGGAGACCAGCCAGCAGCCGTCCTCGATGGGCATGAGGACACCCGCCCGGCCCGGACCGTCCCCCCTCGGGTCCGCCTGGACGTTGACCACAGGGAAGCCCTGCCACGCCGCTTCGGGCGCCCGGTACATCCGGCTCGCGTACACGAGCCCCGAGTCGACGACACGGCGGGCCGGTTCGGGCAGGCCCAGTTCGCGCAGCCAGTGCGGGGCACGCGAGGCGCGGCCGGTGGCGTCCACGACCAGGTCCGCGTGCAGGGTGCGCCGGCTGCCGTCGGCGCCACGCAACCGCACCCCGGTGACGGCCTCGTCGGTGCCCTCCAGGCCCAACACCTCGGCGTGCTCGACGAGTTTGATCCGGTCGTCGTCCAGGACCTGGGCGCGGACCGTCGCGTCCAGCAGATCCCGGCCGCACAGGAACGCGTGATGCGACTCGGCCCACCGCCGGAACCAGCCCTGCGGCGCCAGCGCGACCATGTCCGTCGTGACCGCCAGCCGGTGAGCACCGGCGTCGAGCAGCAACTCGCCCACGCCCGGCACCAGTTCCTCGACCGCCCGGGAACCGCCGGACCACAGCATGTGCACGTGCCGGGCCTGCGGCAGGTTCCTGCGCGGCTCGGGGCCGTCCGGCAGGACGTCACGCTCGACGACGGTCACACGGTCGGCGAACTCGACCAGGGCACGGGCCGCGAGCAGCCCGGCGAGGGATCCGCCGAGCACGACGGCGGATCTGACAGGGGACGGTTGTTCACTCATATACGTGCAGGCTCTCTGCTGGGGCGGTCGCAAGGGCGCGCACCGCCTCGATCTCATCGGGGTGACTCAGGACCTGGGACACGGCTTCGATGCCCTGGAGCAGCTCCGTGAGTAAGTCCGTGGCCCGGTCCGGGACTTGGGGACAATGAGGAGACTGGGGGGATTGCGGAGAGGAGAGACGGGACGCGGCCCGTGCCTCGATCGCCTCCTGGATCGTCACCGCCGCAGCCAGCGCCCCCGCCCGCCCCGCCCCGCACCCCAGGTCCAGCGCGGCCTCGTACGCCCGTCGCCGCAGCTCCTCGTCGAAGTGCCGGGAGAGCTGGAGCAGGGCGTCGCGGATGAACGTCTCCCGGCGGGTCAGCCGCAGCTCCGGTGTGGCCCGCAGGGAGAAGGGGACGCCCTTGCCGGTGGCGGTGCGCAGCAGGTCGTACAGCGGGCCGAGCCGGAGGTGGCCGCGCCGGATCTGCCAGCGGTCGCGCACGTACTGGCCGGCGTGCGGCAGCACGAACCCCGTCGCGATCAGGACGGCGGCGGCACCCCCGGCGGCCGGGGCCAGTTCGGTGGAGAGCGGGTCCAGGTCGTGGCCCGTCCAGCGGGCGACGACGGCCGTGCCCTTCGCCGCGTCGAACACCAGGTTGGCGGCATAGCCGACGGCCAGCGACTTCAGGCCCCGGCGCAGCCACACGTCGAGTCCGGCGGTGTGGATCCAGTTGCGGATCAGCCGGTACGTCAGGACGCAGGACGTGGTGTGCGCGAGCAGGTAGAGCACGATCAGCTCGCGCATGTAGGGCGTACGGGCGTAGTACGTGTCCAGGTCCCGTCGGCGCTCCACGGACGCGTCCGCGAGCCCGAACAGCGCCCACAGCGCGACGATGACGCCCACGTTGCCGACGGTGACCCACCGCATCGCGCGACGCGCCCTGGCCGATCTCCCCGAGTGGCCGGGGATGCCGCCGCGCCACGCGATCATCAGCAGCAGACTCGCGCCGCAGAACGCGACGAGGAAGCTGTAGACCAGAGGCGCCGCGAAGTTGGGCACGCCGGTGACCCGGTTGGTCCAGGCGATGACCGGCGGCGCCGCGAAGACGAAGATGCCGCAGGCCAGCAGCAGCAGCCCGCCGACCGCGCGCCGCAGCGGGTCGCGCCACAGCCTGACGATGCTGGGCAGCTTGAACGCCAGGGCGGCGGTCAGCACCGCGATCGGTGTCCCGAACACGAGGACGGGGTACGGCTCGCCCAGGAAGCCGGAGGGGTTCATCGCCGCGCGTTTCCGCTTCCCCGGCCGCGATACCCCAGGGATGCCTGCACCGCGCTGCTGCCCGAACTCGCCGTACGGCCGCCCTCCAGGCCCTCCACCCACGGCCGGAAGACGGTGGCGAGGCGATGGCCGAACTCCTCGGCGTCGGCCTCCTCGGTCTCGCGGGAGCCGTTGCGGGCGGCGACGGCGAGCGCCCGGTCCTGCCCCCACTGCTCGTCGGCGAGCACACGGGCGGCGGTCGCACCGACGCTGTGGTGATGACAGTGCCCGGCGTGCAGATGCCACAACTCATGGCCCAGGATGACGAGTTGCTGCACGGCCTCGGCGCGCTCCTCGACGATCACCAGGTCGAAGTCATGGAACTCCACCCACAGACCGGTGACTTCGATCTCGTCGGGGAAGCGCTCGAAACGCAGCTCGACGCGCCGCCCGCGCCGCTCGCTCATCTCCTCGCACAGCGCCCGGCACAACTCCCCCACGCCGGAAGGGCCGTTGTCCTGCTCCCGCTTTCGCAGCGCTGCGGTGAGCGCGCCGGTCAGGTCGCGCATCGCGCCCCGGGTCCGGAACCGGTGCGCGGCCCGGGCGGGCAGCAGAGCCGCCAGCACACCCCTCGTCGCCGCCCTCGTCCCCCGCTTCGACGTCATCGCTCCGTCTCCTCGCCGCCACTCAGCAGCCCTTCGAGCATCACCGCGAGCGCCTCCTGCTTGCGCGGGGTCAGCTGCCGGCCGCGCAGGGCCAGCGTGACGACGCCGTGCCGGGTCGCGAACCGGACCAGCGGGCCCTCCTCGTCGCCGCCGAGTTCCTCCAGCAGCCGGTGGAGTTCACGGTTCAGGACGACGGTGGCGGGGTCGGTGAAGAAGCCGGTGCCCTGCTCGACGCCGAAGTACGCGGCGAGCGCGGTGAGGTCCGGCACGTTCGGCATCTTCTTGCCGAGGAGCAGCTGACGGGCCCACTCGGGGCTGATCGACAGCGCGTCCGCGACCTCCTTGCAGACCTCGGCCCGCTTGCGGCCGCTCGCCGCGAGCCGCGTCTCGTGGAGCGTGTGCACCCGGCGCCGGATCCGGCCCTCGATGTCGTCGGCCGACGGCTCCGCGCCCCCGGCCAGCAGCGCCTGGATCTCGCCCTCGGTGAGAGCGGTACGGGCCGACAGCCTTCGTACGTCGATGACCTCGGCGCGATCGAGACGGGCCTCGGCGATGCGCTCTTCAAGACGCGCGAGGGTGTTCGAGAGGTTCTCACTCACGGGCCGACCCTACGTGCCCGGACCCCTCCGCACCAGGGAAATCCAACGATCGTTGGAGTCGGCGGAACGATCGTTGGGAGGAGACGCCATTGACGTGCGGACACTTCGAAAATTACGGTTTTGTTCGAAGTTGCGAGCGGATGCCGATATACCGAACGCCGCACGTCGAACATCCGAGAGGAACCCATGTCCCGCACGGCCCGCTTCACCCTCGACCCCGCTTTCAAGGTCGGCGAGGTCAACCCCCGGCTCTTCGGCTCCTTCGTCGAACACCTCGGCCGCTGCGTCTACACCGGCATCCACGAACCGGACCACCCCGCCGCCGACGAGGCGGGCCTGCGCACCGACGTCCTGGACCTGGTCCGCGAACTGGGCGTCACCGCGATCCGCTACCCCGGCGGCAACTTCGTCTCCGGCTACAAGTGGGAGGACTCGGTCGGCCCGGTCGAGGACCGCCCCCGCCGCCTCGACCTCGCCTGGCGCTCCACCGAGACGAACCGCTTCGGCCTCTCCGAGTACATCGACTTCCTGAAGAAGATCGGCCCCCAGGCCGAGCCGATGATGGCCCTCAACCTCGGCACCCGTGGCGTCGCCGAGGCCATCGAACTCCAGGAGTACGCCAACCACCCCGCCGGCACGGCGCTGGCGGAGCGGCGGATCGCCCACGGCGACAAGGACCCCTTCGGCATCAAGGTCTGGTGCCTGGGCAACGAGATGGACGGCCCCTGGCAGACCGGCCACAAGACGGCGACGGAGTACGGCCGTGTCGCCGCCGAGACGGCCCGCGCGATGCGCCAGATCGACCCGGGCGTCGAACTCGTCGCCTGCGGCTCCTCCAGCCAGTCCATGCCGACGTTCGCCGAGTGGGAGGCGACGGTTCTGGCGGAGACGTACGACGTCGTCGACTACATCTCCCTGCACGCCTACTACCAGCCCGAGGACGGCGACGTCGACTCCTTCCTGGCCTCGGCCGTCGACATGGAGTCCTTCATCGAGAACGTGGTCGCCACCGCCGACCACGTGGGCGCGAAGCTCAAGTCCAAGAAGAAGATCAACCTCTCCTTCGACGAGTGGAACGTCTGGTACATCTCGAAGTGGCACGAGATCGAGAACTCCGGCGTGCGGGACTGGGAGGAGGCCCCGCGCCTCCTGGAGGACAACTACAGCGTCATGGACGCGGTCGTCTTCGGCTCGCTCCTGATCGCCCTGCTCCGGCACGCGGACCGCGTCACCGTCGCCTGTCTCGCCCAGCTCGTCAACGTCATCGCGCCGATCATGACCGAGCCGGGCGGCCCGGCCTGGCGCCAGACGACGTTCTTCCCGTTCGCGCAGGCCAGCAGGTACGGGCGCGGCGAGGTCCTCGACGTACGGGTGGACTCGCCGACGTACGGGACGAAGAAGTACGGCGAGACGGACCTGCTGCACGCCACCGCCGTACGCGCCGCCGACGGCACGGTCACCGTCTTCGCCGTCAACCGCGACCGCACACAGCCGCTGCCGCTCGAAGTCGCCCTGAACGGTCTGGAGTTGACGTCGGTCGTCGAGCACAGCGCGATCGCCGACGCCGACCAGGACGCCCGCAACACCCTGGACGACCCCGAGCGAGTCACCCCGCACCAGGTCACCGCCACCACCCTCCAGGACGGCACACTGACCGCCGTACTGGAGCCGCTGTCCTGGAACGTGATCCGACTGGCCTAGCCCGTACGGCAGTTCATCGGCCGGGGGAGGGGACGACCGTCACCGGAACTCCCCCGGCCGCACTCCCCAGCAGCGTCAGCCGTACGTCCCCCGGCCCCGAGACCGTCGTGCCGTCCGAAATCACCGCCAGGGCAAGGGTGTTGGCGCCCCGGGTGTGCAGGATGCCGTTCGGGAGGGCGAAGGTGTGCTGGGGGCCGACGTCGTTGATGTACTGGCCCATGTTCCAGCCGTTCAGGAAGATCTGGACGCGGTAGGCGCGCGCCGGATCGTCGGTCAGCTCCAGCCCGATCGACGCGTCGACCCCCGGATCGACCGCGAGCCGGAACCCCGTCCGATACCAGCTCACCCCCTGCCGCCGCCCCTCGGCACGCGGCAGGTCGACCACGTCCCAGCCCTCGTCCGCGTACCCCGGCAGATGCCACCCCTCCCGTTCCCCGTACAGCCCACCGGTGTTGAGGGGCCCGCGCACCGGATCGGCAGCGGCCTCGCCCTGCAACCGCCACTTCAGGGCGGGAGAGGCACCGGTGAAGTTCACGGCCGTCAGCCCGCGTGCGACCTTGTGCGTGTCCAGCGCCTTGCCGTCCATGTCGTGCTGCATCCGCCGCACCAGCACGGACAGCACATGCCGACCGCGCGTACGGGCCTTCTCCGGTACGTCGAAGGTCGCCGTGGCCGCCCAACTCCCCTTCCGTACGGTCTTCTTGTCCGGCACGGGCATCCGGTGCGACCCCAGCGGCACACCGTCGAGCCAGGCCATCAGCAGCCCCTGCGTCCCCGTGCTGTAGGAGAGGGACACGGACTCCGCCCCCGTGGCGTCGGTGAATGAACCCCGGTACCAGACGTCCCCGTAGTGGAAGCCGTAGTCGTCGGCGAACAGCACGGGCTGCCCGTCGGGCACAGCGGTCGTACTGAACGTCGAAGTCCGGTCGGCGACCGTCCACTTGGAGTCGTCGAACCCGGGCGCGGACTCGGGGTTCTCCGTACGCCGACGCCAGCCGCCCAGCGCGGGCAGCGCGACCGCCGGGACCCCCGCCAACAACTGCTCGGCCCGCAGACTCCCGGATTCGGTGGCCACCGCCTTCAACGTCCCCTGGTCCCAGACCACTTCACGTATCCCGCGCGGCGCCCACACCTCCAGCTCGGCGGCCTCGACGGTGTCCCCGGTCAACCGCACGACACCGTCCCGCAGTTCGACGGTCCGCAGCAGCGAAGGCCCGTACACCAGAACCGACCCCGACGGGGTCTCGCGCGGCCACAGCCGTACGGAGGTCTCGTCGTCGGCGAGGAGGAGAAGGAGGGGAGCCGAGGTCCCGCCCCCTTCCACCAATACGCGTGTGAGCCCGCCGAGTTGGCTGGTCACCCGCACCACTCCATCCCCGTACGAGAACTCGGCGGCCCCCGCCAGCACAGTCACCGTCGGTTCGCTCACGCACTCCACCGCCGTCACCGTCGTCTCGCCCGAGCGTCCCGTCAGTACGGCGACGTCCTGGCGCCCCGCCGTCAGCCACAGCATCGGCTGGGCGTTGGAGTACGCCAGCTTCCGGCGCCCCAGGGTGATTCCGGCGGCCAGGAGACGGGCGTCCGACGCGGGGACGGTGACCGGCAGCGAGGCCCCGGCGACCGGGAGCGCCGAGGTGACGGACTCCGGGGAGTCGTTGCGCAGGACGTACACGTGGGCGTGGGTGTCCGGGTTGGTGAGGTGGTAGACCTTGATCCGCGAGTCGCCCGCAGACACCTGCCGGGCCCGGTCCAGCTTGGCCAACTCCGGTACGGACCGCACCAGATGACCGAACTGGTGCATCGGCACGACCTTCGAGGTGGCCCCGCGCCCCTCGTCGAAGGCGGCGCCGTAGTCGTACGACGTGTACACCTGCGGGGCGGGCAGCCAGCCCCAGCTCGTGCCGCCGAAGGTCATGTAGACGTTGTGGACGGTGATGCCGTTGGCGAGGTTGGTGAGGTAGAAGCGCCGCTCGTAGGCCGCGTCCCGGGTCCGCGCCGACCCCGCGTATCCCGCGCCGTCGAACTCGGCCCCGCCCCACGGATCGAACCAGCCGCCCCCGAACTCGGGGATGAACCCCGGGGTCCCCGGACTCGCCGTCGCCCCGCCCTTCTTGCCGCCGATCCCGAAGTGCCCCCAGTCCGGCGGGAGTTGGTCCGGGTCCGGATAGCCGTCGAAGCCGTACAGCCAACGTCCGTGCTCACCGCCGGTGTCGAAGGTGCCGGGGGCCCAGTAGCCGTTCCTGCCCAGGTCGTTGTGGAAGAGGGGGACGTCGACGCCGTCGGCGCGGACCTTGGCGTACAGGTGGGACATGTAGTCGATGCCGGCCCGCTGGGTGACGTACGAACCGTACTCGTTCTCGATCTGGTAGAGCAGGACCGTGCCGTCGCCCCGGGTGTAGAGGTGTCGGGCCACGATCTCGTTGACCGCCGTCAGCCATTCGTCGACGTACCCGAGATAGGTGGGGTCGGATGTCCTGGCCCGGCCCTTCGTCGCGGTCAGCCAGCCGGGGAAGCCGCCCGCGTCGACCTCGGCGTTGATGTACGGGCCGGGGCGCAGGATGACGTACATGCCGGTCTCGGCGGCCTGGCGGAGGAACAGGTCGAGGTCGCGGACGCCCGTGAAGTCGTACCGGCCGGGGGCGGGGGAGTGGTAGTTCCAGGCGACGTAGACGCTGACGGCGTTGTAGCCGTGCGCGCGCATCTTCTGGAGCACGTCCAGCCACAGGCTGGGGCTGGGCAGGCGGAAGGGGTGCAGCTCGCCCGACCACAGGACGAGCCGTCTGCCGTCGACGAGGAGGGAGTAGCGGTCGAAGCCGACGGTGTGCCGGTGGCCGTCCGCCGTGGGCGGGGCGGGCGGCGGGCCGGTGGGAGCCGTCTCCCCGGGGCCGCCCGGGGCGCCGGAGCCCATACCCGCGCTGGCGCCGAGGGAGAGGCCGAGGGCGGCGGTGCCGGCGGCGGCGGTGAAGGTTCGTCTGCTCAGCACCAACGGGATCTCCTCGTACACGTGTCCGGTCATTGTCCACACACCGCGACGACCGACAATGACCCCATGAGGATCTCGGCGCGGGCGGACTACGCGGTGCGAGCGGTGCTGGAGCTGGCCGTACGGCAGGACGAGGGTGCGGTGAAGGCGGAGACCGTCGCCGCCGCCCAGGCCATTCCGCACAAGTTCCTGGAGGGCATCCTCGGCGATCTGCGGCGCGGCGGGATCGTCGACTCCCGGCGCGGCGGCAACGGCGGCTACCGGCTGGCGCGGTCCGCCGACGCGATCACCGTCGCGGATGTCGTCCGGGCCGTCGACGGGCCCATCGTGTCGGTGCGCGGCGAACGCCCGACCGGCCTCGCCTACACCGGTCCCGCCGAACCCCTGCTGCCGCTGTGGGTCGCGCTGCGCGCCAACGTCCGCAAGGTGCTGGAGGGGGTGACCTTCGCCGATCTCGCGGCGGGGGAGCTGCCCGAGCCGGTGCGGGGGCTCGCGGCGGAACCGGCGGCCTGGGAGAACCCGTAGGCCTGTAGGTGCCTGTGGGGCGGTAGATTTCCAAACTTTCCAGTCTTTCAGGGCCGTTTAGTGTGCTCCATCGGAGCGCTCGTAAACCACCGTGAAGGATTAAGTTCAGGGTTGGTCGTTGACGCGCACCACTCTCCCGATACCTTGACCTCTGCATGTGCATGTAACAGGTGGGGTCTAGGTGAAGGGTTGTGCGTACGGGGATGAGATCGCTGAGATCGCGTCGAGGGTGGGGCATCGGGGCCGTCGTGGCCGCCGGAGTGTCCGGGGTTCTGATCGTGCAGGGTGTGAGCGGCGGCGGTGCGGACAGCGCGGCCGACGACGGCAAGCCGTCGTCGGGGCCGATCGCGAGCGAGGAGTACGCGGCGGCGCTGAAGGTCGCCGCCGACGGTGACTCGGCCACCCTGGCCAAGCGGGACACCAAGCCGTTCAGCATGCTCGGCGTCACCTGGTCCGACCCGTCGGCCACCATCGCGGGCAAGGTCGAGGTCCGTACGCGCGACGCGGGCACCGACACCTGGTCGTCCTGGCTGGAGCTGGGCACGGACAGCGGCCCCGGCGACGAGGGCGCGACCCGTGCCGGTACCGAGCCCGTATGGGTCGGCGCGTCCGACGGCGTCGAGGTCCGCGTCGACGGCAAGGCGTCCACCGAGCTGCCCGAGGGTCTGCGCGTCGACATGATCGACCCCGGTACCGGCGGTTCGGTCTCGGACCTGGAGCCCGCCGCCTACGTGGCTGCGGAGAGCGCGACGCCCGACGCGACGACCACGCCGGAGGTGACGGAATCCGCCTCGCCGACGGCGTCGGACTCGGCGTCGGCCTCCGCGTCCGCCTCCGCGAGCGAGTCGACCTCCGCGGCGCCGTCCACCTCCGCCTCGGCGTCCGCGTCCCCGAGTGCCTCGGCTTCCGCGTCGGCCTCGGCCACGCCGTCCGCCTCGACGAGCACCGGCACGACCGCCCCGACGTCCACCGCGGCCAAGCCGCCGATCACCTCACGGGCGGGCTGGGGCGCCGACGAGTCGCTGAGCCCCGAGGCGCCGGACTACCTGGCCAACGGGATCAAGGCGGTGGCCGTCCACCACAGCGCCGGGACCAACGACTACACGTGCGCCGAGTCGGCGTCGATCATCCGGGGCATCTACACGTACCACGTGAAGACGAACGGCTGGAAGGACATCGGCTACAACTTCCTGGTCGACAAGTGCGGCACCATCTTCGAGGGCCGCAAGGGCGGGGTCGACAAGGCGGTGCTGGGTGCGCACACCTACGGCTTCAACACCCAGACCACCGGCGTCTCCGTCCTCGGCGACTACAGCAAGGTCGTCCCGCCGACCGCCGTACTGACCTCGGTGGCCCGCGTCGCGGCCTGGAAGCTCGGCCAGTACGGGGTCAACCCGACCGGCACGACCACGCTCACCGCGGGCGCCGCCGGCACCAGTGAGTACAACACCAGGACGTGGGAGACGGGCGACAAGCTCAGCTTCCCGACCATCTTCGGCCACGGCGACAGCTACGCCACCGAGTGCCCGGGGACCAACCTCCACGCCGCGCTGCCCACCATCCGCGCCTACGCGGCGGGCCCGGTCTCCGGTCTCGCGCTCAAGTCGGTGACGGGAGCGGGTACTTCGGGTACGCGGACGTACACCAAGTCGGCCATAACGGTCGGCTGGTCGGCGACCACGCCCGCCGCGCTGATCAGCAAGTACGAGGTGCTGGTCGACGGCAAGGCCGCCGCCACCAAGGCCGGTTCGGTGACCTCGGCGAGCGTGAACCTGGCGCTCGGCACGCACACCGTGTCCGTCCGGGCCACCCACATCTCCGGCAAGACGACGACCACCGCGGCCGCGACCGTCGTCGCCGAGACGACCGCGCCGACCTTCACCACCGCGCCGAACCTCGCCCTGCGCACCGGCACGGTGAGCACGACGGCCGTCCCGGTCACCCTGAAGTGGAAGGCCACGGACACCGCCGCCCTGAAGGAGGTACGCCTGACGGCTCCGGTCGCCAAGACGTACGGCCCGACGGTCACCAGCGCCGCCCTGACCTCCAAGTCCGGCTCGGCCACGACCTGGTCCATGACCGCGTACGACCAGGCGGGCAACACGAAGGCCGCCTCGGTCGCCGGTACGCCGGTGATTCTCCAGGAGACCTCGGCGACCCGTACCGGCACCTGGGCGACGAAGTCGTCGACCAGCTACCTGGGCGGCAAGTCGTACACCAGCTCCACGAAGAACTCCTCGCTGACCTGGACGTTCACCGGCCGCTCGGCCGCCCTCGCGGTGTCACGGGCCTCGACGTCCGGCCAGATCAACGTCTTCGTGGACGGGGTCAAGGCCGCGACGGTCGACCTGAAGTCGTCGACGACGAAGTACCGCGACGCGATCTGGACGAAGAGCTGGAGCGCGAGCGCCAAGCACACGGTCAAGATCGTGGTGGTCGGCACGACCGGCCGCCCGGCGGTCACGACGGACGGTCTGGTGTACCTGAAGTAGACGGGGTGCGCCGACCCCGGTGAGTGAACAACCTGAGTGCCGTCCTCATACGGCGCTCAGGTTGTTCCCATTTCCGGGGCCTAGCCTCGCGCCCCATGCGCACGCTGATACTCCTCGCCCTCGCCGGCCTCGGTGCCCAGCTCGTCGACGGGAGCCTCGGGATGGCCTACGGCGTGACGTCGACGACCCTGCTCCTCGCCATGGGCACCAATCCGGCCGCCGCCTCCGCGACCGTCCACCTCGCCGAGATCGGTACGACGCTGATGTCGGGCGCCTCGCACTGGCGCTTCGGGAACGTGGACTGGAAGGTCGTCGTGCGGATCGGGGTGCCGGGGGCGGTCGGCTCGTTCCTCGGGGCGACGGTCCTGTCGAACCTCTCCACGGAACTCGCCGAGCCGCTGATGTCCGTGATCCTGCTGGGTCTCGGGGTGTACGTCCTGTCCCGGTTCACCTTGCGCGGTCTGCCGAAGGGACAGCTGGGCAAGCCGCTGCGGAAACGGTTCCTGACTCCGCTCGGGCTGGTCGCCGGGTTCCTGGACGCGACGGGCGGTGGCGGCTGGGGGCCGGTGGGTACGCCCGCGCTGCTGGCCGGCGGGCGGATGGAGCCGCGGAAGGTGATCGGCTCGATCGACACCAGCGAGTTCCTGGTCGCGGTCGCCGCCAGCCTCGGTTTTCTGCTCTCGCTCGGCTCGCAGGGCCTGGACTGGCAGTGGGTGACCGCGTTCCTGCTGGGCGGGTTGGTCGCGGCGCCGATCGCGGCCTGGCTGGTCCGGCTCGTCCCGCCGAGGGTGCTGGGCTCGGCGGTGGGCGGGGTCATCGTGGTCACCAACGTCCGTACGCTGCTGAGGAGTGGCTGGGTGGAGGTGTCGGGCCTGGTCAGTACTTTCGTATACGTACTGCTGTACGGGCTGTGGGCCGCCGCCCTGGCGTACTCGATCCGGGCGCACCGCAGGGACGGGAATGCGGAGCGGGGAGAGCACGCCGAGGAGCGGCGGCCGGTCGTGGCCCAGTAGATCCGTTACGGTCTCGGACCTCCTGGCGGCGGGCCGGATCAGGCGCTGTCGACACCCACGGTGAGGGTGGCCTTGTAGCCGTCGGAGACGCTGGAGCCGAGTGCGGTGAGCGTCAGCAGACCGGAGGCGGCGCCACCGTCGTCGTAGATGCTGTCGTTGGAGAGGGTGGTCTCCGAGGTGGTGTTCTCCGAGTACGGGGAGGTCGCCTGGATCTCCGCGTTGATGTCCTCGTCGAAGAACAGCTGCCCGGTGTGGATGACCTCGCCGCCGGTGTACGAGGTGTCGGTGAGCGTGACGTCGGTGTGGACCCGCATGTGGACGTGGGTGCAGCGGGAGACGTAGTGGCCGGGCCAGATCGAGATCATGCTGGCCTCGCCGTTGGCGTCGGTGAGCACACCGCCGCGCAGGAAGGTGCCGTTGTCCTCCTCGGTGTGGCCGTTGCCGCCGACGAAGCCGGAGTACTCGCCGAGGTGGTCGCAGTGCCAGATCTCGACGAGGGCGCCCTCCAGCGGGGCGCAGTCGTTGGCGACGTCGACGACGGTGAAGGTGTACTGGACCTCGACGCCTTCCTTGTCCTCGCGGATGTCCTCCCGGACGAGGGCGCCGTCGAGGGAGTAAGGGCCTTCGGTGACCTCGGCGTTGAGGACGCAGACGCTGCTCGTGGTGGACGAGGAGCTGTCCTCGGCGGTGGTGGTGGCGGAGTCGGACTCCGTGGTCGTGGTGGTCTCGCTGGCGGAGGCGAAGCCGGCCACCGCGAGTCCGCCGACGACCGCCGCGGTGCCGCCGCCGATCAGGACGCGACGCCGCTTGACGGTCTTGTCGAGCCGGTGCTTGCCCATGGAGGCGGTGGTGTCGGAGGAGGCCTCGGGGGCGCTGTTCTGGGGGTTCGTGTTCTCTGTCATGTTCCGGAAACTTAGGCGGGCATCTGAGGATTACCTTAAATCGCGGCTATGAATGCCCTGGGGACCTACCTCTCAACTCCGTTGGTTTGGGGCAGAGTTGGGGCACACTCCGCGTGGCGTGACGATGGCTGCGGGTTACATGGACGGATGGAACAGGCCGCGTGTGAACGGGGGATTGGCCGGGGATCGACCTGGCTGGTGTCCGCCGGGACACCTATGCTGCGACCGCCCCGCCTTCACAGATTCTTCACTGCTCAACCACAGGTTGGGCGTGGCGATGGGTCTGCTCACGGGTCTGCCCATGTGTCTGCCCATGTGTCTGCATTTGGCATGCCCATGACTACGTGAAGGCTGTGTGCGTGATTCTCACCCCCCACCGCAACAGCACGACGAAAGGGAGAAACATGGCTGCTGGCCTGCTCGTGGGCGGCGCGATAGCCGCTCTGCTCGCCGCCGCGGTACCCGCGCAGGGTGCCGGGTCGTCCTTCGAGGACCCGCCCCCGGACAAGATCGTCATCAAGGTCGCCACGGTGAACGGCTCCGGCTGTCCCGCGGGTACGGCCGCGGTGGCCGTCTCCGGCGACAACACCGCCTTCACCGTCACCTACAGCGACTACCTCGCCCAGGCCGGCGGCAACTCCGACCCGACGGCGTTCCGCAAGAACTGCCAGCTCAACCTGCTGGTGCATGTCCCGGCGGGCTTCACGTACGCCATCGCGAGCGTCGACTACCGCGGCTTCGCAGCCCTTCAGCGCGGCGCGAGTGGCGTCCAGCGGGCCTCGTACTACTTCCAGGGCTCGCCGAGCACGGCGTTCCGCACCCACACGTACAACGGCCCGCTCAACGACAACTGGCAGGCCACCGACACCACCGACTGGGCCCAACTGGTCTGGGCACCCTGTGGAGTTCAGCGCAACTTCAACATCAACACGGAGCTTCGGGCGAACGCGGGCACGTCCACGGGCACCAGCTTCATGGCGATGGACTCGACGGACGGCGACATCGACACGATCTATCACCTGGCATGGCAGCAGTGCCCGGCGAAGTGAGGGTCTGAGCACCAGGCGGGGTGTGGACATCACGGTCGTGTCCACACCCCGCTGTGGTGAGTTACGTCGGCACTACCGGCGTCAGCTGCTTTCGACGCCCACGGTCAGCGTCCCCGCGTACCCCGCCGAGGTCGAACTCCCCAGCGCGGTAAGGGTGAGGAGGCCGGAGGCGGCGCCTCCCTCGTCGTAGATCGAGTCCTGGGCGAGGGTGGTGCGGGTGACCGTGTTGGCCGCGTAGGTCGCGAGCGCCGCCACCCTGGTCGTGATCGTCTCGTCGAAGAACAGCTGGCCGGTGTGGAGTTCCTGGCCGCCCGTGAACGAGCCGTCGGATGTGAGCGTGACGTTCGTGTGCACCTTGAGGTGGATGTGGACGCAGCGGCCCCGGTACCAACCCGGGTACACGCTGGTGATGTTGGCGACGCCGCTGGAGTTCGTCAGCACACCACCGCGCAGGAAGGTGCCGTTGTCCGGTTCGCTGTGGCCGTTGTTGCCGACGAAGCCGGAATACTCACCGAGGGCGTCGCAGTGCCAGATCTCCACGAGCGCGTTGCTGAGGGGTGCGCAGGTGTCGTCGTCGACGACGGTGAGGGCGAGCTTCAGCGGGATGCCGGTCTTGTCCTCGCTGATGTCGGCGCGGACGTACTGGCCGTCGAGGTAGTAGGGGCCTTCGGTCATCTCCTTCGTGAGGGTGCAGACGGCCGCGGCGGCGACCGGAACGGCGGTGTCCGCGGTGGGGGTGGACGTTTCGGGCACGGCGGCGGCCACGGCCAGGGTGGCGGCGGTGGCGCCGGTCGCGATCAGTACGGTGCGGCGCCTGATCGCAGTGGGGGGAGTTTCCGAAATCTCTGTCATGAACACGGCAAGCTAATGGTGGTTTCTGTCGATGAGCTGTCGAGAAGCTGGGGATTGGGCAAAGTGACGACACGTCAAGTCACTTGTGAGACAGGGGGTTTGTCGCCCCTGGTCGGTCGCCCCTACCACCGGGTCGGCAGCGGTCGGCCCATGAACGCGTCCAGGAGGACCCGGCCTCCCATCGGCCGGTCGAGCCGCACGGTCATCTTCTCGCCGCGCAGGTCGGCGGTGCAGATCTCGCCCGTCGTGTTGCCCCCGAGGATCGTCGCCGACAGCACCACGCTGCCCTCCGTCTCCAGGGCGTCCACGGCGGGGCCGTCGTCGCAGGACCCGTGGTACGCCACGACGGTGACGGAACGGCCGTCCTCGGACACCTCGATCAGTCGCCCCATTTCCTGAAGTCCGTCACGCGTCGACCGGCCGCCCGCGGCCTTCCCGATCGGGGGCTTCGGCAGCTTCGACGGTTTGAGGGCGACCCGCTTGAGCGGCTCGTCGTACCCCTTCAGCGTGAAGAACCAGGCCGGCACGGTCGCCGGGCCACGGCTCGTCACCATCGTCATCTCACCCAACTTCGCGCCGGTGACGGTGAGTTGAGGGTCCGTGGGGCTGTCGACGCGGTCCAGGGCGGTGTACGTCTCCCGCGCGTCCAGCAGGGGCAGGGTGAGCGATTCCCCGTCCGCCCACTTCACCTGTCCCTTCTCGGGTGCGGCGGTGGGGAGTTCGCCGCGCAGCAGGTAGTTCTCCAGCATGTGGGCGATCCGGTCGTCCTCGCTGTGGAAGCCGTCGCCGGGCGGCTGCGGGGCCGTGTCGCCCATGGGGTAGAAGCCCTCGCGCCACGCCTTGGCGGCGGCGGAACCGTCCCAGGCGTCGGCGACCTGCTGGGCGCGGCTTGGCGAGGGCGCCGGGCTGCTGCTCTTGGGGGCGGAGGGTTTCGAGGCGTTGCTGTTCTCCGCCTTGTCGCTGCCGCAGGCGGTCAGGGCCAGGGACAGGCTGAGGGCGAGCAGGAGTTGGGCGCTGGTGCGGGTGGTGTGCGTACGCATGGGTCCCCCCGGGGCTGATGCTGTCGTGACTGTGACGCATAGGACCCGGTTTGCGTTCGATGCTGCGGTCTACGGTCTGCGGAGGGTCACCTGGGCGGAGTGCACGGGCTCGGCGCCCGCGCCCGGGGTCGGCTCGTCGAAGCATTCGAGCAGCAAGTCGCCGCGCAGGTCGTCGAGTTCGCTGCGGGCCTCCTCCAGGAAGGCGGTGGCCCACGCCTCCAGGGACGAGTCCCGCAACGCGACGTTCGAGACCTGGCTGAACTCCGGTCCGCCCAGCCCCTGCCAGCCGGCCCACTGCTCGTCGTCGAGACGGACGCGCACGCGGTACCAGTAGGACTGCCAGTAGGGCTTCTTCATCAGACCTTGACGGCGTACGCGACGAAGTCGGCCCAGGGGGTGGGGGAGAGGGCGAGTTGGGGGCCGGTCCTGTCCTTGGAGTCGCGGATGTGGATGGTGCCGGGTGAGGTGGCGACCTCGACGCAGTCGTCGCCGGAGCCGCTACTGTACGTGGACTTGCGCCAGGACAGGGCGACTTCGACGCAGTCGCCGGAACCGCTGCTGCTGTGGCTCGACTTGAACCAGGCCAGTCCACCGGTGCTCATAGTTCCCCTCGCATCCGCTCCAACAGGCTCACGGAGTCTTCAAGCGTGAGAGCCTGTGCACGCATCCTGGCATATCGCTGCTGGAGCACGCTGATCGCTTTGATGTCGGAGATGAGTTGGCCGGTCACGGGGGCCTCGGTGTAGGCGTACCACCGGTGCTCCGGGGTTTCGGCAAGCCGCATGGGCCCGTGCAGTCCGGCGTGCGACTTGCGTACCAGCGGCATGACTTGGATCTCCACGTTCCGCCACTGCGCGATCCGCAGTACGTGATCGATGAGGTCTCGGGTGATGTCCTCGCTGCCCGTGCAACGGCGGAACAGGTGTTCTTCCAGGATGAAGCCGAAGGCGGTGTTCGGACGCTCCCGGAGCAACTCCTGACGCTTGGCGCGTGCGATCCAGTGGGCCTCGATCTGCTCGTTGGTCAGCGGCGGCAACTCGTCGGCGAACAACTGCCGTGCGTACGCCTCCGTTTGCAACAAGCCCGGAAGCATGCGGCACTCGTAGGTGTAGAGGGAGATCGCCTTGGCCTCCAACAGTGCCCAGCGCCGGAACCACGCCGCCAGCCCCGGCTGCCGGTTCAGGAACTCCGCCGCCTTCTTCAGTGCGCCCGTGTTGCCGAGGGCGACATCCGCCCGCTCCACGAACACCGGATCCGGCATCCTCCTCCCCAACTCCACGGAGGCCACCGTGTGTTCGGAGAACTGCACCGCCTGTGCCAGTTCCTTCCTGCTCATCCCCAGGTGTTCGCGCAGGGCCTGGACCACGGCCCCGAACGTCCGCAGACTGTCCGAGGACTCCGGCTCGCCGCCCGTCATCCCCTGCGTGCCCTCAGCCATCGTCGGCCACCTCTCGCGCACTCGCCCCGCTGCACACACCCGATCCGTCCATGGTCACGCCCGGTGATGAGTACTGTCCAGTCCGTAACCGCGTACGCTGCCCCGGCGTACACGGCTCCGACCTGGTGAAGTACTGCTCCCGCCCGGCACATTGGGCTCATGAGCGCACCTTCAGCCCCTCAACACCCGGTTACCGTACGTATGTTCAGGCAGCGGCTCAGCGCCACTCCGCGCGGCGCCCGTCTCGCCCGGCGCCTCGCCGTGGGCCAGCTGAACGCCTGGCGCATCCCGTACGGCTCGGACGTCTCCGAGGTCGTCGCGCTGATCGTCGCCGAGCTGGCCGCGAACGCGGTGACCCACGGACGTGTCCCCGGGCGGGACTTCGAGCTGCGGCTCGGGCTCATGACGGGCAGCGTGCGCGTAGAGGTCACCGACAGCCGCAGCGGGCCACGCCCACCGGGCCCTATGGACGTACGGGCTCCGTCGCCGTTGGCGGAGTCGGGGCGCGGACTGCTCGTCGTGGACGCGGTGGCGGACCGGTGGGAGGTGCTCGACCGGGAGCCGCCCGGGAAGACGGTACGGGCCGAGGTGGACGTACCGGGGCGGCTGCCGCTGGTGAGGCAGATGTAGGGGTGGATCGTCCTCGTCGGCGAGGGGAGGATGGTGATCCGTCGGGGACAGGGGGGAACGCGACATGGGGACACTGGTCGAATTTCTCTTGATCGGGATCGTCGCGTGCGGAGCGGCGGCGGTGGTCCGTTCGACGACCCGTAGACGCGCAGGCAGACGCAGCAGCGAACTGGCCGAATCGAGCGCGGGCAAGCTCCCGTGCCGGGTGTCCTGGCAGGCCGGTACCGGGAGGAAGGGCTTCGTGTACGGCAAGGTGGTGGCCGGGGTCGGCACCGATGGTGAGTTGGCCTTCTCGCGGCGGTGGAAGGACTCGGTGGAGCTGCCTCGAAGCGAGTGGATTCACCGGGAGGAGAGCTGGCGGGCGGGGCTGGTCAACCTGCGCTATACCGCTCCGGGCCGGGGCGAAGTCCGCATCCTGCTCAGCGAACGGGACGCCGACACCCTTGAGGTGCTGCTGCGCGGCGGACGCTGATGCCCGGAGCCGGTGAGGCGAAGGCCGTACGCATGGCCGTGGACGACGCCGTCAAGCGCCGCTCGCGCCAGGAGTTCTTCGACGCCATGGCCTCCGGCGAACTGGACTTCGGCGAAATCATCGAGACCACCGGCCCTCGCAACGCCGACGGCTCCCTCAGGCGCACCGGCGATCAGGTCACTTGACGCAGGGCCGCTGCCGCTGGACGCGTCGACGCCCAGGCCCGGGAGTGAGTCCGGCCTGGGCGTCGGAACACAGCGTCGGTCAGGACTGGAGTGTGGGCAGGACCGCTTTGGCCACCACCCAGCTCGTGCCTGTCGCCGCTGTGGTTTTCACGCCGTTGACATCGATCGGCGGGCGGTTCGGGGAGACGATCCTGGAGGCCGAGCCGTAGTTGCCGTTGTACGCGGTGCACGTGACGTATTCCTCGGTGGGACCGGCCGGGCCGGGCTCCCTGATCCGCACGGTCACGCACACCGGGTCCAGCTTGGCCACGATCGTGTTGTGGGCGTTGACGAGGGTGCCCTTCAGCCCGGCGGTGTCGAAGCCGGCGCGCGCTCGGGCGACCAGCGAGATCGGGCCCACCGCGTCGACGGCGAAGCCGAGTTGGTCCAGTGCCGCCTTGTCGGTGACGGCGCCGAGGAGGCTGTCGATCCGGGTCACACAGCCCGTGGTGTCACGGGCGAACGCCTGAAGCGTGTCCGTCGTGAAGCGCGTGATGTCGGCGAAGTCAATGACGGCCTGCCGGGCACAGGCCCGTGCGTCCGCCGTGGCGACCTGGTCGATGTGCGAGAGGATCTCCGTCTTCGCCGAGTCGATCGCGCTCAGGATCTGCTGTGTCGCCTGCTCCAGGGTCAGAGCCTGACTCGCGGAGTACGCCTGGTAGGCCGCGTACGCCGCCTGCACCACCGCGACGTAGTCGATCGCCAGCGCGGATCGCTGCGAGTGTGCCGTGCCGGCCGATGCGGCCGGTGTGACCGGCGCGGCCTGAACTGCCTGTGTGCCCAAGGGAATCATGGTCGTGGCGGCGAGTATCACGCCCGCCGTTCTGGTCGCCCATAACGCTCTCATCGTGCTCCCCTTATGAAAAGTCGTGGATTCCGTCCGTCGCGGGTACGACTCTTCCAGCGGCCGGGGAGAGGCGTCTTCGTGACATCGGGTGAAATGACTCGCCGCCGACGCCACGCTTTCATCCGATGTCACGAGACGGACGGGCTCGTCGTCCCGACCCCGGCCGGCTTCAGTTTTTCCTCAGCTTCGCCCCCACCGTGTCCCCATGTCGGAACACCGCCCCCGCACCCCCGAAACCGAGCACAGCCGCCGCTGGTTCATGAACAAGGCGCTGCTCACCGGTGGAGTCGCCGCCCTGGCGACCATGACCGGCTGCTCCTCCGGATCCGCGAGTACGAGTGCCTCCTCCTCGTACGGCGGCCCCCCGAACGGTATGCCCTCCGGCGGGCCCGGAGGCGGCGGGGGAGGGATGGGACCCGGGGCCAGTGAGGTCAAGTACGCCGACTTCACCGGTGTCACCACCGATGGGAAGATCGTCGACGACCTCTACTCCATCCACTCCACCGACGTCCCGACCGACTCCATGGTCAAGGCCGCGCAGGCCTTCCTCGACGGGCTCTCCAGCGCCGAGCGGAAGTCCTGCGTCTTCGACGTGGACGACGACGAGTGGCTGAAGTGGAGCAACGTCGACGGGTACGAGCGGCAGGGCGTCCGGATGGGCGACATCACGGAGAAGCAGCGCGACCTCGGGTACGCGCTCCTCGGCGTCGCGCTGTCCGCCGACGGGCTCACCCAGACCCGCAACATCATGACGCTCAACGCGTTCCGAGACACTCTCACCGAAGGTGCCTACTTCTTCACCTTCATGGGGACCGTTCCTAGAGGCTGAGCGGGAGTGAGTCCTGTTGCCAGGTCTCGTGCTCGGCCGAACGCCCCGGACGGTGTTGGGCGTTCTGGTTGTCCGCGTTCGCTCCGCGTCCGGCGTGCACGGATCGTGTCCGTGGTCCGGAGATGCGGGGGCGGGTTCCCTCACGCCCAGGAACACGCCGACCAGCCTGGATGGTCCGATGCCCCTGCTCATCACTCCGGTGAGCAGGGGGCGGTGCCGTCCGTCGCCGGATCGGGTGTCCCTGGGCGCGCCTTCCGATCGCCACGGCAGCAGCATCATGGCGAGTGGTCTTGCGGTTCTTCGTGGTGAGGGGTTTCTGCCAGTGCTGGGCACCCCATTTCGAGGTATAGGCGGGGTCGACGGCGATGACCGCGATGCCTGTTTGGTCGGCCATCGAGGCGAGCCGGGTGCGGAGTTTGCCGGTGGGCATGCCGGAGATCAACTGCCGGAAGCGTTTCCTGCGGCTGTGCTTCTCACGGGTCTTCTCGGCGGCGAAGTCCAGGTCCTCGACCGCGATCGCCTGCACGCCACAGGCTCTGGCCCAGTGCAGCAGGCGGGTCAGGGCGTGACGGACTTGGGCGTCGCGGTGTTGGGCGGTGCCGGTGAGGTCGTAGAAGAAGCGGCGCGGGCTGCCGGTGGGGTTGCCGTGGGTGTCGAGGCGCCAGGCGGCCAGGTGGTCGGCGTTCATGTCGACACCGATCACACCGTGGGCGAGCGCGGCCTCGATCGGGAGGGTGGGGGTGGGCGGGAGCTGCCAGGACGCGGTCAGATACCAGCGGTCCCGGCCCGCATCGAGGTTGATGCGGTAGGCGATCGCCCGGTTGGCAGCGACACGGTCCGCCCACTCCTCGCCCCGGTGCGCGAACGCCACTCGGCACGCCAGCACGTACCGGCCGTGCGGGGCGTTCGCCAGATGTGCGAGCGGTGCGGGCAGTTTGATGCTCGCCTCGCCGTCGGGGCTGATCCGGATGGTCTCGTTGCCGTAGCGCTTGCCGGACTCCCCGTCGGCCTGGCAGAACCAGCGTTCCGCCTCCCAACGCCCTCGCCAGGCGGACTCGGTGTGCTGGGCCGCCTCCAGGTGGTGGCGGGTGCGGGCCAGCCGTTTGCCGCCCCGTACGACGTGGACGAGTCCGGCCTCGCGGTCCGCCCGCGCGGCGGCCAGCCGGTCCTGAAGTACACGCAGCCGCCGCGACTTCGCATGCCACTCCCGCCGCGACCGGTAACCCCCGGGCGCCTTCTTTGTCCCCTTCTGCCCGACCGGCTGGCACAACCGACCCTCAATGGTGCGGATACCGACTTCCAGGCTGCGGATGTGCGCCGACTGGCCACGCCTGGCCAGCGCCCACTGGTCATGCGTGGCTTTGGTGATACTCCCCGCCCACCGCGAGGATGACAGCGGCGTCAGTCCCCGCTTACGCACCGCCCAGGCGTCACCGGAATGCTCCAGGCCGTCCCGGCAACGCGCCTTGAGATCCTTCGAAGCCAGCGACCCCAGATGCGCACCCACCAGACGCAGCACCTTCTCATCCCCCGGCGTCAGCTGCTTGAGGCGGGTCCGGACGGCCACACCGCCCGGACCGGACGCGACGAATGGCGCCGCCACACTCCTCAGCTCACCCACCCCGCCACCCCCGCCCGACGAACCCGTCGCCATGGGAAACGAGCACCGCCCATGAAGGTCACGCATTCGATGAGAGAACGTCAGTTCCCCACCGAAAATCGACCCCACAGCCGAGGTCCGCGACACAGACCACCCCCACTCACTCCCACTCACCAGAACACTCATGTACGCACTCCAGCGACAGCAGTTCTAAAACCTCTTCCACCACCAAGCCCTGGGGTTTCCAGTACGAGGGCCATCACGTCGCCATCAACTACTTCGTCCTCGGTGACCAGGTCGTCATGACCCCGACCTTCATGGGCTCCGAGCCGACCTCGGCCACCTACAAGGGCGAGAAGATCACCACGTTCAAGAAGGAGACCACCGCCGGTCTCGCCGCGCTGCGCGCCCTGACCGACGCCCAGCGCAAGAAGGTGATCTCCTCCGAGACCAAGGCCGGCGACAACCTGAAGGCCGGTGCCGGCCAGGACAACCTCAAGCTGGCCTACCAGGGCCTGGCCGCCGCCGAGTTCAGCGACACCGCGCGGACCAAGCTGCTCGACCTGGTGCGCGTCTACGTCGGCAACATGGCCGACGCGCACGCGGAGGTACGGATGTCCGAGGTGGAGGAGCACCTCGACGACACGTACTTCTACTGGATCGGCGAGACCAAGGACTCCTCCGCCTTCTACTACCGCGTACACAGCCCCGTCGTCCTCATCGAGTACGACGCCCAGTCGCCCCTCGCCTACGGAAACAAGGACAGCAGCGGCAACGGCGGCGGCATGGGCGGGCCCGGCGGCACGCCCACCCAGCAGCACATCCACACCATCATCCGGACGCCCAACGGCGGCGACTACGGCGTCGATCTGCTCAAGCTCCATCTGGAGAACGACCACTGACGGATCGTCAGTGCGGACACCGAAGGGCCGTCACCCGGGCATGGGTGACGGCCCTTCGGCGAACCGATCGGTCGGGTCAGCTCACCTGGCCCATGCCCGCCGCGTTCGGCCAGCTCTGGGCGGCGGGCCAGCCCGTCGCCGGGGCGGGGGCCAGGCCCGGTCCTGTCGTGCCGCGGACCTGGGCGGCCGTGAGGCCGTTGCGGGCCGGGACACCGGACGGGGTGGGCTGCTGCTGGCCCATCGGCATCTGGGGCTGCTGCATCTGCATCTGCGGCTGGGGGACCGGCTGAGGCTGCTGCATGGGCGTCTGCATCTGCATGCCCCCGCCGTAGCTCTGCGCACCGCCGTAGCTCTGCGCGGCCATCGCGGCCGGCATCTGCTGCATGGCGGCGGGCATCGGCATGGCCGGTGCGGGGGACGGCATGCCGCTACCGAGGGCCTGAGCGGCAAGGCCGGGCATACCGCCCCCGTTGGTGGCGCCGACGAGTCGGTCCACCGCCGCCGTGCCCGAGCTGTAGTTGGTCCCTGTACCCAGCTCGGGCACGGCGGCTCCCCTCCTGCTCCCGTAGAGCACCTGTTCCAGGCCGGACACCAGGCGACGCACATCCACCTGGGGGCGCACCACGAGGCGCAGGAAGCGGCTGGACGAGCCGATCTTGTTGCCGCACTCGCGGACCAGGATGCGGTGCTCGGTGAGCAGCCGGTCGCGGACCACGGTGCCCTCGGCGCCGACGGGAAGGCGCACGAAGAGGAAGTTGCCCTGCGACGGGTAGACCGTCAGGCCGGGCAGGGACGAGAGCTGGCTCGCCATGTCGAGACGGTCGCGGCGCACCTGCTGGAGGCTCTGCGCGTACTCCTGGCCGTGCTCCTTGAGCATGAACACCACGTACTCGGCGAAGGCGTTGAGGTTCCACTTCGGCAGCATCGAACGGACGCGGCCCGCGAGCGACGGGTTGGCGACCATGTAGCCGAAGCGGATGCCGTGCAGACCGAAGTTCTTGCCGAGGCTGCGCAGGACGATCACGTTGGGGCGGATCATCGCCTCCTGCACGACGCTCGGTTCGGCCTCCGCGTCGGCGAACTCCAGGAACGACTCGTCGATGATGACGAGGTCGAGGTCGGCCATCGCGTCCATGAACTGCACGAGCGCGTGCTTGTGCAGGAAGCCGCCGTCGGGGTTGTTGGGGTTGCAGATGACGGCGACCCGGGTGCCGCGCGCCCGGATGAACTCGGCGTACTGGGCGAGGTCGAGGTTGAATCCGCTGGACTCCTGGAGCGGGAACATGTCGACCCGCTTGCCGGTCTCCATGGGCTGGTCGGTCCAGCGGCCGAAGGTGGGGACGGGGACGGCGAGGGACTCACGGACCAGCAAGTGGTCGATCCAGGTGATCAGTTCGGTCGAGCCGTTGCCCATCGCCACCGCCTGCGGCGGCAGTTGGAGGAGGTTGCACAGCTCCGCCGTGATCGTGTCGGCGCCGCTCGGGTAGAACGTGATGATGTCCCGCAGGCGCGCCGACATGGTGTCCATCATGGCGGGGGTGGGGAAGTACGGGTTGCAGGGAATGCAGAAGTCGACCGGACCGGTCCCGTCGCTCTCTCGCGCCAGCGCAGCCATCGACGGACTGTGGGCCGCCGTGCTGCGAAAGAGCGAGGTGACGTTGTCGGCCATGGAACCTCCGTATGTGGCGAACCCGTTGGGGAGGACGGGCCCTCCGACTCTTGGGTGGCCCGCGCGGGGGAGCGCGGGCCGCTCTTAGATACGGATGCCTGTGGGGCGCTGTTCAACCGCTGTGGTTTCGATGGGAATTTGTGAAGTACCTGTGAAACCGATCATCACTCTTACCGTTGGTAACGTTTGCTGTCACCATGACTGATGGAGATTACGCGCCGAATGAGTGGATCGTCGTCGTGCGATAAATCCGGTCGGGGCGCAGCACGGTGGAGGGAAAATCCGGCCGGTTCGGGGAGTCCGGGTAGTGCTGTGTCTCCAGGCACAGCGCGTCGCCCTGACGGTGGATCGTGCCGCCGCTGCCGACGAGGGTGCCGTCGAGGAAGTTGCCCGAGTAGAACTGGAGCCCCGGCTCGGTGGTCGCGATCCGCAACGTGCGCCCGGACGCCGGGTCCTTGAGCGTGGCGACGTGCTCCGGCTCCGCCGTGACGCCCTTGTCGAGCACCCAGTTGTGGTCGAACCCCTTGGCGTACAGCAGCTGTTGGTGGGCGGCGCGCAGATCCGCGCCGACCGTCTTGGGCGTACGGAAGTCGAAGGGCGTGCCCGCGACCTCGGCCGGTTCACCGACGGGGATCAGACCGGCGTCGACGGGGGTGTAGCGGGCGCCGGCGATCTCCAGCTCGTGCCCGAGGACCGAGCCGCCGCTCTCGCCGGCCAGGTTCCAGTAGACATGGCTGGTGAGATTGACGACGGTCGCCCTGTCGGTGCTCGCCTCGTAGTCGATCCGCCAGTCGCCGTCCTCGGTGAGGGTGTAGGTGACCTTCGTCGTGAGCGTGCCGGGGAAGCCCATCTCGCCGTCGGCGCTGGTGAGTTGGAGCCGCAGTCCGACGTCCGTGCCCTGCTCGAAGGGCTCGATGTCCCACACCCGCTTGTCGAAGCCCTCGGCTCCGCCGTGCAGGCTGTTCTCGCCGTCGTTGACGGACAGTTGGTACGAGGTGCCGTCCAGGGTGAACCGGCCCGCGCCGATCCGGTTGCCGTACCGGCCGATCAGCGCGCCGAAGTAGGGGCTGGCGGCGACATAGTCCTCGATGGTGTCGAAGCCCAGGGAGACATTGGCGTACCGGCCCTCCCGGTCCGGGATCTCCAGGGACTGCACGATCCCGCCGTACGACAGGACCTTCAGCCGGGTGCCGCCGTTCTCCAGCGACCAGCGGTGGATCTCCGTCCCGTCGGCGAGCTTGCCGAAGAGTTCCTTCATGGTGTTCCTGCCTCCCCACATGCGGAGGGGCCTCGCGGACGGACTGCCCGCGAGGCCCCGGCGAACTACCTGTCTACGAACCGACCTTGCGCTTGTTCCACACGTCGAACCCGACCGCGGCCAGCAGGGCCAGGCCCTTGATGACCTGCTGCCAGTCGGAGCCGACGCTGAGGAGGTTCATGCCGTTGTTCAGCACGCCGAGGACGAGACCGCCGATGATCGCGCCGAGGATGGTGCCGACACCGCCGCTCATGGACGCGCCGCCGATGAACGCCGAGGCGATCGCCTCGAGTTCGTAGTTGAGGCCCGCCTTCGGCGAGGCCGCGTTGAGGCGGGCGGCGATGGCCATACCGGCCAGGGCCGCGAGCGCGCCCATGTTCAGGAAGACCAGGAAGGTGACCTTCTTGTCCCGGACGCCGGACAGCTTCGCCGCCGGAAGGTTGCCGCCGATCGCGTAGATGTGACGGCCGAAGACGGCGTTGCGCATGACGTAGCCGTAGCCGACCACCAGGACACCGAGGATCAGCAGGATGATCGGCGCGCCCTTGTAGCTGGCGAGCAGCATCGTGACGACGAGGATCGCGGCGACGATGGAGACGAGCTTGAGCAGGAAGATGTTCCCGGGCAGCACCTCCAGCGCGAACTCCTGCTGGCGCTTGCGGTCACGGACCTCCTGGAGCACCGCGAAGACGATCAGGGCGAGGCCCAGCAGCAGCGTGAGGTTGTGGTAGTTGGTCTCCGGACCGGTCTCGGGCAGGAAGCCGTTGCCCATCTTCTGAAGACCGTCCGGGAACGGACCGAGGGTCTGGCCCTCCAGCAGGATCTCCGTCAGCCCGCGGAAGATCAGCATGCCGGCGAGGGTGACGATGAACGACGGTATGCCGCCGTACGCGATGAAGAAGCCCTGTACCGCGCCCGCCACCGCGCCCATCAGCAGGCACAGCACCACGGCGACCGGCCACGGCACATCGTGCTGCACCGTCAGTACGGCCGCGAACGCGCCCACGAACGCCGTCAGTGAGCCGACCGACAGGTCGATGTGGCCCGCGATGATCACCAGCATCATGCCGATCGCGAGGATCAGGATGTAGCTGTTCTGGAGGACCAGGTTGGAGACGTTGCGCGGCAGCAGCAGGTCGCCGTCGGTCCAGACCGCGAAGAGGGCGACGATCAGGCCGAGGGCTATCAGCATGCCGTACTGGCGCATGTTGCGGCGCAGGCCGTCCAGCACCAGCTGGAGCAGGCCACCGCCGGTGGCCGAGCCGCCGGACTTCCCGGGCGGCGCCGGGGCCGGGGTCTTGGCGGTCACATCCGTGCTCATCGGGATACCTCTTTGTCCTTCGTCATCTGGCGCATCAGCACTTCCTGCGTGGCCTCGGCCCGCGGGACCTCACCCGTGAGCCGCCCGGCGGCCATGGTGTAGATGCGGTCGCACATACCGAGCAGTTCGGGCAGCTCGGAGGAGATGAAGACGACCGCCTTGCCCTCGGCGGCCAGCTTGTCGATCACCGTGTAGATCTCGAACTTGGCGCCCACGTCGATCCCGCGCGTCGGCTCGTCCAGGATCAGCACCTCGGGCCCCGCGAAGATCCACTTGCTGAGGACGACCTTCTGCTGGTTGCCGCCCGACAGCTTGCCCACCGGCTCGAAGACGGTCGGCGCCTTGATGTTCATGGACTTGCGGAAGCCCTCGGAGACCTGCCGCTCCTCGTGCTCGTCGACGACACCGCGCTTGGAGACCTTGCCCAGGGCACTGAGCGAGATGTTGCGGTTGATGGTGTCGATGAGGTTGAGGCCGTAGTGCTTGCGGTCCTCGGTGACGTACGCGATCCCGTGGCCGACCGCCTCGGACACGGTCTTCGTACGGATCTCCTTGCCGTCCCGCAGGACCGAGCCGCCCGTGTACCGGCCGTAGGTGCGCCCGAAGACACTCATCGCGAGTTCGGTGCGGCCCGCGCCCATCAGGCCCGCGATGCCGACGATCTCACCGCGCTTGACGTTGATCGACACATCGTCGACCACCTTGCGCTGCTGGTCGATCGGGTGGTGCACGGTCCAGTTGCGGACCTCAAGGGCCGGGGCCGCGCCCACCTCCCCCTCGTACGGGGTGCGCTCGGGGAACCGGTGGTCGAGGTCGCGGCCGACCATTCCGCTGATGATCCGGTCCTCGGTGGTCTCCTCCGCCTTCACGTCGAGGGTCTCGATGGACCGCCCGTCGCGCAGGATCGTCACCGAGTCGGCGACCTTGCGGATCTCGTTGAGCTTGTGGGAGATGATGATCGAGGTGATGCCCTGGTTCTTCAACTCCAGGATGAGATCGAGGAGTTTGCCGCTGTCCTCGTCGTTGAGCGCCGCGGTCGGCTCGTCGAGGATGAGCAGTTTCACCTTCTTCGACAGCGCCTTCGCGATCTCCACGAGCTGCTGCTTGCCCACGCCGATGTCGGTGACGCGGGTCTCCGGGTGGTCGTCGAGGCCGACCCGGCGCAGCAGTTGGGACGCGTGCCGCAGGGTCTCGTTCCAGTTGATGAAACCGCGCGTGGCGTGCTCGTTGCCGAGGAAGATGTTCTCCGCGATGGAGAGATACGGCACCAGGGCCAGTTCCTGGTGGATGATCACGATGCCGTGCTGCTCGCTGGCCCTGATGTCCTTGAAGGTGGAGATCTCTCCCTCGAAGAGGATGTCCCCCTCGTAACTCCCGTGCGGGTGGACGCCGGAGAGGACCTTCATCAAGGTCGACTTGCCGGCGCCGTTCTCCCCGCAGATGGCATGGACCTCGCCCTGACGGACGGTCAACGTGACGTCCGACAGCGCCTTGACGCCAGGAAAGGTCTTGATGATCGAGCGCATTTCCAGGACGGGTCCCGCCATGGTCGTGCCTTCCAATCCCTAGAATGCGGCGGTTAGTTGAGGTCGCTCGCCTTGATGTAGCCCGAGTCGACGACGACCTTCTGGTAGTTCGACTTGTCCACGCTCACCGGGGTGAGCAGGTACGCGGGAACGACCTTCGAGCCGTTGTCGTACGTCTTGGTGTCGTTGGTCTCCGGCGTCTTGCCGTTGAGCGCCGCGTCCACCATGTTCGCGGCCACCTTGGCGAGTTCGCGGGTGTCCTTGTAGACGGTCATCGACTGCTCGTCCGCGATGATCGACTTCACCGAGGCGACCTCGGCGTCCTGGCCGGTGACGACCGGCAGCGGCTTGCTCGCGCTGCCGTAGCCGTCCGACTTCAGCGCCGAGATGATGCCGATGGAGATGCCGTCGTACGGCGAGAGCACCGCGTCGACCTTGCCGCTCTTGTAGGAGGCGGTGAGGATGTCGTCCATGCGCCGCTGCGCGGTGGCACCGTCCCAGCGCAGGGTGGTGACCTGCGTCAGCTCGGTCTGGCCGGACTTGACGACAAGCTGCTTCTTGTCGATGTACGGCTGAAGGACCTTCATCGCGCCGCCGAAGAAGTACCGCGTGTTGTTGTCGTCGTTGGAGCCCGCGAACAGCTCGATGTTGAACGGGCCCTTCTTGGAGCCGTCCGCCAGGCCGAGCTTCTCCAGGATGTAGTTGCCCTGGAGCTCGCCGACCTTCTCGTTGTCGAAGGACGCGTAGTAGTCGACGTTCTTCGTGCCGAGGATCAGACGGTCGTAGGAGATGACCGGGATCTTGGCGTCGGCGGCCTGCTGGAGCACGTTGTTCAGCGACTTGTTGTCGATCGCGGCGACGATCAGCGCGTCCACACCCTGCGTGATCATGTTCTCGATCTGCGAGACCTGCTGGTCCGGCTCGTCCTCGCCGAAGACCAGCTTGGTCTTGAAGCCCTTGGCCTCGAGGTTCTTGACGACGTTGGCGCCGTCGGCGATCCAGCGCTCGGAGGACTTGGTCGGCATGGAGATGCCGATGGTCGCGTCCTTGGCGTCGCCGGAGCCCGCCTCGCTGCCACCATCACTGCTCTGACCACAGGCGGTGAGGGAGAGGGCGAGAGCGGCGGAGGAGGCTATGGCGGAAAGTGCGGCTCTGCGAGTACGCATGATCATCATCCTTGATGTCTTGAGGCCTGGAGCGGTCTGGCGGTACGGGCGCCCTGTGGGCTGAGCGAGGGAGAGACCGAGCGGAGTCGTGGAGACGAGTCGTGGTGGAGTCTGTTCGACTGCGTCGTGTTTTGTGAAGGGGCGTTGTCCGGAACGTTATGCAGGCGTTTCGAACCGCTTGAGGGCGCCCGGCAGCCGCGAGCCGAGCGGCGCCATGTCGCCGTCCGCCCCGTGCCGCGCGAGCAGGTCCAGAGCGAGCCGGCCGCGCCGCACCCGTTCCTTGGCCGTGGACAGCGTCAGGTCGCGCATGTGGTTCCCGTAGGGGTAGATCCCCGGCGCCTTCGACAGTCCGAACTTGAGGTAGAGCGGTGCGCCGCGTCTGATCAGCTCGGCGACCTCGTACATCCGCACATAGCCGCCGAGGTCGTCCGGCGCCTCGATGTACATGTCCATCGGAGCGGCCGACACCCGCCGGATCTCGGTGAGATGATCGAGCGTCAGATCGCTGGGCACGTTGATCGAGTCGCCGCCGAGGTTCTCGTACACGGCGTACGCGGTCGGGTTCACCGGACCGATCAGCGCCGACACCTTGAGCGTCGTGTCGGCCGGGATGATTCCGCCAACTCGCGCCCGGTGCAGGGTCCACAGCACGCCCTCGTCGGCGACGAGCAGGCACTTGACGCCCAACTCCGTTGCCCTGATGGCGTCTTCGACGCACCCGGCGACCGCGTCATGGCCCCGGGCGCGCAGCCCGCCGCCCTTGGAGTCGGTACGGGTGGAGCCGCCGATGTCCCAGGTGCCGCGCGGACCGGTGAACAGGCACAGCTCGATGTCACGCTCGGCGGTCGCCTCCACCATCTCGGTGATCTCGGCGTCGGTGAGCATCCAGACACCGCTGCCCTGGCTGACCCGGTGGATCGGCACATCGAGCCGCGAGGATTCCTTGAGGACGACGCCGAGCGCCTCGGGCCCCTCCACGGAGGGCACCTCGGTGCGCCAGCGACCGCCGCCGGGAAAGGCGTGCGGGGAGGCGTCGGAGGGGTGGAGTGCGGGCACGTCCAGGCCGAGCGCGGCGAGCGCCTGCTCTCCGGGGCGGCGGGCTGCGGAGGCGGTGGTGTCGGTCACAATCTGTCCTTCAGGTTCGGCAGGTTCGGTATTTCGGACGAGGTTCGCGGCTCTGGGTGCACAAGGCTTTGGATGTACGCCGGTACGGGGTCGTCAGGTACCCCGTACCGGCGTACGGCTCAGGGGTGTGTCATGGCCGCAGAAGGACCTTGCCCACGGTCGGGTCACCGGACCCCACCAACTCGATGGCCTGCGGGAACTCCTCCAGCGGCAGCTCGTGCGTGACCAGCGGCAGCGGATCGAGGAGCCCGGCCCCGAAGACCCGCACCGTGTGCGCCCACGCGTCCGGCGCGGCACCGAACACGGTGTGCACCTCCAGCTGCCGTACGACGAGATCCGTCGGGTCGAGCCCGTCCGCACCCGGCGCCGGAATGCCCGTGAGCACCAGCCGGCCACCGCGCCGCAGCAGGGCGGCGGCGGTACGCGCCGCGTCCGCGGACCCGGCGGTCTCGATGACGACGTCGAAGTCGTCGGGGAGTTCCTGGTCCTTCGTACGGAAGTCCGTGGCCCCGAACCGCTTCGACAGCTCGGCCCGGTCCGGACGTGTCCCCACGACCAGCAGCTCGGACGGCGAACCCGCCTTCAGGAACTGCACGGCGAACATCCCGAGCGTCCCGGTGCCCACCACGGCGACCCGCTCACCCGGAACGGCGTTCGCCTTGAGCGCGGCGGCCGCGATGCACGCGGCCGGCTCGAGGAGCGCCGCCGCCGTCAGATCCGCGTCCTCCGGCAGCACGTGCAGCAGCCGCGCGGGCAGCGTCAGCGTGGTCGCCATCGCACCGGGCTCGGTGAACCCGGTCTCCTCGTACCCGGCGCTGCACAACGTTGTCTCGCCCGCGTGACAGCGGTCGCACACCTGGCAGTTGCGGAAGCCTTCGCCAACCACCTTGCGGCCCACGAGAGTTGCCGGAACCCCGGCTCCGACCGCCGCCACCGTCCCGGACCACTCGTGGCCGGGGATCAGCGGGTAACGGACGTACCCCTCGGGCCTGTTGCCCTGGTAGACCTCGCGGTCGCTGCCGCAGATCCCGGCCGCGTGGACCCGTACGAGGGCCTCGCCGGCCTCCGGCTGCCGAGGCTCGTGCGGCACCAGACGGTGCTCGCCCGGAGCCTCGATCACCACGGCGCTGCTCACTCGGTCCCCTTGGGCTTGCGCTGCTCCCAGCCCTCGGCCCACAGGTCGAAGCGGGCCTGCTGCTGCGGGAACTCCGCCGCCGCGTCCACGTCCAGCTCGACCCCGAGGCCGGGCTTGTCGGAGAGGTGGAAGTAGCCGTCGACGACCTCCGGGGCACCCGAGACGACCTTCTTGATCTCCGCGTCCGCGAAGTCGTTGAAGTGTTCGAGGATCTTGAAGTTCGGGGAGGTGAACCCGACCTGGAGCGAGGCGGCCGTCAGCACCGGCCCGCCCACGTTGTGCGGCGCGACCAGCACGTAGTGCGTCTCGGCGGTCGCGGCCAGCTTGCGGGTCTCCCAGATGCCGCCGATATGACCGACGTCCGGCTGGATGATGTCCACGGCCTGGCTCTCGAACAGCTCCCGGAACTCGATCCGGTCGTGGATCCGCTCACCCGTGGCCACCGGGATGTCGACCTTCGCGGCGACCTTCTCCAGCGCCTTCAGGTTCTCCGGCGGGCACGGCTCCTCCAGCCACGCGGGCTTGAAGGGCGCCAGGTCCTTGGCGAGACGGACGGCGGTGGCGGGGGAGAAGCGGCCGTGCATCTCCAGCATCAGCTCGGAGTCCGGCCCGATCGCGTCGCGCACGGCCTCGATCAGGGAGACGGCGTACATGCTCTGCTCGTGGTCCAGCTCGAAGTGGCCGGTCCCGAAGGGGTCGATCTTGAGCGCCTTGTACCCGCGCTCCATGACGCCCTGCGCCGCCTTGTGGTACGCCTCGGGCGTGCGCTCCGTGGTGTACCAGCCGTTGGCGTACGCCTTGACCTTGTCGGTGACCTTGCCGCCGAGGAGCTGCCACACCGGTACGCCCAGGGCCTTGCCCTTGATGTCCCAGCAGGCCATCTCGATCACGGCGATGCCGGACATCACGATCTCGCCGGCCCGGCCGTAGTCGCCGTACTTCATGCGCTTGACCAGATCCTCGACAGCGAACGGGTCGGAGCCGAGAATGTGGTTGGTCTTCGCCTCGTGCAGATAGCCGAGCAGCGCGTCGGTGTGGCCCAGCATGCGGGTCTCGCCGACGCCGGTGAGTCCCTCGTCGGTGTGCACCTGGACGTAGGTCAGGTTCCGCCACGGCGTCCCGACCACGTGCGTGCTGATTCCCGTGATGCGCACGGTACTCCCTAAGTCCTTTGGTCTGTTCGAGATATCGTCACTTGTTCGAAATGCTGTCGCGACAGTAAGGACGCATTGGCCGGGGTGTCAATGGGTCGAACGCACATCACTTCGCCGTGTCGTGGACGGCCGTCACCGGCGCCCACATCGCCGCGCCGCACCCCTCCTGCCCGCCGCATGCTGCGTTATCCAACCGTGACGCCTTCCTGATGCAGCCCTCTTGACCGGCATGAATTGTTAGCGCTCACAATGACCTCCGCGTTCACCAGTTGTCGCCCGACGGCATCCAAGGAGGTCCGAGAGTCATGTCGGCAGTGCCCCAAATGGCCTTCCCGCCCGGTGCCTTGGGGCAATCCGGAGCCCCGGCGTGAAGTCGGCGGCGCGGAAACGACCGCCCGCACCACAGGACTTATCCGCAGACGATCGCCAGGGAGGTGCCGTGGGCAACCCGCAGAGCAACGCGCAGCTCCGGCCGCCCACCATGGCCGACGTGGCACGCCAGGCCGGCGTGTCCCACCAGACCGTGTCCCGCGTCCTCGGGGATCACCCCAACGTACGGATCGAGACCCGGGCCAAGGTGCTGCACGCCATCGAGGAGATGGGCTACCGCCGCAACTCCTCCGCCCGGGCCCTGGCGACCCGGCGCACCCTGACCCTGGGTGTGGTCGCCTCCAACACCACGCTCTACGGACCGGCCAGCACGCTCTTCGCGCTGGAGGACGCCGCGCGTGCCGAGGGATATCTCGTCTCGACGGTCAGCCTGCGCGAACTGACGGTCGAGACACTGTCCGAGGCCCTGGACCGGCTCAGCGAAGGCGGGGTGGAGGGGGTGATCGCCCTCGCCCCCCAGCGCTCGGCGGTCGAGGCCCTCACCGAACTCCGCCACCCCTTCCCGGTGGTGGCCGTCGGAACCGGGTCCGGCGTGGAGATCCCCAGCGTCAACGTCGACCAGCGACTCGGCGCCCGGCTGGCCACCGGCCATCTGCTCGCCATGGGCCACCGCACGGTCTGGCATCTCGCCGGTCCCGAGGACTGGCAGGAGGCCGCGGACCGGGCCGACGGCTGGCGGACGACCCTCGAAGCGGCAGGGGTGGAACCGCCCTCGCCGCTGCGCGGGGACTGGAGCCCGCTGTCGGGCTACCGGGCAGGCCAGGAACTGGCGGGCTGGGTGGGCCGCGGGCTGACCGCGGTCTTCGTGGCCAACGACCAGATGGCCCTGGGGGTGCTGCGGGCCCTGCGCGAGGCGGGCGTGCGCACACCCCAGGACGTGGCGGTGGTCGGCTTCGACGACATCCCGGAATCGGAGTTCTTCGCCCCGCCCCTCACCACCGTCCGGCAGGACTTCTCGGCGGTGGGCTCGCGCTCCATCGCCCTGCTGCTGGACCTCATCGAGGGCCGGACGCCCTCAGGGACGTCCCAGGTCGCCATCGAACCCCAACTCCTCGTTCGCGCCAGTACGTTCCCGTACAACCCCTAGCACCGACCCGATCGTCCCCACGACAGCAACGCGGTCGATATCTCGAACAATGATCGACAGGCTGGACGCAGTGTGTGCGTCGGCTCTTCAAAGGAGAAGAACATGCTCAACAGACGGAACTTCCTCACTGCGGCGGTCGGCGTGGCGGCGGCGACGGGCCTGGCGGCCTGCGCCAAGGAGGACGACAGTTCCTCTGGCTCCACCTCCGGTGGCAGCAAGGCACTCGTCCTCGGCTTCTCCCAGGTCGGCTCCGAGAGCGGCTGGCGCAGCGCCAACACCGACTCGGTGAAGGAGGCGGCCAAGACGGCGGGCTACACCCTCAAGTTCTCCGACGCGCAGCAGAAGCAGGAGAACCAGATCTCCGCGATCCGCAGCTACATCACCCAGGGCGTCGACGTCATCGCCTTCTCCCCGGTGGTCGTCACCGGCTGGGACGCGGTGCTCAAGGAGGCCAAGGCCAAGAAGATCCCGGTGGTCCTCACCGACCGCTCCGTCGAGACCTCCGACGAGTCCCTGTACGTCACCCTGGTCGGCTCCGACTTCACGGACGAGGGCCGCCGCGCCGCCAAGATCCTGGAGAAGGTCCTGGCGAAGGCCGGCAAGACGGGCGCCGTGAAGATCGCCCAGCTGGAGGGCACCACCGGTGCCGCCCCCGCGATCGAGCGCGCCAAGGGCTTCAAGGAGGTCATGGACGCCGACCACGCCGACGACTGGAAGATCGTCGTCAGCCAGACCGGCGACTTCACCCGGGCCGGCGGCAAGCAGGTCATGGCCGCCTTCCTTCAGTCCAACCCGGACATCGACGTGCTGTTCGCGCACAACGACGACATGGGCATCGGCGCCATCCAGGCCATCGAGGCGGCCGGCAAGAAGCCCGGCAAGGACATCCTGATCGTCACGGTCGACGGCGTGAAGGACGGCTTCATCGCGATGTCCGAGGGCAAGATCAACGCCATCGTCGAGTGCAACCCGCTGCTCGGCCCCCAGCTGATGGAGGTCGTCCAGAAGGTCAAGAACGGCGAGACGGTCGAGCGCTGGATCAAGACCAAGGAGGGCGACTTCATGCAGGACCAGGCAGCGGCCGCGCTCCCCACCCGCAAGTACTGACCCACCGCACGCATCGGCAGGGAGCCCCCCACCACGAGCCGGGGGCTCCCTGCGGGCCTGAACGCGATTCACGATTCGACGCGATTCACGATTTACGCGATTCAAGATTCAAGAGGAGCGCTGCCATGGCAGAGCCGCGGCCCGTCCTGGAGATGACGGGCATAGTCAAGGAGTTTCCGGGGGTACGGGCTCTGTCGGGTGTCGACTTCCGGCTCTTCCCCGGCGAGATCCACGCCCTGATGGGCGAGAACGGAGCCGGCAAGTCCACCCTCATCAAGGTGCTGACCGGCGTCTACCCGCTGGACGGCGGCAGGATCACCCTCGACGGGCAACCCGTCCGCTTCGACAGCCCGTTGCAGGCGCAGCAGGCCGGCATCAGCACCGTCTACCAGGAGGTGAACCTCTGCCCCAACCTCTCGGTGGCGGAGAACATCTTCATCGGACGTGAACCCACCCGCTACGGCCGCATCCAGTGGAGCCGTATGCGCAAGGAGGCCGCGGAGCTGGTCGACCGGCTCGGCCTCGACATCGACGTCACCGCGCCCCTGTCCTCGTACCCCCTGGCCGTGCAGCAACTGGTCGCGATCGTACGGTCGGTGGGCACCGGGGACAGCGACGGCGCCGGAGCCGGCACCAAGGTGCTGGTCCTCGACGAGCCGACGTCCAGCCTCGACCGCGACGAGGTCCTCGAACTCTTCCGCCTGATGCGGCAGTTGAGGGACGAGGGGGTCGCGATCCTGTTCGTCTCGCACTTCCTCGACCAGATCTACGAGATCTGCGACCGTATGACGGTCCTGCGCAACGGCACCCTCGTGGGCGAGCACATGGTCAGCGAACTCGACCAGGTCGGACTGATCCAGCTGATGATCGGCAAGGCGATGGACCAGCTGGAGGGGCTCCACGAGCACCAGCTGCACGCCGACGTCGGCGAGACCCTGGTCGAGGCGGACGGCCTCGGCCGGACGGGCGGCATCGCCCCCTTCGACCTGGAGATCAAGAAGGGCGAAGTCCTGGGCCTGGCAGGCCTGCTGGGCTCCGGCCGCACCGAACTCGCCCGGCTGCTCTTCGGCGCCGACCAGCCCGACAGCGGCAAGGTCAGCATCGACGGCAAGCAGGTCTCGATGAGCGCCCCGAACGACGCGATCGGCGCGGGCGTCGCCTTCTGCTCGGAGAACCGCAAGACGGAGGGTCTGGTCCCCGACCTGACGGTCCGGGAGAACATCATCCTCGCCCTCCAGGCGGCCCGCGGCTGGACCCGGCCCATCCCGGCCGCCCAACGCGACGAACTGGTCGCCAAGTACATCAAGGCGCTGGACATCCGCCCCGCCAACCCGGAGGCCCGGGTAGGCCAGTTGAGCGGCGGCAACCAGCAAAAGGTGCTGCTCGCCCGCTGGTTGATCACCCAGCCGAAGCTGCTGATCCTGGACGAGCCGACGCGCGGTATCGACGTCGGCGCGAAGGCGGAGATCCAGAAGCTCGTGGTCTCGCTCTCCGAGGAAGGCATGTCCGTGCTGTACATCGCGGCCGAGTTGGAGGAGGTGCTCCGGCTCAGCCACACCATCGGCGTGCTGCGCGACCGCAAGCTGGTCGCCCGCATCGCCAACGGGCCCGAGATCACCCCCACCCGGATCCTGGAGACCATCGCGAGCGGAGAGCACCAGTGACCACCACTCCCCGTTGGCGGACGCTGACCCAGCATCACCTGTTCTGGCCGGTGGCCGTGCTGGTCGTCCTGCTGCTGATCAACGTTCCCTTCACCCCCGACTTCTTCTCGATCAAGATGACGGACGGCCACCTCTACGGCAGCCTCGTCTCGATCGTGCTGTTCGGCTCACCGCTCATCCTGGTGGCGGTCGGCATGACCCTGGTCATCGCGACGGGAGGCATCGACCTCTCCGTAGGCGCGGTCGTCGCCATCACCGGCGCCCTGACCTGCTCGTACATCAGCGACCAGTCCGACCAGGATGCCCTGTCAGGAGTCTTCCTGGCGATGGGTATCGGCCTGGTGGCGGCAGTGGTCTGCGGCCTATGGAACGGCTTCCTGGTCGCCAGGATGGGCATCCAGCCCATCATCGCGACCCTCATCATCATGGTCGCGGGCCGAGGCGTGGCCCAGCTGATCACCGACGGCCAGATCATCACCATCAACAGCGAGCCGTACAAGCTGATCGGCGGCGGCTACTGGCTGACCCTGCCCTTCTCCATCTTCGTGGTCGCGGCGGTCGTAGCCGTCACGGTGGCCCTGACCCGCAAGACGGCCCTAGGCCTGCTGGTCGAGTCGGTCGGCGGCAACGCCGAGGCCAGCCGCCTGGTCGGCATCAGGTCCCGTCGTATCAAGATCATGTGCTACGTGTTCTGCGCGCTGTGCGCCGGTATCGCGGGCCTGATGATCAGCTCCAACACCTCGGCGGCGGACGGCAACAACGCCGGCCTGTGGATCGAGCTGGACGCGATCCTGGCGGTCGTCATCGGCGGCACGTCGCTCCTGGGCGGCCGGTTCTCGATCGGCGGCACGGTGGTGGGAGCCCTGGTCATCCAGACCCTCACGACCACGATCTACACCATCGGCGTACCGACCCAGACCAACCTGGTCTTCAAGGCCGCCGTCGTCATCGTCGTCTGCCTGCTCCAGTCGCCGAAGTTCCGCGCGAAGGTCTTCGGCAACAGGTTCGGCCCCGGGAAGTTCGGCTCCGGGAAGGGCGCGAAGGGCGGCAGCGGCACCTCGGACGCAGCCGCCCCGGCGGACGCCGCCCCGACGACGACCACGGCAGCCCCCAAGATGGAGGTGTCGTGATGAGCACGACCACCCAGACCCCCAAGATCCAGGACAGCCGTCCCGGGACGTCCAAGGCCGCGCGCCTGCTGGGCGACCGGCGCCTGCCCGTCGTAGTGACGGCCACGCTCTTCCTCGTGATGTACATCGTGGGCCTGAGCCGCTACCAGAACTACGGCTTCGGCGAACCGCAGGTGTTCCTCAACCTGTTCATCGACAACGGCTACCTGCTGGTGGCCGCGGTCGGCGCGACCTTCGTGATCCTCTCCGGCGGCATCGACCTCTCGGTCGGCTCGGTGATCGGCTTCACGACGATGCTCACGGCCTGGCTGGTGGAGAAGCAGGGCCTGCCGATCCTCGTCGTCATCCCCATCGCACTGGGCGTAGGAGCCTTCGGCGGCTTCCTGATGGGCTATGTGATCCACAACTTCGAGATCCAGCCCTTCATCGTGACCCTCGCCGGACTCTTCCTCTTCCGGGGCCTGTGCCTGGTCATCAGCAAGGAGTCGATCGCCATCGACGACTCGTCGGTGAGCAGCATGGCGCAGGCGCAGGCCCAACTGGGCGTGGGCTTCCTGTCGATCGGCGCGATAGTCGCGTTGGTCGTCCTTGCGGCGGCCTTCTACATCCTCCACTACACCCGCTTCGGCCGGCGCGTGTACGCCATCGGCGGCAACGAGCAGTCGGCGATGCTGATGGGCCTTCCGCAGGGCGGCACGAAGATCGCGGTCTACACGGTGAGCGGCTTCTGCTCGGCGCTGGCGGGCCTGCTCTTCACGCTCTACATCCAGTCCGGCGACCCCCTGCACGCGACGGGCATGGAACTGGACGCCATCGCGGCGGTCGTCATCGGCGGCACACTGCTGACGGGCGGCTCGGGCTATGTCATCGGCACCCTGTTCGGCGTCCTGGTCCTGGGCCTGATCAAGAGCATCATCCAGTTCGAGGGGACGCTCAGCTCCTGGTGGACGAAGATCGCGACGGGCGTACTGCTCTGCGCGTTCATCCTGATCCAGCGAGCCATGACGGCACGTGGGAAACCCTGAGCCGGGGGACACCCTGTGCGGGCTCGGGGCCGGTCCGGCCCCGAGCCCGTCGACCTGTCAGAAGATGGCGTGGAATGGTCGGGCTTGACCCGAGCCGATCAAACCTGAAACGCCGCTTCCCCACGGAAACTTCACAGTCACCCCTAGGAACGCGCCCTACGGGGAACTTATTCTTCCCGCGTCATGGACTTCTGCCACCAGTGCCAACGGCACCTCAACGGCGCACTCGCCTGCCCGGGGTGCGGCTCATCGACAGCGCCCCTCCACACGCACGTGGAGGAGACCGACGCACGCCCGGAAGAGGGCGGTGCCGATGAGGTACGGCGTCCTGGGCGGGCGGAGACCCGGAGGGCGGGCCGCGGACGCGGCCGTGCTGTAGCAGAGGCCGAGGCGGCGGACCCCGACGAGTACGACGACGAGGACGAGGCCGCCGACCAGCCGGCCGGCAGCCGACGCGACCGCAAGGCCGCGGCGCACCGACGGCGCCGGAAGCGGACGCTGCTCGTCGCCGCGGGGTTCGTCCTCGCGGCGGGCGGACTGAGCCTCGCGGAACTGGGCATAGACGCACCCGGATCCAACCCGAAGCCCGCGGCGGCGGGCAGCGAGTCGGCGGACGGCTCGGCGACGACGGAGGACGGCGACACGGCGGAGCCCCTGTCCGACGAGTCGTCGTCGGCGGACGACGACGCATCCGACTCGGCGTCCCCGTCGGGGTCGCCATCCCCCTCGGCATCGGAAAGCTCGGGCTCCCCGTCCCCGACGGCCTCCCCGAGCAGAAGCAAGGACGCCCAGTCGGCCCCGGTCGGCTCGGCCCCGACCCCGACAAGGGACGACTCCTCGACCCCGACGGACTCGACGACCCCGACATCGGACCCGACCACGGCGGACCCGACCCCGGAACCGTCCCCTTCGGAGACGTGCGAGCAGTTCCTGTGGTGGTGCACCTAGGGCACCGGCCTGGACAGGCCCTGAGCGGACCCGGTGAAGTCGACCGCGGTTCGGCGACGCCGCCGAGGGGCGCGGGGCTGTGTTGAATTTGCGGCTACCGCCGCGTGGGCGCGACCAGCCACGACGGCGCCGCAGCCGAAGGACAACCCGTCCCGGCGCATCCAGCGGAGCGCTCAGCCCTGAACCCCGGCCAGGACCCGGTCCGTCGACGGGGCGTCGGGCGTGAGGTAGCGGGAGTACCAGCGGCGTTCCTCCGGCGAGCTGACGCTGCGGCTGCCGGTGGAGTCGAAGCGGACGTAGCGCGAGCGGACGGTGGCATGCTCCCCGCGATCCGAACGGATGCGGGTGACGAGCGACAGACTGGCCCGTCCGACCTTCTCGGTCTGCAAGGACATCTCGACCTCGTCGAGTGTCCAGGGCAGCGGTGCGGTGAAGCTGGCCTGGACGTTGGCGGTTCCCCAGTAGGTCTGGATGCCGAGTTCGTCCCGAAGGGCCCACACCCATTCGATCGCGGCGTCCTCCGCGTACTGGATGATCGACAGGTTGTGCACGTTGCCGTAGATGTCCGCATCGCTCATCCGGATGCGTCGCCGGGTCGTGAACGTGTCCATGAGTGTCCTGATCCAAAAGGGGTTTGTCCGCGGGGGAACATGACTGGGCCGTGCGGGCGGCATCGTAGGCACCCGCCGGGCCGGCTCCCGAGATCGGGCACGAGAAGCCTTTGGCGATCTTGTCTATCAGAGCGCGCCGATGCCCATGCCCCGTTTCACGCCCTGGAGTTGCACATCCACCGGGAAGGATGAACCTCCGCTCGGACGCATCACTGCACCTGCGCGAGCCCTCGGGCGGCCGTGGGCACGGTGAGCGACGCGACGCCCCATTCCGTGGTGCGCACCACGCCACCGGTGCGACGGAGAATACGGAGCATCGCGGCGTTGTCCGACAGGACGTCCGCGTGCACACAGGGCACGTCGGCGTGCTGTGCCCGGCGCAACAGGCGATCGGTCAGCGCTGTTCCCAGCCCCTGTCGCTGCCAGGCGTCCTCGACCAGCACCGCCAGGTGCACCTCCTGACCACCCTGGTCCGCCGGACCACGGGCCAGTGTCGCCATGGCGACGGTGTGCCCCGAGTCGGACCGGGTGAGCAGAGTGTGGCTGCGGCGGGGATCGAGGAGCTGCTCCAGCACGCTCTTGGGGAGCCGGCGGAACGGGGACAGATACCGCTGGTGGAGCGAGCGCGGCGAGCAGCGGGTGTGCAGTTCCTGGACGGGGCGGCCGTCCTCCGGGGCGGCCGTCCGGATCTGCCAGAGTCGTCCGGCCGCCGCGAGCGGAGTGTCGGGGGCGGGCGGCAACCAGGGATCTTCCAGGCGCTGTCGGCTCATCCCCGTGTCGTACCGCCTGCTTCGCGAACGCGGTGGGCGGCGCGCCGGATCGTCACTCGTGCGAGGTTCCGGCAGAAGAATCCGAAGCGGTCATGGTCGTGGCGCCAAGCCTGACAGAGAAGGAGCTTGGCGCCACGACCGCGGACACCGGGACGGGAAGAACCGGCACCGCGTCTGGGGGGCTACTTGGCCTTGGCCTTGTAGCCCGTCACCTTGGCGATCCACGTGATGAAGTCCGCCGCGTCGTCGTTCGCCCCGTGCCCCGAGTCCCAGTACATCAGCGCGTTCACGTCGTCGCCCAACTGCTCAAGGCTCGCTGCCAGGTTGCCCACCACCGACAGCGACGTGTCGCTGTCCTTCGTGCCGACCCGGATCCACCAGTGCTTCGCCCGCGAAGGATTCCGCTTCGCGATGAACGGCATCGGGTTCATCAGCGTCAGCTTCTCGGGCAGGTCGCTCGCCGGCCGTGCACTGCCGCTGCCCTCGTGCCGCAGGCTGTACAGGGTGAAGTGGCGGGCCTGAGTCGTCCCCGTGCCGAACAGGTTGTTCTCCCCGGCGGACAGATCGAACGCGTCGAACGCCGGTGTGTCCTTCTTCCGCGCCCCCACATGCGTCAGGAAGTCCGCCCAGGTGAACGTCGCCTTCCCGCCGGCCCACGTGATGAAGGTGTTCGCCGCGAGGTACGTCGAACGCGCCGACTCCGAAAGGGAGTCGAGGTACTTGGTCGCGGCCGGCTGGAGGTAGGTCTCCAGCAGGTAGTCGTCCAGGTTGCGTGCCGTCAGCGCCCCGAAACCGCGCGCCCGGAGCTTCAGCGACGCCTGGTACTCCGTGAACGCCGTGCTGAGGTCCTTCGACACCGTCTGGTCCACCAGCGAGCCCGAACTCAGCTTGTTGGCGCCCCAGTTCCACTCGTACGCCATGTCCGCGTGTTCGAGGTCGGTGATCGGGCACCAGTCACCACTGGCGAAGATCGCGTCGCTCGCGTCGGCCGCGCCCAGCTCCGTCAGGTACTCGGCGTACAGCGGGCTGTCGCCCGACGCGCCGAGCAGTGCGGACAGGGCGCCGCCTGCACTCGTACCGGAGGAGACGATCCGGTCGGTGTCACCCGGGATGCGGCCCTTGTTGAAGCGGACGTAGCGGACGGCGGCCTTGAGGTCCACGATCGCCGCCGGCGCCGTGCCGTAGTACGTGCCGGACGAGTCGACCAGCGTACGTCCGCGCGCGCCGGGCTCCACGACCACGTACCCCGCCGCCAGCCCCAGCTCGGCGTTGCTCACCATCTCGCCCTGCTGATCCACCTGGGCGTTGCCGCCGGACGCGACTTCCCCAGAGGCGGAAGCCGATGCCGACGGAGCCGCACCACCCGGTACCCCCGTCATCCCCCCGCCCCCGATCCCCGTGGCGTCCGCCACCGACGACGGCAAGTACCCGCCCACCGAGTTGGCGAACAGGATGGGCGCGCGCGTCGCGTCCACCGCCGTACCGTCGATCTCGACCGGGACGCTGACGTTCAGGCTCTGGTACTTCTCGTCGACCGGGTTCGTGACGTACGTGATCGCCTTGTAGAAGTGGTACGTCACCGACCTGTCGCCGGCGTCCGTGGTGATCGTCGTGGTCAGCTCGGTGTACGCGTCCTTGTCGAAGACGAGCGCGCCGGACGAGGACGCCGAGGACGCAGAACCGGCCATGGCCTCGTTGTTCACGAACGTGGCGATGGCGGGGACGGCCACTGCCGCGCCCAGTCCTCCGATTGCGGTCCTGCGCTTCACGATGTCTCCTCGGTCCGAGAGGGGGTGTCTGCGCATGCGAACGTAATTTGGTGGCGGCAAAATCGTCAACAATTTCGTTGAACTCATCGCCGACGCACAGCGGGCCCTTATGAGCCGGACATCCGTGCCCTACGCCTACGCCTCCGCCATCCGTACCAACAGCCCCCGCAACAGCACCCGCTCCTCGTCCGACAGCCCCGCCAGCGGCTCCCGGGCGAAGTTCAGGGACTCGCGCAGGCTCCGTGCGACCCGGACCCCCTCCTCCGTGCACGCGGCCAGCTTCACCCGGCGGTCCGAGGGGTCGGGGCGGCGCTCGACCAGGGCCCGGGACTCCAGCCGGTCCACGATCCCGGTGACGTTCGACGGCTCGCAGCGCAGCTTCCGGGCCAGTTGCCGCATCGGCAGCGGGCCCAGGGAGAGCAGGCTCAGCAGACGGGCCTGGGCTCCGGTGAGGGAGTGCTGCGTGGCCGCCTCCTCGTACTCCTGGTGGTAGCGGGCCACGACCGCGCCGATGAGGTCGACGACTTCAAGGGTCAGGGGGTCGGGGCGGCGAGTCTTCTCCGGTGTGGCCATGCTCTCCAGGCTACCCCTTTACTTGACACCCTGAAATATTCAGGAGCATTATTGTTTCACGTACTGAAGCATCTGAGTATCTGAAGCATCTGAGCCGCACCGGAAGGCCCCCTCATGTCCGACAGCTCCGCCCCCGCCCCGCTCCCCACCGTCAACCGCGAATGGCACCTCCTCAGCCGTCCGGTCGGCCGGCCCAAGACCGAGGACTTCGCCCTGGTCGAGGCCGCGGTCCCGCAGCCCCGCGAGGGCCAGGTGCTGGTGCGGAACCTGTACGCCTCCGTGGACCCGTACATGCGCGGCCGGATGAGCGACGCCAAGTCCTACGTCGCCCCCTTCGAGCTGGGCAAGGTCATGCAGGGCGGTGCGGTCGGCGAGGTGATCGCCTCCAACGCCGAGGGTCTCTCCGTCGGTGACCACGTCCTGCACTTCCTGGGCTGGCGCGAGTACGCGGCCGTGAACGCGAAGGACGCCGTCAAGGTCGACCCCGAGGCCGCGCCGCTGTCCACGTACCTCGGCGTGCTCGGCATGACCGGCCTCACCGCCTACGCGGGCCTCCTGCGCACCGCCTCCTTCAAGGAGGGCGACACGGTGTTCGTGTCCGGCGCCGCCGGTGCCGTGGGCGGCCAGGTCGGACAGATCGCCAAGCTCAAGGGCGCCGCCCGGGTCATCGGCTCCGCCGGATCGGACGACAAGGTCAAGCTGCTGGTGGAGGAGTACGGCTTCGACGCCGCCTTCAACTACAAGGACGGGTCGGTCAGCGAGCAGCTTCGCAAGGCGGCCCCCGACGGCATCGACGTGTACTTCGACAACGTGGGCGGCGACCACCTGGAGGCGGCCATCGGCTCCCTCAACCTGCGCGGCCGGATCGCCATCTGCGGCATGATCTCCGTCTACAACAACACGGAGCCCGCCCCCGGCCCGAAGAACCTCGCCCGTCTCATCGCGACCCGTGGCCGCATCGAGGGCCTCCTCGTGGGCGACCACTACGACCTCCAGCCGCAGTTCGTCCAGGAGGTCGGCGCCTGGGTCCGCTCCGGTGAACTCAAGTACCGCGAGACGGTCGTCGAGGGCATCGACAACAACCTGGAGGCGTTCTTCGGGGTGCTGCGCGGCGACAACACTGGAAAGATGATCGTCAAGTACTGAACCGACCTTCGTACGGCGGTAGTTGTCGAGTACGACCGAGGCCGCACCCCTGGACGTGGGGTGCGGCCTCTTCCGTGGAGGTGGAACCGGTACGTGGGTCAGTCGCGCAGCGCCGCCGAGTGCACCGCCCGTACGAACCGCTCGTTCTCCGGTGCCGCTCCGCCCGGGAAGGCGAACCGGCGGCGGGTGTAGCCGTAGGCCAGGCCGCTGTGCGGGTCGGCGAAGGCCTGGGAGCCGCCCGCGCCGCTGTGGCCGATCGTGTTGGCACCCAGGAACGGGTAGGCCACGTCCGCGGTCTTCTGGAAGCCCAGGCCGAACGATTTGTGGGCCCGGGCTACCAGGTCGTAGCCGGTCGAGTGGAACTGGCCGAACTCCGCGACCGTGTCCGGCTTCAGCAGCGGCGCGTGCTCCCCGACCTCACTGATCGCCGCCGCGTACAGCCCGGCCAGCCCCCGAGCCGACGCCACCCCGCCGACCGACGCGGGACCCTTGGCTCGGACCACCCGCTGGTTGGGCAGCGATTCGAGGTCGGTGGGCTCGGCCCCGTGGCGGTTGAAGGCGATCGACGCGAGCGTGTGCGGTCCGGAAGGGAGCGAGTCCAGCAACTCCCGCTCCTCCGGGGTCGGTTGCATGGGCTGGACGGTACGGAAGCGGGGTTCCAGCGCCTCCGGCAGGCCCAGATAGAAGTCGAGGCCGTAAGGGACGCGCACCCGCTCCTCGTGGACCTGCTGGAGCGTACGGCCGGTTGCCCGCCGGACGATCTCGCCGGTCAACGCGCCGATGACGAAGGCGTGGTAGCCGAACGCCGTCCCCGGGCGCCAGAACGGGCGCTGGTCCGCGAGGCGTTCGGCGATCACCCGGTCGCAGGCCAGCTCCTCCAGGGTGAACCCGGAGTCGGCGCCGACCAGGCCGGCCCGGTGCGCGAGCAGGTCGCGCAGGGTCAGCGTCGACTTGTCCTCGGCGGCGAACTCCGGCCAGTAGTAGGTGACTTTGCGATTCAGCTCCAGGGTGCCCTCCTGGACCAGCACGGCGACCACGAGATGGGCGGCGCCCTTCGTGGACGAGTACACGCCGTAGAGGTCGTCCGGTCCGGTGTCCGGGCCGGCCCACAGGTCGACGACCCGCCTGCCGTGCACATACGCGCACAACTGGCCCTCGTAGTCGGGCAGTTCACCGGCGACGAAGGTCGCGAACTCCTCCCGCACCGCCTCGAACCCGTCGCCGACAGTGCCGTGGATCTCCTGCGTCATCCGCTCTCCTCACCTATGCAGCTGTGCCGTGCGGGGCGCCACTGTGAACAACGCCCGTGCGACCTGCGCGAACTCCCCCTTGGGATGATCCCGGAAGAGCGGCTCCGTACCGAACAGTACGGCTCCCGGGCCACTGACCACGGACGGCCGTCCGGCTGCGGCCGTGGGCCCGCCCGAGCCGTCCGCCAGTGCCCGCCAGTGCCCGGAGACGAGTGGGTTGCCGCTCGCGTACGACTGCTCGACCCGGACCGCGGGACCGAGATCGGTGAACCAGACGGGCGCGTACACAAAGCCGTGGCCGGGTGCACCGGCAGTCACCGGCCCCGAATTCACCACCCGTACAACGCCGTTGGCGTCCCCGTTCCCCTCGACCGCCTTGGCCGCGAGCACCCCGGCGGCGGAGTTCAGCGCGGCCCCGGTGGCACCCCGGCCGACGAGCCCCCGCGAGTCCAGGAAGGCGTCCAGCGCCGTACGGGCGGCCGTGTTCAGCCCCTCGTACTCCACTCCCTGCGACACGAACAGCACATCCACCCCCGACCAGTCGAAACCGGCGTTGAGGACGTCCGTCGACACCGGCGTCACCTCGAAGTTCATCTCCCGCAGCGCGAACAACTCCCCGGGCGTGACGGCAGCCGCGACCCGCGTGCGACGCAGGGCAGTGGTGCCGGTCACCTTCGTCGCGTCGAAGGCCACGTCGTAGGTACGGGCCACCGCGCCCGCCTTCTTGCGCGCCGAGGCCGGGACGATCGCACTGCCGTCCGCCGCCAGCCGTACCGAAACCCCGTCCCGCAGAAGGGAGTTGAGGGCGGCGATCTCGCGCGGATCGTCGAGCCGCAGCCGCAGATCGCCGTACGGAGCGACATACCCGACCCGCGTGGCGGCGTTCACAGCCCGCACGGGCAAGCCCAACAGGCTGCCGCTGCCCACCGGTTGGACGGTCGCGCCCCACAACCGGCCCAGGCTCCAGCCCGAGATGTCGTACATCACCGACACCTTGTCGCTGATGTCCCGCCCGTCGGCGAGCAGCACATTGGCGAGCCCGCGCTTCGGCTGGCGCATGTCGACGACGTACGAGCCCTTCGCGTACGTCCGTCCGCCGAGCCGGAAGGCGTGGGTCGCGCGGGTCACCTTGACGTCGTTGGCGAGCAGGTGGTCGACCAGCCGGGCGGCGGCGGGCGCGGAGCGCTGGGCCGAGGCGCCCGCCGGGATGACGTACGCCCGGGGGAAGGTGGTCGTGTAGACGTCCTCGGGCCCGATCCCCGGAACCCCCGGGACGGTCTCGGCCGACACCGGCACCTGCGCGGCCCCGGCCGCCCCGCGCCGGAAGACCTCGATCTGGTCGGCGACGAGCGAAGTCCGGTGATCCTGGACGTAGTCGAGGGTCGCGTCGATGGCAGCCCCCGCCACGGCGACATTGATCGCGGAACGGCGCCGCAACTCATCCACCGGGAGAGTGTCGTAGGCGCGGTTGTTGACCGTCAGCGGGATCTCGACGGTGTGCGCGGCGACCGTGCCATGGAAGGCCGCGTACTGCGGGGTGAAGATCGGCGGCCAGTCGTCCCAGCCCTCCTCCTGGTCCCTGAACGGGATCTGGGCGGCCTCGACGCCGTCCTTCTGCGGGGTGTAGCCGAGGCCGTTGACGGCGGCCTCCATCCCGAGCGCGTTGGCGTAGGTGTTCTTCAGGAAGAGGTCGTACTCGTAGTTCTCGCCGTGCGGGGGAGTGGTCGGCTCGATGAGCGTGCCGTTGACGTATCCGTGCAGGTCGAGCATGACCGTCGGCTGCTTGTCGATCTCGATCTGCCGCATCGCCCGCCCCTCGGGCTGCGAGGACGTGACGAAGTCCCGGTTCAGATCGAACCCGTTGGCGTTGGCCCGGGTGCCGGCGATCCGGCCGTCCGGGTTGGCGGTGATGTTGAAGTAGAGCCGGGAGTGGGCGAGCAGGTCCTTCGTCCTGGCGTCGGTGGCGGTCGCGAGCCGCTCGATCAGCTTCAGGGAGGCGTCGGTGCCCTCCCACTCGTTGCCGTGGATGTTGTTGTTGACGAAGACGGGCGCCTTGTAACTCCGTTTGATCGCCTGGCTCTTGGCGGCGACCGCGGGCGCGTTCTCGATCAGCTCACGCATGCCCTCCTGGGCGCGCGTCTGGGCCGCGCTCTCCGGCGCGGTCACCGTGACGAGGTAGAGGCGGTGCCCGCCCGCCGACCGGCCCGCGACCTCGACGCTCACCCGGTCGCCCAGCCGCTGCAAGGCGTTCAGCTTCGGCGCGATGGCGTGGTACGGGACCAGGCCCAGCTTGATGGACTTGTCGGCCGGGTTCTCCGGATCGAGGGACAGGGTCTGTTCACGTGGGTAGCCGCGGCCGGTGCCGGTGAGGGCGGTGACGGGGCTGGTGAGGGCGCGGGTGGCGGCGCCGGCCGGGGCGGTGGCGGCGCGTTCACCGGCCACGGACCGCTCACTCGTGGCCCCCTCCCGGGTCACGGGCTTGCGGTCGGCGGTGGCGATGTGGGGGGTGAGCAACAGCGAGCCTGCCGTGGTGACGGCGAGGGCGGCGAGCAGAACAGGGCTCGGCGGAACGGGTCTTGTGCGACGCACGCGTACGTCCTCCATTGCTTCCTGTGTCCTGTGCTTCCTGAGATCGGTACGGCGAGATGTACCTCCTCGACTCAACGCCAACAAGAGGGCCCCCGCGCCACGGATGCCCCGGATGGCGCATGCCGGAGGGGCCGGAAGGGGCATCCTGAGTGCGAGAGACGAGACGAGGAGAGCCGGCCGATGGCAACGATTCCTTCGCTCCCCAGCAGGGAGGACGTACTGCGCATGGCCCGCAGTACGACCGACATCACCGGCCAACTCCTCGACACGGCGGGGAACATCACCAAGATCGCCGTCAACACCCTCGACCCGAGAGACGGTTCGGGCGCGGAGGCCCTGCGCGTCCTGCGCAAGACCACCGCCGACCTGGCCGAGGCGAGCGCGTCACCGCAGGCCCAGGAGGCCTTCTACCGCATCGTCGACACCCTCACCCGCCTCGGCACGACCGGCGCCCCGCTGGCCGTGCACCCCGTGAGCGAGCCCGCGCAGGCCCTGCTGACCGCCCTCGGCGACAGCCTGCTGCCGGTCCTGGACGCGGTGGAACCGGCCGTGGAGGAGGTGGCGGAGGCGCTCGGCGAGTTCGTCGACGCGCTGTCCCCACTGCTGCCCGCGGCGGCGGGTCTGACCGCCGGAGTCCTGCTCGCCCTGACCCCGCTGATCCGCGCGGCGGCGGAGGTCCTGCGCGACGGCACCCCCGAACTCCGTCGCATCGCCGACGCGTTGACGTCCTCGCTGGCACCCCTGATGCCCCTCCAGGTCGCCCTGGCGGAACGCGCGGCGGCAGCCGGAGCGGGCGTCGTCCGCGCGACCCTGTCTCCCCTCGCCGACCTCACGGAAGCGGCGGCGGCCTCGACGAAGGCGGCCCGGCCGGTACTGATCGCGGGGGAGGAGCTACTGGTCGCGAGTCTGGAACAACTCCAGCCCCTTCTGCTCGCCACGGCCTCCCGCACGGGCCGCGTGGCGAGGGCGGCGGCGGTACGGGTGTCGGCCGCGGTGTCACCGAGGGCGGACGGCCCCCTGGTGGTGGCCACTTCCGCCTAGCCGCACCTACAACCCCACGTTTCGCCCCGGATAGAGTTCCCCCATGAGCGATCTTGCAACGGGTTTCCGCTACCTCCTGAAGGGCCAGCGCTGGGTCGCCCAACACGGCAAGCAGTACGGCTTCGGGCTGCTGCCCGGCCTCCTCACCCTCGTCCTCTACCTCGCCGCCCTGGTCGCTCTCGGCCTCTACGGCACCGACCTCACCACCTGGGCCACCCCCTTCGCCGACGACTGGTCGAGCCCCTGGCTCGGACTCTTCCGCGGCTTCCTCACCGTCCTCCTCTTCGCCCTGGCCCTGCTCCTCTCGGTCCTGACCTTCACCGCGATGACGCTGCTCATCGGCCAGCCCTTCTACGAGAACCTCTCCGAGAAGGTCGACCGTGACGTGTCCCCCGACGGCACGGCCCCCGAGTCGGGCCTGCCGCTGTACAGGGAGCTGTGGATCTCGGCCCGCGACAGCCTCCGGGTCCTCGTACGGGCCCTGTGCTGGGCGCTGCTCGTTTTCGCCCTCGGCTTCGTTCCGTTCCTGGGGCAGACGGTCGTCCCCGTGATCGGCTTCATGGTCACCGGTTTCTTCCTCACCGAGGAGCTGGCCGGTGTCGCCCTTCAGCGACGCCGGGTCGAACTCCGGGACCGGCTCGCCCTGTTGCGCTCCCGCAGGCTGCTGGTGTGGGGCTTCGGCACACCGCTCGCGCTGGCCTTCGTGGTGCCGTTCGTGGCCGTCTTCCTGATGCCGGGCGCGGTCGCGGGCGCCACGATGATGGCCCGCGACCTGCTCGGCGAGGAGACGGTCGGTCAGGATCCGTCGGAGGAAGCGGCAGCCTGACCGGACGAGTCGACAGCGACCGTCAGGATCGACCGCACCTGCGCGATGATGTCCAGCCGGTTCTGCACGAACTCGGCATCGGTGACCGCCCCCGTCGCCGGGTCGGTGTTGCCCGTCCCGAATTGCAGCACCGGCGTGTGCACATGCCCGCCGGGAAGCGTGCCGCCCAGACCGAGCCGGTCGCGCAACAGGGTCGCCCGGTAGGCGATCTCGTTGGAGAGATAGTTCCCGCCGCCCCCGGCCCGTGCCGTCGACCCGGCGGTGGGCCCGTCCGCCCGCACGACGGGAACGGTGCCGCCCGCCGGTATCTCGGTCACGGCGGTGTTGTCGTACACGGGGAACCGCCCGGTGCTCGCGGCCACGATCGCCTTGTACGGCAAGGTCGTCGACGTCCACTGGGGCTGCGAGGCCGGGTCGTCGACCGGGACCGTCTCCGTCCGGCCGATGTTCTCGTTGTCGCCGAAACCACCCCGCCAGGCCCCGTTGGTCCGCTCCACGTCGAACCGCCCGACCCGCCCCTGACTCACGGTCGTGAACAGATCGACCTTCGGCAGGACCGGCCGGAGTGTCCGCTCCACCGTCCCGTCGGCGAAGTCCTGCCAGCGCACCGGGAACACGGCGGTCTCGATCCTGGCCGGCCCCTCCGCCGTCTGGATCACCGTGCCGTCGAGGGCGAGCGCGGTGGCCCCGGACGGGTTGGAGATCCGCACGTCACGGTCGAGCGTGAACGGATCGAACCCGGTCACCAGAACCCGCTTCAACGCCCCACCGCACGGATACCGGATCGACGTCTGCCCGCGCGAGTTCCGCTCCAACTCACCCAGCAGAGCCGCACGTTGTTCGGTGCTCACCTCGAACGACGGCTCCCACAGTCGCAGTTCGCGGATCATCGCGAGCCGCGCCCAGTACAGCGGCCGGTCGTCGTCCCGGCTCAGATCGCCTCCGGCAGGCCCGCGCCCCTGCGCCCGGTCGACGGCCCGCTGCCACAACGCCGACGCCTGCCGTACGACGAGCCCGCGGGCCTGCGCGTACGAGCGCGCGTCGCCGAGCGCCCGCGCGAGCTTCGGCGCCACCGAGTCGAACCCGGAACGCCGGAGGATCTCCTGCGGCGCGGCCTTGTCGAGCCGCTGCTCCTCGACGGTGGGCGCGGCCGGGGCTTCGGCGGCCGAGGCGGTGGCGGGCGCCGAGAGGCCCGCCAGCAGTGCGAGTCCGAGTACGCCGATCCGAACACGTAGGGAATTCAAGGGAGTTCAGGCCTTTCCGTCGCCGTGGGGGAGGACACAACCGTGGGGTGCTGCCGGACGGGCGCAGTATCGCGTGACGGAAGTGGTCTACGCCATAGTGTGAGGCGGAGTGCGGGGCGGGGAGACGTCCATGGACTTCGACGAGGAGGCGCCCACGTGACGGACACATCGCAGGTACCGCAGGCATCGGGGGACAGGGCCCGGGAGGCGGCCGTCGAGGCGGCTCTCGGCAGGCTCGACCTGGACGCCAAGGCCCGGCTCCTGTCCGGGCAGGACAGCTGGTCGCTGCCCGGACTCCCCGAGATCGGGCTGAGGTCCCTCGTCATGTCCGACGGCCCGATCGGTGTCCGCGGCACCCGCTGGACCGCCGACGACCCCTCCGTCGCCCTGCCCTCCCCGACCGCCCTCGCCGCCACCTGGGACCCCGAACTGGCCCGCAGGGCAGGCGTGCTGCTGGCCCAGGAGGCCCGCCGCAAGGGCGTCCACGTCCTCCTCGCGCCCACCGTCAACCTGCACCGCTCCCCGCTGGGCGGCCGGCACTTCGAGGCGTACAGCGAGGACCCGTATCTCACCGGGCGGATCGGAGCCGGCTATGTGAACGGCGTCCAGTCCGGCGGCGTCGGCACCACCGTCAAGCACTTCGTGGCCAACGACGCCGAGACCGACCGCTTCACCGTCGACAACCTGGTCTCCGAACGCGCCCTGCGCGAGCTGTACCTGGCCCCCTTCGAGGCCATCGTCGAGAACGCCCACCCCTGGGGCATCATGACCGCCTACAACACGGTCAACGGCACGACGATGAGCGAGCACCGCTACCTCGTCAACGAGGTCCTGCGCGGCGAATGGGGCTTCGACGGCTACAACGTCTCCGACTGGACGGCAGCCCGCTCCACCACCGGCGCCATCGACGGCGGCCTCGACGTCGCCATGCCCGGCCCGAGGACGGTGTACGGTGCCCCGCTCGCCAAGGCCGTACGGGACGGAGCCGTCGCCGAGACCACCCTCGACGCAGCCGTCCGCAACGTCCTGCGCCTCGCCGCCCGCGTCGGCGTCCTGGAGGGCGCCGAACCCGCCGTCACCGACCTCCCGGCGACCGTCGACGGCAGTGCCCTGGCCCGGGAGATCGCCCACCGCTCCTTCGTCCTCGTCCGCAACGAGGGCTACGCCCTGCCACTGCCCGCCGGACACACCGTCGCCCTCAGCGGAGCCGCCGCCCGCGACGCCCGCGTCCTCGGCGGCGGCTCCGCCACCGTCTTCCCGGCCCGGATCGTCTCCCCGCTCGACGGCCTCACCGCCGCGCTCCCCGAAGGCGCCCTGAGTTACTCCGTCGGCGCCGACCCCAACACCGAACTCGCCGTCGCCGACAAGGGGTTCACCCTGCGAGCAGTCTGCCGCGACGCGGCCGGCACGGTCATCGGCACCGGTTCCGCGCCCAACGGCCAGATCAACTGGATGGGTTCGGACCTCCCCGAGGGCGTCACCCACGACCGACTGCACACCGTCGAACTCACCGGCACCCTCACCCCGCGCCACACCGGCCCGCACACCTTCGGCATCAAGGGTCTCGGCGCCTTCACCCTCACCGTCGACGGCACGACCCACTACGACGACATCCAGACCACCGACAGCGACGACCCGTTCATCGCGTTCTTCGGCGACCCCGTACCCCGGGCCGAGGCCCAACTCACCGCGGACACAGGGGTGGAGGTGTCCCTCACCTACGTAGTCAGCTTCCCCAAGGACACCCCGATGCCGACCGTCGCCTTCAGCCTCTGCCACCAGGAACCCCGCCGCGACCCCGACGAACTGATCGCCGAGGCCGCCGAAGCGGCCCGCACCGCCGACACCGCCGTAGTCGTGGTCGCCACCACCGACCGCGTCGAATCAGAGGGCTTCGACCGCACCGACCTCCGACTCCCCGGCCGCCAGGACGACTTGGTACGCGCCGTCGCCGCCGCCAACCCCCACACCGTCGTGGTCGTCAACTCCGGCTCCCCGGTGGAACTGCCCTGGCGCGACGAGGTCGCCGCCGTACTGCTGACCTGGTTCCCCGGCCAGGAGGGCGGCGCGGCCCTGGCGGACGTCCTCACGGGCATCCGCGAACCCGGCGGCCGGCTCCCCACCACCTGGGGCACGCTGGCCGACGCCCCGGTCACCCAGGTCATCCCGACGAACGGCGAACTCCCGTACACGGAGGGCGTGTTCATCGGCTACCGAGCCTGGGAAAAGGAGGGCAAGGTCCCCTCGTACCCCTTCGGCCACGGCCTCGGCTACACCGACTGGACGTACGAGAGCGCCGAGGCGGAGGGGAGCGGGGCGACCGGGGTGACGGTCACCGTCCGGGTCACCAACTCGGGCACGCGCCCGGGCCGCGAGACCGTCCAGGCGTACCTCGCACCGACGACCCAGGACCCCGACCGCCCGGCCCGCTGGCTCGCCGCCTTCGCCGGGATCGAGGTCGCCCCCGGCGCGACGACCGAGGTGACCCTCGAACTCCCGCGCCGCGCCTTCGAGATCTGGGACGAGTCCGCGAACGCATGGGCCTTTGTGAAAGGTTCGTACGAAATTCAGATCGGTCGCTCGATCACCGACCATCGGCTCACCGCGCCGATTACGGTCTAGCCAAGGGCAGTCCGCCCCACCAGCCGGCCCCGGCCCGGGACCTGACCCCCGGACCGGGGCTCGCCGGCGGCCCGCACACGAACCGCCCGCCCCTCACTCCCGTACGCCGAACCCGTACACGGTCTCCGAGCGGTAGGCGCCGCCAGGCCGCAGCTCCGTGCTCGGGAACTCGGGCCGGTTCGGGGAGTCGGGAAAGTGCTGGGTCTCCAGCGCGATGCCGTGCCCCGGCCCGAACGGCTCGCCCAAGTGGTCGGCGGTGTAGAGCTGAAGCCCGGGCTCGGTCGTCGCCACGGTCACGACACGCCCCGAAGCGGGGTCGTACAACTCGGCGACCTCGACCGCGTCCGCCGTCCGCCCCTTGTCGAGGACGAAGTTGTGGTCGTACCCCGCGCCCACCTTCCGCTCCGTACGGAAGTCGAAGCGGGAGTCCGCCACCGGCTCGACCCCGGTCGGGATCAGATCCGCGTCGACGGGCGTGTACCGCGAGGCGTCGACGCGCAGGGCGTGTCCGCCCGCGCTGCCGGAGGCGGTCCCGGACAGGTTCCAGTACGTATGGTTCGTCAGGTTGATCACCGTCGGCGCGTCCGTGACCGCCTCGTACGCGATCCGCAGCGCCCCGTCCGCGTCCAGCGTGTACGTCGCCGAGACCTCAAGGCGCCCCGGGAACCCCTCCTCGCCGTCCGGGCTCACCCGGGACAGCCGTACCCCGTGCTCGACCGGCTCCGCGTCCCACACCCGCTTGTCGAAGCCGTGGGTGCCGCCGTGCAGGGAGTTGGGCGCGTTGTTCCGCGCCAGTTCGTACGTCCGCCCGTCCAGCGGGAAGGCGCCGCCCGCGATGCGGTTCGCGTACCGGCCCACCAGCGCGCCGAAGTACGGCTCCGGGTGCGCCAGATAACCGGCCACGTCCGGGAACCCCAGCACCACATCTGTCAGCCGCCCGTCCCGGTCCGGGACCTCGGCCGACTGCACGATCCCGCCGTACGTCAGCACACGTACTCGGACCCCGGCCCGCTCCAGGGTCCAGCGGTGGACAGGAGTGCCGTCGGGAAGTGTGCCGAAAAGTTCGTTCATGTGGACCATGCGGAAAACCCTAGGTCACGCCTTCTCGGCGGTGACCTCGCGGTACGCGATCTCGGCGAGCCGTGCCTGGCCGTTGCGGCTCGGATGGAACCAGTCCCAGGGGCTCAGCTGCCGTATCCCGAAGTCGTAGTCGAAGACCGCGCCCCCGTCGAACCGGCACAGCCGATCCGTGGCACACACCTCCTTCAGCACCGAGTTGTACGCCTCCACCCGCGACCGCACCTCGTCCCGCCGCGCGGTCGCCGCCGCGTCCACCGCGTCCGGGTCGGCCAGCATCGACTGGCACAGCCCCAGCTTCCACACCGCCTTGCTCATCCCGTTGGTCCGCCCCTGCGACCAGAGCCGCTTGAGATCCGGCACGCTCGCCACATACACCTGGCTCTTGGGCGCGGCCGTACGCAGAGTCCGCAGCGCCTGAGTGAACGACGCCCGGAAGTCCGCCACCGAGGTCATCTCCGCCACCGACGACCGGCACGCGTCGTTGGCCCCCGCCATCACCGTCACCAGCGCGGGCTTCCGGGCGGCGGCCTTCGTCATCTGGGCGGGCAGATCGTCCATCAGGGACCCGGTGACGGCGTAGTTCCAGCTCCGCGCGGCAGCCCCCGACGCACCCAACAGCCGTACGGCCAGACTGTTCACCTCTTTGTCGCTGCCGGTCGCCCAGGACACCTCGGGACAGTCGGACAGCACCGAGCAGGCGTCGAAGCCACGCGTGATGGAGTCGCCCACGGCCGCCATGGAGGCCGGACTGCTGTCCCACGCGGACGCCGGAGTCGCGGACGGCTTCGCCTTGGCCCGCGTGCCGTCCGGCGCCGGGGACGTGTCACCGCCGCCGCCGCTACACCCGGCGACACCCAGCAGGGCCGCCGACGCGAAGGCGACGACGGCCCGCGAACGGTGACTTCGATTCGGCATCCCCTGGGTCCCCTCGGTCGGCGTGCGGCGCGGTGCGCAATGGGTCTCGCCCATAACAACGCACGGGAGTTCCCGAAACCGAGAACAACTAATGCCCCAAACAGTGCAACGCCGCACACCAGTACAAGCGTCCCCCTGGGTGAATGGCGGGCGTTTCATGGCATCGGGACCGACGGTACGTCACACTCCTCGCGCCGCCGCACGGTAGCCTCGCCATCAACGTGGCTGCCTTGCCACCGCCGCTCGACCAGTTCGAAGATGTCCCGCTCTGTCCGGAGGTCCCAGTGACGACACGTGGAGTTCTGTACGTGCACTCCGCGCCGCGCGCGCTGTGCCCGCACGTCGAGTGGGCTGTCGCCGGAGTGCTCGGCACACGCGTCAGCCTCGACTGGATCCGCCAGCCCGCCGCCCCCGGCACCTGGCGCTCCGAGTTCTCCTGGAAGGGCCAGGTAGGCACGGCCTCCAAGCTCGCCTCCGCCCTGCGCGGCTGGCAGTTGCTCCGCTTCGAGGTCACCGCGGAACCCTGCGCCACCGCCGAGGGCGAGCGCTACAGCTGCACCCCCGACCTGGGCATCTACCACGCCGTCACCGGCATCCACGGCGACATCCTCATCCCCGAGGACCGCCTCCGCGCCGCCCTCACCCGCTCCCAACGAGGAGAGACGGACCTGGAAGCCGAGTTGTCCAAACTCCTGGGCAAGCCCTGGGACGACGAACTCGAACCCTTCAGATACGCGGGCGAAGGCGCGCCAGTGAGATGGCTCCACCAGGTCGTGTAAGAGACGTCCAGCGGGGCTTTCAGGGGCGCGGGGAACTGCGCGACAAGCCCCCACCGGCGGTCAGCCGACACACAACCGAAAGTGGCCCGAACTCCACCAAGGAGTCCGGGCCACACACGTTCAAGCCAGAGATCAAACCGACCTGAACGCCAGCACCACGTTGTGCCCACCGAACCCGAACGAGTCGTTCAGCGCGGCGATCCGCCCGTCCACAGGCAACTTACGAGCCTCACCCCGCACGATGTCCGCATCGACCTCCGGATCAAGGTCCTCGACATTGATCGTCGGAGGAGCAACCCGGTGGTACAGCGCGAGCACGGTCGCCACCGTCTCGACCCCACCCGCACCACCGAGCAGGTGCCCGGTCATCGACTTCGTGGCGGACACCGCCATGTGATCCGCGTCGTCGCCGAACACATTCCGCAGCGCCTTCAGTTCAGCCACATCACCCGCCGGCGTAGACGTCGCGTGCGCGTTCACGTGCACGATCTCCGCCGGATCGAGGTCGGTCGCGGCCAGCAGATTCCGCAGCGCCGCGGAGATACCGCGCCCCTCCGGCTCAGGCTGCACGATGTCGTGACCGTCGGCCGAAATACCCTGGCCGACCGCCTCCGCGTACACCCGCGCACCGCGCGCGGCCGCGTGCTCGGCGGACTCCAGCACGATCACACCGGAGCCCTCGCCCATCACGAAGCCGTCGCGGGCCGTGTCGTACGGACGAGAGGCACCCTCGGGGTTCTCGTTGTTCTTGGACATCGCCATCATGTTGCCGAACGCGGCGATGGGCAGCGGATGGATCGCCGCCTCCGTGCCACCGGCGACGACGATGTCGGCGCGGCCGGTGCGGATCATCTCGATGGCGTAGCCGATGGCCTCGGCGCCCGACGCGCAGGCGGAGACCGGGGTGTGCACACCGGCGCGCGCGCCGACGAGCAGACCCACGTTGGCGGAGGGGCTGTTGGGCATCAGCATCGGCACGGTGTGCGGGGAGACACGGCGTACGCCCTTCTCCTTCATCACGTCGTACTGGTCGAGCAGGGTCGTCACTCCACCGATGCCCGAGGCGATGACCGCACCGAGCCGGTCGGGGTCGACGGCCGGGCTCTCGCCCTCACCGGCGCCCTCGCCCGCCCGGTCGGTGAAGCCCGCGTCGGCCCACGCCTCCTTGGCGGCGATCAGCGCGAACTGCGCCGACCGGTCCAGACGGCGGGCCTGCGGCCGGGGGATGATCTCGGACGGTTCCACGGCGATCTGCGCGGCGATGCGGACGGCCGACTCGGCCGCCCACTCCTGCTCCAGGGCACGGACACCGGACTTGCCGGCGACCAGACCCTCCCAGGTAGAGGCCGCGTCACCACCCAGCGGTGTGGTTGCGCCGATACCGGTGACGACCACGGTGCGATTGGTCGGGCTCACGGGAATTCCTTCTCCAACGGATACGGGAGGACAACCCCCGCGTAGGCGGGGAGAACGGCGCCACCGCCGGGTGGCGGGGCTGACGGGCCGGCCGAGGGCCGGCCCTGCGATCAGTCCTGGTTCTTGAGGATGTACGCGGTCGCGTCGCCGACCGTCTTGAGGTTCTTGACGTCCTCGTCGGGGATCTTGACGTCGAAGCGCTCTTCGGCGGCGACGACGACCTCGACCATGGACAGCGAGTCGACGTCCAGGTCGTCGGTGAAGGACTTGTCCAGCTGGACGTCCTCAACCGGGATGCCGGCGATCTCGTTCACGATGTCGGCGAGACCGGCGACGATCTCTTCCTGAGTGGCGGCCATGGCAGGCGCTCCTTCTTGTGTATCTATCCAGAGAGGGTTGGCGGTTGTCCCCGTGCCGGTTCCGACGATCCGGATCCGGTGCGGGGTGCCTAGGGGAGGGTAACGACCGTCGCGGCGTACACGAGACCCGCCCCGAAGCCGATGACGAGCGCGGTGTCGCCGCTCTTCGCCTCGCCGGTCGCCAGAAGCCGCTCCATCGCGAGCGGGATCGAGGCGGCCGACGTGTTGCCGGTGGTGCGCACGTCGCGTGCGACCGTGACGTGCTCCGGCAGTTTCAGTGTCTTCACCATCGAGTCGATGATCCGCTCGTTGGCCTGGTGGGGAATGAAGACGTCCAGGTCGTCCGGGGTGATCCCGGCCGCGTCCAGCGCCTGCTGGGCGACCTTCGCCATCTCGAACACGGCCCAGCGGAACACCGCCTGGCCCTCCTGCGTGATCGCAGGAAACTTGCCGGAACTGTCGTACTCGTTCCACGGGACGGTCTGCTTGATGGTGTCCGACTTGTCGCCCTCGGAGCCCCACACGGTCGGACCGATGTGCGGTTCCTGGGAGGGGCCCACCACGACCGCGCCCGCGCCGTCACCGAACAGGAAGGCGGTCGCCCGGTCCTCCAGGTCGGTCAGGTCGGACAGCCGCTCGACGCCGATGACGAGGACGTACTCCGCGGAACCGTCGACGATCATGCCCTTGGCCAGGGTCAGGCCGTAGCCGAAGCCCGCGCAGCCCGCCGAGATGTCGAACGCGGCGGCCTTGGCCGTGCCGAGCTTGTCGGCGATCTCGGTGGCCACGGCCGGAGTCTGCTTGAAGTGCGAGACGGTCGCGACGACCACGCCGCCGATCTGCTCGGCGGCGATGCCCGCGTCGGCGATCGCCTTGCCGGACGCCTCCAGGGACATCGCGGCGACGGTCTCCTCGTCGGAGGCCCAGTGCCGGGTCTCGATGCCGGAGCGGGAGCGGATCCATTCGTCGGACGAGTCGATCGTCTCCAGGATCACCTCGTTCGGCACGACCCGGACCGGCCGGTAGCCGCCCACGCCCAGGATGCGCGCGTACGGGGCACCCTTGCTGGGCTTGATCTTCGGCATTGCGCGGGGCTCCTTTCAGGCACCCGCCGCGTCAGCGGCAGAGGTCGGGATCAGCGACTCGGCGATCAGCTCACGAGCTGCGTCGAGATCGGCGGGGGTCTTCAGGGCCAGGGTCTTCACGCCGGGCAGCGCCCGCTTGGCGAGACCGGTGAGGGTGCCGCCCGGGCACACCTCGATGAACGCGGTCGCGCCCAGCGCCTTGAACGTCTCCATGCACAGGTCCCAGCGCACCGGGTTGGCGACCTGCCCGACCAGCCGCGCGAGCACTTCCGACCCGTCCGCGACCGTCTGCCCGTCCTTGTTGGAGACGTACGTGACCTTCGGGTCGCCGGGCGTCAGGGAGGCGGCGGCAGCGGCGAGGGCGTCGACCGCCGGAGCCATGTGGTGCGTGTGGAAGGCACCGGCCACCTGCAACTTGACGACCTTTCGCACACCTTCGGGCTTGTCCTGGAGGAGAGCCTCGATCTGCTCCTCCGTCCCGGCGGCGACGATCTGCCCGGCGCCGTTGACGTTCGCCGGGGTCAGCCCCAGCTTCTCCAGATGAGCCACGCTCACCTCGGGGTCGCCCCCGAGAAGCGCCGCCATCCCGGTCTTCGTGACGGCGGCGGCCTCGGCCATGGCCAGGCCGCGCTTGCGTACGAGGGTCAGGGCGGCCGTGTCGTCGAGTACGCCGGCGAAGGCGGCGGCGGTGATCTCACCGACGCTGTGCCCGGCGACGGCACCCGGTACGAGGCCACCGCCCATGGCACCCAGTGCCGAGGCGGACAGTATCCCGGCCGCGACCAGCAGCGGCTGGGCCACCGCGGTGTCACGGATCGCGTCGGCGTCGGCCTCGGTCCCGTAGTGGACGAGGTCGAGGCCGATGGCGTCGGACCACTCGGCGACGCGCTCGGCGGCACCGGGCAGATCGAGCCAAGGAGTCAGGAAGCCGGGCGTCTGGGCGCCTTGGCCGGGAGCGACGAGTACGAGCACTCTCACACTCTCTCTTGTGGACGGGCGCGGCCGCCCGTGGGGACAGGGACGAAGAACGGCAGGGGGTTTTGTAGGGCCCCGACAAAAGCCTAGGGTTGAAGATCCCCATCGGCCAGGCGCCCGAGAATCAGCGCGATCCGCAATGTGAATGCGGATCGTACATCTGAAGGCGACCAGCCGGTGACGTCAGTCACACGTCGAAGCCGGTAGCGCACGGTGTTGGGATGAACGAAGAGCATTCGTGCCGCACCCTCCAGACTGCTCGCCTGTTCGAGATAGACGGCGAGCGTTTCCAGGAGCGCGGACCCGGCCTCCTCCAGCGGTCTGTAGATCTCCTCCACCAATTGGTCACGCGCACCGGGGTCACCGGCGATGGCGCGCTCCGGCAGCAGATCGTCGGCCAGCACCGGCCGCGGGGCGTCCTGCCAGGCGGAACAGGCCTTGAGCCCCGCGGCGGCGGCCTGCGCGGACCGGGTGGCGGCCAGCAGATCGGGCACGATCGGCCCCGCGACGACGGGCCCGGCGGCATAAGGCCCGATCAGCGACTTGGCAACGGCGAGCGGATTGTCGTTCCCGCCCGCGATAACGACGAGCCGATCCCCAAGAACCCCCGTCAGCACCTGCACCTTGGCGTGCCGGGCGGCCCGCCGAATGGCCTCCACGGTCAACTCACTGTCACCGTCGGGCGCGGTACCGAGCACGACGCACACATGCTCGGGCGAATTCCAGCCAAGGGCGGCGGCCCGAGAAACAGCCCCCTCGTCCGCCTCGCCACTGAGCACGGCATTGACGACGAGCGACTCCAGCCGGGCGTCCCAGGCACCCCGTGCCTCGGCGGCCTGGGCGTACACCTGTGCGGTGGCGAAGGCGATCTCGCGGGCGTACACGAGCAGGGCCTCGCGCAGCACGCCCTCATCGCCGGGAGCGGCGACCTCATCGATCGCACTCTCCATGACCTCGATGGTCGTACGGACCATCTCGACGGTCTGCCGCAGGGTGATGGCCCTGGTCAGCTCGCGAGGAGCGGTACCGAAGACATCGGTGGAGATGGCCTGAGGCGCATCCGGATGCCGAAACCACTCGGTGAAGGCGGCAATACCGGCCTGGGCGACCAGCCCGATCCAGGAACGGTTCTCCGGGGGCATGGCCCGGTACCACGAGAGCGTCTCGTCCATGCGCGTGATCGCCTGCGCGGCGAGACTCCCGGACGACTTCTCCAGCCGCCTCAAGGTCGCCGGGTGCGGGTGCTCGGGACGTGAGGTGGGCTCGGGGCGATGGGATTCGGGTTCGGGCACGGGACAAGACTGCCTTATCAGGACGGGGGCGTGCGGCGTCGGGTCTACGGTGGGTGGGTGATGGACGTACGGCGCGCGGACGCGCGCTATCCAGGGGGTGACCCGGCAGCCGGTATCGAATCCTGGCACGCCTTCTCCTTCGGCCCCCACTACGACCCGGACAACCTGCGCTTCGGCGCGGTGATCGCCTGCAACGAGGAGCGGCTGGCTCCCGGCGCGGGCTTCGACGAACACCCGCACAGCCATACGGAGATCGTGACGTGGGTGACGGAGGGGTCACTCACCCACCGCGACTCGACGGGCCACGAGACGGTGGTGGTGGCGGGGGACGTCCAACGCCTGAGCGCGGCGGCGGGAGTACGCCACGCGGAGCGCAACGAGGGGGAAACCCCCCTGACCTTCATCCAGACCTGGCTGGCCCCTCTCCAGCCCGGCGGCACCCCGTCCTACGAGATAGTCCACGGCATCGCCGACTCCACGCCGTACGCGGCCCCGGAGGCGGGCGCGATGCTGCACGTACGCCGCCTGTCGGCGGGCGAGCGCACGGCGGTCCCGGACGCGGCGTACGTGTACGTCCACGTGGTCAGGGGCGAGGTCCGCCTGGGCCCGGAGAAACTGACCCAGGGCGACGCGGCGCGCCTGACGGGGGAGGAGGGGGTGGAGGCGATCGGGGTGACGGCAACGGAACTGCTGCTGTGGGAAATGTCCACGTGACGACGTTTCTTCGCCCCCGCCGCCCCTACCCGTTCCCATCCCTGGGGGCTGCCGCCCCCAGACCCCCGCTCCGGCCCTGAAGGGGCCTTGTCCTCAAACGCCGGACGGGCTGAGTTGGTCAGCCCGTCCGGCGTTTGAGGACAAAGGGGGTCTGGGGGCGCAGCCCCCAGGGATGGGACGGGTAGGGGCGGCGGGGGCGAGAAACACCCAGCCTCAGCCGCCCCGTACCTCCGCCAGCACCCCATCCGTGAACCCCGGCCACACCTCCACCGCCCACGCCCCGAACGCCCGATCGGTCAGCGCCACACACCCCACCCCAGCCTCCGGGTCGATCCACAGGAACGTCCCCGACTGCCCGAAGTGGCCGAAGGTGCGAGGCGACGACGAACTCCCCGTCCAGTGCGGCGACTTCACCCCCCGGATCTCGAACCCCAGCCCCCAGTCGTTCGGGTTCTGATGCCCGTACCCGGGAAGAACCCCCTTCGTCCCCGGGTACTGCACGGACATCGCCTCAGCCACCGTCCGCGCATCCAGCAACCGAGGCGCCTGCACCTCCGCCACGAACCGCGCCAGATCCCCGACGGTCGAGACACCGTCCTTGGCCGGCGACCCCTCCACCCCCGTCGCCCCCATCCCCAACGGCTCCAGCACCGCCTGCCGCACATACTCCGCGAACGGCATCTCCGCAGCCTTCGCCACATGATCCCCGAGCACCTCGAACCCGGCGTTCGAGTACAGCCGCCGTTCCCCGGGCGGAGCCGTCACGCGGTGCTCGTCGAAGGCGAGCCCCGACGTGTGCGCCAAGAGGTGGCGGACCGTGGACCCGGGCGGCCCGGCCGGCTCGTCGAGTTCGATGGCGCCCTCCTCGTACGCGACAAGGACGGCGTACGCGGCGAGCGGCTTGGTGACCGAGGCGAGCGGGAACCGGTGGTCGAGGGGGCCGTGGGAGCCCAGAACGGCACCGTCCGCCCGTACGACGGCAGCGGCGGCGGTGGGCACGGGCCAGTTCTCGATCGACGCGAGCGACTTCAGCGATTCCAGCGATTCCAGCGATTCCGACGACATACCGCCGAGCTTAGGAGCCTCACAACCGCAGCCGCATGAAGGGGTCCGGTTGGCGGGTGAATCCCAGCGACGCGTACAGCGGCTCCGCATCGGGGGACGCGGTGAGGTCGATCTGCCCGACGCCCTCCTCCCGGAACCACTCCACCAGCGCCTCCATGCACGCCCGCGCATACCCCCGCCGCCGAGCGCCCGGATCGGTGGCGACGCTGAACACGAACCCGACCCGCCCGTGCGGATTGCCCGCACGCCCGATCCGGTATTCGACGGTCCCCACGACCAGCGCGGCCAGCGACCCGGGCCGCTCCGGGCGGTCGACGACGAACGCGGCGAAGCCCCCGTCCGGATCGGCGAGTCTCGCGCTCACGGTGGCCAGGGACTCGGACTGCCAGCCCGCGTCGGTGTTCGCCCCGAGCATCGAGTCGATCATCACCTGGCGCAGTCGCAGCAGCTCTTCGGCATCATCGGGTGTGGCACGACGTACGAGAGTCATGATCCGTACGGTAATGAGCCGGGACCGGCCAAGTCTCCGCAATATCGCGGTATCCGCTTGCTTGGAGTGCACTCCAAGGTTTTAGCGTAGGGGCCATGACGGTGCTGGAGACCACGGAGTCCACAGAGCCCACCACGAACAGGGTGCCCGAGCGGCGCCCGGACGGACAGGACCGCTACACGATCAGCGAGGTCGTCCTCTTCACCGGGCTGACCGCGCACACCCTGCGCTGGTACGAACGCATCGGGCTGATGCCGCACATCGACCGTTCCCATACCGGCCAGCGCCGCTACCGCAACCGCGACCTCGACTGGCTCGACCTGGTCGGCAAGCTCCGGCTGACCGGGATGCCGGTCGCCGACATGGTGCGGTACGCCGAACTGGTGCGCGAGGGCGACCAGACGTACGGCGAACGGTTCGAGCTGCTCGAATCGACCCGCCGGGCCGTCCTGGACCGCATCGCCGAACTCCAGGACACGCTCGCGGTACTGGACCGGAAGATCAGCTTCTACGCGGAGGCGGACCTCGACGCGGGTCTCGCCCGACAGGTGGAGAGTGCCCGATGACGAACGACGACACCACCAAGCTCATCACCGCCCCGCTCGGCACGGACGGCCCCCAGGTCGGCGTCCAGGGCCTCGGCTGTATGGGCATGAGCATCGCGTACGGCCCCACGGACGCCGACGAGGCCCGCGCCACGCTCGAACGCGCTCTCGAACTGGGTGTGACCCTCTACGACACCGCGGACGCCTACGGCGACGGCGAGAACGAACGTTTCCTGTCCCCGTTCTTCAACGCCCACCGTGACGAGGTCGTCGTAGCGACGAAGTTCGCCCTGGCGATGCCGGCCGGCGTCACGGGCCCGCGGATCATCCGCAACGACCCCGCCTACATCCGACAGGCGGTCGAGGCCAGCCTCAAGAACCTCGACCTCGACGTCATCGACCTCTACTACATGCACCGGCGCGATGTGAACATCCCCATCGAGGAGACCGTCGGCGTGATGGCCGACCTGGTCCGCCAGGGCAAGGTCAAGCAGCTGGGCCTGAGCGAGGTCACGGGCGCCGAGCTGCGCGCGGCCCAGTCCGTGCACCCGATCGCCGCCGTCCAGTCGGAGTGGTCCCTGTTCAGCCGGGACATCGAGGCATCGGTCGTCCCGACGGCCCGCGAACTGGGCGTCACCCTGGTCCCGTACTCCCCACTGGGCCGAGGCTTCCTGACCGGCTCCTTCACCAACGCCGACCAGGAACTCACCGAGGGCGACTACCGCCGCACCCAGCCCCGCTTCACGGGCGAGAACGCCACAACGAACGCGGCCCTCCTGACCCCCATCCGAACCGTGGCCGAGTCCCACGGAGCCTCGGTGGGCCAGATCGCCCTGGCCTGGGTCCAACAACAGTCCACGGTCCACAACCTCCCGGTCGTCCCCATCCCGGGCACCCGCAGGAGGACAAGGATCGAGGAGAACGCAGCAGCGACACGGATTGTGCTCGGGGAGCAGGACCTGGCCCTACTGGACCCGATCGCGGCCAAGGTAGCGGGCACCCGCTACCCGGACATGCGCTTCGCGTCAGCAGGCAGGGAGTAGATCCCGGGTTCTCCCCAAGGGACGGCGAGCTGCCCCACCCAAGGGGCGCGGGGAACTGCGCGACAAGCCACACACAACCCGCACCCGCAAAAGCACAGAACCCCCCACCCCCCTAGGCGCTACAACTCCGCCAACAACTCAGCCTTCTTCGAAGAAAACTCCTCATCCGTCACCAACCCGGCCGAGTGCAACTCCCCCAGGTGCCGAATCCGTTCAGCGACATCCCCCGGATCCCGCCGCCCAGAACTCACCTGAACCGCCCCCGCCCCACCCGCGGAGCGAACCCCGGCCAACACCGCCGCCGCAAACGGCAACGACTCATGCACAGGCCCGTACCCCAGCCCGAACACCACCGACGCGGGATCCTGATCGACGGCCGGCGCCACAGCCGACCCGTCACGTCGAAGCAGTCGCAGATATCCCTCGAACACCTCGGGCGACCGCCACTCCACCCCCATCAGGTCGGCGACCGGAAACGTCTGGTCGCCGGCTTTCCACTTCGCCGACGACGCGCCCGTCCAGAACCACCGGAACGACACCGCGCGCCCGTCGAAGGACGCCTTCGCGTCGTACGCCTTGAACGCCCGCGGCACCTCGGGCGCGGCCACCAGGAACCTTTCAGCAGGTTCCTTGTCCGCACCGCCGATCTCGCCCACCCGGGCCCGCAGCTCGTCCGCGTAGTACTCGGCGAGCGTCTCCCGCTCCGCCGGCAGCACCAGCCGGTACGGGTCGCAGCCCTCCTTCAGCTGGCCGTCGGCCGCCTCCATCAACGGGTCGGCGCCCGGCCGGGGCTCGGCGCGCAGAACCACCGTTCCGCGCTTGCCCGGGGTCAGCGTGACACCCGCGATCGCTTCCAGCGGGATACGGCGTTCGCCGAGCGCCTGAAACAGCTTCGGCGTGCGGATGCCCCGTTCGAAGCGGATGAGCACGGAGTCGGACTCGAACTCCCAGGCGGCATGAAATCCGGCCAGTACGTCACCCATGCGGCTCATCGTATGCGGCAAGAGCTTCATAGTCCCCTCCCCGGGCACACCGTGATTTCTGCGTCCTCTACGCGCGTCCGGCCGTCGCCCTGTCGGACAAACCCTTCAGACACACGTCATCCTTGCGGTCCTGCTGATCGTTCTGATCCCGCTGAGCGCACCGCACGGCGCCGAACGCGCCGACGCCGATCTCGGCGAAGTTGTGCAGACTCTCCGTACCCGGCTCGAAATAGCCGCCGTGTCCCTTCGCGCCCCGCGCGGACAGCACCCGTGAGCCGAATCCCGACGACACCGGGTCGGCGCCGTGCCCGAGGCCGCCGACCTCCAGATACGGCACGTCCTGGATCCAGTCGTCGGCGTCCCGCATCGCCCACACCCGGGCCGAGGTGTGCAGCTGAGCCGCGTTCTCGACCCGCATACCGGGGCTGCCGGCCACCGCGATGTCGGTCACCCGGCTCGGCAGCGCGTGCGCGGCGACCCCGCAGACCACCGAGCCGTAGCTGTGGCAGTACAGCGCGACCGGTGCCCGGCCGGGCAGTCCGCGCACCAGGGCGTTCAGCCGCAGCGCCCCGGACTTGGCGCGCATCGCCGTCGCCGCGTCCATGCCGAGCCCGTTGGGCGCGGTGTAGTCGGCCCAGGCGATCACGGCCGTACGCGTCGTGGGACTCGCCTCCCACTCCGCGCGGTACAGCGCCGACGCCATGCCGACGGGCGCCGAGTACCTGCGGTTGGTGCGCTGGAAGGTGAGGAGGTCGGTGTCCACGCCGGGGACCACGACCGAGACGCGCTGTGCCTTGTCGAGGTCGCCGAAGACCTCGGCGACCCGGCCGTTGCCCTCGGGGTCGAAGGCCAGGATCTTGCGGCCCTTCGCCAGCAGGTCGTCGTAGCGGTTCATCCGGCGCCCCGCCTCGTGCTGGCCGACGGCCGAGAGCCGGTTGTCGTGCATGCGCACGCGCTCCGTCTCGCGGGCCGTGTGCAGCGCGATGCGGTTGGCGCGGTAGCGCAGTTCGACGGGCGCGCCGTTCATGTTGCCGACCGCCAGCGGATAGCGGCGGACGAGCCGGTCGCGCTGGTGGGTGGTGAGCGAGGCGAAGAACCGGGCCAGCCGGCCGGGTGTCCCGTCCGGGTCGGGCAGCGCGTGGCCGCCGATCCGTCCGTGCTCCCACGCGGAGAGCGACGCCTGGAGCGGCGAGGGCGTCCGATGGCTGCGGACCGCGGTCCAGCCGGTCGTCGCGAGCATCACGAAGACCACGGCCAGCGCGAGCAGTGCGCGCCAGACGTTCAGTTGCGGGGAGGTGTCGAAGGAAGTCACTGAAAGGACACACTAGGAGAACGAGAGGGTCTCGCGTTAACCGAGTGACGGGGATCACGTTTCGATAACCGTCGGTGGGTATGGCGCTACGCACACGCTTCCGTACGGGGTGTCACGACCCTTCCGTACGCCAGTTCCCCGCCAGTGCGGGACCCATCGCGTCGAGGTAGGTGCTGGTCAGCTCGCGCATCGCCGCCACGCTCATGTCGGAGCCCGCGCCCCACCGCCGTTCCGTCAGCCGCATGAGCCCGCTGAACAGCGCCACCACGACCCGCGGCCGGAGATCGCCGTCCACGTCGACGCCCTCGCGCTCGGCGACCACCCGCGCCACCGCCTCCTCCATCTCGGTGGAGCGGCGCATGTGTGCGGCGAGCAGTACCGGCGTCGACTCGATCACGTAGTACATGCGCATCTGCAACTCCGCCGGTACGACGGACTCCACGGCCTCGTTGATGGTGTGCCAGCCCTCCAGCACGGCCTGCCGCAGGGCCTCCAACGGGGCCTCGTGCGGCGGGCGTTCGCGCACGGCCCGGATGAACTGCTCCTCCGCGATGCGGTGCACGGCGAAGGCGGCGTCCTCCTTGCCGGCGAAGTAGCGGAAGAAGGTGCGCTGCGAGACCTCGACGGCCTCGGCGATCTCGTCGACGGTCGTGTGCTCGTACCCCTTGCTGGTGAACAGGACGAGGGCGGCGCGCACCAGCGCGTCCCGGGTGCGCTGCTTCTTGCGCTCGCGCAGGCCGGGGCCGGACCCCGGACCCGGCTGGGTCTCGGCAGCGCTCATGACGATCAGGCCTCTTCGTTCTACTCGGGGAGCGACGTGTCAGTTACCGACTTGTGAACTCGTTTGTCAATTGTCAGTGGCTGTCATTAGCCTCGATCGCATGACTAGTCAGACCACCATCGAGACGACCGGTCCGGGGGACAAGGCGCCTGTCTCTCCCACGGACCCCACGCCTGCCGAGGGGCTGCGCGGCCATCCGTGGCTGACCCTGATATCCGTGGCCGTCGGGGTCATGATGGTGGCCCTCGACGGCACCATCGTGGCCATCGCCAACCCGGCCATCCAGAAGGACCTGGGCGCGAGTTTCGCGGACGTCCAGTGGATCACCAACGGCTACTTCCTCGCGCTCGCGGTCACGCTGATCACCGCGGGCAAGCTCGGCGACCGCTTCGGGCACCGGCAGACCTTCCTCATCGGCATCGTCGGCTTCGCCGCCTCGTCGGCGGCCATCGGCCTGTCCAGCAGTATCGCCCTGGTGGTCGTCTTCCGGGTGTTCCAGGGGCTGTTCGGCGCGCTGCTGATGCCGGCCGCGCTCGGTCTGCTGCGGGCCACGTTCCCCGCCGAGAAGCTGAACATGGCCATCGGTATCTGGGGCATGGTCATCGGCGCCTCCACCGCGGGCGGCCCGATCCTCGGCGGACTGCTCGTCGAGCACGTCAGCTGGCAGTCGGTGTTCTTCATCAATGTGCCGGTGGGCATCCTGGCCCTCGTCATCGGCCTGGTGATCCTGGTCGACCACCGCGCGGAGAACGCCCCGCGCTCCTTCGACGTCCTCGGTATCGCCCTGCTCTCCGGTGCGATGTTCTGCCTGGTGTGGGCGCTCATCAAGGCTCCGGAGTGGGGCTGGGGCGACGGCAAGACCTGGCTGTTCCTGGTCGCCTCGGTGGCGGGCTTCGGGCTCTTCGCCTTCTGGGAGCAGAAGGTCAAGGAGCCGCTGATCCCGCTCGGCCTGTTCCGCTCGGTCCCGCTGTCGGCGGGCGTGGTGCTGATGGTCCTCATGGCCATCGCCTTCATGGGCGGCCTCTTCTTCGTCACCTTCTACCTTCAGAACGTGCACGGTATGAGCCCGATCGACGCGGGCCTGCATCTGCTCCCGCTCACCGGGATGATGATCGTCGGCTCGCCGCTGGCCGGCGCCATGATCAGCAAGACCGGCCCGCGCATCCCGCTCGCGGGCGGTATGGCGTGCGTCGCGATCGCCATGTTCGGCATGTCGACGCTGGAGACGGACACGGGCAGCGGCGTCATGTCGCTCTGGTTCGCCATGCTCGGCCTCGGCCTCGCCCCGGTCATGGTCGGCGCGACGGAGGTCATCGTCGGCAACGCCCCGATGGAGCTGTCCGGCGTCGCCGGCGGCCTCCAGCAGGCGGCGATGCAGATCGGCGGCAGCCTCGGTACGGCGGTCCTGGGCGCGGTCATGGCCTCCAAGGTCGACAACGACCTCGCGGGCAACTGGACGGCCGCGGGCCTTCCCGAACTCACCCCGGAACAGCAGGCGCAGGCCTCGGAAGCGGTCCAGGTCGGCGTTCCCCCGGTGGCACCGGGCACTCCGGAGACGGTCGCCGCCCAGATCACGAAGGTCGCCCACGACACCTTCATCTCCGGCATGAGCCTGGCCTGTCTGGTCGCGGCCGGCGTGGGAGTCGTGGCGGTACTGGTCGCCCTCCTGACGAAGCGCGGCGAGAACGCGGAGGCCGGCGCGGGCGCGGCGCACATCTGAGGCACATATCTCGCGCATATATCTATGACCTGTGCCGGGGAATTCCCCTATCCGAGTGACTCCCCTAAAGATTCCTCCCCTTCGGTCCTCGGGGCAGGTCACAGTTAGTCAAGTCCTCCGCACGGCATGGTCCGTAAGACATGTACGACACGGAGGACCGCCGGGCCGCGGCGCGCTGCCGGAGGGGGACAGCGCGCCGACGGGCCCGTCGGACAGGGCGGCCACCTCGGCCCGCAGCGCCCGTACTTCCTCGGTCAGCGCCGCGATCGCCGCCGTCTGGCGCCGTTCCTCCACGTCGTCCATCTCGAACCGGGAGATGAACCACGCGGCGATGTTCGCGGTGACCAGACCGAGCAGCGCGATCCCGGACAGCATCAGCCCGACCGCGAGCACGCGGCCCACTCCGGTCGTCGGCGCGTGGTCCCCGTACCCCACGGTCGTCATCGTCGTGAACGACCACCACAGGGCGTCGCCCAGCGTTCGGATGTTCCCGTCCGGCGACTCGCGCTCCACGGACAGCACGGCCAGCGAACCGAACATCAGCAGCCCCACCACGGCCCCGCCGACATACGTCGTCAGCCGCACCTGGGACGCCATCTGGGCCCGCCGGCCCACCAGCAGCAGCGTGGATATGACCCGCAGCAGCCTCAGCGGCTGGAGCAGCGGCAACAGCACGGCGAACAGGTCCAGCCAGTGCCTGCGTACGAAGTCCCGCCGCTGTTCGGCAAGCCCGACCCGCACGAGGTAGTCGACGGCGAACGCACCCCACACCCCCCACTCCACAACCGTGCAGGCGACCGACACGGTCCGCCCGGCAGGACTGTGCACGATCGGCACCGCATAGGCGACAGCGAACAAGACAGCGAGCCCCATCAGAGGCCGCTGAGTCCACCTCTCCCAACGAGCCTGCGCAGACTCTTCCTTCATGCTGCGCATATTAAGGGCCCGGGGATGCCCTGTAGAGCGCCCCGAAGGGGCCGCTCCACAGGGGCGCGGGGAACTGCGCGACCAGCCACAACGGCCCCGCAGACGAACAACCGCCCAACCCGCGGAGCGCTACGCGTCGCCGCCGGCAGCACCGGGGTCAGCCGCCGAAACATCCAGCAACTGATACCGGTCGATCGCCTGCTTCAGCACCGACCGATCGACCTTCCCCTCCCGAGCCAACTCCGTCAGCACCCCCACCACGATCGACTGCGCGTCGATGTGGAAGAACCGCCGAGCCGCCCCACGCGTATCCGCGAACCCGAACCCGTCCGCACCCAGGGACTGGTAAGTCCCCGGCACCCACCGAGAGATCTGGTCCGGAACGGACCGCATCCAGTCGGAAACGGCCACGAACGGACCCTCGGCGCCACTCAGCTTCCGCGTCACATAAGGGACCCGCTGCTCCTCCTCGGGATGCAGCAGATTGTGCTGCTCCACCGCGACCGCCTCGCGCCGCAGCTCGTTCCAGGAGGTCGCCGACCAGACGTCCGCCCGTACGTTCCAGTCCTCCGCGAGGATCCGCTGCGCCTCCAGCGCCCACGGCACCGCGACACCGGACGCGATGACCTGCGCCGGGATGGTGCCCGAAGTCCCCTGGCCCACGCGGTGGATGCCCTTGAGGATGCCGTCGACATCGACGTCCTCGGGCTCGGCCGGGTGCTGGATCGGCTCGTTGTAGACGGTGAGGTAGTAGAAGACGTCCTCGCTGTCCGGCCCGTACATCCGGCGCAGCCCGTCCTGCACGATGTACGCGATCTCGTACGAGTACGCCGGGTCGTACGCCACACAGCCCGGGTTCGTCGAGGCGAGCAGCTGCGAGTGGCCGTCGGCGTGCTGAAGGCCCTCGCCGGTCAGAGTCGTACGCCCGGCGGTCGCGCCGAGGACGAAACCGCGCGCCAACTGGTCGGCCATCTGCCAGAACTGGTCGCCGGTGCGCTGGAAACCGAACATCGAGTAGAAGACGTACACCGGGATGAGCGGCTCGCCGTGCGTCGCGTACGCCGAGCCGGCGGCGATCAGCGAGGCCGTGCAGCCGGCCTCCGAGATGCCGTCGTGCAGCATCTGACCGGTCGGCGACTCCTTGTAGGCGAGGAGCAGCTCGCGGTCCACGGCCTCGTACTGCTGGCCGAGCGGGTTGTAGATCTTCGCGCTCGGGAAGAACGAGTCCATGCCGAACGTGCGGTACTCGTCCGGCGCGATCAGCACGAAACGCTTGCCGATCTCCTTGTCCCGCATGAGGTCCTTGAGCAGCCGGACGAACGCCATGGTCGTGGCGATCGACTGCTGACCCGAACCCTTCTTCACACTCGCGTACGTCTTTTCCGCGGGCAGCGTCAGCGGCTTGGCGCGGACGACGCGGGTCGGGACATAACCGCCGAGCGACTTGCGGCGGTCGTGCATGTACTGGATCTCTTCCGAGTTCCGGCCCGGGTGGAAGTACGGCGGCGCGCCGCCCTCCAGCTCCTTGTCGGAGATCGGCAGGTGCAGCCGGTCGCGGAAGCCCTTGAGGTCGGCCGCGGTCAGCTTCTTCATCTGGTGCGTGGCGTTGCGGCCCTCGAAGTTGGGTCCGAGCGTCCAGCCCTTGACCGTCTTGGCGAGGATGACGGTCGGCTGGCCCTTGTGCGCCTTGGCCGCCGCGAACGCCGCGAAGATCTTCCGGTGGTCGTGGCCACCGCGCCCCAGGTGCAGCACCTGGTCGTCGGTCATGCCCTCGACCATCGCGCGCAGCCGGGTGTCGTCACCGAAGAAGTGGTCGCGGATGTACGCGCCCGTCTCGGTGGCGTACGTCTGGAACTGTCCGTCGGGGGTGGTGTTCATCTTGTTGACGAGCACGCCGTCCCGGTCCTGCGCGAGCAGCGGGTCCCAGCTGCGGTCCCAGACCAGCTTCACGACGTTCCAGCCGGCGCCCCGGAACTGCGACTCCAGCTCCTGGATGATCTTGCCGTTGCCGCGCACCGGGCCGTCGAGCCGCTGGAGGTTGCAGTTGACGACGAAGGTCAGGTTGTCGAGGCCCTCGCGGGCGGCGATGGACAGCTGGCCGAGCGACTCCGGCTCGTCCATCTCGCCGTCGCCGAGGAACGCCCACACATGCGACTTGGAGGTGTCCGCGATGCCGCGCGCCTCCATGTAGCGGTTCATCCGCGCCTGGAAGATCGCGCCGAGCGGGCCGAGGCCCATCGAGACGGTCGGGAACTCCCAGAAGTCCGGCATCAGCCGCGGGTGCGGGTACGAGGACAGGCCGTACGGCGCCTTCGACTTCTCCTGGCGGAACGCGTCGAGCTGCTGCTCGCTGAGCCGGTCGAGCAGGAACGCGCGGGCGTAGATACCGGGGGAGGCGTGCCCCTGGAAGAAGATCTGGTCGCCGCCGTCGCCCTCGTCCTTGCCCCGGAAGAAGTGGTTGAAGCCCACGTCGTAGAGGGAGGCGGAGGAGGCGAAGGTCGCGATGTGGCCGCCGACGCCGATACCGGGCCGCTGGGCGCGCGAGACCATCACGGCCGCGTTCCAGCGGGTCGCGTTGAGGATGCGGCGCTCGATCTCCTCGTTGCCGGGGAAGAAGGGCTCGTCCTTCGTCGCGATCGTGTTGACGTAGTCCGTGCTCCGCATCTCGGGCACGGCCACGCGCTTCTCGCGGGCCCGCTCGATCAGCCGCAGCATCAGATAGCGGGCCCGCTCCCGGCCGCGTTCGTCAACCGCGGCGTCGAGGGAGTCGAGCCACTCCTGGGTTTCTTCGGGATCGAAGTCAGGAACCTGACTCGGAAGGCCGCCAATGATGATCGGGTTGCGATCTGATCCGGAAGCCACGCTGTTCCTTCGCTCTCGGGAGACTTGATCCGGGGCACGCTGTGGGCCTGCCCTGGGGCTGCGAATGCACTGGTCCCCATCGTGTACCCCGAGGCCGGGTACGTCACCTCTACTCAGAGGTAGCCCCGGAGGAGGTGTTCTGGGCCGGGGTGGTCGCAGCCAAATCGCAACGATACGCCCAGTCCGTGACGTGTTCCGTAAAGCGATTCGGATCTCGCACGTATGTGTGAGAGGTTCGGGAGTCACTCGGGAGCAGCAAAACCGCAAAGCGGGCAGAATGGTGTGTTGTGCGTCACTTGTTCCCGGGAACCGCTGTGTGAAGTTGCGGCGACACCGCCAGGATCGTCACCGTTTCGGCGGTCTGAACGGCCGGGTACTTGCGCGATCCGCCCCGCCCGTGTGGACTACGGCCAATGCTTCGCGCACGCGCGTGGCTGGACATTTCTCGAACATGATCAGGAGGCAACCCGTGAGCGCGACCGCGGACCACGCGGAGGAGCGGACTAACCCTGCCGCAAGGCTGGGGTTCCAGCCCGAGCAGGTGGTCCAGGAGATCGGCTACGACGACGACGTCGACCAGGAGCTCCGCGAGGCCATTGAGGAAGTCATCGGCAGCGATCTCGTGGACGAGGAGTACGACGACGTCGCAGATGCCGTGGTGCTGTGGTTCCGCGACGAGGACGGCGACCTGACCGATGCGCTGGTGGACGCCACCACGTACATCGAAGAAGGCGGCGCGATCCTGCTCCTCACGCCCAAGACGGGCCGTGACGGCTACGTGGAGCCGAGCGACATCTCTGAAGCCGCGACGACGGCGGGTCTGTCGGCGACGAAGAGCGTCAGTGTGGGCAAGGACTGGAGTGGGAGTCGTCTGGCGACACCCAAGGCAGCGAAGTCCAAGAAGTAATCCTCAATCGCCGGACGGGCTGGATAACTCCGGCCCGTCCAATGGCTTCAGTGGGTGCTCACTAGGGTGTTCTCACCCGAACAGCCCACCGAAGGGATACGGATCATGGCGATCGAGGTCGGCGACAAGGCCCCGGACTTCGAGCTCAAGGACAATCACGGCGCCACCGTGCGGCTCTCCGACTTCCGTGGCGCGAAGAACGTGGTGCTGCTCTTCTATCCCTTCGCCTTCACCGGCGTCTGCACCGGCGAGCTGTGCGACCTGCGGGACAACCTGCCGAGGTTCTCCGACCGCGACACCCAGGTGCTCGCCGTCTCCAACGACTCCATCCACACCCTGCGCGTCTTCGGCGAGCAGGAGGGCTTCGAATACCCCCTGCTGTCCGACTTCTGGCCGCACGGCAACATTTCGCGTGCGTACGGCGTCTTCGACGAGGACAAGGGTTGCGCGGTGCGCGGGACCTTCATCATCGACAAGGAGGGTGTCGTGCGGTGGACCGTCGTCAACGGCCTGCCCGACGCGCGTGACCTGAACGAGTACGTGAAGGCCCTCGACACCCTGTGATTCTTCGGGTCCAAGCCCTGCGTGGGGCGGGAACCCGTCACTAGGATCTGCACGTTGATCCGATAACGGCGCACGACGGGGCACACCGCCCCCGGCGGCAGACGAGACACCAATGGAGGACTCGTGGGAGTCAGCCTCAGCAAGGGCGGCAACGTATCGCTGACGAAGGAGGCCCCGGGTCTCACCGCGGTCATCGTCGGTCTGGGGTGGGACATCCGTACCACCACCGGCACCGACTTCGACCTCGACGCCAGCGCGATCCTGACGGGCGCGGACGGCAAGGTCAGTTCCGATGCCAACTTCGTGTTCTTCAACAACCTCAAGAGCCCGGACGGCTCGGTCGAGCACACCGGTGACAACACCACCGGTGAGGGCGAGGGCGACGACGAGCAGATCAAGGTCAACCTCGCGACGGTCCCGGCCGACATCGACAAGATCGTGTTCCCGGTCTCGATCTACGACGCCGAGAACCGCCAGCAGTCCTTCGGCCAGGTCCGCAACGCCTTCATTCGCGTCGTGAACCAGGCCGGCGAGGCCGAGCTGGCGCGCTACGACCTCTCCGAGGACGCCTCGACGGAGACCGCCATGGTCTTCGGCGAGCTGTACCGGCACGGCGCGGAGTGGAAGTTCCGCGCCATCGGCCAGGGGTACGCCTCCGGCCTGCGCGGTATCGCGCAGGACTTCGGAGTGAACGTCTGAGCCGGACTCTCTCCGGCTCCGTCGTCCGGCGTCGCATCTCTCGGTGCGGCGCCGGACGTGCTCAGTCCCGCGATCCACGCAGATCGCAAGGCTTCACCTCGGGGAGGACCAGCAGCATGGGCGTCACGCTTGCCAAGGGGGGCAATGTCTCCCTCTCCAAAGCCGCACCGAACCTCACCCAGGTGTTGGTCGGGCTCGGCTGGGACGCGCGTTCCACCACCGGCGCGCCGTTCGACCTGGACGCCAGCGCGCTGCTGTGCGGGAACGGTCGGGTCCTCGGCGACGAGTGGTTCATCTTCTACAACCAGCTCACCAGCCCCGACGGCTCGGTCGAGCACACCGGCGACAACCTCACCGGTGAGGGCGAGGGCGACGACGAGTCGCTGATCGTCGACCTCCCCAAGGTGCCGGCCGCCTGCGACAAGATCATCTTCCCGGTCTCGATCCATGACGCCGACAACCGCGGCCAGACCTTCGGCCAGGTCAGCAACGCCTTCATCCGGGTCGTCAACCAGGCCGACGGCCAGGAACTGGCGCGCTACGACCTGAGCGAGGACGCGTCGACGGAGACCGCCATGATCTTCGGGGAGCTGTACCGCTACCAGGGCGAGTGGAAGTTCCGTGCAGTAGGACAGGGGTACGCGTCGGGTCTGAGGGGCATCGCTCTAGACTTCGGAGTCAACGTTTCGTAAAGCCGAGTACGGCAGCGGGGGAGACCCGTAAACACACGATTGGGTAGCCAGTGATTCTGAAAACCTTCGGCTGGTCGTTCGCGGTCACCGCGCTCGGCCTGGTCGCGGCGGTCTTCTACGGGGGGTGGACCGGCTTCGGGATCGTGGCGATCCTCTCCATCCTCGAAATCTCGCTGTCCTTCGACAACGCGGTGGTCAACGCCGGCATCCTGAAGAAGATGAGTGCCTTCTGGCAGAAGATCTTCCTCACCGTCGGTGTCCTCATCGCCGTCTTCGGTATGCGACTCGTCTTCCCGGTCGTGATCGTCGCCATCAGCGCGAAGATCGGTCCCATAGACGCGGTCGACCTCGCGCTCAACGACAAGGACCACTACCAGGAACTGGTCACCGACGCGCACCCGGCGATCGCCGCCTTCGGTGGCATGTTCCTGTTGATGATCTTCCTCGACTTCATCTTCGAGGACCGTGACATCAAGTGGCTCGGCTGGCTGGAACGCCCGCTGGCCAAGCTCGGCAAGATCGACATGCTGTCGGTCTGCATCGCCCTGATCGTGCTCATGATCTCCGCGATGACCTTCGCGACCAACGCCCACCAGCACGGTGGCGCCCACGTCGACAAGGCGCAGACGGTCCTCATCTCCGGCGTCGCCGGTCTGATCACGTACATGATCGTCGGGGGGCTCTCCGGCTACTTCGAGAACAAGCTGGAGGAAGAGGAGGAACGCGAGCACGAGGAGGAGGAAGAGGCCGAGCGCACCGGCAAGAAGAAGCCGGCGATCGTCCTCGCGGGCCAGGCCGCGTTCTTCATGTTCCTGTACCTCGAAGTCCTCGACGCGTCCTTCTCCTTCGACGGTGTCATCGGCGCCTTCGCCGTCACCAACGACATCGTGCTGATGGCCCTGGGCCTCGGTATCGGCGCGATGTACGTCCGGTCGCTCACGGTCTACCTGGTCCGCCAGGGCACCCTCGACGACTACGTCTACCTGGAGCACGGCGCGCACTACGCGATCGGCGCCCTCGCCGGCATCCTCCTCGTCACCATCCAGTACGAGATCCACGAGGTCATCACCGGCCTGGTGGGCGTCGTCCTGATCGCCTGGTCCTTCTGGTCGTCCGTGCGCCGCAACACCAAGCTGGCAGCGGCCGAGGGAAAAGCGGCGGGCTCGGACGAGAAGACTGAGGTCTCGTCCGGGGTGTGACAACCTCCGGTGTGAGGGAACGCTCTGAGCGGGGCGGCTACGAGGAATCGTCCTCGTCGGCCGCCCCGTGGCATTGACGGGCAGCGGTGCGGTGGTACTGACGGACTTGCGGGGGCTGGACGGGTGGGGGCGGGATGAGTTTCTGGGACGACCTGTGGCGCGGCCGGTCGATGGAGTTCGACGCGGGCAGTGCGGCGAGCAACTCCATCGAGCTGACCAAGCGACACCAGCGGGTCTCGCTCACCAGGCAGGGCGCCGCGACCGGGCATCTGCGCATCAACCTGTCCTGGCGAATGCGTACGTCGGACATCGGCGGCCCCAAGCGGCAGAGCCTGTGGCGGCACCCCTTCCAGGCCCTGAAGCCGGAGGAGGTCCAGGGCCACACCCAGAGCATGGTGAACGTCGACCTGGACCTGGGGATCCTGTACGAGCTGGCCGACGGCACCAAGGGGGTCGTACAGCCCCTGGGGGGCTTCCTCGGTGACACGAACGCGCCGCCGTACGTGAAGCTGAGCGGGGACGACCGGTTCGGGTCGGCGTCGGGGGAGACGGCGTACGTCAATCTTGACCACCGGGACGAGATCAAGAGGTTGCTGGTCTTCGTCTACATCTATGACCAGACGCCGGCGTTCGATCGTACGCACGCGATCGTCACGCTGTATCCGAGCAATGGGCCGCGGATCGAGATAGGCCTTGATGAGCGGCACTCGCAGGCTCGGTCCTGTGCGGTGGTGATGATCGAGAACGTGAAGAACGAGTTGATCGTTCGGCGGGAAGTGAAGTTCGTCTACGGGTTCCAGGCGGAGCTTGATCGGTTGTACGGGTGGGGGTTGCAGTGGGGGCGGGGATACAAGACGAAGGCTGAGCGGTGAACTTCGGGTGCGGGTCCGCTGTGGCTGGTCGCGCAGTTCCCCGCGCCCCTTTGGGGCGCTCCCTTACCGTCCGATGAACTGTGGGCCTTGGGGCGGTAGGTGGAAGTCCGGGGACGGGGAGGTTCCTACCGTTTGGGGGTAGCCGTAGGCCGGTTGGTTGGTGTTCGTGGTGGTGGGCTGGGGGTAGCCGTAGGCCGGCTGGGGCGGGAGTGTGGGGGGTTGCTGGACCGTCGTGGCCGCCGCGGGGTCCGTTGTCGGGGTCGCCTCGGGGAACGGTTCCCCGGTCGCCGGCGGGTCCTCCACCGAGATACCGAAGTCCGTCGCCAGGCCCTCCAGGCCGTTCGAGTAGCCCTCGCCCAGGGCGCGGAACTTCCAGCCCTCGCCGCGGCGGTACAGTTCGCCGCAGATCAGGGCCGTCTCCTCGCCCGTCTCCGGCTTGACGTCGAAGTACGCCAGCGGTTCGCCGTCCGCGACCGTACCGTCGTACAGCAGGATGCGCAGGGAGCGTACGCGGTCGAAGGCGACGCCGTCCGCGGAGGCGACGAGCAGAATCTGTCCGACTCCCGACTCGACACCGGCCAGATCCGTCTGGATCGTGTCGGTCAGGCCCTCGGCCACCCTTTTCTTGCCGAGGCGCCAGACCTTGCCCGAGGGGTGGCGGGGCTGGTTGTAGAAGACGAAGTCCTCGTCGGAGCGCACACGACCGTCGGGGCCGAGGAGCAGCGCCGAAGCATCGACATCCGGAACCCCCGGCCCGGGCGTCCAGCGCAGCACGGCGCGCACCGTCGTGGCTTCGAGCGGGACGTTCGACCCCTTCAGCATCGCGTGCGTCATGCGGTCATCCTGCCCTCTCGGTCCTGGTCACGACAACGCGGGGGCACCGGTTCCGCGGGTCGGGTCGCGAGTGTTCGCCGCCCGGCTGTGCTTGTCCGTGGCTTGCCTGTGTTTGTCTGCGTTACCTGAACTTCATTCTCAGTGGGAACCCCTGACATGGATCCCTACGTACTATTACCGGCCACCCATCAACACCCGATCCACACTCGACCGGCAGTCCAGCCGCCACGGGGGAGTTTCATGCGTCATTTCGGGCACATCGCCCCTGAGGTACGACAGCGTCTGTTCCACCAGGAGCCGTGCGAGTTCACCGCCGACTCCCCGGCCCGGCTGCTCGCCACGGCCCTCGGGGCCACCCTGTACAGCCCGGCCACCCGCCCGCGCCTCGCCGAGGCCGTCGTCAAACAGGTCGCCCGCGGTGTCGTCTCGATGGTGCTGTGCCTGGAGGACTCGATCGACGACTCGGAGGTCGCGGACGCCGAGGAGAACCTCGTGCGGGAACTGGGCCTGCTCGCCGAGCGCCCCGACGCCGCCACCGGGCTGCCGCTGCTGTTCGTCAGGGTCCGTACGCCCGAACAGATCCCCGACCTCGTCCAGCGCCTCGGCCCCGCCGCCCGGCTGCTGTCCGGGTTCGTGATGCCGAAGTTCACCGAGGAACGCGGGATGCCGTTCCTGGAGGCCCTCGCCGACGCCGAGGCCGCCAGCGGCCACCGGCTGTTCGGCATGCCCGTGCTGGAATCCCCCGAGCTGCTGTACCGGGAGACGCGCGTAGAAACCCTGGAGGGCATCTCCCGCGCCGTCGACAAGTACCGCGACCGCGTCCTCGCCCTGCGCCTCGGCGTCACCGACTTCTGCTCCTCGTACGGGCTGCGCAGAGCCCCCGACATGACGGCGTACGACGTCCAGGTCGTCGCCTCCGTCATCGCCGACGTCGTCAACATGCTGGGGCGGGCCGACGGCACCGGGTTCACCGTCACCGGGCCCGTCTGGGAGTACTTCCGGGTCCAGGAGCGCATGTTCAAGCCGCAGCTGCGCCGCAGCCCCTTCCTGGACGGCCAGGCCGAGGAACTCCGCGAGAAGCTCATCGAGCACGCCATGGACGGGCTGCTCCGCGAGATCACCCTCGACCAGGCCAACGGTCTGCTCGGCAAGACCTGCATCCACCCCTCGCACGTACTGCCGGTGCACGCCCTGTCCGTGGTCAGCCACGAGGAGTTCAGCGACGCCCAGGACATCCTGCGGCCCGAGCGCTGCGGCGGAGGTGTGCTGCGGTCGGCGTACACGAACAAGATGAACGAGGTGAAGCCGCACCGCGCCTGGGCCGCGCGGACGCTGCTGCGCGCCGAGGTCTTCGGCGTCGCCAACGAGGACATCGGCTTCGTGGAACTGCTCGCCGCCGGCATCCCCGACTGACCCGTCCGTCTTCCCCCCACCATCCACTAGGGACTCATGAACAACGCAGTGCACAACGGGGTCTGGTCCGGCACCTGGGTCGCCGAGCGGCTCGGTGTCGAGCTGGTCGGCGACGACGGGCTGCGCGAGCTGCTCGGCCTCGCCCTGCGGCGCAACCCCAAGCGGGCGCACCTGCTGGTGTCGAACGTGCTCGGCAAGCACGTCCCGCAGTCCCCGGCCGTCGTCTACGGCCACGGCTTCGCCCTCGGCAGGAGGGTCCGCGAGCTGCTGGGCGCCGACGAGTCCCGGCGCGCGGTCGTCCTCGGGTACGCGGAGACGGCCACCGGGCTCGGCCACTGCGTCGCCGACGGTGTGGGCCTCGCGCCCTACCTCCACTCCACCCGGCGCCCCGTCGACGGCGTCGCCCAGGCGGGCGGCTTCGAGGAGTCCCACTCGCACGCCACCTCCCACCTCCTCCTCCCGGAGAACCCCACCCTGCTGGCCGGCCCCGGCCCCCTGGTCCTCGTCGACGACGAGTTCTCCACCGGCAACACGGTCCTCAACACCGTCCGAGCCCTCCACGAGCGCTACCCACGCGAGCGGTACGTCATAGTCGCCCTGGTCGACATGCGCTCGGCCGCCGACGCCGGTCGCCTGGACGAGTTCGCCGACGAGATCGGCGCCCAAGTCGACCTGGTCAGCGCCGCCAACGGAACGGTTCGCCTGCCGGAGGGTGTGTTGGAAAAGGGCCAAGAACTAGTCGAGCGGTACGAAGACCCCCTAGGGGCGCGGGGAACTGCGCGAACGGCCCCCACCGGCCCGCAGCCGCCCCACAACCTCCTCACCCGAGTCGATCTGCGCTGGCCCGCCCGACTGCCGGACGGCGGACGGCACGGGTTCACGCCGGGCCACCGAATACGCCTGGAGAGCGCGCTGCCGGCGATGGCCGCAAGGCTCGCCGAAACCCTCCCCGCAGACGCCCACCGCATCCTCGTCCTCGGTTTCGAAGAGCTGATGTACGCCCCCCTCCGCCTCGCCCGAGAGCTGGAGCAGGTGATGGAGGGCGTCGAGGTCCGCTACTCGACGACAACCCGCTCACCCGTCCTCGCCGTGGACGACCCGGGCTACGCGATCCGCAGCCGCCTTGTCTTCCCGGCCCACGACGACCCGGCCGACGGCCCCGGCGAGCGCTACGCCTACAACGTGGCCGGCGCCGGCTTCGACGCCGTCGTCGCGGTGGTCGACTCCACCGCCGACACGCCCGAACTCCACGCCTCCGACGGCCTGTTGGCCACGCTCGCCGCGCACACGCCGAACGTCGTGCTCGCCGTCGTCCCCTCGTACGTACCCGCACGCCCGCACGTTTCCGAAAGGCCCGCCATGCTGCCCGAGCCCCTCCGCGGACCCGCGTTCTCCTCGTACCCACCGGACGAGGTCGGCTGGCTGCTACAGGATCTCTCGGACGTCACCCTGGAGGCGCCCGTCGAGGAGCGCGAGGAGGCCATCCAGGCGGGCGGCGCCCACTACGCCGAGTCGCTGCCGGTCGAGTACCAGCCCAGCGACCAGTACCAGGAGCTGTTCCGCGCCGCCCTCGACACCTCCGCCGCCCGTATCGCGCAGGCCGTCGGTGTCGTGACCGAGCTGGTGCTCGCCGAACGGTCGCCGCGCCCGGTCCTGGTGTCGCTGGCCCGCGCGGGCACCCCGGTCGGCGTGCTCATGCGCCGCTGGGCCAAGTACCGGCACGGGCTCGAACTGCCCCACTACGCCGTCTCCATCGTCCGGGGCCGGGGCATCGACGCCAACGCGCTGCGCTGGCTCGCCGCCCACCACGACCCCGCCGACGTCGTGTTCGTCGACGGCTGGACCGGCAAGGGCGCCATCACCCGCGAACTCGCCGACGCCATCAAGGAGTTCGAGGCGAACGGCGGCGCGACCGGCTTCGACCCGGAGATCGCCGTGCTCGCCGACCCGGGCTCCTGCGTACGGACGTACGGCACCCGGGAGGACTTCCTCATCCCCTCCGCATGCCTCAACTCGACCGTCTCCGGCCTGATCTCACGAACCGTGCTGCGCGCGGACCTGGTCGGCCCGAACGACTTCCACGGCGCCAAGTTCTACCGCGAACTCGCCGGTGCGGACGTGTCGGTGGACTTCCTGGACGCCGTCGAGGCCCGCTTCCCGGTGGCCGCCCTGGAGGTCCTCGCCCTCACGAAGAAACTCCTCGACTCGGACCGCACCCCGACCTGGGAGGGCTGGGCGGCAGTTGAGCGGATCAGCGAGGAGTACGAGATCCACGACGTGAACCTCGTCAAGCCCGGCGTCGGCGAGACCACCCGGGTGCTGCTGCGCCGCGTCCCCTGGAAGATCCTGGCCCGGGCCGGAGCGGGCGCCGACCTCGACCATGTACGCCTGCTCGCCGAGCAGCGGGGCGTACCGGTCGAGGAGGTGGCCGAACTCCCGTACACCTGCGTGGGGTTGATCCACCCCAAGTACACGCGCGGCGCGACCGGTGCCAACGGCAGGGCGGTGTCGGTATGAGTCCCGTCCTGGTCGCCAGCGATCTCGACCGTACGCTCATCTACTCCGCCGCGGCCCTCGCGCTGACCATGCCGGACGCTCGCGCGCCCCGGCTGCTCTGCGTCGAGGTGCACGAGGCCCGGCCGCTGTCGTACATGACGGAGACGGCCGCCGGACTGCTCACCGAGCTCGGCGACGCGGCCGTCTTCGTACCGACGACCACGCGGACCCGTAAGCAGTACCAGCGGATCAACCTGCCGGGTCCTGCGCCGAAGTACGCGATCTGTGCGAACGGCGGGCACATCCTTGTCGACGGTGTCGCCGACGAGGAGTGGCATGCCCAGGTACAGGGACGGCTCGCGGACGAGTGCGCGTCCCTGGACGAGGTCCGGGACCATCTCTCCGCCACCGCCGATCCGCTCTGGGTGCGTAAGCACCGCGTCGCGGAGGACTTCTTCGCCTACCTTGTCGTCGAGCGTGAGCTGCTGCCCGAGGAGTGGGTGAAGGAGCTGGCGGTGTGGGCGGAGGTGCGTGGCTGGACGGTCTCCTTGCAGGGCCGCAAGATCTACGCCGTGCCGAAGCCGCTCACGAAGAGCGCGGCTATGCGCGAGGTCGCGCGTCGTTCCGGGGCGCTGCGTTCCCTTGCTGCCGGGGACTCTCTCCTTGACGCCGACTTGCTCCTCGCTGCCGATCAGGGCTGGCGGCCGGGGCATGGTGAGTTGGCGGAGACCGAGTGGAACGCCGATACGGTCATCGCGCTTCCCGAGCGAGGGGTTGCTGCGGGGGAGCGGATTCTTCGGGAGTTTCTGCGCGAGGTGCGCTAGCGCCCCGCTGGGGGTGCCGCGAGGGGTTGTTGGGTTGGTGCGGCGCCGTCGTGGCTGGTCGCGCAGTTCCCCGCGCCCCTTTGGGGCGCCTCCGCACAGCCACGAAGACCAGCACCGCCAGCGCCGCCCCTGCCAGCACCACCTTCGAGTAGGCGGAGACGACGGTCGTCACCTCTGTCCAGTTGTCGCCCAGTAGGTAGCCCGCGCAGACGAAGGCCGTGTTCCACAGGGCGCTGCCCAGGGTGGTGAGGGTGAGGAAGACGGGCAGGGGCATGCGTTCCACGCCTGCCGGTACGGAGATCAGGCTGCGGAAGACCGGGATCATCCGGCCGAAGAACACCGCCTTCGTGCCGTGTCGCAGGAACCACGCCTCGGTCTTCTCGATGTCCGTCACCTTGACCAGCGGCAGCCGGGCGGCGAGGGCGACGGTGCGGTCGCGGCCGAGGAGCGCGCCGACCCCGTAGAGGGCGAGCGCACCGACGACCGAGCCGGCCGTGGTCCAGAGCAGCGCGGCGAGCAGGCTCATCCGGCCCGTGCTCGCCGCGAAGCCGGCCAGCGGCAGGATGACCTCGCTGGGCAGCGGCGGGAAGAGGTTCTCCAGCGCGATGGCGAGGCCCGCGCCGGGGGCGCCCAGCGTGTCCATGAGGTCGGCGACCCATTGGGGTGCGCCCGGCGTGGCTGTCGTCATACGGCCACGCTAGGGAACCCGACCTGAAGGGACCCTGAAGGTCCCCAGGGGGCTCCCTAGGTGGCTGGGGTTCAGTTGCAGCAGCCTCCGCCGCAGCAACCGCCTCCGCCGCCTGCTCGGGGCGCCGACGACGGTGCGGAGGCCGAGCCGCCGACTGCCACCGTCGACAGGAGCTTCACCGTGTCGTCGTGGCCGGAGGGGCAGTCCGCGGGGGCGGCCGACTCGGCCATCGGGCGGCTGAGTTCGAAGGTGTCGCCGCAGGTGCGGCAGCGGTACTCGTAGCGAGGCATGCGGACAGGTTAGTCCCCAATTGCTCGCCGTGCGGAGCCCGGTGGTTCCGATCGTGATCCTTTTTGTTCATTCCCCATGTGGAGAACCTGCGAAGATCGCTGATAATTTGTGTACGCCGCGATGAGCCGTGAGGCCGGGGAATTCGGGGTTTTCGTGGAGTGCGGAGGACTGTGTCGTGACTCAGGAACCGGGTGAATCGGACGTCACTCTGCAATTACGGATATCCGCCCCGGGGAACAGACGGAAAGCCCGATTGGCTCGTAAAGCGGTCCGCAGGTTTTCTCTCCCCTCGCCGAAGTATCCGCGGCCCGGCCGTACCGGCTGGCGGCGCTGGATTCCGTCCTGGCGGCAGTGGCTGGGCGGCGCGGTCGCGTCCGTGGGGCTGAGCGTGCTGCTCCTGGGCATCGCCTACGCGGCCACCGACATTCCCGACAACCTCAACTCGTACGCCACCCAGCAGGACAATGTGTACTTCTGGTCCGATGGGACTCCTATGGCCCGTACCGGCTTCGTGCAGCGGCAGGCGATGCCGTTGAACGAAATACCCGAGGACGTCCGCTGGGCGGTGCTCGCCGCCGAGAACGCGAGTTTTTACAGTGATTCCGGCATTTCCGTCAAGGGCATCAGTCGTGCCCTTTTCCGTACCGTCGGCCAGGGAGACACCCAGGGCGGATCCACGATCACCCAGCAGTACGTCAAGAACGTCTACCTCAGCCAGGAGCAGACGGTCGGCCGGAAGTTCACCGAGGCGATGATCGCCCTCAAGCTCGACAACCGGATGAGCAAGGACGACATCCTGGAGGGCTACCTCAACACCAGCTGGTTCGGCCGCGGCTGCTACGGCATCCAGCGCGCCGCCCAGGCCTACTACGGCAAGGACGTCAGCGAACTCGACGCCGGCGAAGGCGCGTTCCTCGCCTCCCTCCTCAAGGGCGCCGGACTCTACGACCCGACCCTGAGCAGCGCCAACCGTGCCCGAGCCGTCGAGCGCTGGTCCTGGACCCTCGACCGGATGGTCGACATCGGCAGGCTGACGAAGGCCGAGCGGGCCACGTACACGAAGTTCCCCGAGCCGCTGAAGAGCAGCCCGCTCTACGACACCGGTGAGCAGACCGACTACCTGGTGGAAGTGGCCTCGCAGTACGCCAAGAAGGCCGGGGGGATCTCCGACAAGGACTTCGACCTCGGGGGCTTTCAGGTGTACACGACCTTCGACCGCACCCGGGAGCGCAAGCTCGCCGACGCCGTGACCAAGGCCCGCGCGCAGGCCGTCAAGGACGACCCGGACGCGGTGAAGACCGCGCACTACGGGGCCGCCTCGGTGACCGCCGACGGGCGGATCCTCGCGGTCTACGGCGGCCCCGACCACCGTACGCAGGGCTACAACGAGTCCAACTCGACCACCGTGCCCGCCGGTTCGGCCTTCCTGCCGTTCGTGTACGCTGCCGGCCTGGAGCACGGTGTCACCAAGAGCCGGGACGACGAAGCGACACGTGTCACCGGGGAGTCCCTGTACGACGGGAACGACGACGTTCCGGTCACCACCCCCGAAGGGCCCTACTGGGACCGCAGTGGCAGGAAGGTGACCGCCAGCAACGACGGCGACCTGTCCTACGGCCGGATCTCCCTGCACCGGGCGCTGGAGCTGTCCGTGAACACACCGTTCATGCAGCTCGGCATGGACACCGGCCTGGACAACGTGCGCGTGACCGCCGAGGCCGCCGGGCTGCTGCCCTCCAGCATCGGGGCGCAGGTGCCCGCGCTGTCGATGGGCACCTCCACGCCCAGCGCGATCCGGATGGCCGGCGGCTACACGACCTTCGTCGCCGGTGGCCTGCGGACCGAGCCGTACTCGGTCCGCAAGGTCACCCGCAACGGCCTCGGCGTCCCCCTGGACGCCCCCACCCCGACCCGCGCGATCGGCGCCGACGTGGCCGCGGAGGTCACCTCGGCGCTCACCGACGCCTTCCGCACCGCCCATCCCGCTGCCGCCGCGTCGACCGACGCGAAGGTGGCCGGGAAGGCGGGCACCACACCGGACGACACCGCCTCCTGGTACGTCGGCACGCACAAGTTCGTGTCCACGGCCGTCGTCGTCTACCGCATCGACCTGGCCAAGAGCCTCGAACCGCTGCCGTTGGAGGGCCTCGCAGGCACCGCCGACGACAGCGTTCCGTACGACATCTGGTCAGGTGCCATGGGCCCGCTCGGCTGACCACCGGCGGGGCCCCCACCCCCCTCGAAATGAGCAGCACATGAGACAACCGTCGGGCCGCCGTCGCAAGGCCCCGGCAACGCCTCCCCCCACCCCCACCAGCCGCCCGCGCATCGCGGCGTTCCTGACCGTCGCGTCCCTGACGCTCGCGTCACTGACCGCCGCCTATCTGACGCTGGGCCGCACCGACCGCACCGCACCGACTGCCACCGTGGGGCACGGGGGAACCGTGAAAGCCTCCGCGAAGGCGACCGAAGAACCGAAGTGGGACGGCAGGACCCAGGTCCTGGGGGACGGTTCCACCTCGTACACCGGGCCGCAGCAGGGCCGGTTGAAGCCGGTACCGCTCAAGCCCGGTGAGAAACCACCCCAGTTCGTCGTCTTCTCCTGGGACGGCGCCCTCGCGGGCGACGACGAACTCTTCGCCCACTACCTGGAGTTGTCCGAGAAGTACGACGCCCACATGACGTACTTCCTCACGGGCATCTACCTGCTGCCCAAGAGCAGGGCCGACCTCTACCAGCCCCCGCAGCACCCCGAGGGCTCGGCGGCGATCAGTTTCCCCACCGACGACCACATCCGCACCACCCTCGACAAGCTCGCCAAGGCGTGGCAGGCGGGCAACGAGATCGGCACCCACTTCAACGGACACTTCTGCGGCGAGAAGGGCGGCGGCGACTGGAGCGTCGCCGAGTGGAAGAGCGAGATCGACCAGTTCTTCTCCTTCGTGGAGAAGTGGAAGACCAACACCGGCTACACCGACCTCGCCCCGCTGCCGTTCGACGTCAAGGAGGAGGTCACCGGCGGGCGCGCGCCCTGTCTGGAGGGCCAGGCGAACCTGCTGAAGGCCGCCGAGAGCTACGGCTGGCGCTACGACGCCAGTTCCGCCGGTGACTTCCAGATCTGGCCGGCGAAGAAGAACGGCATCTGGGACTTCCCGCTCCAGATGCTCCCGTACGAGGGAGGCAACTACCAGGGCCTGTCCATGGACTTCAACTTCCTCTACAACCAGTCCGACGGCGAGACCGACGGCGCCCCGGCCAACTATCCGCAGTGGCAGCAGGAGACCGTCGACGCCTACATGGCGGGCTTCGACCGGGTGTACTACGGCAGCCGCGCCCCGCTGTTCATCGGCAACCACTTCGAGGAGTGGAACGGCGGGATCTACATGAAGGCCGTCGACGAGGTCATGGCGACCATGTGCACGAAGGCGGACGTCAAGTGCGTCTCCTTCAAGGAACTCGCCGACTGGCTCGACGTCCAGACCCCCGCGACCCTGGAGCGGCTGCGCGGCCTGGACCCGGCGCAGTCGCCGGACTGGTCGACCGTCGTGAAGTGACCGCCCCGACCTGACGACTCGTCAACTCCCTTACGGGCAAAGGGTATCCCCGTTCACGGGACCTTCACAGGGCATGCAAAAATTCCACGACCCGGCATCCCCCATTGCCGGGCAAGAGGGGAAACATTCGTGAACTCAAGGAACATGGGCCGTACGCGCGGTCGCGCCGCGACAGTCGTCGCGGCGGCTGCCTCGGCCGCCGTGGGCGCGGCACTGCTGCCTGCCGGAAGCGCGAGCGCGGCGGACCAGCAGGTGGACCAGCGGACCAGGGCCACCTTCCAGCGCCTGGCCGACGCGGTCCTCACCGACCGTACGGACGCGCTGGTCGACGGCGCGCAGGGCGACCGGAAGGAGCCGCTGACCAACGGCTTCTCCGGTGACGTCCGGCTGTCCGCCGCACTGGCCCGCAGCGAGGGCGCCGCACTGTCCTCGCTGGAGACACGCAAGAACCGCCTCGCCGCACTCGGCGAGAGGTACAGCAAGGCCGACACCGCTGTCACCCTGGACAGCACCCGCCTCCAGGGCGGCAAGGCCGAGGTCGAGGTCACCGAGACCACGACCCTGACCTACGAGAAGGTCCGCGGCGACGAACCGGCGACCACCGGCTTCCGGGCCCACCACCGGCTGACGTTCACCGCCGACGCACGCGGCGACTGGCAGCTGACGGGCATCCGGGGCACGGATGTGGCCGCCGGTGCGGCGGTGAACCAGCCGTCGGTCGCCGCCACCGTCGCCACGGTGGCCGCCGCCGACGACACCATGCCCGACGCCCCCCGCGCGGCCACCACCAGCCCGGCACCGGCCAACGTCAAGAAGCTCACCGGCGGCGCCTACGACTACAAGGCCATGGCCACCTACGCCGAGAAGTACTGGAGCACCTACAACCCCGACTACCCGAACTTCAACGGGCACGGCGCGGGCGGCGACTGCACCAACTTCGTCAGCCAGTCCCTGAAGGCAGGCGGCTGGAAGCACGCCCCCGGCTATGTCTACGACTACACCAAGTGGTTCGGCAACGCCGAGATCCAGTCGGACTCGTTCGTCGGCGTCAACGAGTGGTCCTGGTTCGCCCAGAACTCCAAGCGCACGACCAGCCTCGCGAACGTCTTCCAGATGGACGTCGGTGACGTTCTCCAGATGGACTTCGAGCGGGACGGCTCCAAGGACCACACGATGATCGTCACGTACCGCAACGCCCAGGGCGTGCCGTACCTGACCTACCACTCGGCCAACACCTACCGCAGGTCGCTGACGAGCATCCTCGCGTCGGAACCGAACGCCTGGTACTACGCCTACCGCACCTGACCGACCCGGTCCCGCCGCTCCGGCCCTTCACCGGTCCGGGGCGGCGGGCCCTCCCTGCCTCGCACGCACACTCAGTGGGCGGTGGTCCCGCGTTCCTCCCGGATCCGGGACACCACACCGGCCACCGCCTGCCGCACGGCCTCCGTCTCCGTCAGGAAGTGCCAGTAGTCGGGGTGCCGCCCCTCCAACGAGGCGATCGCCCGTTCCAGCCGGGCCACCGACTCGTCCAGCGGCCGGGCGTCCCGGGGATCCGGCGTGTTGCGCCCCGACATGGCCAGCCGCTGCGCGTCCCGGATCGCGAAGCGCGTACGGTCGATCTCGCCCTGCGGGTCCTTCTGTACGGCGTTCAGCCGCCGCAGCCGCTCCCCGGCCGCCGACACCGCCTCGTCGGTGGTGTTCAGCAGCGCGCGCACCGTCGACAGCAGTGCCGTCGCGTCCGGCCAGCGCTGGGCGTCCCGTGCTGCCTGCGCCTCCTTGAGCTTCGCCTCGGCCTGCCGTACGTGGTCCGTGGCCTGCTCCGGCACGAGCTGGAGGTCCTGCCAGCAGGCCGCCGAGAACCGCCGCCGCAGCTCGCTCAGCACCGGCTGCACCTGCCCCGACCGGGTGGTCAGCGCCTCGGCGCGGGTACGCAGGGACACCAGCCGGTGGTCGATCTCGGCCGCCCGCTCCGGCAGCCGCTCCGCCTCCGCCCGCACCGCCTCCGCCTCACGCGCGACCCGGTCGGCCCGCTCCAGCGTGTCCGGTACGCCGTGCTGCCCCGCGCCCTGGTTCAGCCGCGTCAGCTCGGGCCCGAGGGCGGCGAGCCTGGCGGCCAGGTCGTCCGCCCGCAGCCCCGATCCCCGTACCGCGTCCAGGGCGTTCGACGCGGCCAGCAGCGACTGGCGGGCGCGCTCCACGGAGGGCGCGAGCCGGGCCAGCTGGGTCTCGGCCTTGCCGAGCAGCGGCCCGAGCCCGTCCGCGAAGCGGTCCAGGTCCTGCTTGACCCGCCCCAGCTCCTCCTTGGCCCGGGTCAGCTCGGCACGGGCGTGGGTGGCGGCCGAGGCCTCCAGGTCGTCGCGGTCGAGATCGTGTGCGTCGATGGCGGTGATGTACTGCCCGCTGGCCTCGTCGATCCGCCGCCCGAGCCCCTCGAAGTCGGCGACCGCGCGCCGGGCGGCGGGGGTGTCGTCGACGGCCTTGATGGTCTCTATCGAGATCCGCAGATCCCGCTGGGCGGTGTCCAGTTCGTAGAAGGCAGCGGCGGCGGCGTCCTTCGCGGCCTGCGCCTCGGCACGCTGGCTCTCGGCCCGGCCGCCGAACCACCGCCGCGTACCGCCCCCGGCGAAGGCGGCGGGCACGGCGAGCAGCAACGGCAACGGCAGCAGTACGAGCGTCAGCGCGTCCCGGGCGGCGGCGCGCACGCCGGTGCGGCGGGCCTCGGGCGGGCGGTGCGGTGCGGTGTTCTCCGGGGGAGGGGGCGGCTGGTGCGCGCGTGACGCAAGCGGCGCAATCGGCGTGTACGGCTCAGAAGTGGTCGCCGTCACATCCCTCTCCCGTGCTGTGATCTGCCCTGCCCGGTTCATTCTCCCACCGGTTGAGGACGAACACACGGCCCGGTCGGTTCGCGCTGCGCGTACCAAGTCGCACAACGGGTCGTGTATCGGGTCGCGCAGCGCGACCCGACCGGGCCGCCGGAGAGCCACTCGTGCTTGATCCCGCTACCTGTCCTTGGGGCGCGGACGGTTTCGGACCGCCGACATCCGCCTTGTAAGGGCGGCGCTCCACCGCTGAGCTATGCGCCCGGGACGGGTCGGACGGGTCGCGTATCGGGTCGCGTACCCAGGACGACCCGGACCGCCGCAGGGCTCACTGCGCGGCAGCCCGCACCCGTATGCTCCCGTCCTGCGTCTTCGCGGACACCACATGCGTACTGTGCTTGTCGCGCGGTACGGACACCTTCACGGAGCCGTCGTCGGAGTCCGCCGTCACGCGGTACGTCTCCCGGGGCAGCTCGATCGTGAGCGAGCCGTCGTCGCTGCTCGACTCGACCAGGTCCGGCACGGCGGCCAGTTCGAGCCGCACCGAGCCGTCCTCGGAGTGCGCCCGCACCTGCCGGGAGCGCACATCGACGGCGCGGATCGAACCGTCGTCGGTGTACAGCTTCAGCGGCCCGGTGGAGTCCTTGACGGTGACCGAGCCGTCCTCGGAGCGGATGTCCAGAGCCCGGTCGAAGCCGCGCGCGGTGACGCTCCCGTCCCCGGTCCGCACGACGACGGAGACCCCGCGCGGGACCTCGACCCGGTGCTTGGCGGAGCAGTCGGCGACCACGCCCGAGCACTTCACCCGCAGCTCCAGCCGGTCGTCCTTCATGGACCAGGACACCTTGGGATCCTTGCCGAGGGCGACGGAGCCCTGGAACCAGCGGGTGACCTCTATCCGGCCCGACCTGTTCGCGTCGGCGGCGACGATGTCGAGCGCGGAGTCGTTCGAGTCGACGGTGAGCGTGCGCCCCTCCAGGGCGAAGGAACGCTGCTCCGGATCCTTGTCGTCCCCCGCGGACGCGCAGGCCGACGCGGTGACGACGAGCGCGGCCACGACGCCGGCGATGGCGACGCCCCGGGTGCTGGTGCGGGCACGCGTGCGCTGAACTGCTGATCGGGCCATGGTCCTTCTCCCCCTGAGACGGACGCGGGGCCGGTGATCGGCGATCGGTGGAGCCGGCCCTGCGACACCCTTCGACCGTACGGAGCGGGCGCCCACCGGGGCATCCGGGACGCTCCCCGATGTGTACGGGGGAAAACCCCCGAATCCGAGCCCGGGGATCTCAGGGTCGGTTACGGGTTTGCGAGGCAGTGCCCCGGGCAATGTAGGCTGACGACTCGTCCTGGGCGCGTAGCTCAGTGGTAGAGCGCCGCCCTTACAAGGCGGATGTCGGCGGTTCGAAACCGTCCGCGCCCACCAGGATCAGCAAGAGGCCTCCCGGCGGTTCCGCCGGGGGGCCTTTTCGTATGGCTTCGTATGGCTTCGTGCGGCGAGTGTGGTGAACGCGACCTTCGGATCGGCCCCGTACCCACGCCGGTTATCGTGAGCGGCAGTGCCGGTGGGATCAGAGGGGTTGCCGTGTCGCACGTGTCGGACGAGGGACGGCTCATCGCCGGGCGGTACCGGCTGACCGAGCAGATCGGCCGTGGCGGCATGGGCACGGTCTGGCTGGCCGCCGACGAGATGCTCAACCGCCGGGTCGCGCTCAAGCGGCTGCACGAGGACTCGCGGTTCGCCGACGACGAGCTGGCCCTGATGTACGAGCGCACCCGCCGCGAGGCGCAGAGCGCGGCCCGGATCGCGCACCCGAACGTGGTCGTCGTCCATGACGTCGTCGAGGACGACGGGCTGCCCTGCATCGTGATGGAGTACGTCCCTTCCACCACCCTGGGCGCCCTGCTCAAGAGCGGCGGAACCGTTTCGCCCGAGGAGGCCGCCCGCGTCGGCCGGGGCATGGTCGGCGCGCTGCGGGCCGCTCACGAGGCGGGCGTACTGCACCGTGACGTGAAGCCGGGCAACGTCCTGCTCACCGAGGGCGGCCGGGTCGTTCTCACCGACTTCGGCATCGCCACGGCGACCGGGACCAGCACCCTCACCCGGACCGGCGAGATCGTCGGCTCCATCGACTACATGGCACCGGAGCGCATCCAGGGCGACACCCCCGGCCCCGCCTCCGACCTCTGGGCGCTCGGCGCCACCCTCTACCAGGCGGTGGAGGGACAGCCGCCGTTCCGCAGGCTGACGCCGGTCGAGACGGCGTACTCCATCGTCACCGCCCCCGTGGAGCCGATGAAGCAGGCCGGACCGCTGGAGCCGCTGATCACGGCCCTGCTGGCCAAGGACCCGGCCGAGCGGCCCTCGGCGGAGGAGACGGAACTGGCGCTGCGGGCGGTCACCGAGGACACGGAGCCGCGCGCGTGGACGGCGTCCGGCCCGATGTCGATACCGGGACGGGGCGCGGATCCCGACCGCACCGGCGGCACCCGGAGGCGGACCGGCACCGGAAAGGCGGCTCCCGTACCGCCCCGCAAGGGTCGCGGTCGCCGCACCGTCCTCTGGAGCGCGGTCGCGGTGATCCTGGTCGCCGGGGCCACGGCGGGCGGCCTCCACTACCTGAACTCGCCCGGCGACGACGGCACGCGGAGCGCGGGCTCGGCGCCGAGTCCCACCCCGACGTACGCCCCCTCGCCCGTCCCCGACGGCTACCACCTGGTCACGGAGAAGGCGCTCGGCGTCGCCTTCCCGGTGCCGGACGGCTGGACGCTGAGCAAGCGGACGTCCGGCGACGTCGTCTACGTCGACGAGACCCGGCTGGTCGGCCTCACCATCGGCATCGTCGACCCCGCGGGCGACACCCTGGCGCACTTCAAGGACATCGAGGCGAACACGAAGATCAACTATCCCGGGGGCAAGTACCGCAAGCTCTACATGCAGCGCACCACTTACCGGGGCCAGAAGGGCGCCATCTGGGAGTTCACCTTCCGGGGCCGGGAGCGTGTCTTCCACGCCATCAACCTCGGCTTCGGGCAGGAGGGCGGCCGGGAGTACGACATCTACGTCTCCGCGCCCGAGAAGCAGTGGGACACCTTCCGGCCGGTCTTCGACCGGGTGCGGGAAGGTTTCCGCACCACCTCCTGAGGATCACTCACCTCCTGAGGGTCACTCGCCGCACTCTTCGCGGTCCTCTCTCTCCTTGTGCGCGTGCTTGAGCCGCGTGCGTGCGTCCACCCGGTCCGGTCCCGTGACCTCGGCCCAGAAGCGGTGGCCGCTCACGAACACCGCCAGCTCGTGCTCCCGGCGGCGCAGTTTCTCCACCTCGGCCTGTTCGTCGGCCGTCCAGCCCGGTGACGCGGGGCGCTCCACCTTGCGCCAGCCGCCGGTGTCACTGAAACCGTCCAGCGGCTCGACCGACCAGGGGAGCCGCTTCAGCAGGGTCGACAGCTCGGCCCGGACCTGATGCAGCTCCTCCTGGCCCGCCAGGAGGTCACTCGGGAAGTCATAGGTCGTCGCCACGCGGCAATGGTACGCCTGTTCGATTTTGGGATGCGAGTTCCTTCGGGGACTTCCTCCCGGTCTTCACGCGAACGAGCGAAAGCGGTTCGCCCTCGTCTCGCTTGACGGGTATGCGTCATCTTCAAAATCTGGTAGGAAACTTTCCTAACAGAATGCGCGAACTACCGAACCCCACTCGGAGGCACCGTGCACACCCCCCACGTACACCACCCCTCACGCCGCGCCCTGCTCACTCTGATGGGCGCCTCGCTCGTGGCCGGCCCCCTCGTGGCGGCCCAGTCCGCCACCGCCACCTCCGCAGCCGTCGGTCTCGACGACCCGGCGAAGAAGGAGATCGCCATGCGGCTGGTGTCCAGCGCGGAGAACTCCTCGCTGGACTGGCAGGCGCAGTACCAGTACATCGAGGACATCGGCGACGGCCGCGGCTACACCGCCGGGATCATCGGCTTCTGCTCCGGCACCGGCGACATGCTCGACCTCGTGGAGCTCTACGCCCGGCGCCGGCCCGGCAACGCCCTGGCCGGATACCTGCCCGCGCTGCGCGATGTCAACGGCAGCGACTCGCACCAGGGCCTGGACCCGGGCTTCCCCGACGCCTGGCGGAGCGCGGCCCGGGACAGGGCGTTCCGGCAGGCGCAGAACGACGAACGCGACCGCGTCTACTTCAACCCGGCCGTCCGGCAGGGCAAGGCGGACGGCATCGGCGTCCTGGGCCAGTTCGCGTACTACGACGCCATCGTCATGCACGGCAACGGAGGCGACAGCACCAGCTTCGGCAGCATCCGCGGCCGGGCCCTGGCCAGGGCCAACCCGCCGGCGTGGGGCGGGGACGAGGTCAGGTATCTGAACGCGTTCCTCGACGCCCGGGTCTGGGCGATGAAACAGGAGGAGGCACACTCGGACACGAGCCGCGTCGACACGGCTCAGCGGGTCTTCCTCAGGGCGGGCAACCTGAACCTGGATCCGCCGCTGGACTGGAAGGTCTACGGGGACAGCTACCACATCGGCTGACACCGCCGTCGGGCCACGGGTCACGCGAACCCCGACGGCACAGGGCAACCGTCCTGCGCCGTCGGGGGACGAGGATCAGGGCGAGGGCGAGGAGGGTCAGTCGGTCCCGGCCGCCAGCTCCCGCACCACCCGCGTCGCCACCGGTACGTCCACACCGTGCCGTTCGGCCGCGCGCAGCAGGGCTCCGCCGATCGCGTCCAGCTCCAGCGGGCGGCCCGCCTCGGCGTCGCGCTGCATCGACGACCTGGTGGCCGGGGCGAAGTTGTCGTAGCGGGCCAGGGCCTGGGCGGGGTCCGAGGGCCCGCCGGAGGCCAGGCTCACCGCCGCCGTCTCCTCGACCAGGGCGGCCAGTTCGTCGCGGTGACGGGTGCGGACGTCGCCCAGGGGGAGCCCGTACCGGGTGGTGAGGAGGGCGAAGGGGGCCAGGAACGACATCTTCGCCCAGAGCGCCGCCGTCTCGTCGGACAGGACGCGGGTGACCGGCCCGGCGGCCGTGAAGACGGCGGCCAGTGTGTCGAGGTGCTCGCGTGGTACCGGGTCCCCGGCCAGGTCGATCTCGACGAAGGGGCTCGCGTGTTCGATCACGCCGGGTGCCGTACGGGTCGACTCGACGCGGATCACGGCCGGGGCGACACGGTCGGCACCGTAGCGGGCACGCAGTGCGGCCGGGTGTTCGACGCCGTTGAGGAACGGTACGACCAGAGCGTCGCCCAGCGCCTTCGCCGGGACGCGTTCCAGGGCGGCGTCGAGGTGGGTGTGCTTGACCGTGACGAGGACGGCGTCGACGGGGCCGGACGCCTCCGTCAGCCCGGTCGCCGCGTCCACCTCCGCCGTGAACTCGCCGAACCGGCCGCTGCGGACGTGGATTCCGTCCTCGCGGAGCGTGCGTGCGGTGTCCTCGCCGGACAGGCAGAGCACGCGGTGGCCGGCCCGGGAGAGCAGGGCGGCGAGGAGGCCGCCGACGCCTCCGGGGCCCAGTACGGCGATGGTGAGGGGATGGTCCGGCGTGTGGTCGTTGGAGGTCATGTCCTCCACAATCGGGGCGGTGACCTGCCGTATTCCAGTACCGCTCCAGCATGTGGACTCGGGTGGGCGAGACTGGAGGCATGTGCCGCAGTATCAAGACCCTTCGCCCGCCCGTCATCCCCGAAGAGGCCACCGAGGACGAGATCAGGGCCGCCGCCCTCCAGTACGTCCGCAAGGTCTCCGGCTTCCGCACCCCGGCCGCCCACAACCGCGAGGTCTTCGAACACGCCGTCGACACGATCGCGGCGGCCACGGCCGAACTCCTGGCCGGGATCGAGGTCCGGGGCGGGGGTGGTACGACGACGGCCCGCCGCGCGTCCTGAGGACGCGGCGACGGGCCGTCTTTTAAGGGGCGCGGGGAACTGCGCGACAAGCCCCCACCGGCCCGCGGTCAAAGAACGACCGCACGACCGCACAACCGGGGCGCTAACTCACCGTCCACTTCTGGTTGGCCCCAGTGCCACAGGCCCACAGCACCATCTGCGTACCGTTGGCCGTACCCGCGCCGTACGCGTCCAGGCACAGGCCCGCGTTCACGTTGGTGATCGTGCCGTCGCTGTTGACGTTCCACTTCTGGTTGTTGCCGCCGTGGCAGTCCCAGATGACGACCTTCGTGCCGTTGGTCGTCCCGTTGTTGTAGGCGTCCAGGCACTTGTTGCCGTACACCACGAGTTCCTTGCGTGAGGTGTACGTCCAGGCCTGGTTCCGGCCGCCGTTGCAGTCCCACAGCTCGGCCTGGGTGCCGTTGGTGATCGTGTTGTTGTAGATGTCCAGGCAGCGGCTCGACTGGGTGCCGACGACCAGGTTGCCGTTCGTACCGGGCACCGGCTGGACGGTCAGCGTGCCCAGGGTCGGGCCGTTCGTGACGGCGAGCGTGTTGGCGGCGCCCTTGGAGAGCGAGACCTGGACGGAGATCGTGCCCGGGGTCGAGCCGGTCGGCGGGAAGGACACCGTGGTCGAGGTCTGGCCGTTGACCTTGAGGGTCGCCGTACGGGCCGTGCTCGTGTTGTTCGTGTACGTGAAGTCGGCGACCGCGAGACCGGTGTTCGCCGCGTTCACGGTGGTGTAACTGCCGGCGGAGTTGGGCTCGTACGCGCTGGTCGCCGCCTCCGTGCCGCCGGTGATCGAGAGCAGGACCGAGCCGCCGGCCGGGACACTGGCGGTGTAGCCGGTGGCGTACGAGCCGATGTTCGTACGGCTCCACAGGTCACGGACGGTCGCGGACGCGCTCGTCAGGCCCAGGTCGGCCCAGCGGACGGTGATGTTCTGGGTGGAGGAGGTGCGGTTGAGGAGCACGGCGGCACGCTTGCCGGTGCCGGACAGCACCTTCCCGTACACCTGCGCGCCCGAGACGTCCTCGGCGACCTTGACGCCCTGGAGGCCGCGCGCGTCCTGGTCGACCGCGATGACCTCGGGGTTCTTGAGGATCGCGGCGGACTCGGCGGTCATCGTCGAGAGGTTGTTGCCGGCCAGCAGCGGGGCGCCGGAGATGGCCCACAGCGCCATGTGGGTGCGGTTCTGCGCGGCCGTGAGGCCGGTCATGCCGACCATCAGCATGTCCGGGTCGTTGTAGTAGCCGGTGTGCTGGGCGGTGGGGTGCAGGCCCTGGTCGTAGTTGGACAGCATGTTCGACATCGAGGGGCTGTTGCCCCAGTAGATGATGTCGGTGCTGGTCCGGAACAGGGGCGCGAGGCCCGGGGCCCAGTTCCAGGTGTTCTGGTAGCCCCAGTTGCAGATGGAGAGGGTGAGCGGGCGGCCGGTGGTGGCGGACGCGGTGGCCACCGCGTCGCTGATCGCCTTGTACGTGGTCGCCGCGTCGAGTCCTTCGGCGTCACCGCCGCACCAGTCGACCTTGACGTAGTCGAAGCCCCACTGGGAGAACTGGAGCATGTCCTGGGCGTAGTGGCCCTCGCTGCCGCTGCCCGGGGCGGCGGGGCGGCCCGTCGGGTAGTAGTAGCCGCAGCCGTCCTTGCCGGCGTCCGTGTAGATACCGGCCTTGAGGCCCTTGCTGTGGATGTAGTCGGCGATGGCCTTCATGCCGCCGGGCCACTCGGACTCGTCGATGGTGATGTTGCCGGCACTGTCCCGGGTGCCCTGCCACCAGCCCTCGTCGATGTTGATGTAGTTGTAGCCGGCCGCGGGGAGGCCTGCCGCGACGAACGCGTCGACCTGGCCCTTGATCACGTTGTAGTCGATGACCGCCGCGAAGCTGTTCCAGGAGGCCCAGCCCATGGGGGCGGTGGGGACCGGGATCTGGCGGGTGGAGGCGGCGACGGGGGTGGTGTTGTCGAGGGTGGTGGTCGTGTTCTCGGCCTGCGGCTGGGCGAAGACGAGGGCTGCGGCTGCCGCTGTTGCCAGGGCCAGGGCGCGGATCGCTGTGCGTCTGAAGAAGGATGAGCGCGGCGGGGGGTACATGCGGCTCCCGAGGGGTTTGGTCGGTATTTCGAACTGCGATCGGCGAACCGAACGAGGGGGGCGCGCTGAAATTAGAGCGAGGGGAGGTTGAAGTCAACGGTTGTGACAGAAGGGGTTTTCTCAACCGGGGGAATTCGGACGGGGATTGGGGGGTGAGGGGGTGGGGGGTTCTGTTGTGGGGCGGGCGCGGGCCGCTCGTGGCTGGTTGCGCAGTTCCCCGCGCCCCTTTGGGGCGCGTCTCCTGAACGTCTGACAGTCAGGCGCCCGTTGCCCTCGGGCGGCGCATCAGGAATGCCGCTCCTGCTCCCGCGCCGAACAAGGCCGCCACCGATACGGCCGTTGCCAGCCAGGTCGCGCCCAGCCATTGGCCGCCGAAGTAGCCGAGGGCGACACTGTAGGCGGCCCAGGCGACGCCGGCCACGATGGACCAGGGGAGGAACTCGCCCACTCGGCGGTGGGCGGCGCCGGCGCCGAGGGAGACCACCGAGCGGCCGGCCGGGGCGAAGCGGGCGACGACCACCAGGATGCCGCCGCTGTGGGCGAGGGCCTGGCCGAGACGTTCCTGCGCGCCGGTCAGGCGTCGGGAGCGGGCGATCGCGCGGTCCAGCCGGGCCCCGCCGTGCCAGGCCAGCCGGTACGCCACGAGGTCGCCGAGGACCGATGCCGTGGCCGCGCACAGGGTGAGCGCGAGGATGTCGGGGACCTCCTGCGGCACCTGTCCGGTGGCCGCGCCCGAACCGGCGGCGGCAGCCGTGGCGGCCGTGATGACCAGGACGCCGCTCGGCAGTACCGGCACGAGGACGTCGAACAGGACGGACGCGCCCACCAGGGCGTAGATCCACGGGGTCCCGGTCAGTGACCCCACACTCTCAAGCACCGCAGACTCCCCGTGACTCCCCCGTTCGCCCGATCTCGTGCCGCTACCTCGCGGGGGAGCGGCGGGCGGCGTGTGACAGCCATACAGCGTACGCCTGGGGTCGGACAGGGGATCCACCGGGGGCTCATGTGTTCGCCACACCATGTTCACTCCGACGCACGCGGTGCCCACCCCCTGGATGCGGGGATGGGCACCGGAGCGTGGACCGGGTCGTGTCAGGCCGCTACCGGCGTCTTGTCCCGCGACGTCTTCGTCGCGGACGAGGAGCGCTTCGCGAACAGCCGGTCCACTCCGAAGGCGCCGGAGCCGGTGAAGACCAGCAGGAAGAACGCCCAGCAGAAGGCGGCGGCCAGTTCGCCCTGGTTCTGGATCGGCATGAGGGCGTTGGGCTGGTGGACGTCGAAGTACGCGTACGCCATCGCGCCCGAGGCGATGAACGCGGCGACGCGGGTGCCGAGGCCCAGCAGGACCAGGCTGCCGCCGACCAGTTCGATCACGGCCGCGTACCAGCCGGGCCAGGTGCCGGCCGCGACGGTCTCCTCGCCGCCGAGGACGCCGAAGAGCGAACGGGCGCCGTGGCAGGCGAAGAGCAGGCCGACCACGATCCGGAAGAGGCCGATGGCGTAGGGCTGAGCGTTGTTGAGACGAGCGGACATGTGGGGGATGTCTCCTTCGGTCTGAATCGCTCCGTCCGAGGGACGGGGCGTTCCTGGGGGATGAACCGAGCGGGTAGTCCACCGTAGGGGGGCCTAATCAATGCTTGCAAGTTCAACATTTGGCCACCGCTTTGCCTCCGGGTGGGCCTCCTCCTGTCGTTCCGATTCGTCTGTTTCCGCAGGTGGGAACGCCTGTGAGGTCATACGCAGCACCGCCCGTGCCACCGCGTCCGCGTCCGAGAGCGTGACCGAATCCACGCCTGGGCGGGCCCCGGCAGCGGTCACCCAGTGCACGCCCTCCGTGGGCACCCCGAACGCCAACCTCCGCGCCTGGGGCCGGCCTTGACGGTCCATCAGGAGGTACGGGCGCGGTGTCACGTCCAGTCCGCCCGTTTCGTAGCCGTCGATGACATGAGGCCTCGCTCTGCCCGTCCTCAGGAGCCCGGCGAGCAGGGGGTCGGCCGTGCGGCGCAGGTCGGGCTCCGGCAGCCGTGCCTCGATGAGCGAGGTCACGCGTACGGCCGAGCCCGGCACGTCGGGGGAGTGCGCCACCCAGGCCCCGTCCGCGGCCCGTACGTCGAGGCGGGGACCGAGTATCTCCACCACGCCCGCCGCCACCAGCGCCGTCAGCTCCTCGACGCGTCGCCGGGGCGGACCGATGGACAGGAAGGCGTTGAGCGGGGTGTACCAGCGGTCCAGGTCGTCCCGGCGCGAGTCGCCCGGCAGCCCGCCGTGGTCGACGATCAGCCGCAACTCGTTGCGCACGTCCCGCAGTACGTCCTGGGCGGCCTTCACGGGCCCGTCGACATTGCCCAGCGCGGCCTGGGCGGCGTCCTCGCGCAGATGGGCCAGCAGCCAGCTCCGCCAGGCGGCGGCATCGGGGAAGACCTGTCCGGCGTACGGCCGCGAAATCCGGTCCCAGGACCAGCGGTCGGCCTCCGGAACGCCGAACTCGTCGAGTACGGCGGCCTCTTGGGCGGTGCCGTGCGGGGAGGTGAGGAAGCGGTCCCGGAAGTCGTCGAGCGGGCGGCTCGTGAACTCCCGGGTCCGCAGCAGGGTTTCGTAGTAGACCGTCTCGACCTCCTTCGCCACCAGCGGCCATATCTCCGTGCGGAAGTCGGGTGCCTCGCCGGAGTCGGCGCGTTTGCGGAAGCCGGCTGTCGCCTCGTCGGTGAGGACGAGCGGGGTGTGCCTGCCGTACGGGCCCTTCGCGTTGTCACCGCGCGCCTGGTACGGGATGCCGCGCCGCGAACCGGCGTAGAGGCGGGGTTCGCGTCCGGAGGGCACATAGCGCAGCCCGCCCCCGGGACCCTCGGGCCCGTGCGTGAAACGGCCGCCTCGGCCCGTCGTGAGGAGGGTGAGGTGGTCGAAGAAGTTGAGGCCCAGGCCGCGCAGCAGGACCGGTTCGCCGGGGGCGAGCGGGGAGAGGTCGACGTCGGCCGGGTTGGCGGGCGGGATGTGGCAGAGACCGTGTCCGGTGGCGTACGCGGTGAGGCGCTGCTGTTCCTCGTCCGGGAGGAGGGGGAGGTGGCCCTGGGCGAGGACGACGGCCGAAAGGGCGGACAGGGTACGGCCGTTGGCGAGGGCGAGGGTCTGGCTGCCGTCGGGAGCGTCGTCGAGGCGGATCGCGCGGGTCACGTGGGTCTCGACGCGGACGGCGGGCGGCGCCTCGCGCACGGTCTTCGCGAACACCCACTCCAGGTAACGGCCGTAGTGGGCGCGGGTCGGGTAGTCGTCCGGCCCCAACTCGCCCGTTCCGTCGCCCTCTTCGCGCGCCCACTCGTAGAGGCTGGGGCCCGGACGGACCGGGCCCGAGCAGTCCACGCTGTCGTCGGTGAACAGGGTCACCTGGCAGGCCACGGTGTTCATCAGCAGCCGGGGTGACTGCGAGGTGCGCCAGACCCGGCCCGCGCCCGGCGGGGCCGGGTCGACGACATGGACGGTCAACCGGGCCCCGGGCGCCAGGAGTTCCGGCGCGGAGGCGCAGAGACGCTCCAGCACGCTGGTGCCGCGCGGCCCGGCGCCGACCAGGGCGACGGACACGGAGGGGGGCCGGGGCGTGGCCTCCGGGGCGGTCCTGGACGGCGGCTCGACGGGCGCTGGAGACAAGGGGGGTACTCCCGGGCGTGTGGGGCGCGATGGCAGCAGACCGTCCACTGGAAGCGGACGGTCCGCCTCATCATGCCGCCGGGAGCTGAGAGAGCCGAGCACCGGGGACGGGGATCGCCGCCGGTGTGGGATGCCTCACTGCGGAGGCCTCACCCGCTCAGCTGTGACTCCGTGACCGTCTCCAACTGTGCGCGGCCGCCCTTCTGCTCGCGGACCCGGTCCAGCCGCAGTCGGGCCGAACGGCCGTGCAGGGTCAGGGTCATCAGCATGTTGCCGAACCAGGGGCCGCCCGTCCGGCGCCACTTGACCGGTGGGTGCGGGACCCGGCCGTGCCGGGCGAAGCGGCGGCCCAGGGCGCGGCCAAGACCGCTCCAGCCCAGGCGGAAGCCGACCCTTATGTGGAGGGGGATGGCGTTGTGGACGGGGGAGCAGGTCAGCTGGAGGACGCGCGCGTCCGGGCGGTCGGGCCCGGGCCAGGTGGGCTCGGCCGCGTAGGCGTGGTGGACGTCCCCCGACAGGACCAGGACCGTCGCCGGGGCGTCGGGGCCCGAGCCGGCCTCCGCGATCAGAGCGGCCAGGTCGGCGAACGAGGTGGTGAACGCCGCCCAGTGTTCGAGGTCGGCCGCGCGGCGCAGCTTCTCCCCGAACCGGGCCCAGCGGGCGCCCCGTTCGCCCCGGCACAGGGCCTCGTCCCAGGCCTCGGCGTCGTGCACGAGGTGGGGAAGGAGCCAGGGCAGCGAGGTGCCGATGAGGAGGTGGTCGTACGAGCCGGGGGCGTCCAGCGCCTGCTCCCGCACCCATTCCGCCTCGCCCGGGTCCAGCATCGCGCGGCTGTCCTCGTCGAGCACCCGGGCCGCTCTGCTGTCCACCATCAGCAGGCGTACGCGGCCGAGGTCGCGCCGGTAGCTCCAGCGGACCGAGGCGGCGTCGGCGTCCGCCTTGGCGGCGAAGGCGCGCAGGACGTCCGTACCGTCGGGACTCTCGCGTACGGCCGCGTACAGCGGGTCGGCGGCGAGTTCGGCCGGGGTGAGGTTGCCCAGGTGCTGGTGCACCCAGTAGGACATCAGACCGCTCAGCAGCCGCTCGCGCCACCACGGGGTCTCCCGCATGTCGGCCAGCCAGGCCGCGCTGGTGTTCCAGTCGTCGATGACGTCGTGATCGTCGAAGATCATGCAGGTGGGGACGGTGGACAGCAGCCAGCGGACCTCGGGGTCGAGCCAGGACTCGTAGTAGAGGTGGGTGTACTCCTCGTAGTCCGCGACCTGCGCGCCCGGCGGTTCGGACAGATCGCGGCGGGCGGCCAGCCAGCGGCGGGTGGCGTCGGACACCTCGTCGGCGTACACCTGGTCGCCCAACAGCAGGAGCACGTCCGGGCGTTCGGCCGTGGGGTCGGCGGCCATGCGCGCGGCCAGGGTGTCCAGGGCGTCCGCGCCGACCGGGTCCTTGTCGTCGACGGGCGGCGCGGCCCATCGGCAGGAGCCGAAGGCGACCCGGAACCCGTCGCCCTCCCCCTCGCCCGCTCCGTCCTCGGCGGTGCGGATGACGGAGGGCGGGAAGGGCGAGTCGGGCAGCGGCCACACCCGGACGCCGTCCAGGAACACCTCGTACGGTGTCGTCGTGCCCGGCGCGAGGCCGGTCACCGGGATCAGCGCGTAGTGGTGGCCCGCGACCTGGAAGGTGCGGGCCGTGCCGCCGCCGGCACCCTCTGGACAGCGCGCCTCGGCGACGCACGGGCGGCTTGCCTCGACCCAGATGGTCGCGGCCGAGTCGTCGGCGTACCTCAGCAGCGGTCCCAGGCGAAGTGTCGCCACGTGATCACCCTCCTCCGTCGCACCGTACGGTACGGACGACGGGGGAGGGCGGGGAGGTTCCGTGCATGGTGCATTTGGTTGGCGGGTCGGCCGATGGCCTGTTCAGTGGCCGAACGGCCGACCGCCGCTCAGGAGTTGATCAGCAGCTGGCGAGGTAGCTCGTGAGCGCGCTCTTCTCGGCCGAGTCGACCGAGAGGTCGTAGTAGTACTTCACCTGGACCCAGGCGCGGACGTACGTGCAGGTGTACGCGGTGCGCGAGGGCATCCACTCGGCCGGGTCCTGGTCGCTCTTCTGCTGGTTCACGTTGTCCGTGACCGCGATGAGCTGGGGCCGGGTGAGGTCGTTGGCGAACGCCTGACGCTGGGCGGTGGTCCAGCTGTCGGCGCCCGAGTCCCAGGCCTCGGCGAGCGGTACGAGGTGATCGATGTCGAGGTCGGAGGCGGCGGTCCAGGTGGCGCCGTCGTAGACGGAGTACCACGAGCCGCTGGTGGCGGCGCAGGCGGAGCTGGTGACGACGTTCGTACCGTCCCGCTTCAGGACCGTCTCACGGGTGTTGCAGGTGCCGGAGATGGTGATCCAGTGCGGGAACAGGTCGCGGTCGTAGCCGGTGCGGTCCTCGGTCGCCACGGTGAGCGAGGCGAGGTAGGTACGGGCGGTGGCGGCGCTGACCGGGGTGGGGAGAGCGGCGGAGGCGGTCGGACCGTTGAAAAGTCCGACCGAGGCTATGAGTCCGGTGAGAGCGGCGAGTATGCTGAGCCGTCGACGCGCGTAGAACTTCGGCATGCGAACTCCCTCGGGGGATGGGGATGTTGAACGCGAGCGAGTGAATGGTCGCGTCGCAGTGTTGCCGGGGAATGAGCGTTGGGTAAGAAGTTAGTGACGTGCACATGTCAAGGCAAGGTGTCGGGGGACTGATTTCCTCGGGCACGGGATGGCCGGGGCGGATGATGCGGTTGGTTCCCCTGATCCCGTAACAGGCCTGAATGGTGCGAAAAGTGACGCCGTTTCGGACACCCGGCCCGGACGTGAGGGCTACCGTGAAATCCAGGACCCGCGGGTCACGGGGGCGCGCGGGATCCGCTGGGGGCTGCGATGGATCCGCTGGCGGTAGCGGTGGGAACGGCACTTGTCGGGGCGATGGCCACCGACTCCTGGCAGCAGGCGAAACGGGCGCTCGTCGCACTGTGGCGCCGGGTGCGGCCGGAGGCGGAAGTCGACACGGTGGGCGCGGAGTTCGGGCAGGCGCGTACGCGGTTGCTGGCGGCGCTGGAGGGCGGGGCGGCCCCGGGTGCGGCCCCCGGCGTCGATTCTGGCGTCACCTCCGGTGCGGTGTCCGGCGTGGTGGCCGCGCTGGAGACGGACTGGCAGTTCCGGCTGCATCTGCTGTTGCGTGAACACCCGGACCTCGCCGGGGAGTTGCGGCGCGTACTGGACGCCGAACTGACCCCGCTGCTGCCCGAGGAGGGCGGCACCCGGGGCGGCACGGTGGTGATGAAGGCCCAGGCGTCCGGTTCGGGGCGGGTGTACCAGGCGGGTCGGGATCAGCACATCACGGAGCGGTGAGCGAGGCCCGGCCGGGCCGTACGCCGGATCTGCCCCTGGCGCCTCCCGGCTCCTGTGTCTGACCCGTCGCGTACGATGGACGCCGCAGAAGGGGAGTAGCTCTTCGCCGGACCGTCGACATACTGCTCAGCTCGTCTGAGCCGGCGCCCGGAGGCAGGCCGTGTGTGGCCTGCCAGCGAGACCTTCGGCCAGTAGTGCACTGACTGTGTGCTGCCGTGCCGAGGTGTCGTTCAGCGGTAACACTCTCGGTGGGGCGGCCCCTACCGATTGAGGAACCTTGATCAGCTTCACCGTGACGGCGCTGGTTTTCGGCGTCGTCTTCCTTGCCGAACTGCCGGACAAGACCGCCCTCGCCGGGCTCGTCCTCGGCACCCGTTATCGCGCCTCGTACGTCTTCGCCGGCGTCGCGGCCGCGTTCGCGCTGCATGTCGTGCTCGCCGTCGCGGCGGGCAGCGTGCTCACCCTGCTGCCGCAGCAGCTCGTCCACGCGCTGACCGGTGTGCTCTTCCTGGGCGGGGCGGCCGTGCTGCTCATGAAGAAGGGGGAGGACGAGGCCGAGGTACGGCGGCCCGAGGACCAGTCCTTCTGGAAGGTGTCCGGGGCCGGTTTCATGCTCATCCTCGTCGCCGAGTTCGGCGATCTCACGCAGATCATGACCGCCAACCTCGCCGCCCGCTATGACGACCCGCTCTCCGTCGGGCTCGGTGCGGTGCTCGCGCTGTGGGCGGTGGCCGGGCTCGGGATCGTGGGTGGGCGCGCGCTGATGAAGCGGGTGCCGCTGGAGCTGATCACCAAGATCGCGGCCGTGCTGATGCTGGCGCTCGGGGTGTGGAGTCTTTGGGAGGCGGTGGCTGGGTAGGGAGGGAGGGGGTACGGGGTGTGGGTGGGGGCGCTTCGTAGGTGGCGTGTTGGTGAACTGTTGCCGAAGGCGGTAGCGGGCGGCGTCCTTTCTTTTGTACCGTGTGGGAACAAAGTGGCTCCCGCCCGTTTTCCCTGACCGGCGGGCGGGGCCGCCTTGGTCCCGTACCTGTGCTGTCCTGTGCCGTGCCGTGCCTTGGAGTCTGCCGATGACGGTCCCCGTCGTGCTCACCGCCCGTGCCCTTCTCCTCGACATGGACGGCACCCTCGTCAACTCGGATGCCGTCGTCGAACGCATCTGGCGGCGCTGGGCCGATCGGCACGGGCTGGAGGGCGACGAGGTGATGAAGGTGGCGCATGGGCGGCAGGGGTATGCCTCCATGGCCGTGCTGTTGCCCGATCGGCCTGTGGAGCAGAATCACGCGGACAATGCGCGCATGCTCGCGGAGGAGACCGCGGATCTGGACGGTGTCGTCGCGATACCGGGTGCCGGGGCGTTCCTGGAGTCTTTGCGGGGGCTTCCGCATGCGTTGGTGACCTCGGCCGATGTTGCTCTGTCGACCGCGCGGATGGCTGCGGCGGGGTTGGCGTTGCCGGATGTCCGGGTGACGGCCGAGTCCGTCGGGGCGAGCAAGCCGGATCCTGAGGGGTTTTTGAAGGGGGCGGCTGAATTGGGGGTCGACCCTGGGGATTGTTTGGTGTTCGAGGATTCTGGGGCGGGGATCTCGGCGGGGCGCTCCGCGGGGATGCGGGTGGTGGGGGTTGGGCCTCGGGCCCACTTTCACCGGCCTGATGTGGTGGTGGCGGATCTGAGTGGGGTGCGGGTTGAGAGTGTGGGGGGCGGGGAGTTGCGGGTGTACGTCGGCTGAGTGGTCTGTGGGGGAGGGGTGTGTTGAGGGTGCGGGCCCGGTGGGGGCTGGTCGCGCAGTTCCTCGCGCCCCTTTGGGGCGCGGGTCGAGGCGCGGGTGAACCTCAGGTGTTTCTCCCGTGTCTACCTCGGCCGCGGGTCCGTCGTGGCTGGTCGCGCAGTTCCCCGCGCCCCTGAAAGCCGGGCCGTTTGCGGCTCTGGCGTTAATGGCGCCCCGCACCGCCCCTGAAAGCGGGTCCGGCTGCGGTTCTCGCGTTTTGATGCCCCGCGTCGCCCCTGAAGGCCGGGTCCGTCTACCGCTCTCGCGGGTTTGGTGCCCCGTGCCACCCGTGCCGCCCGCCTCGCCTCACGGTTCCGTTGTTTCTGATTCCAGTCGTTCTCGGGTTGTCCTGTCGTACACGCCCGGTTCTTCCGTGTCGATGTTGCGGGTCGTCTGGTAGGCGGTCACCGCGTTTTCGACGTTGTCGTCGTAGACGCCGTCGAGGTCGTTGACGTAGAGCGCCAACTGGCGGAGTCGCAGCTGGAGTTCCAGGACCTCGTCGCCGTGGTCGCCGGGGCGTAGGACGGGCGCTGTTTCCTTGTCGTCGTTGCCGGGGTCCGGGGTGATCGTGCCGGTGGCCTGGGCCGTTGTGGGGGCCTGGCTCGGGGTGGCCGACCTGGTCGGGGTCGGGGCGGCGGAGGTGAGGGTGGGGGTGGGGGGTGAGGTCTCGCTGGGGGTCGGGGTCGGGGAGGGGGACGCCGACTCCGATGCTGTGGGGCTGCTTGAGGGGGTGGGAGATGCCGCGCTGGTCGTCGCGGCCGGCACGCTCTCCCGTACCTCTTGGGCGGCCGTGTTGTTCCGGGACGGCTTGTCGTACGTGAACATCCCGCCGGCCAGTCCGCCCGCCGCCAGGATCACGATGACCGCTCCGGCGGCGCCCAGGAGGAGGATCCGGGGGCGGTTTCCCGGGCTCTCGGCCTGCTCGTCGTCCTCTGTGGGGGTGTCCGGGGGCAGCGGTAGTGCCGGTACCGCAGGTATCGCCGCCGTCGCCGCCTCGTCCGCCCAGCCGGGGTCCGGGGGCACCGCCGGCAGCGGCATCGTCACGTCCGCCGCCGGGTCGGGCGGTGCTGCGGGGGTCTCCGGGGTCAGTTCCACGTACGGGCGTATGCGCAGGGGATCGAAATCCTCCGCAGCCGCTGCCTCCGCCGTGCGGTTCTCTATGTGGGCGTCGGCCGCGCGTTCGGCGCAGGCGCAGGAGGGCGTGTTGTCGGCTCCCCGGGGTGCGCCGCACTCCGGACACACATGCCCCTTCGGATCGTTCACTGCGCGTCTGTTCCTTCCCCGTACGAACCCCCGTACGAATCCCAGAGATTATCCGGCGCTCCTTCACACCATCTCCCGTAAGCCCCCGGAATCCGGGGTTCCGCAGAATCTCGTGCGGATTCGACAGGCCATAACCGGTCACACCACCCACGATGGGGGTGTAACGAGAGTCACTGGAGGACTTCATGGCCGGGGAAGCGCGCGGTAGGACGGGAGATGTGGCGGACGAAAGGCGGACGGCACCCGGATCCGAACACGTGCCCGGGAACGTTCTCGTCTCCATCGGCGCCCTGCTGCTCGGCATGCTGCTCGCCGCCCTCGACCAGACCATCGTGTCGACCGCGCTGCCGACCATCGTCAGCGACCTCGGCGGCATGGACCACCTGTCGTGGGTGGTCACCGCCTATCTGCTCGCCTCCACCGCCGCGACCCCCCTCTGGGGCAAGCTCGGCGACCAGTACGGCCGGAAACAGTTGTTCCAGGCCGCGATCGTGATCTTTCTCATCGGCTCCGCGCTCTGCGGCATGGCGCAGAACATGCCCCAGCTGATCGGGTTCCGGGCCTTGCAGGGGCTCGGCGGCGGTGGGCTGATGGTGCTGTCGATGGCGATCGTGGGGGATCTGGTCCCGCCGCGCGAACGTGGGCGCTATCAAGGGTTGTTCGGTGCCGTCTTCGGGGCCACCAGCGTGCTGGGGCCGCTGCTCGGCGGGCTCTTCACCGAACACCTCAGCTGGCGCTGGGTGTTCTACGTCAACCTGCCCGTCGGCGCCGTCGCCCTCGCCGTCATCGCGACCGTCCTGCGCATCCCGCGCCGGTCCGAACGGCACGTCATCGACTACCTCGGTACCCTTCTCATCGCCTCCGTCGCCACCTGTCTGATCCTCGTCACCTCGCTCGGCGCCTCCTGGGGGTGGGGATCGGCGCGGATCGTCGGTCTGGCGGTGCTGGGGGTCGTTCTCGCCTTCTGCTTCGTTCTCGCCGAGCGGCGGGCGGCCGAACCCGTCCTCCCGCTCAAGCTGTTCCGGCTGCGCACCTTCACCCTCACCGCCGTCATCAGCTTCATCGTCGGCTTCGCCATGTTCGGCGCGATGACCTATCTGCCGACCTTCCTCCAGGTCGTCCAGGGCGTCTCCCCGACCATGTCCGGCGTGCACATGCTGCCGATGGTGCTCGGGCTGCTCGTCGCCTCCACCGTCTCCGGGCAGATCGTCAGCCGTACGGGCCGCTGGAAGGTGTTCCCCATCGCCGGCACCGGCGTCACCGCCCTCGGCCTCCTCCTGCTCCACCAGCTCGACGAGCACAGCTCCACCGGCGAGATGAGCGCCTACTTCCTCGTCTTCGGCCTGGGCCTCGGCCTGGTCATGCAGGTCCTGGTGCTGATCGTGCAGAACGCGGTCTCGTACGAGGACCTGGGCGTCGCCACCTCCGGCGCCACCTTCTTCCGCTCCATCGGCGCCTCCTTCGGCGTGGCCGTCTTCGGTACGGTCTTCTCCAGCCGCCTCGGCGACAAGCTCACGGACGCCTTCCGGGGCGTCCAACTGCCCACCGGGGTCTCGGTGGACGCCCTGGAGGCCGACCCGCGCGGCATCGCCGCCCTCCCCTCGGCGGTGCGCCCGGCCGCCCTGGAGGCGTACGCGTCCGCCATCACCGACGTCTTCCTGTACGCCGCCCCGGTCGCCGTTCTCGGCTTCGTCCTCGCCTGGTTCCTGCGCGAGGACCGGCTGCGCGGCTCGGTGACCGCCCCCGACGTCACCGAGACCCTCGCCAGCAACCCCGTCCAGCGGTCGTCGTACGACGAGGTGTGCCGTGCGCTGTCCGTGCTCGGCACCCGCGAGGGGCGCCGCGAGATCTACCGGACCATCACCGCGAAGGCCGGCTACGACCTGTACCCGGCGGCGAGCTGGCTGCTGTTGCGCATCCGGCGGTACGGCTGGGCCGAGCCCTCGGTGCTGGCCGAGCGCAGCTCCGTACCGCTGACCGTGATCATCGAGGCCGCCCGGCAGGTCGAGGAACGGCGGCTCGGGGTGCGCGAGGGACTCGACCTGGTTCTCACCGACGAGGGCCGCGTGGTCGCCGAACGGCTCGCGCAGGCCCGTGAGGAGTCCCTGGCCGAGCTGCTGGGCGACTGGTGGGGACCGGACCGGCCCACCGACCTGGTCCAGCTGGTGAAGCTGCTGAACGAGGAGCTGTGCGGCTCGGACGCGGAACAGCCGCACAACGGCTCGGCGGACAGGGCCGGTTGAGGACCGGCCGGAGCTGTCCGCACTCCGCGGTCGTCGGGCTCGTCCGGTCAGGTTCTTTCGGTCAGGCTCTTCCGGAACCAGTGCTCGGCGTACTTGTCGTCGTTGTGGGGCTCGGTCTCCGCATAACCCAGGCGCGTGTACAGGGCGCGTGCCTCGACCAGGTCGGCGCGGGTGTCGAGGACCAGATGCCGGGCGCCGAGGGCCCGTGCCGTGTCCTCCGCCGCCGCCACGAGGAGCGTGGCGGCGCCCTTGCCGCGCATCCCCTCGTACAGGAAGACCCGGGTCAGCTCGGCGGTCGTGGCGTCGAGAAGCCGTACGCCCGCACTGCCGGCCGGCTCACCCCCGTACCGGGCGACGAGCAACTGCCCGCCGGGCGGGGCCAGTTCGGCACCCGAGCAGGCCGCGACCTCCCGTTCCAGCTCACCGGGGTCCGTACGCCTGCCCTCGTGCAGGAGGTACCAGCGGTCGCTGACCTCCGTGTAGTACGCCCGCCAGAGCGCGAGGGCGACGGGGGAGTCGAAGGGCTCCGGGGCAACGGTCCAGGTCATGGGCGGCATTCTCCACCGGGTCGTTTGGGGAGCGGCTTCGGGGCAACCCGGATTCTGACGGGAAGTCGGTAGAGGAGATTCGGAAGGCATCATGTCCACAGGAGTGTTCATCGTTCTGATCGTGATCGTCGTCGTCGCGGCCCTCGCCGTGGGCGCGGTCACCCTGAACCGGCGGGCCGCCGGTACCCACGGCCCACGGAATCTGAAACGGCGCTTCGGGCCCGAGTACGAGCGGGCCGTCTCCCGGCACGACGGGGACACCAAGGCGGCCGACCACGAACTCGCCGAACGCGTCCAACGCCACGGCGACCTGCGGGAACGGCCGCTGGAGCCCGCCGAGCGCGAACGGTTCGCGGCCCGCTGGGCAGCCGCGCAGGAACACTTCGTCGAGTCGCCGCAGCAGGCGGTCGCCGACGCGGACCTGCTCCTCGCCGAGCTGGCCGGCGCCCGTGGCTTCCCCGACGGCGGCCAGTACGAGGACCAGCTCGACGCGCTCTCCGTGCACCACGCCCACCATGTGCACGGCTACCGGCGCGTGCACAGCGCCGCCCACGAGAACCAGCCCGACACGGAGGAGATGCGCACGGCCATGATCGAGGCCCGCGCCTTCTTCGACGACCTGGTCGGCCAGGGGGAGCACCCCCGGCCGAAGTCCAAGTCACGACTCGACAAGCTTCAGTTAAAGGGGAGTTGACCCACATGACGGACATCGAGAACCGGGACGTGAAGCGCCCGGACACGCAGACATCGAAGCCGGACCCGCAGACGGAGAAGCCGGACCTGCGTACGGGTACGGGTCCGGGTACGGGCACCGACAAGGCCGACCCGCGCGCGGAGAAGCCGGCCGGCACCCCCGCCGTACCGCCGCCGTCCGCCCCGCCGGCCCCCGCCCGGCCCCACGAGGCCCGGCCGTCGTCGGACCGGTCCTCCGAGCGGTCCTCCCAAGGGATCGCGCTGCTCGCGCAGGACGAGCGGGACAAGCTCACACTGCGGCTCCAGCACGCCGTCACCGGGTTCGTGGACGGCCCCCAGGACTCCGTCGAGGAGGCCGACCGCGTACTGGCGGAGGTCACCGAGCGGTTCACGGAGGCCGTGGAGCGCACCCGCCGGACCGTACGCGGGTCCTGGCAGTCCGGCGGCGACACCGGTGACACCGAGAAGCTCCGCCTCGCCCTGCGCGACTACCGGGAACTGGCGGAACGCCTGCTCCACAGCTGAGACGGCCGAGCCCCCCGGCTACTTCGCCCGAGCCTCCCGCCACTGCCGTACGACCTCGTCGACGTCGTACGGCTTGAGGCCCAGCGGGGGGCCGGGCGGCGGCTTGAACATCATGTCGCGGATCTTGGCGTTGATCTCCGTCAGGATCCGGCGGACCGCCCCCTCGGAGGGGGCCTTGTGCGCCGCCGCCAGCGCGTCCTCCGCCTCCTTGCGCAGGGCCAGCGTCGGCGGCAGGACCGACAGCCCCTCGCGGGCCATCTTCTGCTTGACCCACCACAGTTCGTCGTACGAGGTGTCAGGACCCTCGGACAGTGGTTTGCCCACTCCGGGAAGCTCGGCGAACTCCCCGCGCGCCTCCGCCTCGCGGATCTGTCTGTCGACCCAGGACTCGAAACTCACACCAGTTGGTTTGCGTTCGGTCATGTGTCCATTGTGCCGGACCTCGCACAACCGGACGATGGGGCGATTTATCATGCGGCGGCGGTACGGCAACATGGCTGCCGTACAGGTATTGCTCATCTGAAGGAGCGCACGTGCTCGAACTCACCATGGCGACCGTCTCCGGGACGGAAGCCGGCGCCACGGCCGGCATGCTCATGGCCGAGGCGCCCAGCGAACCGGGGGCCATCATGCGGGTGGGCCGGGACAAGGCGGTGTGCCGTCTCGTCACCCCCGACGACTGGCTGTTCGTCTCACGGGTCCACCTGGAGTTCCTGTGCGGCCCCGACAACACCTGGCACCTCTCGTGGCTCCAGGGCTCCCAGTCCGACCCGTCCTCCGAAGTCCGGCTGGTGGTCGGCGAGTACGCCCAGACCGTGCCGTACGGCGGGAGCGTGCCGCTGCCCCGGGGCGGTGCCGGCGAGATCATCGTCCAGGACCGCACCGGGCCGCGCAGCGTCAACGTGGGCTTCTACCACGAGGGTTGAGGCCGGGCGGGGCTCCTGGTCAGGCCACGACCCGCGCCAGCGCGAAGCCGTCGTACCCCTTGCTGCCCACCGTCTGGACCGCCGTGCCGCTCAACCTCGGGTGCTCGGCGATGAGTTGGAGGGCGGCGCGGGTGCCGCGCACGCTCGGGTCGGTGGAGTCCGGGTCGGTCACCGCGCCCTCGCGCACCACGTTGTCGACGATGATCAGGCTGCCCGTGGTGGTGAGCCGCAGCGCCCACTCCACGTAGTGCGGGTTGTTGACCTTGTCGGCGTCGATGAAGACCAGGTCGAAGGGCTCGGGGTTCTCGTCGGCCAGCTTGGGCAGCGACTCCAGGGCGGGGCCCGTGCGCACCTCGGCGATGGTGTCGAGGCCCGCCCGGGCGAGGTTGCGGCGGGCCACCTCGGCGTGTTTCCCGTCGTACTCCAGGGTGACCAGCCGGCCGTCGGCCGGGAGCGCGCGGCCCAGCCAGATGGTGCTGTAGCCGCCGAGCGTGCCGATCTCCAGGATGTTGCGGGCGCCCTGGATCTGGGCGAGCAGCTGGAGCAGCTTGCCCTGGTTCGGCGCGACGTTGATGTGCGGCAGCCCCTCGGCGTCGCTGTCGCGCAGGGCCGCCTCCAGGGCGTCGTCGGCCGGGGCCAGGAGGGTGGTGAAGTAGTCGTCGACGTCATCCCAGCGCTGGGAGTCGCTCATGAGAGCCGTACCTTCCGTTCGGGACCGAGGTGCGAAGTGCGAAGTACGAAGTGTGTGCCGAGTTATTTGTAGCCCTCGCGGGCGACCACGTCGGTGATCTGCGCCCCGTCGAGTTCGCTGATCGTCTCGCCCGCACGCGGGTCGCGGGCGTGCAGCGTGTGCAGCAGCGGGCCGTGCGGCGAGCCCAGGTCGACGAGCGTGGCCGAGGCCCCGCGCACCGCCCGTCCCGTGTCCGGCGGACCGGTCAGGTCGATCCGGTTGTACACCCCCGGCGTCACCCACACCGGCACCGCCTCCAGGAACCCCATGAGCTGGACGTGGAAGTGCCCGCACAGGATCAGCCGTACGTCGCTGCCGCGCACGGCGTCGGCCAGGTCCGCCGGGTTGCCCAGCCCCAGCGCCTTCTGGAGCGCGTTGTCGAGGGCGACCGGCGGATGGTGCAGCACGACCGTTGTGCCGTGCCGTGCCGGGGTGCGCAACAGCTCGCGCAGCCAGGCCAGTTGGGCGGCGCCGAGATATCCGTACACCTTGCCGGGGACGAGCGAGTCGAGCGTGACGATCCGGTGGCCGTCGACCGTGCCGGCCGCCGCCAACTCGCCCTCGGGGGAGGAGAACCGGGCGTCGGCCCGGTCCTGTCCCGCCGCATCCAGGTGCCCGCTGCCCAGCGCCTTCGCGAAGGCCGTGCGTTCGTCGTGGTTGCCGGTGGTGCAGAACACCGGGATGCCCCGCTCCCGGGCGAACGCGCCCACGAGGTCCCGTACGACCGCGTACTCCTCGGGAGCCCCGCTGTCCGCGAGATCCCCGCTGACGACGACGGCCCCGAGGCCCGTGAGATGACGTGCGTCGGTCAGCATCCGGTGCAGCGACTCGGTGGTGTCGACGCCGTGCCGGTTGGGTGCGCCGGCGTGGTTGATGTGCGTGTCGGAGAGATGCAGGATCCGCATCCGGTCGACGCTACTCCCGCCCGCGTGCGGGGAGCCGGGAATTCCGGGTGAGGCCGGGCGGGGAGCGGTCGGACGGACCGTGGTCGTCTTCGGGCGGGTGGTGTCCGATCCGGCCTGAAACCGGACGGTTTTCCGTCTCTGTGTGATCTGGGGTGTGACCGGGGGAGGGAACCTGGCCCCGGGCCGACTATCGTCGTCCGGACAAAAGCCAGGGGTCTCTCAGGTAAAGAGGGGGTTGCTCGCGTCTCACATCGGAGGCGGTGCGATTCTCTAGGGATTCGTACAGGATGAGACGCGTGGGACGCATGGTGCCCATGGGGCGTACGGGACGAATGGGCGGGAGGCCTACGGCGCGTGGCAAACGCAGAGCACGGTGGTGGAGCGGGAGGTGCCTTCGGAGTGGGCGCCGCCGGGACGGCGCAGGCACGGCTGAAGGCGGCCCGCGTGGCGCTCTGGCTCTTCGTCGCCGTCCTCGCGGTACGACAGGTGGCCGCCGTCCTCAGTACCCCGAAGGCGGACCGGCTGACGGATCTGGAGACGTGGGTCGGCCCCGACGGCGTCCTGCATGTGAACGGCTCGCTCTACGACTCGACGCAGTTCACGGGCACACCCTTCGGCGGACTCGTCCTCAAGCCGCTCACCCGGGCCGCCGAGCAGGCCCTCGGCTGGGGCTGGACCTTCGGCTCGCTGCTCCTGGTCGTCGCCCTCGGCGCGGTCGCCGCGCGTGCCCTGCCGAAGCCCGTGAGCCGCCGTACCGCGCTGCTCGCCGCGCCCGTCGCGATCAGCCTGCTGATGCTGTCGCTGCCCGTGCGCAACGCCCTCCACCTCGGCCAGACCAGCATCATCCCCGTCCTGCTGGTCCTGCTCGGCTGCTTCGTCGCCCGTGAGGAACGCGCCGCCGGCGCCCTGATCGGCCTCGCGGCGGCCCTCCAGCCGACCGTGCTGCTGTTCGCGCCCCTGCTGTGGTTCACCGGCCGGCGCCGGGCCGCCGCCTCCGCCGGGATCACCTTCGCCGCCTGCACCGCGCTCGCGTGGATCACGATGGCGGACGACTCCTACACCTACTGGGTCCACCACATGGGCGGGGTCGGCCTCGGCGGCGCCGCCGACGACCTCGCCAACCAGTCCCTGCACGGCGCGCTGCTGCGGCTGGGCGTCGAGGGGCCGCTCGAAATCACGCTGTTCCTGATGCTGGGTGCCGGGGTCGCCGCCCTCGGTCTGCGGCGGGCGGTGCGGTACGCGCAGGACGGTCAGCTGCTGCTGGCGGTCGCGATCACCGGCTGCGCCGCCATCGCCGTATCGCCGACCAGCTGGCAGCACCAGCTGCTGTGGGTGCTGCTCGCGGTCGTCGGGCGGGTCGGCAAGCGGGCCTCCGACCGCTACATGTGGCCGGTCGCCGTCGTCATCGTGATGACGCTGCCCGCCAAGATGGTCATCCCGAACATGGGCGCGCTGTACCCGGTCCGCGACAACATCGTGCTGCTGGCCGCGATCGCCGCCGCCACCGTCGTACCGTTCCTGTCCCGGACCTCGGAGTACTACCGCTCGCCGATCCCGACGGACTACGCGGCGCCGGTCCCGGCCCGCTTCAAGAACGTCCCGCTGCTGCCCTTCATGCGCCGGGTGCTCACCCGCCCGAACCTGCTGCTCGAACTGCTGCTGATCCGGGTCACGTACGCCGCCTACCAGAAGGTCCGGCTCGCCGCGACCGGCGGGACGACCACCGGCGGGCGGTCCACCGCCGAGGCCCACGGCCACCAGATCCACGACATCGAGAAGTTCCTGCACATCGACATCGAGCACTGGGTCAACCACACGGTCGTGAAGGTCGACTGGCTGCGGAACTTCTTCGACTTCTACTACACGTCGTTCCACTTCGTGGTGCCGCTGAGCGTGCTCGGCATCCTGTACTGGCGGCGGCCCGTCGACTACCGGTGGGCCCGCGCGTCCCTCGGGTTCGCCACGCTGCTCGCCCTGGTCGGGTTCTGGCTCTACCCGCTGGCGCCGCCGCGACTGATGCCGGGCCTCGGCATCATCGACACCGTGCACGGCGTGCAGGACTTCTCCAAGCCGGACTACGGCACGCTCACCGCCCTGACCAACCAGTACGCCGCGATGCCCTCGCTGCACTTCGGATGGTCGCTGTGGTGCGGGCTCGTCATCGCGATCGTCGCGCCCAAGTGGTGGATGAAGGCGCTGGGCCTGCTGCATCCGTTCTTCACCGTCTCCGCGATCGTCGCCACCGGCAATCACTGGGTGCTGGACGCGGTGGGCGGCGCGGCGGTCGTTCTCGCCGGGTTCGGGCTGTCGTACGTGTTCATGGGGCCGCGCGCCCGTACGGTCCTGGCGGCGGCGGAGAAGGACGACGAGCCGCAGCTCACCTCGGCGGCGCCAAGCCGGAACTGACCGGGGACGGGTACCGGGAGGGTCACTCGGAGCGGGGCAGCGCCAGCCGTTCCTGGAGCCTGGCGTGGCGGAACTGGTACACGGGGCCCGTCGCCCGCAGGAGGTTGCGGCGGCGGGCGTCCTCCAGGAAGGCCATCAGGCGTACGGGGGTGCCCTCGGTGGCGGAGAGCTGTACCGCGGTCATGGCCGTGGCGACTCCCAGATTGGTCACAGGGCCCGATGCGAGGCCCACCCAGAGACCCGCGCCCAGGCCGAACGCGGCGCTGGTCCAGAAACCGCGCTGCCAGAGGGAGACGGGCACGATCAGCAGGGCGACCGAGAGGCCGACCGCCAGACCGAGCAGGAGCCGCAGCCTGATGTGGTGCAGCCACACCTCCCGGGGGCCGACGGACCGGCTGTCCACCACGGGCGGGGCGGTGTGGTCGTGGTCCTGCTTGACATCGTCGAACCAGCGCTTCGCGCCACGGCCGCGGAAGTTCCCGGCGACGAGTTCGATGCCGCGGCCGTAGATCAGGGTCGTGGCGAAGCCGGTCGGAATCGTGGAGAGGAAGCAGAGCCAGGCGGGCAGGCCGGGGTCCATCAGTGGCACGACCCCGAGGCACAGCCAGATGGCGACCGCCGTCACGAGCCACTGGATGACGCCCCGCCGGACGGCCGTACGACCGAATATGTCCCGCCATCCGGCGCTCGGCAACGGCTGCGGATCGCCGCTGCGGAGGCTGAGCAGCCCGCCCGCGCACCCGGACGCGATCGCGGAGGCGGGCCCCATCACGCCCGCCCACACGGGACCCGACAGCCGCAGGGACAGGAAGAAGGTGGCCACGCCGTACAGCAGACCGACGACGGTTCCGACGGCGATCGCCCGGGGGCGGCGGTCCGTCCAGCTGGGGATGTGCCACCAGAGCAGGTCGCGCGTGCCCTGCTCGGTGAGGCGGACGGCCAGATGACGCAGGGCCCGGTCGGCCGCCTCGGGGGAGTGCCGGGGGCGCGGCCGTCCCGGCCGGGCGGTGTACGCGGCGATGACGGCGTGGTCGAGGAGATGGTCCTCGACGGCGCGGGGCGTGGGGAAGCGGGCGGGGTCGAGGAGTTCGTCGACCGGGTCGTCGTCGCCGTAGACGTCACGGAGGAGGCTGATGGCGAGGGGGCTGGAGAGGGCACGGGCGACGGCGCTGCCGGGTGCGGCGAGCAGCGTGTGCGTGAGTGCCGCCCAGGCGGGCGGGGGCGGCTCGGGGAGTGGGCCGAGGAGATGGGCGGCGGCGTCGGCGGGGCGCACGGGAAGGATCTCCAGCGCCACGGCACCGCTCAGCCGGGCGCGCCTGGAGGCGAGCACGGCCTCCTTCGAGCGGGACACGAGGACGAGGCGGAAGTCGGCGGACTCCAGCGCGCTCACCATGGCCGTACGCAGCTTGCCGCCGACCTCGTCCAGGGCGTCCAGGAACAGCGCGACACGGCCGGACTCCAGCAGTTCGCGCGCGCGGACGCGGCCGCCCCGGCCCCGGAACAGGGTGTACTCGCGGGACAGTCGGTCCGCCGCCCAGTCGGCCGGGCTCTCGGTGGCCGGGTCCCAGCCGTGCAGCGACAGCATCACCGGCACGGGGACGAGGCGACGGAGGTCGGGCGAGGCGGTGTTCGCGCGGTACCGGAGCGCGTCGAGGAGCAGGAGCACGGCGGCGGCCGTCTTGCCGGCCGCGGGCGGGCCGACGAGGAGGAGCCGCCCGGAGGCCAACCCGCCGTAGACGGCGTGCAGTTCGCCCGGACCGCCGCCCTCCCGCAGGCCGTCGCGGGTGGCGGGGGCGAGCCCCGGCAGCGGGGCGAAGCGGGCGCGGGCGCCCTCGGCGGTGGCGCCGGTGACCCGGCCGGCCACCTTGCGGTCGCTCACCTGCCAGCGGACGGGCAGCGGAGCGGGTTCGAGAAGCCGGCGGAGTCCGGCCTCCCGCTCCCACTGGCGGCGCACGACGGTGGCCAGTTCGTCGGCCGCCGCGTCGAGGGGAGAGGGAGAGGTGACGTCGTAGCGGACGTTCATGGTGTTGCCGGTGCCGACCTGGAGGGCGGTGGGGCCGTGGAAGGTGTTGCCCTTCAACTCCGTTGGCCCGCCTGGGGTGTTCGGATTGTCCGTCTTTTTCGGCTTGGCGGGTGCTTCGGTCGGTCTGTCCGGGTCGGTGTCGGTCATCCGGTGGATCCGAAGTGGACGTCCTGGTGGTTGTGGTCGCCCACCTGGACCGCCGTGGGGCCGTGGAAGGTGTTGCCGGACACCACACCCCGGCCGGACTGCTCCGGCGTCGACTCCTCGGCCAGCGCCCGGAGTTCGGCGACGAGGCGGTCGCGCTCGGGCTGCTCCAGACTCTCCAGCAGCGACTCGAACCGCCCCTGCCAGAGGCCGACTTGAAGGTCCCGGACCCGCCCGGACTCCTCCTCGCCGGCGGCGTCCAGTACGGCGGCGGTCTGGTCGAGCCGCTCCAGCGCGTCGTTCTCCCGCGCCGGATCCCCACGGCCGATGATCCGGGCGCACCGGTCCCGGAACGCGGTCCACAGGTCCGAACTCGCGCTCTGCACAACCGTCGTGCCCGCCGCGGCGGCCGCCGCGATCATCGCCTCTGCCAGCATCCTCGGTCGCTCCCTTGATCCATACCGATGACGGGACCTTAGTTCACGGTGCCGTGTGGGGGCGTCGGTGTCGCCGCCAGGAGCCGGTACTCGGTGGGCGACAGTCCATAGGCGGTGCGGAAGGCACGGCTGAAGTGGGCGGGGCGGGGCAGGCCCCAGCGGGCGGCGATGGTGTGCACGGGCACGGCGCGCAGGGCCGGGTCCGCCAGGTCGCGGCGGGCGCCTTCCAGTCGCCGGGCGCGGATCCAGGCCGCGACGGTCTCACCCTGCGTCCGGTCCTGCGTCTGGTCCTGGAAGAGGCGGTGCAGATAGCTGACGGAGATGTGATGGGCGGCGGCGATCACGGGCGGGGTGAGTTCCGGGTCGTGGAGGTTCTGCCGGATGAACGCCCGTATGCGTACGGTCAGCGTTCTGTCGCGGATCTCCGGGGGCAGGGTCGCCTCGGCGTCGAGCACATGGGCGAACCAGGCCAGCAGCAGGTCGAGCAGGGCGGTGCCCAGGCGTGGGGCGTCGGAGGGGCGGAGGGAGTCGGCCTGCTGGTTCAGGCCGGTGAGGAAGCCGGTCAGTACGGCGCCCACACCGTCGCGTCCCGACATCCGTCTGCCGAGGAGGTCCCGGACCTGGTCGGGTGACGCGGGCAGCAGTGCTTTGGGGAACTCGACCCCTACGCCTGTGACCATGCGCCGGTCCTGGTCCGCCGGGGGTCGGACGTCGTACGGCCGCGAGGTGTCGATCACGTACAGGTCCTGCGGGCCGTGGGTGTCGGTCCGGCCGGCGTGGTCGACTCCCAGGCCGCCGCCGAGCACCAGGGAGAGGTGGTACAGCTCCGGGTCGGACCGTCGCACCATCCTGGCGTCGCGGTGGAACCGGGTCGGCCGGAACGAGGCCGGCCACACCGTTACCGGGCCCAGCTCCAGCAGGCGCTGTTCCGCCCAGAAGTCGGTGGTGTACTCGCTGCTCATGTCGCTGGGGGCGTGGGTTCGGCCGACCAGCTCCCGCCAGTAGTCGAAGCGGTGCTCCGGGGGTACGTCGTCGCTGCGGAACACTGTCCCGATCATCGTGCGTCACCCCGGTCCCGGTTGCCTTGCTGGCTTGAACTGGTCTGTCCGAGAGCGTAGTTGTTCGTTGGGTGCGGGCCCGGTGGGGGCTGGTCGCGCCCACGCGGCGGAGCCGCAAATTGATACAGCCCCGCGCCCCTGAAGGCGCTCCGCGCCCCTGAAGGCGCTCCGCGCCCCTTAAAGACCCTCCGCGCCCCTCGACAGAAGTGCGGGCAGGTTCAGGGCCCGTCGGTGCGAGCGGGCCAGTATGCGCGCGCACTCGATCGGGTTGTCCCGGACCGGGCCGCGCGTGACCGCTGCCCCCATCGCCTTCGCCCTGCGCAGGCGGTGGTCGTGCAGGAGGATCACGAAGCGGGTCAACGGGCGTTGTTCCTCCGGGAGTTCGGCGATGATCCGCGTCGCCTCGCGGAGTGTCGCGTGGGCCGTCGACGCGGTGGCCGAGAGGAGGGAACGGACGCCTGGGAGGTCCCTGCCCTGCTCCAGGTCCTCTCGTTCGACGCCGTGTTTTTCCAGGTCGTCCGTCGGGAGGTAGAGGCGCCCGTCGCGGAGGTCCTCGGCCAGGTCGGTGAGGAAGTCGGTGCGTTGACAGGCGTCGGCGAGTAGGCGGCAACTGTCCGCGTACGCCTGGCTGCCGCCTCCCGGCATCGACAGGCCCGAGGTGATCATCAGGAACGGCCAGGTGAGCGTTTCTATGTACGCCTGGTAGTCGTCCTCCGTCGTGAAACCGGCGAAGTCCAGGTCGATCTGGGCGCCGACCAGGTACGAGTCCACCCAGGAGCGCGGGAGTTCGCGTTTCTCGGCGGTGTGGAGGAAGGCCCGGAGGAGAGGGTGGCTTGCCCTGCCCGTGTCCAGGGCCGTGCGCACCTGCTCGGCCCAGCCCGCGTAGCGGCGCGTGCGCTCCGGCACCGTGCCCTTGTCGCAGAGGTCGTCAGTGAACGACGCGAACGCGTATCCGGCGAGGATGTGGGGCTGGAGGCGGTCCGGGATCAGCAGCCGTACCGCCAGGTGGCCGGCTGGTTCCCGGCTCAGCATGAACTGCTTGGCCTTCAGGTAGGCGGCGCGGTCGGAGCCGCTGGTCACTCCCGCCGCGTCCAGACAACGTTGCCAGGATCGCACCGGCACGCCTCACCGTCGTAGTTGCAATTGCAGGTGAAGTGTACGGGCGGTGCTGGGCGGAGGCAGGGGCGGGGCGTAGGGGTCAGCCCCTGCCTCACGTCGGGACGGGCCGGCGGCGCCGGGAGGCCGCCGGCCCGAGTCTGGTGGGGCGGGGGTCAGCCGGCGCTCACCTGGAGTTCCTTGATGCCGTTGATCCACGCCGAGCGCAGGCGGCGCGGGTCTCCCGCCAGGGTGAGGCCCGGCATCGCGTCGGCGAGCGCGTTGAAGATCAGGTCGATCTCCAGGGCGGCCAGGGACTTGCCGAGGCAGAAGTGCGGGCCTCCGCCGCCGAAGCCGAGGTGCGGATTGGGGTCGCGGGTGATGTCGAAGACGTCCGGGGAGTCGAAGACCTCGGGGTCACGGTTGGCGGAGGAGTAGAACAGGCCGACCCGGTCGCCCTCCTTGATCTTCTGGCCGCCCAACTCCGTGTCCTGGGTGGCCGTCCGCTGGAAGGAGACGATGGGGCTCGCCCAGCGGACGATCTCCTCGGCGGTGGTGGACGGGCGTTCGCGCTTGTACAGGTCCCACTGGTCGGGGTGGGTGAGGAAGGCGTGCATGCCGTGGGTGATCGCGTTGCGGGTGGTCTCGTTGCCCGCGACGGCCAGCATCAGGACGAAGAAGCCGAACTCGTCCGAGGCGAGGTTGCCCTCGTTCTCGGCGGCCACCAGCGTGGTGACGATGTCCTTCGCCGGGCACTGCTTGCGATCGGCGGACATGTTCATGGCGTACGCGATGAGTTCCATGGCCGACTCCTGGCCGACCTCCTCGGTGATCGCGTACTCCGGATCGTCGTACGAGATCATCTTGTTGGACCACTCGAAGATCCTGAGCCGGTCCTCCTGCGGGATGCCGATCAGCTCGGCGATGGCCTGGAGAGGCAGTTCGCAGGCGACCTCGGTGACGAAGTCGAAGGGGCCGGTGCGGGCGGCGGCGTTCGCGGCGATGGCGAGCGCTCGGTTGCGCAGGTTGTCCTCCAGAGCGCGGATCGCGCGCGGGGTGAAGCCGCGCTGCACGATCTGGCGTACGCGGGTGTGCTCGGGCGGGTCCATGTTGAGCAGGATCAGCCGCTGGGCGTCGATCGCGTCCCGCTCGATGTGCTCGTTGAAGCGGATGATCGCCGTGTTGGTGGTGGACGAGAACAACTCCGGGTGTGTGGACACGTACTTGACGTCCGCGTGCCGGGTCACCGCCCAGTAGCCCTCGTCGGCGAAGCCCGCGACACCGGGGTGCTGGGGCACCCAGTGGACCGGTTCGGTGGCGCGCAGCTCGGCGAACTCCGGGAGGGGCACGCGGTGTTGGAGCACATCGGGGTCGGTGAAGTCGAACCCTGCGGGCATCGCGGGGCAGTGCGCCATCGGAAACTCCCGTCATCTGAACAGTATCTGACGGTCCATCAGGAATAGTGGTGCCGTGAAGGTAGTAACGGGTTCTACAAGAGGCAAGGGGCACGACGAACCCAATTCCGGGCGCCACTTGTGGTATCGGGCGCTGCAAGGGGGTTGCGGTGTCGGACGGCCCGTCAGCAGACTGCAAGCAGAACTAGAACGCGTACTAGTTCTGCGTGGCGGGTGGCCGGGACGCCCGCGCCGCGCGGGTGACCTGAGGAGAGGAACTCCCCATCATGGCCGCGGAACCCGTGATCGTCGAAGCCGTACGCACCCCCATCGGCAGGCGCGGCGGCGCGCTCGCCAACCTGCACCCCGCCTATCTGCTGGGCGAGACCTACCGCGAGATCCTGGGCCGCACCGGCATCCCCGCCGACTGTGTCGAACAGATCGTCGGCGGCGCGGTCACCCAGGCCGGCGAACAGTCCGCCAACCCCACCCGCACGGCCTGGCTGACCATGGGCCTGCCGTACGAGACGGCCGCGACGACGGTCAACGCCCAGTGCGGTTCCTCCCAGCAGGCCTCGCACATGGTCGCCAACATGATCTCCGCGGGCGTCATCGACGTCGGTATCAGCTGCGGGGTCGAGGCCATGTCGCGGGTGCCGCTGGGGTCCGCCTCCAAGCACGGTCCGGGCAAGCCCTTCCCCGACGAGTGGAACGTGGACCTGCCCAACCAGTTCGAGGCGGCGGAGCGGATCGCCCGGCGGCGGGGGCTGACCCGGGAGAACGTGGACGGGCTGGGGCTTCTCTCGCAGGAGCGGGCGGCCGTCGCGTGGGCCGAGGAGCGGTTCAAGCGGGAGACGTTCGCCGTCCAGGTGCCCACCACGGAGGAGGAGCAGGGCGCCGGGCAGGGCATGTGGCGGCTCGTCGACCGAGACGAGGGGCTGCGGGACACCTCCGCGGAGGCGCTGGCCCGGCTCAAGCCGATCATGCCGACCGCCGTGCACACGGCGGGCAACTCCTCCCAGATCAGCGACGGTTCGGCCGCGCTGCTGTGGGCGTCGAAGCGGATGGCCAGGGCGCTGAAGCTGCGGCCGAGGGCACGGATCGTGGCCCAGGCGCTGGTCGGCGCCGACCCGCACTTCCATCTGGACGGTCCCATCGACGCCACGCGCGCGGTGCTCGGCAAGGCGGGCATGACCCTCAAGGACATCGACCTGATCGAGATCAACGAGGCGTTCGCCTCCGTCGTACTGAGCTGGACGCAGGTCTTCGGACAGGACCTGGACAAGGTGAACGTGAACGGCGGGGCCATCGCCCTCGGGCATCCGGTCGGGGCGACCGGCGCCCGGCTGATCGCCACGGCGCTCCATGAACTGGAGCGCGCGGACAAGGAGTTCGCCCTGATCACCATGTGTGCGGGCGGGGCGCTCGCCACGGGGACGATCATCCAGCGGCTGTGACAGCGGCTCCGACAGCGGCTCTGAGATTCTGAGAGAAGGTCACCCTAAGAAGTAGGGATCACCCGCAGAGGGGGGTGTCCTGACGTTTTCCTGTGCCCTGCGCATCCATTGAATTACCGTGCGTGAGACTCCATGGGTGCCGCAGGGAAGGGCGCGATGTCACAGCGACCACAGCGACGTACGGTGACCAGTCGCAGTCAGGAGCCACGGGCCCGGTTCGCCGAGGAGCTGAAGGCGCTGCGGGAGAAGCGCGGGGACAGCCTGCGGCAGCTGGGCGACAAGGTGGGCTGGGACTTCTCGCTCTTCGGGAAGATGGAGCACGGCCACACGCTGGGCAGCGCGGACGTGGTGCTGGCGCTGGACCAGTACTTCGGCGCCGACGGGTTCCTGGTGGCGCTGTGGGAGCTGGCGCTCGGTGACAAGTCCGAGTTCAAGGAGCAGTACCGCGAGTACATGCAGCTGGAGTCCGAGGCGGTGAGCCTGTGGCACTTCGGCGTCACCAGGATTCCGGGCATGCTCCAGACCCGTGGCTACGCGACCGAGGTGCTCGCGGCGGGCGACATCCGGGGCGCGGAACTCGTCCAGCAGGTCGAGGCGAGGCTCGGCCGGGCCGAGCTGCTGACCGGGGAGGGCGGGGGCCCGCACTTCCGCACCATCCTGTACGAGGCCGTCCTGCGCGTGGCGCTGCGTGAACGGGGCGCGTGGCGCGAGCAGTTGGAGTATCTGCTGAAGCTCTCCGAGCTGCCTTACGTCACGATCCAGGTGCTCCCGTTCAGTGCGGGGCCGTGCAGTCTGGACAGCACCGACGTGATGTTCATGAAGCTGCCGGACGGCCGCACGGTCGCCTACGTGGAGACCGCCCACTGGGGTGAACTCGTCCAGGAACACGCCCCGGTCGAACGGTTGCAGCACGCATACGATGCGCTGCGCGACCTGGCTCTGTCCCCTGCCGGGTCGCGCACGTACATCGGGCAGCTGCTGGAGGAAGTGTCGTGCGTTCCATCGACCTGAAGGCCGCGACGTGGCGCAGGAGCAGCTACAGCAACTCCGAGGGCGGCCAGTGTCTCGAAGTCGCCGACGACCTGCCCGTCGTACCGGTCCGTGACTCCAAGAAGCCGGACATTCCCGCCCTGATATTCCGCGCCCCGGCCTGGGCCTCCTTCGTGGCCGCCGTTCGAACCTGATCGAAACCCTGTGCGTACGCACGGGCTGGGCTAGCCTCGTTCTGCCGGCTGGGAAGCCGGGCGAACTGGCTTACGCAGCACATTACTTCGGGGGTTCCGTGACGGACGAAGCTGCCGCACTGCGGCAGACCGGCGCCGCGCCGCTGCGTCCCGCCGACCCCGAACGCATCGGCCCCTACGTCCCGTTGGCCCTGCTCGGCAGCGGTGGCATGGGACGGGTCTATCTCGCCCGCCCCTCGGACGACGGCCCCGGCCTCTTCGCCGTCAAGGTGATCCGCCCCGAGTACGCCGAGGACCCCACCTTCCGGCGCCGCTTCGAACACGAGGCCCTGGTCCACGGCCGGGTCCGTACACCGCGTGCGCCGAGGCTGTGCGGTACGGGGTTCCAGGACGAGCTGCTGTGGATGGCCACGGAGTATCTCCCGGCCCTCGATCTGGCGGACGCCGTCCGGGAGGGCGGTGCCCTGGAACCGGGCGCCGTCTGGCGGCTGGTCGCGGAGCTGGGGCAGGCGCTCGCCGACCTGTCGGCCACGGGGATCGTGCACCGGGACCTGAAGCCGTCCAACGTCCTGCTGTCTGTCAGTGGCGCCCATGTCATCGACTTCGGCATCTCCAAGGCCGCCGACGCGAGTTCGATCACCGGCACCGGCAACCGGGTCGGCACACCCGCCTACATGTCCCCGGAGTATCTGCGCACCGGCCACTGCGACGCGGCCTCCGACGTGTTCTCGCTCGCCGGGACACTGATCTACGCGGCGGCGGGCCGGGCCCCCTTCGGCGACGGCACCGGCGTCGACGTGATGCACCGGGTCGCCTTCGAGGAACCCGCCGCCGAGGTCATCGGCGCGATCACGGCAACCGACCCGGCCCTCGGCGCCCTCCTGTCGGCCTGCCTGGCCAAGGAACCCGAACTACGACCGACGCCTGCGGCGCTGATCGAGGCGGCTACGTCCGCCCGGAGGGCGACCGCTGGCACCCCGGCAGCAGAACAGGCCGACGGGGACAGCTTGCGCGGACCTCGCGAGGCGGACTCGGGCTGGCGTGCCGGTGGGCCGGTGGGTGCGGGCGGGCATGCTGGTGGGTCGGCGGATTCGGGCTGGCGTGCTGGTGGGCAGGCGGACCCGAGTGGGCGTGCTGATGGGCAGGCGGATTCGGGCTGGCGTGCTGGTGCACCGGCGGACCCGGGCGGGGGTACCGGCGGGTCGGCGAGGGCGGGCGGACGTGATGGTGTGCCGCCGGGCTCAGGCGGGCGTGGCGGTGGACCGCTGGGCTCGGGCGGACGTGGCGGTGTGCCGGCGGATTCGGACGGGCGTGGCGGTGTACCGGTGGATTCGGACGGGCGTGCTGGCGCGCCGGCGGGCCCGAGTTGGCGTGCTGGTGTGCCGGTGGACCCGAGCCGGAGTGCCGGTGCGTCGGCAGGGGCACATGGGCGTGCCGGTTCCCCCGTCGTCGCGTCCACGTGGCCGGAGCCCCTCCACGCCAGGGTGGTGGAGCGGCAGCGGGCGTACGACGTGCTGTATCGCGTTCCCGTCGCGCGGGCGGCGGAGTTGCGGTCCCCGGGGCACCGGCCGAGCCCGAATCCGGCGCTGCCGGTGCCGGTTCCGGCAGGGGGTGCGGCCCCCGTCCTTCCCGCGAGCCCGGCGGAACCGGTCGGAGTGGCGTCCGCCGAGACGTCCCCGGGGCAGCGGTGGCCGGCGGGACTGGTCGGCTGGGTCCGCAGAAGACCCGTACCGGCCGGGGCGGTTGCCCTCGCCCTGTGTGCCCTGGCCGCGCTGGCCGTCGTACTCGCCCGCCCGGAGGACCGTGCGGCCGCCGCGCCCCCGGGGACGGTCGCGACGGCGTCCGCCGGCACCGCGGTCGAAGCCGGGGCCTCCTCGCCGACGCGGGAGAACGCGGACGGGAAGTCGGTCCCGACCACGTCCGGCAGCGGTACCGAGACCGCCGACGGGCCGGCCGTGCCCTCACAGATCTCCGGCGCCACCGATGACGACGGCGAGGACGCCCCCACGGAGCCCGGCGTCCCCACGGTCACGGCCACCGGCGCCGCCACCGACGGCGGAACGGACAGCGGCACCGGCGCTACGCCCACCGCCACTCCGTCTCCGGTCGTCTCCTCGACCGAACCCGCCACGGCACCCTGGGTCACCGAGTGCACGTACTACGCGGGCAAGGCCCGCACGGAACTCGGAGACTCGGGGAAACGCGTCGAGCAGGTCCAGTGCATCCTGCTGAAGCGCGGGTACGACATCGGCGGCACCGGTGTGGACGGGGTGTTCGGGGCGGGACTGGAGGCCGCCGTGAGCAGTTTCCAGAGCGACAAGGGCCTGGCCGCCGACGGCATCGTGAAGCGGGCGACCTGGCCGGTGCTGCGGGCGACGAAGTGACTCCGCCCCGGTGACAGGGCGGAGTCACAAGGTCTGACCGAGCGTCAGCAGGTCGACCTGTACACGTACTTGCTCACGTTCGCGTCGCCCAGGTTGTCCGCCGTGATCGACACGAACGACGTGCCGATCGTCTTCGTCACCTTCTTGCCCTGGACCGCGTTCACGGCCTCCCGCACGGCCTGCGCGCCGATCTCCTCCGCCTTCTGGGCGATCAGCGCCTGGACCGTGCCCTTCTTCAGCTGCTCGACCTGTGCGGGGCCCGCGTCGAAGCCGACGACCTTGACCTTGCCGACCTTTCCGGCGTCCTTGATGGCGTTGTTGGCGCCGTCGCTCGCCGGGGTGCTGATGGAGAAGATGCCCGCCAGGTCGGGGTCCTTGGAGAGGGAGGCCGCGGTGAGGCGGGCCGCCTCGACGACTCCGCCGCTGGGTGTCGAGGGCTGGACGCCTACGAACGTGATGTCCGGGTACTTCTTGATCTCGGTCTCGAAGCCCTTGATCCGCTGGTCGGCCGTGGTGACACCTGGCGTGCCGCCGATGATGACGACCTTGCCCTTCTCGCCGACCAGCTTGGCCAGGGTGCGGGCCGCCTCCGCGCCGCCCTCCTCGTTGTTGGAGGACACGGCGGACGAGATGAAGCTCGTGTCGTCGAGGCCCGTGTCGGCCGTCACGATCTTGATGCCGGCCTCGTTGGCCTGCTTCAGCGGCGTACCCAGCGCCTTCGAGTCGGTCGGCGCGATGACGATCGCGTTCGGCTTCTTCGCGACCGTGCTGGTGAGGATCGGGGTCTGCGTCGCCGGGTCGAAGGTCGTCGCGCCCTGGACGTCCACCGTCGCGCCGAGCTTCTTGCCCTCGGCCTTCGCCCCGCAACCCAGCGTGTTGTAGAAGGAGTCGGACGCGGTGCCGAGGATGACGGTCACCTTCGGATTGTCGGTCGAGGAGGAGTCGCCGGACCCGCAGGCGGTGACGCCGAGGAGGAGGACGCTCGCGAGGGCGGCGCCTCTGAGGGGGAGGTGGGCGGTCTTCATGGTGCAACTCCATTGGTGCGACGGGGCGTTGAGCGGGGGGCGTTGAGCGGGGACCAGCAAGGGGGACCAGCAATGGGGGGCTTAACGGAGCGTGCGGCGGCGCCGGTTGACGTGGTCGACGTACACGACCCCCGCCAACACCGCGCCGACCGCCACCTGTTGCCAGAACGGCTGGAGGCCGATGATGACCAGGCCGTTGCTCAGCACGGCCGGGATGAGGGACCCGAAGGCGGTGCCCAGGACGCTGCCCACCCCGCCGAAGAGGCTGGTGCCGCCGAGCACGGTGGCGACGATCGCCTGGAGGTTGTCGCCGGTGTGGCCGCCGACGGTGGTGGTGGAGAAGCGGGCCAGGTTGACGTACGCGGCGATCCCGGCGAGGAGTCCACAGAGCGCGTACACCTTGATGAGATGGCGGTCGACGGCGACTCCCGCGCGACGGGCGGCCTCGACGTTGGAGCCGATCGTGCGGGTGTAGGTGCCGAAGCGGGTGAGGCCCAGGACGATCGCGCCGGCGATGGTGAGCCCGATGGCCAGCCACACCGTGTACGGGATGCCCAGGAAGCGGCCGAAGCCGAGGCCGCTGACCAGGGAGTCGGGGACGCCGCGCAGATCGAGGCCGTTGGTCAGCACGAGGGCGCCGCCGCCCGCCGCCGAGAGGGTCGCCAACGTGGCGATCAGCGGCGGGAGTTTGGCCTTCGTGACCAGGAGGCCGTTGAGAACTCCCCAGGCCAGGCCCGTTGCCATCGTTGTCAGCAGACCGGCGAGGAGGGTCACGGGACCGCCCCCGCCCAGCGCCGACATCACCTTCACGCCCACGACCCCGGAGAAGATCAGCACCGAGCCGACCGACAGGTCGATGCCCCCGGTGGTCATCACGAACGTCATCCCGATGGCCAGGACGCAGTAGGAGGCGGCCTCGATGGCGACGCTGCGCAGGTTGTACGCGGTGAGGAAGTTGTCGGGGTAGGCCGCGCCGAACACCGCGAGCAGCACCAGCAGGACGACCAGCGCCAGACTCCGGGTGCCCTTCATGTTGCGCCAGGCGGCGGCGAGGGCCACCGAACGCAGGGGAGGGGCGGAGTCCTCGTCCGGTCCGGCGGACTTCACCTCGGTGGTGGGGGTCGTCATGACTGGTCCTCGCTGTCTGCCGGATCGAGGGCGGGATCGAGGGCGGGATCGGACGCGTCCTCGAAGGTGAGGGCGCCCGTCATGGCGCCGAGCACGTTCTCGCTGGTGGCCGTCGCACCGGACAGCCGGGCCACCCGCTGTCCGAGCCGCAGCACCTCGATACGGTCCGCGTACTCGAAGACGAACGGCAGGTTGTGACTGATCAGGACCACCGCGACGCCCGAGGCCCGGACCCGCTGGATCAGCTGTCCGACCCGTTCCGTCTGTACGACGCCCAGTGCGGCCGTCGGCTCGTCCATCAGCAGCACCCGGTCCGCCCAGTTGACCGCCCGGCCGACCGCGATGCCCTGCCGCTGGCCGCCGGACATCGTGACGACCTGCGCGGCCGTGTCCTGGATGCCGACGCCGAGCGAGCCGAACGCCTCGTCGGCCTTGGCCCGCATGGCCTTCCGGTCCAGGAAGCCGAGCTTCCCGAGCAGGCCGGGGCGCATGATCTCGCGGCCGAGGAAGAGGTTCTCGGCGGGGTCCAGATCGGGCGCGAGCGCCAGATCCTGGTAGACGGTCTCGATGCCCAGGCGGCGGGCGGCGATCGGGTCCGGGATGGTGACGGGCCTGCCGTCGACCCGTATCTCGCCCGCGTCGGGCTGGATCACCCCGGAGATGACCTTGATGGTGGTGCTCTTGCCGGCGCCGTTGTCACCGACCAGCGCGACCACCTCGCCCGGGTAGACGGTGAGCGCGGCCCCGCGCAGCGCCTGGACCTGGCCGTAGCTCTTGACGATGCCGGACAGTTCGAGGACCGGGGTGGCGAGGGCGGTGGCCCCGTGCGGGGACGGGCCGGCCGGAACCGGACCGGCGGGAGTGGGCGTGCTCATGGCTTCTGCTCTCCGCTTCCACGGGGGATCAGTACGGTGCCGAGCTGGACCCGGCGGGGTGGTCCGCTCTGGCCCGCGATCCGGGCCAGCAGCAGTCGGGTGGCCTCGCGGCCCATCTCGCCGGCGTCCCCGGACACGACGGTCACCGGGGTGGGCAGCAGGTCGGCGAACGGGAAGTCGTCGAAGCCGACCAGTGCCGTGTCCTGCCCCGGGCCCATGGCGCGCAGGGCGCCGTGGGTCAGGAAGTTGGTGGTGGTGAACAGGGCCGTGGGGCGCCGCTCCGGGGGCAGTGCGAGGAGTTGGGCGGCGGCCTGCTCGGCCTCCTCCCGGGTGCCGTGCTCCAGGCGGGCGACCAGGGCCTCGTCGGCCTCGCCGAAGGCGGCGCGCATCGCGTCCAGGTAGCCGTCGAGCCGGCGCCCGGTGGTGTAGTGGCTGGCGGCCACGACGACACCGATCCGCCGGTGACCGGCGGCGATCAGATGCTCGGTGGCCTTGCGGGCGCCCCCGTGGTTGTCCAGCAGCACGGTGTCCGCGTCCAGGCCCAGCGCGGGCCGGTCCACGAAGACGACCGGGGTGCCCTGGGCGACCTCGCGGCCGAGATAGCCGTAGTCCATGGCGCCGGGCACGATCAGCAGCCCGGCGACGCGCTGCCCGAGCAGGTCGTCGATGCCCCGGCGCTCGGCCTCGGGGTCCTCGTCGGAGCTGGCCAGCACGACGTTGTGGCCGTGGGCACGGGCCACGCCCATGACACCGTTGGCGATCGAACCGTAGAACGGGTTGGTCAGATCGCCGACCAGCAGCGCGAGCGTGGTGCTGCGCTGACCGGGGCGCAGACTCCGGGCGAGGTCGTTACGGCGGTAACCGGTCTCGTCTATGGCAGCGCGCACCCGCTCCGCGATCGCGGGGGAGACCGTCTCGTCACCGTTGACGAACCGGGAGACGGTCTTGATCGACACCCCGGCGAGGGCGGCGACCTCCCGCATGGTGGGCGTTCGCATGTCCGGCATCACTCCGAAAAGGCTCGCTTCGCGACAAAGGTCGCTACGCGTCGTTGCGTGCCGCACAGCAAACTCCCGTGAAACAACGTTGTCAATGGATCGGAACAGGGATTTTGCACGCCTTGCGCGGTGCGGGGGTCGGTACGTACGCTCCGACAACGTTGTTCCGAAACAACGTTGTCTCAGTGCGTGACGGAGTACGTGGAGGGTGACCATGCGGGATGCGAACGACCCGGAGGACGGGCTGCCGGAAGGCCTCCGTGCCCTGCGCGCCGACGTCCACCGCGAGCTGCGCGCCCTCGCCCCGCGTGCCGCCGACCGCTTCACCGGGCTGCTCACCGGCACCTGGGGCCGGGCCATGCGCCCGCAGCCCGACGGCGAGGTCTTCGTCCTCACCGGCGACATCCCCGCGATGTGGCTGCGCGACAGCACCGCCCAGGTCCGCCCCTACCTCCTCGCCGCCGACGACCCGGCCGTCGCCGCCGCGCTCACCGGCGTACTGCGCCGCCAACTGCGGTACGTCCTCGCCGACCCGTACGCCAACGCCTTCAACGCCGAACCCGACGGCTCCGGCGCGGGGTACGTCGACGATCCGGTCCCCGACCCGCTGGTGTGGGAGCAGAAGTACGAGATCGACTCGCTGTGCGCCCCGCTCCACCTGGCGTACGGCATCTGGCGGGCCACCGGCAGCCTCGGCCACCTCACCGCCGACGACCGCTTCGTCCGAGCCGCCCGCCGGATCATCGCCCTGTGGCGGGTCGAGCAGGACCACGAGAACAGTTCGCCGTACGAGTTCCGGCGCGAGGGCGACTGGGAGTACGACATCCTGGCCCGCGACGGCCGGGGCGCGCCGACCGCGCCCACCGGGATGACCTGGTCCGGTTTCCGCCCCAGCGACGACCGCTGCCAGTACGGCTATCTGGTCCCGTCCAACGCCATGGCGGCCGTCGCGCTGAGCGGCCTCGCCGAACTCGCGACGGCGATCGGAGACCTCGACCTCGCCGCCGACGCCACGGCCCTCTCGGGTGAGATCGCCACCGGGGTACGTACGCACGGGGTGACCGCAGGGGCAGACCCTGCGGTGTACGCGTACGAAGTCGACGGTCTCGGCGGGCAGTTGCTGATGGACGACGCCAACATCCCGAGCCTGCTCTCGCTGCCCTACCTCGGCTGGTGCGACCCGGGCGACCAGCTCTACCTGCGCACCCGCGAGTTCGTCCTCAGCGACGCCAACCCCTTCCACTACACGGGCAGTTCGGCTTCAGGCATCGGCAGCCCGCACACCCCGCCCGGCCACGTCTGGCCGCTCTCCCTCACCATGCAGGCGCTGACCAGCGACGACGAGGCCGAACGGGTCCGCCTCGCCGAACTGCTGCTGCGCACCGACGCGGGCACCGGCTCCATGCACGAGAGCTTCCACGTCGACGACCCCGCGACCTTCACACGCCCCTGGTTCGGCTGGGGCGACGCCCTCTTCGCCGAGCTGCTGCTCGACCTCACCGGACGGTCCACCGCGCGTCTGCATCCCCGGCTGCCCGTGACCGAACGGCCCGCACGGTAAGGCCACTTACGCCCTGCCCGCGCCCGCGCTCGCTTACGATCGCGGGCGTGTGCGCAAACATTGTGGTCGCCGAAGACGACGCGAAACAGGCCGAACTGGTGCGCCGCTATCTGGAGCACGAGGGTCACACCGTCACGGTCGTCGAGGACGGCCGGACCGCTCTCGACACGGTCCGGCACCAGGAACCCGACCTGGTCGTCCTCGACGTGATGATGCCCAGAGCCGACGGCCTCGACGTCGTACGGATCCTGCGCGCCGAACGCCGCGAGGTCCCGGTGCTGATGCTGACGGCCCGCAGCACCGAGGACGATCTGCTGCTCGGCCTCGACCTCGGCGCCGACGACTACATGACCAAGCCGTTCAGCCCGCGCGAACTGACGGCCCGCGTACGGACGTTGCTGCGCCGCAACCGGCGCGGCACCGACCCGGCCACCGAACCCGTACCCGCGCCCGAGCCCGAAACGGCCCCGGACGAGAAGGTGTTGGCGGTCGGCGCGCTCAAGGTCGATCCGGCCCGGCACGAAGTGTCGGTCGGCGGTACGGCAGTTGAGTGCACGCCCGGTGAGTTCCGTATCCTCGCGGCGATGGCGGCCGAGCCAGGGCGGGTCTTCACCAGGGCGCGGCTCCTGGAGGAACTGCACGGCTTCGACAAGTACATCAGCGGCCGGACCGTCGACGTGCACATCATGAACCTGCGCAAGAAGATCGAGCGCGCCCCGCGCAGGCCGTCCCGGATCATCACCGTCTTCGGCGTCGGCTACAAGCTGACGGACCCCGCGAAGAGCGTGCGCCATGCGTCGTCCTGAGCAGAAGGAGGGCGCGGGGGGTGAGACGAAGGGCCGGTTGCCGCTCCGGAAGAGTCTGGCCGGGCGGCTGTTGACCGTGACCGCGCTGGTCGCCTCGTGCTCGGTCGCCGCCACCGCCTGGCTCGCCGTGCAGACGACCTCCGTCGCGATCCGGCAGGAGCAGGGGCAGAACCTCAAGTCCGACGCGAAGATCTACGACACCCTGCTCGGCTACGCGGCCACCCACCCCGGCTGGGAGGGCGTCGACGCGACCGTGCGCGAACTGGCCCGGCAGTCCGGGCGCCGGATCGTGCTCACCACCGAGGACCGGCGCCCGTTCGCCGACTCCGCGAACTCGGGCTCCAAGGACGGCGGTTCGTCGTCGGCCTCGCTCGCCTCGCAGCCCTCGGCGGTCGTCGACCCGCTCTCCGTCGACACCGTGCTGGTGCCCGACGCCGCCGAGACCGGCGCGGACCGTGTCGACCCACGGGCCGTGGGGCCGTTCCGGCTGCCCGCGAAGGAACGTTCCGCTCTGCGGAAGGCCTCCCAGGGAAGGGTGGCGTGCCTCAGCCAGATGGGGATCGCCGCGGACATCGTCGAGAGCCCCGGCGGACGGCCCCGCGTCCAGTTCGTCAGCAACGAGACCGACAACGCGGCCGAGGACGAGATCGCCCGCTCCATGGAAGCGAAGTGTCTGGACTCCTACCCGGTGTCCCCCACCCCGACCGAGCGGAAGGCCCTGCGCGCCCTCAACCAGCTCGCCGACTCCTGCCTGGAACGCCAGGACCGTACGGGCGTGACCCTGAACCTGGACCTGTCCTGGGACCGGAGCTGGGGATACGGGCAGGACGGCGTGAGCCGCGTCGCCGAGGACGGCACCGACAAGCTGACGGCGGAGGAAGCGGCGGAGGCCGAGATGCTGGCGGCCAAGATCGCGGGGGACGCCAGGGCCGCCAAGGCCTCCGCAGCCGCCGAGGCGGCGGAGGCCGCTGAAGCCGCCAAGCGGAAGGCTGCGGCCGGCGGCGAGGTCTACGACATCCCCGCCGAGGTCCGGGGGAGCGGCTACGACCGGGCCATCGCCGCCTGTGTCGTCAGCGCCCGCCGCGAGCAGCTCACCGCCTATGTCGCCGAGCCCGCACTGCTGTTCATCGACGGCCCCGGCGCCGCCGGCGTGCCCGGCCTCGACCTCTCCCCGGCCAACACCGCCCGGATCGCCGGGGTCACCGCCCTGGTCCTCGCCCTCACCGTCGGCGCCTCGGTGCTCGCGGGAGGCAGGCTCGTACGCCCGTTGCACGCGCTCACCGGCGCCGCGCAGCGGATGCGGGACGGTCTCGACTCGACGCCGGTGCCCGTGCCCGTCGGCTCCGACAACGAGATCGGGCGGCTGACGGCGGCCTTCAACGACATGGCCGCGCACCGGGCCCGCCTGGAGGAGCAGCGGAAGGTGATGGTCAGCGATGTCGCCCATGAGCTGCGTACGCCGCTGAGCAACATCCGGGGCTGGCTGGAGGCCGCTCATGACGGACTGGCCGACCCCGACCCGGCGTTCGTCTCCTCGCTCCTGGAGGAGGCGGTGCAGCTCCAGCACCTCATCAACGACCTCCAGGACCTGGGCGCGGCCGACGCGGGCGCCCTGCGACTGCACCGCAAGCCGGTACGGGTCGACGAGCTGCTCGGCCAGGTCGCCTCCGCACACCAGGGGTTGGCCGAGAAGGCGGGTGTCACTCTCGCCGTCGCGACGGCGCCCGAGGGCGCGCCCGGCCTCCCGCTCCTCGACGCCGACCCCGTACGGCTGCGCCAGGCCGTCAGCAACCTGCTCTCCAACGCGGTACGCCACACACCGTCCGGCGGCACGGTGACCCTGCGCCCGTACGTCACCGGTCCCGGGGACGAGGTCGCCGTGGAGGTGTCCGACACCGGCAGCGGCATCCCGGCGGCCGATCTCCCGTACGTCTTCGACCGGTTCTGGCGGGCGGAGAAGTCCCGCAACCGCAGCACCGGCGGCAGCGGACTCGGCCTGGCGATCGTCCTCAAGCTCGCCGAGGCGCACGGCGGCACGGTCGACGTGGTGAGCGAGGAGGGGAAGGGGGCCACCTTCACCCTGCGGCTGCCGGCAGCGGGTACGAAGGGGACCCCGGCCGACCCTGATGGGATGACCACGGCGATCTGACAGGTTCCTCACAACTGGCCGTCAGGGTGGGGCCATGCCCGGAACCTGGTGCGGATCGAGCACCCAGGTACGACCAAGGCCGGGCTGGAACTGGAGTCTCAAATGTCCCGCCGTCTCACCCTGCGCCCGCTGAGCACCCTTCGTATCGCCGTGCTGACCGGCGTCGCGGCCGGCGCACTGCTCGTCCCGGCCTCCGCGGCCTTCGCCACCGACCCGACCCCGACGCCGGGCGCGACCGATCTGACCCCGGCCGACAAGGAGGCACTGGCGAAGAAGAAGGCCGAGGACGCGAGGGCGCTCAAGGAGGCCGAGGCCCGGAAGGCCCAGGAGGCCAAGAAGCTCGGCAAGGACTATCCGCGGGGCGGTGTCGCCGCGGGTGAGGAGCCGGCCGGTGACAACACCGGCACGCTGATCGGGTCGGCCACGGGGGCGCTGCTTCTCGCTGGCGCCGGCACCTATGTGGTTCGGCGCCGCACCAGCGCGCGTCGCTGAGCACGCCGCTGCGCGGTGCGTCGTTGCTCGTCTGCGGCGCCGTCGTGGCTGGTCGCGCCCCGCGGCGGAGCCGCATATCAACACAGCCCCGCGCCCCTTTGGGGCGCTGCCGAACGCTGATTCGGCAGCACTTCCTCTTGTACGAAACGGTGGCGCCGTCCTTCATCGGGCGGCGCCACGCGTGTTACCGCACTCAGCACCCTCGCTCTGGAGCCCGCGTTGCCCTCTGCACTCCGTCCGGCCCTCGTTCTGCTCATGTTTGTCACCCTGCTCTCCGGCTGTTCGTCCGCGCCCGACCCGGGACTGCGGGTCGCGCCCACCGCCTCGGCGCCCGAACGGGCCGAGGAGTCCCAGGAGTCCGTGACCTCCACGGCGCCCGAGGAGCGTGCCGCTCCGGCCGAGGTCGCCGTTCCCTCCCTCGGGATCGCCAGTTCGCTGATGGAGCTGGGACTGAACACGGACGGGACGGTCGAGGTCCCGCCGGCCGAGAAGGGGATGACCGCCGGCTGGTACACGGGCGGTGCCGTGCCCGGTGAGGTCGGCGCGGCCGTCGTCATCGGCCACAACGACACCCGCTTCGGCAAGGCCGTCTTCCACGACCTCAAGAAGATCACCAAGGGTGCGGACATCACCGTCACCGACGCGAGCGGCGACGCGGCCCACTTCACCGTCACGGACACGGAGAGCGTCGGCAAGAACGCCTTCCCCACGGAGAAGGTCTACGGCCCGACCCAGGACCGTGCCCTGCGGCTCATCACCTGCGACGGCGACTTCGACGCACAGGGCCATCCGGTGAACAACCTCATCGTCTACGCGACGCTCAGCTGAGGGCCGTATGCGGAACATCACATGCCGGATTCGTCCTGACGTCACGAGTAACGTCCAAACGGTCCCTGCCTGAACTCTCAAGTAATGGCCATGACTTGTTCCGATGCGTACTCCAACTGTCCCTTCAGCACCTACTCTCCCCCCAAGTCCATATACGGAGCACAGGGCAACAGGGCAACAGGCGAGCTGAGGACAATGGAGCCACTTCGTCCCACGGATCCGGAGCAACTGGGGCCGTACCGTACTGTCGCGCGACTCGGCGCCGGGGGGATGGGGGAGGTCTTCCTCGCCAAGGACGACCGGCAACAGACCGTGGCCGTCAAGGTCATCCGCCCGGAACTTGCCTCCGGCAAGGCCTTCCGCAACCGCTTCCGCCGCGAGGTCGACGCGGCGCGCGCGGTGAGCGGCACCTATACGGCGTCCGTCGTGGACGCCGACCCGGACGGGCCCGTCCCCTGGCTGGCCACCACGCACATCCTCGGCCCGACGCTCGCCGAGGCGGTCGAGGCGTACGGGCCGCTGCCGCAGCGATCCGTCCTGGCCCTCGGGGCCGGGCTCGCCGAGGCGCTGATCGCCGTACACTCCGCGGGACTTGTGCACCGCGACCTCAAACCGTCCAACGTGCTGCTCTCCGCCGAGGGTCCGCGCGTCATCGACTTCGGTATCGTCCGGGCCACCGACGGTTACGAACTCACCCTGTCCGGCGTGCTGTTGGGCTCCCCGCGGTACATGTGCCCCGAGCACGCCACCGGCGACCCGATGGGCCCGGCGGGGGACGTGTTCTGTCTCGGCTCGGTGCTGGCCTACGCGGCGACCGGGAAGTCGCCCTTCGACGGCTCGTCGGCGGCCACCCTGCTCTACCAGGTGGTGCACGGCACGCCCGATCTGACGAGGGTCCAGGAGCCGCTGGACACGATCATCGGGCTCTGTCTGGAGAAGTCCCCGGGGGCCCGGCCCAGCCCGGACCGGGTGTCGGCGGCGTGCGCGCCCGGCGGCGCCGACGCGCTGGACTGGGACGACTGGCTGCCGGAGGCCGTTCTCGACTCGATCGGACGGCAGGCCGCCGCCCTGATGGACCTGGACCTGGGGGGAGACGGCAGGACGGGCGTCCGTGAGCGGGAGGCAGCCCGCGTCGGTGCCACAGCCACCCCCGGCGGCCCCGGATCCGGCCCCGGGAGCGTCCGAGTGGACCCGCGCCTGGCGGCGGTCCAGCGACTGATCACGGAGCGCCGCCCGAGCGGCCCTCACCCCGTGGTCTTCCCCGATCACCCCGAACACCCGGAACACCCGGAGCACTCCGAGCACGCGGGACATCCCGAGTCCCCGGCACGGCCGAAGCCCGGCCCGACACGCGAGCAGACCCCCGCGCCGTCGCCCGCCCAGTCGCCCGAGCGGGGCACCCATCGCGCCCGGCGCTCCCTGCGGCCCGACCCCTCCCGCCGCAGAATCCTCACGGCCGGCGCGCTCGCCGTGGGCACCGGCTTCGCCGCACTGCTCCACGGCTCGAACGGCCGGTCGGGCGGCGGTGTGGCGGCACCGTCCGGCAGCGCGCCGGAACCGCTGTGGACGTACCGGAGCGACCCGCTCGTCCAGGCACCGGCGGTCTTCTACAACGACACGGCCCTGCTGAAGACACAGTCGGGCACGTTGTTCAGCCTCGGCCTCGCCGACGGCACCAGTCCCCGCTGGATCTACCGGGGCATCAGCCAGTCGCCCACCTCGCCCCTGCTCGTCTCGGACGTCGTCGTCGCCCTCGGCACCGGCGCGACCGTGATCGGCGTCGACCCGGTCACGGGCGCCGAGCGGTACGCGCTGGACTTCGGGACGGACTTCCGCTTCGACGCCCTGCTCGGCGGGGTCGGCGACACCGTCACCATCGTCGGCCTGCGGTTCGACCGCGAGGATACTCCGGACGGGGCGCAGGGGTCGGCCACGTCGACGAACGTCGTCCTCGGTACGAACCTGGGGGCGCGTCTCGCGAGTGTCATCCCGATCAGCGCGCAGGACATCGGCCTCGACCTGAAGCCGCTCATCGACGCCGGTCACTTCGTCTACATCGACGGCCTGCACCGTCTCACGGCCCGGGGCACCGACGGGCGCGGCAGTGTGCTGTGGAGCCAGCCCATGGCGTCCGAGTCGGAGACCCGGTCCGTCCCGGTGGTGCTCGGCAGGACCGTCTTCGCCGCCGACAACGAGCTGATCGCCGTGGACCTGGAGTCCGGTGCGCTGCGCTGGCGGGTGCGGGCGGAGAACGGCGGCTTCGCGTCCGTCGCCGCCGCGGAGGACACGGTGTACTGCACGACGAGGAACCCGCACGGCGTCGAGGCGTTCGACGCCGTGACCGGTGCCCGGCGCTGGTTCCGGGAGACGCCCCGGCTCGACCTGGAGAACCCCCTCGTCGCGGGCGGCAGCGCGGTCTTCGTCACGGCCGCGGCCAACAAGAACGGGTTCTACGCGATCGACGCCCGACGGGGCGAGCTGCTCTGGAACTTCACCGACGGCCGGGACACCGGCATCAACGACTGGCAGCTCTCCTGCGATCCGGGCGTCGGCAGTGACCACCCGCTGATCGCCCAGCACTTCGACAGGGTGTACGCGCTGCCGATGCCTCACAGCTGAAAGGCATCGTCAGCGGCGCTACTCTCCGGCGCCCGGGTCCTCCGCCCAGGCGGCGGAGGGCTCGGGGGTGCCCTCCGCGAAGGCCGGGGCCTGGAAGGGGTTGATCACCGGGGTGGGGGTGTCGGTCCTCTCGTGGACCGGAAGCTGTTCCGGTGCGGAGAAGAGTGAGGTCGTTCCTACGGCTGAGTTCACAGAACGGTCAGCTTGGCGTAGGGGCTGGTGATCCGCTGCTGCATTCCGCCGAAGTCGACGAGCACCGCGATGCCGTCCTCGACAGTGGTCACTCGGCCGAGGCCGAACACATCGTGAGTGACCCGGTCTCCTACCGCGAACCGCTTGGCAGGTGGTGCCACAGGGGCTTTGAAGGGGCTGGTGGGCAGATGGGCCTTTGTCGCCGCTGTTTTAGTCATTGTGACGCCAGTATGCTCCGCTCCGGACCGGCGTGGGCCGTGTGCGCACTACCTGCTCTCGCCGCCCGCACCTCCGTCCGATCCTCGAACGAGGCTGCGAACGGTGCGAGATCCCGCCCGTCGGCGAAGAATACGCAGGTCAGGGTGGCTGCGGCGGGCCAGGGTGAGTTCCCGCACAGGCTGGTCGGGCGGGACGGGCCCGCGCAGAGCAATCATGAAGAGTTATCGTTCGGTAGCCACCCGGGGCCCGGCACTCGGCCCTGGCCGACCCTCAAACGACCCCGGCCGGCCGTCGCACGGCCAGGTTCCCGGCGATCAGAGGCACTTGGCCAAGAGCGGCGACAGGCGGGCAGGTCCGCTCATTCCCGCCCCGACGCGCACACCGCCAGCACCCCCACCACCACGGCCGCGACCAGCAGCGGAATCCCCAGGCCGTGATGGAGGAACAGCCACGCGCCGAGCAGCGCGCCCAGGGCCATCGCGGCCACCGACGCCGAGCGGCGCGGTGAGTGTCTGCCCGTGCCACCGGCCGCGCGGGAGTCGGCGGCGAGGCCGGTGAGGGTCATCGTCAGGACGGTGGTCGTCAGATCGGGGACGCCCAGTCTGCGTACCGTCGCGTTGCGCAGGCCCATCGCGAAGGCGGTGACCGCGATCAGGGTGTAGACGGTGGCGGTCGCGTCCGGCGCGGCGAAGGCGACCGCCGAGGACGCGCCCAGGAACACCGCCTCGACGGCGAGGGTCACCCGGGCCCACCTCCGGCGCGACCCGCCGCCCAGCCGCCCCGCGACCCGCCCGCCGGCCACCGCGCCCACCACGAACGACGCCAGCGACACCAGCGTGTGCGGTACGGAGAAGCCGGGCGCCCCGGCGGCGGCGAAGCCCAGCACGACGACGTTGCCGGTCATGTTCGCCGTGAAGACATGCCCGAGCCCGAGATAACTCACGGCATCGATCAGCCCACTGACCACCGTCAGCACCAGCAGCACGACGACGAGACGCAGCCCGCGCGATTCGGGGTCGTACGACGACGGTGACGGCTGGGACGGCCCGGCGGCCTCGGCACTCATCGGGCCAGTCCACCACGAGGGGCTCTCGACGGGGCTGCGGTGAGCTCTTGAGGGGCGCGGGGCTGTATCGAATTGCGGCTACCGCCGCGCGGGCGCGACCAGCCACGACGGGCCCGCAGGCAGCGGATGCCCGGATGCGACGAAGAAACGACGGCCCCCGACTCAGGAGAGTCGGGGGCCGTCGCCCCAGTCAGGTCAGGCCGGGCCGGCTCAGTACCAGCCGTTGGCCTGCCAGAAGTTCCAGGCCCCGACGGGGCTGCCGTACCGGTCGTTCATGTAGTTCAGGCCCCACTTGATCTGCGTGGCCGCGTTGGTCTTCCAGTCGGAGCCGGCGGAGGCCATCTTCGAGGCGGGCAGGGCCTGGACCAGGCCGTACGCACCGGAGGAGGAGTTGGTCGCGTCGACGTCCCAACCGCTCTCGTGCTCGACGATCTTGCTGAACGCGTTGTACTGGGCGGCGTTCGGGATCATCTTGTGCGCGATCGCCTTGGCATCGGAGGCGGAGGCGGAGGTCGCCGCCTCGGCGGGGGCCGCGGCCAGGACCATACCGGCGGTGGCGGCGGCCACGGCGGCGGTGGTGAGGGCCTTCTTCGGCGAGGCGATGGTGCGGGCGATGCGGGAGACGAACACGGAGAACCTTTTTCTTCGGGGTCAGGGCCGTCGCGGGCAAGTCGGTGCCGGTGGTGCGTACTGCGTGGGTGGCGGTGACATGCGGCGGCGCCGCGACCCGTGAGGGTTCGTCGGCGCCGTGCGACTGCTCCAGAGAAACAGGCTCGACGAGCGTCCGCAATCACCCCTTTTGCTAGTTGTGGTCGTATGTGGGTTTAAGGCGGCATTTGTGACGTGGCTCTCAATGGCCAGGTCAGAGCCGGTTTCTGTGTGGCCATGACACGAACATCGATCTACTACTCCGCTTCGTAAGTGACCTGCGTCCTGTGGGCCGCTTCACGCGCCGGGCGCGTCGAAAGTGACCTGGGTCTCGGCCTTTGGGCGGAGATGGGTTCACCGCATGGGGATGGGGAGCTGACCCGGTACGACCGGATGATGGCCCGCCGCAAACCGAAGAAGGGCCGGCCCGGATCGAAGGGATACTGCGAGGCGAAGAAATGGCGAGCGAAGGCGTACAAGAAGGTCGCGAGGCAGCGTGAGGACACCGGCCGCAAGTGGGCCAGGAAAGCCGTCCGTGACCACGACGCCATCGCCGTCGAGGGCTTCCGCCCGAAGTTCCTGGCGAAGACCACGATGGCCTGCAAGGCCGCTGACGCCGCCATCGGCGCCACCAAGGCCGCCCTGATCGAAATGGGCCGCAAACACGGGCGGGACATCCGCCTCGTCCACCCCGCGCACACCACGATGGACTGCGCGCACTGCGATGCGAGAGCCAAGCATCGCCTGCCGCTGGGTGAGCGCACCTACACCTGCACCGCATGCGGAAACATGTCCCCACGGGACAAGAACTCCGCACACGTCATGCTCGTCCGGGCTGGTCTCAACCCGGCTGGCGCCGATGGCAGAAGACCTCCTGGAGTGCTGCTCCAGGAGGCAGCCTGCGCCAGGAATCCCCTTCCCTTCTGGGAGGGGAGGATTCAAACCGCCACGTACGTGACCGGCTCGCTCCCCGTCACCGCCTCAGCCTGGCCGAGTTTGACCAGCCGGCGGACGTGGGCCTCGGCCTCCGAGACCGCGATGTTCCTCGATCCCGGGGGGATTTCGGCCCAGGGGCGGTTCCACTCCATGCGTTCCGCGAGTTGCCAGGGGGTGAGGGGAGTGGTGAGGAGGGCGCGGAGGCCGGCGAGGCGTTCGTCGTGGTGGTCGAGGAGTTCCCGTACGCGGGTCGTCGCGTCGGGGAAGGCGTGGCGGTGGGCCGGGAGCACCTCCGCAGGGGCGAGGCGGCCGACGCGTTCCAGGGAGTCGAGGTAGTCGCCGAGGGGGTCGGCGACCGTCGTGTCGTCGGGGTCCTCGTACAGGCCGATGTGCGGGGTGATCCGGGGGAGGAGGTGGTCGCCCGAGAACAGGCGCCCGTTGCCGGGGAGCCCGGCCGGGTGGGCCTCCTCCAGGTGGAGGCAGACATGGCCCGGGGTGTGGCCGGGCGTCCAGATCGCGCGGAGCCGGCGGCCGGGGAGGTCGAGGAGTTCGCCGGGGACGATCTCACGGTCGGGGAGGGCGGGGGAGAAGCCGGGCAGGATGCCGACGGGGGTCCTGGTCAGGGTCGCCACGTGCTCGGCGGGGGCTCCGGCCGCCGCCAGCTTCGCCGTCATGTACGAGTACCAGCGCTCGGCCCGGTTCTCCCGCGTCCGCCGGACCAGGGAGATGTCGGCCTCGTGCATCGCGATCCACGCCCCGGACACCTCACGGACCCGGCCCGACAGACCGTGGTGGTCCGGGTGGTGGTGGGTGATCACCATGCCGTGGATCTCGGCGGCCGAGGTGCCGCAGGCGGCCAGGCCCTCGGCGAGGGTGTCCCAGGACAGCGGGTCGTCCCAGCCCGTGTCGACGAGCACCGGTCCGCTGTCGGTGTCCACGACGTACACCAGCGTGTATCCGAGGGGATTGTTCGGGATCGGGACCCGGATGGACCGTACGCCCCCACCGTGATCGGTCACCTGCGTCGTCGACACCTGTGTCATGGGCTCCCCGATTCCCCGATTCCCCCTGCGGCCGGCTGCCCGGCCACTATAACTAGAACCAGTTTCAATGGGAGCCCAAGTCACTTACCTCGTGGTGGTGTGTAGTGGTGTGAGCGCTGTGGACTCCTCGGGAGGGAACTGGTAACTGTCTCCGTATCTATCTGACGAACCGTCAGAGACGGTCCCCGGGGAGGCAGTCGGCCATGACCGAACTCGTGGAACACGGACAGCTGTTCATCGGCGGGGAGTTGACCGATCCCCTCGGCAAGGACGTCATCGAGGTCATCTCCCCGCACACCGAGGAGGTCATCGGCCGTGTGCCGCACGCCTCCACGGCCGACGTCGACCGGGCGGTCGCCGCCGCGCGCACCGCCTTCGACGAGGGACCCTGGCCGCGCATGACCCTCGACGAGCGGCTCGCCGTCGTCACCCGCATCAAGGACGCGATCCTGGTACGGCACGAGGAGATCGCCCGCGTCATCTCCTCCGAGAACGGCTCCCCGTACTCCTGGAGCGTCCTCGCCCAGGCCCTCGGCGCGATGATGGTGTGGGACTCGGCGATCACGGTCGCCCGCGACTTCACGTACGAGGAGTCGCGCGACGGGGTGCTGGGGAAGATCCTCGTCCGGCGCGAGCCGGTCGGGGTCGTCGCGGCCGTAGTCCCTTGGAACGTCCCGCAGTTCGTCGCGGCGGCCAAACTCGCGCCCGCGCTGCTCACCGGCTGCACGGTGGTGCTCAAGCCGTCGCCCGAGTCGCCCCTGGACGCGTACATCCTCGCGGAGATAACGAAGGAGGCCGGTCTCCCCGAGGGTGTGCTGTCGATCCTTCCGGCCGACCGAGAGGTGAGCGAGTACCTCGTCGGGCACCCCGGTATCGACAAGGTCGCCTTCACCGGCTCGGTCGCGGCGGGCAAGCGGGTGATGGAGGTAGCGGCCCGCCAACTCACCCGGGTGACCCTGGAGTTGGGTGGCAAATCGGCGGCGATCGTGCTCCCCGACGCGGACCTCGACACCGCCGTCCCCGGCATCGTCTCCGCCGCCTGGATGAACAACGGCCAGGCGTGCGTGGCCCAGACCCGCATCCTCCTCCCGCGCTCCCGCTACGACGAGTTCGCGGACGCCTTCACCCAGGCCGCGAGCGCGCTGGTGGTCGGCGACCCGCTCGACCCGGCGACCCAGGTCGGCCCGCTCGTCGCGAAGCGCCAGCAGCAGCGCAACCTCGACTACATCCGTATCGGCCAGGAGGAGGGCGCGAAGATCCTCACCGGCGGTGGCCGCCCCGCGGGCCTCGACCGGGGCTGGTACGTCGAACCGACCCTGTTCGGCGACGTCGACAACTCGATGCGCATCGCCCGCGAGGAGATCTTCGGCCCGGTCATCTGTCTGCTCCCGTACGGGGACGAGACCGAGGCGGTGAAGATCGCGAACGACTCCGACTACGGGCTGAGCGGCAGCGTGTGGACCGCCGACGTCGCCCACGGCATCGAGGTGGCGCGGCAGGTCCGTACGGGAACGTACTCCGTCAACACCTTCAGCCTGGACATGCTCGGCCCGTTCGGCGGCTACAAGAACTCGGGGCTGGGGCGGGAGTTCGGCCCGGAAGGGTTCGGCGAGTACCTGGAGCACAAGATGATCCATCTCCCGGCCGGCTGGGAGGGATAGCGGCCATGGGCGACCGCTGGCATGTGGAGGTCGACCGCTCGCTCTGCATCGGCTCGGCCCAGTGCGTCCACCGGGCCCCGGCCGGGTTCCGCCTCGACACCGGGATGCAGTCCCATCCGGTGGAACCGGACACGGACGCGAACGAGAGCGTCTTGGCGGCGGCGGAGAACTGCCCGGTGGAGGCGATCATGATCACGCTGGTGGGGGGCGGGGAGGCGGTGTTTCCACCGGAGGAGTGAGGGGGGCGTCGGCCGGCGCATTTTGTCTCGCCCCCGCCGCCCCTACCCGTCCCATCCTCGGGGGCTCTGCCCCCGAACCCCCTTGTCCTCAAACGCCGGACGGGCTGACTGACTCAGCCCGTCCGGCGTTTGAGGACAAAGGGGGGTCTGGGGGCGCAGCCCCCAGGGATGGGAACGGGTAGGGGCGGCGGGGGCGGAAGAAGCCTCAGGGGCCCTTTTCCGACGGGTCCGTCAGGTCGATGAGTCTGCATACCGTTTCGATGTCGATCTTCACCTGGGCGATCGACGCCCGGCCCGACAGCCATGTGATCAGTGCCGAGTGCCAGGTGTGCTCGATGACCCGGACCGCCGAGAGCTGCTCGGGGGTCGGGTGGCCGGACCCCGGTTCGCCCAGCCCCATCGAGTCCAGGATGATCGCCGTCGTCTGACGCGAGACCTGGTCGACCTCCGGGGAGACACTGCGGTCCGCGAACGTCAGCGCCCGCACCATCGCGTCCGCGAGATGCGGCTCCCGCTGGAGCGCGCGGAACGCCCGCATCAACGTCTCCGCCACCCGCTCCGCCGCCGTCTCCCCCGTCGGCGGCTTCTTCCGCAGCGTCCCGTGCATATGCTCCAACTGATCCTGCATCGTCGCGACCAGCAGATGCACCTTCGACGGGAAGTACCGGTACAGCGTGCCGAGCGCGACCTGTGAGGACTCCGCGACCTCCCGCATCTGCACCGCGTCGAACCCACCCCGCGCGGCCAACTGCGCGCTCGCGTGCAGGATCCGGCGCCTGCGGGCCTCCTGCCGCTCGGTGAGCGGAGCGGAGGGCGGCGGCGAACTCGGTCGCGCCGTACGTGCTTCCACCTTCGCGTCGGCAGGCATGGGTCCCGTTCCGTGACAGTCGGTGATCGCGCGGCGATCGGGCAGTCATCTCTCAGCAAGCAGTCAGCGGTCAGTCAGCGACAAGTCAGTGATCAGTCAGCATGGCACGTCCGCGTCGTGCGTCCGCCGTGGCGCGAATCACCTGATCCACCGCTCACAGCCGAGGTGCCTGCCGGTAGATTCGGAGCCTCCTGAACGATCAAGTCTGAAACTTGTTCTAGATTAGCGTCCCGACGTAGTCTCGCGGGAAAACGCGGGCAGAAGGGGGCCGGGAGTGACCGCTGAGGCCAGCGAGGCGGGCCCTCTGGGGGATCCTGCCGCGGACGGCGAGCGACCGCTCAACATCGCGCTTCTGACGTATAAGGGGAACCCGTTCTGCGGCGGCCAGGGCGTCTACGTACGCCATCTGTCGCGCGAACTGGCCCGGCTCGGCCACCGCGTCGAGGTCATCGGCTCCCAGCCGTACCCCGTACTGGACGTACTCGACGGATCCACAGCCGGTACGGGCCCCGGCCCCAACCCCGATCCCGGCCCGGATCCCGTCCTCACCGAGCTGCCCAGCCTCGACCTCTACCGGCACCCGGACCCCTTCCGCAATCCCGGGCGTGACGAGTACCGCGACTGGATCGACGCCCTCGAAGTCGCCACGATGTGGACCGGCGGCTTCCCGGAGCCGCTCACCTTCTCCCTCCGTGCCCGCCGCCGACTCCGCGCCCGGCGCGGCGAGTTCGACGTCGTGCACGACAACCAGACGCTCGGGTACGGCCTGTTGGGCGACATCGGCGCCCCGCTCGTCACCACGATCCACCACCCCATCACCGTGGACCGCCAGTTGGAGCTGGACGCCGCCGAGGGTCTGCGTCGCCGGATGTCCGTACGCCGCTGGTACGGCTTCACGCGCATGCAGAAGCGCGTCGCGCGCCGCCTGCCCTCGGTGCTCACCGTCTCGGGTACGTCCCGTCAGGAGATCGTCGACCATCTCGGCGTACGGGACGAGCGCATCCACGTCGTGCACATCGGCGCCGACACCGACCTCTTCTCACCCGACCCGGCGGTACGCCAGGTACCGGGCCGCATCGTGACCACGTCCAGCGCGGACGTCCCCCTCAAGGGGCTGGTGTTCCTCGTCGAGGCGCTCGCGAAGGTACGTACGGAACACCCCGCGGCCCACCTCGTGGTCGTCGGCAAGCGTGCCGAGGACGGACCCGTCGCCCAGGTCATTGAGCGGTACGGCCTCGAAGGCGCCGTCGAGTTCGTCAAGGGCATCTCGGACGCCGAACTCGTCGACCTGGTCCGCTCGGCGGAGATCGCCTGCGTACCGTCCCTGTACGAGGGCTTCTCGCTTCCGGCGGCGGAGGCCATGGCCACCGGCACACCCCTGGTCGCCACGACGGGCGGAGCGATCCCGGAGGTGTCAGGGCCGGACGGGGAGACCTGCCTCTCCGTACCCCCCGGCGACCCCGGAGCCCTGGCCACCGCCCTGGCCACGCTCCTCGCCGACCCCGAACTGCGCGCGCGCCTCGGCCGGGCGGGCCGTGAGCGCGTACTGACCCGCTTCACCTGGGCCCGAGCGGCACAGGGCACGGCAGCCCACTACCGCGAGGCAATGGCCCGCTCCGCGGCCCAGAACCCTTCGGCCCGCTCCGCGCCCAGGCCACCCCGCCGCTCCGCGGCACCCCCCACCGTGACCCCCGACCGCGAAAGCAGGACCCCGTGCTGACCGTCGACTTCACCCGGTTCCCGCTCGCCCCGGGCGACCGCGTCCTGGACCTCGGCTGCGGAGCCGGCCGGCACGCGTTCGAGTGCTACCGGCGCGGCGCCCAGGTCGTGGCGCTCGACCAGAACGCGGAGGAAATCCGCGAGGTCGCCAAGTGGTTCGCGGCGATGCAGGAAGCGGGCGAGGCACCCGCCGGGGCCACCGCGACGGCCATGGAGGGCGACGCCCTGGCGCTGCCGTTCCCCGACGAGTCCTTCGACGTCGTGATCATCTCCGAGGTCATGGAGCACATCCCGGACGACAAGGGCGTACTCGCGGAGATGGTCCGGGTGCTGAAGCCCGGCGGCCGGATCGCGATCACCGTGCCGCGCTACGGGCCCGAGAAGGTCTGCTGGTCCCTCTCCGACGCCTACCACGAGGTCGAGGGCGGCCACATCCGCATCTACAAGGCGGACGAACTGCTCACGAAGATCAGGGAAGCCGGGCTGAAGCCGTACGGCACCCATCACGCCCACGCGCTGCACTCGCCGTACTGGTGGCTGAAGTGCGCGTTCGGCGTCGACAACGACAAGGCGCTGCCGGTCCGCGCGTACCACAAGCTGCTGGTCTGGGACATCATGAAGAAACCCCTCGCGACCCGGGTCGCCGAGCAGGCGCTGAACCCGCTGATAGGCAAGAGCTTCGTGGCGTACGCGACCAAGCCGCACCTCCCCCTGGTGGAAGCGAAGACGGAAGCCAAGGCGGAAACCAAGTGACGACGCCCCGGACAGAACACCTCGTCCTGCCCGGGGTCCTCACCGCCGAGCAGGCCGCCGTCACCGTCCGCGGGATCCTCGCGGAGCAGCGGGAGGACGGGGCCATTCCGTGGTTCCGGGGGCACCATCTCGACCCGTGGGACCACACCGAGGCCGCGATGGCCCTGGACGCGGCCGGCGAGCACGAGGCCGCCGAGCGTGCCTACCTGTGGCTGGCCGCCCACCAGACCGAGGACGGCTCCTGGTACGCGGCGTACGCCGACGGGGACGCGGACGCCGTCACCGACCGGGGCCGGGAGACCAACTTCGTCGCCTACATAGCCGTCGGCGTCTGGCACCACTACCTCGCCACCGGCGACGACACCTTCCTGGACCGGATGTGGCCGACGGTCTTCGCCGCCGTCGAGTTCGTGCTCCAGCTCCAGCAGCCCGGCGGTGAGATCGGGTGGAAGCGCGAGGACGACGGCACGGCCCTCAAGGACGCGCTGCTGACCGGGAGTTCGTCCATCCACCACGCGCTGCGCTGCGCGCTCGCCATCGCCGAGGAACGTGAAGAACCGCAGCCCGACTGGGAGTTGGCGGTGGGCGCGCTGCGGCACGCGATCCGCCGGCACCCGGAGCGGTTCCTCGACAAGGACCGCTACTCGATGGACTGGTACTACCCGGTCCTGGGCGGCGCGTTGACGGGTTCGGAGGCCAAGTCCCGTATCGAGGAGGGCTGGGAGCGGTTCGTCGTCCCCCGACTCGGGGTGCGGTGCGTCGTGCCCAACCCGTGGGTGACCGGCGGCGAGTCGGCCGAACTCGCCCTGGCGCTCTGGGCGGTGGGCGAGTCGGACCGGGCGCTGGAGATCCTCCAGTCGATCCAGCATCTGCGGGACAAGGACAGCGGGCTGTACTGGACGGGGTACGTGTTCGACGCCCGGCAGATCTGGCCGCGCGAACTCACCACGTGGACGGCGGGTTCACTGCTGCTCGCTGTCGCGGCGCTGGGCGGTCATGAGGCGACTTGTGCGGTGTTCGGCGGCCAGTTGCTGCCGAGGGGACTGGACCCCGACTGCTGCGGGTGACCGCCCGGCGGGGAGTTGAGTTTGCGGGTGCGGGTGCGTCGTGGCTGGTCGCGCCCACGCGGCGGAGCCGCACATCGACACAGCCCCGCGCCCCTTTGGGGCGCGGCTCGCCCGGACGGGCTCGGTCAGCTACGGCCGACGCGGGCGAGGGCGTGACCGACGAACAGATAGACGACGGCGGCCAGGCCGTAGCCGGCGACAACCCGCGCCCACTGCTCGTCGAAGGTGAAGAGGTCGTAGGACCAGCCCGCCAGCCAGGTGGCCGCGTCGTGGACGAACTCCACGAAGTCGTTGGCGCGGTCGGCGTCCAGGAGGTACATCAGGATCCAGAGCCCAAGAATGAGGGCCATGATGTCAGCGGCGACGGCGAAGATCGCGCCGGCCCGGTTCGCACTGCGGCGAGTTTCAGGGGACATGTCCTTCGGGTGCCCTCGAATCCAGGATGAAACCAGGGCGCCGGGAGGAAGAAGGCGGCCTACGAGTTGAGGTCGGCCAGGACGCGCAGGGTGTGCGGGTCGGGGGAGAGGACGAGGAGGTCGGTCACCGGTCCCTTGCGCCACAACTCCAGCCGCTCCGCGATGCGTTCACGCGGTCCGACGAGCGAGATCTCGTCGGCGAAGGCGTCCGGCACGGCGAGCACGGCCTCCTCGCGCCGCCCGGCGAGGAACAGCTCCTGGATCCGCCGGGCCTCCTCCTCGTACCCCATGCGCGCCATCAGATCGGCGTGGAAGTTACGGGCCGCGTGCCCCATCCCGCCGATGTAGAACCCGAGCATCGTCTTGACGGGCAGCAGCCCTTCGGAGACGTCGGAGCAGACGCGGGCCTGCGCCATCGGCGCGACGAGGAAGCCGTCCGGCGCGCCGCTGAGCGGCTCCTCGTACGCCTCGGCCCGGAGCGGGGACCAGTACAGCGGCAGCCAGCCGTCGGCGATACGGGCGGTCTGCGCGATGTTCTTGGGCCCCTCCGCGCCGAGGAGGACGGGGAGTTGGGCACGCAGGGGGTGGGTGATGGACTTGAGGGCTTTGCCGATGCCGGTGCCGTCCGGCCCGTCGTAGGGGAGGGAGTGGAAGCGCCCGGCCACCTCAACGGGTGCCTCGCGCCTGAGGACTTGGCGTACGACATCCACGTACTCCCGGGTCGCGGTGAGCGGCGACTTCGGGAACGGGCGCCCGTACCAGCCCTCGACGACCTGCGGACCGGACAGCCCCAGCCCGAGGAGGACGCGTCCGCCGGAGAGATGGTCGAGGGTGAGGGCGTGCATCGCGGTGGTCGTCGGCGAGCGGGCCGCCATCTGGGCAACAGCCGTACCCAGCTTGATCCTTGAGGTCTGGGCCGCGATCCAGGTGAGCGGGGTGAACGCGTCCGAACCCCAGGACTCGGCCGTCCACACGGAGTCGTAGCCGAGCCGCTCGGCCTCCTGGGCGAGCGGAACATGGTCCGGGGAGGGGCCGCGCCCCCAGTAGCCGAGCGCGAGACCGAGCCGCATGCCTGCCTCCTGACGGTACGTCAGATACGAGAACGCCGGCGGCGACTGTACGACAACGGCCCCTCGCCCGGAAGGGCAAGGGGCCGAGGCAAGCTCGCGAGGAGTTATCCGCGCTGGATGCCGGAGGTGTCCTGGAGGACGCCACGGCGGCCGTCCTGCGTCTGCGCGATGAGGCCCTGGCCGCGCTGCTCGACGGCCAGGTACCAGGTACCGGGGGCCAGTTCGGCGATCGGCGCCGACGAACCGTCCTCCGCGAACAGCGGACGCGGCACCGGCACGGCGAACCAGAACGGGGAGAAGTCGGCGGCTGGGGGCTGCGCCTGCTGCTGGCCGGCGCCCGCACCCGCTCCGGCGCCGAAGGGCTGACCGGCCTGCGGCTGGCCGCCGTACGGCTGCTGCGGCGCGCCGGCGCCCGGGTAGCCGTAGCCGCCCTGGGGCTGGCCACCGGGGTAGGGCTGGCCGCCGTAGGGCTGCGGGGCGGGCGGCTTGGGGGCGCCGATCAGGGCGCCCTTCAGGGCCGGGACCAGCGGGGTGGCGACGGCGGCGGCCGCCATGACGACCGTGGCGACTAGGGAGAGGATCAGACCGGTACCGGCGTCCGGGCCCGAACTGGCGCTCTCACCGACGTTGTTGGCGCCGCCCGCCGGGTCGAAGACGTTGCCGAGCGCGCTCCAGGCGGCGAAGACGGTGAAGGCGACACCGAACTGGCCGAGGTCGATGCCCGCGACCTTGGGCACCTGCGGCAGACCGTGCGACACCACGACGAGCGCGGCGCCGATGAGACCCGCGAGGACGACGCCCAGCAGGACCGGTCCACTGGCCCAGGCGCTCGGCATGTCGAGGCCCGTGGCACCGTCGACGGAGTAGATGTCGAGGAACGACGCGATGAACAGCAACACCGCTGCTCCGATCACCACGCCGTCGCCTCGAGTGAGGGAGCGGATATTCACTTCAGGTCCTCAGGTCCTTCGTAGGTCGTGTCGTCGTCAATCGATCGTTCGTAGGGGCACGACATTATCGTCCGTCCGAGCGGGCTGTCCGCCGGGATGCACGCGTTGATCACGAACCGCGCAGGAAACTCACGATTCCTTCAGAGATCCCTTGGGCGGCTTTTTCCCGCCAGGTCCCGCTGGTCAGCAGGGCCGCGTCCGCGCTGTCGCGCATGTTGCCGCACTCGATGAACACCTTCGGAACCGTTGACAGATTGAGACCGCCGAGGTCCGTACGGGTGTCCAGACCGGTGCCGTCACCGATGTAGTTGGAGGGCGCGGAGCCGGTCTCGCGGACGAACCCGTCCTTGACGTCCTCCCCGAGAACCTTGGAGGAGGCGACGATCGGCCGGGTGTCGGCGTCCCCCTCGTGCACGGCCCCCGGCAGGATCACATGGAACCCCCGATTGCCGGCCGAACTCCCGTCCGCATGGATGGACACGACGGCGTCGGCGCGCGCGGCGTTCCCGATCCGGGCCCGCTCGTCCACACAGGGCCCGAAGGCCAGGTCGCCGTCCTGCGTGAACTTGACCGTGGCGCCCTGCTGTTCGAGCACCGTCCGCAGCCGCCGCGCGACATCGAGGGTGAACTCGGCCTCCGTGTAACCGCTGTTGGTGGCGGTACCGGTGGTGTCGCACTCCTTGGAGTTCGTACCGATGTCCACCTTGCGGTTGATCTCGGCGGTGTGCTTGAAGTTCCCCGGGTTGTGCCCGGGATCGACGACGACGACCTTGCCCGCGAGAGGAGCGGCGGACTCGCTCTCGCTTCCGCTGGGGACGGAGATACCGGGCGTCCCGATGGGCGAGAGGGGCTCGTAGTCGCCGCTGGACAGGGCATCCCCCTTCCCGCCACCACCGTCATCGGCGACGGCCCCCCAGACGAACCATCCACCCCCGCCCAGCACCAGCACGGCGAGGGCGACGGCCAGGGCACGGCGCACGGAGGAACGAGGGGGCTGGGGCGGCTCGAAGCCGGGGCCTGCGTAGGACACGTCTGCGACTCTAACCGGCGCTCAGACCCCGGCCCCCGTTCGCCGCAGCACGCGCAGCGAGCGGGTCGCGGAGACCTCCGTGAAGGCGCCGGAGGCGAGGGCGCGGAGGTAGACGCGGTAGGGGGCCTGGCCGGTGAACTCGTCCTCGGGGTCGGGGAAGACGTCGTGGATGAGGAGCAGCCCGCCCTCGGCGACATGCGGGGCCCAGCCCTCGTAGTCGGCGGTGGCGTGCTCGTCGGTGTGCCCGCCGTCGACGAAGACGAGCCCGAGCGGGGAGTTCCAGATCCGCGCCACCTGCGGCGAACGCCCGACGACCGCGATCACGTGCTCCTCCAGGTCCGCCTGGTACAGGGCCCGCCGGAAGAGCGGAAGCGTGTCCATGACCTTGAGTTCCGGATCGACGGTGTCAGGGTCGTGGAAGTCCCACCCCGGCTGCTGCTCCTCACTGCCCCGGTGATGATCGACGGTGACCGCGCTGACCCCGGCGGCACGAGCCGCATCGGCGAGCAGGATGGTGGACCGCCCGCAGTACGTCCCGACTTCGAGGAGGGGCAGCCCGAGGGCTCCTGCCTCAACGGCGGCGGCGTACAGCGCGAGCCCCTCGTCCAGGGGCATGAACCCCTTGGCGGCCTCGAACGCGGCCAGGATCTCGGGCTTGGGCGCGGGGGGCATAGGGGGTCCTCTCGATCGTACGGACATGCGGGCGGCCCCATGCTGCCGCAACCCCGGGCCACTGGAAGACAGGGGGTCCGCATCATCCCCACCCCAGGGTCACTGGAAGACAGGGGGTCCGCATCCCAACCTCAGGGGCGCGGGGAACTGCGCGACCGGCCCCCACCGGCCCGCAGCCAACACACAACCCTGCCCCCGTTATCTTCTTCGCGGTCCTGCAAGAGGACCGCTGGCCTCCGGGCCCGGCATGGCTGTTCCCCCCTGTCGAACCGATGACCTGGGGGGTGGTGCCACCGGGCCCGAGAGGCGCCGTTGGAGACGCTGATGAGAGGTCCGACTACCGCCTGGCCTGGTGCAACGCCCGGCCGCTTGCGGGCGGCAGGTCTGCATAACGTGGATGCGCGCATACGACGCCAACGCCCTGGCCAGCACCGCACGAACCCCGTTCAGGAGGATGGGTTGGACGACATCGACGACGTGGGCGTCTTCCTCGGCCTGGACGTCGGCAAGAGCACCCATCACGGGCACGGGCTCACCCCGGCCGGCAAGAAGGTCTTCGACAAACCGCTGCCCAACAGCGAACCGAAACTGCGGGCCGTCTTCGACAAGCTGGCCGCGAAGTTCGGCACCGTCCTGCTGATCGTGGACCAGCCCGCCTCGATCGGCGCCCTGCCACTGACCGTCGCCCGGGACGCGGGCTGCAAGGTCGCCTATCTGCCCGGCTTGTCCATGCGGCGGATCGCCGACCTGTATCCGGGCGAGGCGAAGACCGACGCGAAGGACGCCGCGGTGATCGCGGACGCCGCCCGGACCATGCCGCACACCCTGCGCGCGCTGGCACTGACCGACGAGATCACCGCCGAACTGACCGTTCTCGTGGGCTTCGACCAGGACCTGGCGGCCGAGGCCACCCGCACCAGCAACCGAATACGCGGCCTGCTCACCCAGTTCCACCCCAGCCTGGAACGCGTCCTCGGCCCGCGCCTGGACCACCCCGCCGTGACCTGGCTGCTGGAACGCTACGGATCCCCGGCCAGCTTGCGAAAGGCCGGTCGCCGCAGGCTCGTTGAGGTGATCCGGCCCAAGGCCCCGCGCATGGCTGCCCGGCTGATCGACGAGGTCTTCGACGCCCTCGACGAGCAGACCGTCGTGGTCCCGGGCACCGGCACCCTCGACCTCGTGATCCCCTCGCTGGCCCGCTCGCTCGCGGCCGTCCACGAACAACGACGAGCCCTGGAAGCACAGATCGGACAGCTGCTGGAGGCGCACCCTCTTTCCGCGGTCCTGACCTCGATTCCGGGGGTCGCGGTCAGGACCGCCGCCACCTTGCTGGTCACCGTCGGCGACGGCACCAGCTTCCCCTCCGCCGCCCACCTGGCCTCCTACGCCGGCCTCGCCCCCACGACCAAGTCGTCGGGGACCTCGATCCACGGCGAACACGCACCCAGAGGCGGCAACCGGCAGCTCAAACGCGCGATGTTCCTGTCCGCGTTCGCCGCCCTGCACGATCCCGCCTCCCGCACCTACTACGACAAATGCCGGGCCCGCGGGAAGACCCACACCCAGGCACTTCTCCGCCTGGCCCGCCAGCGGATCAACGTGCTGTTCGCCATGCTCCGCGACGGCACCTTCTACGAACCCAGAACCCCACGCCTCGCTTGACGAAAGACATAGAGGCACCCCCCGCTCGCGCGCGGAGCGCCTACGCGCTGACCGTCTCCCCGGGCAGGGAAAGGTCCAAGTCAACCGCCCCTTCCCCACCCGCATGCGTCGCAGACGAGGCATGCGGCCCATACCCAGAAGCCCGCGCGGCCAGCACATACGCCCCCTCGCCGGGAACGGCGAGCGCGTAACTCCCGTCGGACGCGGAGAGCGTGGCGCCGGCCTGCCGCCCCCGCCGGTCGATCAACGTGACCTTGGCCCGCGAGACCGGAACCCCGTCAGCACCCAGAACCCGCCCGCGGAACCCGGAGCCGACCGAGGCGTCCTCCTTGCTGCTCGCCCGCAGCTGGAGCCCGTTGTCAGGCCGCCGCCCCGGCAGGAACAGCGCCAGCACCAGCCCGACAGCCACGGCCGCCGTGGCGATCAGGAACGACACCCGGAAACCGTGCATGGTCGGGATCGCGACGCCCCCCACATGGTTCGCCGTGTTGGCGAGCACCATGCCGATGACGGCGCTCGACACGGACGTACCGATGGACCGCATGAGGGTGTTGAGCCCGTTCGCCGCGCCGGTCTCGGAGGCCGGGACCGCCCCGACGATCAGGGCGGGAAGGGAGGAGTAGGCGAGCCCGATGCCGGCGCCCAGAACCACCGCGATGACGAGGGACTGCCAGGCCGCGCTCATCAGGCCGAGGCCGGCGCCGTAGCCGATGCCGATGATCAGAAGGCCGAGGATCAGGGTGACCTTGGGCCCGTACTTGGCGGACAGCCGTGCGTAGACCGGGGCCGTGAACATCATCGTCAGGCCGAGCGGCGCCACGATCAGGCCCGCCATGACCATCGACTGGCCGAGGCCGTAGCCGGTGGAGGTGGGGAGCTGGAGGAGCTGGGGCAGGACGAGCGAGACGACGTAGAAGGAGACGCCGACCATGATCGAGGCGAGGTTGGTGAAGAGTACGGCGGGCCGGGCGGTGGTCCGCAGGTCCACCAGCGGGGCCTTCAGGCGCAGCTCCAGTACGCCCCACAGGAGCAGTACGAGGGCGGACGCGCCGAACAGGCCGAGCGTGGTGCCGGAGGTCCAGCCCCAGTCGCTGCCCTTGGTGATGGGGAGGAGGAAGAGGACGAGGCCGGCGGAGAGCCCGATGGCGCCGAGCACGTCGAAGGTGCCCTCCGCGCGCATCCGGGACTCCGGTACGACGAACAGGGTGAGGGCGATGGCGAAGGCACCGAGGCCGGCGGCGCCGTAGAAGAGGGCGTGCCAGTCGGAGTGCTGGGCGATCAGCGCGGCGAGGGGTAGCGCGAGGCCGCCGCCGACGCCGATGGAGGAACTCATCAGGGCCATCGCCGAGGGGAGCTTCTCGCGGGGCAGCATGTCGCGCATCAGACCGATGCCGAGGGGGATGGCACCCATGGCGAAGCCCTGGAGGGTCCGGCCCACGATCATGGTCAGCAGATCGCTGGTGAGCGCGCTGACCAGGGCGCCGACCACCATCACGGAGAGGCTGGCGATCAACAGGCGCCGCTTGCCGTACAGGTCACCGAGCCGGCCCATGATCGGCGTGGCCACGGCTCCGGAGAGGAGCGTCGAGGTCAGCACCCAGGTGGCGTTGCTGGGCGAGGTGCTCAGCAGCTGGGGCAGGTCCTTGATGACGGGAACGAGCAGGGTCTGCATGACCGCGACAACAATGCCCGCGAAGGCGAGCACCGGGACTATGGCCCCGCCCGTTCTGCCGGTGCCCCCGGTATCCCCGGCGGGCCGGTCGGTCGTGGTCGTGTGCGTCATGGGGTGGAGCCTCCAGGCAGGGCGGTGATCGTGGCGTTTCGCCGTGGGGACGGGGTACGTGTGAGATGAACCTGTGTGCCTGGGCAACTATTCCGATGTTTTGGCGTACTAACTAGTTCTTGACCTACTCATGGGTGTCGCCAGGACGTACGGGTCGTCTACAGCCACCCCTGCTGACGCGCCTCCCGTACCGCCTCCATCCGGTTGCGGGTGCCCGTCTTGCCGATCGCGGCCGAGAGGTGGTTGCGGACCGTCGACTCCGAGAGGTGGAGTCTGGCGGCGATGTCGGCGACCGTCGCGCCGTCGACCGCGGCCTTGAGTACGTCGGCCTCGCGGGCCGTGAGCGGGTTCGGGCCGGCGCTGAGCGCGGCGGCCGCGAGGGCGGGGTCGATGACCGTCTCGCCGGTCAGTGCGCGGCGGATCGACGCCGCCAGCTCCTCCACCGGGCCGTCCTTGACGAGGAAACCGGCTGCGCCCGCCTCCATCGCCCGGCGCAGATAGCCGGGGCGGCCGAAGGTGGTCAGGATCAGTACGCGGCAGTCCGGGGCCTCGTCGCGGAGCTGGGCGGCGGCGTCCAGGCCGCTCATGCCGGGGAGTTCGATGTCGAGGAGCGCCACGTCCGGGCGGTGCAGGAGGGCCGCGTCGACGATCGCGTCCCCGGTCCCGACCTGGGCGACGACCTCCATGTCCGGCTCCATCCCGAGCAGCAGGGCGAGAGCGCCCCGCATCATTCCCTGGTCCTCGGCGAGCAGGACTCTGACGGACTTCGCGGGACGGTGGTCCCGGGGCATCTCGTTCACGGGGTAAGGGTAGGGCGGGGGTGGGGGCTGAGCTGGGAGGGAGACGGCTCCCGTATCTCCGAGGGCTGCTCTGCGGGTGCCTACGTGGCCACCTCCGTCGGTAGTTCGGCCGTCACCAGGAAACCGCCCTGGGGCCCCGGGCCCGCCTCCAACGAGCCGCCCGCCGCCGCCAGGCGCTCCTTGAGGCCCTTCAGGCCGGTGCCGCCGACATCCGGTCGCGCGGGCGGCGTGCGCTGTACGCCGGTGCCGTCGCCGTTGTCCGCGATGCTCAGGCGCACCCGTTCCCCCGCGCCCGCCACCGTGATCTCGCAGCGGGCGGCGCCGCTGTGCCGTACGACGTTCGTGACCGCCTCCCGTACCACCCAGCCCAGGAGCGCCTCCGCCGACGCGGGCAGGGGCGGGCCCGAGCGGTGGACAACTGTGGTGATGTCCGCCGCCGTCAGGGCCGAGTCCGCTCGGTCCAGTTCCGTGGCCAGGCTGCCCTGGCGGTAGCCCGTCACCGCCTCGCGGATCTCCGTCAGGGCCTGGCGGCCCACCGACTCGATGTCCGTGATCTGGAGCAGGGCCGCGTCCATGTTCGACGGTGCCAACCGACGCGCCGCCTCCGACTTCACCACGATCACCGACAGGGTGTGGCCCAGCAGATCGTGCAGGTCGCGGGAGAACCGCAGCCGCTCCTCCTCGACCGCGCGGCGCGCCAACTCCTCACGCGCCGCCCGCAGTTCACGTACCGCCTCGGTCAGGGACAGGATCGCCGCCGTCACCATCGTCGACAGGAACGTCCCGTACGCGACGTTCAGCGCGTCCCAGCCGTCCCGCACCGCGGAGACCGCCGCCGCGAGGGCGGTGAGCGCGAGTCCGGCGCGGCCCAGCCACGGGCCCCGCATCACCGCGCCCGTGGCCAGCCCGAGCAGCGGGAAGAAGTACAGCCAGCTGCCGCCGTACACGATCGCCAGCGCGCAGGTCACCACGCCCATCAGGGCGAGCGCGACCCGCGTCGACCTCGCGCGCCGCTTCTCCTTCGCGAACGCGCGGAACGTGACGTAGACGTAGAGCGAGTTGAAGGCGAGCAGGCCCAGGCCGCCGATCCAGGGCTGTGGGGTGCGGCCCTGGAGGAGGTTGGAGAAGGAGCCCAGGCCCATCAGCAGCCAGGGCAGCAGGGCGAAACCGGTGGGCGGCGGGCCCAGGTTCTCCGGCTCCGGCAGCCGGCCGCCCGACTTGCGCGCGGCCCGCCGGGCGGCCTTGTACCGCTCCATGTCCGCCCGCCGGCGCGCCCGCTCCACCCGCCACTGGCCCACCTGGTGGGCGGCCTTTCGCATCCACGACATGGACGACAGCGTACGAAGCGGGCTTCACGCCGGGCAGATGCCGATGTACGGACTCCGGCAGGACAAATGTCCCGGTCCCGTGAATCACGCATACAGCTGACGGGGCGTCAGGAGCCTTCACAACTCGGGACCGCTCGGCTATACAACAGAGGGCGCCGGACTGGAACGCGTTCTAGAACGGCCCGTATCGACCTCGGTGCGGCCGACGGTGCGGACGACCGTACCGAGGTCTCAGTTCTGCCTCAGTTCCGCGAGCTCGCCGTCAGTTCTCTGCCAGTCGATCAGGAGTCCCATGCCCATTGACGCCGCCAAGGCCGTCGCCGCCGAACCCCGGTCCGCAGAGATCGCCTGGGGCCGCAAGGACGTCCAGCTCTACCACCTCGGCATCGGCGCCGGCGTCCCCGCGACCGATCCCGGCGAACTCCGCTACACCCTCGAATCCCGGCTGCACGTCCTGCCCAGCTTCGCCACCGTCGCCGGCAACGACTCCCCGGACGTGATCAGCGGCCTCTCCATGCCCGGCGTCGACGTCGACCTCGCCCACGTCCTGCACGGCGGCCAGAGCATCGCGGTCCACCGCCCGATCCCGGTCGAGGGCAGGGCACGCGCCACCGGGAGCATCGCCGCCGTGTACGACAAGGGCAGCGCCGCGATCCTCGTCATGCGCACCGAAGTCGCCGACGCCGACGGCCCGTTGTGGACCAGCGACGCGCAGATCTTCGTACGGGGGGAGGGCGGCTGGGGCGGCGACCGTGGGCCCTCGACCCGGCTTCCGGCGCCCGACGGCGAGCCCGCGAAGGTCGTCGAGCGGACCGTCCGGGAGGACCAGGCGCTGCTCTACCGGCTCTCCGGCGACTGGAACCCGCTGCACGCCGACCCCGAGTTCGCCGCCCGCGCCGGATTCGAACGGCCCATCCTGCACGGGCTGTGCACGTACGGCATGACGCTCAAGGCGGTCGTCGACACGGTGCTCGGCGGCGACGTCGGCCGGGTCCGCGCCTACCGCACCCGCTTCGCCGGGGTCGTGTTCCCCGGGGAGACCCTGCGCATCCGGATGTGGACGCCCGAACCGGACCGCGTCCAGGTGTCGGTCACCGCCGTCGAGCGGGACGACGCGCCGGTACTGGCCGACACCGTCGTCGAGCACTCCGCATGAACAACCGTACGTCCGTGAGTCGCACGCCCGTGAGCCGTACGCCCGTGGGTTGAGCCGAGCACATTCCTGAGGGGAGCCGCATCATGCGCGCAGCCGTACTGCACGAGATCGGGCAGGACAAGCTCGACGTCCTCGACGACGTCGAGGCCGTGGGCTTCGGCCCCGGCAAGGTGAGGATCCGGGTACGGGCCACCGGGCTGTGCCACTCGGACCTCTCCGCGATGAACGGCGTACTGCCGCAGCCCGCGCCCTTCGTCCCCGGCCACGAGGGCGCCGGCGAGATCCTCGAAGTCGGGGACGGGGTGACCCACTTGAAGGCCGGTGACCGGGTCGTCGTCTGCTGGCTGCCCGCCTGCGGGGCGTGTCCCGCGTGCAGGCGCGGGCAGAGCGAACTGTGCCTCTCCGGGTTCATGAACGCGGGCACCCCCAACTTCCGTCGCCCCGGCGGCGATGTCTTCGGTATGGCAGGTACCGGCACCTTCACCGAGGAGGTCGTCGTCGCGGCGGGCTGTGCCGTGCCCATCCCCGACGACGTGCCCTTCGACATCGCCGCCCTCATCGGCTGCGGTGTGACCACCGGACTCGGCGCCGCCATCAACACCGCGAATGTGCAGGCCGGTTCGTCGGTCGCCGTCATCGGCTGCGGGGGCGTCGGCATCTCCGCGATACAGGGCGCCCGGCTCCAGGGCGCCGCCGAGATCGTCGCCGTCGACCCGGTCGTCTCGCGCCGCGAGTCCGCGCTCAAGTTCGGTGCCACGAAGGCCGTTTCGCCGGACGAGCTGGCCGACGCCAAGCAACAGGTCACCGGCGGCGAGGGGTTCGACTACGTCTTCGAGGTCGTCGGCCGCTCCGCCACCGCCCGCACCGCCTACGACACCACCCGGCGCGGCGGCACCATGGTCGTCGTCGGCGCGGGCGCCATGGACGACAACCTCCAACTCAACATGTTCGAGCTGTTCTTCGACGAGAAGCGCATCCTGCCGTCCATGTACGGCGGCGGCGACGTCCTGCGGTCCTACGAGCGCACGATCGCCCTCTGGCGCGCCGGACGCGTCGACCTCGAGAACCTGATCACCCACCGCGTACCGCTCTCCGGCATCAACGAGGCCCTCGACCAGATGCGCACGGGAACCGCGCTGCGTACGTGCATCGAGATCTGACAGTTCACGGTGAAACGGTGAAGGGCTGAGGATGTCACTGCCACTTGAGGGGCTCGCCGCGATCGTCACGGGTGCGGGGCGCGGTCTCGGCCGGGCCGAGGCGCTGGAACTGGCCCGGCTCGGCGCGGCCGTCGTCGTCAACGACTACGGCCAGCCCGGCCGGGACGGCTCCGGCGAGGCGTCCGCCACCCCCGCCGAGGAGGTCGCCGCCGAGATCCGCGCGGCGGGCGGCACGGCGGTCGCGCACACCGGGGACGTCGCCGATCACCAACAGGCCCGTGAACTCGTCGAGTCGGCGATCACCGAGTTCGGGAAGCTGGACGTCCTCGTCAACAACGCGGGCATTCTGCGCGACCGTATGGTCTTCTCCATGACGGAGGGGGAGTGGGACTCCGTCATACGGGTCCATCTCAAGGGCCACTTCAACACGACCCGCTTCGCCGCCGCGCATTGGCGCGAGCGGTCCAAGGCGAGTGGCGCACCGGTGTACGGGCGGATCGTGAACACGTCCTCGGAAGCGTTTCTCGCCGGTTCGGCGGGACAGCCCAACTACGCCGCCGCGAAAGGCGGAATCGTCGGGCTGACCACCTCCACGGCTCTCGCCCTCGCCAAGTACGGCGTCACGGCGAACGCGATCTGCCCCCGCGCCCGGACCCGGATGACCGAGGACGTCTTCCAGGGCTTCGGCCAACCCGAGTCGGGCCTGGACCCCCTCGCCCCCGAGCATGTCGCCCCGCTCGTCGGCTACTTGGCCTCGCCGGCCGCCGAACACGTCAACGGACAGCTGCTCGTCGTCCACGGCGGGATGGTCGCCGTCGTCGAACGCCCGCGTGTGGCCGCCAAGTTCGACAGCAAGCAGGACACCTTCACCTACGACGAGCTGGACGCGCTCCTCACCCCGCACTACGCGCAGCGGCCCGCGGGGGAGACGTTCGCGGCGGCGGAGGTGCTCGGCCTCAAGCGCGGCTAGCGAAGAGGGAGTCGGGAACGGCTCGGGAAACGGCAACGGCTCCGCCCATACGAAAAGGGCGGAGCCGTATTACAGCCTGTGTACCGTCAGGCCCTGTTCTCGGCCTGCTCGGACGGCTTGCGGTGACGTCCGCTCGGGGTCGCCTCGTCGTTGTGGACCGAGACCGGGCCCCGGTGCTTGCCGTGGCCACCACCGTGACCCGTGCCCTCCTGGGCATCGGCGGACAGCGGCTGCGTGATGCTTGCGTCGTTCATCGGAATGGTTCACCCCGTCAACATGATCTTTTTCTCACAGCCGGACAATCTTAACCAGCACGCATCGGGGTGACACGAGCCGCACACGCCGACCGGAACTACTTCGTTACAAGCGTCGTCACTTCGTTACCGGGCTTCCCGGACTTCGCCACGACCCGTGCCAGCGGCGCCTGTTGCAACGGCACCGGCCGCGCCACGACGGCGGGCGCCGGAGCACTCTCCTCCGGCTCCTCCTCCGCCTCCTCGTCCCGCGCGTCGTCCCGCACCCGGGCCACCCCGCACGGCACCTCCCCCGTCGCGTACGGCAGTTGAAGCTCCCCGTCCCTGCTCCACAGACCGACTCCGCGCAGCCACCCCTCCGGTGCCGGAAAGTGCCGCACCTGTCGCCCGGCGGGCCGCCACACACCCACCCAGCTCCCCGCCGGACCGTCGACCCGCAACGCCACGCCACACCCCTCCGGCGTCAGCACCTGCCCCGGCTGGATCGCGAACGGCGTCAGCGCGCACCCTTCGACGCGCAGGCACTCCGGGAACCGCACCGGCAGGGTGCTGCCGAGCACTCCCCAGCCCAGCCGTTCGGGCCCGCCGGGCGAGGGCGCGTCCGAGCCGATCAGCAGCAGTCCGCTGTCCGCGTCCGCGAGGAGCAGCCGGTCGTCGCTCTCCGCCGAGATCTGGAGCAGCGGCGACACCTCGCCGTCGCGCTCCAGATCGACCACGACCGCCTTCGTGCGCCCCGCGACCTCCCGGTCCAGGGCGAGCAGCCGGCCCGTACGGTCCAGCCAGACCCCGCCCGAGCAGCGCCCCGGGATCTCCGTGACGTACTCGGGCCCGAACGCGCCGCCCGCCACCAGCCACACCGTCGTCGAACGCCGGCCCAGGGCGAGGGCGTACGCGCGGTCGCCGCCCGGTGCCGGGGGCAGCAGCCGCAGCGGGGTGCCGGGGTCGGGGCACTCGACCGCGCCGAGGGGGAGTTCGCCGGTGCCGGGGCCGGTCGGGTAGAGCAGCGCGAAGGTGTGCCGGCCGTCGACGAGACGGTGGATGAGGACCCGCCCGTCGCCCATCGGCAGCACCTGCGTGCCGGGCTCCTCCGGCTGGTTGCCGGGCAGCGGTACGGCGTACGGCTCGGGTCCGTCGAGTGTCCAGCGCTCCGGGAACCAGGAGTCGCCGCTCCGTGCGAGCCGGGCCGCGTAGGCACCGTCCGCGGTGATCACGCACTCCGCCGCCGGGGACAACCCGTCCTCCGTGCTTGGTTCGATCGCACAGGCTGTCATCGATCGGTCACCTCCGGCGACGAAACTAGTTATCGCACGCACGGGCGTGGGACCGGCCAGCGCCCACTTCACACATAAGGGTGGCAAAGTAACGATTCGCCTGAGGAAACGGAGGCACGTGTGCTGGCCGGGACCGGGGACGGCGGTGGGGTGGCAGTGGGGACGGCGGCGGGACGGCGGTCGGGCGGGCGCATCGGTTCAGCCGTACGGACCAGCCAGGTAGCCTTGCGTTCGTGCCCCGTCTGTCCGTACCCCGTCTTTCCGAAGTCATCGCCGCACTCGACGCCCTCTGGCCCCCCGAGCGGGCCGAGTCCTGGGACGCGGTCGGCACCGTCGCGGGCGACCCCGACCAGGAGGTCTCCCGGGTCCTGTTCGCCGTGGACCCCGTCCAGGACATCGTCGACGAGGCCGTGAAGCTGGGCGCCGACCTGCTGGTCACCCACCACCCGCTCTACCTCCGGGGTACGACCACGGTCGCGGCGGACACCTTCAAGGGCCGCGTCGTGCACACCCTCATCAAGCACGACATCGCCCTCCATGTCGCCCACACCAACGCCGACCGCGCCGACCCGGGAGTCAGCGACGCCCTCGCCGGCGCCCTCGACCTGCGGGTCGTACGACCCCTCGTACCGGACCCCTCCGACCCTGCGGGCCGACGCGGCCTCGGCCGGGTCTGCGAGCTGGACCATCCGCTGACCGTCCGCGAGTTCGCGGCCCGCGCCGCCGAGCGGCTCCCCGCGACCGCGCAGGGCATCCGGGTCGCCGGCGACCCCGAGGCGCTCGTCCGCACGGTCGCCGTCAGCGGCGGCTCCGGCGACAGCCTCTTCGACGACGTACGCGCGGCCGGTGTGGACGCCTTCCTCACCGCGGACCTGCGCCACCACCCGGTCTCGGAGGCGCGCGCCCACAGCCCCCTCGCGCTGCTCGACGCCGCGCACTGGGCCACCGAGTGGCCCTGGTGCGAGCTGGCCGCCGCCCAGCTCGACGAGATCTCCGACCGGAACGGATGGGGCCTTCGCGTCCACGTCTCCGCGACGGTCACCGACCCCTGGACCGCCCACGCGGCGTCCACCACCACCTCTGAAGCACTGGGAGCCCCCAACTGAACGCCGCGCCCGCCGACCAGATCCGACTTCTCGACGTCCAGGCCCTCGACGTACGCATCCAGCAGCTCACGCACAAGCGCAAGTCGCTGCCCGAGCACGCCGAGATCGAGTCGCTGACCAAGGACCTCACGCAGCTGCGCGACCTGCTGGTGGCCTCGACGACCGAGGAGAGCGACTGCGCCCGCGAGCAGACCAAGGCCGAGCAGGACGTGGACCAGGTGCGTCAGCGTGCCACCCGCGACCAGCAGCGCCTGGACTCCGGCGCCGTCAGCTCGCCCAAGGACCTGGAGAACCTCCAGCGCGAGATCGCCTCCCTCGCCAAGCGGCAGGGCGACCTGGAGGACGTCGTCCTGGAGATCATGGAGCGCCGTGAGTCCGCGCAGGAGCGCATCGCCGAGCTGACCGAGCGCGTCGGCGCCGTCCAGGGCAAGATCGACGACGCGACCGCCCGGCGCGAGGCCTCGTTCGAGACCCTCGACGGCGAGGTGGGCACGGCGAAGAAGGAGCGCGAGGTCATCGCGGGTTCGGTGCCCGACGACCTCCTCAAGCTGTACGACAAGCTGCGCGCGCAGCAGGGCGGGGTCGGCGCCGCCCGTCTCTACCAGCGCCGCTGCGAGGGCTGCCGCCTGGAGCTGAACATCACCGAGGTCAACGAGGTGAAGGCGGCGGCTCCGGATGCGGTCCTGCGCTGCGAGAACTGCCGCCGCATCCTGGTGCGTACGTCAGAGTCCGGTCTGTAAGTCACCTCTGTAAGTCGGCAAGGAGCTTGTGGCGTGCGGGAGTTCATCGTCGAGGCAGACGGCGGTTCCCGGGGCAACCCGGGGCCCGCGGGCTACGGTTCCGTCGTCATCGACGCGGCCACGGGCGAGACGCTGGCGGAGGCGGCCGAGTACATCGGCATCGCCACCAACAACGTCGCCGAGTACCGGGGCCTGGTGGCCGGCCTGCGCGCGGCCCGCGAGCTGGACCCGACCGCCAGGATCCGCGTCCGCATGGACTCCAAGCTCGTCGTCGAGCAGATGTCGGGCCGCTGGAAGATCAAGCACCCGGACATGAAGCCCCTGGCGGCGGAGGCGGCCCAGGTGTTCCCGACGGCCGGGCAGGTGACGTACGAGTGGATCCCGCGCGAGCAGAACAAGCACGCGGACCGCTTGGCGAACGAGGCGATGGACGCGGGGAAGAGAGGCGAACAATGGTCCGCAGGCTCAGGTCAGACACCTAAGGGGCGCGGGGAACTGCGCGACCAGCCCCCACCGGCCGCAACTGTGACGACGACCGCTGACGCGAAAGCCGAGGCCGACGCCAGCGCCGCCCGCACCGTAGCCACCCCCCGCACAGGCTGGGCCCCCGCAGACATGGGCGCCCCCGCCACCTTCGTCCTCCTCCGCCACGGCGAAACCCCCCTCACCCCCCAGAAACGCTTCTCGGGCAGCGGCGGCACGGACCCGTCCCTCTCGGACGTGGGCCGGGACCAGGCCGAACGCGTGGCGGAGTCCCTGGCCGGGCGAGGCACGATCGAGGCGATCATCGCGTCCCCCCTGACCCGCACCCGTGAGACCGCCGCCGCGGTCGCCGCCCGCCTCGGCCTCGACGTGACGATCGACGACGGCCTGCGCGAGACGGACTTCGGCGCGTGGGAAGGGCTGACCTTCGGCGAGGTGCGCGAGCGCTACCCGGACGACATGAACGCCTGGCTGGCCGACCCGAAGGCCGAACCGACGGGCGGCGGCGAGAGCTTCGCGGCGACCGCGCGCCGGATGGCCATCACCCGCGACAAGCTGATCGCGGCCCACGCGGGCCGTACGGTCCTGCTGGTCACCCACGTGACCCCCATCAAGACCCTCGTCCGCCTCGCCCTGGGCGCCCCGCCGGAGTCCCTGTTCCGCATGGAACTCTCGGCCGCTTCCCTCTCGGCGGTGGCGTACTACGCGGACGGCAACGCGAGCGTACGACTGTTCAACGACACGTCACACCTGCGCTGAGCCCAGCCCTGCGGCCTGCCGGGCGAGCGCCTCGACCCGGTCCCAGTCGCGCGAGGCGATGGCATCGGCGGGAAGCATCCAACTCCCGCCCACACAGGCGACGTTGGGCAACGCGAGATACTCGGGGGCGTTCGCGGGACCGACCCCTCCGGTGGGACAGAACCGGGCCTGGGGAAGCGGCCCGGCGAGAGCCTTCAGATAGGCGGCCCCGCCCGCAGCCTCGGCCGGGAAGAACTTCATCTCCCGCACCCCCCGCTCCAACAGCGCCACAACCTCCGAGGTGGTCGACACCCCCGGCAGGAACGGCACCCCGGACGCCCGCATCGACTCCAGCAGTACGTCGGTCCACCCCGGGCTGACCAGGAAACGCGCCCCGGCGGCCAGCGCGTCGGACACCTGCCCGGGCGAGATGACGGTACCGACACCGACCACCGCGTCCGGAACCCCGTCGGCGATGGCCCGAATGGCATCGAGCGCGACGGGCGTACGCAGGGTCACCTCAATGGCAGGCAACCCCCCGGCGACAAGCGCCCGAGCGAGCGGCACAGCATCGACCAGATCTTCGACGACAACCACGGGTATGACGGGCGCAAGATCAAGAACGGAGGGGGAGGAGGAGACGGGCATGCGCAACATCCTGCCCGCAGTTTGCAGCACGCGCAAAGAACGTTGCACATGCTGCAATAGGGTGCGGTTGCCCGCCTAGGGGCGCGGGGAACTGCGCGACCAGCCACAACGGCGCAGCAGTCAACACACAACCCACCGCTCAGTGAACCTCGTCCACCAACACATCCAGCGCCCACGCAACCCCCGCCCGCGAGGGCACCGCAACCTCCACCACATACCCCAGATCCCGCAACGCCTCCACCAGCTCCCCCGGCCCGGAGGGCACCACCCCCGAACTCACCAGACTCCGCACGATCCGCCCCTTGGTCGCCTTGTTGAAATGGCTGACCACCTTCCGAGTCGGCGCGTGCAACACCCGCACAGTCACCGTCCGCCCAGCAACCTCCCCCTTCGGCTTCCAGGCGGAGCCATACGCGGAGGACCGCAGATCAAGAACCAGCCCACCCCCAGCCACCTCCGGCAGCACCGCGGCCATCGGCGCCCGCCAGTGCGCGGCCAACGCCCCGAGCCCGGGCAGCTTCACCCCCATCGAGCACCTGTACGAGGGGATACGGTCGGTGACCCGAACAGCACCCCACAACCCCGAGAAGACCAGCAGCGACCGCGCCGCCCGCTTCTTCGCGGCGGCGTCGAGCGAGGCGAGGTCGAGGGCGTCGTACAGCACGCCGGTGTAGATCTCCCCGGCGGGCCGCGCCCCGGCGGTCCGCAGCTCCACGTTCTTGGCGACCTCGCCCCGCAGTCCCTCACTGAGCCCGAGCACCTCGCGCGCCTTGTCCTCGTCACCGACGCACAGCTCGACGAGTTCGCCGAGGACGGCCTCGCGGGCGTCGGCGAGGCCGGGCAGGGACAGCGACTCCGGCTTGAGCGGGGCGCCGCGCCCGGAAGAGGCCTTGCCTTCGGAGGGAGGCAGCAGGACAAGCACGGTGAGTTCTCCAAACGGGTACGCGGGCTCGACTCGCGTCAGATTACGTGGCGAGGCGGGTGGGCCGGATTGTGCCTACGCTCGTTTCATGCCCCGCCGCCACATCCGCGTGACCGGCGCCCCCGAAGCCCCCCTCCGGGCCGCCCTCACCGCCCTGCGCACCGAACTCGGCGTCCCCGAGAGCTTCCCGCCCGCCGCACAGGCCGACGCGGAGCGAGGCGCCAAAGCCCCCGTCCTCCCCGCGACGGACGCCACGGACATCCCGTTCCTCACCATCGACCCGCCCACCTCCACCGACCTCGACCAGGCGATGCACCTCGCCCGTCGCCCCGGCGGCGGCTTCCGCGTCCGGTACGCGATAGCGGACGTCGCCGCCTTCGTCGTACCGCACGGCCCCCTGGACACCGAGACGCACCGCCGCGTCACGACCCTCTACTTCCCGGACGGGAAGACCCCGCTGCACCCGCCGACGCTCAGCGAGGACGCGGCCAGCCTCCTCCCGGGCCGGACCCGTCCGGCAGCGCTCTGGACGATCGACCTCGACGCGGACGGCCGTACCGTCGCAGTGGACGTCCACCGGGCCCTGGTCCGCAGCCGCGCCAAACTCGACTACGAGGGCGTGCAGCGACAGCTGGATTCCGGTACGGCGGAGGAGCCACTGGCCCTGCTGAAGGACATCGGCGAGGCCAGGGAACGCCTGGAGGTCGAACGCGGAGGCATCTCCCTCAATGTGCCGGAGCAGGAGATCGTGGAGGTGGAGCGGGACCACGCGTACACACTCACCTACCGCGCACCGCTGCCCGCCGAGGGCTGGAACGCCCAGATCTCCCTCCTGACGGGGATGGCGGCGGCCGAGCTGATGCTGGCGTACGGCACGGGAGTGCTCCGCACCCTTCCCGCGGCTCCGGACGATGGGGGTCCCCCCGGTCGAGCGAAGCCGAGACTGGGGGAGGTCGGCCGGCTGCGCCGTACCGCGCAGGCCCTGCGCATCGACTGGCCGCACCATGTCTCGTACGCGGCCCTGATCCGCTCCTTGGACCCACGCCGCCCGCACCACGCGGCCTTCCTCCAGGAGTGCACGACGCTGCTACGAGGCGCCGGCTACACGGTCTTCCGCGACGGCGACCTCCCGCCGATCACGACCCACTCCGCGGTGGCCGCCCCCTACGCCCACTGCACGGCCCCGCTGCGCCGCCTCGCCGACCGTTACGCCGCGGAGCTCTGCCTAGCCGCTGTCGCCGAACAGCCACCGCCCGACTGGGTGTTGGCGGCCCTGGACGCGCTCCCCAAGGAGATGGCCGAGGGCGGGAGACGGGCGGGCGCGGTGGAACGCGGATGCCTGGACATCGTCGAGGCGGCGCTGCTCAAGGACCGGGTGGGGGAGGTCTTCGAGGGGTGCGTGGTGGACGTGGAGGAACGCAAACCGACTGTCGGGACAGTGCAGTTGGAGTCCCCGGCGGTGGTCGCGCGCATCGAGGACGCCGACGGCACCCCGCTGCCCCTCGGCGAACGGCTGCGGGTACGGCTCACGAGGGCAGACCTTGGTGCGGCGGGGGTGCGGTTCGCTCCGGCATGACGGCCCGTAGCGAGCGTACGAGGGTGTCGGCGTCGTCGGCGTGGAAGCGGACGAGGCGGACGTCCCGTCGGCGGCCGAAGAAGGTGAAGTGGGCTACCGGCTCGATGAGTTCGAGGGTGATGGTGGTCTGGGAGCCGATGGCTAGGGAGAGTTCGCCCTCGGTCCGTTGATGCGTGGTCCGCAGTTCACGACGTACGGTCGAGATCTTCTCCAGCGGGATGCGCAGATCGACGTGGGCGGCGTAACGGACGTGCAGGGAGCGCGAGTTGAGGTCGAGGACGTGCGGGCGGACGACGGAGGCCGCGTGCAGCCCGATGACGAACTCGACCGTGTAGACGTCCAGGACGAACACGATCCAGTGCAGGATCGGCCAGTCGCGCAGCAGCACGAACATCGCGACCGTCTCGACGACACAGACGAAGGCGAACGCGAACATGGTCGCCCCCTGCCCACGGGCGTACCCGAAGGCCTGTCCGCCGTCCCCGGTCCCGTGTCGGCGCCGTGTCAGCCACAGGACCAGGCTCATGAGGAGGCGGCCCTCATGCCGTACCAGGGCGCCCGCGAACCTCATGACTGCCGCCCGGATCGCTGCCCGGTGACGATCCGCAGCGCACCGCGCACGGCGGCGGCCTGCGCGGGCGCGAAGTCGGCGTAGAGGGCGCGCAGGAAACTGTCGTCGTGATCGATGTCGGCCTCCGGGAGCAGTTCGCGGGGAAGACAGTCGGCGAGGGCGCGGGCGGCCTCCGCCACGCGCGGATCGTCGGCCGGGGCGTCGACGAGGGCGTCGAGCAGCACGTACACCTCGTGCGCCCGAGCAGCACCCTCGGGCGTCGCGAAGGCACTGCCCAGCGCGGCCATCAGGCGCTCCCGGTCCGCCGGTGCCGCCGTGGTCTCGATGAGCGCGAGCATCTCGCGGTCCTTGGCGGCCATGGGCGAGTCGGAGAGGGGCGCCAACTCGGCGAACACGGCGGCCAGTTCGGGCGAGACGGGCCCTTCGGCGGGCAGCGCCTCCGCGTCCAGCAGCGCACGCAACCGCACCCGCCGCTCACGAATGGCGACCTCCTGCCGGGCAAGATCCTCGTCCAGCTCACTGAGCACCTCGACGAGATCCCGCCCGGCCTCGTCCGCGAGTACGTCCCGCACCTCGGCGAGCCCGAGGCCCAGCTCGGTCAGCCGTCTGATCCGGGCGAGCACGACGGCGTGCCGCAAGGTGTAGTCCCGATACCCGTTGCCAAGCCGCTCGGGCTCGGGCAACAGCCCCAGGTGGTGATAGTGCCGCACGGTCCGCGTCGTGACGCCGACGGCGGTGGCAAGCTCTCCGATCCGCATGGCACCAGTAGAAACGCTGACGTTGCGGCAGGGTCAAGCGCGAACATCGGCACTCCGTGAGCCACGGTCCGCGAAGTACCGTTGACGCGTGAAGGCAACCGGGGGCACACGAGAACAGGCACTCTGGACCAGAACGAGACTGGGCCGCTGCGGCCCCGCCCTCGACCTGCTCACCGCCTGTTTCGACCGCCACGTCTATGCCCCGCACGCTCACGACGAGTTCACGGTCGGCGTCAGCTCCAGCGGCGTCGAGGTCATCGACTACCGGGGCGGCCGCATCTGCACCGACCCCGGCTCCCTGGTCGTACTGGAGCCCGGAGAGATCCACACCGGAGGCCCCGCCACCTCCGCCGGGTACTCCTACCGGGCCCTGTACGCCGACCCGGCCCTCCTCACCGACGGCACCCTCGACGGCCGGTTCCCGCACTTCCGCGAGCCGCTCGTCGACGACCCCGAACTGGCCGCCGCCTTCCACCTCGCGCACATCGAACTCAGCGCCTGCCCCGACCCGTTGGAGGCCGAGTCCCGGCTGTCCTGGCTCCTGGCGGAACTGGCCCGCCGCCACTCCACGGCCCGCCCGGTGGACGACCGGATCCCCGGCGCGGACCGGATAGCCCATGCCGTACGAACCCGCCTGGCCGACGAGCTGACCACCCCGCCCTCCCTCGCCGGCCTCGCCACCGACCTGGGCCTCTCCCGCTACCAGCTCCTCCGAGCCTTCCGTACGACGGTCGGGATACCCCCGTACGCCTGGCTGGCGCAGTACCGCGTGACCCGGGCCAGGGGTTTGCTGGAGGCCGGACTGCGACCGGCGGAAGTCGCATCGCTGGTCGGCTTCGCGGACCAGGCGCACCTGACCCGCTGGTTCCGGCGGGTCATGGGCGTGACCCCGGCGGCGTACCGCAACAGCGTTCAAGACGGCGACCGGGGAGGCAGCCGACACTTGCCCGCATGACTGCACGCGGCTGGTTGTTGTTCTCCCTGATGGGAGTGGTCTGGGGCATCCCGTATCTGCTGATCAAGGTGGCGGTGGAGGCGGACCTGTCGCCGTCCACGGTGGTGTTCGTACGCTGCACGCTGGGCGCGGCCCTTCTCCTCCCCTTCGCGATCCGCCAGGGCGGCCTGCCGCGCACGATCCGCACGCACTGGCGCCCGATGCTGGCCTTCGCGGTCATCGAGATCATCGGCCCGTGGTGGACCCTGACGGACGCGGAACGCCACCTGTCCAGCTCGACGGCGGGCCTGCTGATCGCGGGCGTACCGATAGTGGGCGTCGCCCTGGCCCGCTTCTTCGGCAGTACGGAGAGACTCGGCACCCGGCGACTCACGGGCCTGACCCTGGGCCTGGCGGGCGTGGCGGTCCTGACGGTCCCGCACCTGACGGGCGGCGACGCCCGCTCACTGGCGGAGGTCCTCCTGACGGTGATCGGCTACGCCACGGCTCCGCTCATAGCGGCCCGCCACCTGAAGGACGTCCCGTCCCTCCACCTGACGGCCCCCTGCCTGGCGCTGGCGGCCCTGGTGTACGCCCCGGCGGCGGTGGTGACCCGCCCGCCGACACTTCCGTCCCCCGACGTCCTGGCAGCCTTGGCCGTCCTCGGCGTGGTCTGCACGGCCCTCGCCTTCGTGGCGTTCCTGGAGCTGATCAAGGAGGTCGGCCCGACGCGGGCCACGGTGTTCACGTACGTCAACCCGGCGGTCGCGGTGGCGGCGGGCGCCCTGTTCCTGGACGAGCCCCTCACGGCCGGCATCCTCGCCGCCTTCGCCCTGATCCTGGCGGGCTCGGTCCTGGCGACGGCCACTGGACCGTGTCAGGGCGGACGCCCGGTAGCATGGTCGACACGGCAGACGAGCCGGGCGGACGGCCGCGTGGACTCCCCTTCGGGGGCGCTCCCCGAGGAACGTCCGGGCTCCACAGGGCAGGGTGATGGCTAACGGCCACCCGGGGTGACCCGCGGGACAGTGCCACAGAAAACAGACCGCCCGGCACTCAGGTGCCGGGTAAGGGTGAAACGGTGGTGTAAGAGACCACCAGTGCCCAGGGCGACCTGGGCAGCTAGGTAAACCCCACCCGGAGCAAGGTCAAAAGGGAACGTCCCCAAGGATTTGGACGGCGTTCCTGCGCGGACGTTCGAGGGCTGCCCGCCCGAGTCCGCGGGTAGACCGCACGAGGCCGGCGGCAACGCCGGCCCTAGATGGATGGCCGTCGCCGAGACGTCCGCGAGGACCCTCGGCACAGAACCCGGCGTACAGCCCGACTCGTCTGCCCTCTCATCTCACGCCGGAAGGCCCCGCCCGAATGTCTCCATTCGGGCGGGGCCTTCCTCGTTTCACGGAAGCCTCACGGGAGCCTCACGGCCGCCCGAGCAGCTCGGCGATCTCCGTTCGGCGCCAGTCCCACTGCGGATGCTTCTCGACCAGATCGACGAACTCGGCGAACTCGACGACGTCGCCGTGGTTCGTGTCGATCAGGCCCGAGAAGCCCCGGAGGACGGAGGACAGGAACACGCGCGCCGCGTCCATGGACTGACAGGACACGTAGATCGCACGGGGTTCCTCCCCGATCCTCTCCCGCGCGTCCTCGATCTCGTCCGGCTCGAAGTCCGTGAGGACGCCGCCCGAGAAGTCCAGAGCGTAGGAGTTCCCGTTCCAGTGCAGGAAGTCTCCGTCACTGAGCGGGTCCTTCTCGACTCCGAGCGACCGCACCTCGGCCTCGATGGCGGCGCACTCGCGTGCGCTCGCCAGCAGGACCACGGAAGGCCAGGACATGGCTACCTCCCCGTTCTCACGGTCATGGGGCGATCACCGCCAGGAGCTCCTCGAGATCGGTCGTGACCATATGGCCCGCCCGTTCCTGACTCTGGACGACCGAACCCCTCAACTTCTTGCTCGGCCAGATGAAACTGATGACCGGGTAGTCGGTCGCCGACTCGTATCGCTCGTGGTCGCCTGCGGAGCCCTTGCCGGTGCCGGTCTTCACCTGGATCACCGCGTTGCGGGTCACGATGTCGAAGTCGGTGATGTCCTTCCCGTCCGCGCCGACGATCTTGATCTCGACCGCCTTGACGTGGCCAGGGTAACGGGCCTCGATCGCGTCGACGAGCTCCGGAACCCCGGGGTCCTTGGGTGTGCCCACGTAGGTCGGCGAGTTGCCGGTGCCGGTCGGGCAGCTGTCGTTGTGGACCAGGACAGGTGCCGCACCCGCCAGCGCGTAGTACGTGTGCAGGTCGCCGACGGTCAGGTTGTGGACCGTGGAGTCCAGCGACGTCCAGCGCTGAACTCCGGTGATCTGGACATGCGTACCGGCGCTGGTCCTGAGCCACTGACCGGGCCTGAGGTCGGTGGCGTCGAGCCACCGGCCCAGCTCGGGGACCCAGAACGGGTGTTCGGCGGTCGCCGTGATCCGGTCCGTCCTCGAACCGGCCCCGCCGTCGGTGTCGACGGTGACCTCGACCAGGTGCTTGAGGCCCTGGCCCTTGATCTCGGCGGTGACCGTCTCGACGCGGGTCTCCCCGGTCCTCGGGTCCGTCGCGACGACCTTGTCGCCGGTCCTGACCTTCTCGATGGCCTTGGTGGAACCGTCGGCCATCAGCACCTTCGTGCCGGGCACGAAGCTGTTGCAGCCGGGCGAGTCGGCCGCCTTGCCCGAGCCTCCGCCGCCGCTGGTGCCGCCGTTGCTCCGGGAGGAACCGCCGGCCTTGCCGCCACCGCCGCCGCCGGAGCCCTTGCCGCTTCCAGCGGGGTGGGAGGAAGCCTTCGGAGCCGCCTTGGCCTGCGCCTGCTTCTGCGCAGGGTTACCCGTCTTCCGTTTCGCGGCGGCAGCCTCGTCGGCCTTTCTCTTGGCCGCCTCGGCCGCCTTCTTCTTGGCTCTCTGCGCGGCCTCTCTCTTCGCCTTCTCGATGGCCGCCTTCTTGGCCCGCAGCGCGGCGGCCTCGGCGGCCTTGGCCGCCTTCAGGACTGCCTCCGCGGCCCTCTTGGCGGCCTTGAAGGCCTGGATGGCGTCGATGGTGCGGTTGACCGCCTTCAGCACCGACGGGATCTTGCCCAGCCTGGTCCAGGGGATCGCACCGATGATCAGGCTGCCGCACGACCACATGTCACCGCCGAAGCAGGCCATGGCGTCGTTGATGCCGATGAAGTCCTTCAGCGTGTCCCAGGCGATCGCGAGGATCACCGAGGACAGCGACTTGCCCATCATGGCCTGTGCCTGCGCGACCTGCGACGGTGACAGACCCGCGCCCGCGAGGGCCGCGCTCTTCTCCGAGGCGGTCAGGCTGATCGACAGACCGCTCGGGTCGGAGTACGTGACCGGGTTGTTCTGCGCGTAGGAGTACCCGTTGGACTGCAGCGGGTCGTTCGGGTCGAGCACCGGGTCGACGGACAGGAAGCGTCCGACCACCGGGTCGTACATACGTGCGCCGAGCGGCTGGAAGCCGGAGGCGTCGTCCCTGGTCTTCCCCAGGAATCCCTTGTGGTTCTGCAAGTTGACACCGGCGGTGCCGCGCTCGTTGCCGAAGGGGTCCTGCTTGCGGATGCGCACCGACATGCCGCCGTTGAGGGCGACCTCCGCGTACGCACTGCCCTGGTGGTCCGACGTCTGGGCGACCAGGGTCTCCGAACCGGTGCCGTAGGCGTAGCGCATGACCGCGCCGCCGGGGGCGGAGTAGGTGCGCTGGGTGTTGACCAGGACACCGCCGCGCTGGACGGTGACCTCGGCCTCGTCCAGGTGCAGCGTGGCCTGCCTGCCCTTGATGGTGAGCAGACGGTTGCTGTCGGCGCCGTAGATGTGACGGGTCTCGTTCTGCGGCTGCCAGATCTGCGCGGACGACGCGCTGTCACAGGTCGCCAGGACGATCGGTGTGGAGTTGGCCGAGTTCGCACCCTGGACGGCCAGGCACAGACCCGAGGCCTTGTGGATGAGCTGCCCGGCCGTGTTGCGCTGCAGCTCCTGCGCGGTCACCTGCGCGGCGGTGGTACCGCACTTCTGGATCTGGACCGCCGACCCGGCCGCGTTCGCGGCGGGCTGGAGGCACCAGGTGTCGTAGAGCGACAGCGTGCCCCGGTCGGGGTCGGTCTGTGTCCCGCCGACCGGAGCCGGCGTCGGCGTGAACCTGAGGTTCTGCGCCACCGTGCCGTTGCAGGGGTAGAGCTGCATCGGCTGACCGGCGGTGGTCGTCCCCGACTTCAGGTCGAGGCACTTGTCGGCCAGGCCCACGTACGGGGTCTTGCCGCCGGTGCCCGCACCGGTGATCCGGTCGACCTTGCCGTCCGGCGTCCAGGTCAGGTCCTGCTTGTCCCCGTTCTGGATCGACGTGACCGACTTGGTCTCGCCGGTCAGCTCGTACAGACGCGTGGCCTCGGCCTTGACCTGCGCACCCGCGGGGGTGGTGTAGGTCTTCGTCACCTTGGTGAGCGTGTGCGGCTGGGTGCCGTCGGCCTTGCCGTACGCGTAGCTGCTGGTGGCGTCCTTGGCGGTGGCGCCGGTGAGGTCCTTCTCGGTCAGCTTGGTGCGGTTGCCGAGCAGGTCGTACTCGTACTCCTGCCAGTAGCCCGAGTTGTCCTTGCCCGCGGCGACGTTGAGCGTGCCGTCGGCGTCCTTCGGGGTGGTGCAGTTCGCCTGGTCGTCGGAGGTCCAGGCCGACTTCAGCTGGCCCATCGGGTCGTAGACGAAGCACTGCCGCTCCTCGATCCCGACGGACTTCTCCGCGACCGAGGTGACGTTGCCCGCCGGGTCGTAGGTGTACGCCCGGTTGGAGACCAGGTTGCCGCCGACGACGGAGGTGTCCGTGCCGGTGCCGGACTTCTCGCGGTAGACCGACTGCTCCTTGAGCTCGCCGGTGCCCTCGTCGTACGACGCCTGGGTCCAGACGCGGTACGGCTGGGCGCCCAGGGTCGAGCGGAGGACCTGGCCGTACGCGTCGTAGGCCGTCTCCGCCCCGTACCAGTCCTTGCCGGAGACGGAGAGCGCCCTGCCGTCCTTGTTGTAGCGGACGACGAGCTTCTCCGCGGCGAACCTGCCCACCGCCGGCAGGGTCTGCTCCTCCAGCATGCCGGTGTCGGAGTACGCGTACTCGTACTTGTAGTCCTTGGCGAAGCCCCACGTGTCGACGATCGACTGCGGCAGCGACACCGTGGTCGAGGTCGGCTGGTAGTCCTTCGTGTAGCCGCCGATCGACTGCGTGTACGCCAGCGTGTCCGTGTAGCGGGTGGCGCCGGCGGGCATGCCCTTGCCGCCCGGGGCGGTGTCGTACGTGAAGTCGGCGAGCACGGTGCCGGTCGAGCCGGACAGGCGCTGCTGCTTCGGGCGCGACAGTTCGTCGTAGCTGTTCCAGACCTTGACGCCACGGGCGTTGGCCGTCGTGAGGACGCGGCCGCGGGCGTCGTACTCCACGCTGGTCGTGCCCGCGTCGGGGTCGGTGGACGTCTCCATCCGGCCGTTGTGGTCGTACGTCCACGACCACGGGTGCGTCGGGTCCGCCGAGGGCGTGGCCTTCGCGACCTGGCCGTGCGCGTTGTACTCGTAGCGCGTCGACGTGAACCCGTTGGGAGCCGCCGGGTTGAAGGTGTCGGTGCGTACGGTCCGGCCCGTCGCGTCGGTGTAGACGCGGTAGGACGAGTCGCCCACGGGCTGGACGACCTTCGACCAGTCCGCGCCGTACTCGTACTTGACGGCCCGGTCCTCGTACGCCTTGGAGAACGACTCCTTGGTGACCGGATCGACCCACTTGAGGTAAGGCGTCTCCTGCGTCACACGGCCGAGACCGTCGTAGGTGTAGCGCGTGATGTTGGGGACGGCCGTGTCGGTGACCGGGGTGAACAGCTCGCCCGGCTCGGCCTCCTGGGTCAGGTAGGCGTTGTTCGTCTGGTAGACCTCACCGGACGTGTTGTACAGCGTGTCGGTGACCAGCCAGCCGGAGTCGTTGTCGGCCTCCTCCTGTGTCTGCCGCTCGCGGCCGAGGCCGTCGTAGAGGGTGACGGAGGTCTCGATCCGGTTCTCGTAGCCCCGCGTGTAGGTGGTGACGTACGGAGGCTTGCGGATCTTGATGTTCGGGTCGTCCGGGTCGGTCTCCTCCGGCGGGATCGTGTAGACCGCGCGGAAGTCCGGTACGCCGCTGCCGGGGGTACGACCCGCGGCCCAGGCCTCGGAGAGCCGGCCCAGCGGGTCGTACTTCGCCTCGCTCACATGCCCGTTGGCGTCCGTGGTCCTGAGCGTGGTCGAGCGGCCCGGCTCCAGCTCCTGGATCTGGCTGTGGCCGAGCAGGTTGGTCGTGGTGACCTTGAAGACCTGCCCCGTGGCCGGTCCCTCGGAGGCGTAGGTGATCGTGGAGGACTTCGACAGCTGCTGGTTCAGCTGCTCAGGGTCGGTCTGCCGGATGACACGGCCGACCGCGTCGAAGCCCCTCGTCCCGTTGGTCTGGAAGCCGGTGCCGGTGCCGTTGAGAGACCAGGTCTCCGTCGCCAGACCACGGGTGTCCGCGGCGAGCGTCGCACCGTAGGACCCACCGTCGTACGCGGTGCGGGTGGCCCCGCTCAGCGTCGTGAGGTCGCTCCAGTTCGCGGCCGCGCAGGTGGTCGGCGAGACAAGGACCTGCTTGCTCAGACCGATCAGGTTCCTGCCGGTCTGGTGCACGTACTCGGACTTGGTGCAGGACTCGTCACCGGACTTCCCGGTGTCGCCCGACGACTCCACCTGCGTCGGCAGCCCGTACGTCCCGTCGTACGACGTCGTCGTCTTCACCGAGCGCACCGTGCGCGTGTCGTCCGAGTTGGTGCCGGACGACTTGGTGTACGCGATCTCCTCGGGCTCCGTGACCCGCCAGGCCCGCAGCGGGGTCAGGCCGTCCTCACGGTCGCGCTTGGCCAGTTCGGTGGCCGCGGGCTTGGTGATCGAGCGGGTCAGCCAGTCGGAGTCGGCCTTCGTGGAGTCGGTGTAGCTCAGCTCCTCCGCTATCCGGCCGGCGAACGGCTCCTCGTCCTTGGCTATCTCGGCGCCCGTGATGTCCTTCACGGACACGGTGTCGCCGAGGCCGCGGAAGTAGCGGGTGACGGCCTTGGAGCGCTGGCCGGCGGTGTCCGCGGTGCCCTCGTCGTTGATCGGCCCCGTCAGGACCGTGGTCTGCTCGACGCCCGCGAACTGCGAGTAGGTGCGCTGGGACTTCTTGGTGAACTCGGCCTCGGCGAGCTTCCAGGCCGGGTTCTTGTACTTGTACTCGGTCCTGGTGGTGAAGTTGCCGTCGATGTTCGGGAGTTCCTCGACGGTGTCCACGACGTACTTGTGGAACCAGTCGATGTCCTCGACCTCGGGGTCGGGGTTCCAGAAGGACGGGTAGCAGAGGCGGTTGTTGCCCTTCAGCTGGCCCTGCAACCGGGCCATGGCCTGGGCGCGGGTCTCGCCGGACTGCTGGTCGAGCAGCGGCAGGTCGCCGGTGAGGCAGTCGCCCTCGATCGGCTTGTAGCGGACGATGGTCTCGCCGCCGTACTCGTTGATCACACGGGTGATACGGAGCCGGGAGAAGCCGGGACGGTGCGCGTTGACCGCCTTGACGCGGTTGGGCATGTCCTCCGCGTTGGACTCGAACCGCACCGAGTTGAGGGTGACCTTCGCGTCGGTGGTGCCGTTGCGGCCGTAGCCGGTGCGCTGCACGGACTCCAGCCACAGGGCGGTGTTCGGGCCCGTCTTCAGCTTGGCGAAGCTCTGCTTCAGCTGGTACTCGTCGACGACCTGGCGGGCGGCCGTGTCGGTACGACGCTGGGCCGAGGTCGTGATCTTGTCGAGGCGCTTACGGGTCCAGAAGGTCGGGCCCGCGTTCCAGCACTTCTTGCCGGACGCGCAGCGCAGGTCGGCCGGGGTGTCGAACCAGGGCCGGTAGTTGCGCGGGTCCTTCGACGTGAAGTTGGCCTCGGAGCAGGTGACGTCGTCGACGGTGTAGCAGCGCTCCTCCACCGAGAAGCCGACCCGGGCCGGGGCGGTCTCCGTGTAGAGGGTGTTGCTGCGCTGGCCGTAGTCGATGTGGTCGAGCCAGCCGTCGCGGTCGTAGACGACCGGATCCTTGAAGTTGAAGTTCCGGGCGTAGTAGTTCTGGTCCTTCTTCCACCACAGCGACATCGCGTTGCCGTGGACGTCCTCGACGTAGTCGAGACCCCAGCGCCAGCCCTGTGTGCAGTAGGAGTTGGTCCAGTCGGTGGTCGTCGGGCCCTTGTAGCAGTCCTCGTCGGAGTGGTTGCCGTAGACCGGGACCGTCAGCACCGAGTTGGTGGTCGGGTCGTCGGCGGCGGTGCCGCGGTCGGACCAGCCCGGGAGCTTGTTCTTGCCGAAGTGGTACTTGATGCCGTCCTTGGTGGTGACGACCCAGTACTCGCCGTCCCGGGCGCCGTTGCCGGTGGCCTCGCCCTTGACCAGCTCGACGGTGGAGCCGTCGCCGTTGGCCGTGAACCACTTGCTCTTGGTCTCGTCCCACACCAGCTCGGTGGTCATGCCGCCGAGGGAGAGGGTGGCGTTCTCCGAGCCCCAGCAGAGGTCCGCGGTGCGGTGCGTGGAGTTGTTCGAGCCCGCCTTCTTGGAGTCCTGACGGCAGTTGGCGTACGTACGGGTGATGGAACCCGCGTTGTAGTCCCAGCCGTCACCGATCCACGAGGCCTGGTTGTTCGACGAGGACGTACGGCCGTCCACGGACTGCGAGGAGTACGCCAGGTTGACCTTCGGCATCAGACCGCCGGCGGTCTCCGGGACCTGCGCCTGGTACGAGTACGTGAAGGCACCCGAGGACGAGCCGGACGACCACGAGCCGGAGGACAGCAGCGGCGAGGCCGTGAAGTCGCCGGACACCGACGAGCCGGTGTCGAGACCGCCGACGGTGCCGCCGCCGTTCGCGGAGACCGCGGGCTGGACGCCGTCCTGGAAGGAGGCCTGCGACGCCTTCGTCGTCTTCGAGGAGACGAAGCCCTCGCCGACGAGGCCGGCGACCGGGATGTTGCCGCCGAGGATCTTGCGGGTCTTGGCGTTCCTGGCCGTCGTGGTGTTGGTGGGCGCGTCCTTGGCCGCCACGGTCCGCACCGTGCTGCGCAGCCGCTGGAAGTTCTCCTTGCCGTTCCTGACGTCCTTGTCCCCCTGGGGGAGGGACATCGTGGTCACACCGCCGGCGTCGGCGCAGTCGCCCTCGTTGGGCGAGGAGTAGACGCAGTCGGGCAGCAGCATCAGACCGAAGCGGTCGGCGGCCTGCGGTCCGTAGAGGTCGGCGAAGCCCGTGGTGTCGATGCTGATCGCCACTTCGGCGGCCGGGTCGACGGTGGCCGGCGGGGTGAGCTTCATGACGATGCCGGAGACGCCCGCGTCCTGCGAGGTCGTCTGCGGGGCCACGCCCACGGTCCAGTTGCCGGCCAGGTCGGCGGGGTCGCCGCCCGCCGGAACGCCGATGGCGACCGGCAGGTTGTTGCTGACCGGCTTGGTGGTGCCGGGCGCGTCGGCCGCGGAGAGGGTCGCGCTGCCGGTGCCGGAGGTCCACGGCGCGATGGCGTCGGGGGTGTACGGGACGACCGGGTTCTGCGGAGCCAGGGTGAGGGTCTTGTCCGCGGCCTCGTCGCCGTCGACCTCGGTGGCCTCCGGCAGGTCCGGGAGGTCGACCTCGGCGATCGACTTCTCACGGCTCATGTCGGGGCCGGGGACGGCGAGTGCCTCGCCGCCCAGGCTGGTCACCGTAAGAACCGAGGACAACAGAAGAACGGTCGCCGTGCGGTTTCGCCGCCGACGCCGTCTCTGTGAGTCTGTCAGGACTGGGCGTATCGGCCCCAGCCATGACAGGCGACCTGAAGCACGCATCCGCGTCGACCCCCACCTGGTAATTCACCAAAAACACACGTCCGGCTCAGACGCGTGCGTGCGCACTCTGTGTCATGTCCGCCGCACAATTCAAGATCGGCCAATGGGCCGAAAAGCCTTGTTGGGTGATCTGGGTCACGGGGTGAAACGCATCAGACCGTCCTGTCGGTGACTCATGGGGTGGAGCGGGTGAATCGCCTGATCGGCATCAATGCGGCACCCAAAGAGCCCTGAACCGGGCACAACTGCCACACCGCCACATCGGCTTAGTATTTTCATAACAAATCCTTAACTAATTAAAATGTGGACGTGCTATGGCGAGTGTGTGATCGTGTGCCCGCCTCCTGCCCCGCGGCCTGCCGAACGGGGCTGCTTGTGCTGTCCTCAATCCGCTTGGTTCCCACGGGAGTAGACCGCCGTGACCGCGCCGCCCCGATTTCTCAGCCCCTTCGTGCGCACACGCACACGGCTGTCCCTGACCCTCGGCCTAGTGCTGGCCGCCCTGACCGCTGCCCTGCTGCCGTGGTGGCAGCCGGACGACGGCACCCCGCCGACCGGTGCCGGAGGCACCACCACCGACGTCACCCGCGCCTCGACCGGCCCGCGTGACGAGGTCACCGCGATGGCCCAGGCCAGGCGCACCGGCAAGCAGGTGCTCGTCGACACGGCGACCACGGCCACCGCGCTGACCTGGGCACTGCCCGACGGACAGTTCAAGACCCGGATCACGGCAGCGCCGACCCGGGCGAAGAACGCCGAGGGCAAGTGGGCCCCCGTCGACAACAAGCTCAAGCGGAGCGCCGAGGCCCCACGCGGACTCGGCGTCGCCCCCGCGAACCCCGTCGTCCCGGTCCGCTTCGCGAGCGGCACCGCCCGAAAGGCGCGCGCCGACCGCTCGTTCGCCCGGGACGGAATGCTGGGGCGGACACCCGGCGAGACGATCCTCGCCGAGGTGGAGCTGGGCGAGCACACCGTCGCGTACACCTGGCCGGGCGCCCTGCCCGAGCCGGTGCTGGACGGACCGCGCGCCCTCTACTCCGAGGTGCTGCCCGGCGTGGACCTGCTGCTGGTGGCCCGCGAAGAGGGCGGCATGGCACAGGTCCTCATCGTCAAGACCCCCGAGGCCGCACGGCAGGAGGCGCTGAAGACCGTCACGTACGGGCTGAGCTCCGACACCGCCGTGTTCCAGCAGGACCGCAAGGCGACCCGGGTCCGAGTCCTGGACAAGACGGGCAAGGAGGTCGGCTCGATCCCCACGCCGTTCGCGTGGGACTCCAGCGGCCGTGACCCCGAACTGCCCCCGGGCACCGCGAACCGAACGTCGGTAGCCACCCCGGCCGATGTGCTGAAGCTGTCGGGCCTGACCGGTATCGAGCCCGGCGCCAACTCGGCACCGCTGCCGATCACCCTGGACGGCGAGAACACGGGTGCCGCCGGTCTGAAGCTCGGCTTCGCCGCCACAGGACTGGCCGACCGCAAGGGCGTCACGTACCCCCTGTACGTCGACCCGCCCCTGAACCCCGGCTGGGACGCGTGGACGGTGGCCTACAAGCCGTACCCGAGCACCAGCTTCTTCAACGGCACCAACTTCTCCTCCGGCACCTCCGACGCCCGCGTCGGCCACGAGGACGACACCGGCGGCACCGCCCGCTCCTTCTGGCGCATGGACTGGTCCAGCAGCATCAAGGGCGCGGAGATCACCAGCGCCACCTTCAAGGTGCTCAACAACCACTCGTGGTCGTGCACCAACCGCGAGTTCCAGATCTGGCGCACCGGCTCGATCTCGTCGGGCACGACCTGGAACGCGCAGCCGAGCTGGTCCGACGAACTCCAGCGCAGGTCCTTCGCCCACGGCTGGTCGGCGTCGTCCTGCCCGGACGACTACGAGGCCTTCAACGTGAAGGACGCCGCCCAGTACGCCACGGACAAGGGCCACTCGACCGTCACCCTCGGCATGCGGGCCACCAGCGAGTCGGACACCCAGACCTGGCGCAAGTTCAGGGCGACCTCGGCGACCATCGAGGCCGTCTACAACCGCCCGCCGTCCGAGCCCACCAAGGGCACCTCGAAGCCCGGTGGCGCCTGCACACCCGGACCGGGCGCGGGCATAACCGTCGGCAAGACCAACATCACGCTGTCGGTGACCGCCAAGGACCCCGACAACAACATGAGCAAGGTCCGCTTCCGCTTCTGGAAGACCGGCGGCACGGTCCCGGCGGGCACCTACGTCACCATCGGCGCGTCAGGCGGCACCTCGTCGCTGACCATCCCGGTCACCGACGCCCGCCTGAAGGACATCACCACCAACACGACGTTCTCCTGGGACGCCCTGGGCGAGGACCTGGCGGGCGCGACGTCCACCAACTACCCGCCGGGCACGGAGCCCTGCCGTATCACGGTGGACCCGAGCGGTCCGTCGCAGCCCGAGGTCACGAGTGACGTGTTCCTGGAGGCGACTTCGAGCGGCACCACCTGGGCGAAGGTCAACTTCGGCACGACCGGCCCGATCACGTTCGAGTCACCGGGCGCTGTGCGATTCCAGTACGCGTGGGGCGGGGTCAGCCCGAAGTCGGTCAACGCCGACGCGAACGGGCTCGCCACGGTCCCGGACCTGCAACCGCTGAACGCCGGCCCGAACACCCTCCAGGTGTACGCCTACGACAGCCTGGGCAACCCGAGCGTGCGCACGGACTACACGACGTACGTCCCCCCGAAGGAGAACGCCGACACCCCCGGCGACACGGGCGGCGACGGCACCCCCGACCTGATGGTCATCGACGCGGCGGGCGCCCTGCGGACCTACGCGGGCCAGAAGCCGGACGGCGAGCTGTACGGCTCGCTGATCTCGTCGTACGCGAAGGCCGCCGACGGCACGGTGACCCTGAACCCGCCGGGCCACTGGTACGACGCGGCGTCGACGCTGGGCAACAAGGCGGCGCTGATCGCGCATTACCAGGACACGTACCCGGGGGACGGCACGACGGACCTGTTCGCGCGGACTCCGGACGGCGGCTTCTGGCTGTACCCGGGCGACGGCTACGGCTCGTTCGATGTGGGGCAGCGGATGAAGGTTCGTTTGCCGTCGAATGCTCCGGCGCCTTCTACATGGACGCAGTTGAAGGCGTTGGGCGACATCACGGGCGACAAGCTGCCCGACCTGGTGCTGCGTACGGCTGCGGGGTTCTGGGTGCTGTCCGGATACACGGGCGGCAGTGTCCAGACGGCGACGTTGATGAACGCGGATGCGTGGGCGCGACGGGACGTGGTCAACCTCGCGGACATGAACAAGGACGGGATCGCGGACCTGCTGTGGCGGAACCTGGACAACGGGAGCATGTATCTGCGGCGGGGGAAGGTGGGGGCCGCGGGGGCGGGGAGCGTTGATCTCAACTCGTTGATGCTTGCGGCTAACGCCGTTAACGGGGATGAGGCGTTCGGGACCAGCTGGACTGAGGCCAATGTGAATTCGGCTGTTGGGGTTCCGGATATCAACGGGGATGGGGTGCCGGATATTTGGGCTCGGTTTGCTTCTGACGGGCACATGTCCGTTTATCACCCGTCTACTACGAATACCAACGCTCCGGTGAAGACGGTTATTGGGTCTGGGTGGAACGACAAGTTGGCGTTTGGGTGAGGTGATCGGCCTTCGGGCCTGAAGGGGGAAGGGGAGCTTCCGGCATCGCATGATGCCGGAAGCTCCCCTTCCCATATGTGCTACTTGAACTTGAACAACCTGATTGTGGAGCGCTGTTCACGTCACTTGTTGTCGAGCCCTGGTAGCGCTGGGGTGGCGAGAAGTTGGTCTGCCAGCGGCCAGATATTCACGGCCAGCGATGCGAGATGGGCGCCCCGTGCGTGGATGCGATGCTCGTTCCAGGCGGAGGCCCAGCCGTTGATCTCGGCGGACGGCGGCGGATTGAGCAGTGTGCCGTGGGTGAGCCGAAGGAGGCTGTGCTTGCTGAGCCACTGCCGTTTGTCGTCCCAGGCCATGTTGCCGAGCGCGGGGTTCAGGCGGGCTGTGACCAGGGTCAGGTTGCCGAGCGTGTGAACCAGTTCGTCGCGGTCGGCGCCCTCGGAGGCGTCGTCGTCGAGGGGAGGCCAGTTGTCGCGCCAACTCTGCGGCATGACGTGTTCGATGGTCAGCTTCGCTCCGAGGTGCTCGCCGACAGGGACGGTGAGCTGCTCGGTGTGGTCCGTGCGCAGTTCGTCCTCCAGCGCTTCGAGGAGGATGCGGACGCGGTGGCGATAGAGGCGGGTGTAGAGGGGGTCTTGTTCCAGAGCGGTGCGGAACTCGGTGTCGGTGGGCCACTGGCGGTGATGGCCCTGCATGGCTGAGAGCGCTTTGATGATCACTTCGTCCGCGCGCTCGGGCTGCCGAGACGCGGCTGTGACGAGATCCCGGAAGACGTTGTTGTAGTCGCGGCTGCTCAGGTTGAGGATCGCCCGGCGGACGAGGTAGCTGTCGATCGCCCGGATGGCACGGTGTCGCCGCTCCGTTGGCAGTACGGCGTTCTCGAGGCCGTAGAGGAAGAGGAGCAGGGGCATCGGGGTGGAGGTCTGCATGACCTTCATCCGGTAGAGGAAACGGCCCTCGACGCCGTGCAGCGGGTGCTGGTCTATCCGGTCGTAGATCTCGGCGTACCGTGCGAGTTCGGCGAAGACGTCCTCGCCGGGGGAGTCGGCCGAGTTCAGCCAGTGCTCGAACTCCTTGAACAAGGAGGAAGCGGTGAACTCGCGCCCTGTGCGCATCGTGAGCCAGTAGGTCAGGAAGACGTCGAGGCGGCTGCGGGTGATGCGACCGGTCGTCTGCTCGGTGCGCCACTCGTCCTGGTCGAAGGGAGCCCAGTACGCCTTGTAGAGCCGGTCGACGTCCGCTCCGGAGTGTTCGGCGTTGCGAAAGAGCAGGTTCTTGATCAGATCCGCGTGTTCCAGAGGCGTACCGCGGCTGTTGAGCGTCTCGAAGACGACCTGCGCGTCGTCGTGCTCCTCCAGGTCGATGATGACCAGACGCAGCTGTTCCCGCATCGTCTGTACGAGTGCTCCGAGGCGTTCGTCCGGCTCAGTGCATTCCGCCAGCCACGCGTCGATCTCCTGCTGGAAGTAGGCGACAGCCTCAGCGAGACGGCCGTTTCCTCCGTCTCCGAGCATCACGGAGCGGAACTCGTCGCGGTCGGCGTTGGTGGGCCAGACCTTGTAGCGGTGGTCCGGATGCTGGCCGCTGTCGAACAAGTCCTCGTCGTTCTCCAGGAACTTGCTCAGCAGCCGCACCGACCTCTCGTGGTCGAGCGTCGTCGCCGACAGTCGGGCCGCGAAGAGAAATAACTGAAGTGTCGTCAGCCGTTGCTGACCGTCGATGACCTGCCGGGTCTCCAGACTCGACGAAAGGTAGGGCGTCTCGTCGAAGACCACCGCACCAAGGAAATGCGGCGCCACCGTGTCCCCGGTCTGCGCGGCCCGTTCGACCCGCTCGACGGTGCGCCGAATGTCCTCCCACAGGGCCGCCCAGTTGTCGTCCCTGGTCCACACATACGGCCGCTGGAACAAGGGCACCGTGTACCGGATGTCCCTGCCGAAGATGCGTCGCAGATCGACGGTGTCCGCTCTCATGGCCCCCCACATCACTGGCGTTTCGCACCACGGTATCGATCTCTGGGTCCTGTCTCAGGCCGATCGGCGAACCCGCCGTCCGGCGGGCGGAGATGGCCAAGACCCAACGTCAGTGGGCACGTACGGATTGCCTTGTGATGTCTCTCCGTGGCTTGTCACCGCTATGCGGCTTCGTCTGCGGGTGTATCGCCCCCGACACTCGCCGGAGCGAAGGGAAACACTGCGGCCCACGCTAGGACCTCGACCAGGTGCTCGGCCAGCAACCCGACGTGGGGGTCAGGCTGAACCAGTGCGGTCGCCTGGCCGCGTGTGGTGCGTTCTGCGGCCCATTCGTGGTCGAGGTGGGTGAAGTCGTCGTCGATCCAGATGACAGGTGCGTCGCTGAGCCAAGTGTCGACGTGGTCGCGTTTCCAGAGGTAGCCGTTGGGGTGGCTGGTGGTGATCTGCGGGCGTGGGAGGTCGATGTGCGGCAGGTCGGGGAGGCCGAGGAGCGGGCCGATCAGCTTGGTGGCGTCCTGGCGCCAGCTGGTGCACCAGACGGGAGTGACCAGGCCGGTTCGGATCACGTGCATGAGCAGGGGGCCGTGTGCGGGGTTGAGCCAGATGCTGACCGGGTTGTCGGCGCTCCGGTCAGCGGGCACGACGGTGTGCCGGGTGTGAGTCGCTGGGCTGCCGCCTTCTGCGTCGGGGAAGGGGATGAGGACGCCATCGGCGTCGAGGAGCAGGTACGGCGGGCGCATCGAGTCTCCCGAGGTAGCCGGGTGGAGGTCAGGGTTTGCGCGCGGTGATCAGCAGGGTGGTGGGCCAGCGCCCCTGGTGTGCGTCGTGGAACTCCCGGGTCGAGGTGAGCCAGAGGCCTGCTCGGGCAAGGTGTTTCTCCCAGCGGTCGGCGTCGAAGTCCCAGCGGGCGATGGGGAGTCGGGCTCCGTCGGGGAGGGTGACGTGATCCCGGCTTGGACGGCCGCTGGTTGAGGGGGGTCTGCCGCCGCGTTGGGGGTGGGGGACGGAGAAGGCGAGGGTGCCGTCGGGCTTGAGGTGCTGGGCGACGGCTGGGAGCAAGAGTTCGGGAGCTACGAGGCCGATGGCTCCGAAGACGGAGTAGATCGCGTCGAAGTGTTCGTCGGAGGCTTGCAGGTAGTGGAGGGCGTGGCCGGCGACGAAGGTGAGGTTGTTCAGCCGTCCGTAGTGTGAGCGGGCTCGGCGGACCTGGAGGCCGACGAGGTCGATGCCGGTGACGTGGGCGCCGTAGCGGGTGGCGAGGTGGGCGGCGTTGTGGCCGGGGCCGCAGCCGAGTTCCAGCAGTCGCTTGCGGTGCAGGTCCGGGGCGAGGATCTCGGCGCCTGGGCCGCCGCCTGGCCGGGTTGTCCATTCCATCCGGGCGGGTACGGTCAGCGCCTCGGCGGGGCCGGCAGTGGTGCGCTGGAGGGCGTGGACGTACCAGGGGGACGCCTGGGCGAGCACGTCAGACCTCCAGGAGGTGGAGTACGTCGGTGAGGTGGCGGCGTACGGCCTTGATGTAGGCGGGGTCGGTGGCAGGGTCGTTGATCCAGCGGATGGACTGCTCCATGAACCACTCGACGGCCCACATGCGATGCCAGCCCAGCGCCCACTTTTCGGCGGGCAGCCCGCCGCGTTCGGCGAGAGCGTCAGGGGTGCCACCCTCGGTGACGTAGGTGTCCAGGAAGACGCGCAGGCGTGCGGGGTCGGGGGTGTCGAGGGTGCCGTACCAACTGGCGAGGTCGAGCAGACCGGGGCCGGTGAAGGCGCGGGCGAAGTCCAGCAGCCGCCAGCCGTGCCGGCCGATGTGGAGGCTGGTGGGGTGGAACTCGGAGTGCACCCAGCCGAAGGGAGCCGTCGTCGTACCGGCCGAACGTGCTTCGGCTGCCTGGGTGATCCGGTCGAGGGCGTCTTCGACGTCGTCCGCGTTCTGCCACCGCTCGGCCTTGTGGAGTCGGCCGAGATGCTCCAGCGCCCGGCTCGGAAGCCGGCGCAGCCGTTCCCGATCGAGTACCGGCAGTGCGGCGGCGATGCGGGTGCGGTGCAGGACGACGGCCGCGGCGGCGCCGTAGAGGTCGTCGGCCTCGCGAATCGGAACGCCGAGGTCGTCCAGCAGCATCCCGAGCCAGCCGTCCACGACTGCGGAGGCGCGAACGGCAGGCACCGGGACACCGAGGGTGTGTGCCAGCCGGAGAGCCTGGTCCTCGCTGTCGAAGGGCCTCTTGGCGTACTTGAAGATGGCGGTGGTGTTGTCGGGGAAGGTCAGTCGCTCGACGCCGGACATGGACCACACGCGCACCTCCTCGCGAACGGCGGTGGTGTGGCTGGCCAGGGTGAGCAGGTTGTCGAGGAGTTCGGTGCTGGGGTTCGCGGTCACGTGGGGGCTCCAGGGAGTTGGTGGCGTCCGGGGCGGGTGAGAGGTGCCGGCCCGCCCCGGAGCCGGGACGGTGGTGCTACGCGGACGGGTCCACGCGGCAGGCGTAGACCTGCTCGATCCAGCCGGACTTGAACGCGGCGAGGTCGTCGCGGAAGGCGGTCATCGAGGCACCGTAGGGCGCCACGACCCCACCGGACTGATCGGGCACGGACTGGCAGCCGTGCACGAGCCGTCCGCCGAGGGCGGCGTGGGCCTTGATGGACTCGATGCGACGGTGCTCGTTGAACCAGCCGCCGTGGTAGACCTCGTCGAGCATGCCGCCCATCTCGTCGTCCAGGTCGAAGACGACGGAGGTGGCGGCGGGGAAGAACCAGCACGGGCCGACGTTGGAGATGTGCCCGTCCAGCTCGACCTTGTTGAGCGCCATCAGCGTGGCCGCCTGGCGCAGCATCCGCAGGTGGTCGGCGGTGATCTGCGGCAGGCCGAGGCCGGCGAGATGCTCGTCGCGGAAGAGGTGCGCGTACACCTCGTAGGCGGTGGTGAGGACCCGGGCGGCGTCCGAGGTGGACTCGGCGTGGGTCTTGATGAACTCCAGCGCGAGCTGCTCGACCGCGCTCTCGGTCGTCTCCTCCACGTCCAGGAGCTGGGACTTGACCAGCTCCCAGTCGGCGACGAGCCAGGTGCTGGACTCGAAGCGGAAGAAGTACTCGGCCGGGTCGATGGTGATGCGCCGGCCGTCGACCTGGATGCCGGGCAGGCGGCTCCAGCGCTCGTCGAACGCCTCTGGCAGTACGACTGTGATGGCCGCGGTGTCGATGGTGGTCACCGTGTCTCCGTCTCTGATCGACCGGGACCGGGCACAGGAATGCCCGAACCCGGTGTGGACGTACGGAACTTCGGGGGCCGCCCGGCCGAAGGGGGGAGCCTGGTCGCTGTGTCGGACCGGGGCCGGGCGGCTGATGATTAGTGAACACTCCGTCACGCACAGTGGGTACGGTGAGAGGCGGCCGAAGCGGTATACGCGGTTTACAGCCCCGGACGGGAGGCGAGTGTGGCAGCACAGAAAGCCCCCAACTCCCGCCTGCGCGACACCATCGACGCAACCGGCTGCACGTACGAAGCCCTGGCCAAGGACGTCCGGCGCATCGCGGCCGAGAACGGCGAGATCCTCCAGACCAACAAGTCGGCCGTCTCGCACTGGGCGAACGGCACCCGTCAGCCCGCTGGCCGGACCGGCCAGTACCTTGCCGAAGCCCTGTCCCGTCGGGCGGGCCGCACCATCACCCAGACCGAGATCGGCCTACGCGCGCCGGACGCTGAAGGGTCGGACGAGCCGGATCCCGTCCTGGCTGCAACTGACTTGGGTCGCGCCGATGTCGAGCGCCGCCGGTTCCTCGCGGTGGCCGCATTCACCACGGCCGGGGTCGCCATGCCTCTCGCCCACGACCAAGAGACCACCGCCCGCATGCTCCGCGCCCGCACCGGCACCTCTGTGATCGGAGCCGAGGACGTGGACGTCGTCCGCCACATCACCGCAGCCTTCAGCGCCGCCGACGAACGCCTCGGCGGAGGCCACGGCCTGACCACGGTCACCGCCTACCTCGCCGACACAGCCGCCCCCATGCTCCGAGGCCGCTTCCCGACCGAAGCCTTACGCCGTGGAGCCTTCGGCGCCGTGGCCGAACTCGCCTACCTGGCAGGCTGGAAGCACCACGACCTCGGCCACGAAGGCGCCGCCCAGCGCTACTACCAGGTCGGTTACCAACTCGCCTGCGAAGCCGACCCGCACGGCCACGCCGCCTGGATGATGCGAGCCCTCGCCCACCAGGCCCTCAGCCTCAAGCAGCCCCACCACTGCGTCGACCTCGTCGAAGGCGCCCTACGGCGGGGCCTCGGCCACGTCGACGGGCAGACCGAAGCGCTGCTCCACATCACCCACGCCCGCGCCTACGCCGCCACCGGCGAGAAGCCCTCTGCGGCCCGTGCCCTGCTCGCAGCCGGGGATGCCCTCCGGCGCGACGACAACCCGCAACCCAGCTACTCCCGGGTCACCGGCCCTGCCGCCGGCACCGTTGCCAGCCACACCGCGCGCACGCTCACCGACCTTGCCGACCACGTTGGCACCGAGCAACAGCACCGCGATGCCTTGATCCGTTGGGATCGCGAGAAGTACAAGCGCGTCCACGCCCTGACGTATGCCGATCTCGGCGACAGCCTCGCCGCCCAGGCCCGTGCAGACGAGGCCGTCGCGGCCTGGTCCCAGGCCCTGACCTTGATGGAGGGCATGACCTCCGACCGCACCCGCAAGGCCATCTCCTCGCTCCGATCAACCGTCGCCGTCTACCAGCGTCGCAAAGTGCCCGGAGCCGCCGAACTCGCCCGCCGTGCACGGGAAGCGCTGGCTTAGGCTGACAACCAACCGGCCGATGAAGGGACACCAGCCGTGGCTCAGCGGACAACCGACGACCAGCCCAAAGCCCTCAAGCCCGCCCTCGAATCCATGACCCTGCTGGTCGCCGCCGTCATCGTCCACGACAAGGCGACCAACCGGGTTGTGCTTCTCCAGCGCAGCGAGAACGCCAAGTTCGCCCAGGGCATGTGGGACCTCCCCGTCGGCAAGAGTGAACCCGGCGAACCTGTCACCGAGACCGCAGTGCGCGAGCTGTACGAAGAGACCGGCCTGACCGTGAAGCCCGAGTCGCTGAAGGTCGCCCACATCATCCACAGTGCCTGGGGTGTCGAAGCCCCTAACGGCTTCCTCACTGTTGTCTTCGTTGCCCACGAGTGGTCCGGCGAACTTGAGAACCGAGAGCCCCGCAAGCACTCCCAGGTGTGCTGGGTCAACGCTGATTCCATCCCCGACGAGTTCGTGGACACTACTGCCAGCGCCCTCCAGAGGCACCTCTCTGGCGGACCCCAAGTGTCGCTGGACGGCTTCAAGTAGGACCCGCTCCCAGAGCCGTGACTCGCACGCCTTGACACTGAACAGTCCGTCGACTCCACCCAACTCGGGACAGTCCGGGGGCTCCAGGAAACAGGGTGCAACTCACCGGTCGGGGCGGCGAGAACTGGGGACCTGTAAGGCGGAAGCTGGAGCTGTCGCGCTACCATTCCCCTGAGCCTGGCTCGGTGTGGTGGCAGGCGGCTCGGGGGAGTGGATGACATTCGCACAACCACGGCGGGCGCAGTTCTCGTCTTCGGCACGATCACCGAGGCTGGCGATTTTAAGCCCTGACCATGGCTTTCTTCGTCTGCTCGCTGGCGACCTCACCAAGGAGAGGTCCTACTCCCAACCATGTCGTGACTGGCCCGAGGTCAAGTCGCACCTTGCGATCCTGCTCGCTCCTCCCGACGAGCAGAGCGATGGACACGACCGGGAGCCGCAGGAGCGGATCTGGGGGCTGGGCATCGTGCGCCCTGCTCGTGAGACCGACCGGGACCGGAAGGTTATCGTCACTCGTGCTCGAAGGCTTCGAGACTGGGCGCCTGTCTCAGGGCTGTGGTGTGCCGACGGCGAGCGAGACACCGCACTCTCCAAGTCATTACCGGAAAGCGGTCCCGTCACGGTCGGCGCAGACACCGTGTTCGCCAATCTCCGGCGGATCTCCCCTGAGGTCGAAGCCGAAGTCCGGAGGCTGATGCCCCTCCTCGACGATGCCGAGGGCTGGAGCGAGGGAGAGATCCGCTGGCGTGATGAGCGTGACGCTCTGCTGCTCTTCGGCAAGGTTGCCGGGTTGGCCCCGAGGGACTTCGAGAAGGTACGTCCCTGGGACGGGACAGCCGCCCGGGCGGCCTTCATCAGCGGGCTTACCGGGACTGCGGCTCAGCCGATGCTCGACGACATCCGCGGGCGGGCAGCGAAGACGTTCAGCGGCATCGGCGAGACCGCCGTCCGAGCGTTCGTGAGTCGCGGAGGTAGCCGAAGTAGTTATGACATCGAGGCCACGTCGATAACCGATCAGCGGGTGGTCGACGGTGGTGAGGGCTCCCTCGACGCCTACTACTACCATGCCGACACCGGGACACTCGTCGTGCTGCGCTACGTGCGTCCTGGCCCGAACGGGCTCTTCGCGTCTGACGCCTGGCACGGTCTGGACGAGTTCCGCAGTCGTGTTCACCGCCTGCCGAGACGCGGCCGGCGGAGCGCCGAAGATTACCGCTTGCTGGGCGACCCTCTCTTTCTCCGCATTCACGAGGAGGAGCCCTTCACCGCCGTTCTGCACCAGACGAGCTCTGGTGCGATCTACCCCTACGACCAGGTCGCCGCAGTGATCTCGGCAGCGGCGGAGACCGGCTTCCTGGGCTCTTCCTTGGGCACGCTCACCCGCCACCTGATACCGACCCACTTCAGCCTGCTGGTACGCGACGGTTGGTTCGGCGCGGTCGGTGTGCCCTTCGAGGCGGTCTTGGACTGCGTGGAGGCCACGATCGACACGGCTGGTGTTGCTCTGGTGGTCGTGGACTTCAGCCTCCGGCAGCGTGGCAACGGCTCAGGGATCAAGACGCGGGCCTAGGCAATCAACAAGACACCACCAGTGGGAAGGCAACCATTCATGGCCACCTCGGGGGCGGACACACCTCGCCAGGTCACGCAGGTCCGCGAGCAGCTGCACGAGACATTCGACCGGGTGATAGACGACAGCGACATCGCCCACTTCCGAGGCGACAACTACGAACAGCGTTTTCTCTCCCGCGCCCTTGCAGCCCTCGCGGTACGACGCGTGGCCAAGTGCAGTGTGGCCGAGGCGGCCCGGTTCGTCACGGACGGCATCGCAGACCAGGGAATGGACGCCATCGCTCCCCTGCCGGACAGCGGGCGGGCTCTGCTCGTCCAGGCGAAGTGGAGCGACAAGGGCACGGCGACCTTCGACGTGGGCGCCGCCAAGGCGATGGTGGACGGCCTGAACCGTATCGAGAACGAGTTGTACGACCAGTTCAACCAGCGTGCCGGCGCGCTCGCCCTGGAGGCCCGGCCGTTCATCATCAACGAGCGAGCCACTCTGGTCATCGCGCTGATGGGCACTGTGGAGCCCTCTCCACCCGCGCGCGAGGTTCTCGACAACGCTCTCGCCGAGTTCAACAAGCATGGCGCCCGCATGAGCGTCGAGGTGCTGTACGCCGCAGACTTCCATGACCAGGTTCATGCCGATCTTCGGCCGGAGCCGATCCGTCTGGACGTACGCCTTGACGACTGGTATCAGCAGAAGGGACCACTCGAGGCCTATCAGGGCACGGTCTCTGCCGAGAGCGTCGCCGAGTGGTACGAGACGCACGGTACCGGCCTGTTCGAGCAGAATCTCCGGGCTCCGCTCGGGACCACCGTCACCAATGCGGAGATCGGTCTGACCCTTACCTCCGATCCCACCAGGTTCTGGCACCTGAACAACGGCATCACCATGATCTGCGACTCGCTCACGGCGAAGAACGACAGCGCCAAGGCACCGCAGAGCAGGCCGACCACTCTCACCGTGACGGGGGCGAGCATTGTCAACGGCGCTCAGACAGTACGGGCTGTCGCCAGGGCCATGCACGACGACGGTGAGGCCGCAGCCAACGCCACCCTGAGCATCAAGGTCATCAACACGCATGAGGACCGGAAATTCGGCGTACAGGTCTCGCAGGCGGCGAACCGGCAGAACGCCATCGAGCAGCGCGATCACATCGCGCTGGAACCGGTGCACCAGGCGATCAAGGCCAACCTGCGCGCCGAACTGCGCAAGCAGTACGTGATCAAGCGCGGCGAGCCGGTCGCAGCGCCCGAGACCGGTTGTTCACTGGACGAACTCGCTCTCGCACTCGCGTGCCTGCACTCGGATGCGGAACAGGCCGCCCGGGCCGCCAGTTCGACGGAGAATCTCTGGGAGCAGGGACCCACGGGCAGCCACACCCTGCTGTTCAAACGCGAACCCTCGCCGCAGAAGGTGTGGCGCTCCGTGCTCACGATGCGCGCGGCACGGAGCGCGGTCTACGAACTGGGCAGCGGTCAGAACAGCCGTGAGGCCGCGACCACCGAGCACGGTGGCTTTCTTGTCACCCACCTGCTCTTCCAGCATCTCGGCGCCACGACTATCGATGACCCCGACTTCGACTGGGAAAGCGAGGTTCTGGAGAAGATTCCTGCCCTCGTATCGGATCTGGTGCGTCGGCTGACCCATCAGATCGTGACTCTTTACGGGCCGCGTCCCCAGATCAGGACCGCCTTCCAGAGCGCCGAGACATGCCGGGAGCTCGCGAAGCAGGTCCTCGCCGACCTGGCCGATGGCGTCGCCGTTCCCACACCTCCTGCGAAGGAGCGCAAGCCGCGGCGCCCGAACACCGTCCCGCTCCTGGTCGACCGTCGTGTCATCAAGGACGGAGCGCCTCTCCGGTACGTGGCTCTGAACGAGCCCGAGCGCGAAGCCATGGAGGAGTGGCTTGTCCAGGACGAACGGCGACGCCAGGCAACCTGGGTCAATCACCGGACCAAGTCGATTCTGTGGGCGTACGACGAGAAGCAGTACTCGCCGTCCGGACTGGTGTCGAAGATGTGGGCGGACGCCGACTGGGACGACCGACCCGTGGCCAATCAGGGAACGGCTCGCTGGTTTCAGTCGGAGGGCCTGAGCCTGTGGGTTCTGGCTCAGCGCATCCACAGCGAAGATGCCGAGGGCGAGGACGAGGCCTGACGACGTGGACACCACACCGGCAGGCCGTCAGTAGTCAGTAAGCGTGTGGCCCCTCCGGGCCGCGCAGTCGGGCGAGGAGATCGGCGATCTCGCGGGTCTCCTCGTGGTCCTCGCCGAGGAGTACGCACATGTCCTCGTGGAGGGCGTCGAGGACGCCTTCGGCCTCGGTGCGGCGGCCCTCGGAGAAGAGGAGGAGGCCGATGCTTCGGCGCAGGTCGAGAGCGGTCTCGGAGGCGTCACCGGCAGCGTCGGACACGACGTCCAGGACCTCCTGGAACTCCCGCAGGGCGACGGTGGCCTGACCCAGGTTGGCTCGGCAGTAGGCGGCGTGCCGACGGCACTCCAGCGTGCTTTCGTCGGCCGGTCCCGCCGTACGGGCGTAGACGGCGGCCAGCGCGTCGAACTCCGGCAGGGCGCGTCGGAAGTCCTCGCCGGCCATGAGGACCGCCGCGCGCTGCCGTCGCAGGCCGAGTACACGGGGGTTGTGCGCGCCGAGAGCTGTGGCCGCTGTTGCGATCACCACCTTGAGGACGTCCGCGGCCTGGGCGAACCGTCCGCTTTCGGCGAGGTCCGCAGACCGGGCGTAGGCGTCCCGGATCGCGTCCCGCAGCGCGGTGTCCACGCGCGCCGGGACCGGAACCGGAGCCGTCGGCTCGGGTGCGGGCGCGGGCGTCGTGGTCCGCCGCAGGGGTGCGTTCGGCTGCCGGTAGACCAGCGTTGGGTCGGGAACTTCGGATGGAGAGCCGTCGTGGGCGAGGGCCACGGGTTCGGCTGCCGATCCCGGTTGCGGCAGGTGCGGCGACAGGCGCTCGTACACCGCGTACGCGTCGGCGGGACGCTGCTCGGGCACCTTGGCCAGCAGGTCCAGGGCCAGCACCTCCAGGTCCTCCGGCACCTCGGGTCGCAGGGTGCGCAACGGCTTCGGCGGCACGTCCATGTGCTGGTGCAGGAGCTGGTACTCGTTGTCGCCGCTGAACACAGGCTCTCCGGCGAGGAGTTCATGCAGCACGCAGCCGAGCGCGTAGAGGTCGCTCAGCGGTGTGATCTGCGCGCCGTCGATCTGCTCGGGCGGCATGTACCGGCTGGTGCCGATCCGGTTGCCGGTGGCCGTGAGCCGGGTGACGTCCGTGTGCAGCAGCTTCGCGATGCCGAAGTCCAGCACCTTGACCGTGCCGTCCGAGGCGATCAGGACGTTGTCCGGCTTCAGGTCGCGATGTACGACAGGGATGGCGTGCGCGTACGACAGTACGGTGCAGATCTGCGCGGCGATCGACGCGGCCCAGCTCACCGGGAGCCGGGCCGCCGCTCCGTCCTCCGCGCTTGCCAGCATCCTGCGCAGGGAGATCCCGCGCACGTACTCCATCACCAGGTACAGCCGGTCGTACGATGCCTCGTCGAGCACCGCGTCGAACACCTGCGGTACACCGTGATGCCCGATGCGTGCGGTGACGCGCGCCTCGCGTTCGAAGCGGCGGGCGAACTCCTCTGCCTGCGCGGGCGATGCGACGACGTCGGGCCGGATGAGCTTGACCGCGATCTCCCGGTCGAGAACGGCGTCGTAGCCGCGCCAGACCGTGCCCATGCCGCCGGACTCGATCTCCTCGATCAGCTCGTAGCGGCCCTGCTCGCCGATTCGCCTCGCTTGCGACACGCGTTGCGCCCCCGTCGTCCTGATGCCACGTCAGTCGATCGCTGTACACGGTACCTATTGGCGGGGCGCGTGGCAGGGGTTACAGCAGGTGGTCGGCCTTACCGGCTTTGATGTCGGTGATGAGGGTGCGCAGGGCTTCGAGGGAGTCGGTGAGGTATCGGTCTTCTTGGCCGTTGACGGCTATGTAGCTGTTGCCGTCGGCGTCGGTGCCGAGTCGGAAGCAGTTGCTCGCATCCTGGCAGAAGGGTGCTTCCCAGCTGATGTCGGGCATGGCCAACTCTCCTAAAGGCTCTGGGAAATGGTGTGCATGAGATCGAGGGTCTCCTCAGGCTTGAGTGCGATCCTCTGCATCTCGTCGAGTTGCAGACGGTACTTGCACAAATGGGCGCCTGAATAAAGGAATTCTCCTGCCGTGGTGCGATCCAGTTGCACGGTGTCGAGCGGGGGCATCTGGCCGAGGGCGTACAGGATCGCCTGGCCCGAACCGGGGAACGCCCCCGCGGAGAAGGGGATGGCCTGGATCGTGACGTTGTCGCGGTCTGTGGCTGCCATGAGGTGACCAAGCTGGTTTCGTAGCACCGTGCGTCCACCTACTTCGATCCGTAGGGCGGCTTCGTGGATGATCAGCATGTAGTCCGGAGCCCCTGGTCGGTCGATGACCTGGTGCCTTTGCACGCGGTGGGCGACTCTGGCCTCGAACTCCTCGGCGGGCAGCGGCGGGATGGCAGCTTGGAAGAGAGCGTGTGCGTATGCCTCGGTCTGCAACTGGCCCGGCATGTGCGTCATCGTGCTGACACGCAAGCCCTGGGCGTGCCACTCCAACTCGGCGATGTCCAGGAATGTCGCGGGCAGGAGGTCGCGATACTCCTCCCACCAGCCGGTCGTGCGGTCGCCGCACATGGCGACCAGTGCACCCACCAGGGCCTGGTCGGTGCACTCGTACCGGAAGGCAATGCGCCGGACGCGCTCCGGGCTGACGCCGTGGCGTCCCGCCTCGGTGCTGGTGATTACGGTCCGTTTCGTGTCCAGCAGTACGGCGGCCTGTTCGGTGGACAGTCCCGCCCCTTCCCGTAGCTTGCGCAGCTCTGCGCCCAGACGCTGCTGGCGTGCGGTCGGATTGCTCCTCGGCGGCATGCGTTCCCTCTCGTCGCGTGCGGCTCAGTTTGCCGCGTAGCGAAGTTCGCTCCAACGGGCTTTCGGGACTTGGTAGCACATGTATCCCCGTTGCCCTACTGTGAGTATCGCGCACGCTACACACCGCAATGCCGGAAGCGCACCGCGCGAGCATGCCCGTCCGCCCTGGGGCGGGTGTGCCCGCGACCAGGGCGGTAGGCCACCGGCGACCCCAAACCCCTCACAGAGTCGTGGAGTTCGCCATGCCCGAGATCCCCCTCGTCCCCGCCCACTGGCGCTTCCCCGCCCATCCCGCCTCCGTACGGCAGGCCCGGCATGCCGTCACCCAGTCCTTGCCGGACGTCCTCCGCCGACAACTCGGCTACGACCTGGGCCTGTTGACCTCGGAGCTGCTCACCAACGCGATCCGTCACGGTGCCTGTGGGGAGGACGGGGACCTTGTCGAACTCGTCCTCTGGCCCGCCGACGGACACTACTGGCTGGCCGTCTCCGACCCGGGTACCGGCAAACCCGAACTGGCCCACCCGGGCGCCGACTCCGAGAGCGGTCGGGGCCTGATCCTCGTCGAGGGCCTCGCCACCGCCTGGACCGTCCGGCCCCGCCCCACGCGCGGAACGTCCGTGATCGCAGGGCTCTCGTTCGACCAGGGAAGCTGACCAGGGGAGTGGTCGGCAGGGAGGGGACAGAAGACCGGGCGAGTCAGGCCGCCTCGTCGTCGATGTTCTCCTCCCGGCGGATCATCCGCCAGGCTGCCCGGCGCGCGCTCTGGTTGAGCGACTGCTTGAAACTGTCGTCATGGCTGAAGTACTGCCGTCCCATGTCGGCGATGGTGTCGATGTGTTCGGCCATCTTGTCCTCGAAGACCTCGTCGAAGACGAGACCGAAGTTCTCCTCGTCGTTGACGGCGGCGGCGCGCACCTTCGGGTCCGCCTTCGCCTCCGAGAACGGCGTGATCACGTCCTGGTCAGTGAAGCTGGTGCCGTACTTGTCGTTGAACTTCTCGATCAGCTCCGACAGCAGCGACTTCTCCGGCTCCTTGGCCCCGCCCCCACCTTCGCCGAAGCCGCGCAGCTCCGCCGCTCCCTCGGCGGTCAGCGCGAGGTCGTGCTCGCCGGTCTTCTGGATACGCAGGTGACTGAGGTCGACGTCCCCTATGTCGACGCCGCCGTCGCCGCGCCGTGGCAGGCGGTTGAGCAGGTGGCGGCCGTAGAGGTAGAGGCATTCGAGGTCGGCGTCGCGGTAGGGCACGATCTGCGAGAGGAAGCCGTACTTCCGCACGTAGTCGTTGAGATCCGCGCGGAACTCCTCGGCGGCCTCGGCGGCTTCCTCGTCGGGGTCGCCCGCCTCGTCCTTGCGGTCCAGCAGCTCGGTGAACCGCCCGACGGCGGGGGCGAGTTGCCGGTACAGCTCGGCGTGCAGCTTCTCCCAACGGGCTACCGAGCCCGCCGCCTTCTCCTCGGCCGCCAGATAGGCGTCCGCGAACTCCCGCATCTCCTCCTCGACGAGGATGTCGGGCCGCATGACCTGGCTCTGCGCGGTGTAGAGGAGGTTGGGGTCGGAGGGAAGGGTGTTCGCTTCCTCGAAATACGGGCGGAAGGACTCCTTGATGTCCTCGGCGTCGTTGACGAAGTCCAGTACGGCAAGGTCCGCCTGCGACTTGCGGTCGGCGGTGCGGTTCAGCCGGGAGAGGGTCTGGACGGCGTTGATGCCCGCGAGCTTCTTGTTCACGTACATCGTGGTGAGCAGCGGCTGGTCGAAGCCGGTCTGGTACTTCTCGGCGACGACCAGGATGCGGTACTCGCGCTGCGTCGCCCTCCCGCCGGTGCGTACGGCCTTGTCGTCCTTGCGCGTGTACGCGAACGCCTTCGGCAGCGCGGACTCGGCGAGGCCGCCGTTCTCCTTCGGCTCGGTGGTCTCCTCGCCGTCGTACGTCAGGCTGCCGGAGAACGCGACCAGGACGCCGGGGTCGGCGTACGCGTTGTCACCGACGTACTTCCTGATCGCACGGGCCATCTGCACGGCGCTGTGCCGGGAGGCCGTCACCACCATGGCCTTGGCCCGCCCGCCGAGCCGGCCGGCGGTGTGCGTGCGGAAGTGCTCGACGATCACCTGCGCCTGCTGCGCCACGGTGGAGTCGTGCGTGAGCGCGTACCGGGCGAGCAACGGATTCGCTTTGGACGCGTCCACCTCGCGCTCGTCCGGGTTCTTGTTCACCAGCTTCCAGTACGTGTCGTACGTGACGTAGGTGCGCAGGGGATCGAGGATGAACCCTTCCTCGATGGCCTGGCGCATCGAGTACGTGTGGAAGGGGACGTACGCCGGCTTGCCGTTGACGGTGTCCAGGGTGCCGAAGAGTTCGAGCGTCTTGGCCTTGGGCGTGGCCGTGAACGCGAAGTAGGAGAGGTTGGAGGCCTTGCTGCGCTGGGTGGCCTTGCGGACGAGCTTGGCGTCGGTGGTGTCTGCCTCTGCTTCCAGCTCGGTCGCCCCGGCGTCGTCGGAGTCCGAGTCCAGTCCCAGGTCACGCAGTGCCGCGCGTACGGCCGTTGCCGCGTCGCCGGACTGCGAGGAGTGCGCCTCGTCCACGATGATCGCGAAGTTGCGGCCCTGTATCTCGGTCGGACTGCGGCGCAGGTAGTCGATGAGGGCGGGGAAGGTGTGCAGGGTGACCGTGATGATCTTCCCGGTCTCGCGGGACAGCGCCTTGGCGAGCTGTTCCGACTTCGCGCCGTGCTTCTCGTCGATCTTCACCACCAGACCGGCGTTCTTTTCGAAACTGCCGACGGTTTCGCGGAGTTGGGCGTCGAGATTGCGGCGGTCGGTGATGATCACGACTTTGTCGAAGACGGGCGCACCGGGTTTGAGGCCATCGGCCAGGGCGTCGGGGTCGATCTCGGTGGGGTCAGTGGGCGTGTGCAGCGACGACAGACGGTGCGCCAGCCATCCGATGGTGTTCGACTTGCCCGACCCGGCGGAGGCCATCCCCAGGTAGTTGTGACCGGCGCCGTGACGGGCCGCGTGGCCGGCGAGCTTCTTGACGATGTCCCACTGGTGGTAGCGCGGGAAGATCAGCTTCTTCCGCGTCCGCCCGTCCGGGCCTTTCTCCTTGCTGAGGTGCACGAACCGCTCGATCAGGTCCAGCCAGGTGTCCCGCTCCCAGATCTGTTCCCAGAGGTAGGAGGTCGCGTACGTCCCGGGGACGGTGGGCGCCGGATTTCCCGCGCCGCCGGGCTTCCCCGGGCCCTCCGACCCGGTGTTGAACGGCAGGAACCGCGTGAGTTTGCCGCGCAGTTCGGGCGCGACGTAGACCACGTCGGTGTCGATGGCGAAGTTCGCGATGACGCGGCGCGCGAAGATCAGCTCAGTGGGGTCCCGTTTGAGGCGGTACTGCTCCTTGGCGTGCTCCGCCCCCTGCCGTGTGAGGGCGTTCTTCAACTCGGCGGTCGCCAGCGGGATTCCGTTGAGGAACAAGGTGAGGTCCAGTTCGTTGCCCTTGTCCGCCTGCTTCGCCGCGTACTGCAACTCCTTGACGAAAGTCAGCCGGTTCGCCCGGTAGTCGTCCAGGACCGCGTCCGAGGCGACGAGCGACGGCTTGAAGTACGCGAGCCTGATCAGGACTCCGTGGTCCTTCACGCCCTTGCGGAGTACGTCCAGCACACCGTCGGTTCCGATCGCCTGGTCCACGCGCTTGGCGAACCCGGCCTGGGCGGCGTTGGCGTCGTCGCCGTAGAGGGCGATCAGTTCGGCCCAGTCGTCGGCCTGGGTTTTGCCGATGAACTCGGTGAGCTGGGCGGTGTCCAGGCCGAGTTGGGGTTGGTAGTCGTGCTTGTTTCCCTCAGTCCAACCGCGTTCCAGCAAGGCGGCGACTATGGCGTTTCCGAAGGCTGCTTCGTCGTGGACGGACATGAGCGGCTATTCCCCCCGCTTTCCGGTGATCAGGTACGTGATGTCGCGGCAGAACTTGTCGAAGGACGGTGAGTTGGCGCGGGCAAGGTCGAGGTTGATGGCGTGGGCCAGTGCTGCCTGGTCCACGCGGGGCCGATATCGCACTCTGTCGCGCCGGTGGTGGGTCAGCCAGCCCTTGCAGTCGCGTCGCGTCTCGCTGTCGGCCGGGACTTCCAGGTGCTCGGCGAGGCCCGCTCGGCCGCTGAGAGAGGGCGCGGACGCGAGGAACCACGCCTCGAACTCCCGGTTAGCCAGGACGACGGCCGTGCGGCGGTCCCGACGGGTGGCTTCGGCCCTGGCCAGCAGCGAAGGGCCGAGGCTGGCCGGGCAGTCGTCGTCGGCGTCGATCACGACCAGGACGCCGCCCCGGTGGTCGGCGGGTACGCGTCGGGCCTGGATCTCTACGGCGTTTTCCACGCCGCCCCGCCTGACGAGTTTGCCCCGGTCGACCAGGAAGGGTTTCAGGATGTCCGCGTCCCAGATCTCCACCTCGTACATCAGCCGCCGGAGGAGTACGGGCAGCGCGCTGATCTCTCCCTCGCCCTCCACGACGGAGGCGATCGTGACTCTCGGGTTGTTCACTCCTCGCCCTCCGGCTGCTCGTCCGGATGGGCCGGGGGTTTGACGACTGGGCGCAACTGGTCGGAGCGCAGCAGTTCGGCGGTGGTGGCCAGGCCGTCGGCCACGATCGACCGGCTCACCGGGTCGACTTCGCCGATCACCGTGACCCCGTGCTCGGCGGCGACCACGCGGATGGCCGACAGGTCGGCCTCTTTACGGTCGAACAACTCCGCGCTCTGTGTTGTGGCGAGAACCTGTACGTGCTCACTGGCTTCCGTGAGTGCGTCGTAGAGAGCTCCGGCCGCGAGAGGATGCAAGGCGAGTTCGGGTTCCTCCACGGCGATGAGAGGAATCCAGCCGTCGCGGGCGTCGTGCTGGAAGAGTGCGGTCAGTAGGCCGATGGCTCGGACGGTTCCTTCCGACATGGACTCGGCCCGGAAGATATGCGGTTCGGTGCCGCCGTCAGCGGCGAAGCTGATCCGCGCTGCGATGTAGTCGGCGGAGGGGTCTGTGGGGCCGACCCCTATGACTCCGGGCACGATCGCCCCGATGTACTGCGAGATGCGCTCCCGCTGCCGCTCCCCGAGCGCGGCCAGCGCCGGGCCGAGGCCGCTGCCGTCCTCCTTCAGCATCCCGGCGGTTGGCGTGTTGGGGCGGGCCGCACGGAGGCTGGACAAGTCAGGGCTGTAGAAGAACATATCCGCGAGAGTCCCGTGAAGTTTGAAGAACGGCTCTGTGTCAGCCATTCGTGCAAGCTCCAGCCGACTCTTGCGATGTCCCGTTTCCGGGCGGTCTCGCACGTCGAATCGCCCGGGGCCAGTCCCGCTCTGCTCGCCAGGTCGGCGCATTTCGCAGAACTCACGCTGGATACGGAAACCAGCCCCTGTGTCACGGCCCGGCCTGGTGGCAGCTGTCGGCGCGAGGGTGATCTCGTACGACCCCACCCATGGCTTCCTGTCGTGGGGAGGGAACGCTGGCAGGTAAAACTCCAGACCGATCGTGCAGGAGGTTGCTGGCTCAGGGACTCGGCGCACAACCTCATCCCACCCGCCACGCGCCGCCACGGCCTCGGCCGGACCGTCCAACAGTGCGTCGCGGACGAAGCGCAGGGCGTCCAGGAAGTTCGACTTGCCTGCGGCGTTCAGTCCGAACAGCACAGTGAACGGGCCGAGAGTCACGTCGCAATGGGCGATGGACTTGTAGTTGTCGACGCGGACACGGGTGATGAGCGGCATCGGGAGGTGAGGCGGAGCGGGACTCATGGCGCGATCATTCCTCGATCCCTCGTCCACTGGCGGTGGACACGTCGATCTGGCCGGTGACGGCGGCGGTGATCAGGGCTTGGCGCCGTTCGGTAAGGAGCGAGCTCTGAATCCGAACCGCGTCTGAAAGGCGGTCGATCCCTGCGTTCTGCTTCCTGATCCGCTTGACGATTTCCCGTTGGTCGTCCAGTGACGGGAGGGGAATTCGCAGCATCTGCAAGTCGGGCACGTAGATCGTCTTATGCGTGGATCCCATGGCCAAGCGGCCAAGCAGGTCAGCACGCATCGCGCGCAAGCACCACAGCAAGTAGTAGGGGTCGAGTTGCGGTCCGCACGTCCACGTCACGAAGTCCTGGCTCGTGGCCATAGCGGTTCCCATGACAGCCGAGTACCCGGCAGAGGCTGTTCGGCAGAGGACGACAGTGCCAGCAGGATGAATTTCTGCGGCCGAGTTTGCCAGGCCAATCTCGCTGATCTTTTCCCTCGTCTCGAACAGGTCTTCACGTCGATCGTCGCGCACCTGTTTCACTTCTCCCGTGGTAATCCACGGGATGCTGCACTTGGTCCACCACTCCGGGTGGGAGCGGCTCGGGGTGTGGCCACTTCCCATACGAGCCAGCAGACCTACTCTTACTTCCTGCCAATCTACTGGAAGCGTTTCCAGCCAAGTGAGGGTTGAGCTCCGGCGGTTATTTCTTTCGGTATCCGCTACCGCTGAAGTAACACCCGCCGTTCGACGCTCGGAAAGTCTTTCTTGAAGACTTTTTTGCGCATTGAGTATTCCGTCGATTCGGGCAGTCTCGGCATCGAGGAAGTCGGCGATGCGGTGCTGTTCTTCTACAGGTGGGACAGGAAGACGGATCTCGCGCGCCACCTCAAGGTTGATCCGAGACCGCGTCGACCCTCGGGTCGAGGCTGAAACTTGGTCCGAGACCGTTGAAGAACCAAGCGCCCATGCGGCGAACCGATGCGTGAGTCGGTTCTCATCCAGTCGAACTCTGTAGCAGTCCGCCTTAACGATGGCAGGACCTAGTTGGTCTGGTGCAATGCAGGCGCGCCCCACGGGATGTCGATCATCGCCGAGCCCTGCAATGAGCAAATCCCCTGCCTTAACCTCATGGCGTCGCAATTCTCGAAAATAAGACACCGGGATGAATGCTGCATCGGCGTCCTTGAAGCGAGCTGACCCAATATTTCCGAGGCGAATGACCCGTGCGCCTTCATCGGAATAATGACTACTCGTCAGAGAGCTTCCGAAGGGTCCATCGGTCATCTCGTGGACGAAACGCCGAAGTGGAAACTGTGGGTACGTGTAAGGTGTCCCGTTGCTCATTCCGTCACCTCCCCCAGCAGCGCCTGAATCTCAGCCTCAAGCCCCTTCAACTCCGCGTCGATCTCCGCCAACGGCCGCGGCGGCTTGTACACGTAGAAATGCCGCGTGAACGGGATCTCGTACCCCACCTTCGTCTTGCTGTGGTCGATCCACGCGTCCGGGACATGTGGCAGCACCTCCCGCCGCAAGTACTCCTCCACGTCCTCCTCCAGCGGTACGTTCTCGTAGTCCCGCAGCTCCGGATCCGGCTCAGGATCGCCCTTGACGCGCTGGACCTCGCCCTCCGGGTCGCGGACGCCGACCGCTTCCCGTAGCGCCTTGCTGAATGGCGCGCCCGTCGGCCACAACCGGCCGGCCGCGACGACCGCGTCCTTGAGGTCGATCCACGCGTCGGACTTCGTCGCCCACGACTTGCCGACCAGTGGGCGCAGCGCCTCCGCGAACGCCTCCGCGTCCGTGGCCCGTGTGATCGGCTTCGACTCGGTGAGGGCCGCCAGCGTCTCCTCCGTCACCTCGAAGCGGAGCTTCAGCGGCCGTTCGACGGTGATCCGGTGATACCCGAAGTCCTTGTTGCGGAAGACCTTGATCTTCCCGGCCCGGTCGGCCAGGTCGTGCCCGCCCCCCTTCTCCGCCGCGTCGACGACTGCCAGCGCCTCCGTGTAGAGCCTTGTGATCTCGGAGATGTGCTGCTCGCCCAGTTCCTTGCGTTTGTCGCCGAGCGACTTGCGCATCTTGCGCCAGTAGTCGCGCGCGTCCAGCAGGACGACCTTGCCGCGCCGGTCCCTGGCCTTGCGGTTGCTGAGCACCCAGAAGTACGTGGAGATACCGGTGTTGTAGAAGAGCTGGTCGGGCAGGGCGACGATGCCCTCCAGCCAGTCGTTCTCCAGGATCCACTGCCGGATCTTGGACTCGCCCGACTCCGCCGCCCCCGTGAACAGCGGGGAGCCGTTGAAGACGATCGCGATCCGGCTGCCGCCCGCCCCCGACGCGTCCACCGGCTTCATCTTCGAGATCATGTGCTGGAGGAAGAGCAGCGACCCGTCGTTGATGCGCGGCAGGCCGGCCCCGAACCGCCCGCTCTCACCGAGGCGTTCGTGTTCGTCCTCGACGGCGTCCTTGACCTTCTTCCACTCCACGCCGAACGGCGGGTTGGCCAGCAGGTAGTCGAAGGTGGCTCCGGCGTGGCCGTCGTCGCTGAAGGAGTTGCCGAACTTGATGTTCTCCGGGTCCTGGCCCTTGATCATCATGTCCGACCGGCAGATGGCCCAGGACTCGGGGTTGAGTTCCTGTCCGAAGACCTTGACCGTGGCGTCCCGGTTGTGGGCGGTGATGTGTTCCTCGGCCGCGCTGAGCATGCCGCCGGTGCCGCATGCCGGGTCCATGACCGTGCGGACGGTGCCCGGCAGGGCGAGGGCATCGCTGTCCGGTGCGACGAGCAGGTTGACCATCAGCCGGATGACTTCCCGGGGCGTGAAGTGCTCACCGGCCGTCTCGTTGGACTGCTCGGCGAAGCGCCGGATCAGCTCCTCGAAGGTGTAGCCCATCTGATGGTTGGTGACGATCTCGACCGGCTTGCCATCCTTGTCGAGCACGACATTGCCGTCCGCGTCCCTCTCCACCGGCCGCAGGTCGAGGTCGGCGAACCGTCCGACCACCTGGTACAGCAGGTCCGCCTGGTCCAGCCGCTTGATCTGCTGGGCGAAGTCGTACCGCTCCAGGACCTCCCGCGCGTTGGGGGAGAAAGCGCCGTAGTACTGGTTGAGGTACTTCGCCGCGTGCGAGGCGTCGCCCGCGATGGCTTTCAGCGTGTAGGTGCTGGTGTTGTAGAAGCTGTGGCCGGACGCCTTGCGCAGGAAGCGGTCGGGGTTGATGTCCTGGCCGTCGTAGCGGGCGGCGACCTCAAGGACCTTGTCCTTGGTCGGGGCGAGGACGCACTCCAGGCGCCGCAGCACGGTGAATGGCAGGATCACCTTGCCGTAGTCGGACTGCTTGTAGTCGCCGCGCAGGAGGTCGGCTACCGACCACGCGTGGTTCGCCAGTTCCGTGTGCTTACTGCTGTTCAACACTGTCCTTCCGGAGTTTCGCCGTCCCCGAGGGACGGAGGGGTCAAGTCTGGCTGTTCGTGGTGCCGGGCCGAAGGTTTCACGCCGATCCGTGACCGTCCGGCAACAGCGCGCCGCCTGTGAGTCCGGTGCTGAGAAGACGTGTGACGTCCTCGGCGGCCTGGTCGGCACGGCGGGCGGCGGTACGCAGCTCGTGCAGGCGGCGGAACGCCGCGCCGTAGCGCTGCTGTTCGGCGAGTGGGAGCAAGGGGACGCGGAGTCGTCGTGGGTCCACTCGAACGATGGATGTGCCGGTGGCCGCAGCGTTGACGTTCTGTTCCGCTGCGAGGAACCCGGCCAGGAACCAGGGGTCGAGCCGACGTTGATCCGGGCGGAAGAGCAGCAGCTGGGGCCCTAGGAAGCAGCCTGTCTCGCCCGGCTCGACGACCCGCGTCACGGCGCTGCTCCCCACGCGGAGCGTTTCTGTGAGCAGCACGTCACTTTCCTGGACCAAGGGGAGGGGAGCGTCGGTAGGAAGGTCCGCTTTCGTTCCGGAGGCGGGTCGGTTCTGCATGACGTCGGCTGCCGTGAGTATCGGACGTTCGCCGAGTTCTGGTTCGGGTTGCGGCAGCGGTTCGCCGCTGCGAGTCCGGCGGCCCGGGGGCGCGGTACGAAGCAGACTGAGAGCGCCGCCGCGCAGCAGATCCGCGACCGTCGCAGTGCGCCAGTCGCGGAGGCGGTCGTCGGCCGGTGGCCAGTCGCTTTCGGTGCTGAGGTCGGTCAGGTCCTTCGTGGCTTGCCGGAGTTGGCCGTACAAGTCCGATGCCTGGCCGGCCAGCAGGGCGGGGCGCAGAGCCTGCCGGGAAGCCGTTCGGATGTGGCGGGCCGGAGTCAGGTCCACGGCCTCGGTGAGGAGGTCCGTGATCGGCACGGCGCCTGTGATGCCCGGGACGCCTGTGAAGCCGTCCCGGTCGGCGAGGTAAGGCCGCCACGCTGAGAGCACGGTGTTGTGGATGGCCGTCCAGTCGAGGTCCCGGTTCTCGGCAGCGGCGGCGTCGACGAGTAGAACCGTCCCCGGAGGTTCGGCCTGCGGATCCGGCCGTTCGAGCACCCACAGGTGCAGGCCGATGTGGAGCGGGGTGGCCGCGCCTTGGGGAAGTGAGACGACCGCGCGGAGGGCTCCGTCGCGTACGAGCTGCGCCCGGATACGCCGACCGGCGGTGCGTTCCGCGGCGGCGGGCGGCATGAGGAGCACGGCACGGCCGCCGGGTGCGAGGTGGGCCAGGGAGTGCTGGACCCAGGCGAGTTCGGGCTCGCCCTTGGGTGGTACGCCGTAGGCCCAGCGTTGGTCGTACGCCAGATCCTCGTGCCCCCAGTCACGGACGCCGTACGGCGGATTGCACAGGACGGCGACTGTGGTGAGGCTCTTGAAGGCGTCGGAGCGCAGGCTGTCCCCGGTACGTACGGAGATCACCGCCTCAGGGGCGCTCAGCCGGAGCCGCGCGGCGGCCTGGGCGGCCTGGGCGGCCAGGATGTCCTGGCCGTGCAGCTCGGTCGCCCCGGCGGATGCAGCCGCGGCGAGCAGCGAGCCGGTGCCGCACGCGGGGTCGAGAACGCTCGCGGGGAAGTCGTCGCCCGTGCTGTCGGTCAGAAGCCGGGCCATGAGGTCGGCCAGGGGGCGCGGTGTGCGGTAGGTGCCTGTGCCCCCGGCGTCCTCAAGCAGGCGTTCGGCAAGGACGTCCGTCGCGGCCTCGGCACCCTCCACGGCGACGCTTCGCAGCAAAGCCCTGAGCGGCCCGGCTGCGTCGGCGCTGTATGTGAAGCCTTCGAATCCGGGAAGGTCATCCGCCTTGTCGGCCGTCACCGCTCGGACCCAGTGCAGCAGCGCGTCGTCACCCAGTTCGGGGAGGGCCTCGCGCATCCTCCGGTCCAGTTGGGCGGCTGCGAGCACCGCAGGGAGCAGGTGCAGGGCGAGGTCCGCGTCGCCGGAGTGGGTGCGCAGCGCGGTGCGGAGTTCGTCCGTCGGCGTGTCCTCGGGGAGCTGGCCACGGGCCGAGAGCCAGGCGCGTACGGCGTCGACGTCGTAGGTGGGGCTGGTGTCCGTGCCTCCGGCCGGGGCGGGAAAGTCCGGGTGTCGACGGCGCCAGTTGCTCACCGTGGCGCGGGTGACCCCGGCCAGCCGGGAGATGTCGGCGGCGGTCACGAGGGAGCTGGCCTGCTGGTTCATGGGCTCCTGCCGGTGACGTAGGGGCGGGCGGGCTGGACGGTCCCACTCTATACCAGCGCCTCACTGGCGTGAAGTGTTTGACAGTGCTTTCAGTTGGAGATGTACTGGGAGTGCTTTCACCCGGCCTCCCCGCTTCCCCGGGACTCCCGGGCATCCCTCTGCCCACAACACCTCCGAACGGAGCACCACCATGGCAACCAGGACCTCCAGTCCCTCCAACACCTCCAAGCGCACCCTCTACCGGCTCACCGGCGTCACTCCCACGGTCGACGCGATGTTCGACGTTCTTGACCCCGAGCAGCTCGAAGCCGTCGACGCGGACTTTCAGTTCCCGGAGGAGCACCTGGGGGTTCCGGCACTGCTGGTCTCGGGCAGCTTCGAGCAGTCCGAGGCGAGTTGGTGCGACGAGATCAACCGCACGACCGGGTGCGAGGTGTCGCGGCCGGTGAACCGGTCGGCCGGGCTGCTGATGCTCGCGGTCGACGGCGAGGTGTACGCCATCGGCTACGACCAGGGGTTCCGCCTGGTGCCCGACCGTGTCAAGGACCGGCGGTTCGGACTGAGCTTCGTGATCCGCAGAGTGGACCCCGCCCAGATCCGCGACCTGGTCGCCCATACGCCGGGCGGCGGCCGGACCGACATCACCCTCGTGCCGGGCGGCACTCCGGTCTGGAGCCTGGGTGTCCAGGAGCACGCGCAGATCGTGCGTCGGCTGGGCGGTCGGCTGGAGCGGATGCAGCTCACGATCGGTCGGGACAACCGTACGAAGGTCTCCAGCGTCGAGGGCGGCACCGGGCTGCGGATGCGGCTCGGCGTCGACCCCGCGGACCTGGTCGCGGACATCAGGGCCATCGCCCGTGTTCTCCGGGAAGAGGACCCGAGTCAGGCACTGGAATTCGTCGAGCACATCGTCCCGGTCAAGGACGGCGACCTCGTCACGCGGCTGGAGGAGCGGCTCGACGACATGCTGGGCGAGCCGCCTGACGGACGTATCGCCGTCGCCGTCCCGTCCGACCACTGGGACGACTACGCCGCCGCCCAGGCGTTCGCCACCAAGGTGCACAGCCCGGAGGCGTACCTCACCGACGACTTCAGCCTGGAGTACGTCCTCAACCGGGCCCGCGTGCAGCGACCCGGAACGCGCTTCGCCGCGCTCCGGGACGGCACGGTCACCCTCCACTCGCACACCCGGGCGGAGAAGGGCGACGCCATCCGGACGTCGCACGTGCTGCGCTGGATCGAAGTGGAGGTGGCGCTCGGCGACCGCCGGTTCTTCCTGCTGGACGGCCAGTGGTACGAGATCGGCGAGGCGTACCTGGCGGCGATCCGTTCGCAGGTCGAGCGGCTCATCACCGACTCGCCCTCGGTCGACCTGCCGGCCTGGGTGCTCGGGGACAAGGAGCGGGACTACAACGAGTCGGTGCCCGACCTGCGGCCCGGGTACGTCTGCTTCGACCGCGACAACGTCCGGACGGCGCTGCACCGGGGCAACGGCGTGGAGATCTGCGACCTCCTGAGCCCGGACAACGTCCTCGTCATGGTGAAGCGGGCCAAGGGGTCCGACGCGCTGAGCCATCTGTTCGGCCAGGCCGTGGTCGCCGTGCAGACTCTGCTGCACTCGCCGGAGGCCATGGACGGGTTCGCTCGCAAGGTGGCTGCGGCCCGGCCCGGCAGGGGGCTGGCGGAAGGTTTCCGGCCTTCGAAGGTCACTTTCGCGATCCTGCTGAAGAACGGAACCGACCTCACCGCCGACACGCTCTTCCCGTTTTCGCAGGTCACCCTTGCGCAGACGGCCAAGCTCCTTGAGGCGTGGGGCGTCGCGGTCGAGGTCACCGGGATCCAGGCCGTGACGGCGGTTCCGAGCCGGGCGGGAATCCGCCGCCTGGCCGCGTAATGGGCGCGTCTGACACGCCCATGGTGATAGCCAGCTGACGAACTCGCGCATGGTCGGCGGTGGTGCGTCGACCTGCCGAGGAACGGAGCTGAGCCGGGAGAGGGTGGCGCCCCGCCCCCGCCCTCACACCGGATAAGCCGTATGAATGTCCCCGTCCCGAATGACAACCTCCACCACACTCGTCTCCCGTCCGCTTCCGTTGATGCCCACCGGGCTGCCATGGTCGAAGCGGTGCAGGTGGGTGTTCTGGCCGGCTCGGGCCCGGGGGTTGGGGATGGCCGGGGTTCCGTCGACGCCATCCATGAGGCGTCGGCCCAGGACGAAGTCTTCGCCGTCCCAGAGGAAGTCGTCGTAGAACTCGCCCGGCAGTGAGGGTTCCGGGCCGGTCGGGTCGGCTGTCTCCCGTACCCGGTCCTGGGCGCCGGGGCCGTGCTGGCCCTCGATGTGGTTCTCGCGGGCCGTGCTGATTCCGTGGTTGCTGCCCTCACAGCTCACCAGGCCCCAGGGGTCGGTGAAGCGGAGGGGGTTGATCACGTACACGTGATGGTTCGGGGCCGGGGCCAAGCCCAGCGGGTCCGCGCTGATGTAGCGGGCGTTCTCGGGGTCGTAGTAGCGCCGGAAGTTGTAGCGCAGGCCGGTCTCGTTGTCGTGGTACTGGCCTGGGAAGCGGAGAGGGCAGTCGACCGGGGTGTCCGGATCGCTCGTCCCGTCGGCGAACGGCGTGCCCCACAACGTCGTGCGGGCGCGCCACGCTACCCGGCCCTCCTCGTTCACCAACTCCGTGGGAGTGCCCACCAGGTCGGTGACGATGGCGTAGAAACGGCGGTCTACCTCGTCCTCGTCGAGTTGCAGCAACGCGCGATTCGTACCGGGAGCCCATTCCCAGCTGCTCCTCCGGCCGCCGCCCGTCCCGTCGCTCTGCTCCGCCAAGTGTGAGCCGTCCCAGGTGAAGACGGTCTCCTCGATCACACGGCTGCCGTCGTCGGACAGCAGGCGTTTGGCGACGCGGCGGCCCAGGCCGTCGTAGACGTACGACCAGCGGCGCCCGTCCGGGGTGGTGACCTGGGTGAGGCGGTCCTCTGCGTCCCAGGTGTACGTCCACTCCCGCGCGCCGCCGGACAGCAGTCTGCGTGACTGTCGGACCAGGCGGCCCTGGGCGTCATGGACGTAGGTGATGTGGCCGGCCCGGCGTACGAGCGTGCCGTCGTGGGTGCGTTCTGCCTGCGGGCCCTCGGGGGTGTCGGCGCGGCTGACGTTGCCCGCCGCGTCGTAGGTGTAGCGCTCCGACCATCCGGTGGCGGAGACCGCCTCCACTCGGCCCAGACGGTCGTGGGTGAAGCGGCGCGTGCCGTGGGTCTCGTCCTCGATGGCCGTGAGGTCGCCGTCCTGGCCGTATGCGTATGAGCGGTACAGCAGCCGTTCCGACTGTTCGCCGGACGACAGGCCCGCGCCCCGCGTGACCGTCTGGCCCGTCAGGCGGTGGCCCGCGTCCCACTCCTGGGACAGTACGGCCGTCCCGCCGAGCCGCCGCTCGGTCTCGTGCCCCGAGGCGCCGTAGTCGAACGACAGTGCGTTGCCCGCGAGTTGGACCTGTGTGGGGCGGTTGTTCGCATCCCACTCCCACCGGCTGACGGTGCCCGACGGCGTGCGCCGCTCCACGCGTCGGCCGAGGAGGTCGTACGCCGTGTGCAGAGCGCGGCCGTTGCACTCCTCGGTGACGACTCGGCCGACCGCGTCCCGGGTGAGGGTGAGGACTGTGTCCGGGGTGGTGGCCCCGATCAGCAGGCCTGCGGCGTCGTGGGTGAACGTCGTGACCGTGGTACCGGAGTGTCGTTCTACGACTCGGTCGCAGGCGTCGCGTACGTAGGTGGTGGTCTCGCCGGCGCCGTTGGTGCGGCTGGTCAGGCGGCCCGCCGCGTCGTAGGAGTAGGCGATCGTACGGCCGTTGAAGTCGGTCTCGGCCACGAGTCGGCCCGCTGGGTCGTACGTGTACGACCACACCGCGCCCGACGCGCTCGTCACGGAGGTGAGGCGGAGTTCGGTGTCGTACGTGAAGTGGACTGTCGAGCCGTCCGCCTCCGTGCGGGTGACGGGGCGGTCGAAGTGAGTGAAGGTGTGAGTGACGCCGCGGCCGTCGGGGGCGGTGTAGAGGACCGTGTTGCCCTCGCCGTCGTACGACCAGCTTTCGCTTCGTCCGTCGGGCATGGTTCGTTCGGCGGGGCGGCCTTCGACCGTCCACCGCGTGCGCGTCCTTGCGCCGGTGGGGTCGACCGACTCGGTGATGCGCCCGAAGGCGTCGCGGACGACGTGTGTGGTCCCGCCCAGCGGCGCCGTCGTGGAGGCGGGCAGGCCCAGTGGGTCCGGCTCGACCTGGTGGGTCGCTCCCAGGGCGTTGGTGACGGAGAGGAGGCCGCCGGACGTGTCGTAGGCGAACCTCGTGGCCGCGCCGTCGGGGTTCGTCGTCGCCGTAGGGCGGCCTTGCTCGTCGTACGCGTACCCACGCGTGCCGCCGGTCGGCAGAGTGATCGTCAGTGGGCGGTCGGAGGCGTCGTACTCGGCGGTGGTGGCCGTGCCGTCGGGCCGGACCACCGAGGTGAGGTTGCCGCGCTCGTCGTAGGTGAAGCGGGACGTGTGGCCGAGCGGGTCCGTCCGGGAGAGCAGCCGGTTGTACGGGTCCCACTCGGCGTACGTGGTGTTGCCGAGGGGGTCGGTCTGGGCGACCAGTTGGCGGCGTTCGTTGTGCCGGTAGGTCGTGGTGTGGCCCAGGGAGTCGGTGTAGCGCGTCTCTCGGGTCTCCGCGTCGTAGGCGATGGCGCAGGAAAGGTAGCCGTCGGCGCCCTCGCCTCGTATGCAGCGGTCCTGGTCGTCGTACGTGAAGCGGTACCAGGAACCGTTGCGGTCGGTCCAGGACGTGATGCGTGCGCGGTCGTCGTAGGTGAGCCTGAGCGGAAGGCCGCTGGAGTTGTGGATCTCGGTGAGGTGGCCGTCGGTGTCGTATCCGTAGCGGAGAAGTGGCGTGCCGTGGGGGCCCTCCTCCTCGTCGCGCAGCCGCAGCCCGACTACACGGTCGCCCTCGGTGTCGATGTGCAGGTGGCGGCCGGCGGAGTCGCGGACGGCGATGGGGGAGCCGTTCTCGTCCCGGTCGAAGTCGATGCGGCGTCCGCTGCGGTCGGTCACCGCGGCCAGCGGGAGGACGAACGTGTCGTGGGCGGCTGTGACGCTGCCGAGCGGGGCGAAGTGGCGGGTGTGGCCCGTGGCGGGATCGGTGATGCGGATGGGGGCGCCGGGTGTGCCGTCCCAGTCGAGCGGCCAGCGTGGGCCTTCCAGCGGCATGACCGAGGTGCCGGGTGCGGGGACGGGATAGATGAGGATCATGCCGTCGTCGGCCGCGAACACGGCGCCGTCGCTGTCCAGTTCGAGACGCTCGTCGAGCGTGGACGCCCAGGACGGGCCGAACCAGTGGCCCCACCGGTAGGTCGAGAGGTGTGTGCGCCGCAGGACGAGCGGGAGGAGACCGGGAAGCTCGACGTCGGTCTCCTCCATGAGCATCTCGCCGGAGACCATGTCGACCGGGTCACCGTTCTTGCAGCGCGTCTTGGCGGGCTTGCTCGCGCCCACCGCGTCGTCCGCTCCCCGGCGCAGCCCGCCTCTCAACCCCTTGGCCATGCCCTTGAGCCCTGTCTTGCCGAGGCCCTTCATGCCTTTGGCGAGTTTGCCGAGGGACGTGATGCCCTTGCCGCCGGGTATGCAGTCGAGGGCGGCGAAGCCCACGTCCCACAGGGAGGCCTGGCCTTTCGCGTATTTGTTGAGGGTGTCGGCGAGAACGACGAGCGCGGCGATCAGGACGATCGCGCCGAGGATCGGGCCACCGATGATCATCGCGACGACGCCGACGACGGTGACGACGATCTTGCACACCGCGACGATGGAGTCCCAGTTGTCGGAGACCCAGTCGCCGATCTCCTCGTACCAACTGCGGTTCTGGATACCGGCGTCAGAGGCCTCGTCCAGTTTCCGCTTGGCGTCCCTGGCGGCCTCCTCGCGCATCTGCCGGGCGTCCTCGGCCATCTTCTTCGCCGCGTCCAGAGCACTGGAGGCCGACGTGACGTCCGACTGGGCCGAGGTCCGCGCGGACTCGGCGCTGTGCGCGTCCCGGGTGGCCGCCCGCACCTTCGCCTCGTCGGGCTTGTCGACTCCCTTGCCGCCGGTCGGGTCATCCTTGTACTTGTCGGCCTCCTTGGTCGCCCGGCCCACCCACGAATCGGCCGACGACAGACGGGACTTGGCCGACGAGAGATCGGCCTGCGCCTCCCGCCCCTTGGCGAGCGCCTTGTCCGCGAGCGTCTGGGCGCGTTCGAGCTCCGGCCAGTACGCCGCGAGCGCGTCCCCGGCCAGGTCGTAGGACTTCTTGAGCTTCTGAAGGTTCTTCGGAACGCTGGAGAACTCGTCGCGGAAGACGTCGGCGGTCTTGCCCACCGACGTCAGGATGGCGTCTTCCCCCGCCATCCCCTTCACCAGCCGCAGCGCTTCCGAGACGTCGTCGGCGAAGTCGTGCAGGGTCCTCGCCAGCGAGCGCACCCGGGTCGGGTCGCCCGGCGTCGGGTCCTTGTCCAGATCAAGAACGTGCCAGTCCGTCGGCCGATGTCCCACGTTCGTCCCCCGTCGCACTGCTTCACTCAAGGTCAGTCAAGTTCACTCAAGGCGCGTATGCCTCAGCAAAGTTACTCGATCCCTGCTCGTAGACTTCGGGCGTGAACGACAACGACGTGACGCCCGGCGACGCTGCTTCCCGCCGGACCCGCTGGGAGCGGTCCAGCCCGGCGGAGCTGAAGCAGCTGGCCGAGTCACGCCCGCAGGAACTGTACGAAGCGGCGGAGCAGTTGGGCCGCACGGCGCTCGGTGCAGGACCCGAGGAGCCCGAGGGACCCGAGGGGCTCTCCGTGGCGCGCACCGTCCGACGGATCGCCGATGCCCTCGCCGAGACGCGCTCCCGGGAGTGCGCGAGGTTCGCCGTGGACATCGTGGGGCTGCTGCCGCTCGGGACCGTCGGCCGGGAGGAAGGCGACCGGGTGCGGCGTTCCGTGGCCGAGAAGCTGGTCAAGGCTCAGCAACCGCGTGATCTGGAAGCCCTGTTCGGGGAGCTGCCGGAGCGGGTCGACGACCCCGCGGTGGAGGTACGGGCCTGCATCCTCGGCGAGCTGGCCCTGATCGGCGCGGGGCGCGGTCGGCCCGCCCTGGACGCTTACGCGGAGCGGCTGCGCGAGTTGGGGCATCCGCTGGCCCGGCTGCCGAGGACTCGCCTGGACGTCGAGTATCGGTTCGGGGTTCGTGTGCGGGGCCTCGGGTCCGTGAAAACCCCGGACCAGCTGCGGTCCCGCTTCCCGGAGATTCCCCCCACCGGCAGTGGAACGGCAGCCGGGCGTACGGCTGTTGAGAGCCCCGACGCCGGGCGCGCGGCGACGGTCGCCGAGCCCTTCACCGTCAGCGGCTGGTCCCGCGAGCCCGAGGCGCGGTTCTTCACGTTGCCGGGAACGCTCGAACCGGACGACTTCAACATCGCGTTCATCAAGGAACTGCCCCTGGATTGCCTGGCAGGTGAGGGGACGCGCCGGGGCGGTGCTCTCACCTGTCACACCACGGCCGACGACGTGATCAACGAACTGTTCGCGGCAGCGCACACCGGCGGGGTGAACGGTCAGGGGCAGGGGGCCGCGTACGCCCGACTGCATGCCTGGAACAGCTTGTACGCGTTGATGGGGCTACCCGGCGACATCCCGTTCCCGGAAGCGGTGCGGCTCGCCGCCGACCATCGGTGGGTGCGGTTCATGGCGTTCACGGACTGGTTCCACCATGACACGGCGGACGTGGCCTTTGCCGTGCTCGATCCCAGCGGTACCCGGATCGCGGTGCTGGCGGCGACCGACACCGACGCCTACTGAACGGCCTTGGGCACCCCGGCGTTTACGGAACGCCGGGGCACCCAAGGCCGTTCAGGCCACGCCCGTCTCACATGTGCACCACCGGAGCCCCGCTTGGGTCCGCAGCCGGTGCGCCCCGTCGGTATAGGACCGCGCTGATCACCAAGCCGACCCCAAAGAACGCCGCCGACCACCAATAAGCCGTCGAGTACCCCTCCAAGCCCGCCTGCGCGACCACCCCCGGATCCTTCGGGTTCCTCCCCTCCAGGTAGTTCGCAACCGCGCTCGTCGACAGCGTGTTCAGCAGCGCTGTCCCCAGCGACCCCCCGACCTGCTGCATCGTGTTCACGGCCGCCGAGGCAACCCCCGTGTCCTCCGCCCGTACCCCCTCCGTGGCCAGTGCCATCGCCGGAGCCATCACCAGCCCCAACCCCAGCCCCGCCACCACCAGTGGCGGCATGATGTCGGCGGCGTAGCCGCTGTTCAGGTCCAGGCCTGTCAGCCAGACCATGCCGGCCGCCGCGAGGCCCATGCCCAGCGGGACTATCGGCTTCGGGCCGATGCGGGGGACCAGTACCGTCGTCGCGATCGTCGAGGCGATCATCAGTGCGGCGATCATCGGGAGGAAGGCCAGGCCCGTTTCGATGGGCGTGTAGCCGAGAGTTTGCTGGAGGTAGTACGTCAGGAAGAGGAAGACGCCGAACATGCCCGCGCCCAGCAGCAGGACCGAGATGAACGACGCCCCGCGGTTGCGGTCCAGCAGCACGCGCAGGGGGAGGAGGGGGTGCGGGGAGCGGGTCTGCCACCAGGTGAACGCCGCCAGCAGCGCCGCGCCTGCCGCCAGGAAGCCCCATGTCGCCGCGGAGCTCCAGTCGTGTGTCTCCGCGTTCGAGAAGCCGTAGACCAGGCAGAACAGGCCCGCCGAGACCAGGATCGCGCCCGGGACGTCGATCTTCGCCGTCTTGTCGCGGGTGCTGCGCCGGAGCAGGACCGCGCCGCCTGCGAACGCGACCGCCGCGAAGGCGATGTTGACGTACAGGGTCCAGCGCCAGTCCAGGTGTTCGGTCAGTACGCCGCCCAGGAGCAGGCCGATCGCGCCGCCCGCGCCCGCGATCGCGCCGTACACGCCGAACGCCTTGGCTCGTTCCTTCGCGTCGGTGAAGGTTGTCGTGAGGAGAGAAAGGGCCGCCGGGGCCAGGAGCGCGCCGAACAGGCCCTGTACGGCCCGTGCGCCCACCAGCATTTCGAAGCTGCCCGCCGCTCCTCCGACCGCCGAGGCGCCGGCGAAGCCGACCAGGCCCACCAGGAACGTCATCTTGCGGCCGAACAGGTCGGCTATCCGGCCGCCGAGCAGGAGCAGGCTGCCGAAGGCCAGGGCGTAGGCGGTGACGATCCACTGGCGGTCGCCGTCCGAGAAGCCCAGGTCCTGCTGGGCCGAGGGGAGCGCGATGTTCACGATCGTCGAGTCCAGAACCACCATCAGCTGGGCCACCCCGATGACGGCGAGGATCCACCAGCGATGGCGGGGAGGTCCCTCGGAGGGAGGTCCCTCCGAGAGAGGTAGGGACGACACGGTTGCCCCAGCAACAGAATTAGCGGCGGTGGATTTTGGCATGGCGAGGCTCCAGACGAAGGGCAGGAGGGCAGGAGGGAGGGAGGCAGGGAGAGAGGGCGAGAGGGCAGGTCAGGGGGCCGCCCGGGGCCTGGAGGCGGCCTTCAAGCCCCGCGATCCAGCCCGTCTGACAGTTGTCAGATTACCCGTAATCTGACACCCGTCAAGTAAGCTGGTCCCGAGTTCAATCAGCCAGGAAGGTCATCACGTGGGACCAGCAGCCGAATCCCCGTTCGCCCGGCGTCCCGGCCGCCCCGGCGCCGACACCCGTGCCCTGCCCGACGAGGACAGCATCCTCAAGCGTGGCCTCGAAGCCTTCGCCGAGCTGGGGTACGACCGGGCCTCCGCCCGTGAGCTGGCCCGGCGGCTCGGCGTCAGTCATAACTTCATCAATGACCGGTACGGGTCGAAGGCGGCCTTCTGGCGTGCCGTCGTCGACTTCGCGCTGGGGGCGCAGCTCGCCCTGCTGCCGATCGAGGACCCCTCGGGCGACGCGCCCGACGACGCCGAGCGGCTTCGGCGTATCGTCACCGCGCTCTATCTGACCTCGGTCGACACCCCGCAGCTCGGGCGGCTCTTCGTCGACGAGCTGTCGCGGGACACCGAGCGCCTCGACTATCTGTACGACCACTACATCGGGCCCACCCTCCAGACCCTGGTGCCCAGCATCGACCGGCTGGTGGCCGCCGGGCGCATGGCGCCCACCCCGATGGACGTCCTGTTCTTCGCGATCCTCCCGCCCATCTCCGGGATGATCGACCTTCCGCTGGCCCGGCGGCTGGGTCGGGCCCACCCCGCCACACCCGAGCAACTCGCCGCCACCGCCGAGTCGTTGGCGACCCTGGTCATCAACGGGCTGCTCTCCACGGGGGCCGGCAGCCGCTGAACCTCAGGCGTGGCTGCCGGGGGCGCGGTCCAGCGCCGCCATCAGTTCCGCCCTTCTGCGGATGCCCAACTTCCGGTACGCGCTGGTCAGATGGGTCTCCACCGTGCGGCGGGCCACGTGCAGCAGCTCCGCTATCTCCGTGTTCGTGCGGCCGTTCGTCGCCAGTTCCGCTATTCGGCGTTCGCTTGCTGTGAGCGCCGTCGCCGTGCGGCGGGCGCCGCCCTCGCGCAGGGCATCGTCCGCGGCCGAACGCAGGCGTACGGCGCCCAGGCGTTCGGCTCGTTCGGCCGCCTCGCGCAGCGACTTGCGGGCTCGGGCGCGTTCGCCGGCGGCGATCAGCTGGCGGCCCCGGGCGATCAGGGTCGGGATCAGTTCCGTTTCGACGGAGGCCTCGCGCAGGACTCGTACCGCCTCGTCCGTCAGGTCCAGGCCGTGGCGTCCGCCCGTCGCCGTACCCAGGACCCGCAGTGAACGGCCCACCAGGCGTGGGGTGTTCCACACCCGGGCCAGACGTAGCTCCTCCTCCGCGAGGGCGAGCGCCTCCTGGGGGCGGCCCAGTGCCAGCCTGCACTGCGCGGCAGCCGCCCGCCACGGTGTGACCACCGGGCTCAGTACGTCCCGTGCCGACTGGCGGCGTCCGCACTCCAGGAAGTCCCCGAGCGCGCCTGCCGCATCACCGGAGGTGGCGCGCACCACGCCCCGGGCGTACAGGAAACGGTTCAACTCCCAGGAGTCGTACGCCTCCCGCAGGTCGAACGCGTCGGCGAGCTGCCAGGCCTCGTCGAGGCGGCCCGTCTCGACGAGTGCCAGGAGTACGTGTGCCTCCACGTTCGTCGGCGCGGTTTCGGTTCCACCGTCCGACTCGGCCGTCCCGGCCTTGCTCCCGCTACCCGCTTCGCTCCACGGCCCCTCCTCACCCCCCGTCGCCCACTCCAGCCCGAATCTGAAGCTCGACCCGGAGGCCTCGTGCGTCCCCGCGGCCTCCCCCTTCCACGACTCCGGTCCGCTCAGCAGCTGGGCGTAGTCTCCGCGGGCGGCGGCTATGTCCGCGCGTACGTTCAGCAGGGCCTCGTACATGGGGTGGAGCAGGGTCGGGCGTTGGCCGGTGAGGCCTCGGTCAGTCAGGCGTTCGGCTTCGTCCAGTTCGTCGGCCCATTGGGCCACCGCTGCCGCCGTGCCCAGGAGGAACGGCTCCGCCAAAGGGTCGGCCGGTTCCGCCAACAGGGCGCGTACCTGCTTCATGGCGGCTTCCGCCGAGGTCAGGCCCGCTGTCGCCTCGTACCGTACGAGGAGGGCCTGGCCGGCGGGGCCCAGTGCCCCCGGGGAGTGTTCGGCGGTGTCGCGCAGCCAGCGGTACATCTCCTTGCGGATCGTCTGGTCGTGGTCGCCCAGGAGTGCCGAGGCCGTCTGGACCGTGCGCAGCAGGTCCGGGTGGTTCGTCAGCTGGCCGTCCAGATCGCGGAGCAGGGTCACCGCCGCGCGCGTCTCACCGCGTCTGGCCAGCGCCGTGCCCAGGGCCACCGCCGCCTGGACGCGGTACTGCGGCAGGCCCGGCAGGCGCATCGCCTCGGTCAGACGGGGGATGCCCGCCGAGGAACGGACCGAGGCGAACTCCAGCGAGCCCAGCTCGGTCAGCACCTCGGCCCGGCGGCCGTCCGACATCGGCTCGTCCAGCGCCCGGCGCAGCAGGACCACCGCGTCCTCGGTACGGTCGTCGCGGACGGCGCCGGCCGCCGCGTCCAGCAGGGCGTCCGTCGCCCACACCTCGCCCATCGTGCCCGAGCGCAGCAGCAGTTCGGCGACCGTCGCCGTCGGGACGCCGCGCTGAAGCATCGCCTGGGCCGCCGCCCCGTGCGCGGCCTGCCGGTCGGCGGCGCACCAGCCGGCGAGCACCGCGTCCCGCAGCAGCGGGTGGGCATAGCGGGGCAGGCCGCCGTCGTCGTCGCGGCGCAGCATGCCGAGCCGGGGCATGGCGGTCAGCCAGCCCCGTACCCGGGCCGGGTCGGCTCCGAGGGTCTCCACGGTCTCGGTGAACAGGTCGATGTCGGCGCCCTCCGGCACCTCGTCCAGCGCGGCGAGCACCCGCGCCGCCTCGGCCGTCGCCGCCCCGGCGCACTCCAGCCACCACGACACCGCCGCCGGGAACGCCCCCGGATACAGCGCCGCGCACGTCTCCGGGAGCGCGGCCGGCGCGGCGGCGGCGCTCACGTCCTCCAGGAGGGCACGCAGGAGCAGCGGGTTGCCCGCGCTCGCCCGTACGTAGTCCGCCACCCACTTCTTCGGCGCGTCACCGACCGCCGAACGCACCAGGTCCGTCGCCGCGTCCAGGCTCAGCGGGGCGAGGGTGTGGGTCCGTACAAGGGCGGGGGAGAGGGTGTGGACCAGACCGGCGGACGGCGGGTCCACGTCGTACTGGCTGCGCTCCGTCACCAGCAGCAGTACCGGTAATCGGTCCACTCTGCGCGCCGCCTCGATCAGCCAGCACCGCGAGTTCTCGTCCGCGAGGTGTACGTCGTCCACGGCGACCAGCACCGGGCCCTCGGCCGCGTACGCGCGCAGCATCCGCCACAGCCGGGCGGCGGCCGGCTGCGGTTCTTCGGCCGTGGGGGCCGACTCGCACAACTCCTGTATGGGGGACAGGAGTTGTTCTACGACCGGGAGGTCGGCGCCGGTCGTACTGCCCTGCGGGGAGCAGCGGACGCGCAGGACGCGCATGCCGTGCGTCTCCGCGTGCTCGGTGGCGGCCTCCAGGAGTGCGGTGCGGCCGGTGCCGGTGGCTCCGCGCAGCAGGACCAGGCGGCCCGATCCGGCGCGGGCGCGTGCGGCCTCGTCGGCCACCAGTGCCAGGGCCTCCCGGCGCTCATACAGCGAGGAGTGCGGTGAAAGCGGTGAGAGCGGTGAGAAGGGTGCGGATGAGGGCTGCATGCCTGCCTCCTGTCGTGGGTAGTCCTGTCGCGGGTGGGAACTGGCCAGTTTCTTGGGGTTCTCGGGTCTCTCGGTTCTTTCGGGTCTCTTGCTTCTCTTGGTCTAGAAGGCCTGACCGGCCGAAAAGGTTGAAGCGCCGGCCGATCTCGTGGTGTGTCTCGTGGTGGTCCACGATTGTGCGCGCCCCGTGTGCAACAGAAGTGTTGGCTGTGCACGTCTGCCACCGACCGCTCACAGGTGGCGGCACCTGACCCTGGGGGCAGTTCTTGCGCACCACACTCCGCACCACGGGCCCCGGCACCGGGGCCGGTACAAGGGCCGCCGGAACGGGACCCGTCACGAGGGCCGCCGGTACCGGACCCGCCGAACCCGGGCGCCGCGTACCCGTCGCGGTGCACGCGTCCGACCCGATCTCCCGCGCCGGCGCGGTCAGCCAGCTGCGGCAGCACCCGGTCGTCGACCTCCGCGACGAGACCGACACCGGACCCGGCATCGTCGCCCTGCTGGTCAGCGAGAGTCTCGACGAGACAACGCTGTCGCGGCTGCGCCGACTCGTCCGCAGCGAGGGGGCCAAGGCCGTTCTCGTGGTGGGCATGCTGCGCGAGAACGAACTCCTCGACGTCATCGAGTGCGGCGTCGGAGCCATCGTCTGGCGCCACGAGGCCACCGGACACCGGCTGGCGCAGGCTGTGCTCGCCGCCGCCCGGGGCGACGGCGATCTGCCGTCCGACCTGCTCGGCCGGCTCATCAGCCAGGTGGGCACACTGCATCGCTCGGCGGCCGGCCAGCCCGGTGCCCCCACTTCGGGCCTCGCGCCGCGCGAGGTCGATGTCCTGCGCCTCGTCGCCGAGGGACTCGACACCGGAGAGATCGCCAGCAAGCTGTCCTACTCCGAGCGCACGGTCAAGAACGTGATGCATGGACTCACCACCCGGCTGCATCTGCGCAACCGGGCGCACGCCGTGGCCTATGCCCTGCGCGAAGGCTACATCTGACCGAACGGGCAATCGAACACGGCGCGCGGACACCAACTTATGCCCGTCGTACGTCCCTTGCGTGCCTGCACGGACGGTCGCCCCGGACGGCACGATGACTTTGAGACATGTGCGGCACGCGGGGGTACGGCACACGGGGGTACGACGGGCAGGGCGGCGGGAGCGCGACAGTGATCCACGAGGTGGACGAGGTCCTCAAGGGGCTGCTCGGCGGTGGTGCCCTGGCCGGATCCGGCATCGACGTCTTCTTCGACGCCCCGACCCGTGACTGGGCCGCTCGGCGCAACGGCCCCGCGATCAACGCCTACTTGTACGACATCCGCGAGGACGTCGCGCGTCGCCAGCGCGGCACCGTCTCCGTCCGCGACGAACGCGACGTGATCGTCCGGCGCCGTCAACCGCCCCGCTGGTTCCGGCTGTCGTATCTCGTCACCGCCTGGACCAAGCAGCCTCAGGACGAACACCGGCTGCTGTCCGCCGTGTTGACCAACCTGCTGCCCCGCGAGCTGCTTCCGGCCAGTGAACTGCCCGGTGCGCTCGGTGAGTTGGGTCTGTCCGTGCCGCTCACCGTGTCCGGGACCCAGACGGAGTCCCGGTCCCTGGCCGAGATCTGGTCCGCCCTCGGCGGCGAACTCAAGCCGTCCCTCGACCTCGTGGTCACGGCCCCCTTCCCAGGCTTCCCCGAGTACGACGCCGGACCCCCGGTCACGGAGGGCGCCGCCGTCCGTGTCCGCGCGATCGACGGCTCCCTGGAGGACTCGCCCGAACGCACCCACCAGCCACGGCACTTGGAGAAGGCACGCACCGAGCGGGCGGAGACCCGTACTCCGTGACGGTCGGCGCCCCCACCCTCGTACCCGCCGCAGGGCTGCTCGCCCGCCTCTCCCAACTGCGCGCCCAGGCCGCCCAGTTGGTCGAGCAGCGCAGCGCCGACGACCCGACGGCCGGTGATCCGCTGCGCGGGCTGTATCTGTCGGAGGAGGCGATACGACACCTGCTGAGGCGGCCCGCCGCTCAGGCACCCGGGACCCTGCCGACGACCGACGGCGACGACCCCCTCGCGCAGCTCGCCGCCCGCCTCGGCCTCGTGGCCCTGGACGTCCACATCCTCCTCGCCGCCCTCGCTCCCGAACTCGACCGTTCCTTCGAGCCGCTGTACGGCTATCTGAACGACGACGTGGGCCGCCGCCGGGCCACCACCGGGCTCGCCCTCGACCTGTGCGGACTCCCCGTGCACGAACCGGCCGCCAGGGCCCGCTTCCACCCCTCGGCGCCCCTGACCGCGCTCGGCCTCCTGGTCGTCGAGGAACCCGAACGCCCCTTCCCCAGCCGTTCGTTGCGCGTCCCCGACCGGGTCGCCGCCCATCTCCTCGGCGACGACACCCTGGACGCGGCCCTCACCGGCCATGTACGCCCCCTCGCCCCGAACGCCTCGTACGCGACCGACTTCACGGACAAGCTGGCCGCACTGCTGACCGCGAAGGCGTCCCCCGCCCCGCCGCCCACGGTCTACCTGCGCGAACACCGCGAGGGCGACGGCCTGGCCTGCGTCACGGCGGCCCTGCGCACCGCCGGACTCGACGCGCTGCACTTCTCCGGCCCCGACGAACGCATCCCCGACCTCCTCCGCGAGGCCCGGCTCAGCGAGCGGGTCGTCGTCGTGTCACCCCTGTCGGACCAACCCACAGCTCTCGTACGGGCGTTGACCGGTCCGGACGTGTCGGACGTACCCGTACTCCTCACCGGCTCCCGCCCGTACGACCCCCAGTGGTCCGAGGACGACCCACTGGTCCTGGAGGCACCGAGGCAGCGCGCCGGGCAGGTGAACACGTGGGGGGACGCGCTGAGTCGGCACACGGGCCCCGCTGACCTGGTTCGTGATGAACCAGCGGACCTCGGCTTCGACCTGGCCGCCACCGTCGCCCCCTACCGCCTGGGTGTCGACCACATCGCCCGGGCCGCCCGCGCCGCGCAGCGGCTCGCCGGGTTCGACGGGACGCCGGTCACCGCCGCGCATCTGCGGCTGGCCGCCCGGCAGCAGTCGGCGTCCGGGCTTGAGCGGCATGCCCGGCGTATCCGGCCCGAGGTCGGGTGGGAGGATCTCGTTCTTCCCGGCAAACCGCTTGCCCAGCTGCGTGAACTCGCCCTGCGGGCCCGCCATCGCGACCAGGTGCTCGGCGACTGGCGGCTCAGTGCGGGCGGCGGGCGGGGCAGGGGTGTGCTCGGGCTGTTCGCGGGGGAGTCCGGGACCGGGAAGACGCTGTCCGCCGAGGTCGTCGCCGCCGAACTGGGGCTGGATCTCTATGTGGTTCAGCTGTCGTCGATCGTCGACAAGTACGTCGGTGAGACCGAGAAGAACCTGGAACGGATCTTCACCGAGGCCGACCGTACCGACGCCGTGCTCCTCTTCGACGAGGCCGACGCCGTCTTCGGGAAGCGTTCCGAGGTCAAGGACGCGCACGACAAGTACGCCAACATGGAGAGCGCGTATCTGCTCCAGCGGCTGGAGTCCTTCGACGGGATCGCGCTGCTCACCACCAACCTGCGCGCCAACATCGACGAGGCCTTCACCCGCCGCCTCGACCTCGTCGTCGACTTCCCCTTCCCGGACCCCGGCCAGCGTCTCGCCCTGTGGCGGCACAGCCTCGCCCGGGTGCCCTGCGCCCCCGGCACCGACCCCGCACGGGTCGCCGGCGCCTTCGAACTGGCCGGCGGCTCGATCCGCAGCGCCGTCGTCACCGCCGCCTACTCCGCCGCCGGACGCGGTGAACCGGTCACGACGGCGGACCTGGTGGAGGGCGCGGAACGGGAGTACCGGAAGGCCGGGCGGCTGGTGCCGGGCGAGGGGTCCTGGTAGTCCCCTCACCCGCACCGAAAAGGCCCGACTACCCCTACTCCACCCGCCACTTCTGGTTCGGCGTGCCCGTGCACGTCCACAGCTGAAGCTTGGTCCCGTCGGCGGTGCCCTTGTCCTTGGCGTCCACGCATTTGTCGGCCTGCGGATTCACCAGGTCGCCCGCCGTGCTCAGCACGAACTGCTGGGCCGGGTTGCCGCTGCACCGCGCGAGCTGGATCGCCGCCCCGTCGTCCCGCGAACCGAACGCGACGTCCATGCACATGCCGAGCGAGCGGACCGTACCGTCGGACCGGAAGTCCCACTTCTGGTTGGCCGTGCTCGCGCACTCCCACAGCTGAAGTCCGGTGCCGTCCTTGCCCTTGCCGTTCTGCGCGTCGGTGACGTCGACACAGCGGTTCGAGGCCTGGCCGATGATCAGGGACCCCACGACAACGGCGGCCGTCTCCTTGGGAGTTGCCTGGGTGTCCGGCTTCGTGGTCGTGCCCGACCCCGACGACCCGGATCCGGAGCCCGACCCGGAGCCGCTCCCGCTTCCGCTCCCCGATCCCTGCTCCTGTCCTTGCCCCTGCCCGGGCACCGCCACCTCGGGCAGCGGCGCGGCCGACACGGTCGACTGCACCGACGGCGCGACCGGAGCGGACGCACTGGCACTGGGCGGCGGGAGCGTGTTGGCGGAGCCGGTCTCCGTCAACTCCGTTGCCCTGGTGGAGACCTGGGGTTTGTAGGAGATCCAGAGCATCACGAAGGTGATCGAGAGGGCGACGGCGACACCGAGGAAGGTGGCCAACCAGCGGGGCAGGAAGCCGCGTTGTACGTACGTCCCGTCGACCTCGATCGGGACCGCTCCGGAGCGTTGCACAGCCAGCTTGTACGGCCGGTCTTCCTTGCTGCCGAACCAGATGATCTGGCGGGGCTTCAAGCGTGTGTCGACGAACACCGCTCGTCCCGGCTCGATTTGGACGCTGCCGGGGTGGATGTCGTACGAGAGGTTGTCGCCGTTGTCGCTGCCGCTGATCGACGCGGTGAGCTTCGTGTTGCCGAGGTTGTCGACGGCCAGCTTCGGGCGGCCCCGGAAACGGCCCTTGACGGTCGGCGGGACGAGTTCGGCCCGGATCTCGCTGAACGGCGTGATCGTGAGGTTGCCCTCGGGGACGGTCGTCGCCTCCGGGTTCGTGGTGGGCGTGATGCGGATCGCGTACGGGTTCGGGCCCGCCGTCGCGTCCGGGGTGCGCGGGGGCGCGAAGGTCAGGTCGACCGTGCCCGTCGTCCCCGGATACAGCCGTAGCGTCTGTGGTTCGACCGTCGTCCAGGGGGCGATGTCGCCCACCGGTTCGAAGCGGTATTCGTCGACGACGTCACCGGTGTTGCGCAGGCGTAAGCGCACCGTGGTGCGGTCACCCGGGTCCACGGTCGCGGAGGCGGGTTCGAGAGAGGTCCACAGCATCACCCACCGAGCCTAGGATCCCGGCCACCAGGACGTCAGGAAGCCTTCGGGCACGATCGCTGCCCGAATGACCCCCTGACGAGACCCTGATGACTCCCCGTCGTGCCCCTGAGAGGCACGGCCCGGCTCACACGGTGAAGCGGACCGCCTCCAGCTGCTTGTGCTGCTCCATGTTGCTCCCGATGTACTTCCAGTCGCCGGGGTCGGTGCACACCACACCCAGCCAACCGCCGTCCTGCACATGGGGGTTGCCGCAGACGCTGCCGTCGAAGACCTGGATGGTGAAGCCCTGAAGGGGCTCGTCCGCCTCCTTGGTGCTGCCGATGTAGTTGTCGATCCCGTCAACCGCCTTCGTCCACTTGGTGCCCTCCCAGTTCTTGTACTGCCAGGCACCGCTGCCGGCCGTCCCCTTGGTGCCGGACACGGCGATGTTGAGGGCCTTGATCGGCAGGTCCTTGCCCGTGGTGCCGGCCTCGGCACCGTCGCACACCGGCTCCTGCCAGCCCTGGTCGGCGACATACGCGCGGTAGCAGATGTGCCGGCCCGCACTGCGCGCGGCCAGCTGGGTCACCGCCGTGGCGGCGGTCACCTCCGGCGCCTTCGTCTCCTTCGGCGCGTCACCGCCACCGCCCCCGCCGTCGCCGCTCCCGTCCCCGGCGGCCGGGGTCTCCGACGCCTGCGGGGGCGCGCTCACGACGGGGTTTTCGGCGGCCTCCTGGCTGGGCGCCACGGGCGGCGCCGTGGCCACGGCCGTGGGACTGGGCGGCGGGAGCGTGTTGACGGAGCCTGCTTCCGTCAACTCCGTTGCCTTGGTGGTGAATTGGGGTTTGTAGGAGATCCAGAGCATCACGAAGGTGATGGCGAGCGCGAGGAAGACGCCGAGGAAGGTGGCCAACCAGCGGGGGAGGAAGCCGCGTTGTACGTACGTTCCGTCGACGTCGATGGGGACGGCGCCGGAGCGTTGTACGGCGAGCTTGTACGGTCGGTCTTCCTTGCTGCCGAACCAGATGATCTGGCGGGGCTTGAGGCGTGTGTCGACGAACACGGCGCGCCCCGGCTCGATTTGGACGCTGCCGGGGTGGATGTCGTACGAGAGGTTGTCGCCGTTGTCGCTGCCGCTGATCGACGCGGTGAGCTTGGTGTTGCCCAGGTTGTCGACGGCCAGCTTGGGGCGGCCCCGGAAACGGCCCTTGACCGTGGGCGGGACGAGTTCGGCCCGTACCTCCGTGAAGGGGGTGATCGTCAGATTGCCCTCGGGGACAGTCGTCGCCTCCGGGTGTTCGGTGGGGGTGATCCGGATGGCGTACGGGTTCGGGCCCGCCGTTGCGTCCGGCGTACGGGGCGGGGCGAAGGTGAGGTCCACCGTGCCCGTCGTACCGGGGAAGAGGCGGAGCGTCTGCGGCTCCACCCTCGTCCAGGGGGCGATGTCGCCCACCGGTTCGAAGCGGTACTCGTCGACGACGTCGCCGGTGTTGCGCAGGCGCAGCCGGACGGTCGTACTGCCGCCGGGGTCGACGGTCGTGGAGGAGGGCTCCAGGGAAGTCCAAAGGCTCACTGGGTTGTTCACGTCCCGGTTTTGTAGGTGATCTTTGCCGCCGAGAGGTCGACCGTGTTGGGGATCATCGCCTGGGGCCGCAGCAGGGCATGGAAGAGGAAGTCCATGAGGTCGGCACCGTCCATGCCCTTCATACGGGTCGCCAGGGGCGGGTTGGACACCTCGAAGCGCATGATCTCGACCACCGCCCGGTCCACCAGACCGGGGATGATGTCGGCGCCCGCGAGGATGTTCTTGTGGAGGAGTTCGGGGTGCTTCACGACCTTCTCCGGGCCGTAGACCATCTGGTTGGCCGAGTCCGTGACCGCGAGCCGCCGGGCCAGCGCGTGCGCCTGCCGTGACTCGGTGTCCTGGATGCCCTCAAAGGCCTCCACCGAGTTCATGAACTCCTTGTCGGTGGGCTGGGCCCTCTTGAACGCGCGCACCGGCACGTGCTTGTCGGTGGCGTCCTTCGAGGTGGCGCTGATGGGCAGATGCGGCGTCCCGGGGTCCGCGACCAGCTCGGGGTAGTCGCGCTGGACGAAGTCGCTCAGCATGAGCCAGCCCCGGCTCAGCAGCCCGGACTCCTCCAGGCCCAGCTCGATCCGGGCCTCGTCCTTGCCCTCGCCCTCCTGCCCCTCGGCGAAGCGGGACTTGCGGCCCGTGGTCCCCGGGTGCTCGATGTAGAAGAAGACGAAGCCGTCGTTGCCGAGCATCAACTTGTCGACGTTCATGGTGTTGTGCTGCTTGAGCGGCTCCAGCCCCTGGCGGGCCCGCTCCTCGTCGAGCGTGGTCCTGGACTTGAGACGGTTGTCGTCGGAGTTGGTGACCGAGTCGATCCGCGCCTTGGGGGAGTAGTGGGCGACCACCGACTGCCGCAACTGGGCCTCCAGCTTGGCCGATACGTCCCGTACCCAGGCCCGGCTCCGGTCTCCGATCTCCTTCGACAGGTCCCCGCGGTTCAGTTCGGACATCTCGCGGACGTAACTGAAGCCCTCCGTGGCGAAGTTGACCGTCGACTCCGGGAACTGCGCGTCCTTCCACAGGGTTCCGCGATCGGTCATGTCCTTGTAGGGGAAGCCGGGGGCGCCGATCATTTCCGCGTCGCGGGAGACCTGTCCGCCGACGACCGCCAACTCTGCCCTGACGGCCTCGAGTACGTCCTCCAGGTAAGCGGTGTCCACGGGCCGCGCCTCTTCGCGCTGCTCCAGGGCCAGGACCTGGATCTCCCCCAGCTTCCCCATGCACCACTCCGGGCCGCGGCGGCTGGAGTTGTCGTACTCCGCGACGAGCGCCCGCACCGGCGCCGTCACCGGGTTGACGGGCGGGGGCGCCTTCTTCATCCAGGAGGTGAGCTTCCCGCCGACCGACTGCTCCGGCGCGGGCTCCGCGGTGGTGACCCGACCGCCCACCTTCTCCTGCCCCTTGCGCTGCACCGCGAGGCCCGGTGCCGAGGCCGCGGCGCCCGAGTCGGGGGCCGTTGTCCGCTGGACCGGAGCCGGCCCGCTCATCACCTTCCGCGCCGTGTCCTCCGCCTGCCGTTCCGCCCAGTCCCCGGGGTCGGAGACACGCAGTCCGGAGCCGTCGTCCGTGCCGGGGACGGCACCCCGGCTCTGCTGCACCACGTGCTGCAACTCATGGGCCAGGGTGTGCTTGTCCTGGCCGTCCCACACCACATGGGACCCGGAGGTGTAGGCCTTGGCCCCGATCTCCGCCGCCGACCGCTGGGCCACGGCGTCGGTGTGCACCCGAACCCCGCTGAAGTCCTCCCCGCCGTACCGGCCCTCCATCTCGGCCCGCAGCGACGTGTCCAGCGGACGGCCCGCGGAGCGCAACACCTCGTGCACGGCCGACCGTTGGACGCCCTGCCGGGAATCGGGCGAGCGCTGTACGTCCGTCCCGTGGCCGCAGTTGCCGTCGTGCTCGTGGCGTTCCTCGGCGACGGCCCGCGCCACGGCCGCGTTGCCCGCCAGGCGCTGGAGCGTCAGCAGCCGCTGGGCCGCGGAGCCCCCGGCCGACAGGTGTGCCGGACTGTTCCGGGCCGACAGGTGCGCGGGAGTCGGCTGGGCCGCCCGTCGGGCCCTCTCGGGGCCGGCGCCACCGCCGGCCCGCGTGTCCTGTGCGCGCACGCTGCTCCTCTTCCCCGCTCCCCGACACTCCACGACCGGTGGATCTCCCAGCCTTACCGGCGAGGACAGGTCGGCGGGAGAGTCGCAGGGGCAAACGTAGGGGCAGGGTGCACGGAGCCCGGGAGCCAAAGGGCGCGCGAGCTGCCCTTGTGGGCAAGGGAGTTGCCCCGTGGCAGGTACCGCAGGCCGTTCCGGTGGACGGATCGCGCGCGTGAAGCTGGCAGACGTCCTGTCTCGTACCCCGAGGAGATCAGAGCATGCCGTCCTACCTGTCGCCCGGCGTATACGTCGAGGAGGTGGCCAGCGGCTCGCGTCCGATCGAGGGAGTGGGCACCTCGGTCGCCGCCTTTGTCGGACTCGCGCCGACCGGCCCGCTGAACGAGCCGACGCTGGTGACCAACTGGACGCAGTATGTCGCTGCCTTCGGTGACTTCACCGACGGCTACTACCTCGCCCACAGCGTCTACGGCTTCTTCAACAACGGCGGCTCGGCCGCGTACGTCGTCCGGGTCGGGGGTGCGCCCGGCGGCTCGGCCGGCGGCTCCACGCCCGCCAAGTCCCTTGCGGGCGCGGCCGACCGGGCCGCGCTGCCGGCCGGTGAGCCGAAGCAGCTCGGCACCTTCAGTGTCACCGCGATCGCGGGCGGCTCGCTGAGCGTCGAGGTCGCCGACCCGGAGGGCGAGGGCCCCGCCGAGCGGTTCAAGCTGATCGTCAAGGACGGCGACAAGCCCGTCGAGACGTTCGACGTGACCGCCAAGAAGGGCGGCCGCAACTACGTCGTCACCCAGGTGAAGGAGCGCTCCAAGCTCATCACCGTGCAGGAGTCGGCGCCCGCCGCGCAGCTCGTCCGCCCCGACAACCAGACCGTGGCGCTCGCCGCCCCGGCCGCCCCCGCCCCGGTCGTCCCGGCGGCGGCCGAGGACGACGGCGCGCACGCCGGCCCCGCCGAGTACCTCGGCGACTCCGCCGACCGCACCGGCTTCGGCGGCCTGGAGGCCGTCGACGAGATCTCGATGGTCGCGGTGCCCGACCTCATGGCGGCCTACCAGCGCGGCGCGATCGACCTGGAGGCGGTGAAGGCCGTACAGCTCGGTCTGATCGCACACTGCGAGCTGATGGGCGACCGCGTCGCCGTCATCGACCCGCCGCCTGGTCTGAACGCCCGTCAGATCCGGGTCTGGCGCCAGGAGACGGCCGGTTACGACTCCAAGTACGCGGCCCTGTACTACCCCTGGATCAAGGCCTTCGACCCGGCCACCGGCCAGGCCCGCATGATCCCGCCGAGCGGCCACATCGCCGGCATCTGGGCCCGCAGCGACTCCGAGCGCGGTGTGCACAAGGCGCCGGCCAACGAGGTCGTCCGCGGCGCGGTGGACCTGGAGATCCAGATCACCCGGGGCGAGCAGGACCTCCTGAACCCCATCGGCGTCAACTGCATCCGTGCCTTCCCGGGCCGCGGCATCCGCGTCTGGGGCGCCCGCACGATGTCCTCCGACCCGGCCTGGCGCTACCTCAACGTGCGGCGCTACTTCAACTACCTGGAGGAGTCGATCCTGATCGGCACCCAGTGGGTGGTCTTCGAGCCGAACGACCACCAGCTGTGGGCCCGGATCCGGCGCAACGTCTCCGCGTTCCTCGTCAACGAGTGGCGCAGCGGCGCGCTCTTCGGCCAGCGGCCGGAGGAGGCGTACTACGTCAAGTGTGACGAGGAGACCAACCCGCCGGAGTCGGTCGACCTCGGTCGCGTCATCTGCGAGATCGGCATCGCGCCGGTCAAGCCCGCCGAGTTCGTGATCTTCCGGCTGGCCCAGTTCTCGGGCGGCAGCGGGGAGTTGGAGGAGTAGGCCCCCCTCTGGCTTTGCGCGTGACTGTCGTGATCGTCAAGTACCCCAGACCTACCGAGAATCAAGAGAGTTAAGAGAGCCAGATGAGTCTCCAGCCGGGTGACGCCCTCACCTCACACAATTTCGGCCTTCAGATCGACGGCGTGATGGTCGAGTACCTCGCCGAGGTCAGCGGCCTCAGCATCGAGCAGGACGTCATCGAGTACCAGCAGGTCTCCGCCCAGGGCAAGCCCGTCACGAAGAAGATGCCGGGCGTGAAGAAGGCGGGCACCTGCACGGTCGTCCGCGGTATGACCCAGTCCTCGGCCTTCAACCAGTGGATCACCGAGTCGGTCGCCGGTCAGATGGGCTCGGCCCGCAAGAACGCCACGATCATGGTGATGGACTACCAGAACAACCCGGTCAAGCGGTACAACATGCGCAACGCCTGGTGCAGCAAGATCGACACCAGCACGGTGAAGGCCGGCGAGGCGTCCGCGCTTCAGGAGACGGTCACGATCACGTTCGAAGAACTGGTCATCGAGTAATGCGTCGTACGGCACCCAGGCCGGCCGGGGCGGCGCTCGCCGACCCCGGTCCGGCCTCCCTCGGGGCGGAGGCGGCACCGGCGACCGAACAGGTCGCCGCCGCCACCCCCCAACGGCTGCGCACCGAGTTCGAGTTCGAGCTGCCGCGCGGATACGTCGACGAGGCCGGCACGGTGCACCGCGACGGTGTGATGCGGCTGGCCACGGCCCGGGACGAACTGATCCCCCTGCGGGACATGCGCGTCCAGGAGAACCCGGCGTATCTGTCGGTGGTCCTGCTCGGCCGGGTCATCACCCGGCTCGGTTCGCTGCCGCTCGTCCACGACGGCGTGGTGGAGAACATGTTCGCCTCCGACCTCGCCTTCCTCCAGGACTTCTACCGGCAGATCAACGCCGAGGGACACACCCGCGCCGGGGTGACCTGCCCGCACTGCGAGCAGCCCTTCGAGGTCGAACTCGGCGGGAGCCGCCTGGGGGAATCGTGACGTACGCGACCGACCGGCTGTACGAGGAGATCGCGTACGTCGCCTACCACTTCCACTGGAGCATGGACGAGATCCTCGACCTCGAACACCGCGACCGGCGCCGTTACACGGACCAGATCGCGGCCCTCGTCACGCGCGCCGCGGGCGAGGGGTGAGGCGTGGGCATCGTCGGGCGGTTGAGGTCACGTCGGCGGGGGGTCGCAAGTTCCCTCCCTGATAAGGCAGTTGACGGGGGAGTTGACGGCGGGAGCGAGGTCGGGGCCGAGGGCGTTTCGTCCAGTTCCGGGGCCCGTGTTCCGTCGGCCGGGTGGTCCGCGCTGCCGCCGATCCAGCGCGCGACCACCGTCGGCCGCCCGGGGGTCGCCGACGCGGGGTTCGCCGCCCGGCTCACGACCTGGCAGAACCCCTCCTTCACCGGAACCCTCTCCCACGCCGTCCTCGACGACGCGCCGAGCGGCCTGGTGAAGGGGGCGCTCGTCGAGTCGCGCGGTCCGGGGACGGGGCTTGAACTGCCTTCACTGTCACTGCCGTTGGCGATGCCGGAGGAGGAGACGGCTGTTGCCTCCGACGTGGCTTCCGTTCAGCGCGTGAGGTTTCCGGCGGCGGTCGCTCGGGCGTCGGGGCCTCGGGTTGTGCCGGTGGTGGGGCGTTCGGGGGGTGGGCCATCGTCCTCCGGCGCGGGCTCGGCTGCCGCTGTGGGGGAGGTGCCGGTTGCCGGTCAACGGCCCGTTGCGCGGGCTGTGCCGGTTGTCCAGCGGCGTGCGGCTGCCGGGGCGGTGCCTGTCGCCGGTGGGGCTTCTTCTGCGGGTGCAGGTGCGGGTGCAGGTGCGTCCGGTTCCGGAGTCTCCTCCGCCGCCGTGTCCTCGTCCGTGGCCGGTGCTGTGCCGCTGACCAGGGTCTCCGGTGCGCCGGTGGTGCAGCGGCGGAGCCTGCCGGTGGCGAGTACGAAGGCTGCGGGGAGTTCCGGGGGCGGTACGGGGGCTGGTGCTCCGGAGGTTCCGGCTGCCGTTCCCGTTCCCGTGTCTGCCGGCGTCTCGACCTCTGTGGACTCGGGTGCACTTCCGGCGGGGCCGGATGTCACCTCGACGGTGGCGGACGCTTCTCCCGTACGTCCGACTGCGGCTTCCCCGGGTTCCGGTGCCGCGTCGGTCGGGGCTTCGGCCGCGGTGCAGAGGTCTGTTGCTTCGGCGAGGTCAACTGCTGTTCCGGTACGGCCTGTTGCCGCGCCGTCCAGTTCCGTTTCTCCGGGGTCGGCGGCCACTGCTGCGGGGCGTTCCGCAGCCACGGTGCAGAGGGCTGCCGATCCAGTGGGGCCAACCGCCGCTCCGGTACGCCCGGTTGCCGTGCCGCCAAGCCCCGGCTCCGCCCCTGCGGGACCGTCGACGACTCCTGCCGTCGCGCGGGGCATCGAGCCGGCACGTCCCGTCGTCGGCCCGTCGTCGAGCCCAAGTGCCGTACGTCCGGGACCGGTTGGGCCCTCGCCGGCATCTGACTCGGCCCCTGTGCAACGAGCCGCCGCCTCGACGGGGTCGGCGAGCACCTCTGCGACCCCGGTCACCGCTCCCGCGCCCCCGGCAGCCGGCACCCCGGCCCGACAGACGCCCTCTGCCGATGTTGGGACGCGAACCGCCACCCCCGCCTCCCCGCTGTCGGTCACGTCCCAGGCGCCCCCGGCGTCCGGCACCCCGGTCCGGCAGGCGCCCCCTGTCAGCACCCCGCGACCCGCCAACTCGCCCTCCCCGGCGCGGACTTCCGCAGCCCAGGCAACAGACCCCACGACACCCAGTGCCCAGCGCGTCGCCGTGCCCGGCACCACCCCCAGCGCGCCCCCGGCTTCATCGCACTCCCAGGTACCGCACCCCACCGCCCCCACGCCCCCGGCGGCGACCTCCACCCCCGCACCGCACCCCCAGACCAAGCCCTTGGCCGGACTGGCTGCCCCGATCCAGCGAACCCCCGCTGCCGAGACCCGAAGCGCGGCCCAGCCCACGCCCACCACCCCGGCACCGCCCGCACCCCGCCGCCGTACCTCCCTGGGAGCACCGCTCACCGCACCGCCCGCAGACGCGACCCCCTTGGCGAGGCGTGTCCAACCGACGGCCCCCGGCATCCCCGGATCCAGCGCAGGCGCTCCCGCGATACCGATACCGATACGGACACTGACGCCGGCCCCGATGCCGGCCCTCGGAACGCCCGTTCAGCGTGCTGTCGCGACACCTCCGGCGCCCTCGATCCCGGCACCGGCCAGGCCGGTTGAAGCGCCCGGCACCAACAACGCGCCCACGTCGGCCCCGATGCCGGCACTCGGAACGCCCGTTCAGCGCGCTGTCACCACACCTCCGGCACCCTCGACCCCCGCACCGACCAAGGCAGTTGAAGCGCCCGGCACCAGCAAGGCACCTACCCCGGCCCCGATGCCCGCCCCCGGAGCGCCCGTTCAGCGTGCCGTCACCACACCTCCGGCACCCTCGATACCTCCGGCGCCCTCAATCCCCGTACCGGCCAAGTCGGTTGAAGCACCCGGCGCCAACAAGGCACCCACGCCGGCCGCGATGCCCGCCCCGAACGAAACCCCCGCACATCCCGTACCGCCAGCACCCCCGGCACCCCCGGCAGCCCCCGCCCGCCCCGCCGCCGTACGCCCAGTACGCCCCGCCCCGCCCCGGATCCAGCGCGCCCTCTCCTCCGCCCACCCCCTGACCACGACGGTCCCCGTGCCTTCCCCCGTCGCGACAGGAACCCCGCAGGCCCTCCCCGTCGCCCCCAAACCCGTACTCCTGAGGCGCCCCGCAGCCACCACCGCACCCACCTCCTCCGGGCATCCGACCGCCACCCCCGTCGCGACAGGCACCCCCCGGGCCCCCGTCGCTCCCAAGGCCGTACTCCTGAGGCGCCCCGCACCCACCACTGCACCCACCCCCTCCGGGCATCCGACAGCCGCCGCCCCCCTCGGACACGCCCCCGTGCCCCTGCCGCCTCCGGCCGCGTACGGCACCGCCGGCGGCAGTACCCCCGTACAGCGCACGCACCCCACGCCCCCGGCCCCGCCGCGCCCGCCGAGCACCAGCAGCGCGCCCGCACCGGCCCCCGTACCCGCAGCCGTCCGCATCCAGCGCATGGCCGCACCCAGGAACACCCCCAAGACACCACCGCCGCCCCCACCACCCACAGCCCGAACCCAGGCCCAGGCCCAGTCCCAACCCCCGTCGGGGACCAAGCCCCCGCCCCCCTTCGACGCCAAGAACCTGGACGACCACCAGCTCGACGAACTCACCCACCGGCTGATCGACAGGGTCACCCGCAAGGTCCGTACCGAACTGCGTCTCGACCGTGAGCGCATCGGGAAGCTGCGCGACCCCCGTCACTGACTGACCCGCACCTCACTGACCCGCACCTCCCTCAACTCCCGCCGACGACAAGCCCGTTGAAAGGCCCCCATGTCCACCGATACCGACCCGGGCTCCACGATCTTCTTCACCCTCACCATCGACGGCGAGAGCCTCGGTTACTTCAACGGGTGCGAGGGCCTGTCGTCCGCGGTGGAGATCGAGCACCACCAGGAGGGCGGCAACAACGGGTTCGTGTGGGCGCTTCCGTCGCGGGTGACGTTCTCGAACATCCGGCTGACCCGGCCGCTGACGCCGGACACCTCCAAGGTCGCCGCCTGGATCTCCAGTGTGACCACGGGAGTCACCCGGCCCACCGCCCAGATCGCCGCGCTGCGCGCCGACGGTTCGGAGGTGGCGCGCTGGGGGCTGATCGACGTACTGCCCGTGAGCTGGCAGGGCCCCTCCCTGGACCCCGCCAACCCGAGCGTGGCCACGGAGGTCCTGGAGATCACCCACCACGGCTTCACGGACTGAGAAGGGCGGCGAGAAACATGGCAAAGGGAAGCAAGGGCGCCGGGAAGAGCCTGGTGCGGGCCACGTTGGCCATTCACGAGCCGCCGATCGGCTACAGCACCACACCCGGCGGGCTCATCAAGAACTTCAGTTTCGACTTCAACCCCTCCCAGCTGTCGCTCAGTCGGCGTGCTCAGTGGAAGACCACTCCGACCGCGGCCGTCCGGGACGGTTCGCTGCCGGAGTTCCTGGGGCCGTTGCCGCGTGAGATGACCGTCGAGATCTTCCTCGACTCCTCCGACGAGCCGAGCAGCAACAGCGTGCTGAAGAAGGTCGAGGCGCTGTTCTCCTGCTGTGAGACGACCGCGAAGAGCATCGCCGCGAATCAGTCGTCGACGCCCTGGGTCGTGTTCGAGTGGGGGTCGTTCTCCACCGCCCGGTTCACCGCGTACGTCAGTTCCGTGGACGCCACCTACACCCTCTTCGGGACCACCGGTGTGCCCATCCGGGCCACCTGCCAGGTGCATCTGCACGAGATCCCCAGCCAGACCAAGGGGCAGAACCCGACCTCGGGCGCGCTCACCGCGCAGCGCGTGCACCGGGTCGTCGCCGGGGACTCCTTGCAGTCGCTGGCCTGGCGGGAGTACGGAGACGCGAGCGCCTGGCGGGCCATCGCCCAGCTGAACGGCATCGACGACCCGAACCGGCTGCCGAACGGCCTCGAACTGATCCTGCCGGCCGCCGAGGAGGTGGGCGCCTGATGGTCCAGATCGCCTTCTCCAGCCTCATGAGCGTCAAGATCGGCGGCGCCAAACTGCCCGACGATCTCGCCTCTCTCCTCGTCGGTGGGTGGGTCGACCTCGGCGCCGGGGTGCCCGGGGCCTTCCGGCTCACCTTCCGCGACCCCTACCACCTCGTCCTCGGCAAGCTCGGCGTCGACTTCGGAACTCCCGTCGTCCTGGCGCCCGTTGCCGCCGGGAAGGGGGCCGCCGACCCGTTGATCACGGGCGAGGTCACCGGTATGGAGACCGACTACGACGGCACCGGCACCTTCACCGTCATCCGTGGCTACGACCCCGGGCACCGGCTGATGCGGCAGCGCAGAGTGGCCGCCTACCGCAACCAGACCGCCTCCGACATCGCCCGAAAGGTCGTCGCCACGGCGGGAGTTCAGGTCGGGAAGATCCAGGCCACCAAGACCGTCTACGAGTTCATCAGTCAGGCCAACATCACCGACTGGGACTTCCTCGCGCGGCTCGCCGACGAGAACGAGATGGTCATGTCCCTTGACGAGAAAGGGAAGTTCCAGTTCCTTACGCCCGATCCGGCGTCCGGCGCGCCGCCGGTCAGCACCCCGGGTGAGAAGAGCCCGTTCGTCCTGGAGGCCGGCACCGACGTCCTGCGCTGCCGGGCCGCCGTCACCTCCGCCGACCAGATCGCCAAGGTCGAGGCGCGCGGCTGGGACGTGACGACGAAGAAGAAGCTCACCGCGACCTCGCCCGCCGCCACCACCCCGCTGATCGGCATCGGCACCACTCCGAAGAAGGCCTCCGCGCCCTTCAAGGCGGGCGTGCTCGTCGAGACGGACACGCCCTACGACCGTCAGTCCGAGGTCAAGTTCGCGGCCGGCGCCCTCGCCGACGACGTCACCTCCTCCTTCGCCGAACTGGAGGTCACCGTGCGGGGGAACCCGAAACTGCGCCCCGGGGTTCCGGTGACCCTGGCCGACGTCGGCAAGCCCTTCGAGGGCAAGTACACCTGCACCTCCGTACGGCACGTCTTCGGCGACGGCGACCACTACGAGACCCTCGTGACGGTCAGCGGACGCCAGTGGCGCTCCCTGTTCGGCCTCGCCTCCGGCGGCGCCGCGACCACCGCACCCCGGCTGCCCGGCGTGGCCAACGCGCTGGTCACGGACGTACAGGACCCCCTGAAACAAGGGCGGGTGAAGCTTCAGTTCCCGTGGCTGGACGACGCGTACGTGAGTGACTGGACGCGGGTCGTGCAGCTGGGCGGGAAGGGCGGGGGCGGGATCTTTCCGCTCGATGTCGGTGACGAGGTGCTGGTCGCCTTCGACCGAGGGGCACTCGACCATCCCTTCGTCGTCGGCGGGCTCTACAACGGGCGGGACAAGCCGACCGTCGTCAAGGACGTGTGGCTGCACGACCCGCTCAAGAAGAAGGCCATCCGGCACACCCTGTCCGACCGGGAGGGCAACCGGGTCGACCTGCTCAGCCAGCAGACCGGCGCCCGTAAGCAGGGTGTGCGCATCGCCAGTGGCAACGACCGGCTGACCATCAACCTCGACCGCACCAAGACCGAGATCACCGTGGACAGCAAGGGAGCCGTCAGCATCAGCGGCGGCACCTCGGTGTCCGTGGATGCCGGTACCGATCTGACGCTGAGTGCCCGCCGGGCCATCAACATCAGGAGCGGCGGCATCCTCAACCTCCAGGGCAGCGGCATCGTCAGTCTCAAGTCGCTCGCCGGCGCGGTCAACGTGGACGCCCTCGGCGCCCTCAGCCTCAAGGCGGCCGGCGCCGCGACCATCAGTACGGCCGGCACGGTCCAGATCAACTCCGTTGCCAACGTGGGCATTCGGGCCGTCTCCCTCATGCTCAACGGCCTGGTGATGGTCAACAACAAGCCGTATCCGATCCCGTAAGGGCCCCGACCGATCCAGTGAGGCAGGTGGGCCGAAAATGGCCGAGCAGTTCGTCGGTTCCGGGTGGGCGTTCCCGTTGCGCATCGGGCCCACCGGGGGCATCGCCCTCGTCAGCGGGGAGCGGGAGGTCGAGGAGGCCATCCGGCTCGTCCTCGCGACCGCGCCCGGGGAACGCCCGATGCGGCCCGAATTCGGCTGCGCCATCCACGACCTGGTGTTCGCGCCGGTCAACGAGGCGACCGCCGGGCGCATCCAGCACGAGGTGTACTCCAGCCTCGACCGCTGGGAGCCACGCATCGAGGTCGACGACGTCGAGGTGACCGCCGGTGCCGAACAGGGCGTGCTGTTCATCGACGTCCGCTACTCGATCCGGGGCACCAACAACCCGCGCAGCCTTGTCTTCCCCTTCTACGTCATCCCCTCCCACGAGGAGCCCGACGCGTCCGGTGACTCAGGTGGCCCCGGTGGCTTCGGTGGCTCCGGCGAACTGGGCAACTCCTTTGAAAGCGACCGCTGATCACCGATGGCCCTGCCTTCCCCGAACCTTGACGACCGCCGCTTCCAGCAGTTCGTCGACGACGCCAAGCGTTACATCCAGCAGCGCGCCCCGGAGTGGACCGACCACAACGTCTCCGACCCCGGCGTCACCCTCGTGGAGACGGTCGCGCACATGGCGGACCAGATCGTCTACCGCCTCAACCGCGTCCCGGAGAAGAACCACCTGGCCTTCCTCGACCTCGTCGGCATCACCCTCTTCCCGCCCTCGGCGGCCCGCACCGATGTGACGTTCTGGCTGTCGGCGCCCCAGGAGGAGACCGTGCTGCTGCCGTCCGGCACCGAGGCGGCCACGCTCCGCACCGAGAGCGAGGAGGCCGTCGTCTTCGCCACGGAACGCGAACTCGCCATCGTGCCCTGCGAGTTGGGTCACCTGGTCGTGCAGAACAACGGCGTGCCCGTCGCCGACCGGACCGCCGACCTCACCGAGGGCAAGGACGTGCTGTGCTTCGCCGAGGCCCCGAGCCCCGGCGACTGCATGCTCTTCGGGCTCAGTGCGGCCGTACCGCACTGCGCGATCGCCCTCGACCTCGACAGCCGCGTCGACGGCGTCGGCGTCGACCCGCGCCAGCCGCCGCTGGTGTGGGAGGCGTGGACCGAGGACGGCTGGGTGGCCTGCGAGGTCGACCGCGACGGCACCGGCGGCCTCAACCGCCCCGGCGAGGTCATCCTGCACATCCCCGGCGGCCACACCCTCTCCCGCACCGGCGGCCGGGAGGCCGGCTGGCTGCGCTGCCGGGTCACCGAGCCCCTCAAGAACCAGCCCTTCTACACCACTTCACCGACCATCCGGTCCGCCGAGGCCTTCACGATGGGCGGCACCACCCGCGCCATCCACGCCGACACCGTGTACGACGAGGCCCTCGGCGAGTCCACAGGGCTGCCCGGCCAGCGCCTCCGCCTGGCCAACGCGCCGGTCGTCGGTGACGACCCGCCCCTGCTCCTCCAGTCCGCAGCAGGACCGGAAGGCTGGACGGACTGGCAGGTCGTCCCGCACTTCTCCGCCTCCGCCCCCGACGACCGCCATCTCACCCTCGACGCCGCGACCGGCGAGATCGCCTTCGGCCCCGCCGTCCGCGAACCCGACGGCACCCTGCGCCAGTACGGAGCCGTCCCGCCCAAGGGCGCGGTGCTCCGCGCCCGCCGCTACCGCACCGGCGGGGGCCGGGCAGGCAACGTCGCCCGGGGCGCGGTACAGGTGCTGCGCAGCTCGATCCCGTACGTCTCCGAGGTGAACAACCGGGAGGCCGCGCGGGGTGGGGTCGACGGCGAGACCGTCGAGGAGGCGAAGGTCCGGGCGCCGATCACCCTGCGCGCCCAGGAACGCGCGGTCACCCTCCGGGACTACGAGGAGCTGGCCCGCCGAGCCGCCCCCGAGACCGCCCGCATCACCTGCCTGGAAGGGGAGGAGGGCGAGCACGGGGCGTACGCGGTACGGGTGTTGGTGGTACCGCAGGCCGTCCCGGACCCCGGCGGACGCCTGCGCTTCGAGCAACTCGTGCCCGGTGACGCCCTGTTGCAGCGCATCACCCGCCACCTCGACGAACGACGCCTGATCGGGACGCGGTTGGCGGTCGGCCCGCCCTTCTACCAGGGCGTCACGGTGGTCGCGACCGTGCACGCCTTCCGGGGCGTCGACACGGACCGGGTACGGCGGCAGGCGCACGACGCCCTCTACCGCCACCTCGACCCGCTCACCGGCGGCACCGACGGCAAGGGCTGGCCCTTCGGACGTCCCGTGCAGTCCGGCGAGGTCTTCGCGGTGCTTCAGCGCGTACCCGGGGTCGAGCTGGTCGACGAGGTGCAGCTGCACCCGGCCGACCCGCTCACCGGCAAGCGCGGCGAGGCGACGAACCGGATCGATCTCGCCCCGCCGTCCCTGGTGTTCTCCTTCGACCACCGGGTGCGTGTGATCGGGGACGGCGCATGAGCACAGCCAACCAGCACTCGGGGAGGGCCAGTTGAGAGGCTCCATCGACGGACTCGGCTCCTCGGCGCCCATCGGCGCGATGCTCCCGGCGGTCTTCGCCGACGACGACCTGGCACAACGCTTCGTCGGCGGCCTGGACGACGTCATCGCCCCGATCCACAACGCCCTGGACTGCATGGACTCCTACTTCACGCCGTCCCTGGCCCCGCTCGACTTCACCACCTGGCTCGGCGGCTGGGTCGGCGCCGAGATCGACGGCACCGAACCGGAGGACCGGCTGCGCGCTGCCGTCGCCGCCGCCGCGTATCTGCACCGGATACGCGGCACCGTACGAGGCCTGTCCGAGGCCGTACGGCTCGCCTTCGGCGTGACCCCGGAGATCACCGAGAGCGGCGCCGCCACCTGGCACGCCCGCCCCCTCGGCCCCGTCCCCGGCGACCCCCGCCCCCATCTGCGGGTCACCCTGCGGCTGCCCGACCCGACACCCGCGGACGAACACCGGCTCGACAGCCTCGTGGCCGCGGCCCGACCCGCCCACATGCCCTACACGGTCAAGGTGACCGCCGCCGAAAGGACCCCGGAAAGATGACCAGCCAGAGCTGCGCCGAATGCGGAACACGGGCGGAGCCCGGCCAGTCCTTCTGCGACGCCTGCGGGGCGGTGCTGAGCTGGTCGGAGCGGGAGAGCGCGCCCCGGGGTGGCGCCGCCGATCCGGTAGCCGTGCCGGCGGGGGAGTCCGCGGGCGCGGTGGGTACGGCGGGTACGGCGGGAACGCGTCGCGAGGAGCCCCGGCCGGTGAGCAGCGGGGCGTCCACGGCCCCCGCACCCGGTCGGGAGGCGTTCTTCAGCCCGAGGCCCGGGGACGCCGGGGCACCTCGTAGGGAGCCGGCCCGGACGGAGGAAGAGCCGGAGGGGTCGGACGAACGGCTGGAGCGGTTGGGCGAACGGTTGGAGCGACTGGACGAACGGCTGGATCAGCGGTTGGACCAGCGGCTCGGTGAACGCCCGGACGAACGCCTGGACGAGGCTCCGGAGGGCGCCGATGACGACACCCTGCCTCAGCCTGCGGTGCCCGCTGCGCCCCCTGTGCCCGCTGGGGACCCCGCCCCCGCGCCGGACTCTCCGGACGACACCGCCGCCCGCGTCAGGTCCCTCCTCGTGCCGGTGTCCGACCCCGAACCCCGGGCCGCCCCGGAGCCGTCCGTCGCGCCGGTGCTGCCCGGTCGTCCGGTCGCCGACCGGCCGCAGGTCCGGGCCCCGGGCCGGGATCCCGGCGTGCAGGGCGGCCTGCCGTGCCCCTGGTGCGCCACGCCGAACATGCCCGACCGGCACTTCTGCGTGCGCTGTGCCATGCCCATGTCGGGCCATGGCCCCGACCAGCCCGCTCTGCGGCGGCCGTGGTGGCGTCGGCTGCTCGACCTGCGCAACGGTGAGAGGCCGTGGGCGGGGGACCGTCCGCGACTGCGCCGGGGCTTCGGGCGCGTCCTGAACTGGGTGGTCGGCGCGCTGGTGCTGACCCTGGTGATCGTGGCGGTCATGAACGTCGGTGACGCGGTGAACGGCGTACGCGACCACTTCGCCAAGCGGGCGCCGGTGGACCCGGACAAGGTGACCGCCTCGCGCTCGTACCCGGGGCACAAGCCCGAGCTGCTCTTCGACAAGCGGAGCAACACCTGGTGGGGGCCCGGGGTCGCCCAGTCGGGCGAGGGGGAGTGGATCGAGGTGCGCTTCACCGAGCCGACGCGGCTGCTGGACGTCATGATCACTCCGGGTGTCTCGGCGCGGGCCGAGACGATCACCGAGTCGGCGCTGCCGAAGCGGATCGATGCCGAGATCACCATGGCCGACGGGACGAAGACGACGCGTGTCCTGACGCTGGACCAGGGCGCGGGGCCGCAGAGCCGGGCGTTTCGTGTCGGGTCGGTGAGTGCGGTGCGGTTCGTACTCCGTTCCGCGCATGCGGCGTCCGCCGAGAAGCAGGTGGCCATCGCGGAGATCGAGTTCTTCGGGCGCTCCAACGCGAGCGGGTCGTAGGCGGCCGGCGAAACGCAGATTCTCGCCCCCGCCGCCCCTACCCGTCCCATCCTCGGGGGCTCCGCCCCCGAATCCCCGCTCCTCAAACTCCCCCAGAGGGGGGACCCCAAGGGGCTAGGTTTTTCAGCCCGTCCGGCGTTTGAGGACAAAGGGGGGTCTGGGGGCGCAGCCCCCAGGGATGGGACGGGTAGGGGCGGCGGGGGCGAACAACCCTTCGGGTGGCGGGCGCCCGGGTGCGGTGCCAGTCTGGCCCGCATGACGATTCAGACCGCCAAGCTCAGCGACCCGGCCGTCCGGGCCTTCGTCAGCGCCGTGAACGCCCACGACCGCGAGGCCTTCCAGGCCGTCCTGGCCCCGGACGCGACCATGTCCGACGACGGCTCGGACCGCGACCTCGCCGACTGGACCGAGCGCGAGATCTTCTCCTCCCACGGCCACATGGACGTGGCCAACGAGTCCAGGGGAGGCCGCGTCCTCGTCGCCAACTACAGCAACGACACCTGGGGCGAGATGCGCACCAAGTGGACCTTCACGGTCGACGACGGCCGCATCCTGCGCTTCGAGACGGGCCAGGCCTGACACCCGTACGTACGCCCGCCCCCTTGCGCTGAAGTGGACTCCAACTCCTAACGTCTCCCGTTATGGAGATCACGGAGACCACTGCGACCACGGAGACCTTCGCGCACCCCCGCACCCTTGGCCGCACCGGCATAGAGGTCAGCCCCCTCGGCTTCGGCTGCTGGGCCATCGGAGGCGAGTGGGCCGCACCCGACGGACAGCCTCTCGGCTGGGGCAAGGTCGACGACGACGAGTCCGTACGGGCGGTCCGCCGCGCCCTCGACCTGGGTGTCACCTTCTTCGACACGGCCGACGTCTACGGCACCGGCCACAGCGAGCGCGTCCTCGGCAGGGCTCTCGGCAAGCACCGTACGGACGTCGTGGTCGCCACCAAGTGGGGCAACCTCTTCGACGAGCGGACGCGCATCGCCGACGGCCAGGACGACAGCCCCGAGTACGTCCGCCGCGCCCTCACCGCCTCCCTCGCCCGCCTCGGCACCGACTACGTCGACCTGTACCAACTGCACCTGTCCGAGGGCGACTTGGACGCGGCGGCCCAACTCCTGGACGTCTGCGAGGAGTTGGTGGCCGAAGGGCTCATCCGCGCCTACGCCTGGAGCACCGACGACCCGGCCCGTGCGGCCCTCTTCGCCCAGGGCCCGCACTGCGCCGCCGTACAGCACTGCCTCAACGTCATGCAGGACGCCCCCGAAATCATCGCGCTCTGCGAGGAGTTGGGGCTCGCCAGCATCAACCGCAGCCCGCTGGCCATGGGGTTGCTGACGGGCAAGCGGACCGCCGGGCAGGCCCTGGAAGCCGGGGACATCCGCAACGCACCGCCCGCCTGGCTCCCCGGCTTCACCCCCGGCACAGGCGCCGACCCGGACTGGCTGGCCCAGGTCGACGGACTCCGCTCGATCCTCACCAGCAACGACCGCACCCTCGCCCAGGGCGCCCTCGCCTGGCTCTGGGCCCGCAGCCCCCACACCATCCCCATCCCCGGCTTCCGCTCAGTGGCACAGGCCGAGGAAAACGCCGGCGCAATAAAGAAAGGGCCGCTCACCGCAGCCCAGTTGACAGAGATCAACCAACTGCTCGGGCGATGAGCGACCCAACCCGTTTTAGGGGCGCGGGGAACTGCGCGACCGGCCCCCACCGGCCCGCAGCCAAAAAACCACCTAACCGACGTACTGATCCTGCTCAGTAACAGTCAACTGACCCGCCTTGATAGTCGCCACGCGAGGCGCGCGCCGAGCGATCGACGAGTCATGCGTAACCATGATGAACGTCAACCCATGCTCCCGCCACAACCCTTCCAGCAACGCCATGATGTCGTCCCGCGTCCCCTCGTCGAGGTTGCCGGTGGGCTCGTCCGCGAGCAACACCTTCGGCTTCTTCACCAACGCCCGCGCGATGGCGACGCGCTGCTGCTGACCACCGGACAGCTCGGTCGGCGCGTGGGACAGCCGGTCGCCGAGACCGACCGAACCCAGCGCCTCGGCCGCCCGCTCGCGCCGCTCGGCGGGCTTCACGCCGAGCGGTACGAGCGCCGTCTCGACGTTCTCCTGCGCGGTGAGCGTCGGGATGAGGTTGAACGCCTGGAAGATGATGCCGATCTTCTCGGCGCGCAGCCGGGTCAGCTTGGCCTCGCTGATCGAGCCGAGGTCGACACCGTCCAGCTCGACACTGCCCTCGGTCGGCCGGTCCAGGCCGCCGATCATCTGAAGGAGGGTGGACTTGCCGCCGCCGGTGGGACCCTGGATGACGAGCTGGTCGCCCTCCTCGATGACGAGGTCGATGCCGCGCAGCGCCTCCACCGTCTCCTTGCCCCGCGTGTATCTCTTGGTGACACCGGTGAGCTTGTACATGAACGACTCCGTGACGTACGGGAATGGGGGGAGGGGAACCGGGAGAACCGGTGAACCGGTGAACCGGGGGAATTGCAGGGAGGTTTACGACACGCTGCGCAGCGCGTCCGCCGGCCGCATCCGGGATGCCCGCCAGCCGCCCATCGCCCCGGCGATCAGACCGCCGGTGATGGCGAGGCCCGCCGCGAGCGCGATCGTGGTGAGGGAGACCGGTGCCGAGAGGGCGATCTCCATCGTGTTGGCCGCGGACTGCTGACCCGGGCCGCCACCGCCACCGGGGCCGCCACCCATGCCGCCCCCGCCACCGCCGCCGGTGTTGCCGAGCTGCGCGGTCAGCTTCGGGCTGACCGCGGTCACCGCGTACGCCGCCGCGAGGCCGAGGCCGATGCCGAGCGCGCCGCCGATCAGACCGTTCACGACGGACTCGCCGACGACCTGCCGGGTCACCTTGCGCGAGGGCCAGCCCAGCGCCTTCAGCGTGCCGAACTCACGTACCCGGCGGGACACGGCCGAGGAGGTGAGCAGCGCGGCCACCAGGAACGCCGCCGCGAGGACCGCGATGGACAGCCACTTGCCGACGCTGGTCGCGAGGTTGGAGGCCGTGGAGAGGGAGCCGGAGACGGTCTCCGCGAGGTCGGCGGAGGTCGTGACGGTCGTACCCGAGATGTTCTTCTGGATCGTCGACTTGACGGTGTCGATCTGCTTCGAGTCGGTCGCCTGGACGTAGATCGTGCTGACGAGGTTCGCGGAGTCGCCGAGGGTCTGCGCCTGCTTGAGCGGCAGGTAGACGTCGGTCGTGGACTCGCTGCTCTCGGGCGTCGCGATACCGATGACCTTGTACTTCGTACCGGAGATCGTGATGGTCTTGCCGACCGTGTACTTGTTCTCCTTGGCGTACGACTTGCTGAGCACCGCGACCTTCGCGTTGGCCTGCGCCGTCGTGAACGTCTTGCCGCTGGTGATCGTCGTGGTGGCCAGCGGGCCCAGCTCCTGGTTCGTCACGTCGATGCCCATGACGGAGTAGGAGTTGACGTCGAACGAGGCGCCGCCGCCCTGCACCTGCGGCGGAGCGGTGCTGCCGGAGCTGCCGCCCTGGCCGCCGCCGGGGCCGCCCTGCTGACCGGAGGACGAGGACGACGACGAGGTGTCGGTCTGCGCCTTGCCCTGGGTGAAGGAGCCGTCGACCTTGGTGACGTTGAGGCTCAGCGCGCCCACCGCCGCCGACACGCCCTTCTGGTCGGCGACCTTGGTGACCAGCGCCGACTTCAGGGTCTGTCCGCCCTGAGTCGTCACACGGTCGCTGCTCTGGGTGTCGTCGGAGTCGTTCGAGCTGGCGTCGAACTCGAAGTTCGGTCTGTCCGACTGGCTGTTGCCGGTCGGCGCCGTCCTGGCCTTGGTGACCGTCATGTCGGTGCCGAGGCCGTAGAGCGACTGGAGGACCTTTTCCTGTGCCTGCTGCATGCCGGCCGACACCGAGTTGACGGTGATGACCAGCGCGATACCGAGCGCCAGACCCATGGCGATGACCAGAGCCGCCTTCTTGCGCCGGCTCAGCTCCCGCTTGAGATAGATGCCAAACATCCCGTTCCTCAAAGGTTCTTGGCGCCCCATGTGGGCGCTGCCACAAGCTAGGGAGGAACCTTTGTGGGGAACTGGGTAAACGGTGTGCGGGGACTGAGAAATCGGGGCCGAAACACTCACGAACAATTAAGGCGCGCGGCCCGTTTTCCCTGGTGTTCATGTGCCCGAGCACACGACAGCCGCTCCATGACCCGGTGCGTACCCCGCGGTCCCACGCGAGGTCCACCCCCACCCGGATGCGCCATGGAGCGGCTGTCGCCTTCCCCCCTCGGTGTGGTCCGTTTCGTACCGCGTCGTACTGTGCGTACTACCGGAACCTCGGAGCATCAAGTGTGAAGCTCTGATGGAGAAGGCGTGTCGAGCATATGCCTGCGACCGGCTCGAACGCTACGGAGCAATCAATTCCACTTGTGCAGGTTGATACTTCGAACATGTGCGTGGGTGTCGCTCAGCCGCGCCCCGCATACGGCATCGTCGTCGCCAGAACCGTGGCGAACTGCACATTTGCCTCCAACGGCAGCTCTGCCATGTGCCGTACGGTGCGCGCCACGTCGGCCACGTCCATGACGGGCTCGGGCGCCACCTCACCGTTCGCCTGGAGAGCGCCCGTTTGCATTCGCGCGGTCATGTCCGTCGCCGCGTTCCCGATGTCGATCTGCGAGACCGCGATCCGGTACGGCCGTCCGTCCAGCGCCAACGCCTTGGTCAGGCCGGTCAGCGCGTGCTTGGTCGCGGTGTACGGCGCCGAGTGCGGCCGGGGTGTGTGGGCGGAGATGGACCCGTTGTTGATGATCCGGCCGCCCTGTGGATCCTGCTCCTTCAGCTGCCGGTACGCCGCCTGCGCACACAGGAACGCCCCGTTGAGGTTGGTGTCGACGACGTGCCGCCACGCCTCGTACTCCAGGTCCTCGAACGCCACCCCGCCGGGACCGAAAGTCCCCGCGTTGTTGAACAGCAGATCGAGCCGCCCGAACCGCTCCCGCACGGCCGCGAACAGGGCGGCCACGTCGTCGGGTCGGGCCACATCGGCGCGTACGACGAGGGAGTCACCGTCCGGCGCGAGCGCCGCCGTCTCCTCCAGCCGCTCGGTACGGCGTCCCGTGAGCGCCACCGACCAGCCGGCGCCGAGCAGTTCGAGGGCGACTGCGCGCCCGATGCCGGAACCGGCGCCGGTGACGACCGCGATCCTCCCCGCACTCATCAGCGGGCCTCGCCGGGGTAGCGGACGCCGATCTGCTCCCGGATCGTGTCCATCGTCCGCATGACGGCGAGGGTGCCGGCGAGCGGGACGAGCGGGGACTCGGTCTCGCCGGCCCGCAGAGCACGCATCACCTCGGCGGCCTCGTGCCGGAAGCTGTTGCGGGCGCCGTGGTCAGGGGCGGCGACGAACTCCTCGGGGTCACGGCCGTCGCGGTGCAGGACGAACCGGTCCGCGAAGAAGAACCCGTCGGGTACGTCGATGCGGCCCTTCGAACCGGTGACCGACGCGCTGATGGACGTACCGCCGACGATGGAGCAGTGCACCGAAGCGAGAGCGCCGCTCTCCCAGGAGAGCAGTGCTCCCGTCTGGAGATCGACGCTCTCCGCCGAGAGCACTGCTCTCGCCGAGATCCCGTCCGGCTCCCCGAGCAGCAGCTGAGCGAACGACACCGGGTAGACCCCCAGGTCGAGCAGCGCCCCGCCGCCCTGCGCCGGGTCCCGCAGCCGGTGCGAGGGCGGGAAAGGGCCCTCAAGCCCGAAGTCGGCCTGAACGGTCCGCACCTCACCGATGGCACCGTCGTCGACCAGCGCCTTCAGTCGCCGTATGACCGGGTTGCAGTAGGTCCACATGCCCTCCATCAGGAAGGCGCCGCGCTCCTTCGCCAGCGCGACCAGTTCCTCCGCCTCCCGCACGTTCAGCGTGAACGCCTTCTCGCACAGCACGTTCCGCCCGGCCTCCAGACACAGGCCGGCGGCGGCCCGGTGCGCCGAGTGCGGAGTGGCGACGTACACCACGTCCACGTCGGTGTCCTCGGCCAGCGAAGCCCAGTCGCCGTAGGCCCGGGGGATCCCGAACCGTTCCGCGAACGCCTTCGCGGAGGCCTCCGACCGGGAGGCGACCGCCACGAGTTCCGCGTCGGGCAGGTCCACCAGATCCGCGGCCATCGCCGCCGCGATCCCTCCCGTAGCCAGAATTCCCCACCGCACGCGCTCAGCCGACATGCCAGCCCCTAGTCCCGTGATCTCCATGAACCCTCTATGAACCCACTACGGCCTCTGTGACCTCGAACACGCTGTACGAACAGCCTGTTACGAGCTGAGAGCATAGGTGGCGGATTACTCGAAAAGGGAGGGGCGCATGCCCGAGCGTGGCCGAACCGCGCGGGACGAGAAGAGTTCCCAGGGAGGGACACGGGGAGAGATACCCGCACCCGTCCCCCTGCCGAAGGCCCCCGCCCGCTCCCTCCGCCGCACCGGCATCCTCGTCACGTTCGTCCTCGGCGGGCTGACGGCGACGCCCCCGCTGGCGATGGACATGTACCTCCCGTCCCTCCCCGAGGTCACGACCTCGCTGAACGCGCCCGCCGCGAGCGTCCAGCTGACCCTCACCGCGTGCCTGGCGGGCATGGCCCTCGGCCAGCTGCTGATCGGCCCGATGAGCGACCGCTGGGGCCGCAGGCGCCCCCTCCTGGCGGGCCTGGTGGTGTACGTGGTCGCCACCGTCCTGTGCGGGATCGCCCCCAGCCTGGAGTTCCTGGTCGCCTTCCGGCTGGTCCAGGGCCTTGCGGGCTCGGCCGGGATAGTGATCGCGCGGGCGGTCGTACGGGACCTGTACGACGGCGACGCCATGGCCCGCTTCTTCTCCACCCTCATGCTGATCTCGGGGGTGGCCCCGGTCGTCGCGCCGCTCATCGGCGGCCAGATCCTGCGGGTGACGGACTGGCGGGGTGTGTTCGCCGTCCTCACGGTGGTCGGGATCGCGCTGGCGGTACTGGTCTGGTTCCGCCTCCCCGAGACCCTCGACCCGCCGGACCGGCACAGCGGCGGGGTCGGCGAGGCCCTGCGCTCGATGCGCACCCTCCTCGCGGACCGCGTCTTCACCGGCTACGTCCTGGCGGGCGGCTTCGCCTTCGCGGCCCTGTTCGCGTACATCGCCGCGTCCCCCTTCGTCATCCAGGAGATCTACGGCGCCTCCCCGCAGACGTTCAGCCTGCTGTTCGGCGTGAACTCGATCGGGCTGGTGATCGTCGGCCAGATCAACGGCAAGGTGCTGGTCGGCCGGGTGTCGATGGACAAGGTGCTGGCGGTGGGCCTGGCCGTCATCACCCTCTCGGCTACGGCGCTCCTGCTGATGGCGACGGGCGTGTTCGGCGAGGTGGGCCTGCTCCCGGTGTCGGTGGCGCTCTTCGTCCTGATGTCGGCGATGGGTCTGGCGATGCCCAACACCCAGACGCTGGCCCTGCTGCGAACACGTCACTCGGCAGGCGCCGCATCGGCCCTCCTGGGCACCACCTCCTTCCTGATCGGCGCGGTCGCCTCCCCGCTGGTGGGCATCGCGGGCGAGGACACCGCCGTCCCGATGGCCGTCGTCCAACTGGCGGCAGCACTGGTGGCGGTCGGCTGCTTCGTGGGAATGTGCCGTCCTTGGAACGGACGTACGACCCTGGAGGGAGCGGAGAGCTGAGCGCCGCACCGAGACTGCGCGTCGACACCCCGGAACGGGCTGGCCTCGACCCCGAGGAGATGCGTCACCTCGTACGAGAGGTACGCGCCCTCACGACAGGCGAGCGCCCATGGGCCCCGGCCGCGGTGGTGATCGTCGGCCGCGGCCCGGTGATCGCGGTGCGGGAGGCGGCGGGCTGGGCGGTGCGGTACGCGTCGTACGACGAGCGCACGGACACGGGAGTGGAACTCCCGCCGGAGGCCAGGACCCCGGCAACGATGTCGACCCCCTTCGACCTGGCCTCCCTGACGAAGCTCTTCACGGCGGTGGCGGCGGTGCAGCAGCTGGAGCGCGGCACGCTGGGCATGGACGCGAGGGTGGCCGCGTATCTGCCGGACTTCACGGCGGCGGCCGAACACGACATCACGGTCCGCCAGCTGCTGACCCACACCTCGGGCCTGCGCCCCGAACTCCCGCTGTACGACTGCCCGGACGACGCGGCGCGCAAGGCACTGCTGAGAGCGGAGGCCCCGTCGTCGAGACCGGGTGTGTACGCGTACTCCGACCTGAACATGCTCCTCCTCCAGTACGTCCTGGAGCGCATCACGGGCCGCACGCTGGACGTCCTGATCCACGAGGGCATCACCCGCCCCCTCGGCATGACGGCGACCGACTTCGGCCCCTGCCCCGACGCGGCGGCGACCGAGGACCAGCGCCGACCCTGGGCCAAGGCGGAACGGGGGATGGTGCGGGGCGAGGTCCACGACGAGAACGCGTGGGCGCTGGGCGGCGTGGCGGGCCACGCGGGCCTGTTCTCCACGGCCCACGACCTGGCGGTCTTCAGCCGCTGCCTGTTGGCCGGCGGCGCCTACGGCCCGGCGCGCATCCTGGGCCCGGACTACGTGGAGCTGCTGCTGACGCCGCCGGGCCTGGGCTTCGCGGTCGACCAGCCGTGGTTCATGGGGGAGTTGGCGGGGCGAGGAGCGGCGGGCCATACGGGCTTCACGGGCACGTCCCTGGTCCTGGACCGGGCCACGGACACGTTCGTGGTGCTGCTCGCCAACACCGTGCATCCGAAGCGGAGTTGGGGGCGGGTGGGGAACGGGCCGAGGGCGGGGTTGGGGGATCGGGTGGCTCGGGCGGTACGGGGGAGATGAGGGCGTGTGCGGCTACGGCCGCCGTGCGAGGAACACGAACTCCCGTCCTGGACGGTCGGGTGCGTCGCGTACGCCTCTCACCTCGTAACCCTGGGCGAGCAACTCCGCCTCGATCTCGGCCCGTTCACGGAAACGCAGCGTGGAGTCGGAGGTCAGTACCTCCCCGTCCTCGGCGAACACGAAGGTCCAACGGAAGCTGACGAGCGGCCCGTTGAGGCCGGTCAGCTCGACCCAGCTCTCGACGGCGCCCACGCCGGGTATGTCGGTCACCCGGTACGAGGATTCACGGTTCCACTGCTCCCACGCGCGCTTCGCCGGATCCCGGCTCTCGAAGACGAGGTGCCCGCCGGGACGGAGGGCGGCGTGGGCGCCGCGCAGGGTGCGCTGCCAGGTGGACGGATCGGTGAGCTCCTGGGCCGCGTTCGCGGTCATCGTCGCGAGGTCCGCCTGGAGGGACGGCAGGGCTGTCGCGTCGCCGTGGATCCAACGGACGTGCTCGGCGCCGGGCTTGGCACGGGCGACGTCGAGGGAGGCGAGGGCGGGGTCGACGCCGATGACGTCGATCCCGCGGGCGGCGAGGAGGAGGGCGAACACGCCGGTGCCGCAGCCGATGTCGAGGACGCGGTGCGCTGCGAACTCGGCGGCGATGTCGACGTAGGCGTCGAGGTCGGAGCGGTCGGGGTCGAGGGGGTCGTAGACGGCGGCCAGGCGGGGGTGCTGGAAGACCTCGTTGGGCATGGGGTGACGGTAGCGGGGGCAGGGGCGTGCGGGCACGGCCTCAGTCGCCGCCCTCCGGCCGCTGTGCCGCCCGCTCGGCGTCAGCGGTGGCGCGGCCGGTGGCGGCGAGGAGGGCGACCAGTGCGAGAACGACGAGCAGGATGACGACCAGCAGCAGGATGGTCAGGGCTGTCGGGTGGTTCCACAGCGCGAAGATCAGGCACACGATCAGCAGGGCGGCCACGGCGATCCACCGGCGGTGGGTCTGGGTCCAGGTCCCCACCCGGCCGGTGCGGACCTCGTGGCCGTAGGCCCACTGCGCCGCGGAGCCGGCGGCGCGCTCGGACCTGCCTCGGACGGCGCGCGGCAGCCGTCCGGGGCCGATCAGGTAGGCGCCGAGCGCGATGACCACACCGAGGACGATCGCCGTGCGCAGGCTGACGCGCAGGAAGTGCAGCAGGGTGTCGAAGACGGCTGCCGCGGCGGCCTCCGACTGGACCTGGGCCGGGAGATGGTCCAGGTAGTAGCGGCGTACGACGACCAGGACGACGGCCACGACCAGGCAGGCGAAGGCCGAGCCCAGAGCCGTACGGGCCAGCGCGCGGCGGCGCCGGTGGGCCAGCAGCACGCCGGCCGCGCCGATCACCACGACGATGACGGGGAACCAGCGCCCGATCACGTCCAGCAGATGAGCGCCCTTGCGGATCTTCTTCAACTCGTCGGACTGGAAGAGGACCATCTGCTTGTCGACGTCGGGGATCTTGGCGGCCGGGGACACCCCGGCGTCCACGAGCGCCTGCTTGACCTGGTCGACGGCTTCCCCGACGTCGAGGGTGACCGTCCCGCTCTCCACACCCACGGCGCCACGGCCCTCGCCGGTGAGCGCGTGCGCGACGGTGTTGTGGGCGGCCCGGTTGGCGTTCGTCCAGATCCGCTCGAAGCGGTCGCTCTCCACGAAGCGGGTGGCCACCTTCTCGACCGTGCCGTTGACCGCGCTGTCGAGCTGTGGGCCCAGTCCCTTCACCGCCTGCGCGGCGCGGGGCGGCAACCCCTGCGTCTGTAGCCACGCGGAGATGTCCGCGGCGGCCCGGCTGCCGTCCACCCGTACATCCGCGGCCTCGGTGATGCGCTTGACCGCCGCGGCCTCGATCGCCGGATCCGAGGCCAGCGGGGAGACCGTGTCCACGTAGCGGTCGGTGTCCAGAGCGATGTCGTGCACCCACACCGTGAGAAGTGCGACCGGCACGAGAATGCAGGTGAGCACGATCAGCACCGCCGAGACGGTCTTCCGTGCGATCCGCGCGGGCGCCGAGCCGTGCTTGGTCCCGCTCCCCGACGCGTCACCCCCGCCGGTCTCCGGGACGGCAGCAGGCTCGGACGGCTCGTGGGGGCTGGTCATGGCTGCTCCGGGGTTCCTGGGGAACTGGTCTGCCTCCATCTCCACCGCTCTACGGCGAGACGGCCCGCCCAGGAGGGCCGTACGGGCGAAGCACCGTCACCCGCCGGGAGTGGCAGCCCCGGCTCGGCTCAGCGGGGTTTCGTGGCGGACCGCTTCGTGGCCTTGCTCCTGCCGGTGCCCGTGCCGCTGCGAGCAGGCTTGGCGGTCTTTCGCTTCGTGGCCGGCCACTTGAACTCGACCTCCAGCTCGATCTCGCCGTCACCGATCTCGACCTCTATCTCGCCGCGAAGCTCGTCGGGGATCCGCAGGCTCAGCGTTCCGAAGCCGAGTTCCACCTCGGCTTCCCCGCCCTCCCGCAACGCGGCTGCGAGTGCCGTGAGCTGGTCGGCCGCCTCAAGGCGTGACAACGAGCGCTTCTGTTCGAACTTGAGGTCCTTCATGAAAGCCTCCGATCGGATGAAAAGGGTACATAGCACTCATTGTCATGGCATGTGCGTATTTGGACACTCCAGGCGTCTCCAGGCCTCTCCATGCGCGATAGCCGGAGGAGATCTAGGGTTGAAGGGAACCCCAGAGCCTCTCACCAGGAGGGCATGCGACATGTCCACTGCATCCGAAACCCCTGTCCTGGACACCCTCGCCGCCATGACGGTCGACTCGTTGGAGCGCTGCGGCCTGCCCCCGGACACGCTCATCCTCACGCGTATCGCGGCGCTCGCCGCCTCGGACGCCCCGCCCATCTCCTATGTGGCCCATATCGACCCCGGCCTCAGGGCCGGTCTCACCGCCGAACAGTTGCAGGACGTCCTGGTCGCCATCGCGCCCATCGTGGGCACCGCCCGCGTCATGACGGCAGCGGGCAACATCGCCACGGCACTCGGCATCGCCATCGCCGTCGCCGATGCCGAGATCGGGACCCAGGGCTGAGAGCGGACGCCCACCCCTGTTTCAGGAGGGCCTTCGATGTCCCAGAACGCGACCACGGCGATGCGCGCCGTGCCTCACGCCACGCCCGAGGAACGCGCGGCTCTCGGCAAGGGGGCGCGCCGTCGCTCACCGCGGTCGGGCCACGCCGTGTACAAGCCGTCCGCCGACCGGCCGGACCCGTTGTCGATCCTGGAGGCGCAGTCCGCGGCGAGGGTGCCCGAGCTCGTCCCGATCCGCTACGGCCGGATGACGGAGTCCCCGTTCCGCCACGAGCGACATCTTCCTCGGCTGGGAACGGGTGGACGGGATCGACGGCAGGCAGCGCGACTTCTACGTCCGTCAACCGCGCGACTGGAAGGGCATCGCCCTGCCGGAGAGGATGCGGCCGAAGACCATGCGGGCGTTCGGTGAACTGTGCGGGGTCACCCTGGCTCGTGCGCACGCACGGTCGGGCGACCGGGTCGCGATCGCCGCGTACCTGGGCGGCGGCGACTCGTCCGACAGGGCACTCGCCACCTTCGCGGAGTCGTACGCCGACCAGAACGAGCGTGACCACCAGGCCCTGGTCGACGCGGTACGCGCGGGCCGGCTGCCCGCGGAGGAACTGGCGGCGGCCTGACGGGGGAAGAGACCGGTTCCGCCCATGACGTGGCCGACGGACAGGGTGGTGAACGCCGTGGCCGAGGTTGACGAGGACGCACGAGGACCGGCCGTTCCATGTGCCGATCCCCTGGGAGACCCGTTTCTGCGCACCAGGTTCGCCCTCCCCGCCAGGCCCGCCACGTTCCTGCGGCGGCAGCGGCTCGTCGACCACCTCGACCTCGCTCTCGGGACACCGTTGACGCTCCTCAACGGCGCGGCCGGGGCCGGCAAGACCCTGCTGGCCGCCGACTGGGCCGACGGACTGCGGTCGCCGGTCGCCTGGCTCACCGTCGAAGCGGGGGACCGGCGTCCCGGGGTGTTCTGGGCGTACGTCGTCAAGGCCCTGCGGGCCTGCGGTGCGCTGCCGCCCGGCCCGGTGGGGTTCCCGGCGGACGCGTCCCGGGTGGACGACAGGCTTCTGGCGGCGCTCGCCGCCGAGCTGAACGATCGCGGACGGCCCGTGGTCCTCGTGCTCGACGAGTACGACCGTGTGACCGCTCCGGAGGTCGCGGAGCAGCTGGAGTTCGTCCTGCACCACGCCGGGCGGGGGCTGCGCCTCGTCATCGTCAGCCGCACCGAACCGCTGCTTCCGCTGCACCGCTACCGGGCGGCGGGCGAGCTGACGGAGATCCGCGCCGCCGAGCTGGCCTTCACCTCCGAGGAGGCGGTCGCACTGCTGGAGCTGCACGGTCTGAGTCTCCCGGTGCACGCCGCGCGCGCCCTGGTGGAGCGCACGCGGGGCTGGGCCGCAGGTCTGCGCCTGTCGGCCCTCGCCGCTCGGGAGAGCGCCGACCCGGAGGTCTACCTCAAGGAGTTCGAGGCCGACCGGAGTGCGATCGCGGACTTCCTGCTGGCCGAGGTCCTCCGTGGGCAGCCGGAGGAGACGCAGGACCTCCTGTTGCGGGTCAGCGTTCTCGAACGTTTCTCTCCCGAGCTGGCCGACGCGCTGACCGGCCGCACCGATGCCGAGCCCCTGCTCGTCGGGCTGCACCGCGCGAACGCGTTCGTCGAGTACCTCGGGCACTCGTGGTACCGCCTCCACCCGCTGTTCGGGGAGATACTCCGGGCCCATCTCCGCGTGCGCCTGCCCGGCCTGGAGCCGGAACTCCACCGGCGGGCCGCGCGGTGGCTGCGGCATTCCGGATTCCTGCCGGAGACACTCGCCCATGGCACCGCCGCGGGCGACTGGGACTTCGCCGCCGGTGTCCTCGTCGACGAACTGGCGATCGGCCGGCTCTTCACCGGCCTGCGCGAGGGCGACCTGGCCCAGGTCTTCTCCGACATGGGGCCCGAGGCCGGCAGCCCGGCCACGGACCTCGTACGTGCGGCCCGCGACCTGGCCCGGTGCGACGTGGACCGCGGTCTGGCCCACCTGCGCCACGCCGAGGAGCGGCTGGCCCCCGAGGAGTCCGGACCGGCGCCCGACGTGACGCACGACCGGGCGGCCGCCCAGCTGAGCTGCGCGCTGCTGGAGGCCCTGGCCGCCCGGCTGACCGGTAGTTCCCAACGGGCCGAGAAGGCCGCCGAGGCGGCCGACGGACTGTGGCGGGAAGTCCCGGCGCGGCTCCTGGACGAGCATCCCGAAATGCGCGCTCTGCTGCTGACCCATGTGGGATCGGCGTGTCTGTGGGCGGGGCGGTACGAGGAGGCGCGCGCCGCTCTGACCACCGTGGCCGGCATGCGCGGCAGCGCCTCCACCCTGCTGCCCCGGGAGGAGTCGATGGGACACCTGGCCCTGCTCGACTATCTGAACGGCTGGCTCGGCCGGGCGGAGCGCAAGGCCCTGGCGGCGGTGTCCGAGACGGAGCGGGTCGGCCTGCCCCAGCCGTCCGGCTCCGGCCTCGGACAGCTGGTCCTCGCCGCCGTGGCCGTCGACCGCCATGAGCTGGACCGGGCCCAGGCCCTCCTCGACGAGACGGCCCGGCTCCCCGCCGGCGCGCGGGATCCGGTGCCGACGGCGGGGCGAGCCCTCGCCACCGCCCGCCTCCTGCTGGTCAGGGGCAAGGCACGGGCCGCCGTCGAGGCGGCGGACCCGGTCGTCTCCGCCGCCGTGGCCTCCCCCTGGGCGGCAGGCCACGAGGCGCTCGTCGCCTCCGCCGCCCACCTGGCCGAAGGACGGCCGGACGAGGCCGCCGAGCTGCTCCAGGACATGTCCGGCGACCAGCCGGCGTGCGCGGTGGAGGCCGCGGCGATCCAGATCGCCGCAGGGCGTCCCGAGGCGGCCCTGAACCTGCTCGACAGCATCCGCACCCACGGCCGGACGGGTCCGGCGGTGACCGTGCGGGCGGCGCTGGTCAGGGCTCAGGCCGCGGAGCGGGCGGGAGACACCGCCACCGCCCGCGGACTCCTGGCGCAGGCACTCCTCGACGCCCGGCGCGAGCGGCTGCGGCGTCCGTTCCTCGACGCCGGACCATGGATCCGGCCTCTCCTGGCCACGGCTGGGCTGCGTGAACTGGCAGCGGGCTGGCTCAGGCCCGGCCCGGAGACCCCGCCCTCGCTGCCCGTCGTGGTGGAGCTCAGCGGACGCGAGCGCGACGTCCTCGAGCGGCTGGCCCGGATGATGTCGACGGAGGAGGTCGCCGCAGACCTCTACGTGTCGGTGAACACGGTGAAGACGCACCTCAAGAGCGTGTACCGGAAGCTGGCGGTGAACCGGCGGAACGACGCGGTGCGCCGCGCGCGCGACCTCGGACTGCTGTGAACGCACGCCGGTGAGTGCGGCCGGCCCCCCTCGGCAGGACCTCGCGGGACCCGGGCTTCCCCCGTGACGGGTGAGGCGGGGGGCGCGTCCTTCGGATGCGATGAAGGGGCGGGACATGCGTCGGCGGACGGCCTGAAGGCGGCGATCCTCGCCACCGGCGGCATCACCCTCACCGGTGGCAAGGGTCACGCGGCCCCTGCCGACCGCACAGCGAGACCGTCCGCCCCGGCCGGACGCCGAAGCCCCGGCCGGAGCGACCGGACCGACGCGCCGAGTTCCGAGGGAGCCGCCTGTGTCCAGGACCAGAGCCATGACCGGCCCGGCCACGGCCCGCGGTACGCGCCGTGCCGAACGCCGGGCACGCACGGACTACACGGGCGGCGTCTACGGATCCATGCTCGCCGCCTCCGTGGTGATCGGCGCGGGCTCCCTCGGCTCGTTCCCCCGAACCGAGCTGGTGCTGCTGCTGGTGCTCACCGGAGTGGTGTTCTGGGTCGCGCACGTGCATGCCCACCTGTTCGGGGCGCACCTGGCACGGCAGGCTCTGGACCGCCGGGCCGTGCTGCGGGTGTGCCGTGCCGAGTGGCCGATCGCCAAGGCCGCCGTCCCGCCGGCCGCCGCGGTGGCTGTCAGCCCGCTCCTGGGGCTGGACGTGCGAGGTGCCCTCTGGCTGGCTCTCTGCGTCGCTGTGGCCGGCCAGGTGGGCTGGTCCGTGGCCGCGGCGAGCCGCGCCGGTGCTTCGCCGCGGCTCATGGCCGCCACCGCGTCGGTCAACCTGCTGCTCGGCCTGCTGATCATCTTCGTCAAGATCGTTCTGACCCATTGACCCCGGGTGCCGTCCGCCTGTCCGAGGCAGTCCACGGAAGGACAGCTCGTGCGCTACGAATTCCGAGTCGAGGGACACCTGTCGGAAACGCTGGCCAAGGCGTTTCCGGAGCTGGGCCACGTGGTGATGTCCGGCCAGACCATCCTGTTCGGCCCCGTCGTGGACGAAGCGCACCTCTACGGACTGCTGGCCCGGTGCCAGTCACTGGGACTGCGGGTCCTGGAGATGCGCCAGCTGCCGGAGTGACGGGCCGGGCGCTGCGGTGAACCCGCGGCGCGCACACTCACCCGCGCCGGGTGAGGCGCCCGGCACCTGGCGTGGGCACGCTGAATACGTCACAGCACTGCGGCCGGGCGAACGCCCGAGACGGAGGACGGACATGAGCGCGCAGACCTACCTGGCGTACGACTTCCCACTGCTGAGCGCCTTCTGGACCATGCTCTGGTTCTTCCTGTGGATCATGTGGTTCGTCCTGCTCTTCCGGATCATCACCGACATCTTCCGCGACGACACCATGAACGGCTGGGCGAAGGCCGGCTGGCTGGTGTTCTGCGTACTCCTGCCGTTCCTCGGCGTGTTCGTCTACGTGATCGCCCGAGGCAAGAACATGGGCCGCCGCGAGATCAAGCAGGCGCGTGCGCAGCAGGAGGAGTTCAACGCCTACATCAGGCAGACCGCGGCCGGCGGCCGGACCAGCAGCGTCGACGAACTCGCCAGGCTGTCGGAGATCCGCGCCCACGGCGACATCACGGACGACGAGTTCCGCAGGGCGAAGGAGCTGGTCCTGACCGGACACGGTCCGGCGGAGTCCCCGGGCGCCACCCCGCACGCCTCCGGTCGCTGAGTATCCGGACCACACGAATCGAGGCACAAGATGACTGCGACACACACCAGCCCGGCAAGCACGGCGAAGCAGGAATGGGCGAGCGGCCTGACGGCCTTCGCGGCCGTGATGCTCTTCCTCGTCGGCCTGCTCGACCTCTTCCGGGGCATCATGGCCATCGCCGAGGACGACATCTTCCTCACGACGCGCAACTACGTGTTCGAGTTCGACCTGACCGGCTGGGGCTGGGTCCACCTGGCCCTCGGCGTGGTCGCCATGATCGTCAGCTTCGGACTGCTCCGGACCGCGACCTGGGCGCGCGTCGCCGGCGTGGCCATCGCCGGACTCGTCATCATCGCCAACTTCCTCTCCCTGCCGTACTACCCGGTGTGGTCGGTCGTGATGATCACCATCTCGGGCTTCATCATCTGGGCCCTGTGCGTGGTCCGGCGCGGCAGCCTCTACGACGCGTCCGAGCAGCGCCCGACGTACGAGGAGCGCCCGTCGCACAGGGTGTGAGGCGGAAGAGAAGAGAAGAAGGGGCCGACAGGTGAGATCCCACGGCGGCGGCACGAGGGGATCGAGGACGGCAGGATCCCCGGCCGTACTCGGGGGCCATGCCGGACGGGCCCGTCTCGCGGTGCTCGCCCTGCTGGGAAGCATCCTGGTGCCGCTCGTCGCCGCCGGTCTGCGGAGCGTGCTGTGGGCGCTGGTCGGCATCGCCGGACTGGCGCTCGCCGCCGTCGGGGTGTGGTGGACCCTGGCGCACACCGGTGCGCTGCGTGTCCTCGGGGCAGCCCTGTCGGTGGCCGCGCCGGTCACCGTTCTCGCCCTGTACGCCGCGTACGACCTGCTGTGGCCGGCCCTGCTGTCCCTGGCCCTGTGGATGCTGTCCGTGACGGTGGCCCGTACGGCCCTGAGCCCCGGGCCCACCGCCTCCGCACAGGCCGAACAGGCTGTCGCCGAGGCGCCCCACAGCCCCTGGATCCTCATGAATCCGCGCTCCGGCGGCGGCAAGGTGGGCCGATTCCACCTGGTGGAGAAGGCCAGGGCGGCCGGCTGCCGGGTGGTCCTGCTCGAAGGGGGCCACCAGGACGTCGCCGAACTGGCCCGGCAGGCCGTCACCGAGGGGGCCGACCTGCTGGCGGTCGCGGGCGGCGACGGCACCCAGGCGCTCGTGGCCGAGGTCGCGGCACGCCATGACGTGCCGTTCCTGGTGATTCCCGCCGGTACCCGCAACCACTTCGCCCTCGACCTCGGCCTCGACCGCGACGATCCGGCGGCGGCCCTGGAAGCCCTGACCGACGGCGTCGAACTCCGTATCGACCTCGGATACGCCGCGGACCGGGTCTTCGTCAACAACGCCTCGTTCGGCACGTACGCGTCCGTCGTCACCGACCCCGCGTACCGGGACGCCAAGGCCCGCACCACGCTGCGCACCCTCCCCGGCCTCCTCACCGGCGAGGGTGCGTCCGGACTGCGGGCGCGGGCCGACGGAGAGCCCGTCGACGATCTTCAGGCCCTCCTCATCAGCAACAATCCCTACGGACGCGCTGTCGACGCGGCCCGTCCGGGGCGCCGGAAACGACTGGACTCGGGCCTGCTCGGCGTGGTGTGCGTGCGGGTCGGCAACACCGCTCAGGCGGCCCGCCTGGTGCGCGGCGCGCGCTCCGGGGGACTCATCAGGCTGAGCGCCGGGGAAGTGACGGTCGAAGCCGACACGGACACCCTCCCGGTCGGCATCGACGGGGAGCACGTCGTTCTGCCGTCACCTGTCGTGTGCCGCAGCGACCCCGGGGCACTCCGGGTGCGCGTGCCACGCCGTCGCCCGGGTACGTCACGGGCGGGCGCGGCGACGGCCGACTGGCCGCGCGTGGCACGGCTGGCTCTGGGCTCTCCGCCCCTGTTCCCAGGCCGGGGACAGCACGAGCCCTCCGGCCCGGGGCGGGTTCGTGGCGGCGGCCGCGACAGCTGAGACCTCGTCAGGCATGGGGCGTAGGGGATCGGGGGTTCGGGGAAACAGCCCCCGTATTACTCTGATCACCTTCAACGAACGGCTTTCGAAGCCTGGCACACGGGAAAGGTGACCGGTGATGTCGCTGAGCCCCGGCGATCCGGACTCCATCGGCGGCTACACGCTGGTCGACCGGCTCGGTAGCGGCGGCATGGGTGTCGTGTACCTGGGCCACTCGGAATCGGGACGGCGGGTCGCCGTCAAGGTCGTGCACGCGCAGTACGCGCTGGACGAGGAGTTCCGGACGCGCTTCAGGCAGGAGGTCGCGGCGGTCCGCCGGGTGAGCGGGGCGTTCACGGCCCCGGTGGTGGACGCCGATCCCGACGCCCAGCAGCCGTGGATGGCGACCCTGTACGTGCCGGGCCGCACGCTGTCGGACATCGTGGCCAAGGACGGCCCGTTGCGCGGACGCGAGTTGCGCGTCCTCGCGCTGGGCCTGGTCGAGGCGCTGCGGGACATCCACCGGGCGGGTGTGGTGCACCGCGACCTGAAGCCGAGCAACGTCCTGATGGCCGACGACGGGCCGCGCGTCATCGACTTCGGCATCTCCCACGCCGTGGACAACGAGGCCCTCACGGTGACCGGGCGGCTGATCGGCACCCCGCCCTTCATGTCCCCGGAGCAGTTCGCCGCGCCGCGTGACGTCACCGCGGCCTCGGACGTCTTCTCACTCGGATCCCTCCTGGTGTACGCGTCCACCGGCAACCGTCCGTTCGACGGCAGCAGCCCTTACCTGACCGGCTATCAGGTGATGTACGAGGCCCCGCACCTGGACGGAGTCGCCGAACCGCTCCGGAGCATCGCCGAACGCTGCCTGGACAAGGACCCGGGCGCCCGGCCGGAACTGGCCGAACTGCACGGACTGCTCCGGGAGTTGGGGGATTCGGCCGCTCCGGAAGCACCGCCGAGAGCGGCCGACGCGGCGGAGACCGACCCCGGGGTCTCCCGCACCCCCTCCGGCCCGGGAGAACCGGCCACCGCGCAGGGAGCGGGCGGAACGAGGAGGGCAGCCCGCACCGGAAACAGACGCCGAGGGCGGGGCATCGCTGTCGGCCTCGCCGCAGGGGTGGTGGTCACCGGGTTGAGCATCACGGCCGTGCACATCGGATCGGACAAGGACGGCGACTCCAAGCCACCCACTGCCTCCACATCCGCCTCCACATCCGCCTCCGCTTCCACCTCCCCCTCTGCCACCCCCTCCGCCCGTGCGTCCGCGACAGCCGTGACCCTGCCGCCGAAGCATGTGCCGTGGGACTACCAGATCGGCGGCGCGTACCCCCTGCCGACCGGCGTGACGGTGGTCAGCCGCAGCTATGAGGACGCGCCCGCGCAGGGTGCGTACAACATCTGCAACATCAACGCCTTCCAGGTGGAGAAGGGCGCGGAGGGCGACTGGAACCCCGACCTGCTGCTGCACGACGCGGACGGGGACGTCGTCTACGACCAGGACTGGGGCGAAGCGGTCCTGGACATCCGTACGGACGCCAAGCGGAAGCGCATCGCGGCCGAGCTGGACACCTGGATCGACGAGTGCGCGGCGGGCGGGTACAAGGCCGTCGAGCCTGACAACTACGACTCCTTCACCCGCTTCCCGGAGTACCTGACGGCCGACCAGGCCAAGGCGCTCATGAAGCTTCTGGTGGCACACGCCCACGGGAAGGGCCTGGCCGTCGCGCAGAAGAACACCGCCGAACTCCTGCGCGACCGGGCGTCGGTGGGCCTGGACTTCGCCATCGCGGAGGAGTGCGGGCAGTGGGACGAGTGCGGGGAGTTCGCGGACGCGTTCGACAACAACGTGCTCGTGGTCGAGTACACGGCGCAGGGCATGACCAAGGCGTGCTCCAGTTGGAGCGGGCAGCTGAGCATCGTCCGCCGCGACGCGGAGGTCGAGCCCAAGGGTGCGAGCGACTACCTGCGCGATACCTGCTGACCTGCGGAAGACGGTCCGGCGTCCCCGGCCGGTCACCGCTCACCCCCACCTCTAGAATCACCCCGTGAACAACCCCGCCTCCCCAGCTGACGCCCTACGCGCCGCCCTGGCCGGTCTCCTCGACGGACTGCCGCCGAAGGTGGCCGCGCAGGCGGTCGAGCGGCTGATCGCCAACTATCGGGGGCGGACGCCGACCGACGCGCCCGTGCTGCGGGACCGTTCCGACGTGGCCGCGTACGCCGCGTACCGGATGCCGGCGACCTTCGGGGCGGTGTGCTCGGCGCTGGACGCCTTCGCGGAGGCGGCTCCCGGCTGGGCACCCGGCAGCCATGTCGACGTCGGGGGCGGGACCGGGGCCGCGACCTGGGCGGTGAACGCGGTCTGGGAGGGCGTACGGCCGGTCACTGTCCTCGACTGGGCCGAGCCCGCGCTCGCCCTCGGTCGGGAGATCGCCGCCGCCAACCCGGAGCTGAAGGGGGTGGAGTGGCAGCGCTCTCGGATCGGAGCGGCGCTCAGAATCGAGAGCACTGATCTCGTCACGATCTCCTACGTCCTGGGTGAACTGACGGCGACCGACCGCACCTCCGTGGTCGAGGCGGCGGCCGGCGCCGCCCAGGCGGTGGTCGTCATCGAACCCGGCACCCCCGACGGCTACCTCCGCGTCATCGAGGCCCGCGACCGACTCGTACAGGCCGGCTTCCACATCGCCGCCCCCTGCCCGCACAGCGCGGCCTGTCCGATCGTCCCCGGTGAGGACTGGTGCCACTTCTCGGCCCGGGTCAGCCGCTCCTCCCTCCACCGCAAGGTGAAGGGCGGCTCCCTGCCGTACGAGGACGAGAAGTTCAGCTACGTCGCCGCGACCCGCTTCCCGGTGACCCCGGCACCCTCCCGTGTCGTACGCAGGCCCCAGATCCGAAAGGGCCAGGTCCTGCTCGACCTGTGCGAGACGGAGCCTGCGCTGCGCCGGACCACGGTGACGAAGCGGCATGGGGTGCTTTATCGGGCCGCGCGTGATGTGGACTGGGGGGACGCCTGGCCGCCGGTGGGGGAGGACGGGGACTAGCTCTGTCCCTGAGCTCTGTCCCGGGGCGTCGGCATGAAGCGAGTAAAAGAAAATTCTCCGTTTCCCCCTGCCCGCTCGACGAAGGGCCGGTATTTTTCTTTTTCTTGTCGATCCCTTGGGCCCCTGAGCCGTCAGGGGTAATCCTCTTTGGGATTCTTTTGCGTTTCTATGCCCTCCCCATCGCGCATCCTGCTCCTTCCTCTTACCCACCCGATGTGACATGTGGGTGGAGTTGTTCAATTTCGCGCCGCAGGGTGTGGTTGACGTGAGATGACCCCCTGAGCTTTGATCACCCGGCTGTGAGGAACCTGTAAAGCAAGACGGGGGTTATGCGGCTGAGGTTCCTGGATCCGCCGTGGCGGATGAATGCTGGTGCGCCGAATGATTGGAGGTGGGTGTTTTGGACAGGGAACTATTGGCTGGTCTCCTTGAAGGCGATGGCGAGGCGTTTCTGCTCTGTCGATCCGCCTTGATCGCTGGAGCAGAGTTCAAGGTGTGGAGTGAGGGCACCTCAAGTGCGAGCCTGGTGTCTATCTATTCTCGCCGAATGCGGACCATTGATAGAACGGGACAGCCTTCGGTCGGTGTGGATGGTGCCGTGGCCGACCTTAGGGTGTGCGCAGAGACGGAACTCGCTATCGGATATGTCGATGATCGACCCGCAGGTGGCTATTATTTCCAGATTTTTCTAACTCCTGGCCTGGAAAAGGTTGTTACGTGTCTCGGTGTTCGATCTTCCAGGGATCAGGGTGTTATGTGATTCAGGACTACGACGAGGATGTCCTGCTCTCCGAGCTTCAAGTTCTCACTTCCATGCAGTGAAGGGCGTTTGCCGCAGCCTGTGCCGAGGTGCTCCTGCTGACATTCGGCTCGCACTCGGGTGGGCAATCCGTTTCGGTGGAGTGCAGACGAGCAGTCGAAACCTGTTGGAGCTCCGTCGAGCAGGGGTCCGCGGACTCGGATTCCGTGGGCCCGCTCCTCGCGGCCCTGGAGGAAGCCCTCGGTCTGGACGACGAGAGCGCACTCGGTGTCGTGGAGCATGTGATTGCCGGAGCTTTTTATGCGCTCGAATGCTCCAGATCGGCTGACGCGGGTCAGGCGGAGTTGGTTCAGGAAATTCTCTCAAGCATTGCTTGGATTCTTGCCTTCGTAACCGCGAACCTGTTTCAGGGCGACGGAATCTCTGACGAACTGGCGCAGTTGCGTGCATTCATTGAGCGAGGGGTGGGTGAATGAACGACGTAGCTGCGGTCAACCGGGAGGGTGTGGAGGGAGTTCCCTCCATGGTTGCCAGAGCGATCGGGCGGGAGTGGTACCGGGAGCAGTTGGCCGGTATGGATCCGCTGCGGGGGACCCGGCCTGCGGGGGCTTCGGTGGAGTACGTCAGTGACGTGGCCGCTGGCGCAGCCGCGACTGGCAGTCCCGTGCTGGTGCTGGCTCCAACGGGCGTCGGATCGCGGACCGCCTCGTGGACACGGTGATCGCTTCGGTGTTCGCCTGCCTCGGGTTCATGGCTGCGGCGGCGTCGAGTGACGGTGCCGCGCTGATCGTCTTCGTGCCCTTGGGGTTCGCGGCGGGCGGGTTGGTGTACTTCCTGCCGCTGGTGCACTGGTGGGGTGCGACCGTCGGGAAGCGGATCTTCGGGCTGCGAGTGGTCCGGCTGTGGTCGGACGGGACCCTTCCGCCGTCATGGAAGGACACCTTCGTCAGGGAGTTCGACCGCGCTGCGCGCACCGTTGTGGTGAGGTGGCCGGCGGCGGAGAGGAATCGGGGCTAGTCAGGCTTCGGGGGCTTCTCTGGCGGAAGCTTCTCGCTAGGTGGGGCCTGCCCGGCCCGGGTCTTGCCGGACAGGCCCCTGGTTCTGGGAGGGTTCAGCGCTTCAGCGTGAAGGTGAAGTCGCCCGAGAGTTTGCCGCTCAGCCGGACTGCCGAGACCAACCTCCCCTCCGTGATCAGTCTCTCGACCTCGGCCCGTGACAGACCGCAGCCTTCCGCGATCAGCCGTACCGGCCGGACGGGAATCCGCGCCGCGAAGCGGACCGATACATCGATCACGTCGGTCAGATCGGTCACCTCGATCCCCTCGCGGTGCAGGCGATCCGGTCCGCCGGTGTCGAGGCGCCAGGCGTTGTCCCAGTCGAGGGCGATGCGATTGCGGCGCCGTACGACCGGATCCTGGAGCAACTCGGCTGCCAGGCCAGGGTCGTTGGCGTGCAGTCGGTCCAGTAGCTCGGGGTGTATGGAGCGTACGTTCAGGCGCTCCAGGACCGTGAGCTTCGTGGTCTCCCCGCAGGTTGTGCAGAGCGCGAGGAGCCAGACGTCGAGGAGCTTGTGGTTGGCGTTGACGCGGAATTTGCCGCTTGTCCGGAAGGTGTCGGACGCGCACGCGTGGCAACGGCGGCGAACGAGCGGCAGGCGGGTGGGCATGACAACCCAGTTTTCGAGCACAGAAGTACACCGGTTTCAGTGTGAGAAGTCCGCAGCAAAAAGCAGCACGGCACACATGCCTGGATGTGCGACGCGCGACAGATCAGCACTCGGGGGGTCTCACACGGTGTACAACGGGACGTCCTTGCCTAGACGACTCTGGTCTGGCAGCACGGTAATGGCGCACGGCGGCGCCGTTCCACTGGTTTTCGAGCAGGGGGTCTCAGTGCCCGCCCATGGACGCCCGCCACTCCCCGCGCCACAGGTGGCACACGCCGTCAGGTGTGATGCGGACCCGGGCGCCGAGCAACGGCAACGAGCCTTCCGCGTTCAGGTGTTCGCGGATGCGGTCCAGGGCGTGCCACAGGCGTTGGGGGCCGCCCTCGTGCACCTCCGGAGGGGCCGTTCCTTCGGCCGAGGCGCGGGCCCATGAACCGTCCGGGTGTGCCAGGTACGCGGTTCGAGTTCGGTCGCTGCTCTCGTAGGCGAGTTCGACTCCAGGTGTCGTGACCTCCAGCATCGAGTGGAGTTCCCGCGCGTTCGCCACGTCCAGTACCGGATAGCGGCCCGTGGTCGTCGTCTCCCCCTTCGATGCGCGGGCGTGGGCGAGCAACTCGGTGAGCGGGGGCGGGTAGTTGTCCCCGGAGCGCGTGAGCATGAAGCCGGCGGTGTCGTGTTCCACCCTGCCCACCACCTCGCCGTTCGGTTGCTTCCAGCCCGTGATGACGAGAGACGTCCGCGCGAGCGTCGTCGCGATACGGCCGCCCGGTGCCAGAGCGGCCAGCACCGGGCGGAGTCCCGGGCCCGTGGGCAGGCCGACCGTCGAGACGATCCGGTCGTACGTGCCCGGTACGCGTTCCGTCGCGTCCCCGGTGATGAACTTGGGGTGCAGGCCCAGGGCGGCCAGGCGGGAGGCCGCCGCTGTGGTCAGGTAGGCGTCCACGTCCAGGCTCGTCACGTAGCGCTCTCCGATACGGCAACACGCGTACGCCGCCAGGCCGCCGGCTCCGGTGCCCAGGTCCAGGAGTGACAGTCCCGTTCCGAGTCGTCCGTGCCGGAGCATCCGGACGACCAGGCTCGGCTGCGTCGCGGATGATGTGGGCAGGCCGTTCGGGCGGTCGTCGGGACTCGCGTGGTCGGCGTGGAGCCCGCCGACCCTGGTTACCAACGACCGGTCCGCGTACGCGGCTTCCGCCCAGGTGGCCGGGTCGTTTCCGCCCTCGCGTAGATTCCATCCGCCCGCGTCGTCCAACTCCCACCAGTGCGGGACCAGTTCGTGCCGGGGGACGGCCGCCACCAACGGGCGCCACCGGGAGTCCGGGTCGGTCACCTGGTCGGCGAGTGCGCCGGCCCTCTTCTCCCAGTTCACGACTGAGTTCACGACCGCGTTCACGTCTGCTCCCCGTGCTCGGCGGCAAGGTGCCGCGCACGCAGCACACGACAGTCGGTCACCTTGCTCGCGTCCCATTCCGTTCTGGCGACGGCTTCCGTCTGGTCGAGTTCCTGGCAGACCGGGCAACCAACGGGCTTGGTGGGCGTGTTGGGGTCGGTGTCGGTGTTGTGGGTCATGCCACCTCACCTCTGCTCCTCGCGTTCTCGCGCGCCGTTCTGGCACTGAGACGTTCGGCGGGTGTGGCCAGGCGGACGTGCTCCGGAACCGCGTCCCACTCCGTTCCGCCGCAGACCGGACGCAGGGACCAGTACGGGCCGGTCGTACCCCGGAACTCCCCGACTCGGCCTTCACGACTGGTGTCCACGACGAGTGTGCCGGGCGGCGGTACGTACACGGCCATCACTCCTCTCCGTAGTCGCTTCATTACTAAGGTGTTTCAGCGTGGCCCACGGGAGGGAACCGTTCAACTTGGCAGTCGAGCAAGAAAGGTTGATGAGGAAACTTTGAACCGCAAGGAGTTGGACCCGGACAGTTCGCCCCAGGCGGCCTTCGGGGCACGCTTACGCACTGCACGGGAAGAGCGTGGCTGGACCCAGGAAGAGCTGGCGGAGCGGATGGGGTACTCCAGTACGCACCTCTCGTCCGTCGAAACCGGTCGTAAACTTCCAACCTTGCGTCTCGCGCGAAGTGCGGACGCGGCGTTCGGGACGGGCGACATGTTCGAACGCGCGTACAGGAAGGTGCGCAACGCGGGGCTGCTGGAGGGGTTCCCGCAGATGGTTGACCATGAGGCGAAAGCTGCGGAGATCAGGCTGTACGAAGTGGGCGTCATGCCCGGCCTGTTGCAGACACCGGAGTACGCGGCGACCATCGCGCGGAGCGAGGTGAAGCGGGGAGCGATCACCGACGCCCAGGCCGACGAGCGGATCGCGCTCCTCGCGGAGCGTCAGGCCACGCTCGTGCGGACACCGCCGCCGATGATCTTCGTGGTGCTGGACGAGAGCTGCATCCGTCGGCCCATCGGTCAACCAGCCGTCATAGGCGGCCAGTTGGCGCGGCTGCTGGAGTTCGCCGAACTGCCGAACACCGTCCTCCAGATCGCCCCGTTCGACATGGGGGAGCGGCGCCCGTTCAACTTGCCGATCACGGTGCTGACCTTGCCGGACCGCTCGCTCATCTCGTATGCGGAGTCCGCCCAGCGGGGCCACCTCGAACGTGAAAGTCCGTTCGTATTGCCCGTGTTGACGGCCTACCATCAGCTACAGGCCGAAGCGCTCTCGCAGGCGGCATCCGTGGCCATGATCGAGCAGTTACGAAAGGGCACCCCGTGACGACCGAATCCCCGCGTTGGTTCACGTCCTCGTACAGCGCCAATGGCGGCCAGTGCATCGAGGTCGCCGCAAACCTCGCCGCCTCCCGTGGCGTGGTCCCCGTCCGTGACTCCAAGCACCCGAGCGGTCCGGTCCTCGGCCTCCGCGTCGACGCGTTCTCGTCCTTCGTCGAGGGCGTCAAGGGCGGCGAGTTCGGCGCCGTCTGACCGACAGGCTCCGTAGACACTGCCCAGCGGCGAAAGCTCCGCAGGGCGGTGTCGTCACGTCGGCCGTGTTCCGCTGTGGGCCCCGGCCGTGGGACGGGGCGGCTCGTCGTCCGGTCGGCGTCCTTCCAGCAGGGCCTGGCCGAGCGGGGTCAGGGTGTGCCACACGGTGTTCTTCACCCGCTGGCTGATGATCAGGTTCGCGTCCCGCATGGTCGCGGTGTGTTCGCTCGCCGAGGCGGTCGAGATGCTCAGCCGCCGGGCCAGCTCCCCTCCTGTGGTGCCGTCGGACGCCGCGATCTCCTCCAGGACCGCCGCGCGAGTACGGCCTAAGAGGCGTCCCAGAGCGGCCGGCCGCGGTGTCCCGGAGTCGTCCGTGAGCAGTTGGAGGCTCCGGTTGGCGGGGTACACCAGGACCGGGTTCAGCTCACCGTCCCGAAGCGTGATGGGGCGGCCCCAGCAGAAGTACGAGGGGATCAGGAGCAGTCCCCGGCCGTTCAGGACCAGATCCTGACGTACCGGGTAGTCCACCCTGAGCACCGGCGGCTCCCAGCGGGCCAGCGGATGGATGCTGCCCAGCAGCCGTTCGACGCCGCCGTCCAGGAGGTCGCGTGCCCGCAGGGCCCGTTCGCCCTCGATCACCGTGCGGATGCGGTGCCAGGGGCGGCCGAGTACCCGCTGGTGGTAGCGGCGTACGGCGCCGCCGAGCCCGCGCATCGTCTCCGGCTCGCCCTGGGCCAGCCGGCGTATCCATGGGGTTGCCTGGCGCCGGGCGGGCAGCAGGGCCAGTTCGCTGCGCAGCCGGGTGCGGTCGACGCTCGTGATGGCGTCGACGGCGGACTCCAGGGTGGTGCCCGCGCCCGGCGTCAGGAAGTCGGGCGAGTAGCCACGCGGTGGCGCGAGCCGGCGCAGCAGGGAGATCGACGGGTCGAGCGGGTCGGCGACCGTGGCCCGCCAGGGCCCGAACACGATGTGGTCCGGTGAGCCGCCGAGCGCGTGCAGGCTCAGCAGCATCTCCCAGGCCGGATCCGGCGCCGGGGCAAGGCGGACCCGCCCCAGATCCTCAGCAGAGAAGTGGATGTTCAGCACAGGCAGAGCCCCCCGAGGCGACTGGTTGTGTGCCGTAAGAGTGCGGCGCGGGCGTGAACAGTTGCACCGTCGCGTTCACAAGGGTCCAGTGGGCCCGGTCTTTCGGCTGAGCCCGAAAGTGAATGCGCCGCGAGAGCCCCCCCGGACAGCCTGAAGGCGACCGATCGACGTACGGGTAGGGGGGAGACCTGGTGCGCGGATCCGCCGTGCTGTCACTGATGCCACTGCTGCTGCTCGCGACGCTCACCGCCTGTGGACCGGGTGACGCGACCGAGCCGTCCGAACTCGCCGCACCTGACGCGGCGTTCCCGCGGGAGGCGACCACCGGTGAGCTGGTGACGCTGAGCCTGGCCGAGGACATCCTGGAGCGGCGTTGCATGGCCCGCGCCGGGTTCCACCTGCCGACGGCACCCGAGCCGGCCCGGACCGGTATCGAGCCGCCACCGATGGCGCTCGTCCTCGCCGACGTGCCGTGGGCCCGCCAGCACGGCTACGGCTCCCGCGTCCGTACTCCCGGGGAGACCGCCCGACTGCGGGCGAACGACCCGGTCGGCGACTACCTGCGCGCGCTGACGCCGCAGCGGCGCGCCGAGGCACTGCGCGCCTGGCAGGGCGGCGGCGTGGACACCATCGAGGTCACCCTGCCGGGCGGCGCCACGACGGGGCGCAGCACCCGGGGGTGCACCAGCGAGGCTCGCGGAGAGCTGTACGGCGACTTCCGCACCTGGTTCGGCGCGGACGCCGTGGACCGCGATGTCACGGCGCTGGCCATGAGCCGGGCGCAGACGGACCCGGCGTACACGAAGGCGCTGCGCCGCTGGGCGGACTGTGTGGCCGGGCGCGGGCTGCCCCACGAGTCGCCGGGTGCCCTGCGGGCCGCGCTGGGCGACTCGGCGCCCGTCGCCAAGGAGGTCGAGTACGCCGTCGCGGAGGCGTCCTGCGCGGTGGGCTCCGGCCTGGCGGCGGTCGCTGGGGACGTCGAGGAACGGCATCTCGCCGAGGTGCGCGAGCGGTATCGCGCCGATGTGACCAACGCCCGGCGCATGCGGCTCGCCGCACTGCCGAAGGCGGAGCAGATCGTCCGCGATGAAGACCCGTCGCGGCACAACACCCAGAAGAACAACACCCAGAAGAACAACACCCAGGGGAACAACACCCAGAAGAGAGGCACGACATGAAGCGGTACGTACGAAGCATTCTGGCGACGGCGGCGGTGATCGGGCTGGTCGCCGGAGCGGCTCCCGCCATGGCCGCCACGGACGCGGGCCCGTCGGCGACGGCGGCCAGTGCCCCGACCCCGGTACGGCCCGGCGCCGACCTCAGCCGACTGGCCGCGGCCGACAGCGCCGACGGCTACCTCTACGCATGGGACCTGCCCAACTTCCAGGGGGACTGGTGCAATTGGGACCGGGACGACGAGTGGTGGGGAGACGCGTGCGGCGGCTTCAACGACCGCGCCACGTCCCTGTGGAACAACGGGTTCCCCGGCAACTTCAGCGAGGTCGCGCTGCGCCGGGACGTGAGCCCGAGCACCAACCAGTCGTCGTTCTGCATCGAGGCGGGCAACTACTACGCCGATCTGTCGCTGGGCTACGAGAGATTCCTCGACGGCGGCTGGGCGGACAACGCGATCAGCGGGCACCGGTGGTTCACCGATGACGCGGACTACGCCCACGACCCGCACTACGCGTGCTGACCGGAGGGAGGAACCATGGCCATCACCATCAATCTGCGCGACACCTGGGGGCAGTACGCCCCCAGTGACCTGCGGGCGCACGCCTCCGGGCGCCCCGTGCCCAACACGAACCCGGGCGAGTTCTGGTTCGGGCACATGGGCGTGTTCCTGCACCACCTCGGCGGCGGCAGCACGAGCCATCTACGGACGGAGGAGAACTGCCGCCAAGAGATCGCCGACGTCTACGAGGCCCACAAGACCGGCGGCGAGTACAACGGGGACATCGCCTACAACTATCTCGTCTGCCCGCACGGCAACGTCTACGAAGGGCGCGGAAAGGAACGCGGTGAGGCGAACGCCGGCACCGCCGACCCCATCGAGGGCGTGGGGCGCAACGAGGGGTTCTACTCCATCGTCGGCATGATCCGCTCCGACGACGTCGCGAGCGAGGCCATGCTGCGTGCGATGAGGGACCTGATCCACTATCTGCGCACCGACCTCACCCGGGCCACCGGCAACAGGATCTTCCCGCACTCCTACGGCTACGACACCGACTGCCCCGGCAATCTGCACATGTACGCGCGGCAGGGGTCGACGATCGATCCGTCCGCGCCGTGGCGGCCACCCGCCGACATCTACGTGTACCGGACGCAGAGGTGGGTGAACGCCACCTACCAGTCGGCACCCGGTTACGTGCCCTGCGCCGAAACCGGCTACACCGGCTGGAACACCGTCCTCGCCCTCACTCAGGGACTCCAGCACGAACACGGCATATCTCCCACCGTCCAGGCTTTCGGACCCGGCACGTTCAACGCGGTGAAGAACCACGAGATCACGCCGGAGTTCGAGCGGAACGCGAATCTGCTGCGCCTGTACAACGGGGCACTGTGGTGCAAGGGCTACTGGGCCTCCCAGTCCCTCGGCGGATGGCCCGAGGAGTCCGAGTCCTCCCTCCGGCAGCTCTACGCCGACATCGGCCTCGACCAGGGCAACGCCGGGCAGCGGCTGGCCATGTGGCCGCACGTGCTGAAGTCCCTGCTGCGCATGGACCAGTTCCGCCTCGTGCCCGGCGGCGACCCCCACGTCCGGGCGATCCAGCAGCGGCTCAACTCCCGCTATGTCGCGGGCATCGGCATTCCCGCGATGAGTCTGGTGCCCTGCGACGGGATCTACTCCCGCGATGTCCAGCAGGGGCTCATGATGGCCATCCAGTACGAGATCGGGATCGCCCTGGGCTCGATCAACGGATACTTCGGGCCCGGGACACAGGCCGCCCTCAAGGGAAGGGGATCGGCGGCTCTCTCGGGTGACCTGCGGTACCTCTTCCGTGCCGCGTGCTACTTCAACTCACCGACGTACACGGCGAACGGACAGGCGCGCTACCTGGCGGCGGACATCGGCACCGATGCCCAGACCGGCACACACCTGGGCTGGCTCCAGTCCTTCCAGAGGTTCTCGCAGATTCCCGTCACGGGCCACAACGACTACACGACGTGGGCGCAGCTCCTCGTGTCGTCCGGGGACACCTCCCGCGACGCCACCGGCTGCGACTGCATCACGGAGATCACCGCGCAGCGGGGGCAGTTGCTCAAGGCCAACGGCTACTCGATCGTCGGGCGCTATCTGGACGAGCACCTCGCCCCGGGTGACGACGGCTACCTCGGCAAGGCCCTCAAGCCGGGCGAGCCGCAGACCATCCTGAACGCCGGGCTGAGGTTCTTCCCGATCTTCCAGTACAACGGCACGCAACTCGGCAACTTCACCTACGACAAGGGCTACGACCAGGGCAGGAAGGCCCACCAGAAGGCCGTGCAGCACGGGATCGGTACCGGCACCTGCATCTACTTCGGGGTCGACTACGACGCGACCGACGAGGAGATCACCAGCCACGTGGTGCCGTACTTCAACGGCGTCAGGGCCGGGCTCGCCGAACTGGGCGGCCGCTACACGTTCGGCGTCTACGGGTCCCGCAATGTGTGCGTCCGGGTGTCGAAGGACGCCGGGGCCCGCTGGTCGTTCGTCTCCGGGATGTCCTGGGGATTCTCCGGGAACCTCGGCTTCCCGCTGCCGGAGAACTGGTCGTTCAACCAGATCCACGAGTACGAGTTCCAGGCGGGCTGGGGCCTGGACCACAACATCTGGCGCGACGGCAGCGACCCCGGTGTCTCCGCCGTCGGCCAGGGCGAATGAGGAGGAAGCCGATGATCTCCAGACGCGGTCTGCTGCGTGTCGCCGCCGGCACCGGTGTGCTCGCCGTGGTGTCGGGCACGTCGATCACCTCCGCCTCGGCCGTCGAGCCGTCCACCGGGCAGTGGCCCGGCGAGGTGTCCGCCAACGGCTGGCGGATCGACCCCGCCTCCGTCACGGTCCACCACATCCAGGGGTCCGCCGCCTCCCTCGGGCTGCGGCGCGGTGCCGCCGGGGCGGTGCTGCTGCACGTCGCGCGCCGGTGGCACTACGAGATCGCCGCACTCGACACGGGCGAGGGCGGTGGCGTCACCGGCCACACCACGCGGCGCACGGTGGGGGCCGACTTCGAGTCGAACCACCTCTCCGGGACCGCTGTCGCCCTTCACCCCACCGCCTATCCGCTGAACGGAAGCGAGGGACTCTGGCCGTATCAGGAGACGATCGTGCGGGACATCCTCGCGGACTGCGACGGCACGGTCGTCTGGGGCGGTGACCTGACCCCGGTGAAGGTCTCGCACTTCCACATCGCCGCCCGCCCCGGCGACAGGGCCCTGGCGCGTGTCGCGGCCCGGCTGGACCCCGGCCGGTCCGATGCGCCCCGCGCCCAGACAGCGGGCACGGTCGCCGACCCGGCCGCCCCGTTCCGCAGAACCATGGCACGCCGCCTGCAACGGGCTCAGGGCGACTGAGCCGGAGAGAAAAAGGCACCGGAGAGGAAGGAGAGCGGGAGGAAGGAGAGCGGGAGCCAGGGCCTCGGCCGGCCCGTGGCTCCGGCTTGTCGCTCAGGGAACCGGCGTCGCTTCGGACCCCCTGGACGCCGACGCGTCGTCGCTACTCGGCGTCCAGTTGGTGGTCCGCCCAGACGTACGTCTCGGGGAGCAACTCGCTGATCGGGACCGCTCGGAAGGCGTCCGCCTTCCCGACGACGACCTTGAGCGTCGGGAAGTAGTCCAGGAGCACCTGGCGGCATCGGCCGCACGGCGGGACGACCCCTCGCTCGCGGTCGCCCACCGCGACGATCGTGTCCAGGTCGTACGCGCCCTGGGCCGCCGCCGTGCCGATGACGACCAACTCGGCGCAGGGGCCGCCGGTGAAGTGGTAGGCGTTCACCGCCGTGATGATCCGGCCGTCCCGGGCGCGGGCCGCTGCCGCCATGGTGTGGTTGTCGCCCCGACAGCGCGTGCGGGCGATGTGTGCCGCCGCCTCGATGAGTTCGTGGTCCACGGGGTGGTGGTGGGTGGTCATCTCTTCCGTTTCTCCTTCTCCTTGGCCACGGCAGCCGAGAACACGAGTGTGGCCGCCGCAAGGCTGCCCCACAGAGCCGTCGCCCCGTGCGGTGCCAGAGCCGTGATCACCGCCGGGGACACCGCCAGGCCGAACCCCGTGGAGAGTTCGAACCGGGCGAGGGTACGGCCCATGACCTGGGCCGGAGCCATGGCTGTGACGAGCGCGGTCGCGCTGCCCGCGTAGATGATCTCCCCGATCGTGCAGAGCACGGAAACGACGGCGACCGCCGGGGCCGCCCACCCGTGCCCCGGTGAAGTGGCCGCGAGGAAGCCGACGTACGACACCGCGAGCACCACGCCGGAGCCGGCCAGCAGCACGGTGACCGGGACCTGGAGGGTGACCACCAGCGCGCGCATACGGGTGCGGGACCGTCGGCTGATCTCGCCCCCGCCGCCCCTACCCGTTCCCATCACCGGGGGGCTGCGCCCCCAGACCCCCCTTTGTCCTCAATCGCCGGACGGGCTGAAAGATCCAGCCCCTTGGGGGTCCCCCCTCTGGGGGAGTTTGAGGAGCGGGGGTTCGGGGGCGGAGCCCCCGAGGATGGGACGGGTAGGGGCGGCGGGGGCGAAAAACGCACCCGGCCGACCGCCTCAGCGTTCCGTCAACCCCGCCACCAGCTCGTCCGCCGCCACGACCGTGCTGCGCGCACCCCGGTCCAGCCAACGGCCCACCAGGGGCATGCACAGCAGACCCGCCACGATCCCGGCCGTCATGGCGATGCCGGTGGCCGGCGTGGACAGCCCCAGCACTGTCACCCCGTACAGGAGGAGGAACGAGGGCGACGGCGTAGCGGGGGCCTCCGGAGGCGCGGACGGGGGCGCGGGGATCGGCTTCGGTCGTGGTTGTCGGCATGGCGTCAACGGTGCGTACGGCCGTCCGGTCGGCCATGTCGGTTGACGGACAGCGTCAACCGATGCCGTCCTCGCCCCTCCGGCCAGCGATGATGAATGGATGACGTTGCGCATCGACATCAGCGGAATCAGCGGACCGCCGTCCGAGCGACTGCGGTTCGCCGCCTCCCCGCTGGCCGAGCTGACCGCGATGCTCCACGTGCTCGCCGAGCCCGGGCATCATCCGCAGCTCGCCGGGTGGGCCGGGGAGGTCTGGGTCGGGCTGCGGCCCGAACTGGCCGAGCGGCTGCGGGAGGCGGACTTCCTCTGGCGTTCCTCGCAGGCCGACTTCCTGATCCCCGCCCGCCCCCGGCCGACCCTCGCCGAGGAACTGGACGACGTGGACCGACTCGACGACGAGATGTACGTGACAGCCGCGCTCGTCACCACGTGCGGCAGCAGCCGGGTCCACTTCGGCTCGCCGTCGCCGCTCAGCGACAGGACGGCGCGCGAGTGGGCCCTGGACCTCGCCCAGGCCCGTGGCGCACGCCAGGAGGCCTTCGCGGAACGGCTCCTCGCGGACCCGGCCGCCGTACGGACCTGGGTGCGCGACACCCTCGAACAGTGCGCCGACGCGTTCTTCGACGCCGCCTGGACGGGCGTCGCCGTACGGCTCGCCACCGACCTGCGTCTCAAGAACGACCTGCTGAAGCGCCAGGGCATCGGCGCGGCACTCGCGTCGGTCTCCGGCGCCGTCGCCCTCGCCCCCGACGGCGACTGCATCATCGTGGACAAGCTCCAGGACAAGACGACCGCCGCCCACGGCACCGGGGTCACCTTCATCCCCAGCGTCTTCGGCCGCCCGCACCTGGTGGCGGTCCAGGCGCCCGGCTGGCATCCGGTGGTGCAGTACCCGGTGGCCGAGCCGAGCCCGTCGGCGGAGCCGGTACCGCTGGAAACGGTCACCCTCCGGCTGGAGGCCCTCGCCCACCCCGTACGGCTGCGACTGCTGCGCACCCTGGCCCGCGGCCCGCACACCACCGGCGAGCTGGCCCACGTCTGGGACCTCACGCCCCCGGAGGTCTCCCGCCACCTCGCCGTCCTGCGCCGCGCGGGCCTGCTCACGGCCCGGCGGCACGGCCGCTACGTCCGGCACACCCTCAACCTGCCCGACCTGACGGCACTGGGGACCGACCTGCTGGCGGCCGTGCTGCGCTGAGTGTCTCGTCACTGGTCCTGCTGTGTGCTCTCCTCCTCCGCGCGCTTCTCCTGGAGCTTGCGCAGCAGCTCCCGTTTCTGGGCCTGCGGGTCCGTACCGCCGCCCACCTTCTTGCCCCGGCCGCCGCCCCGCAGGGCGCCACGTCCCAGGTTGCTGCGGGTGCCGCCGACTCCGAGCATGTTTCCGCCGCCTCGTGCCATGGTGTGCCCCTCCTATTGTGACGATACGTATCGTCTCGACTTGTTCGGATCCAGCCTCCGGCGAGACGTTCCGTCTTGTCAACCTGATAAATTGCCCACATGGTCCAGAAACCCGCCCCCGACTCCACCCGCCGCAGCGAGAAGTCCCGCCGAGCCATCTACGACGCGGCCCTCGCTCTCATCGGTGAGGTCGGTTACCAGAAGACGACCATCGAGGGCATCGCCGCCCGCGCCGGCGTCGGGAAGCAGACCATCTACCGGTGGTGGTCCTCCAAGGGGGACGTCCTCATGGAGGCCTTCGTCGATCTGAGCGAGCAGGCCTCCGGAGCCGCCCAGCCCGGGGGAGACTACGTCATCCCCGACACCGGTGATCTCGCCGCCGACCTCAAGGCCGTCCTGCGCCTCACTGTCGACCAGCTGCTCGACCCCGCGTTCGCGGTACCGTCCCGCGCCCTGGCCGCCGAAGGCTTCGTCAACGAGGAACTCGGCCGCAGATACGTCGCCAAGCTGCTCGAACCCTCGCTCCAGCTCTATGTGCAGCGCCTGCGCTCCGCCCAGGAAGCCGGGCAGGTGCGGGCGGGCATCGACCCCCGTATCGCCCTGGAACTCTTCGTCTCCCCGCTCGCCCAGCGCTGGCTCCAGTACACCGGACCGATCTCGTACGAGTACACGGACACCCTCGTCGACTACGCCCTCCACGGGATCGCCTCGCCCGGCAGGTCTTCCGGCAACAAGGAAGCCCAAGACGGCTGAAACTGGTGGATGACAAATACTGCCAATCGACCGGAAAGCGGCCGATCCAACCCCTCGTACGCCTCGTCCCACCCACCCCGGATGTCGGCTCCGGCCTCCCGCAGCGCAGGATGGTGGGACCATGGAGCAGGCTGTCCGCACAACAGCGAGGCGAGGCGATACATGAGCGCGGAGTTCGGCGGTCGTACGACGGGCCGGCAGGGCAGGATCTCCCAGTGGCTGCGTGGACGCCGAGTGGATGCCCACGAGGCCGCCGCCGGCGCCGAGCGCGGGCGCCGTGAGGAGCTGCTGCTCGCCGCCGCCCGTGCGGGACTGCCCCTCGCGCCCGCAGCGCACCCCTCCGCCTACCGATGTTCCTGTGACCGCGTCGGCTGTCCCACGCCCGCCCGGCACCCGATCTCCTTCGCCTGGCAGACGCAGTCCACCACCGACCGCGCCCAGATCGAGCGCTGGGCCAGGCATCAGCCGCAGGCCAACTTCATCACCGCGACCGGCATAGTCCACGACGTGCTCGACGTGCCCCTCGAAGCGGGGCGCGAGGCGCTGGAACGGCTCCTTGGGGCCGGTATCGAGGTCGGGCCCGTCGCCGAGAGCGACGACGGACGGCTGCTGTTCTTCACCCTCACCCGTGGCACCCCGGACGACGAGGACGAGTGGTGGCCCTGCGAACTGGACTGCCACCCCGAGACCGCGGACGAGCATCCGGGCCTGCGCTGGCACTGCCGGGGCTCCTATGTCCTCGTACCGCCCGCCCGGTTGCCCGGTGAGCAGGGCGTGTACTGGGTACGCGGACCGGAGTTCGCCCTGCCCGACCCGCTGAGCCTCCTCGAAGTCCTCACCGACGCCTGCGCCCGGTACGCCGGCGAGGAGCCCGACCACGACCACGCCGCCACGGCCTGGCCCTCCCGAGGCTGAACTCCCGCCACGACGACCGGAGTCACCGGAGTTACTCTCCCTGCGCCGCCGTCAGACCCTGGATGCGGCTCAGGAACTCCACACCCTGGCCCGCGGCACCCCTGCCCGGGTCGAGGACCGCCTGGTTCGAGACGAACTCCAGGGTCAGCGACTGCTTGATCTCACCCGTCGTCAGCGCCAGCACACTGTCGCTCGGCTCCGGGATGGACGTACCGAGCGCGGCCGTCTGCTTCTCGTAGTGGTGCGTGGCGAAGAAGACCAGCGCGCCGCCGTCCGCCGTCCGCAGACCCAGCGGGGCGAAGTCGTCCTTGCCGAGCGGCTCGTCGATGTACTGCGTGACGAGCCCGGGCTTGATCGCGCTCTTCTTGCGCTGCTCCACCCAGCCGCTCGTGTGCACCCCGGGCGCGAAGACGTCGCCGGTGCCGTCCTTCAGGTAGGTCGCGTAGTCCGCGCTCAAGTCCTTGGGCGCGACGGCCAGTTCGGCCGAGTTCGCCGTCACCGGCTCCGCGAGACCGTCCTTGTCCGTCTTGAACGCCGGTACGTCGTCCGGGGCGACCAGCGTCAGATACGCCACCGCCCACGGCTCGGCCACGTTGCTGCGCGTGAACACCAGCAGCCAGCGCGAGTCGTTGCCCTTGTTGGCGTCGGCGTCCGCGACGAACCAGCGCGGCCAGCCCGCCTTCTTCGGGATCGCGAACCTGGTGTCCGTGAACTCCAGCGGTACGTGCGACGGGTTGCCGGCCGGGCTGTTCTCGCGCCCCGCGTTCAGCCGGGCCGCGTCGATCGCGCCCAGGGCGCCGGTGACGTAGTCGGCGTCCAGGGAACGGTCGTACGCCTTGTCCGCCTTGTTGTACGCGGCCGTGAAGTCCTTCAGCGCCTCGGCCGCCTCCGCCCGGGTCGCCGCCGGGACCACCTCGCGCTCGCCGTGCACCACGACACAGCCGCTCGCGGCCAGCGACAACACGGTCACCGAGGCCGCTACGAGGGCACTTCGGTCAAGACGACTTCGTGGTGTCCTTCGTGGTGTCCGAGGGCTGCGACCCCTGCTCAACCTGCTCATCAGCTGGCTTCACCTTCCCCTTCCCGGAGGCGAACCCTACCGGGGCGAGGAACAGCGCGAGCGTCGGGATCAGGTACAGCGCCCACACCGTGACCTGGAGGACGGTCGGGTCCGGCTGGAAGTTGAGGACGCCCTTGAGGAGCGTGCCGTACCAGCTGTCCGGCGGGATCGTGTCGCTGATGTCGAACGCCTTGTTGTTCAGGCCCGGCAGCCAGTCGGCCTCCTGGAGGTCGTGGAAGCCGTACGCCAGGACGCCCGCCGCGACCACGACCAGCATGCCGCCGGTCCACGTGAAGAACTTCGACAGGTTGATGCGCAGGGCGCCCCGGTAGAAGAGGTAGCCGAGCACGACCGCCGACGCGATGCCCAACAGCACGCCGATCAGGGGCCCTTCGGTGCCGTCGCTGGACGCCCGCACCGACGCCCACACGAACAGCGCGGTCTCCAGGCCCTCCCGGCCCACCGCCAGGAACGCGGTCGCGACCAGCGCGCCCGTGCCCATCTGGAGGGCCGCGTCCAGCTTGCCGTGCAGATCGGCCTTGAGGTGACGGGCCGTACGCCGCATCCAGAAGACCATCCACGTCACCAGACACACGGCGACGATCGACAGCGAGCCGCCGAGCGCCTCCTGCGCCTCGAACGTCAGCTCCTGGGAGCCGAATTCGAGCGCGCAGCCGAAGGCGAGGGCCAGCGTGATGGCGACCCCGATGCCGATCCAGATCGGCTTCAGGGCGTCCCGGCGGTCCGTCTTCACCAGATAGGCGATGAGGATGCAGACGACGAGACTGGCTTCCAGCCCCTCGCGCAGACCGATCAGATAGTTCGCGAACACGGGCTAGGCCCCCTCAGTGAACAGTGCGCGGCCCCACCAGTCGTCCTTGTCCCGGACGCCCGGGGGGATCGCGAAGACCGCCGAACCCACGTGCTGGATGTACTCGTTGAGCGCGTCGGTCGCGAGATTGCGCTGCACGGGGATGAACCCCTTGCGGACGTCCCGCTGGTACGCGAGGAAGAACAGGCCCGCCTCAAGGCGGCCGAGGCCGTCTGTGCCGTCCGTGAAGGAGTAGCCGCGGCGCAGCAGGGTCGCCCCGTGGTTGGAGTCGGGGTGCGCGAGGCGGACGTGCGCGTCGGGCAGCATCGCCTTGAGGAACGGCTCGTCGCGCTCCTTGGCCTTGCCGACCGGGGCGCCCTCGCCCTTGTCGCGCCCGATGATGTCCTCCTGCTCCTGGAGGGAGGTGCGGTCCCAGGGCTCGATGTGCATCCGGATGCGCCGGGCGACGAGATACGAACCCCCGTCCATCCAGGCCGAGTCGGCGTCGACGTCCGTACCGTCCACCCACACGAACTTCTTCAGCCGGGCCGTCTCGGTGCCCGCGATGTTGCGCGTGCCGTCCTTGAAGCCGAGCAGGTTGCGCGGGGTCTGCGCCTCGGGGGTCGTCGACGAGGTCTTGCCGAAGCCGAGCTGCGACCAGCGCACCGAGACCTTGCCGAAGCCGATCCGGGCCAGGTTGCGGATCGCGTGCACGGCGACCTGCGGATCGTCCGAGCAGGCCTGCACGCACACATCGCCGCCGCTGCGGTTCTTGTCCAGGTTGTCGCCGGGGAACTGCGGCAGGTCGACGAGCGCGGCGGGCCGCCGCTCGGCCAGCCCGAACCTCTCGAACAGGCCGGGCCCGAACCCGACCGTCAGCGTCAGCCGCGACGGCTTCAGCCCCAGCGCCTCACCGGTGTCGTCCGGCGGAGCCACAGCCAGCCCGCCGTACGCGCCCTCGCCGACCGTCTGCCCGGCGGTCATCCGCCGGGCGGCGGCCGTCCAGTCCTTGAGCATCTGGACGAACTCGGCGCGGTCGTCGGTCTCCACGTCGAACGCGGCGAAGTGCAGCCGGTCCTGCACCGGCGTCGCGATCCCCGCCTGGTGGCCGCCGTGGAACTCGATCGCGCCGCCCGTCTCGGCCGCGACCGTCTGCACGTCGTCGCCGCCACGGGTCACCGCCACGGCCCCGCCGACCGCGGCGGCCCCGAGCGCGAGCCCGGCCCCGCCCCAGCCGATCAGCGCCCGCCGGGAGGTACTGCCCGCAGGGGTTTCGGGTGTCTCCGTCATGTCGTCTGTCATGTCGTCCGCCATGTCGATGGACTCCTCTTGCTTCTTCTACTTCACGACGGCGGCGGCGAGCTTCGACAGCGGCTCGGCGAGCGCGTTCACCGCGTCGGAGAGCTCCTTGCGCTGGGCGTCGGTGACCTTGTCGTACGAGGTGAAGTCGTACGAGGTCTTGTCCGCGCGGTACTTGTCGAGCAGCGTGTTCAGGGCGGCGAACTGCTTGTCCAGCTCCGTGACCAGCGCCGCGTCGTTCTCCTTCGCGACGGGCTTCAGCAGCTCGTACGCGTCCTGGGCGCCCTCGACGTTGGCCTTGAAGTCGACGAGGTCGGTGTGCGAGTAGCGCTCCTCCTCGCCGGTGACCTTGCCGGTGGCGACCTCGTCGAGGAGTTCCTTGGCGCCGTTGGCCATGGAGGTCGGGGTGATCTCCGCCTTGCCGACCCGCTTCTGCCAGTCGGTGAGGTCGGTGATCAGCTGGTCGGCGAGGGTCTTGTCCGCGTCGGTGATCTTCTTGTCCTGCCAGAGGGACTTCTCCAGCCGGTGCCAGCCCGTGAACTCCTGCCCGGCCTCCAGACCGTCGGCGCGGACGTCGACCTTGGGGTCGATGTCACCGAAGGACTCGGCGACCGGCTCGGTGCGCTCCCAGCCGATGCGCGAGGGCGCGTACGCCTTCTTCGCGGCCTCTATGTCGCCGGCCTTGACCGCCTTGGCGAAGACCTCGGCGAGCGGCACCGTGGCGTCGGCCTGCTCCTGCGCGTACTTGCGGTAGGCGGCGACGGCCGCGTCCAGCCGGGGGTCGCGCTTGGCGACCGTACCGCCGGTGGCCTTGACCGCCTGGCGGATGCCGTCGCCCTTCATACCGGGCTTGCAGGCGATCGTGTAGTCGCCGGCCTTCACCTCGGCGGTGACCTTCTGCTTGGTACCGGGCCCGATGTTCTCCCGCTCGGTGACGATCCGGTCGTCCGGGAACAGAACATAGACCTCGGTGACCTTGGAGCCCTTGTTCGCGATGTCCAGCTCGATGTGCCCGGCCGGGAACTCCTTCTTCGACACCTCGCACTTGTCGTCCGTCGCGGTGACGCTGATGACCCGGTCGCCGTCGCTCCCGGAGCTGCCCTTCTCCGTGCAGCCGGTGACGGCGGCCAGCGCAGCCGCGGTGGCGGCTGCGGTGACGACGGAGAGTCTGACGGCACGCATACGGGCTCCTGGGTGAAGGTGAGTGGCGAGAAATCGACGTGTCCGGGCTCACAGAAGTTTGGTGAGGCGGCCCTAACTTACCTAAGGCTTGCCTCAGTGATACCCGGACATTCGGTGATTCAGCTCTCACGGACGCCGTAAGGGCACGCTCCGATCACGGCAACTCAATCGCTCACTAAAGGGGACGTAAAGAGAGCACCATTCACAGGCAATGCACAGGTCAAGAATCCCGGACCGGCGAGATCAGGACAGCTCCGGTACGCGGATGCGGAAACACCTCGATGGCCTGCCGGTACACGTCCGACAGCAGCCGTTCCTCGAAGACCTCCTCGGGCGTCCCGTCGGCCACCACCCGCCCGGCGCTCAGGATCGCCACCCGGTGCGCGTAGGCCGCCGCGAGTCCCAGATCGTGCAGTACGACCACCACGGCGTCCCCGGCCCGCGCCCGCTCCCGGCACACCCGCAGCACCAGCTCCTGGTGCCGCAGGTCCAGCGCGGCGGTCGGCTCGTCGAGCAGCAGCAGCGGCGCCCGCTGGGCGAGCACCCGGGCCAGCGCGACCCGGGCCCGCTCACCCCCGCTCAGCGCGGAGAACGGCCGCACGGCGAACCCGGCCACCTCGGCGGCCCCCATCGCCTCACCCACGGCCACATCGTCCTCGTCCTCCCGCTCGGTCCCGGCCCAGGGCGCCCGCCCCATCCGAACGACCTCCTCAACGCTGAACGGAAAGGAGAGCGAGGCGGCTTGCGGCAACACGGCCCGCCGCAGCGCGAGTTCAGCGGCCGGCCACTCACCGGCGTCCCACCCATGAATCCGCACAACCCCGGCGGCGGCCGGCAGATCGCCGGCAATCGCCCCCAACAGCGTCGACTTCCCGGCCCCATTGGGCCCGACGAGCGCCAACACCTCACCGGCCCGGGCGATCACGTCGACACCCGAGAGAACCTCCCGCGAACCAAGGCGAACATGCAGCCCTTCGACTTCGGCGAGAACGTCCCCCGGCTCGGCGGGGGGCGGGGGAGTCGGGCGGGAGCGCAGGAGTCTCACGGCAAGCTTCCTAGAGATCGAGTTGGAAAGGGGCGGTACGGATCCCCACCTAGGGGCGCGGGGCTGTATCGATCTGCGTCCGCACGGACCCACCTAGGGGCGCGGGGCTGTATCGATGTGCGTCCGCACAGACCTACCTAGGGGCGCGGGGAACTGCGCGACAAGCCCCCACCGGCCGTCGGCCGACGAACAACCCCTCACGCCCACCCCCCTTGCCGCCGCCGAGTCCTCCGAAGCAACCAGAAGAAAAACGGACTACCAAGCAGCGCAGTCAACACACCCAGCGGCAACTCCGCCGGTGCAGCAACCGTCCGCGCCACCAGATCCGCGGCAAGCAGAACCACCGCCCCCGCCAGCGCAGCGCCCGGCACAAGAAACCGATGCCCAGGCCCCGCAGCCATCCGCAGCAAATGCGGAATCACCAGCCCGACAAACCCGATGATCCCCGAGACCCCCACCGCCGCCGCCGTCAACAACGCGATCACCAGGATCAGAACAACCCGCATCCGCTCCACATCCACCCCCAGATGCCGAGCAGGCCGCTCCCCAAGGGCCAGAAGATCCAGTCGACGCGTATAAAGAGGCGCGATCACCAGACCCACAACCGCGAACGGCAGCACCGCCAGCACCTTCGACCAGGTCGCCTGCGCAAGCGACCCCAGCTGCCAGAACGTGATCTGGTTGACCGCAGCCGTGTCCGCGAAGAACAGGAACAACCCGATCAACGCCCCCGCGAACGCGTTCACGGCGATCCCGGTGAGGATCAGCGTCACGACCTCCGTACGCCCCCCGGCGCGAGACATCGAATACACCAGCAACACCGTGCCGAGCCCCGTCGCGAACGCGACAGTCGGAATCGTCACCGTGCCAAGGAAGTTGAGGCCGAGCGAGATCGCCCCCACCGCACCGACCGCCGCCCCCGACGAGACGCCGATGATGCTCGGCTCGGCAAGCGGATTGCTGAACATCCCCTGCATCAACGCCCCCGCACACCCCAACGAGGCCCCCACGAGCAGCGCGAGCACGATACGAGGGAAACGGACGTTCCACAGAACAGACTCGGGGACACGCTCCAACTCGGCCCCACCGAGCCCGACTTTGTGCAGCACCGAGCCCAGCACATCACCCGTGGGGATCGGATACGCCCCGAGCCCGGCGGCGACCGGAACGAGCACGAGCAGCGCGACGACCAGCCCGACGGTCAGCAGCCAGGTGCCGCCCCGCACCCGACGTACGGGCGAGGCCTCCTCGGCGGCCTCGACCACCTTGTCCAGCAAGGTCATTGCGCATCTCCGTCGTTGTCGGCGTACAGCTGGGCCACGATCGACCTCAGCACCTGGTCCGTACGCGGCCCGTAGTTGAGGAGCACGCCGTCCTCGATCGACACGACCCGGCGCTCCATCCCGGCCGGGGTCTGCGCGACACCAGGGATCTCGATCATCCCGTCGATCCCGCCGACGGACTCAAGTCCCTTGGTCATGACGAGGATCGCGTCCGGCGCGGCCTGCGCCAGCGCCTCTGTCGTAATGGCCGTGAAGTCCTTCTCGAGCCCCGAGTCCGCGCCCGCGTCGATCGCCCCGGCGGCCTCAAGGAGCGAGGTCGCCCCGGAGTCCTTGCCGCCGATGAGATAGACGGAGGCGGAGCCACGCAGATAGAGGAAGGCGACGCGAGGCTTTTCGTCACCCTCCGCCGACTGCGGAATCCCCTTGCGTACGGCGGCGATCCGGTCCTCGGAGCGCTTCGTCAGCTCCTTCCCGGCGGTCGGTACGCCGAGCGCGTCGGCGATCGCCTGGATGCGCGGGCCGACATCGCCGAGGCCCTTCGCCGGGTCGATGACGAGGACCGGGACACCGGCGTCGCGGATCTGGCCGATCGCCTCCTCGGGGCCGGTGGTCGTCTCGGCGAGGACCAGGTCGGGCTTGAGGGAGAGCACGCTCTCGGCTGAGACGTCGTGGTTGCGGGTGACGATCGGCAGCTTCTCCGCCTGGGCGAAGGTGGCGGTGATGTCCCGGGCGACGACCCGGTCGCCGAGCCCGAGCGTGAACACGATCTCGCTGAGGCTGCCGGAGAGGGGCACGATCCGCTCGGCGGCCTCGACGGTCACCTTCGTCCCGTCGGACGACCGTACGGTCACGGGGAGTTGAGGTTCGGAAGGGTTCGTGAGGGGTTCCAGACGATCCGCGGCGGCGGCACTCGCGGCGGCCTCGGCCGTGCCGCCCCGTGGACTGTCCTGCCCCGAGCCCTGGGCGCCGGCGCAGCCGGTCGCCGTGAGGGCGAGCGCGGACAGTAGTGCTCCCGCCAATCGCGTGCGCAAGCGTCCCACGGTGCCATCCGTTTCTCTCGGATCGTCTCGGATCGTCTTGGATTCTCTCGGCCCTCTTACGTTTCCGCTGGCCAAAGCTTAGGTTAGCCTTACCTTCGCTCGCTACTGGCAGTCGAATCCCGTCGGATACCGGAGGACACCCCATGCCCGCGCGCCTACGTGCCCTGGTGACCGTGTTGTGCGCGGCCGTCCTGGGGGCCCTCCTCCCGGCCGGTGCCGCGCATGCCGCGAGCCGTACCGTGCAGGGCGGCAGGCTCGACTGGGGCATCAAGTCGTCCTTCCAGAGCTATGTCACCGGCCCGATAGCGAAGGGGAGTTTCTCCCTCACGGGCGGCGCGGCCACGGTCGGCGGCAGCCAGTTCCGCTTCCACTCGGCCACGGGTTCGTACGACGGCGACACGGGCGCCTTCCGTGCCGGCTTCTCCGGCGGGGTCCACTTCGTCGGCCACAAGAAGGCCGACGGGACCTACCAGCTCGACCTCACGATCAGCCGCCCCACCGTCCGGATCTCCGGCGGCTCCGGCACCCTCTACGTCGACGTCACCAGCAAGGCGAAGGACACCGGGACGGTCACGACGTCCTCGCAGGTGCCCTTCGCCTCCCTCTCCCTGGGCGGGATCGACATGCGGGGCGGCGGCAACGCGGTCACCCTCAACAACCTCCCCGCCAGCCTCACCGCCGAGGGCGCCAAGTCCTTCGCCGGGTACTACACGGCGGGCACCGCACTCGACCCGGTGAGCCTCTCGGCGGACGTCCGGGCGGCGGCCACCAAGCAGCCGACGGCGACTCCGACGACCAAGGCCCCCACCGCCACCCCCTCCAGGTCCACGGCCCCGAAGGCGACTTCGGGCGCGATCAAGGACGGGGCGGTCGACTGGGGGGTGCGCCGCACCTTCCGCGAGTACGTCACCGGCGACATCGCCAAGGGCAGGTGGACGCTGTCCTCCGGGGCCCAGGACGGCGGCGCGCTCTTCCGCTTCCCGAGCGGCAAGGGCACGTACAAGGACGGCGAACTGACCGCGACCTTCACCGGCGCGGTGCGCTTCACCGGCGAGAACGGCCTCGACCTGGCGCTGAGCGGACTGCGTACGGCGGTCGGCGCGAACGGCACGGGCGCGCTGTACGCGGACGTGGCGAGCCCGGACTTCAAGGGCGCCGACGTCCCGCTGATCACCTTCACCGCCGCCAAGCCGACGGCCAAGAACGGCCTGGTCGCTCTGACCGAGGCGCCCGCGAAGCTCACCGAGCGCGGTGCGAAGGCCTTCGGCGGGATGTACAAGGCGGGCACGGAGATGGACCCCGTCTCGCTCGCCGTCACCCTCACCGACGACGCCGAACTTCCCGCCCTGCCCGACCTGGGCAGCGCGGGCACCGGGACGGAGACGTCCGCGACACCGGAGGCGGCGGCCAAGTCCGCCGCACCGGACACGGAGAACGCCGCGAGCGACTCCGGCGCCGACTCCGGCGCCGACGATGGACCACCGCTCCTGCCCGTCGGCCTGGCGGCCGGCGCCCTGCTGCTGGCGGCCGTGGCCTTCGCGGTCGTCGTCCGCAGACGCAAGGCCCGCACGGCCACCGCCACCGCCGCCGACGCGCATGACGGGGCCTGAACCCCCTTACACCGTCCGCCGGTTGGCGGACCGTCCGCCTAGGAGAACCACCACCATGTCCGCCACCTCCTCCAGACGCCCCCTCGCTCTCGCCGCCGCCGTGGCCACGGCCGTCGCGCTCGGTGCCACCGCGCTCGCCACGACGGTCGCCTCCACCGCCTCGGCCGCCGAAGTCCCGCTCAGCGGCTACGAGTTGACCTGGGGCATCAAGCAGTCGTACCGCACCTACGTGACCGGAATGGCGGCCGGCACCTTCACCCCGGCGGACGGCGCCTCGCAGGCCGCGAACAACGGGGCCTTCACCTTCGCGGAGGGCACGGGGACCTACGACTCCACCGCCCACACCGTGAACCTCGGCTTCAAGGGCAGCCTGAAGATCGCCTCCACGCTGCACGGCTTCGAACTCACCCTGTCCGACGTCAAGTTCGACAGCAAGGCGGCGAAGATCACCGCCGACGTCACGAGGAGCGGCACCACCCAGGACGACGTCCCGCTCGCCGACGTCACGGTCACCCAGGCGATGACCGAGATGGCGACCAAGCTGACGGCGGAGGCGGCGACCGTCCTCGGCAGCTCCAGCTACAGCGGGGCGGCGGGCGACCCGCTGACGGTCGTACAGGGGACGCCGGAGTCCCCGAGCCCGTCGGCGTCCACGTCCCCGACCACGTCGACCTCGCCGTCCCCGACCCCGACTCCGTCGGGATCGACCTCTGCCTCTGCCTCGACCTCGGCATCCCCGTCGCCGTCGCAGAGCGAGTCGGAGTCCGCCTCGCCGTCGGCGTCCCCGTCGGACACCGACACCGCAGCCCCGGTGAGCGGTGACATCACCGACGGCACGCTGGGCTGGGGTGTGAAGCAGTCCTTCCGTACGTACGTCGTGGACGGCGTAGCCAAGGGTGCGATCACGACGTCCGACGGTGCGACCCAGGCCGCCGACAACGGTGTGTTCACGTTCGTCGACGGCTCGGGCGAGTACGACACCGACGCCGAGACCCTCTCCGCCGCCTTCGCGGGCGCCGTGAACTTCAAGGGCCACGAGGACAACGGCACGTACGGCCTCGACCTCACCCTCAGCGACCTCAGGGCGACGGTCGACAACGGCGCCGGCGAACTCACCGCCGACGTGGAGAGCCTCGGCGAGACCTCCGACGACGTGGTCCTGGCCGACCTGACGACGGACGCGACCGACCTCACGGCTGTGAACGATGTCATCACCCTGTCCGACGTGACAGCGAAGCTCACAGCGGCTGGTGCGAAGGCCTTCGGCGACTTCTACGAGACGGGCACGGAACTCGACCCGGTCGACCTGTCCGTGGCGGTCGCCGAGGGCGCCGAACTCCCGGGCGGCGACGGCGGATCGGACTCCACGGGCGGTACCTCTGGCTCGTCCGGCTCCACGGGCGGTTCCTCCGGTACGACGGGCTCGACAACCGGAGGTGTGACGGGCGGCGGCCTGGCGTCCACCGGCGCGGGTGTTCCGGTCGGTGCGCTGGGCACGGCCGCCGCGGTGACGGTGGCGGCGGGCGCGGGTGTGGTGCTTGCGGTGAGGCGTCGCCGTACGGAGGCGTGAGGACGTACGGGGGGCGCGTAGTTGGTGACTGCCGCCACCTGGGTGTTTGAATGCGCGCGTGACTGATTACGACGTACTCCGCGTCTTCTGCTCGCCCACCGGCGGATACGGCAACGAACTGGGCGTGGTCCGTGAGGGCTCCGTCATGCCGGAGCGGGACGAACGGCAGGCGTTCGCGGCGAAACTCGGGTTCAGCGAGACCGTGTTCGTCGATGACCCCGAGCGCGGGGTCATCGACATCTACACACCGACCCTGCGCCTGCCGTTCGCCGGTCACCCCTGCGTCGGTTCGGCCTGGCTGCTCGACGTGCCCGAACTGGTCACACCGGCCGGGCTGGTGGGGGCGCGGCTGGACGGGGAGTTCAGCTGGATCGAGGCGCGGGCGGAGTGGGTACCGGCGCGGACGCTGCGGCGGTACGGGTCGGCGGCGGAGGTGGACGCGCTGGCGGTGCCGCCGGTGGGGGAGTGGATCTACGCGTGGGCCTGGGAGGACGAGGCGGCGGGCCGGGTGCGGGCCCGTGGCTTCCCCGGCCGGGACGACGGGATCGAGGAGGACGAGGCGACGGGGGCGGCGGCGCTGCTCCTGACCCACGAACTGGGCCGGGCCCTGAACATCACCCAGGGCAAGGGCTCACAGATACTCACGGCACCCCAGCCGATGGGGTGGGTGGAGATCGGGGGACGGGTGTTCCTGGAGCGCTGATTTTTCCTCGCCCCCGCCGCCCCTACCCGTCCCATCCTTCTGGGGGCTGCGCCCCCAGACCCCCCTTTCGGCCTGAACGGCCTCGTCCTCAAACGCCGGACGGGCTGGAGGGCGGTGGCGGTAGTCGGGTGGGTGGGATGTCGCGCTGAACGCGCTCGTCCTCAATCGCCGGACGGGCTGGAGGGCGGTGGCGGTAGTCGGGTGGGTGGGATGTCGCGCTGAACGCGCTCGTCCTCAATCGCCGGACGGGCTGGAGGGTGCCGGCCGGCGCTTGATCTTTTCAGCCCGTCCGGCGTTTGAGGACAAAGAGGGGTCTGGGGGCGCAGCCCCCAGGGATGGGTATGGGTAGGGGCGGCGGGGGCGAAAACATCCTGGGGTGAGGGTCACGCGGACATGGGGAACTCTTCGCCCAACGCCCGGAAGACGCCCGTGTTCAGGGCGAATGCCTTCTTGCACTCCGCCACCATCCGCTGCCGCTCCAGCTCGTCCACCGTCGCACCCGCCCCGTCCAGCAGCTCGCGATACCCCCGCTTGAACGCCGCCGGATTCGCGATCTCCTCGAAGACGTAGAAGCGGACACCGTCCCCCTTGCGGGCGAAGCCCCACGTCTTCTCGGCCCGGTCGCGGATGATCTGGCCGCCGGAGAGGTCTCCGAGGTACCGGGTGTAGTGGTGGGCGATGTATCCGGCCGGCCACTCCCGGGCGCACTCGGCGACACGGTCCGCGTACGCCCGGGTCGCGGGCAGCGCGGTGAGCGTCGCACGCCAGTCGGGCCCGCGGAGGTGCGCGAGGTCCTTCTCCAGTGCCGGCAGCCGCATCAGCTCGGGCTGGATGAAGGGGCCCGCCACCGGATCGGACGCCAGCCGTCCGGCAGCCGCCTCCAGGGCCTCGTACACGAACCACAACTGCTCGGTGTAGCGCGCGTACGCGTCCACGCCGAGCCTGCCGCCGAGCATGTCGCTCATGAACGTCGAGGTCTCCGCCTCCACATGCTGCTCGTGCGACGCGGTGCGGATGACTGTCGAAAAGGAGTCCATGAGGCCTATCCTCTGAGGTAAGGCTAACCTAAGTCAATACCTTTACCGACTGGCTGTCGGTAAAAGCGTACCCAGAAAACCGGCCAGCCCGCCCTCAAGGAGAAGGCGGGCTGTTTGTCCGGTATGTCGACGGTGTGCGGGTCAGGGCAGCGTGAGGATCTCCGCACCCGAGTCCGTCACCACGAGCGTGTGCTCGAACTGGGCCGTGCGCTTGCGGTCCTTGGTGACGACCGTCCAGCCGTCGTCCCACATGTCGTAGTCGTGCGTCCCCAGCGTCAGCATCGGCTCGATGGTGAAGGTCATCCCGGGCTGGATGAGGGTCGTGGCGTGGGGGCTGTCGTAGTGGGGGACGATCAGACCGGAGTGGAACGAGGAATTGATGCCGTGGCCTGTGAAGTCCCGGACGACTCCGTAGCCGAAACGCTTGGCGTACGACTCGATGACCCGGCCGATGATGTTGATCTGCCGGCCCGGCCTGACCGCCTTGATCGCCCGGTCCAGGGACTCCCGGGTGCGCTCGACGAGCAGCCTGCTCTCCTCGTCCACGTCCCCGACCAGGTACGTCGCGTTGTTGTCGCCGTGCACCCCGCCGATGTACGCCGTCACGTCGAGGTTGACGATGTCGCCGTCCCGCAGCACCGTCGAGTCCGGGATGCCGTGGCAGATGACCTCGTTGACGGACGTGCACAGCGACTTGGGGAAGCCGCGGTAGCCGAGGGTGGACGGGTAGGCCCCGTGGTCGCACATGTAGTCGTGCGCCACCCGGTCCAGCTCGTCGGTGGTCACCCCGGGCGCGATGAGCTTCGCGGCCTCCGCCATCGCCCGCGCGGCGATCCGCCCGGCGATCCGCATCGCCTCGATCGTCTCGGGCGTCTGCACCTCCGCCCCGGTGTACGGGGTCGGCGCGGGCTTCCCGACGTACTCGGGACGACGGATGTTTCCGGGCACGGAACGGATGGGGGACAGGTCCCCTGGTACGAGCAGCGACTGGCCAGACATGACAGTGAGTTTAACGAGCCCGGGTGGGGGACGATGAACGTGGCGAAAGGAGCCGGAATCATGGCCCTGTTCAAGAAGCGCACGGTCGGTAAACCGGGCGAGTGGTACTACTGCCTGGAGCACAAGAAGGTCGAAGAGGGGCCGGACTGTCCGGGCAAGGACCGGTTCGGGCCTTACGCCACTCGTGCGGAGGCCGAGCACGCGATGGAGACCGCTCGCGAGCGGAATCTTGAGTGGGAGAACGATCCCAAGTGGCACGATGCGGCGGCGCGCGGCGGGGACGAGGACTGAGGGCGGTTGTTGTCTGCGGGTGCGTTGTGGCTGGTCGCGCAGTTCCCCGCGCCCCTAGGGGGTTGCGCCCAGGCGTGTTGTCTTCTCCCGCTGCTCCCGCAGGCGTATCGCGTGTTCGTTCGTGCGGACGTCGTAGCGCATCAGGGCCGGTAGGCACAGGGCCAGTGCGCCCACGCCCGCCGCGCAGGCCAGGCCGCCCGACCACACCGACGCGCGCACCCCGCGCCAGGCGGCCACGCTGCCTGCCCTGACCTGGCCCAGCTGGGGGCCGACCGAGTAGGAGAGCAGTTCGATGCCGGCGAGGCGGCCGCGCAGCTCGTCCGGGATGGTCTGGTTCCACATCGCGCCTCGGAAGATCCCGCTGATCATGTCGAAGCAGCCGGCCAGGAGGAGGAACAGCAGCACCACCCATACGTTGGCGACGGTCCCGGACGCGGCGATCGCCAGGCCCCAGCCCGCCGCCCCGAGCACCACCATCCGCCCGTGCCGGTGCACCCGCGAGGTCCAGCCGCTGGTGACGCTCACCAGCAGGGAACCGGCCGGGATCGCCGCGTACATCAGGCCCAGCGACCACTCGGCGTTCAACTCGTCCGCCAGGAACGGGAGGACGGCGAGCGGCATCGCCAGGAACATCGCGGCCAGGTCGATGGCGTACGTCCCGAGGAGTTCCTTGCGGTTCCACGCGTAGCGGGCGCCCTCCGCGATCGACCGGAGGGAGGGTTTCGCGGCCTCGTGCGAGGCGGGGGAGGCGGCCAGCCCCACGACGAACAGCAGGGACACGGCGAAGGTCACGACATCGACGGCGTACGCCCAGCCGAGCCCCGCGTACGCCACGACCACGCCCGCGAGCGCCGGGCCCGCGACCCCGCCGACCGTCCAGCGGAGGGAGTTGAGCGCCGCCGCGGCCGGCAGCTGCTCATGGGCCACGATCCTCGGCATGAGTGAATCCAGCGCGGGCCGCTGCACCGAACCGAGCGCCGAGGTGAGCGCCGCGACGACGTACAGCGGCCAGATGAGGGGGTCGGGCAGTAGTGCGTTGACGAGCAGTACGGCGCACAGCAGGCCCTGACCCGCCTCCGTCCACAGGATCAGCTTCCGTTTGTCCGCCGCGTCGGCCAGCGCCCCGCCGTACAGCCCGAACACGATCAGCGGGATCAGCTCCACGGCCCCGATCGCCCCGACCGCGGCGGCCGACCCGGTCAGCTCCTTCATCTGCACCGGCAGCGCGACGAAGGTCAGAAAGCTCCCGAAGTTGGTGATCAGCCCCGACAGCCAGAGCTTCCGGAAGTCGGGGGAGGCCCGCCAGGGGGAGAGGTCGGGGAGGAGGGCACGGAGCGCTGAGGTCACGTGGGGTCATGCTGTGGGGTGGGGGAGGGAGGGGCAACAGGTTTATTCGGGAAGGGTTTCTCCGATCTTCGGGAAGAGTGTCTCTACCAGCGGTTCTCTACCAGCGGTGTCCCTACCAGCGGGACGGTGGCGGTGCCGTCAGGACGTCCGCCAGCCTCGACAGCCGGTCACGGAACCGGCGCCGCCCTCGGACCACCGGCACCGAGTTCTCCCCGACCGCCGCGCTGACCAGGTGCTGCACCGTGTCCAGGTCCAGTTCCAGCCCCTCCGGCACCGCCAGCGACTCATGCGCCAGGGACACCAGCTCCCCCTCGCCCGACCCCAGCACCAGCACCTTCACACCACTGCGCCGAGCGTCGAGAACCCGCTCCAGCAGGCCGCCGTCCACCCCCTCCGGCGCCACCATCAGCAATGTCTCACCCCGGCGGGCCGCCTCGATCCGCCCGAGCCCGTCCGACCGTACGAGCGTCGGGGCCAGCTCGGGCGTCCCCGACCACGCGGCCTCGTCCACGAGATGGGCCGCCAGGTGCCACGGCTCGTACGCCGGCGTGCCCGCCAACAGCAGTCCGCCCCCGTACGACACCACGGACCCCCGTAACGCCCCCGAGAACCTCCGCGTGGCCCCCAACCACTCGGTTCCCGCGAGCACTTCGCGCAGCAGCGCGACCCGTACGGCGTCCATGACCGCGCATCCTGCCGCAACGGACAAGTCGGGACGCTCAATTCACAGTCTTTTCGCCCAACCTGGGTAAGGACACGAATCACTGCCCTCACCACGCACTCATCTACCACGTAGGCACCTGCTTACCGACTCACCGCCCCACCGAGGAGCCGCACATGACCGTCGAGACGAGCATCCCCTTCTGGTCCGGCCAGGAGGGCTACGCCAGTTACCGCATCCCGGCCGTCGTCGTCACCCACTCCGGCACCGTGCTCGCCTTCTGCGAGGGCCGGGTCGACTCCGCGTCGGACCACGGTCACATCGACATCGTGCTGAAGCGGTCCACGGACGGCGGCCGCACCTGGGGCCCGCTCACGGTCGCCGCCAACAACGGCGTCCATCTCGCGGGCAACCCCGCCCCCGTCGTCCTCGACACCGGCCGCATCCTCCTCGTGTACGTCCGCGCCTCGGGCACGGTCACCGAGAAGGACATCCTGCTCGGCAACGTCTCGGCCGCCGACGGCCGCCGTATCTGGGTCCGCCACAGCGACGACGACGGCGTCAGCTGGTCCTCCTCCGTGGAGATCACCGACCAGGTCAAGCACGCGGACTGGCGCTGGTACGCCACCACCCCCGGCCACGCCATCCAGCTGAGCAGCGGCCGGGTCGTCGTCGCCGCCAACCACACGGTTCCGCCCACCGGCGACGACCTGGGCAACGAGGCCAAGTACAACAGCGGCCACTGTCTGCTCAGCGACGACCGCGGCGCGACCTGGTCCATCGGGTACCTCGACGAGAACACCAACGGGTACATCAACGTCAACGAGACCACCGCCGCCGAACTCCCGGACGGCCGCGTCTACTTCAACACCCGCAACGACTCCCCGTCGCCCGGCAACCGCGCCGACGCGCACTCCACGGACGGCGGCCGGACCCTCGTCAAGCCCTTCCGTCCGCAGGCCGGCCTGTCCGCCCCCGTCTGCCAGGGCAGCGTGCTCCAGTTCCGCGACCCCGACCTGCTCCTCTTCTCCGGGCCCGCCGATCCCGCCGCCCGCGCCCTGATGACCATCCGCGTCTCCACCGACGGCGGCACCACCTGGCGCCCGGTGCACACGGTGAACGGCCTGCCTGCCGCCTACTCCGACCTCGTCCGGATCGACGCCGACACCGTCGGGCTCCTCTTCGAGACCGGCGACTTCGGCCCGTACGAGAGGATCCCCTTCCGGCGGGTGCCCGTGACCCAGCTCACCTGACCCCATGGGCGCCCGGGCACGGACGTAAAGTCGGCCCATGACCTCTACCGACAGTGCACAGACCCCTGCCCAGGCCCCCGCGAAGGCTCCTGCCAAGGACCCCTGGGACCTTCCCGACGTATCCGGGCTCGTCGTCGGCGTGCTCGGCGGGACCGGGCCGCAGGGCAAGGGCCTCGCCTACCGGCTCGCCAGGGCCGGCCAGAAGGTGATCATCGGGTCGCGCGCCGCCGACCGTGCCCAGGCCGCCGCCGACGAACTCGGCCACGGGGTCGAGGGCGCCGACAACGCCGAGACCGCGCGCCGCAGCGACATCGTGATCGTCGCCGTGCCCTGGGACGGACACGGCAAGACCCTCGAATCGTTGCGCGAGGAACTGGCCGGCAAGCTCGTCGTGGACTGTGTGAACCCGCTCGGCTTCGACAAGAAGGGCGCGTACGCGCTGAAGCCGGAGGAGGGCAGCGCCGCCGAACAGGCCGCCGCCCTGCTGCCGGACTCCCGGGTCACGGCCGCCTTCCACCACCTGTCGGCCGTACTGCTCCAGGACCCGGAGATCGCGGAGATCGACACCGATGTGATGGTCCTCGGCGAGGAGCGCGCGGACGTGGAGATCGTGCAGGCGCTCGCCGGCCGTATCCCCGGCATGCGCGGGGTCTTCTCGGGCCGACTGCGCAACGCCCACCAGGTCGAGTCGCTGGTCGCCAACCTGATCTCGGTGAACCGCCGCTACAAGGCCCACGCGGGCCTGCGCGTCACCGACATCTGAGCGGATGGGGGACACTGGACGGGTTTCCGTTTCCGGCAGTGTCCCCCCGACCGGTGTCCCCGACAGGAGAGCAGTCCACATGCCCCGCCTCGCCCTCTACGCCCTGGCCGTCTGCCTGCTCGCCGTGGCCGCCGCCGTCGTGTCCTTCGTCCAGGGCAACCTGCTGGGGATCGTGTGGGTACTGCTGGCCGGCCTGTCGTCCAACATGTGCTGGTACTACGTCCGGCGCGGCAAACAGACCCACGGATAAACCGAAGCCGGAGGAGTTTCACCGCTTCGGAGGAAGCTGCCGGGCTTTCCATGGAGATGCCGGTCGGCCGGTCATACCGTCCTTCGGGTAGACGGATCGCCGCGATCCTCACCGTGTCCGGCAAGGAGTACCGCACACCGATGACCGTGGACAGCAGCCCGGAAGTCCAGGCCGTACCGGCAGTGCCGCAGCAGGCCCTCGGCACCGCAGCCGCCCGCAACCTCGCCACCACCACCAAGTCCGCCCCGCAGATGCAGGAGATCACCTCCCGCTGGTTGCTGCGGATGCTCCCCTGGGTCGAGACCAAGGGCGGCGCCTACCGGGTCAACCGGCGGCTCAGGCACACCGTCGGCGACGGGCGCATCGAGTTCGTCCAGGACGGCGCCACGGTCCGGGTGATCCCCCGCGAACTCGGTGAACTGGCCCTGCTGCGGGGCTTCGACGACGTGGACGTCCTGACCGTCCTCGCCGAACGCTGTGTGCAGCGCGACTTCACCGCCGGTGAGATCCTTGTCGAGCGCGGCAGCCCGGCGGACCGGATCCACCTGATCGCCCACGGCCGCGTCAGCCAGTCCGGCGAGGGCCCGTACGGTGGGGCGATCGCCATCGCGGTACTCGCGGACGGCGACCGCTTCGGCGAGAACGCCCTGCTGGACCCCGACGCCCGCCACGACTGCACGGTCACCGCCGAGACCTCCGGCACCCTCCTCACGCTCTCCCGCGCCGACTTCGCCGCCGTACGGGAGACCGCGCCCGGCCTTCACGCCCACATCGAGGCGTTCGGCTCCGCCGCACGGCAGCCGCAGAACAAACACGGCGAGGCCGCGATCGCCCTGTCGGCCGGTCACACCGGCGAGGTCGACCTGCCGGCCACCTTCGTCGACTACGAGCTGAAGCCGCGCGAGTACGAACTCTCCGTCGCCCAGACCGTCCTGAGGATCCACACGCGGGTCGCCGACCTCTACAACGGGCCGATGAACCAGTCCGAGGAGCAACTCCGGCTCACCATCGAGGCGTTGCGTGAGCGGCAGGAACACGAGCTGATCAACAACCCCGAGTTCGGGCTGCTCCACAACGCCGACTTCAAGCAGCGCATCCAGACGCACTCCGGCCCGCCGACCCCGGACGACATGGACGACCTGCTCTGCCGCCGCCGCGGCACCAAGCTCTTCCTCGCCCACCCGAGGACGATCGCCGCGATCGGACGCGGCTTCAACGCCTACGGCCTCTACCCGGACCACGTCGACCTCGGCGGGCAGTCGGTCCCGGCCTGGCGCGGGGTCCCGATCCTGCCCTGCAACAAGATCCCGATCAGCAGGGAACAGACCAGCTCCATCATCGCGATGCGCACGGGCGAGGAGAACCAGGGCGTCATCGGCCTGCGGCAGACAGACCTGCCGGACGAGGTCGAGCCGGGCCTCTCCGCGCGATTCATGGGCATCAACGAGCAGGCCGTCGTCTCCTATCTCGTCAGTACGTACTACTCCGCCGCGGTCCTCCTGCCCGACGCGCTCGGAGTGCTGGAGAACGTGCAGATCGCCCGCACGCGGGACTGACGGCGCGCCGCGTCGCACAGGTCGACGCCCCCGCTCGTCCCACCACAGCAAGGAGCAACAGATGCCCGACACCGGGCCCCTCGGACGACCCATGCCCGAGCGGCGGCCGGGGCCGTCCACCACCACGCCGGTCCTGCCCGCCAAGCCTCCCGAACCCGTCGTCCCCCCGGTCCTGGGCGGGCCGACCGGTCTGGGGACGGCCTCGCTGTCCCTGGCCCGTGCACCGCGTCCACCGGCCGCACCTCCACCTCCCGCACTTTCACCTCCCGTACCTCCACCTCCCGTACCCGTCGTCGAGCGGCGGGTCCTGGGCGGGCCGACCGGTCTGGGGACGGCCTCCCTGTCCCTGGCCCGCACACCCGACCCGGTGCTCCCCGCTCCCGCGCCACCCGCCGAGGGCAAGGCCGTGCCCGGCCTGTACCACCACTCCGTCCCCGAGCCCGACCCGGTGCGCGTCGAGGAGGTGAGCCGCCGGATCAAACGCTGGGCCGAGGACGAGGTCCAGCTCTACCCCGAGGAGTGGGAAGGCCAGTTCGACGGCTTCTCCGTCGGGCGGTACATGGTCGGCTGCCACCCCGACGCCCCCACCGTGGATCATCTGATGATCGCCACCCGGCTGATGGTCGCGGAGAACGCCGTCGACGACTGCTACTGCGAGGACCACGGCGGTTCACCCGTCGGTCTCGGCGGCCGTCTCCTGCTCGCGCACACCGCGCTCGACCCGCTCCACACCACCCCGGAGTACGCGCCGGAGTGGCAGACGTCGCTCGGCTCGGATCCGCCGCGGCGCGCCTATCGCAGCGCCATGGACCACTTCGTCCGCGCGGCCACACCCTCCCAGGCCGACCGCTTCCGGCACGACATGGCCCGGCTGCACATGGGGTATCTCGCCGAGGCGGCCTGGGCCGAGACCGACTATGTCCCGGAGGTGTGGGAGTACCTGGCGATGCGCCAGTTCAACAACTTCCGCCCCTGCCCCACCATCACCGACACCGTCGGAGGCTACGAACTCCCGGCGGACCTGCACGCACAGCCGGAGACGCAGCGGGTCATCGCGCTGGCCGGCAACGCGACCACCATCGTCAACGACCTGTACTCCTACACCAAGGAACTGGCCAGTCCCGGCCGGCACCTGAACCTGCCCGTGGTGATCGCGGAACGCGAACGGCTCTCCGAGCGCGACGCGTATCTCAAGGCGGTCGAGGTCCACAACGACCTGATGCACGCCTTCGAGGCGGCAGCGGCCGACCTCGCCGCGACCTGCCCCCTGCCCGTCATGGCGCGCTTTCTCAAGGGTGTGGCCGCCTGGGTCGACGGCAACCACGACTGGCACCGCACCAACACCTACCGCTACACCCTGCCCGACTTCTGGTAATCGAACGGACGAACGGAAGCCTCTGTGACCACGGATATCACCCCTGCCCTCTCCACGATGATCCCGGCCCCGGCGACCCCCTATCAGGGGGACATCGCCCGGTACTGGAACAGCGAGGCGAGGCCGGTGAACCTGCGCCTCGGTGACGTGGACGGTCTCTACCACCATCACTACGGCATCGGCGCCGTCGACCACACCGCGCTCGGCGACCCGGAGGACAGTGAGTACGAGAAGAGGCTGATCGCCGAGCTGCACCGGCTGGAGTCCGCCCAGGCCGAGGTTCTCCTGGACCACCTGGGCCCCGTCACGGCCGACGACACCCTCGTCGACGCCGGGTGCGGTCGCGGCGGCTCCATGGTCATGGCCCACCAGCGCTTCGGCTGCAAGGTCGAGGGTGTCACGCTCTCCGCCACACAGGCCGAGTTCGGCAACGGGCGGGCACGGGAGCTGCGGATCCAGGACCACGTCCGCTCGCGCGTGTGCAACATGCTCGACACGCCCTTCGAGAAGGGTGCCGTCACCGCCTCGTGGAACAACGAGTCGACCATGTACGTCGACCTGCACGACCTGTTCGCCGAGCACTCCCGCTTCCTCAAGGTGGGCGGCCGGTACGTGACCATCACCGGCTGCTGGAACCCCCGTTACGGCCAGCCGTCGAAGTGGGTCTCGCAGATCAACGCCCACTTCGAGTGCAACATCCACTCCCGTCGTGAGTACCTGCGGGCCATGGCCGACAACCGGCTCGTGCCGCAGACCGTGATCGACCTGACTCCCGACACCCTGCCGTACTGGGAACTGCGGGCCACGTCCTCGCTGGTCACCGGGATCGAGGAGGCGTTCATCGAGTCCTACCGGGACGGTTCCTTCCAGTACGTGCTGATCGCGGCCGACCGCGTCTGAACGGACACTCGCGGACGCCTGGGGACGAAGCCCCGTCCACCCCGAGGGGAGTGGCCGGGGCTTCGACGTTTCCGCAGATCTCCGCAGGTCAGGGCGTGCAGCCGATGTTCGTGCCATTGTCCCGGAGGAAGCTGAACACAGAGTTGTACAAGTACTGACCGCAGTACGTGTCGAACTGGTCGATCCCCAGACCGCGCAGCACCGAGTCGATCACGTCGAAGAACACGCTGTTCACCTCCGGGACCCACAGCACCGCGAACACGAACAGCAGCCCGAACGGCGCGAACGGCTCCACCTGGCGCTTGACCTTGTACGACAGCCAGGGCTCGATGACCCCGTAGCCGTCGAGCCCTGGTACGGGAAGGAAGTTCAGGATCGCGGCGGTCACCTGGAGGAGAGCCAGGAAGGCGAGCGCGAACCGGAACTCCGCCGGCACCCCGTCCAGCGCGTCCAGCCAGAACGGCGCCGTGCACACCACCGCGAACAGAACGTTGGTCAGCGGCCCCGCGGCCGAGATCAGACTGTGCTTCCACCGGCCGTGAATGCGCCCGCGCTCGATGAAGACGGCGCCACCGGGCAGCCCGATCCCGCCCATGATCACGAAGATCACCGGCAGGACGATGCTGAGCAGGGCGTGCGTGTACTTGAGCGGGTTGAGGGTGAGGTAGCCCTTCTCGCCGACCGAGATGTCACCGCTGTGCAGGGCGGTGCGCGCGTGTGCGTACTCGTGCAGACAGAGCGAGACGATCCACGCGGCCGTCACGAACAGGAACACGGCGACACCGGGCTGCTCGGCGAACCCGGTCCAGGTCGCCCAGCCCGTGACCGCCGTGACGGCCAGAATCCCGACGAAGACCGGGCTGATCCGCCGGTCGCTGCTGCGGGTGGTGGCGGTGGTCATGGGGCGGGGCTCCTGGGTGACGTGGTGGAAGCAACGGGTTGTCCGGCCGGGACGACGGTACCGGTGGTCTGGGAGGAACGTCCCACCGAGGGCCGGAGGTTCCTGCGTGAGCAGGAGGTTCCTGGAGGTTCCCGGAGATCCTGGACTTGTCCCTGTTCATGGCCCCGTAAACCCGGGCGCGCCGGGCGACTGTCCCCGGTGACAATGGACCCGTGCGCTACCGCATCCTCGGCACCACCCAGGCACTCCGTCCCGACGGCACCTCCGTCCCGGTCGGCGGAGCACGGCTGCGCGCCCTGCTGACCGTGTTCGCGCTGCGGCCCGGCCGGACCGTGGCCGCGGGGGTCCTGGTGGAGGAGGTCTGGAACGGGGACGCGCCCGCCGACGCGCCGGGTGCGCTCCAGGCACTGGTCGGCCGGCTGCGCCGTGTGCTCGGCCCGGACGCGATCGCCTCCGCCGAGGGCGGCTACCGGCTGTGCGCCGCGCCGGACGACGTCGACCTGCACCGGTTCGGGCGGCTGGCCGACGAGGGCAAGCGCGCGCTGGCCGACGGCGACCCCGCCAAGGCCGCCGTCGTCCTCGACGACGCCCTCGCCCTGTGGCACGGCCCCGCCCTCGCCGACCTCCCCGACCGCACCGCCGAGGCCGCCCGCTGGGAGACCCGCCGTCTGGACACCCGCCGCGCCCGCCTCACCGCCGCCCTGGCCCTGGGCGCCGCGGAACAGTCCCTCCCCGAACTGACCGCCCTGTGCGACAGCCACCCCTTGGACGAGCCCCTCCAGGCCCTCCGCCTACGCGCCCTCCGAGACACCGGCCGCCCAGCCCAGGCCCTGGCCGCCTACGAGGACGTACGCACCCTCCTGGCAGACCGCCTCGGCGCAGACCCGGGCCCCGAACTGCGGTCCCTGCATGCAGAGTTGCTGAGACCGGACGACATATCGCGCGGCCCCGGTGCGCGTGGCGCGGCTGGCCTTGACATGCATGGCCCGGCTGGCCCTGGCAAGCACGGTTCGCGTGGCGCGGGCGGTCCATCCGGCGCTGGTACGCGTGGCCCGGCCGGCTCCGGTGTGGATCGCTCGGGGGGTCCCGGGGGGCATCGCTCGGCCGGCCCCGGCCCTGACGGCACAGGCGAGGCCTCCGCCTCATCCGACGCCTCTGGCTCGGGTGCGGGCTCCCCGCCGGGCGGCTCCGGCGGGGGCACCGTGTACATCGGTGACGACGGGGTCTCCGCCCCGTTCAGCCCGGGCACGCCCCCTGCGCCGGGTGGGTCGGAGGCGCACGCTTTCTCCGCCGGACCGGGGGCTCCGGCCCGCCAGGGAGAGGACTCCGTACCGGGCGGCCCGCGCCACCCGGACCACACTGCCGCCGGGGCCGCCGGGCCGGTGGTGGCCTCCGGCACGGCGGACCGTGTCGAGGCTCAGGCCGCGTCGGCCCCGCAGCCCTGGCCCGCCACCCCTCAACCCTTGCCCCCGGGCAACCTCCGGGCCCGCCTCACCTCCTTCGTCGGGCGGGAGGCCGACATCGAGGCCATCCGGGGTGACCTCGCCGCCGCCCGGCTCGTGACGCTGCTCGGGCCCGGCGGGGCGGGCAAGACGCGGTTGTCGCAGGAGGCCGCCGAGGCCGTGCGGGACGCGGCACGGGACGGTGGGCGGGCTCGGGCCGCGGACGGGGTGTGGCTGGCCGAACTCGCTCCCGTCGTCGACCCGGACGCCGTACCGGAGGCCGTGCTCACCGCCGTCGGCGCACGCGAGACCGTCCTGCGCGGGGCCGGCGCCGAGGAGTTGCGCGTCGCCTCCGCGGACCGGCACGACGACCCCCTCGTACGGCTCGTCGAGCACTGTGCGAACCGGCGCATGCTGATCCTCCTCGACAACTGCGAGCACGTCGTCGACGCCGCCGCGCGGCTCGTCGCGGAGCTGCTGGTGCGCTGCCCGGGAGTCACCGTGCTCGCCACCAGTCGTGAACCCCTGGGCGTACCTGGGGAGTTGGTACGTCCCGTCGAACCGCTGCCCGAGCCCGTCGCCCTACGGCTGCTCGCCGACCGAGGGGCCGCCGCCCGGCCCGGGTTCCGCGTCGAGGACGATCCGGAGGCCGCCGCCGAGATCTGCCGGCGGCTCGACGGGCTGCCGCTCGCCATCGAACTGGCCGCTGCCCGGCTGCGGATGCTGTCGCTGCGGCAGATCGCCGACCGCCTCGACGACCGGTTCCGGCTGCTGATCTCCGGCAGCCGTACCGTCCTGCCCCGCCAGCAGACCCTGCGGGCCGTCGTCGACTGGTCCTGGGACCTGCTCGACGAGGACGAACGGGACGTCCTGCGGCGGCTGTCCGTCTTCGCGGGCGGCTGCGACCTCGCCGCCGCCGAGGCCGTGTGCGGTCCCGTCGCCCTCGAAGCGCTCGGCTCGCTCGTCGACAAGTCCCTTGTCGTGGCCGCCCCTTCGGGCGAGAGCGGCGCGATGCGGTATCGGCTCCTGGAGACCGTCGCGGAGTACGCCGGTACGCGCCTCGACGAGTCCGGCGACCGGCCCGAGGTCGAGCGCGCGCACCTCACGTACTACCGCGAACTCGCCCGCACCACCGACTCGTTGCTGCGCGGCTCCGGCCAGCGCGCCGCCCTCGACGTGTTCCAGGAGGAGAGCGAGAACATCCGCGCCGCCCTCCGGCACGCCGTCGTCACCCGCGACGAACAGGAGGCGCTCTGCCTCGTCCTGTCGATCGCCTGGTACTGGCAGATGCGCGATCTGCGGCTGGCCGCCCGCAACTGGTCCCGCGAGGTCATGAACCTCGGCCCCGACCCCTTCGCCCTCCCGGTCCGCCCGGCACCGCCCCTCCAGGAGCGCTGCACGGACACCCCGCCCCCCTGGCGCGACGACGTGCTCGAAGAAGCCCGGCGCGGCGTCCACCTCGTCCATCTCGCCTGTATGGACATGGAGTTGGATGCCTGGCAGACACCCGAGGCCAAACAGAAACTGGACGCCATCACCCGCGTCTACGAACCCGGCGCCCCCCAGACCTGCCGCTACCCCGGCCTCCTCTGGTTCTACGCGGTCATGCTCACCCGCGACATGGAGCGGCTGCGGGTCATCGTCGACGAGTCCGTGCGCACCTGCCGCGACGCGGCACCCGGATTCGAGTGGGAACTCGCCGCCTGTCTCCAGATGCGCGCCAACATCCTCGCCAACCGCAGCGACTGGGCCGGCGACGCCACCCGTGACGCCGACGAGGCCCTGGAGATCTTCCGCCGCCTCGGCGACGACTGGGGCGCCGCCGAGGCGCTCTCCGCGCGCGGTGAGGCCCACGAGAAGAAGGCCGCGTACGACAGCGCCGCCACCGACTTCGCCGACGCGATGGAACTGGCCGAACAACTAGGCGCCCGCTCCCAGAGGACCGTGCTCGCCGCCCGTCTCGGCAACGTGTTCCTGGAGGCCGGCCGGACCGACGAGGGCGAACGACTGCTGCGCCAGGTGATCAAGGAAGCGGAGGGGATGGTCAACGAGGCCCTGCCCGCCGCCCGGCTCTTCCTCACGGCGCTGCTCGGCATCACCGACCGGGTCCCCGAGGCACGTGAGCAGATCCGGCTGCTGCGCCAGGAGTTCAGAGCCGCCTCGTTCGTCATCTTCGACGCGTTCATCCTCGGCTCGGAGGCCTGGCTCGACGTGGTGGAGGGACGGCACGAGGAGTCCCTCGCCAAGACGAGGGAGGCGCTGGCCCGGGCCGACGACGCGCTGTCCCGCAACATCGCCCCCCAGCTCCAGACCTCCTTCCTGACCACCGGCGCCGTGGCCCTCGCCGGTCTCGACGGAGGCAGCCACGCCCGCGACGCCGCCCGCTGCCTGGGCGCCGCCGACGCCCTGCTGCCGCCCGGCCACCTCCCCGGGCACATGGAGCGCGAGGTCCGCGCCCGCGCCGTCCGCGCGGTCCGCGACCTGCTCACCGACGAGGAGTACGAGGCCGCGTACGAGGAGGGCGGCCGACTCTCCGCGGAGGAGGCGACCGCCCTCGTCTGACACCGGCTCCCTCAGCTCTTCGTACGGAACTTGTGGATCGCGACCGGTGCCATCACCGCCGTGATCGCCACCGACCAGCCGATCGTCACCCACAGGTCGTGCGCCACCGGGCCGCCCACCATCAGTCCGCGCGCCGCGTCCGCGAGCGTGGACAGCGGGTTGTAGTCGGTGAACGCCTGGAGCCAGCCCGGCATCGACTGCGTCGGCGCGAAGATCGACGAACCGAACTGCAACGGGAACAGCACCAGGAACCCCATCGCCTGCACGGACTGCGCGTTCTTGAGGACCACGCCCAGGGTGAGGAACACCCACATGATCGACGAGGCGAACAGCGTGGACAGACCCACGGCCGCGAACAGTCCAGGCCAGTGATTGATGTCGAAGCCGACCAGGACCGCCACGATCATCAGCACGGTGGTCGCGAACAACATCCGGATCAGCTCGACCGAGATCTTCGCGAACAGCACCGAGCCGCGCCCGATCGGCAGGGACCGGAAGCGGTCCATGACACCGGAGTTGAAGTCCTGGCTGAACCCGGTTCCGACGCCCTGGGACAGCGTCATGCTCATCATCGCGATCATGCCGGGGATCACGTACTGCACATACCCGTCCTGCCCGCCGCCCGTGGCCTGCCCGATCGAGCCGCCGAAGACGAACACGAACAGCAGGGTGAAGACGATCGGCATCAGCAGCGCGTCGAACATGGACTCCGGGTCCTGCCGTATCCACAGCAGGTTGCGGCGGACGAGGGCGCCGGTGTGCCGCAGATGGGCGCGCAGCGGAATACGCCCGTCGGCCTTGATGCGGCTGTCCAGGTCTATCTCATTGACGGTCGCGGTCGCGGCGCTCATACGGCGACCTCCTCTCGGGTGTCGGCAGGCGCGGCGTCGTCGTCCAGCGGGGCACCGGCACGGTGGCCGGTGAGGGACAGGAACACCTCGTCCAGGCTGGGCAGTTCGGTGCTGATCGAGGAGATGGTGATACCGCGTGCGACGACCGCGCCGGTGATGGCGGTCAGCTGCTCGTCGCTCAGGATCGGCACCAGGACGCTGCCGCTCGCGCTGTCCACGGCGGTGGTGGCGAGGCCGGTGATGCCGAGGTCGTCGAGGTCGCGGGCGAGCGGGCGCAGTTGCAGCGGATCGGCGGGCCGGATCCGCAGGGTACGGCCGCCGACCTTCGCCTTCAGCTCGTCGATGGCACCGCCGGCGACGACCTTCCCCCGGTCGATGACGGCCAGCTCGGAGGCGAGCTGCTCGGCCTCCTCCATGTACTGGGTGGTGAGCAGTACGGTCACCCCGTCGCCGACCATGCGCTTGACCTCGGCCCAGACCTCGTTGCGGGTCCGGGGGTCGAGCCCGGTGGTGGGTTCGTCGAGGAACAGGACGACAGGCCGGCCGATCATGGAGGCGGCGAGATCGAGCCGCCGCCGCATACCGCCGGAATAGGTGCTCGCGGGCCGCTTGGCGGCATCGGTGAGCGAGAACCGCTCCAGCAGTTCGTCGGCCCGGGTACGGGCGTCCTTGCGGGACAAGTCGAGCAGCCGCCCGATCATGTACAGGTTCTCCCAGCCCGGGAGCTTCTCGTCCACGGAGGCGTACTGGCCGGTGAGTCCGATGACCCGCCGCAGCTGCCGGGGCTGGCGCAGGACGTCGTACCCGGCGACGGTGGCGTGGCCCGAGGTCGGCTGTAGCAGGGTGGACAGAATTCGTACGAGGGTGGTCTTGCCGGCGCCGTTGGGCCCGAGCACACCGAGCACGGTGCCTTCCCGGACGTCCAGGTCGACGCCGTCCAGCGCCTTGGTCTCGCCGTAGTGCTTGACCAGCCCCCGCACGGAAACGGCACGTTCGGCCCCGTCGGCGGGGTGATTGTCGATTCGCGTCATGCCCTCAACCTGACACCCCCCACCGACAAACCACCTACAGACCACCGACAAGCGAATCTCGCCCCCGCCGCCCCTACCCGTTCCCATCCGCGGGGGCTCCGCCCCCGAACCCCCGCTCCTCAAACGCCGGAGGGGCTGACTAGTAGCCCGTCCGGCGTTTGAGGACAAAGGGGGGTCTGGGGGCGCAGCCCCCAGGGATGGGACGGGTAGGGGCGGCGGGGGCGAGAAAACAAAAGCCGCAGCCCGCCGATGGGGGAAGTCGGCGGGCTGCATTCGTACCGCAGTGGCTCTGTCGGATCAGTGCACGGAGTGCTCCTCCAACGGGAACGTTCCGCCCGTCACGTCTTCAGCGAACGCCTTCGCCGCGTTCCCCATCACCTCACGCAGATTCGCGTACTGCTTGACGAACTTCGGCACCCGCCCCCCGGTCAACCCGAGCATGTCCGTCCACACCAACACCTGCGCGTCCGTCTCGGCCCCCGCCCCGATCCCGACCGTAGGGATGTGCAGAGTCCGCGTGACCTCCGCGGCCAACTCCGCCGGCACCAGCTCAAGGACCACCGCGAACGCCCCCGCGTCCTGGATCGCCTTCGCGTCCCGCAGCAACTGCTGGGCCGCCTCCTCACCACGCCCCTGGACGCGGTACCCCATGGAGTTCACGGACTGGGGCGTCAGCCCGATGTGGGCCATCACCGGGATACCGGACTCGACCAGCAGCTCGATCTGGCGGTGCGAGCGCTCGCCGCCCTCCAGCTTGACGGCCCCGACCCCCGCCTCCTTCACCAGCCGGGTCGCCGAGCGCAGCGCCTGCACCGGCCCCTCCTGGTAGGACCCGAAGGGCAGGTCGCCGACGATCAGGGCGCGGCTCGTGCCCCGTACGACGGCGGCGGACAGCATGGTCATCTCGTCCAGCGTGACGGGCACGGTCGTCTCGTACCCGAGGTGACAGTTGCCCGCCGAGTCGCCGACCAGCATGACCGGGATCCCGGCCTCGTCGAAGACGGACGCGGTCATCGCGTCGTACGCGGTGAGCATGGGCCACTTCTCGCCGCGCTCCTTGGCGGCGCTGATGTCGCGGACCGTGATGCGGCGTGTGCCCTTGCCTCCGTACAGCGCGTTGGTGCTGCCGGCGGAGGTCTGGTGGGCAGCCTGAAGCTGCGTCATGGCAACGGCTCCTTCAATCATCTCGAGGCGCCCTGACGGCGTCCCCGGATCACCACCCATGGTGGCACCTCGCGTCCGGGATCGGCTAGTGGTCGCCGACAGGGCCCCCTGTGCTGAACATCTCGCGTTGCACAGGGACCCCACCTTGCTTAAGGTCTCGGTAAAGACTTTCGATACGAGACGGTCTCGTATCGAAATGAGCTTAGGGTGGCAGCCATGACGACTTCTGCCGGCCCGTCCGCCCCCGGCCCACGGATCCCCGAGACCGTGCACCGCAGACGCTGGGTCATCCTCGGCGTGCTCATGCTCAGCCTGTTGATCGTGGTCCTCGACAACTCCATCCTCAACGTCGCGATCAAGACCATCTCCACCCCCGCCCCGACCGGCCTGGGCGCCACCCAGAGCGAGCTGGAGTGGGCGATCAACGCCTACACCCTCGTCTTCGCGGGGCTCCTCTTCTCCGCCGGCATCCTTGGCGACCGTCTCGGCCGCAAGAAGGTGCTCCTCGGCGGACTCACCGTCTTCGGCCTCGGCTCCGCCCTCGCCGCCTTCGCGGGCTCGCCCACCGAACTCATCCTCTTCCGGGCCGTGATGGGCCTCGGCGCCGCCTTCGTGATGCCCGCCACCCTCGCCGTCCTCATGAACGTCTTCGAGCGCGAGGAGCAGCCCAAGGCCATCGGCATCTGGGCCGGTGGTGTCGGACTCGCCATCGCCATAGGGCCGATCACCGGAGGCGTCCTCCTCGACCACTTCTGGTGGGGATCCGTCTTCCTCATCAACGTACCGATCGTGATCATCGCCGTCGTGCTGATGACGGTCCTGGTGCCCGACTCCCGAGACCCGAAGCCGGGCCGGATCGACCCCGTAGGGGTCCTGCTCTCGGTCGTCGGTCTCGTACTGCTCGTCTACGGCATCATCAAGGGCGGTCAGCTCGCCGACTTCACCGACCCGCAGGTGCTGGCGACCATCGGCGCCGGTCTCGCCGTACTCGTCGGCTTCGTGCTGTTCGAGAAGCGCAGCGACCATCCGTCGATCGACGTGACGTACTTCCGCGACAAGACCTTCTCGGCCGCGATGTCCGTCATCGCGCTCGTCTTCTTCGCGCTGATGGGCGTGACCTTCTTCTCGGTCTTCTACACCCAGAGCGTGCGCGGCTACTCGCCCCTCCAGACCGGCCTGCTGATGCTGCCGCTGGCCGCCGCCCAGCTGATCTTCGCGCCGCGCGCCCGGCTCGCCGTCGACCGCTTCGGCAACCGGGCCACGACCACCGCCGCGATGCTGCTGATCGCCGCGACCCTGGCCGCGTTCGCCTCGTTCGAGGCCGACACCCCGATCTGGGTCCTCGAGGTCGTCTTCTTCCTCATGGGCACCGGCATGGCGCACATCATGACGCCGACCAGCGTCGTCATCATGCAGTCCCTGCCCCGCGAGAAGGCCGGCTCCGCCTCCGCGCTCAGCAACACCTTCCGCCAGGTCGGCGGCGCGCTCGGGATCGCCGTACTGGGTTCCGTCCTTTCGGCGGCCTACCGCAGCGGCATCGAGGACAAGCTCGGCGCGCTGCCCGCCGGCGTACGGCACACCGCGGGCGAGTCCATCGAGGCCACCCTCGGCGTCGCCGCGAAGCTCGGCCCGAAGGGCGAGGCGCTCGTCGGCCCCGCCAACGACGCGTTCCTGCACGCGATGCACATCACCGCGCTGTGCGGCGCGGGCGTCGCCGTCCTGGGCGCCCTGGTCGTCGCCCTGTGCCTGCCGGGCCGCCCGGCCGCGCCCCAAGAGGGCGAGGAGAAGGCGCAGTTGGTGTCCACGGATCACTGAAACGCCGATCACCGGAGAGAATCGAACGCAGGACGTACGACGCACGACGAGGAAGGGAAGAGGGCGCGTGAACCTCGCGGACGGCTCGGCCGACCGACCCCCCACGGGCAGTTCCCCTGCCGGGGGGACCCCTGCGGGCAGTTCTCCTGCCGGGGGGACCCCTGCGGGTAGCTCTCCTGCCGGGAGGGCCCCTGCGGGCAGTTCCCCTGCCGACCGACCTCCCACGGGCAGTTCTCCTGCCGGGGGGACCCCTGCGGGTAGCTCTCCTGTCGGGAGGGTCCCTGCGGGCAGTTCCCCTGCCGACCGACCTCCCACGGGCAGTTCCCCTGCCGGGAGGGCCCCTGCGGGCAGTTCCCCTGCCGGGAGGGCCCCTACGGGCAGCCTCCCCACCGGGAGGCCCCCCACGGGTACGCCCCCCACGGGTGGCACCCCCGCCGGCCGCCCCCCGACGGGCGGAACCACCCCCCGCCCCACCGCCGGAGGCACCCGTGGCCGCCCCCGCAGCGAAGCCGTGGAACGCTCCATCATCGAGGGCGTGATGCAGCTCCTGGAGGAGGGCGTGCCGCTCGCCGACATCTCCATCGAGCGGGTGGCCCGTACCGCCGGTGTCGGCAAGGCCACCATCTACCGCCGCTGGCCGGGCAAGGAGGAGCTGTTCGTCGACGTCATGCGCGTCATGGAACCCGCGGACCCGGAGCTGCCCGGCACCTCGATGCGCGACGACCTGGTCGTCCTGCTGGAGGCGCTGCGCCGGCGCGGACTGGCCAACCGGTCCTCGGCGTTCCTGCACAACGTCCAGGCCCAGATGAAGAGCAGCCCCAAACTCTGGGCCGCGTACCACGCCACCGTCGTCGAACCGCGCCGGCTGCTCGGCCTCGAACTCCTGCGCCGCGGTCAGCGCAACGGCGAGTTGCGCACGGACGTCGACGTCACCCTGATGAACGACCTCTTCGTCGGCCCGATGCTCCTGCGCGCCGTACTACGCCCCGACGCGGACCTGCCGGAGGGTCTCGCGGAGCAGATAGTCGACACGCTGCTGGAAGGTCTGCGGCCGGCCGCCCCGTAACCGGGAATTCGTACGTCTGTCGGGGTGCCCGGCGGACGACTGTGCGTGTTTCGTCACAGAGAGCGCTATCCGGCACAGCGGCCGGAACTGGTCGCGCCGACTTGTTCGTCATCGTCCCCGTACGGCCGTCATGGGACGGCGAGAACGGAACCGATCATCCCCTAGGGTCTTAGTCGCGGGGACGGACGGGATGCACGGCAGGTTGTGAGGCGACGGTATGGCCCAGCAGGCGTACATGACGGAGACGGACAACGGAGGCTCGGGACCCGAGCGCCGGGGACCCCGGCTTCGGCGCCTGATGAGCCGTCTGACGGCCGGCTGGCGGGGCGATCCGAGAATCTGGCGCCGGGGCATCGTCACGGCCGTGGTGGCCCTGCTGCTGGCCCTCGTGATGGTGCTGCACGCGCAGATCCCCAACAGGATCGGCAACCTGGGCAGCCTCTCCGAGACGTTCCTGCCGTGGTTCGGCATCGTCCTCGTACCGCTGCTGCTGATCGTCGGGCTGATCCGGCGCTCGGCGACCGCGCTGATCGCGGTGCTGGTGCCGACGGCGGTCTGGTTCAACCTCTTCGGCGGGCTGCTCGGCAGCAACGCCGGTACGGGCGGCAATCTGACGGTGGCCACCCACAACGTCAACGCGGAGAACCCGGACCCGTCCGGCACGGCCCGCGAGGTGGCGGGCTCGGGCGCCGACGTCCTCGCCCTGGAGGAACTGACGGAGACGGCGGTCCCGACGTACGAGAAGGCCCTCGCGTCGACGTACAAGTACCACTCGGTGCAGGGCACGGTCGGCCTGTGGAGCAAGTACCCGATCAGCGCCTCCCGGCCGGTGGACATCAAGCTGGGCTGGACGCGTGCGATGCGCGCCACCGTGGCGACGCCGGAGGGCCCGGTCGCGGTGTACGTCGCCCATCTCCCGTCGGTACGCGTGAAGATGGAGGCCGGCTTCACGGCCCGCCAGCGCGACCGGAGCGCGGACGCGCTGGGCGAGGCGCTCTACGACGAGAAGCTGACCCGCAAGATCCTGCTCGGTGACCTCAACGGCACGATGAACGACCGCGCGCTGAACGCCGTCACGGCGCAGATGCGCTCGACGCAGGGCGCGTCGGGCAGCGGCTTCGGGTTCAGCTGGCCGGCGTCGTTCCCGATGGCACGGATCGACCAGATCATGGTGCAGGGCGTGGAACCGGTCAGCTCCTGGTCGTTGCCGCGCACGGCGAGCGACCATCTGCCGATCGCGGCGCGGGTGAAGATCCCGGCATCGTAAACGGGCTCGGCAACGGGTTCGTAACCAGGGAGAACCCCGCTGTTCCCCCAGGGGAATACTGGGCGTGGCAGCCTTTGTTCCGTACTTGAACATAAGATGTACGGACCGATGCCTCGCCGCACCCCCCGAAAGGCTGCCTTCCCTATGCTGTCCCGGCGCACGCCGACCCTGGCCCTGCTAGCCCTCGCCGTAGGTGCGTTCGGCATCGGTACGACCGAGTTCGTGATGATGGGCCTGCTGCCCGACGTCGCCGACGACCTGGGCATCTCGATCCCGTCCGCCGGACACCTGGTCTCGGCGTACGCGCTGGGGGTGGTGATAGGCGCCCCGCTGCTGGCGGCGGTGACGGCCCGCATGTCCCGCCGCAAGCTCCTGATAGGCCTGATGGCGCTGTTCGTAGCGGGCAACGCGCTGTCGGCGTTCGCCCCGACCTACGACTACCTGCTGGCGGCCCGCTTCCTGAGCGGACTGCCGCACGGCGCGTTCTTCGGCGTGGGCGCGGTGGTGGCCACGACGATGGTCGCCCCCGAACGCAAGGCCCGCTCGGTCTCCCTGATGTTCCTGGGCCTGACGGTCGCGAACGTGGTCGGCGTCCCCGTGGCGACGGCGATGGGCCAGCAGCTGGGCTGGCGGGCGACCTTCCTCGGCGTGAGCGTGATCGGCGTGGCGGCGATCGGAGCCCTGGCGCTGCTGATCCCGCAGACCCGCACGGAAGCACCGGTGGCGGGCCTGCGCGGCGAACTGGCCGCGCTGCGATCGCTCCCGGTGTGGCTGGCCCTGGGCACGACGGTGGCGGGCTTCGGCGCACTGTTCTCGGCGTACAGCTACATCACGCCGATGCTGACGGACTCCGCGGGCTACAAGGACTCCAGCGTGACGGTGCTGCTGGCCCTCTTCGGGGTCGGCGCGACGATAGGCAACCTGCTCGGCGGCCGCCTGGCGGACCACGCGATGCGCCGCACCCTCTTCGGCGGCCTGGTCTCCCTGATCGCGGTCCTGGCCGCGTTCCCCCTCCTGATGACCACGACATGGACCGCGGCCCTGGCGGTCGTCCTGCTGGGAGCGGCGGCATTCGTCACGGGCACACCCCTCAACCTGATGGTGATGGAGCGGGCCTCGACGGCCCCGTCCCTGGCCTCCTCGGCGAACCAGGCGGCGTTCAACCTGGCGAACGCGGGCGGGGCGTGGGTCGGGGGCTTGGCGCTCGCGGCGGGCTTCGGCGTGACGTCGCCGGCGCTGGTCGGTGCGGGTCTGGCTCTGCTGGGCCTGGGAGTGGCGGGGGTGGCGTACGTGGTGGATCGGCGCGGGATGACTCCGTCGGTAGGGCGGGAGCGGCTGGTGGCGTCGCATGTGCCGCAGCGGGCGGAGAAGGTGCACCACTGAGGGGGCTTTCCCGCCCACCCGCCCACCCGCCCACCCGTTTCCAGTCCGCTTGCCGGGCGCCGTCGAACTCCTCGGCGCCGCCCGGCATTTCGGAGCACCGCGCGGACCAGCCGAACTCACCGCGCTGCCCGTTGAGACGAGGACCCACCACTCATCGCCGCCGAGTCCTGGACCGCGGCCGATGAGTTTCACCGCGCCCCGGAGTCAATGAGGGTAGAACCGAACCGGCTGAGAACCAGCCGCGGGAAAACCCCCGAGACACACCCAGGAGACCCGAGATGCGCACCCTGATCAGCACCGCTTTCGTCTCGCTCGACGGCGTCGTGGAGGCCCCGGGCGGCGAGCCCGGTTACCGGAACTCGGGTTGGACCTTCAAGGACATCGAGTTCCTGCCGGAGGCGTACGAACTCAAGGGCCGGGAGCAGAAGGAAGCCGCCGCGATGATGCTGGGCCGGACCAGCTACCAGGCGTTCAGCCCGGTCTGGCCGGCTATGGAGGACTTCCGCTGATCACCCGCTCGGAAGAGCCTCTGGAACTGCGCGTCATCATGGACGAGGCAGCGGTCCGACGGATGGTGGGCGGCCCTGAGGTGATGCGGGCCCAGTTCGAGGAGATCGTGAAACTGGGCGAGTTGGAGAACGTGACCGTCCAGATCCTGCCGCACGACGTCGTGACGTACCGCACGGAATCGAACTTCATTCTGCTGGACTTCTCCGAGACACTCGACCCTGTAGTGGAGGTCGACATGTGGAACACGATCAGTGTCTCCGACGAGCGGCGGGAAGTTCAGAGGAACATCCGCCGCTTCGATGCCATGCGCGACAGCGCCCTGCCCCCGGCTCGCACGGCCGGCTTCCTGGAAGCACTGGCACGAGAGTGGACATAGCCATCATCACCAAGACCACGGCACTTGAAGTGGCCGACGAATCCGCCTGGTTCAAGTCCTCGTACAGCAACGACTCGGGTGGCGCCTGCGTCGAGATAGCGGCGTGCACCGACCACGTCGGCATCCGCGACTCCAAGGACAGAACCGGCCCCGCACTCCTCGTGCCGACTGCGGCCTGGTCCTCGTTCGTCGGCCTCGTGTGCACCGGAGACGTCGACTTCGGCACGTACGAATGATGAAAATGGACTCGACCTTCCTCGGCCGGCGCCCGGGCAATCGGACCTTTCCGTAGAGCCGCACCAGTGGTCTGGCGGGTTCGCCAGCCTTGGTGGGCAGCGGGGAAGCAATGCGGTTCCTCGAAGTTGAGCGATGCGGCCCTCTGGGTGTCGGCCCGTCCTGGAGGGCTTGTCGAAGCGTGACGAAGGGGCGCCCGGCCCGGCCTCGGCCGACCAGGCGCCCTTTTCGTGCAGTTGTTCAGGATTGATCCGGTTCTTCTTTTACGTCTTCGGAAAATATTTGGCCGGACAGCGAGACCCCTTCACCGTCCATGCCGTCACTCGCACACCGGCAGAATCGGGCAAAAGTCCCGACCGGGCGTCCGTCGGATTGAAGTCCAGAGTGTCGCTCTTTATCGCGTCTTGGTGATTTCCGGGTTTGTCATGGGACTTCCCTGACGCTTCAACAACGTGCTCCGCGCGCCCCTTGTTAGATTCTGCGCCGCCCGTCATCAGAGTGCCTCCATGGATGGCACACACGGTTGACGGCGCAAGGAGGGGGACAGAACCGATGAAGTGCATACGCCCGCGCGGGAGAGTCTTCGCGGCGGTGCTGGCCGCCACGGTGACGGCACTGCTCGCCACCGCCGCGCCCGCCTACGCCGGAACGTTCAAAGTCACGTCCAACTGCGATGTCCCGTGGGTCAGTTGCTCCGACGAGCCTGAGCTCTGGGAGATGTACAACTCGAAGGCCTACTCGTTGTCGGGCGACAGCTACGTCACGAGCTGGGCCGAGTTCTGGGGAGACGTCTACGACTACGACGGCACCAGCGAGTACCAGGGTTCGACCCTGGAGACCTACCGGTACGTCTTCAACGGCAACGGCAACGGCTCCGGACAGTACGTCAAGAACAACGCCGGATCGATACAGAACTGCTCGGAGGTGAACAACTACCGGGTCTACTTCAACTCCGACTACGCCGGGCACTCCCAGTACATTCCGCATCGCGACGCGTACGCCGACTGCGTCTGGTACGACCTCGATTCCACCCTGAAGAACAACGAGGCCTCCCAGCACTTCGCCTGAATTCGTCGAAGCCGAAAGGTGCGCGTCCGATGACCGTCCGTAGGACCGCCGTGTCCATAACCGTCGCAGCCGCCATCACCGTGCTGCTCACGTCCTGTTCCACCGGGGGAACCGATTCCACCGGGCGAACCAATTCCGCGGGCGCCGGTCCGCACACGAAACCGGTCGCCAACGCCTCCTCCAGCGTGAACAAGAGCACATGGCCGCAGGCCACTCCCACCGCCGGGCTCGCCAAGGGGCTCTCGCTGCCCCTGGAGGCCTACATGGAGACCTATCAGGACACCGTCGCTCTCGACGACGCCGAGCGGCACCTGGAAACCCAGTGCATGGCCGACTACGGCCTGCACATCAGTTTTCCGCCGGCCGGCCAGAACCCGCCGCCCAACGCCGACGACTCCAACATGCCTCGCCGCTACGGGATCACCGACCAGGCCATGGCGGAGAAGTACGGCTACGGCCTGCCCGACAGCATTCAGCACCAGGAGGGCACCAGGATGCCCGAACTGACAAAGGAACAGATCGAAGTGCTGACCGGCCGCACCGGCATCCGCAACAGCCCTGCCGACCCGGCTCCTGCCAAAGCGCCTTCTGCCTACCACGGCAAACAGATCCACAAGGACGGCTGCGCAGGCTGGGCGGACGACCAGATCGGCAGCCGCAATCTGGACTTCTCGCTGGTCTCCCGGCTCGACGGCGAAAGCCTCACGCAGTCCCAGCAGACGCCCGCCGTGCACAGCGCCATCACCGCCTGGTCGACGTGCATGAGCAGCAAGGGCTACACCGTCGACACCCCCTACCACGCCGACGAGATCGTCCCGCACACCGACGGCAGCCCCTCCAAGGAGGAGATCGCCGTCGCGGTCGCCGACATCGGCTGCAAGAAGAGCACCGACCTCGTGAAGACCTGGTTCACCGAGGACTCCAGGATCCAGGAGCGGCAGATCAAGGACCACCAGACAGAACTCGACGCCCTGCGTACGCGCCGTACCCGAACGGTCGACGCCGCGCAGAAGACTCTGAACGGCTGAGCGGCGATGCCACACCTGCGCCACATTCTGGCCGGAGCCGGCGTAGCCGCTGTCCTCGTCGGTGCGGCCGTCTACGGCGGCGTGCGCGCCACGCAGACTTCCGGCGCCGAATCGCGAGCGTCGTCCCACGATCCGCTGCCCACCACGCTTGTCACTCCGCAGCCTGTCGGAACGCGGGCACCGACCGCATACGGCTACGGCAGGCCGATGGCCACCGCCGAACACGGCGAAGTCCTCGCCTACACCCCGCACCGGCTTCCGTACAAGCTGCTCCAGGTCCCGTTCACCATCACCAACACGGGCCACGAAGCAGCCATGTACAGCGTGTACTTCACCGTGGAGATCGGCGACGGCGCAGACAAGGCGTCCTACCGGCAGGTCGTCACCAGCGGCGGCCTCGACGCCCACCGCACCATGGCGACCCGGGCCACGATCGGGAACGTCGGCGAGCTGCCCGCGGGAGCGATCCGCATCACCATCACCGACGTACAGAAAAGGAGCCACAGTGACCTCCCTTCGTAGGAGATCGCCGGCGACCCCGCCCTCGCGGCGCGTTCGCGGAAGGGCTGACCCGTGCCGTCCATGAAGGCGATCGCGGCTGCCACCGCGGTAGGCCTGGTACTCGTGGGCGCGGTGGTCTACGGCGGCATCCGCCTCGCCGACAGTGTCGATCACGATTTCGCGGCCCCGTTCCCCGCTCCGAGCGCGAGCAGCACCTGGCTGCCGGCGCCGTACGACACGCTCAGTCCCGCGCAGTACCACTTCGGAGACGCTGTCGCCCACGCCGCCGGCAGGGATGTGGTCGCGTATGTGCCGCAGCAGCACTCGGATCATGTGCTGACCGTGCCGTTCACCATCACCAACCACGGCAGCAAGCCGTACGACTACGAGATCACGGTGACCGTCACCGGGGCGATCGATCCCGGTATGCCGCAGAGTGCGCACATCTCCAGTGCGGGGATGCTGCCGCCGAACGCCACGATGAGCACGGAGATCAACTTCGAGAGCCGTGGCGACGAGCCGGTCCGGGACATCGATGTCCGCATCGCCAATGTCAACAAAAAGGGGGAAACGTGATAGTCCGTCGTAGGCGAAGAGCGGTGACGGTTCTCGCTGTTGCCGCCGCTGTGGCAGGACTGACACAGGTCCAGCCCGCCGCTGCGAATCCCACCACCTCCAGTCCCACGTCCACTTCGAGACCGACGCCCGCTGCTCCGAAAGGGGCCGTCAAGGCTCCGGACACCACGTTGGGCAAGGGATGGAAGACCTCCGCGGACCGAGCCGTGACCACCGCCGCCGACAGTGACGGACTGCATCTGCTCGTCGCGGACAGCAGGAACGCCTATGTGTGGAAGACGGTCACGGTGCTGAGTGAGCCTCAGCTTCCGGCCGACACCTGGATCGGCAACAGTTGCGTCATGGACGACGACCACGCGGCCGTTGTCTACGCTCCCCGCACCTTCACCAACAAGCCGGACCTGATGATGGGCGGCGCGTTCACCGCGATCGTGAACCTCGATGACGGCAGCGTCACCAAGCTGCCGTTCACCGCGTCCCTGGCCTACTTCGACCCGACGTGCAACCCGGCCACGCACACCGCCGTCTTCACCGCGCTCCGCGACACCGAGACGCGCCTGGTCACGGTGAACGCCAAGGGCTCCACCCTCGCGGACACCACGGCGAAGGGTGAGATCACCTCCGCCGTGCCCACCGGCGACGGCGTGATCGCGGCCGCCGGAAACCGGCTCGTCCACGTCGACCGCGAGGGCAGGACGGCCGAACTCACCACCACCCGGCACGCCCCGTACGGCATCCGGGTGAGCGGCGACGGCACCGTCACCTACATCGACCGCACCGGCGACACCGACGCCGACGTGCAGACGTACGCGCACGGCAGGAAGACGACCGTCGCGAGCGGCAGGCTCACCGCGATGAACCTGCGCCAGGGCACGGACGGCACGGTCTACCTCACCGGAACGGCCGACCACGGCAAGGACTTCGCGGCCAGCGGCATCAAGGCCCTGAACGTCTCACCCGACGCGGAACCATCCACCCGTGGACGCCTGGCCGTCGACCCCGTCGTCTCCCCGGCCGTGCTGGCGGGCGTCGACAACGTCCAGGGCGCGGGCCAGGGCTTCACCAGGACCACGACCAGGGAACCCGCAGCCGAGACGACGCCGGGCCGCGTCAGCCACGCGCTGACCATCACCGCCACCGTGCCGGGCACGGGCAGGCGCACGACACAGCGGGCCGCCGAGCCGGGCACCACCGCGGGCAGCCGGCCGTCACCGGCACTGACCGGCTCCCCGAAGCCGCAGCTGTCGACGATGAGCACGCTGACCACGGCCGACGACGACACCAGGGCCAACGACCCGGTCGACACCGACGCCTGGTGCTCCGTGCCCCGCAACGACACCGCGACCCAGGCTCTGCAGCCCACCCCGAACCAGGTCGAGTGGGCCGTGGACATGGCCGTCCGGGGCGACCTGCGCTCCGGCTATCTCACCCAGGGCGGCTGGCGCTCGCAGACCGGGATCTCCACCATCGACCCGCAGGGCCTGTTCCCCGTCCCGACGCTGAACTCCACCACCGGCCGGATCCCCGCACAGGTCGAACTGGGCATCCTCGCCCAGGAGTCCAACCTGTGGCAGGCCGAATCCGGCGCCATCCCCGGCCAGATGGGCAGCCCGCTCGCGGCCGTCGACGGCTACTACGGGCACCAGAGCGGCGGCACGCTCGCCGACTACTGGACCATCCACTGGGACCTGTCCGACTGCGGCTACGGCGTCGGCCAGGTCACCGACGGTATGCGCAAGGCCGGTTACGAGAAGGAGGGCGAGACCTCGCTCCCGGCCACCACCCAGCGCGCGATCGCCGTCGACTACGCCACCAACATCGCCGCCTCGCTGTACATCCTCGCCGACAAGTGGAACGAGGTGCACGAGTCCGGCCAGACGATCACCGTGAACAACGACGACCCGGCGAAGCCCGAGAACTGGTTCACCGCCGTGTGGAACTACAACCTCGGCCTCAACACGAAGGCGGACGAGGCCACCAACGGCAACTGGGGCCTGGGCTGGTACAACAACCCGGCCAACCCGGTCTATCCGGCGTCCCGGCTGAGCTTCATGAACACCGACATCGACCCCCTCGCCGCCAAGGACGCCGCCGAGCCCCAGAAGTGGCCGTACGAGGAGAAGGTGATGGGCTGGGCCGCCTGGTCCATCGACACCGGCCACTCCTACGCCACCTCGGGCCGCCAGGACTGGCCCGGCGAGTCCGGCTTCTCCTCCGCCGGCTTCCGGCCCGCCTACTGGAACGGCACGACCGCCCTCTACACCGTCCCGGGCAGCGCGACCTACAACCGGGCGCACGTCTCGCCGCCGCTGGACACGTTCTGCAACTCCCAGAACGGCTGCGACGCGGCCGATCCGCCGGACTGCTCCGACGCCGCCTGCTACACGCCGTACTGGTGGAACGCCTCCAACGCCACCTGGAAGTCCGACTGCGCCACGACCTGTGGCTTCGAGAACATCAAGTACCAGACCCTGGTCAGCGAGCCCGGGCGCGGTTACCGCCTCCAGTACGGCACACCCGTCTGCTCCGGCGCACCCTCGGGCGCCCTCGTGGTCGATGACGTACCGACGGGCACCAGCACCTGGAGCGACTGTGGGTCCACCACGACCGACGGCTCGTTCCAGTTCACCTTCTACCCCGACCCGGACGCGACCGGCCCCGGCCTCGGGCAGTACGACGCCAAGGCCGACCTGCACCAGATCGGCGGCGGCTACGAAGGCCACTTCTGGTATACGCACGCACGCGACGCCGACCATCTGGGCGGCGACGGGGGACGTATGACCGTCCTCGGCGACTGGAAACTGAACTCGGCCGTCGACGGCAGCCAGGCCAAGGTGTACGTACACATCCCGGACACGGGCGCGCAGGTCGCGGGCGCCTCGTACAAGGTCATCACCCCGTTCGGCGCGGTGACCAGGACCGTCGACCAGAACGCCAACGCGGCCGACACATGGGTCTCGTTGGGCGCATACAACTTCAAGGACCAGGCGCCGGAGGTGCAGCTGACCAACACCACCTCGGACGGCGCCGCCGACAAGGACGTGGCGTACGACGCCGTCGCGTTCGTGCCCGGCGACTACAGCGGTATCCCCTCCGACCTGACCTTCCACGACCCCGACCTCAACGCGGCGCAGCCCGCGGACATCACCACCCCGACCGACGTCGGCATGAGCGTCATCGGCGGAAGCGGACCGGCCGGGCCGTCCGCCACCTCCGCCGCCTCCGTCAGCGCGGTCGTCGCGGAGCGGCCGGGCAGCTTCGTCCTCTGGTGCAACGCGGAGCCCTTCAACCTCCTCCAGCAGTGGGTCAACCGGTCGGAGGCGTGCATCAAGAACCACGTCACCGTCGTCATCGTCGACGAGGACCAGAACATCATCGGCACCATGGAGTTCGACGAGCAGGCGGAGCTCAAGGCCTATTCGGACAACGCGACCTCCAACGCGCTGCTGAAACTCGTACCCACCGCCGCGACCGGTGTGGGAGCGACAGCGCCCGTCACCATCACCTCGGCCGGTGTCTGCTCCATCGACTGCACCCCCACCAGCCAGATCTGGAACACCTCCGACACCTGGGACTGGGCGACAGGGGACCGGCATGTCGGGGAAGTACAGACAGGGATCGTCTGGGGACAGTCCCTCTCGGAGGACATTCTCGGCATGACGTGGAAGCTCGGCGCCCTGGTGGCGGACGTTCCGTCGGAGAACGAGGCCGCCATCGGCACCGACCGCTACTCAGAACTGCGCTGCGACACCGTCGTCAAGACGACGCCCGGCTGCATCTTCGACTACTACAAGCCGACCTACTCCATGAACTCCCAGAAGTTCCCGGCCGCGGCGGCCCACGCATGGTTGGTCCAGCACCAGCTGCCTGCCCACCTCGGCCTCAGGGGTGAGGGTCAACCGCTGACCTATCTCGGCGACAGCGTGATGTCTCCGACGAATCCGAGCAAGAAGCAGAGCGACGCCAACAGGGACCTCATGTGCCCGACCGCCTGGGAGCGCAATCAGGACGTCACGCTGTCACCGGAACTCTCCTCCCAGGGAACGGACACACCCAGCTGCGACGAATTCGCCTTCGCCAAGAGCTATCAGAGCGGCGGCACGCCGACCTCTGTGGGCGGTACGAATCCCGTCGGCTCCGGTGACGACTGTCTTCAGACCTACGCGAAGAAGGACGCCGACGGACTGTGGCGGCTCCATGCGGATCTGCGCTATCCCCTTCCGACGTGGCAGGAGGTCTGCGGACGGTCCAGCATGTCCAACAATCAGAACACACAGTCCATGTCCCTGTTTCCGACGTTCCGCCGGAACAACCGGGTCATGGACAAGGACGACTACTGGCTTGACGTGGCCAAGCCGGACTGAGCCGGTCAGCTCGTCCAGCGGAGCCTTCCGTCGGTAACGGTGAAGCGCTCGTGCTCCATGACGGAGCCGGGCGCCGAACCGGTCTCCAGCAGGTTGGAAAGAGGCCGGAGATAATCATCGAGAGAGGGCAGGAAGAAGCTCGGGAAGTCGCCTTCGCTGAACGTCAGAAGGGGCGGCGGGCCAGGAGGGTTCTGCGCGTCCAGAATGACTCCGTAGGGCCCGTCGCTCTTCTCCATGATCGGGATCCACGGCGACTGCCAGTACTCGTCGTCCCCGATGTCCTGGGCGATGTGCAGATACTCCGCGTGCCGGCCGGCCATTTCCTTGCAGCCGAGGAATCTCATACCGCCAGGGAAGATGACCGAATCACGGTGCGGGAGGAGGGAGATCCCACCACCAGGAATGGGCTTCGCGGAATCCTTCGCGGTACTTCCGTTGTTCATGCGGAGCCAGGTCTCGAGAACGGTGGGGATCTCGAATCCCAGGTTCTCGTTCAGGCCCGCGATCTCCTCGTCCGAGGCCCCCGGGCGTAGTGCCTCCGCACTTGCCGGAGCGTGTCCCTGGAGCCAGCTGACGATGCGCTCCCACACCGAGGCCACCTCGTAGCCCTGTGGCATATCGGTACGTCCTTTCCGTTCCGTGTCCGGCCTTTACACCGACTCCCGCCACCCATTGGTAATAGGCAACCGCCGGTCCTTCCCGAACCCCTTAGCCGAGATCTTCGTCCCCGGCGGATACTGCCGCCGCTTGTACTCCGCCGTGTCCACCATCCGCAGCACCCGGGTCACCAGCTCCGCGTCGAACCCGGCCGCGACGATCGCATCGGCACCCGTGTCCCGGTCCACATAAAGCTCCAGGATCGCGTCCAGCACCGGATAGTCGGGCAGTGAATCCGTGTCGATCTGCCCCGGACGCAACTCCGCACTCGGCGGCTTCGTGATCGAGTTCTCCGGGATCGGCGGGGTCTGACCCCGCTCCTCCGCCGCCCGATTCCGCCACTCCGCCAGCCGGAAGATCGACGTCTTGTACACGTCCTTGATCGGGCCGTACGCGCCCACCGAGTCGCCGTACAGAGTGGAGTAACCCACCGCCAGTTCCGACTTGTTGCCGGGGGCCAGCACGATGTGGCCCTCCTGGTTGGAGATCGCCATCAGCATCGTGCCGCGCAGGCGGGACTGGAGGTTCTCCTCCGCCAGGCCCGTCAGGCCCAGGGAACCCATGTACGCGTCGAACATCGGCGCGATCGGCACCGTACGGAAGTTCAGGCCCGTCCGACGAGCCAGTTCCTCCGCGTCGCCGATCGAGTGGTCCGAGGAGTACTTGGACGGCATCGCCACGCCGTACACGTTCTCCGCGCCCACCGCGTCGCACGCCAGGGCTGCGACCAGGGCGGAGTCGATGCCGCCCGAGAGGCCGATCAACACCGACCTGAAGCCGTTCTTCGTCACGTACGCCCGCAGGCCCACCACCAGCGCCGAGTACATCTCCTCGGCGTCGTCCAGGCGTTCCGCGTACGCGCCCGTCCGGTCGGCCTCGTACGCCGGTACCGGCTCCTCCGACAGCACCACCCGGTCGATGCGCAGGCCGTCGTCCACCACGCCCGCCGGCGGGTCCGGCAGCGCTGCCGGCAGGTCCAGGTCCAGGACCACGCAGCCCTCCGTGAACTGGGGGGCCCGCGCGATCACCTCGCCGTTCCCGTCCACCACGATCGAGTCGCCGTCGAAGACCAGTTCGTCCTGGCCGCCGACCATCGCCAGGTAGGCGGTCGTGCAGCCCGCCTCCTGGGCCCGCTTGCGGACCAGCTCCAGGCGCGTGTCGTCCTTGTCGCGCTCGAAGGGGGAGGCGTTGATCGAGAGCAGCAGGCCCGCCTTCGCCGAGCGTGCCGCCGGGACCCGGCCGCCGTCCTGCCACAGGTCTTCGCAGATGGCCAGGGCCACGTCCACACCGTGTACCCGCAGCACCGGCATCGTGTCGCCCTGCACGAAGTAGCGGAACTCGTCGAAGACGCCGTAGTTGGGGAGGTGGTGCTTGGCGTAGGTGAGGATCACCTCGCCGCCGTGCAGTACCGCGCCCGCGTTGCGCGGGGAGCCCGCCGGGCGGCCGAACTTCGGGAGGTCGGTCTCCGAGCGGTCGAGGTAGCCGACGACCACCGGGAGGTGGCCGAAGCCCTCCTCCGACAGGCGCGTGGCCAGCGAGCGCAGGGCCGCGCGGGACGCCTCCACGAAGGAGGAGCGCAGGGCGAGGTCCTCGACGGGGTACCCGGTCAGCACCATCTCCGGGAACGCCACGAGATGCGCTCCCTGCTCGGCGGAGTGCCGGGTCCAGCGGAGGATCGATTCCGCGTTCCCGGCGATGTCGCCGACGCGCGAGTCGATCTGGTTCAGGGCGAGGCGTAGTTGAGGCACGCCGCCAAGTGTAATCGTCAATGCGACGCGATGGGGTGGCGGCGGGAGGGATGTGGGTCACCCCACGTCTCTCCCGCCGCCACCCGTCACCACCTGGAACCGCTGGAAAAGCGCCTCAGCGGCGGTACGACTCCACGTAACCCTTCGCGGGCGTACCCACGCCGGTCACGTCGTCGTAGCCGCGTACGGCCTTCAGCGAGCTGTCCTTGCCGAGGCTGCGGACAGAGGTGAGGATCCCGTCCGTGGCGTCGTACCCGTTGGTGAAGTCCAGGCGTGCCACGGCGAGCCCGTACCCCGTGGGGTTGTCGGTCACGTCGTGGTAGAGCCCCGCGTGGGAGGCGTACCTCGCGTAGATCGCCGGGTTGGCGAAGCCGATCGGCGCGCCGCCGCGGGCCTCCTGCGCGAGGGCCTGTACGGCCGCGATCACCGGTGCCGCAAGGGACGTACCGCCGATGCGGTACTCGCTGTACGCGACGCCGCCCTCCGGCAGGGTCTGGGTCTGGCCGACCTTGAAACCGGTGTTCGGGTCGGCGATCGCCGCGATGTCCGGGACGACCCGGTTGCCCTTCTCGCTGTTGGCCTTGGCCAGCGAGTTCGGGACGATGCCCTTCTGGTAGAAGGGCTCCGCGACCGTCGCGCTGGTGCCGCCGCCCGCGCCCGAGGTGAAGGCGCCCGGGAAGTCCGTCCAGCTCTTGCCGTCGGCCGACAGGGTGGCCTTCTCGGTGCCCCAGCCGGTCTCCCACTGGTACGCGTCACCCTTGCCGACCGCCAGCGAGGTACCGCCGACCGCCGTCACCCACGCCGAGTTGGCCGGGGTGTCGACCTGCTTCGTACCGGTGTTGACGACCTCGTCGCCGTTGTCGCCGGAGGAGAAGTAGAAGCCGATGCCCTCGACCGCGCCCAGCTTGAACACCTGGTCGTAGGCGGCGGCCAGGTCCGGCGTCTGGTTGGCCTCGATGTCGCCCCACGAGTTGGAGACGATGTCGGCGAGGTGCTTGTCGACGATCGTGCCGAGCGAGTCCAGCAGGTCGTCGTCGGTGCAGGACGCCGAGCCGACGTAGGTGATGTCCGCCGCCGGCGCGACCGCGTGCACGGCCTCGACGTCGAGGGTCTCCTCGCCGTACCAGCCGGCCGCGGAGCACTCCTCGGTGTACCGGTAGTCCGTCGGCAGAACCTGCTTGAGCTGGCCGCTCCGGTAGGCGGCGTCGCCGTGCTTGGCCGCGTAGGTGGCGGCGTCGCCGGCGATGTACGGCGAGGCGTAGGCGTCGGTGATGGCGACGCGCACCTTCTTGCCGGTCCAGCTGCCCGCGCCGTACGCGGCCCGCAGCTGCTTGCCCGTGTAGCCCTGGACGGCGTACGGGATCTGCTTGCCGTACGCCGTCGGCAGCGTGGTGGCGGTGTTCGAGCCGTAGTACGTCGAGAACGGCCCGGAGTTGCGGAACACCGTCTCCGGCGCCGGCAGCGTGTCGTCGTGGGTCGCCGTGTGCGGGGCGTTGTCCAGACCCGTGACGGTCAGGACGGCACCGTTCAGGCTCTCCGGCGCGGACGCCGTCTTTGCGGGAGCCCGATAGGTCCGCTTGCCCTTGGCGTAGTTGTGCAGCTGCGTGCCGAAGGCCTTCTCGGCGGCGGCCACGTCACCGGTCACCGTGACGTAGTGCGCCGTGACGCCGGTGACCTTGAGGCCCGCCGACGTCAGCCACGCCTTGACCGCGGCGACCTGGGCCGGGGAGGCCCCGAAGCGCTGCTGGACCTGGGCGGCGGTGAGGTACTTGCCGTACACGGCGGACGTCGGGTCGGAGACGGCCTTCGCGTACGCGGCCAGGCCGGTGGCGTCCCGGCCGGCGAGGTAGACCCGGGCGGAGACCTTGGAGCTGTCGGACGTGGCTCCCTTGTCGGCCTTGGCGGTGGCCCACGCGGGCCTGGTGCCGGCCAGCGTGTCCCGGCCCGGGGCGTCCGCGGCATGGGCCGCGGGTATGCCGAGCGCCAGCGCGCCGGCGAGCAGAGGCAGTGTCGCTGCCAGGCTCACCCCGGCGCGCTTGATGGCGCGATTGGATCTCATGGAACCCCCTGATGCGGTTCAACGCGAGCAAGACGAGTGATCACTCGCCGCTGGCCACTCTCGCGATGAACCGTTCATGCCAGGGGAATCCGGGGGGAATGGCTGGGCCAAGAAGCCCCCAAGGAACCGTATACGCAAGCGATTTGGGGCCGTACGCCCCAACAGTCCCGCTGAACCGGCTCCCAGGAACTGCTGAACCGGGCTCCTAGGAGAGGGCCTTGGCGCCGCGCTCCTTCAACATCCCCGCCATCAGGGAGATCTCCGACTCCTGCGCGTTGACCATGCCCTGCGCGAGCCGCTTCTCGACCCCCACCTCGCATCGCTCCACACACCCCTCGGCCATGTGGACCCCGCCCTGGTGGTGCTCGGTCATCAGCTGGAGGTAGAAGACCTCGGCCTGCTTGCCGCTGAGCTTGCCCAGCTTCGTCAGGTCGCTGTTGGTCGCCATGCCCGGCATCAGCGCGCCGTCCTTGCCGTCGGCCATGCCCGCCATGTCCATCCAGGACATCGGCGCGTCCGAGGACACCTTCGGCAGCTCCCACAGGTCGAGCCAGCCCAGCAGCATGCCGCGCTGGTTGGCCTGCGTCTGCGAGATGTCGTACGCGAGCCGCCGGATCTCCTCGTTGTCCGTCCGGTCGCGCACGATGTACGACATCTCGACGGCCTGCTGGTGGTGGACGGCCATGTCTCGGGCGAACCCGGCGTCCGCGGAGTCGGCGGCGGGCGCCGTCATCCCGGAGTCGTCGCCGTCGGCGACCGCGTAGGTGATCGCGCCGGCCGCGACGAGCGCCGTCACGGCGGCAGCGGCGATCCAGGGCGCGCGATTCACTGCGACAGCCCGTTCGTGCAGGCGGCACCCGGCTCGGGGGTCTGGTCGCCCTGGACGAACTCCGAGAAGAACTTGTCCACGTTCGGGTCGGTGGCGCTGGTCACCGTGCGCTGCTTGCCCCACGCGGAGAGCATGATCGGGTCCGCCTGCTTGTCGTCCGGGCTCATCAGCGTGTACGGCGTCTTCTTCACCTTGGCCGCGAGCGCGTCGATGTCGGTCTTCGACGCCTTGCTGTTGTACGTCACCCACACGGCGCCGTGTTCCAGTGAGTGCACGGCGTTCATGTTGTTGATCGCCTTGGTGTATACGTCGCCGTTGCAGTTCATCCAGACCTGGTTGTGGTCACCGCCGACCGGGGGCTCCATCGGGTAGTTCACGGTCTTGGTGACGTGGTTCTGGGTGAGCTTCGTGTCCCAGGTCTTGACGCCGTCCGCGCCGGTGACGAACTTGCCCGTGCCCTTGGAGTCGCTCGCGGCGGTGCTGCTGTCGTCGTCGGACTGCGACCGCACGAGAACCGTCGCACCGACCACGAGGCCGGCCACTATGACGACGCTCACGCCGATCGTGAGGATCCGGTTCCGGCGCTCGCGCGAGCGCTCGGCGCGCCGCATCTCCTCTATGCGCGCCTTGCGCGCCGCGCTGCCGCTGCCGCTGTCTTTGGCGCTCTTCTTGGCGGAACCCATGGGATCGATCCTTCTGGGGAAAGGGACGGGGAAAGGGACGGTCGGTCCCCTGATCGTAATCCGTGGCGGCCGATCGCCGGTCCCGATGGCCCGCAACGGTTCCGGTCGGTGGTCGCCCATTACGGATATCGCCGCGAACAGGCAAGATGGGCTCCAGAGCGGTCCACCCGCCGTACGCGAGGCGTTCACTCCGAGGTCGGCTGGACGATCAAGGTGCGCAATGCGCATGAAATGCTGTTGTGGTGGGATGCTCAGGTGCCCGACCGCCTTCCGTGGTGCGGGAGACAGGCGGCCTGACCAGCAAGGATGGGGAAGCGGAAGATGGACAAGCAGCAGGAGTTCGTGCTCCGGACGTTGGAGGAGCGTGACATCCGGTTCGTCCGGCTGTGGTTCACGGACGTGCTGGGCTTCCTCAAGTCCGTGGCCGTGGCCCCGGCCGAGCTGGAGCAGGCCTTCGACGAGGGCATCGGTTTCGACGGCTCCGCGATCGAGGGCTTCGCCCGCGTGTACGAGTCCGACATGATCGCCAAGCCGGACCCGTCGACGTTCCAGATCCTCCCGTGGCGCGCGGAGGCCCCCGGTACGGCCCGGATGTTCTGCGACATCCTCATGCCGGACGGCTCCCCGTCCTTCGCGGACCCGCGCTATGTCCTCAAGCGCGCCCTCACCCGCGGCTCCGACCTGGGTTTCACCTTCTACACCCACCCGGAGATCGAGTTCTTCCTCCTGAAGGACAAGCCGCTCGACGGCACGCGCCCGACCCCGGCCGACAACTCCGGCTACTTCGACCACACCCCGACCCACGTGGGCCAGGACTTCCGCCGCCAGGCGATCACGATGCTGGAGTCGATGGGCATCTCGGTCGAGTTCTCCCACCACGAGGGCGCCCCCGGCCAGCAGGAGATCGATCTCCGCTACGCCGACGCGCTCTCCACGGCGGACAACATCATGACGTTCCGCCTGGTCATGAAGCAGGTGGCGCTGGAGCAGGGCGTGAACGCGACGTTCATGCCGAAGCCGTTCTCCGAGTTCCCCGGCAGCGGCATGCACACGCACCTCTCGCTCTTCGAGGGCGACCGCAACGCGTTCTACGAGTCGGGCTCGGAGTACCAGCTCTCCAAGGTCGGCCGCTCCTTCATCGCGGGCCTGCTGAAGCACTCGGCGGAGATCGCCGCGATCACCAACCAGTGGGTCAACTCGTACAAGCGCATCTGGGGCGGCTCGGAGCGCACGGCGGGCGCCGGCGGCGAGGCCCCCTCGTACATCTGCTGGGGCCACAACAACCGCTCGGCCCTGGTCCGCGTCCCGATGTACAAGCCCGGCAAGACGGGCTCCGCGCGCGTGGAGGTCCGCTCCCTGGACTCGGGCGCGAACCCGTACCTGGCGTACGCCGTCCTGCTGGCCGCCGGCCTCAAGGGCATCGAGGAGGGCTACGAGCTGCCCCCGGGCGCCGACGACGACGTATGGGCCCTCTCGGACGCGGAGCGCCGCGCGATGGGCATCGAGCCGCTGCCCCAGAACCTGGGCGAGGCGCTCACGCTGATGGAGCGCAGCGAACTGGTCGCCGAGACGCTCGGCGAGCACGTGTTCGACTTCTTCCTGCGGAACAAGCGGCAGGAGTGGGAGGAGTACCGGTCCGAGGTGACCGCGTTCGAGCTGCGCAAGAATCTGCCGGTTCTTTAGGGGCTGTTTTGGGGTCCACCGGCCGCTTTCCCCTGTTGCGGCCGGTGGGGGCTTGTCGCGCAGTTCCCCGCGCCCCTAAAGGGGGGCTGCGCCCCCTTTAGGGGCGCGCCGCCAGTTCGCCGAGCAGCTCGTGCAGGGGCTTCTGTGCCCGCACGCGGTACTCCTGGATCGCCCAGCCGTTGCCGTCCGGGTCCTTGAAGTACATGAACGTGGCGCCGTCGTCCGGGGAGTACTGCATCGGGTCCGAGATCTCCAGGCCGCGTTCCGTCAGTTCGGCGTGGGCCGCCTTGATGTCGGGGACGCAGAGTTGGAGGCCCTGGTACGAGCCGGGGGCCGGGGTGGGGCCGTCCATCGTGTCCCAGATGGTGTCGCCGAGGGCGATCGAACAGCCCGAGCCCGGTGGCGTGAGCTGGACGATGCGCATTCCCGGCATGACCTCCTGGTCGATGTCGACATGGAAGCCGGCCTTGTCGCGGTAGAAGTCGCGGGCCCGGTCGATGTCGCTCACGGGCAGCGGGATGACTTCGAGCGTGTACTGCATCGCTGGTCCTCCAGATAGCTTCACGTCGTCCTTGACGGGCGCCTCAGTCGAACCGCCAGCGCGTCTGGCTGAACGGCTCCCCCTTACCGAAGCCGAAAACCGTGCGGGGCGCCACCGAAAAGACCACAGCGTGTCCGGAGCCGTGCTGGAAGTGACCGTCCCGCACGTCGAAGTGCCAGAAACTGCCGTACTTGGCCTCCCAGGCGGCGGCCAGCTCGCGCAGACGGTCGTCGTCCGACACCCGTACCGCCTCGCCCTCGACCACCAGGTCGTAGCCCTTGTTCCAGGTGTTGGTGCCCGTCGTCAGCACGACCTGCGGGTTCTGGGCGAGGTTGCGGGCCTTGCGCTCCTCGGGGCCCGTGCAGAAGTGCAGGGCGCCGTGCGACCAGATCGCGGGCAGCGGGGTGACGTGGGGGCGGCCGTCGGGTCGTACCGTCGAGATCCAGAAGAGTTCCGCGGCGCTGAGCCGTGCTTCTGTCTCGGGCCACGGGGGAGCGGTGGCGGTCTCCTCGCTGTAGCGGGGGTCCAGCTCGGCCTGCGGTTCCATGGGATCCCTTCGCCGGAGTCATGGCGTCATGGGGCTCGTCAGAGAGCCTCCGGTTCAGGGAACACCCGTGCCACCGCCGCCGCGCGGCTGGAGACGCCCAGGCGGCCGAACGCGTTCTCCAGGTGCTTGCGGACCGTGCTCGGGGAGACCGTCAGCTGCTCGGCTATCTGCGGGGTGGTCATGCCCAGGGCCACACAGCGCAGGACGTCGAGTTCGCGTTCGGTCAGGCGTACGGGCTGACGGCGTCTGAGGGCCGCTTCGCGGTAGATCGTGTACAGGTGGGGTGCCAGCAGGTAGAGGGTGGTCATCTCGGCGTCGGTGAACGGCTTCGGGTCGTCACGCAGGAGCTGGTAGACGCGGGTGCGGCCCGGGGCGGTGGGCAGGGCGATGGCCGCGATGCACTTGGTCGGTCGGAGGAACTCGGTGTAGATCGCCAGGTTCGTCAGCCGGCGGACCGGCATGAAGTCCGTCAGCTGGGTGATCTCGGGGCTGCTGCGGGGCTGCGAGGTGACCCGCTGGCACTGGAGGTGCTGGTGGCGCCAGCGCCAGTACGGCTCCATCTCGCAGTTCTCGTCCTCGACCACCGTCTCCTGCGCGTTGATGTGGCGCCGGGTCGGGATGTCCAGCTCCGAGAAGCTGACGGCGTCGCAGGGTACGAGGCTTTGTAGACCGGTCAGCAGGCACCTCGGCGGTACGTCGTCCGACGTGTCCTCCCGTGCCTCGGCGAGGACGTCCGCCATGCGTCGCAGGTGGGCCTGGGCCGTCGTACCGGCTGCTGCTGTCATGACGGCCTCCCGGGGCCGGTTCTCGCGTGGTTCCGAATGTACGCCCGCGGGTCTCCGTGACGCCGGGAATGCCGGAGATTCGCCAAATGACGAATGGGCTGCGGGCGTTGGCGCGCGCAGTGTCGAGGCAGGCGGTCGAGTCGGCCGCCCGCGTCGGCCCGACGGAGGCATACCATGCGCGTCCACTGTTCCTACGTATCCCACTCGTCCTGTCTCGCCGGCGCAGCCGCCCTTGTCGCCGCGCTCCTCACCACCGGGTGCGAGGGCGCGCCCGCCACCGCCGAGGCAGCGAGCGACAGCACGGAGTTCTCCGACGTGAGGTTCACACTCGGGTCCCGGGGCGGGGTCCGGATCGACGGGGAGTCGCGTGCCGCCGTCCGGTCGGCCGGGGCGTTCACCTCGGCCGAGGGACGCGCCCACCCCTTCACCCGCCCCGACGACCAACTGCTGGTGGTGCTCCGCCACTGGCCCGCCCCGGAGCGAGCCTCCCGGGGGTGGGCATCCCGGCCGTGGCCCCCGGAGGACCCCTCGGTCGAGTCGGGGTTCCTGGTGGATACGGCGGACCAGGTGCGGGCCGACCTCGACGGGCACCCGGTGGAGCAGCTGCGCCGGGGGGTCATCCGGATCGACGTCACGGGAACGGATGCCGACGACCTCGTCCGCCTCACGCTGTCCGCGTCGCGCGAGACCACGGGGCCCGCGCGACCGGACCCCCCGGCCTGCGAGGGCCTCGATCGCCGATCCAGTCACCGGGTAGTCCTCCCGACGGTCGAGCCCGGGACACCGGTACGGGACGCGGCCGAGGCACTCCGAGAACAGTGCCTGGACGTCCAGTACGCATCCCTGCGGACCGACGGCCCGCCCGGCACGGTACGCCGAGTCCTCGTCCCCGTCGCCGTCCAGCCCCTCACCGCAGCCGTCCTGCCACCCCCCGACGGCACCGCACCCCAGGGCCACGCCCCGGGCGACACGATCACAACCGACCTCACCCGACCGGCCACGCTGATCGTGGCTCGGTGACTCGGCGGGCTGTCGCTCCGCGGGCGGACATCGCCGGCCTGTTCGGCGCCGTCGACCGAGTCGAGGGCCGGGCCCGATGGCGCGGGCCGCCCTCTGCCGGTCGGCCACGTCCTGTGGGGCACAGGGGGGGCGCGGGGCGTCCGCCCCGGGGCGGTCCGGGCGCCGGCGACCGCGCCGGACCGGTGGGTGGCACGCCGCCCACGACGGCTGGCGCGTCGGCCGGGACCCGGAGCATGGGGCTCCGGCGGCCTGGTCGGCGATGTGGCCCGACTTCCTCCGGTCGGCCACGGTCGTCGTCGCCGACTGACACCGGCAGCCCTGCCGGTCGGTGGCGCGGCGAGCCCGTCCTGCCTCGGGCGGACCTCGGCGTCGTCGATTGCGCCGGGCCGGTGGGCGGGGCCGCGCCGCCGGGGTGGCTGCCGGGAAGCGGTGCGGTGGGTCTGCCGGTGGCCGGAGCTTGGGGTTCGGTGGCCGGGGCGGCGGCGCGGCGAGCCCGTCCCTCCTCGGGTGGACCTCGGCGGTCTGGTCGGCGTCGTCGATTGCGCCGGGCCGGTGCGCCGGGCCACGCCACCGAGGCGGCCGCCGGGAAGCGGTGCGGCGCATATGCCGGGAGCCGGAGCTTGGGGTCCGGTGGCCGGGGCGGCGGCGCGGCGAGCCCGTCCCTCCTCGGGTGGACCTCGGCGGCCTGCCCGGCGCCGCCGACCGCGCGGGGCCGGTGAGTGGCGCCGCGCCGCTCACGCGTGGCCGAAGGGAATCGGCGCGTCGGTCGGGAGCCGGAGAACCCGGGGCCCGAGTGTCGGTCGGGAGCCGGAGAACCCGGGGCCCGAGTGTCGGCCGGGACCCGGAGCCCGGAGCCTGGGGCCGGAGCCGGAGCCTGGGCCTGGGCCTGGGCCTGGGCCGGGAGCCCGAGCGTCAGTCGGGGCCCGCCCCGGTGGCCGCCGGGCCTGAAACCCCGTACCCCGCCCCGGTGCTTCCCCCACCCTCTCCGGTTACGCTCAAGGCCGCACGACCTAGATCCGATGGGGAGGCCCAGGATGATGGCGCCGGGGCGCAGGAGCAGTACCTTCACGCGGCTGCTGCGGCACGGTTTCACCGATCCTTCCGGGGCCGAGCGGCTGCTCGAAAGTGCCGGGCTGGCCTCTCTGCGGGACGACCCCGTGCTGCTCGACGCGCTCGGAGCGACCGCCGACCCCGACCTCGCGCTGCTCGGGCTCGTCCGGCTCGTCGAGGCGCAGGAAGGCCGGACCGCTCAGCACGAGCTGCTGGACACGGTGATAGCGGCCAAGCCGCTGCGCGACCGGCTGCTAGGGGTGCTCGGTGCCTCCGCCGCCCTCGGGGATCACCTCATCCGGCATCCACGCGACTGGCACGCCCTCGTCATGTACGAGCCCCGGGATCTTCACCCCGGGGTGGAGGAGTTCGAGCGGGGGCTCGCCGAGGCCACCGACCCCATCTCGCTGCGCGTCGCCTACCGGCGCTGCCTGCTGTCCATCGCCGCCCGCGACGTGTGCGGCACCACCGACATCGCCCAGACCGCCGCCGAACTCGCCGACCTCGCCACCGCCACCCTCCGCGCCGCCCTCGCCATCGCCCGGACCGCCGCGCCCGAGGACGCCTCGATCTGCCGGCTCGCCGTGATCGCCATGGGCAAGTGCGGCGGCCACGAGCTGAACTACGTCTCCGACGTCGATGTCATTTTTGTCGGGGAAGCCGTCGACGGGGCCGATGAGCAGAAAGCCATGCGCGCCGCCACACGCCTCGCCTCCCACCTCATGCGCATCTGCTCCGAGACCACCATCGAGGGCAGTATCTGGCCCGTCGACGCCAATCTGCGGCCCGAGGGGCGCAACGGACCCCTCGTGCGGACGCTCAGCAGTCATCTCGCCTACTACCAGCGCTGGGCCAAGACCTGGGAGTTCCAGGCGCTGCTCAAGGCCCGGCCGGTCGCCGGCGACCCCGAGCTGGGGGAGCAGTACGTCGCCGCGCTCGCCCCCCTCGTCTGGCACGCCGCCGAGCGCGAGAACTTCGTCAACGACGTGCAGAAGATGCGCCGTCGGGTCGTCGAGAACATTCCCATCGCCGAGGTCGAGCGGGAGCTCAAACTCGGGCCCGGTGGGTTGCGTGACGTCGAATTCGCCGTGCAGCTGCTTCAGTTGGTGCACGGGCGGGCCGACACCTCCCTGCGGAGCGGGACCACCCTCGACGCGCTCGACGCGCTCGCCGCCGGTGGGTACGTCGGGCGCGCCGATGCCGTACAGCTCGACGACGCCTATCGGTTCCTGCGGTCCATGGAGCACCGGATCCAGCTGTTCCGGCTGCGGCGCACCCATCTCGTTCCCGAGGACGAGGCCGATCTGCGGCGCATCGGGCGCTCGTTGGGGCTGCGTACCGACCCCGTCGCCGAGCTGAACCGTGAGTGGAAGCGGCACGCGTCCGGCGTACGGCGGCTGCACGAGAAGCTCTTCTACCGGCCGCTGCTCGACGCCGTCGCCCAACTCGCCCCCGGCGAGAGCAGGTTGAGCACCGGTGCGGCCCGGGAGCGGCTGGTCGCGCTCGGGTACGCCGATCCGGCCGCCGCCCTGCGGCACCTGGAGGCGCTGGCGAGTGGGGTGAGCCGGAAGGCCGCCATCCAACGTACGTTGCTGCCCGTCCTGTTGGGGTGGTTCGCCGACTCCGCCGATCCGGACGCCGGGCTGCTCAACTTCCGGAAGGTGTCCGACGCGCTCGGCCGAACCCCTTGGTATCTGCGGCTGTTGAGGGACGAGGGCGCCGCCGCCGAGAACCTGGCTCGGGTTTTGTCCGCCGGGCGGCTCGCCCCCGACCTGCTCATGCGGGCCCCGGAGGCCGTCGCGCTCCTCGGTGACGGCGACGGCGGAGGCCAGCTGGAGCCCCGCGAACGCGACCACCTGGAGCAGGAGATACTGGCCGCCGTCGGACGCTCCGAAACCGGCGAACAGGGCGTGTACGCCGCCCGCGGTGTCCGCCGACGCGAACTGTTCCGTACGGCCGCCGCCGACATCGTCGGCTCCTACGGCACAGAGCAGTCGCCCGCCCAGGCCGACCAGGGCGCCCTCGTGGACCTCGTCGGCAGCGCACTCTCCGACATCACGGCCGCGACCATCGCCGGGACCCTGAGGGCTGTCGTGCGAGACGGGTGGGGCGACACCCTGCCCACCCGGTTCGCGGTGATCGGCATGGGCCGCTTCGGCGGGCACGAACTCGGCTACGGCTCCGACGCCGATGTGCTCTTCGTGCACGAGGCCCGGGAGGGCGTCGGCGAGGAGGAGGCCGCCAAGGCCGCCAACGCCGTGGTCTCCGAGATGCGGCGACTGCTCCAAGTGCCCAGCTCCGACCCGCCGTTGCTCATCGACGCGGATCTGCGCCCCGAGGGCAAGTCCGGGCCGACCGTGCGCACCCTGACCTCGTACGAGGCCTACTACCGGCGTTGGTCCCTCGTCTGGGAGTCGCAGGCGCTGCTGCGGGCCGAAGTCGTCGCCGGGGACCTGGAGTTGGGGCGCCGTTTCATCGAGCTGATCGACCCGCTGCGCTACCCGGCGGAGGGCCTCGGCGACGACGCGGTGCGCGAGATCCGGCGGCTGAAGGCACGGATGGAGTCGGAGCGGATGCCCCGCGGCGCCGATCCCACCCTGCACACCAAGCTCGGCCGGGGCGGCCTCTCGGACGTGGAGTGGACCGTCCAGCTGCTGCAACTCCAGCACGGCTGGGCCGAACCCGGGCTCCGGACCACCCGTACCCGCGAAGCCCTCGCCGCGGCCTGCGCCGCCGACCTCATCTCCGGCGAGGACGCCGCGATACTGGACGAGGCGTGGGTCCTGGCGACCCGGGTGCGCAACGCCGTGATGCTGGTGCGCGGACGGGCCGGGGACACCTTCCCCTCCGACGGGCGTGAACTGGGCGCGGTCGGGCGGTATCTGGGGTACGGGCCGGGACATGTCGGCGACATGATCGACGCGTACCGGAGGACCACCCGACGGGCGCGCGGTGTCGTGGACACCCTGTTCTACGGGGCGGCGCCCGCGTAGGAGCGGCCCCGGTCAGCCGGCTATGGCTTGACCGGGAGCAGCGGCCCGCCCTGCCCCTGCACCGGGACCAGCTTCGGGAGGGCGTACGGGAGCTTGCCGTACCAGAGGCGGGCCACCAGGAAGCCGAAGCTCAGGCACATGAGGCCGCCCACCGCGTCCAGCCAGAAGTGGTTGGCGGTGGCGACGATCACCAGCAGGGTCGCCATCGGATAGAGCAGACCGAGGACGCGCACCCATGGCACGCTCGCCAGGGCGAAGATCGTCAGACCGGCCCACGTGGACCAGCCGATGTGCATCGACGGCATCGCCGCGTACTGGTTCGACATGTGCTTGAGGTCGCCGGAGGCCATCGAACCCCAGGTGTGGTGGATCATCACCGTGTCGATGAAGTCGCCGCCGTTCATCAGCCGGGGCGGGGCCAGCGGATACAGGTAGTAACCGACCAGTGCGACGACCGTGGTGGCGAAGAGAGTCAGACGTGTCGCCGCGTACCGGCCCGGATGACTGCGGTACAGCCACACGAGAACACCGAGAGTGACGACGAAGTGCAGTGTCGCGTAGTAGTAGTTCATGCCCACGATCAGCCAAGTCACCGAGTTGATCGCGTGGTTGACCGATTCCTCGAAGGCGATGCCCAGGCTGTGCTCGGTCTTCCAGATCCAGTCCGCGTTGCGCAGCGCCTCGGCCTTCTGCTCCGGTACCGCGTTGCGGATGAGTGAGTACGTCCAGTAACTGACCGCGATCAGCAGGATCTCGAACCACAGCCGCGGCCGGCGCGGAGCGCGGAGCCTGCGCAGGAAGGCATTGCCCGCGCGGCCGTTCACCTCGGCATCCGTCGCGTCTGCCGGGTCCGGTCGGCCGGCCTGGCCCGCGACAGAGTGCGGAGCGGCCATGTCGTGGCCTTCCTTCGTCGTCACGGTCGTCTCACCCATGGACACAGAGTCTGCCAGATACGGCCCCCTCCCAGATCATCCCCTGGTCCTGTACGACCCGCACGTTCTACGGCAGGGGAGGCGCCCCGAACTCCTACCTAGGAACGAGTACGTTCCCCGGGGGCCGAGGCCGTCGAACCCCGAACCACCAGCTCAGGCATGAAGACGAACTCGCTGTGCGGGGCGGGCGTACCGCCGATCTCCTCCAGGAGCGTGCGTACGGCGGCCTGGCCCATCGCCGGGACCGGCTTGCGTACGGTGGTGAGGGGCGGGTCGGTGAAGGCGATCAGGGGGGAGTCGTCGAAGCCCACGACCGAGATGTCCCGAGGGACCTCCAGACCGCGCTGCCGGGCCGCCCGTATCGCGCCCAGCGCCATCATGTCGCTCGCGCACACCACCGCCGTACAGTCACGGTCGATGAGCGCCGTGGTCGCCGCCTGGCCGCCCTCAAGCGTGTACAGCGAGTGCTGGACGAGGCGCGTCTCGACGTCCTGAGCCGTCAGGCCCAGCAGATCCTGCATCGTGCGGACGAAGCCCTCGATCTTGCGCTGCACCGGCACGAAACGCTTCGGGCCGAGCGCGAGACCGATGTTGGTGTGGCCGAGCGAGACGAGATGCGTGACCGCGAGGTTCATCGCCGCGCGGTCGTCGGGGGAGATGAACGGCGCCTGCACCTTGGGGGAGAAGCCGTCGACCAGCACGAACGGCACGCCCTGGGCGCGCAGTTGCTCGTAGCGCTGCATGTCGGCGGAGGTGTCCGCGTGCAGTCCGGAGACGAAGATGATGCCGGCCACGCCCCGGTCGACGAGCATCTCCGTCAGCTCGTCCTCCGTGGAGCCGCCGGGCGTCTGGGTGGCCAGGACCGGGGTGTACCCCTGCCGGGTCAGGGCCTGGCCGATGACCTGCGCCAGGGCCGGGAAGATCGGGTTCTCCAGCTCCGGGGTGATGAGGCCCACCAGGCCCTCGCTGCGCTGCCGCAGCCGGACGGGGCGCTCGTACCCCAGTACGTCGAGGGCGGCGAGCACGGACTGGCGGGTGGTGGCGGCGACGCCCGGCTTCCCGTTGAGGACCCGGCTGACCGTCGCTTCGCTCACCCCCGCCTGGGCGGCGATGTCGGCAAGCCGTGTGGTCACAGGGCTGGACTGTACCGGCCGCCCCTCTCCTTGCACACCGAACATCCGTCGGGCACGGGCGGTCGAACGACCCACCGGACGGCCGGAACGGCCGCCTGCCGCTGGGGGTTGCTGCGTCATCGCGCTCCCTCGGTGTTCTGGTCGGGCCTGGTTGGCAAGAGCTTGCAGAGTCTTGCACAAGAGTCCCGGATCGCGCTGATCGACGGTAGAGAGCAGGCCCAGGGCGGGGTCAGGGCGGGTGCGGGACGGGTTCGAGGCGAGCTCGGAGCGGTGTCGGACGGGTCACGGCACGGTAACTGTCGTCGGTTCTTGCACTTTTTTTCTGCAAGGTCTTTCGTAGCGCTTACATGGCTGTTACGTTCACGTCGCCCGGCGGCGGCAACGAAGCGGCCGGCACATCGGTGGAAACGGCGGACGGGGCCGTTACCGCCAGTACACGGGCTTTCACCCTCAAGGAGAACTCATGCGGCGTGGCATAGCGGCCACCGCGCTGGTGGCGTCCATCGCCCTCGCGGCGACGGCCTGCGGCGGAGACGACAGCGGCAGCGACAAGGCCGACGGCCCGGTCACCATCACCTGGTGGGACACCACGAACGCCACCAACGAGGCACCGACGTACCAGGCCCTGGTCAAGGAGTTCGAGGCCGCCAACAAGAACATCAAGGTCAAGTACGTCAACGTCCCCTTCGACCAGGCCCAGAACAAGTTCGACACCGCCGCCGCGGCCTCGGGCGCCCCGGACGTGCTGCGCTCCGAGGTCGGCTGGACCCCCGCCTTCGCCAAGAAGGGCTACTTCCTGCCGCTCGACGGCACCGAGGCCCTCGCCGACGAGGCCAAGTTCCAGCCCAGCCTGATCGAGCAGGCCAAGTACGACGGCAAGACGTACGGCGTGCCGATCGTCACCGACACCCTCGCGCTGGTCTACAACAAGGCGCTCTTCGAGAAGGCCGGTATCACCGAGGCCCCGAAGACCTGGGCCGACCTGAAGACGGCCGCCGCCACCATCAAGACCAAGACGGGCGTCGACGGCTACTGGGGCTCCACCCAGGCCTACTACGCGCAGAACTTCCTCTACGGCGAGGGCACCGACACCGTCGACGCCGCCGCGAAGAAGATCACCGTCAACTCGGCCGCCGCCAAGAAGGGCTACGAGACCTGGCTCGGCCTGTTCGACGGCAAGGGCCTGCACAAGGCCGACACCACCGCGGACGCCTACGCCCACATCCAGGACGCGTTCGTCAACGGCAAGGTCGCCGCGATCGTCCAGGGCCCGTGGGAGATCACCAACTTCTACAAGGGCACCGCGTTCAAGGACAAGGCCAACCTCGGCATCGCCACCGTCCCGGCCGGCTCCACCGGCAAGGCGGGCGCCCCGACCGGCGGCCACAACCTCTCCGTGTACGCCGGTTCGGACTCCGCGCACCAGAAGGCCGCGCTGAAGTTCCTCAACTTCATGACCTCGGCGAAGTCCCAGGAGACCATCGCCCTGAAGAACTCCACGCTGCCCACCCGCGACGACGCCTACACCGCCCAGGTGAAGGCCGACCCGGGCATCGCCGGCTACCAGAGCGTCCTCTCGGCCGCCCAGCCCCGCCCGGCCCTGCCCGAGTACAGCTCGCTGTGGGGTCCGCTCGACACCGAGCTGCCGCAGATCGCGGCCGGCAAGGAGTCCCTCGACAAGGGCCTGAGCAACGCGGAGACCGCGATCGCCAAGCTGGTCCCGGACTTCAGCAAGTGACCCCGCGTGGCCGTCGGAACCGACCTGTTCCGACGGCCACCGGTGTGTGCCGCAGCCCCCTGATCTTCCAGAAGGTGTCGAACCATGACAGTCGCCATCGACCGCGCGACCGGCAAGCGCCGCGGTGAGCCCGGGCAGCGGCCCGGACGGCTCGATCGTCTCAAGCACGCCTACCAGCGGTACTGGTACGCGTACGCGATGATCGCCCCCGTGGTCGTCGTGCTCGGCGGACTCGTGCTGTACCCGCTCGTGCGCGGCCTCTATCTGACGCTCACGGACGCCAACAGCCTCAACTCGGCCCGCACGATCGGCGTCAACCACATCGACGCCACCTACAAGTTCATCGGCCTCGACAACTACGCCGACATCCTGTGGGGCGACACGGCGTACGACCGCTTCTGGTCGCACTTCATCTGGACGATCGTCTGGACCGCGCTCTGCGTGACCCTGCACTACTGCATCGGCCTGGGCCTCGCCCTGCTCCTCAACCAGAAGCTGCGCGGTCGCACCTTCTACCGGCTGATCCTGGTCCTGCCGTGGGCCGTGCCCACCTTCGTCACCGTCTTCGGCTGGCGGTTCATGCTCGCCGACGGCGGCATCATCAACTCGATGCTCGACGCGGTGCATCTGCCGGCACCGCTGTGGCTGGAGGACACCTTCTGGCAGCGGTTCGCCGCGATCATGGTCAACACGTGGTGCGGTGTGCCGTTCATGATGGTCTCGCTGCTGGGCGGCCTCCAGTCCATCGACTCCACCCTCTACGAGGCCGCGGACATGGACGGCGCGAGCGCCTGGCAGAAGTTCTGGTACGTCACTCTCCCGGGCCTGCGCTCGGTCAGCTCGACGGTCGTCCTCCTCGGCATCATCTGGACGTTCAACCAGTTCGCCGTGATCTTCCTGCTGTTCGGCACCACAGCGCCCGACGCGCAGATCCTCGTGACCTGGGCCTACTACCTCGGCTTCGGCCAACAGCCGCGCGACTTCGCGCAGTCGGCGGCCTACGGCATGCTGCTGCTGGCCATCCTCGTCGTCTTCACCTCCTTCTACCGCCGCTGGCTGAACCGCGATGAGCAGCAGCTCGCGAACTGAGGCAGGAGCTTCCGTACCCATGAGTGCCATGACAGTTGAGAAGTCCGAGCCGACGGAGCCGACGGGCCCGGCCGGGACACCTGTGCCCCCGCAGTCCGGGGGACGCGGCCGACGCGGCCTCGCCACGACCCTCGCCTCCCACGGCATCCTGACCGTCGCGAGCCTGATCGCGCTGTTCCCGATCGCCTGGCTGTTCTTCCTGTCCCTCGGCCCGGACAAGGACGACTATCTCCACCCCGGGCGCATCTGGGACAAGATGACGTTCGACAACTACTCGTTCGTCCTCCAGCACACCAACTTCTTCGACTGGATGAAGAGTTCGCTGATCGTCTCGCTGGGTACGACGGTCATCGGCGTGCTGGTCGCGGCGACCACGGGGTACGCGGTCTCGCGGATGCGCTTCCCCGGCTACCGCAAGTTCATGTGGGTGCTCCTGGTGACCCAGATGTTCCCGATCGCCGTACTGATCGTCCCGATGTACCAGATCCTCTCGGACCTCCAGCTCATCGACAACTACTTCGGCCTGATCCTGGTCTACTGCTCGACGGCCGTGCCGTACTGCGCGTGGCTGCTCAAGGGATACTTCGACACGATCCCCTTCGAGATCGACGAGGCGGGACGCGTCGACGGGCTGACCCCCTTCGGCACCTTCGCGCGACTGATCCTGCCGCTCGCCAAGCCGGGCCTGGCGGTCGCCGCGTTCTACAGCTTCATCACCGCGTTCGGCGAGGTCGCCTTCGCCTCGACGTTCATGCTGTCGGACACGAAGTACACCTTCGCGGTCGGCCTCCAGAGCTTCGTGAGCGAACACGACGCCCAGCGCAACCTGATGGCCGCCACAGCGGTACTGGTCGCGATACCCGTCTCGGCCTTCTTCTACCTGGTCCAGAAAAACCTGGTGGCGGGCCTCACAGCGGGCGGCACAAAGGGCTGACACCAACTCCCGTACGGCTCCGCCGTACGGGTCGGCGGCCCACGGTGTCCATCCGACCCCGCTGACACCGGGGGCCGCCCATGTCCAACGGCCCGGTTCCAGGGGCGCGGGGAACTGCGCGACAAGCCCCCACCGGCCCGCAGCCGCAAAGCAGCCAGAAACCACCCCATGACCCAAACTCCGTTACATATCAAGGACGTTATGAGCCAGCACTCCGCCGCTCCGGCCCCGACCTCCGCCGCCCCCGCCGTCGCCGCCCACCGAGACTGGTGGCGCGACGCGGTCATCTACCAGGTCTACCCCCGCAGCTTCGCCGACAGCAACGCCGACGGCATGGGCGACCTGGAAGGCGTACGCTCCCGGCTGCCGTACCTGCGCGACCTGGGCGTGGACGCCGTGTGGCTCAGCCCCTTCTACGCCTCCCCGCAGGCCGACGCCGGCTACGACGTCGCCGACTACCGGGCCGTGGACCCGATGTTCGGCAACCTCCTGGACGCGGACGCCCTGATCCGCGACGCACACGACCTGAACCTGCGGATCATCGTCGACCTGGTCCCCAACCACTCCTCCGACCAGCACGAGTGGTTCAAGCGGGCGGTGGCGGAGGGCCCCGGCTCACCCCTCCGGGACCGCTACCACTTCCGCCCGGGCAAGGGCGAGGACGGCGAACTCCCGCCCAACGACTGGGAGTCCGTCTTCGGCGGCCCGGCGTGGACGCGGATCACGGAGCCCGACGGCACCCCCGGCGACTGGTACCTGCACCTCTTCGCGCCGGAGCAGCCCGACTTCAACTGGGAACACCCGGCGGTGGGCGACGAGTTCCGCTCCGTCCTCCGCTTCTGGCTGGACATGGGCGTCGACGGTTTCCGCATCGACGTGGCACACGGCCTGGTGAAGGCGGAGGGCCTCCCGGACCTCGGAACCCACGACCAGGTCAAGCTCCTGGGCAACGATGTCATGCCGTTCTTCGACCAGGACGGCGTGCACGCCATCTACCGCGAATGGCGCCTGATCCTCGACGAGTACGCGGGAAATCAGAAAGGGCCCGAAGGGCCTTCCTTGGAAGGGCGGGGGCGGGAGACGGGCGGGCGCATCTTCGTGGCCGAGGCCTGGACCCCGACCATCGAGCGCACGGCGAACTACGTCCGCCCGGACGAACTCCACCAGGCGTTCAACTTCCAGTACCTGGCGACGTATTGGGACGCGACGGAGCTGAAGACGGTCATCGACCGCACGCTGGACGCGATGCGCCCGGTAGCCGCCCCCGCCACCTGGGTCCTGTCGAACCACGACGTGACCCGCCACGCCACCCGCTTCGCCAACGAGCCCGGCCTGGGCACCCAGATCCGCCTCGCCGGAGACCGCGCCCTGGGCCTGCGCAGGGCCCGCGCGGCCAGCCTGCTGATGCTGGCGCTCCCGGGTTCGGCGTACGTCTACCAGGGCGAGGAGCTGGGCCTCCCGGACGTGGTCGACCTCCCCGACGAGGTCCGCCAGGACCCCGCGTACTTCCGCGGCGCGGGCCAGGACGGCTTCCGCGACGGCTGCCGCGTCCCGATCCCATGGACGCGCGAGGGCTCGTCGTACGGCTTCGGCGCGGGCGGCAGCTGGCTTCCGCAGCCGGCGGACTGGGCCGACCTGAGCGTCGAGGCACAGACCGGCACGCCCGGCTCCACCCTGGAGCTGTACCGCACGGCACTCGCGGCCCGCCGCGAACACCCGGGCCTCGGCGCGGGCGACTCGGTCGAGTGGCTGAAGGCGCCGCAGGGCGTCCTGGCCTTCCGCCGCGGCCAGTTCGTGTGCGTGGCGAACACGAGCGGCGAGGCGGTCACGATTCAGGCGTACGGCGAGATCCTGGTCGCCAGCGGCGAACTGACCGTGGTCGACGACGAGGCGAAGCTGCCGGCGGACACGACGGTGTGGTGGACGACCACGGTCTGAGAAGCCGGCGAGGCCGCTTCGCGCAGGCGCTTGGGGTCGTACAGGTCGTACCTTCAGGGCCCGCTGCCCAGTTGTCGGGGCAGCGGGCCCTGCTGCGGTCGGCGACTCGTCCGGACTGTTCTGCGTCTGCAACTACCGGTCAGCGATCGTCAGTTGCACAGTGAAGCATCCGGGTCTACCTGACGGTGTTCCCCCGAGGTACCCCCGGGCCCCGCAACGGGAGCGTCCGGCTGAGGACGAGGTTGGTGGTGGTGCTCCCGAACTCTGCCAGCTCGTCGACGATCTCCTCCAGGTGGGCCGTCGACGTGGCCGCCACCTTCATGATGTAGCAGTCGTCTCCGGTGGTGCGCAGGCACTCCAGGATCTCCGGGCGCTCCGCCAGCAGCCGGCGCAGCGGCTCGTGCCGGGTTCCCGGCCCCGGGTACTTGAGCCGGACCACCGCCATCACTGGGTAACCGGTCCGCTCCGGGTCCACCTCCGCGCGGTACCCCGTGATCACCTCGGCCTCCTCGAGTCGGCGCACTCGCTCCTTGGTCGCCGACGCGCTCAGGTTCACCCGCCGTGCCAGCTCGGTGAACGGGATCCGGCCGTCCCGTTGGACTTCTGTCAGGATCGCCCAGTCCGTCACGTCGAGACTCTCGGTCATCCGCCCATTTTACCGGCGGATCCACGGCTGAACCGCCCCTGAACAGGCGGGAATCCCTTCTGACGACCCATACCTCCTGCCTAGGGTTGGGCCCTGTGAAGATCGGAGTGAACGTCCCCAATTTCGGCCCGGGCACTGACCCCGGAGTGCTGCGCAGCTGGGCCCGGACCGTAGAGGGCCTCGGCTTCGACCTGCTGATGATCTCGGACCACATAGCCATCACGCCGGATGTCGCCGAGCGCTATCCGGCACCCTTCTACGAGCCCTTCACCACCTTGTCCTGGCTGGCCGGCCTCACCACCCGTATCCAGCTCGGCACGACGGTCCTCATCGCCCCCTACCGGCACCCGCTGCTCACCGCCCGCATGGCGGCCAATCTGAATGAGCTGAGCGGCGGCCGGCTGGTCCTCGGCTTGGGAGTGGGCTGGGCATGGCAGGAGTTCGCCGCCCTCGGCATCCCGTTCTCACAGCGCGGACAGCTGACCGACGACCACCTGCGGGACATCCGGGCCGCCTGGAAGGACACCGCGTCCTACGGGGAGCGCCGGATCCCGGTGTGGGTCGGCGGAAACAGCGACGCGGGGCTGCGCCGGGCCGTACGACTCGGAGACGCATGGCATCCGCTGCGCCCCACCGTGCCGTGGCTGCGCGAAGCCGCGGGCAGGCTGGAGACGTACGCGGCCGAGCAGCACTTGCCCGTGCCCGCCCTGGCTCCCCGCATCGCCCTGCGACTCACCAGGGAACCGGTCGACGGAGCGGGACGGCTCGCCGGTGAGGGCACCATCGACCAGATCATGGACGATCTCGGCCAACTGCGGCTGCTGGGCGCCAAGTCCGTCGTCCTCGACACCTACCCGGGCGACCCCCGCGCGACGTGTCACCCGCAGGCGGCCTGGCAGGCCCTCGCCACCGTGGCCGCACACTTCTACGAGCCCGGCACCCCATCCCGCACCACGACGGAGCAGTCATGACCCCCGACGACCACACCCTCCTCCGACAGGCCATCTCGCTCGCGGCCGAGGCACGCGCGAGCGGCAACCCGCCCTTCGGATCTCTGTTGGCAGGACCGGACGGGACGATCCTGGCCGAGGAGTACAACACCACCCTCACCGACAACGACGTCACCGCACACCCGGAACTCAAATTGGCGAGGTGGGCCGCAGGAGAGCTCGACGCGCAGACGGCGGCAGGCACCACGATGTACACCAGCTGCCAGCCGTGCGGGATGTGCGAGGCCGTCATCCAATGGGCAGGTCTGCGGCGAGTGGTGTTCGCCCTGTCCAACGAACAGCTCCTGGACATCAGGCCGGGCAGCAGCCGACTGCCCGTGCCGCAGGACGGCCCCGCGCTGCTCGACGAGGTACGGGCCGCGGTCGAGCCCTACTACCGCTGACCGCCGGACCGGGAGCGGAGCCCGCCACCAGCGGAACGCACCTGGGTACGCTCGTCCTCCACCTTCCTGTCGGTGGCTCATCGGCGGTGACGCAGCCCCAGCCGCCGGCCGAGACGTGGCCTTCCCATCGTTCCTCGAAGCGTTGCATCGAGAAGAAGGGATCAGCGGCGTTGTCCTCCGCGTATACGTCGGCGTACACGTCCAGGACGGTTCCGCGGATCTCTGTCACGCGACCGCCGGCGCGAGTGCTTCGGTTCCGGCCGCCGCAGCCTCTTCCAACTCACCTGCCGCTGCCAAGGCACGCCCGAGCCGCACCTGCCTGCTCCCGGTCAGGCCAGGCCGAACTTCTCGGCGTGGACCTGTCGCGAGGGGACCCGCAGCTCTCGCAGGCCGGCCAGCGCGGCCGCCGTCATGGCGGGCGGGCCGCAGACGTACACGTCACGGTCGGTGACGTCGGGGACCAGCCGCTGGAGGCTGTCCGGGCCGAACGGCGGGGTGCCCTCGGCGGTTCTGCCGGTGAGCAGGTGCAGTCGGCCGCCCCGGAGGGCGATCAGGCGGCGGATCTCGTTCAGGAGTACCGCGTCGGCCTCGCTGCGGACGCGGTACAGCACGACGATGTCACCGGCCGACTGCTCCTCGAGCATGGCCCGTACGGGCGTGATGCCCACGCCGCCGGCGATCAGGAGGGCGCCGGGCCGGCTCCGGTGCAGTGAGGTGAACGCCCCGTACGGCCCCTCGACGAAGGCGCGGCTGCCGACCGGGACGTTGCGCAGGCCTGCGCTGGTGCTGCCGACCGCCTTCGCGGTGAGGCGCAGCCCCCGTCCGTCGGGCGCCGCCGACAGGGAGAAGGGGTTGGCCAGCCACCAGTGGTTGTGTCCGGGGAAGCGCCAGATGCAGAACTGGCCCGCGCGGGCGGGGAGTTTGTCGAGGTGCCGGCCGGTGACGTACACGGAGACCACGTTGTCCGACTCCGGTACCACGGCCGTGACTTCGAAGCGGTGGTAGGCATTGCGCCACAGCGGCACGGCGATCCGCCCGGTCAGCAGGGCGCCGAAGGAGAACAGCCAGAGGATCCACCAGTAGGCCTCGGCGAACGCGGAGGACGTGAAGGTCGTCGTCTCCTCCAACTGGTGGACGAACGCCAGCCCCAGGGCGACGTACAGCAGCAGATGCAGCCCGTGCCAGACCTCGTACGGCAGCCGCCGCCGCAGGGGCCGGGTGGAGATCACGCCGATGACGAGGATGATGCCGGCGGCGAGCATGCCCAGCAGGGAGGCCGTTACGCCGCTCAGTGCGACGAACGTCTTCCCCATGGACGCGTCGTCGAGGGTCGCGTAGCCGAGCACGACGAGCGTGGCGTGGGTGAGGACGGTCCACAGCAGGGTGAAGCCGACCCAGCGGTGCCACACCGTGAGCCGGTCCATCCCGATCCGCCGGTCCAGCCACGGCAGCCGGGCCACCAGCAGCAGCTGGAACAGCATCAGCAGCGCCGCGTGCAGCCCGAAGAACTTCGCGACCGTGAGCACCCCGTTCTTGCCCGAACCGGCGCTCACGAACAACGCCTCGACGATCACCACGTTGACGACGACGAACGTCCACATCGCCCACCGCGCCGCATCCACCGGAAGCACGGTGCCTCTTCGCACCGAATTGCTCGTCGCCGCCATGATCGCCTCTCGTCCCCCACGGCCGCGGTACTCGCGGCCCGCCTCGGTCGGGTAAGGGTACGGCGGGCGGACCCGGCTCAACATCCCTCTCTGTGAAGAGATTTCGCGCGCGTGAAGAGGAAGTGTCCCAAGGCTTGACCGCTCCACAAGCGGACTCGTACCTTCTGGTCGGCTGAAAGTTTTCAGTCATCTTGCAGCAAGAATCGGCAACGGATCTTGCTTGGACCTTCAACGGAGAAGGACCCCCGACATGGCCAGCAGAACCCTCTCCGGCGCGCTCGCCCTCGCGGCCGGCGCGTCCATCGCGCTCGCCGTTCCGACGGGCACCGCCTACGCCTCCCCGCCCGGCACCAAGGACGTCACCGCCGTCCTGTTCGAGTGGAACTTCGCCTCGGTCGCCAAGGAGTGCACCAACACCCTCGGGCCCGCCGGGTACGGCTACGTCCAGGTCTCGCCACCCGCCGAGCACATACAGGGCTCGCAGTGGTGGACGTCGTACCAACCCGTCAGCTACAAGATCGCCGGGCGGCTCGGTGACGCCACCGCTTTCCAGAGCATGGTGAACACGTGTCACGCGGCCGGGGTGAAGGTCGTCGTCGACACCGTCATCAACCACATGTCGGCGGGGAGTGGTACCGGCACCGGCGGGTCGTCGTACACGAAGTACAACTACCCCGGTCTGTACTCGTCCTTCGACTTCGACGACTGCACGGCCACCATCAGCGACTACACCAACCGCACCAACGTCCAGAACTGCGAACTCGTCGGGCTCGCCGACCTGGACACGGGTGAGGAGTACGTCCGCTCCGCCATCGCCGGGTACATGAACTCCCTGCTCGGCTACGGAGTCGACGGCTTCCGGATCGACGCCGCCAAGCACATCCCGGCCACCGACCTCGCCAACATCAAGTCCCGGCTCAGCAACACCTCGGTGTACTGGAAGCAGGAGGTCATCTACGGCTCCGGCGAGGCCGTCCAGCCCACCGAGTACACCGGTAACGGGGACGTCCAGGAGTTCCGGTACGCCTACGACCTCAAGCGCGTCTTCAACAACGAGAACCTCGCCTACCTGAAGAACTACGGCGAGGGCTGGGGCTACATGAGCAGCTCGGTCTCCGGTGTCTTCGTCGACAACCACGACACCGAGCGCAATGGCAGCACCCTCAACTACAAGGACGGGGCGAACTACACCCTCGCCAACGTCTTCATGCTCGCCTATCCCTATGGTGCTCCGGACATCAACTCCGGGTACGAGTTCTCCGACACGGACGCCGGTCCGCCCAACAGCGGCTCCGTGACCGCCTGTTGGCAGGACGGCTGGAAGTGCCAGCACGCCTGGCCGGAGATCCTCCGTATGGTCGCCTTCCGCAATGCCGTACGCGGGGAGTCCGTCACCAACTGGTGGGACAACGGGGGCGACGCGATTGCCTTCGGGCGGGGTGCCAAGGGGTTCGTCGCCATCAACCACGAGTCGAGCAGTCTGAGCCGTACCTACCAGACCTCGCTCGCCGCGGGGACGTACTGCAACGTGCAGAGCAACACGTCGGTGACCGTGAACTCCAGTGGGCAGTTCACGGCCACCTTGGGCGCCAACACGGCTCTGGCGATCTACTCGGGCAAGACCACCTGCTGAGCCGCTGTCGCTACCACTGTCACTGCCACTACTTCCACGTGTCAGTCGTCGTGTAGCCGCTCGAACTGCCCGTCGTGTACGAGCGGTTGGTGCCCGACTCCCAGGTCACGTTCCCGGAGCCGTCCTTCTTGATGTACTTGTACTCGAAGGACGTGCTCCTGGGGACGATGACCGCCCTGGACCAGACCGGGTACGCCGCCGAGGACAGCGGGATCGCGTCCGCCGTGTTCCAGGCGCCCAACGCCCCGACAGAGCCGACGACATAGACGTTCGTGCCCAGGGTTGTTGTGGCCGTGACGTTGAAGGTGACGTCCGTCGCGTTCGAACTCGCCACATTCCAGCTGTTGTTGAGGGTCAGCGCCGAAGTCGCCGTAGCCGCTGTCCTGTTGGCGTTGGACTCCCAGGTGACGTTCCCCGACGCGTCCAATTTCACGTATTTGTACTCGAACGTTGTGCTCGTCGGCACACTCACCCCGCCCGACCACACCGGATACCCCGTCGACGACAGCTTCACCGCCTTCGACGTGTCCCAGCCGCCCAGTTCCGCGATCGAGCCGACGACGTACACGTCCTGGCCGGTCGTGGTCGCCGCGTACTCGTTGAAGGTCGCCGTGACGGTCGTACCGCCGCCGCCACCGCCCTCGCAGGTCGTGCACGGCGTGAACTCGCCGTTGTAGAAGGCGATCGCGCCCTTCGCCGGCACCGTCAGCGTCGCATTGCCGCCCGATACCGAGACCGTCGTCGCGCCGTTGTCGACGACGTTGGCGTACGTGCCGTCGGCCATGCCCGTCGCGAAGGTGTAAGTCGCCGTCGACGAACCGTTGTTGATGGCGATGTAGCCGCCCGTGCCCCGGCCGAAGCCGATCACGCTCGACGACTTGGTGGACCAGTTGGACACCGCCTCCGAGCCCACCGCGTTGTGCCACTTCACCATGCCGGTGATCGCGGTGTCCCGCTGCAAGCAGTACCAGCCGCTTGAGCAGTTCGTGTCGGTCACGAAGCCACTGGAGTTCGGCGGGGCCTGGTCCGACGACGACCACTCGAAGCCCGAATAGACCGTGGGCGTCGACCACTTGTAGGCGAGCTGGAACACGTTGGCGAGCCGATACGTGTCGCCGTCCTTGTAGCTCATGTGCAGGCCGTTGCGCTCGGTGTCGTGGTTCGTCACGAAGGAGACCGAGTTGGCGGGGGTCAGGACACCCGACGACGACAGCGACTCCAGGTCGCTGACATTCCCCTGGAACGCCGACTTCAGCTTGCTCGCGTAGGTGAAGTCCAGGACGTCACCGGCCGCGTAGTAGTCGGAGGCCGCCGGGGTGGAACCCGGGTACACCTCCTGGAAGATGTACGGGTCGACGCCCGCCGTCGTGTTGTCCAGCTTCCCCCAGATCGCGTTCAGGTCGGCCACCGGCATGTGCTTCGCCGCGTCGATCCGGAACCCGTCGACCCCCACCGCGATCTGCTTGTTGAGGTAGGCCGCGATGCCCGAGCGGACGTCGTCGTCCTCGGTCTCCAGGTCGGGCAGGCCCAGCAGCTCGCAGTTCTGGATCTCGGACAGGTTCGACCAGTCGTCGATGATCAGGTCCGAGTCGTTGCACTCCGCCGACGTGTGGAAGTCGTCCGGGTCCCAGTCCGGGGTGTCGTACTTGTTGCTGATCGTCGTGCCGGCGTACCCCGTGCCGGTCTGCGCGGCGGTGTGGTTGATCACCGCGTCCGTGTACACCTTGACGCCCGCGTCGTGGCAGGCGTCCACCATGGTCGCGAACTCGGCCGCCGTCCCGAAACGGCCGCTCAGGTTGTACGAGTACGGCTGGTACACGTCCCACCAGTAGTAGTTGGTCTGCCGAAGCGACTCGGCGGGCGGTGCGACCCACACCGCGCCGTAGCCGTTCGGCCCGAGCACGTTCGTGCACTCGGCGGCGACCGAGTCCCAGTTGTACTCCCACAGGTTGGCGATCACATCGCCGGACGTCGTGGCGTCCGCCTGCGCGGGGGTGGCGGGCAGGGCGATCGCCCCGGCGAGGGCCAGCGCGGCGGCTGCCGTGGCACTCGCCGTGCGCCGGAGGACACCCGGAGGCCTGGGTCCATGTCTGGTCATGTGCGGCTCCGAAAGGTTTCAACAGGGGGCGGGGGGCGGTTTCAGGCTTCAACAAGTCGTGACAGTGGGGCAGTTGAGAAGGGCACGTCAAGGTTTCCGGTGAAAGTTCTTTCCATCAGTTTCAAGACTCTTGCTGTAAACCTTTCGTTAGCGATACGGTCGCGCCGGGTCGGACCCAAGAGCCGTACGCCGCAAGGAGTGCCCCTGTGATACCGAGATGGACGGCGCCCTCAACGCGCCGTACCGCGTCCGCCGCACGGATCGCGGTCCTCACCGCGACCGCGCTCGCCGCGGCCCTCGTCCAGCCGCTGGCCGCCGGGTCCGCCGGAGCCGCCACCCCGCCCGCGCCGCCCTCCGACGCGCAGTTGGCGAAGACCGCCGCCCGCAACGACCTCACCCGCGAGCAGTTCTACTTCGTCCTCCCGGACCGCTTCGCCAACGGCGACAAGGCCAACGACCAGGGCGGGCTCACCGGTTCACGCCTCGCCACCGGCTACGACCCCACCGACAAGGGCTTCTACCAGGGCGGCGACCTCAAGGGCCTCACGAACAAGCTCGACTACATCAAGGACCTCGGGACCACCGCCATCTGGCTGGCCCCGATCTTCAAGAACGAGCCCGTACAGGGCACCGGCGCGAACGCCTCCGCCGGCTACCACGGTTACTGGATCACCGACTTCACCCAGGTCGACCCGCACTTCGGCACCAACCAGGACCTCGAAACCCTCATCTCCAAGGCGCACGCCAAGGGCATGAAGGTCTTCTTCGACGTCATCACCAACCACACCGCCGACGTCGTCGACTACGAGGAGAAGTCCTACGACTACCTCTCCAAGGGCGCCTTCCCGTATCTGACCGAGGACGGCGAGCCCTTCGACGACGCCGACTACGCGGACGGCAAAGCCGACTTCCCGGCCGTCGACACCGACTCCTTCCCGCGCACCCCCGTCGTCCCCGCCGCGAAGAAGAACACCAAGGTCCCGTCCTGGCTCAACGACCCGACGATGTACCACAACCGGGGCGACTCCACCTGGGCCGGCGAGTCCGCCACCTACGGCGACTTCGTCGGCCTCGACGACCTGTGGACCGAACGTCCCGAGGTCGTCTCCGGCATGGAGAAGATCTACGAGAAGTGGGTACGGGACTTCGACATCGACGGCTTCCGGATCGACACCGTGAAGCACGTCAACATGGAGTTCTGGACCCAGTGGGCCACCGCGCTGGACGCCTACGCGGCCAAGAAGGGCCGCGACGACTTCTTCATGTTCGGCGAGGTCTACTCCGCCGACACCTCCGTGACCTCGCCGTACGTCACCCAGGGCCGCCTGGACTCCACGCTCGACTTCCCCTTCCAGGACGCGGCCCGTTCGTACGCCTCCCAGGGCGGCAGCGCCCAGAAGCTCGCCTCGGTCTTCGGTGACGACTACAAGTACACGACCGACAAGGCCAACGCGTACGAGCAGGTCACCTTCCTCGGCAACCACGACATGGGCCGGATCGGCTACTTCCTCAAGCAGGACGACCCGACCGCCACCGACGCCGAACTCCTCGCCAAGGACAAGCTCGCCAACGAGCTGATGTTCCTCAGCCGGGGCAACCCGGTCGTCTACTACGGCGACGAGCAGGGCTTCACCGGCGCGGGCGGTGACAAGGACGCCCGCCAGACCATGTTCGCCTCGAAGGTCACCGACTACCTCGACGACGACGAACTCGGCACCGACCGCACCCACGCGAGCGACGCCTACGACACGAGTGCACCGCTCTACAAGCAGATCAGTGCTCTCGCAAAACTCCGACGCGACCATCCCGCCCTCACCGACGGCGTCCAGACCGAGCGCTACGCGGCCGACGGCGCCGGCGTCTACGCCGTCTCCCGCACCGACGCCAAGTCCGGCACCGAGTACGTCGTCGCCTTCAACAACGCGGCCGAGCCGAAGACGGCCACCTTCGAGACCGGTTCGGCCACCATGGCCTTCAAGGGCATCTACGGCACCGACGCCATGCTGACCAGCGGCACCGACCGCAAGATCACCGTCACCGTCCCGGCCGGCGCCTCCGTCGTCCTCAAGGCCACCGGCAAGCTCGCCGCCCCCGCCACCAGGCCGACCCTCGCCCTCACCGCTCCGGCCCCCGGAGCCACCGGCACGGTCGACATCACCGCAGACGTCGACGGCGGCACAGGCACCGACCAGCTCAACCGCGTCGTCTTCGCCGCCCAGATCGGCAACGGCAAGTGGCAGACCCTCGGCTCCGCCGACCACGCGCCCTACCGGGTCACCCAGACCCTCGCCAAGGACATTGCCCCCGGAACAGCCCTGCGGTACAAGGCGGTTGTGATCGACCGCGCCGGACGTACGGCAAGCACCACGGCGACCTCCACCACGGGCACCCCGCCCGCCCCCGAGGTCCCCACGGCCTCCTCGCGCGACTACGCGATCGTCCACTACAAGCGCGCGGACGGCGACTACACCGACTGGCGCCTGTACGCCTGGGGCGACATCGCCGACGGCGAGGGCACCACCTGGCCGGCCGGCCACGACTTCATCGGCCGTGACGGCTACGGCGCCTTCGCCTACGTCAAGCTCAAGCCCGGTGCCTCCAGCGTCAGTTACCTCGTCATCGACAAGGACGGCAACAAGGACGTCTCCACCGACCGCTCGATCGACGTGACCAAGACCGGCGAGATCTGGGTCGAGCAAGGCAAGGAAGCCGTCCTCACGGAGAAGCCCACCGCCGACTACCCCGACCAGGACACGACCAAGGCCGTCCTCCACTACCACCGCGCCGACGGCAACTACGACGGCTGGGGCCTGCACGTCTGGTCCGGCGCCGCGAACCCCACCGACTGGGCGCAGCCCCTGGAGCCGGTCCGCACCGACACCTACGGCGCCGTCTACGAGGTACCGCTCAACGCCGGTGCCACCAGCCTCAGTTACATCATCCACAAGGGCGACGAGAAGGACCTCTCCACCGACCAGGCCCTGGACCTCAAGGCCAACGGCCACGAGGTATGGCTCCTGAACGGCCAGGAGAAGTACCTGCTCCCACAGCCGGCGGGCAGCTCGGCCGCCCTCGACCTGACCACCTCCAAGGCGGTCTGGATCGACCGGAACACCGTCGCCTGGAACGGCAACGACACCGCCGCCTCAACCCAGTTGCTCTACTCCCGCACCGGCTCGATCACGGCGAACAACGGCACGCTGACCAGCACTGACGAACGCTGGCTCCGCCTCACCAGGTCGGCCCTCACCGACGCCCAGAAGGCCAAGTTCCCGCACCTCGCCACGTACACCGCCTGGACGGTCGACCCACGCGACCGGGACAGGGTCCGCGAGGCCCTGCGCGGCCAGCTCGTCGCCTCCCAACGGGCAGCGAACGGAGCGGTGTTGGCGGCGACGGGCGTCCAGATCGCCGGCGTACTGGATGATCTCTACGCCACCGCGTCGAAAGCCGACCTGGGTCCCACCTTCAGCAAGGGCCGCCCCACCCTCTCCGTCTGGGCACCCACCGCACAGTCGGTGCAGCTCGACCTCGACGGCTCCACGGTCGCCATGAAGCGGAACGACACCACCGGCGTCTGGTCCGTCACCGGCTCCAAGTCCTGGAAGAACAAGCCCTATCGGTACGTAGTGAAGGTCTGGGCGCCCAGCGTCTCCGCGATCGTCACCAACGAGGTCACCGACCCCTACTCCGTCGCCCTGACCGCCGACTCCGAGCGCAGCCTCGTCGTCGACCTTGGCGACAAGTCCCTCGCCCCCAGCGGCTGGACGACGTACACCAAGCCCAAGGCCGTACCCCTCAACGACGCCCAGATCCAGGAACTGCACGTCCGGGACTTCTCGGTCGCCGACGACACCGTGCCCGCCAAGGACAAGGGCACCTACCTCGCCTTCACCGACAAGGACAGCGACGGCTCGAAGCACCTGCGTGAGCTGGCGAAGGCAGGCACCTCCTACGTCCATCTCCTCCCCGCCTTCGACATCGCCACCATCCCCGAGAAGAAGGCGGACCAGGCGACCGTCGACTGCGACCTCGCCTCCTACGCCGCCGACTCCGACCAGCAGCAGGCGTGCGTCGCGAAGATCGCCGCGAAGGACGCCTACAACTGGGGCTACGACCCGTACCACTACACCGTCCCGGAGGGCTCGTACGCGAGCGACCCGGACGGGACGCGGCGCACGGTCGAGTTCCGGCAGATGGTGAAGTCGCTCAACAGCGACGGGCTGCGGGTCGTCATGGACGTCGTCTACAACCACACCCCGGCCAGCGGGCAGGCGAAGACGAGCGTCCTCGACAAGGTGGTCCCCGGCTACTACCAGCGGCTCCTCGCCGACGGTACGGTCGCCAACTCCACCTGCTGCGCCAACACCGCGCCCGAGAACACCATGATGGGCAAGCTCGTCGTCGACTCGATCGTCACCTGGGCCAAGGAGTACAAGGTCGACGGCTTCCGCTTCGACCTCATGGGCCACCACCCCAAGGCCAACATCCTGGCCGTCCGCAAGGCCCTCGACGCGCTCACCCTCAAGAAGGACGGCGTCGACGGCAAGAAGATCATCCTGTACGGGGAGGGCTGGAACTTCGGCGAGGTCGCCGACGACGCCCGCTTCGTCCAGGCCACCCAGAAGAACATGGCCGGGACGGGCATCGCGACCTTCTCCGACCGCGCCCGGGACGCCGTACGCGGCGGCGGCCCCTTCGACGAGGACCCGGGCGTCCAGGGCTTCGCGTCCGGGCTGTACACCGACCCCAACTCCTCCACGAGCAACGGCACTTCGGCCGAGCAGAAGGCCCGCCTCCTGCACTACCAGGACCTCATCAAGGTCGGCCTCTCCGGCAACCTCGCCGCCTACCGGTTCACCGACACCGACGGCGAGGCCGTCACCGGCGCCCAGGTCGACTACAACGGTCAGCCCGCCGGATACGCCGACGCACCTGGCGACGCCCTCGCCTACGCCGACGCCCACGACAACGAGTCCCTGTTCGACGCCCTCGCCTTCAAGCTGCCCGCCACGACGAGCGCGGCCGACCGGGCCCGTATGCAGGTCCTCGCCATGGCCACGGCCACCCTCTCGCAGGGCCCGGCCCTCTCCCAGGCGGGCACCGACCTGCTGCGCTCCAAGTCCCTCGACCGCAACTCCTACGACAGCGGCGACTGGTTCAACGCCATCCACTGGAACTGCACCGACGGCAACGGCTTCGGACGGGGGCTGCCGACAGCGGCCGACAACGCCTCCAAGTGGCCTTACGCCAAGCCCCTGTTGGCGACCAGTACCGTCGGGGTCGGCTGCGCTCAGATCGAGGGTGCCTCAGCCGCGTACCAGGACCTGCTGAGAATTCGTACGACAGAAAGCGTCTTCTCCCTCGACACGGCGGGCCAGGTGCAGGCAAAGCTTTCCTTCCCGCTGTCCGGCAAGGACGAGACACCCGGCGTCATCACCATGGAACTCGGCGATCTCGTCATCGTGTTCAACGCGACGCCCCAGCGCAGTGAGCAGCGGGTCGGCTCGCTCGCCGGGACCTCGTACGCGCTGCATCCCGTTCTGCGGGCGGGAGTTGACGCCGTCGTCAAGTCGGCCACGTACGAGCGGGAATCGGGCACGTTCGCCGTTCCGGCAAGGACCGTCGCAGTATTTTCCCGCACGTCCTGACAAGGGCATTATCTTGGTGGGGCAGACCCTGAACCCCGGTCTGCCCCACCGGTGTGTCCAAGGGCGGCCAGATGGACGGCAACGGCAAGTGGTCAGACACGGCGGACACCACCGTGCTCGTCGTGGACGACACGGCGGCCGGCCGCTACGCCATGGGCGCGCTGCTGCGCCGCGCCGGTCACCAGGTCGTGGCCGTCGCCAGCGGCAACGAGGCCCTCGCCGAACTCGACGTACGGCTGCGCAAGGGCATGCTGCCCGACGTGGCCCTGATCGACGTCCACCTGCCCGACATGAGCGGGGTCGAACTGTGCCGCCGCCTCAAGGCCCGGCCGCACATGGCAGGACTGCCCGTCGTGCACTTCTCGGCCGGTGCCGTCACCCCGGGGGACCGCTGCGACGGGCTCGACGCGGGCGGGGAGGCGTATCTGTCGGTGCCCGCCGAGCCCGAGGAGATCGACGCGGTGCTGCGGGCCGCGGTGCGCGCGGCCCGGCTGCGCGCCGACGACCAGGCACTGGCCCGGCGGCTGACCCGACTGTCGGAGACGATCTTCACCATCCAGGCGGCGCGCTCCCTCCAGGAACTCGCCGACGCCGCCGCCGAGGGCTGCGCGCGCCTCACCGGCCAGCCCGCCGCCGTGTTCTTCCTCGGCCCGGACGACGAGCTGTACCGCGCGACCTCCCGCGACCGCACCTCGCTCGCCATGCCGGACGAGGGCGCCCACCGGGTCGTGGCGGGTCTGCTCCGGCGCCTCTCCCGTGGGCAGAGCGGGGTGCAGATCACCACCGTGCCCGCGCCGCTGTGGCCCATCGGGTTCTTCAGGCCGGGCGTCGAGCACGACGCGCGCCTGGTGCTGATCCCGACCCACGACGGCAGAGCGGCGGTGTGCCTGGCCACCCCGACCCGCAGTGTGCGCCGGGTCAGCCCCGAGAAGGAGTCCCTGGTCGCCCGGCTCGCCCAGGCCACCGTGCTCGCCGCCGAACCGCTCCTCATGTACCAGGTCGAGCGGCATGTCGCCCTCACCCTCCAGCACAGCTTCCTGCCCCGCCCCGACCGGCTCCCCGAGCTGCCGGGCATCGACGTCGTCGTCCGGTACGTGCCCGCGTCGCAGGACGCCGAGATCGGCGGCGACTTCTACGCCGCCCTGCGCACCGACGACGGCGTGCTCACCGCCGTCGGCGATGTCGTCGGGCACTCGCTGGACGCGGCCACCGTCATGGTCGAGATCCGGCACGCGCTGCGCGCCTACAGCGTCGAGGAGAGCGACCCGGCCGTGCTCGCCGAGCGCCTCGACCGGATGCTCCAGCGCTACCACCCCGAGGTCACGGCCACCGTCTGCCTGGTCCACGTCGACCCCGGCACCGGGCGCACCCTCATCGCCAACGCGGGCCACATCCCGCCGCTGCTCATCCGCGACACCGGCAGCGCCGACTACGCCAAGGCCGAGGGCCCGCTGCTCGGCATCGGCCTGCCCCATCCGCCGCCCACCGAACTCTTCCTCGAACCCACCGACCGGCTCCTCATGGTCACCGACGGCCTGATCGAGACCCGGGGCACCGACCTCGCGGACTCCCTGGAACACCTCCGAGCCGCCGCCACCGGCGCTCTGCCCGGCCTGGACGCCCTCTGCGACACCCTGCTGGTCTGCTTCGGCCACGAACGGGAGGACGACATCGCGATGCTGGCATTGCGGCTCGCCGAGTAAATGCTCCGCGGACAGGTAGTTCGTCGGCCGCGAGCCGGTGGGGGCTGGTCGCGCAGTTCCCCGCGCCCCCTTGCGGGGCCCGCCGGTTAGGGTGAGCTGGCCATACCGTCGCAGAAGTCGTACCAGTCCTAGAACAGGGGATTGACCCATGCCGCAGATCACCGTCGACTACTCGGGTCCGCTCACCGAGGCCTTCGACCGGCGTGCGTTCGCGCTCGCGCTGCACGAGGAGGTCGTCGCGACGGCGAAGGCGACGCCCGAGGCGTGCAAGACACAGTTCCGCCGCACCGAGGACGCCACGGTCGGCGCGGACACCGACGGCCACGCCGTCGTGCACGTCTGGATCGGCATGCTGACCGGGCGCACGACCGAGACGAAGAACCAACTGACGGAAGCGGTACTGGAGTTGGTGCGCACCCACGTGAAGCCCGTCGAGGGCCTCACCCTGCACGCCTCGGTCGAGGTCCGCGAACTCGACGACTCCTACCGGAAGTTCGACGCCTGACCCGCCCCTCGTCTACGACGCGAGCGAGATGAGCCGTCCGACCAGATCGGTGAACGGGCCGTCGGTGGGCTCCTGTTTGAGCATCCGGCGCAGCAGCGCGGCCATCTCCTCGTCATAGGCCGCGCTTACGGCGGCCAGCGCGGCGAAGTCGTGCACGAGCTGCGCCTCCAGCTCGGCACGCGGCACGCGCCGCCCGTCCAGCCAGATCAGCGCGGTCGACTCGACGAGCGATATCCACGTCCGGATGACCAACTCCAGCCGGGCGGGCGCGTGTTCGGCGTCCAGCTCCAGATGCGACAGGATCTGGACGTACGCGGCCTGGCGTACGGCGTCGATGAGCGCGTTCGTCGCCGAGGCGTTGCCGGCCGCCGAGCGCACCCCGTCCGCCGACACCGCAGGACCGCCGCGCATCAACGCCGCGAAACCGGGCCCGTGTTCGTCGACGAAGTCGAAGAACCGGCGCATCACGCGCAGCAGCCGCGCCCCCAGCGGACCCTCCTGCGGCTCCACGAACCGGCCCGCCAGATCGTCCGACGCACGCTTCAACGCGGCCTCGTACAGGCTGAGTTTGCCGGGGAAGTAGTGGTAGACCAGTGGGCGCGAGATGCCCGCGGCCGACGCGATCTCATCGATGGAGACCTCGTCGGGCGAGCGGCGGCTGAACAGTTCGAGGGCGACGCCGATCAACTGCTGCCGGCGTTCCTCGACTCCCATTCTGCGGCGAACCCCGGTTGTCATGCGAACACCTTACCGATCGATTACGGCCCTCAACGGACCGGTCCGACCCGGGGTGTTCACAAATCCAGCACAAGCGGACCACGTCGTGCACGCGACACACAGATCAGCATCGAGTCCGCCCGCTCGGCATCGGTCAGCAGCTCGTCGCGATGGTCAACTTCCCCTGCCAGTACGCGTTGTCGGCACGTCCCGCAGAACCCCTGCTCGCACGAGTAGGCGGTGTCAGGCAACTCCTTCCGTACGGCGGCCAGCACGGTCGAGTCGGCGGCCACCGTCAACGTCCGCCCGCTGCACCGGAGTTCGACCTCGAAGGCCTGGTTTCCCGCAGCCGACGTACGCGGAGCGAACCGCTCCAGCCGCAGCACGGCCCCCTCGGGAATCCGCGCCTCGACCGCCGCCGTCAACCCCTGAGGGCCGCAGCAGTGCACGGCGGTGCCCTCGGGCAGCTCCGCCGCCACGCCCGCGAACAGCGCGTCGAGATCGGGCAGCCCGTCCTCGTCCTCGGCGACGACGGTGACCCGCCCGGAACCGGCACCCGAGCCCAGCTTCTCGATCTCGGCGAGGTACGGCATCGAGGCCCGGCTCCGCCCGCCGTACAACAGCCGCCATTCCAGGCCGGGTCGGTCGGCGACGGCCCGGAGCATCGGCAGGATGGGTGTGATGCCGATCCCGCCCGCCACGAAGACGTACGCCGGAGCCGGGGCGAGCGGGAAGCGGTTGCGCGGGCCGCGCACCTCGACGGTCATGCCCGCCCGCAGCCCCTCGTGCACCTCGCGCGAGCCCCCACGCCCGTCCGGCACCAGCCGCGTGGCGATCGTGTACGCGGAGGTGTCCGCCGGGTCCCCGCACAACGAGTACTGCCGCACAAGCCCCGACGGCAGCACCAGATCGAGATGTGCGCCGGGCTCCCACCCCGGCAACTCCCGCCCTTCCAGCCGTAGTTGTACGACTCCCTCGGCAACCACCTCATGGGCGGCGACCGTCAGCCGCAGGGACCGGTGGCGCGGTCGGCCGGAGACCGGCTCCGCCAGCGCGGGCAGCGGCCACAGCGGCGAACCCTCGATCCGGCGCCGCACGGCCCGCCGGGCGAGCAGCGCGGCCCCGGCGGTGAGCGCGAGGGCCAGCGGCCGGGACATCAGGCGGCGCCCTTGTCGGCGGCGACGGCGGCGGGAGAGGAGGCCAGATAGGCGACGGCCTGCTCGGTGGACCCCTCCTGGGAGGGGTGATAGTCACGGCGGAGATAACGCGGCACCGATCTCGCCATGGCCCAGGTCGACGGCAGTAGACCGCGCTTCCCACGCAGGTAGAAGCCCCGGAAGGTCGGCTTGCGGAGTCCTGGGGCCGGGTCGTTCGCCATGAAGAACCGCACCCCGCGCTGCCACAGGAAGAACAGCGCCAGCAGCCCGGTCAGCCAGGTCCGCACCCGCCGCCGGTAGCCCCCGTCGACATGCGTGAACAGATCGAAGGCGACCGACCGGTGCTCGACCTCCTCGGCGCCGTGCCAGCGCAGCAGATCCAGCATCGTCGGATCGGCGCCGCGCCGGTCCAGCTCCGACGCGTTGAGTATCCAGTCGCCGAGGAACGCCGTGTAGTGCTCGATGGCCGCTATGGCGGCGACCCGCTCCATCAGCCACCACTCACGGCCCCGACGACCGGACAACGGGCTCCGGTCCCCGAGCAGCTTCTCGAAGAGCCAGTCCACCTGTGCGGTGTAAGGCGTCGGATCGAGCCCCGACTCCCGCAGATGCGGGAGGACTTCGTCATGGGCCTGGGAGTGCATGGCCTCCTGCCCGATGAACCCGACGACCTCCGCCCGCAGCCGCTCGTCCCGTATGTAGGGCAGCACCTGCTTGTACACATGCACGAACCACCGCTCCCCGGCAGGCAGCAGCAGATGCAGCACATTGATGGTGTGCGAGGTGAACGGATCTCCCGGCACCCAGTGCAACGGGGTCCCTTCCCAGGAGAAGGACACCTTGCGCGCCTTGATATTGGACATGGCGTCAATGTACTGACGGGTAGGGGGCGGGGAAACCCCCGTGCGAGGACTTGTTGACACCAACGTCAGCAGGAGCGCCCCAAAGGGGCGCGGGGAACTGCGCGACCAGCCCCCACCGGCCCGCAGCGACTAACGCAACCCCCCAATACCCCGCCCATCCTTCAACGTCCCCTTCAACCCGGCCTGAGCCCCCTGCTCGGTCCTGGCCGCCAGCAAGGCACCCCGCACAGTAGAGGCAACCCCACCCGTAGCCGTAATGGACGCCGTGTTCTCAGCACCGGCGGCCAGCATGAACCACTCACCCGCCCCCGACTTCCACAGCACCCCAGCCAGCACATTCGGATCCCGCGGCCCACAAGCCGCAGAACTCTCCGACTTGGCCGCCACCGCCCCGTACTGCCCACCAGGCGTATGGAACTGCGCCAACACCCGAGCCCCACCACCCCGCCAGGTCTCCGCCCGGGTGCACACCCAGTCCGCCGCCCCGCTCCCATCGGGCAGCGGCTGCTCCGCGTACTGCCAGGCATTCACCGTGCGCACCCCCTGCGAGTGCATCGCGGCGAGCGAGCAGGCGAAGGGCGACCACGTCGCCAGCGCGGCCGGCGCCGACGCCTCGCGCGGCGCACCCGGGCGCCCCGCAGTCAGATGCGCCGGAACGAGTTCCGCGAGGTCGCTCAGCAGACGCGCACCCCCGGTGTCCGTCACCTGGAGCGTGTTCCAGGACTGACACGCGCCCTTCTGTGCGATCGGGCTGGCCAGCGGCCCGGTCACCCCGTCGGTGAGCCCGAGGTCGATCGGCGTCGCCGCCGGCTCGCGCAGGTCCCGCATCTCCGCCTTGAGCACCCAAGGCGCCGTCAGATAGCGGACGTTGCCGTCGGCCCGGTCGAGGACCACCGCGTCGGCCTCGGCGCCGGTCGCGCCGTCGACCCGGGCGAAGTCGAGGGCGGCCCCGGCCGTGCCGTCCTTCGGTTCGGCGTACCGGGCGATGCGCAGACCGTCGTACAGGATCACCACGCGAGCCGCGTCGACCGTGCCCGCGTACAGGAGTTGGGGCGGTCCCGCCGGGCCGCCGGACGGGGTGGCCGGGGTCGCCGAGACCTGGACCGTCTCGCCGGGGCGGGCCCAGACGGCGAGGGCGCGGCGCAGCAGGGCGCTGTCCCCGACGAGGTCGCCGCGCGCGGGCCAGACGGAGAAGTCGGTGCGGGCGGAGGACTTCCAGGCAGCGGCCGGTACGAGGGTCAACCGGGCGGGATCCAGGGCGGCTTCGGCGGCCGGGTTCTGCGCGTACGCGGGGGCGGCGGCGCCGTCCGGGGCCCAGCCGCCGCCGGGCAGGCCGAGCAGCGTGCCGCACACCGCGACGGCCGTCGCGGCGACGAGCGCCGCCTTGAGGTGCTGCCTGCGCCGCATCAGGTCGGTCGGGCGGGCCTGGAGCGAACAGGGGTCGAACTCGGCGGAGGCGAGCAGCGCGTACTGCGTCGGGACCTCGTCCGCCTCACGGATTGCCTCGGTCGGCCGGTCCACCCCGGCGGCCTCCAGGGCCGTGCGTACGTCGCCGTCCGGGAGCTTCTCCAGGCCGCGCAGGACGTACGCGGCCCGGGCGGGTCCGGACAGGGCCGACAGCCGCTGGTCCAGGGCGAGTTCGTCGGCGCCGCCCGACCGCGGGAAGAGGCGCAGGCCCCACACCTGGGGGAGCAGCGGCGGCAGTTGCGACCGCTTCGGCAGCGTACGGCCCCGCCACGGCTGCCCGGCCGTGAGCGCCGTACGCAGCACCTGGAGGCGGACCAGCGCGTAACCGGCGTCGCCCGCGCGGCCCTTGGACTGGGCCGGGATCACGGTCGAGGAGGTGCGGCCCCGGGGCAGCGCGCGCTGTACGAGGGCGTGCGCGGTCAGGACGCGCCTGTTGCGGCCGAGGCTCGGCGGCAGCACGAGATAGGCCAGCCGGACGAGCCGCGGGTAGTGCTCGACGAGCGCGGCCTCGGCCTGCTCCACGTCGACGACGGGGCGGCCCTTGGCGTTGGTGCCGGTGGTGGGGTGGGAGTTCGAGGCGACATCCTGTGACTGCACGTTCAGCAGAACGAGCGAATCGGTGGATGGTCACCTGGCGCGCCGAAAGGCGGCCCGGGTGCGTGGCGGAGGTGAACCGATTGAGCGTTGGGCGCGTGGGAGCCGTATCGAAGAAGAGGCCCCTTGCCTGGGCCCTCTGCGGCATGGGCCGAACGGGCTCGGCGTCGGAACGACCGGAGGAACGACAGATGAGGTTGACGCGACCGAAAAGTGCGGCGGTCGGAGCCGTGGCGGTGCTGGGGCTGGCGCTCACGGCCTGCGGGGGCGGTGACGAGCACGCGTCCGGGCACGATGCCACCGACGCGGTGCCGGTGGCCGCGACCGGCAGCCTCGAACACCTCGCGAGCGAGGCGGGCTGCAAGCCGAACATGCAGACGGACGCGGACACGATCCGCCAGGCCATCTGCAAGAACTCCGACGGCAAGTTCGTCCTCGCGACGTTCGCCACCGACCGCGGTCAGGCCGAATGGCTCAGCGGGGCGAAGGACTACGGCGGCTACTACCTCGTCGGCCGCAAGTGGGTCGCCGTCGGCCCGGAGAAGACGGTCGCGGCACTCCAGGACTCGCTCGGCGGGGCCCTGGAGGAGGGATCCGCGCACATGAATCCCGGTGGCAGCCACAACAGCAGCGGTCACAGCAGCTGACCGCAAGGCGTCGGGCCCGGCTCAGGAAGTCGGAGCGGCGGGCCCGGGAAGGCAAGCGAAAGCCGGCGGTGGGAAATCCCACCGCCGGCTTCTTCAGTGCTTGCTGCTCAGTCGGTCACTGGCAGTTCTGACCGCTGTTGATGCACTGGACCATCTGGTTCATCGTGTTCTGGTCGAAGAAGTTGATGAAGTCGTTGTGGTCGGTGATCGGCTTGTGCAGCTGGTCCGGGAAGGAGTCCACCGCGAAGGGGTTGACGACCTGCCCGTTGTTGATCTGCGGAGCGGCGACCTTGTAGACCAGGCGGACCTGGAGCTGCGGGATGGCCTGGAAGCCGTTGGAGCAGCTGCCGTCCTGCTCGACGAAGTCGACGTGCGTCCGGTGGTTGGCGCTGTCGATGTTCTGGCCGTCCCAGCAGCTCTGGAAGAAGGACGTCCGTACCACGTCACTGCCCTGCGGGCAGATCGGGTACTTGTCCGTCAGCTGGCGGTCCTCGAAGCCGGTGCAGCTCCAGTTCGTGTTGGCGTTGTTCAGGCCGTTCACGAAGGACTTGGCGTCACCGGTGATGATGCGCAGGGCCGTCGGCATGGCGACGACATCGCTCGTCTTGTTGCCGACGAACTTCAGCTGGGCCTCGCTGGCCTGGATGATCGTGCCGACGTTGCCGTCCTGGCCGCCACCGGGGGCATTGGCGTCGATGTCGTTCTGACCGTCCTGCACACGCAGCACCGGCCAGAAGTACGACGACTTGTCACCCTGGTTCTGGCAGGTCGTGTTGCCGTTGGCCAGGTCCTCGTCGCTCGCGAAGGCGTTGTTGGCCTGGTTGCCGACATAGTCGTGCTGGTGCTGGGCACCGTTGCTGACACCCGGGGCGACGATCACGTTGTCCGAGTTGCGGTTCTCGTTCTCGTTGGTGCCACAGGACGTGGTGAACGTGCCCGTCGAACCCGAGTCACCGTTCGCCGGGAGCCCGTTGCCGTTCACACCCTGCGGGCCGCCGTTCGGCTGGACCTGCGTGATGTCCTGGAAGTCGGCGGCTACCGGGCCGTTGCCGGCCTGACCGCCGTTGCCCTGGTCCTGACCGGCGTCGCCGCCCTGGTCCTGGCCGTCATTGCCCTGGTCCTGACCATCGTTGTTCTGGTCCTGACCGTCGTTGTTCTGGTTGCCGTCGTTGTTGTTCCCGCCGTTGTTCTGGTCACCACCGTTGTTCTGGTTCCCGTTGCCGTCGACGACCTCCGGCTGCTCGGCCGGCACACCCGTGCACCCGGCGAGCTGGTCGGCCTGACCGGCCTGGCCGCCCGCGTTCCGGATGTTGATGTTGATCCGGTCGATCGTGGCAGCGCGCTTGGACTTCAGCGGGCTGAGAATCGCGTTGTCGACGTAGCTGGCGTCCCCCGCCTGAGCCTGACGCGTGTCAGCGAGACGCTTGTACGCGTCCGTGACCTGCTGGTCCAGCTTCGACAGCTCCAGGGCAACGGCCTTGCGGGCCTTGCGCGGCACCTTGGTGAGCTTCTGGCCGACATCCGGGCAGTCGATCGTCGCTACCTGCGCGGCAGCGGCCTTGGTCTGGTTCTGGGCGCCGTTCTCCTCGTGCGCCGAGGCGTAGAAATTCGCCCAGACAAGTCCACCACCACCGATCGCGAGGGCCGCGGATGCGGCCACGGCGCGAACGGCCAGTGGTGAGCGTCGTTTACGTGCATTGCGTCCCATGGAACTCCTCTGACTTCCTTGCGGGGCTATCGAGGCGCCCGACAGGAGTGAAGCGGCGCCATCAGATACGCGGGGCGTCCCAGGAGTGTTCAGCCGCCTCAGAAATTGGTGAGAGATTCGCGGGACAATTCGACCCCAACTTCACCTGCAATACCGGGAGTTGCGGATCTCTTACAACAAGTGCCCGACCAGGGGGCGGATATCGTCGAACGGGGACGGACATCATCGACTTTCGTGCGCTTTTGACGCCCCTGGTCCAGATAGGCGAGTACCGCCAGGACATGGCGATTGTCGCCGTCCGGCACCGCAAGTCCGAGTTCGGCGAAAATGTTGGACGTGTGCTCGGTGATCGCCCGCTCCGTGACGACAGGATGCCCCGCGATCACCGCGTTCGAACGTCCCCGAGCCATCGGATACGGGCCTGCGGGGTCACTGACGCGAACACCCGTACCGGGGGGTGGTGCGAAGCACACCCCTGGGTACGGGTGACAGGGTCAACGCGCGGTCGGGGGCGTGTACTTGTACCCGACGCGCCGAACCGTCTGGATCGCCTGCCGGTGCTCCGTACCGAGCTTCCGGCGCAGCCGGGCGATGTGGACGTCGACGGTACGGCCGTCACCCACATGCCCGTAGCCCCACACCGTGGTCACCAACTGGTCGCGGGTGTGCACCCGGTTCGGGTGCGCGACGAGATGGGCGAGCAGCTCGAACTCCAGGTACGTGAGATCCAGCGGCTGCCCGTCGACCTCGGCGGTGCGCTGCACGTTGTCGACGCGTACGAGGGGCCGCCCGCCGTCCGTACCCGGCTGCTCCGGCGCGAGGGCCGGCTCGGGGTCCGGGAGCGCGAACGGCAGCACGGGAGGCTGCTGGTCGGCCGGTACGAGCACCAGGTAGCCGATCATCGGCGGCTGGCCCGGCAGCGTGGGCAGCGTGTGCGGGGGAGCCGGCAGCCAGGTGGCGCCCGGCGGCAGGAAGTCCGTGACGTCGACCACCTCGTCCCGGTCCACGGCACGCAGTCGGTGCCGTGCGGAACCGTTGGGGGACGCGGGGGCCGGGGAGAGGGGAGAGACGGGGGAGAGGGAACGAGTGGTGGTCGCCATGAGAGGTCAGCTCTTTCGCGCGAGGAGGTCGTCTGGATTGACGTACGTCGACTGCGCGCTGGCCGAAGGCCGGGAGTACGGCGTTAGAGGGCCGGCGCGTTCATCGCGCGACAACACACCCGGTCGAAGTCATGGTGCTGACGGGAAGGCCAGAAGGGCTCGAGGTCGTGACGACCTGTCGCGAGGTACTTCTGGAAGCCGGCCATGGTCCCTATTGAAGCAGAGAAGAGGGGAAGCAGAGAAGGGGTGTCCACCGTGTGGTGGACACCCCTTCTCACTATCCGGTCAATCCGGCGATCAGACCTGGCCGGCCTTCTCCAGGGCCTCGCAGCAGGTGTCGACGATCAGCCGCGTCACGACGTACGGGTCGACGTTGGCGTTCGGGCGGCGGTCCTCGATGTAGCCCTTGCCGTCCTTCTCGACCTGCCACGGGATACGGACCGAGGCGCCACGGTTGGAGACGCCGTACGAGTACTCGTTCCACGGGGCGGTCTCGTGCAGGCCCGTCAGGCGGTCGTCGATGCCGGCGCCGTAGTTCTTGACGTGGTCGAGCGGCTTCGAGCCCTCACCGAGGGACTCGCACGCGGTGATGATCGCGTCGTAGCCCTCGCGCATCGCCTTGGTGGAGAAGTTGGTGTGCGCACCGGCGCCGTTCCAGTCGCCCTTCACCGGCTTCGGGTCCAGCGTCGCGGAGACGCCGAAGTCCTCGGCGGTGCGGTAGAGCAGCCAGCGGGCGATCCACAGGTGGTCGGAGACCTCCAGCGGGGAGACCGGGCCGACCTGGAACTCCCACTGACCGGGCATGACCTCGGCGTTGATGCCGGAGATGGCGAGACCGGCCTTGAGGCAGTTCTCCAGGTGGGCCTCGACGATCTCGCGACCGAAGATCTCGTCGGCGCCGACACCGCAGTAGTAGCCGCCCTGGGGGGCCGGGAAGCCGCCCTCGGGGAAGCCCAGCGGACGGGAGCCGTCGAAGAAGGTGTACTCCTGCTCGATGCCGAAGATCGGCTCCTGAGCGGCGTACTTCGCGGCCACCTCGGCGAGCGCGGCACGCGTGTTGGACGAGTGCGGCGTCATGTCGATGTCGAGGACCTCGCACATGACGAGGATGTCGTCACCGCCACGGATCGGGTCCGGGAAGGAGGCGACAGGCTTGAGCACGCGGTCCGAGGAGTGCCCCTCGGCCTGGTTCGTGGAAGACCCGTCGAAGCCCCAGATCGGCAGCTCGGCGCCCTTGGCGTCGTCGGCCAGGATCTTGGTCTTGGAGCGGAGCTTGGCCGTCGGCTCGGTGCCGTCGATCCAAATGTACTCAGCCTTGAAGGTCACGGGACCATCCTTCGGGGTGGGTCTAGGCGCACTTGCGGGTGCTGCGGCGCTGCGGCACTGGGGCGCCGCTTCCTGTTACCCGCGAGCCTGTCAACAGGCGATTTCCCGATCATTGCTCGAATGTGAACCCCGTGTTACCTGGTGTTCTTGTGGTGCGTTTCACGTGCGGAGGACGGCGGGGAGCGGTGGGGGAGGGGCGGAGGAGAACCGAGGGCCCCTGAGAGCAGGCGGCGCCGGATACTCGTATGCGAAGGGGTTGAGAACACCCCGGACGACGACGCGCCCGCACACGGAAGGGCCCTGCCGCTCCTGGCCGAGAGCGACAGGACCCTTTTCCGAGCAGACGCCGGCGCTGGAACCTCACCCCACCTTCTCGATCAGTGCCCGGCGGATCAGGAACTTGCCGGGCTCGCGGACCTGCTCGAAGGCCGCGTTGTTGAGGAGGGCGCAACTGCCCGAGACCGAGGTGACCTTCACTGTCGTGGACTTGTTGTTGTCCAGGTTGGTGACGCGCAACGTGGTCCCGGCGGGGAACTGGTTGCTGGACGCGGCGGGCGCACCGGCCTCCCCGGAGAGGGTGACGGTGGACCCGGTGCAGACCTGCTGCCCGTTGGCGGGCGCGGCAGGGGCGGCGGGCGCCGCGGGCGAGGCGGTCTGGGCCGGAGACGGGGCCTGAGTGGCAGGCTGCGCGGCGGGCGGCGTGACCTGGGAGTCCTGAGCCGACTCCCCAACCACACACCCGGACGCTTCCTGCTGGACCTTGATCTGCGCGATGACCGCTTCACGGTTGGCGATCCGGGCGGCCGACTGGGCGTCCGGGCTGGCCTTCTGCCCCGCGATGAAGCTCTGGTTGTTGCCGAGGGCGGTGGCGAGCCCCTGGCAGACGGTCGAATCGGCGGCGGTCTGGGCGGCGTTGGAGGTGGCGGCCATCGCAAAAGCACCACCACCCGCCACAGCCACCGCACTGACGAACAGCACGACCTTCTTCTTGGTACCGACAGTTCTCCTACGCGACATGCGCGCCTCCTGAAGAGATAGGGGAGCGGACGTCGCTATGTACGAGATACCGAACGGTGTTACTCAGCGGTTACGGGAGCCACCGAAGTAACGTACGTCACATGACCGGACGCCGGGACAAGGCATCCCGTACAGCGTCCTCCGTACGAGCAACAACGGCACTCCCGTCATCGGCGGTGATGATGGGCCGCTGAATGAGCCGAGGATGCGCGACGAGCGCGGCAACCCACCGCTCCCGATCCGCCTCCTCCCGCCCCCACTCCCGAATGCCCAACTCCTTGGCGACGGCTTCCTGGGTCCGGGTGATGTCCCAGGGTTCGAGCCCGAGCCGTTCGAGTACGTCGAGAATCTCGCCCTCGCTGGGCAGCTCCTCCAGATACCGCCGGACGGTGTATTCGACACCCTCGGCGTCGAGCAGCGACAGCGCTCCGCGGCACTTGGAACAGGCCGGGTTGATCCAGATTTCCATGGGGCTCACGGTACGCGAGAGGCCTTGTGGCCAGGGCCTTTTGTCAGTGCCAGGCAGTAGAATAGAAGCAGTGTTCGAGGGTGTCGCCGGGCGTTCCGGCGCCACCCTGACCGCGACAGGAGGATGCCTGTGCCCGCTGCCGCTCTCAAGCCGTCGCCCACCCAGTCCACCGCCAGGAGGGGGGTCCTGCTCGAACTGCCGTACGCCCCCGTGGAGAAGCGCCCGCTGCCGCCGGGCCGCCCCCGTGAGTGGTACGTCACCCACAACCGCCGCCTCAAGGCGATGCGGTTGGCGATCGCCCTGCTCGACTCGGGCGTCTATATGCCGAACCAGGCCCGCAACGAAACGATCCGCAGCGCGGCAGACCTGATCGGCATCCACCCCCCGTCGGACACGACCTGCCACATGGTCCGAGCGCTGATGCGCTACTCCCGCTGAACAAGCGGCCGGACGGGCTGATTTTCAGCCCGTCCGGCGTTTGAGGACGAGGCCGTTCAGGCCGACAGCGGGGGTCTGGGGGCGCAGCCCCCAGGAACGGGATGGGACGGGTAGGGGCGGCGGGGGCGAAAAAATCCAGCCCACCCACTTCTCACGCATACCGCTCCAACAACCCACCCACATACTCCCGCAACCGCCCCCCAAGCACCCCAGCGGCCAGATCCCCCCGCCCCAACTCCCTCCAAGGCCCCGCCAATTTCCCCGCATCGCCCGCATACCCCAACGCATCCAACAGCCGCCAGTACAAGTGCTCCCGCCCCTCGGCCAGCCGCCGCCCGCCCAGCGACGCATACCGCTCCCCGAACCCCAGCCCGTACTCCGCCCCGTACAACAGCGCGACCGCAGTCGAACAGTGCGCGACATCGAGATCCGCAGGCCCCCACGAGGTCTCCACCCAGTCCACGACCCCACTGACCCGCAACTCGTCACCCTCCCCCTCGAACAGCACGTTCCCGGGATGAAAGTCCCGGTGCAGAAAGCACCCTTCGTACGCGGGAGCCGCCCGCCGAATCACGTCCACGGCCCGCTCCCACAGCACCCCGCCGGGGGTACGCACCCGCTCCGGAGACGTCCAGGCCTGATAGTCACGCGGCAGCTTCTCGGGTACGACCTCATGGATCCGTACGAGTTGACCCGCGAGCAGATCCAGCCGCCGCTCCAGGTCCTCCTCGGAGGCGTCGACCCGTACCCGCCCCGGCAGCAACGACATCAACAGCGAGGGATGGTCGCAGTGTTCGGCATCGGCGTCGACCGCGATCAGCCGAGGCGCGGGCACACCCTCCCGCGCCGCCAGCAGCGTCATTACGTCCGCCTCCCGGGCCAGCAGCCCCGGCCCGTGATACCGGAAGAACGGCTTCACGAACGACCGCAGCACCACACCACTGCCGTCATCCAGGGTGAGCCGCCGCATCTGAGAGCTCCAACCGCCGTACAGCGTCCGCGAGTCACGCACGGCGGCCCCCGCCGGCAACTGCTTGGCCACCCAGGCCCGCGTCGCCGTCCACCCCCGGTCGCCAAGACCGGTGAGCACCGCGTCCACGAACTCCCGCCGGTCGTCGGCGTGATCGCGGAACCGGAGCCCCAAGAAGTGGTCTGCGTCGGGGAGTTCGAGGCGAGTGAACTGCGCCCGCGCCGCCAGCGACTCCGTCACCGCATCGGTCACCTCGGCCGGAATGACGTGATCGGCGCCAGGAACAACCAGCACCGCCCGCCCGTCGTACGCTCGCAGCGCGTCCAGCGCGGGCGCCCCGCGCCAACTCCCCGGCGTCCGGATCAACTCGCTGAAGCGGCCGTCCCCGTCACCGAACGGCACGTCCCACGCCTCGCCCCCGTACACGGCGGGCGCGCACAACCCGAGCGCGGCGACCCGCTCCCCGTAGTGCCCCGCGAGATCCGCCACCGTCTGGCCGCTCATGCTGAACCCCACCAGCACGAGCGGGCTGTCAACCGGAACCCGCGCCCCGATGACCCCGACGGCCTGCTCGAACCGCCGCCGCAGGCTCAACTCGCCGAGTGCGCCCGTACTTTCACCGTGCCCGGAGAAGTCGAAGGCGAGCCCCTGGCAGCCGCGCGCGACGAACTCGGCGAGCAGCGGCAGCAGTCGCTCCTTGCTTCCGTTGCCGGCGCCGTGCAGCAGAACGACGGTCGCCGCACCCGGATCCCCGCCCGGGTCATCCCCGTACACCCCGCTGAGCAGTTCACCGTCGACGTCGTACGAGAAAGGAAGCAGCTCACTCATGAGCCCATTCACTCATGAGCCATTCACTCACGCCGTGCGCGGGAGAAATGCAGATGCGCCGCTTACCCCTCCGTCCCTACGCTGGACAGGCGTAGCGAAGCCGTAGACACCGCTTCTCGCCGGACAGGCGTCACTCACGGGACTCGGGGCTACTCTCTACGCACCGGCGGAGGGACGCCCACCCCCAGCGCCCCGCCGGAGCACACCGTCACGCACATCACCGCTCAACCACCCACGCCACCACAAGGAGTCCCGTCATGGGCACCTTGATCATTTCCGCGACCGTCGTTCTGATCATCATGGGCTTCAACAACAGCATCCTGTGGCTCGGCGCCGCAGGTCTGCTCTACGTCTACTTCCGCTACGGCCGTACGGGGAGCGGCACAGCGGCCCCCTCGTCCGGAGCCGGAGGAGCGGGCGGCCCGGCCGCGGGTTCCTCGCCCGCGAGCTACCGCGCCTACCGTCAGCGGAGGGACCAGCAGGCCAAGTGGGAGCGCCGCTACCGTCGTGAGCGTCCCCTGGAGTCCCGCCGCCAGGACCGCAAGGGCAAGTAGCACGAGGAGGACTTGCAGAAGGGCGTGTCCCCGGTCTGTCACGTCACAGACCGGGGGCACCCCACACCGGGAACCACCGGCTCAGATCCTCCTCGATCCGCAGATCCCCGGAGAGTGCGGCCCGCACCTGCAACTCCAGGGAACTGTCCCGCCGTTGACCGTGACCGTCACCGCCGGCCAACGGAGAGAAGGGATAGAAGGTCCCGCGCTTGTAGAGATAGACAAGAGCAAGCCGCCGGGCACCCTCTCCCGAACCGTCGGGATCCTCGAACCCGACCACGGAACACAACAACTGCGGCCCGAACCCACTCGCCTCCAACGCACTGTTGACCGCGTGCAGATCCCCCACGAGCGCGGGCAGATCCTCGGGCCCGCGCCGCGACACCAGCCATGAGTACCCGTACTCGTCCCGGACCAGCTCGACCGGCGGCCCGGTCCGCTCCGTGTCCGCGTCGAGCAGCTCCTGGACCTCCTTGCGTACGTCGTCGAAGGCCGCGCCCTCCACGGTGGCGAAGCACACCGACCCGCGGCCCGTGGGCGTGAAGCCGGCCGCGGCCTGGAGAGTCACCGCGGCCGAGGGCAGCCCGAAGAGCCGGTCGAGATCGGGGGCGACGGGCCTGGTACGCCCGAGCAGAATGTCCAGCAGCCCCATAAGGCCTCCTCACACCTTCAAAGCTTCCCGGAGCCGCCGCCAGGAGCCGCGGCTTCCCCCAACTCGCCGGAGATCCGCCCGAGTTGGTCGAGCCGCTGCTCCAGGCTGGGGTGGGTGGAGAAGTACCGTGCCAGGCCCGGCTCCTTGCCGAGGGCGGGCGTGAAGTAGAAGGCGTTGAAGGCCTGCGCGGTCCGCAGGTCCTTCGACGGGATCCTGGCGATGTCGCCGGAGACCTTGGTGAGCGCGGAGGCCAGTGCCGAGGGCCGCCCGGTGAGCAGCGCGGCGGAGCGGTCGGCGGCCAGTTCCCGGTACCGGGACAGGGCACGGATCAGCAGGAAACTGATCGAGTACACAGCGGCGGAGACACCCATCACGGCCATGAAAATGACGGCGGTGTTCTGATCCCGCCGCCCCCCGCCGAACAACTGCGAGTAGAAGGCGAACCGCACGACGAGCCCGGCGATGACGCCGAGGAAGGACGCGACGGTGATCACGGCGACGTCCTTGTGCGCGACATGGGACAGCTCGTGCGCGAGCACACCCTCCAGCTCGGCGGGCTCCAGCCGCCGCAGCAGCCCGGTGGTCACGCACACCACGGCGTGATCGGCGTTCCGCCCGGTGGCGAACGCGTTCGGCATGTCCATATCCGAAACGGCGACCACGGGCTTGGGTAGATCGGCCACGGCACACAGCCGGTCGATCACCCCGTGGAGCTGCGGATACTCCTCCCGCTCCACGACCCGCCCGCGCATCGCGAAGAGGGCGACCCGGTCGGAGAACCAGTACTGCGCACCGAGGAACCCCGCCGCGACCACCACGACCAGCACCCAGGACTTCAGCAACACGATCAACGCGGCGACAAAGGCCACGTACAGCAGTCCGAGCAGAAACAGCGTGACCGTCATCCGCACGGTCAGCCCTCGATCGCTCCGCACCCGGTTCGACATCGGTACCACCCCGCAGTCAGGCACTCGCCCCACTGCCCAGTGTGCACCCGCCCCATCCCATGAAGCGGTCGCGCCCAGCCCTAGTCCCAGCAAAGGCTCGCCCCCGGCACCGACCTCGGACCACTCAGCACCCACTACCAGGCCAGCTGCCGCCCCCGGGCCAGCAACTCGACCACCTGCGCGGCCCAGCAGGGGTTCGGTTCCGATGCTGACCTGGGACCGGTCGTGCCCGCTCGGCAGGTGCTTCCGGCCAGCTGCCGTCCTGGGGCAGGCAGCGCGACCACCTTCGTGGCCCAGCAGGGGTTCGGTTCCGATGTCGACCTGGGACTGGTCGTGCCCGCTCGGCAGGCGCTTCCGGCCAGCTGCCGTCCTGGGGCAGGCAGCGCGACCACCTCCGCAGACCAGCAAGGGCTCGGCCCGACGCCGACCAGGCCCGCCGCCCCCCCCGCTCAGCACCCACTACCAGGCCAGCTGCCGCCCCCGAGCAAGCAACTCGACTACCTCCGCCGACCCGCGCGGCACATCGGCAGTCGCCTGCCAGCCCCGTACGGACGCCGCGGCCCATTCCCGCAGCCGAACGTCGGGATCGTCGAGCAATGAGACCGCGGCCCGCAGCCGTACCAGCCCCCCACACGCGTCCAGCAACCGGAACGCGGCCACCCGCGCATACCGGGGCCACTCGCCACCGAGCCGTTCCGTCAGCCGCTCGGTGTCCAGCGACCGTGCGAAGGGCAGCAGCGCCAGCGTCGCCTCCCGCACCACTCCGGGCGCCGGGTCGTCGAGCAGCGCACGCAGGCGTCGTACGTCCGTCACGTCCAGCGTCCGTAGCCCCGCCACCGCCCGCGCCCGCACCCTGGCGTCGGGATGCCCGGCCAGCGGCCACAGCAACTCCGCGTCGGCCCGCTCGCCGCACTCCGCCAGTCCGGCGACGGCACCGGGGGACAGCGCCGGGTCGTCCGGCCGGGCACATCGGTCCCGGTACCAGGCAGCCGGGTCACCGCCCACCTGCCGTACGACATACCGAGCACAGGCCCGCACCACCCCGGCCCGGTCGGCGAGAAACCCCTCGGCCCGCTCCCCCTGCCCGGCCCGCCGCAGCGCGGTCACCCCGGCGGACCGCACCCGAGGCCCCCGCGCCCCGAGCAGAGCGTCGAGCACGTCGCCCTCCGCCCCTCCCTCCCGTACGGCGGCCAGGGCGGCCTCGGCGCACAGGTCCTGGACGACGGGGTCGGGGTCGCGGGCGGCGGCACGGGCGAGTTCGGCGGGGGAGAAGTCCCCCTCGTCGACGGCCAGCCGGTACGCGAACCGGCGTACGCCACGGTCGGCGGAGGTGAACATCGGCGCGAGACGCTCACGGGGCGCCCGGCGCAGCACCTCGTCGAGCAGATCGACGGCGAAGACACCCCGGCCGCGCCGACCGCCCGTCAGGATCAGCGGGGCCAGCCCGACGGCCGTGTCCACGTCGCCGAGAACCGCCCGCAGCACCTCCCGGGCGCGCTCCCGCACGGGCGCCACCCAGTCGGCGGTCCGGACGACGACCAGCGGACACAGCCCGGGACACCTGGCCGCCGACCCGAGAGCCGCCTCACGTATCCGCCCGTCGGTGTGGCACAGGGCGAGCGCCAGCCGGGACTCGGGGAGTGCGTCGGGGTACCGGAGAGCGGCGACCTCGGCGGGCGGCAGCGGAAGCCAGTAGAGCCAGGACCGAATACCGGCATCCAGTCCGAGCCAGGCCCCGGGGTCCCCGGCGTCGACCACGTCCGACAGCGCGGCCCCCTCGGCCAGCCGCCGAGCTGCCGCTTCGCCACCCCTGATGTCCTCGCGCATACCCGCCCCCGGGGCCGTCCGCCGTGTCGCGTGATCGTAGGCCGGGGTGCACCCGCAGGTCGCGCGATATAAGGACGGCCAGGACTCACGCCAGCACGGCCAGCACAGCCAGTACGGCCGCTACGGCTAGTACGGAGCCCGGAACTGGACGTACCCCAGCACCAGAATGACCGCGGCGACACAGCCGAGCACCACGACCGTCGATATCCAGGACGACCTGCGCGGCCCCGCCCCCTCGGGCTCACCCCGGAACGGCACCGCTTCCGGCGGATTCTCCTTCCACCGAGCGGCCAGCATCCGCGCCCGAGCGGAGGGCTCCTTCAACTCGGCGTTGTCCGCCCACTTGATGTCGAACTCCCGCTCGTTGTCGTCCTGTTCGGACCTGCCCGTCATCCCCGTTGCCTCTCTGATCCCGTCCGGTCCCATGCCTGTGCGAGTGCCTGTGCGAGGTCTTTTCAGCATAGTCCGTACGTATGACAGCGCCCCCGCCACCGAAACCGGGGCGAGGGCGCTGACGTACACCGTTACCGGGCGCCTGGCGGCGCCGGCCGACTCACACGTCGAAGTACAGCTCGAACTCGTGCACGCGAAACGCAAAAATCGCGGGAGTTCGAAGTAGACATGGAACTTCGACAGGCACAGTCGGGAACCTGCTTGGCTCTAGCCTACGAGCGGCTGGAAGCACGGGCCATCAAAGACAACACGTACAGGAGCTATCTCCAGACTCTGAGGGCTCTGGAGATTGAAGACCTTCCCATCGAGAAGGCAACCGTTCGGGAGTTGGGCAAGAGGCTCAACACGGTCATCACGCAGAGCACTCGACGTAAGCACGCAGTCAACATCCAAGCTTGCCTTGGAATTAAAGTTCCCTGCGCAGCTCCGAAGCAAAAGGTCTATGACCTGGCAGAGGTCAAGGACGTCAAGGAAGCGTTCGCAGAGAGCAAGTACCGCCCTCACGTCTACGGGATGCTCTTTGCCGGTATGCGTATCGGTGAGTCCCTGGTCAATCAGCCTCTCAAGGGCAGCACCCTCACAATCGACAGGCAGAGGACACCGCAGAACGACATCACGCCCCCGAAGACAACCGGACCGGTCATCATCCCCGATTGGTTCGCAGAGGAGTACGCGACCTATCAGCTTGGCTCCATCAATCACGCAACGGTCTACCGGGGCATCAAGCGTCTCGGTAAGAAGGCTCTTGGGATTGACCTGAACCCCCATCAACTCAGGCACATGTTCGCAACCAATCTGGTCAAGCTGGGAGCACCCCCGGAAGTACTCCGCCGACAGATGCGGCATCACGACGTAGCCGTGTCCCTCCGGTATTACGTCCAGACGACCGATGCTGACGTTGCGTCGGTCATGGCGCAGTTCGGAGCCTGAGAAGCCCCGTACGCCTCTCTGACGTTTCCGGGGTACAACGGAGACCTGGAAAGGCTCACAGGCTCTCAGTCGGGCGCACAGAGCCTCACAGAGGCAAGCAAGAGCCCCGGTTACCCATCCAACTCGGAAGGGGCCGGGGCTCTTTGCTGTCCATGGTCACTTCTTGAGTTCGAACCAAACGGTCTTCCCTGACAGGTAGTTGCCTTTCCCGTCGTTGAACACCCTGTGTCTGAAACCCCAGTTGTCGGCAAGGTGAGATACCAGGATGAGCCCTCTGCCGCGCTCGTCATCATCGGCGGTGATAGTCACAATCGGCTCTTCGGCGGACGCGTCGTCTACCTCAACCCTGAGCTTGTCCTCATAGAGCATCCATCGAGTGGGAATCAGCCTGTCCGGCGGGCAGAAGCGAAACGCATTCGAGAACAGCTCCATGAAGAGAAGGCTTGCGTTCTCTTCATAGTGAGATGCATCTCTACCGGACAGCCACTTTCTGAGAACTAGCCGAGAAAGTGGCGCGCTTCCTTCGGCGCAAGACCAACGCCATTCCTTGATATCCGGCTTTTCTGTATCCTCCGGCACTGTAGCTTTCACGTGCGCTCCCTGGGGCCTGTGTCGCTTCCCCAGAAGGCTAGGCACACCGTGCAGAGCAACCTACCCAGTTTCCTGTTCGCGCAAGAAGTCGTCTTGCACGCTTCCCAGCATCGAACGCATGTCGTCACCGCACAGGGCTGCTGAGGCGAACCCCTCGAACTTCTTGACGTATTGGGAAACGTCTCTCGGGTCCGTGACCACAAGCTCAGCATGGACAGTCTCAACCGTGACTGTCCTGTCATCCCGGATGACGAACGCGTGATTGGCAATGTCCCTCTGTTCCGCAGTAAACGGAACTACGCGCATGTCAATGTTCCGCAAACGTGAGAGGGATATGAGCCTGCCTATTTGCTCGGCCATCCTCAAGGGCGACACTATGCGCCAACGCAAGACATTCTCGGTGATGACGAACTGAAGCTCTTTGGTGGAGTCGTAGAGAACCTGTTGCCGTTCAAGGCGTGCGGTTGTGGTTCTCGTCAGCACGTCCTCAGTGAGGTCATGCCGAGAGAGGATTGCCCGGATGTACTCCGGAGTTTGCAGGAGTCCCGGAATCAGAGCCGGTTGGAACAGCCGCAGCAGAGTCATTTGGGATTCAAGAGCCCTGGTCTGCTGCTGAGCCTTATGGACTCCCATGCGCCGGACAAGTCGCCAAGCTGTCGTTTCCGTCGTAGACGCTCGAACGACTTCCAGGTATTCGGCCTTGACCTCATCAGAGACACCAATTGCCGTGAGGATGCTCTCTACGTCGGCAACAGAAGGCGCAGTCTTGCCAGTCTCAATCTTGCTCAGCTTGCTTGTGGACATGAGAGCACTGCGGGCCACGGCCTTAGCTTCCTTTCCGGATGCTTGCCGTAGTGCCCGCAGTGCGGCTCCCAGCTCTCCTCTGTTCACTCCTCGTACTTCGCCCACCATTCGGGGAACGGAATAGCCTGTGAGAGTGCCCTGTCCCGGTATTCGATGAACTCTTGCGCCCGGCTTTCTGGGAGAACCTCGGACCCTGTGTATGCGCCGTTGTCGTCGTAGTTCATGACAGCAGCGTTCACGGAATCGAAGAGCCAGAAGTCTCCTACTCCTTCAAGCGGGTTGAGCTTGTCGGTGGTGTCGAGAATGAAGAACTCTTCACCGCCCGTCGCGTTCTTCCGGTAACCCCACCCAAGCTCAAACCGGAGATACGGAGTGAGAGGCCGAGAAAGGATGTGCACGCGATAGACGCGCTTGCCCTTGCTGGTGTGAGAGAGGAGTTCCGACACCCAACCGTCGTTGTAGTCGTCCGGCTGAGGCTCACCAGCAAGGAACGCCTGATACGCGTCCGTGTTCCCGGAATTGCTGTAGTCGTCGAGAGTCTCAAGCCGGAACGCTTCCCGCTCGAACGTGTCGAAGAGTTCACCAAGGCTCTTAGATGAGCCCATCGGCAATTGCCTTCCTGATGAGTTCCACGGGGAGTTCAACCACGGTTTCGTGTCCGGGAATCTGTAGCCCGTGGTCGGTAGGAGTCTCCCCCTGGAAAAGGAGCGTGCCCCTGTCCGTGGCGTAGATGGTGGGGCAATCCCTGATGTCGCACGTAGTCGCAAGCATGGTCACCTTCATGGGGTTCCCTCCCTGTGCTGCTGTGGTCGTGTCCCTGCCCGATGCTGGCCAGCATCAACCCATAGGCGCAAGGGTGTTGCGTTGCCAGAACAGGAAACCGGGTCGACACGGCACCCTGTGCGGTGCTCAGCGCACGAGAGGGCACAGGACCCAGGGGGAACGAGCCAACGGCCGTCCAGAGACGCGCAGAGGCTCGGAGAGCGATTTCCCCGAGCCTCTGCCATGTCCGGCACCCTTACGCGTCTGCTGTCTCGCGCATGGCCTTTTCATAGGCTTCAACGAACGGCTTTGGCACTCGGCCACGGTCGCTGATTGGCTTGCCGTCAATCTCAATGCCGTTCTCAGATGCCCACTTCCGAACCTTCACAGGGTCGGGACCGGTGGGCTGAGTCGGAATGCTGGCCTGCCCGGTAGACGTGGCTTCCTCAGCAACATCAAGGTACGGCTTGAGTACCTTGGCAAGTTCTTCCTTCTCTGCCTCTGTCAGGTCCACTGTGTAGGCGGTCCCGTCGAAAGCAAAAGAGACGGTTTCCGCATCCGGCTCACCGGACAGGTCCGACTCGGTGATTACACGCTTTGCCACGTTCTCTCTCCCGTTGCTTGATGGGTGGCAAGAGAATACCAGACCCCACTGACAGGGCGCCGCCGAGAAGAGCCCTGAGTTTTTATCTGAGCGCTTCAAAAATTCTTCGGACAGGTCGAGCCGGCTCGGGAATCCAGGCCCATAGAAAATAGCCTGTGGATATTCGACAGAAAGGCCAGGCCGTGCTACTTTTTCACCGCGTCACGAAGAAGAGTTCTTGCCGAATCCTGTATCCCTGTCAGGGTTGTATCCCTCAGAAGGATAGAGCCTATCCCTGCGAGGGATAGACCGACAGCTCTATATCAAGACGAAACGGTAATGTGCTCTGTATCTATCTTTTAGCCAAGATGAGCATTTGGAAAAGAAGACGCATACCGCTACGCGGCACGCGTAGATTCATTCTGCCTAACCACGGCAAAGGGAGATGAGGGGCTTAGTAACTGTTACCTTCTTGTGACAGTTAAAGAGGTTCGATAAACTCTCTCTTGTCGGTACATCATGCTATACTTGAAGAGTAGGTAAAAGAAGTCATTCGGACATGGACTAGATGCCCGCAGGAGGAATTCCAAGAAACTTATTCAAGCTGAAGTTCGCTTTGTCGGCGTTCTTTTCTCAGTGTGTTCTTGCCCTCAGCAAGCTAGTCCCTTGCTGAGGGCATTTCTTTTGCCTAAATACACTGAGACTAAGGACTAAGAATAAATGCAGAACAATATTAATTTCGGCGGTAACCAGAGATGGGCCGCTGTATCAGATTCATACAACTTGAGAATGGCTAGCAACACAGATTTCCCCTTGTACGTAAGGCTTGTGTTTCTCACAGAGGCTCGTATGAACCGCATCGGTCATGCTGAGTTCGCCTCTGGAGAGTTGGAATCTCTCTTGCCAACGGTTGACCGAAATACCGGCGAGATTCGATATCCCTCACAGAACACCATCTGTAAGGCAATCCGTAAGGCTGTTGAAAACGGGAGCCTAGGTCACGACTCAAGTGCACGTTGCCTAGTGCTGAATGGCAATGACGCGCAGAGAAGCGCTAAGGCCTCTTCCTCTTGCAAGCATCACGGATTGCAGAGGGTTTCGAGTGGAGCAGTAGAGCCGGTTTCTCTGGAAAAGGCTCAGAAGCCCCAGGAAATTACAGAGGTCCAGGAACCCCAGGAAGATAAAACAGAGCCTTACACGGGCACTGAGACCCCTTCTCAGCCTTGCTCTGAGGACACTGACAACCAAGCAACCGACGAACAGCAGAGAGTAGAGCATATGGAGAACAAGGAAGATAAGACAAGCCTAGACATTGAGGCTTGGTTCAGTCGTGAGGATGTTTCAGAGGTGAGCAAGAACGTAGCCGCATATGGAATCACGTTCCGCAAGGGAGACAGTTACGGATACATCCTTGCCGTATCCGAGGAAGCGACTAAGCCTGAGTACGACCTATGGGGCAACAATTTTCATATGCGGTACACGTATGCGGCTCAGAACGTGGATGAGACCTCTATCCCTCGGAGGGATACAAGGCCACTAGTAGATGCTGACGCATGGTGAAAACCAGGCGGATTTAAGGAGAGAGAAGTGATTGAAGAACCAGAGGAAGAGTACGGCTATACAGAAGACGGACTCTTGGTAGATGTACTAACCGGAATCATTGATGAGTAAGACACCCGCCCGGTTTTCGGGCGGGTCTACCTGAAAGAGGAGACATGACCACACTACTTATCTTCCTTGCAGTCGTAATCATCGCGTACTACTCGGGCAAGCGTAAGGGTCTACAGCTAGGAAGAGAGGAAGGGTCTCGATACATCATTGAGGTCAAGAGAAAGAAGTAATGGGCAGAACGATTAGATGCGCTAGATGCGGAAAGGGCATCAGTAAAGATGAGAAGTGGGTGTTCATCCGAGAAGAGCCGTACCACAAGAAGTGTGCGGAGAGAGTCGAGAAGAGCGAGAGGTGAAGACGTGCAACACGTGCCTTGAGAGCAAGCCTCTTGAGGAGTTCCACAAGAACAAGAACAGCCCGGACGGGCGGCAGTACATGTGCCGAGAATGTCAGTCGGCCTACTATAAGCAATGGCGTAAGGATAACCCGCAGAAAGACAAGGAGCACTCTTCAGAGAGCACCCGACGTCTCTTGGAGAGACAGCCGGACTACTTCAAGGAATACGGGCGGGATTACTACGAGAAGCAGAAGGCAACAGAGGAAGGAAGAGAGAAGTATAGGCGTAACGCATTGGCTTGGTATTACCGCAACAAGGCCAAGGAGAAGGCGCGAGAAGAGGAATAGAAATACCCGGTCCGTCGATGCGTCGGTATTTGCCTTTAGGGTGAATTGCCTTTATGATTAGAGAGTAGCGCAAGAACTCCTTCTTTGTGGACACTCATTTTGTGATTGCGTTACATCTCCTTATTTCTATAGGGCACCCCGGCAAGCAATGTCAAATGGCTAGGCACTTCTCTAGCTTGCCGGGGTTTCTTATTATCGAGATATTGAGGCGACTCGACATCTAGTCGAGATGAGAAAAACTAAGAAAGGAAACGAGCGAGGAACAAGGGAATGTTTAATACCCGAGTTTCACGTATTCGTAATGGAAAATATCAGTGCCTGGACGAAAGTATACAGAACGGGAAAAGTTGGAGTATCTGGAAAAAGCTTCAGATATTGGACATAGTAGGGCTAAGCGTGAGCTTGGGTATCCAAACAGTTGGAGTACCGCAAACAGTTGGGCAAGGGAATTTGGGGTAGAGATTGCACTTTCTGAGCTAAAGCAGAAGTCAGCAGCATTTAACCAGTGGTATCGGGACGAAGAACTACTAATCGCTATGCAAGACATCATTGACCGAGGAATGGAATATATCAACGACTATGAGGGTCTAACGCCTGATGGATACAAGAAGACCGTAGAAGGTATTAAACGGGCAATCGAGACAAAGAATCTCATTGAGGGTAAGGCAACCTCTCGGGCCGGTGTCGAGACTGCCGAGAGCACCGATGAGGTCTTCAAAAACCTCCTGAGTGCCTTTCAGGGCGACGAACGGACTCCAGTCGGACAGGAACACCAAGGCTCTTGAGTTAGGCCCACGGGGGGCCACCTAGAGGCCATGCTACAAACATTGCTACAAAGGTAGTGCCGGCCTCTGGGGGTTGGTACAAATAGTGCTACAAAGCTCCGTGTCGGCAAGCAGGGGTGTCTGAGTTGGCCCCCAACTTCGACACCTAGGCATCTGACCAGGGGTTATCTACAGAAAGGAATGAACTAAGACAAAGCATGAAGATTACGAAATATATGACAACACTCGCAAAGGAGGTAGTCAGTGACCTAGGTACACGGGAAGGCAGGATTAGGCAGACAAGAGATAATCCCGCACTGTTCGCCATTCTCTACCTGCCGCATCACATTACGAATGATGCCGGGGTCAAGAGCGTCAGTGAATTCCATTTGGCTCTCTGTGAGTACGCAAAGAGTTGGGCCACTAAGCCAACCAAGGAAAGAGAGAGCCGAGACTCATTCATTGCTCCGAGAAACGGGGGCAAGAGTACGTGGCTGTTCACCATCCTTCCTATGTGGGGCGCAGCACACGGGCACATCACGTTCCTGGCAGCGTTCGCAGACTCGGCCGGACAGGCAGAGGAGCACCTACAGACGTTCAAGACAGAGCTAGCCTCGCGCTTTCATGAAGCGGGCTGTCCGATAGGCGGTCAGGCAAGCAGAAAGTGCCTCTGACCAGCAAGAATGAGGATTGTCTAGGTCCTTGTTCCCGCTGAAACCAAAGGCACTTTCCAGGTGAAGAAGCCTATCGGGTCCTACCCCCGTGTCCGTATCCGGGAGGACGGCCGGGCCGTGGTCTCGCAGGCCGGTTCGGTCCTGCTGATCGAAACTGTCCGCAAGACCGGTCTTGACCAGGCCTTATCCGCAGCCCTGACCTTGTGGCGGAAGCCGCGGGCCGTCCACGACCCCGGCAAGATACTCGTGGACCTCGCACTGGCGGTCGCGCTGGGCGGGGACTGCCTCGCCGATATCACCCTGCTGCGGTCCGAGCCTGCCGTGTTCGGGCCGGTCGCCTCCGACCCTACGGTCTCCCGGCTGATCGACACCCTTGCCGCCTCGGGCGAGAAGGCGCTGACCGCCATCCGCGCCGCACGTTCCGAAGTCCGCCGACGCGTCTGGGAGTTGGCCGGCAACCGGGCTCCGGACACCGGCGGACAGGTGACCGTGGACCTGGACGGGGTCCTGGTCGTCGCGCACTCGGACAAGCAGGACGCGGCCCCGACCTGGAAGAAGTCCTACGGTCATCACCCGCTCATGGGGTTCGTCGACCACGGTCCGGGAGGGACCGGTGAACCCGTCGCCGCCCTGCTGAGACCCGGGAACGCGGGCTCGAACACGGCCGTCGACCACATCGCAGCCGCCCGCCTGGCCCTCGCTCAACTGCCCAAAAAGTACCGGCAAGGACGGCGGACGCTGATCCGCTGTGATTCTGCGGGCGGCACCCATGAGTTCGTGGCCTGGCTCGCCCAGCGCGGGCGTTGGCTGTCCTACTCGGTCGGCATGGTGATCACCGAGGCCATCCACCAGCACGTTCTTCAGATCCCCGCATCGGCCTGGACGCCCGCGGTCGAGCCGGACGGCGAGGTTCGTGACGGGGCCTGGGTCGCCGAACTCACCGGAGACCTGCTCGACGGCTGGCCGCAGGGCATTCGGTTGCTCGTCCGCAAGGAACGTCCCCACCCCGGAGCCCAGTTGCGGATCACGGATGCGGACGGCATGCGTCTCACGTGCTTCGCCACCAACACCGCCGACCGGCCGATCGCCGAACTCGAGCTCCGTCACCGGTTGCGGGCTCGCGCGGAGGACCGGATCCGAGCCGCCCGGGCCACCGGGCTCCGCAACCTTCCCTGCACGACACCGCGCAGAATCAGGTCTGGCTGGAGACCGTCCAGATGGCGCTCGATCTGCTGGCCTGGATGCCCATGCTCGCCCTGACCGGCCAGGCGAGACTTTGGGAACCGCGTCGCTTGCGGTTCCGCCTGTTCTCCGCGGCCGGCCAGCTCGTCATCACCGGCCGGCGCCGCCTCCTCCGCCTTGCCCGCCACTGGCCCTGGACCCGCGAGATCACAGACGCCCTCGAACGGCTCGCACTCTTGCCGAACCCCGGCTGACCAGCAGCTTTCCCACCCCTACGAGCAGCATCACCCTCACCCGGAACAGTGGAAACCGGCGTCCACCCGAGACGACACCCGGGCCCCCGGCCTGCCCGGTCTCGGCCATCGACAACGAAATGGGCCGCCGACTTCGTCGACGGCCCATCAAGAAAGATCGAGGCTAGAGGGCAACAAGCCTCTTGCTGCTGACTTCCCTGAGCTGTGCACTCCTTTGGTCGGCAAGCGCAAGAACATGGCTGTTGCTCAGTCTCGTGACCAAATCAGGCAGGCTAACGGATTCATCTTTGTCGCCAAGGGTGCTGACTCTAAGACTCTTGGGCTAAAGATTGATAGCACGAGACCTAATCTAATTCTCTTTGATGACATCGAGCCGCAAGAGGCTAACTACTCAGAGAATGAAGCATTGAAGCGCAGGGGAACGGTATTGAATGCCATTCTCCCGATGAACATTTATGCGCGGGTTTGCTTTGCGGGAACAACAACAATGCCGGGCTCAATCATTGACCAAATGAGAATGGTTGAGGAAAAGCAGAGGGAGTACCTAGCTGAGAAATTGCACAATAGTAGGGTCCCTAATTCTCCGGAATGCAAAAGCGGTACTAAAGAATTCGATTCGAATCTACCTATATCTACACCCTTTCCAAATACAGAAAATCTGAAAACTTCGGACCCTGACTTCTATGAGTCTCTTGACCCTGACTTGCGGTGGGTGCTCGATGAGAACATCAGGGTTCACTACTTCCCGGTCATTGTGAAGGATGAGGACGGCTCGGAGCGTTCACTGTGGCCTGAGTTCTGGTCTATGGACTTCTTGAACTCGATTAGGGGCACTCGCTCTTTTGCGATGAACCTGATGAACCGGCCGGTGTCTCTTGATGCTGCCTATTGGCAGGACAAGGATGTTCAGATTGGTGAGCCTGCCGGTGGCTATGGGAACACTCTCCTTGTCGTTGACCCTGCTGTTACGACCAAGAAGCGCTCTGACTACACAGGCATAGCGGTTCTCTCCAGAGGCTTTGACGCTGAGGGCAAGCAAGAGGATTGCCTGTACGTCCGGTACGCGGAACAGCACAAGGTAAGTCCCGGTCCTGAGCTGAGAGACCTTGTCACGGGCCTATGTGAGCGCTATGGGGCCAAGGTGGTCTACGTCGAATCAAATCAAGGAGGGGATGTTTGGCGTTCTGTCTTTGACGGCATTCCGGCAAAGCTCCGCCTTGAGAGGTCGGTAGGGGCAAAGGAAGTGAGGGCAACCCATGCCCTTGACTTCTATCAGCGTAGAAAGGTCTGGCATACTGGCTTCTTCGACACGCTACAGACTCAGATGTTTGCCTTTCCGAGAGTGACGCATGACGACGTAGTGGACGCTGTTTGTTCTGGGGTTCTGTACTTCCTCGGTAAGCCTCAAGTGCAGCCAAGTATCAAGTCTCAGAGCTATGTCTGAGAAGTAATTGAGTGCAGCTCGGGAATCCCGAGCCGGCTCGGACCCATTAATTTGAATTAGGAAAGGAAATGACTTATACTCTGAATAAGAGTTGAGAACGAATATAAATGACAGACCTGACCCTTGCGGTTAACGAAATCCTTGATAGGAGAGATGGCTATCTAACCGCAGAAGAATATTATGAAGGAACCGCCGAAGAGGTATACACAACGGCGGCTATCAAGCGTGCTTTGAGGAAGACCGTCAATCGGTTCCGCCTCAACTTCGCAGCAACACCCGTTGATACGGTGAATAACCGCCTTGAGATTGCCTCTGTGTCCGCTATTTCAGAGAAAGCGGGCAGCTATCTCGACAAGGTATGGGCTTCGAATGAACTGACCCTAGAGGTTGGGGAGATTCACAAGAGAGCCCTGATTTACGGTGACGCCTATCTCATTGTCTGGCCTGATGGTGATTCGCTTCAGATTCACTACAACTCTCCGCTTACAACGGTTGTTCTCTACGATGAGGAGAACCCCCGCCTAAAGCGCGTCGCCGCTAAGGTCTGGGAAATCACCGTCAGTGGCAAGGCTAGGACTCGCGTAAACCTCTACTACGCCGACCGCCTAGAGAAGTACATCAGCCTTGGGGAGAGGCTTCCTCTTACTCCAAAGGATGCCGACTTTATCCCGTTCGTTGATGACACGACGGACGCTGACGGGGTCATGGTCCATGGCCTTGGGGAAATCCCTGTCTTCCACTTCCGTACGGAAAGGCCGAAGGGGAAACCGGAGCACCTAGCGGCATACGGCGTTCAGGACATGATTAGCAAGCTAGTCGTTATGCAGATGGCTAGCGCTGATTTCCACGGATTCCCCCAGAGATACGCCCTTGCTGCTGAGGGTTCGTCAGAGAGTGCTGACTTTGGCGACGACAGTGAATCGGTGGGTATCTCAAGCACTCCCGGCGAACTTGCCATTCTCAACGGCATTAAAGAAGTCGGGCAGTTTCCGGCCGCTGAGCCTTCTACCTTCCTTGAGCCTTTCAAGGCGTATGTCCGCTCAATGGCCAGCACCACATCAACGCCACTGCATTACTTTGAGCCAACCGGAAATGTCCCATCGGGTGAGGCTCTGAGAACGGCAGAGGCGCCGCTAGTGAAGAAGGTTCGAAATCGTCAGTTGGCCTTTGGGGCAACGTGGCGAGAAGTCTTCTCTTTTATTCTCCGTGACGGAGCATTCAACGAGGATGTACAGGTTCATTGGAAGCCTGTAGAGACTTTCGACACTAAGGAAGCGATGGAGATTGCTTACAAGAAGATTCAGATTGGCATCCCTCTTGCTCAGGTAGCCGCAGAAATGGGATACGACGCGGCCCTCATCAAGACCTGGATTGTCGAGAAGGAATCAACATCAGTGCAGCCCGGCAATGACATTCCGGGTGAGACATCAACGCATGACTTGCAGCCGGATACGGCCGGGGTTCCGGATAGCCCTTACGGGAAGGCAGCATGAACGAGGAAATACAGGCAAAGATTCAAGAGCTGCAAAGAGAGTTGGCCACACAACAGGCCCTAGAGAGACTCCAGAAAGCAGCAGACCACTTTGAAACATTCGGATACAGCGTATCCATTTCCATCACAAGGAAGGAACCGAGACGGAGGAAAACACAGTGACGGACAACGAACGACCAAACGACATTGAGGCTATGCAGGCGGCCCTACAGAAGGCTAATGCAGAGGCTCAGAAGCACAGAGAGCAGAGGAACACCTACCGGGGAATGGCGACGCGTCTAGCGGCTGAGAAGACACTCTCAGAGGCTGGACTGACCAACTCCAAGGTTGCTAAGTATCTCGATTTCTCACAGGTGACCGTGACGGACACCGGAGAGCTAGAGGGACTTGCCGAACAGCTCGATGCACTAAAGGAAGACCTCCCCGAACTATTCGGGGTTACTAAGCGAATCTCAGGTGGTGGGGATGCTGCCGATAAGGCACCGGCTACCCGTAAGCCCAAGACTTCCGCTGATGCTCTCGCTAACCAGCTCATGGGCAGTTAGTGAACAGCATGGAATGACCGGGTTGGCTCAGCCTTCCCGGGCTAACTGAATAAACAACTTAATCGGGTGCCTGTGAGCACCTACGGGATGCCTCTTCGGAGGCTCCCAACAAATAAATATTTTGGAGAACAACTAAAAATGGCACATGTAAATGCCGATGCGTGGATTCCGGAGGAGTATGACTCAGAAGTAGTCACGCGCGTTAATCAGAACTCGGCCGTTGAGGCTCTTGCCAAGCGCAAGGTAATGGGTTCAAACACAATTGAAGTTCCCCGCATGGGAGCTGTAAGCGTTGACGTTGTTGCTAAGGGCGTTGATTACACCGACGCTGAACCAACGCTTGACGTTGTAACGCTTACCACTCGCAAGTTTGGTAAGACGTTCACGATTACTGAGGAAGACCTAGGCGACACTCTCGTGGATGTCGTTACGGGTTATCAGAATGAGTGGGCAGTCTCTTACGCACGTAAGTTGGATAATGCCGCTCTTGCTTGCACCGGTACCGAGAATGGCGGAACTGTTCCGTTCACCTCTCTGTACAAGGCTGCGGGCTCAGGACAGAAGGTAAGTACTGCCGGTGCTGTGACCTACGCAAAGCTGTCACAGGCATTCGGAGTTTACGAGGGTGGCGACTATGCAAATGACGCCGACACCATCGTTATTGCTCATACTTCCTTCAAGGCTGCTTTCCGTGGAATCTTGGACGACAACAGCCGTCCAATCTTTGTTGAAGGTCTGGCGGGTACACCGTCAACTCTCTTCAATGTTCCCGTTCAGTTCTCTTACGGTCTGAAGTTGTCCACTACGGCAACTGACTCCCCAACTGGAACTGTTGGCGCTGCTGGAACTGCCGGAAACCCAATTCTTGTGGTTGGTAACCGTCAGCACCTTCTTCTAGGTCTTCGTTCCGGTCCTGAGTCATTGGTCGGTGAGGAATTCCGTTCTGACGAGAAGATTCTCAAGGTTCGCGCTCGCCGTGGATTTGCGGTAACCCGTACCGAAGCGTTCGGAATCCTTGAGGTTACCTCTTCCTAATCCCTGATTAGAAAGACTGTAGGGGCAGGGTTTCGGCCCTGCCCCTCTCTCATGAAAGGAGTGAGTTATGAATGTTCGCAACGATTGTTGAAGTGGAAGAAATCGCGGGGGTTACCGTTGATGAGCCTGCCATCAAGAAGGCGCAAGCCATTGTCGAGACAGCAGCAGGAAGACCAGAGGAAGTCATCATGGATGCGACAGACCTCATTTGGCTCAAGAAGGCTACGGCTTACCAGTGTGCCTATATGGCCGAAGACCCAACATCTGTCTTTGAACAGCCAAATCTGGAGTCTGTGACTCAGGGCGAGAACAAGATGGTGTTTGGGGACAAGGCTGTATGGCTGTCTCCGGTTGCTCAGAAAGCCCTGGGCAATCTGTCATGGCGTAGAAGCCGTTTGGTCCCTCTGCGGCCGTTCAACTACCGCAAGGAGCTATGGCGGCAGGATGTTGAGACCGTGCGCATGCGCGGTAGGTGGTGGTCCTGGTGAGACTTATGGCTATGAAGCGCTATGAGCTTCGGGCAGAGGTCTACATTGCGGCATGGACTCAAGACCCTGACTCAGGAAGTCTTGTCTACCAGTACGACTACGAGCATCCGACACACATCAAGTGCACCGGTAACTCTGTGAGGCCGTGGGGCTCTGTCCAGGACTTTGGAGCGACGTACAGATATCAGGACTACCTACAGCTCTTCACGCCGACAGAGGTTCCCTTGGTCGGCCGCATTGGCAAGGTGAAGAACAGGGCCGGTGAAGTTCTCTGGAGAGAGGACGACGGCAGTGCGACCCTCTTTGATGTCTTCGGTTGCTTCCCCGAGAACGATGCCAGCGGAAGAACCGTTGATTACAAGGTCTTGCTAGCCAGAGCAGTAGTGGATGACTCATGAGAAAGGACCCCCACCAATAATCGGTGAGGGTCCTTCTCGTTTTGGCCTAAGTAGAGGCTGGCTTATCGGGCCAATTACTCAGCTTGACAGCACTGCTAGACTCTTATGCTTGTCAGGCGTGCTTGAGTAGAACTTCTACTTCGACCGGAATGCATCACACGTCGAAGTAGAGCTCGAACTCGTGCGGGTGCGGACGCAGCTGAAGCGGCGCGATCTCGTTCGTGCGCTTGAAGTCGATCCACGTCTCGATCAGGTCCGGCGTGAACACGTCGCCCTGGAGGAGGAACTCGTGGTCGCGCTCCAGGGAGTCGAGGACGGCCGGGAGGGACGTCGGGACCTGGGAGACGCCCGCGTGCTCCTCGGGAGCCAGCTCGTAGAGGTCCTTGTCGATCGGCTCGGCCGGCTCGATCTTGTTCTTGATGCCGTCCAGGCCCGCCAGCAGCAGCGCCGAGAAGGCGAGGTACGGGTTGCCGGAGGAGTCGGGCGCGCGGAACTCGACGCGCTTGGCCTTCGGGTTCGAGCCCGTGATCGGGATACGCATCGCGGCGGAGCGGTTGCGCTGCGAGTACACCAGGTTGACCGGAGCCTCGAAGCCCGGGACCAGACGGTGGTACGAGTTCACCGTCGGGTTGGTGAACGCGAGCAGCGACGGGGCGTGCTTGAGGATGCCGCCGATGTAGTAGCGGGCGGTGTCCGACAGGCCCGCGTAGCCGGCCTCGTCGTAGAAGAGGGGCTGGCCGCCGGTCCACAGGGACTGGTGGACGTGCATGCCCGAGCCGTTGTCGCCGAAGATCGGCTTCGGCATGAAGGTCGCGGTCTTGCCGTTGCGCCACGCCACGTTCTTCACGATGTACTTGAAGAGCTGGAGGTCGTCGGCCGCGGCGAGCAGCGTGTTGAACTTGTAGTTGATCTCGGCCTGGCCGGCGGTGCCCACCTCGTGGTGCTGGCGCTCGACCTGGAGGCCGGAGTTGGCCAGCTCCAGGGAGATCTCGGCACGCAGGTCGGCGAAGTGGTCGACCGGCGGGGTCGGGAAGTAACCGCCCTTGTAGCGGACCTTGTAGCCGCGGTTGTCCTCCAGCGCACCGGTGTTCCAGGCGCCCGCCTCGGAGTCGATGTGGTAGAAGGACTCGTTCTCGCGGGTCGCGAAGCGCACGGAGTCGAAGACGTAGAACTCGGCCTCGGGACCGAAGTACGCGGTGTCCGCGATACCGGTCGACGCCAGGTACGCCTCCGCCTTCTTCGCCACGTTCCGCGGGTCACGGGAGTACTGCTCACCCGTGATCGGGTCGTGGATGAAGAAGTTGATGTTGACCGTCTTGTCCTTGCGGAACGGGTCGACCCGCGCGGTGGACAGGTCGGCGCGGAGCGCCATGTCGGACTCGTGGATGGCCTGGAAGCCGCGGATCGAGGAGCCGTCGAAGGCAAGTTCCTCGTCCGGGTCGAAGGCCGTCGCCGGCAGCGTGAAGTGCTGCATCACACCCGGCAGATCGCAGAATCGGACGTCGACGAACTTGACGTCCTCGTCCGCGATGAACTTCTTGGCCTCGTCGGCGTTCTGGAACATCCAGCTCCTCCTACTCCCGGCCGTCCGTGCCGGGGTGGTAGTTCGTTCGTGCGGCCAGTGCGGTGGCACACGTTGGATCCGACCTTAGGGACAGGTGATTTCTCAGGCATGACCCATTTGTTTCGACCAAGTTAACCGGACTCCGGCCGGGCGACCCACCTGTAGGTATCGAAAATCGGGCGCAGTACGGTGGTCGGGTGGACAACAGGGACGCAATCGGCTCGTGGCTCTCCGGACCGCGCGCAGCCGCGGAGGAAGCCGGTGTCGACTTCGGATACCGGGGCGAACAGCTCGGTCTGCCCGAGGAGGGCCCCGGCTCGATCGCCCGCCCGGGCCGCCGCCTCGGCGCCCTGGCGGTCGACTGGGGCCTGTGCCTCTTGATCGCATACGGCCTGGTCACGGACAGCTATAACGAGGCCGCGCAGGTCTGGGCGCCGCTCATCCTCCTCGCCCTGCTCCTGCTCACCCTGGGCACACTCGGCTTCACCCCGGGCAAGCGGCTCTTCGGCCTCCGGGTCGTCGCCCTGGACACCGGCCGCGTCAGCCCGCTCCGCGCCGCGCTGCGAACGATCCTGTTCTTCCTCGCCCTCCCACCCCTGATCTGGGACCGCGACGGCCGAGGCCTGCACGACCGGCTGGCACGCACGGTGGAGGTCCGGATCTAGCACTTCCGTGCCGTACGACGAGCCGTACGACGATGGGGCGCCCGGAGCAGATCGCTCCGGGCGCCCCATCGTCGTACAACGGGAATGTCGGTGTCAGCGCATCTTGCCGCCGCGCGGCATGCGCATCCCCTTGGGCATCGGGCCCTTGGGCAGTGGCATGTTGCTCATCAGGTCGCCCATCGCCCGCAGCCGGTCGTTGGTGGCGGTCACCTGGGGGCCGGCGAGAACGCGCGGCAGCTTGAGCATCGTCGTACGGAGCTTCTTCAGCTCGATCTGGCCCTCGCCCGTGCCGACCAGCAGGTCGTGCACCGGTACGTCCGCGACGATGCGGGCCATCTTCTTCTTCTCGGCGGCCAGCAGGCTCTTCACCCGGTTCGGGTTGCCCTCGGCGACCAGCACGATGCCGGCCTTGCCGACCGCGCGGTGCACCACGTCCTGGCTGCGGTTCATCGCCACCGCCGGGGTCGTCGTCCAGCCCCGGCCGATGTTGTCCAGCACGGCTGCCGCGGCACCCGGCTGACCCTCCATCTGCCCGAACGCGGCCCGCTCGGCCCGGCGCCCGAACACGATCGCCGTCGCGAGGAAGGCGAGCAGGAGCCCGAGAATTCCGAGATAGATCGGGTGACCGATCAGGAAGCCGATCGCGAGGAAGACACCGAAGGTGAAGATTCCGACAGCCGCGAGTACAAGACCGATCTTCTTGTCGGCCTTGCGGGTCATCTTGTACGTCAGAGCGATCTGCTTGAGTCGCCCGGGGTTCGCGGCGTCCGCCGCGGTTTCCTTCCTCGCCATGCCGTGAAGTCTACGTGGCCTTGGAAGCGCCGACGACGGCGGTGCCGTCGGGAGGCAGTCGGGAAGCGGGGGAGCGGTGCTCAGTGACGGGTGGCCAGGGCCTGCTCGAGGACGCGCTGCGCCTCGACCCGGTCCTTGGCGCGACGGCGGTCCTCCAGGACGGAGGTCCAGGCGTTCTGCCGGGCGGTGCGCTGGCCGCTGCTCATCAGCAGCGACTCGACGGCACGCAGTGCGTCGGTGAACGACGGAATGGGTGTGGCGCGAACGGGCGCGGCCTGCATGGTGGTGTTCCCCCCTCGGAACGGCTCTGGGTAAGGGTGCACATCGTGTAAAGCCAGGGTCACTGATTGGTGTTACCAGGGCGTGACCTGCCGGTCAAACACCGATGAAGCCTTGATACGGAAGGCGAAAACGCCGATGCGGCCCTGACGTATGCCCTCAACTGGGAGGACGGTCAGGACCGCACGGAATCGGCCGTTACTGGCGGGTAGTTACTTGTGCGCGAATTCACACGTCTGCTGCGCCCTTGCTGGGCAGGGCGGGTGACGGTGTGTCAGGCGCCGGGGGACCGGTTCAGACCGCCTGTGAGGCGATGTACGCGCCACCCCGCTGCGGAGCAGCTGATTGACGCAGCTCGACGGCCATCTGGTAGAGGCGGCCGGCGCGGTACGAGGAACGCACCAGCGGGCCGGACATGACCCCGGAGAAGCCGATCTGCTCGGCCTCCTCCTTCAGCTCGACGAACTCGTGCGGCTTCACCCAGCGTTCGACGGGGTGGTGCCGGACGGTCGGACGCAGGTACTGCGTGATGGTGATCAGCTCGCACCCGGCCTCGTGCAACTGCCGGAGCGCCTCACTGACCTCCTCGCGGGTCTCGCCCATGCCGAGGATGAGGTTGGACTTCGTGACCAGACCGTAGTCGCGGGCGTCGGTGATGACCTTGAGCGAGCGGTCGTAGCGGAAGCCCGGGCGGATGCGCTTGAAGATGCGGGGGACCGTCTCGACGTTGTGCGCGAAGACCTCGGGGCGGGAGGAGAAGACCTCGGCCAGCAGCTCCGGTACGGCGTTGAAGTCGGGCGCGAGCAGCTCGACCTTGGTCCGGCCGGCCTCGCGGTCCGCCGTCTGCTCGTGGATCTGGCGGACGGTCTCGGCATACAGCCATGCCCCGCCGTCCTCCAGGTCGTCACGGGCGACGCCGGTGATGGTGGCGTAGTTGAGATCCATGGTGACCACGGACTCGCCGACGCGGCGGGGCTCGTCGCGGTCGAGGGCCTCGGGCTTGCCCGTGTCGATCTGGCAGAAGTCGCAGCGGCGGGTGCACTGGTCGCCGCCGATGAGGAAGGTCGCCTCGCGGTCCTCCCAGCACTCGTAGATGTTGGGGCAGCCGGCTTCCTGGCAGACGGTGTGCAGGCCCTCGCTCTTCACGAGGTTCTGCATCTTCGTGTACTCGGGACCCATTTTCGCCCGGGTCTTGATCCACTCGGGCTTGCGCTCGATGGGGGTCTGGGCGTTCCGGACCTCCAGGCGCAGCATCTTGCGTCCGTCGGGTGCGACTGCGGACACGATGGCTCCCTGTAGCTTCGATTCTTCGGCGTACACCAGGGTACGCCCGTGCGCTTCCCGCCCTACGAGACGGGCAACCTTCGGGAGCGGGGGTGCATTCCCGAGGCCGTTTTTTCTCGCCCCCGCCGCCCCTACCCGTCCCATCCTCGGGGGCTCCGCCCCCGAACCCCCTTGTCCTCAAACGCCGGACGGGCTGACTACCCAGCCCGTCCGGCGTTCGAGGACGAGGCCGTTCAGGCCGACAGCGGGGGTCTGGGGGCGCAGCCCCCAGAAGGATGGGAACGGGTAGGGGCGGCGGGGGCGAAGAACCCCTACGCCGACGCCCGCTCCACCACCCGCGCCCGCAACTCCGCCCCCTCCAGAACCTCCCGCAACCGCCGCTCCACCACCGGCAGCACCTCCCCCACCGTCACATCCCGCCCCAGCTCGTTCGCGAGCGACGTAACCCCCGCGTCGCGAATCCCGCACGGGATGATCCGGTCGAACCACACATTGTCCGGGTTCACGTTCAGCGAGAAGCCGTGCATCGTGACGCCCTTCGCCACCCGGATCCCGATCGCCGCCAGCTTGCGGTCCTCGCGGCGCTGCCCGGCGTTCGAGGGTGCGTACTCGGGGCCGTTCAGCCGGGGGTCGAACTCGTCGTCCGTCAAGCGCGGGTCCAGGTCCAGGGAGAGGCCGCCGAGCGATGCCGCGGGGCGGGACTCCACCGGGTCCCCCAGCACCCACACCCCGCTCCGCCCCTCCACCCGGGACGTCTCGACACCGAACTCCGCGCACGTCCGGATCAGCGCCTCCTCCAGCCGCCGTACATGCGCCACGACGTCCACCGGACGCGGCAGCTTCTGGATGGGGTAGCCCACCAGCTGGCCCGGGCCGTGCCAGGTGATCTTGCCGCCGCGGTCCACGTCGATGACCGGAGTGCCGTCGAGAGGGCGCTCACTCGGGTCGGTACGCCGTCCGGCCGTGTAGACCGGGGGGTGTACGAGGAGCAGGCAGGTGTCGGGGATCTCGTCCGCGAAGCGGGCCGCGTGCACCCGGCGCTGCTCGTCCCAGGCCTCCTGGTAGTCGACGTACTCGACGCCGTCGACGACATCGGTGCCATCGGCGCCCTCCGCGCCGAATCCCATACGGACGAACCGCAACTCACTCACGGCAAGCGCCTCCCCGGCTACCTGGCTCCCTGGTTCCGTCAGGCACATAACGCGCCCAAGCCACTGTACGTCCGCCCGCTTCCCGTCAGTCCGGCGCCCAATCCTCACACGATCGGATGAATGTACGTCGAAATGTGCGATCGGCTGCTTACGCTCCGCTACATTCGCGCCGTTCGCCAGGCCATAAGGGCTGCTCACCAGCAAACCGGGCACATCAGAGGGCCCGAAGGCAGGAGACCGCACCGCAGATGACGGAACGACCCGCGCAGCGCACTCCCAATCGACAGCTCGCCGCGCTCATCGCAGAAGCGGGATTCTCCAACGCGGGTCTGGCCCGTCGGGTCGACCAGCTCGGCCTTGAACACGGACTCGATCTCAGATACGACAAGACATCGGTGACCCGATGGCTGCGTGGACAGCAGCCGCGCGGCACCACCCCCGCCCTCATCGCCGAGGTGTTCACCCGGCGCCTGGGGCGACGCCTCACCGCCCAGGACCTCGGGCTCGACGCCTGCGCGCCCGTCTACGCGGGGCTGGAGTTCGCGGCCACCCCCGAGGAGGCCGTCGACATCGTCAGCGGCCTGTGGCGCAAGGACTCCGGCAGCCATGCCGAGCTGCGCAAGATCGCCTTCACGCCGGCGGGGCTCGTCGTGCCCAGCCGGGACTGGCTGATCGGGCGGCCCGACGACCGGGTGGGACGTGGCGAGCAGCCGCCGCCCGCGGTCCGGGTGCCCGTGCAGGGGCGACCCGGCGTGCCCCGGCAGCGCGGGCAGGCCGAGCGCGGGCCCGGGCAGAAGGTCACCGGCGGCGACATCGCCGCCCTCCGTTCGGTGGGCGAGTTGTTCCGCACCCTCGACGACGCCTACGGGGGCGGCCACGCCAGACAGGCGCTCGTCCGCTACCTCGAACACGAGACCGAGCCCATGCTGCGCGGCACATACGGCGAGCAGACGGGCCGCCGCCTGTTCGCGGCGGCCTCCGATCTCACCCGGCTCGCGGGCTGGACGTCGTACGACATCGCCGCGCACGGCCTCGCCCAGCGCTACTTCGTCCAGGCGCTACGGCTCGCGCAGGCGGCGGGGGACCGGGCGTACGGCTCGTATGTGCTGGCCACGATGAGCCGGCAGGCCGTCTATCTCGGGCACGGGCGGGAGGCCGTGCAGCTCGCGCGGGTGGCCCAGCAGGGAGTCGGTACGACCGCGCCGCCCGTCGTGCAGTCGCTGCTGCACGCGTGCGAGGCGCGCGCGCATGGGGTGCTCGGTGAGGTTCGGGCCTGTACGGCCTCGCTCGTACGGGCCGAGCGCGCGCTCGAAGCGGCGCGGCCCGGTGATGAAGTGCCGCACTGGGCGCGGTTCTTCGACGAGGCGCAGCTTGCCGACGAGTTCGGGCACTGCCACCGTGATCTCCAGCAGTTCCGGGCCGCCGCGCAGCATGCGGAGCGCTCGTTGCAGCTGCGTGCGCCCGCTTTCGCCCGCAGCCGGCTCTTCTGCCGGGTCGTGCTCGCCTCGGCCCGGCTGGGCCTGGGTGAGCTGGACCAGGCCTGTCAGTTGGGGGCCGAGGCTGCGGGGGCGGCGGCGGAGATGCGGTCGGTGCGGGCGTCGGAGTATGTGCGGGACTTCGAGCGGCGGTTGGAGCCGTATCGGGACGCGGCGCCCGTCAGGGGGTACCGGGACAAGGTTGCTGCGCTCGGGTAGTCGGTTCGGTGCGGCGCCGTCGTGGCTGGTCGCGCAGTTCCCCGCGCCCCTGAAGGGGCGCGGTCGAACCGTCGCTATCAGGCCCGCGCCCGCTCAGGCCGCCTCTGCTGTCGCCGTCGTACACCTCGGCAACGGCTCCGGTACCCGCACCGGGTCCGCGCCCAAATCCGTCAGGATCGCTGACGCGGCCCGGTGGCCGGAGTGCAGGGCGCCCTGGACGGTGCTGGTGTCCCGGTGGTCGCCGCATACGTACAGGCCTGCCAGGAGGCGTACCGGGCGGCGTAGGTCGTGGGGTGGGCGCATTGCCGGTACCGCCTCGGCGGTGTGGTGGACGGCGAGGGTCTCCCAGTGGGTGGTCGACATGCCGTAGAGGCGGGACAGGTGGGCTCGTACCGCCGTGTCCACGTCCTGTGGAGGGGGGCCCAGCACCGTCGACGAGATCAGCGGGCGGCCCGCGGGGGAGCGGGACGGGTCCACGCGGCTGATCACCGACGTGTGTGCGACCGGGCCCCGGCGGTCCGCGTCCAGGAGCAGGAACGCGCCGGTCTCCGGGGGCTCGTCGGTCGTGTGGTGGACGACGGTCACCGGGTGGAAGTCGGGTACGCGCAGGCCGGGCAGCAGATCGGCGGCGGCGCGGGCGTCGGTCGCCACCAGGAGGGCCCGGCAGCGCAGTTCGCCGTGGTCGGCGGTGGTCACGAGGTTGGTGGCGATGGACGTGACCCGCACCCCGGTGTGCACCGTGCCCGGCGGCAGTGTCCGCGCCAGCAGCTCCGGCAGGGTCTCCGCGCCGCCCTCCGGCACACACAGCCGGCCGCTCGCGAACGCCCGCAGCGCGAGATCCGCGCACCGGCTCGACGTGGTCAGCTCGGGGTCGCAGAGCAGCGCGGCGAGCAGCGGGCGCAGGAAGCCCTCGATCGTCCGTGCGGGCAGGCCGCGGTTGGCCAGGGCGCGGGCGGCCGGTAGCTCGGGGCGGGCCAGTAGGCGCTGTACGGGGACGGCGGCGAGCCGGCCCAGTGCGGCGCCCAGCCGGGCTTGGTCGACCGCTCCGCCGACCGCCCCGGCGAGCGGTGCGCCGGTGCGCGCCCCCGCCGATGCCACCGGCCGGGGGGACCTGGCCGCCCGCGCCGGCCTGGGGGCGCTCGCCAGGGCGCGCACCGCACCGAGTGCGCCCCGTGCGCCCCCGCCGCTCAGCGGAGCGCCCGCGCGGTGCCTGCGTCCGTCGCTGTGCACCAGGACACCGGGTGCGAAGGGACGCAGGACGAGTGCGTCGAGGCCCGGGGTCAGCCGCAGTTCGGGGTACGACGTGGACAGCAGCTGCCCGATCCGGTCGAGCCGGAAACCGTCGACCTTCTCGGTCGCCATCCGGCCCCCGACGTAAGGGGCGGCCTCCAGGACCGCGGTCGTTACTCCTGCGCTGGTCAGCCGATGGGCGGCCGCGAGTCCGGCGACCCCGGCCCCCACGATGACGACGTCCGCCTGGTACGCGGGCTCAAGCACGTGCCCTCCCTCGATCGCGGTGTGACGCGGCCGGTCAGGGCTCCGCTGCCCCAACAGGCGTACGGGATAAGCGAGTTCGGTCGTTCGGACCGTTCGGACCGAGAGTAGGGCGGCTCGCGGCGGGCGGAAGTCGCGCATGAACAGGGCACGGTCGCACAGCGGTCGCATGCCGTCGCACACGGTCAACCGGGGTGCGGACCCGGGGCGCGGAGGGGGATCAGGCGAGCGCCGCCCGGATCGCGTCGTCTATCTCCGGGAACGCGAACGTGAACCCGGACTCGAGGAGCCGCTTCGGCAGCACGCGCGCGCTGCCGAGCACATCGCCGGACATCTCGCCCAGCACCAGCCGCAGCACGGGCGAGGGCACCGTGAAGAGCGTCGGCCGGTGCAGCACACGCCCCATCGCCGCCGTGATCTCGCGGTTGGTGAGCGGCTGGGGTGCGGTCAGGTTGAACGGCCCGGACAGCCCGTCGGTGTCGATGAGATGCCGGATCGCGGCCACCTCGTCGTGCAGCGAGACGAACGACCAGTACTGCCGCCCGTCGCCCATCCGCCCGCCGAGGCCCGCCTTGAACAGCGGAAACAGCTTGGCCCAGGCCCCGCCCGCGCGCGCCACCACCAGCCCGGTCCGCGCGAAGGCCGTCCGGACGCCCGCCTCCTGGGCCGGGCCCGTGGCCGCCTCCCACTCCACGCACAGGGACGGCAGGAAACCGTCCCCCGCGGGGGCGTCCTCGTCCACGGACCGCTCGCCGGTCTCCCCGTAGTAGCCCATCGCGCTGCCGTTCACGAAGACCCGCGGCGGCTCGTCCAGCGAGGCGACCGCCTCGGCGAGCGTCGCCGTCCCCAGGAGACGGCTCTCCCGGATCGTCCGCTTGTACGAGTCCGTCCAGCGCCGGTCCCCGACCCCCGCCCCGGCCAGGTTCACCACGGCGTCGCAGCCCACGAGCCCGGCCGTGTCGACCGTCCGCCCCGCGGGGTCCCAGCGGACCTCGTCCTTCGTCCGGGGCGCACGCCGTACCAGGCGGCGCACCTCGTGCCCGTCGGCGGTCAGGGACCGCACCAGGGCCGTACCGATGAGACCGGACGCACCGGCCACCACGATTCGCGAGCGTTCCATGGTCCTATCCTGCGCCACCTGCCCCTGACCCGTTGTCGTACCCCCGCTCTACAGTGATCTCCATGCCGCCCGACTCACAGCGATCACACCAGCGGAACGACGCGTACGGGAGCGGCGAGCCGTTCGTGCGCCTCGCCCAACCCGACGACGAGGACGTCCTCGGCCGGCTCGACCGCGCCACCTGGTCCACCCTGCACGCCGTCTCGCCCCGGCCCAGACAGCCGTACACCCCGTTCTTCAGCGAGAACTCCGAACCGGGCGACCATCTCGTCGCGGTGGCCGGTGACGGTCTGGTCGTGGGCTATGTCAAGCTCGCCCGGCCCACCCCGCTCGCGTCGAACGCGCATGTCCGGCAGATCCAGGGGCTCGCCGTCGCCGACGAGGCGCGTGGCATGGGCGTGGGGCGGCTGCTGATCCGGGCCGCCGTGGCCGAGGCCCGCAGCCGGGGCGCCCTGCGCCTCTCGCTGCGCGTCCTCGGACACAACACCCCGGCCCGCAGGCTGTACGAGTCGGAGGGCTTCGTCGTCGAGGGCATACAGCCCAGGGAGTTCCTCCTGGACGGGGAGTTCGTGGACGACGTACTCATGGGCCGGGAGCTGTAGCCACCAAGGAGCAGCCAAGGAGCCGCCAGGACGTCTACGACGTGACCAGGTCGCCCGTGTCCACCGGTGTCGTCGAGGCCGCCGCGCGTTCGGCGTCACCGGAGACCTCGTCCACCGTCAGGACGTAGCCCGTCTCGTCGTCGGACGTGGAGCGGGCGAAGACCACGCCGTACACCTCGCCGTCCGTGGTGAGGAGCGGGCCGCCGGAGTTGCCGGGGCGGACGGTCGAGCGGATCGAGTAGATCTCGCGGGTCACCGTCTCGTCGTTGTAGATGTTCTGGCCCCGCGCCCGCACCTTGTCGGCGACCGTCGCCGCCTGGAGATTCAGGTCGCCGTCCTGCGGATAGCCCGCGACCACCGCCGAGTCGCCCCGCTTCGCGCTGTCGTCGAAGCGCAGCACGGGGGCGCGCAGATCGGGGACGTACAGCACGGCCACGTCCTTGTCGGGGTCGAAGAGCACCACCCGCGCCTCGTACGCCGTCCCGACGCCGCCCACCCGGACGGTCGGGTCGTCGATGCCCGCCACCACATGGGCGTTGGTCATCACATGCCGGGCGGAGTAGACGAAACCGCTGCCCTCGCGGCCCTGGTTGCCCGCGACGCCCTCGATCTTGACCGTGCTCATCTTGGCCGCGTTCGTCGCGCTCGCCGTGACACTGTCCCCGGTGGGCTTGGCGACACTCGTCGCCGGTTCGTTCTCGAAGGGGTTGAAGACCTGCGGGAAGCCCGCCTGGGTGAGCGCGGACGTGGCCCGGGAGAACCAGGTCGGGGTGGTCTCCGGCATCGCGTCCTGCACCGCGCCCAGCAGCGCCGAGTCCCGGATCGCCGTCGTGACCAGCGGCGAGGAGGAGGCACCGAGGACGCTCGCGGCCACCCAGGACACCATCAGCACGGCGATCGCGTTGGCCACGGCCCCGCCGACCCCGTCGGCGACCCGCAGCGGCCCCTGGTCCAGCTCGCGGCGCAGCTTCAGCGCGAATCTGCCCATCAGCTCATGACCCACCACCGCAGGCACCAGCACCGTGAGCACGGCCGTCACCGTGGCACCGGGCGTCCCGGACTCGACCAGCTCCATGATCCACGGCAGCACCCACACCCCGATGACGGCGCCGCCCACGAACCCCGCCAGTGAGACACAGCCCGCCACCAGGCCACGCCGGTAACCGGACGCGGCATAGCCGAGGATCACCAGCAACAGCAGGATGTCGAGCAGGTCCACTCCGGCCGCCTTTCTCCTGGACCCCTTGGTCCCCCTGTACATGCGGTTTACATGCGGTAGTACGCGCGGGACGGGTCCGGTGATCAGCCGCCGCCCACTCCCACAGGCGCTTCAGATCCCCGGACCTCTAAAAACGTCCCGGACCGGGACGTTGGTTCCACCAAGTGGCACACCACACATCGCGGGCGGAACGGAACCGACCCACAGTTGGGCCCATGGGTTCCAAGGGGTCCATGGGCGACTCGCGTGTTCGCCGCGTGCCGGGCCCCGCCCGCGCGGTGCTCGCCTGCCTGCCCGGAATCGCCGCCGCCGTCGGCCTGGTCCTGTGCGCGGCAGGCATCGACCGGACGACCGCGCGTCCCGCCCACCCCGTCGCGGCCCGCCCGGCCGTCGCCCACCCCGCCGCCAAGCCGCGCATCGTGCCCCGTACCGCCTGGATCGCGGACGCCGAACGCAGCCAGCCGCCGCCGCGCTACGACGACCGGGTCGTCGCCGTGTTCATCCACCACACCGACTCCCCCAACGGCTACGACTGCGCCGACGCGCCCCGCATCATCCGCTATCTGTACGCGGGCCAGACCGGCAGCCGGGACTGGGACGACATCGGCTACAACTTCGTCGTCGACCGCTGCGGCACCATCTACGAGGGCCGCGCGGGCGGCGTGGACCGCCCCGTCACCGGCGCCCACACTCAAGGCTTCAACCACCGCACCACCGGCATCGCCGCCCTCGGCACCTTCACCGCGGGCGTACCCGTGCCGCAGGCCATGACCGACGCGATCGCCGCCCTCGCCGCCTGGAAACTCGGCCTCTCGGGCGTCGACCCGCGCACCCGCGTCCCCCTGGTCTCCAGCAACAGCCTGAGCCGCTACCGCTCCGGCACCAAGGTCTCCCTGCCCGCCCTGGCGGGCCACACGGAGGGCTATATGACGAGCTGCCCGGGCGCCGCCCTCACGGCCCGCCTCCCGGCGATCAGACAGACGGCGGCACGCCTTCAGGGCAGACGATGAGGCGGCAGCCGAAAAGGGCTCACAGGTACAGCACAGCGCACTCAACGGGGCGCCCCAACTCCCGGTCCTACCTTCGTCGTACGCACTGACTGGAGGTGGGGATCATGAGCAGCAGCAGTCGTACGAACCCGCTGGAGCGGACCGGCGGCAAGAGGTCTTCCGGCGGCTGGGTCGGGGGAGCGCGGGGTCCGTGGACCGTGCTCTGCGCGGTGGCGACGGTCGTCCTGGGCCCGGCGGCGGTCACGGCCTCCGCCCTCGACCAGGCCAACGCGGCTCCCATGCACCACGCGGTACGGGCCGACCAGACGCAGCAGGCGTACATCCCGTCGGACCTGACCCGCAGGCGCACGGCGGTATGACGAACGGGGCCCGTGGGCGGGTCAGCCGCCCTTGAAGCGCTGCCACAACTTGGGGAACCGGTCGGCGAGCGCCCCTTCGTCCGCGAGGTCGATCGGCGTGCCCTCGGGCTCCGCGGGCGCGGGCGGAATACCCAGATCCGGGGTGACGGTGCCGGTGAGCTGCTCGTACGCCTCGTCGGCCGCGTAGCCCAGCTCCTCGCCGTCCCCGTCGATCTCGTCGTCGAAGTCGTCGAGCAGATCGGCGAGCGAGTCGGGATCGCCGTGCAGAGCGCCCTCGAAAACCTCCCGGCCCTGCCCGATCAGCCAGCACCGGAAGAAGTCGAAGCCGTCCTCGCCGGCCCCGTCGAGCAGCACCCGGGCGGCGCCCCACAGGTCCCAGCGGTAGGCGCGGTTGTAGCGCGACTCGAAGTGCCGGGCGAAGTCGAGGACCGAGTCCGGATCGAGCTGGAGCAACCGCTCGACCAGCAGATCGGCCTGATCCTCGGGGTCACCCTCGGCGGCCTCACGGGTCGCGTCCACCAGCTCCCAGAACTCCGTCTCGTCCATCACGGGTCCAGCATCGGCCCTGGGGGAGAGGCGCGCACGTGGAGCTGCACGGATTGTGATGGGGTGTACAGGGCGGTGAGCCGTCGTGCGTCCTGTGCGAACCGCGTCCGCAGTTCCGGCGGAGCCAGCACCTCCGCCTCCGGCCCGAGCGCCGCCAGCTGCGAATGGGCGACCTCCGCCGACTCGACCCCGAGCGTCACGGTGACCCGGCCCTGGTCGTCCGGGTCGCCGCAGGCGGACAGCGCGTCCCTGGCAGCAACAGGATCGACGGCGTACGGCAGTCTGCGCGCCCCTTCCGCAGAGAGCCGTACGACGACCTCCGCGCGCAGGATCGACCGGGCGAACTGCGCCGCGCGCTCCGCCCAGAACGCGGGGAGGTCGAAGGTGTCGTCGCGGGTGAAGCGCTCGCGCTCCGCGGACACCTGGACCGAGGAGAACCGGTCCACGCGGTACACCCGAAAGGGACCAGGACCGGTGTGCTCCGGCACCCGGGCGCACAGATACCAGACGCCTGCCTTGAGGACGAGCCCGTACGGCTCCAGCGTGCGCTCCACGTCGGTGTCGGCGGGGCCGCGACGGTAGCGGGCCAGGACCGTACGGTCGTCCCACACGGCTTCCGCGACGGTGGGCAGCGACTCGGGGGTGGGGGGTTCGCTGAACCAGGCGGGGGCGTCCAGGTGGAAGCGTTGGGCCGCTGTGCGGGGGGTGTCGTGGAGGGCGGGCTGGAGCGCGGCGGCCACCTTGAGGCGGGCCGCCGAGGCGGCGTCCTCCAGGCCCATCTCGCGCAGGGCGCCCGGGACTCCGCTCAGGAACAGGGCCTCGGCCTCGCTGCGGGCCAGTCCGGTGAGACGGGTGCGGTACCCGCCGACCAGCCGATACCCGCCGACCCGCCCCCGGTCCGCGTACACGGGCACGCCCGCCTCGGACAGCGCCTGCGCGTCCCGGGCGACGGTCCGCTCGGAGACCTCCAGCTCCCGGGCCAGCTCGGCGGCGGTCATGGCGGGCCGGGCCTGAAGAAGCAGCACCATCTTGATGAGACGAGCAGCACGCATGGAGCCCATGATGCCGGGTTGTCTCGCCCCCGCCGCCCCTACCCGTTCCCATCCCTGGGGGCTGCGCCCCCAGACCCCCCTTCGTCCTCAAACGCCGGACGGGCTGAGTCAGTCAGCCCGTCCGGCGTTTGAGGACAAGGCCCGTTCAGGGCCGGAGCGGGGGTCTGGGGGCGGCAGCCCCCAGGGATGGGACGGGTAGGGGCGGCGGGGGCGAAGAAACTGCGGGTGCCTACAGCCCGTACCGCTCCCGCGCCTCCTTCACCGCCGTCGCCTTCACTTCACCCCGCCGAGCCAGCTGCGCCAACGCCGCGACGACGATCGACTCCGCGTCCACCCCGAAGTACCGCCGCGCAGCATCCCGCGTGTCCGACAGACCGAATCCGTCCGCGCCCAGCGACGAGTAGTCCTGCTCGACCCACTGCGCGATCTGGTCGGGCACCTGGCGCATGTAGTCCGACACCGCCAGCACCGGGCCCTCGGCACCCTGGAGCACCTGACGGACGTACGGCACCCGCTCCTCGCCCCGCAGCAGCGCCGCATCCGCCTCCAACGCATCCCGCCGCAGCTCCGTCCAGGACGTCGCCGACCACACGTCCGCCGCCACACCCCACTCCTCGGCGAGCAGCCGCTGCGCCTTCAGGGCCCAGTGGATCGCCGTACCGGAGCCGAGCAACTGGATGCGCGGCGCGTTGGCCGCCGGGGACAACCCCGCCGACTCCGCCGTGTTGAAGCGGTACAGCCCCTTGACGATGCCCTCGTCGATGTCGACACCCGACCCCGCCGGCTTCGCGGGCTGCGGGATCGGCTCGTTGTAGACCGTCAGGTAGTAGAAGACGTTCGGGTCCTCGCCGGGCGCAGCCTCGCCGTACATCCGGCGGAGGCCGTCCTTCACGATCACCGCGACCTCGTACGCGAACGCCGGGTCGTACGACAGCGCCGCCGGGTTCGTCGCGGCGATGACGGGGGAGTGACCGTCCGCGTGCTGGAGGCCTTCGCCCGTCAGCGTCGTACGGCCCGCCGTCGCGCCCACCAGGAAGCCGCGGCCGAGCTGGTCGCCGAGCTGCCACATCTGGTCGGCCGTGCGCTGCCAGCCGAACATCGAGTAGAAGATGTAGAAGGGGATCATCGCTTCGCCGTGCGTCGAGTACGACGTCGACGCGGCGATGAAGTCCGCCATGGAACCGGCCTCGGTGATCCCCTCGTTGAGGATCTGGCCGTCCTTGGCCTCCTTGTAGTACATCAGCTGGTCACGGTCGACCGGCTCGTACGTCTGGCCCTTGGGGGAGTAGATACCGAGGGACGGGAAGAGGCTCTCCATGCCGAACGTGCGTGCCTCGTCCGGCACGATCGGTACCCAGCGCTTGCCCGTCTCCTTGTCGCGGACCAGGTCCTTGACCAGGCGTACGAAGGCCATCGTCGTCGCCACGTTCTGCGAGCCGGATCCCTTGTCGAACGACGTGAACGTCTTGTCGGCGGGGGCGGGGAGTGCTGCCAGCGGCTGTGTGCGGCGGGCCGGAGCCGGGCCGCCGAGGGCCGCGCGGCGCTCCTGGAGGTAGCGGACCTCGGGGGAGTCGGCGCCCGGGTGGCCGTAGGGGACCACACCGTCGACGAAGTCGCTGTCCTTGATGGGGAGTTCGAGCAGATCACGCATCTGCTTGAACTCGTCCACCGTCAGCTTCTTCATCTGGTGGTTGGCGTTCTTCGACGCGAAGCCCTCGCCGAGAGTGAAGCCCTTGACCGTCTGGGCCAGGATCACCGTCGGCGCGCCCTTGTGCGCGAGCGCCGCCCTGTAGGCCGCGTACACCTTGCGCGACTCATGGCCACCGCGCGAGAGGTGGAAGCACTCCAGGATCTTGTCGTCGCTCAGCAGCTTCGCCATCTCGGCGAGCGCCGGGTCCTTGCCGAAGAAGTCGGCGCGGATGTAGGCGGCGTCACGGGTCTGGTACGTCTGCACCTGGGCGTCCGGCACCTCACGGAGCCTGCGCACCAGCGCGCCTGTCGTGTCGAGCTGGAACAGCTCGTCCCACGCCGTACCCCACAGGGTCTTGATGACGTTCCAGCCCGCGCCGCGGAACTGCGCCTCCAGCTCCTGCACGATCTTGAAGTTCGCGCGGACCGGGCCGTCGAGGCGCTGGAGGTTGCAGTTGATGACGAAGGTCAGGTTGTCCAGGCCCTCGCGGGAGGCCAGCGCCAGTGCCGCCGTCGACTCCGGCTCGTCCATCTCGCCGTCACCGAGGAACGCCCACACGTGGGACGCGGAGACGTCCTTGATGCTGCGACTGGTGAGGTAGCGGTTGAAGCGTGCCTGGTAGATCGCCGAGAGCGGGCCGAGGCCCATCGACACCGTCGGGAACTCCCACAGCCAGGGCAGCCGGCGCGGGTGCGGATACGACGGGAGGCCGTTGCCGCCCGACTCGCGGCGGAAGTTGTCGAGGTGGCCCTCGTTCAGCCGGCCGTCGAGGAAGGCGCGGGCGTAGATACCGGGGGAGGCGTGGCCCTGGATGTACAGCTGGTCTCCGGAACCGTCGCCCTCCTTGCCCCGGAAGAAGTGGTTGAAGCCCGTCTCGTACAGCCAGGCGGCCGAGGCGAAGGTGGCGATGTGGCCGCCGACGCCGTGTTTGCTGCCCCGGGTCACCATGGCAGCCGCGTTCCAGCGGTTCCACGCGGTGATCCGGTGCTCCATCGCCTCGTCGCCGTCCACGACGGGCTCGGCGGCGGTCGGGATGGTGTTGACGTAGTCCGTCTCCAGGAGCTTGGGCAGCGCGATGCCGTTGCCCTCGGCGCGCTCCAGTGTGCGGCGCATCAGATACGCGGCACGGTGCGGCCCGGCCGCCTTGGTGACCGCGTCCAGCGAGGCCTGCCATTCGGCGGTCTCTTCGGGGTCGCGGTCAGGGAGCTGGTCGAGCTCGCTCGGCTGGATGGCCTTGGGGTCGGTCATGTCGCCGCCTTCCTCGGTCGAAGGGGGGTGCCCATGGTCTTTGGCAGGACAGGGCTGTGGGTCCTTGTGGGGACCCGTCGGTGACAATAACTCTCTGATCGATGATCGATCAAAGGGGTGAAGGGCAAAACCTCTTGATCACGAGAAAGTAGGCACGGGGTGCCTTGCGGGCGGGCACGGGGTGCCGCGATTTCCCGGGGTTTTCGCAGGTGAGCGCCTATGGGCTCGCTTGCGTCACGGGCGCGGCGCGCACCCCAGCACATGCGCCTTCACCAGCTCCGCGATCCGCGGATCCCGGCGGCGGAATGCGGCGACCAGCTCCTCGTGCTCCTCCGCGTACGACTGCTGGACCGTTCCCAGCCAGCGGATCGACAGGGCCGTGAACACCTCGATGCCCAGCCCTTCCCAGGTGTGCAGCAGCACCGAGTTCCCGGCCGCGCGCACCATCTCGCGGTGGAACGCCACCGTGTGCCGGACCTGGCCGGTTCCGTCCGCCGCGCGGTCGGCCTCGTATAGGGCGGCCACATGCGGTTCGAGGGCCGAGCAGTCGTCCGCCAGCTTCGCCGCCGCCAGCTCGGCCGCGATGGCCTCCAGACCGGCCCGGACGGGGTAACTCTCCTCCAGGTCGGCGGCGGTCAGATTCCGTACCCGCACGCCCTTGTTGGGGGCCGACTCGATCAGCCGCAGCGACTCCAGCTCGCGCAGCGCCTCCCGTACGGGGGTCTGGCTGACCTCCAGCTCGGTCGCGATCCGGCGCTCGACGATCCGCTCGCCCGGCTTCCAGCGCCCGCTGACGATCCCCTCCACGATGTGCTCGCGGATCTGCTCGCGCAGCGAGTGGACGACGGGCGCGGTCATGAGGGCTCCTTGAGGGAGGGGCTTCGGCCCCAGGGGCGTTGACCTATAGACAATACGGCCGCGTCCCTGTCCAGAGGGTTTCCGGGCGCGAGTGCGGGCGTCCGTGAGACGAGCGTTACAGACCGGACAGGGCGCACGCCACAGCGCGTAGGGCGGCGCATGTACCGGAGCCGGTCCGGAGCCGTCACCGCCGTGTCACCGCCCTCTCGTCGGCGAAACCCGGTGGCCCGAAACGGTGTCGCCGCCTGCGGAGGGTTCGCGAACGGGGCGTCCCTCGGACCATCGGGGGATGGGATGAACGGTTTCGGGCTGTGGGTCGCGGTGGTGGTGGCCGGGGTGGTCGTGAGCGGGACGGGGTGCCGGTCGGGCTCCGTCACGAGTGGCGAGGAGAAACCGGCCACGGTGACCGGTACCGCGGAGGGGCTCCAGGGCATGTCGGCCGCCGCCGGGCCCCGGCGTTCCGGCGGTGCCTGCGTCTTCGTGAAGCCCGACGGTGCGCAGAAGTTCGGGCACGTCGGCTGGGGCTTCCGGGTCACGGGCACCGACCGCTGGGTGTACGGGGCGGTCGAGAACCCGTCGGGCAAGCTGTACACGCCGCCCGGCGGTGACATCGGGGCCTGGCACGCGGAGGGCTCGTACAAGAGGATGCTGAGCGAGATGTCCCGGGACGCGCACTATCCGGGGAAGTCGGAGCACCCGTACAGCCGCTATCGCTGTACGAACTCGTCGCGGAGCGATGTTCCGGCGGCCCGGGAGATGATCCCCGTCATCGAGGGGCGCGGGTTCCTGGTCGGCGTCGACCCGAAGACCGGCGAGTTGACCTCCAGGGACTGCCTGGACGCCACGTACGACGTCCTGAAGGCCTACCGGACCAGGCACCTCCCGAAGGCCGCCGAGCTGGCGATCCCGAACGTGTGGGTGGAGACGCTGGTGGGCTGGACGGACAACAAGCTGAAGCCCCACTGAGTGCTCTGCTGGAGGGCGGTTCGCCCGCTGCGGGCCGGTGGGGGCTGGTCGCGCAGTTCTCCGCGCCCCTGGGGGGCGCGTTCTGGACCCGGATTCCCAAGCTCGGCCAGACGCCTGCGCGAAACGGCGGTGCCCCGCCGGAGGACTCCGGCGGGGCACCGTACGTACTGCGTCGAGGCTGGTCAGAGGCCCAGCTCGACCTCGAACTCGCCTGCCTCCAGGATCGCCTTGACGGCGGTCAGGTAACGGGCCGCGTCGGCGCCGTCGACCAGGCGGTGGTCGTAGGACAGGGTCAGGTACGTCATGTCGCGTACGCCGATGACGGTGCCCTCCTCCGTCTCGATGACCGCCGGACGCTTGACCGTCGCGCCGATGCCCAGGATCGCGACCTGGTTCGGCGGCACGATGATCGTGTCGAAGAGCGCGCCGCGCGAGCCGGTGTTGGAGATGGTGAAGGTCGCGCCGGACAGCTCGTCCGGGGTGATCTTGTTGGCCCGGACCTTGCCCGCCAGCTCGGCCGTGGCCTTGGCGATGCCGGCGATGTTGAGGTCGCCCGCGTGCTTGATGACCGGGGTCATCAGGCCCTTCTCGGAGTCCACCGCGATACCGATGTTCTCGGTGTCGAAGTAGGTGATCGTGCCCTCGTCCACGTTGATCCGGGCGTTGACGGGCGCGTGCGCCTTCAGCGCCTGGGCCGCGGCCTTGACGAAGAACGGCATCGGGGACAGCTTGACGCCCTCGCGGGCCGCGAAGGAGTCCTTGGCCTTGCTGCGCAGGCGCATCAGGCGGGTGACGTCGACCTCGACGACCGAGGACAGCTGGGCCTGCTCGTGCAGGGCCTTCACCATGTTGTCGCCGATGACCTTGCGGATGCGAGGCATCTTGATGGTCTGGCCGCGGAGGGGAGAGGCCTCCAGGGCCGGAGCCTTCTTGGCGGCCGGGGCAGCGGCGGCAGCGGGCGCCGGAGCGGCAGCCGCGGCCTTCGCGGCCTCGGCGGCGGCGAGGACGTCCTGCTTGCGGATACGGCCGCCGACGCCGGTGCCCTTGACGGTGCCCAGGTCGACGCCGTTCTCGGCGGCGAGCTTGCGCACCAGCGGGGTCACGTACGCACCCTCGTCGGTGGCCCGCGCGGCGGCGGGAACCGGCGCCGGGGTGACCGGGGCGGGAGCGACCGGCGCGGGCGCCGGGGGAGCGACCGGCGCGGGCGCCGGGGGAGCGACCGGAGCCGCGGCCTGGACCGGCGCGGGGGCCGGGGCAGGAGCGGCCGGAGCCACGGGGGCCGGGGGCGCGACGGGCGCGGGCGCCGGGGCGGCGGCGACGGGCGCCGGAGCCGGGGCGGCCGGAGCCGGGGCAGCCGCCGGAGCGGCACCCGGGGCGCCGATCACGGCCAGCTTGGCGCCGACCTCGGCGGTCTCGTCCTCGCCGACCACGATCTCCAGGAGCACACCGGAGGTGGGCGCCGGGATCTCGGTGTCGACCTTGTCCGTGGAGACCTCGAGCAGCGGCTCGTCGGCCTCGACGCTGTCGCCGACCGACTTCAGCCAGCGGGTGACGGTGCCCTCGGTGACGCTCTCACCGAGCGCGGGGAGGGTGACGTCGGTGCCGGACGCGCCACCGGCGGGGGCGGCCGGAGCCGCAGCGGGGGCAGGAGCCGGAGCGGCTGGCGCCTCGGCCACGGGGGCCGGAGCGGCGGGCGCGGCGACCGGCTCGGCGGCCGGGGCAGGGGCGGCAGCGGGCGCGCCGCTGCCGTCGTCGATCAGGGCCAGCTCGGCGCCGACCTCGACCGTCTCGTCCTCGGCGACCTTGATGGACGCCAGGACACCGGAGACGGGCGAGGGGATCTCGGTGTCGACCTTGTCGGTCGACACCTCCAGCAGCGGCTCGTCGGCCTCGACGCGCTCGCCCTCGGCCTTCAGCCAGCGGGTGACAGTGCCCTCGGTGACGCTCTCACCGAGCGCCGGAAGGGTTACGGAAACCGCCATGGTTTCGGTTGCTCCTTACGAATTGCGGAAGTCTGTGTCGTCGTCCGTCGACCGAGGGTCAGTCGTGGGCGTGCAGCGGCTTGCCGGCCAGGGCCAGGTGGGCCTCGCCGAGCGCCTCGCTCTGCGTCGGGTGGGCGTGGATGAGCTGCGCGACCTCGGCCGGCAGCGCCTCCCAGTTGTAGATCAGCTGGGCTTCGCCGACCTGCTCGCCCATGCGGTCGCCGACCATGTGGACGCCGACCACGGCACCGTCCTTGACCTGGACGAGCTTGATCTCGCCCGCGGTCTTGAGGATCTTGCTCTTGCCGTTGCCCGCGAGGCTGTACTTCAGAGCGACGACCTTGTCCGCACCGTAGATCTCCTTGGCCTTGGCCTCGGTGATGCCCACGGAGGCGACCTCGGGGTGGCAGTACGTCACCCGGGGGACACCGTCGTAGTCGATCGGGACGGCCTTCAGACCGGCCAGCCGCTCCGCCACCAGGATGCCCTCGGCGAAGCCGACGTGCGCGAGCTGGAGCGTCGGGACCAGGTCACCGACGGCCGAGATCGTCGGCACGTTCGTCCGCATGTACTCGTCGACCAGGACGTAGCCGCGGTCCATCGCGACGCCCTGCTCCTCGTAACCGAGGCCGGCGGAGACGGGCCCACGGCCCACCGCCACGAGCAGCACCTCGGCCTCGAACTCCTTGCCGTCGGCAAGGGTGACCTTGACACCGTTCGCGGTGTACTCGGCCTTCGAGAAGAAGGTGCCCAGGTTGAACTTGATGCCGCGCTTGCGGAACGCGCGCTCAAGAAGCTTGGAGGAGTTCTCGTCCTCGAGGGGGGCCAGGTGCTTCAGACCCTCGATGATCGTGACGTCCGTACCGAAGGACTTCCACGCGGACGCGAACTCGACGCCGATGACACCGCCGCCGAGGACGATGGCCGACTCCGGCACCCGGTCCAGTACGAGGGCGTGGTCCGAGGAGATGATCCGGTTGCCGTCGATCTCCAGGCCCGGCAGCGACTTCGGCACGGAGCCGGTCGCCAGCAGGATGTGGCGGCCCTGGATCCGCTGGCCGTTCACATCGACGGAGGTGGGGGAGGAGAGCCGCCCCTCACCCTCGATGTAGGTGACCTTGCGGGAGGCGACGAGCCCCTGGAGTCCCTTGTACAGGCCCGAGATGACCTCGTCCTTGTACTTGTGGACCGCCGGGACGTCGATGCCCTCGAAGGTGGCCTTGACGCCGAACTGCTCGCTCTCGCGGGCCTGGTCGGCGATCTCGCCCGCGTGGAGCAGGGCCTTGGTGGGGATGCATCCCCGGTGCAGGCAGGTACCGCCGACCTTGTCCTTCTCGATCAGGGCGACGTCAAGCCCCAGCTGGGCCCCGCGCAGCGCCGCGGCGTACCCGCCACTGCCACCGCCGAGGATCACTAGGTCGAAAACGGTGCTGGCGTCGTTCGCCACGTCACGTCCTCCATGCATGTGCGCCGTACGCCGGTCGTCAGTGACCGGGCGGCGGCTGGTGTCCGGCCGTCTTTCTTCGGCCCTGTGGTGGGGGCCCTATCCTGCCGAGCCCCATCTTCGCACTTGTCGGACGCAGAAGAGACGCCGGGCTGGTGTGACGGACACCCCACACACTTTTCGGAGAAGGGTGAGATGACCCACCCAGGGGCGCGGGGCTGTGACATGTGCGGCTCCGCCGCGCGGGCGCGACAAGCCACGCACGACCCGCACCCGCCGATCAACACCAGGAACCGAGCTGCTGGGCGCGACGGGACCTCGGACTACCCGCCCACGAGGTCCCGTCACAAAAACGCCCCTCAGCCCAGGTCGCCGACAGCGGTCAGCTCGGCCAGCCGCACCAACGTACGAACCGCGGTCCCGGTACCGCCCTTGGGCGTGTACCCGAAGGGCCCACCCTCGTTGAACGCGGGCCCCGCGATGTCGAGGTGTGCCCAGGTGATCCCCTCACCCACGAACTCCCGCAGGAACAACCCCGCGACCAGCCCGCCCCCGTACCGCTCACCCATGTTCGCGATATCGGCGGTCGGGGACTCCATCCCCTTCTTCAGGTGATCCGGCAGCGGCATCGGCCACGCCGCCTCCCCGACCTCATCCGCCGCCTCGTGCACCGCGGAGCGGAACGCGTCGTCGTTCGCCATGATCCCGTACGTCCGGTTCCCCAGCGCCAGCATCATCGCGCCGGTGAGCGTCGCCACGTCGACGATCGCGTCCGGCTTCTCCGCCGAGGCGGCCCACAGGGCGTCGGCGAGGACGAGCCGGCCCTCGGCGTCGGTGTTGAGGACCTCGACCGTCTTGCCGCTGTACATGCGCAGCACGTCACCGGGGCGGGTGGCGGAGCCGGACGGCATGTTCTCGGCCAGCGCGAGCCAGCCGGTGACGTTGACCTCCAGGCCGAGCCGCGCGGCGGCGACCACGGCCGCGAAGACCGCCGCCGCCCCGCTCATGTCGCACTTCATCGTCTCGTTGTGCCCGGCGGGCTTGAGCGAGATGCCGCCCGAGTCGTAGGTGATGCCCTTGCCGACGAAGGCGAGGTGCTTGCTCGCGGCCTCGTGCGTGTACGTCAGCTTCACCAGCCGGGGTCCGGCGGCGGAGCCGGCGCCGACGCCGAGGATGCCGCCGTAGCCGCCCTCCTCCAGCGCCGCCACGTCCAGCACCTCGACCCCGATGCCGTGCTCCTCGGCCGCCGTCTTCGCGACAGCGGCGAAGGCCTCCGGGTCGAGGTCGTTCGGCGGGGTGTTGATCAGGTCGCGGGCGCGGTTCAGCTCCTCGGACACGGCGGTGGCACGGGCGACGGCCGCCTTGTACGCGGCGTCGCGCGGCTTGCCGCCGAGCAGGGCGATCTCGGCGAGCGGCGCCTTGCCGTTCTTGGCGTCCTTGCCTGCCTTGCCGATCTCCTTGTACGCGTCGAAGGAGTACGCACCGAGCAGCGCGCCCTCGCCGATCGCACCGGCGTCGGCCGCGTCCTCGATGGGCAGGGCGAAGGCGGCCTTCTTGGCGCCGGCGAGGGTGCGGGCGGCGACACCGGCGGCCCGGCGCAGCGACTCGGCGCCGAAGGTCTCGTCCTTCTCGGGCAGCGGGCCGAGGCCGACGGCCACGACGATGGGCGCCTTGAAGCCGGCCGGCGCGGGCAGCTTGGTCACCTCGCCCTCGGCACCGGAGGCGCCGAGGGTTCCCAGGACGTCGGCGAGCTTGCCGTCGTACGCCTGGTCCACGGCCTCGGCGCCCGGTGCGACGACCGGTCCTTTGGTGCCCTTGGCGACACCGACGACGATCGCGTCGGCCCGAAGGCCGGGCGCCGCGGCGGTGCTGAGAGTGAGAGCAGTCACGGTGGTGAATTCTCGCTTCCGTCTGAAAAGTTTCTGTGGCCGAGTGGAGTGGGTCGACCGGGCCCGACAAGCGACCCTAAATCCGGCCCTGGGGGGTGGTCCGTACCGGGGTCGGTACACCCGGCACGAGCCTACGCTCGGTGGCCGGTTTCGCTCATTCCTGCGGACGTTCACCCGAGGCGACGGCGCGGACACCGGGCGACCGCACTCCCGGCCACCGCAACTGGACGCTCGCTCAAGGCCTTTCGGCCGAACGCGCCGAGCCGCTACTTCGGGCTGAAGGTGAGTACCGGGGTGAAGTCGGTTCCGGCGTTGAACTGCACCCGCTGCGTACCCGTCGGTGAGCCGAGCCGGCTCAGCGGCAGCGTCCAGGTGTAGGTGGAGCCGCTGACCGTCTCCGTGGGACGGGCCGCGATCTCGCTCCACTTCCAGCTGGTCGACCGGCTCCGGTAGAGGACGCCGTTCTCGATCATGTAGTCGGCGCCGAGGGCCGAGGGCGACGGATAGGGGAGCTGGTAACCGGTCGCGGTGTTGCCGTCGGTGTCGAAGAAGGCGTGCAGGAAGCGCTCCGAGGTGTGGAAGGTCACCTGGAGACGGACGTTTCCGGCGGATGCGCAGGCGAAGTAGCCGGTGATGGCGCCGGAACCCGCGGTGGCGGTGCAGGAGGTGTCGGCATCGCTGCTGACCGACCCGTTCGCGACACCGCCGTCGTCGTCGGCGGCGGCCACGGTGGCGGACGGCTCGTCCTGAACGGGCGCGCCGGCACCGCTGTCCTTGGTGGGTTCCGCGGCCGGTGACTTCGGCGACGCGCTGGTGCGGTTCTTCGCCGACGGCGAGGTGGACGGCGAGACGGACGGCGAGGCCGAACCGGGCCTGCTCGGCTCACCCGCGGACGGCCCGCCGCCCTGGGTGGTGCCCGATACGGCACTCGGCGCGGAAGCCGACGCCTGCCCGTCATCGTCGTCGTCACCGGAGCCGACCACGATGATGGCACCGCCGATCAGCGCGGCCCCGACCACGATGGCACCGGCCAGCAAGGCGACTTGGGGCAACCGCCGCCCGGCCGGAGGCGGCGCGACAGTGGCCTTCACGGTCCTCGCGGGCTGCGCCGACGTCTCTGGCTCGGCGGGCGTTCCCGGTTTCGCCGTTTTCGCCGGCTGCGCGGGCGTCGCGGGTTCTGCCGGCTCCTCCACCACGAACGCGGCCGCCGCCGCGGACATCGGCGGTGTCGGGGCCTCGGGTTCCGGGCGGGGCTCGGAATCGTCCTCGGATTCGGAACCCGGCCTGGCGACGGCAGCGGAGGCTGCGGCGATCGCCGACGGTCCCTTCGACCGGCGTGGCAGCGGAGCCTGCACTGTGTCTCGATGTCCTTCCACGTGGGTCGCGTCGAACGCGTCCGGCGGCGCTGAGGCGCAGATCGTACCGGGGTTCGATATGAATCCGGGCCACGTTCCGGTGGCGCGCCGCGGCCAAGTGGTCTGCCAAGAGCCCGAGTTGGGCTCCGCGTCCGAGGAGGCGCCCGTCCGCACTACCCCAGCGAGAGCACGACCAGTGCCGCCGTCGCCGCCGTCTCCGCGAGGGCGCCGAAGACGTCGCCGGTGACCCCGCCGAGGCGGCGCGTGCAGTGCTGGAGGAGGCGTTCGGCGGCGGCGCAGGCGGCGAGGACCGCGAGGGCGGTGAGCACGGCGTCGTACGCCCCGAAGAGCGCGCCGTAGCCGGCCGCCACGGCCGTGACCAGGGCCGTCACCAGCAGCGCCGAGCGCACGGGCACCGTTCCCGCGACCGCCGCCCCCAGCCCGGCCGGCCGCGCGGCCGGTACGCCGGTGCGGGCGGCCAGGGTGAGGGCGAGGCGGGCGGCGGTCGCCGAGACGACGGCGGCGAGCGCACCCCGGCCCCATGAGTCGCCGTACAACTGGGCGAGCGCGGCCACCTGGGCCAGCAGCACGAACAGAAGGGCGATCACCCCGAACGGGCCGATGTCCGACTGCTTCATGATGCGCAGCGCGTCCTCGGCGGGCTTGCCGCTGCCCAGCCCGTCGGCGGTGTCGGCGAGACCGTCGAGATGCAGCCCCCGGGTGAGGACAGCGGGTACGGCGGCCGTGGCGACGGCGGCGAGCAGCGCGCCCGCGCCCAGGAAGAGCAGCAGCAGACCGGTCAGGGCGGCACCCGCACCGACGGCCAGACCCGCCACCGGCGCGCACAGCATGCCTCCGCGCGCCGCGTCCCGGTCCCAGCGGGTCACCTTCACCGGCAGCACGGTCAGCGTGCCGAAGGCGAACCGGATCCCGTCCAGGGGATCGGAGGGCGGGGAGTCGGAAGGCGGCTCGGAGGGCCTGGGCGGCTCGGTGGGCGGCGGGGGCGTGGACACCGGCGCAGAGTACCCGCGACGGTGCGACCTGCCCAGGGCGCCGGTGAGGCAAGCAGCCGATAACGGCGTATAAGCGGATAAAGTGCGCGCATGGGTCATTGGCTGGAGCGGAACATCGTCGAGCCGGGCAAGCTGCCGCTGCTCCTGGCGCTCGCCGCCTTCGTCCTGACGTTCCTGATCACCCGGGTCGTCACCCGGATGATCCGCGCGGGCAAGGGCCCGTTCGGCAACGTCAAGGCGGGCGGGATGCACATCCATCACGTCGTGCCCGGGGTCGTCCTGACCGTCGTGGGCGGATTCGGGGCCGTGGCCAGCGGACAGCGCGGCTTCGGCGCGGGACTGTGCGCGGTGATCTTCGGGATGGGCGCGGGGCTGGTGCTGGACGAGTTCGCGCTGATCCTGCATCTCGACGACGTCTACTGGACCGAGGCCGGCCGGCAGAGCGTCGAGGTGGTGGTGCTGACGGCGGCCCTGGTCGGCCTGGTCCTCCTGGGCTTCCTGCCGTTCGGCGTGAACGACCTCTCCGACGAGGACCTCCAGAACCGGGGCGGCGTCATGGTCAGCATCGCCATCAACTTCCTCTTCTCCCTCCTCGCCCTCAGCAAGGGCAAGCCCCGCACGGCGATCTTCGGTGTGATCGTCCCCTTCGTCGCGATCATCGGTGCGATCCGGCTGGCCCGCCCCGGCTCGCCCTGGGCGAAGCGCTTCTACGTCCGCCGCCCGCGCTCCCGTTCCCGCTCCACCCTGCGCGCCTACCGCCACGACCGCCGCTGGGCCGGCCCCCGCCGCCGCCTTCAGGACCTGATCGGCGGCAAGCCCGACCCCGAACCCGCCCGGGCTCCCGTCGTACGTCCGTGACGCAGCGCCGAGACCCCGCACAGGACGAGTACGGCCACGATGGCCGCCAGATGCTCCTTGCCCGCGAGGTTGTCCTTGAGGATCACCTCCACCACCATCGCGACGATCACCGCGGCGGCGGTCACGTACGCCCGGTAGCGCCAGCCCAGGAACACGGCGAGGCCCACCACGGCCGCCGACGGACCGGTGTCCACGACATGCGCGTCCGCGCCGGGCAGCCCCAGGAAGCCCGACGGGCCCACGGCGATGCCCACGCGCGCGTAGAGCGTGCCGGCGAGGGTGGCGACGTACGCGATGACGAGGGCGCGCCACCAGCCGAGGCAGATCTCCGCGATGCCGAACACGACCAGGATCTGCGCCAGCGCACCCCACACCGGCAGGTCCAGGGCGGGCACGAAGAGGGAGAGCGGGGTGCGGAGCAGCGCCAGCCAGAGGGGGTCCTCGGCGCGGACGGCACCGAGGTTCTGCACGAACCGATAACCCCACGACTGGTTCTGCGTGAACTGGACGAGCGCGGTCAGACAGACGGCGCCGAGGGTCATGGGCAGCGCCCGCCACCGGCGCCGGAGCAGGGGCCCGCGTACGGCGACGTACAGCGGCCCCCACTCGGCGCGGGCCCAGCGGACGACCGTACCCATCACTCATCTCCCCGCTGTCATCTCTTCGACTCCAGGTGCTTCCGGTGCAGCCACTTCGGCAGTCCCGGTGCCTCCAGGAAGCCCTCCGCGCGGGCCGCGGCGATGCCGATGCGCGGCAGGTCCGCGCTCTTCTCGAAGAGCAGGAACCGGGGCTCCCAGATGGGCCGGTACTTCGCGTTGGCGCGGTACAGCGACTCGATCTGCCACCAGCGGGAGAAGAAGCTGAGCAGCGACCGCCACAGCCTCAGCACCGGCCCCGCGCCGATGCGCCCGCCACGTTCGAAGACGGAACGGAACATCGCGAAGTTGAGCGACACCTGAGTGATCCCGATCTCCTGGGCACGCTGGAGCAGCTCGATCACCATGAACTCCATCAGCCCGTTGTCGGAGTCCCGGTCACGCCGCATGAGGTCGAGCGACAGCCCGTTGGGCCCCCAGGGCACGAAGGAGAGCACGGCCCTCAACTCGCCGCCTCCCCCCGCGCGGCTATCCGCACATTCGAGCATCACGCACTGCCCGTCCTCCGGGTCGCCGAGCCGCCCCAGCGCCATGCTGAACCCGCGCTCGGTCTCGCCGTCCCGCCAGTCGTCGGCGCGCTGGAGGAGGTACGTCATCTCCTCGGCCGGGATGTCCGCGTGACGGCGGACGCGCACCGTGTACCCGGCCCGCTTGACCCGGTTGTAGGCCTGCCGGACGGTCCGCATGGCCCGCCCCTCCAACGTGAACTCGGCGGTCTCGACGATGGCCTCGTCGCCGAGTTCGAGGGCGTCGAGACCGTGCCGTGCGTACACCGTCCCGGCCTCCTCGCTCGCCCCCATCACGGCCGGGATCCAGCCGTGGACGCGGGCCTCGGCGAGCCACGGCTCGATGGCGCCGGGCCAGGCCTCCGGGTCGCCGATCGGATCACCGGCGGCCAGCGAGACCCCGCCGAGGGCGCGATAGGCGATGGCTGCTTTGCCGGTGGGGGACCAGATGACGCTCTTCTCGCGGCGCAGGGCGAAGTAGCCGAGGGAGTCGCGGTCGCCGTTGCGGTCGAGGAGGGCGCGCAGCCTGGTCTCGTCGTCCTCGGTGAGCGGGTCGACGGCACGACGGGAGCGGAAGGCGGCGTAGAGGACGGCGAGGATCAGCAGCGTACTCATGACGTTGATGACGACGTCGACCCAGTTGGGCGTGGAGATCCCCGTGAAGCCCGAGTCGTCGGCGGCGACGGAGATCAGCCGCATCGTGCCGTAGTTCCAGCGCTCCAGGAACGTCGAACGGTGGCTGTCGTCCGCCTGGTTGGCGACGGTGACGAGGAGCGCGGCGAGGAGCGAGCAGACGAGCAGCCCGCCGACCCCGACGGCGGCGGCGAGCCGCGCGTTGGACCGGTCGCCCTTGGCGTAGAACTCCCGCTTCCCCACGACGAGCGCGGCGACGAACGCGGCGGTGAGGACGAGCGAGACCCAGTTCTGAGCGTGCTCCCGGATCTCCGCGAAGAACATCGCGAGGGCGAACAGCAGCAGGAACAGCGAGCCGAGCACGATGTTCAGGATCCAGGCGGCCCGTTTGCGGCGCCGCATGGTGATCGCGAGGAACATCGTGAAGACCCCGGAGGCGAAGCCGGCGGTCAGCAGGTACGGCGTGTAGAAGTTCTCCTCGTTGTGCCGCCGTACGTCGTTCCCGAAGGAGACCCACACCGCGCTGAGGAGATTGACGAAGGTGACGACCCGCAGATACCAGACGGCGAACGCGGCGGCTCGCCGTGAGGCGGTGGTGCTGGGGCGTCGCTGAACGTTCGGCGCGAGCGGGGCATCTCCCATAGAGGGAGATCATATGGGGCATGTTGTGTCGTATGCCCCATATGTCCCGCCGGTCAGAGGCCCTCTGCCCCGGAGGTCTCCTCCGCGGCCTCGGGAGTCGCCTCCTCCGTCTTGGGCGCCTCGGGGACCTCGGGAAGCTCTGCCGCCAGGGCCGCCGCGGCCTGCACCAGCGGCAGGGCCAGCAGTGCACCGGTCCCCTCGCCCACGGTCACGCCGTGGTCGAGCAGCGGCTCCAGTGCCATCCGGTCCAGGGCCTTCGCCTGGGCCGGCTCCCCGCTGTTGTGCCCGGCGAGCCACCAGTCCGGCGCCCGGAAGGCGATCCGCTGCCCGACCAGCGCACAGGCGGCCGATACGACACCGTCCAGGATCACCGGCATCTTGCGTACCGCGGCCTGCAACAGGAACCCGGTCGTCGCGGCGAGGTCGGCGCCGCCCACCGTCGCCAGGAGCTGCAACTGGTCCCCGAGCACCGGCCGGGCCCGCCGCAGCGCGTCACGGATCGCGGCGCACTTGCGCATCCACGCCAGGTCGTCGATCGGCAGCCCGCCCCGCCCGGTGACGACAGACGCGTCGGTCCCGCACAGCGCGGCGACCAGCACCGACGCCGGGGTGGTCCCGCCGACGCTCACATCGCCGAGCACCACCAGATCCGTACCCGAGTCGGCCTCTTCGTCGGCCACGGCGACCCCCGCGAGGAAGGCGGCCTCCGCCTCCTCCAGGGTCAGTGCGTCCTCGACGTCGATCCGCCCGCTGCCGCGCCGCGCCCGGTGCCCGGCGACCCCGTCGGGCAGCGCGTCCGGTTCGCAGTCCAGCGCCATGTCGACGACCCGTACGGGCACCCCGAGCCGGCGTGCGAGCACGGCGACCGGGCTGGAGCCGTCGAGCACGGCCCGCACGGACCGGTCGGCGCTGCCTGCGGGGCGCGCCGACACGCCCAGTCCGGCGATCCCGTGATCCCCCGCGAACAGCACGACCCGCGGCCGTTCGACCGGCTTCACCGGTACGGAGGACTGCGCCGCCGCCAGCCACTCACCCAGGTCGTCGAGGCGCCCGAGCGACCCGGGCGGCACGATCTGGCGCTCCCTGCGCGCCTCCGCGTCGCGGCGCACACCGCCGTCGGGACGCTCGATCAGATCGGTGAAGTCGTCGAGATTAAGCGAGCTCATTCGCCGAACAGTACCGGCAGCGATCGAACAGGGCGCCGCCACGTGGAAGCCATGTCATTGCACCCGGGATCACGATCCCCTACGTAACGTTTTGATACGCAATGTCGGAGCACCGCAGTCGGCAGGAGCCGCCCATGCCCCCCGCCCCACAGGAGACCGGGACGATCGACGGGTTCCACGAGCCGCGCCGGGAGGACTGCCCGTGGTGCGGCTCGAAGCGGCTACGCACGCGCCTGCGCGCACCGGACCTCCGACAGCGGGGGCGGCGCGGGCCGGGGACGTCCGTCGTGGACGAGTGCGGAGACTGCGCGCACGCCTTCCAGAACCCGCGTCTCACCGCGGAGGGCCTCGCCTTCTACCACCGGGACCTGCCCGAGGCCCGGCACCCGGTCGCGCCCCGCCGGCACCGGGCGGCGGCCCGCGCGATGCTGCGCTTCCCGGAGCCGGAGAGCTGGCTGGACGTGGGGACGGGGGAGGGGGCGTTCCCTGCGGCGGCGAAGCGCTACTTCCCGTACACGGCGTTCGACGGCGTGGACACGACCCGCCGCGTGCAGAAGGCGCGGGCGTCGGGCCACATCGAGGAGGCGTACAGAGGCCGCCTGTCGGACGAGAGGATCGTCAACGGCCTGCGCGCCCGCTACGACGTCGTCAGCATGTTCCATCACCTGGAACACACCCCGGATCCCCGCGAGGAGCTCCGCGCGGCTCTTCGGGTCCTGCGACCCGGCGGCCACCTCCTGATCGAGGTTCCGGATCCGCAGGGTGCGTTCGGCACGCTGCTGGGGAGGTGGTGGCCGTGGTACGCCCAGCCGCGCCACCTCCACCTGATGCCGCCGGCGAACCTGGTGACGGAACTGGAGTCCCACCACTGCACGATCATCACGACGACCCGCCGCGAGCCACAGGCTCTGCTGCGCAGGGCCCGCTTGGCGAACACGTACCGGATCATCGCGAGGAGAAACGGGGCGGTGTAGCGGCTGCGGGCCGGTGGGGGCTGGTCGCGCAGTTCCTCGCGCCCCTGGAGGGGCGCCCCGGCTGGGCGGGATTCGCAGGTGACGGGCCGCGTGGTCAGCTTGCGCGGCGGCTCCCGCTCAGCCCACCCAGCTGCGGGCATGCGTGCCGCTAAGGGCGGCTCCCGTCCCACCGAGAGCGGCACCCCGTACAGCGCCGGGTTGCGCGACCGCTCCCGCCTCAGCCGCAGCCGGCCTCAGCCTCGGAGTGCGACCGCCTGGCCCGCCACCACCAGCAGGACGTGCTCGCACTCGGCGCCGAATGCCGTGTTCAGGCGTCCCAGTTCGTCTCGGTACCGGCGGCCGGATGCCGTCGCCGGGACGATCCCCGAGCCCACCTCGTTCGACACGGCGACGACGGTTCGTCGCGTCGACCGAACCGCCCCCGTCAACTCCCGTACCCGCCGCCGCAACTCCTTCTCGCCGCCCCCCGCCCACTCCGCGTCGTCCCACGCCCCCACCCGATCCATCGCATCCGTCAGCCACAGCGACAGACAGTCGATGAGCAGCGGCGCCCCGTCCTCCTCCAGCAGCGGTACGAGGTCGCAGGTCTCGGCGGTACGCCACGACCCGGGCCGTCGTTCCCGATGCGCGTGCACCCGCGCCGCCCACTCCCCGTCCCCGTTCCGCGCCCCGCCCGTCGCCACGTACAGCACATCCGGAAACGCCTCCAGCCGCCGCTCCGCCTCCACCGACTTCCCGGAACGGGCGCCCCCGAGGACCAGCGTCCGCCGAGGCACGTCCGGTACGTCCTCGTACACCCCCACCGTCAACGTCGTACCGTCCGCCACCGCCCGCGCACCCGCCGCCGCGAGCCTGCGCCGCAGCTCCGCACCCGGCGGCACGTCATGGTCCAGATGGACGGCGATGACGTCCGTGGCCGGGCCCAGCGCCCCCACCGCCCGCAGCCGGGCCAGCGCGTCCGGCCGGCTCACCACGTCCGCGAGGACCATGTCGTACGCGGGCCCGTTCTCGTCCAGCCCGGACGGCGCCCCGCCCGGCGGCAGGTACAGCAGCCGCTGCCCGTCCGGACCGGTCACCGCGTACCCCGTACCCGGCGCGTCCATCGGGACCGCGCGCACCCGGTGCCCGGTCAGCAGCGCCAACTCCCGCCCGTCCGGCACCCGTCCGGGCTGCGGCAGCCCCGCCGGCACCTCCACGGCGGGCCCGTCGTGCGGATGCGACAGCAGCACCTGCCGTACGCCGCCCAGCGAGTGCCCCGCGCGCGCGGCCGCGAGTACGGCGCCGGGGGTGAGGTCGAGCAGCAGCGTGCCGTCCACGAGCAGCGCGGTGGCCGCCCGCGCGTGCACGCCGAGCGCGCCGGTACAGGCCGCGCACGCACAGTCGGGGCGGGGGAGTCCCGCGGGGGCACCGGTGCCGAGCAGAGTGAGTTCCACGAACCTGATTTTCGCGTGTCCCCGCAGGTCTTGCGCGTCCGGCTAGGCTCGGGGCAGGAGCCGGATCAAGATCCGGCTCCTGGTCTGCAGTGGTTCACATCTGGGAGGCGTACATGGCGGCATGGACGTGGCGGTTCGAGAAGACCGACGGGGCGGAGGTCCAGCCCGCGGTGGAGCCCGAGGAGTTCACGACGCAGGGGGATGCCGAGTCCTGGATCGGTGAGTACTGGAAGGACCTTCTCGCAGGCGGCACGGACCAGGTACGGCTGTTCGAGGACACCACAGAGATCTACGGCCCGATGAGCCTCCACGACGCCCAGGACGCGTAGCGGTACCTGAAGGGGCGCCCCTAAAAGCGCCCCTTCAGGGGCGCCTTTTAGGGGCGCGGGGAACTGCGCGACCAGCCCCCACCGGCCCGCAGTCAACACACAACCGCTCAACCCCGAACCCCACACAGGTGCAACAACGCAGCCACCTGCCGATAGGGATCCGTCCGCCCCGCCCGCTCCTCCACGGCCAGCAACGCCTCAACCTCGGCCTCGCCAGGAATCTCCGCGTCGTCGGACGCCGTATCCGTGAACACCCGCACCCCGTACCACGCATGCAACGGCGCCCCGATCCCCGCAAGCGTCCCCGTCAACACCGACAACCGATCGGCCCGCACTTCCAGCCCGAGCCGATTCGTATAAGAGTCCGTGTCGAAGGCACCCATCGCGCCCGCCCAGTCCCCGGCAAGCCCCGCCCGCATCGCCAGGGCGTCGCCGTTGCGCACCAGCAACGACAGCAGCCCGCCCGGCGCCAGCATCCGCGCCAGCCCCGCCAGCAGGGCGTCCGGCAGTTCGACGTACATCAGTACGCCGTGGCACAGCACCACATCGAAGCTGCCCGGGAGGAAGTGCACCCCGGTGTCGCGGCCGTCGCTCTCGAAGAGCCGGACGCGCTCACGGATGCCCTCCGGCTCGGCGGCGAGGGCCTCGCGGGCCGCGGCGAGCATCTTCGGGTCCTTCTCGACACCGGTGACCTGATGGCCGGCCCGGGCCAGCCGCAGCGCCTGCGTGCCCTGGCCCATACCGACGTCAAGGACCCGCAACCGCTGCCCGACCGGGAACCGCCCGGCTATCTGCTCGTCGAGCTGCCGGGCCACCAGTTCCTGTCGTACGACATTCCGCAGCCCGCCCAGCTTGTGCAGCCAGGCATCCGCCGCTCCCCCGGAGAAAGGCGTCGTGCTCAGGGCCGCTCTCCGCGCTTGACCTGCGGCTTCGGCAGCCGGAGGCGACGCATCTGGAGGGAGCGCATCAGCGCGTAGGCGACCGCGCCCTTCGTCCGCTCGTTCGGGAAGCGAGCGGCGAGCTGCTTGCGCAGCCGGATCGCGATACCGACCGAGTCGACGATGATCAGCACGATCACGAAGAGCCACAGCAGCAGCGCGATGCTCTGGAGCGCGCCGACCCGCACCATGCTCAGGACGAGGATGACGACGGCCATCGGCAGGAAGAACTCGGCGACACAGAAGCGCGAGTCGACGAAGTCGCGCGAGAAGCGGCGCACCGGGCCCTTGTCGCGGGCGGGGAGATAACGCTCGTCCCCGCTGGCGAGGGCCTGGCGCTGGCGGTCCATCGCGGCACGGCGCTCCTCGCGCTGTCGCTTGGCCCCCTCCTTGCGCGTCTTCGGCGTATTGGCCACGCTGCGGCGCTGGGTCTGGGCCTCGCTCCGCTTGGGAGTGGGCCTGCCCTTCGGGGCCTGCGGGTCACGGGTCTGCTTGGAGTCGGTCACGGCCGCCTTGTCGGCGGGTGCCTTCTCTTCCTTGGCGCGGCTACGGAACACAAAACCCAAGGGTAAGGGGTATCGGGGCATGGACCCCAGCCGAGTGGGGAACGATCCGGCAACGCCGGTCGTCTCTCAAGGGACAGACCGTAGGGGGCCACCTACTCCCTACGCCGGAGTGGGACAGATCGCAGTCGTCCTTGGGGATGAGCGCATCGGGCCCGGAACAGTGCGGTAATGGAGGCAGGGCCCGTACTGTTGGTCCTGTTGCAGGTGCTGGAGCTGGAGTCCGTCAGAAGGGGGCGCGCGAAGCCCATGAGCGGTGTCATGAAGCGTATGGGGATGATCTTCCGCGCGAAGGCGAACAAGGCCCTTGACCGGGCCGAGGACCCGCGCGAAACCCTCGATTACTCGTACCAGAAGCAGCTGGAACTGCTCCAGAAGGTGCGCCGCGGAGTCGCCGACGTGGCGACCAGCCGTAAGCGCCTGGAATTGCAGCTCGCCCAGCTGAACAAGCAGTCCTCCACGCTGGAGGACCAGGGCCGCAAGGCGCTCGCGCTGGGCCGTGAGGACCTGGCCCGCGAGGCGCTCTCGCGCCGTGCCGCCCTCCAGCAGCAGGTGACCGATCTGGAGACGCAGCACCAGACCCTCCAGGGCGAGGAGGAGAAGCTCACCCTTGCGGCGCAGCGCCTCCAGGCCAAGGTCGACGCCTTCCGCACGAAGAAGGAGACGATCAAGGCGACGTACACCGCCGCCCAGGCCCAGACCCGGATCGGCGAGGCGTTCACCGGCATCTCCGAGGAGATGGGCGACGTCGGCCTGGCCATCCAGCGGGCCGAGGACAAGACGGCACAGCTCCAGGCGCGCGCGGGCGCGATCGACGAGCTGCTCGCCTCGGGCGCCCTCGACGACCCCACGGGCATGGCGAAGGACGACATCCAGGCCGAGCTGGACCGGCTCTCCGGTGGTACGGATGTAGAGCTGGAGCTACAGCGCATGAAGGCCGAGCTGGCTGGGGGCACCTCCCAGGCTATTGGCACTGGGGGAGGTTCGTCCGCCGGACAGCAGGCCATCGAGGGCGGTGCGGGCCAGCAGCAGTCCCAGCAGCAGCCGAAGGACACTCCGCGCTTCGACAAGCAGTAACCCACAGCGGTATCCCGTGGTGGCCCAGCCTGAGGAGGGCGACATGATCGTACGGATCATGGGGGAGGGGCAGGTGAGGCTGGCGGACAGCCACCTCACCGAACTCAACAAGCTGGACGACGTGCTCCTGGCGGAAATGGAGACCGGCGACGGCCCCGGCTTCCGCCGCACCCTCCACCTCCTGCTGGACAAGGTCCGCGAACTCGGCGAACCCCTGCCGGACGACGCCCTGGACCCGTCGGACCTCATCCTCCCGTCGCCGGACGCGACGCTGGAGGAGGTCCGGGAACTACTGGGCGACGACGGCCTGATCCCGGGCTGAGGTTCCATTCGGCTCAACGCCTCGGTGGGTTACCTTGACAAACGTGAGCACCCTCCAGCGCGCCCGAAGGCATCTGAAAGCGCATCCCCTCGTGCTGGACGTGGCCCTCGCAGCGGCCGTCCTCGTCTGCATGCTGGCCGCCTCGTTCGTCGACCCGCACGGCAAGCACGGCGGCGGCTGGACCGCCCGCAACCCCGACTCCCTCAGCCTGGTCCTCATGGTGCTCGGCGCCGCCGCGATCGTCTTCCGCCGCCGCGACCCCATGAAGGTGCTCGCGGTCACGGGCACCGCCTCCGTCGTCGAGTCCATCACCGCCGACCCCCGCGCCCCCGTCGCGATGTCCGCCGTGATCGCCCTCTACACCGTCGCGTCGACCACCGACCGCCCCACCACCTGGCGCGTCGGCCTCCTCACGATGACCGTCCTCACCGGCTCCGCGATGCTCGCCGGCCCTCTGCCCTGGTACGCGCAGGAGAACCTCGGCATCTTCGCCTGGACCGGCATGGCCGCGACCGCCGGGGACGCCGTACGCAGCCGCAGGGCCTTCGTGGACGCCATAAGAGAGCGCGCCGAGCGGGCGGAGCGCACCCGTGAGGAGGAGGCCCGCCGCCGGGTGGCCGAGGAGCGGCTGCGGATCGCCCGTGATCTGCACGACGTGGTCGCCCACCACATCGCCCTCGTCAACGTCCAGGCCGGAGTCGCCGCGCACGTCATGGACAAGCGCCCCGACCAGGCCAAGGAGGCCCTCGCCCACGTACGGGAGGCCAGTCGCTCCGCGCTGAACGAGCTGCGCGCGACCGTCGGGCTGCTGAGGCAGTCCGGGGACCCGGAGGCGCCTACCGAGCCGGCCCCCGGTCTGCACCGGCTCGCCGAACTCGTCGGGACCTTCCGCAACGCCGGTCTCCAGGTCGAGGTCGCCCGCGCCGACCAGGGCACCACCCTCCCCGCGGCCATCGACCTGGCCGCCTACCGGGTCATCCAGGAAGCCCTGACGAACGTACAGAAACACGCGGGGACGGAGGCGAAGGCCGAGGTCAGCGTCGTACGCGTGGGCCCGAACATCGAGATCACCGTGCTCGACAACGGGCCCGGGCAGGACGGCGGGCCGGAGGAGGGCGGCGGGCACGGGCTGCTCGGGATGCGGGAGCGGGTCACCGCGGTCGGCGGCGACTGCACCGCCGGTCCCCGATACGGAGGCGGCTTCCGGGTGCATGCGATCCTGCCGGTGAAGAGCAGCCCGCGAGCCGCGGACACCGCCGCCACCCCCGTATGAGAGCGCGTGACGACGTACGAGACGCGCATGACGATTTGTGAGGGCCGCCCATGACGATCCGTGTCCTGCTCGCCGACGACCAGGCCCTGCTGCGCAGCGCCTTCCGCGTGCTCGTGGACTCGGAGTCCGACATGGAGGTGGTCGGGGAGGCGTCCGACGGGGCGGAGGCGGTGCGGCTGGCGCGGGAGCAGCGGGCCGACGTCGTGCTGATGGACATCCGGATGCCGGGCACCGACGGACTCGCCGCGACCCGGCTGATCAGCGCGGATCCGGGGCTCGCGCATGTCCGGGTGGTGATGCTGACGACGTTCGAGGTCGACGAGTACGTGGTGCAGTCGCTGCGCGCGGGCGCGTCCGGGTTTCTCGGCAAGGGGTCCGAGCCCGACGAACTGCTCAACGCCATCCGGGTCGCCGCCGGCGGCGAGGCACTGCTGTCGCCGGCCGCCACCAAGGGGCTGATCGCCCAGTTCCTCGCGCAGGGCGACGTACTGGACGACGGCCGCGACCCGGCCCGCGCCGAACGGCTGGGCGCGCTGACCGGACGCGAGCGCGAGGTGCTGGTGCAGGTTGCCGGTGGGCACTCCAACGACGAGATAGCGGAGCGGTTGGAGGTCAGCCCGCTCACGGTGAAGACGCACGTCAACCGGGCCATGGCCAAGCTGGGCGCCCGGGACCGGGCCCAGCTGGTCGTCATCGCGTACGAGTCGGGGCTGGTACGGCCAAGGGTGGAGTGAGATTCGAAGGGCGTACTGCGGCCGGAGTAGGAAGCGGGTAAGGAAACGGGACCTGAGGGCTACGAAACAGGGGTGCCCTATGGCTCAGGGTGTAGGGGCAGGCGCTCATATGTGTGATGCGTGTAGGTATCACGCGTGCGCCCTTCCTCCGCTCAGGCCACAGAAGAGAGACGCTCACCCATGTCCTGGCTGTCCAGGTTCAGCCTCGCGCAACGGGCCCTGATAGGGCTGATGTCGATCGTCGCGATCGTCTTCGGAGCGATAGCGATACCGCAGCTCAAGCAACAGCTGCTGCCCACCATCGAACTCCCGGTGGTGTCCGTCCTGGCGCCGTATCAGGGTGCGTCCCCCGACGTGGTGGAGAAGCAGGTCGTCGAGCCCATCGAGGACAACCTCGAAGGCGTCGACGGCATCACCGGCGTCACCTCCACGGCCAGCGAGGGCAACGCCCTGATCACGGCGTCCTTCGACTTCGGCAACGACACCAAGCAGCTCGTCGCCGACGTCCAGCAGGCCGTCAACCGGGCCCGCGTGCTGCTCCCGGACGACGTCGACCCGCAGGTCGTCGCCGGTTCGACGGACGACATCCCCACTGTCGTCCTCGCCGTGACGTCCGACCAGGACCAGCAGGCCCTCGCCGACCGGCTCGACCGCACGGTGGTCCCCGACCTGCGGGCCATCGACGGCGTCGGCCAGGTCACGGTCGACGGGGTACGGGACCTCCAGATCACCGTCACCCCGGACGACAGGAAACTGACGGCGGCGGGCCTCACGTCCACCGCCCTCGCCCAGGCGCTCCAGGCGGGCGGCGCGACCGTCCCGGCGGGCTCCTTCGACGAGGACGGCAACAACCGCACGGTCCAGGTCGGCGGCGGCTTCACCTCGGTCCAGCAGATCGAGGACCTGATGGTGACGGGCCTGCCGGGCAAGGCTCCCGTGCGCCTCGCCGACGTCGCGGCCGTCAAGCAGGAGTCGGCGAAGGCCGACTCGATCACGCGTACGGACGGCAGGCCGAGCCTCGCGGTCAGCGTCACGATGGACAACGACGGCAGCGCGGTCGCGATCTCGGACGCGGTCGAGGACAAGCTCGCCGACATGCGGGGGGACCTGGGCGCGGGTTCGACCATCACGGTGGTCAGCGACCAGGGCCCGGCGGTGGCCAAGTCCATCAAGGGCCTGACGACGGAGGGCGGCCTCGGCCTGCTCTTCGCGGTGATCGTCATCCTGGTCTTCCTGGCGTCGGTCCGCTCGACCCTCGTCACGGCGGTCTCGATCCCGCTGTCGGTGGTCCTGGCGCTGATCGTCCTGTGGACGCGCGACCTGTCCCTGAACATGCTGACGCTGGGCGCGCTGACGATCGCGATCGGCCGGGTCGTCGACGACTCGATCGTGGTCCTGGAGAACATCAAGCGCCATCTCGGCTACGGCGAGGAGCGCCAGGAGGCCATCCTCAAGGCGGTCAGGGAAGTCGCGGGCGCGGTGACGTCCTCGACGCTCACGACGGTCGCGGTGTTCCTGCCGATCGGCCTCGTCGGCGGCATGGTCGGCCAGCTGTTCGGCGCGTTCAGCCTGACGGTGACGGCGGCCCTGCTGGCGTCGCTCCTGGTCTCCCTGACGGTCGTACCGGTCCTCTCGTGCTGGTTCCTGCGCGCCCCGAAGGACACCCCGGACGACGCGGACGAGGCCCGCAGGCTGGCCGAGGAGAAGGAGGCGAAGAGCAGGCTCCAGCGGGTGTACGTGCCTGTCCTGCGGTTCGCGACCCGGCGCCGGCTGATGAGCGTGGCGATCGCGGCGGTCGTCCTGATCGGCACCTTCGGCATGGCCCCGCTCCTGAAGACCAACTTCTTCGACCAGGGCGAGCAGGAAGTCCTCACCGTCAAGCAGCAGTTGAAGCCGGGTGCGAGCCTGGCGGCGACGGACGTCCAGGCGCAGAAGGTCGAGCAGCTGCTCGCGGACGTGAAGGGCGTCAAGGACTACCAGGTGACGATCGGCTCGTCCGGCTTCCTGGCGGCCTTCGGCGGCGGCACGGACACCAACCAGGCCTCGTACCAGATCATGCTGGAGGACTCCGCGTCGGCGGACGACGTCCAGGACCGGATCGAGGAGGGCCTGGGCAAGCTCTCCGGCATCGGTACGACCACCATCGCGGCCGGTGACGGCTTCGGCAGCCAGGACCTGAGCGTGGTCGTGAAGGCGGCCGACGCGGACGTCCTGCGCGAGGCGGCGGACGAGGTACGCGACACGGTGGCCGGCCTGGACGACGTCACCGACGTCACCAGCAACCTGGCGCAGAGCGTGCCGCGCATCTCGGTACGGGCCAACTCCAAGGCCGCGGCGGCCGGTTACAACCAGCAGACGCTGGGCGCGGCGGTGGCCGAGGCGGTCAAGGGCACGACGGCCGCCAAGGCGATCCTGGACGACACCGAGCGTGACGTCGTCATCAGGGCGGCCAAGCCGGCCGAGACCCTGGACGAGCTGAAGGCGCTCCGACTGGGCGCGGTGAAGCTCGGTGACATCGCGGACGTACAGCTGGTGGACGGCCCGGTGTCGATGACCCGGATCGACGGCCAGCGGGCCGCGACGATCACGGCCCGCCCGACCGGCGACAACACGGGCGCGGTCAGCACGGACCTGACGACGAAGCTGGACGCCCTCAAGCTTCCCGAGGGCGCGACGGCGGAGATCGGCGGGGTGACGTCGGACCAGGACTCCGCGTTCAAGAACCTGGCGCTGGCGATGCTGGCGGCGATCGCGATCGTCTTCATGCTCCTGGTGGCGACGTTCCGTTCGCTGATCCAGCCGCTGATCCTCCTGGTGTCGATCCCGTTCGCGGCGACGGGCGCGATCGGCCTGCTGGTCGCCACGGGCACCCCGATGGGCGTCCCGGCGATGATCGGCATGCTGATGCTCATCGGCATCGTGGTGACGAACGCGATCGTGCTGATCGACCTGATCAACCAGTACCGCGGCCAGGGCTACGGAGTCGTCGAAGCCGTGGTGGAAGGCGGCAGGCACCGTCTTCGCCCGATCCTGATGACGGCCCTGGCGACCATCTTCGCCCTGCTCCCGATGGCCTTGGGCGTGACCGGCGAGGGCGGCTTCATCGCCCAGCCGCTCGCGGTGGTCGTCATAGGCGGCCTGATCACGTCGACTGCCCTGACCCTGCTGCTCGTTCCGACGCTCTACGCGATGGTGGAGCTGCGGAAGGAACGGCGGGCGAAGAAGAAGGCGGCGAAGAAGGCCGACAGGACGGGCACCCCGGTGCAGGAGGCTGAGCCCGCGGGCGTCTGACCGTCCGACCCCACGGCGGCCGGGTACCGAACCCCCCAAAGGTTCGGTACCCGGCCGTCGGCGTGATCGGGTTCCGTATTGTGTGGCTCGAACTGCCGTACACGGGAAGGGGAATTCGGGCGTGCTGCTGCACAAGGAGGACCCGAAATCGGTCGGCGGGTACAAATTGGTCGACCGGCTCGGCTCCGGCGGCATGGGCATCGTCTACCGGGGCAGATCACGCTCCGGGCGTGAGGTCGCCGTCAAGGTCGTGCACGCCCAGTACGCCGAGGACAAGGTCTTCCGCGCCCGCTTCCGGCAGGAGATCGAGTCCGTCCGCAAGGTGAGCGGCGCCTTCACCGCACCTGTCGTGGACGCCGACCCCGAGGCGGTACGCCCCTGGATGGCCACCCAGTACGTGCCGGGACGCTCCCTCGCCGACCGGATCCGCGAAGGCGGCGCCCTCCGCCCGGCCGAACTGCGCCAACTGGCCCTCGGGCTGGTCGAGGCGCTGCGGGACATCCACCGGGCCGGGGTCGTCCACCGGGACCTGAAGCCGGCGAACGTCCTGCTGGCCGACGACGGCCCCCGTGTCATCGACTTCGGCATCTCCCGAGCCGCCGAGAACCACCAGACCCTGACCGAGACCGGCCAGATGATCGGCACCCCGCCCTTCATGTCACCGGAGCAGTTCACCGACGCCCGCAAGGTAGGGCCCGCCTCGGACGTCTTCTCCCTCGGGGCGCTCCTGGTCTTCTCGGCCACCGGACGCGGCCCGTTCGACGCCGACAGCCCCTACATGACCGCCTTCCGGGTCGTCCACGAGTCGCCCGAACTGGACGGCGTACCGCAGCCGTTGCGCGCGGTCCTGGAGCGCTGTCTGACCAAGGAGGCCGCCGACCGGCCCGGACTCGACGCGCTGGCCCTGGAGTTCGCGGCGGTCCTGCCCGAACCCGACCCCGGTGATCCGGGCACCGTGACGCTCCGCCGGGACGTGCTGCGGACCATCGAGGAGACCCACGCCGGTGGTGCCGACCCGGCGGCGCCCACCCGGGCCGCGGCCAGGCGCGCACGGGGGCGCAGGGGCCGCCGGGTCCGCCCGGTGCTGGCGACGGTCTGCACCTTGGGCGTGCTGGTCCTGGGGACGGGCTGGTACATCCGGTTCGGGCCGGGCTTCGCGGACGACTCCTCGGTGAGCACCGCCCCGGTCGCGGGCTCCCGCTGGTCGGCGGCCCCCAGAGGCTGGCAGCCCTGGCAGACGACGGTGCTGGAGACGGCCCAGCGGGGCGAGGTCAACCCGCTGGGCACCGAGAACGGCAACCGGGGCGACTCCACCTGCCAGCGGTACGAGGACGCCGTCTACTGCGCGGGCAGCAGCATCCTGCCCGTACGTCTGGACGCCCTCACCGGCGCCACCGTCTGGCGCTCCTCCCTCGCGACCGCCGCCGAAGGAGGCGGCGGGGGCCGGAACGACTTCGCGCTCCTCGGGGTGCGGGACGGCGCGATGCTCGTCCGGTACGCCGCCTACGCGGACGAGAACTCCGTCGACGCGACGACCCGCGTGATCGCCCTCGACACGGAGAGCGGCGACGAGCTGTGGTCCCGTGAGGTGAACGACACCAACATCGAGGCGGCCCTGACCGGCGACCTCGTCATGACCACCGACGCCGAGGGCCGGCTGGTGACGGCCCGCTCCCCGCGCACCGGCTCCGACCGCTGGACCACACAACTGCCCGCCGGCACCTACTGCACGTTCACCACCGTCGGCACCGGCCTGTACGCGCACTGCCTCCCGATGACGGACGACCCCCGGACCGCCGAGATCCTCCGGCTGGACCTGTCCGACGGCTCGGTGGTCCAGCGGTTCAAGGTCCCGTACCAGACCGTCCTGCTCGGTGCCGCCGGCGGCAAGCTGGTCGTCCTGGCGGCGGGAACCGACGGACAGGCGTCCGCCGAGGACGGGACGTCCGGCACGTTCCTGCTGGTGGACCCGGACACCGGGGCGAGCACCACGACGACACCGGCGAAGCCCTACACGGGCTCGGTGACACTGGCCGCCGACACCCTCTGGATCACCGGGGCCGACGGCCAGGTGAGCGCCGTGTCCCCGCTGACCGGCGAGCAGCTGTGGACGACCCGGACCGGCGTCGAGCACTCCGGCCCGCCCACCTACGACGCCGGGACCCGCACCGTGTACGCGGCCAGCCCCAGCGGCCGGGTCGCGGCGCTCGACGCGGCCAAGGGCACGCTGCTCTGGGAGACGCCCGCGCGCGTCGAGCAGGTGACGAACGGCGACGCGATCAAGCCCGCGGTGCTGCCGTACGGCGGCGCGCTGATCGCGGCCACCCCGGACGGCACCGTCTTCAGCCTCGACCCCGCGCACCCCGAGCGGAAACCCGTCTCGGGGTGACAGCGGGGCACGGGGCCCGAGGCGGGAACAGGCCCTACGGCAGCGCCAGCATCCGCTCCAGCGCCAGCTTCGCGAACGCCTCCGTCTCCCGGTCCACCGAGATCTGGTTCACCAGCTTGCCCTCGGCCAGGGACTCCAGGGTCCAGACCAGGTGGGGGAGGTCGATGCGGTTCATCGTCGAGCAGAAGCAGACCGTCTTGTCGAGGAAGACGATCTCCTTGCCCTCGGGCGCGAAACGGTTCGCCAGCCGGCGTACCAGGTTCAGCTCGGTCCCGATGGCCCACTTGGAACCGGCCGGGGCCGCCTCCAGGGCCTTGATGATGTACTCGGTCGAGCCGACGTAGTCCGCCGCCTCGACCACCTCGTGCTTGCACTCCGGGTGGACCAGGACGTTCACACCGGGGATGCGCTCCCGGACGTCGTTCACCGAGTCCAGCGAGAACCGCCCGTGCACCGAGCAGTGGCCGCGCCACAGGATCATCTTGGCGTCGCGCAGCTGCTCCGCCGTCAGACCGCCGTTGGGCTTGTGCGGGTTGTACAGGACGCAGTCGTCGAGCGACATGCCCATGTCCCGTACGGCCGTGTTGCGGCCCAGGTGCTGGTCCGGCAGGAACAGGACCTTCTCGCCCTGCTCGAACGCCCATTCAAGGGCGCGCTCGGCATTGGACGACGTGCAGATCGTGCCGCCGTGCTTCCCGGTGAACGCCTTGATGTCCGCCGAGGAGTTCATGTACGACACCGGCACGACCTGTTCGGCCACCCCGGCCTCCGTCAGGACGTCCCAGCACTCGGCGACCTGCTCGGCCGTCGCCATGTCGGCCATCGAGCAGCCGGCGGCCAGGTCGGGCAGGACCACCTTCTGCTCGTCGCCGGTCAGGATGTCCGCCGACTCCGCCATGAAGTGCACACCGCAGAACACGATGTACTCCGCCTCAGGCCGCGCCGCCGCGTCCCGGGCCAGCTTGAACGAGTCGCCCGTGACGTCCGCGAACTGGATGACCTCGTCGCGCTGGTAGTGATGGCCGAGCACGAAGACCTTGTTGCCGAGCTTCTCCTTGGCCGCACGGGCACGTGCCACCAGGTCCGGGTCGGAGGGGGAGGGCAGGTCGCCGGGACACTCGACGCCACGCTCGCTCCGCGGGTCGGCCTCACGGCCGAGGAGCAGCAGGGCGAGGGGCGACGGCTGTACGTCGAGTTCCTGGGTCTGGGCGGTGGTCACGACACGCACCCTTTCTGTTCTGCGGGGCTGCCTTTTCGTCGAATTGACGCTATCTATGGTAAGCCCTTCACGTCACTTTGACGAGGTCCATAGCGTCGATGTGACATGAATCCCGCAGCCTGTCCGGAGCCTGTCCACAGGTCGCTGTTCGCGCTTCTGCGCGTGTGCGAGCATGGGAGGGAGAACGAAAAGTGAGAACGGTAAGACAGACTCTCGGCCCGGAATGAATCCGCGGCCTCGCCGGTTGCACTCGTCGGCAAGCAGTCTCCGTACAACCCGGGAGAGATGTAGATGTCCGTATCGGACGAGACCAGCACCGTCACCGACGGCATCATCCTGTCCGACGCCGCCGCGGCGAAGGTCAAGGCCCTGCTCGACCAGGAAGGCCGCGAGGACCTCGCCCTGCGTGTCGCGGTCCAGCCCGGCGGTTGCTCGGGTCTGCGCTACCAGCTGTTCTTCGACGAGCGTTCCCTCGACGGTGACGTTCTCAAGGACTTCGGCGGCGTCAAGGTCGTCACCGACCGCATGAGCGCCCCCTACCTCGGCGGCGCCTCCATCGACTTCGTCGACACGATCGAGAAGCAGGGCTTCACGATCGACAACCCGAACGCGACGGGCTCCTGCGCCTGCGGCGACTCCTTCAGCTAGGCCATGGTTCACACAGCCAGGCCATAGTTCAAACAGGAAGGCGGCGCCCCCCTCCGACGGGGGCGCCGCCTTCATCTGTGCCGAGGGTCACCTCTTGGCGAAGTCGCCCTCGGGGATCGCCTGCCCGTCCGCCCCGACGACCTTCCGGTCACCCAGGGGCTCGTCCAGTTGCACAGTCTCGTACGTGGCCTTGGCGAGCATGATGCAGACCTTGCCCTTCTCGGTCGTCGAGGTCACGGTCACCGTCACCTCGCCGTTCTCCTCCGCCGAGGCCGAGTACTTGCTGCACACCCCGCCCCAGAAGCCCACGGTCAGCTCCTTGCCGTCGTCGGCGACCGTGTAGCCCTCGATCTTCATGTCACGCGTCGTCGTCCCGGACGTCGGCTCCTCGCCCGGCGCGGTCGGCGTGGCCGTCGGAGACGGCTCCGCACTGGTCCCGGCCCCGGCGAGATACTTCGGGTCGACCGCCGGATACGTCACCGTGAAGCCCTCGGCGGCACCCTCCGCCCGTACCTCGAACAGCCACGACGGCACCAGCGCCGGCCGCCCGGAAACGGAGTGCGAAGCCAGCCCGAACACCGCCTTGTCGACGGTGAGCGACTCCTTCGCCCGCGTCGTCGTACCGCAAGGCGCCTCCAGGCGGTCCTTCAGCGGTACGGGGGTGGCGCAGCCCCCGATGCCCATGCGGGGCTCGGGAGTCGTCACCGCACCGGGCTCGTTGAGCAGGGCCAGCGTCGCCTTGGCGCCGAGCACCGGATAGGTGTCACCCTTCACCGGCGTCGCCAACTGGCCGCTGCCGCCCACCACTTCGCCCTGCGCGCTGACCTGGATGCCCGTCGTCCAGCCGTACGTCGGCAGCCCGCCGACCACCGGGTCGGCGTTCACCACCCGCTGGGTGTCCATGAGCTGGCTCGCGTCGAGCTTCGCGTCGTCCTGGCCGACCGCCTTCAGGATCGGCAGCGCGGCCTTCTTCGCCACCGCCTCGCTCACCGGCTCGACGGTCGTCTCGTCGCCGGAGTTCTGCGTGCACACGGTCGTGCTCTCGCAGTTGTCGGTGCCACCCGCGAGATACCGGCTGAAGGACCAGGTCCCCGGCGCCTGCTTGTTCACCCGCAGTACCGGACCCGTCCCGTCCTTCGCCGCGCCGACCAGCCAGCTCTCGGCCTCCGTGACCGGCTTCCCCTCGACGCCGAGCGCCTTGGCCAGCCGGGTCACCTCGGCGGCGGTGATCTCGTCCTCCGCCGTCGAGTACACGGGCGCGGAGGCGGGCCCGGCGGGCAGCGTGCCGTCGGCGCGATAGGTCACGCCGTTCGGGTCGGGCTCGCCGGGCGCGATTCCGCTCGTACCGCCCGTGCCGTCGCCCCCGGTGTAGCCGTCGAGGGCCAGCGCCGGGGGAGTGGTGCCGTCGCCGCCCGGCGCCGCGGTGTTGTCCGTACGGCCGTCGCCGCCCGAGCCGCCGGTCGCGCTGGTGGCGAGGTACGCCCCGCCGCCCCCGACGAGCAGGACCGCGGCGGCGACCGAGGCGACGAGCACCGGGGACCGGCGCGGGGACGGGCGCTCCTCGGCGCCGCTCTCCTCCGGTACGGCCTCGGTGGTGCCGCCGGCGTCGGCCTCGGGGGCCTTGTCGTCGGCGTCGTCGTGATCGGGTCGCTCGGTGTTCACCGCATCGCTCCTTCGGCTCCCAGCTGTCCCGGCTGTCCCGACCGGCCCGGTCCTGTCACCGACAGGCACCGTGGGGTCGTACACCGCGTCCTCTTTACGGGGGACAGCGATGGGACGCAACGGGGGAGCGCACGGTTCCCGTCGAGCGCTGGTCGGCGGGGTGGAGCCGGTCGCCGCCCGTCAGTCGCCGTACTCCGGCATCGCGTCCACCAGCCGGGCCGAGGCGGGCGGGACCGTCACTCCATGGATACGGGACGGAGAGACGGGCAGGGTGACGACCCGGTCCGGAGCCGCCCAGTGCGGTGCCATCCGGGCGCAGTCGCCGCGCAGGGAGGCCAGGCCGCCTTCGAGGTCGTGGCGCACCTGCTGGACCGGGTTGACCTTGAAGTTCGTCATACCGGAACCGTATGCACCGGATACCCGTCCGAGAAAGATCTACTATCGGGTAGTTTTGCCTGCTACAGCGCGCACGGGCCGACCGGGTAGCGTGAACTGTCAATCCCGCCTCCCCTTGCAGGAGAGTGTCCTCGTCGTGCGTATCGCAGTCACCGGCTCCATCGCCACCGACCACCTCATGACTTTCCCCGGCCGTTTCGCCGACCAGCTCGTAGCGGACCAGCTGCACACGGTCTCGCTCTCCTTCCTGGTCGACAACCTCGACGTACGCCGGGGTGGCGTGGGTGCGAACATCGCCTTCGGCATGGGCCAGCTCGGCACCAGGCCGATCCTGGTCGGGGCCGCCGGCGCCGACTTCGACGAGTACCGCGCCTGGCTGGACCGCCATGGCGTGGACACCGGCTCGGTGCGTATCTCCGAGACGCTGCACACCGCGCGTTTCGTGTGCACCACCGACGCCGACCACAACCAGATCGGCTCCTTCTACACCGGCGCGATGAGCGAGGCCCGGCTCATCGAGCTGAAGACCGTCGCCGACCGCGTCGGCGGCCTCGACCTGGTCTCGATCGGCGCGGACGACCCGGAGGCGATGCTCCGCCACACCGAGGAGTGCCGCACCCGGTCCATCCCGTTCGCCGCGGACTTCTCCCAGCAGATCGCCCGCATGGGCGGCGACGACATCAAGGTCCTGCTGGAGGGCGCCGCGTACCTCTTCTCGAACGAGTACGAGAAGGGCCTCATCGAGTCCAAGACCGGCTGGTCCGACAGCGAGATCCTCGGCAAGGTCGGCACCCGGGTCACCACGCTCGGCGCACGGGGCGTACGCATCGAGCGTGCCGGCGAGGACCCGATCGAGGTCGGCTGCCCGGACGAGGAGGCGAAGGTCGAGCCGACGGGTGTCGGCGACGCGTTCCGGGCGGGGTTCCTGTCGGGGCTGGCGTGGGGGGTTTCGCTGGAGCGGGCGGCGCAGGTCGGTTGCATGCTGGCGACTCTCGTCATCGAGACGGTGGGTACGCAGGAGTACCAGTTGCGGCGGGGTCACTTCATGGAGCGGTTCCGTAAGGCGTATGGGGATGACGCCGCGGTGGAGGTTCAGGGGCATCTGGGCTGAGTTTGCTGTCTGCGGGCGCGTGGGGGCTGGTCGCGCAGTTCCCCGCGCCCCTGAAAGGGGTCGGTCAGCTCAACCGGCGGACCAGATAGGCCGTTCCTCCTTCCGCCGGCTCCTCACCGGCGTACTCCTGGCCCCTCATCTCGCACCACGCGGGGATGTCCAGGCGGGCTGCCTCGTCGTCCGAGAGGACGCGGATCGTGGCGCCCACCGGGACGTCGCCGATGACCTTCGCCAGCTCGATCACCGGGATCGGGCAGCGCTTGCCGAGGGCGTCCACGACGAGGGTGTCCTCCTCCCGTACCGTCACCGGAGCAGGCGCGCCCAGCTTCTCCCGTACGGTCGCCACCGCGCCCGGCAGGACGGTCAGGAACCGTTCGACGTCCTCGGCCGGGGTCCCGACGGGCAGCGACACCCTCACATTGCCCTCGCTCAGTACGCCCATCGCGCGCAGTACGTGGCTCGGCGTCAGGGTGCTGCTCGTGCAGGAGGATCCGGACGAGACGGAGAAACCCTCCCGGTCCAGCTCGTGCAGCAGAGTCTCCCCGTCGACATAGAGACAGGAGAAGGTGACGACACCGGGCAGTCGCCGCACCGGATCGCCGACCACCTCCACGTCCGGGACCAGCTGAGGCACCCGCGCCCGGATCCGCTCCGTCAGCTCCCGCAGCCGTACCGCCTCCTGGGCCGCCTCGGCCCGTACGGCACGCAGCGAAGCCGCCGCCGCGACGATCGCCGGCAGGTTCTCGAACCCGGCCGCCCGCCCCGACTCCCGCTCGTCCACGGGCCCTTGAACCGCGAACCGCACCCCTTTGCGCACGGCGAGCAGCCCGACCCCGGAGGGCCCACCCCACTTGTGGGCACTGGCGGTGAGCAACGACCAGGGCCCGGCCACCGCCCCCCACCCGAGCGACTGCGCCGCGTCCACCAGCAACGGCACCCCGGCCGCCCGGCACACCTCGGCCACCTCCGCGACCGGCTGCTCGGTCCCCACCTCGTGGTTGGCCGACTGAAGACAGGCCAGCGCGGTGTCCGGCCGTACGGCGTCCTCGTACCCCTCGACGCCCACGGCACCGCCACGATCCACCGCGACCGTCGTCACCGCCCCGCCCGATGCCTCCCACTCCTCCGCCGAATGGAGCACCGACGAGTGTTCGACAGCTGACACGATCAGGTGGCGTCCGATGCGACGCCGCCCCGCGAGAGCGCCCGCCATGCCCGCGTGCACCGCCCGCGTACCGGACGACATGAACGTCAGTTCATCGGTACGGCACCCAACGGCCTCCGCCGCGGCCTCCCGTGCCGCGTCGAGCAACATCCGAGCCCGCCGCCCCTCCCTGTACAAACGTGCGGGATCGGCCCACCCCTCATCGAGCGAGGCCAACAGAGCCTGCCGGGCAACAGGGTGGAGCGGGGCTGAGGAAGCGGCATCGAAGTAGGACACACCCCAACGCTAAGTCCTCGAGAAGGGGTACGAGGTCCCACCCAGGGGCGCGGGGAACTGAGCGACAGGCCACGACGGCGCCGCACCCGCCAACTATCAGAACCCCCCACCCCCTTAGGCGCCCAACCCCTCGTCAGACCCCTTCGGGGTGACCCCCGGCGCGTTGGGGACCCTCCCCGCGCGACCCCAAATTGCGTCCAGTAGGGTTTGGTCCGCATAAACATCCAAACCCCTGCCCGACGCAGGGCGGCGACCGACCCCCCAGAAGGCAGGCCGCAGCCAACCCGCGCGGGCGAGACTCTCGGGAAGGCGCTACGTGAGTCCCAACGGCTCCGACCTCCCCCGCTGCCTGAAGGGCGCGGGCGGTACCCCCACGCCGCGGCGCCCGATGCGGCGGAAGCTGCTGCAGGCGATGACTGCGGGCCTGGTCCTGGTGACCGCGACCGGTTGCACATACAAGGACTTCCCCCGCCTTGGTATGCCCACCCCCACCACGGAAGAGGCTCCGCGGATCCTCTCCCTGTGGCAGGGATCCTGGGCAGCCGCGCTCGCCACCGGCGTGCTGGTCTGGGGCCTGATCCTGTGGAGCGCCATGTTCCACCGGCGCAGCCGCACCAAGGTCGAGGTACCCCCGCAGACCCGGTACAACATGCCCATCGAGGCGCTGTACACCGTGGTTCCGCTGATCATCGTCTCGGTGCTCTTCTACTTCACGGCACGTGACGAGTCGAAGCTCCTCGACACCTCCAAGAAGCCCGACCTGACGGTCAACGTCGTCGGCTTCCAGTGGAGCTGGGGCTTCAACTACATCGAGAACGTCGAGGGTTCCACCGGCGACGCGAACACCGACGAGAACCTGGCCGCCATTCCGGACCGGTTCAAGAAGGACTTCCCGGCCGACGCCGGCGGTGTCTACGATGTCGGCACGCCCGCGACGAAGAACCCGCAGACCGGGAACCCCGGTCCGACCCTCTGGCTCCCCAAGGGCAAGACGGTCCGCTTCGTCCTCACCTCGCGTGACGTCATCCACTCCTTCTGGGTGGTTCCGTTCCTGATGAAGCAGGACGTCATCCCGGGCCACACCAACGCCTTCCAGGTGACCCCCAACAAGGAGGGGACCTTCCTGGGCAAGTGCGCGGAGCTCTGCGGTGTCGACCACTCCCGGATGCTGTTCAACGTGAAGGTCGTCTCCCCCGAGCGCTACGAGCAGCACCTCAAGGACCTCGCGAAGAAGGGGCAGACCGGTTACATTCCCGCCGGCATCGCGCAGACGAGCCACGAGAAGAACCGGGAGACGACAAACCTGTGAGCATCCTCAACGAACCCCAGGGTGCCGCCGCAGCTGAGGACTCGTACGAGAACGAGCTGCCGGTACGGCGCAAGCAGCCCGGCAACGTGGTCATCAAGTGGCTCACCACGACGGACCACAAGACGATCGGCACGCTGTATCTGGTGACGTCGTTCGCGTTCTTCTGCATCGGTGGCGTGATGGCGCTGTTCATGCGCGCCGAGCTGGCCCGGCCGGGCCTTCAGATCATGTCGAACGAGCAGTTCAACCAGGCGTTCACGATGCACGGCACGATCATGCTGCTGATGTTCGCGACACCGCTGTTCGCCGGTTTCACCAACTGGATCATGCCGCTCCAGATCGGCGCCCCCGACGTCGCCTTCCCGCGGCTGAACATGTTCGCCTACTGGCTCTACCTGTTCGGCTCGCTCATCGCCGTCGGCGGCTTCCTCACCCCCTCCGGCGCGGCCGACTTCGGCTGGTTCGCCTACTCCCCGCTCTCCGACGCCGTCCGCTCCCCGGGCATCGGCGCCGACCTGTGGATCATGGGCCTGGCCTTCTCCGGCTTCGGCACCATCCTCGGCGCGGTCAACTTCATCACCACCATCATCTGCATGCGCGCCCCCGGCATGACCATGTTCCGCATGCCGATCTTCGTGTGGAACGTGCTGCTGACCGCGGTCCTGGTCCTGCTCGCCTTCCCCGTCCTCGCCGCCGCGCTCTTCGCGCTGGAGGCGGATCGGAAATTCGGGGCACATGTCTTCGACGCCGCGAACGGCGGGGCGTTGCTCTGGCAGCACCTGTTCTGGTTCTTCGGGCATCCAGAGGTGTACATCATCGCCCTGCCGTTCTTCGGCATCATCAGCGAGGTCATCCCGGTCTTCTCCCGCAAGCCGATGTTCGGCTACATGGGCCTGATCGGCGCCACCATCGCCATCGCGGGTCTGTCCGTGACGGTGTGGGCCCACCACATGTACGTCACCGGCGGCGTCCTCCTCCCGTTCTTCTCCTTCATGACGTTCCTCATCGCCGTCCCAACCGGCGTGAAGTTCTTCAACTGGATCGGAACCATGTGGAAGGGCTCCCTGTCCTTCGAGACCCCGATGCTCTGGGCCACCGGCTTCCTCATCACCTTCACCTTCGGCGGCCTGACCGGGGTCATCCTGGCCTCGCCCCCGATGGACTTCCACGTCTCGGACTCCTACTTCGTCGTCGCCCACTTCCACTACGTGGTGTTCGGCACGGTGGTGTTCGCGATGTTCTCCGGCTTCCACTTCTGGTGGCCGAAGATGACCGGCAAGATGCTCGACGAGCGCCTCGGCAAGATCACGTTCTGGACGCTGTTCATCGGCTTCCACGGCACCTTCCTCGTCCAGCACTGGCTGGGCGCCGAAGGCATGCCGCGCCGGTACGCGGACTATCTCGCGGCCGACGGCTTCACGGCCCTGAACACGATCTCGACGATCAGCTCGTTCCTGCTCGGCCTCTCGGTCCTCCCGTTCTTCTACAACGTCTGGAAGACCGCCAAGTACGGCAAGAAGGTCGAGGTCGACGACCCGTGGGGCTACGGCCGCTCCCTGGAGTGGGCCACGCCCTGCCCGCCCCCGCGCCACAACTTCCTCACCCTGCCGCGTATCCGCAGTGAATCCCCGGCGTTCGACCTGCACCACCCGGAGATCGCCGCACTCGACCAGCTGGAGAACGCCGGTCACGGCGAGAAGGCCCTCGTCGGCGGCAAGGAGGCGGGCAAGTGAAGGTCCAGGGCAAGATGTTCATCTGGCTCGCCGTCTTCGTCCTCGCCATGGCGATCGTCTACGGCGTGTGGTCGAAGGAGCCGGCGGGCACCACGGCGCTCTTCCTCGCCTTCGGCCTGTGCATCATGGTCGGCTACTACCTGGCCTTCACGGCCCGGCGGGTCGACGTGGGCGCCCAGGACAACAAGGAAGCGGACATCGCGGACGACGCCGGCGAGGTCGGGTTCTTCAGCCCGCACAGCTGGCAGCCGCTCTCGCTGGCGATCGGCGGCGCGCTGCTCTTCCTGAGCGTCGCGATCGGCTGGTGGCTGGCGTACTTCGCGGCCCCGCTGCTCCTGATCGGCCTGTGGGGCTGGGTCTTCGAGTACTACCGCGGTGAGAACCGCACCCAGTAACACGCTCGGTACCCGAGAGAGCCCGGACACTCCGTCAGGAGGGTCCGGGCTCCCTCTTTTGCCACACCCACGTTCCCTCGCACGGATCACCCGCCGCGCCGAGGCCGACGTACGTTCTTAGCGTGAGGGCATGAGCCACTCACCGCGTAACCGTACGGTCGTCAGCTGCACCCTCCTGGTGGCCGCCCTGGGCGCGTCCGCCACCGCCTGCGGGTCAGACGGCCACCCCCTCTCGGCGAAGCCGTACGACGCGGCTGAGCAGATCTCCTTCGGCGGCTCCCTCGACGACGGGAAGAAGGCCGACCCGGACAAGCCCCTGGAGGTCACCTCCGAGGACTCCGACGGCCGCATCACGGACGTCACGGCCGTCGACGCGACCGGACGCTACGTGGCGGGCGAACTCTCCGCCGACGGCAGCCGCTGGCACAGCACCTCACCCCTGGCCGCGGGCGCCCGCTACACGGTCCACGTGAGCACCGAGGACGAGGACGGGGCCCCCGGCCGCGAGACCATCGCCTTCGACACCAGCAGGCCCACCACCAAGAAGCGCCTGAACGTCACCTTCGGCCCGAAGGCGGGCACCTACGGCGTGGGCCGGCCGGTGACGGCCGAACTCAGCCAGCCCGTACGGGAGAAGGCGCAGCGCGCGATAGTCGAGCGCGCCCTCAAGGTGGACTCGACCCCCGCCGTCGAGGGCGCGTGGCACTGGGTGGACGACAAGGAACTCCACTACCGGCCCAAGGAGTACTGGCCCGCCAAGGCCACCGTCCGGGTGCACAGCAACCTGCCCGGCATCAAGGTCGCCGACCGCCTCTGGGGCGGCACGGCCAAGCCCCTGAAGTTCACCACCGGCGACCGGGTCGTCGCCGTCACGGACGCGTCGTCCCACGAGATGACCGTCTACAAGAACGACGAGGTGATCAACACCATCCCGGTCACCACGGGCAAGCCCGGCTTCGAGACCCGCAACGGCGTCAAGGTCGTACTCGGCAAGGAGTACTTCGTACGCATGCGCGGCACCAGTATCGGCATAGCCGAGGGCAGTGCCGAGTCCTACGACCTGCCGGTCTACTACGCCACCCGGGTGACCTGGAGCGGCGAGTACGTCCACGCCGCCCCCTGGTCCGTCGGCTCCCAGGGCTCCGCCAACGTCAGCCACGGCTGCACCGGAATGAGCACCGGCAACGCCGAGTGGTTCTTCGACAACGTCCGCGAGGGCGACGTCGTCAAGGTCGTCAACTCCTACGGCGACACCATGGAAACCTTCGGCAACGGCTTCGGCGACTGGAACCTCGACTGGCAGAAGTGGCAAGCGGGAAGCGCCCTGACAAACGGCACAACAGCAGGCCAGACCACTGTCCAGACGGCAAGACTACGACCGGCGTCAGCCTGAGGAGCCTTCAGGGGCGCGGGGAACTGCGCGACAAGCCACTACGGCGCAGCACCCGCCAACGAACCGAACGCCCCACCCCACTAGGCGCTGAGTGCCTTCCGCGAACGCAACAAAGAAGCCAACGCAGAAGCGAACTCCACCGGATCCACCGGCAAGGTGACCGCCGAGTCCGCCCGAGACCACGTCGCCAGCCACGCATCCTGAGGCCGCCCGATCAGCAACAGCACCGGCGGACACTGGAACACCTCGTCCTTGATCTGCCGGCACATCCCCATGCCCCCCATGGGCACGGCCTCACCATCAAGCACGCACACATCGATCCCGCCCTTGTCCAACTCCCTGAGGACAGCAGCGGGAGTCGCACACTCAAGGAACTCGACGGCGGGAACATCCGGCGCAGGCCGCCGCCCCGTCGCCAACCGCACCTGCTCGCGGGTGTTGGAGTCGTCGCTGTAGACCAGCACCGTGGCGGTCGGCTGCATTGTTCCCTCCGAGACATCAGCGTCGTACGGACAGCCGGATGCTACTCCTTCGGACCCCCGGTCTGAACACCGTCGGAACACCGCTCACACGGCTGTCCGATGGGCCATACGGGCTGGACACACCCCACCAACACTCCGAACGGCACCCCCCGGGGTGAGGGCGGGATAAGCGACCGACATAATGTCGGTCGTGGCGACAGCAACGACAGTAGAAACCGGGCACGCGCACCCGTCGGTCAACCGGCCGAACCTCACCAGCGTCGGAACCATCATCTGGCTGAGTTCCGAGCTGATGTTCTTCGCGGCCCTCTTCGCGATGTACTTCACCCTGCGATCGGTGACCGGTCCGGATCACTGGAAGGAGATGGCCTCCAACCTGAACTTCCCGTTCTCGGCGGCCAACACCACGATCCTGGTGCTCTCCTCCCTCACCTGCCAGCTCGGCGTGTTCGCCGCCGAGCGCGGTGATGTGAAGAAGCTCCGGATGTGGTTCATCGTCACCTTCGTGATGGGTGCGATCTTCATCGGCGGTCAGGTCTTCGAGTACACCGAACTGGTCAAGCACGAGGGCCTCTCGCTCTCGTCGGACCCGTACGGCTCGGTGTTCTACCTGACCACCGGGTTCCACGGCCTGCACGTGACCGGCGGTCTCATCGCCTTCCTGTTCGTCCTCGGCAGGACGTACGCGGCGCGAAGGTTCACTCATGAGCAGGCGACCGCCGCGATCGTCGTGTCCTACTACTGGCACTTCGTCGACGTCGTCTGGATCGGGCTCTTCGCCACGATCTACATGATCAAGTAGCCGGGCCCGCCCGATCCTCACATCGGGTCCGCCCGATACCTCCCAGAAGACTCGACGCTGAAGATCCTGACACCGGGGTAATCCGTGAAAAAGCTCTCCGCACGACGACGCCATCCGCTGGCGGCGGTCGTCGTCCTACTCATCGCGCTGGCGGCCGTCGGGGGGCTGTACGCCACACTCGCACCCGCGAGCAAGGCAGAGGCCGATGAAACCGCCCAGTCCCTCACCATCACCGAGGGGCAGCGGCTGTACTCCGTGGGCTGCGCAAGCTGCCACGGCACCGGCGGTCAGGGCACCTCCGACGGTCCGAGCCTGGTGGGTGTGGGCGCCGCGGCGGTCGACTTCCAGGTGGCGACCGGCCGTATGCCGGCCGCGACCTCGCAGGGCGCGCAGATCCCGAAGAAGAAGAACATCTACTCGCAGGCCGAGATCGACCAGCTCGCGGCGTTCATCGCGTCGCTGGGCGCCGGTCCGTCCGTGCCGACCGAGGAGCAGTACGGCCCCGACGGCGCGGACATCGCCAAGGGTGGCGAACTCTTCCGGACCAACTGCGCCCAGTGCCACAACTTCACCGGCAAGGGCGGTGCGCTCACGCACGGCAAGTTCGCCCCGGACCTTGAGGGTGTCGACCCGAAGCACATCTACGAGGCCATGCAGACCGGCCCGCAGAACATGCCGTCCTTCCCCGACACGACGCTGTCGGAGAAGAACAAGAAGGACATCATCGCGTACCTCGACGCGGTCAACGGCGATGACACCGTGGAGCCCGGCGGTCTCGGTCTGGGCGGTCTCGGACCGGTCAGTGAGGGCCTGTTCGCCTGGATCTTCGGCCTCGGAGCGCTCATCGCGGTCGCCGTCTGGGTCGCCGCTCGGACCGCAAAGGCCAAGAAGTCATGAGTAGCCAAGACATTCCAGAAGAGAACCTGCCCGCCGAGCGGGCCACCGACCAGCACAATCACGGTGCTGTGGGCGTAGCCGACGACAAGGACCCGTTCGCGGACCCGGGGCTGCCGCCCCACGAGCACCGCGTCCAGGACATCGACGAGCGGGCCGCCAAGCGGTCCGAGCGCGCGGTCGCCTTCATGTTCACGCTGTCGATGCTGGCCACCGTCGGCTTCATCGCCTCGTACGTCGGGATCCCGCACGACAAGGCGATCTACGTCTTCCCGATCGGGCACATCAACGCGCTGAACTTCGCGCTGGGCCTGACCCTCGGGATCGCGCTCTTCGCGATCGGCGCGGGCGCGGTCCACTGGGCCCGCACCCTGATGTCCGACGAGGAACTCGTCGACGAGCGGCACGCGATCGCGGCGCCGCCCGAGGTCAAGGCGAAGGTCCTGGCCGACTTCAAGCAGGGCGCCAAGGAGTCCGCGATCGGCCGGCGCAAGCTGGTCCGCAACACGATGTTCGGCGCGCTGGCCCTGTTCCCGCTCTCCGGCGTCGTCCTGCTCCGCGACCTCGGCCCGCTGCCCGGGACGAAGCTCCGCCACACCCTGTGGTCCAAGGGCAAGCTGCTCGTCAACATGAACACCAACGAGCCGCTGCGTCCCTCGGACGTCGTGGTCGGTTCACTCACCTTCGCCAAGCCCGAGGGCCTGGAGGAGGACGACCACGAGTTCCAGACCGAGATCGCCAAGGCCGCCCTGATGATCGTCCGCATCCAGCCGGACAACATCAAGGACAAGCAGGAACTCGACTGGTCCTACCAGGGCATCGTGGCGTACTCGAAGATCTGCACCCACGTCGGTTGCCCGATCTCCCTGTACGAGCAGCAGACGCACCACGTGCTCTGCCCCTGCCACCAGTCCACCTTCGACCTCTCCGACGGCGCCCGGGTGATCTTCGGCCCCGCCGGTCACGCCCTGCCGCAGCTGCGCATCGGTGTGAACGACGAGGGCTACCTTGAGGCGCTCGGCGACTTCTCCGAGCCCGTCGGTCCTGCCTTCTGGGAGCGCGGATGAGCACTACGGCAAACACCACGGACGCGCGTTCGTCGCGCGAGAAGGCGCCCGCCGGTGAGCGGGTCGCCGACTGGGCCGACGGCCGGCTGGGCATCTACGGCCTGGCCAAGGCCAACATGCGCAAGATCTTCCCCGACCACTGGTCGTTCATGCTGGGCGAGGTCTGCCTCTACAGCTTCATCATCATCATCCTCACGGGTGTGTATCTGACGCTGTTCTTCCACCCGTCGATGAACGAGGTGGAGTACCACGGCAGCTACGTCCCGCTCCAGGGCCAGCTGATGTCCGAGGCGTTCAACTCGACCATGCACATCTCCTTCGATGTGCGCGGTGGTCTGCTGATCCGGCAGATCCACCACTGGGCGGCGCTGATCTTCCTCGCCGGCATGTTCGTGCACATGATGCGCGTGTTCTTCACGGGTGCGTTCCGCAAGCCCCGCGAGGTCAACTGGGTGTTCGGGTTCCTGCTGTTCGTCCTGGGCATGTTCACCGGGTTCACCGGCTACTCGCTCCCGGACGACCTGCTCTCCGGCACCGGTGTGCGCTTCATGGAGGGCGCGGTCCTGTCCGTGCCGGTCGTGGGCACGTACCTGTCGTTCTTCCTGTTCGGCGGCGAGTTCCCGGGCGGCGACTTCGTGGCCCGCTTCTACTCGGTCCACGTACTGCTGCTGCCGGGCATCATGCTCGGCCTGCTGGTGGCGCACCTGATCCTGGTCTTCTACCACAAGCACACGCAGTTCGCGGGCCCCGGAAAGACGAACAACAACGTCGTCGGCATGCCGCTGCTGCCGGTCTACATGGCGAAGGCCGGAGGCTTCTTCTTCCTGGTCTTCGGTGTCATCGCGGTCATCGCGGCGATCGCCTCGATCAACCCGATCTGGACCATGGGCCCCTACCGCCCGGACCAGGTGTCCACCGGCGCCCAGCCCGACTGGTACATGGGCTTCTCCGAGGGTCTGATCCGTGTCATGCCGGGCTGGGAGATCAACGCCTGGGGTCACACACTCGTCCTGGGTGTGTTCATCCCGCTGATCATCTTCCCGCTGGTCCTGGTCGCGATCGCGGTCTACCCGTTCATCGAGTCCTGGGTCACCGGCGACAAGAGCGAGCACCACATCCTGGACCGCCCGCGCAACGCGCCGACCCGTACGGCCTTCGGTGTCGCGTGGATCACCTGGTACATGGTGCTGCTGATCGGTGGTGGGAACGACCTCTGGGCCACCCACTTCCATCTGTCGATCAACGCGATCACCTGGTTCGTACGCATCGCGTTCTTCGTCGCCCCGGTCCTCGCGTTCATCGCCACCAAGCGGATCTGCCTCGGCCTCCAGCGCCGCGACAAGGACAAGGTGCTGCACGGCCGCGAGTCGGGCATCATCAAGCGCCTGCCGCACGGTGAGTTCATCGAGGTGCACGAGCCGCTCAGCCAGGAGGCCCTGCACACGCTCACGGCTCACGAGCAGTACGAGCCGGCCGCGATCGGCGCGACGGTCGACGAGAACGGTGTCGAGCGCAAGGTGAAGGGCCCGGAGAAGCTGCGGGCCAAGCTCAGCAAGTCGTACTACGGCGAGGACGGCCAGATCGCCAAGCCGACCGCCGAGGAGTACAAGGAGATCACGAGCGGCCACGGCCACCACTGATCCCCTCGCTTCGCCACACAGTCGAAGGGCCCCGTCCGATCACCGGACGGGGCCCTTCGCCGTGCTCCTGGCTGGATAGGGTGGGAGCACACTTTCTGACTGTCGAGAGTTCTCCTCTCGTACGACACCCTGGAGCGGCCTTATGAGCGCTGTGACCCCCGCAGGAGGCGACACCGCGGCGGGCCGTTCCTGGCCCGAGGTGCTGAACGCCCTGCTGTACGGCCGGGACCAGAGCGCCGACGCCACGGCCTGGGCGATGGACCAGATCATGCGGGGCGAGGCGACCGACGCGCAGATCGCCGGGTTCGTGGTGGCGCTGCGGGCCAAGGGCGAGACGGTGGAGGAGATCACCGGCCTGGTCCGGGCGATGTACGAGCACGCGAACGTCATCGAGGTGTCCGGGCGGACCGTCGACATCGTCGGCACGGGCGGCGACGGCGCGAAGACGGTGAACATCTCCACGATGTCCTCGCTCGTCGTGGCCGGCACCGGCGCCAAGGTCGTCAAGCACGGCAACCGGGCGGCCTCGTCGGCGTCGGGCTCCTCGGACGTCCTGGGCAAGCTCGGCGTCAACCTCGACCTGACCCCGCAGCGGGTCGCCGAGGTGGCCGAGGAGGCCGGCATCACCTTCTGCTTCGCCATCAAGTTCCACCCGGCGCTGCGTCACGCGGGCGCCGCCCGCGGCCAGTTGGGCATCCGTACGGTGTTCAACGCCCTCGGTCCGCTGACCAACCCGGCGAAGGTCAAGGCCCAGGCGGTGGGTGTCGCCGACCCGCTGATGGCGCCGATCGTCGCCGGTGTCTTCGCCGAGAGAGGCAACTCCTCCCTCGTCTTCCGCGGTGACGACGGCCTCGACGAGCTGACGACCACGGCCACCTCCCATGTCTGGATCGTCCGGGACGGCAAGGTCACCGAGGAGACCTTCGACCCGCGCGACGCCGGACTCGAACTGGTGCCGGTGGAGGCGCTGCGCGGCGGCGACCCCGGGCACAACGCGGAGGTCGCGCTGCGCCTGCTGGACGGTGAGACCGGGCCTGTACGTGATGCCGTACTGCTGAACTCGGCGGCGGCGCTCGTGGCCTTGGACCCGACGGGGGGACCGCTCGCCGAGCAGCTCCGGGCCGGTATGGAGAAGGCCGCCGAGTCGATCGACTCGGGTGCGGCCAAGCGGACGCTGGAGCGCTGGGTGGCGGCCAGCAACAAGTAGTTCCGTGCCGATGGGCGTCCCGCGATCCGGACACGGGTTGCGGGGCGTCGATCACTTCACGTATTTTCTGCACCAGGTCATGAGTGACAGTCATGAGGCCCCGGCCGACTGTCCGGCAACCCTCCGTCCGTGGCGGGGTGCCCCGGGATGAAGACCAGGCCGTGAGCAGCAAGGCTCACGGCAAGCGCGGATCCCTCACGAAACCAGGGGTCCTGGTCGTCGAGGAGTTCGTCGTGTCTGTCTCCACCGTTGCCATCGCCCAGACCACTTGTGCACCGCTGCCCGTTCTCGGCCGTGATGTCACCGTCCCGCTCGTCACCGGCGGCGAGGTCACCTACGCGGCGCTCGACTACGCGGCCAGCGCGCCCGCGCTCCAGCGGGTCTGGGACGACGTGGCGGCGTACGCGCCCTACTACGGCAGCGTGCACCGGGGGGCCGGCTATCTCTCCCAGCTGTCGACGGACCTCTTCGAGAACGCCCGCCGGACGGTCACGGAGTTCCTGGACTGCCGGGCCGACGACCAGCTGATCTTCACCCGGTCCACCACCGACTCCCTCAACCTGCTCGCCGCCGCCCTCCCCGACGGCTGCCAGGTCTTCGTCTTCGAGACCGAGCACCACGCCTCGCTGCTGCCCTGGAAGGACGCCCAGGTCACCTACCTCAACGCCCCGCGCACCCCGCAGCAGGCCGTGGCCACGCTGGAGGAGGCCCTCGCCGCCCGCACTGCGTCCATTGAAGAGGGTCAGGGCCCGGCGCTCGTCTGCGTCACCGGCGCCTCGAACGTCACCGGTGAGCTGTGGCCCGTACGGGAGCTGGCCGCCGTCGCCCACGCGCACGGCGCCCGGATCGTCCTGGACGCCGCCCAGCTCGCCCCGCACCACCCCGTTTCCGTTCAGGACCTGGACGTCGACTGGGTCGCCTTCTCCGGGCACAAGCTGTACGCGCCCTTCGGCTCGGGTGTCCTTGCCGGACGTGCCGACTGGCTGCGCGCGGCCGACCCGTACCTCGCCGGGGGTGGCGCCAGCCGTAAGGTCACGCGGCGTGCGGACGGGGGAGTGGACGTGGAGTGGCACGACAGCGCCGCGCGGCACGAGGCGGGGTCGCCGAACGTGATCGGCGCCTACTCGATCGCCGCCGCCTGCAAGGCCCTCACCGAGGCCGGCTTCGATTCGCTGGTGGCCCGGGAGCAGTACCTGATCGACACCGTGCGGGCGGGGCTGGCGGAGGTGCCCGAGGTCAGGGTGCTCTCGCTGTTCGGCGACGATGCTCCGCGTGTCGGGGTCATCTCGTTCGTCGTCGAGGGGTGGAACAGTTCGCACTTCGCGGCGGCGCTGTCGGCGGAGTACGGGATCGGGGTGCGGGACGGGTTGTTCTGTGCGCATCCGCTGGTGCGGACGCTGCTGGGGAGTGACCCGCAGACGCAGGGGGAGTGCGGGGCGCCTGAGGCGGCGCCCGGCGAGAAGTCGCTGAACGCGATCCGGGTCAGCTTCGGGGCCGGTACGCCGGACGAGCATGTCGAGCGGTTCGTGGGTGCGGTGAAGGAGCTTGTGCGGGACGGGGCTCGGTGGCAGTACCGGACTGAGGACGGGCGGTGCGTTCCGGCGGTTTGATCGCCCCCGTCGCCCCTACCCGTCCCTCCCCCAGAGGGGGGACCCCCACTGGGGGCTGCGCCCCCAGACCCCCCTTGTCGCGCTGAACGCGCTCGTCCTCAAACGCCGGACGGGCTGAGAGTGCTGGCCCGGGCTGGAAAAGTCAGCCGTCCAGGCCGATGGCGAACGCTGCCTCCAGGTCGTGCTGGGAGTACGTGCGGAATGCCACGTGGGTGTCCGTTGCCTCTACGCCCGGGATCTTGCTGATGCTGCCCGGGATGATCTCCGCCAGGTCCTCGTGGGCCTTGACGCGGACCATCGCGATCAAGTCGTACGTGCCGGTGACGGAGAAGACCTCGCTCACGCTTTCCAGCGCGGCGATCCTCTCCGCGATCTCGGGGATCCGGTCCACGCTGGTCTTGATGAGCACGATCGCGGTGATCACGGCTGGTTCTCTCCCTCGGGCGCCTTCACTGGGGCCCTCACTTTAGTCGCACCGCGATATCTCACCCACGCGTAGACGAAGCCCAGGCCGAAGCCCACCACGTGCGCCAGGTACGCCACCCCGGGGCCCGACGACGCCCTCCCCGCCGCCACCCACTGGAGGGTCGCCCAGAAGGGGAGGGTCAGCCAGGCCGGGAAGCGTAGGGGGAGGAAGAAGAGGAACGGGAAGAGGCTTGTGACACGGGCGCCGGGGAACAGGTACAGGAACGCGCCCAGGATCGCCGAGATCGCACCGGACGCCCCCACCAGCGTCTGCTGCGAGTCGGCGTTGGCGGCGGCGTAGCCGAGCAGGGCGAGGTAGCCGCAGCCCAGGTAGAAGAGGGCGAACTCCAGGTGGCCGAGGCGTTCCTCGGTCATCGCGCCGAAGACGTAGAGGAAGAGCATGTTGCCCAGCAGGTGGACCCAGCTGCCGTGCACGAAGAGGGCGGTGGCCGGGGTGAGGGTGGCGCGCGGGGCGCCCGTGAAGAGGTCGGCGGGGACCACGCCCCAGCGGCGGAAGTAGGCGCGCTGGGCGGCGAGGAGGGCGTCCCCGGTGCCGTAGCCGGGGTTGAGGCCCGAGGCGGGGCCGATGACGAAGAGCAGACAGCACACGGCGATCAGGCCGTACGTCACCGGCGCCGACCGGGCCGGCGTACGCCACTTCTCGAACTTGCCGATCATGGCTACAGAGCATGACGTAAGGGGATCGAACCGTGCAGATCGCCTCGCCGCTGTGGACGGACGGGCGGTGGGTACCCGCCAGGCCTTAGGGTTACGAGCCACACGCTCCAGGGAAACTGGCCAGCACGGACACTAGAAGGAAAGCGAACATATCCACGATGACGGTTCCTCTGCCGACCGAGACGACCCGGTGGCGCTGTGCTCTGTGCGGCAACCTCACGCGATTCGACGTGACCCGCTCCTCCAAGGTGGTGGAGTACGTGCACCTGGACCTCGCCGGAGCACCGAACGTGGAGGAGCGCGAGGTGGTCAGTGAGACCATCGAGTCGGTGCGCTGCCGCTGGTGCAACGCCGTGGATCAGGTGGAACTCGTGGACAGGCCGGGCGCCGGCTCCTGACAGGGAGCGGGCCCCGCACAGGAATGGGCTGGGGTGACGGATGGTGGAGACCACAGGCGGGGGGCCGGGCGACGGCGCCGCCGAGGTGCTCGACCGCCCGCTGCCCGACGGCGTGCGCAGGCGCGTCGTACAGATCGTGTCCGATGGGTTCGGTGGGCTCACCGTTGCCGAACTGCCCGCCCAGTTGCGGCAGTACGCGCGGTTCGCGCCCAATCGGCGGGCCAAGTTCGCCGGTAATGCCATGGCTGCCGCCTTGGAGACCGACACCTTGTTCCGGCAGCGCATCGGGGAGAAGCTGCGGGAGGCGCAGGCGGAGCTGGCGGGCGCTCTCGACGCAGGTTCGCCGCCCCCGGCCGCCGATCCGCTGGACGTGGCCGCCGCGGCCTATGTGCTGCGGCCCACGGGCTGGGTGAAGCTCGTCACCGCGGCCGGCGAGGAGGCGCAGCGGGCCGACGCCGAGCGCGCCGACGAGGAGAGCCGGGCCGAGCTGGAGCGGCTGCGCGAGGAACTGAGCGCCGCCCGCGACCTCACCCGTACCGAGAACGAGCGGCTGCGTACGGAGCTGGAGTCGGCGAAGAAGGAATCCGAATCGCTTCACCGCAAGCTGCGCGCCGCCCTCAGTGACGTCAAGCGCGGCGAGGCCGCCCTGCGCAAGGTGCACGCCGAGATCGACGCCGTACGGACCGAGGAGCACGCCCAGGTCTCCGCGGCCGAGAGCGAGGCCCGGCGGCTCAAGGGGCGGCTCGTGGAGGTCGAGGCGGCCCTCGAGGCCAGCAGACGCGCCGCCCGGGAGGGGCGGAGCGTCGAGGACATGCGCGTACGGCTGCTGCTCGACACCGTACTCGACGCGGCTCAGGGGCTGCGGCGGGAGCTGGCGCTGCCGCCGGTCTCGGTGCGGCCGGCCGAGACCGTGGACGCGGTCGAACCGGGACGAATGACCCCGAAAGACATCGCCGCGCGGGCCCTGTCCGAGAACGACCCTGCCATTCTCGACCAGCTTCTCGCGCTGCCGCAGGCCCATCTGGTCGTCGACGGCTACAACGTCACCAAGACCGGCTATCCCCAGATGCCCCTGGAGAAGCAGCGGTTGAGGCTGCTCGGGCAGCTCTCGCAGCTCGCCGCGCAGACCGGCGCCGAGGTCACCTGTGTCTTCGACGGGGCCGAACTGGCCGCTCCGGTGCTGCTGGCGCCGCCGCGCGGGGTCAGGGTGCTGTTCTCCAAGGCCGGTGTCACCGCCGACGAGTTGATCCGTCAGCTGGTGCGCGCGGAGCCGCCGGGGAGGCCGGTCATCGTCGTCTCGACGGACCGCGAGGTGGCCGACGGGATCGCCAAGGCGGGGGCGCGGCCGGTGGCTTCGGCGGTGCTGCTGAAGCGCTTCTCACGCGGCTGACGGCGGTCCGCAACATACGTGCTGAATGCCCGAATTGGCGGAACTGTCACGCAACGTAGTGTCAAACGAGCGTTACCTGACGTGAGTTGTGTGTAAAGAATGCACGTGTGACAAACATTTTTCATGGGAGGATTTGAAGTGATCACAGGGTGGTCACTAGGGTCAGGCCTCGAACCTCCGCTCGGGTGATCACTCAATGGGAGTGACGGCGGGAGAAGAAGGAGTTCGCCTCCGTGGCGTCCCATCGTCGACCGAAGCAGCCGAGCCGCACCCGCGTGACCGTGCTCACCACCGCCGCAGCTGCCGCCATGGCCCTCAGTGCCAACGCCGCCAACGCCGCTCCGAGCGAGAAGCCGAGCAAGGACGAGGTCAAGGCCAAGGTCGACAAGCTCTACGAGCAGACCGAGCAGGCCAGCGAGAAGCTCAACGGGGCCGAGGAGAAGCAGGACAGGCTGGAGAAGGAGATCTCCACCCTCCAGGACAACGTCGCCCGCGGCCAGGAAGAGCTCAACGAGCTGCGCGACAGCCTCGGACTCGCCGCCGCCGCCCAGTACCGCACCGGCAGCATCGACCCCTCCGTGCAGCTCTTCCTCTCCGCCGACCCGGACGACTACCTCGACAAGGCGTCCACGATGGACCAGCTGAGCAGTCAGCAGGTCGAGACGCTCAAGAAGGTCACGGAGAAGCAGCGCGCGCTCGCCCAGCAGCGCTCCGAGGCCACCGAGAAGCTCGAGGACCTCGCGGACACCCGCACCGAGCTGGCCAAGAAGAAGAAGGAAGTCCAGAGCAAGCTCGCCGAGGCGCAGAAGCTGCTCAACTCGATGACGGCTGCGGAGAAGGCGGCCCTCGCGGCGGCCGACGACCGCGCCAGCCGGGCCAGCGCGCGCTCCGCTCTCGACGGCTCGACTGCCGTCACGGGCCGTGCGGGGTCCGCGTACGCCGCCGCGCAGAGCAAGATCGGCTCGCCGTACGTCTACAGCGCCTCGGGCCCCAACTCCTTCGACTGCTCGGGCTTCACCTCGTGGTCGTTCGCCCAGGCCGGCATCACCATCCCCCGGACCTCGCAGGACCAGGCCAACGCGGGTACGCGCATCTACTCGCAGAGCGATCTCCAGGTCGGCGACCTGGTCATCTTCTACAGCGACCACCACCACGTCGGCTTCTACGCCGGCAACGGCCAGGTCCTGCACGCGCCGCGCACCGGCACGGTCGTGCGGTACGAGTCGATCGACAACATGCCCTTCCAGTTCGGCGTACGGATCTGATCTGCTCTTCGCCGGATCGGATCGTCGTACTCCTTCCGGGTCTGTTCAAGATCAGGACACGTTGACGCCCGAACGGGCGAATCCCGACACCCTTCGCTGACCCCGCGCCCCGCCGATGACCTGCGTCATAGGCGGGGCGTGACTGTGTGTGGCCGTCGAGGTCTTTGGCCCACGCGTAGTCGCACGGCTACTGTCTGCCGCGCCCCCAAACACCGGGGGAACGTCAGCGTCCGCCAGCGGAAGGAGTGCGGCTTCTCGTGGGGTTCCATCGCCGCCTTGCACCGTCCGGGTTCGACCGGGGCGCCGCCGCCGCGGGCACCGTTCTCACCGTGCTGTCCGCCGCCGCGGCCGCCTTCGGCGCCGCCGTGCCGTCGGCCGTCGCCGCACCGGGCGACAACACCCGGGCCGAGGTGGACCGGCTCTACACGGAGGCCGAGAAGGCCACCGAGTCCTACAACCGGGCCGACGAACGCGCCGACGCGCTGCGCGAGCAGGTGACCCGGGCGCAGGACCGGATCGCCCGGCAGCAGGAGAGCATCAACACCATGCGGGAGGCGCTCGGTTCGCTCGCGGGTGCCCAGTACCGGGCCGGGGGCATGGACCCCTCGCTCGCCCTGCTGTTCTCCGACGACCCGGACGAGTACCTGGAGAAGGCCGCCGCGCTCGACCGGATCAGCGTCCACCAGGCCGGTGAGCTGCGGGAACTCCAGGCGGCCATGCGGGAACTCGCCCAGGAGCGCTCCGAGGCGACCGGCAAGCTCACCGAACTCGACAAGAGCCGCAAGGCGGTCGCCACGCACAAGCGGACCGTCGAGCGGAAGCTGGCCAAGGCGCGGGCGCTGCTCAACTCCCTGCCGTCCGCCGACCGCGCCGCCTACGACCGGGCCTCCCGTTCCGACCGCGCAGACCTGCCCGACCCCGGGAACGCCGCCGCACCGAACGGCCGTGCGGCGACCGCCGTCGCCGCGGCCCGGGCGGCACTCGGCAGCCCCTACATCTGGGGCTCCAGCGGGCCCTCCGGCTTCGACTGCTCGGGCCTCATGCAGTGGTCGTACGCGCAGGCCGGGGTCTCCCTGCCGCGCACCTCGCAGGCCCAGCGGTACGCCGGACAGCAGGTCCCGCTCTCCCAGGCCCAGCCCGGTGACCTGGTCACCTACCGGTCCGACGCCAGCCACGTCGGGATGTACGTGGGCAACGGCCAGGTGATCCACGCCCCCTATCCGGGCGCGCCGGTGCGGTACGACCCGGTGGGCATGATGCCGGTGTCGTCGGTCACGAGGGTCTGAGCTTCCCCTTTCCCGACAATCGGCCCGTACGATCGTCGGCGTGGCTGGTCGAAGGCGGGCGTGGGATGTGTGGCGGGTCCGGGGCATGGCGCTCTGGCTGGTCCTGGGCTCGCTCGTCGCTCTCATGGCGTGCGGCGGCGGCTCCTCGAACTCCGACACCGCCTCGGCCGACGTACGACGGCTGCTGGACCGGCGGGCCGCGGCCGTCCTGGCCGGTGACGGACCGGCGTACGCGCGGACCGGTGCGCCGGGGGAGTTCACCCGGCTGCGCGCGCTCCCGCTGGCGGCCTGGTCGTACCGGCTGACCGCCCTGCACCGCACCGACGGCGAGGCGGCGACCGCCGACGTGGAGCTGAGCTACCGCGTCGAGGGCATCGACAAGGCACCCGTGAAGGTCGGCCGCACGCTGACTCTCACCGAACGGGACGGCGGCCGGTGGTACGTCGACACCGACGAGCCCGCGCGGAAGACCGGCCAGCAGCTGTGGGACCAGGGGACCGTGCAGTCCGTGCACGGCACGCACAGCCTCGTCCTCGGGGTCGGGCAGTCGACGGAGTCCCTGCGCCGGTACGCGGGGCTCGCCGACCGGGCCGTGCCCGCGGTGACGGAGGCGTGGGGCCGGGCCTGGACGAGACGGGTCGTGGTCCTCGTACCGAAGTCGCTGGAGGGCATGGCGGGCCTGCTGGGGTCACCGGCCTCGTCGTACCGGGGCATCGCGGCCGTCACCACGGGGGAGGTGGGCGGCTCGGCGAAGGCACCGGCGGACCGGGTCATCGTCAATCCCGAGGCGTACGGGGTGCTCGGGGACTTCGGCAAGCAGGTCGTACTCACCCACGAGACCACACACGTGGCGACGCGCACCGCCACGACTGCCGCCACGCCGCTGTGGCTCTCCGAGGGGTACGCGGACTGGGTCGGCTACCGGTCCACGGGCCGTACGGCGGTCCAGGCGGCGCCTGAACTGGCGCGGGCGGTGGCCTCCGGGGAGGTGCCGGAGGCGCTTCCGCGGGACTCGGACTTCGGCTTCGGAGGGGATGCGGGGAAGCTGGCGCAGGCGTACGAGGGGGGCTGGTTGGCGTGTCGGCTGATCGCTGATCGGTGGGGGGAGGTGCGGCTGGGGGAGTTCTACCGGGCGGTGGGGGCGCACGGGACGAGGGCCGGGGCGGTCGAGGGGGCGATGGCGGAGGTGCTGGGGACGACGCCGGGGGAGTTCACGGGGTTGTGGCGGGACTATCTGCGGGCTCAGCTCGTTTAGTTCCTCGCCCCCGCCGCCCCTACCCGTCCCATCCCTGGGGGCTGCGCCCCCAGACCCCCGCTACGGCCCTGAACGGGCCTTGTCCTCAAACGCCGGACGGGCTGAAATACCTGGGCCTGGGCTGAAAGATCAAGCCTGGCCGGCGCCACATCCAGCCTGTCCGGCGTTTGAGGACGAGCGCGTTCAGCGCGACAAGGGGGGTCTGGGGGCGTAGCCCCCAGGGATGGGACGGGTAGGGGCGGCGGGGGCGAAGAACGTCAGGGTGAGCCCAGGGACTGCTTCTCGTGGGTCGGGTGGTTCGGGATCGGGGGGAGTGGGGTCCGGCGGGGCGGGACCGTCGTGCGCCACAGCTCCAGGGACGCCGTCAGGGCCGCGACCACCAGGAGGCCGTTGCGGGTGAACAGGAGGGTCATGCCGTAGGTGTCGCTGGCGACCACGTGGGCGAAGCCGATGGGGAACTCCAGGACCGTCACCAGGCAGGCGATCACCACCAAGGCGGCCGGCAACACCATCGTGCTCGCGCGGAAGCAGAGGCAGACCGCCGCCAGGCCCACCAGCCACACCATGTACTGGGGGCTGATGACTCGGCTGGTCACCGTGAACAGCAGCACCGCCACGAACGCCGCGTCCGCCAGGGTGTGGGAGTGGAAGCGGGTCGCGCACAGGCGCCACAGCAGGAGCCAGCCGAAGGCGACCACCGTCAGCAGCAACGCCACCGTGCTCACCGTGTTCACGAACGGGCCCAGGAACTCGATCGAGCCGTAGTTCAGCGCCACCTGGCCCTCCCAGCCGAAGTGCCGGCCGACATGGAAGACGAGGGCGCCCAGCGACTCCACCTCGGTGCCCCGGTCGCCCTGGAAGGTCAGGAAGGCGAAGGCTCCGGGCATCGTCACCGCGAAGGCCGACGCCAGCGCCGCTGCCGTGACGGCCGCCGAGGCCCATGCCCGGCGTCGTACGGCCCCTACGAGCAGCAGCGCGGGCCAGACCTTCAGCAGCGCCCCGAAGGCCGTCAGGGCGCCCATGAGGCGCGGATGCCGGGCGCCCGCGAGCAGCGCGGCCACGGCCACGGCGGTCACCATCACGTCGTACCGGGCGTACACGGTCGGGCCGAGCAGCGGTACGCCCACCACCCACACCCAGGCACCGCGCAGCGTCCGGCCGGGGCGCAGACCCGCGTAGAGGAGGAGGGAGAGGACCGCCAGGTCCGCCACGAACGCCAGGACGAAGAACGCCTGGGCGTAGGACAGGAAGGGCAGGGTCGCGGGGGAGAGGATCGCCAGGGCGGCGGCGGGCGGGTACTGCCAGGTGACGTCGGCCAGCGGGAAGGTGCCCTCGCGCAGCACCTCGTACCAGCCGTGGTAGATCACCGAGACGTCGCTCGTGACGTCCGGGCCCGGGAAGACGAACACCTTGAACACGAACAGCAGCAGGAGCAGCCGGGTCAGGCCCCAGGTGCCCAGCAGCGCCAGTGCCATGGGGAGCCGCAGCCGTGCTCTGCCTGCGATGTCCACCTGAACCCCTGTTCGTGCCACCTGCTTGCCCTGCGGTGCGCGTGCGCGTCAACCGGTGAGCGGTCATGATCTCCCGCTCTGCTGTGCGAATGCCATCAAACGGGGCCGGACTTCTGTGAGGGTTCTGGGAGGGTGCGGGGGGCGGTTCGGTAGGGTCGGCGGCGATGCACAAGACCCTGATCGTGACGAACGACTTCCCGCCCCGGCCGGGCGGTATCCAGGCGTTCCTGCACAACATGGCGCTGCGGCTCGACCCCGCGCGGCTCGTCGTCTACGCCTCCACCTGGAAGCGCGGCCACGAGGGCGCCCGGGCCACCGCCGCCTTCGACGCCGAGCAGCCCTTCACCGTCGTACGGGACCGGACGACGATGCTGCTGCCGACGCCCGCGGTCACCGCGCGGGCCGTCGGGCTGCTGCGGGAACACGGCTGTACGTCGGTGTGGTTCGGGGCGGCGGCGCCGCTCGGACTGATGGCGCCGGCCCTGCGCAAGGCGGGCGCCGAGCGGCTGGTGGCGACGACCCACGGTCACGAGGCCGGGTGGGCGCAGCTGCCGGCGGCGCGTCAACTGCTGCGCAGGATCGGCGAGTCGACGGACACGATCACCTACCTGGGTGAGTACACGCGGTCGCGGATCGCCGGCGCGCTCACCCCGCAGGCCGCTCGGCGGATGGTCCAACTGCCGCCCGGGGTCGACGAGAAGACCTTCCATCCGGAGTCGGGGGGTGCGGCCGTCCGCGCGCGGCTCGGGCTCACCGACCGGCCCGTCGTCGTGTGCGTCTCGCGGCTCGTTCCGCGCAAGGGGCAGGACACGCTGATCCTCGCCATGCCCCGGATCCTCGCCGCCGAGCCGGAGACGGTCCTGCTGATCGTCGGCGGCGGGCCCTACGCGCGGGAGCTGCGCAAGCTCGCGCACGAGACCGGGGTCGCCGACTCGGTCCGCTTCACCGGGCCGGTGCCCTGGGCCGAGCTGCCCGCCCACTACGGCGCCGGGGACGTCTTCGCGATGCCGTGCCGGACGCGCCGGGGCGGTCTGGACGTCGAGGGGCTCGGGATCGTGTACCTGGAGGCGTCCGCGACGGGGCTGCCCGTGGTCGCCGGTGACTCCGGGGGCGCGCCGGACGCGGTCCTGGACGGCGAGACCGGCTGGGTGGTGCGCGGCCGCTCCGTGGAGGAGGCCGCCGACCGGATCACCGTGCTGCTCGGCGACGCCGAACTGCGTGCCCGGATGGGGGAGCGGGGACGGGCCTGGGTCGAGGAGAGATGGCGCTGGGACCTGCTGGCGGAGGGGCTGAAGACGCTGCTGTGACGCATGCGTCCGGAGTGCCCAATACGTAGGTGCGCAAAGGTACGCACCTACTAGGCGGAAGGTGAATTTCCGCCGATGCTGCGAGCATGACAGAAAAGCTGATACACCGTCAGTTGATGCAGCATCAGCTGACGAGACGTCAAATACTGGGCATGGCCGCGTTCCAGACGGCCGCCGCTCTCGGATTCACCCGCGTCGGCCTCCAGTCGGCCCAGGCCGTCGAGCCCGCCGCGGTCGAGTCCGCCCCCGCGATCGTCATCGGTTCCGGGTACGGGGGCGCTGTCGCCGCCCTCCGTCTCGGTCAGGCCGGTATCCGCACCCTCGTCATCGAGATGGGCCGCCTCTGGAACACGGCGGGCCCGGACGGCAAGATCTTCTGTTCCACCTCCGCTCCCGACAAGCGCTCCATGTGGTTCAAGACCCGTACCGAGGCGCCTCTCGCCAGCTTCCTGTGGCTGGACGTCGTCAACAAGGACATCACCCCCTATCCCGGCGCCCTGGACCGCGTGCACTACAACAACATGTCCGTGTTCCTCGGGCGGGGGGTCGGCGGCGGTTCGCTGGTCAACGGCAGCATGGCCGTCACCCCGCTCCAGTCGTACTTCGCCGAGCAGTTCCCCGGTGTCAACGCCACCGAGATGTACGCGACCTACTTCCCGCGGGCCCGGGCGATGCTCGGCGTCAACACCGTCGACCCCGCCTGGTTCGAGTCCACGGAGTGGTACCGCTTCTCCCGGATCTCCCGCGCCCACGCCCAGAACACCGGCCTGAAGACCACCTTCGTACCGAGCGTCTACGACTTCGCCTACATGCAGCGCGAGGCGGCCGGCACCGCCACCAAGTCCGCGCTCGCCGGCGAGGTCATCTACGGCAACAACTACGGCAAGAAGAGCCTCGACAAGACGTACCTCGCCTCCGCGCTCGGCACCGGCAACGTCACCATCACCACCATGGAGCGCGTCAGGGCGATCACCCGGGCCGCCGACGGGACGTACGTCCTGACCGCCGACCGGATCGACGACACCGGCGCGGTCGTCGCGACCAAGCAGTACGGGTGCACCTACCTCTTCCTCGGCGGCGGCAGCGTCGGGACCACCGAACTCCTCGTCCGGGCCCGGGAGACGGGCGCGCTGCCCGCGCTCGACGCCAGCGTCGGGACCGGCTGGGGGACCAACGGCAATGTGATGCTCGGGCGCGCCAACCACCTGTGGGACACGGTCGGGGCCAACCAGTCGACGATGCCGGTGATGGGCATCGACGACTGGGCCAACGCCGACAATCCCGTCTTCGCCGAAATCGCTCCGCTGCCGACGGGGTTGGAGCACTGGGTGAGTCTGTACCTGGCGATCACCAAGAACCCTCAACGGGCGTCCTTCACCTACGACTCGGCGACCGACTCGGCGCGGCTGGGCTGGACCGCCGCCCAGAGCGCGGTGTCCGTCGCCATGGCCAAGAAGCTCTTCGACCGCATCAACGCGGCGAACTCCACCATCTACCGGTACGACCTGTTCGGCTCCGGCAACAAGGTGTTCGCCGACGACTTCACCTACCACCCGCTGGGCGGCTGCGTGTTGGGCAAGGCGACCGACAACTACGGGCGAGTGAAGGGCTATTCGAACCTGTACATCACCGACGGCTCACTGGTCCCCGGCTCGATCGGGGTCAACCCGTTCGTGACGATCACGGCGCTCGCGGAGAGGACCATGGCACGGGTCCTGGCAGAGGACACCTCGCCATGAGCGCCCCGATAGGGGCGCGGGGAACTGCGCGACAAGCCCCCACCGGCCCGCAGGCAAACGAACCGCATGTCCCGCGGGGTACTCAACCCCGGTAAATCGCCTCGATCTCGTCCGCGAAGTCCTTGGCCACCACATTGCGCTTGAGCTTCAGTGACGGCGTCAGGTGGCCCGACTCCTCGGTGAACTGGGAGGCCAGAATGCGGAACTTCCGCACCGATTCCGCCTTCGACACCGCGGCGTTGCCGTCGTCGACCGCGCCCTGGATCGCCGCGAGCAGATCCGGGTCATGGGCGAGCGACGCCGCGGTGGAACCGGCCGGCTTGCCGTGCTCGGCGGCCCAACGGCCCAGGAACTCCTCGTCGATGGTGACCAGCGCGCCCACGAACGGCCGCCCGTCGCCCACGACCATGCACTCCCCGACCAGCGCGTGCGCGCGGATCCGGTCCTCGATCACCGCCGGGGCGACGTTCTTGCCGCCCGCGGTGACGATGATCTCCTTCTTCCGGCCGGTGATCCGGAGGTAGCCGTCCTCGTCGAGGGTGCCGATGTCGCCGGTGTGGAACCAGCCGTCGGCCAGCGCCTCCTCCGTCGCGCCCGGGTTGTTCCAGTACTCCTTGAACAGGTGCTCGCCGTGCAGCAGCACCTCGCCGTCGTCGGCGATGCGCACGACCGAGCCGGGCAGCGGCTGGCCGACCGTGCCGATCTTCTGCCGGTCCCAGGGGTTGAACGCGGTGGCGGCACAGGACTCGGTGAGGCCGTAGCCCTCCAGGACCGTGAAGCCGATGCCCCGGAAGAAGTGCCCGAGCCGCTCACCGAGCGGGGCGCCGCCGGAGATGGCGAACTCGCCCTTGCCGCCGAGGACGTTGCGCAGCTTGCTGTAGACGAGCTTGTCGAAGGTCTTGTGCTTGATCTTCAGACCGAACGACGGGCCCGACGGGTCGTCCAGCGCCCGGCTGTACGCGATGGCCGTGTCCGCGGCCTTGTCGAAGATCTTGCCCTTGCCGTCCGCCTGTGCCTTGGCCCGCGCCGAGTTGTAGACCTTCTCGAAGACCCGCGGCACACCGAGGATCAACGTCGGCCGGAACGAGGCCAGTTCGTCGGTGAGGTTCTTGATGTCCGGGACCAGGCCCAGTTTGATCGGCGCCATCATCGGCGCGATCTGCACGAGCCGTCCGAAGACGTGTGCGAGCGGCAGGAAGAGGAGGACGGAGCACTCGCCGGTACGGAAGAGGGGCCGCAGCCGCTCGACGATGTTCCCGCACTCGGCGAAGAAGCTGCGGTGGGTGAGCACACAGCCCTTGGGCCGGCCGGTCGTACCGCTCGTGTACACGATGGTCGCCGGGTCGTCGGCCTTGGCGAGCGAACCGCGCTCCTCGACGGCCGCGTCGCTGACGTCCTTGCCGGCCCGCCCCAGTTCCTCCACCGCGCCGGCGTCGATCTGCCAGACGTGCTTCAGCGCGGGCAGCCGGTCGCGCACCGACTCGACGGAGGCCACGTGGCCGTCCAGCTCCACGACGATCGCGGTGGCCCCCGAGTCACTGAGGATCCACTGCACCTGCTCGGCGGAGCTGGTCTCGTACACCGGCACGGTCACCGCGCCCGCGCACCAGATCGCGAAGTCGAGCAGCGTCCACTCGTAGCGCGTACGGGACATCAGGGCGACCCGGTCGCCCGGCTCGATCCCGGAGGCGATGAGGCCCTTCGCGGCGGCCTGCACCTCGGCGAGGAAGGTGGTGGCCGTCACGTCCTGCCAGGCGCCGCCCACCTTGCGGGCGATGACGGCGACATCCGGATGCTGCGCGGCGTTTCGACGGACGATGTCGGTCAGATTTCCGTCCGCGGGGACCTCGTACAAAGCCGGAAGGCTGAACTCGCGCAAGACTGCTGCTCCTCATAGGGCGCCGGCGCCACGACGTTGTGCGATGCGACGGTGCGGTCCATGGCTCGGGCAAGTGCTCCTGGACCTCGTAGTTGAAATCCTGAGCACGACTGGACTGCCCGGACGTTACCCGTCGGTATGGCCGGTACGACAGGGGGGTCCGGCGAGATGTTCGCGGCGTCACACGGGTTGGTGTCTTTTACGCACAGTAGTGCACGGTTTTCTTGACTGACCAGTAACCGTCGGCGACCCCCCTGTCCTGTTCACCCATGCCCCACACGCCTACGCTTGATCGCCATGGCACCCACACCGCAGGGCAACCTGAGGACGCGTATTCATGTGGTCAGCGACGTGCACGGCAACGCGCGGGACCTGGCCGCGGCCGGTGCGGGCGCGGACGCCCTGATCTGCCTGGGCGACCTGGTCCTCTTCCTCGACTACGCCGACCACTCGCGCGGCATCTTCCCCGACCTCTTCGGCGCGGAGAACGCGAGCCGCCTCGTGGAGCTGCGCACGGCCCGCCGCTTCGAGGAGGCGCGCGAGCTGGGGGCCCGGCTGTGGGCGGGCATCGGCACGGACCGGGCGACGGCCATCGAGAAGGCGGTCCGCAAGCAGTACGCCGAACTGTTCGCCGCGTTCCCGACACCGACGTACGCCACCTACGGCAACGTCGACATGCCGACACTCTGGCCGGAGTACGCCGGCCCGGGCACGCGGGTCCTGGACGGGGAGCGGGTGGAGATCGGCGGGAGGGTCTTCGGCTTCGTCGGCGGCGGGTTGCGCACCCCCATGCGCACGCCGTACGAGATCAGCGACGAGGAGTACGCGGCGAAGGTCGAGGCGCTCGGCGAGGTCGACGTGCTGTGCACGCACATCCCGCCGGAGGTGCCGGAGCTGGTGTACGACACGGTCGCGCGCCGCTTCGAACGCGGCAGCCGCGCCCTGCTGGACGCGATCCGGCGCACACGCCCCCGGTACGCGCTGTTCGGTCACGTCCACCAACCGCTGGCCCGGCGGATGCGGGTCGGCGCCACCGAGTGCGTCAACGTGGGGCACTTCGCGGGGAGCGGGAAGCCGTGGGTGCTCGAATGGTGAGGCCGGTGAGGGCGGGTGGGGATGACAGCGGGCCGGGCTGCGCGGGGTAGCCTTCACGCTGCACATACGTGCGCACCAAACCTCCCTCACCGGACCGCATCTGGAGGAGCCACAGCGATGGCTGAATTCACCAGTTCGAGCATCACGATCGAGGCGGCACCGAACGAGGTGATGGCGGTGATCGCCGACTTCGCCCGTTACCCGGACTGGACCGGCGAGGTGAAGGAGGCGGAGGTCCTGAAGACCGACGCCCAGGGCCGGGCCGAGCAGGTCCGCCTCGTCATGGACGCCGGCGCGATCAAGGACGACCAGACCCTCGGCTACACCTGGACCGGCGAGAACGAGGTCTCGTGGACGCTGGTCAAGTCCCAGATGCTGCGGGCGCTGGACGGCTCGTACATCCTGAAGGCGGCGGGGGCCGGTTCGACCGAGGTCACCTATCAGCTGACGGTGGACGTCAAGATCCCGATGCTGGGGATGATCAAGCGCAAGGCGGAGAAGGTCATCATCGACCGTGCGCTGGCGGGCCTGAAGAAGCGCGTGGAGGAGCCCAAGTAGTTTCCTCGCCCCCGCCGCCCCTACCCGTCCCATCCCTGGGGGCTGCGCCCCCAGACCCCCTTTTGTCCTCAAACGCCGGACGGGCTGACTGACTCAGCCCGTCCGGCGTTTGAGGACGAGCGCGTTCAGCGCGATACGGGGGTTCGGGGGCGGAGCCCCCGAGGGATGGGAACGGGTAAGGGCGGCGGGGGCGAGATACCGTTCACCCCCATGCGCACCATCCTCCTTACCGGGCCAGGCGGCTCCGGCCGCACCACCCTCGCTGCGGCCACCGCACTGACCGCGGCGCGCGACGGCACCCCCACCCTCGTCCTCAGCACCGACCGCACCGACACCCTCGGCGCCGCCCTCGGCATCCAGACCGGCCCCAACCCGGTCTCCGTACCAGGCACCCCCCACCTCACCGCCTGGCGCCCCGACGCCGCCGACCGCTTCCGCGCCGACCTCACCGCCTTCCAGGAACGTGCCACGAACGTCCTCGACTTCCTCGGCGCCTCCCGGCTCGACCCCGAGGAACTCACCCCCCTCCCCGGCGCCGAGGAACTCGCCCTCCTGCGCGCCGTCCGCGACGCCGCGCTCTCGGAGGCGTACGGCCTCCTGGTCGTCGACCTCCCGCCCACCCCGCAGGCCCTCGCCCTCCTCGCGCTCCCCGACGAACTCCGCCGCTATCTGCGCCGACTCCTCCCCGCCGAACGCCAGGCCGCCCGCGCCCTGCGCCCCGTACTCGGCCGCCTCGCCGGAGTCCCGATGCCCGCGGACTGGCTGTACGACGCCGCCGCCCGCTGGGACGTGGAACTGGCCGCCGTCACCGCGGTCGTCCAGGACCCGGGCACGGTCGTACGACTGGTCGCCGAGCCAGGCCCCGCCGGCACCGACGCCGTACGCGCCGCCATCACCGGAGCCGCCCTGCGCGGCCTGCGCACGGACACGCTGATCGCCAACCGCGTCCTGCCGGAACCCTCCATCGACCCCTGGCTGGCCTCCATCACGGCCCAGCAGCGCAAGGCGCTGGAGGACTGGCCGCAGACGTACGCCCTCCCTCTCCATCAGGTCCCGCACCTCGGGCACGACCCGCGCGGCACCGACGACCTCGCCGCACTCCGCGCCCCCGCCGTCAACGCGGCCACCACCCCCATCGAGTGGCCCGTCACCGACCACCTCGCCGACGACGGTGTGCTCGTCTGGCACATCCCGCTGCCCGGCGCGATACGCGACGACCTCGACCTGGTCCGGCGCGGCGACGATCTCGTCCTCACCGTCGGCCCGTTCCGCCGTATCGTTCCGTTGCCCTCGGCACTGCGCCGCTGCACGGTGGCCGGGGCCGCCCTGCGCGAGGGCGAGCTGAGGATCCGTTTCGCGCCGGACCCGGATCTGTGGCCGCAGACACGATGAACCGCCCGCACCCGTTCGGGTACCGTCAAAGAGACGAACCGTAGTCAGGAGTCCGCCATGAGCGAAGAGCGCCCCCCGTCCGACGCCGCTCAGGAGGACGCGGCCGACGAGGCACCGTACGAGACGCGCGCGACCGACGCCGACGCCTGGGCCAAGGCCTGCGCCGAGGACCTCGAAGCGGAGAAGGCCCGCCGCCGGGCCCGGTACGGCCCGCCCCCCGGCTCCGCCGCCGAGGAACTGCGCAAGCTCGTCGACGCCGTCTCGGACAAGCTGTCGTCCCTCCAGTCACCGCTGCTCGGCGCGGTCGCCCAGGGCACCGCCCAGCAGGTGGTGCAGCAGGTCGTCCAGCAGGCCAAGGCCGCCGTCGAACCGGTGATCGAACGCAACCCGGACGTCTTCGACCACCTTGCCGCCGCCGGCAACGAACTGCTCGCCGCCTACCGTTCGGCCGTCGAGTCCCAGGAACGCCGCTGGACGTCCCGGGAGACCGACCGCGCGAAGAACTGGGGCGAGGACCGGGGCGAGGGCACCGGCTCCGGCGAGCGCATCGATCTGGACTGACACCCCCCTCGCCGGGGCCCTGTCGCCCTCCCGCCTGGCCCGCCCACGGTGCGGACGACGGGAACCCGGCGACAGGGGCTCGGGTACGGTTGGCCGTAGCGGGGCTCGACCGAAACTGAGGGATTCATGGGACTCACCATCGGCGTCGATATCGGCGGCACGAAGATCGCGGCCGGTGTGGTCGACGAGGAAGGCAACATCCTCTCGACCCACAAGGTGCCGACCCCGGGCACGCCCGAGGGCATCGTGGACGCCATCGCCGCCGCCGTCGAGGGCGCGCGCGCCGGGCACGAGATCGTGGGCGTCGGCATCGGCGCCGCCGGATACGTGAACCGCCAGCGTTCCACGGTCTACTTCGCGCCCAACATCGACTGGCGCCAGGAACCGCTGAAGGACAAGGTCGAGGCACGCGTGGGCCTGCCGGTCGTCGTCGAGAACGACGCGAACGCGGCGGCCTGGGGCGAGTACAAGTTCGGCGCGGGCAAGGGCCACCGCAACGTCATCTGCATCACCCTGGGCACCGGCCTCGGCGGCGGCATCATCATCGGCAACAAGCTGCGCCGCGGCCACTTCGGCGTGGCCGCCGAGTTCGGCCACATCCGCGTGGTCCCGGACGGCCTTCAGTGCGGCTGCGGCAGCCAGGGCTGCTGGGAGCAGTACGCGTCGGGACGCGCCCTCGTGCGGTACGCGAAGCAGCGCGCCAACGCGACGCCCGAGAACGCCGAGGTGCTCCTCTCCCTCGGCGACGGCACCCCGGACGGCATCGAGGGCAAGCACATCTCGATGGCCGCGAGACAGGGCGACGCCGTCGCCGTCGACTCGTACCGCGAACTGGCCCGCTGGGCCGGCGCCGGCCTCGCCGACCTGGCCTCCCTCTTCGACCCCTCCGCCTTCATCGTCGGCGGCGGCCTCTCGGACGAGGGCGAACTGGTCCTCGACCCCATCCGTAAGTCCTACAAACGCTGGCTGGTAGGCGGCAACTGGCGTCCCGTCGCCGACGTCATCGCAGCCCAACTGGGCAACAAGGCAGGCATGGTGGGAGCGGCCGACCTGGCCCGCGAACCCGACCCGATCATGTAAACAGGCCCCATGGCTGTGGCTGCTCGCCGTCCCCTTGCAGAGGACGGCGAGCGGTCTTGTTTTTTAGGGGCGCGGGGCTGTATCTGATCTGCGGCTACCGCCGCGTGGGCGCGACAAGCCCCCACCGCCCGTAACCACGGCCAACTACCCCACACCCCACGGCGAGTTCCCGATCACCCCACCAACGCCCGCCCGTATCTTGACCCGCATGGCGACGAACCCCCCACTCCCCACCCCCCGTACCAACCCCGACGGTTCCGCCGTCATCCGAGTCCTCAGCTACAACATCCGCTCGATGCGAGACGACACCACCGCCCTGGCCCGAGTCATCACCGCCTGCACCCCCGACCTCGTCCTCGTCCAAGAAGCCCCCCGCTTCTTCCGCTGGCGCAAAAAACTCGCCCGCCTCGCATCCGCCTCCGGCCAGGTACTCCTCTCCGGCGGCGCCACCGCCGCCGGCCCCGCCCTCCTCTGCTCCCTGCGCGCGACAGTCGAACGCACCGAGGACGTCCTCCTCCCGCTCACCCCCGGCCAGCACCGCAGAGGCTTCGCCACGGCCGTCGTCCGCTTCGGGGGTGCCCGGCTCGGCGTACTGAGCTGTCACCTCAGCCTGCGGAAGGACGAGCGGTACGAGCAGTCGGGCCTGCTCCTCGACCGGCTCGCCGCACTGGACGTACCGCACGCGATCGCGGGCGGCGACCTCAACGAACGCCCCTCCGGCCCCAGCTTCCGGCGCCTGTCCACCGACCTCCAGGACTGCTGGGCCACGGCCCCCTGGGGCACGGAGTACACGTCGACCCCGACCGACCCGCACCAGCGGATCGACGCGATCCTGGCGACGCCGGGCATCGAGGTACTGGGCTGCGGGGTGCCGATAGGGCACCCGGGGGTGCTGGAGCAGGATCTGATGGCGGCGACGGATCACCTGCCCGTGCTGGCGGCATTGCGTGTACCGGCAGCCTGAGCCCGGTCCGCCGGACGGAGTCCGGCGCAGCCGCCCGAAGCCTGTGAGGCCCCCTGGGGCCGAGCAGTGCGAGGGCGGCATCAAGAGGTTCTGCCCACTTGCCGGTCCTGGCCGCCCTCAGAATCCCGGCGTCCTGAAGCAGGTGGCCGGGGTCAGACCACAGCCCCCCGCCCCGGATCCTCCTCGTCGTCCTCGTCGCCCTTCATGCGCATCACCAGCGTCGCGAACCCGCCGAGGAACCCGCCGATGCCCAGTGTCGTCAGCCACCAGGTCATGTCCCAGCCCAGCAGGACGGCGAGCAGCAGCAGGAGCGGACCGCCGAGGACCGCCAGCCACGCGAACCGGGCGGTCGTGTCGGCGGCGGGCAGCGGAGGCGGCTCCGGCGGGACGAAGTGGCCCTCGTCGTCATCGTCGAAGTCGTCCTCGGTCGCGTCCGGCGCCGAGTAGTCGCGCGGGCCACCGCCGCCGACGCCGGGGGCGAAGGCGACGGAGCTGCCCAGCGGCTTCGGGGGCTGCCCGTCGCCCTTGGCCACCTTGTCGGCGTTGCCCTTAGGGTCGGGGTCGCCGGAGTCACCGGTCTCGTCGTTCGTGTCCGATTCGAGCAGCGCGAGATCCTCGACCGACTTGAACGGCTTGGCGCCGGGCGGGTCCGGCGGCTCGTCGCCGTACGCCTCGACGATCGCGGCCCACGCGGCCGCCTCGTCGAAGGGCACGCCCTTCTCCTCCGGCTCGCGGTCGGAGTCGTGCTCAGCCACCCGTGGCCGTCCCTTCCTGCTGCCCCACTTGGTCTCCCTGCCGGCTCTGGTGCGGCACCTGTGCGTCCCCCGAGTCCTCGCCCGAGTCCGTGGCCTCCTTGCCGGCCGCGGGTGCGAGCCGGAGGACGAACGCGTGGCTCTCCTCGAAGATCCGGTCCGCATCATGGTCCAACGTCGCGACGTGGTAGCTCTGTTCCAGCAGGATCTCCGTCACGTCCGTCGACGAAACGCGGCTGAGGATCCGGGCCGAGTCGGCCGGCGGCACCACATGGTCCTGCGGACTGTGCAGAAGCAGTACCGGCTGCGTGACCTGCGGCAGTTCACCGTCGACCAGCCGGTAGAACCGGCGCATCGAGTGCGCCGCGTGCAGCGGGACCCTGGGGTAACCGACCTCCTCGACGCCCTCCTTCTTTATGTCGCTCACGATGCCGGGCACCGAGGGCACGACATGACGCAGTACCGGAAGGGCGTACGCGGCAAGGCCGTGCACCTTGTTCGCCGGGTTGACGACCACGATGCCGCTGATCCGGTCGCCGTGCTGAGCGGCGAGCCGCAGCGTCAGGGCGCCGCCCATCGACAGACCGAAGACGAACACCTGTGCGCAGCGCGCCAGCAGGGCGCGCAGCTCGCGGTCCACCTCCGCGTACCAGTCCTGCCAGCCGGTGAGCTGCATGTCCTCCCAGCGCGTGCCGTGCCCGGGCAGCAGCGGCAGCGAGACGGTCAGTCCGCGCTCGGCGAGGTACTCCGCCCAGGGGCGCAGTGACTGAGGGGAACCGGTGAAACCGTGACAGAGGAGGACTCCGACCTCCCCGCCCTCATGGCGGTACGGCTCGGCTCCAGGAAGGACCGGCACCATCGGTCTCCTGTTCATGGGAAGGGGTGACTGGGGCGGGTGATCACACGAGGAAGCCCCGAGGCTCCGAGGCGTACTTCACCGTACGCGACCGCACTGACACCGACCAGGGCCGTCGGGCTCTTTGACAGTGCTGCGGGTTAAGGTCTGATCGACAGACACAGGAGGAACTCGGTTGTTGTACGGCGCGATGAAGGTTTCCGTCGGGGTGCCGCTGAAGCTTGCCTTCAGGCCCTGGGTGGAGGGCCTGGAGAACGTTCCGGCCGACGGCCCGGCGATCCTGGCGAGCAATCACCTGTCCTTCTCCGACTCGTTCTTCCTCCCCGCGGTCCTGGACCGCAAGGTCACCTTCATCGCGAAGGCCGAGTACTTCACGACGCCCGGCCTCAAGGGCCGGATGACCGCCGCCTTCTTCAGGGGCGTCGGCCAGCTCCCGGTGGACCGCTCCGGGGCACGCGGCGCCGGCGAGGCCGCGATCAGGAGCGGTGTCGAGGTCATCGAGCGCGGTGAGCTGTTCGGTATCTACCCGGAGGGCACGCGCTCGCCCGACGGCCGCCTCTACCGGGGCAAGCCCGGTGGCCTCGCGCGCGTGGCGCTCGCCACCGGGGCGCCGGTGATCCCGGTCGCGATGATCGACACCGAGAAGATCCAGCCGCCGGGCAAGGTGATGCCCAAGCTGATGCGCCCGGGCATCCGCATCGGTGAGCCGCTCGACTTCAGCCGGTACCACGGCATGGAACACGACCGCTTCGTGCTCCGCGCCGTGACCGACGAGGTCATGTACGAAATCATGAAGCTCTCCGGCCAGGAGTACGTCGACATCTACGCGTCGGCCGCCAAGCGCCGGATCGCGGACGCGGCGAAGGCCGAGAAGCAGGCACAGAAGGCGCTGGAGAAGGAACGCGCGGGCGCCAAGTAGCGGCACCACGGGGCGGGTTCGGGGGATGGTGGGGAACATGGCCGTACGCGAGAAGGCCGTAGTAGCGGTACGCGGTAAGGGCGGGCGTCCGAAGACCGGGCAGCCGAAGGTGATGCGGATGTCGGTCGAGCAGCCGCTGTGGCGTGCGCTCACCGGCTACCGGATCATGACGATGCTGTACGCGATCGGGCTCTTCGCCAACTCGTACGAGGGGTTCGCCCGGCCCTGGGTGGCCGTCGCCTACTTCTCCGTGCTGTTCGTCTGGACCCTCGCGACCCTCCCCAAGGTGGCCAACGCGGCCAGCTGCACCAAGCGCTTCCTCGCCGCCGACCTGACCGTCGCGCTCACCGGAATCCTCCTCACGCCCGTCGCCGACGCGCACGAGCGGGTCGCCTCGGGCGGTCCGACGATGCCGTCGATATGGACGGCCGGTTCCGTGCTGGCCTTCGCGATCAAGGGCGGCTGGCGCTGGGCGGCCTTCGCCTCGACGCTGGTCGCCGTGACGAACCTGGTCGAGCGCGGCACCCCGGCCCGCGACACCGTCCACAACGTGGTCCTGGTGTGGGTCGCCTCCATCGCCATCGGGTACGTCGTCGAGGTCGCCCGCGCCTCCGAGCGCACCCTCGCCCGCGCCCTGGAGATCGAGGCCGCGACCCGCGAACGGGAGCGGCTCGCCCGGGACATCCACGACAGCGTCCTCCAGGTCCTGGCGATGGTGCAGCGGCGCGGCGCCGTGCTCGGCGGCGAGGCGGGGGAACTGGGCAGGATGGCCGGCGAGCAGGAGGTCGCGCTGCGCGCCCTGGTCTCCGGCGGCCTCGTAGCGGGGGCACGGGCGCCGGAGTACGCGGGACCGGGGGTGCCCATCACCGTCGTACACACGACGGACGAGTCCGAGCCGGACTCGGCGGACCCCGTCGACCTGCGCACCCTGCTCGTCCCGTACGCCACCTCGACGATCACCCTCTCCGAGCCCGGCGCCCCCGTGCCGCTCGCCCGGGCCGCCGCGAAGGAGCTGGCCGCGGCGGTCGGCGCCGCGCTGGACAACGTACGGAAGCATGCCGGGGAGGGCGCCAGGGCCTGGATCCTGGTCGAGGACGAGCCGGACTCGGTCGTCGTGACCGTGCGCGACGACGGGCCGGGCATCCCGGAGGGGCGGCTCGCGCAGGCCGAGGGCGAGGGGCGGCTCGGTGTGGCCCAGTCGATCCGTGGCCGGCTGCGCGACCTCGGCGGCGGCGCCGAGCTGATCTCGGTGCCGGGGCAGGGCACGGAGGTCGAACTGACGGTACCGAAGGACACGAAGGCGGCACGGGGGAAGGCGGAGAAGCGATGACGGACACCGGCAGCGAGACCGTGAACGGGGACGAGGTGCGGGGGCCGCTCCGCGTGATGGTGGTGGACGACCACCCCATGTGGCGCGACGCGGTCGCCCGCGACCTCGCCGAGTCCGGGTTCGACGTGGTCGCCACGGCGGGCGACGGCGAGCAGGCCGTACGCCGGGCCAGGGCCGTAGCGCCGGACGTCCTCGTGCTCGACCTGAACCTGCCCGCCAAGCCCGGTGTCCAGGTCTGCAAGGAACTGGTCGGCTCCAACCCGGCCCTGCGGGTCCTGGTCCTCTCGGCGAGCGGCGAGCACGCCGACGTACTGGAGGCCGTGAAGTCGGGCGCCACCGGCTATCTGCTGAAGTCGGCCTCTACGGAGGAACTGCTGGACGCGGTGCGCCGTACGGCGGTCGGCGACCCCGTGTTCACCCCGGGACTGGCCGGTCTGGTCCTCGGCGAGTACCGCCGCCTCGCCTCCGAACCCGCCCCGGCCGCGGGCGCCGACGAACCCAAGGCCCCACAGCTCACCGACCGCGAGACGGAGGTGCTGCGGCTGGTGGCCAAGGGCCTCAGCTACAAGCAGATCGCCGAACGCCTGGTCATCTCCCACCGCACGGTCCAGAACCACGTACAGAACACCCTCGGCAAGCTCCAACTGCACAACCGGGTGGAACTGGTGCGCTACGCGATACAGCGCGGCCTCGACGACGAGTGACCGGGCGGCGAGTCAGGAGCCTCGACGCCGCGTGAGACGCACGTCACACTGATCCTTCGTCACGTATCCGCGGCGAAGGGACATTTCCATGCGCGTCGGAGTACTGACCGGAGGCGGCGACTGCCCCGGGCTCAACGCCGTCATCCGGGCCATCGTCCGCAAGGGCGTACAGGAGTACGACTACGACTTCGTCGGCTTCCGGGACGGCTGGCGAGGTCCACTGGAGGGCACCAGCGTGCGCCTCGACATCCCCGCCGTGCGCGGCATCCTCCCGCGCGGCGGCACCATCCTCGGCTCCTCCCGCACCAACCCGCTGAAGCAGGAGAACGGCATCGCCCGCATCCGGGAGACCCTCGCCGCCCAGCAGGTCGACGCGCTCATAGCGATCGGCGGCGAGGACACCCTCGGAGTCGCGGCCCGTCTCACCGACGAACACGGGATCCCGGTCGTCGGCGTACCGAAGACGATCGACAACGACCTGTCCGCCACCGACTACACCTTCGGCTTCGACACCGCGGTCGGCATCGCGACGGAGGCGATCGACCGGCTGCACACCACCGCCGAGTCGCACATGCGCGTCCTCGTCTGCGAGGTGATGGGCCGGCACGCGGGCTGGATCGCGATCCACTCCGGGCTCGCGGGCGGCGCCAACGTCATCCTCATCCCCGAACACCGTTTCGACGTCGACCAGGTCTGCGCCTGGGTGACCTCACGGTTCAAGGCCTCGTACGCCCCGATCGTGGTCGTCTCCGAGGGCGCGATGCCCAAGGACGGCGACATGGTCCTCAAGGACCAGTCCCTCGACCCCTTCGGGCATGTCCGCCTCTCCGGCGTCGGCGAATGGCTGGCCAAGGAGATCGAGAAGCGGACGGGCAAGGAGGCGCGCACCACGGTGCTCGGCCACATCCAGCGCGGCGGCACCCCCAGCGCATTCGACCGCTGGCTCGCCACCCGCTTCGGCCTGCACGCCATCGAGGCGGTCCGCGACGGGGACTTCGGCAAGATGGTCGCCCTGCGCGGCACGGACATCGTCCGCGTCCCGATCGCGGAGGCGACGGCCAAGCTGAAGACGGTCGATCCGAAGCTGTACGAGGAGGTCGGTGTGTTCTTCGGCTGACGGTGGGTGGGGGCTGGTCGCGCCCCGCGGCGGAGCCGCAAATTGACACAGCCCCGCGCCCCTAAAAACTCCGGCCCTGCGGGCCTGAAAGGCACGGGGCGCAGCCCCGGCCTTTCAGGGGCGCGGGGAACTGCGCGACCAGCCCCCACCGGCTCGCGGCAAAAGAACTACCGCGCTTGCAAGGACTGAACCCCGGCCACCAACTCCCGTACGACACTCGCCCCACCCAGCGTCAGCACCGACTCCGGATGGAACTGAACACCCGCGAACCCGGGCCCCCGCACCGCATGCACCTCCCCACCCTCACTCCTGCTGACCTCAACCCCATGCGCCGCCAGCTCCGCCGCGGCCTCGTCGTCGCAGTGCGCCACGAAGCTGTTGTAGAAGCCGACCGTCTCCGTCCGCCCGAACAGATCGATCTCCGTCTGCGCGCCCTGGTACGGCACTTCCTTCCGTACGATCTCCAGCCCCAGCTCCACCGCGATCAGCTCGTGCCCGAGACAGACACCGAGGACACCGTGCCGATGATCGCGGAGCACCTCGGCGGTCAGCTCGCGCAGGAACCGCATCTTCGGGTCGGCCGGATCGCCCGGATCACCGGGGCCGGGCCCGAGCACCAAGGGCCCCTCGTGCCGTACGACCGCCTCCCGCAACCCCGGTTCGTCGTAGCGCCGCACGGTCACCTCAAGTCCCGACGAGCGCAGGACGTGCGCCAGCATCGCCGTGAAGGTGTCCTCGGCGTCGACGACCAGCGCGTGCCCGGTGAGTTCCTCCGTCCGCTCCTGCATCCGCAGCCAGAACGGCGCCAGCGACGCCCGCCGCCCGTCCAGCGCCGCCCGCACCCGTGGATCGTCCGCGAGCCGAGGCCGTACGCCCGTCTCCCGCGCCCTCCCCGGCACAACACCCAGCGCCGCCAGCACCCCGGCCGCCTTGGCGTGGGTCTCGGCGACCTCGCTCGCCGGGTCCGAGCCACGGACGAGCGTGGCGCCGACCGGCACCCGCAGCCGTCCGTCCGGCGCGATGTCGGCGGTCCGGATGAGGATCGGCGAGTCGAGGGTCTGGGCCCCGCCCGCATCCCGCCCGACCAGTGCCAACGCCCCCGCGTAGTAGCCGCGCCCACCGACCTCGTGCCGCTCGATGACCCGGCAGGCGTTCTGGACGGGCGACCCGGTGACGGTCGCCGCGAACATGGTCTCCTTCAGCACCTCCCGCACATCCAGGGAGGACCGCCCGCGCAACTCGTACTCGGTGTGCGCGAGATGGGCCATCTCCTTCAGCCGGGGCCCGACCACCACCCCGCCCATGTCACCGACGGTGCACATCATCTTGAGCTCCTCGTCGACGACCATCGACAGCTCCTCGATCTCCTTGCCGTCGGCGAGGAACGAGAGCAGATGCTCGGGGGTCGGCCCCTCGGCCGGATAACGGTACGTCCCGCTGATCGGGTTCATGACCACCGTCCCGCCGGACATCCGGACGTGCACCTCGGGGCTGGCCCCGACGAGTGTCCGCTCCCCGGTGTGCACGACGAACGTCCAGTACGCGCCCCGCTCCCCGACCAGCAGCCGCCGAAACAGCGCGAGGGCGTCGGCGCGTCCGAACCCCGGGATCCCACCCTCGTACGTCCGCCGGATGACGAAGTTGGCCCCCTCGCCGCGCCCGATCTCCTCCCGCAGCACCCGCCCGACGATCTCCGCGTACTCCTCGTCCCCGACATCGAACCCACCGCCCGCGACCCGCACGTCGTGCGCGGGGAGCTGCTCCAGCGCGTCCGCCAGCGGGAGTTCGTACGTCTCCTCGGGCGTGAGCACCGAGAGCGGGGTGCCGTCGTCGCGGACGTCGAAGCCGCGCTCGCGGATCTGGCGGTAGGGGATCAGGGCGAGGCCCTCGTCGGGGATGTCGGCGAGCCGGTCGTACGTGGTCACCGGGCCGAGCAGCAGTTCGACCATGTCGTGATCGTGGCCGGGGGTGCGGCGGCGGAGCAGGGCGAACGGGCGGGTGTCGTGCAGGAGCCGGTCAAGGCGCATGGTTCCTCGTTCCTCTTCCATCGATGACTGGATCAGTGATCGGGAGGAACGGCCGGTGCGAAAGTCCGCGGAAACACCGAAGGCCGCCCCTCGGGCGGCCTTCGCGAAGACTTGCGTACGCGCAGTCAGTGGGCCGCCGGGTGAGCGGTCCACCACCAGTTCTGGTTCTGGGTCGGGTGCGCGAACATGCGAGGGACCATACACCACGAGTCTCCCGCGCAGCGCGAACCGGCGCACGGACCGGCCATTCCGCCCACCGGACCCGAACGAGCGAACCGTGTCTCACTTGATGAGCAGGCGGTCGGACGCCCGACTTGACCCCGTAATGTTGGGGCCGTGACCGTGAACGCTAAGACCAGCGCGAGCGCTGGCAACACCTGGCGAGACCTGCCCGCGGCGCAGCAGCCCGAGTACCCCGACACCGAGGCTCTGCGCGCAGTCGTTGCGGAGCTGGAGTCGTATCCCCCGCTCGTTTTCGCGGGGGAGTGCGACCAGCTGCGCGCCCGGATGGCGGCCGTCGCCAAGGGAGAGGCGTTCCTGCTCCAGGGCGGCGACTGCGCCGAGTCCTTCGACGCCGTCGGCGCGGAGCACATCCGCGCCAAGCTGAAGACCCTCCTCCAGATGGGCGCCGTCCTCACGTACGCGGCCTCCGTGCCGGTCGTGAAGGTCGGCCGGATCGCCGGCCAGTACTCGAAGCCGCGCTCCAAGGGCACCGAGACCCGCGACGGCGTGACCCTGCCGACCTACCGCGGCGACTCGGTCAACGGCTTCGACTTCGACGAGAAGTCCCGGATCCCGGACCCCGAGCGCCTGAAGCGGATGTACAACGCGTCCGCCTCCACGCTCAACCTGGTCCGCGCCTTCACCACCGGCGGTTACGCCGACCTGCGCCAGGTGCACGCCTGGAACCAGGACTTCGTGAAGTCGTCCCCGTCCGGCCAGCGGTACGAGCAGCTGGCCCGCGAGATCGACAACGCGCTGAACTTCATGCGCGCCTGCGGGACGGACCCGGCCGAGTTCCAGACGGTCGAGTTCTACTCCTCGCACGAGGCGCTGCTCCTGGACTACGAGTCGGCGCTGACCCGCGTCGACTCCCGCACCGGACGGCTGTACGACGTCTCGGCGCACATGGTGTGGATCGGTGAGCGCACCCGGCAGCTGGACGGCGCGCACATCGAGTTCGCCTCCCAGGTCCGTAACCCGATCGGCATCAAGCTGGGCCCGACGACGACGGCCGAGGAGGCGCTCCAGTACATCGAGCGTCTCGACCCGGACCGTGAGCCGGGCCGGCTGACCTTCATCGTCCGCATGGGCGCCGACAAGGTCCGGGACAAGCTGCCCGAGCTGGTCGAGAAGGTCACGGCGTCGGGTGCGACGGTGGCCTGGGTGACCGACCCGATGCACGGCAACACCTTCGAGGCGGCCTCCGGTCACAAGACCCGCCGCTTCGACGATGTGCTCGACGAGGTCAAGGGCTTCTTCGAGGTCCACAAGGAGCTGGGGACGCACCCCGGCGGTATCCATGTGGAGCTGACGGGCGACGACGTCACCGAGTGCGTGGGCGGCGGCGACGAGATCTTCGTCGACGACCTCCACCACCGCTACGAGACGGCCTGCGACCCCCGCCTGAACCGCAGCCAGTCCCTTGACCTGGCGTTCCTCGTCGCGGAGATGTACCGCGACCAGTAGTAGATCACCAGGCTTTTCGCCTGTTACAGGAGTATGGCGTGGGGCGCGGATCACATACGATCCGCGCCCCACGCCACTTTTAAGCCTTCTGTGGGCCGGGTAAGGTTAGGTTAGCCTCACCGATCTTCGGGACGGCGCAACCTTTGTATTCCCGTCGGGAGGTGGACCCGCGTGTACGTCTGCAACTGCTTCGGAGTGACCGAGGCGCAAGTGAAGAAGCACGCGGCGGACGGCGCCTGCACCCCCCGTCAGATCGCCTCGGCCTGCAAGGCGGGCACGGACTGCGGCTCGTGCGTACGACGCATCCAGGCGCTGCTGGGCAGGGGTGCGTACCCGACCCGTGGACTCGTGGACGAGGGTCAGCCGGTCCTGGCCGAACAGCTCGACGAAGCTGCTTAGCTCTCCGGCTGCTCGATCAGCTGCGCGATGTACAGCGCCTCGCCGAGCTTCTCCACCAGTTCCAGCTGGGTGTCCAGATAGTCGATGTGGTGTTCCTCGTCGGCGAGGATCGACTCGAAGATGTTCGCGGACGTGATGTCGCCCTTGCCGCGCATGACCTCGATACCGCGCTTGAGGCGGTCGATGGCCTCCACCTCGACCTGTCGGTCGGCCTGGAACATCTCCGTGAGGGTCTGTCCCACCCGCACATGGAAGAGCCGCTGGTAGTTCGGCAGGCCTTCCAGGAACAGGATCCGGTCGGTGAGCACCTCCGCGTGCTTCATCTCGTCGATCGACTCGTGCCGCGTGTACTTCGCGAGCTTCGTCCAGCCGAAGTTCTCCTGCATCTTCGCGTGCAGGAAGTACTGGTTGATCGCCGTGAGTTCGGCGGTCAGCTGCTCGTTGAGAAATTCGATGACCTCGGGGTCGCCCTGCATTGCAGAGGCTCCTTCCAAAGCGGGGGAACTAGGGAGGTTGCCGCCGAATGATTGCACCGCCGTCGAAGATCGTCCAGTAAGTGCGTACTTAGTAAGTTAGGGCATGCTTAGTCCAAGTTATCCGGACTTGTTGGAATCCATGCATGTCTGGACAGGCCTGGTCATGCGCACTCTGCCTGGTCTGTCAGGATGGAGTCATGGGTCAGCCGGTGGAACGTGAATCGGGAGAGCGCGATTCAGGAGGTGCGGCGCAGCCCGAATTGCCGCCGGGTCAGCGAGTGCAACGCGGCTGGCCGGTCACCCATTACGGCCCGGTGCCCAAATTCCGCTCCGAGCGCTGGGAGTTCAGGGTCTTCGGCGCCACCGCCGACGGTGAGAAGCACTGCTGGAACCATGACGAGTTCACGGCTCTGCCGTACAGCTCCGTCGTGGCCGATCTGCACTGCGTCACGAAGTTCAGCATGCTCGGCGCGGAGTGGGGCGGAATTCCGGCCCGGACGATTCTCGAGGCCGCGCCGCCGGCGCCCGAGGTCACGCACGTCATGGTCTGGGCCGAATACGGCTTCAGTTCGAACCTCCGGCTGGCCGATTTCGCGTCCGACGGCACGATCTTCGCCACCCACAAGGACGGCGAACTCCTCACCGCGGAACACGGCTTCCCGCTCCGCCTGGTGGTGCCCCATCTGTATGCCTGGAAGGGCCCCAAGTGGGTGCGCGGGATCGAGTACATGACCGCCGACCGCCGTGGCTTCTGGGAGGAGCGCGGCTATCACAACGTCGGCGACCCGTGGCGTGAGCAGCGCTACTCGTACCAGGAGGAGCCCGGGGACGGTCCCGAGCTCTGACTCCCGTGGTCTCCGGGTCAGTGGTGGTACTGGTGTACCACCGCGTGGCCCTTGCCCCGGCCGATCGTCCACTTGTTGACCGGCGTGGTGATCACGAAGGCGACGGCCAGTGAGATCGCCAGCGCGCCCCAGAACAGCGGATCGCCCAGCTCGGCGTCCATCGCGCCCGGCCACAGCGTGATCACGCCGTTGTCGACCAGCTCCATCACGGCGATGGAGAGGGTGTCGGCGGCCAGCGCGACCCGGACGGCCGTGCGGAATCCGACGCCCGCCTTCAGGACGCCGCGCAGGGTGAGCGCGTACCCGAAGAAGAAGGCGAGGACGATCGCCAGGATCAGTGTCGGTACGTTGCCCCAGCCGAAGGCCGTGCCGATGACCATGCCGAGCACCTCACCGATGGCGCAGCCGGTGAGGCAGTGCAGGGTGGCCTGGACGGCCACGGACCAGGTGGCGGCCGGTGCGTGGTGGTGTGAGTGCTGCTGGTCGTGTGCGTGTGTCTCGTGCTCCATGGGTACCCCCGGGTGTCACGGTCTGACGGTGTGGTGGGCCTTGTTCTGCACTCACCAACCGTATACCCCCTAGGGGTATTCCCGGAGCTTCTTCAGCCGTTCCACGTCCGCCGCGTGCCCTTCCTTGCCGCCGGGCGTCTCGATGATCAGCGGTACGCCCTCGGTCGCGGGGTGGGTCATCAGCGCGCGGAACGGGTCCTCGCCGATGTGACCGGCGCCGATGTTCGCGTGCCGGTCCTTGTGGGCGCCGACGACGTCCTTGGAGTCGTTGGCGTGGATCAGCTTCAGCCGCCCCTCGCCGACCGTGTCGACGAGCAGGTCGAGGGTCTGGTGCATCCCGCTGGGCCCGGTCAGATCGTGCCCGGCCGCGAAGATGTGGCAGGTGTCGAGACAGACGCCGAGCTTCGGATGGGCGTCGAGTGCCTCGAAGTACGGCCCGAAGTCCCAGGTGCGCGAGCAGAGGGAGGAGCCCTGCCCGGCGGTCGACTCCAGGAGGAGGAACGGGTCGTCGTCGTGGGTCAGCTCGTCGAGCAGCGGCAGCAAGTGCTCCCGGACCTGCTGGAGGGCCACGGACCGCTCCCGCCCGCCCGTCGCGCTCCCGGTGTGCACCACGACGCCCAGCGCGCCGATCTCCCGCCCGCGCCGCAGCGAGTGCCGCAGCGACTCCACGGACCGCTCGACGGTCGCCTCGGTGTGCGAGCCGAAGTTGATCAGGTACGGGGCATGGACGTACGCCGGGATCGACGCCTCGGCACAGGCCGCGCGGAACTCCTCGTCCTGGCGGGGACTGCCGACGGGCGTCGCCCAGCCGCGCGGGTTGGCGACGAAGACCTGCACGGTCTCGGCCAGGAGGTCGCGGGCGTAGGACAGGCCGACGGAGTGGAGACCGCCGGCCACGGGAACATGGCCGCCGACGGGGTTGCGGAGCTGCTTGCTGGTCACCCTGCCAGGGTGTCACGCGACGCGGCGCCTCCCGTCGGCGGATGCCTGACACTGACCTCTCGGGGCGCCCGCCATCGCGGCCCCGCCAGGGGGTCCGCCATGGTGGCCGCCGCGATCGGCGCTGCCGTCGCCAGGACACGTCGACCGGGAGCGGGCTGCCCTCCCGCTCCCGGGTGGGGCGCAGATCCGAGGTCAGCGGATCGTGATGGTGATGGTCGACCCCTTGGCGGCGGTCTTGCCACCCTTCACGGACTGCTTCTTCACGGTGTCGCCGAAGAGCCCGAGCAGCCCCCGGTCCTCGTCGACCTGGAACCCGGCCGCTTCCAGGGCCTCCTTGGCGTCGGCGACGCTGTCGCCCACGACATCCGGGACCTCGATCATCTCGGGGCCCTTGGAGATCGTCAGCGTGACCGTGTCGCCCTCGGCCGCCTCCGTGCCGCCCTCGGGCGACTGGACGGCGACCTGCCCCGCCTCGAACTCGTCCGAGGCGACGGTTCCGGTGGCGACCTCGACCTTGAGCCCGGCCTCCTCCAGCTCGGCCTGCGCGTCGGCGAGGGTCGCGCCGGTGACGTCGGCGACCTCCACCGGGCTGCCCTTGCTGACGACGAGGGCGACCGCGGAACCCGCGCGCCGCTCGGTGCCGGGATCAGGGTCGGTGCTGATCACGGAACCCAGGGGCACGTCCTCGCTGAACTCCCGGGTGACCCGCCCCGGCTCCAGACCGGCCCGCTTCAGCTGGGCCCTGGCCCTGTCGAGGCGGTAACCGGCGAGCCGGGGCACCGGCACGGTCTCCGGCCCCAGGGAGACGATGAGGTCCACGGAGTCGTTGTTCCGTATGCGGGCGCCGACGTCAGGGTCGGTGCTGATGACGGTGCCGCGCTCCACGGTGTCGCTGTAGGCCTTGTCGACTTTCCCGAGGTCGAGTCCGGCGTCCGCCAGCCGATCCTCGGCTTGCGCCTGGGTCTGCGCCAGCACCGCCGGGACCTGTGTGAACTGCCCGGAGTTGATGTACCAGACGCCCGCGCCCACACCGAGGACGAGCAGCAGGGCGACGAGGATGGCGAGCGGCGCACGCCGTTTCGGGCTCCGGGGGGCCCGCCGGGAGGGCGGGGCGGACGCCGGGGGAGCGGTGGCCACGGACTCCAGCCGGCTGGTCCGGTTGAACCGCCGCTCGTCGACGGGGGGTTCGTCCTCGTTGACGGGCAGGGGCCGCTGCACGTTCAGGGCCCGCTGCACCGACACCGCGCGCGGGATGACGCTCGTCAGGTCCTCGGCGTTGTCGTGCCCCGAGGCGACGGCCTGCGGCGGTACGGCGTCCAGCTGCTCGGCGTCGAGCGAGCCACGTGTCTCCAGGACCTGCGCGAGCAGCGCCACGGCGTCGTACGGGCGGATGTCGGCGTTGCGCGCGGTGGCCAGGGCGACCAGTTCGTCCAGCTCGAAGGCCAGCCCCGGTACGAGGGCCGACGGCGGCGGCACGTCCTCGTGGAGGTGCTTGTAGAGCACCAGCGCGGGGGAGTCGCCGTAGTGCGGCTGGTCGCCGGTCAGCATCTCGTAGAGGACGATGCCGCAGGCGTACACATCGACCCGGGGATCGGTGGTGCCGGTCTCGATCTGCTCGGGCGCGAGATAGGAGACGGTGCCCATGACGGCACCGGTGGTGTTCGTCACCGTGTCCACGGCGCGCACGAGCCCGAAGTCGGCGACCTTGACCCGCCCGTCGTCCCCTATCAGGACGTTCTCGGGCTTCATGTCGCGGTGCACGAACCCGGCCCGGTGTGCGGCGCCGAGCGCGGCGAGGACGGGCTCCAGGATGTCGAGCGCGGCCCTCGGCTGGAGCGCGCCGCGCTCGCGCAGCACGTCACGCAGGGTGCACCCGGCGATGTACTCCATGGCGAGATAGACGTACGACCCGTCGGCGCCCTGGTCGAAGACCTGCACGACGTTGGGGTGCGCGAGCCGGGCCACGGACTTCGCTTCCCGGATGAACCGCTCGACGAAGGACACGTCGGCCGCGAGCCCCGGATGCATCACCTTGAGGGCGAGCACGCGGTCGAGACGGGTGTCCACGGCCCGGTAGACCGTGGCCATCCCGCCGACCGCGATCCGCGCGTCCACGCGATAGCGGCCGTCGAGCACCTGCCCGACGAGAGGGTCCTGAAGGGTCGTATCCACGCAGGTGAGTGTACGAGCAGACACTGACAAGCCCACGGTTTCACCCAGGAAAGCAGCGGGACTGAAGCCGACCTGTGACGCAGATCGCACGAGCGGAGAGCAGCCGACTGCCACCGAACCGCACCCGCAGCCGCCGATGGCGAGAACCCCCACAGGAGAGGTCCACTGGTTAACGGGCTGGAAACGGGTGGTGCGGGCGGGAAATCAAGGGGGGTGAAACCCAGGGCACCTAAAAACCAGGCCGCTCAGGATCCAACCAGGCAACCCCAGCAACAGGAGACGAAGCCGCAGCGAAGTGCCGCCGAGGAATCCGCCCCGCCAGGTAGGCCAACCGCCCCGCAGAAACCCCGTACCGCATCCCCTCCGCCATCAGCACAGGATCCTGCGCCCGGGTGACAGCAGACGCCAGCATCACCCCCGCACACCCCAACTCCATCGCCAGAGCGACATCGGACGCGGTACCGGCCCCCGCATCCAGAATCACCGGCACACGCGCGTGCTCCACGATCAGCTGAAAGTTGTGCGGGTTACGAATCCCCAGCCCCGACCCGATGGGCGACCCGAGCGGCATCACAGCGGCACACCCCACGTCCTCCAGCTTACGAGCCAGCACCGGGTCGTCGTTCGTGTACGGCAGCACAGTGAACCCGTCCTCCACCAACACCTCCGCCGCGTCCAGCAACTCGACCGGATCCGGCAGCAGCGTCCGCTCGTCGGCGATGACCTCCAGCTTCACCACATCCGTACCGAGCGCCTCCCGCGCCAGCCGAGCCGTCAGCACGGCCTCCCCGGCGGTGAAGCACCCCGCCGTGTTGGGCAGCACCTGGATGCCGAGCCGCTCCAGCACCGACAGCACAGACCCGTGCACCGAGGGATCGACGCGCCGCATCGCGACCGTCGTCAGCTCCGTGCCGGAGGCCACCAGCGCCCGCTCCAGCACATCGAGGCTGGGCGCACCCCCCGTACCCATGATCAGCCGGGACGTGAAGGACGTACCACCGAGGACAAACGGATCGTCGGCCATGGCTCAGCCTCCTTGGACGGCGGTGAGGACTTCGACGCGGTCTCCCTCGGAGAGGCGGGTCGACGACCACCGCGCGCGCGGGACGACGGTTTCGTTGAGCGCGGCGGCCACTCCGGAGGGCGCCGCGGTGAGGGACTTGACCAGGACGTCGAGTGCGGTACCGGGGGAGACCGCGCGCGGCTGGCCGTTGACCAGAACATTCATACGAGCTGCTCCATACGTTCCATGCGTACGGTGTCGAACCGCCGGGGTGTGAAGGCCCGCGCCTCGTCCGGCAGTTCACCGGTGACCAGCGCGTGCGCCAGGGCATCGCCGGTGACCGGCGTCAGCAGCACACCGTTGCGGTAGTGGCCCGTGGCCAGCAGCAGTCCCTCCAGCGCGGTCGGCCCGAGCAGCGGTGCGTTGTCCGGGGACCCGGGGCGCAGCCCGGCCCGCGTCTCCGTCAGCGGCAACTCGGTGATCCCGGGGACGAGTTCATGGGCGTCGCGCAGCAGCTCGTACACGCCGCCCGCCGTGACCGTCGTGTCCCAGCCCAGCTCCTCGCTCGTCGCCCCGACGACCAGCTCGCCGTTCTCGCGCGGCACCAGATAGAGCTGGCTGCCGCGCACCACGGCCCGCACGGTACGGTTCAGGAACGGCGCGTACCGCTCCGGCACGGTCATCCGGACCACCTGCCCCTTGACGGGCCGTACGGGCGGCAGCACGGCCTCAGGGACCCCCGCGAGCCGCCCGCTGAGGCTGCCCCCGGCCAGCACGATCGACCCGGCGGCCAACTCGTCGCCGTCGGAGTCCAGGACCGACACGGCCCGCCCCCGCCGTACGTCGAGCCGCTCGGCCCACGTCCGGCGCAGCACCACCCCGGCCCGCCCGCACGCGTCCACCAGCGCCCCGGCCAGCCGCCGCGGATCGATCTGGTGGTCGCCGTCCACCCGCAGGCCCCCGCGCACGCCCGGCGCGAGCATCGGCTCCAGGCGCCGGCACTCGCGCCCCGAGAGCCACTCCGATTCCAGCCCCGACCGCCGTTGCAGGGCGTGCAGTTCGCGCAGTTCGGCGCGGTCGTCGGCGTCGAGGGCGACGGCGAGGGTGCCGCAGCGGCGGTAGCCGAGGTCGCGGCCGGTCAGTTCGGTCAGCTCGGCCACGAAGTCCGGGTAACGGCGGGCCGACTCCAGGTTCAGCCCGAGCAGGGTCTGTTCGCCGTGGTGCAGTTCCGTGACGGCGGCCAGCATCCCGGCCGCCACCTGCGCGGCCCCACCGCCCGGCGCGGGATCCACGACGGTCGTGGTCAGCCCGCGCTGTGCGGCCCGCCAGGCCGTCACCAGCCCGATGATCCCGCCTCCGACGACAACGACGTCCGAGGTGTGTGTACGCGACATGGGCGTCCAGCCCCTCCCTTCGCCGGCATGACCCGGATCAGGTTCGTACGGTCGGAGGCCGCCAGCCTCCCTCTCAGCCCGGTCCGTCCGGGCTCCCGCGAGTGCTTACGCTGGCCACCCTAGCCCGCAGTGCACCGCACGTGTAAGGGAGCCTCCGCCCATGCCCCGCTCGCTCGACGGTCTCGTCCTCGCCCCGGTCGAAGACCAGGCACCGGGCCAGGTCGGCACGCGAACCCGCTTCACCTACCACGAGAAGGACGGCGAGATCTGGGCCGAGTACGCGGGCGGCGACGTCGTACGCGGCCATCTCGTGGGGACGCGGGAGGGCGACCGGCTCGACTTCCGGTACGTGCAGCTGAAGCAGGACGGGACGACGTCCTCGGGCCACTGTGTCTCCGAGGTGACCGAACTGCCGGACGGGCGGCTGCGGTTGGCGGAGACCTGGGAGTGGGAGTCGCGGCCGGGCAGCGGGACGAGCGTGGTGGAGCAGGTCGAGCGGGCGGGTGTGGAGTAGGTCACGGACCGCGCCCACTGACTGACAATTTGTCAGTTGTCTATGGTGATCGGGTGAGCGAGCAGACGCAGGCACAGGGCGCGCGGGGTGTGTCGCAGCCGCGGCGCGTGGTCGTCGTGGGCGCGGGCATGGCCGGGGTGCAGACCTCGGTGGCCCTGCGCGAGCAGGGGTTCACCGGCACCGTCACCCTGATCGGCGCCGAACCCCATCAGCCGTACGACCGGCCGCCGCTGTCCAAGGCCGTGCTGCTCGGCAAGGCCGAGGGCTCCGCCTTCGACGTCGACTTCGAGGCCCTCGGCATCGAACTGCTGCTCGGGCGAGAGGTGCTGGGCGTCCGCCCCGGCGCACATGAGCTGGACACCGCCGACGGGCCCGTCCCGTACGACGCCCTGGTCCTCGCGACCGGTGCCGAGCCGATCCGCCTGCCGGGCACCGAGGGTGTCCCCGGAGTGCATCTGCTGCGCACCCTCGACGACGCCGAGCGGCTGCGGCCCGTCCTCGCGCGCCAGCACGACATCGTGGTCGTCGGGGCCGGCTGGATCGGCGCCGAGTTCGCCACCGCCGCGCGCGAGGCGGGCTGCGCCGTCACCGTCGTCGAGGCCGCCGACCGGCCGCTCGCGGGCGCCCTGCCCGCCGAGGTGGCCGCGCCGATGGCCGCCTGGTACGCCGACAGCGGCGCCTCGCTGCGCACCCACGCGCGCGTGGCCCGCGTCGAGCCCGGCGCGGTGGTGCTCGACGACGGCGCGCGGCTGCCCGCGGATGCCGTCGTCGTCGGCATCGGGGCCCGCCCGGCCACGGCCTGGCTGGCGGACTCGGGGATCGCCCTGGGGGAGCACCGGGAGGTCGTCGCCGACGACCACCTGCGCACCTCCGCGGCGGACGTCTACGCGGTCGGCGACTGCGCCTCCTTCCCTTCGGGAAGGTACGGCCGACGCCTGCTGGTCCACCACTGGGACAACGCCCTCCAGGGCCCCCGTACGGTCGCCGCGAACATCATCGGGGAGTCCCCCGAGGTCTACGACCCGGTCCCGTACTTCTGGTCGGAGCAGTTCGGCCGCTTCGTCCAGTACGTCGGCCACCACGGCTCCGCCGACACCACCCTGTGGCGCGGCGACCCGACCGGCCCCGCCTGGACGGTCTGCTGGCTGCTGGAGGGCCGTCTGGTCGCCCTGCTGGCCGTGGGCCGCCCCCGGGACCTGGCCCAGGGCCGCCGACTGATCGAGGCGGGCGCTCTCATGGACGCCGAGGCGCTGAGGGACCCGTCCCGGCCGATGAAGGCGGCCACGGCATAGCGCGGCGCGGCTCGACACGGCCTCGACGCGACCGTAACGGCGCAGGTCGGAGGGGTCCGGCTTCCGACTGTCAGTGCGGGATGGCAGGCTTGTCCCGTGACCGAGATTGACGCAAAGATCGATGCTCTCGTCCCCGCCTGGCTCACGCTGCCCGACATCGCGGAAATCCTCGACATCGAGGTGACACGCGTCCGGCAGCTGGTCAAGGAGGGCCAAGTGATCGCCGTACGCCGTGGCGAGAACCGCGCGCTGCACGTCCCCGCCGCCTTCATCGACGGGACCGAGCAGAAGGTCGTCAAGGGCCTCACCGGCACCCTGACGCTCCTGCGGGACGACGGCTTCTCCGACGAAGAGATGCTGGAGTGGCTCTTCACTCCCGACCCCAGCCTGCCCGGCACCCCCGCGCAGGCCCTCAGCGAGAATCGCGGCACGGAGGTGAAGCGCCGCGCCCAGGCGCTCGCCGTCTGATCAGACCAGCCGTTCGGCGCGCGGGCAGGGTCCGTACGCCGCCACACAGGGGCGCGCCCAGGGAGAACACCTCCCATGGGTGCGCCCATGGGGGACACACGTATGCCCGAGACGACCGACACCGTGCCCGGGGCGACCGCCGACGCCGGCACCGCCCGCGCCCGGCTCGCCGACGCCCGGGTCTACCTCTGCACCGACGCCCGCCGACGCCAGGGCGACCTCGCCGAGTTCCTGGACACCGTCCTGGCCGCCGGGGTCGACATCGTGCAACTGCGCGACAAGGGCATGGAGGCCGCCGAGGAGCTGGACCACCTCCAGGTCTTCGCCGACGCCTGCGCCCGGCACGGCAGGCTCCTCGCGGTGAACGACCGCGCGGACGTCGCCCACGCCGCCCGTGCCGACGTACTGCACCTCGGCCAGGGCGACCTGCCCGTCCCGGCGGCCCGCGCGATCCTGGGCCCGGACGTGCTCATAGGCCGCTCCACGCACGCAGAGTCCGAGGCCGCGGCAGCCGCCGTCCAGGAGGGCGTCGACTACTTCTGCACGGGCCCCTGCTGGCCGACCCCCACCAAGCCGGGCCGCCACGCCCCCGGCCTCGACCTGGTCCGGTACACGGCCGGGCGGGCCACCGAGCGCCCCTGGTTCGCCATCGGCGGCATCGACCTCGGCAATCTGGACGAGGTGCTGGAGGCGGGCGCCCGCCGGGTCGTCGTCGTACGGGCGATCACCGAGGCGGACGACCCGGGCGCGGCGGCGACGGAGTTCGCCAAGCGCCTGCGTTCGTCGTAGACGTTCGTCGCGAGGGTGTCCGAGGGGTGGACAACAACCCGACAATCCGGGGCAAATTTCCGCCATCCGGTTGGGGGACCGCCGCCCCCTGACTAACCTTCGGGTATGGCCCTCGGAACCGCGTCCACCAGGACTGACCACGCACGCACTGTGCGTGACATGCTCGCCTCCGGCAAGACCACGTTCTCCTTCGAGTTCTCGGCGCCGAAAACACCCAAGGGCGAACGGAACCTGTGGAACGCGCTCAGGAGGGTCGAGGCGGTCGCCCCGGACTTCGTGTCCGTGACGTACGGCGCCGGCGGGTCGACGCGCGCGGGCACGGTCAAGGAGACCCAGCAGATCGTCTCCGACACGACGCTCACCCCGGTCGCCCACCTCACCGCGGTCAACCACTCCATCGCCGAACTGCGCAATATCATCGGCCAGTACGCCGACGCGGGCATCCGCAACATCCTGGCCGTGCGCGGGGACCCGCCCGGCGACCCGATGGGCGAGTGGGTACCGCACCCGAGCGGTCTGACGTACGCCGCCGAACTCGTGCGCCTCATCAAGGAGTCGGGCGACTTCTGCGTAGGTGTCGCGGCCTTCCCCGAGACGCACCCGCGCTCCCCGGACCGGGACACGGACGTCACGCACTTCGTTGACAAGTGCCGGGCCGGCGCCGACTACGCGATCACCCAGATGTTCTTCCACCCGGAGTCGTATCTGCGGCTGCGTGACGCGGTCGCGGCGGCGGGTTGTCCGACCCCCGTCATCCCCGAGGTCATGCCCGTGACCAGCGTGCGGATGCTGGAGCGGTTGCCGCAGCTCAGCAACGCGGCGATCCCCTCGGCTCTGAAAGAGCGGATCCTCACAGCCAAAGACGACGCGGCGGCTGTACGCTCCATTGGCATCGAGTTCGCCACGGAGTTCTGCGCGCGACTGCTGGCCGAGGGAATCCCCGGACTGCACTTCATTACGCTGAACAACTCCACGGCATCGCTGGAAATCTACGAGAACCTGGGTCTGCACCACCCACAGCGGGCCTAGACCGGCCGCACCGGCGTACGACACACTGCGTAGCGGCCACTGGGAGAGGGGCGTACATGGGCTGGACGGTCCTCTACATCGCGTTCGGCGTCGTCGCGCTGTGGCTGCTCGGCGAAGTGCTGTTGCAGTACAAGGCGCGGCTGCGCTGGCGACTGCTGGCCTTCGTCGGCTTCCTCGGCGTGGTCCTCGGCGTGCTCATCCCGTCGGTGCCGGTCATCGGCCTGGGCGCCGCGGCCTTCGCGGTCGGGCAGACCTACGTCACGCTGTCGTTCCGCAGCGGCTTCTCGGCCGGCTGGGCCGTCGCGGGTCGCCCGGGCTTCCTCGCCCGCTTCGGCAAGGACAAGGACCGTGGCGAGGGGGAGTACAAGGACCCGAGCCTGGAGGTCTCCGACCTCGAAGCGTCCGAGGGCGCGTACGCGCCGGGCAACGGCACCGACGCGGCCTTCCCCAGCACCTCCGCCGACGGCTTCGGGAACGACGCCTACGACACCGGTGCCGGAACGTACCGCCAGAGCGAGGACTTCGACCGCGACTACGACCGGGACGACGTCTTCACCCCGGCCCGCTCCGGCCGGCCCATGGCCGCCGACAGCGCGGCCGTCTACGAACCGCAGCCCCTCCCCGACGACACCGGCTCGTACGGCATATACAGCGATGCCGCCTACGCGGCGGCGACCGGCCAGGACCAGTCCTACGCGGGCGCGGGCCAGGACCAGTCGTACGCGACGGCGGCCCAGGGCACCGACCAGAACTACGGGTACGACGGCTACACGGGCTACGACCAGCAGCAGTACGGCTACGACGCCTCGGGCCAGCAGCAGTACGCCGCCTACTCCGACCCGTACATCGGCCAGGGCTACGGCGGCACCTCGTACGACGCCGGCTACGACCAGCAGCAGTACGGCCAGCAGGGCTACACCCAGGACCAGTACGGCAACGGCGGCTACGGCGAGACTCCGGGGAACGGCGTCTGGGTCCCGCAGCAGCGCAACACCGACGACCCGCTGTTCGGCGGTGAACTCCCGCCGGAGCAGCAGTACTACCAGGACAACGGCGACGGCCAGGGCAACGGCAACGGGCAGACGCACGGGAACGGGTACGACGAGCAGCAGTACCGCTTCTGAGGACCGCTGCCCTGTCGGGGCGCGTTCATGGGCTCACTGCGAGCCCATGAAGTCCGGTCCCTCCACGATCAGCCCCGCCACCAGCGCGCCCGACATCCCCGCGTGCGGCAGCCCGCCTCCCGGGTGCGACCAGCCGCCCACGCGGTACAGCCCCGGCAGCCGGGTGCTGTTGGCGGGATGCAGGAAGTCGCCCTTCCCGCTGGCGAGGGACGGTGCCGGAACGCCCCCGAGGAAGGCGCCCGTCTCGTCCGCGCTCCGGCCGGGTGTCCGGATCTCCCGCCACAGGACGCGTTCGCGCAGCCCGGGGACGGCTGTCCCGGCCGCGTCGATCATCAGTTCCGCGAAGCGTTCCGCCGAACCGTCCGCCGTCCAGTCGCCCTTGGGCGGTGCCACCGCCGTCAGGACCACGGACTCGTGCTCCGCGTCGGGCCTCAGCGCGGGATCGTCGGGCCGCAGCACGGTGACGGTGGGCGTCACCGGGCCGTGTCCCTCCCCGCCGACCCAGTCCAACTCGGCCTCGCGGCCGGGCGTGTGCACGACCGTGCGATGTGCCGTACCCGCCTCACAGGCCCCGCGCAGGGCCAGCAGCACGGTGAACGTGCCCGGCGACGGCGTCGACGTGTCGGAGATCACATCGCCCTCCTCGTCGAGCACATGCTCCGTCAGCCCCCTCAGCCGTACGGGGTCCACGCCCGCGACGACATGGTCGGCCTCCGTCACCGTGCCGTCGGCCAGAACGACCCCCGCCGCCCGGCCGTCCTTCTCGACGATGCCCGTGACCTCGGCGCCGAAGACGAACTCGACCCGCCGGTCCAGACACCGCTCGTACACCGCACGCGCCAACTCCCGGATACCGCCCCGGACATACCAGGTGCCGAAGGCGTGCTCCATGTACGGCAGCACGGCCGCGCTCGCCGGGGTGTCCCGGGGATCGAGGCCGAACGCCAGGGCGTGGCTCTCCAGGAGGGCGGCCAGCCGGGGGTCGCGCAGCTCCCAGGCGCCGATCTCGGCGAGGGTGCCGGCCCGACGGGTGCGCAGCAGCCGCTTGTGGGGGACTGCCGGATAGGGCTCGCGCTCGGCCAGCACCTGCCAGTCGGTCCACAAGGGCTCCTCCAGGAGGGGCCTGCGGGTGCGGTCCCAGGCCTCGCGCGCCCTGACCAGGAAGTCGCCCCAGCGGTCGCCCGCTCCGGCCCCGAGAGCCGCGTCCAGGGCCTGGACGACGCCCGCGCGGGACGCGTTCGGCACGGAGACCGCCGTACCGTCCGGGAAGACGTGCCGCGCGGATGGGTCGACCTGGACCAGCTCGACGCAGTCCTCCAGGGGTTGCTTGCCGGTCTTGACGAACAGGTCGCGGTAGACCGCGGGCAGGGTGAACAGCCCCGGACCCGTGTCGAACGAGAAGCCGTCGCGCTCGACGCGGCGCACCGCTCCGCCGTACTTCTCCCCACGCTCGTACACCGCCACCCTGTGACCCGCGACGGCCAGCCGGGCAGCGGCCGCCATCGCGCCCATGCCGGCGCCGATCACCGCAACTTGTGCCATGCCAGGGACTTTATCCGCCCCCACTGACAAGCCGTCTCTCCTCGCGCCGCTGGGCCCGGCGCCGCAGGAACCGTCTGATCCGGGAGACGAGGAAGAACAGCACGACCAGCCCGGCGAGCAGCAGTGTGCCCGCGATGACCGCCGCCGCCTCCGGGTGGAACATCGCGAACGTCACGATGCCGCCGACCCCGAGATCCTCGGCGAAGCTCACGATCACGTTGCTGAAGGGCTCCGGCGAGGTGTTGACCGCCATCCGCGTCCCGGCCTTGACCGCGTGACTGGCCAGCGCCGTCGAACCGCCGATCGCGCCCGCCGCCAGATCGGACAGCGAACCGCTCTGCCCGGCCAGCAGCGCCCCGACGACGGCCCCGGAGACCGGTCGGATCACGGTGTGCGCCGCGTCCCACATCGAGTCGACGTACGGGATCTTGTCGGCGACCGCCTCGCACAGGAACAGCACGCCCGCCGCGACGAGCACCTCGGGCCGTTGCAGCGACTCGGGCACCTCGTCCGTCAGCCCGGTCGCGCCGAAGAAACCGAGGAGCAGCACCACCGCGTACGCGTTGACACCGCTGGCCCAGCCACTCGTGAAGACCAATGGGAGTACGGACACGCCCGCGATCGTAACCACTCGGCAACGGCGCGTCCTGGGGATGAGTGCGCAGTGCTGAGTACACGTACCTAGGGGAAGAGATGAGTACGCGCACGGATGGGCCGCGACCTGCGGGAACGAGAGAGTGGAGACACGGAAAGGGGCACGGCTCCGGTACCGCCGACACGGGGCGGCGGAACGGTGCCGACGCCCTGGACCGCTCCTTCCGCCGATCCGTCGGCGGGAGCGAGACACCGGGGGACCCGGGGAAGCGACCGCACGGGGGCCAACGGGGGAAAACGGGGGAACGGGGAAAACGGGGGAGCAGGAAGGAAGCGCCGGTTCGAGGTGGCCCGCGGGGGACGCGGCCACATCGGACCGGCGCTTTCCTGTGCGCCCAGACCCGATGTGCCCGACCCGCTCGCTCAGCGGTTGCCGCCCACCCGCCCCTGGAGCAGCCGGGACAGTGCCGAGTGGACGTCGTCCAGGGAGCGTTCCGGCTGGAAGGACTGCCAGTCCAGGGCGGCGACCAGGACCATGCCGACCAGGGCCGCCGCGGTCAGCGGGACGTCGATCTCGTCGCTCAGCTCGCCGCCCGCCACCCCCTCGCGCAGGACGCCCTCGACGACCGCCACCGCCTGCTGTCTGACCACCATCAGGGTCGACTGCCAGCTCCGGTTGGTGCGCCACAGCTCGGCCACGTAGAGCTGGGTGAAGGCCGGGTAGCGGCTGATGAATTCGAGCCCGGCCCGGATCATCGCGTCCAGGGCGTCGACCTTGGTGCCGCCGTCCCGTTCGGTCTGCTCCGCTGCCTCCCGCAGGGAGGCGGTGAGGAGTTCCACGCCGTGCCGCAGCAACTCCTCGAAGAGGACGGACTTGCTAGCGAAGTTGTAGTAGACCGTGCCCTTGGCGACCCCGGCCCGCTCGGCGATCTCGTCCACCGTGGTGGCGGAGAAGCCCTGTTCGGCGATGAGCGTGACGGCGGCCTCGTAGAGCTTCTGCCGGGTGGCCTCGCGGCGTGTACTGCCGCCCGACGGGGTGCTGCTGCGTTCCATGGACCTGATTCTCACAGGAACATCGGCCAGGTGCTGACGAGTTGTCACAGGCTCAGCTCCGGGTGCAGCCGGTCCAGGGTCCACACCTGCCTGCGCCGGGCCGACACCGCGGTCAGCGCCAGGGCGCCCGCCGTGAACGCGGCCAGCACCGCACACGCCTGCCACACCGGGCCGAGCCCACCGCCCGTGATGAGCCTGCGCAGGGCCTCGACGACGTAGCTCATCGGCATGAAGGGATGGATCGCGTTGAAGAAGTCGGGGCTTGTCTGCACGGGATAGGTGCCGCCCGCGGACGTCAACTGGAGCATCAGGAAGGCGAGTACGAGAATCCGGCCCGCCGCCCCGAAGCGCGCGTTCAGCCACTGGACGATCGCCGCGAAACACGCCGTGACCAGGAACAGGAAGCCCACCGTCCCGGCCGCCCGCACCATCTCCAGACCGATCGCCCAGTGCAGTACGGACATCAGGGCCACCGTCTGGAGCACGCCCAGGGCGGCCACCGGCAGCCAGCCCGCCAGCGTGATCCGCCAGGCCGAGGCACCCGTGGCGAGCGCCCGCCGGTTGAGCGGCGGGATCAGCATGTAGGCGACCATCGCGCCGACCCACAAGGACAGCGGGATGAAGTACGGGGCGAACCCGGTGCCGTAGTTGGGCGCCTTGTGCAGGTCCTGGGAGGCGAGTCGGACCGGGTCGGACATCACCTCGGTGCGCGCGTCGCGGTCCTGGCGGTCGTAGTCGGGGATCTGCGCGGCGCCGTCGTGCAGTCCGCCGGCGAGCTTCCCGGAGCCGTCGACGAGCTTGAACATGCCTCCGGAGAGCGTGTCCGCGCCTGCCTTGAGGTCGCCGACGCCCGTGTCCAGGGCGACCGCGCCGGTCTTGGCGGTGGAGAGCCCGGTGTGCAGCTTCTTCGCCCCCGCGGCGACCTGTGCGGCCCCTTCGTTCAGCTCGTCGACCTTGCGGACGGCGTCGTCGAGGTCCTCGGAGAGACGCGGGGCGCGGTCGGCGAGCGCCTGGGCCTGCTTCTGGAGGGTGGCGAGGTGCTGGTCAAGTTTGTCCAGATCGCCGTTCTGGTCGGCGATCAGCGTGTCGACGTCGTCGGCGACCGTCGCCACGTCCGCCGCGGCCTGCCGGGCCTTCTTCAGGTCGGCACACGCGGCATCGGGCAGCACCGCGGTCTCGCAGCGCGCCCTGTAGACCCCGTCCAGGGTGTCGGAGGCCGCGTGGGCGCCCTCGGCGGCGGCCGGGGCGGCCTTCACCAGGGTGCCGAGGTTGCGCCGGACCGTACCGGCCGAGTCGGCGACCAGCCGAGCGGTGTCCCCAATGGTCTTCTCGTTGTCCCTGAGGAAGGGCCCCAGCCGGTCCGTGACCCCGTGGACCCTGTCGGCGAGCGTCCGCGTGCCCGCCGCGACCTGCCGTGAACCGTCCGCCAGATCGCCCGCGCCCGTGTCGAGCTTCTTCAGCCCGGTGACCAGCTTGCCGCTGCCCGTCTCGGCGTCCTTCAGCCCGTCGGCGAGGTCCTTGGACCCCTGCTCGGCCTTGTCGATGCCACCCGTGAGCGTGTCGGCGCCCTCGGCGGCCTTCACGGTCTCCCCGTGGATGTCGGAGAACGAGACGAAGATCTTGTCCAGGAACGATCGCGACGCCTTCGTGGAGGCGGCCGTGCGCACCTCGCCGAACACCGTCCGGGAGATCTGCCCGACGATGTAGTTGTTGGCGTCGTTCGTCCGCACCTGGAGCGCGCCCGTCTCCGGGGAGTCGCCCGAACTGGACGCGATCCGCGCGCTGAAGTCGGCCGGCATGGTCAGCGACAGGTAGTACGTGCCGTCCTCGACGCCCTCCCGGGCCTCCGCCGCGCTCACCTCGTGCCACTCGAAGGTGTCACTGTCGCGCAGCCCCTTGACGATGTCGGCACCGGCGGCGAGCTTCTTCCCGGCGACGCTCGCCCCCTTGTCGTCGTTCACGAGCGCCACGGGGATCCGGTCGAGCCTGCCGTAGGGGTCCCAGAAGGACCACAGGTACAGGGCGCCGTACAGCAGCGGCAGCAGCAGGAGCGAGGCCAGGGCCGCGCGCGGGAGCCTGCCCCGGCCGAAACGCCTCAGCTCAAGCGCGGCCAGTCGCGGGGAGCGCATCCACCGTCTCCTTCTCGTGAGTCTCCGTCGGTTTCCCCTGGGGCGCCGTCGACACGACGACCGCCCCTTCGGGAGCCTCGCTGCACACCGCCACGACGGTCGTCCCGGCCTCGGCGAGGGACCGCAACAGCGCCCACACCTCGGCCCGTTCGGCGTCCGACAGTTTCAGGTCGCTGTCGTCCACCCCCAGCAGCCGAGGCCCGCCGACCAGCGCCAGCGCCACGGACAGCCGCAGCGCCTCCAGCCGCTCCAGATCGCGTACGGCGGTCCGGGAGCCCCTGGGCAGGGCCGCGAGGTCGAGACCGGCGGCCGTCAGCGCGGTGTCCACGCGCAGCCTCGTCTCGCCCGCCCGTTCCGCCCGTGGCCGCAGCAGCCCCCGCAGGGAACCGCCGAACCGGCGCTCCAGCAGCGCCCGTTCCCGCAGGTGCTCCCCGACGGTCAGGGCGGGGTCCAGGTCGGTGACACCGGGGACGTGCGCGAGCGCGCCGGCACGACGTACCGCCGCCAACTGCTTGGGCAGGCTCCACTCGCCGATCGTGGCCGACCCCTCGGTGGCCCTCATCCGGCCCGTGAGCGCGAGCAGCAGGCAGGTGCGCCCGGATCCGGACGGCCCCTCCACCGCGATCAGCGAGCCGGGCTCCGCGTCGAAGGACACCTCACGGAACGCCCAGCCGCGAGGCCCCTTGAGCCCGAGGCCCCGGGCGGTCACCCCGAGCCCGTGCGGACCGTCCACAGCTCCCCCAAATTCTCTGCGCCGATATTTTTGCACTGACTGGTCAGTGCAAAAACTAACTCGAACCTTCGATCGAAGCAAAAGACCAGGTCAGAACGGATTGTCAGTGGCATACCTCACGATGGGCACATACGGCACCTCCCGTCGGGACGGGCCGTCACACAGACGACAGGAGGTTCGTCATGGCCAGCTCGAACGCAGCCGCCGCCCGTCGGCGCCGCGCCCCCGGCCCTGCCCCCTCACTGACCGGACCGGCGGGCGACGTGCACCCCGTGCTCCGCCGGGCCACGGCCCCGCCCGCCGCCCTCGACCTGCTCGCCCAGGCCCGCGCCGGACTCGACGAGGCCGCCGCCCTGGAGACCGCGAACGAGCGGTACGCCACCGCCCACCTCGCCGCCCTGCGCACCGCCGCCGCGGTGCTCGCCGCCCGGGGCCGCTCCGAACCCACCTCCAGGCGCCGCGCACGCATCCGCAGCGCCTGGGAGGTGCTCCCCGAGATAGCCCCCGAACTCGCCGAGTGGAGCGTGCTGTTCGCCTCCGGCGCCCGCCGCCGGGCCCGCGCCGAGGCGGGCATCCAGGGCGCGGCCAGCAACCGCGACGCCGACGACCTGATACGCGACGTGGCGATGTTCCTGCGCCTCGTCGAGCGGATGCTCGTCCTCCAGCCGGTGCTTCCACAGCCCCGCCAGGACCCGGAAACGCCCCCGGAGCCGGGCCGCCGACAGGACGAGGACCGGGACGTCCCGGACGCGGGCTGAGACGGATGACCGGGTATGTCACCGGAGGCAATAGGGTGGGGAAGTCGCAGCCTTTCCGCAGCCCACCGGGGCCGGGAAGGCGCCCCGTTTCGCTCCGCCGCACAAGTGGCGGTGCCGCGTCGAGGAGTCAACTGCCGTGTCGGACCCGATGCGCCCCCGCGCTTCTCTCCGTACAGCCGTGGTCTGGGATGTCCTTCAGGACGCCCTGGAGCGGCAGGTCAAAACCACGGGGCGCGAGTCGCTGGACGTCCTCGACACCGGAGGCGGCAGCGGCAACTTCGCGGTGCCCGTCGCCCGCCTCGGCCACCGTGTCACCGTCGTCGACCCCAGCCCCAACGCGCTCTTCGCACTGGAGCGCCGGGCCGCCGAGGCCGGCGTCGCCGACCGCGTCCGGGGCGTCCAGGGCGACGCCCACGGTCTCTTCGACGTGGTCGAGCGCGGCGGCTACGACGCGGTGCTCTGCCACGGCGTCCTGGAGTACGTGGACGACCCCGCCGAGGGCGTCCGCAACGTGGTGGCCGCCCTGCGCCCCGAGGGCGTCCTCAGCCTGCTCGCCGCCGGCCTCGGCGGCGCCGTGCTCGCGCGGGCCCTCGCCGGGCACTTCAAGGAGGCCATGCGGGCGCTCGACGACCCGAACGGCCGCTGGGGCGAGGGTGACCCCGTACCCCACCGTTTCACCACCGAACAGCTCACGTCGCTCGTCGAGGGCGCGGGCCTGAGCGTGGGCGCCGTGCACGGTGTGCGGATCTTCGCCGACCTGGTGCCCGGTGTCCTCGTGGACACCGAGCCGGGAGCCCTGGACGCCCTGCTGAAACTGGAGGCCGCGGTGGCCGAGCAGGCCGCGTTCCACTCCGTGGCCACGCAGCTTCACGTGCTCGGCGAGACGCCGGGTGCCGCCGAGGTCTGAGCCCCCTGCGGCGGCGGACCGCTGATCAGGGGCTCGGCCGCACATGGAGTACGCCACAGGCCCCCCGATCGGGCGCCCGGAGCCGTATGATCGAGGGAGACCGCTCGGCATGACGGGCCGGTTGCTGGGGAATGAACGCTTCAGCGAACCGGGACGGCCATGGCGGATTCCGGTTGCCAATTGGCGTAGAGGGGCGGGTTTCACGGGGGCGATTCCCTGCCTATCCTGAAGGGGACCCCCGGTCGCCCCGGCGACTGCACGATGAGGAGGACTCCGTGCCGCTCTCGGAGCACGAGCAGCGAATGCTTGAGCAGATGGAGCGAGCGCTGTACGCCGAAGACCCCAAGTTCGCGACAGCGCTTGAGGGAAGCGGGCTGCGCACGTACACCCGGCGACGGGTGTATCAGGCGGTCGCTGGATTCCTCGTGGGTATCGCGCTCCTCATGGCCGGAATGGTCGCACAGCAGATTTGGGTCAGCGTGGTGGGGTTCCTCGTCATGCTGGGCTGTGCGGTCCTGGCCGTGACAGGTTGGCGCAAGGCCCCCAAGCCGGGTGAACAGCCCGCCGCGGGTGCCGCCGCCCCCGGAGCCCCGCACGCTCGCCGTCAGGGTCGGCAGCGGCGCTCCATGATGGACCGCATCGAAGAGCGCTGGCAGCGGCGCCGTGACGAACAGCAGGGTGGCCAGTAGCCCTCAGGGGTGCTGAACCCGGCATCGAGACGTGAATGGCCGGTGGCCCGAAACCCCCAGGGGTTTCGGGCCACCGGCCATTCCGGCCTCCGGGCTGTCAGCTGTGCTGACCCCACGGCTTGCGCAGGTTCGGCCTGGCCGCCGACGCGCGCTCACCGAGCGCCGCCAGCCGCGCCGACAGAGCCCACACCACTCGTACGGTCGAACGCGGGGCGAACATCGCACGCAACTGTGTGCCCCGGCCCACCGTGGTGCGCAGGGCCTCGGTCACCCGGCGCACATCCTCCGCGAGCCCCGCCGTCGGGCGTGGAACCGGCGCGTACAGGACCTGCTCCACGGCATCCGCGACCCGGTGCACCGCGTCCGCCGCCGGCGGATCGAGATGGCCGAGACGCACGATCCGGGCAGCCGCCTTGCGAGGCGTCTGCGACTCCTCCGGACTGATGCCGAAGTCCCAGGCCGTGTCCGTCAGTTCCTGCCAGGCCGACAGGGCGTGGACCGCCGCGTCGGCCTCACTGCGGCCGTGCGCCCCGAGCCGTACGGCCCGGATCCGCAGCCGCCACAGCATCGGCAACAGCAGAAGACCCACCAGGGCCAGCGCACCCAGCGTCCAGCCCAGAGCGGCCGACCACCAGCCACCGTCGTCGCCCTGGCTCAGCGCCACCGCCGCGGACTCGCTCGCGCACCCGCCGTCCAGCCGCCGCTGCGCCGCCGTGCACGTCTCGCTCGCCGAGGCGGAGTCGGAGGGCGCCACGGAGGCGTTCTGGGAGGGCACGTCCGGGTCCGGGATGGTGCTGCCCGGCGCCTGGGACTGCGTGTACTCGGGCACCGAACCACGGGTCGGGGTCGGCTCGAAACGGGTCCAGCCGACACCCTCGAAGTACAGCTCCGGCCAGGCGTGCGCGTCGCGCAGCCCCACCGACACCGTGCCGTCGGGCTCCGGCGTACCCGGCGCGAAGCCCACCGCGACCCGGGCCGGAATGCCCAGCGTGCGGGCCATCGACGCCATCGCGAAGGAGAAGTGGACGCAGAAGCCCTCCTTGTCCCGCAGGAACCGCGCGATCGCGTTGGAGCCGCTGCCGACCTGCACCTGGGTGTCGTACCGGAAGCCGCCGCTCACCGAGAACCAGTCCTGGAGCTTGACCGCCTGCTCGTAGGCGTTGGTCGAACCAGCGGTGACCTCGCGCGCGGTGCGCGCCACGATCGCCGGCAGCGACTCCGGGACCTGTGTGAACTCACGCACCAGCGCCGGGTCCGGCTCCGGAGCCTCGGCGAGCTGCTCCGCGGTCGGCTGCACGTCCAGGCTCGTCACCGTGTACCGCACACCGCGCGTGTTCTGGCCGTGGTCACCGACGAGGGTGCGGCCCACCGGCTCGAAGCGCCAGCTGCCGTCGATCTTCACCCCGGTCGCCGGATACGGCATCGGCAGCCAGTCCTGGGCGTACCAGTCCGCCGCCGAGATGGTGGTCGTGATCTCGGTGCGCCGCACGTCCGCGCTGAGGCCGAGCGGAGTCGGGAACTTGTCCGGCACATCCTGGATGTGCCGCTGGGACGGCTTCCACGCGGTGCCGTCGAAGGAGTCGAGCGAGACGATCCGCAGATACAGGTCCTGGGTGTCCTCGGTGCTGTTGCGCACCGACATGACCTGGCGGTCCTCGTCCACGTTCAGGCTGTCCCGCAGCGACACCAGCGGGTTCACGGCGGAGATCGTGCCGCCGTCCCCGCTGCCCGAGCCCACACCGGTCCCGGTGGCGTCCAGCAGCCCGCCGTCGAGCGAGGGCAGCGCCAGCGGCACCACCAGGGCGACGCCCAGCGCGACCGCGCCGATCCGCCGTCCCGTGCGTACGGGCGCGATCGCACCGCCGGACGACTGCTCGCCCGGGGCGCGCGGCGCGCCGCCGAAGACCCGGCCCCACTGGGACAGCCGGTCCCGGCCCTCGGCCAGCAGCAGCATCAGATAGCCCGCCGCCGCCAGCAGGAACCACAGCCAGGCACCGCCACCGTCGGACAGTCCGGCCGCGACCGAGTACAGCGCGAGCAGCGGCAGCCCGGCCGGAGCCGCGGCCCGGAACGTCACCGCGAGGGTGTCCACCGCGAGCCCGATCAGCAGGACACCGCCGACCAGCATCAGGCGTATGCCGTCGGACAGCGGCGCCGGAATGGCGTACCGCCCGACGTCCTCCGTGCCCGTCTGGAGCAGCGTGCCGAACTGCTGGAAGGCGTCGGGGCCGGGGATCAGGCCGAAGAACGCCTGCTCCCGGACGAAGAGCAGGGTCATCAGGACGAGCGTGACCAGAAGCTGCGCCGCCACCGTCAGCGGCCAGGCCAGCGGCACCCGCCGGGCCCCCGCGCCGACGACCGTCTGCACGCCCAGCAGGAAGGCCACCTGAAGCAGCCAGCTCACGTTCTCGACCAGCGGCAGCAGGGCACACGCCGCCAGCATCGTCGCCACCCAGGCGCACAGCGCCAGTCGTGCGCGCCCGCTCATGACCGTCCCTCCCCGCCGCTGACGGCGCCGAGACCGGAACGCACCCGGTCCGCCTGGCGCCACACGTCGCTCATCGCGGCCCCTCGTGGCACCCGCACCGCCGTCCAGCCCGCCTCGCGCAGCATCCGCAGCGACTCCTCGCCCGGGTCCTCAGGACCCGGCACATCGTTGGCTTCGCGCACCCAGGTCTCACTGTCCAGCACGAAGGCGACCGCTCCGCCGCTGCGCTGGCGCATCTTCGCGGCCACCTGGGCCTGCTCCTCGTCGAGGTCGCCGAAGAACGCCATCAGCAGCCCCTCGCCGCCGCCGCGCAGCACGTCGTACGCGCGGGAGATGTCCATGCCGTCCGAGTGGTCGATCACCGCGAGCGTGTCCATCATCAGCCCGGCCGCGTCCGCCGACTCCTGGCTGGCGCCCGCGAAACCCTCGCCGCCCTCGCCGGGCACGGAGTTGCCCGTGTCCGTCAACAGCCGTACGGAAAAGCCCCGTTCGAGCATGTGGACCAGGACGGACGCGGCGCCCGAGACCGCCCACTCGAAGGCCGAGTCCGGGCCCGCGCCCAGATAGGCGATGCCCCGGGTGTCGAGGAGCACCGTGCAGCGGGCACGCTGCGGCTGCTCCTCGCGGCGCACCATCAGCTCGCCGTAGCGGGCCGTGGAGCGCCAGTGCACACGACGCAGGTCGTCGCCGTAGCGGTACCCGCGCGGGATCACGTCGTCCTCGCCGGCCAGCGCCAGCGAGCGCTGCCGTCCCTCGCCGTACCCCTTGGCCTCGCCGGTCAGCCGCACCGGCGGCAGGGCCTCCACGCGCGGGATGACCGTCAGGGTGTCGTACGTCGAGAAGGAGCGGGTCAGCTCGCACATGCCGAACGGGTCGGTCAGCCGCAGCTGGAGCGGGCCCAGCGGATAGCGGCCGCGCAGGTCGGAGCGGACACGGTAGGACACCTCGCGGCGTCCGCCCGCCTCCACCCGGTCCAAGACGAAGCGGGGGCGCGGACCGAGCACGTACGGCACCCGGTCCTGGAGCATCAGCAGGCCCGTGGGCAGCCGCGAGACGTTGTCCATGCGGAGATGGACCCGGGCCTCCTCCGCGGCGGGCACGCGCGCGGGGGAGAGCCTGCGGCTGCCCGCCACCCGGTAGCGCGTGCGGTACAGGACGGTCGCGCAGACCAGCGGGAGTACGGAGAGCAGCAGCCCCACCCGGAGCAGATCGCTCTGCCCCAGGACGTACGCGCAGATGGCGGCGGCGACCCCGGCGGCCAGGAAGGAGCGCCCGCGGGTGGTGAGACCGGCCAGCGCCGTACGCACCCCGCCCTTCTCGCCCTGGTCGTCCTCCGGGTGCCCCGGCGCGCCTGCGCTCATCCAAGCCTCCGGGGCGGCTGCTGCCCGAAGTCGGGCGCCGAGCGGCCCATGCCGAAGCCGCTCTGCTGCTGGGGCGCCGCGGGCACCGCGGTGCGCTGGAGGATCTCCTGGACGACCTGTTCGGACGTCCGGCGGTTCAGCTGGGCCTGGGCGGTGGGCAGCAGGCGGTGGGCCAGGACGGCCACGGCGAGGGCCTGGACGTCGTCCGGCAGCGCGTACTCCCGGCCGCTCAGGGCGGCGGACGCCTTCGCTGCGCGCAGCAGATGCAGCGTCGCGCGCGGCGAGGCGCCGAGTCTGAGGTCGGGGTGGTTGCGCGTGGCGCCGACCAGGTCCACGGCGTACCGCCGGACCGAGTCCGCGACGTGGACGTTGCGGACGGCCTCGACCAGCTTGACGATGTCGTGCGCGTGGGCCACCGGCTGGAGGTCGTCCAGCGGTGAGACACCGCCGTGCACGTCCAGCATCTGCAGTTCGGCCTCCGGGCTCGGGTAGCCGATGGAGACGCGGGCCATGAAGCGGTCGCGCTGTGCCTCGGGGAGCGGGTAGGTGCCCTCCATCTCGACCGGGTTCTGGGTGGCCACCACCATGAAGGGGCTGGGCAGTTCGTAGGTCGTCCCGTCGATGGTGACCTGGCGTTCCTCCATGGACTCAAGCAGCGCGGACTGGGTCTTCGGCGAGGCACGGTTGATCTCGTCGCCGATCACGATCTGCGCGAAGATCGCCCCCGGTTTGAACTCGAAGTCGCGGCGCTGCTGGTCCCAGATGGACACACCCGTGATGTCCGAGGGCAGCAGGTCCGGCGTGAACTGAATGCGCCGCACGGAACAGTCGATGGACTTGGCCAGCGTCTTCGCCAGCATGGTCTTGCCGACGCCGGGCACATCTTCGATCAGAAGATGCCCCTCGGCGAGCAGCACGGTCAGCGAAAGCCGTACGACCTCAGGCTTGCCCTCGATCACTCCCTCCACCGAACTGCGGACTCGCTCCACAGTGGCGGTCAGATCAGTGAGGCTCGCTCGATCGTCATAGGTCGTCACACGGCCCTCCTAGGCCCGTTCTTTCTCCGGGCCGACGCGCTGCGATGCGGACCGGCCCACCCCGAAACACGGACGGCACGCGGGAGAAGTTCCGCGTGACGCCACACCCGCATTCTTGTTGCCGTTACCGGTTCGTGTCACTCGCCTGTGGATAACTGGCAGGGCTATGTCTGGTTTTCCGGCCTTTTCGGCCCTGAAGTGCAGGGTAAATTTCGTAGAGACATACGTAAGGATGCGCGTTCCGGTTCGGTTACGCGGGGTCGATCTCACGCAGCAGGCCGGACTTCACGTCGAAGACGAAGCCGCGGACGTCGTCGGTGTGCAGCAGGAACGGGTTGGTGCGCACGCGCTGCATCGACTGGCGTACGTCCTGGTCGACGTCCCGGAAGGCCTCCACCGCCCACGCCGGACGCTGTCCGACCTCGACCTCCAGCTCGTGCCGGAACTCCTCGGTGAGGGACTCCAGGCCGCAGCCGGTGTGGTGGATGAGGATGACGCTGCGGGTGCCGAGCGCCCGCTGGCTGATGGTCAGGGAGCGGATCACGTCGTCGGTCACCGCACCGCCCGCGTTGCGGATGGTGTGGCAGTCACCCAGCGCCAGACCGAGCGCGTCGTGCAGGTCGAGACGGGCGTCCATACAGGCCACGACCGCCACCCGGAGCACCGGACGGGCGTCCATCCCCGGGTCGGTGAAGGCGGCGGCATAGCGCTCGTTGGCCTCGACGAGACGGTCGATGACGGCGTCCTCGGTGGATATGGCGCCTTCGGGTCCGGTGGGAACTGATGCAGAAGTCGTCATAACCATGACGGTACTGGTCACGGCCCTTCCGGGCCCGCTGTGAGAGGGGACAAAGAACATCAATGAGTGTTGTTGTGAGGTAACCCACACGCGTGGTGCGAGTGTACCCGTATGGGTGATTGCTGGCGATTTACGGCTTCGGTGTGCGGGGTGCCGCGACGCGCAGGGCCGGTTGATTGACCGGCAGTCACCGTGGACTAAAGTGACGCGAAGTTTGATTTCCCGCGTGCGCGGCGCGTACGTATGGCTGGCCGTGCCGGACCTGAGAGGGCCCCTTGAGCCAGAGTCGACACGTTCCGGTGATGCTCCAGCGGTGCCTGGACCTGTTGGCCCCCGCACTGGAGCGGCCCGGAGCGGTCGTCGTCGACTGCACCCTCGGCCTCGGCGGCCACAGCGAGGCACTGCTCGACCGTTTCCCCGAGGCCAGGCTGGTCGCCCTCGACCGCGACAAGGAGGCACTGCGCCTCTCCGGCGAGCGGCTCGCCCCCTTCGGCGAGCGGGCCGAGCTGGTGCACGCGGTCTACGACGAACTGCCCGACGTACTCGACCGGCTGGACCTGCCGAAGGTCGACGGGATCCTCTTCGACCTCGGGGTCTCCTCCATGCAACTCGACGAGGCCGACCGGGGGTTCGCCTACGCCCAGGACGCACCGCTCGACATGCGCATGGACCAGACGACCGGGATCAGCGCCGCCGAGGTCCTCAACACCTACCCCGCCGGTGAACTCGTCCGGATCCTCAGGGCGTACGGCGAGGAGAAGCAGGCCAAGCGGATCGTCTCCGCGGTCGTGCGCGAGCGCGACAAGGAGCCGTTCAGCAACAGCGCCCGGCTGGTCGAACTGATCCGCGACTCGCTGCCGCAGGCCGCCAAGCGCACCGGCGGCAACCCCGCCAAGCGGACCTTCCAGGCGCTGCGCATCGAGGTCAACGGTGAACTGACCGTCCTGGAACGGGCGATCCCGGCCGCGGTGAAGGCGCTCGCCGTCGGCGGACGGATCGCCGTCCTGTCGTACCACTCGCTCGAAGACCGGCTGGTCAAGCAGGTGTTCGCGGCCGGTGCCGCCAACACCGCGCCCCCCGGACTGCCCGTCGTGCCCGAGCGCTACCAGCCGCGGCTCAAGCTGCTCACCCGTGGTGCCGAACTTCCCACCGAGGAAGAGGTCGCCGAGAACCGGCGAGCCGCCCCGGCGCGACTGCGCGGGGCCCAACGCATCAGGGAGGACGCCGAGTGAGGCGTACGGAGGGGACGACGGGTGAGCGCTGTGTCTTCCCGGGGAGGGACGAGTGAGTAGGAATCCCGAGCTGAAGGGCCGGGCGGCCCGGCTCGCGCGGCTCTTCCCCGCGGGGCCGGGGCAGGCCGCCCGTACCCCCTTCGTCCTGCTCGTCGTCTTTCTGCTGGGCGGGGGTCTCATCGGGCTCCTGGTGCTGAACTCCGCGCTCAGCGAAGGCGGGTTCCGCCTCGACGACCTCCAGAAGGACACCAAGAGCCTCACCGACGAGGAACAGGCCCTCCAGCGCGACGTGGACGCCTACGCCGCGCCCGACGCCCTCCAGCGCCGGGCCAGGGAACTCGGCATGGTGCCCGGCGGCGACCCGGCCTTCCTGAACCCCGACGGCACCGTCAAGGGCGTCCCGGGGCCGGCGGAACAGGCGGCACTGCGCATCCCCGAGGTGATCCCGCCCGAGGCGATCGTGCCCGAGCCGGTGCCCAGCCCTACGCCGACGCCCACGCCGAGCGCCACTCTGACGCCTACGCCTACGCCCACGCCGACCCCCTCCGTGTCGGCGTCCCCCGCGCAGGTACCCGTAGCCACCCCCACCCTCCCCTCCACGACCCCCGGCAGGTGACGGAAGTGTCCGACAGGGAACCGCCGCGCCGCCGTGTGCCCGCACCGGCCAGGTCCGCCCGCCCCGGCGTCGCCCGCCGGCCGGGCCCCGGCGCCCGCCCCGCCCGCCGCCCCGCCGCCCCTCGCCCGGGCGGGCCCAAGGTCATCCGGCTCGGCAGCCCCCGGCCCCGGCTGCGCATGGTCAGCCTCGCGCTGGCCCTGGTGCTGATCGCCTTCGTCGTACGGCTGCTCCAGGTGCAGGCCGTCGACGCGAGCGAGTACGCCGCCAAGGCCGAGCAGAACCGGTACGTCGGCCGCACCCTGGCCGCCGAGCGCGGCGAGATCACCGACCGCAACGGCGTCGAACTGGCGACCAGCGTGGACGCGTACGACATCACCGCCGACCCGATGATGTTCACGCCGAAGAGCACGAAACTGGCCGACGCCCCCGAGCAGGCCGCCGCCCTTCTCGCGCCGATCCTCGGGCAGGACGCGGACGCCGTCGCGAAGAAGCTGAAGACGCCGAACACCCGCTACATGCTCCTCGCGCACCGCCAGACCCCCCAGGTGTGGACGCAGATCAAGGATCTGAAGTCGACCCTGGCGGCCAAGTCCGGAACCGATCCGGACACCGTGAACGTCCTCGCCGGTGTGCTGGCCGTGCCCGCGAGCAAGCGCGTCTATCCGAACGGCGGGCTCGCCGCCGGACTGCTGGGCTGGGTCAGCGCCGACGGCAAGGGCGGCGGCGGCCTCGAACAGCAGCTGAACGGCGAACTGGCCGGGCAGGACGGCAAGATCCGGTACGCGCAGTCAGGGGGACGGCAGGTGCCCACCGCCGATTCCACCGAGACGCCCGCCGTGCCCGGTACCGATGTCGAGCTGACCATCGACCGCGACATCCAGTGGGCCGCGCAGAACGCCATCACCGAGCAGGTGAAGGAGTCGAAGGCGGACCGCGGGTACGTGATAGTGCAGGACACCCGGACCGGACAGATCCTGGCCATGGCCAACTCGCCCGGCTTCGACCCCAATGACCTGACGAAGGCGAACCCGGACGCGCTCGGCAACGCGGCTCTCCAGGACGCCTACGAGCCCGGTTCCACCGCCAAGGTCATGTCGATGGCCGCCGTACTCGAGGAGAACGTCGCCACGCCCGCGACGCATGTCGTCGTACCCAACCGGCTGCACCGGGGCGACCGGCTCTTCAAGGACGACATCGACCACCCGACCTGGTACCTCACGCTCAACGGCGTGCTCGCCAAGTCCAGCAACATCGGCACCATCCTGGCCACCGGCCAGCTCGGCAAGAGCCAGGCGCAGTCCAACCAGGTCCTCTACTCCTATCTGCGCAAGTTCGGCATCGGCGGCTACACCGGGATCGACTTCCCCGGCGAGACCAAGGGCATCCTCGCGTCCCCCGGCGAGTGGTCGACCTCGCAGCAGTTCACGATTCCTTTCGGCCAGGGCTTCTCCCTCAACGCGCTCCAGGCGGCCTCCGTCTACTCGACGATCGCCAATGGCGGCGTCCGCGTGGAGCCGAGCCTGATCCGGGGCACCAAGGGCGCCGACGGCCGGTTCACCCCCGCCGCCGAGCCCAAGAAGACCCGTGTCGTCAGCGAGAAGACGGCGAAGACCCTCGCCAGGATGCTGGAGTCCGTCGTGGACGACGAGGAGGGCACCGGCACCAAGGCGCGCATTCCCGGCTACCGCGTGGCGGGCAAGACGGGTACGGCCAACCGCGTGGATCCGGCCACCGGCCGCTACCACGGCTACACCTCGTCGTTCGCCGGGTTCGCGCCCGCCGACAACCCCCGCATCACCGTCTACTGCGCCATCCAGAACGCCACCAAGGGCAGTTACTTCGGCGGCCAGATCTGTGGCCCCATCTACAAGGAGGTCATGGAGTTCGCCCTGAAGACCCTTCAGGTACCGCCCACCGGGGCCGAGGCCGCGAATCTCCCCGTGACCTTCACACCCTGATCAGCACGGAAACCAGCCAGGAAACAGCTCGTGAACACGATCTCTCCCGACTCTCCCGACCCGGGGCACAGCGACCCGGCGCACGCCCCGGCCGCGCCCTCACTTCGCTCGTCCGGGGGTGCGCCCGGTACGCTCACCGCCGTGCCAAACGCCGATCAGTACCAATCCACCCAGAAGGGCGTTCCTGTGACATATCCGGGACCGCCGAGGCCGGTTCATGTGTCCGCCACACCCCTCGCGGAACTGGCCGGACAGCTGGGTGCCCCACAGCCCCCGACCACGGGGGACGCAGTCGTCGCGGTCACGGGCATCACCCATGACTCGCGCGCCGTCCGCCCCGGCGACCTGTACGCCGCCCTCCCGGGGGCCCGGCTGCACGGCGCCGACTTCGTCACGCAGGCGGCCGGCCTCGGCGCCGCCGCCGTGCTGACCGACCCGACGGGCGCCGAGCGTGCCGCCGCCACCGGGCTCCCGGTGCTGGTGGCCGACGACCCGCGCGCGCGGATGGGCGAGCTGGCGGCCACGATCTACGGCCGTCCGGGGCGTGACCTGCTCCAGATCGGCATCACCGGCACCTCCGGCAAGACCACCACCGCGTACCTCGTCGAGGGCGGTCTGAAGACGGACCGGGCCACCGGACTGATCGGCACGGTCGAGACCCGCATCGGCGACGAGCGCATCAAGTCCGAGCGCACCACGCCCGAGGCCACCGACCTCCAGGCCCTGTTCGCGGTGATGCGCGAACGCGGGGTCGAGGCGGTCGCCATGGAGGTCTCCAGCCACGCCCTGGTCCTCGGCCGGGTCGACGGCTGCGTCTTCGACATCGCCGTGTTCAACAACCTCAGCCCGGAACACATGGAGTTCCACTCCGACATGGAGGACTACTTCCAGGCCAAGGCCGGGCTGTTCACTCCCCGACGCAGCAAACTCGGGGTCGTCAACCTCGACGACGCCTACGGCCGACGGCTCGCCCGGGAGGCCGCCGTACCGGTCGTCACCTTCTCCGCCGAGGGACACCCGGACGCCGACTGGCGCGCCGACGACGTCCGGATCGGCCCGATGGACTCGACGTTCACCGTGGTCGGCCCCAAGGACCAGCGGATCAGCGCCAGATCGCCGCTCGCGGGCACCTTCAACGTCGCCAACACCCTCGCCGCGATCGTCGCCCTCGCCGAGGCCGGGCTCGACCCGCAGGCCGCCGCCGACGGCATCGCCGCGGTGCCCGGAGTGCCGGGGCGCCTGGAGCGGGTGGACGTGGGCCAGCCGTACCTCGCGGTCGTCGACTACGCGCACAAGACGGACGCCGTCGAATCGGTGCTGCGGGCCCTCCGCAAGGTCACCGAGGGCGAGTTGCACGTCGTGCTCGGCTGCGGCGGCGACCGGGACAGGACCAAGCGCGAGCCGATGGGCGCCGCCGTGGCCCGGCTCGCCGACACCGCCGTACTGACCTCCGACAACCCCCGCTCCGAGGACCCCCTCGCGATCCTCGCGACGATGCTCCAGGGCGCGGCCTCCGTGCCGGCGCACGAGCGCGGCGAGGTCCAGGTGTTCGAGGACCGGGGCGCGGCCATCGCCGCCGCCGTGGCCCGCGCACGGCCCGGGGACACCGTGCTGGTCGCGGGCAAGGGCCATGAGCAGGGCCAGGACATCGCCGGGGTGGTCCGTCCGTTCGACGACCGCCAGGTGCTTCGAGAAGCCATCCAGAAGACCCAGGGATGAACTTGTGATCGCCCTCTCCCTCGCCGAGATCGCAGCAGTCGTCGGCGGGCAGACTTACGACATACCGGATCCGTCGGTCCAGGTCACCGGACAGGTCGTCAGGGACTCCCGTGAGGTGGAGCCCGGCAGCCTCTTCGTCGCCTTCGCCGGCGAGCACGTCGACGGCCACGACTTCGCCGCCCAGGTCGTCGAGGCGGGCGCCGTCGCCGTACTGGCGTCCCGTCAGGTCGGCGTACCCGCGATCGTCGTGGACGACGTACAGCGGGCGCTGGGCGCCCTCGCGCGGCACGTGGTCCAGAAGCTCGGCGCGACCCTCGTGGCCCTCACCGGCTCCGCGGGCAAGACCAGCACCAAGGACCTGATCGCCCAGGTGCTCCGGCACAAGGCGCCGACCGTCTTCACACCGGGCTCGTTCAACAACGAGATCGGGCTGCCGCTGACCGCGCTGAGCGCCACCGAGGAGACCGGGTTCCTGGTCCTGGAGATGGGCGCCCGCGGCATCGGGCACATCCGCTACCTGACGGATCTGACGCCCCCGCGGATCGGCCTCGTCATCAACGTCGGCACCGCCCACATCGGCGAGTTCGGCGGCCGCGAGCAGATCGCACAAGCGAAGGGCGAACTCGTCGAGGCACTGCCCTCGGCGGCGGACGGCGGCACCGCGATCCTCAACGCCGACGATCCCCTCGTACGGGCCATGGCGGCTCGAACAAAGGCGAAGGTGATCTTCTTCGGAGAGTCCGGCGAAGCGGACGTACGCGCCGAGAACGTACGACTCACGGACAGGGGACAGCCCGCCTTCAGGCTCCACACACCCTCCGGTGCAAGCGACGTGACCATGCGCCTGTACGGTGAGCATCACGTGTCGAACGCGCTCGCCGCGGCCGCCGTCGCCCATGAGCTGGGCATGTCCGCAGACGAGATCGCCACCGCGCTCTCCGAGGCGGGCTCCCTCTCCCGCTGGCGCATGGAGGTCACCGAGCGCCCGGACGGCGTGACGATCGTCAACGACGCCTACAACGCGAACCCCGAGTCCATGAGAGCGGCTTTGCGCGCGCTTGCCGCCATGGGTACAGCCTCACGGGCAAGGGGGGGCCGTACGTGGGCGGTGCTCGGCAAGATGGCCGAGCTCGGGGACGAGGCGCTCGCCGAGCACGACGCGGTCGGACGGCTCGCCGTCCGGCTCAATGTCGGCAAGCTCGTCGCGGTCGGGGGCAGGGAAGCGTCCTGGCTCCAACTGGGCGCATATAACGAGGGTTCGTGGGGTGAGGAGTCGGTGCACGTGTCCGACGCACAGGCGGCTGTCGACCTGTTGCGCAGCGAGCTGCGCCCAGGGGATGTCGTGCTCGTGAAGGCGTCCCGGTCGGTCGGGCTCGAACGGGTGGCGCAGGCGCTGCTCGTCGGCGGCGTCGAGGGTGAGGTCGCCGCCCGATGATGAACCAGATCCTGTTCTCGGGCGTCATCGGTATGTTCCTGACGCTGGTCGGCACCCCGCTGCTGATCAAGCTGCTGGCCCGGAAGGGCTACGGCCAGTACATCCGTGACGACGGCCCGCGCGAGCACCACGCCAAGCGCGGTACGCCGACCATGGGCGGTATCGCCTTCATCCTGGCGACGATCGCCGCGTACTTCCTGTCCAAGCTGATCACCGGCAAGCCGCCGACCTTCTCCGGGCTGCTCGTGCTCGGTCTGATGGGCGGCATGGGCCTCGTCGGCTTCCTGGACGACTACATCAAGATCGTGAAGCGGCGCTCGCTCGGTCTGCGGGCCAAGGCGAAGATGGCCGGTCAGCTGACCGGCGGTATCGCCTTCGCGGTGCTCTCGCTCCAGTTCGCGGACAACCGCGGCAACACGCCGGCCTCGACGAAGCTCTCCTTCGTCCAGGACTTCGGCTGGTCGATCGGCCCGGTGCTGTTCGTCGTCTGGGCGCTCTTCATGATCCTCGCGATGTCGAACGGCGTGAACCTGACGGACGGTCTGGACGGCCTCGCCACCGGCGCCTCCGTCCTCGTCTTCGGCGCGTACACGTTCATCGGCGTCTGGCAGTTCCAGGAGTCCTGCGCCAACGCGGCGACCCTGACCAACCCGTCCGCCTGTTACGAGGTACGAGATCCACTGGACCTCGCCGTCGTCTCCTCGGCGCTGATGGGTGCCTGTCTCGGCTTCCTGTGGTGGAACACGTCGCCCGCCAAGATCTTCATGGGCGACACCGGTTCACTGGCCCTGGGCGGCGCGCTCGCCGGCCTCGCGATCTGCTCCCGTACGGAGCTGCTGCTCGCTCTCCTCGGCGGCCTGTTCGTGCTGATCACCATGTCGGTGGTCATCCAGGTCGGCTCCTTCAAGCTCACCGGCAAGCGGGTCTTCCGGATGGCGCCACTCCAGCACCACTTCGAGCTCAAGGGCTGGTCCGAAGTGCTCATCGTGGTCCGCTTCTGGATCATCCAGGGCATCTGCGTGATCGTCGGACTGGGCATCTTCTACGCGGGATGGGCGGCCGACAAGTGACGTCCGGTCAGGGCAGCGACTGGAACGGCGTGCGTGTCATCGTCGCCGGACTCGGCGTGAGCGGCATCAGCGCCGCCCGCGCCCTGACCGCTCTCGGCGCCGTCGTCACCGTCGTGGACGGCGGCGACTCCGAGGCTCACCGGGAACGCGCGGCGGCCCTGGACGGCATCGAGGTCCGCCTCGGCGACGCGGAGACACTGCCCGAGGGGACCGAACTGGTCGTCACCTCGCCCGGCTGGAAGCCGAGTTCACCGCTCTTCGCGGCGGCGGCGTCCGCGGGCGTGGACGTCGTGGGTGACGTGGAGATCGCCTGGCGGCTGCGCGGCCCGGACGCAGCCCCCTGGCTGGCGATCACCGGCACCAACGGCAAGACGACCACGACCCAGATGCTCGCCTCGATCCTGCGCGCGGCGGGCCTGCGTACGGCCGCCGTCGGCAACATCGGCACACCGATCATCGACGTGGTCCTCGGCGAGGAGACGTACGACGTCCTGGCCGTCGAGTTGTCGAGCTACCAGCTCCACTGGGCGCCCTCCCTGCGCGTCCACTCCGCCGCCGTCCTCAACCTCGCCCCCGACCACCTCGACTGGCACGGCTCCATGGAGGCGTACGCCGCCGACAAGGGCCGTATCTACGAGGGCAATCGGGTCGCCTGTGTCTACAACGTGGATGCCACCGACAAACCGTCCACCGAGGACCTGGTGCGCGGCGCGGACGTCGAGGAGGGCTGCCGGGCGATCGGGTTCACGCTCGGTGCCCCCGGGCCGTCCCAACTCGGCGTCGTGGAGGGCATCCTGGTCGACCGCGCCTTCGTCGAGAACCGGCAGCAGAACGCCCAGGAACTGGCCGAGGTCGGGGACGTCGATCCGCCGGCCCCGCACAACATCGCCAACGCCCTTGCCGCGGCTGCCCTCGCACGGGCCTATGGAGTGCCCGCGAAGGCCGTACGGGACGGGCTGCGGGCCTTCACCCCGGACGCGCACCGCATCGCACACGTGGCCGACGTGGACGGGGTCGCATACGTCGACGACTCCAAGGCGACCAACACGCATGCGGCCGAGGCCTCCTTGGCGGCGTACGAGTCGATCGTGTGGATCGCGGGCGGGCTCGCCAAGGGCGCGACCTTCGACGAGCTGGTCGCCAAGTCGGCGAAGCGACTTCGCGGGGTGGTGCTGATCGGCGCCGACCGGGCGCTCATCGGCGAAGCGCTCGCGCGACACGCGCCGGAGGTACCCGTCGTCGACCTCGACCGGACCGACACTGGGGCGATGCTCGCGGCGGTCCGCTCGGCGCGGGGCCTGGCCGGTGCCGGGGACACGGTGCTGTTGGCGCCTGCCTGTGCGTCGATGGACATGTTCGCCAACTACAACAAACGCGGTGACGCGTTCGCGCAGGCGGTTCGCGAACTCGGGGCGGAGACCTGACGGTCGGTCTTCGGCCGCGGACGGTGTCTTCGGGGGCCTTGGAGGGACGCGTGAGGTCGGATATGGCTCGGGAATCATCGGCGGTTTGTCTGCTGCGGGCCGGTGGGGGCTGGTCGCGCAGTTCCCCGCGCCCCTTCGAGGGCGCTGCGCGCCACTCTCGGAGGCGCTGATGGCCGCCAGTAGTCGTACTGGGCGTCCGCCTGTTCAGCGGGCCGTTCGGGTTCGGCGGCCTGCTGCCCCTCGGCCTCCCCGCGACAACCCTGTACGCGCCCTCCAGCGGCGGATCCAGCGGGCCTGGGACCGGCCGCTGACCGCCTACTACGTCATCCTCGGTGGGTCGCTGCTGATCACCGTGCTCGGGCTGGTGATGGTCTACTCGGCCTCTCAGATCACCGCGCTTCAGTTGTCCAAGCCCGGGACGTTCTTCTTTCGCAAACAGTTGCTGGCCGCCACGATCGGCGGGGTGCTGCTGTTCGCCGCCTCCCGGATGCCGGTGAAGCTGCACCGGGCGCTCGCCTATCCGATCCTCGCCGGGGCCGTCTTCATGATGGTCCTCGTGCAGGTGCCGGGGATAGGGGTGTCGATCAACGGGAACCAGAACTGGATCTCGCTGGGCGGCTCCTTCCTGATCCAGCCGAGCGAGTTCGGCAAGCTCGCCCTGGTGCTGTGGGGCGCCGACCTGATCGCCCGCAAGGAGGACAAGCGGCTGCTCACGCAGTGGAAGCACATGCTGGTGCCGCTCGTCCCCGTGACGTTCATGCTGCTCGGCCTGATCATGCTCGGCGGCGACATGGGGACGGCGATCATCCTCACCGCCGTCCTGTTCGGGCTGCTGTGGCTGGCCGGGGCGCCCACGCGGCTGTTCGTGGGCGTGCTGTCGATCGCCACGTTCATCGGGCTCGTCCTCATCAAGACCAGCCCCAACCGTATGGCCCGCTTCCAGTGCATCGGCGCCACCGAGCCGGGCACCGGGGCCACCTCCTGCTGGCAGGCCGTGCACGGGATCTACGCGCTCGCCTCCGGTGGCCTGTTCGGGTCGGGCCTCGGCGCGAGTGTGGAAAAATGGGGGCAACTACCCGAAGCGCACACGGACTTCATCTTCGCCGTCACCGGTGAGGAACTGGGCCTGGCGGGGACGCTGTCGGTGCTCGCCCTCTTCGCGGCCCTAGGCTATGCGGGTATCCGCGTGGCCGGACGCACGGAGGACCCCTTCGTGAGGTATGCCGCGGGAGGCGTGACCACCTGGATCACCGCTCAGGCGGTGGTCAACATCGGTGCGGTGCTCGGTCTGCTGCCGATCGCCGGTGTCCCGCTCCCGCTGTTCTCCTACGGGGGTTCCGCCCTGCTTCCGACCATGTTCGCCATCGGACTGCTGATCGCCTTCGCACGTGACGAACCGGGTGCGCGGGCGGCGCTTTCGTTGCGGCAACCCCGCTTTGGTAGAAAGCGGGGGGCTGGGGGTCCGGTGTCCGATCGGAGCCCCCGGAGATGGAACACGATGCGACGGCGTGCCTCGGCGGCGCGTTCGTCCGGAGAGCGGTGAATTTCGGTGCATGTCGTACTCGCCGGTGGGGGGACCGCCGGCCACATCGAGCCCGCGCTCGCCCTCGCGGACGCCCTGCGCAGGCAGGATCCGACCGTGGGGATCACGGCCCTGGGCACGGAGCGCGGTCTGGAGACCCGGCTCGTTCCCGAGCGGGGCTATGACCTGGCCCTCATCCCCGCGGTCCCGCTGCCCCGCAAGCCCACCCCCGAACTGATCACCGTCCCCGGGCGGCTGCGCGGCACGATCAAGGCCGCCGAGCAGATCCTGGAACGCACCAAGGCCGACTGCGTCGTCGGCTTCGGCGGCTATGTGGCCCTGCCCGGCTACCTCGCCGCCAAGCGCCTCGGCGTGCCGATCGTCGTCCACGAGGCCAACGCCCGGCCCGGCCTCGCCAACAAGATCGGCTCGCGGTACGCCGCCCAGGTCGCCGTCTCCACCCCGGACAGCAAGCTCCGGGACGCCCGCTACATCGGCATCCCGCTGCGCCGCTCCATCGCCACCCTGGACCGCGCCGCCGTACGCCCCGAGGCACGCGCCGCGTTCGGGCTCGACCCGAGCCTGCCGACGCTGCTGGTCTCGGGCGGCTCGCAGGGCGCCCGGCACCTCAACGAGGTGATCGAGCGGGTCGCGCCGTACCTCCAGCAGGCCGGCATCCAGGTGCTGCACGCGGTCGGCCCGAAGAACGAACTGCCGCAGGTCCACCAGATGCCGGGGATGCCCCCCTACATCCCGGTACCGTACGTGGACCGGATGGACCTCGCGTACGCCGCGGCCGACATGATGCTGTGCCGCGCGGGCGCGATGACCGTCGCCGAACTCTCCGCCGTCGGACTTCCGGCCGCCTACGTCCCGCTGCCCATCGGCAACGGCGAACAGCGGCTGAACGCCCAGCCGGTGGTCAAGGCCGGCGGCGGACTCCTGGTCGACGACGCGGACCTGACGCCCGAGTGGGTGCAGCGACACGTCCTGCCCGTGCTCGCCGACCCGCACCGGCTGTACGAGATGTCCCGCGCCGCCAGCGAGTTCGGCCGCCGGGACGCCGACGACCTGCTCGTCGGCATGGTGTACGAGGCGATCGCCTCACGCCACCGATAGGCGAGACGAGGGAAGGCGGGGCAGGGCCAGTGGCCGGAGCGACGACTGCCGAACGTGGCGAACGACAGCAGGACACCTCCGGCCCGCCCCGTCTGTCGGGCCTCCTGCGGCGGTTGGGGCCGCGCAGGGTTCGTACGATCGTCATCCTGGCCCTCGCCCTGCTCCTCCTCGGCGGAGGCGTCCTGTGGGTCCTCTACGGGTCCCGGTGGACGCGTGTGGAGCGCGTATCGGTGTCGGGGACCGGGGTTCTGACGCAGGCACAGGTGCGCGAGGCCGCCGACGTGCCGGTCGGGGATCCGCTCGTTTCCGTCGACACCGGCGCCATCGAGTCCCGACTGCTCAGGAAATTGCCCCGAATTGACTCGGTTGAGGTCACTCGATCCTGGCCGCACGGAATCGGGCTGAAAGTGGTCGAACGCACCCCTGTGCTGATTGTCAAAAGTCCCGGGAATGGGAGCAAGTATGTCGAAGTGGACGCGAAAGGCGTGCGTTTCGCGACGGTTTCCCGCGCCCCGGAAGGCGTACCCGCATTGGAATTGACGCTGTCCCGGACCGGTTCGCAGACCGCGAGTCTGCGCCGTTTCGGCAGTGACCGGCTGACGCGCGAGGCGGTGCGGGTGGCGGGCGACCTGCCGAGTACCGTCGCGCGCCTCACCAAGGCCGTCAAGGTCCGTTCGTACGACTCCATCTCGCTGGAGTTGGGCGACGGCCGGACCGTCGCGTGGGGGAGCGGTGAGCAGGGCGACGCGAAGGCGCGGGCCCTCACCGCCCTCATGAAAGCGGCTCCGGGGGCGCGGCACTTCGACGTGAGCGTTCCCACCGCCCCTGCGTCATCAGGGAGTTGACGCACATCCGCGCAGGCCAGCACCCTGGTTGGGCATGGCTATGCCTGATCACATAGGGTGAAAAGAAAAACGGGAGGTTCGGCGTGTTCGTTGAACGTGCGCCACTTGTCGACTTAGTGTCCTGTTCGGAAGAGTCCAAGGAACAGACACACTGGTAACCCTAAACTTCAACGTTAGGGTTCGGGTCGGCGTTCGGACCGTCCCACTTCGGCATGAGTTGTCGGTTCGCGGCACCGCGAGGCGGCGACACGTAACTCGAGGCGAGAGGCCTTCGACGTGGCAGCACCGCAGAACTACCTCGCAGTCATCAAAGTCATCGGTGTCGGCGGCGGTGGTGTCAATGCCATCAACCGGATGATCGAGGTCGGTCTGAAGGGCGTCGAGTTCATCGCCATCAACACCGACGCGCAGGCGCTGTTGATGAGCGACGCCGACGTCAAGCTCGACGTCGGCCGCGAACTCACCCGCGGACTCGGCGCCGGAGCCAACCCGGCCGTCGGCCGCAAGGCAGCCGAGGACCACCGCGAGGAGATCGAGGAGGTCCTCAAGGGGGCCGACATGGTCTTCGTGACAGCCGGCGAAGGCGGCGGCACCGGCACCGGCGGCGCGCCCGTCGTGGCCAACATCGCCCGCTCCCTGGGCGCCCTCACGATCGGCGTGGTCACCCGCCCGTTCACCTTCGAGGGCCGGCGCAGGGCCAACCAGGCGGAGGACGGCATCGCCGAACTCCGCGAAGAGGTCGACACCCTCATCGTCATCCCCAACGACCGCCTGCTGTCCATCTCGGACCGCCAGGTCTCGGTCCTCGACGCCTTCAAGTCGGCGGACCAGGTCCTGCTCTCCGGTGTCCAGGGCATCACCGACCTCATCACCACCCCCGGTCTGATCAACCTCGACTTCGCGGACGTCAAGTCCGTGATGTCCGAGGCGGGTTCGGCCCTCATGGGCATCGGTTCGGCCCGTGGCGACGACCGCGCGGTGGCGGCTGCCGAGATGGCGATCTCCTCGCCGCTCCTCGAAGCCTCCATCGATGGCGCCCGGGGCGTCCTGCTCTCCATCTCCGGCGGCTCCGACCTCGGCCTGTTCGAGATCAACGAGGCCGCCCAGCTGGTCAGCGAGGCCGCACACCCGGAGGCCAACATCATCTTCGGCGCCGTCATCGACGACGCGCTCGGGGACGAGGTCCGGGTCACGGTCATCGCGGCCGGCTTCGACGGGGGCCAGCCCCCGGCCAAGCGCGACAACATCCTCGGCTCGGCCGGCGCCAAGCGCGACGAACCGACGCCGGTACGGTCCGCCGACAGCCGTCCGTCCTTCGGCTCGCTCGGCAGCGTCACGCCGAAGGAGGCCCCGGCACCCGCCCCGGAGCCGGTCAACGAACTCCCGGTCTCCCCGCCGGTCCCGCCGTCCCGGTCCTACTCGGACAGCGCTGCCGAGGAGCTGGACGTGCCGGACTTCCTGAAGTGATAGGACAGCGCTCCGGAACGAGCGACGCGAGCGGCGCGCACTTCGCCTTCACCGACCGGTGGGGCGGGGTGAGCGCCGTTCCGTACGAGGGGCTCAACCTCGGCGGGGCGGTCGGCGACGACCCGGCCGCCGTCCGCACGAACCGTGAACTGGCCGCCAAGTCCCTGGGTCTCGACCCGGACCGGGTGGTCTGGATGAACCAGGTGCACGGCAACGACGTCGCCGAGGTCGACGGACCGTGGACCACCGGTCTCACCCCGCCCGTGGACGGCCTGGTGACCGCCGCCCGCGGTCTCGCGCTGGCCGTCCTCACCGCCGACTGTGTACCGGTCCTGCTGGCCGACCCGGTGGCCGGGGTGGTCGCCGCGGCCCACGCGGGCCGGCCCGGTATGGTCGCCGGAATCGTCCCCGCCGCCGTGGACGCCATGGAATCGCTCGGCGCCGACCCCGCCCGGATCGTCGCCCGCACCGGCCCCGCCGTCTGCGGACGGTGCTACGAAGTGCCGGAGGAGATGCGCGCCGAGGTCGCCGCCGTCGAACCGGCCGCGTACGCGGAGACCAGCTGGGGCACCCCGGCGGTCGACGTGGCCGCGGGGGTGCACGCGCAGTTGGAGCGGCTCGGGGTGCGCGACCGGGAGCAGTCGCCGGTGTGCACACGGGAATCCGCCGACCACTTCTCGTACCGACGGGACCGCACGACCGGGCGGCTCGCCGGCTATGTCTGGCTGGACTGATAGGACATGACGGAACGCAGGGACGAACTCGCCGTGAATCTGGCGGCGGTGGAGGAGCGCATCGCGACGGCCTGCTCGGCGGCGGGCCGCAAGCGCGAGGAGGTGACGCTGATCGTCGTCACCAAGACCTACCCCGCGAGCGATGTGCGGATTCTGTGCGAGCTGGGTGTACGGCACGTGGCCGAGAACCGGGACCAGGACGCGGCGCCCAAGGCCGAGGCGTGCGCGGATCTGCCCCTCACCTGGCACTTCGTGGGCCAGCTACAGACCAACAAGGTGCGTTCCGTGGTCGGTTACGCCTCGGTCGTGCAGTCCGTCGACCGTGACCGGCTGGTCTCCGGGCTCTCGAAGGAGGCCGTACGGACCGGGCGCGAGGTGGGCTGTCTGATCCAGGTCGCGCTCGACGCGGAGGAGAGCGGGCGGGGGGAGCGCGGAGGCGTCGGACCGGACGGGATCGGGGAGTTGGCCGACCTCGTGGCGGGGGCCGAGGGGCTCCGGCTCGACGGTCTGATGACCGTCGCACCACTGACCGGACCGTACGCGGGACGTGAACTTGTGGCGTTCGAGCGGCTGATGGATTTGTCGACTGCTATGCGCCGCACGCATCCGGCTGCGAACATGGTGTCCGCAGGGATGAGTGCGGACCTCGAACAGGCCGTGGCGGCCGGAGCGACACATGTGCGCGTCGGCAGTGCGGTACTCGGAGTCCGTCCCAGGCTCGGGTAACGTCGCCAGGAAGTCGGACCACAGCAGAAAATATGGTCATTACCGCCGATGGGCGGTCATAACGACCTCGTGGATCGCGGGCACTTGGCATTCGTCAGTCGATCCACCACAGAGCGGAGGACTCGGAGCATGGCCGGCGCGATGCGCAAGATGGCGGTCTACCTCGGCCTCGTGGAGGACGATGGGTACGACGGCCGGGGATTCGACCCCGATGACGACTTCGAACCCGAACTGGACCCGGAGCCCGAGCGCGACCTGCGGCGGCGTGAGCCCTCGCACCAGTCGCACGGTTCGCACCAGTCCCACCAGCCTCATCAGTCCCAAAGGGACGAATCGGTACGAGTGGTGCAGCCGTCCGCGCCGCGTGATCCGGTGCCGCATTCCGCTTCGCTCGGTGCGGAATCCGGGCGTCCGGCGCGGATCGCGCCCGTGGCATCCATCACACAAGAACGTCAAAGCCTGGAGAAGAACGCACCGGTGATCATGCCCAAGGTCGTGTCGGAACGAGAGCCTTACCGGATCACCACACTCCACCCCCGGACCTACAACGAGGCCCGTACCATCGGGGAACACTTCCGTGAGGGCACGCCAGTGATCATGAATCTCACTGAGATGGATGACACAGATGCGAAGCGACTTGTCGACTTTGCGGCCGGTTTGGTGTTTGGTCTTCACGGCAGCATCGAGCGGGTGACGCAGAAGGTGTTCCTGTTGTCGCCTGCTAACGTCGATGTCACGGCGGAGGACAAGGCCCGCATCGCAGAGGGCGGGTTCTTCAACCAGAGCTGAAACGCAGGGCCAGACAGCAGTACCGAACAGGGGAGAGGGAAGCACGGATCATGAGCGTGGTTCTACAAGTGCTCTACGTCGCGCTGATGTGTTTCCTCATCGTGCTGATCTTCCGGTTGGTCATGGATTACGTCTTCCAGTTCGCCCGTTCGTGGCAGCCTGGCAAGGCGATGGTGGTCGTTCTCGAGGCCACCTACACTGTCACTGATCCACCGCTCAAGCTTCTGCGGCGGTTCATTCCGCCGCTGCGTCTCGGGGGCGTGGCACTTGACCTGTCCTTCTTCGTACTGATGATCATCGTCTACATCCTGATCACCGTCGTGACCAAACTCGCGGGGTGACTGTGGACGATACGGTCTTGCCGACTGCCGATGACTACGTTGAGGTGAAGAGATGCCGTTGACCCCCGAGGATGTGCGGAACAAGCAGTTCACGACCGTCCGCCTCCGAGAAGGCTATGACGAGGACGAGGTCGATGCCTTCCTCGACGAGGTCGAAGCCGAACTGACCCGCCTGCTCCGCGAGAACGAGGATCTGCGCGCCAAGCTGGCCGCTGCCACGCGTGCCGCCGCGCAGAACCAGCAGCAGGGCATGCGCAAGCCTCCGGAACAGGATCAGCAGCAGGGCATGCAGCAACAGGGCATGCCCCAGCAAGGCATGCAGCAGGGAATGCCCCAGCAGGGCATGCGAGGACCGGGCGGCCCGGTGCCCGCCGGCATATCGGGCCCGCCGCAGCAGCAGATGGGTGGCCCCATGGGCGGCCCGCCCCAGCTGCCCAGCGGTGCGCCGCAGTTGCCCCCCGGCCCCGGTGGCCAGGGCGGCCCGCAGGGTCCCGGCCCGATGGGTCAGGGCCCCATGGGTCAGAACCCGATGCAGGGTCAGATGGGTCAGGGCCCCATGGGCCAGGGTCCGATGGGCCAGGGCATGCCCGGCCAGATGCAGCAGATGCCCGGTCAGCAGATGCAGGGTCAGATGCAGCAGATGGGCGGTCCCATGGGTGGCCCCCCGCAGATGGGCGGCCCCGGTCAGGGTCCCGGTGGCGACAGCGCCGCACGCGTTCTCTCGCTGGCCCAGCAGACCGCCGACCAGGCGATCGCCGAGGCCCGTTCCGAGGCCAACAAGATCGTCGGCGAGGCCCGCAGCCGCGCCGAGGGCCTGGAGCGCGACGCCCGCGCCAAGGCCGACGCGCTTGAGCGGGACGCGCAGGAGAAGCACCGCGTCGCGATGGGCTCCCTGGAGTCCGCCCGCGCCACGCTGGAGCGCAAGGTCGAGGATCTGCGCGGCTTCGAGCGCGAGTACCGCACCCGTCTGAAGTCCTACCTGGAGTCGCAGCTGCGTCAGCTGGAGACCCAGGCCGACGACTCGCTGGCTCCGCCGCGCACTCCGGCCACGGCATCCCTGCCGCCGTCCCCGGCGCCCTCGATGGCTCCGGCCGGCGCCGGCGCGCAGTCGTACGGCGGCAACCAGGGCATGGGCGGTGGCATGAGTGGTCCCGGCCCGGCTGCTCCGTCCTACGGCGGCCAGCAGCAGATGTCTCCGGCCATGACCCAGCCCATGGCTCCGGTCCGGCCGCAGGGTCCGTCCCCGATGGGTCAGGCTCCCTCGCCGATGCGTGGGTTCCTGATCGACGAGGACGACAACTGACGGCCTTTAGTACGCCTTAGGCGTCGGCGGCGTTCAGGGCGGGGCCCCGGATTTTCATCCGGGGCCCCGCCCTTTTGCGTTGCGCTCCGCGGGATGGGCGGTTCTTTGGCTGTGGGCCGGTGGGGGCTGGTCGCGCCCACGCGGCGGAGCCGCACGTCGACACAGCCCCGCGCCCCTTACAGGCCCCTTGCGGGGCGCTGTAACCGGGCCCTCGTACGTGCTGTTACGCCTTGCGCAGGCGGAACGTCAGGGACAGGCCCTCGTCGGTGAACGGCTCGCCGTACGTGGTGTCCGCCTCGCCCTCGACGAAGTCTGTTGCCAGGACCTCGTCAGCGATCAGGGGTGAGTGCTCGGTCAGGGCCGCCGTCACCGCCGGGTCCGTGGACGTCCAGCGGAGGGCGATGCGGTCGGCGACGTCGAGGCCGCTGTTCTTGCGGGCCTCCTGGATCAGGCGGATCGCGTCACGGGCGAGGCCCGCCCGGCGCAGCTCCTCCGTGATCTCCAGGTCGAGGGCGACCGTCGCGCCCGAGTCGGACGCCACCGACCAGCCCTCGCGCGGGGTCTCCGTGATGATGACCTCGTCCGGGGCGAGGGTGACCGTCTCGCCGTCCACCTCCACCGACGCCGTGCCCTCGCGCAGGGCCAGGGACAGCGCCGCCGCGTCCGCGTTCGCGACCGCCTTCGCCACGTCCTGGACGCGCTTGCCGAACCGCTTGCCCAGGGCGCGGAAGTTGGCCTTCGCGGTCGTGTCGACCAGGCTGCCGCCCACCTCGGAGAGAGACGCCAGGGAGCTGACGTTCAGCTCCTCCGTGATCTGCGCGTGCAGTTCGCGGTCCAGGGTGTCGAAGCCGGTCGCCGCGACCAGCGCGCGGGACAGCGGCTGGCGCGTCTTCACGCCCGACTCCGCGCGCGTGGCCCGGCCCAGCTCCACCAGCCGCCGTACGAGCACCATCTGCTTCGACAGCTCCGGGTCGATCGCGGACAGGTCCGCCTCGGGCCAGGAGGTCAGGTGTACGGATTCGGGGGTGCCCGGGGTCACCGGCACCACCAGGTCCTGCCAGACCCGCTCGGTGATGAACGGGGTCAGCGGGGCCATCAGCTTCGTGACCGTCTCGACGACCTCGTGCAGGGTGCGCAGCGCGGCCTTGTCGCCCTGCCAGAAGCGGCGCCGGGACCGGCGTACGTACCAGTTGGACAGGTCGTCGACGAACGCCGACAGGAGCTTGCCGGCGCGCTGGGTGTCGTACGACTCCAGGGACTGCGTCACCTGGTCGGTGAGCGCGTGGAGTTCCGACAGGAGCCAGCGGTCCAGGACCGGGCGGTCGGCCGGGGCCGGATCGGCCGCGGACGGGGCCCAGTTGGACGTACGCGCGTACAGGGCCTGGAAGGCGACCGTGTTCCAGTACGTGAGGAGCGTCTTGCGGACGACCTCCTGGATGGTGCCGTGGCCGACGCGGCGGGCCGCCCAGGGGGAGCCGCCAGCCGCCATGAACCAGCGGACGGCGTCGGCGCCGTGCCGGTCCATCAGCGGGATCGGCTCCAGGGTGTTGCCCAGGTGCTTGGACATCTTGCGGCCGTCCTCGGCGAGGATGTGGCCGAGGCACACCACGTTCTCGTAGGACGACTGGTCGAAGACCAGGGTGCCGACCGCCATCAGCGTGTAGAACCAGCCGCGGGTCTGGTCGATGGCCTCGCTGATGAACTGCGCCGGGTAGCGGGACTCGAAGAGCTCCTTGTTCCGGTACGGGTATCCCCACTGCGCGAACGGCATCGAACCCGAGTCGTACCAGGCGTCGATGACCTCCGGGACGCGGGTGGCGGTGCTGCCGCAGCCGTCCTGGGGGCAGGCGAAGGTGACCTCGTCGATGAACGGGCGGTGCGGGTCCAGGTCCGACTGGTCGGTGCCCGTGAGCCCGGTCAGCTCCGCGCGGGAGCCGACGACCGTGAGGTGGTCGTCCTCGCAGCGCCAGATCGGGAGCGGGGTGCCCCAGTAGCGGTTGCGGGACAGCGCCCAGTCGATGTTGTTGTTCAGCCAGTCGCCGTACCGGCCGTGCTTGACCGTGTCCGGGTACCAGTTGGTCTTCTCGTTCTCCTGGAGGAGACGGTCCTTGACGGCTGTGGTGCGGATGTACCAGGAGGGCTGCGCGTAGTAGAGGAGCGCGGTGTGGCAGCGCCAGCAGTGCGGGTAGCTGTGCTCGTACGGGATGTGCTTGAAGAGCAGCCCGCGCGCGTGGAGGTCCTCGGTGAGCTTTTCGTCCGCCTTCTTGAAGAAGACACCGCCCACGAGGGGGACGTCCGCCTCGAAGGTGCCGTCCGGGCGGACGGGGTTCACGACCGGCAGGCCGTACGCGCGGCAGACCTTGAGGTCTTCCTCACCGAAGGCGGGGGACTGGTGGACCAGACCCGTGCCGTCCTCGGTCGTCACGTACTCCGCGTTCACCACGTAGTGGGTGGGCACGTCCGCCGGGAACTCGACCAGCTCGAACGGTCGTTGATAGGACCAGCGCTCCATCTCGGCGCCGGTGAAGGTCCGGCCGGTGGGCTGCCACTCCTCGCCGAGCGCCTTGGTGAGCAGCGGCTCGGCGACGACCAGTTTCTCGCTGCCGTTCGTCGCCACCACGTAGGTGACGTCGGGGTGCGCGGCGACCGCCGTGTTGGAGACCAGCGTCCAGGGCGTCGTCGTCCAGACGACGAGGGCGGCCTCGCCGGCCAGCGGACCGGAGGTGAGCGGGAAACGGACGTACACGGAGGGGTCGACGACCGTCTCGTAGCCCTGTGCCAGCTCGTGGTCCGACAGGCCCGTGCCGCAGCGCGGGCACCAGGGGGCGACGCGGTGGTCCTGGGTGAGCAGGCCCTTGTTGAAGATCTCCTTCAGGGACCACCAGACCGACTCGATGTACTCGGGGTCCATCGTGCGGTAGGGGTCCTGGAGGTCGGTCCAGTACCCCATGCGGGTCGTGAGCGCCTCGAAGGCGTCCGTGTGCCGGGTCACCGACTCGCGGCACTTGGCGTTGAACTCGGCGATGCCGTACGCCTCGATGTCCTGCTTGCCGGAGAAGCCCAGCTCCTTCTCGACCGCCAGCTCGACCGGGAGGCCGTGGCAGTCCCAGCCGGCCTTGCGGGCCACGTGGTAGCCGCGCATGGTGCGGAAGCGCGGGAACACGTCCTTGAAGACGCGGGCCTCGATGTGGTGGGCGCCCGGCATGCCGTTCGCGGTGGGCGGGCCCTCGTAGAACACCCATTCGGGGCGGCCCTCGGACTGCTCAAGGCTCTTGGCGAAGATCTTCTGCTCGCGCCAGAAGTCGAGCACGGCCTGCTCGAGCGCGGGCAGGTCGACCTGGGCGGGCACCTGGCGGTACGTCGGCGTTGTCATCAGCGAGCTTCCTCCGGCGGAACTTTCTGCCTTCCGTCGGAGGGACGAGAGCCGGAATTCTCCGGACGCCGTGTACGGCGTACTCCCGCGGTACCACCCTCCTTGGCTCCCCGGTGCGTCGTGCGCACCGATGAGCCCCCTCATTGGGGTCGCGATACCGGGTCTACTGGCCTCGGCTGTCCTGCTCGCCTCACTGCGGCTTTCTTCCGGCGGCTCCGGGGTGATCTTCGCGTCGCGCTCGCCCCCGGGCTTCCACCGTCCCCGGGTCGCTCTGGGCTGCGTACGCCGCTACTCGTCCCCATCCACGCTTCTCGCTCCGCCCAGTGTACGGCGACCCACGGACAGCGGCCGACCGGTTTTCCGAGCCACCCGAATGGCGAGGGTCGGGTGTCCGCATTCCGGGACGCCCGGCTCGGCGGATTACCCGGCGGGGAGCTGGGCACAACGCTTGCAGGCTTGCCCCGCGGGACCGGCGGGGCGGGCGAATCGGGCGGCGTGCCCCGTTGCCGCGGGACTCGAGTCGATTTATCGTCCCAGCACGATTCGCGAGCAAGATCACAATATGTGAAGGGGCCGCGGCCATGGTGGCGAAAAAGACCGCCGTACAGCAGTCGGCGTCCAGCAGATCCACCGGATCCGCGGCGGAAGCCTCCGGCAACGGCAAGGGGGCGGACGTCAAGAAGAGGGTCGGGGGAGGGCCGGCGGAGGGCTCGGCCGTGGGTGCCGCGGGGGCGAAGCGGGCCAGGGTGAAAGAAGCCGTCCCCAAGGGGGACGCTCCGAAGAAGATCGCGGTGAGGAAGAGCGCCGCGAAGAAGACGGCGGGCGCGCGGGCGGCTCCGGAAGCGGCGGTCGCGCAGGCGGCCGCCGACGAGACGGCTGCCAAGGGGATGCCGGTCAAGGAGACAGCTGCCAAGAGGGCGGCGGTCGGGGAGACGGTCGCCAAGGAGGCGGCTGCCACAGAGACGGTGGGTACGAAGACGGTTGCCACCAAGGCGGTGGCGAAGAAGGCGCCGGCCAAGAAGGGCGTCGCCAAGAAGGCCGTCGGGAAGAAGACCGCCGCCTCCGGAAGCGCCGCAGGCACACGCACCTCCACGAAGAGCACGGCCAACAAGGCGGGCGCGGCCGAGGCCGCGAAGACGACGGGAGCCACGACGGTGGTTGCGAAGAAGACTCCTGGCACGGCCACGGCGGCGAAGAAGCCCAGCGCGGTACCCAAGGCACGGCTCGCCGCGGCGGCGGAGCCCGGCGAACTCGCCGTACGCCCCGGTGAGGACCCGTGGACCCCGGAGGAGGTGGCGGAGGCGCGCACCGAGTTGCAGTCCGAGGTGCTGCGGCTGCGCGCCGAGATCACCAGGTCCGAGCAGTCGCTCGTGGGTCTCATGCGGGACTCGGGGGACGGCGCGGGCGACGACCAGGCGGACACCGGTACGAAGAACATCACGCGGGAGGGGGAGATGGCCCTTGCGGCCAACGCGCGCGAGATGCTCGTCCAGGACGAGCGGGCCCTGGAGCGGCTGGACGCGGGCACCTACGGCCTGTGCGAGAACTGCGGCAACCCGATCGGCAAGGCGCGTATGCAGGCCTTCCCGCGCGCGACACTGTGCGTCGAGTGCAAGCAGAAGCAGGAGCGGCGCTACTGACCGCGCCACTGACCGGCCGTGGAACGCCCGGTGCTCTCCTGTGGCCCAGGAGGCGTGTCGTACCCTCGTCCTCAGTCAGGAACCTAGGTTGAGGGACTCACGTGGCAGAGGCGGAGCGCATCATCGGTACGCCGGACATCCCAGACGCGGCGGGGGCCGAGCCGGAGCAGCCCGGTTCCGACGGCGCCGGGACGCCGAGCCCGGACGAGCGGCCCCGGGGCAAGCGCCGGATCCTCGTGCTGTTCACGGTCGCCGCGCTGGCGTACGCGCTGGACCTCGTCAGCAAGATGATCGTGGTCGCCAAGCTGGAGCACCACGCGCCGATCGAGATCATCGGGGACTGGCTGAAGTTCGAGGCGATCCGCAACGCGGGCGCCGCCTTCGGCATGGGTGAGGCCTTCACCGTGATCTTCACGGTCATCGCGGCGTCCGTGATCGTCGTGATCGCCCGGCTGGCCCGCAAGCTCTACAGCCTGCCCTGGGCGATCGCGCTCGGGCTGCTGCTCGGCGGTGCGCTGGGCAATCTGACCGACCGGATCTTCCGCTCGCCGGGCGTCTTCGAGGGTGCGGTCGTCGACTTCATCGCGCCCAAGCACTTCGCGGTCTTCAACCTGGCCGACTCGGCGATCGTCTGCGGCGGCATCCTGATCGTCCTGCTGTCCTTCAAGGGGCTCGACCCGGACGGCACCGTCCACAAGGACTGAAGAGTCGTAGGACTGTAGTGCTGGGCCGGGGTTTATCCACAGGCTCGGTCAGGGGGTGCCGGGCCGGTCCGGCATACTCGACGGGTGAGCACCGTTCCCGAGATCCGCAACCTGCCCGTGCCCGACGGCCTGGAGGGCGAGCGCGTCGACGCCGCCATCTCCCGCATGTTCGGCTTCTCCCGTACCAAGGCGGCCGAACTCGCCGCCGCGGGGAAGGTCATGGTCGACGGATCGGTGGTCGGGAAGTCCGAGCGGGTGCACGGCGGAGCCTGGCTCGAGGTCGAGATGCCGCAGGCGCCCGCGCCCGTGCAGATCGTGGCCGAGCCGGTCGAGGGCATGGAGATCGTGCACGACGACGACGACATCGTCGTGATCGTCAAGCCCGTCGGCGTGGCCGCGCACCCGTCGCCCGGCTGGACCGGGACGACCGTCATCGGCGGTCTCGCCGCCGCCGGCTACCGCATCTCCACCTCCGGTGCCGCCGAGCGCCAGGGCATCGTGCACCGGCTCGACGTCGGCACCTCGGGCCTGATGGTGGTGGCCAAGTCGGAGCGCGCGTACACGTCGCTCAAGCGCCAGTTCAAGGAGCGCACGGTAGACAAGCGCTACCACACGCTCGTCCAGGGCCACCCCGACCCGATGAGCGGCACGATCGACGCGCCCATCGGCCGGCACCCGAACCACGACTACAAGTGGGCGGTCACGGCCGAGGGCAAGCCGTCCGTCACGCACTACGACCTCATCGAGGCGTTCCGCGCGGCCTCCCTGCTCGATGTGAAGCTGGAGACCGGCCGCACCCACCAGATCCGTGTCCACATGGCCGCCCACCGGCATCCCTGCGTAGGCGACCTGACGTACGGGGCGGACCCGACGCTCGCCAAGCGGCTCGGCCTGACCCGCCAGTGGCTGCACGCCGTCCGGCTGGGCTTCGAGCACCCCGGGGACGGGACGTGGGCGGAGTTCGCGAGCGTGTACCCGGACGACCTCGCCAATGCCCTGGAGAAGGTGCGCGAGGAGACGTACGCATGAGCCTGCCGACCGCGTACGTCGTGCGTGTCGCCGAGCATCCCGCCGACCGCGAGGCCTGCTTCGCGGTGCGCAAGGAGGTCTTCGTCGCGGAGCAGGGCGTGCCGGAGGACCTGGAGTACGACGAGTTCGACGCCGGCGCGCTGCATGTGCTGGCCGTCCGGGAGGACGGGGTGGCGCTCGGCACGGGGCGGTTGCTGTACGGGGAGGCCGCCGCCGGGCGGACCGGGGGCGATCTGTCCGTGGGGTCGCTCGGGCGGCTCGCGGTGCGGAAGGACGCGCGCGGACTGGGCGTCGGGGTCGCGCTGGTCCGGGGGATCGAGGGAGCGGCTCGGGAGCTGGGGCTCGGCGCTGTGGATCTGCATGCGCAGACCTCGGCGTTGGGGTTCTACGAGCGGCTCGGGTACGCGGCGTACGGGGACGAGTTCTTCGAGGCCGGTATCGCGCACGTCGCGATGCGCCGCGCTCTCTGAGTCTTCTCGCCCCCGGGTACCCGCCTGTGGTTCAGCCCCGGCCGGCGGTCCGTGGTGTCTCGTGCGCCCTTCGAGGTACTCCGTCCTGGGACCGGCGTGCGGCCTCCGTGCCCGGGGGCAGGGACGCGTCCGCCGTGTTGACCCGGGGGAGGGCGTACGGGTGGTGTTCGGTCAGCCAGCGGATCATGCCCTCGCGGACGTGGACCCGGACCTTCCAGACGTCGTCCGCGTCCTTCGCGGTCACCAGCGCGCGTACCTCCATGGTGCTCGGGGTGGCGTCCGTGACGCACAGGTCGCAGGCGCGGCCGTCCCAGGCCGGGCACTCGCGCAGCAGGTCGCGGAGCTTCTCGCGCATCGCCTCCATGGGCGCGGTGTGGTCGAGCTGCCAGTAGACGATCCCGGTCATCTGGGCGCCGCCCCGCGACCAGTTCTCGAAGGGCTTCGACGTGAAGTAGGACACCGGCATCGTGATGCGGCGCTCGTCCCAGGTGCGCACGCTCAGGAACGTCAGCGTGATCTCGTCGACCGTGCCCCACTCGCCGTCCACCACGACCGTGTCGCCCAGGCGGACCATGTCGCCGAAGGCGATCTGGAACCCCGCGAACATGTTGGCCAGCGTCGACTGGGCCGCCACACCGGCGACGATGCCCAGGATGCCGGCCGACGCCAGCAGTGAGGCGCCGGCCGCGCGCATCGCCGGGAACGTCAGCAGCATCGCCGCCACCGCCACGACGCCCACGATCGCCGCGACCACCCGCTGGATCAGCGACACCTGGGTACGGACCCGGCGGACCCGGGCCGGGTCGCGGTGGGCGCGGGCGTACCGCGAGTACGAGGTGTCCACGATCGCCATCGCGATGCGCACGATCAGCCAGGCCGTCGCGCCGATCAGCACCAGGGTCAGGGCCTGGCCGACGGCTTCATGGTGCTCCTGGAGCAGGTCGGCCTGGTTGTACGACCCTCTGAGCAGTGCCGCGCACAGGACGAGCTGGTAGGGCACGCGGGCCTGGCGCAGCAGTCCCCACAGGGGTGTCTCGGTCCGCCGTTCGTCCGCCTTCCGCAGCAAGCGGTCCGTGACCCAGCCGATGAGCAGCGTGAGCACGACCGAGCCACCGACGACGATCAGCGGGCGCAGTACGTTCTCCATCCGGAGAACGTAACCGGAGAAGGGGGGTCGTGAACATGTGACTTCGGGTGTCCTCACGCACACTGCGAGGTTCGGCTGCCGGGGCCGTTGTCAGTGGTGGCTGGCACGATGTCCTCATGAACGTCATGCTCTTTCACTCGACCTATGGGCTCCGTCCCGCGGTGCGCGCCGCCGCCGACCGGCTGCGGGCGGCCGGACACGAGGTGTGGACGCCCGACCTCTTCGACGGGCAGACCTTCGAGACCGTCGAGGAGGGCAGGGCCTGCAAGGACGCCATAGGCAAGGACGAGCTGCTCAAGCGGGCGATCCTGGCCGCCGCGCCCTACTCGGGGCGGGGCCTGGTGTACGCCGGGTTCTCCTTCGGCGCCGCGACAGCGCAGACGCTCGCGCTCGGCGACGAGAAGGCCCGCGGGCTGTTGCTGCTGCACGGCACGTCGGACATCGCCGAGACCGCCTCGGTGGACGAGTTGCCGGTCCAGCTGCACGTGGCCGAGCCGGACGCCTTCGAGACCGACGACTGGCTTGGCTCCTGGTATCTCCAGATGGGCAAGGCGGGCGCCGACGTGGAGATCTACCGGTACGCCGGGGCCGGTCACCTCTACACCGACCCCGACCTGCCGGACTACGACGAGGAGGCCGCCGAGGCCACCTGGCGGGTGGCGCTCGGCTTCCTCGACAGCCTGTAGGGAGCCTCCAGGGCTATTCCGCTACAGGGCTACACCGGGTCGTACGTCCGTTGCATCTTCTGCGTGCCGCTGGGCGTGCGGTACGAACGCCACCAGGTCGACGTCGCGTTCGTCTTCGTGCGGTCGGAGAGCACGTAGTAGTCCATCTGCGCCCGGGCGGCGGTGATGTCCAGGACGCCGTAGCCGTGGCGGTCGGTGTCGACCCAGTGGACGTGCCGGTTGGCCGCGCGGATGATCGGCGCGGCGAGCGCGGTGACCGTGCCCTCGGGGACCTTGAGAAGGTCGTCGAGGTTGTCGGAGGTGACCGACGTGACGACGAACTCCGTGGCGGCCGACGGGGACAGAGGATAGGTGCCGGCGTCCACGGGCACGTCGTTGGCCCAGGCCATGTGGATGTCGCCGGTCAGGAAGACGGTGTTGCGGATCCCGTTGGAGCGCAGGTGGGCGAGGAGTTCACGGCGGTCGTCCGTGTAGCCGTCCCACTGGTCGGTGTTGAGGGCGAGGCCCTCCTTGGGCAGGCCGAGCAGTTCGGCGAGCGGCTTCAGAAGGTCGGCGGTGAGGGAGCCGATGGCGAACGGCGAGATCATCACCGAGTTCCCGATCAGCCGCCAGGTGGTGTCCGAGGCCTTCAGTCCCGCCTTCAGCCAGTCCAGTTGGGCCCGGCCGGTGATCGTACGCTCCGGGTCGTCGACCGAGCCGTTGCCCACGGCCACCTGCTGGGAGCGGAAGGAGCGCAGATCGAGGAGCGAGAGGTCGGCCAGCTTGCCGAAGCGGAGGCGGCGGTAGGTGGTGCCCGCGATCGCCGGACGGACCGGCATCCACTCGAAGTACGCCTGTTTCGCGACGGACTGGCGGGTCGCCCAGGCGCCCTCCGTGCCCTCGGTGTGGTTCTCGGCGCCGCCCGCCCAGGCGTCGTTGGCGAACTCGTGGTCGTCCCAGATGGCGACGACCGGCGCTGCCGCGTGCAGGGCTTGCAGGTCGCTGTCCGTCTTGTAACGCCCGTGCCGTACGCGGTAGTCGGCCAGGGAGAGGATCTCGTGCGTGGGGGCGTGCGGGCGTACGACGGTGTCGCGGGTGCCGTACTCGCCGGTGCCGTACTCGTAGATGTAGTCCCCGAGATGCAGCCAGGCGTCCAGGTCGCCGCGGGCCGCGAGATGGCGGTACGAGGAGAAGTAGCCGGCCTCCCAGTTGGCGCAGGAGACCACGCCGAAGCGGAGGTTGGACACGGCGGCGTCCGCGGCGGGCGCGGTGCGGGTGCGGGCGGCGGGGGAGTCCGTGCCGCCCGCCGAGAAGCGGAACCAGTAGTCCGTGGCGGGCGCGAGGCCCCGGATGTCCGCCTTGACCGTGTGGTCGGAGGCGGCCGTCGCGGTGGTCGAGCCCTTGGAGACGATGTCCGTGAACGCCTTGTCACGGGCGACGGTCCAGCTCACCTCGGTGTCCGGGCCGAGCCCGGAGCCGGGTATCGCCTCGGCGGTGGGCGTCACCCGCGTCCACAGCAGGACACCGTCCGGCAGCGGATCGCCGGAGGCGACGCCGTGCAGGAAGGCCGGCGCCTCGGCGGCGCGGGCGGGTAGCGCGGCGGCCAGCGGGCCGGCCAGTACGGCGGTGGCCGCCGCGGCCTTGACGACCGTACGGCGGCGCGGGGCGAGGGAGTTGACCCGGGCGCCCGTGGACTCGGAGGAACTGCTTCGACTCGTCACGGGCGCTGAGATTACTGATCAGTAAGGCAGTAGAGCGGGCGAAATCACTAAAGTTCGCCCGCTCTTCGGCTGATCGTCCACCGGGGCCGGGCGGCGGAGCGTACGGCAGACGCTCCGGCCGGACCGGAACCCGCTGCTCAGGCCTTCAGCGCCGCCTCGATCGCCGTGTTGAAGTCGGCGACCGTCATGGGCGCGTTGTCGCTGTTCGGGGCGGTGAGCTTCTTGCCGTCCATCACCAGGCTCGGGGTGCCGTTGACGCCGTCCTTGTTGGTGTTGAACGTCTCGGACATCGCCAGCGCCCAGGCGTCGTACGTGCCGTTCTTGACGGCGGTCTGGAACTTCGTGTTGTTCTTGAGCGCGCTGACCGTGTTCGCCACCTTGATCAGGTAGTCGTCGCTCTTGAACTTGTCGTCGCTCTCGTCGGGGTGGTACTTCGCCGAGTAGAGCGCGGTCTTGTACTCCAGGAACGCCTCCGGGCTCACGTTCAGCGCGGCGCCCATGGCGCTCATCGCGTTCTTGGAGCCCTCGCCGCGGGAGCCGATCTCGATCTTTCCGTTGCTGTCGGTGTCACCGTCGAGGAACGTGCCGCCGATGTACTGGATCTTGAACTTGCCCGCGTCGAAGTCCGCCTTGAGGGTCGAGCCGACCGTCTGCTCGAACTGGGCGCAGATCGGGCAGCGCGGGTCCTCGTACAGCTTCAGGGTCTTCTTGGCGGTGCTCTTGCCGAGGACCACCGTCGTGCCGTTCGTGCCCGTGGTGTTGGCCGGCGCGACGACCTTCGCGTCCTTCGCCTCGTCCCAGTAACCCGGCTTGTTGTTCTGGACGACCGCGTAGCCGATGCCGCCGGCTATCGCGAGGACGCCGACGACGGCGCCGGCCACGATGAGCTGCCGCCTGACCTTGTCCCGCTTGGCCTGGCGCTCGCGCTCCTGACGCAGCCGCTCACGGGCCGCGTTCTTGGCGTCTTGGCTGTTCCGCTTGCTCATGCTGATGATCTCCCTGAGGAACGCGTACGCGTCATGGGCGTCGTACGCGGATACGAATGAGGGGACTTGCCGGTGCTCGGTGCTCGGAGCTGTCGCTCAGGCGAAAGCGAGCGGACTCGGCGGTCCTCGTCGTCCCAGGGAGTGCGCGAACAGGCGCGCGCGGGGAGTCGCGACGCGCTGCGCCGGTCGCGGCAGGCGGCGTACCGCCAGGGTCGACCGGACGGTCACCGCGGCGGCGGCCAGCAGCAGCGGGCGGAAGCCGGCGGCGGTGAGCGCGTCCAGCAGTCGGCCCAGGGCCCGTTCGCCCCGGCGCAGCCAGGCGGCGGCCAGCAGTCCCACGCCGATGTGCGCGGCCAGCAGCAGCCAGGCCGTCGACGGGCCCGCGTGGGCGAGCAGCGCCCCGACCCGGTCGGTGTCGGCCACCCGGGCCAGCGGGGTGCCGACGTTGTCGCCGGCGCACAGCACGTCGAAGCCGACCGAGCGCAGCGGGCCGGCGACCGGGCCGCCCGCCCGGCCGTAACAGACGGTCTGACCGGTGGTGAAGACCGTGTCGGCGGCCAGCTCCAGCGGGATCAGCAGGGCCGCGATCCGGCCGAAGCCGCGCTCTCGGCTGGCCAGCGCGTACGCGACGACGAAGACGGCGGCGGCGATCACGGCCACCGTCCCCATCGGCAGCGGGACCCGGGACAGCAGCACGTGCGACGCGCTGCTGAGCGTCACGACGAGTGCCGTGAACAGCGCCGCGCGTACGGCTCTGAGCTGGGTCCCGGATATGTCCATAGCGGGGGAAGTGTGTCACGGACTCCCGTAAGAGGCCCCTAAAAGGTCCCTGTGAGCGCGTGCACGGTCCACAGGGGGTCCGGAAGGGGCCTCCGGGAGGTGTCCCCAGGCCTGTCTACAGGCCCGGGATCCGGCCGTTGCGGAACAGGTCCACGAAGATCTGGTGGTCGGCACGCGCGCGTGCGCCGTACTCGTGGGCGAAGTCCACCAGGATGTCCGCGAAGCCCGCCTCGTCGGCCGCGATCGCCGCGTCGATGGCCCGCTCCGTGGAGAACGGCACCAGGGACTCACCGGACTGGTCGTCCGCCGCCGCGTGCATCGTGGCCGTCGCCCGGCCCAGGTCGGCCACCACGGCCGCGATCTCCTCCGGGTCGTCGATGTCGCCCCAGTCCAGGTCCACGGCGTACGGCGACACCTCGGCGACCAGCTGGCCGCGGCCGTCCAGCTCGGTCCAGCCCAGCCACGGGTCCGCGTGGTCCTGGAGGGCGCGCTGCGAGATCACCGTGCGGTGGCCCTCGTGCTGGAAGTAGCCGCTGATCGCCGGGTCGGTGATGTGCCGGGAGACCGCCGGGGTCTGGGCCTGCTTGATGTAGATCACCACATCGTTCTCCAGGGCGTCCGTGGCGCCCTCCAGAAGGATGTTGTACGAGGGCAGCCCGGCCGAGCCGATACCGATGCCGCGCCGGCCGACGACGTCCTTCACCCGGTACGAGTCCGGGCGGGTCAGGGACGACTCCGGGAGGGTCTCCAGGTAGCCGTCGAAGGCGGCCAGCACCTTGTAGCGCGTGGCCGCGTCCAGCTCGATGGAGCCGCCGCCCGGTGCGAAGCGGCGCTCGAAGTCACGGATCTCCGTCATCGAGTCGAGGAGCCCGAACCGGGTCAGCGAGCGGGCGTCGCGCAGCGCGTCCAGCAGCGGGCCCTCGGCGGTGTCCAGGGTGAAGGGCGGCACCTCGTCGCTCTTCGCGCCGGTCGCCAGGGCGTGGATCCGCTCGCGGTACGCGCCCGCGTACGTCCGCACGACTTCGCTGATCTGCTCGTCGGAGAGCGCCTTCGCGTACCCGATGAGGGCCAGGGAGGCGGCGAGGCGCTTGAGGTCCCAGGTGAAGGGGCCGACGTACGCCTCGTCGAAGTCGTTGACGTTGAAGATCAGCCGGCCCTGGGCGTCCATGTACGTGCCGAAGTTCTCCGCGTGCAGGTCGCCGTGGATCCACACGCGCGCGGTGCGGTCGTCCAGGTACGGTCCGCCCCGCTTCTCCTCGTCCAGGTCGTGGTAGAAGAGGCACGCCGTGCCCCGGTAGAACGCGAACGCCGAGGCCGCCATCTTGCGGAACTTCACGCGGAACGCGGCCGGGTCGGCGGCCAGGAGCTGGCCGAACGCGGTGTCGAAGACGGTGAGGATCTCCTCGCCGCGGTGCTCGGCGCTGAGCTGCGGAACCGACATCGCTGGGTGCCTCCTGGTGCATGTGTACGACAGCGTTTCTGTCGTATCCAACGGGTGGGGCCGCGCGAAAGTGCCCGCGGTCCTCGGTGTGAAGGTACGCGGGGTGGCCCCCTGAGTGTCAGTGCCGAGACATAGACTTCGACGACGCTTGAGACTTGCCGCTGTCCGTCGAAACCTGCCCTTTTCCTGGAGGCCGAAGCCGTGTCAAAGCCGCCGTTCACGCACCTGCACGTCCACACCCAGTACTCGCTGCTGGACGGTGCCGCGCGGCTCAAGGACATGTTCAACGCGTGCAACGAGATGGGCATGACCCATATCGCCATGTCCGACCACGGCAACCTCCATGGGGCCTACGACTTCTTCCACACCGCCAAGAAGGCGGGGGTCACGCCGATCATCGGCATCGAGGCGTATGTGGCGCCCGAGTCCCGGCGCAACAAGCGGAAGATCCAGTGGGGCCAGCCGCACCAGAAGCGCGACGACGTGTCCGGTTCCGGCGGTTACACCCACAAGACGATCTGGGCGGCCAACTCCACGGGCCTGCACAACCTCTTCCGGCTGTCCTCGGACGCGTACGCGGAGGGCTGGCTTCAGAAGTGGCCGCGCATGGACAAGGAGACCATCTCCCAGTGGTCCGAGGGCCTCATCGCCTCCACGGGCTGTCCCTCCGGCGAACTCCAGACCCGGCTGCGCCTCGGCCAGTTCGACGAGGCGGTGAAGGCGGCCTCCGAATACCAGGACATCTTCGGCAAGGACCGCTACTTCCTGGAACTGATGGACCACGGCATCGACATCGAGCACCGGGTCCGCGAGGACCTGCTCCGGGTCGGCAAGAAGCTCGGCATCCCGCCGCTGGTCACCAACGACTCGCACTACACGTACGCGCACGAGTCGGTCGCGCACGACGCCCTGCTGTGCATCCAGACCGGCAAGAACATCTCCGACCCGGACCGCTTCAAGTTCGACGGCACCGGCTACTACCTGAAGTCCACGGACGAGATGTACGCCATCGACCAGTCGGACGCCTGGCAGGAAGGCTGCGCCAACACCCTCCTGGTCGCCGAACAGATCGACACCGCTGGCATGTTCGAGGCCAAGAACCTCATGCCGAAGTTCGACATCCCGGACGGCTTCACCGAGGTCACCTGGTTCCAGGAAGAAGTCCGGCTCGGCATGAACCGCCGCTTCAACGGCAACGTCCCCGAGGACCGCCAGAAGCAGGCCGAGTACGAGATGGACGTCATCATCCAGATGGGGTTCCCCGGGTACTTCCTCGTCGTCGCCGACTTCATCATGTGGGCCAAGAAGCAGGGCATCGCGGTCGGCCCCGGCCGTGGTTCCGCCGCCGGTTCGATCGTCGCGTACGCCATGGGCATCACCGACCTCGACCCGATCCCGCACGGTCTGATCTTCGAGCGGTTCCTCAACCCCGAGCGCGTCTCCATGCCCGACGTCGACATCGACTTCGACGAGCGTCGGCGCGTCGAGGTCATCAGGTACGTGACGGAGAAGTACGGCGCCGACAAGGTCGCCATGATCGGCACCTACGGCAAGATCAAGGCGAAGAACGCCATCAAGGACTCCGCGCGCGTGCTGGGTTATCCGTACGCGATGGGCGACCGCCTCACCAAGGCCATGCCCGCGGACGTCCTCGGCAAGGGCATCGACCTCAACGGCATCACCGACCCCTCGCACCCGCGCTACAGCGAGGCCGGCGAGATCCGGTCGATGTACGAGAACGAACCCGACGTGAAGAAGGTCATCGACACCGCCAAGGGCGTCGAGGGCCTGGTCCGGCAGATGGGTGTGCACGCGGCCGGCGTCATCATGTCCAGCGAGCCCATCGTCGACCACGCCCCGATCTGGGTGCGCCACACCGACGGCGTGACCATCACACAGTGGGACTACCCGCAGTGCGAGTCGCTCGGCCTGCTCAAGATGGACTTCCTGGGCCTGCGCAACCTCACGATCATGGACGATGCCGTCAAGATGGTGAAGGCCAACAAGGGGATCGACCTCGATCTGCTGGCCCTGCCGCTCGACGACCCGGCGACCTTCGAACTCCTCCAGCGCGGCGACACCCTCGGCGTCTTCCAGTTCGACGGCGGGCCCATGCGCTCCCTGCTGCGGCTGATGAAGCCCGACAACTTCGAGGACATCTCCGCCGTCTCGGCGCTCTACCGTCCCGGCCCGATGGGCATGGACTCGCACACCAACTACGCTCTGCGCAAGAACAAGCTCCAGGAGATCACCCCGATCCACAAGGAGCTGGAGGAGCCCCTCGAAGAGGTCCTCGCGGTCACCTACGGCCTGATCGTGTACCAGGAGCAGGTGCAGAAGGCCGCCCAGATCATCGCCGGGTACTCCCTCGGCGAGGCCGACATCCTGCGCCGAGTGATGGGCAAGAAGAAGCCCGACGAACTGGCCAAGAACTTCACCATCTTCCAGGCCGGTGCACAGAAGAACGGCTACAGCGAAGAGGCGATCAAGGCCCTGTGGGACGTCCTGGTCCCCTTCGCCGGATATGCCTTCAACAAGGCCCACTCGGCCGCGTACGGACTAGTCTCGTACTGGACCGCCTACCTCAAGGCCAACTACCCGGCCGAGTACATGGCCGGACTGCTCACCTCGGTCAAGGACGACAAGGACAAGTCCGCGATCTATCTCAACGAGTGCCGGCGCATGGGCATCAAGGTGCTCCCGCCGAACGTCAACGAGTCGATGTCCAACTTCGCCGCCCAGGGCGACGACGTGATCCTCTTCGGCCTCTCCGCGGTGCGCAACGTCGGTACGAACGTCGTCGAGTCGATCATCAAGTCCCGCAACGCCAAGGGGAAGTACGGCTCCTTCCCCGACTACCTCGACAAGGTCGAGGCGGTCGTCTGCAACAAGCGGACCACGGAATCGCTGATCAAGGCCGGCGCCTTCGACAGCATGGGGCACACCCGTAAGGGCCTCACCGCGCACTTCGAGCCGATGATCGACAACGTGGTCGCGGTGAAGAGGAAAGAGGCCGAGGGGCAGTTCGACCTCTTCGGCGGCATGGGCGACGAGGACACCAGCGAGCCCGGCTTCGGTCTCGACATCGAGTTCACCACCGACGAGTGGGACAAGGCCTATCTGCTCGCCCAGGAGCGGGAGATGCTCGGCCTGTACGTCTCCGACCACCCCCTCTTCGGTCTGGAGCACGTCCTCTCCGACAAGGCCGACGCCGGTATCTCCCAGCTCACCGGAGGTGAGCACGCCGACGGCGCGGTCGTCACCATCGGCGGCATCATCTCCGGCCTCCAGCGCAAGATGACCAAGCAGGGCAACGCGTGGGCCATCGCCACCGTCGAGGACCTCGCCGGTTCCATCGAGTGCATGTTCTTCCCGGCGACCTACCAGCTGGTGTCGACCCAACTCGTCGAGGACGCCGTCGTGTTCGTCAAGGGACGCCTCGACAAGCGCGAGGACGTGCCCCGGCTGGTCGCGATGGAACTCCAGGTCCCCGACCTGTCGAACGCGGGCACCAACGCGCCCGTGATCCTCACCATCCCCGCCCTGAAGGTCACCCCGCCGATGATCAGCAGGCTCGGCGAGATCCTCAGCCACCACAAGGGCGAGAGCGAGGTCCGCATCAGGCTCCAGGGACCGAGCAAGACGACGGTCCTGCGGCTCGACCGGCACCGGGTGAAGCCCGACCCGGCGCTCTTCGGTGACCTGAAGGTGCTGCTCGGGCCGTCCTGCCTGGCCGGGTGATCAACTGATGTGAACAAGGGGCGCACCCTGAACGGGTGCGCCCCTCGCGGTGCTTGAGCTTCAACAACGGCTCAGTTGTGGCCGAATCGCTTCTGCCGGCCCTTGCGTGCCATATCACCGGGAGTCACCTGGGTGGCGCGCTGCTCGGCCTGCGACTCCATCGAGGAGGACTTCGCCTCTTCGGCACCGCGCTCGGCCTGGGACGCCTGGTGCTGCTGGCGACTCTGCTTCTTGTTCTTGGCCATGGTGATCTGCCTCCTGAGGGGGATCTAGGGACCAGGACCGACTTCAGATTCACATGGCCCGACAAAGCGTGCATGTCGGAGAATTACCCTGCGTAATAAGGTCTTGTCGTGCGGTGGGACCCTCGGCCGACGAGGGAAACGCCACGCCGAAGATCGAGTTCGGGCCGTTAACCTCCGCGCGGTCGGGCAGACTCGAAGCAAGCCCGAAGCAAACCTCCCGGAAAGAGGGTGGATCGCGTGGACCGCTGCATCGTCCTGGTGGATGCCGGGTATCTGCTCGGCGCCGCGGCGAGTCTTCTCGCCGGAGAGCCCTCGCGGTCCCGCATCACCGTCGACCACACCGCCCTCATCCAGGGCCTTCGCGAACGCGCCGAGTCGGACACCGAACGGCCGCTGCTGCGCATCTACTGGTTCGACGGCGCCCCCGACCGGGTGCCCCAGCCAGAGCACCGCAGGCTGCGCGTGATGCCCCGGGTCACCGTCCGCCTCGGCGCCCTGACCCGCAGCGACGGACGGTGGGCCCAGAAGGGCGTCGACGCCGCCATGCACGCCGAGCTGACCGAGCTGGCCCGCAACCGCGCCTGCTCCGACATCGTCCTCGTCACCGGCGACGGCGATCTGCTGCCGGGCATGATGGCCGCCAAGGAGCACGGCGTCGCCGTACACCTGTGGGCCGTGCAGGCTGCCGACGGTGACTACAACCAGTCGGAGGATCTGGTCGCCGAGGCCGACGAGCGGCGCGTCCTCGACCGTACGTGGATCACCAAGGCCGTACGGGCCAAGGACCTCGGCGGGGTCTGCGCGCCGCCGCCCGCGCCCCGGCCCGAGATCGCGGCGATCCTCTCCGCGCCGCTGCCCGAGTCCGCGCTCGGGCAGACCGCCGAGCGGGCCGCCGACGAGCAGCAGGAGCACGCGACGGCGCCCGCCGCGCAGAACGGCTCGCAGGAGCGCGTGCCCGCCCCCAAGGGCGTACCGACCCCCAAGGACCTGGCCGCGCTGCGGGCCCCCGGAGCCCAGCCCGCCCAGCAGCCCGCGAACGCGACCCTGCGCTGGTCCTCCGACAAGGGCTGGGTCGACCGGCCGGGCGTGGCCGCCGAGCCTCCCGAGGTCGCCGCCATGCCGACGCTCGCCCAGCTCACCTCCGCCGAGCAGCGCTGGGCGGACCGCGAGGAGGACATCACCACGGTCGGCGGTGATCCGTACGAGGTCGGACAGGTGTTCGCGCGCCGGTGGATGGAACGCCTCCCCGAACCCGCCAACCTACAGAAACTGTCCACGATGTACCCCCGCATCCCGCACCGCATCGACGGCGAGCTGCTGCGCTACGCCGCCCGCTTCGGCCTGCTCGCCCACAAGGACGACCAGATCGACGAGCACGACCGGTATGCGATCAGGGCCGGTTTCTGGCGCGAGATCGACGTCCGTACGGCCGCGGAGCACGCGCCCGCGGGGGAGTGAGCCGGCCCCCTGTGACCGGGGTTGGATTTCTGGCGGAGTCGGGCACCCCGTACTCTCGTCCTTCGTGAGTACGCGCACGGCACACGAAGCCCGACACGGTGACGATGTCGTGTGCGCGGTGCGCGATCTCACGAAGACCTACCGGGCCGTTCGCGGCCGGCGCGGTTCCCCCGGAACACCCGAGGTGAAGGCCACCGACGCCGTGGATCTGGACGTCCGGCGCGGTGAGATCTTCGGACTGCTCGGGCCGAACGGCGCCGGCAAGTCGACCCTCGTCCGGCAGATCACCGGCCTGATGCGTCCCGACCGGGGCAGCGTGGAGATCCTGGGCCACAACATCGTGCGGCACCCGGAGCGGGCGGCACGCATCCTCGCCTATCTGGGCCAGGAGTCCAGTGCCCTCGACGAGCTGACCGTGTCGCTCGCCGTCGAGACCACCGCACGGCTGCGCGGCCTGGAGGTACGGCTGGCGCGGGCGGAACGGGACGCCGTCCTGGAGGAGCTCGGGCTCACCGCACTGGCCGCCCGGCCCATCCGCAAGCTGTCCGGCGGGCAGCGGCGGCTCGCCTGCTTCGCCACCGCGCTGGTCGGGGAACGGCCGCTGCTCGTCCTCGACGAACCGACGACCGGCATGGACCCGGTGGCCCGGCGGGCCGTGTGGTCGGCGGTCGACCGGCGGCGGGCCGAGCGCGGTACGACGGTGCTGCTGGTGACGCACAACGTGATCGAGGCCGAGACGGTTCTCGACCGGGTGGCCGTTCTCGACCGGGGGCGCGTGATCGCCTGCGACACCCCGGCCGGTCTGAAGGAGCAGGTCGCGGGGGAGGTGCGGGTCGATCTCGTCTGGCGGGAGTCGGCGCCCCTGCACGTCCCCGAGGTCGCCGCGCTGCGCGACCGGGCCGTCGAGTCGGGGCGTCGGTGGACGCTGCGGCTGGCTCCGGAGGAGGCCCGCGCGGCCGTCGCCACCGTCACCGGCGGGGCCGCGTTCACCGCGCTGGACGACTTCACGCTGGCCACACCGAGCCTGGAGGACGTGTATCTGGCGCTCGGGGGGAATGTGACGGGGCTGGTGAAGGCATGAGCGGCATGAGTGCTGGGGGCTCCCGATCCGTACGTGTATGCGTACGGATGCGAGAAAGGGCACAGGTGCGGGTGCCGGCGGGGGAAAGGGCGGCTGTCGTGACCGGGACGAAGAGGAGCAGCTCGACGTGAGTGTCGTACCCGCGGAAGCGCTGCCGGGCACAGCCCTGGCCGTGGAGGAGGCGCCCGCGCGCCGCGCGACGGCCGAGCTGGGGCCACGTGCCCGGCTGTGGCCCGCGCTGGTCGCGGTGTACCGGGCACAGCTGTCCCGGGCCCGGGTCGCGCGGATTCCGCTGCTCTTCGTGGCGACCTTCCAGTCCATCGGGATCATGATCCTGATGCGCGGGGTCGTGGAGGGCGGCGGGGAGGCCCGGGCGGTGGTGGCCGGGGCGTCCGTGCTGGTGGTCGCCTTTGTCGCGCTGAACCTGCTCGCCCAGTACTTCGGGCAGCTGCGGGCCAGCGGCGGGCTCGACCACTACGCCACGCTGCCCGTGCCGCCCGCCGCCGTGGTGCTGGGCGCCGCGGGGGCGTACGCCTCCTTCACCGTCCCGGGGACCGTCGTGACGGCCGTGTTCGGATGCCTGCTGTACGGGCTGCCGCTGGCGCATCTGTGGGTGCTCGCCCTGGTGATCCCGCTCGCGGGGGCCGCGCTCGCCGGGCTCGGTGCCGCGTTCGGGCTGCTCGCGCCGCGGCCGGAACTGGCCACGCTGCTCGGGCAGTTGGGTATGTCGGCGGCGCTGCTGCTGGGGGTGCTGCCGGCGGAGCGGATGCCCGGGGTGGTGCGGTTCGCGCGGGATCTGCTGCCCTCGACGTACGGCGTGGAGGCCTTCGCCCGGACCTTCGGGCCGGACCCCGACTGGGCCTTCGTCTTCGGTGACCTGGCCGTGTGCGCGGGGGTCGGGGTGGTCTCGCTGGCCGTCGCGACCTGGGCGTACCGCCGGGCGGCCGTCCGGTGACGCGCCGCACAGACGGGCCTGGCACGATGTCAGGGTGACCGCACCGCTGACTCCGCCTCCGCCGCCGCACCAAGAGCCCTCGCGTGAACGTGAAGAGGCCTCACGGCCCCAGCAGCCCTTGCAGCAGCAGCCCTCGCTCCAGCAGGCACCGGACAGCCGGTCCTGGCAGGACTGGCCGACGCCGGCCGGGTCCTCTGGGGGCGGGTTCGGAGCGGCGTACGGACAGGACGGCCCCGGGATGAAGACGGAACTGCGGGAGGCCGCTGTCGTCACGGTCGTGGTGGCGCTCGGTGGGGTGCTGCTGGGGCTGCTGTGGTGGTGGCTGGCGCCGAGTGTGCCGTTGGTCGGGGACATCGTCGAGAACCGCTGGGTCGTGTACGTCAAGGACAGCGAGGGCGAACAGGCGATCGGGGTCGACGGAACGTTCACTCTGCTGGCGTTGGCCCTCGGTGCGGTGAGCGCGCTGGGGGTGTTTCTCTTCCGGCGGCGTGGGGGTGTGCCGCTGGTGGTCGGGCTGACAGTCGGGGGGCTGCTCGGGTCGGTGCTGGCTTGGCGGCTGGGGGTGTGGCTCGGGCCCGCCCAGGATGTGATCGCCGCGGCGAAGTCCGCGGGCAAGGGGGTGACGTTCTCGGCGCCGTTGAAGTTGGGGGCGAAGGGGGCGTTGCTGGTGTGGTCCGTGGCGGCGCTGGTGGTGCATCTGGGGTTGACGGCGTTGTTCGGGCCCCGGGATGCGGAGGAGGGCGTGGCGCCGCCGGTTCAGGGGTGAGTTTCCTCGCCCCCGCCGCCCCTACCCGTCCCATCCTCGGGGGCGCTGCCCCCGAACCCTCGCTCCTCAAACGCCGGAGGGGCTAAAAGATCAAGCACCGGCCGGCACCACATCCAGCCCGTCCGGCGTTTGAGGACGAGCGCGTTCAGCGCGATATGGGGGTTCGGGGGCGGAGCCCCCGAGGGATGGGACGGGTAGGGGCGGCGGGGGCGAGGGAAATCGGTCGGTGGCTTATGCCGGGCGGTGGCCGTGGTTTGAGCGGCCCTTCTTTGTGCGCCACTTGCGTTTGCGTGTTTTCTTCGACATGTCCATTCTGCTTAGTCCGGCAGGGGGACTTCGTCGAGGGGTTACGCGCGGGCGATCGGGGCTCGTACCGCCTGGGTGAGGGTGGTGAGGTCCGTGGGGGAGAGTTCTACCTCCAGGCCACGGCGGCCCGCCGAGACGCAGATCGTGTCGTGGGCGTCGGCCGAAGTGTCCAGGATCGTGCGGAGTTTCTTGCGCTGGCCCAAGGGGGAGATGCCGCCTCGGACGTAGCCCGTCGTGCGTTCCGCCAGGGTCGGGTCCGCCATTGATGCCCGCTTGCCCGATACCGCCGTCGCCAGCGCCTTCAGGTCCAGCTGGCCCGCCACCGGGACCACCGCGACCGTCAGCACCCCGTCCACGTCCGCCACCAGCGTCTTGAAGACGCGCTCCGGCGACACCCCCATCGCCTCGGCGGCCTCCTCGCCGTACGAGGGATGCGCGGGGTCGTGCTCGTACGCGTGCACCTTGTACGGGACGCCCGCCGCCGTCAGGGCCACTGTCGCCGGTGTTCCGCCCGGCTGCTGCTGATTCTTTTGCTTCTTCGCCATTTCCGGATCCTGCTCCCCGTCAGTTGAGACTCGTCGGGCCGCGGGTCAGGTCCGACGCCGGCAGTGACGGGAGGTTGCGGATGATCGCCGTCTCCGTGCGCAGGAGCGTCAGTTCCTCGCGGAGGCGGGACGCCGTGTCCGGGGCCTGGAGCAGGCGCTGCTTGGACGGGGTGTCCAGCATCATCGCCGCCGCCACCAGGTACGACACCACCGCAGGTTCGTCGGGGAGTTCGGCGCCCGTCGTCAGGGAGCGTTCCCGCGCGCCCGCCAGGCGCTTCTGGTACTGGCGGAAGGCCCTCAGGACGCCCTCTGCGAGCGCGCCCGCCTCGTCGCCGGGGGATTCCGCCAGCTCCTCCAGTTCCGCCGTCAGGAACGCGCCCGACGCGTCCACCGACACCAGCCGGACCCGGGTCGTGCCGGTGGCCAGGACCTCGAAGGTGCCGTCCGGGCGTTCCCTGATCGTCGCCGCGTCGGCCACGCAGCCCACGGAGTGGAACGCCTTGAGCGGGTCGTCGCCGAAGCCCGCCGCGGGCCCGCGCTCGGGCACCGCCGTCCGGTCGGGCATGCCCTGCGCGCTGGGCGCCACCTCGTGGCCGTCCCGGATCGTCACGACGGCGAACCGGCGCGGTTCGTCCTCGGGGGTCTTCAGGAGTTCGCGCATCATGGCGCGATAACGCTCCTCGAAGATGTTCAGCGGGAGGACGAGTCCCGGGAACAGCACCGAGTTGAGCGGGAAGAGTGGCAGCCGGACGGTGGTCACGACGGGAAAGCCTAATGGTCGCCGGAGTGTGCGCGTCCGCCGTGCTCACTCTGTGGATGACCGGCACAGGCCGCACAGCGGGCGGCGGGCGCCTTCCGGCGGATCTCCTCGCGTGCTTCGAGGAACCTGCCGAGGGGGTCGTCCGAGAACCGGTCCCAGGGGAACGACGTGGCGTACGGACCGGTCAGACGCAGTTGGAGCAGGGCTTCCTGCCAGCGGTCGAGGCCGATCAGGACGTATGTCAGCAGGTTGCGGAGTTCGGCCGGGCGGGGATCGGCCGCCGGGAGCGTCGCCGACAGGGCGATCGCCGTGTCCGCCGCCGCGTCCAGCCGGGCCCGGTCCACCACCGTCCTGCCGTCGCTCTCGGTCAGATAGGCGAAGGCCGCGCGCAGCGGCAGGGCCTGGACGAGCGAGCCGGGCGGGGCGTCCTGCGCGGCCCACTCGGCGAAGTCGAGGCACTCGCGATGCGAACCGCGCCCGCCCGCGGACCGGAAAGGGCCCGTGGACAGGTACTGGAGCGCCGCCACATGGCAGCCGTAGTGGTGCGGGGAGCGGCGTACGGCCTCGCCCCAGAGCCGTTCGAACTCGTCGTGGCCCGCGTCGCTGCCCCGGGCGCGGTCCAGCGCGATGCGCCAGGGCACCGGGTCGCGCGGGTCGCCCGCCGCGGCCGCCTCGACCAACGGGCCGGTCTGGAGCAGGAGTTCGGCCCGGGCGGGGGACTCCCAGGCGTGGACCACCGCCAGCTCGGCCGCGACCAGCAGCGCGTCCGGGTCGTCGGGGGCGGCGGCGCGCCAGGACGTGAACCACTCGGCGCGGAAGTGCGCGAACGCGGCCAGCCGGACCACGTACCGGTCCCGGTTCTCCCAGTCGGTCGTGGCACGGGTGGCGGCCAGCAGCTCGGCCGCCGGGCCGTACTCGCCCCGGCCCGCCGCGACCAGCGCGGGGCCGAGCCGGGCGTCGGGCGCGTCGAGCAGTACCTCGTCATCGGCGGGCAGTCCGGCGGTGGCGAGGAGTGGAGACGGCGGAGTGTTCCGTTCCGCCCTGGTGGCACGGAGGAACGCACGCAGCGAAGCCATGGTGTCGACCATTGAAAGGCGCAGGTCGGGACCGCGCCAGCCCAAATGCGCACCCTGTTTTTAGTTGTACGGCCGACGGTCAAGAAATGGAAAAAGATGAACCGGGCTCAGTTTCTGCGCAGCAGCCTGGTCGCCCCCGCCGCCACCGTCGTCGCCAGGACCCAGCCCAGCATGATGATCACGGCGGACAGCCACTGCCAGCCGCCGCGCAGCTGCCAGAAGCCGACCTGGCCCAGATCGATCACCGGGAGCAGCAGATCGAGGGCGAACAGGGAGGGGTTCCACGGCGGGTGCTCCCCGCTCTTCAGCGGCGGATGGCTGGCGTGCGAGAACGCCACCGAGGTCGCCGCCCACAGCACCGCCATCCACACGGCGGCCCGGCCGGGCCGGTATCCGTAGGCGACCGTCCAGTCCTGCACGTACCCCCACAGCTTGGCCGCGGGCGGCAGGGTCTCGCGGCGGCGGCGCTGCTTGGCGAGCAGCACCTCGCGCGCGTCCTCGTCCTCGCCGCCGTTGCGCAGGACCGTGGCCAGCCGCTCGTACGGCTCCGGGCTGTACTCGGCGGTCGCCGCCGCCACCCATGCCAGCCGCTCCGCCGGGGGGAACGGCCCCTGCGGTACGAGGTTCTCGTACCCGAAGCCGCCCATGTGCAGGTTGCCCGGTCCGGGCCAACTGCCCGCCCGGTCCACGAGGTTGACGACCTTGGCGCCCGACAGCACCACCTTGCCCCGCTCCGGCCGCTCCCCGAGGAAGCGCAGCTCGGGCGTCTGCACCCGGCGCAGCGACAGCTCCTGCTCGTCCGTGAAGGTCAGCCGGGCCCGCTCCAGGTCGACGGAGTCGCCGAACCTGCCGTCGTCCAGCCGGATCCCGCCCTGGCACTCGAAGCGCTGGATGCGTGTCCCGCGCGCGGGGGTCGTGCCGCTGGTCACCATCGGGTTCCAGACGCCCGCGGGGGTCAGGTACAGCGTGCGGCCCACGGTCAGCTGGGGGGCGTTGAGCGCGAGCCGCCCGTACGGGTTGGTGAGCCGGCTGCCGCGCAGGCTCAGCGAGACGCCGATCGTCGCCCCGCGCAGACTCAGCTCGCCGTGCGACTCCAGCATCTCGGCCTGGAGGTCCTGGCCGACGCTCATGCCGTCCCCGGCGATCGAGCGCCCGCGTCGGTCCCGGTAGACGACGGCCTGGTTGAGCAGCAGATCCGTACCGATGTGCGCGTCGGTGAGCCGCGCGCCGTTGTGGAAGCGGCAGCGGGGGAGGTGCAGATCGCCCTCGGTGTGCACCCGGGCCGCCTCGAGCCGCGGCACCGAGCAGTTCACCAGTCGTACGGTCGTGAAGCGGGCCTCCGGCAGGAGGACCTCCTTCTCGAAGCGGCAGCCCTTCAGTTCGATGTACGGCACGACCGTGCCGCCCGCCAGGTCCAGCGTGCCGCTGATCTGCACACCGGTGAGCTTCAGGGACGACACGCGCCCCGCGAGCGCGGGCGGGCCGTCGAGGAGCAGCCAGCACACGATGCGGGCCCGCACCGTCCGGTCGGCGCCCCAGGGATGGCCGCCGTGCGGATCGTCGACGACGGTGTCGCCACTGCTCAGGTCGTACACGCTGCCGTTGCGGAAGGCCTGCCACATGCCGACCTCGGCGGCGCTCAGATCGTCCGGCGGATCCCCCGCGTTCCCCGTGCCCCCCGCGCGGATGCCGTCACCCTCGGTCACGACGTTTTCCCACTCCTCCCCGTGCCACCAAGTGTTACCTGCGAGTTTCGTACAGCCGTTCTGCCCGCTCAGTAACTCTCTGAACTCAAAACGTGAAGGTGATCTTCCAAGTTCCCGAGGATTTCGCGTGGGGTTCCTCCCTGGCGAACCGCAACGCTCTGTATCAGCCACTGATACGCGCGGACGGCGCCCGATCCCCGTCTGAGAGAATTGGCCGCGTGATCTCCCGAATCGATCTGCGCGGCGACGCCCTCCCCGAGGGACCCGCCCTGCGCGACCTGCTGCCCCGAGCCGACTTCGACGTCTCGGCCGCCCTGGACAAGGTGCGTCCGATCTGCGAGGCCGTGCATCATCGGGGCGACGCGGCGCTGATCGACTTCGCCGAGAAGTTCGACGGAGTGCGGCTGGAATCCGTACGGGTCCCCGCGCGCGCGATCACCGACGCACTGGAGACGCTCGACCCGACCGTCCGCGCGGCCCTGGAGGAGTCCATCCGCCGCGCCCGTCTCGTCCACCGCGAGCAGCGCCGGACGACCCACACGACCCAGGTCGCACCCGGCGGCACGGTCACCGAGAAGTGGGTCCCCGTGGACCGCGTCGGGCTGTACGCGCCCGGCGGCCGGTCCGTGTACCCGTCGACCGTGGTCATGAACGTGGTCCCGGCCCAGGAGGCGGGCGTCGAGTCGATCGCCCTCGCTTCCCCGGCGCAGGCCGAGTTCGACGGGCTGCCGCACCCGACCATCCTCGCCGCCTGCGCGCTGCTCGGCGTCGACGAGGTGTACGCGGCCGGTGGCGCGACCGCCGTCGCGATGTTCGCGTACGGCACCGAGTCCTGCGCCCCCACGAACATGGTCATGGGCCCCGGCAACATCTGGGTCGCCGCCGCCAAGCGGTACTTCGCCGGGAAGATCGGCATCGACACCGAGGCCGGCCCGACCGAGATCGCGATCCTTGCCGACGACACCGCCGACCCGGTGCACGTCGCCGCCGACCTGATCAGCCAGGCCGAGCACGACCCGCTGGCCGCCGCCGTCCTCGTCACGGACTCCGTGGCGCTCGCGGACGCGGTCGAGAAGGAGCTGGAGCCGCAGGTCGCGGCCACCAGGCACATCGATGACCGGATCGTCCCGGCCCTGGCGGGCAGGCAGTCCGCGATCGTCCTTGTCGACGGAATCGAGGAGGGCCTGCGGGTCGTCGACGCGTACGGCGCCGAGCACCTGGAGATCCAGACAGCGAACGCCGCGGCCGTGGCCGACCGGGTACGGAACGCCGGTGCGATCTTCGTCGGCCCCTGGGCGCCGGTCTCCCTCGGCGACTACGCGGCCGGGTCCAACCACGTCCTGCCGACCGGCGGCTGCGCCTGCCACTCCTCCGGTCTCTCCGTCCAGTCCTTCCTGCGCGGCATCCACATCGTCGACTACACGCGGGACGCGCTGGCCGACGTGGCGCATCACGTGGTGACGCTGGCGGAGGCGGAGGACCTGCCCGCGCACGGCGCGGCGGTCAAGGCAAGGTTCGGGTGGAAGGTGCCTGAGAGCAAGTGAACTTCGGAATCGACGATCTCCCCGTACGCGACGAACTGCGCGGCAAGTCCCCCTACGGCGCGCCCCAACTCGACGTCCCCGTACGGCTGAACACCAACGAGAACCCCTACCCGCTGCCCGAACCGCTCGTCGAGCGGATCGCTGAGCGGGTGCGCGAGGCGGCCCGGAACCTCAACCGCTACCCCGACCGGGACGCCGTGGAGCTGCGCACGCAGCTCGCCAAGTACCTGACGGACACCTCCGGGCACGAGGTCGGCCTCGCCAACGTGTGGGCCGCCAACGGCTCCAACGAGGTCATCCAGCAGCTGCTCCAGACCTTCGGCGGACCCGGCCGTACCGCGATCGGTTTCGAGCCCTCGTACTCGATGCACGGCCTCATCGCGCGTGGGACGGGTACCGGCTGGATCTCCGGCCCCCGCAACGACGACTTCACGATCGATCTCGCGGCGGCCGAGAAGGCCATCGCCGAGCACCGGCCCGACGTCGTGTTCATCACCACGCCCAACAACCCGACCGGGAACGCGGTCCCGCGGGAGACCGTCCTCGCGCTGTACGAGGCCGCGCAGGCCGCCAAGCCGTCGATGGTGGTGGTCGACGAGGCGTACATCGAGTTCAGCCACGGCGACTCGCTGCTGCCCCTCATCGAAGGTCGGCCGAATCTCGTCGTCTCGCGGACCATGTCCAAGGCGTTCGGCGCGGCCGGCCTGCGCCTCGGCTATCTCGCCGCGCACCCGGCCGTCGTCGACGCCGTACAGCTCGTACGGCTGCCCTACCACCTGTCGGCCGTGGCCCAGGCGACCGCCCTGGCCGCCCTGGAGCACACCGACACGCTGCTGAAGTACGTCGAGCAGCTCAAGACCGAGCGGGACCGGCTGGTCGCCGAACTGCGCGCCATCGGCTTCGACGTCACCGAGTCCGACGCCAACTTCGTGCAGTTCGGCACCTTCGCCGACTCGCACACCGCCTGGCAGCACATCCTCGACCGGGGCGTCCTGGTCCGGGACAACGGCGTACCGGGATGGCTGCGGGTCACCGCCGGAACCCCCGCCGAGAACGACGCGTTCCTCGACGCGGTACGAGACCTCAAGAAGGAGCAGGACGAGTCATGAGCCGCGTCGGACGCGTGGAGCGCACCACCAAGGAGACGTCGGTCCTCGTCGAGATCGATCTCGACGGCACCGGCAAGGTCGAGGTGTCGACGGGAGTCGGCTTCTACGATCACATGCTCGACCAGCTCGGCCGGCACGGTCTGTTCGACCTCACCGTGAAGACCGAGGGCGACCTGCACATCGACTCGCACCACACCATCGAGGACACCGCCCTCGCCCTCGGCGCCGCCTTCAAGCAGGCCCTCGGCGACAAGGTGGGCATCTACCGCTTCGGCAACTGCACGGTCCCCCTGGACGAGTCCCTCGCCCAGGTCACCGTCGACCTGTCCGGCCGTCCCTACCTCGTGCACACCGAGCCCGAGAAGATGGCGCCGATGATCGGCGAGTACGACACCACGATGACCCGGCACATCCTGGAGTCCTTCGTCGCCCAGGCCCAGATCGCGCTGCACGTGCACGTGCCCTACGGGCGCAACGCCCACCACATCGTGGAGTGCCAGTTCAAGGCCCTCGCGCGGGCCCTGCGGTACGCCTCCGAGCGCGACCCGCGCGCGGTGGGCATCCTCCCCTCCACGAAGGGCGCCCTGTAAGCCATGAGCGGCCTCTCCACCGTACTGATCGTCGTCGGGCTCTTCCTGGCCGGCGGGGTCTACTCCTTCGCCAAGCAGAAGATGCCGGCGAGCCTCATCGTGTTGCTGTCGATAGGCGCCGGGATGTGTCTCGTCGCCGGCGTGCTGAGGCTGGAGGTCTGGAATTGAGCGCATCCAACGCATCCAAGAAGGTCGTCGTCTTCGACTACGGCTTCGGCAATGTCCGGTCCGCCGAACGTGCTCTCGCGCGCGCGGGTGCCGACGTCGAGATAACGCGTGACTTCGACAAGGCCATGAACGCGGACGGGCTGCTGGTGCCGGGCGTCGGCGCCTTCGCCGCCTGTATGCGGGGCCTCAAGGAGGCGCGCGGCGACTGGATCGTCGGGCGACGGCTGGCCGGCGGGCGTCCCGTGATGGGCATCTGCGTGGGCATGCAGATCCTGTTCGCGCGCGGGATCGAGCACGGTGTCGAGACCGAGGGCCTCGACGAGTGGCCCGGCTCGGTCGAGCCGCTCCAGGCCGACATCGTGCCCCACATGGGCTGGAACACCGTCGACGCCCCGGCGGACTCCCAGCTCTTTGCGGGCCTGGACCCGGACGCGCGCTACTACTTCGTCCACTCGTACGCCGTCCACGACTGGTCCCTGGAGATCACGAACCCGCTGATGCGCGCCCCCGGGGTCACCTGGTCGACACACGGCAAGCCCTTCGTGGCGGCCGTCGAGAACGGCGCCCTGTGGGCCACCCAGTTCCACCCCGAGAAGTCCGGCGACGCCGGAGCGCAGCTGCTGAACAACTGGATCGGAACCCTCTGATGCCCTCGAAGCTCGAACTCCTCCCCGCCGTCGACGTCCGCGACGGCCAGGCCGTCCGCCTCGTGCACGGCGAGTCCGGCACGGAGACCTCGTACGGCTCCCCCCTGGAGGCCGCCCTCGCCTGGCAGCGCTCGGGCGCCGAGTGGCTGCACCTGGTCGACCTGGACGCGGCCTTCGGCACCGGCGACAACCGCAAGCTGATCGCCGAGGTCGCCGGCGCGATGGACATCAAGGTGGAGCTGTCCGGCGGCATCCGCGACGACGACACGCTGGCCGCCGCCCTGGCGACGGGCTGCACGCGCGTGAACCTCGGCACGGCCGCCCTGGAGACCCCCGAGTGGGTCGCCAAGGTCATCGCCGAGCACGGCGACAAGATCGCGGTCGGCCTGGACGTACGCGGAACCACCCTCCGCGGACGCGGCTGGACCCGCGACGGCGGCGACCTCTACGAGACGCTGGAGCGGCTCAACGGCGAGGGCTGCGCGCGCTATGTCGTGACCGACATCGCCAAGGACGGCACGCTCCAGGGCCCCAACCTGGAGCTGCTGCGCAACGTCTGCGCGGCGACCGACCGCCCGGTCGTGGCCTCCGGCGGCGTGTCGTCCCTGGACGACCTGCGTGCCATCGCCGAGCTGGTGCCGCTCGGTGTCGAGGGCTCCATCGTCGGGAAGGCCCTCTACGCGAAGGCGTTCACCCTGGAAGAGGCCCTGGAGGCGGTGGACCAGTGAGCGACGTACGGCGTGTCACGACCGGTGCCCCCTGGGAGGAGGCCTTCGGCTACTCCCGCGCGGTGGAGCTGCCCAATGGTCTGGTGCTGGTCTCCGGCTGCACGTCGATAGTGGACGGCCAGATCGCCGGGGGCGGTCCCTACGAGCAGACCGTCAACGCCTTCAACGTCGCGTTCGCGGCGCTGGAGCAGCTCGGACTCGGCCGTGACCACGTCGTGCGTACGCGCATGTACATCACCCACGCGCGGGACGTGGACGACGTCGGACGCGCCCACAAGGAGCTGTTCGACGCCGTCCGGCCCGCCGCATCCATGATCATCGTCTCCGGCCTCGTGGACCCCAGCCTGGTCGTCGAGGTCGAGGTGGAGGCGTACCGAGGAGAAGCCGCAGCATGACCCTTGCCGTACGAGTCATCCCCTGCCTGGACGTGGACAACGGCCGGGTCGTCAAGGGCGTCAACTTCCAGAACCTCCGCGACGCGGGCGACCCCGTCGAGATGGCCAAGGTGTACGACGCCGAGGGCGCCGACGAACTGACGTTCCTGGACATCACCGCCTCCTCGGGCAACCGCGAGACCACCTACGACGTGGTTAGGCGCACCGCCGAGCAGGTGTTCATCCCGCTCACCGTGGGCGGCGGGGTGCGCGCGGCCGAGGACGTCGACAAGCTGCTGCGGGCCGGGGCGGACAAGGTGGGCGTCAACACGGCCGCCATCGCGCGGCCGGAGCTGATCCGGGAGATCGCGGAGCGGTTCGGGCGGCAGGTGCTGGTGCTGTCCGTGGACGCGCGCCGGACCGAGTCCGGGTCCTTCGAGGTGACGACCCACGGGGGTCGTCGCGGTACCGGTATCGACGCCGTCGAGTGGGCGCATCAGGCCGCTGAGCTGGGCGCCGGGGAGATTCTGCTCAACTCGATGGACGCGGACGGGACGAAGGACGGGTACGACATCGAGATGATCGAGGCTGTGCGGAAGCATGTGCGGGTGCCGTTGATCGCCAGTGGGGGAGCGGGGCGGTTGGCTGACTTTCCGCCTGCCGTGGCGGCCGGGGCGGATGCTGTTCTGGCTGCCTCTGTTTTCCACTTCGGGGATTTGCGGATCGGGCAGGTGAAGGATGTGTTGCGTGGCGCTGGGCATCCTGTTCGTTGACGGGTGGTTCTTTGGCCGCGGGGCGGTGGGGGCTTGTCGCGCAGTTCCCCGCGCCCCTGTCGGGGCGCGTTTCAGATGCCCAGTTGCTTTGATTCGTGGAGCTTGGTGATTGCTTCCTTGTCGCCCTCCAGGTCCACGTCCGCGGCGTTCTGGCGGCCGTACGCGAACAGGAGCAGCTCCGACGGCTCGCCTGTCACCGTGACCACCGGGACGCCTCGGTGGGCTACCGCTGTGCGGCCGTCGGGGCGGCGTAGGACCAGGCCTGTGGGGGCGCTGCGGCCCGTCAGGCGGGCGGTGCGTTCCAGGCGGGACCAGAGGGCGTCCTGGAAGACCGGGTCCAGCTCGCGCGGTGTCCAGTCGGGCTGTGCGCGGCGTACGTCCTCGGTGTGGACGTAGAACTCTATGGTGTTCGCCGCCTCGTCGATCTGCTTCAGGGAGAACGGTGAGAAACGCGGTGGGCCCGTACGGATCAGCTGGATCAGCTCTTCGTAGGGCTTCTCGGCGAACTCCGTCATCACCCGCTCCAGCCGGGGCGCGAGCTGTTTGATCCAGGTTCCTCCGACGGCGTCCGCGCGGCGCTCGCGCACCACCACGTGCGCGGCGAGATCACGGGTGTTCCAGCCCTCGCACAGGGTGGGGGCGTCCGGACCCGCGGTTTCCAACAGGTCGGCGAGGAGAAGTCGTTCACGCTTCGCATGGGTCGACATGTCAGCAAGCCTACGACCGTCCACAAGGTCCGCCCAGTGGACACCCCGCCGGGACTGTCAGTGGGGCGCGGCACAATGGGCCCATGACCAGCAGCACGCCCCCGCCCAGCCCTCTGGCCCCGGAGATCGCCGCCCGCCTCAAGCGCGGCCCCGACGGGCTCGTCCCCGCCGTCGCCCAGCAGTACGACACCGGTGAGGTGCTCATGCTCGGCTGGATGGACGACGAGGCGCTGCACCGCACCCTGACCACCGGCCGCTGCACCTACTGGTCGCGCAGCCGCCAGGAGTACTGGGTCAAGGGCGACACCTCGGGCCACTTCCAGCACGTGAAGTCCGTCGCCCTCGACTGCGACGCCGACACGGTGCTCGTCAAGGTCGACCAGGTGGGCGCCGCCTGCCACACCGGCGCGCGGACCTGCTTCGACGCCGACGTCCTGCTCGACGTGTCGTTCGAGGACGCCGATTCCGGCGTACTCCCGCAGGGTCAGTAAGGTCAGCCGCCATGGACCTCGAGACCTTCCGTAAGCTGGCCACCGACCGGCGCGTCATCCCCGTCACCCGCAAGCTCCTCGCCGACGGCGACACCCCGGTCGCGCTCTACCGCAAGCTCGCCGCCGAACGCCCCGGCACCTTCCTGCTGGAGTCCGCCGAGAACGGTCTCTCCTGGTCCCGCTACTCCTTCGTCGGCGTCCGCTCCAGCGCCACCCTCACCGCGCGCGACGGCGAGGCCCACTGGCTCGGCACCCCGCCCGTCGGTGTCCCCGTCGACGGCGACCCGCTCGCCGCCCTGCGCGCCACCATCGAGGCCCTCCACACGCCCCACCAGGAGGGCCTGCCGCCCTTCACCGGCGGCATGGTCGGCTACCTCGGGTACGACATCGTGCGCCGCCTGGAGAAGATCGGCCCCGGCGAGCGGGACGACCTCAAGCTGCCCGAGCTGACCATGCTGCTCACCAGCGATCTGGCCGTCATGGACCACTGGGAGGGCTCGGTCCTGCTGATCGCCAACGCGATCAACCACAACGACCTCGACACGGGCGTCGACGAGTCCTACGCCGACGCCATGGCCCGTCTCGACGCCATGCAGGCCGACCTCGCGCGCGCGGTGTCCCAGCCGCCCGCCGTGCTCCCGCCCTCCGAACTCCCCGAGTACACGGCCCTGTGGGGCGGCCCCGACTACCAGGTCGCCGTCGAGGACATCAAGGAGCGCATCCGCGCGGGGGAGGCCTTCCAGGTCGTCCCCTCCCAGCGCTTCGAGACGCCGTGCACGGCAAGCGCGCTGGACGTGTACAGGGTGCTGCGGGCGACCAATCCCTCCCCCTACATGTACCTGTTCCGCTTCGACGGGTTCGACGTCGTCGGCTCGTCCCCCGAGGCCCTCGTCAAGGTCGAGGACGGGCGCGCGATGGTCCACCCCATCGCCGGCACCCGGCACCGCGGGGCGACCCCGCAGGAGGACCAGGCCCTCGCCGAGGAACTGCTCGCCGACCCCAAGGAGCGCGCCGAGCACCTCATGCTCGTCGACCTCGGGCGCAACGACCTCGGGCGCGTGTGCGAGCCCGGCTCCGTCGAGGTCGTCGACTTCATGTCCGTCGAGCGGTACTCGCACGTCATGCACATCGTCTCGACCGTCACCGGCCGGGTGGCGGCGGGCCGCACCGCCTTCGACGTCCTGACGGCCTGCTTCCCGGCCGGCACGCTCTCCGGGGCGCCCAAGCCGCGCGCGATGCAGATCATCGACGAACTGGAGCCGTCCAGGCGGGGGTTGTACGGCGGCGCCGTCGGCTACCTCGACTTCGCGGGCGACTCCGACACCGCCATCGCCATTCGCACGGCCCTGCTGCGCGACGGCACGGCGTACGTCCAGGCGGGCGCCGGCGTCGTCGCCGACTCCGACCCGGTCGCGGAGGACAACGAGTGCCGCAACAAGGCGGCGGCGGTCCTGCGCGCCGTCCACACGGCGAACCGGCTCGGACAGTAGGCCCTTTCCGCTGACAAGGTCCCACCAATGGGGCGCTTCTCACGCGGGCCCCGGGTGCCGGTTCACCCGGGGTTGGGGCGATAGTGGGGTACGTGACAGCCGTACCCGTACCTTCCCCACGTTCCGAAGCCCCCCTTCCCGGCCGGGCCGGCCGGCTCAGCCTCGCCGTCGCCCTGTCGGCCGGTGCGCTGGGCGCGGCCGTCGCCCTGCTCGCCACCCGCCAGCGCTGGTCGGAGGGCACCGCGACGGTCGCCGGCGGCGCCTTCCCGCTGACCGCCAGCGGCAGCGACGTCACGGGCGTGCCGGCGGCCCTCGCGATAGTGGGCCTCGCCGCGCTCGTCGCCGTCTTCGCCGTCCGCCGCTCCGGCCGCCTCCTGGTCGCCGCGCTGCTCGCGCTGTCCGGCGCCGGTACGGTCGCCGCGGCCGTCCTCGGCGCCTCCGACAGCTCCGCGCTCGACGAGAAGGCCGCCCAGGCGAGCGGGGACACGGCGGCCACCGTGAGCACCCTCAGCCATACGGCCTGGCCGTACGCGGCAGCCGTCGGCGGTGCGCTGATCCTGCTCGCGGGGCTGCTGGCGCTGCGGTACGGGCGGCTGTGGCCGGCGATGTCCGGGCGGTACGAGCGGGGTGGTGCGCCTCGTCCGCGTCGGCGGGCGGCGCCGGCCGACCCCGAGCGGCCCGAGGAGATCTGGAAGGCGCTGGACCGGGGTGAGGACCCCACTGGTGTGTAAGGGCTCCGCTCTGGGGTCGTGTGTTGTCCGCGGGGCCGTCGTGGCTGGTCGCGCAGTTCCCCGCGCCCCTTTGGGGCGCTCCGGCCGGGGTGACTCGCTGGGTTGACCCCGGGCATCATGCACGCGTGCGCGTGCGGGAGAATGGGCCGCGAGTGTCCGGCTCACCCAGCAGTGCATTCACGAACCAACAACTTCAGCAACTCAGCAACGAGGAGCAAGTCATGGCGGGCAGCAGCCACGGTCACACTTTGGCCGCCTGGACCGGCGTCACCATCTCCATCATCGGCTTCTGCGTAGCGGGCGCCTTCATGGTGATGGCCGAGCCGCTGGGCTTCTGGGCCGGCATGGTGCTCTCGGTCCTCGGCGGGGTCGTCGGCTGGATCATGGCCGCCATGGGCCTCGGCAAGCAGAAGCCGTCGCACCAGGTCGCGTCGACGCGTGAACCGGCGGGCGCCGAGAGCTGAATCCCGTATTCGAGGATTGGCAGGGGCGGCACGGCGACGACGCCGGGGCCGCCTCTCGCGCGTGTACACCCCGCAGGGGGCAGAATGCGTGGGGTGAACACCGAGCGGGCTCAGCAAGGCGTGCCCTCGGGCGCCGGTGCCGTCCTGGGACGGGTGGCCGTGCCCGCCGGGGTGCTCGCGGCCGTCGTCGGGGCCTTCGCGTACGTCGGGACGGTCGACCCCAACGAACCCGGGCACTACCCCGTCTGCCCGCTCCTGCGTCTGACCGGCGTGTACTGCCCCGGCTGCGGCGGACTGCGCAGCGCCTACGCCTTCGTGCACGGGGACTGGGTGACGGCCCTCGGGGCCAACGCGCTCGCCGTGGCGGGATACCTGGCCTTCGCCGTCGTATGGACCGTCTGGGTGGTCCGCGCGGTACGCGGACGACCGATGCGGATCGATCTCGGGCCGGTGCACCTGTGGAGCCTGGGGGCGTTGTTGCTGGTCTTCACGGTTGTCCGGAACCTGCCGTTCGGTGGCTGGCTCCACCCTTGATCAAATGATGAATGTCCAGGTAGTGGGACCGGTGTCAACCGGATGTGAGGGGCATGCCCTCCTCCGGATACCATCGGAGTGACCAGCTTTGACAGTTCGTGCAGCTTCAATGGTGTGAATGGCTGGAACAGTCAATCGCCTACCGTCTGGAAGGGGGCCGCTCGCGTGAGTGTGCTCGACGAGATCATCGACGGAGTCCGTGCCGACCTCGCGGAGCGGCAGGCGCGCGTCAGCCTCGACGAGCTCAAGGAACGCGCGGCGAAGGCTCCCGCCGCCAAGGACGGGGTCGCCGCACTGCGCGGCGACGGCGTCAAGGTCATCTGCGAGGTCAAGCGGTCCAGCCCCTCCAAGGGCGCGCTCGCGGCCATCGCCGACCCGGCCGGCCTCGCGGCCGACTACGAGGCGGGCGGCGCGGCCGTCATCTCCGTCCTCACCGAACAGCGCCGCTTCGGCGGCTCCCTGGCCGACCTGGAGGCCGTGCGCGCCCGGGTGGACATCCCGGTGCTGCGCAAGGACTTCATCGTCACCTCGTACCAGCTGTGGGAGGCACGGGCGTACGGCGCCGACCTGGCCCTGCTGATCGTCGCCGCCCTCGACCAGCCCGCCCTGGAGTCCCTCATCGAGCGCGCCGAGTCCATCGGACTCACCCCGCTCGTCGAGGTGCACGACGAGGACGAGGTCGAGCGGGCGGTCGAGGCGGGGGCCCGGGTCATCGGCGTCAACGCGCGCAACCTGAAGACCCTGGAGGTCGACCGCTCCACGTTCGAGCGGGTCGCCCCCGAGATCCCCGACAGCATCGTCAAGATCGCCGAGTCGGGCGTCCGAGGCCCGCACGACCTCATCGCGTACGCCAACGCCGGCGCCGACGCGGTCCTGGTCGGCGAGTCCCTGGTGACGGGCAAGGACCCGAAGACCGCGGTCTCCGACCTGGTGGCAGCGGGCGAGCATCCCGCATTGCGGCACGGCCGCGGCTGATCACCGGCTAGAGTTTCCCCCGATGACTATCACCATGACACCCACGGACAGGTACGCCCGCCTCGCGCGCGGCTGCCGCCCCCGTGGCTGCCGCGCCCCGGCACGCAGGGTGTACGGCCGTCGAGTCCGATACGTCATCGGAGACGAACCTGGGCAGGTAAACGGCCGCCGATGGCAGCGCGCCCCATAGGGGCGCGGGGAACTGCGCGACAAGCCCCCACGGGCCCGCGGCCAACTCACAAAACCCCCGCCCCACGGCGACTAGTGCCCAACACAAACTCACCGTGAGGTTCAGCCATGCCCAGCGAGTTCTTCATCCCCGACCCCGAGGGTCAAATCCCAAGCGCCGAAGGTTACTTCGGCGCCTTCGGCGGCAAGTTCATCCCGGAGGCCCTCGTCGCCGCCGTCGACGAGGTCGCCGTCGAGTACGACAAGGCGAAGTCGGACCCCGAGTTCGCCCGTGAACTGGACGACCTGCTCGTCCACTACACCGGCCGCCCCAGCTCCCTCACCGAGGTGCCCCGGTTCGCCGAGCACGCCGGTGGCGCCCGGGTCTTCCTCAAGCGGGAGGACCTGAACCACACCGGGTCCCACAAGATCAACAACGTGCTCGGCCAGGCCCTCCTCACCAAGAGGATGGGCAAGACCCGCGTCATCGCCGAGACCGGCGCAGGTCAGCACGGGGTCGCCACCGCGACCGCCTGTGCGCTGTTCGGGCTCGAATGCACCATCTACATGGGCGAGATCGACACCCAGCGCCAGGCCCTGAACGTCGCCCGGATGCGCATGCTCGGCGCCGAGGTCATCGCCGTGAAGTCCGGCAGCCGCACCCTCAAGGACGCCATCAACGAGGCGTTCCGCGACTGGGTCGCCAACGTCGACCACACGCACTACCTCTTCGGGACCGTCGCCGGGCCCCACCCCTTCCCGGCCATGGTGCGCGACTTCCACCGGGTGATCGGTGTGGAGGCCCGCAGGCAGCTCCTGGAGCAGGCCGGGCGGCTGCCCGACGCCGCCGTCGCCTGTGTGGGCGGCGGGTCCAACGCCATCGGGCTCTTCCACGCCTTCATCCCCGACGCCGACGTCCGCCTCATCGGGTGCGAGCCCGGCGGACACGGTGTCGAGACCGGCGAGCACGCCGCCACCCTCACCGCCGGTGAGCCGGGCATCCTGCACGGGTCGCGGTCCTACGTCCTTCAGGACGAGGAGGGGCAGATCACCGAGCCCTACTCCATCTCCGCCGGACTGGACTACCCGGGCATCGGACCCGAGCACTCCTACCTCAAGGACACCGGCCGCGCCGAGTACCGCGCGGTCACCGACGACGCCGCCATGCAGGCCCTGCGCCTGCTGTCGCGTACCGAGGGCATCATCCCGGCCATCGAGAGCGCGCACGCGCTGGCCGGCGCCCTGGAGGTCGGCAAGGAGCTGGGCAAGGACGGCCTGATCGTCGTCAACCTCTCCGGGCGCGGCGACAAGGACATGGACACCGCCGCCCGGTACTTCGGCCTGTACGACAACCAGCCCGACGCCACCGTCGCGGCCAACGCGGACAGTGCTGCCGCCGAGATCGAGGGGGACGCCAAGTGAGCGGCAACATCCAGCTGTTGAGCGACACCCTCGCCGGTGCCAAGGCCGAGGGACGCTCCGCGCTCATCGCGTACCTCCCCGCCGGGTTCCCGACCGTCGACGGCGGGATCGAGGCCGTCAAGGCCGTGTTCGCGGGCGGCGCCGACATCGTCGAGGTCGGGCTGCCGCACAGCGACCCGGTGCTCGACGGACCCGTCATCCAGACCGCCGACGACATCGCCCTGCGCGGCGGCGTCAAGATCGCGGATGTCATCCGCACGGTCCGGGAGGCCTACGAGGCCAGCGGGAAGCCGGTGCTCGTCATGACGTACTGGAACCCGATCGACCGCTACGGCGTCGAGCGGTTCACCGCCGAACTCGCGGAGGCGGGCGGCGCCGGGTGCATCCTGCCCGACCTGCCCGTGCAGGAGTCGGCGCTGTGGAGGGAGCACGCGGAGAAGCACGGCCTCGCGACCGTGTTCGTCGTCGCGCCCAGCAGCAAGGACGGACGACTCGCCGAGATCACCGCGGCGGGCAGCGGATTCGTGTACGCCGCCTCCCTCATGGGCGTCACGGGGACCCGGGCGTCGGTCGGCGCCCAGGCGGAGGATCTGGTTCGGCGCACTCGCGGGGCCGGCACCGACCTGCCCGTCTGTGTCGGGCTCGGGGTCTCCAATGCCGCCCAGGCCGCCGAGGTCGCCGGCTTCGCCGACGGGGTGATCGTCGGCTCAGCCTTCGTCAAGCGGATGCTCGACGCCCCGGATCACGCGGCCGGTGTCGAGGCCGTGCGGGAACTCGCCGCCGACCTCGCGAAGGGCGTGCGCGGCACGGCGTAGACGGGCAGGGCATACAGGCAGGACATTTCGTACAGGTCGCCCGAACGGGTGGACCTGGGGCCGGGGAGGCGCAATGCGTCTCCCCGGTTCGTTCTGCGGGTGTGAGCGAGAAGAATCGTGACGGAAAGCGCACCGCCCGCGAGCGGCTGGCGGTCGAGCGTGAGAAGCAGAAGTCCGCGGAGAAGCGGCGGCGGGCGTTGATCGTGGGCGCCAGTGTCGTCTGCGTGCTGGGCCTCGCGGCGGTGATCGGCGTCGTCGCCGCGAACTCCGGCAAGGACAGCAAGAGCGAGAGCGCCGGTCCGGTCGTGGCGCCCTCGGGTGCGCAGGGCAAGGACAGCCTGGCGATCCCGGTGGGCGAGGAGAGCGCCAAGTCGACGCTCACGGTGTGGGAGGACTTCCGCTGTCCGGCCTGCCAGTCCTTCGAGACCAACTACCGCTCGACCATCCATGAGCTGACGGCCGCGGGCAAGCTGAAGGTGAACTACCACCTGGCGACGATCATCGACGGCAACATGGGCGGCAGCGGCTCCCGGCACGCGGCCAACGCAGCCGCCTGCGCCCAGGACGCCGGCAGGTTCACCGCGTACCACGACGTGCTGTACGAGAACCAGCCGCAGGAGACCGACGACGCCTTCGCGAAGAACAGCAGACTCATCGAGCTGGCGGAGAAGGTCGACGGACTCGACACACCCACGTTCCGGACATGTGTCGAGGACGGCACGCACAACAGCTGGGTCGTGAAGTCGAACGAGGCCTTCCAGAGCGGCGGCTTCGGCGGCACACCGACCGTCCTGCTCGACGGGAAGAACATCTACCAGGACCAGACGATGACCCCGGCGAAGCTGAAGCAGATGGTGGAGGCCGCCGACAAGGCGTAGGCCTGGGCGCTTCTCGGGTTCCCCGGGGGCCTCCGGTTCGGCGTCGTGAGCGGAACCGGAGGCACCGCCCGTTATGGAGCCGTTGCCCGGGGCGGCTCACATCCGCCGCACCCGTCAAGGTAGCGTCGGGACTGCCATGGATATCGCCTACATTCCCAGTCCGTCGCGCGGGGTGCTGCACCTTGGACCCATTCCGCTGCGCGGCTACGCGTTCTGCATCATCATCGGTGTCTTCGTCGCGGTCTGGCTCGGCAACAAGCGCTGGCTCGCCCGCGGTGGCCGACCCGGCACGGTGGCCGACATCGCGGTCTGGGCCGTGCCCTTCGGCCTGGTCGGTGGCCGCCTCTATCACGTGATCACGGACTACGAGCTGTACTTCAGCGAGGGCCGCGACTGGGTGGACGCCTTCAAGATCTGGGAGGGCGGCCTCGGCATCTGGGGTGCGATCGCCCTCGGCGCGCTGGGTGCGTGGATCGGCTGCCGTCGGCGCGGAATCCCGCTGCCCGCGTGGGCCGACGCCCTCGCGCCCGGTATCGCCCTCGCACAGGCGATCGGGCGGTGGGGCAACTGGTTCAACCAGGAGCTGTACGGGCGCGAGACGACCGTCCCCTGGGCCGTCCACATCACCTCCTCGACCGACGGCCGGGTCCCGGGCTACTACCACCCGACGTTCCTCTACGAGTCCCTGTGGTGCGTCGGTGTCGCGCTGCTGGTCATCTGGGCCGACCGCCGCTTCACGCTCGGACACGGACGGGCGTTCGCGCTGTACGTCGCGTCCTACTGCGTAGGCCGCTTCTGGATCGAGTACCTGCGCGTCGACGAGGCCCACCACATCCTCGGCATGCGGCTCAACAACTGGACCGCGATCGTCGTCTTCGTCCTCGCGGTGGTCTACTTCGTGCTCTCGGCGAAGAAGCGCCCCGGCCGGGAGGAAGTCGTGGAGCCCGGTGCGGAGGTCTCCGACGGTTCGGCGGAGGACGCCGTCAAGGGTGACGAGGCTGACGAAGGCGATGCGGAATCGGCGGAGGTGAAGGCCGAGGCCGATACGGACGGCACGGCCGAGACCGAGGACGACGGCGCGGGCGAGAGCAAGGCCGACTCCGACTCCGAGTCCGCGGACAAGGCCGATGACAAGGCCGAGGCGGAGCCGAGCAAGAAGATCTAGCTGTTGGTGGTACGAGGACGAGGGCGCCCCGGTCGGACCGGGGCGCCCTCGTTCGTTGTGCGGGTCAGGGGCGGTCGCGGTCGGCCAGGGACAGGGTTCTGCGGGCCGCCGCCACCACCGCCGCGTCGATGAAGCGGCCGTCCGGGAGGGCCTGGGCGCCCTCGTCCGTCGCCCCCGCCTTGACGATCTGTTCGGCCTCCTCGATCTCCTCCGGGGTGGGGAGGTACGCGCGTTCGATGACCGGGAGCTGGCGGGGGTGGATCGCCGCCCGGCCCAGGAAGCCCAGGGCGCGGCCGTGGGCGCAGGACGCGGCCAGGGTGTCCAGGTCCCGGATGTCCGGGTGGACCGACTGGGGCGGCGGGGCGAGTCCGGCCGCCCGTGCGGCCACGACGACCCGGGAGCGGCACCAGTCGAGGCCTGCGTCTCCCCGTACCCCCAGATCGGCCCGGAGGTCTGCCTCGCCCAGCGCGATGCCGTGCAGGGCGGGGTGGGCGGTCGCGATGGCGAAGGCGTGTTCGATGCCGAGGGCGGTTTCGAGGAGGGCGTGCAGCGGGAGACCGGCTGCGGAGGGCAGGGTGGCCACTCGTACGACGTCCTGGGGTGCCGTCACTTTCGGGAGGCGTAGGCCCGAGATGCCGGGGAGGCCTTCGAGGGACCGGAGGTCGGGGGTGGCCAGGGGGCTGTCCAGGGCGTTGATCCGGACGTGGACCGGGACCGGTTGGGGGTCGGTGAGGCGTTCGGCGGTGGCTGTGCGCGCGTACTCCTTGCGGTCGGGGGCGACCGCGTCCTCCAGGTCGACGACGACCACGTCTGCGCCCGAGGCGAGGGCCTTGGTGACCACCTCGGGGCGGTCGCCGGGGACGTACAGCCAGGTCAGGGGGGTGGCTGTCACAGGGCGCCCTCGGTGCGCAGGGTGTCGATCTCGTGGTCGGCCAGGCCCAGTTCGGTGAGGACGGCGGTGGTGTCGGCGCCGTGCGGGCGGCCCGCCCAGCGGATCGCGCCGGGGGTCGCGGAGAGGCGGAAGAGGACGTTCTGCATGCGGATCGGGCCGAGTTCGGGGTCGTCGACGGTGGTGATGGTGTCGAGGGCCTGGTACTGCGGGTCGGTCATCACCTCCCGTACGTCCTGGATCGGGGCCACCGCCGCCTCCGCCTTCTCGAAGGCCGCCATGACCTCCGTATGGGGGTGGCGGGCGATCCACGAGCCGACCGCCTCGTCGAGGACGTCCGAGTGGCGGGCGCGGTCGGCGCCCGTGGTGAACCAGGGCTCGTCGATCAGTTCCGGGCGGCCGACGAGACGCATCACGCGTTCGGCGATCGACTGGGCCGAGGTCGACACGGCGACCCAGGTGCCGTCGGCCGTGCGGTAGGTGTTGCGGGGCGCGTTGTTCTGCGAGCGGTTGCCGGTGCGCGGCTGGACGTGGCCCAACTGGTCGTACCAGAGCGGCTGCGGGCCGAGAACCGTGAGGATCGGCTCGATGATCGCCATGTCGACGACCTGGCCCTCGCCGGTGCGGTCGCGGGCGGCGAGGGCCGTCATGACGGCGTACGCGGTGGCCAGGCCCGCGATCGAGTCGGCGAGGCCGAAGGGCGGGAGCGTCGGGGGTGCGTCCGGTTCGCCGGTGATCGCGGCGAAGCCGCTCATCGCCTCGGCGAGGGTGCCGAAGCCGGGGCGGTGGGCGTATGGGCCGAACTGGCCGAAGCCGGTGACGCGGGCGAGGACCAGGCGTGGGTTGGCGGCGGACAGCTCCGGCCAGCCCAGGTCCCATTTCTCCAGGGTGCCCGGGCGGAAGTTCTCGATGATCACGTCGGCTGTCGTGGCGAGGTGGAGGAGGGTGGCGCGGCCTCCGGACTTCGACAGGTCCAGTGTCATCGTGCGCTTGTTGCGGCCCAGCAGCTTCCACCAGAGGCCGATGCCGTCCTTGGACGGGCCATGGCCTCGGGAGGGGTCGGGTTTGGCCGGGTGCTCGATCTTGATCACCTCGGCGCCGAAGTCGCCGAGCATGGTGGCGGCGAGGGGGCCCGCGAAGAGGGTGGCCAGGTCGAGGACGCGGAGACCTGTGAGAGGGGCCGTGGCTTCCGTGGTCGTGCCGGGTGCGGGGGTGAGGGGCTTGGGTGCGTTCATGATGTGTACCTGGCCTCGATCTCCGAGCGGTACGGCATCGATGCCGACGCGCCCGGCCGTTGTACGGAGAGTGCGCCCGCCGCCGAGGCCCAGGCCAGGGCGTCCGGCATCGGGCGCCCTTCGGCCAGGGCCACCGCGAGGGCGCCTACGAAGGTGTCGCCGGCGCCGGTCGAGTCCACGGCGGTGACGGGTGGCGCGGGGACGGTGATCGTCGTGGTGGGTTCGGTGCCCCGGGTCGCGTAGAGGCTGCCGGCCGGGCCCAGGGTGACCACGACCTCCGGTACCTGGTCGAGGAGTGCGGTGGCTGCCTGGTGAGGGTCGGTCAGGCCGGTGAGGGCTGTGGCCTCGTGCTGGTTCGGCACCAACAGGTCGGTGACGGCGAGGAGTTCGGGTGGCAGCGGTTGGGCGGGGGCCGGGGTGAGGATCGTACGGACGCCGTGGCGGTGAGCGGCCTGGGCGCCCTCGATCACCGCCGTGAGCGGGATCTCCAGCTGGAGCAGCAGTGCGTCGGCGGTGGCGATCAGGCCCTCGTCGCCGGGGGCGAGAGCGATGACGGTGCCGTTGGCGGCGGGGATGACGACGATCGCGTTGCCGCCCTCGTCGTCCACGACGATGTGCGCGGTGCCGGAGGGGCCCTCGACGGTGCGGAGATGGTCGGTGTCGACGCCGGAGTGCTCCAGCGTGGAGCGGAGTTGGGTGCCGTACGTGTCGTTGCCCACCGCGCCGATCATCGAGACGTCGGCGCCCGAACGGGCCGCGGCCACAGCCTGGTTGGCGCCCTTGCCGCCGGGGATCGTACGGAACTCACGTCCCGTCACCGTCTCCCCGCGCTGCGGGGCCTTGCCGACGTACGCGACGAGGTCCATGTTCGTGCTGCCCAGCACGGCGATATGGGTCATGGGTGGGCTGCCTCCGAGTGGGTGAGGGAGTACGTCAGTCGGGCGAGGTCGTCGAAGCCGGTGCCGTTGAAGTCCGCGACGGAGGTGGCGAGTTGGTTCTTCAGGGGGGTGGTCCAGCGGTCGGGGAGGGCGTCGGGGGAGCCTGCGAGGAGGGCGGCGATGCTTCCTGCCGTCGCGCCGTTGGAGTCGGTGTCCCAACCGCCGGACACGGCACGGCAGATGGAGCCGGTGAAGTCGCCGTCGGCGTGGGTGAGGGCGGCGGCGATCAGGGCGGTGTTGGGGATGGCGTGGACCCAGTGGTAGGTGGTCGCGTGGGTGGCGTGGAGTTCGTCCACGACGGTGGTGAAGTCGGGGTGGGTTCGGGCCAGTTGGATGCCGTGGTGGATGGCTTTCGCCAGGCGGGAGTGTGGGGGGATCACTGTCAGGCCGGTGCGCAGGCAGGCGTGGATGTCGTGGGTGCCGGTGGCTGCCTGGGCGATGGTGGCCGCCGTGAACATCGCCGCGTAGACGCCGTTGGCGGTGTGGGTGAGGGTCGCGTCGCGGTACGCCTGTTCGGCGGCGGTGGCCGGGGCGCCGGGGTTCGTCCAGCCGTGGACGTCTGCGCGGATCAGGGCGCCGATCCATTCGCGGAACGGGTTGCGGTGGCGGGCGGTGAGTGGGGGTTCGAGGCCGGAGAGGAGGTTTCGGTAGGCGATGCGTTCGGCCGTGAAGGTGCGGCCTGCGGGGAGTTCGTCCAGCCAGAGTTTCGCCACGTCCGTGGTGGTGAAGTGGGGGCCGTGGCGTTGGAGCAGGAGGAGGTTGAGGAGGGGGTAGTTGAGGTCGTCGTCCTCGGGCATGCCGTTGATGTTCTCGGCGAGGGAGGTGGGGGCTGAGCGGCGGTTCCAGGGGTGGGCTGTCAGGAGTTCCTCCGGGACTCCTTTGGCTGTGAACCAGGTGTTCAGGGGCCAGTTGCCGGTTGCCTGGGCGAGGTGGCGGATCGCGCTGAGGGAGAGTTTTTCTACCGGTTTGCCCAGGAGGCAGCCTGCGGCTCTGCCCAGCCAGGCTGCTTCCAGGCGGGGGCGGAGTGGGGCTGGCGTCGGGGTGGGGTCGCTTGCCGGCGCTTGCCGGGTGCCGCCTCTCTGTGGGACGGGAGCCGCCCCAGCGGCACGACTGCCCGCAGGCTGGGCTGGTTGGGTGGGCTGTGCGGGCCAGTTGGGGCACAGCGCTCGGATCAGGGGTAGGTCCGTTGGCTCGTGCTCCGCCAATTTGCTTGGTAGGTCTGCCAGTTCGTCCAGCAAGTCCTCTGCCAGTTGGCGCACGTAGCGCGACGCCCGGTCCGGGGATGCGCCCGCGCGGGGCGGGGCCTCCGGGCCGCCCGCCGCTCTCCAGCGGGCGGCGATTCTGCTGGGCTCGCGGCCGTCCTGGGTTGCCTGGCGCAGTTCGTGGCCTAGCAGGTCCTCCGGCTGGACCCAGGTCAGTCGGAGCATCCTGGGCTCCTGAGCTGGGCGAACGCCTCCTCGTGGGAACGGCGTCGGTGGACGTCCCGTTCGAAGACCTCCCGGGTCACCTCGGTCAGTGTGCGGGCCGGTTCCCACAGGTCCAGGCGGCTCGCCTCCGCGACCGTCTTCGACCAGTCGGACGGCACCTCGGAGCCCAGGGCGCCCGCCAGGGCCCCGGCCATCGTGGCGATCGAGTCGCAGTCCCGGCCGTAGTTCACCGAACCCAGCACCGCATGCCGGAAGTCGCCGCCCGCCACCGTCAACATGCCCAGCGCCACCGGGAGTTCCTCGATCGTGTGGAGACGGGACGGGCGACGGGCGCCCAGTGACGGGGCGCGGTAGTCCGGGCCCACCGTGTCGTACGGCGTCACCGCCTCCCGAAGTGGGCGCAGCGCCGACTCGAAGTCCGAGTAGCGGGAGGCCACTTCGCACACCGTTTCGATGGCTGCTCGGGTGCCGTCCTTCGCCAGGGAGAGGCAGGCCTCGATCACTGAGTTGGGCGTCGCTCCTGGGGTGCACGCAGCCGCCACCGCCGCCGCGAAGACCGCCGCCGCCTCTCTGCCGTACGAGGACTGGTGGGCGCCCGCGATGTCGAGGGCCTCGGTGTACGCGCCCGCCGGGTTGGCCGCGTTGACCAGGCCCACCGGGGCCATGTACATCGCCGCACCGCAGTTGACGATGTTCCCCACGCCTGCCTCGCGGGGGTCGATGTGGCCGTAGTGGAGGCGCGTCACCAGCCATTTCTCCGCGAGGAAGATGCGCTGGAGGGGGAGTGCCTCCGCCTCCAGTTCCGGGATCCAGCGGGGGTTCGTCATCAGGTCCGGGACCAGGTGGCCGGCGATCGCGTACGCGTCCAGGTGGTCGCGGACCTTGGCGTAGACGCGGATCAGAGCGTGGGTCATCAAGGTGTCGTCGGTGACGTGGCCGTCGCCCTTGTGGTACGGGGCGATCGGGCGGGCCGTGCGCCAGGCGTCCCCGTTCCAGGGGCCGACGATGCCGTGGACGCGGCCCGCGTGGCGTTCGAGGATCTGCTCGGGGGTGTAGCCCTCGACGGGGCCGCCGAGAGCGTCTCCGACGGCCGCGCCCACCAGGGCTGCGGTGATCCGTTCGTCCAGGCTCAGCGCTTGGCCTAGTTCGTGCGTTTCTGTTGTTTTGGGCTTCATGCCCCGAATCATCCACCTGGAGCGGTCCGTTGCGTGGCTTCCAGGAGTTCGGCGAGTTCCACCAGGTCCGTGCCGGTCAGGCGGGGGAGTGCGCAGCCGGAGAGGGTGCGGCAGGCGTCCCGCCAGGCCGTCGGGATCGTGGCGCCGCCGCCCAGCGCTCCGGTGAGGGCGCCCGCGAGGGCGGGGGCCGAGTCCGCGACCCGGGAGAGGCAGGCCGCCGCCGGGACCGCTTCCGCGATCCGGCCCTGTGCCGCGGTGGCCAGCGCCAGCGCGACCGGGACCGTCTCGGCGGCGGCGATCCCGTAGCTGTAGACGTGGTCCACGATCTGGTGTTCCAGGAGCGGGACCAGGGCGAACGCGCCGTCCGTGTCCTGGGCGAGCTTCAGCGCGTGGCGGGTGTTGCGGCCGATCTCCGTGCCCTCGGGCAGTTCGGCGAGGGCCGCGTTCACGCACGCCTCGACGTTCTCGCCGGCCAGTGCCAGGGCGAGGGCCGCCGCCATCGCGCGGGCGCCGTGCACGCCGTCGCCGTCCTGGGTGTAGCGGGCGTCGAACTCGGCCAGTTCGGCGGCGAGTCGGGGGTTGCCGGGGTGGGCCACGGCCAGCACGCATGCCCGTACGCAGGCCGCGTCGTCGAAGTAGTGGGGGTTGTCGTGGCCGGTGGCGGGTGGGCGTAGGCCGGCGGCGAGGTTGCCGAGGCCTGCGCGTACGGAGATGCGGGCGCGTAGGGGGAGTACTGCCGATTCGACTTCGGGGGCGCGTTCGGCTGCGGCCGCTACCTCGCTGGCGACCGCGTTCCAGGAGAGGTCGATGGCGGCGCGGGCTCGCCGTTCGCGGCTCAGGTCGCCGAGCACGGTGTCGTCGCCGGCGCGTAGCAGGGCCTCTGCTGCGAATGCCGCCCACTCGGCGTCGTCGGAGGGGCCCAGGCGGAGGGGTTCCGGGGGTTGGTTGAGGGCGATCGGGACGGGGAGGGTGGTTGTTGCGTTCTGTTCGGCGAAGGTGTCGAGTTCGCGGGTGAGGCGGCGGGTCCAGTCGGGCATGCGGGCGGCTCTGTGGCGGGCGGCGGGCCAGCCTGCGGCGTCGCCTGCGGCCAGGCCCAGGAGGAGGCCCTCGATGCGGCGGGGGGTCATGGGTGGACCTCGGCTTCGGCTCGGGTGGTGTGTTTCGCCCCCGCCGCCCCTACCCGTCCCATCCCTGGGGGCTGCCGCCCCCAGACCCCCGCTTCGGCCTGAACGGCCTCGTCCTCAAACGCCGGACGGGCTGAAATGCCTCGGTCGGCCTTGTCCTTGAACGCCGGACGGGCTGAAATGCCCCGGTCGGCCTTGTCCTTGAACGCCGGACGGGCTGAAATGGCCGCGCCCGTGGTGGGAGAGTGTGGCAGATCCGCTGCCTGGGGTGGGTTCACAGCTCTACCTCCGTTTCCGTCGTCGTGTCTTGGTCCGCGGCCAGGACGAACTCCTCCTGCGCCCGTACCACCGGCTTCGCTCCCCACTTGCCGCCCTCGCCCGGTGTCAGTAGCTCTGCCACGTCGAGGACGTGGTGGCCTGCCATGGAGGGGAGGCAGGTGCCTCGGGCCGGGCCGATTGCCTCCGCCCAGTCCGGCGGGATCGCCGAGGCGCCGCGTGTCGCGCCTGCCAGGGCGCCTGCCACCGCTGCCGTCGTGTCCGCGTCGCGGCCCATGTTGACGGCTGTGAGGACCGATTCCGTGAAGTCGCCGTCGGCTGCCGCGTACGCGCCGAAGGCCAGGGCTACGGCTTCCGGGGCCAGGTCCGTCCAGGGGTAGCCGCCGATCACCACCGCGGAGCGGACCGCCCGTTCGCCTCGGTGGGCCACCGCCACCGCCCGGCGGAGGGAGCGTGCCGTCCAGCTGTCGTCGGGGACCACCGCCAGGGCCGATGCGACCACCGCGATCGTCGGCGCGCCCGCCATCGCCGCCGCCACGCCCGCCGCCACCGCCTGGCCGCCGTAGATGCCCTCGCCGTCGTGGCTCACCGAGCCGTCGATCGCCACCAGACGGGCCGCCTCGGCCGGGCGGCCCGCCGCGAAGACGCCGAAGGGGGCCGCGCGCATCGCCAGTCCGTCGCTCCAGGCGTGGCGGTGCTGGGCCGAGATGGGGGCTGCCAGGCCCCTGCGCAGGTTCTCCAGCGTGCCTCGCTCGCTGAAACCCGCGCCCCGGAACGGGCCCTCGTCGAGGTCGGCGATCCACTGGTGCCAGGCCGCCTCCACATGGGCCGGGGTGAGGGCCGAGCCGTGCCGGGCCAGCAGGAGGCCCGAGAAGATCGCATACTCCGTGTCGTCCGTGCCGGAGGGGTTCTCGGCCACATAGCCGGTGATGCGGCCCCAGCGGGCGCGGATCTCCGAGGGCTTCATGTTCTCGGCGGGGGCGCCGAGCGCGTCCCCCACGGCCAGACCCAGCAGGGCGCCGCGTGCTCTGTCGCGCAGGACGGCGGCGTCTCCGGGCGCCGGGACCGAGGGAATGCAGGCGATCGATGCCATACGCGGCCTCTCCTCCGGAGGGTTCCGGGTGCTCCCGCGCGGGGAGCGGAACCCTTTGCGGAACTGTCCCACCGGAGGCGTTCGCACGAGCCTATGGCGCCCCAGCGTCACCCGGTCGACATTTGTGCGAGCACCCCTACGGATGAGCGATCACGGTGAATGTGCAGGTGAGGGCAGCCTTTCCTTGCTGGCGAGGGTGGAATTCGCGGCGTATTTTTGGTGTTGTCGATAGTTGGAATCAGTCTAGGTTTGCTCCGGCAATGCCCGGAGCGGGATGGGGGACGGTGTGGCTGTCGTCGAGAGTGGGGCTGCGCTGCATGAGGCGCACCGGGACAATCACACCCACCGGGATGTGAGCGGGGGGTGGCTGCGGCCCGCCGTTTTCGGGGCCATGGACGGGCTTGTCTCCAACCTCGCCCTGATGACCGGTGTCGCCGGTGGCGCTGTCTCGCATCAGACCGTCGTCATCACCGGGCTCGCCGGTCTTGCCGCTGGCGCCTTCTCCATGGCCGCCGGCGAGTACACCTCCGTCGCCTCCCAGCGCGAGTTGGTGGAAGCCGAACTCGACGTCGAGCGGCGGGAGTTGAGGAAGTATCCCAAGGATGAGGAGCGGGAGTTGGCCGCTCTGTACCAGTCCCGGGGTGTCGAGCCGAAGCTTGCCCGTGAAGTCGCTCGGCAGCTCTCGCGCGATCCCGAGCAGGCGCTCGAGATACATGCCCGTGAGGAACTGGGTGTCGATCCCGGTGACCTGCCCTCGCCCGCCGTCGCCGCTGTCTCGTCCTTCGGGGCGTTCGCGCTCGGTGCGCTGCTTCCCGTACTGCCTTATCTGCTCGGGGCGACCGCGTTGTGGCCCGCCGTGCTGGTCGCGCTCGTCGGACTCTTCGGGTGCGGGGCTGTCGTGGCCCGGGTGACCGCGCGGACCTGGTGGTTCAGCGGGCTCAGGCAGCTCGCGCTGGGGGGTGCGGCGGCTGGTGTGACGTACGCCCTGGGCAACCTGTTCGGGGCGGCCGTAGGATAGGAAATCGCGCACTTATGCGTTGGGCCGCATAAGTAGCCGTTACTCGCTGGTTTCGAACGCTTAACCACTGGGCATGAGCCGTAAGCGCTGTGGGCAACGAAGCCTGCGGCGCACCCGCGAGGTGGGCGACGACGCTCCCCTTGCCATGGGCCGAAGGACATCGATCTGTCCGCTTCGACCCCCATTACTTCCACCGCAGCGCGGTCATCACGCCGCGCACGACGGTGTCCGCATGTTGGTACGTAGTATCCGGTTCCCGAGAACCGTCCCATCATGTAACCTGCACGAAATTTTGCACTCCAAGAGGGCCAACGTCGTCCCTCGGCTTAATGCATATGCCACACGACGACGACGGGAGAGCCGATGCGTACGCCGCGCCAGCCGTCCCAGCATTCGGAGAATGGCCAGAAGTGGTCCTTCATGGATGCTCGCCCTGCTGCGCAGGGTATGTACGACCCCCGCAACGAGCACGACGCCTGTGGCGTCGGCTTCGTGGCCACCCTCACCGGCGAGGCGAGCCACGCGCTGGTCGAGCAGGCGCTCACGGTTCTTCGTAACCTGGAGCACCGCGGTGCCACCGGCTCCGAGCCCGACTCCGGTGACGGCGCCGGCATTCTCTCGCAGGTCCCGGACGCGTTCTTCCGTGAGGTGGCCGGATTCGAGCTGCCCGCGGCCGGCTCCTACGCGGTCGGTACCGCCTTCCTCCCGGAGGAGACGGCGGCGACCGACGCGGCCCCGGCTCTCGCCGAAGCCGTCTCACGTATCGAGACGATCGCCGTCGACGAAGGTCTCGTCGTTCTTGGCTGGCGTGACGTGCCCGTCGCCCCGGGGCTGCTCGGTGCCACCGCCCGTTCGACGATGCCCGCCTTCCGGCAGATCTTCGTCGCGGACAGCGCCGCCGTGCCCGCCACGGGCATCGACCTCGACCGCAAGGCCTTCGCGCTGCGCAAGCGCGCCGAGCGTGAGGTCGGCGTCTACTTCCCCTCGCTCTCCGCGCGGACCATCGTCTACAAGGGCATGCTGACCACCGGCCAGCTGGAGCCCTTCTTCCCCGACCTGTCCGACCGCCGCTTCGCGTCGGCCGTCGCGCTCGTCCACTCGCGCTTCTCCACGAACACCTTCCCGTCGTGGCCGCTCGCCCACCCGTACCGCTTCGTCGCGCACAACGGCGAGATCAACACGGTCAAGGGCAACCGCAACTGGATGGCCGCGAGGGAGTCCCAGCTCGTCTCCGATCTCTTCGGTGACAAGGGTCTTGAGCGCGTCTTCCCCATCTGTACGCCGGACGCCTCCGACTCGGCGTCCTTCGACGAGGTGCTCGAACTGCTCCACCTCGGTGGGCGTTCGCTGCCGCACTCCGTGCTGATGATGATCCCGGAGGCGTGGGAGAACCACGGCACGATGGATCCCGCACAGCGCGCCTTCTACCAGTTCCACTCCACGATGATGGAGCCCTGGGACGGCCCGGCCTGTGTCACCTTCACCGACGGCGTCCAGGTCGGCGCGGTCCTCGACCGCAACGGACTGCGCCCCGGCCGCTACTGGGTCACCGACGAGGGCCTCGTCGTCCTCGGCTCCGAGGTCGGCGTCCTCGACATCGACCCCGCGAAGGTCGTCCGCAAGGGCCGCCTCCAGCCCGGCAGGATGTTCCTCGTCGACACCGCCGAGCACCGCATCATCGAGGACGACGAGATCAAGGCCGGCCTCGCCGCCGAGCAGCCGTACGCGGAGTGGCTCGAAGCCGGCGAGATCGAGCTGTCCGACCTGCCCGAGCGCGAGCACATCGTGCACACCCACGCCTCGGTCACCCGCCGCCAGCAGACCTTCGGTTACACGGAGGAGGAGCTGCGCGTCATCATCGCGCCGATGGCCAAGACCGGCGGCGAGCCCCTCGGCTCCATGGGCACCGACTCGCCGATCGCCGCGCTGAGCGAGCGCCCGCGACTGCTCTTCGACTACTTCACCCAGCTGTTCGCGCAGGTCACCAACCCGCCGCTGGACGCCATCCGCGAGGAACTGGTCACCAGCCTGCGCTCCTCCCTCGGCCCCGCCAGCAACCTGCTGGAGCCGAGCGCGGCCTCCTGTCGTAGCGTCACCCTGCCCTTCCCGGTGATCGACAACGACGAGCTGGCCAAGCTCATCCACATCAACGCCGACGGCGACATGCCCGGCATGAAGGCCGCGACCCTCTCCGGCCTCTACCGGGTCAGCGGCGGCGGCGACTCCCTCGCCGCCCGCATCGACGAGATCTGCGCCGAGGCCGACGCCGCGATAGACAACGGCGCCCGTCTCATCGTCCTCTCCGACCGGCACTCGGACGCCGAGCACGCGCCGATCCCCTCGCTGCTGCTCACCGCCGCCGTCCACCACCACCTCATCCGCACCAAGCAGCGCACCCAGGTGGGCCTGCTGGTCGAGGCCGGTGACGTCCGCGAGGTCCACCACGTCGCCCTGCTCATAGGCTTCGGCGCCGCCGCCGTGAACCCCTACCTGGCGATGGAGTCCGTCGAGGACCTCGTCCGCGCCGGTACGTTCCTGCCCGGCATCGAGCCCGAGCAGGCCATCCGCAACCTGATCTACGCGCTCGGCAAGGGCGTCCTCAAGGTCATGTCCAAGATGGGCATCTCGACCGTCGCCTCCTACCGGGGCGCCCAGGTCTTCGAGGCCGTCGGTCTCGACACGGCCTTCGTCGAGAAGTACTTCCTCGGCACCGCCACCAAGATCGGCGGCGTCGGCATCGACGTCATCGCCAAGGAGGTCGCCGCCCGGCACGCCAAGGCGTACCCGGCGTCGGGCATCGCCCCCGCCCACCGCGCCCTCGACATAGGCGGCGAGTACCAGTGGCGCCGCGAGGGCGAGCCGCACCTGTTCGACCCCGAGACGGTCTTCCGCCTCCAGCACTCCACGCGCACCCGCCGCTACGACATCTTCAAGAAGTACACGGACCGCGTGAACGAGCAGTCCGAGCGGCTCATGACGCTGCGCGGCCTCTTCGGCTTCAAGTCGGACCGCCCGTCGATCTCCATCGACGAGGTCGAGCCGGTCAGCGAGATCGTCAAGCGGTTCTCCACCGGCGCCATGTCGTACGGCTCCATCTCCCTGGAGGCGCACGAGACGCTCGCCATCGCCATGAACCAGCTGGGCGCCAAGTCCAACACCGGTGAGGGCGGCGAGGACCCGGAGCGCCTGTACGACCCCGCGCGTCGCTCCAGCATCAAGCAGGTCGCGTCCGGCCGCTTCGGTGTCACGTCCGAGTACCTGGTCAACGCCGACGACATCCAGATCAAGATGGCCCAGGGCGCCAAGCCCGGCGAGGGCGGCCAGCTGCCCGGCCACAAGGTGTACCCGTGGGTCGCGAAGACGCGTCACTCGACGCCCGGTGTCGGGCTCATCTCGCCGCCGCCGCACCACGACATCTACTCCATCGAGGACCTCGCCCAGCTCATCCACGACCTGAAGAACGCGAACCCGCAGGCGCGGATCCACGTGAAGCTGGTCTCCGAGGTCGGCGTCGGTACCGTGGCCGCGGGTGTCTCCAAGGCGCACGCCGATGTCGTCCTCATCTCCGGGCACGACGGCGGTACGGGTGCTTCTCCCCTTACTTCTTTGAAGCACGCCGGTGGTCCCTGGGAACTCGGGCTCGCCGAGACCCAGCAGACCCTGCTGCTCAACGGCCTGCGCGACCGGATCGTCGTCCAGACCGACGGTCAGCTGAAGACCGGCCGCGATGTCGTCATCGCCGCGCTGCTCGGTGCCGAGGAGTTCGGTTTCGCGACCGCGCCGCTCGTCGTCTCCGGCTGCGTCATGATGCGCGTCTGCCACCTCGACACCTGCCCGGTCGGCATCGCCACCCAGAACCCGGTGCTCCGCGACCGGTTCGCGGGCAAGGCCGAGTACGTCGTGAACTTCTTCCAGTTCATCGCCGAAGAGGTCCGCGAGATCCTCGCCGAGCTGGGCTTCCGCACCATCGAGGAGGCCGTCGGCCAGGCCGGCACGCTCGACGTCGAGCGCGCCGTGAACCACTGGAAGGCACAGGGCCTGGACCTGGCCCCCCTCTTCTACGTGCCCGAACTGCCCGAGGGCGCGGTCTACCACCAGGTCATCGAGCAGGACCACGGCCTGGAGAAGGCGCTCGACAACGAGCTGATCAAGCTCGCCGCCGACGCCCTCGCCGCGTCCAGCGCGACCGACGCCCAGCCGGTCCGCGCCCAGGTCGCCATCCGCAACATCAACCGCACGGTCGGCACGATGCTCGGCCACGAGGTGACGAAGAAGTTCGGCGGCGCCGGTCTGCCCGACGACACCATCGACATCACCTTCACGGGCTCCGCCGGCCAGTCCTTCGGCGCCTTCCTCCCGCGCGGTGTCACTCTGCGCCTCGAAGGCGACGCCAACGACTACGTCGGCAAGGGCCTTTCGGGCGGCCGGGTGATCGTCCGTCCCGACCGGGGCGCCGACCACCTCGCCGAGTTCTCCACCATCGCGGGCAACACCATCGCGTACGGCGCGACCGGCGGCGAACTGTTCCTGCGCGGCCGGACGGGCGAGCGGTTCTGTGTCCGCAACTCCGGTGCCACGGTGGTCTCGGAAGGCGTGGGCGACCACGGCTGCGAGTACATGACCGGCGGTCACGCGGTCGTCCTCGGCACGACGGGCCGTAACTTCGCGGCCGGTATGTCGGGCGGCATCGCGTACGTCATCGACCTGGACCGCGACAACGTCAACGTCGGCAACGTGGACGCGATCGAGGCCCTCGACGACTCCGACAAGGTCTGGCTGCACGATGTCGTGCGCCGGCACCAGGAGGAGAGCGGCTCGACGGTCGCCGAGAAGCTCCTGGCCGAGTGGGACGTCGCCGTCGAGCGCTTCAGCAAGATCATCCCCAGTACGTACAAGGCAGTGCTCGCCGCCAAGGCCGCCGCCGAGCAGGCCGGTCTCACCGAGACCGAGATCACCGAGAAGATGATGGAGGCGGCGACCAATGGCTGATCCCAAGGGCTTTCTGAACCACGGCCGCGAGGTCGCCAAGTCCCGCCCGGTGGACGTCCGTCTCAAGGACTGGAACGAGGTCTACGTTCCCGGCTCCCTGCTGCCGATCATCAGCAAGCAGGCCAGCCGCTGCATGGACTGCGGTATCCCGTTCTGTCACAACGGCTGTCCACTCGGGAACCTGATCCCCGAGTGGAACGACTACGCCTACCGCGAGGACTGGACGTCGGCGTCCGAGCGTCTCCACGCCACCAACAACTTCCCGGAGTTCACCGGCCGTCTGTGCCCGGCTCCGTGCGAGTCGGCGTGCGTGCTCGGCATCAACCAGCCCGCGGTCACCATCAAGAACGTCGAGGTCTCGATCATCGACAAGGCCTGGGAGACGGGCGATGTCGCCCCCCAGGCCCCCGAGCGCCTCTCCGGCAAGACGGTCGCGGTCATCGGCTCGGGCCCGGCGGGTCTCGCCGCCGCCCAGCAGCTGACGCGGGCCGGTCACACGGTCGCGGTGTACGAGCGCGCGGACCGCATCGGCGGCCTCCTGCGCTACGGCATCCCCGAGTTCAAGATGGAGAAGCGGCACATCAACCGCCGTATCGAGCAGATGCGCGCGGAGGGCACCCGCTTCCGTACGGGCATCGAGATCGGCCGCGACCTCAAGGCGACGGACCTGCGCAAGCGGTACGACGCCGTCGTGATCGCCGCCGGTGCGACGACCGCCCGTGATCTCCCCGTCCCCGGGCGGGAGTTGAAGGGCGTCTACCAGGCGATGGAGTACCTGCCCCTGGCCAACAAGGTCCAGGAGGGCGACTTCGTGGCCCCGCCGGTCTCCGCCGAGGGCAAGCACGTGGTCGTGATCGGCGGCGGCGACACCGGCGCGGACTGCGTGGGCACCGCCCACCGCCAGGGCGCGGCCTCCGTCACCCAGCTGGAGATCATGCCGCAGCCGGGCGAGGAGCGGAACCCGAACCAGCCCTGGCCGACCTTCCCGATGCTCTACAAGGTCACCTCGGCGCACGAGGAGGGCGGCGAGCGCGTCTACTCCGTCTCGACGACCCACTTCGAGGGCGACGAGCACGGCAACGTGCAGTGGCTGCACCTCACCGAGGTCGAGTTCATCGACGGCAAGCTGACGCAGAAGCCGGGCACGGAGCGCAAGATCCCCGCCCAGCTGGTCACCCTCGCGATGGGCTTCACGGGCACCGACCAGGACAACGGCCTCGTCTCGCAGTTCGGCCTGGACCTCGACGAGCGCGGCAACATCGCCCGCGACGCCGACTTCGCGACCAACGTCCCGGGCGTGTACGTCGCCGGTGACGCCGGCCGCGGCCAGTCGCTCATCGTGTGGGCCATCGCCGAGGGCCGCTCGGCCGCTCGCGGAGTCGACCGCTTCCTGACGGGCGTGAGCGAACTGCCCGCCCCGATCCGCCCGACGGACCGTTCCCTGATGGTCTGAGGGCCCCAAAGACGTCCCGTACAAAGGCGTACGGAACGAACAACCACGGCGCTCGCCACAGTCCCCGACCGGACGTGGCGGGCGCCGCGGCGCGTTCGGTGCCGGACCCGCCTCAGGGGATCTTGTACGTGTCCCCGTACACCTTCCACTCCAGCGGTGTACGGAGGTCCAGGTTCCCCTCGTCGAGGAAGCGCCGTTGGGCGGTGTCGACGCGGCTGGTGTTCACGCCCGGCCGTTTGTCCAGCATCGCCTGGCGGCGGGCGTCGAGGAACGCGTCCAGGTACGCTTTCTCGTCGCCGCCCTCCGCCGGGCTGTCGGCCTCCGCCAGGGCGGCGGCGCGGATGCCGCCCATGCTGAACCAGTCGCTGCCCGGGCCGTGGTACACCATCGCGTCGTAGTAGACGAACTGGCCCAGCAGCCCCAGCCCGTCGTCGACGGCGAGCCGCAGCGCCGGTTCGAAGTAGCCCTTGTCCCGCTTCACGTCCTGGGCCTCGCGGAACGCGGCGACCGTCGACTCCTGCTTCCAGGCCGCGGGGAAACCGGGGTCGAGCCCCTCGTGCGAGTCCGTGCCGTCGACCGCGCGCAGCGCCGGGATGTAGGGCGCGAGGGCGTTGTCCGGGTGCTCCTTCGTGTAGGCCTCGACGAGGGTGAGGAGGTCGTGGGTGCCCGTGCAGAAGCCGATGATTCCGGCCGTGTAACCCTGCCCGTCGCCGATGTCCTCGACATAGCCGTACGCGCTGCGCCAGTCGAGTGTGCTGTTCTCGGCGCTCGCGACGATCTGCTGGGCCAGTTCCTTCTTCGCCGGGTCCGCGAGTGTTGGCTCCGCCTCCAGGGAGCCGGTCTCCAGACGCTTGGCGTCGGGGCCGTGCGAGTCGTCCGACGTGACGGACAGACAGGCGGTCGTTGCCAGTAACGGCACTACGGCGAGGAGGAGAACGCCGGTACGTTTCATGGGCAAAGGGTACGTGGGGCCCTCGCTCGTCCGGGTGACGTACCCTCAACATTTGCGTCGGTCCGGCGCATTCCGGTAAGGAGCCCACGCGTGGCCGCGATCAGTCTCACCAAGGTGCAGGAGAGCGCGCCCGCGCTGGTCAGCTTCTACAAGAGCGCCGGGGCGGCCGTGGACCGGCACGGTCTCGACGGTCAGCCGGCCGCCGTCTATCTCGTGGTCGACTACTCCGGCTCCATGAAGCCGTACTACAAGGACGGCAGCGTGCAGGCGCTCGCCGACCGGGTGTTGGGTCTTGCGGCCCACTTCGACGACGACGGGACGGTTCCCGTCGTCTTCTTCTCCACCGACATCGACGCCGTGACCGGTATCGCGCTCGACGACCACGCGGGAAGCGTCGACCGGATCGTGGCCGGGCTCGGCCACATGGGCAAGACCAGCTATCACCTCGCCATGGACGCCGTCATCGAGCACTACCTCGACAGCGGGTCGACGGCCCCCGCGCTCGTCGTCTTCCAGACCGACGGCGGCCCCATCAACAAGCTCGCCGCCGAACGGTACGTGTGCAAGTCGGCCCGGTTGCCGCTGTTCTGGCAGTTCATCGGGTTCGGGGACACGAGCAGCAAGCAGTTCGACTTCCTGCGCAAGCTCGACGAGTTGGCGGTGCCGGAGCGGCGGGTCGTCGACAACGCCGGGTTCTTCCACGCCGGTTCCGATCCGCGTGCCGTGTCCGACGACGAGTTGTACGACCGGCTGGTGGGCGAGTTCCCGAAGTGGCTGATCGCGGCGCGGGCCGAAGGGATCGTCGGCTGACACCGGCGTACGACCCGTTGGCACAGGTGCGCCGTCGTGCCACCCTGAGGATGATCCGAGGGGGAGGCAGTACGGATGAACACGGCTGTGGGCAAAGGGAGTTCAGCACGCAGGGGTGAGGTCCCGAAGGGGGAGAAGCTCGCCGACTGGGCCGACGGACGGCTGGGCCTCTACGCCCTCGCCAAGGCCAACATGCGCAAGGTCTTCCCGGACCACTGGTCCTTCATGCTCGGCGAGATCTGCCTCTACAGCTTCCTCATCCTGATCCTCACCGGCGTCTACCTCACCCTCTTCTTCGAGCCGAGCGGCGTCGAGGTCGTCTACGACGGCTCGTACACCCCGCTCAACGGCGTCATCATGACCAGGGCGTACGAGTCCACGCTCGACATCAGCTTCGACGTACGTGGCGGACTGCTGATCCGGCAGATCCACCACTGGGCGGCGCTCGTCTTCGTCGCCGGGATGCTCATCCACATGATGCGCGTCTTCTTCACCGGCGCGTTCCGCAAGCCGCGCGAGCTGAACTGGGCGTTCGGCTGGACCCTGTTGTTCCTCGGCATCATCACCGGCCTGACCGGCTACTCGCTCCCCGACGACCTGCTCTCCGGCACCGGCCTCCGCTTCGCCGACGGCGCGATCCTGTCCGTCCCGGTCGTGGGGACGTACCTCTCGATGTTCCTGTTCGGCGGGGAGTTCCCGGGCCACGACATCATCTCGCGGCTCTTCCCGATCCATGTGCTGCTGCTGCCGGGGATCATGCTGGGGCTGGTCGTCGCCCATCTGATCCTGGTCTTCTACCACAAGCACACGCAGTATCCGGGGCCCGGCCGCGACCAGAAGTCGGTCGTCGGCATGCCCTTCCTGCCGGTCTACATGGCCAAGGCGGGCGGCTTCTTCTTCCTCACCTTCGGTGTGCTGGCGGTCCTTGGCGGCATCGCGAGCATCAACCCCGTATGGGCGTTCGGCCCCTACCGTGCCGACCTGGTCACCACCGGCGCCCAGCCGGACTGGTACCTCGGCTTCTCCGAGGGGCTGATCCGGGTGATGCCGGGATGGGAGATCAACGCCTGGGGCCACACCCTCGCGCTGGGCGTCTTCATCCCCTTCTCCCTCTTCCCGCTGATCATGCTGGCCATCGGCGTCTACCCGTTCATCGAGGCCTGGATCACCGGCGACAAACGCGAGCACCACATCCTCGACCGGCCGCGAAACGTCCCCGTCCGTACGGGACTCGGGGTCGCCTGGCTGAGTCTGTACGGCGTGCTGCTCATCGGCGGCGGCAACGACATCGTGGCCACGCATCTGCATCTGTCGATCAACGCGATCACCTGGTTCGTACGGATCGGGTTCTTCGTCGTGCCGGTGCTCGCGTTCGTCGTGACGAAGCGGATCTGTCTGGGGCTCCAGCGTGCCGACCGCGACAAGGTCCTGCACGGCAGAGAGACGGGCACGGTCAAACGCCTCCCGCACGGCGAGTACGTCGAGGTCCATGAACCCCTCCCGCAGGAGGCGCTGTTCACCCTCACCCAGCACGAACAGGCCCCGCCGTACGAGATCGGTGCGCTCGTCGACGCCAACGGCGTCCGCCGCAGGGTGAGCCCCGGGCAGCGGCTGCGGGCCCGGCTTGCGCGGTCGATGTTCGGCCCCGACACGCGGATCCCCAAGCCGACGGTGGAGGAGTACCGGGAGATCAGCAGTGGGGATCACCACCACTGAGTCCATGGGCGGCAAACCTTCCCTAACAAGTGTTTGGTAGGTTACGGTGGCTCCATGGGAGACGTCGACAGTCCGGCGTACGTACCCGGACATGGGCTGCTGAAGGGCCGCACCGCCGTGATCACGGCAGCCGCGGGCGCTGGAATCGGCGGGGCCACCGCCCGCCGGTTCCTGGAGGAGGGCGCACGCGTGCTGATCAGCGACGCGCACGCGCGGCGGCTCAAGGAGTACGAGGGGGAACTGGCCGCCGAGTTCGAGGGCGCCGTCGACTCGCTGCCCTGCGACGTCACCGACGAGAGCCAGGTGCGGGCCCTCTTCGACACGGCCGTGGAGGCGCACGGGCGGCTCGACATAGTCGTCAACAACGCCGGTCTCGGCGGCACTTCGACTCTCGTCGACATGACGGACGAGCAGTGGTCGAGGGTGCTGGACGTGACGCTGAACGGCACGTTCCGGTGCGTACGGGCCGCGCTGCGGGCTTTTCGCGACAGCGGCTCGGGAGGCGTGGTGGTCAACAACGCGTCCGTCGTCGGCTGGCGGGCCCAGGCCGGGCAGGCGCACTACGCCGCCGCCAAGGCGGGCGTGATGGCGCTGACCCGGAGCGCGGCGATCGAGGCGGCGGAGTACGGCGTCCGGGTCAACGCGGTGTCACCGAGCCTCGCCATGCATCCCCACCTCGTGAAGGTGACGACGCCCGAACTCCTCGCCGAACTGACGGCCCGTGAGGCTTTCGGGCGGTACGCCGAACCCTGGGAGGTGGCCAACGTGATCGTGTTCCTGGCGTCCGGCTACTCCTCGTACATGACAGGGGAAGTCGTCTCCGTCAGCAACCAGCACCCCTAGGACGACTCATGCCGGGGACCACAATGGACACGTGCCTCCTACGAAGAAGAAGCCCCAGGTGACCGCCGTGCCCGCCCGCCGCCACGAACTCCTCGCCACCGCAGCCGAGGTCTTCGCGGAACAGGGCTACAACGCCACCACCGTACGCAAGATCGCGGACCACGCCGGCATGCTCGCGGGCAGCCTCTACTACCACTTCGACTCCAAGGAATCGATGCTGGAGGAGATCCTCCGCACGTTCCTCGACGAGCTGTGGCACGGCTACGACGCCGTCCTGGACGCCGAGTCCGGGCCGCGCGAGACGCTGGAGGCGCTGGTCACCGAGTCGTTCCGGGAGATCGACCGGCACCGCGCCGCCGTCGCGATCTACCAGAAGGAGAGCAAGCAACTGGTCGCGCAGGAGCGGTTCGCGTTCCTCGCCGAGTCGCAGCGCAAGTTCGAGAAGGCGTGGCTGTCCACGCTGGAACGCGGAGTCGCCGCCGAGATCTTCCGCGCCGACCTCGACATCCGCCTCACCTACCGCTTCGTGCGCGACACCGTGTGGGTCGCGGCGTCCTGGTACCGGCCCGGCGGACAGCACAGTCCCGAGGAGATCGCCCGGCAGTACCTGTCGATGGTGCTGGACGGGATCGCAGTACGTGAATAGCCCTTTTCTGTGAGGGAGTTGCCATGGCCGAGGCCTATGTCGTCGAAGCGGTTCGTACGCCTGTCGGGCGGCGCGGAGGTGGTCTGAGCGGGGTGCATCCCGCCGACCTGGGCGCGCACGCGCTGACGGCGCTGATGTCGCGGGCCGGGGTGGACCCGGCCGCCGTGGAGGACGTCGTCTTCGGGTGCCTGGACACGGTGGGGCCGCAGGCCGGTGACATCGCCCGGACCTGCTGGCTGGCCGCCGGGCTGCCCGAGGAGGTGCCGGGGGTGACCGTCGACCGGCAGTGCGGGTCGTCGCAGCAGGCCGTGCACTTCGCGGCGCAGGCCGTGCTGTCCGGCACCCAGGACCTGGTCGTCGCGGGCGGCGTCCAGAACATGTCGATGATCCCGATCGCCTTCGCCTCCCGCCAGGCGGCCCTGCCCCTGGGGCTGACGGAGGGGCCGTTCGCGGGCAGCGCGGGGTGGCGGGCGCGGTACGGGGACCGGCCGGTGAACCAGTTCGCGGGCGCCGAGATGATCGCCGCCAAGTGGGGCATCAGCAGGCTGGACCAGGAGGAGTTCGCGCTGCTGTCGCACGAACGGGCGGTGCGGGCCATCGACGAGGGCCGCTTCGCGCGCGAGACCGTGGCCTACGAGACGGTGACCGTGGACGAGGGGCCGCGCCGGGACACGTCCCTGGAGAAGATGGCGGGCCTGAAGCCGGTGATCGACGGCGGCACCATCACTGCCGCCTGTTCCTCCCAGGTGTCCGACGGGGCGGCCGCGATGCTGCTCGCCTCGGAGCGGGCGGTGCGCGAGCACGGGCTGCGCCCGCGGGCCCGGATCCACCATCTCTCGGTACGGGGCGAGGACCCGATCCGGATGCTGTCGGCGCCGATCCCGGCCACGGCCCACGCCCTCAAGAAGACCGGCCTGTCCATCGACGACATCGACCTGGTCGAGATCAACGAGGCCTTCGCGCCGGTCGTCCTGGCGTGGCTGAAGGAGACGGGCGCGGATCCGGCGAGGGTGAACGTCAACGGCGGGGCGATAGCGCTCGGTCACCCGCTGGGCGCGACCGGGGTCAAGCTGATGACCACACTCCTGCATGAACTGGAGCGCACGGGGGGCCGGTTCGGGCTCCAGACGATGTGCGAGGGCGGGGGACAGGCGAACGTGACGATCATCGAGCGGCTTTGAGCGTGTTGAACGGCACGGACGGCTTGGCCGGCTTGAAGGGGCGTGTCGCTCTTGTCACCGGCGGAACGCGTGGAATCGGGGCGGGTATCGCCCGGGCTCTTGTCGAGGCGGGCGCGGAGGTTGTGGTGTGCGCTCGGCGACCCCCCGAAGTCCCGTTGCCCGGGGTGGAGTTCACGGCTGTCGATCTGCGGGACCGGACTGCCGTGCACGACTTCGTCGGGGGGCTGCCGCGGCTCGACGTGCTGGTGAACAACGTGGGGGGCAGTCCTTATCGGCCGCTGGGTGGGGGCGAGAGTGGCGGTGGTGGTGGGGATGTGGAGCGGCACGCTCGTGTCATCGAGCTGAACCTGATCACGCCGCTCACGGTTTCCCTCGCCGCGTACGAGCACCTGAAGCGGGCCCGGGGTTCTGTTGTGATGATCGGCAGTGTCAGCGGGAGCCGGCCGTCGCCGGGGACTGCCGCGTACGGGGCGGCGAAGGCGGGGCTGGAACATCTGGCCCGTTCGATGGCCGTGGAGTGGGCGCCGGAGGTACGGGTCAACACGCTCGTCGTCGGCATGGTCCGGACGGAACTGTCCCACCTGCACTACGGCGGGGCCGACGGCCTGGACGCGGTCGCCCGCACGGTGCCCGCGGGCCGCCTGGCCGATCCGTCCGACATCGGCGGGGCGGTGGTGTTCCTCGCGTCCGACGCGGCGGGGTACATCAGTGGGGCGAGCTTGCTGATGCATGGCGGGGGAGAGAGGCCGGCGTTCCTGGACGCGGCGACGGCCAACAAGGGGGGTTGCTGAGGCGGGGAGTTTCTCGCCCCCGCCGCCCCTACCCGTCCCATCCCTGGGGACTGCGCCCCCAGACCCCCGCCATCGGCCTGAACGGCCTCGTCCTCAAACGCCGGACGGGCTGGAGGGTGCCGGGCGGGCGTTCGAGGACAACCGCGCCCTGCCCGCCCCTTTCCCCGCCCGCACACGCCGCCTCCGCAGCATGGGCGGTGCCTCTTCAGCGTCGGCGGGCTTGATCTTTTAGCCCGTCCGGCGATTGAGGACGAGCGCGTTCAGCGCGACAAGGGGGGTCTGGGGGCGCAGTCCCCAGGGATGGGACGGGTAGGGGCGGCGGGGACGAAGAAAATGCTCACCCCACCCCCAGCACCTCCTCCAGCACCGCCACGATCTCCGCATGCCCCGTCCCCTGGTCAACCCCCGCCACCACCACCCCGTCCCGCACCAGCTCCACCGCAACCCCCTCCGCCCACCGCCGAGTCACATACTCCCCGCCGAACCCATGCGCCCGCGCCAACCCCGCCCGCAGCTCCGTCGCCACATCCACCCCCGTCCAGCGCCGCGCCTCCGCCAACGCCTCCCCCCTCGCCCGCGCCCCCCGAGCCAGCAAGGACCGTACGCACGCGGCAGAGCCCCGGCGGGCGGCCGTGACCAACGGGGGCTCGCCGGTCGGGCCGGGACGGTTCGGGTCCGCGCCCGCTGCCAGCAGGGCCTCCGCCACCGCCGCGTGACCGCAACGCAGCGCCCACGCCAGCGCCGTGAACCCGAACGCCTCCACCGCGTCGGGAACGGCCCCCGAGGCCAGCAGCGCGCGGACGACGTCCGTGTGACCGCCGCAGGCCGCCCCGCACAGGGGGAGGTCCGAACCCGCGCTCAGCCGGTCGGGCGCGGCGCCCGCGGACAGCAACAGCCGTACGATGCCGGGCGCGTCGCTCACCGCGGCCATGTACAGGGCGGTCTGGCCGTCCTCGTCGAGCGCCTCCGGGCTCACACCGAGCCGCAGCAGCCGTACGACCGCGTCCTCGTCACCCTCGTACACCGCGGTGAAGAGGTCGTGATCACTGCCTTGTGGCGGTTCTTGCCCGTTCATACCTTCCGACCTTCGCTCGCGAAGGGCCGGTGAGGCAAAGGCTTTCGGGGTGAAGTGCCCCACGCTTCCCCGACATCACGTGTCGCACTCCAGCACCGTCCGGCAGACCCCGCACCGCGCTCGCACCCGCCCCCGTACCGGTACCCGGATGCGCTGATGACACGTCGGACAGGGAAACGAGACCCGCAGCGGACCATGACCGTCAGAGCCACCAGAGGCATCGGACCCATCGGGGGTGAAGCTGTACGGGACGACGCCCGGCTGCGACGAGCCCGGCCCGTGCTGGCGGTCCTGCGCATGGCGGCGGTCGCGTGCGTACCGGCGGCGGCCCGCCCAGCCCGCCGCCGTCAGCGGAGGCTGACGCGAGTCGCGGCGGGCCAGCTCCATGCCCGCCGCGTACGCCGTGTACGCCTGCGGGCTGGTGAACCAGATCCCGGGGTCCTCGTCGAAGAGCAGGGCCCGCTTGGCCAGGACGTACCCGAACTCCTCCGGCGTCAGATAGCCGAGCTTCTGCGAGGAGTCCGCGTCCTCGCGGTAGGCGTCCAGGAGCAGCCAGCCCGCGCCCAGATACGCGGCCGCCGTGTCCGTCAGGATCTCGTTGTCGCGTGTCCCCGGGAAGGACAAATCCAGGCGGTGCAGATAGACATGCATCACCTCGTGCGCGAGGGCCGCGCCGATGTCCCTGCGGTGGGTGCGGAATCGGTCGTTCAGCTCGATGAAGTACTCGGGTCCCGCCGCCAGTTCGACATTCGCCGCGTGGGTCATCTCGCGGAAGCCGACGATCATGCGCGCGTCCGGGAGCCGGTAGTGCCGCACCATCTCACGGGCCACGCGCTGCGCGCCCAGATGCAGGTCGTCGGTGTCGCAGAACGCCACGTCGACCGGGGCCACACTCGTCGCGAAGGTCTGGACGGTGTCGTACGACAGCCTCTTGTAGAGCGCGTTGATCGCGGCCCGCACCGTCTCCAGATGTGGGTAGCCGTGCTCGACCGGTCCGTCGTTCGCCACGTCCTTACCCCCAAGACGCCCTGAACTCTTCTCCACCCTACGCGCAGGGGAGCTGTCGGTAAGAGCGGATTTCCTACCGTCCGGTTCCGCCGCGGGCACGTGATATCCGCCCTTGTTCCGCACCCGCCTTGATCTTCATACTTGCGTTCTTTGTCACCACGTCACCACCACCCCCCACGAAAGGACGTACGTTGACCCACACCTCGTCGGTCGGAAGAGGTCTCTCCCTGGTCAAGCGGGCCGCGGCGGTCGGTGCCGCGGCCCTCGCGATCGCGAGCCTCCAGCCGCTCGCCGCACAGGCCGCGCCCGCGCCCGTCGTAGGAGGAACGCCCGCCGCGCAGAACGAGTTCCCGTGGCTGGTGCACCTCTCGATGGGCTGCGGCGGCGCGCTCTACAAGAAGGACGTCGTCCTCACCGCCGCCCACTGCGTGGACGGCTCCGGCCCCACCACGGGCATCACCGTCACCGCGGGCGTCGCCGACCTGAACGCCTCGGGGGCGATCAAGGTCAAGTCGACCAAGGTCCTGCAGGCCCCGGGCTACAACGGCGCGGGCAAGGACTGGGCGCTCGTCAAGCTCGCCCGGCCGATCAACAAGCCCACGCTGAAGATCGCCACGACGACCCAGTACAACCGCGGCACCTTCACCATCGCGGGCTGGGGCGACACCAAGGAGAACGGCGGCACCGGCACGACCAAGCTCCAGAAGGCCACCGTCCCCTACGTCAGCGACGCGGGCTGCAAGCTGCACTACGGCAAGCGGCTCGTCCCCGGCGACGAACTGTGCGCCGGCTACCTCGCGGGCGGCGTCGACACCTGCCAGGGCGACTCCGGCGGCCCCATGTTCCGCAAGGACGACACCGGCGCCTGGATCCAGGTAGGCATCGTCAGCTGGGGCGACGGCTGCGCCCGCCCGGGCGTACCCGGCGTCTACTCCCAGGTGTCCACCTTCGCGAAGGCCATAGCCCGGGCGGCGTCCACGCTGTAGGCGACCCGAGTCCGGCGGGCCACCTGGCTCCGCCGGACCCGGCGGACGGACTCCGGCAAGCCGTATCCGAGGGACCGAAGACGGGCCCACGAGTCGAGATCGGGGAGCCCGGCCCCCGAGAGGCGAGCCCCGGAAGGCGGGATCCGGGACCGAGCCCTGGGAGCCCGCCCCGGAAGCCCCGACCAGGGAGGCAGGCCCGGGGAGACGGGTAGGCAGCCTCGGTTCCTGCCCGGGCCCACCGGAGCAGCAGCGGCCCCGGCACGTACGGCGAGTGTTGCGGATCCGGGGAAGCGGGATCCGAGGACAGGCCCCGGGAACCCTGACCGGGGAGGCGAGCCCGGGAAGACGAGCACGTCGTCTCGGTCCCTGCCCGGGCCCACTGGCCCCGGCACGTACGGCGAGCGAGCGCGGGACCGGGGAGGTGGGATGCGGGGACAGGTCCCGGGAGCCGCGACCTGAGAGGGCGGGCCCGGGAAGACCGGTACGTCGTCTCGGTTCCTGCCCGGGCCGGGCGGAGCAGCGGCGGCCCCGGCACGTACGGGGAGCGTTGCGGGATCGGGGAGGTGGGATGCGGGGAGAGGTCCCGGGAGCCCCGACCCGGGAGGCGAGCCCGGGAAGACGAGTACGTCGTCTCGGTTCCTGCCCGGGCCCGCCGGAGCAGCGGCGGACCCGGCACGTACGGCGGCGTCGAGGGACTGGGGAGGTGGGATGCGGGGAGAGGTCCCGGGAGCCGCGACCTGAGAGGGCGGGCCCGGGAAGACCGGTACGTCGTCTCGGTTCCTGCCCGGGCCGGGCGGAGCAGCGGCGGCCCGGCACGTACGGGGAGCGTTGCGGGATCGGGGAGGTGGGATGCGGGGACAGGTCCCAGGAGCCCCGACCCGAGAGGGCGGGCCCCGGAAGACGGGAACGTCGTCTCAGTCCCCGACCAGGCCCACCGGAACCAGCACCGGCCCCGCCCGCCCCGCCCCCTCCAGTTCCAGCACCCACACCTCGTTCGTGCCCTCCCGTAGTACCGGCCCCGGCACATACAGCGAGCGCTGTGGGCCCACGGACCAGTACCGGCCCAGGCCGAAGCCGTTGACCCACGCGAACCCCCGTGTCCACCCGGGCAGTTCGAGCCGGGCGTCCCCGGCCCCGCGCACCGTCACCGTCCCCCGGTACAGCCCCCGGGAGTCCTGGTCCGGCGACGGTGAGGGCAGCTCTCCGAAGGGCACCTCCTTTACCGCACCCTCCTCGAACGCGTCCAGCCGCAGCCCCCGTGCCCGCACCCCGTGCAGGAACTGCCGTTCGTGCAGCACGCCCCCGGTGATGCCCTTCGGCTCGCCGATGCGCGGGCCGTAGTTGACCCTCCCCAGGGACTCCACCCACAGCTCCACGCGCGCGTGCCCCGCGACCGGCTCCGGGAGGCATACGTCCCCCTCGCCCAGCACCCCGGCCCGTACCCCGTCGACGTACACCACCGCCAGATCCCGTAGCCCGCGCACGGACAGCGGATACGGCCGCCGCGGACCCGGAACGGTCACCGTGTAGCGCACGAGACCGCGGTCCACGTCCAGTTCCTCGAAGGTGGGCGGCACGGCGTGCTCCGTCTCGGGGCCGCCCAGGGTGTCGAGTACCGCGGTCAGGGGTGCTCGCTCTTCCAAGCACACGGGGACCGGCGTGCCCAAGGAGGTGGGGGCCGGCGGTGGTTCGGGCGGTGGGGTGTCCGCGTACGCCGACAGGATCTCCCTGAAGCGCCAGAACTTCTCCGTGGGGTGCCCGTGTTCGTCGATCGGGGCGTCGTAGTCGTACGACGTCACGTCCGGCTCCAGGGCGCCCTCGTGGGCTTCTCCGAGGGTGCCGTCGCCGGCCGCCCGGTTCGAGCCCGACCAGCCCGCGAAGCTCGTACCGCCGTGTGCCACGTAAATGTTGACCGACGCGCCGCACTCCAGGATCTCCCGGAGGGACTGTGCGGCGTCCTCGGGGTCGCGTACGACGTGTTCGGTGCCCCAGTGGTCGAACCAGCCGCACCAGAACTCCATGCACATCAGAGGGCCCGTCGGGCGGTGCCTGCGCAGCGTTTCGAAGGCCACGCGCGCGTGGGAGCCGAAGTTCACCGTCGCCAGGACGCCCGGCACCGAGCCGCCCGTCAGCATGTGGTCCTCCGGGCCGTCCGAGGTGAACAGCGGGACGCTCACGCCCCCGGCCCGCAGCAGGCCCCTCAGCCGGTCCAGATAGGCCCCGTCGGAGCCGTAACTGCCGTACTCGTTCTCGACCTGCACCATCAGCACCGGGCCGCCCCGGTCGATCTGCCGCGACACGATCTCCGGGAGGAGACGGCCGAACCAGCGCTCCACAGGACCCAGAAAACGGGCGTCACGCGTGCGTGCGTGTCCCGTCAGCCAATGGGGGAGGCCGCCGTTCTCCCATTCCGCGCAGATGTACGGGCCCGGCCGCACGATCGCCCACAGCCCCGCCTCCCGCACCGCGTCCAGGAACCGGCCCAGCTGTCCGACGTCCCTGAAGTCACCGGGACGCGGCTCGTGCAGGTTCCACGGGACGTACGTCTCCACACAGTTGAGGCCCATCGCCCGCAGCATCGCCAGCCGGTGCGCCCACTGCTCCTCGTGCACCCGGAAGTAGTGCAGCGCCCCCGACAGCAGCCGCACCGGACGGCCGTCCAGCAGGAAGTCCGTGTCGCCCACCGTGAACTCGCTCATGTGCCCCACCCTCACCTCTGGCGGCCGACAGCGTCCATGGACAAAGATCAGCGCCAGTTGGACCGAGGTCTTCCGCCCCTCCAACGGGCGGAGACGAGCACGACACAGGCGGGAGGACCGCGGATGTACCGCACCTGGATGCGCTTCTTCAGCCCCGCGCCCGCCCACCACCGCCTCGGCCTCGTCTGCCTCGGCGTAGGCCTCCAGCACGGCGCCCTGCCCACCGTCGGCCCCCGCGTCCTCGACCACCACGTGGCCGTCGTCGTCAGCGGCGGACGCGGCTGGTTCCAGGGCGCCGACGGACACCGCAGGACCGTCACCGCGCCCACCCTGATCTGGCTCACCCCCGGCACCGCCCACCACTACGGGCCCGACCCCGACACCGGCTGGGACGAGGCCTTCGTCGACTTCACCGGGCCCGCCACCGCCACGTACGCCGAACTCGGCTACATCGAACCCGAGCGGCCCCTCGTACCCCTCACCGACGCGGGCCCCGCCCGGGCCGTGATCGGACGCATGGCCCGCGCCGCCCGCCGCGACAACCCCGTCCTGGAGGTCGAGACGGCCGCCGCCGTCCACGAACTCCTCGTCGCCCTGCGCCGCACCCGCGCCGATCTGGCACCCGACGGCGACCAGGTCCTCGCCGCCCTCGCCCGGGACGCCTGCCGGCCCCTCACGGTCGCCGAACACGCCGCCCGGCACGGCATGACACCCGCCGAACTGCGCACCGCGGTACGACGCGGCGCCGGATGCAGCCCCAAGGACTACCTCCTCGGCATCAGGCTGAGCCGCGCCAAGGAACTCCTCGCCGCCACCGAACTGCCCGTCGCCGCCGTCGCCCGCCGCGTCGGCTACGACGACCCCGCGTACTTCTCCCGCCTCTTCACCCGCCGCGTCGGCATGGCCCCCGTCCACTTCCGGGCACAACAGGGACGCACGGTTCCGGGCGGCTGGAGCGACCGCGTCCCCGACCCCGCCGACCCACCGAGGATCGAACACCCGCACGCCACGTAGCGCTCATTTCCCGCCCACCTCAGGCCTTCCCGCCGCCCCACGAGACCGTCCATCCCGTGCCACGTAGGGTGGACGCCCATGACCACCAGCAACAACCGTGAGGTCGAGCCGGAGATCCGCGCGGAACTCGGCCGGCTGCGCGAGAGCATCGACAACATCGACGCCGCCGTCGTCCACATGCTCGCCGAGCGCTTCAAGTGCACCCAGCAGGTCGGCCACCTCAAAGCCGCACACCAACTGCCGCCCGCCGACCCGAACCGCGAGGCCCAGCAGATCGCCCGCCTGCGCCGACTCGCCGAAAGCGCCAACCTCGACCCCGCGTTCGCCGAGAAACTCCTCAACTTCATCATCGCCGAAGTGATCAGACACCACGAGCGCATCGCCGACGACGCCGTGAACGGCGGGAAACCACCGGTGAATTGACCCCCGGGGAGTGACAGCCGGGCACCCGCGGGCGCATGCTGCCCTGTGCACTCATCGCGCACTCGTAGTCAGCCGACGAGCACTGCGCGTCAGCACCACGGGTGCCGTCTGGTTGTCCACGCCGGAGGGACGTCGGGCCATGCCGTCGGATGCCAAGATCCTCATCGTCGACGACCACGAGGACACCCTCTACGCCCTGGAGAGCGCCCTCGCCCCGCTCGGCTACCGGCTCGCCCGCGCCACCAGCGGCGACGAGGCCCTCAAACAGGTACTGCGCGGCCAGGTCGGCCTCCTCCTGCTCGACGTCCGCATGCCCGGCGTCAGCGGCCTCGACGTCGTGCGCTACATGCGCCGCCTCGAACAGACCCAGCACATCCCCGTCGTCCTGCTCACCGGCTTCGGCCCCGACGCCGAACTCACCTCCACCGCCTTCGGCCTCGGCGTCGCCGACCTCGTCATGAAACCCATCGACCCCTGGACCCTGCGCACCAAGGTCCGCTACCTGTACGACGCCCACCGCCGCCACCTCGCCCTCGAACAGGAGGTGCGGGAACTCCGCGCCCGCGTCAAGGACCACGACTTACTCGCCGAACACGCCCTGGAAGACCGCACCTGAGGCCCTGAGGGTGATTCCGGAGGCGCCCCGGAGCCCGCGTCAGGGGCGGGCGGCGCACGTCCGGACAAACACCGTGTACCGATCCGCCCCTGTGCCCTGCCAGCGGCATCAGGCAGCATGTCCTCCATGTCCGTACTGACGCGCGACGAAGCGCAAGCCCGTGCCACCCTCCTGGACGTCCACCGGTACACGGTCGAACTCGACCTCACCACCGGGGACGACACCTTCGACTCCCGTACCGTGATCCGCTTCGCGGTGACGGCGGGCCACACCGGCGCGGACACGTTCGTCGAGGTCAGGCCCGCCGAGCTGCGCTCCGCCACCCTCGACGGCCACCCCCTGGACACCGCCACCCTCACCGACGGCCGACTGCCCCTCAAGGGCCTCGCCGAGGGCGAGCACGAACTGCGCGTGGACGCCGCGATGCGCTACTCCCGCACCGGCGAGGGCATGCACCGCTTCACCGACCCCGCCGACGACGAGACCTACCTCTACACCCAGATGTCCCTGGAGGACGCGGCAGCCGTCTTCGCCAACTTCAACCAGCCCGACCTCAAGGCCGTCTTCGAGTTCACCGTGCGCGCCCCCGAGGGCTGGACCGTCCTCGCCAACGGCATCACCACCGAAACCGCCGACGGCCTCTGGCAGGCCGCCCCCACCCCCCGCATCTCCACCTACCTCGTCGCCGTCGCCGCGGGCCCCTGGCACTCCGTCCGCAGCGAACACCGCGGCCTCCCCTTCGGCCTCCACTGCCGCCGCTCCCTCGCCCCCCACCTCGACACCGACGCCGACGAACTCCTCGACATCACGCGCGCGTGCTACGACCGCTACCACGAGAAGTTCGAGGAGCCCTACCCCTTCGACTCCTACGACCAGGCGTTCGTCCCCGAGTTCAACTTCGGCGCCATGGAGAACCCCGGCCTCGTCACCTTCCGCGACGAGTTCGTCTACCGCTCCGCCGTCACCGACACCGAACGCCAGACCCGCGCCATGGTCATCGCCCACGAAATGGCCCACATGTGGTTCGGCGACCTCGTCACCCTCCAATGGTGGGACGACATCTGGCTCAACGAGTCCTTCGCCGAGTACATGGGCTACCAGACCCTCACCGAAGCCACCCGATACACCGACACCTGGACCGACTTCGGGGTCTCCCGCAAGGCCTGGGGCTACGACGCCGACCAACGCCCCTCCACCCACCCCGTCGCCCCCGAAGCCGTCGACGACACCGCCGCCGCCCTCGTCAACTTCGACGGCATCTCCTACGCCAAGGGCGCCTCGGCCCTGCGCCAACTCGTCGCCTGGCTCGGCGAGAAGGACTTCCTCACCGGCATCAACACCCACTTCGCCCGCCACAAGTTCGGCAACGCCACCCTCGCCGACTTCATCGACTCCCTCGCCGCCGCCACCGAACGCGATGTCCACGCCTGGGCCGACGCCTGGCTGCGCACCACCGGCGTCGACACCCTCACCCCGCGCGTCACCAACGGCGACAACGGCTCCTGCACCCTCACCGTCCGCCACGAAGGCAGCCGCCCCCACCGGGTCGCGATAGGCCTGTACGACCACGACAGCGCCGGCGACGGCACCCTCGCCCTCCGCGAACGCCTCGACCTCGACATCCCCCAGGACGCCCCGCAGCCCATCGGCAAGCGCCCCGCCCTCCTCCTCGTCAACGACGGCGACCTCGCCTACGCCAAGGTCCGCTTCGACCCCGAGTCCTTCAGGACCGTCCGCAGCGCCCTCTCCGGCCTCCCCGACCCGCTCGCCCGCGCGGTCGTCTGGAACGCCCTCCGGGACGCCCTGCGCGACGGCCAGCTCCCGCCCGCCGACTACCTGGAGACCGTCCGCGCCCACCTCCCGCACGAAACGGACCTCGCCCTCGTCCAGGGCGTCCTCACCTTCGCCTCCACCGTCGTCGCCGACCGCTACCTGCCCCCGCAGGAACGCCCCGCCGCGCTCGCCACCCTCGCCTCCCTGTGCCGCGACCTCATCCGCCGCACCGAGGACGGCGACCACCCCGGCCTGCGCCTCATCGCCGTACGCCACTTCATCGACGTCGCCGCCCACCCCGACACCATCGCCGCCTGGCTCGCCGACGGCACCGTCCCCGGCGGCCCCGAACTCGACCCCGAACTGCGCTGGCGCGTCCTGGCCCGGCTCGCCGTCCTCGGCGCCACCGACGAGACCGAGATCGACGCCGAACTCGCCCGCGACCCCAGCGCCTCCGGCCAGGAGGGCTCCGCCCGCTGCCGCGCCGCCCTGCCCGACCCCGAGTCCAAACTCCGGGCCTGGGAACAGATGTTCACCTCCGACGACCTCTCCAACTACCTCTTCGTCGCCACCGCCCAGGGCTTCTGGCAGCCCGAACAGGCCGACCTCACCGAGGAGTACGTCAAGCGGTACTGGACCGACGCCGTCGCCGTCGCCGCCCGCCGCGGCCCCGCCATCGCCGACGCCGCCGGCCGCTGGGCCTTCCCCGCCCACACCGCCACCCCCGAAACCCTCCGCCTCGGCGAGACATGCCTCCGCGACGCCGACCCCATCCCGTCCCTCCGCCGCAAACTCGTCGACCAACTCGACGACCTGGCACGCGCACTGCGCGTACGCGAAGGGGTCACGGAAGGGGCACGGGAACAGGCGTAAGGCGAACACGGGCACGCTGTGGGGCATGGGGCCACCCCATGCCCCACACACCTCCCCACGACAACCCCCGTACCCCCTTTCGGGTTCCGATCGTTGGTCTTCCCGGGCGCGTCGCCCCCGCCCCGTCCAAGCTGGAACTCCCCAGCCACGCGCCCCGGGAGGACCACCATGAGCACGCCGCCCCTCGCCTCAGGCGCCGAAGGCCCCGACTCCCTGCGGCCGTTGCTCGACACGGTCCTCGACGCCCTCACGGACGGCGCACACGCGCGCGGCGGCCCCCTCCCGGCCGGCGGCCCCGAAACCGTCGCCCAGCGGGTCCGCGACGCCGCCGGAGACGTACTGCCCGACAAGGGCGACCCCAACGCCCTCTACGACCTCGTCCGCGCCCTCGCCGAAGGCGCCGCCGACCCCGCCCACCCCCACTGCGCCGCCCACCTCCACTGCCCACCCCTCGCCGTCGCCACCGCCGCCGACCTCGCCGTCGGCGCCCTCAACCCGTCCCTCGACTCCTGGGACCAGGCCCCGGCCGCCTCCGCACTCGAAGCCCTGGTCACGAGGACCCTCGCCGCCGAGATCTACGGGGGCGCAGAGGCGAGTGAGCCGAAGGGGCGCGCCTGTGTCGAGGGCGTGAGCGCGCGGAGGCCCGAAAGGTCGAGCACGGTCGCGGTCTCGACACAGGCCGCAGCGCCCCGGAGGCGAACCGAGCCGCCAAAGAAAGGTGACGCCCTCGTCACCACAGGCGGCACCGAGTCCAACCAACTCGCCCTGCTCCTCGCCCGCGAGGCACACCCGGGCGTCCGCCTCGTCTGCGGGGCCAACGCCCACCACTCCCTGCCCCGCGCTGCCTGGCTCCTCGGACTCCCCGAACCGGTCATAGTTCCCGCCCCCGCCGGCACCCTCGACCCCGCCGCCCTCGACGAGGCACTGACGGAACTGCCCGGCCCCCGAGGCTCACTCCTCGTCGCCGCCACCGCCGGCACCACCGACGCCGGACTCATCGACCCACTGCCCCAGATCGCCGCCCTCTGCGCGGCCCACGGCGCCCGCCTCCACATCGACGCCGCATACGGCGGCGGACTCCTCTTCAGCGAACGCCACCGCCCCAAAATCGCCGGCCTCGAACACGCCGACACCGTCACCCTCGACCTGCACAAACTCGGCTGGCAACCCGTCGCCGCAGGCCTCCTCGCCGTCAAGAACCCGGACGACCTCACCGCACTCGCCCACCACGCCGACTACCTCAACGCCGACGACGACACCGAAGCCGGCCTCCCCGACCTCCTCGGCCGCTCCCTGCGCACCACCCGACGCCCCGACATCCTCAAGATCGCCGTCACCCTCAAAACCCTCGGCCGCCACGGACTCGGCACCCTCGTCGACCAGGTCTGCGCCCACGCCCACGAGTTCGCCCGCCAGGTCCAGGCCCACCCCGGCTTCGAACTCCACGACGCGCCCACCATCAGCACCGTCCTCTTCCGGCCCACCCGAGCCACCGACGACGCCGTGGCCGCCGTACGCCGACAACTCCTCCACGAAGGCCGCGCCGTCCTCGGCCGCGCCCACCTCGACGGCCGCCTCTGGCTCAAGGTCACCCTCCTCAACCCCCACACCCGGCCGGACGACCTGGCCGCACTCCTGAAGCTGGTGGAAGGAAACACCTCCCGATGACACCACTGCCACCCCCCACGCCCGCCGACAACCCGGCGTCCGCCCCCGACCCCGAAACGCCCCACGACCTCGTCGGCATCGGCATCGGCCCCTGCAACCTCTCCCTCGCCGCCCTCGCCCACCCCCTCACCGAACTCGACGCCGTCTTCTACGAACAACACCCCCGCTTCGACTGGCACCCCGGACTCCTCATCGACGGATCGACCCTCCAAGTCCCCTTCCTCGCCGACCTGGTCACCCTCGCCGACCCCGCAAGCCCCTGGTCCTTCCTCAGCTACCTCAGAACCCGCGAACGGCTCTTCCCGTTCTACTTCGCCGAGCGCTTCCACATCCAACGCGCCGAATACGACGCCTACTGCCGCTGGGTCAGCGAGAACCTCCCCCGGCTCCACTTCGGCCACCAGGTCGACGCCGTCCGCTGGAACCCCGAACGGGACCTCTTCGAAGTCGACTACACCCAGGTCGACGCCGAAGGCGAAGCCGAAGCCCTCGGCCGCACCTACACCAAGAACGTCGTCCTCGGCATCGGCAGCGAACCCCACATCCCCGAACCCCTCAAACCCCTCGTCGAAGCCCCCACCGTGCCCGTCCTCCACGCGGCCGACTACCTCGCCCACCGCGACCGGCTCCTCACCGCCGAACACGTCACCGTCATCGGATCGGGACAGACCGGCGCCGAGATCTTCCTCGACCTGCTGCGCCACCGCCCCCCAGGGCGCGAGAAGATCCACTGGCTCGGCCGCACCGAGGCCTTCGCCCCCATGGAGTACTCCAAACTCGGCCTCGAACACTTCACCCCCGACCACACCCGCTACTTCCACGCCCTCCCCGAACCCGTCCGCGACCGCCTCGTCGCCGCCCAATGGCAACTCCACAAAGGCATCGGTGCCGACACCATCGCCGCCATCCACGACGAGCTCTACCACCGCACCCTCCACGGCGGCTGGCCAGAAGCCGTCCTCACCCCAGGCGTCCACGTCCGCACCGCAGGCCGCGTCGCCACCACCAAAGTCGAGCTCCACCTCGAACACACCCAACAAGGCACCCGCACCCGCCTCACCACCGACGCCGTCGTCCTCGCCACCGGCTACCAGGACCGCCCCCTCGACCGCATCCTCGCCGGCCTCGACCCCTACCTCCGCCGCGACAACAGCGAACGCCCCCGCATCGACGACCAGTACAGACTCGTCCTCGACCCCGCCATCACCGGCTCCGGCAGCCACGTCTACGTCCAGAACGCCGAACTCCACACCCACGGCGTCGGCACCCCCGACCTCGGCCTCGTCGCCTGGCGCAGCGCCTCCATCCTCAACTCCCTCACCGGCCGGGCCCCCTACCCCCTCCCGACCAGAACCGCCTTCACCACCTTCGGCCTCGAACAACCACTGGCCCAGGTCCCCACCCCCCGCCAGAGCCAGGAACGAGGAAAGGGCCAGCACCAAGTGCTGACCCCTCTCGTGGACGGAATCTGAGGCGACCCAGCCACAGACGCCGGACCGGCCTAGAACACAGGCGTACCGTCCCGCGTCAACTTCCAGTCCACCGAAGCGAACTCCTTCGGATCCAGCACACCCTTCGCCGTCACCCACTCGGAGATCCGCGTCCGGATCTCCGTCGACTCCGACCACACCTCCTGCGCCGACGCCACATGCGGGAACGCCCCACCACCATTGGCCCGGTAGTTGTTCACCGCGAACACGAACTGCTGCGCGTCATCCAGCGCGGCACCGTTGTAGGCCAGGTTCTTGATCCGCGAACCCGCCGCCTGCGCGATGTCGATGTCGTACGTCAACCCCGACACATAGTCGTAGTTGTAGTCCGGCCGGTTCGCCGCGTTCGTCAGCTTCTCCACGTCGACCACCGCGTCCGCGGCCGTCTGCACGAAGTACTGCGCCGAGTACTCCAGGTACGCCCGCACCTGCGCACCCGTCATCAACTTCGCGACCAGCGTGTTGTCGTACACATACAGACTCGACAGATCCCGGATCGTCACCTCACCCGCCGGGATCTCCGACGTCCGCGAGAACGGCGACGCCTGCGCGATCACCGGCAGCGACGCGTACGACGTCCCCACCAGCGCCGCCTTCACCACGTCCTCCTGGACCTTCGTGATCAGATCGATGATCGGAGCGTCCTTGTAACGCGCCTCCACCGTCGTCAACGTGTCCGTCGCCGTACCCACCACCTGATTGACGTACGCGACGACCACGTCGTGCTCGTCCTTCAGCAGCTTCGTGATCCTCGGGTCGTCCGCGACCGTCTTCGAGTCACGCACCGTCGCTGCCACCGACTCGACGGTCCACTTGCCCTTCTCGAAAACCAGCTCGATGTCGAACAGCGACAGCCGCTCCGCATACGCCAGCGGCTCCGACAGGACCACCGTCTTCCCCGTCGCCGTGTTCGTCACCTTCAGCTCGGCGATCTCCGTGTGCGCGTGCCCGACCAGAATCGCGTCGATCCCCGGCACCTGCTGCGCCACCAACGCCGCCGAGTTCTCGATGTACGGCAGCTGGTCACCGTACGAAGAAGTCCCCGAAGACCCCGAGTGCGCCGACACCACAACCACATCCGCGCCCATCGAGCGAAGCTTCGGCACCCACTTCGCCGCCTGCTCCTCCAGACCCGGGAACGTCAGCTTCCCCTGCACATACGCCTTGTCCCAGATCGCGATACCAGGATTCGTCAGCCCCAGCACCGCCACCTTTACCGGCGGAGCACCCTTCACATGGAACGTCTTCATGAAGAACGGAGGAAACGCCGGCTTCAGCGTCTTCGCGTCCAGCGCGTTCGCACCCAACAACGGGAAACGGCACTGCGACTCGAACTTCCGCAGCGTCTCGATCCCGTAGTTGAACTCGTGGTTGCCGAGCGCCACCGCGTCGTACCCGATGGCGTTCATCGCCTGCGCCATCGGGTGAACCGGCCCGCCCTTGGCGGTGATCGGGTCCACCTTCGCGTAGTAGTACGTCAGCGGGGTGCCCTGAATCGTGTCGCCCGCGTCGAGCAGCAGCGTGTTGCGACGCCCCTTCTCCTTACGGACCTGCTCCACCAGCGTCGAGATCCGCGCCAGCCCCTGCGCGTTGCCCTTCGCGTCGGAGTACTCCGCGTTCTTGAAGTAGTCCCAGTTGAAGATGTGCCCGTGCAGGTCCGTCGTGCCCATCACGGTCAGGGAGTACCGCTTCGCGGGCCTCGCGGGCTTCTTCGCCTCCGCGGCCTGCGCCGCCGGAGCCACGACAGCGCTGGTCAACGCGACCCCCGCCCCGGTCACAGCGGACTTCGTCAGGAACTTCCGGCGGTTCAACGGCATGTTTCGGGCTCCTCGGGGAATGGTCAACGACGCGCGTAGATTCTGACCCGAGCATGACCGGCCGCAACAGCCCCCGAAGGTTTCGATCTGATGACCGGCAGGGACGGGAACACGGCCCGCACCCCCACCATGAGTGACAGAGTGGGACGTATGACCTCCACCCCGGAGCACCCCACCGCCGTCCCCTACGGCACCCCCGACGCCCCCCGCATAGCCGTCCGAGGCGAAGCCCACCTCGAAGTCGACCCCGAGATCGCCCGCATCGGCATCACCGTCAGCGCACGGGGCACCGACCGCCGCACAGCCCTCGACGACCTCACCCGCCGCAACGCCACAGTGCTCGACCTCGTGAAAACGTACGGCGACGCCGTCGAACGCCTCGAAACAGGCGCCTTCTCCATCGCTCCGGAACTCACCAAACACGGCAGAGGAGAACGAGTCCGCGCGTACCACGGCCGCGTACACCTCACCGCCGAACTCACCGACTTCACCGCCCTCGGCGAACTCACCAGCCGCCTCGCCGACCTTGACCTCACCCGCGTCGACGGCCCCTGGTGGGCCCTGCGCCCCGACTCCCCGGCCCACCGCGACGCCCGCCGACAAGCGGTGCGGGAAGCGGTACAACGAGCCCGCGAATACGCCGAGGCCCTGGGAACCTCACTGGCGGCGCTCGTGGAACTGGCGGACGTGGGCGCGGAGGCAGCACAGCCCATGGGGTACGAGGTCCAGTCACGCTCCCTGCGCCGCGCCGCCTTCGCCGGAGCCGAGGTCGCGGACGAAGCGGCACCACTCGACCTGGAACCACAGCGGCAACAGGTGTACGCGCAGGTGAACGCCCGCTTCACCATGGTGCCGCCGCAGCTGTGAAGAGGGTACTTAAGTAACCGCCTAACGCTCATCGGAGCGACCCTGCGCACAATTCAACACTTGTCAATAACCCTTCACGCAAAGGTTGTTGAGTAGTCATGCAGGGCCAATTCCCTACCCACCGGTAAGGCCTACGCTCGAAACATGCGCCGAGCAAAAATCGTCTGTACTTTGGGCCCCGCCACCGACTCGTACGACCAGATCAAGGCACTGGTCGACGCCGGAATGGACGTCGCCCGCTTCAACCTCAGCCACGGCACCTACGCCGACCACGAGGTGCGTTACCAGCACGTCCGCAAGGCAGCCGACGAAACCGGCCGCAGCATCGGCCTCCTCGCCGACCTTCAAGGCCCGAAGATCCGACTCGGCCGCTTCGCCGAAGGCCCCGTACTCCTTGAACGCGGCGACACCTTCACCATCACCGTCGAGGAAGGCGTCGAAGGCACCCAGCACACCTGCGGAACCACCTACGCCGGCCTCGCCGCCGACGTCACCCCCGGCGAACGCGTCCTCGTCGACGACGGCAAGGTCTGCCTCGAAGTCACCGCCGTCGACGGACCCCGCGTCCACACCAGGGTCGTCGAAGGCGGAGTCATCTCCGACCACAAGGGCCTCAACCTCCCCGGCGTAGCGGTGTCGGTGCCCGCCCTCTCCGACAAGGACGAGGCGGACCTGCGCTGGGCGCTGCGCACGGGCTTCGACGTCATCGCGCTGTCCTTCGTCCGTAGCGGACGCGACATCGAAGACGTCCACCGCATCATGGACGAGGAACACCGCCGCCTCCCGGTGATCGCGAAGGTGGAGAAGCCGCAGGCGGTCGAGGCGATCGACGACATCGTGGCCGCCTTCGACGGCATCATGGTCGCCCGCGGCGACCTGGGCGTCGAGATGCCGCTGGAACAGGTCCCGATCGTCCAGAAGCGAGCGATCAAACTGGCGAAGCGCAACGCCAAGCCGGTCATCGTGGCGACGCAGATGCTGGACTCGATGATCGAGAACTCCCGCCCGACGCGCGCGGAGGCGTCGGACGTGGCCAACGCGGTGATCGACGGCACGGACGCGGTGATGCTGTCCGGCGAGACGAGCGTGGGCAAGTACGCGATCGAGACGGTCCGGACGATGGCGAAGATCGTGGAGGCGGCCGAGGAGGACATCCTGGACAAGGGCCTGCCCCCTCTGACGGAACGCAACAAGCCCCGTACGCAGGGCGGTGCGGTGGCCCGTGCGGCGGCGGAAATGGGTGACTTCCTCGGCGCGAAGTTCCTGGTGGCGTTCACGCAGAGCGGCGACACGGTGAAGCGGTTGTCGCGCTACAGGTCCCCGATCCCGCTCCTGGCCTTCACTCCGGACCCGGCGACGCGCTCGCAGCTGACGTTGACGTGGGGGGTGGAGACGTTTCTTGGCCCGCACGTCGACTCGACGGACGCGATGGTGGACCAGGTGGACGAGCTGTTGTTGAAGTACGGCCGCTGCCAGAAGGGGGATGTGGTGGTGATCACGGCCGGCTCGCCGCCCGGCGTCTCGGGGTCGACGAACCTGGTGCGGGTCCACCACATCGGCGAGGACGACAAGTAGGCGTGGAGTTGGAGGGCCCCTCCTGGGCGGAGGGGCCCTTTGGGGTTCAGTGCTTGGGGCCTACGTGGGCGTCCATGAGGGCTACGGAGGCGCGTCGGGCAACAGAGATGTTGAAAGGGTCGCTGCCGCGGGCGAGGGTGGTCCATTCGACGCCGACTTTGTCGAGGGTGTCGCTGAAGAGCCCACGGATGTCGTCCGACTTGTTGGAGAAGAAGTAGCGGGGATACTCGTAGCGCTTGCGCTCCCCAGCGATGATCTTCGTCGTCCAGTTGGTGATCCGACAGCCGTCGGAGTGGATGAGGCCGCGGATGAATTCCCAGGGGTGCGCATCGACGATGGCTTGCTGCCAGGGTTCTAGGACGATGGGGCGCTCGTGCTTTTTGCCGGGACCGTGTTGGGGAAAGAGGCACGGCCAGTGCTTGCTTGAGCTGGTGACCGCGAAGCAGCCTTGCTTGTTCACCCGGCACACGTTGTTGTCAGGGCGGACCGCGCGGAGCGCCCTTTCACATGCGTCGACGACACCAGGCCATGCCTTGTCCAGGAAGACGCGCATGTAGTAGACCCCCTTTCGATGAGCGCTGATGTAGCCGTCGCCGAGGTAGAGGCCTAGCAGGTAGGCGTACGCGGCTTGATCCTCAGGCGGACGCGGCGGGTCCTCGCATCTGGGGCAGGGCAGACCTCTGCGGCTGTGGGGCTCGATGCGGTGCTGCCAGCTGCGGATCGCGGCCCGGGATATCCCCGTCTCTTTGCTGACGGAGTTCAGGCTGCGTCCCTGGCTCACCAGCACCAGGGCTCGCTTGCGAGTACCAATGTCGTACATGTGGACACCCTGTGCGAGTGATCGCCGCGACACGCAGCAAAAAGCGGACGTTCACCGGAACGGGAACATCCGCTTCTTGGGGGAAACCTTGGAATTGAAGGAAAAGTGCCCCGGGTCGGACTCGAACCGACACTGTATGGGTTTTGAATCCATTGCCTGCTGCCAATTGGGCTACCGGGGCCCAGTGAATCGAAGGTTTGCCTCGACCCGCTGCCCGACTACCTTACCGCAGCTAGGTACGCTCTTGTCAGCAGCACCCCTGGCCTGATCAAGGAGCCCCCGTGACCGCCCCCGAGTCGCCCCAGCCCGCAGACGCGCCCGACGACGACAAGTCGCACGTGCCTCCGCTGACGACCCGTGTCGTCATTGCCGAGGACGAGGCGCTCATTCGGCTCGATCTCAAGGAGATGCTCGAAGAAGAGGGCTACACCGTCGTCGGTGAGGCCGGTGACGGTGAGGAGGCCGTGGAGCTCGCCCGTGAGCACCGGCCCGATCTCGTCATCCTCGATGTGAAGATGCCCAAGCTCGACGGCATCTCGGCGGCCGAGAAGATCGCCGAGGAGTCCATCGCCCCGGTCCTGATGCTCACCGCCTTCTCGCAGCGCGACCTCGTCGAGCGGGCCCGGGACGCCGGCGCCATGGCGTATCTCGTGAAGCCGTTCAGCAAGAGCGACGTCGTCCCGGCGATCGAGATGGCCGTCTCGCGGTTCAGCGAGCTGCGCCAGCTGGAGAACGAGATCGCGGACCTGACCCAGCGTCTGGAGACCCGCAAGCTCGTCGACCGTGCCAAGTCGGTCCTTCAGACGGAGTACGGGCTGACGGAGCCCGCCGCCTTCCGGTGGATCCAGAAGACGTCCATGGACCGGCGGATGTCCATGCAGCAGGTCGCCGAGGCCGTCATCGCCGACGCCGAGGAGAAGAAGGCCGCCAAGGGCTGACGTAGCCCCGCAGACGGAGTACGAGGAGGCCCGCATCCCCAACCGGGGGTGCGGGCCTCCTCGTACATCACGTCGAAGAACTCAGTCCTCGCCGAGGTACGCCTTGCGTACCGACTCGTCGTGGATCAGGTCCTGGCCCGTGCCGGAGAGGACGATGTTGCCGACCTCCATGACATGGCCCTGGTCGGCCAGGGACAGCGCCGCCTGGGCGTTCTGCTCGACCAGGAGGATCGTCGTACCTGTCGATTTCAGCTCGGAGATCGTCGCCATGATCTTCTGCATCATGATCGGGGAGAGGCCCATGGAGGGCTCGTCGAGCATGAGGAGCTTGGGCTGGGACATCAGGGCGCGGCCCATGGCGAGCATCTGCTGTTCACCGCCCGAGAGGGTTCCCGCGGCCTGGTTGCGGCGCTCTCCCAGGATGGGGAAGAGGTCGTAGGCGCGCTGGATGTCCTTCTCGATCCCTTCCTTGTCCTTCCTCAGGAACGCTCCGAGCTGGAGGTTCTCGAAGATGCTGAGGCGGGGGAAGATGTGCCGGCCCTCGGGGGAGTGGGCGAGGCCGAGGGAGACGATCTTGTGGGCCGGGACGCCGTTGAGGGGCTTGCCGTCGAACAGGATCTTGCCGGAGGTCGGCTGGAGCAGCCCCGACAGGGTGCGCAGGGTCGTCGTCTTGCCGGCGCCGTTGGTGCCGATGAGGGTGACGACCTGGCCTGCCTCGACGCTGAAGGAGATGCCCTTGACGGCTTCGATCTTGCCGTACGAGACCCTGAGGTCCTCGACTTCGAGGAGTGCGGTCACTGGCCTTCTCCCTTCGTGCTGGTGGTGCTCGCCGCGTCGGCGGCGGCTTCGGCGGCCTCGACCTCGGCTGCTTCCGCCTGGCCGGGGTCGCCCTCGAAGGGCTCGCCGAGGTAGGCGGCGATAACGCGTTCGTCGGCCTGGACGACCTCGGAGGTGCCCTCGACGAGCTTCTCGCCCTGGACGAGGACGGCGACGCGGTCGGACAGGTTGAAGACGAAGCGCATGTCGTGCTCGATGAGGAGGACGGCGATGCCCTTGTCGCGGATGGCGAAGACCAGGTCCTCGGTCGCCCGCGTCTCCTGGGGGTTCATGCCCGCCGTCGGCTCGTCGAGCAGCAGAAGGCCCGGCTCCGACGCCATCGCTCGGGCGATCTCCAGCTTGCGCTGTTCGCCGTAGGGGAGGTTGCGGGAGAGGTGGTCCCGCTTGTGGGCCAGGCCGATGAACTCCAGGAGTTCCATGGCGCGTTCTTCGCTCGCCTTTTCGGCCTTCTTGAAGCCGGGGCCGCGGAGGAGGGCGGACCAGAGGCCTTCCTTGGTGCGGGTGTGGCGGCCGACGAGGACGTTCTCCAGGACCGTCATGTTGGCGAACAGACGGATGTTCTGGAACGTACGGGCGATGCCTGCCTGGGTGACCAGGTGGGGCTTCGGGGGGAGGACGGTTCCCTTGTAGGAGACCGTGCCCTCGGTGGGGACGTACAGGCCCGTGAGGCAGTTGAAGAACGTGGTCTTGCCGGCGCCGTTGGGGCCGATGAGGCCGACGATCTCGCCGCTGTTGACCGTGAAGTCGACGGAGCGGACGGCGGTGAGGCCGCCGAAGCGCATGGTGACGTTGCGCGCTTCGAGTACGGGGGTGGGTGTGCTTGTGGTCATGGTGGTTACGCCCCCGCCTTGGTGACGGCCGGATCGTCGGCGAGTGTTTCTGTGTCGGGTACGTCGAGCTGGCCGGTCTCGTGGAATTCGAGCTGGTTGCGGCGGTTGGCGATGATGCCCTCGGGGCGGAAGCGCATGAGGACGATCAGGGCGATGCCGAACGCGAGCAGCGACTTGTCCTGGAGGAAGACGAGCTTCTCGGGCAGCAGGTAGAGCAGGGCCGCGCCGAGGATCGGGCCGGCGACCGTGCCCATGCCGCCGAGGACCACCGCGGCCAGGAGGAACGCCGAGTTGGGGGGCGTCGAGCCGGCGAACTGGTACGGGGTGGGTACGACGCTGTAGGTGACGTGGGCGCTGACGGTGCCGGCGAGGCCGGCGAGGGAGGCGCCGAGGGCGAAGGCGATGAGCTTGACGCGGAAGCCGTTGATGCCCATGGCGGTGGCGGCGGTCTCGTCCTCGCGGATGGCGATCCAGGAGCGGCCGATGCGCGAGTCGGCGGCGCGGGTGTAGACGAGTACCACGATCGCCATGATCAGGACCATGAGGAGGTAGTAGTTCGCGAACCGGCCGAGGGTGAATCCGCCGACGTCGTGGGCTTCGCCGAAGTTGAATCCGAAGAAGTCGAGGTCGGGGATGGACGGGATGCCGTTGGGCCCGTTGGTGATGTCGGGTCCTGAGACGCCGTCCATGTTGTTGACGGCGATGCGGAAGATCTCTCCGAAGCCGAGGGTGACGATGGCGAGGTAGTCGCCGCGCAGTCGCAGGGTGGGGGCGCCGATGAGGACGCCGAAGATGAGCGATGCGGCGGCGCCGGAGAGGGCGGCGGCCCAGAAGGGGAACTGGACGCCGGAGAACTTGGAGAACTCGGAGCCGGAGACGAGGGCGGCGGTGTAGGCGCCGACGCCGAGGAAGGCGACGTATCCGAGGTCGAGGAGGCCGGCGAGGCCGACGACGATGTTGAGGCCCAGGGCGACGGTCCCGAAGATCAGGATGTTGACGCCGATGTTGGCGTAGTGGTCGTCGGTCTGGGTGAAGGGGAACGCGATCGCGGCGGCGAAGCCCATGGCCAGTGTGAAGCCGCGGTGGTGGGCGACGAGCCGGGAGAAGCGGTCGGTGAGGCCGGCGGAGTGCAGGGCCCACATGGCGAAGACGACGAGTATGAGGTAGCCGATGAACAGCTCGCCGTACTCGGTGTCGATGCCGTAGGTGAAGACGCCGAGGCCGACGGCGGTGACGGCGGTGATGATGGCGCGCTCGACCCAGGGGGCGAGGGCTTCCGGCGCGGGGACGCGGTCGGGCTTGCCGATGTAGGCGACCAGGCCCTTGAGGCCGGCGATGACTATCCGGCTCTGGGAGGGGATGCCGCCCTTGCGCAGGCCCGCGGCGTAGGCCGCCTTGGCGTTGCGGGTCTCGTCGGCTGCGGCGGGGAGTGCGAAGGCGCCGATGACCGCGAGGAGGGAGGCGACGGCGGCGACGTAGGCGCCCGGTTCGAGGTTGACGAGGCCGTCGAGGTTGACGGCGATCGCGATGACGGTGAACCAGGTGGTGCCGAAGGTGCCCAGGGCGGTGAGGACGGTGGGGCCGTTGTTGCCGGCGGGCAGGAGCCAGCCGAGGCCGCGGATGCCGTAGCCGGCGAGGGCGAAGAGGGTGATGAGGAGGCCACCGGTGAAGGTGAGCCACTGGAGGCCGCCGGGGTAGCCGGTGATGGTGAGGTCGCCGGGGAACTCGGAGGTCCAGGTCCAGGCGAGGAAGGCGGAGGCCGCGGTGGCGATGCCGCCGACGAGGGTGAGGGCGCGGGCCGCCGCTGCGGGCAGGGGGATGAGACCCGGCTCGGGGGCGGTCGTCGTCTTGGTGAGGTCGGTCATCGTGATCACGCCCTGTCCGCGACGCGTTCGCCGAGCAGGCCTTGTGGCCTGACGAGCAGGACGATGATGAGGAGACAGAAGGCCCAGACGTTGGCCCAGCCCTGGCCGCCGAGCTGCTGCATGCCGGGGATGCCGTCGATGTAGGCGGAGGCGAGGGTCTCGGCGACGCCGAGGACGATGCCGCCGAGCATGGCGCCGTAGATGTTGCCGATGCCGCCGAGGACGGCCGCGGTGAAGGCCTTGAGGCCCATCAGGAAGCCCATGCGGTAGTCGACGTTGCCGTACTTGAGGCCGTACGCGACAGCTGCGACGGCGGCGAAGAAGCCGCCGATGGCGAAGGCTATGACGATGATGCGGTTGGTGTCGATGCCCATGAGCTGTGCGGTGTCGGGGTCCTGCGCGGTCGCCTGCATCGCGCGGCCGGTGCGGCTGCGGTTGACGAAGAACGCGAGGCCGGACATGCAGACGATGGCGGCGACGATGAGGAAGATGTCGGCGTCCTTGATGGTGACGGAGCCGATGTCGTGGGTGGCGTCGAGGCCGGGGAAGGCGCGGGCCCGGTCGGCGTCGGGGTAGAAGTTGCGGACGACCTCCTGGAGGGCCAGGGAGAGGCCGATGGCCGTGATGAGCGGTGCCAGTCGTGGTGCTCCGCGTAGGGGGCGGTAGGCGAACCGTTCCGCTCCGACGGCGATGAGGATGGCGACGAGGGCGCCGCCGATCAGCATCAGGGGTACGGCGATGGCCATCGCCGTGTTGTCGGGGAGGACGTAGAAGTAGACCGTGAGGGCGCCGAAGGCCCCGGTCATGAAGATCTCGCCGTGCGCGAAGTTGATGAGCTGGACGATGCCGTACACCATCGTGTAGCCGATGGCGATCAGCCCGTACATCGAGCCGAGGAGCAGCCCGTTGGCCAGCTGCTGCGGCAGGGTGTTCACCGCGTGGCCTCCATGTCGCTGGTGGTCGTGTGCACTGGATGCGTGCCGGGTGGGGGTTGGGGTGTGAAAACGGGCCGCGCGGTGGGGGTCCTCCTGCCGCGCGGCCCGTGATGCGTGGTGCTGGCCGTGGATCAGCCGGTGAGAGCGCTCAGCCTGTTCAGCTGCCGGCCGTACCGGTGTGGACGGCCTTCCAGGCGCCCTTGACGACCTGGTAGACGGTGAGCTGCTTGTTGCCCGTGTCGCCGTACTCGTCGAAGGAGACCTTGCCGGTGATGCCTTCGAAGTCGGACTTCTGGACGGCGTCGACGACCTTGGCACGCAGGTCGTTGGTGTCGGGGAGCTTGCCGTCGTTGGCTTCCTTGACAGCGCCTACGGCCTTGATGATGGCGGTGGCGGCGTCGTAGGAGTAGCCGCCGTAGGCGCCGTAGTCACCCTTGTAGCCCTTGGCCTTGTACTCGGCGACGAAGGCCTTGGCGCCGGCCAGGGTGTCGACGGGGACACCGACGGAGGTGACGAGGTCGCCCTCGGCGGAGGCGCCGGCGGTCTCGATGTAGGTGGTGGCGTACATGCCGTCACCGCCGAAGAGCGGGATCTTGACGCCGGCGTCCTTGAGCTGCTTGGTGATCAGCGCGGACTCGTCGTACTGGCCGCCGTAGTAGAGCAGGTCGGCGCCGGAGGTCTTGATCTTGGTGACGAGGGACGCGAAGTCCTTGTCGCCGGTGTTGACGTGGTCGGTGCCGGCGATGGCGCCGCCGAGGCCCTTGAACTGCTCGTTGAAGATGGAGGCCAGACCGGCGCCGTAGGTCTGCTTGTCGTCGACGACGAAAGCCTTCTTCTTCTTGAGGTTGTTGTACGCGTACTCGGCGGCGAAGGTGCCCTGCAGCTCGTCCGTGGTGGCCGTACGGAAGTACGTCTTGTACGGGCGCTGCTTGTTGGTCTGCCAGTCCTTGCCCAGGGTCAGGGTCGGGTTGGTGTTCGAGGGGGAGATCTCGACCATGTTGGCCGAGGCGAACACCTGCTGCATCGACTGGGCGACGCCGGAGTTCAGGGGGCCGACAGCGCCTACGACGTTGTCGTCGCCGACGAGGGCCGTGGCGTTGGACTGGCCGGTGGCGGGCTGGGCCTTGTCGTCGAGGGCCTTGACCTTGAACTTGACCCCGGGGACGAGGTTGTTCTTGTTGGCGTCGTCGACGGCGATCTGGACGCCGTACTGGATACCGAGGCCGGTGGTCGAGTTCTCACCGGAAAGGGGGGCGTCGACGCCGATGGTCAGGGTGGTGGTGTCTCCGCTGTCGCCGTCACCGCTGTCGTCTCGGGAGCCGCACGCGGTGAGGGTCAGAGCTCCGGTGGTGAGAATGGAGGTGAGTATCACCAAAGAACGCTGTCGCACAATCAGTCCTTTCCGCAGACGTGTCGTCCCTGAGGGATGCGACATATGCGGCGCTGGTACCGAACTCCCGGTGGAGCGGTGACTGGCCGTGACTCTAAGCCCGGTCTACGCGCGGGGGCATCGGAGTGGGCTGGCTTGTGACTTTCTTGTTATGACGTGCTGGTTGGTATGGCTTGGGGGAGTGAGGTTTCAGCCGGTTTGGCCAGAACTGTACTCGGTCCACATTTTGAGAATGTGCACTTCCCGTTGCCCGTGGGCTTGGCCGCGCGGGCAACGGGTCGCAGGCCGCTCTGATCAGCTGGAACAGGTCGTCCGGATAGGCGCCGCCGAAGATGAAGCTGTGGCGTTGTATTGCACGCGTGTTACGGAGCGTTACGTCAAGAAATGGCAGGTCGGCGTCGAGGGGGAAGTCCGCGCAGTCGACCACGGATATCTGGACGGTGATCCGACGGGTGGTCCCGGCGTTGACGGTGGTGGTCTCGGCGGGCGATATCCGGGCGGTGAGTCCGTCGAAGGCGGCGCCGGTGACGCGCACGGTGACGGGCGGCCCGCTGTGTACGGTCACCGCGAACCGGAACAGGCCGCTGGCGGGGGTGGAGTCGAAGGTCGCGGCGAGTCCCGTGTACCGGAACGTGGTGACGGTCGCGGGCCAGGGCATGGGGATGAGGGCCTTGTCCGGTGCGGACGGGCTCGGGGGCAGGAGGACGACGACGCCGGTTGCCGCGGCAGCGAGTGCGGCGCCCCCGAGAGCCGCTCTGCGGACACGCGGGGACAGTGCCTGCCAGCGGTCCGCGAGGCGTGGTGTGTCGGCACCGATGACTTCGTAAGTCTCTTGCGCGTCCGGCGAGTTGACGGGTTCGACGGGGCCGATGCCGGTCATGGTCGCAGCCTCATGGGGGGAACGGTAGTGCCTCCGGCGGAGGGGCGGTGCAGCCCAGGTCTGGTTTGTTCTCGCCCCCGCCGCCCCTACCCGTCCCATCCCTGGGGGCTGCGCCCCCAGACCCCCACTTATCGGCCTGAACGGCCTCGTCCTCAAACGCCGGACGGGCTGGGTATCTCAGCCCGTCCGGCGTTTGAGGACAAAGGGGGTTCGGGGGCGGAGCCCCCGAGGATGGGACGGGTAGGGGCGGCGGGGGCGAAGAAAACCCTGCGCCTCAGCTCGCCGCCGGTGCGTCCCGCAGCAGGCACGTCAGGCGTGCCGTGCACACCCGCTTGTCGTTCTCGTCCGTGATCACGATCTCGTACGTCGCGGTCGACCGCCCCCGGTGGACCGGCGTGGCCACCCCGGTGACCAGACCGGAGCGGGCGCCCCGATGGTGTGTGCAGTTCAGGTCCACGCCCACGGCGATCTTCGTGCTGCCCCCGTGCAGCATCGACCCCACCGACCCGAGCGTCTCGGCCAGCACCGCGGACGCGCCCCCGTGCAGCAACCCGTACGGCTGGGTGTTGCCCTCGACGGGCATCGTGCCGACGACCCGCTCGGCGGACGCCTCCACGATCTGGACGCCCATCCGGTTCCCGAGGTGTCCCGCGGAGAACATGGCGACCACGTCGACACCGAGTGCCGCGTACTCGTCGATGACCTCTTGCGGGAACTTCACGTGCTGCTGCTCACCCATGGGCCCGGCTCCGTTCGTCGCGGTCTGCGTCCGCCTGAGCAAACGCTCAGTCGGTGGCCGATTGTTCCAGACGTACGACAACGGACTTGCTGGCCGGGGTGTTGCTGACGTCCGCGGTGGAGTCCAGCGGGACCAGGACGTTGGTCTCCGGGTAGTAGGCCGCCGCGCAGCCCCGCGCCGTCGGGTAGACCACGATCCGGAAACCGGGCGCGCGCCGCTCGACGCCGTCCTTCCACTCGCTGACGAGGTCGACGTACGACCCGTCGGCGACCCCCAGGGCCCGGGCGTCCTCGGGGTTCACGAGGACGACCCGGCGGCCGTTCTTGATGCCCCGGTAGCGGTCGTCCAGGCCGTAGATCGTGGTGTTGTACTGGTCGTGCGAGCGCAGCGTCTGAAGCAGCAGGCGGCCTTCGGGGAGCTTCGGGAACTCGACGGGCGCCGCGGTGAAGTTGGCCTTGCCGGTGGCCGTCGGGAAGCGGCGCTCGTCGCGCGGGGCGTGCGGGAGGGTGAAGCCCGCGGGGTCGGCGACACGCGCGTTGAAGTCCTGGAAGCCGGGGATCACGCGCGCGATGCGGTCGCGGACCGTGGCGTAGTCCTTCTCGAACTCCTCCCAGGGCGTGCGGGACTCCTCGCCCAGGACGCGCCGGGCCAGGCGGCAGACGATGGCCGGCTCGGAGAGGAGGTGCGTGCTCGCCGGGTCCAGACGGCCCCGGGAGGCGTGCACCATGCCCATGGAGTCCTCGACCGTCACGAACTGCTCGCCGCTGCCCTGGAGGTCGCGCTCGGTACGGCCGAGGGTCGGCAGGATGAGGGCACGCGCGCCCGTGACGACGTGCGAGCGGTTGAGCTTCGTCGACACGTGCACGGTGAGGCTGGCGCGCCGCATGGCGGCCTCGGTGACCTCGGTGTCGGGGGAGGCCGAGACGAAGTTGCCGCCCATGGCGAAGAAGACCTTCGCCTCGCCGTCGCGCAGCGCCTGGATCGCCCGTACGACGTCGTAGCCGTGCTCGCGGGGCGGGGCGAAGCCGAACTCCTTCTCCAGGGCGTCGAGGAAGGCGGGCGCGGGGCGTTCGAAGATGCCCATCGTGCGGTCGCCCTGGACGTTGGAGTGGCCGCGCACCGGGCACACGCCGGCGCCGGGGCGGCCGATGTTGCCGCGCAGGAGAAGGAAGTTGACGACCTCGCGGATGGTGGGCACGGAGTGCTTGTGCTGGGTCAGGCCCATCGCCCAGCACACGATGGTGCGCTCGGAGGCGAGGACCATGGAGAGGGCTTTTTCGATCTCCGTGCGCGTGAGGCCCGTCGCGGTGAGGGTCTCGTCCCAGTCGGCGGCGCGGGCCGCCTCGACGAACTCCTCGTAGCCGTGGGTGTGTTCGCCGACGAAGGCCTCGTCGACCGCGCCCTCTGTGTCGAGGATCAGCTTGTTGAGGAGGCGGAAGAGGGCCTGGTCGCCGCCGATGCGGATCTGTAGGAACAGGTCGGTGAGGGCGGCGCCCTTGAGCATGCCCTGGGGGGTCTGCGGGTTCTTGAAGCGTTCGAGGCCCGCCTCGGGCAGCGGGTTGACGCTGATGATCCGCGCGCCGTTCGCCTTCGCCTTCTCCAGGGCGGAGAGCATCCGGGGGTGGTTCGTGCCGGGGTTCTGGCCGGCGACGATGATCAGGTCGGCCTTGTAGAGGTCCTCCAGGAGGACGCTGCCCTTGCCGATGCCGATGGTCTCGGAGAGGGCGGAACCCGATGACTCGTGGCACATGTTCGAGCAGTCCGGGAGGTTGTTCGTGCCCAGTTCGCGGGCGAACAGCTGGTAGAGGAAGGCCGCCTCGTTGCTGGTGCGGCCCGAGGTGTAGAAGAGGGCCTCGTCGGGCGAGCCGAGGGCCTTCAGCTCTTCGGCGACGATGCCGAAGGCGCGGTCCCAGGAGACCGGTTCGTAGCGGTCGGCGCCCTCGGGCAGGTACATGGGGTGGGTGAGGCGGCCCTGCTGGCCGAGCCAGTAGCCGCTGCGGCCGGCCAGGTCGGTCACGGTGTGCGCGGCGAAGAACTCGGGGGTGACCCGGCGCAGGGTGGCTTCCTCGGCGACCGCCTTCGCGCCGTTCTCGCAGAACTCCGCGGCGTGCCGGTGCTCGGGCTCGGGCCAGGCGCAGCCCGGGCAGTCGAAGCCGTCCTTCTGGTTGACGCGCAGGAGGGTGAGCGCGGTGCGGCGGACGCCCATCTGCTGCTGGGCGATGCGGAGGGTGTGGCCGATGGCGGGCAGTCCGGCTGCGGCGTGCTTGGGGTCGGCGACCTGCGGCGCGTCCTGGACCGGATCACTCTTGGGCGGCTTGCTGGCCATTGCTGAACCCCTTCGCTTGCACGTGTCTCTCCGCCTGCACGTGGTGTGCGTGCGCACGGTTCACCTGTGCGTGTGCCACCTCATCGATCCTCGCACGCGGCACTGACAAGGGTGGTGTCAGGTCCCGGGCGGCCCGCGTTGTCAGTGGCACGTGGCAGGATCGGGGTCGTGGCAGAGACAGCATCGAAGAAGACCGAGAAGACCTCCGGCACGGGCCGCCCCCGGCTGATGCTCATGGACGGGCATTCGCTGGCGTACCGCGCGTTCTTCGCGCTGCCCGCGGAGAATTTCACGACCGCGACGGGACAGCCGACGAACGCGATCTACGGCTTCGCGTCGATGCTCGCCAACACGCTGCGCGACGAGGCGCCCACGCACTTCGCGGTGGCGTTCGACGTGTCCCGCAAGACCTGGCGCTCCGAGGAGTTCACGGAGTACAAGGCGAACCGGTCGAAGACACCGGACGAGTTCAAGGGGCAGGTCGAGCTGATCGGCGAGCTGCTCGACGCGATGCACGCGGAGCGGTTCGCGGTCGACGGCTTCGAGGCCGACGACGTCATCGCGACGCTGACCACGCAGGCCGAGGCCGAGGGTTTCGAGGTGCTGATCGTCACCGGCGACCGGGACTCCTTCCAGCTGGTCACCGAGAACACGACGGTGCTGTATCCGACGAAGGGCGTCTCGGAGCTGACCCGGTTCACTCCGGAGAAGGTCTTCGAGAAGTACGGGCTGACGCCGGCCCAGTACCCCGACTTCGCGGCGCTGCGCGGCGACCCGTCCGACAACCTGCCCGGCATTCCGGGGGTCGGTGAGAAGACGGCGGCGAAGTGGATCAACCAGTTCGGGTCGTTCGCGGACCTGGTCGAGCGGGTCGAGGAGGTCAAGGGCAAGGCCGGGCAGAACCTGCGCGACCACTTGGACGCCGTCAAGCTCAACCGCCGCCTCACGGAGATGGTCCGGGACGTCGAACTCCCGAAGACGGTCACGGACCTGGAGCGCGCCGCGTACGACCGTACGGCGGTGGCGATGGTCCTCGACACCCTGGAGATCCGGAACCCGTCGCTGCGCGAGCGGCTGCTGGCCGTCGATCCGGGCGCCGAGGAGGCCGACGCGGGACCGGTCGCCGAGGCCGGTGTCGAGGTGGACGGGACGGTGCTCGGCACAGGAGAGCTGGCCCCCTGGCTCACCGAGCACGGCACGGCGGTCCTCGGTGTCGCCACGGTCGACACCTGGGCGCTGGGCAGCGGCTCGGTCGCCGAGGTCGCGCTCGCGGCGGGCGGGGGAGCGGCGGCTTGGTTCGACCCGGCGGAGCTGGACCAGGCCGACGAGAACGCGTTCGCGGCCTGGCTGGCCGACGCGGAGCGGCCCAAGGTGTTCCACAACGTCAAGGGCGCGATGCGGGTCTTCGCGGAGCACGGCTGGACCGTGGCCGGGGTGAGCATGGACACGGCACTCGCTGCGTACCTGGTCAAGCCGGGTCGCCGTTCCTTCGACCTGGACGCGCTGTCCCTGGAGTACCTCGGCCGTGAGCTGGCGCCCGCCGCGACGGCGGACGGCCAGCTGGCCTTCGGCGCGGACGACGGCGCGGAGGCCGAGTCCCTGATGGTGCAGGCCCGCACGATCGTCGACCTGGGCGAGGCGTTCGCCGAGCGCCTCCAGGAGGTCGGCGCGGCGGATCTGCTGCGGGACATGGAACTGCCGACGTCGGCGCTGCTGGCCCGGATGGAGCGGCACGGCATCGCGGCGGACCGGGCGCACCTGGAAGCCATGGAACAGATGTTCGCGGGCGCGGTGCAGCAGGCGGTGAAGGAGGCGCACGCGGCGGCCGGCCACGAGTTCAACCTCGGCTCGCCCAAGCAGCTCCAGGAGGTCCTCTTCGGGGAGCTGGGCCTGCCGAAGACGAAGAAGACCAAGACCGGCTACACGACGGACGCGGACGCCCTGGCGTGGCTGGCGGACCAGACGGAGAACGAGCTGCCGGTCATCATGCTCCGCCACCGAGAGCAGGCGAAGCTGCGCGTCACCGTCGAGGGCCTGATCAAGACGATCGCGGCGGACGGCCGTATCCACACGACGTTCAACCAGACGGTCGCGGCGACGGGCCGGCTGTCCTCCACGGACCCCAACCTCCAGAACATCCCGGTCCGTACGGACGAGGGCCGGGCCATCCGGCGCGGCTTCGTGGTCGGCGAGGGCTTCGAGTCCCTGATGACCGCGGACTACAGCCAGATCGAACTCCGGGTGATGGCCCATCTCTCGGAGGACGAGGGCCTGTTGGAGGCGTTCACGTCCGGCGAGGACCTGCACACCACGGTCGCCTCCCAGGTGTTCTCGGTCGAGCGCACGGCGGTGGACGCGGAGATGCGCCGCAAGATCAAGGCGATGTCGTACGGCCTGGCGTACGGTCTGTCGGCGTTCGGCCTTTCCGGTCAGCTGAACATCGACGCGGGCGAGGCGCGGGTCCTGATGGACACGTACTTCGAGCGCTTCGGCGGGGTACGGGACTATCTGCGCCGGGCCGTCGACGAGGCGAGGGCGACGGGCTACACGGAGACCCTCTTCGGCCGCCGCCGCTATCTCCCCGACCTGAACAGCGACAACCGTCAGCGTCGTGAGATGGCCGAGCGCATGGCCCTGAACGCCCCGATCCAGGGCACGGCGGCGGACATCGTCAAGATCGCCATGCTGAAGGTGGGCCAGGCGCTGGAGCAGGCGGAACTGAAGTCCCGCATGCTGCTCCAGGTCCACGACGAAATCGTCCTGGAGATCGCCCCGGGCGAGCGCGAGGCGACGGAGGAACTGGTCCGACGGGAGATGGCGGGGGCGGTGCATCTGCGTGCACCGCTGGATGTGTCGGTGGGCTCGGGGCTGGACTGGGAGTCGGCGGCACATTAGCTCCGCCGGTCGTGCGGTTCGTTGCCGGGCGCGGGCCCGGTGGGGCTTCTCGCGCAGTTCCCCGCGCCCCTAAAGGACCCGGCCCTGCGGGCCGAAAAGCATGGGGCGCAGCCCCTGCTTTTCAGGGGCGCGGGGAACTGCGCGAGAAGCCCCACCGGGCCCGCGCCCGACAACGAACCCGCCCAACCCCCGGAGGGCCCGTCACTCGCGTGGCCCCCGCAGACACGCCTCCTCAGGGCATGCCCACCAGGATGCGGGCATGGGTATACGCATGCTCAGCCGCCGGACAGGTTCCGTGCGGGCATTCGCGGCCGACGCGAGCACCATCCGCGTTCCCGGCAGCAGCCCCGTAACCGCACACCTCGTCCCGCGCACCGACCGGGCCCGGCACTTCTGGGCCGGCTGGAAGAAGCGCCGGTGGCTGCACCACCCCCTCCGCACCGGTCAGCGGGACCCCGTACGCCCCCCGGCGCGCCCACCCGCGTGATCGTCCGCGTGCCCTTCTGAACGACCCTCCGCAGGATCTTCCGTACGGCCTTCCGGGCGGCGGCGCTGGTCCCCAGGGGCAAGATTCCCTGCCCGTTCCCCGGGCCGCCAGGCCCGCACCCCCGCCGCGTACAGGAGCAGTCCCGGCAGCAGGCCCGCGCCGATTCCGAAGCACAGGGTCGGGATGACCTCCCACGGCTTGGCCGTCGAGCCCCAGTGCGCCCACCAGCGCAGCACCCGCTGTACCGCCCCCACCGTCGCGCAGCCGCCGATCACGGCGCAGGCCAGCCACCGGTCCCGTACCGACAGCGCCGGTACGCCCGTCGGCCTGCCCGCGCCGGTCCGCCGTAGGGCGTAGTACACGAACCCCGCGATGACCACCGCGGCCAGCGCCGAGCCGCCGTACTGCAGGTACCAGAACAGAGGCGAGCCGCGCAGTTCGCTGTCGAGCACGGGGAACAGCCGTACCCCCCACCGGTCGTGGTGGGTGAACGCGTCCCAGACGACATGGGTGAGGGCGCCGAGGGCGGCCGAGGCATACCACCGGAGGAACAGGGACGGGGTCACCCGCGCGCGTGGGGTTCCGCAGCCCAGCAGGGTCGCCGTCGGGCCCTGGTGGGCGCGGGGCAGCAGGGCCACCAGGGGCTCGCGCAGGAACAGCCACAGGCCCACCAGTGCCCAGGCGACGGCCACGTCGACGGTGAAGACGCCGGGGAAGGAGTGGGTGAAGGTGCCGAACTCCATCGCCTCGGGCAGGACGCTCGCCGCGAAGTAGGTCAGGTCGGGGGAGAAGGAGCCGGTGACGAGTACCGCCGGTACCAGTCGGCCGCGTCCGGTTCCATCGGCGCGTACGGCGGGCAGTACGGCCGCCGCATGGCTGAGAGTGAACGGCAAGTGGGCTCCCTGGAGCGGATGTTGGTCAAGGGCGAAACCGCCCCGGTGATCATCGGCGTCCAGTATGCGGGACGGCCGCACGCTGCGGCGGGCGGTGACAGGACGGTCGGAGAGGTGAATGAAATGCCGCGTGCGGGCCACCCGCGCCTGCGGAACGCGACAGAATCACAGGTGGTCAATCGGTGAATAACGGGCACGAACGGGTGTCCGTGCAACGCAAGTTGTCGTAGGGTCGCCTGGGTCGGCCTGCTGGGGAGCATGGTCGAACACCGAAGCGCAATGAAGGCGTAACACGCGAACAAGGCGCGAAATCGGGCGAAATGGCCGGATTGCAAGGCTGACCGAGACTGCTCGGGACTGGTCCGGATCGATCGGAACCGGGCAAAAATAGGCGGAACAGGGCGACTTGTCGCCCACGGGAGGGGTTCTCTGTATGGCGGCGTACATCGGCAGGAGGCTCCGCAAGGGAGCGGCGACCACCGCTGTGGCCGCGCTCGCGGTCGCGGCTCTGTCCGCGTCCCAGGCTCCGGGGGTGGTGGTCGACGACCAGGGCAGACGGACCGCCAGTGACTCCCAGCCCACGCCCGACGCGACGGCCGACGACAGCGCGAGCGCGACCGGCAACTCGCCGTACTACACGGACCTTCCGCCCCTGAACAGCCCGAACCCCAGTCCGAGCCCGTCGCAGTCGTCGACCATCGGTACGCCGGTGTCGCGCGGCGAGGCCGAGGCCGGCATCCCCGCGACCGTCCTCGACGCCTACAAGAAGGCCGAGGCGGCGCTGGGCACGGCCAAGCCCCAGTGCAACCTGCCCTGGCAGCTCCTCGCGGCCATCGGCAAGGTCGAGTCGGGCCAGGCCCGCGGCGGCCAGGTCGACGCGAACGGCACCACGACCAGCCCGATCCTCGGCCCGCAGCTCGACGGCAACGGCTTCGCGCTCATCCGGGACACCGACAACGGCGAGTACGACGGCAACAGCAGCTACGACAGCGCCGTCGGGCCCATGCAGTTCATCCCGTCCACCTGGGCGTGGGCGGGCCGCGACGGCAACGCCGACGGCAAGGCGGACCCCAACAACATCTACGACGCGGCCCTCGCCGCCGGCCACTACCTGTGCCGGTACGGCTGGGACCTGTCGACGCAGGCCGACCTGAACCGCGCGATCCTCAGCTACAACAACTCGACGGACTATCTGAACCTCGTGCTGTCGTGGCTGGAGTACTACCGCAAGGGCACCCACGAGGTCCCGGACGGCACGGGCACGGTGCCCGTCAACCGCAGCGACGGCAACTCCGGGTCGAGTTCCACGCCGTCGCCGAGCACGACGACGCCGAGCACCGGCCCGAGCACGCCGGGGACGAGCACCCCGGCCCCGCCGAAGCCGGACAAGCCCACCGTGCCGAGCCCGACCCCCGTGCCCACGCCCACCGACACGGTGCACCACCTGGAGGACGCGGGTACCGCCAAGCTCACCGCCATGGCGGGCGACACGTTCACCAAGAAGATCAGCACGCGCGCGGAGACCTCGGCCGGCAAGGCCGTCGGCAAGGTCAGGATCCGCTTCACGATCGTCGGCGACACCGACACCACCTTCACCGGCGGCGAGAGCGTCGCCACGGTCGTCACCAACAGCGTGGGAGTCGCGGTCGCGCCCGCGCTCGAGGCGGGCGAGAAGACAGGCGACTTCACGGTCCGCGCGGTCGTCGTCGGCCGTACGGTCGGCGCCCTCGACTACTCGGCCACCGTCACCGCCCGCGCCGCCGACACCCTCGCCCGCACCGGCACCACCGCGCTCACCTGCGTGGCGGGCGGCGAGTTCGCCGACCAGGTCGAGGTGAAGGCGACGTACGACGGCGCCGTCGCGGACGGCGTCGCGGCCACCGCCACCCTGATCACCTCGGCGTCCGATGCGACCGTGAACGACAAGGGCCCCTACTTCAAGGACGCGGACGGCAACACGGTCCGCACCCTCACGGGCCTCGAAACGGACGCGAACGGCCTGCTCAAACTGCCGAAGCTGTACGCGGACGACACCGCGGGCACCTTCCTGCTCCGCATCACCACCACCGGCGGCGCCACCCTGACGGTCGAACTGACCGTGACGGCGGCACCCACCCCCACGGAATCGGCGACCCCGACGGAGTCGGCAAGCCCGTCGGCCTCCGCCTCCCCGAGCGCGTAAAGGTTTCTACGCGTTCATACGTACGACTGCGGCACCCCGTTCATGGCGAGGGGTGCCGCTTTCGTGTGTGCGAGTTGTTCTCATCTCGGCCGCCCGTTGCTACGGTGCCCGCGACCTGACGCACCATCAGCTCGTCGTCGCCGACCGGGGAGGCCCCGTATGCGCGCTCTGATCGCCGCCGCGGCCGGTCTCGCCGCCGCGTTCGCGCTCGTCCTCACGATCACCGCCATCGGCACACCGACGGGCACGACGTCCCCGAAGCCGATGCTGACCACGGTTCCGTCACACCCGTAGCCGCCGTACCTCTCCGGGAGGGAGGCCGAGATGCGCCGCAAGTCCGGCCTGGTCCTGCTCGCCCTCGCCGTGTTCTTCGCGGCGCTGTCCCCGCTGCTGCGCTGGTACGCCTTCCCGCGCCTCGCCAAGGTCCCGGCGAACCAGTACCAGGACATGGTGCTGGAGGCGAAGGACGCGACCCTGCTCGACTACAACTCGTTCACGGCCAAGAAGGTCTCCAAGGTCACCATCGTGCAGACCCTCAAGGGCAACGTCGAGGCCTCGGAAGCGATCGAGAGGACGGCGGGCCGGGACGTGGTCGTCTGGGACGGCCTCTCCTATGTCCAGGGTCCCGACGGGAAGATGGTCTCGAAGATCCCCGAGCGCTACATCTTCGACGCGCACACCCAGGAACCGGTCCATGCCACCGGCGAGATGGTCGACGGCGACCCGGTGAAACGGGAGGGCATCGAGTTCAAGTGGCCCTTCCTGGTGGAGAAGCGGGACTACGAGTACTTCGACGCACAGGCGCGCGTGACGGCCCCCATCCACTACAAGGGGACGCAGGACTTCCGCGGCGTGTCTGTCTACTACTTCGAACAGACCATCCCCTGGACGAAGGTCCCCTTCCCCAAGTCCATGCCGGTCAAGGGCATCACGCCCGAGGACGTCGCCGCGACCGGCACGACCCGCTGGTACACCACGGTCCGCAAGTTCTGGGTGGAACCGGTCACCGGGGCGCCCGTCTACGGCGAGGAGATCCACCAGGAGGAACTGCGCGGAGGCAGCCTCCTGGGGGGACGCGAAAAGGTGACGGCCTTCGCCGGGCACGTGAAGATGCGCGAGGACTACATCAGGTCGACGGTCGACCTGGTCAAGTCCCAGCGCGTACTGGTCCTGCTGATGACGTCGTACCTGCCCTGGGGCTTCCTCTCCCTGGGCGTACTCCTGCTGGCCCTCGCCCTCTACCTGGAGGCACGCGGCCGCAGGCCGGCCGACCCCGCCCCCACGAAGACCTCCGCCCCCGAGCCGGTCACCGCCTGAGCCGCGCGTTCGTGTGCCGGGTCGGCTCGGCGGTCGCCGGGTCCTCCGGCCACGGATGCTTCGGATACCGCCCGCGCAACTCCGCACGCACCCCCTTGTAGCCGTCCTTCCAGAAGGAGGCGAGGTCGGCGGTGACGGCCGCGGGCCGCCCGGCGGGCGACAGCAGATGAACGACAACCGGCACCCCGGCCACGACGGGCGACTCCCGCAGCCCGAACATCTCCTGCAACTTCACGGCGAGCACGGGCCGTTCGGGATCGGAGTAGTCGACCCGGATCCTGGACCCGCTCGGCACGGCCAACCGCTCGGGCGCCAGCCCGTCGAGCCGCCCGGCCTCCCCGGAAGCCCACGGCAACAACCGATTGAGGGCCTGCCCGGCCTCGATCCGCCCCAGATCGGCCCGCCGCCGAGCCCGGCCCAACTCGGGCTCCAGCCATTCGTCCACGCGCGCGTGGAGGGCGTTCTCGGAAACGTCGGGCCATGGATCACCCAGATGCAGCCGAAGAAAGGCGAGCCGCTGCCGCAGCACTTCAGCGTCCGCGGACCACCGCAACAACCCGAGCCCGTCCTGCCGCAGCCCCTCAAGAAGGGCCTCGCGTACGAGGGCGGGGTCCGGGTTCCGCAACGGACGCACCGCCAACTCCACCGCCCCGAGCCGCTCGACCCGCCGCGCGACGACGTCCCCGTCGGCCCAGTGGACCTCCTCGCCCGAGGCATACAGGGCACCGGCCGCCGACCGAGCAGTGTCCTCGTCGATACCGACGCCAAGCCGCACACGCGCGTGCCCGGCACCGACCGGCCGATCCGCCACAGCGACCGCGACCCAGGCCGCACCCCGCAACGCCGACCCCTCACCGACCTCCGCCCGGGTACCGGACACCATCAGATACGACCCGCCCTGAGCCCTGCCAACCCGCTCGGGAAAGGCGAGCGCGACGACGAGCCCGACGGCCCGGTCGTCCCCGAAGGCGGGGGCGGGCCCGTGGGGTGCGGTGTCGGGCGCGTCCGGGCGCGGGCGCCGAGCCTCTGTGCGTCGGCGGGCCGCGTCGTCGCCGTGCCGGGCCGCGCGGTCGCCGGCAGCGGGTGCGGGTTCGTGGGGTGCGGTGTCGGGCGCGCCCGGGCCCGGGCGCCGAGCCTCCGTGTGTCGGCGGGCCGCGTCGTCGCCGCGCCTGGCTGCCGCGCGGTCGTCGGGGGTGGTCGGGGCGGGTTCGTGTGGTGCGGTGTCGGGTTCGGCCGGGCTCAGGTGATCGACCTCCGTGGGGCGGCGGGGCAAGTGTGCGAAGTCGCCGCGCGGGGTCGCGCGGTCGTCTCGGGTGGTGGGGGCGGGGTTGCGGGGTCCGTCGGGGCGCGGGCGGCTGCCCGTGCGTGTGTCGTCACCGCTTCGGGCCCCTGCGCGGTCGCCGTCGGCAGTGGGTGCGGGTTCGTGGCGTGCGGCATCCGGTGCCGCCGAGCGCAACCGGCGGGACTCCGTACGCCAGCGGGTCGCGTATGCGTCGTTGGCGTGGCGGGCCGTGCGCCAGGCCGTTGTGAGGTCGTCGCCGTATTCGCGTGGCGGCTCCTCGCTCAGTAGGGCGACCACCTCGGCGGCCCGGGCCGCGCCCACCTCGGGGGCCGCGTCCAGGAGGGCGCGGGCCAGCCGGGGGTGCAGGCCGAGGCGGGACATGCGGGTGCCCCGGTCCGTGGCGCGGCCGGTGGCGTCCACGGCGCCGATCGCCGTCAGTACAGACCGCGCCGCCGCCATCGCACCGCTCGGCGGTGGGTCCAGCAGGGCCAGCCCGGAGGCGTCAGGATCGCCCCAGCAGGCCGCCTGGAGGGCGAACGCCGTCAGGTCGGCCACCTTGATCTCCGGCGACGGAAAACGCGTCAGACGGGCGTCCTCGGCCTCCGCCCAGCAGCGGTACACCGCCCCCGGCGCCTCACGGCCGGCCCGCCCCGCCCGCTGCCGCCCGGCGGCCTGCGAGCCCCGGACCGTCGTCAGCGCGCTCAGCCCGCGCGCGTGGTCCACCCTCGGCTCCCGCGCCAGCCCCGAGTCCACGACCACCCGCACCCCCGGAACCGTCAGCGACGACTCCGCCACGGACGTCGCCAGCACCACCCGGCGGCCCGCCCCGCCCGACAGCACCGCGTCCTGGACGGCAGCCGGAGCCCGCCCGTGTACCTGGAGCACCTCCACGGGGCCGAGGTCCCGCAACTGGCCCGCCACGCGCGCGATCTCGCCGACGCCGGGCAGGAAACACAGCACGTCCCCCGCCCGCTCGGCCAGCGCCCGCCGCACCGTCGACGCCACATGCGTCAGCAGCGCCGGGTCGACACGCATCCCGTGCGGCGGCCGTACGGGACGTACCGGCGGAGCCCACACCACCTCCACCGGATACGACACCCCGGCCGCCTCGACCACCGGCGCGCCGCCCAGCAGCTCCGCCCAGCCCTCGGCGTCGGTCGTCGCCGACGCCGCCACCAGCCGCAGTTCGGGGCGCAGCGCCGCCCGTACGTCGACCAGGAACGCCGCCGTCGTGTCCGCGTCCAGGTGCCGTTCGTGGCACTCGTCGAGCACGACCACGTCGACGCCGGGCAACTCCTGGTCCCGCTGGAGCCGTTGCAGCAGCACACCGGTGGTGACGACCTCCACGCGCGTGTGCCGCCCGATCACCCGCTCCCCGCGCACGGTGTAGCCGACGCTCGCGCCGACCTGTTCGCCCAGCAGCCACGCCATCCGCCGGGCCGCCGCCCGCGCGGCGATCCGCCTCGGCTCGGCGACCACGACCCGCCGCACCGGCCGGCCGTCATCCAGCAGTCCCGCCAGGGCCAGTGGGACCAGCGTCGTCTTGCCGGTGCCGGGCGGGGCCACGAGGACGGCGGTGCCGTGCGCGTCGAGCGCCTCGGTCAGGCCGGGCAGGGCACCGCGTACGGGCAGGACGTCCAGGGCGTCGTAACGGATCACGCCCCCAGTGTCGTACGTCCATGAAAAACGCCCTCCACGCGTGCGTGGAGGGCGTTTTCTCAAGCCGGTTCTCAAGCCGGCCTTCTCAGTCGCGCTCGCAGACGAATATCGCCGTCCCCGGGATGAGGTTGCCGCGCAGCGGGGACCAGCCGCCCCACTCGGACGTGTTCCAGGCCGGCCACTCCGGCTCGACCAGGTCCATCAGACGGAAACCGCCCGCCACGACGTCCCGGACGCGGTCGCCGACCGTCCTGTGGTGCTCGACGTACACCGCGTTGCCGTCGTCGTCCTGCTCGACGTACGGCGTGCGGTCGAAGTACGACCCCGAGACGGACAGCCCTTCGGGGCCGGGCTCGTCCGGGAACGCCCAGCGCAGTGGGTGCGTCACCGAGAAGACGAAGCGCCCGCGCGGGCGCAGCACCCGGCGCACCTCGCGCAGCACCAGCACCGGATCGGCGACGAAGGGCATCGCCCCGTACGCCGAGCACACCAGGTCGAAGGAGCCGTCCGCGAAGGGCAGGGCGCCCGCGTCGGCCTCCACCAGGGGGATGCCGCCGCCGATCCGCAGGGCGTGCTGGAGCTGGCGGTGGGAGAGGTCCAGGGCCACCGGACGGGCGCCCTGGGCGGCCAGCCAGCGGGAGCACTGGGCCGCGCCGGCGCCGATCTCCAGGACGTCCTTGCCCTTGAGGTCCTCGGCCGGACCCAGCAGCTCGGCCTCCACCTCGTCGAGGCCCTCGGGGCACCACACGAAACGGTCGTCGCCGAGGAAGGTGCCGTGCTCGTTCTGGTAGTCGTCCGCGTTCCGGTCCCACCAGCCCCGGTTGGCCCGGGAGCTTTCCGTGACTCCGGCGGCACGCCGGGTGGCCTCGGGCTCGGACGATTCGGGCTCTTGGATGATCGGCTCCCTCGTATTAGTCTGCGGGTCTTCCGTGCGACCTGTTCCGGCGGTCGTCACGAATGGGGTGTCTACACGCGTGCGTGGCCTCCTGGGACACGTCTTGTGCCGGGTATGCGACGATCCGCCCCGGGTGTGCGCCTTCGCGCATTGACCCTGCTCGGCTGCCCCCGTATGCTACAAGTTGCGCTGCGGGCCTGCGCACCTCAGACGTAGCAGGTTGCGCTCGCATCTGTATGTATGTCCCCTCGGTTGTCGAGGCGCCACCGGATCTTCTGGTTCTGGTGTGGCGCTTCCTTGGCTGTCCGGCCTTCTGCAGAGCGAAACGGGCTCCCGGCGTAAGCAGTACCTACGACTCACTGTCCGTACCGGAGCCCTTTCCCACATGACGAGCAGCACCGAGACCACCGCAACGACTCCGCAGGTTGCGGTCAACGACATCGGTAACGAGGAAGCCTTCCTCGCCGCGATCGACGAGACGATCAAGTACTTCAACGACGGCGACATCGTCGACGGCGTCATCGTGAAGGTCGACCGGGACGAGGTCCTGCTCGACATCGGTTACAAGACCGAAGGTGTCATCCCGAGCCGCGAGCTCTCGATCAAGCACGACGTCGACCCGAACGAGGTCGTCAAGGTCGGCGACGAGATCGAAGCCCTTGTTCTCCAGAAGGAGGACAAGGAAGGCCGCCTGATCCTCTCGAAGAAGCGCGCCCAGTACGAGCGCGCCTGGGGCACCATCGAGAAGATCAAGGAAGAGGACGGCATCGTCACCGGTACCGTCATCGAGGTCGTCAAGGGTGGTCTCATCCTCGACATCGGCCTCCGTGGCTTCCTGCCGGCCTCCCTCGTCGAGATGCGCCGTGTCCGCGACCTCCAGCCCTACGTGGGCAAGGAGCTCGAGGCCAAGATCATCGAGCTGGACAAGAACCGCAACAACGTGGTCCTGTCCCGCCGTGCCTGGCTGGAGCAGACCCAGAGCGAGGTCCGCCAGACCTTCCTCACGACCCTCCAGAAGGGTCAGGTCCGCTCCGGTGTGGTCTCCTCGATCGTCAACTTCGGTGCGTTCGTGGACCTCGGTGGCGTCGACGGTCTCGTGCACGTCTCCGAGCTGTCCTGGAAGCACATCGACCACCCCTCCGAGGTTGTCGAGGTCGGCCAGGAAGTCACCGTCGAGGTCCTCGACGTCGACATGGACCGTGAGCGTGTCTCCCTGTCGCTGAAGGCGACGCAGGAAGACCCGTGGCAGCAGTTCGCCCGGACCCACCAGATCGGTCAGGTCGTCCCGGGTAAGGTCACGAAGCTCGTTCCGTTCGGTGCGTTCGTCCGCGTGGACGAGGGCATCGAGGGTCTGGTCCACATCTCCGAGCTGGCCGAGCGCCACGTGGAGATCCCGGAGCAGGTCGTCCAGGTCAACGACGAGATCTTCGTCAAGGTCATCGACATCGACCTCGAGCGCCGCCGCATCAGCCTCTCGCTGAAGCAGGCCAACGAGTCCTTCGGTGCCGACCCGGCCTCGGTCGAGTTCGACCCGACGCTGTACGGCATGGCCGCGTCGTACGACGACCAGGGCAACTACATCTACCCCGAGGGCTTCGACCCCGAGACCAACGACTGGCTCGAGGGCTTCGAGGCTCAGCGCGAGGTGTGGGAGAACCAGTACGCCGAGGCGCAGCAGCGCTTCGAGCAGCACCAGGCTCAGGTCATCAAGTCCCGCGAGGCGGACGCCCAGGCCGAGGCCGAGGGTGTCACCACCCCGGGTGCGGCTCCGGCGGCCTCCGGTGGCGGCGGCTCGTACTCCTCGGAGTCGGACGACACGTCTGGCGCGCTGGCGTCGGACGAGGCGCTTGCGGCTCTGCGCGAGAAGCTGGCTGGTGGTCAGAGCTGACGCTCGCCTCTGAAGCTGAGGCTTAGTCGGTAGCTGAGGGGCCGTACCTTTCGAGGTGCGGCCCCTCAGTCGTTTTGGGGCTGGGGGTTGTCGTTCGGGTGCGGAGCCGTTGCGGCTTGTCGCGCAGTTCCCCGCGCCCCTAGGGGGTTGTCGTTGCCGTTTTTGCAGAAACTTGTGGGATACACGAGTAACTGACGGGTCGTAACGGCTCGTTGGGAGGCTTCCTCGGTCATTCGTGGTCGGGAAAAGGGGAGCCGAAGACATGACGCAGCTTCAGAACGGTTCTGGTGGTAGTCGCCGAGCGTTTTTGCGCAATGTGGGTCTCAGCGGGGGCGCGGGGGCGATGTTCGCCACCATGGGGGCACTCGGCCTCGCGCCCACCGCGCAGGCCGCCCAGCGTGAGCGGTCCTTTCAGGCGCTCAGGCCCGGTGACTTCGCTCTCACCGGACGCGCCGCCGCCAAGGTCGTCATCGTGGGCGGTGGTATCGCGGGGCTGGCCGCGGCGTACGAACTGGGCAAGGCCGGCTACGACTGTACGGTCCTGGAGGCCAGGGACCGTACCGGTGGGCGCAACTTCACCGTGCGGGGCGGTGACTCGACCACCGACCTGTACGGCCACCGGCAGACGGCCCGGTTCGCCGACGGCCACTACATGAACGCCGGGCCCGCACGTCTCCCGCAGTGGATGGTCACCCTCGACTACTGCCGTGAACTCGGCGTCCCCGTGGAGGTGTTCACCAACGTCAACGCGGACGCCTACCTCTACAACGAGTCCGCCGGCATGACCGCGCCGGTGCGCTACCGCACCGCCAAGGCCGATGTGTACGGCTACGTCTCGGAGTTGCTCGCCAAGGCCACCGACAAGGGCGCCCTCGACGAGGAGTTGACGGCCGCCGACCGGGAGCGGCTGGTGGAGTTCCTCAAGGACTACGGGGAACTCGGCGACACCCTGAAGTACGAGGGCGGCGAGCGCCGCGGATACACCACCGTGCCGGGTGCGGCGGGCACCCCCGGTGTGCTGCTGGGCGACGTTCCGACCGCCTCCGAGGTGTTCGCCAGCGGGGTCGGGCGCTACTTCTCCTTCGAGTTCGGCTTCGACCAGGCCATGCTGATGTTCCAGCCGGTGGGTGGCATGGACCAGATTCCCAAGGCGCTCACCAGGGCGATCGGCGCCCACCGTGTCCGTACCGGAGCGGTCGTCTCGGACATCACCGACACCGGGAGCGGTGTTTCCGTCACCTACACCCAGGGCAGCCGTAGGAGGGTGGTCAACGCCGACTACTGCATCGGCGCCCTGCCGCCGAACATCCTCGCGAAGATTCCGCACAACCTCGGCTCCGGAGTGCAGTCCGCCCTGGAGGCGATCACCCCGTCGTCCGCCGCCAAGATCGGCCTGGAGTACCGGTCCCGCTGGTGGGAACTGGACCACCGGATCTACGGCGGCATCACCGAGACCGACCAGGACGTCGCACACATCTGGCACCCGTCGTACGGCTTCCACGGGGAGCGAGGCATCGTCATCGGCTACTACAACTACAGCGCCAACGCGGACTCGTACGCGCGGCTCACGCCCAAGGAACGCGAGAAGCGGGCCGTGGCCGTCGGCGTGAAGATCTACGGCGACAAGTACCGCACCGAACTGGCGTCCTCCTTCTCCCACCACTGGCGTCAGACGCCCCATCTGGAGGCCGCCTGGCACTCCACCCCCGGTGGGCCCGACGACGCCCGCTACAAGCCGCTCAACGAGCCCACCGGGCGCGTGTACTTCGCCGGTGACTGGCTCAGCTACACCGACGCCTGGCAGCACGGCGCGTTCACGTCCGCACGCAGGGCCGTGACCGCGCTCCACGCGCGCGTGCTGTCCTCCTGACGCACCGCGCGCGTGTCGCGGAGGGGTAAGTCGTACCTGTGAGCGGGGTGCGGGCGGGAATGCCCGCGCCCCGTGCCACGTTGTGCAGTACGAACACAAGGAGGAGCGGTCACTGTGCTTGATCCGCAGGGTTTGTACGCATGGGAGCCGAAGGGCCTGGCTGTCGTCGACATGGCGTTGGCACAGGAGTCGGCCGGTCTTGTCATGCTCTACCACTTCGACGGATACATCGACGCGGGCGAGACCGGCGACCAGATCGTCGACCGGCTGCTCGACACACTGCCCCACCAGGTGGTGGCCCGCTTCGACCACGATCGGCTCGTCGACTACCGCGCGCGCCGCCCGTTGCTGACGTTCAAGCGCGACCGCTGGACCGACTACGAGGTGCCCACGCTCGATGTGCGGCTCGTCCAGGACGCCACCGGGGCGCCCTTCCTGCTGCTCTCCGGACCCGAGCCGGACGTCGAGTGGGAGCGCTTCGCCGCGGCCGTCCAGCAGATCGTCGAGCGCCTCGGTGTCCGGCTGTCCGTGAACTTCCACGGCATCCCCATGGGCGTCCCGCACACCCGCCCCGTGGGCCTCACCCCGCACGGCAACCGCAACGAGCTGGTGCCGGGCCATCGCAGCCCCTTCGAGGAGGCGCAGGTCCCCGGCAGCGCCGAGTCGCTCGTCGAGTACCGCCTCATGGAGGCCGGCCACGACGTCCTGGGCGTCGCCGCGCACGTCCCGCACTACATCGCCCGCTCCCCGTACCCGGACGCCGCCCTGACCGTCCTGGAGGCCATCACGGCGGCCACCGGACTGGTCCTGCCCGGCATCGCGCACACGCTGCGCACGGACGCCCACCGCACCCAGACGGAGATCGACCGCCAGATCCAGGAGGGCGACGAGGATCTTGTGGCCCTCGTCCAGGGTCTCGAGCACCAGTACGACGCAGCCGCGGGCGCCGAGAGCAGGGGCAACATGCTCGCCGAGCCGGTCGACATTCCGTCCGCCGACGAGATCGGGCTGGAGTTCGAGCGCTTCCTCGCGGAGCGGGAGGGCGAGGGCTGAGCCCCGAGGGCCGATCCTCAGGAGCCGAGTCCGCTCGGCGCCCTGTCGACGACGCTGTCAGTGGCAGGCCCTAAGCTTCCCGGCATGCTGACAGTGGGCCTGACCGGCGGCATCGGGGCCGGCAAGAGCGAGGTGTCGCGGCTGCTCGTCGCGCGGGGCGCCGTCCTGATCGACGCGGACCGCATCGCGCGCGAGGTCGTCGCGCCGGGAACCGAGGGCCTCGCGGCGGTCGTCGACGCCTTCGGTACGGAGGTGCTCGCCGAGGACGGCGGCCTGGACCGGCCCAAGTTGGGCTCGATCGTCTTCGCCGACCCCGAGAAGCTCGCCCTGCTGAACTCGATCGTGCACCCCTTGGTGGGGGCCCGCTCCCGCGCCCTGGAAGCCGCCGCGGCCGGGGACGACGTCGTGATCCACGACGTACCGCTGCTCGCCGAGAACGGCCTCAAGTCGCTGTACGACCTGGTGATCGTCGTCGACGCGAGCCCCGAGACCCAGCTCGACCGGCTGATCCGGCTGCGCGGCATGACGGAACACGACGCACGCGCGCGGATGGCCGCCCAGGCCACCCGCGAGAAGCGCCTGGAGATCGCGGACGTCGTCATCGACAACGACGTACCCCTGGCAGAGCTGGAACGGCGTGTAACGGACGTATGGGCCGATCTCGTACGCAGAGCCCGGGCGTCCCAGGAATAGCGTTGCCGTGTCCGGGCGTTGAACCGCCGTAGTGAGGGAAGGACTCAGCCGTGCCCGAGACCAGCGGATGGACCGGACGAACTCCGGAGACGCATGTCATCGACTTCCGCGCGGCAGAGCGACTGCTCGCCGCGCGTGATCCCCGTGGCGCGGTCAAACTGCTCGACCCCGTGATCGCCGCCCACCCCGAGAACACGGCCGCCCGGCTGCTGCGCGCGCGTGCGTTCTTCGCCGCCGCCCAACTGCGCCCCGCCGAGCTGGAGTTCACGATCGTCCTGGAGCGCGAGCCGGACAACGCGTTCGCGCACTACGCGCTCGCCCGCACCTACGAGCGCCAGCGCCGCCCGGAGCAGGCCAAGCGCCACTTCCGGCTGGCGGCGGCGCTCGATCCGAACCCGCGCTATCTGGAAGCGGCACGCTTCGACGACTCGCCGTCCTGAGGGTCCGCGCGCGGGTGTGGGGTCACGGGCCGCGCTGTTCCGGCGGCCGGTACGGCGGGATGTCGGGGCCCGGCTGGTAGTGCGGGCCCTGGCGGATGTGCCGGAGGATCATGGCCAGGTCGACCGTGACCACCAGCCACAGGACACCGCAGGCAGCCGCCCACCCGGGGCGCCCGGCGAGCACGAACGCGACCGTTCCCACGATCGCCCAGACCAGCCCCCACACACTCAGCCAGAGACGCGCCCGCAGAGCACTGCGCGCTGTCATCGGCTCACTGCCTGTACGCATCAGGACCACACCGTTCCTTCCTGCAACGTACTCTTCGGTCCGGACGTTCACCAAGGGCCGTCGGACGAGCCGCCGGCCGCCGAAAACGACCGGGGGAACCACACCGTGCTGCCGGACGCCGACGACCTTCCCGAGACCCTGCTCGACCTGGCCGTACCCCATGAGGACATCAACGAACTGATCGCACTGAGACGCCCGTTGACCCACGACTCCGGCGCGATGCGGCTCCTGGAGGAGTGTGTCGAAGGGCTGGTGCGGGACATGGGGGAGATCGGCGGGGCGGCGCCCTGGCCCGGCGAGCGGATCGCTGGCCAGCTCGGCGGGCAGTCGGACAAAGGGGCGGACGGGCGGGCGAGTGGGGAGCCGGGGGCCCTGGAGCGGTACTTCTCCGTGTACGTGTTCCTCGCGGCGCTTCCGTACGTACGTGCCCACCACCACGCGCTCGGGGTGCCGCCCGAAGTGTCCCGCCGTACGCTCGCCGACCTCGGGCGGAACATGGCCGTGTACCGCAGGAGGTACGGCCGGGGCGGCATGCAGGCGCCGTGGTGGATCTCGCTCCACTTCCACGGGGAGCTGTTCCAGCTGGGGCGGTTGCAGTTCCAGCGGGCGCGGGTGGGGGAGCGGACGGCGGAGCTGCTCGCCGGCGCCGGTCTCGCCGCTGACGCCGACGCGATGTGTCTCAGCGTGCACATCCCCGACTTCCACGGGCCGCTGTCCCCGGCCGCCTGCGACCAATCCCTGGCACTGGCCCTGGACTTCTTCGCACGGCACTTTCCGGGGGAGCGGTACACGGCCGGGGTCTGCCACTCCTGGCTGCTGGATCCACAGCTGAAGCGGTATCTGGGAGCGGACTCCAACATCGTCCGCTTCCAGGAACGCTTCCGGATCGCGGGGGAGGCGGGCGAGCCGGCCGACACCGAACCCGTCCAGTTCGTGTTCGGGAATCCCGACCTGCCGGTGGCAGACCTGCCCCGTCGGACCACCGTGGAGCGGGCCGTCGGGGACCATCTGCGGGCGGGCGGCCACTGGTACATCGGGCACGGATGGTTCCCGCTGCCGACGATGTGACTCGAACGAGTGAACAGTCGGGGAGCGGGAACGGCCGTACGGACGTGGGCCGTTGTGCGGGCATGAAGACAGAAATGCGAGAAGGATACGAAGGCACGGGCCCCGGCGCGATCACTCCGGACGGCTGCGCGGTCGAGCTCTACTCTCGGCTGTCGATCGGGGGCGAGCCGGACATCATCGCCGCGGCGGTGCCCGCGGGCGCGCACATCCTGGAGCTGGGCAGCGGCGTCGGACGCATGACGCACCCGCTCCTGGAGCGCGGTTTCACGGTCACGGCGGTGGACGAGTCGGCCGAGATGCTGGAGCGCGTCCGGGGAGCGCGCACGATATGCGCCCCGATCGAGGAGTTGGACCTGGGCGAGACGTTCGACGTGGTCATGCTGGCGTCGTTCCTCGTGCACGCCGGGGACGCCGAGGTACGGCGGGGGCTGCTCCGCACCTGCGTCCGCCATGTCGCGGAGGGCGGCCATGTGCTGATCCAGCGCGAGGGCGCGGACTACCACACGAACCTGCCGCGTGAGCGGGTCGATCCGAGCGGGTTCACCTTGCGGATGGTGTCGTCGGATCCGGTCGGGGATGGCATCAACTCGGTGCGCGCGGAGTACGAGTTCCCGGACGCCGTATGGACACAGACCTTCCTGGCCAGGCCGTTGACCCAGGAACAGTTCGAAGAGGCTCTGGGGGAAGCGGGGTTGAGAGTCGACCGGTATCTGACGGAGGACGGGATCTGGGTGAGGGCGGTGCGTGGGTGAGAGCGGTGAATGGGTAGGGAGAGCGTGTAGCGAACCGGGACACGTGGGCGAGGGGGCTCCGAGGGATGAGCGGCACAGTGGTGGCGGTCAGCAGCAACGGCGGGTATTCGTTCAGCAAACCGAACCGGGACAGCGTCAGACTGCTCACCGGGCTCGGTGTGGAGGGTGACGTGCACGCCGGGACGACCGTCAAGCATCGCTCGCGCATGGCGAAGGACCCCACGCGGCCGAATCTGCGCCAGGTCCACCTCATACACGAGGAACTCCTCACCGAGGTCGGTGCGGACGGATTCGAGGTGGCGCCCGGAGAACTCGGCGAGAACATCACCACCCGGGGCATCGATCTGCTCGCACTGCCGGTCGGCACCCTGCTGCACATAGGCGACGACGTGGTGCTGACGGTGACCGGGCTGCGCAATCCCTGTCTACAGATCGACAACTTCCAGGACGGGCTGCTGAAGCGGGTGGTCGGACGGGACGACGCCGGGAACGTCGTCCGCAAGGCCGGAATCATGAGCGTCGTGAAGGAGGGAGGCGAGGTCTGCCCCGGCGACCCGGTCAAGGTCGAGTTTCCCGGCGGACCGCACCAGGCTCTGGGACCCGTCTGAGAAGTCCCGCCGGACGGCGATGAGTTCCGGGCCGACGGTCGGTCTGTCTCCGTGACAGCAACGCGAACCGCTTCACACAGGAGACCTCCATGTCCGAGACCACCGCTCACGTCACGCCCATCGCGCCCGTCACCTCCGGCGCCTCCACCACCCACGTCACCCGCGCCGGGTCCGGGACCGCTCGCGGGCGGCGCGCCTGGATCGCACTGCGGGCGCTTCAGGTCGTCCTCGCCCTCTTCTACGGGTTCGCGAGCGCGCTGCCCAAGCTGATCGCGCACCCGTCGGCCGCCGAGACCTTCGACAAGCTGGGCTGGGGCAGCGCGGGCATGTACACCATCGGGCTGCTCGAACTGGCCGGAGCCGTCGCGCTGTTGATCCCTGTGCTTCAGTCGGTGGCCGCGACGGCGCTGGGCGCGCTGATGGTGGGCGCGTTCGTCGTGCAGGTCGCCGTCTTCGACGGGCAGTACGCGGCGACACCGCTGATCCTCATCCTGCCGCTCACCCTCATAGCCTGGGCCCGCCGAGGACACAACGCGGAGCTGCTGAGGCTGCTGCGGCGACGGGCGTGATCGGGGCTGCGTACTGCCGCTGGGGCGGCGTCCGACCGGGTCGAGGGGACCTGGTCGGACGGCCGTTGAGGCCGCTGCGGCCGGGGCGGTCCCTACGGGGTGGCGTCGGGGCCGGTAGCGCCTGCCGGTCCGGATCCGGATCCGGGTCCGGGGAGGCCTCGTAGGCGTTCCATGTCGCGGCGGTCGCGCTTGGTCGGGCGGCCCGTGCCGCGGTCGCGGATGCCAGCCGGGGCCACGGCCTCGCGGGGGAGCGGCGGCGGACTGTTGTCGACGTAGCACTGGACGGCCACCGGGGCTCCGACCCGCTTGCGGATCAGGCGCTTCACCACGACGATCCGTTCCTGGCCGGCGTGGCGGAGGCGTACCTCGTCGCCGACGCGCACCGCGTACGCGGGCTTCACCCGATCGCCGTTGACGCGTACGTGGCCGCCCCGGCAGGCGGTCGCACCCATGGAGCGGGTCTTCACGAGACGTACGGACCAGATCCAGCTGTCGATGCGGACGGTCTCGCCGCTCGCGGGACCGGCGGCGTCGGCCGCGGCCACCGCCGGGGAGGCGGGTGCCGGGTCGGTGGCGGTGCCGTCTTCGGTGGGCGCGCCGCCTTCGGTGTCCGGGTCCTCGGAAGCCCTGCCAGATGCCATGCCCCCGACTTTAGTACTCCGGGTCGGACGGGTCGGACGGGTTTTTCCGGCCCTGTGCTCCGGGCCACCGCTCTACCGTGGACGTATGGACACCAGTGATCCGGCCGGGACGACCGGACTGGCCGGGCTCGACGAGCGGATCGCCGGATGCCGGCTCTGCCCTCGGCTGGTCGCCTGGCGGGAGGAGGTCGCTCGTACCAAGCGGGCCGGTTTCGCCGACTGGGACTACTGGGGGCGGCCGGTGCCCGGGTTCGGGCCGCCCGATGCCCGGCTGCTGGTCGTCGGGCTGGCGCCCGCCGCCCACGGCGGGAACCGGACCGGGCGGATGTTCACCGGGGACCGCTCCGGAGACGTGCTGTACGCGGCGCTGCACGAGGTGGGGCTGGCGTCGCAGGCCGGTTCGGTGAGCGTCGACGACGGGCTCGAACTGTACGGCGTACGCATCACCTCGCCCGTGCACTGCGCCCCGCCCGCCAACAAGCCGACGCCCGAGGAACGGGACGCGTGCCGGCCGTGGCTGGTGAGCGAACTGGAACTGCTCCGGCCGACGCTGCGGGCCGTGGTCGTGCTCGGGGCGTTCGGCTGGCAGGCCACGCTGCCCGCTCTCCACATGGCGGGCTGGAACGTGCCGCGTCCGCGTCCCGCCTTCGCGCACGGAGCCCGGGTCACGCTGGGCGGCGGGCTGCGGCTCTTCGGCTGCTTCCACGTCAGCCAGCGCAACACCTTCACCGGTCGTCTCACGCCCGAGATGCTCCGGGATGTGCTGCGGGACGCGGCGAGCGCCGCCGGCCTCCCGCATCAGGGGTGAGAACGCCCGGAGAGAATTGGCGCGACCGGATCGGCGTACGCACGTTACGTTGCCCCGATGGGCCTGTATCCGGAGATCGAACCGTACGACCACGGCATGCTCGATGTCGGGGACGGCAACCGCGTCCACTGGGAGGTCTGCGGAAATCCGCGGGGCAAGCCGGCGGTGATGCTGCACGGCGGGCCGGGGTCGGGGACGAACCCGCGCTTCCGGCGGTACTTCGATCCGGCCGCGTACCGGATCGTGCTGCTCGACCAGCGCGGGTGCGGGCGTTCGACACCGCATGCGAGCGCGTACGACACCGACATGAGCGTCAACACGACGGGCCACATCATGGCCGATCTGGAGCTGCTGCGGCGGCACCTGGGGATCGAGCGGTGGCTGGTGTGGGGCGTGTCGTGGGGGTCGGTGCTCGGGCTGCGGTACGCGCAGACGCATCCGGAGGTGGTGTCCGAGCTGGTGCTCACCGCGGTCGCGACCGGTTCCGACGCCGAAGTGGCCCTGCTGACCAGGGGATTGGGGAACCTGTTCCCCGAGGCGTTCGAGAAGTTCCGCGCCGGGGTGCCCGAGGGCGAGCGGGACGGGAACCTGGCCGCCGCCTACAACCGGCTGCTGGAGTCGCCCGACCCCGAGGTGCGGGCACGCGCCGCGCGGGCGTGGACCGACTGGGAGACGGCCATGGTCCCGGCCCCGCCCCGTTCCGTACCCCGCTACGAGGACCCGGTGTTCCGCATGGGCTTCGCCCGGACCGTCACCCACTACTGGGGTCACGACCACTTCCTGGGCGAGGGGAACGAGGGAGCGGAGGGAGTCGTGCTGCGTGACGCGCACCGGCTCAAGAACGTCCCCGGCACCCTCGTCCAGGGCAGCCTCGACCCCGGGAATCTGCTCGGCACGGTGTGGCGGCTCCAGCACGCCTGGCCCGGCAGCGAGTTGATCGTCGTCGACGAGGTGGGGCACAACGCGGGGGCGCCGGGCATGGTGGACGAGCTGGTCGCGGCGACGGACCGGTACGCCGTGCGCCGCTGAGCGCCTACCGCTGGGCCGGCTACCGTCGGCGGGCTCGGTCGCGCTCGCCCGCCGACTGGACGAACTGGAGTTCCAGCGTGGGTGGGGGAGGGGCGACGCCCGGGCCGCCCGCCTCCGCCCAGCCGAGTATCTCGTCGGTGCAGTCGTCGCCCATCGACCAGCCGATCCAGACGGCCCTGCCGCCACGCCTGCGGCCCTCGCCCGACGGCTGTACGACGATGATGTTCGCCTGGTCGCAGGGGCCGAGGCAGTCCGACGTACGGACCGCGAGGCGTCCGGCGGAGGCGGCGGCGGCCGCGCGCAGCCGGTCCAACTGCCAGTCGTGGTCGTAGCCGGGGTACTTGCGCGGGTCGCCGCAGCAGCAGCCACGGCAGACGATCAGCGTGCAGGGGCGGGTGCGGGCGGCGCCGATCACCGTACGGGCGGTCACAGGTCGCCCTCGGTTCCGAAGAGGTGCCGTACCGTCGAGCGGTGGTTGGCCTGGACGTGGGTCAGGGCGTGCGCGCGGGCCCGCGCCGGGTCGCCGGACGCGATCGCCTCGTACAACTCGCGGTGTTCGGTGAGGAGTTGGGGCCACTCCTCGTTGCGGCGGGTGAGCCAGCGGAGCCGACCGTCGACCGGTTCCATGACCGAGATCAGCAGGCTGTTGCCGGCCGTGGCCAGGATGCGGTCGTGGAAACGGGTGTTGATGTCGGTGATCGTCTCCGCGTCGCCCGCCGCCGTCGCCGCGGCGGCCCGGTCGAGGAGTTCCGCCAGTTCTGCCAGGTCCGCCGGGGTCGCGCGGGACGCGGCGAGGCCGGACGCGTAGACCTCCAACGCCTCGCGCAGTTCGAAGAGTTCATCCACGTCGGTCGGGGTGAGACGGCGGACGACCGTGCGGCGCGGGGTCTCGAAGAGGACGAAGCCCTCGGCGACCAGGGCCCGGATCGCCTCGCGCACGGGGACCCGGGACACCCCGAAACGCTCGGCCAGCTCGCGTTCGACCAGCCGGTCGCCGGGGCCGAGGCGGCCCGCGATGATCTCCTCCCGCAGCGCCGCCAGGACACGCTCGCGCACCGCTCCGAGCGGTTCGATCTTCGTCATGGGCCCATCTTCGCCGACCCGGGCGTGATTTACGGAGCCGTAACGGAGCGGACATCGGACCGGACTCTTGGCGGGGAGACCATGACGGCAGTTTGGTATACCAAACCTGCCGCGCCTCTAGTCCTCGTCCCCGCTCCCTCGCCCATGGAGGACCCCGTGTCCCTCGCCGACCGTGCCGAAGCCACCGGCGCCCCAGCCTTCGTCCCCGATCCCCGGCTCACCAACGAAGACCTCGCGCCCGCGGGCAAGCGCAACTGGAAGGTGTTCGACCTCTTCGCGATGTGGATGTCCGACGTCCACAACCTCGGCAACTACACGTTCGCGGCGGGCCTGCTGGTCCTCGGCATGAACGTCTGGCAGATCTTCACCTCGCTGCTCGTCGGCTTCGTGATCATCTACGTCGGTATGAACTGGATGGGGAAGATCGGCCAGCGGCACGGCGTTCCGTTCCCCGTCGTCAGCCGGATCAGCTTCGGCGTCTGGGGCGCCAACATCCCCGCGCTGATCAGGGCCGTCATCGCCATCATGTGGTACGGCATCCAGACCTATCTGGCCTCCGTGGCCGTCAACGTCATGCTGCTCGCGGCCTGGCCGGGCCTCGAATCCTGGACGCACAACTCGTTCCTCGGCCTTGACGCGCTCGGCTGGCTGTCCTTCGTCTCGCTGTGGCTGATCCAGGCGCTGATCATCAGTCAGGGCATGGAGTCCGTACGGAAGTTCCAGGACTTCTGCGGTCCGGCGATCTGGCTGGTCATGATCGCGCTCGCCGTCTGGGTCCTCTCCAAGGCGGGCTGGACCATCTCGCTCACCTCCACCCCGAACCCGGTCTCCGTCGGTGAGCAGTGGCGGCAGTGGTTCGGCGCGATCGGGCTGATCCTCGCCACGTACGGCACGCTGATGCTCAACTTCTGCGACTTCTCCCGCTTCGCGCCCGACTACAGGACCGTCAAGCGCGGCAACTTCTGGGGTCTGCCCTTCAACTCGACCGCCTTCGTGATCGTCTCGGTCATCGTCACGGCCGGTTCGATCGAGGTGTTCGGCGAGGCCATCACCGACCCGGCGGAACTGGTCGCCAAGGTCGGCAACACCTGGGTGCTGGTCCTGGCTGCCCTGACCTTCGCCATCGCCACCATGGGAGTCAACATCGTCGCCAACTTCGTCTCCCCCGCGTACGACCTGGCCAACGTCTGGCCGCAGAAGATCACCTTCAAGGTCGGCGGCATGATCAGCACGGTGGCCGCGCTGGTGGTGACCCCGTGGAACCTCTTCTCCAACCCCACGGTCGTCCAGTACTTCCTCGGCGGCCTCGGCGCCTTCCTGGGACCGCTGTTCGGAGTGATCATGCTCGACTACTTCTGGGTCAAGAAGGGCCGCATCGACGTCGACGAACTCTTCGACGCGCAGCCCGGATCCCGCTACTACTACCGCAAGGGCGTCAACCCCAAGGCCCTGTGGGCCTTCCTGCCCGCGGCCGGCGTCGCGGCTGTACTCGCCCTGGTGAAGGACTTCAGCGACGTGGCCCCGTACTCGTGGTTCATCGGTACGGCGCTGGCGGCGGGGCTGTACGCGCTCCTGTGCCGCGACGAGCGGGCCGAGGCGGTCGCGGAATCACCGTCCGCTTCTGCTTCCGCTGCTGTGGAGGGCTGAGCGTGCGGATCGTCGTCACCAACTGCAACACGACGCAGGGGATGACCGAGGAGATCGTACGAGGTGCCCGGGCCGTCGCAGGCCCGGGCACCAGCGTGCTCGGGCTCACCCCCGGGTGGGGCCCCGAGTCGGCGGAGGGCTGGCTCGACAGCTACCTCTCGGCCGCCGCGGTCCTCGACACCCTGCGGACGTACGACGGCCCCTACGACGCCGTCGTGATGGCCGGGTTCGGCGAACACGGGCGCGAAGGCGTACGGGAGTTGGTGGACGTGCCCGTCGTCGACATCACCGAGGCCGCCGCGCACCTCGCGTGTCTGCTGGGGCGGCGGTACGGGGTCGTCACCACGCTCGAACGGTCGTGCGGCCAGATCGAGGACAGCCTGGACACGGCCGGCGTCGGCCGGAACTGCGCCGCCGTGGTCGGCACCGGGCTCGGTGTCCTCGACCTCGGCGACGACCGGCGGACCGAGGAGGCGTTCGTCGCGGCGGCCGAGCGGGCGGTGGCCGCCGGGGCCGAGGTACTGGTCCTGGGCTGCGCCGGGATGACCGGACTACAGCGGGCGGTGGGGGAGAAGCTGGGGCTGCCGGTGGTCGACGGGGTGGGCGCGGCGGTCAAGCTGGCGGAGTCGCTGGTCGCGTTGGGGCTGACGACGAGTCGGTCGGGGAGCTATGCGAAGCCGTTGCCGAAGCGGCGGGGGTGGGGGCGGGTGGGGGAGTGAGGGTGTGGTGTGGGTTTCTCGCCCCCGCCGCCCCTACCCGCCCCATCCTGTTCCTGGGGGCTGCGCCCCCAGACCCCCCTTGTCGCGCTGAACGCGCTCGTCCTCAAACGCCGGACGGGCTGAAATGCCCGGCCGGGGGGGCGCCGGTGGGGTGATCTTGGGGTGGCTCGGTGGGGCCGTGCGCGGTGCGGGGCGGCGGTGACCGCAGACTCCGGGGAGGTCGGATCGTCGTTGCCGCGGGGCCCGTCGGCGACGGGAACGGAGTCGCCGGTGCCCGGGATGCGTAGATCGCTCAGGTCGACCACCTTGCCCAGGTGGTTGCCGGGGGCTTGTGTCGTCGTGCTGCTTGTGGGGGGTTGCAGTGTGGGCGCGCTGGGGGAGAGGAGCGCCCGGCTGCCGGGGACGGGTGCTGGTGCCGGGGAGCGTGGGGGTGAGGGGGCGGTGTTCGAGCTGCTCTGGGTGGATCCCCGGTCGCGTGCCGCGCGGCAGGCCGTCGAGTGGCGGGCGGTGGGGCGTGACGCGGACGCCGCGCTGATGGACCGGATCGCGAGCCGTCCCCAGGCGGAGTGGGTGACCGGGGCGAGCCCCAGGACGGCTGTCCAGGCGGTCACCATGGCCGCCGCTCGCGCCGGGCGGACGGCCGTGTTGGTGGCGTACGACATCCCGGGCCGGGACTGCGGACAGTACTCCGGCGGCGGTGCCCTGACCGCGCCGAACTACCGCGCCTGGGTCGACGAGTTCGCGGGCGGGCTCGGTGACCGGGGCGCGTATGTGATCGTCGAACCGGATGCCGTGGCGCAGGTGGTCGCGGGCTGCGCCCAGGTCGTGGCGGCGGACCGGTACGAGCTGCTCGCGTACGCCGTCGAGCGGATCAAACGGCAGCCGAACGCGCGCGTGTACCTCGACGCGGGCAACTCCGGCTGGATCCCGGAGCCGACGCGTCTGGTCGAGGCGTTGCGGGCGGCGGGCGTCGGACAGGCCGACGGGTTCGCCCTGAACGTCTCCAACTTCCGCACCGACGCGGACAGTCAGGCCTACGGCGACGCCCTGTCGAAGGCCCTCGGCGGCACGCACTACGTCGTCGACACCAGCCGCAACGGCAACGGCCCCTACACCGATACCAGTGTCAGTGGCACGGACGCGGAGTCCTGGTGCAATCCGCCGGGGCGGGCCCTGGGGACACCGCCCACGACGGTCACCGGCCATCCGCGACTCGACGCTCGCCTCTGGATCAAACGGCCGGGCGAGTCCGACGGCACCTGCCGGGGTGGCCCGGCGCCCGGCCAGTGGTGGCCGTTGTACGCCCTCGAACTCGCCCGCAACGCACGGCCGTGAGCCAGGTTCGGCCGGGACCGGGGAGCGTCACGGCTGCCAGGCGTACCGCACATCCGGCTCGCGCTCCTCGTTCCCGCTGCCGTCCGTGTGCTCGACGGCGACGAAGCCGTGCCGTTCGTAGAAACGGTGGGCGGGCTTGTTGACCTGGAAGGTCCACAAGGTCAGCCCGCCCGGGCTGCGCTCCTTCGCGAGGGCGACGAAAAGGTCACCGATGCCGCGCCCACGCCAGTCCGGGAGCAGATACAACTGGGCCACCTTGTCACCGGCGAGCACCATCACCCCGACGATCCCGCCCCCGGACGACGCCTCCGCGACCCATGTCTCGCGGTGCGGCACCACCACGTCCCGGAAGTAGTCACGGACCTCGCCGTCGGACCGCGGCCAGGCAACGGTCGGCAGAGCGGAAGCTCTGGACCGCAGCAACACATCGGCCGCGGCGCCGGCATCGTCGGTCACGGCACGGCGGAGGGTGATCTTCGGGGCGGGGGACGAGGTGGTCACGGGGGCGGAGCCTGCCAGAGGGGCTGTACCGAATGCACCTCGATTTACGGGATCACAGGTCGGCAGGCTTCAAAGCCGCCCCCGAGTCCGCTTCCGGCTCCGGGACGGCGGCCGTCGCTGTGATCTCCACCAACTGCCCCGAGTATCCGAGGCAGGCCACTCCGATCAGGGTGGACGAGTGAGGTCCGGCAGACAGGGCGGACGCCTCGACGACCTCCCAGACGGCGGACAGAACCTCGGGCTCGCGGCTCACGACATACACGTCGGTCGACAGGACGTGTGCGAAGTCGCTGCCCACCGCCCGGAGTTGCTCACCCAGGTTGGCGATCACCTGCTCTGCCTGCCGCACGGGATCGTCCACGCCGACGATCCGCCCCTGCGCGTCCAGTGGCACGGAGCCGGCGAGAAACGCGAGACGCGTGCCCGCCTCGACGACGGAGGCGTGGGAGTAGGTGGGCGGCGGGAACAGACCGGGGACGGTGACGCGCTTGAGCATGGCGGGCTCCTCAAGAGGGAGAGGGAGTGCGAGGCGGAACGGTGGATGAAGGGCAGGCGCGCGGGTCGTTTGCAGAGCGATCTCCTGATCATGCGAGTGCCGGGTGGCGGGCGCACCCGGATTTCCGTCGAGGGCGCGTCGTCGTGGTCGAACAGCGGTCGCTGTTCAGCCCGTCCGCGTCGCGGGTGCGTGTCAGTCGGGGCGAGAACGGGACGATCGGTCGTACAGGCCCGTCAGCCGCCAGCCGTCGTCGCGTGCCACCCCCTCGAAGATCTCGATCTTCCGTGCCAGCCCCTCCGGATCGCCGATGTCGCACCACCGGCCCGCCAGCGCCTCGGCCCATTCCTCCTCTCCCCTCACCAACGGGAGTCCGCGCACGGCGAGATGCAGCGTGAGCGTCGACCGCGCGTAGTACCGGACGGAGTCCAACTCCTCACGCATACGGGCGTACTGCTCCGTCTCCCGCAATCGCAGCCGCCCGCCGACGGCATCGGCGACGAGCAGCGGGACCATGGCTCCGGGCGCGCGTGAGTCCTGGTCGCGCCTGTCCGATCCCGCCACCAGGAACGTCAACTCGTCCCCGTTCTCCCTGACTTCGTACCGGGGCAGGTACGACAGCCGGGCGAGCCCGAGCGCGTGCTTCCACGACGTCACCCACAGGCCCCGGTTGAGGTAGTAGCGGACGCTCCGCTGCCAGGTCCAGCAGGTGTCGAGGCGGAAGCCGTTCAGGTTCTCGGCGCGGCACGCCTCGTACACCGTGTCGAGCGTCGACGAGGCGAGGCCGCGTCGCCGGGCGACGGGATGGACGTACAGCGATGAGACGCGCAGTGAGCCCACGCCGCTCGGCCAGGTGTCGACGGCGATGGTCCCGAGCGGTCCCCGTGGCCGCCCGAGCCCGCGAGCCGTGCGGCCGCCGTGATCGTCCTCCGTCGTGTCCCAGATCCAGTACCTCCTGCTGTGGTCGTCGTTGTGTTCGTACTCGCGTCCGGACGCCCCCAGCCGGACGCGTAACCGCTTCTCGTGCGGGGCCGTGAGCGAGTCCGGGTCGGTGCACTCGCCGAGGGCGCCCTCGGCGAGTGAGACCAGGTCCCAGCGGCCGAACCGGGGTCCTTCGGCCTGCCCGACCGGGCGCAGGCCGGGGCAGGACGACAGGCGTTCGTGCACACGCAGGGCGAGATCATCTTCCATGGGCGGAGCGTAGGGACGTGGATGGTGTGCCCGTCCGGTCCGGGAAGGGATCTCACCGGTGGGTTCACCTTGGCGGTGGACCCGCTCATTGATCGTGCGTTTGCCTCTCGCACTCCTGTTCCAGTGGTGGATATGCCTCGGCGATGGCCGCGTAGATCCGCCGGCGCAGCAGTTCCTCGGCCTCGGCCCGGCCGGAGTCCCGCTCGCCTCCCGGCATGCCGTCCAGGAGTTGGCGGTAGTGGCTCATCCGGTGCCGTAGATAGTCGACCTTCCAGGGGGCGAGAGAGGCCCGGCCCGTGCCGTGCGCGGAGTCGTCGTCGGTCAGTTCGATCGTGCCGCCGGCCGCCGCCTCCCGTCGCGCCCGGTGTTCCACTGCCCGCAGCGCCAGCTTGCCCGGTTCCAGGCGTGGTACCTCGATCGGCTCCGTCCTGATCCGTTCCAGGATCTCCAGCCGCCGTCGCCGCACCGCGTTCCGCACCGCCTCCGACCGCCGCGCCGATGACTCCGACACCCGCTGGAAATCGTCGCTCAGCTCAGCCGTCTCGACCCGCTCGGCCCGGTACAGCCGGACCTGCGGCGCCGCCCTGAGCCGTGGATTGACGCTGAGGCGGTCCGGCGCCCCGAGCAGCCGGTGCACCATCCCTCCGGTCCACCCGCGAGCCCGCAGCCCCGCCAGGGAGACGTACCGCTGTCCGTCCTCCTCGTGGTCGTTCTCATGGTCGTTGCCGGGAGGGTCCTGGTGTTCCCGGCCCTTCCCGTGACTCTCCCCGTGACTCTTCTCGTAGCCCCGATCGCCGGCATGGCAGGCCATCGCTACCTCCCCCGTAGCTCCGTCGTGACGCTCTGTGACGACATCTCCTATTGAAGCGCCCACCACTGACAATCACCCGAACCGCACCGGTGCGGACTGCGGCGTTCCTGCCGCAAGCTGGAGAACATGCCGACGGACGACCAGGACTCCGCCGACCAGAACCCTCTCGACCGGACCCTCTCCGACCAGGCCTTTCTCGACCGGCTCGCCGATCGTCTCGCCGACCTGCCCGCCGTCCGGGCCGTGGCCCTCGGCGGCTCGCGTGCGCAGCACACGCATCGGCCCGACAGCGACTGGGACCTCGCCGTGTACTACCGGGGCGCCTTCGACCCGGCCGACCTGCGCGCGGTCGGCTGGGCGGGCGAGGTGTCCGAGATCGGCGGCTGGGGCGGCGGGGTGTTCAACGGCGGGGCCCGGCTGACGGTCGAGGGGCGGCGGGTCGACGTCCACTACCGGGAACTCGACGCGGTCGAGCACGAGTTGGCGGAGGCCGAGGAGGGACGGTTCCGGGTGGAGCCGCTGATGTTCCATCTCGCCGGGATCCCCAGCTACATCGTCGTCGCCGAGCTGGCAATCAACGAGGTGCTCCGGGGGCGGATACCCCGTCCGCCGGCCTACCCCGAGAGGCTCCGGTACACCGCCCGCGAACGCTGGTACGGCACCGCCCGCGCCACGCTCGCGTACACCCGGGCCAACCACGCGCCCCAGGACCGCCGTACGGAGGTCGCGGGAGCCATCGCGGTCGCCGCCATGCAGACCGGGCACGCGGTGCCGGCCGCGAAGGGGGAGTGGGTGACCAACGAGAAACGCCTGCTGGAGCGGGCGGGACTGCGGGGCGTGGACGACATCATCGCCTCACTCGGCGATCCCTCCGAGCTGGCGAGTGTGCGTGCCGTCGACGACGCCGAGCTGCTTTTCGGGGTTGCGGACCGGAATACGGGCACTCGCAAATAGCCCGTCAACTCAACAGCCTTCGGCCCGAGTGCCTGGCCGGGTCCCTGGACCTTGTCCCCCTGGCCCTCGTCTCGCCCTCCGTCCGCCCTTGCGTTCATAAAGAACGCGGCTTTCCGGCGAACCGTCACTTCCCCGAAATACTTGCGCCCCATCTCCTCCGACACGCCGATCTACGGTGGACACCACAGCCCGGCCATCGTCGCCCGAAGGCATCGCACCCCCGCCCTCGTCACGACAGGAGCCCCGTGTCACGCCCCAGCAGCACGCGCCCGCGCTTCGCTCTGCCGCCCTGGCTCGCCCACGCGCTGCGCGCCCAACGCGGACCCGTGCCCTGGAACGCGGTCGTCCGGGGTGCCCTGTCCGCCGGGCCGCTGCTGCTGGTCGGCGTACTGGCCGACCGCACCTCCCTCGGTGTCGTCGCCGCGCTCGGTGCCATGCTCGCCGGGATCAACGACCGCCCGGGCAGCCGGCGTTCCTCCGTCCGGCGGCTCGGCGTGCCCGCGCTGGCCGGGGCCGCCGGACTGATCGTCGGGACGTACGCCGGACAGCAGTTCGGAGCCGTACCGCTGACCCTGGTCCTCACCGCCCTCGGGCTCTTCGCGGGCGGCATCAGCGCGATCGGGCCCGTCGCGTCCGGCGCCGGTACGCAACTGCTCGTCGCCGCCGCCATCGGGGCCGGGATGCCGCTGCCCGAGCCGGGCTGGGAACGAGCGCTGTTCTTCGTCGCGGGCGCCGGCTGGCTGCTCGCCCTGCGTCTCGCGCTGCCCACGCCGGGTGCCACCGCCGGTGACTTCCGCTTCGACGGCGAACGTGCCGCCGTCGCCGCCGTGTACGACGCCGTCGCCCACCTCCTCGACGCCGCCGGAACCGACGAGGCCGGCCCTCGGCGCGTCGCCCTCACCGCCGCCCTCGACCACGCCCAGGACGCCCTCGGCGGGCCCCGGCTCCGCCGGTACGCCACGTCCGCGGACGAGCGACGACTGCGCACCCAGTACGCCGCCGCGCTGCCCCTCGCCGAGGCCGCGACCGCCCTCGCCTGGAGCGGGGACGCCCTCCACGCGCGCGTGGCCGAAGGGCCCCGGCGCCTTGCCGCCGCCGTACGGACCAACACGCACACGGGGCCGCTGCCCGCCCCCGCCCGCTCCGCGCCGGGGCTGCGTGCCCTCGACGACGCGCTGCTGCACGCCGCCGACGCCTTCGACGGGGGCGGCCACACCGATGACCTGCACAAGCGGCGCCGTACCGTCGCGGCCCTGCTGCGCACGGCCGTCGACTCCGGCGGGCGCGAGTACGGGCTGCGCGTCGCGCTCTGCTTCGGGGCCGGCGCGGCCGTCGCACAGGCGACGCACCACGAGCACTGGTACTGGATTCCGGCCACCGCCGTCTTCCTCGTCAAGCCCGACCTCGGGCCGCTCGTGTCACGCGTCCTGTGCCGGGCGGCGGGGACGGTCCTCGGCGCCGTCGTCTTCGCGGGCCTCGCCGCCGTACTGCCCCGTCCCGAGGGGCTCGTCGCCCTCGTCGCCCTGAGCGGCGCGCTGATTCCCGTCGCCACCCGGCACTTCGCCGCCCAGACCGCCGTCGTCACGGTGCTGGTGCTCGCCCTCGTGATGGTCGGCGGGGAGCCCCAGGCGTCGTGGAGCCGGATCGTCGAGACCCTGGTGGCCTGCGCGATCGTGCTGATCGTGGGGCATCTGCCGATGCCCGGGCAACGCGGTGGGGGCGTGAAGGCGCGGCTGGCGCGGGCCGCCGAGGCCGCGCAGGTGTACCTCCAGCATGTGATGAGCGGCTCGGACGACCGCCAGGCGCGCTGGGTGCTGCGCCGCGAGGCCTATCGCGCGCTCGCCGAGGCCCGTACCGCCATTGGCCACTCCGCGGCCGAACTGCCCGCCCTGGCACGGCACACCGAGGGCACGGAGGAGGTCGCCTCCACCCTCGAACGACTTGTCGACACGACGACCGCCTGTGCGGTGCACCTCGACGACACCGGCCGTCTCACCCGCCGGCACACCGAACACCTCACCGAACTCCTGGACGAACTCGCCGAACGGCGCGAGCGCGCGGGGCTGCGCATGCGGGTGCGGGCATCGGGGGTGGGTGAGACGCCTCTCGCGGGCTGAGCACCACTTCGCGTCGGTCGACCCGTATCCACGTCCACACCGGGGTGTGGTGCGAGCCGGATGGGCCTCGGCGGGCTGCGGGTGCGGGTGAGGCGCTTCTCGCGGGCCGAGGACGGCTTGACGTCGGTCGATCCGTATCCACACCCGGCGTGGTGCGAGCCTGGCGCGCCTCGCCCGGACTGCGGATACGTGTCCCGCGCGCGGGTGAGACGCCCCTCGCGGGCTGAGGGCGAGGCGGCCACCCATGTCGGCCGAGGACGGCTCCGCGTCAGCGAAGGTGTGTCCCGCGCGCGGGGTGGGACGCCACCCACCTCTGCCGAGGGCTGCCCCGTGCGGACGGCGTTCGCCGGGTCCGCGCCGTGGGTCTTGCCGAATGTGTGTCCCGCGCGCGGGTGAGACACCTGCGCGTCCGCCGGTGGCGACGCCGCGTCAGTCGATCCGTACCCACACCGGCGCGTGGTCCGAGCCCGGTGCGCCGCGTCGGGCCTCCGGGTCCGGGCCGACCGGGGGAGAGTCGACGCCCCTGTCCCCGGCAGGCCGGTGCCCGCCTCAGCAGCACGGACCGATCAGTTCACGACGGCCCGAGTTGATCCGCGATTGACGCCCTCGCCTGCGTGAACGCGGGCGATTTCGGTCAGCACCGCACGGCGGTACTCCCTTGGGTTCCTGCTTCATTGGCCTCTGCCACTCAAGAGCGGTCTTACAGGGTCTCCACAGGCTTGACTTCCCGCCCGTCCGGCGGTAGATCCGACAACTCTGTTGTCGGACAGGGCTGACGTTAGCAGTGCCGCTGCGTCCCTGTGAGGCGCTGTGCCCAGGGTGCCCTCCACCTCCACTCGGAAGGCTGGAGACCTAGACAAGCGTGCGATACCGGGCCCGTTCGCCCTCGTCGAACGGGTGGAAACGGCCGTTCGGGTACGACAGCAGCTTGGACTTCAGATGGGCGACGGCCGCCCGCACCGGACCGCCCCCGGTGTCCGCCTCCACGGCCATGAAGCCACGGCCCGTCACCGAGACCTCCAGGCCCGAGTCGTCCACCTGCACCGGACGCAGCTTCTCCGGGAACGCGTTCGTGTCGGCGAGCACCTCGAACGCCAGGCGGCCCAGGAAGCCGACCCGGATGCCCCGGCTGTCCGGGAGCCGCGAGGTCGCGAGGCTCCAGCCGCTGCCCAGCAGGTCGATCAGATCGTGCAGCGCCTCGACGTCCCCGACCTCCTGGACGGCGAGCAGCGCCGGGTCGAGTTCCGTGATCACGGCGGCGAGAGCGGCGAGTTTCGCCTCGTATGCCGCCTCGTCCTTCGGGCCGAACGGGCCGCCCGGTCGGTAGAGGTTCTCCAGGTTCCAGGTGGCGACGATCATGCCGGGCTCCCCCTCAGGTCCAGCGACTTCCGGCAACTTCCCGCACGTTCCGGTGAGTTCCGGACGTTGTGTCACGTTGTGCGTCCAGCGTGCCCGCGCCGCCGCCCCCGGCGACAGAGCGGCGCGGGGATGCGCGGTTCACGTCGCCCACCGGTACGAGCGCGTCGTACGGTGGCCGTATGACGCCTTCTCCCGCCGCTCCGGCGGACCTCGTCATCACCGGCTGCACCGCCCTCCGTCACACCGGCGCCGACGAACGGATCGAGTTCGCCGAGGACACCTCGATCGTCGTACGGGGAGGGGTCATCGAGGCGATCGGCGTGGGCGTCGACCTCCCGGACGCCGTCGAACGCATCGACGCGCGCGGGCAGGTGGCCATGCCCGGGCTCGTCAACTGCCATACGCACGCCCCCATGGTCGCGCTGCGCGGGATCGCCGAGGACCTGCCCACGGAGGAGTGGTTCAACGACGTCGTCTGGCCGATCGAGTCCAACCTCACCGCCGTCGACGTGGAGCTGGGCGCACGGCTCGCCTGCGCCGAGATGATCCGCGGCGGCGTCACCTGCTTCGCCGACCACTACTTCTCGATGGACACCGTCGCCGCGGTCGTCGAGGAGTGCGGGATCCGCGCGCACCTCGGTGAGGCGTACTTCTCCTCGCAGGGGCCCCAAGGGCGCGAGAAGTCGCTGGAGTTCGCGCTCCGGCACCGGGGCGGCGCGGGCGGCCGCATCACCACCGCCCTCGCCCCGCACGCCCCCTACACCGTCGACGACGCCGATCTCGCCGCCACCGCCGATCTCGCCCGCGAGCACGGCCTGCCCGTTCACATCCACGCCGCAGAGAACCGCGACCAGACCGACACGAGCCTCGCCCGGCACGGCCGCACCCCGATCGAGGTCCTGGCCCGCACCGGCGTCCTCGCGGGCGACCTCGACGTCCTCCTCGCGCACGGCACCGGCATCGTCGATCGCGACCTCGCCGTCCTGGAGCGCACGAACGGACGTACGGCCGTGGCGACCGCGCCCCGTGGATACCTCAAGTTCGCCTGGCCCACGACCACTCCGGTGCGCGCCCTGCGCGAGATCGGTGTCCCCGTCGGGCTCGCCACCGATGGTGCCGCCTCCAACAACTCGCTCGACGTGTGGGAGTCGATGGCGCTCACCTCGCTGATCCAGAAGTCGACCGAGGGCGACCCTCGTTGGCTGACCTCCCGGCATGCCCTGCACCACGCCACCCTCCAGAGCGCGCGGGCCGTGGGACTCGGCGAGCGGATCGGCAGCCTGGCGCCCGGTCGGAGAGCCGACATCGTCCTCGTCGACCTCACGGGGCCGCACACCCAGCCCGTGCACGACCTCGCCGCCACCCTCGTCCACAGCGCCCGCTCCTCGGACGTGCGTACGACGATCGTCGACGGCCGTGTCCTCATGCGAGACCGCGAGCTGCTGACCCTCGATGTGCCGGGCATCGTCCGGGAGTTGGGGGAGCGGCTGCCCGCGCTCGTCGACCGGAGCCACGGAAAGCGTATCCAGGAGTACGACACCTGAGATTTTTTCCCGGGCGGCGATGAGTTCCGAGCGCCCCGCCGGTCCACCCCTGAGAACGGACCGTTCCACATCGGGGGCCTGGAGGGGCGATGACACTTCCGCGGATCGTTTCGCGCGACGAATGGCGGGCGGCACGCGAGGCGTTGCTGGTCAAGGAGGAGGTCGTCACGCGCGCGCGGGACGCGCTGAACGCCGAGCGGCGCGGGCTGCCCATGGTCGCGGTCGACGAGGAGTACGTGTTCGAGGGCGGCGACGGCAAGGCCCCCCTGCTCGACCTCTTCCAGGGCCGCCGTCAACTCGTCGTCCACCACTTCATGTTCGCCCCCGAGTGGGACGCGGGCTGCGCCGGCTGCTCGGAGTTCCTCGACAACGTCGGTCACCTGGCGCACCTGTGGGCCCGCGACACCTCGTTCGCGGCCGTCTCCCGGGCGCCGTACACCAGGATCCTGCCGTTCAAGGCGCGCATGGGATGGACGGTTCCCTGGTACTCGTCGTACGGCAACGACTTCAACCGCGACTTCCTGGTGACGTCCGGGAGTGCGGGGGAGGTCGTCGAGCGGTCCGGCGTGAGCTGCTTCCTGCGGGAGCGCGACCAGGTCTTCCACACGTACTCGGCGTACGGACGCGGCCTCGACGGCCTCGGCTCGGCCACGAGTTTCCTGGACCTCATGCCATTGGGGACGCCCGACGGCCACGCCCGCGTGCGGCATCACGACGAGTACGAGGAATGATGCGGAGGGTGACAAAAGGGGTGCCGGAGGATGTAACAGGGTGAGGCGATCCTCACATCTGCCGGTGAACGAGTGTCAACTACGTCTCAGTACGGTCACTCGGCGAGGCCTTTTCCCCATGATGAGCGTTTAACTCTACGAGATCAGCGCTACATGGAGGTGCAGGGTGAACGGGCGACAGGTGCTCGAACGCTTTCCCGCCGGCGGGCCGCGCGGTTCCTGGCCGGCCGAGGAGTTCGCACAGGCGTGCCGTCTGGAGGGCAAGCCGGCGGAGGTCGTCATGGACCTGGCGACGGACACGTTCCTCGTGATCGTCCGGGGCGGGTCCGCGGGGGAGTGAAGGCGCTCAGGCGCTGATCGGCCTCGACCACGTGGGAATCGTCCCCGTCACCTGGCACAGGGCCAGGTACAGCGGTATCGGCGGGGTGTACGGGAGGGTGTCCGCCGGGCGGTGCATGAGCGGCGGGACGCGCGGGGCGTCGAGGAGCACCGCTCCCGTGGCGTAGTGCGACGGGGCCGGCCACTCCAGGGCGTAGTCGGAGTCGGCGGGCACCAGCCACCACCAATGGCCCTCATCGGCGTACACACAGCCCACGCGCGGGAGCCTGGGCAGTACCCGGGGGCCGAAGCGGGCGGGTACCGCCACCGCGTCACAGCCCAGAGGGGCGGTCATGCCGTCCGGTATCGGAAGGCGCAGAGGAGTTCTCGGACGGGGTGCGCTCTGTAGGTCGCGCCTCATGCGCACCAGCGTGTCCATGCTGACGACCCGGCCCCCCGTGGACGTACCCCTCACACCCATTCGGCCTCTGTCCCCGTCCCCGTTGTCGCGTGGCGTTGAAACCGGTGCCGCCCGTGGTGCCCGTTCTCGGGCTGTGTGTCGTCGGCGGGTTCCGGTTCCGGGTCGCCGGGCGTACCGGGGCGGGGCGGTGGCGCGCCCCAGCCGAGGTCGCCGCGGGCCGCCGTGCCGTCCTGGGCGTCCGCGGCCGCGTCGGCGCGACGGGCCAGCTCCGCCCAGACCAGCAGGCCGGGACCGTGCTCCTGGGCCCCCCAGGCCCTGCACATGGCCTCGACGAGGAGTAGCCCCCTCCCCTGCTCGTCGTCGGGACGCTGCGGCGACTGATGGGGCACGCCGGGGGCGCAGCCCTCGTCACGCACGGCTATGCGCACCAGCTCGTCGTCGTCGTGCAGCTCGCAGACTATGTGGCTGCTCGCGGTGTGCACGATGGCGTTGGTGACCAGCTCGGTGACGACCAGAGCCGCCGTGTCGCAGGTGTCCTCGCAGACCGACCAGCCCGTGAGCCGGGCACGCGTCAGGCGACGGGCCTGCGCGGGCGAGCCCGGATGGGCGGCCAGCTCGAAGCGGAACCGGCGCTCGGCCGCCGTACCGGGGCGCAGCGAGGCTGCGGACCCGGGACCGGAGCGGTCCGCGGCGGCGTCTGTTCCTAAGGGCGGGGACGGGATCACGCTTGCCACTATCTCCCCGCCGTGAACACTTGGCAAGTGTCACTCTGAAAAATGCAGAGTGCGGTGTGACGGAGTGGAACGGCGTGGCACACTGCTCGCAACAGCACGCGGAGCGGCGCCAGTTGGGACTTTCGGCAGGTTTTCGAATAAACCTTCGAACAGATTCCGGTTTGGCGCCGCCGGGCTGTCAGGAATCTTCACCGGGTGTGCCGGTGCTCGATGGAGGTGGAGCGTGAGCGAACCGCGGTCCGCGCCGACGGTCGGACAGGTCGTCCTCGGCCGGCGCCTGCTGGACCTGCGGGAGCGTGCGGGCCTGCGGCGCGAGGAGGCCGCGCGCATCCTCCGGGTCGCCCCCGCCACCGTCCGTCGTATGGAGATGGCCGAGGTCGCGCTCAAGATTCCCTACCTCCAGCTCCTCCTGAAGTCGTACGGCGTCTCGGACGACGAGGCCGAGGCGTTCGTCCAGCTGGCGGAGGACGCCAACCAGCCCGGGTGGTGGCAGCGGTTCCACGACGTGCTGCCCGGCTGGTTCTCCATGCACGTCAGCCTGGAGGGCGCGGCGAGCCTCATCCGCCAGTACGAGCCCCATTTCGTGCCCGGACTGCTACAGACCGAGGAGTACGCCCTTGGTGTCCTGAAATCGGGCGCCATCGGCCAGACCAGACCCGAGGACATCGAGCGCCATGTCGCGCTGCGCATGGAACGCCAGGGACTGCTCACTCGCGACGGAGCCCCCCGGCTGTGGGTCGTGATGGACGAGACCGTCCTGCGCCGCCCGGTGGGCGGACCGGAGGTGATGCGTGCGCAGATCGACAAACTGCTCGAAGCCACGAATCTGCCCAACGTGACGATCCAGGTCGCGCCCTTCTCGTCGGGGCCGCACCCGGGCACGTACGGGCCCTTCGTGCTCTTTCGTTTTGCCGTGCCGGAACTCCCGGACATGGTCTACAGCGAGTACCTGACCGGCGCCATCTATCTGGATTCGCGCACCGAGGTGGCAACCCACCTGGAGGTCATGGACCGCATGGCGGCTCAGTCCGCTACAGCACATCGCACGAAGGAGATCCTCCGGGATCTCCGCAAGGAGCTCTGAATCTCTGCATGGATCGCATGACGTCCAAGGCCCGGATACGCCACGAGCGAATCAATGAGCTGACCACTGAACGGGTCACCGAGCGGGCGAGCGCCCGCATCTACAACGGCATGCCCGCCGGTGAACTGGGCAGCGAGGGCTGGCACAAGCCGTGGAGCGGCGGCAACGGCGGCAACTGCCTGGAGGCGATGAAGCTCGCCGACGGCCGGATCGCCCTCCGTCAGTCCACCGACCCGGAGGGACCGGCGCTGATCTACACCACCGACGAGATGCTCGCCTTCATCGAGGGCGCGAAGGCGGGAGAAGCGGACTTCCTCCTGTCCTGACAGCTGTTACCGGGGCTCGTTCCCGGCCCTTTGTTCCTATGTTCTTCACTTGGTGCTCAGTTGATCAATTGCCACGCAAGACCCCGAAGAGACTTACGGAGTTCGTCATGACCGGGCAGCCCTCCATCGAGATCGACACCAGCAAGCCCCATCCCGCGCGGATGTACGACTGGTATCTGGGCGGCAAGGACAACTACCCGGTCGACGAGGCGATGGGCCGGCAGATGCTCGCCCTCGACCCGCGCGTGCCGGTGATGGCCAAGGTCAACCGCGCCTTCATGCACCGCGCCACGCGCTGGCTCGCCGGGCACGGCGTCCGGCAGTTCCTGGACGTCGGCACCGGCATCCCGACGGAGCCGAACCTCCATCAGGTCGCCCAGGAGGTCGCGCCCGACGCGCGGGTCGTCTACTGCGACAACGATCCCATCGTGCTGGCCCACGCGGCGGCCCTGCTGCGCGGTACGGAGGAGGGCGTCACCGAGTACCTCCAGGCCGATGTGCGCGACCCGGACGCCATCATCGAGGGCGCGAAGAAGATCCTGGACTTCGAACGGCCGGTCGCGCTCTCCCTCGTCGCCCTGCTGCACTTCGTCTCCGACGAGGACGGCGCGCACGACCTGGTCGGCCGACTGCTCGCCGCGCTGCCCGCAGGCAGCTACCTGATGATGACCCACGCGACCGCCGACTTCAGCCCGGAGGAGTCCGCGGCCGCCACGGCGAAGCTCAAGGCCGCGGGCGTCACCCTCGCCCTGCGTTCCCGCACCGAGTTCGCCCGCTTCTTCGACGGCCTCGACCTGGTCGAGCCCGGCGTCGAGGTGGTCGACAAGTGGCACCCGGAACTGGGCGAGCCGGTCCCGGGTCAGGAGGACGGCGTGATTCCCGGATACGGGGCGGTGGGTCGTACGTCCTGACGGGGAGCAGCGGGTGGTGGGTTAAGGGTTCACAGCCACGACATCATGCGCCGAGGCGCGTCCACCAGCCGGCTGACCGCCACGACCGCGAGCGGCGGCTGCTCCGCCTTGTCCCGGCCGAGGCTCAGCCCGTAGTAGATCTGCTCGATCGACGGCGGTCCGACCGCGAGGTTGCGCCAGACCGCCGCCGACGGCGACTGCTTCTCGGTCTGGACGAGATACGCGGCGGCCATCGTCCCCGTACGGCCGACACCGGCACCGCAGTGCACGAACACCGGCCCGGACGACGAGGCGACGACGTCGAGGAAGCGCTGCACCTGCTGCTCCGTGGGCGTCTGCCCGTCACGGATCGGCAGGTGTACGACGTTCAGCCCGGCCTTGGCCGGTTCGGCGAGCTGGGCCGCGCTCAGGTCCTCGGCGCGCAGATCGACGACGGTGGTGATGCCGAGGCCCGCCAGGGCGCGGTAACCGGCCGGCGAGGGCGCGGCGCCGCGCCACAACCGCCCCTGGGAGTCCACGCGTTCGAAGTGGTGGACGCCCTGGACCGTACTGGTCCCCGGCTGTGCCGGTGTCTCCTCGCCGATCCAGTGCGACACGGCCAGGATGCCGAGCGCGCCGGTGGCCCACAGGGCGAGGTAGCCGATGGCGATTCTGCCGAGGATCCGCAGGATGCGGCGGACCGCAGGGTAGCTACGCAGCGGTAGTACGGGCGGGGGAGCGGTGATGGCAGCCATGGTGACCCGGGGAGGTTGGAGGCGGGGGCGCGTTCGTACGTTCGTTTCAGGGGACGAGAGCGCTTTGCATCGTAACCCGGGCCGCTGACAGCGGAGCCTTTACGTGACGTACGACTCCTTTCTGGGTATATATCCTTTTTACCCTGATTGTGATGCCCCTAGTCGCCGTCCCTGTCCACATCCCCGATACCGACGACCGTGAGGTGCGCGCGGTCGAGGGCGGCGTCCTCCAGGCAGCCGCGCAGCCGCATCAGGTCGTGTTCTGCGAGCGCCGGCCGGACCACACCGGCGAACACCCCGTCACCGAGATCGCCGAGGGTCGCGCGGTTGAGCGGCACGGAGGTGGAGTCCCGGCACTGTTCCCAGACCTGGTGCGCGGCGAGGGCACGCCGCTCCTCTGAGATGACCTTGCCGCTGCCGCGCAGGTCGACCTGGACGAGGACGGAGGTCGCCCGGCTGTCGGCGTCCGCCTTCTGCTCACGGGTCTGGGTGAGGTCAGCGAGCCCGACGACCAGCGCCCCGAGCAGTGCGACCCCGACGACCCCGACGGCCGTCGTCCGCGCGACCTGGCCCGGTGAACGCCGGCCGCCCGCCGGGGGCAGGTCCTCCAGATCGGCGTCGGCCGCCGGATCGGGCGCGGCCAGCACGGCCAGCCGTCCGGCGAGCCGCCGCTCGGCGGGCTTGGCGGTGACCGACGCGACCCGCTGCACCAGCCAGGCGAGCCCGGACAGCAGCACACCGGTGACCATGAGCACCGGCACGAAGACGTAGGTGCGTTCGGCGGGCTCGTCCAGCCAGCGGAAGCGTCCGGCTCCCTGCCGCGCCGGCGACTCCCGCAGTCGGGCCAGCACGTCCTGCTGTCTCCGGCCGGACTCCCGTACCTGTTCCTGGGTCTCGCGCATCTGCTCCTCGATCCGGGAGAGCCGCCCGATCAGCATGATCCCGAGCAGCATCACCTCGACGACGAGCAGCAGCACTCCGCACAGGACGGCCCGCTGCCACTGCCAGCGGTAGAGGTAGATGACGACGTAGGTGCCCGCCCCGGCGGCGGCCAGCCATGCGAACACATAGGCGATTCGCCTCATCGTCCGTCCTCCGTCCCGATCTCGTCCCCGGTACGCACCTCGCCCGTGGTGCCGTCGACCGTGAGGCGCGTGCCCGGTACGAAACGGCTCACGGCGTCCGCCGCACCGACGACTGCGGGCAGCCCGAACTCGCGTGCCAGCACGGCCAGATGGGACAGCGGGCTGCCGGTCTGCGCGACCAGCCCGGTGAGCCCAGGCAGCAGCGGGGCGAGGGCGGGATCGAGGGTGCGGACGACGAGCACCGCGTCCGCCGGCGGGGTCCCGGTGCCGTCCCAGACGGTCCCGGCGGCCCGCCCGCCGGACACACCCCGGCCGCCGTCTCCGGAGGCGTCGGTGCTCCGCTCGGCGATCACCGTCCCGTCCTCGGCGACCCGGAAGGAGTCCGGCAGCGGGGCGGACACGGGCTGCGGCTGCCTCTTCCGCACGTCCTCGGGCAGGGGTCCGCCCTCCAACGCGGTCATGAACTCCGGCCACCGCAGCAGCCCGACCCGTGCGCCGTCGTCCAGCCCTCCGCGTACGACGAGCCTGCGCGCCCCCTCCCGTACGAGCCGCACCTGCAATTCCTGCACCCACCGGACCCGCAGCCGGAGCGCCTCACGAGGCGGGAGCACGGGCGCGACGGCGACCGGCTTTTCGGCGGGGTGCCGGAACGGGCGGATGACGGTGACGGTCGCCGAACGCGGGTGCCCGTCCGCGTCGGGACGGTGTCCCGCGCGCGGGGTGCCGTCGGGGCCGCCCTCCTGTGCCGACGCCTGCGGCGCCGACGGAAGCCGGATCCGTCCGCGCAGGCTCGGTGCCGTCAGGGCCAGGACCACCGGCTCGGCGGTCACGACGTGCTCGTCGGGCAGCCCCTGGGCGCGGGCGTCCGCGAGCGCGGACAGGGCGGCACCGGCTGCCGTACGGCTGCTGCCGCCCGCCCTGCCGCCCGGCTTCTCGTGCAGCAGCGCACCGGCCAGCGCCTCCTGGGCGTGCAGCGCGACCAGCGTCGTACGTGTCCAGCGCAGGGTGGACGCCAGTCCGGTCGCCGGGATCTCGGCGGGTGGCGGGGTCTCGGCCAGCCGGCGGTCGACGTCCGCCACCAGGTCGACGGCGAGCCCGGGCAGCGCCGAGGCCAGCCGTCCCGTCCGCCAGGCGGCGGCGAGGCGGCGCCCGCCCGGCGCCGGGTTGAGCAGCGCGAGCCAGCGGTGCCGGGGCGGAACGGCGCCGAGCAGCTCCAGATCCGCGGCGGCCCGTCCGCCGACCGCGGTGACCACCGGCACGGCACGCAGCCGGCGCCGGGGTGCGGTGCCCCCGATGTCGAGCGCGGCGGCGAGCCCGCGGGCCATCGGGGCCACCCACAGGTCCTCCTCCAGCGGCTCCAGCTGGTCGGGCAGGGTCTCCGCGACCGGGCCGGGGCCCAGCAGCCGGGCCCCGCGCGAGGGGCGGACGGCCATTGCGGTGATGGGGCGGCTCTGGAACAGCCACAGCCGGCCGTGGTCGTCGAACCCGAACTCGATGTCCTGCGGCCCGTCGAAGACCTTGCGGGCCTGCTGCGCGAGGCGGGCCAGCCGGCGCAGTTCGAAGGTGCCGAGGAGCGGCTCGGCGTCCGCCGGTTCCGTGCGCAGCATGCGGCCACGGGGGCTCAGCCAGTAGTTGGTGCCGGCCTGCTCCCCGCTGACCAGGCTGTCGGGGCCGCCGCGCACCGCGCTCACCAGCATCCGGTCGGCGCGCCCCTCGACGGGGTCGGCGCCGAACATCACGCCTCCCACACGCGCGGTGAGCATCGGCTGGACCAGCACCGCCATCGGTGCGGGGGGCTCGCCGGGCCGGTGCGCGGAGTCGAGCACGGTCCGTACCGCCGCGAGGAAACCGGCCCAGCCGCGGACATCGAGCACGGAGGCGAACTGGCCCGCCAGGGACGACTCGTCCGTGTCCTCCTGCGGTGAGGAGGACCGGACGACGAGCGGACGCTCACCGCCGTCGGAGAGCGCGTCCCAGGCGTGGCGCAGCGCGGACAGGTCGCCGGTCAGGGCGTCGGCCGGGCCGTGGGCCTCGGGGACGGACGCGGGGTGCGGTATGACGAATCCGGGCAGTACCGGCAGTCCGGCACGGGCCGCGCGGGCGAGGTTGGCCGCCTTGGAACCGGCAAGCAGGGGGAGTGCGGCGGAGGGCTGGTCCAGGGGGACGGCTTCCCTGCCGTGCGTCCCGACCGGGTCGAGCAGGCTGTGTGCCCCGACCGCGTTCAGGACCGCCCCGCCGCGGGGGTCGTCCCCGTCGCGCGCGCCTTCTCCGTGACGTTCATCGAGCGTCGTCATAGAACACCCTCCAGGACCGACCGCCAACAGGGGGGACGCGTAGGGTTGGCCCTGCGCCTGACGACGGAACGAAGGATTTTGGTGGCAGGCCCGTGGGGCCTGTCTCCTGCGTCAATGATCCCACCGGCGGCTGTATTCCACGTCTGCTGGAAGCCGTTTTCCGGCCGTCGTGAATAAGGTCACCCAGAGCAACCAAGTGCTGGCCGCTCGCGTTGTCGGGGGTCGCTCAACTCGCGCTCAGCCCGGGGGAAGTGCCTGGCAGAGCGCCTCCAGGGCCGCCCCGTAGGCACCCTCCGAGGGTGCCGCGTACCCCACGACGAGCCCGTCGGGCGCGATCGGGTCCCGGCCCCCTTCCGGGTCCCTTTCCAGCCCGCGGAATTCCGGATGCCGGAACTCCGCGAGTCCGTCGAGGGCGATTCCGCGCCAGGCCGCCGCCTTCACCGCCGACCGCTCCGTCCCGGGCGGCAGCCGCAGCACCGCGTGCAGTCCGGCCGCGACCCCGGTGACCTCGACCTGCGGCGCGTGTGCGGCGAGCGCGGCGACGAGCCGGTCACGGCGGCGCCGGTACCGCTGCCGCATCCGCCGCACATGACGGTCGTACGACCCGGACCCGAGGAAGTCCGCGAGCGCCAGCTGATCGAGGGCGCTCGCCCACCCCTCGCGCTCGCCCTTCACCGCGAGCACGGGCGCCACGTACCGCTCCGGAAGCACCATCCAGCCCAGCCGCAGTGCGGGGGAGAGGCTCTTGCTGACCGAGCCGAGGTGGATCACCCGCTCCGGGTCCAGTCCTTGCAGGGCGCCCACGGGCTGGCGGTCGTAGCGGAACTCCCCGTCGTAGTCGTCCTCCAGAATCAGCCCGCCACGCGCGCGTGCCCAGTCGATCACGGCCGCCCGACGTTCGGGGTGCAGCGGGCCGCCGGTCGGGAACTGGTGTGCGGGTGTGAGCAGTACGGCCCGTTCCCGGTCGAGCAGGCCGACCTGTGCGCCGTCCTCGTCGAGGGGCAGCGGCACGGTCCGTACCCCGGCGGCGGCCAGCAGTTCCCGGTGGAAGCCGAGTCCGTACGCCTCCACGGCCAGCGGCCCGCGCAGGACGGCGTCCGCGCCCCCGCTGCCGCTCGTGCCGCCGAAGAGGAGCCGCAGGGCGTGTGCGAAGCCCGAGCAGACGACGATCCGCGCGGGCTCGGTACGGACGCCACGCCCGCGTGCCAGGTACTCCGCGAGCGCCTCCCGCAGTTCGACGCGGCCGGCCGGGTCCCCGGGCCCGAACGCCTCGTTGGGCGCCTGCTGGAGCGCCCGACGGTAGGAGGCCAGCCAGGCGGAACGCGGGAACTCCGACGCGTCCGGCTTGCCCTGGCGCAGGTCGTGCCGTGGCCCCCGCGCGCGTGGGGGTGCCTTTACGGGGACACGGGAGGCCGCTTTTGTCGGTTCGGCGCGTTCCGCGACCCGGGTTCCGGAGCCCTGGCGGGCGGTGAGCCAGCCCTCGGCGACGAGTTCGGCGTACGCGTCGGCCACCGTGTTGCGGGCAACGCCGAGATCGGCGGCGAGGGAACGGTACGGCGGCAACAGGGTGCCGGGCGCCAGCCGGCCGCTCCGGACGGCGTCCCGCAGGGCCCGGATCAGCGCCGCCCGCCGCCCGCCGGGCCCCGACAGGTCCAGTTCCAGATGCAGGTCCGCCCCGATCCGCTCGGCGGAATTGACCCATGTTTCTGCCATGGAAATGCACCCTACAGCCGGTCTTTCCGGCTCGTAGATTCGTACTCATGACGACGAACACGAGCACCGCGAACCCCACGACCGCCCACCTCACGGAGACGGACAGAGCGCCCCGGCTGAACCTCGCGAAGACGGCCCCCAAGGTCTTCCGCGCCCTCGTCGGCTTCGACGCGGCGGCCCGCGAGGGCCTCGACCCGGCGCTGGTCGAGCTGATCCAGATCCGCGCCTCGCACCTCAACCACTGCGCGTACTGCCTCCACATGCACACGAACGACGCGCGCAGGGCGGGCGAGAGCGAGGACCGGCTGCACCTGGTCGCGGTGTGGCGCGAGGCCCGCAACTTCTACACCCCGAGGGAACAGGCGGCACTGGCCCTCACCGAGGCGGTCACCCTGATCGCCGACGCGGGCGTCCCGGACGATGTCTACACCGAGGCCGCCGCCCACTTCGACGAGCGGGAACTGGCCCAGGTCCTGTCCCTGATCCTCACGATCAACACCTGGAACCGGGTGGCCCTGGCGACCCGCAAGGTGGCGGGCACGGACGAGCGCTGACCGGCCTCAGGCGGCGCTGGAGGCGGTCACACGGTCATCGGCCTGTCGGACGGCCCTATGGGCGCCGGCAGCCGTGTGGAGCCCGTCAGGCGGCGGTCCACGGCCGCCGCCACCGCCCGCCCCTCCGCGATCGCCCACACGATCAGCGACTGCCCACGGGCCGCGTCCCCGGCCGCGAACACACCCGGCACGTTCGTCGCGAAGTCCGCGTCCCGGGCGATCGTGCCGCGCGGGTCGAGGGCCAGCCCGAGCTGCTCGACCAGGCCGTCCTCCCGGTCCGGGCCGGAGAAGCCGAGGGCGAGCAGCACGAGGTCGGCGGGGAGCGTCCGCCCGGACCCGGGCAGCGGCCGGCGCTCCGCGTCCACCTCCACCAGGTGCAACTCCCGTACGTGCCCGTCCGCGTCGCCCGTGAAGCGGAGCGTGGACGCCGCGAAGAGCCGCGCGTCGGCGTCGGCCGCGGGCGCCGACTCCAGATCGCGGGCCTCCTCGTGCGCGGCCGACAACCGGTAGACCTTCGGATACGTCGGCCACGGGTCGTAGTCCTCGTCGCGCTCCTCTCCGGGCTGGGCGTAGATGTCCAACTGGGTGACGGAGGCGGCCCCTTCACGCACCGCGGTGCCCAGACAGTCTGCCCCAGTGTCCCCGCCGCCGACGATGACGACATGCTTCCCGGCGGCGGACATCGGGGACGCATCCAGATCCCCCAGGCACACCCGGTTGGCCAGCGGCAGATACTCCATCGCCTGATGCACGCCGACCAACTCCCGCCCGGGCAGCGGCAGTTCACGCCACGCCGTGGCCCCGACGGCCAGTACCACGGCGTCGTAGCGCGCCCGCAGCTCGGCGGCCCCGACATCCCGCCCGACGGCGGTCGACGTACGGAACTTGGTTCCCTCGGCGCGCATCTGCTCGACGCGGCGCTCCAGATGGTGCTTCTCCATCTTGAACTCGGGGATGCCGTACCGCATCAGTCCGCCGAGCCGGTCGTCCTTCTCGTACACGGCGACGGTGTGCCCGGCCCGGGTCAGCTGCTGGGCGGCGGCGAGCCCGGTGGGCCCCGACCCGATCACCGCGACCGTACGCCCGGACAGCCGGTCCGGCGGGCTCGGCGGCGCGAAGCCCTCGGACCAGGCCCGGTCGGCGATGGCCACCTCGACGTTCTTGATGGTCACCGCGGGCTGGTTGATCGCCAGCACACAGCCCGCCTCGCACGGCGCGGGGCACAACCTCCCCGTGAACTCGGGGAAGTTGTTCGTGGCGTGCAGCCGGTCGCTCGCCGCACGCCAGTCCTCCCGGGAGACCAGGTCGTTCCACTCGGGGATCAGGTTCCCCAGCGGACAGGCCTCGTGGCAGAACGGGATGCCGCAGTCCATGCAGCGATCGGCCTGTCTGCTGATGATGGGCAGCAGCGCGCCCGGGACGTACACCTCGTCCCAGTCACGGACCCGTTCCTCGACGGGCCTGCGGGGCCAGTCCTGGCGTGCTGTGGTGAGAAAACCCCTGGGATCGCCCATGGCCGTGTCCTTGCCGTCTTCCCTGCGTACACGTGACGGGGCCGTGCGTCATCGGGCGGCGCGTTCTTTCGGCCACGATACGACTCATCGGGCACCTGTGCCGAGCGGTACGCCGGCTCAGGCGACGGCCAGGACGTACAGCACCGAGGCGGCCCCCGAGGCGACCGTGCGTATGTGGTTCCACAGGGTCCACTCGCGCACGTACACGGGCCAGTACGCGGTGGCCTCCGCCGTGTCCGGCTCCAGCTTCAGCAGCGCGTTGTTGCGCGGCACGTTCGCGCCCATGGTCAGCCCGAACGAGCCGAGCAGATACAGCGCGCTGCCCACCAGCAGCTCCACCGCGCCCTCGTCCGGCCACACCACGAACGTGACCACGACGATCACCAGACACAGGGCGGCCGTGCCGATGAACACGAGCATGAAGGGCGGGTTGAGCGCGGTGACGTTGATCGCCCGCATCGCCGCGACCCCCTGCGCGGGCGGCAGCGCGGCGAGCCCTCTCATCACGAACGTCGAGAACCCGCAGAAGACCCCGGCCACCAGCCCGGTACCGAGCACACCCAGCACCACCAGTACGAAGTACGCCCCATCGATCATGCCGACTCCCAGGTCGATCCCCATCCGTTACCTCCAGTGAACCCCCTGCCACTGACAACGCCCATGGCTGAACGACGCGACGCCGTACGCGGGCGTCCAGGAGCGGTTCCGAAACCGGGCGCGAGCAGGTCAGGGTGTCCGCGCTCAGGCGGACTCGACCCGGCCCTCTCTCGTGTCCGCACCGGTCGTCCCATCCGACTCCGTCCCCCATTCCCGAAGCCTCGCCTCCACGGCACCGGCGATCCGCCGCCGAGCCTCGTGCCGCGCGACCCCGCTCATCAGCAACTGGTCGTACGCCGTGTCCACATGCCGTACGGACGCCACGACCGCCGAGACCACCGCCCCCTCGGACAGCGCACGCCCCGCCGCGCTCCGCCCCACCCGCCCACTGCCCCGCGCCGAGGCGTGCGCGGCGATCGCCTCCGCCCGGTCCGCCGGGCACCCGGGAAGCAGCCGGCGGATCTCCCGCGCGAACGCCTCCGTGAACCGCAGATCCTCCGCGTCCCGCCGCCGCGCGTCCCGCACCCGGCGCCGGCGCCGCGCCTCGGCGTCCGCCAGACACCGCTCCTCGGCCCGGGCAAGCCCGGCCTCCTCGACCAGGACGCCCTGCCGCTCGTACCGCCCCTGCCGCCGGTTGAACCGCACGACCACCGCCGACAGCCCGCTCTCCTCCCGCGACCTGCGCGTCAACGCGGTGTCGCCCCTCGGCAGGAACACCAGATGCCCGAGGTCGGCGCAGTCGAGACACCGAGGTGTCCCCTCCTCCAGCACGAGCAACGCCAACGGCCCTTGCCGGCACTCGGCACAGTGCCGCCGCCTGAGCGGCTGCACGACGAGAAGTCCGGGGTGGACCGGGGGAGTTGTGCGGCTGGTCATAGCTGCTTGATTCCCGCCGGCGACCAGGAATCCCCGCACCGGCCCTGCTTCCCCCGCCTGTTCTCACCAGCTCCGTTCCTGACCACCTGCGGCCACCCGGCATCATGGGCCGTGTGCGACTGGAACCGATCACCTGGGACCGGCTCGGCGACCTCCTCGCCGAACGCGTGCTCGACATGAAGCCGGACGACGGCAGCCCCTGGCCGCGTATCGCCTTCGACGGAGCCCCGGCGGCCCGCCCGGGAGACCTCGCCGAACGCGTGGCCGAGGCACTGCGCGTACGCGGCCGGCCCTCGCTCGCCATCGGCACCGCCGGTTTTCTGCGCCCAGCCTCCCTCAGGCTGGAGTACGGCCACGAGGACGTGGAGGCCTACTACGACGGCTGGTTCGACACCGGCGCCCTCTGGCGCGAGGTCTTCGGCCCCCTCGAACCCGGCGGCGACGGCCGTGTCCTGCCCGACCTCCGCGACCCGCTCACCGACCGCTCCACCCGCAGCCCCTACGTCCGACTCCCGCCCGGCGGCATCCTGTTGCTGCACGGCCCCCTCCTGCTGCGCCACTGGTTCCCGTTCGACCTGACCGTCCACGTCCTCCTCTCCCCGGCGGCCCTGCGCCGCCGTACCCCCGAGGCCGAGCACTGGACCCTCCCCGCCTTCGCGCGCTACGAGAACGAGACGGACCCCGCCGCCACGGCCGACGTCCTGGTGCGCGCGGACGACCCGCGGCACCCGGCGTGGAACGGCTGACCCGGCCCCGCGGCCCGGACCGGCCCCGGACACCGCACCCGAAAAGCCGCGGACTTCCGGGTGCGCATCCCCGGGAGCGCGGCGAGAATGTAGGGCGCCGGGACTAGCGGTGCCCTCCGTGCCGCGCCGGCCGTCCGGCACCGGGAGGTACTTCATGACCACCGCCGGAGACATCATGCACCGCGGCGCCCAGTGGATCCCCGCCCACGAGAGCCTTGACCGGGCCGCCCAGCTGATGCGCGACCTCAACGTGGGCGCCCTACCCATCAGCGACGAGAACGAACGCCTCTGCGGCATCCTCACGGACCGCGACATCGTCGTCGGCTGTGTGGCCATGGGCCACGATCCGGCGAAGGTCACCGCGGGCGAGATGGCCCAGGGCACCCCGCGCTGGATCGAGGCGGGCGCCGATGTCAGCGAGGTTCTCGAAGAGATGAAGGACCACCAGATCCGCCGGCTTCCGGTGATCGAGAACAAGCGTCTGGTCGGCATGATCAGCGAGGCCGATCTGGCCCAGCACCTCACGGACGACCAGATCGCGTCCTGGGCCGAGAGCGTCTACGCCCGGACCACGATGCGCTGATCCCAGCGCCCCGTCACACACGCTCGCCCGGCCGCCCGCGCCGGGCGAGCGTGTGTGACGGGCCCGGCCGTGTCAGAGCCAGCCGTTGCGCCGGAAGCTCCGGTACAGCACCAGACAGACGACGGATATCAGGCCGATCACCAGCGGATAGCCGAACTGCCAGCGCAGCTCCGGCATGTGATCGAAGTTCATGCCGTAGACACCGCAGACCATCGTCGGTACGGCGATCATCGCCGCCCACGCGGTGATCCTGCGCATGTCCTCGTTCTGCGCGACCGTGACCTGCGCGAGGTGCGCCTGGAGAATCGAGTTGAGCAGCTCGTCGAACGCCGCGATCTGCTCCGTCGCCCGCAGCTGATGGTCGGAGACGTCCCGGAAGTAGGCCTGTATCTCCGGGTCGATCACCCGTATCGGCCGCGTCGCCAGCTCCTGCAACGGGCGGTTCAGCGGAGCCACGGCCCGCTTCAGCTCCAGGAGTTCACGCTTGAGCTGATAGATCCGGCCCGGGTCGGCCCGCGCGCCGTTCGTCGCGAACACATCCGTCTCGACCTGATCGATGTCCGCCTGCACCGCGTCCGTGACCTGGAGGTAGTCGTCGACCACATGGTCCGCGATCGCGTGCAGCACGGCGGCCGGGCCTTTGGCGAGCTGCTGCGGATCGGCCTCCAGACCCTCGCGCAGCGGGCCCAGTGAACCGTGCCGGCCATGTCGTACCGTGATCACGAAGTCCTGGCCGACGAAGACCATGATCTCGCCGGTGTTCACCACCTCGCTCGTCGCCGTGAGTTCGGTGTGCTCGACGTAGCAGACCGTCTTGAACACCGCGAACAGCGTTTCGCCGTACCGCTCCAGTTTCGGGCGCTGGTGGGCGTCGACCGCGTCCTCGACCGCGAGCGGGTGCAGGTCGAAGAGCTGGGCGATGCCCGCGAACTCCTGGTCCGTCGGCTCGTGGAGGCCGAGCCAGACGAAGCCCTCGTCGCTCTTGCGGACCCGTCGCACGGCGTCGACCAGGTCCCGGCCGGCCGGGATCCGGACGCCGTCCTCGTAGGCCACGCAGTTCACGACCGCGGAGCCCAGCGGTGACCGGGCGTGGTGACTGAGGTCGACACGCGGGCGCCGCCGTGCCAGCCGTGCCACTCTGCGGAGGCCGCCGACCCTGCCGAGGCTCGTGACCTTCCGCAGATTCCCTGCCATGGACATCTGGTTCTCCTTGCGCCGTACTGTCCGCACCATGCGCCTGGCTCGCCAGTTTGCCAGCCCTTCGCGAACGCCGGAGGGGCCTGGGGGAACGGAAGGTTCCGCTCCGCTTTGACTGATGCGGGAGCGTCGACCCGGCCGAACAAAGCGGATGACTGGGATGATCTCGGCATGACGCGAACCGACGGGTATCTCCTCGACAACCGGCAGACCGAGGCAGGACAACGCTTCGACGCTTTCGCCGCCCTCTTCGATCCCACGACCTTCCGGCACTTCGAAGGGTTCGGCGTCGGAGCCGGCTGGCGTTGCTGGGAGGTCGGCGTCGGGGGCACCTCCGTGGTCTCCTGGCTGGCCAAGAAGGTCGGCCCGACCGGAAAGGTCCTCGCGACCGACCTCGACACCACCTGGGTCGCCCCGGCAGCCCGCCCGCCGGTCGACGTACGCGTCCACGACGTCGGCGCCGACGAGCCGCCGGGGGAGGGCTTCGACCTCGTGCACGCCCGGCTCGTCCTCGTCCATGTGCCGGACCGGGAACGGGCGTTGCGCTCGATGATCAAGTCGCTGCGTCCCGGCGGACGCCTGCTCGTCGAGGACGCCGATCCCGCTCTGCAGCCCCTGCTCTGCCCCGACGAGCACGGCCCCGAGCAGCAGCTCGCCAACCGGCTGCGGCACAGCTTCCGCCAACTGCTCGCGGACAGCGGCGCCGATCTGGCGTACGGCCGTAAACTCCCGCGGCTGCTGCGCGAGGCGGGTCTGCGCAAAGTCCAGGCCGACGCGTACTTCCCGGTCACCTCGCCCGCCTGCGCCGCGCTGGAATCCGCGACGATCCGTCAGATCCGGGAGCGGCTCGTCGCCGGGGGCCACGCCACGGACGAGGACATCGACCGCCACCTGGCCAACGTCGCCGCGGGCGGGATGGACCTGGCGACGGCGCCGATGATCTCGGCGTGGGGGCGCAAGGGGTAGCCATCACCTCTTCGGCCTGTGACCCGTCGGCCCCTTCAACCGGCGACCGGCGGCCTCCCGCCCACCCGTTCCACCGCCCGCGCGCCCGCCCGGCACCCCTCCGCCGCGGCGTCGGCGGGTTCGGCGCCCGTCAGCAGGGCGGCGAGGAACGCGCCGGTGAAGGCGTCGCCGGCGCCCGTCGTGTCCCGGGGTGTCGCGGGCAGGGCCGGGACACGGGCGTGCACGGTCCCCGCGCGGGCCACGATCGCGCCCTCGGCACCCCGCTTGGCGACCACCAGCGGGACGTGGCGGCTCAGCTTGGCCGCCGCGTCCGCCGGGTCCGGCAACCCGGTGAGCAGACAGGCCTCGTCACGGCTCGGCAGCAGCACGTCCACCCCGGACACCAGATCCAGGAAGCGGTCGACACCCAGTTCGACGAGGAACCCCGCCGAGGCCGGATCCAGGCTCACCGGTACGCCACGCGCGCGTGCCGACTCCAGGGCCACCGCCACGAACGCCCGGCTCGGCGCCGAGAACAGGAGATAGCCCGAGAGATGCAGCCGCGCGACACCGTCGAGCAGCGTGTCCGACCAGTCGTCGGGGTTCAGCCGCAGCGAGGCACCGCTCTGGGTCAGGAGGGTGCGCTCGGCCGCCGCGCCGGTGTCCACCAGGCAGATCACCGTCCCGGTCGGCGCCTCGGGATCGACGACGAGGTGGGGCCGTACTCCGCAGGCCGTCAGTTCGCGCTCGTGCCACTCGGCCGCGTCCGTACCCACCCGTCCGATCAGCCGTACCTCGGAGCGCCCCCAATGGGCCGCCCAGCAGGCCACGTTGGCGCCCGCACCGCCCGGCAGGGTCCGGATCGCGGCGGTCGTGTCGGTACGCGGCGCGAGCGGACCATGGTGCCGGGCGACGATGTCCGTGATGACGTCCCCGGCGACGAGCAGCGCCCCGCCCGGCTCCGTCACGCCCCGGCCCAGGCCGCCGCGATCCGCCCCGCGAGCCGTACGTTGCCGCGAACCGCTGCCAGGTTGGCGCTCAGCGAGGCGCCGTCGGTGTGCCGCACCAGGTAGTCGAGCAGGAACGGCGTCACGGCCTGCCCGCTCACACCCTGTTCTTCGAGCGCGTGCAGCGCGTCCGCCAGCACGCGCGCGTGGAGCTCCGGATCCAGTTGCTCCTCCGCGGGCACCGGATTGGCGACGATGAACGCCGACTCCGGGGAATCGAGGGCGTCCTGGGCCCGCATCACGTCCGCGACCTGCTCCGGCGTGTCGAGCGTCCAGTCCACCGGGTGCCCGGAGTCGGACAGGTAGAAGCCGGGAAAGTTGCCGGTGCCGAAACCGGCCACGGCGACCCCGAGGGTCTCCAGCCGCTGCAAGGTGGCCGGCACATCCAGGATCGACTTCACGCCCGCACAGACGACGGTGATCCTGGTGCGCGCCAGCAGCCCCAGGTCGGCCGACTCGTCCTGGGTCACCGTCCACTCACGGTGCACCCCGCCGAGCCCACCCGTGGCGAACACCCGTACGCCCGCGCGTGCGGCCAGCAGCGCGGTCGCCGACACCGTGGTCGCCCCGCTCGCCCCGGCGGCCACCGCGAGCGGCAGATCGCGGTGACCCAGCTTGCGGATGCCGTCCTCGTTCGCGACCCGCTCCAGCTGCTGTTTGTCCAGGCCGACATGGGGGCGCCCGTCCAGCACGGCGATCGTGGCCGGTACGGCGCCCTCCTGCCGTACGACGTCCTCCAGTTCCAGCGCCACCTGAAGATTGCGCGGGCGCGGCAGCCCGTGGGCGATGATCGTGGACTCCAGGGCCACCACGGGTCGACGCGCGTCGACCGCTTCCCGCACTTCTTCGGACACCACCAGCATCACGCGCCTGCTTCCTGTCGTTCGGTCTTCCCTCATCTCTGGCGGGCGGCGCGCGTGGTCAAACCCTTGCGGCCTGTGGCAGACGCCACCAGCCTGGGGTTCATGACGGACAACTCAACACGTCTCGACCATGTGGTCCTCTGGGTACGTGATCCGATCGCCGCCGCCGACTTCTACGAGAAGGCGGTCGGCATGGAGCCCCTGAGGATCACCGAATTCGCCGCGGGGACGGTGTCCTTCCCCTCCGTACGCCTCAACGAGGAGACCATCTTCGACCTCGCGCCCCTCTCCCTGGCGGAGCGCATGAACATGCTCCCCGGGTCCGCCGACAGCGCGGGCCACCCCGTCAACCACGTGTGCCTGTCCCTGCCCGCGGACACCTTCGACGCCCTGCGCACCCGCCTGGAGGAACGGGACGTACCCGTCTCGGAGATCTCGTACGACTCCTACGGCGCCCGGGGCCTGGCGAGGCGCAGCTTCTACTTCCGCGACCCCGACGGCAACGTCTTCGAGGCGCGGCACTACGCGTAGGGCAGGAGAGGGGTACCCGCGCGCGGATACCCCTCTCCTTGTACCGGGGCCGGACCTCAGGAGGAGATCAGACCGGTCGTACGCCGGTCAGCGCCCCGTGCGGATCGAGGACGTACTTGCGGCTCGCGCCCTGGTCGAACTCGGCGTAGCCGCGCGGGGCGTCGTCCAGGCCGATCACGGTCGCGTTGACGGCCTTGGCGATGTGCACGCGCTCGTGCAGGATCGCCCGCATCAGCCCCCGGTGGTACTTCATCACCGGGCACTGTCCGGTGGTGAACGCGTGGCTCTTCGCCCAGCCGAGGCCGAGCCGCATCTTCAGGGTGCCCGACTTGGCGTCCCCGTCGATGCCGCCCGGGTCGTCCGTGACGTACAGCCCCGGGATGCCCAGGGCGCCTCCCGCGCGCGTGACGCCCATCAGGGAGTTGAGGACCGTCGCGGGCGCCTCCGGGGCGTCCGGGCCGTGTGCCCGGGCCTCGAAGCCGACCGCGTCGACCGCCGCGTCCACCTCGGGCTCCCCGAGGATCTGGGCGAGCTGCCCCTCGATGTCGCCGCGTGAGACGTCGACGGTCTCGCAGCCGAAACTCCGTGCCTGGGCGAGGCGTTCGGCGTTGAGGTCGCCGACGATGACGACGGCGGCGCCCAGGAGCTGCGCCGACGCGGCGGCGGCCAGGCCGACCGGGCCGGCCCCCGCGACGTACACCGTCGAACCGACACCCGCGCCCGCGGTGACCGCGCCGTGGAAGCCGGTCGGGAAGATGTCCGACAGCATGGTCAGGTCGAGGAGCTTCTCGCGCGCCTGGTCGGCGTCCGGGAACCTCAGCAGGTTGAAGTCCGCGTACGGCACCATCGCGTACTCGGCCTGACCGCCGACCCAGCCGCCCATGTCGACATAGCCGTAAGCCGCCCCCGGGCGGGCCGGGTTGACGTTCAGACAGATGCCGGTCTTGCGTTCCTTGCAGTTGCGACACCGCCCGCAGGCGATGTTGAACGGTACGGAGACGATGTCCCCGACGTCGACGTACTCGACGTCCGGCCCGCGTTCGACGACCTCTCCGGTGATCTCGTGTCCGAGGACCAGCCCCTCGGGCGCGGTCGTACGGCCCCGCACCATGTGCTGGTCACTTCCGCAGATGTTGCTGGCGAGCACCTTGAGAATCACCCCGTGCCGGCATTTCCTGCCGACGTTCTGGGGAGCGACTCCCGGCCCGTCCTGGAGTTCAAGCGTCGGGTAGTCGATGGTCCTGACCTCGACGGTGCCCGGCTTGAGATACGCGACTGCCCTGTTCCCGCTCATACGTGATCGCCGTCCCTTCGGCCCCGTGACTTCGGATGCCAGCGGCTGTGCGCACGGCGGAGTCTGCTACCGCTCCCGCGTCCCGGCCACCCCTCGCGCGACGACCGGCGCGAACCGGCCTTAGCCGCCCGCTGTCGCGCCCCGGACCCGCCGCAGGCCGTTCCGTGTGAACAGCGCCAGCGCGCCCACGGGTATCAGCAGGCAGGCGGCGGCGAGATTCAGCCACCCGTAGCCCGCCTGTGCCATCACGAGCCCGGAGGCCGCCCCGCCGAGGCCCGCCGCGGTGTTCATGACGAGGTCGGACAGCCCCTGGGCGGCGGCGCGCGCGGCCTCGGGCACGGAGTCCGTGAGCAGGGCGGACCCGGAGACCAGTCCGGCCGACCAGCCCAGCCCCAGGACGAAGAGCCCCGTCGCGGTGCGGCCGTGACTGCCGCCGGCCGTGCCCGCGAGGAACGCGGCGCAGGCCAGCAGCCCCACGGCGAGACCGATGCCGGACAGCCGCCCGACCCGGTCGGACAGCCGCCCCATGAGCGGCGAGAACGCGTACATGCCCGCGATGTGACCGCTGATCACCAGCCCGATCAGATCGATGCCCGCGCCGTGGTGCCCGAGTGCGACCGGGGTCATCGACATCACCGAGACCATGGCCGTGTGGCACATGGCGACCGTCACCAGCGCGAGCCGGGCACGCGGCGAGGCGGTGACGGCGGCGATGCCCGCGCGCAGGGACCGGCCCTCGGCCGACCGCTCCTCCACCGGGGCGAGTGCCCGGGCCGTGAGCAGCGGATCGGGGCGCAGCAGGACGGCCACCGTCACCGCCGCGACCAGGAAGATCCCGGCCGCCCACAGGAAGGGGCCCGCCGTCTCGGGTATCCCGAGTCCGGACACACTGCGCCCCGCAGGAGCGGCGATGTTCGGCCCGAGGACCGCCCCTATGGTGGTCGCCCACACCACGTTCGAGATCGCGCGGGCCCGCCGGTCCGGCTCGGCGAGATCGGCGGCGGCGAACCGCGCCCCCAGATTCGCCGACGAGGCCGCGCCGAACCCGGCCATGCCGCACAGCAGCAGCGGAAAGCTGTCGACGACCGACGCGATCACGACGACGCCCGCCCCCAGGGCGCCGAGGAGATAGCCCAGGACCAGCCCGGGCCGCCGCCCGCGCGCGGTCATCAGCGCCGCCAGCGGCAGGGAGGCGACCGCGGTGCCCGCGACCATCGTGGTGGGCGCGAGCCCGGACAGCGACTCCGTACCGCTGATCCGCTGGGCCAGTACGGAGGCCAGCGCGACGCCGGTGGCCACCCCGAGCCCGCCGAGAATCTGGCTCGCGACCAGCACACCGGAGATCCGACGCCGCAGCACGGCCAGTTCCCCGCCCGTGCGGGCGGAAGATGTGGTCACTGGTGCGATCCCCCCTGCTTCCCCCAGCGTTCCGTTCCCCTGCGGAACCTCTCTCAGAACAGCGGCTCGGGCAACACCCCTTCGAGCGCGAGCAGCTTCCGCTTGGTCTCCAGGCCGCCCCCGAACCCGCCGAGGCCGCCGTCGCTCTCCACGACCCGATGGCACGGCACCACGACGGGCAGCGGATTGGCGCCCATCGCCGCGCCCACCGCCTGGGCCGCGCCGGGCTGACCGACCCGGCCGGCCAGGTCGCCGTACCCGACGACCGCGCCGTACGGCACACCGGACGCCAGTTCGCGCAGCACCTGTCGGTTGAAGCCGGAGATCAGGGACCAGTCGAGCGGCAGCTCGAAATCGTGCCGCTTACCCGCGAAGTACGCCTCGAACTGGGCTGTCGCCTCGGCCAGCAGCGGGGATCCGGGCGCCTCCACGGGCTCCGCGCCCAGCCGCGAGGCGAGCCGCTCGACAGCTTTCTCGCGCACCGGCTCCGTGGCGTGGAACACCACGTTCACCAAGCCCTCGTGCGTCGCGGCCAGCAGCAGCGGACCGATGTCGGTGCCGACAACCGCCCACACGACCTGCTGCCGGTTCCCCGGGTCCCGCCGCTCGTCCCGCCCATCGCTGTCCATGCGCCCCACCGTACGACCCACCACTGACAACGCCCGGTGCGCGGGTGCCGAGCGGGCGCGGACGTGCCGCGAGTGACAGCGGAGTGACAACGGAAAGAGAGGTGCGGCACAGACACAGATTGAACGGAGTTGCCCGAGTCCGCACACGCCTGCCGCACAAGTGGGGCAAGGCCGTGTTTCTTTGCCGGAAAATCGTTCGACCCTTCCGGAGGCAGTCATACTCTCTGCCACAACCCTGACCGCCGGCCGGTTCTGGGGCGGGGGCGCATTTCAGGGAATTACGGGACGCAACAGGGCGGAAGGGCAGCCGCACATGCAGGGCACGGTCGACGGATTCAGCTACGGACTCGTCACACCGCTGGTGGCCTACGTCATGGCCTGCCTGGGCGGTGCGCTGGGCCTGCGCTGCACCACCAGATCGATGCTGGTCGCCCAGTCGTGGCGACCAGGGTGGCTGGCGCTCGGCTCCGCCGCGATCGGCTCCGGCATATGGACCATGCACTTCGTCGCGATGATGGGGTTCAAGGTCAAGGAGACCCCGATCAACTACGACATGTGGCTGACCTTCGCCAGCCTCGGCGTCGCCATCCTCATGGTCGGCATCGGGATCTTCATCGTCGGCTACCGGGGCGCGAGCGGAACCGCGCTGTTCACCGGGGGCACCATCACAGGCCTCGGCATCGCGTCCATGCACTACCTGGGCATGGCCGGCATGCGCCTCAACGGGAAGCTGGAGTACAACACCTTCACCGTCGCCGCCTCCGTCGTGATAGCCGTCGTGGCCGCCACCGCCGCCCTGTGGGCGGCCGGGCAGATCCGTGGCTTCCTGTGGAGCGTGGGTGCCAGCCTCGTCATGGGACTCGCCGTCAGCGGCATGCACTACACGGGCATGGCCGCCCTGAGGGTCCACCTCCACACCGCGACCGGGAGCCCGGACGGCGACTCGCCCGCGAGCCTCCTCGCCCCCCTGATGATCGGCCCGCTCGCCTTCCTCCTGTTGGCCGGCGTCGTCGTGATGTTCGACCCGCTGATGATCATGGGCAAGTCCGACCGGCGCCCCGCCGACAACAAGCCCGGCATCCCGGCCCACCCCGCCGTCCCGCACCCCGGCCGACGGCCCCCGCAGCGCCCCGGCCAGCGACACGGACACCGCAGCTCCCGCACCCCGCAGAACCGGTGATCAGGACCCGTTGTCAGTGGGTGGTCGTACGGTGGATGCCATGCGGCCAGTTTCCAGGATCGAACGCACGGTGGCGCCCTTCGAGGTCGTCAGCCCCTATCAGCCGAGCGGCGACCAGCCGGCGGCCATCGCCGAGCTGACTCGGCGCATCGAAGCAGGTGAGAAGGACGTCGTGCTCCTCGGCGCGACCGGCACCGGCAAGTCCGCCACCACCGCGTGGATGATCGAGAAGCTCCAGCGCCCCACGCTCGTCATGGCGCCGAACAAGACCCTGGCCGCCCAGCTGGCGAACGAGTTCCGGGAACTCCTCCCGAACAACGCCGTCGAGTACTTCGTCTCGTACTACGACTACTACCAGCCCGAGGCGTACGTCCCGCAGTCGGACACCTACATCGAGAAGGACTCCTCGATCAACGAGGAGGTCGAACGCCTGCGCCACTCCGCGACCAACTCGCTGCTCACCCGGCGGGACGTCATCGTGGTCGCCTCCGTGTCCTGCATCTACGGCCTCGGTACCCCGCAGGAGTACGTGGACCGGATGGTCCCCCTCAAGGTCGGCGAGGAGATCGACCGGGACCAGCTGCTGCGCCGCTTCGTCGACATCCAGTACACCCGCAACGACCTGGCCTTCACCCGGGGCACGTTCCGCGTGCGCGGCGACACCATCGAGATCTTCCCGGTCTACGAGGAACTGGCCGTCCGTATCGAGATGTTCGGCGACGAGATCGAGGCCCTCTCCACCCTCCACCCGCTCACCGGCGAGATCATCAGCGAAGACGAGCACATGTACGTCTTCCCGGCCACCCACTACGTGGCGGGACCGGAGCGCATGGCGCGGGCCGTCAACGACATCGAGAAGGAACTCGGCGAACGCCTCGCCGAACTGGAGAAACAGAGCAAGCTCCTGGAGGCCCAGCGCCTGAGGATGCGGACGACGTACGACCTCGAGATGCTCCGCCAGATCGGCTCCTGCTCCGGGGTCGAGAACTACTCGATGCACTTCGACGGCCGCCTCCCCGGCTCCCCGCCGAACACCCTGATCGACTACTTCCCGGACGACTTCCTGCTCGTCATCGACGAGTCGCACAACACGGTCCCGCAGATCGGCGCCATGTACGAGGGCGACGCGTCCCGCAAGCGCACCCTCGTCGACCACGGCTTCCGGCTGCCCTCCGCACTGGACAACCGCCCCCTGAAATGGGAGGAGTTCCAGCAGCGCATCGGCCAGACCGTGTACCTGTCGGCGACCCCCGGGAAGTACGAGCTGTCCCGGGGCGACGGCTACGTCGAGCAGATCATCCGCCCCACCGGCCTCATCGACCCCGAGGTCGTCGTCAAGCCCACCGAGGGTCAGATCGACGACCTGGTGCACGAGATCCGCACGCGCACCGAGAAGGACGAGCGCGTCCTGGTCACCACGCTCACCAAGAAGATGGCCGAGGACCTCACCGACTACTTCCTGGAACTCGGCATCCAGGTCCGCTATCTGCACAGCGACGTCGACACCCTGCGCCGGGTCGAGCTGCTGCGCGAACTGCGCTCCGGTGAGTTCGACGTCCTGGTCGGCATCAACCTTCTCCGGGAGGGCCTCGACCTCCCCGAGGTGTCCCTGGTGTCGATCCTCGACGCCGACAAGGAGGGCTTCCTGCGCTCCGGCACCTCCCTGATCCAGACCATCGGCCGCGCGGCGCGCAATGTGTCCGGCCAGGTCCATATGTACGCGGACAAGATCACCCCGGCGATGGAGAAGGCCATCGAGGAGACCAACCGCCGCCGGGAGAAGCAGGTCGCGTACAACAAGGAGCGGGGCATCGACCCGCAGCCGCTCCGCAAGAAGATCAACGACATCGTCGCGCAGATCGCCCGCGAGGACGTCGACACGGAACAACTCCTCGGCTCGGGCTATCGCAAGTCGAAGGACGGCAAGGGCGCCAAGGCCCCGGTGCCCGCGCTCGGCGGCAAGGCGGCCAAGGCCGGCAAGGGCAAGGCTGCGCAGACGGTGCCGACCGACCGTCCCGCGGCCGAACTCGCCGGCCAGATCGAGGAGATGACGGCACGCATGCGTGCCGCCGCGGCCGACCTCCAGTTCGAGATCGCCGCCCGGCTGCGCGACGAGGTGTCGGAGATGAAGAAGGAGCTGCGGCAGATGAAGGAGGCGGGCCTGGCCTGACCGCCGCACAGGGCACACGGGGTGCCGGCCGCCGCAGCGGTCGGCACCCCGGCCGACGTCGATGAGCTGCGTCGTACGCGCAGTGTTGCAACACCGACACAAAGTGCGCCCGAGGCTTCGGCACTGTCAGTGCCCCTGCGTAGGGTTCAGGTCATCCGCGGACCCCGCGGCAACAGGGGATCGGTTCGAGAGGGGAACAGCGCGTGGTGGACGTATCCAAGGGCGGAACGCCCAGTGGCAGCGTCAATCTGACCAAGGGTCAGGCCATCAACCTGCAGAAGAGCGACGGGGGCACCCTGACCGCGGTGCGGATGGGCCTCGGCTGGCAGGCGGCTCCCCGGCGCGGCCTGTTCGGCTCGCGCACACGGGAGATCGACCTCGACGCCTCCGCCGTGCTCTTCGCCGACAAGCAACCCGTCGACGTCGTGTTCTTCCGCCACCTCGTGAGCGACGACGGCTCGGTGCGGCACACCGGCGACAACCTCGTCGGCGGTGTCGGCCAGGGCGGTGACGACGAGGCGATCCTCGTCGACCTGCCGCGAGTGCCGGTCCACATCGACCAGATCGTCTTCACCGTGAACTCCTTCACGGGCCAGACCTTCCAGGAGGTGCAGAACGCGTTCTGCCGACTGGTCGACGAGACCAACGGCGACGAACTCGCCCGCTACACCCTGGACGGCGGTGGCCAGTACACGGCCCAGATCATGGCGAAGGTGCACCGCGCGGGCGCGGGCTGGCAGATGACGGCCCTCGGTACCCCGGCCAACGGCCGTACCTTCCAGGACCTGATGCCGGCGATCCTGCCGCACCTGTAACCGGGCCCGCGCAGCCCACAGAAGCAAGAGAACGACACGGGGGGACGAAGGCGATGACGGCCGAGCTGGTCCGGGGGCAGAACCATCCGCTCTCCCAGGTCCGCCTCGAAGTGCGGATCTCGGCCGGTGCGCCGATCGTGGCGGGGGCCACGATCGGCGACGAACAGGGCAAGGTCCACGGCGTCGAGTGGGTGGCCCACCCCGGTGCCCCCACGCTTCCCGGCCTGGAGGTCTCCAAGCAGGCGGCCGCCGACCACCGGCTCGCCGTGGACCTGGGTGCCATGCCGGACTCCGTGCACCGGATCAGCGTGCTGCTCGCCCTGCCGTCCGGCGTGGGCGGCCCGGCCCGCTTCGGCGCCGTGGCCGCCCCCTTCGTCGCCGTCACCGGGCTCGACGGCGCCGAGGTCGCCAGCTACACGATCACGGGCCTGGAGGCGGAGTCGGCTGTCGTCGCCCTGGAGCTGTACCGCAGACAGGACACCTGGAAGGTCCGCGCCATCGGCCAGGGATACTCCGGCGGCCTCGCCGAACTCCTCACCGACCAGGGCCTCCCCGAGGCCCGCCGCCTCGCGGACACCATCGACGAGGCGGTGTCCCAGGCCCACTCCCGCTCGGTGGCACCCCCGCCACCCCGTACGCCGGACAGCGACCGCACCCGCAGGACGGCATCCCCCGCACCCGCGCAGTCCGCGTCGCCGTACGCGGCTCAGGGGCCGCAGGACACCCCGACCGCGGGCGGACCGGAACAGACAGGCGCCACGGTTCAGGGTGGCCCTTCTGCCACCCAGCCTTCATCGCCGTACGAGCCTCATGGGCCGCAGGACACCTCCACCCCCGGCGCACCGGAGCGGGCCGGGTCCCCGGTCCAGAACGGCCGGGGCGGCCCTGCTCCCGCACAGCCTTCGTCGCCGTACGCGGCTCAGGACCCACAGAACACCCCGGCGCAGGCCGGTCAACCGGACGCCTCGCCCCAGGCGGGCCACGCCGGGGAAGCCGCACAGGCCGCTGGGCCGGTCAACTACAGCCATCCCGGCCGCCGTACGGCAGCTCCGCCACCGGCGCCGCCGACCGCACCACCCCCGGTCCAGCCCGGACAGCCGTCGCGGCCCGTCGCGGGTGACGCGACCGGGTGGTCCATGGACGAGCGGCTCTACAACCAGGTCTGGGGCATGTTCGAGGACCTGGCGCGCACCGCCGCCGCGTACCGCAGTGCCGTCGACTTCGCCGACTCACGCCTGGAACAGGAGATCGACCGGGCACTGGCCGATCCGCGCAACCGGCTCGGCGGCCCGGGCGACGGCGCCCGGGAAGCGGCCCGCGCCAAGCACGCCAAACTCGTCGACCAGGCCCGCGCCGCCCTCGACCGCGACCTCGCCCAGCTCACCGCCGAGGCCGAGGTCGTCGAGCCCGCGCTGCCCCTGGCGTACGCACGCTGGGACAGCCCTGTCTGGCGTGGCTACCGCGTGCCGATGGAGATGCCCATGGCGCTGCGGCTGGGCGACCTGCGGCTGCCCGAGAGCGTCGACCTGAGCATCCCGATGCTCGTCCGGCTGCCCCTGGAGCGCGGTCTGTGGATCGACAGCGGTGAGTCGCCCGACGGCTCGCTCGTCGACTCCGACGAACTGCGCCGGCTCGCCATGGACACGGCGGTGACACATGCGGCCCGGCTGCTGGCCGTCCATCCGGCGGGCGAATTCGCCGTGCACGTCATCGACCCGGCAGGCGCGGGCGCCCAGGCTCTGGCACCGCTCGTGGGGACCGGCGTGCTCGCGGGTCCGCCCGCAGCCGGGGCCGCGGGTGTCACGGACGTCCTGGGCCGGCTGACCCAGCGCGTCGACCTGGTGCAGATGGCGGTGCGCGCCGGCGCGGCCGACTCGCTGCCGCCCGATCTCGACACCGCTCAGCAGCTGTTGATCGTCAACGACTTCCCGCACGGTTTCGACGACCGGGCCGTGACGCAGCTGCGCTATCTCGCGGACGAGGGCCCGGCCGTCGGTGTCCACCTGATGATGGTCGCCGACCGTGAGGACGCAGCCGCCTACGGGCCGTTGCTCGACCCCCTCTGGCGTTCGCTTCTGCGACTCACTCCGGTGCCCGACGACCACCTCGCCGACCCCTGGGTCGGGCACGCGTGGACGTACGAGCCGTCGGTCGTGCCGCAGGGCAGCCAGGTGCTCCAGCAGGTGCTCAGTCAGGTCGCGGCGGCCCGCCGCTCATGGAACCGCTGACACCCGCAGCGCTTCACCAAGCATCGGTAAAGCCTCCTGACCTGCGCATTTTGGTTTTCTTTTACCAATCTCTTTACCTTTCCTTGGTGATTGGGGTACTGTTTTCCACACGGAGGGGAGTACTCCCTACCTGCTGCGGCGTACCCGTCAATACGGATCAATCCAGATCCCGGGGCGTCGGCCCGCAGGCACCGGGCGCGTGAAGGAGCCGGGTTGTCGCGGGTGGAAGAGACCTCCGGTAGCGACGACGCTGAAATTTGCCGTTACGTACTGCCGGAGGCGCAGTGGATGTTTCCCCGACCCTTTGGGTCCTGACCATCGTGGGTCTCGCCGCTCTGATCGCGGTGGACTTCTTCATCGGGCGCAAGCCCCACGACGTATCGATCAAGGAAGCCGGGATCTGGACGGTCGTCTGGATCGCCCTGGCCGGGTTCTTCGGCCTCGGGCTGCTCGTGTTCGGCGGCGGTGAGGCCGGTGGCGAGTTCTTCGCGGGCTTCATCACCGAGAAGTCGCTGAGTGTCGACAACCTCTTCGTCTTCGTCCTGATCATGGCGAAGTTCGCGGTGCCCTCGCAGTACCAGCAGCGAGTGCTCCTCGTCGGTGTCCTCATAGCGCTCGTCCTGCGCGCGATATTCATCGCCGCCGGCGCCGCGATCCTCGCGAGCTTCGCGTGGGTGTTCTACATCTTCGGTGCCTTCCTCATCTGGACCGCCTGGAAGCTGATCCAGGAGGCCCGTACGGACGACGAGGACGAGGAGTTCGAGGAGAACAGGCTGCTCAAGGCTGCCGAGAAGCGGTTCGGCGTGGCCGACCGCTACCACGGCACCAAGCTGTGGATCGAGCAGAACGGCAAGCGCGTCATGACGCCGATGCTGGTCGTGATGCTCGCGATCGGTACCACGGACGTTCTGTTCGCCCTCGACTCGATCCCGGCGATCTTCGGCCTGACCCAGGACCCGTACATCGTCTTCACCGCCAACGCGTTCGCGCTGATGGGTCTGCGTCAGCTGTACTTCCTCATCGGCGGTCTGCTGAAGAAGCTGGTCCACCTCTCGTACGGCCTGTCGGTCATCCTCGGCTTCATCGGGGTGAAGCTGGTGCTGCACGCGCTGCACGAGTCCGGCGTCCATGTCCCGGAGATCTCCATACCGGTCTCCCTCGGTGTGATCTGCGCGGTCCTGATCGTCACCACGATCACCAGCCTGATCGCCTCCAAGAAGCAGGCGGCGGCCGAGGCGGCGCAGGAGGAGAGCGAAGGCGCTCCGAAGGACAGCATCGGCGCCTGACCGCGTCGGACGCAGGAGCAACCACATCGGGAGCGGTGCGCGGCGAATGGCCGAGCAGCGCTCCCGATGCCTCGTCGGTGTGGAGCCCGGTCTGAGGGGCGGGCGCGGGGCCGGCGTGCGCATGCGGGGCCCGGGTCCCTCTGCGACGATCGCTGAATGATCGTCCGGCTGCGGTCGCTCGTGACGCGGTGGACGGCCGTCGTGCCGGTGGCCGCGGTCGTCCTGCTGGTGTTCACGTGGGGACGCGGCCTTCCCGGTGTCGTCGTCGGGCTGGTGACGCTGGTCCTCGCGGGAGCGGTGCTGGCCGCCGTGCATCACGCCGAGGTGATCGCGCACCGCGTCGGTGAGCCTTTCGGCTCGCTCGTGCTGGCCGTCGCCGTCACGATCATCGAGGTCGCCCTGATCGTCACGCTGATGGCCGACGGTGGGGACAAGAGCTCCACCCTGGCCAGGGACACCGTCTTCGCGGCTGTGATGATCACCTGCAACGGCATCGTCGGACTGAGCCTGCTCACGGCCTCGCTCCGCCACGGGACCGCGGTCTTCAACCCGGAGGGCACCGGCGCCGCCCTCGCGACGGTCGCGACGCTGGCCACGCTCAGCCTGGTGCTGCCGACGTTCACCACCAGCAAGCCGGGCCCCGAGTTCTCCACCGCCCAGCTCACCTTCGCCGCGCTCGCCTCACTGACCCTGTACGGCCTGTTCGTGGCGACCCAGACCGTGCGGCACCGCGACTACTTCCTGCCGATCACCCGGCAGGGCGAGGTCATCACCGCGGACGGCCACGCGCAGTTGCCGACCGCCCGCGACGCCAAGGTCAGCCTGGGACTGCTGGGCCTGGCGTTGATCGGTGTGGTCGGCCTCGCGAAGGGAGTGTCGCCCACCATCGAGTCCGGTGTGGAGGCGGCGGACCTGCCGCATGCCGTCGTCGGTGTGATCATCGCCCTGCTCGTGCTGCTTCCCGAGACGATCGCCGCCCTGCGTTCCGCGCGCCGCGACCGGGTGCAGACCAGCCTGAACCTCGCCCTCGGGTCCGCGATGGCCAGCATCGGCCTGACCATCCCGGCCGTGGCCCTGGCGTCCGTCTGGCTCTCCGGGCCGCTGGTCCTCGGCCTGGGCGCCACGCACATGGTGCTGCTCGCCCTGACCGTGGTGGTGGGTTCGCTGACGGTGGTGCCCGGGCGGGCCACGCCGCTCCAGGGAGGCGTACATCTGGTGCTGTTCGCGGCCTACCTGGAGCTGGCGATCAACCCCTGACCACCGCCACAGGCCACTCCGTTCACTCCGTGGCCGGTACGGCGGCGACGCGGGGCACCGGCCGGGTCTCCGGCAGCAGTGCGAAGCACCCCAGGCTGAACAGCGCGATCCCGGTCAGATACACCCCCACGCCCCACGGGACCCGTCCGACGTCCTCGGCGAGCGCCGTCGCCACGATCGGCGTGAGCGCGCCGCCCAGAACCCCGCCGAGGTTGTAGCCGACTGCGGCGCCCGTGCACCGTACGCGTGGCTCGTACAGCTCCGGGAGATACGCGGCGATCACCGCGAACATCGTGACGAACGCGATCATCGCCACCAGGAAGCCGAAGAACATCAGCAGTGGCTCACCGGTCGACAGCAGCGCGACCATCGGGCACATCCACAGAGCGGCGACGGCACAGCCCGTGAGGCACAGCGGGCGGCGGCCGTAACGGTCCCCCAGGAGAGCCGCCACCGGCGTCAGAGCGCCCTTGATCACCACCGCGGCCATGATGCAGGCCAGCATGACGGTGCGGCTGACGCCGAGCCGTTCCGTCCCGTAGGCGAGGGACCAGGTCGTCACCGCGTAGAACACCGCGTAGCCGACCGCGAGCGCGCCCGCCGTCAGCAGGACCAGCCGCCAATGGTCGCGCACCACCTCGGCGAGCGGCACGCGCGCGTGGTCGTCGATCTCCAGGAAACTCGGACTCTCCGCGAGCGACGAACGCAGCCACAGCCCCGCCACCGCGAGCACCCCGGCCGCCCAGAACGGCACCCGCCACCCCCACGAGGCGAACTGCGCCTCCGTGAGGGACGCCGACAGGGCCAGCATCACGCCGTTGGCGAGCAGGAAGCCCACCGCGGGGCCGATCTGCGGGAAGCTCGCCCACAGGGCGCGCCGTTCGGCGGGCGCGTGCTCCGCGGTCAGCAGGACCGCCCCGCCCCACTCCCCGCCGAGCCCCAGCCCCTGGAGAAAACGCAGCACCAGGAGGAGCACGGGAGCGGCCATGCCGATCGACTCGTACGTCGGTACGCAGCCGACCGCGACCGTCGACGCACCGGTCAGCAGCAGTGAGGCGACGAGGACCGGGCGCCGCCCGCGCCGGTCCCCGATGTGCCCGAACAGCACCGATCCCAGCGGCCGGGCGACGAAGCCCACCCCGAACGTCCCGAAGGCGGCCAGTGTCCCGGCCAGCGGCGAGAACGTCGGGAAGAACAGGGGCCCCAGGACCAGCGCCGCCGCGGTGCCGTAGACGAAGAAGTCGTAGAACTCGATGGCCGTCCCCGCGAGCGAGGCCGTGGCCAGCCGCACCATGGAGGGGGTCTTTACCGTGCGTACATCGTGCATGCCGGGTCAACTACCCACGGTGACCGCGCGTTACGGGGGCGTGCGGGGGCCGACCGGGATCAGTACGTCACGGTGATGCGCCGGTCAGGGCCGTCCACCCGTACCGACCCTCCAAAGGGGATGACGATCTGCGGATCCGTGTGCCCGAAGTCCACGTCGAAGACGGTCATCATGCCGGGAGCGTAGGCGCGCAGGGCGCGTCGGACCGCCTCCCGCTGCTCGGCGGCGTAACGGGCGGCCTCCTCGGGGCTGTTGGGGCGCTCGAAGGACCAGGTCTTCGCGCGGGCCATCAGCAGCGCGGAGAAGCGCTGGAGCAGTCCGCGCTCGCCCATGTTGCGCAGGGTGCGGAAGACCTCCTCCCCGCTCGGCAACTCCTCGGAGGTCTCCAGGAACAGCACTCCGCCGTCGTACTCCGTCAGATCGTGGGAGATCTCGCGGTCGGCCATCAGCAGCCAGGCGACGATCTCCAGACAGCCGCCCCAACTGCGGCCCTCCACCACGCGGTCGGCGTTCTGCCAGGTCCAGCCGGTGCCGGGCCGGGTCTCCGGCTCGCTGTCGAACGTCGTGGGGTCGGCCCAGTCTCGGTTGACGTCGTTCCAGCGCTCGGCGGGCCGCAGTTCGTAGGCGCCCGAGGTGAACAGGGCGGCCCGCAGGGACTCGGCGGTCAGCGGGTCCATGGCCACGGGACGGCCGAGCGCCGTCATCACGGTCGCGCCGTGGTAGCCGACGATCCCGGTGTTGTACAGGTACGCCAGCAGGCAGGTGTTGTCGCTCATCCCGAAGAACGGCTTCGGGTTCGCCCGGATCAACTCCCGGTCCAGGAAGGGCAGCACGGTGATCTGGTCGTCGCCGCCGATCGACGCGATGACCGCTTTGACGTCCGGATCGGCGAACGCCGCGTGGATGTCGTCGGCCCGCTCCTGGGGCGTCGCACCCATCTTCCGGGTCGTCGGATACTCGACCGGTTCGAGGTCGAACTCCTTGCGCAGCCGCTCCAGCCCAAGTTCATGGGGGTGCGGGAAGAGCCCGGGCAGTCCGGCGCCCGGCGAGATGACGGCGATGCGGTCGCCGGGGGAGGGCTTGGGCGGATACGCGGGGGTCGTCATGCCGGGAGCGTACGGGCCACCGCACTGTCAGTGCACCGTGATAAACCGGGGCTGAGCAGCGGTCCTCGACGGGCCGCCACCCCTGAACGGACCGGAGGAACAATGCCCCGCACCCTCGCCGACGCCCCGATCATGATCCTCAACGGGCCCAACCTGAACCTCCTGGGCCAGCGCCAGCCGGACATCTACGGCTCCGGCACGCTCGCCGACGTCGAGGCCCTGTGCGCCAAGGCGGCGGCCGGGCACGGCGGCACGGTGGACTTCCGTCAGTCCAACCACGAGGGCGAGTTGGTCGACTGGATCCAGGAGGCACGCCTCAACCACGCCGGCATCGTCATCAACCCCGGCGCCTACTCCCACACGTCCGTCGCGATCCTGGACGCGCTCAACACCTGCGACGGCCTGCCGGTGCTGGAGGTCCACATCTCCAACATCCACCAGCGCGAGACGTTCCGGCACCACTCGTACGTCTCCCTGCGCGCCGACGGTGTCATCGCGGGGTGTGGTGTGCAGGGGTACGTGTTCGGGGTGGAGCGGGTCGCCGCGTTGGTGGAAGCGGCGACCGTGGAGGCGTGACGCGCGGACGCGACCGCCCCTACAGCCGCCCCGCCTCCACGATCCGTCGCAGGAACTGCTGCGTACGCTCCTGCTGCGGATCGCCGAACACCTGGTCCGCTGTGCCGCGTTCCAGGACGACGCCGCCCTCCAGGAAGCACACCTGGTCCGCGACATCGCGGGCGAAGCCCATCTCGTGGGTGGCCAGGACCATCGTCATGCCCTCGCCCTTGAGGTCCCGGACGACGCTGAGAACCTCGCCCACGAGTTCCGGGTCGAGGGCCGCGGTGATCTCGTCGAGGAGCAGCAGCCGGGGGCGTACGGCCAGGGCGCGGACGATCGCGGCCCGCTGCTGCTGCCCGCCGCTCAGCCGGTCCGGATACTCGCCGGCCTTCGCGCCCAGCCCGAGCCGCTCCAGCAGCTCACGCGCGTGCTGCTCGGCCTCCGCGCGGTCCACGCCGTGCACCCGGCGCGGGGCGAGGGTGATGTTCTCCAGGACGGTCATGTGCGGAAAGAGGTTGTACGCCTGGAAGACCACGCCGATCCGGCGGCGCACGGCGTCCTGGTCGGTCCGCGGATCGGTGATCTCCTCGCCGTCCAGCCAGATCGCGCCGTCGTCGATCTCCTCCAGCAGGTTCGCGCACCGCAGCAGCGTGGACTTGCCGGAACCGGACGCGCCGATCAGGGCGGTCACCGTGTGGGAGGCGACCTCCAGATCGACGTCCCGCAGGACGACCGTCTCGCCGAACGTCTTGCGCACGGACTCCATACGCAGCACGGGGGAGGAGCTTTCGGGGATGCCGCTGGGGATGTCGCTCACAGTGTTCCTCCCTGCGCCCGCTGCCGGTCCATCCGGGCCGTCACCCAGTCCGTGAAGCGGGTCATCGGGATGGTCAGCGCGACGAAGACCAGTCCCGCGACGATGTACGGCGTGTAGTTGAGGCTGCGGCCCACGATGATGTCGGCCGCGCGCACGGCGTCGACCGCGCCGCCGATCGAGACGAGCCCGGTGTCCTTCTGTAGCGACACCAGGTCGTTCAGCAGCGGCGGCACCTGGCGCCGTACCGCCTGGGGCAGCACGACGTGCCGCAGCGCCTGCCGGTTGGTCAGCCCGAGCGAACGCGCCGCCGCCCGCTGCGAGGGGTGCACGGACTCGATGCCGGCCCGGAACACCTCGGCGACGTACGCCGAGTACGTCAGCGTCAGCGCCGTACCGCCGAGGAGGACCGGATCCACGGTGATGCCCTGGAGCCGCAGCGCCGGGACACCCAGGACGACGATCATCAGGTTGATGATCAGCGGGAGGCCGCGGAAGAAGTCCGTGTACGCGGCGGCCAGCGCGCGCACCGGGAAGAACACCGGGCCGCGCAGCGTACGGGCGATCGCGATCAGCATGCCCAGGACGAGCACCGCGACGCCGCAGATCAGCAGCAGCCGTACGTTGAGCCACAGCCCTTCGAGGACCTTGGGGAACGCCTCGCGCGCGTACTGCGCGTTGAAGAACGTCTCCTTGGTGCGCGGCCAGCCCGGCGCGTTGACGACTATCAGGTAGAGGACGACCCCGGTGACCAGGGTGGACACCGCGGCGATCGACGTGGCGCGGCGAGCGCGGGTGCGCTTGAACCGCTCACGGTCGATCCGCCGCTGCGAGGGGACGTAACCGTCGCCCCGGTCCGGCATGTCGCCCGGGTCCTCCTGCCCGGACTCCTCCTTCACTGCGGTCACTTGAGCACCGGTGCGTCGACGGCGTCCGACAGCCACTGCTTCTCGATCGAGGCGAGCGTGCCGTCCTTGCGCAGGGCGTCCACCGCGGACGTCACGCACGAGGTGAGCGCGCTGCCCTTGTCGAGCACGAGCCCGAACTGCTCCGGCGTACCGCCCTGGTTCTCGAACTGCCCGACGATCTTCGCGTCGGTCACCTCGGCGGCCGTGACGTAGAAGGCGGTCGGCAGATCGAGGACGATGGCGTCGACCTGGCCGTTCTGCAGCGCGGCCTTGGCCTGGTCGTTCTTGGCGTACGCGGCCGGCTCCTGGGTCGGCTTCACCACGTCTTCGAGGTAGTTGAGGCTCGTGGTGCCGACCTGGGCGCCCAGCTTGAGGCCCTTGAGGTCCGCGATGCTCGTCGCCTTCGCGGCCTTGGAGTTCTTCAGCGCGACGACGGCCTGGCGCACGTCGTAGTAGCCGGACGAGAAGTCCACGGCCTTCTTGCGCTCGGCGCTGATCGAGACCTGGTTGATGTCGAAGTCGAAGGTCTTCTCCCCGGGCGCGAACGCCTTGTTGAAGGGCACGCTCTGCCAGACCACGTTCGCCTTGTCGTAGCCGAGCTGCTTCGCCACGGCGTACGCGACCGCCGACTCGAAGCCCTCACCGTTGGCGGGCTTGTCGTCCTTGAACCACGGCTCGTACGCGGGCTCGTCGGTGGCGATCGTCAGCTTGCCCGAGGTCTCGGTGGCCAACTTGCCCTTGGCGCAGGTGGTCCCGGCCGACTCGGTGGACGCGGCGCTGCTCTTCTCCTCCGGCTGCGGGGCACAGCCGACAGCGGTGGCGAGCAGGGCGACAGTGGCGGCGGAGACTGCGCGGCGCAGCAGGTGAGGGGCAGAGTGCATGGCGGGAGAGTGGCAGCGAGGCGTGCCATTTGTCCAGGTCACAGGCGGAATTGTCCGCATAGTGGGAACGTGTGTTGCGTTCTTGTGAACGTCTCCTGTGAACGCCGGGGCCGCCGACCGAGGGCGGGGATCGACAGGTCGGCGGCCCGTGCCGCCCAGGAGCCGTCATCCTGTGCGGGGCTGTCTCCAGTGGACTGCGCCCGCGCGCACGCCGGGAGCGCGTGCGCGATGTCAGCGTGTGTGTTCGTTTCACACGGGGCGCGCGTTCATCAACTGCGCGCCCCCGGAACGGGGTTCGGCCCGCTCACCAGCCCCGCGCGTGCCACTCCGGCAGATGGGGTCGCTCCGCACCCAGGGTCGTGTCGTTGCCGTGCCCCGGATAGACCCAGCTCTCGTCCGGGAGAGGCTCGAAGATCTTCGTCTCCACGTCGTGGATCAGGCTGGCGAAGGCCTCGGGGTCCTTGCGCGTATTGCCGACGCCGCCGGGGAAGAGGCAGTCCCCGGTGAAGACGTGCGGATGCCCGTGCGGGTCGTCGTAGACGAGCGCGATCGAGCCCGGCGTGTGTCCGACCAGGTGGCGCGCGGTGAGTTCCACGCGCCCCACGCGGATCGTGTCCCCGTCGTCGACCGGTACGTCGGTCGGTACGGGGATGCCCTCGGCGTCGTCCCGGCCCGCGTACGTACGGGCACCGGTGGCCGCCACTACCTCCGCGAGCGCCTGCCAGTGGTCGCCGTGCTGGTGCGTCGTGACGAGCGACGCGATGCCGTCGTCGCCGATCAGTGTGATCAACGTATGGGCGTCGTTCGCCGCGTCGATCAGCAACTGCTCGTCCGTGGCCCGGCAGCGCAGCAGATAGGCGTTGTTGTTCATCGGGCCGACCGCGACCTTGGTGATCATCAGGTCCTGCAACTCGTGCACATCGGCGGGGCCGCCGACCTTCACCGCTCCGCTGTACGTCATGGAGTTCAGCCTATGCGACGCCGCTGACACTAGAGCGGGGGCAGTGCGGGCAGGGCTCCGCCCGAGACGTCGAGTCCCGCGCCGTCCCGACGGCCGGCGAGCCACCCCAGCAGCTCCGGTGCCGGGCCGGTGACCGTGATGCCGGGCTCGGCCGCTTCGGCGCCCGTGCTCCACGCGCGCGTGCCGTTCGTGATCGTCGTGGGCGGCACCTCGGGGTGCCCCGCGAAGCGCTCGGCGAGGAAGTCGATCTCCCGCTCCACGAACTCCGCCGGGAGATCTTCCAGCTCGTACCCGATCCCCAGGTCCACGTGGTGCAGCTCGACCTCGGCCCACCGCCGGAACGGCACATTGGAGGCGGAGTCGGTGACGCCGTTGCGCAGTTCCACCGTGCGCGTCCAGTCCGCGGGTGCGGCCCCCGCCTCCTGGAAACGGGCCGCGGCCTCTCGCAGGTCCGAGAGCTGGACGTCGAGGGGGCGCGGGGCGTCGCGCTCGATGTCGGCGTCACGCGCCTCCCCGGAGACGTACATGAGACGTCCCTCGAAGACGTTCACGAGGGCGTCCGCGTTGCGGGCGAGGTGGGCGAGGACATGGCCGCGGGTCCAGTCCGGCAGTCGTGACGGCTCGGCCACCGAATCGTTGTTCAATTTCGCGGCTGCGGTGAGCAGTCGTTCCGTCGCGTCACGTACAGATGCCAGGTCGCGCACATGATCAGCCATGGGGCCGACGATAGCCCCGCCACACGTTCGGGTGAAGGTAGTGGCCAGGACCCGTAAATCGAATGTGCGTGCTATATGGTCGGGTGCGGCGTCGGGCATGCTGGATGGCCGGGGATTGTTACCAACCCAGGGATCCGACCGGCGTTGTCAGTGGCTCCCCCTAGTCTGAGAAAGCACGGGGGCCCCGCCCCTGTCACCACTCTCAAGAAAGGTGCGGACCGGCGTGGCCGACCGTCTCATCGTCCGTGGCGCGCGCGAGCACAATCTCAAGAATGTCTCGCTCGACCTCCCGCGCGACTCGCTCATCGTCTTCACGGGCCTGTCCGGGTCGGGCAAGTCCTCCCTGGCCTTCGACACGATCTTCGCCGAGGGCCAGCGCCGCTACGTCGAGTCGCTCTCGTCGTACGCCCGCCAGTTCCTCGGCCAGATGGACAAGCCGGACGTCGACTTCATCGAGGGCCTCTCGCCGGCCGTCTCGATCGACCAGAAGTCGACCTCGCGCAACCCGCGCTCGACGGTCGGCACCATCACCGAGGTCTATGACTACCTGCGCCTGCTCTTCGCGCGCATCGGCAAGCCGCACTGCCCCGAGTGCCGTCGCCCCATCTCGCGCCAGTCGCCGCAGGCCATCGTCGACAAGGTCCTCTCCCTGCCGGAGGGAAGCCGCTTCCAGGTGCTGTCGCCGCTGGTGCGGGAGCGCAAGGGCGAGTTCGTCGACCTCTTCGCGGACCTCCAGACCAAGGGCTACTCCCGCGCGCGGGTGGACGGCGAGACGATCCAGCTGTCCGACCCGCCCGCGCTGAAGAAGCAGGAGAAGCACACCATCGAGGTGGTCATCGACCGCCTCACGGTCAAGGAGGGCGCCAAGCGCCGTCTCACCGACTCGGTGGAGACCGCCCTCGGCCTCGCCGGCGGCATGGTCGTGCTCGACTTCGTCGACCTCCCCGAGGACGACCCCGAGCGCGAGCGCATGTACTCGGAGCACCTGTACTGCCCGTACGACGACCTGTCCTTCGAGGAGCTGGAGCCGCGCTCCTTCTCCTTCAACTCGCCCTTCGGCGCCTGCCCCGAGTGCACGGGCATCGGCACACGCATGGAGGTCGACCCCGAGCTGATCGTCCCGGACGAGGACAAGTCGCTCGACGAGGGTGCCATCCACCCCTGGTCGCACGGCCATACCAAGGACTACTTCGGCCGCCTCGTCACCGCCCTCGCGGACGCCCTGGGATTCCGCACCGACATCCCCTTCGCGGGCCTCCCGCAGCGCGCCAGGAAGGCGCTGCTGCACGGGCACAAGACCCAGATCGAGGTGCGCTACCGCAACCGGTACGGCCGGGAGCGCGTGTACACGACGCCCTTCGAAGGCGCCGTCCCGTTCGTGAAACGGCGGCACAGCGAGTCCGAGAGCGATGCCAGCCGGGAGCGCTTCGAGGGTTACATGCGCGAGGTGCCCTGCCCCACCTGCCAGGGCACCCGCCTCAAGCCGATCGTCCTCGCGGTCACGGTCATGGACAGGTCCATCGCCGAGGTCGCCGCGATGTCGATCAGCGACTGCGCGGACTTCCTGGCCGAGCTGAAGCTCGACGCCCGCGACAAGAAGATCGCCGAGCGGGTGCTCAAGGAGGTCAACGAACGGCTGAAGTTCCTGGTCGACGTCGGCCTCGACTACCTCTCGCTGAACCGCGCGGCCGGCACCCTCTCCGGCGGCGAGGCCCAGCGCATCCGCCTCGCGACCCAGATCGGCTCCGGACTCGTCGGCGTGCTGTACGTCCTCGACGAGCCGTCCATCGGGCTGCACCAGCGCGACAACCACCGGCTGATCGAAACCCTGGTCCGGCTGCGCGACATGGGCAACACGCTCATCGTCGTCGAGCACGACGAGGACACCATCAAGGTCGCCGACTGGATCGTCGACATCGGCCCCGGTGCGGGTGAGCACGGCGGCAAGGTCGTGCACAGCGGCTCCCTGAAGGAGCTGCTCGCCAACGACGAGTCGATGACCGGGCAGTACCTCTCGGGCAAGAAGGCCATCCCGCTCCCCGACATCCGGCGCCCGCAGGACCCGTCCCGTCGGCTCACCGTGCACGGCGCCCGCGAGAACAACCTCCAGGACATCGACGTGTCCTTCCCGCTGGGTGTGCTCACGGCCGTCACCGGGGTGTCGGGGTCCGGCAAGTCGACGCTGGTCAACGACATCCTGTACACACACCTCGCCCGCGAGCTGAACGGCGCCCGCAGTGTGCCGGGCCGTCACACGCGCGTGGACGGCGACGACCTCGTCGACAAGGTCGTGCACGTCGACCAGTCGCCCATCGGCCGCACCCCGCGCTCGAACCCGGCGACGTACACCGGTGTCTTCGACCACGTCCGCAAGCTGTTCGCGGAGACGGTCGAGGCGAAGGTGCGGGGCTATCTGCCCGGCCGCTTCTCCTTCAACGTCAAGGGCGGACGCTGCGAGAACTGCGCGGGCGACGGCACCATCAAGATCGAGATGAACTTCCTCCCGGACGTCTACGTCCCGTGCGAGGTCTGCCACGGCGCCCGCTACAACCGGGAGACCCTGGAGGTCCACTACAAGGGCAAGTCCATCGCCGACATCCTCAACATGCCGATCGAGGAAGCCCGGCACTTCTTCGAGGCGGTCCCGGCGATCGCCCGCCACCTCAACACACTGCACGACGTCGGTCTCGGCTACGTCAGGCTCGGCCAGTCCGCGACGACCCTGTCCGGCGGCGAGGCCCAGCGGGTGAAGCTCGCCAGCGAACTCCAGAAGCGCTCCACAGGGCGCACGGTGTACGTCCTGGACGAGCCGACCACCGGTCTCCACTTCGAGGACATCAGCAAGCTCCTCAAGGTGCTCTCCGGCCTGGTGGACAAGGGCAACACGGTCATCGTCATCGAGCACAACCTCGACGTCATCAAGACCGCCGACTGGGTCGTCGACATGGGCCCCGAGGGCGGCGCGGGTGGCGGTCTCGTGGTCGCCGAGGGCACCCCCGAGGAGATCGCCGGGGTCCCCGCCAGCCACACCGGCAAGTTCCTGCGCGAGATCCTGGGCGCCGACCGGATCAGCGACGGCACCTCGGTGAAGGCCCCGCGCAAGACGGCCGCCAAGAAGGCGGTGGCGGCCAAGTCGACGGCGACGAAGACGGCGACGGCGAAGACCGCCAACAACACGGCGACGAAGAAGGCGACTCCGGCGAAGAAGACGACAACTCGGGCCCGCAAGGCCTGAGCTGACGTCGAACCCGGACAAGGCAGCGAAGGCGGCGGCCCGCAGGAACTCCCTGCGGGCCGCCGCCCGTTGCACAACCGGACACGACCAGCCGCCGCGCGCCCAACCCCGCAGTCCGACGGACCGCCCCTACAGCGCACCCAGTTCAGCCGCGTACGGCGGCTCCGCCCCCGCCCGTGAACAGGTGATCGCCGCCGCCCGCGCCGCGAGGCGGAGCAGGTCTGTCCAGCCGTCGGGGCCCAGGCCGGCCAGAGCCGCCGGGGACAGGGCGTCCCGGACCGACAGACCGTGCAACAGCGCCGCGTTCACGGTGTCGCCGGCGCCGATCGTGTCCACGACGTCGACCTCCTCGCCGGGCACCGAGTGTTCCGCGCCCTCACGGGTGAAGACGGTCAGTCCGTCGCCGCCCCGGGTGACCACGACGGCGGAAGGACCGGCGGCCAGCCATTCGTGCGGAGTCCCGCCGAGCCACTTCGCGTCCTCCTCCGACAGCTTGAGCAGCGACACCGACGGCAGCCAGCTCTTGAAACGGGCCCGATAGGCGTCCGCGTCGGGGATCAGTACCGCCCTGATGTTCGGGTCGAGGGCCGTGAACACCCCCTGTGCGGAGGCGCTCCGCAGCAACTCCTCGTACGCGGTCGCGCCCGGCTCCAGGACCAGCGAACACGTGCCGAACGACACCGCCCGGGCCGCACCGGGGAGTCGGTCGGGTGCCGTGAACAGCCGGTCGGCGGTGCCCTCGACGTAGAAGGAGTAGGCGGCCGAACCGTCCGCACCGATCGAGGCGACCGCGAGAGTCGTCGGCTCGTTGCCGCGCTGTACGGACGACACGTCCACGCCCGCGCCGCGCAGCCCGTCGAGCAGCGCCTCGCCGAAGGCGTCGGACGAGACCCGGGAACAGAACGCGGTGGGGGAGCCGAGGCGCCCGAGGGCCACGGCAGTGTTGTAGGGCCCGCCACCGAGCGCCGGCCGCAGATCCGCGAGGGCGCCCGCCGCACGCGGTACCAGGTCGATCAGTGCCTCACCGGCGACGACGATCACGAGACGGGTCCTTTCTCGGCCTTGGGGAAGTTCGCGGGGCGCGATTGCCGGCCCCGTCGCCCGGCACATCCGCACGACTCGCGATGGACGAACGTGCACGGGAGCCGCACGGTCCGGGTCGGGCGGTCCGGGTCGGCCAGGCGGTCCAGGAGCAGACGTACGGCCTGGGCGCCGATGTCCTTGGCGGGCTGTGCCATCGCGGTGAGCCCGGGGGAGAAGAGGTCCGCCCAGGCGAAGTCGTCGAAGCAGCACAGAGCCAGGTCGTCCGGCACGGTGAGGCCCCGTTCGCGCACGGCACGCAGGGCGCCGATCGTCATCGTGTTGTTGGCGGTGACGAGGGCGGTCGGGGGCGCCGCGAGGGAGAGAAGGGCGGCGGTGGCCCGCTCGGCCCCCTCCGACTCGGAGTCCCCATGGACCACCAGACGCTCGTCGTGGGGGAGCCCGGCGAACGCGAGGCCGATGCGGTAGCCGGTGATCCGCTCCGTCGTCGTGCTCAAGCCGGGGCGGCCCGCGACCAGGCCGACGCGTTCGTGCCCGAGCGCGGTGAGGTGGGCGACCAGCCGGGCCATGGGCTCGGTGTTCTCGGCGCACACCTGGTCGAAGCGCGGGGTGCTGTCCGAGGAGGTGCTTTCCGACGGGGTGTCGAGCAGCCGGTCCAGGATCACCGTCGGTACCTCGTGCCGGGTCAGATAGGCGACCAGGGCGCCGGGAGCCGCCGAAGGGGCCACGATCATGCCGTCCACGCGCCGCTCGTGCAGCAGCTGGACGACCTTGCGCTCGTGCTCGGGGTCGTCGTGCGGGTCGGCGATGAGGAGGCTGTAGCCCTGCTCCAGGGCGCCCGCCTCGACGCCCTGGACGATCTCCGTGAAGTACGGGTTGCTGATCGCAGACACCGCGAGTCCGATGGACCGCGTCCGCGAGGTGACAAGGGAACGGGCCAGCGTGTTCGGCGTGTAGCCCAGCACCTCGATGGCGTCGAGGACGGCCTGCCGGGTCGCGGGACGCACCACACGCGTGTCGTTCAGTACATGGGAGACGGTCGCCACGGACACGCCCGCGTGCCGTGCGACATCGGCCATCGTCGCCATGGGGCTGTGCCCTCCCGTCCGGATTCGGCGTCAATGGCGGCAACGTACCGCATCCGCCGCAGGACGTAAACGCTTACGTAAGCGATTGCGCAATCGCTTACGTCTGCCCCGGGCCGGTCACTCCCAGTCCCAGCCGATGCCCAGGATCCCCGGTCGCAGCCTCGGCTCGACGAGGTGGACCGAGCGGTGGCGGGCGCTCACCGGGAGGTCCTGGCGACCGCTGCGGGGCGCCGCGGCCGAGTGCTGGGCGAACCGGTGGCAGCGCACCGGCAGGGACCCGTCGTCGAAGCGGACCTGGAGCGCGTACTGGCCGCCCGCGACGCCGAAGCCTCGGACGTACTCACGGGACACACCCGCGGTGCCGTCCTCGACGGCGTAACGGAAGAGGAACGTATCTCCGGCACGCAACCGGGTGTCGAAGAGGAGTTCGGCGACCAGCACCCCGGTGTCGTGATGCCGGCGGACCCGTCCCGTGCGGCAGTTCTCCAGAGCGTGGACCGACATACGGTCCGGCGCGCACCCGGGGTCGCCGTGGTGGACGGCGACGAAGCGGTCGGTGCCGTCCCGGTGGGCGCGCACGATGTGGTGGGCCTCGCGGACGAGAAGTTCGCGGTGTGCGCCGATCCGTATCCGTTCGTGCAGGCCAAGGGTGTGCAGACCGCCGTCGAGCGGTGCCTCCAGCTCCGTCAGCAGCTGCTCCAGGACCCCGGAGGCCTCCACCAGGGAGCGGTACGAACGCGCGGCGGGACGCTGTGTGCCGGCGCGTTCGTCGTCCCGGGAGAGCAGCCGGATCAGCGATTCCTCCGGCAGCTGGAGGATCTCCTCCAGGGCCCGCACGGCCCGCAGCGACTCGGGGCGCTGCGGGCGGCGGGCGCCCTGCTGCCAGTAACTCAGGCTGGTGACGCCGACCTTGACCCCGTACCGCCACAGATGGTGCTGGACGCGTTGCAGCGGCAGACCGCGGGCGGTGATCGCCGCCCGCAGGGCCACATGGAAGGGGCCGTTTCGCAGGGCCGTGTCCAGTTCCGCGGTTGCGTCCTCGGCGATGGCGTGGTCCGCGTGCGGTGTGCCTTGGCGCATGCAGGGGCCCTTCTGTGAATGGTCGCGGCGGCTGGTCGGACCGCGCGCGTGGGGCGAACCGGGGCGGTCCGGCGGGCGTACGCGGCGTCGTCCTCGCCCCCGTGTGTCCTCACGTGTGTACGCGGCCGTTCGCTGCCCCGAGTTCCCCCGCATTGAAGCGTGTTGACCAAGGCGCGACAACACCTGAGGCGCAACATGCGCGACTGCTGGGACTCCGACTTCGCCGTTCACCCCTCCGTGGGGGCCGGGGCGTCCGTCCACAGGACCGCCGCGCTGTCACACCCCGCCAGTAGGGTGTGAGACATGGCCGACCCCTCCAGCTACCGCCCCAAGCCGGGACAGATCCCGGACTCCCCCGGGGTGTACAGATTCCGCGACGAGCACCGTCGGGTGATCTACGTCGGGAAGGCGAAAAGCCTGCGCCAGCGCCTGGCCAACTACTTCCAGGACCTGGCCGGACTCCACCCGCGCACCCGCACGATGGTCACCACGGCGGCCTCCGTGGAGTGGACGGTCGTGTCCACGGAGGTCGAGGCGCTCCAGCTGGAGTACTCGTGGATCAAGGAGTACGACCCCCGCTTCAACGTCAAGTACCGCGACGACAAGAGCTACCCGTATCTCGCGGTGACGATGAACGAGGAGTACCCGCGCGTGCAGGTGATGCGCGGTCACAAGCGCAAGGGCGTGCGCTACTTCGGGCCGTACGGGCACGCGTGGGCGATCCGCGACACCGTGGACCTGCTCCTGCGCGTCTTCCCGGTGCGCACGTGCTCGGCCGGCGTCTTCAAGAACGCCGCCCGCACCGGCCGCCCCTGTCTCCTCGGCTACATCGGCAAGTGCTCGGCGCCCTGCGTCGGGCGGGTCTCGGCCGAGGAACACCGCGAACTGGCCGACGAGTTCTGCGACTTCATGGCCGGGCGTACGGGGACGTACATCCGCCGCCAGGAGAAGCAGATGGCCGAGGCCGCCGAGGAGATGGAGTACGAGCGGGCGGCCCGGCTGCGCGACGACATCGAGGCCCTCAGGAAGGCCATGGAGAAGAGCGCGGTCGTCCTCGCCGACGCGACCGACGCCGACCTGATCGCGGTCGCCGAGGACGAGCTGGAAGCGGCCGTCCAGATCTTCCACGTACGCGGCGGTCGCGTGCGCGGCCAGCGGGGCTGGGTGACCGACAAGGTCGAGGAGATCACCACCGGCGCCCTCGTCGAACACGCCCTCCAGCAGCTCTACGGCGAGGAGAAGGGCGACTCCGTGCCCAAGGAGGTCCTCGTCCCCGCACTGCCCGACCCCGTGGAGCCCGTCCAGGAGTGGCTCGCGGAGCGGCGCGGGTCCGGCGTCTCGCTGCGCATCCCGCAGCGCGGCGACAAGAAGGCACTCATGGAGACCGTGCAGCGCAACGCGCAGCAGTCGCTCGTACTGCACAAGACCAAGCGCGCATCCGACCTGACCACCCGCTCGCGCGCGCTGGAGGAGATCGCCGAGGCCCTCGACCTGGACAGCGCCCCGCTGCGCATCGAGTGCTACGACATCTCCCACCTCCAGGGGGACGACGTGGTGGCCTCCATGGTCGTCTTCGAGGACGGCCTACAGCGCAAGAGCGAGTACCGCCGCTTCCAGATCAAGGGCTTCGAAGGACAGGACGACGTCCGGTCCATGCACGAGGTGATCACCCGCCGCTTCAAGCGCTACATCGCCGAGAAGGGGAAGACCGGGGAGTGGGCGGACGGCCAGGAAATCGGCCAGGAAACCGACCCGGAGCCCGTGCGGGAGCTGAAGGACGAGGACGGGCGGCCCAAGCGGTTCGCCTATCCGCCGCAGCTCGTCGTCGTCGACGGCGGGCAGCCGCAGGTCGCCGCCGCCCAGCGGGCGCTGGACGAGCTGGGCATCGACGACATCGCCGTCTGCGGCCTCGCCAAGCGCCTGGAGGAGGTCTGGGTGCCCGGCGACGACGATCCGGTGATCCTGCCCCGCACCAGCGAGGGCCTGTATCTCCTCCAGCGTGTGCGTGACGAGGCGCACCGCTTCGCGATCACCTACCAGCGCGTCAAACGGGCCAAACGCTTCCGGGCGAGCCCCCTGGACGACGTGCCCGGACTCGGCGAAACCCGGAAACAGGCGCTGATCAAGCATTTCGGCTCGGTGAAGAAGCTGCGGTCCGCCACAATCGACCAGATCCGCGAGGTTCCCGGCATAGGCCTGAAGACGGCCGAGACGATCGCCGTGGCCCTCGCGCAGGCGGCCCCGGCCGCACCCGCCGTCAACACGGCGACCGGAGAGATCATGGAAGACGCAGCAGACGCAGCAGACGCGGAAAACACAGCAGACACGCAGGACGGGGAACCCGGGACGCGGACGGGTTCTCCGGGGGAGCCCGTGGCCGCGGGCGCCCCGGACGAGCGACGGGGGCAGGAGAAATGACCGAGCACGAGACACCGAAGGCCGAGCCCACAGCACAGGGCCAGGCAGGTCACAAAGAAGCGGGCGATGATCGCTCGCGGCACGCGGAGGGCCCCGCACCGGGCGGCCCGACGGGCCAGGAACCACCGGGCCAGGAAGACGGAGATCAAGTGGGTACGGGCATCGAGACAGCCGGGGTCGCCGAAGCGGCCATCCCCGAACTGGTGATCATCTCCGGTATGTCCGGAGCCGGCCGCTCGACGGCCGCCAAGTGTCTTGAGGACCTCGGCTGGTTCGTCGTCGACAACCTGCCACCGGCGCTGATCCCCACCATGGTGGAGCTGGGCGCCCGCTCCCAGGGCAACGTCGCCAGGATCGCGGTCGTCGTCGACGTACGCGGCAGGCGCTTCTTCGACAACCTCCGTGAGTCGCTCGCCGACCTGGCGGTCAAGGGTGTCACCCGGCGGATCGTCTTCCTGGAGTCCTCGGACGACGCCCTGGTGCGCCGTTTCGAGTCGGTGCGCCGGCCGCACCCCCTCCAGGGGGACGGCCGTATCGTCGACGGCATCGACGCCGAGCGGGAACTGCTGCGCGAGCTGCGCGGCGACGCCGACCTGGTGATCGACACCTCCAGCCTCAACGTGCACGAACTGCGCGCCAAGATGGACGCCCAGTTCGCCGGCGAGGAGGAGCCCGAGCTGCGGGCCACGGTCATGTCCTTCGGCTTCAAGTACGGCCTTCCGGTCGACGCCGACCTGGTCGTGGACATGCGGTTCCTGCCGAACCCGCACTGGGTCCCGGAGCTGCGCCCGTACACCGGGCTCAACGAGGAGGTGTCGGCGTACGTCTTCAACCAGCCCGGCGCCAAGGAGTTCCTCGACCGGTACGCCGAGCTGCTCCAGCTCATCGCCGCCGGATACCGCCGCGAGGGCAAGCGCTATGTGACCATCGCGGTCGGCTGCACCGGCGGCAAGCACCGCTCGGTCGCCACCTCGGAGAAGCTCGCCGCACGCCTTGCCTCGCAGGGCGTGGAGACCGTGATCGTGCACCGGGACATGGGACGGGAATGACGGGACGTACACCGCGGCTGAGCAGGCTGCGCCGGGTGACCCCCGAGGGACGGGCCGGCCGGCCCGTCGAGGCACGCGGCGCCAGGCCGCGCCGCCGGGGCGCCCAGCCCAAGGTCGTAGCCCTGGGCGGCGGCATGGGCCTGTCCGCCTCGCTCGCCGCACTGCGCCGGATCACCGGCGACCTGACCGCCGTCGTCACCGTGGCCGACGACGGCGGCTCCAGCGGGCGCCTGCGCGACGAACTGGGCGTCCTGCCGCCCGGTGACCTGCGCAAGGCCCTGGCCGCGCTGTGCGGGGACGACGAGTGGGGCCAGACCTGGGCCCGCGTCATCCAGCACCGCTTCCAGTCCAAGGGAGACCTGCACGAACACGCCGTCGGCAATCTGCTGATCGTCGCCCTGTGGGAGCAGCTCGGCGACCACGTCCAGGCCCTCGACCTGGTCGGCAGGCTCCTGGGCGCGCACGGCCGCGTCCTGCCGATGTCCGCCGTTCCCCTGGAGTTGCAGGCACTGGTCAAGGGGCACGACCCGGAGCGGCCCGAGGACGTCGACACCGTACGGGGGCAGGCGACCGTCGCGCTGACGCCCGGCGAGGTGCAGAGCGTGCACCTGGTGCCGCACGACCCGCCCGCGGTCCCGGAAGCCGTCGCCGCCGTCCTGGACGCCGACTGGGTGGTCCTCGGTCCCGGCTCCTGGTTCTCCTCCGTGATCCCCCATCTGCTGGTGCCGGAGCTGCTCGAAGCGCTCACCGAGACGAAGGCCCGCCGGGTACTCTCGCTGAACCTCGCGCCGCAGCCCGGAGAAACCGAGGGCTTCTCCCCGCAGCGTCATTTGGAGGTTTTGGGACGACACGCCCCTAAACTCGCCCTGGACGTGGTGTTGGCCGACGAGGCCGCCGTGCCCGACCGCGATTTGCTGACCGACGCCGCCAAGGGGTTCGGCGCCGCGGTCGAGCTGGCGCCGGTGGCCCGGCCCGACGGATCTCCTCGGCACGATACGGAGCTGTTGGCCGCCGCGTACGACCGTATTTTTCGGATGCATGGAAGGATCGGCCCATGGCGATGACGGCAGCGGTGAAGGACGAGATCTCCCGGCTCCCCGTCACCCGTACCTGCTGCAGGAAGGCGGAGGTCTCCGCCATTCTGCGGTTCGCCGGCGGCCTTCACCTGGTCAGCGGGCGCATCGTGATCGAGGCGGAGCTGGACACCGCGATGGCGGCGCGCCGTCTCAAGCGGGACATCCTGGAGATCTTCGGCCACAGTTCCGAACTGATCGTGATGGCACCCGGCGGACTGCGCCGCGGCTCCCGTTACGTGGTCCGGGTGGTCGCGGGCGGTGACCAGCTGGCCCGCCAGACAGGGCTCGTGGACGGCCGTGGGCGCCCGATCAGAGGTCTGCCCCCGCAGGTGGTCTCCGGGGCCACCTGCGACGCGGAGGCGGCCTGGAGAGGGGCCTTCCTGGCCCACGGCTCGCTCACCGAGCCGGGACGCTCCTCGTCCCTCGAAGTGACCTGCCCCGGCCCCGAGGCCGCGCTCGCCCTCGTCGGCGCCGCCCGGCGCCTCTCGATCGCCGCCAAGGCCCGCGAGGTCCGGGGCGTCGACCGGGTCGTCGTCCGGGACGGGGACGCGATCGGCGCCCTCCTCACCCGGCTCGGCGCGCACGAGTCCGTGCTGGCCTGGGAGGAGCGGCGGATGCGCCGCGAGGTCCGCGCCACGGCGAACCGGCTCGCCAACTTCGACGACGCCAACCTGCGCCGCTCCGCGCGCGCGGCCGTCGCCGCCGGAGCCCGGGTCCAGCGCGCGCTGGAGATCCTCGCCGACGACGTGCCCGAGCACCTCGCGGCGGCCGGCCGGCTGCGCATGGAGCACAAGCAGGCCTCCCTGGAGGAGCTGGGCGCCCTCGCCGACCCGCCGCTGACCAAGGACGCCGTCGCGGGCCGTATCCGCCGGCTGCTCGCCATGGCCGACAAGCGCGCCCAGGACCTCGGCATTCCGGGGACGGAGTCCAACCTCTCCGAGGAGATGGCCGACGCGGGCTGACGGACTCTCAGAGCGGACTGACGGAGCCTCAACACGCCGGGGCCGGTACCCACTTCGGGTACCGGCCCCGGCGTGTTGCCTGTCCTTGGGGCCCCCTTGACTGGATCATGAACTGTCATGAGCCTGGCATCTGTTCGCCATTGTGGTGAACCATCGCAAGGGGGGTTCATGAGACGAAGAGCGAGAACGATCCTCGCTGTCGGCGCACTCCTGCTGGGCGGCGCGGGACTCGCGCCCATCGCCGTGGCCGCGGAGGACGCCGGTACACCGGACGCCGACGAGGTCAAGGTCTTCCGCGCCGAGGTCACGAAGGAGCAGATTCCGCTGCTCCTCGCGACCGGCCAGGACGGTCACGAACTCGGGGAGCAGGCACCGGAGAAGGGCACGGCCACGGTCGAGGTCTACCTCACCGACAAGCAGGCCGAGCAACTGGAGGACAAGGGCGTCGACCTCAAGGAGCACACGCTCACGGCGAAGGCACGCGCGCGCGTGGCCGCCGCCGGCGACGGCGTCTTCCGGCCGTACAGCGGAGCCGGCAACCTCCAGGAGGAGATCCTCCGGACCGCGCAGGAGAACCCGGCCCTGACCAAGGTCGTCTCCATCGGCAAGACCCTTCAGGGCCAGGACATCCTCGCGCTCAAACTGACCAAGGGCGCGAAGAAGACCAAGGACGGCGCCAAGCCGTCCGTCCTGTACGTCTCCAACCAGCACGCGCGCGAATGGATCACGCCGGAGATGACCCGGCGCCTGATGCACCACTACCTGGACAACTACTCCAAGGACCGGCGCATCAAGAAGATCGTCGACTCGACCGAACTCTGGTTCGTCCTGTCCGCCAACCCGGACGGCTACGACTGGACGTTCGAGCCCGAGGGCGACCGCCAGTGGCGCAAGAACATGCGGGACGTCAACGGCGACGGCGCCTACACCATCGGCGACGGCGTCGACCTCAACCGCAACTTCGCCTTCAAGTGGGGCTACGACGACGAGGGTTCGTCCCCGTTCCCCACCAGCCAGACCTACCGCGGCGCAGGCCCCAACTCGGAGCCCGAGACCAAGGCGCTGGACGCCTTCGAGCGGCGCGTCGGCTTCGACTACGGCATCAACTACCACTCCGCCGCCGAACTGCTCCTCTACGGAGTCGGCTGGCAGGTCGCCTCGCCGACCCCCGACGACGTCCTCTACAAGTCGCTCGCCGGCACGCCCGAGAACTCCGCGATCCCCGGCTACCACCCCCAGCTCTCCTCCGAGCTGTACACCACCAACGGCGAGGCGGACGGCCACGCGGCCAACGTCAACGGCACGGCGATGTTCACCCCGGAGATGTCGACCTGCCAGACCGCGTCGAACCTCTATCCGGACGACGCCTGGAACGCGGCCGACTGTGCCTCGGTCTTCACCTTCCCGGACGACGAGAAGCTGATCCAGGAGGAGTTCACCAAGAACATCCCCTTCGCGCTCTCCGTCGCCGAGTCGGCGGCCACCCCCGACCAGCCCAAGTCCTCGGTCGGCGTCGACGCCCCCGACTTCACCCCGGCACCCTTCACCACCTCGTACTCACGCGGCGCCGACCAGGAGGTCTCGGTCGTCGTACGCAAGTCCGTGCGCGACAAGGAACTCAATTACCGCGTCAACGGCGGCCGTACGAAGGACACGACGCTCAAGGCCTGGAAGGGCGGCGAGACCTTCGGCGGTGACGACAACCTGTACTTCGACGAGTACCGCGCCAAGGTCACCGACGGCGACCCGGGCGACAAGGTCGAGGTCTGGTTCACCGGCCGGACCAAGGCCGGGAAGCGCACCAGCAGCACGCACTTCACGTACACGGTCGCCGAACGGCCGCGCGCCGACACGCTCGTCCTCGCCGAGGAGGGCGCGACCGCCACACAGGCCCAGGCCTACGTCGACGCGCTGAAGGCCAACGGCAAAAAGCCGCTCGTCTGGGACGTCGCCGCCCTGGGCGCACCCGACGCGCTCGGCGTGCTCGACCACTTCAAGACGGTCGTCCACTACACGGGCGCCGTACGGCCCGGCAACGCCACCCAGCTCGAACTGCGCGCCTACCTCAACGAGGGCGGCAAGCTGATCGAGGCCGGCGAGACCGCGGGCGGCTCGGTCGACCTGGGCGGGGGCACCCTGTCCAACGACTTCAGCCAGTACTACCTGGGCGCCTACTCCCGTACGACCACACCGTCGGTCACCGCGTTCAACGGCTCCGGGAAGCTCACCGGCTTCAACGGCGCCCTCGGCGACGCGCCGGGCAACCCGCTGAACACGGCAGGGTCCTTCGGCGTCACCTCGGACACCCTGCCCGTGGCGACGTACCCGCAGTTCGCGAGCGCGGGTGCGGGCAGCTATCCCGGGACCGTCAACCCGTACGGGCCCTACGCGGGCGCCTCCATGGCCGCCGTCACGCACACCGACTACGCCTGGAACCGCCTCACCCGCACCATCGACCTCACCGGGGTGACCGCGGCCCAGGCGCCGGCCTTCCGCACCCAGCTCCTGTGGGACACGGAGGAGGGCTACGACCACGCCGTGCTCGAAGCCCACACCGCCGGGGCCGACGACTGGACCACGCTCCCGGACAAGGGCGGCGCCACCAGCACCGCCGTACCCACCGAGTGCGAGGCCGGGTTCTTCATCGCGGGCCACCCCGCGCTCGCCCGCTATCTGACCCTCGGCTCGAGTGCCTGCACGCCCTCCGGGACCAGCGGCTCCTGGAACAGCTTCACCGGGGCCTCGGCGGGCTGGCAGCAGGTCGAGTTCGACCTCTCCGCCTACGCCGGCAAGACGGTCGAGATCTCGCTCAGCTACATCACCGACCCCGGATCCGGCGGCCGCGGTGTCCTCGCCGACAACGCCACCGTCGTCATCGGCGGTACGGCGGGTGCGGTCGAGGGCTTCGAGACGTCCCTGGGCGCCTGGAGCGTCCCCGGACCGCCCGCGGGCAGCCCCGCGGTCATCAAGGACTGGGGTCTTTCGGGCGAGCTGGCCAAGACGTACGGAGCGGTCTCCACGGACGACACCGTGCTGCTGGGCTTCGGCCTGGAGCACGTCACCAAGGCCACCGACCGGACGGCACTCCTCGGCAAGGCACTGGCCGCGCTGAAGGACTGATCAGAACCGTTCACCGACGATCCGATCCTGTCCGTTCATCGGGTAATCGCGGTGCGACAACTGGGCGGTCCGTACCCCTACTGGCGGGTACGGACCGCCCTGCCGTGTATGGGGCATCTCGATGTCACCACCGGGGCCGCAGGGAGGTAGGGTCGTAGGCGGTCGGGGACATCCCATACAACTCGCCGGCATCGAAAGTCGGCGTACCAACGAGGAGATCGGTTCGTGACGATCCGCGTAGGCATCAACGGCTTTGGCCGCATCGGTCGTAACTACTTCCGCGCGCTGCTGGAGCAGGGTGCTGACATCGAGATCGTGGCTGTCAACGACCTGGGTGACACCGCGACCACCGCTCACCTGCTCAAGTACGACACCATCCTGGGCCGTCTCAAGGCCGAGGTGTCGCACACCGCCGACACGATCACCGTGGACGGCAAGACGATCAAGGTTCTCTCCGAGCGCAACCCCGCCGACATCCCGTGGGGCGAGCTGGGCGTCGACGTCGTCATCGAGTCGACCGGCATCTTCACCAAGAAGGCCGACGCCGAGAAGCACATCGCGGGCGGCGCCAAGAAGGTCCTCATCTCGGCTCCGGCCAAGGACGAGGACATCACCATCGTGATGGGCGTCAACGAGGACAAGTACGACGCGGCCAACCACCACGTCATCTCCAACGCCTCCTGCACCACCAACTGTGTGGCGCCGATGGCCAAGGTTCTCGACGAGAACTTCGGCATCGTCAAGGGCCTGATGACGACGGTCCACGCGTACACGAACGACCAGCGCATCCTGGACTTCCCGCACTCCGACCTGCGTCGCGCCCGCGCCGCCGCGGAGAACATCATCCCGACCACGACCGGTGCCGCCAAGGCCACCGCGCTCGTGCTCCCGCAGCTCAAGGGCAAGCTCGACGGCATCGCGATGCGCGTGCCGGTCCCGACCGGGTCGGCCACCGACCTGGTCGTCCAGCTGTCCCGCGAGGTCACCAAGGACGAGGTCAACGCCGCGTTCAAGAAGGCCGCCGACGGCGAGCTCAAGGGCTTCCTGACGTACACCGAGGACGAGATCGTCTCCTCGGACATCGTCGGCGACCCGTCGTCCTGCACCTTCGACTCCTCCCTGACCATGGTCCAGGAGGGCACGTCGGTGAAGATCCTCGGCTGGTACGACAACGAGTGGGGCTACTCCAACCGCCTCGTCGACCTGACGGTCTTCGTCGGCAACCAGCTCTGAGTCCCGGAGCAGGCACTTCGATGTGAGCACAGGGCTCGGGCAGCGCGACGCGGCGCTGCCCGAGCCCTGTCGCACGTGCTGATCGATCCAGCCCCTCCCGGACAAAAGAGCCCTCCCTAGGAGCCCCTTCATGAAGACGATCGACGAACTCCTCGCCGAAGGAGTGGACGGCAAGCGGGTCTTCGTCCGCGCCGACCTGAACGTGCCGCTGGCCGACGGCCTCATCACCGACGACGGCCGCATCCGGGCCGTCCTGCCCACCGTCAAGGCCCTCACGGACGCCGGCGCCAAGGTCGTGGTCGCCTCCCACCTGGGCCGCCCCAAGGGCGCCCCGGACCCTGCCTTCTCCCTGCTGCCCGCCGCGGAACGCCTCGGTGAACTCCTGGACGCCCCCGTGGCCTTCGCCCAGGACACCGTCGGCCCCGCCGCCCACGACGCCGTGAACGGCCTCCAGCCGGGCCAGGTCGCGGTGATCGAGAACCTGCGCTTCAACGCCGGTGAGACCGCCAAGGACGACACCGAGCGCGGCGAGTTCGCCGACCAGCTGGCGGCCCTGGCCGATGTCTACGTGGGTGACGGTTTCGGTGCCGTGCACCGCAAGCACGCCTCCGTGTACGACCTTCCGGCCCGCCTGCCGCACTACGCCGGCTACCTCATCGCCACCGAGGTCGGCGTCCTCAAGAAGCTCACCGACGACGTGCAGCGCCCCTACGTGGTCGCGCTCGGCGGTGCCAAGGTCTCCGACAAGCTCGCCGTCATCGACCAGCTGCTCGGCAAGGCCGACCGCATCCTCATCGGCGGCGGAATGGCGTACACCTTCCTCAAGGCCCAGGGGTACGAGATCGGCGCCTCCCTCCTTCAGGAGGACCAGATCCCGGCCGTGCTGGAGTACGTCGCCCGCGCCGAGAAGAACGGCGTCGAGCTGATCGTCCCGGTCGACGTGGTGGTCTCCGCGGGCTTCCCCGACCTGAAGGCCAAGGCGCCCACGAACCCCACGACCGTCGCCGCGGACGCCGTCCCGGCCGACCGGATGGGCCTGGACATCGGTCCGGAGTCCCGCAAGCTGTACGCCTCCAAGCTCGCCGACGCGGCCACCGTCTTCTGGAACGGTCCCATGGGCGTCTTCGAGCACCCCGACTACGCCGAGGGCACCAAGGCCGTCGCCCAGGCCCTCCTCGACTCCCCGGCCTTCACGGTCGTCGGGGGCGGCGACTCAGCCGCCGCCGTACGCATCCTGGGCTTCGACGAAACCGCATTCGGCCACATCTCGACCGGTGGCGGCGCCTCCCTCGAATACCTCGAGGGCAAGACGCTCCCCGGTCTCGCCGCACTGGAGGACTGACCCAGCATGACCACTCGCACGCCGCTGATGGCGGGCAACTGGAAGATGAACCTCAACCACCTCGAGGCCATCGCCCACGTCCAGAAGCTCGCCTTCGCCCTCGCGGACAAGGACTACGAGGCCTGTGAGGTCGCGGTCCTGCCGCCCTTCACCGACCTGCGCTCGGTACAGACCCTGGTCGACGGCGACAAGCTCAAGATCAAGTACGGCGCCCAGGACATCTCCGCACACGACTCGGGCGCCTACACGGGTGAGATCTCGGGCCCGATGCTGGCCAAGCTCAAGTGCACCTACGTGGCGATCGGTCACTCCGAGCGCCGCCAGTACCACGGCGAGAGCGACGCACTTGTCAACGCCAAGGTGAAGGTCGCCTACAAGCACGGCCTCACCCCGATCCTGTGCGTCGGCGAGGAGCTGGAGGTCCGCGAGGCGGGCAACCACGTCGCCCACACCCTCGCGCAGGTCGAGGGCGGTCTCAAGGACCTCCCGGCCGAGCAGGCCGAGACCGTCGTCATCGCGTACGAGCCCGTCTGGGCCATCGGCACCGGCAAGGTGTGCGGCGCCGACGACGCCCAGGAGGTCTGCGCCGCGATCCGCGCGAAGCTCGCCGAGCTGTACTCCCAGGACGTCGCCGACGCCGTACGCATCCAGTACGGCGGCTCCGTGAAGTCCGGGAACGTCGCCGAGATCATGGCGAAGCCCGACATCGACGGCGCACTGGTCGGCGGTGCCGCTCTGGACGCCGACGAGTTCGTCAAGATCGTTCGGTTCCGCGACCAGTGAGTATGCGCTAGCGGAGATCCGTCGTACCCTGGCGGGGATAAAGTGGCTTGCCACTTTGTCCCCGTCGTCCATCAGAATCCGAGGAAGTTGGTCCAGCCGTGGTTTTGGGGTTCTCGATCGCCCTGATCGTCTTCAGCCTGCTGCTGATGCTGCTCGTGCTGATGCACAAGGGGAAGGGCGGCGGCCTCTCCGACATGTTCGGTGGCGGCATGCAGTCGTCCGTCGGCGGCTCCTCGGTCGCCGAGCGCAACCTCGACCGCATCACCGTCGTGCTCGGTCTGCTGTGGTTCGCGTGCATCGTGGTGCTCGGCATCCTGATGAAGGTGAACAACTGATCAGCGGCTGACACCGGTCGTCAAATACCGGTACGACAGCACATTACGCACGCACATTCCGCACGTAAGGCCCCATGTTCGGTACGCCCCGCCAAGGGCGGCCTATCATGGGGCTTGCGTCTTGGTGCGGGGCTGTAACTCCAAGCACTGGACGCGCGTTGGGCCTTACGTAGACTGAGGCGCTCGCAACGAAGCGAAAACGCCGACTCGCTTCGCGGCACCATTACGCAGGGAGTTACGACCGTGGCAAGTGGCAACGCGATCCGAGGAAGCCGGGTCGGGGCGGGGCCGATGGGCGAGGCGGAGCGTGGCGAGTCCGCGCCACGGCTGCGCATCTCCTTCTGGTGCTCCAACGGGCACGAGACGCAGCCCAGCTTCGCCAGCGACGCGCAGGTCCCCGACACCTGGGACTGCCCGCGCTGCGGCTTTCCCGCCGGACAGGACCGGGACAACCCGCCGGACCCGCCGCGCACCGAGCCGTACAAGACGCACCTGGCGTACGTACGGGAGCGGCGCAGCGACGCGGACGGCGAGGCGATCCTCGCCGAGGCGCTCGCCAAACTGCGGGGCGAGATCTAGGAATTGACGGCCGGCCAGGCACCGAGAAGGTGCCTGGCCGGACCCGTCTGACGGGGCGTCGCACACCGGCTCCCCGACCGATTGTCAGTGGTGCCCTCTACGGTTTGTGAATCGGCGAACCGCGAGGGGGAGTTGTGACGACGGTCGAGACGGCGGGAGCGTGTGCGCCCGCGTGGCGCGGGGGATTCGGGCGGCTGTGGAGCGCCGCCGTCCTCTCCAGCTTCGGCGACGCGCTGCGCACGGCCGCCCTGCCCCTGCTCGCCACGACCCTCACCGACCAGCCCCTGCTCATCGCCTCCGTGACGGCCTGCGGCTATCTGCCCTGGCTGGTCTTCGGACTGCTCGGCGGAGCCGTCGCGGACCGCGTGGACCAGCGGCGCGCGATGTGGACGGTCGATGCGGTACGAGGGCTGCTGGTCGCCTGCTTCGCCGTGGCCGTCGGCCTCGGGCACGCCTCGATCGGCCTGCTCATCGCGCTCGCCCTCGCGCTGACCACACTCCAGACCCTCTTCGACAACGCCTCGACGGCCCTGCTGCCGACCCTGGTCGACAAGGAAGCGCTGGGCGGCGCGAACGCCCGTCTGATGACCGGCCAGCGCATCGCGGGCGGTCTGCTGGCCGGCCCTGTGGTGCCCGTACTGCTCGTGCTGGGAGCGGCCGTGCCCTTCGCGGCCGACGCCGTCACCTTCCTGGTCGGGGCGGCCCTGGTCGCCTCGCTGCGGCCCGACGTGCCCGCGCGGACACCGAGACCGGCGGGCAGCACCCTGCGCGCGGAGATCACGGCCGGCCTGCGCACCCTGTGGCACGACAGACCGCTGCGTGGCCTGTGCGTGGCCACGGCACTGTGCAACGTCGGCATGGGCGCCCTCATCGCCACGATGGTCCTGCTGGTGACGGGCTGGCTGGACGCGGGCAACGGAGGGTACGCGGCGGCGATGACCGCGTACACCGTCGGCAGCCTCGCAGGCGGCGCGCTGAACGGCCGGCTCGTGAACCGGATCGGGCGGATACGGGCCGTGCTGCTCGCCGGTACGGTGCAGACCGGCGCGCTGGTCGTCATGGGGACGGTGCGCAGCCTGGCCGCGCTGGTGGCGGCCCTGGCGGTGTTCGGGGTCATGGGGATGGTGTGGAACGTCAACACGACGACCCTGATGCAGCGTCGCAGCCCCGCCGGGATGCTGGGCCGGGTCAGCTCGGCCTTCCGGACGCTGGCGGTCGCCGGAGCACCCCTGGGCGCGCTGCTGGGCGGAGCCGTCGCGACGGCGTGGGGACTGAACACGCCGGCGCTGCTCGCCGCGGCTTTCTTCGTCCTGTCGGTCGCCTCGCTGATACCGGGGCTGAAGCCGGACGTATCTGTGGGTGAGGACGTGTCTGTTGTTCGACCGGATGACGGTCCGACGACAGTTCGACCAGCGCGTTGATCAATTAGGTTGGGACCGGCAGCGGGGCCCAGGCACGAAAGAGGCGGAAGTCCGAGATGAACGCAGACAGCCGTAGCAGGCTCAACCAGACGCCCGAGTGGACGGCACTGGCCAAGCACCATGAGGAGCTGGCGGACACCCATCTGCGGGACCTGTTCGCGACCGACCCAGGGCGCGGCACCGGCTACACGCTCCAGGTCGGTGATCTGCACATCGACTACTCCAAGCACCTGGTCACGGACGAGACGCTGCGACTGTTGCGCGAGCTGGCCGCCGCGACGGACGTGTTCGGGCTGCGGGACGCCATGTTCCGGGGCGAGCGGATCAACACGACCGAGGACCGCGCGGTGCTGCACACCGCGCTGCGGGCGCCGCGGGACGCGGTGGTCGAGGTCGACGGGGAGAACGTCGTGCCGGCTGTGCACGGGGTGCTGGACAGGATGGCCGGGTTCGCGGAGCGGGTGCGTTCGGGTGCGTGGACGGGCCACACCGGCCGTCGTATCAAGAACGTGGTCAACATCGGTATCGGGGGCTCGGACCTCGGTCCGGCGATGGCGTACGAGGTGCTGCGGGCGTTCACGGCACGGGAGTTGACGTTCCGGTTCGTGTCGAACGTCGACGGTGCCGACCTGCACGAGGCGGTGCGGGACCTGGACCCGGCGGAGACGCTGTTCATCATCGCGTCGAAGACGTTCACGACGATCGAGACGATCACGAACGCGACCTCGGCCCGTTCCTGGCTGCTGGCGGGGCTGGGCGGTGAGGAGGCGGCGGTCGCGAAGCACTTCGTGGCGCTGTCGACGAACGCCGGGAAGGTCGGCGACTTCGGGATCGACACGGCGAACATGTTCGAGTTCTGGGACTGGGTCGGTGGGCGGTACTCGTACGACTCGGCGATCGGGCTGTCGCTGATGATCGCGATCGGGCCTGAGCGGTTCCGGGAGATGCTGGACGGGTTCGCGCTGGTCGACGAGCACTTCCGGACGGCTCCGGCGGAGGAGAACGTGCCGCTGCTGCTGGGGTTGTTGGGGATCTGGTACGGCAACTTCTTTGGTGCGCAGTCGCATGCTGTGCTGCCCTACTCGCACTATCTGTCGAGGTTCACGGCCTACTTGCAGCAGTTGGACATGGAGTCCAACGGCAAGTCGGTCGGGCGGGACGGGCTGCCGGTGGAGTGGGAGACCGGGCCGGTGGTGTGGGGGACGCCGGGGACGAACGGGCAGCACGCGTACTACCAGTTGATCCATCAGGGGACGAAGCTGATCCCGGCCGACTTCATCGGGTTCGCCGAGCCGGTGGGGGAGTTGAGCGACGAGCTCAAGGGTCAGCACGATCTGTTGATGGCGAACTTCTTCGCGCAGACGCAGGCGTTGGCGTTCGGCAAGACGCCGGAGGAGGTGCGGGCGGAGGGGGTGCCGGAGGAGCTGGTGGCGCACAAGACGTTCCGGGGGGACCATCCGACGACGACTGTGCTGGCTCGGGAGTTGACTCCGTCGGTGCTGGGGCAGTTGATCGCTTTGTACGAACACAAGGTGTTTGTGCAGGGGGCTGTGTGGAACATCGACTCGTTCGATCAGTGGGGGGTCGAGTTGGGGAAGGTGTTGGCGAAGCGCGTCGAACCCGCGCTCACCACAGGAGCTGATGTCCCCGGCCTCGACTCGTCCACCGTCGCCCTGGTGGCCACGTATCGGGAGTTGCGCGGGAGGTAGGGGTTGTCTCGCCCCCGCCGCCCCTACCCGTCCCATCCCGTTCCTGGGGGCTGCGCCCCCAGACCCCCCTTTCGGCCTGAACGGCCTCGTCCTCAAACGCCGGACGGGCTGGGTGGTGCCGGCCGGTGCTTGATCTTTTAGCCCGTCCGGCGTTTGAGGACAAGGCCCGTTCAGGGCCGTGGCGGGGGTTCGGGGGCGGTAGCCCCCGAGGATGGGAATGGGTAGGGGCGGCGGGGGCGAAGAAAACTCGCCCCCGCCGCCCCTACCCGGTGTCGACGTTCCTCAGGGGGACGCCGGTGGGTACAGCGTCCGTGGGAGTTGGGACGCTGCTGCCGCGTCCAGGAGCCACAGGGTGCGTTGTCTGCCGTACGCGCCTGCTGCGGGGGCCTGGATCTCGCCCGCGCCCGACAGCGCTATCGACGCCGCCCCCGCCTTGTCCTCTCCCGCCGCCAGCAGCCATACCTCCCTGGCCGCCCGGATCGCCGGGAGGGTCAGGGTGACCCGGGTCGGTGGGGGTTTCGGGGCGCCGTGGACGCCCACGACCGTGCGGTCCGTTTCCCGTACCGCCGGTAGCTCCGGGAACAGGGACGCCACATGCGTGTCCGGGCCCACGCCCAGCATCAGGACGTCGAACGTGGGGACCGGACCGTGGTTCTCCGGGCCCGCTGACTTCGCCAGCTCCGCCGCGTACGCCTCCGCCGCCGCGTCCACGTCGGAGCCGTACGGGCCGTCCGACGCGGGCATGGCGTGGACACGCGTCGGATCCAGCGGCACCGCGTCCAGCAGTGCCGCCTTCGCCTGGGTGACGTTGCGGTCCGGGTCGCCCTCGGGCAGGAAGCGTTCGTCGCCCCACCACAGGTCGAGCCGGGTCCAGTCGATCGCGTCCCGGGCCGGTGCGGCGGCCAGGGCGGCCAGCAGGCCGTTGCCGTTGCGGCCGCCCGTCAACACCACTGACGCCGAGCCACGAGACGCCTGCGCGTCCACGATCTTCGTGATCAGGCGGGCCGCGGCGGCCTCGGCCATCAGCTCCTTGTCGCGGTGGACGACGAGCTGCGGTGCCGTACTCACTTCGCCGACACCTTCTTCACCGGCGGCATCAGGGCGGGGGTGGCCCTGTCCGTGTCCTCTGCCGCAGGGGCCTTCCTCGCCGGTTCCAGCGCCAGTGCCGACGACGGTACCGGGGCCGCCTTCGGCGGTTCGGGGGGCGTCGGAGCCGCCAGTCGGTCCACCCCGAAACGCAGCGCCGACGCGTACGTGTCGTCCGGGTCCAGGCGGCGCAGTTCCTCCGCCATCAGCTCGGACGTCTCGCGGCGCTTGAGCGCCACCGCGCGGTCGGGCTGACCCTGGATGGAGAGGGTGGCGAGAGAGCCGTCGGCCCGGTCCAAGGTGATCGGGCCCGTGCTCGTCCGCATGCGTACCGCCGTCAGGCCGGGGCCCGAGGACAGGGAGCGCTTCACCGGGACGTCGAGGCGGTCCGCCAGCCACATCGCCAGCAGCTCGCAGCTCGGGTTGAACTCCTCGCCCTCCACCTCGACCGCGTCCACCTCGCAGGTGACCTGGTCCAGGGCGGCGGCCAGCATCGAGCGCCACGGGGTGATCCGGGTCCACGACAAGTCCGTGTCGCCCGGCGTGTACGCGTCCGCTCGCGCCGCCAGTTCCCTTACCGGCTGCTCTGCCGCGTACGTGTCCGTCACCCTGCGCTGTGCCAGGGCGCCCAGCGGGTCCTTCGCAGGGTCCAGCGGGGCGTTCACCGGCCACCAGACGACCACGGGGGCGTCCGGCAGCAGGAGAGGGAGGACCACCGAGTCGGCGTGGTCCACTACCTCGCCGTACAGGCGCAGGACGACCGTCTCGCCGGTGCCCGCGTCCACGCCGACCCTGACCTCGGCGTCCAGGCGGGACGTCGTACGGTCGCGGGGGGAGCGGGAGACGCGCTTGACGACGACCAGGGTGCGTGAGGGGTGCTCGCGCGAGGCGTCGTTCGCGGCCTTCAGGGCGTCGTACGCGTTCTCCTCGTCGGTGACGATGACGAGGGTCAGCACCATGCCTACGGCCGGGGTGCCGATGGCACGCCGCCCCTTCACCAGCGCCTTGTTGACCTTGCTGGCCGTGGTGTCCGTGAGGTCTATTTTCATGGGCGCCGCCAGCTCCGTCCGTCTCGTTCGAGCATTTCGTCGGCCTCGACGGGACCCCAGGTGCCCGAGGGGTACTGGGCGGGCTTGCCGTGCTTGTCCCAGTACTGCTCGATCGGGTCGAGGATCCGCCAGGACAGCTCGACCTCCTCGGTGCGCGGGAAGAGGTTCGAGTCGCCGAGGAGGACGTCCAGGATCAGGCGCTCGTACGCCTCGGGGCTGGACTCCGTGAAGGACTCGCCGTACGCGAAGTCCATGGACACGTCCCGGATCTCCATCGAGGTGCCGGGCACCTTGGAGCCGAAGCGGACCGTGATGCCCTCGTCGGGCTGGACGCGGATGACGATCGCGTTCTGGCCCAGCTCCTCCGTCGCCGTGTGGTCGAAGGGGGAGTGCGGCGCCCGCTGGAACACGACCGCGATCTCGGTCACCCTGCGGCCCAGGCGCTTGCCGGTCCTCAAGTAGAACGGGACGCCCGCCCAGCGGCGGTTGTCGACCTCCACCTTGATCGCCGCGTACGTGTCGGTCTTCGACTTGGGGTCGATGCCGTCTTCCTGGAGGTAGCCGATGGCCTTCTCGCCACCCTGCCAGCCCGCCGCGTACTGCCCGCGGACCGTGTCCTTGCCCAGGTCCGGCGGGAGCTTGACCGCGCCGAGGACCTTGGTCTTCTCGGCGGCCAGCGCGTCCGCGTCGAAGGAGGCCGGCTCCTCCATGGCCGTCAGGGCCATCAGCTGGAGGAGGTGGTTCTGGATGACGTCACGGGCCGCGCCGATGCCGTCGTAGTAGCCGGCCCGGCCGCCGATGCCGATGTCCTCGGCCATCGTGATCTGTACGTGGTCCACGAAGGACCGGTTCCAGATCGGTTCGAACATCTGGTTGGCGAAGCGGAGCGCCAGGATGTTCTGGACGGTCTCCTTGCCGAGGTAGTGGTCGATCCGGAAGACCTGGTCCGGGGCGAAGACCTCCTCGACGGTCGAGTTCAGCTCCTCCGCCGACCTGAGGTCGTGGCCGAAGGGCTTCTCGATGACCGCGCGCCGCCAGGAACCGCTGTCCTGGTCCGCCAGACCGTGCTTCTTCAGCTGCTTGATGACCACCGGGAAGGCGGACGGCGGCACGGAGAGATAGAAGGCGAAGTTGCCGCCCGTCCCCTGCGCCTTGTCCAGCTCGTCGATCGTCGAGCGCAGCCGCTCGAACGACTCGTCGTCGTCGAAGGTGCCCTGGACGAAGCGCATCCCCTGGATGAGCTGCTGCCAGACCTCCTCGCGGAACGGCGTACGGGCGTGCTCCTTGACGGCGTCGTGGACCTCCGCCGCGAAGTCCTCGTTCTGCCACTCACGCCGGGCGAAGCCGACGAGGGAGAAGCCTGGTGGCAGCAACCCGCGGTTGGCGAGGTCGTACACGGCAGGCATCAGCTTCTTGCGTGACAGGTCGCCGGTGACCCCGAAGATGACCAGGCCCGACGGCCCCGCGATACGCGGGAGCCGTCGGTCTGCGGGGTCACGCAGCGGGTTGCTGCTTGACAAGGTTTCAGCCCTCCGAGGGGGCGAGGCGCGCCAGTTCCGCCTCGGTCGACTTGAGCAGGTCGGTCCAGGACGCCTCGAACTTCTCGACGCCCTCGTCCTCCAGCAGCTGGACCACGTCGTCGTACGAGATCCCGAGCTTCTCGACCGCGTCGAGCTCGGCGCGGGACTGCTCGTACGTACCGGCGATGGTGTTGCCGGTGATCTGACCGTGGTCCTCGGTGGCGAACAGGGTCGCCTCCGGCATGGTGTTCACGGTGTTCGGCGCGGCCAGGTCGTCGACGTACAGGGTGTCCTTGTACGCCTTGTCCTTGACGCCGGTCGAGGCCCACAGCGGACGCTGCTTGTTGGCCTGCGCCTTGTCGAGGGCCGCCCAGCGGTCGGTCGAGAAGACCTCCTCGTACGCCTGGTAGGCGAGCCGCGCGTTGGCGAGACCGGCCTTGCCACGGGCGGCCTTGGCCGCGTCGGTGCCCAGGGCGTCGATCCGCTTGTCGATCTCGGTGTCCACGCGGGACACGAAGAAGGACGCCACGGAGTGGATCTTCGACAGGTCGAGGCCGCGGTCCTTGGCCTTCTCCAGACCGGCCAGGTAGGCGTCCATGACCTCGCGGTAGCGCTCCAGGGAGAAGATCAGCGTGACGTTGACGCTGATCCCGAGGCCGATGACCTCGGTGATCGCCGGGAGACCCGCCTTGGTGGCCGGGATCTTGATCAGGGTGTTCGGACGGTCGACGAGCCAGGCCAGCTGCTTGGCCTCGGCGACGGTCGCGGCGGTGTTGTGGGCGAGACGGGGGTCGACCTCGATCGACACCCGGCCGTCCTGGCCCTGCGTCGAGTCGAAGACCGGACGCAGGATGTCGGCGGCGTCACGGACGTCCGCCGTCGTGATCATGCGGATCGCCTCTTCGACGGTGACCTTGCGGGCGGCGAGGTCGGTGAGCTGCTGCTCGTAACCGTCACCGCTGCTGATCGCCTTCTGGAAGATCGACGGGTTGGTCGTGACGCCCACGACGTGCTGCTGGTCGATCAGTTCGGCGAGGTTGCCGGACGTGATCCGCTGGCGCGACAGGTCGTCCAGCCAGATCGCGACGCCTTCCTCGGAGAGGCGCTTGAGTGCGTCTGTCATGGAATTACATCTCCTACGTGTCGTATGTGAGCGTCAGCGCTGGGCGTCGGCGAGGGATTCCCGAGCCTTGGCGGCCACGTTCTCGGCAGTGAAGCCGAACTCCTGGAAGAGGACCTTGCCGTCGGCCGACGCACCGAAGTGCTCCAGGGAAACGATGCGACCCGCGTCACCGACGTACTTGTGCCACGTGAGACCGATACCGGCCTCGACGGAGACACGCGCCTTGACGGCGGCCGGGAGAACGCTCTCGCGGTACTCCGGGGACTGCTCCTCGAACCACTCCACCGACGGCATCGACACCACGCGCGTGGGCGTGCCCTCGGCCTCCAGCAGCTCACGCGCGGCGACCGCGACGTGCACTTCGGAGCCGGTCGCGATCAGGACGACCTCGGGGGTGCCGTTCGACGCCTCGAACAGGACGTAACCGCCCTTCGCGGCATCCTCGTTGGCCTCGTACGTCGGTACGCCCTGACGGGTCAGCGCGAGGCCGTGCGGGGCGCCCTTGCCGAAGACCTTCGTCCAGCGCTTGAGGATCTCGCGCCAGGCGATGGCCGTCTCGTTGGCGTCCGCCGGGCGGACGACGTTCAGGCCTGGGATGGCGCGCAGCGACGCGATGTGCTCGACCGGCTGGTGCGTCGGGCCGTCCTCGCCGAGGCCGATGGAGTCGTGCGTCCACACGTACGTCACCGGCACGTGCATCAGCGCGGACAGCCGTACCGCGTTACGCATGTAGTCGGAGAAGACGAGGAAAGTACCGCCGTAGACACGGGTGTTGCCGTGCAGCGCGATGCCGTTCATCTCGGCGGCCATCGAGTGCTCACGGATACCGAAGTGGATCGTGCGGCCGTACGGGTCCGCCTCCGGCAGCGGGTTGTCCGCCGGGAGGAACGAACTCGACGCGTCGATCGTGGTGTTGTTCGAGCCGGCCAGGTCGGCCGAGCCGCCCCACAGCTCCGGGATGACGGCGCCCAGTGCCTGGAGGACCTTGCCGGACGCGGCACGCGTCGCGACACCCTTGCCCGCCTCGAAGACCGGGAGCTTCTCCTCCCAGCCCTTGGGCAGCTCACCCGCGGAGATACGGTCGAACTCGGCGGCGCGCTCGGCGTTGTTGTTGCGCCACTCCTGGAACGACTTCTCCCACTCCGCCTTCGCCTGGCGCCCGCGCTCCAGGGCCTCACGCGTGTGGTTCAGCACCGCGTCCGAGACCTCGAAGGACTGCTCCGGGTCGAAGCCGAGGACACGCTTGGTGGCCGCGACCTCGTCGTCGCCGAGCGCCGAGCCGTGCGCGGCCTCGGTGTTCTGGGCGTTCGGGGCGGGCCAGGCGATGATCGAGCGCATCGCGATGAACGACGGCTTGTCCGTCACCTTCTTCGCGGCCTGGACGGCGTTGTAGATGGCGTGCGGGTCGAGGTCGCCGTCCGGCTTCGGGGCGATCCGCTGGACGTGCCAGCCGTACGCCTCGTACCGCTTGACGACGTCCTCGGAGACCGCCGTCTCGGTGTCGCCCTCGATCGAGATGTGGTTGTCGTCCCACAGCAGGACCAGGTTGCCGAGCTTCTGGTGGCCGGCCAGCGAGGACGCCTCCGCGGAGATGCCCTCCTGGAGGCAGCCGTCACCGGCGATCGCGAAGATGAAGTGGTCGAACGGGGACTCCCCTTCGGGTGCCTCCGGGTCGAACAGACCGCGCTCGTAGCGGGCGGCCATGGCCATGCCCACGGCGTTGGCGACACCCTGGCCGAGCGGACCGGTCGTCGTCTCGACGCCTGTCGTGTGCCCGTACTCGGGGTGGCCGGGGGTCTTCGAACCCCACGTCCGGAACGCCTTCAGGTCGTCCAGCTCCAGGCCGAAACCGGCCAGGTACAGCTGGGTGTAGAGGGTCAGGGACGAGTGGCCGGCGGACAGCACGAAACGGTCGCGCCCGACCCAGTCGGCGTCCGCCGGGTCGTGCCGCATCACCTTCTGGAAGAGGGTGTACGCGGCGGGGGCCAGGCTCATCGCCGTACCGGGATGGCCGTTGCCGACCTTCTGTACGGCATCGGCGGCCAGGACGCGGGCGGTGTCGACGGCCCGCTGGTCCAACTCGGTCCACTCGAGGTCTGTGGTGGTCGGCTTGGTGCTCACCCTGGGTCAGGGCTCCTCTCCACATGTCTAATGCCGGCGTCCTCGGTGTCCACCGGCTGCCGGGGGCTGACACCCTCGGCCTTTGTCGAGCCTACCCTCGTAAGAACGTGCAGCTTTTCGAGTCATTCCAGACTGCCGGGACTGCTTCGGATCCGCCTCCCGGCCTCTGCCGGACCGCTGCCCGACCAGTGTGATCGGCATTCGGCTGGTGAATACGAAGCGGGCGGTCCAACTGCTCAATCGAGCCACGTCACGCCCATCACAAAGCACCCCTCAACACGACCCCACCCCCGCGAAGGGCGGGGTCTGGGCAACGTCTAGAGTGGCGTGGTAAGCGCGAGCCTTTACCGGGACTTCACACCGGGAGGCTTGTTGGAATGTCTCTGTCAGGGGTGTGCGTGACGGCCGTTGAATCCCGTCCAGCGGGGATGATCGGGACGAGCCAGAGCCCGAGCCGACGGCCGTTCGGGGCCCGGGTCATGGCGTTCGTGGCATTGACGAAGCCGCGGATCATCGAGCTGCTGCTCATCACCACCGTTCCGGTGATGTTCCTCGCGGAGCAGGGGGTGCCGGACCTGGGTCTGGTGCTCCTCACCTGTGTCGGCGGCTATCTCTCCGCGGGCGGCGCGAACGCGCTCAACATGTACATCGACCGTGACATCGACGCGCTGATGGACCGCACGTCGCAGCGTCCGCTGGTCACCGGCATGGTCAGCCCGCGCGAGTGCCTGGCCTTCGGCATCACCCTCGCCGTCGCCTCCACCCTCCTCTTCGGCCTCACGGTCAACTGGCTGTCGGCCTGGCTGTCGCTGGGCGCCCTCCTCTTTTACGTGGTCATTTACACGATGATCCTCAAGCGGCGTACGTCACAGAACATCGTGTGGGGCGGCATCGCGGGCTGTATGCCGGTCCTCATCGGCTGGTCCGCCGTGACGGACTCGCTCTCCTGGGCGCCGCTCATCCTCTTCCTGGTCATCTTCTTCTGGACCCCGCCGCACTACTGGCCGCTGTCCATGAAGGTGAAGGAGGACTACGCGCGCGTGGGCGTGCCGATGCTGCCGGTGATCGCCTCCAACAAGACGGTGGCGCGGCAGATCGTGGCGTACAGCTGGGCGATGGTCGTGGTCTCGCTGCTGCTCACCCCGCTCGGTTACACCGGCTGGTTCTATACGTCGGTGGCGCTCGCGGCGGGGGGCTGGTGGCTGTGGGAGGCGCATGCCTTGCAGGGGCGGGCGCGGGCTGAGGTGGCCGGCGGGAAGCTCAAGGAGATGCGACTGTTCCACTGGTCGATCACCTATGTGTCGCTGCTGTTCGTGGCTGTGGCTGTGGATCCCTTCCTGCGGTGATGGGCTCATAGTCGGCTACGGGTTCGGTGGGGGCTGGTCGCGCAGTTCCCCGCGCCCCTGAAGGGCTCGTGGCCAAGGCCACTTCGCCCTGCCGTCGCCAGCCGGTCTACCCGTCGGTAGCATCCTCGGCATGGCAGATACGCAGGAGCGGACGGCGGCCAAGCTCGCCAAGCAGATCAACGGGTTCGCCAAGCAGCATGGTGGGGCCGAGGGGCAGGTGGCGTACATCGGGGAGCGTGGGGCCCGGATCGTGCTCGTCGGTGAGGACGGTGGCTGGGGCGACCTGGTGGCTCCCTCGTACGAGATCGCCCAGCAGGCCGTCGAGAAGGCCGGCATCACCGTCCACGAGGACTTCGACGGCGAGTTCGCGGCCAAGGTGACGACCGGCCCGTACGAGTGGACGCGCATGGCGGGGATCCAGGTCGGCGGGCCCAGCAACTCATGAGGCGTGGGGAGTGGCCGATCGGCGCCGCTCATTCCCACGGGGTGTGCGAGAGCAACACCTGACAGTCGGTTCACCCGTTAGGACCTTAGGAACACACGGTCCAGACACGGGGAGCCCGGATGATCGAAACGCCGTCCCTCGTGGACCAGTACTGCCACGGCGTACTGAGAACAGAGCTGGGCCTCGGCACCTTCGAGGCCCAGCTCGCGCGTACCGAGGGGCCGCCCGCCGCCGGGACGACCCTCTTCGACACCCAGACCGGGTTCGCCGTACGCCGTTGGTGCCCCCCGCTGCTCGGCCTGGAGCCGCACGCTCCCCCCGCCCGCTATCTCGCCCGGCGTCGTGAACTCGGCGTACTGGAGTCGGGCCGGCGGCTGCTGCGGGGCAGCGGAATCACGACATATCTGGTCGACGCGGGGCTGCCCGGCGACCTCACCGGGCCCGATGAGATGGCCTCCGCCGGCGCTGCCGAGGCCCATGAGATCGTCCGGCTCGAACTCCTCGCCGAACAGGTCGCCGACACCTCCGGCACCGTCGAGTCCTTCCTAGCCAACCTCGCCGAGTCGGTGCACGGCGCGGCCACGAGCGCCGTGGCCTTCACCTCCGTGGCGGGCGTACGGCACGGACTGGCGCTCGCGCCCGATCCGCCGGGGCCGGGAGAGGTGCGGGGCGCGGCGGGCCGCTGGCTGGCCGGACGCCGGGTCGGCGGCGCGCTCAGCGACCCGGTGCTGCTGCGCCATCTGCTGTGGATCGCGGTCGCCTCGGGCCTGCCGCTCCAACTCCACGCCGGGCTCGGCGAACCCGGCATGCGCATCGACCGTACGGACCCGGTCCTGCTCACCGACTTCGTCCGCGCGACGGCCGGACTCGGCACCGACCTGGTGCTGCTGCACGGATACCCGTACCACCGCCACGCGGCCCACCTCGCCGGTGTCTTCCCGCATGTGTACGCCGATCTGGGCGCCGCCATGGTCCGTACCGGTGCCCGGGCCGCCGCCATCCTCGCCGAGATCCTCGAACTCGCCCCCTTCGGCAAGATCATCTTCTCCAGCGGTGCCCAGGGCCTGCCCGAACTCCATGTGGTGGGCGCCCGGCTCTTCCGCGAGGCCCTCGGCCGGGTGCTCGGCGGCTGGGTCGCCGAGGGGGCCTGGTCGCTGGGGGACGCGCAACGGGTGGCCGGGTTGATCGCCGCGGGGAACGCGCGACGGGTGTACGGGCTGGGCCAGCTGTACAGACAGGGGGCATGACGACACACGGGACCCGGACGAACGCCCTGACCGAAGCCTTACTGGACCGCTTCCTGGGTGAGGTGCGCGCGCTCGCCCCGGTCGCCGTCTGGGCCCACGGATCACTGGGCGGCGGCGACTACCAGGAGGGCCGCAGCGACCTCGACATGATCGCCGTCCTGGCCGGGCCGATCGGACCGGCCACCGCCTGGAACGTGGCCGAGCTGCACGCCCGTCTCCGCACCCACCCGCTCGCCCCGCTGCTGCACTGCACCTACCTGTCCGACGCGACGACGGCCAATCCCGAGTGGCGGCACCTCACCTGGGCGCACAGCCAGCTGTTCCGGCGGACCGTCTCCCCGGTGACCCGGCGCGAGCTGCACTCCTTCGGACGGGTGCTGTACGGGAAGGTGCCAGGGGAGCTGCTTCCGCTGGTGCGGGACCGGCAGTTGACCGACTACGTCGTGCGTGACCTGCGCGACAATTACCGACCCGCTGTGGACAAGGCCCGGCTCTGGACGCGAGACGTGTGGGTCGACCTGGGCCTGGTCACCTTCGCGCGGGCGACCATGACCGTGCGGGAGGGCAGCCTGATATCGAAACGGGAGGCGCTGGACCTGCTGCCGGGGCTGGGGGCGCCGATGGAGGTCGTCGAGGACATCGCACGGCGGCGGTACCGGCAGGAGGGCCGGCCTGTGGGAGACGGGTGGCCCGAGCGGCGCGCAGAGCTGACGCGGGGCTTCCTGGGGCCCGCGATCGACCGCCTGGTGGCCTCGTACGGCTGATGTCCTGAAAAACGTCTACGCGCGCGTGCCGACCGTCGCCTCGGTCGCCGGGCCGGGTACGTCGGCCAGGGCGGCGGTGTCCCGGCGCTCGCGCAGGGCCAGCCGGACGCGGAGGACCGCGATCCACACCAGCGCCGAGCCGAGCATGTGGAGGCCGACCAGGACCTCGGGGAGGTTCGTGAAGTACTGGACGTATCCGATGATTCCCTGCGCGAGCAGGATCAGGAACAGGTCCCGCGTGCGGTCCAGCGGGCCCTTGGGGGAGTCGACCGCCTTCAGGACGAACCACAGGGCGAATGTCAGCGTCACCACGACCCAGGCGAGCACCGCGTGCAGCTTGCTGACGTTCTCCCAGTTCAGCGGCATGCGTTCGATCTCGCTTGAGTCGCCCGCGTGCGGGCCCGAGCCGGTCACCACCGTGCCGACCGCGATCAGCAGCACCGTGGCGGCCACCAGGAACCACACCAGCTGCTGCACGGCCTTGCCGACCAGCGGGCGGGGCGCCTCGTCGCCCTCCTTCGTGCGCTGCCACATCACCGCGGCGACCGCGATCAGGGCCGAGGAGAGCAGGAAGTGGGCCGCGACCGTGTACGGGTTGAGACCGACCAGGACGACGATCCCGCCCAGGACCGCGTTGCTCATGACGACCCAGAACTGCGCCCAGCCGAGCCGGGTGAGGCTGCGGCGGTACGGCTTCTCCGAGCGGGCGGCGATGATCGCCCAGCCGACGGCCGCGCACAGGACGTACGTCAGCATGCGGTTGCCGAACTCGATGACGCCGTGGACGCCCATCGCGCTGGTCGTCGTCAGCGAGTCGTCGGTGCACTTGGGCCAGGTCGGGCAGCCGAGCCCCGATCCGGTCAGCCGTACGGCACCGCCGGTCACCACGATGACCACCGACATGACGAGCGCGGCGAGCGCGGCGCGCTGCACGGTCCGAGGGGTCGGCGTCCAGCGGGCGGCGATGAAGGCGAGGGGGTTCCGCAGGGCGGACAGGGCCTCGGCGGGGGTCATCTTTGGCACGCGTCCCATCGTAGGCGGCTGCTTGTGCACGCTTTCACGAGGGGTACCCGGGGGTCTGCTCCCTCGGTCACTCCCAGCGGAAGAAGCGGCCCGCCGCCGCCAGCCCCACGACCGCCCACACTCCGAGGATCCCCAGGTCGCCCCACGGCATCCCGGCGCCGTGCTGGAGCACGTCCCGCAGGCCGTCCGAGAGGGCCGAGATCGGCAGCAGGGCCAGGGCGTCCTGGGCGCCGGGCGGGAACTTGTCCAGCGGGACGATCACCCCGCCGCCCACCAGGAGCAGCAGGAAGACGAGGTTCGCGGCGGCCAGCGTGGCCTCCGCCTTCAAGGTGCCCGCCATCAGCAGGCCGAGGCCCGAGAAAGCGGCCGTGCCGAGGAGGAGCAGAAGGAGCACGGCGAAGGGATTGCCGTGCGGGGACCAGCCGAGCGCGAAGGCGATCGCCGTCAGCAGGGCGACCTGGAGGATCTCGGTGACCAGTACGGATGCCGTTTTCGCCGTCATCAGGGCCCAGCGGGGGAGCGGGGAGGAGGCGAGTCTCTTCAGGACGCCGTAGCGGCGTTCGAAGCCCGTCGCGATCGCCTGGCCCGTGAACGCCGTCGACATCACGGCCAGCGCGAGGATGCCGGGAGCGAGGAAGTCGACCGCCTTGCCGGCTCCCGTGTCGACGATGTCGATCGAGCCGAACAGGAGGAGGAGCAGGGCCGGGATGATCACCGTCAGGAGCAGCTGCTCGCCGTTGCGCAGCAGCATCTTCGTCTCCAGGGCCGCCTGCGCCCCGATCATGCGGGGGAGCGGGGCGGCGCCCGGCTGCGGGATGTAGGTGCCTGTCGCGGTCGTGGTGGTCGTCATGAGCGCAGTTCCTTGCCCGTGAGCTCCAAAAAGACGTCTTCCAGGGTGTGCCGTTCCACCGAGATCCGGTCCGGCATCACCCCGTGCTGTGCGCACCACGACGTCACCGTCGCGAGGAGCTGCGGGTTGACCTTGCCGCCGACGCGGTAGGCGCCCGGGGTCAGCTCGGCTGCCGTGCAGTCCGCGGGGAGGGCCTTGAGCAGGGAGCCCACGTCCAGGCCCGGGCGGCCCGTGAAGCGCAGGGTGTTCTCGGCGCCGCCCCGGCACAGTTGTTCCGGGGTGCCCTGGGCGATGACCTTGCCGGCGTCGATGATCGCGACGTCGTCGGCGAGCTGCTCGGCCTCGTCCATGTGGTGGGTGGTGAGGATGACCGAGACGCCGTCGGTGCGCAGGTCGCGGACCAGGTCCCAGGTGGCGCGGCGGGCCTGGGGGTCCAGGCCGGCGGTCGGTTCGTCGAGGAAGACCAGTTCCGGGCGGCCGACGACCGCCATCGCGAGCCCCAGGCGCTGCTGCTGGCCCCCGGAGAGGCGGCGGTAGGTCGTCCGGCCGCAGCTGCCGAGGCCCAGGCGTTCGATGAGGGCGTCCACGTCGAGCGGGTGGGCGTGGAGTCTGGCGACGTGGCGGAGCATTTCGTCGGCGCGGGCGCCCGAGTAGACGCCGCCGGACTGGAGCATCACGCCGACCCGGGGGCGGAGAGCGGCGGCTTCCCGTACGGGATCGAGGCCCAGCACACGTACCGTCCCGGAGTCCGGTCTGCGGTATCCCTCGCACGTCTCGATGGTCGTCGTCTTGCCCGCGCCGTTCGGACCGAGTACGGCGGTGATGCCCGCCGGGGCCACCAGGTCGAGGCCGTCCACCGCGGTCTTCGTGCCGTACCGCTTCACCAGGGCCTGGACCTGGACCACGGGCTCGCTTCGCATGGGTCCAGAGTCTAGGTACGGGAGGTGTCACCCAGGTGCGCGGGGGCCTGATCCGGCATCGGTGCGGGCCAGGGGTCGGGCGTGCTCCCGTGCTGCTCGGGGGCGGTCCGGTGATCGATCAAAGATCGTTTGCGCAGGTCAGGTTAGGTGAGCCTAAGTGATGCAGGGCACCGTCGTGAGGGGTGGACGCGGCTTGCCGCGCTCTGAGGAATTACGCAACAATGGTGTTGTGAAATACGTCGGCGAGGATCGGGAGGCTCCCATGGGTGCCCCTCAGGAGGAACTCGCGACCGGTGAGCGCTCGACGCGCAACCGGGTCGCGCGGTCCATCCTGGACCACGGTCCGTCGACCGTCGCCGAACTCGCCGGGCGACTGGGCCTGACCCACGCGGCCGTACGCCGTCACCTTGACGCGCTGGTCGCCGATGACGTCGTACAACCGCGAGAGCAGCGGGTCTACGGGGCACGTACCCGTGGCCGGCCCGCCAAGGCCTTCGCGCTCACCGACTGCGGACGCGACGCCTTCGACCAGTCGTACGACACGCTCGCCATGGACGCGCTGCGCTGGATCGCCGCGCGCGAGGGCGGCGACGAGGCGGTGCTCGCCTTCGCGCGGGCCCGGTTCGCCGAGCAGGCCGAGGGCTACCGCGAGGCGATCGAGGCCGCAGGCCCCGAGAAGCGCGCCGAAGCCCTGGCCAAGGCCCTGAGCGCGGACGGGTACGCTGCTACGGCGCGCAGCGCACCGGTCGGAGAGCAGCTCTGCCAGCACCACTGCCCGGTGGGCCATGTCGCGGAAAAGTTCCCGCAGCTCTGCGAGGCGGAGACGGAGATCTTCTCCCAGCTGCTCGGCACGCATGTCCAGCGGCTCGCGACCATCGCCCACGGCGACGGTGTGTGCACGACGTTCATCCCCAAGGCCTCACACGCCTCAGCTTCACCCGCCCCACAGTTGTCCACCACCACCCATAAAGCATCTGCACGTACCGCCGGGAGGAACCCAGCATGACGCTCCCCATCGAGGAGACTGCCCACCCCGAGCTGGAGGGTCTGGGCACGTACGAATACGGCTGGGCCGACTCCGACGCGGCCGGTGCCGCTGCCAAGCGCGGCATCAACGAGGACGTCGTCCGCGACATCTCCTCGAAGAAGTCCGAGCCCGAGTGGATGACCAAGCTCCGCCTCAAGGGCCTGCGCCTCTTCGAGAAGAAGCCCATGCCGAACTGGGGCTCGGACCTGTCGGGCATCGACTTCGACAACATCAAGTACTTCGTGCGCTCCACGGAGAAGCAGGCGGAGTCCTGGGAGGATCTGCCCGAGGACATCAAGAACACCTACGACAAGCTCGGCATCCCGGAGGCGGAGAAGCAGCGCCTGGTCGCCGGTGTCGCCGCGCAGTACGAGTCGGAGGTCGTCTACCACCAGATCCGTGAGGACCTGGAGGAGCAGGGTGTCATCTTCCTCGACACCGACACCGCGCTGAAGGAGCACCCGGAGCTCTTCAAGGAGTACTTCGGGACCGTCATCCCGGTCGGCGACAACAAGTTCGCCTCGCTGAACAGCGCTGTGTGGTCGGGCGGCTCGTTCATCTACGTGCCCAAGGGCGTGCAGGTCGAGATCCCGCTCCAGGCCTACTTCCGTATCAACACGGAGAACATGGGCCAGTTCGAGCGGACCCTGATCATCGTCGACGAGGGTGCCTACGTGCACTACGTCGAGGGCTGTACGGCGCCGATCTACAAGAGCGACTCCCTGCACTCCGCGGTCGTCGAGATCATCGTCAAGAAGAACGCCCGCTGCCGCTACACGACCATCCAGAACTGGTCGAACAACGTCTACAACCTGGTCACCAAGCGCGCCGTCGCCTACGAGGGCGCGACCATGGAGTGGATCGACGGCAACATCGGCTCCAAGGTGACGATGAAGTACCCGGCCGTCTACCTCATGGGCGAGCACGCCAAGGGCGAGACCCTCTCCATCGCCTTCGCGGGCGAGGGCCAGCACCAGGACGCAGGCTCCAAGATGGTCCACATGGCGCCGAACACCTCCTCCAACATCGTCTCGAAGTCCGTGGCGCGCGGTGGCGGCCGTACGTCCTACCGCGGTCTCGTCGAGATCGGCGAGGGCGCCCACGGCTCCAAGTCCAACGTGCTGTGCGACGCGCTGCTGGTGGACACCATCTCCCGCTCCGACACGTACCCGTACGTCGACGTCCGCGAGGACGACGTGTCCATGGGCCACGAGGCGACCGTCTCCAAGGTCTCCGACGACCAGCTCTTCTACCTGATGAGCCGCGGTCTGACCGAGTTCGAGGCGATGGCGATGATCGTGCGCGGCTTCGTCGAGCCGATCGCCAAGGAACTGCCCATGGAGTACGCGCTCGAACTCAACCGGCTGATCGAGCTCCAGATGGAGGGCTCGGTCGGCTGACGTGCCGACCGTCCTCCCCATCAAGCCACTTACGCAGGAAAGAGAGCAGACCGACAGCCATGGCTGAGGTTCAGAACATCCCGGTGGGCAGCACCACCGCCGGCTCGATCGCGGTTGCGGCCGCGGCCGAGTCGACCGTCGCCACGCGCATGAGCGCGCCCCCCTCCTTCGACGTGGCGGACTTCCCCGTCCCCCACGGCCGCGAGGAGGAGTGGCGGTTCACCCCGCTGGACCGGCTGCGCGGGCTGCACGACGGCACCGCGGTCGCCACCGGCGCCGGAGTGAAGGTGGACGTCCAGGCACCCGAGGGCGTCACCGTCGAGGCCGTCGGCCGTGACGACGCGCGCCTCGGCCGGGCCGGCACCCCCGTGGACCGCGTCGCCGCCCAGGCGTACTCCTCCTTCGAGGTGGCCGGTGTGATCACCGTCCCCAAGGAGGCGGTCCTCGCCGAGCCGATCCGCGTCGCCGTGCACGGCGAGGGTGGTGTGGCCTACGGCCACCAGGTCATCGAGCTGGGCGCCTTCGCCGAAGCCGTCGTGATCATCGACCACACCGGTGACGCCGTGCTCGCCGCCAACGTCGAGTACGTCCTGGGGGACGGTGCCAAGCTCACCGTCGTCTCCGTCCAGGACTGGGACGACCAGGCCGTGCACGTCGCCCAGCACAACGCGCTGATCGGCCGCGACGCCACCTTCAAGTCCTTCGTGGTCACCTTCGGCGGCGACCTCGTACGCCTCCACCCGCGCGTCTCCTACGCCGGCCCCGGTGGCGAGGCCGAGCTGTTCGGCCTGTACTTCACGGACGCCGGGCAGCACCAGGAGCACCGCCTCCTCGTCGACCACAACACCCCGCACTGCAAGTCGAACGCCGTCTACAAGGGCGCGCTCCAGGGCCAGGACGCCCACGCGGTGTGGATCGGTGACGTGCTCATCGAGGCCAAGGCCGAGGGCACCGACACCTACGAGATGAACCGCAACCTGGTCCTCACGGACGGGGCCCGCGTGGACTCCGTACCGAACCTGGAGATCGAGACCGGTGAGATCGTCGGCGCCGGGCACGCCAGCGCGACCGGGCGGTTCGACGACGAGCAGCTGTTCTATCTGATGGCCCGCGGTATCTCGGCCGACGAGGCCCGCCGGCTGGTCGTGCGCGGCTTCTTCGCCGAGCTGGTCCAGCAGATCGGCGTCGACGACATCCAGCAGCGCCTTCTCACGAAGATCGACGAGGAGCTGGAGGCGTCGGTCTGATGTCGACCACCTTTGTGCGGGCCTGCGGGCTGAGCGAGCTGGACGAGGACACCCCGAAGCGGGTGGAACTCGACGGCACGCCGGTCTCGGTCGTCCGTACCGAGGGTGAGGTGTTCGCGATCCACGACATCTGCTCGCACGCGAACGTCTCGCTCTCCGAGGGCGAGGTGGAGGACTGTCAGATCGAGTGCTGGCTGCACGGCTCCAGCTTCGACCTCCGCACCGGCAAGCCGTCCGGCCTTCCCGCGACGCGCCCCGTCCCCGTATACCCCGTAAAGATCGAAGGGGACGACGTGCTCGTCTCCCTCACCCAGGAGTCCTGAGGAACCCATGGCAACGCTTGAAATCCACGACCTGCACGTCACCGTCGAGGCCGACAACGCCACGAAGGAGATCCTCAAGGGCGTCGACCTCACCGTGAAGCAGGGCGAGACCCACGCCATCATGGGCCCCAACGGCTCCGGCAAGTCGACCCTCGCCTACTCGCTCGCCGGTCACCCGAAGTACACGATCACCGGCGGTACCGTCACCCTCGACGGCGAGGACGTCCTGGAGATGTCCGTCGACGAGCGCGCCCGCGCGGGCCTGTTCCTGGCGATGCAGTACCCGGTCGAGATCCCCGGTGTCTCCGTCTCCAACTTCCTTCGTACGTCCGCCACCGCCATCCGCGGTGAGGCGCCGAAGCTGCGCACCTGGGTGAAGGAGGTCAAGGAGACCATGCAGCGTCTCAACATGGACCCCGCCTTCGCCGAGCGCAACGTCAACGAGGGCTTCTCCGGCGGTGAGAAGAAGCGCCACGAGATCCTCCAGCTGGAGCTGCTCAAGCCGAAGATCGCGATCCTCGACGAGACGGACTCCGGTCTGGACGTCGACGCGCTGCGGATCGTCTCCGAGGGCGTCAACCGCGTCCGCGAGACCGGTGAGGTCGGCACCCTGCTGATCACCCACTACACGCGCATCCTGCGCTACATCAAGCCCGACCACGTCCACGTCTTCGCGGACGGCCGGATCGCCGAGTCCGGCGGTCCGGAGCTGGCCGACAAGCTGGAGAACGAGGGCTACGAGGCTTACACGAAGGGTGGCGCATCCGAGTGACCCAGCTGCCGGGCCTCCTCGATACCGAGGCGATCCGTAAGGACTTCCCGATCCTCGATCGGGTGCTCCACGACGGCAAGAAGCTCGTGTACCTGGACAACGCGGCGACCTCCCAGACGCCCCGCCAGGTCATCGACACCCTCTCCGAGTACTACGAGCAGCACAACGCCAATGTGCACCGTGGCATCCATGTGCTCGCCGAGGAGGCCACGGCGCTGTACGAGGGCGCGCGTGACAAGGTCGCCGCGTTCATCAACGCGCCCAGCCGCGACGAGGTGATCTTCACCAAGAACGCCTCCGAGTCGCTCAACCTCGTGGCCAACATGCTCGGCTGGGCCGACGAGCCCTACCGGGTCGACCACGAGACCGAGATCGTCATCACGGAGATGGAGCACCACTCCAACATCGTGCCGTGGCAGCTGCTCGCGCAGCGCACGGGCGCGAAGCTGAAGTGGTTCGGCCTCACGGACGACGGCCGGCTCGACCTCTCGAACATAGACGAGGTCATCACGGAGAAGACGAAGATCGTCTCCTTCGTGCTGGTCTCCAACATCCTGGGCACGGTCAACCCGGTCGAGAAGATCGTGCGCCGGGCGCAGGAGGTCGGGGCCCTGGTCCTGATCGACGCCTCGCAGGCCGCGCCGCACATGCCGCTGGACGTACAGGCCCTCCAGGCCGACTTCGTGGCCTTCACCGGCCACAAGATGTGCGGTCCGACGGGCATCGGCGTGCTGTGGGGCCGCCAGGAACTCCTGGAGGACCTGCCGCCCTTCCTCGGCGGCGGCGAGATGATCGAGACCGTGTCGATGCACTCGTCGACGTACGCTCCCGCCCCGCACAAGTTCGAGGCGGGCACCCCGCCGATCGCCCAGGCGGTCGGCCTGGGAGCGGCGATCGACTACCTGTCGGCGATCGGCATGGACAAGATCCTCGCCCATGAGCACGCGCTCACCGAGTACGCGGTGAAGCGGCTCGGCGAGGTTCCCGACCTGCGGATCATCGGCCCGACCACGGCCGAGGACCGGGGCGCGGCGATCTCCTTCACGCTCGGTGACATCCACCCGCACGACGTGGGCCAGGTCCTCGACGAGCAGGGCATCGCCGTCCGGGTCGGCCACCACTGCGCCCGCCCGGTCTGCCTGCGCTACGGAATTCCCGCGACCACGCGAGCGTCGTTCTATCTGTACTCCACGCCCGCCGAGATCGATGCTTTGATCGACGGTCTGGAGCACGTACGGAACTTCTTCGGCTGAGGGGCTGGCTGGAATCGTGAAGCTGGATTCGATGTACCAGGAAGTCATCCTGGACCACTACAAGCACCCGCACGGCCGGGGCTTGCGGGACGGCGATGCCGAGGTGCACCACGTCAACCCGACGTGCGGCGACGAGATCACCCTGCGCGTGAAGTACGACGGCACGACGATCAGCGACGTCTCGTACGAGGGCCAGGGCTGCTCGATCAGCCAGGCCTCGGCCTCCGTACTGAACGAGCTGCTGGTCGGCAAGGAACTGTCCGAGGCGCAGAAGATCCAGGAGACCTTCCTGGAGCTGATGCAGTCCAAGGGCAAGGTCGAGCCGGACGACGAGATGGAGGAGGTGCTGGAGGACGCGATCGCGTTCGCCGGTGTCTCCAAGTACCCGGCCCGGGTGAAGTGCGCGCTGCTCAGCTGGATGGCGTGGAAGGACGCGACGGCCCAGGCCCTGGGCTCGGACGCCGCCGAAAGGAAGACGGCATGAGCGAGACCATTGAGATGAAGCCGGCCTCGGAGGACGAGGTCCGCGAGGCGCTGTACGACGTCGTCGACCCCGAACTGGGTATCGACGTCGTCAACCTCGGCCTGATCTACGGCATCCACATCGACGACGCGAACATCGCGACGATCGACATGACCCTGACGTCCGCGGCCTGCCCGCTCACGGACGTCATCGAGGACCAGGCCAAGTCCGCCACGGACGGCATCGTCAACGAACTCCGCATCAACTGGGTGTGGATGCCGCCGTGGGGCCCGGACAAGATCACGGACGACGGCCGGGACCAGCTTCGGGCGTTGGGGTTCAACGTCTGAGAAGCACTCGAACGACGCGTGCGACATACGAGAGCGGCGGCACCCTTGCTCGGGTGCCGCCGCTCTCGTATGCATATCAGGCCAGTGGGGCCACCAGGCGGAAGAGGAAGTCCTTCCGGTTGGTCGTGTTGTAGCCGTACGGGTCCAGGCGCAGCTGGAAGTTCTTGTGACGCAGCGCGTAGTTGGGGTAGTTCACCGACGTGAGCATCGCCTCGCCGGTGTACCCCGAGTACCCGCCGCAGAAGGTGGCGTCCTGCTTGAACAGCGAGGAGCCGTCGTTGCGTTCGGCGCGCAGGATGAAGTCGCGGTGGCGCAGGTACTTGCCGTCGTTCGTCTTGAACGAGTAGCAGGAGCTGTTGGACAGCCCCTTGACCACGTCGAAGGTGCTGTCCTCGCGGGATTCCGAGCCACGGACCTGGTCGAGCTTCACCAGGCCGTTCGACACGTGCCAGTACCGGCCGGGGTAGTTGACCGACTCGACGGACCTCGAGGTGGAGGCCGGCTTGGCGGGAGCGGCCGAGGACTTGCTGGGGGACGGGGAAGCGGCGGGCTTCCCCGGGGCCTCCGAGACGGCCGCGGAGGCGGAGCCCTCGGCGTTCGGGGCGGGGGCGGCGGGCGCGGGGGCCGTGGCGGCCGGCGTGGTCGGCTGCGCCGACGACAGGCCGCTCTTTCCGCTCGGCGGTGCGGCTCCGGTCGCCGACGGGGAGGCGTAGGTGAGGAGCCCGGGGTACGTGGAGCCCGGCGACGGCAGCGGGGCCTTCGCCACGGGCGTCGGCTCCACGGACTGCCGCTCCGTGACGATGATCGCGGTCACACAGGCGGCCACGACCGACAGGGCCAGGGTGCCCGCCATCCAGAGCCGCCGCGTCCCGGGCACACGTGAGGTGTCCGGGGCCCAGCCGTTCTCCCACGGTTGAGTTGGGATGAGCCGGGGCTTTTCTTCTGTCATGCGCTGTTCCTCCGGCGTCGCCTGTGGCGAACGTGTGAACGAGTAGTTGAAACAGTAATGGACGCGAGGCTAGGGGACTGTCCATTGCTGTGAGAAGGGTTGTTTCCTCAATGAGACCGGGGGGTGCGGGAGTTGGTGGTCGGTGCGGGCGGGGTGGGGTGGTTGGGGGTGGTTTTGGGCGGTGCTGTGTACGGGCGTACATATCGATGCGTACACTCGTACACATGGGATATCTGCTGCTGGTCGGAGCCATCGCCGCCGAGGTGGGCGCCACGACCGCCATGAAGTACAGCGACGGCTTCAGCCGGCTGTGGCCGTCCGTGCTGACCGGTCTGGGGTACGCCGTCGCGTTCGTGCTGCTCGCGCAGACGCTGAAGACCGTGTCGGTGGGGACGGCCTACGCGATCTGGTCCGGGATAGGGACCGCTGCCGTCGCGACGATCGGCGCGGTGTTCCTGGGGGAGGGGATGGGCTTGGCGAAGGTCGCCGGGATCGTGCTCATCATCGGCGGGGTCGTCGTGCTGAACATGGGCGGTGCGCACTGATGGGGCGGCGGTACGACCCCGAGCGGCGGCAGCGGATCATCGACGCGGCGATTCGGGTGGTGGGGAAGAAGGGGATCGCGGGGCTCAGTCATCGGTCGGTCGCGGCCGAGGCGGATGTGCCGTTGGGGTCGACGACGTATCACTTCAGCACGCTGGACGAGCTGCTCGTCGCCGCGCTTCGGCAGGCGAACGAGGGGTTCGCGAAGGTGGTGGCGGCGAGGGGTGGGCTGCGGGACGGGGCGGGGGATCTGGCGGGGGAGCTTGCCGGGTTGTTGGGGGAGTGGCTCGGTGGGGATCGGGCGGGGGTGGAGCTGGAGTGCGAGTTGTATCTGGCGGCGGTTCGGCGGCCGGCGTTGCGGCCTGTTGCGGCTGAGTGGGTGGAGGGGGTGGGGGAGTTGTTGGTGGGGCGGACGGATGCGGTGACCGCGCGGGCGTTGGTGGCGGTGATGGACGGGATGTGTCTTCAGGTGCTGCTCACCGGGCGGGAGTATGAGGAGGGGTTTGCTCGGGAGGTGTTCGGGCGGGTGTTGCGGGGGTGAGGTGGGGTGTTTTCTCGCCCCCGCCGCCCCTACCCGTCCCATCCTTCTGGGGGCTGCGCCCCCAGGCCCCCCTTGTCCTCAAACGCCGGACGGGCTGGAGGGTGGTGGCAGGCGGGTGGGTGGGAAGGTCGCGCTGAACGGCCTTGTCCTCAAACGCCGGACGGGCTGGAGGGTGCCGGACGGGCTGGATGGTGTCAGCCCGGCTGGATGGTGTGACCGGTCCTTGAGATCTGGTCTGTGCTGGTTCGCTCGGGTGGGGTCCCTCAAGTTAGGTTTTCTCTATGACCGATACGACTGCTTCTCGTACCACCGGCGCCGTGGCCGCCGGGCTTGCCACCGTCGCCGCTGACGGGACTGTTCTCGACACCTGGTTCCCCGCCCCCGTGCTGTCCGCCGAGCCCGGTCCCGCCGGTACCGAGCGGCTGTCCGTCGAGCGGGCCGTCGAGGCGCTCGGCGAGGGTGCGGCCAAAGCGGTCGGTCCTGACGCTCGCCGGGGTGTCGAAGTGGTCGCGGTTCGTACGGTCATCGCCTCCCTCGACGACAAGCCCCTCGACACGCACGACGTCTACCTCCGCCTCCACCTGCTCTCGCACCGGCTCGTACAGCCGCACGGGCAGAGCCTGGACGGCATCTTCGCCCACCTCGCCAACGTCGCCTGGACCTCGCTCGGCCCGGTCGCCGTGGACGACATCGAGAAGGTGCGCCTCAACGCCCGCGCCGAGGGCCTGCACCTCCAGGTGACGTCCGTCGACAAGTTCCCCCGGATGACCGACTACGTGGCCCCCAAGGGCGTCCGCATCGCCGACGCCGACCGGGTGCGCCTCGGCGCGCATCTCGCCGAGGGCACGACCGTCATGCACGAGGGCTTCGTCAACTTCAACGCGGGCACCCTTGGTACGTCGATGGTCGAGGGCCGTATCTCCGCCGGTGTGGTGGTCGGGGACGGGTCCGACATCGGTGGTGGTGCCTCCACCATGGGCACTCTGTCGGGTGGCGGCCAGGTCCGTATCACCATCGGCGAGCGCTGCCTGGTCGGTGCCGAGGCCGGAGTGGGGATCGCGCTCGGCGACGAGTGCGTGGTCGAGGCCGGGCTGTACGTCACCGCAGGCACCCTCGTCACCATGCCCGACGGTCAGATCGTCAAGGCCCGCGAACTCTCCGGCGCCTCCAACATCCTCTTCCGACGCAACTCCGTCACCGGCAAGGTCGAGGCCCGCCCGAACAACGCGGTCTGGGGCGGTCTGAACGAGGTTCTCCACAGCCACAACTGACGTATCCGTACCCGTATGGGTTCGTACGGCAACCCCCCAAGATCACGTACGGGTTGCTCCGCGTGACCTCGTCCGGCTTCTGGCAGATGAACGGGTGGACACAGTGTCCGACGATCAGATGTCGAATGTCGAATGTCGAAGCAGGACGAGGGGCGGATCTCATGACGAACGAGCGGGCCAGGATCGCCGCACGCTGGCTGACGGGGGCGGCCGCCGCGGCCGTGGTCTGCGGGCTCTCCGCAGGGACGGCGTGCGCGGACGAGTACAACACGAACTCGCACAACGGTCCCAAGATCGGGCTCGTCAACGTCGGTCAGATCGACGACCCGATGGAGGACGTGCTGGAGCACTTCCTCCTGCTGGGTGACGGGTATCGCTGGGATTGATTGATCCGTGGCTTTCTTGGGAGGGGCGAGGTTCGGTTCGGACCTCGCCCCTCTCTCGTCGCCGGGATCTACGCGGTCAACTCCTCGTACGCCGCCAGCAGTTCGTCCTTCGTCCGCTCGGTCGCCGGGCGCAGTGGTGGCCTCACCGGGCCCGAGGGCAGGCCCAGCCGGCCCAGCAGTGCCTTGGTCGTCACCGCTCCCGGCAGGTCCTTCGCCATCATCAACTCGGTGAGGGGGAGGGCTCGTTGCTGTAGGCGGGCCGCCTCGGCCGTCTCTCCCGCGTCGAACCTGTCGATGATCGACCGGAAGTGGCGGGGGGCCGCATTCGCCACCGTGCTGATGTACCCGGCGCCGCCCAGCGCGTACAGCGCCAGTACGTACTCGTCGCAGCCCGTGTAATACGCCAAGTCGGTCCGGGCCAGCACCTTCTGAGTGCCCATCAGGTCGTACGCACAGTCCTTCACGGCAACGATCCTCGGGTGACCGGCCAGGCGGATCATCGTCTCCGGCTCGATGCGTACGCCGGTGCGGCCCGGGATGTCGTACAGCGTGAGGGGGAGGGCGGTGGCGTCCGCCAGTTCTCGGAAGTGGGCCTCGATCGCGTCCTGCGGGGGTCGGCTGTAGTAGGGCGCCACCGCCAACAGGCCGTCCGCGCCCGCCTTTTCGGCCGCCCGGGCCAGTTCGACGGAGTGGCGGGTGTCGGCTGTTCCCACTCCCGCCACGATCGACGCCCGCGCACCGACCGCCTCCCGCACCGCCCGTACCAGCGCCGACTTCTCCGTGTCCGTCGTGGTCGGGGACTCGCCCGTCGTGCCGGAGAGCACCAGGCCGTCGCAGCCCCCGGCCACCAGCCGGTCGGCGAGCCGCTGGGCGCCGTCGAGGTCCAGGGCGCCTTCGGCGGTGAAAGGGGTGACCATCGCGCACAGGGCACGGCCGAAGGGCGTCGGTGTCCGTGTTGATGTCGGTGTCGGTGGTGTCTTCATACGGGTAGTCTCGGCGCGTTGTCGGTGAAGCTCTACTTAGTTTTTCTGCCTTTTATTGGTAAGTGATGCTACGTGGAAGGTGGAGGCACTAGTGCCAAATCGGGCTCCCATGAGTCACCATGGCCGGAACGGCAACCGAACAGCAGTCATGGGAGGCGTCATGAAGCTCGGCAAGGCACTCGCCACCGGTGTCGCGGAGGAGCAGGTTCCCGTCCAGGACGAAGAACTCCAACTGCCTGACGAAGTGCAGGAGTTGGCAGCCTCCGTCGAAGAGGCTCCGGTCGCCCGATGAGGCTGCGGCTCCCCGAGGAACGTCCGGCGGAGCCGCCGACCGGATACAAGATCGCCCACCCGGTGCTGTCCCAGGACGGCACCCGGGCCGGGTTCACCGGGGTGTCGCTGGGCGGCGCGCTGCCGTACGGAGTCCTCGCCGACGCGTCCTGCGTCTACGGGCTGCGGCACCGTGCGCCGAATCGCCGCTGCGACTGCGGGTTCCACTGTGTGCACGACCGGGCAACGGCTGAGGGGCTGCTGTGCACCGGCGAGCACCGGGCGGCCGTCCTGCTCGACGTCACCGTCCTCGGTGCCTACATCCGCTTCGAACTCGGCTTCCGGTACGCCCGTCAGCGGGTGCGCGTCGCGACCGTCGGGCCCTGTGCCTGCGGTGCGGTCGCCGTCGCGTTCGCCGACGCCGGCTGGGGCAGGCCCGGTTGGCTTGGCCTGGCCGCCGTGTGCGCGGGCTGCGTGCGAGGGCGTACGTCCGTGTCGCTCGCCGGGTTCGCCCGGCTCGCCGGGGACGGGCTGCGGGTCGTGGCGGGGGGCGGTGGTCGTGGGGTGGCGGGCGCTGTCGGTCAACTGGACTCCGCCGAGGGGCTCGGGGTGCCCGAACTCGTCGCCGAGGCCGCGCTGTTGCAGGCCCGGCTCGACTGGTTCCAGAGTCGGTTGGCGGGGCTGGAGGACGGCGGGTCCGGCAACGGGCCAAAGGGGTAGGGGAGTTGGTCTCGGCTTCCGGTAGGGCTTGACCTCAATCTTGGTCGAGGTCGGAGGCTGGTCGGCGTACACACGTTGCCGATCACCCGGAGGCCGCCATGGCCCGTCGTACGCACACACACCCCGATCTCACCCGCCCCGACGCCCGGGCGCCCTTCTTCAGCACCTGGCGGGTCGGTACACCCGAGCGGCAGCGGGAGACCGTCGAGGCCATCGCCGCGGCCTGGGAGCGCCGGGCCTGGCCCGCCGAGGGAGGGCTCGGCTACTTCGTCTACGCCGGGCACGACGGGACCACCCTTCTCCACCACTCCCAGTGGGCCCGCGAGCAGGACTACGAGGCCTTCGTCAAGACGCAGCGGCAGGAGCGCGTCGACGAGATCGACATCGCTGTGCCAGGGATCGAGCGGGTCGCCCTCGATCGGTACCGGCGGTACCGGAGCCGGGAGCGGGCCGTCGGTGACACGCGCGTGGCCGGGCTCGTCGTGATCGTTCGGATCGACTTCGAGGAGGGCGGAGTCGAGGAGCGGCGTCCGTGGGTCGATCTGGTGCTCGACGCCCTCGTCGAGCCGCCGGAGAGCGATCGCGGGCTCATCTCCGCGCACTTCCATCTGAGCCAGGACGGCACCCACGTCCTGAACTACGCCGAGTGGGAGAGCGTGGAGTCCTATGACGCGGCCATCGCCGCGCCGGGGGAGGGCATCGGCTCGCCCGGTCCGGAGTGGGAGCGCATTCGGACGTATCCCGCGGTGAAGGCGTTCACGGCCCGCCGGTACTCGTACGCCCTCGGACTCGTTCCTGAGTGATCCGGGCCTCCCGCCCGTCTCTCACCGAAGACTTTTCTCCCCTGGACAAAAAAAGTGTTCGGTGAGACGGTGGAGCCATGTTGGACGTCACCGTGATCGAGGACCCGGCCGCCGCCGCCGTCTCGCTGGATCCCATACGGGGCCGGCTGCTCGCCGAGCTGGCCGCCGGGCCCGCGTCGGCCGCCATGCTGGCCGGCAAGGTCGGACTGCCCCGGCAGAAGGTGAACTACCACCTCAAGGCGCTGGAGCGGCACGGACTGGTCGAGCTGGCCGGGGAGCGCCGCAAGGGCAATGTCACCGAGCGGCTGATGCGGGCGACCGCCGCGTCGTACGTCATCTCGCCGCTCGCCCTGGCCGCCGTACAGCCCGATCCCGACCGCTTCCGCGACCAGCTCTCCGCGCGCTGGCTGCTGGCGGTCGGGGCGCGGCTGGTGCGGGACGTCGGGGCGCTGATCACCGGCGCGACGAAGGCCCGCAAGGGGCTCGCCACGTACGCGCTGGACGGCGAGGTGCGCTTCGCCTCGGCGGGTGAACGGGCCGCGTTCGTCGAGGAGTTGACGGCGGGAGTCGCCGCGCTGGTGCGCAAGTACGACTCCCCGGATGTCGAGGGCGGCCGTGACCACCGGATCGTCGTGGCCGTCCATCCCACGCTCAAGCAGACCGAGTTGGAATAGTCAGGAGTTCGTCATGTCCGAGAAGGTGTCCAAAGAGTTCGAGATCGTCCGGGAGTTCGAGGTCGACGCCACCCCGGAGCAGGTGTGGGCAGCGGTCACCAGCGGAACCGACGGCTATCTGTGGCCGATGGAGCCGCCCGAGCCCAGGGTCGGCGGCAAGGGGCCCTTCGGGTCGACGGTCACCGCCTGGGACCCGCCGCACCGGTACACCAACCGGGTCGAGAACGTCGAGGGGATCCAGGAACAGACTCTCAACCAGCTCGACTACACCGTCGAGCCGCGTGACGAGGGCCGACGGGCCTGGGTGCGGTACGTGCACAGCGGGATCTTCGTCGACGACTGGGACAACCAGTACGACGGTGCCGCCAAGCACACCGACTTCTATCTGCACACCCTGCGCGAGTATCTCGTCCACTTCGCGCCCCGGTCGGCCGCCTTCGCCACCTTCGACGGGCCCGAGGGCTCGAAGGCGCCCGATGCGCTGACCGTTGTGGGGCGGGCGCTCGGCCTCGGGGAGGGCGTGGCCGCCGGTGCGCGGGTGACTGTCCAGGGGCCGGACGTGTTCGAGGCCGTGGTCGACTTCCGGGACCCGTACTTCATCGGGCTGCGGACGGACCGGGGGCTCACCCGGATCTTCGGGCGCAACCACTGGGGTTATCCCGTCGGCATCTCGCTGCACGACTTCACGCCGGACACCGACATCAAGGAGTGCGAGGCCGAGTGGCAGGCCTGGCTGAACGGTGTGTTCAACCAGGCCTGAACCACTGGGAGTTACAGCTGGTTACGGCTTGAAGCGCAGCACCTGCGGGTCGTGGTCGCTGATCTGGTCGTTGAACTCCGAGTTGATGTGCACGGAGTCGTAGTCGAAGTCGCAGCTGCGGCTGATCGACGGGCTGACCAGGATCTGGTCCAGGACCTGGCTGTTGCCCTGGTAGTCGTAGGTGTAACGCTCGCTCTTCGGCAGCGACTTGATCGCCGACCACAGCGCGCCGCCGTCCTCCAGCAGCTCGGTGGTGTCGGAGAACTCGAAGTCGTTGATGTCGCCGAGCGTGATCACGTGCGCGTTCTTCTGGACCTTCAGGATGTCCTTGACGAACGTGTTCACCGCGGTCGCCTGGAGGTGACGCTGGGTCTCCGAGCTGCGCGACGGCGGCTGGTACTGCGAGGTGAGGCCCTGGTCGCCGCCCTTCGAGGAGAAGTGGTTGGCGATCAGGATGACGGTCTTGCCGCGGAAGACGAACTCGCCCGCGAGCGGCTTGCGGCTGTTCGTCCAGGCCGCGTTGGCCGGGTCGATGCGGCCGGGGGAGACCGTCAGGGCCGCCTTGCCGTGGTCCTTGGTCACACCGACGGCGGTCGTGGCGTCGCCGCCCGCGCGGTCGGTGAAGGAGACCCGCGCCGGGTTGAACAGGAACACCTGACGGATGTTGCCGCCGGGCTCGCCGCCGTCCGCGAGGTCGACCGGGTCGATGGAGCGCCAGTCGTACGTCGGGCCGCCCGCCGCCACGATCGCGTCGATCAGCTTCTGGACCGTCTGGTCGGCGGCGACCGTACCGTCCTTCGTCGCGCCGTTGTTGTCCTGGATCTCCTCCAGGGACAGGATGTCGGGCGACTGAAGGTTGTTCACGATCGCGGCGGCGTGCTCGGCGAAGGTGTTGTCCGACGGGTCGAGGTTCTCGACGTTGTACGTCGCCACCGCCAGCTCGCTCCGCGACTGCTTGCGGGTCGTCTCGCGCTCCAGGCCGCCCTGCTTCAGGGTGCCGATCTCGTTGGCGACGAGGGTGTAGCCGCCGAACTGGTTGTAGTCCAGCGGGCCGGTGGTCGTACCGGTGAGGCTGTCGCCGACGTTCGCGGTCGGGAAGTCGGCCACCGCGCCCAGGGACTGGATCTGGATCCGGCCGGTGTTCTGCGAGGTGTACGAGCCGTACACCGTGCCGCCACGGCGGTTGGCGTTCTCGCGCGGCTTCACCGTGACCCACAGCTCGGTGTACGGGTCGGTGGCGGTGACCACGCGGGCGTCCTTGACCTGGACGTTCATGCCCTCGAGGGACTCGTAGTAGTCCAGGGCGTACTTCTTGGGCTCCAGCGTCAGGCCGTTCACCGAGCCGCTCGCGGCGGTGTCGCCGGCCGGGGTGTAGGCGGCCGGTACGGATCTGGCGTCGACGACCGTCGGGGCCGGGACCGCGTTGCCGCTGGAGACGACGGTGACCGTCGGCTTGACGATCTCCGTCAGCGCCTGGTTGCCGGACGAGGCGCCGCCCGGCACGTACTCCGAGACCGTGCCGGTGACGGTGACCGAGTCGCCGACGGCGACGGTCGGCTTGGAGCTGGTGAAGACGAAGACGCCCTCGCTGGTGGCCGGGTCGGCGTCCGGGGCCGTGTCCTGGATCCAGAAGCCGCGCGACGAACCGTAGGTACGGACGCCGGTGACGATTCCCGCCACGTCCGTGACCTTCTCGCCCGCGAGCGGGGAGAGGCGCGTGGTGCCCTGGATGTCATGAATACGCACGGTGTCGGCCTGCGCGGACGACGGGATCACCACCAGGGTGGCGACCGTGGAACAGACGGCGGCGACAGTGAGCGCGCCGAGGCGCGCGGAAGACTTGCTCGGCAACGGGATCCCTCCGGGGACAAACATGGGTGCCGGGACGAAGGTGGTGAAGAAGCTGTCAAGGGTGGTGCCGTGGGGGGAACGCGAGCTGCTGGGCGGCTGGCGACGCGCGTAGACATCCGGTGAACACTCGGCGCGAAAGGGTCCGCACCGAAGGCTCGGCACCGGGCGATCGACGGTGAACGCCCGGCTTGGGAGAACAGTGAACACGATGGGGCACGGCGGAAGGCAAGAGGATCCGGCGAACCGGTATCCACTCGACGCCCACTCGGCTTCCATCCACTTCTACGCGCGTCAATCTCCTGCCTGGTCAGGCCACTTGTCAAGGTTTCAGCCATCTGTCGCCTGTGACAGGTACATGAACCGGGCGGCATGGGGCCAAATCCGTCTAGGCTGAGCGGCTGAGTCGTACGGCCTTCAACGCAACGTCGTACGGTCGTCAGACGCCGTCGTCGGACTCCGGGCGCCAACCGGGTGCCGCCGTACGGCCTTTCGGGCGCCTGAGGAGAAAACAGCCGATGTCAGACAGCTCCCCCCTGCCGCCGGTGCGACTGCACTCCGAAGCGGAGCTGGCGCGGGACGCGCTCGCCGCCCCGCTGGTCTCGCGTGCCGTCCGGCTCGCCCGCTGGGCCGGGCCGGACACCCGGGTCGGGGCCGGTGGCGAACTCGTCGAGGAGCAGTTGCCCGCGGCGGCGGAGGTGCTGGGGCTGATCGGGGGCGGCGGCGCTGCGGCGGCTCTCGCGGTCGAGGACGCGCTCGCGCACGCCAGTGAGGCGTGGCGGGTCGCTGTGGACACCGGGCTCGTCGAGGTCGTCGACGAGGACGAGGGCACCGTCACGGCGGGCGAGGACCTGGCGCTGCTCACCTCGGGCGCCCCGCACGACGTGCTCGCGGTGTGGCTCGCGGCGCTGGAGACCGTTCTCGCCGACGCGAGCGTGCCCGACCTCGACGATCTCGTCGGTGCCATGGACGAGGGCGCCGAGGTCGACTTCTCCCAGCTGGAGTGGGACCCCGAGGCGGAGGCCGACCTCCTCGACGGGGTGCTCGCCAACCTGTACCTGCTGACCGTCAGTGAGGGCGGGCCCGCCGACAGTCCGGTGCCGCTGCCCGCGCTGGCCGCGTCCATCGTCGTACCGAGCGACATGAGCGAGCCCACCAACGACGTCCTGGAGCAGGTCTCGGACACGATGATGCGCCTCGACGACCAGTTCCGGCTGCTCGAACCCATCGGGCTCGTCGCCTACCGGCCCGTCGACGAGGCGCTCATGGCGGACACCGACGAACCCGCCGAGGGCGCGCTCGCGGGCGACGACACCGACGTCTCCCGCTACGGCATGGTCCGGCTGACCCCGCTCGGCCTGTACGGCGTACGGGCCCGGCTGCTGGAGTCCGGCTTCGTGGCGCCCGCCGTCGGGGACCTCGCGGACAAGGGGGCGGACGCGTTGCTCGACGGTACGGCGGCCTTCCCGGCGACGGCTGCGCAGGCCGAGACCGAGCAGTGGCTGACGCGTCGTGAACCCCTTGCCGCGGCGCGGGAGTTGCTCGCGGCGGCGCGGGGCGGTGACGCCGGTGGGCCGCTGCGGCGGCTGCTCTGCCAGCAGGCGCTGTCTCTTGTCGGCGCCGAGGCCGAGCCCGCGCTGCGTGAGGTGCTCGACGATGCGGAGCTGGGCGGGCTTGCCCGGGTCTGGCTCAGTGAGCACGGGGCGTCGGACGTGCCGGCGCCGTCCGAGGCGATGGTGTTCTGGCTGACCATCGACACGGTGGCCGCGCAGTTGGCTGCCGAGGGGAACTCGGCGGAGCTGCGGGGGCTGGTGGAGGGGTTGGCCCAGCAGCATGGGGGGTTCTTCGAGGCGGCCTGGCGTGTGGAGCATCCGGCTACGGCGGATGTGCTGGAGGCCATGGGGCGGTTGCATCCGGACAAGCGGGTGGCGAAGGAGGCGCGGAAGGCGGCGTTCAAGGCGCGGTCGCAGCAAGGGGGGTAGTGCTGCGGTGCGGATTCTGTGGGGGGTGCTGCGGATCGTTCCCGGGTGCGGGTGCGTCGTGGCTGGTCGCGCAGTTCCCCGCGCCCCTGTCGGCGCTGCCCCTGCGGGGCAGCTGCCTCCGGGACGGAAGCTGGTTCCGTGACGTCGCTCTCCGTTCAAGCCGCGTTCAAGCTCAGGCGGGACGGTTGCGCCGAAACGAGTGCGCCGCCCTCCACGTCCCGTTTGCCGCACGGCACGCCCACCGTCACAGGAGACATCACCATGTCGCTCACCCGCAGGGACTTCGCCAGACAGTCCGCGATCACCTCGGCCGGGGTCGCGCTGGCCGGCAGCGTCGGCGCCCTCGCCACCGCGCCCAACGCTCTCGCGTCCACGGAGACGGCTGCCACCGAGGAACGACACGGTGGGGGCGTCGGCTACGGGCCGCTGCTGCCCGACCCCAAGGGGCTGTTGGCGCTGCCCGCCGGATTCTCGTACCGCGTGATCACGTACAGCGGGAAGACCACGCTGGAGTCGGGTGAGATCACCCCGTCCAACCACGACGGGACCGCCGCCTTCGCCGGGCCGCGCGGTACCACCCTTCTCGTCAACAACCACGAGCTGAAGGGTCCGCGCGCCAACTGGAAGTACCCGGTGCCGCTCACCGAGGGCCTGGTCTACGACCCGGCCGCGTCCGGTGGCTGCACGGTCGTCGAGGTGCGTCCCGGTGGTCAGGTCGCCGAGTGGGTGGGCATCGCCGGTACCTCCACCAACTGCGCGGGCGGCAGTACCCCTTGGGGCACCTGGCTCACCTGCGAGGAGAACTCCGACCGCGCCGGCGTCAACGGCATGACCAAGGACCACGGGTACGTCTTCGAGGTCGACCCCTGCGACAAGCGCGCCAACAGGAACCCCAAGCCCCTGAAGTTCTTCGGGCGTTACGACCACGAGGCCGTCGTCATCGACCCCAAGCGCGGCCACGCCTACCTCACCGAGGACGCCGCCTCGCCCAACGGCCTCCTCTACCGCTGGACCCCGCCGCAGCACTTCCACTACGGCCACGGCGCCTTCCGTACCCTCACCGACACCGCGGGCACCCTCCAGGCGCCCAAGTGCTTCGACTCCGCGGGCAAGTTCGTCGACGACCTCTCCCGCGCGACGAAGATCGGCACGGTGTACGGCGTCGACTGGGTCGACGTACCCGACCGCGACGGCCAGACCGTCGCCGTGCGCAAGCAGTTCGGCGACGGGGAGATCACTCGGGCCCGCAAGCTCGAAGGCATGTGGTGGGGCGACGGCGGCACCTACATCGTCTCCTCGTACGCCCGTGCCGAGAGCCCCGTCCAGCACGACGGCCAGGTCTGGTTCTACGACCCCAAGCGCCGCACGCTCACCCTGAAGGTCCTGCTGGGCGTGAACCCCGACCCGTCGGTCGACGGCGCCTTCGACGGCCCCGACAACATCACCGTCTCCCCGTACGGCGGCCTGATCATCGCCGAGGACGGCGAGGGCATCCAGCACCTGTTCGGCGCGACGGACAGCGGGCGGACGTATCCGATCGCCCGCAACGAACTCAACGCCGGTACCGAAGACGAGCCCGAATACAGCGAGTTCACCGGCGTCACCTTCTCGCCCGACGGCAAGACCTTGTACGCCAACATCCAGACGCCGGGAATCATGCTGGCGATCACCGGCCCGTGGAAGCGCCAGAAGCGCGGCTGATTAATTCGCTCGCTCGGCCCGCGGTACGCCTCCTAGAGTGATGAACGTCCAGGTGCGAAGGCAGGACCTACTTCCACTCATAATGGGGCGGCCGCGGGTTCGAGTCCCGTCACCGGTACAACGCGCCGGTGTAGCTCAGGGGTTAGAGCACCTACGTCGGTTCCGCCGACTTCGATCTCTGGACACCCAAAACTTCATGCACCTCCCGGTGCGCGATCTGAACTCGGGAGGCGCAGCAAATGGTGGGTGCCCGGTGCGAAGGCAGCGGATACTTCGGGAACTGGTGGGGATTACTCCTCATGCGGGTTCGAATCCCGTCATCGGCTCAGGGCCGGTGTGGCGGAATGGAAGACGCGCCAGTTATAAGCAACCGTCGCCGATTTCGACCTCGGTCACCTTCCTCTTGCTGCGCCTCCCTCCATAAACAACCGTTCCACGCACGAAGTGCCGGCGAATGGGGGGGAATTCATCATGGCGCGATTCAACACCAAGGGCACCAAGGCGCAGCCCACTTCGCGGGTCACCTCGACGGGGCGTGTGCTCCGTACGTACGAGGGCGGCCGCGGCCGTGAGCGGGACGAGCGCTCGGAGCTGTTCCTGCTGTCGCTCGCCAACTTCGTCGCGCAGAAGACCTTCTACGAGAGCGGCGAGGACCGGGACGACCGGTTCGCCGCGCTCGTACGCCGGCTCGCCGTCACCGACCCGGCGTGGACGGCCGGCCTGCTCGGCTGGCTGCGCGGCGAGGGCAACCTGCGTACGGCCGCCATCGTGGGCGCCGCCGAGTACGTGAAGGCACGCCTCGACGCGAACGTCACCGACGGCCCGACCAACCGGCAGGTCATCGACTCCGTGCTGCGTCGCCCGGACGAGCCCGGCGAGCTGCTCGCCTACTGGACCTCGCGGTACGGCCGGAACATCCCCAAGCCGGTGAAGCGGGGCGTCGCCGACGCCGTACGTCGGCTCTACAGCGCCAAGTCGCTGCTGAAGTACGACACGGCGTCCAAGGGCTACCGCTTCGGCGACATCCTCAACCTGGTGCACGCGGCGCCGGACCCGGACAAGCCGTGGCAGGGGGACCTGTTCCAGTACGCCCTCGACCGGCGCCACAACCCGGACACGGCCGTCGTGCCCAAGTCGCTGCCCGTGCTCACCGCACACCGCGACCTGATGGCACTGCGGCCCGCCAAGCGGCGCAAGGTCGTGACCGGGTCGGGCGGCGCCGAGCGGCTGGCGGATGCCGGTATGACCTGGGAGGCGCTGGCCGGCTGGTTGCAGGGGCCGATGGACAGGGCCGCCTGGGAGGCGGTCATTCCGTCCATGGGGGCGATGGCACTCGTCCGGAACCTGCGGAACTTCGACCAGGCGGGGGTGAGCGACGAGGTCGCGGCGCGGGTCGCCGCCAAGATCAGCGACCCGGCCGAGGTCGCGCGCTCGCGGCAGTTCCCCTTCCGCTACCTCGCCGCGTACCGGCACGCGCCCTCGCTGCGCTGGGCGTACCCGCTGGAGCAGGCGCTCGGGCATTCGCTGGCCAATGTGCCGGCGCTGGGCGGGCGGACGCTGGTCCTCGTCGACCGCTCGGGTTCGATGTTCTTCTCGCGGCTGTCCGAGCGCTCGGAACTCACCCGGGCCGACGCGGCGGCGGTCTTCGGTTCGGCGCTCGCACTGCGGGCGGCGGACGCGGATCTCGTCGAGTTCGGTACGTCGAGCAAGGCCGTGAAGTACCGCAAGGGCGAGTCGGTGCTGAAGATCCTGGACCGCTTCGGCGACCTGGGCGGCACCGACACGACCGAGGCGGTCCGGCGCCACTACAAGAAGCACGACCGGGTGCTGATCGTCACCGACGAGCAGTACGCGTACAGCAGGCACGGTGATCCGACCGCGCAGGTACCGGCCGACGTGCCGGTGTACACCTGGAACCTCGCCGGGTACAAGGCGGGCCACGGCCCGTCGGGGGCGGCCAACCGGCACACCTTCGGGGGGCTCTCGGACGCGGCGTTCCGGATGGTTCCGCTGTTGGAGAGTGCCCGGAGCGCGGACTGGCCGTGGGTCGGCTGAGGCGCGCTTGAAGTGAGCTGACGGTGTGGCCCGTACTTCGGTGCGGGCCACACCCTTGTGCGTCGCCATGACTGACATCTAACATTTTAGTTGTGGAAGCGATGCGACCGGCGATACGGCCTGTGCCCCGGACCCTGCTCAGGGACCGGGCGTACTCGGCGATCCGGGACGCCATCGTCGCCGGGGAGATCGAGCCCGGCGCGGTGGTGCGGGATGCCGAGCTGGCGGAGCGGCTCGGGTTGTCCCGGGCGCCCGTGCGGGAGGCGTTCTCGCGGCTGGTCGACGAGGGGCTGCTGGAGAGCAAGCCGCAGAGCTATACGCGGGTGACTCCCGTCGTGGCCGCCGAGGTGCGGGACGCCGCCGCCGTGGTCGGGGCCATGCACGAGTTGGCGGTTCGGGTGGCCGTACCCCGGTTGCTGGGCACGGACGTTGACGTCATGCGCGCGGCCAACGCGCGGTTCGCCGCCGCCGTGCGCTCCGGTGATGTGGACGCCGCCCTGCACGCCGACGACGAGTTGCACGACGTCCTCGTGCGCGTCAGCGGCAACCGCGCCGCCGCTGCCACCGTCGCCCGCTACACCCCCCTCATCCGCCGGCTGGAACGGCGGCGCTTCGGGGAGGGCGGCAACTGCCGTTCGGCCGGGCTGCACGAGCAGCTGATCGAGGCCTGCGCGGCGGGTGACGTGGACAGTGCGGTCCGGGTCACCGCGGAGATCTGGCGGGGCCTGGAGGAGCTCGCCGACGAAGCCGGCGATGCCGGCCAAGAGGCTCACTGATACCTGGAGAACCCCATGTCCCTTTCCTCGTACGAGCGTTACCCCCTCCTCTTCGGCTCCTCGCCCGTGCATCCGCTGGAGCGGCTCACCGCGCATCTCGGCGGTGCCGCCCTCTGGGCCAAGCGGGAGGACTGCAACTCCGGTGTGGCGTACGGCGGCAACAAGACCCGCAAGCTGGAGTACCTCGTCGCCGACGCGCTCGCCAAGGGGTGCGACACGCTCGTCTCGATCGGCGGGGTGCAGTCCAACCACACCCGTCAGGTCGCGGCCTGTGCGGCGCGTGCCGGGCTCAAGTGTGTTCTGGTTCAGGAGAGTTGGGTGGAGTGGCCCGACTCCGTCTACGACAAGGTCGGCAACATCCTGATCAGCCGGCTCGCCGGGGCCGATGTGCGGTTGGTGCGTGCCGGGTTCGGGATCGGGTTCAAGGAGAGCTGGGAGCTGGCCCTGCGGGAGGTGGAGGAGGGCGGCGGCAAGCCGTACGCGATTCCCGCCGGTGCCTCCGACCATCCGCTGGGCGGGCTCGGGTTCGCCGGCTGGGCGTACGAAGTCGCCGAGCAGGAGCGGGAGTTGGGCGTCTTCTTCGACACGGTCGTGGTGTGCTCCGTGACCGGATCCACCCAGGCCGGGATGGTCGCCGGGTTCGCCGCGCTGGAGGAGGCGGGCGGCCGGTCACGGCGCGTGCTCGGCATCGACGCGTCGGCGGCGCCCGCCCGGACCAAGGAGCAGATCGCGCGGATCGCCCACAACACGGGTCAACTCATCGGCCTCAAGCGTGAGTTGACGCAGGACGACGTCGAGCTGGACGAGCGCTATCACGCGGGTGTGTACGGGATCCCCGACGACACGACCCTGGACGCGATGCGGCTCGCCGCCCGTACGGAGGGGATGGTCACCGATCCCGTGTACGAGGGGAAGTCGATGGCCGGGATGGTCGATCTCGTGGCGCGCGGGGAGATCGGGCGGGAGTCCACCGTGCTGTACGCGCACTTGGGCGGGCAGCCCGCCTTGAACGCGTACAGCGCCCTGTTCTAGTTCTTCGTGTTCCAGGAGCGCGGTTCCGTTGTGGCGAGGGCGAGTTCGGCGAAGCGTTCGCCGATGCGGCGGTGGGTCGCCGCGTCCGGGTGGAGCTGGTCGGGGAGCGGGAGTTCGGCGAAGTCGGACTCGCTGTAGAGGGCGCGGCCGTCGAGGTGGTGGAGGTTCGGGTCCTCTGCCGACCGCTCCTTCACGATCCGTGCCAGCTCCTCCCGGATGACGTTGAGCGTCAGCTTTCCGGCGGCACGTTCGGCCGGGTCGCCCATGGGCTGGAAGCGGAGTCGGCCGGCGCTGAGCGTGGTGAAGTCCAGGGCGGTGGGGCCGGGGGTGTCCTCGTGCATGGGGCAGTAGAGGGGCGAGATCACCAGGAGCGGTGTCGTGGGGTGGCCCTCGCGGATGGTGTCGAGGAAGCCGTGGACGGCCGGGGTGAAGGCGCGTAGCCGCATCAGATCGGTGTTGACCAGATTGATGCCGATCTTGACGCTGATCAGGTCGGCGGGGGTGTCACGCATCGCACGGGCGGTGAACGGGTCGAGCAGGGCGCTGCCTCCCAGGCCCAGGTTGATCAGTTCCACACCGCCGAGGGAGGCGGCGAGCGCGGGCCAGGTGGTCGTGGGGCTCGCGGCGTCCGAGCCGTGGCTGATCGAACTGCCGTGGTGCAGCCAGACTTTGCGGTGCTTGTGCGGTGTGGGTACGGGTTCGGTGGGGGCGTCGGTGCGGAGGGCCACGAGTTCGGTGGTCTCGTTGTGGGGCAGCCAGATCTCGACGGTCTTCATGGTGTCCGGCAGGCCCGTGAAGCGGAGGGTTCCGGGTGTGCCGGGGCGGTGCTCGGCGGTCCCGGCGGCCATGTCGATGGTCAGGGTGTTGCCGCCGGTGACGCTGCCGTGGCCGGCCTGGCGGCCGTCGACGAGCAGGTCGTACACGCCGTCCGGGCGGGGCGGGGCGCCCACGTAGGTGCGCTTGGTGGGCAGCGTGTCCAGTTCGACGGAGGTCGCCCGGGTGCGGAAGACCAGCCGTACGCCGGAGGGCTGGGCCTCCGCCATGGCGAGTTGGGGGTCCGTGTTCTGGGCGCGGGCCCGGGCGGGCAGGCGGTGGGGGAGTACGCCGTGGGGGGTGTGTTCCAGGTCCAGGGCGCCGCGTATGAGGTCCGCGGTGATGGGGGTGGTGGTCCACTCGGGTTCGGTGCGCATGTCTGTCCTCGGCCTGTGGGTCAACGGGGGGAAGGGGACGGCCAGTTGCGCAGCAGGGCGTCGAGGGCGTCCATGGTCCGGGTCCAGGTCTCCTGCGAGTCGGGGGCGCTGTGGCTGAAGCCGCCCGCCAGTTCCAGGCTGACGTAACCGTGGAAGACGCTGCCCAGGAGGCGGACCGCGTGGGTCTGGTCGGGCTCCGTCAGGTCGTAGCCGCGCAGGATCGCCCGGGTCATCTGGGCGTGCCGGACGCCCGCGCTGGCCGCCGCCGTCTCGGGGTCGAGTCTCATCCGGGCGGCTGCGGCCCGGCCGGGGTGTTCCCGGGCGTACTCGCGGTAGACGTTCGCGAAGGCGGTCAGGGCGTCCTTGCCCGCCCGTCCGGCCACGGCGTCGGCGGCCCGGTCGGCGAGTTCCTCCAGGGCGAGGAGGGCGATCCTGGTCTTGAGGTCGTGGGTGTTCTTCACGTGCGAGTACAGGCTCGCGACCTTGACGTCGAAGCGCCGGGCGAGTTCCGAGGCGGTCACCTGGTCGAAGCCGACCTCGTCGGCGAGGTCCGCTCCGGCTCTGGTCAGGCGTTCCGTGGTCAGTCCTGCGCGTGCAGCCATGGCCTCTCCCGTTCGTCCGTGGGGCCTGTTTGGCTAAGGAGAGTATGCGTTTGCCTAAAGTGTTTAGGCAAATTAGCCTGCCGTTATGGAGCCGCTGACTGAGCAAGAGATCCGTGCCGCGTTCGTGAACTGCACGAAGGGTGAGGCGCGGCGCCTGTCCGTGCCGCGTGATCTGGCCGACCGGCCCTGGGAGGACCTGGACTTCCTGGGGTGGCGGGATCCGCAGGCCCCTGACCGTGCCTACCTGGTCGCGGAGCTGGACAGCGGCCGTCCGTCCGGTCTCGTCCTGCGCAGCTCGGCGCCCGCCTTCGGGCAGACGCGGCGCAGCATGTGCTCGATCTGCCTGACCTCGCACACCGGGGGCGTGTCCCTGATGGTCGCGCCGCGGGCGGGGAAGGCGGGGAAGCAGGGCAACTCGGTGGGGGCGTACATATGCGGCGACCTGTGCTGCTCGCTGTATGTGCGCGGCAGGAAGGACGCGGGCGCCGGGGCGCGGCTCCACGAGACGATCACTCTGGAGGAGAAGATCCGGCGGACCGTGGGGAACCTTGCCGCCTTCATCGCCAAGGTGACGGGATGACGGCTTGACGGTTCGACGGGTGGCGGTGTTGCCCCACGGTCCGCTTCTGCGGGTGGTCGTGCGTGGCTACAGCGCTTGCGCTGCCGGCTTCACCATGCCCCTGACCGTGCGGGACTTCACGAAGTCGCCGATCGCCGTCATCTCCCACTCGCCCGAGAACTGCTTGATCATCTTCGCCATCATGACCCCCGTCTGCGCTTCGGCGCTGGTGAGGTCGAAGCGGACCAGTTCCTCGCCCGTCGCCGCGTCCAGGAGACGGCAGTACGCCTTCGCCACCTCCGTGAACTTCTGGCCGGAGAAGGAGTTGACCGTGAAGACCAGGCCGGTGACCTCCTGGGGGAGGCGGCCCAGGTCGACCACGATGACCTCGTCGTCGCCCCCGCCCTCGCCCGTGAGGTTGTCGCCGGAGTGCTTGATCGCGCCGTTCACGATGGAGAGCTTGCCGAAGTAGCAGCTGTCGATGTGGTTGCGCTGCGGGCCGTACGCGATGACCGACGCGTCCAGGTCGATGTCCTTGCCCCGGTACGCGGGCTCCCAGCCGAGGCCCATCTTGACCTGGGAGAGGAGGGGCTTGCCGCCCTTGACCAGGGAGACGGTCTGGTTCTTCTGGAGGCTTACGCGGCCCTTGTCGAGGTTGATCTTGCCGGCGCCGAGGGTGGGGGCGGGGGGAGCGGCCGGGGGCGCCGGAGGCGCCGGGGGCTGGACCGGGGTGGGGGGTTGGATCGGGGTCGGCTGCGCGGCCGGGGCGGGGGCCGGGGCCGGGGTCGGTTCCTCCACGCTCACCCCGAAGTCCGTGGCGATGCCGGCCAGGCCGTTCGCGTAGCCCTGGCCCACCGCGCGGGCCTTCCAGGCGCCGTTGCGGAGGTAGATCTCGACGATCACCAGTGCGGTTTCGGAGCCGAGCTGTGGGGGTGTGAACGTGGCCAGGACGGCGTTGTCGGCCGCGTTGCGGATCGTGGCCGTCGGTTCGATGCCCTGGAAGGTCTGGCCTGCGGCGTCCGGGCTTGCCGTGACGACGATCTTTTCGATGCCTGGGGGGACGGCTGTGGTGTCGACCGTGATCGAGTCGGGGGTGGTGCCGCCGCCGGAGCGGTACGTCACGCCCGGGCCGGTCGGCTGGTTGTAGAAGATGAAGTCGTCGTCGGAGCGCACCTTGCCGTCGGCGGTGAGCAGCAGGCTCGATACGTCGAGCCGCACGGGGGCGGTGACGTCCACCGTCACGCGTGTGGTGGAGAGAGGGATGTTCGAGCCGGGGGTCATAGCTGTCATGCCGAGTGAACGACCGGGCCCGTTTTACCGTTCCCTTACTTGGCGTCCGATTGGGGGAAGGGGGTGCCTGGTGATTGTTTTCGCCCCCGCCGCCCCTACCCGTTCCCATCCCTGGGGGGTGCGCCCCCAGACCCCCGCTACGGGCCTTGTCCTCAAACGCCGGACGGGCTAAAAGATCAACCTCGGCCGGCGTTCGAGGCCAACCGCGTTCAGCCCACCCTCCAGCCCGTCCGGCGTTTGAGGACGAGGCCGTTCAGGCCGACAGGGGGGGTCTGGGGGCGGCAGCCCCCAGGGATGGGAACGGGTAGGGGCGGCGGGGGCGAGGAGAAGCTACGGGACCACCACGATCTTCCTGCCCACCCCCGACGCGAACTGTTCCAGCGCCTGCGGGTAGCTCTCCAGTGGTAGGCGGTCGCTGATGAAGATCTCCGGGTTCAGTACACCCGCCGCGAACAACTCCGCCGCCCGTTCGAAGCTGTGCAGGACCGCCATCGAACCGGTGATGGTGATCTCCTGGTTGTAGATGCGGTACGGGTCGATCGTGACCCGGGTCGCGTAGTCCGCCACGCCGAACTGCAAGAACGTGCCCGCCTTCGCCACCCGGTCCAGGCCGTCCTGGATCGCCGCCGCGTTGCCCGTCGCGTCCACCACCACGTCCCAGCCCTGGGGGCGGTCCAGTTCGTCCGCGTTCGTCGCCGAGCCTGATACGCCCAGCAACTGGGCCGTGGACAGGCGTTGTGCGTTGATGTCGACCACGTCGACACTCGCCGCGCCCGTCCGCTTCGCCAGCTCCAGCATCATCAGGCCCATCGTCCCCGAGCCGTAGATCAGGACATGCGCGCCCAGGCGGGACTGGAGTACGTCGTAGCCCCGTACCGCGCACGACAGCGGCTCCACCAGCGCCGCGTCCTGGGTGCGGATGTGCTCCGGGAGACGTACACAGTTGGCGACTGGAGCCACTGCGTACTGCGCCGCGCCGCCCGCCGTCGTCACCCCGATCGCCGCCCAGCGTTCGCAGAGGTTGTTGTGGCCCGTGCGGCAGTAGCGGCACTCGTGGCAGTAGAGGGAGGGGTCCACTGCCACGCGGTCGCCGACTGTCAGTTCCGTGACCGACACACCCACCCCCACCACCGTCCCCGCGAACTCGTGCCCCGGCACGATCGGCAGCGTCGGTGCGAACTCACCTTGGAGGATGTGCAGGTCGGTGCCGCACAGGCCGCAGGCCGCCACCCCCACGACGACGTCGCGGGGGCCCGGTGTCGGGTCCGGGACCTCCAGGACGACGGCCTTGCCCACGGACTCGATGACGGCTGCCTTCACTTCACGGCTCCCAGTGACAGGCCCTGGACCAGTTTGTCCTGGGCGGCGAACCCCGCGGCGAGCACCGGCAGGGAGATGACGAGCGACGCGGCGCACACCTTCGCCAGGAACAGACCCTGGCTGGTGATGAAGCCGGTGAGGAAGACGGGGGCCGTCTCCGCGACCACACCCGTCAGCACCCGTGCGAACAACAGCTCGTTCCAGCTGAAGATGAAGCAGATCAGGGATGTGGCGGCGATGCCCGGGAGGGCTATCGGGGCTACGACCCGGGTGAGGATCGTGGGCAGCTTCGCTCCGTCTACCCTTGCCGCCTCGATGATCGCCACCGGGACCTCGGAGAGGAACGACTGCATCATCCACACCGCGATCGGCAGGTTCATCGACGTGTAGAGGATGACCAGCAGCCAGATGTTGTCCAGCATGTCCGTGTTCTTCGCGAACAGGTAGATCGGCAGCAGGCCCGCCACCACCGGCAGCATCTTCGTCGACAGGAAGAAGAACAGGACGTCCGTCCATTTCCGGACCGGGCGGATCGAGAGCGCGTACGCCGCCGGGAGGGCCAGCAGCAGGACGAACAGTGTTGATGCCAGCGACGCCACCGTCGAGTTGATCAGGGACGGCCAGGGGCTCGCGCCGCCTCCCGTGCCGAAGAACTCGCGGTAGCCGTCGAGGGTCAGGGCTGCGCCGAAGGACGGGGGGTTGGTCGCCGCGTCCTCCTCCGAGTGGAAGGACGTCAGGGCCATCCAGGCGATCGGGAGGAAGAACAGGATGCCCGCCAGCCACGCCAGCAGACCCAGGCCCGCTCCTCGGGTACCCCGGGTGCGGCGCGGACGTACACCTACAGCGGTATCGCTCATGCTCGGGACGCCTCCTCACGGAACAGGGACGACACCACGCGCAGGGCGAAGGTCGCGATGATGATCGAGCCGATGACCACCAGGACGCCGGCCGCGGAGGCCAGGCCGTTCTCATGAGCCTGGTAGAAGCTCTGGTAGACGGTGTAGGGGAGGTTGGCCGTGCCCAGGCCGCCCGACGTGATCGTGAAGACCGCGTCGAAGTTCTGGACGATGTAGATCGAGCCCAGGAGCGCGCCGAGTTCGAGGTAGCGGCGGAGGTGGGGGAGGGTCAGGTGGCGGAAGATCTGCCAGTCGTTCGCGCCGTCGACCTTCGCCGCCTCGATCTGCTGCTGGTCGCGGCTCTGTAGTCCCGCCAGCAGGATCAGCATCATGAACGGCGTCCACTGCCAGACCAGTGATGCCTCCACCGCCAGGAGCGGGGTGTTGGAGATCCAGTCCGGTTGCGGGCCGCCCACGTAGTGCAACAGGCCGTTCAGCAGGCCGTATTCGGGGTTGTAGAGCACGTGCTTCCAGAGCAGGGACGCCGCCACCGGGACCACCAGGAAGGGGGCGATGAGGAGGGTGCGGACGATGCCCCTGCCGCGGAACCTGCGGTCCAGGAGGAGGGCCAGGGCCAGGCCGAGGATCAGGCTCGCCAGGACCACCGCCACCGTCAGCAGGACCGTCGTCCACACCGACTGGCGCAGGTCCGCGTCGGTCAGGACCTCCGTGTAGTTGGCGAAGCCCGTGAAGTGGCGGGCCTTCGGGTACAGCGAGTTCCAGTCGAAGAAGGAGATCACCAGCGTGGCCACGAACGGGAGTTGGGTCACGGCGATCATGAAGATCAGGGCGGGGAGGAGTGGGGCTCGGGTCGCCCAGGCGCGCATGCGGCCCGACGGGGGCTTCACGGCGCGTACGGATGGTGCGGCTGTCGGGGCTGTCGTCGTCGCGGTCATCGTCCCTCGTACTCCTCGGAGATCTCCTCTGCCAGCTTCTGGGACTTCTTCAGGGCCGACTCGACGGACTGGCGTCCGGCGATGGCCGCGCTGATCTCCTGCGAGACCTTGGTGCCGAGATCGGTGAACTCGGGGATGCCGACGAACTGGATGCCGGGTGCCGGGCGCGGCTGCACTCCGGGGTCGTTGGGGCGTGCGCCCTCGATGGCCTCCTTCGTCATCTCCTGGAAGGCGGCGGCTTCTTGGCGGTAGGCGGCGTTCTCGTACGTCGAAGCGCGCTTGCCCGCCGGGACGTTGGACCAGCCGATCTCGTCGCCGACCAGCTGCTCGTACTGCTTGCTTGACGCCCACGACACGAACTTCCAGGCGTCGTCGGGGTTTCGGGAGGCCTTCTGGATGCCCCAGGCCCAGGTGTAGAGCCAGCCGGAGGACTCCGTCTTCTCGACGGGCGCCGGTACGTAGCCGATCCTGCCCTTGACCGGGGAGTTAGCCGACTCCAGGGAGCCGGCCGCGGAGGTGGCGTCGTACCACATGGCGACCTTGCTCTGGGTCATGTTGTTGAGGCACTCGGCGAAGCCGGCCTGGGGGGCGCCGGACTCGCCGTGCTCGCGGACCAGGTCGACGTAGAAGGTCACCGCCTGCTTCCACTCGGGGGAGTCGAGCCGCGCCTTCCAGTCCTTGTCGAACCAGGTGCCGCCGAAGGTGTTCACGACCGTCGTCAGCGGGGCCATGACCTCGCCCCAGCCCGGCAGTCCGCGAAGGCAGATGCCCTTCATGCCGGACTCGGCGCCGTCCACCTCCGCCGCCAGGTCGGCGACCTCGGTCCAGGTGGGGTGCGGGGGCATGGTGAGGCCCTTCGCCTCGAACACGTCCTTGCGGTACATCAGGAAGGACGACTCGCCGTAGAAGGGCTGGCCGTACAGCTTCCCGTCGTCCCCGGTGAGGGACTCGCGCATCGGCTTGAGGACGTCCTGTTCGTCGTACGCGCTGTCCTTCGCGACGTACGTGTTCATCTCGCGCAGCCAGCCGTTGCGGGCGTAGATCGGGATCTCGTAGTTGGAGAGGGTCGCCACGTCGTACTGGCCCGCCTGGTTGGCGAAGTCCTGGCTGATCTTGTCGCGGACGTCGTTCTCGGGCAGGACGGTGAAGTTGACCTTGATGCCGGTCTCCTTGGTGAAGTGGGCCGCGGTGAGCTTCTGCAACTCGACCATCTGCGGGTTGTTCACCATCAGGACGTTGACGGCGTCGCCGCCGGAACCGGACCCGCCCGCTCCGGCCCAGCAGCCGGAGAGCAGCGGGGCGAGCAGCGTCCCTGCGGCGGCCAGGGCGAGCGTGGCTCGCGGCCTCCGTCGGCTCGGGGTTCGCATGGATCGCTCCTGGAGGTATGGGGATATAAGGGGCGCTCTTGGGGGTGGGGTGGGGTGCCTGTGACGGGGGTGCTGTGGAGAGGGGAGGGGGTTCAGACTCGTAGGACCTGCGGTCCCTGTAGCGAATAGCGGTGCGCCTCCGCCGTCGGCAGCAGCGTGCTCGTGACGATCGTGTCCAGGTCGCCTATGTCGGCGAACCGGCAGAAGCTCACCGCCCCGAACTTGGTGTGCACGCCCGCGAACACCGTGCGCCGGGAGGCCCGCATCGCCTGTGCCTTGACCTCGCTGACGGCGGGGTCGGGCGTGGTCAGGCCGTGTTCGCGGGAGATGCCGTTGGCGCCGATGAAGGCCAGGTCGATGACGAAGCCGGCCAGCATCTTCGTCGTCCAGTGGTCGACCGTCGCGAGGGTGCCGGGGCGGACCCGGCCGCCCAGCAGCAGGACCGAGGTGTTCTCGGTCTCCGCGAGGGCGCCCGCGACGGGCAGGGACGCGGTGACCACGGTCAACGGCCGGTCCCTCGGCAGGGCCTCGGCGATGAGCTGCGGGGTGAACCCCTCGTCGACGAAGACCGTTTCGGCGTCCCCGAGCAGCTCGGCCGCCGCGGCGGCGATCCGGCGCTTCTCGGGGACGTGGCTGGTGGCGCGGAAGGCGAGCGTCGTCTCGAAACCGGCGCTCTCCACGGGGTAGGCGCCGCCGTGGGTGCGGCGGACCAGGCCGTGATCCTCCAGGGCGCGCAGATCCCGTCGTACGGTCTCCTTGGCCACGCCCAGATCGGCGGCGAGGGCGGTCACGTCGACCGAACCGGTGGCACGGGCGGCGCGCACGATGTGCCGCTGGCGGTCCTCTGCGGTGCCGGTCATGTCGTCACCCGCCTTCCTGTGCCATGTTGCCCGTTCGGGCCCTGTGGAGGAAGTTCTACAGCGGGCGAGTGGCGGTGACCAGGTCTGTTACGGGGGCGATAGTGACCGGCTGTGCCCGTTCGGGCGGGGTGCGCCCATGGGCTCGGGGGTGCCGTCATGTTGCGGGTGCGGGGTGGCTGCGGCTGGTCGCGCAGTTCCCCGCGCCCCTGAATCGCCGCTGTCGCGGCGGATTCCGTGCCATCGCCCATGCCCGAACAACGCTGCGGGCGGCCCGTTCGGCGCCCGTCCGCAGCGTGCTCTGGAGAAGCTAGTACGGCCAGATGGGCGGGTCGGTCACGAAGGTGCCGCCGAGGTAGGCGTGCGCCTCGTTGCCGGGCTGGAGTTCGCCCTGCTCGGCGATCAGTTTCTCGGCGTAGGGCTCGGAGTCGTCCTGCGGGTCGTAACCGAGCGCCCGCGCGGTGCCGAGGTCCCACCACAGGCGGGTGTTGGCGGAGGAGCCGTAGACGACGCTGTGGCCGACTTCCTCGGCGGTCAGGGCCGCGTGGAGGAGGCGGGCGCCGTCCGCGGGGCTCATCCAGATCGACAGCATCCGTACGGTCGTCGGCTCGGCGAAGCAGGAGCCGATGCGCACCGAGACGGTCTCCAGGCCGTGCTTGTCCCAGTAGAGCTGCGCCAGGTCCTCGCCGAACGACTTGGACAGGCCGTAGAAGGTGTCCGGGCGGTGCGGGGTGGCGACCGGGATCAGCGGGTCGGTCCCCTCGGGGCGGGGCGTGAAGCCGACGGCGTGGTTGGAGGAGGCGAAGACGATCCGTCCGACGCCCTCCTCGCGCGCGGCCTCGTACAGGTTGTACGTGCCCTCGATGTTCGCCTTCAGGATCTTGTCGAAGGAGGACTCCAGCGAGATGCCCGCGAGGTGGACGATCGCGTCGACGCCCCGCACGGCCTCGCGCAGCGCCGCCCGGTCGGTGAGGTCCGCGGTGATCGCGTCCGGCTCGCCCTCGATGGGGAGCAGGTCGAACAGGCGCAGTTCGTAGCCGTACGACGGGAGCAGTTCCCGCATGAGGGTGCCGAGACCGCCGGCGGCGCCGGTGAGCAGGACGGTGCGGGGAGCGGGCATTCTCGGTCTCCTGGAGTCGGCAGACACATTCCGGCAGGCGGCATCGCAGGCGCATTCGTGTATAGCATTCACATTCATGGACACGCTAGGGATCGTGGACCGGCCTCGTCAAGTGTGGCGCGAGGTGGCGGAATCCGCTCCTGTGTTGCGGGTTTGCGCGCTTGACCGCCCCTAAGGGGGCCGATTAGCGTGGCAGCGTTCAGACATGTAGACGTGGATCAGAAGCATGCACGCATGTGTATGTCTAGGGAGAGTCCGTGACGTCAGCCGCCCTGGCCGCCCGCCTCACCGTCCCGAGCGGGCCGCTGTTCTTCCCCGTCACCGCGTACGGCCCCGACGGCTCGCTCGACCTCGACGTCTACCGCGCCCATGTGCGCCGGGGGGTGGAGGCGGGCGCCGCGGCCGTGTTCGCCTGCTGCGGCACCGGGGAGTTCCACGCGCTGACACCCGAGGAGTTCCAGGACTGCGTACGGGCGGCGGTGGCGGAGACGGCCGGGCGCGTGCCCGTGGTCGCGGGCGCCGGATACGGCACCGCGCTCGCCGTGCGCTACGCGCGTCTCGCCGAGGAGGCCGGGGCCGACGGGCTGCTCGCCATGCCGCCGTACCTGGTGGTGGCCGGGCAGCAGGGGCTGCTGCGCCACTACCGGGAGCTGGCCGCGTCCACCGCCCTGCCGGTGATCGTCTACCAGCGCGACAACGCCGTGTTCACCCCGGAGACCGTCGTCGGGCTGGCGCGTACCGACGGGATCATCGGGCTCAAGGACGGAGTCGGCGACCTGGACCTGATGCAGCGGATCGTGAGTGCCGTACGGGCCGAGGTGCCCGGCGACTTCCTGTACTTCAACGGGCTGCCGACCGCCGAACTGACCGGGCTCGCCTACAAGGGCATCGGCGTCACCCTGTACTCGTCGGCCGTCTTCTGCTTCGCGCCCGAGATCGCCCTCGCCTTCCACAAGGCCCTCAACACCGGCGACGACGCGACCGCGAACCGGCTCGTGGACGGCTTCTACCGGCCGTTCGTCGAGCTGCGCGCGCAGGGGCGCGGGTACGCCGTCTCGCTCGTCAAGGCGGGCGTACGGCAGACCGGGCTGGACGTCGGGGAGGTCCGGCCGCCGCTGCACGAGCCGAGCGAGGAGCATCTGAAGCAGCTGGCCCGGCTCGTGGAGCGGGGTTACGCGTTGCTCGACGAGGGCACGGGCACGGGGGCCGCTTCGGGGGCCGTCGTCGATTCCGAGTTCGAGGAGAGCGTGTGAAGGCGTCCGCATTCGTCTATCCCTGGGACGTCAACGGCGACCCCGACGCCGCCCCGCGGATCGCCGCGCTCGGCGTGGAACAGGTGACGCTGGCCTCCGCGTACCACTCCACGCGCGCGTTGACGCCGCGCCACCCGCGCCACCGCATCGTCACCGCCGAGCACGCGGCCGTGCTGTACCCCCCGGACGAGCGCTGGGCGGGCCGTGAGCTGCGGCCGTACGCGGCCGGGGCGTGGGCCCCCGGGGAGGCCTACGGCGAGGCCGCCGCCGCCCTCGCCGACGCGGGCCTCGACGTGCACACCTGGGTCGTCCTCGCGCACAACTCCCGGCTCGGCGCCGAGCACCCGGACACCTCCGTGGTCAACGCGTACGGAGACCGCTACCCATGGGCGCCCTGCATCGCGCAGCCCGCCACGCGCGCGTACCTGGTGGATCTGGCGGCGGAGGCGGCGGTACGCCCCGGGGCGCGCGGTACGGAGCTTGAGTCGCTGGGCTGGTACGGACTCACACATCTGCACGCCCACGACAAGACCGGCGCCATCGGGCTCGGTGACGCCGGCCAGTATCTGATGGCGCTCTGCTTCTGCCCGTCCTGCCGGGCGGGGTACGGCGGGACGGGCCTCGATCCCGACGAGCTGGCGGCGGCCGTACGGGGCGCGCTGGAGCCGTTGTGGCGGGGCGCGCCGGACGACGGGGGGTGGGCGGGGGTCGAGAAGGCGCTCGGGGAGGAGAAGGCGGGCCTCACGCGCGCGTGGCGCGAGGAAACGGCCCGCACGCTTCAGGAGGCGGCGGTGGCTGCCGTTCGGGCGGTGGCTCCGGCCGGCTTCCAGGTGCTGCTGCACGCGGACCCGGTCGGCTATCACGTCGGTGCGAATCCCGGTGTGGATCCCGCGCACATTCTGTCTGTCGCGGATGGTGTGGTGGTGCCGTGTACGGGTGGGGCGGGGTTGCTGTCGCCGTTCGCGGAGGTGGGGCGGCGGGGGGCTGTTCTGGCCGCGAACCTTGTCGTGGTGTCGGGGATGGGGGGGAGTCCGGGGTCGCTCGGGGTGGATGTGGAGCGGGCGGTGGGGTTGGGGGCGACGGAGTTGCGGCTTTATCACGCGGGGTTGGCTTCGGATGGGGATTTGGGGTTGGTGCGGGGGGCGCTTGGGCGGGGGTGAGTTTGTTTCGCCCCCGCCGCCCCTACCCGTCCCATCCTTCTGGGGGCTGCGCCCCCAGACCCCCCTTTCGCGCTGAACGCGCTCGTCCTCAAACGCCGGACGGGCTGGGGGTGCCGGGGCGGGTGGGAAAGTGCGGGTGGGAGGGCGGGAAGATCGGTCTGAACGGCCTTGTCCTCAAGCGTCGGGCGGGCCGGAGGTGCTGGTCGGCGCTGATGGGGTATCGCCTGTGCTTGTGATCTCCGGTCGGCTGGGGCGCCCCTTCAGGGGCGCGGGGAACTGCGCGATCAGCCCCCACCGGGCCTGCGGCCAGGCAGCAGGGGTGCTGCGGTCAGGAGGAGGGCCAGGCCTAGTGCGGGCAACAGCGCTCGGTGGTCCACCGGTTCGACCAGGGCCGCGCCTATCGCCAGGCCTATCGCCGTGGGCGCGAACATCAGGGTGTTGGCGGTGGCGGCGGTACGGCCCAGGAGTTCGTTCGGGGTCTCGCGTTGTACGGCCGTCAGGCCCGCGATGAGTGCGCAGGGCAGGCCGATGCCTGTCGCCACGCCGGAGATCAGGAACACCGCGTCGGACGGGACTGCCTTGAGCGTGGTCGCGACGGCGGTGAGGGCGATGCCGTACGCGGCGAACTTGCGCTCCCCCAGGCGTCGTAGGAGCGGGCCCGAGGTGAGGCCGACGAACACGGAGCCGACGCCCTGGAGGACGTACAGGGGGCCCGCGTAGGTGGGGGAGTGGCCCAGGGACTCGATGACGGCGTAGAGCAGGGCGCTGGCGATGCCGGTGAGGAGCATCGTGGTGCCGGCCGCCAGGACGAGGGGGCGGAGGGTGGGGTGGTGGCGTAGGTGGTGGGTGCCTTCGGTGAGTTGGGTGCGCCAGGTGGTGGTGGCTGCTTTGGGTGCTGCTTCTGCTGCTTCTGCTGCGTCTACGCGCACTCGCGCGTAGACGATCGCTGCGAGGACGAACGTCAGTGCGTCGAGGAGGGCCACGGTCGGGCCGCCGTACGCGGCGTAGAGGCCGGCTCCGGCCAGTGGGGCTATCAGTTTCATGCCCTCGTTCGCCGTCATGCGCAGGCCGTTGAAGTCGCCCAGGAGTGATTTGTCGACGGCTTGTGCCATCAGGGCTGACTCCGCGGCGTCGTGCACGACCCCTGCCGTTCCGTACAGGAAGAGGACGGAGAAGAGGATCCATACGCGGTCCGGGGAGTCGACGGCGAAGAGGGTGAGGAGGAGTGCGGCCAGGGTGAGGTTGGTGCGGATGAGGAGGGGTTTGCGGGGGACGCGGTCGGCGATTGTGCCGAGGAAGGGGCCGGCGAGGGTGGGGGCCCACATCGTGAGGAGGCAGAGGGCGGCGAGGGTGTTGGAGCCGGTGAGGTCCTTCACCCAGATGCCGGAGGCCAGCCAGAGGGCGGAGGTGCCGAAGCCGGAGAGGACGACTGCGGCGAGGCAGGGGGCGGTGGTGGGGTCGCGGAGGATGCGGAGGGCTGTCGGGTTGCTGGGCGTCATGGCTGGTCATGGTGGGGCTAAGGGGTGCGGGCCGGGATCGGTAAGGTGCCTTAGATTCGCCCCCGCCGCCCCTACCCGTTCCCATCCCTGGGGGCTGCGCCCCCAGACCCCCCTTTCGGCCTGAACGGCCTCGTCCTCAAACGCCGGACGGGCTGGTAGTCAGCCCCTCCGGCGTTTGAGGAGCGGGGGTTCGGGGGCGGAGCCCCCGAGGACGGGACGGGTAGGGGCGGCGGGGGCGAGAAACTCCGAGCGGCCCCGGGCGGAGCCCTCCGCGCCGTACGCTCCCCGCATGCCCCTGAGCCTCACCGTCCTCGGCACAGCCTCCCCCCACCCCACGCCAGGACGCCCCTGCTCCGGCTACCTCCTGCGCGGCGGCGGCGCCGAGATCTGGGTCGACGCCGGGCCCGGAACCTTCGCGGAGTTGCAACGGCACACCGATCCCTCCCGGCTCACCGCGATCTGGATCTCCCACCTCCACGCCGATCACAGCGCGGATCTGCTTGCCGCCGTGTACGGGTTCGCGTACGGCGGGCTCACCCCGCCCGCGCCCATCCCCGTCTACGCCCCGCGTTCCTGCGCCCTCCGCCTCGCCGGTTTCTTCGGGCGGGCCGACACCTCCTTCCTCAGCGGAATCCTCGACTTCAGGCCCCTGTACGACGGCCACACCGTCCGGCACTGGAACCTGCGGCTCACGACCCGCGCGGTCTCTCACGGCACCGAGGCGTACGGGCTGCGCGCCGAGTCGCAGGGCAAGGTGTTCGCGTACTCCGGTGACACCGGACCCTGCGACGCGCTCGCCGAACTCGCCCGGGGCGCCGACCTGTTCCTGTGCGAGGCCGACATCGACCGGCATGGTGATCGCGATGGCGAACAGGTGCATCTGACTCCGGAGGACGCCGGCGCTTACGCGAAGGGGGCCGCTTCGTTGCTCATCACGCACGTAGGGCCCACGCTCACCCCCGACATCGCGACCGAGCGCGCCGCCGCCGTCTTCGGCGGGCCCACCGACACCGCGTACGAGGGCACGACCAAGATCATCTGATCCGATTCCCTCGGCTCCTTCTCGGCTTCCCCTCTCCTCTCCTCTCCCTCCTCCCTCTCTCCTCCCTCTGTCAACTTCCTTTGTCAGAAGCGTTGACGAAACACACGGCCGCTCCTACCTTCAACCCGTCGTACTTCGTACGTCATATATGAGACGCGATATGTGAGATATTCGAGAGGCGCGCATGACCTCTGTGCCCATGCCGATCCCGTCCCGCACCCAGTTCGTGCTGGAGGGGATCAAGCACCGCATCCTCACCGGGCAGTTGACCCCGGGACAGGCCCTGGTCGAGACCGAACTCGCCGCACAGTTCGGGGTGTCGAAGACCCCGGTGCGCGAGGCGCTCAAGACGCTGGCCGGTACCGGGCTCGTCGTGATGAACCAGTACAAGGGCGTCACGGTGCGCATGGTGGACGCGGACATGGCGCGTGAGGTCTACGACGTACGGCTGCTCCTGGAGCCGGAGGCCCTCAAGCGGTCCGTGCGGAGAGGAGCTTCGCTCGATGCCGCCCGTGACGCGCTGACCCGCGCCGATCAGGCCGCCGACACCGCCGAACGCTCCCTGGCCAACCGGGAGTTCCACCGTTCCCTCTATGTGCGGTGCGGCAATCCGCTGCTCGGCCGGATGCTCGACGAGGTGCGCGACCAGGCCGCCCTGGTCTCGGCCGTCGCCTGGGCCGCCAACCCCTCCTGGGAGCGGGAGGCCGACGAGCACCGGGAGATCCTGCGGCTCGCCCTCGACGGAGACGCCGACGGCGCGGCGCGCGCCCTGCACGCCCATATCGAGTCGTTCGTCCAACGGGCTTACCCCGCAGGGGAGTCCGAGGTCCAGCGAGAGGACGGTCAGGAATGAGCGGCGTGGCCTTCGAGACCCAACGGGCGGCCCTGGCCGACGTGGTGGCGATCCCGGTGACCCCGTTCGCCGAGGACGGCACCGTCGACCAGCCCGCCCACCGGGCCCTGCTGCGCCGGCTCCTCGACGGAGGCATCAACACCCTTACGCCGAACGGCAATACGGGCGAGTTCTACACCCTCACCCCCGAAGAACGGCTCCTCGTCACCGAGTTGACCCTCGACGAGGTGGGCGACCGGGCCGCGATCCTCGTCGGCGTAGGACACGACGTACCGACCGCCGTGGCCGCCGCCCGGCACGCCCGCGACAGCGGCGCCTCGATGGTGATGGTCCATCAGCCCATCCATCCGTATGTCTCGGAGGGCGGGTGGGTCGACTATCACCGGGCCATCGCCGAGGCCGTTCCGGAGCTTGGCGTCGTGCCCTACATGCGCAACGCCTCGCTCAGCGGTCTGCGGCTCGCCGAACTCGCCGACGTCTGTCCCAACGTCATCGGTGTGAAGTACGCCGTCCCGGACGCCGCCCGCTTCGCCGCCTTCGCCCGTGACGCCGGGCTCGAACGGTTCGTCTGGGTCGCCGGGCTCGCCGAGCCCTACGCGCCCTCCTACTTCTCCGCCGGCGCCACCGGCTTCACCTCCGGGCTCGTGAACGTCGCCCCGGCCGTTTCGCTGAACATGATCGAAGCGCTTCGATCGGGCGACTACCCGGCCGCCATGAAGGTCTGGGAGCAGATCCGCCGCTTCGAGGAGCTGCGCGGCGCCAACGCCTCAGCGAACAACGTGACCGTCGTCAAGGAGGCCCTCGCCTCGCTGGGACTGTGCCGACGCGACGTCCGCCCGCCGAGCCGCGCCCTGCCCGAGCACGAACGCGCCGAGGTCGCCGCCATAGCCTCCGGGTGGTCCATATGACCGGCGACAGGGTCAGGAAGCGGCCCGAAGACCTCAGAAGTCATCAGTGGTACGGGACCGACGGGCTTCGTTCCTTCAGCCATCGCGCCCGTACCCGCCAGCTCGGCTACCTCCCCGAAGAGCACCTCGGCAAGCCCGTCATCGCGATTCTCAACACCTGGTCGGACATCAATCCCTGTCATGTGCACCTCCGTGACCGGGCGCAGGCCGTGAAGCGGGGCGTCTGGCAGGCGGGCGGATTCCCCCTGGAGTTCCCGGTCTCCACCCTCAGTGAGACCTTCCAGAAGCCGACCCCCATGCTCTACCGCAACCTCCTCGCCATGGAGACCGAGGAGCTGCTGCGCTCGTACCCGGTCGACGGCGCCGTCCTGATGGGCGGCTGCGACAAGTCCACGCCCGCCCTGCTCATGGGGGCTGCCTCCGTCGATCTGCCCGCTGTTTTCGTGCCTGCCGGGCCCATGCTGCCGGGCCACTGGCGCAACGAGGTCCTCGGTTCCGGCACCGACATGTGGAAGTACTGGGACGACAAGCGCGCCGGGCTCATCGGCGACTGCGAGATGACGGAGCTGGAGAGCGGGCTCGCGCGTTCGCCCGGGCACTGCATGACCATGGGTACGGCGTCCACGCTCACCGCCGCCGCCGAGGCGCTCGGGGTGACCGTGCCGGGGGCGTCCAGCATCCCGGCCGTCGACTCCGGGCACGACCGGATGGCCGCCGCGTCCGGTCTCAGGATCGTCGAACTGGTCCACCAGGACCGGAAGTTGAGCGACATCCTCACCGCCGATGCCTTCACCGACGCGGTCACCACCGTGCTCGGCCTCGGCGGCTCCACCAACGCCGTGATCCATCTGATCGCCATGGCGGGCCGGGCCGGCGTCCGGCTCACCCTGGACGACTTCGACCGCATCGCGCGGACCGTGCCGGTGCTGGCCAACGTACGGCCGGGCGGACAGACGTACCTCATGGAGGACTTCCACTTCGCCGGTGGCCTGCCCGGATTCCTCTCCCGGATCACCGACCTGCTGCATCTCGACCGGCCGACCGTCTCGTACGACAGCATGCGCGAGCAGCTCGACGGCGCCCAGGTGCACAACGACGAGGTCATCCGGCTCCGGGACAACCCGGTCGCGAAGGAGGGCGGGGTCGCCGTCCTGCGCGGCAACCTGTGCCCCGACGGTGCCGTCATCAAGCACATCGCCGCCGAGCCGCACCTGCTCAAGCACACCGGACGCGCGGTCGTCTTCGACGACTACAGGACCATGCAACGCACCATCAACGACCCGGAGTTGGGCATCACCGCCGACACGGTCCTGGTGCTGCGCGGCTCCGGTCCCAAGGGCGGTCCAGGCATGCCCGAGTACGGGATGCTGCCCATCCCCGACCACCTGCTCAAGCAGGGCGTACGGGACATGGTGCGGATCTCCGACGCCCGGATGAGCGGGACCAGTTACGGCACGTGCGTGCTGCACGTGGCACCCGAGTCGCATGTCGGCGGGCCCCTCGCGCTCGTCCGCACCGGGGACTCCATCACCCTCGACGTCGAGGGACGGTCGCTTCAACTCAACGTGGATGAGGGCGAGTTGGCGCTTCGGCGGGCGGAGTGGACGCCGCCGGCCGAGCGGTACGAGCGCGGCTACGGGGCGCTCTACAACGAGCAGATCACCCAGGCCGACACCGGCTGCGACTTCGAGTTCCTGGCCCGGCCGGGCAAAGTGCACGACCCGTACGCGGGCTGACCGCAAGCAGAGCACGACCTCGCACGACCCCGTACGGCCATGCGCCACTCGCACGCCACTGCACCACCCGCACACCCCTGCACCAGGAGAAAGCGCTTCCCGTACGACGCACGCACGACGCACGCACGACGTACTGAACGGAGAACAGTCATGGCCCAAGCCGCAGCCGTGGCGAAACCGCCCGCGCCACCCCGGCGGCGACGTGCCTCCGCGACGCCGCGCAGGCTCCCGTATCTGCTGATCGCACCGGCCGCCCTGCTCATGCTGGGCTTCATCGCCTACCCGGTGATCAGCGTCTTCTACTACAGCCTTCAGCACTTCAACCCCACCAAGCCGTGGCGCAACGGCTTCGCGGGTTTCGACAACTTCACGCACGCCTTCACCGACGACCCCCAGTTCTGGGACACGCTGATCTTCAGCGGGAAGTGGGTCGTCGTCGAGGTCGGCCTGCAACTGATGTTCGGTCTGGCGCTCGCGCTCATCGTCAACCAGACCTTCGTGGGGCGGTCGATCGGCCGCGCGCTGGTCTTCTCGCCCTGGGCCGTCTCGGGCGTACTGACCTCCGCGATCTGGGTGCTGCTCTACAACTCCCAGACGGGCATCACTCGTTACCTCGCCGACGCGGGCATCGGGACGTACGGCACGAGTTGGCTGTCGGACACCTCCACCGTGTTCCCGGCGGCGATCGTCGCCGACCTCTGGCGAGGCGTGCCCTTCTTCGCGATCCTCATCCTCGCCGACCTCCAGTCCGTGTCGAAGGACCTGTACGAGGCCGCCGAGGTCGACGGGGCCAGCCGGCTCAAGCAGTTCTGGCACATCACGCTGCCGCACCTCAAGGACGCCATCGTCCTGTCCACGCTGCTGCGCGCGGTCTGGGAGTTCAACAACGTCGACCTCCTCTACACCCTCACGGGCGGCGGACCGGCCGGCGAGACCACGACACTCCCGCTCTACATCGCCAACACCAGCGTCGACGCCCACAACTTCGGCTACGCCTCCGCCCTCACCACGGTCGCGTTCGTGATCCTGCTCTTCTTCTCGATCGTCTACCTGCGGCTGAGCAAGTTCGGAGGGGAGAACAAGTGATCACCAAGGAAGCCACCGTGATCGTGCCCACGCCCGTGGACGACATCCCCGAGCCGCCGCGCCCGCACAGGAAGCAGCGTCGCGCCTGGGACGAGGCTCCGCGCTGGCAGATCTACCTCCCCCTCGGGATCTACCTCGTCTTCACCCTCATCCCCTTCTACTGGATCCTCCTCTTCGCGCTGCGTCCCGCCGGTTCGACGTCACTCGTCCCCTGGCCGATGACCCTCGACCACTTCGAGAAGGTGTGGACCGAGCGGGCCTTCGGCACGTACTTCGAGAACAGCATCCTCGTCGGCGTCGCCACCCTGCTGATGACGACCCTCGTCGCCCTCGCCGGCGGCTACGCCCTCGCCCGCTTCGACTTCAAGGTCAAGCGTGCCTTCATGCTGGCCCTGCTCTGCTCCCAATTCGTGCCGGGCGCACTGCTGTTGGTGCCGCTGTTCCAGATCTTCGCCGAACTCCAGATGATCAACTCGCTGGGCAGCGTCATCATCGCCGAGACGGTCTTCCAGCTCCCGCTGTCGATGATCCTGATCAGTGGATTCATCAAGAACGTGCCGTACTCGCTGGAGGAGGCCGCCTGGGTCGACGGCTGCAACCGGTTCACCGCGTTCCGGGTCGTCGTACTCCCGTTGCTGCGGCCCGGGTTGATCGCCGTCGGCTCCTTCGCCTTCGTGCACTCCTGGAACCACTTCCTGTTCGCCCTGATGTTCCTCAGCGACCAGGGCAAGCAGACCATCCCGGTCGGTCTCAACACCCTGATGAGCGCGGACAGCGTCGACCTGGGCGCCCTCGCGGCGGGCGGCATCATCGCCGCCGTACCCGTGGTGATCGTCTTCGCCTTCATCCAGAAGTGGCTGATCACCGGCTTCAGCGCGGGGGCGGTGAAGGGATGAGACGCCTTCTTCAAATCACGTCGGTAGTAGGCCTGTTGGGTGCCGTGCTCAGTACGCCCGCCGGTGCCGACGCCCGCGATCTCGGCCGCGACACCCTCTCCGCGAACGACGGCTGGGCCGCCGCCGACGGTGGCACGACCGGCGGTGCGGCAGCCGACGACGCGCACGTGTTCACCGTACGCAGCCGTGGTGAACTCGTCCGCGCTCTCGACGGCGGCAGCGCCACCCCGAAGATCATCCGGGTTGTGGGTGCCATTGATGCCAACTCCGCTGACGACGGTGGGAAGTTGGGCTGCGGGGACTACTCGGACGGGACCGGGTACAGCGTGCCGAAGTACCTCGCCGCGTACGACCCCCGCACCTGGGGTTCCGCCAGGCCGAGCGGAGTCCAGGAGGAGGCCCGGCAGGCCGCTGCGGCTCGGCAGGCCGAGCGGGTCGTGCTGGCCGTCGGGTCCAATACGACGATTGTCGGGCTCGGTTCGGGTGCTGTCCTCAAGGGCGCGAGCCTCCAGGTCAAGAACGCGGAGAACGTGATCCTCCGGAACCTCGAACTCCGCGACGCCTACGACTGCTTCCCCGTCTGGCAGCCCAACTCCGGTGGCCTGGGCGACTGGAAGACGGCGTACGACAACATCTGGCTGAACGGCGCCACCCATGTCTGGGTAGACCACGTCACCGCCTCCGACAAGGGGCACGCCGACGCCGACGAGCCCACCTACTTCGCCCGCAACTACCTGCGCCACGACGGGCTGTTGGACATCACCAACGGCTCCGACCTGGTCACCGTCTCCTGGAGCTGCTTCGCCGACCACGACAAGGCGATGCTCATCGGCAGCGGGGACACAGCCACCGGCGACCGGGGGAAGCTCCGCGTCACCCTGCACCACAACGAGTTCCGCTCGGTGACGCAGCGGGCTCCGCGCGTCCGCTTCGGACAGGTGCACGTCTACAACAACCGCTACCTGATCGACCACGGCGACGACTACCGCTACTCGGTCGGCGTCTCCACCGAGTCCGCCGTGTACGCCGAGAACAACGCCTTCACCGCCCCGGGGCACGTCGAGGTCGCCGACCTGGTCAAGAGCTGGAACGGCAGCGCCCTGCACCAGACCGGCACCCGCTTCAACGGCTTCCCCGTCGATCTTCTGACCATCTACAACGCCTACAACTCGGGCAGCGAGCGCGACCTCACGGCCGACGTCGGCTGGACGCCTACCCTGCACACAAAGATCGACAGCGCCGACACGGCCGACCGAGAGGTGGCACGCGGCGCGGGCGCAGGGAGGCTCACATGAACACGACAGAGACGGCCGCATCGACGACCATCCGCCTGACGACCCCGGTTCCGGTGGTTCTCGCGGGAGCGCGCGGGCACGGCCACTGGCATCTCGCGAACATCCGCCGGCTCCAGGACAAGGGGCTCGTACGGCTGGCAGGCGTCTGCGAGCTGACCCCGCTGGCCGACGAGGAGCTGGACGGGCTCGCCGCGCCGGAGCAGTCCGCCGACTTCGGCGCGCTCCTCGACTCCACCGGTGCCGCCGTCGCGGTGATCTGCACGCCGATCCCCACCCACACCGACCTCGCGCTCATCGCCGCCGCCAAGGGCGTGCACCTGCTCCTGGAGAAGCCCCCGGCGCCGTCGTACGCCGAGTTCCGCCGGATGGCCGACGGGGTCGCGGCGGCCGGGGTCGCCTGCCAGATCGGGTTCCAGTCGCTGGGCTCGCACGCCCTGCCCGCGATCCGGGAACTGATCGCCGAGGGCGCCATCGGCACGGTGACCGGCGTCGGCGGAGCGGGCGCATGGGCGCGCGACGAGGCGTACTACCGGCGTGCGCCCTGGGCGGGCAAGCGCAGGCTGAACGGCGTGGACGTCATCGACGGCGCCCTCACCAACCCGCTCGCGCACGCCGTCGCCACCGGCCTCGCCCTCGGCGGCAGCACCCGCGCCGAGGACGTCACCGGCATCGAGACCGAGCTGCTGCGCGCCAACGACATCGAGTCCGACGACACCTCGTGCGTCCGCGTCAGCACCGCGAACGGCGTCCCGGTCACCGTCGCCGCCACCCTGTGCGCCGAACACCCGGACGACCCGTACGTCCTCGTGCACGGCACGAGCGGCCGGATCACCTTCTGGTACAAGCAGGACCGCGTGCTCCTCCAGCGCTCCGGACACGGCCCGGAGGAGTACGAGTACGACCGCACCGACCTGCTGGAGAACCTCGTCGACCACCTCACCGAGGGCGCCGAACTGCTCGTCGAGCCCGACGCGACGGGCGCCTTCATGCGGGTCGTCGAGGCGATCCGGCAGGCCCCCGACCCGGTCGAACTCCCGGCGGAAGCATGGGAGTTCGTGCCCGGCGAGGCCGGGAGCGTGCGCCGCCGCGTGGTCCCCGGCATCGACGGCCTCGTCGTCGCCGCCGCAGACACCCTCTCCCTCTACTCCGAGCTGGGCGCCTCCTGGGCGCTCCCCAAAGAGGTGAGCACCTGATGAACCAGATGCCCAACGAGTCGCTGGTCCTGCGGGTCGCGGGCCGCCCGGTCGGCCGCTACACCGGCCGGCCGGAGCTGCCGCCCCGCCACGCGCCCCGCCCGTATCTGCACCCCGTCACCACCCTGGCCGGCACCGCTGTCACCGAACTCAGCCCCGCCGACCACACCCACCACCTCGGCGTCGGTGTCGCCATACCCGACGTCGAGGGGCACAACTTCTGGGGCGGGCGCACCTATGTACGGGACCAGGGGCCGACCGAGCTGGACAACCACGGCACCCAGCGGCACGCCGCCTACCAGCTCCGCGACCCCGACGGCTTCGTCGAGGAACTGCGCTGGATGGTCGGCGGCGGTGAACTGCTGCGCGAGCGCCGTACGGTCGCCGCCACCGAACTGACCGGTGCCGCCTGGGCGTTGGACTTCACCTTCTCCCTCACCAACACCACCTCCGCCCCGCTCTCCATCGGCAGCCCGGCCACGAACGGCCGCCCGGGAGCGGCCTACGGCGGCTTCTTCTGGCGGGCGCGGAAGGAGGCCACGGCCCCCGACGTCTTCACGGCCTCGACGGAGGGCGAGTCGGCGGTCCACGGCAGCCGCGCCGACTGGGTCGCCCTGGCCGGCACCACCTGGACGCTCGTCTTCGCCGGCGCCACCGAACAGACGCGCCGCGACCCGTGGTTCGTCCGGGCGGAGGAGTATCCGGGGGTCGGCTCGTCGCTCGCGTTCGACGAACGGCTGCCGATCGGGCCGGGCGAGACCGCCGTACGCCGGATCGTCACCGTCGTCGCCGACGGGCGGCTCGACCGGGGCGAGGCCGCGGCTCTCGTACGCAAGGCGGTGAGCCCGTGATCACCGGTGCCGATCTCGGGGACGGGACCTACCGCAACCCGGTCCTGAACGCCGACTGGTCCGACCCGGACGTCGTCCGCGTCGGCGACGACTTCTACCTCACCGCGTCCAGCTTCGGCCGGGCGCCCGGCCTGCCCCTCCTGCACTCCCGCGACCTCGTCAACTGGACCCTGGTCGGCCATGCCCTCGAACGCCTGCGACCGGCGGACGAGTTCAGGGTTCCGCGCCACGACTGCGGTGTCTGGGCACCCTCGTTGAGGTATCACGACGACCGCTTCTGGATCTTCTGGGGCGACCCCGACCATGGCATCTACCAGGTCAACTCCCCGGAGATACGCGGCCCTTGGACCAGCCCGCACCTCGTGAAGGAGGGCAAGGGACTCATCGACGCCTGCCCGCTGTGGGACGAGGAGACCGGCGAGGCGTATCTCGTGCACGCCTGGGCCAAGTCCCGGTCGGGCGTGAAGAACCGGCTCACCGGCCACCGAATGCACCCCGAGGGCACGGGAGTTCTGGACGAGGGCAAGGTGATCGTCGACGGCGACCGCATCCCCGGCTGGTTCACCATCGAGGGCCCCAAGCTCTACAAGCACGACGACTGGTTCTGGATCCTGGCGCCCGCCGGGGGAGTGGAGACCGGCTGGCAGGGCGCGTTACGCTCCCGCGAGTTCTTCGGACCGTACGAGGAGCGGATCGTCCTGGAGCAGGGGGACACCGACGTCAACGGACCCCACCAGGGCGGCTGGGTGCGCACGCCGACCGGCGAGGACTGGTTCCTCCACTTCCAGCAGCGCGGCCCGTACGGCCGTGTCGTGCACCTTCAGCCGATGCGCTGGGACGGCGCGGACGGCTGGCCCGTCATGGGTGACGCCGGTGCCCCCGTCGCCGTACACCGCAAGCCCGATCTGCCCGCGCAGCCGCCCGCCGCGCCCGCCACCGACGACGACTTCCCCGGCGGACGGTACGGCCGACAGTGGCAGTGGACGGCCAACCCGCAGGACGGCTGGGCCACCCAGCACTCGGGCGACGGGCTGCGACTGAGCTGCGTACGCCGGTCCGACATCCATGACCTGCGGAAACTCCCGAACGTCCTCACCCAGCGGTTGCCCGGCATCACCTGCACGGCCGAGGTGGAGCTGCGGCTCGACAGCGAGGAGCCGGGGGCGCGGGCCGGGCTCGCCGTGCTGGGCGACTCCTTCGGCTGGATCGGCCTGGAACGGGCGGACGACGGGACGGTCCGGCTCGTCCACCGGTTCGCGGAGTCCGTCGCCGAGCGCGAGCGGGACGCCGATCGGCCGAGGGAGGCTCCGGAGGGGCGGGTCCGACTGCGGATCCGGATCGGGGCGGGGGCGCGCTGCCGGTTCTCGTACGACCTCGGCGTCGGGGACGGCTGGGAGGCGTCCGGGCCGGTCTTCGCGGCCACGCCCTGGCGCTGGGTCGGCGCCCTGCTCGGGCTCTTCGCGCTCGCGCCCGTCGGCGGGGGACACGCCGGTGCGGCCACGTTCACGCAGTTCAGAGTCAGTCCTTTGTAACTCGCCTTATTCGTAAGCCTGATCCGTATGCCTGTTGGGAGCCGCAATGACGCACTTCCCTAGCAAGCGCTTGCCGGGCGCCGGCAGAACCTTGGCCGCCGTCGTGGGCCTGGTGGTCGCTCTGACCCTCGGGGCGGTCAGCGAGGCGACGGCCACTCCCTCTGCCGCCGCCGACCCGACCACGACGACGGCCGCCCGTTGGACCGACCGACCGCACGGCTTCGCCTCCCTCGCCGGTGGCACCTCCGGCGGTGCGGGCGGCAAGGTCGTCACGGTCACCGATCAGGCCTCGCTGGTGAGGTACGCGGCGGCCGAGGAGCCGTACGTCATCCGGGTCGCGGGCTCGATCGCGGTGGCGCCCTTCGGGGCGGACGTCGTCGTGGCCTCCGACAAGACGATCATCGGCGTCGGCGACACCGGCGAGATCGTCCACGGGGAGCTGCACCTCAACCCCGGTACCAGCAACGTCATCATCCGCAATCTGACGATCCGCGACTCGTACGTCGAGGGCGACTGGGACGGCAAGACGACCGACTTCGACGCCATCCAGATGGACACCGTCGACCACGTCTGGATCGACCACAACCGCTTCACGCACATGGGCGACGGGCTGCTCGACATCCGCAAGGACAGTCAGTACATCACCGTCTCCAACAACCAGTTCGCCAACCACAACAAGGCGTTCGGGATCGGCTGGACGACCAACGTCCTCACCCAGATCACGATCGACCACAACTGGTTCACGGGGACGAAGCAGCGCAACCCGTCCGCCGACAACTGCGCCTACGCGCACCTCTACAACAACTACGTGTCGGCACAGGTCGCCGACGGCGATCCCGTCTGGACGTACGGCAACTGGTCGCGCGGCAGGACCAGGATGGTCATCGAGAACAGCTACTACGACGGTGTCCAGCACCCCTACCAGGCCGACGCCACCGCCGAGTTGGTGCAGCGCGGGTCGATCCTGAAGAACGTCAGCGGACGCCAGGACGCGTGGGGCACCGCCTTCGAACCGCGCGACTTCTACGCCTACCGGCTGGACCCGGCCGCCGCCGTACCCGCGCTGGTCAAGCGCTTCTCCGGGCCGCAGCGGCGGATCGGCGACGTGGTCACGCTGCACGTCCCCGCCGACTACCCGACCGTCCAGGCCGCCGTCGACGCCGTGCCCGACGGGAACGACAGCCCGGTGACCATCGCCGTCGCGCCGGGCACGTACCGCGCGAAGGTCCTCATCCCGGCGACCAAGCCGAACATCCTGCTCCAGGGGACCGGGCGCAGTCGCTCCGACACCGTCATCGTCTACGACACGCCTGCCGCGTACGGCGGTTCGACGGGGAGCGCGACGGTCCGGATCGCCGCGAACGACGTCACCGCCCGCAACCTCACCTTCAGCAACGACTTCGACGAGGCCGCGGTCGAGCTGAACGGCGAGCAGGCGCTGGCCATGGGGGCGCCCCGATGAGGCGTCCCCATGGCCAGTGGGTAGGTGCAACCAGGACACCCTGTTGGCCTGACCTCGCCAGAGACGAGACTCCGGTCATCGCTGACTCGGCTTCCTGCTTCGCAGCGCCCAGCCGCCCACGCGTACGTGCAAGGGACGGTGTGCCGCCCAACGGTCTTACGTTCGCTCCACAGGCCACATCCACCAGTCCGGCGGAATACTCGTCAACTTGGCTGTCGCCGACGAGCGTTTCCCAACGTATCAGAGTGGCCACTCTGTGTTGCCGCGTTGTGGAGAGGGTGCCGCTCATGTGGTCCCGCAAGCACCCCGCGTTACCGAGTCGTTCGCCGCGGTCAAGGCCTCGCCGTGGACCGACATGAGGGGGCTTCTCGTGGCGCGACGCGCGCTTCGCCGAGTACCGGACGTACGGGCCCGGTGTCCAAGTGACCGCTGACCGCCCGCAGTTGAGCGACGCCGACGCGGTGACGCACACCGTCGCCGACTATCTGCGCGGTACCGACGGCTGGGCTCCGTACGCCCGCCGCTGACCCCCCACAACTTCACAGTTCCGTCTGATCCAGAAGAGATCCAGAAGAGAGAGTGCCGACCAATGAAGATCAGCATCCGCAGAAGCAGGCGCGCGGCCATCGCGGTCGCCCTGGGTTCCGTGCTCGCGCTGACCGCCACCGCCTGCGGCGACGACGGCAGCGGAGCGGGCGGGGACAAGGGCAACGAGGGCTCGGGCAAGGGCGAGATCACCTTCTGGGACAACAACGGCGGTGTGCGAACCGACGTCTGGAAGGAGATCATCGCCGACTTCGAGAGCGCCAACCCCGACATCAAGGTCAAGTACGTCGGGATACCGTCCGAGAGCATCCAGTCCAAGTACGACACCGCGATCCAGGGCGGTGGCCTGCCCGACGTCGGCGGGGTCGGCGCGGCCATGCTCGCCGGCATCGCCGCCCAGAACGCCCTGGAGCCGCTGGACGACCGGCTCGCGAGCAGTTCGCTGAACGGCAAGCTGACCCCGGGCATGATCGACAGCGTGCGCAGCGCGGGCGGCGGCGACGAGCTGTTCACCGTCCCGACCTCCGCGAACAACGGCACGCTCTGGTACCGCACCGACCTGTTCGAGGCGGCGAAGCTGGAGGCGCCGACGACCTGGTCGAAGTTCTACGCCGCCGCCGACAAACTCACCGACGCGGACAAGAACAAGTTCGGTTACACCATTCGCGGCGGTGAGGGGTCGATCGCCCAGGCCCTCGACGCGATGTACGGGCAGTCCGGTATCACCTCGTTCTGGAAGGACGAGAAGACCACCGTCAACGACCCGAAGAACGTCGAGGCGCTGGAGAAGTACACCGCGCTGTACAAGAAGGACACGCCGTCCGCCGACGTCAACAACGACTTCAAGAAGATGGTCGCGCAGTGGGACAGCGGCGACATCGGCATGCTGAGCCACAACCTCGGCTCCTACCAGGACCACCTGAAGGCGCTGGACGGCAAGTTCCGGGGAATTCCGAACCCGACGCAGGACGACGGTACGCGGGTCCAGGTCTCCAACCCCGTTGACGGGCTCGGGCTTTTCAAGTCCAGCAAGAACAAGACGGCCTCGTGGAAGTTCATCGAGTTCGCGGTGTCGCACGCGTCGAACAGCAAGTGGAACGAGTCGGCGGGGGCGATTCCGTCCAACACGGAGGCGGCGAAGGATCCGTGGATCCAGTCCGCCGAGGCGACGAAGCTGGCCGCCGAGTCGTTGAACAGCGGCACGATCAAGATCGTGCAGTTGCCGTACTACCTGCCTGACTGGAACACGATCTCGAAGGCGGACAACGAGCCGAACTTCCAGAAGGTGTTGCTGAAGAAGATGAGTGCGAAGGAATTCCTGGACACGTTGGCTGAGCAGCTCAATGCTGCTCAGGCTGAGTGGAATGAGCAGATGGGTTAGGTCGGTGGTTGGCCGCGGGTTTCGCCGTGGCTGGTCGCGCAGTTCCCCGCGCCCCTAAAGACAAAAGACGGGGCGCGGGGGTTCTGCCCCCATTCCTGAAAGGAACTGTTCGTGTCTCTTAGTCGTCGACAAGTCGCCTCCGCTGCTCTTGCCGCCGTGCCGATGGTCGCTCCTTCCTACGGAAGGTCTCGGCCTGTGCGCACCCTCTATATCGCCGGGGATTCCACCGCCGCCCAGAAGTTCGCTGATGCCGCTCCGGAAACCGGGTGGGGAATGGCGCTTCCTTTCTTTCTCGGGAAGGGCGTCGCCGTGTCCAATCATGCGGTGAACGGGCGCAGTTCCAAGAGTTTCTTCGATGAAGGGCGGCTCGACGCCGTTCTTGGTGTCATCGCGCCCGGTGATCTTCTGCTCATTCAGTTCGGGCACAACGACGAGAAGGTCGCCGATCCTGTTCGGTACACCGAGCCCTGGTCGACCTACCAGGACTATCTGCGGCTGTACGTCGACGGTGCGCGGGCCCGTGGGGCGCGGCCGGTGCTGGCCACCTCCGTCGAGCGGAGAAAGTTCGACTCGGGCGGCAACGCTGTGCCGACCCACGGCGACTACCCGGCGGCGATGCGTGCGCTCGCCGAGGAGGAACACGTGGCGCTGCTCGACATCCAGGCCCAGTCGATCGCGCTCTGGCAGGAGTTGGGGGTCGAGGAGACGAAGAAGTACTTCAACTGGACCGAGACCGAGCAGGACAACACGCACTTCAATCCGCCGGGTGCCATCGCCGTGGCCCGGCTCGTCGCCGCCGGGCTGGTACGGCGCCGGGTGCTGGCGCACCGGGACGTGCGCCGCCTCGACGACGTGATCCCGGAGTCCTGGATCACCTGGCCCCCAGCCGCCGCGTAGTCCGCTTCCCCCCAACCTCCCCCATCACTTCCTCCAGAAGGAGAGCCGCACCATGAACGCTCGTGCATGTCATGATCATGCCATCACGAAGGCCGCCGTCCTGCTCGGCTGCACCGCCCTCGTCCTGACCGTCACCGGGCCCGCCGCCCAGGCCGCCGCACCTCAGGCCCGTGACCTCGGCCGGCAGACCCTCGCCGCCGGAGACGGCTGGGGCTCCGACGCCGGTGGCACGACCGGCGGTTCGGCCGCCGACGCCGAGCACGTCTACACCGTCACCACCTGGGCGGAGTTCAAGGCCGCGCTGAAGGACGGCGGCAGCGCACCCAAGATCATCAAGGTCAAGGGCATGATCGACGCCGTGTCCGAGGGCTGCGAGGCCTTCGTCACCGGCGGGTACGACCTCCAGCAGTACCTGAAGGACTACGACCCGGCCGTCTGGGGCAACGACGAGGTCGCCAGTGGTCCGCAGGAGGACGCGCGGGTCGCGTCCGCCGCCAACCAGGACTCGGTGATCAAGGCCAACATCCCGAGCAACACCACCATCGTCGGCGTCGGCAGGAACTCCGGCATCCTCGGCGGCAGCCTCCAGATCAAGGGCGTCTCCAACGTCATCCTGCGCAACCTCACCATCGAGGCCCCGCTCGACTGCTTCCCGAAGTGGGACCCGACCGACGACAACAACACCGGCAACTGGAACTCCGAGTACGACGCCGTGGTCGTCTACGGCACCGACCACGTGTGGATCGACCACAACACCCTCAGCGACGGCCGCTACCCCGACAGCGAGCGGCCGAGCTACTTCGGCAAGGTCTTCCAGCAGCACGACGGGCTCACCGACATCGTGCGCGGCGCCAACTACGTGACCGTGTCCTGGAATTCGTTCAAGGACCACGACAAGAACATGCTGATCGGGAACAGCGACAGCACCGCGACCACCGACGCGGGCAAGCTCAAGGTCACCATGCACCACAACGAGTTCGACGGGATCCTCCAGCGCTCCCCGCGCGTGCGCTTCGGCCAGGTCGATGTCTACAACAACCACTACGTGGTGGCCGAGGAACAGGCGTCCGACTACTACCTCTTCGGCGTCGGCATCTCGTCCCAGCTGTACGCCAGCGACAACGCGATCTCGCTTCCGGCGAGCGCCAAGGTCGGCAAGGTCCTGAAGAAGTGGAACGAGTCCCCGCTCACCGCCGAGAACAACTACGTCAACGGCAGGCTGACCGACCTGATCGCCGTCCACAACGCCGAGATCCCCGCCGAGACGCTCCAGTCGGGCGCGGGCTGGACGCCCACCCTCCGCACGAAGGTCGACTCGCCGCGAGCCGTGCCGTTCGTCGTCAACCGCGGTGCCGGCGCGGGCAAGGTCTGCTGATCATGGCCGGCTCCCAAGTCCCGTCGAGCAGACGGTCGTTCCTCGTCGCGAGCACCGGGGCCGCCCTGGCCCTGGGGCTCGCGGCCCCCGCCCGCGCGGCCGGCCGCACCCGCTTCGGCCGCTACGGCTCCCCGGCCCGCCGCCTCAACGCGCAGACCCTGTACGTCGACGCGGCGGGCACCGGCGACTTCACCACCGTCCAGGCCGCCGTGACCGCCGTCAGCGGCACCGGATCCACGCTGGTCATCGCGCCCGGCGTCTACCGTGAGACCGTCGCCGTCGACATCACCCGTACGGAACTGACCTGGATCGGCGCCTCCGAGAACCCGCGCGATGTCGTCATCGTCTACGACAACGCGGCCGGTACGCCGAAACCCGGGGGTGGCACCTACGGCACCACCGGTTCCGCCACCACGCTCGTCCAGGCCGCCGGCTTCACGGCCCGCTGGATCACCTTCGCCAACGACTGGCTGCGCGCCGACCATCCGGGGATCGCCGGGACGCAGGCCGTCGCCATCAAGGTGCAGGGCGACCGTTCGGCGTTCCACCACTGCCGGTTCCTCGGTCACCAGGACACCCTGTACGCCGACTCGATGAACAGGGACGCGTACGCCCGCCAGTACTTCGCGCACTGCTACGCCGAGGGAGACGTCGACTTCGTCTTCGGCCGGGCCACCGCCGTGTACGAGCACTGCCACTTCCGCACCCTGAACCGCACCGACCTGACAGGCGCCCCCTACGGCTTCGTCTTCGCGCCCTCCACGGTCGGCACGAATCCGCACGGCTACCTGGTGACCGACAGCCGTGTGACGAGTGAATCCCCGGACGCCTACTACAAGTTGGCCCGCCCCTGGGTCCCCAGTTCCGACACCACCGCCCGCCCGATGCTCACCGTCCGGAACACCCACCTGGGCCCCGGTATCGACGCGGTCGCGCCCTACACCAACATGTCGGACACCTACCCGTGGCAGAGCCAGCGCTTCGCCGAGTACCGGAACACAGGCCCGGGCGCCGTGATCTCGGTGCCGGAGAACCGACCGCAACTCACGGCCGTAGAAGCCGAGTCGGCGACCCGCGAGGCCTACCTGGGCGACTGGACACCCTGGCAGGGGCGGTGGTGCTGAGATGCGCCGACGTACGCTGCTCACCGGATTCGCCGGGGGACTGATCGCCGGTGGCACGGCACCCGCGTTCGCGTCCGCCGCCCGCCGTGTCCTGCACGTCCGCCCCGGAGGGTCGGTCCAGGCCGCCGTGGACACGGTGGTGGCGAGGGGCGGCACCGGATGGACGGTCGTCGTGCACCCGGGGACCTACCGCGAAGTCGTCAACATCCCTGTCCAGGCAGCCGAGTTGACCCTGCGCGGCGCCACCCGCGATCCGCGCGACACCGTCATCGTCTACGACAACGCCAACGGCACCCAGAAACCCGACGGTTCGGGCACCTACGGCACCGCCGGCTCCGCCACCTTCACCTCGGCGGCGCCCGGCCTGACCGTACGCGACCTGACCCTCGCCAACGACTGGCTGCGCGCCGACCATCCTGAGATCACCGGGACGCAGGCAGTCGCCGCCTATGTCACCGGGGACCGTTCGCAGTTCACCCGGGTCCGGCTCCTCGCCCACCAGGACACCCTGTTCGCGGACACGACGGCACTGACCGCTTTCGACCGCCACTACTACCGCGACTGCTACATCGAGGGCGACGTCGACTTCGTCTTCGGACGGGCACGGGCCGTCTTCGAGCACTGCCACTTCCACACCCTCGACCGGGACGTCGCCTTCAAACCCGAGGGCATGGTCTTCGCGCCCGCCACGGCCCGCGCCAACCCGTACGGCTTCCTCGCCGTGCGCGGCCTGGTGACCTCGGGCGCGGAGGACGGCGCGTACAAGATCGCCCGTCCCTGGGTCCCGTCGTACGAGACAACTGCCTGGCCCTCCCTGGTGGTTCGGGACACCTGGCTCGGCCCGGGCATCGACGCGGTGACCCCGTACATCAACATGCGTGACGCCTACCCCTGGCAGACCATGCGCTTCCGGGAGTACGGCAACTCCGGCCCGGGCGCGGTGATTTCGGTGCCCGAGAACCGGCCGCAGCTGACCGCCGCCGAGGCCGACGAACATACGCGGCACACGTATCTCGGGGACTGGTGCCCGTAGCCGAATCCCTTCCGCAGTCCCCGACTCCCCTCCCCGTTACGACGAAAGGACCCGCACGTCATGCGTCGTATCACCTGCTCCACCAGCGTCAAGAGCTCGCTCACCGCTCTCGCCGTCGCCACCGCCGGTGTCGGTCTCGCGGTGCTCCCCACCCCCGCCCAGGCGGCCACCGTGGTCGTCGACACCTCCGCCGAGCTGAGCAGTGCCATCTCCGGCGCCGCCGCCGGGACGGTCATCCAGGTGCGCGCCGGGACGTACTACCCGACGGCCACCCTCCAGTCGACGGCCAACGGCACCTCCGCCAGCCGGATCTACCTCCAGCCGTACGGCTCGGAGACCGTCAAGATCGACGGGTCGAACCTGCCCGACGGCGACTGGATCTTCAAGCTGACCGCCGACTACTGGACCGTCTCCAACATCACCTTCCAGAACTCGCCGGACAGCGCGGTCGTCTGCCAGTCCTGCGCCTCGACGGTCTGGAGCAACATCAAGACCATCAACGGCGGCGACTCCGGCTTCACCCTCACCGGCGACAGCACCACCAACAACACGGTGAGGAACATCGACTCGTACGGCCACTACGACCCCGCCAACCACGGCGAGAACGCCGACGGCATCGCCGTGAAGTACGGCTCCGGCACCGGCAACCTCATCACCGGGGCCCGCCTCTACAACAACTCGGACGACGGGCTGGACTTCTGGTCCTTCTCCTCGCCCGTCACCGTCGAGCACACCTGGGCGATGGGCAACGGCAGGAACCGCTGGTCCGACTCCGCCTTCGCGGGCGACGGCAACGGCTACAAGCTCGGCGGCGACGGCGAGGTGGTCGCCCACGTCATCAACAACTCGGCCGCCTGGGACAACGCGGGCAACGGCTTCACCGAGAACAGCAACACCGGAGCCATCGTCATCAACCGCACCACCGCCTACGCCAACGCCAAGTGGGGCTACTACTTCGCCACCGGCGCGGCCAGGCTCGGCAAGAACCTCGCCGTCAGCAACAGTTCGGGCTCGGTGAGCAAGGGCTCGTCCGTCGTCTCGGCCGGCAACAACTGGGACTCGGGGATATCGACCCCGTCCTTCGTGTCCACGAACGCGTCGACCACGTACAACTCCCGTGCGTCGGACGGGACGTTGCCCGCCACGACGTTCCTGACGACGGGCAGCACGACGATCGGCTCGACGATGAACTGAGCCCGCCATCGCCGCACGGCACTGCTCCGTTCTGAGGGCGCGAGGCCAAGTTTGTCTGTGGATTTGGTATCCATCAGGCAAACGGGCCTCGCGTTCCTGGGGTGACGCGCGTAGAAACCTGTCATGCATAAGCCATTCCGCTTCGCGGCGCTCGCCGTTGTCTGTACCGTCGCGGGCGCCGCCCTGTACGGCACCGGCGCGGCCACCGCCGGCCAGTCCACGGCGAACTCCACCCAGGAGCCCCACAACATCGGGCTCCTGGTCCAGGAGATCGACACCTACTACGGCACCACGCTCGACAGCGCCGGTGTCTACCAGGCCTCCGCCACCAGCCCGTACGCCAAGGACCTGGCGCGTATCGAGTCCGCGGCCAAGAAGGACATCGACAAGGCGGCGCGCAAGGCGCTGCACAAGGGCGAGAAGCCCGCGGTCGTCTTCGACATCGACGACACGCTGCTGCTCTCCCTCGACTACGAGAAGAGGACCAACTACACCTACAACTCGACCACTTGGGCCGAGTACGTGGCCAAGGCCGACCGTCCGGCCGTCTTCGGCACGCCCGCGCTGGTCGCCTACGCCGAGGCCAAGGGCGTCGAGGTGTTCTACAACTCCGGTCTGAAGGAGTCGCAGCGCGCCGCGGCCGTCGCGAACCTGAAGAAGGTCGGCGCTGACATCAACCTCGACGCCGACCACATGTTCCTCAAGGACGCGGCCAACCCGCCCGCCTACCTGAGCAGTTGTGCCACGGCCGGCACCTGGACCTGCACGACCGTGCAGTACAAGTCCGGCACCCGCAGGCACATCGAGAAGGACCTCGGGTACGAGATCATCGCCAACTTCGGCGACCAGTACTCGGACCTCCAGGGCGGCTACGCCGACAAGACGTACAAGCTCCCGAACCCGACGTACTTCGTCAGCTGAGCCTCACTTCTTCACCGGTCTGATCGACTCCAGGGTCGGTACGACCGGCAGGATCGTCCCGTCGGCCGCGAACCGCATGCGGTCGACGGTGGTCTCCCGGTGCATGCCGTCACCGCCCGCCTTTCCGGGGCCGCTGAGGGCGAACCGGTGGTACACCATGTACCAGTCGTCGGTGCCGGGCACGTTCACCACCGAGTGGTGGCCGGTGGCCTTGATGCCGTACTCGGGGCGCTTGGACAGGATCGTCCCCCGCTTGGTCCACGGGCCGAGCGGGGACGGTCCGGTCGCGTAGGCGACGTGGTAGTCCTCGCTGCGGGTGTCGTCCTCGGACCACATGAAGTAGTACGTCCCCTGCCGCTTCACCACGAAGGAACCCTCACGGAAGTTGTCCGGGGTGATGTCCTTCACCTTCGCCGCGTCGAACGACACCATGTCGTCGTTCAGCGGCACGACGTATCCGTGTCCGTTGCCCCAGTAGAGATACGCCTGTCCGTCGTCGTCCGTGAACACGGCCGGGTCGATCATCTGGCCGCTCAACTGCCCTTTCGCCACCAGGGGTTTGCCGAGCGCGTCCTTGAACGGGCCCGCCGGGGAGTCGGCCACCGCCACCCCGATCGCCTGCTCGGCGCAGAAGTAGAAGTAGTACTTGCCGTTCCGCTCGGCGATCGCCGGCGCCCAGGCGTTCTTGTCCGCCCACGACACATCCGGGCCCAGGTCGAGGATCACGCCGTGGTCGGTCCAGTGGACCAGGTCCTTCGACGAGAACGCCTTGAACCGCGTGCCGCTCCAGCCCTGGAAGCCGTCGGTGGTCGGGTAGATCCAGTAACGGCCGTCCAGGTACTGGATGTCGGGGTCGGCGTACAGCCCCGGCAGGACCGGACTGCGGGTGGGTACGGCCTCGACGGTCCAGGTGCGGCGCGTCCCGTCGGCCGCCGTCACCGTGTACTTCTGCGGCCCCCGGAAGTCACGCCGCGTACCGGACGCGGGGCTCACCTTCGCGCCCTCGCCGACCCACAACTTCGGTGCCAGACGCGACAGTTCGGCGTCGGGCCGCATCGGCAGCACGACCTTGGCGGCGGCCTCCGTGACGACCGCGTACCCCTTCTGCCCACTGGCCGTCGCGTCCACGACGGACGTCGGGGTCTCCGGGTAGGCGGCCAGCAGCCGGTCGTACTCCGCCTGCGTCACCGGCATCACCGTGCCGTGTCGGGGGCTGGCGGGCAGCTGGTAGTTCGCGGACATCGTCCACCGGCCCGAGTCGAGGTCGGTGGTCTCGAAGGGGACGTACCCGCGACCGCCGTACTCGTCGATGAACAGGTACCACTTCTCCTCGGTGTTGGACTTGAAGACCGTCGGCCCCTCACCCCGGTCGATCGACCCGCTGCCGACGCAGTCGGAGACGAAGTCGTACGAAGTATCCGTGAGCGAGGTCGACTTCTCGGCGGTGATGAACTTCGAGCAGGGGCTGGAGGAGGTGGGGTCCCGCTCGTCCTTCGTGTAGCGGTAGTAAGTCCCCTTGTGCTCCACGACAGTTGAGTCGATGACCGAGTAGCCGGGGTCGTCCCAGACCTTCGGCTCGCTGAAGGTGCGGAAGTCCTTCGTCGTCGCGTACATCATCTTGTTGTAGGTCGAGCCGGTGTGGTCCGGGTCGTCGTCGGCGTACAGCTTCGACGCCCAGAAGACGACGTACTCGCCGAGCGTGTCGTCGTAATAGGCCTCCGGCGCCCAGGTGTTGCCGGCCGCGTCGGGGGAGACCTTCACCAGGCGCTGGTCGGTCCAGTGGACCAGGTCGGTGGACTCCCAGACCATGATGGACTTGCTGCCGTGGCGCTGGACGTAGTCCCAACTGCCGCTGCTGTTCAGGTACATACGCAGATCGGTCGCGATCATGTAGAACTTGTCGCCCTCGGGGGAGCGGATCACGAACGGATCGCGCAGCCCCTTCTCACCGGTGGTGGAGGTGAGGACGGGCTTGCCCGCGTTCAACTCCCGCCAGTGCAGCGGGTCGTTGCCACGGCTGAGGGCGTACCGGATCTGCTCGCCGTCGGCCGTGCCCTCGCCGGTGAAGTAGGCGAAGAGATAACCGGCGTACTTCTGCGCCGACTTGGACTCGGTCTGCTGCGTCACGGGTGGCGCTCCTGAGGCGGCGGGGCTGGGCGGGGCGGCGAGCAGGGAGAGAAGGAGAGCCGCCAGGGCGACGAGGGGCAGGAGGAGGGTGCGGGGGTGCGGAAAGCTGCGGGGGAGCAGGAAGGTGCGGGCGTGGTGGGGGCGCATGACACATCCTGTGGGAGTCTGATGGTTTCTGTTGGGTGATGATCCTCGGAGTCTCACCAGCAGGGGAGCGGCGCGTCAATCGGTGCGTACGAGGCCGGTGGTACCGAAAGTTTCGATCGCTTTCGTACGGACCACGGCAACCCTTTTCAGCCGGGCGGCAACAGGACAGCAGAGCCGGGTTGCGGCCCCACCTCATCGAGGCCGCAGCCCGGTTCCGTCCCCAGTCCTGAGGAAAGGAACGTTCCGTGCGCATCGGCACCGGTCGTCACCGCAGAACCCGCACCCTCTCCATCGCCGCCGCGGTGGCCCTCGCCTCCGGTGCGGGCGGCGCCTACCTCGGCTTCTCGACCGATGGCGCCAGCGCCGCCACCACCACGGTCACCGTCTCCAGCACCGCCCAGCTGGAGTCCGCGGTGAAGAACGCGGCGGCCGGTACGGTCATCCAGGTGCGCGCCGGCACGTACTACCCGACGGCCACCCTCAAGTCGACGGCGAACGGCACGAGTTCGGCCCGGATCACGCTCCAGGCGTACGGCAGCGAGAAGGTGAAGATCGACGGTTCCAAGCTGCCCGCCGGTTCCTGGCTGGCCGGGATCTACGGCGACTACTGGACCGTCCAGAACCTCACCTTCCAGAACTCCCCGGCCCAGGGCTTCGTCGTCACGTCGTCGGTCGGCGGGATCTTCAAGAACCTCGTCACCGCGAGCAACGGCGACTCCGGCTTCACCCTGCGCGGCGACGGCACCACCGACAACCTCGTGCAGAACCTGGACAGTTACCTCAACTACGACCCCGCGGGCCACGGCCAGAACGCCGACGGCATCGCCATCAAGTTCGGCTCCGGAACGGGGAACAGGATCACCGGGGCCCGCCTCTACAACAACGCGGATGACGGGCTCGACCTCTGGCAGTTCTCCACGCCGGTCACCATCGAGCACACCTGGGCCTTCGGCAACGGCAAGAACCGCTGGAACGACTCGGCGTTCGAGGGCAACGGCAACGGCTTCAAGCTGGGCGGGGGCGGTGCGTCGGTCGCGCATGTCGTCAACAACAACGCGGCCTGGGACAACAACCTGCACGGGTTCACGGAGAACTCCAACACGGGAGCGATCCTGCTGAACCGGAACACGGCGTACGCCAATGCGCAGAGTGGGTTCTACTTCGCGACGGGCAAGGCGCGGCTGGCGAGGAATCTGGCGGTGAGCAACAAGGCGGGGTTGTCCAAGCTTGGCGCGTCCGCTGTCTCGGCGGCCAACAACTGGGACAGTGGCGTTTCTGCGCCGGCGTTCAAGTCCACGGATGCGACGACGGCGTACGGTGCGCGTCAGTCGAACGGGTCGCTGCCTGCGACCACGTTCCTGACGGTTGACTCCACTGTTATCGGGTCGACGATGAACTGAGCGTGAAGGGCGGGTCGTTGAGTGACTGCGGGCCGGTGGGGGCCGGTCGCGCAGTTCCCCGCGCCCCTAGCGGGGCGCGAGCGCCCCAGCCATCCCCGCGCCTCCTGGCGCGGGACGCGAGCGCCCCGCCGGTCGTCACCGGCGGGGGCGCTCTTCTGACTGGCCGAGGGGGGCTCAGGCCAGCAGATCCAGGCAGTCGAACGAGGTGCCCGGGCTGAGGAATGCCGTGCCGCTCGATCCACTGACGATGCTGATCTTCAGGACGTTGTACTGGCTCACGTCCGTCTTCCACGCACTACTAGGGACGCTGTAGGTGAACGAACGGTTGTTCCCCCGGTATGAACCCGTGGTGAGGGAACGCGTCGAGGGTTGCGCGGGTGCCGCGGGGATGGCCGACACCCAGTCGTTCACCGTGACGCGCGGGCGGCCGTTGGAGAAGGCGTCCGTCACGCCGATGCGCAGGGTGTGCGCTGCGGCGGCCTGGGCGGCCGTCAGCTTGAAGTACACGAGGATGCCGTCGTTGACGCCGTTCCACATGTACGCCGGGAAGGACGCCGCCTCCGAGCCGCTGCCTATGGTGACGTTGCCCGTCCACTTCGCCGCCCTGGCGTCGGACGGGTGCGCGTACGTCATCAGCTTCGCGTTCTTGAACTCGCCGGGCGTGCCGTCCCAGTCGCCGAGCCGCCAGATCGTCTTCGCGGCGGACGGGTCCCCGGTGACGGTGATGCTGTTCAGCGCGGTCGCGCCGCCCGCCTGCACCGTCACCGACCGTGTGTGCACGGCCAGTTCGCCCTTGAACACGGTCAGCGTGTACGTCCCCGGCAGCATCCCCTTGCAGGAGAACGCACCGGTACCCGAGGCGGCCTTCGCCCAGTACTGGGCGTCGTCGTTCGCGAAGCCCACGGTGTACGGGTACTTCGCGTCCATCCCCTTGATGCCGACGCCGGCCACCTTGCCGCGCCCGGCCGCCCCCACCCAGCCCGTGATGCCGAGCCCGTCCACCCAGGAGGTGTCGAGGTTGGCGGCGGCGAGGGAGGACGAGGGGGCGCCGCCGTCCGTGAAGGCGAGGACGTACGGGCCCTGCAAGCCGAAACGTTCCTTCTCTGTCTGGGCCTGGTTGTAGTGCAGGATCTCGTACAGCCCCGCGCCCTTGTCGTTCGAGTGGCGCAGCAGTGAGCGGTAGAACGGGCCGCCGGACGCCTTCTCGTGGTTGGAGCGCACGATCCACAGACCGACCGAACCGGTGGTGAAGCCGATGTGGTCGTAGTCGACGACCCGCTTGCCCGAGTAGTGCTTGGAGTGCGTGGTGCCGTCCGCGCGCTGCCAGACGTCCCCGGCCTCGATGACCTTGTCGGAGGCCTCGATCCAGGAGTCCGACCCCTCGTTCGGGAACAGCCCCGGCTTGAGGCGGACGAGGAAACGGGTCGCCGTGAAGGAGGCGTCCGCCTTGTTCGTCCACAGGTAGACGTTGTTCTGGCCGCTGCGCGCCGCGTACCACTGGGTGATCGCCCCGTGCACGACCTTGACCAGGATCGTCGAGCCCGACTGCTTCACGGTCACCGTGGACGCGCCGAGCCCCGACTCGACGTGCGAGTGCTTGCCGCCGTACCCCTCGTACTCCTTGCCCCGGTACACCAGCGACGTGAGGTCGCCGGTCGACTTCGAGACCTTGAAGACGAGTGAGGCTCCCGTGTTGATCACATGGTTGGAGCCGTCGTCGGTGTGGCCGAAAGCAGCCGCTGACGCGGACGACAGCAGGCCGCTGCCGGCCGCCACCGCCGCACCCGTACCGGCCACGCCGACCGCGGAAGCGGCCAGTAGCCTGCGGCGACTGAGGTGTCTCTTGTGCGTGCTCAAGTGTCCTGGCTCCGTCGTACTTGAAGACTCACTTACTTGTACGTGATGTCAGATGGCGAGAACTTGCAGGTGGTTCCGTCGGCGCCGCTGCCGATCTCGGTCGGCTCCTTGCCGGTGTTGTTGCCGTTGAAGCGCACACACGGCTTGATCTTCTTCTTGGTGTCGCCGTAGATACGGATCTTGCTCAGCGTCGCGGTGTCGCCGTAGTTCGCGTTCACCCCGACCAGCACCTTGCCCGGCGCGGTCGCGTCGATGTCGCTGATCACGATCGTGCGCTTGAACTGCGTCTTGCAGTTGCCGCAGGAGCGCACCAGCTTGCCGAAGTTCTCGACGTGGAAGCCGGTGATGCTGAGCTTGCCGGCGCCGTTGAACTGGAACACCTTGTCGGAGGCCGACTTCGCGCCGCCGCCGACCACCTTGTACACGGCCGTCGACTTCTTGCTCTTGAAGCTGGCGGCGTCCTCGCCGACGTCCAGCCACCACACGTTCTCCAGCGTGCAGGAGCCGGTGCAGTGGACGCCGTCCGCGCCCGGGGTGCCGATGATCACGTTCTTCAGGACCGCGCCGTCCGCCAGCTCGAAGATCGGGTCCTGGCCCTCGTCCTGGCTGGCGTTGCCGAGCGCACCGCTGCCGAAGAACTTCTTCAGCTTGCCGTCGTACGTGCCCGACACCTTGATCGTCGACGACACGGCCTTGCTGCCGTTGGCCGTCGGCCAGGTGGCGGCGGCACCGGCGGACGACATCAGCGTCGTCGTCAGGATCGCTCCGGCCGTGAGGCCGAGAGCGGCGGCACCGCCGATCACGGCACGCCGGCCGGTGACCCGACGACGGTGCCGGACGCGCTGTTCAACTGGTGCAGTCGCAGTCATGAACCGTGTTCCTTGGGTGGTGAGGAGATGTGTGCGTCTCCTGGTCGCCACCCGTGCGGAAAGGGTTGCCGAGTCTGCTGAATTTCTTTACGAGTTGGTACTAGCGCTTCACGAATCGCCGTCGTCTGACTCGTCGTTGCCGTCCTGGCCTGCGAAGTCGCCCTTCACGGCGTGCTGTTGACCCGCCGCCTTCGTCTTCGCCGTCACCGAGTACGAGTCGTCCTTGGCGTTCCGGCCACCGCGTGTGTGGTCGTACTGGCCCGCGAAGACCCACTCGCCCGGCCAGACCGTGTGGCCCTCCTTGAGCACCCACGTGTAGACCAGGAAGCCGTCCTTCTCGGCGACCGTCAGCGCGAAGTCGTCCTCCGGAGCCGACCGCCAGGCACCCGCGGAGGTGACCCCGCCGGTCTGGGCGACCTTCAACTCGACGGTGAGCGAGGTGAGTTCCTCGGAGGTCTTGATGGTGACGTTGCTCTGCGCCCAGAAGTCGTTGCTGTGCGGATCGACCGAGCCGTCCGACCACAGCGGCCCGTCCTCGCTGCCCTCTGCGGCCGGGGCCGCCGCCGTGTTCGAGGCCTTCGGGGTCGGAGTGGGCGTCGGTGTCGGCGTCGAACTCGGTTCCTCGTCCTGGGCGTTGTCGCCCGAGGGCTCCGGGGCCGGCACGATCGGCGCACGGCTCGTCGCGTCCGGCGACGGGGTCGGCAGGGGCGAGACCGAGACGGTCGGATCGGCCGGGGTCTCGTCGCTCTTCACGACCGAGGCCAGCGCGTACCCGCCCATCGCGAGAATCCCGGAGACCGCGGCGGTCGCACCGGCGACCCGTGCCCAGCCCAGCAGCGGAGGGAGCGTGGCCCGGCGCCGGGTGCGCTTCTCCTCGGGGCCGGCGGCCATACCGCGCTCGACCCGCGCGAGGATGCGCGCGCGGTCGGGCTCGTACGCCTCGGCCGCCTCGCGCAGCCCGGCACGCAGCTCGTCGTGCGGCGTCCTCATCGGTTCGTTCCTCCCGCTCCGCCAGGGGTACGCACAGGGGTACGCATTCGAAGCGGGGCCTCGTCGGTGCCAAGGAGCCGCTGCAGTTCGGCCATTCCCTTGGACGTCTGGCTCTTCACCGTACCGACAGTAACTCCCAGCGCGAGCGCGGTGTCCTTCTCCGAGAGGTCGAAAGCGTGCCGAAGCACCACACATGCCCGCTTACGGAACGGCAGCCGACGCAAGGCCTCCTGGACATCTATGACGCCAGGTATGTCGGGATTCTCCGTCTTCTCTTCTCTCTGCGACCAGAACAGGGTGATTCTCCGGCGCTCCCGAACCGCGCTGCGGATACGGGTCTTGGCGAGATTCGCCACCACGCCCCGCGCGTATGCCACCGGATGATCGGCGGCCCGCACCCGGTCCCAGCGGTGCCACAGCGCGAGCAACGCGTCGGCCGCCAGGTCGTCGGCGGCGTCCGCCTCGCCCGTCAGCAGGTGGGCCAGGCGCGCGAGTTCGGCGTAGTGCCGCTCGAAGAAGGCATGGAACTCGACGGAGGCTGCGTCGTCGACAACAGTGCCCACGGGCGACCTCTCCCCCTTAGATTCGCTGAGTTTTCCCTGGCCAGCGGCGGCTGCCGACCGAAGCCGGGCGTCTGCGTATACGGCCACTGTGGTGCGCCGGTGAAGAGGTGGTGATCGTTTGGCGCGAGAGCCGAGAGAGTATCAGGCATGCGCACGGCCCTTCGAGTGTCGTACGACAGATCGAGCCCGATTCTGTAACACGGAGAAAACCTGAAAACCGTTCAACACAGGAACAATCCAGCCAGCATCCGCACACAGATCATTCAGGCAACGAGGAGTAACCGCCATGTCCGAACCACAGAAGGTGGCTGACCGGCCGGGCGCCGCGCCCCCCGCGGCGAACAGCGTCGACAGCTTCTTCAAGATCTCCGAGCGGGGATCCACCTTCGCCCGTGAGATACGCGGCGGCTTCGCCACGTTCTTCACGATGGCCTACATCCTTGTCCTGAATCCCATCATCCTGGGTAGCGCCAAGGACAAGTTCGGGCACCAGCTCGACAGCGTCCAGCTCGTCACCGCCACCGCCCTGGTGGCCGCGGTGATGACGATCATCATGGGCGTCGGCGGCAACCTCCCGCTCGCGCTCGCCGCGGGCCTCGGCCTCAACGCGGTGGTCGCCTTCCAGATCGCCCCGCTGATGAGCTGGGACGACGCGATGGGCCTGGTCGTCCTGGAGGGCCTGCTGATCTGCGTCCTTGTGGTGACCGGCCTCAGAGAAGCGATCATGCACGCGATCCCGGGGCCGCTCAAGGCGGCGATCGGCGTGGGCATCGGCCTGTTCATCGCTTTCATCGGCTTCGTCGACGCCGGCTTCGTCACCCGTATCCCGGACGTCGCGAGCACGACTGTCCCCGTGCAGCTCGGCGGCACCGGCACGCTCAGCGGCTGGCCGGTCCTGGTCTTCTGTCTCGGCGTCCTGCTGACCATCGGCCTCATCGCGCGCAAGGTGAAGGGCGCGATCCTGATCAGCATCGTCACGATGACGCTCGTCGCGCTGATCATCAACTCGATCGCCGACGTCAAGAGCTGGGGCCTCACCACCCCGGCCTGGCCCGACAAGATCGCGGACACCCCCGACTTCGGGCTGATCGGCGACTTCAGCCTGTTCGGCGCGTTCGGCGAGACCACGGTGATCACCGTCGTCCTGCTGATCTTCACCCTGATCCTGTCGGACTTCTTCGACACCATGGGCACGGTCGTCGGCATCACCGCCGAAGCAGGCCTGCTCGACAAGGACGGCAACGTCCCCAACCTCGGCCGCGTGCTCCTCATCGACGGTGCGGCCGCGGTGGCGGGCGGCGCGAGTTCGTCCTCTTCGGCGACCTCGTACATCGAGTCGGCGGCGGGCGTCGGCGAGGGTGCCCGTACCGGCTTCGCCAACCTGATCACCGGCGGCCTGTTCGCCTGCGCGCTCTTCCTGACCCCGATCCTCACGATCGTCCCGATGCAGGCCGCCGCCCCCGCCCTGGTCGCGGTCGGCTTCCTGATGATGACCCAGGTCAAGCACATCGACTGGGACAAGTACGAGATCGCCATCCCCGCGTTCCTGACGATCGCCGTGATGCCCTTCACGTACTCCATCACCAACGGCATCGGCGCCGGCTTCCTCGCCTACGTCCTCATCAAGACGGTCGTGGGCAAGGCCAAGGAGGTCCACTGGCTCCTGTGGGGCACGAGCGCCCTGTTCCTGATCTACTTCGCGATCGACCCGATCGAGCAGCTTTTCGGCACGAAGTAAACGGGGGCTGAGGTTCCCCGCGCCGCTTTTGTCTTTTTAGGGGCGCGGGGAACTGCGCGATCAGCCACGACGGCGCAGCACCCAACCAACTCACCCAGCCAACGCAGCCTGCATCATCGCCTTGGCGACAGGCGCGGCCAGCCCATTCCCACTCACCTCGGACCGAGCCGCCCCGGACTGCTCAACCAGCACAGTCACGGCAACTTCCTTACCGTTCGAATCAGACTTCGCATATGACGTGAACCACGCATAAGGCGTCTGACTGTTGTTCTCCCCATGCTGAGCAGTACCCGTCTTGCCCCCCACCGTCGCCCCGGAAATCTGCGCGTTCGTCCCCGTACCGTCGGAGACAACCGTCTGCATCGCCGACTGCAACTGCTCGGCGGTCCCCGAGCTGATGACCTCCTTGGTCGACGCCGAACTGTCGAGGTCCTCCAACGCATCCCCGCCGGAGGTAACCACCTGCGACACCATGTGCGGCGACACCAGCTTGCCGCCGTTGGCTATCGCCGCGGACACCATCGCCATCTGCAACGGCGTCGCCGTGACATCGAACTGCCCGATCCCCGTCAGCGCGGTCTGCGACTTCTCCATGTCCGACGGATACACGCTCGGATACGCCCGCACCGGCACGTCCTGCGACTCGTCGTTGAAGCCGAACTTCTCCGCCATCGCCTTCACCTTGTCCTGCCCGAGGTCGACGGCCATCTTCGCGAAGACGTTGTTGCAGGAGTACTGGAGCGCGACCCGGATCGTCGCGTTCTCGCAGGGCGCGTTCGGGTTCTCGTTCGACAGCTCACGTGTCGTACCCGGCAGCGTGTACGGGTCCGGGCTGTCCGTACGGTCGTCCACCGACCCGTACAGCCCGTCCTCCAGAGCCGCCGCCGCGACCACCAGCTTGAACGTCGAACCCGGCGGCAGCGGCTGCCGTATCGCCCGGTTGACCAGCGGTTTGTCGGGGTCCTTGTTGAGCGCGGTCCACGCGTCGCCGTCGCTCGCCCCGGTGATCGTCGACGGGTCGTACGACGGCGTGGAGACCATCGCGAGGATCCTGCCGGTCTTCGGGTCGATGGCGACGGCCGCGCCCTTCTTGTCGCCGAGCGCCGCGTAGGCCGCCTTCTGTACGTCCGGGTCGATCGTCGTGATCACGTTCCCCGGAGTGGCGTGCTCGTTGGTGACCGTGTCCATGACCGTCGTCAGTCTGCTGTCCGAGCCGTCGAGGACGTCCTTGTAAATACCCTCCAACTGCGTCGGCGCGAACAGGGGCGAGCTGTACCCGGTCACGGCCGCGTAGAGCTTGCCGTCCGTGTACGTCCGCTGGTACTTGAGATCCCCGCTGCTCGTCTCCTTGGAGCCGGTGACCGACTCGCCGGCCACGATGATGTTCCCGAGCGGGTTCGCGTACAACGCGATCGCGTTCCGCCGGTTCTTGCTGTCGTCCGCGAGCGCCTGGCCGTCGTAGAACTGCACCCAAGTCGCCCTGACCAGCAGAGAGAGCACGAGCAGCAGCGAGAAGACGGAGGCGCGCCTGATCGTCCTGTTCATCTCTCTCAAGGACGAACGGCACTGGACGGCGCGTTCCCCGCCGCCCGATTTCTCATGGGCTGTTCATGGAGACCCTTAGGGGTTCAGGGCCTGTCCGGCGGATCATGTCGCGGACGCGGGGTCTGGCACGCACATCTGCGGCGTTGTCGTCGGTTGCCGACGCTCCGCGTCGACGCCCTCCTCCGCCTTGCAGCTGCACGCACCAGACCCCGCTCACCGGCGCTGATGAGGCGCCGCTGATTCCCCGCGACCTGACCCGCCGGACAGGCCCTAGGCCTCCAGCGTCAGCACGACCTCGTCGATCTCCGTCCGGCGGGCGTTCGCGTACCCCCGGTCGTGCCCCGAGACGCGGAAGCCGCACTTCTCCAGGACCCGCAGCGAGCCCGCGTTGTCGGCGGCGGCACGCGCGTGCAGCGGGCGTTCCGGGACGGCGGCCAGGAGGGCGCGCAGCGCGGCCGTCGCGATACCGCGCCCCCAGTAGGCGCGGTCGATCCAGTACGTCACCTCGCGCTCGCCCGGTTCGCCGTACACCGCCGCGCTGCCCACCACGTCGCCGTCGACGAGGACCGTGCGGTTCAGTACGTCCGGTGCGGCACGGATCCGCTCCCAGTGGGCGTCGAAGGCGTCCCGGTCGGTCGGGTCCTTCGCCGTGAACGCGGCCATCCACAGCGACTCGGGGTCGTTGGTCTGCCGGAAGAAGACGGGCAGGTCACTGTCGTGGACCTCGCGGAGTTCCACGTCCGTGGAAGCCGAGTACCGCATCGTTCAGAGCCTCCGGGTGGCCAGGGTCAGCCGGTCGCGCGCGTCGAACAGGGCGTCCTTGACCATCTGTTCGTGGGCCGGGGTGAGCCGGGCGACCGGCACGGAGCAGCTGATCGCGTCCCGCGCGGGGGTGCGGTACGGGATCGCGACGCCGAAGCAGCGCAGCCCCAGCGTGTTCTCCTCGCGGTCCACCGCGAAGCCCTGCTCGCGCACCAGGCGCAGTTCCTCGATGAGCTTCTCCCGGTCGGTGATCGTGTGCTCGGTCAGCGCGGGCAGCGTCTCCGGGAGCAGCTTGCGGACCTGCTCGTCGGTGTGGGTGGCCAGCAGCGCCTTGCCGAGGGAGGTCGAGTGGGCGGGCAGCCGGCGGCCGACGCGGGTGAAGGGGCGCAGATAGTGCTGCGACTGGCGGGTGGCGAGGTAGACGACGTTCGTACCGTCGAGCCGGGCCAGGTGGATGGTCTCCGTCGTGTCGTCGGAGAGCCGGTCCAGGGTCGGGCGGGCCACCGCGACCACCTCGTCGCCGTCGATGTACGAGGTACCGACCAGCAGCGCCCGTACGCCGATGCCGTACCGCGTGCCCGTGGCGTCCGTCTCCACCCAGCCGAGGTCGACAAGAGTGCGCAGCAGCATGTAGAGACTGGACTTGGGGTAACCGACGGCCTCCTGGACCGCCGCCAGGGAGTGCATGCCGGGACGTCCGGCGAAGTATTCCAGCAGTTCAACGGTCCGTACCGCGGACTTGACCTGCGCCCCGCCGCCTGTCTCGGCTGCCGACATCGCCCTTGACCCCTTCGTTCGACGGGAAATAGTCTCCAACAGCATATTCATCACCAGAGACGCTGTTCAGCATATCGAACGCGCCTGGTGAATGACGCGGGAATGCACATCACAAACGGCATCACAAAACGGCATCACCAATGGCAACACAATCTGGAGGGACCCCCGGTGGCAGCAGCACCAGTCTGGAGTGTCGACCCCCGTACCGGGAAGCAGCGGGAGCAGGTCGCGGTCGAGGCCACAGCCCAGGAGGTGGACGCCGCCGTCCGCGCGGCGCACGCCGCCCGCCCGGCCCTCGCCGACCGCACGGTCCGTGCGGCCTTCCTGCGCAGCGCCGCCGAGCAGCTCGAAGCGGCCAAGGACCACCTCGTCGAGGCCGCCGACGCGGAGACCGCGCTCGGCCCGGTCCGGCTGACCGGCGAACTCGCCCGCACCTGCTACCAGCTGCGGGCCTTCGCGGACATCGTCGACGAGGGCGCCTTCCTCGACGTCGTCATCAACCACCCCGACGACACCGCGACCCCGCCGATCCCGGACCTGCGCCGCTACAAGGTCCCGCTGGGTGTCGTGGCCGTCTACTCGGCCTCCAACTTCCCCTTCGCCTTCTCCGTCCCCGGCGGCGACACCGCGAGCGCGCTCGCGGCCGGCTGCCCGGTCGTCGTCAAGGCCCACCCGGACCACCCGGGCCTGTCCGAGCTGGTCGCGTCGGTCCTGCGCCGGGCCGCGGCCCAGCACGACATCCCCGAGGGTGTCCTCGGCCTGGTCCACGGCTTCGAGGCGGGCGTCGAGCTGGTCAAGCACCCGCTGGTCGCGGCGGCCGGCTTCACCGGTTCCGTACGCGGCGGCCGTGCCCTCTTCGACGCGGCGGCGGCCCGGCCGACGCCGATCCCGTTCCACGGCGAGCTGGGCTCCCTGAACCCGGTGGTGATCACGGAGGCGGCGGCCGCCGAGCGCGCCGAGGCGATCGGTACGGGGCTCGCGGGCTCCATGACGCTGGGCGTCGGCCAGTTCTGTGTGAAGCCCGGCCTGGTGCTGGCGCCGGAGGGCGCGGCGGGCGACCGCCTGCTGAAGTCCCTCACGGACGCCGTGAGCAACACGGACGCCGGTGTCCTCCTGGACCACCGGATGCGCGACAACTTCGTCGCCGGGGTCGCCGAGCGCGCCGAGCTGCCCGAGGTCGAGTCCCCGGTGACGCCGGGCTCGGGCGGCGAGCACACGGTCAGCGCGGGGTTCCTCACGGTGGCGGCGGAGAAGCTGGTGTCGGAGGGGGCGTACGACCTGCTCCTGGAGGAGTGCTTCGGGCCGGTCACCGTCGTGGCCCGCTACGCGGACGACGCCGAAGCGAACGCCGTTCTCTCGCGGCTGCCGGGGAACCTGACGGCGACGGTTCACCTCTCGGCCGAGGAGGCCGCGGGGGAGGGGCGTGGGGCGGAGATCCTGGCCGAGCTGACGCCGCTCGCGGGGCGTGTGCTGGTGAACGCGTGGCCGACCGGGGTCGCTGTGGCCGCGGCCCAGCAGCACGGGGGGCCGTACCCGGCCACGACGTCGACGTCGACGTCGGTCGGCGGGACGGCCATCGAGCGGTGGCTGCGGCCGGTGGCCTACCAGAACACGCCTGTTGCGCTGTTGCCGGTGGAGCTGCGGGACGAGAATTCGCTGGGGCTGCCTCGGCGTTTCAACGGTCGCCTGGAGCGCTAGCGTCGTTGGGGTGCGGGGGAATTTCGCGGCTGCGGGCTCGTCGTGGCTTGTCGCGCAGTTCCCCGCGCCCCTGTCGGGGCGCCCATCGCACCCTGCGATAATCAGGCAATGGACTTGGAGCTTTCCCCGCTGCCCTTTTCTCTCCGTACTTATGGGCCCGATGGGCACTGGTCCTTCGAGGACGGGGTGCTCACCGGGTGGGCAGGGCCCCGGCAGGACCGGTTCGTGCCGCCCACCGGGGAGGCGTTGGACCCCGCTGCCGACGCGCCCCGGCTGCTGGGTGCGCCGCACGGGGACTTCCAGCTGATCGCCCGGGTCACGGTGGGGTTCGCGGCCTCCTTCGATGCCGGGGTGCTGTACGTCCACGTGGGCGAACGGGCCTGGGCCAAGCTCTGTCTGGAGTACTCCCCGGATGTGGCCACCGTCTGCACGGTGGTCACCCGGGGACACTCCGACGACGCCAACTCCTTCACCGTGGACGGCAGTTCCGTCTGGCTCCGGATCAGCCGCACCGGCCGCGCCTTCGCCTTCCACGCCTCCCGCGACGGCGAGAAGTGGACCTTCATCCGCCTGTTCACCCTCGGCGACGAGAAGGAGACGGACGCGGCCCTGGTCGGTTTCATGACCCAGTCCCCGATGGGGGAGGGCTGCGTGGTGACGTACGACCACATCGAGTTCCGCCCGGAGTGGCCGAAGGACCTGAGGGACGGCAGCTGAGCCGGAACCGTTCCGGCCGCCCGCCACGTCTTCCGGTGCATGATCAATGACCATGTGACCGGAAGCCGGGTGATCCGGGCCGCGCTGCCCGCCGAGGCCGCGGCTGTCGCGGAGCTGCACGTCTGCGCACGGTCCACGTACTACCCGGACGGGGTGCCGGGAGGCGACATCGACTACGTCGCGCTCTGGCAGGGCACCATCGAGCGCCCCGACGCCCAGGTCCTGTGCGTCGTCGAGGAGGACCGCGTCATCGGCGTCGCCTCCTTCCGTACGGCCGAAGGCGCCCCCGCGGACACGGTCAAGCTCTACCAGTTCCACGTCGATCCCGACCGCTGGCGGGCCCGCATCGGCACCGATCTGCACGCCGCCTGCGTCGAGCGGTGGCGGGCCGACGGCAAGCTGGCCGCCACCCTCGACGTGCACGTCGACAACCAGCGGGCCCAGGCCTTCTACCACCGCCTCGGGTGGGTCCCGGACCCGGAGAACCCGCCCGCCGAGGGCGACCACCACCTCTTTCTGCGGTACGGAATCAGCGGCACGGAATGAAACCGGCCGCTTGAACGTTCACATACCCATGCGGAGGGAGTCTCCGCGCCCTCATCCACACCCGTACGACCTGGAGAGCCGAAGACATGCGCGTCGAGATCTGGAGCGATATCGCCTGCCCCTGGTGCTACGTCGGCAAGGCCCGCTTCGAGAAGGCGCTCGGCGCCTTTCCGCACCGGGACGGTGTCGAGGTGGTGCACCGGTCGTTCGAGCTGGACCCGGGGCGTGCCAAGGGTGACATCCAGCCCGTGCTCAAGATGCTCACCAAGAAGTACGGCATGAGCGAGGCGCAGGCGCAGGCCGGTGAGGAGAACCTGGGGGCGCAGGCCGCCGCCGAAGGGCTCGCCTACCGGACCCGGGACCGTGATCACGGCAACACCTTCGACATGCACCGGCTGCTCCACCTCGCCAAGGACAAGGGCCGCCAGGACGAGCTGATCCAGCTCTTCTACCAGGCCAACTTCGCCGAGGAGCAGTCCGTCTTCGGCGACGACGAGCGGCTCGTCGAGCTGGCCGTCGCCGCCGGGCTCGACGCCGACGACGCCCGGGGCGTACTCGCCGACCCGGACGCGTACGCCGACGCCGTGCGCGCCGACGAGCGCGAGGCCGCCGAACTGGGCGCGAACGGCGTGCCGTTCTTCGTCCTCGACCGGAAGTACGGCGTCTCCGGCGCCCAGCCCGCCGAGGTCTTCGCCCAGGCCCTCACCCAGGCATGGGGCGAGCGACCCGCACCCCTCAAGATCGTCCAGGCGGAAGAGGGCGATGGCGCCGCCGAGGTCTGCGGACCCGACGGGTGTGCCGTACCCCAGAAGTAGGACCTGTCGAGAAACCGCAGGTCAGGGTGTATGTATAAGCGGTGCTTCGCGGTGCCGTGCAGAAATCGGCGATGGACGAGCAGATCTTCGGGCCGCACAGTAGTGGCATGGAGACCTCCGAGAACCTCCGCAACCTCGTCCGTGCCGAGTTCGCTCCGAAGAACACCTATCTGAACACCGCGAGCACCGGCCTCCTCCCGGCCCGCTCGGTGGCCGCCATGCACGCCGCCGTGCAGTCTGTGGCCGACGGCCGGTCGCAGGACATGTTCGCCGACGTGGAGGCCGCGCGCTCCGCGTTCGCGCGGATCGTCGGGGTCTCCGACCGCAGGGTCGCGGCCGGCGCCTCGGTCGCCGTCTACAGCGGGCTGATCGCCGCCTCGCTGCCCGCGGGCGCCGAAGTCCTCACCGCCGAGGACGACTTCACCTCCGTCCTCAACCCGTTCCACGTCCGCGGGGACCTGAAGGTCCGGACCGTGCCCCTGGAACGGATCCCCGAGTCCGTCCGGCCCGGCACCGCGCTGGTCGCCGTGAGCGCCGCCCAGTCCGCCGACGGCCGCATCCTCGACCTGCCCGCACTCCGCGAGGCCGCACGCGAACACGGCGCCCGTACGTACGTCGACGCGTCCCAGGCCACCGGCTGGCTGCCCGTCGACGCGGACGCCTACGACTACGTCTCCTCCGTCGCCTTCAAGTGGCTCGTCTGCCCGCGAGGCGTGGCCTTCCTCGTCGTACCGGAGGACCTGGGCGGACTGACACCGGTGTTCGCCGGCTGGGTCGCGGGCGAGGTGCCCTGGGACAGCTGTTACGGCCCGGTGCGCGAACTCGCCCACTCCGCCCGCCGGTTCGACGAGAGCCCGAGCCTGTTCTCCTACACCGGCGCCCGCCACTCCCTCGCCCTCATCGAGGAGTTGGGCGTGGATGCCGTACGCGCCCATGACCTCGCGCTCGCCGACCGGTTCCGCGCCGGACTCGCCGGGATCGGTCACCAGCCCGTACCCGCGCCCGGCTCGGCCATCGTGTCCGTCCCGCAACTCGGCCACCTCCAGCCCGAGTTGAGCCGCGCCGGGGTCGAGGTCTCCGACCGGGCCGGAAATCTGCGCGCGGCCTTCCATCTCTACAACACGACCTCGGACGTCGACCGACTCCTGGACGTCCTGTCCGGCTGAACCGGTGGCGCGAGAACCCCAGGGGCGCTAGGAAGGTCACCAAGGGGTGGTGGTGCCGGTGGAGTCGACGCCAGACAGGACCGTCAGGTCCGTGAGACCGCCCGCCGACGCGGAACTGCATCGGCGGCTGGTGTACGGGGACGAGTCCGCGCTGGCCGAGGCGTACACGGCGTACGGCGGGCTGGTGCGCGCCGTCGCCGCACGCGTCACGCGCAGCACGGCCGCCGCCGAGGACGTCGCCCAGGAGGTCTTCGCCCAGCTCTGGACCAGGCCGTACGCCTTCGACGCGCGCCGCGGCTCACTGCGCACCTGGCTGTCGATGCTCGCCCACCGGCGCGCCGTCGACTGGGTGCGCAGCGAGGCCCGGCACCGCAGGGACGCCCGCGCCGACGACTCCGCGCTGCACGCCATCCCGGACACCTCACCGGGCCCCGACGAGACCGTCGTCCATCGCGAGCGCTCCCTGCAACTGCACACGGCCCTCGCCGAACTCCCGCAGCCACAAAGGGAAGTCGTGCACCTCGCCTACTTCGCCGGCCGCACGTACCGGCAGGCGTCGAACTCGGCATCCCCGAGGGCACGGCCAAGACCCGCCTGCGCACGGCACTTCGTACCTTGGCGGAGACTTTGGCCGAGCCGCCCGACCCGGCACTGGAAAGAGGCGCATGATGGCAATGGCGGGCGAAGGAGGAGGTGCGGGGTGACCACGGATCATGAGGGTGTACGGGAGTTGCTGGCCGCCTGGGCCTTCGGCGCCCTGCAACCGGGCGACGAGCAGGCGGTCCGGCCGCATCTCGCCGAGTGCGCCGTCTGTGCGGCGGAGGCGGAACGGCTGAGAGAGACCGTACGGTTGCTGGACGGGCCGTCCTCAGGTGTCTCGTCAGAGGGCTCCGCCGTGTCCCTGAACGGGAGTGCCCCCGCCCGGGCGCCGGAGGCGGGCGGTGTGCTCGCCCTCGCCCTCCGCTCCCGCCGCCCGGCCGCCGTGCCCGGCATCGCCCCGCACGCCGCCCCCTATGCCGCCGCCGTCTCCGGGCTCCAGGCACTTCTGCGCGAACTGGACGGAGGGGACGGAGAGGACGGCCACAGGAACAGCGCCTGGGGCACGCCCGTCGTCCACGACTGGGACGTGCACGACACCGTCGCTCACCTGCTCGCCGCCGACGAGCCGTTGGCACTGCGGCTCGGCCTGGACCCGAGCGTCCCCGGGGCGGCCTCGCCGGCCGAGGAGGCCGCCGACTGGGCGGACGCCTGGGCCGTGCGCACCGCCGAGGTGATCGCCCACGAGCAGCGCCGCGAACCCGGGGAGACCGTCGCCGCCTGGGCCGCGCAGGCCGCCGCACTGCTGGCCACACCCGAGGCCCGCGACCCCGAACTCGCCTCCATCGCAACGACGTTGATGGGCGCCCGGCTGCCCGTCGCCGACCACTTCACGGTCCGCGCCTTCGAGGTGTGGATCCACACCGACGACATCGGCCGCGCCCTCGGCCTCGCCGTACCGCCACCGCCGGAGCCGCACCTGTGGCGGCTCGTCCACCTGGCCGTCCGTATCCTCGGCACGGCCCTGGGACCCGACGCGCCCCCGGTCCTCTTCGCCGTGACCGGCGGAGCGGAGGAGTGGGTGCTGGGCTCCGAGGACGAGCCCGTACGGGCCGAACTCGTCCTGGACCCGGTCGACTTCTGCCTGCTGGTCGGCGGCCGCTACGCACCCGACGAGGTGCCGCGCGGCGAGACCGGCGACAGAGAGGCCGCACGCAACGTACTGGAGCGCGCGGCCGCCCTGTCGTGGCTCTGACCCCGAGCCACACAGGGTCACTTCACCGGCGTGAAGTCCCTCGCTCCGATGCTGTATCCGATTGCGGCTTCGCCGCGGGTCGGCTCCGCCGGCCGGAGGAGATGTCACTTCACCGGCGTGAAGTCCCTCGCTCCGATGCTGTATCCGATTGCGGCTTCGCCGCGGGTCGGCTCCGCCGGCCGGAGGAGATGTCACTTCACCGGCGTGAAGTCCCTCGCTCCGATGAACTCGGGCCTACGCACCGGTGCCGCGAACGGCTCCACCGCCTCGTTCTCCACGCTGTTGAACACGATGAACACGTTGCTGCGCGGGAACGGCGTGATGTTGTCCCCGGAGCCGTGCATGCAGTTGCAGTCGAACCAGGTCGCCGAACCCGCCCTGCCCGTGAACAACTTGATGCCGTGCTCGTCGGCAAGCGAGGTCAGCGCCTCGTCGGACGGAGTGCCCGCGTCCTGCATCTGGAGCGACTTCTTGTAGTTGTCCTCGGGCGTCGCCCCCGCACAGCCGAGGAACGTGCGGTGCGAGCCCGGCATGATCATGAGGCCGCCGTTGGTGTCGAAGTTCTCGGTCAGCGCGATCGAGACGGACACCGTCCGCATGTTCGGCAGACCGTCCTCCGCGTGCCAGGTCTCGAAGTCGGAGTGCCAGTAGAAGCCGCCCGCCCCGAACCCCGGCTTGACGTTGATCCGTGACTGGTGGACGTACACGTCGGAGCCGAGCAGTTGCCGGGCCCGTCCGACGATCCGCTCGTCCCGCACGAGCTGCGCGAACACCTCGCTGATCCGGTGGACCTCGAAGACCGACCGGATCTCCTTCGACTTCGGCTCGATGATCGAGCGTTCGTCGGCCCGGACCGCCGGATCGGTGATCAGCCGCTCCAACTCGGCCCGGTAGAGCGCGACTTCGTCGTCGTCGAGGAGCCGGTCGAGCGCCCGGAAGCCATCACGCTCGTACGCCATGAGGTCCGCCTTGGCGAACGGCCCGGGCGTGTCCGGCGCGCCCCAGACGACCGGGTCCTGGCGGGGGACGGACACCTCGGCGGCGCCACGGGTGGGGTACAGGTCGGTCAGGGTGGACATGTCAGACCTCCTCGGTGTCGGGCTCGGTCAGCAGGGGATAGACGCCGTTCTCGTCGTGGTCCTCCCGGCCGGTGACCGGCGGGTTGAACACACAGACACAGCGGAAGTCCTCCTTGACGCGCAGCGTGTGCCGCTCGTGCCCGTCGAGGAGGTACATGGTGCCGGGGGTGATCGTGTACGTCCGCCCGGTCTCGTCGTCGGTCAGCAGGGCCTCGCCCTCGACGCACACGACGGCCTCGACGTGGTTCGCGTACCACATCGACGTCTTCGTGCCCGCGTACAGGACGGTCTCGTGGAGCGAGAAGCCGACCCGCTCCTTGGCGAGGACGATGCGTTTGCTCTCCCAGGTGCCGGACGCGGCCCTCACATGCCGGTCGGTGCCTTCGATGTCCTTGAACGAACGGACGATCACGTGCTCAACAACCCCTTTCTGAGACGGGTTTTCTCAGCCGGCTTCTACGGTTTCGCGGACGGCGCGGGCCACGATCCGCAGCCCCTCGTCCAGTTCCTCGGGCGTGATCGTGAGCGCCGGCAGCAGCTTCACGACCTCGCTCTCCGGGCCGGACGTCTCGATGAGCAGCCCGAGTTCGAAGGCCCGCCGCGCGACCCGCTCGGCGCGCGCCTTCTCGTGGAACTCCATGCCCCACACCAGCCCGCGGCCCCGGTACTCCTTGATGTCGGCGAGGTTCTCCTCGGTGATCGAGATCAGCGCCTCCTCGACCTGCTCGCCACGGGCGCGGGTCTGCTTCTCCATGGCGGAGCCGTCGGCCCAGTACGTCTCCAGCGCGGCGGCGGCCGTCACGAACGCCGGGTTGTTGCCGCGGAACGTGCCGTTGTGCTCGCCCGGCTCCCAGATGTCCAGCTCGGGCCTGAACAGGCAGAGGGACATGGGGAGTCCGTAGCCGCTGATGGACTTCGAGACGGTGACGATGTCGGGCACGATGCCCGCCTCCTCGAAGGAGAAGAAGGCACCGGTCCGTCCGCAGCCCATCTGGATGTCGTCGACGATCAGCAGCATGTCCTGGCGTTCGCACAGCTCGGCCAGTGCCCGCAGCCACTCCGGGCGCGCCACGTTGATGCCGCCCTCGCCCTGCACGGTCTCCACGATCACGGCGGCCGGCTTGTTGAGACCGGAGCCCTGGTCCTCCAACAGCCGCTCGAACCACAGGAAGTCGGGGACGGTCCCCTCGAAGTAGTTGTCGAACGGCATCGGCGTCCCGTGCACCAGCGGAATGCCCGCGCCGGCCCGCTTGAAGGCGTTGCCGGTCACCGCGAGCGAGCCGAGGGACATGCCGTGGAAGGCGTTGGTGAAGGAGACGATGGCCTCCCGGCCCTTCACCTTCCGCGCCAACTTCAGTGCCGCTTCAACGGCGTTGGTGCCCGTCGGGCCCGGGAACATGACCTTGTACGGCAGTTCGCGGGGCCGCAGCACCAACTCCTGGAAGGACTCCAGGAAGGCGCGCTTGGCGGCGGTCGACATGTCGAGCCCGTGGGTGACGCCGTCCCGTTCCAGATAGTCGATCAACGCCCGTTTGAGTACGGGGTTGTTGTGGCCGTAGTTGAGTGATCCGGCGCCCGCGAAGAAGTCGAGGTAGGCGTGGCCGTCCTCGTCGTACATACGGCTGCCCTGCGCACGGTCGAACACGGCGGGCCAGCTTCGGCAGTAGCTGCGGACCTCCGACTCGACGGTCTCGAAGACACTCAGGTCGGGCTGGGTGATGGTCACGGCGGTGAACTCCTTGAGGTGGGGGGTGAGATCAGCCGGAGAGGGCGGAGGGATCGGCAGGATCCGAAGGGCTGGAGAGCGGGCCGATGCGGTACAGGACCTCGGGGTCGTGGGCCCCGCTCTGCGGGAACAGGCCCGCGTCGAACAGCACTTCACGCTCGACGACGGCGTCGTGGCGCTCGGCGAACGAGGTGAACAGCCGCTCCGAGGCGGTGTTGCCCGGCGTGATGGTGGTCTCGACGGCGGTGATCCCCTGCTCGCCGGCGACCCGCCGGGTCAGCCCGTCGAGCAGCGAGCCGGCGAGCCCACGCCCCTGATGGCCGGCGTCGACGGCGACCTGCCAGACGAGCAGGGTGTGCGGGAGGTCCGGCCGGACGTACCCGGTGACGAAGCCGACCGGCCGCCCCTCGGGGTCCCGGGCGACGGCCGAGGTGGCGGCGAAGTCCCGGCACCAGAGCAGATAGCTGTACGACGAGTTGAGGTCGAGAACTTCCGAGTCCCTGGCGATCCGCCACAGCTCGGCCCCGTCGGCCACCACCGGACGGTCGATTTGCAGGTCTGTCAGTACGGCACTCATGCAAATGCAACTTACCGAGTGGAAATCAAAAATGCATGGCCGTCAGTGGTTTTCTGTTGTTGGTTGAATCACACTCATTTAATTTGCTTGATTTGTTCGCAAAACCTTGTGTTTAGGTCGGGGAGAAGCGGGCAGAAGAGCACGGGGAGCTGCTCTGAATTGAATTGCCGAATTTCGGCGAGAATTCACAGGGATTTCGCGACCGTTTGCCGGGCCCCCGCGACGTCCACCACGAGCCCCCGGTCGGCCAGTGCGGCGCCCAGCGCGACCAGACTCCCGAGCACCGCCTCGCGCGTCGCGTCGGCCCCGTAGTGGTTGACCCGGATCATCTCCTTGGCCAGCGCGCCCCCGCCCGCCGCCAGCGGCAGCGTCGGATCGGCGGCCAGCGCGCTCGCCACCAGCTCCGACGCGACGACCCCGGAGGGCGCCCGCAGGGTCGTGGCGACCGGCGCCGCGTCCTCGGCCTCGTACACATACGGCTCAAGACCGCCGCCCAGCGCGAGCACGCCCGCCCGGGTCGCCGCCGCCGCGGCGGTGTGCCGGGCGATCACCGCGTCCAGGCCCGCCGCCTCGATCCGCTCGACACACGCCTCCAGCGCGAGCATCTCCAGTTGGGCGGGAGCGTGCAGGAGCGTCCGCCGGCCGCCGTCGATCCACCGCTCCTTCCAGTCCAGCAGTGAGAGGTACGACCGTCGCGGCGCCCCCGGATTCGCCGCCATCCGCGCCCACGCCCGTTCGCTCACCGACACCGCCGACACCCCGGCAGGACCGCCCATCGCCTTCTGCGCCCCGATCACACACAGGTCGACACCCCATGCGTCCGGCAGCACCGGCTCGGCGCCGACCGACGCGACGGCGTCGAGATAGAAGAGGGCGCCCTGTTCCCGTACCGCCTCGCCGATCTCCGCGACCGGGTTGGTGTTGCCGGTCGCCGCCTCCGCGTGCACCAGCGAGACGAAGTCGATCTCCGGGTGCTCGGCGAACGCCTCCCGGACCTGCGCGGCCGTGACCGCCGCGTGGAACGGCACCGCGAGATCGAAGACCGTCGCGCCGCAGTCCCGCAGCCAGTCGCCGAAGGTCTGCCCGTAGGGGCCCGTGATGATGTTGAGGGCCGTCGTGCCCGGACCCGCGGTACCCCTGATGGCACCTTCCAGTGGCAGCAGCGCCTCGCCCTGCATGATCACGACGTCCTGCTCGGTGCCGAGCAGCCGCGCCACGCGGTCCTCGATCGACGCGAAGCGGGCGGCCGTCAGGGGCGCCAGGTCCAGGAAGGGATGCGTGGTCATGGTGGTGCTCTCTTCGGATAGCGGGGTAGGTAAGCCGAGTCGAGACTAGGGCCTGTCCGGCCGGAGAGCTTCCTGATCCTCGGCCTGGCGGGATGAGAGGCCGAACGGCCTCGAAACCGCAGGTGGCACGGCATCACGACCATGGAAATGGTTTGAGAGAGTCAAACGTCTCCTTATAATCAGAACCCACAGTCCCCCCACAGGAGGTCCCCGTGAACACGGTGCTCGGACGACGGTCCCGCATCCTGGCCGCCACCACCGCGACGGCCGGGCTCCTGCTCGTGGCCGGCTGCTCCTCGGACGACGACGGCGGCAGCGCCGCGAAGACCGCCGCCGGCGGGGTCGAGGTCGTCAAGGCCGGGCAGCTCACCGTCTGCACCCACCTGCCCTACCCGCCCTTCCAGTCGGAGATCGACGGCAAGGTGCAGGGCTTCGACGTGGCGCTCGTCGACCTCGTCGCCAGGAACCTCGGCGTGAAGCAGGAGATCCTCGACACGCCGTTCGAGAACTTCAAGACGGGCGCCTTCCTCAACGCGGGACAGTGCGACCTCGGCGCCGCCGGGATGACCATCACCGAGGAACGCAAGAAGAACGTCGACTTCTCCGACCCCTACTTCGACGCCACGCAGGCCGTCCTCGTCGACAAGAAGAGCGGCATCACCTCCTTCGACGGCCTCAACGGCAAGAAGGTCGGCGCCCAGGCGCAGACGACCGGCGAGGACTACGCCAAGGAGAAGGGCCTCGACCCGGTCTCCTTCGAGTCCTCCGACGCCGTCCTCAACGGCCTGCGCACCGGACAGGTCGACGCCGTGATCATCGACTACCCGGTCGTCCAGGGCTGGCTCAAGGACAAGGCCAACGCCGACGCCTTCCAGGTGGTGGACAACCTCAACACCGGTGAGCAGTACGGCTTCACGGTGAAGAAGGGCAACACCAAGCTGGTCGCCGCCATCAACAAGGTGATCACCGACGCGAAGGCCGACGGCACGTACAAGAAGCTGTACGAGCAGTGGATCGGCCCGTACGACGAGTCCGCGGCGTCCGCGTCTCCGTCCGCGTCCTCATGAGCGGCGACACGAAGCCGACACTGACGCCCGAAGTGCAGCCCCGCAAGAGGGGGTTGACGAGGCGTCAGAAGCGGCGCCTGTCGCGCGGCGTCCAGTACACGCTCTTCGTCGCTGCCTTGATCGCCTTCGCGGTCTCGGCCGACTGGGACCGGCTGCGGAACCAGTTCGCGCAGACGGACATCGCCGACCAGATGTTCCCGGACGTCATCACGCTGGCGCTGAAGAACACCGTGCTGTACACCCTGTCCGGCTTCGTCTTCGGACTGGCCCTCGGCATGCTTCTCGCCCTGATGCGGCTGTCGTCCGTGGGCCCCTACCGCTGGCTGGCCGGCGTCTACATCGAGATCTTCCGAGGGCTGCCCGCCCTGCTGATCTTCATCTTCGTCGGCGTCGCCGTCCCCCTCGCGTTCCCCGGTACGGAGATCCCGGGTGGGACGTATGGCAAAGTGGCCCTCGCGCTCGGCCTGGTGGCGGCCGCGTACATGGCGGAAACGTTCCGGGCGGGCATCCAGGCGGTGCCCAAGGGGCAGCTGGAGGCGGCCCGTTCGCTGGGCTTCTCGCACGCCCGGGCCATGGTCTCGATCGTCGTCCCGCAGGCGTTCCGCATCATCCTCCCGCCGCTGACGAACGAACTGGTGCTCCTGTTCAAGGACTCCTCGCTGGTGCTGTTCCTCGGTGTCACCCTGGAGGAGCGCGAACTGTCCAAGTTCGGCCGCGACCTGGCCAGCCAGACCGCCAACTCCACGCCGATCCTGGTCGCGGGCCTGTGCTATCTGCTCATCACGATCCCGCTCGGCTTCGTCGTACGCCGTATGGAGACGAAGGCCCAGGAGGCCGTCAAATGAGTCGTCCAGAAATCCAGGTCCGGGACCTGTACAAGTCGTTCGGCGACAACGAGGTGCTGCGCGGTATCGACCTGGAGATCGGACAGGGCGAAGTCGTGTGTGTCATCGGCCCGTCCGGCTCGGGCAAGTCGACCCTCCTGCGCTGTGTGAACCTGCTGGAGGAGCCGACGAAGGGCCAGGTGTTCGTCGGCGGGACGGAGGTCACGCACCCGGACGTCGACATCGACGCGGTCCGCCGCCGGATCGGCATGGTCTTCCAGCAGTTCAACCTCTTCCCGCATCTGACGGTGACGGAGAACCTCACCCTCCCGCAGCGCAGGGTGCTGAAGCGGGACAAGGCGGAGGCGGCGAAGGTGGCCGCCGAGAACCTGGAGCGCGTGGGCCTGTCCGAGAAGGCGACCGCGTACCCGGCGTCGCTCTCCGGAGGCCAGCAGCAACGGGTGGCGATCGCGCGGGCGTTGGCGATGGGCCCGGAGGTCATGCTGTTCGACGAGCCGACCTCGGCACTCGACCCGGAGCTGGTCGGCGACGTCCTGGCGGTGATGCGCAGACTGGCGAACGAGGGCATGACGATGATGGTCGTCACACACGAGATGACGTTCGCCCGCGAGGTCGCCGACCGGGTCGTCTTCATGGACGGCGGAGTGATCGTCGAGGAGGGCACCCCCGCCCGGGTCATCACCGCCCCGACCCACGAACGCACCCGCCACTTCCTCTCCCGCCTGCTGGACCCGGCGATGGCGGAGGTGGAGGAGGAGTCGGGGAAGGATCGGGCCGAGGGGCCGAACTAGGGTGCCGTCCATGAGCGAGCAGACGCAGACGGTGCTGCATGTGAAGGGGCGGGTGCTGGTCGGCCCGGAGGAGATCCGGGACGAGCTGTGGGTGGTCGGCGGGCGGATCTCGTACGACCGCCCGCCCGGCGCCCGTGACATCCGTACGGTGGAGGGCTGGGCGCTGCCCGGCCTGGTCGACGCGCACTGCCATGTGGGCCTGGGCCCGCACGGCGCGGTGGACGTCGATGTCGCCGAGAAACAGGCGCTGACGGACCGGGAGGCCGGCACCCTGCTGATCCGCGACGCGGGTTCCCCCTCCGACACGAGGTGGGTCGACGACCGCGAGGACCTGCCGAAGATCATCCGCGCCGGCCGGCACATCGCCCGCACCCGCCGCTACATCCGGGGCTACGCCCACGAGATCGAGCCCGACGACCTGGTGGCGTACGTCGCCCAGGAGGCCCGGCGCGGCGACGGCTGGGTCAAGCTGGTGGGCGACTGGCTGGACCGGGGCACCGGTGACCTCGCCGCCTGCTGGCCGCGCGAGGCCGTGGAGGCGGCGATCACGGAGGCCCACCGGCTGGGCGCGCGCGTCACGGCCCACTGCTTTGCGGAGGACTCCCTGCGGGACCTGGTGGAGGCGGGCATCGACTGCGTCGAGCACGCGACGGGCCTCACGGAGGACACGATCCCCCTGTTCGCCGCACGAGGCGTGGCGATCGTCCCGACCCTGGTGAACATCGCGACGTTCCCGAACCTGGCGGCAGCCGGCGAGACCAAGTTCCCCGACTGGTCGGCCCACATGCGCCGCCTCCACGAACGCCGCCACGACACGGTGCGTTCCGCGTACGACTCGGGAATCCCGGTGTACGTCGGCACGGACGCCGGCGGCACACTGCCGCACGGGCTGGTCGCGGCGGAGGTCGCGGAGCTGGTGACGGCGGGCATTCCGGCACCGGCGGCCCTGTCGGCGACGACGTGGGGCGCGCGGGAGTGGCTGGGCCGACCCGGGCTGGTGGAGGGGGCGGTGGCGGACCTGGTGGTGTACGAGGCCGATCCGCGGGCGGACGTACGGGTGCTGGGGGCGCCGCTGAGGGTGGTACTGAACGGCCGGATCGTGAGCTGACATTGAGGACTGACACCGGCCACCCGAGTGAATGTGGAGAACGTACGTGCCGTCTGATTCGAAGATCTGCGCGGAAACATCACGTAGGAGTGAAGTCCCGTCAGATTGCTGACCGTTGACTGCCTGTACGTAATTCTTACCGGGTCCCAAGCGTGTCTCTTCCGAGGGGTCCCCGAACCTTGAACGCCAACAACTTCCGCCTGCCCGCACGCCGTCTGGCCACCGTCGTGGCGGCGACGGCCCTGGCCGCCGGTCCCGCGAGTCTGGCCCATGCGACGGAGGACCAGGGCCGCGCGAGCGCGGTCGTCCTCCGCACCGGGCTGAACGTGTCCCTCCTCAACAAGAGCGTGAACGTTCCGCTGGAGGTCGCCCTCAACGAGGTGCAGGCACCCCGGAGCGCCGAACAGACGGCGCTGACCGCGAAGTTGGACGGCGTGGACGGGGGGAAGCCGTTCACGGTGCTGGACGCGGAGGTCGCGGAGTCGAAGGCGACGGTGACGGAGGGGAGGGCAGAGGCGTCGACCACCCTCGCCCACGCGAAGCTCCACGTCCCGGGCCTCCCGCTCCTCTCCCTGATCGAGGTCGAGCAGGTCACGTCGAAGGCGACCTGCGTGGCGGGGGAGAAGCCGGTCGCCACGGCCGACCTCCTGGGCTCGGTGACGGCTCTCGGCAAGAAGGTGACGCTGACGCCGAGCGGCCCGGTGGAGGTGAAGGTGCCGGCTGTCGGCGAGGTCACGCTGGCGCTGTCCCAGACGGAGACGACGACACGTACGGCGGCCGCGACCGCGCTCGAACTCAAGGTGTCCGTCAACCCGTTGGACCTGAACGTGGCGGAGGTCGAGGGGACGGTGACCTTGGCGAAGGCGACGTGCGAGGCACCGGAGGAGCAGTCGGCGACGCCTCCTGCACCGGCCTCTGATGTGAAGCCCCAGGGGGTACAGGCGGAGGCGGGCCTCGCGGAGACGGGCGGCAGCTCGACGACGCCGTACCTCGCGGGCGGCGCACTGGCGTTGCTCGCGGCGGGCGCGGGAGCGGTCGCACTGGCGCGCCGCGGCAAGAGCTGACGCAGGGACCGTCTTTTCTTCGCCCCCGCCGCCCTTACCCGTTCCCATCCCTGGGGGCTGCGCCCCCAGACCCCCGCTCATCGGCCTGAACGGCCTCGTCCTCAAACGCCGGACGGGCTGAGATGCCCCGGCCGGCGTTTGAGGACAAAGGGGGGTCTGGGGGCGCAGCCCCCAGGGATGGGACGGGTAGGGGCGGCGGGGGCGAATAAACTCACCGCCCCGCCAACATCACCGCCCGATCAAACGCCTGCAAAAACCCATTCACCGTCACCCGATCCCGCACAGCCACCCGCAACCACTCCTCCCCCAACCCGGGAAACGTGTCCCCCCGCCGCACCGCATACCCCAACCCCCGCAGATGCCCCCGCACCACATCCGCCCGATCCACCCGCACCAGCACGAACGACCCCTCCGCAGGCCCCACCACCCGCACCCCGTCCGCCCCGAACTCGGCCAGCCCGGCCACAAGATGAGCCCGGTCCGCGGCGATCCGCCGAGCCGCCTCCTCCGCCTCCGCCAGCGCCGGCCCGGACACACACGCCTCCGCCGCAGCCAACGCCGGCGCGGACACCGGCCACAACGGCTGCGCCCGCTCCAGCTCGACCACCGTCGACGGCGCCGCCAGCACGTACCCGATCCGCAGCCCCGCCAGCCCCCACGTCTTCGTCAGACTCCGCAGCACCACAAGCCCGGGCACATCCGTACGCCCGGCCAGCGCCTCCCGCTCACCCGGCACCGCGTCCATGAACGCCTCGTCGACCACCAACGTCCGCCCAGGCCGGGCAAGTTGGGTAACGACACCCGCGGGATGCAGCACCGACGTCGGATTCGTCGGATTGCCGATCACCACCAGGTCGGCCTCCTCGGGCACGAGCGCCGCGTCCAGCCGGAAGTCGTCCTCGGCCCGCAGCAGCACCCGCTCCACACGATGCCCAGCGTCCCGCAACGCCGCCTCCGGCTCCGTGAACTGCGGATGCACGACCACCGGCCGACGCACCTCCAGCGCACGCGCCAGCAGCACGAACGCCTCCGCGGCCCCGGCGGTGAGCAGCACCCGCTCCACCGGGACCCCGTGCCGGGCCGCCACCGCCGCCCGCGCGGCCCGCCCGTCGGGATACGCGGCGAGCCCGTCAAGCGACCTGGCGATGTGCTCGCGCAGCCAGGCCGGGGGAGTGCCGGCCCGGACGTTCACGGCGAGGTCGACCAACTTGGCGCCGTCGTCACGGACTTCGGCGTCCCCGTGGTGCCGCAGATCATGTGTACCGCTGCCGGTGTCTCTGTCAGTGCGCATGAGAGTGCGAGTGCCCGTGTGAGTGCTGCCCATGATGGTGACCGTCGTGATGGCCGTCGTCGTCCGGATGGAAGTGCGGCTGCTGAGGCATTCCGACCTTGTCCTCGAAACCGGGCAGCGCGATCCGGTACACGCACGAGTCGCAGTTCATCCGCAGATCGCCCTGCACGGCCTCCCGGTACCGCTCCATCACCAGATCGAGCAACTCCGGCTCCGGACCGATGACTTCGGCGGACCGCACGTCGATCTCCGGGTGCGCGGCGGCCCAGCCCTCGGTCTGCTGCCGCACCCGGTCCGGCAGGATCCCGGTGAACAGGAAGTAGGGCAGGACAACGATCCGCCGCGCACCCAGCTTCACGCACCGGTCGAGGCCCGACGGCACGTCCGGCGCCGCGAGCGACACGAACGCCGTCTCCACACCGGCGTACCCGCGCCCTTCCCAGAGCAGCCGCGCCGCCTTGAGCACCTCGGCGTTGGCGTCCGGGTCGGTGGAGCCGCGCCCCACCAGCAGCACGGTCACATCGGCCCGGTCGGCGGGCGTACGCGCCCCGACGCCCCCCAGGGCCTCCTCCAGACGTCGCTCCAGAACGGCCAGCAGCGCGGGATGCGGGCCCAGCGGACGCCCGTACGTGTACGAGATCCCCGGGTGCCGTTCCTTCTCGCGGGACAACGCCGCCGGGATGTCCCCCTTGGCGTGCCCGGCGGACACCAGCATCAGCGGAACGGCCGCGAACCTCCGTACCCCCCGCTCCACCAGCTCGGTCACGGCGTCGCCCAGCGGCGGTGGCGACAGCTCGATGAAGCCGCCTGCGACGGGCAGTTCGGGATTGCGGCGCCCCAACTCCCGTACGAAGTCACGGAAGGCCTCGGCTCCGGCCTCGTCCCGGGTGCCGTGGCCGGCGATGAGCAGGGCGGGCGGCGGGGTGGTCACGATTTCTCCTCGAACGGTGAAGCGGACTGTGCAGTGGACTGTGAAGAGGACTGTGAAGTGGGGTGAAGCGTATGAGACGTAAGGGTGTTGAGACGTGGGCCGGGCAGCCGCGCGGCACGGATGATCATCGCACCGCCTCCTGCCAGCGATAACCCCGAGGCGTCACCATACGGCCCGCGATGTTCCTGGTCGCGGTGTTGCCGACGGTCACGACCGTCATCATGTCGACCGTCGCCGGGTCGAGGCCGGTCAGCGTCGTGACGCGGCTGGACTCGTCGGGCCGGGACGCGTTCCGTACGACGCCCACGGGCGTCGTCGGCTCCCGATGCGCCCCGAGGATCGCGAGCGCTTTGGGCAGCTGCCAGTCACGGCCTCGGCTGCGCGGGTTGTAGAACGTCACGACGATGTCCGCCTCGGCCGCCGCCCGCACCCGCCGCTCGATGATCTCCCAGGGCGTGTGCAGGTCGGAGAGGCTGATGGAGACATGGTCGTGGCCGAGCGGCGCCCCGAGAATCGCACCGGCGGCCAGGGCCGCCGTGACACCCGGCACCCCGACCACGTCGATGTCGTCGGAGGCCTCGGCGAGCGCGGGCGACGCCATCGCGTACACGCCCGCGTCCCCGCTGCCGATCAGCGCGACCGCCTGCCCCTTCCGGGCCTCGGCCACCGCCGTCCGCGCCCGCTCCTCCTCGGCCCCGAGCCCCGATTCCAGGATCCGGGTACCGGGCCGCAGCAGATCACGGATCTGGTCGACGTACTGATCGAGCCCGACGAGCACGGACGCCCGCCGCAACTCCGCCTCGGCACGCGGCGTCAGCAGATCCCGCGCCCCAGGCCCGAGCCCGACGACCGCGAGCCGCCCGCGCCCCGGCCGCCGTACGACGGCACAGGTCGCCATGGCCGGCGCCCCGTCCGCACGCTCCGACTTCCGCTTGGGTACGAGGAGTTCGCCCCCACCGACGAGTGCCGCGGCTTCCGCCACGGACGGTGTACCGACGGCGGCGAGCGGCGCGGCGGACGGGTTCGGCACGTCGACCCCGGCCAACTCCTCGGCGGAGTACGTCAGTACGGGCACGCCGAGCCGCTCGGCGGCCCCGACGATCCCGGGCTCGCCCGCCTTCGCGTCGACGGTGGCCAGCGCGGCGACGGAGGCCACGGAGAGCCCCGCGTCCGCCAACGCGCCCTGAACCAGCCCGAACACCTCGTCGACCGGGGCCCCCTTCGAGGCGCCCACACCGACGACGAGGGACGGCGGCCGCAGCACGACCTCGGACGGCCCGGCCGGCTCAACGGCCCTGTCCGTCACCCGGATCGTCGGCCCGCCACCAGGCACCCCACTCCCGACATTCGACGGCAGCGCGGGCAGCGGCCAGCTCGACTCCAGCTCCAGCGCGACGGGTTCACCGTCGAGCAGCGCCCGCGAGACCCCCGCGACATCCCCCTCCACGGGAATCCCGAGCGTGTCGAGCCCCGGCACCCCCACGGCGTCCGTCGCCGTGGTCACCACCGGCTCCGCACCCAGCAACGTCCCCACCGCGAGGGCGAGTTCATTGGCCCCGCCACCATGCCCGCCGACCAGCGAGACGGCGAACCGCCCGCCCTCGTCGACGCACACCACACCGGGATCGGACGCCTTGTCGGAGAGCAGCGGTGCGACCAGCCGTACGACCGCTCCCGTGGCCAGGAAGCACACGAGCTGCTCGCACTCACCGAACGCGCGCCGGACGGCGTCGGCGACCGGCCCCTCGTACACACGCGTACGGTCGGGCCAGGCGGCGGCGAGCCGATCACGCGCCGCCGCGCCCGCCGCCGTCGCGGAAATCAGGCCGATCACAGGGCAACTCCTTGTTCGTCCAGGTGTGTTGCGGGGCGGGTGCCCCAGAGCAGGAAAACGGGATTGGTGGCCGCGAGGCGGGTCACCCCACCCGGCAGGGGTGCCAGCCGGGACGACTGGAGCAGCACGCCGTCGCAGTCGAGTCCGGCCCCGGTGAGGGCCTCGCGGACCGCCGGTACCCGGTCGAGGGCGGCCAGCGCGACCACCACCGACCGCCGGGCCCGCCGTGCGCACGCGGTGACGATGGCGGGCAGCTCGCGCCCGCCCCCGCCGATGAACACGGCGTCGGGATCGGAGAGTTCGTCGGCGGGCGCGGGCAGGTCATCAGGTGCGACCCCCTCCACCACCCGCACATCGACACCGTGCGCGGTGGCGTTGGCGCGCACCCGCTCCGCGCCGTCCGGCGTCTTCTCGACGGCGACGACGGCGGCCCCGAGCCGCGCGCACTCCACGGCCACCGAACCCGAGCCCGCACCGATGTCCCAGACCAGATCGCCGAGCCGCGGCCCGAGCCGGGCCAGCGCCAGGGCCCGTACCTCGAACTTGGTGATCATCGAGTCCCGGTGGGCGAACTCGCCCTCGGCCAGGGCCCATCGACCGGGACCGACGGCCTCCCCGGCGACCGTGACACGCACCGGCGCGAGAACACGGGCCTCGTCCAGACAGAGCACCACACTCACCGCGTCGCCCCAGTCGCGCGCCGCCGCCTCGGCGGGCGTGACCCGCTCGACGCGTTCGCGGACGGGGTCGCCCAGAGCGGAGGCGACGACCAGGACGCGCCCGTCCGGACCGTCGGCCAAGGCCGCGCCCAGCTCGGCGGGCCCGGCCCCCGGCCCGGTCAGCACGGCTACTTTCGGCCGCGCCCGGCACACATTGACCGCCGTACGCAGCGCCCGCCCGTGCGCGCTGACGACCACCGCGTCGTCCCAGGTCAGCCCGGCCCGCGCGAACGCCGCCGCGACGGAGGACACCCCGGGCCGGACATCGAGCCGCCCGGTCCCGAACCGCTCGGCCAGCGCCCGCACGATCCCGAAGAACCCGGGATCACCGGAGGCGAGCACGACAACGGCCCGCTCCTTCCCGACGTACTCCTCGATGATGTCGAGGGCAGGGGCCAGCGCACCGAGGACGAACTGTTCCGCGCCCTCGGGCACCGGGGCCGCCGCCAGATGCCGTCGGGCGCCCACGACCAGGGCGGCCCCGGCAACGGCGGCCGTGGCCTCCGGCAGCAGCGGCGCCCCCGTCCCCGTACCGATGACGGTGATCACGTACTCGCCCCTCGCTCGCGCAACGCCCGGCGGGCGGCCGGGTCGGCCTTGCGGAAGCCGTGGAAGTGGCCGGGGTGGTAGAGGTGCGAGCGGGTGCCGCTGGCGTCGAGGGCCGGGCCGATCAGGAACAAGGTGTGCTTCCACAGCTTGTGCTCCTTGACCGTCTCCTCCAGCGTCTCGATCGTGCACCGCACGACCAGCTCCTCGGGCCAGGTCGCCTGGTAGGCGATGACGACCGCCGTCGTGGACGGATAGCCGCCCTCCAGCAGCTCCCGCACCAGCTGTCCACTGCGCGCGGCGGACAGGAAGATCGCCATGGTCGTCCCGTGCCGGGCGAACTCACGCACCTCCTCACCCGGCGGCATCGGCGTCTTGCCGCCGCCCAGCCGGGTGAGGATCACGGACTGCGCGACCTCGGGAATGGTCAGCTCGCGCTGGGCGAGCGCGGCGACCGCAGAGAAGGAGGAGACACCGGGCACGATCTCGGTCTCGATGCCGATCTCGGCACAGCGGTCGACCTGCTCCTGGGTACCACCCCAGAGCGCGGGATCGCCGGAGTGGATACGGGCCACCCGCAGACCCTCGCGCACGGCACGCTCGTACACGGCGACGACGTCTTCGAGCGACATCGTCGCCGAGTCGAGGATCTCCGCCCCCTTGCGCGCGTGTTCGAGAACGGCCTCCTGTACGAGGCTGGCCGCCCAGATCACGACATCCGCGTCGGCGATGGCGCGGGCGGCGCGGAAGGTCAGCAGATCGGCGGCGCCGGGGCCGGCACCGACGAACGTCACCTTGCCGGTGGGAGCGCCAGTGGGAACGTCGGCCGTGGGAGCCATGGGGCGGGATCCTCTCGTACGGAACATGCTGCGTGAACCAGTGGACTAGTGGACTAGGGGGACTTCAGGGAAGTCGGAGGTGCGCGAAGGCGGGTTGATCGGATAGCAAGAGCACATGGCGGTCTTCGTCGCGCTCGGCGCGTTCCTGATGACGCTGGCCGGCGGCTGGACGGCACTGCGTGTGACCGACCGCCGCCATCTCGTCCTGGGCCTGGCCGGCGGCCTGATGCTGGGCGTGGTCGGCCTCGACCTGCTGCCCGAGGCACTGGACGCGGCGGGCGAGGAGGTGTTCGGCGTACCGGCCGCGCTGCTGCTGTTCGTCACCGGCTTTCTGCTGGCCCATCTGGTGGAACGTCTGCTGGCGGTACGACAGGCGGCGCACGGCGCCGACGAGCACAACGGCCGGGCGCCTCAGGTCGGTCTGACGGCCGCCGCGGCCATGGTCGGCCACAGTGCGATGGACGGCGTCGCGATCGGCGCCGCCTTCCAGGTGGGCGGCGGGATGGGCCTCGCGGTCGCGCTCGCCGTGATCGCCCATGACTTCGCCGACGGTTTCAACACGTACACGATCACGAGCCTGTACGGGAACGCCCGCCGCAAGGCCCTGGCCATGCTGTTCGCCGACGCGGTGGCACCCGTGGTGGGCGCGGCCTCGACGCTTCTCTTCACGATCCCCGAACAGGCGCTGGGCTGCTATCTCGGTCTCTTCGGCGGCGTTCTGCTCTATCTCGCCGCCGCCGAGATCCTGCCCGAGGCCCACCACGAACACCCCGCGCACTCGACGGTGCTGTGCACGGTCGCGGGCGTGGCGTTCATCTGGCTCGTGGTGGGTGTGTCGGGCTGAGGTGATCACAACTTGCCGCCCCGCCCGCCGTCGCGCGGCGCGGGCGCGATGAGAGTGGAGAGATAGGGGAGGGGCTCGTCGCCGAGTTCACCGGCGGGCCGGATGGACTCGCCCTCCAGCCCGAGAGCCGACCCCCACACGGCGTCGTCGATCCGCCCGCTCTCCCGCAACGCCTCGGCGACCTCCTGGGCCTGCCGCCCGAACTTGTACGCCACGACCGTGCCGGGCCCGGCGAGGGCGTCCTTGAGCGTGGCAGCCCCGGCGGTGACGGGCACGAGGGTGAGCGGCTCGGTCCCCTCGGTGAGCACAGCCCCCGAACGCGCCGCCAGATCCTGCATGGCGGTGATCCCGGGAACGGTCTCGATGACGACGCCGGGCGCCAGCTCCCCGATCGTCTGGGCGAGATAGGTGAACGTCGAGTACACGTTGGGATCACCGATGGTCGCGAACGCGACGACCGAGTGAGCCCCGAGCAACTCGGCGACCCGAGCACCGGCGGCATCCCAGGCGGCCTCGCGCCGCGCCCGGTCGGACCGCTCGTTCAGCGCGAAGACGACCCGGACGACCTTCTCCACGGGCACGTAGTGCAGCACGGTGGCCTCGGCACGCCCCCGCTCGCCGCTGTCCATGACAGGTACGACGACCACATCGGCGGCACGCAACGCGTTGACGCCCTTCACGGTCACCAGCTCGGGATCACCGGGCCCGACCCCCACACCGACAAGCCTGCTGCCACTCTCGCTGCTCATGACGTACGGCACCTCTCCACGAACCGACGGGCGACACCGGGCTCCGACGCCCAGTGCGTGTGCAGATAGCTTGCGTGCACACCTCGCTGTACAAATCCCTCGACCCGCCGGGTAGGGGCGAGCACGCCCCAAGCGGGCTCGGCCCCCGCCCCGGGCTCGACAACGGTCCGATGGAACTCGTGCCCCCGCATCCGGGTCCCGGCAACGGCCAGGGCACTGTCACTGACGGCCACGGCATCGCGATACCCAAGGGTGAGCCGCTCGCTCATCCGCGCGGTGGCATCGAGCACCCCGCACATCGGCAGCCCGTCCAACTCCCGGCACAGATACAGCAGTCCGGCACACTCGGCGGCAACGGGCGCACCACTCTCCGCGAGGGCGGCAACGGACTTGCGGAGCGTCTCATTGGCGGACAACTCACCGCCGTACACCTCGGGAAACCCACCCCCGACAACCAACCCACGCGTCCCATCGGGCAGTTCCTCATCCCGAAGCGGATCGAACACGACGACGTCGGCCCCGGCGGCCCGCAACAGTTCGGCCTGCTCGGCATAGGAGAAGGTGAAGGCGGCCCCACCGGCAAGAGCGACGACGGGCGGCATTTTCAGCCCGTCCGGCGTTTGAGGACGAGCGCGTTCAGCGCGACAAGGGGGGTCTGGGGGCGCAGCCCCCAGGGATGGGACGGGTAGGGGCGGCGGGGGCGAGGAAACCAACACCTCACCCGCATCCCAAGCCGCACAAGACAACGCCCCCGCACTCCGCGCCAGCGCCAACAACCCCTCAAGATCACACCCGGCACCGACCTGCGCGCCCATCGCGGCCACAGCCTCCACAGCCGCCCCCCGCCGCTCACCAACCGGCACCAACCCCAGATGCCGGGAAGGCGTATCCACCTGAGCCACCCGCCGCAACACCCCGAGCACCGGCACCCCGGCCGACTCCAACGCCTCCCGCAGCAACGCCTCATGCCGATCGGACGCGACCTTGTTGAGGATCACCCCCCCGACCCGAACCTCCGGATCCCACGACGCGAACCCATGCACCAGCGCGGCAACGGACCGAGACTGCGACGACGCGTCGACGACCAGCACCACCGGCGCCCGCAACAGCTTCGCCACATGCGCGGTGGACGCCAGCTCACCTTCCCCCGCCGCCCCGTCGTACATCCCCATGACACCCTCGACGACCGCGAGGTCACACCCCCGCGCCCCGTGCAGGAACAACGGTCCGACAAGCTCCGGACCGCACAGATACGCGTCGAGGTTCCGCCCCACCCGCCCGGTGGCGAGCGAGTGATACCCGGGATCGATGTAGTCAGGCCCCACCTTGTGCGGAGACACGGCAAGCCCGCGCGAGGCGAACGCGGCCATCAGCCCCGTGGCGACGGTGGTCTTGCCGCTGCCGGAGGAGGGCGCGGCGATGACCAGCCGAGGCACGGAGGCCAAGACCGATGAGGATGACGATGAGGTCAGCACGGCGATGTCACCACTCGATCCCCCGCTGCCCCTTCTGCCCGGCGTCCATCGGATGCTTGACCTTGGACATGTCCGTCACAAGATCCGCGAACTCCACCAGCTTCTCCGGCGCGTTCCGCCCGGTGATCACCACATGCTGGTTCCCCGGCCGATCCCGCAGCACGGCGACGACCTCGTCGACATCGACCCACCCCCAGTGCATGGGATAGGCGAACTCGTCGAGCACGTACAGCCGATACGTCTCGGCGGCGAGATCCCGCTTGACCTGCTCCCAGCCCTCCCGAGCCTTCTCCTCGTTGTCGAGCTGCTCATCCCGCTGAACCCAGGACCACCCCTCGCCCATCTTGTGCCAGTCGACGGACCCGCCCTCCCCGCTGGCCCCCAGCACCCGAAGCGCGTTCTCCTCGCCGACCTTCCACTTCGCCGACTTGACGAACTGGAACACCCCGATGGGCCACCCCTGATTCCAGGCGCGCAGCGCAAGCCCGAAAGCGGCGGTGGACTTGCCCTTCCCGATGCCCGTATGCACGACGACCAGCGGCCGATTACGCCGCTGTCTGGTCGTCAGCCCATCGTCCGGCACGACACTCGGCTGCCCCTGAGGCATTACGCGGCCCTCCTCTGTACGTCCTTGACCAACCCGGCGATGCTGTCGGCCCGCAGCTCGTCCAATGTCACCGCGGTACCGCCCAGTTCACCGGCGAGCTGCCCGGCCAGCCCCAGCCGCACCGGCCCCGACTCACAGTCGACGACCACGGAGGCGACCCCCTCGGCGGCGAACAGCCGAGCCGCCCGCCCGGCCAGCGCGACCGGCTCGGGCCCACCCGTGGCCCGCCCGTCGGTCACGACCACCACCAGCGCCCGCCGGGCCGGGTCCCGCATCCGCTCCACCCGGAGCACGTCGTGCGCCTTCAACAGCCCGGCCGCGAGCGGCGTACGCCCACCGGTCGGCAACGACTCCAGCCGTACGGCCGCGGCGTCCACGGAGGAGGTCGGAGGCAACGCGACCTCCGCACTCGCCCCCCGAAAGGTCACGAGCCCGACCTTGTCCCGCCGCTGATAGGCATCGAGGAGCAGCGACAGCACAGCCCCCTTCACAGCACTCATCCGCTGCCGAGCGGCCATCGACCCTGAGGCATCCACAACGAAAAGCACGAGATTCCCCTCGCGCCCCTCCCGAGTCGCCTGCCGCAGATCGTCCCGCCGCACGACCAGCCCACGCCCGACTCGCCCCCGCGCCCGCTGATGCGGAGCGGCGGCCTGCACGGTGGCCGCCAAGTGCAGCTTGGTGAGCGCCCCTTGGGGCCGCCGGGACCCGGTCGTACGCCCCCGCTCGGTACGCGCCCGCGAACGCCGCCCGGCAGCACCCTCACCCACACCGGGCACGCTCAACACCTTGGTACGAAAAGGCTCACCGGCCCGCACAGGCTGCTGCTCACCGGCCCCGCCCCCCGAGGGCTGCGGCTCCCCGCCTTCCCCGGCCTCGGGCCGCGCACCGGAGTCGTCCCCCTGCGGACCGTCAGACTCCGGAGCCTGCCCACCGCCGCCACCTCCACCGGGCCCGTCCGACCCAGGATCGGGATCCTCGTCCTCCCCAGACCCCGACCCCTGCCCGCCGAACTCCTCCAACGTCTCGTCGAGCTTGTTCTCGTCAAGTCCGGGCGCGTCAAAGGGATTCCGCCTCCGGCGATGCGGGAGCGCAAGCAACGCGGCCTGCCGAACATCCTCGGCAAGCACATCGGTACGCCCGGCCCAGGCGGCCAGCGCAACAGCGGTCCGCGCCATCACGATGTCGGCACGCATCCCGTCGACCTCGAAAGCGGCGCACGTCGCAGCGATCTGCCGCAACGCCCCGTCCCCGAGCCGCACGGACGGCAACAGCTCCCGCGCGGCGACGATCCGGGCCCGTACGGCGGACTCCTCATCGGCCCACCGAGCGGCGAACCCGGCAGGATCGTCGTCGTACGCCAGCCGCCGCCGCACGACCTCGACCCGCTGATCGGGCTCCCGCGAGGCGGCGACCTCGACGGTGAGCCCGAACCGGTCGAGAAGCTGCGGCCGAAGCTCACCCTCCTCGGGATTCATGGTCCCGACGAGCAGAAACTTCGCCGCATGCCGTACGGAGACACCTTCGCGTTCGACGTAGGAGGCACCCATGGCAGCGGCGTCCAGCAACAGGTCGACGAGATGGTCATGAAGGAGATTGACCTCGTCGACGTACAGAATCCCGCGATGCGCATCGGCCAACAGGCCCGGCTCGAACGCCTTCACGCCCTCCGCAAGCGCCCGCTCGATATCAAGAGCACCGACAAGCCGGTCCTCGGAGGCACCGACAGGCAGCTCGACCATTCGGGCGGCCCGGGATTCATAGGCCCCGGCCTCGTGCGGCCCATCAGGGCAGGCCGGATCGGGCCCTCCGGGGTCGCACGAGAACCGGCACCCGGCAACAACATCAACCGCGGGCAACAGCACCGAAAGGGCCCGCACAGCAGTGGACTTGGCGGTGCCTTTCTCGCCGCGTACCAGCACACCTCCCACCGCCGGCGAAACCGCGTTCAGCAGCAGCGCGAGCCGCAGATCCTCCTGGCCGACAACGGCCGTGAACGGAAACGGGGTACTCACTTGTCGTCGCCCTCCAGGTCGCCTTCGAGCTCCAGGTAGGTCGCGCGCAGCCGCTCGATCGTCTCGGTGTCCGGCTCGGCCCACAACCCACGGTCGGCGGCCTCGAGCAGCCGTTCCGTGATCCCGCGCAGCGCCCACGGGTTGGACTGCTTCATGAAGTCCCGGTTCTCGGGATCGAAGACGTACTCCGCGCTCAGCTTCTCGTACATCCAGTCGTCCACGACCCCGGCCGTGGCGTCGTACCCGAACAGATAGTCCACAGTCGCGGCCATCTCGAAGGCACCCTTGTACCCGTGCCGCCGCATCGCCGCCATCCAGCGGGGATTGACCACCCGGGCCCGGAAGACCCGGTGGGTCTCCTCGCCCAGCGTCCGGGTCTTCACCTGGTCGGGAGTGGCGGAGTCACCGACGTACGCCTCCGGGCTGGCCCCCGTCAGATGCCGCACCATCGCGACCATGCCGCCGTGGTACTGGAAGTAGTCGTCCGCGTCGACAAGATCATGCTCACGCGTGTCGACGTTCTTCGCCGCCACAGCGATCCGCTTGAACGCCGTCTCCATGTCCCCCCGGGCCGCACGCCCATCCAGCCCGCGCCCATAGGCATAACCGCCCCAGACGGCGTACACCTCAGCCAAATCAGCATCGCTGCGCCAGTTCCGCGCATCGATCAACGGCAGCAGCCCAGCCCCGTAGGCCCCCGGCTTCGACCCGAAGATCCGAGCCGTGGCCCGCCGCCGGTCACCGTGCTCCGCAGCATCCGCATCCACATGCGCCCGCACATAGTTGGACTCGGCAGGCTCCTCCAGCTCGGCCACCGCCCGTACCGCGTCGTCGATGAGCCCCACCACATGCGGGAACGCGTCCCGGAAGAACCCGGAGATGCGCACCGTGACGTCGATCCGAGGCCGCCCCAGCTCCGCCACCGGCACCACCTCGAACCCGGTCACCCGCCTCGACGCGTCGTCCCACACCGGACGGCAGCCGAGCAGCGCCAGGATCTCGGCGATGTCGTCGCCCTGGGTCCGCATGGCCGACGTACCCCAGACCGTCAGGCCGACGGACTTCGGGTACTCGCCGTTGTCGGTCAGATACCGCTGCACGAGAGAGTCGGCGAGCGCCTGGCCGACCTCCCAACTCAGCCTGGACGGAATGGCCTTGGGGTCGACGGAGTAGAAGTTGCGGCCGGTCGGCAGGACGTTGACGAGGCCGCGCGTGGGCGAGCCCGACGGCCCCGCCGGGACATAACCCCCGTCAAGTGCCTTGAGAATGTGGGTGATCTCGTCCGTCGTACGGGCCAGCCGAGGCACCACCTCACGGCACGCGAACTCCAACACCGCGACGGCGTCCGGGAGTTCGAGGCCCAGTACGTCCCGCACCAGACCGGGAACCGTCGCGACCTCCCACGCCCGCTCCTCCATGCCCTCCGCGAGCCGTCGGCACAGCTGCTCCAGCAGATCGATCGCGTCGGCGGCCGAACGCGAGGGCCCGTCCACCAGATCCGTCAGCTCGACCGGCAGCTTCACCGGAGCCCCCGGCTCGGCCAGCAACTCCTTCTCCACCAGGCCGAATTGAGCGGCGAGCGCGGCCCGCAGCCCCGGCAGCGCGTTCGCCGTGCCACCCCACACCTGCGAGGCACGCAGCACGGCCAGTACGAGGTTCACCCGCGCCTCGTCGACCGGCCCACCACCCAGGATGTGCAGGCCGTCGCGGATCTGCACGTCCTTGATCTCGCACAGATAGCCGTCGATGTGCATGACGAACTCGTCGAACGCCTCGTCGTCCGGCTGGTCGTCGACGTGCAGGTCGTGGTGCAGCTCGGCGGCCTTGACCAGCGTCCAGATCTGCGCGCGCACCGCCGGCGCCTTCGTCGGGTCCAGGTCGGAGACGAGCGCGTACTCGTCGAGAAGCTGCTCCAGCTTCGCCAGGTCGCCGTACGTGTCCGCGCGGGCCATCGGCGGTACGAGGTGGTCGACGACGGTGGCGTGCCCGCGCCGCTTGGCCTGGGTGCCCTCGCCGGGGTCGTTGACGATGAACGGGTAGACGAGGGGGAGTTCACCGAGCACGGCGTCCGGTCCGCACCCGCGACTCAGACCGAGTCCCTTGCCGGGCAGCCATTCCATCGTGCCGTGCTTGCCCATGTGGACGATCGCGTCCGCACCAAACGAATTCTCGAGCCACCTGTAGGTCGCCATGTAGTGGTGGGAGGGCGGCATGTCCGGGTCGTGGTAGATCGCGATCGGGTTCTCGCCGAAGCCGCGCGGCGGCTGGATCAGCACGACGACGTTCCCGAACTGGAGGGAGGCCAGGACGATGTCGTCCCCGTCGACGTACAGGGAGCCGGGCGGCTCGCCCCACGCCTCCAGCATCCCGTCCCGCAACTCGCCGTCCAGCTTGTCGAACCACGCCCGATAGTCGGCGAGCGGCACCCGCGCGGGCGCGGCGGCCAACTGCTCCTCCGTGAGCCATTCGACGTCGTGGCCACCGGCGTTGATGAGCCGGTGGATCAACTCGTCGCCGTTGTCGGGGTGTCCCTCGACGACGTACCCGGCGTCCCGCAGCGCGTCCAGCACCCGTACCGCCGAGGCGGGCGTGTCCAGGCCCACCGCGTTGCCGACGCGCGAGTGCTTGGTCGGGTAGGCGGTGAAGACGAGCGCGAGCTTTTTGTCCGCGTTCGGCTTGTGCCTCAACTGGGCGTGCCGTACGGCGATTCCGGCGACGCGGGCGGCCCGCTCGGGGTCGGCGACGTACACCGGGACGCCGTCGGGGCCGTCCTCCTTGAAGGAGAACGGCACGGTGATCAGCCGGCCGTCGAACTCGGGGATCGCGACCTGCATCGCCGCGTCCATGGGGGAGAGGGCGGCGTCGGACCCGTCCCACGTGGCCCTGGACGACGTAAGGCAAAGTCCTTGCAGTACAGGCACGTCGAGGTCGGCGAGCGCCCCGATGTCCCAGGCCTCCTCGTCACCGCCGGCCGAGGCCTCGGAGGCGTGCGTGCCGCCGGCGGCGAGGACGGTGGCGATCAGGGCGTCGGCCCCGGCGAGCAGCTCGTACAGTCCCGCGTCGGCCCCGCGCAGTGAACCGCAGTACACGGGAAGGGCGTTGACGCCCCGCGCCTCGATCGCCTCGCACAGGGTGTCGACGAACCCGGTGTTGCCGCTCAGCTCGTGGGCCCGGTAGAAGAGCACGCCGACGGTAGGACGGCCGCTCTCGCGCGCGTACGAGCCGTGCACCCCGTACTCGGGCATCTTCTGCGGCTCGACGAACCCCTCGCCGGTCAGCAGCACGGTGTCGGACAGGAACCGCGCCATTTCCACCAGGTTGTCGGGCCCGCCCTCGACGAGATACCGCAGCGCCTCCGCCACGACACCCGCGGGCACCGACGACTCGGCCATCAACTCGGCGTCGGGCACGGCCTCGCCGCCGAGCAGCACGGTGGGCACACCGGACGTCTTCAGATAGGCGAGCCCGTCCTCCCAGGCCCGCTTCCCGCCCAACAGCCGTACGACGGCGATGTCCGCGCCCTCGACGAGCGCGGGCAGCTCCTCGGCGACGTCCACGCGGGTCGGATTGCCGATCCGGTACGAGGCACCGGTGGCGGCCCGGGCCGCCAGCAGGTCCGTGTCGGCGGTCGACAACAACAACACTGTGCTCATGCGGGCGCTCCCGGTGGAATGAAAGGCAGTCCTAGTGGCGCGCCCGACTCGATGAGCCGCAAGAGCGCGTCCGTGTCCGCGTGCTGTTCGATGAGATCGCCGAGCAGGTCGAGCTGTTCCTCGCGCAGCCCGGCGAAGGAGGTGTCGGGGGCCGGTACGAAGCGCCGGCCCGCGGCGGCGGCGACCTCGCGGAGGAAGGCCCGCCGGAACCCGTCGGATTCGAGCGACCCGTGCCAGTGCGTACCCCAGACGGCCCCGACCCGGCACCCGTCCAAGAAGGCTTCCCCGCCTGTGACTTCGGCGACCCCGTGATGGATCTCGTACCCCTCGACGTCCTCGCCGAGGGCGGTGCCGACGGGCCGGGTGAGGGTCTTCTCGCGCGCGAACCGCACCCGTACGGGCAGGACCCCGAGCCCTTCGACAAGGCCCTGGCGACTCTCGACGTCGTCCTCGATCCGCTCACCGAGGATCTGGAAGCCACCGCAGATGCCGAGCACGGGCCGTCCCTCGGCAGCGCGGCGCACGAGAGCGTCCGCGAGCCCGCGCTGACGCAGCCACTCCAGCGCCCGCACGGTCCCCCGAGTCCCCGGTACGACGACGAGATCGGCGTCGGCGAGTTCCTCCGGCCGGTCCACGAACCGCACGACGACGCCCGGTTCGGCGGCGAGCGCGTCGACGTCGGTGAAGTTGGACATCAACGGGATCGCACAGACGGCGACCCGCAGGATGTCCTCCCCGACGGGCGGGGAGACGTTGGACTCCCGAACGGTGCCGCGCAGGGCTGTGTTTGATTTGAAAGCGGGCCGAAGCCCGTCCTCTTCATCGATCCCGAGCCCGTGCCGGAAGGGCAGGACGCCGTACGTCGGCCGCCCGGTGAGCCCGAGCAGCATGTCGAGCCCTGGTTCGAGCAGGGAGACATCCCCGCGGAACTTGTTGACGAGGAACCCGGCGACGAGCGCCTGATCCTCGGGGGACAGCAGGGCGACCGTCCCGAAGAAGGAGGCGAAGACACCGCCACGGTCGATGTCGCCGACGACAAGCACAGGGAGCCGGGCATTGCGCGCGATCCCCATGTTGACGATGTCGGTCCGCCGCAGATTGATCTCGGCCGGACTCCCGGCCCCCTCACAGATCACCGCGTCATACGTGCCCCGCAGTTCGGCGAGGCACTCCAGCACGGTCCCGAGAAGCTGCTGCTGCCGCCCTCCGTGATACCCGCGCGCACTCATCTCACCCACGGGCTTCCCCATGAGCACGACCTGACTGCTCTGATCGCTCCCGGGCTTCAGCAGGACGGGATTCATGAGGGCGGTGGGCTCGACGCGGCAAGCCTGCGCCTGCATGGCCTGAGCCCGCCCGATCTCGGCACCTTCACGCGTGACAAAGGAGTTGAGGGACATGTTCTGAGCCTTGAAGGGCGCGACTTTCACCCCCTGCCGCACGAGCCACCGACAGATCCCGGCGGTGACGACACTCTTCCCGGCATCGGAGGTGGTCCCGGCGACAAGCAGCCCGCCACCGACAGTTCCGCCACTCATGACGTACGCCCCTTCGCTACGAGCCGTGCGGCGGCGACACTGACCCCGAGGGCCAGCCAGGTGACCCGCCGGGACAGCCGTACGGCCCGTTCGACGTCCTGGACACCGACGGCACGCCCGTACTCTCCGTTGAGCACGGGCCGGTGCTCGACCCGCCCCCCGTACGACAACGTCCCCCCGAGCCGCACACCGAGGGCCCCCGCGAAGGAGGCCTCGACAGGCCCGGCGTTGGGACTGGGATGGCGGCGGGCATCGGCACGCCAGGCCCGGACGGCCCCGCGCGGATCACCACCGGCGACAGCGGCGAGTACGGCGGTCAGCCGCGCCCCCGGCCACCCGGCGAGGTCGTCGAGCCGGGCGGATGCCCACCCGTACCGCCGATACCGAACGGACTTGTGCCCCACCATGGCGTCAAGGGTGTTGACGGCCCGGAACCCGACCAGCCCCGGCACGCCACCCAGGGCGCCCCAGACCAGCGCGCCCACAACGGCGTCGGAGGTGTTCTCGGCAACGGACTCGACGACGGCCCGGGCGATCCCGTCGGAGTCGAGGGCCTGCGGATCACGCCCGCAGAGATGGGGGAGCCGCTCCCGGGCCCCGTCGACATCCCCGGCCTCCAGCGACCGCCCGATGGCCCGGGCCTCCCGCCCGAGGGAGGTCCCCCCGACGACGGCCCAGGTGGCGGCGCCGGTGAGCACGACGGAAGCGGCACGGGACGGACGTACGACGGAACGGGCCACCGCGGCGAGCGAGACGGCACCGCCCACACACACGGCGGTGTGCAGCGCGCCCCACCCCCGGTGGTCCCGCCACAACACCCGCTCGACGGCACCGGCGGCCCGCCCGAACGCGGCGACCGGATGCCCTCGGCGCGGATCGCCGAGAACCAGATCACCGAGGAGTCCGAGGGCGGCGCCGTACGCGAAGACGCGATCGGCACGCATCGGCTCAGCCGGCCGTGGGGTCGGGAAACGACCTCGTGCTGTACCTCGAACGGCAGGCGAGCATGGCGATATGTCCTCACTCAGGGTGTCCACGCCCTGGTTCGACGAGACCGACGGCGAGAGTTCCTGGCTCCCGGGGTTACCTACCCCGGTGACAGTGGCGGGACCGCGCCGGATTCACACCGGCTTCCTCTTCTGCCGCCGTACATGGCTCCGGCAGTCCACCACGGGCCCGGAACACCCGTCAACTTGCCGTTGACCTGGAAAGGAGGACTGTGCTGAGCCCCACACCGCCGACGCGACGGCGGTGCGGGAACACGCTTTTTCGGCCCTCAGGCCACGATCAGATAGATCCCGTATGCCACAACTGCCGCGCAGGCGGCAAAACATGCGTAAGCCCCTGTGACGGCGAGCCCGGCCGACTCCCCCTGTGTCGCCGCCCGTTCGCGCATCGAGAGCCCGACGATGCCCAGGGTGAACACACCCACCATGGCCACGGTGATGACGAGGCTGACGCCGAAGACGGAACCGAGGGCGGCCCAGTCGATCTTCATGTTGCTTCCTTCTGCTTCCTTCTTGCTCGGACCGGGGCTGGGCTCAGAGGGCCGTTGCCGACGGCTTCGCCGTGGCCTCGGCCGGGCTGGGGATGGTGGCCGTGAGGTCGTCGGTCACGGTGCCCGCCGGGGGAGGGGTCACGGCGGCGATGGCCGTGGTCACGACGCCCGCGGGCTCCTCGCTCTCGGCATCGTTGACGTTCGTGTGGTCGATCACCTCGCGGCGCGACACGACCCAGATCGCCGCGCTCGAAGCGACCAGGAAGACGGCCACCAGTGCCGTACCCCAGTCCCCGAAGCCGGTCACCCACTCCGCCACCGCACCGACCAGCGCCGCCGCGGGCAGGGTCAGGCCCCAGGCCACGAACATGCGGGTCGCCGTCGACCAGCGGACCACGCCGCCCTTGCGGCCGAGGCCCGCGCCCATCACCGAGCCCGACACCGAGTGGGTGGTGGAGAGGGAGAAGCCGAGGTGGGAGGAGGCCAGGATGACCGTCGCCGCGCTGGTCTGGGCGGCGAAGCCCTGCTGGGGCTGGAGGTCGGTCAGGCCCTTGCCCATCGTGCGGATGATGCGCCAGCCGCCGAGGTACGTGCCGAGCGCGATGGCCAGGCCCGCGGAGAGGATGACCCACACCGGCGGGTCCGAGTCGGGGGCGACGGCGCCACCGGCGACCAGGGCGAGGGTGATGATGCCCATCGTCTTCTGCGCGTCGTTCGTGCCGTGGGCCAGCGACACCAGGCCCGCGGAGGCGATCTGGCCGGCCCGGAAGCCCTTCTCCGCCGCCTTGCCCTCGGCGTGGCCGACGCTGAGCCGGTACGACAGCCGGGTCGCCAGCATGGCCGCGATGCCCGCCACGATGGGGGCGGCGATCGCCGGGATCAGCACCTTCGTCACCAGGACGTCGCCGTGGACCGCGCCCGCGCCCGCCGAGGCGATGGTCGCGCCGATCAGGCCGCCCATCAGGGCGTGCGAGGAGCTGGAGGGCAGGCCCACCAGCCAGGTCAGCAGGTTCCAGAGGATCGCGCCGACCAGCGCGGCGAAGATCACCTCGGGACGGATGCCGCTCTCGTCGACGAGGCCCTTGGAAATCGTGTTGGCGACCTCCACGGAGAGGAAGGCGCCCACGAGGTTGAGGACGGCGGACATGGCCACCGCGACCTTGGGCTTCAGTGCGCCGGTCGAGATGGTGGTGGCCATCGCGTTGGCGGTGTCGTGGAAACCGTTCGTGAAATCGAACGCGAGCGCGGTGACGACCACGATCGCGAGGATCAGCGAGAAGCTTTCCATTTACCCATTACCCAGATTTCTTCGGGACGTCAGTGGCTGGTGGACCGTAAGCAATCTGGATGAACGGAAGATGAACTGGCGGCAGATGGAGGGTGACCTTGCGCGAGGCGCCGTCCCTCCGGCTGGGCCGGACGGACGGCGCCTCGTACTCGGATGCCTGTCGGGAGCTTGTCGGGCCCCGCCTCACGCCCCCTTCGCGAACCGCTTGAGCTGGGCCGATGTCCCGTTGAAGAGATTCTGGTCACCCGGCAGCGTGCCGCTGTTGTCGTACTGCCAGAACGTCCAGAGTTTCCAGCCGCCGGACGGCAGCGCCCCGGCGTCGGCCGCGTTGTAGCGGGCCAGCCACAGGGCGTGCTTCGAGGTGAAGACAGGGCTGCTGTTCGTGCAGTTGTTCCACCAGTGGGCGGTCGTGTAGATCACCGGGCGGCGGCCGGTGAGCCGGTTGACCTCGTTGCTGAAGGCCGTGATCCAGCTCGCCATCTTCGCCTTGCTCAGGCCGTAGCACTTCTTCTTGCCGTACGGGTTGTACTCGATGTCGAGCGCGGGCGGCAGCGTCCAGCCGTCCGCGCGCCAGGCCCCGCCGTTGCGGATGAAGTGCCGGGCCTGGGTGATGCCGGACGACTTGTCCGGCAGCGCGAAGTGGTAGGCGCCGCGGATCAGGCCCGCGGCCCGTGAGCCGTTGTACTGCTGGCCGAAGTACGGGTTGCGGTACGTGTGGGACTCGGTCGCCTTGACGTACACGAAGGTGGCGCCCTTCGCCTTCGCGGACTGCCAGTCGACGTTCTTCTGGTGCGACGAGACGTCGTGCCCCTTGGGCTTCGCGGCCGCCGAGACCGGAACCTCGGTCAGGACGGTTCCCCCGATGGCGAGCGCCGCCGCGGTGGCCGCGAGGGCGCGGGAGCGGCGGCGTAATGGTGTGCGACGGACAGGCTGGAACGGCTTGGGATCGCGGGCCATGTGTCCCCCCGGAATGGCTGCGTACGGAAAATCTCCCAGAGGCTACTGGAAGATCGACAAATCGCCATCGGACTCCGGCCAAAGCGCGCCCACGCGCCGATGCGTGCCCATATGCGCCCTTACGGTCAACGGAGTTCGGACCTACAGTGCCCTCACCCGGCGGCGGCCCGGGACCGCGCCTGGCAGGATCACGGCATGGCCGATCAGCGACGGGACGGGCGTGACGTGCGGGGCAGTGCACAGGAGACGGGTACGGCGGAGGGGCGGGCCGTGCCCGACGAGACGGCGCGCGCCTGGGCCGCGCTCGTCGCGACGGCCCGCCGCACGGTGGCCGACGGACTGGTCGTCGGCACCTCCGGCAATGTCTCCGTACGGGTCGGTGACACCGTCCTGGTCACCCCGTCCGGCGTTCCGTACGAACGGCTCGTCCCCGCCGACATCGTCGGCGTCGACCTGACCGGCCGCCAGGTACTCGGCACCCTCACCCCGACGAGCGAACTGCCCATGCATCTCGCCGTCTACCGCGCCACCGGGGCCCGCGCGATCGTCCACACCCACGCCGTCCACGCGACGGCCGTCTCGACGCTCGTCCGAGAGGTGCCGCTGATCCACTACATGGCGGCCGATCTCGGCGGCCCCGTCCGAGTCGCCCCGTATGCGACCTACGGCACCGAAGAGTTGGCCGAGAACACGCTCCAGGCCCTGACCGACCGCACCGCCTGCCTCCTCCAGAACCACGGCACGGTCGCGTACGGCGACACCCTCGACCAGGCGTACGACCGCACCGCCCAACTGGAGTGGATGTGCCGCGTCTGGCTGACGGCCTCCGCCCTGCCCGGCCTCTCCCCGACCCTCCTGACGGAGACCCAGGTGAACGAGGCGGGGAAGCGGCTCAGGGGGTACGGACAGCCCTCGCGGCCGTCCGGCGCTTGATCTTTCAGCCCGTCCGGCGTTTGAGGACGAGCGCGTTCAGCGCGACAAGGGGGGGCTGGGGGCGCAGCCCCCAGGAACGGGATGGGACGGGTAGGGGCGGCGGGGGCGAAGAAACCGCCCACGCGCCTCCACCCGCCCCGTCCTCCCGCTGGCCCCCGGAGGGCTCCACCCCGAGACTGGACCCGTGCGCCCAGTCACCGCGACGGCCGCTGCCGTCACCGCAGCCCTGGCGGCCGGCGCCGCCAGCGTCGCCGCAGGCCGCTACGCCAGCGACGCCGCGCTCAAGGCGCCGCCGGGCAAACCCCTGCCCACCGAACCCCGGCTCACCGTGCACTCCACCGCGGCCGGCCGCGTCACCCTCACCCGCGCCCTGGCCTCCCAGCGCCCCGGCACCTACGGCCTCGCCGGCGACGGCTCCCACGCGGTCGTCGGCGCCGTCCTGAACCACGCGGCCCACTCCGCCGACACCGTCGTACGCCGCCTCGAACGGGTCTCCCACGGCTCCCTGGAACCCCGCGACAAGGTCTGGCTCACCCCGAACGTGCACGTCGGCGACCCCGGCACCGCCCTCGGACTCGACCACCACGACATCGAGATCCCCGGCGAACTCGGCGCCCTGCCCGCGTGGTTCGTACCCGGGGTGCGCACCACCTGGGTGATCACCGTGCACGGTCTCGGCGCCACCCGCGAGCACCCCCTGAACGTCCTGCCGTTCCTGCACCGCCAGCGCTTCCCGGTCATCGACCTCGCCTACCGGGGCGACCCGGGCGCTCCCCGGCCCCAGGACGGCCTGGGCCACCTCGGCGAGACCGAGTGGCGCGACCTCGACGCGGCCATGCGGCACGCCCTGAGCCACGGCGCCGAGCACGTCGTCCTGTACGGCTGGTCCACCGGCGCCACCATGGCCCTGCGCGCCGCCGCCCACTCCGCGCTGCGCGACCGGGTCTCCGGGCTGGTCCTGGACTCGCCGGTGCTCAGCTGGGAGACCACCCTGCGCGCCCTCGCCACGGCCCGCCGCACCCCGGGCGCGCTGCTGCCCCTGGCGGTGCGCGCCGCCCAGGGCCGGACCGGGCTGCACGGTGGCCCTTATGGACCCGCCGCCGAGGCCGCCGACCCCGCCCGGCTCACCGTCCCGACCCTGATCCTGCACGGCCCCGCCGACACGATCGCCCCCTGGACCCCCTCCCGGCGCCTCGCGGCCCGCCGCCCCGACCTGATCACCCTGCACCCGGTCCAGCACGCCCCGCACGGCGCGATGTGGAACGCGGACCCGGCGACGTACGAGGAAGCCCTGCGCCGTTTTCTCACCCCGCTGATGTAGCCGACGCGGCCCGAGCGGGCGATCCGGTTGCCGAGGTGGAGGGTGGCTCCGACCGTCGTCCGCTCGCGAAAACACCTGGTCCGCAGCGCCTCGCCCATGCGCCGCCCGATCGCGGACCTCCTTCCGTTTAATGCCGGACCACTGGCTTGAACACCCCCCTCGGCCCCTGCCCGAACCCCCTCCCTTGGCCAGCCCTGTGGCCCGCCGTGACATTCCGTTTGGGTTTTCGGACCGTCAACCGGAAGACTGCACCCGTGACGTCCCGTATCCCGCGCGACTCCAGGCTTCGACTCGTCCGCCCGCGACCCCTGGCCGCCGCCCCACGAGCGATGAACCAGCGGCGCTCGCGCCGCCCCGCACCACGTCCGCCCGAGGGCACACCGGCGCCGTCGGAACTGGCCCGAATGGCTCGTTCCGGTCTGGCCGGCGCGGCCCGCGTCGCCCGCTGGGCCGACCCCGCCCTGCGGCCCGGCCATGACGGCGAGGCCTCCGACGGCAGGGGCACCCTGTCCGACGCCACCGCCGAACGGGCCGCCGCCGAACTGGGGTTGACCCCGGATCAGGTCCGCCACGACTGGGACACCGCCCGGCTCGCCGGCCTCGTCGAGGTGCACGGCGACACCGCGCGCCCCGGCTGGCGACTGCGTGCCTGGAACCGTGACGACAGCGCCGTACTGCGCGGCTGGGTCGCCCTCTTCGACGCCTGGTCGCTGGCCCACCCGGAGGCCGCCGACCACGAGCCCGCCGCCGTCGCCGAGGTCGTCTCCGCGATGCCCCAGGTGCTCTCCTTCCTCCAGCTGTCCGCAGGGCCCGTCCCCATGGAGCAGCTCCTCGACCTACTGGAGCAGCGGGTCACGGAACTGCGCACCGAGCGCTGCGAGATCCCGTACGGCCCCCAGCCCGAGCCGCTGCCGCAGCAGCCGGAGGCCGGCGCCGTCGACACCCCGCTCGCCCCCCTCCTCGACTGGGCGCTGCACGCCCTGGCCTCCGTCGGCGCCCTCACCTACGGCGACGGCCATGCCACGCTGACCCCGCTCGGCAGCTGGGCGGTGTGGGTCAAGCTGGAGCAGATCTGCGTCGCCGCGCAGAGCCCGGCCGGCAACATCGAGCAGAACGCCGAGGACATGCTGCGCGGCTGCTCCCAGCTGCGCCCCAACGCGGCCCGCGCCGAGTACCGCGCCTGGCTCGCCGCCCGCCCCGTCGGCAGCGCCGTCGCCGAACTCCTCGACGCCGCCCGGGGCGAGGACGCCCTGCTGCGCGGTCTCGCCTTCGAGGCGCTCCGCGTGGTCGGCGGCCCCGCCGAGCCGGATGTGCGTGCCGTCGCGGAGAAGACCCCGCTGCGGCCTTACGCCCTGCTGTGGCTGGCCGAGCACGACGGGATCGACCCGGAGGACGCCCACGAGGTGCTCACCCGCGAGGAGGCCACCTGGATGTGGGTCGACACCGCCGCGGCCGTCGCCGACCACGGAGAGGCACCGCTGCTCGTACGGCACCTGGAGTCCGCGGTGCAGCCCACCATCCCCGCGCTCCTCGACGAGGTCCGCGCGGTCGGCCACCCCCGCACCGTCCAGGTCCTGGTCGCCCTGGCCGCCGCCCACCCCGACCCGGCCCTCGCCAAGGCCGTACGCCGGGCCGCCTTCCAGGTGCACACGGGAGGCTGAAGGCTCCGCCGGCTGTGCGGTTCGGCTTGCCGCGGGCCGGTACAGCCCGGCCGCGCCCTCCGGTGGAGCCACGCACGCCACGGCCGCCCGCCCTCTCGCGGGCCGCGGTGGTGCACCGGGCTTCCACGAGGCCGCTCAGCCCTACCGCCCGGCGGCCTCGGGAAGGGACGGGATCAGGCCTGTATCTCGGGCGCGTACGTCCCGAAGCTCCAGATGTTGCCCTCGGTGTCGCGGGCCATGTAGTCGCGCGAGCCGTAGTCCTGGTCCGTCGGGGGCATCAGGATCTCCGCGCCGTGCTCCACGGCCTGCTGGTGGTGTGCGTCGACGTCGTCCACGACGACGTACACCCCGCACGGGCCCGCGCCCTTCATCGCCGTGTCGAAGACACTGCCGGTGCCCTTCGAGCCGAGCATCACCGCGCCGTTGCCCTGCACCAGCTCGGCGTGCAGCACCTTGCCGTCCTCCCCCTCGTACACCGACGCCTCGGTGAAGCCGAAGGCCTCCGTGAGCTGCTTGATCGCCGCCTTCGCGTCCGCGTACACCAGCGTCGGATAGATGCTGGGACGCCCGCCGCCCGCGCCTGCCATGCCCATCACTCCCTCGCACCGGAACCGGAGACCGGGAAGCCGGAAACCGGAAAAATCGTCTGCGCCCAGTCTGGCACCGACCACTGACAACGCCCCGTCGGGAAGCCCACGGGGAAGATCGCTCCCGGCTCGAACACCAGAACGCAGGAAAAGTGCTTGCACGACCCCGTTAGACTGGCCCCCATGGCCTGTCTCCTCGCGCATTAGACGGCGGGAACGCCCTCAGCCGTCCACCCCGCCAACAACCCTGCCCTGGAGTCTGTCCGTGATCTCCGCCTCCGGTATCGAGCTGCGCGCCGGCGCCCGTGTCCTCATCGAGTCCGCCACCTTCCGTGTCGCCAAGGGCGACCGCATCGGCCTGGTCGGCCGCAACGGCGCCGGCAAGACCACCCTCACCAAGGTCCTGGCCGGCGAGGGACAGCCCGCCGGCGGCACCGTCACCCGCTCCGGCGAGGTCGGCTACCTCCCGCAGGACCCCCGCACCGGCGACCTGGACGTGCTCGCCAGCGACCGCATCCTCTCCGCCCGCGGCCTGGACGTCCTGATCCGCAAGATGCGGGAGAACGAGCAGCGCATCGCCAACGGCAGCGGCGCCACCCGCGAGAAGGCCCTCAGGCAGTACGAGCGCCAGGAGACGGAGTTCCTCACCAAGGGCGGATACTCCGCCGAGGCCGAGGCCGCCACCATCGCCGCCGCGCTGAGCCTGCCCGACCGCGTGCTCGGCCAGCCGCTCCATACGCTCTCCGGCGGTCAGCGCCGCCGTATCGAGCTGGCCCGCATCCTGTTCTCCGACGCGGACACGCTTCTGCTCGACGAGCCCACGAACCACCTCGACGCCGACTCGATCGTCTGGCTGCGCGACTACCTGAAGACGTACCGCGGCGGCTTCATCGTGATCTCCCACGACGCCGACCTCGTCGAGACGGTCGTGAACAAGGTGTTCTATCTGGACGCCAACCGCTCCCAGATCGACGTCTACAACATGGGCTGGAAGCTCTACCAGCAGCAGCGCGAGGCCGACGAGAAGCGCCGCAAGCGCGAGCGGCAGAACGCCGAGAAGAAGGCCGCCGCCCTGCACTCGCAGGCCGACAAGATGCGCGCCAAGGCCACCAAGACGGTCGCCGCGCAGAACATGGCCAAGCGGGCCGACCGGCTGCTCGCCGGGCTCGACGCGGTCCGGGTCTCCGACAAGGTCGCCAAACTGCGCTTCCCGGAGCCCTCGCCCTGCGGCAAGACCCCGCTCATGGCGGAGGGCCTGTCGAAGTCGTACGGCTCACTGGAGATCTTCACCGACGTCGACCTGGCCATCGACAAGGGCTCCAGGGTCGTCATCCTCGGCCTGAACGGCGCCGGCAAGACGACCCTCCTGCGGCTCCTCGGCGGCGCCGAGAAGCCCGACACCGGCGAGGTCATCGAGGGCCACGGCCTCAAGCTCGGCTACTACGCGCAGGAGCACGAGACCCTCGACCCCGAGCGCACGGTCCTGGAGAACATGCGCTCCGCCAACCCCGACCTGGACCTGGTCGAGGTCCGCAAGACGCTCGGCTCGTTCCTGTTCTCCGGCGACGACGTCGACAAGCCCGCCGGCGTCCTCTCCGGCGGCGAGAAGACCCGCCTCGCGCTCGCGACCCTCGTGGTCTCCTCCGCGAACGTGCTGCTCCTCGACGAGCCGACGAACAACCTCGACCCGGCCAGCCGCGAGGAGATCCTCGGCGCGCTGCGCACGTACAAGGGCGCCGTCGTCCTCGTCACCCACGACGAGGGCGCCGTCGAGGCCCTCCAGCCGGAGCGGATCATCCTGCTCCCGGACGGTGTCGAGGACCTCTGGGGAGCCGACTACGCGGACCTGGTGGCCCTCGCCTGACGGGCACGGTCATGTGATCGAATCGCTGATCCACTCCATCTGGATCATTCGGCCGATCCGTGATCCATCATCTGTGTGAGATCTCCTCATACCGAGGTGTGTCCTACATCCATTTCACGGCCGGGCCCTTCATCGGCAAGGGCCCGGCCGTCGCACGTTCCTGACCAGGCAATTCGCGAAACAACTCGTTCGGCCGTACGGACAACGCGCTCCGGAATTACTAATTCCGCTTGTGGGGATGCGCTCCTGTCGTCAAAACCTTGCCTCACGGACCTTGCCGAATGGGTGGCCATGAGGCGCTCGAGGGGTGATCATGAGAGGAACCAGAGCGCACTTCCCATGAGGAGGCACGGGTGGCCGAGACTCTGAAGAAGGGCAGCCGGGTAACCGGCGCCGCGCGCGACAAGCTCGCGGCAGACCTGAAGAAGAAGTACGACTCCGGTGCGAGCATTCGAGCGCTGGCCGAGGAAACCGGTCGCTCGTATGGCTTCGTACACCGGATGCTCAGCGAGTCGGGCGTCACGCTCCGTGGGCGGGGCGGGGCGACCAGGGGCAAGAAGGCCGCTTCGGCCTGACCCCGGCGACTCGTCGGCTTCGATGGTGGCCACCCGGTCGGTCGGCTGACCGGCCGGGTGGTTACTGTGCAGTCACTTAGCTCTACTCGGCTCTGCTGACCGCACACATCGGAGGCGCCCCCATGGCTTCGCCCGAAAAGGACCCCCTCGGTCCCGTACTCGACAAGGACGGCGTCCGGCTCACCGTCGACGACTCGATCGCCACGGTGACGCTGACCAACCCGGCCAAGCGCAACGCCCAAAGTCCTGCTCTGTGGCGGGCGTTGGCGGAGGCCGGGCGGTCACTGCCGGGCACCGTGCGCGTCGTCGTGCTGCGTGCCGAGGGCAAGTCGTTCTCGGCCGGACTCGACCGACAGGCGTTCACGCCCGAGGGGTTCGACGGCGAGCCGTCGTTCATCGATCTGGCGCGCAGCGACGACGCCACGCTCGACGGCACCATCGCCGAGTACCAGGAGGGTTTCACCTGGTGGCGGCGGAGCGACCTCGTGTCCATCGCCGTCGTGCAGGGGCATGCCGTCGGCGCGGGCTTCCAACTCGCGCTCGCCTGTGACCTGCGCGTCGTCGCCGACGACGTGCAGTTCGCCATGCGCGAGACCAGCCTGGGCCTGGTCCCCGACCTGACGGGCACCCATCCGCTCGTCGGCCTGGTCGGCTACGCCCGCGCCCTGGAGATCTGCGCGACCGGCCGCTTCGTCGCGGCCGAGGAGGCCGTGAACACGGGCCTCGCCAACATCGCCGTACCGGCCGAGCGGCTCGACGACGCCGTACGCGATCTGTCGACCGCGCTGCTCGCCGCACCCCGCGACGCCCTCATCGAGACGAAGGCGCTGCTGCGCGGCGTCCAGGGCCGGATGTACGACGAACAGCGCACCGCCGAGCGCGCCGCCCAGGCACGCCGGCTGCGCGACCTGGCAGGCGTCGGCGACTGAGCCTCCGGCACGCGCGCAGGTGAGGGCCATCACCGGGCCGCCGCGGCATCCGCGCTGCTGAGCCTTCGGCCCGCGCGCGGGTGGGGGGTGGGACATGTCGCCGGTGCCGAGGACGCCGGTCGAACCCCTCACCCGCGCGCGGGTGAGGGGAGGCTCGGCGCATCGGCCCCCACAACCAGGGTCGACTGTCCTCCCGCGCGCGGGTGAGGGGAGGGGTTCTGCCCGTCGGCGGTGGCTCCTCACCCGCGTGTCCGCGGCAGCGGGGTGTCGCCCGCGCTCGCCGTGCCCTGGCCGTGGAAGCGGCCCGCGAGATGGCTGTACCGCACTACCGTCGGCACGGTGACCGTCGCCCAGAACCCCGCCCTGCGCTCCCTCGTCTGCCTCCGCTGCGGCGCCCGCCACCGCGTGGCGGACCTCCCGCGCGGCTGCCCGGCCTGTCTCGCGGGCGGTACTCCCGCCAACGTGGCGTGCGTGTACGAACCCGCCAAGGGCGCGTCCGGCGTACAACTGCCGTACACCGTGCCCTTCACCCTCGGTGAGGGCCGGACCCCGCTGCTGCGCGCCGACAACGACCTGGACGTCGATCTGCGGCTCAAGTGGGAGGGCGCCAACCCGACCGGCTCGCACAAGGACCGCTTCAGCGCGCTCGCCGTCGCCCGCGCCCTGCACGCCGGCTACCGGGCCGTCGCCGCGGCCTCCTCCGGCAACGCGGGCGTGTCCCTGGCCGCCTACTGCGGACGCGCCGGGCTCGGCTGCGAGATCGCCGTCACGGACGACATCCCCGAGCGCGTCGCCACGCTGATGCGTGACCTCGGCGCCCATGTCGTCTCCTTCCCCCGGGCGGCGGCACGGTGGCGGCATCTCGCCGCGCACGTGGGCTCGCCTACCGTGCTGCCGGTCACCAACTTCCAGCTGCCGCCGGTCGGCAGCAGCGCGTTCGGCATCGAGGGCTACAAGACGCTCGCCGCCGAGATCCTCACCGATCTCGCGGGCGCCTGGCCGGACTGGGTGGTCGTCCCGACCTCGCGCGGGGATCTGGCCTGGGGCATGTATCTGGGCTTCCGCGAGGTGTGCGGGGAGCGTCCGGTGCCCCGGCTGTGCCTGGTCGAGCCGTACCCGAGGGTGTCGGCCGTCCTCGACGGCGCCGATCCGCACGGCGACTTCCCGGGCGCGACCGCCGTGATGCCGTCCCTCGGGGGCAACTCCGTGGCGCTCCAGGCGGTGGAGGCCGTACGGCGTTCCGGCGGGCGGGCGCAGGTGGTGGACGACGACACGGTGACCGCCGAGACCCACCGGCTGTGGCGCACAGGACTGCCACTCGAACCGAGCAGCGCGGCGGCCCTGGTGGCGGTCGCCGACGCCCGCGTCTCCGGAGCGATCGAACCCGGCTCACTGGTGGTGGCGGTCGCGACGGCCCACGGCCTCAAGGGAATGTGACCGGCGCCGGAGCACTGCCCGGACCCGCCCCTTCGGCCCGCGCCCCCGCACGCGTCGCCTGCCTGCCGCATCCCCGGCGCGCGTCCGTCGGACCCCGCCTACTGTGGATGGTGGAGGACGACCGAAAGGGATGTACGGCTATGACCGACACGACCCCACGGAAACGGCCGGAGCAGCCCGGGAGCGAGGGCGACGGCCCGACGCCCACCCAGCTCCGTAAGACGAACGTCACCAAACGCGGCGGCGGCGACCCCGCCGACCGGGGACGCACCACGATCGCCGACGGAGTCGTCGAGAAGATCGCCGGGCTCGCCGCCCGGGACGTCCTCGGCGTGCACGCCATGGGCAGCGGCTTCTCCCGGACCTTCGGCGCGGTCCGCGACCGGGTGCCCGGCGGCGGCTCGAAATCCGTCACCCGAGGAGTGAAGGCCGAGGTCGGCGAGGTGCAGACCGCCCTCGACCTGGAGATCGTCGTCGAGTACGGCGTCTCGATCGGCGATGTCGCCCGGGCCGTACGCGAGAACGTCATCGCGGCCGTCGAGCGCATGACCGGCCTCGAAGTCGTCGAGGTCAACATCGCGGTGACCGACGTGAAGCTGCCAGAGGAAGAGGAAGAAGAGTCCGAGCTCCGTCTGCAATGACGGATTCGGGGCATCGGCAAAAGGACCGGGAAGGAACCGGGAAGGCAGGCAGCATGAGCATCGCCGTCATCGGCATGATCGCCGGAATGGCGCTGGGATTCGCCGGATACTTCGGCGGCTTCGGCGCGTTTCTGCTGGTGGCCGCCCTGGGCGCCCTCGGCTTCGTCGTCGGCCGGTTCCTGGAGGGCGACCTGGACCTCGGCGACTTCTTCCGCACCCGTAACGACAAACGGCGGTGAGGTCCTGTGACCGAGGAGCAGCCCGGGCAGCCACGTACGCCCGGTACGGCCACGATGGCGGTGCCGCCGGGCGAACGCGGCGCCACCCGGATCGCCGACCGGGTCGTCGCGAAGATCGCCACACAGGCGGCCCGTGAGGCACTGGCCGGGCTGCCCCCGGACGCGGTACCGCCGCACGCCACGGTCGTGGTCCACCACGACAGGGCCCGCGTCCGCGTGAGCCTCGAACTCCCGTACCCCTCCGACATCGGTGACCAGTGCGCGACGGTGCGTCGTCGGGTCGCTTCGCGGGTAGAGGCATTGGCGGGAATGGAGGTGCCGGAGGTCGCCGTCGAGATCGAGCGGCTGCACCTGGCACAGACACACGGCGTGACACCGGGGAAGGCACAGGGGAGGACGCGATGAGCGAGCCCCAGGGCTCCGACGGCTCGGACAGCACCCAGCGACTGCCGGTACTGGAGAAAGAGAGCGACCCGGCGGCCGACACCACCGGACTGGGCCAGTCCTCGTCCGCCGCCGCCTACGACCCCCTGCCCACCCTCGCCGACGGGGAGGACAGGAACGGCCGCTTCTGGTCGGCGCGCAGAGTCCCCGCGACAGTCCTCGCACTGCTCCTGCTCGTCGGCGCGGGCGCGTTCCTCTACGACATCACCGCGGTACGGGCCGACCGCCCGGCCATGAGCTGGCGGAAATCGCTGGCCAGGCAGCTCGCGGAACGCCCCCTCGACGACACCTGGGTCCTGGTCGGCGCCGGGATCGCCGTCGCCCTCGGCGCCTGGCTGCTGATCCTCGCCGTCACGCCGGGCCTGCGCGGTGTCCTGCCGATGCGGCGCACCCACGTGGACGTCCGGGCCGGCCTGCACCGGGCCGCCGCCGCGATGGTGCTGCGCGACCGGGCCATGGAGGTGTCCGGCGTGCAGTCGGTCCAGGTCCGGATGACCCGCACGAAAGCCGACGTCCGCGCGGTCTCCCACTTCCGCGAGCTCGACGACGTACGGGCCGATCTGGACGACGTGCTCGCCGACGCGATCAGGGGCCTCGGCCTGTCCCGGCCGCCCGCCCTGTCGGTGCATGTCGGCCGCCCCGGCCGGAAGAAGGGGTGAGGACGGATGCAGCGCATCGTCAACCGAGTCCTGCTGGGGCTGGCGGGCCTGGCCCTGATGGTGACCGGCGGCTCGGTCCTCGCGATCGGCCTCGGCGGCAGCTGGCCGACCTGGTGGATCCACGACGACAAGAAGGACGTCCTGCTGAGCACCGCGGAACGCACCCACTACCGGGACGCCGGCTGGTGGTGGCCGACGGTACTCGCGATCCTGGCCGCGTTGGTCCTGCTGTCCCTGTGGTGGCTGGCCGCGGTCCTGCGCCGACGCCGCCTGAACGAGGTCCTGGTCGACACGGGCGACGGCGAGGGCGCCCTCCTGCGAGGCCGCGCCATGGAGAGCGCGGTGGCGGGGGAGGCGGCCCGCCTGGAGGGCGTGGAACGCGCCCAGGTGACCCTGACGGGCCGCCGCACGTCCCCCGGGGCCCGAGTCCAACTCCTCCTCCAGCCCCACGCGTCCCCAGGCGACGCGGTGGTCCGCCTCACAGCCGAGGCTCTGACAAACGCCCGAGACTCGGCAGGCCTCAAGTCACTCCCCACAGAGGTGGATCTGCGGGCGGTGAAGCACCGCGCGGAGAGGGTCAACTAGCAATCAGGGGACGCGGGAATTCCCTAGGGGCGCGAGGAACTGCGCGACCAGCCCCCACGCACCCGCAGTCAACAACGGCGCTCAAAACCCGTGCCGCATACCCCCGTCGACAGGCACCATGACCCCAGTCAAATAGCTCGCCGCAGGCGAGAGCAAAAACGCGGCGGCACGCCCGAACTCCTCCGGCCTCCCATACCGCCGCAAGGGAATCCGCGACTCATTGGCGACCCGAGTCGCCTCGGGGTCAGCCGACAACCCGTCCAGCTCGCGCACGCGATCCGTATCGATCCGCGCCGGCAGCAACCCCACCACCCGAATCCCCCGAGGCCCCACCTCGTCCGCGAGCGACTTCGCGAACCCCGCAAGCCCGGGCCGCAGCCCATTGGAGATGGTCAGCCCGGGAATCGGCTCGTGCACCGACCCCGACAGCACGAACCCCACGACCCCACCCGCCTCCAACTCCGCCACCGCCGCGCGAGCGAGCCGCACCGCGCCCAGGAACACGGACTCGAACGCGGCCACCCACTGCTCGTCCGTGCTGTCGGCGACGAATCCGGGCGGAGGCCCGCCCACGCTGACGAGAATGCCGTCGAACCGCCCGAAGTGCTCACGGGCCACCGCGACGAGCCGCTCCGCGACCTCCGGGTCGGAGTTGTCGGCGGCGACCCCCACCACGCCGGGGCCCAGCGCAGCCGCCGCCTCCGTGACCGTCTTCTCGTCCCGCCCGGTGATGACCACCTTCGCGCCGTCGGCGACCAGCTCGCGCGCGGCGGCGTTGCCCAGTCCACGGGTGGCTCCGGTGACGACGTACACCCGGTCCTTCAGTCCAAGATCCATGGTCCCTATCCTGCCCGGTCCCCGCCGTACAGGGCGAGGGCCGTGTTGACGAGGCCGATGTGGCTGAACGCCTGCGGGAAGTTGCCGAGCTGCCGGCCGGCGACCGGGTCGTACTCCTCCGCGAGCAGCCCCACGTCGTTGGTGAGGCCGACCAACCGTTCGAACAGAGAACGTGCCTCCTCCGTACGGCCGATCATGTGCAGCGCGTCCGCCAGCCAGAACGAGCAGGCCAGGAAGACACCCTCGTCACCGGGCAGCCCGTCGACCACGGGACCTTCCGTGCTGTAGCGGCGTACGAATCCGCTGTGCCCCAGCTCGTCGCGGACGGCGTCGACGGTCCCGACGATCCTCGGGTCGTCCGGCGGCAGGAAGCCGACGCGGGGCAGGAGCAGGACGGCGGCGTCGAGTTCGCGGGAGCCGTAGAACTGGGTGAACGTGTTGCGCTCCGGGTCGTACCCGCGTTCGCACACCTCCTGGTGGACCTCGTCGCGCATGGCCCGCCAGCCGTCGATGTCGCCGTCGGTGAGCTTCGGGTTGAGTTCGAGCTGACGCACCGCGCGGTCGGCGGCCACCCACGCCATCACCTTCGAGTGCACGAAGTGCCGGCGCGGCCCGCGCACCTCCCACAGCCCCTCGTCGGGCTGCCGCCAGGTCTTCCGCAGGAACTCCATGAGCGCGACCTGCACCCGCCACATGTGCGGCTTGGACGGCAGCCCCGAACGCCGGGCCAGCGCCAGCGAGTCGATGACCTCGCCGTACACGTCGAGCTGGAGCTGGCGTACGGCCGCGTTGCCGATCCGTACCGGGGCCGAGCCGCCGAACCCGGGCAGCCAGCCCAGCTCGAACTCGGGCAGCCTGCGCTCACCGGCGAGCCCGTACATGATCTGGAGGTCCGCCGGGTCGCCCGCGACCGCGCGCAGCAGCCAGTCGCGCCAGCACTCGGCCTCCTCGTGATAGCCCACCGACAGCAGCGCGTTCAGGGTGAGCGTGGAGTCCCGCAGCCAGCAGTAGCGGTAGTCCCAGTTGCGTACGCCGCCCAGCTCCTCGGGGAGCGAGGTGGTGGGGGCGGCGACGATGCCGCCGGTCGGCGCGTACGTCAGCGCCTTCAAGGTGATCAGCGAGCGTACGACGGCGTCCCGGTGCGGCCCGTCGTACGTACACCGTGCCGACCAGGCCTCCCAGTCGGCGACGGCCGTGTCCAGTGCCTCGTACGGGTCGACGAACGGCGGATGCTCCTCGTGCGAGGGATGCCAGGTCAGCACGAACGCGACCCGCTCGCCCTCCGAGACCGTGAACTCCGAGTACGTGGTGAAGTCCCGCCCCCAGGTGCGCACCCCTTCCTCGGTGCGCAGCCACACCGCGTCCGGCCCGGCGACGGCCACCCGGTGCCCGTCCTTCCGGCGCATCCACGGCACGATCGACCCGTAGTCGAAGCGCAGCCGCAGTGTGGAGCGGACGGTCACCTCGCCGCGTACGCCCTCGACGATCCGTACGAGATCGGGGGCGACGTCGCGCTGCGGCATCAGGTCGGTGACGCGGACCGCGCCCTCGTCGGTCTCCCATTCGGTGTCGAGGACGAGGGTGCCCGGCCGATAGGCGCGCCGGACGCACCGGTCGGCGCCCTCGGGGGCGATCCGCCAGTGTCCGTTGCGTTCGTCGCCGAGCAGTGCGGCGAAACAGGCGCCCGAGTCGAAGCGGGGCAGACAGAGCCAGTCGACGCTGCCGTCCATGCCGACGAGCGCGGCGGTCTGGTGGTCGCCGACGAGGGCGTAGTCCTCGATGCGAGGGATGTGGGGATCGCGGTGGTTCCGGTGAGGGTGCACGTCGGGCGGGTTCCCTGCACAGGGCATGCGCATTCGGGCGTGAAGGCCCCGTCCCTCGCCGAGAGCCCTCGATTACGTCACACGGCGGCGGGCTCGCCGTCCGGCGACTCCTGTGCCTCACGCGCCGCCGACTCGGCCGCGGCCTCCGTCAGGTCCCGGCGTTCCCGGCGCACCAGGATCACCCAGCCCAGGGGGACGGCGGCGGAGAACAGCCACCACTGGATGGCGTAGGCGTAGTTCAGCGCGGCGTTCTCGTTGCCCGGCTTGCCGAGCAGTTCGGGCGTGTCGCCCTTCGGCTCGGGTGTCGTCAGCACGATGTAGCCGCCGAGCACCTCGGCGCCCAGGCGCCGGGCCTCCTGCTCGCTGTTGATCAGCATGATCTGGCGGTCCGGCAGGCCCTTGAGGTCCTTGATGCCGCTCGCCTTGGTCGTCTCGGCGGGCATCAGCCGTCCGGTGACGGTGATCTCGCCCTTCGGGGGCGCCGGGATGCTGGGGAACGCGGTCTGGCTCGGGCCGTCCGCGGGGATCCAGCCCCGGTTGACCAGCAGGACCTTGCCGTCGTCGAGGACGAAGGGGGTCAGGACGTGGTAGCCGACCTCGTCGTCGGAGTTGGTGCGGCGCCGGACGACGACCTCGTCGTCGGTGTCGAACCGGCCTTTCGCGCTCACCGAGTGGTACCGCTCGCCGGTGGTGACGGTGTGTCCGGGGGAGGTCAGCTTCTCCACGGCCACCGGGTCGGCGGACAGCGCGTCGGCGACCAGCTGGTTGCGGGCGGTGCGCTCTTCGTAGCGGTGCATCTGCCAGATGCCCAGCCTGATCATCGTGGGGATGAGGAGGAGGGCGACCAGCGTGAGGATCACCCACTGCCGGGACAAGAGGAAGCGGTACACCCCACTGACGGTACAACTCGCCCGTGGGGTGCATCGAGGGGGGTACGGACTCGGCTCAGACTTTGTCGATGATCCCCACCCTTCCCTCCGCGCGGGCGCAGTGCGCCCCGCAGTACCAGTGGCCGTCGGCCTCCACGCCCTGCCCGATGATCTGGACACGGCAGTGCTCGCAGATGGGTGCCATGCGGTGGATCGCGCAGGAGAAGCAGTCGAAGACGTGCACCGCACCCTGCGCGTGCACCTCGAAGGTCATGCCGTAACTGTTGCCGCAGACTTCACAGGTCGCCATGCGCCACAGGGTGGGCCGTCGGTGGCGCCCGAGCGAGACCGTGCCGGGCGAGTCGGGCGCCAATCACCCGTCCGTACGGTCATCCCTCCGCCGCCGGTTCCACATCCCGCAGCAGCTGACCGAAGGCCGCCTCGTCGACGACCGGGGTGCCGTACTGCCGGGCCTTGACCACCTTCGAGGTCATGGAGTCGGGGTCGTTGGTGACGAGCAGGCTGGTCAGCCGGGACAGGCTCGTCGCGACATGCAGGCCCGCCTCGACTGCCCGGTCCTCCAGCAGGTCCCGCTCGACCGAGGTGTCCCCGGAGAACGCCACCCGCATGCCCTGCTTCAGCGGCCTGCCGTCCTCGTAGCGCCCCGGATTGGGGTACGGACACGCGGGCCGCTTGCGGGACGGCCGCCAACTGGTCGGCTGGTAGCCGCCGTAGCCCCCGGAGGCCTGCCGTCCGATCTGGGGCCGCGCGGCACCGGCCGTGGAGGCCGACCACTCCGTCAGTGGCCGGCACTCCAGCAGCGGCAGCCGTACGCCGCCCCGGGCAGCCGCGTGCAGACTGGGCCGGAACGCCTCGGCGAGCACGCGCGCGTCGTCCAGGGCGTGGTGGGCGCGCTGCTGGACGACCCCGTAGTGCGCGGCCAGCGTCTCCAGCTTGTGGTTGGGCAGCGGCAGCCCCAGCTCCTTGGAGAGCGCGATCGTGCACAGCCGCTGACGCACCGGAGCCTCGCGCTCCGCGCGCGCGTACTCCCGGGCGATCATCGACCAGTCGAAGACCGCGTTGTGCGCGACGAGCACACGGTCGGCGAGCCGGGACGCGAACTCCTCGGCGATCTCGACGAAGAGGGGCGCTCCCTCCAGCACGTCACTCGTCAACCCGTGGATCCACACCGGCCCGGGGTCCCGCTCCGGGTTGACGGTCGTGTACCAGTGGTCCTCGACCTCACCGCGCGCGTCGAGCCGGTAGACGGCTGCGGAGATTATCCGGTCGTCCCGGGACAGACCGGTGGTCTCGACGTCAACGACCGCGTATCCCTGGGGATATGCGGGCGGCCACGGTACGGGGGACGGCGTCGGCGTCAGGTCTTCGAGCATGGTCCCAGAGAATACGGGCCGCGACTGACACTCCGTCGGCCGCCCGGTTGGTGGAGACCACCAACAAGCAAGCGCGTACTGCACTGAATACTTGTCAGTAATAACGGCTGTGCGCCACCCGTGAGCCGTCCTAACGTGCAGCCATGCCCAACCTCCCCGATGTCGTGGCCTGGTCGATACCCGCCTTCGTACTGCTCACCGTCATCGAGATGATCAGTGTCCGAATACACCCCGATGAGGACGCCGCCGGGTACGAGGCGAAGGACGCCGCGACCAGTGTCGGCATGGGACTGGGGAGCCTGGCCTTCGACTTCCTCTGGAAGATCCCGATCGTCGCCGTCTACACGGCGATCCACGAACTCACCCCGCTCCGCGTCCCGGTGCTGTGGTGGACCGTCCCGCTGATGCTGCTCGGCCAGGACTTTTTCTACTACTGGTCGCACCGCGGGCACCACGTCATCCGCATCCTGTGGGCGTGTCACGTGGTCCACCACTCCAGCCGGAAGTTCAACCTCACGACCGCGCTGCGCCAGCCCTGGACCACGCTCACCGTCTGGCCGTTCTACGTCCCCCTCGTCGCCCTCGGTGTGCACCCGGCCGCGCTCGCCTTCTGCTCCTCCGCGAACCTCGTGTACCAGTTCTGGATCCACACCGAGCGGATCGACCGCATGCCCCGCTGGTTCGAGTACGTCTTCAACACGCCCTCCCACCACCGCGTCCACCACGCCTCCCAAGGCGGCTATCTGGACCGCAACTTCGGCGGCATCCTCATCGTCTGGGACCGGCTCTTCGGATCGTTCGTCGCGGAGACCGAACGGCCTGTCTACGGGTTGACGAAGAACATCAACACGTTCAACCCGGTCAAGGTCGCCACTCATGAGTACGTCGCGATCGTCAAGGACATCAAGGCGGCGGGCAGTTGGCGCGAGCGCGCCGGGCGGGTGTTCCGGGGGCCGGGCTGGCAGCCCGCGTCCGTGCGGCGGGAGCAGCAGGCCGAAGAGACCGCCGTCGCGTGAGTCCGGCCCGCGCTCTCCTGGCCGCCTTCGCCCTCGCCGCAGCCGCCGACCTGATCTGCCTCGCCGCCGGCTCCGACACCGGCCACGCCCTCGCCAAGCCCCTCCTGATGCCCCTCCTCGCCGCCCACGCCCAGCTGCGCGGCGCTCCCCGACTCCTCACCGGCGCCCTCCTCCTCGGCTGGGCGGGCGACGTCCTGCTGCTCTCCGACGCAGACCCGGCGTTCCTGGCGGGCATGGCTTCCTTCGCGGCCGGGCACGTGTGCTACCTCGTCCTCTTCCGGAGGTACGGCAACGAGGACCGCATGTCGAACGGCACCCCACGCGCGCGTGCAGCCCGCCACGGCCTCGCGGGCGCCTGTGCCCTCGCCCTGGCCGTCACCCTCGCCGTCCTCTGGCCCGGCCTCCCCGCCGAACTCCGCGTCCCCGTCGCCGGATACAGCCTCCTGCTGACCGCGATGGCCTACCGAGCCACCGCACTCGGCCTTCTCACCGGCGCGGGCGGTGCGCTCTTCCTGCTCTCCGACACGCTCATCGCGATCGGCGTCGCGGACCTGCCCCAGCTCCCGAACCCCGACTTCTGGATCATGCTCACGTACCTCGCGGCCCAATGGCTCCTGACCGCCGGTGTACTCACGGCGGCGAGAACCGCTGAGCGGTCACCCCTCACGTCCAGCGGATCGGCACCGGCAGCGCGGTGAGCAGCCCCGACACCGTGACCACCAGCCCCAGCGCGACGACCTCCGCGCGCGCGGGGGAGCAGGCCGTCAGCGGGTCTGCCGCCCGGCTCAGCCGCAGCCGCGCCCACAGGGCAAGGACGGCGACGGCGGCCACGACGATCACCTTGGCGAGCAGCGTGCGGCCGTACGCCGTCGACGTCAGCTGCTCCAGGACCGTGTCCGCCGGCATCCGGCGCAGCGTGCTCCAGATGCCCGTCGCGGTGATCAGCGCGAGCAGAACGGCCGCCACGCGCGCGTAGAGGCCCAACAACGCCACGCGCGCCTCACTCGCGGCCCCCCAGAGGGGCAACGTCCGCAGCACGTACAGCAGTCCGCCCACCCACAGCGCCGCGCACGTGAGGTGCACGAACGTCAGCACCGAGCCGGTCAGCGGATCCAGCTCCGGCGCCGGATGGGCCCGCAGCGCCTCCGCCACGGCCACGGCGGCCAACGGCCAGACCTGCATCACCGGGCGGGCCGAGAGGGCGCACAGTCCCGCCGCCGCGAACCCGTTGACCTCCAGCAGCGCGAGCTTGCCGTCCCGGGACTCGTACAGTCCGCCCACATCGATCGCGGCCAGGCTGTGCGGCACGAGGTTGCCCGTCGACACCACCGACGCGAGCCCCAGCGCGGCGACGAAACCGACACCGGTCGCGTACGGCGCCCAACTCCGCGCCCGTTCCGGCGGCGCCCCGGGCAGCCTTCCGGCCAGCTGCCGCACGAACAGCTCGCCCACCGGAACGCACAGCGCGGCGAACAGCACCGTCCGCAGCAGGGCGATCCCGGGGACGCCGGGCGCGGAGGCCTCACCGGTGCCGTCCAGCGCGGCGGACGGGCCGAGCAGCGGTATCAGCGCGGCCAGTGCCACCAGCACGAGCACGGCGACGGCCCGCCCGGTACCAGGGCGCCCGGTATCGGGGCTCCCGGGTCCAGGTCGTCCGTTGCCAGGCTGCCCGGCACCGGGCGTTCTCGCGGGCCCGCCCTCGTCGGACGCCCCGTCAGTCGGTCGTATCAAGCCCACCCCAAGATCCTCACCAGCCGTAGGTACGTCTCCGGTCGCCCGGTGACTCACCCCGGCGCCCCTCCCCAAGGGCCCACGCTGTGTTTATCTCACAACGCCCACTGCGGTCTGTCTTTCCCCCAAACCCCGGGAGGTCGCGCCCAGTCGACCGGCCCGCCCGCGAAGGAGACCGGCGGCAGCGCGTACCGCAGCCGCCCCAGCGCGCTGTCCCGCTCGGCGAGCCATGCCTCCGGCCCGTCGTACGCGTCGTCGTACGCGGAGCCGCTCACCGGCGTCTGCTGCCCCTGCGCCGCCCCGCTCATCAGCCACCCCGCCGTCCGGGCCAGCGCCAGCCGTACGAACCGGCTGCCGCCCTCCCGTACCTGGTCGCTCAGCGCCCGCAGCACCCCGGCCGCCAGGAGGTACCCCGTGCCGTGGTCGAGCGCCTGCGCGGGCAGCGCACCCGGCTCCGCCGCCGACCCCTCGATCGCCGCGATGCCGGTGGCGACCTGCACCAGGCTGTCGAAGCCCCGCCGTTCACCCCAGGGCCCGTACGCGCCCCACGCCGACAACTGCGCCACGACCACCCCGGGCCTGCGCTCGGCCAGCGCCTCCGGCGAGAGCCCGAACCGGTCCAGGGCGCCGGGCCGGTACCCGGTGACGACGACGTCCGCACCGGCGAGGAGTTCCTCGAAGGCACTCCGGTCGGCCGTCAGATCCAGTACCGCCGACCGCTTCCCGAAGCCCGTGTCGGCGTGCTGGTCCGGGAGTTCGGGCAGTCGGGGCGCGTCCACGCGCAGGACGTCCGCGCCGAGCAGGGCGAGCGTACGGGTGGCGACGGGGCCCGCGATGACCCGGGTCAGGTCCAGGACGCGGATCCCGGCGGCGGGCAGCAGGGGAGCGGTGCCGATCGGCGCGAGCACGCGCGCGGGTGCCGAGTCGAGCCGCCCGCGCTCGACCAGGGGGCGCGCTGCCACCGCCGCGCCCTGCTCGTGCGCGGCCCACTCCTTCGCCGTACGCAGCGCGACGGCGAGGCCGCCGGCCGCGTACACGGTCTTCTCGGCCTCCGCGGAGGTGCGTTCGGCGAACGCGGCCGAGACGGACGCCGGGTCCTCGGACGTGTCCAGGGCCGTGAGCAGACGTGCCCGGTGGTGCGGGTAGTTGGCGTGCGTGCGCACCCAGCCGTCCGCCGTCCGCCAGAAACGCGACAGCGGCGCGAAGGTGACCGGTGCGCGTCCCTCGACCAGCAGATGCCGCTCGCTGACGAGGGCGGTGGCGACCGCGCCGTCGTCCACGCGGACCCCGGGCAGCTCCGGCAGCCCGGCCCGGAGGGCGCCCAGTTCGGCGGCGGCCAGGGCGCAGGAGCCGACACAGGCCCGCGCCAACTCCCGTACCGGCAGCCGTGATGCGAGCACTCCGGTGCGTGCGACGGTCGAGACCCGGGCGGGGGCGGCGGGATCGCCGCCCAGCGCGGCCCAGGTGTACTCCGTGGTCAACACAGTCATACGGTCACTATGCCGCGTGTACTGGATCAATACGGTGGGTCGGGCAGCTCGACGCTGCCCGACCCACCGACAGAAGTGCTACCTCGTCACCGCGTCCAGTGCGTCCGCGGTGCCGTGGCCGTAGAAGCCGTTGTAGTTCTTCGGGCCCTCGCACACCGCGTCGACCTTGCCGTCGCCGTTGATGTCGTACGGGTCCGTGCACGTCGTGGCGTCCGCCTCGGCGTACAGGAGCGCCTTCACCAGGCGGGCGGAGGCGTGCGGGTGCGTCGACTTGATGAGGGCGGCCACGCCCGCGACATGCGGCGACGCCATCGACGTACCGGCCATGTAGCCCCACGTACCGCCGGGCAGCGGGCCGAGGATCAGACCGCTCGTGGCCGGCGGGGCCGGGGTCTGGTAGCGGGTCGAGTCGCCGCCCGGGGCGGCTATGTCGATGACGCCCAGACCGTGGTTGGAGAACGACGACTTGATGCCCTTGGCGCCCGTCGAGGCGACCGTCACGACGCCCGGGAGCTGGGTCGGGATGTCGTAGCACTCGGAGGGGTCGATGACCCGGTCCGACGGCGTCGCGTCGTTCGGGGAGACCGGGTCGGTGATCTCGTCGGCCGCGAGGTCGTAGTTCTCGTTGCCGGCCGCCGCGACATTGACGACACCCTTGTGCTCCGCGTACTGCGTGGCGCGCGTGATGGCGTCGACCAGGGCCTTCTGGTCCGGGTCGTTCTTGCAGTTGAAGTACCAGGGGTCCGTGTAATAGCTGTTGTTCGTGACGTCCACGCCGTGCTCGGCCGCCCACACGAAGCCGCAGACGACGGCCTCCGTGTAGAAGTAGCCGGCCGTGGTCGACACCTTGATGCCGGACACCTTGACGCCCGGCGCGACGCCCGTGACGCCCACGCCGTTCTTCGCGGCGGCGATCTCACCGGCGACGTGCGTGCCGTGCGGGCTCTCGCCCGTGGTCGGCCGCCAGGCACCGTCGGTCGTGTCGGGCTTGCCCGTCACGCAGTTGACGGAGGCCGCGCGGTCGAAGTTCGGCGCGATGTCGGGGTGGGTGTCGTCGACGCCGGTGTCGATCACGGCGACGGTCACCTTGGAACTGCCGAGCGACTTCTCGTGCGCCTTGTCCGCCTTGATGGCGGGCAGGTCCCACTGCAACGGCTCCAGCGGGTCCTGGGCGGCGGTGGCGTCGGCGGTGGCGCTCGCGACCTCCGCCGCGGAGAGCACCTTCGGGGCGCCCATGTCGGTGGTCGACTGCGCGGGCAGCGGCGCGTTGCGCGTGTTGCCGGCCGACTGCACTCCGGGCACCTTGCGGACGATCTTGGCGAAGTCGGGGTTCGCCGAGTGGACGACGATCACGCCGATCCGGTCGTACGACGTCACGATCGTGCCGCCGGCCTCGGCGATGGCGTTCTTCAGGTACCGGGCGTGGCCGAGTCCCGGGAGCACATTGACGACATAGCTGAGCGATGTCGCGTCGGCGGCGGTGGCAGCCACGGGCGTGGCGTCGGCCGCGACGGCGTCGATGTTCGGCAGAAAGGCGAACGCCGTCGCCATGGCCATCCCGACCGGGATCGCCACGGCGCGACGGGAGCGCGGGTGGGGGGCTGTCATAGGGGTCTCCAGTTCCTTCGTTCGAGGGACGTGCGGACCGTGCGGGAAGACTCGGAGGACCGTGCCGGTTACTGGACCGCGCGCAGCGCGTTGACGATCCCGGCCCCGAAGAATCCGTTGACCCGTGCGCCGCCCTCGCACACCGCGTCCTGCGTGCCGTCACCGTCCTGGTCGTACGACTCGGGGCAGCCCGGGTTGTCTGCCTGGGCCTTGAGCAGCCTCTGGAGCTGGGCCGGGGTCGCCCACGGGTGCTTCGACTTCAGCAGCGCGGCGACGCCCGCGGCGTGCGGCGAGGCCATCGAGGTGCCCTGAAGGAAGGCGTACTCGCCGTTCGGCATGGTGGACAGGATGCGGCCGTTCTGCGACGGCGTGTCAGGTATCTGGTACTTGCGGTCGCCGCCGGGGGCCGCGACATCGATGACGCCGTTTCCGTACGTGGAGTAGTACGACTTGACGTTGTCGACACCCGTGGCACTCACCGTGACGACACCCGGGAGCTGGGTCGGTACGTCGAAGCACTCGTGCGGGTCGATCGTGCGCGTGACCGGCGTCGAGTCGTCGGGGCTGCTGTCGTCGACGATCGCGTCGGAGTCCAGGTCGTGGGCGGAGTTACCCGCCGACGCCAGGTTGAGGATGCCCTTGTTCTGCGCGTACAGCTGTGCCCTGTTGACCGCGTCAACAATGGCCCGCTGGTCGGGGTCGTCCACACAGTTGTACAGCCACGGATCAACGTAGTAGCTGTTGTTGGTGATCTCGACGCCGTGGTCGGCGGCGAACACGAAGGCACACACGACGCTCTCCGGGTAGAAGAGCCCGTTGTCCGGGTCGCTCACCTTGATGCCGGAGACCTTCACGCCGGGCGCGACACCGGCCACACCGATGCCGTTGCGGGCGGCGGCGATCTCACCGGCCACATGGGTGCCGTGGTAGTCGTCGGCGGTGTACGGGCGCCACGCACCCGCGCTGGTGTCCGCGACGCCGCCGACGCAGTTCGCCGACTGGGACGCGGAGAAGTTCGGGGCGAGGTCCGGGTGGGTGTCGTCGACGCCGGTGTCGATCACGGCGACGGTGACCTTGCTGCTGCCCGGGTTGATCTTCGCGGCCTTGTCGGCGCCGATCGACCGCAGGTCCCACTGGTCGGCTTCGAGGGGCTCGCTCTCGGGGACCGTGGCCGACGCGGCCTCGACCTTGGCTGCCTCGGCGGCCGTCAGATAGTCCGCCGCACCCTCGTCGGTCGTCCCGGCGGCCACCAGCGGCGTGGTCCGCGTGGCACCCGCGGACTTCACCCCGCGCACCGCGCGGATCTCCGCCCCGAAGGAGGGGTTGGTGGAGTGGACGACGATCACACCGATCTTCTTGAACGTGACCACGACGGTCCCGCCGGCCGCGGAGATCGCCTTCGTCACCGCCCCGATCGTGTGGCGGTCGGTGCTCTTCGTGTTGACGACATACGCGAGGTTCGGACCCTCCGCGGCCGTGGCGGCGGAGGCGGCCGGCTCGGCGGCCGACGCGGCCACGGGCATGAAGCCGAGGAAGCTGAAGGAAGCGGTCAGGGACAGCACGACCGGCACCGCGAGAGCGAGCCGACGTCTGGAGCGCAGATGAGCCATGGGATCTCCACATCATCCGGAAACGAGGCCGGCCCGGACAAGGATGGTTGCCGGGCAGGCGCGTAGCAGGGACGGTCAACAAAGTGAGTACGCGCGAAAAGGCGGGCGCGGGCGCATGGCCCGCACCGCCGATATTGCAGGTACATGACGGGTGGTACAGGCCGAAGCTATCCCGCGTCGTCGCTGGCCAGCAATGACTTCCGGAGACCAGTTCGGAAAGAAGCGCGGGGAGTTGAACCTGCCCTTGCGTGGCGCCGTGACCTTGGACAGGGAGCACGAGCACCATCGAGCCCCCTGTCGGATCACGCGTGTGGGCCCTACCATCGCGAGCCGACCCCGTGATCCAGATCACCGCGAGGTCAGAAAAGAGCCATGTCCGTACCCAGCCCGACCCCGTCCCCGAACGACCACTCACCCCCGTCCGCTGTCGTCACCGCACCCGCAACGCGAGGAGACTCCGTGGCTACCGACGCACCGCCCCCCTCGAAGACAGAGCCCCATTCCCCGTCCACGGCGGAGTTCGTCGAGGTGCAGGAGAGCGCCGAGTTCGGTGAACTGCGCCGCGCCCACCGCTCCTTCGCCTTCCCGCTGACCGTCGGCTTCATCAGCTGGTACCTGCTGTACGTCCTGCTGTCGAACTACGCGGGCGGCTTCATGGGCACCAAGCTCTTCGGCCACATCAACGTCGCCTTCGTCTTCGGCATCGCCCAGTTCGTCACCACGTTCCTCATCGCCTGGTGGTACGCGCGGTACTCCTCGGCGAACCTCGACCCCAAGGGTGAGGCGATCAAGTCCCGGATGGAGGGCGGCGCATGAGCCCCGTACAGCAGAGTGTTCTCGCGGCGGGTGAGGCCAGTGAGCACCGGCCGCTGATCATCTCCCTGTTCGCGGTGTTCGTCGTCGCGACCCTCGTCATCACCGTCTGGGCGGGCCGCCAGACCAAGAGCGCCGCCGACTTCTACGCCGGCGGGCGCCAGTTCAGCGCCTTCCAGAACGGCCTCGCGGTCTCCGGCGACTACATGTCCGCCGCGTCCTTCCTCGGCATCGCCGGCGCGATCGCCCTCTTCGGGTACGACGGCTTCCTGTACTCCATCGGCTTCCTCGTCGCCTGGCTGGTCGCCCTGCTCCTGGTGGCCGAACCGCTGCGCAACTCCGGCCGCTACACCATGGGTGACGTCCTCGCGTACCGCATGCGCCAGCGCCCGGTCCGCACGGCCGCCGGTACGTCGACGATCGTCGTCTCGATCTTCTACCTGCTGGCGCAGATGGCCGGCGCGGGCGTCCTCGTCTCGCTCCTCCTCGGCATCACCTCCGACGCGGGCAAGGTCGCCATTGTCGCCCTCGTCGGCGTCCTGATGATCGTGTACGTCTCCATCGGCGGCATGAAGGGCACCACCTGGGTCCAGATGGTCAAGGCCGTGCTGCTCATCAGCGGCACGATCCTCATTACGTTTCTGGTGCTGCTGAAGTTCAACTTCAACATCTCCGATCTGCTCGGCACCGCCGCCGAACGCAGCGGCAAGGGCGACGCGTTCCTGGAGCCGGGCCTCCAGTACGGCGCCACCGGCACCTCCAAGCTGGACTTCATCTCCCTGGGCATCGCCCTGGTCCTCGGCACCGCCGGTCTGCCGCACATCCTGATCCGCTTCTACACGGTGCCCACGGCGCAGGCCGCCCGGAAGTCCGTGATCTGGGCGATCGGCATCATCGGCGGCTTCTACCTGATGACGATCGCGCTCGGCTTCGGCGCCGCCGCGCTGATCGACCAGAAAGAGATCACCGACTCGAACCCGTCGGGCAACACGGCCGCGCCACTGCTCGCCCTGCACATCGGCGGCGTCGACTCCGCCTGGGGCGCGGTACTGCTCGCGACGATCTCGGCGGTCGCCTTCGCGACGATCCTCGCCGTCGTCGCCGGCCTCACGCTGGCCTCGTCGTCGTCCTTCGCGCACGACATCTACGCCAACGTCATCCGCAAGGGGAAGGCCACCGACAAGGAGGAGATGAGGGCCGCCCGCTGGGCCACCGTCTTCATCGGCATCGTCTCCATCGCCCTGGGAGCCCTCGCCCGCGACCTCAACGTGGCCGGCCTGGTCGCACTGGCGTTCGCGGTGGCCGCCTCCGCCAATCTCCCGACGATCCTCTACAGCCTGTTCTGGAAGCGGTTCACCACCCAGGGCGCCCTGTGGTCGATCTACGGCGGTCTGATCGTGGCGGTCGGCCTGGTGCTGTTCTCGCCGGTCGTCTCCGGCGACCCGAAGGCGATGTTCCCGGACGTCGACTTCCACTGGTTCCCGCTGAAGAACCCCGGCATCATCTCGATCCCGTTCGGTTTCCTCATGGGCTGGCTCGGCACGGTCCTCTCCAAGGAGGAGCCCGACACCGGCAAGTACGCGGAACTGGAGGTCCGGTCCCTCACGGGAACCGGCGCGCACTAGGCGTTCCGCCGCGCACACGGAGCGGGGCCGTCGTAGGGATCTACGGCGGCCCCGCTCCACGTCTTGTGGCATCGGGGCGGTCTCGATGTCAGTGGGGTCACGTAGGCTCGCAGGTGTCGGAGAAACTGTGCTCCGTCACGCGATCCGCACGGGATCCGCTACGAGGGAGGGGGCCCACGTGCTCATCGACACCTACAACCGAGTGGCCACCGACCTGCGTGTCTCGCTGACCGACCGCTGCAACCTGCGGTGCACGTACTGCATGCCCGAGGAGGGCCTGCAGTGGCTGGCCAAGCCGGACCTGCTCACGGACGACGAGATCGTCCGCCTCATAGACATAGCCGTCCGCCTGCTGGGCATCGAGGAGGTCCGCTTCACCGGCGGCGAGCCCCTGCTGCGCCCGGGTCTGGTCGGCATCGTGGAGCGGGTCGCAGCGCTGGCCCCGCGCCCCCAGATGTCCCTGACGACGAACGGCATAGGTCTGGTCCGTACGGCGGCGGCGCTGAAGGCGGCGGGCCTGGACCGGGTCAACGTCTCCCTGGACACCCTGCGCCCGGACGTCTTCAGGACGCTCACCCGCCGCAACCGCCACAAGGACGTCATCGCGGGCCTGGAAGCCGCCCGCGAGGCCGGCCTGACCCCGGTGAAGGTCAACGCGGTCCTGATGCCGGGCCTGAACGCCGACGAGGCCCCGGACCTGCTGGCCTGGGCGGTCGAGCACGACTACGAGCTGCGGTTCATCGAGCAGATGCCGCTGGACGCGCAGCACGGCTGGAAGCGCGAGGGCATGGTGACGGCGGGCGACATCCTGGCCTCCCTGCGCACCCGTTTCGAGCTGACGGAGGAGGGCTCGGAGAAGCGGGGCTCGGCCCCGGCGGAGCGCTGGCTGGTGGACGGCGGCCCGCATGTCGTGGGTGTCATCGCGTCGGTCACCCGCCCGTTCTGCGCGGCCTGCGACCGCACCCGCCTGACGGCGGACGGCCAGATCCGTACCTGCCTCTTCGCCCGCGAGGAGACCGACCTCCGCGCGGCCCTCCGCTCGGACGCCCCCGACGAGGAGATAGCCCGCATCTGGCGCGAAGCGATGTGGGGCAAGAAGGCGGGCGCCGGCCTGGACGACCCGTCCTTCGTCCAGCCGGACCGCCCGATGTCGGCTATCGGGGGCTAGCTGGAGCGCCCCGACAGGGGCGCGGGGCTGTGACATTTGCGGCTCCGCCGCGGGGCGCGACCAGCCACAACGGACCCGCAGACGAAAACGGCTCACCCCTCCGGAGGAGACTCCCACTCCTCCAGCCGAACCACGTCCTTCAAAAACCCCCGCACCCCCAGAAACTGCGACAAATGCTCGCGATGCTCCTCGCACGCCAGCCACGTCTTCCGCCGGTCAGGCGTATGCAGCTTCGGGTTGTTCCAGGCAAGGACCCACACGGCGTCCGCCCGGCATGCCTTGGCGGAACAGATGGGGGAGTCAGGGTCAGGGCCGATCATCTGCTGACCCTAACCCGGCCGAAAACCCGGCGGAAACAGGGCTCAAAAGGCGACGCCGAGCAGCCACGGGGGGAGCTGCCCGGCGTCGGTCTGTCGCTCCGACGGGGGATGCGGAGCGCGTACGAAGTATGTCACGGGTAAGCGTCCGACCGGCACTGGAACAACATGATTGATCTGAGCTTTTCTTGAGCTTGGCGAAGCCTTCGGCGTTGACTTTCGGTCAGGCCCGCTCGCGCGGATTGCTCCCCACGTCGGCCCCCTGATCGCCCCCGGAGTCTTCCGCTGAGGGTTCCGCGAACCCCTCTTCCGGCCGCGGCGGCGCGATCATCGGCCGCCCCGGAGCCGTCACGAACGTCGACGGCAGCCCCGGCGCGTTCTCCCGGCCGGCGTTGGCGATCACCACGGAGATATAGGGGAGAACCATGCCCAGCACCAACGCCACGAACGCGACGTGCCGTTCGACGTTCCAGAGCACCGCCGCGAGGATCACGGCCACCGTGCGCACGGACATGGAGATGACGTACCGACGCTGTCTGGCGCGCACATCGTCCGCGAGCCCCTGCCGGGCCCCGGTGATCCGGAAGACCTGGGCGCCGCCACTGCTGCTCTGCTTCCGCATCACGTTCCACCGTCCACCCGAATCGGACACGCCCCGGCCCGTACCCGCGCCGAACCCGGTGGGGAACCAGGATCCGGACAGCTTCCACGTTACGCCGCGCCTGCGTCGCCTACGAGACCGGGGCACCTTCCGTCGGGGTGACCGCTCTGCGTCGTACCGCGTACCGAGGGCCCCGACATGCGCCGTAGCGCGAACGGACCGACACTGGGCGTAATGCTCACCAGAGCGGTACGAGGAGGCAGCCATGGGCTGGTTGTGGGCGATCATCGTGGGATTCGTGCTGGGTCTGCTGGCCAAGGCGATCATTCCGGGCAAGCAGCACAGCCCGCTCTGGCTGACGACCGTCTTCGGCATCATCGGCGCCGTCATCGGCAACGCGATCGCCCGCGGCTTCGGCGTCGAGGAGACAGCGGGCATCGACTGGTGGCGACACCTCTTCCAGCTGATCGCCGCGGTCGTGGTCGTGTACCTGGGCGACAAGGCGTACATGGCGACGCTGGGCAAGCGCAAACAGCGGGCCTGACCGGACCCACGCAAAGAGGCGGCTCCCCTGGGGAAGCCGCCTCTGCCGTACGATCGGTCAGCCGGTGACCTCCACCGCCGCAAGGTTCTTCTTCCCTCGGCGCAGGACCAGCCACCGCCCGTGCAGCAGGTCCTCCTTCGCGGGAACCGCGTCCTCGGTGGCGACCTTCACGTTGTTCACGTATGCGCCGCCCTCCTTCACGGTGCGCCGCGCGGCCGACTTGCTGGCCACAAGGCCGACCTCGGCGAACAGGTCGACGACCGGTACCGCCTCGGCGACCCGGATGTGCGGTACCTCGGAGAGGGCCGCGGTCAGCGTCCGCTCGTCCAGCTCACCCAGTTCGCCCTGGCCGAAGAGGGCCTTGGACGCGGCGATCACGGCGGCCGTTTGCTCGGCGCCGTGCACCAGCGTCGTCAGCTCCTCGGCGAGGGCGCGCTGCGCGGCCCGCGCCTGCGGACGCTCCGCGGTCTGCGCCTCCAGCGCCTCCAGCTCCTCCGGGGACTGGAAGGACAGGATGCGCATGTAGGTCGAGATGTCCCGGTCGTCCACGTTCAGCCAGAACTGGTAGAACGCGTACGGTGTCGTCATCTCCGGGTCGAGCCAGATGGCGCCGCCCTCGGTCTTGCCGAACTTGGTGCCGTCCGCCTTGACCATCAGCGGCGTCGCCAGGCAGTGCGCCTCGGCGTCGGGCTCCAGCCGGTGGATCAGGTCGAGGCCCGCCGTGAGATTGCCCCACTGGTCGCTGCCGCCCTGCTGGAGCGTGCAGCCGTACCTCCGGTACAGCTCCAGGAAGTCCATGCCCTGCAACAGCTGGTAGCTGAACTCCGTGTAGCTGATGCCCTCCTGGGACTCCAGCCGCCGGGCGACCGAGTCCTTGGTCAGCATCTTGTTGACGCGGAAGTGCTTGCCGATGTCCCGGAGGAACTCGATGGCCGACAGACCGGCCGTCCAGTCCAGGTTGTTCACCATCACCGCAGCGTTCTCGCCCTCGAAGGACAGGAACGGCTCGATCTGCGCGCGCAGCCGGGTCACCCAGTTCGCGACCGTCTCCGGGTCGTTCAGCGTGCGCTCAGCCGTGGGCCGCGGGTCGCCGATCTGGCCGGTCGCCCCGCCCACCAGGGCCAGCGGACGCAGGCCCGCCTGCTGGAGGCGGCGCATGGTGAGCACCTGCACCAGGTGGCCGACGTGCAGACTGGCCGCCGTCGGGTCGAAACCGCAATAGAACGTGACGGGACCGTCCGCGAGCGCCTTGCGCAAAGCGTCCTCGTCAGTGGACAGGGCGAACAGCCCCCGCCACTTCAGCTCGTCGACGATGTCCGTCACGGTTCTCGTATCTCCTTGTGGATGGTCTTCGTACAGTCAGTTGTACGGCAGTCGAGTGACTACCGGCTACGAGGTTATACGCCCTGACTGACAGAGCTCATATTGAAGTCCGGCACCCGCAGGGCGGGCATCGCAGCCCTGGTGAACCAGTCGCTCCACTCCCGGGGCAGCGTCTTCTCCGTACGCCCGGCCTCGACGGCCCGCCCCAGCAGATCCACCGGCGACTCGTTGAACCGGAAGTTGTTGACCTCCCCGCTGACCTCGCCGTTCTCGACGAGGTACACCCCGTCGCGGGTCAGGCCGGTCAGCAGCAGGGTGGCCGGGTCGACCTCGCGGATGTACCAGAGGCAGGTCAGCAGCAGCCCGCGCTCGGTGTTCGCGACCATCTCCTCCAGGGACTTGTCCTCGCCGCCGTCCAGGACGATGTTCCCGATCGCCGGGGACACCGGCAGGCCGGTCAGTCCGGCGGTGTGCCGGGAGGTGATCAGCCGGTTCAGCTCGCCCTCGCGGATCCACTCCGTGGCGCTCAGCGGCAGCCCGTTGTCGAACACCGACTGGTCGTCGCCGGAGGAGTGGGCGAGCAGGAAGGGGGAGGCCTCCAGACCCGGCTCGTTCGGGTCGCTGCGCAGGGTCAGCGGCAGCTCGGTGAGCTTCTCGCCGATGCGTGTCCCGCCGCCCGGCTTGGAGAACACCGTGCGCCCCTCGGCGGCGTCCCGCGCGGACGCCGACCACAGCTGGTAGATCAGCAGGTCGGCGACGGCCGTCGGCGGCAGCAGCGTCTCGTACCGCCCGGCCGGCAGCTCGATCCGGCGCTCCGCCCAGCCGAGGCGTACGGCGAGTTCCGCGTCGAGGGCGGCCGGGTCGACGTCCTTGAAGTCCCGCGTCGACCGCCCGGCCCAAGCGGACCGCGTACGGTCCGGGGACTTGGCGTTCAGCTCCAGCGTCCCGTTGGGCTGGTCATGGCGCAGGCGCAGCCCCGTCGACGTACCCACATAGCTCGACACCAGCTCGTGGTTGGCGAAGCCGTACAGCTCTCGGCCGCCCGCACGCGCGCGTGCGAACGCCTCGCCGAGCGCCGGCGCGAAGTCGGCGAACACCGCGGACGAGGTCTCGGACGGCGCGTCCGTGAAGTCGGGGGACGACGGCACACCCGCGACCAGCGGCTGGGCGTCCTCCGCGGGGCTCGCACCGCGCGCGGCGGCCTCGGCGGCCCGTACGAGCGGTTCCAGCTCGTCGGAGGTTACGGCCGCGCGGGAGACGACCCCGGAGGCCGTGCCCTGCTTGCCGCCGACGGTCGCGACGACGGTGAGCGTGCGCCCGCGCGTGACGCCGTTGGTGGTGAGGGCGTTGCCCGCCCAGCGCAGGTTGGCGCTCGACTCCTCGTCGGCGATGACGACACACCCGTCGGCCCGGGACAGCTCGAGGGCCCGCTCGACAACCTCGTGCGGCTTGTTCATACGGGCGCTCATCGACCGGCCTCCTGCGTGGTGTTGAGGATGTTGACGCCCTTGAAGAGGGCCGACGGGCAGCCGTGGGACACGGCCGCGACCTGGCCCGGCTGGGCCTTGCCGCAGTTGAAGGCGCCGCCCAGGACGTACGTCTGCGGACCGCCGACGGCCGCCATGGAGCCCCAGAAGTCGGTGGTCGTCGCCTGGTAGGCCACGTCCCGCAGCTGCCCGGTGATCCGGCCGTTCTCGATCCTGAAGAACCGCTGTCCGGTGAACTGGAAGTTGTACCGCTGCATGTCGATGGACCAGGACCGGTCCCCGACGACATAGATCCCGCGGTCGACCCCGCCGATGAGATCCTCGGTCGCCAGCCCGGCCGGGTCTGGCCGCAGCGACACATTGGCCATGCGCTGCACGGGCACATGCCCGGGCGAGTCGGCGTACGCGCACCCGTTGGACCGCTCGAACCCGGTCAGCTTCGCGATCCGCCGGTCCAGCTGGTAGCCCACCAGCGTCCCGTCCTTCACCAGGTCCCACGACTGACCGGCGACGCCCTCGTCGTCGTACCCGATGGTCGCCAGGCCGTGTTCGGCGGTGCGGTCGCCCGTGACGTTCATCAGGTCGGAGCCGTACCTCAGTTTGCCGAGCTGGTCGAAGGTGGCGAAGGAGGTACCGGCGTACGCGGCCTCGTAACCCAGTGCACGGTCCAGCTCGGTGGCGTGGCCGATGGACTCGTGGATGGTCAGCCACAGGTTGGACGGGTCGACGACCAGGTCGTACAGCCCCGCCTCGACGCTCGGTGCCCGCATCTTCTCGGCGAGCAGTTCGGGGATCTGCTCCAGCTCGGACTCCCAGTCCCAGCCCCGGCCCGTGAGGTACTCCCAGCCGCGCCCCACGGGCGGCGCGATCGTCCGCATCGAGTCGAACTCGCCGCTCGACTCGTCGACCGAGACGGCCGTGAACTGCGGGTGCAGCCGCACCCGCTGCTGGGTGGTGACGGTCCCCGCGGTGTCGGCGTAGAACTTGTTCTCGTGCACCGTGAGCAGTGAGGCGTCGACGTGGTTGACGCCGTTCGCCGCGAGCAGCCGGGCGCTCCACTCGGCCAGCAGCCCGGCCTTCTCCTCGTCCGGCACGGTGAACGGGTCGATCTCGTACGACGAGATCCACGTCCGGTCCGCGTGCACGGGCTCGTCGGCCAGCTCCACCCGCTCGTCGGACCCCGCCGCCTTGATCACCTGGGCGGAGAGCTTCGCCATGGCCACGGCCTGCGAGGCGACCTTCGCGGCGGCGTCCATGCTCAGATCCACGCCCGACGCGAACCCCCAGGTACCGCCGTGCACCACCCGCACCGCGTACCCCAGGTCCGTGGTGTCGGACGATCCGGACGGCTTGGCGTCCCGCAGCCGCCAGGACGCGCTGCGCACCCGCTCGAACCGGAAGTCCGCGTGGTCGGCACCGAGCGCACGCGCACGTGCGAGGGCGGCGTCGGCCAGGGCACGTAGGGGCAGTGCCAGGAATGACTGATCGACCTCATGGGCCATGAGCGGCCTCTCCTTGTCACGGTGAGTGTGATGCGTCTGTCTCGCAGTGAATCATGCAGGTCCGACAGTGAGGCTTCCAACGGATTCACATCGATCCGTCCGGGCCCACCGACTGTAGAGACCCGACAGGACCAGGGGTGAGCCACTGTCGGTGCCCGATTGTCCGCGGGTGCGGGCGGACCGATAGGTTTTTGGAGAAGCAGCCTGTCAGCCGGGTGTTCGGACAGGTGTTGAACCGCTAACGAAAGGGTGATCCGTTGAGCCGCTCGGTTCTCGTCACCGGAGGCAACCGGGGCATCGGCCTCGCCATCGCCCGCGCGTTCGCCGATGCCGGCGACAAGGTCGCCATCACATACCGATCCGGTGAGCCGCCGACAGGCTTCCTCGCAGTCAAGTGCGACATCACCGACACCGAGCAGGTGGAGCAGGCCTACAAGGAGATCGAGGCCGAGCACGGCCCGGTCGAGGTCCTCGTCGCCAACGCCGGTGTCACCAAGGACCAGCTCCTGATGCGCATGTCCGAGGACGACTTCACGTCCGTCGTCGACACCAACCTCACCGGCGCCTTCCGCGTCGTCAAGCGTGCCAACCGCGGCATGCTGCGCGCCAAGAAGGGCCGCGTCGTCCTCATCTCCTCGGTCGTCGGTCTGTACGGCGGTCCCGGCCAGGCCAACTACGCCGCCTCCAAGGCCGGTCTGGTCGGCTTCGCACGGTCCCTCGCCCGTGAGCTGGGCTCGCGCAACATCACCTTCAACGTCGTCGCGCCCGGCTTCGTCGACACCGACATGACCAAGGTTCTCACCGACGAGCAGCGCGAGACCATCGTGAAGCAGGTACCGCTCGGCCGGTACGCGCAGCCGGAGGAGATCGCCGCAACGGTGCGGTTCCTCGCCTCGGACGACGCCTCGTACATCACTGGAGCCGTCATCCCCGTTGACGGCGGACTGGGAATGGGTCACTGATCACCATGAGCGGAATTCTCGAGGGCAAGCGCGTCCTGATCTCCGGTGTGCTGATGGAGTCGTCCATCGCCTTCCACGCCGCCAAGCTGGCCCAGGAGCAGGGCGCCGAGATCATCCTGACCGCGTTCCCGCGGCCCACGCTGACCGAGCGCATCGCCAGGAAGCTGCCCAAGCCCACCAAGGTCATCGAGCTCGACGTCACCAACGACGAGCACCTCGCACGGCTGGCCGACCTCGTCGGCGAGGAGCTCGGCGGCCTCGACGGCGTCGTCCACTCCATCGGCTTCGCCCCGCAGGACGCCCTCGGCGGCAACTTCCTGAACACGCCGTTCGAGTCCGTCGCCACCGCGATGCACGTCTCGGCGTACTCCCTGAAGTCGCTCACCATGGCCTGCCTGCCGCTGATGCAGAACGGCGGCTCGGTCGTCGGCCTCACCTTCGACGCCAAGTTCGCCTGGCCGCAGTACGACTGGATGGGCCCGGCCAAGGCCGCCCTCGAGGCCACCAGCCGTTACGTCGCCCGTGACCTGGGCAAGCAGAACATCCGCTGCAACCTCGTCTCCGCCGGTCCCCTCGCCTCCATGGCCGCCAAGTCCATCCCGGGCTTCGGCGAGCTGGCGTCGGTGTGGGACGCCCGGTCGCCCCTGGAGTGGGACCTCAAGGACCCCGAGCCGGCCGGCCGCGCCATCGTCGCCCTGCTCAGCGACTGGTTCCCGAAGACCACCGGCGAGATCATCCACGTGGACGGCGGGCTGCACGCGATCGGCGCGTGACCACCGCTGCCGCCTCCTGAGGCTCGGCCGACATCCGAGGGCCCGCGTTCCGTTCCGGCGCGGGCCCTCGGCGCGTCACCCGTTCGGCTCATCCGGCCGAGCGGGGGAGAGGGCCGACTGGGCACTCTGGATTACGCGTTCACCTCGCGTTCCTCCCGAGCACGGCCGAGGAGGTCTTCCTTGTGCGCCTGTCTCGCAGCTTCGCCCCGCTGCTCGTCGCCGTAGCCCTCGCCACCGCCCTTCCGTACGAGGCCGTTCCCCACGCCCACGCGCGCGTGGAGGCACGGCAGCCGGAGCGGCCCGAGCCCTTCGGCGCCACGTGCCACACCCGGATCGCCGGCTCCGGGGTGACCGCGTACTGCCACAACCCCTACGTGGCCACCGACCGCGTACGTCTGCACATCGAGTGCGACCGCTGGTGGGACCTGGACAGCGACGGCGCCTCGGTCGAGGCCGGGCCCGCGCAGACCGTACGGCTCACCGGCCGCTGCTGGAAGGAGGTCCGCTCGGTGTGGGTCAGCCACCAGAAGCGGCCGGCCTGAGCCGGCACGAGAACGGATAGCCCGCCGCCTCCCTGGCGGCGGCCGCCGCGTCGCCCGCGCGGATCGCGTCCACGAGCGGGGCGTGGTCCACCAAGGAGTCAGGGGTCAGCTCCTCGCCCACGTCGTCGCGCAGCCACTCCCGCAGCACCTCGCCCAGGTCCGCGTACATCGCCGTCATCACGTCGTTGTGGGACGCGGCCACCACGGCCATGTGCAGGCTCGCGTCGGCCGTCACGAACGCCTCCGCGTCGCCGGACGCCCAGGCCTCGTCCCGGCGCACCAGGAGCGCGTCCAGCTGCCTGAGGTCGCGTTCGGTGCGGCGCAGGGCCGCCAGCTCGGCGGCGCCCGACTCCAGCGTGGACCGCAGCTCGGCGATGTGCCGGGGGTCCGCGTCGGCGAACCGGCGGTGCATCACACCGGCCAGCTCACTGGTCGCCACGACGTAGGTGCCCGAGCCCTGGCGGATGTCCAGCAGCCCGTTGTGCGCGAGGGCCCGGACCGCCTCGCGGATGGTGTTCCGGGCCACTCCGAGCTGCTCGACCAGCTCCGGCTCGGTCGGGATACGAGCACCGACGGGCCACTCGCCCGAGGTGATCTGGCCCCGCAGCGAGGCGATGACCTGCTCGGACAGGGCCGATCGACGGGGGTGGCTCAGCGGTGGCATGGCACATCTTCGCACGGGGGGCTACAACCAATCATCCCATGATTCTATGATAGTCGGCATGGTGAGCGAGGAAACCCGGACGACGACGTCCACGCCCATGTCCACGTCCATACGGAGTTCCGCCGGGCCGGAGAGCGAAGCCGGGGGAGCGGCCACGCGCGCGTGGCTCACGCGGCTGGTCGTCGTCGGCATCGTGCTGGCCGCCCTCAACCTCCGCCCCGCCATCGCCAGCTTCGGCGCCCTCCTCGAAGAGGTACGCGACGGAATCGGCATGAGCGGCACCCTGGCCGGAGTGCTCACCTCCCTGCCCTCGTTCTGTTTCGCCCTGTTCGGGGTCATGGCACCGCGCCTGGCCCGCCGCTTCGGCGTCGGCGCGGTCGTCTGCGGGGGCATGGCCGCCATCGCCGCAGGACTGGCGATCCGGCCCTACACGGGCACCACCGCCGGCTTCCTGGCCGCCAGCGCGCTCGCCCTCATGGGCATCGCGGTCAGCAACGTCCTGATGCCGGTCGTCGTCAAGCGCTGGTTCCCGGACCGGGTCGGTTCCATGACGGGCCTGTACTCGATGGCCCTCTCCCTCGGGACCGGCGCCGCGGCGGCGGTCACCGTGCCCATGACCGAGGTGCTGGGCGGGAGCTGGCAGGCGGGACTGACCGTCTGGGCGGTTCTCGCGGCGGTGGCCGTGGTGCCCTGGATCCCGCTCGTACGGGAACGGGGCCCGGGCGGCGACCAGCGGGAGGCCCTCCACGCGCGCGGGACGTCCGCCACCGGCCGGCGGGCCGGCACACTGCGCATCACCCGCAGCCGTACCGCCTGGGCGCTCGCCGTGTTCTTCGGACTCCAGGCCACCGCCGCCTACATCACCATGGGCTGGCTGGCACAGATCTTCCGGGACGCGGGCGTCCCGGCCGGCACCGCCGGACTGCTGCTCGCCGTGACCATGGCGATGGGCGTGCCGCTCGCCTTCGTCATCCCGCGCGTCGCCACCCGCCTGCCCCATCAGGGCCCGATCGTGGTCTTCCTCGGCGTGTGCGGACTCCTCGGGTACGCGGGCCTCTACTTCGCGCCGGCCGGTGGCGCCTGGGCCTGGGCGGTCCTGCTCGGCACCGCCAACTGCGCCTTCCCGCTGGCCCTCACGATGGTCGGGATGCGGGCCAGGACGGGCGCGGGCGTCGCCCAACTGTCGGCCTTCGCGCAGAGCACCGGCTATCTGATCTCGATCCCCGGACCGCTGCTCGTGGGCGTGCTCTACCAGCACAGCGGCGGCTGGGGGCTGCCGCTCGCACTCATGGCCGGTCTGATGCTGCCGCAGATGGTCGTGGGTGTACTCGCCGGACGCGATCGCACGGTCGAGGACGAGGCGGAGGCGGCCCGCTGACCCCACCCCAGGGCTTGCGGGCACCCCGGGGACCCCGGAGGCACGGGCAGGTGCGACGGGTGCGAGACTGGCCGTATGCCAGTGCTCGACCCGAACCCCCAGAACGGCCAGAAGAAGATGCTGCTCGTCTTCGGCTCCTTCTTCGCCATCTTCGTGATCATCGCCGTCATCGCGACCATCGCCTCACCGTGAGGGCCGTTGGTGGGGGTATCCCCACCATCCCCTAGGGGGCGAGTCTCAGGGTCAAGTGGGTGGATCTCCGGATGGGTTGAGGCCCGTCGGTTCCGTAACTTCGAGGTGTGGCCGCGAGATCCGGGCCACCGACGGCTCGAAGACCCACGGAGGCATCATGTCGGCCCGCACGCACTCCCGGCCCCTTCCGGCGACCACGCGTGGAGTCGACATACGGCTGCCATGGTGGGCCCTGGCCCTGCCGACGCTCGCGTTCGTCGTGCTGCTCGCCCTGATGCTGAACCCGACCGACGCACAGGCGGCGACGGGCGACCCGGTGATCGCCCACTTCCTTGAGCGCGCGCGGGAGCTGGTGGTGCGTTGAGCGCCGTAAATGCCTCATTCCCACCTGCGGAGCCCCCCGTCAACTCCCTGCGCCCCATGGCGTGTTTCATGCGAAGCTGGGTGCCATGAGCGTCGCAGAATCCCGCAGGATCGTCCTCTTCCGGCATGCGAAAGCCGACTGGCCCCAGGTGGCCGACCACGAGCGCCCGCTCGCTGACCGGGGCCGGAAGGACGCCGCTGTCGCCGGACGAAAACTGGCCGACACCGGCACCCCCTTCGACCTGGCCCTGTGCTCCACTGCCACCCGGACCCGCGAGACATGGAAACTCGCGGTCCAGGAACTCCCGCAACGGCCGAAGACCGTCTACGAGGAGCGGATCTACGAGGCCTCACCCGGCCAGCTCATCGCCCTGCTCAACGAAACCCCGGACGACACCCGCAACGTGGTCCTGATCGGCCACAACCCCGGAGTACAGGCCCTCACCGACATCCTGGCCGGCGACTCCGAGAGCGACACCCGCACCAAGCTGACCAACCGGGGCTTCCCGGCAGCGGCCTTCGCGGTACTGACCTTCGAGGGCCGCTGGAAGGCCCTGGAACCGGGCACGGCGACACTGTTGGATTACTGGGCACCGACGGAGTAAATCCTGGTTCGGTGGCGGCAGGCGGCAGGCGGCAGGCGGCAGGCGGCAGGCGGCAGGCGGCAGGCGGTACAGGCTGTGGGCGGGCGTTCCGCAGGGCGATGGGGGTCCCCCGCTCGAACGAAGTTGAGAGTGGGGGAGGGTGGACACAGCCGAACCCGCACCCGGCGACGAAACAGAAGCCCCACCGAAGAGCAGCCGCCCCGCCAAGCTCCCAGAGGGCTACTCGTGGGTGTCCGCTGCCTCGACCTCTTCCCGAGTAACCCCCAGCAGATACAGCACGGTGTCCAGGAACGGGAAGTTCACCGCAGTGTGCGCAGCCTCCCGCACCACCGGCTTGGCGTTGAACGCAACGCCGAGCCCCGCCGCGTTCAGCATGTCCAGATCGTTCGCCCCGTCACCGATCGCCACGGTCTGATCCAGCGGCACCCCCGCCTCCGCGGCGAACCGCCGCAGCAGTCGAGCCTTGCCCGCCCGGTCCACGATCTCGCCGACGACCTTGCCCGTCAGCTTCCCGTCGACGATCTCCAACGTGTTGGCCTGGGCGAAGTCGAGCCCGAGCCGCTCCTTCAGATCATCCGTGACCTGGGTGAACCCACCCGAGACGACCCCGACCTCGAAACCGAGCCGCTTCAGCGTACGGATCAGCGTGCGCGCCCCCGGCGTGAGCCGGACCTCGCTGCGCACCTTGTCCACCACTGACGCGTCGAGCCCCTTGAGCAGCGCCACGCGCGCGTGCAGCGACTGCTCGAAGTCCAGTTCCCCGCGCATCGCGGCGGCGGTCACCTTGGCGACCTCGTCCTCGCAGCCCGCGTGCGCGGCGAAGAGCTCGATCACCTCGTCCTGGATGAGCGTCGAGTCCACATCCATGACGACCAGCCGCTGCGCCCGCCGGTGCAGCCCCGCCGCCACGACCGCGACATCGACACCGAGTGCCGCCGCGTCGGTGACCAGGGCGGTGCGCAGCGGCCCGGTCGCGACACCGGAGACGGCGAACTCGACCGCCGTCACGGGGTACTTGGCGAGCCGGAAGATACGGTCGATGTTGCCGCCGGTCCTGGTGATCCGCGCGGCGATGGCGGCGGTCGACTCGGCGGTCAGCGGATGCCCGAGCACGGTGACGACCGAACGCCCGTGCCCGCGCGGCCGGTTGTCACCGAGCCCGGAGATGATCTCCGCCTGCATCTTCATGGACTCCGCCCAGCTGTGGACGGTGGCCCGAAGATCACCTTCGAGCCCGGCAGGCGGCTGCGTCACGAGCGCGCACAGCACCATGCGGCCACGCGTGACGACCTGCTCGATGTCGACCACGTCCACGGAGTAGGCGGCAAGCGTGTCGAACAGACCGGCGGTGATGCCCGGTCTGTCCTTGCCGAAGATTTTGACGAGAAGAGTAGGTACGTCAACGGTCTGCGCAGCGTTCATGGTGTTTCCACCGTATCCGGCACCCAGTGCCCACCGCGCACGCGGTCCGCCTGACGGACGGGGAACAATACGTTTCGGGCGCGTGACGAAAGGCTTACGCGCAGGTCAGCGCCGTCCCTTGGGGGTGCGTGGCGGTGGGGGCGGAGGCGGCGGTGGCGGGGGAGGAGTGCGTTTCTCCGGCGGGGACTCCGGCGAACCGCCCCTGCGCCACCCCGGCCGTCGAGGCGGCGGCGTCACCGGCCTGGCCATGGTGGGAAGGCCGTACAGGTTCTCGGGCGGCTGCTCGCCTTCACCTGAGTCGCGACCCTCACCCGGGCCGCGCCTCTCGCCCGGACCGCTCCCGCGCTCACTCCGCTCACCGGGATCGTCACCGGAACCGGCCCGCTCCGGCCCACTGCTCCTTTCGGGCGACCCCGCTCCCGTACGCGGGGCATCGGGCGGCCACCCGCCCTCGTACGACTGGCGGCCGTACGGGACCCGACCGCTCGCGGGTGGCCGACCGGATCCGGCCCCCGGCTGCTGCCCGCCCTCGTAGGGCCGCCCCGGCTCGGCCGGCCGGGCGTCCTCGGGTTCCAGGAGCCCGCCGGGCAGCCGCAGATACGGATTGGTGTCGCGGTTGGGCGGCCGGTACGGCGAACCGGGCGCGTAGGGGCCGGACGGCGGTCCGAAAGGTGGTCCGGAAGGCGGTCCGGGATACGGACCCGGCCCGCCGGCCTGCTCCGGGTGACCTCCGTACCGCGCCTCCTCGGCCGCCGTACCCGTCACCCCGGTCGTCCCCACAGCTCCCAGCGCCCCCGTGGTCGCCGTCGCCGCTCCCGGCCCGACCGGCCCCGTCCATGTGTCACCCAGTGCCAACGGCACCGCCCGCCACCCCGCCGCCCCGCTCGCGTACGCCAGCAGCGCGCCGGCGGCTCCCGCGGCGGCGCCCCACAGCGCGCCCAGCAGCACAGCCGCGACCAGTTGGCCGTGCAGTTGGATTCCGGCGCCGAACGCGTCGAAGCCCAGGACCGAGATCGAGGCGTCCACCGACACCTCCGCCAGCCAGGCGAGCAGCGGCAGCGCCACCGCCGTCACCACCCCCAGCCGCAGCGCGCAGCGACCGGCGAACCGCAGGGCCCCTGGATCCCGTACGGCGAGAGGCACCCGTCCATTGACGTCGTCCGGGCCGACACCCCGGGCCAGCGGTGTCCGGGCCGCCGCGAGGATGCCCGCGAGCAGCATCATCAGGACCGCCGCGACGCCCAACAGCCACACCCGGCTGTCCAGTTCGGCCAGTTTGCCGAGGCTGACCGACTGATCGGTCTCCGAGCTGCTGAGGAGCCGGTCCAGGGGGTCCGGCAGGACGTTCACCAGGATGCCGGACGCGCTGCCGTCGAACGGGACGAACAGGCCGATCGGGACGCCCAGCCAGACCCCGTTGGGTGCGCCGAGCAGGGCCGCGCCCGCGATGCGCTTGGGATGGTCGTCGCCGATCGCCGCGTACGCCGCAGCCGCGAGCCCGGCGGCCACCGCCACCAGCAGTACCGTGACCAGGGCGGACGTAGCCGGACGTACGACACGGTGGACCGCTTCCCAGCCGGGCGGCAGGGGAGTGCGGCGGGAGGCGAGCAGGGCGACCGTCAGGACTCCGGCCGCCCAGACGAAGCCGCCGAGCAGGGTGGGGAGCGTGTCGACGGTGAAGCCGACCGCCGCCTTCGCGTCGATCAGGTCGCCGACCCGGTCGGGCAGCAGACCGCTGATGTCACCGAGCCCGGGGACGTCGATGCCCCCACCTCCGCCGCCCGTGCCCGGCAGATCGTCGAGGCCCAGAGCGCCGCCGTCGATCGTGATGACGTCGTGCCCCGCCCAGGCCAGCCCGCCCAGGGTCGCGACGAAAAGGGCGATCACCGCACCCGCGCGCGCGAGGAGTTCGGACGGGGAGATCACAACTCCCGCCCCGCGCAGGGACCGTAGGAAGAACCACGACAGGAGCACCGCACCCACCAGGCCGACGCCCAGTGGCGTGATCTCGATGGCGGTGGCCGCCTCCGCTCCTTTCAGGCCGAAGGCCGACACATCACCGGACGGGGTGACCGAACCACCCGCCCCAAGTGCCACAACCGCCGCGGTCATCGGACCGAGCGAGGCCGTGGAGTCCGCCTCCAGCAGATGCAGTCCGAGCGCGGCCGTGCCCGCCATTCCGATCAACGCCCAGCTCACAGCGGCGATCGCGGAGAGCAGCACGTCTCCCCACGGCAGCCTCCTGCCCTGCTCGGCGGTCTCGATGCCCATCGTCAGCCCCCGATCCGCGCGGCGGCGGTCCACCCCGCGTGTCCCCCTCGCGTGGGATTACCACTCTCCGGGCCGGTTTCCACCCCGTCAACGGCGCGTCGCTGTCCGCTTGCACGCTCCGTCCGCAAGGCCCGACTTTCGGTCAGGGGCTGAGCCTGAAATAGTTCCCCACGATGTTCGACATCCCTAGACTCCCCGTGTTGGGGCAAATTTCGGGGGACAACTCAGTGGGGCTGGAGTGCCTGAACTCGTACTCGAATTGAACGGACGGACCTGGACGCTCGATTCGTCCAGGCCCTACACCCTCGGACGCGATCCGCAGGGGGACATCGTGCTCGATGACGCCAGGGTCTCCTGGCGGCACGCCACGATCAGCTGGGGGGGCCGGAGCTGGGCCATCGAGGACCACGGCAGCACCAACGGCACCTTCGTGCAGGGGCAGCGCATCCATCAGATGGAGATCGGGCCCGGCTCGGCCGTCCATCTCGGCAACGCCACCGACGGCCCGCGGCTGAACCTCTCCAGCAGTGCCGCCTCGGTCGCGACACCGCAGGTGGCGCAGCCTCAGCAGCAGCCGTTCGCGGCCCAGGGCGCGAGCCCCGGCTGGGCTCAGCAGCCGCCGCCGCAGCAGCAGGCGCCGGAGCAGAGCTGGCCGCGGTCCGAGCCGCAGCAGGCCGCCTCGGTCCCGCGGCAGCAGGGCCCCGGCGCGGGCGCGGGGGCGCCGCCGGTGTACGGCGACCGCAGCCCGACCACCTTCCACCAGCTGCTCCTCGGCCGCGTGATGCGCATAGGCCGCGCGCTGGAGAACGACCTGGTCGTCTCCGACCTCCAGGTCTCCCGCAACCACGCCGAGTTCCACGCGGCGCCCGACGGCCGTTTCGAGATCCGTGACCTGGGCTCGCACAACGGCACGTACGTCAACGGCATGCCGATCGCCAAGGGCGGCACCGCGCTGCTCGGCCCGAACGACATCGTCGGCGTCGGCCACTCCACGTTCCGTCTGGTCGGCGACCGTCTCGAGGAGTTCGTCGACACCGGCGAGATCTCCTTCTCGGCCCGCCATCTGACGGTCACCGTGGACGGCGGCAAGGACATCCTCAAGGACGTCTCCTTCGGCGTACCGGAGAAGTCCCTGATCGCGGTCATCGGCCCGTCCGGCTCCGGAAAGTCGACGCTCCTGAAGGCGCTCACGGGCTACCGGCCGGCCAACAAGGGCGATGTCCTCTACGACAACCGGAACCTGTACAAGCAGTTCGCCGAGCTGCGCCAGCGCATCGGTCTGGTCCCGCAGGACGACATCCTGCACAAGGAACTCACCGTCAAGAAGGCCCTCAAGTACGCGGCCAAACTGCGCTTCCCCGCCGACACCACGACGGAGGAGCGCGAGCACCGCATAGACGAGGTGCTGCGCGAGCTGAAGCTCGACATCCACAAGGAGAAGAAGGTCACCTCCCTCTCCGGCGGCCAGCGCAAGCGCGTCTCGGTTGCCCTGGAACTGCTCACCAAGCCGTCGCTGATCTTCCTGGACGAGCCGACCTCCGGCCTCGACCCGGGCATGGACCGCGACGTCATGCAGCTGCTGCGCGGCCTCGCCGACGACGGCCGTACGGTCCTCGTCGTCACGCACTCGGTGGCCGAACTGGCGCTGTGCGACAAGCTCCTGGTGATGGCGCCGGGCGGCGCGGTGGCGTACTTCGGCCCGCCCGAGGAGGCCCTGAACTTCTTCGGCTACGACACCTGGGCCGATGTCTTCTCCGCCTTCGAGAACTACCGCGACTACGACTGGGCGGGCCGCTGGAAGGGCTCGCAGCACTACCAGATGTACGCCGCGGACATCGACGCCGTCGCCCCGCAGTCCGTACACATGCCGCCCGCACAGGCCATGCGCCCGCCCAAGCCGCAGGGCTGGGGCTCCCAGCTGATGACCCTGATCCGGCGGTACACGGCGGTCATCGCCTCCGACAAGGGCTTCCTGGCGCTGACGGTGATCCTGCCCGCGGTCCTCGGCGCGGTGAGCCTGCTCATCGACCCGGACAAGACCCTGCTGCCGGGCAAGGTGGCCAGGAACGGCGTCAACATCCCGAACGGCACGGCCACCACCGTCCTCCTCATCCTCGCGGTGGGTGCCTGCTTCGCCGGCGCCGCCAACTCCGTCCGCGAGCTGATCAAGGAACGGGTCATCTACGAACGGGAGCGCGCGACCGGTCTGTCGCGCTCCGCGTATCTGATGTCCAAGGTGATCGTCCTCGGCTTCATCACGATCCTTCAGGGCCTCATGGTCGGCGCGATCGGCTTCGCCAGCCGCACGGTCCCCGAAGAGGGCCTGATCTTCGGCAAGCTCGTGCTGCTGGAACTCTCCATCCCGATCATGGCGCTCGGCTTCACGTCGATGATGTTCGGCCTGGTCATCTCGTCCCTGGTGAAGACCTCCGAGAAGACCATGCCGCTGCTCGTCATGTTCGCGATCATCCAGGTCGTGTTCACCGGCTGTCTGTTCATCCTGCACGGCAACATCGGCGTCAACGAGTTCTCGTACCTGATGCCGTCCCGCTGGGCGGTCGCCGCCGCCGGTGCCACGCTCGACTTCAACAAGATCAGCCCGAACGTCGACGACCCCGGCAGCACGGACCCCCTGTGGGACCACACGGCCATGGCCTGGGGCATCGACATGGCCGCCCTGATCGCCCTCGGCGTGATCTGCGGCTTCTTCGTGGCGCGCTTCCTGCGCCGCCACGAGCCCGAGGTCATGCGCAAGTGACCGGGCCCGTACGACGGTGAAGGGCGGCACCCCGGTGGGGGTGCCGCCCTTCGGCGTACGAGAGGTCCGCGCTGCCTCAGTACGCGCCGTTGACGTTGTCCATCGAGCCGTACTTGTCGGCCGCGTAGTTCGCGGCGGCGGTGATGTTGGCGACCGGGTCGTAGATGTTCCAGGACGTGCCCGACACGTGGTAGGCCTTGAAGGTCGGCGGGATGACCTGGAGCAGGCCCTTCGACGGGATGCCGTTGATGGCGTTGATGTCCCAGTTGTTGATCGCGTTCGGGTTGCCCGAGGACTCCCGCATGATGTTGCGGTACAGACCGTTGTACGAACCCGGTATGCCCTTGGACTTCATGATGTCCAGGGACTCCTTGATCCAGCCGTCCAGGTTGTTGCTGTACGACTTCACGGCGGCCTTCTTGAGCGCGGCGCGCTTGGCGGCCCGGCTCGCGGCAGCCTTCGCCGCACGCTCCTTCGCCGCCTTGGCGGCAGCCTTCTTGGCAGCGGCCTTCTTGGCGGCAGCGGCCTTCTTCGCGGCGGCCTTCTTGGCGGCAGCGGCGTCGGCTGCCTTCTTCTTCGCGGCGGCGGCCTCCGCCTTCACGGTCGCGCCGGCCAGCTGGTCGGTGACGCTCGCCTTCACGTCCTTGACCTGTTCCTGGCTGAACACCACGGGAGCGGTGACGGAGGCGACCTCGGAGGTGGTCTGCGCGTTGCCCGGCACCGCGGTGAACGCGAGGACGGCCGCGCCGAGCGTGGCGACTCCGGCGATCGAGAACTTGTGGGCCCTGGTCAGCTTGCGACTATGACCGGAAGTGGCGGTGTTCTTGGGCATGGCGGTGGACCTCTTCGAATAGCGCGGAGGTCGCTCGGCGTCCGGTGGGGACATTGGTGCTTCCGGCACAAACGCCGCGGGCGGAACCCGCGGCGCTGAGCGACGGCTGCCATTCTTAGCGGCCGCAAAATTGTGTGGCAAAGGTGTGACGTACTAGGAGGGGTAGTGGACCCATGAAGGGCAAAATAGGACAGACCGGAGCGTCTTTCCCGCTCACCGTGTGAGTGTTTGTCTCCTATGACCCCTAGTAAGTGATGTGCGTCCTATGTGCGGGGTCACATCGGCCGCACGCGCATCTCACCAGTAGTTGCGAGAGCAATGCTCAGCGTGAGGCCTCTGTTTCAGGCCTCCGCCGGAAGGAGGAGGTGCACGTCCCCGAACTCGTGCCACAGGTACCGCTCGCGCAGCGCCTCCTCGTACCCACGGTCGATCGCCGCCCGCCCCGCGACGGCCTCCAGCATCAGCAGATGCGACGCCTGAGGCTCGTGCAGCCCCGTCAGCAGCCCGTCGACGACCCGTACCCCGCGCTCGGGCGTCACCACCAGATCGGTCCACCCCTCGGCCGCCCGGACCACACCGTCCGGCCCGGCCGCGGACTCCACGGCCCGCACCGCCGTCGTTCCGACCGCCACGACCCGCCCGTCCCCGGCCCGCACGGCGTTGATCAGCCGCGCGGAGGTCTCCGGCACCGCGAACCGCTCCGGATACGGCGGCTCGTGTGCCTCCGTGGACGCGACCCCCGTGTGCAGCCGGACAGGCGCGAACTGCACACCCCGGCTGACCAGCTCCGCCACAAGGCGTGCGGTGAAGGGACGCGCGGCACTCGGCATCTCCGCGCTGCCCGCCCCGTCGCGGGACGGCAGCGCGAACACCGTCTGATAGACGGCCAACGGCTGGTCCCGTTCCGTATAGGAGTAACGAATGGGCCGCCCGTGCGCCCGCAGGACAGGCGGCACCTGCCCGTCCGCCCGCGCCCACCACAGCCGGGCGGCGCACGCCGTCAGCGGCTCCTCCAGGACCAGCCGTACGCCCCCGGGCAGCCGTACGCCCGTTCCCTCGGGTCCGCCCGCACGCGCGCGCGTGGTGCCCGTTCCGTCGGGATCCCGCAGCTCGACGGCCCACCGCCCGTCGTCCCCGCATGTCGAGAAATGCACCACCACGCGCGCGTGCCCGACCCACCCGTCCACGGCGGCGGCCAGCGTCGGCGACGTGTTGACGACGAGCAGATCCCCGGCCCGCAGCTCCCGGGGCAGCTCGGCGAACGCGTGATGCGACACCGCGGTCCCCCGCGACACGAGCAGCCGTACGTCGTCCCGGTCAAGACCCGGCCCACGCTGCTCGGCCGGCACCCGCGCCGACAACTCCTCCGGCACCCGCACGGTCAGCGTCATCGCACCTCCAGCAGGGACGGCGCCGAGTACCGCCCGCTGGCCGGCCGCTCGTCCAGCAGCCGCAGAAACGCGGGCACGACACTGCCGGGCTCGGGCCGCGGATCGTCGTCGTCCGGTACGGCCGCCGCGTACAGGTCCGTCCCCATGTCACCGGGGTCCACCGCCCAGACCCGCACCCCGGGCTCCTCCTCCCCGAGCACCGCCGCCAGCTGGTCGAGGGCCGCCTTGGACGCCCCGTAGCCGCCCCACGTCTCGTACGCCTCCGCCGCCGCGTCCGAACTGACGGCGATCACCGTCCCGGCCGCCGACTCCCGCAGCAGCGGCAGCGCCTCCTGGACCAGGCCCAGCGCGGCCACGACATTCACCTCAAGCGCCCGTCGCAGCCCCTCCAGGGGCAGCCCCTCCAGCCGTACGAGGGGTTCGGCGCCCAGCGCGCTCGCGTTGCTCACCAGGAGATCGACGCCGCCCAGGTTCCACGCCGCCGAGACCAGCCCTTCCCGGTGACCGGCGTCCGTGACATCCCCGGGAAGGGCCTCCACCCGCCCTCCGTACTTCGAGAGCGCCTCGGCGGTGGCTTGCAGGGCCTCGGGGGTTCTGGCGTCCAGGACGAGATCCCAGCCGCGTTGCGCGAGCGCCGACGCCAGCGCCCGCCCCAGCCCCTTGGAAGCCCCCGTGATGATCGCTACCGGCATGACATGCGTCCCCTCGTCCCAGGCCGCCGTGATCGGCGGCGCACCCAACGTAGGAACGGGACCGTCCCGGCCGCCTCGTCCGGGGGCCGCAATCCGGTGGGGCCCTTTGCCCTAGGCCCTTCGGCCCAGGCCGGGGCCACCACTGGGCGGATACGCACTGTCACACCCCGCCGGTACCGTGAGGGCATGAGTCAAGGACCACGGTCCGGTCTGTCCGCGGTGAGCGCCGCGCTGCTGGCCATGAGCAGGCACCTGGAGGTGCGCGACGTCCTCAAGACGATCGTCGCCTCCGCCAGAGAACTGCTCGACGCGCAGTACGCCGCGCTGGGCGTCCCGGACGACCACGGCGGCTTCGCCCAGTTCGTGGTCGACGGCGTCAGCGACGCCCAGTGGAAGGCCATCGGCCCGCTCCCGCGCCGGCACGGCATCCTCGCCGCGATGCTGGACGAGGCCAGGCCCGAGCGCCTCGCCGACGTCCGCAAGGACCCGCGCTTCGAGGGCTGGCCCTCCGCCCACCCCGACATGTCCGACTTCCTGGGCCTGCCGATCCGGGACGGCGACGAGGTGCTCGGAGCCCTGTTCCTGGCCAACAAGAACTGTGCGAAGCCGGACGGCGGCTGCGGCTTCACCGAGGACGACCAGGAACTCCTGTCGATCCTCGCCCAGCACGCGGCGATCGCCCTGACCAACGCCCGCCTCTACGAACGCAGCCGCGAACTGACCATCGCCGAGGAACGCTCCCGCCTCGCTCACGAACTGCACGACGCGGTCAGCCAGAAGCTGTTCTCCCTGCGCCTGACGGCCCAGGCCGCCGCCACCCTGGTGGACCGCGACCCCGACCGCGCCAAGGGCGAGCTCCAACAGGTGGCGGCGCTCGCCGCGGAGGCGGCCGACGAACTGCGCGCGGCGGTCGTGGAACTGCGCCCCACGGCCCTGGACGAGGACGGCCTGATCGCCACGCTCCGCACCCACGCCCAGGTCCTCGACCGAGCGCACTCCGCGCGCGTGACCTTCGACAGCCGCGGGGTCCGTGCCCTGCCGGCGGCCCAGGAGGAGGCGCTGCTGCGGGTCGCCCAGGAGGCCCTGCACAACGCGCTGCGGCACTCCGGGGCGGCCCTGGTGGAGGTGACCCTCACGAAGCGCGGCCAGGGCGCGGCCCTGCGCATCACCGACGACGGCGGCGGCTTCGACCCCACGGCGGTACGCAGCGCCGGACGCCACCTCGGCCTGGTCTCCATGCGGGACCGGGCGAGCGGGGTCGGCGGCCGGCTGGATGTGCAATCGGCGCCCGGAAAGGGCACCACCATCGAGATGGAGGTCCCCGGTGGCTGACGCGATCAAGGTGCTGCTCGTCGACGACCACCAAGTGGTCCGCCGCGGCCTGCGCACGTTCCTCGAAGTGCAGGGCGACATCGAGGTCGTGGGCGAGGCGTCGGACGGCGCCGAGGGAGTCGACCGCGCGGAGGAACTCAAACCCGACGTCGTCCTCATGGACGTCAAGATGCCGGGCATGGACGGCGTCGAGGCGCTGCGCAAACTCCGCGAACTCGCCAACCCCGCGCGCGTGCTGATCGTCACGAGCTTCACCGAACAGCGCACGGTGGTCCCGGCCCTGCGCGCGGGCGCCGCCGGGTACGTCTACAAGGACATCGACCCCGACGCCCTCGCCGGCGCCATCCGATCCGTCCACGCCGGGCACATCCTGCTCCAGCCGGAGGTCGCGGGCGCGCTGCTGACCCAGGAGGAGACGCACTCGGGCCAAGGGAGGGGCGGTTCGCTCACCGAGCGGGAGCGGGAAGTACTGACACTGATCGCGGACGGCCGCTCGAACCGGGAGATAGCCAGGGCCCTCGTCCTGTCCGAGAAGACGGTGAAGACACACGTCTCGAACATTCTGATGAAACTCGACCTGGCGGACCGCACCCAGGCGGCGTTGTGGGCGGTACGTCACGGTGTGACCGGATGACCGGCAATTCGGAGCGTTCCCTTCCGGGCTGAGATTCATACCGTCGTGGGAATGTCCCCCGGATGGCGCATCCTTCGTGGATCTCCGGCGTTCTTCAGTGCGTGCCGCGGCGACCTGCCGCGGTGAACGCAATGGGAGGGCTCAGAAGTGAAGAACCTGAAGAAGGCCGCCGCTGTCACGATGGTCGCGGGTGGCCTGGTCGCCGCCGGCGCCGGTTTCGCCTCCGCCACGGACGGTGCGCACGCGAACGGCCAGGCCGTCGGCTCGCCGGGTGTCGCCTCGGGCAACCTCATCCAGGCCCCGGTGCACATCCCGGTGAACGTGGTGGGCAACAGCGTCAACGTCATCGGCGCGCTGAACCCCGCCTTCGGCAACCTCGGCCTCAACCACTGAGAAACCGTGGGGAGGTCGGTCGGGCGTCGCGGATTGCACCGAACGGGCATTTCACCACAGGGATCCGTATCGCCCGGCACCTCTCCCGCGTTGCGCAGCGTACGACCCGCGGCCGGGTCGCCCACGCAATCGCAGGAGGACGCTTCCCATGAACATCGCCAAGAAGGCCGCCGTCGCCGTCACGATCGCTGGTGCCGCCGCGGGCGCCGGTGCGGGTGTCGCCGCCGCCGACTCGGACGCCCACGGCGTGACCGCGAAGTCCCCGGGCGTGGCTTCGGGCAACCTCGGCCAGGTCCCCGTGCACGTCCCGGTCAACGCCGTCGGCAACACGGCCAACCTCATCGGCGCCCTGAACCCGGCCTTCGGCAACACCGGCGTGAACGACTGACGCCGGACGTAACGCCGAGAGCCCCGCGAACAAGAACGGTTCGCGGGGCTCTCGGCGTTGTCATGTCAGGTTGTCCGGTGTCCGGTGTCCGGTGTCCGAGGGCGAGCCGCCCAGCGCGGGCCGGGGCATTTCAGCCCGTCCGGCGTTTGAGGACGAGGCCGTCCAGGCCGACAGCGGGGGCGTGGGGGCGGCAGCCCCCAGAGACGCCCACCCCAACCAACCCGCACCCCCGAACGAACCTCACCGCACCCCCCGCTCCACCACAACGGAGTTGTACGCCGCGACCTGCGCCCGCCGAGCCGTCCGTTCCACCGGCCGCAACGCCTCGGCCCGCGCCGCGATCTCCGACGCGCTCACCGCCCCGCCGGGCCCGTTCTCGGACGCCACCGAGATCAGCAGCCCCACCCGCTGCGCCAACTCCAGCACCCGTACCGCCCGAGGCGGATACCCCGGCGCCAACACCTCACGCCCCACCTCCGCCCGCGCCCGGTACGCGTCGATCGCCGCCTCCGCGACCGGCCCCGACCCGGCGACGTCCAGCCGCGACAACACCGCCGTCGCGTCCCGCAACGCCTCCGCCAACTCCCGCTCGGCCTCCCCGAGGGACGGCACATCGGCGGGCGGCGCCTCCCGCACGGGCAGACAGTGCCAGACGACCTCGACGTGCACGTCCCCGGCCGGCCCGGCCTCGTACACCTCCGGCACCAGACCCAGCGCGGCGCCCTCGCAGATCACCGCCTCCTCCGCGTCCAGCGCCCGCGCGTTGAACTCGGGGGGCCCGCTCAGCCCGAGCGGATGCCCGGGCGCGGGCAGCGCGATCCGCAGCCCGGACGCACCCAGCGTCCGCAGCCGCCCCAGCGCGAGCGTGAGACCGACGGGCGCCGCTTCACCGGGCAGCCCCTCGACCCGGTGCACGGCGTCCTCCCCGACGACGGCCACTACCGCGTCGTCCGGCGAAACAAGTCCGGCCAACAGGGCATTTCCCCATGCGGCCAGTCGTCCTGAGCGTGGTTCCGAGAGCATGCCTCCACCCTAAGGACCGACCGAGGGGCGGGACCGGCCGACCGGTGGCGTAGATTTCGTGGGGGGCTGCGCCCACAGGCGCACACGAACGCGAGACTGGCCGACACTGCAATGGGAGACAACCCGCTCATGAGCGATGTTCTGGAGCTGGAGGACGTATCCGTGGTCCGCGAGGGCCGGGCTCTGGTGGACCAGGTCTCCTGGTCGGTCAAGGAGGGCGAGCGCTGGGTCATCCTCGGCCCGAACGGCGCCGGGAAGACGACCCTCCTGAACCTCGCGTCCAGCTACCTCTACCCCAGCCAGGGCACCGCCACCATCCTCGGCGAGACCCTCGGCAAGGTCGACGTCTTCGAACTGCGCCCGCGCATCGGCATGGCCGGCATCGCCATGGTCGACAAGCTGCCCAAGCGCCAGACCGTGCTCCAGACGGTGCTGACCGCCGCGTACGGCATGACGGCCGGCTGGCAGGAGGAGTACGAGGACATCGACGAGCAGCGTGCCCGCGCCTTCCTCGACCGCCTCGGCATGAGCGACTTCCTCGACCGCCGCTTCGGCACCCTCTCCGAGGGCGAGCGCAAGCGCACCCTCATCGCCCGCGCCCTGATGACCGACCCCGAGCTGCTGCTCCTCGACGAGCCCGCCGCCGGCCTCGACCTCGGCGGCCGCGAGGACCTCGTACGCCGCCTCGGCCGGCTCGCCCGCGACCCGATCGCACCCTCCATGATCATGGTCACGCACCATGTCGAGGAGATCGCCCCGGGCTTCACCCACGTCCTGATGATCCGTCAGGGCAAGGTGCTCGCCGCCGGCCCCCTGGAACTCGAACTCACCTCGCGCAACCTGTCGATGTGCTTCGGTCTCCCCCTCCTCGTCGAGCAGCGCGGCGAACGCTGGACCGCGCAGGGCCTGCCGATGGCCTGACGGCGCACGGCACATGAGCCGCCTTGTCGAACAACTGGAAGAAGCCTGTGCCAAGTTGATCGGCGCCCTGTCGGTGACCAGGCCCGCGGACCTACCATGACGATGTGAACGACATCGACGCATGGGTGTGGTGGCTCGTCGGCGCCGTGGCGCTGGGTATCCCGCTCGTGGTGACCGCGATGCCGGAACTCGGCATGCTCGCCGTGGGCGCCCTGGCGGCCGCCGGCACGGCCGGACTGGGCGGCGGACTCGTCGTCCAGGTGCTGGTGTTCGCCGTCGTGTCGACCGCGCTCATCGCCGTCGTACGGCCCATCGCGACCCGGCACCGAGGCGATCGGCCCCAACTCCTGTCGGGAATCGACGCGTTGAAGGGCAAGCGGGCCGTCGTCCTGGAACGCGTCGACGGCTCCGACGGCCGGATCAAGCTCGCCGGAGAGATCTGGTCGGCCCGTTCCCTGGACGCCCAAGTCGCCTACGAGGTAGGCCAAGAGGTGGACGTCGTCGAGATCGAGGGGGCCACGGCGATCGTCATGTGACCTCGCACGACGCAAGTGAACGGAACGTGCACGAGGCAGCCGACGGTCTGTCACACTCGACCAGCAAGATCTTCAACAAGCAAGATCTTCAACAGGCATAAGATCTTTCCGTAAGCGCGCCGAGGCGGAGAAGGGTACGGGGAGCCACGATGGAGCCCATCATCATCGTCCTGATCATCCTGGTGGTGTTGGTCTTCATCGCCCTGATCAAGACCATCCAGGTCATTCCACAGGCGAGTGCAGCGATCGTGGAACGGTTCGGCCGCTATACGCGCACGCTCAACGCCGGCCTGAACATCGTCGTCCCGTTCATAGACACCATCCGCAACCGCATCGACCTCCGCGAGCAGGTCGTGCCGTTCCCGCCGCAGCCGGTGATCACCCAGGACAACCTGGTCGTCAACATCGACACCGTCATCTACTACCAGGTGACCGACGCCCGGGCCGCGACCTACGAAGTAGCCAGCTACATCCAGGCAATTGAGCAGCTCACCGTCACCACGCTCCGCAACATCATCGGTGGCATGGACCTGGAGCGGACCCTGACCTCCCGCGAGGAGATCAACGCGGCCCTGCGCGGAGTCCTCGACGAGGCCACCGGCAAGTGGGGCATCCGCGTCAACCGCGTCGAGCTGAAGGCGATCGAGCCGCCGACCTCCATCCAGGACTCGATGGAGAAGCAGATGCGCGCCGACCGTGACAAGCGCGCCGCGATCCTCACCGCCGAAGGTATCCGCCAGTCCCAGATCCTCACGGCGGAAGGTGAGAAGCAGTCCGCGATCCTGCGCGCCGAGGGTGAGGCCAAGGCCGCCGCCCTGCGCGCCGAGGGTGAGGCCCAGGCCGTCCGTACGGTCTTCGAGGCCATCCACGCCGGCGACCCGGACCAGAAGCTCCTCTCCTACCAGTACCTCCAGATGCTCCCGAAGATCGCCCAGGGCGACGCCAACAAGCTCTGGATCGTCCCCAGCGAGATCGGCGACGCCCTCAAGGGCCTCTCCGGAGCCATGGGCAACTTCGGCGGCATGGGCGGCGGTTCGGGCGGCGGAGGCAACACGGACACCCCCACAGAACGCCGAGAAAAGCCGTCAATCACAGACTGACGGCTCATCAAAACTCCGGCACCTGTCCCCGCGCCCTGTCTTTAGGGGCGCGGGGAACTGCGCGACCAGCCACGAACGACCCGCGGCCAACGAACAAACCAGTGGACCCCAAACAAGGTCCCACCCGCACAAACTACGCCGCCGGCTGCCCCAACCACTCAGGCAGCGCATCAAAGTCATCCTGCCCAAGAGCCAACAGCATCGCATCAGCCGGCGTCGGCTCGAACGGCTGCCGCAACAGCGGCATCCCCGCCTGCTCAGGCGTCCGCGCAGCCTTACGGTGATTGTCCTCCGCACAAGACGCCACCGTGTTCAACCACGAGTCCTGCCCACCCTGCGCCCGAGGCACCACGTGATCGACAGTGGTCGCCCGCCGACCGCAGTACGCGCACCTGTGCCGGTCCCGGACCAGCACACCCCGCCTCGACCACGGAGCTTGTCTTCGGAAGGGCACCCGGACATAGCGGCAGAGCCTGATCACCCGCGGCGCGGGTATGTCGACCGCCGCTCCGCGCATACGGATCTCGGGGTGGGCCTGCTCGACAACAGCCTTGTCCTGCAGCACCAGAACGACGGCCCGGTTCAACGTCACCGTCGACAGCGGCTCGAAGCTCGCGTTCAGTACCAGCGTGTCCCGCATCCAGCCCACCTCCTATGCTCACCGGCCCACCGCATGGCGGGCTTGGATCAACTCTGGCCGGGCACGCCGAGATGGACAACGCAATATCTGTGCTCACCGGGGGACACCCCCCGGACCCCCGGCACAAAAAATGCCCGCCTCTGATCACTTCCAAGACCAGAGGCGGGCAAACGTTCAATGAACGTCAGTCTTCGGCGGGAACCTCGTACTCACCGACGAGTTGGGCACGCGCGATCGCGTGGAACCGCAGATTGAACCCGACGTACGCGGGAGACGCGTCCGCGTCCGGGCCCAGCTTCTCCTGGTCCACCGCGTACACCGTGAACACATACCGGTGCGGACCGTCCCCGGCCGGCGGCGCCGCACCGCCGAAGTCCTTCGTGCCGTAGTCGTTGCGCGCCTGGACCACCCCCTCGGGCAGCCCCTCGAACTTGCCGCTGCCCGCACCCGTCGCCAACTCGGTCACGGAGACCGGGATGTCGAAGGCGACCCAGTGCCAGAACCCGCTGCCCGTGGGCGCGTCCGGGTCGTAGCAGGTCACGGCGAAACTCCTGGTCTCCGGCGGGAACCCCTCCCACCGCAGGTGCGGCGAGGTGTTGCCGGACGCGTAGACCTGAGCGTCCTTGAGCGTCGCACCCGCCTCGACATCCTCACTCGTGACCGTGAACGACGGCACGGGCGGGTGGAAGTCGTGCGGCAGCGGCGGCCTCTTCAGCTCGGTCACGTGGATACCTCCTGATGGGAACGGATGGGATCGGACGGGGACCGGATCGACTGGGAAAGCCCCGGGCATCCCGCGTCACCGAGCTGTCAACTGCGTTGACTACGTTGGCCCGATGATCTGTTACGTACGCCGAAGAACCCTGATCACAGCCCTGATGGCCCTGGCCGCCAGCCTAGTTGCCATCCCGCCCGCGGAAGCGAGCGGCGCCCGAATATCCACCGACCGGATCGTCGGCGACCAACAGGTCCTCTTCCGCTCCGGCACCGCCGGCTACGGCTGCTTCCGCATCCCCACCCTGATCCGCACCAAGGCCGGCACCCTGCTCGCCTTCGCCGAGGGCCGCTCCTCACCTTCCTGCGCCGACCGCGGCCCCATCGACATCGTGGTCCGCCGCTCCACCAACGACGGCCGTACCTGGGGCCCCGTCAAGGTCGCCCTCGCGGGCACCGCCACCGACCCGGACGCCCCGTACACCCGCGACAACGCCTCGCCCGTCGCCGACGAGGTCACCGGAGACGTCTTCCTGGTCTCCACCGGCGAACCCGCGAGCCGCGGCACACGCATCCCGTACGTCCAGAAGAGCACCGACGACGGCCTCACCTTCGGCGCCCCGAGCGCCGTCACCCGCCTCAGCGGCAGGACCAGCGGCTGGTTCGCGACCGGCCCCGCCCACGGCATCCAGCTGAAGAACGGCCCGTACGCAGGCCGCCTCGTCGTCGGCGCGTACGAGAGCCCGAACTCCACGACCCAACTCGCCGGCGTCCTCTACAGCGCCGACCACGGCGAGACCTGGCAGGCGAGCGCGACTGAAAACTCGTACGTGGCAGGGGAGTTGAAGCCCACCGAGACCTCCGTGGCCGAACTCACCAACGGCGACGTCTACCTCGCCACCCGCAACGAACAGGACGACACCAAACCTCACCGCACCCACGTCATCAGCACCGACGGCGGCACCACGGTCGGCGTGCACACAGTCGCGGGTGTCACCACACCCCAGATCCAGGCCTCCGTCCTGGCCCTGAGCCACACCTACCAGTCCACCCCGGGCGACACCCTGATCCTCGCCGCCCCGCTCGGCCCCGGCCGAGCCAACCTCGGCATCCGCTACTCCACGAACCGCGGCGCCACCTGGACCGACGCCCCGAGCGGCCGGATCAACGCCGACCGCGCGGGCTACTCGGACCTCGCCGAACTCACCGGCGGCGAGATAGGCCTGGTCTACGAGGGAGGCCAGGACTTCTCCGCCGCCAACATCTACTTCAACCGCCTCGCCCCCACGGCGATCGGGCTCCCCGGCACCTTCGACGGCACGGTCCTCCCGCAGAAGTCGCGGGACGCCGGTCCCACCACCCCCGACACCACCCCGGACGCCAACGACGCCTACCTGAGCGGCAGTCCGGCCGGCGTGAGCGGCAGGTTCCGGCAGGCGCTCGACTTCCCGAGCCCCGGCGGGTACGCCGACATCCCGTACAGCCCGACCGTCGACCCGGGCTCCGGCGACGTCACGTACTCGCTCTTCTTCAAACACACGGCGACCTCCACCACGGCCCAACGCGCCCTGCTCTGGGCGTACGGCTACAACGCGGCCAAACCGCAGTTGTGGATCCGCGCCGTGCCCAGCACCAACCAGATTGTCGCCTGGGCCGAGGGCTCCGGCGGCAGGGTCAGCGTCACCCTCCAGGCCCCCGACGGCTCCGCGGCCTACGGCGACAACACCTGGCACCATCTGACCCTGGTCCGCTCCGGCGACCAGGTCAGCCTCGCGGTCGACGGTACGACCGTCACCAGGACCGGCGTCACCGGCTCGCTCACCTCACCCCGCGCCTCCGGCGTCGACGGCATCCGCCTCGGGGCGAAACCGGACGCCGGCGCGAGCGACGTCTTCACCGGCGCCCTCGACGAGTTCCGGATGTACGACACCGCCCTCACCGAGGCCCAACTGACCGAACTGCGCACCCAGAACACGGCCACCGGCGCGGTGGACACCCTCGCCGCCCACCTCCCCTTCCAGACCGTCGACACCGCCACGGACCCCGATCCGCTCACCACGGTCGCCATCGAGGACGACATCTCCGGCAACTGCGCCGACGGCACCCTCCTGCTCGCCACCGACGCCACCCCGCGCGTGACGGACGAGTACCGCATGGGCGCCTCGGCCCTCCCGGTCGCCGTGGACCGTCCGGGCGTCGAGGTCCCGTACGTACCCGCCGTCGACCCGGGCACGGGCGACTTCACGTACGCCCTCTGGTTCCGCTACAGCGCCACGCCCACGACACCCGCCGCGGCCCTCCTCTGGGCGTACGGCACCGCCTCGGGCCAACCCTCCCTGTGGATCCGCGCCCGCCCCGGCGACGACGGCCTCTACGCCTGGGCGGAGACGAACGAGGGCCGGGCCAACTTCGCGATCCCCGACCCCGACGACACCCGCACTGCCTTCGGCGACAACCAATGGCACCTGCTGACCGCCACGCGCGCGGGCAGCACCTTCACGGTCGAGGTCGACGGCACCCACACCACCCAGGCCACCGGCCTCACCGGCTCCTTCACCGAGGGCCGCACCACCGTGCCGGGCCTGCGCATCGGCTCCCGCCCCGGCACCACCGAGATCCTCACCGGTACCCTCGACGACCTCCGCCTCTACCACCGCGCCCTCACGGACAACGAGACCGACAAGATCGCCGCGTCCGGATCGGGCACGAGCGCCTATCCCACCGACAGCAAGGTCTGGTGGCCGATGGAGAACGGCACCACCCAGGCCCACGAGATCGCCCGCCCCACCACAGGCCCGGCCACCCCGGACACCACCACCCACTGCAACAACGCCTACGTACGCGGGACTCCAGCCCTCGTGAGTGGCGCCTTCGGCGGCGGCATCACGCTCGACGGCACCGACGACGCGGTCGAACTCCCGTACAGCGACTCGGAGTCCCTAGGCGCCGGCGACTTCACCCTCGCCACCTGGGTCCGCTACGACGCCACGACGGCCACCGGAACTCCGGTACTGGCGTGGGCGTACGGCCAGGGCGCCACCGAACGCCAACTCTGGCTGCGCGCCGAACCGGCGAACGGCCGTCTGGCGGCCCTGATCCAGACGGAGGCGGCATCCACCACGGCGTACGCCCCCGACACCGCGTTCCGCTCCGGCATCGCCTGGCACCACGTGGTCCTGCAACGCGAGGGGACCCAACTCACCCTGTCCATCGACGGCGTGACCGGCACCACGGGCACGGTCCCGGCCGGCTCGCTCACCTACGGCGACGCGTTCACCGTGACCGGCGTCCACCTTGGCGGCCGCCCGGACGGCGCCTCCACGTACCGCTTCAAGGGCTCCCTGGACGAGTTCCGCCTCGTCCGCCGCGCCCTCACCACCACCGAACTCACCACCCTCCGCGAACAGAACACCGACCCGACGGACCGCTCCACCACGGCCCGCCTCTCCTTCGAGAAGGTGACCACACAGGGCTACGCCCGCATGTGACGGAACAGAGGGAACGCGGGAGGGGCAGGCAACGCCGAACGGCGTCGCCTGCCCCTCCTCCGCTTGTCCTAGAACCAGTTGCGCTTGCTGCCGACCGCGGCCAGCCACTGGTTGAGGTACGCCGCCCAGTCGGTGTTCTGGTAGTCGTGCAGGCCCACCTGGAACGACCGGAAGGTGTCACTGCCCTCGCTGAACAGACCCGGCTTCTTGTCCATCTCCAGCACGACGTCCATCGCGTTCTCGTCGGCGACGAAGCTCAACTCGACCTGGCTCAGGCCCTGGTACTGCGACGGCGGGAAGAACTCGACCTCCTGGTAGAAGGGCAGCTTCTGCCGCGTACCGCGGATGTGACCGCGCTCCAGGTCGGCGTTCTTGAAACGGAAGCCCAGCTGGAGGAACGCGTCCAGGATCGCTTTCTGCGCGGGCAACGGGTGCACGTTGATGGGGTCCAGGTCACCGGAGTCGATGGCACGCGCGATCGCCAGCTCGGTGGTCACCCCGATGTTCATCCCGCGCAACGCCTGACCGTCGATCATCGTGACCGGCGTCTCCCAGGGGATCTCCAGCCCGAACGGCACGGTGTGCACGGCACCGGCCTGGACCTCGAAGGCACCGCCCAGGCGCACCTTGGTGAACTCGACGTCCTGCTTGTACTCCTGGTCGCCGCCCTCGACCTCGACCTTGGCCTGGAGCCCTACGGACAGCCCTTCGATCTGCTGGTTGACGGAACCGCCCTGGATCCGCACCTCACCCTGGACGACACCGCCCGGAACGACGTTGACCTCCGTCAACACCGTCTCGACCGAAGCCCCACCGGCACCCAGGCTCGCGAGCAGCTTCTTGAACGCCATGTCTCTCCTTCTCCAGCGATCCTTGCGATCCCTTGATCCTTAGAAACGCGATCCGACCGTGGCCGGTTCCGTGCCTCACCCTGGCAAGGCGGACGCTTCCTGGCCACCCCGTTCACCGGGACACGCCTGCACTACGCTCGGACGGCATGATCGCGCCCGCTGACCGTACGCCCCTCCGCAGGGAGTTCTTCGACCGGCCGGTACTGGAGGTTGCCCCCGACCTCCTGGGTCGCGTCCTGGTCCGCACCACCCCGGACGGTCCGATCGAACTCCGCCTCACAGAGGTGGAGGCGTACGACGGCCCGAACGACCCCGGCTCGCACGCCTATCGCGGCCCCACACCCCGCAACAGCGTGATGTTCGGTCCGCCCGGCCATGTGTACGTCTACTTCACCTACGGCATGTGGCACTGCATGAACCTGGTGTGCGGCCCCGAGGGCACGGCGAGCGGGATCCTGCTCCGCGCCGGCGAGATCATCGAGGGCGCCGAACTCGCCCGCAAACGTCGAATTTCAGCCCGAAACGACAAGGAACTGGCCAAAGGCCCGGCCCGCCTGGCCACAGCCCTGGACGTGGACAGGGCCCTCGACGGTACGGACGCCTGCGCTCCCGGGGCCGCACCGATCACGGTCCTGACCGGCACCCCGGTCACCTCCGGCCAGGTGAGCAGTGGTCCGCGCACCGGCGTCGCCGGCGACGGGGGCGTCCACCCCTGGCGCTTCTGGATCACCAACGACCCTACGGTGAGCCCTTATCGGGCCCATGCGCCCCGTCGTCGCTCAACTTGACGAGCTCTTGGGGGGTCCGTAATGTAGCCCGAGCCGCTTGAACCGGGTACGGCGATCGCCTGCAGCCGGAAGTGGCCAACCCACTACCTACGACTCCCTCTCAGCAGGGGCGATTTCGGTGTGCCCGCACACTGAATTGCGAACCTGCGGAACTCGATTATGAGTCGCCGAGGGAATCGGCTAACGTAGTGAATGTCGAAAGGGCGACGGGCGAAAGCCGGAAGACCAAAGACAATCCCGCCGACAGGGAATCGGGTCAGAAAATGATCTGATAGAGTCGGAAACGCAAGACCGAAGGGAAACTGCCCGGAGGAAAGCCCGAGAGGGTGAGTACGAAGGAAGCGTCCGTTCCTTGAGAACTCAACAGCGTGCCAAAAATCAACGCCAGATATGTTGATACCCCGTCCATCACATTCGTGGTGGTCGAGGTTCCTTTGAAGTAACACAACACAGCGAGGACGCTGTGAACGGTCGGGCTTATTCCGCCTGACTGTTCCGCTCTCGTGTGTGTGGTCCCGATTACGGGAAAACATTCACGGAGAGTTTGATCCTGGCTCAGGACGAACGCTGGCGGCGTGCTTAACACATGCAAGTCGAACGATGAAGCCTTTCGGGGTGGATTAGTGGCGAACGGGTGAGTAACACGTGGGCAATCTGCCCTGCACTCTGGGACAAGCCCTGGAAACGGGGTCTAATACCGGATGATACTTCTGCTCGCATGGGTGGGGGTTGAAAGCTCCGGCGGTGCAGGATGAGCCCGCGGCCTATCAGCTTGTTGGTGAGGTAGTGGCTCACCAAGGCGACGACGGGTAGCCGGCCTGAGAGGGCGACCGGCCACACTGGGACTGAGACACGGCCCAGACTCCTACGGGAGGCAGCAGTGGGGAATATTGCACAATGGGCGCAAGCCTGATGCAGCGACGCCGCGTGAGGGATGACGGCCTTCGGGTTGTAAACCTCTTTCAGCAGGGAAGAAGCGCAAGTGACGGTACCTGCAGAAGAAGCGCCGGCTAACTACGTGCCAGCAGCCGCGGTAATACGTAGGGCGCAAGCGTTGTCCGGAATTATTGGGCGTAAAGAGCTCGTAGGCGGTCTGTCGCGTCGGATGTGAAAGCCCGGGGCTTAACCCCGGGTCTGCATTCGATACGGGCAGACTAGAGTGTGGTAGGGGAGATCGGAATTCCTGGTGTAGCGGTGAAATGCGCAGATATCAGGAGGAACACCGGTGGCGAAGGCGGATCTCTGGGCCATTACTGACGCTGAGGAGCGAAAGCGTGGGGAGCGAACAGGATTAGATACCCTGGTAGTCCACGCCGTAAACGGTGGGAACTAGGTGTTGGCGACATTCCACGTCGTCGGTGCCGCAGCTAACGCATTAAGTTCCCCGCCTGGGGAGTACGGCCGCAAGGCTAAAACTCAAAGGAATTGACGGGGGCCCGCACAAGCAGCGGAGCATGTGGCTTAATTCGACGCAACGCGAAGAACCTTACCAAGGCTTGACATACACCGGAAACGGCCAGAGATGGTCGCCCCCTTGTGGTCGGTGTACAGGTGGTGCATGGCTGTCGTCAGCTCGTGTCGTGAGATGTTGGGTTAAGTCCCGCAACGAGCGCAACCCTTGTTCTGTGTTGCCAGCAACCTCTTCGGAGGGTTGGGGACTCACAGGAGACTGCCGGGGTCAACTCGGAGGAAGGTGGGGACGACGTCAAGTCATCATGCCCCTTATGTCTTGGGCTGCACACGTGCTACAATGGCCGGTACAATGAGCTGCGATGCCGTGAGGCGGAGCGAATCTCAAAAAGCCGGTCTCAGTTCGGATTGGGGTCTGCAACTCGACCCCATGAAGTCGGAGTTGCTAGTAATCGCAGATCAGCATTGCTGCGGTGAATACGTTCCCGGGCCTTGTACACACCGCCCGTCACGTCACGAAAGTCGGTAACACCCGAAGCCGGTGGCCCAACCCCTTACGGGGAGGGAGCTGTCGAAGGTGGGACTGGCGATTGGGACGAAGTCGTAACAAGGTAGCCGTACCGGAAGGTGCGGCTGGATCACCTCCTTTCTAAGGAGCATCTAGGCGCCAGCTCTTCGGAGTCGGCGTCCAGGGCCATTACGTCGGCACACGTCCGACGGTGGTTGCTCATGGGTGGAACGTTGATTATTCGGCACACTTGATCGTCTTCTCCTTCCAGTACTGTCCTTCGGGGCGTGGAACGAATGAGGGAAGCGGCGAGTGGGCCGGGCACGCTGTTGGGTGTCTGAGGGTATGGCCGCAAGGTCTGTCTTCAGTGCCGGCCCCAGTGAACTCGCCTGTCAGGGTGGGGTGGTGGGTGGTTGGTCGTTGTTTGAGAACTGCACAGTGGACGCGAGCATCTGTGGCCAAGTTTTTAAGGGCGCACGGTGGATGCCTTGGCACCAGGAACCGATGAAGGACGTGGGAGGCCACGATAGTCCCCGGGGAGTCGTCAACCAGGCTTTGATCCGGGGGTTTCCGAATGGGGAAACCCGGCAGTCGTCATGGGCTGTCACCCACATCTGAACACATAGGGTGTGTGGAGGGAACGCGGGGAAGTGAAACATCTCAGTACCCGCAGGAAGAGAAAACAACCGTGATTCCGGGAGTAGTGGCGAGCGAAACCGGATGAGGCCAAACCGTTTACGTGTGAGACCCGGCAGGGGTTGCGTATGCGGGGTTGTGGGATCTCTTTCACAGTCTGCCGGCTGTGAGACGAGTCAGAAACCGTTGATGTAGGCGAAGGACATGCGAAAGGTCCGGCGTAGAGGGTAAGACCCCCGTAGTCGAAACATTGACGGCTCGTTTGAGAGACACCCAAGTAGCACGGGGCCCGAGAAATCCCGTGTGAATCTGGCGGGACCACCCGTTAAGCCTAAATATTCCCTGGTGACCGATAGCGGATAGTACCGTGAGGGAATGGTGAAAAGTACCGCGGGAGCGGAGTGAAATAGTACCTGAAACCGTGTGCCTACAAGCCGTGGGAGCGTCGCGTTGAGTACTTGTACTCAACGTCGTGACTGCGTGCCTTTTGAAGAATGAGCCTGCGAGTTTGCGGTGTGTTGCGAGGTTAACCCGTGTGGGGAAGCCGTAGCGAAAGCGAGTCCGAATAGGGCGGTTTAGTAGCGCGCTCAAGACCCGAAGCGGAGTGATCTAGCCATGGGCAGGTTGAAGCGGAGGTAAGACTTCGTGGAGGACCGAACCCACCAGGGTTGAAAACCTGGGGGATGACCTGTGGTTAGGGGTGAAAGGCCAATCAAACTCCGTGATAGCTGGTTCTCCCCGAAATGCATTTAGGTGCAGCGTCGTGTGTTTCTTGCCGGAGGTAGAGCACTGGATAGGCGATGGGCCCTACCGGGTTACTGACCTTAGCCAAACTCCGAATGCCGGTAAGTGAGAGCGCGGCAGTGAGACTGTGGGGGATAAGCTCCATGGTCGAGAGGGAAACAGCCCAGAGCATCGACTAAGGCCCCTAAGCGTACGCTAAGTGGGAAAGGATGTGGAGTCGCAGAGACAACCAGGAGGTTGGCTTAGAAGCAGCCACCCTTGAAAGAGTGCGTAATAGCTCACTGGTCTAGTGATTCCGCGCCGACAATGTAGCGGGGCTCAAGCGTACCGCCGAAGTCGTGTCATTCATACAACAGCCCCAACGGGTGTGTGGATGGGTAGGGGAGCGTCGTATGCCGGGTGAAGCGGCGGCGGAAGCCAGTCGTGGACGGTTTACGAGTGAGAATGCAGGCATGAGTAGCGATACACACGTGGGAAACGTGTGCGCCGATTGACTAAGGGTTCCTGGGTCAAGCTGATCTGCCCAGGGTAAGTCGGGACCTAAGGCGAGGCCGACAGGCGTAGTCGATGGATAACCGGTTGATATTCCGGTACCCGCTGTGAAGCGTCAAACATCGAACCAGGCGATGCTAAGTCCGTGAAGCCGTTCCGGACCCTTCGGGGAATGGAAAGTGGTGGAGCCGGCGAACCAGATCTGTAGTAGGTGAGTGATGGGGTGACGCAGGAAGGTAGTCCATCCCGGGCGGTGGTTGTCCCGGGGTAAGGGTGTAGGACGTGGTCTAGGCAAATCCGGATCACACATAGTCTGAGACCTGATGCCGAGCCGATTGTGGTGAAGTGGATGATCCTATGCTGTCGAGAAAAGCCTCTAGCGAGTTTCATGGCGGCCCGTACCCTAAACCGACTCAGGTGGTCAGGTAGAGAATACCGAGGCGTTCGGGTGAACTATGGTTAAGGAACTCGGCAAAATGCCCCCGTAACTTCGGGAGAAGGGGGGCCATCACTGGTGAGGGGACTTGCTCTCCGAGCTGGGGGTGGCCGCAGAGACCAGCGAGAAGCGACTGTTTACTAAAAACACAGGTCCGTGCGAAGCCGTAAGGCGATGTATACGGACTGACGCCTGCCCGGTGCTGGAACGTTAAGGGGACCGGTTAGTCACTCTTCGGGGTGGCGAAGCTGAGAACTTAAGCGCCAGTAAACGGCGGTGGTAACTATAACCATCCTAAGGTAGCGAAATTCCTTGTCGGGTAAGTTCCGACCTGCACGAATGGCGTAACGACTTCTCGACTGTCTCAACCATAGGCCCGGTGAAATTGCACTACGAGTAAAGATGCTCGTTTCGCGCAGCAGGACGGAAAGACCCCGGGACCTTTACTACAGTTTGATATTGGTGTTCGGTTCGGCTTGTGTAGGATAGCTGGGAGACTTTGATCATCGGACGCCAGTTCGGTGGGAGTCGTCGTTGAAATACCAGTCTGGTCGTGCTGGATGTCTAACCTGGGTCCGTGATCCGGATCAGGGACAGTGTCTGATGGGTAGTTTAACTGGGGCGGTTGCCTCCTAAAGAGTAACGGAGGCGCCCAAAGGTTCCCTCAGCCTGGTTGGCAATCAGGTGTTGAGTGTAAGTGCACAAGGGAGCTTGACTGTGAGACCGACGGGTCGAGCAGGGACGAAAGTCGGGACTAGTGATCCGGCGGTGGCTTGTGGAAGCGCCGTCGCTCAACGGATAAAAGGTACCCCGGGGATAACAGGCTGATCTTCCCCAAGAGTCCATATCGACGGGATGGTTTGGCACCTCGATGTCGGCTCGTCGCATCCTGGGGCTGGAGTCGGTCCCAAGGGTTGGGCTGTTCGCCCATTAAAGCGGTACGCGAGCTGGGTTTAGAACGTCGTGAGACAGTTCGGTCCCTATCCGCTGCGCGCGCAGGAACATTGTGAAGGGCTGTCCCTAGTACGAGAGGACCGGGACGGACGAACCTCTGGTGTGCCAGTTGTTCTGCCAAGGGCATGGCTGGTTGGCTACGTTCGGGAGGGATAACCGCTGAAAGCATCTAAGCGGGAAGCCTGCTTCGAGATGAGTGTTCCCACCCCCTTTGAGGGGTTAAGGCTCCCAGTAGACGACTGGGTTGATAGGCCAGATCTGGAAGCCCGGTAACGGGTGGAGGTGACTGGTACTAATAGGCCGAGGGCTTGTCCTCAGTTGCTCGCGTCCACTGTGTTAGTTCTGAGACAACGAACAGTTGTCGGCTAGAGCTTGAACCACACAAAAGAAAAGTGTGCTTGTTCGCTCGAAACCATTAGGGTTTCGGTGGCCATAGCGTGAGGGAAACGCCCGGTTACATTCCGAACCCGGAAGCTAAGCCTTACAGCGCCGATGGTACTGCAGGGGGGACCCTGTGGGAGAGTAGGACGCCGCCGAACAATATTTGGAGGACCCCTGGTCCCAGCGTTCACGCTGGGACCAGGGGTCCTTTTTGTTTTAAAATAGCTTGCGGTACCGAAGACAGGAGTCACCCATCATGTCCACCAACTCTCCCGACGAGCGCCCGGAGCGCGACCAGCGCCGCCGGGACAGTGGTGACCGCGGCGACCGTGGCGGGTTCCGAAGCGGTCCTCGCCGCGACGGTGATCGCCGTGACAACGACCGTGGTGGTTCCGACCGTGGTGGCCGACCGACGGGTGGTGGTTACGGCCGCCGTGACGACCGGCCGGCAGCTCCCCGCCGTGACGACCGGGGCGACCGGCCCGGTGGCGGTGCCGGTGGTGGCGGTGGCGGATTCCGCCGGGACGACAACCGCGGTGGTGAGCGCGGTGGTTTCGTCCGCCGTGACGACCGCCGTGATGACCGTCGCGACGGCGATCGTGGGGCTCGTCCCGCTTTCCGGCGTGACGAGCGTTCGGACCGGCCGGACCGCTCGGACCGTCCGGCGGGACCCCGTCGTGACGACCGAGGCGACCGTGGTGGTTTCCGTCGGGACGACAACCGTGGTGGTGGCGGTGACCGCGGTGGCTTCGTTCGGCGTGATGATCGTCGTGACGACCGGCGTGATGACGATCGTGGTGGGTTCCGTGGTCGGAGTGATGACCGTGGGGATCGTGGCGGGTTTGTCCGTCGGGACGATCGTCGTGATGACCGTGGTGGTCGTCCCGCCGGTGGTGGCACTGGCGGTGGCTTCCGTGGGCGCGACGACAACCGCGGCGAGCGTAGTGGCCGTCCCGTAGGCGGCGGTTATCGCGGGCGGGACGACGACCGCGGTGGTCGTCCCGCCGGTGGTGGCACTGGCGGTGGCTTCCGTGGGCGTGACGACCGCAGGGACGACCGGCGCGATGACCGTCGGGACGGTGACCGTCGGGACGGTGACCGTCCCGCTTTCCGGCGTGATGACGATCGCGGTGGGTTCCGTGGCCGGAGCGATGACCGTGGGGATCGTGGCGGGTTCGTCCGTCGGGACGATCGTCGTGATGACCGTGGCGGCCGTCCCGCCGGCGGCGGCGGTGGGTTCCGTCGCGACGACAACCGTGGTGACCGCGACAACCGTGGCGACCGTGGGGGCCGCCCCGCAGGTGGCGGTTTCCGTCGTGACGACGATCGCGGTGGGCGTCCTGCCGGTGGTGGCGGTGGCGGTGGGTTCCGTGGACGTGATGACAGCCGTGGTGACCGTCCCGCCTTCCGCCGTGATGAAGACCGCCGCGAAGGCGACCGTCCCGCCTTCCGGCGTGACGACAGCCGTGGTCGGGACGACAGCCGTGGTGACCGTCCTGCTTTCCGGCGTGATGACGATCGCGGTGGGTTCCGTGGCCGGAGCGACGACCGTGGTGGCCGTCCAACCGGTGGTGGCGGTGGCTACCGCGGGCGTGACGACCGTGGCGGGCGGCCCAGCGGTGGCGGCGGCGGTTACCGGGGACGTGACGACCGTCGGGGCGACGACCGACGTGACGACCGGCGTGGTGGAGGGTTCCGTGACGAGCGTGACCGGGACCGGGAGCCGATCAAGCGGCTGCCGATCCCCGAGGACGTCACGGGCGACGAGATCGACAAGGACGTACGCCAGGAGCTGATGAGCCTGCCCAAGGGGCTCGCGGAGGAGGTCTCCAAGAACCTGGTCATGGTCGCCCGGCTCATCGACGAGGACCCCGAGGGTGCCTACGGGTACGCACGGGTTGCTCTGCGGCTGGCCTCGCGCGTGGCCGCCGTACGTGAGGCGGCCGGATTCGCCGCGTACGCGAACCAGAAGTACAGCGAGGCGCTGGCCGAGTTCCGTGCGGCTCGCCGCATGACCGGGAACGTCGAGTTGTGGCCCGTCATGGCCGACTGCGAGCGTGGGCTCGGGCGGCCCGAGAAGGCGCTCGACATGGCCGGGGCGCCCGAGGTGCACAAGCTGGACAAGGCCGGTCAGGTCGAGATGCGTCTCGTCGCGGCCGGTGCCCGGCGTGACATGGATCAGCTCGACGCGGCCATCGTGACCTTGCAGAGTCCCGAGCTGGCCTCCAACTCCGTACAGCCGTGGACCGCGCGACTGCGGTACGCGTACGCCGACGCGCTGCTGGCCGCCGGGCGTGAGGACGAGGCGCGCGAGTGGTTCGCCAAGGCCGTCGAGTCCGACAAGGACGGCAGCACGAACGCGTCGGACCGGCTCGCCGAGCTGGACGGGGTGGAGTTCGTCGACGCCTTCGACGAGAGCGAAGACGACGACGAAGATGAGGACACGGACACGGACACGGACACGGACACGGACACGGACACGGACACGGTCGTGGACGGGGTCGACCTTGTTGACCTCGATGACGACGAGGACAAGGGCGTCGAGTCTGCGTCTGTCGAGGTCGAGACCGAGCCCGTCCAGGCCGAGTCCGTCGACGACAGTGCCGACGGTCCTGCGGACGACCTTCGGTAAGCGGTGACAGCGTGAAGGGCGGGACCCCGGTCAGGGGTCCCGCCCTTCTGCGTTTCGGCGTGTTTCAGTGCGCCAGGGTGCGCAGCACCAGGCCCGAGGCGGGCTTGGGGCCGAAGGACGTCGACTTGCGGGGCATGGTGACGCCCTGGCGGGCCAGGTCCCGTACGACCTCCTCGCGGACCGGGTGCATCAGGACGGCCGTACCGCCGTCCTGTTCCGCTTTCTCCACGGTCGCCGCCGTGTCGTGGATGTACGCGATGTGCGCCGGTGAGTCCTCGGGGATGTGCCAGATGTGGCCGAGGAGCGTGGCGTGCAGGACTGTCGCGTCCAGGGTGCGCCAGGCCTGCGGGTGGTCGGCCGGGACCGTACGGGCCAGGAGGGCCTCGTCCGGGTGGTCCACGAGGTGGAAGGCGCCGTCGCCGGCCAGGAGGAAGGCGTTGCCCTCGGTGGCCGCCTCCGCGAGGGCGGTGAGCGCTTCGCAGAGCGGGACCGTGAGGTGACGTACGCGGAAGTGGCCCTCCAGGGAGGCCAGGGCCTCGGCGACCGGGAGGCCGTGCAGGAGGCGGTGGATCGCGCGGACGCGCAGGGGGTAGCGGGCGGTGTCCACGAGGAGTACCAGGCCGTGGTCCCAGGGGCTGGGGGACGGATGCTCCGCGCGTAGACGCAGATACGTCGCCCAGCGGTGGTGGCCGTCGGCGATCAGGGCCTGGTGATGTGTCAGGTCCGCCTGGATCCCGGCGAGTTCGGCGGGGTCGGTGATCGCCCAGAGGCGGTGGCCGAAGCCGTCCTCCGTGGTCGTCGACAGGAGTGGGGGGCGGGCTGCCGCGCGTTCGACCACGGCGCTTGTGCTGTACGGCGACACGCCTGCGGAATCGTTGCTGCGGTAGGTCAACAGGAGGGGTTCCAGGTTCGCGGAGGTGGCGCGCATCAGGGCCGCGCGGTCCGCCACGACGTGCGGCATGACGTCCTCGTGCGGCAGGACGACGCCCTCCGACGGCTCCGACAGGCGCAGGGCTCCTATGACCCCGCGTTGCAGGTGGCCGGTCGTGTCGCGCTGCTCGTAGACGTACAGGGCGGGCTCGGGGTCGGCGGTCAGGATGCCCTCGGAGAGCCAGTCGTCGAGGGTGTCCGCCGCCTGTTCGTTGCGGATGGACGGGGTCGCCGCCTGGGGGAGGATCAGCCGGACGATGTTGTGCGGGTCGGCCGATTCGAGGTGGATCAGGCCGTCCGGGCGCACGATGACGTCGTACGGCGGAGAGGTCACGGCTGCCAGGCTGCCGACCCGGTCGGGGTCGTAGCGCAGTCCCCGGAAGGGGGTCAGTTGAAGGCCCATGCGTGCCGGTACGTCCGCGGGACCTGCAGTGTTCATTGGTGCATCGTAGGGCTGTCAGTGGCATGGGGGATGATCGGGGGAAAGCCGGGCGAACGAGGAGCGATGCACAATGAGCCAGACCGTCAGGACGCGGCCCGAGGGCAGTGCGCGGGCGCTGAGCGAGGCGTACGACACGGCGCTGCTCGACCTGGACGGGGTGGTGTACGCGGGGGGCAGCGCGATCGTGCACGCCGTCGAGTCGCTCGGCGTCGCGCGTGACGGCGGGATGCGGCTCGCGTATGTGACCAACAACGCGCTGCGTACGCCTGATGCCGTGGCCGAGCACCTCACCGAGCTGGGCATAGCGACCGAGGGCGCGGACGTCATCACCTCGGCGCAGGCCGTGGCGCGGCTGATCGCCGACCAGGTGCCGACGGGCGCGCGCGTGCTGGTGATCGGCGGCGAGGGGCTGCGGGTCGCACTGCGCGAGCGGGGGCTTGAGCCCGTCGAGTCGGCCGAGGACGAGCCGGTGGCGGTCGTGCAGGGGTACGGCGGGCCCGAGTTGCCCTGGGGGCGGTTCGCGGAGGCGTGCTTCGCCATCGCGCGCGGGGTGCCCTGGTTCGCGTCGAACACCGACCTGACGATCCCCAGCGCGCGCGGGATCGCGCCGGGCAACGGGGCCGCGGTGGAGGTCGTACGCATCGCGACCGGCGCCGAGCCCCAGGTGGCGGGCAAGCCGCTGCCGCCGATGCACCGGGAGACGGTGCTGCGGACCGGGGCCGAGCGGCCCCTGGTAGTCGGGGACCGGCTGGACACGGACATCGAGGGCGCGTTCAACGGGGACGTCGACTCGCTGCTCGTGCTGACCGGCGTCACGGACGGCGCGCAACTGCTGGCCGCGCCACCGCAGCACCGGCCCACCTATGTCGACGCCGACCTCAGGGGGCTGCTGACCGGGCAGCCCGAGGTGACGCCCGCGGGCGAGGGTTTCCGGTGCGGGGGATGGACGGCGACCGCGGGGGAGGAGCGGCTGGAGCTGGAAGGGGAGGGGGAAGCCCTCGACGGGCTTCGTGCGCTGTGCGCGGCGGCCTGGACTGCGGCGGGGGACGGCGTGTGCGCGCTGGACGGGGGGAAGGCGCTGGCGCGGCTGGGGTTGTGAGGGGCCGACCGCGTCGAGGGGCCGTGCTCAGGCGCCCTCTCGTGGACGGACAGTGAGGCAAATAGGAGGGTAGGCTAACCTAACCTGGTGTTTGTCGATAGTCCTCCTGAGCAGCGCGCGGAGACCGCCCCCGCGCCCCCGAAGCGTCAGGCGATACGGGCCGTTGGACTCCTCGTCTCCCTGGGGATCCTGGTTCTTGTCGCCCTCGCCAGCATCGCGATCGGCGCGAAAGAGCTGTCCCTGGAGCAGGTCTGGCATGGGCTGTTCCAGGACTCGGGGACCTATGGGGACGTCGTCGTCGGTGAGCGGGTCTCGCGGACCCTCCTCGGGCTGCTCGCCGGTGCCGCGCTCGGGCTGTCCGGCGCCGTTCTCCAGGCGCTGACCCGCAATCCGCTGGCCGATCCAGGGCTGCTCGGCATCAACGCGGGCGCCTCGGCCGCCGTCGTCACCGCCATCACCTTCTTCGGCGTCACCTCGCTGAGCGGCTATGTGTGGTTCGCCTTCCTCGGGGCCGCCGCCGTCGGTGCGCTGGTCTGGTTCCTCGGCGGCAGCCGGGGTGCCACGCCCGTGCGGCTCGCGCTCGCCGGCACCGCGATCAGCGCCGCGCTCTACGGCTATCTCCAGGCCGTGATGATCACGGACGACGCGGCGCTCAGCGGGATGCGCTTCTGGACGGTCGGTTCGCTGGCCTCGGCCACCGACGACACCATCACGCAGGTCCTGCCGTTCATCGTGGTCGGCACGGTCCTCGCGCTGCTGCTGGCCCGGCCCCTCAACGCCGTGGCGATGGGCGACGACACCGCCCGTGCCCTCGGCGCCGACCTGAACCGCACCCGCGCGCTGTCCATGGCCGCCGCGACCGTGCTGTGCGGGGCCGCCACCGCCGCCTGCGGTCCGATCGTCTTCGTCGGCCTGATGGTCCCGCACGTCGTGCGGTCCTTCACCGGGCCCGACCTGCGCTGGATCCTGCCGTACGCGACCGTCCTGTCGCCGGTGCTGCTGCTCGGTGCCGATGTCGTCGGGCGGATCGTCGCCCGGCCCGCCGAACTCCAGGTAGGCATCGTCACCGCGGTCATCGGCGGCCCGGTCTTCATCTTTCTCGTACGACGGCGGAGGACGGCGCAGCTGTGAAGAGCAACCTTCCTGTCCGGCCCGCCCGGGGCGCCGGCCGCGCCGGCCGTGTCGTGCGGACCCCGGGGGGAGTGTCCCTCCGGCTGGACGTGCGGGCGCTGGTCGTCGTCGTGGCGCTGCTGCTGGCCGGGCTCACCGCGAGCGTCGTGCTGATCGGTACCGGCGACTTCCCGATCCCTGCCGGAGACGTTCTCAAGACGCTGTTCGGTGACGGGAACGCGGGCCAGGAGTTCATCGTCAGCGAGCTGCGGCTGCCGCGCGTCCTGGTCGGACTGCTGGTCGGGGCCTCGCTCGGGCTGGGCGGCGCGCTGTTCCAGTCCATCTCCCGCAATCCGCTGGGCAGTCCGGACGTACTCGGCCTCAGCCAGGGCTCGACCGCCGGTGCGCTGATCATGATCGTGCTGTTCTCCGGGAGCGCGGGCGCGGTCACCCTCGGGGCACTCGTCGGGGGGCTGGCGACCGGGCTCGCCATCTATCTGCTGGCCTGGAAGCAGGGCGTGCACGGCTACCGGCTGGTGCTTGTCGGCATCGGGGTCTCCGCGGTCGTCACGGCGGTCAACGGCTATCTGATCACCAAGGCCGACCTCGTCGACGCGACCCGAGCGGTCGTGTGGATGACCGGATCCCTCAACGGGCGGGGCTGGGACCAGGTCTGGCCGCTGCTCTGGCTGTGCCTCGTCCTCGTACCCCTGGTGCTCGCGAACGCGCGCGGCCTGCGGATGACGGAGATGGGCGACGACGTGTCGTACGCCCTCGGGGTGCGCGTCGAGCGCGTACGGCTGGTGCTCATGCTGGCCGCCGTGCTGCTCACCGCCGCCGCCACGGCCGCGGCCGGACCCGTCGGCTTCGTGGCGCTGACCGCGCCGCAGCTCGCCCGGCGGCTGACCCGCTCACCGGGGCCGAACCTGGTGCCGTCCATGTGCATGGGAGCCACCCTGCTGATCGTGGCCGACTGGGCCTCGCAGCGGCTCTTCGGCGCCGATCAACTGCCCGTGGGGGTGGTGACCGGAGTGCTCGGCGGGGTGTATCTGCTGTGGCTGCTGGTCACCGAGCGGAAGGCGGGCCGGATATGAGCGACTCCACGAACGAGAACGTCAAGAAGGGCACCAACACCGTGAACCGCCTGTCCGCCGAGAGTGTGACCCTCGCCTACGACCAGCGCGTGATCGCCGAGCAGTTGTCGGTCGAGATACCCGACAACTCCTTCACGGTCATCGTCGGCCCGAACGCCTGCGGCAAGTCCACGCTGCTGCGCGCCCTGTCGCGGATGCTCAAGCCCAGCGAGGGCCGGGTGCTGCTCGACGGGCAGCTCATCCACTCGATGCCCCCGAAGAAGGTCGCGCGGACCCTGGGGCTGCTCCCGCAGTCGTCGATCGCGCCCGACGGGATCACCGTCGCCGACCTGGTGGGCCGGGGTCGCTACCCGCACCAGGGCATCCTGCGCCAGTGGTCCCACGACGACGAGCGGATCGTCCAGGAGTCCATGGAGTCGACCGGCGTCGCCGAACTCGCCGATCGCTATGTCGACGAACTCTCCGGCGGCCAGCGGCAGCGCGTGTGGATCGCGATGGCCCTCGCCCAGCAGACACCGCTGCTGCTCCTCGACGAGCCGACGACCTACCTCGACATCCAGCATCAGATCGACGTCCTCGACCTCTGCGCCGAGCTGCACGAGGAGCAGGGGCGGACCCTGGTCGCCGTGCTGCACGACCTCAATCACGCGGCCCGGTACGCCACGCATCTCATCGCACTGCGCGAGGGTGCGGTCATTGCCGAGGGCGCGCCGGGGGACATCGTCACGGCCGGGCTGGTCGAGGAGGTGTTCGGGCTGCGCTGCCAGGTCATCGAGGATCCGGAGACCGGCACTCCGCTGGTGGTGCCGGCTGCGCGCAAGGCCCGTACGAAGCTTGCTACAGAAGTTTCCTGAGGCGGAACAGGTCCCGCAGGCCCGCCTCCAGTTTCACGCGGCCCGAGCCCCAGGCCTTCGCGAAGTTCAGCTCGCCGGCGACCAGCGCGACCAGGTCGTCGCCGGACATGGTGAGCCGGATCTCCGCCTTGTCCCGCGGCGGGCCCTGGAGGGTGTCCTGGACCTCGATACGGCCGCCTTGGAGGCGTCCCACGAAGGTGACGTCCAGGTCGGTGATACGGCAGCTCAGCGAGCGGTCCAGGGCCGCCGCCTCGCGTGCGTCCCCGGTCGCGCCCGCCATGTTGTCCGAGAGCTTGTCGAGTGCGCTGCGGCACTCCTCAATCGTGGCCATCGCGAACGACGGTACCTCAGCGGTTCGAGGTAGCGTCGGGGCATGAACGACTCAGTGCCCCCGGCCGAGGGCCCGGCGGAGCCGCCGGCTCCGGATGCGGTCCCGGAGACGGTCGTCGAACCCGGGTACGACGACCCCGCCGCCCCGGCCCCGCTGAACATCCCCCGCGTCCCCACGGGCGACGCCGAGGTCGACGCCCAGCTGGACCGGCTCGGTGACGCCGACCACCTCGCCACGGACGGCCATGTCGAGGTGTACGAGGATGTACACCGGGGGCTGCGCGACACGCTCACCGCGCTCGACGCCCGCCCGGGACCTCCGGCGCCCCCGACGACGTACGGCAATAGGAGCTGAACCGAACGTGGCAGGAGTGGCACGCCGCCGTCTTGACGCCGAACTGGTGCGGCGGAAGCTCGCCCGCTCGCGCGAGCACGCGAGCCAGCTGATCGCCGCCGGGCGGGTCAGCGTCGGCAAGACCGTCGCGACCAAGCCCGCCACCCAGGTGGAGACCGCCGCCGCGATCGTCGTCACGGCCGACGACAGCGATCCCGAGTACGTCTCCCGGGGCGGCCACAAGCTCGCGGGCGCCCTGGAGGTCTTCGTACCGCAGGGGCTGAAGGTCGGCGGCCGGCGGGCGCTGGACGCCGGCGCGTCCACCGGCGGATTCACCGACGTACTGCTTCGTGCGGGCGCCGCGCACGTCGTCGCGGTCGACGTGGGGTACGGACAACTCGCGTGGTCTCTCCAGAGCGATGAACGCGTCACCGTCAAGGACCGTACGAACGTACGCGAGTTGACGCTCGAAGCGATCGATGGGGAACCAGTGGATCTTGTCGTGGGGGATCTGTCCTTCATCCCGCTCGGCCTCGTGCTGCCCGCCCTTGCGCGGTGTGCGGCGCCCGATGCCGACCTGGTGATGATGGTCAAGCCACAGTTCGAGGTGGGGAAGGAACGGCTGGGGAGTGGAGGAGTCGTACGCAGTCCCGAGCTGCGTGCCGAGGCGGTACGCGGAGTCGCCGCCCGCGCCGGTCAGTTGGGGCTGGGCGTGCAAGGTGTGACCGCCAGCCCGTTGCCCGGGCCGTCGGGGAATGTCGAGTACTTTCTGTGGCTGCGGGCCGGCGCACCCGAACTCAACCCGGCCGATGTCGAACGTGCAGTGGCGGAGGGGCCTCGTTGACTCAGACCCGAGATCGTACTGTTTTCCTGCTCGCCCACACCGGGCGGCCGGCCGCGATCAGAAGCGCCGAACTCGTCGTCCAGGGGCTGCTGCGCTCCGGGCTCGGGGTGCGGGTGCTGGAGGCGGAGGCGGCCGAAGTGCCGTTGCCGCCGGAGGTCGAGCTGGTCAAGGAGGCCACTGCCCAGTGCCTCGACGGGTGCGAGCTGCTCATCGTGCTCGGCGGTGACGGCACGCTGCTGCGTGGCGCCGAGTTCGCCCGGGCGTCCGGGGTGCCGATGCTCGGCGTCAACCTCGGCAGCGTCGGCTTCCTTGCCGAGGCCGAGCGCGACGACCTCGACAAGGTGGTCGACCGGGTGGTGACGAAGGCGTACGAGGTCGAGGAACGGATGACCGTCGACGTCGTCGTGCACCAGAACGGGAACATCGTCCACACGGACTGGGCGCTGAACGAGGCGGCCGTGCAGAAGGTGTCCGCGGAGAAGTTGCTCGAGGTCGTGCTGGAGATCGACGGGCGGCCGGTGACGGGGTTCGGGTGTGATGGCATTTGTCTGTCGACGCCTACCGGGTCTACCGCTTATGCCTTCTCCGCCGGTGGGCCTGTGGTGTGGCCTGAGGTCGAGGCGTTGTTGATGGTGCCGATCAGTGCGCACGCGTTGTTCGCGAAGCCGTTGGTGACCTCGCCGGATTCTGTGCTGGCTGTGGAGGTTCTGCCTCATATTCCGCCGGGTGTTCTGTGGTGTGACGGGCGGCGGACCGTGGAGTTGCCCCCCGGGGCGCGGGTGGAGGTTCGGCGGGGGGCTGTGCCTGTGCGGTTGGCTCGGCTGCACCATGCGTCGTTCACTGACCGGCTGGTGGCCAAGTTCGCGTTGCCGGTGTCCGGGTGGCGAGGTGCTCCTCACTAGCGCCCTGTGGGGGGTGGTGGGGATCTGCGCGCGTGTGCAGGTTCGCTGTGGCTTGTCGCGCAGTTCCCCGCGCCCCTGAAAACATCCACTCACCCGGGTGACATGGGCGACCCGTGTGCATTCGTTCACCTGGGCCTTCTCATCTGTGGGGTGGGGGGCGTCGCACTTGGGGTGGCTGACCTCGTATGGTCGTGTTCGTGTTGGAGGAGATGCGGATACGGTCGCTCGGCGTGATCGACGATGCGGTCGTCGAGTTGTCGCCCGGCTTCACCGCCGTCACCGGTGAGACCGGTGCGGGCAAGACCATGGTCGTGACCAGCCTCGGGCTGCTGCTCGGTGGGCGGGCCGATGCGGCGTTGGTGCGGATCGGGGCCAAGAACGCGGTCGTGGAGGGGCGGATCACCGTGCCTCCGGGCGGTTCGGCCGTCGTACGGGCCGAGGAGGCAGGCGCCGAGCTGGACGACGGGGCGCTGCTCATCAGCCGTACCGTTTCCGCCGAAGGGCGGTCCCGGGCGCATCTGGGCGGGCGGTCCGTGCCCGTGGGGGTGCTGGCCGAGCTGGCCGACGAACTGGTGGCCGTGCACGGGCAGACCGACCAGCAGGGGCTGCTCAAGCTGTCCCGGCAGCGGGCGGCGCTCGACCGGTACGCGGGGGACGCGGTCGCCGCGCCCCTCACCAAGTACGGGGAGGCGTACCGGCGACTGCGGGCCGTCGCAGCCGAGCTGGACGAGATCACCACGCGCGCGCGGGAGCGGGCCCAGGAAGCCGACATGCTGCGGTACGGGCTCGACGAGATCGCCGCCGTGGAGCCGCGCGCCGGTGAGGATGTCGAGCTGGCCGAGGAAGCCGAGCGGCTCGGGCACGCGGAGGCGCTGGCCTCGGCCGCGACCGTCGCTCATGCGGCGCTGGCCGGTAATCCCGAGGATCCCGAGGGCATCGACGCCGCCACGCTTGTCGCGGGGGCCCACCGGGCGCTCGAAGCCGTACGGTCGCACGATTCCGCCCTCGCCGCGCTCGCCGACCGGATCGGCGAGGTCGGCATCCTGCTCGGGGACGTCGCCGGGGAGCTGGCCGGGTACGCCGACGACCTGGACGCCGATCCGCTGCGCCTGGCGGCCGTCGAGGAACGGCGGGCCGCCCTCACCGCGCTGACCCGGAAGTACGGCTCCGATGTCGCAGGAGTGCTGGCGTGGGCCGAGACAGGCGCCGCGCGGCTGCTCGAACTCGACGGCGACGACGAGCGCATCGGTGAGCTGACCGCCGAGCGGGACGCGCTGCGCGGCGAACTGGGCGGGATGGCACAGGCGTTGACGGACGCGCGGACGGAGGCCGCCGAGCGGTTCGCCGCCGCCGTGACCGCCGAGCTGGCCTCGCTGGCCATGCCCCACGCGCGCGTGTCGTTCGAGATCCGGCAGACCGAGGACCCCGAGGGGGTCGAAGTCGGCGGGCGCACGGTCGCCTACGGGCCCTCCGGTGCCGACGAGGTCGAACTGCTGCTCGCCCCGCATCCCGGGGCGCCCGCCCGGCCCATCGCCAAGGGCGCGTCCGGGGGTGAGCTGTCCCGCGTGATGCTGGCCGTGGAGGTCGTGTTCGCGGGGACCGATCCGGTGCCCACCTATCTGTTCGACGAGGTCGACGCAGGTGTCGGCGGCAAGGCGGCCGTCGAGATCGGGCGCCGGCTGGCCAAGCTGGCGAAGAGCGCGCAGGTCGTCGTCGTGACGCACCTCCCGCAGGTCGCCGCCTTCGCCGACCGGCAGCTGCTGGTCGAGAAGACCAACGACGGGTCGGTGACCCGGTCCGGCGTGAAGGTCCTGGAGGGCGAGGAGCGGGTACGGGAGCTGTCGCGGATGCTGGCCGGGCAGGAGGACTCGGAGACGGCGCGGGCGCACGCGGAGGAGCTGCTGGCGGCGGCCCGGGCCGACGGCTGACGTTCGAACAGTTGACGTTCAGTGGGTTCTCTCTCACCCGTGTGGGTGACATCCCGCACCCCTCCGTGGTTCGGAACACCCGTACGTACTGGCATCCTTGAAGGAGCATGGAAAACCTCCCGTACAGGGAGGAAGCCGCGCGGTACACCCCTTCCGCCCGATCCTTCTGTACGTTTCTCCGTGTCCTTTCTCCAAGTCCTTCCTTCGTGACCGCCCGACGCCGAACCAGGAGCCCTCGGCCACGTGACCCCCGTGACCAGCCACTCACCGCACGGCCAGTCGCCGCTGCGCACCGTCCAGGTGCTCGGCGGCGGCAACGCCGGCAGCAGCGCGCACGTGCGTTCGCTGGCCGCGGGGCTCGTCGCGAGAGGTGTGCGCGTCAGCGTGTGCGCCCCCTCCGATGCCGACACCGCCTACGACTTCACGGGCGCCGGTGCCGAACACGTGCCCATCCCGCGCAGCAGCGACCCCGCCTCGGTGGCGGCGCTGCGCATGGCCTGTTCGAACGCCGACCTCGTGCACGCGCACGGGCTGCACGCCTCCTTCCGGGCCGCCCTCGCGCTCAGCGGGCGCCGCACCCCGCTCGTCGTCACCTGGCACAACCGCGCGTACGCCGAGGGGCCGCGCGCCCAACTCCTGAAGGTGCTGGAGCGGCGGGTCGTGAAGGCCGCCGCCGTCGTCCTCGGGACCTCCTCCGACCTCGTCGACCGGGCCAGGCGGCGCGGCGCCAGGGACGCCCGGCTGTCCGCCGTGGCGCTGTCCGCGCCGCCCGGGAGCACGGGGTGGGACGAGGCCGAACGGCTGAAGACCCGGGCCGAACTCGGCGCCACCGACCGCCCGTTGCTCATGGCCGTCGGCTCCCTCGACCGGCACCGGGGGTACGACGTCCTGCTGGACGCCGTACACGCGTGGCGCGGTCTCGATCCCGAGCCGCTCCTCGTGATCGCCGGGGAGGGGCCCCTGCGGGCGGAGTTGCAGGGCCGCATCGAGAACGAGGGGCTGCCGGTCCGGCTCATCGGGCGCCGTGACGACGTGAGCGAACTGCTCGTCGCCGCCGATCTCGCACTTCTGCCCAGCCGTTGGGAGTCGCGGTCCGTTCTCGCCCAGGAGGCCCTCCACGCGCGCGTGCCGCTCATCGCGACCGCAGTGGGAGGCGTTCCCGAGTTGGTCGGGGACGCGGCCGAACTCGTCCCGTACGGCGACGCGTCGGCGCTCGGCAGGGCCGTCGTACGGCTTCTCGGGGATCCGGAGCGTCAGGAACTCCTCCGCGAGCGGGGCGTGCGGCAGATCGCCACCTGGCCCACCGAGGACGAGACCGTCGCCCAAGTGCTCAGCGTCTACGACGAGTTCACCCAGCCCCGGCTGCTCTCCTAGGGGAGCAGGCTCGGCTCAGGTCACGTGCCTGCGGGCCCGCAGGGCCAGGCTCAACGCCAGTACCGTCTGCGGGTCGTCCAGGTCCGTGCCCAGCAACTCCCCGATCCGCGCGAGGCGGTTGTAGAGCGTCTGGCGGTTGAGGTGGAGTTCACGGGCCGTCTCCGCCTTGCGGCCCGCGTGCGCCAGGTAGGTCTCCAGAGTGGGCAGCAGCGGCGGCTTGGAGCGCTGGTCGTGGGTGCGCAGCGGGCCGATCGCGCGGTCCACGAAGGCCGCCAGGTCCGGCTGGTCGCGCAGCCGCCACAGCAGCAGGTCGATGTCCAGGCGCCGGGCGTCGTACCAGAGGCGGTCCGGCAGCCCCTGGGCCGCCGTCGCCGTCTCCGCCGCGTGCCGCAGACCCGCCGAGGCCGCCGCCCAGCCCCCGGCCACCCCGACCACGACGACCGGCGGCGGTGCGCCCGGGCGCTGCATCCCGGCGCGCTCCACACCGGCCCGCAGCGCCGTCGCGACCCGGTCGGCGACCACCGGGCGCTCCGCCTCCGTACGCAGGCCCACGAGCAGCGGTACGCGTCCCTCGACCGGCCGTACGCCCAGCAGCACCGGCACGCCCACCGACGCCAGCTCCTCCGCGACCGCGCGGGCCAGCACCGCCCAGCCACCGCCCGGCGACATCGTGTCGCCGAGCCGCATCACCAGGGGCAGCAGCGGGCCCGTGCCGGGCTTGAAGCCGAGAACGCGGGCCTGCGCGGGCGCCGCCTCCGCGTCGATACGGCCCTCCGCGAGGTCGGTGAGGAAGTCGCCCCGGCCACGCGCTGCCAGCTCCTCCTCCTGGCGGGCCTGCATCAGGACGACGGCCAGGATGCCCGCGGCCCGCTCGGCGGCGATGCGGTGCACGGGGGCGAGCGGTTCGAGGACGGGCAGCAGGACCAGCCGCGCGCGGACCGAACCGGTGCCGTGGCCGCCCCCGGGCACGTCGACGAGCACGGAACCGGCGGGCGGCGGCGCGTCCTTCTGCTGGGCGCGCAGCCCCTCCCACACCTGGAGCGGGTCGGCGCCCTCGGGGCCGGCTCCGGCGGCGTACAGGAGCTGGCCGTCCGTCGTCTCCAGGAACACCGGGTTGCCGCTGAAGTCGGCCAGGATGCCCAGGACCTGCGGAATGCCGCCACCGCCCAGCAGGGCCTCCGTACAGCGCCGGTGGACCTCCTCGGCCCGCTGGAGCAGCGCGTAGTGGCCGTTGACGATCTCGGTGTGGATCTCCTCGGTGACGGCCACGAACGCCACCTCGCGGTGCAGCTGCACCAGCGGCAGACCGGTCGAGCGGGCCGTCTCCACCAGTGCCGCGGGCAGCCGCGTGAAGCGCGGGCCCAGCTCCACGACGAGCGCCGCGATGCCCCGCTCGGCGAGGGTACGGACGAACGCGCGCTGCTCGGCCGGACGTGTGCCGAGCCCGTACCCGGTCGTCAGGAGCAGTTCGCCGCCCTTGAGCAGCGAGGCGATGTGCGGGACCTCGCCCGCGTGCACCCACCGCACGGTCCGCCCCAGCCGCTCGGCGCCCGCGAGGATCTCGGGCAGCCCGCTGCGCAGCCCGGGCAGATCGAGGGCCCGCCGCACGGTGATCCCGGCGCCCTGGCTCTCCAAACGGCTGTCCGTACGGCTGTCCATGCAGCGGACGCTACCTGCACCTACGTACGGATGACGACCTGCCCGTCGGCGGCACCGGCGGCTTGCCTACGCCGGAACGATGTTGTGGTTGAAGCGGAACACGTTGTCCGGGTCGTACTGGCGCTTCACCGACGCCAGCCGGCGCGTGTTCTCGGCGCCCAGGCCCGCGATCACGCGTTCCGGGCCCTCGTCGCCGATGAAGTTGAGATAGACCGCGCCGCTGCTCCACGGCTGCACGTCGGTACGGACGTCACGGACCCATTGGACACAGCGCTCGTCGTCCGCCGGGTCCTCCCAGATGCCGAAGGGGTGCACGGCCCAGGGGGAGTCCCGGTAGGGCACGGGGTACTCGGCCGGGCCGTCGGCGACCGCGCCGCCCATCGGGAACAGCACGTGAGTGGTCGGTGTCGGGACCGGTACGGAGTTCCCGGCGGCGCAGAACACGGCCACGAAGTCGTCGGGGGCGCCCGTCAGGTACTCGGCCGACCAGTAGTTCCGCATCCCGGGCGGGTCGTCGAGCATGCACTGCAGGTCGGCGTACGGGATCGCGGTCACGACCGCCGACTCGTGCGGCAGCGCCAGCAGCGGTTCGGCGAGCTTGCGCATGTCCTCCTCGGGGCCCGCGTACGTCAGCAGGGCGGCGCACAGCAACTGTCCGACCAGGTGCGGCGGGACGAACTCCTCGGGCGGGCCGGTGAGATAGATGACCGCGCCGCTCGCCTCGACCGGGCCCGCCTCGATCACGTCGCGGTAGATGCGGGTCGCCTCCTGGCCGAGCTCCGGGAGGTACAGCACCAGGGCCATGGAGACCACGGGCAGCTCGTGCAGCCTCAGGGTCAGTGAGGTGGCGACGCCGAAGTTTCCGCCGCCGCCGTGCAGGGCCCAGAACAGGTCCGGGTTCTGCCCGTCGCTCGCGTGCACCGCGGTACCGTCGGCGGTGACCAGGTCGACGCCGATGAGGTTGTCGACGGCGAGGCCGCAGGAACGCTCCAGCCAGCCGCTGCCGCCGCCCAGCACGAAGCCGCCGACCCCGGTGGTGGAGACCCGGCCGCCGGTGGTCGCCAGCCCGTACGGCTGGGTCGCCCGGTCCAGGTGGCTCATCAGGGCCCCACCCTGGACCCGTACCGACTGGGCCGCGCGGTAGACGGTCACCTCGTGCATCCGGCGCAGGTCGATCACCAGACCGCCGTCGTTCAGCGCCATGCCTGCCACGCTGTGGCCGCCGCCGCGGACCGCGATCTTGAGGTCCAGATCACGGGCGAAGCGGATGGAACGGGCTACGTCGGCGTCGTCCGCGCACTGCGCGATCACCGCGGGGCGGCGGTCGATCATGGCGTTGTAGACGGTTCGGTTGTCGTCGTACCCGGGATCCCCCGGGGCGAAGACCTCGCCGGTGAGATCGTCGCGCAGGGCGGAGAGGGCTGCGCCCGCCTTTGAGGGGGAGGCCATGGCGGTCCCCTTCCGATAAGGGGCATTTAGTGCTCTCAGCCTATGCGCTTCACCACGAGGGCGCCGTTTTGACGTGCGGCGCCGTCGTGGCTGGTCGCGCAGTTCCCCGCGCCCCTTTGGGGCGCTCAGCCGCCGTAGGCCCCTGAAGCCGTCAGGCGCAGGGCCGTGTCGATCAGTGGGACGTGGCTGAAGGCCTGGGGGAAGTTGCCCACCTGGCGCTTGAGGCGGGGGTCCCATTCCTCGGCCAGGAGGCCCAGGTCGTTGCGGAGGGCCAGGAGCTTCTCGAAGAGTTTGCGGGCCTCGTCGACGCGGCCGATCATCGCGAGGTCGTCCGCCATCCAGAACGAACAGGCGAGGAACGCGCCCTCGTCGCCCGGCAGACCGTCGAGGTTCTCCTCGCCGCCCGTGGTCGGGTAGCGCAGGATGAAGCCGTCCGAGGTGGACAGTTCGCGCTGGATGGCCTCGATGGTGCCGATGACCCGCTTGTCGTCGGGAGGCAGGAAGCCCATCTGCGGGATGAGGAGCAGCGAGGCGTCCAGCTCCTTCGAGCCGTACGACTGTGTGAAGGTGTTGCGCTCCTTGTCGTAACCCTTCTCACACACGTCCCGGTGGATGTCGTCGCGCAGTTCGCGCCACTTCTCCAGCGGGCCGTCCGCGTCGCCGGACTCGATGAGCTTGATCGTGCGGTCCACCGCGACCCACGCCATGACCTTCGAGTGCACGAAGTGCCGGCGCGGACCGCGCACCTCCCAGATGCCCTCGTCGGGCTCGTCCCAGTGCTGCTCCAGATAGCGGATCAGCTTCAACTGGAGCAGGGAGGCGTAGTCGTTGCGGGCCAGACCCGTCATGTGCGCCAGGTGCAGGGCCTCGGTGACCTCGCCGTACACATCCAGCTGGAGCTGGTGCGCGGCGCCGTTGCCGACCCGGACCGGGCCCGAGTTCTCATAGCCGGGCAGCCAGTCCAGCTCGGCCTCGCCCAACTCCCGTTCGCCCGCGATGCCGTACATGATCTGAAGGTTCTCGGGGTCGCCGGCGACCGCGCGCAGCAGCCACTCGCGCCAGGCGCGGGCCTCGTCGCGGTAGCCGGTGCGCAGGAGGGAGGAGAGGGTGATGGCCGCGTCGCGGAGCCAGGTGTAGCGGTAGTCCCAGTTGCGCACGCCGCCGATGTCCTCCGGGAGGGAGGTGGTGGGGGCGGCGACGATCCCGCCGGTCGGCGCGTACGTGAGTGCCTTGAGGGTGATGAGCGAGCGGACGACGGCCTCGCGGTAGGGGCCGTGGTACGTGCACTGCTCGACCCACTCGCGCCAGAACTCCTCGGTGGCGTCGAGGGACTGCTCGGGCTCGGGCAGCGCGGGCGGCTGCTTGTGCGAGGGCTCCCAGGAGATGGTGAACGCGATGCGGTCACCCGGTGCCACCGTGAAGTCGGCGTACGTCGTCAGGGACTTGCCGTACGTCTCGGCGGTGGTGTCGAACCACACCGAGTCGGGGCCCGCGACGGCGACCGTCCGGCCCTCGTGCTTGTGCACCCACGGCACGACGCGGCCGTACGAGAACCGCATGCGCAGGGCCGAGCGCATCGGCACGCGGCCGCTGACGCCCTCCACGATGCGGATCAGCTGGGGGGCGCCGTCGCGAGGGGGCATGAAATCGGTCACTCTGACCGTGCCGCGCGGGGTGTCCCACTCGGATTCGAGGATCAGCGAGTCGCCCCGGTAGCGGCGGCGTGCCGCGGTGGGGGGTTCTGCGTCCGTCGCGTGCGCGGGGCCGAGGCGCCAGAAGCCGTGCTCCTCGGTGCCGAGCAGTCCCGCGAAGACGGCATGGGAGTCGAAGCGGGGCAGGCACAGCCAGTCGACTGTGCCGTCCCGGCAGACCAGCGCGGCGGTCTGCATGTCTCCGATGAGTGCGTAGTCTTCGATGCGCCCGGCCACGTGCAACTCCAGTCGAACGGCCACGTCGCCCCCCGTAGAGAAGGAAAAGGGGGGTCTCGCTCTTGCGGTCAAGGGTTCGTTGTAAAGCGTCGTTGAGCGGTGGAGCAAACACCAATCGGTGCTCAACGGACTGACGAGCTCTCGTTGTTCCGGGGTTACGGGCGGGGGTGGTGCCGTGTTGCCGGCCGGGCTCGGCAGCGAGTGTCCGAGGAGCATACGACGCACGCAGATGATCCGCGTGCCGCTCTCGACAACCCGGGTCCGCTGAACGAGTGAAGCTCGGTTGAGCGGGCACAGTTTCGGGTGAGCGCTGGACGAGGTGATGGTGACTCGTGTACGGGATGCGTGTCCGGGTGTGCGCGGAGCGTGGCCGGAAGCCTTCTCCCCGGGTCGCTGATACCCTGGTAGCCCGTGGACCGGTGGGCACGAAACCCCCGAACCGCAGCGACGGCTCCTCCAGCGAAAACCCGGAAATCTCCGGGCCGGGTGGCCGTACCGCACCCCAGACCGCGACCACGGGAGCCCCGCCTTGGCCATGACACCCGCTGCTTTCCGAAACAGCAACGCCACGACGACCAAGCACATCTTCGTCACCGGGGGTGTCGCCTCCTCGCTCGGCAAGGGTCTGACGGCCTCCAGCCTGGGCATGCTCCTCAAGGCGCGCGGCCTACGTGTGGTCATGCAGAAGCTCGACCCGTACCTGAACGTCGACCCGGGCACGATGAACCCCTTCCAGCACGGTGAGGTGTTCGTCACGCACGACGGCGCCGAGACCGACCTGGACATCGGCCACTACGAGCGCTTCCTCGACCGCGACCTCGACGGCTCGGCCAACGTCACCACCGGCCAGATCTACTCGACGGTGATCGCCAAGGAGCGGCGCGGCGAGTACCTGGGCGACACCGTCCAGGTCATCCCGCACATCACCAACGAGATCAAGCACCGCATCCGCCGTATGGCCACGGACGAGGTCGACGTCGTCATCACCGAGGTCGGCGGCACGGTCGGCGACATCGAGTCGCTGCCGTTCCTGGAGACCGTGCGCCAGGTCCGCCACGAGGTCGGCCGGGACAACGTGTTCGTGGTCCACATCTCGCTGCTGCCCTACATCGGCCCGTCCGGCGAGCTGAAGACCAAGCCGACCCAGCACTCGGTCGCCGCCCTGCGGAACATCGGTATCCAGCCGGACGCGATCGTGCTGCGCTGCGACCGCGAGGTCCCGACCGCGATCAAGCGCAAGATCTCGCTGATGTGCGACGTCGACGAGGCGGCCGTGGTGGCCTGCCCCGACGCCCGCTCGATCTACGACATCCCCAAGACCGTGCACCGCGAGGGCCTGGACGCCTATGTCGTCCGCAAGCTGGACCTGCCCTTCCGGGACGTGGACTGGACGACCTGGGACGACCTCCTGGACCGCGTCCACAACCCCGCCCACGAGATCAACCTGGCCCTGGTCGGCAAGTACATCGACCTGCCCGACGCGTATCTCTCGGTCACCGAGGCGCTGCGCGCGGGCGGATTCGCCAACCACGCGCGCGTGAAGATCAAGTGGGTCACCTCGGACGACTGCAAGACCCCGGCCGGCGCGAAGAAGCAGCTGGCGGACGTGGACGCGATCTGCATTCCGGGCGGCTTCGGCGACCGCGGTGTGTCCGGCAAGGTCGGCGCGATCCAGTACGCCCGCGAGCACAAGATCCCGCTGCTCGGACTGTGTCTCGGCCTCCAGTGCATCGTCATCGAGGCGGCCCGCAACCTGGCCGGCATCGAGGACGCCAACTCCACCGAGTTCGACGCCGCCACCGCCCACCCGGTCATCTCGACCATGGCCGAGCAGCTCGACATCGTCGCGGGCGACGGCGACATGGGCGGAACGATGCGCCTGGGCATGTACCCGGCCAAGCTCGCCGAGGGCTCCATCGTGCGCGAGGTGTACGACGGCAAGGAGTACGTCGAGGAGCGCCACCGCCACCGCTACGAGGTCAACAACTCCTACCGCGCCGAACTGGAGAAGAAGGCCGGCATCCAGTTCTCCGGCACCTCCCCGGACGGCAAGCTCGTGGAGTACGTCGAGTACCCGCGTGAGGTGCACCCCTACCTGGTGGCCACGCAGGCCCACCCGGAGCTGCGCTCCCGCCCGACGCGCCCCCACCCGCTCTTCGCGGGCCTCGTCAAGGCCGCCGTCGAGCGCAAGACGGGCAAGTAGTCCAAGGGCTGTACGGTGACCGGGGTGCGCGCCTTTAGGGGTGCGTGCCCCGGTTTCTTTGGCACGTGCGGGATGTGGGAGGACAAGTCGACATGACCACCATCGAGGACACTCCGGAGGAGTGGGAGATCCGGGCGACGGAGACCCCCTTCGTGGGCAACAAGACCTCCGTGCGCACCGACGAGGTGGTCATGCCCGACGGCTCGGTGGTGGGCCGCGACTACCAGGTCCACCCCGGTTCCGTGGGCATCCTCGCCCTCGACGACGAGGGGCGGGTCCTGCTGATCCGCCAGTACCGCCACCCCGTCCGTCAGCGGATGTGGGAGATCCCGGCCGGCCTGCTCGACGTACCTGGCGAGAATCCGCTGCACGCCGCCCAGCGCGAGCTGTACGAGGAGGCGCACGTCAAGGCCGAGGACTGGCGGGTGCTGACCGACGTCTACCCCACGGCGGGCGGCTGCGACGAGGCCGTACGGATCTTCCTGGCCCGGAATCTGTCCGAGGCCGAGGGGGAGCGCTTCGAGGTCGAGGACGAGGAGGCCGACATGGAGCACGCGCGCGTGCCCCTCGACGAACTCGTCCGGGGCATCCTCGCCGGCGAGCTGCACAGCAACTGCCTTGTCGTGGGCGTCCTTTCGCTGGTGGCGGCCGAGAAGGGCGACGGACTCGACGCGCTGCGCCCGGCCGAGGCGCCCTGGCCGGCCCGGCCTTTCGAGGCCTGAGGCACCTGCGTGGGCCAACTGCCGACTCCGGTGTGACCATCGCCTGATCCGATCGGGCGACCTGCTCGTCGTGCTCCGCACAGATCGTCGCAGAGCGTGAACTAGGCTCTGGAAACGCCCGAACCGGAGTCCCGGCGGGCTTGCGCGTGCAGGTGGACGGGAGTGTGGCCCGTGACGGATCAGGCGGTGGACACAGACGGCACGAAGCTGTCCGGAAACGATCGGCCGCCCGCTCCCACGGTCAGTCAGTTCCTCGGCCGGACAAGAGAGTTGAAGGAGCTGCGCGCCGACATCGAGCGCGCCGGACTCGACACCCTCGCCGGCCGGAAGGCGCCCCGCGCGCGTGTGCTGCTCATCGCGGGCAAGCCCGGCTCGGGCCGCACCGCCCTCGCCGAGGAGCTGGCCCGGCAGGTCGCGGACAGTTACCCGGACGGCATCATGCGCGCCCGGCTCGCCGAACCCGACGGCACCCCCGTACCGACCGAACGCACCGCCCGCGAACTGCTGACCACCCTGGAACTGCCCACCCCGCCCGGCGCCGACGCGGACGAGCTGTCCGAGGCACTGCGCGACGCGCTGGCCGACCGGCGGATGCTGCTCCTGCTCGACGACGCGGCCGACCCCGAGCAGGTCGACGCGCTGCTGCCCGACAACCCCGACTGCCTCGCCGTCGCCGTCTCCGGCGGCCCGCTGACCGGGATCTCCGACGTCCGCCCCTGCACCCTGGGCGGCCTCGACACCAAGTCCGCCGTGGAACTGCTCGAACGCTTCACGGGGTCGGTGCGGATCACCGTGGACCCCCGCTCCGCCGAAGGACTCGCCGAGGCGTGCCAGGGCCAGCCCGCCGCACTGATGCTGGCCGGCGGCTGGCTCGCGGCCCGGCCCAAGGCGGCCGTCTCCGACCTCGCCAAGCAACTGCACGCCGAGAGCGACGAGGGCACCCCCCTGAGCCGCGTCTTCCGCCTCGTGTACGCCTCGCTGCCCGCCCCGGCCGCCCGGATACTGCGACTGCTCGCCCTCGCCCCCGGCGGCCTGGTCGACCCGCAGACGGCCTCCGCGCTGGCCGGCTGCTCGGTCGGCGGCGCCCGCGCCACCCTGGACGACTTCGTCGCCCTGAGCCTCCTGACGGCCGTGGACTCGCCGCTGCCGCAGTACGAGGTCCCCGGCTGCCTGCTGCCCCTCCTGCGCCCCCTCGCGGAGTCCCAGGACCGCCCGGCCGAGCTGCAACTGGCCCGCGCGCGGATGCTGGAGCGGACCGTACGGCTGCTGGTGTCCTGCCGGGCCATCACCGAGACCGACAGCCCGACGGCGCGCGAGAAACTCCTCGGCACGCCCAGCGCGCTGCGCTTCCCCAACCCGAGGGCGGCGGCGGACTGGCTGACCATCCGCAGGCCCGCCCTGCTCGCCGCGGCCCGCATGGCGGTGGCCGACGGGGAGCTGGACACACTGGCCCGCCGTCTGATGTCCGCCCTGGTCAAGGCCATGGTCGCGCACATCGGCACCCAGGCCGCCGCGCCCGACCTGTACGGCGTCCACCGTCTCGTCCTCGATGTCGCCGAACGCCGGAAACTGCCCCGCGAGCGGGCCGCCGCCCTGCTGAACCTAGCCGACCTGGACGCGCAGACCGGCCGTACGAACGACGCGCTGGCCCGCTACCGGGCCGCCCTGGACGCCGGACGCGAGGCGAACGACCCGTACGCCACCGGGCGCGCGATGGAATCCGTAGGGGGCGCACACCAGGAACTCGGGGACCACGACCGCGCCGCCGACTGGTACGGGCGTGCGCTCGCCCAGCGCCTGGCGCGCGACGAGCGCGAGGACGCCGCCCGGCTGTACGGCCGTATCGCCACCGCGCACACCTACGCGGGCCGCTACGGCGAGGCACTGCGTAACTGGCGTGCCGCAGTGGCCGGTTACCGCAAGAACGGCGATGTGGCCGCCCACGCGCGCGCGTTGAGCGAGCTGGCGCGGGTCCAGGAGTACGCGGGGCGGCCCGAGGAGTCGCTGCGCACCTGCCAGGAGGCCGTGGAGTGGGCGCGGCGCGCCGACGACGTACGGCTTCAGGGCGCGCTCCAGCTGCGGCTGGCCGACACGCTGGAACACCTCGGCGATCCGGCCGCGGCACGGCTGCACCGGAGCGCCGCGGAGCGGCTGCTGGGCGACGATCCGGAGGCCCAGGAGGGCCCTGAGGGTGATCCGGACCCGGAACACGGTGCTAACGCCTACGAAATCCGTAGTACATCAGTCGAAGATTGATGCATTGAAAGGCTAGACACCGAGAACGCCTTCATTAAACTGGCTCTACCGCGCCTTCTCCTGCGGTCTCCTGGTGTGCCCCCGCACGTCCGGGTATGTATTGCTATGCCCCCACACACCCTCTGAGCCAAGGACCGTGATCGACGTGAAGGTCGGCATCCCCCGCGAGGTCAAGAACAACGAGTTCCGCGTGGCCATCACGCCCGCCGGAGTGCACGAACTGGTGCGCCACGGCCACCAGGTCGTCATCGAGCACGGCGCCGGCGTCGGCTCCTCGATCACGGACGACGAGTTCGTGGCCGCCGGGGCGCGGATCCTGCCCACGGCCGACGAGGTGTGGGCCACCGCCGACCTGCTGCTGAAGGTCAAGGAGCCCATCGCCGAGGAGTACCACCGCCTCCGCAAGGACCAGACGCTCTTCACCTACCTGCACCTGGCCGCGTCCAAGGAGTGCACCGACGCGCTCGTCGCGTCCGGCACCACGGCGATCGCCTACGAGACCGTCGAACTGCCCGGTCGCGCCCTGCCGCTGCTCGCCCCGATGTCGGAGGTCGCCGGCCGGCTGGCCCCGCAGGTCGGTGCCTACCACCTGATGCGCTCGGTCGGCGGGCGTGGCGTGCTCCCCGGTGGCGTCCCCGGCACGCAGCCCGCGCGGGCCGTCGTCATCGGCGGTGGCGTCTCCGGCTGGAACGCCACGCAGATCGCCGTCGGCATGGGCTTCCATGTCACGCTGCTCGACCGCGACATCAACAAGCTGCGCGAGGCCGACAAGGTCTTCGGCACCAAGGTCCGGGCGATCATGTCCAACTCCTTCGAGCTGGAGAAGGCCGTCCTGGACGCCGACCTCGTCATCGGCGCGGTGCTGATCCCCGGCGCCAAGGCCCCGAAGCTGGTCACCAACGAACTCGTGTCGCGGATGAAGCCGGGGAGCGTTCTCGTCGACATCGCGATCGACCAGGGTGGCTGCTTCGAGGACTCGCGCCCCACGACCCACGCCGAACCGACCTTCCAGGTCCACGGATCGGTCTTCTACTGCGTCGCCAACATGCCCGGCGCGGTGCCCAACACCTCGACCTACGCGCTCACCAACGCCACGCTGCCGTACATCGTGGAACTCGCCGACCGCGGCTGGGTGGCGGCGCTGCGCCGCGATCCCGCGCTCGCCCGGGGCCTCAACACGCATGACGGCAAGGTCGTCTACCGCGAGGTCGCGGAGGCGCACGGGCTGGAGCACGTCGAGTTGGACTCGCTGCTCGGCTGATGGTGTCACCTGACGTTCCCGGCCGTCCCGCAGGGGCTCTCGGTCGACAAAAAGACCAAGTCATCAGCGGGTAAAAGGCGATACGTCAACAGGCATCGTCAACGCCCCGCGCCCCGCCGGACCTTGCCCGACAAGGTCCGGCCGGATGTGTGTATGGTCACTTTGCGACACTCGTTCAACTCGCCTCGAACGTAACGCTTCAACCGATTCGCGCACCGGTGAAACCTGCCGTGCGACGGCCGTACGCCCTTGACAGAGGGATGTTTCATTGCCGACACATCGGGCCGGGTACGGCGGATTGTGTTGCTGCGAACGGCCGACACGCCATAGAGTCGCCAACCGTCGGCATGGTGCCACGCTGACCTATCGAGAAGTTACCTGGTCACCAAGGAGGTAAGACGACTTGTGAATGAGTCGACATTTACTCCCGGGGGTGGTCAACCAGGAATGCCGGCGCGGGGCTCGGGCCCCACGGGGCTCGCGGCTGTCGGCTCCGTCGCGGTCCGCACCTTCGCAGCCCACCAGGGTCACCAGATGCCGGTGGTGACTCAGCCCGCACACATGAGCATGGATGGCCATCACGTGAACGCCATGGCCGGCGACGGTAGTGGCGGGGTCCACAACCACTTCGCCGACTACGACGAACTGCCCGACGGGCACTTCTACGACCCCGACGCCGAGTACGAGCCCGATCCGGAGTACGCGGCCACGCTCGCGCCCGACGCGGCCCGTCAGCGCCGTGAGCGCATCGGTCCCACCGGACGCCCGCTGCCGTACTTCCCGATCCCGGGTCCGCTGACCAGTCACGGGCCCGCGACGATCGTCGCGATGTGCAACCAGAAGGGCGGCGTGGGCAAGACCACGTCGACCATCAACCTGGGTGCGGCGCTCGCGGAGTACGGACGCCGGGTCCTGCTGGTCGACTTCGACCCGCAGGGCGCCCTCTCCGTGGGCCTCGGTGTGAACCCGATGGAACTCGACCTGACGGTCTACAACCTGCTCATGGAGCGGGGGATGTCCGCGGACGAGGTCCTCCTGAAGACCGCGGTCCCGAACATGGACCTGCTGCCGAGCAACATCGACCTGTCGGCGGCCGAGGTGCAGCTGGTGTCGGAGGTCGCGCGCGAGTCGACGCTCCAGCGCGCCCTGAAGCCGCTCATGGCCGACTACGACTACATCGTGATCGACTGTCAGCCCTCGCTCGGTCTGCTCACCGTGAACGCCCTGACGGCGGCTCACAAGGTGATAGTGCCTCTGGAATGCGAGTTCTTCGCGCTGCGCGGTGTCGCGCTGCTGACGGAGACCATCGAGAAGGTCCAGGAGCGGCTGAACCCGGAGCTTGAGCTGGACGGGATCCTCGCCACGATGTACGACTCGCGCACGGTGCACAGCCGTGAGGTGCTCGCACGTGTCGTCGAGGCCTTCGACGACCACGTCTACCACACGGTCATCGGACGCACGGTCCGCTTCCCGGAGACCACGGTCGCCGGCGAGCCGATCACCACGTACGCCTCCAACTCCGTCGGCGCCGCCGCTTACCGCCAGCTCGCCAGGGAGGTGCTCGCCCGGTGTCACGCCGAGTGAGTCTGCCGGGGGCCGACGAGCTGTTCCGTACCACCGGGGGCATGGCGCTCCAGTCGTCCACGCCCAGGCGCCAGGCCAACGGCGAGGCCCGCGTGCCGGCGCCCGCAGGCGAGAGCGACGGGGCCGCCGCTTCGGAGGACGCGCCGCACTCGGTGCCCGTCCAGGGCGGTGACGGCGACGGCGACGAGCATGTCGCCGCCGGCGCGGACTCGTCCGATGCCGGGGAGTCGCGCAGCCGGGGGGCCACCGCGGAGCGTCCCGCGCGGCGGCAGGGCGAGCAGGAAGGTTCTGCCTCCGGGCAGGGCCCCTCGCCGCAGTCGGTGTCGGCGTCCCGCAAGCGCGGCGGACGGGCGGCCTCGCGGCGGCCCAGCGGCCGTGAGCGGCACGACGAGAAGATCACGGTGTACGTCTCCGCCGAGGAGCTGATGGACCTGGAGCACGCGCGTCTGGTGCTCCGGGGCGAACACGGGCTCGCGGTCGACCGCGGCCGGATCGTGCGCGAGGCGGTCGCGGTGGTGCTCGCGGATCTCGAGTCCCGTGGGGACGCGAGCATCCTCGTACGACGGTTGCGCGGGCGCTAGCGGTAGCCTGCGGGGCCATGACCTCGAACGACGCCCCCGCATCCGGCCCCGGCTCCGCCGGCCGTCGGCGTGTGCTGGGGCGGGGGCCGGGGGGCTCGCCGCCGGTTCCGGTCGAGGAGCCGGTGGAAGTCGTTCCGGTGGCCGAGGACGTACCGGAGCCCCCGGTTCCGGCAGTGGAACCGGAAAGCGAGCCGGAGCCCGCCCCGCTTGCGGAGGCCGCCTCTCCTGCCGAGGCCGCCCCGCCCGCCGAACCCGATGACGGGGTTTTCCGGATTCGGCTGGCCAACTTCGAGGGGCCGTTCGATCTCCTCCTCCAGCTGATCTCCAAGCACAAGCTCGACGTCACCGAGGTCGCCCTCTCCAGGGTGACCGACGAGTTCATGGCGCACATCAGGGCGATGGGCCCGGACTGGGATCTCGACCAGACGACCGAGTTCCTGGTCGTCGCGGCCACCCTGCTGGACCTGAAGGCCGCGCGGCTGCTGCCCGCCGCCGAGGTCGAGGACGAGGCCGACCTGGCCCTCCTGGAGGCCCGCGACCTGCTGTTCGCGCGGCTGCTCCAGTACCGCGCGTACAAACAGATCGCCGACATCTTCAGCCGCCGTCTCGACGACGAGGCCCGGCGCTACCCCCGTACCGTCGGACTGGAACCGCACCACGCCGAACTGCTGCCCGAGGTCGTCATCAGCATCGGGGCCGAGGGGTTCGCGAAGCTCGCCGTGAAGGCGATGCAGCCGAAACCCAGGCCCCAGGTGTACGTCGACCACATCCACGCGCCCCTGGTGAGCGTCCAGGAGCAGGCCGGGATCGTCGTCGCGCGGCTGCGGGAGCTGGGCGAGGCCACCTTCCAGGAGCTGGTCGAGGACACCGACGACACGCTGACCGTCGTCGCGCGCTTCCTGGCCCTGCTGGAGCTGTACCGGGAGAAGGCGGTCGCCCTGGACCAGGAGACCGCCCTGGGGGAGCTGGTGGTGCGCTGGACGGGCGGGGAGGGCGATCAGGAGCCGACGGTCACCGACGAGTTCGACCGGCCGCCAGAGGTGCCGGAGGAGAAGGCGAAGGAGGAGAAGGCGTGAGCGAGGAGACCACCGAGGTGCCGGCCGGGCTGCGGACCGTCGCCGATCTCGATCTCAGGCCCGCCCTGGAGGCCGTCCTCATGGTCGTGGACGAACCCGCGACCGAGGAACACCTCGCGAAGATACTGCAGCGGCCCCGGCGGCAGATCGCGGACGCCCTGCGCGCGCTGGCCGACGACTACACCGTCCAGGGCCGCGGTTTCGAGCTGCGGATGGTCGCCGGGGGCTGGCGTTTCTACTCCCGGCCCGAGTACGCGGCGGCCGTCGAGGGCTTCGTCCTGGACGGCCAGCAGGCCCGGCTCACGCAGGCGGCGCTGGAGACGCTCGCGGTCGTCGCGTACCGCCAGCCGGTCAGCCGCAGCCGGGTCTCGGCCGTCCGTGGAGTCAACTGCGACGGGGTCATGCGGACCCTGTTGCAGCGGGGTCTGGTCCAGGAGGCGGGCACGGAACCCGAAACAGGTGCGATCCTGTACACGACGACGAACTACTTTCTGGAGCGAATGGGCCTGCGAGGCCTGGACGAGCTCCCGGAGCTCGCGCCCTTCCTTCCGGAGGCGGACGCGATCGAGGCCGAGACGCAGGAAGGTGTTCCGTCGTTCGATCCGGACGCTCCTGATGCTCCGGGTGCAGACGACGCAGACGACTAGACGGAACTTTGATGCGAAGCAGTAGCGGCAGGAACAGCAGCGGAAACAACGGCGGGAGCCGTGGTGGCAACAGCGGCGGCCGCGGCGGGAGCAGCGGGGGTCGCGGTAACAACCGCGGCGCCGGCAACGACCGCGACGACAAGCCGGGCGGCCGGCCGAAGAAGCCGCGTCCGGAGGAGCGTCGTTACGACGTGGGACCGGCCGCGACGCCGGACGGTCCGAAGTCCGGGCGCGGTGCCTCCGCGCGCGGGGGCGCCAAGGGCGGCCCCAAGCAGGGCCAGGGCAGCACCGGGCGGGGCCGCTGGGCCCCGGCGACCTCCCGTGAGTACGACGCGCGGGCCGAGGAGCGCAACCGGGAGCGGTACGCCGGGAAGAAGGACGTCAAGCTCCCCAAGACGTTCCCGGGCGCCGAGCAGGAGGGCGAGCGGCTCCAGAAGATCCTCGCGCGCGCGGGCTACGGCTCCCGGCGGGCCTGCGAGGAGCTGATCGAGCAGTCCCGCGTCGAGGTCAACGGCGAGATCGTGGTGGAGCAGGGGCTGCGCGTCGACCCCGAGCGCGACGAGATCAAGGTCGACGGGCTGACCGTGGCCACGCAGTCGTACCAGTTCTTCTCGCTGAACAAGCCCGCGGGCGTCGTCTCCACGATGGAGGACAACGAGGGCCGGCAGTGCCTCGGCGACTACGTGACGAACCGCGAGACGCGGCTCTTCCACGTCGGACGGCTCGACACCGAGACCGAGGGCGTCATCCTGCTCACCAACCACGGCGAGCTGGCGCACCGGCTGACCCACCCCAAGTACGGCGTGAAGAAGGTCTACCTCGCGCACATCGTGGGCCCGATCCCGCGCGACCTTGGCAAGCAGCTCAAGGAAGGCATCCAGCTGGAGGACGGGTACGCGCGTGCGGACCACTTCCGGGTGGTCGAGCAGACCGGCAAGAACTACCTCGTAGAGGTCACCCTCCACGAGGGCCGCAAGCACATCGTGCGCCGCATGCTCGCGGAGGCCGGCTTCCCGGTCGACAAGCTCGTGCGTGTCGCCTTCGGTCCGATCACCCTGGGCGACCAGAAGTCGGGCTGGCTGCGGCGGCTGTCCAACACCGAGGTCGGCATGCTGATGAAGGAAGTCGATCTCTAGCAGTACCGGGCGCCTCCTGAGCGTCTCCTGCACTCGTCGGCCGGTTCCGGAGTTCTCCGGGGCCGGCCGCCTGCGTTTGCCGGGAGGGCCGTCGGCGGGCTCCTGGGCGTGCTGGAGAGGATTTGGTGCCCGTCCGGGCCTCTCCGGGTCTCGCGGCCCCTCCTGGGCGCCTGAGAGGCCGCTGAGGGGCTTTTGGCGTATGGGAGTCGTCAAGAAGGCTTGTGCGGGGTGCCCGCGCTCTTTATAGTCGGTATGACTATTGGTCATGGTGACCATAAAGGGCGACTGTGAGGGGGCGGGCGGGCATGACGGCACCTTTGAACGGAACAGCGCGGGGCCGGGCCCCCGAGGGGTACGACAAGTACGCCTTCGAACCCTTCGCCGTCACCGTCGATCTGGCCGTCCTCACCCTCCGCGCGGGCGCGCTGCACGTGCTGCTCGTCGAGCGCGGGCACGAGCCGTACGCCGGACGCTGGGCGCTGCCCGGAGGATTCGTCCTGCCCGACGAGTCCGCGGAGACGGCGGCCCGGCGCGAACTCGCCGAGGAGACCGGCCTGTCGGACGTGTCCGGGCTGCACCTGGAGCAGCTGCGCACCTACAGCGAGCCCGACCGCGACCCGAGAATGCGGGTCGTGTCCGTGGCCTTCGCGGCCCTGCTGCCGCATGCGCCCGAACCGCACGGTGGCGGGGACGCGGCACAGGCCCAATGGCTGCGGTACAACGCGCTCGGGCCGCTCGCCTTCGACCACGACCGCATCCTGGCCGACGCCCACGACCGGGTCGGCGCCAAGCTGGAGTACTCCTGCATCGCGACCGCGTTCTGCCCGCCAGAGTTCACCCTCGGCGAGCTGCGGCAGGTCTACGAGACCGTGTGGGGCACCGCCCTCGACCCGCCCAACTTCCGCCGCAAGGTGCTCGCCACGCCGGGCTTCGTCGAACCGGTACCGGGTGCCGCACGTCTCACCGGCGGCCGGGGCAAACCCGCCGCGCTCTACCGCGCGGGCACCGCGGCCACCCTGCACCCGCCGCTGCTGCGCCCGACCACGTCGGTGTCGCCGTCCTCGCCCCCGTCGTCCCCTTCGCCCTCTCCCTCAGAACCGTCTCCCTCGTCACCGTCACTGACGTCACCGGAAGGACGCCCCGAATGACCACCACGACCGTCAGGAAGCGTGCCGCGAGCGGGGCGTTGATCGGGCTCGCGCTCGGCGACGCACTGGGCTTCCCGACCGAGTTCAGCGACATCCCGTCCATCCTCGCCAAGTGCGGTCCATGGCGGCAGATGGAGCTGCCCACGCCCGCGATCGTCACCGACGACACGCAGATGACGCTGGCGCTCGCGCACGGTCTGCGCGCGGCGACGGACCGGGGGCTGCTCACCCCGGCGGGGATGGAACGGCCGGTGCGCGAGGAGTTCGTGAAGTGGTTCCGGTCGCCGGACAACAACCGGGCGCCGGGCCACACCTGCCTGGTCGCCTGCAACCTGCTGGAGAAGGAGCGGCTGCCCTGGCAGGAGGCCAGCCAGATCGGTTCGAAGGGCTGCGGCGCCAACATGCGCGTGGCGCCCCTGGGCCTGCTCCCGGGCCTGAGCGACGAACAGCGCGCGGGCGCCGCCCAGTTGCAGGCGGCCCTCACCCACGGCCACCCGACGGCCCTGGCCGCGTCCGACCTCACCGCGCATGCCGTACGGCTGCTCGCGCAGGGCGCCGACCCGGGCGTGCTGGTGACCCTGCTGCGCACGTACGCGCACGAGAGCCGCAGCCACTACTACCACCGCTGGCTGGGCGACCTGTGGACGCACAGCCACGATCCGAGTCCCGAGGAGTTCATCGCCCGCGGCTGGGACGAGTGCCTGGCGATCCTGGACCGGCTCCAGCGCGCCGTCCGCACCGCCTCGCCCGAGGACGACCCGTGCCTCGCCACCGGCGCCGGCTGGACCGCCGAGGAGGCCCTGGCCACCGGCCTGCTGTGCTTCCTGCTCTTCCCGGGCGAGCCCCTCACGGCCCTGCGCCGGGCCGCCTGTACGTCGGGTGACTCGGACTCGATCGCGTGCCTCACCGGAGCGTTCGCCGGTGCCTGGCACGGCACCGACGCGTGGCCCACGCGGTGGGCGGACCGGATCGAGTACGGGGGTGACCTCCAGACGCTCGGGGCCCTCTGGGACAGCTGACGGGATGCTGGGGGCTGTGCCCCAGGCCCCCTTTCGGCCTGAACGGCCTCGTCCTCAAGCGCCGGACGGGCTGAAGACGCCGGGACCGGCTTGGAGGGCCGATGCGCGGCGCGTGCGGACCAGGAAGTCCTCCACGCGTCGCCGGTCCGGCTCCTCCGGGAGCGGGCTGTGGTGGGACGCCTGTTCCGCTTCCGTCGCCAGGCGGGTCATCCGGGACTCGATCTCCGGCCACGGCACCTCGCCCCGTTTCACCTCCAGCAGCCGTTCGCGCTCGTCGCCGACGTCGATCGTCAGCGTGCCCGTGCGCAGCAGGTCGCGGCAGCTCATGAGGAGGCGCAGCAGGTGCATCGCGTGTTTCCAGCGCGGGGCGCCGTGGATGCGGACGTCGGCCTCCAGCTTCTTGTGCTGGCCGAGCGCGTAGCGTGCGAACGTCTCGTGCGCCTGACGGGAGAGGAACGCCCCGCGCAGGGCCAGGAGTTCGCGGCCGGTGTCGTCGGCGTACTCCACGAGCGGGGAGTGCAGGCACTCCAGGATGTTCGGGTTGGCGCGCAGAGCCAGTGTGCAGAAGCGCTCCAGCTCCCAGCTGAACTGCTCCTCCCCGGGGCCCTCCACATGCGTGGGCGGCTTCTCGAAGCGCCAGAACAGGGGAGTGGGCGCGAGGAACACCCCGCGCCGGTCCGTGTCGCTGCCGTCCGTCGCCAGGCCGAAGGCGCGCGAGCCCATCACGCAGGCGTAGATCGTGTGATCGCGTACGAGGGCTTCTGGGGTGGAATGCGGGCGCATTCCGGGAGCGTACGCGTGGTGTTCACGCCAGGCGGATCGAATTTCCGGTGACCGTGATCTTCTTCTCGGCCAGCGGCTGTGTCGCCGGGGGGTTGGCCACCGAGCCGTCCGTGATGCTGAACTTGCTGCCGTGGCAGGTGCAGTTGATCGTGCCGTCCGAGACGTTCGCCACCGGGCACTTCTGGTGCGTACAGATCGACGTGAACGCCTTGAACTCGCCGTCCTTCGGCTGCGTCACCACGACCTGCTCGTCCTTGAAGATCTTGCCGCCGCCGACCGGGATGTCGGCCGTCGTGGTCAGCTCCTGGCCAGGCGTCCCGGCGGAGGTCTCGTCGGAGGACGAGGATTCGTCGCCGTACTCGCTGCATCCCGCCGTGAGCGCCGCCGCGCCTGTCGCGAGGAGGACCGTGCGTCGCGTCGGGCCTTGCGTCATGTCGTCACTCCGAAAGTGCGGAAGAACCAGAGGGCGGAAGTCAGCCAGATGATCGTCAGGACCGTGAAGACCAGTCCGCCGACGACTGGCAGCAGCCAGCCGGGCAGTCGATCCCAGCGAAGCAGCAGCATCTTTGCACTGAAAGCGCCGAAGAAGAAGCAACCCAGGAGGGAGTGCCACATCACTCGTGAATCGTATGTTTGATATCCGAAAGCGTACAGACAGTGCACCGCCACCGGGACCGCTGTCAGGAACGCGATCCGGCCCGACCAGCGGTGCAGCGTTCCCGACCAGCTCGGGCCCGGCAGCTTCCCGTACACCATGGCCGCCGACACGACCTGCACGAGCGCGAAGCCGAACGCCGCCGTCGCGAGCCAGGACTTCACCGCGCCCGTGCTGCTGAACCCGGCCAGGTTGAAGGCGGTGCCCTCCGGGTCGTGGACCTTGCCGTACACGCCCAGGGCCAGCGCCACGGCGGCGGCGACGAGTGCCGGGACGAGGTAGCGGACCGCGCTCGGGCCGCCGGGGGCCGGCGGGCGCGGCGGGAAGCTCTGGGTGGCGGCGTTCGGGTCCACGGTCATGTTCGGCTCCCTGTACCTGTCCCTGGTGGCTCGAGGCGGTGCTTCACGGGGTGACCGGGCGGGCCGTCAGCCGCTCGCCGTCGATCGTCACCGCGCCGGTCTCCGGGTCGATCCGGGGCGCGGGGGAGGGCTTGCCGTTGCGGTTGACGATGCCGACCTGGTCCCCGGTGGACAGCACGATCCAGCCGCCGTCGATCTCGGCGTTCCGCACAGTCGCGGTCGCCCGGTAGAGCCCGGACGGTTTGACCGCCTTGTCCGCGGTGAAGGCGTAGTGCCCGCCCTCGATGTCGACCGTGCCGCGGATGCTCTTGCCCTTGAGGGTGCCGTTCAGCACGGAGCCGCCCTTGCCGGTGAGCTTCATGGAACCGTCGGCCTCGACATCGCCCTTCAGCCACGACTCCTTGTCACGGCCGTCGCAGAAGTACGCGATCGCCCTGCCGTCGCGCAGCGAGACCGACACCGCGGAGGAGTCGTCGTCCGTACGGCCCGCGTAGTCGGCGTTCGGTGCGGGGTTCCTGGTGGGCGACGGGGACGGGGTCGGCGATGGGGACGCCTTCGTCTTCGTCGGTGCCGGGGACGTTGACACCTTGTCTGCGGGTGTGTCCGCCTGGGACGTGGACGCGGGCTTCGTCCCTGTCGTCGCGTTGAGCGACAGCATGAACAGGGCCAACAACAGTCCCGCGAGCAATGTGAAAAGTGGTCCGGTGCGCTTCATCGGGCCTCCCCCGAGGCGAGCTTCCTGCCATGAGAGCGGACCCGCGCCGCCGCGTCCAGAGCGCGTGGGCGTGTTCGCACGCCAACTCGCGGATTGGGGCGAATCGGGTGACATTGGCAAAGCCCCGTGCGGGTCGCGTCGCGCGTCTCAGCGGGCGGGCGCCACGCATCCGTTCCGCACGGGCTGACTAGGCTGGACGTACCAAGAGCCGTACATCAGCAAGGAGCATCACCGTGGCGGTACGAGCGGTCCGGGGCGCCGTCCAACTGGATCGGGACGAGGCCGGGCACATGGACGAGCGGGTCAGCGAGCTGCTCACCGCGGTCCTGGAGCGCAACAGCCTCACCGCGGACGACCTGATCAGCGTCTGGTTCACGGCCACCCCCGACCTGCACAGCGACTTCCCGGCCGCCGCGGCCCGCAAGCTCGGCATCGTGGACGTACCGCTGATCTGCGCCCAGGAACTGGACATCGAGGGCGCGATGCCGCGCGTCGTCCGGATCCTCGCCCACATCGAGTCCGACCTGCCCCGCGCCGACATCGCGCACGTCTACCTCGGTGCCGCGGCGGCCCTGCGCAAGGACATCGCCCAGTGAGAACCGCACTCGTCATCGGCACGGGCCTCATCGGTACGTCCGCCGCGCTCGCCCTCGTCTCGCGCGGTGTCGTCGTCCACCTCGCCGACCACGACCCCGAGCAGGCCCGTACGGCAGCCGCCCTCGGCGCCGGCACGGACGAGCCGCCGGAGGGCCCGGTCGACCTCGCGATCGTCGCCGCGCCGCCCGCGCACGTCGCCGGCGCCCTCGCCGACGCGATGCGCCGGGGTGTCGCGCGCGGCTACCTCGACGTGGCCAGTGTCAAGGGCGGACCGCGCCGCGAGCTGGAGGCGCTGGGCCTCGACCTGGCGTCGTACATCGGCTCGCACCCCATGTCGGGCCGCGAGAAGTCGGGCCCGCTGGCCGCCACCGGCGACCTCTTCGAGGGCCGCCCCTGGGTGCTGACGCCGACCCGGGACACCGACACCGAGGTTCTCAACCTCGCTCTGGAGCTGGTCTCGCACTGCCGTGCGGTCCCCGTCGTGATGGACGCCGACGCCCACGACCGTGCCGTCGCCCTTGTCTCCCACATGCCCCACCTGGTCTCCAGCATGGTCGCCGCGCGGCTGGAGAACGCGGAGGAGGCCGCCGTACGGCTGTGCGGGCAGGGCATCCGGGACGTCACCCGGATCGCCGCGTCCGACCCCGGCATGTGGATCGACATCCTCTCCGCCAACCCCGGGCCGGTCGCCGATCTCCTCACGGACGTCGCCGGCGACCTGGAGGAGACGGTGCGGGCGCTGCGGTCCCTCCAGTCCTCCGACGAGGAGAAGCGCCGCGAGGGTGTCTCCGGGGTCGAGGACGTGCTGCGGCGCGGGAACGCGGGGCAGGTGCGGGTGCCCGGCAAGCACGGGTCCGCTCCGCGGGTCTACGAGGTGGTTGCGGTGCTGATCGACGACCAGCCCGGGCAGCTGGCCCGGATCTTCGCCGATGCGGGGCGGGCGGGGGTCAACATCGAGGATGTGCGGATCGAGCATGCGACGGGGCAGCAGGCGGGGCTTGTGCAGTTGATGGTGGAGCCGAAGGCTGCACCGGTGCTTTCGGCTTCGCTGCGGGAGCGAGGGTGGGCTATTCGGCAGTAGGGGGTGGGTCGCCGTTGCTGGGGGCTCCGCCCCCGGACCCCCGATCGGCCCTGAAGGGGCCTCGTCCTCGATCGCCGGACGGGCTGGAGATGCGGGCCGGCGGTGAAGAGTCCCCGCACGAGCTCTGAAGGCACCCGGCATGACGACACATGCGGCCGGACGAGTGACCCGCACCCAGTAACCTTGTCCGGGGCACCAACCGCCCCCACCCCACCACCCCGGACCAGGAAGGTGCCTCCACAGTGGATCGCGCCGCAGTGATTGTCGCCATTGACGGGCCCTCCGGCACAGGCAAGTCGAGCACGTCCAAGGCCGTTGCCGCGCAGCTCGGGCTCAGCTACCTGGACACCGGGGCCCAGTACCGGGCGATCACCTGGTGGATGGTGACCAACGGGATCGACATCACGGACCCCTCCGCGATCGCCGCTGTGGCGGGCAAGCCCGAGATCGTCTCCGGTACGGACCCGGAGAACCCGACGATCACCGTGGACGGCACCGACGTCGGCGGTCCGATCCGTACCCAGGAGGTCACCGCCAAGGTCAGCGCGGTGAGCGCCGTGCCCGAGGTGCGTGCCCTGATCACCGAGCTGCAGCGGTCCATCGCCGGGTCCGCCCCGTCGGGGATCGTCGTCGAGGGGCGGGACATCGGCACGACCGTGCTGCCCGACGCCGACCTGAAGATCTTCCTCACCGCGTCCCCGGAGGCGCGTGCCGCCCGCCGCAGCGGTGAGCTGAAGGGCGCCGACGTCAACAGCACCCGCGAGGCGCTGCTGAAGCGGGACGCGGCCGACTCCAGCCGCAAGACCTCACCGCTCGCCAAGGCGGACGACGCCGTGGAGGTCGACACCTCCGAGCTGACCCTCCAGCAGGTCATCGAGTGCGTCGTCACCCTTGTCGAGGAGAAGCGGGACGCGAAGTGAGCGACCCGTCGAACGTTCCGTCGGAGCGCGGCGCCGAGGTCGGGCGGCGTATCGGCGTCGGCCTGATGTACGGGCTGTGGCGGCCGCGTGTCCTGGGCTCCTGGAAGGTGCCCGCGACCGGGCCGGTGATCCTCGCCGTCAACCACTCCCACAACATCGACGGGCCGATGGTCATCGGCGTGGCACCCCGGGCCTCACACTTCCTGGTCAAGAAGGAGGCGTTCATCGGCCCGATCGCCACCTTCATGCGCGCCACCGGCCAGCTGGAGGTCGACCGCTCGACGGCCGACCGTACGGCGATCAGCCGGGCCCTGGGCGTACTGGCGAACGGCGGGGTGCTCGGGATCTTTCCCGAGGGCAGCCGCGGCGACGGCGACTTCGCCTCGCTGCGCTCCGGGCTCGCCTACTTCGCCGTGCGCAGCGGCGCTCCCATCGTTCCGGTGGCCGTGCTGGGAAGCACCGACCGGCGCGGACGGTTGATAAAGGCGCTGCCTCCGCTGCGCAGCCGCGTCGACGTGGTCTTCGGTGACCCGTTCGAGGCGGGCGACGGCAGCGGGCGGCGTACGCGCGCGGCGCTGGACGAGGCGACCGTACGCATCCAGAAGCACCTCACCGCGCACCTGGACAACGCCAGACGGCTCACCGGCCGGCAGGGAGACGCCGGGCGCCCCGCTGAGCGCTGAGCGACACTTGAGTACTTGAGCAGTTCCAGTAGTTTGAGCAGTTTCGGTAGTTTCAGTAGTGGATCACCCGACAACCGGGGGTTTCACCGATCACCACGATGAACGAGGTACGCACTTCATGAACGACCACATTCCCTCCGAGAGCTCGGGAGAGTACGAGCACGGAGAGCTTGGCGATGCCGAGTACGCGGAGTTCATGGAGCTCGCCGCGGTGGAGGGCTTCGACATCGAGGATGTCGAGGGCGCGATCGACGAGGCGGGACACGGGCCGCTGCCCGTCCTCGCCGTCGTCGGACGGCCGAACGTCGGCAAGTCGACGCTCGTCAACCGCATCATCGGGCGCCGCGAGGCCGTCGTCGAGGACAAGCCCGGCGTCACCCGCGACCGCGTGACCTACGAGGCCGAGTGGGCCGGGCGGCGCTTCAAGATCGTCGACACCGGTGGCTGGGAGCAGGACGTCCTCGGTATCGACGCCTCCGTGGCGGCGCAGGCCGAGTACGCGATCGAGGCGTCCGACGCGGTCGTCTTCGTCGTCGACGCCAAGGTCGGCGCCACCGACACCGACGAGGCCGTCGTACGGCTGCTGCGCAAGGCCGGCAAGCCCGTCGTGCTGTGCGCCAACAAGGTCGACGGACCGAGCGGCGAGGCCGACGCCACGTCCCTCTGGGCCCTCGGGCTCGGCGAGCCGCACCCCGTCTCCTCGCTGCACGGCCGAGGCACCGGCGACATGCTGGACGCCGTCCTGGAGGCGCTGCCCGAGGCGCCCGCGCAGACCTTCGGCGCCGGGGTCGGCGGCCCGCGCCGCATCGCCCTCATCGGCCGCCCGAACGTCGGCAAGTCCTCGCTGCTGAACAAGGTGGCGGGCCAGGAGCGGGTCGTCGTCAACGAGATCGCGGGCACCACCCGTGACCCGGTCGACGAGCTGATCGAACTCGGCGGCGTCACCTGGAAGTTCGTCGACACGGCGGGCATCCGCAAGCGCGTCCACCTCCAGCAGGGCGCCGACTACTACGCCTCGCTGCGTACGGCCGCCGCCGTGGAGAAGGCCGAGGTCGCGGTCATCCTGATCGACGGCTCCGAGAACATCTCCATCCAGGACCAGCGGATCGTCACCATGGCCGTCGAGGCGGGCCGCGCGATCGTCCTCGCCTACAACAAGTGGGACACGCTCGACGAGGAGCGCCGCTACTACCTGGAGCGGGAGATCGAGACCGAGCTGGCCCAGGTCGCGTGGGCGCCCCGCGTCAACGTCTCGGCCCGCACCGGCCGGCACATGGAGAAGCTGGTCCCCGCGATCGAGGCGGCCCTCGCGGGCTGGGAGACCCGGGTCCCCACGGGCCGGCTGAACGCCTTCCTCGGCGAACTGGTCGCCGCCCACCCGCACCCCGTCCGGGGCGGCAAGCAGCCGCGCATCCTGTTCGGCACCCAGGCGGGCACCAAGCCGCCGCGGTTCGTGCTCTTCGCCTCCGGCTTCATCGAGGCCGGCTACCGCCGCTTCATCGAGCGCCGGCTGCGCGAGGAGTTCGGCTTCGACGGCACCCCGATCCACATCTCGGTGCGGGTGCGCGAGAAGCGCGGCAAGAAGAAGTAAGCAGCACGTCCTACGTGACTGAGGGCGGCTCCGATCCGGAGCCGCCCTCAGTCACGTGCAGGTGGTGGTCACACGCCCCGGCGCGGGCCCGGTGGCAGTGCGGCCGGGATGTGGGTCATCCCGGTGTAGTGCTGCTGCCGTGAGCCCGTCTGCCACACGGCGGTCGCGGTCGCCGTCTGCGGTTGCCCCTGCTGCGCGTCGAGTTGACCGACCCGCTGCCACACGGACGGCTGGCTCCCGCCGGTGCGCGCACTGAAAGCCCCCGCGCTGTAGGCGCTGTACGAACCCGACCCGAGCGAGCCGCCGTACGAGGCATGGCCGCTCGGACTGCTCCCGAAGGCCGCGAAGTTCAGCTCCTCCTCGCCACTGCGGTCACCGGGCCGCGACCGGAAGGACTTGCCGTACTCGGCGTAGAGCGCGTCGTAGATCGGCGTCGCCGATGGGCCGCTGGAGTAGGACTGGCGGCGGGGGACATCGTAGGTGTGCACAAACCTCCAAACGACCCTAAAGCCCAACAGATGCGGTCACTATCCCGATTTCGCAGGGCGCGCAGCGCCCGCAAAATGGGCGCGGGGAACTGCGCGACAAGCCACACGCGACCGAGAGCCGCCATCCAACCGAAGCCCCCAACCCCTATGCCGCTCACGTCCCCGCGAGCGGCAACGCACTGGCAACCAACTTGCCGACCCCCGCCGCCTTGTCCAACGCGTCCCGCAACAGATCCTCCCGGGGCTGGCGCCCGATGGACCCCACCGGCGCCGCGAACATCAGCACCTGCTGATGCTTGTTCGCGGCGGCCCGCCAGCTCTCCGTGACCTGCAACGGCTGGTGCGCCTGCCACCAGGCCACCGCGGACCCGCCGTTCGGCCCCGGCTGGAGTACGGCGTGCAGCTGGCCCGCCGCGAGCAGCACCGACCAGCCGTGCAGCACCGGCGGCACCTCCGTCAGCTCGGTCAGCGGCATGAAGCCCTGCTCGATGAGGAGCGGCAGGAAGTCGTCGCCGACGCCGGTCGTGCCGGGGCGGACGATCGGGGCGGTCGGTTCGACGACCAGGGCGGGGTGCAACTCGCCCTCGATCAGGACGAGTCCGCTGGTGACCCCCAGTACGGCCTGCTCGGGTGGGGCCGTCGGGGCCTCCTCGTCGGCGTTGATGGAGCGGACCGCGCCCTGGAGCTGCTCCTCGGTGACCTGGACGACCTGTGAGGGCAGGCAGCCCGCGTGGGCGAAGGCGAGGACGGCGGTCTCGTCCCCGATGAAGAGGACGGTGCTGGTGCGCTCCTGGGCGGAGTCGCCCGGCGTGCGGCAGGACGTGCAGTCGTAACTGCCCGGGGCGTTGTCGCCGGCGAGCAGCCGGTCGGCTTCTTCGTCGCCGATCTCGGCGCGGACCTCGTCGCTGACATCGAGCATGCGCGGCACGGGTGGCTCCCTCGGGATGCGGTACGTGGCGGGGCCGGGTCGCCCCCGGCCGGTGGGCCCGGACAGTCCGGGCTCATGAAGATGACAACGGGCGATCTGTGGCGGGGGTCACGCTGCACGGCGAACGGAATCGAACCATCACATGCACACGGTCACGTTGGGTGCGGAATCGGGCACTCCATGTCAAGTAACGGACAGGTTACGGAAGTTGGTTTGGTGAACTGACTCACAGTTTGTCCGAGTAGCTGGTCGACAAATCAGGAAATGCGCGAATGAAGTGGGTGGCCGAGATTCGCCGCTACCCACGGTAACTGTCAACTGGCCTGGGGCAACAGGGAATTGGTTGTTAACGGGTCGTCAGGGTCCATAGATTCCTCCGCTGTGTGCAGAGAGCACCGCTTGGGTACGTCCGCCGGCCGCGCAGAACCAGACATCGCGCAGCACCACCGCCGACGGACGGGGCGGAGTGTGCCGACCGCGTCACCGCGCGGCCGACGCGTTCCGGTCAGGGGGAGCCCGGGTCCGTAGAGAGGGATCTACATGTCCGAATGTGCCGATAGTTACACCCGCAAGTCGCGCAAGACGGCGGTCCTCGCCGGGGCGGCACTGCTCGCCCCTCTTGGTCTGCTGGCCGCGACCGGCAACGCCGCGGCAGCGGACAGCGGGGTGTGGGACCGCATCGCCCAGTGCGAGAGTGGCGGCAACTGGCACATCAACACCGGCAACGGCTACTACGGAGGACTCCAGTTCTCCGCGAGCACCTGGCGTGCCTACGGCGGTACGGCCTATGCGGCCACCGCCGACGGGGCCTCCAAGTCCCAGCAGATCTCCGTCGCCACCAAGGTCCAGAACGCCCAGGGCTGGGGCGCGTGGCCGACCTGCTCGGCGCGCGCCGGAGCCTCTGGGAGCGCTCCCGCCGCATCGGGCTCCGACTCGGGCTCCGGTTCGGCCGGCACCAAGTCGACGAAGAAGTCGACCAAGAAGGCGACCGGTTCCGGCGAGTCCGCCGCGTCCAAGGTCCCGTCGCAGGCGCCCGAGCGCGCGCCTGCCCACACCAACCGCAGCTCGTCCCGCGGCGACGGTGACTACACCGTCCGCGCGGGCGACACCCTGAGTGGCATCGCCGCCCGGTACACGACCACCTGGCAGCACCTGTACGCCGCCAACAAGGCCGTCATCGGCGACAGTCCCGACCTGATCGTGCCCGGACAGAGGCTCGACATCTGAGCCGCTCCCCCTGAGTCGGGCACGGTGCCCCATCCGGTCCGGACCGGATGGGGCACCGGTGTCATCTCGGTGGGTCGGCGAGTTCGGAGGCCTCCCCGCCGAACACGACCGCGCCCCGGCGGAGTTCGTACACGAGGGCCCGGCGGCCGTGCAGGGCGGGCGGCAACCGCTGCTCGGCGACGATCACACAGGCGTCCAGCGCGCTCAGCAGCCCGTACGTGTGGGCCGCGACCGCCGGTGACATGCCCTGCGCGGGCTCGTCGACGAGCACCACGCGCGCGTGTGCCAGCAGGGCGCGGGAAAGTGCGAGCATGCGCTGCTCGCCGCCGGAGAGGGTGCCCGCGCGGCGCGACAGCAGGAGCTTCAGCTGCGGGTAGGCGTCGAGTGCGGGGGTGGGGTCGGCGGCCGTCAGTTCCAGGTTCTCCCGGACCGTCAGCGACCCGAACACGGCCTGCCGTTCCGGCACCAGGCACAGTCCGCGCCGGGCCCGCTCGTACGCCGGCATCCGGGTCACGTCGGCCCCGTCCCACACCACCGCGCCCCCGGACAGCGGTACCGCTCCGGCGAGGGCGCGCAGGACGGTCGTACGGCCGGAGCCGTTGCGGCCCAGCAGGACGGTGAGGCCCGGACCCGGGGCGGTGAGGGAGACGCCGTGCAGGGCCTCCAGCGGGCCGTAGCGCACGCGCGCGTGCCGCAGGGCGAGGGTGGTCATCGGCCCACCGTCGCTTCCAGGGTGGCGAGGACCTGGTCGGGTGGCCCGGACGCGACGATCCGGCCCGCTGTCAGGACGTGGACCTCGTCGGCCAGGTCGGCGACCAGGTCGAGGTCGTGCTCGACGACGAGCAGGGCGGTGCCGTCGGCGGCGAGGGCGCGCAGCACGCGGGCCAGCGCGGCGACTTCGGCGGTGTCGAGACCGGCGGCGGGTTCGTCGAGGAGCAGGACGCGCGGGCTCCCGGCGAGCGCGCGGGCCAGTTCGACGCGGCGAAGGGTGCCTGTCGGCAGCTCGGCGGCGGGCAGTGAACGTACCGGTCCGTGGAGGCCTAGGAGCCGCAACGCCCGTTCCACCGCCGCCGGGTCGGTGACGTGGCCCTGTTCGGCGCCCACGCGGACGTTCTCCGCCACCGTCAACGACGGGAAGACGGCCAGTTGCTGGAAGGTCCGGGCGACACCGAGCCGGGTCCGGGCATGGGCGGCGAGCCGGGTGATGTCCCGCGTCCCGTAAAGCACCTTCCCGCGCGTGGGACGCACGGTTCCGGCGAGACAGTGGAACAGGGTGCTCTTCCCGGCCCCATTGGGCCCGACGACCGCGGTGACCCGCCCCGGCCGGACGTCGAGATCGACCCCGTCGAGCGCCGTGAATCCGTCGTAGCGGACGTGGAGGCCACGCGCGCGGAGGAGCGGCGCGGGGGCGGAGCCCCTGGGACCGGCGGCGGCCGGAGGAAGCGGTTGGGGACGCGGGGCAGTCGGGGGACCCGGGAGAGCCGGAGCGGTCGGGCCGACGGTCGGCCGTACGCCTTCGCCCACCAGCCGTCCGTGCGGGGCGGCTTCCGGCCGTTCGGGCAGCGCCGTCTCCGGCTGTCCGTGCGGTGCGGCTTCTGGCTGTTCGCGCGGTGCGCTCCCCAGTTGTCCGTGCGCTGTCGCTTCAGGCTGTCCGTGCGCTGTCGTCTCCGGCTGTCCGTGGGGTGCGGCTTCTGGCTGTTCGCGCGGTGCGCTCCCCAGTTGTCCGTGCGCTGTCGTCTCCGGCTGTTCGTGCGGTGTGGCTTTCGGCTGTTCGTGCGGTGTGCGCCCCGGCTGTCCGTGCGCTGTCGTCTCCAGTTGTCCGTGCCGTGTCGCCCCCGGCCGCCCGTGCCGTGTGCCCCCCGATCGCCCACGCCCCGCGGCCTTCAGCCGCCCCCGCGCGGCGACCCCCAGCGGCGTCAGCCGTGTCGTCCGTGCCGGCCGTAGCCGTTCCGTCAGCGTGCGCAGGGCCTCGTACGGGCCGCCCGGGAAGCGGCCCACCAGGGTCGCCAGGACGCCGATCAGGGCTGCCGCCACGCCACCCCGCGCGCCCGCGTCCAGGCCCACCAGCAGGGCCGCGGCCGTCAGCGCGCCCAGGGTGCTGTCGGCGCCCAGGACCACCACCGCGGCGAACCACAGCAGGCCGCGTACGGGGTCGAAGGTGCCGGGGTCGAAGGCGCGCAGGCCCATGGTGAGGAGGGCGCCGCCCAGGGCGGCCAGGGCGGCGCCCGTGACGAAGGCCAGCAGTTTCAGGGACGGGACCCGGACCCCTGACGCCGACGCGCCCTGTTCGTGGTCCCGTATCGCGGCCAGGGCCCGGCCCGTACGGCCCGTGCGCAGGAACCGCGTCGCCAGCAACGCGACCGCCAGTAGTGCCAGTTCCAGGACGTAGTACGCGCGGTCGCCCTCGAAGCCCGCCGGGCGGTGGACCGTCAGGCCCGCCGTGGCGTACGGCTGGGCGAAGACGAAGCGGCTCACCCCGACGCCCACCGCGAACGTGGCCAGCGCGAGGGCAAGGCCGTGGCGGCCGATCGCCGGCCCGCCCGTCAGCAGGCCCAGGGGAGCCACCAGGAGCACCGCCAGCGCCAGCGCGGCCAGTTCGGGGAGCCGGGGCAGGCCGGGGAAGCGACCGGCCGCCAGCAGGGCCGTGAAGAGGGCGCCAAGGCCCGCGTACGCCGCCTGGCCCAGCGAGATCTGGCCGCCGCGGCCGGTCACGACCACCAGGGACAGCAGCACCACGCCCAGCGCCGGCACCTGGACCGACGTATGCAGGTCGGAGCCCGCGAAGCCCAGGGGGAGCAGGAACAGCACCCCCGCCACGATCCACGCGCCCGGCGGGGTCGGTACGCGGGCCGTCGCCGCGCGCGGGAGCGCGTCGCGCGTGCCGATGCCGGGCAGGACCAGGGCCGCGACCAGCAACGCGACCACGAACAGGTTGGTGGCGACGGCCTGGAGCAACGGCTGGGCCCAGCCCGACGGGTGAAGGCGCGTCAGCTGGCTCTGGGCGACCCCGATGCCCAGGGCGACCAGCACCGCCACCGGGAGCGAGCGCATCCGGGCCGCCACGGCGACGGCCACCACCTCCATCACCAGCAGCGGCATCCCGTACGGGTCGAGGCGTACGTACGGGGCCAGCAGTACGCCCGTCAGGCCCGCGGTGAACGAGCCGAACGCCCAGCCCGCCGCGGCCACCCGGTCCGCGTCGACGCCGTTCAGCACCGCCAGCGGCCGGTCGTCGACCACGGCGCGCAGTTCCCGCCCGAACCGCGTCCACCGCGTGACCGCGCCCACGGCGACGGCCAGCACCAGGGCCACCGTCAACTGCCCCCACGGATCCGCCGACACCAGCTCGGGCGCGTCCGCCCGCGCCCCAGGACCCCACACCAGGACGGCCCCGCCCACCAGCAGCACGAACACGCCGATCGACGCGACCAGGGTCTGCGCCGGATCGCCGCCCAGGACCGCGAGCGGCCGGAACACGAACCGCTCCAGGGCCATGCCGATCGCCGGAGCCAGTACGAACAGCGTCACCAGGGCACCGAGCCACAGCGGCCAGCCCCACTCGACCGTGCTCTGCCGCAGCGCGTACGCGCACACCATCGCGATCGCGCCGTGCGCGAAGTTGAGCACGCCGGTCGCGCGGTACGTGACGATCAGGCCGATCCCGGTGAGCGCCGCCGCGCCGCCGATCGAGAGACCCGCGAGGGTGAGGTCGTACGTCAGGGACGCCATCGGTCAGTCGTCCGCCGAGTCCGGCTCGCAGATCGGACAGGGGGCTAGTTCACCGGTCGCGAGGAGTTTGCCGTCCACCGGTACCGCCTCCGGCTTTCCCGCGACCAGCGGGCAGTCCGCGCGGTGCCACAGGGTGCCGCCCGGCACCATCAGCAGACGGCCGCTGACGGCCACGGGAGCGGTGACCGGCTCTCCGGTGGCCTCGGCGGGCTCCGCGGCCACCAGGAGGCCGTACAGCTCCTCCACGCGGGCCGCGGCGAGCGCGTCCCGGCTGTGGGCGAGGAGGACCGCGCCCGCGACGATCAGGGCGGCCCCGGGGACCGTGCAGGACGCGAGGTACGGCAGCTGCCGCTCGGCGAAGCGCTCGCCCGAGACGCCGTACCAGCCGAGCACGCACAGCACCGCGCCCGCCGCCAGCGCGGCCCAGCCCGTCCAGAGGACGGGACGCACGGTCCGCGGTCGAGCCGATCGAGCTGTCTGCATCCTTGGCTCCCACACGTCGTGTGTCCTGGCTGTGTCCGTCCAAGCCCGCCAATGGCTTGCACTATGCCCGCTGTCAGCTGACCCTGAAAGCACCGGGCACGCCTGGCCCGGACCGACACCCGGTGGTGAGCCAGATGGTTCTCGGGAGCGACCTCAGGCGGGGGAACGCACGGCGGGGCACGGCCATCACGGCCGCCCTGGTGCTCTTCCTCGGCCCGGCCCTCGCGGCGTGCAGCGACGACGACGGTGGAGGCGGTGACTCGACGACGTCCACCCCGTCCGTGTCCACGGAACCGACGGACACGACGGAACCGACCGAGACGTCCTCGGAGCCGACCGGCGACGGTCCGGCCGATCCCGTCGCGGCCGAGAAGGAGATCCGGCAGAACTGGGTGAAGTTCTTCGACCCGGCCGTCTCCCTGAAGGACAAGCAGGCCGTCCTGGAGAACGGCGACAAACTGGGTCTGCTGCTCCAGGCCTTCAGCGGCGACCAGCGGGGCGGACAGGTCGAGGCCAAGGTCGACGAGGTCGAGTTCACCTCGCCCACCGCGGCCAACGTGAGCTACGCGCTCCTCCTGGAGGGCGCCACGGCCCTGCCCAACGCCTCCGGCACCGCCGTCGAACAGGACGGCACCTGGAAGGTCACCGTCAACACGCTCTGCGCGCTGGTCGGGCTGAGCGGCAATGCGTCGACGGCTCCGGGGTGTTGAGTCGGCCGCCCTGGGGCTGCTGCTCCTCCTGAGCGCGGCCTGCGGCAGCCGCCTCCCGGAGAGCGACTTCGAGCACCGCGGTACCCCGACGGCACCGTCGGCCGGTACGGCGCCCATCCGCGTCGGCATCATCGCCAGCGCCACCAGCCCGGTCGGCGCCACAGCCTTCACCGGCCCCCGCGACGGCGCGAAGGCCTGGTTCGAGCGGCTCAACGCGCGCGGGGGCATCGACGGGCGTCCGGTCGAGGTCCGGCTGTGCGACGACGGCGGCAGCGGAGTCGGCAACAACGAGTGCGTGCACAAGCTGATCGACGAGGACAAGGTCGTCGCCCTGGTCGCCACCACCGCCCTCGACTACGCGGGCGCCGACCTCGTCGCACGCGCACGCGTGCCCGACATCGGCGGTCAGCCGATCGGCGCGGCCTACGACACCTATCCGCACCTGTACGGCATCTACGGCAGCCTCGCGCCCCGGAACGGCACCCCGGGCTGGGGCGGGCAGCTGTACGGGGGCACGGAGGTCTACCGGTACTTCGCGCGCGAGCACGGGGCCCGCACGGCCGCCGTCGTCTCGTACAACCAGGCAGCCTCGGCCGCGTACGCCCGGCTGGTCGCCCGGGGTCTCGAGGCCGAGGGCTACGACGTGGTCACCGAGGAGGTCGACTTCGCGCTGCCCAACTTCCGCGCGGCGGCGGCCGACCTGAAGGAACAGGGCGCCGACCTCGTCTTCGACGCCCTCGACACCCACGGCAACGCCCAGCTGTGCGAGGCGATGGACGAGGTGGACGCGAAGGTCACCGCCAAGGTGACGAACGTACAGAACTGGACCTCCACCGTCCCCGAGGACTACAAGGACTCCCCGCGGTGCCGCAACGCCCTCTGGGCGACCGGATCGAGCCGCAACTACGAGGACACGGAACAGGCCGCCGTACGGGAGTTCCGGGACGCGACCAAGGGCCTGAAGACGCGTTCCCAGTGGCAGTTGGAGGGCTGGGCGGCGGCGAAGTGGTTCACGGACGCGGCGAAGTCGTGCGCGGGAACGGGCGTCACGCGCGCGTGCGTCGACGACTTCATGAACCGCAGTGACGGGTACACGGCCGGTGGTCTGCTGATTCCGGTGCGGTTCGAGCGGCTCGCCGAACCGCCGAGGACGCGCCGGACATGTCTGTCGGTCGCCCGGTGGCAGGACGACAAGGGGTGGGTCTCGCAAGGGGACATGAACAGCGACTGTTTCGATGTGCCGCAACTGCCGTACAGCCCTTGATACAGACTTCGACCATGTTGGAGACCTCGGCACGACTCCTGCGCCTGCTTTCCCTGCTTCAGGCCCACCGCGAGTGGTCGGGCGCCGATCTGGCCGACCGGCTCGGGGTCACCCCGCGGACCGTGCGCCGGGACGTGGACCGGCTGCGCGAGCTGGGGTATCCGGTCAACGCGAGCCCCGGCACGGGCGGTGGCTACCAGTTGGGCGCGGGCGCCGAGCTGCCGCCGCTGCTGCTGGACGACGACGAGGCGGTCGCCGTGGCCGTCGGGCTGCGGACCGCCGCCGGGCAGGGCATCGAGGGCATCGGCGAGACCTCCGTACGGGCACTGGCCAAACTTGAACAGGTGCTGCCCGACCGGCTTCGCCGGCGTGTCGGGGCGCTGAACGCCTTCACGGTGCCGATGCTGCGCGGGCCGCAGCCCTCCGCCGTCGACCCGGCCGTCCTCACCGAACTCGCCCACCTCTGCCGGGACACGGAACGGCTGCGCTTCGAGTACCGGGGGCACGAAGGGGCGGTGTCCCGGCGCACCGTCGAGCCGCACCGCCTGGTGTGCACCGAGCGGCGCTGGTATCTCGTCGCCTGGGACGTCGACCGCGCCGACTGGCGGACCTTCCGCGTGGACCGCATCACGCCGAAGCCGCCGCACGGACCGCGCTTCGCCCCGCGCAAGCCACCTGCCGACGATCTCGCCGCCTATGTCTCCCAAGGGGTCTCCACGCGCGCGTACGCCTCGCACGCCGTCGTCCGGCTGCTGGTGCCCCTCGCGGAGGCCGCCGAGCGGATCTCGCCCTCCGCGGGGACGCTGGAGCCCGACGGGGAAGGGGCCTGTGTGCTGCGTACCGGGGCCGCGAGCCTCGATGTGATGGTCGTCCACATCATGCTGACGGGCTTCGACTTCGAGGTGCTGGAGCCCAGGGAACTCGTCGACGTGATCAGGACCGCCCGGGACCGGCTGTCCCGCGCGGTGGCCCGGCCGGCGGTTTCCGAGAGGGGATCCGGGGCGGTGTCCTGAAGCTTCGGTGCGGGGGTTCTGTGTGGAAGTCGTGGGTGTTTTATGCGCTCTGCCGTCCGGGTGACGACCGGGATGCGTGGCATCGCCATGTATGGCGTGTGTAAGCGGCGCGTAAGGCGCCGGGCTGGAGATGAGCGGCGCAATTCGCCGTCCCCGAGTCGTCCTTCCGGCGTTCTCGGACGGGGTTTAACGGGGTTTATCGGGGGCTCTCGGAGGGGTGGCGAATTAGCCATGCATGATGATTATCGCTCGAAACAAGTGTCGTGATCTTGTGACAGAAGCGTGACCGGAGTCGTACCGGGAGATGCGAGGTGCCGGCGGCCGGGCTTTCCCCGGCCGCCGCCGGGCGCCTACGGTGACGGACATGGCATCCATCCCCAGGCCCGAAGAACCCCAGGACAATCCGGACACCTATGTCGGCCTCGACTCGACGCGGGCCGAGCGGCTCGCCCGGGAGCGCGGCTGGTCCGCGGTGCGGTCGCTGCCGCCCGGGGCGATCATCACCATGGAGTACCGGTCGGGACGGCTCAACTTCGAGGTCGCCGACGGCAGGGTGAAGCGCTGCTGGAAGGGCTGAGGCGACGCTGGTGCCGCCCCTGCGGCTCAGCCGTTGCCGGGCAGCGGGCGGGCCGAGGGGGCGCCGGTGCCGCGCGGGGCGCGGTCCGCGTGCGGCGGACGCCGGCTGCCGGTCGGCGTGATCGGGGTGCGCTCCGAACGGGCCGCGTGCGGATGGGCCGGATGGGTGGGCGTCCGGGACGAGCGGGCCGCCGGGGTGGTGTTCTCGCGGGCCGTGGCCTCTTCCTCGGCGGTCGCGTGCGGCCCCAGCAGCGCGGGCGTGCCGACCCGGGCCGGTACGGGCGCCGTGCTGGTGCCCTTGCCGCGGGCGCGCCAGCGGTCGCGCAGCGACAGGATCCAGGTCTCGGTACGGGGGATCAGCGGCTCGAACCACGGCAGCGCGAGCAGGACCAGAAGCCCCGCGACCCAGCCCAGGACGACATCGCTCAGCCAGTGAGTACCGAGATAGACCGTGGTGAGGCCGACGCCGAGGGACATCAGTGCCGAACCGGCGGACAGCCAGCGCCTGGCCAGCGGGCCGGTGGCCAGATAGGCCAGGATCCCCCAGGTCACCACGGCGTTCGCGGTGTGACCGCTGGGGAATATATCCCCGCCCATGCCCATTTCGTTCGAGCCGATGGTGGTCGCGTAGTGCGGTCCGAGCCGGCCCATGCCGATCTTGGCGGCACCCACGGTGACATTGAGCAGCAGCAGCGCGACACCGAACACGAGCAGCGGGCGCAGGGTGTGCTGACGCCAGGCGCGCCAGCCCAGCCAGGCCGAGATCATCACGGCGGTGGGGCCGCGCTGGCCGAGCACCACGTAGTAGTCGAGGAACGCGTGGATCTCCGGCCACTGCTGGTAGGGCCGGAAGAACATGACCTGCCAGTCGAGCCGGACCAGCCATGAGGTGATCACTACGGCCCACACGGTGGCGAGGTAGAAGGCCAGGGTCGCGACGAGGAGCGCGATCCGGTGCCTGCTCATCTTCGGCACATCGATGTGGGTCGGCCGTTCCGGTTCCCGGTCCAGCCTTGCGAACACCCGGTCCAGACGGGCGAGGTTTCCTTCGGTACTCACTCAATCGACGTTACAGCGAGTGAGCGCTGTTCTCCGCCCAATCTGCGGCTTTGTAATGACGATGTGATGTGGGATTCCTCTCAGGATGATGTTTAATTCCGCAGAATCCCTATTGGGGAGCGCGCCTTCCCTTCATTTCCATTGATCATGCGGCGAGCTTGTTTAATGGCCCTTTCGAATTAGTTCACCGTGCGGTCGTCCGGAATTCGCCCGGCGGTCAGGGCGGTCCCGAGCCGTTCAGCCAGAACGCCCCGTAGACCGCCGAGGCCACCGCGACCACGCCCGTCACCAGCGCCGACCTGGACGTACGCAGCCGGGCCAGGGCCAGGGCGAGCGGCAGCAGAAGGGGGAAGGCGGGCAGCAACAGACGTGGTTTCGAGCCGAAGTAGCTCGACGCGCACAGGGCCAGCAGGGTGACGACACCCGCGTACACCAGCAGCGGCAGCGGCTGGCGCTGCCGTACGCAGACGGCGTACAGCCAGATCAGCAGGCCCACGCCGACGATCAGTCCGATCCCGGCCAGGGCCGACGGGAACGACGTGAACTTGTCGGCGACGAAGCGGGCGAAGGCGGCGCCGCCGTCGAAACCGTTGCGCCAGCCGGCCTGGACGTCGAGGTAGCCGAAGGGGCCCTTGCCGGTGCGGTGGCCGACCCACAGGACGTATCCGGCGGCGCCGAGCGGTGCGATCAGCATGGCGAGGGCGCGTCGCCATACGGGCTCCCCTTGGTTCCGTACGCCTTGGAGGTGGGAGGCGATGGCCGCCGTCCACACCGCCGCGACCACCGCGAGGCCCACCGGGCGGGTCAGGCCCGCCAGGAGGGCCAGGGTGCCCGCCGTCAGCCAGCGGCCGGTGAGGACCGCGTACAGGGACCAGGCGGCCAGCGCCGTGAACAGGGACTCGCTGTACGCCATCGACTGGACGATCCCGACCGGCAGCACCGCCCACAGCAGCACCGCGCAGACACCGGCCCGGCGGCCGTAGACGTGATCCGCGACCGCGAACACCCCCCACGCGGCCGCCAGCGAGGCGACGATGCTCACCGCGAAGCCCGCGTCGGCGTACGACATCGGGGTAGCCGAAGCCAGGAGCCGCTCCAGCCAGGGCAGCAGTGGGAAGAAGGCGAGATTCGAGTGCACATCGCCGTTGGGGAGACGCACCTCATAGCCGTAGCCGAGTTCCGCGACCCGGGTGTACCAGACCGAGTCCCAGCGGGCCGTCAGCAGTTTGTACGCGCTCTTGTCCCGCGCCGCGCTCCACACGGCCAGCGCGACCAGGCCCAGCAGACGGACGGCCGCGTACCCGAGGAGGGCGGGCGCCGCTCGGCGGAGCGTGGGCAGCGCCGGGAGCGCGGGAGGCGGGCGGGTTCCGAGGTCGGTCACCGGTCGATTATCGACGGCGTATCGAACAAGGGCGGGCGGGGAGGCGGGCGGCCCGCCGGGCGCGTGGTGTACACCACACGGGTTCCGTGGACGGGTGAGAGGTCCGACACTTTTCGCCGCTGCGAACTCGCGTACGCTGTCGGACCACTCGCTATTCGCCGCGCGGACTGAGGACACCGCTCCTCCTCAGCCGGAGCCCCGGGGAGTCCCCACCCCGCGGACCGCCGAACGCGAGGGAACCTTGGAGGTACGTACATGTCCGGGACGACCAGGGCTGCCGCTGCGCTGCGCCGCCGGGCGGCCGGGGCCGGTGCCGGAGCCAACCGCTGGGTCGTCCTTCTCGTCCTCTGCACCAGCCTGCTGCTCGTCGCGGTCGACGCGACCGTGCTGCACGTGGCGGTACCCGCCGTCAGCGAGGACCTCCGGCCCGGCGCGATAGAGCTGCTCTGGATCGTCGACATCTATCCGCTGGTCTGCGCCTCGCTGCTGATCCTGTTCGGCACGCTGGGCGACCGCGTCGGCCGGCGGCGGATCCTGCTTCTCGGGTACACGCTGTTCGGCGTCGCCTCCGGACTGGCCGCCCTCGCCGACAGCGCCCAAGTGCTGATCCTGGCGCGGGCGTTGCTGGGTGTCGGCGGCGCGATGATCATGCCCGCGACGCTCTCGATCCTGCGGCAGGTCTTCCCCGACCGGCACGAGCGGGCGCTGGCGATCGGTGTGTGGAGCGCGGTGGCGGCGGTGGGCGCGGCGGTCGGGCCGCTGCTCGGCGGCTTCCTGCTGGAGCACTTCTGGTGGGGCTCGGTCTTCCTCGTCAACATCCCCCTGATGCTGGTCAGCCTTCCGGTCGGCCGGCTGCTGCTGCCCGAGTCGCGCGGTGAGCGGGACACCGGTCCGTGGGACGTGGTCGGCGCGCTGACGGCGGCGGGCGGGCTGTTCGGCGTCGTGCTGGGCGTGAAGCGGCTGGGTGGCGGGGAGGGCGCGGGGAACTTCCTGACGGTCGTGCCGCTGGTGGCGGGTGTGCTGCTGCTGGTGGTGTTCGTACGGCGGCAGCGGCGGCGCAAGCATCCGCTGGTGGACCTGGGGATGTTCGCCCGGCCGGCGTTCAGTACGTCCGTCGGGTGCATCGTGCTGGCGATGCTCGCGCTGGTCGGGCTCGAGCTGATCGCGGCGCAGTATTTGCAACTTGTACTGAAGCTCTCGCCCCTGGAGACGGGGCTACGGCTGCTGCCGCTGACGCTGGCGGCGATGGCGGCCGGGTTGGCGGGGGCGCGGCTGCTGCGGCGGTTCGGGCCGCGGACGATGGTGTGCGCCGGGTTCTGCCTCACGGCGGGGGCGGTCGTGCTGCTGATGGCGATGGGCGGGCGGGACAATCCGGGGCTGTTGCTGTCCGGGTTCGTGCTGCTGGGCTTCGGGCTGGAGACGACGCTTTTCGGGGCGTACGAGTCGATGCTGGCGGAGGCTCCGGCGGAGCAGGCGGGTGGGGCGGCGGCGATCGGGGAGACGTCGTACCAGCTGGGCGCGGGGATCGGGATCGCGCTCCTGGGGAGTGTGATGAACGCGGCTTACGCACCGGGGGTGGGGTCGGTGCCCGGGGTGCCCGCGTCGGCGTCGGCTGCGGCGGGGCATTCGCTGGGCGAGGCGTACGAGGTTGCCGGGCGGCTCGGGGGGTCGCCTGGGGCGGCGCTTCGTTCGGCGGCTCGGGATGCGTTTGTGCACGGGCTGCATGTGACGTTGCTGGTGAGTGCGGGGTTGTTGGTGCTGGGGGCGGTGATGGCGTTGCGGTTGCCGCGGGTCATGCAGTGTGGCGGGGCGGGTGGGCTGGCCGCGGTGCCTGGGCCCCGGGAGGTTGCGGGGAGCCGGGTGTCGGTGTGAACGGGGGGTTCGCCCACCCGCCCACCCGTGCGGCTTGATCGAGACGTGGGCGTCTCCTGTGGGGGCGGAGGTCTGTTGGCGGCTGCGGGTCGATACCTTTCCCACCCGCCCACCCGTGCGGGTCGGTTCAATCGCGGGCGTCTCCTGTGGGGGCTGGCGTCCGTAGGCGGCTGCTGGTCAGGGCCTTTCCCGCCCGCCCGCCTGTGCGGGTGGGTCGCGGCGTGGACCTCTGCCGTGGGGCGTGGGGGAGCGTTGGCGGCTGCGGGTGGTTCGGCGGGCCGCTGCCGGCATTGCTCACACCTTGTCGGGTGAGTGAGAGGCCTGCATGTCAGTTGGCCCGCACGGGCGGGTCGGTGGGAGAAGTTCTGACGCTGACTTGCAGCCGCCTACGGACGCCAGCCCCCACAGGAGACGCCCGCGATTGAACCGACCCGCACGGGTGGGTGGGCGGGCGGGAAAGGTCCTGACCCGCAGCCGCCGACGAACGTCAGCCGCCACAGGAGACGTCCGCAATTGGACAGGCCCGCACGGGTGGGCGGGTGGTAGAGGTCGTAGGCGGCGGTCGATTTCGTCCTCAGCCGTGGACGTGCGGCATGCTTCGTCGTAGCGTCGGGGTGTTGTAACTAGCGGTGCTAGTTAAAGTTATCGGAGGCTTCTCTGTGGCTGGGTTTGTGAAGCTGCCCCCTTTTGATCCCGCCGACCCGCTCGGGCTCGACGACACGCTCGACGCGGAGGATCTGGCGATCCGGGACACCGTGCGGGCCTGGGCTGCGGATCGGGTGCTGCCGTATGTCGGGGGGTGGTTCGAGGACGGGGAGCTGCCGGATATCAGGGGGCTTGCCCGGGAGCTGGGGGGTATCGGTGCCCTTGGGATGTCGCTCGACGGGTATGGGTGCGCCGGGGCTTCCGCCGTGCAGTACGGGCTTGCCTGTCTGGAGCTGGAGGCCGCCGACTCCGGTATTCGGTCTCTTGTCTCTGTGCAGGGGTCTCTCGCCATGTACGCCATCCACGCCTTCGGGAGCGAGGAGCAGAAGCAGCACTGGCTGCCCCGGATGGCCTCCGGCGACGTCATCGGCTGCTTCGGGCTCACCGAGCCCGACCACGGGTCCGACCCCGCCGGCATGCGTACCTACGCCAAGCGTGACAGTGGCGACGGCGGCGACTGGGTGCTCAATGGGCGGAAGATGTGGATCACCAACGGGTCCGTCGCCGGTGTGGCCGTCGTGTGGGCGCAGACCGATGACGGGATTCGTGGGTTTGTCGTGCCCACCGACGCCCCCGGCTTCTCCGCGCCCGAGATCAAGCACAAGTGGTCCCTGCGCGCCTCCGTCACCAGCGAGCTGGTGCTGGACGGCGTGCGGTTGCCCGGTGATGCGGTGCTGCCCGGTGTCACCGGGCTTCGCGGGCCCCTCAGCTGTCTCTCCCACGCCCGGTACGGGATCGTCTGGGGTGCCATGGGGGCGGCCCGGTCCTGCTTCGAGGCCGCCGTCGACTACGCGAAGACGCGCGAGCAGTTCGGGCGGCCCATCGGGGGGTTCCAGCTCACCCAGGCCAAGCTCGCCGACATGGCGGTCGAGCTGCACAAGGGGATTCTGCTCGCCCACCATCTGGGGCGGCGCATGGACGCCGGCCGCCTGCGTCCCGAGCAGGTCAGCTTCGGCAAGTTGAACAACGTACGCGAGGCCATCGACATCTGTCGTACGGCCCGGACGATCCTCGGCGCCAACGGGATCTCGCTCGAATACCCCGTGATGCGGCACGCGACGAACCTCGAGTCGGTGCTCACGTACGAAGGCACCGTCGAGATGCACCAGCTGGTGCTGGGCAAGGCGCTCACCGGACTTGACGCCTTCCGCTGACCTGAACAGCGGCCGGCGCGGCCGGTGAGCTGCCTTGCCTCAGCTCTGGTTGAAGAAACCGTCCGCCCGGTGCGGCTGGGCCTCTCCGCTGACGATCTCCGTGTCGGAAGGGGTCAGCAGGAACACGCGGTTGGACACCCGCTCGATCGAGCCGCGCAGACCGAAGATGAGGCCTGCCGCGAAGTCGACGACGCGCTTGGCGTCGGCGGGCTCCATGGCCGTGAGGTTCATGATGACCGGGACGCCGTCCCGGAAGAGCTCGCCGATGGCGCGGGCGTCCCGGAAGCTGTCCGGGGTGACCGTGCCGATCCGACGGCCCTTCTCCTCGGCCACCTCGCCGGCGACCTTGACCCGGGGGTCCGTGACCCAGGCATCCCCGGGCTGCTCGGTTCCCTCGGAGTAGTCGTCGTCGTTGTAGTAACGCTCGTCATCGTTGTCGTCGACGAGGCCAAGCCAGGCGCTTGCCTTGCGTACCGATCCCATGGACGCCTCCTCTCACAGCGGTCCTTCTTGCTTTCCGCATCCCTATCGTCATCCATGATGCGGATGGCGCGCCAAGTGAATAGACGCCGCGCGGGGGTTTCGTGACGGTACTGGTGCACAACCATTTCGTCGAGAGGCCCCGCGCCGCAAGGGTCTTGCTGTGTGCGGCTGCTGACTGAGAGTGAAATATGATTCTTCGTGGCGTATGGGTGAGCGTTGGGACGTATGGGTGAATGGGCGTCCTGCCCGCATTCCTGACGGAGCCTCAGGCGCGGCCGGCGGAGGCCCAGTCACCTCCGAGGTGGATCTGACGCATGATCAGTCCTTCAGGAACACCTTCAGAAACACCTTGTGCGTCCGCCGCCTCGAAGGTCGTCCCGGCGCCGGGCACCACGTTCAGGCCGGACAACTGGGTCAGATCTGTGACCTTCGTGAGTTCGGGGAGAGGAGGGAAGAGGGAGGGAGGAGAGGAGAAGGGGGTTGCGGGAGGAGAAGGGGGGCGCGTGAGGGGAGGGGTGTGCGCGGGTGTGAAGGCGCTGGCTGAGCGTGAAGTGCGTGATGTGCGCGGGAGAACGCGAAAAGGCGCCCGTGCGAGCGGGCGCGCAGGGGGTCAGCTCAACAGGAGGAGGACCACACTCGACCAAGGTCGATGTGGGAGCGTTTGACCAGCCACTGCTGTGGATGCATGGGGTAAGTGGAACAGGCATCCGGTTCGGCGTCAACCGACATGAGACGAACCGCTCACAGTTCGGACAGCCTTGACAGTGAGGGGAAACGGCGCCGTACAGTCGGTGAACGGCCCTGCTGAGGGGCTCGGCCGTAACGCGCGCCAGATACGACGTTCCGCGTCGTGTCCGCGCCGCGCGCACCCGTGTGAAGGCATCACCGTGTTCGACCTATCGCGTCACGGAGCCCTCGCATGTCCTCACACACCCTGGCCACGTCGGCCCCACCCGCGGACGCGGAACAACAACCACGCGACGAGACCCTTCCGGCCGTCGTCCGGCGCCGTCGGCGAGGCCAGTTGCTCACGCTCCGGCCGACCGCCGTCGCCGTCATCGGGCTGACGCTGCACGAGGCCGCGTACTCGATCGAGGGAGTTGCCCGGTGAGGCCGGCTCTCGTCATCGTGGGGGCCGGTCCGCGGGGGACCGGTCTTCTGGAGCGGATCGCCGCCAACGCGCCTGAGCTGTACGGGGATTCGGGCCTCGACATCCATCTCGTCGACCCCCATCCGCCGGGCGCCGGCCGGATCTGGCGCCAGGAGCAGTCCCCGCTGCTGTGGATGAACTCGCAGGCCCAGGACGTCACCATGTTCACCGACGAGACGGTGACCATGAAGGGCCCGGTGCGCCCGGGGCCCACGCTGCACGAGTGGGCGGACATCGACGGCCGGGTCTTCTCGGACCGGCAGCGCCTCGGCGCCTATCTGAACTGGGTGTACGAGGATTCCGTGGCCGCCCTGCCGCCCGGTGTCCGAGTCCAGCACCACACCGGGCGCGCGCTGCGGGTCAGCGGGCCGCGCGAGGGACGCCAGCAGGTGTGGCTGGAGGGACGCGCCCGGCCGCTGCTCGCCGACCTCGTCGTGCTGACGCTCGGCCATCTCGACGCCGAACTCGACGACGAGCAGCGTGAGTTGGCCTCGTACGCGCAGGCTCATGGGCTGGTCCATCTGCCGCCCGACTTCACCGCCGACAGTGATCTGTCCGCGCTCACGCCCGGTGAACCGATCCTCGTGCGCGGCTTCGGGCTCGCCTTCGTCGACCTCATGGTGCTGCTCACCGAAGGGCGAGGTGGGCGCTACGAGGGCGATCCTTCCGGTGCGGAGGGGGAGTTGACCTACGTGCCGTCCGGGCACGAGCCCGTGCTGTACGTCGGCTCGCGGCGCGGGGTGCCGTACCACTCGAAGATCGGCTACGACTGGACCGGCGAACGGCCGCCGCTGCCACGGTTCTTCGGGCCCGCCGAGGTGGACGCCCTGCTCGCGCGTCCGGACGGCTTCGACTTCCGGCGGGACGTATGGCCGCTGGTGGAGAAGGAGTTGGGGTTCGCGCACTACCACCGGCTGTTCACCGTCCATCCGGAGCGCACGAGTGGCACCTGGACGGACTTCGAGGAGAAGTACGCCGCCGCTGACCGGGCGGAGCGGGAGGTGCTGGTCGCCTCCACCGTGCCCGACCCGGCCGACCGGCTCGACCTCGACGCCCTCGACCGTCCGCTGGAGGGGGTGCGGTATCCGTCGTACGAAGCGCTCCAGGAGGGGCTTCGGGGGTACATACGGGATGATCTGACCCGGCATCACGATCCCTCGTACAGCCCTGACTTGGCTGTCTTCCTCGGGCTGCTCTCCGTCTACGGGCAGTTGGTGCGGCTCGGGGACATCGGGTCGTGGTGGCACGGCTTCTTCAGCTATCTCGCCTCGGGGCCGCCCGGGCCCCGGCTGCGGCAGATGCTCGCGCTGTCCCGGGCCGGCATCCTCAACTTCCTCGGCGCCGACACGATCGTCACCGCAGAGGACGGGGTGTTCCGGGCGAGCGGTGCGAGTGTGCCCGGTGCCTCGGTGGAGGCCCGCGCGCTTGTCGAGGCACGGCTGCCGGAGCCGACCGTGGAGCGCGCCCGCGACGCCCTGCTGCGCGAGCTGTACGCCGACGGGGCCGCCGTCACCCCTGAGGGGCTGCTTGCCGTGGACCCCGGTGACGGGCGGCTCCTGGACCGGGACGGCCGGCCGCATCCCCGACGTTTCGCGCTCGGTCCGCACACCGAGGCGCGGGGTTCCGGGGCGTTCACCCGGCCGCGCACCGGCGGTCCCGCGTTCCGCCAGAACGACGCGACGGCGCGCGCCGCGCTGTCCTTCCTACGGGCGCTGGACTGTCGCGAGCGCGGTGTGGAGTCCGGTCACTTCCTCGGCGCCGAGTCCGGCGTCGGGCGCGGCGCCGAGCGCGTTGCCGGGTCCGGTGTCGAGCGCGGTATTGGGCGCGGTGTCGGCTCCAGCGCTGAGCGCGGTGCCGGGCCCGGTATCGAATCGGGCGCCGGACCGGGTGCCGAATCTGGTGTCGGGCGTGGTGCTGAGCGCGTTGCCGGGTCCGGTGTCGAGTCCGGTATCGGACCTGGCGCCGGACCTGGCGCCGAGTCTCGTGTCGGGCGCGGTGCTGAGCGTGCTGTCGAGGCCGGTGTCGAGTCCGGTATCGGGCTTGGCGCCGGACCTGGCGCCGAGTCTCGTGTCGGGCGCGGTGCTGAGCGTGCTGTCGAGGCCGGTGTCGAGTCCGGTATCGGGCTTGGTGTCGAGTCCGGTGCCGGGCAGGGCGGTGAACTCGATGCCCGAGCGGGCGCCGAGCGTGACACCGCCGCCTGAAGTCCTGCCTTGCCATGCGGGTGCTGTGAGCGCACCGACGAAAGGTTTTCCCCATGACCTCAACGCACGGTCGGGGGCTGCTGCATCTGGCCGCTGCCGTCGACCGACAGGGATTGTTCGACGCCGACCTGTACGTCGAGTCGGCGCGGCTCGCCGAGCGCGGTGGGCTCGACTTCGTGACGCTCGGGGACTCCTTCACGCGCCCCGGCCCCGACGCGCTCGGGGTGCTCGCGCGGGTCGCGCCCGCCACCTCGCGGATCGGTCTTGTGCCCACCGTGACCACCACGCACACCGAGCCCTTCCACGTCCAGGCTGCGGTGGCGTCCCTCGACTGGGTCAGCGGCGGTCGGGCCGGCTGGCAGCTCGACGTGTCGGCGACCGAGGCCGAGGCCCGGCTCTTCGGCCGTCGTCGTGCCGAACCCGGCGACGCGCTGTGGCGGGAGGCCGGCGAAGTCGCCGACGTGGCCGCCCGGTTGTGGGACAGCTGGGAGGACGACGCCGAGATACGGGACGTGGCGACCGGCCGTTTCATCGACCGGGACAAGCTGCACCACGTCGACTTCCAGGGCGTCAATTTCTCCGTCAAGGGTCCGTCCACCGTGCCGCGGCCGCCCCAGGGGCACCCCGTCCGTGTCGTCGACGCGACCGAGGGACAGGCCCGGCAGACCGCGGCCCGGTACGCCGACGTGGTGCTTGTCCGGGCCGTGAGCGCCGCCCAGGCGGGTGCCGTACGGGACGAACTGCGGGTCGCCGCCAAGGACTTGGGGCGTGATCCGGACGGGCTGCGGGTCCTCGCGAGCCTCGTCGTCGACCTTGGGGGCGGTGAGTACGCCGCGGCGCCGGGACACGGGGGAGGCGGTCCCCGGCCGAGCGTGCACGGGCCGCTGTACCGGGGCGGGCCCGTCGACCTCGCCGAACTGATCACCGCCTGGCACACGTCCGGCATCGTCGACGGCTTCCATCTCGTCCCCGCCGAGCCGCGCCGCGACCTGGAGCGGCTCGTCAACGGCACGGTGGCACTCCTCCAGCACCGGAGCCTGTTCCGCACCTTCTACCCGGGCCGCACTCTCCGGGAGCACCTCGGACTGGCCCGGCCCGTCAACCAGTACGCCGGGTCGGTCGTGGCCGCCAGGGGTGCGTCATGACCGTGCGGGCGCCGGGGCGTCGGCAGATGCACCTCGCCGCGTACTTCCCGGGGGCCGACAGCACCACCGTGTGGGCCGATCCGAGGGCCGGGTCGCAGATCGGGTTCGCATCCATCGAACGGCTCGCCCGGACCGCCGAGCGCGGGCTGTTCGACTTCTTCCTCCTTGCCGACGGGCTGCGGCCGCGCGAGCACGAGGATCGGATTTATGACCTGGACGTGGTCGGGCGGCCCGAGTCGATCACCGTGCTGAACGCGCTCGCCGCCGTCACCGAGCGGATCGGGCTCGCCGCCACCGTCGACGCGACCTTCGACGAACCGTACGAACTCGCCCGCAGATTCGGCACGTTGGACCATCTCAGCGGCGGCCGGGCCGCCTGGAACGTGGTGACCTCGGCTGATGCCCTCACCGGCGAGAACTTTCGGCGCGGCGGCTTTCTCGACCGGGCCGATCGGTATCCGCGCGCGGCCGAATTCGTCGAGGCGGCACGGGAGTTGTGGGACTCCTGGACACCGGAGGGGGTGTCCCGGCCCTTCGCGTACCGGGGTCAACACTTCGACATCGCGGGCGAGTTCGGCGTACCGCGCTCACCGCAGGGGCAACCGGTGGTGATCCAGGCGGGGGACTCGGGGGAGGCCCGGGAGCTCGCCGCGTCGGCCGCCGATGTGGTCTTCGCGAGGTACGGGAGTCTGGACGCCGGGCGGGCCTTCTACGCCGACGTCAAGGGGCGGCTCGCGAAGTACGGGCGGGCGCCCGGGGACCTGAAGGTCATGCCCGGGGTGGGCGTCGTGCTTGGCGACACCGACGCCGAGGCGCGGGAGAGGGCCGCCGAGATCCGCCGGCAGCAGGTCTCGCCGCAGCACGCGATCCTCGCGCTGGAGGAGATCTGGGGCACCGACCTCTCCTCCTACGACCCCGACGGGCCGCTGCCCGACTTCGACCCGGTGCCGGGGACGGCCGTGGTGCGGGGGCGGAGCGGGATCGCCGACCCGGTCCAGGTGGCCGAGCGGTGGCGGGCCCTGTCGCGGGCGAAGGGGCTGTCGATCCGGCAGACCGTCATCGAGGCGAGCGGCCGGCACGTCTTCGTCGGCACCCCGCGGTCGGTCGCCGACGGGCTCGACACGTTCGTACGGGAGGAGGCGGCCGACGGGTTCGTCCTCGTCCCGCATCTCACCCCGGGCGGACTGGACGAGTTCGTGGACCTGGTCGTGCCGCTGCTCCAGGAACGTGGCGCGTTCCGTACGGAATACGAGGGGGTCACCCTGCGCTCGCACCTCGGGCTGGGCGAACCCGTATGGACGGGCTGACAGGGCGTCGCGCCGACAAAGATGACATACAGGTTGTGTACGGGCCGCGCACAGAACGCGTGGTCCGGGCGTGTGCCGAGGGCGGCGCACGGAGTGTTTCCAGGGAGTGAGCTGGAGTGGGTTCATGACGGTGGACGCGTCCGAGGTGTCGCAGAAATGGCACGAACGGCGCATCGGGACGGTGTCGGCGCCCTACGGGCCCCTCTCGCTCGTCGGTACGCACCGGGCCGAGGGCATTCCGGACGGTCGAATTCCGGCCATCCGCGGGCGGTGGACGTCCGACGGTGACGTGGTTGTCCTGACCGCCGTGGCCGGGCGACGCCTGGTCGTACTGGTGCGCGAGGGTGGCTGGGGCGTGCGTGGCTTCGACCCCGCCGCCGAGACCCGTACGGGGTTCAAGGGCGTCGAGGTCACCGCGTACGACCCGCGCCGGTCGGTGCCCGGCCGGTTCACCTCGTACGACGGGCGACGCACCGTGGGCCGTCTTCGCCGACTCGACCAGCGGCGACGGCGGTTATCGCCTCCGGTTTCCGCGTCCTGCCGCTCCGGGCGCGGAGGGGCGCGCGACGGTGGACTTCAACCGGTCCCTGCTTCCATCGTGTGCGTTCGCCGACCGCTTCGTCTGCCCCTTTTCCCCGCCGGGGAATACGCTGGTCGTCGCGATAGCCGCAGGGGAACGCGATCTCCGCTGGAACGATGCCGGTACGCCGCCAGAGCACTGCCCGAGCATCACCGGAACACCTAGCTCCTTGATCAACCCCTCCGGGTCGTACGGGGGTTGAACATCGTGAGGCCGAAAGGCGCCCTTGCGTCGGTCGGTGGTACGGCCGAATACTCCCACCCAGCGCTTGTCAGGGTCACAGCATGTTCGGAATCCGGACAGAGTGGTCCCTGACTGCGCCTCACGGGCCCCGACCCCACGCGGGCCCCCGACTTCCCATGTGGAGGAACGACAAGTGAGGATCAAGCGCACCACCCCCCGCAGTGGCATCACGAGACGGACCCGGCTGATCGCCGTCAGCACCGGACTCGTGGCCGCGGCCGCAGTCGCGATCCCCAATGCGACCGCCGCCGACGTCACCTCCTTCAGCACCGCCCAGCTCTCGAAGGCGAGCAGCTCGGTGCTCAAGGCCGACATCCCGGGCACCGCCTGGGCCGTCGACGCCAAGACGAACCGCGTTGTCGTCACCGTCGACAGCACGGTCTCCAAGGCGGAGATCGCGAAGATCAAGCGGCAGGCGGGCACCACCGCCGGCGCCATCACCATCAAGAAGACCCCGGGTACGTTCAACAAACTGATCTCCGGCGGCGACGCTATCTATGCGAGTAGCTGGCGCTGCTCCCAGGGCTTCAACGTCCGCAGCGGCTCCACGTACTACTTCCTCACCGCAGGTCACTGCACCGACGGCGCGGGCAACTGGTGGTCCAACTCCGGTCGTACGACGCTGCTCGGCGCGACCTCGGGCTCCAGCTTCCCGACCAACGACTACGGGATCGTCCGCTACTCGACCAGCTACCCGACGAGTTCGATCTCGGGCACCGTCGGCAGCGTGGACATCACCAGCGCCGCCACCCCGTCCGTGGGCACCACGGTCTACCGCCGCGGTTCCACCACCGGCACGCACAGCGGCCGGGTGACCGCCCTGAACGCCACGGTCAACTACGGCAGCGGTGACATCGTCTACGGCATGATCCAGACCACGGTCTGCGCCGAGCCCGGCGACTCCGGCGGGCCGCTCTACTCCAACGGCGGTGTCGCCTACGGTCTGACCTCGGGCGGCAGTGGCAACTGCACCTCCGGTGGTACGACCTTCTTCCAGCCCGTCACGGAGGCCCTGAGCGCCTACGGCGTCAGCGTCTTCTAGGGCAACCGGCTGGAACAACCGGCGCCATCGGTTTTCGCACGGCCTGACCTGTAGCCGGCAGCAGCAGGAGAGCCCCCGTACGCAACTCGCGTGCGGGGGCTCGCTCTTGTGCGCCTGACGGAGTTACCTTCGAAGTACAGGAAGTATCGCCAGTACGGGAAATACCGGCAGTACAGGAAGTCTCCCCTGCATACGCCCACTTCGGACCCTGGGGGCCGGCATGGTCGAGGAGCTGGTGACGGCGGGAGTCGCTGTCGCGTCCGTCGGAGTGATGTACGTGGCATCGGCGGCGCGAGTCGTCAAACAGTACGAGCGGGGTGTGGTGTTCCGGCTCGGTCGGCTCACGTCGAACGTCCGTGGGCCAGGGTTCACCGTGATCGTGCCCTTCGTGGACAAGATCCGCAAAGTCAACATGCAGATCGTGACGATGCCGGTGCCCGCGCAGGAGGGCATCACGCGGGACAACGTCACGGTCCGGGTCGACGCGGTCGTCTACTTCAAGGTCGTCGACGCGGCGGACGCGGTCGTTCAGGTCGAGGACTACCGGTTCGCGGTCTCGCAGATGGCGCAGACGTCGTTGCGGTCGATCATCGGCAAGAGCGATCTCGACGATCTCCTGTCCAACCGGGAGAAGCTCAACCAGGGCCTGGAGCTGATGATCGACAGTCCGGCGATGGGCTGGGGTGTGCAGATCGACCGGGTCGAGATCAAGGACGTGTCCCTGCCGGAGACCATGAAGCGCTCGATGGCCCGGCAGGCCGAGGCGGACCGGGAGCGGCGGGCCCGGGTCATCAACGCGGACGCCGAGCTACAGGCCTCGAAGAAGCTGGCGGAGGCCGCCGGGGTGATGTCCGAGCAGCCCGCCGCGCTCCAACTCCGGCTGCTCCAGACGGTGGTGGCGGTCGCGGCCGAGAAGAACTCGACACTCGTCCTGCCCTTCCCGGTGGAGCTGCTCCGCTTCCTGGAACGGGCACAGCAGCCGGCCGGGCAGCCAGCTGGGCAGCAGGTCGGGCAGCCGGTCGCGCCCTCGGCCGAACGGCCGGTCGCGCCGGCGCCGTCGGCGGGGTCGCCGGAGGCGGCGCGGGTGTCGGACGCGTCGGACGACGGGGAGCGGTCGGTGATCGCCGAGCGAGCCGACCAGTCCGGGCAGTCGCTGTCCGAGCAATCGCTGCACGAGCAACTTCCGTCCGCCGCGTCCCTGTTGGAACTGAGCCCCGAAGGGGCGAATTCAAGACAGGACTAGACCTCACCGTCTGCCTACTCGTTACTCACCCGTGGTGTTTGCAGTGCGAATTCATGTGAGGCAACTGTGCGATGACCGTGGACAGTCAAGGCGGGTTTGCCGGTGGGGGCGCACGCCCGTTTATCTACGCGCGTCCTGAAGTCGACCTTGTGTGCTCCCCGAACGCCTCGGAATAGTGGGTGCAGTTCGACCGGCCAAGGAGGTCCCCACAACCTCCGGCCGAACCCCCCACAGGAGGACGCAAGTTGAAGCACCGACGCATATCCAGGCGCCGTGCCACCGTGGTAGGTGCGGGCATCACCGCACTCGTCGCCGCGGGAGTGACCTTCCAGAGTGCGAACGCGAGTGAGGTCACCAAGTCCGCCGAGCCCAAGGCCCTTTCGGTCCTTGCGGCCGGAAAGATCGCCTCGACGCTCGGCAAGGACCTCGGCGCCGACGTCGCGGGAACGTACTACGACGCGAAGACGAAGACCCTCGTCGTCAACGTGCTCGACGAAGCGGCGGCCCAGTCCGTCGAGTCGGCCGGCGCCAAGGCCCGGATCGTCGAGAACTCCGTCGCCGAACTCGACAGTGCCCGTACGACCCTGAAGCAGGACGCGACCATCCCCGGCACCTCGTGGGCGGTCGACCCGACGGCCAACAAGGTCGTCGTCACCGCCGACCGCACGGTCTCCGCGGCCGAGTGGGCCACGCTCACCAAGGTCGTCGACGGCCTCGGCGGCACGGCCGAACTCCAGCGTACGAAGGGGGAGTTCAGGCCCTTCATCGCCGGCGGCGACGCGATCACCGGCAGCGGTGGCCGCTGCTCGCTCGGCTTCAACGTCGTCAAGGGCGGCGAGCCGTACTTCCTGACCGCCGGGCACTGCACCGAGGCGATCTCGACGTGGTCGGACTCGTCCGGCGTGATCGGCGAGAACGAGTCGTCCAGCTTCCCCGGCAACGACTACGGCCTGGTCAAGTACACGGCCGACGTCGCCCACCCGAGCCAGGTCAACCTCTACAACGGCAGCTCCCAGCGGATCACCGGCGCGGCCTCGGCCACCGTCGGCCAGTCGGTGACCCGCAGCGGCTCCACGACCCAGGTGCACTCCGGCACGGTCACCGGTCTGAACGCGACCGTGAACTACGGCAACGGCGACATCGTCAACGGGCTCATCCAGACCGACGTCTGCGCCGAGCCCGGTGACAGCGGCGGCTCGCTCTTCTCGGGCGCCAGCGCGATCGGCCTCACCTCCGGCGGCAGCGGTGACTGCGACTCGGGCGGGGAGACCTTCTTCCAGCCGGTCACGGAGGCGCTGTCGGCCACCGGTACGCAGATCGGCTGAGGCTTCGCCTTCACGTCGTTCGTATCCTTCGCGTCCTTCGCGTCCTTCGCGTCCTTCGCGTCCTTCGCGTCCTTCGCGTCCTTCGCGTCCTTCGCGTCCTTCGCGTCCTTTGCACACGATTCCTTTCCCGGTCTGATCGGTCCGGGACGATCCCGCCCCTGGGTTTCCGGGGGCGGGTTTTCGTTGTGGGCGGCGGCCCGTGTGATGCCTCTTGGTGAGATACAGTTTCGATCCTGATACTGAGTTCCACTATTCAGTGAATAGATCAGGTATGGCACTCAGAAGCGCTGACTGGAGACAAGACTCATGGCCAAGACCCTCGGACTCATCGGCAGCGGCATGATCGGCGGCGCGCTGGCCCGCCTCGCCGTCGGCGCCGGTCTGAACGTCGTACTGAGCAACTCCCGAGGCCCCGAGACCCTCGCCGACCTCGTCGTCGAACTCGGTCCGCAGGCGCGTGCGGCCACGCCCGACGAGGCCGCGCAGGCCGGTGACCTGGTGGTGGCGACGGTTCCGCTGGGCGCCTACGAGCAGCTGCCCGCCGCAGCCCTGGCGGGCAGGACCGTCATCGACACCATGAACTACTACCCCGACCGCGACAGCAGGATCGCCGAGCTGGACGCGGGCGAGCAGACCTCCAGCGCCCTGGTGCAGCGGCACCTGGCCGAGTCCCGGGTGGTCAAGGCGTTCAACAACATCGACTTCCGGCGCCTGTTCACCTCCGCCCGGCCCGCCGGTGCCCCCGACCGCAGCGCGCTGCCCGTCGCCGGTGACGACGCGGCCGCCAAGGCGCAGGTGGGGGAGGTGCTGGACGCCCTCGGCTACGACGCGGTGGACATCGGCACGCTGGCCGACAGCTGGCGCAGCGAGCCGGGCGCCCCGGTGTACGTCCAGCCGTACCTGGCGGCGCAGCCCGAAGGGCTGACCCAGGAGGAGATGGGGCGCTGGTTCTTCGAGACGCCGGGCGTCCCGGTGCCGGTCGACAAGGTGCGGGAACTGACCGACACCGCCGTCCGGCGGGCTGCGGGCGACGCCCGGGCGACCCTCAGTCGGGACTGAGGCGGGGAGGGCGGGGCTGGCGTGGTGACGGCGGGGGGAACCGGGCAGCTCGGGGTAGTTCGCCCGCGCCCCCGCCCGTACCGTTCACCGTCCCCGCCCGTACCGTTTCCCGTCCCCGGCCGCACCGTACGCCGGGGAGCCGGGCTCCCGCCGGAGGGCCTGCGGCCCGGCCCCGCGCGCGTGGTCAGCCGTACCGGCGACGTCTTCGCCGCCGACCCGGGCGGCGGGGTACGGCTGCTGGCCGGCACGGAAGGTTGGCCCGCCTGGCAGCGCGACATCGCCCGCCATGTCTTCCGCCCCCCCGGGGTCGCCCGCGACCTCTTCGCGAACCGGGACAACCAACTGTGCGGCTGTACGGCCCGGTTGCGTGCCCCGGTCGGCACGCCCCCGCCGCCCCCGATCCGACCACCCTCGTCGGCGAACGTGCTGTGACCGTTCGCAATTGTCGGCGGATCCGAGACCTGGCCCGGTGCGCCACCGGCGAGCGTGCCGCACGCCGCGGACCGCGAAGTCGGATACGTCGGTCGGTCGCTCCAGCGGGACCGGGATCTCCTCGGGTGCGGCCCCGAGGCGCTCGCGGGGTTGGTCACAAGGCGGGCGGGATCGGCGATGACGCGTCGGCAGGGACGGTCGTCCGCGCGGATCGCGGGGTGTCGGAAAGCCCATGATCTTGGAAGGGCGCGTCATCCGCCGGCGGCGTCCTCGGCCTCCCAGCGCAGCAGGTCGCCCGGCTGGCACTCGAGTACCTCGCAGAGTGCGGCGAGCGTCGTGAAGCGGACCGCCTTGGCGCGGCCGTTCTTGAGTACCGCCAGGTTGGCGGGCGTGATGCCCACGCGGTCCGCGAGTTCGCCCACGGACATCTTCCGCCTGGCCAGCATCACGTCGATGTCGACGGTGATCGGCATCAGATCACCTCGTCCAGCTCGGCCTGCATCTGTGCCGCTTCGACGTCGCGCGCGACGGCCTGGGCGAGCAGCATCCGCAGTACGAGCACGATGAGCGCGACCCCCAGGATGGCCAGGCCGACCCCGGCCATGATGACGGTGACACCCGGGTCGTCCCGCTGGCCCGGCGCGTTGACGGCCGTGACCGCGAACCACACGAGGGAGGCCGCCACGATCGCGCCGATCACGCCGTCCACGTAGCGGAAGGCGGCGTGGGAGAACACGGTTCCGCGTCGCACCATCGCCACCAGCCGCCATACGCAGACCAGGGCGACCTGGACCGAGACCATGCCCAGGATCGTGATCACGCGCAGCGCGGTCAGCGGGAGCGACCCGTCCTCCGGGTCGTTCCCGCTGACCAGCACCCACACCATCAATGCCTGTACGAACACGGTGCCGGCGAGCACCACCACGAGCACGGCGCGCAGCGCACGTACGGTCAGCTTTCCCACGGCCCGTCCTTCCATCGAATGACGATGGGAATCTATCGAAATTCGATAGGTGAAACAAGGGGTGGGGTAAAGGGTGGGGTGGGGCGGGGAGTGTGCCGCGAGGTCCTCCCGAATGCGGCAATCGAACGAGTGTGCGAGCCTTGGGTTATGGTGAGGACCTCGTGGGACGGGTCGGTCGAAGGGGGGCTTGTGGGTAGCAGGAGGTGTGTATGTCGTTTACGCACCTCCATGTCGCCAGTGGCTACTCACTGCGCTATGGCGCCAGCCATCCGCACGCGCTCGCGGAGCGGGCGGCGGAACGTGGACTGGACGCTCTCGCACTGACCGACCGGGACTCCCTCGCCGGTGCCGTGCGCTTCGCGAAGGCGTGTGCGCGGGCCGGAGTACGGCCGTTGTTCGGTACGGATCTGGCGGTTCCCGGGGCGCCGGGGGCCCGGTCGGCCGGGGCGAAGCGGCAGCGTACTCCGGCCAGGGGTGGTGCCTTCGTGACGGAGGCGCCGTTCCGGGCGGTGTTCCTGGCGCGGTCCGCGTCCGGCTGGGCCGAGCTGTGCCGTCTGGTGTCCACCGCGTCCGCCGAGTCGGCCGCGTCAGGCGCGTCAGTCCAAGGGGTTGGGTGGGATGACCTGGCCTGTGGTCGCGACGGGCTGTTCGTGCTGCTCGGGGCCGGTTCCGAGGTGGGCCTCGCGCTGGCGGCGGGGCGGCCGGACCGGGCGGCGCTGCTGCTGGAGCCCTGGCGGGAGCGGTTCGGGGAGGCGTTGCGCCTGGAGGTGGTCTGCCACGGTCGGCCCGGTACCGGGCCGGGGTCGCTGCGGCTGGCCGCGCGGATGGCGGGCTTCGCCGCCGAGCAGCAGGTGACGGCCGTGCTCAGCAACAGCGTGCGATACGCCGACCCGGGCCAGCGGGAGGTCGCCGACATCCTGGACTCCGCGCGTCTGCTGGTGCCGATCGACAACCGTGACGCGGCCCGGCTGGACAGCGGGCAGCGCTGGCTGAAGGACGCCGGGGAGATGGAACGGATCGCCGGACGGATCGCCGAGGCGATGGGCGGACGCGGCGCGGAGGCGCAGCGGCTGCTGAAGGCGACCGAGGAGACGGCGGCGGCCTGTGCGGTCGATCCGGGCGAGGCGTTCGGGCTGGGGCGGCTGAATCTGCCGGAGCCCGATCTGGTGGGCGCCAGTGCGGAGTCGGCCGACCGTGTGCTGGCCGAACGGTGTGCGGCGGGGATGATGAACCGCGGCTACCACCGGGAGGTGGCGCGGTGGGACCGGCTGGAGGACGAGCTCCGGATCATCGCCGGGCACGGCTTCGCCGGCTATTTCCTGACCGTCACCGAGGTCGCGGCGGAGGCTCAGAAGCTGGGTATCCGGGTCGCGGCGCGCGGCTCGGGGGTCGGCTCGCTGGTCACCCACCTGCTCGGGATCAGCCCGGTCGATCCGGTGGCGCACGGCCTGGTCATGGAACGCTTCCTGTCGGCGCGGCGGTCCGCGCTGCCCGACATCGACCTGGACGTGGAGTCGGCCCGCAGGCTCGAGATCTATCAGGCGGTGCGCGAGAGATTCGGGGCCGAGCGGGTGGCGACGCTCGCGGTGTACAAGACGTACCGGGTGCGCGGGGCGATCGAGGACGTGGCGCGGGCGCGGGGCGTGGACCCCGACCGGGCCGCTCGGCTGGCCAAGGAGTTTCCGCACATCAGGGCCCGGGACGCCCGGGCGGCACTGAGTGAACTGCCGGAGCTGCGCGAGGTCGCCGGGGAGGATCACGGGCGGTTGTGGGAGCTGGTGGAGATGCTGGACGGCCTGCCGAACGAGGCCGCGATGCACCCGTGCGGGCTCCTGGTGTCCAACGCCGGGCTGCTGGCGCGCACCCCGGTGCTGCCGACCACCGTCGAGGGCATCACCATGGCCCAGTTCGACAAGGAGGACATCGAGGACACCGGACATCCGAAGATCGACGTCATCGGCGTACGGATGCAGTCGGCGCTCGCCCACGCGGTCGCCGAGATCGAGCGGGTCACCGGCGAGCATTTCGACCTGGACGATCCCGCGCAGGTGCCGCCCGACGATCAGGCGACCTACGACATGATCGTGTCCGGGGACACCATGGGCACGTTCCAGCTCGAAAGCCCGGGTCAGCGCGAGCTGGTCAGGAACCTGCGGCCCCGCTCCTTCCTCGACCTGATCATCGACATCAGCCTGTTCCGGCCGGGCCCGGTGGCCGCGAACATGGTGCACCCGATGATCGAGGCCCGCGACGGCCGGACCCGGGCCCGTTATCCGCACCCGAGCCTGAAGCCGATCCTGGAGGAGACCAAGGGGCAGGTGGTCTTCCATGAGCAGGTCATCGAGATCATGACGACGATGACCGGCTGCGACCGTGGCATGGCCGACGAGGCCCGTCGCGCGCTGTCCGACCCGGACCGGCACGGCCGTATGCGGGCCTGGTTCGCCGCCGAGGCCCGTACCCGTGGCTACCAGGCGCAGGTCGTCCGGGAGGTGTGGGAGATCCTGGAGAGCTTCGGGAGTTTCGGCTTCGCCAAGGCGCACGCTGCGGCCTTCGCGCAGCCCGCCTACCAGTCGAGCTGGCTCAAGGCCCACCGGATGGCGGCCCTGCTGGCGGGGCTGCTCACCCATGATCCGGGGATGTACCACAAGCGGGTCCTGGCCGCCGACGCCCGTCGGCACGGGGTGCCGTTGCTGCTGCCCGACATCAACCACTCCCAGGGCGCACACATAATCGAACTGGTGTCTGATAGGTGGGGAGTTCGGATCGGACTGTCCCAAGTACGCGGTATCACCGAGGCCGAGACCGAACGCATCACCGGCGGACAGCCCTACACCTCACTGGGCGACTTCTGGCAGCGCGCCCGGCCCAGCCGGCCACTGGCCGAACGCCTCGCCCAGGTCGGGGCGATGGACTCCTTCGGGCCCCGGCGCGAGCTGCTGCTGCGGATCGCCGAACTGCACCGGTCCGGTCGCGGACACGGCTCCGCCTCGGGGCAACTCCCCATGGACGACGATCCGGGCGCCTCGACGGAAGGCGGTACGACAGACGGCGGTGCGACGGAAGGCGGTACGACGGCGGGGCTGCCGGTGATGAGCGCCTCCGAGCAACTCGCCGCGGAACTCGACGTACTCGGCATGGACATCTCCCGTCATCTGCTGGAGGACCACCAGTCCTTGCTCGCCGACATCGGCGCGACCCCCGCCGCCGATCTGCCGGGACTTCGGCACGGTACCCCCGTCCTGGTCGCCGGGATCAAGGTCGCCACCCAGACCCCGCCGATCCGCTCCGGCAAGCGGGTCGTCTTCGCCACCCTCGACGACCCCACCGGCCTGTCCGACCTGGCGTTCTTCGAGGACAGTCACGCACGCTGCGCCCACACGGTCTTCCACAGCGGTCTGCTGCTGGTACGCGGGACGGTGGCCCGCCGCGCACCGCGCGCGTTCAGCATCACCGGGACCGCCGCCTGGGATCTGGCCGAACTCATCGACCTGTACCGGGACGGGGGCCCGGCCGCCGTCGCCGACCGTCTCACCCGTCCGACGGTCACCGCCGGTCCGACCGCCGCACACCGGACCATCACCCAGCCCACCGGCTACGAACTGCACCCCTGGGCCGACCTGCAACCCCCTGGTGCCCCGGTCATCAGCGGGCGCACCTTCCACCACTCCAGCCCCGGAAGCGCGGGGTGACCGACGAATGATCCTCTACGTCCACTTCGGCAGCCCATGCCCGGAAGAAACGTTCCTCCAACTCCTGGACCTGCTCGGCGAGATCACCCCGGTCGTCCAGGCGCTGCCACCCGACGCCGCGTTCGCCGACGTCTCGGGGAGCACGCGGTACTTCGACCGCGACGCGACCGGGCTGGCGGCCGTGATCCGGATGCGCGCCGCCGCGGGCTGCGACGCCGACTGCACGATCGGCGTCGCCCCCAACCCGCTGCTCGCCCGGCTGGCGGCCACGCGCGGAGCACCCGGCGCGATCCGTACCGTCCCCGACACCCCTCGGGGCATCACCGCTTTCCTCGCGGGGCTGCCGGTCGCCGCCCTGCCGGACGTGGGGCCGGCGACCGTACGCACCCTGGCCTCCTACGGCCTGACCACCCTCGACACGATCGCGGTCGCCCCGCCGGCCACACTGCAACGCATCCTCGGTACGGCCGCCGGGCGCCAACTCCACCAGCGGGCGGCCGGTATCGACCCCACCCGGGTCATCCCCGGCGCCCCGCCGCGTTCCCTCTCCGCGGAGCACCGCTTCGGGCGGGACGAACTCGACCCCGGCCGACAGCGCGGCGCCCTGGCGCACCTGGCCGAGCGGCTCGGCGCCCAACTCCGCGGCGAGCACCAGGTCTGCCGGTCCCTGACCCTGACCGTCCGGTACGCCGACCACTCGACGACCACACGCAGCCGCACCCTGCCGGAGCCCACCGCGCACGGCCCCCAACTGCGGTCCGTCACCTACGCGTTGTACGCGACCCTCGGCCTGCAACGAGCCAGGGTCCGCGGCATCATGTTGCGGGCGGACGGCCTGTTCGACGCGGACTCGGCCACCCGGCAACTCACCTTCGGCACCGGCGACGACAGGGCTTACCGGATCGAGGCAGCGGCGGACAGGGCCCGGGCACGCTTCGGTCCGGGCGCGGTCCGGCCCGCCAGCACGGCCGGAATGGCCTGACCGTGAGTGGAGGGCTTCCTTCGGGGAGTCCGTGGACGCCGACGTCGGTACCGGGGCGGCGCCGGGCACGGCCGTCACGTGCGCGGTCCCCGGTCGGCCGGTCGGCCCCCGTTGGTCACGGTCCGTGCGTGGTGCGGGCGAAGTGGTCGATTTCGGAGCGGCCGGGGCCGGGGCGGGGAGTGTTTCGGTGGTGGGGGTGCGCAGTCCGTCGAGGAGTACGCCGATGCGGCGGTCGGCGAGGTCCGCCGTTGCGTCGGCGTTCCCGGTGCCGGGGAGCCGAGTGGCGGGGAACGGCGGCACACGGCTGTCGGTGTCGGTCGTGCCATCGCATCCGCGTACGGGCTTCCGGTCCTCCGCGTCAGTGACAGGCGGGGCGGCGGGCGGGTCGGGCGCCGGGGCCCGGACGCCGGTCGGCGCCGGGGCGGGTACGCGACGGCGCGGCGGTTCCCTGTACGACGCCCGTCCAGGGGGAGCGGCCAGGGCCTGTCGTTCGGAGCATGTCGGCTTCGGGCTGTGGTGTCGTCGTCTGCCGGTGAGCGGGGCGATGGGGTTCCCCGCTCGGGCGAAGTCGAGCGTGGGGGGGCGTGCGGCCGCAAGGCGGAGGAGGACGTCGACGCGTGAGGGAGTCGGCGGGCGCGTCGGCGCGACAGACGGGTGCCCGCCTCGGAGCGGCTGATGTCACGGCCGCCCTACGGCCCAGGCGTGATCCGGACGACAGGCCCTGAGTCCCCGGGTCTTGTCTCCCCGTGCCGGGCCCCGTTACCTTGCGGCGAGGTTTTGGTCAGGTACGCGGTGCGGTCCGGCGCATCGGTGTTCGGCGTACGGAACGGGCATCGGGTGACAGGTCGAGGCAAGGGCCGGCAGGAAGCGCAGTACGGGCTGCTGACGAGCATCGCCGCCGAGGCGGGGATCTCGCTCAGCACCGTGTCCAAGGTGGTGCACCGGCGCCGGGACGTGGGCGCGGCGACCCGGGACCGGGTCGAGGAGCTGCTGGAGCGGTACGGCTACGTCCGCCCGTGGGAGCGGGATCCCGCTACGCCCCGGCAGATCATCGTCGTCTTCCGCGATCTGTCCGGCCCGTACACGCTGGAGGTCGCCCGGGGCATCGTGGACGCGGCCGGTGAGTTGGGCATCGACGTGATCACCGGGACGACGAGCCGGCGGCCGATCTCCGGGTGGCTGGAGGAGTGCGTGGCGCTCGGCGCGGCCGGGATCGTGATCGTCATCTCGATGCTCGCCGAGGACGACCAGCGGCGGATCGTCGAGCAACAGCTGCCGGTGGTGCTGATCGACCCGCTCAGCGCGCCGTCGGAGGACATCCCCAGCATCGGGGTGACGAACTGGAGCGGGGCCCGGGACGCGGTGCAGCACCTGCTGGGGCTGGGGCACAGCCGGATCGGCATGGTCGCCGGCCGCTCGCACTCCCTGGCCGGGGCGGCCCGCGTGCACGGTTACCGGGCCGCGCTGGACGAGGCGGGCATCGGCTACGACCCGGCGATCGTGCGCTCCACCGACTTCGACTACACCGAGGCGCTCGCCGCGAGCCTCCAGATCCTGCGGGCCGCCGATCCGCCCACGGCCGTCTTCGCGGCCAGCGACGCGCAGGCGCTCGGTGTGCTTGAGGCCGCCCGGCAGCAGGGACTGTCCGTACCGGAGGACCTGTCGGTCATGTCCTTCGACGACACGCTGGTGGCCGCCATGGCCTGCCCGCCGCTGAGCGCGGTGCGTCAGCCGTTCGAGGAGCTGGGGCGAGAGGCGACCCGGGTGCTCATGGATCTCGCCCAGGGCCGGCCACCCGCGTCCCCGCGCATCGAGCTGGCGACGGAACTGGTGCTGCGGACCTCGACGTCCGTCCGCCGTCGAGTCAATACCCCGTAAGCCGTCATCGCGCGAAACCCTTTCGCAATGTGCCGGTGACAGTGCGGTGTCGCTTGCGAATACTGGCGTCCTCCCTTGCACGCCCCCTGCATCCCCCTTGCAGCCCATTTCAAAGGAACGCCGTTGAAAAGATCCTGGGCGCGAAAGGCTTTCGCCGCGGCGACGGCCTTCGGTATAGGTGCGGCATTCGCCGTCACCTCCGTGACGACCGCGTCGGCATATCAGCCGAGTACCGCGAACCTGTATACGGCGACCAACACCGCCGCGTGCAACAAGAGCCCCTGTGTGCTCTACCCGAAGTCGGCGCAGTTGCCGAGCGGGCGGATCGTGGCCACGTTCGAGGACAGCGAGAGTGCGCCGGTGGGCCAGACGCTGCCGGTCTACAAGAGCGACGACTACGGCACGACGTGGGCGAAGCTGTCCGACGTCCAGGCCCCCGCCCATCTCTCCAGCGACTCCGCGTACGCGAAGTACACGAGCAACTGGACCAACCCGTATCTGTACGTGCTTCCGCAGGCCGTCGGCAGCCTCAGCGCGGGCACGCTGCTGCTCGCGAGCATCGTCTCGGGCGACGACGCCTACTACCAGGAGCAGAAGGCCGCCGACTCCAGCTGGACACCGTCCGGCGACGGCGACCGCAAGGACGTCGCGCTCGCCCTGTACGCCAGCACGGATGACGGCGCTACCTGGAGCTTCAAGAACATCATCGAGGCCGGCGGCTGGCAGGGCGGCAGCGCGGGCGCCGTCGGCCGGGTCTCGGCCGCCAACACCGAGGCCCAGGTCGACCCCGTCTGGGAACCCCATCTGCTCGCCCACAACGGCAAGCTCATCGCGTACTACTCCGACGAGAAGGACTACACCGGGTACGACACCACCACCGGTGCTCCGACCCTCGACCCGGACAACGACACCGCGACTGACTCCGGCGGCCAGGTCCTCCTGCACCGGACCTGGGACGGCGCCAGCGGCACGGCGTGGAGCAGCCCGGTCGTGGACGTCCCGGGCTCGACCGTGAGCATGGGCGGCGGCAAGACGGAGATCGGGGGCGGCCGGCCGGGCATGACGACCATCGCCCCGACGACCGACGGCAAGTGGCTCCTGACGTACGAGTACTGGGGCGGCGGGACGAACGTCCGCTACCGGATCTCCGACGACCCGACGAAGTTCTTCTCGGCCACGGACGCCGCGATCACCTCGCTGCCCGTGCCCTCGGGCGGGAACACACTGGCCACCGGCGGCAGCCCGGTGCTCCTGCCGATGCCGGACGGCCGGATCGTCTACAACGCCTCCGGCAGCGGCAGCGTCTGGGTGAACGAGTCCGGGCTGAGCACCGGCACCTGGAAGCAGTACCAGACGACCATCGCCGCCGGGTACAGCCGCAACCTGCAGTACGTCGACGGCACGGGCCGTGTCCTGATCCTCCAGGCGTCCTGGAGCGGCGGCAGCGTCGGCCCCGTCAAGTACGCCGAGGTCGACCTCGGCCGCTCCGACGGCGCCTACTACAGCCTCGTCAACCGGCTGACCGGCCAGGTCCTGAGCACCGCCTCCGCGAAGACGCAGGACGCGAACCTCACCGGGAACACCCCCGACCTCGTCCTGGGCGCGGACTCCGCCGCGAACACCCAGCGCTGGCACCTGACCGCCAAGGGCAGTGACGTGACGCTGCTCAACAAGGCCGGGGGCCGTGCGGTCGCCATCTGGACCGGCACCGCCACGGCCGGGCAGAAGCTGGCCCAGTGGGTCGACGACGGCGCCACCGACAAGGCGTGGACCCAGGTCGCCGCGACCACCAGCGGGTACTACAAGCTCCGTTCGGTCCGTAACACCAGCCTGTACATGACCGGAGCGACCACGGGCGGCTCCGTCACCCTGGCGGCGTCGACAGACGACGGCTCGCAGGACTGGCAGCTGGTCCAGGATCCGCTGCCCACGGCCTCGACGTTCACCCTGAAGGGCACGAACTCCGGGCGCTGCCTCGACGTCCCGAACGGCCAGACGGGCGTCCAGGTCCAGGTCTACGACTGCTCGGGCAACGCCAACCAGACCATCACCCGGACCGCGGCGGGCGAACTCCGCGTCTCCGGCAAGTGCCTGGCCGCCAACGCCGACGGCACCACTGCGGGCACCAAGGTCATCCTGTGGGCCTGCAACGGCAAGACCAGCCAGCAGTGGGCGTTCCGGGTCGACGGCACGATCGTCAACCGCTCCAACGGTCTCGTCCTCGACGTGACCGGCTGGGGTACGGCCAATGGGTCGAAGGTTCAGCTGTGGACCGGGCTGGGCAATGCGACCCAGACCTGGACGCGGAGTTAGCGTTCCGTTTGAGGCATAGTGCGTCGGCTGCGGGTCCGTTGTGGCTGGTCGGGCAGTTCCCCGCGCCCCTAGGGGCGCGGGGCTCAGCCCCGTTCGATCGTCACCGGCACGCCGTGATGCCGTACGACCGTCGCGTCCCGTTCCTCACCCACGAGCCGGATCGCGTCCCGTACCGGTGTGTTCAGGCTGGAGGAGCCTGCCTGGAGGAGGATCTCGCCGGGTTCGACGATGCGGTGGCCGGTCAGGCCGGTGAAGGCCAGGCGGTCGGTGTGGACGTGGAAACGGACCACGGCCTGTTCTCCGGGGGCGAGTTCGACCTTGGCGAAGCCGAGCAGGAAGCGCACCGGCCGGGTCACCTGGGCCACCGGGTCGACGGCGTACAGCTGGACGGTCTCGGCGCCCGCGACCGTCCCCGTGTTCCGGACCCGCGCGCTGACCGTGAACTCCCCGTCCGTCGGCACCTGTTCGCGGTCGACGGTGAGCAGGTCGATGTCGAAGTCCGTGTACGACAGCCCGTGTCCGAAGGGGAACGCGGGTGTCGGATCGAGGTTGGACAGGAAGCTCTGCCGGTCGCCGAGCGGCGGGTGGAGGTAGGTGTAGGGCTGTCCGCCGGGCGAGTTGGGGATCTGTACGGGCAGCTTGCCGCTGAAGTTGGCCCGGCCGGACAGGAGTTGGGCGACGGCACGGCCGCCCTCCTCGCCCGGCAGGAACACCTGCACCATGGCCGAGGCGGTGGCCGCGAACCGGCCCACGGCATAGGGCCGGCCACTGCTGACGACCAGCACGACGGGCTTCCCCGTCGCCAACACCGCCTCCACCAGCTCCTCCTGGACACCCGGCAGCCGCAGATCCTCCACGTCACAGCCCTCGCCCGAGGTGCCGATGCCGAACATGCCCGCCTTGTCGCCGACGACCAGGATCGTGAGATCGGCGGCGGAGCAGGCCGCCACCGCCGCCGGGATGCCGGAACGGTCCTCGTCCCGGATCGGGCAGCCCTGTACGAACTCCCAGTGCACGGACGGGAGTTCCTCGGCCAGCGCCGTGCGCAGGGAGATCGCCTCGACGCCGTTGCCGAGGTCGTCGCGTTCGGCGAGGACGTGGTTGGGGAAGCTGTAGCAGCCGAACATGGTGCGTACGTCGTCGGCGCACGGGCCGATCAGTGCGATCCGGCCGATGGACGGGAGGGGCAGGGTTCCGTCGTTCGACAGCAGGACGGCACTCGACCGGGCCACGGCGTGGGCCAGCCGGCGGTTGTCCGGCTTGTCCAGGTCGAGTTCGCCCGCGCGCAGGGCGGGGGGTCTCGGGTCCCAGTCGGGGTCCAGGAGTCCGAGTTCGGCCTTCTGCCGCAGCACCCGGCGTACGGCGCGGTCGATCAACTCCTCGTCCACCAGCCCCTGTTGTACGGCATGCACGAGGGCGTCCCCGAAGCCGCGCTGGTCGGGCAGTTCGACGTCCATCCCGGCGCGCAGCGCGAGCGCCCCGGCGTCGGGGAGGTCGGCGGCCACCCGGTGGGCGCTCACCAGGAAGGGCAGGGACCAGTAGTCGGAGACGACGGTGCCCTCGAACCCCCAGACGTCGCGCAGGACTTCGGTCAGCAGCCACCGGCTCGCGGCGGGCGCCTCGCCGTCGATCTCGGCGTACGAGTTCATGACCGACCCGACGCCCGCGGCGACGAGCCGCTCGAAGGGCGGCAGGATCACGTCGTACAGCTCCCGGCGGCCGATGCCGACCGGGGCGTGGTTGCGGCCGCCCATCGAGGCGGAGTACCCGGCGAAGTGCTTGAGGGTGGCGTACACCCCGGCGCTCTGGAGACCGGTGACATACGCCTCGCCCATCTCCCCGACGAGGTAAGGGTCTTCGCCGTACGTCTCCTCGCAGCGGCCCCAGCGGTAGTCGCGGATCACGTCGACGACCGGTGAGAGCCCCTGGTGGACGCCGGCCTCGGCCATGTCGGCGCCGATGGCCGTGCCGACCCGCCGGATCAGCTCCGGGTCGAAGGTGGCCGCCATGCCGAGCGAGGTGGGGTAGATCGTCGCCCCGTACGCGGTGAACCCGGTCAGGCACTCGTCGTGCGCCATGGCCGGGATGCCGAACCTGCTCTGGCCGGTGATCTGCCGCTGGCGCTCGGCCAGGGCCCGGGAGTGCTCCAGGGCGGGCCGGGGCAGGGTGCCGTACGGGCGGGTCAGCTGGCCGAGGCCGTGCCGGGCGGTCTCGGTGAGGTCGCCGACGCGGTCGAAGATGCTGGTGCCCGGTGCCACCTCGGGGCCGGCCGGTTCGACGTCCTCCCAGGCGCTGCTGAGCTGCGCGACCTTCTCGGGGAGGGTGAGCCGGGCGAGCAGGGCCTCGACCCGCTCGGCGGTCGGGAGGCCGGGGTCGGTCCAGGGCCGGTCGTCCTCCTCCTGCTGGGGGAGGCCGTCGCTGTGGTCCGGCATGGTGGTGGTCATTGACGACTCCTCGGGGAGGTGCGCGGGCATGCCGACGGGGCCGGACACCCGGCCCGGCCGTCGTACGGGGTGAACTGCCCGGTGGTATGGGCTACTTGGAAAAGCCGGCGGTGAGACCCGCGACGAGCTGGCGCCTGGCCAGAATGAACAGCGCGAGCATCGGCAGGGTGGAGAGCACCACGGCGGCCATCGTGGCCGGTACGTCGATGCCGAACTGGCCCCGGTAGAGGGTCAGGGCCAGCGGGAGTACGGCCTTGTCGCCGCTCTGGGTGAGGATCAGCGGGAACAGGAAGCCGTTCCAGACCTGGAGCCCGTCGTACACGGCGACGGTCATCAGAGCCGGGCGGGCCAGCGGCGCGGCGAGCGAGAAGAGCATCCGCCAGTCGCCGGCGCCGTCGACGATCATCGCCTCGAAGAGCGAGCGGGGAACGTCGCGCAGAAAGCTCACCAGGATCATCACGGTGATCGGCAGCGCGAACGCCGCCGAGGGCAGCACGATCGCGAGCAGACTGTCGTACAGCCGCATCCTGATGATCAGCAGATAGACCGGGATGATCACCGCCTGGAGCGGGATCGCCAGGCCCAGCAGATACAGCCGGAAGGAGATCCGGGAGAGGCGGCTTCCGGCGCCCCGGACGATCGCGAAGGCGGCCATCAGGGCGACGGTCACGGTCAGGGCGACCGTCGCCACGGTCACGATCACGCTGTTGAGCAGGTAGGTCGTGAAGTCCCCGGCCAGGACGGTCCGGAAGTTGTCGAGCGTCGGGTGGCCGGGCAGGGCGAGCGGGCTGTCGGCGGTGAAGTCGGCGCGGGTGCGCAGACTCGTCACCACCAGCCAGTACACGGGTACGACGACGATCGCGGCCCAGAGGAGCGTGGTGCCGCCGGTGAGGATGCGGCGTACGGCGCCCACGGCCGTGCCGCGTCGGCGGGTACGGGGACGCGGGGGTGGCGTCGGCGGCTCGCCGCCGGTGGCCGTACGGGGGCGGCGGGCCCGGGTGACGGTGGTGCTCACATGCCCTCCTGCTGGCTGTCCATCCGGGTGAAGCCGGACAGGCGGGTCATCAGGAGCGACAGGCCGAGGCCGAAGACCACCAGGAGGGTGGCGACGGCACTGGCACGGCCCATGTCGTGGGCCTGGAACCCGGTGATGTACATGGCGAGGGGGAGGACGCGGGTGGCGGTGCCCGGGCCGCCGGTGCCTCCCGACAGGACGAAGATCAGGTCGAAGTAGGTCAGCGAGCCCACCAGCATGAGGGTGCTGGAGGTGACCATCGTGTACTTCAGCTGCGGCAGCGTGATGTGCAGGAAGCGGGTCACGGGCCCGGCGCCGTCGAGCGCCGCGGCTTCGTAGAGGGCGGTCGGGATCTGCCGTATCCCGGCCTGGTAGAGCAGGGCGTGGAACGGCACGAACTGCCAGGCGATCACGGAGATCACCGTGTACAGGGCCAGGTCGGGCGAGCCCAGCAGCGGCTTCGCCAGCCAGTGCAGGCCGGGCGTGGCACCGATGCCGAAGGACGGGTCGAGGAGCGCCTGCCAGGTCAGGCCGATCGCCACCGCCGACAGCAGCAGCGGCAGGAAGAACAGCACGGCGAACAGGGCCCGCGCCCTGCCCCTCGGGGCCTGGAAGACCCCGAGGGCGAGCGCGATGGGCGTCTGGACCAGCCAGCTCACGGCCATCACCTTGACGGTGAGGCCGAGCGCCTGCCAGGTCGCGCCGTCCGTCAGGACACTGGTCCAGTTGGTGAGGCCCGCCCAGCCGATGGAGCCCAGGCCGTCCCACCGGGCCAGGCTGAGCGCCACGACTCCCACCAGGGGGACCAGCCCGAACAGGCCGAAGAGCAGCAGGGCGGGGGCGGCCATCAGGAGGCCGGAGCCTCCTGACCGGCGCGCGGGGGCGGTGAGCGTCACGACCCCGCCTTGCTCATGTTCGTACCGAACTCGGCGGGCGATATCTCGCGCAGGAACGACTTGTCGGTGTTCGTCAGCAGCGGGTCGGCCTGGTCGGACGGCAGGGCCTGGTCCCAGGAGAGCTGGAAGCCGGGCGCGTTCTGCACCAGGTCGTAGACGAAGGTCAGCCACTCCTTGTCGGTCGACGACGTCACCGCCGCCAGCTTCGACTCCAGGCCCTTGACCGGCGGCACACTGCCCGCCGCGAGATAGGCGTCGACCTGGGAGTCGTCGAGGACGTAGTCCTTGAAGTAGGTGAGCGCGGCGGACTTGTTCTTCGTCGACGAGTTCAGCGACAGGAAGTTCGACGGGTTGCCGACGATGCTGTTCGCCTCACCGGCGCCGTCGGGCAGCGACGGGAACGCGGTGTAGCCGAGGTCGCCGCTCTTCAGGAAGTCCGGCGCGGCCTTGGCGATGTTGGCGTACTCCCAGGTGCCCATCAGCGTCATCCCGGCCTTGCCCGTGTAGAGCAGGGCGGTGGACGCTCCCTGGTCGTAGCTGACGGAGGAGGCGTTGTCCCCGAAGGCGCCGGCCTTCGCCAGGTCCTGGAGGCGCTGGTTGGCCTCGGTGACGGACGGGTCCTTCCACTTGGCCGCGTCACCGGAGGCGATGTCCGTGAACACCTGGGAACCGCCCTCGCGGTCGAGCAGGTACTCCAGATACATCAGCGTCGGCCACTTGGAGTTCGCGGCGAGGGAGAGCGGGACGACGTCCTTCGCCTTCAGCTTCTTCACGGCCGTCAGCAGGTCGTCGTACGTCTTCGGCGGCTCGACGCCCGCGTCGGCGAGCACCTTCTTGTTGTAGTAGAGGACGACCGGGGCGAGGCCGTTGGCGGGGACGCCGTAGACCTTGCCGTCGAAGGTGGCGCTCTGCATCACGCTCGGGGTGAAGCGGTCGGTGTCCGCGTTCGCCTGTGTCAGCGCGTCGACCTTGCCCGCCTCGACGTAGTCGTTCAGGGCGCCGCCGCCCCAGCTGAAGAAGATGTCCGGGGCCTGGTTCGCGCCGAAGGCGACGCGCAGCTTCTGCTTGTAGTCGTCGTTCGCGTAGAGCGAGAGGGTGATCTTCGCGTCCGGGTGGTCCTTGTTGTAGGCGTCGACGGAGTCCTTGAGGATCGTCTGGTCGTTGAGCGCCCACATCGTCAGGCCCTTCGCGGACGAGTTCCCGGACGATCCGGCCGGCCCCGAAGTTCCGCACGCGGCAAGGCCCATGGCCGCCGTGAGGGCGACCGCGGACGCGACGACGCGTCGAATTCTCGGGCTTTTGGCAATTCCGGGATTTCCGCTCGGCGGGACTCTCCGCATGGTGGTGCCTCTCTTCTTTCACATGCCGTCGGTGCGCCAGGCAGATCGGAGACGGTACGAAAGGCTTTCGGATTCCTCGCTGCCGACGGCCTGCCTGCTGGCCGGGACACTGGCACGGAATTCACATCCGGAACAAGGACCGGAAATGTCTCGGTTACGAAAGACTTTCGCCGGCCCTGTCCGCGCCCTGTCCGCGCTTTGTCCGAGCCCGGTAGTCGGGCGGTAGACGGGCGGCCATGGCGCGGTCCCCGCCCGACGCACTGCCGGGCTGGACGCGCTCATGCCAAAATGGTGCGCCCGGGCACAGTGCGCTCACTGGTGCGGGAGTTGGGCTCGGACCGGCACCCGGAGGTGGCAGTTTGGCGCGGCGCTCCAGTCGGGACGATCCACGTCACGCAGGCCGGGACGGACCGCCCGGCGAGCCGCAGCCTCGGCGGACACCGTCGTACGCCCCCCGTCCCGCGCCCGAGTTCGTCGGGCGGGAGGCCGAACTCCTCGCCGTGTGCGAGGCGTTGGGGAACGGTCCTGCGCTCGTCGTGGTGGAGGGCGAGGCCGGGATCGGGAAGACCCGGCTCGTGCGGGAGGCGGTCGCCCGGGCGGTCGGGCGCGAGGCCGTGATCGCCACCTGCCCGCCGCTGCCCGAACCGTTCACCCTGGGCGCGGTCGTCGACGGCATCCGCCGCCGCGTCCCTTCCCCGCCCGCCGGACTCGAACTCAGCCCGCTCGCCGGGGCGTTGCGGCCGCTGTTCCCCGACTGGGCCGACCGGCTGCCGCCACCGCTGGACGTGCTCGACGACCCCCACGAGACCCGGCACCGGATCCTCAGCGCGCTCACCGAACTGCTGGGCCGCCTCGACATCGGTGTGCTGGTCGTGGAGGACGCCCACTGGGCCGACACCGCGACCCTGGAGTGGCTGCTCACCCTCACCGCCGCCGGCCGGCCCGGCCTGTCGATCGTGGTCTCCTTCCGCCCCGACGAGGTGCCGAACGGCTCGCTCCTGACCCGGCTGACCTCCCGGGTGCCCTCGGACGTCACGCTCGTACGGCTGGCACTGGGGCCACTGGACCTGGCGGACACCCGCGAGCTGGTCGCGTCCATGTTCGACACCTCGACGGTGTCCGCCGAATTCGTGTCCTTCCTGCACCGGCACACCGACGGCATCCCGCTCGCCGTGGAGGAGTGCGTCCTCCTGCTGCGGGACCGCAAGGACATCGTCCACCGCGACGGCACCTGGATCCGCCGGGTGCTGACCGAGCTGCAAGTCCCCGCGACCCTCCGCGACTCGGTGCTGGAACGGGTCGAACGGCTCGACGCCCCGGCGCGCAGGGTGCTGGAGGCCGCCGCCGTCCTGGACACGCCGTCCGAGGAGGCGCTCCTGAGCACGGTCGCGGACCTGGGCTCCGAGGCCGGCCGTGCCGGGCTGGCGGCGGCGCTCGGGTCGGGGCTGCTGCGGGAGGAGACACCCGGCGCGTACGCCTACCGGCACGCCCTGGACTGTCTGGCCGTACGCGGGGCGATCCCCGCACCGGACCGGCGCCGGCTGCACGGCAGGGCCGCGGCGAACCTGCGCGGGCTGCGGCCCGAGCCCGTCGCACGGCTGTCCTGGCACTGCCGCGAGGCGGGCGACATCGCGGGGTGGTGCCGGTACGGGGAGGCCAGCGCCGACGTGGCCCTGGAGTCCGGCGACGACCGTGCCGCGGTCGTGACCCTGCTCGGGCTGCTCACCTCGGCGGACCTCGCGACGGCGGACCGCTCGCGCCTCGCCCGCAAGATGGGCGGCGCGGCCGTCTTCGGCGCACGGGACGTCAGCGATCTCTCGCGGGCCGTCCTGGACGCCGTACGGAAGCTCCTGTCGTACGAGGATCTGCCGCGCCAGGAGCGTGGTGAGACCAAGCTGCTGCTCGGCCGGCTGCTGCGGGACGCCGGTCAGGAGTCCGCGGCGTTCGACGAGATCGAGGACGGTGTGGCCCATCTGGGGGACCGGCCCGAACTGGCCGCAACGGCGATGTCCGTGCTGGCCATGCCGCTGGTGCCGGAGTGGCCGGCGGCACGGCACCGCGGGTGGCTCGCGCGGGCGACGGAGCTGCTGCCCCGGATCGAGTCGCCGTCCGACCGGCTCCGGGTGATGACGAACCGTGCCTCGGCCCTGCTCCTGCTCGGCGACGAGGAGGGCTGGCGGGCGGCCGACGAACTCCAGCGGGCCGCGGTCGACGCGCCCCCGGCGGAGCGCGGACTGCTCGCCCGGTTCCTGTTCAACGCCGGTCAGACGGCGGTCGTCCGGGGCGACTACGAGGGCGCGCGGTCCCGGCTGACGGCGGCGACGGAACTCGCGGAGTCCATCCGGAACCGGCGGCTGGTGAGCATGGTCCGGGTCCCGTTCGCGTATCTGGACTGGTGCACCGGCGAGTGGACGGGCCTGGACGGGACCGTCGCCGCGCTGGCCGCCGACCGGGACGTCAACCCCTACGGTTCGCGGCTGGCCCGGCAGATCCTGGCGGTGCTGGCACTCGCCCAGGGCGGCGGCGCGGCGGCCCGGGGCGGATTGCGGAAGGTCGTCGACGAACTCGCCGAGGGCGGCCTGTGCGAACCCGAGGCCGGGCTCTCCGCGGCGGCACTCGCGCGGTCGTACCTGGCCGACGGCGACTGGGCCGAGGCCCTCGAAGTCACCGGCCGGATACTGGAGTTGATCGAACGCAAGGACGTCTGGCTGTGGGCCACCGACATCCTCCCGGCCCACCTCGACGCCCTGACCGGAGCCGGCCGCGTCGACCGCGCCGACGAACTGCTGCGGCGGTACGCCGACGGCACCGAGGGCCGCAACGCGCCCGCGGCCGTCGCCGCGCTGTCGTCGGGCCGCGCGATCCTGGCCGAGGCCCACGGCGAACCGGCCCCGGCCGCCGAGGCGTTCGCGACGGCGGCCTCGGTGTGGGCCGAACTGCCGCGCCCGTACGACGAGTTGCTCGCCCTCGAACGGCGCGGCCGCTGTCTGCTCCGGCACGGTGACACCGGGCAGGCGCTCGCGCAGCTCACCACCGTGCAGGAACGGCTGTGGACGCTGGGCGCGCGCACGGACGCGGACCGCGTCGCCCAACTCCTGCGCGAGCACGGGGTGGAGGTGGCCCGCGTCTGGCGCAGGGGGCCGCGCGGCTACGGTCCACGGCTCTCCCCACGGGAGCGGCAGGTCGTGGCCCTCGTCGCGCAGGGGATGACCAACAGGGAGGCGGCGCAGGCGCTGTTCGTCTCCCCGAAGACCGTGGCCACTCAACTCAGCGCCGCCATGCGCAAGTTGGGGGTGTCGTCGCGGGCGGCCGTCGTCCGGGCGGCGGTCGAGGCCGGGGTGCTGCCGCTGGAGTCCGAGGGCTCGGCACCCCACGGCTAATTTTTCGGTCACCTGACTGATCGCCGTGCGGCCGGTCGCGTACGAGGCTGGTGTGCCATGCGAGTCGACCCGCAGGAGCCACCGCACGCCGAGGAACAGAGCGAGCAGCACGCGGAGAACACGCCCGAGTCGCCCTGCCCCCAGGAGCCCTCCGACGAGGAGGAACCCCTCCCGGGAAGCCGCGACGACGGCCGGTTCGAACCCCTCTGAGCCACCGCCCCCCACCTTCGGCACTGCCGACGCCTCGGAAAGGAACCCCTTGATACCCCCCGCCCCCGCTCACCGCCCCGGCCGGCGTCCCGGATCCCCCCGCCCGGCCATCGCCCTCACCGCCTCCGTCCTGGCAGCCGCCCTGACCGCCGCCGCCCTCGCCGCCTCACCCCCCGCCGGCGCCTCGGACACCGTGCCGGAGACCACCGACGGACGGACGTCGGTCACCCTGATCACCGGCGACGTCGTCCAGGTCACCGAAGTCGGCGCCGGCCGGCGCTCGGTGCAGGTGGAGGCCGGGGAAGGCCGCTCGGACATCGTCTTCTACCAGCGGGAGGACGCCGGGAACTTCAGCGTCATCCCGTCGGACGCGCTGGGCTTGGTCACCGACGGCACCCTCGACGCCCGGCTGTTCGACATCACCGCCCTGACCCGGAACGGGTACGCCGACCGCGACACGCTGCCGCTGATCGTCCAGCACACCGGGGACCGTACGCCCTCGGCACTCGCCAAGGCCGACGGTGCCACCGTCGGGAAGACGCTGGAGAGCATCGACGCGACCGCCGTCGAGGAACTGCCCGCCGAGGCGGGCGAGTTCTGGGCGGACATCGTCCGCGAGCCGACGTCCGTGTCCGTGTCCGCGATGAAGCTGGAGTCCGGGCTGTCCAAGGTGTGGCTGGACGCCCCGGTGGAGACCCGCGACGACATCGGCAACGCCCAGATCGGCGTCCCGGCGGCCCGCGCGGCCGGGTACACCGGCGAGGGCGTGAAGGTCGCCGTCCTGGACACCGGCTGGGCCCATGCCCATCCCGACCTCCGGGGCAGGGTGACAACGGAACGGAACCTGATCAACGCCTCCGACAACGCCGAGGACGACAACGGCCACGGCACCCATGTGGCCGGCATCGTCGCCGGGAGCGGAGCCGCCTCGGACGGCCGGTACGAGGGGGTGGCGCCCGGCGCCGACCTGCTGATCGGCAAGGTCATGGACGCCGGCGGTTCCGGCTTCAGCTCCACCATCATCGCGGGCATGGAGTGGGCGGTCGCGCAGGGCGCCGACGTCGTCAACATGAGCCTCGGCACCCGGCTGCCGAGCCCGGGCACGGACCCCTTGTCCCTGGCGGTGAACTCCCTGTCGGCGCAGGGGGACGCGCTGTTCGTCGTCTCGGCGGGCAACTCCGGACCCGGTGCCACCACCATCGGGGCGCCGGCCGCCGCCGACGCAGCCCTCACCGTCGGCGCGGTCGACTCCACGGGCGCGATCGCGTCCTTCTCCAGCCGCGGCCCCCGGCTCGGCGACGGAGCCGTCAAGCCGGACATCACCGCCCCCGGCGTGGCCGTGATCTCGGCCCGGGCCAAGGGCACCCCGATCGGCGACGTCGACCCGACAGGCCCGCAGGGCCCGATCGACGACGACTACACCGCGCTGTCGGGCACGTCCATGGCGGCACCGGCGACGGCGGGCGCCGTGGCCCTGCTCGCCCAGGCGCACCCGGACTGGGGCGGGCAGCAGCTCAAGGACGGGATCAAGTCCACGGCGAGTCCGCAGCCGGACCAGGGCGTCCATGTCCAGGGCAACGGTCTCGTCGACGTGGCCAGGGGCACGAGGAAGACGGTGACCGCGTCCCCGGCCGGTCTGAGCACGGGGCTGTTCACCTGGCCGCACACCGCGAACCCGGCCGAGACGAAGGCGATCACCTACCGCAACGGCACCGACGCGCCGGTCACCCTGACCATCACTCCGTCACCGGACGGAGCGACACCGCCCGAGGGCACCCTGAGCCTCTCCGCCACCGAGGTCACCGTGCCGGCCCACGGCGAGTCCACGGTGGAGGTGACGATCGACCCGTCGGCCGGCATCCCGTCGACCGGCGCCTCGTACGCCTGGCGGCTCGTGGCGGCGACGGCCGACGGTGGCACCCGCGTTCAGACGACGGTCGGCGCACGGTTCGAGGAGGAGAGCTACGACCTCGACCTCACCGCCCTCGACCGCAACGGCAGCACACCTCTGTCGCCGTACTCGGCCACGATCGCCATCGACCGTCTCGACCGCACCGGCGCCTCGGTCTTCGCGTCGATCAACACGACCCGGCCCGAGGGTCATCTCAGGCTGCCCAAGGGCCGGTACGGTCTCACCGCGCTCATCAACACCGTGGACCCGGAGACGAAGAGGCCCACCGACCTCACCCTCGAAAGCCGACCGGGGATCGCGCTCGACCGGAACACCTCGATCGAACTCGACGCCCGCAAGGGCAGGCCGGCGGCCGTCGGTGTCCCGGACGACGCGGTCGCGCCCTGGTTCCGTGAGTTCGGCGCCCAGCACACCTCTGTCGACCCCACCGGCACCCGGGAGACCTCGGGGTTCGGCGTCTTCACCCCGTACTACTCGACGACGGCACTGTCCGCCGTACCGACCCCGCCCGCGGACCGGGACGGCACCTACCGCTACTTCTACCGAACCACCCTGGCGGCACCGGCCGAGCCCGGCGCGTTGATCGGCGGTCCGGTCTACGCACTGGTGGAGGAGAAGAAGGGCGGAATTCCGGGCCGCCTCTCCTACGACGTCCCGCTTCGGCGACTGGCCAAGGTGGAGGCCTCGTACGGCAAGCGTGACGGTTCGCGTGCCGGCGGGGCCCGGATCATCTCGGGCTTCGTGGGCGGCCAGACCAGCCTGATCACGGTCGTACGCAATGCACCGCTCGCCGCCACACGGGTGGAGTACTACAGCGCGGACCCGGATGTCACCTGGACCGGAGTCCTCGGGCACTACATGACTCCGGACGACGGCTCCTACTACCCGCTCGGACGGCAGCACTCCAACCCGCGTACCTACAAGCCGGGTACGACCACGCAGGAGACCTGGAACCAACCGGTGGTCGGCCCGGCGCTGCCCTCGAACGGGCAGTTCCTGACCCGCACCGGAAACCGCGTCGCACCGGAGTTCTCGCTCTGGGGGGACTCGGACCCGAGCCACTACAACTGGAACGACCGCGCGTTCAGCCAGGGCGTGGCGACCCTCTACCGGGACGGCACCGAGGTCGGCTCGCTGAACCGCCCCTGGCCGGACGAGGAGAACTTCGACAACTTCACCAACTTCTGGACCGTGCCGTCCGAAGCCGCCGACTACCGGCTCGACGTCTCCGCGTCCCGCAGCACCAGCTGGCACGGCCAGCGCTCGCAGCGCGTCCAGGCGAGCTGGACGTTCCGGTCGGCGGCCACCGACGCGACCGCCCCGCTGCCGCTGACCGTACTGCGCTTCCAGCCGCCGACCGACCCGAACGGCATCGCCCCGGCGGACACGGAGTTCACGATCCCGTTCACCGTGCAGCAGCAGGGGCCCCGCCGTCACCGAGGCCTCGACACGGTGAAGGTCGAGGTGTCGTACGACGACGGCGCGACCTGGACGACCGTCCCCACCCGGGTCAGGGGCACCACCGGGAAGGCCGTCCTGACCCACCCGGCGGCCTCCGCCACCAGCGGCTGGGTGACCCTGCGCGCCGGCGGTGAGGACCACTCGGGCAACACCTTCAGCGAGACGATCACCCGGGCGTACCCCATCGGCTGACGGACCGACGGAACACGGGCCGGCCCGGGGCCGGGTGGGAGCGCGGTGTGCTCCCACCCGGCCCCGCTCAGCGCGCTTCCCGTACCGGCAGGACGATCGCCGAGGGCTGTGCGGGATCGTGGAATACCTGCTGGTCGGCGGCGCGCAGGGTGGTGGCGGTGGCGCGGGGCTCGCCGGTGCCGGGGTTGCGGTTGTAGCGGGGGAAGGCGCCGCTGGAGATCTGGACGCGGATGCGGTGACCGCGCTTGAAGCGGTACGCCGTCGGCCACAGCCGTACGGTCACCCTGGACGGCTCATCGGCATCCGTCAGACCTGTCAGGCCGTCGCACACGTTGGTGGACCGTCCCCGCTCGTCGACGTCGCACAGGCGGACGAAGACGTCGGCGTACGGCAGGCCGGAGCGGAACCAGATCTCGGCCTCGACCTCGCCGATCACCTCGACGTCCTCGTCCAGTTTGGGAGTTGTGTAGGTGACGACGTCGGGGCGGGCTTCGAGGGCGGTGTTGTCCGCGCGGCCCGATCTCACCCCCACGGCCATACGGACGCCGCCGACGGCCGGGGTGGGGTCGGCCGGGTCGTAGCGGTAGCCGTCGGGGGCCGATTCGGCGGGCGCCTCGGTGGAGAGACCGCCGTCCGGCTGGAGGTGGAAACGGCGCGGTTCGTAGCCGGGCGGCGGCCAGGACGGGAAGTCGCGCCATTTCTCCTCGCCCATGACGAACAGGCGGACCGGCGCCCGGTCGGCGGGCTGTCGGCCATGGGCGTACGCCAGTCCGAAGTCGAGGGCCTCGGCCGCGGCCGTCCGGCTCACGCCCATGGAGATGTGCGCCCAAGGGCCGATGGTGAGCCGGGCGGTCCGTCCGGCCTCCTGAAGGGTGCGGAAGTCACGGATCTGGCCGGGCACGAAGATGTCGAACCAGCCGCCGACCGTGCTGACCGGAACGGTGACGTCGGCGACCCGCTCGCTGTGGTCGAGGACCTGCCAGAACGCCGAGTCGGCGTCATGGGCGAGGACGTCCTGGAAGTAGGGGGAACGGCGGCCGGTCGCCGCGGTGTCCGCCTGGTCGAGGGGCAGCGTGTACCAGGCGCGCCGTTCCTTCGGCAGCCGCCGCAGCTGGTGCAGCAGCGCGAACCGGCGTTCCTGGTCGGCCACTTGGAGGCCCCAGCCGAGCGTGGCCTCCAACGAGAAGGACTCGGTGCGCAGGAACTCCAGGGTGAAGGCGGACTCCGACACCGCCGGGATCATGGCCTTGACCTGAGGGGGCAGGGCGTCGGCCACCGCCCACTGGGTGAAACCGAGGTAGCTGCCGCCGTACAGCACGACCGCCTCGCCGCACCAGGGCTGCCCGACCAGCCAGTCCAGGGTGTCGAGGCCGTCCTCGCGCTCGCACCGCAGCGGGTCGAAGCCACCGCCGGAGCCGAAGGTGCCACGGGTGCTCTGGACGAGCACCTGGAAGCCGCGCTCGGCCAGCGGCCTGGCCAGCTGCACCGCGATCATGCCCGACCTGCCGTACGGGATACGGACGAGCGCGGTCGGCAGGCCCGTGCCGCCGGCTTTCGGGGTCCAGCGGTCGGCCAGCAGTTCGGCGCCGTCGCGCATGGGGACGCGCAGACCGCGTTCGACGGCCAGATCCCTGGTCGGGGGCGGGGACAGGCGCAGCATGCGCTGGACGAGCCGACTGCTCAGCCGGCTCACCGGGGACCTCCGTCGGGGGACGTACGGCCGCCGCCGGTGAACACCGGGGCGAGACGGAGCAGGCGCCGCGCCAGCTCCTCGGGGTCGAGCGGGTCGAGCGGATCGGCGCCGTCGATCAGCCAGTCGTTGACCACCGCGCCGGTGCCGGCCGCGACGAACGCCGCCAGATCCCGCGCGACCTGCTCGTCCAGCTCACCGAACAGCTCGCGCACGGTCTTCGCGTTGGCTGCGCCGAACAGGCCGTTCAGCGTCCTGGTCATGGCGAACGCGCACGAACCGGTGAGCATCGCACGGTAGAAGGACCGGTGCGCCGCGAAGTGCCGCGCCATCGCCTGCACTCCCGAGAAGGCGTCACCGCTCTCGTCGGCCTCGGTGATGAGTTCCCGCCGGACCAGGTCCGCGGCTGCCTCGACGAGCAGCACGTCCCGGTCGCCGAACTGTAGATAGAGCACCTGCCGACTGACGTCCGCGGCCTCGGTGAGGTCGGTGACCGGGATGGCGGTGGTCCCACGCTCGGACACCAGCCGTACGGCGGCTGCCATCAGGGCGGCACGCGAGCGAAGCGCACGGCGGTCCTGGCTGCGGGGTGGGGCGGCGGGTTCTGGCTGCATGCCCGGGATAATATACAGGTGTTAATTAATAGGCGAGTGTTGAATAGTTGCCGTCCGTGAACGCCCGCCCGGTGTGGCGCCGACGGACTCAGGCCGGACGCACCAGACCGACGTCGTACGCGAAGATCACCGCCTGTACACGGTCCCGCGCGCCGATCTTCGCGAGGATACGGCTGACGTGGGACTTCACCGTGGACTCGGCGAGGTGCAGGCGCTCGGCGATCTCCGTGTTGTTCGCGCCGCCCGCCATGGCGGTCAGGACCTCCCGCTCGCGTTCGGTGAGGTCGGCGAGCCGGAGTTCGTGGCCGGGGGCGGGGCCGGCCCGCCGGCTGGTGAAGGTGTCGATCAGCTTGCGGGTGACACCGGGGGAGATCACGGCGTCCCCGGCGGCCACCGCGCGGATCCCGACGACGAGTTCCTCGGGCCGCGCGTCCTTGAGGAAGAAGCCGCTGGCTCCGGCGCGCAGCGCGTCGTACGCGTACTCGTCGAGATCGAAGGTGGTCAGCACCAGGACACGGGAGCGGCCCCCGGACTCGACGATCCGCCGGGTCGCCTCGATGCCGTCCATGCCGGGCATGCGTACGTCCATCAGGACGACGTCGGGACGCAGTTCGGCGGCCTTGCGGACCGCCTCGCTGCCGTTGGTGGCCTCGTCGACGACGGTCATGTCGGGCTCCGCCTCCAGCAGCATGCGGAAGCCGAGGCGTTGCAGGGTCTGGTCGTCGACGATCAGGACGGTGGTCATGCCGGGGGCTTCTCCGTGGTGTGGGCGGTGCCGGACGGGGGGTCGGTGAAGAGAAGGGCACGGACGCTCCAGCCGCCGTGGTCGTTGGGGCCCGCGGTGACACTGCCCTGGTAGAGGGCGGCACGCTGTCGTATGCCGACCAGGCCCTGGCCGCTGCTTGGCCTGGTGAGGCCGGCCGGCAGGGGGTGCGAGGGGCCGGTGTCCTCGACGGTGAGGTGAACCGTGCCGGGGTCGACGGCCAGGACGACGGTGACGGCGGTGTCGCGGGCGGCGTGCTTGAGCGTGTTGGTGAGGGCCTCCTGGACGATGCGGTAGACGGCCAGTTGGAGTCCCTGGGTCAGGTCGGTCAGCTCTCCCTCGGTACGGAGGGCGACGGTCGGGCCGGCTGCCCGGACCCGTTCCAGCAGGGCCTTCAGATCGGCCAGCCCCGGCTGCGGGGCGAGCGGTGCCTCGCCCCGGGTGTCCCGCTCGTCCCCGACGACGGCGAGCAGCCGGCGCAGTTCGCCGAGCGCGTCCCGGCCGCTGTCGCCGATGATGCGGAGCGTCTCCGCACCGGCTTCCGGCTTGGTCCGGGCGAGGGAGGCGGCGCCGTCGGCCAGGCCGACGATGACGGCGAGGGTGTGGCCGAGGATGTCGTGCATCTCCCGGGAGACGCGGGCCCGCTCCCGGGCGGTCGACAGCCGGGCCTGCTGGTCGCGCTCCTTCTCCAGGGCGAGGATGAAGGTGTTCGCCAGCCGGCCGGCCAGGCCCAGGCAGGCGAACGCCGTCACGAGGAGCAGCGCCAGCATCAGCACCACCCAGGAACGGGTGGCGTGGGCGACCTGGCCGGCGTCCCAGAAGAGGGTGCCCGCCACGGTGATCTGCGCCAGGGTGACGGCGGTGGCCAGCGCCGCCCGACCAGGCGCGGCGAAGCGGCCCATGTTGTACAGGGCCACGACCCACGACGAGTTGGCTCCGGTCAGGATCCCCAGGAAGGCGACGGGCATCGAGACGACCGTGATGACGGCCCAGACCAGCGTCGGCCGCCGCTCCCGCCACAGCAGCGGGACGGTGAGTCCCAGCGTCAGCGCCAGCTTCACCGGGATGTTGGGACCGAAGTCCGGGTCGAACACCTCGGAGACACCGAGCAGGGTGCAGAAAGCGGGCACGGTCCAGCGCCGGATGCGGGGGTGCGCCCGGTCGGCCAGCCGCCATCCCGCCAGCCGGGTGATGATCGAGACGATCGCCCGCTGGTCGGGATCGTCCGACAGCGGCCGGGGCAGCCGGACACGGTCGGACGGCGCCGCCGGCGCGGCTGCGTTCGATGCGGTCACTCTGTACGCCCTTCACGGTGCGGGCGGGCCCGCCCGCCGGCCTCGGGGGAGTGGACCGGCGGACGGGGGCTCGGGGGGACACGGCCGGCCGGGCCCCGACGCCCAGATGGGGATCGTAAGGCCGTGCGGTCGGTGCTCTCGCGTCAGTGCTTGCGGGCCAGCTTCTCGGTGTCGCCCGCGGTGTCGGCGTCCTGGCCCGCCTCCTCATGGCCCGCGGGCGCCGTGGACGTCTGCCGTGCCTCCAGCGCGTGGCGCAGCTTCTCGCCCTCGACGTCCACGTCGGGCATGATCCGGTCGAGCCAGCCGGGCAGGGCCCAGGCGCGGCGGCCCAGCAGGGTCATCACCGCCGGGACGATGGTCATCCGTACGACGAAGGCGTCGAAGAGGACGGCGGAGGCGAGGCCCAGTCCGATCGACTTGACCAGCGCGGTGTCGTCCAGCAGGAACCCGGCGAAGACGGAGATCATGATGATCGCCGCGGCCGTGACCACCCGGCCGCCGTGCCTGAACCCCGCGACGATCGCCTCCGTGGGCTCGGCCCCGTGGACGTACTCCTCGCGCATCCGGGTGACGAGGAAGACCTCGTAGTCCATGGCCAGGCCGAAGACGACGCCGATCAGCAGGATGGGCAGCACGCTCACGATCGGCTGGGTCTGGTCGACGCCGAAGACGTCCTTCAGCCAGCCCCACTGGAAGACCGCCACCAGGACCCCGAGGGTCGCCACCACACTGAGCAGGAAGCCGAGCGCGGCCTTGAGCGGGACCAGGACCGAGCGGAACACCAGCAGGAGCAGGATCAGCGCCAGGCCGACCACGATCGCCAGGTACGGGATCATCGCCTCGGCCAGCTTGGTGGAGACGTCGATGTTGACGGCGGTCGTGCCGGTGACCATCAGGTCCGCGCCGGTGTCCTTGTGCAGGGCATCGCTGTGGTCGCGGATGTCGGCGACCAGGTCCTTGGTGGCCTGACTGGTCGGCGAGCTCTTCGGGATCGCGGCGATCAGCGCCACGTCACCGGCCTCGTTGAAGGCGGCCGGACGGACGGCCGCCACGTCGGGCAGCTCGCTGATCGTGGCGTACGCGTTCTCGGCCGCCGCCTTCGGGTCGTCGCTGTCGCGGGCGTCGACGACCACCGTCAGCGGGCCGTTGAAGCCCGGACCGAAGCCCTTGCTGAGGGTGTCGTAGGCGACGCGCTGGGTTGAGCCGGGGGAGGCCATGCTGTCGTCGGGCAGGGTCAGACGCAGGGACATCGCCGGAATGGCCAGCAGCCCCAGGCCCACCACCGAGACCACGAGCATCTTGACCGGGTTGCGGGTGACGAACCGGCCCCAGCGCACGCCCATCGCCTCGCGTTCGCCGCGCTCCTCGGCGCGATGGCGCTCGCTGGTCAGCTTCCCCTTCATGATCCGCATCCCGGCGAAGCCCAGCACGGCGGGCAGCAGGGTCAGCGCGATGACCACGGCGACGGCGACCGCGAAGGCGGCGGCCAGGCCCATCGTGGTGAGCATCTTGATGCCGATGACGCTCAGTCCGGCCAGCGCGATGACCACGGTCAGCCCGGCGAAGACGACCGCGGAGCCGGCGGTGCCCAGGGCCCGTCCGGCGGCCTCCTCGGGCTCGTGCCCGTCGCGTATCTCGCCCCGGTAGCGGGACACGATGAACAGGGCGTAGTCGATCGCCACCGCCAGGCCCAGCATCAGGGCCAGGGTGGAGGAGGCCGAGGCCATGTCGAAGAACTGGGTCGAGACGGTGATGCACAGGATCGCCACGCCCACCCCGATGAGCGCGGTCAGCAGCGGCAGCCCGGCGGCGATCATCGAGCCGAAGGTGATGACCAGCGCCACGGCGGCCACGGCGAGGCCGATCAGTTCGGCCGCCTTGCTGGCGGCCTTCTCCTGCACGGCGTTGCCGCCCAGGCTCACCGTCAGTCCGGCCCGCTCGCCCTTCTCGGCGACCTGGTTCAGCGCCTCGGAGGCGGAGTCGGTGAGGTCCGCCTTGGGCACCTCGTAGGTGACCTGGGCGTAGGCGATCGTGCCGTCCTCGCTGACCAGGCTGTTGCGGAAGGGATCGGTGACGCTCGCGACCTGAGGTGCCTTCTCGAGGTCGGCGACGAGGGCGGAGATCTCGGTCTTGTAGGCCGTGGAGGTCAGCTTCTGCCCGGCGGGCGCCTCGAAGACGACCCGGGCCGTGGCACCGTCCGCGGCGGCCTGCGGGAACTCCTTGCCCAGCAGGTCGATGGCCCGCTGGGACTGGGTGCCGGGCAGGGTGAAGTCGTCCGTCGTCTTGCCGGACACGCCGGCGGCACCGATACCGACGGCGGCGAGGACGACGATCCAGAGCATCAGGAAGAGCCGTCGGCGCCGGAAGGCGAGCCGGCCCAGCCGGTAGAGGAACGTGGCCACGGAAGTACTCCCAGCAGGAGATGGATCCAGGGGCTGGATCACTGGAGGGCGGGGCTCGATCGACCCCGCGCTCACGCTAGGAGCGCTTTTCCGTCGTTCTCCGGCACCGCGGGACCGAATCCGGCGGGCGGGCAGTACCGGGGTACTGGCTCGGCTCGTCCTCAGGGGGTGTCCGTGTCGGGGGACTCCGCACCGGTCGCCGTGGTCTGTACGGCGGCCGACTGCGCGGTCGTGGCGCGCTGCGCCGTCTCCAGCGCGTGCAGCCGGCGCTTGATGTCCCGCAGTTCGGTGCGGAGGGTGTCGGGACGGTTGATCCTGGTCAGGGGTGCTCCTGGCCGGTGTGACGGTCAGCTGGACCTGTTCCTCGCCCGCGTCGTTGCCCGGGGTGACGACGGTGGCGGCGTCGCCGACCTGGTAGGACCCGAGGACGGGTTCGAGGTCGGCGTGCGAGGGGCCCTGCTGGCCGAGGCGGGGCGTGCCGACGCGCAGTCCGCGAACGTGTACTTGACCGTCCACACGACCCCGCCCCGGACGAGCACGCCGTCCCGCTCGACATAGAGGGCGGCGCGTCCGGGCTCGGTGAGTTCACGGGGGTGATGGACCGTCACCCTCGGGTCGCCCAGCGGCAGGCCCCCGCCTTTGTTCGCCGTCGCAGCTAACGGAGGGTCAACTCCCGCTAGTCGGCGCGGTGTTGATGTCTCCAGGGCGCCAAATCCAACGGGACCCGCAAGTGTGATGTGAGTCAACTCGCGTTTCGGGCAGGTAACGATGCGCCGGGTGTGACGGAGGGGAAATCGACGACATCCAGATGCCCGGGAGACGCGAAATGAACGTGTGACCGTCCTCTGCGTACGCTTCGCACCGCCTCCGATGTGCGGGCCCGTCCTCCCGCAACTCCTCGCTCTGCTGGGCGAGTTCACACCCGCCGTGGAGGCTCTGCCGCCCGCCGGAGCGCTGCTCGGTCCGCACGATGGCGTACGGCGATCAGGGCGGGACGCCGTGGAGGTGGCCGCGGCGATCCGTACCCAGGCCCTGGCCCGTCACGGCGTGGACTGTGCCGTCGGGATCGGCCCCGGGCCGACGCTGGCCCGGCTGGCCCTGGACGGAGCCGCTCCCGGGACGACCCGTGTCCTGCCCGAACACCCCGACGCGCTCACGGAGTTACTCGCCCCCTACTCCGTCACCGCACTCCCCGGAGCCACCGACACCACCGCCCGCATCCTCGGCCGCCACGGCCTCGACACCCTCGGCCGGATCGCCGCGGCACCGCCCTCCGTCCTGTGCCGCCTCCTCGGTACGGAGGCCGGTCGCGACCTGCATGACAAGGCGTCCGGCATCGACCGCGGCCGAGTCGTGCCGAACGTCATTCCCGCCCACCGTCTGACCGCCGAACGCGCCCTGTCCGCAACGGAGTACCAGCGGACCGCCCTGCTCTCGGCGGCCGAGGAACTCGGTGCCCGACTCCGCGCACTGGAGAAGGAGTGCCGCACGCTCACCCTCACCCTGCGCTACACCGCCCACCCCGCGGAGACCCGCAGTCGCACGCTCAGGCGGCCGACCGCCCGCTCCTCGGCCCTCACCCGCGCCGCCCACGGGATGTACGAGGCGCTCACCCCGCAGCCCGCCCGGGTCCACGGACTCGCCCTGCACGCCGAGGAGTTGACGTCGGCCGAACTCCGGGCGAGTGGATCGGAGGCCCAATATCACAGCAGTCGACCACCGCTGAAAGTTTTTACCGACGCGTAACTTCCACGTTGTGCTACTCGCCCGTAACTTGACGAGTGAACAGCATCCTCGTGATCCGGATCACAGGGCGTAGAGCCGTCGTAACTCCCTTGAGCCGCAAGGAGATCACTCGATGCTGCCCTGGAAACGCGTCCTCAGATCCCTCGCCAGACCTCTCGCCGCACTGCTGATGACCGCCGCGGCGACCCTCGTACCCGTCGCCGCCGCGCAAGCCGAAACGCAGGCCGAAGCCGCCGTCAGCAGCGGCTGGAACAACTACTCCTGCAAGCCGTCCGCCGCACATCCCCGCCCCGTCGTCCTCGTCCACGGCACCTTCGCCAACGGCATCGACAACTGGCTCACCCTCGCGCCGTATCTGACGAACCGTGGCTACTGCGTCTTCTCGCTCGACTACGGCCAACTGCCCGGCGTACCCCTCTTCTACGGCCTCGGCCCCATCGACGAGTCGGCCGAACAGCTCGACGCCTTCGTCGACAAGGTGCTCGCCGCGACCGGCGCCGCCGAGGCCGACCTCGTCGGCCACTCGCAGGGCGGCATGATGCCCCGCTACTACCTCAAGTTCCTCGGCGGCGCCGCCGAGGTGAACACCTTCGTCGGCATCGCGCCCAGCAACCACGGCACGACCCTGAACGGCCTCACCAACCTGCTGACGTACTTCCCCGGGGCCGCGGACCTGCTCACCACGGCCACCCCCGCCCTCGCCGACCAGGTCGTCGGGTCCGCGTTCCTCACGAAGCTCAACGCGGGCGGCGACACCGTCCCCGGCGTCCGCTACACGGTCATCGCCACCCGGTACGACGAGGTGGTCACGCCGTACAGCAGCCAGTTCCTGAGCGGAACCGGCGTACACAACGTCCTGATCCAGGATCTGTGCCCGCTGGACCTCTCCGAGCACGCCGCCGTCGGGCTGCTCGACCGGATCGCGTTCCACGAGGTGACGAACGCCCTCGATCCGGCGCACGCCACCGCCACCACCTGTCTGTCGGCGATCGGCTGACCCCGGTCGGGGAGCGTCCGCCGGGGCCTGGCCGGCCTGAGCCGCCAGTCAGGCCCCGGCGAACTCAGTGGCCGTGTCGTCCGCCGCCACCCACCGCGCGCCGGCGGACCGAGAGCAGCAGGGCCGCGACACCCAGCGCCAGGGCGCCCGCGCCGCCCACCGCGAGATACGGGGTGCCGCTGTCGCCACCGGTCTCGGCGAGGTTCGCCACGGCGCCGGCGGCCTGGGGTTGCGCGACCGCTTCGGTCGTCTCAGGGCTCGCCTCCGGGCTCGGCTCCGCCGAGTGGCCCGCGTGTTCGACCGTCGACTCGTCGGCACCGGCCTCGATCTGCTCCTCGGAGGGCGCGGAGGCACTGCTCGACGGGCTTTCGTCCGGACCGCTCGCACCCTCGTCCGCACCGAACGTCACGTCGGAGCACGAGTAGAAGGCCTCCGGGCTGTCCGAGCGCTGCCAGATCGCGTACAGGAGCTGCTTGCCGGAACGTTGCGGCAGGGTGCCGGAGAACGTGTAGAAGCCGCCCGCCGCGACCGGGTCCGTCGCCGTCGCGACCGGGTGTTCGAAGTCCAGGTCGGCCCAGGACAGGGGCTGCGCCGGGTCGTAGCCCGGCTTGGTGAGGTACACCACGAAGGTGCCCTTGTGCGGGGCGGTCACGCGGTACCTGAAGGTGTACGAGCCGCTACTGACGCCGGTCGCCGGCCAGTCGGCGCGGGGCAGGTCGAGGCCCTTGAACTCGTCGTTGCCCGCGCTGCACAGCTCGCCGTCCGGGATCAGCGCCTGGTGCCGCCCGCCCGCGTCACCGATGCGGATGCCGTTCCAGTCGTAGAGCGCCTGTGTGCCGCCCGCCGCGACCGCCGCCCGGCACGCGGCCGACGTCGGGTTCTCGGGGCCCTCCGCGTAGCACTGGGCGACCCTGCTGACCGGGTCGCCCATCGAGCCGTGCGCGGACGCGGGCGCCGCGGGCAGGGCCAGCGGGGCGATGCCGAGGGTGGTGACGGCGGTGATCGCGGCGGCCGTACGGCGGCGTGCGCGCATGCGGGATCTCCTCGGAACGGTTCTCGGGGGGCGATCAGAAAGCTAGCCCCAAGAAACCGCGAAATCGCCTGCTGGAGGCGGGTGAGGGAGATCCTTATGGTCGGCTTAAGGGAGGGTTCGGACTGCGCTCAGGTAGGGAGCGTGCGCGACTCGTGGGCGCACGCCCGGCGGGCGGTCCGGTCCTCGACGGCCGGCGGCGCTCAGCCGTCCGGCCACCACGTGCGTGCGATGTCCTTTCGGACCTCGGGACGCTCGGTGACGCGTTCGTCGACCTCTTCCCGCACGCGGCGGGCGTCCGACTTCTTCAGGGGCTTCTGCACGGTTACGCGGCGCATGGCTGCCTCCTTCGGTCCACCGGGTTCCGCGTTTTCACGGAGATAGACCGTTCCCGGGAGGGTGACTCATCGGCGCCGGTCTGTCAGTGGCGGCGGTCACGATTCGATTGTCAGTGGTGGGTGTCACTCTTGGCCGCATGACGAACACCGACTGGGACGCGGAAGCGGCCACTTTCGACGACGAGCCCGACCACGGCCTGCGCGATCCGGGCGTGCGTGAGGCCTGGGCGGCCCGGCTGCGGTCCTGGCTGCCCGACCGCCCGGCCGACGTCCTCGACCTCGGCTGCGGCACCGGCAGCCTGTCGCTCCTCGCGTCCGAACAGGGACACCGCGTCACCGGCGTGGACGCGTCCCGGGCCATGGTCGAGCAGGCCAGGGGCAAGCTGGCGGGCCGGGCCGCGGTGTTTCTCTTCGGTGACGCGGCGGCGCCTCCGGTGGGGGAGGAGCGCTTCGACGTCGTGCTCGTACGACACGTTCTGTGGACCCTGCCCGACCCCGCACGCGTGCTGCGGCACTGGCAGGGACTGCTCAGGGCCGGCGGGCGAATGGTGCTGGTCGAGGGGGTGTGGGGGACGGTCAGCCCGGTCGGCATACCCGCCGACACCCTTACGGGGTTGCTCGCGCCCCTCGCCGCCGACGTGCGCGTGGAGCGGCTGTCCGGCGACGCGAGGCTGTGGGGGCGCGAGGTGGAGGACGAGCGGTACGCGGTACTGGCCCGGTTGTAGGGCCTCTTGCTCGGTCGCAGAGTCTCTCAGGCGAGCAGCTTCTCGAAGCCGCCCTCTCGCGCCAGCGACTCCAGTTCGTCGAGCGCCGCCACGGCGGCGGACGCGGCCCGCGGGTCCGACTCCGCCAGACCGCTCTCCTCGAACTCGTCCTCGTCCAGCCGTCGTACGTCCGTGCCGTCGGCGGAGCGCCACAGGTCCAGGTCGAGATCCTCGACGACCAGGTCGGTGCCGGTGAGCGTGGCCGGGCGGGTGATGTCGCAGTACCAGCCCTTCAGCGTGCCCGACGGGTCACGCACCTCCTTCACCGAGTACCAGCGGTCCCGCCAGTAGTACTCCGTGAACATGTCGCCCGGTTCGAAGCGGACGAAGCCGAAGTCGCGGACTCCGTCCGTGGCCCAAGTGGCGCGTACGGCGAGTCGTGTGCCGTCGTCGTGGAGCAGCTCGGCGGGGTAACGGATCTTCGTGCGGCCTGCTTTGACGAGTACGACGTTCAGTGTGGGTGTGGGCGTGGGCTCAGATGAGTTCGCGGACATACCGCACCTCCGTTGCGCAGATCTCGTAGCCGAACCACTTGTTGATGGCGATCATCGGGCCGTTTCCGGCGTCGTTGCCCGTCAGGGCCTCCGTGTACCCGGCGGAGCGGGCGCGGTGCAGGGAGTCGTTCTTGGCGAGCTTCGCCAGGCCCCGGCCGCGGAAGTCGCGGGCGGTGCCGGTCATCACGGTGCCGTAGCGGGTGGCGCCGTCGGTGCGGGCCGCGCTGAAGGCGGCGGGGCGGCCGTCGACGAGGGCGATCGTGGTCAGTTCGTGACTGAGCAGGGGGTGGTGCCAGGTCTCGCGGAGCCAGGCCTCGTAGTCCGTGAACTCGTAGTCGACATCGCTCGGTTCGTCCGACGTCGTCTCCGCGTCCAGGTCGAACAAGGGGCGTGGGTCGGCGGCGAAGTCGGCGCCCGTGCGGAGTTCGACGCCGGGCGGGGGGTCCTGGAGCGGGGGCAGTGTGCCGCCTGCCAGGTCCAGGCGGAGGAAGTGCGCGCTGCGGCTGGAGCGGTAGCCGTGGTGTTCGGCGAAGGCGTGGTTGCCGGGGGCGTCCAGTACCCAGGCGAAGGACTTCGTCACTCCGGCGGCGGCGAGGTGCCGTTCGGCGGTGCGGACGAGGAGCGAGCCGGCGCCGCGGCCCGTGCGCTCCGGGTGCACGTACACGTTGACGAAGCCCTGGCCGGGTTCCGGGCTGTCGTGGACGACCGCGGTCTGGGCGGTTCCGATGACCTCGCCGTCCTGTTCGGCGACCAGTGCCTGGAAGTGGGCGTCGGGGTGGGCGTGCGTGATGTCGTACGCGAGGGATTTCGGGGTGATCAGGAAGAAGGGGAGGGCCATGTGCCGGACGTGGGCGAAGCCCTCGACGCCGGCGGTGTCCTCGGGGTGGAGTGCGCGGACGGTCACTGTCATGAGCTGGGACGTTACGCGGGGGAGATGCGCGGATGCCTCTTATTTTCCGGCCGGTGCGGGAGAATCGGGGGGTGACCTTGAAGATCCGCATCGATGACAGTGCGCCGCCTTACGAGCAGGTGCGGGCGCAGATTTCTGAGCAGGCTCGGGCGGGGGTGCTGCCGGTGGGGTATCGGTTGCCGACTGTTCGGGGGCTTGCGGAGTCGCTGGGGCTGGCCGCGAACACGGTCGCCAAGGCGTATCGGGCGTTGGAGTCGGACGGGGTGATCGAGACGCGGGGGCGCAACGGAACGGTGGTCGCTGCCGCGGGCTCGGCGGCGGATCGTGAAGCGGCGTCCGCTGCGCAGGCGTATGCGGAGCGGGTGCAGAGGCTTGGGCTGGGGCAGGGGGCGGCGCTCGATGCCGTACGGGATGCCCTGCGGGCGGCCTATGAGGGGTAAGGAGGGTAGTTGCTTCGGCTGCGGGCCGGTGGGGGCTTGTCGCGCAGTTCCCCGCGCCCCTGTCGGGGCGCTCCCCAGCCGGTGATTACAAGTACAGGCCTGCGTCTGCTCCCTCTCTCTGGTCTGGGACCGTTGTTGGGGATGTGCCCCGGCGTAGGGCGTACAGCTCGGCCAGGGTTGCTCCTTCTCGGCCTACGCCTTCCTCCGTGCCCAGCCAGGTTGTTGCCTCGCGGTGGGTCAGGGGGCCGACCTCGATGCGGGCCATGCAGCGGCCGGGGCGGACCACCGCCGGGTGGAGGCGTTCCAGGTCCTCGTTGGTTGTCACGCCCACCAGGACGTTGCGGCCCTGGCCGAGGAGGCCGTCCGTCAGGTTCAGGAGACGGGAGAGGGCCTGGCCCGCCGTGTGTTTGGCCTCGCCCCTGATCAGTTCGTCGCAGTCCTCCAGGAGGAGCAGGCGCCAGCGGCCCTTGCCCGTGCTGTCCTCCTCGCCGATCGCGATGTCCATGAGGTAGCCGACGTCGGAGAAGAGGCGCTCGGGGTCGAGGACGCAGTCCACCTGGCACCAGTCGCGCCAGGAACGGGCCAGGGTGCGCAGCGCGGACGTCTTGCCGGTGCCCGGCGGGCCGTGGAGGAGGAGGAGGCGGCCCGCGATGTCCTCGGGGGTGGTTTTCATCAGGCCGTCCATCGCGTCCGCCACCGGTGCCGTGTAGTTGGCGCGGACCTCGTCCCACGTACCCGCCGAGATCTGGCGGGTCGTACGGTGCGGGCCCCGGCGCGGGGAGACGTACCAGAAGCCCATCGTCACGTTCTCCGGCTGGGGTTCGGGCTCGTCCGCCGCGCCGTCCGTCGCCTGGTCGAGGACCTTCGCGGCCAGCTCGGGCGTGGTCGCCGTCACCGTGACGTCGGCGCCCCGGTTCCAGCGGGACACCAGGAGGGTCCAGCCGTCGCCCTCCGCCAGGGTGGCGCTGCGGTCGTCGTCGCGGGCGGTGCGCAGGACCTTGGCGCCCGGCGGGAGAAGGGTCGCCCCGGACCGTACGCGGTCGATGTTCGCCGCGTGCGAGTACGGCTGCTCGCCCGTCGCGAAGCGGCCGAGGAACAGCGCGTCGACGACGTCGGACGGTGAGTCGCTGTCGTCGACGTTGAGCCGGATCGGCAGCGCGTCGTGCGGGTTACCGGACATGCCGCCATGATCCGGCACACGGACGCGGTGTGCACCCCGTTTCCGCGGTGCGCTGCGGAGGGCTGCCCTCCGGCCGGGTCCCGCCGTTACTGTTGCCCTTGATGGGACGTCATGGGTGGAATTCGGGGGCTCGGCGGTGGCAGCTCACCGCCCTGCTCGGTGTGGGGGCCGTCGCGCTGGCTCTGGTCCTGACCCTGATCAACACACTGCCGTCGAACGGCGGCAGCACCGTGGGTACCTCCCGCGACGGCGACAAGGTGCACGGCACGCCCGCCGCTTCTCCGGCGGTTTCGGAGCCGGACGTCGGGTGGGGGTTCACGCACACCCAGTTCAGCGCCGACGAGGGCGCCGGGGCGGCCGTCGCCCGGGTCGAGGGGCTGCTCTCGAAGGACCCCGGGCTGCCGCAGAACCAGCACATCATGGGCTGGGGCGCCGGCAACCCCGAGCCGGTCGAGGGGCGTTACGACTTCGCTGAGATGGACCGGCGTATCGACTTCGTGCGGGCCTCCGGGGGCACGCCCGTGGTCACCCTGTGCTGTGCGCCGGACTGGATGAAGGGCGGCAAGTCCGGCTCCGACAACACCAATTGGAGCCAGGCCGCCCTGGAGACGGCTCCGACCCGCGCCCACTACAAGGACTACGCCGCGCTCGCCGCGACCGTCGCCAAGCGCTATCCCGACGTACGCCACTTCATCGTCTGGAACGAGTTCAAGGGCTTCTGGAACAACGCCGAGGCCCGCTGGGACTACGAGGGCTACACCGAGCTGTACAACCTCGTCTACAAGGCGCTGAAGAAGGTCGACAAGGACATCATGGTGGGCGGGCCGTACCTCGTCATGGACAGCCTCGACCCCCGGCAGAAACCCGACGCCTCCACGACCTTCAAGGGTCCTTGGGGCGCCATGGACCAGCGGGTTCTCGACGCCTTCGACTACTGGAACAAGCACAAGGTGGGTGCCGACTTCGTCGTCGTGGACGGCTCCAGCTACACGAAGGACGACGAGCTGCTGCCCGACGAGTTCGGGGCGACCGACAAGTTCACGGCTGTGGGGAAGTGGGTGCGGGCGCGGACGCGCGGGCTGCCGTTGTGGTGGGCCGAGTACTACGTCGAGCCCGCCGACGGCAACGACGATCGTACGGGGTGGTCCGAGGCCCGTCGCGAGGCCGTCCAGGCGGCCGGTCTGATCGCGATGGCCAAGGGGGGTGCCTCTTCCGGCTTCTACTGGAACCCGGAGGAGGAGAAGGGGTCCGGCTGCGCCGGGTGTCTGTGGACTCCCACCTCAAGTGGCAGTGGGGGAACGGCACTTCCGATGTTCGATCTCGTCTCGCGGTTCGGGGCGGCCTTTCCGCCGGGGACGCGGTACGAGACGGTTCCGGTGGCTTCGGACGATGTGCCCAACGTGCGGGTGCTCGCCGACGACAAGGCTGTGCTTGTCGTCAATGTTCTGGATCGGCCGATCGATGCGCAGGTGGACGGGAAGAAGTTCACGATGGGCGCGTACGAGGTGAAGTGGCTCAGCCGATAGTCCACTGAGCCACCCACCTCCCTGCCTCACTTCATCGTCAGGAAGCGCTGCACCAGCGACGCCAACAACACCGCCAGCAGCGGCAGCGAGAACCAGAAGCTGCTCTGTAGCCAGCGGAGTTGGCGGACGCTCGGGCGTAGTGCCACCCGGACGATCTCCCTGGCCGTGAGGAGCAGGATCAGGGCGACGGCCGCGAGGCCGCCCACCACCGACCATGGTGTCCAGGTCACCTGGGGGCCGATCGGGCCGGGATCAGGTTTCGCGACCTTGCCCTCCGGCTGTTGCCGCAGCGCGTACATCGTCACGTCGGAGTTGACGAACACCTTCTTCAACTCGTCCCGGCCGTCCAGGTTCTGGAGCAGTCGGCCCTCCCAGGCCGCCGAGTAGCCCACGTCCAGCTGGAGATAGATCACCTGGCTGCGGTTGACCATCAGATACGAGTTGGGGCCCGCGTCCTTGAGCGCCTTCACCAGCCCCGACACCAGTACCGGGTCGGCCGGGGCCAGCGTCGGCACGTACTGCACCTTCTCCATGTCCTTGGCGCCCCACGGCAGGGCCGGGGTGACGTTGTCGACGAGGTCGTTGCTCAGCCACAGCAGGCGGACCGTCGGGTCGTCGTGGGCGTACACGTAGTTCATCGCGGCGACCTCGCCGGGGCGGGTCCGTTCGAAGGACTCGTTGCCCCAACGGGCCACCAGGAAGCCGCCCATGAGGATCAGGCCCGCCATCAGGGCCGCCAGGGGAGCCAGGCTGATGCGGTCCCTGTCCCGTTCCTTCGCTGTCACCCCCGTGCGCGGGAAGAGCGCCAGCGCGGCCAGCAGCGCCGCACCCGGGAGGGCGAACATGAAGACGCGCAGGGCCATTTCGCCGCCGTACGACTGCATGCCGAAGCCGAGGAACGGGACGAAGGTGAGGACGAGCAGGGAGCGTTCGCGGTACTTGTGGTCGCGGCGGCGCCACCAGCCGTAGCAGGCCAGGGTCATGACCCCGCCGGCCAGCAGGACGCGGGTGTAGAGGACGAGCTTGTGGCTCGAACTGCCGCCCTCGATACGGCCGGAGACGCTCGACGACACATTGCCGCCCACTCCGCCCATCCCGCCGAACAGCTCGTCGAAGTGCCCCGACCAGTACGGCTCGGCCATGAAACCGACCCAGACCGCGACGATGACACCGAACAGGATGGGCAGGCCCCGCAGTTCGGACTTGCCGATGACGACCAGGACCGCCAGCACGCCCAGCATCACGAACGGCGTCAGCTGGTGGGCCGGGACCGTCGCCGCGAACAGGGCGATCAACACGGCCAGCAGTACGGCCTGTTGACGGCGGTTCGTCGGCTCGACCTCCGCCTCGCCCGGACGCGTCTTCCCCCAGAGGACTCGCGGCGCCCGGAACCACACCAGCAGGATCGCCGCGAAGACCAGATAGAGGAGGTACGTGAAGCCTTGAGGAGAGAAGTAGTCCTGGCCCACCCAGCCGCTCAGGACGAAGATCCACACTCCGGTCCACTTGGCCCGCCAGCTCGCCCGAAGGGAGCGGGTCAGCAGGAACAGCGGGGCCAGGTACAGGAGTTGCATGGCCAGCGGCCACCAGCGGATGACCTCCGTGAGGTCGTTCACCCCACAGGCCTTCGCCACGAACGCCGCCCCCGCGAAGAAGCCCGGCCAGCTCCAGCGCGCGTCCAGGTCCGGTACGGCGGTCCCGGTCCGGTCGATGTAGTCGAGGAACCCGAGATGCTGCCAGGCCGTCGCGAACCGGGGTTCGGCCTCGATCACGGCAGGCAGCGCGTGCAGCGACACGACCGTCGCGAGCAGGGTGAGAGCCAGCAGCGTGCGGTGCTCCCGGTTGCCCCACAGCAGCGACGCGAACACCAGGACCAGCAGCCCGGCCCCGATCAGCGTCGGCAGCGGCAGGATGGAGATCAGCCCCAGCCCGCCCATCCGGTCCAGGTCGGCCTCGCCCAGGCGGGACGCGGGCACCCAGTAGAGCAGCAGCGCGGCGATCAGCAGACAGCCGAGGACCACTCCGCCGCGGGTGGGCAGCAGGCGCTCGCGCAGGGTCTGGGGAGGCGGTGGCGACGGGTCGGGTGCGGTCTGCGCGGTGCGCAACTCCCGTACGAGGGACGCCTGGGCGGCTCGTACGAGATCGGCGTCCGCGCCCGCCGGGACGGCCGGCCGCAGCAACGAGCCCTCCGTCGGCTCCCGTTCCTCCACGGGCAGCCCCACCACCTCGGGCTGTTTCAGCGCCCAGGTCGGCCGGCGGTCCACGCGCGGCGCCGGTGTCCCGGTGGGTGGGGTCCCCGGGCCCGGGCGGACGTCCGGACGGCGTTCCTGGTGGTCGAAGTCGAGGTGGACGCCCAGGGCGAGGGTGTCCGAGTCCAGTGAGCGTGCCCAGCCCTGGCCGCGCCCCCGGGAGCCCGCCGTCAGGTCGGCGAGGTCCCCGTCCGGTGCCGAGCCCTCGGGGATCGCGTCGGCCGGTGCCGCCCTGACCGTCCGGTACAGCTTCGGCGCGGCGATCGCGACGATCACCGTGAGGGACGAGATCTCCGCGACGCCCGCTCCGGTCAGGCCCATCCGGGGGAGCAGGAGCAGCGTCAGACCGAGCACCAGGGAGCACAACAGGCCCTGCATCCAGGCGAGTCCGGCCGTCCGGCTCTGGGCGCGCAGTACGGCGAAGTACGTCTCCATGACGACCCGCAGCACCGCGCCGACCGCGAACCAGCGCAGCAGCGGCGTCGCCGCGTCCGCGTAGCCCGAGCCGAAGACGCCCAGGATCCAGGGCGCGCCGAAGAACAGCACCCCGGCGACCGGCAGCATGATCCGCGCCATGCGCCTGAGCGCGGCGCGGGTGTTGGCGGCCAGCCGGGCCGGATCGTGCGAGCCCTCGACCGTGAGGGAGGCGCCCATGTTGATGGCGAGCAGGTTGACCGTGCCGCCGATGGTTGTGGTGATGTAGAAGTACGCGTTGTCGGCGGAGCTGACCTGCGAGGCGACGATCACCGGCACCAGGTAGACCACCGCGAGGGAGAACAGCGAACCCGTGTAGTCGCCCGCGAGGAACCGGCCGATCTCCTTCAGCGTCGGCGGCTTCGCGTGCTCCTCGGTCGCCTTGATGTGCCGGGGCACAAGGCGCCGGAACACCAGCCAGCCGAGCGGCAGCACCGACATGGCGATCGCGGCGACCCACGACACGAACACACCGCTCGTCGGGATCGCCGCAGCGAAGGCCACCAGTAGCCCCAGCTTGACCGCCGAGAACACCGTGTTGCCGACCGGTACCCACAGCGCGTTGCGCAGCCCGGTCAGCACCCCGTCCTGGAGCGTGAGCAGGTTCCACAGGACGACGGCGCCGACGAATCCGAGGGCGGGCACCGGACCGTGCAGGAACCGGTACGAAGGACCCCACATGTTCAGCGTCAGCAGGAAGACCCCGGCGGCCAGCGCCACGATCACCGAACTGCCCGCGTACGTACGGAAGATGAACCGTCCGGTGGCGCGGCCCGCGACCGGGATGAAGCGGGCCAGGGCGCCCGTCAGCGTCACCGCCGTGAGACCCGCGAGGAGCTTCATCGCGGCGATCGCGGCGGAACTCTGGCCCACCGCCGACTCGGAGTAGTAGCGGGCGGCGGCCAGCCAGAAGCCGAGCCCGAGCACGGCGGAGATGCCCGTGTTCAGCATCAGCGCGTAGGCGTTGCGGAACAGCTGGCTGCCGCCGCCCTTGCCCTTGCCCAGGCCGGGGAGCCGCAGCCGCCGGCCCGGCCGCTGTCCGGGTGTATCGGCCGAGGGAGCCTCGGCCTCGGTCGTGGGTGTGGTCGTCGTGTCAGACACGGGAACTGATGGCCTTCCGGCGGACCTGACGTGCTCTGCGGACCATGGCGTACCCCTTGGTGAGGGCACGGTCCCGGGCGAAGTCCCGCGCGATGGACCGGCCTTCGGCCAGCCGCGCGAACTCCTCGATTCCGGTGGAGCGGCGCACGGTGACGCGCCGCAGGGCGTACGGACCCTGCTCCCGGCGTGCGAGACCGTTGCCGACGGCGAGCGCCTGCGCGAACCCGGCCGCCCGCACCGCCGCCCGCACCCGGCGGCTGGAGTAGCCGTACGGGTAGGCGAACGACACGGGTACGGCGGCCAGTTCACCGGCGACGACCTCGCGGCAGCGGGTCAGCTCGAAGCGCAGCGTGTCGTCGTCGAGCTGGTCCAGCTCCGGGTGCGTATGGCTGTGGCCGCCGATCTCGACGCCGCTGCCCGCGAGTTCGCGCACCTGCTCCCAGTCGAGCATGGTGTCGAGGCCGCCCCCGGTGTCGTACGGGCCCCTGAGCCAGCCCGTCGACACGAACAGGGTGGCCGGGAAACCGTACTTGGCGAGCACCGGCAGCGCGTGCCGGTGGACGCCCTCGTAGCCGTCGTCGAAGGTGATCAGGAGAGGGCGGGCGGGGAGCGGTCGGCCGGAGCGCCAACTTGCCGCCAGTTCCGCCGTGTTGACGGGCGTGAAGCCCTGGTCGGCCAGGAGCGCCAGCTGCTCGGCGAACGCCTCCGGTGTCACCGACAGGGTCCTGGTCGCGTCGTTCGGCTCGGTGGCGACCGAGTGGTACATGAGGATCGGTACGGGCGTGCTCATGCCGTCCCTCCTTCGGCGCTCCGCTCGATCTCCACCACCGTGAACGTGGGCCCGCCCCGGCGCGCCCGCACACTCCCGAGGACGTACCCGCCCGCCGCCGTCAGCACCCCGGCGACGATCGCGCCCGCGCGGCCCGCGCCGCCCGGCCGGGCCAGCAGGGCGTCGCGCAGACCGCGTGCGACCCCGGCGGGCAGGACCCGGGTGGTGTACCGGCGTTCGGACTCAAGTCCCTTGTCCGCGCCGACACTTCGGGCGACCAGCGCCTTCGACAGGCCCTCGGCGTAGGTGCGGGTGCGGAAGTACCCGAAGTGCTCGCGGACCTCCGGCACCCGGTGGTGGATCACCGCACGGTCGTCGATCAGCAGGACCGCGTCCGGTCTGGCCCTGGTGAGGCGGATGCACAGCTCCGTCTCCTCGCAGCCCAGCGGACGCTTGTCGCCGTCCCGTCCGATGCCGGTGGCGAAACCGCCGGCCGCGTCGAAGGCCGTACGCCGGAAGGAGGCGTTCCCGCCGAGCACGTTGCGGACCTGGACGCGTCCCTCGGGCAGCCCCTTGTAGGTGCAGCCCACCACCCAGTCGAACTCCTCCGGGAACCAGGCCGGCCGGCGGCCCGACGCCCAGATCGGCATCGTACGGCCGCCGACGGCCATCACCCGGGGGTCCGCGTAGCCGTCGGCGAAGTGGCGCAGCCAGTCGCGTTCGGCCACGGCGTCGTCGTCGAGGAAGGCGATGATCTCCCCGTGCGAGGCGGCGATCCCGGTGTTGCGGCCGGCCGACAGGCCGCGCGGGCCCGCGTTGGCCAGCACCCGTACCTCGTCGGTCTCCTTGTACTCCTTGGCCAGCCGCTCCAGGAGAGCCTGGTTGTGGTCGACGACCAGGAGTGTCTCCAGGGCCGGCCGTGACTGCGCCCGCACCGAGGCGACCGCCGCGAGGATGTCCTCCCAGCGGTCCTCGGTGTAGACGCAGACGACCACCGAGACGTCGAGCTGGTTCAAGACGCCTCTCCCCGGCTCGCGCTGAGGATGCGGGAGTGCGAACGGCTGCGCAGGTCACGCCGGTTGGAGCGCTCCTTCAGGATCACCCGCAGCACGCGCAGCCCGTCCCGCACGGCCCGCAGATTGCTCGCGCCGTGGATCCGGAGGTACTCGTGGCTCGGGATCTCCTGCACCTTGAGCCCCGCCTTGACCACCCTGATGTTGATCAGGGTCTCGATCTCGAAGCCGGTGCAGTCGAGGTCGATCTTGTCGAGGCAGTGCCGCCAGAACGCGTTGTAGCCGTAGCAGAGATCGGTGTAGCGGGCGCCGAACTTCTTGTTGACGACCGTGCACAGCGCCCAGTTGCCCAGCTTGCGGATCGGCGTCATGTCGTCCGTGCCGCCGCCGTTGGCGAAGCGCGAGCCCTTGGCGAAGTCGGCGCCCGAGACGAGCGCGGAGACGTACGACACGATCTCGTTGCCGTCCGCCGACCCGTCCGCGTCGACCATCACGATGATGTCGCCGGTGCAGGCCTCGAACCCGGTGATCAGGGCATCCCCCTTGCCCTTGCCCTGCTGCTTCACCACCTTGACGTCGGGCCACAGCCCACGGGCGACCTCGACGGTGTCGTCGGTGGAGTTGCCGTCGACCAGGACCACCTCGTGGATCCAGTCGGGCAGTGTCTTGAAGACGTACGGCAGGTTCTCCGCCTCGTTCATGGCGGGGATCACCACACTCACCGGTGGCGTGATCGCCAGATGGGAGGAGATGGGCCGGTACACGTCGGCCTTGATCGGTTGCTGGTTGGCGACCGCGGGCTCCTCGCCCGAGATCGCCGGTCGCAGAACGGAACTCATGAGTCTGGTCCCTCTCGTCCGGTGGACCGCCCGCCCCTGGGCGGCCCGGTTATGTGTCCGGTTCGAAAGGGGGGTTCTCACTCACGGCATGACGAATGGTTTCTCCGTATCGGTCTCTAGCTGGCTCCGTGCATGCCGGGTGAGCTGGCAAAGCTGGCCGAACGCCTGATCAGGTGTCCGGTCTCGCGGCACGGCTCGGCAAGACGTGCGTTCACCGAGCGCGGCACCCCCCTACCGCGTCCCGCTCCGACGGTCGTCGTGGACCCTGAGCCCTCCCCTGAGTCACAGGACGACGTACCGATGCGGGTGAGATGTATGACGGTATTGACGATTGCGCCCTTATGGCAAGACCTGGAACGAGGCCTCACGTTTTTATTGGTTTGCCCGTTACACAGCCACTTTGATCGTTGGACAACTACTTTGATCGATTTCGTGAACGGAGCTGTCCCATCCGTTTCAGCGCCTTGTCGGCCGGCTCGAACAGCTCCGGCCGGGACAGCACCACATTGCGCAGCGCCCGGACGGGGGCGCGCCGCGCCCGGTGTCCGACCGCCACCGGGTGACGACGGGTCACCCACCCCTCGGACACCGTGAGTTCACGGGTCTTCAGGGAGTCCTTGTACTCCTTCTGCCCCCGGCCCAGATCCAGGTAGGCGATCCCGTCGGCGGCGGCCGCCTCGGCCATCCGCAGATGCAGGACAAGGCCCGGCGAGTACTTCGAGAACGCCGGGTCGTACGCCGGGAACCAGCAGGCCAGCACGCGTTCCGTACGCAGCCCGAAGTGGGCCGCGACCGGCTTTCCGTCGGCGTAGAGCACCGAGAGGATGCCCGCGAACGGGTCGGAGCGGGTGTGGAAGAGCTGCCGCACCAGCCGGGTGATCCAGGGGTGCGCGAACCGGTCGCTGCGGCCGGTCCTGCGGTACTGGGCGGACTTCCAGTCCATCAGCCTGCGCAGCGCCTCGGGATCACGCTCGTCGTGGACGTAGCGCACCTCGCCGGCGTCCCGGCCGAGCTTGCGCTCCTTGGCGAGCGTCGTGCGGGTGAACTTGGGTGAGCGCGCCCGCAGTCCGGCCAGATAGGCCTCGTACCCCTGGTCGACGTCCATCACCGGGGACGGGAAGGTGCCGGAGGCCTCCGCCTCGAACGGCTCCTGGCCCCCCACCAGGTGGTCGAACTCCCAGACCGAGAGCCCGCAGGCCCGCAGCAACTCCCGTGCGTCCCAGGCGAATCCGGGGCGGTGCACCAGCCCCTGGCAGTCGGAGACACCGAGCCCGATCGCCCGGCCGACGCCGGCGGCGGATCTCTGGAACGGGAAGAAGGCGGCCGGCTCACCGCCCTCGCGGAGCACCGCGATACGTACGCCGCGTCTACAGCGGCCGACCGCGAGCGTGAACTCCGGGGACAGGAAGGGGTTCGCGAGTTCGGGCGAGCCGTGCAGATGGGCCTTGGCCTGCAACGCCGTCCAGGCGGCCCGGTCGGCGGCGGTCAGTTCGCCGGGTCTGTACACGGTGAGGGTCACGTCGGAGGTCAGGTTTCGAGCCACGTCACCAGCCACGTCAGGAGGTCCGTCTTCTCGCCGTACGGCCGCGGTGCCGCCGTACCAGAACCAGCAGGAGGATGAGCGAGCTGATCACGGTCACGGCGACGACCCCGCCGCGGACCGACCATTGATGCGTCGCCAGCATGCCCTGGGCGACCAGGAGATCGAGTGCGACCGCCGCCGCGACCGACGTCACGATCCGGCCGAACGGCTCCAGTCCGCGCAGCGCGGCGCCCACGGCGACCGCCGGTGCGGCGAGGAGGAAGAACAGCGTGAACGGGCCGCGCAGCGGTGAGGCGGTGTCGGTCAGCGCGAGGCCCGCGCCGACGGCCGCGACGGCCACGGCCACGCCCGCGAGCAGCGGGAACAGGTCCTTCACGAGCCCCTGCGGTGGCGGCTCACCGTCCCCCGGTCCGCTGTCGGATGAAGGTGGCTTGATACGTATGGTCTGCATTGGCGACTTTGCCCCCCGACGCGCCGGATGCCGGGCTTCAATGTCGCGCAGCGCGACGGGCGAGTCAAGATGCGCAACCAGCACGTCACATTGCCCAGAGGCATGCGCGATGTTCCCCGGAGGGGAACGAATGGGTGAACGGACAAGTTCCCCGGAGGCGCCGGCTGCCTCCGGGGAACTGCCGTTCGGATGGAGCGGGTTACCGCTGTGGGACGGGTGTTACGAGACGAGCTTCAGCAGACGGTTCGGCGAGCCGGTGCCGGCGCTGGTGACCACGCCGGTGGTGGCGCCGCCCGTCAGCGCCGTGGCGACCTGGGCCGGGGTGGCCGAGGTGTGGCCCGCGAGGTAGACGGCGACCGCGCCCGCGACGTGCGGGGTGGCCATCGACGTACCCGAGAGCGTGGCCGTCGCCGTGTCGCTGGTGTTGTAGCCCGCGACGATGGAGGAGCCGGGGGCGAAGATGTCCAGGGTCGAGCCGTAGTTCGAGTAGCTCGCCTTGGCGTCCGTGCTGGTGGTGGCGCCGACCGTGATCGCGGCGGCGACCCGGGCGGGGGAGTACGAGGAGGCGTTGGCGCTGCTGTTGCCCGCCGCGACCGCGTAGGTGACGCCGCTGGCTATGGAGTTGGCGACAGCCGTGTCCAGGGCCGTGGAGGCGGAGCCGCCGAGCGACATGTTGGCGACGGAGGGGCCGCTGTGGTTCGCGGTCACCCAGTCGATGCCCGCGACGACACCGGCCGTGGTGCCGGAACCGCTGTTGTTGAGCACACGGACCGCCACGATCTTCGCCGCCTTGGCGACACCGTAGGTCGAGCCCGCGATGGTGGTCGCCACATGCGTGCCGTGGCCGTTGCCGTCCTGCGCGACGGTGTCGCCGTCCACGGCGTCGTAGCCGTTGGCGGCCCGGCCGCTGATCTGCGTGTGCGTGATGCGTACGCCGGTGTCGATGACGTACGCGGTCACGCCCGCGCCGGCCGTGTCCGGGTAGGTGTAGGTGCCGGACAGCGGCAGCGCCGCCTGGTCGATGCGGTCCAGGCCCCAGGGGGCGCTGGTCTGCGTGGCGTCCAGGTGCACCGTCTGGTTCTGCTCGACGGAGGCCACCGACGGGTCGGCGGCGAGTCTGCGGGCCTCGGTGGCGGACAGGGTCGCGGAGTAGCCGTTCAGCGCGGTGCTGAACGTCTTCTTCACCGTGCCGCCGTATTCACTGATGAGACTCTTGCCGGCGCTCGACGCGGCCTTGAGGCCGGTCGTCTTCTTGAGCGTGACGATGTAGCTGTCCTTGATGGCCGTGGGGGAGCCGGCGGCCAGCACCTTGCCCTCGGCGGGTGCCGGGGCGGCCTGGGCGGGGAGCGCGGTGAATCCGCCGACGAGAGCGGCGGCTGCCACGACGGTGGTCGCGGCGGTCCTGAGCTTCTTGCTACGCATTTGTGCCATTACGAGGGAGTCCTCCTCTTAGGCAGCACGCGCCTGGGTGGGGGCGCGTCTGTGGGGGGTGCGCGCGAGTGCGGGCACAGCCCGGAGCGTCGCGTTCCGTCCGGGCCGAAGTAAAGACTCGGTCATGTACGGGAGTTGCTCAAGAGGTTCGGACTCTTGTCACGCGCATGTCATACACACGCAATCCAACGAAATGTGAACGCGGGGGATCGGGGTTGATGTGGGCGGGTAAGTATTGGCATGAACACTTCCAATCAACACGCGTAGTTGGTACGAACGTTGTGGCAGAGATCCTGCTAAAGGGAGGTTCCATGAGACGTTCCCGAATTACGGCATACGTGACCTCGCTCCTCCTCGCCGCCGGCCTGGCCCTCACCGGGGCGACGTCGGCGCAGGCATCCCAACTCGCCGCCGCCACCGGGTATGTGGCCCTCGGAGACTCCTATTCCTCGGGCGTAGGCGCCGGCAGCTACATCAGCTCCAGCGGCAACTGCAAGCGCAGCACGAAGGCGTACCCGTACCTCTGGGCCGCCGCCCACTCGCCCTCCAGCTTCAACTTCACGGCCTGTTCGGGCGCCCGAACGGGTGATGTTCTGGCGAGTCAGCTGACCCCGCTCAGCTCCTCCACCGGCCTCGTCTCGATCAGCGTCGGCGGCAACGACGCGGGCTTCGCCGACGTCATGACGACCTGTGTGCTCCAGTCCGACAGCTCCTGCGTCGCCCGCATCAACACCGCGAAGGCGTACGTCGACTCGACCCTCCCCGGTCAGCTCGACACCGTGTACAACGCCATCAGCTCCCGGGCGCCCGCCGCCCGCGTCGTCGTCCTGGGCTACCCCCGCTTCTACAGGCTCGGCCAGACCTGCCTCGGCCTGTCCGAGGCCAAGCGGTCCGCGATCAACGGCGCCGCCGACTACCTGAATAGCGCCCTCGCCAAACGGGCCGCCGACCACGGCTTCACCTACGGTGACGTCAAGACGGCCTTCACCGGTCACGAGATCTGCTCCGGCAGCTCATGGCTGCACAGCCTCAACCTGCTCAACATCGGCGAGTCGTACCACCCGACGGCCGCCGGCCAGTCGGGCGGCTATCTGCCGGTGCTCACCAGCAACGCCTGACAGACCGGCTGACGTCCTTTCAGGGCGTAGCTGTGGGAGTGGAGGCCCCGTCCGTCGGGGTCTCCGTCTCACAGGTCACCGTGAACGGCACGGTGTTGGACTTCACGCCCACCGGGTCGCGGACCTCCACGCCGATCGCGTTCTTGATCGTCCCGCTCTCGTCGTACGTGGTCACGAAGACCTTGTTCTGCTTGGTCTTCCCGCCCCCCGACGGGAACGACAGCGTCCGCCAGCCCTGCTCCGGCGCCTCACCCGTCTCCGTCACCCAGCGGTAGGAGACCTTCGTGGGTACGCTCCCCACGGTGAAGGTCGCCGTGAACCCGGGCGCCTCGGACTGGGGCGGCGGACAGGTCCCCGAGTACTCGGTGTCCGACCCGACCACATCGACCTCGACGGTCTGCGCCGGCTTCGAGGTCGTACCGCCGTCGTCGCCGCTCGGCGACTCGCTCGTCTCCTCGTTGCCGGAGTCACTGGGGCTGTTCTTCGGCGAACTCGCCTCGCCCGTACCGCCGTTGCTCTGCTGCGTGCTGGTCCCGGCACCGTTGTCGTCCTCGCCGCCGTCGTTGCCGTTCAGCAGCGCGTACGTCAGTCCGGCCACCGCCAGCGCGACGGCGACGAGGCCCGCGACCAGGACGACGGCCGCGCGGCGGTTGCGGTCCGGTTCGGCGGAGCGGGTGGTGGGCCGGGTGTCCGGGGGCGGGGGGCCGAACTGGCCCGCCGTCGTGGACACGGGAGTCGGCTGCGGAGGCGTGGGAGGCTGAGCCGGCGGCTGCTGCGGGAGGCCCGCGATCGTCGGCGTGTACGGAGCCGTCGGACCGGCATCCGCACGCAGGCTCCCTCCCCCAGAGGGGGTACCCCCAGCCCCGATGATCCGCAGATCGTGCTCGGCCTGCTCGGCGCCCAGACGTTCGGCCGGATCCTTGCGCAGCAGCCCCTCGATGACGGGGGTCAACGGCCCCGCCCGCAGCGGCGGCGGCAACTCCTCGTCCACGATGGCGCGCAGGGTGCTCAGCGGGGTGTTCTGCCGGAAGGGGGAGTTGCCCTCGACCGCCGCGTACAGCAGCACGCCCAGCGACCACAGGTCGGACTCGGGGCCGGGGGTGCGCCCCAACGCCCGTTCGGGGGCGAGGAATTCGGGCGAACCGATGACCTCGCCGGTCATGGTGAGCGCCGAACTTCCCTCGACGGTCGCGATCCCGAAGTCGGTGAGCACGACCCGGCCGTCGTTGGACAGCAGGACGTTGCCCGGCTTCACGTCCCGGTGCAGCACCCCGGCCTCGTGCGCGGCCCGCAGCGCGGCCAGCACCTCGGCGCCGATGTGGGCCGCCCGCTGCGGGGAGAGCGGTCCCTCGGCGTCCAGCTGGTCGGCGAGCGAGACCCCTCGGATCAGCTCCATGACGATCCAGGGCCGGCCGTCGTCGGTCGCCACGTCGTACACCGTCACGACGTTGCGGTTCGAGACCCGGGCGGCGGCCCACGCCTCGCGCTCCAGCCGGGCGTACATCCGTTCGACGTCGGAGGTCAGGAGTCCGGCGGGCGCGCGCACCTCCTTGACGGCGACCTCGCGGTGCAGCACCTCGTCCCGGGCCCGCCACACCGTGCCCATGCCGCCCTCGCCGAGCGGCGAGAGCAGCCGGTAGCGTCCCGCGATCACACGTTCACTGCCCGGTTCTACGGACACGGACGTCCCCCCATCGCAGCAGCGCGTTCACTGGAATCGGTCTCACCGCACGTCTATACCGCACGCCGGTTTTCCGCACACCGCCTGATTTCTTCCCAAAAGTAGCTCAGCCGATCGCGGCTGCCGCCCCCTTGAGCACCAATCCGGCCCCCAGCGCCACGATGAGGAGCGCGGATCCCAGCGGCGCGGTACGCCGCAGCAGCGCGACCACCGGACCACCGGCCAGCCCCGGACGCCGGTCAAGCAGCCGGTTGGCCCCGCTGCCCAGCTTCACGACGAGGAACCCGGCCCCCGTGAGGGTGAGCGCGAGCCCGACGCCGTACGCCAGCACGAGCAGGAACCCGAACCAGGCCTTCCCCAGCGCGGCGGCGCCCACCAGGACGACCACGGCGGACGGACTCGGCACCAGCCCACCGGCGAACCCGAGCAGGATCGTGCCGCGCACGGTCGGCGCGACGGCGTGCGTGTGGGTGAAGCCGCCGTGGGTGTGTTCGAGGGTGGTGGCGGAGTGCTTGTGCTTGGGGTCGTCGTGCGTGTGGGGGTGCTCATGGTCGTGATCGTGATCGTGGTGATGGTCGTGGGGGTGCTCGTGGTCGTGCACGTGTGCGGGGGTGGCGGCGTGTGCGTGGGCGCGTACGGGAGTGGTGTCCGTGTCCGTGTCCGTGTCCGTGTGCGGGTGTGCGTGCGCCGCGTGGGCGAGGACCAGTTCGCGCTCCGGCGCCTTGTCGGCGGCGTGGGTGTGGCTGTGGGGGTGCTCGTGGTCGTGGTCGTGCGAATCGCCGTGATCGTGATCGTGGTCGGAGGAGTGGTCGTGCGGGTGGGGATGGGGATGGGGATGGGGGTGCGGATGGGACTGGGTCCGGGACTGGTGGTGCGCGCGTTCGTGGGCGCGGTGGCGCCAGGCCCGGCGCAGGAGGGTCAGGCCCGCGCCCGTCACGAGGACACCGCTCGCCACGCCCAGCCAGGCGATCACCGAGGGCGCCGCCGCCGAACCGGCCGTCACCAGCAGGCCCAGGCCGACCACGCCGAGGGTGTGGGTGACCGTCACCGAGGCGGCCAGCGGCATGACGTCGCGCAGGCGGGCCCGGCCGCCCCGGGCGGCTGCCGTGGCCGCCATGAGGGTCTTGCCGTGGCCCGGGGCGAGCGCGTGCATCGCGCCGAGGAAGACCGCGATGACCAGGGCCAGCGCGGCGAAGCCGATCGTGAGGTCGTGCCGGGCCACGAGGTTGTCCAGCGCACGGGTCCAGCGGTCGGCGCCGCGCGGCAGTACGGAGGAGGCCGGGGCGTCGTTCTCGCCGCTCTCGGAGAGCGCCGGGCCGCCCGGACTCACCTGGAGGGCGGCCGTCGCGGTGTCGGCCGGGGAGGAGAGCAACTCCTGTGGATAGCTGGTCAGTTCACCGGAGAGCGACTTCTCCGGTACGTCGGACTCGGCGAGAGTCATCCGGTCGCCGCGCGCGGTGATCTCCCGCCAGCCGGGCCCGGACTCGGTGCCCGCGCTGTGGAAACCGAGGGAGACGGAGTCCCCTTCGGCGACCTCGGGGAGGGCGGCGGTCAGCTCGCACTCGACGCGCAGGGTGTCGAGGCCTGCCTGACCGGGCCGCACGCTCGCCTTGGCGCCGCCGACGGAGAGCGTGACGGCCTGCCCGGCGACGGTCACCTTGCTGCCCTGTGCGGCGGTGGCGCACCGCTGCCCCGCCCAACCAGTCAGCCCCAGCTTCTCGATGTCGGGCTTGGCCTGGGTCGCCGGGATCTCCGCGAGGTCCTCGACGTGAGCGACGCGGAGCTGTCCCGGGGCGACGACGAGACCGTCGTACCGGTTGACGGTGAAGTTGCCGAGGGGATGCGCGCTGGCGGCCCCGGCGGGAACCAGGACGAGCGCACAGGCGCCCGCGAACACGGCCGCGCCGGCGGCGACCACACGACGGGACATCACTTCGCCGCCTCCAGGGACTTGAGAGCCGTACGGGCCTTCTGGGCGCCCAACGGGGAGAAACCGGGGTTGAGTTCGAGGGCGGCGGAGAGCGAGGCGCGGGCTTCCTTCGCGTTGCCCGTGGCCTGCTCGATGATGCCGCGGTGGTAGAGGAAGGAGGCGTTGCGGTAGCCGGTCGCGGTGGCGCGGCGGGCGTACGGGAGCGCTTCCTCGTCCTGGCCGTTGACGTGCAGCGCCCACGCAAGGGCGTCGGCCGTGTGCACGGTCTCGCGGCGGTCCCACTCGGCGCGGGCCGCGCGCAGCGCCGACTTCTTGTCGCCGTGGTCGGCTGCCGCGAGCGCGGTGTCCAGGTCGGCGTTGACGCCGTTGGCGCGGGCGATGGCCGTCCAGGCGTTCACGAGCGCGTACTGGTCGCGGGCCTTCGCCAAGTCGCCGTCGCCGCCCCGGACTTCGTACAGCTCACCGAGTTCGACGAGCGGACCGGGCAGCGGATAGCGGGAGACGAGTTCCTCCATGCCCTTGACGGCCCCGGCCAGGTCGCCGTCCGCGAACTGCGCGCGGGACCGCCCTTCGAGGGCGGGCAGATAGGCGTCGTCGGCGGCGAGGGCGCGAGCGTAGTACTCCAGGGCGGACGTGTACTCGCCCTGGTTCCAGGCGAGTTGCCCGAGCGCGGTGGCCACGTAGGCGACGTCCCCGCGAGAGGTGGCGGAGCCGAGCGCCCGCTCGAGCACGCGCCGCGCGGTGGCGACATCGCCGCGCAGCTCACGCACGTACGCGTACCGCGTGAAGACAGGCACCCCGGGCCGCTTGTCGTCGGCCTCGTCGGCGGCCTTCGACGCCTCGTCGTAGCGCCCGAGTTCGACCAGGGCGTCGATACGGGTGGACAGGGCGCGCTCGCTGTACGGGTTCTGCTCGAGAGCCTGGTCCGCGTACTTCAGCGCACCGGGAAAGTCATGGCGGGCGGCGGCGAGGGCAGCACGCCCGGCGAGAGCGGAGTCGTTGTCGGGCCGCAGCTCGAGGGAGCGCGCCAGCGCCTGCTGGGCCTGCGGATACCGGGAGGGGTCACCCTTCGTCCGGGCCTGCTCGACATAGGCGAGCCCGAGAGTGGCCCAGCTCCCGAAGTCCTTGGGCTGGCTGCGGAGATGGGCCTGAAGCGAGGCGATGCTCGCGTCGAGATCCCCACTGGCGAGCAGCGCGGGCGACATCGCCGCAGGCGCCGACGACACGGAGGCGGTCGCGCCCCCGTCCCGAACGGCCCCCAGCACCACGGCCCCAGCGGTGAACGCCACCGCCAACGCGGCAGCACAGGCCCCGAGTTGCAAGGCCCGCCAGCGCCGAGACGCCTCCCCGACCCGTCGCACGGCGGCGACGCGCTCGTCGGAGGGGGAGGGGGCGGTCTCGGTGTCGCCGGTGGAGTCGGAGGCAGTGGCCTCGGTGCCGGGGGCGAGGGGAGACGAAACGGGGGAGGCCTGGTCGGCGGAGACGCCCGGCTCGTGCCCGGCCGCCCCGGCGCCCACGCCCTCGGGCGAGGTTTCGGAGCCGGTGGCAACGGGCGCTTCACCGGCGCTGTGCGCGACTTCGGCTTCCGGCGCCTGAAGGATCTCCGGCGCGACTTCGGCCGCCGGGGCTTCCTGGCCGGTGCCGGAAGCGGAGAGGTCTTCGGAGTCCTGCTCGGAGCTGTCCTGCTCGGGGTCAGGCACGGCACGCAGTGCGCGCGGACGCTCTGTGTCCGTCCCGGCCGCGGCCGTTCCGCCAGGGCCGGTCTCCGGAGCGGCGTCGGCCGACGGGGTCTCCTGACCGGCGCCGGACACGGAGAGATCCACGGAGAGGTCGTGGGAGTCCTGCTCGGTGGCCCCCGCGGGAGCGTCGGCCGACGGGGCGCTGCCCGGTGCGGCTGCGTCCGTTCCGCCCGAGCCGCCGGGGGCCGGTGCGTTGTCGTTCGTACGCGGGGGCATGCCCTCTCCTCAGGTCGTTCAGGCGGTTGACCGGCGGATCAACCGCTTTGGTGCCGTGCGGCGCGGCCCGCGCCGTGGGGGATGGATACGAGCGGGCCGCGCCAGTTGGGGGTGGGAGCGGAGCGGTCAGTACGCCCGGTTGCCCATGTTCCGACGCCACCAGACCACGCCGGCCGTGATCAGCAGGAACCCGGCCGCACCGGCCGCCGCGGAACCGGCTATCAGCATCGTGTCGGTGCCACCGGAGGTACCCGCCGGCTGGAGCGCGTCGCCGAGCTGGCTGCGGACGTCGTTCGTGCCGTCGGTGCCCTTGGCGAGGGGACCGCGCGAACCCTCGGTCGGCAGAGCGACGTACGGGAAGTAGTTCTCGAACTTCTTGTCGTTCTTGTCGACCGCGTCGCCCAAGTCGTTCTTCGCGCCGAGCAGTTCACCCTCGACGACCTGGAGCGAGGCGTCGATCACGTCGTCCGTCAGACGGCGGCCGTTCGGGAAGCCCGCGTTGTCACCGTCGAGGACACCGAGCCGCTTGGGGCTCTTGGCCGGGGCGATCGAGGTGTTGAGACGCAGTTCCTCGGCCGGAGTCACGTGCGGCGGCTGGTTGAGGCCCTCGACACCCTTGAGGAACACGTCGACCAGGTCGTTGCGCGGCTCGTCGGGCGCCGGGATCTTGTAGATCGCCTCGATGAGCTTCGGCAGCTCGGGGTTGGTCACGTTCTTCAGGAACTGGGCGTCGTCCCACGGCGAGGACGCGTTGAACTTGTCCTTGTCCTTGATCGGGTTGACGACCTCGTTCACCAGCGGCATACCGAGCCGCGAGACCTGCTTGTACTGGCCCTTGGCGTTCTCGCGCTGGGTCGTCGACCAGATGCCGACGATCGGCTGCTTCGACGACTCCACGATCATGTGCGTAGGCACCTGAAGCGCGATGGAGTTGACGTTGTAGCCCTTGAGCGTGTCGTTGCCGACCTCGGAGAGGTTCCCGCCGTACAGCAGGTCGAAGACGCGCAGGTCCAGGAAGAACGGGTCGTCGGCCTGCCCGGCGAACGTCGTCGAACCGTTCGTCAGCTTGTGGATGGCCTGGTCGCGCAGCTTCTTGTAGTCCGGCATCGACGCCTTGCCCACGTTGGACGGGGCGACCGGCACGTCGTCGGCGATCTTCGTCTTCGACTCGACGTACTGGTTCTTGAGCTTGATCATCTCGATGTCGTACGTCTGCGTGATGTTGAGGTCCTTGTCGTCAAGGCTCTCCACCGCGCCGGTGTTGTACAGGAACGTCTTCTTGTTCTTGACGTGCGTCTTGAAGGTGTAGCGGAACAGGATCTCGCCCTGCGCGTCGCCGTTGTTGTCGATGTGGATGTCGTACTGGGCGTCCTCGGCGAACTGGTAGAAGTTCGGTCCGCCGGCGGGCTCCTCGAACGGGATCCAGTTCGCGACGATCGTCGTCGTGTCGGGCTTGTCCGGGCTCACGAACGCGTACACGTCCGTGTTGTCGTACTGCGGTGTCCCCGAGATGAGCGGTGCCTCGCGGTGGCTGGAGGCAGAAGCCGTACCCGGTACGAGCGCGGTGACGCCGGCGGCTGCGAGCCCACCGGCGGCCAGCGCACCACAAATGAGGGTCGCGATACTCCTGCGTCGCGCGCCACCCTTGGAGATGGTTGTCGTCATGCCGTCCGTCCTCACCGTGCCAACTTGCCTGACGACGGGGATTCGGAGCCCTCCCGGATGCGGATTGGTCGAACCTGAAAACTTTCTTGAAGAACTTTCCGGCGACGTTTGGAGGGCGCCTCGAGGATGTTCGAAGGTCACCGACCCGCACTTCGACGGCAGTTGATCCGTACCCATCCGGAAGGCTGTTCGCTTCGAATGCCTAAGGTGACGGTGACAAGCGTGATGGAGCGGGGAGGGGCCGTGTGCGGCCATAGAGAGGGGACGCGGGTGGGAGCGGACGAGCTTCTGGTACTCGTGGCCGGGGGCGACCAGAAGGCTTTCGAAGAGCTGTACGGGATCGTGTCCGGACCGGTGTTCGGTTTGGTCAGGCGCGTGGTGCGGGACCCGGCACAGTCGGAGGAGGTGTCCCAGGAGGTCCTGCTCGAACTCTGGCGCTCCGCCCCCCGGTTCGACCCCAGGAAGGGCAGCGCCCTGTCCTGGATACTCACGCTCGCCCACCGTCGGGCCGTCGACCGGGTGCGCAGCGCCCGCGCGGCCGGTGAGCGCGAGCAGCGAGAGGCCCAGCGATCCCACCGTCCCGCCTTCGACCACGTGGCCGAGGAGGTCGAGGCCGGCATGGAGCGCGAATGGGTGCGCCGCTGCCTGGACCGGCTGACCACCCTGCAACGCCAGTCGGTCACCCTCGCCTACTACGAGGGCTACACGTACCGTGAAGTGGCGGAGCGGCTCTCGCTCCCACTGGGCACGGTGAAGACAAGGATGCGCGACGGACTGACCCGGCTGCGCGAATGCCTGGGAGGTGTCGCATGAGCGTGCTCGGCAGACTGTTCCGCCGCGAGGATCTCCATTCCCTCGCCGCCCCCTACGCCCTCGACGCCCTGGAGGGCGACGAGCGGCGCCGCTTCGAGAAGCACCTCGACCGCTGCGACGCCTGCACCGCCGAGGTGCGCCTGCTGTCCGAGGACGCGGTCCGGCTGGCCTGGTCCACGGCCGCGCAGCCCCCGTTCGCCATGCGCGACCGGGTCCTGTCCGCCGTACGCGCGACTCCGCAGGAGTCCCCCGGGTACTCGCCGGGCCAGTCCCCGTCGTACGCCCCCGGCCGCGCCGCCGACGCGCCCCGCCGCAAGAGCCATCAGCTGCCGGCGCATGTGTGGGGCACCGAACCGCCGCCCGTGCGCCGTGCGCCCCGCATGCGCCCCATGTTCGCCCCGTTCGCCACCGTCACGGCGGCGGCCGCTCTTGTCGTCGCCGCGCTGTTCGCCGTTCAGAACACGCAGACCCAGGACAAGTTGGACGCCGCGCAGGCCCAGGCACGTGAGATTGCCGACGTTCTGGCCGCTCCCGACGCGCGGGCGACCTCCGGACGGGACGCCAAGGGGCAGGGAATCACCGCCATCGCCTCCGCCTCCGAGGGGCGCGCGGTGGTGACCCTCAGTGGGTACGGGGAGCTGCCGAGCGACCGCGTGCGCCAACTGTGGCTCATGCGCCCTGATGTGCAACCGCGCTCCCTGGGACTCTTCAAGGGCGACACGCCCTTGGTCGCGACCGGTCTCGACAAGACGGCCACATCACTCGCTGTGACCGTGGAACCCGACGGGGGCTCAGAGCAGCCCACCAGCGCACCAGTTGTCCAACTCGCCCTGGAATCGGTTGGATTCGGAGAGTAATCGTCAACACCCTTGTGGGGAAGGTGAATCCTGTGACCGCGATACACGCATGCCCCGAGGGAGCGATAGGGTTAACCTGCCCGGGCCGGGTGGACTCGTACGGGTGGGGAGTGACATGGAACAGATAACGATGCACAGCAGGGCACGCGTCCCTGCGATCACGTGCGGGAGCAGTGCGACCAAGGCGCGCCTCGACCGCCATCTCTCGGTGCTGTCGGGACCCGCCGTCCCTCAGCGCGAGACGGCGGAGGCGACCTCGCTGATGCGTGAACTGACCGCACGGGACACCGTGAAGCAGCGCAGTGACCTCGGCACACGTGTGAGCCGACTCTCGCTCTTCGCCCCGCTGCGCCGCCTGAGCCGCACCCTGTTCGGCGGGCGCTGACCGGACCGCCCGGCGTCCCCACGCCGGTCCGGTATCACCGTTCACCGCCCACCGTCCGGTTGTTCCAGGTCCGCGCTCAGGCGGCCACACCGTCCCGGCGCAGTGCTGCGATCTCCTCGCCCGTCATCCCCACGGCACGCAGCAGCGCCTCGGTGTGCTCGCCGAGCGCGGGCACATCACCCATCCGCGCCTCGTCCCCGCCCGGCAGGGTGATCGGGGGCAGCAGCGCGCGCAACGGCCCCACCGGCGAACCCACTTCCCGCCACCGGTCCCGGGCCGCGAACTGCGGATGGTCCGCCACTTCCTGTACGTTCCTCAGCCGCGCGCACGCGATCCCGGCACCCTCCAGCCGCGCGACGGCGTCATCGACCCCCAGCGAGCCCAGTGCCGCGGCCACGTGGGCATCGGTCCGCTCCCGGTTCCGGACCCGAGCCGCGTTCGTCGCGAACTCCGGATCGGTCCCCAACTCGGGTCGCCCCAGCACCTGTTCGGCGAGCCGCCGCCACTCACGATCGTTCTGCACGGACAGCAGCACGCGCCCGCCGTCGGCCGTGGGGTAGGCGTCGTAGGGTGCGATGACGGCGTGCGCGAGGCCGGTACGTGCCGGGGGCGTGCCGTCGTGCATCGCGTGATGGAGGGGATGCCCCATCCACTCGGCGAGCGCGTCGAACATCGACACCTCCACCGGCCCGCCCCGCCCGGTGGTGCCCCGCCGCACAAGAGCCGCCAGCACCCCCGAGAACGCGTACATCCCGGCCGCGATGTCCGCCGCCGGGATCCCCGCCTTCACCGGCTGCTCCGGCGTCCCGGTCACCGACACCAGCCCCGCCTCGCACTGCACGAGCATGTCGTACGCCCGCTTGCCCGCGTACGGTCCTGACGCCCCGTATCCCGAGATGTCCACGGCGACGAGGCGGGGGTGCGCGGCGCAGAGCGTGGCCGCGTCCAGTCCGAGCCGGGCGGCGGCGCCCTGGGCGAGGTTCTGCACGAACACGTCGGTGCCGGTGAGGAGCCGCCGTACGACGTCAAGCCCACGCGGATCCTTCACATCGAGGGCGAGGGACTCCTTCCCCCGGTTGCACCACACGAAGTGCGAGGCGAGGCCGTGGGCGGTGGTGTCGTATCCGCGCGCGAAGTCGCCGCCGTCGACGCGCTCGATCTTGATGACGCGGGCGCCGAGGTCGGCGAGTTGGCGGGTGGCGAAGGGGGCGGCTACGGCTTGTTCGAGGGCGACGACTGTGAGGCCGGTGAGGGGGAGGGGTTCCATGCGGCCGATCATGCCGGTCTTTCTCCGCCCCCGCCGCCCCTACCCGTTCCCATCCCTGGGGGCTGCCGCCCCCAGACCCCCGCTGTCGGCCTGAACGGCCTCGTCCTCAAACGCCGGACGGGCTAAAAAGCAAGCCCCGGCCGGTGTTCGAGGGCAACTGTGCTCAGCCCACCCTTTTTCCCGCCCACCCACCCCCACCACACTTCAGCACGAGCCTGGGCATTCCAGCCCGTCCGGCGTTTGAGGACAAAGGGGGGTCTGGGGGCGGAGCCCCCAGGGATGGGACGGGTAGGGGCGGCGGGGGCGAAGAAACTTCCTACCCCTCGCCCTCCGCGTACCGTCGCACCGCCAGCGGCAAGAACACCGCGATCAGGAGCACGCACCACGCCAGCGACCCCGCGACGGGGTGCGTGACGGGCCACGCGCCGTCCGTCGGGGTCGGTGCGTTGCCGAACAGGGTGCGCAGTGCTGTGGTCACCGCGCTGATCGGGTTCCAATCGGCCAGTGTTCGCAGCCAACCCGGCAATCCGGCCGTCGGGATGTACGCGTTCGACAGCAGCGGCAGGACGAAAGTCGCGCCCCCCAACTGGCCCGCCGCCTCCTCACTCCGCGACAACAGCCCCAGATAGATCCCGATCCACGTCGTAGCGAACCGGAACAGCAGCAACAGCCCCACCGCCCCCGCCGCCCGCAGGGCCGACCCCTCGACCCGCCACCCCACCGCGAGCCCGACGAGCAGCACCGGCACGGTCCCCGCAGCGGTGACCACGAGGTCCGCGAGTGCCTGCCCGAGGGGCACGGCGGCCCGGCTGATGGGCAGCGTACGGAGCCGGTCGGTCACGCCCCGGTGGGTGTCCTGGGCGGCCTGGAACATCCCGGTCATGATGCCGTTGGCGGCGGTCGCGACCAGCAGCCCCGGGACCAGGAAGGCCCGGTACTCCTCCCCGGGCATCGCGAGGGCGCTGCCGAGCACGTACCCGAAGAACAGCAGCATCGTGATCGGCATGGACTGGGTGAGGACCAGCAGTCCAGGGTTGTGCCGCAGCCGACGCAGATGCCGGCCCAGCATCGCCGTGCCGTCGTACGCCAGGGCAGAGGCCATGGAGGTCGCGGACGTCGACGTGCTCATGCCGCCACCTCCTTGCGCTCCGTCAGCCGGAGAAACACATCGTCGAGGGTCGGCGGACGCAGGCTCGCGTCGAGCAACGCCACGCCCGCCGCGTCCAGTTCACGCACCAGCCGCGGCAGCGTGACCGTCGGATCGGTGGTGACCGCCCCGACGGTGAGCCGGTCCCGGTCCAACACCGGCTCGGAACCGGTGAGTTGGTCGAGAACTGCGGCCGCCCCGAGCAGCGCGTCCGCATCGGCGACCACGACCTCGGCGTACGACCCCATGAGCGCCTTGAGTTGGGCGGGCGTCCCGGACTGCGCGACCCGGCCGTGCTCCAGGAGGGCGATCTCGTCGGCGAGTTGGTCGGCCTCCTCCAGGTACTGAGTGGTGAGGAGGACGGTTGTTCCCTCGTCCCGCAGACCCCGTACCGCCGCCCAGATCTGGTTGCGGGCCGCCGGGTCGAGCCCCGTCGTCGGCTCGTCCAGGAACAGCACCTCGGGCCGCTCGACCAGGCCCGCCGCGAGGTCGAGGCGGCGGCGCATCCCGCCCGAGTAGGTGGACGCGGGCCGGTCGGCGGCCTCGGCCAGCCCGAAGCGGTCGAGCAGCTCGTCCGCGCGCGCCGCCGGCCCCCTGACCCGGTGCAGCCGGGCGAACATCCGCAGGTTCTCGCGGCCGGTGAGGTCCCCGTCGACCGACGCGTACTGCCCGGTGACGCCGATCCGGCGCCGTACGGCAGCAGCGTCCCGTACGAGGTCGTGGCCCGCGACCCGCGCCGACCCCGCGTCGGGCCGCAGGAGTGTGGTGAGCAGGCGTACGACCGTGGTCTTGCCCGCGCCGTTCGGCCCCAGCAGCCCGCACACGGAGCCCTTGGCCACGGCCAGGTCCAGCCCGCGTACGGCATGGACCTTCCCGAAGGACTTCTCCAACCCTTCACTAAGTACAGCGTACGTAGTAGTCATGGAGTGACCATAGCGCACTACGTACGCCGTACGTAACTACGATGGGTGGTCGAGGTGATGATCAATGGCCGGCCGAGCCGCCGTACCCGAAGTGATCTGGGCGCGTCCCGAACGTGCGGGCCGTGGCCCCAAGGCCGCGTACAGCCGCGCCGACATCGCGGCCGCCGCGGTGCGGATCGCGGACGCGGAGGGGCTCGACGCGGCCTCGATGCGGCGCGTCGCGGCCGAGCTGGGCTGCGGCACGATGTCGCTCTACAACTACGTCCCCCGCAAGGAGGACCTGTACGAGCTGATGGTTGACGCGATCAGTGGCGAGCACGAGTTGTGGGAGCCGTCGGGGGACTGGCGGGCGGAGATGGTGCGGGTCGCGCACCAGACGCGTGAGTTGATGCTTCGGCATCCTTGGCTGCCGCGCCTGATGTCCCCGGTGTACGGCTTCAGTCCCAATGCCCTGCGCTATCTCGAACACTGCCTGACCTGTCTCGACCCGTTCGAGGGGACGTACGGCACGAAGTTCGAGCTGATCGCGATGCTCAACGGCATGGTGACGACGTATGTCGGCAACGAGTTGGCGACCGCTGAGCGCGCTCGGTCCTTGCCTTGGTCGGAGGAGCAGGAGAGTGCGATGCGGATCGCTTATCTCGGGGGGCAGGTGGCTGGCGGGGGGTATCCGAGGTTGGCTGCGGCGTTCTTGGAGGACTCGGGGCCGATTGATCTGGAGGCTGTGTTCGAGCGGATGGTTTTGCGGGTGTTGGATGGGTTTTCGTTGCGGGGGTGAGGGGTTGTGTGTCGGGTGCGGGTCCGTCGTGGTTGCTCGCGCAGTTCCCCGCGCCCCTGAAGACCTAAAAGCAGGCTGGTCATAGCAGCGTGAACTGGCCTTCTGGGCCCTCTTCTTGGTGGTCCAGGACCGACGCCGGTTGGCGCGCCCTGTCAGGTACCGGGAGGACGCCCGCCGTCCGTAGCTCCGTCGCAGTGATCGGGTTCGTCACCGTCAACTGCGCCTGCTGTGGGCGCAGTTCCGCCAGAAGCGCCAGTACCGTGATCAGCTCCAGCAGTTCCGATGTCCAGGTCTGCGGCCAGGTCGTCGGCCGGATCGCCTCCAGCGTCCCCGGTTCGACCGCACCGTCCACCCGCACCGCCAGCCACTCCTCCAGCACCCGTACCCCGCCCACCTCGAAGTCCCATGCCTCCGGTGGTACCGGGGAGATGCGGCCGTCGTCGACCTGGAGGGTCTCCTCGTCGCGGTCGTAGTGGACGGTGACCGGGCGGGAGGGCAACGGGGCGCGTACGTACGGGCGTCGGCCGCCGGGGAGCTTTGGGCGGTCGCCGTCCCGGCGCATCAGCCACAGCACCCGGCGGCCCAACTCGACGCCTTGGGACCAGAGGTCGGGGTCGGCGGTGAGGGGGACGGAGAGGCCCGGGCGTACGGCGACCAGGGTCCAGGCGAGGATGTCGAGCGGGTCGGGGTGGTGGCCGAGGCGGTCGGTGAGGTGGGACGTCAGGCCAGGGGCCAGGTTGGGTTCGGCGCCGTCGGGGCGTCGGTACAGGGGGCGGATCCGGCCACCCGGGCGGATCAGTGACAGCAGGGGTGAGGCCAGGAGCAGCGGGCCGTCGGAGGTCGGGGGAGAGGGCGGTGCCTCGACCACGAACACCTGGCGTTCGTCCGCCACTCGCCACAACTCCGGGCGGGCCGCGTCGATCAGCCGGTGGTCCGGGATCAGCCACTGCTCGTCGAAGGGGGCTCGGAGGACCCGTACGGGCTCCGCGCAGGGGCCCGTGGCGCGGGCGAGCTTCTCCGTGCCGCTCCGCCGGCCCGGCAGTTGGGCGACCGCCGAGTGCGGGGTGCGTGAGCGCGTCGGCTCGAACAGGGTCTCGCGGTCCGGGCCTTCGGCCTTCAGCAGGGCGTCCCAGCGGGCTTTGAGGGTTGCGTTGTCGGGGGCCGTCGGCCACCCCCGGCCCAGCCGTGGCGGTGCGACGGACCACGGCATGAGGTCCGCGAGCAGCGGAGCATCGTCGTCGTACGGCACGCTGGGCATCGTACGACGGCCCCCACGCCCGGCTCCCCTAGGTCGCATCCAAGGTCACCGTGAAGGAGAAGCGGTCGCCCCGGTAGTGGATGACGGCCACGTCCAGGACCCGGCCGTCTCCGTCGTACGCGATGCCCGTGTAGTGCAGGATCGGGCTGAGGAGGGGGACCCTGAGGAGGCGGGCCGTCTCCGGGTCCGCGAGGCGGGCCTGGACCGTGTCCGTGATGCGGGCGATGTCCGCGCCCACCGAGTCCCGCAGCACCTTGGTCATCGGCCAGCGGAGGAGATCGTCGCGGTCGATGCGCTCGGCGAGTTCCGGACGGACGTAGTTGCGGGCGTGGTTGGTCGGTTCGCCGGTCTCCTCGTCGCCGCGCAGGCGGTGGTACGTGGCCACCTCCACCAAGTCCGGGAAGTACTCGGCGAGTTCGGCGGGCACGGGTGTGCTGCCGTGGTCGAGGAGTTCGGTCGTCATGCCGGACTGCTGGGCCACGATCGCGTCGACCGAGCCCAACAGCCTTACGGGAGCGCCTCGTTGGGCGTCCGGCTCGATGAACGTGCCGCGCCTGCGGTGGCGGCTGATCAGCCCCTCGTCCTCCAGCTCCTTCAGGGCCTGGCGCATGGTCAGCACGCTCACGCCGTAGTGGCCCGCCAACTGCTCCTCGGTGGGCAGCCGTAGTGGGTCCCGCGCCGAGCGGCCGAGGATCGAGGCGCGCAGGGACTGCGAAACCTGGTACCAGAGCGGCAGCTTGCGGTTCAGGACGATCGAATCCGGAGCGAAGGAGGTCACGGAGGTATCCGTACCGGTCGGCAACGCTCAGTGCAACGGGCGGAAGTGACGCTGGAGGCCCGACCACACGTCGTCGTACCCGGGTTGCAGATGCTCCGCCCGTGCAGCCTGTGCCGTCAGGGTCACCGGCCAGCGCGTTTCGAACATGAACGCCAGCCCGTCGTCGATCCGTTGGGGCCGCAGCTCGGCGGCGCTCGCCCGGTCGAAGGTCTCGCGGTCGGGTCCGTGCGCGGACATCATGTTGTGCAGCGAGCCGCCCCCCGGCACGAAGCCCCCCTTTCCGGCCGTCTTCGCGTCGTACGCGCCCTCGATCAGGCCCATGTACTCGCTCATCACGTTCCGGTGGAAGTACGGCGGCCGGAAGGTGTCCTCGCCCACCAGCCAGCGCGGCGCGAACACGACGAAGTCGACGCCCGCGAGGCCCGGGGTGTCCGACGGGGACGTCAGCACCGTGAAGATCGACGGGTCCGGATGGTCGTACGAGATCGTGCCGAGGACGTTGAAGCGGCGCAGGTCGTAGGCGTACGGGACATGGTTGCCGTGCCAGGCGACGACGTCGAGCGGGGAGTGGTCGTAGACCGCCGTCCAGAGGTTGCCGCAGAACTTGTTGACGACCTCCACCGGACCCTCGACGTCCTCGTACGCGGCTACCGGTGCCCTGAAGTCCCGTGCGTTCGCCAGGCCGTTGGCGCCGATCGGGCCCAGGTCGGGGAGCTGGAAGGGGGCGCCGTAGTTCTCGCACACGTAACCGCGGGCCGAGGCGTCCAGCAGCTCCACCCGGAAGCGCACTCCGCGCGGGATGAGGGCAACGTGGCCCGGTTCGACGTACAGCAGGCCGAACTCGGTGCGCAGCAGCAGTCCGCCGGTCTCCGGGACGATCAGCAGCTCACCGTCGGCGTCGCTGAACACCCGCTGCATCGAGGAGTCGGCGTGATAGAGGTGCACGGCCATGCCGGTGCGCTGTGTGGCGTCGCCGTTGCCGCCGAGGGTCCACAGGCCCGCCAGGAAGTCCGTCCCGGCCGTGGGCTCGGGCAGCGGGTCCCAGCGCAGCCGGTTGGGATCCGGGACGGATTCTGTGAAGGGTGCCGTACGGATCGGGCCGTTGTCGGCGGGCGCGAACGGGGGATGCGCCGCCGAAGGGCGGATGCGGTACAGCCAGGAGCGGCGGTTGTGGGCGCGGGGCTCGGTGAACGCCGTACCGCTGAGCTGCTCGGCGTAGAGGCCGAGAGGGGCGCGCTGCGGGGAGTTGCGGCCCTCGGGCAGGGCGCCCGGGACGGCTTCCGAGCTGTGCTCATTGCCGAAACCGGAGAGCCAGGAGAGGGTGTCCAGCCCTTCGGCGGCCTTCCGCGCGTCGCCGTCCGTGTCCCCGCCGATGCCCTCGCTCGCGTCCCCGCTCATGGGTGCTCCCTCGCTCCCTCACTCCCGATCCCGCATTCCTATGCTTCACCGTAGGATTCGGTGTTCGCGGGCGCAAGAGGGCGGAAAGCCAGGGGTACGGTTCACCGGACCGCCGGGGAACGGCATGATGAAGGGCGTGCCCCCAGCTACCTCGCTACGTCGTGCGCCCGTACAGCGGCGCAGTGCCGAACGGCTGACCCGAATCCTCGACGCCTGCGCCGACCTCCTCGACGAGGTCGGCTACGACGCCCTGAGCACCCGCGCGGTGGCGATACGCGCCGGCGTCCCCATAGGCTCCGTCTACCGCTTCTTCGGCAACAAGCGCGCCATGGCGGACGCGCTCGCCCAGCGGAACCTGGAGCGGTTCATCGCGCGTGTCACCGAGCGGCTGCGGGAGCTGAGCGGGGGTGGCTGGCGCGAGGCCATGGACGCAGTGCTCGACGAGTACCTGGCCATGAAGCGCACCGCGCCCGGTTTCTCCCTCGTCGACTTCGGCAACCAGATCCCGGTCGGCAAGCGCGACGCCGAACCCAACCACCGCGTCGCCGACACCCTCACCACCCTCCTCGCCGACGTCATCGGCCGCGCACCCGACGACGACCTGCGCCGTACGTTCCTGGTCGCCGTCGAGACCGCCGACACCCTGATCCACCTGGCCTTCCGGGTCGCTCCGGAGGGCGACGAGCGGATCATCGCGGAGATGCGGGAGCTGCTGCGGGCGTATCTGGCGCGGGTGCTGGACTGACGCACCCGCATTCACGCGGGCGTCGGACGAACGGGCTCGCGGGTTTCCGACCTCACCCGGTTGAAGACCTCCCCTCCATCCGTACCGGTCGGTATGCTCGGCCTCAGTCTCCAGCCGTGCGTCGATGCTGCCGCCACCCTCCGGGAGGACCCGTGTCCAGCCCCACCGACTCCCGTACCGCCCTGCGCGTGTGCCCGCTCTGCGAGGCCACCTGTGGACTCACGCTCACCATCGAGAGCGGCCGGGTCACCCGGGCCCGCGGTGACCGTGACGATGTCTTCAGCCAGGGGTTCATCTGCCCCAAGGGCGCCTCCTTCGGGGCCCTCGACAGCGACCCCGACCGGCTGCGCACCCCCCTCGTCCGACGCGACGGCGAGCTGCGCGAGGCGAGCTGGGCGGAGGCCTTCGACGCCGTCGCCGCCGGGATCCGGGGCACTGTAGAGCGGTACGGGGCGAACTCCGTCGGGGTCGTCCTCGGGAACCCGAACGTGCACACCGTGGCCGGGGCGCTCTACCCGACCGTCCTGCTCGCCGGCCTCGGCACCCGCAGCATCTTCAGTGCCTCCACGGTCGACCAGATGCCCAAGCACGTCTCCAGCGGGCTGCTGTACGGCGACGCCAACGCGATCCCCGTACCCGACCTCGACCGCACCGACCACCTCCTGCTCATCGGCGCCAACCCCCTTGAGTCCAACGGGAGTCTGTGCACCGCACCCGACTTCCCCGGCAAACTCAAGGCCCTCAAGGCGCGCGGCGGCACCCTCACCGTCATCGACCCGCGCCGCACCCGCACGGCCAAGCTCGCCGACCGGCACATCGCGATCCGCCCGGGTACGGACGCCCTGCTGCTCGCCGCGATGACCTTCGTGCTCTTCGACGAACACCTCGTAGACCTGGGCGAGTTGGCGCCACACGTCGTAGGCGTCGATGAACTGGCCGCCTCCGTACGGGACTTCACTCCCGAAGCCGTCTCCGGGGCCTGCGACGTGGACGCGGACACCATCCGCACCCTCGCCCGGGAACTCGCCGCAGCGCCCACCGCCGCCGTCTACGGCCGCATCGGCAGCTGCACGGTCCCGCACGGCACCCTCGCCAGCTGGCTGGTCGACATCCTCGACATCCTCACCGGCAACCTCGACCGGCCGGGCGGCGCCCTCTTCCCACAGGCGGCCACCGACAGGACACCCCGGCCGGCCGGGCCCAGTCACGGGTTCGCGCTGGGCCGGTGGCACTCGCGGGTCGGTCAACACCCGGAGGCGAAGGGTGAGTTGCCGCTCTCGGCACTCGCCGAGGAGATCGACACCGCGACCGCGGAGGGCGAGCCGATCCGGGCCCTCATCGCGGTCGCCGCCAACCCCGTCCTCTCCGCACCCGACGGCAACCGGCTCGACAAGGCGCTGGACTCGCTCGACTTCATGGTCAGCGTCGACCCCTACCTCAACGAGACCTCGCGCCACGCCGACGTCGTACTGCCGCCGCCCCCGCCCTCGCAGAGCCCGCACCACGACTTCGCCCTCAACACCCTCGCCGTACGCAACCAGGTCCGCTACAACCGCCCCGCGGTCCCCCTGGAGCCGGGCAGGATGGCCGAGACCGAGATCCTCGCCCGGCTCGTCCTGGCCGCGACCGGCATGCACGGCGCCGACCCCGCCGCCGTGGACGCCATGGTCATCGACCAGACCCTCGGCAAGTCCGTCAAGGAAGCGCACTCCCCGGTCCACGGCCGGGATCCGCAGGAGCTGGCCGAGTCGCTCGACGGCGACACCGGCCCCGAGCGCCGCCTCGACCTGATGCTGCGCCTGGGCCCGTACGGCGACGGCTTCGGCGTACGACCGGACGGCCTGACCTTGACGAAACTGCTCGCGCACCCGCACGGCATCGACCTCGGCCCGCTCCAGTCCCGCCTCCCGCAGCCCCTGAAGACGCGCAGCGGCAGGATCGAGCTGCTGCCGCAGCCCATCGCAGACGACCTCCCCCGCCTCCGCCAGGCCCTGCGGGAGCGCCCCGCCGGGATCGTGCTCATCGGCCGACGCCACCTGCGCTCCAACAACAGCTGGATGCACAACGTGCCCGCCCTCACCGGCGGCACCAACCGCTGCACCCTGCACATCCACCCCGAGGACGCCGCCCGTCTCGGGGTCGAGGACGGCGCTCCCGTACGGATCAAGGGCGCAGGGGGAGAGGTGGTGGCCCCGGCGGAGATCACCGACGTCGTCCGGCGCGGGGTCGTGAGCCTGCCGCACGGGTGGGGGCACGACCGGCCCGGCACCCGGCTTGGACACGCTTCCGTCGACCCCGGGGTCAACGTCAACCAGCTCCTCGACGGCAGTCTGCTGGACCCGCTGTCGGGCAACGCCGTACTGAATGGTGTACCCATCGATCTCGCGCCAGCAGGCACAACGCTGTGACCTGGAGTTTTGCGCTTATTGCTCGCACGTCAACATCTTGTTAAGACTTGCGTGGGCGCCCTAACGTCATCGCACTGCCGACTCCGGTGGGAGTTCAAGGGCGAACGTTAGGTAACCCACTCATGTTGACCATCCTGGGCTTCACGATGATCGCGACCTTCCTGGTCCTGATCATGATGAAGAAGATGTCGCCGATCGCGGCGCTCGTACTGATCCCGGCACTCTTCTGCGTCTTCGTCGGGAAGGGCGCCAAGCTCGGTGACTACGTCATCGACGGCGTCACCAGCCTCGCCCCCACCGCGGCGATGCTCATGTTCGCGATCGTCTACTTCGGTGTGATGATCGATGTCGGCCTCTTCGACCCGATCGTCCGAGGCATCCTCAAGTTCGCCAAGGCGGACCCGCTGCGCATCGTCGTCGGTACGGCGATCCTCGCGGCGATCGTCTCCCTCGACGGCGACGGCTCGACCACCTTCATGATCACGGTCTCGGCGATGTACCCGCTGTACAAGCGCCTGAAGATGAGCCTCGTCGTGATGACCGGCGTCGCCGCGATGGCCAACGGTGTGATGAACACCCTGCCCTGGGGCGGCCCGACGGCCCGCGCCGCGACGGCCCTGAAGCTCGACGCCAGCGACATCTTCGTCCCGATGATCCCGGCCCTCGCCGCCGGTCTGGCCTTCGTCATCGCCCTCTCGTACGTCCTCGGCCGCCGCGAGCGCAAGCGGCTCGGCGTGCTGACGCTGGACGCGGTCCTGGTGGAGGAGCCGGAGCAGGAGACGGAGACGGTCCTCGTCGGCGCCGGTTCGGGTGTCAAGTCGGCCGTGGGCTCCGGTGCGGGCAACTCGGCCGCGCCGACCGGCGGTTCGGCCGCCGAGGCCCCCACGGCCGGGGACGGCGACGATGACGACGACGACCGGATGCTGAAGGTCCTCGACCCCAACCGCACCACCCTGCGCCCCAAGCTCTACTGGTTCAACGCGCTGCTCACGGTCACGCTCCTGACCGCCATGATCATGGAGTGGCTGCCGATCCCGGTGCTGTTCCTGCTCGGTGCCGCGCTCGCCCTGACGGTCAACTTCCCGCACATGCCCGACCAGAAGGCCCGTCTCGGCGCCCACGCCGAGAACGTCCTCAACGTCTCCGGCATGGTCTTCGCCGCCGCCGTCTTCACCGGCGTCCTGACCGGCACCGGCATGGTCGACCACATGGCCCGCTGGCTCGTCGACAACATCCCCGACGGCATGGGCCCGCACATGGCCTTCGTCACCGGCCTGCTGAGCATCCCGCTCACCTACTTCATGTCGAACGACGGCTTCTACTTCGGCGTCCTGCCGGTCCTCGCCGAGGCCGGCGCCGCCCACGGCGTCTCCCCGCTGGAGATCGCCCGCGCCTCCCTCATCGCCCAGCCCCTGCACATGTCCAGCCCGCTCGTCCCGGCCGTGTACGTTCTCGTCGGCATGGCGAAGGTCGAGTTCGGCGACCACACCAAGTTCGTGGTCAAGTGGGCGATCCTGACCTCGCTGGCGATCCTCGGGGCGGGAATCCTGTTCGGCATCATCTGATCCACGCACTTCTCCTACGCGTCCGGAAGGACATGTCCACATGTCCATGAGGCCCGGTGGGAACCGCGGCTGGCTGCTCCGCCTCGTCATCGCCTTCAGCTTCACGCAGGGGGCGGTGTCGATGGCCCGGCCCGCCGTCTCCTACCGGGCCCTCGCGCTGGGCGCGGACGAACGGGCGATCGGCGTCATCGCCGCCGCGTTCGCCCTGCTCCCGCTCTTCGCCGCGGTCCCGCTGGGCCGACGCACCGATCACGGCCGCTGCGCGCCCCTGCTGACCGTCGGCGCGCTCCTCATCGCGGGCGGCTGCGCGCTGGGCGCCACCGCCGACTCCCTCGCGGCGATGGCCGCGTGGAGCGGAGTGACCGGCCTGGGCCACCTCTGCTTCGTCATCGGCGGCCAGTCGCTCGTCGCCCGCAGGTCCGCCCCGGACGAACAGGACCGCAACTTCGGGTACTTCACGATCGGGGTCTCGCTCGGCCAGTTCATCGGGCCGATGGCGGCGGGCCTGCTGATCGGCGCTGAGGACATGGCGGCCAGCAGCGCCCGCGCCCTGCTCGTCGCGGGTGCGGTCGCCGCGTTCGCGTTCACGTCGCTGTGGCGGGTCGAGGACCGTACGGTCGTCAAGTCCCGTACGGAGCAAGGTGATCGTGTCCCGGTGCACCGCATCCTGCGCACCCGGGGCGTACCCGCGGGCATCTTCGTCAGCCTCGCCGTGCTGTCCGCGACCGACGTCCTCACCGCGTACCTTCCGGTGGTCGGCGAGGACCGGGGTATCGCGCCGGCGGTGATCGGCGTGCTGCTCGGACTGCGGGCGGCGGCCACGATCGCGTGCCGGCTGGTGCTGACGCCCCTGGTACGGCTGCTGGGCCGGCGCCGACTCCTCACCCTGACCTGTCTGTTGGGGGCGGTGCTGTGTGCGGGGATCGCGGTGCCGGTGCCGGTGGGGGGGCTGGCGTTGATGCTCGCGGCGCTGGGGTTCTGCCTGGGCGTGGGCCAACCCCTGTCGATGACGACGGTCGTCCAGGCAGCTCCGGCGGGCGCCCGCTCCACCGCCCTCGCACTACGCCTGACCGGCAACCGCCTCGGCCAGGTGGCTGCGCCGGCTACGGCGGGGCTGGTCGCCGGGGTTACGGGGGTGGGGGCGCCGTTCGTGATGCTGGGGGTGTTGTTGGTGGTGTCGTCGGGGGTTTCGCGGGTTCGGAGTTGACGGGGTCCGGGATGGGATTTCTTCGCCCCCGCCGCCCCTACCCGTTCCCATCCTCGGGGGCTCCGCCCCCGAACCCCCGCTCCTCAAACGCCGGAGGGGCTGGATGGTGCCGGCCGGGGCTTGATCTTCAGCGCGAGCCCAGGCATTTCAGCCCGTCCGGCGTTTGAGGACGAGGCCGTTCAGGCCGAAAGGGGGGTCTGGGGGCGCAGCCCCCAGGGATGGGGCGGGTAGGGGCGGCGGGGGCGAAGAAGGCTACGGCACCTCCCCAGCCGTCGCGGGCACCCGCTTTGCCACCCGTCGCCGAGACCGCGACACCGCCACCCCCGCCAGACACAACCCCCCGCCCGCCAGCGTGAGCAACCCCGGTACCTCACCCAGGGCCAGCCAGGACATCAGGACGACCAGGGCGGGGACCGCGTACGTGGTCGCGCCCATGCGGCTGGCCGTCGTGCGGGCCAGGGCGTAGGCCCAGGTCGTGAAGGCCAGGGCGGTCGGGAAGACGCCCAGGTAGATCATGTTGAGGGTGGCCGAGAGCGGCGCGTCGGCCGCCTCACCGACCAGTTGCCCGGCGAACGGCAGACAGGTCACGGCCCCGACCAGGCAGCCGAACGTCGTCACCTGAAGGGCGCTCGCGCTGCCGAGGGCCGGCTTCTGCGCGACGACACCCGTGGCCCACGCCGCCGCCGCGAGCAGACACAGCGCCACCCCGAGCACGGACGTACCGCCCCCGCCCGACATCGACAGCCCGACGGTCACCGCGCCCGCGAACGACACCGCCATGCCCGCGAGCAGCCTGGGCGGCATCGGATCGCCGAGGAGCCGGGTGCCGAGCAGGGCTATGAGGATCGGGCCGACGTTCACGACGAGGGCGGCCGTCCCTGCGTCCACCTGCTGCTCGCCCCAGTTGAGGACGACCATGTACACCCCGAACCACAGCACGCCAGAGATCGCGATCCCCCTCCACGCCGACCGGGGCGGCAGCCCCTCCCGCCGTACGAGACAGATCGCTCCCAGCGCCAGGAACCCGGCGAGCATCCGCCCGAGGGCCAGCGCACCCGGCGAGTACGAGGCCCCCGCACTGCGGATCGACACGAACGCGGAGGCCCACAGCACCACGGTCACGCAGGCCGCGACAGCGGCGAGCACCTCCGTACGAGGGGTCGTACCGGGGGGCGGGGAAGAGGTCATCATGCTCCAGAGGCTAGGGAGAACGGGCTGGGAGGGCTCGCGATTTTCGGACGTGCGGCTTCCCAGGAGACGTACGGTCGCCGGTCGCTCAGTGCAGCGCCCTCGGCTCGATGCCGAGCAGCTCGGCGAAACGGCGTTCCCCCTCCGGGGTCACCCTCACCGCCCGTTCCGAGCCGATGCGTACGCACCAGCGGGCGTCCAGTGCGTGCCGGCACAGGGCCGCGCCGGCCGAACCCGCGAGGTGGGCGCGGCGTTCGGTCCAGTCGAGGCAGGCGCGGGTGAGGGGGCGGCGGCCGGTGCGGTCGAGGTCGATGCCCGCGTCGGCGAACCAGCGCAGCCCGGCGTCCGTGAGCGCGAACCCGGTGTCCTGGCGCAGCAGTCCCCGTACGGTCAGGGCGTCGGTGAGGGCGATACCGAGCCGTCCGGCGAGGTGGTCGTAGCAGGTACGGCCACGCGCCATCGCCGACCCGGCGCCGGACTCCCGTAGGGTGCGCGGGCGTTGGGCCTCGGAGGGGCCGACCTGGGCGGCCAGGTCCTCGACGAGTTGCGCCACGCGGGCATCGGCCAGCCGTACATAGCGGTGCCGTCCCTGACGCTCCTCGGCGAGCAGCCCACCGGCGACCAGCTTCCCCAGGTGCTCGCTGGCGGTCGACGGCGCGACCCCGGCGTACCGTGCCAGCTCCCCGGCGGTCCACGCCCGCCCGTCCAGCAGCGCGATCAGAAAACCGGCCCGCGTCTCGTCGGCCAGCAGCCCGGCCAGCGCGGCGAGCCCGGACGCACGGCCCGGCTTCCTGGTCTTCATGAGCCCAGCATGGGTCACGGACACTTCGGCGCCCACCGAACAGTGCGGAGCGCTCCGCTGGGGGTGCCGGGATGGGTCGGTGTCGTCGGTTGTCCGCGGTGCCGTCGTGGCTGGTCGCGCAGTTCCCCGCGCCCCTTAGGTCTGACTTGCTCAGGGAGTTTGCTTCTGCCGCTCGTGTCGGGACGGGTCGGTGTTATCGGTTGTCTGCGGCGTCGTCGTGGCTGGTCGCGCAGTTCCCCGCGCCCCTTCAGGGCGCTTGTCGAGCCCCCGACTTGCTCAGGAGGTTCGCTTCAGTCGCTCGTACTGCTGTGCCAACCCGTCCAGCAGGGCCGTCAGGCCGGTTTCGAAGGCGCGCTCGTCGATCTTCTCCTGTTGTTCGGCGAGGAGGTGTGCCTGGCCGAGGTGGGGATAGTCGGCCGGGTCGTACGCGCTCTCGTCGTTCACGAAGCCCCCGGCGAAGGAGCCGAGCGCGGAGCCCATGATGAAGTACCGCATCAGCGCGCCGATCGACGTCGCCTGGGCGGGTGGCCAGCCGGCGCCGACCATCCCGCCGTAGACCGCGTCGGCGAGGCGCAGGCCCGCCGGGCGGCGGCCGGGGCCACGGGCCATGACCGGGACGATGTTCGGGTGGTCGCGCAGGGCGGCCCGGTAGGAGACGGCCCAGTCGTGCAGCGCGGTACGCCAGTCGCGGCCGTCCTCGAACATCGACAGGTCGACCAGCACGCTCACCGAGTCCGCGACCGCCTCCAGGATCTGGTCCTTCGTCCGGAAGTGGTTGTAGAGGGACGGCCCGCTGACCCCCAGTTCGGCGGCGAGCCGACGCGTGGAGACGGCCGCCAGCCCCTCCGCGTCCACCAGCGCCCGTGCCGTCTCGACGATCAGGCCGGTGCTGAGGAGGGGCTTGCGTGGTCGGGCCATGGCGCACATAGTAGGGCTGGGTCACGGAAACTAGCAGTGCTAATTTAATGGGTCCGGTGGAGGGTGGTGGGGTCTTGGTGAATCTGGGGCTCAGTGACGAGCAGGAGGCCGTCCAACGGCTCGCCCGGGACTTCGTCGAGCGCGAGATCGCCCCCAATGTCGTCGAGTGGGACCGCGCCGAGGCCGTCGACCGGTCGATCGTGAAGAAGCTCGGCGAGGTCGGCTTCCTGGGGCTGACCGTCGACGAGGCGTACGGCGGCTCCGGCGGTGATCACCTCACGTACTGCCTGGTGACCGAGGAGCTCGGCCGTGGCGACTCGTCCGTGCGCGGGATCGTCTCCGTGTCCCTGGGGCTGGTCGCCAAGACGATCGCGGGCTGGGGGAGCGAGGAGCAGAAGCGCCGCTGGCTGCCCGGGCTCACCTCCGGCGCGTACGTCGGCTGCTTCGGGCTGACCGAGCCGGGCACCGGGTCCGACGCGGGCAACCTCACCACGCGGGCCGTGCGGGAAGGCGACGAGTACGTCGTCAGCGGCACCAAGATGTTCATCACGAACGGGACTTGGGCCGATGTTGTTCTTCTCTTCGCCCGGTCCACCGACGCCCCCGGGCACAAGGGCGTCTCCGCCTTCCTCGTGCCGACCGACACCCCCGGACTGACCCGCCGTCCCCTCCACGGCAAGCTCGGGCTGCGCGGTCAGGCCACCGCCGAACTGGTCTTCGAGGACGTGCGTGTGCCCGCCTCGGCGATGCTGGGCCCCGAGGGCAAGGGCTTCTCCGTGGCCATGTCGGCGCTCGCGAAGGGGCGGATGTCGGTCGCCGCCGGGTGCGTCGGGATAGCCCAGGCCGCCCTGGACGCGGCCGTGCGGTACGCGGGCGAGCGCGAGCAGTTCGGCGGGCCGATCGCCCGGCACCAACTGGTGCAGGAGCTGATCAGCGACATCGCCGTCGATGTCGACGCGGCACGGCTGCTGACCTGGCGGGTCGCCGATCTCGTCGACCGGGGCCTGCCCTTCGCCACCGAGTCCTCCAAGGCCAAGCTCTTCGCCTCCGAGGCCGCCGTACGCGCCGCCAACAACGCCCTCCAGGTCTTCGGCGGCTACGGCTACATCGACGAGTACCCGGCGGGCAAACTCCTGCGCGACGCCCGCGTGATGACCCTCTACGAGGGCACGAGCCAGATCCAGAAACTGCTGATCGGGCGCGCGCTGACGGGCGTATCGGCCTTCTGAGCCCTGCCTCGCATGAGTATCCGTCTGAGTATCTCGGCGGATGTGGCATGGGCCACGTCCGCCGACCCTTGTCCCCATGGACATGAACGTGAACATGAACGAGAGACCCGTCAAGCAGCAGAACACGGCCGCCTTCTACGGCCAGGCCGTCGCGTCCTTCGCCGTCGCCATGGGTGCGACGGCCATCGGCATCTTCCGGCTGAACGCCGACGCCTGGGTGCGCGGCTTCCTCGCCATCGCCGTCCTCTATCTGGTGACCTCCTCCTTCACCCTGGCCAAGGTCATCCGCGACCGTCAGGAGTCAGGTCGCTGAGCGGGCACGCTAAGCGCCCGCTCACCCACGGCGGTACAGTGGGGGGTCACTGTCGGTGGAAGGGGCGAACGGGCGATGAGTACGGCGGAGGAGATTGCCGGCGGCGAGGCGGCGCCGTGGGGCGAGGTGACCCCCGACGCGGCCAGGCGGCTGCTCATCGCCGCCGTGGAGGCCTTCGCCGAGCGCGGCTACCACGCGACGACGACCCGTGACATCGCGGGCCGCGCGGGCATGAGCCCGGCCGCGCTCTACATCCACTACAAGACCAAGGAAGAGCTGCTCCACCGGATCAGCAGGATCGGCCACGAGAAGGCCGTCGACATCCTGCGTACGGCGGCCCGGACCGAGGGCACCTCGACCGAGCGGCTGGCCGAGGCCGTCGGCTCCTTCGTCCGCTGGCACGCCGGAGGGCGCACCACCGCACGGGTCGTGCAGTACGAACTGGACTCGCTCGGCCCCGAGGCCCGCGCCGAGATCCTCGCGCTGCGCCGCCAGTGCGACGCCGAGGTACGCGGGATCATCGAGGACGGTGTGGAGGCGGGCGAGTTCGACGTCCCCGACGTACCGGGCACGACGCTCGCCGTGCTGTCGCTGTGCGTCGACGTGGCCCGCTGGTTCAACGTCAACGGTTCGCGTACGCCCGACGAGGTCGGCGCGCTCTACGCCGACCTCGTGCTGCGGATGGTGGGGGCCGAGCAGGTGCCGGCAGGTTCTGGCGGCGGCGCCTAGAGGTAGTAGCGCGACACGGACTCCGCCACGCACACCGGCTTGTCGCCGCCCTCGCGCTCCACGCTGAAGCCGACGGTGACCTGGACGCCCCCGGGGACGTCCTCGACGCCGTTGAGCGTGGCGGTGGCGCGCAGTCGGGAGCCGACCGGGACGGGCGCGGGGAAACGCACCTTGTTCGTCCCGTAGTTGACGCCCATCTTCACGTTCTCGACCTTGATCAGCTGCGGCCCGAAGAGCGGCAGCAGGGAGAGGGTCAGATAGCCGTGCGCGATGGTCGTCCCGAAGGGGCCCGTGGCCGCCTTCTCCGGGTCGACGTGGATCCACTGGTGGTCGCCGGTGGCGTCCGCGAACAGGTCGATGCGCTTCTGGTCGACCTCCAGCCAGTCGGTGTACCCCAACTGCTCACCGACCGCCGCCTTCAGGTCGTCCGCGCCCGTGAAGATCCTCGGCTCTGCCATGTCCCGGCCTCCTCGCCACTTGTCTAAGCAACTGCTTAGCATGGTCGGCCGCGGTTTCCCTGTCAACGGACCGCGGCAAGCCGTCTTGGGTAGGGTTCGGGGAGTGCCCCAGATTCCCGAGAAGATCCATGAACTCACGGTCGGCCAGCTCGCCGCCCGCAGCGGCGCCGCCGTCTCCGCCCTGCACTTCTACGAGTCCAAGGGCCTCATCAGCAGCCGTCGTACCTCGGGCAACCAGCGCCGCTACAGCCGTGACGCGCTGCGTCGGGTCGCCTTCGTCAGGGCAGCGCAGCGGGTCGGTATCCCGCTCGCCACGATCCGCGAGGCGCTCGCCGAACTCCCCGAGGAACGCACGCCCACGCGGGACGACTGGGCCCGGCTCTCCGAGAACTGGCGTTCCGAACTGGACGAGCGCATCAAGCAGTTGAATCGGTTGCGGGATCACCTCACCGACTGCATCGGCTGCGGCTGTCTGTCCCTGGAGGGGTGCGTGCTGTCCAACCCGGACGACGTGTTCGGCGAGAGCCGGGCGGGGTCGCGGCTGATGGTGGAGAGGGGCGGCGCCAAGCCGGTTGCTCGTACTCCGTCTCGGCCTTGCACGTCGGACTGACGCCTGGGTGACGCGCCCCAAAGGGGCGCGGGGAACTGCGCGACAGGCCCCCACCGGGCCCGCGGCCGACAATCCGCCAGTTGGGGGGTGCGGCATCCCCGGCGCACCCCCGTCGTGCTCGTGCTCAGGCCGACGCGAGCAGCAGTCGTCCGCGCCTGGACTCCGCCAGGGCCTCGGGGGTCAGTACGGGCCGCGGCACCACGATGCCGCACTCCGTGCAGACGGGACCCGACGACGGCTCATGGGCCAGGTCGTACTTCCAGGTGAGGCGCTCCCCGACGCACACCGGGCACACCGAGCCCGGTTCGCGCTCCAGGGCGGCGATCAGCCGTCGCAGCACCTCGGCCAGCGGTTCATGGGGATGTACCCCCGGGTCGTCGCACCAGGCCACCCCGAACCCACCCCAGGTCAGCCGATGCCAGTCGTCCACGCTTCCGGGCCGGCGCAGCCCGTCGAACTTCTCCTTCTTGCGGCGCTTCGCGAACTCCACCTCGTAGGCCAGCCAGACCGAGCGCGCTTCCTCCAGCTCGTCCAGTGCGGCCACGAGCCGCGCTGGATCGGGGGACCGGTCCTCGGGACCGAACCCGGCCCGGGAGCACAGATGGTCCCAGGTCGCCCTGTGCCCGTAAGGGGCGAACCTCTCAAGGCACTTGCGGAGCGAGTAACGCCGCAGTGCCAGATCGCTCCGCGGATCCCGCACCTGTCTCGCCAGACTCCGGAAACCGGCCATCGCCTTGCACCTCCGTCACACCTGCACCTGTACTTCGGTCACTTCGGCGTCGTCGAACGGACGTCGCCGAATAGACGTATCGACAAGCGATTCGGCTCCATCCGTTTTCCGATGACGGCCATAAGCCGTTCGTCGGCCCCCATGGGACCGACGTCAACGGCCCTGAACCGTCCGCCGGACCACCCCTCACGGTTACCTCCCGCAGCTGTCGGCCGCCTGTGGAACACCTGTTGAACATTGCGCCGGGCCCAAGTCGCGCCCAGCGCCCCCGAAGTGCCCCCGCACTCCTCCCAACGCATTTGCTGTACCACGTTGTTCAAAAGTGACGCATGTTCATCTTCGAACCCGGGGATACCGGCGGTAACGTCCGGCCCACCCCGTCCGGAGTCGGCCACCCCCCGTCCGGAGGAGCTGCCATGTCACGGCGCACCCCAGGCACCACCGTCGACAGGACCACCGGGACCCTCAGATCCCTCAGGTCATCGAGGTCCCTCGACAGACTGAGAACTCCCCGCAGCGTCTTCGGGTTCCTGAAGACCGCAGCTGTATGCACGCTCATTGCCGGTCTTTTGTCGCCGCTTTCCCCGGTCTCCCCGGCGACAGAGGCCCACGCGGCCGCCGCGAACGACTACTGCGGAGCCCAGTGTTCCGACATCCTCCCGCCCGGCCAGAACGGCAACGCGACCCTCGCCCAGATCCTGCTCAACCAGGCCTTCGGCACCCAGCCCGAACACGCGGAAGACCAGCTCGGGCCCTATGCCAACCTGGCCACGGGCTACTCGGGACTCACCAACGCCACCATCAACAACTTCTTCAACGACGCCTCGTTCGGGGTCGCCGCCGACCAGGTCGCCTCGACCCTGGCCCCGGCCGGCCGCACCGACGTGACGATCGTCCGCGACAAGAAGACGGGTGTGCCGCACATCACAGGCACCACCCGTTACGGCACCGAGTTCGGCGCCGGGTACGCCGCGGCCCAGGACCGCCTCTGGCTGATGGACGTCTTCCGGCACGTCGGACGCGGCCAGCTCACGCCCTTCGCGGGCGGCGACCCCTCCAACCAGGGCCTTGAACAGGAGTTCTGGCGCCACGCCCCGTACACCGAGGCCGATCTCCAGGCCCAGATAGACAACGCGGTCGCCACCAACGGCGCCCGCGGCCAGCAGGCCCTCGCCGACGTCAACGCCTACGTCGCCGGCATCAACGCGTACATCGACGCTTCCGACAGCGGCCGTTACTTCCCCGGCGAGTACGTCCTGACCGGCTGGAAGGACTCCGTCACCAACGCGGGCACCATCCAGCACTTCAAGACCACCGACCTGGTCGCGCTGGCCTCCGTGATCGGCGCGCTCTTCGGCTCCGGCGGCGGCGGTGAGGTCAACAACGCGATCTCGCTCATGGCGGCCCAGAACAAGTACGGCGTCGTCGAGGGCACCAAGGTCTGGGAGTCGTTCCGCGAACGCAACGACCCCGAGGCCGTCCTCACCGTCCACAACGGCGAGAGCTTCCCGTACGCCACCGCACCCGCCGACCCGCAGGGCGAGGCCCTGCCCGACGCCGGCACGGTCGTCACGGAACCGCTGGTGTACGACCGTACGGGCAGCGCCGCCACCGCGACCGCGACGACCGCCTCCACCACGGCGACCGCCACCGCCCTCACCTCCGCCAAGCGCGGGATGTCCAACGCCCTGGTGGTGAGCGGGGCGAAGACCGCCAGCGGCCACCCCATCGCCGTCTTCGGCCCGCAGACCGGCTACTTCGCACCCCAGTTGCTCATGCTCCAGGAGATCCAGGGCCCGGGCCTCAGCGCGCGCGGCGCCTCCTTCGCGGGGCTGAGCATGTACGTCGAACTCGGCCGCGGCCAGGACTACGCGTGGAGCGCGACGACCTCCGGGCAGGACATCATCGACTCGTACGCGGTCGAGCTGTGCCAGGACGACGTCCACTACCTCTACCACGGCACCTGCACGGCGATGGAGAAGATCGAGCAGACCAACGCCTGGAAGCCGACCACGGCCGACGACACGGCCGCCGGCTCCTACCGCATGCAGGTCTACCGGACGAAATACGGTCCGGTGAGCCATCGGGCGACGGTCGGCGGGAAGAAGGTCGCCTACACCACCCTGCGCTCCTCCTACATGCACGAGGCCGACTCGATCATCGGCTTCCAGATGCTCAACGACCCCGACTACGTGAAGGGCCCGGCGACCTTCCAGTCGGCGGTGCAGCACATCAACTTCACCTTCAACTGGTTCTACGCCGACTCCACGCACACCGCGTACTACAACAGCGGCGACAACCCGGTGCGCGCGAGCGGAGTCGACGCCGAGTTCCCGGTCTGGGCGCAGTCGGCGTACGAGTGGCAGGGCTGGAACCCGACCACGAACACCGCCACCTACACACCGGCCTCCGCGCACCCCAACTCGGTCGACCAGGACTACTACATCTCCTGGAACAACAAACAGGCCAAGGACTACACGACCGCCCCCTGGGGCAACGGCTCCGTCCACCGCGGCAACCTCCTGGAGGACCGGGTCAAGAAACTCGTCACGGCGGGCGGCGTGACCCGGGCCCAGTTGGTGAAGGCGATGGCCGACGCCGCGCTCGCCGATCTCCGGGCCGAGGACGTGCTGCCGAAGCTGCTGCGCGTCATCAACAGCTCGACCGTCACCGACTCCACGGCAGCGGCGGCCGTCAGCAAGCTGTCCGCGTGGGTGACGGCGGGCGCCAAGCGCACGGAGACGTCCGCCGGTTCGAAGGCGTACGCCAACGCGGACGCGATCCGCATCCTGGACGCCTGGTGGCCGCTGCTGGTGCAGGCCGAGTTCGAACCGGGCCTCGGCACCGACCTCTACACCGCCATCACCACCAACCTCCCCGTCGACGAGGCCCCTTCGGCCGCACACGGCCCGACCGGCGCACACGCCGGAAGCTCCTTCCAGTACGGCTGGTGGAGCTATGTCGACAAGGACATCCGGGCGGTTCTCGGTGACTCGGTACAGGGCGGCCTCGCGCAGAAGTACTGCGGCGGCGGCACGCTCACCGGCTGCCGGGACATCCTGATCAGCACCCTGAAGACCGCGGCGGGCAAGACGGCCGCCCAGGTCTACCCCGGCGACGACCTCTGCGCGGCGGGCAACCAGTGGTGCGCCGACTCGATCGTCCAGCGCACCCTGGGAGGCATCAAGCACTACAACATCAGCTGGCAGAACCGGCCGACCTATCAGCAGGTCGTCGAGTTCACCTCACACCGGTAACAGCTGCTCCGGTGCAGGCGGCGGGTCGCATTCACTTGATACGGCCCGCCGCCAGCACCACCCGCGCCAACTCCGCGTGGCAGATGTCGCTGTGGGCTCCCACCGGACCCCCACCGTTCCTGACCACCGCCGCCGCGTCGACGCTCACGCACCCGCTCACCGGCAGCTTCGCGGGCTGGAGCGCCTCGGCGAGCGTCAACTTGACCGTGCCCGGCACCGCCTGGACGCCGTCGTGGCCCATCGCGCCCCACTTGGGACCCAGCGTCTTCGCGACACTGAACCCCGCGAACGACCGGTCGGCGCCGAGCAACCCCTGGCTCTCGCCCGCCATGCGCGAGGCCAGCGGATAGAACGTACTGAGTGCTCCGTCGTGCTGGGAGTAGCAGCACACCAAGGGGCCGTCGATACGGCTCTGCCTGCCCCGCAACGCGCCCCCGGCGCCCGTGTCGTGGGGCAGCTTCTCCGCGAACGCGTAGTGGGAGAAGGCCCCTTGGAGGAGCGTCACCGACTTCACCGTGCCGACCTCCTCGGGCAGCCCGCGCAGCGCGAACGACACCAGCCGGGCGCCGAAACTGTGCCCGACGAGATGCACCCGCACCCCGGGCGCCGCCTCGGCGAGCCGCCCGAGCACCGGCCCGAGACCCCGCTCACCGACGGTTCCGGCCCGCCGTTTCATCGCGTAGTACGTGGCCTGCCGCAACAGCTCCTGTGCGCCCTTCCACGGGTTGGGCAGCGCGAACTCGGCGACAGCGCCCGGGGATTCGTGACCCGCGAGAGTCCGGGCGAACTCCTCGCAGACCGCCGCCGTGCTGCCCGCGAACATCTCGGGGACGCCCTCCGGCTCGCCGTCCCCGAGGAGATCCGCCGCGAACCCCGCCTGCGGCGCGTCCGGCGGCACCTCGACGAGCAGCCGCACCAGCCCGCCGAACTCCTCCAAGGCCCGCTCGTCGTCCGGCTGTTGGTCCAGCAGACGGGCGATCTGCTCGACGACCGTGGCCCGCCCCGGGAAGGTCTCGAGCAGGGCGTGCCGGGTGTCCTTGTCGAGACCGGGCCGGCCGGTCGCCGCCGTTGCGGCAGCCGTGGCGGTGGCGGTGGCGGTCATGGACTGCGGGAAGTCGGGGATCGGCTCGTCAGTGAAGCGCATCGACGGCCAGACCACACCCACGTAGCCGATCCTGGCCGTCGAGGGCGCGAGCGAGGGGATCGGCGCGAAGAACCTGCTGTACAGCTCGGTCGCCATGGACCGGTCGTTGTTCCAGCCGTGCGCGAAGACGACGAGGTCACGCACCTGAAGCGGGTTCACCTCCGCGATCAGCCGGTCCCGTTTGCGCCCGTCGGTGTCGCCGTCCGCGTCGAAGGTCAGCTCCCAGTAGGGAGAAACACTCATTTCCGGATCCGCCATGACAGTTCCCGTCCCCCGTGGTGTGTCGTGATGTGGGGCGTATCGTCCCGCTAACAGGGGGTGTTGGCCATACGTCACGGCTCACTTATAAGCAAGGTATTTCCTACGCACGTTCCGGAAGGCCGCCAACTCCTCCTGCCAGCCCGCCACGACCTCGTCGGTATCGGCGCCCGCGTCGATCATCGTGCGCACCAGAGTGGATCCGGTGAGCTTGTCGATCCAGTTGTCGGAGCGCCAAGCGAAGCCGCTCCAGACCTTCTTGGCGGTCACCAGCAACGCGACTCCGGTGCGCACCGGGTCGTACGCCGCCCGGTCGTGCACATGGATCTGTACGCCCCCGATGGTCTTCCCCTGGAACTTGGAGAAGGTCGGTGCGAAGTACGCCTCCCTGAAGTGCACCCCGGGCAGGCCCAGTCGCTCCGCCGCGAGGGCCCACCGCCGGTCGATGCCCTCGGCGCCGAGCAGTTCGAACGGGCGGGTCGTGCCGCGCCCCTCCGACAGGTTCGTCCCCTCCAAGAGACACGTCCCGGAGTAGACGAGGGCGGTGTCGGGCGTCGGCATGTTCGGGCTCGGCGGCACCCAGGGCAGCCCGGACGCGTCGTAGAACTCCGACCGCTTCCACCCCGACATCAGTACGGTGTCCAGCTCCACCGGGGCCGTCAGGAACTCCTTGTTGAACAGCCGTGCCAGCTCCGCCACCGTCATTCCGTGCGCCTGTGCGATCGGCTGCCGTCCGACGAACGTCGCGAACTCCTTGTGCAGCACGGGCCCCTGGGCGGACCGCCCGGTCACCGGGTTCGGCCGGTCCAGCACGAGGAAGGGCTTGCCGGCGAGTTGGGCCGCCTCCATGCAGTCGTACAGCGTCCAGATGTACGTGTAGAAGCGGGCGCCCACGTCCTGGATGTCGAAGACGACGGTGTCCACGCCGGAGGCGGTGAAGATGTCGGCGAGCGGTCGGCCGCTCTTGAGGTACGTGTCGTAGACGGGGAGCCCGGTCGCGGGGTCGTCGTAGCGGCCCTCGGAGCCGCCTGCCTGGGCGGTGCCGCGGAAGCCGTGCTCCGGGCCGAAGACGGCGGTCAGGTTGACTGCGTCGTCCGTGTGCATGACGTCGACGATGTGGTGTACGTCTTTGGTTACGCCGGTGGGGTTGGTGACGATGCCGACTTTTTTGCCTTTGAGGGGGGCGTAGTCGGTTGCGGCCAGGTTTTCGAAGCCGGTGCGGAGTTTTTGGGGGCGGTGTTTGGGGGGTGCGGCGGCGCTGCATGCCGGTAGGGAGGCTGCGGTGGCTGTGGTGAGTAGGCCGCGTCTGGACAGGGGCATGGGGGTTCCCTCCGTGAGCGGGTACGGCTGGCATGGGCACCGTAGGGGGTGGTGAGGGTTGTTCGGAAGCCGCCGGCCGGTGGGGGCTTGTCGCGCAGTTCCCCGCGCCCCTAGGTATCTCCCGTCACCCTTCCTTGCTACATACCGACCGGTTAGTCTGGGCGTGCTTGGAGCCGTGTCGTGTCGAAGGAGACCGATTGTGGGTGTCGTTCAGGGTGCCGGGGTGGTTGTCACCGGAGCTGGAGGCGGGATCGGGGCCGCTCTGGCCCGGCGGTTCGCTGCTGAAGGGGCCCGGGTTGTCGTCAATGACCTGGACGCCGACAAGGCGGGGGCCGTCGCCGACGAGATAGGTGGGATCGCCGTTCCCGGGGACGCCTCCGGGATTGTCGCCGAAGCCCGTGCCGCTCTCGGCGGGACCGTGGACGTCTACTGTGCCAACGCCGGGCTCGCCTCGGGTGGGTCCGAGGCGGCCGACGAGAAGGTCTGGGCGCTTGCCTGGGACGTGAATGTGATGGCGCATGTAAGGGCCGCCCACGAACTGCTGCCGGAGTGGCTGGAGCGAGGGAGCGGGCGGTTCGTCTCCACCGTGTCCGCCGCCGGGCTGCTCACCATGATCGGCGCGGCGCCCTACAGCGTGACCAAGCACGGTGCGTACGCCTTCGCCGAGTGGCTGTCCCTGACGTACCGCCACCGTGGGCTCAAAGTGCACGCCATCTGCCCGCAGGGCGTCCGTACGGACATGCTGGCCGGGACCGGCAGCGCGGGCGATCTGGTGCTCGCGCCGACCGCGATCGAGCCCGAGACGGTCGCGGACGCGCTGTTCAAGGGGATCGACGAGGACCGGTTCCTGATCCTGCCGCACCCCGAGGTCGCCGAGTACTACCAGGCGCGGGCCGCCGATCCCGACCGCTGGCTGACGAACATGAACCACATCCAGCAGAAGTGGGAGGCCACCCGGTGACCGACTCCGACTCCCGTTACGGTGCGCAGCCCTGGCTGGGGCTCCTCGACGACGTCCAGCGTGGGCCCGTCAGTCCCGACGACTCGCTCGTGCACGCGCTCCGCCGGACCGCAGCCGAGGTCCCGGACCGTACGCTCCTCGCCTACTTCGACGGGCGGCTCAGCCACCGTGAGGTCGACGAGCTGAGCGACTCCGTCGCCGGGTATCTCGTCACAAGGGGGCTGGAGCGCGGGGACCGGGTCGCCGTTCTGCTCCAGAACTCGCCGCTGTTCGTGCTCGCGGTGCTGGGGGCCTGGAAGGCGGGCGCGACCGTCGTTCCCGTCAACCCGATGTACAAGTCGGGGGAGGTGACGCACGTCCTGCGGGACGGTGAGGTGGCCGCGCTGATCTGCTCCGACCGGGCCTGGGAGTCGTATCTGAGGGAGACGGCCGCGGACTCCTCGGTGCGGATCGTGCTCACGGGGTGCGAGCTGGACTTCCAGAGCCGTGGGGACGCGCGCGTGCTCGCGTTCGAGCGGCTGCCGCAGGCCCCGGACGCCGAGGACCTGACGGCCGTCGCGCGGTACGGGCACCAGGCGCCGGACGGGCGTGACCCGCTCCCCGCCGACATCGCGCTGATCAGCTACACCTCCGGCACGAGCGGCACCCCCAAGGGGGCCACCAACACGCACGGCAACATCATGTACAACGCGGAACGGCAGCGGACGGGTCTCGCGCTGCCCGAGGCGCCCGTCTACTTCGCGATGGCGCCCCTGTTCCACATCACCGGCATGGTCTGTCAGCTCGGCGCGAGTCTGAACAGCGCGGGCACGCTCGTGCTCGCCTACCGCTTCGAGCCCGGGGTCGTCCTGGACGCGTTCGCCGAGCACCGCCCCCACTACACGGTCGGCCCGTCCACGGCCTTCATGGCCCTGGCCGCGCACCCTGACGTCACCCCGGACCACTTCGCCTCCTTCCGGAACATCTCCTCCGGCGGCGCCCCGCTGCCACCCGCCCTCGTGGAGAAGTTCCGGGCCGGCTTCGGCCCGTACATCCGCAACGGCTACGGCCTCACCGAGTGCACCGCGCCCTGCGCCTCCGTACCGCCCGCCCACGAGGCCCCCGTCGACCCGGTCTCCGGCACCCTCGCCGTGGGCGTGCCGGGCCCCGACACCGTCGTACGCATCGTCGACGACCAGGGCGCCGAGGTTCCCTTCGGGGAGCAGGGCGAGATCCTCGTACGCGGGCCGCAGGTCGTTCCCGGCTACTGGCGGCTCCCTGAGGCCACCGCGGAGACCTTCCCGGAGGGGGAGCTGCGGACCGGTGACATCGGGTTCATGGACGAGCAGGGGTGGCTGTACGTCGTCGACCGGAAGAAGGACATGATCAACGCGTCCGGCTTCAAGGTGTGGCCGCGTGAGGTCGAGGACGTCCTGTACACCCATCCGGCGGTACGGGAGGCGGCGGTCGTCGGGGTGCCCGACGGGTACCGCGGGGAGACCGTGAAGGCATACATCAGCCTCCGTCCGGGCAGCGAGGGGGACCCCGACGCGCTGGCCGCGTACTGCAAGGAGAGACTGGCCGCCTACAAATACCCGCGGCAGGTGGAGATCCTGCCCGACCTGCCGAAGACGGCGACTGGAAAGATCCTCCGTCGGGAACTGCGTTCCCGTAGGCAGAACGAGCAGTGACGAACGGAAAAGCAGGAGGCGGCACAGTGCCCAGGACGACCGACGGAGACGGTACGCCCGTCCCGCAGCGGCTGCTGGCCGCCGCTACTCGGCTCTTCGCCGAGCAGGGCTACGACCGCACCTCCGTGCAGGAGATCGTCGAGGCGGCCGGCGTCACCAAAGGGGCGCTGTACCACTACTTCGGGTCCAAGGACGACCTCCTGCACGAGGTGTACGCGCGCGTGCTGCGGGTGCAGCAGGAGCGGCTGGACGCCTTCTCGACCTCCGACGAGCCGATCGAGAAGCGGCTGCGCGGCGCCGCCGCGGACGTCGTCGTCACCACGATCGAGAACCTCGACGACGCGATGATCTTCTTCCGTTCCATGCACCACCTGAGCCCGGAGAAGAACAAGCAGGTGCGCGCCGAGCGCCGCCGCTACCACGAGCAGTTCCGCGCGCTCGTCGAGGAGGGCCAGGAGACCGGCGTCTTCTCGACGGCCACCCCGGCGGACCTGGTCGTGGACTACCACTTCGGCTCGGTCCACCACCTGTCCACCTGGTACCGCCCCGACGGCCCGATGAGCCCGCAGGAGGTCGCCGACCACCTGGCCGACCTCCTCCTGAGAGCCCTGCGGCCCTAGGCCTCCCGGGTGTCCTGAGCGGGGCCCAGCCCTGCCTCCCGTGCCCAGGCCGCCGCCTGGGCGCGGTCGGTGACGCCCAGCTTCGCCAGGACCGCCGACATGTGGTTGCTGACCGTCTTGGGGGAGAGTCCGAGCCGGGTGGCCACCACCCCGTTGGGCTGTCCGTCGGCGATCAGTGTCAGCACGTCGCGCTCGCGCGGGGTGAGCGTCGGGCACGGATCGGGCTGCGGCAGCGGCCTGCCGAGCTGCCCGAGGACCCTCCGGGCCACCCCGGGACCGAAGATCGCCTCCCCGGCGGCCACCGCGCGGATGGCCCGGACGATCTCGTCCTGCCCGGCGCCCTTGAGCACATAGCCCCGGGCACCGGCCCGCATCGCCGCGAACACCGAGTCGTCGTCCTCGACCATGGTGAGCATCAGCACGGCCACGGAAGGCGCCGCCCGGCCGATCTCCCGGGTCGCGTCGATGCCGTTGAGATCCGGCATGCGGATGTCCATCACCACGACGTGCGGCCGCAGCGTCACCGCGGCACGCACCGCCTCCCGCCCGCTCGCCGCGACCCCGACGACCCGCACGGCGGGGCTGCCCTCCCGGACGGACTCCAGCAGCGCCGAGAGCCCGGTGCGTACGACGGGGTGGTCGTCGGCGAGGACGACCCGCAGCCCGTCACCCGCCTCGTGCGGGTCCCGCGGGCCCGGTGCGTTCGTCATGACGTCGTCCCTCCCAGCGGCAGCAGCGCCACCACCCGCCCGTGCCCCGCCACGCAGTTGCCCCCCAGCTCGGCCGCCCGCTCCTGCATGGAGGTGATGCCCACCCCGGGCTGCCAGGCCGTCTCCTCCCCGACCGGCGAGCCGTCGTCGCACACCTCCAGGCGCAGCCCGTCGCCGATCTCGATGCGCAGGTCCACGTTCGAGGCCCGCGCGTGCCGGGCCGCGTTGGTGAGCGCCTCGGTGGCGATCCGGTACGCCGCGACCTCGACGGCGGCCGGCAGCGGGGGCAGCCGCTCCGGGGCCTGCACGCGAACACTCACCCGGCTGCCGTCGGCCCGCCACGACAGCCGCGCCGAACGCTCCCGCAGCGCGCCGAGGAGCCCCAGCTGGTCCAGGTCCGGCGGACGCAGCCCGTCCACCAGCCGCCGTACCTCCACGACCGCCCCGCCGATCTCCGTGCGCAGCCCGGCGAGCAGCCCGGCCGCCCGCTCCGGGTCGAAGTCCCACAGATTGCCCACCGCGTCGGCCTGGAAGGCGACCCCGGCGAGCGTCGGACCGAGCCCGTCGTGCAGGTCCCGGCGGATCCGCCGCCGCTCCTCCTCGCGCGCGGCGACGATCCGCTCCCGCGACTGCTGCAACTGCCGTGACAGATCGGTCGCGTGCAACGCTGCCGCCAGCGGTACGGCGAGCAGCTCCAGCACCGCCAGATCCGCGGGCGCCGGCTGCTGCTCGCCGGGGCGCAGCCCGACCACCAGCTCGCCCACGCACCGCCCGTCGTAGTCGAGGGGCACGGTGTGCGTGTGCCGGTCCGGGGCGCCCCAGTCCGCGCCCGCCTCCCCCGACTTCGGGACGACCTGGACGTACGGCAGCCGCAGCGCCTCGCCCACCGCCTCCGGCACCGCCGCCATCCCGGTCCCGGCCAGCCGCTCGCCGATACGGGAGACCGCCCGCACGGGGTCGTGCCGGTCGCCGTACAGCGCCCGGTCGACCATGCGCTGGAGCAGCCGCCGGGTCGGTTCGAAGCCGACGGCGAGACCGACCGTGACCAGGGCGGGGGCGACCAGTTCGGGCAGCGGCGCGAGCAGCGACTGCACGAAGGTGACGAGACCGGCGTACGCGGCGATCACCCCGAGCGTCAGCACCCCGTACAGCAGGCTGCGGGAGATCACGACCCGGATGTCGAGCAGCTCGTGCCGGAGCACGGCGATCGCGATCGCGACCGGGACGAACAGGGTGAGGTACGAGGTGTAGAGCGCCGGCAGGCCGAAGATCTGGAGCACCACGCTCAGCGCCAGCGGGACCGTCCCGGTGATCAGCCACAGCAGCCGCCGCCGGTCCTGCTCCCCGCCGCGCCGGTAGCGCAGCGACAGCAGGGTGAACAGGGCGGCCAGCACGAGGCAGGCCTTGGCGGTCTCGGCGTTCTGGAGGGCCGGGAGCCACCCGTCCGGCACCGGGATGTACGACGGCTGGGCCGCGGTGCCGTGGAACAGCCCCCAGTCGCTGCGCCCCAGCACGGTGAGGGAGACGGGCAGGCACACGATCTGCGCGATCAGCACCCAGCGCCAACGGTGGCTGGGCAGCCGCCCGTCGGGGAACAGGAAGAACGCGAACGCCAGTGCCGTCTCACTGCCGACGACCCAGGTGTGGCGCCCGATCGTGGTGAGCGCGTGCAGCACCTCGGGCGACCAGCCCGCCCGTGTCCCCGCGACGCCGAGCCCGATCGACAGCCCCGTGAACGCGTGGCCCAGTCCGTACAGGGTCAGCAGCCAGCCCAGCGGATTGCGCGGCCGGTGCAGTGCGATGACCGTGCCGCACGCGGGGTAGGCCACCCCGACGACCAGGTCGATGACCATGTCGTAGCGGACCAGTTCGCCCGCGGGTACCTGGGACACCCACAACGCCACGCAGCCCACGGCGACTTGACCCACCGCCAGCGCCAGCAGGGCGTACGCCGTCAGCGCCTGCCGCCGGGTTCGCCCTTTGCTGTCCTCCATGGCGGCCATCGTCCCGGTTCGCGCACCCGGGTGTCATGGGAACCGTTCCCGGTCCACCCGGGAGAACTTCCGGGCGCCGCCCGGCCGGCACCCCTCAACTCCCGGCCCCCGCACCGGCGATGCTCGTGGCAGCGGAACGGCGGAAGCGCCGCCGGACCGAGCACCGACGGGGGAGAAGAACCATGTCTGCACTGAACCGGCGCGTGACCGGCGCCGTACTGGGCGCACTGCTCGCACTCGGCGGCACCGCGGCCGCGCCCGCCACGGCGGCCGGAGAGTCCGGGGCAGCCGCGTGCGGCCCGGTGGACGAGTCGCACATCCAGGCGCGCTGGACCGCGCTGGGCGGCCAGAACAGCGCGCTCGGCTGCCCGGTCGGCGACCTCTACGACATCTACGTCGGCGGCGTGAAGAAGGGCGAGCGGCAGTTCTTCCAGTACGGCAGCATGACCCACTCACCCGCCCAGGGGCCGGACATGGTGGTCTCCGCGTGGGAGCGGCGTGAGTACGCGTACTTCAACTGGGGCACCACCTCGCCGTACCACTACGACGTCTTCCTCTACCGCTGGACCAGCCCTGCCGACGCCAACGGCGAACAGCGCCGGACCAGCGGGGGCACCTCGGGGCAGATCCGTGTGCTGCGGGAGACCACCGGTGCCTACAAGTTCAAGGTCGAGGGCTGCGACGACGGCACCTTCGGACTGACCTGCCGCCAGGGCTGGACGCTCACCGCACCCAGCCACGGATGACCACCGCCACGGGGGACGAGGGCCGGTGCGGGCGTGGGGGACGCCCGCACCGGCCCTCCGACATGCCCCGGGCTACAGGTACTTCTTCAACTCCCGCCGCGCCAGCGACCGCTGGTGCACCTCGTCGGGTCCGTCCGCGATCATCAGCGTCCGGGCGCCGGCGTACAGCTCGGCCAGCGGGAAGTCCTGGCTGACGCCGCCCGCGCCGTGCAGCTGGATCGCCCGGTCGATGATGTCGACGACCGCACGCGGTGTGGCGATCTTGATGGACTGGATCTCGGTGTGGGCGCCCCTGTTGCCGACGGTGTCCATCATCCAGGCCGTCTTCAGGACCAGCAGCCGCAGCTGCTCGACGGTCACGCGCGCGTCGGCGATCCAGTTGTGCACCACGCCCTGCTGGGCCAGCGCCTTGCCGAACGCCGTACGGGACACCGCCCGGCGGCACATCAGCTCGATCGCCCGCTCCGCCATGCCGATCAGCCGCATGCAGTGGTGGATCCGGCCGGGGCCGAGCCGGGCCTGGGCGATGGCGAAGCCGCCGCCCTCCTCGCCGATCAGGTTCGCCGCCGGCACGCGCGCGTAGTCGAAGATCACCTCGGCGTGGCCGCCGTGGTAGTGGTCCTCGTAGCCGAAGACCCGCATCGCGCGCCTGACCGTGACACCCGGGGTGTCACGGGGGACCAGGATCATCGACTGCTGGCGGCGGATGTCCGCGCCGTCCGGGTCCGTCTTGCCCATCACGATGAAGATCTTGCAGTCCGGGTTCATCGCCCCGGAGATGTACCACTTGCGGCCGGTGACGACATACTCGTCGCCGTCCTTCTCGATGAGCGTGGTGACGTTCGTGGCGTCCGAGGAGGCCACCTCCGGCTCGGTCATCGCGAACGCCGAGCGGATCTCACCGGCGAGGAGCGGCTCCAGCCACTGCTTCTTCTGCTGCTCGTCCCCGAACTGGGTGAGCACCTCCATGTTGCCGGTGTCCGGCGCCGCGCAGTTCAGCGCGGTGGGCGCCAACTGCGGGGAGCGGCCGGTGATCTCGGCGAGCGGCGCGTACTGGAGGTTGGTCAGCCCGGCGCCGTACGCGGAGTCGGGCAGGAAGAGGTTCCACAGGCCCTGCCTGCGTGCCTCGGCCTTCAACTCCTCGACCACGGCCGGGGTGTCCCACGGGGAGGCCAGCCGCGCGCGCTGCTCCTCCGCGACGGCCTCGGCCGGGTAGACGTACTCGTCCATGAAGGCGAGCAGCTTGGCACGCAGTTCCTCGGTGCGTGCGTCGAACGCGAAGTCCATGGCGGATCAGCCTTCCTGAAGGGTGGTCAGGCCGTGCGAGATGAAGACGGGGACGAGGTCGCCGATGCGGTCGAAGCCCGCGCCGACCGTCTGGCCCAGGGTGTAGCGGTAGTGGATGCCCTCCAGGATCACGGCGAGCTTGAACCAGGCGAACGCCGTGTACCAGGACACCTGCGAGACGTCCCGGCCCGAGCGCGCCGCGTACCGTTCGATCAGCTCGGCCGGGGACGGGTGTCCGGCGGCCTCGGCGGTCGTGGAGACGGGGGAGTCGGGCGAGCCCAGCGGGATGCTGTACATCACCAGCAGGCCCAGGTCGGTGAGCGGGTCGCCGAGCGTCGACATCTCCCAGTCCAGGATCGCCGTGATCCGGTCGTCCTCGCCGCCGATGAGGACGTTGTCCAGGCGGTAGTCGCCGTGCACGATCGCCGGGGCGGGGGAGCGGGGCAGCGCGCGGCCGAGGGCCGCCTGCAACTCGTCGATGCCGGCCAGCTCGCGGTTGCGGGAGGCGTCCAACTGCTTGCCCCAGCGCCGCAGTTGGCGGTCGAGGAAGCCCTCGGGGCGGCCGAAGTCGGCGAGGCCCACCTCGGCGGGGTCCACCGCGTGCAGTTCGACGAGGGTGTCCACCAGCGACAGCACCACGTCCCGGGTCCGCCCGGGGCCGATCGGGGCGAGCTGCTCGGCCGTACGGTACGGCGTGCCCGGCACGAACTCCATGACGTAGAACGGCGCTCCGGGCGCCGCCCCGTTCTCGGGGTCCTCGCACAGCAGCACCGGACGCGGCACCGGCACGGCGGTCGGATGCAGGGCGCTGATCACCCGGTGCTCGCGCCGCATGTCGTGCGCGGTGGCCAGGACATGGCCCAGCGGGGGCCGGCGTACGACCCATCGGGAGGTGCCGTCGGTGACCGCGTAGGTGAGGTTCGACCGGCCGCCCTCGATCAGCCGGCCGGTCAGGGGGCCGTGCACGAGTCCGGGGCGCTCGCTGTCGAGCAGGCCGCGCAGCCGGCCGAGATCGAGACCTGGCAGGTCGTCCGAGGGCATCATTGCTCCTACGCGTACGGGAACGGGACCTGAATCATGATGCCGACCGGTCGGTATGTCGTCCAGTGGGTGGACGAAAAGTGACCGGCGTCTCGCTTCCAGTGTGGGGAAGGAGACGCCGGCCGGGTAGGGCGGGGTCGAGCCGAGGGTGGCCGGAAAACCGTCAGTGATCGTCCCAGTGGTCCTGGTGCGCCGCGTGCCGGTGGCCGTCGTGCAGGTAGTCGATGTGGTCGCCGTGCTGGACGGTGGGGTGCCCGCAGCCGTCCCCGTGCACATGGTGGTGGGCGTCGTGCTCCACATGCCCGCCGGGCTCGCACTCGTCCCAGTGGCCGCTGTGCGCCCGGTGCAGGTGGCCGTCGTGCGCGTAGTCGACGTGGTCGCCGTGCGGCACCTCGGTGTGGCCGCAGTCGGGGCCGTGGCGGTGCTCGTGGGTCGGGTGTTCCTGGTGAAGGGTGGGGGTGCTCATGGAATCCATATATATCCGGCCATTCGACTTGCGTCGTGTCCGCGCACGCCGGAATGTCGAACATTAGGAAAGCGGAGGGTCAGACATATGAAAGCCATTACCTACAGCCGGTACGGCGGTGCCGACGTCCTGGAGTACACGGAGGACGCCCCGGACCCCAAGGTCGGGCCCGACTCCGTGCTGATCAAGGTGCGGGCGGCGTCGGTCAACCCCGTGGACTGGAAGTGCCGCGAGGGCTACCTCGACGGCCTCCTGGACGCCGTCTTCCCGGTCGTCCCGGGGTGGGACGTCTCCGGCGTCGTGGTCCGTCCGGGTGCCGCAGTCTCCGAGTACGCCGTCGGTGACGAGGTCATCGGCTACGTACGCGAGGACTTCCTCTCGCGAGGCACCTTCGCCGAGTACGTGGCCGCCCCGGTGCGCACCCTCGCCCGCAAGCCCCGCAACCTCTCCTTCGAGGAGGCGGCCGGGCTGCCGCTGGTCGGGCTCACCGCCTACCAGGTGCTCTCCAAGGTGCTCCGCGTCCGCACCGGCGAGACCGTCCTCGTGCACGCGGCGGCGGGCGGGGTGGGCTCCGTCGCCGTCCAGCTGGCCCGCCGCCACCTGGGCGCGGCCCATGTCATCGGCACGGCGAGCGTCCACAACCACGACTTCGTGCGGGAACTGGGCGGCGATCCGGTGACGTACGGCGAGGGCATGGCCGAGCGGGTGCGGAAGCTGGCGCCGGGGGGTGTCGACGCGGTGTTCGACACGGTCGGCGGGGACACGTTGCGGGACTCGGTGTCGTTGTTGGTGCCCGGGGGGCGGCTGGTGTCGATCGCGGACCCGGAGGTCGTCGGGCTCGGCGGCACGTATTACTTCGTACGTCCCGATGCGGTGGACCTTCAGCACTTGTCCGAACTGGCTGAACACCGTGTGTTCTCGCTGCATGTGTCCGACACGTTTCCGCTGGAGCGGGCGGCGGAGGCGCATCGGTTGAACGCGGAGGGGAGGACTCGGGGCAAGATTGTGGTGACCGTGGACTGGGGGTAGTTCTCTGGGCGCGGGCCCGGTGGGGGCTGGTCGCGCAGTTCCCCGCGCCCCTAGGGGGCGCACGGTAGTGACCCTCAGTTATAGGAGCAGGGCTGCTCCGCATACCGCCAAGGCGATCGCGCACAGCGTCGCGGCCGTCGCGTGCCGGGCGGACAGTGCCTGAGGACCGTCCTCGTCCGTCGTCGAGAGTGACTGGATGCGGCGGTGGGCGATTGCCAGGAAGGCCAGCCACAGTGCGCCGCACACCGTGCACACGGCGATTCCGGCCGCCGACGGGCCGCCGTGCAGTGCCGTCTTTCCGGCCAGTACGGCCGCGACGGTGCTCGACAGGGTCGTACGGCGCCAGGCCAGGCGGGTTCGCTCCGGCTGAAGCCCGGGATCCCGTACCGCGCTCGCCCCTGCCTCGCTCACCCGTCGCCCCTGACCAGCACCACGACCACCATCGCGAGCGCGACCACGGCTACCGCGAGGCTCAGCAGTGCCGGGAAGCGGGAGACCGGGAGGTCGTCGCCGCGGCGCATCGCCCGCTCGCAGCGCACCCAGTGGTTGACGGCCCGGAGCGAGCACAGCACGCCCGCCGCCAGCAGGGCGAGTGCCAGTCCCACGCGCCAGCCCCAGCGCAGGTCGGGCAGGAACTGGTCCACGGCGAAGCCGCCGCCGATCAGGGCGAGCGCGGTGCGCAGCCAGGCCAGGAAGGTGCGTTCGTTGGCCAGGGAGAAGCGGTAGTCGGGGGTGCGGCCCTCCTCGGCGATCTCCTGGGGGGCGAACCACAGGCGGACGTTCCGTGCGAAATCGATCACGTGCACGACCTTACGGGGTGCCCGGTGACCGGAACGCCTTGAGGCGCTCGTACGCCGCCAGACCGTCCGGCACCCACTCCCACTGCCCCTCGCCCAGTCGCCGCTCCACCTCGTCCTCCGGCAGGAACGCGTGCCAGGCGACCTCCTCCGCCTGGGGGTGGACGGGCAGGTCGCAGCGGACCTCGTAGACGGCCGACCACCAGCTCTGACCGGCGCCGTTGTCGTACAGGAACTTGAACAGGGGCTCGGGGCGGGGCAGGCCCGTGACGCCGAGTTCCTCCTCGGCCTCCCTCAGGGCCGCGCCGTCGTACGACTCGCCCGCGCCCACGACCCCGCCGACGAACATGTCGTACAGGGAGGGGAAGACCAGCTTGGTGGGGGTGCGGCGGTGGACGAAGATCCGGCCCTGGGCGTCCCTGGCCTGGATGAACACGCAGCGGTGACGCAGACCGCGCGCGTATGCCTCGCCTCGTGGGTACTGGCCGACGACCTCGTCGTTCTCGTCGACGATGTCGAGGATCTCGTCAGCGGGATTGCTCTCGGCTGAGCGAGGGCTCTTCTCGGGGGGAGTGCTCATGTCTGCCATCCAAGCCCATCGCCTCCTGCGCGCAGCCGCTCGGCATGGCCGGGTGGAGGCCGAGGAGGACGATGCCCACGACCACCGCCGCGAGGCCCGCCGCCTCCCACGCCAGTGCTCCGGGGTCGGTGCGCAGCTGGTCGCCGAGGAAGCCGACGCCGCAGATGATGCCGGCCAGGGGCTGGGCCGCCGTGAGGGCGGGCAGGGACATGCGCAGGGGTGCGGTCTCGAAGGCGCTCTGGACCAGGATCAGGCCGGTGAGGCCGAGCAGCAGTACGCCGTACGGCTGCCAGCCGGTGAGGAGGTGGGTCAGGCCGCCCTCCGAGAAGCGCTGGCCGCTGACCCGGGTCAGGGCGTCCTGGACGCCGTACAGCAGGCCCGCGGCCAGGGCCAGCAGGACCGGGCCCGCGCTGAGGCGGGAGCGTTTCGCGTACGTCGTGAGGAGCAGGGCGGCGCCCAGCATCGCGCCGATGATCAACCAGTGCCGGAACGGGTCGGTGATGGCGGTGCCGCCGCGCGGTTCGCCCGCCACGATGAACGCCGTCACACCGCCCGCGAGGAGCAGCAGGCCCGCCCAGCCCTGGCGGCCCAGCGGCTGCTTCGTCTGCTTGCGGGAGAGGGCGAGCGCGAAGAGCAGGTTCGTCGCGAGCAGCGGCTCCACCAGGGACACCTCGCCCTGGCTCAGCGCGATCGCGCCCAGCACCATGCCCGCCACCATCAGGCCGATGCCGCCGAGCCAGCGAGGCACCCGCATCAGGTCCAGGAGCAGCCGCGGGGAGAGGAAGTCGCTCAGGGGTGCCTGCCGGGCCACGTTCTGCTGGAGCACGAATCCGAGGCCCAGGCAGCACGCGGCGCTCACGGCGAGAATCAGAACCAGGACGGACACGCGGGGTACCTCGATGACGGGGCGGACGGCGGGGTGTGGTAAAGGCCGACTGTAGCCGCCCTCGCGCGGTCCTGCCCCGGGGATGTGACGGAATCGTGGCGTAGCGAGAGTCACGTCCTCGCCCCGGACGGTGGTCTTGTCGCGACTTAACGTCATCTTTGCGGTGCTGTGGCGCGGTGGTGTGTACCAGGGCTTGTCGACCGTCAGGTCAACTGTCCTATACATGTGGGTAGTTGACACGTGTAGTGGACGAATTCGGCCTTGACGTGAAGCATTCGTGGAGGGTTTGCTGTCCGTGATCAATCGATGGCAATCGGCGGTGGCAATCGGTCGATGGCCATCAGCAGACCGCGTCGTGTGAGGAAGTTCCCCGCGGTGTCTCCACCTCCACCACCTCTGGGCCGGGGCCGTAGGCGTGCCGCCCAGGCCTTCGACGCGGCGCTCGACGACGCCGAGCTCGTCGTCGCGCGCTCGGCGCTGGCCCAGGGGCGCTGGCAGGCCGTCCGTGCGCTGCTCGCCGACACCGGCGACGACTGGGACCGCCGGGGGCACCGGGTCACCGTCCTCGCCCTGGAGTCCGGCACCGCCGCCTGGGCCCGCGACTGGCTGCTGGCCGAACCGGACTCCGCCGACGCCGCCGTCCTGCTCGCCGCGGCCACCGTCCAGCGCGCCCTCGCGGGCAAGGACAAGCCCGTCAAGGCCCGCGACGCCTGCCACGCCGCCGCCGTGCTCGCTCCCGCCGACCCCACCCCCTGGCTCGGGCTGCTCCAGCTGGAGCGGAACGTGGGCGCCGAGGAGACCGTCGTGCAGCTCTTCGACGAGGTCCGGCACCGCTACCCGGACCACCACCACGCCCACCATCTGATGGTCGCGCGCCTCGCCGAACGCCGTACGGCCGCCGGGCAGGACCCGCTGCACGAGGTGTACGACTTCGCCGGCTGGGCCGTCGAACAGGCGCCCGCCGACTCGCCGTTGGCGATGCTCCCGGTCGTCGCGCACGCCGAGCGCTACCGCGTTCTCGCCGGCGCCGGCCTGGAGTCCGCCGACCCCGCCTCCTCCGGGCACTGGGTCGGCCGCCGGGCCCGCCAGGTCATGAAGGCCGCCTTCGACTGGTGGCTGGAGTGGGAGCGCGACGACCATCCGCGCCGTCTGATCGACCTCAACTTCCTTGCCCACGCCAAGTCCTGCGAGGGCCGGACGGCCGAGGCCGCCGCCCTGTTCCACCGGATCGGCACACACCAGACCCCGATCCCCTGGTCCTACCCGGACCGCGACCCGCACACCGCCTTCCGTGCCGCCCGCGACAGCGCGCTCGGCACGGCGTAACGCAGCACAACTGAAATTTCCGTACGCCCGAAAGGACAACCCCGCGATGACGACGGGCAGTTCGAGCACGAGCAGACCCACCGCCGACAGCAGCAGCGGCAGGATCAGTACGTTCAAGGGGCAGGAACGGGCCCTGCGCGCCGACCGCCTCGGCACCGGGGGCCTGCTGCTCTCCGTCCTCGCCTCGACCGCCCCCCTCCTGGTCGTCGCGGGTGTCATGCCCACTACATTCGCGGTGGTCGGCATCGTCGGACAGCCGATTCTCTACGTCCTCCTCGGCGCGGTCCTGATCCTCTTCAGCTTCGGCTACGCCGAGATGAGCCGGCACGTCCACAACGCGGGCGCCTTCTACGCCTACATCTCCCGCGGCCTCGGCGGTACGGCCGGTGCCGGAGCGGCCCTGGTCGCCCTCGTCGCCTACAACGGCTTCCAGATCGCCATCTACGGCCTCTTCGGCTTCGAGGTCTCCGGCCTCTTCGCCACCTACGCCGACCTGGAGATCGCCTGGTGGATACCGGCCCTCGTGGCCGCGCTGGCGGTGGGCGCGCTGGGCTGGCTGAAGGTCGACGTCAACGCGCGGTTGCTCGGCGTCCTGCTGGTGATCGAGGTGGCCCTCGTCGTCATCTTCGACATCGCCGCCGTCGCCGACCCCGCGAAGGAGGGCCTGTCCCTGCACGCCTTCAACCCCGACACCCTCACCGGCGCGGGCATCGGCACCGCGCTCTGCTTCTGCTTCGGCGCCTTCGTCGGCTTCGAGCAGGCCCCCGTGTACGCCGAGGAGACCAACCGCCCGGACGTCCTGGTGCCCCGCGTGATGTTCGGCGCGGTCGCCGGGGTCGCCGTCTTCTTCGCGCTCAGCAGCTGGGCGCTCACCGTCGCCACCGGGCCCTCGGCGATCGTCGGCGAGTCGCAGAAAGAGAGCGCCGGCCTGCTCTTCGTCCTCACCGAGTCCCGCCTCGGCGACACCTTCACCGACATCCTGCACGTGCTGTTCGTGACCGGCATGTTCGCGGCCATGCTCAGCTTCCACAACGTCGTCGCCCGCTACTCCTTCGCCATGGGCCGCGAGGGCCTGCTCCCCGCGGCCTTCGGCCGTACGAGGAGCTCCAGCGGCGCCCCCGGCACCGGCTCGCTGCTCCAGACGGTCGTCGCGGTCGTCATCGTCATCGCCTTCGCGATCGCCGACGACAAGCCGACGGGCGACCCCACCGAGCCCATCCTGCACCTGTTCACCTGGGGCGGGAACATCGGCGCCCTCGGGGTGATCGTGCTGATGGCCGCCGCCTCCTTCTCGGTCATCGTCTTCTTCGCCCGCCGCGGTGCCGCCGGCGCCCAGGCCTGGCGCATGGTCACCTCCGCGCTCGCCGGGATCGCCCTGATCGTCATCGCCGGGTACACGGTCAAGGACTTCGACGTGCTCGTGGGCTCGGGTCCGGACTCCGCCCTGAGCTGGGTCCTGCCCGGCATCGTCCTGCTCGCGCTGGTGGCCGGCCTGGTCCAGGGACTGGTCCTGAAGGCCCGCAACCCCGAGGCGCACGCACGGATCGGGCTCGGCAACGAGGCGTTCCAGCTGGAGAAGGCGGCCGAGTCCGCGGAGGCGGCCTCCTGAGTACCTTTTCCAGGGCCCCTTCCTGAGCCCCTTTTCCGGGGCCGCCGCCTGAGAAGAGGGTGAGAAGCGGTACGGAAGTCCGACGAGCACCCGCGATTCCTGGCTCGACAGGGGTCGCGGGTGTTCGAATGGACAGGTGAACTCCGAACGACCGGAAGAACCCGCCGAGCCCGCCGAGTCCGAGGGCCAGGAGCGGGGTACGCCCATCGGCCGCCGGGTCCTGCTCGGCACCCTCGGTCTGGGCGCCCTCGGCGTGGTCGCCGCGCCGACGCTCCAGCGCGGCATGGAGTCCTTCCTCGCCGGCGCGGCGGAGAACGACCCGACAGGCCTGACCGACCTCCTCCCGAACGGCGGCGGCTTCCGCTACTACTCGGTGACGTCCTCCACACCCCGCAAGAACGCGGAGAACTACCGGCTGAAGATCGACGGCCTCGTCGACAGACCGGCCACCTACACCCTCGCCGACCTGCGCGCGATGCCCCAGACCAGGATGGTCAAGGACGTGCAGTGCGTGACGGGCTGGCGGGTGCCCGGCACCCCCTTCGAAGGGGTCCGGCTGTCGCGGCTCCTGGACGCGGCCGGGGTCCGCTCCTCGGCCGGGGCGGTGCGCTTCACCTGCTTCGACGGCGCCTACACCGAGAGCCTCACCCTCGACCAGGCCCGCCGCGCCGACGTCCTGGTCGCCCTGCGCATGCAGGACAAGAACCTGGGCCACAGCCACGGCGGCCCGGTCCGCCTCTACGTGGCCCCCATGTACTTCTACAAGTCCGCCAAGTGGCTCTCCGGCATCACGGTCACCGAGGACGTGCAGCCGGGCTACTGGGAGAACCGCGGCTACGACATCGACGCCTGGGTCGGCAATTCGAACGGACGCGACGATGAGCCAACGAGCTGACACCCCGGCGCCCTCCGCCGCCACCTCCGTGTCCGCCTCGGAGGTACGCCGCTTCGGCCGCTCCCAGAAGTGGGTGCACCGCGCGACGGCCGCGCTGATGGGCGTGTGCGTGGTGACGGCGGCCTGTCTGTACATCCCGCAGTTCGCCGAACTGGTCGGCCGGCGCGAACTGGTGGTCCGCGTCCACGAGTGGGCGGGCCTGGCCCTGCCGGTACCGGTCCTGGCGGGCCTGGCCTCCCGCGGTTTCCGCGCCGACCTGGGCTTCCTGAACCGCTTCGGCCCCCACGACAGGATCTGGCTGCGCGCGGCTCTCCGACGCGACAAGCGCCGTGCCGTGCGCCCGGCGGCCAAGTTCAACGCGGGCCAGAAGGTCTACGCGGCCTGGATCGCGGGCGCGTCCCTGGTCATGCTCGGCACGGGTCTGCTCATGTGGTTCACCCACCTCACCCCGCTGATGTGGCGCACCAGCGCGACCTTCGTCCACGACTGGCTGGCCCTCACCATCGGCATCGTCCTGGCCGGCCACATCGGCATGGCCCTGGGCGACCCGGAGGCCCGCAGAGGCCTGCGGACCGGCTCGGTGAGCAAGGAGTGGGCGGACCGCGAACACCCGCTGTGGCGCCCCTGAGTCAGCGCTGAGGCCGTCCCGGGCCCGGCTGCCGCTCCGGTGTCGGGCTGCCGGTCCCCTCGCCGGGCGAGGGCCCGACCGGTTCCTGCTGCTCCGGGGGTACGAGGAGAAAGGCGCCCTTCTTGACGGCCTCGGTGGTGCCGTAGCGGACGAGGAGGTCGACGGGGTGGGCGCCGACGGAGGGACTTGAGCCCGCTCCCGGCCCTGTTGCCGTGCCCGGCACGACAACGGAGAGGACGAGCCGGTCACCCGACGCCGAGACGAGCACCGGCGACCCGGCAGCCTGCTGCCCGCCGACGAACACCTCCCCGCCCCGCAGCAGTTCGGCGGGGTCGAAGTAGGCGCCGCGCAGCTCGACCGAGATCGTGTCGCCCGGTGCGGCCTCGCCGTCGCCGCCGACATCCACGGCGCCGATCCCGTACGCACAGGCGGGCTTGCCTCCCGACGACGCCTCCAGCCGGACGGTGGCGGTCGGATGCCGCCGGTGGAAGTCCAGGAGCCCGCCCAGGATCTGCCGGGCGGCACGCCCCTTGCAGCTGAGCGCGTCGCCGGCGGACGCGGACCAGCCCGCACCGGCCACTCCCCAGTCACCGCCGCCTCGCCCCTGTACGGCGAGACACGCGGCGGCGAGCCCACGCAGCACCCGCCACTCGTCGGCCGACGCGGAGTCTGTCGGGGCGGCCGGGACCAGGTTCCGGGCGTCCGCGCAGCGGGCGGGGGAGCGGAGATCGTCGTAGACGGCGGCGGGGTCGGGGACGCCGTCGGAATCGGGGGAGACCGGGCCGGGCGGCAGCCAGTCGGGCGCGGTGAGCAGGGTGGGGCCGCCGGGAGTCGTACGGCTGGGGGTGGGTGAGGCGACGGGGGTGCGGGAGGGGACCGGGGTCGCGGCGCCGCCGGGGATCTCGCTCCCGTCGGCGCCCTTGGGCGAGGCGACGTTCCCGGAGGCGGGGATGCGCGGGGGAGCGGCGGAGGTGGCCGTGCCGATCTCCCCGCCGTCGCCGGGGCTGCTCGACGGTGACGCGGGCGAGACACTTCTGGCTCCGCTGCCGTTGCCGCGCGGCGCGCCGTCCCCGTCCGTACCGAAGGCGGCGGCCGCGACCGCCACCGCCCCGATCACGAACAGCCCCGAGACCCGCACCCCGAGCGAAACCGCCATACCGCCGCCCCCCGACGTGGTCGCCCCGACCACTGCGACAACGACCGGGGTTCCTCACATCATCGGTCCGCACGGGGTCCGGGGGAAGGCACGTCATCGGATCGTTCACCTGCGGCGATGACCCAGATACGGAGGAGAGAGGAGGGACACCGGAGGCGTCCCAATGGGCGACGGGGCCCGCTTTGGGACAGGGCGGTGCGTTGTCTGCGACGCCCCTGGGTAGGGCCCCGGGCGCATGGTGTGTTGTCTGCGGCGCCGTCGTGGCTGGTCGCGCAGTTCCCCGCGCCCCTAGGTAGGCCCCCGGACCGCCTGCCAAGAGCCACGGGCCCGCCTCAGAACGAGGGGTGCCGGGCCCCACCCAGGGGCGCGGGGAACTGCGCGATCAACCACAGCGCACCCGCAGTCAACGAACCACCGCGCACCCCCACCTAGGGGCGCGAGGAACTGCGCGACCAGCCACAGCGCACCCGCAGCCAAAGAATCACCTAGGGGCGCGGGGAACTGCGCGATCAACCACAGCGCACCCGCAGCCAAAGAACGACCGCACACCCCCACCTAGGGGCGCGGGGAACTGCGCGACCAGCCCCGACGCACCCGCAGGCAACGAATCACCTACTCACCCCCGAAATCGAGCAACACCTTGCAAGACCTCCCCCGATCCGCCGCCAAGGTGAACGCCGACTCCGCCTCCCCCACGGGAACCACCGCACTGACCAACCCGTCCAGCCCCGACTCCACCGCCAACAGAGCCAACGCCTCATCGAACTCCGCGTCGAACCGAAACGCCCCGCGAAGCTCGATCTCACGCGTGACAACCAGGTTCCCCGCGAACGGGCTGGGCCCCGGCGGCAGCAGCCCCAGCTGCACAACGACCCCACCGCGCCGCACCAGCCGCAGACAGGTCTCCAACCCCGCAGCCACCCCCGACGCCTCGACGGCCACATCGACCTCCACCGGCCACCCGGGATCCCCGGGATCGTCCGCCCGTACGACCGCGTCGGCCCCCGCGACAGTCGCGTACCGAAGCGCCTGCGGAAGCAGATCCGTGACCGTCACACGCGCCGCCCCCGCCGCCTTCGCCGCCGCGACGACCAGGCACCCGATGGGCCCGGCACCGGTGACAAGGACGTGCCGACCGGCCACGTCCCCGGCCCGCCGGACCGCGTGCAGGGCCACCGAGAACGGCTCGGCGAGAGCCGCCCGGCGCAGCGGCAGCCCATCCGGTACCGGCCTCAACTGGTCGACCGGCACGACCACTTGCGCCGCGAACCCGCCCTGGACATGCGGCGTACGCGCCGCGCTGCCGAGGTAGCGCGTGTCCCGGCAGATGTTGCGCCGCCCGGACACGCACTCCGGACACGCCCCGCACGGAGTCGCCGGGTGCACGGCAACCGCCGTACCCACAGCGGGACCTGACGAGGCGTCACCGTAGGCGACGACCGTGCCCACGACCTCGTGGCCCAGCACCATCGGCTCCTTGAGCCGGAAGTCCCCGACCCCGCCGTGCCGCCAGTAGTGCAGGTCGGAGCCGCAGACCCCGCCGTACCGGACGGCCACCAGCGCCTCACCGGGGCCGGGGGACGGCACCGGCAGTTCGTCGACCCGCAGGTCGCCCTCACCGTGGATCACACAACCGAGCATCGGGAGAATCCCTTCCGTGCCAGAGAGTTCAGAGGGTCACAGGGTCAGAGAACGCTGGTCATGCCGCCGTCGACGTACAGCACCTGCCCGCCGACGAAGTCCGCCGCAGGCGAGGCCAGGAACAGCACCCCGCCGATCAGATCCTCCGTGCGGCCCCAGCGGCCCGCCGGGGTCCGGCGGCGCACCCACGCGCTGAACTCCGGGTCGTCGACCAGGGGCCTGGTCAGTTCCGTCTCGATGTAGCCGGGGCCGAGGCCGTTGACCTGGACGCCGTGCGGGCCCCAGTCGGCGCACATGCCCTTGGTGAGCATCTTCAGCGCGCCCTTGGTGGCCGTGTAGGGCGCGATGCCCGGACGGGCCACCTCGCTCTGCACCGAGCAGATGTTGATGATCTTGCCGTGGCCGCGTTCCGTCATCCGGCGGGCCGCTTCACGGCCGACCAGGAACGCGCTGGTGAGGTTGGTGTTCAGGATCCGGTGCCAGTCGCTGTCCGTGAACTCCAGCAGCGGGGCCCGCAGTTGCATGCCCGCGTTGTTCACCAGGATGTCGATCGGGCCGACCCGCTCCTCGATGTCGGCGATACCGGCGGCGACCGAGGGGCCGTCGGTGACGTCGAAGGAGGCGGTGTGGATGTCCCCGGGCAGCTCGGCCGCGGCCTTGGTGAGGCGGTCGACGTCGCGGCCGTTCAGGACGACCGTGCAGCCGGCCTCGGCCAGTCCCCGGGCCAGGGCGAACCCGATGCCCCGGCTGGACCCGGTGACCAGGGCCGTACGGCCGCTGATGTCGAAGAGAGGATGACTCATTCTCGTACCCCTAGATCTCGTACTTCCAGATCGCTCGGATCGCCTAGATCACCAGTGACAGCAGCAGGACCAGCGCGCCCGCGACCACGGAGATGATCGTCTCCATGACCGACCAGGTCTTGAGGGTCTGCGGGACGCTCAGGCCGAAGTACTCCTTGACCAGCCAGAATCCGGCGTCGTTGACATGGCTGAAGAAGAGCGAGCCGGCGCCGATGGCCAGGACGAGGAGGGCCGCGTGGGTCGTCGACATGTCGGCGGCCAGCGGGGCCACCAGGCCGGCCGCCGAGACCGTGGCGACCGTCGCCGAGCCCGTCGCCAACCGGATCGCCACCGCGATCAGCCAGGCAAGCAGCAGGGCCGGGATCGACCAGTCCTCGGATATGTCCAGGATCATCTTCCCGACCCCGGAGTCGATCAGCGTCTGCTTGAAGCCGCCGCCCGCACCGACGATCAGCAGGATGCCCGCGATGGGCGCGAGGCCCGTCTCGACGATCCGGGAGATCCGTTCCTTGGAGAAGTCCGCCGGACGGCCCAGCGTGAAGATGCCCACGAGGACGGCGGCGAGCAGGGCGATCAGCGGGGACCCGGCCACGTCGAAGACGCGCTGAACCATGTTCTCCGGGTCGTCGATGATGATGTCGACCAGCGCCTTGGACAGCATCAGGACGACGGGGAGGAGGATGGTGGCCAGGGTCGCGCCGAAGCCGGGGCGCTTCTCCAGGTCTTCCGAGGGGCGCTGCGGGATCATGCGGTCGGGCGCCGGGACGTCCACCCAGCGTGCCGCGTACCGCGAGAACAGCGGGCCCGCGATGACCACCGTCGGGATGGCGATCAGGACGCCGAGCGCCAGCGTCACGCCCAGGTTGGCACCGACCGCGTCGATCGCGACCAGCGGACCGGGGTGCGGCGGGACCAGGCCGTGCATCACGGACAGGCCCGCGAGCGCCGGGATGCCGATGCGCATCAGGGAGTAGTTGCCGCGCTTGGCGACCATCAGGACGACCGGGATCAGCAGGACGACGCCGACCTCGAAGAACAGCGGCAGGCCGATCACCGAGGCGATCAGGACCATCGCCCACGGCATCGTCCGGCCCGACGCCTTCGCCAGGATCGTGTCGACGATCTGGTCGGCGCCGCCGGAGTCGGCGAGCAGCTTGCCGAGGATCGCGCCCAGGGCTATCAGGACGCCCACGCCGGCCACCGTCGCGCCGAGCCCGGCGGTGAAACTGGCTATGGCCTTGTCGAGCGGCGCGCCCGCGAAGGCGCCCAGCGCGAGCGAGCCGATGGTCAGCGCCAGGAAGGCGTGCAGTTTGAACTTGGTGATCAGCAGGACGATGAGCGCGATGCCCGCCAGCACGGCGACACCCAGCTGGGCATGGCCGGCCGAGGTGATCGGCTCGACGGTGTCCGCTGCCAGCATCTCGACGCTGAGTCTGGTCACGGGGGTTCCCTTGTAATCGGAGTGGTTCGGAGCGTTTCGGGAGTTCGGGAAGTCAGGAAGTCAGGAGTTGAGGAAGTCAGGCGCTCTGGAGCGAGGAGAGCGCGGACACCGCCCGGGAGGTGATCTCCTCGGGGGTGCCGGAGACGTTCACGGCGACGCCCGCCTCGTCCGCTTCGAGCGGCTGGAGGGTGGCGAACTGGGAGTCGAGCAGCGCCGTCGGCATGAAGTGGCCCTGGCGGTGCGCCATCCGGTCCTCGATCAGCGCCCGGTCGCCGGTGAGGTGCACGAAGACCACGCCGGGCGCGGCGGCCCGCAGCCGGTCGCGGTACGACCGCTTCAGCGCCGAGCTGCTCACCACCCCGCCGAGCCCGGCCCGCCCGTGCGCCCACTCGCCGATGGCGTCCAGCCACGGCCACCGGTCCTCGTCGGTCAGCGGGGTCCCGGCGGTCATCTTGTGGATGTTGGCCGCGGGGTGGAAGTCGTCGCCCTCGGCGTACGGAACGCCCAGCCGCGCCGCGAGCAGGGGACCGATCGTGGTCTTCCCGGTGCCCGCGACGCCCATGACCACGACGACGTGGGGGGTAAGCGTCTGCTGCATGAACGCAATGAAACGCATTAGGTACGACAAATTCAAGACCCGAGAACCAATAAGTCTGACTTTTTGAAGGTGTGACGCGCCCCGTACTCTGAGTGCATGAGCACACCGGGTCGAGGGCTGCACGGCCATGTACTGGAAACCCTCGGACCCGCGATCACCGCGGGTGAGTACCCGCCGGGCAGCGTTCTGCGCACGGACGAGCTGGCCCAGCGCTTCGACGTGTCACGCTCGGTGATGCGGGAGGCCGTCCGGGTCCTCGAGTCGATGCACCTGGTCGAGTCCCGCCGCCGGGTCGGCGTCACGGTCCGCCCCAAGGCCGAGTGGAACGTGTACGACCCTCAGGTCATCCGCTGGCGTCTCGCGGGCGCCGACCGCCCCGGCCAACTGCGCTCCCTCACCGTGCTGCGCTCCGCGATCGAGCCGGTCGCGGCGGGTCTCGCCGCCAAGTTCGCCACCGCCGAGCAGTGCGCGCAGCTCACCGAGTGCGCGCTGGGCATGGTGGCCAACTCGCGCGGCCACCAGCTGGAGGGCTACCTCGTCCACGACGTGGCCTTCCATCGGGTGATCCTGGAGGCCTCCGGCAACGAGATGTTCGCCCGGCTGGGCGATGTCGTCGCGGAGGTCCTGGCCGGCCGTACGCATCACGAGGTCATGTTCGAGGACCCCGACCCGGCCGCCGTCACGCTGCACGTCCAGGTCGCGGAGGCGGTCCGCGAGGGCGACGCCGAGCGGGCGGAGCGGCTCACCCGGGAGATCGCGGTCGGGGCCCTCCAGGAACTGGACATCCTCGCGCCCTAGCCGAGGTCCTCGATGTCCCCGTCGACGTACACCCACACTCCGTCGACCCGCTCGAACCTGCTCCGCTCGTGCAGCGAACCGCCCCGGTAGGACGCCCGGAACGTCACGGTCCCGGTGCTGTGGAACGCCGTACCACCGTCCGTTTCGAGGATCTCCAGGCCCGTCCACCGCATTCCCGGGTCGAATTCGACGCGGGCGGGGCGGGTACGCGGGTGCCAGGTGCGCAGCAGATACGGCTCGTCCCGCTTCACGAAAGCGCTGTAACGCGAGCGCATCAGCGTCTCGGCGGTGGGGGCCGCCGCCTCGCCCCGGTGGAATCGGCCACAGCACTTCTCGTACGTCTCCGCAAGACCGCACGGACATGTGGAGCTCTGAACAGGGGTGGAAGGGCGTTGCCGCCGGAGATGCGAGGTACGTCGGGACATGGCCCCCATTCTCCTGCATCACGATCTGTGTGAAACCTGTGAAGCAGCTGACCCGACACGCGCACATCGCGTGCGAGTCGTGCGCGGTGGTCTTCATCGAACCTTCCCCAGGGGTGGCGCAAACACGTCTTGCTGGCTCAACTCCCCACCCCCAAGGGTGGATTACGCACTTGAGCATCAGGAGTCACAAGCGTGTTGCTTGGCCCGGGCGGCAGTCCGTCCGGGGCACTGACGGGGGAAATCTGATGCGGTGTCACGGGGCCGGCGCGCTTTTTCGCGCGCCGGACACTTCCGTGCGCACCGGATCCGGAACGTCTCTCCCTCTGCCGCCTCTTGGTGCCGACCCGGTGCCCGAGAAGGGATTGGAGGGGGAATGCCGACGACAGCAGTGGGTGCGGCCAGGCCGACATATCCCGGCGTCTACGTCGAAGAACTTCCCAGCAGCACTCGTACCATCTCCGCCGTGACCACGTCGGTGACCGCGTTCGTGGGGCACACCCGGCGCGGCCCGCTGAACGAGCCGGTGCGTGTCACCGGATTCGCCGACTTCGAGCGGCGGTTCGGCGGGCTCGGCTCACAGAGCGCCGTCGCCTACGCCGTGCACCAGTTCTTCGGCAACGGCGGCTCCGTCGCCGTGATCGTCCGGGTCGCGAAGGCGGGCAGCGGGAAGGCCGCCTGTGTCGTCCTGGAGTCCACCGAGGGGCACAGCGGATCCCGTGTCCTCGAAGTGCACGCCAAGGAACCCGGCGTGTGGGGCAACGGCCTGCGTGTCGCCGTCGACTACGACACCCCGAACTGCGAAGAGACCTTCAACCTGCGGGTGTACGACGCGAAGGGCGACGCCCGCGAGTCCTTCACCGGGCTGTCCATGGACGAGGGCAACGGCCGGTACGCGCCGACCGTCGTCAACGCCGGCTCGCGCCTCATCCGCGTCGAGGCGGTCGGCGAGGGGCGGCCGGATCCGTCCGGGACCGTGTCCAAGCCCTTCGGCGCCGAACTCCCGGATCTGGCCGTCGACCTGACGGTGAAGATCGGTGACGTGGAGCGCGAGTTCACCCTCTACGACCCCGACTGCGACGGCGAAGCCCCGTGCAGCGTCGCCGAGTTGGCACTGCTGCTCGAACGCAAGCTGCGGGCGCTGCCCGACGCGCCGGGCAAGCACGCCTTCGCGGGCGTCGAAGTCACCGCGTTCGGGCGGCGGTTGCAGGTCGTGGCGGGGTCGACGGACCCCGAGGACGTCGTCCGGTTCCTCGGCCAGTGCGCCAACGACCTGGGCCTCGAAGCGTCCGTCAACCCGCCCGTCTTCCCGCTGGAGGGCGGCGAGGACGGCGAGGCGCCGGGACCGCGCGACCTCATCGGCTCCGAGGCCGCCAAGACCGGCATCCAGGCCCTGCGTGGCGTCGCCGACGTCAATCTGCTGGCCCTGCCCGAGCTGGCGGCGTACGAGAAGACCGAGGACATGCTCACCGTCGTCTCGGCGGCCGGGCGGCTGTGCGAGGAGCGGCGGATCTTCCTGCTCGTCGACGCGCCCAGCACCTGGGTGAGCGTCGACACGGCCCGCGCCGGGCTCGCCGCGTTCGACGCGGTCCGGGGCAACCACGCGGGCCTGTACTTCCCGCACCTCCAGCTCACCGACCCGCTCACCGGGCGGCTGCGCGCGTTCCCGCCGTCCGGCGCGGTCGCGGGCGTGGTGGCGCGCACCGACTCCGAGCGCGGGGTGTGGAAGGCACCGGCGGGCACGGAGGCCCGCCTGGCCGGTGTCCACTCCCTCACGGTCGACCTGACCGACCGCGAGACCGGGCTGCTCAACCCGCTCGGCGTCAACTGCCTGCGGACGTTCCCGATGACGGGTCCGCTGGTGTGGGGGGCGCGCACGCTGGAGGGCTCCGACGCGCTCGACAGCGAGTGGAAGTACGTCCCCGTGCGGCGGCTCGCGCTGCATGTCGAGGAGAGCCTCCAACGGGGCTTGCAGTGGGTCGTGTTCGAGCCCAACGACGAGAGCCTGTGGCAGCAGATCCGGCTCAACGCCTCCTCGTATCTCCACACCCTGTTCCGCCAGGGCGCGTTCAAGGGCAGCACGCCGCGCGAGGCCTACTTCGTCAAGTGCGACCACGAGACCACGACCGACGAGGACATCGCGAACGGCGTGGTGAACGTCCTGGTGGGCATCGCGCCGGTCCGCCCGGCGGAGTTCGTGATCGTGAGGATCCAGCAGACGTCGGGCCAGTCGGCCCTGTAGGAGAGTTGAAGGAATCCGATGGCTGAGTTCACGGTCAACGCCCAGCGCTTCGACCCGTACAAGAACTTCAAGTTCCTGGTCCTGTGGGACGGTCGTACGGTCGCCGGCATCAGCAAGATCAGTCCGCTCAAGCGGACCACGGAGGTCGTCAAGCACCGCCACGGCGGCGACCCCTCCTCCCCGCGCAAGTCGCCGGGACGCTCCGAGTTCGAGGGCATCACCCTGGAGCGCGGGGTCACCCACGACCCCGAGTTCGACCGCTGGGCCAACAAGGTCTGGCAGGTGGGCGCGGGCCTCGGCTCCGAGGTGTCCCTGGCCGACTTCCGCAAGGACATCGTCATCCAGGTCCTCAACGAGGCCGGCCAGGTCGCCGTGTCGCACAAGCTGTACCGGACCTGGCCGAGCGAGTACCAGGTCCTCGGCGAACTCGACGCCAACGCCAACGCGGTGGCCATCCAGTCGCTCAAGTTGGAGTGCGAGGGCTGGGAGCGGGACTACGAGGTGCCCGAGCCCCAGGAGCCGTCCTTCGTCAACCCGGCGTAACCGGAAGGTAGTTGAGCGAACAATCGGGGGACGGTATGGCGATCACCTCGGCGGCCGGACTGCTGGCCGCCTGGGAGGCGGGCCTCGCGGAGCCGCCACCCGGCCGCGCACTGCTGCTGCACCGCACGGCCCGCCCGGACACCGACACCGCGAGCCTGCGCCAACTCCCACTCGGCGAACGCGAGTCGGACCTGTTCGCCCTACGCCGAACCCTGTTCGGCGAACGCATGCAGGTACGGCTCGGCTGCCAGGCGTGCGGCGAGGACATGGAGTTCGAGCTGGATGCGGGGGAGCTGGCGGGGTCGTTGGGCGGGCGCGGGGGCTTGGCGGACAGGGCGGACGGGACTGGTGGGCGCGCGGGTTCGGCGGACGGGTCGGGTGGCTCGTCGGCCGGGCATGGCGGGGTGGGCGCGGCTGGACTGGACGGCGGGCGCGAGGGCTCGGCGGACGGATCAGGTGGTTCGTCGGCCGGGCGCGCCGAGGCGGTCACGGACCCGTCGAACACCAGGTCCGAGGGCTTGGGGTCCGCGTCGGGCGGTTTGCCGACCGGACGGGACGGCGCGGTTGCGGCCGGGCTGAACGCCTGGCGTGCGGGTTCGGCGGCGGGATCGGGGGGCGGGCCTGACGGTTCGGCGGACAGGTCGAGCGGGCCTGACGGTTCGGCCGAGGTGCCGGGTGGTCCGTCGGGCGGGTTCGGTCAGGCTGTTGCGCACGGGGCGGGCGGTTCTGTCGTCCGGGTTCGACAGGGTGGCTGGGACGTCGAGTTCCGGTTGCCCGGGGTTGCTGATCTGGCCGTGGCCGCCCGGGCCGTCGACCCGCGTGGGGCGCTGCTCGCGCGGTGCCTCGTGTCGGCGGTGCACGACGGGGTTGCCGTCGCCGCAGGCGATCTGCCCGGGCCCGTGCAGCGGCGGATCGCCGATGCCGTCGAGGCGGCCGACCCGGGCGCCGATCTGGCGCTCAACGTGGCCTGCCCGGAGTGCGGGGCGGCCACGCGGGCCGAACTCGACATCGCCTCCTACCTGTGGACCGAACTGGACGCCTGGGCACGGGACGTGCTCCTCGACGTCCATCTGCTCGCCACCGCGTACGGCTGGAGCGAGCCGGAGATCCTGGCGCTCAGCCCGCTGCGGCGCCGCTACTACCTGGAGCTGTGTGCGGATGTCTGACGCTGACGGGGCGCCGGTTCCCGACTTCTTCGACCGGCTCATCGCCCGGCACACCGCCGGAACCGTCCCGGGCGCGGCCCGGGTCCGGCCCCGGCTGCCCGGACCGTTCGAGCGTGTCGAGGCGGTACGGGCCCCGGCGCCCGACCCGGACGGCCAGGCCGCCCCGTTGTGGCCCGCCGCCGCGCCGGCTGCCGCCGCATCGGCCCCGGACCGGCCGCGCCCCGCGGTGTCCGGGGCGCGCCCGGGCCCGGAACGCGAACGGACCGTCGTACACGACATTGAACGCGTGTACGACGGCCGGCCCGCCGCCCCCGCGCCGCGCACCGCCGACCCCGAGGGGCCCCTGCTGCGGCCGGTCACGCCCCTGCTGCCCGGCCCGCGTCCCGTCGCCGGACCCGCGCGCCGCACGGCGGGCGGGCAGCGCCCCGAGGACGGCTCCACCAGGACCGCGGTGCCCGTGCCCAGCCCCCCGGGCCCGGACACCGCTTCCCGCGCCGCCGTGTCCGCGTCCCTGCGCCCCAGCACCGCGGACACGGCGGCGGCCCGCGAGGCCGTACGACAGGCCGCCGCACGTCGGCCCGGACGGGCCCCCGAACAGGTGGTCGAGGTACGGATCGGGCGGCTCGAAGTCACGGCGGCGGCGCCCGCCGGAGCCGCGCGGCGGCGTACGACGGCCGCCGAGAGGCCCGGCGCGACCGTGAGCCTCGCGGACTATCTGGCCCGGGGGCGCGAGTGAACCGCACACACAGCGGGACCGACACAGCACACAGCAGGCCGAGAGGGACCGAGGAACCGACATCATGAGCAACGCACTTGCCATCGCCCACGTCACCCAGGCCCTCGCCCTGCTGATCGAGAACAACCTGGGCCCGGAGTTCGACCGGGCCGTCAAGGTCGAGCCCAGCAAGCCGCCGACGGAACCCTCCGGCGAACCGACCATCTCCGTGTTCCTCTACCAGGTCACGCCCAACACCTCCCAGCGCAACAACGACCTGCCGACCCGCGCCACCGACGGCACGCTCGTCAAGCGGCCCGCCGCCGCACTGGACCTGCACTTCCTGATCAGCGCGTACGGCGAGGAGAACGAACTGGTCGGGCAGCGGCTGATCGGGTCCGTCGTGCGCACCCTGCACGAGATACCGGTCCTGCCCAGGGACGTCATCGAACAGGCCGGTGAGAAGCCGTACTTGGCGGGCAGCGACCTGCTGGAATCGGCGCAGCGCGTCCGCTTCACGCCGACGGTCATGGACGTCGACGAGACGTCGAAGCTCTGGGGAATGCTCTACCAGACCCCGTACTCGCTGTCGGTCGTCTACCAGGCCGCCCTCGTCCTCATCGAGGGCCGCGAGACACCGGTCCCGGCGACGCCGGTCCAGCGCTCCGACGTGCGCGTCCTGCCGTTCGGGGCACCGGGAGCGCCGGTGCCTGGTGGGCGGGCGCTGCCCGTGAACGAGGGTGCGCAGAGCGCCGGTTCGGAAGGCGGGAGTTCGGAGGCGGACGCCGAGTCGTCGTCCCCCGAGCCCGGGAAGGCCGTCGCGAAGGCACCCGCCAAGAAGGCCGCGGCCAAGGCACCGGCGAAGGCGGCACCGGCCCGCTCCCGCAAGGCCGCACAGCCGGCCAAGGCGACGGAGCCGGGCTCGGGTGGCAAATCCGCGCGCGGCGCGGCCAAGCGCACCGCCGCCGCGCCCGACGACACCGAGAACACGACGAACGGGGGCAGTTAGCACATGGGGATGCGCGAGGGGACGGGCACGACGGGTACGTCCGCCACGGGCGGTGCGACGACGCTCACGGCGGAGATCCGGCGTGTGCTGGCCCGCGTCGACGCCCACGCGGCGCACGCCGACGAGGAGACCGGGCCCGTCGAGGGCACCCGGTCCGCCGGTATGCCCGTGCCCGCCGGTCCCGCGACCGCCCCCCTCGACGCCCTGGTCACCTGCTTCGGCCTCACCCCCTTCGAGCGCGACCTCGTACTCCTCACCGCCGCCCAGGAGTTGGAGCCGACCACCGCAGCCCGGTGCGCGGCGGCATGCGGCGACCCGGAGCGCGCGTACCCGACCTTCTCGCTCACCCTGGCCGCGCTCGCCGAGCCGCACTGGAGCGCGCTCACCCCGGTCGCGCCGCTGCGCCGCTGGCGGATCGTCGAGCCGGCCGACGACTCACAGCTGACGACCTCCAGGCTCCGCCTCGACGAACGCATCCTGCACTTCCTGCTGGGCTCGCCCTACCTCGACGCCCGCCTGCACGGCCAGTTGCGCCGCGCGCCGGTGCCGGACCGGCTCCCGCCCTCGTACGACCTGGCCGCGAGCCGGGTCGCGGCCGGCTGGGCGACCGGGACGAGCCCGGACGCGCCGCTGCTCGTCGAGGTGACCGGCGGCGATCTGCGCAGCCGGGCCGACATCGGCGCCGCCGCCGCGGCCCGCGCCGGGCTCGGGCTCTACTCGGTGAGCGCCGAGGACATCCCCGGCGACCCCGCCGAACGGGACCGCTTCGCCCGGCTCTGGCAGCGCGAGGCGATCCTGCTGCCCGCCGCGCTCCTCGTCGACGTGGGCGAGGTGGACCGCGACCAGCGGGCGGCGACGGAGGCGTTCCTGGCCGGGGCCGCCGTACCCGTCGTGGTGTCGAGCGAGGACCCGCTGCGCACGGACCGCCCGCACGGCACCCGGGTGACCGTCCCCAAGCTGGACGACGAGGAGCAACTCGCCCTCTGGGCCGACGCGTTGGCGGACGTCGCCGACCTCGACGACGGTGAACTGCGGTCGCTGGTCGCCCAGTTCCAGCTGCCGCCGCATGTGGTGCGTTCCGCCGCGGCGGCCGTACGGCGTGATCTGCCCGGCGAGGACGAGCTGGACGCCGCCGGGCTCGCCTGGCGGGCCGGGCTCGACGAGGCCCGGATCGGCATGGACGAGTTGGGGCGGCGGATCGAGCCGGAGGCGGGCTGGAACGACCTCGTCCTGCACGAGCGGCAGACCAGTGTGCTGCGCGAGATCGTCGCGCATGTCCGGCAGCGGCCGACTGTCCATCAGGAGTGGGGATTTGCCGCCACCCTGCGGCGCGGGCTCGGTGTCACCGCCCTCTTCGCGGGCGGCTCCGGCACCGGCAAGACGCTGGCCGCCGAGGTCATGGCGAACGAGCTGGGCCTCGACCTGTTCATCGTCGATCTCTCCCAGGTCGTCAGCAAGTACATCGGCGAGACCGAGAAGAACCTGCGCCGGGTCTTCGACGCCGCCGAACGCGGCGGCGCCCTCCTCCTGTTCGACGAGGCCGACGCCCTCTTCGGCAAGCGCAGCGAGGTCAAGGACAGCCACGACCGGTACGCCAACCTGGAGGTCAGCTATCTGCTGATGCGCATGGAGGCCTACCGGGGCCTCGCCATCCTCACCACCAACATGAAGAAGGCCCTCGACACGGCCTTCCTGCGGCGCATCCGCTTCGTCGTCGACTTCCCCTTCCCGGCCGAGCATGAACGCGCCGAGATCTGGCGCCGGGTACTGCCCCCGCAGGCCCCCGTGAAGGACATCGACTCCGCCCTCCTCGCCCAACTCACCGTCGCGGGCGGCTCGATCCGCAACATCGCCCTCTCCGGAGCCTTCCTCGCCGCCGAGGAGGGCGACCGGCTCCAGATGCGGCACATGCTCGCCGCCGCCCGCACCGAGTACCTCAAGCTGGAGCGCTCCCTGACGCCGACGGAGGTCCGCGGATGGGTGTGAACGGCGTCAACGGCACGAATGGTGTGAGCGGTGTCAACGGGGGGCGTCCGGCGGCACCTTCGGCGATCCGCGTGGACATCGGGGAACTCGTCCTCGACGGCTTCCGCGCCGACCCCGACCGGGTCTCGGCCGCCTTCGAGCACGAACTCACCCGCCTGGTACGGGAATCCGGCGTGCCCCTCGCGGCCGACGGCACCGTCGGCGTCGACGCGCTGACCGGGTTGCCGCCACTGCCCGCCGGGCTGTCCGCGCGCCGCCTCGGCCAGGAACTGGCGCGGGCCGTGCACCAGGGGCTCAGCGGGCAGGGGGAGGTGACCCGATGAGCGGCAACGCGCAGTCCCAGGACGCCCGTTCGGAGCAGTCGGCGGCCGAGCAGCGGCGGCGCAAGCGGAAGGAACGGGGCGCCAAGTCCCGTACCCCGGCCGCGAAGGACGTCGTCAGCGGCGCAGGACAACCGCTCGACCCCGGCGTACGACGGGAGTTGGAGGAGCGGCTCGGCCACGACCTGAGCCGCGTACGGCTGCACACCGGCCGGGACGCCGCCCAGCTGACCGAACTGCTCGGCGCGGACGCGGTGGCCGTCGGCCAGGACATCCTCTTCCGCGAGGGCGCCTTCCGCCCGGGTACGGCGGACGGACAGCGCCTGCTCGCCCACGAGTTGCTGCACACCGTCCAGAACCCGCACGGGCTCGGCGCGCTGCGGGCCGGCCGTGACCTGGGCGCGGTGAGTGTGCCGCAGCAGGCGATCGAGCGGGAGGCGGAGTCCGCCGCCCAGGAACTCGTACGCGGGGACGAGCAGGCCGTGCCGGAGGTGGCGGAGGGGCAGGCCACCCCGGGCTGGCTGCGCTACGCGACCGTCGACGCCGACCGGATGCGGGCCGAGGCCGTCGACCCCGCGACCCTCGTCGACCGGCTCGCGGGTGGCGTCCTGCGCTCGCTGCGCGGTGACCCCACCGATGCCTCCGGCCGGGTCCGTCTCCAACTGGCCCGGATGTCCGAGCAGTTGGAGGACTCGGTCATCGAGCGGCTCGAAGCCCGGTTGCTCACACCGGAGTACGAACGTCTCCTGGACCTCGCGGAGCAGGCCGGCCCCGGCCCGGTCGAGCTGCGGTCCGCCGACGTACCGCTGCCCGAGATCGACCTCTTCGAGGCCCTCGGTGTCGAACGTACCCAGTGGCAGAAGAAGCAGGAGTCCGACCGGGGTTCCCAGGACAGCCGCGCCGCTGACGCCCGCGAGGAGCAGCAGGACGCCAGGGCCCGTGACGAGAAGAGCGGCAGCGACCGAAGCCGGGCACGTGCGGACGCGGCCACCGAGGACCAGGAGGCCGCCCGGCGCACCGAGCAGGAGGACGAGCGCAACGCCTCCCGGCAGCAGGCCGCGCAGGAGCAGCAGCAGGAGGACGAGAAGGCCGCCGCCGACCGGGAACGGACCGACGAGGCCGCCGACGAGCGTGTCCAGGGCCGGCAGGAGGGGGCCGAACAGGCCAAGGAGGAGCGCAAGGAACAGCGCGAACGCGAGGAGGCCGACCCGGAGCAGGCCAATGCTCCGGGGGCGGACAAGCGCGGGCGCAAGGACCAGCAGACCCAGCCGGCTGCCGGGGCCAGGCGAGAGGAGCTGGACCCGAAGCAGAAGGGCCAGCCCGGTCCCGTACGGCCGGAGAAGGTCGACGAGCGGGCCGAACAACCGGACTCCGCCCTGTCCGAGCACGGGTTGAACGAGAAGGACGAGGACGGGGGCGCCGACGGCGATCCGCGCGAGGAGGAGCAGCCGCTCGGCCTCGAAGCGGGCGCCGACGAGGAGGTCGCGGGCGGTGAGGACGAGGGCGAGCGTGCGCCGGACGCCGAGCGCGAGCCCGCCATCAAGCCCGAGGACCATCTGCCCGAGGCCGACCTCGACCTGTCCGCCGTACCGACCGCGGACCAGCTCCAGCCGGGCGCCGCCGAACCGTCGCCGCCCACCTTCCCCACCCCGCCGCCGACGAAGGCGGAGAAGATCGAGCAGGAGCGGGAGAAGCGGGAACAGGAGGAGGACGAGGACTCTGCCGGTCCCGAGGCGAAGGCGCCCGGTCAGGATGAGGGGCCTGTCGAGGGTGAGGCGCCGCAGCCGGAGAACGGGCCCGCCGCGCAGGCCCAGGACCGGAACACCAAGGATCTCCAGGAGACCGGGAGGCCGCTCGACCAGGAGGTCGGCCCGGACCCCGCGACCGAGGACAAGGAGCGGCCCGAACCGGAGGCCGAGAAGCCCGACTCCGAGCAGGCGCAGGAGAAGGACCAGGCCAAGGACACCGATGACGCCGGTGAGGCCGGGGCGGACGGTTCCGACGAGCGGCCCGACGCCAAGGACGCGCAGGACGAGAAGAGCGAACGGCAGGAGCGGAGCAGGGGAGCGAGGGGTACGGGGGCGGAGTCGGGGTTCGGTCCGGCCGCGGCGGCCACGAGCACGCTGGTGTCCGCCGTGTCCCGGCCCGCCGGTGCACAGACTCCCCGTACGCCCGTGGAGGACCGCGACCCCTCGCCGGCCGCCCGGCGCGGGGCGGAACCGCCCAGGTCCGAGCGTGAGGCGCCCCCGGCCAAGAGCCGGATCCCCAAGGAGAGTGGCCCTGGCGCGGCACCGCGTGGAGCGGTGGGCGGCGCGGAGAAGAGCGGGCCGACGACCGCCGCCGGGCCGGGCGCCGCACCGTCCGCCGCGCAGGCGGCGGTGAGCCCGGCCGCCGAGCAGACCGCCGGTCCCGGTCAGAGCGCGGACACCGGTGGCCCCAGGCCGGAGGCGTCCCTGGAGAAGGACGGCGGGGGCTGTGCGCCGCCCGAGCCCGCCGCCGAGAAGGACGACGGTGGCGCGGGCAGTTGCGGGGGTGGCGGCGGGGCCGCGCCCGAGGAGAAGGAGCAGGAGCCGCCGGACGTCTCGGGGCAGGACCCCAAGGCCGCCGTACAGACCGTGAGCAAGCTGGCGCCCGACCAGGCGGCGGCCGCCATGCCCGGCGTCGACGCGGCCGCCGACAAGAAGATCGGCGAGGAGCAGCAGCGGCTCGACGCCAACCCGCCCACCCGGGAACGGCCTTCGGGCGCGCCGCAGACACGGTCGGCGCCGCCCGAGGCGGCCCCCGCTGCCGCCCAGGTCACCGGCAGGGTGGAGAAGCTGGGCCCGGAGGAGCAGGGCGAGAAGCAGCAGGCGAAGGGCAGTGCGAAGGCCGAGGGGCAGCGGCCCACGGACAACACTCCGCCGCCGCCTCCGCCCGCCGTGCCGGACAAGGGGCTGAGCGAGGCCGAGGCGGCGAACGTCGAGGCCGCGGTGGACGCCGTCCCGACCACCGACCCCGAACTTCAGAACAAGACGGTCGGCCCGGCCCCCAAGATCCGGCTCGAAGGTGCCAGCGACCCCAAGCGCACCGACGACCAGGCCAAGGCGCTCAAGGACAAGCAGTCCGACCTACAGACGACGGGCCGCGCCGACGCGGCCAAGCCCATGGGCGAGGACCAGATCTTCCCCGACGCTCCCGCGGAACAGCTCTCTGGGAAGGCCTCCGGCGGTGGTGCGGGCGGCGGCAAGGGCGGCCGACTGCGGGCCATGTCCAAGCCGAAGGCGGGCGTGGGAGCCGTCGCCAAGCAGGAGAAGGGCTCCGAGATCCAGGGCGCCGCGGGCCAGGCGCAGGGTGAGATCGGCACCAAGGAGCAGGAGAACCGGCAGGGCGAGCAGCGGGCCAAGCAGGAGAAGCAGGCCGAGATCGACCGCGAGGTCGCCCAGAACACCGAGAAGCAGACCTCCGAACGGGGCCGGGTCGCCCGCGAGACGCAGGCGCAACGTGAGGAGTGGCGGGCCGAGCAGGACAAGAAGATCGAGGACGCGGACACGAAGTCCGAGGAGGAGCACGGCACCAAGAACAAGGAGATCGTCAAGGCGCGCGACGACAAGGACAAGGAGGTCGGCGAGCGCAAGGACAAGGACAACGCGCAGATCGACACCGAGCGCGAGAACGCCGAGAAGGAGGCCGAGAAGAAGAAGGAGGAGGAGAAGCCCTCCGGGGGCCTGTTCGGCTGGATCGCCGACAAGGTCGCCGACTTCTTCGAGGGACTGCTCGCGGCGGTCACCGCGGTGTTCGACGCCGCCCGCAAGGTGGTCAACGGGATCATCGACACGTTCAAGGAGTGGGCCGACAAGGCCATCGACTTCGTACGTGATCTTGCGATCAGCGCGATCAACGCGCTCGCCGATGCCCTGATCGCCATCGGGGACGTCCTCCTGGCCGCCTTCCCGGAACTGCGGGACAAGTTCCGCAACGCGATCGAAGGCTTGCGGGACGCGGCCGTCGCCAAGGTCAACGAGCTGGCGGACGGCCTGAAGAAGGCGGTCAACGCGCTGCTGGACGTGCTCGCGGCGGGCCTGAACAAGCTCTTGGACGTCCTGGAAGCGGGCATCAAGGGGATCATCAAGGCCTACCAGGCCGTCATCGAGGGCGCGATCAAGTTCGCGCAGGCGGCGATCGAGGCGCTCGGGAAGTTCGCGGCGCTGGTCGCCGACATCGCGCCCGACCCGGGCGGCTGGATAGGCAAGGCCGGCAGCTCGGCGAAAACCGGGATCACCGACCACCTGTGGAGTGCCATCAAGGTGGGCGTGAAGCGATGGTTCGACACCAAGGTCGAGGGCATTCTGGGCCTCGGCAAGGCCGTGATCGACGTCCTGGTGAAGGGCTGCGTCTCGCTCAAGCAGATCGGCAAGATGGCGTGGGACGCGATCATCGCGTCGCTGCCGATGATGATCGCGTCACTGGTCATCGAGAAGGTCGTCTCGATGATCGTCCCGGCGGCGGGGGCGATCCTGACGATCGTCCAGGGCCTGATGGCGGCCTGGCAGTCCGTCAGCTCGATCCTGGCGGCGTTCGGGAAGTTCTGGGCGTATCTGAAGGCGGTGAAGGCGGGCCCGGCGGCATGCCTCTTCGCGGAGGCGGTCGCGGCGGGCGTGGTGGCCCTCCTCGACTTCATCGCCAACTTCCTGATGATCAGGCTCTCTTCGGCGACGAAGGGCGTGGGCAAGCGACTCAAGGCGATGTCCCAGAAGATCATGGACGGCCTGAAGCGGACGGGGAAGGGCGCGAGGTCGGCGGCGGGCAACGCGGTCAACAGCGCGCGGGGGGCGATGCGCAACGCGAAGCAGAAGGTCGCGGAACCGGCGACTCCCCACAGGCCCAAGGGCGAGACCTCACCGGATCCGAAGTCTCCGGTGAAGCCGAAGGAGACGGCCACGCCCAAGGGGCCGGCGAAACAGGAGCCTGCGGCAGCGAAGCCTGCCGAGGTCGAGGGCTCGTCGAGGGACCGGTCGCCTGAGAAGAGCCGGACCCCCGGCAAGGACCAGACTTCCGTCCAGGACAGGACTCCTGAGGGAGCTCGGAAGAAGAAGGAGATCGAGGGCCCCAAGCCCACAAAGCCGAAGAAGCCCAAGTCCCCCGCGGGCAAGAACCTGGCCAAGGCCAAGGGGGCCGTGAAGTCCGCTCTGAAGAAGGTCGGCAATGCGGCCAGGACACTCGGCAGGAAGCTGAAGAAGAGCAAGGTCGGCAAGGCGCTCAAGAACGGTGCGTCGAAGCTGCGTGACTCCTTCAAACGGAAGAAGGACCGGCTCCGCGAGGACAAGAGACGGCAGCACGAGCAGAAGCGGCGCGACCAGGACCGGCGGAAGAAGGACGAGAAGTCCAAGGAGTCGAAGGAAGAACGGCTCAGGAAAATCGTGGCGCGTCTTGAGCCGAAACTGAACGCGCTGCTACAGCGCGGTATTCCGCAGCCTGTGCTCCGGGCTGTGCTGCGGGGGCTGCAAACCTGGTATCGCCTGACCGGGCTCGCGGTGAACGACAATGGCGAATCGTTCGACTTCACGGCGCTCCTGAATCCCTCACGGAGATTCGGCGCCGGGCACTGGGACATGTTCAGCCGTGTCGGCGCGGACGAGATCAGGCGTTTCAACGAGAACGCCGATCAAACACGGCAGTTCACCTCGGAGGAACAGAACAGGAACGCCGAACAATACGGAGAGGCTGAACTCGGGCACCATATGCGCGACCTCCCCCGGGACCAGCGGAGAGCCGCCCTCGAATACTCCGACTACGGCTGGGTCTACAACCAGATGCTGCGGCTGCACGATTCCCCGGAAGAGCTGCTGGCCGGCTGGCGTGATCCCGGTCTCTTCCCCGGACCGCGGAGACTTCTCACCGGCATCATGGGCGCGACGGGCACCGGGCGACACGGTCACTACACCCCGGAGGACCTCCAAGCGGCGCTGTCGCGTACGGACCTCTCCGACGGCGACAAGCAGAGGCTCAAGGGCATCCTCGCCGTCGGCGATTCCGCCGCCACACCCGAACAGTCCTACAGCAGGCAGCGGCGTGCCATCGCACGGTGGATGAAGGAGCACGCCAGTCCCGAGGAACGGCTGAAGCTGTTGTTCGGTGGCGCCTACCCGACACCGGAAGCATTTCTGGAGAGCAACGTCCTGATCGACGAGGCCACGCGGGCACACCGGTTGCCCGAAGGGCTGGAGGTGCACCGATCACTGGGTGACATCAACTTCATGAACGGGCTCAACAGGAGCTTCCCCAATGAAGTAGACCGTCTGGTGGGAACCACTCAACGGGAGCCCGGATTCATGTCCACTTCGGTGGGCGGCGAGTCGACTTTCTCCGCGAACCCGTACCGAATTCGCCTCAGCGTTCCGGCCGGTTCGCCGGCCCTGTGGCTCGGCCGGACCAGCAAGTACCCTGACCAGCGTGAACTGTTGCTGCCCAGTAATACGGCGTATCAGATCATCGACGTCATCTCGCACGGTCCTCGCGGCCCATGGACGATCATCGCCGAGGTGAGGAACTCGTGATGAGCAGATCGCGCACAACGCACCCTTCAGGATCGGAGTCCACGTTGTCGGACCACTGGAACGAACCGCCCATGGGCCGCCCCACCGAGTTCGGTGACCTCAGCCCGTTCACGCTGGAGCGCCAGGAATTCATCGGTGCTTCGAAAACTCCGGTCAGGTACTTTCCGGTGATGCTGAACGGACAGCTGATCGGATATCTGTGGGCGTCGGAGTCCGCAAGTGGCGACGCCGCCAACTTCTTTCCCATGCACGGTCTGGGCGCCGTCGGCTGGAATGCCGCCGGCGTCTGGCAAGGCAGGTTGAAGCAGGCACGGGAAGGCGGTAAGACGCCGCTGGAGGCAGTACGGCACTGGGTGGGCAAGCCGGAGGATCCGCAGGGCGGGGCCGTGCCCGCGGACGGCGACGGCCACATCGTCGCCGACTCGCAGGCTGTGCGGCTCCTCACCAGCCGCCGTCCCGGGCAGGAGAACCGATGACCCGTTACGCCGACATCCCCAAACCCATCCGCTCCGGAATAGTCGTGGTCAACCCCGACACCGGCGCCCCCCAGCGCATCATCGTCCTCCAGTTCAACCCCGACACCCTGGAGCGAAGCGTCGCCCCCCAGACCGCCGGGGACAGTGCCGACGCCGGAGGCGGCGGGGGAGGCGGTGGTGGCGACAAGAACGAGGCTCTTCGGCTCAAGGGGCCCGCCGAGGAGACCTGGAAGTTCACCGCCGAGATCGATGCCACCGACCAGTTCGAGATCGCCGCCCCCGACGGCATCCACCCCCAACTGGCCACCCTCGAAATGCTCGTGCAGCCCACCACCGCCCAACTCCGCGCCGCGAGCCGCCTCGCGCAGAGCGGGACCATCGAGATCAGCCCGATCGAGATGCCGTTGACCCTGTTCACCTGGGGGAGCAAGCGCGTCATGCCTGTTCGGTTGACCGAGTTGTCCGTCAACGAGTCCGCTTTCGACGTCAACCTCAATCCGATCCGGGCCTCCCTCGGCATCGGCATGAAGATCCTCACCGTCAGTGATCTGCCCGCCGGCCACCGCGGCGCCGATCTGTACATGGCGCACCTCGCCCAGAAGGAACAGCTCGCGGCCGCCGCCCGCAGCGGCAGCCTCGGGACGCTCGGGCTCAGCGGGTTCGGCACCGCCAGTGCGTTCAGCGGAAGCAGAAGCGGAAGCGGAAGGGGCTGAGAGGCACACCATGGCCGACATCGAACCGTACGAGAACGCCCTCGACGCCATACCGGGCGCCCATCCCTATCCACGCACCAGCCGTTACCACGACGCCGAGATCGGGATCCACCGCCAGCCCGACGGAACCGAAGTCCGTTACGCCAAACGGCGGTTGCTGCCCCCGCTGGACGACCAGCAGGGGCCGGCAACCCACCCGGAGGTCCACCCCCACACCGTCGGCGCCGGCGAGCGCCCCGACCTCCTCGCCCAGCGCTACTTCGGCGACCCCGCCCAGTGGTGGCAGATCGCGGACGCCAACCCCGTACTCGACCCACGGGAGTTGACCGACGAGGCCGGCCGCGTCATCGGCATACCCACCCTCGGCGGGCTGCCGCGAGGAGACCGGCGTGTTTGATCTGCCCGTGGGGCAGGGCCCCGTACACATCACGCTCCTCATGGGCCCCAAGCTCGTCCAGCCCGTCCCCGCCGAGGTCACCCAGGCTCTCCTCTCCGCCCAGATCACCGCCACCGCAGGCGAACGCAGCGGATTCCAGCTGGCCTTCGACCTCACCAAGAACGGCATCATCAGCAGACGGCTCCTGCCCGAGGGCTTCTTCGACCCCAAGACCCGCCTCATCGTGACCGTCACGGTCAAGGGCACCCCCGCCGTCCTCTTCGACGGACTCATCGTCCGCCACGAGGTCGGCACCAGCAACCAGCCCGGCCACTCCACCCTCACCCTCACCGGCGAGGACCTCACCCTCCTCCTCGACCTGGAGGAACGCACCGCCCGCTACCCCAACCTCCCGCCTTCCGAACGCGTCCTCGCCATCCTGCGCCGCTACTCCGACTACGGCATCCGGCCCGACGTCTACGCCGAGCAGATCGCCCAGCCCCCGCACCAGGACCTCCGCGTCCACTACCAGGCGAGCACCGATCTCCAGTACGTCACCGAACTCGCCCGCGCCAACGGCTACACCTTCTACCTCGAACCCGGCCCGGGCCCCGGCCAGTCCTCCGCCCGTTGGGGACCCGAGGTCCGTCTCGGCATCCGCCAGCACGCCCTCAACGTCAACATGGACGCCAACTCCACCGTGGACCAGCTGACGTTCGCGTACGACGGGACAGCGCGCGAGGAACCGCAGGCCCGCTGGCAGGACCCGGGGACCCGGCTCTCCACGCTGCTGCCCCAGCCGCCGATCAGCCCCCTGCGCCCGCCGCTCGGCAAACGCCCCACCCCGGCCCTCAAGCGCCGCACCCTGTCCGGCACCGCGAAGCAGCAACGGGCCGAGGCCGAGGCCGAGTTGCTGGCCCGCGCCGCCGTCTCCGCCGACGTCGTCTCCGGCTCGGGATCGCTCGACGTCAACCGGCACGGCTACATCCTCCAGCCCCGCCAGCTCGTCGGCGTACGCGGCTCGGGACGGGCGTACGACGGCGACTACTACGTCAAGTCCGTCACCCACAACCTGCGCCCGGGCTCCTACCAGCAGAACTTCACCCTCTCCAGGGAGGGACTGGAGGCGCTGAGCGACCACGTCCGACCGTGACCCCGAAGAACCCGTAGCGACAAAAAAGACATCAGGAGCAGTTCAGCATGGCGGCACCCAGCAATCGCTACCTCGGCAAGTTCCGCGGCCGGGTCGTCGACAACAACGACCCGCTGCGCATCGGCCGTCTCACCGTCGAGGTCCCGGACGTCCTCGGCGACGAGCCGTCGACGTGGGCGCTGCCCTGCCTGCCGTTCACCGGACCCGAGTCCGGCCAGTTCGTGGTGCCGCCGACGGGGACGGGCGTGTGGGTCGAGTTCGAGCAGGGGGACCCCAGTTTCCCGATCTGGACCGGGTGTTGGTGGGGCACCGCCGACGAACTCCCGCCCGACGCGCGCCGCGAACTGGAAGCGAACGCCGCCAACAAGCCGGTCGTCGTGCAGACCCCCCTCGCCCACAAGCTCGTCATGAACGACACACCGGGCACCGAGCAGGGGATCCTCCTCCAGGCCCAGGGCGGCGCCTACATCCGCATCACCCAGGGAGCCGTCGTCATCGCGAACGGCGCGGGCGCCGAGGTTCTGCTGCGCGGTGACCAAGTGACCATCAACGAGGGCCAGTTGACCGTGCTCTCGAAGCGATAGAAGACGGGGGACGAAGAGAAGTGTCCGGGAGTCTGCTCGATGCGAGCGCCGTGATCGGCTGCCCGCACGGCGGTCGTGTCAGCGCCGCCACCACACCCACCGGCGGCGTACGGGTCGCGGGCGCCGCCGTCGTCACGGCCGCGCACGCCCACGCCGTCGTCACCGGCTGCCCGCACACCGTCGACGGTGTGCCCACGCCCTGCGTCTCGGTCCGCTGGACCGCCGGCGGCAGCAGTGGCGTCCTCGTCGACGGCGCGCCCGTGCTGCTCGACACCTCCGCGGCCCAGTGCTTCACGTCGGCCTTCGTCCCGCAGGGACCGCCCGTCGTCCAGGCCGCGCAGCGAAAGGTCACCGTCCGATGAGCCGCCCGACCAACCCCGGCGCCATGAACACAGCAACGAACGCACGCCCCCGCAGCGACATCGCCTTCCCCTTCCGCGCCGACCGGCGTGGCCGCACCGCGCATGCCCGGCACGCCGAGCACGTCCACGACCTGGTCGAGCAGCTCCTCTTCACCAGCCCCGGCGAGCGCGTGATGCGCCCCGACTTCGGCTGCGGACTCCTCGACCTCGTCTTCGCGCCCAGCAGCCCGGAGCTGATCAGCACGCTCGAACTCTCCGTGCAGGCCTCGCTCCAGCGCTGGCTCGGCGACCTCATCGACGTGCTGGCCCTCGACGTGTTCGGCGAGGACAACGTCGTACGGGTGCATCTCTCGTACGTCGTACGAGCCACCGGCACCCGACGCGACGACGTCTTCGAAGGGCGGGCCGCATGAGCACCGACGCGATCAGCCCCGACGCGACCACCGGCAGCACCGTTTCCCGGCGCGCCAAGGTAAGAGCCGCCCAACTCAACGGAGTTGACGCCGTCGAGGTCAGCGACGACGGACTGCTCCTCACCGTCACCTTCCTCGGCAAGGCCCCCCACGGCCTGTGCCCCGAGAACATCCGCATCGACGGCGGCCGACGTATCACCGGCATCACCGCCGTCGACGTGAGCGTCGAGCGCGAGGACGACCCGGAACTCGACGACCTCCTGTACGTCACCCTCGACAAGGCCGGCGACACCTCCCGCTACCGCCTCTCCCTCGTCGAGACCGACCCGTACGACCGCCCGGGCACGCAGCCCTACCGTGGCTTCGACCAGCGCTACCACTCCGCTCACTTCTCCTTCCGACCCGACCGCCCAACTCCCTTCGACTGCAAGGAAGACGAGCAGCCGACGGCAGCCGCCTTCCCCGACACACCCGTCGTCGACCACACCGCCCGCGACTACGACACGATCCGCAAGCTGCTCCTGGACCGGCTCGCGCTCACCACCCCGGACTGGGTCGAGCGCAACCCCGCCGATCTGGGCGTGGCCCTCGTCGAGCTGCTCGCGTACACCGGCGACCAGATCAGCTACCAGCAGGACGCGGTCGCCACCGAGGCCTACCTCGACACCGCCCGCCGCCGGGTCTCCGTACACCGGCACGTCCGCCTCATCGACTACGCGATGCACGACGGCTGCACGGCCCGGGCGTACGTCACCGTCGAGAGCGCCGGTGACCACACGCTCGCCCCGGGCACCTTCCGCTTCGCCTCCGTCGACGTCCGCACCCTCGACCCGCACGACCGGCCCGAGCCCGGCACCGTCGTCGACGACCACGAACTCGCCGACCTCGACGAGCGCGGCTCGGTGGAGGTCTTCGAACCGGTCCTGGCCGCCGACCGGTTGGAGCTGCGGGTCGCCCACAACGCGATCCGGCTGTGGACCTGGGGCGGCGAGGTGTCCGCCCTTCCGAAGGGCGCCACCGCCGCCACCCTGCGCGACGAGTGGCAGGACCCCGAGACCTGCCGGGACCGCCGACTCGACCTCAGGCCGGGCGACTTGCTGATCCTGGAGGAGGTCAAGGGCCCGCGCACCGGCACCCACGGCGACGCCGACCCCACCCACCGCCAGGCCGTCCGTCTCACCTCCGTCACCCCCGCCCTCGACCGCATCGAGGACCAGCCGGTCCTGGAGGTCACCTGGGCCACCGAGGACGCCCTCCGCTTCCCGCTCTGCCTCACCACCCGAGGCGGACGCGACTGCCTGCCGGTCGAGGACGTCACCCTGGCCCGCGGAAACGTCGTTCTCGTCGACCACGGCCGCTCCCTCCCCGGCGACGGACTCCCCGAGACATTCACCGTCCCGCCCGTACCCGCCGTCGTCGCCCCCTGTGACCCTCCCGCCTTCGGCTGCGCCGACCGCACCGAGGGCAACGCACCCGCCCGACTCGTCAACTCCCTCGCGGACAAGGCGGACAGCGGGCAATCGCTGACGGCGGACGACATCCGCGAGCTGTTCGACGTACTCGGCGAGGCCGCCACGACCCGCGCCGGACTCGGTCTCGAACGCGCCGGACAGCGGCACGAACGGGTGGTGCCCGGCACGGCGTACGCCCAGGCCGCAGCGCTTCGGACCCTGCTCGCGCAGTCCGTCTACCCCGGCATCAAGCCCCGCTTCCGGCCCGTCCTCGGGCGGGCCCCGTTCGCCCAGGCGGTGCCGTTCCCCGACCCGGCGACCGTCTCCGCAGGCCAGGCCGAGCGGATCGCGGCGATCCCCGGGCGGGTACGGCAGCGACTCGTCGAACTGTGGCGCAGCGCCCGCGACCGTGACGGGCTCAGTGACGAGGAGACCGCCGAACTCACCGTCGTGTACGGCCTGAAGGTGCTGGAGCGGATCGAACTCCGCCGCCACCCCGTCCGTGCCCTGCGCGAACTCCTGTTCCGCAACGACGAGTTGCTCGACGGCAAGCTGCGCCGCATCGAGATCCTCACCGCCCGGGCCCGCGCCGGTGCCGTCCTCGACGGGCACATCGCCTGGGAGATCGCTCACAGTTGGGGCCCGGCGTACGCGGCCGGACTCCACCCCGACGAGCCCGTACTGCGCGGGTCGGCTGCCGCGGCCCTCACCCAGGACCCGCGCCGCGCCCTGCCCGCCGTAAGCCTCCGGGAACAGGAGGACGACCACACCTGGTACCCGCGCCGCGACCTGCTCGGCAGTGGCTCCCGGGACCGGCACTTCGTCGGCGAACTGGAGGACGACGGACGGCTCGCGCTCCGCTTCGGCGACGGCCGCCACGGCACCCGTCCCGTCCCGGGAACCCGTCTGGCCGCCCGCTACCGCCTCGGCGGCGGCAGCGCGGGCAACGTCGGCGCCGAGGCCATCAACCACCTCGTCGTCAACTACCAGGATCCGCAGGGGGATCGCGAGTCACCGCGCGTCGCGGTCGTCCGCAACCCGCTGCCCGCGACTGGCGGCACGGAACCCGAAGCGATCGACCAGGTACGGCAGTTGGCCCCCCTCGACCTGCGCCGTACTCGCCTGCGCGCGGTCACCGCCGAGGACTACGCGGCCCTCGCCACGGCCCTCCCCGGCGTCCAGCGCGCCGCCGCCGAGATCCGCTGGACCGGCAGCACCCAGGAAGCCCACATCGCGATCGACGCGTACGGCACCGGCGCACCCGCGCCCGCCCTGCTCACGTCGGTCGCCCAGGCCCTGGAGGCGTACCGGCGCATCGGCCACGACCTCGTCGTCGGCCCCGCCCGGCACGTACCGCTGGACCTCGCGCTGACGGTGTGCGCCGCGCCCGGGCACCAACACGGGCAGATCCTCGCCGAGTTGTACCGCGTACTCGGCACCGGCCGACTGCCCGACGGGCGGCTCGGCTTCTTCCACCCGGACGCGCTGACCTTCGGCGAGCCGGTCCGGCTCAGCCGTCTGGTCGCCGTGGCCGCCGCCGTACCCGGGGTGGAGAGCATCCAAGTCACCCGGCTGCGGCGGCTGTTCGAGCAGGACCGAGGAGAGAGGGAGGACGGCGTGCTGCGGCTCGGCCCGTTGGAGATCGCCACCTGCGACAACGACCCGGACCGGCCGGAGAACGGCCTCCTGGCGATATCCCTGACGCCTCCTGGAGGTGCCCGATGACCACCGACACGTTTGTCGACGATGTCGACTGCACCTGCGGCGGCGCCTGCCGCACCGGGCACGACGAGCGGCTCGCCCCGGCCCCGCTCCACAACCCGCCCGGCCGTACCGCCCTCGACTACCGCGTCGGCGAGTACGGCAGCTTCCGGGCCGCCCTCCTCGACCGGCTCGCCTCACCCGCGTACCCGGCCCTCGGCGGCCTCACCGTCCGTACCCCGGACGACCCGGCGCTGGGTCTCCTCGACGCCACCGCCGTCCTCGGCGACCTGCTGACCTTCCACTCCGAGCGGATCGCCGACGAGGCCTACGTCCGTACGGCCAACGAGCACCGTTCGCTGGTGCTGCTCGGGCGGCTCGTCGGGCACCGGCCGCGCCCCGGTGTCGCCGCCAACACCCATCTCGCGTACACCCTCGAACGCGACCCGCGCGCCGAGACGCTGCCCGTGCTGATTCCGCGCGGGGCCCGCAGCAACAGCGTGCCGGCGTCCGCCGACGAACAGTCGCAGACCTTCGAGACGAGCCGCGATCTGACGGCCCGCTGGGACTGGAACGAGCTGAAGGTCCGCCGTCGGCGGCCCTCTCTCCTCACCCCCGAGGATCTGGAGACGCGCTCCGAACTCTTCGTCGAGGGGACCGCGAACTCCCTCCAGGCCGGGGACCAGTTGCTGTTTGTGTTCGGTGAACGGGCTGGTGGTGAGCGCAAGTTGGTGCCTGTTGCCGACACGCGTGTCGATCGGGACGACGACATCACGGCGATCTCGCTGCCGCAGTCGGCTCCTCGGACGCTGAAGGAGTTGGTCGACGAGGTTCGCGTGTGGATCTCGGAGCCTGCGGTGCCGGGGGAGCCTGGTGATGAACCGCCTACCCCGGAGGTGCCGAATCCGCGGCCGGTGAGTCGGTTGATCGAGGACTTCGACGATCAGGTTCTTGCGCCGTTGCGCAGCGACCTGGACGGGGTGAAGTCTCCGGAGCAGCTTGCGGCTCGGCTGGGGGAGCCTGTTGCGCGGCTTGGTGAGGCGCAGGTGTTGGCTGCGCCCTATGAGGATGTCTCTGCCTGGTTCGAGCAGTTGGAGGCGGTGCTTGGCGAACTTGGTGAGCGTGCACTTGAGTTGGCACCGGGGCAACCTGATTCCGCAGGTGGTGGGGCGGGTGCTGCGCCGCGGGGGCTGGTCGCGCAGTTCCCCGCGCCCCTTCAGGGCGCCTCCCGTACCGCTGCTTTTCAGGTGCTGGCCGGTGTTCTGCCCGCCCTGCGGGCCCAAGCCCCAGCTGTTGCCGCCGGACCCGGCTCCCGGCGGCCCGACGCCGCTCGGCTGCTCTCCGCGCTCAATCCCGGTCTCGGCAGCCTCTATCCGGCCTGGCGTACCGCCGCTCCGGGCACGCCACAGCTCCTCCGTGAGTTGCTCGCGCTGCGTGTCACCACGGCGCCCTTCGGTTCCACCGCGCCGCTCAAGCCGGTCCAGGACGATCGGGGCCGGGTCATCCGTAGTGCCGACTGGCCGCTCACGGGGGCCGCGCTCACCAGCATGCGGGTCGTCTACGACGCGGCGGGCAAGGTCCCGGTCAGGGCCGAGTTCCAGTACGTCGAGGGGAGCAGCTCCGATCAGCGGGCCGAGAACCTGCCCGTGCCGCAGTTCGTGACGTTCCCGCTGGGCGTGGGGCAGGTCGAGCTGTCCGTGCGCGCGGGGCAGGAGCGCGACCAGACCCGGTCCGGCCGACGCGCCGCCGACTCCCCGAGCCCTCAGGGGCCAGGGGTCACCGCCCGGCTGCACTCGGGGCTTCCGGAGCGCATGGTGACCGTCTCACGGCCCGACGACGAGGGCCTCGTGCACGTACGTATCGAGAACGGCGACGCGCACGAGATCGCCCTGCGGCCCGGCGTCCCCGAGCAGTTCACCCACGGCGAGTACGAGGTGAGCCTGCGCTACACGCCGAGCGCCGCCGAGCCCAATGTGGAGGTGGTCATCGCGAGCAAGCCGCAGGCCGTCAACCGCACCGTCCTCCAGCTCGACACCGTCCACACCGGCATCACCGTCGGCAGCTGGGTCGCGATCCAGCGGCCCGCCAAGGGAGTCGAGGGCGGAATCCCCGGCGACCCGAAGCTCGCCTTCGTCACCACCCAGGTGGTCGCCGCCCGTACGGCCGTCTACACCAACTACGGCATCGCCGGCCGGGGCACCGAACTCACCCTCGCCGACCCCTGGTTGGACGAGTTCGACGTGCTGCTCTCGCACATCCGCGACACCACCGTGCACGCGGACGGCGAACCCCTCCGCCTCGCCGACGAACCGCTCGGCGAGGACGTGCACGGCAACGAGATCGAACTCGCCGACCTGTACGACGGGTTGCGTCCGGGCCGGACTCTGATCGTCACCGGCGAACGCACCGACATCCCCGGCACGGCCGGCGTCCAGGCCACCGAGGTCGTCACGCTCGCCGCCGTCGATCCGGCCGTCGATCCCCGACTCCCCGGCGACCACGTCCACACGCGGCTCGTCCTGACCGCCGACCTCGCCCACCGCTACCACCGTGCGAGCGTCCGCATCCTCGGCAACGTCGTCGAGGCCACGCACGGCGAGGGCCGCGACGAGGCCATCGGCAGCGGCGACTCGGACCGGGTCAACCAGACCTTCGCGCTCTGGCAGTCCCCGCTCACCTGGCTCGCCGACGACAACCCCCTGGGCGCCACAGCGGTGTTGGAGATCCGCGTCGACGGTCTGCGCTGGCACGAGGTCGACAGTCTCGCCGGACGCGGCCCGCGCGACCGCGTCTACATCACCGGCACCACCTCCGACGGCCGTACGACGGTGACCTTCGGCGACGGAGTCAACGGCGCCCGACTGCCCACCGGCCACGAGAACATCCGTGCCCGCTACCGCTTCGGCACCGGCCAGGCGGCCAACACCGCCGCCGACCGGATCACCCAGCCCCTCACCCGGCCGCTCGGCGTCAGCCGCGTCACCAACCCCCGCCCGGCGACCGGCGGTTCGGACGCGGACGGGCCCGGCCTGACCCGCCGTACGATCCCGCTCGCCGTATCGGCCCTGGACCGACTGGTGTCCGACACCGACTACGAGGACTTCGCCCGCTCCCGCGCCGGCATCGGCCGGGCCGTCGCACGCGAACTCTTCGACGGACGGCGGCGGTTGCTGCACGTCACGGTCGCGGGCACGGACGACGTCCCGATCGCCGACTCCGCCGGTGAGGGGAGCATCCTGCGCGCCCTGCGTGGCGCCCTCACCGAGTACGGCGACCCGAACCTGCCCGTCCGCGTCGACGTCCGTGAACTCGTCCTGCTCCTCGTCGCGGCCAGGGTCAAGGTCGCCCCGGACTACGCCTGGGAGCTGGTCGAACCACGTCTGCGCCAGGCACTGCTCCGCCGACTCGGTTTCGAGGGGCGGGAGTTGGGCCGCCCGGCCCGTCTCTCCGAGGTCCTCGCGACAGCCCACACCGTGCCCGGCGTCGACTACATCGACGTCGACGTCTTCACCGGCGTCCCCGCCTCCGCCACCCCGGACCAGCTCACCGAGCTGCTCGCCCACCCGGGCACACCGAGGCCCTCGGTGCCGGCCCGCGAGGCGACGTACGACGAACAGACCCACACGGTACGGAACGCGGACGGCGAGACCCTGTCGTCGGTCTGCGCCCGCTACGGCGTCCCGCTCGCCGAACTCCTGCGCCTCAACCCCGACATCACCGACACCCGGCGCCTCGCCAAGGGCCGGACGGTGTACGTCTTCCGCGGCATCCGCCCCGCCCAGCTCGCCCTGTTGTCCCCGCGCGCCGCGGACACCCTGATACTCACGGAGGTCAAGTGATGTCCCCGGACGTCGAGTTCGAGACCACAACCCAGGGGACCGCCCGCGAGCCCGACGGCCTCGCCGCCCTCCTGCCCCGCTGGCACCTCCTGCGCGACGCCGAAGAAGGCGAACCGCTGCGCGCCCTGCTCGCGGTGATCGCCGAGCAACTCGACCGCGTACGCGACGGAGTCGAGCAGGGCTACGAGGACCTTTTCGTCGAGACGGCGGCCCCGTGGGTGCTGCCCTACCTCGGCGACCTGGTCGGCTACCGCACCCTCCCCGGCTACGAACGCGTCCTCACCACCGGGCTGCACGAGGGCGGCCGGGCCGCGCTCGCCGAGGCCATCGCCCCGCGCGCCGATGTGGCGGCCACGGTCGCCAACCGTCGCCGCAAGGGCACCCTGCACCTCCTGGAGGAGATCTCCGAGCAGGTCGCCGACTGGCCCGCGCGTGCCGTCGAGCTGTCGCGCCTGGTCGCCCACAACCAGTCCGTGAAGCTCCACCGGGACACGGGCAGGGGCCGCCTCCTCGACCTCCGGGACAGCTCAGCGCTCGCCCTCGCCGGCGGCCCCTTCGACACCGCGGCCCGTACGGTCGACGTCCGTAGCGCCAACTCCCGGCGCAGGCAGGGTGGTTGGACCCCGGCCGGAGTCGGTCTCTTCGTCTGGCGGCTCAAGGCGTACTCGCTGACCCGCTCCCCGGCGTACTGCATCGACCGCGCCCGCAACCTCTACACGTTCTCGATCCTCGGCAACGACAGCCCCCTGGTCACCAAGCCCGTCCCGGAGCCGTCGCCCACGCACCTCGCCGCCGTCGACAACGTTCCCGCCTTCATCACCCGCCGTCTCCTCCACGACCGCCTCGCCGACTACTACGGCCCCGGCAAGAGCTTCGTGATCCGGCGCGACGGCGAGGACAAGCCCGTACCCCCGTCCGACATCGTGGTCACCGACCTGTCCGACTGGCGCTACCGGCCGGGGCGCGGCCAGGTCGCCGTCGACCCCGAACTGGGCCGGATCGCGTTCGGCGCCCGCTCCGCACCCCGGCAGGGCGTCTGGGTCGACCACCACTACGCGTTCGGCGCCGACATGGGCGGCGGCGAGTACGAGCGCGCCGACCGCGAAGCCCGTCCCGACGCCGAGTTCTACCGGGTAGGCCCCGGACAGCCGTACCGCCAGATCATGGACGCCTACCGCGCCTGGCGGCAGGACCGCAGGGCGGATCGCACCGGCCCCGAGGGCATCATCGAGATCACCCACAGCGGCGCCTACCAGGAGCAGCTGGACTTCGACCTCGACCCCGGCGACCGTCTCGAAGTCCGCGCCGCCGAAGGCACCCGCCCGGTGATCCGCCTCCTCGACTGGTACAGCAACCGCCCCGACGCCCTCAACATCCGTGCGGTGGCAGACGACTGCGCCCCGCACGAGCGCCCCCGGATCACCCTCGACGGACTTCTCGTCGCCGGCCGGGGCATCAACGTCACCGGCCCGATGGGTGCCGTCGTCCTACGGCACTCCACACTCGTCCCCGGCTGGTCCCTGGAGCCGGAGTGCGACCCGCACTCGCCCGAGGAACCGAGCATCGTCCTCGAACGCACCACCGCCTGCCTCCAGATCGAGCACAGCATCCTCGGCACCATCGAGGTCATCGGCGACGAGGTCGGCGAGGACCCCCTCGACATCCACCTCCGCGACAGCGTCCTGGACGCCACCGGCGACGACCGCGAGGCCCTCTCCGCCCCCGACTGCCGCCACGCGCACGCCGTACTCCACCTCCACCGCACCACCGTCATCGGCGAGATCCACACCCACGCGGTACGCATCGCCGAGAACTCGGTCTTCACCGGCCGGCTGCACGTGGCCCGCCGCGGCATCGGCTGCCTGCGCTACTCGTACGTCCCCACCGGGTCCCGTACACCCCGCCGCCACCGCTGCCAGCCGGACCTGGCCGGTCCCGAACAGGCGTCCCGCGTAGGGCCGTTGTTCGCGTCCCAGCGCTACGGGACGCCCTGGTACGCCCAGTTGGCCGACGGTTCGGCCGAGGAGATCCGGCGCGGCGCGGACGACGGCGCCGAACTGGGCGCCTTCCACGACCTGTACCGCCCGCAGCGCGAGGACGGACTACGGGCGCGACTCGCGGAGTACACACCCGCCGGCACGGACGCGGGCCTCTTCTTCGTGACCTGAACGACCCCGAGCCGATACGAAGCGCCCGCCAACGACCCTGCGAACCCGCACACTCACGACCCTGGGGGACCCCCTTCATGCACGCCGATCTCTCCCGACTCACCTTCCGCCCCGACCGCCACTACTCCGCGGTCATCGCCCAGCAGGGCCGCGTCCAGCTCGACGCCGACGCCAACGAACAGGCCGCGATCCAGCTCCACCAGGCCCGTACCCTCGCCGCCGACCTGATCGGACCGCACGGCGGCCCGCGCGGCTCGGCCGGCTTCCGGGTCGAGTACGTGGGCGGCAGGCACGACATCGACACCCTGTACATCCACGGTGGCCGGTACTACGTCGACGGCATCCTCCTCGACGCGAACCGCCCGGCCCCCGGCACCCCCGTACCGGCGGACGACGAGGACGCCCAGGACGCACCGGCCCACGAGCCGGACACCACCCAGCCGCCCGCGTACTGGACCTACTGGGACCAGCCCGACGGCTTCCGCGACCCGGAGAAGCCCGGCGACCGCCTGCCCTCGCCGGCCCAGTCACCGTTCCTCGTCTACCTCAAGGTGTGGGAGCGCGCGGTGACGGCCGCCGAGGACCCGGCGCTGCGCGAGGTCGCCCTCGGCGCCGCTCTGCCCGACACCGCTGCCCGCGTCAAGGTCGTCTGGCAGGTGCTGCCGCTGTCGCTGGCCGCGCTGGAGATCGACGAGCCCGAGCCGTCGAAGGAGGTGGTGAGCGCCGCCTTCGACCGCTGGGCGCTGAAGCAGTCCACCCCCACGGCCCGCCTCGCCGCCCGCAGCGAACGCCCCGACCACGCCGACGAGGACCCCTGCCTCGTCAAGCCGGACGCCCGCTACCGGGGCCCCGAGAACCAGCTCTACCGCGTCGAGATCCACGACTCCGGCGACGCCAAGGCCGCCTCCTTCAAGTGGTCCCGCGAGAACGGCTCGGTCGTCTTCCCGGTCGACGAACTCGACGGCACGTGGGTCCAGTTGGCGTCCCTCGGCTACGACGACAAGCTCGACCTGGACGTCGGCGACCGCGTCGAGTTCACCGACACGGCGTACGCCTCCCGCCTCGAACCCCTGCCCCTCCTCCGGGTCGAGGAACTGGACCTCCCCGGCCGCCGGGTCCGCCTCTCCGCCGAACCGGAGCCGGGCGTCGGCCGCCTGCCCCACCTGAACCCCTTCCTCCGCCGCTGGGACCACCACGAGGGCCCGAAGCGCAAGGGCCGTACGACAGCCCTGCGCAACGGAGCCGTGCCGGTCACCGAGGGGGAGTGGCTGCCCTTGGAGGACGGCGTCGAGGTCTACTTCGCCAAGGGCGCCGCCTACACGACCGGCGACCACTGGCTGATCCCCGCCCGCACCGCCACCGGCAGCGTCGAATGGCCGGTCGACCAGGCCCGCCGCCCCCTCCTCCAGGCACCCGGCGGCATCGTCCGCTCCTTCGCGCCGCTGGCCCTGGTCAAGGGCGAGGGCAGCACCGTGGACCTGCGCCGAGCCTTCGGCCTGGTCGCGAGCGGCATCCCGGCGGCCGACGAGGCGGCCCTCGCGACGGAGGCCCAGGCCCGCCGCGAGGAACAGTCGGCGGACGGCGACCCCTCCCACGGACGATCCCAGACCACCGCGGAAGCGGAGGCGGCAGTGGACGGAGACAAGTGATGGCGAATCCGCTCAGCGCGTCCAAGCTGCTGGAACTCCTCCGCGCGGAGGGCCTGACGGTCCACGAGGTCCGCAACTGGCGTACCCACAACCGCAATGCGAAGGGCCCCTGGGGCCCGGTGAACGGCGTGATGATCCACCACACCGTCACCTCGGGTACGAGCGGTTCCGTGGCCCTCTGCTACGACGGCCACTCCAACCTGCCCGGCCCCCTCTGCCACGGCGTCATCGACAAGGAGGGCCACGTCCACCTCGTCGGCAACGGCAGAGCCAACCACGCGGGCCTCGGCGACAACGACGTCCTGCGCGCCGTCATCAACGAGTCGAAACTCCCCGCCGACAACGAGGCCGACACCGACGGCAACCGCCACTTCTACGGCTTCGAGTGCATCAACCTCGGCAACGGCACGGACCCCTGGCCCGAGGCCCAGAAGGAGGCCATCGAAAAGGTCTCCGCAGCGATCTGCCGCCACCACGGCTGGAGCGAACGCTCGGTCATCGGCCACAAGGAATGGCAACCCGGCAAGGTGGACCCCAGGGGCTTCACGATGGACAGCATGCGCACCCGCATCCGCGAACGCCTGGCAGGGGGAGGAGACGGCAAGGAGCCTGAATCTGCGCCGCCCAGGCCTTCGCATGTGCCGTTCCCTGGAGCCGGCTTCTTTCACCTGGGCCAGAAATCTCCGGTGATCACGGCAATGGGCCACCGTCTGGTGGCAGAGGGCTGCGGCCGCTACCAGGACGGCCCCAGCCCGGAATGGACGGAAGCCGACCGAAAATCCTACGCGGCCTGGCAACAAAAGCTGAACTTCAAGGGCAAGGACGCAGACGGAATCCCAGGCAAAACAAGCTGGGACAAGCTGAAAGTGCCCCTTTAGGGGCGCGGGGAACTGCGCGACCAGCCACAGCGGACCCGCAGGTACCCACTAAGCAGTAGACGGCGGATATGAGGGCCGCGCAGGCACACGTGGCCCTCCCGTATCCGAAGTCGGCAACTTCGGCAACGCATCCTCGTACAGCCACGCATTCAACAACTCGTCCAGGGGCTCCACCGCAAACCGAGCCACATAAGCCGTGAACGTACCCGTACTCACCGACCCACCCCGATGCAGCCCGGCCCACCCCCGCAGCATCCGGAAAAACACCTCGTCCCCCAAAGCACACCGCACCGCGTGCACGGTAAGCCCACCCCGCTGGTACAACCGGTCGTCGAACATCAACTTCCGCCCAGGATCGGCGAGCCGAAGATCCTGCGGCCGCCCGGCCAGCAACCGATGCGCGACCGCGGCATGTTGCTGCGCACTACGCCCACCCGAACGCTCCGACCACAACCACTCCGCGTACTTCGCGAACCCCTCGTTCAGCCAGATGTGCCGCCAGTCCGCGATGGACACACTGTTGCCGAACCACTGATGGGCCAGTTCGTGCGCGACGAGCCGTTCCGAACTCCGCGACCCGTCCACATGGTTGGCGCCGAACAGCGACAACCCCTGTGCCTCGACGGGCACATCGAGTTCCTCCTCGGTCACCACGACCGCGTACTCGCCGAACGGATACGGCCCGAACAGCTCCTGGAAAAGCTCCATCATGGCGGGCTGACGAGCGAAGTCCCGGGAGAACTCGGGCAGCAACTCGGCCGGAATATGCCCGTGTTGGGGCACACCGCCGAGCCCCGGGTCACCGAGCAGCACGGTCTGGTACTTGCCGATCGACAGCCCCACCAGATAGCTCGACGTCGGCGCGGACTGCTCGTACACCCACGTGGTCGTGGAAGCCTTGGTCGTGCGCGTCAGCAGCCGCCCACCCGCCACCACCGAGTACGCGGACGGCGTGGTGATCGAGATCTGGTAGGACGCCTTGTCGGCGGGCCGGTCGTTGCACGGGTACCAGGACGGCGCCCCGATCGGCTGGCTCGCCACCAGCGCCCCGTCCTCCAGCTCCTCCCAGCCGAGCCCGCCCCACGGGCTGCTGACCGGCTTGGGATTGCCCGCCCAGTGCACCTCGACGGTGAACGCGGCCCCGGGCCGGGGAGCCTTCGCGGGGCGGATACGGAGCCGGCCGCCCCGGTGCGTGTAGTGCGCCGCCTTGCCGTCCACCCGGATCCGGCCGATCTTGAAGTCGCCCAGGTTCAGCTGGAACTCGGCAAGCGGGGACCGGCCCGCTATCGCGTTGATCCGGGCCGTGCCCGCCAGCCGGTTCGGGCCGGGGCGGTAGTCCAGCGCGAGCTCGTACCGGTGCACCCGGTAACGGGCGTCACCGTTTGCCGGGAAGTACGGGTCCGAACCCACTGTCTGCTGAACGCTCACTGCTGAGTCTGCTCCCTGCGCTGTGCTCGTACGTGGTGCCGGAGATACACCGTCCTCTGCCCCGGTACCCGGACGAGCCGCGCCCACCGCCTTCAGGAACGCCATGACTCGATCGGGTTGCCCAGCCAGCGGGTGTCGTCGGGAACGGACTCCGCCGCCATGACCAGCGACGCGGGACCCAGAGTGGACCGGGCGCCGACCGTGGAACCGGGCAGGACGATCCCGCCAGGACCCAGCGTCGCGCCCTCACGGAGGACCACAGTATCCGTCCGCAAGATCCGGTCGTGGAAGAGGTGTGTCTGGAGCACGCATCCCCGGTTCACGGTGGCCGCGTCCTCGATGGTCACCAGGTCCGTCTCGGGCAGCCAGTAGCTCTCCACCCAGACCCCCTTGCCGATGTGCGCGCCGAGCCCGCGCAGCCACGCCGACATCACCGGCGTACCCGGCACGGAACCCGCGAGCCACGGCACGGCGACGACCTCGACGAAGGTGTCCGCCAGCTCGTTCCGCCACACGAAACCGCTCCACAGAGGATGCTCACCGGCGTGGTGGCGCCCTACGAGCACCCACTTGGCGACGATCGACAGGACGCAGGCCAGCGCGCCGACTCCGAGCAGCACCAGCCCGCCCACCAGCCAGAACCAGCCTCCGAGCACACTGAAGGCGGCCACCGTCAGCACGGCCAGGCCCGCCGAGCAGAACACCGGCACGATCCGGAACAGCTCCACCAGCGCCCGCGCCCACAGCAGCCGCGCGGGCGGATCGTACGTACGGCTCTGATCGCCGCCGCTCGCCGCCCGGGGCAGCTTCATCGGCGGCAGACCCAGGTACGAGCTGCCCTTCTTGGCCTTCTTCGGCGTGGCGGAGAGGACCCCGACCAGCCCGCCGTCGGGCACCGAACGCCCAGGCGCGGTCATCCCGGAGTTGCCCAGGAAGGCCCGCCGCCCGATCTCGGCCCGCCCGATCCGCAGCCAGCCACCGCCCAGCTCGTACGGCGCGGTCAGGGTGTCGTCGGCCAGGAAGGCGCCCTCGCCGACGGTCGTCAGGCTCGGCAGTGCCAGTACGGTCGACACCTCGGCGCCGCGCCCGATCCGCATCCCGAGCAGCCGCAGCCACACCGGCGTGATCAGCCCGGCGTACAGCGGGAACAGCGTCTCGCGGGAGCGGTCCATCAGCTGGGTGACCGTCCAGGCCTGCCAGCCGATCCGGCTGTGCGTCGGATGCGTACCCTCGCGCAGCCCCAGACTCAGCAGCCGTACGGCGATCAGCAGCACCAGCGCGTACGCGAGACCGAAGGCCAGCGTGGCCGGTACGAGCGCGAGCGCGACGCCCCGCAGAGCGGCCCCGAGCCCGGCGTCCGGGTCGACGAACAGGCTCGTGACCAGCAGCGCGACCGCACCCGCCAGCACCGGCAGGGCACTGAGCGCGAACCCGGTGATGCCGTACATGGCCCGCCAGGCGCGCCCGCGCTGCGGACGCTCCTTCGGCCAGTTCCGCTTGGCCTTGCCCAGCTTGACGGCCGGTGCCCCGGCCCAGCGCTGCCCGGTCGGCACGGTCCCGGCGACCGCCGAACCCGGCGCCACCTCGGCCCGCTTGCCGACCCGCGCCCCCGGGAAGAGCAGGCTGCGCGTCCCGACGACAGCGCCGGCACCCACCTTGACCTGCCCGATCTCCAGTCGGTCCCCGTCCAGCCAGTGACCGGAAAGGTCCACCTCGGACTCGACGGCCGCGCCACGCCCCAGTTTGAGCATGCCGGTGACCGGCGGCAGCGAGTGCAGATCGACGTCCGCCCCGACCTTGCCGCCCAGCGCCCGCGCGTACCGCTCCAGCCAGGCCCCGGTCAGCGAGGTCGCCCCGCTGAACTCGGCGAGCCGCTCGGCGGTCCACAGCCGCAGATGCACACTGCCACCGCGCGGATACCGCCCCGGCTTCACGCCTCGCAGCAGCAGCCGCGCCCCACCGGCCGCGAGCGCGAGCCGCCCGGGCGGTGAGAAGAACACGGCGGCCCCGGCGGCCACCGCCCACCACGACGTGACCGGCGCCCACGGATAGGCACCGAACCAGTGCAGTACGTTCGCGGCGGCGGCCAGCGCGACCGCCCACCGGAGTCCGAGCAGGGTGAAGAGCGGGACGAGCAGGAGCAGCTGGAGGGCCTTGGCGCGCAGCGGCACCGGCGCGATCACGCGCTGGGCGGTGTCGTCCTGCGCGGACTCCTCCAGATACCGGGCGAGCTTGCGCAGCACGGGCTGCTGGTAGATGTCGAGGACGGCCGCGCTGGCGTAGCGCGTCCGCAGCCTGGTCGTCAACTGGGCGGCGGCGAGGCTGCTGCCGCCGATCGCGAAGAAGTCGTCGTCCGCGCTGCCCACGGGGATGCCGAGGACCTCGCCCCACTGCTCGGCCAGCCACGCCTCGGTCCCGTACAGCTCGGCGGCGGGCCCGGTCTCGAACCCCTCCAGCGGCCACGGCAGGGCGTTGCGGTCGACCTTGCCGGACGTACGCGTCGGCAGGTCCTCGACCGGCGCGAGCAGCGGAACCAGGGCGGCGGGCAGCTCGGCCCGCAGCCGCTCCACGGCGGCGGCCTGGTCCCAGCCGTCCTGCGTGACGACATAGCCGACCAGCAGCTGGTTGCCGCTCCGGGCGGTCCGTACGGCGGCCGCGGCACCGGCGACCCCGGGCAGCGCCTGGAGGGCCGAGTCGACCTCGCCCAGTTCGATCCGGCGTCCGCCGAGCTTGATCTGCTCGTCGGCCCGGCCGAGGAAGATCAGCCCCTCGGGCTCGGCCTTGACGAGGTCACCGCTGCGATAGGCCCGCTCCCAGCCGAGGGATTCGAGCGGCGCGTACTTCTCGGCGTCCTTCTCGGCGTCGAGATACCGCGCGAGCCCGACCCCGCCGATTACCAGCTGACCGCTGGCGCCCATGGCGACGGGCTCCCCGGCCTCGTCGACGACGGCCAGCTCCCAGCCGTTCAGCGGCAGCCCGATGCGGATCGGCTCCTCGCCGGTCATCAGGGAGGCACAGGCGACGACGGTGGCCTCGGTGGGCCCGTAGGTGTTCCACACCTCGCGCCCCTCGGTCACCAGCCGCTGCACCAGCTCGGGCGGGCACGCCTCCCCGCCGAAGATCAGCAGCCGTACGTCGTTCAGGGTCTCCGGCTCCCACAGCGCGGCCAGCGTGGGCACGGTCGAGACGACGGAGATCTCCTGCTCGACCAGCCAGGGCCCCAGATCGGCGCCACTGCGGACCTGGGAGCGCGGAACGGGCACCAGGCAGGCCCCGTAGCGCCAGGCCAGCCACATCTCCTCGCACGAGGCGTCGAAGGCCACGGAGAGCCCCGCCATGACCCGGTCACCGGGCCCCACGGGATCGTCGGTGAGGAACAGGGCGGCCTCGGCGTCCACGAAGGCGGCGGCGCTGCGATGGCTGACGGCGACGCCCTTGGGCTTGCCGGTGGAGCCGGAGGTGAAGATGATCCAGGCGTCGTGCTCGACCCCGGGGCGGCGCGCGGGCAGCTCGCTGCGGTCGCCGGGGACGGTGATCTCGCACCCGGCCCCGACGACGGCCCGGACCTCCGCCTCGCCGAACACCAGCTCGGCCCGCTCGTCCGGGTCCTCGGCGTCCACGGGAACGTAGGCGGCACCGGCGGCGAGGACGGCCAGGATGGCGATGTACAGCTCATTGGTCCCGGACGGCACCCGGACCCCGACGCGGTCCCCGAGGCCGACGCCCGCGGCGCTCAGCCGACGGCGTACGCTCTCCACCTCGACGGCGAGCGCCCGGTAGGTGAGGGAGGTGGTGCCGTCGTCCAGAGCCGGCTCGTTCGGGTACGAACGTACGGAAGCGTCGAAAACGTCGACGAGCGTGCGCGGCGAGGCAGCGGGCCCCGCGGAGAAACGTGCCGTGTCGCCGAACCGTTCGCGGATCTCTTCGTCGAGCAGACCGAGAGCACTGCTCTCGTGTATGGCTGCCATCAGTCCTCGCGTCTCGTTCCCGGAGACATCCGGGGCGCTGGCGGGGCCCGCAGGTCTGCCTGGGGTTGTCCGGTTCCAGCTCCGTTCCGTAACAAGCCGGAAATTTTAGTACGAGGCTAGGCTCGCGCCAGTCCGCATGCCACGTGGGAGCGCCACAAGGGGGATGCGCCCGGGAGCGCCGGAACCGTGGCCGACGCCCTGACCTGGTGATCTTCGACGGGCACCCGGACGGACGAGATATCGCCCACACACCCAGTGAAACACGGCAAATCGGTCAGCGGGCGGTCCACTTCTGGTTGCCCTGGCCGTTGCACGTCCACAGTTGGAGCCGGGTGCCGTTGCCGGTCTTCTGGTCCTTGACGTCGACGCACTTGTTGGCCTGCGGGTTCACCAGGTCGTTGGGCGCGGCGAGGATGAACTGCTGGGCCGGATTGCCGCTGCACTTGGCCAGTTGGATGACCGCGCCGTCCGCCGTGGACCCCCAGGCGACGTCCATGCACAGGCCGAAGGCGCGCACCGTGCCGTCGGACTCGAACATCCACTTCTGCTGGGCCTTGCCGTTGCACGACCAGATCTCCAGCGGGGCGCCGTCCTTGCCCTTGTCGCCGACGACGTCGATGCACTTGCCGGACGCGTGGCTGAAGATGATGGCTCCGGGGACGACGGCCGGGGCCGTCGTCTTGGCGTTGCTGGTGCCGCTGTCACTCGAACTGCTGCCGCCGGTCTTGCTCTTGGAGCCGGATCCCGTGCCGCTCTTCGAACCGGAGGAGTTCTTCGACGAGTTGGAGCCACTGCCGGAGCCCGTGCTCCGGCTCTTGGTGCTGCCACTGTTTCCGCCGGTGGGCGTGGGACTCGGCGAGGTCTGCTTCGACGGCGTCGCCCTTTTCGTGTCGGGTGTCGGCTCGGCCGTCCCGAAGGTGCTCGGGCTCGCCCCGTCCAGCGTGTCGCCCAGCAGGGTGTCCGTCGTGCTGTTGCCGGATGCGGTGCTGACCTGGGTGTCGTCGTCGTTGCGGTTGCTGACGAGGAACGGCACCGACAGCAGGAGCGCGCCCGCGATGGCCGCGGCGGCCAGCATGGCCCGGGGCGGACGGCCGGGGTGGCCGTTCTGCGCACTGGCGGCGCCGCCGTCGGAGCCGCCACCGACGGTGACTGTCTCCGGTACGGCGACGGCGGTTGCCGCACCTGTGCCGTCCGGGCTCTCGCCCTCCGACTGCGCCCCGGGGGCGGATCGGGGCTGCGACTCCGGGTCGGGCTGTGCCTCGGAGTCGGGCTGCGTCTCGGATTCCGGTTCCGGGGAGGATGCCGGTCCGGCGGCCGGTTCGGCCGTGAGCGGGGCAACGGCCGTGGGGGCGGGCGCGGTTGCGGTCGGGTCCGGCACCGGAGCGGTGGCCCCGGAGACCGGCTCGCCGGCTGCGGACTGCCCCTGGGGGGCGTTCTGTGCGGCGGTCATGACGACGTCCTCCTGGCGGAGCGGCGGTGGGGGGTCGGGTGGGGTGTGGGGCCCACCGGGTACTGGAGCGCCGGGCACTGGGGCGGTGGATCAACGGGCACGGAATCGTTTCTGCGTTCGGTCCGGGCCAGATCGACGATCACGATATCCCGGCCGACGGCGCGCGCCTCCAGCGCGTCCACCACGCCAGGGAAAAGCAGAAAACCCCACGTGAAGTGGGGTTTCGATGACTGCTCAATGAGTGTCCGAGGGGGGACTTGAACCCCCACGCCCGATAAAGGGCACTAGCACCTCAAGCTAGCGCGTCTGCCATTCCGCCACCCGGACAAGGTGTCTGTCGCGCGGGGTTCCCCCCGTGGCGACGAGGGAAACATTACCAGGCTTTCGGGGGTGGCCGATCACCCCCTGTCGCCGCGTGAACGGTGTGTGACGGACCCCGCCCGGTCTTGGGGCGCACCGGGTGGGAGCGAGAGGATGGGGGAGGACCACCAGCAGGAACAGTGGGAGGTAGCACCGTGAGCGGGACGGACACGACCAGGGGCGTCACCGGCGAGGACGAGGTCGTGGACCTCTGCCGCGAACTCATCCAGATCGACACCAGCAACTTCGGCGACCACTCGGGACCCGGCGAACGCAAGGCCGCCGAGTACGTCGCCGAGAAGCTCGCCGAGGTGGGCCTTGAGCCGCAGATCTTCGAGTCGCACAAGGGACGCGCCTCCACCGTGGCGCGCATCGAGGGGGAGGACCGGTCCCGGCCGGCACTGCTCATCCACGGCCACACCGACGTCGTACCGGCCAACGCGGCCGACTGGACGCATCACCCGTTCTCCGGGGAGATCGCGGACGGCTGTGTGTGGGGCCGTGGGGCCGTCGACATGAAGGACATGGACGCGATGACCCTCGCGGTCGTCCGCGACCGGCTGCGCACCGGCCGCAAGCCCCCGCGCGACATCGTCCTCGCCTTCCTCGCGGACGAGGAGGCGGGCGGTACGTGGGGCGCGCGGCACCTCGTCGACAAGCACCCGGATCTCTTCGAGGGCGTCACCGAGGCGATCGGCGAGGTCGGCGGATTCTCCTTCACCGTCAACGAGAAGCTGCGGCTGTATCTCGTGGAGACGGCCCAGAAGGGCATGCACTGGATGAAGCTGACCGTCGACGGCACCGCCGGGCACGGTTCGATGATCCACAAGGACAACGCGATCACCGAACTGTCGGAGGCCGTCGGACGCCTCGGCCGGCACAAGTTCCCGGTCCGCGTCACCAAGACGCTCCGCCACTTCCTCGACGAACTCGGCGACGCGCTCGGCACCGAACTGGACCCCGAGAACATGGACGCGACGCTCGCCAAGCTCGGCGGTATCGCCAAGCTGATCGGCGCCTCGCTGCAGAACACCGCTAACCCGACCCAACTGGGCGCCGGTTACAAGGTCAACGTCATTCCCGGCCAGGCCACCGCGCACGTCGACGCCCGCTATCTGCCCGGCTACGAGGAGGAGTTCCTCGCCGACCTGGACCGCATCCTCGGCCCGAACGTGAAGCGCGAGGACGTGCACGCCGACAAGGCCCTGGAGACCTCCTTCGACGGAGCTCTCGTGGACGCCATGCAGACCGCGCTGGTCGCCGAGGACCCGATCGCCCGCGCCGTGCCCTACATGCTCTCGGCCGGTACCGACGCCAAGTCCTTCGCGGACCTCGGTATCCGCTGCTTCGGCTTCGCTCCGCTGAAGCTGCCGCCGGAGCTGGACTTCGCGGGCATGTTCCACGGTGTTGACGAACGTGTGCCGGTCGACGCGCTGAAGTTCGGGGTGCGGGTGCTCGACCGTTTCATCGAGGCTTCCTGAATTCCGTGCAGTCTCCGTGCCATTGGGGCCTTCGAACTCCCTCCGCTCTCCCTTCCGTGCGCCCGGAATTACCCGATTGAACGACACTCCAATAATCGTCCGCATGTGCGTAACTGACTGAGAAGAGTGAAGGCGCTCATACGGTCGTAGCCCTAATGCCCCCTCCTCGTTACTGGTGATGCGGTCCGCTACTCGGGATCGCATTGCCAACAAGGAGGAATAATGATCAAGAAGGTCGTCGCCGCTGCGGCTGCCACTGGTGGTCTGGTTCTCGCGGGTGCGGGCCTGGCCGTCGCCGACGCGGGTGCCCAGGGTGCTGCCGTGCACTCCCCGGGTGTCCTGTCCGGCAACGTTGTTCAGGTTCCCGTTCACGTCCCGGTGAACGTCTGCGGCAACACGATCTCCGTGATCGGGCTGCTGAACCCCGCCTTCGGCAACACCTGCGTCAACCACTGATGCTGCGCCTCACTTCGTGAGGTTCTGACTCCCAGCGAGTCTGAGCCTGTCGGCCCCGGAACGCGCCATGCGTTCCGGGGCCGACAGGTCGTTTCACGACACATCACTTGAAGGCAGGGATGCAGGAATGCGAGAGGTCACGCGCAAGGGCCTGATGACCGTGGCGGCCGCGACAGGCGTGATGGCCGCCGCCGGCGGCGCCCAGGCGCATGCCGACTCGGGTGCGAACGGCGCCACCTCCAACTCACCCGGTGTGCTGTCCGGCAACACGGTGAGCGCACCGGTGAGCGTGCCGGTCAACGCCTGCGGGAACACCGTGAGCGTCGTCGGTCTGCTCAACCCGGCGATGGGCAACAAGTGTGCCAACGGCGGCGGTGGCGGCAAGGGCGGCGGCGGTAACGGCACACCGGGCGGACACGGCAACCACGGGAACCAGGGCAGCCATGGCGGCCAGGGCGGCCACGGCTCGTCCGGCGGGTACGGCGAGGACGGAGGGTACGGCGGCCACGGCTCACCCGGCGGGTACGGCGGGTACGACGGCTATGGCGGTCACGGTGGCCCGGGTGGGTACGGCGACTCGGGCACCCCGGGTGGCTTCGGGTACCCGGGCAGTCCGGGCGGCTCCGCCGACTGGGCCGACTGGAGCGGCTGGGAGGGCTCGTACGCCGGCGGATACGCCACCGACTCGCCGGGCGTCGGGTCCGGCAACCACGTGGAGGCGCCGGTCGACGCACCGGTCAACCTCTGCGGCAACACCATCGACGTCGTCGGTCTGCTGAACCCGTCGCTGGGCAACGACTGCTCGAACACCGGGGACGACTCGGGCGGCGGCCACCCGGCACCCCCTCCTGAGACCGGCCACCCGGGCACACCCCCCGGTTACGGTGAGGAGACGCCGCCTCCGGGGTACGGCGAGGAGGCCCCGCCCCCGGCCGGCCCGGAGCAGCCCAACCAGCCGCAGCCGCCCCAGCAGCCGCACCAGCCGGAAAGCCCCCAGCTTCCGGGCGGCCCCGCACGGCCCGGGCCGCCGCTCACGCCGCCCAGTTCCCCGAACGGCGTGACGCCTCCGGCCGACTCCTTGTACGTCGACCAGAGCGGTGCGCGGACCGTTCCGCAGCCCCGGGCCGCCGCGCAGCTCGCGCACACCGGCGGTGACCTGCCGCTGGGTGTCGCCCTGCCGGTGGGCGCGGGCATGCTGCTCGCGGGCACCGTCCTCTACCGCAAGGCACGCCCCCAGGCGTAGACCCGTACGGAAATTCCGTACGAACAGGAGGAAACCGCCGCGCGGTCATCCGGCGGCGTACTGAACGGAGCGGGCCCCGCAGACGCGGGGCCCGCTCCGTTTCGACCGTGTCAGCTCACCATGTGGCGCGCACCTGGCGAATGATCCGACGACGCAACCGCACCCTGCGGCTGCCGTCGCGCAGCAGGCTCAGTCGGTCCAACTCCCAGTGTCCGTACTCGGCATGGTCCGTCAGCAGGCGTGTGGCTTCCTTGCGGGTGACCCCGCGTGGTACGTACACGTCGACAAATTCGTATTCCGGCATCGCATCTATTGTGCGGGCAGAGGCCCGGTACGGATAGCGTCTGCACTATGTCTGATGCTGCGCAGCCCACCGCTGCCGAGGTACGCGCCGCCGCCGAGGCGGTCAAGACCGCGCTCGACCGCCACCTGGCGGCGGTCGAACGCCGGTCGGGGGAGGACGACCCCGATGTCTACGAGGCGTTCAACCAGCTGGCCGCGGCCGCCGAGGTGTACGACGAGCTGCTCTACGACCGTTATGACGAGGTCACCCCCTTCGAGATCCCCGGATCGGACGACGCGCTGCCGCCGTACGCGGGGCCCGAGGAGCCGAACGCGCTGAGTGTGCTCATCCGCCGCGACTACGCGGTGGTGGAGCCGCAGCGGCTGCTGGCGCAGGCACAGCGGGTGGAGGCCGTGGACGACGACGGCACGGGTGTGGAGGCCTCCGGGACGGTGCACGGGGCCCTGGGCATCCTGTTCGGCGAGTTCGAGCCGGACGAGATCGCCTCCCGGCACAAGGAGTTCGGCCTGGAGGAGGCGGACTCCACACTGTGGGTGACGGCCGCGGACGAGGCGACCGACCCCGGCGAGTGGCTGGAGGCCCCCTTCGACCAGGTCGACGCGGAGCGGGTGGTCTGCCGTTTCGACGTCAGCGCGGTCTTCGACGACGAGGGCGACGACATCATCGACGAGGACGACCTCCTGGAGGACGAACTCGAGCCGGAGCTGGTGGCGGTGAGCCTCGACGAGGACGAGGACCTGGAACCACTGGACGCCGATCGCTAGGCGGCGATCGGTCGTCCTGAGGCTGAGGCTGAGGGCGCGGCGGTCACGGGAGGCAGGGCTTCTCGTGACCGCCGTCGTCGTTCGTCGGCGGTCAGCTCAGCCGGCCGGCGGGACCTGGGCCCTGAGCAGGCCCGGCAGCCGTGTCGTACGGGCCTTCGCCGGGACCTCCGCGACCGCGCGGGGGAGTGCCTGGTCCACGCCGTGCACCACGGAGAGGTGGCGCTCCGCGCGGCCGAAGGCCGTGTAGACCCAGGGCCGGGTCAGCGCCGGGGCCGCGTCCCCGGGCAGCACCACGACGGCGGCCGGCCAGTGCAGCCCGACCGCCTGGTGCGCGGTGAGCGCCCACCCGTGCCGCACGCTCTGCTCGACCCGCTCCTTCGGTACGACGACGGGGGCGCCGCCGCACTCCAGGTGCAGCCCCTCCGCGTCGGCCTTGACGACCTGCCCGGGCACCGTCCGCCCCGGCGCGGGCGAGTACGCGATCCGGTCACCGGGGTCGAAGCCGCCGAAGCGGCCCGGACCGGGGTTCAGCCGCTCCTTGAGCGCGGCGTTCAGCGCGCGCGTGCCGGCCGCGCCGCCGTGCCCCGGCGTGATCACCTGGGTCTGCTCGGCCGGGACGCCGAGCGCCCTGGGCACCGAGTCCGCGACGAGCTGCACGGTCCGGTGCACCGCCTCGCCCGCGTCCCGCACGGGGACGATCACGACCTCCTTGCCGGGCGCCTCGACCTGGGTGAGTTCACCGACGGAGACACCCGAGACGAGTTCGCCGATCGGGCCGGGATCGGGCGTGCGCGAGACGATGTGCGGGCACGCGCGTGCGGCGAACAGATCGGCGAAGACCCGCCCGGGACCGGCCGACCACAGCACCGCCGGATCACCGCTCAGCACCAGCCTGGCCCCGTCGGGCAGCGACTCCACGACCATCGCCGCGCTCTCCACGTCGAGCTGCGGCGCGTCCAGCACTACCAGCAGATCGAGCCGGAACGCCCCGTCGGAGTCCCGCCCGGGCCCTTCGCTCCCGCCGAGCAGCCCGGCGACGGTGACGACAGAGTCCGAGTCGTCGTCCTCGGACGGGAGAAGCGCCGCGAAACGGCGGCGGCCGCCGGTCGTGTGCGTTGCCGCGCAGACCCGCAGGCCCAGGGATCGGGCCGCGGTGACGAGGGCGGCCGGTTCGGCGCGCGCCGCGTCACCGCCGGTGTGCAGCACGAGCCCGTGCCCGGCGACGGCCCGGACCAACTCGGCCGCCGAACCGGCGCCCGAAGCCCCGGCCGCCGACTCCCAGTCCTCGGACGCCTCCTTGGGCAGCGAGTTGACGATCCGGGCCAGCCCGTCGGCGAGACTCTCCTCGGCGAGCGCGTACCGCTCCAGCCCGATGAGGACGCGGACGGGCCGCTCCGGGTCCTCGTCGCCCTCCTCTTCCGCAGCTTTCACAGCTTCCGCGGCGCGCCCGGCGGCTTCCTCGACCGCGTCCTGGAACTCCAGGGCCTCGCCCTCCGCGACCGTGCTCTGTACGGCCGTCTCCGGGTCGGGCACGCTGCGCTGGGTGAGGGCCGCGGTGAGCGCGGCGGCGTCCAGGACGGTGTGTCCGGCCAGGGCGGCCTGCTCCAGCAGCCACACGGTGACCGCCCGGCCCCGCCGCTCGTCGTCAGGACCGCACTCGGCGCCGAGCAGCGCCCGCGCGAACCCGTCGGCCTGTTCGGGCCGCACCCCGGCGACCCGGAGCAACTGCCAGGGATCGGCGCGCAGTTGCCCATCGGCTCCCTCACCCAGCACCGAGACGACCTGCGACGCGAGCGTGTCCGGCGCGCCCCCTTCGACCAGGACGCCCCGCACGGCCTCGACGGCTTCGGGCGCGGGCGCGATGTCGCCGGCGACGGGGGTGGGCGAGGCCGGGGGGCGAGCGGCGGGGGCAGGAGCGGGGGTGGGCCTGGCCTCGGGGGCGGCGCGGAAGGCGATGGCCGCAGCGGGCTTCTCCCCGCTCTCCACGGCCCGTACGGCAGCCATCAGATCGGCCGCCGTACCGCTGAGCTTGGCGCCGCTCTCGATCGGCCCCTGCTTCTCGGCCTTGCGCCGCTCGATCCGCTCCCGAAGCTCCCGCTGCGCGGCAAGTTCGGCCTCGGCCTCGGACGGCTGCGCGGAGGCGCTGTCCGCGCCCTTCTCGGTGTCCGTGGCCTGCTCGGCCGACGAGTCGTCCGCCGCCGAGTCCTCGGCAGCGTCCTCGGCGGCGCCCGGGGTCCCCGGCTCGGCTTCCTCCGTGGTGTCGGGCTCCGTGGTCACAGCGTGCTCCAGTCGTGATCGGGATAGCGGTGCACGGGCGCTGACACATCGTCGAGCGCCCGGCAGATCTCGTCAGGAAGACTAAGGGTCTCCACTGACAATGCGGCCGTGAGCTGCTGCGCGTTGCGCGCGCCGACGATGGGGGCGGCCACGCCGGGCCGGTCGCGGATCCAGGCGAGCGCCACCTGCAACGGCGTCACCGCCAGTCCGTCCGCCGCGGTCTGCACCGCGTCCACGATCCGGCCGGCCGTGTCGTCGAGGTACGGCGCGACAAAGGGCGCCAGGTGTTCCGAGGCGCCCCGGGAGTCCACGGGGGTGGAGTTGCGGTACTTGGCGGTGAGGACGCCGCGCCCGAGCGGCGAGGAGGGCAGGAGCCCGATCCCGAGGTCGATGGCGGCGGGGAGCACCTCGCGTTCGACGCCGCGCTGGAGCAGCGAGTACTCGAGCTGGGTGCTGGACAGCCGCGTGCGTATGCCCGGTGCCGCGAGCTGCCAGGTGGCGGCCTTGGCGAGCTGCCAGCCGCAGAAGTTGGAGACGCCGGCGTATCGGGCGCGGCCGCTGCTGACGGCGAGGTCGAGGGCCTGGAGGGTCTCCTCCAGGGGGGTGTCGGGGTCGTAGGCGTGGATGTGCCAGACGTCGACGTAGTCCGTGCCGAGGCGGGCGAGGGAGGCGTCGAGGGCGGCGAGGAGGTGGCCGCGGGAGCCGTCGACGCGGCGGTCGGGGTCGGGGACGCTGCCGGCCTTGGTCGAGATGACCAGGTCGCGGCGGGGTACGAGCCCTTCCATGAGCTGTCCGAGCAGGTACTCGGCCTCTCCGTCGCCGTACACGTCCGCGGTGTCGACGAGGGTTCCGCCTGCTTCCCAGAACGCTTTCAACAGGTCCGCGGCGTCGTGCTCGTCCGTGTCCCGACCCCAGGTCAGGGTGCCGAGTCCGATCCGGGACACACGCAGGCCGGTACGGCCGAGATGCCTCTGCTCCATGAACGCCGAGATTACTGGCCAGAACTGGCCGAGTGTGTTGCCTGTGGACAACGGTTTTCCCTCGCCCCCGCCGCCCCTACCCGTCCCATCCTCGGGGGCGCTGCCCCCGAACCCCCGCTCCTCAAACGCCGGAGGGGCTGAATCCCCAGCCCGTCCGGCGTTTGAGGACAAAGGGGGGTCTGGGGGCGCAGCCCCCAGGGATGGGACGGGTAGGGGCGGCGGGGGCGAGGGGCTTCAGGGGTCCCCGAACTCCCGGTCAGCGAGATGTACGCCCCACCGACATCCCCGCGTCCACACGCTAGTGTCGGTCGCACAAGGGACGTTACTGATCGGTAAGGGGAATCGGCCATGCAGCTCGGGATCAACCTCGGCTACTGGGGCGCCGGAATGGACGCGGACAATCTGGCCGTCGCCCAGGAGGCCGACCGGCTCGGATACGCCGTCTGCTGGGCCGCCGAGGCCTACGGCTCGGACGCCGCCACCGTACTCACCTGGGTCGCCGCCCAGACCGAACGCATCGACGTCGGCTCGGCCATCTTCCAGATCCCGGCCCGCCAGCCCGCGATGACCGCGATGACCGCCGCGACGCTCGACTCGCTCTCCGGCGGCCGGTTCCGCCTGGGCCTCGGCGTCTCCGGACCCCAGGTCTCCGAGGGCTGGTACGGCGTCAAGTTCGACAAGCCGCTCTCCCGCACCCGCGAGTACGTGGAGATCGTACGCAAGGCGATGAGCCGCGAGCGGCTCTCCCACGACGGCGAGCACTGGACACTGCCGCTGCCCGGCGGCCCGGGCAAGCCCATCAAGCTGACCGTCCACCCCGAGCGCGAGCACATCCCGCTCTACATCGCCGCGATCGGCCCGAAGAACCTCGAACAGACCGGCGAGATCGCCGACGGCGCGCTGCTGATCTTCCCGTCCGCCGCGCACATCGAGGACACCGCGATCCAGTACCTGCGCGCCGGGCGCGAGAAGGCCGGGAAGACTCTGGAGGGGTTCGACGTCTGTCCCACCCTCCCGCTCGCCGTCGGGGACGACAAGGACGTGGCCACGCTCGCCGACACCTTCCGGCCGTACACCGCCCTGTACGTGGGCGGCATGGGCAGCCGTAAGCAGAACTTCTACAACCAGCTCGCCCAGCGCATGGGGTACGAGAAGGAGGCCGCCGAGATCCAGGACAAGTACCTGTCCGGCGACAAGACGGGCGCCGCGGCCGCCATTCCGCACGACCTGATCGACCAGACGACGCTGCTCGGCTCGGTGGACCGCATCGCCGACCGGATGCGCGCCTACGCGGCCGCCGGTGTCACCACGCTGACCCTCGCCCCGGCCGGCTTCACGCTCGACGAGCGGATCGCCTCGCTCCGGGCGGGCACCGACGCCCTGGAGCGTGCCGGACTGGCGTAGACAGCCGTAGGAAAGTTCCGCGGCCGTGGTGGGGGCTCGGGGGTCTTCCCCGCCACGGCCGTCACGGAGCACAACGCGTCGGCGGCCCCGCGGTTACGCCCCGCACACCCTCCACACCCTCGCACTTACGTCCCGACGCGCCCCTCCTGGTCCTCCTTTTGGCGGAGTTGTCCGACACAGCTGTTGCAGCGTCCCTGGCACCGCATTTGACTCGTACTTCGACTGGTTTCTTTGACTGGTTCTTTGCGGAACCCTCCAGAACGCGGAACTGCGAGAGGTGCCTCTGATGCTTTCGGCCAGGAGTCTGTTCCAGGAGATCCTCGACAACGACGATTCCTTCCGTCTCTTCTGCTCCATCGCGGCCAGCGGTGAGTCACAGGGCGGCTGGGAGAACGCCCGTATCGCCGCGCTCGTCCCGGCGGACGAACGCGCCCTCGCCCCCAAGATCACCCGCCATGGCGCGGACGAGGACAAGCACGGGCGGATCTTCAACGCCCTCATGAAGAAGCGCGGCCTCCAGCCCGTCGACGTCCCGGCCGACACCGACTACACGATGCTGCTGGAACGGCGGGGCATCGGCCTCGCGCACGAGAAGCTCAAGGGCGAAGAACCGCTGACCGTGCAGGACATCGTCACCTACCTCGCCCACAGCCGTGTCACCGAGCAGCGCGCCTCCGAGGAGATGGACCTGCTGCGCAAGTACTTCGGCGACCACCCCGACCTCGGCCGCGCGGTACGGATGATCTCCAACGACGAGGACAACCACCTCGCCTACTGCCACGAGGAACTCCTGCGCTTCACCGCCGCCGGACACGGCCGCGCCATCCAGCGCACGCTGCGAGAGTGCGCGCTCGCCGAGATCCGCGTCTACCGGGACGTCAGCCTCGCGGTCATGTCCCACATGGGGCGCGTCCTCGGCTGGCCGCGTCCCAAGGCGGCCGTCCTCGCGGCGGGCATCCGCGCGGTGTACGCCTACGAGCGCGCCGTCGGCTGGCGCCGCATGGTCTCCCTGCGGATGCCCGAACGCCGGAACGCGCTGGGCGGCCCGGCGACCACGGCCCCCGAGTTCGCCTGAGCAACAGTCTTACGGCCCTACAGCCAGCCCCTCCGCTTGAACATCCGGTACAGCAGGACCTCCACCACCGCCATCGCCACGATCAGCGCCGGATACGACCACGCCCAGCGCAGCTCCGGCATGTGGTCGAAGTTCATGCCGTAGATCCCGGCGACCATCGTGGGGATCGCGGCCATGGCGGCGAACGCGGAGATCTTCCGCATGTCGTCGTTCTGCCGGACGCTCATCTGCGCGAGATGGGCCGACAGCACGTCGGAGACCAGGCGGTCCAGGCCCTCCACGGACTCGTTCACGCGCGTGAGGTGGTCGCTGACGTCCCGGAAGAAGGGCTCGGCCTTCTCGTGGACGAAAGGCACCCGCGCGCCGAACAGGCCCGTGCCCGAGAGCCTGCCGAGGGGCGCCGCCAGCGGGCCGGTGGCGCGGCGGAACTCCAGGATCTGGCGCTTGAACGTGTAGATGCGGGACGCCGTGTGGCGCGAGCCCCCGCCGGACGGCGAGAACACCTCCGCCTCCAGCTCCTCCAGGTCGGTGCCCAGCTCGTCCGCCACTTCCACGTAGTGGTCGACAATGGCGTCGGCGATCGAGTACAGCACCGCCGTGGGGCCGTGCCGGAGCATCTCGGGCTCCGCCTCCAGTCGGTGCCGTACGGCGGCCAGGGGCGCCTCCAGGCCGTGCCGCACGGTCACGACGAAGGAATCGCCGATGAAGACCATGATCTCGCCGGAGGAGACGATGTCGGCCTTCGGCTCGTACCCGACCGGCTTGAGCACCACGAACAGCGAGTCGTCGTACACCTCCAGCTTCGGCCGCTGATGCGCGTTGAGGGCGTCCTCGACGGCCAGGGGGTGCAGTCCGAACTCCTCGGTGACCCGCTCGAACTCGTTCTCCGTGGGCTCGTACAGCCCGACCCAGACGAAGGCGTCCCCGGACGACCGGCCCGTGCGGCACTCGTCGAGGGCGTCGGAGAAGTCCTCGGGACCCTCCGTCCGGCGTCCGTCGCGGTAGATGGCGCAGTCGACGATCACGGTGCGTATTCTCCCGTCGTCCGGCCGGAGACGCACTCCCGCGTACCACTGGAAGCCGTACGCCTACGCTGGTCCGCATGCCCACGCTGATCCTCGTCCGGCACGGACGTTCCACCGCCAACACCTCCGGGGTGCTCGCCGGCCGTACGCCCGGCGTCGCCCTCGACGAACGGGGTGCCGCGCAGGCCGCCGCGCTGCCCGGGAGGCTCGCCGAGCTGCCCATCTCGGAGGTCGTCACCAGCCCGCTTCAGCGCTGCCAGGAGACGGTCAGGCCCCTGCTCGACGCCCGGCCGGAGCTGCGCGCGCACACCGAGGAGCGGATCTCGGAGTGCGACTACGGGGACTGGTCCGGGCGCAAACTCGCCGAACTGATGGACGAACCCCTGATGCAGGTCGTCCAGAGCCATCCGACCGCCGCCGCGTTCCCCGGCGGTGAGTCCATGCGGGCCATGCAGACGCGCGCCGCCGAAGCCGTACGCGAGTGGAACGCGCGCGTGGAGGCCCATCACGGCTCCGACGCCGTCTACCTCATGTGCTCCCACGGCGACATCATCAAGTCCCTTGTCGCCGACGCGCTCGGGCTCCATCTCGACCTCTTCCAGCGGGTGTCCGTAGACCCGTGTTCCATCACCGCGATCCGTTACACCCGTCTCAGGCCATTTCTCGTTCGCCTCGGGGACACCGGCGATTTCGCCTCCCTGGTGCCGCGCGAGGAACCGCCTGGCGAGGAGGCGACGGTAGGGGGTGGTGCGGGCGCACCGTGATCGTCGGCAGCAGTAGGGTGAAGCGGTCGCGGCAGCCCCGCGGATGCCGAGAATCATTAGATTCAGGTTCATTCTCATTCGATTCAATGGAGACAGGACGTGTCCCGTCAGGTGTTCCTCTACGACCCTCCGGACCGCTTCGTAGCCGGTACGGTCGGACTGCCCGGACGCCGTACGTTCTTCCTCCAGGCCACCGCAGGCCCCCGGGTGACCAGCGTGGCCCTGGAGAAGACCCAGGTCGCCGCGCTCGCCGAACGCATGGACGAACTGCTCGACGAGGTCGTACGCCGTAGCGGGGGCAACGCCCCCGTCCCGGCCGTCGCCCCCACCGAGGTGTCCGACACCCGGCCCCTCGACACCCCCGTCGAGGAGGAGTTCCGGGTCGGCACCATGGCGCTCGCCTGGGACGGCGACGAGCAGCGCATGATCGTCGAGGCGCAGGCCCTGGTGGAGCTGGACGCCGACTCCGAGGAGGACCTCGCGGAGGCCGAGGAGCGGCTCCTCCAGGACGAGGAGAACGGCCCCCCGATGCTGCGCGTCCGCCTCACCGGCGCGCAGGCCCGGGCCTTCGCCAAGCGGGCCCTGGACGTCGTCAACGCCGGCCGGCCGCCGTGCCCCCTGTGCAGCCTCCCGCTCGACCCGGAAGGACATGTATGTCCGCGCCAGAACGGATACCGCCGCGGAGCGTGACGGCCACCCGTACGCCCGCCGAACTGCTCGCCAAGGGTGAGCTGACCGTACGCGGGCGCATCAGCGAGGCGTCGAACGCGGCGCTGTACTGCACGGTCTCGTACGAGGGCCAGGAAGCCGCCTGCATCTACAAGCCGGTGGCAGGTGAACGCCCCCTGTGGGACTTCCCCGACGGCACCCTCGCCGAGCGCGAGCTGGCGGCGTACGAGGTCTCCGAGGCGACCGGCTGGGGTCTGGTCCCCCCGACGGTGCTGCGAGAGGGCCCGTACGGCGAGGGCATGTGCCAGCTGTGGATCGACGCGGATGCGGAAGCGGATGCGGGGGCTCGGTTGCTCGCCCTGGTCGAGGGGGACGAACCCGGACCCGGCTGGAAGGCGATCGGCTTCGCCGAGGTGGGCGAGGGCAGGACGGCACTACTGGTTCACGCCGACGACGAACGCCTGCGGCGGCTGGCCGTCCTGGACGCGGTGATCAACAACGCGGACCGCAAGGGCGGGCATCTGCTGCCGGGTGAGGCGGGGCGGCTGTACGGGATCGACCACGGGGTCACCTTCAACGCGGAGAACAAGCTGCGGACGCTGCTGTGGGGCTGGGCGGGGGAGCCGCTCCCCGCGGAGGCGGTGTCGGTCCTCAAGTCCCTGCGGGACGGCCTGGAGCCGGGCGCACCACTGAGCACCCGCCTGGCGGAACTGATCACTGCGGCCGAGGTGGCCGCGACGCGCGTACGTGTGGAGGCGTTGCTGTCGTCCGGCAAGCACCCGGAACCGAGCGGCGAGTGGCCGGCGATCCCATGGCCGCCGGTGTGAGGGTGCGGGTCGGGGTGGGTCACGCAGCCCGGCGTCCACGGGGTGCCGCCTGCGCCCACCCGTGCCGCCCCTAGCGGCACGCATGCCCGCAGGCTGGGCGGGGACGCTTTTTAGGGGCGCGGGGAACGGCGCGCTCAGCCCCCACCGGCCGGCAGCCGAACGGATCGGGACGGACGGGTCTTTCAGGGGCGCGGGGAACTGCGCGAACAACCCCCACCACCCCGCACCTAAGACATTGAGACGAATCTCGCAAGAGCCCCTTCCCGGCCATCTGGACCCCGTCCGGCTCGTATACGGAACATCCGTCCGGTTACGCTCATGACATGCATGCCTGGCCCGCTTCCGAGGTCCCCGCCCTGACTGGTCAGGGCCGCGACCTGAGGATCCACGACACCGCGACCGGCGGTCTCGTCACCCTCGACCCCGGTCCCGTCGCCCGTATCTACGTCTGCGGCATCACCCCGTACGACGCGACCCACATGGGTCACGCGGCGACCTACAACGCGTTCGACCTCGTCCAACGCGTGTGGCTCGACACCAAGCGGCAGGTTCACTACGTCCAGAACGTCACCGACGTCGACGACCCGCTCCTCGAGCGGGCCGTGCGCGACGGGATCGACTGGGTGGGGCTCGCCGAGAAGGAGACCGCTCTCTTCCGGGAGGACATGACCGCCCTGCGGATGCTGCCCCCGAAGCACTACATCGGCGCCGTAGAGGCGATACCCGGCATCGTCCCGCTCGTCGAGCGGCTGCGGGACGCGGGCGCCGCCTACGAACTCGAAGGGGACGTCTACTTCTCCGTCGAGTCCGATCCCGACTTCGGCAAGGTGTCCAACCTGGACTCCGCCGCGATGCGCCTGCTCTCCGCCGAGCGCGGCGGCGACCCCGACCGCCCCGGCAAGAAGAACCCGCTCGACCCGATGCTGTGGCTGGCCGCCCGCGAAGGCGAGCCGAGCTGGGACGGCGGTTCGCTCGGCCGCGGTCGCCCCGGATGGCACATCGAGTGCGTCGCCATCGCCCTCGACCACCTCGGGATGGGCTTCGATGTGCAAGGCGGGGGATCCGATCTTGCCTTTCCGCACCACGAGATGGGTGCCTCGCACGCCCAGGTGCTGACCGGCGAGTTCCCCATGGCCAAGGCGTACGTCCACGCCGGCATGGTCGCGCTCGACGGCGAGAAGATGTCGAAGTCCCGGGGCAACCTCGTCTTCGTGTCCGCGCTGCGCCGCGACGGCGTCGACCCGGCCGCGATACGGCTCGCCCTGCTCGCCCACCACTACCGGGACAACTGGGAGTGGACCGACCAGGTGCTGGCGGACGCCGTCGCGCGGCTCGGCCGCTGGCGGGCCGCTGTGTCCCGGCCCGACGGGCCGTCCGGTGACGCCCTCGTCGAGGAGCTGCGCGAGGCCCTCGCGAACGACCTGGACGCCCCGGCCGCCCTGGCCGCCGTGGACCGCTGGGCCGCCCTCCAGGCGGAGCAGGGCGGTACGGACGAGGGCGCCCCCGGCGTCGTCTCCCGCGCAGTGGACGCCCTGCTGGGCGTCGCGCTGTAACGGAGGGCACCCATACGGGGGTGGGGCGCCGGGCGGGTCATTCGCCCAGCGCCCCTCCTGTGCCCAACCCGTTCAGCCCGTGATCACCAAGCCGACGATCTCCTCGCCCGAGAACCACACCCGTACGTCCGGACGCCCGCCCGCGAACGCGCTGTGCACCGCCTGCCGGATCTCCGGGGACGGACGGTCGAGGCTGCGCCACGCACCCGCCACGAACAGCCGGAGTCTGGGCGGGAGTTCGCGCGGGTAGGGGAGCAGCTCGTCCCAGTAGCGCTCGGCGCGGCCCGAGCCGACCGCCTCCGGCAGCAGACGCGTGACCGCCGCCCTGATGTCCGGCCTGCTGCCGATCCGCTGGGACACAGGTCGGCCCGGAGCGTCCCGTTGTGGGGATCCCGTGGCCCGCAGCACCGTACGGGCGCCCTCGGGGGTCATCGGGGGCCGGGCCGCCGCCTTGAGCATGCCCTGGAGCGCGGCCAGGGCGCCGGTCACCGTCGCGGCGGCGGCGGAGGTCCCGGAGAACCTGTCCGTGTACCAGGCGATCTCCTCGGGGCCGCCTCGCAGGTCGCCCGGCCGGTCCCGTAGGCCGCCGGCGGTCGTGACCTCGGCGCCCCAGCCCTGTGCGTCCACGCGGGCCCCGTGGTTGGAGAACGCCAGCCGGGACCGGTCGGGGCCGTGATCGCGGCCGTGGGTGCCGGGCGGCGGGGCTCCCGCACCGACCAGGACCGCGCCGGAGCACGGGTCGGACACGTTGAACGGATTGCGCCACCACTCCGGGAACCCGGCCGGGCGGCGCTCGTACACACCGTCGTCCAGCGACTCGGCGCCGTTGCCCGCGGCGGCCACCACGAGGATGCCCTTGGCGGTGGCGTGGCGGACGGCGGCGTGGTCGTCCGGCCACCATTCGAGGGCGATACAGCCCCGCTGGTCGTCCCGGGGAGCGAAGCCGAAACGCGGTCCCGGCCGGTGCAGTCCGACCAGGACGAGGTCCCCGGGGCCGAGCCGTTCGGCGGCGGCGTGGATCGCGGCGGCCGTGCCGAGCCCCTGGACGGACGCGGCGGCCGTCACCGCTTCCGGGACGATCCCGGTGATGCCGGGCCCGTCGCGGTCGGCACCGAGCACGCCGAGCACGGACGTACCGTGGTTGCGCCAGGCCAGGTCGGCCAGCGGGGTCCCGGCGACCACGCCCGTCAGCTTGGCGGCGAGCCCCTCGTGGCCGAGCTGCCAGGCGCCTCCCACGTCGATCACCGTCACGCCCCGGCCCGTGCCGCCGGGCCGCTCCCAGGCCCAGTGGGCGTCCACACCCTCGGGCGCGGGCTTCAGGTAGCCCTGACGCCCGGTGAGGTCGGGAGTCACGGTCACGCCCTCCGCCGCGCCCGCTCCGGTCGTCCGCGACGCGGCCGGTAGGGCGCCCGGTTTCACATACGCCGTGTCGATACCCGGCAACTCGGCGATCCCGGCCCGCAGTTCACGAACGCGCCGCTCACCGCCCCGCACCCGGTAGAACAACGCGAGGTCGGGCAGACCCGCCGCTCCTGTGCTCCCCGAACGCCGAAGGCGCTCCTCGCTGCCGAACAGCGGTTCCAGGACGAGCTGTTCGGCGCCGAGGAACCTGCCGAGGGCCGACACATCGGCGTCGGCGGCCGAACGTACGCCGTCGGGCCGGGCCCGCAGCCGGGCCTCGGGACGGGCGACGACGATCAGCTCCTGCTCGGTCCCCTGACAGATGAATCCCGGCTGTACCTGGTCGGTCATCGCAAACCGCTCCCTTCGGTCCATGCGGGTGCCAAACAGGGGTCGTTCAGTGGTCCTTGCTGTCGAGGTGCTGTCGACTCACTGTGACAGGCTGTGGCGCGAGTCGACATGTGATGTGGTGGCGGAGTCAGTTGACCCGCAGGACCGGCCAACTGCCGGTCCCTTCCTGGAAGGAAACCCCGTGGCACCCACACACGGTTCCTTCGCACGCCAAGTCAGCCGCCGCGGACTCCTCGTCGCGGGAGCCGCCACCGTCTCCGCCGCCCTGGTCGCCTCACCGGCCGCCGCCTCCCCGCAGACCCCGCCGACCCTGATACCCCTGCCGAACGGTTTCCGCCCGGAAGGCATAGCCACCGGCACCGGCCCCTACGCCTATCTCGGCTCGCTCGGCGACGGCTCGATCTACCGGGCCGATCTGCGCACCGGCGCCGGCGAGATCATCTCGGCCGGGCCCGGCACCCCGTCCGTCGGGCTCAAACTCGACGGCCAGGGACGGCTGTTCGTCTCCGCCCGCGCCCAGGGCGCCCGGGTCGTGGACACCCGTACCGGCGCCGTCCTCGCCTCGTACACCCTCACCACGGCGACGCCCACCTTCGCCAACGACGTGTTCCTGACCAAGCGCGCGGCGATCTTCACCGACTCCTTCCAGCCGGCCCTGTACGTCCTCCCGCTCGGCCGGGGCGGCGCGCTGCCGGGCGCCGACGACGTCGTACGGATCACCCTGAGCGGCGACTGGAGCCAGGTGGCCGGCGAGGTCGTCAACGCCAACGGGATCACCGCCACGCCCGACGGAAAGGCACTGCTCGTCGTCCAGTCCGGGGTCGGCGGACTGCACCGCGTGGACCCGCGCACCGGGGTCACCAGGCTCGTCGCGCTCGGCGACGCGGCCCCGCTCACCAACGGCGACGGCCTGCTGCTGATCGGGCGCACGCTGTACGTCGTACAGAACCGGCAGAACGCGATCGACGTGTTCACGCTCGCCCCGGACGGGAGCAGCGGGGTCTTCCAACGGCGCATCACCGACCCGGACTTCGATGTGCCGACCACCGTGGCCGCGTACCGGAACCGGCTGTATCTGCCCAACGCCCGGTTCTCGACGACGCCGACGCCCGAGACGACGTACGCCGTGGTCGCCGTCGACCGCTGACGGGCTCCCGTACACGACGGAAGGGCCGGTGCGCGTGGTGCGCACCGGCCCTTCCCGTCCGGGAAGATCACTCCTCCGGGGGGTCCTCGTCGTCCGTGCTCGGCAGCTGGGGCGGTTTCGGCGGCTGCGGTTTCGGGCGGGGGCCCGGGTTGTCGCGGAGGTACGACGCGCTGTCGGTGCCGTCCGCCGTGGCGTGGCCGCCGGGGGCCGGGCCGGGGCCGGTGCCGTCGCGGCGGCGCAGATAGCGTTCGAACTCGCGCGCGATCGCCTCGCCCGTCGCCTCGGGCAGCTCGGCGGTGTCCCGGGCCTCCTCCAGCGTCTGCACGTACTCCGCGACCTCGCTGTCCTCGGCGGCCAGCTGGTCCACGCCCACCTGCCAGGCGCGCGCGTCCTCGGGCAGCTCGCCCAGCGGGATGCGGACGTCGATCAGGTCCTCCAGGCGGTTCAGGAGGGCCAGCGTCGCCTTCGGGTTGGGCGGCTGCGAGACGTAGTGCGGGACCGCCGCCCAGAGCGAGACCGCCGGGACGCCCGCGTGTGTGCACGCCTCCTGGAGGATGCCGACGATGCCCGTGGGGCCCTCGTACTTGGTCTCCTCCAGGTCCATCCGCTGGGCCAGATCCGCGTCGGACGTGACCCCGCTGACCGGAACCGGACGGGTGTGCGGGGTGTCGCCGAGCAGTGCGCCCAGGATCACCACCAGCTCCACACCCAGCTCGTGCGCGAAGCCCAGCAGCTCGTTGCAGAACGAGCGCCAGCGCATCGACGGCTCGATGCCCCGGACCAGCACGAGGTCGCGGGGCTTGTCGCCGCCCACCCTGACCACCGACAGCCTGGTCGTCGGCCAGGTGATCTTGCGCACGCCGGCGTCCAGCCACACGGTGGGGCGGTTGACCTGGAAGTCGTAGTAGTCCTCGGCGTCGAGCGCCGCGAACACCTCGCCCTTCCACTCCCGGTCCAGATGCGCGACCGCACTGGAAGCGGCGTCGCCGGCGTCGTTCCAACCCTCGAACGCGGCCACCATGACTGGGTCGATCAGCTCGGGAACCCCCTCCAGCTCGATCACCCAGCGCCTCCTTCCGACGTGCCCTCGTTTGACCACCCAACCTTACGGCGTGTGGCGGGGGCGCCCGCAGCCCCCTTGCACGGGGGAGTGAACGGATCACTGCCCCGATGGACGCCCGGAAACACCACCCCTGAGCCACCCCGCACCACCCCTCACATTCATCCGAGCGTTCGGGGTGCGTTCAGGGGTACGCCCGAAGGTCCCTCTAAAGGGTCGACCTCAGCCACTGCTCGACGCTCGCGATGTGCACCGTCGCCCACGACCGCGCCGCCTCCGCGTCCCGGTCGCGCAGGGCGCCCAGGATCGCCCGGTGCTCGTGCAGGGTGCGGCTGACCGCGTCCTCCTGGGTCAGCCCGCGCCAGATCCTCGCCCGGGTGGTGGGCCCGGACAGACCGTCGAGGAGGGAACAGAGCACCGAGTTGCCGGAACTCTGCACGATCCCCCGGTGGAACTCCAGGTCGGCGGCGACCAGTTCCTCCACCGACGGCGCACCGCCCAGCCGGTCCAGCTGTGCGGAGAGCGCGTCCAGTTGCTGCTCGCTGACGCGCAGCGCCGCCATCGCGGTCGCGGCCGGTTCCAGGATGCGGCGCACGGCCAGGAACTCCAGGACCGTGTCGTCGCGGTGGAAGTCGACGACGAAGCTCAGTGCTTCGAGGAGGAGTTGGGGATCGAGGCTGGTGACATAGGTGCCGTCGCCCTGCCGCACGTCCAGAATCCGGATGAGCGACAGGGCGCGCACCGCCTCGCGCAGGGAGTTGCGGGACAGGCCGAGTTCGGCGGCCAGCTCGCTCTCCTTGGGCAGTCGGTCGCCGGGGCGCAGCGACCCGGAGACGATCATTCCCTTGATCTTCTCGATCGCCTCGTCGGTGACTGCCATGGCGGGCCTCCCTGCCGTTCAGACCTTTTCAGACATCCGATGTCTCAGGCCATTATGGGGGTTCAGTGGGCTGAACGGGACACAAAATGCGATGTCAGCCCGTACGAGGGTCCCCCAAGGGTGGCCGGAACCGTACCTGCGGGCTGCCGGGTCGGGTGTCAGGCCAGTGCTTCCAGGTCGGCGAGGGCGGCGGCCTCGTCGAGCGTGGTCAGCGTCCGGTTCCGCATCAGCACCCTGCCGTCCACGACGGTGTCCCGGACGTCCGCCGAGTGCGCCGCGTAGGCGAGCGTCGACCAGGGGTCGTGCCGGGGCCGCAGATGCGGGGCGTTCAGGTCGAGCACGATCAGGTCGGCCCGTTTGCCGGCCTCCAGGGAGCCCAGCCGGTCGCCCAGGCCCAGCGCCTTCGCGCCCTCGACGGTCGCCATGCGTACGGCCTGTTCGGCGCCGACGGCCGTGGGGTCGCCGTCCGCCTTGTGCACGAGGGCCGCCTGCCGGACCGCGCCGAGCACGTCCAGGGTGTTCGAGCTGACGGCCCCGTCCGTGCCGAGGCCGACCGTCACGCCCGCACTGAGCAGCCGGGGCACGGGTGCGATTCCGCAGCCGAGCTTCAGGTTCGAGACGGGACAGTGGGCGACGGACGTGCCGGTGCGGGCCAGCGCCGCGATCTCCGGGCCCGTCAGGTCCACGGCGTGGGCCAGCAGCAGGTCGGGGCCGAGCAGCCCGAGCGAGTCGAGCAGTTCCACCGGGCGCTTGCCGTACTTCACCTCGACCGTGGCGACCTCGGTCGCGTTCTCGGCGGCGTGGATGTGCAGCAGCGCGCCGAACTCCCGTGCCAGGGCGGCGATCTCGACCAACTGGTCGGGGGCGAGGGTGTAGGTGGAGTGGGCGAAGAGGATCGGGCGGTTGCCGGGGCGCGGGGTTCCGCGTGCCTCCAGGTCCTGGCGGGCCCAGGCCAGCCGGTCCTCGTAGGCGATGCCGTCGGGCGGTTGCGGTACGTCCATGAAGGTGGGGCCGGTGTGCAGCCGCCAGCCCGCCTCGCGGGCCGCCTGCTCGGCGGCCTCGTGGAACCAGTACATGTCGAGGGCCGAGGTCACCCCGGCGCGCACGCTCTCGGCGATCGCGACCCGGACGGCCGCCGCCACGTTCTTCGGCGAGAGCAGCTGGGCCTCCCACTTCAGCACGCGCTCCAGAAAGCCCTGGAGAGTGACGTCGTCGGCCCGGCCGCGCAGGAACGTCATGGCGAGGTGGGTGTGCGTGTTGACGAGGCCGGGGAGGACCAGGCAGTTCGAGGCGTCAAGAGACTCGTCGGCTGTGAACCGAGTTGTCAGCTCCTCGGTCGGGCCTACGGCGACGATCTCGCCGTCGTGGACGGCAACGGCCCCGTCCGGTACGACGGTTCCGGCCTCGTTCACGGTCAGGACGTCACCGCCGTGCACCAGCAGGTCGATCGGCTCACGCTGAGGCTCGCTCATACGAGGGGCTCCCCAGCCTCGTCCTCTTGCTCCGCCAGCAGACGCAGCGCCTCCAGCGACACCACCGCGCCGCGTTCGACACCCTCCGCGACGACCTCCCGGTGCGGGTTGTAGCCGCCGGTGACGGTCTCGTCGACGAGTTCGTCGGCGTTCGCCCCGTCGATGACGACCACTCCGCCCGCGACCAGTCCCCGCAGCGAGGCGGTCACCAGGAGCGCGCTCAACTCCATCTCGATGGCCGCGAGTCCGGCGCCCTCGTAGGAGAAGAGGGGGAGCAGACCGGGCTGGAAGGCGGCCCGCGTCCACACGATGCCCCGGTGGTGCGGGGCGCCCGCCTCGCGCGCCGCCCGCTGGAGTGCGAGCACCGCCTCGGGGGAGGACACCGCCGGGTACTCCGGGGGCAGCAACTGCTGGGTGACACCGTCGTCCCGGACGGCCGCCTCCGCGATCACGAGGTCGCCGTCGCCGATCCCCGGCCGCATCGCACCGGCCGTACCGAACCGCAGGAAGGTCCGCACACCGGCGTCCGCCAGCTCCTGGAACAGCAGGATCGCACCCGGGCCGCCCACCCCGTGCGAGGCGACCAGGACCGGCACGCCCTTCCAACTTCCGCTGAACACGCGGTATTCGCGGTGGTACGACACCTCCTGCGCGCCCTCCAGCTTGGCGCCGACGAGAGCGGCGCGCTGCGGGTCGCCGACGACCAGCGCGCGCGGCGGCAGCCCCGTGCGGGGTATTCGGGTGACGGGCAACAGGTCCTGCGTCATGAAACGGCTCCAGTGGGAGGAGATACGGAAGGCGTACGGCGACGGCGGCGGGCCGTCGTCAGGAACAGGGCGCCGAGTGTGACGACGTACGGCGCGGCGTCGGTGGCCTGCTGCGGCAGGCCGAGGCCCTGGAGCCGGAAGCCGGCCGCCTCCGCGAGGCCGAACAGCAGCGCCGCCAGCAGAACTCCGAGCGGCAGCGCACGGCCGAGCATGACCGCGACCACGGCGATCCAGCCGCGCCCCGCCGTCATGTTCTCGGAGAACAACGTGACGTTGCCGAGGGCGAGTTGGGCCCCCGCGAGCCCGCACAGCACACCGGAGACGAGCACGGCCGCGTACTGGTACTTGACCGGGCTCACGCCGAGCGTGGCCGCCGCGTCCGGTGCCTCGCCGACCCCGCGCAGCCTGAGCCCCCACACATGCCGGGACAGCATCAGCGCGGCCACGCCGACCGACGCCCACGCCAGATACGCGAGCGGTGAGAAGCCACCGACCAACGGCAGCCCGGCCAGTGACGGATCGTCAAAGGTGCCCTGCACACCGAAGACGGTACGGAGGAGGAAGCTGGTCAGGCCAACTGCCAGGAGATTCAGGGCGATTCCCAGAACAACCGCATCCCCGCGCAGAGTCACCGCGCCCACGGCCAGGATGAGGGAGTACGCGGCGGAGGCGAGGGCCGCCGCCAGGACGCCGAGCCAGGGGCTGCCGGTGAACCAGCTCGTGGCCACGGCGGTGAAGCAGCCCATCAGCATCATGCCTTCGAGGCCGATGTTGAAGACGCCCGCCCGTTCGCAGATGGCCCCGCCGAGCGCGGCCAGCAGGATGGGCGTCAGCGCGCGGAGCGCCGACATGAGGAGATCGGAGTCGAAGAACATCAGACCAACTCCCCTTGCGGGCTTTGCTGTACGGGTTTGTCGGTCGGCTTGCTGCCGCGTTTCCGGGACAGGCGCGGGAAGCGCAGTCGCGCGGCCAGGAACACGATCACGATCGCCTGGAGCACCTGGGTCAGCTCGCGCGGCACCTCGGTGGTCCGCTCCATCGACAGGCCGCCCACTTGCAGCATGGCGAAGAAGAAGGACGCGAGGACCGTGCCGACGGGGGCGGCGGCAGCCAGCAGGGCCGCCGTCAGGCCCGTCCAGGTGTAGCCGGGTGCGGTGAGCGAGCCGTCCAGGAAGCGGTACGGGAAGCTCAACACGCCTATGGCGCCCACGAGTCCGGCGAGGGAGCCCGACACCGCCATCAGTCGTAGCGTCAGGCCCTTGCGCTCGACGCCCGCGTATGCGGAGAAACGGGAGTTGAGGCCCGTCATCCGCATCTCGTAGCCGACCGCGGTGTGCCGGTCGGTGAACCAGTACGCGGCGGCGGCCACGACGACCAGCAGCAGCCCGATCGTCACGGTCGACGAGCCGAACGTGGCCAGCGCGACCCCGTCCGGCAGCTGCCGGGTCTGGGGGAGGCTGGAGCCGGGTTCCTTGAGCGGGTAGCGGGCCAGGTAGGAGGCGAAGGAGGCCGCCGGGTAGCTGAGCAGCAGGCTGCTGACCAGCAGCGGTACGCCGAACCGGTTCTCGCACAGGGCGGCGAGGGCCGCGTACCCGGCGCCGGCGGCCATGCCCGCGAGCAGCGCGAGGACGACGGTGAGCGGCGCGGGCAGCGGTGAGTACAGTCCCGTCACGGCCGCCGCCATCCCGCCGAGCACCAACTGCCCGTCCCCGCCCAGGTTGATGAGCCCGGCGCGCAACGGCACGGCCAGTGCGAGCGCCAGACCCAGCACGCTCGTCAGGGTCGTGAGCGTCGACCCGATGCCGTCGGCGCCCAGCGAACCGCTGAGCACCGCGCCGTACGCGGCGACCGGATCGGCGCCCGTCCCGACGAGGAACAGGGCGCCGATGACGACCCCGGCGAGCACGGAGAAGGCGACGGGGGAGCGAAGTGCTCTCGATATACGGGTCGTTGGCGATATTCGGGGTGCTTGTTCCATGTCAGTCTCCGACCTCCACCGCGGCCACCGGGGCCGAGTGATCGGCGCCGCCGGCCATCGCGAGGCCCAGCGTCCGCTCGTCCGCCTCGGCCTTGTCGTACGACGCCGTCACACGGCCCTCGTACATCACCAGGACCCGGTCCGCGAGCCCCCGGATCTCGCTCAGCTCGGCCGAGACGAGCAGGACGGCGTGGCCGGCGTCGCGGTAGGCGATCAGCTGGTCGTGGATGTTCTGGACGGCGCCGATGTCGACCCCGCGCGTGGGCTGCTCCACGAGCAACAGCGGTGCGTCGTGGGCGAGTTCGCGTCCGATGAGCAGCTTCTGTAGATTGCCGCCGGACAGCGAGGACGCGGCCACCTCCGGCGAGGACGCCTTGATGCCGAAGCGCTCGATCAGGCGCTGCGCGTGGCCTCGTACGGCCGCCGGTGGAAGCAGTCCGCGTGCGGACAGCGACGTACGGTGGTGGCCCATCGCCAGGTTGTCCGCGACGGACGCGGCGGGTGCCGTACCGACGGCGTGGCGGTCCTCGGGGACATAGGCGAGCCCCTTGGCGCGGCGTTCGGTCGCCGAGGCGTGGGTGATGTCGTCGCCGAGCAGCGCGACCCGCCCTGCGGTCACCGGTCGTAGTCCGGCCAGTGCCTCCACCAGCTCGCTCTGGCCGTTGCCCGCGACCCCCGCGACACCGACGATCTCCCCTGCGCGGACGGCGAGTCGGACGTCCCGTACGCCGTCCGTGGCGAAGCCGGTGACGTCCAGGACGACATCGCCGGGGGTGCCGGGGGCGTGGACACGGTCGAGTTCCACGGCGCGGCCGGTCATCGCGGCGGCGATCTCGTCGGCGGACGTCTCGGCGGTGACCAGCCGGGCGACGACCCGGCCGTCCCGCAACACCGTGACGTTGTCGCTGCCTTCGAGGACCTCGCGCAGCTTGTGCGTGACCAGGATGACCGTACGGCCTTGTGCGGCAAGGGACTTGAGGACCGCGAACAGCGCGTCCGCCTCGGCCGGGGTGAGGACGGCGGTCGGCTCGTCGAGGATCAGCGTCCGGGCGCCGCGGTGCAGCAGCTTCAGGATCTCGACGCGCTGACGCAGCCCCACGGGCAGCTCGCCGACCCGGGCGTCCGGATCGACCGCGAGCCCGTGCTCCTCGGCCAGCTCACGCACCCGGCGCCGCGCCGCGACCCGGTCCACCAGGCCGAAACGGCGCGGCTCGGCGGCGTACACCACGTTCTCGGCGACCGTCAGCGAGTCGAACAGCTTGAAGCTCTGGTGGACCATGCCGAGCCCGGCGGCCATCGCGGCGCCGGGATCGGAGAAGGAGACCTCGCGCCCGTCGACGTGCACCGAACCGGCGTCCGGGCGCTCCATCCCGTACAGGACCGACATGAGCGTCGACTTGCCGGCGCCGTTCTCGCCCATCAGGGCATGGATCTCGCCGCGCCGGACGGTCAGGTCGACGGCGTCGTTGGCGAGCGTGCCGGGGAACCGCTTGGTGATTCCCCGGAGCTCGACCGCCACCTCCCGCACGTCAGCTGGCGGCGGCGGGGTCATCGACCGTCAGCTCTCCGGACACGATCTGGTCGCGCAGCGCCGTGACCTTCTTCAGGACGTCGGGGTGCTTCGCGATCACGCACTGGGACGAGTCGACGCCCTTCTCCAGACCCGTGAGGCTGATGCCGCCCTCCTTCAGGCCGTACGAGGTGGTCGTGCCCGTCTGACCGGCCAGGACCTGCTCGACGCCCTTCTCCACGGCGATGTCCGTGCGCTTGATCACATTGTCGACGACCGTGCCGGGCGCCGAGGGGCACTGGTTGACGTCGACGCCGTACGCGAACGCGCCCTTCGCCTTGGCCGCCTCGAACACGCCGTAGTTGCCGGCCGCGGCAGCCGCCATCAGCTGGTCGTAGCCGTCGGACAGCAGGTCGTTCGCCTGCTCCTTGGCGCGCGCCGAGTCGTCGAACGGGGACTGGCCGCCGACGAAGCGCGTACCGGTCTTGGTCTTCGGCGCCACATGCTGGGCACCGGCCGCGAACGGGTCGCTGAAGCGCCGGAACACGGGCGTGTCCAGCACGTCCACCGCGCCGACCTTGCCGCTCTTGGTCAGCAGCCCCGCCTCGGCGCCCGCGAGGAAGACGCCCTCGTGCTCACGGAAGACACCGCAGCTGACGTTGTCGAACGCCTTCGTCGTGCACGCGTCGATCATCAGGAACTGCTGCTTGGGGTGCGCCTCGGCCTGCTGCGCGACCAGGTCCGCGAACTCGAAGCCGACCAGCACGACGACGTCCGGCGCCGCGTCCACGGCCGCCTGCACGTTCTGCTGCTGGGAGGCGGTGTCCGTGGACTCGAACACCTTCTCGGTCCCGTTGTGCGCCTTCGCGGCGGCCTTGACCCCGGTCACGGCCAGCTTCAGGAACTCGTTCTGCCCGACGGCGTCCGGCGTGACGAGCGTGAACGACTTGGCGCCCGCGCTGCTGTCGGAGGACGCGTCGTCCTTCGCGGCGGCGTTGCAGGCGGTGGCACCGGCGACGAGCAGCGCGGTCATGGCGACGAGCGGGAGCGAACGACGGGATCTGCGAGTCATCGGGGACCTTCCGGAGGGACGTACAGCACAGCCCGCGCTCTGCACTGAGCACGGGGAGGGAGCGTGGGGGAGGAGGGACGGAACGGGGGACGCCGAGGGGGACGGGTCAGCGTCGACAGCCGTCGCTCGCGCACCGGCCGTGGTCGAGGAATCGGCGCATGGTGAGCAGCACGTGTCCTCCTTCACATGGGCCTTACGGGTGCGGGTCCTGGACTCTAACACCGGAATTCGGCCACCCGCCCAGCTGTCTCGAACTGTGGTTCTCCGAGGTCATGTACGGTGTCGCGCACCGATCGGAACTTCAGGAGCGTCCCGCCATGTCCCAGGAACTGCGCGCCGTCGGCTGGACCGGAAACAGCCTCGCGCTCATCGACCAGACCCTGCTCCCGCACCGCAACGAGATCATGGACGTCCGCGATGTGGACACCCTGGTGGACGCGATCCAGCGGCTCGTCGTACGCGGCGCCCCCGCGATCGGTGCGGCGGGCGCGTACGGGGTCGCGCTGGCGCTGATCGAGGGCGAGCGCGAGGGCTGGACCGAGGAGCAGGTACGGGCGGCGGTGGCCCGGATCCGCGAGGCGCGGCCGACCGCCGTCAACCTCATGGTGTGCGTGGACCGGGTCATGACCCGCTTCGGGGAAGGCCTGGAGGCGGTGCTCGAAGAGGCCGCCGTCGTCCAGCGCGAGGACGTCGAGGCCAACCGGGCCATGGGCGCGCACGGCGCCGACTGGCTCCTCAAGCGTCTCGCCGCGAGCGTCGGCGACCGCCCGCTGCGCATCCTCACCCACTGCAACACCGGCGCACTCGCAACGGCCGGATGGGGCACGGCACTTGGCGTCATCCGCGAACTGCACGCACGCGGCCGGCTGGAGGTCGTGTACGCCGACGAGACGCGCCCGCTGCTCCAGGGCTCGCGCCTGACCGCCTGGGAGCTGGTCCAGGAGGGCATCCCGCACTACGTCCAGGCGGACGGGGCCGCGGCCGGCACGATCCTGCGCGGCGAGGTGGACGCGGCGATCGTCGGCGCCGACCGGATCGCGGCCAACGGCGACACCGCCAACAAGGTCGGCACGGTCGGAGTCGCACTGGCCTGCGCCGACGCCGGAATCCCGTTCCTGGTGGCGGCCCCCACGACCACGGTCGACCTGGCGACGGCCACCGGCGACGACATCCACATCGAACTCCGGGGCGAGGCCGAGGTGTTGGAGTGGGCGGGGGTGCGGACGGCTCCCGCCGAGTCGCGCGGCCACAATCCCGCCTTCGACGTGACACCGGGGCGGCTGGTGACCGGACTGGTCACGGAGCGAGGCGTGTTGGAGGTCTCGGCCGGTGAATTCCCGGGCGAGCGTCTTTAGGTAGCGAGTCCCCCGCGCCCCCGATAGGGGCGCGGGGCTGTATCTATCTGCGGCTCCGCCGCGGGGCGCGACCAGCCCCCACCGGCCCGGGGTCTGGCTACCGACCGTCCCGCGGAGCGCTGAGCTCCAACTCCAGCAGCCACTCCACGACTTCGGTGTGGTGCCGAGCCTGGTGGGGGTTGTCCCCCCACACGTACAGCCCGTGCCCCGCGACCACGACAGCCGGCATCCGGGGATCCCGAGCCGCCTCCAGGCGGTCCCCGAGCACTTTCATGTCCTGGCTGTTGGTGATGACCGGCAGGGTCACCTCGACGTCGTGCGCGGGCTGGCCGACGCCCTTGAGCATCTCGACGTCCTTGAACACGATGCCGCCCGGCTCACGCCGGCCCATCGCCACGGACGCCACGGTGTGCACGTGCACCACCGCACCGGCGCCGGTCAGCGCGGCGACCCGGGCGTGCAGCTCGGCCTCGGCGGACGGCTTGCCGCCGTTCACGGCCGCGCCCTGCGCGTCCACCAACACCACGTCGGAGGGCGTCAGTTCACCCTTGTCGTGGCCGCTCGCGGTGACCGCGAGGAGCAGCGGGTCACGGGACAGCACCACCGACAGATTCCCGGACGTGCCCCGCATCCAGCCGAAGGAGGCGAATCGGGCGGACTCGGCGGCGAGTACCGCGCCGGCCTCCTCCAGGTCGAGGGAGGTAATGGTCACGACGTGCTCCTTGTGCTGATGCTGATCTCGTCGAACGTCCCCGCCTGCGCGTGGTCGCCGACGCCCTGCTCGAAGTACGGCTCCCCGGGCCGCCGGATCCCGACGGTCCGCCATCCGGCAGCGCGGGCCGCGTCCAGCTCGCCCGGCCGGTCGGAGAGGAAGAGGAGACGGCTCGGGTCGGTGGCACCGGTGGCCTCCGCGATACGGCGGTAGGACTCCGGCTCCTGCTTGGGCCCCGCGTTCTCGGTGTCGTACAGGCCCGAGACGAGCGGCAGCAGATCGCCCTCCGGGGTGGACGCGAACCACGCGCGCTGCGCGGCGACCGACCCCGAGGAGTAGACGTACAGCCGAAGTCCCGCCGCGTGCCAGGCGCGCAACGCGGGCAGGACGTCGTCGTAGAAGTGCGAGACGAGGTCGCCGCGTGCGAAACCCTCGGACCAGATGACGCCCTGGAGGGTCTTGAGGGGCGTGGCCTTGCGGTCCTCGTCGAGCCAGGTGTTGAGGGTCTTCTCGACGAGTACGGCGTCGGCGTCGGGGTCGCCGATCAGCTCGCGCACCTGCCCGACCGCCCGCGCCACTTCCGGATCACCGCTCCGCTCCGAGAGCAGTGCTCCGAAACGAGAGCGTGAGTACGGATACAGCACGTCGACGACGAAGCCCGTGGCGCTCGTGGTGCCCTCGATGTCGAGCACCACGGCGTCTATGTCGTCCACGGCGCAGCGCAATGTCACGCGGCTGCCTTGTCCCGCTGGTAACCGGCGTCGATCGTGTCGTAGTCCGGGAACCGGGACGCGATGGTCGAGCCGGTGAAGCTGCCGATCCAGCCGTCCTCCTCGTGGAAGAAGCGGATCGCGGTGAAGGCCGGGCTGGTGCCCATGTCGAACCAGTGCGTGGTGCCGCGCGGCACGCCCAGCAGGTCGCCCTTCTCGCAGAAGACCGCGTGCACTTCACCGTTCAGGTGCAGATAGAAGATGCCGGACCCGGAGACGAAGAAGCGGACCTCGTCATCGTCGTCGTGCGTGTGCTCCTGGAGGAACTTCTCGCGCGCGGCCTTCGCCTTCGCCGGGAACCCCGGGTCGTCGCTGGGGTGCAGACCGAGGACGTCGACCGTGGTGAAGCCCTCTTCGGCGTTCAACTTGTCGATCTCCGGACCGTACGCGGCGAACACGGTGTCGCTGTCGGCGTCCGCGGGGACGTCCTCGCGGATCGGCCACTGCTCGTAGCGCACCCCGATCGGGGCCAGCGCGGCGGCGATCTCGGCCGGGTCGGACGTACGGCGCACGACGGTCTCCGGGCCGGACTCGGGCCAGGTCGTCAGCAGGGTCATGGGAGCAACTCCAGGTGGCTGGAAGGGGGGAGTGGAACGCGAACGAGAACGAAGGCGGGGGGAGGGGAGAGGAGGCGGGACCGGAGAGCAGGAGGGCGACCGGGCCGGTCGTCAGTCGCGACAGCCGCGACACGGCGCGCCGGTACAGCGTCGTACCGCTGCCGCGCGGGGTGTCGTCATCATCGGAAGCCTCACTGTCCCGGGTCGGGTGCCGGTCCCGTGATGGTAACTCCCGACGACGGGTCGGCAGAGTGTGACGAATCCGGCGTTCCACATGCTGAGATCCAGTGTCCAAGGCTTTGACGGATGGCTGGAAACGTTCTCATGATCTCCCTATGAAGACGCTGCTGCTCGTGCGGCGGCTGTACGTGGACTTGCTCCGGTCGACCACAGCCCGCTGTCGCTGACCTGACCCGGAGTACCCGAGACGCCCTCGGCCGTGGCGCGGATCCCGCCCCGCGTGGCCCCCTCGCGCTCGGGGCCGGACACTCCCGCGCTCTCGCCTTCCGGCCATCGCCACCTTCCGCTCGATCCCTCCCGTACTGCCCTTGCCCCTGGAGTTCCGCATGTCCCGCACCCGTCTGCCTCTCGCCGCGCTCTCGCTGGCCTCCGTCTCGGCGCTGTTCCTCGCGGGCTGCTCGCAGTCGACGAACGCCTCCGAGGACACCGGCGACACCTCCGCCTCCGCGTCCGCCGCCACCGCCGCGAAGCCCGCGCCCTTCAGCAAGGGCACGGTCAAGGTCGCGCTGGTCCGCCAGAGCGGCGCCGGCGACTACTTCGAGCAGTGGGGCAACGGTGCGAAGGCGCAGGCCAAGGCCCTCGGCATCGACCTGACGGTGTACGACGCCCAGGCCGACAACGCCAAGCAGGCCACCGACCTGTCCTCCGCGATCAACTCCGGCGCGCAGGCGATCATCGTCGACCACGGCTTCCCCTCGACGATCCAGCCCGAGATCGACAAGGCCGTCAAGAAGGGCATCAAGGTCGTCGTCTACGACGTCGAAACCGCGACCAAGGGCGTCGTCAGCACCAAGCAGGACGACGCGAGCATGGCCCAGGCCGTCCTCGACGTGATGGGCAAGGAACTCGGCAAGAACGCCAAGGTCGGCTACGTCAACGTCGCCGGCTACGCGGCCCTCGACAAGCGCGACAGTGTCTGGAAGTCGACGGTCGACGCCAACGGCTGGAAGCAGGCCTTCAAGGTCGGCAAGGTCACCGACTCCACGGCCACTGACAACGTTCCCCTGGTCTCCGCCGCCCTCACCCAGCACTCGGACGTGACGGGCGTCTTCGCCCCCTACGACGAGCTGGCCAAGGGCACCGTCCTCGCCGTGCAGAACAAGAAGCTCCAGGACAAGGTGAAGGTGTTCGGCGCGGACGTCTCCAACGCCGACATCCAGAACATGACCGCCGCCGACAGCCCGTGGGTCGCCACGGCGGGCACCGACCCGTCCGCCGTCGGCGCCGCGGTCGTCCGTACGACGGCGCTGGAGCTGGCTGGTCAGCTGAACAAGACCTCGGTCGAGTTCCCGGCCGTCGCCATCACCCAGGACTTCCTGAAGAGCAAGAACATCCAGAACATGGACCAGCTGCGCGCCGCCCTGCCCGCCCTGAACCTCTCGCAGGTCAGCACGGCGGACTGGATCGCCAATGTCGCCCACTGAAGCGGGCGTTGAACCCGCGGTCGTGCTGCGGGACGTGAGCATGGCCTTCGGCGGCAAGACGGTCCTGGAGTCCGTCTCGCTGGACATCGCACCGGGCAGCATCGTCGCGCTGCTCGGTGCGAACGGGGCAGGCAAGTCCACGCTCATCAAGATCCTGTCGGGCGTCCACACGGACCACGGCGGCGAGGTGACGGTGAACGGTTCCCCGGCCGCCCTCCAATCCCCGCTCGCCGCCCGCCAGTTGGGCATCCAGACGGTTCACCAGCGGATCGGCGAGGGCATCGTGCCCGGCCTCACGGTCGCCGAGAACCTGGTCTTCGAGGAGCTGGCCCAGGCACGCGGCAACCCGTTCCTGAACGGGCGCCGCGTGCTGGCCCGCGCCCGCGAGATCCAGTCGGCCCTCGACCTCGGCTGGAGCGACGCCCTCCTCAAGCGGGACGTCACCGAACTCGGCATCTCCGACCGCCAGTTGCTGATCCTGGCCCGCGCCCTCGCCACCCGCCCGAGGCTCCTCATCCTCGACGAGCCGACCTCGGCACTCTCCGCCGCCGAGGCGGAACGCCTCTTCGCGCTGGTCGAGAGGATGCGTGACGACGGCATCGCGGTCCTGTACGTCTCCCACCGCCTCGGTGAGATCGACGCGCTGGCCGACCGGCTGGTCGTCCTGCGAGACGGCCGTCTCACCGAGGACCAGGTCAAGCCCTTCGACTGGGACAGCGCCCTGCGCGCGATGCTCGCCCAGGCTCAGGAGGCGACCACCGCACGTCCCCAGCGCGCGGGAGAGCAGGGCGAGATCCTGCTCTCGCTTCGTGGCGTACGGCTCCTGGACGGCCGTACCCCTCAGGACCTGGACCTGCGAGCGGGCGAAGTCACCGGCGTCGTCGGCCTGTTGGGCGCGGGCAAGACGGAGCTGGCCCGGGGTCTCTTCGGCGCCGAACCCTTCACCAGCGGCGCCGTGGAGCTGGACGGCAAGGCATACGAGCCGCGCCGCCCCGCCGACGCGATCCGGGCCGGCGTCCACCTCGTCCCCGAGGACCGGCACGCGGACGCCCTGGTCCCCGGCTGGTCGCTGGCCCAGAACATCTCCCTCCCGTTCCTCAAGTCCCTGTCCACGGCCGGGCTGGTGAACCGCGCGAAGGAGGACGCCCTCGGCCGCGACACCATCGAGGCGCTGGGTGTCGTAGCCCGGGACGAGCACTCCACCGTCGAGGAACTCTCCGGCGGCAACCAGCAGAAGGTCGTCGTCGGCCGCTGGCTGGCAGAGCGGCCCCGTGTCCTCATCCTGGACGAGCCGTTCCGAGGGGTGGACATCGGTGCGCGGCGGGACATCGGGCGCCGTGCGCGAGCCCTCGCTGCCGAGGGCGCCGCGGTCCTGGTCCTGTCGGCCGATGTGGACGAGGTCCTGGAGGTTGCCGACCGGGTCGTTGTCCTGGCGGCCGGCGAGATCCATCTCGACGCGTACGGCGAGGACGCGGAACGGGACCGGGTCATCCAGACGATCTCGGCGTCGGTCTGATGTGGCCCTGGCCGGCGGAGTCGGGAAAGCCGGGCGCGCAACCGAGCCCCGACAGGGGCGCGGGGAACTGCGCGACCAGCCCCCACCGGCCTGTGGCCAACGAACCACGCATCCCACGCGTCACTCCGCCACCCGCCACACACACCTTCGCCGCCCACCCCACGCCGGCCCCACTCCACGCCACCCCAGGAAGCACCCCATGACCACCACCCAGAGCGCCGCCCCGGCAAAGACGGCGACCCCGTCCACGCTCGCCGCCGCAGGCCCCCGTATCCAGAACGCGGTCATCAAGTACGGCTTCATCTTCGTCACCGTCACGCTCTTCACGTACTTCGCGCTGAGCGAGCCGTCGTTCCGGGACTCCGCGACGCTCCTCGACACCCTCCGCTATGTCTCCGTGGCCGCGATCCTCGGCCTCGGTGTCACGCTCACCATGGCCGTCGGCGGAATGGACATGTCGGTCGGCGCGGTGGCAGGGCTCGGCGTGACCGTCGCGGCGAAGACGATGGTCACGTACAACCAGGTCGGCGTGGTCGCGATCATCGCGGTGATCGTGGCGGGCGCCCTGGCCGGCCTCCTCAACGCCCTGCTCATCGTGGTCCTCAAGATCCCCGACATGCTGGCCACGCTGGGCACCATGTTCGTCATCCAGGGCACCAAACTCATCCTGGTCGACGGCCAGTCCATCACTCCGGGCATGACCCAGTCCGACGGTACGACGGCCCCCGGCAAGTTCACCGAGGGCTTCCTGCGCATCGACCGGGGCACGATCCTCGGCATCCCCATTTCCGTGGTGATCTTCGGCGCCCTCACCGTCATCGCCTGGGTCTTCCTGGCCCGCACCCGCTGGGGCCGCGTGCTGTACGCGATCGGCGCCAACCCCGAGGCCTCCCGCCTGGCGGGCATCCGCGTGGGCGCGTACCGGGCCCTGGCGTACGTCCTTTCCGGCGTCCTCGCCTCGATCGGCGGCCTGATCCTGGCGGCACGCATCGGCCAGGGAGACGTGTCCGCGGGCACCTCGCAACTCCTCGAAGCGGTGGCCGTAGCCCTGGTCGGCACGTCCGTCCTCGGCCGGGGCCGCCCGAACGTGTGGGGCACCGCCCTGGGCGCGGTCCTGATCGGCATCATCACCACGGGCCTGACCATCAAGGGTCTGCCGTACTACACGCAGGACGTGGTCGAGGGCGCCGTCCTGATCCTCGCCCTGGTCTTCAGCTTCACCCTGTCCAAGCGCCGCACCGCATAAGGAAGTTCACGATGGGCTACCGCATCCTGGAGCCGGCCGACATCCCCGCGTACCTGAACGAGCGCGGGCACTGGCCCGACCCGGCGGACATCCAGGTCCGCGAGGTCTCCGACGGCAACATGAACCGCGTCTTCCTGGCGAGGTCCGCCGACGGCACCCGCAGCCTGGCCGTCAAGCAGGCCCTGCCCTGGGTCCGGGTGGCGGGCCCGTCCTGGCCGATGAGCCCGGAGCGAGCGGACGCCGAGGCGAGAGCGTACGAACAGGTCGCGAAAGTGGCGCCGGACAAGATCCCGGCGATCCACGGCTACGACCCCGAGAACTACGCCCTCGTCATGGAGGACATGTCCGACCTGGAGGTCCTGCGCACCCTCCTCAACGAGGGCGCGTCGTACGGCCCGCACACCTCCGCCCGCATCGGCGAGTTCGTGGCCCAACTGACGTTCGCGACAAGCGACTTCGGCATGAAGTCGGCCGACCGCAAGGCACTCCTCGCCGCCTCGGTGAGCCCGGAACTCTGCAAGATCACCGAGGACGTGGTCCTCTCCGAGCCGTACATCGAGCACGAACACAACCACTGGCACGAGGACCTGACCGACCTGGCGACAGAGTTCCGCGCGGACGCGACGCTCCGCACCGAGGTCGCCGACCTCCGCCACACCTTCATGACGAGCGCCCAGGCCCTCCTCCACGGCGACCTCCACACTGGCAGCGTCATGGTCGGCGAACGCGAAGGCGCCCCGGTGGTACGGGTCTTCGACCCCGAGTTCTCCTTCGTAGGCCCGATCGGCTACGACCTAGGCCTCTACTGGGCCAACGTATTGGTCTCGGAGGAACGGGCACGGGCCCTGGGCTCCCTGAGCGACCACGCCGACCAACTCGCCCTGTCCTGGACCGCGTTCGAGACGGAGTTCCGCCGCCTGTGGCCCACGAGGGTCGACACGTTCTTCGACGACGCCTACCTGGACCGCTTCCTCCGCAGGATCTGGACAGAGTCAGTGGGCTACGCAGGCACAGAAATCATCCGCAGAATCATCGGCTTCGCCCACCTGACAGACCTGACGACATTGCCGGACCCGGTCCCAGCATCCCGACGAGCACTGCTACTGGGACGCGAACTGATCGTGCGTAGGGGAGAGTTGAGCAGCCCGAGCGATATACGGGCGCTGCGGGAGCCCACCTAGGGGCGCGGGGAACTGCGCGACAAGCCCCCACTCACCCGCAGCCAAACCACAAACGCAAAGGGGCGGCTCCTTCAACAAGGAGCCGCCCCTTCAACGCCGTACCGCCTACTTCTTGTTCAGCAAGTCCTGCACCTTGCCCCGAACCTCGTCCGTAGCAAGCCCCCGAATCGTCAAGGTGGTCCGACGGCGCAGCACGTCGTCAACCGTCTCCGCCCACTCATTGTCCCGCGCATAAACAACCTGAGCCCAGATCTCCGGCGCATCCGCATGCACCCGCTCACCCAACTCGGGGTTCTCATTGGCGAGACGAGCAATGTCGAACGCCAACGACCCATAGTGCGTGGCAAGATGCCGCGCCGTGTCCGCGGCCATCCGCGGACCGGGCGCAGGCCCGTCCACCAACAGCCGATGAGCAACCGCACGCGGGTTCGCGACCCCCGGCAGCGGCATCCGCTTCGGCAGCTCCGAGATCGGCTCGAACGCGTCACCCAGCGGAGCGCCCGGCAGTGTCTCCAGCTTCTGCATGACCGTACGGCCGATGTGCCGGAACGTCGTCCACTTGCCGCCCGAGACGGACAGCATCCCGCCCCTGCCCTCGGTCACGACGGTCTCCCGCTTGGCCTTCGCCGTGTCACCGGGGCCACCCGGCAGCACGCGCAGGCCCGCGAAGGAGTACGTGATCAGGTCACGGGACAGCTGCTGGTCGCGTACGGAGAACGCGGCCTCGTCGAGGATCTGCGCCGTGTCCTTCTCGGTGACCGCGACATCCGCCGGGTCGCCCTCGAACTCCTCGTCGGTCGTACCGAGCAGGAGCATGTCCTCCCAGGGCAGGGCGAAGGTGATCCGGTACTTGTCGATCGGGGTCGCCAGCGCGGCCTTCCACGGAGACGTCCGCTTCAGGACCAGGTGCGCGCCCTTCGACAGCCGGATGGACGGCGCCGCGCCCGCGTCCTCCATCCTGCGCAGGTGGTCGACCCAGGGGCCGGTCGCGTTGAGCACCAGCCGGGCGTTGACGCCGAACTCGTCACCGGAGAGCCGGTCGCGCAGATCGGCACCGGTGACCCGGCCGTTGGTGAAGCGCAGCCCGGACACCTCGGCGTGGTTGAGGACGACCGCGCCTGCCTCGACGGCCGCTCGGACCGTCATCAGCGCCATGCGCGCGTCGTTCATCTGACCGTCGCCGTACACGGCCACGGCCTTGAGGTTCTCGGTGCGCAGCTCGGGCACGTCCTGCGCGGCCTTGGCCGGCGACAGCAGATGCCCGACGCCGTCACCGAACGCCGACAGCATGGAGTAGGCGAAGACGCCCGCCCCGAGCTTCGCCGCGCCGTGTGGCCCGCCCTTGTACACGGGGAGGTAGAACGTGAGCGGGTTCGCCAGGTGGGGGGCCACCTGCTTGGACACCGCACGGCGCTCGAAGTGGTTCTCCGCCACCAGCCGCACCGCGCCGGTCTGCAAGTAGCGCAGACCGCCGTGGAGCAGCTTGGAGGAGGCGGAGGAGGTGGCGCCGGCGAAGTCGCCGGCGTCGACCAGAGCCACCCGCAGCCCGGACTGCGCGGCATGCCAGGCAGTCGAGATGCCGAGGATGCCACCGCCGATCACGAGAAGGTCGTACGTCGCCTTGGAGAGCTGCTCCCGGGTCTCGGCGCGGCTCGGGTTCGTGCCGGAGGCCGGGTGCGTACCGAGGGCAGGCACGGACTTCAGGGTGGACTGGCTGGTCATGTTGTTTCTTACTCCTCGACAGAGCTGTCTTCGAGCCAGCCCATGGACCGCTCGACGGCCTTGAGCCAGCTCTTGTACTCACGGTCGCGCTTCTCCGCGTCCATGTTGGGGGTCCACTCGGCGGCCCGGCGCCAGTTGGCGCGCAGGTCGTCGGTGCTGGTCCAGAAGCCGACGGCGAGACCGGCGGCGTAGGCGGCACCGAGGCAGGTCGTCTCGGCGACCATGGGACGGACCACGGGGGCGTCCAGGAAGTCCGAGAGGGTCTGCATCAGCAGGTTGTTGGAGGTCATGCCGCCGTCGACCTTGAGGGCCGCCAGCTCGACGCCGGAGTCCTTGGTCATGGCGTCCGTGATCTCACGGGTCTGCCAGGCGGTGGCCTCCAGGACGGCGCGCGCGAGGTGCGCCTTGGTGACGTACCGGGTCAGGCCGGCGATCACACCGCGGGCGTCGGAGCGCCAGTACGGGGCGAAGAGGCCGGAGAAGGCCGGCACGAAGTAGGCGCCGCCGTTGTCCTCGACCGACGACGCGAGCGTCTCGATCTCGGCGGCGGTGGAGATGAGGCCCATCTGGTCGCGCATCCACTGCACCAGCGAACCGGTGACCGCGATCGAGCCCTCCAGGGCATAGACCGGGGCATCGTCGCCGATGCGGTAGCCGACCGTGGTGAGCAGGCCGGAGTACGAGTTGATGATCTTGTCGCCGGTGTTCATCAGCATGAACGTGCCGGTGCCGTACGTCGACTTGGCCTCACCCTCGGCGAAACAGGTCTGGCCGAACAGGGCCGCCTGCTGGTCGCCGAGCGCCGAGGCGACCGGGATGCCGCCGAGCAGGTCGCCCAGCTTGCCGCCGGTGACCTCGCCGTAGACCTCGGCGGAGGAGCGGATCTCCGGGAGCATCGACAGCGGGACGCCGATCGACTCGGCGATCTTCGGGTCCCACTCCAGGGTGTGCAGGTTCATCAGGAGGGTGCGGGAGGCGTTGGTGACGTCGGTGACGTGGTGACCGCCGTTGACACCGCCCGTCAGGTTCCAGATGACCCAGGAGTCCATGGTGCCGAAGAGGATGTCCCCGGCCTCGGCGCGCTCGCGCAGGCCCTCGACGTTGTCGAGCAGCCAGCGGGCCTTGGGGCCGGCGAAGTAGGAGGCAAGCGGCAGGCCGGTCTCGCGGCGGAAACGATCCTGCCCGACATTGCGGCCCAGCTCCTTGCAGAGCGTGTCGGTGCGGGTGTCCTGCCAGACGATGGCGTTGTGGACGGGCTCACCGGTGTTCTTGTCCCACAGCAGCGTCGTCTCGCGCTGGTTGGTGATGCCGATGGCCTTGATGTCGTCGCGGGTGATGCCGGCCTTCGAGATGGCTCCGGCGACGACCTCCTCGACGTTCGTCCAGATCTCGGTGGCGTTGTGCTCCACCCAGCCCGGCTTCGGGAAGATCTGCTCGTGTTCCTTCTGGTCGACGGAGACGATCCGGCCGTCCCGGTCGAAGACGATGCAGCGGCTGGAGGTGGTGCCCTGGTCGATCGCGGCAATGAACGGCCCTGCGCCGTGGGAATGCGTTGCGGCGGTGTGCGCGTCGGTCACTGTGTGCTCCTGAAAGGTCCGTGGGTTCCGTCGGTAAGTGGCTGTCTTACGGCGTTGCCGCTCAAGACTGCTCTAGCTGCTCAAGGCTGTGTCGGCTGCTCTAAGCAAAGGCGACGTTGTAGATGCCCGCAGCGATGGCGCCGCCGATCAGCGGACCGACCACCGGGATCCAGGCGTAGGACCAGTCGGAGCCGCCCTTGTTGGGCAGGGGCAGCAAGGCGTGCACGATGCGCGGACCGAGGTCACGGGCCGGGTTGATCGCGTAGCCGGTGGGGCCACCGAGCGAGAGCCCGATGGAGACGACCACGAGGGCGGTGATCAGCGCGCCGAGGGTGCCGAGACCCTTGCCGTCGCCGTTGAGACCCTGCGTGAGGACGGCGAGCACCAGTACGACGGTGCCGATGACCTCGGTGGCGATGTTCTGCCATGCGACACGGATCTCGGGACCGGTGGAGAAGATGCCGAGCACGGGGCCCGCGCCCTTCTCCTGCGCCTCGACGGCCTTGGTCTTCGTGGCCTGTGCGCCCGGACCGCCGACGATCTCTCTGTCGGTGAGGTGCACGTGGAACTGACCGTAGTAGGCGACCCAGACCAGGGCGGCACCGATCATGGCGCCGAGCAGCTGCCCGCCCCAGTAGATCGGGACGTCGCTCCACTCGATGCCGTTCTTCTTGAGCGCGAGCGCGAGAGTCACGGCCGGGTTGAGGTGGGCGCCGGAGAGGGGCGCCGAGGTGTAGACGGCCGTCAGTACGGCGAAACCCCACCCGAAGGTGATGGCGAGCCAGCCGGCGTTGCGGGCCTTGGAGGCCTTCAGCGTGACGGCGGCACAGACGCCGCCGCCGAGCAGAATGAGTACGGCGGTACCGATGGTCTCGCCGATGAAGATGTCGGAGCTGGACACCCGCGACTCCTTTGTCCTTCGTCCAGGGGGGAACTGCCGGCCCTTGGCGTTGTCACACTCTAACGCCTATTGCCGGTCGGTGTTCGACAATGTCGACCGATGGACGGGAGTCTTGCTCCGGGGTTACGGGCGCGTCAAGGGCTCTGTTATCGAAAACACGATCGTTATTGATTGCTGTGAGCTATCGATCTTGAGCCGGTCGCGACCCGCGTCCACCCGCACACTCCGCGCACACGCCGAGCCCGCCCAGGGCAACGAAAAAGGCCGGAACATCCAAGATGTCCCAGCCGTTTTCGTAGGAAAGTTCAGATTTTGTACGAAGGTTCAGAACCGCCCGGCGCCCAGGTCCCGGGACACCGCGCGGGCGCAGTCCCGCACCGCCGCGATCAGTTCCGGGCGCAGCTCGCCCTCCCTGCGGAGCCGTTCCACGGCCCCGGTGACGGCGACCGCGCCGACCGGCATCCGCCGCCGGTCGTGGATGGGGGCGGCGATGGACGCGACGCCCTCCCAGGTCTCCTCGACGTCGGCTGCGTACCCGCGCGCGCGGGTGAGGTCCAGGACGCCCTCGAAGCCCTCCAGGTCGCTGATCGTCCGGTCGGTGAACGACTTGCGCTCGGCCTCCAGGACCTCGCTGTGCGCGACCGGGTCGAAGGCCGACAGGACCTTGCCCAGGGCCGTGGAGTGCAGCGGCTGCATGGCCCCGACCTCCAGCACCTGCCGGCTGTCGTCGGGGCGGAAGACGTGGTGCACGATCAGCACGCCGTGCTGGTGCAGCACGCCCAGGTGGACGCTCTCGCCGCTGGAACGGGCCAGGTCGTCGGTCCACACCAGGGCACGCGCGCGCAGCTCGTGGACGTCCAGATAGGTGGTCCCCAGGCGCAGCAGTTCGGCGCCCAGCTGATAGCGCCCGGACGCGGCCTCCTGTTCGACGAAGCCCTCCTGCTGGAGGGTGCGCAGGATGCCGTGGGCGGTGCCCTTGGCGAGCCCGAGGGACGAGGCGATGTCCGAGAGGCCGAGCCGACGCTCGCCGCCCGCGAGGAGCCGCAGCATCGCCGCCGCCCGTTCGAGCGACTGGATGTTCCGTGCCATCGCCGTTCTGCCTCCGTCCCCTTCGACCGCCGGCACACCGGCGCTCGCTGCCGCCGTTCGGCAATGTCGAACACTACCGGTCCATGTCGACCGACTGCCAATGGCTGGTCGTCACCTGTTACATCCGCGTACATCCGGGTGGATGTCTCGTATACGGCCCGCACACGGCCGTCGGTTCCGGCCACGACACGCGCGCCACGTACGTCCGTCCCGTGGACGCCCTGACCATACGGCCCCGCACCGGGCTACCCTGGCCGCGTGCGTCTTCCCGGGGAAGACGCAAAGCCGACAGCCGTCGCACTCCAGGGAGCCCTTACATGGCCGCCTCGTCGTCCGCCCCTTCCACCGACAACAGGACCCGTGTGTCCGCCCTCCGGGACGCACTCGCCACCCGAGTGGTGGTAGCCGACGGTGCGATGGGCACCATGCTCCAGGCACAGGACCCGACGTTGGAGGACTTCGAGAATCTCGAAGGCTGCAACGAGATCCTGAACGTCACCCGCCCCGACATCGTCCGCTCCGTCCACGAGGCGTACTTCGCCGTGGGCGTCGACTGCGTCGAGACGAACACCTTCGGCGCCAACCACACGGCGGCGTCCGAGTACGACATCGCCGACCGCGTGTACGAACTGTCCGAGTCCGGTGCCCGTATCGCGCGCGAGACCGCCGACGACTTCGGCGCCCGCGACGGCCGCCAGCGCTGGGTCCTCGGCTCGATCGGCCCCGGCACCAAGCTGCCGTCCCTCGGCCACATCGACTACGTCACCCTCCGTGACGGCTTCCAGGCGAACGCCGAGGGCCTGCTCGCCGGCGGCGCCGACGCCCTGATCGTGGAGACCACCCAGGACCTCCTCCAGACGAAGTCGTCGATCCTGGGCGCCCGCCGCGCCATGGAGGCCACCGGCCTCGACGTACCCCTGCTGGTCTCGATGGCCTTCGAGACGACCGGCACGATGCTGCTCGGCTCGGAGATCGGCGCCGCGCTGACCGCGCTCGAACCGCTCGGCATCGACATGATCGGCCTGAACTGCTCGACCGGCCCGGCCGAGATGAGCGAGCACCTGCGCTATCTCTCCCGCCACTCCCGCACTCCGCTGCTCTGCATGCCCAACGCCGGTCTGCCGATCCTCACCAAGGACGGCGCCCACTTCCCGCTCGACCCCGAGGGCCTGGCAGACGCCCAGGACGCCTTCGTACGGGACTACGGCCTGAATCTGGTCGGCGGCTGCTGCGGAACCACCCCGGAGCACCTGCGGCAGCTCGTGGAGCGCGTGCGGGGCGCCACGCCCGCCGCGCGCGACCCGCGCCCCGAACCCGGCGCCGCCTCCCTCTACCAGACCGTCCCGTTCCGCCAGGACACCGCCTACATGGCGATCGGCGAGCGCACCAACGCCAACGGTTCCAAGAAGTTCCGCGAGGCCATGCTGGACGCCCGCTGGGACGACTGCGTCGAGATGGCCCGCGAGCAGATCCGCGAGGGCGCGCACATGCTCGACCTCTGTGTGGACTACGTGGGTCGCGACGGCGTCGCCGACATGGAGGAGCTGGCGGGCCGCTTCGCCACCGCCTCCACCCTGCCGATCGTCCTGGACTCCACCGAGGTCGACGTCATCAAGGCGGGCCTGGAGAAGCTCGGTGGACGCGCGGTCATCAACTCCGTCAACTACGAGGACGGCGACGGCCCCGAGTCCCGCTTCGCCAAGGTCACCAAGCTGGCCCAGGAGCACGGCGCCGCGCTGATCGCGCTGACCATCGACGAGGAGGGCCAGGCCCGTACCCCGGAGCACAAGGTCGCCATCGCCGAACGGCTGATCGACGACCTCACCGGCAACTGGGGCATCCACGAGTCGGACATCCTCATCGACACCCTGACCTTCACCATCTGTACCGGTCAGGAGGAGTCCCGCAAGGACGGCATCGCCACGATCGAGGCGATCCGCGAGCTGAAGCGCCGCCACCCGGACGTCCAGACAACGCTGGGCCTGTCCAACATCTCCTTCGGCCTCAACCCGGCCGCCCGCATGCTGCTGAACTCGGTCTTCCTCGACGAATGCGTCAAGGCCGGCCTCGACTCGGCGATCGTGCACGCGTCGAAGATCCTCCCCATCGCCCGCTTCAGCGAGGAGGAGGTGCAGACGGCCCTCGACCTGGTCTACGACCGGCGCTCCGCCCAGCAGGGCGACAAACCAGCCTACGACCCCCTCCAGAAGCTGATGGCCCTGTTCGAGGGCGCCACCACCAAGTCCCTCAAGGCGGGCAAGGCCGAGGAACTCGCCGCCCTGCCGCTGGACGAGCGGCTCCAGCGCCGCATCATCGACGGCGAGAAGAACGGCCTGGAGGCCGACCTCGACGAGGCCCTCGAGACCCGCCCCGCCCTCGACATCGTCAACGACACCCTCCTGGAGGGCATGAAGGTCGTCGGCGAACTCTTCGGCTCCGGCCAGATGCAGCTGCCGTTCGTCCTCCAGTCCGCCGAGGTCATGAAGACGGCCGTCGCCTTCCTCGAACCGCACATGGAGAAGACCGACGACGAGGGCAAGGGCACGATCGTCCTCGCCACCGTCCGCGGCGACGTCCACGACATCGGCAAGAACCTCGTCGACATCATCCTCACCAACAACGGCTACACCGTCGTCAACATCGGCATCAAGCAGCCGGTCTCCGCGATCCTCGAAGCCGCGCAGGAGCACCGGGCCGACGTCATCGGCATGTCAGGGCTCCTCGTGAAGTCGACCGTGATCATGAAGGAGAACCTCCAGGAGCTCAACCAGCGCAAGCTGGCCGCCGACTACCCGGTCATCCTCGGCGGCGCCGCCCTGACCAGGGCGTACGTCGAACAGGACCTCCACGAGATCTACGAGGGCGAGGTCCGCTACGCCCGCGACGCCTTCGAGGGCCTGCGCCTCATGGACGCGCTGATCGGCGTCAAGCGGGGCGTGCCCGGCGCCAAGCTGCCCGAGCTCAAGCAGCGCCGCGTCCGCGCCACCGCCGCCGTACAGGCCGAGGAACGCCCGGAAGAGGGCCACGTCCGCTCCGACGTCGCCGTCGACAACCCGATCCCCACCCCGCCCTTCCAGGGCACCCGCGTCATCAAGGGCATCCAGCTCAAGGAGTACGCGAGCTGGCTCGACGAGGGCGCCCTCTTCAAGGGCCAGTGGGGCCTCAAGCAGGCCCGCACCGGCGACGGGCCGACCTACGAGGAGCTGGCCGAGACCGAGGGCCGCCCCCGGCTGCGCGGCCTCCTGGACAAGCTCCAGACGGAGTCCCTGCTGGAGGCGGCCGTCGTCTACGGCTACTTCCCGTGCGTCTCCAAGGACGACGACCTGATCATCCTCGACGACCGGGGCAACGAACGTACGCGCTTCACGTTCCCGCGCCAGCGCCGTGGCCGCCGGCTCTGCCTGGCCGACTTCTTCCGCCCGGAGGAGTCCGGCGAGATCGACGTCGTCGGCCTCCAGGTCGTCACCGTCGGCTCCCGGATCGGCGAGGAGACCGCCAAGCTCTTCGAGTCGAACTCCTACCGCGACTACCTCGAACTGCACGGCCTGTCCGTCCAGCTGGCCGAGGCCCTCGCCGAGTACTGGCACGCCCGCGTCCGCTCCGAACTGGGCTTCGCCGGCGAGGACCCGGCCGACGTCGAGGACATGTTCGCCCTCAAGTACCGGGGCGCCCGCTTCTCCCTCGGCTACGGCGCCTGCCCCGACCTGGAGGACCGCGCCAAGATCGCCGACCTCCTCCAGCCCGAGCGCATCGGCGTCCACCTCTCCGAGGAGTTCCAGCTCCACCCCGAGCAGTCCACCGACGCCATCGTCATCCACCATCCCGAGGCGAAGTACTTCAACGCACGCTGAGCCCGTCGGCGCTCTTTAACGCGCGCTGATCGGATAAGTCGTACACTGGTCGGTCCATCGCAGGCCGGTTGCCCTCTGTGCACTCAGGGGCAACCGGCCTGATCGTCCCTCAAGGAGGTGCGCCAGGATGACCAGCACGGTCCCCGCGCTCGGAACCCGTACGGCCGAAGGCTCAGCACTCCAGGCCGTACTCCTCGACATGGACGGCACCCTGGTGGACACCGAGGGCTTCTGGTGGGACGTCGAGGTCGAGATCTTCGCCGGCCTGGGCCACACCCTCGACGACTCCTGGCGGCACGTCGTGGTCGGCGGCCCGATGACCCGCAGCGCCGGGTTCCTCCTTGAGGCCACCGGCGCCGACATCACCTTCGCCGAACTGTCGGTCCTGCTCAACGACGGTTTCGAGGACCGTATCGGCCGCGCCCTGCCCCTGATGCCGGGCGCCGCACGCCTCCTCGCCGAACTCTCCGCGCACGAGATCCCGACCGCCCTCGTCTCCGCCTCCCACCGCCGCATCATCGACCGCGTCCTGGCCTCCCTGGGCCCCCAGCACTTCGCCCTGAGCATCGCAGGCGACGAGGTGGAGCGTACGAAGCCGTTTCCCGACCCCTATCTGATCGCCGCCGCCGGACTCGGCGCCGAACCGGCGAGATGCGCCGTCGTCGAGGACACGGCGACCGGGGTCGCCGCCGCCGAGGCCGCCGGCTGCCATGTCGTGGCCGTTCCGTCGGTCGCGCCCATCGCCCCCGGCGCGCGCCGCACGATCGTGACCTCCCTGGAAGAAGTCGACCTGCCCTTTCTGCACGGCCTGATGACGGAAATGCGCTGACCCGTCTACCGAGCGTGCCTGATCGAATACGGGAAAGCGCCCGGATGAACATGCGGGCCATCACATGAGAATTACCCGGCGGAATTCGTCTATGCACGCAACGCGTAAAAGCGTGTGAGGTTCGCCACCCGGCAAGGGCTCGACAGTGCACACATGCTGTGTACACGCACTCCTTTTCGGGGCTCAGGGCACGTCCTTGTGTCCCGATTGGGGGGAGCCTGCACGGAATCCTTCCGCCGCCGGTTTTCCGGTGCGTCCACACCCGGCTCCACAGCGTGATCAGCCCCCAACTCCGGCTGCCTGCGGGCCCCTCCACGGTCCGGACTAACCTCGTTGCGAGAACATCGCCGTAATCCCGAAACCCCGCGCGCACCACCCCACGCATGCCGGGTCCCTGGGATCGACAGCCTGGAGAAACCCGAGCATGAACCGCAAGACTTTGGTGCTGCCGGCCGTTGTCGGCCTGCTCGCTCCGGTACTCGCCGCCTGCGGCGCGGCCAATGGCGGAGGCAGCGGCGGCGACGCGATCGTCGTCGGCACCACGGACCGGTTCACCGCCACGAAGGCAGCCCCGGCACCGATCGACCCGGCCTACGCCTACGACGTCGGCACCTGGAACATCCTGCGCCAGACCGTGCAGACCCTCATGGTCCAGCCGCGCGGCGACGGCGAACCGGTGCCCGAGGCCGCCGAGAAGTGCGGGTTCACCGACACCGGCAACGAGCGCTACGCCTGCACCCTGCGCAAGAACCTCAAGTTCTCCAACGGCGACAAAGTCACCGCGTCCGACGTGAAGTTCTCGATCGACCGGGCCCTGCGGATCCAGGCCGACAGCGGTGTGTTCGCCCTGCTGTCCACGATCGACACCGTCGAGACCCAGGGCGACCGCGAGGTCATCTTCCACCTCAAGACCGCCGACGCCACCTTCCCGTTCAAGCTGTCCACCCCGGTCGCGGGCATCGTCAACCCGGACGACTACGACAAGGACAAACTGCGCGACGGTTTCGACGTCGACGGCTCCGGCCCGTACACGCTCCACTCCGAGGTCAAGAACGACGAACTCGTCAACGCCGTCTTCACCAAGAACCCCAATTACCAGGGGCAGTTGACGCCGAAGAACGACAAGGTCGAACTGCGTTCCTTCGCCGACGCCACCGCGATGGGCACCGCGCTCTCCAAGGGCGACATCGATCTGATGACCCGCACGATGTCCCCCGAGCAGATCAGAAAGCTCGACGACGACTCGACCGGCGACATCGACCTCGTCCAGATGCCCGGCCTCGAAATCCGCTACCTCGCCTTCAACACCGACGCCCCGACGGTGAAGACCAAAGCCGTCCGCCAGGCGATGGCGCAGATCATCGACCGCGCCGAACTCGTCTCCAAGGTGTACGGCGACGAGGCCCAGCCGCTCTACTCGCTGGTCCCGGCCACCATCACCGGCCACTCGAACTCCTTCTTCAACAAGTACGGCGAGCCGAGCGACATCAAGGCGAAAACCCTGATGGAGAACGCCGGGATCACCACCCCCGTGAAACTGACCCTGCACTACACGACCGACCACTACGGCTCGGCCACCAAGCAGGAGTTCGAGGAACTTCAGAAGCAGCTCAACGCCAGCGGACTCTTCAAGGTCAGCATCAAGGGCGCCCCCTGGGCCACCTTCCGCCCGGCCGAGAAGGAACTCGATTACGACGTCTACGGCATGGGCTGGTTCCCGGACTTCCCCGACGCGGACAACTACCTCGCCCCGTTCCTCGACAAGGACAACTTCCTCAACCTGCCGTACGCCAACAGCAGGATCCGCACCACCCTGATCCCGGAGTCCCGCCGTGAGGCCGACCGCCTCACCGCCTCCACGAGCCTCACGGACATCCAGGACATCGTCGCCGACGACGTACCCGTACTGCCGCTCTGGCAGGGCAACCAGTACATCGCCGCACGCGACGGCATCACCGGCGCCGAGTGGGCCCTCAACTCCTCCTCGACGCTTCAGCTTTGGGAGCTCGGCCGCGGTGTGAGCAACTGACCGGCACACCCGTCCGACGCATGAATCCCGACCCGGGGCTGGGACGGCCCCGGGTTCCCAAGACCCGACGACAAGGCACATCGACGTGAACTTGCGCAACCAGTGGCCCGTCCTGCCCATCGTGGCGGGGCTGGCCTCCGGCCTCCTGACCGGCTGCGGCTCGGAGAACGGCGACTCGGGGGCCGACGGCTCCACCGTGGTGATGGGGATGTCCGACGACGTCCTGGCCACCGACCCCGCCTCCGGCTACGACCCCGGCTCCTGGCTGTTGTTCAACAACGTTTTCCAGTCGCTGCTCAGCTTCCCCAACGGGGGCACCGAGCCGCAGCCCGAGGCCGCCAAGGAGTGCGCCTTCAGCGACGCGCAGACCAAGGTGTACAAGTGCACCCTGCGCGACGGCCTGAAGTTCAGCAACGGCGACGCGCTCACCTCGGAGGACGTCAAGTTCTCCTTCGACCGCATGCTGAAGATCAACGACGACGCGGGCCCCGCGATCATGTTCCCGATGCTCGACTCGGTGGACACCCCCGACGAGAAGACCGTCGTCTTCAACCTCAAGGTGCCCGACGCCACCTTCCCCAGCAAGATCGCCTCCGGCGCCGGCTCCATCGTCGACCACACCCAGTACGACGAGGACGGCCTGCGCACGGACGGCGAGGCCGTCGGCTCCGGCCCCTACAAGCTCGACTCGTTCGGCGACGACAGCGCGGTCTTCTCCGTCAACCCGAACTACAAGGGCACCGCCGAGGTCAAGAACTCCGGCGTGACCCTCAAGTTCTTCCACGGCGACCAGACCAAGCTGAAGGACGCCCTCCTCGACGGCAAGGTCGACATCGCCTACCGAGGCCTCAAGGCCGGCGACATCGCCGACATCGAGAAGGACAGCGGCGACGAGGGCATCGACATAGTCGAGGGCACCAGCGCCGAGGTCCAGCACCTCGTCTTCAACATGAACGACCCGGTCGCCGGAAAGCTCGGCGTACGCAAGGCCATCGCCTACCTCCTCGACCGCGAGGCCCTGGTCGACGAGGTCTACGAGGACACCGCGACCCCGCTCTACTCGATCATCCCGGCCGGCATAGCCGGTCACAACACCGCCTTCTTCGACACCTACGGCGCCCGCCCCTCCAAGGCCAAGGCCCAGGCGGCCCTCCAGGAGGACGGCATCACCGAGAAGGTCAAGCTGACCCTCTGGTCGACCCCGTCCCGCTACGGCCCCGCCACCGACGACGAGTTCAAGGCCATCGCCAAGCAGCTCAACGCCAGCGGCCTCTTCGAGGCGACCGTCCAGTCTGTCCCCTTCGCGCAGTACGAGAAGGACATCGAAGCCGGCAAGTACGGCGTGTACGTGAAGGGCTGGGTGCCGGACTACCCCGACGCCGACAACTTCACCGCCCCCTTCTTCGGCGAGGGCAACGTCCTCGGCAACAACTACACCAACAGCACCATCACCGGCACGCTCATCCCCGGCACCGCCGCCGAGAGCGACCGCTCCGCGACCGACACGGACTTCGCCGAACTCCAGGACATCGTCGCCCAGGAGCTCCCCGTCATCCCGATCTGGCAGGCCAAGCAGTACGCCGTCACCCGCGAGAACGTCTACGGCCTGGAGTACTGCCTCGACGCCTCGACCGTCTTCCGCTTCTGGGAGATCAACAAGGGCTGACCCGGCCGATACGACGACGGGGGCGCCCCTTCCTGAATCGGAAGGGGCGCCCCCGTCGTCGTACAACCACTGCGGTTGCCGCCTACTGCGCGCCGGGACGCACCAGCCCGCTCTCGTACGCGTACACCGCGGCCTGCACCCGGTCGCGCAGCCCCAGCTTGGTCAGCACATGCCCGACATGCGTCTTCACGGTCGTCTCGCTGACGAAGAGATCGGCGGCGATCTCCGCGTTCGACAGCCCCCGCGCCACCAGCTTGAGCACCTCGACCTCACGCTCGGTCAGCGTGTGCAGGGTGTCAGGCACGGGCTCGTCACCCGACGGCAGATGCCCCGCGTACTTGTCGAGCAGCCGACGCGTGATGCTCGGCGCGAGCATCGCCTCACCCGCCGCCACCACCCGGATCGCCTGCACCAGCTCGTTCGCCGGCGCGTCCTTCAGGAGGAAGCCACTGGCACCGGCCCGCAGCGCCTCCACCACGTACTCGTCGAGATCGAAGGTCGTCAGCACCAGCACCTTCGCCGGCCCGTCCCGCCCAGGACCCGTGATCTGCCGAGTCGCCTCGACCCCATCCATCCGCGGCATGCGAATGTCCATCAACACCACATCGGGCTGGAGGGCCCGCACCTGGTCGATCGCCTGAAGACCGTCTCCGGCCTCGCCGACGACCGCGATGTCCTGCTCGGCCTCCAGAATCATCCGGAACCCGGTACGCAGCAGCGGCTGGTCGTCGACCAGTAGAACGCGGACGGCCACGTAAGTCTCCTTCGCTAGGCCTTCCCATTCTGCCTTGCGGGCGCGTAGCGCCCCGCAAGGGGCGCGGGGAACTGCGCGACAAGCCCCCACCGGGCCCGCGGACAACTACGGCGCAACCGGCGGAGCCACCCGCACCGGCAACGGATAAGGCGGGGGAGTCCCCCCAAACTCCGGACACACGGCCTGGTGATCACACCAACCGCACAGCTTCGTCGGCCGAGCCCGCCAAACCCCCGACTCCGTCGCCTCCCGAATCGCCTCCCACAACGCGTGCAGCTTCCGCTCCACCCGCTCAAGATCGGCCACCACGGGGTCGTACGTCACCACATCCCCACTGCCGAGATACACCAGTTGCAACCGCCGGGGCACCACGTTCTTCAACCGCCAGACAACCAGCGCGTAGAACTTCATCTGGAACAGCGCACCCTCCGAATACTCCGGACGCGGCGCCTTCCCCGTCTTGTAGTCGACGATCCGCACCTCACCCGTAGGCGCCACATCGACCCGGTCGATGATCCCCCGCAGCTTCAGCCCCGAATCCAGCTCCGCCTCGACGAACAGCTCACGCTCTGCGGGCTCCAGCCGGGTCGGATCCTCCAGCCCGAACCAGCGCTCCACCAGCCGCTCCGCCTCGCCCAGCCAACGCGTCAGCCGCTCCCCGTCCGGATCGTCCGCGAACAGCTCCACCACCTCAGGGCGCGACTCCCGCAGCCGGTCCCACTGCCCCGGGATCAGCGACTTCGCCCGCGGCGCGGTCCGCTCCGCCGCCGGTGCGTCGAACAGCCGCTCAAGAACGGCGTGCACCAGCGTGCCTCTCGTCGCCGCCTCACTCGGCTTCTCCGGCAACCGGTCGATCACCCGGAACCGGTACAGCAACGGACACTGCATGAAGTCACTGGCCCGCGAGGGCGACAGCGAAGACGGCGCGGAGGGCAGCACGACCGGCGAGACGGACTCGGCGGCGCCCTCGGTGCTGATTTCCATGACGACGACCTTACGGCCCGCCACTGACAGTGACCCACCCGCCGCCACGACTACACGGGACACCCCGGCGAACACAGGGGGTGCCGGGGCGGAACACGTCGCGACGGCCGCATACCATCGACCCGAGACCCTTCCGCCCCGGAGCGGAAAAGGGAGACGCATCCGACAAGGGGACACAGTGGACGAGAGCGGCGGGAGCGGGCAGCCGCGCTCCGGCAACGACCAGTCGACCGATCGCCACACCGGGCGTACGGCCTCGACCGCCGGCCCCGCACACCCCGAACCCGCGACCACCGACACCACGACGGAGCCCGCCCTGAACGAGCGGGACAACGAGCGGGACGACAACCGGAACGACAAGCCCACGGAACCCGCGAAACCGACCGAGGAGCCCACCGAGCCGGACGCGCCCGCCGACACCACGGGCCGCACCCGCGCCACCCCCCGCCTCGGCAAGTCCCGCGCCCCCCAGAAGCCCAAGAAGGAACCCGGCGGCGGACTCCTCATGGGACGCCCCTTCGGCGTACCCGTCTACGTCGCCCCCAGCTGGTTCCTGGTCGCCGCCCTCATCACCTGGGTCTTCGGCGGCCAGCTCGACCGCGTACTGCCCGAACTCGGCGCCCTGCGCTACCTCGTCTCCCTCTTCTTCGCGGTCGCCTTCTACGCCTCCGTCCTCGTCCACGAACTCGCCCACACCGTCGCCGCCCTCCGCTTCAAACTCCCGGTACGCCGCATCCAGCTCCAGTTCTTCGGCGGCGTCTCCGAGATCGAGAAGGAGTCCGAGACCCCCGGCCGCGAGTTCGTCCTCGCCTTCGTCGGCCCGCTCCTCTCCCTGATCCTCGCGGGCGTCTTCTACCTCGCCCTCCAGACCGTCGAAGCCGGCACCGTCCCCGGCGTCCTGCTGGCCGGCCTGATGATCTCCAACCTCATCGTCGCCGCCTTCAACCTCCTGCCGGGCCTGCCCCTCGACGGCGGCCGGATGCTCCGCGCCGTCGTCTGGAAGATCACCGGCAAACCCATGAGCGGTACGATCGCCGCCGCCTGGGTCGGCCGCGCCCTCGCCGTCTCCGTCCTCATCGGACTCCCGCTGCTCACCCAGTCCGGCGCCCTCGGCTCCAGCGCCGAGGACAGCGTCGGCATGGACACCGTCACCGACGCCCTGCTCGCCGCCATCCTCGCCGCGATCATCTGGACCGGCGCCGGCAACAGCCTCCGCATGGCCCGCCTGCGCGAACACCTCCCGGAACTCCGCGCCCGCAACCTCACCCGCCGCGCGGTCCCCGTCGAGACCAACACCCCCCTCTCCGAGGCCCTGCGCCGCGCCAACGACGCCGGCGCCCGCGCTCTGGTCGTCGTAGACCCCGACGGAGAACCCCTCTCCCTGGTCCGTGAGGCGGCGATCGTCGGCGTACCCGAACACCGCCGCCCTTGGGTCTCCGTCAGCGGCCTGGCCCAGGACCTCACCGACGGCATGCGCGTCTCGGCAGAACTCTCCGGCGAGGAACTCCTCGACGCCCTCCGCGCGACCCCCGCCACCGAGTACCTGGTCGTCGAGGAGTCCGGCGAGATCTACGGAGTCCTGTCGGCAGCCGACGTCGAACGCGCCTTCGTCAAGGCCATGGCCCGCCCGAACTAGAGAGCACGGCTCTCCTAAAGCCGGTGTCGCAGGCTCCCGTCCCGCCGGGGCCCGCGACGCCAGGGGCGGGCGGCCAAGCGCTCGACGAGCAGGTAGTGGACGAGCAGGGCCAGGAACCAGGTCACCACACCCCCCACCAGGAACAGAGCGAGCGGACCTAGCCCCGGCCGGCCGCGCAGCAGCAGCCAGTACACGGGCAGATGCAGCAGAAACAGGCTGTACGACATCCGGCCGACCTCCGTGACCAGATCGCCCGACAACAGCCGCACCAAAGGCCCCCGGCCACCGCACAGCACCGCCGTCAGCAGAGCAGCCCCGATCACGACCGCGACCATGAACCAGCCGTCACCCTGCCCTCCGCCACGCAGGACGGCCGCCACCGCCAAGCCCCCCGCAGCGGCGAAACCGATCACCACCAGCAGCACGGCGTCCAGCCGGGACACCGCACGGCCACCACGCTCGGCCAGATGAACGAGGCACGCGGCAACACCACCGGCCGGCAGCGCGACCGCCTGTACGCCCGAGACGACCCCCGGATCGGGCAGCACCCCGCATGCCGCAGCGACGGTCACCGCCCCGCCGAGCAGAGCGAAGACCAGCGCCACCGGGGCAAGCCGCCGCCGAGCCAGGAGACACAGCCCCGCCAGCAGCAGGGACCACGCCACCACGGAACGCGCGGTGACGTCCACCAACCACAGCGGGGCGAGCGGCGCGTCCGGCCCGGGGACGACACCGAGCGGCCACCCCCGCAGCCACCCGGCCCACCCGCCATGTCCGAGCGCCCAGTAAGCAGCGAGGGTCAGGCCGACCGACACCACCAACGCGGGAACCAACCGCTTCGCCCGACGACCCAGGAAGCCGACCACGCCGGTCCTCCCGGTGGCGGTCGCCCGACGGAGCAGGGGCAGGGTGGCGAGGAACCCCGCGAGCACCAGCAGGACATCGACACCCGCACCGGCCCAGGAGAAATACGGCCCGCCCACACCCGTGTCGTGCACCAGAACGGCCAGCACAGCGACGCCCCGCAGACCGTCCACAGCGGAGAACCGCCTCCCGCTGATCTCCGGCCCGGAATCCGGCCTTGGCTCGACCTCGGGGGAGCGGGTGACGGCCGCAGCGGGAGCACTGCCGAACGGTTCCCCGAACACGACCGCTCCCACCTCGACGTCCGGCGCCGGCCATGCCACCGGTTCCCGCTCCGCGTCCGGTGTCGCGGCGCCGGCGGGCTCCGGCCGGACGATCGGATGCGGATCCGCGATCCGTCCAACCCCGACGCTCCGGGGCCTCCGGGCCACCCCGAGACGCACGGTGTCGTCGCTCTGCCCCGAGGCCGGCTCGGACGGACGAGTCCCTTCAGCCGCCGGGCGGGGCCGGGAACCGTACTCGTTCCAGCTGCGCTCTTCGTTCATCGCGGCCACGTCCGGAAGCAGGAGGCGACGACGGCCTCGGCGGGGCGCCCGATGAAGGAGGCGCGGGCGTCGGCGTCGGCGCCCGCCGCGGGGTCGGCGTGGAAGTCGAGGTTCCACCAGTACAGGCCGGCCATGTCCCGCTCCCGGGCGACCTGACAGGCCGCCGCGAACCAGCGTTGCTGCACCGTCGGGTTGAGCTTCCCCTCGCCCTTCCAGACGGCCGGGTGACGATAGGCGCCGTCCTCGGCGATGATGCCGACCTCGCTCAGCACGATCCGGGACAGCTTCCCGGTGCTCTTGCGGTCCAGCCAGCGCTGCCAGCCCTCCGCGATCTCCGCGACGGAGGCGTCGTCGCCGAGCCGGGGGAGGGGGAAGTAGGCGTCGACGCCCAGGTGTTCGACGGGGACGGGGACATGCCGGGAGACGTAGTCGTCCCAGTTGGCGTCGTAGGACAGCTCACCGGCGAACGACTTCCGCGCGGCGGCGACCACCGAACGCCAGCGCGGATCGTCCTCCAGCGACGTCAGCTCCGCCCCGACCACGAACGTGCTCGCGTGATGCCGGGCCGCGAGCCTGAGATACGGCGCCAGGAAGGCCTCGTACGACCGGAACCAGGCCGCCCGGTCGCCTGGGGCGAGCGAGCCGCGCCAGGCCAGGGGATCCCGGGCCACCAGGCTCCGCTCGTCGAGAAGCGGACGCACGGTGATCCGCAGCCCGGCCGCCGCCGCGGTGTCCAGGAGCATCCCCAGATGCCGTACGGAAGGCGTCTCGGTCGAGGCACCGACCCGGCTCGCCGTGGGCCCGGCGGTCGCGAACGGAAAGGTCACCGAGACCGCGTTCATGTCCTTGCCGACCATGTAGTTCACCAGCCGCAGCGAGTTGGTCCGCACGGACGCGTCCGTCTCGCCGGGGTACGTGTACCAGAGCACCTGCGCACCGAGCTGAGGATCCCCGCGCCGCCAGGGCCGGGCGACCCGCGCCGGAGCCGGGTTCTCGGACGCGGATGCGGATGCACTTGCGGACGGTGTGGTCGCCGCCGGAGCCCCGGCTCCCAGCGAGACGCACCCGCTCGCAAACAGAAGAGCGAGGGCAGAGAGGAGGACGAGGCCACGCAGACCCCCAACACGTGTACGCATCCCTCAGGCCGGCTTCGCGATCACGACGAACTGGTTCTCCGCGCCGCGCAGACACCGCAGCAGCCCCCGGAACGAACCGGCCGCCTCCCACAGCGCGAAAAACGGCATCAGGGCGACCACCGCGACCGGCTCCCACCACAGCCGACGGCCGTTGGCCGACACCGAGGCGTTGATCTTCAGGCCCTCCCAGTACATCCACACCGCATAACCCATGGTCACCGCCCACAACGGCAGGATCCACGGCGTGACCGGCGAGGTGTTGAGATCGCCGAGCAGCGCGCCCACCGCCAGGACGACCCCGACGTGCTGGAACGGCCCCATCACCCACGTCGTCACGCTGTACATGAGCAGCGCCCGGGACCGGCGCGGCAGACTGCGGTTGAACGCCAGCCCCACCAGACCCCACGACCAGCGCTCCCGCTGCTTCAGGAAGTCCCGCACGGTCGCCGGGGACGCACCGTAGCTGCGGCCGGAGAACCAGTCGCTGCGCCCCTTGTAGCGACTGGCGAAGACCAGGGCCAGATGGGCGTCCTCGCAGATGGAGTCCGGACCGAAGTCCCAGCCGATCGTGGCCTCGATCGACGCGCGGAGCAGCAGCAGCTCACCGTGCAGCCCGGCCAGCGGAGTACCGCCGCCGGTCAGGACGGCGAAGCGGGCGATGTCGTCGGCGGGACGTATCGCGTCGGCCAGCCACGTCAGCCGGTTGACGGCGTTCTCCCTCGGATACGTCAGCATGCCCTGCGCCAGATGCTTGCCCTCGGGACCCGCACGCCGCTGGGCGTTGATGAACCGGGCGACCTGCTCGGCCGTGTCCGGACCGACCCCGGTGTCGTCGTCCATGTGCAGCACCCACACGTCGTCCAGGGCCTCGCCCTCGGCGATACGCAGCTCATGGGCGTAGTGATTCGCGCGGGCCTTGAAACGGGTGCCATTGGGCGTGCGATAGGCCCTCGGCACGGTCACCACGCGAATCAACGGGCTGCGGGCCGCCAGGGCGTCGATGCGCTCGGCCGCCTCACAGCCCTCCTCCGTCAGGACATCGATCCGCAGCGCGGGAAACCAGCGCGGCAGGAACGCGCAGTACGACAGCACCGACCGCTCCAGCGCCGGATACGTGTCCTGCCGTCCGATGGTCGGCACGAGCACCACGAGCCGGTCGTGCAGCGCCGGAGCGGCACTGGTCCAGCCCCGCTGACGCGCGATACGGCGACGGGTCAGCACAGCACCGGTGACCCCGACCAGCGAACTGACGACGGGCAGCGTCCACAGGACGGTCACCACCCAGCCCATCAGCGTCTGCCTGGGGGAGTACAACGCCGAGGAGAAGACATAGGCGAGACCCGCGGTGACCAGGAACGGCAGGAAGCCCGGCTTCCACACCGCCTGACGCCTCACCATCCGCGCGGTGCGGCGCGACGGGAAGACGTCGACGCCGTCGGCGGAGGTGGCCATGATCACCTGCTTGCGTGCATAAGGACGGACTCGTCACCAAGGCCCGGAACACCCCCGAAGCTCTAAGCGGAACCATGCATGCCGATTGTGGAATTTGTGAAGATGATTCCCGTCACAGGGCAGGGCACCCGAACCCGCTCCCTCATCCACCAACGCGATGGTCGGCAGCCCCCGCCAACACCAGTAGGCTGTTCACATGTCCGAACCGACCGGTGCCGCCCGCAGGCGCGGGCCCTTCAAGGTCGGGGACCAGGTACAGCTGACCGACCCCAAGGGCCGCCACTACACGTTCACGCTCGAAGCCGGAAAGAACTTCCACACCCACAAGGGTTCCTTCCCGCACGACGAGCTGATCGGCGCACCCGAGGGCAGCGTTGTCCGCACCACCGGAAACGTCGCCTACCTCGCGCTGCGCCCCCTGCTCCCCGACTACGTCCTGTCCATGCCCCGCGGCGCCGCCGTGGTCTACCCCAAGGACGCGGGGCAGATCCTGGCCTTCGCCGACATCTTCCCCGGCGCACGCGTCGTGGAAGCCGGCGTGGGCTCCGGCTCACTCAGCAGCTTCCTGCTGCGCGCCATCGGCGACCAGGGCATGCTGCACTCCTACGAGCGCCGCGAGGACTTCGCCGAGATCGCCCAGCAGAACGTGGAGCGCTACTTCGGCGGCCCCCACCCCGCCTGGCAGCTCACCGTCGGTGACCTCCAGGACAACCTCAGCGACACCGAGGTCGACCGCGTCGTCCTCGACATGCTCGCCCCCTGGGAATGCCTGGAGGCCGTCTCCAAGGCCCTCGTCCCCGGCGGCATCGTCTGCTGCTACGTCGCGACCACCACCCAGCTCGCCCGGACCGTCGAGTCCATCCGCGAGATCGGCTGCTTCAACGAGCCGAGCGCCTGGGAGTCGATGATCCGCAACTGGCACATCGAAGGCCTCGCCGTCCGCCCCGACCACCGCATGATCGGCCACACCGGCTTCCTGCTCACCGCCCGCCGCCTCGCCGACGGGGTCGAGCCCCCCATGCGCCGCCGCCGCCCCTCCAAGGGCTCCTACGGCGACGACTACACCGGCCCCAACGCCGATGGCGGCAACGGCCGCTGACGCGTCAACGCACGACCACCGTGGCCGAGTTCCCGCAGCACACCGGGAACTCGGCCACATCGCTTCCCGGTTGACGCCACAACAGCACCAGTACGGACAGCGACCACCACACACCCCGCCGTTCCCTCGCACTGTGACGTGTGGCACTATGCGGGACACCCCACCGGTACAGCCCTCCACGGGAGACACTCCGAGTGCAGCACTCCGCCGTCCCGGAACTGGCACACACGCACACCCGCCCCATCCACTGGCTCGCCACGGCCACCGCCCTCGCCGGAGTCGTCGCCCTCTCCTCGGCCCTCCAGCCGGACTCCGCCACCGCGGCCCAGGCAGCCGGCCCCGCGGGAAGACCCGCCGCAGCCGTCGCACCCCCCGACCCCACCGGCGTCGACCTTCCCCTCCAGTGCGGCCCCCTCCCGGTCCTCGTCCAGGAAAAGGCAACCGGAGACCTCGACGGCGACGGCAGACCCGAAACGGTCGTCTCCGTACGCTGCGACGCCGGCTCCGGCACCCCGCCCAACGGCGTGTACGTCCTCACCCAGGCCGCCGACGCCGAGCACCCCCGCGTCGTCGCGACCCTCGTCGACCCCAAGGACCGCCTCACCGTCACCGACCTCACCGTCAGTGCCGGCGCCGTCACGGCCACACTCCTCGGCTACTCGTCCCTCGACGTCCCCAGATGCTGCCCGGACGTCGACGAGCGCGCCAAGTGGCAGTGGAAGAACGGCGCGTTCCTCCGCTCGACACCCGCCGGCGCACAGAGCGTGTGAACACGCCCCGACCGACCGCCAGGCGGCCACGGAACGTACGTACGGCGAACACCGGGTGAGAAATCAGACAGAGGCATTACGAGAATCAGCCGACGGTGGCACGGAGTGGTCGGACGATCACTCCGCGTCCGGGCCGAAAACCTCGACCCTGTCCGAAACTCGACGTACGTGAATACAGTCGCCCGGACACTCCTTCGCGGAGTCCACCACATCCGTCAGCAACGGCAGCGGAACCGGCGTCGTCGCCCCCGGGGCCTGCAACAACTCGTCCGCAGGGCTCTTCACGTACGCCAGCCCGTCGATGTCCAGCTCGAAGACCTCAGGCGCGTACTGGACACAGATTCCGTCCCCCGTACACAGGTCCTGATCGATCCAGACCTCCAACGCCTCGGCGCCGGTCCCGGGCTCCTCCTGCACGGTCATATCTCCTGCCGTTTCTGCCCCGAGCAAGACAATCCGACGGCAAGTCGGCCCAGCTCTGACGGGTGTTGAACACTTCGACCCTACCTCCGGCCGCTTCCCAACCACGTTCTGTGGGTATTCCCCTGGCGTGAGGGAGAGCGCAAGGGTGAAGATCGGACACACCTCGACAGTCTTTGTGATCTAGGGGTTTCAATCGACACCCACCCAGGTAGGGTCTGGAAGCGTCCAGCTCCCCTTGGAGGAGGTGAGGACCGTGGCAGCCCACGACGACGACATGAACCGCGGCATCCGCCCGGGACGAGGGTCCGACGACCCGTCCGGGCAGATTGCCTACCTTGAGCAGGAGATCGCCGTCCTGCGGCGCAAGCTCGCCGACTCTCCGCGACACACGAGGATTCTCGAAGAGCGGATCGTCGAGCTTCAGACCAACCTGGCCGGCGTGTCCGCGCAGAACGAGCGGCTCGCCAACACACTCCGCGAGGCCCGCGACCAGATCGTGGCCCTCAAGGAGGAAGTCGACCGGCTCGCACAGCCCCCGGCCGGCTTCGGTGTCTTCCTGGTCGCCAACGAGGACGGCACGGCGGACATCTTCACCGGAGGCCGCAAACTCCGCGTGAACGTCAGCCCCAGCGTCGAGCTCGAAGAGCTACGACGCGGCCAGGAAGTGATGCTCAACGAAGCTCTCAACGTGGTCGAGGCCATGGAGTACGAGAGCGTCGGCGACATCGTCACCCTCAAGGAGATCCTCGAGGACGGCGAGCGCGCCCTGGTACAGGGGCACACCGACGAGGAACGGGTGGTACGGCTCGCCGAGCCCCTCCTGGACGTCGTCATCCGCCCCGGCGACGCCCTCCTGCTCGAACCCCGATCCGGGTACGTCTACGAAGTCGTACCGAAGAGCGAGGTCGAGGAACTCGTCCTCGAAGAGGTACCGGACATCGGCTACGAGCAGATCGGCGGCCTGGGCAACCAGATCGAGATGATCCGCGACGCGGTCGAGCTCCCGTACCTCCACCCCGACCTCTTCAAGGAGCACGAACTCAGGCCGCCCAAGGGCGTCCTGCTCTACGGCCCCCCAGGATGCGGAAAGACACTCATCGCCAAGGCCGTCGCCAACTCGCTGGCCAAAAAGGTCGCCGAGGTCACCGGCCAGGCCCAGGGCAAGAGCTTCTTCCTCAACATCAAGGGCCCCGAACTCCTCAACAAGTACGTCGGCGAGACCGAGCGGCAGATCCGCCTCGTCTTCCAGCGCGCTCGTGAGAAGGCCAGCGAGGGCACCCCCGTCATCGTCTTCTTCGACGAGATGGAATCCCTCTTCCGCACCCGCGGATCCGGCGTCAGCTCGGACGTGGAGAACACCATCGTCCCCCAGCTCCTCGCCGAGATCGACGGCGTGGAAGGCCTGCAGAACGTGGTCGTCATCGGCGCCTCCAACCGCGAGGACATGATCGACCCCGCCATCCTGCGCCCCGGCCGCCTCGACGTGAAGATCAAGATCGAACGTCCGGACGCCGAATCCGCCAAGGACATCTTCCAGAAGTACCTCACCGACCGCCTCCCGCTGCACCCCGAGGACGTGGGGGAGCACGGCGGCGACAAGGGCGCCACGGTCCAGAGCATGATCCAGACCGCCGTCGAACACATGTATACGGAATCCGAGGAGAACCGCTTCCTGGAGGTCACCTACGCCAACGGTGACAAGGAAGTCCTCTACTTCAAGGACTTCAACTCCGGCGCCATGATCGAGAACATCGTGGGCCGGGCCAAGAAGATGGCCATCAAGGACTTCCTCGACCACAAACAGAAGGGCATCCGCGTCTCCCACCTCCTCCAGGCATGCGTGGACGAGTTCAAGGAGAACGAGGACCTCCCCAACACCACCAACCCCGACGACTGGGCCCGGATCTCCGGAAAGAAGGGCGAACGGATCGTCTACATCCGTACGCTCATCACCGGAAAGCAGGGCGCAGACACCGGGCGCTCCATCGACACGGTGGCCAACACCGGTCAATACCTGTAAAAGACGGGGTGGCTGCGGGTGCCCTCACCGGGTACCCGCAGCCAACTGTTTTTCAGGCCACAGCCGGAGCAAGGCAATGACGCAAATGATCTCCCCACCAGCGCAAAGGCGTTCTAGGCTCTTTCGTACCGCCGAGTCGCGCAGTGCGGGGACGGGCACCGCACACGCACCGGAGCGCCAGCGGTACTTGAGCGGCGTCCCCGACCGAGGACACCGCCGGGCAAGGAGGGCCGCATGACCGTACGGCGAGTAATGGGCATCGAGACGGAGTACGGGATCTCCGTCCCCGGCCACCCCAACGCCAATGCCATGCTCACCTCGTCCCAGATCGTCAACGCCTACGCGGCGGCGATGCACCGGGCCCGCCGGGCCCGCTGGGACTTCGAGGAGGAGAATCCGCTGCGGGACGCGCGAGGCTTCGACCTCGCCCGCGAGGCCGCCGACTCCAGCCAGCTCACCGACGAGGACATCGGCCTCGCCAATGTCATCCTCACCAACGGCGCGCGACTGTACGTCGACCACGCACACCCCGAATACAGCTCCCCCGAAGTCACCAACCCCCGCGACGCCGTCCTCTGGGACAAGGCCGGCGAACGCATCATGGCCGAAGCCGCCGAACGCGCCGCCCAGCTCCCCGGCGCCCAGCCGATCCACCTCTACAAGAACAACACCGACAACAAGGGCGCCTCCTACGGCACGCACGAGAACTACCTGATGAAGCGGGAAACCCCCTTCTCGGACATCGTGCGCCACCTCACCCCCTTCTTCGTCTCCCGCCAGGTCGTCACCGGCGCCGGCCGCGTCGGCATCGGCCAGGACGGCCACGAACACGGCTTCCAGCTGAGCCAGCGGGCGGACTACTTCGAGGTCGAGGTGGGCCTGGAGACCACTCTCAAGCGCCCGATCATCAACACCCGCGACGAACCCCACGCGGACGCGGAGAAATACCGCCGCCTCCACGTGATCATCGGCGACGCGAACCTGTCGGAGATCTCGACGTACCTGAAGCTGGGCACGACGGCTCTGGTTCTGTCGATGATCGAGGACGGCTTCATCGCGGTCGACCTGGCAGTGGACCAGCCGGTCCGCACCCTCCACCAGGTCTCCCACGACCCGACGCTCAAGCGCCTGGTCACGCTCCGCAGCGGGCGCACACTGACCGCCGTACAGCTCCAGATGGAGTACTTCGAGCTGTCGCGCAAGTACGTGGAGGAGCGGTACGGGTCCGACGCCGACGACCAGACGGTCGACGTCCTGGCCCGTTGGGAAGACACCCTGAACCGCCTGGAGAACGACCCCATGAGCCTCGCAGGTGAGCTCGACTGGGTCGCGAAACGAGAACTCATGGAGGGCTATCGCCGACGCGACGACCTCGACTGGGACGCCGCTCGGCTGCACCTGGTCGACCTCCAGTACGCGGACGTACGGGCCGAGAAGGGCCTCTACAACCGCCTGGTGGCCCGTGGCCGCATCAAGCGGCTGCTGGACGAGGACGAGGTCGAGCGGGCGCGTACGAAGCCTCCGGAGGACACGCGGGCGTACTTCCGTGGACGCTGCCTGGAGCAGTACGCGGACGACGTCGCGGCGGCCTCCTGGGACTCGGTGATCTTCGATCTGCCGGGCCGGGACTCGCTCCAGCGCGTCCCAACCCTTGAGCCGCTTCGCGGAACGCGTAATCACGTGAAAGAGCTCCTGGACCGCTGCCGCACGGCAGAAGACCTGGTCAGGGTCTTGTCGGGCAACTGAACGGGTGTGTGGTCCGGGGCGACCGGGCAGGGTGGAAAGTGTGGCGTCCGGGAATCATCGAGGTGGTTCCCGGACGTTGTAGCAACAGCGGGGCCAATGTCGGACCCTGCTTGTAGGGTCTGATCAAGAACGTCGAACCGAGCGGGGTGAGGGTTATGGCGACCAAGGACACCGGCGGCGGACAGCAGAAGGCGACGCGCAGCACCGAGGAGGTCGAGGAGGCACCTGAAGCGCAGGTGTCGGAGGACCTCAAGGAGCGCCAGGAAAAGCTGAGCGACGACGTGGACTCCGTCCTGGACGAGATCGATGATGTCCTCGAGGAAAATGCGGAGGATTTCGTGCGGAGTTTCGTTCAGAAGGGTGGGCAGTAGGCCCATTCCTCCATCGAATTGAAGGCTTGGCTGCGGGGGAGCTGGTAAGTGCTCGACGAGCGAGCGACGAAGCGGTGTTCGCGGTGTCGGGAAGACAAGCTGCGGACGGCTTTCGCGGGCAACAGGTCGATGCGTGACGGTCTCCAGGCGTACTGCCGGGAGTGCTCTGCAGAGTGCTACCGGCAGCGCCAGGAGGCGAAGGGGCGAACAGTGCGCCAAAGGGTGCCTGCGCAGCCCGGCCACAAACATTGCCCGGGCTGCAACGCGGTGAAGCCTCACGACGAATGGCATCGCAACAGCAGCGCGCCGGATGGGTTGGCGAGCCTGTGCAAGGCCTGCAAGGCAACTACTGACGCGTCTGGGCACCTTCGCAGAAGGTATGGCATCACCGAACTCGAGCGTGACGCGATGATTGCTGGCCAGGGAGGTGTCTGCTGCATCTGTTTGGCGGCACCGGCTACCCAGGTTGATCACTGTCACAAGACGGGTAGGGTCCGAGGCGTACTGTGCTTCAACTGTAATTCCGGCCTCGGCCTGTTGAGGGATGACCCTGCAGCTGCGTACCGAGCGGCCGATTACCTGGAAGGAAACGCGTGGAAGCCAACACTCGTAGCACCGGGCGTCTACCGGCTGCCTTCCTGACGCCTGGGTCGTCGTCCTTCATGGACTTCCTGTCCGACCATCAGCCGGAGATGCTCCCGGGCAAGCGGCAGTTGCCGCCCGTCCAAGGCGCCATCGAGGCCCCGCACGGCACGACCATCGTGTCCGTCACCTTCCCGGGTGGTGTCGTGCTCGCCGGTGACCGGCGGGCGACCATGGGGAACGTCATCGCGCAGCGGGACATCGAGAAGGTGTTCCCGGCCGATGAGTACTCGGCCGTCGGGATCGCCGGCACCGCCGGTCTCGCCGTCGAGATGGTCAAGCTGTTCCAGCTGGAGTTGGAGCACTTCGAGAAGGTGGAGGGTGCGCAGCTCTCGCTGGAGGGCAAGGCGAACCGGCTGTCCACCATGATTCGTTCGAACCTCGGTATGGCCATGCAGGGTCTTGCCGTGGTGCCGCTGTTCGCCGGGTTCGATGTGGACCGGGGGAAGGGGCGCATCTTCTCGTACGACGTGACGGGTGGGCGTTCCGAGGAGCACGGTTATGCGGCGACGGGGTCGGGGTCGCTGTTCGCGCGTGGTGCGATGAAGAAGCTGTACCACCGTGATCTGAGTGAGGCGGATGCGACGACGCTGGTGATTCAGGCGTTGTACGACGCGGCGGACGACGACTCGGCGACCGGTGGTCCTGATGTCGCGCGCCGGATCTACCCGATTGTCACGGTGATCACCGAGGACGGTTTCCGCAGGCTCGGGGACGAGGAGTCCGCCGAGATCGCCCGTTCGATTCTGGAGCGGCGTCTGGAGCAGCCCGACGGCCCGCGTGCCGCGCTGCTGTAGTGCCTCTTCTTGTCCAGGTGGTCCAGTGACTTCGACAGATTCGACAGAAAGGGACGGATAACCGGTGTCGACTCCGTTCTATGTCTCACCCCAGCAGGCGATGGCGGACCGGGCCGAGTACGCCCGGAAGGGCATCGCGCGTGGTCGCAGCCTGGTTGTGCTGCAGTATGCCGATGGCATCGTGTTCGTCGGCGAGAACCCGTCCCGTGCGCTGCACAAGTTCAGCGAGATCTATGACCGGATCGGCTTCGCGGCTGCCGGTAAGTACAACGAGTACGAGAATCTGCGGATCGGTGGTGTGCGGTATGCCGATATGCGGGGGTACACGTACGACCGTGCCGATGTGACGGCTCGTGGTCTGGCCAACGTGTACGCGCAGACGTTGGGCACGATCTTCTCTTCGGCGGCGGAGAAGCCGTACGAGGTGGAGTTGGTCGTTGCGGAGGTCGGTGAGACTTCTGACGGTGATCAGATCTACCGGCTGCCTCATGACGGGTCGATCGTCGATGAGCACGGTTCGGTGGCGGTCGGTGGTAACGCCGAGCAGATCAGCACGTATCTGGATCAGCGTCATCAGGACGGCATGTCGTTGGCCGAGGCGCTGAAGCTGGCGGTTCAGGCGCTGTCGCGGGATACGAACGGTACGGAGCGGGAGATTCCGGCGGAGCGGCTGGAGGTCGCGGTGCTGGACCGTACGCGTCCGCAGAAGCGGAAGTTCAAGCGGATTCTCGGTCGTCAGCTGGGTCGGTTGCTGGAGGCCGACGGGGCGTCCACGGAGGCGGAGAGCGCCGCCGAGGAGGAGTAGCCGCCCGCCTGGTTTGTTTCTTGATTCGCACCCCGGTTGCCTTTGGCGGCCGGGGTGCGGGCGTTGGTGGGTTGTTCAGGGGCGGTTCGGCGGTGGTGCCGTGGAGTCTCGTACGACGAGTTGTACGGGGATGTCGCCCTGGGTGGGGGTGCGGCCGTCGAGGACGGCGAGGAGGGCTTGCATGCCGCGTTCGCCGAAGAGTTCGGCGTCGAGGCGGACGGTGGTGAGTTCGGGGTCGATGGCGGTGGCGAGGGCGAGGTCGTCGAGGCCGGTGACGGAGAGGTCGTCGGGGATGCGCAGGCCGAGGCGGCGGATGGCCTTGTAGGCGCCGGCGGCGAGTTTGTCGTCGTCGCAGACGAGGGCGGTGGGGTGGGGGCCGGGGGCCGTCAGGGCGGCTGTGGTGGCCTGCTGGGCGCCCTCGATGGAGATGGGGGCGTGGATGGTCCGTACGCGGGTGTCGGGGACGGTGGCGAGGCGTGTGGCGAGTTCGTGGGCGCGTACGGCGAAGGTCCAGGAGGGGATGTCGGCGGCGAGGTGGAGGAAGTGGCGGTGGCCGAGGCCGAGGAGGTGGTCGGCGACCTGGCGTGCGCCGTCGGCGATGTCGAGGTTGACGGTGGCGGCGCCGAGGCTGCCGTGGGGGTCGCTGTCGAGCATGACGAGGGGGAGCTGGTCGCCGCGGATGGCGGTGAGGGCGTCGGCGGCCATGGAGGAGGCGAGGACGCCGTCGAGGGCGGCCTGGGCGGAGTGGAAGGGGTCGCGGGCGGGGCCGATGCCTTCGGGGGAGGGGTAGAGGACGACGCCGAAGCCGTGTTCGGCGGCGATGCGGGCGGCTCCGGTGTAGACGCCGGCGTAGAACTCGGTGGTGAGGGCGGGGACGACGAGGAGGACGGTGCGGGTGTGGCCGAGGCGGAGGTTGCGGGCGGCGAGGTTGGGGCGGTAGCCGAGTTCGCGGGCGGCTTCGCGGACGCGTTCGGCGGTGGTCTCGGAGACGCGGCCGCGCCATTTGTCGCCGAGGACGAGGGAGACGGCGGCCTGGGAGACGCCGGCGGCCTGGGCGACGTCACGGCTGGTGGGTCGGGTGCTACCTCGTGCCACCGTGGGCCTGCTCCTTCGTGTGGACGTGCGGACAGCGCACATGGTACGTATGGCAGGCGACGTTATACGTACAACCTCCGGCGTCGCGGTTGACGGGAAGGGCTGGTCATGGCATCGGGATACCTGGAGATCCTCAGGGCGCGGCACGCGGTGCGGCTGCTCGTGGGCACCCTGGTGGGCCGGTTGCCGAACGCCACGGCGGCGATCGCGATCGTGCTGTTCGTGCGGGCCGGGGGCGGCACCTACAGCCTCGCGGGCGGGCTCGCGGCGGCGTACGGGGTGGCGAACGCGGTGGGGCAGCCGCTGCTGGGGCGGCTGGTGGACCTGTACGGGCAGCCGCGGATCCAGTTGTCGGGCGCGCTCGTGTCGGCGTTCGGGATGGGAGTGTTCGCGTTCGCGGGCACCGATTCGCTGCCGCTCGCGTATGCCGCGGTGGCGGTCGCCGGGCTTTTCACGCCTCCATTGGAGGGCGGTCTGCGGGCGCTGTGGCCCTCTGTCCTCCGTAAGGAGGACCAGGTGCACACGGCGTACGCGATGGACGCGGTGGCGCAGGAAGTCATGTTCACGGTGGGGCCGTTGCTGGTGACGCTGTGCGCGTCGCTGTGGTCGGCGCAGGCCGCGCTGCTGGTGCTGAACGTGATCGGGGTCCTGGGGGCGCTGTCCGTGGTGCTGTCGCCGCCCTCGCGCGCGTGGCGTTCGGCGCCGCGCGAGGCGCACTGGCTGGGCGCGCTGCGGTCGCCGGGGCTGCTGGCGATGCTGGGGGCGTTCCTGTTCGTGGGGATCGCGCTGGGGTCGATCACGGTCGCGTCGGTGTCGTACGCGGACGACAACGGTGGTGACACGGTGTACGGCTGGCTGATGGCGGCCGTCGGGCTGGGTGCGCTGCTGGGCGGGTCGGTGTACGGGGCGCGGCAGTGGAGCGGTCCGGCGGAGCGGCGGCTGACGGTGCTGGTGGGGCTGTTGGCGGTGTGTTATCTGCCGTTGACGCTGATGCCTGGTGCGGTGGCGATGACGTTGCTGATGGTGCTTGCCGGGGTGTTCCTGGCGCCGGCGCTCGCGTGTGTGTTCGTGCTGATAGATCGGCATGCGCCGCGGGGGACGGTCACCGAGGCTTTCTCCTGGCTTGTGACGACGTTCACGGTGGGTGCGTCGCTGGGGACGGGCCTGGCGGGGCCGGTCGTGGAGTGGGGCGGAACGCTGTGGGGGTTCGTCGTGCCGGGGGCCGCGGGGGCCGTGTCGTTGCTGGTTCTGCTGGTCACCGGGCGGGTGCTGGCGGTGCCCGCCGGGGGTGCGGTGGTTGCGGTCTCATCGGAAAATGATCCAAACCGTGCTGCCGGATCCCGTTTCAGGTCGGGGGATCGGGCGTAATGTTCAGTCATGGACCGCCGCATTTTCGGGCTGGAGAACGAGTACGGCGTCACGTGTACGTTCAGGGGACAGCGGCGTCTGTCTCCCGACGAGGTGGCTCGGTACCTCTTCCGCCGTGTCGTGTCATGGGGCCGCAGCAGCAATGTCTTTCTGCGAAACGGCGCCCGCCTCTATCTTGACGTGGGATCACATCCGGAATACGCAACGCCGGAATGTGACAACGTGACGGAACTCGTCACCCACGACAAGGCCGGCGAGCGCATTCTCGAAGGACTCCTGGTGGACGCCGAACGACGCCTGCACGAGGAAGGAATCGCGGGCGACGTCTACCTCTTCAAGAACAACACGGACTCGGCGGGCAACTCTTACGGTTGCCACGAGAACTATCTGGTGGCCCGGCACGGGGAGTTCTCCCGGCTCGCGGACATCCTCATTCCGTTCCTTGTCACCCGCCAGCTTCTGTGCGGTGCGGGCAAGGTGCTCCAGACTCCGCGTGGTGCTGTCTACTGCGTGAGTCAGCGGGCCGAGCACATCTGGGAGGGCGTCTCCTCGGCGACGACCCGGTCCCGGCCGATCATCAACACGCGTGACGAACCGCACGCGGACGCCGAGCGTTACCGTCGGCTGCATGTCATCGTCGGTGACTCGAACATGTCCGAGACGACGATGCTCCTCAAGGTCGGTGCCACCGACCTCGTGCTGCGCATGATCGAGGCGGGCACGGTGATGCGGGACCTGACCCTGGAGAACCCGATCCGGGCGATCCGCGAGGTCAGCCATGACATCACGGGCCGTCGCAAGGTGCGGCTGGCCAGTGGCCGGGAGGCCTCGGCGCTGGATGTGCAGCGCGAGTACTACGAGAAGGCCGTGGACTTCGTCGAGCGACGGGGTATCCGTACGGGCACGGTCGAGCAGGTGCTGGAGCTGTGGGGCCGGGTGCTCGACTCCATCGAGGCCGAGGATCTGGACCGGATCGGCACCGAGATCGACTGGGTGATGAAGTACCAGCTCATCGAGCGGTACCGGGCCAAGCACAATATGACGATGTCGCATCCGCGCGTCGCTCAGATAGACCTCGCCTATCACGACATTCACCGCAGGCGGGGTCTTTACTACCTGCTGGAGAGGAAGAACCAAGCCGCGCGGATCTGCAACGACTTGAAGATCTTCGAGGGCAAGTCGGTTCCGCCGCAGACCACTCGCGCGCGGTTGCGCGGTGACTTCATCCGGCGGGCGCAGGAGCAGCGTCGTGATTTCACGGTCGACTGGGTACATCTGAAGCTCAACGACCAGGCGCAGCGCACGGTGTTGTGCAAGGACCCGTTCCGCAGTGTCGACGACCGGGTGGAGAAGCTGATCGCCGGTATGTGAGTCACCGGTAGAGGGGTCTCCGATATGTGAGATTTGCGGCCGGGTGTGTTTCCGGAACGCAACGCGGGCGCCGTACGTTTCCCGTACGGCGCCCTTCGCACGCCGTAGAGTTGCGCGCACGCCAGCAACACAAGATCGACACCGATACGAGGCTTTCACCGTGCGCCGACGCTCAGTTCTCCTTGCCGTACCTGCCGGACTTGTCACGCTCGCCGGATGCGGTGACGACGAGTCCGACACGAGCAAGGCCAGTGACAGCCCGTCCCCTTCGGCCTCGGAGTCGGGTTCGTCCACCGCGCCGGCGCCGAAGATCGTCGACGGTCCGCTGCCGGCGGTCACGGCGGGGGCGAAGTTCGACGAGAAGCCGACCGTGGCCAAGGGCAGCGGTGAGCCGTCGAAGGATCTTGCCGTGAAGACGCTGATCGCGGGCAACGGCAAGACGGTCGTGGAGAACGACTACGTCGTGGCGAACTACCTGGGCCAGATCTGGGATTCGGCGAAGGTCTTCGACAACTCGTACGACCGGGGGACCGCGCTGGTGATCCAGCTGGCGCAGGGCAGCATCATCGACGGCTGGCGGTACGGGCTGACGGGCAAGAAGGCCGGCAGCCGGGTCGAGATGGCCGTCCCGCCGACCTGGGGTTACGGCACGTCCGGGAACACGCAGGCGGGTATCAAGGGCACCGACACGCTGGTGTTCGTGGTGGACGTCAAGGACACGTTCAACGCGAAGAGTTCGGCGAAGGGCAAGGTTGTCGCCCAGGACGACGCGGCTCTGCCGAAGGTCGGTACGAACACCGACGGTGCGGCTCCCTCGATCCAGGTCCCGAAGGCGACCGCGCCCACGAAGCTGGTGGCGAACTACGTCATCGAGGGCGACGGCGAGGTGGTCAAGGAGACCGAGTCGGTCCTCGTGCAGTACAAGGGCGTGCTGTGGGACACCGGCAAGGAGTTCGACTCGTCGTACAAGAACGGGCAGCTGGTCTCGTTCGGGCTGTCGCAGGTCGTCAAGGGCTGGGCGCAGGGGCTGACGGGCAAGAAGGTCGGCAGTCGCGTGATGATCTCCATCCCGCCGGCCCTGGGCTACGGCGACAACCCGCCGCAGGGCAGCGGTATCGAGAAGGACTCGGTGCTGGTGTTCTCCGTGGACATCCTCGCGAAGATGTGACCCCTTGAGGGGACTTGTCAGGGGAGTCGGCCTGGCGCGGGCGTCTGCCCGCCGGGGATGAAAGACTGTCCGTGTTGCCTTTGTTCATTCACCAGCAGGAGCCAGAGACGTGAGCATCGAGAAGCCCGAGATCGACTTCCCCGAGGGCGAGCCGCCGGCGGACCTCCAGATCAAGGACATCTGGGAGGGCGACGGCGCCGAGGCGGTGGCGGGTCAGAACGTCACGGTCCACTACGTGGGCGTCGCCTTCAGCACGGGCGAGGAGTTCGACGCCAGCTGGAACCGGGGCAACCCGTTCAAGTTCCCGCTGGGCGGCGGCCGGGTCATCAAGGGCTGGGACCAGGGTGTCCAGGGCATGAAGGTCGGCGGCCGGCGCGAGCTGACCATTCCGGCCCACCTCGCCTACGGCAACCAGAGCCCGACGCCGGCGATCAAGCCGGGCGAGACGCTGATCTTCGTGGTGGACCTGATCGCGGTCTGACCGCCCTCTGGTCCGTCGGTCCGATCGTCGTACGACAGTCGAATGGGATCGGGTTCAGGTCGGATCGTCGTACGAAACGGGTACGGAATTTGACCGGACTTGATCATCTGGGGTCCATGCCTGTCCGGGCATGGGCCCTCGGCTTTTGCCGCGCCACTTCGGAGCGGTACGGTCATCCGTCGTAAGCACCATAAGGAAGGCGAAGGGCGTCGATGGCGATTGCCAAGGCAGAGCGGCTGATGAATCTGGCGCTGTGTCTGCTCGGGACGCGCAGGCCGCTGAGCAAACGCGAGCTGCGTGACTCCATCGAGGCCTACCTCGAGGCGGGCAGTGACGACTCCTTCAACCGGATGTTCGAGCGGGACAAGGACGATCTGCGCGAACTCGGCCTGGTCATCGAGACGGTGGAGAACCTCGACGGCGAGGTCGGCTACCGCGCGGGCCGTGACAGCAACCGGCTGCCGCCCATCACCCTCGACGCCGAGGAGGCCGCCGCCCTGGGCCTGGCCGCGAAGGTCTGGCAGCAGGCGAGGCTCGCCGGTGCGGCCAGTGGCGCACTCCAGAAGCTGCGCGCGGCCGGACTTCCCGAGGACGTCGACCCGTACGAGGCCCATGGCGCCCTGGAGCCGCGTATTCCGGTGCACGAGGCGGCCTTCGAACCGCTGATGCTGGCCTGCCGGGACCGCCGTCCGGTCCTCTTCGACTACCGCAAGGCCACCGCCGCCCGCCCGGAACCCCGTCATGTGGAGCCGTGGGCGCTGGAGTGCTGGCGCGGCCACTGGTATCTGGCGGGCTGGGACCGCGACCGGGGCGCCGAACGCGTGTTCCGGCTGTCGCGGATCACCGGCAAGGTCCGCAGCCGGGGCGCGAAGTTCACCGCCGAGGTGCCCGATGTCGTCACGGTCCGCGAGACCGTCGCCAGCTGGGCGGGGGAGACCGCCGACCGGTCCGCGTTGATCCGGCTGCGGACGGGCTCCGGTTACCCCCTTCGAGCGAAGGCGGCCCAGGTCCGGGAACTCGGCGACGGCTGGGACGAGTTGGAGATTCCGTACGGGCACGGGCTGGACGCCTGGCTGGTGGAGTTCGGGCCGGACGTGGTGGTCCTGGAACCGGCCGAGCTGCGGGCCGATGTGGTCGACCGGCTGCGCGCAGTGGCCAAGGGCTGAGGGGGAGCACAAGCAAGTGGCAGGCAAACCGGCCAGGCCCGTGAACGCCATCGACCAGACGCGGCGGATGCTGTCCCTGGTGACCTATCTGCGCGAGCGGCCCGGCGCGCGCGTCGGCGATGTCGCCCGCGCGTTCGGGATCACCGAGGACGAGCTGGTCTCCGACCTGGACGTGCTGCCCATGTGCGGCACCAGCTTCCGGGGCGGTGACCTGCTCGACATCGACACCGACGGCGAGCGGATCTGGTGGCACAACCCCGCCGCCCTCGGGGAGGAGGCCGCCGAACCGCTCCGGCTGGCCGCCGACGAGGCGACCGCGCTGCTGGTCGCCGCCCGCGCGGTGTCCACGCTGCCCGGGCTGCGCGAGGGCGACCGGCAGGCGCTGCTGCGGGCCACCGCCAAGGTGGAGACGGCCGCCGGTGAGGCCGCCGGGGCCAGCACCCGGCTGTCGGTGACCTTCGAGTCGGAGGGCGGGGTCTTCGCGGACGTCGACCGGGCGATCTCCGAGCGCCGCCGGCTGCGGATCCGCTACTACTCGCCCGCGCGCGACGAGGTCACCGAACGGGAGATCGACCCGATCCGCCTGGTCAGCGTCGGGCACACGTACGTCGAGGCCTGGTGCCGGCGCTCCGAGGCGCGCCGTACGTTCCGGCTCGACCGGGTCGCCGAGATCGAGATCCTGGACGAGCCGTCCGTACCGCCCGAGATAGAACTGCGGGACCTGTCGGAGGGGCTGGTGCAGCCCGCCGCCGAGGACCCGGAGGTGGTCGTCGAGGTCGGGCCCGGTGGGCGCTGGGTCGCGGAGTACTACCCGCACGACAGTGCCGATGAGCTTCCCGACGGCGGGTTGCGTATCACTTTGCGGACCCCCGATCCGGCGTCGCTGCGGCGGCTGGCGCTGCGGCTCGGCCGTGACGGGCGCATCGTCTCGCCGCAGGGGCTCGCGGACAGTGCCCGGCGGGCGGCCCAGGAGGCGCTGGCGGCGTACGACGCGCCGTCGGCCGTGCCTGGGACGCGGGCGGCGGTGTCCGGGGCGCACGGGGTTCAGGACGGGCTGTACGACGGACGGGAGCAGGAGCGTTGAGCGAGTCTCCGATGTCAGGTGTGCGGGACATGACGGTTGCGGCTGCCTTCGCGGGGATGAGACGAGTGGCGCCGGTGGTGTTCCGGGCCGCCTGCCCGGACTGTCGTGGGAACTTCGAGCTGACCGCGAGTGCGCTGCGGCTGGCCATCGGGGCCAGTAGTCGGACCACGTTCTACTCGTTCACCTGTCCCGAGTGTGATGTCACTGTCCGTAAGCCTGCGGGTGAGCGCGTGGTCGAGCTGCTCACCGGGGGTGGGGTCAAGACGTTGCGGTTGGCTGGGCCGGCCTGAGGGGTGGGGCTGGGGGCGGGTTTGTTTCGCCCCTGCCGCCCCTACCCGTTCCCATCCCTCGGGGGCTGCCGCCCCCGAACCCCCGCTACGGCCCTGAAGGGGCCTTGTCCTCAAACGCCGGACGGGCTGACAAACCAGCCCGTCCGGCGTTTGAGGACAAAAGGGGGTCTGGGGGCGCAGCCCCCGAGGATGGGACGGGTAGGGGCGGCAGGGGCGGGAAACACGGCTAGGCTCCGTCGCATGTTCTGGGCGATGTTCGCGGTTGCTGTGGGGTTTCTGGGGCTTGTTGTTCTTGGGGTGCTTGCTGTTCGGGTATTTGTGGAGGCTCAGCGGCTGGGACGGCAGGTCACGGACTCGGCGCGGCGTATCAATCGGGCCGCCGAGGACCTGGAAAGGGCCGCCGCTCACACGGCACGCTCTGTCGATGCACTGTGAGTGCCCGGCGGCTCTCCTGTGAGTCCGCGGGTTGGTGTGTTTTGGGCGACTTCGCCCTGTCACCTTGTCGGCGTCGGCAGGTACGCTGCTGATCGCGGCCGGAAAAAGAGGCCCGGACCGCTGACCGGGAGTACGCACAGGGATTGCCTCAGGTTTACCCCCGAGCGTTACGATCGCTGTCAACACGACGGTCGGACACCTGTCCGAACGATCGGACAGTACCCCCACCCAGCCGCCTCGGTGAGAAGGTAAAGACTTATGTTCGGAAGGCTCGGAGCTCCCGAGATCATTCTCATCCTCGTCGTCATCATCCTGCTGTTCGGCGCGAAGAAGCTTCCGGACATGGCGCGCTCGCTCGGCAAGTCCGCGCGCATCCTGAAGAGCGAGGCCAAGGCGATGAAGTCGGAGGGCCAGGAGACGGCCCCGGCCGGCCCGCCGCACACCGACGAGCAGCCCCCGGCGCAGCGCACCATCCAGGCCGCCCCCGGTGACGTGACGAGTTCACGTCCGGTCACCGAGCCCACGGACACGACCAAGCGCTGACGCTGACGCAAGGCCGGATGCCTCCGGCCTGCCGCACGAGATGAGGACGTGGGTTGCTCAAGTCTGCCCGCAACAAGGAGGAGAAGGGGAGGGATCCCGAGGGGCGGATGCCCCTCGTGGAGCATCTCCGTGAACTCCGCAACCGGGTCGCGAAGGCCTTGCTGGCCATCATCGTCGTCACGGTCGTGGCCGCCTTCTTCTACAACGACATCATCAACTTCTTCACGAAGCCGGTGCTCGACTCGGTCGGATGCCCGTCATCCTTCTCCGAGCTGGCCAAGCAGCAGTCGGAGGGGGACAACCCCTGCGCGCAGATCACGATCAACGGCCTGCTCGCGCCCTTCACGCTCGCGCTGAAGGTGTCGCTCATGGCCGGCGTCGTGCTCGCCTCGCCGATCTGGCTGTACCAGCTGTGGGCGTTCGTCGCGCCGGGCCTGCACAAGAACGAGAAGAAGTACGCGTACGCGTTCGTCGGATCCGGTGTCCCGCTGTTCCTCGGCGGCGCCTACTTCGCCTACCGGGTGCTCCCCACCACCGCGAAGGTCCTGATCGAGTTCACGCCGTTTGGCGTCGACAACCTGCTGCCGCTGGACGACCTGCTCGACCTCGTCACGCGCATGGTGCTCGTCTTCGGTCTCTCCTTCGAACTGCCGCTGCTGCTGATCATGCTGAACATCACCGGGATTCTCACCGGTAAGCGCATGGCCGGCTGGTGGCGCGCCATGATCATGGGCATCACGGTGTTCGCGGCGATCGCGACGCCCAGCACGGACCCGCTGACGATGCTGGCGCTCGCCGGACCGATCTGGATCCTGTACTTCGGCGCGGTGGCCTTCTCGCTGGCGAACGACCGGCGCAAGCGCCGACGCGAGGCGGAGGGCCCCGGCGACGACGAGGCCTCCGACCTGGACCTCACTCCGGAGGACATCGGCGAGATCGAGACCGTCTCCGCCACGCGCGCCCTGCCCGAACAGGCGGGCCCGGACCGGGTCAACGGCTACGACGACGTGACCTGAGGGTCTCTCTCCTCACTCCGGTACGGAAGCGGCCGGGACGCCCACGCGGGCGCCCCGGCCGCTTCCGTGCTGCGCTGAGCTGCGCGGATCCCGTGTTTCCCAGGCATCGATCCGGATAATGATCGTCCTGTTGTCAGTGGGGGCCGGTAGTCTCGAAAGCACGATGACAGAGGACCTCTCACCGGCCGAGCGGTATGCGGCAGCACGTAAGCGCGCTGTCGAGCAGGCCACCGCGCTCGCGTCCTTCCGCGAGATGTACGACTTCGGCCTCGACCCCTTCCAGATCGAGGCCTGCCAGGCACTCGAAGCGGGGAAGGGCGTGCTGGTGGCCGCCCCCACCGGGTCGGGCAAGACGATCGTCGGCGAGTTCGCCGTCCATCTCGCCCTCCAGCAGGGCAAGAAGTGCTTCTACACGACCCCCATCAAGGCTCTGTCGAACCAGAAGTACGCCGACCTGTCCCGCCGTTACGGCGCGGACAAGGTGGGTCTGCTCACCGGCGACAACAGCGTCAACTCCGATGCCCCCGTGGTCGTGATGACCACCGAGGTCCTGCGGAACATGCTGTACGCGGGCTCGCAGACCCTCCTCGGTCTCGGCCACGTGGTCATGGACGAGGTGCACTACCTCTCCGACCGCTTCCGTGGCGCCGTATGGGAGGAAGTGATCATCCACCTCCCCGAGTCGGTCACCCTCGTCTCGCTGTCGGCGACCGTGTCCAACGCCGAGGAGTTCGGCGACTGGCTCGACACCGTGCGCGGCGACACCCAGGTGATCGTCTCCGAGCACCGGCCCGTGCCCCTGTTCCAGCATGTGCTCGCCGGACGCCGGATGTACGACCTGTTCGAGGAGGGCGAGGGCAGCAGGAAGGCAGTCAACCCCGACCTCGCGCGGCTCGCACGCATGGAGGCCCAGCGGCCTTCCTTCCAGGACCGCAGACGCGGGCGCTCCATGCGCGAGGCCGACCGTGAGCGGGAGCGCCGGTCCCGCTCACGCGTGTGGACGCCGGGGCGGCCCGAAGTCATCGAACGGCTCGACTCCGAGGGCCTGTTGCCCGCCATCACGTTCATCTTCAGCCGCGCGGCCTGCGAGGCTGCCGTACAGCAGTGCCTGTACGCGGGTCTGCGGCTGAACGACGACGAGGCGCGGGAACGGGTGCGGGCCATCGTCGAGGAGCGCACCTCCTCCATCCCCTCCGAGGACCTGCACGTCCTGGGGTACTACGAGTGGCTGGAGGGCCTGGAACGGGGCATCGCAGCCCACCACGCGGGCATGCTGCCCACGTTCAAGGAAGTCGTCGAGGAACTCTTCGTACAGGGCCTGGTGAAGGCCGTGTTCGCCACCGAGACCCTCGCGCTCGGCATCAACATGCCCGCCCGCTCGGTCGTGCTGGAGAAGCTCGTCAAGTGGAACGGCGAACAGCACGCCGACATCACGCCCGGCGAGTACACCCAGCTGACGGGGCGTGCGGGGCGGCGTGGCATCGACGTCGAGGGTCATGCCGTGGTGCTGTGGCAGCGGGGGATGAGCCCCGACCACCTGGCGGGACTGGCCGGCACGCGCACGTACCCGCTGCGCTCCAGCTTCAAGCCGTCGTACAACATGGCGGTCAACCTCGTGGACCAGTTCGGGCGGCATCGCTCGCGCGAGCTGCTGGAGACCTCGTTCGCCCAGTTCCAGGCCGACAAGTCGGTCGTCGGGATCTCCCGGCAGGTGCAGCGCAACGAGGAGGGTCTGGACGGCTACAAGGAGTCCATGACCTGCCACCTCGGCGACTTCGAGGAGTACGCGCGGCTGCGCCGCGAACTCAAGGACCGCGAGACCGACCTGGCCAGACAGGGCGCCGCCCAGCGGCGCGCCGAGGCCGCCGTCGCGCTGGAGAAGCTCAAGCCCGGTGACATCATCCACGTCCCCACCGGCAAGTACGCGGGCCTCGCGCTGGTCCTGGACCCGGGGCTGCCCGCCGGCCGGTCCAACGGCCACCGCGGCTTCGAGCAGCACGACGGGCCGCGCCCGCTGGTACTGACCGCAGAGCGGCAGGTGAAGCGGCTGGCGTCGATGGACTTCCCGGTGCCCGTCGAGGCGTTGGAGCGGATGCGGGTCCCGAAGTCCTTCAACCCGCGTTCGCCGCAGTCCCGTCGCGACCTCGCCTCCGCGCTGCGCAGCAAGGCCGGGCACATCCCGCCCGAGCGGGCCCGCAAGCAGCGCTCCCAGGCGGCCGACGACCGGGAGATCGCCCGGCTGCGCACCGCGATCCGCGCCCACGCCTGCCACGGCTGCAACGACCGCGAGGACCACGCCCGTTGGGCCGAGCGCTACTACCGGCTGCTGCGCGACACCTCGCAGCTGGAGCGGCGCATCGAGGGCCGCACCAACACCATCGCCCGTACGTTCGACCGCATCGTCGCCCTGCTCACCGAGCTGGACTATCTGCGCGCCGACGAGGTGACCGAGCACGGCAAGCGGCTCGCCCGGCTCTACGGCGAACTCGACCTGCTGACCAGCGAATGCCTGCGCGCGGGTGTGTGGGACGGGCTCTCGCCCGCCGAACTCGCCGCGTGCGTCTCGGCGTTGGTGTACGAGTCGCGGGCCGCCGACGACGCCATGGCACCGAAGGTGCCGTCCGGCAAGGCCAAGGCCGCGCTCGGCGAGATGGTCCGCATCTGGGGTCGACTCGACGCCCTGGAGGAGGAGTTCAAGATCACCCAGAGCGAGGGCGTGGGTCAGCGCGAGCCCGACCTCGGCTTCGCCTGGGCGGCCTACGAGTGGGCGTCCGGCAAGGGCCTCGACGAGGTGTTGCGCGAGGCGGAGATGCCGGCCGGAGACTTCGTCCGCTGGTGCAAGCAGGTCATCGACGTCCTCGGTCAGATCTCGGCCGCCGCGCCGGTCTCCGGCGGCGAGGGGTCGACGGTCGCGAAGAACGCGCGCAAGGCCGTGGAGGGGCTGCTGCGGGGGGTTGTGGCCTACTCGTCGGTCGGCTGACAGAGGCGCGAGCGGCTGACAGAGGCAGGAAGCGGCAGGAAGGCCGTTTCGGGTGTCCGTCCCGGGTGCTCCGGGGCGGTCCTCCCGTGGCTCTCCCGTGCTTCTTCAGCGGGGTTCGGGAAGGTGGGGGCAGTTCTCGTGTGACGTTCTTGTGCGACGTGATAGGAGCTGACCCTTGCGATTCCGTGTACTGGGACCGGTCCGCCTCGACACCCGTACGCCCGCGGCCGCCAAGCCGCGTGCCGTGCTCGCCACCCTGCTCGTGCGGGCGGGCTCGGTGGTCTCCAGCGATGCCCTCATCGACGAACTGTGGCCCGACGAGCCGCCCCGCACCGCGGCCAGCACCCTGCACGTGTACATCTGCCATGTCCGCAAGGCCCTCGCCGAGAGCGGCGCCGGACGGCCACTGGTCAGCCGGCCGCCCGGATACGTCCTGAACGTCGAACCGCACGACCTCGACCTGCGCCGCTTCGAGACGCTGAGCGAGGAAGGGCGGTTGGCCCTCAAGGGTGAGGACTTCGGCGCCGCCTCGCGCAGTCTGGGGGAGGCGCTCGCGCTGTGGACGGGGCCCGCGCTGTCCGGGGTGCCGCAGGGTGTTGTGTTGCGGTCCGCCGCCACCCGGCTGGAGGAGCTGCGGCTCGGCGTGCTGGAGCAGCGGATCACCGCCGACCTCAAGCTCGGCCGGCATCAGGAACTCACCGGTGAACTCATGGAGTTGGCGGTCGAGCATCCGCTGCGCGAGCGACTCCACTGCCAGCTCATCGTCGCCCTGCACCGCTCCGGCCGCTGCTCCGACGCCGTACGCGCCTACCGTGCCGTACGCCGGTCGCTGCACGAGGAACTCGGCATCGGACCGGGGCCCGACCTCACCCGGCTGCACGACCACGTGCTGGGCGCAGCAGGTTCAGCACCAGCGAGCGCCGCAGCGCACCGGCGTGCCCCGGTGAGCCGTGCACATCGTCGAACTCCTTGACACGGAGGTCGGCCAGCGCCTCACGGAGCAACGACTGCTCCCCGGGCGGGATGATCTCGTCCCGCGCACTCGCCACGTACCGCACCGCCGCCCGTACGGCGCCGAGTTGAGCGGTGTCGAGCGGGAACTCCTTGAGCAGTGAGCGGAGTTCGTGGTCGTCGGCGGCCGTTGTCAGATGGCGCAGGGTGGTTGTGGTGAGTGCCGGGACGCGGGGCCACCAGTCGTCGTCCGTGAAGAAGTGCGCGACCGGGGCGCCCACGGTCAGGATGCGGGCGATCCGGGGGTCCTCGACGGCCGCGCGCAGGGCGAGATGGCCGCTGAAACTCAGGCAGAGGAGCGTGGCGTCGGTGGTGCGGGCGCGGTCCGACAGCCGGTCGCACAGCCAGGGCAGCAGGCGCCATGAATCGGCCGTGTAGGGCAGGGAGTTCTCGCCCACGCCGGGCAGTTCCGTGACCACGGCCGCGTAGCCGAGGCGGGTCAGCTTCGGGAGCAGCGGGGCCCACTGCTCCTTCACGCTCACGATGCCGCCCATCATGACGAGCAGCGGGCGGTGCCTGTCCAGGCCAGCCGCCCAGCAGGCCAACGTGCCGTCCGTGTGGGCGAGTTCGATGCGTTCGACGCCGCCTCGGGCCTGCCGCCAGTGGTCGAAGGCGGCCACGCCCGTGCGCTGGGCGCGCATTCGGTCGCCGTCGGCCGGTTCGGCGTAGGGGAAACGGGCGAGGGCGTAGCAGCGGCAGGCGCCGAGCAGCCGGCCGCGCCCGGCGAGTGCGTCGCCCTCGGCGGACCACACCCGGGCCCAGGAGTCCTCGGCGCCCGGGTCGTCGCTGCGGATTCGGGCCAGGACGCGGGTCGTGGCCCGGGTGGACAGGCCCTGGTTGCGGGCGTGGAGCAGGGCGTACTGCTTCAACTCGCCCAGATCATGCATGGGTTCGGTGCTCCTGTCTCGGCGTGGGCTCTCCCCGCCGGGTCACTGGGGGTCCGTCGCCGCCTTGTGCAGGGGGCGCAGCGGTGTGACTGCGGCCGTGTGGCCGGTGTGCTGTGTCGCCCACTCCGACTCGAGCGCCGACTTGAGGTCGGCCAGGACGTCGGCGGCGGTGGCGCCGTCCAGTACGCGGTGGTCGAAGGTGAGGCCCAGCCGCATCAGGGGGGCCGCCTCGATCCGGCCGTCGTCCCGGACGACCGGGCGCGGTGCCGTACGTCCGCAGGTCAGCGTCAGGGCCGTACCGCCTGTGGAGTGGAAGCCGTCGACCGGGCGGTGGCCGAGGGAGCTGACCGAGACCGTGCCGAGGATCGCGAGGCGGCGGCGGGGGTCGCGCAGGGCTGCGGCGAAGGCGATCCGGCCGAGCCAGGCCGGCAGCCGGGTCAGGGTGCGGACGCGGGCGAACTCCGGCAGGGCGGCGGGGGCCGGGGCGTTGCGGTAGCGGTCGACGCGGTCCTGGATGTCGGCCAGGGACGCCGATTCCAGGGCCGGCACGAGGGCGGAGAGCACGATGCGGTCGCCGCCGGGGACGGTCGTGTCCAGGGCGAGTTTCCCGGTGACCTCGGTGAACCGGACGATCCGGGGGCGGCGCCGGTGGCCCGGGGCGAGGACCGCGTTGGCCTCCGGGTGGCGGGCCAGGACCTGTCCGGCCGCGTGCAGGACGTACGTCACTGTCGAGTAGTGGCGGTCGGCGGCGGCGCGGTGGGCGAGGGCGTGGGTCATGTCGATGTCGGTGTCCAGGTGCACGGGGCGTTGGGCGGCCGCGTACTCCAGGAAGTGGAGGGTGTGCCGGCGGTCGCGGACGGGGTGGGTGGAGTGGCCGCCGGACCGACTGGACCCACTGGGTCCGCCCCTGGTCACGGGGTCACCACCCGGTCGTAGATCTCCTGGAGGCTGCGGGCTTCGAACAGGCGGGAGACCGGGACCGGTTGGGACGTGGCGCGTTCCAGGAGGACGACCAGTTTGAGGAGGAACAGGGAGTCCCAGTCCGGGAGTTCGTCGAAGTCGGTGGCGAACTGGGCGTCGGTCAGGGGAAGTCCGAGGTCGTTGCGGACGAGGTGGTGGAAGTCGGTGACGGCGAAGGTGGTGTGCGGGGGCAGGGAGGGCATGCGGGCCTCTCGGTCGGGGAACTCGGTGGTGGGTTGTGCTGTGAGTGCTTCAGAACTTCAGCGCTTCTCCAGGGCGAACCCGGCCTTGATCCACTTGCTGGACTCGACCGCCACGGCCAGCGCCTTCTGGCCGCTGCCCATCTTCGGCAGCAGCTGTTCGATCTGGAGGAACGGCAGGGCGTTGCCGTTGTTGCCGGTCAGGGCGACGCAGGAGATCTCGTGGGCGGAGGGGAGGGCGAGGTGTTCGGTGATCTGGCGGGTCATCCGGCCGGAGAGCTGGGGCGGCAGCAGGAAGTCCACGTCGTCCGCCGACCAGCCCAGGGTGTCGAGGAGTTCCCAGAGGATCTCCGCCGCCATCACCGGTACGGACTCCTCGATCGCCTTGTAGTCCTCGGTGAGCGCCTGGCGGTCCTCGTCCCGGTCGGCGAGGCCGAACCAGTCGATGATCTGGCCCGGCGAACGGCCAAGCCCGGTACACCGGTTGAGGGTGCGCAGCAGGGCCACGGCCGCTCCGTGCGGCTCGGCGGTCAGGACGGCGGCGCCCGCGCCGTCCCCGAACAGCACACCGTTGACGAGGTCGCTCGGTGCCGCGGCGGACAGGTCCCGGCGCAGGTCGAGGTGTTTGGTGCAGACTCACCGCCGATGACGAGACCGCAGCCGAACTCCCCGCTGCAAAGCAGGTGTCGGGCGAGATCGAGCGCCTGTACCGCGCCCGCACAGCCCGACTGGAGCTGGTAGGTGGGGAGTTGGTCGAGGCCGAGCAGATCGGCGACCTGGCTCGCGGTGGTCGGCATGAGGTGGTCCGGGGTCGCCGTACCGAGGACCAGGAACTCGATGTCGGCCCCTTCGACGCCCCCGTTGGCCATCGCCTCCTCCGCGGCCTGGGCGCACAGGTCGGCCAGTGACCGTCGTACCTCCCCGGTGACCAGATCGCGGGCGAAGTGCCGGGTCCGGGTGCCGATGAACAGCTCGATCCACTCGGCGCTGACACCCAGGGCGGCGGAGAGCGCCGCGTTGTCGACCGGTTCGCCGGGCAGGGCGGAACCGGCGCCGGCGAGATGGGGCGGGTTCGTCGTCATGGAGTGCGCTCCTGTACGTACGCGACGAGGTCGCCGACCGACGAGAGCCTCGGTAGCAGTTCGTGCACGGGGAGGTCGCCGATCGCCGGAAGCCGTTCCTCGATACGGGACTTCAGCTCCATGACGGCGACCGAGTCGAAGCCGAGGTCCTCGTAGAGGCGGGAGGTGTCGGAGAGGGCGGTCGGGGGGTAGCCGCCGACCTGGGAGATGGCGTCGAGGACGGCGGCGGCAGCGGTGGTGCTCGGCTGAACTGGGGGCTTCTCGGGTTCGGTTGGGGACTCGGTACGCGTCTCAGCGGCGCCCCGATGCCAGAAGCGGTGTTCCGTGGAGAAGGCGTACGGCGTCAGGCGCTGGAGGACGCGGTCCTGTGGGGCGTACGCGGCGTCCCAGTCCGGGTCGAGGCCCGCGTCGTGAAGGGCGGTGAGGGTCCCGGCCAGTTCGCGGGCGCCCGCGTTCACGCCCGGGAGAGGGCACAGGGAGCGGGGCGGTGAGGTGCGGTCGGTGGTCAAGTGCTGTGCCAGCGCCGTGAGTACGGGCTTCGGGCCGATCTCCACCAGGTGGGTCGGGTCCTCGTCGAGGAGTTGGGCGGCGGCGTCCGCGAAGAGGACGGGTGCGCTGATGTGCTCCGTCCAGTACGCGGCGTCCAGCGGCTCGGAGTCGAGCAGCTTTCCGCGGAGTGTGGAGTACAGGGGGATGCGCGGGACGCCTCCGTCGGTCACCTCCTCGGCGAGCCGATGGAAGGGTTCGAGGACCGGGCGCATGAGCGGGGAGTGGAAGGCGTGGGACACCTCCAACCGGCTTACCGGGAACCCACGTTGGGTCAGGGCGTCGGCGATCCGGTCCAGGGCGGCCAGGTCGCCGGAGAGGACGGTCGAGCGCGGGCCGTTGAAGGCCGCGAAGCCGACCAGGGGCTCCGGCTCGACGTACTCGTGGAGTGGCTCGGCCGGGGCCTGCACGGCCAACATGCCCCCGCCGTCGGGGAGTTCCTGCATCAGAGCACCCCGGAAGGCGACCAGTTGTGCCGCCGCCTCCAGCGGGAGGGCTTCGGCGAGGACCGCCGCCGCGAACTCGCCCACGCTGTGCCCGAGGAGAGCCTGTGGCCGGATGCCCAGCTCGTGGAGGCTCGCGCCGAGTGCGTAGCCGACCGCGAAGAGCGCGGGCTGGGCCCAACCGGTGTGGTGGACCGCCGGATCGGCACCCAGGAGCAGGTCGCGCACGGAACCGTCGGTGTGCGGGAGCAGGGCGGTGTCGGCCGCGTCGAGGTGGTGGCGGAACAGGGCGGAGTCGCGGTGCAGCCGGGCTGCCATTCCCGGGTACTGGGCGCCCTGGCCGGTGAACAGCCATGCCGTGTGCGGGAGTTCGGAGGGCCGGGTGGGCAGGGTGGGCGCCTCGGCCGCCGTACGCAGGCGCGCCGCCAGTTCGGTGGAGTCGGCGGCGACCACCGAACAGCGGTGGGCGTGACCGGACTTGACCTGGTGCGAGGACCAGCACAGGGGGCCGAAGGGGATGCGTCGGCGGCCGATGGCCTCCGCCTGGGTGAGGAGATTGCGGCGCAGGGCCGCCTCGGTGGGGGCGGTGAGGGTGAAGACACCGATGCCGAGGCCGGTGGGGCGCTGTGTGGAGGGGTGAGGTGTGGCGGGGAGCTGCGTGGCGGGGTGCTGGGGGGCTTCCGACGGCGTACGCGTGCGGGCTGTCGTCCGTCCGGCCCTCGGCGACGCCGCTTCGAGCACCGCGTGGGCGTTCGTGCCGCCCATGCCGAAGCTGCTCAGGCCGGCCAGTACCGGGCCGGGCGGGAGGCGCAGGGGTGACTTGAGGAGGCGTAAACCCTGCTCGGCGAGTGCCAGTTGGGGGTTCTCGTGGGTGGCGAAGCGGCTGGCCGGGGCCGTGCGGTGGTGGAGGGAGAGGGCGACCTTGATCAGGCCCGCGATGCCTGCGGCGCCCTCCGTGTGGCCCAGGTTGCCCTTGACCGAGCCGAGGGACAGGGGGCGCGAACGGGGGCGCGTGGCGTGGAGTGCGCCGAGGGCCCTGGTCTCGATCATGTCGCCCAGGACCGTGCCGGTGCCATGGCCCTCGACGAAGGTCACGTCGGCCGGGTCCACGCGGGCCCGGCGGCAGGCGGCGGCGACCACGGCCTCCTGGGACCAGCGGCTGGGCGCGGTGATGCCGTTGCTGCGTCCGTCCTGGTTGACGGCCGTGCCGCGCAGGACGGCGTACACCGGCTGACCGTCGGCGACGGCGTCCTCGTACCGGCGCAGGACCACCGCCCCGACACCCTCGCCCCGGCCGATGCCGTCCGCGTCGGCGCTGAACGGCTTGCAGCGGCCGTCGGGGGCGGCGAGGCCCGCCTGGGCGTAGAAGATGCCGAGGGCCGGGGTCAATGCCAGGTTGACGCCGCCCGCGATGGCGAGATCGCACTCGCCCGCGAGCAGCGCGTTCGCCGCCAGGTGCACCGCGACCAGCGAGGACGAGCAGGCCGTGTCGACGGCGAGGGACGGGCCCTTGAGGTCCAGGTGGTACGACACCCGGTTGGCGATCATGCAGTAGCCGTTGCCGGAGCCGATCTGGGCGGTGATCCCGGGCAGGTCCGTCAGCGTGAGCTGGGCCCACTCGCTGCCCATGACCCCGACGAACACCCCGGTCGACGTGCCCGCCAGCCGGTGCGGCGCGATGCCCGCGTCCTCGATCGCGCGCCACGCGCAGTGCAGCATCAGCCGCTGCTGCGGGTCCAGCGAACCGGCCTCGCGCGGCGAGACGGCGAAGAACTCGTGGTCGAAGACGTCCGGGTCGGAGATGAACCCGCCCTCGGTCGGCGCGGAGAACGACTCCGACACCGGCCACCGTTCGGGCGGCACCGGGCCGACGCCGTCACCGGCGCGCATCAGCAACTCCCAATATCCGACCGGCCCTTCGGCTCGCGGGAACCGGCAGTCGATGCCCGTGATCGCGATCCGGCCGCTGCCACCGCCGATGTCGTCGGCTGTCACGTCCGTGCCTCCAGCCGTCCCAGCAGATGACCGGCCAGCGACCGGATCGTCGGGTAGTCCCAGGCGGCCGTCGGCTCGATGAGAACCTCGAAGGCGTCCTCGACATCGCCGCACAGGCTCAGCGCCGCCACCGAGTCGAGCCCGTACTCGGCGAGCGGTACAGCGGGGTCGATCTCGGTCGGCGGCCTGCGCAGATACTCGGCGACCCGGTCGACCAGCCAACTCGTCAGCGTCTGCTCGGTGTAGGTGCTCGGCACGGTCATCGGATGCTCCATGGGTGTCAGCCGTTGAGGCGGAGGTCGTAAAGATCGAAGGACCGGTTCTCGTCGTGGCGGCGCAGGAGTTCGGCGTGCAGCTGTGCCGTGTACTCGGCGGGTGGTGGCGCCGGGCGCAGGGAGAGGCGGGACGCCGTGCGGTGCAGGGCGGCGGCGAGCCAGGCGGGGTCGGCGAGGAAGCCGTCGGCTGCGGCTCGGTGGACTCCCACCGCCGCTGCCGCCGCCATCACATGGGCGTAACGGTCGGCTAGTTGGAAGCTCGCCGGTCCGGCCAGCGGGGTCCGTTCGGCCGGTGGAAGGGCTGACAGCGCCGTGCGTACGACGTGCAGTTCGCCGCTTAGCTGCTCCAACAGGGTCTGGAGGTACGGGTCGTTGGGCGCCGTTGATTCTTCGAGTACGCCGGTCAGCGCGTCCCCGTCGGCCGTGACAGTGAGGCGGTCGTACGGGATGCCCGGGGTGAGCGGGCCGCCCGGTGTGAACAGGGCGTCGGGTGCGGGTGGGCCGGGGTTCCTTGCCAGGCGCGGGAGTTGGGGGATCAGGGTGGCCAGGCAGGCCGTCGGGCCCGCGTGGCCGAGGCTCAGTACGGGCAGGTCGCGCAGATGCTTGCCGAAGAGGGCGTGCTCGCCCTCGCGGACGTAGAAGCGGGCGCCCAGAATCACCGAGAGGTCGTTCGCCGTGCGGGTGAGCAGCTTCGGGACCAGGTACTTCACGGCGGCGCCGGTCACGCTCGACTGGCCCGGCAGCACATGCACGGCCCGCGCGGCGGCGAGCGCCAGGCTGTCGCACAGCAGCAAGTCGGCGAAGGCGCCGGTGAGTACGGAGGCCGCGTGCGGCAGATCGAGCACGCGCCGCCGGTACAGCCTCCGTCCCAGCGCGAACCCGAGTACCGTCCGCAGACAGGTGTCCAGCGTGCCGACGGCCATCCCGGGCAGCGCGCTGCGGGTCACCTGGAAGGACCGCAGGGCCAGTTCGGCGCCCTGTCCCTCCGCGCCGACGAGCGCGCCGGCCGGGATCTCGCAGTCGCGGAAGTCGAGGCCGGTAAGTCGGCAGCTGCGTACGGCGTTTGTCGGAAAGCGGGGGAGGAAGGTCACTTCGCCGTCCGCGCAGTCCTCGGGGCCGGTCAGCAGCACAGAGTGGCTGCGGGCACCCGGCGCCGGGTCGGTACGGGCGAACAGCACCCAGGCGCCAGCCCGGTCGGCGTTGTTGATGACCTGCTTGGTGCCGTTCAGCCGATAGCCGCCCGGGGTGCGATCGGCGGTGAACTCGTTGCGCAGGAAGTCATTGCCGTGGGCGAGTTCGTGATATCCGACCGAGACCTTGCCGCCGTCCAGCAGCAACCCGGCGAGCTGCTTGCGCTGTTGGGGTGTACCGGCGGCCCAGACATTGACCGACGCCATGAAGGACGTGATGCCGTACCCGAGGCCGAGCCCGACATCGTGTCGGAAGACCTCCCGGGCCACCCGCACGAGATCGTCCAACTGTGTGAACCTGCCGCCGAGTTCGACGGGCACGAACTCAGCGCTGAAGCCGTGGTCGTCGAGCAGCCACTCGCCGGCGGCACTCGGTTCACCCTGCTCGTCCGCCGCGAGGAGCGCGACCCGGCCCACCGGGTTGGCGGGATCGGCCGGATCGCCGAACCGCCGGATCAGGTCACGGACGCGGGCGTCGGCGGTCATACCGGCTCCTTCACGAGGCCCAGGTGCAGCAGTGAGAACAGCCGTCCGGCCGAGCGGGCCGCGTAGGCCTCGTCGAGGAGACGGTCGTACGCCTCCGGGTCCGAGCCGGGCTGTCGGTCGCCGAGCCGGACCAGGAGCCGGTCCAGCGCCGTGCGCAGCCAGCCCGCGTCCCGCCAGATCCCGCCGGTCGCCACGCGGCGGTTGTGCAGCCAGAGGCCCAGACAGGCGGCGCCCGCGAAGCACAGGCAGTAGCGGCGGGCGGTCTCGAAGGCCTCGTACGGGACTCCTGCGACGACGTCCAGCGGCTCGGCCATCTCCTGGTGGACGGATTCCGTGACCGCCAGCAGTTGCTGTGCCGCTTCGGCGGTGGGCGTGAGGGCCGGGTGGTGTTCGGCCTCCTCGTCCAGTTCCGCTGTCCAGACGGGGAGGGCGGCGAGCAGTGAACTGCCGTACCGGGAAAGGAGGGTGAGGCGGGTCGCGTCGAAGGCGGGGAGCGGGGCGGAGAGATCGCAGGCCGAGGATGCCGACTCGGTCACGCCCGTCTCGGGCCGTCGCCATCGCCGTACCAGTGAACGGAACTGGTTGATCAGGGAGTTGAGGTTGACCAGGGTGTTTCCGTCGAAGAGGGCGACGATGCGGTGGTCGCGCTCGATCTTCTCGAACATGCCGTAGCGCTCCACGCCCGGCGAGGTCACCCCGGCCAGGAAGGGACGGGCGCCGAGCAGGGCGGCCAGATCCCGGAGCAGCTCCTCAGTGCCGGTCGGGACCAGGTACTTGGTGACCGCCGAGACCACGCTCAGCTCCTCGGTCGCCGTGTGCACCAGGCGCGAGGCGACCAGGGCGACGGCCTCGTGGGTGAGGACGTCGGCAGCGGCTGAGGCCAACACATGCCGTGCCTGGGGAAGTTGGGCGAGGTGGCGGCCGTACAGTTCACGCTCGGCCGCGAAGTCCAGGGCGAGGCGCAGGCCGTGGTCGGCGGCGCCCAGGGACAGGGAGGCACACATCGTGCGGGTCAACTGGAGGGCCTTCAGGACGGTTTCGACGCCGCCGCCCTCCGCGCCGACCACCGTCGAGCGGGGCACACGGGCCCGGTCGAGGGCGATGCCGGAGATGTCGGCGCCCCGGATACCGTGCGTGGGGACCTTCGGCAGATGGCGGTAACTGCCGGGCGCCAGCCCGCGTTTGTCGGTCAGCAGCACGCTGAAACCGCGTGGGCCGCCGTCCGGGGCGGTGCGGGCGAGCAGGGCCAGCACACTGCCCCGGGTGGCGTTGTTGATCAGCCACTTCTCGCCGGTGACCCGCCAGGAGCCGGATCCGTCCGGCACCGCCTCGACCTCTCCGGCCAGCAGATCGCTGCCGTGTGCCCGCTCGGTCAGACCGAGGGCCACCGGCACCCCGGCCCGGATGTCCGCGCCCAGCCGGGCGGACTGCTCGGGGCTGCCCGCGATCCACACGCAGACCGCGCCGAGGTACGTCTTGCCGTGCGCGACGGCCACGGTCAGGTCGCGCCGGGCCACCGTGCGGACGAGCTGGAGTGCGTGCTCGTAGTCCCGCAGTCGGCCGCCCGCGCCGAGGGGGACGTAGTAGTCGGGCAGCCCCCAGTCGTCGAGGAGCCGGCAGATCTCCGCCGGGAACTCCTCGCGGGCGTCCAGCTCCGCGCTGGCCGCGTACGAGAACGGGCCGCGCGGGTCGGCAGGATCGCCGAGATACAGCTCCAACTCCTCGGCGAGCCGGTACGGGGAGTGCTCCATCGTCATGCCGGGCTCACCCGCTCCAGGGAACGCTCACCCCGGGCGAGAGCCTGGTCGCCCGCGTCGCTGACCAGCACCCGCACCGACGGCTCCAGCACCTCGTACAGCGGAGTCAGCGCACCTTCGAGGAACAGCCGCCGCATGAGCGTGCGTTGGACCTTGCCGCTGGTCGTCCGGCGTACCGTGCCCGGCTTGACCAACACCACATTGCCCGCCGGGACCGCGAGGTGACGCCCAATCAGCTGCTGCGCGGCCGTTGCCACCGCGCGCAGATCGCCGCCGGGGACGGCGGCCGCCCGTACCTCCTGGACGATCACGAGATGCTCGCCGAGGTCGCTCTGTACGGCGAACGCGGCGCCCGCCCCCGCGGTGAGCGCGCGGTCGGCGGTCTGGACCGTGCGTTCCACGTCGTGCGGGTAGAGGTTGCGCCCGGCGAGGATGATGACCTCCTTCAGGCGGCCGGTGACGAACAGTTCGTCGCCGTCGAGGACACCGAGGTCGCCGGTGCGCAGCCAGCCGCCCGGCAGATAACTCTCCGAGGAGGCACGGGAGTTGTGGAAGTAGCCGGGGGTGACGCTCGGGCCGCGCACCCAGATCTCGCCCACCGTGCCCGGGGGACGGCTTGCCCCGGTGACCGGGTCGGCGATACGGATCTCGCTGTCGCGTACGGTGCCGCTGCCCGCGAGAGTGCGTACGGGGGCGTCCGCGACCGGGTCGGACAGCTCGCCGCGTTCCAGGGCCGCTGCGTCCACCGTCCTGACGGCGGGCGGGAGTTCAGGGGTCGAGCCGGTCACCAGGAGGGTCGTCTCCGCCATGCCGTAGCAGGGGAAGAAGGTCTCCGGACGGAACCCGGCGGGGGCGAAGCGTTCGGCGAAGGCGTGCAGGGTGTCGGCGCGGATGGGTTCGGCGCCGTTCGGCGCGACCCGCCAGCCGGACAGGTCCAGCCCCGCCAACTGCTCGTCGGTGACCCGGCGTACGCACAGGTCGAAGGCGAAGTTGGGCCCGCCGCTGCCGGTCAGCCGGTACTCGTCGATCATCTTCAGCCAGCGGTAAGGGCGTTTGAGGAACGCAGTCGGTGACATCAGCACGGCTGTGCCGCCCGCGTAGAGCGGTTGCAGGATGTGTCCGATCAGCCCGAGGTCGTGGTAGTGCGGCAGCCAGCCGCCGCCGATCGTGTCCGGGCCGGTGCCCGTCCAGGCCTGGATGGCCGCCTCGTTGGCAAGCAGGTTGGCGTGCGTGACCATCACGCCCTTGGGCTCGCTGGTCGAACCCGACGTGTACTGGAGGAAGGCCAGGTCGTGCGGGCGTATGTCCGGCGCACGCCAGTCCGACGGGTCCGCGAAGTCGCCGTCGCCGTCCGTACCGAGACAGCGGACGTGCGTCATCCCCTCGGCCAGCAGCCAGGCCTCCAGCGCGGGCGCGAGTTCCGGCGCCGTCAGCACCGCCATCGCCTCCGCGTCCCGCAAGATGGCGGAGACACGGGCGAGTTGACGGCCCTGGTCGGTGGGCAGCGGCGCGGGCACGGCCACCGCACCGGCGTACAGACAGCCGAGGAAGGCCGCGACGAACCCGGTGCCCGGCGGGTGGAGCAGCAGCACCTGGCGGCCGACGGCGTCCTGTGCGCACAGCCAGGCCGCGATGCGGCGGGCGCGGGTGTCGAGTTGGGCGTAGGTGACACGCACGGGCGGCGAGCCCGCCGTGTCGTCGCGCAGATAGACCAGCGCGTCCCGGTGCGCCTGGGCGGCGGTGTTCTCCAGGAGGACACCGGTGAAGGTGTCCCTCGTCCCGTTCCCCGGAGTGGTCCTGCTGCTCATCAGATCGTCCCCCTCAGCGTGATATGTGCCGGGACCTCGGGCAGGACGAGAAGCGGGTGCCGGAAGACGGCGGTCGTCCCGTCCGGCCCATCCGTCCCCGCCTCGTCCGCCGTCTCGAAGCCGAGCGTGGGATACAGCTCCCGGACCCTGCCGTTCCTCGCCGACGGCCGATAGCGGCCGAACACGGCCGGGGCGCCCGCCTCCCTGGCCCCTTCCAACAGGGCGGCGAACACGGCCTGTTCGACGCCCCGGCCGAAGACCCGGCAGCTCAGCAGGGCGTTCTCGAGGTGCCAGCCGGTCGCCGGATCGCGGCGGACGAACACCGCGCCGACCAGGCCGTTGTCACCGAACTTGTCGCGCGCCCCGACCGTCAGGACCAGCCTGCCGGGCGCGTCGGCGTACTCCCGTACCTCCGGGGCCGACATCCGGCGGGTGGTGAGGTTGAACTGGTTGGTGCGCTGGGTGAGTTGGGCCGTGCGGGCGAGCTGATCGGTTCGCAGCGGGCCGAGTTCGACGACCACACCGAGCTGCGCGAGGTACTCCTCGTACGACTGCGCGGCTTCCCGCAGCCGCTGCCGGTCGCCCTCGCTGTGGTACTGGGCGGCCCGCCGCAGATCGGTGTCGGTCAGCTCCGGTACGTCGAACCAGCCGTCGGCGAGGAGGCGTTCGGCGTGCAGCGCGGGCTCGTCGTCCAGCGGGACGAGTGCCACAGCGGGCAGGGCGCCGGCCACCTGGCCGCGCTCGAACGCCGAGTCGTCGGCGAGGACCAGGCTGTCGGTCCCCAGGTTCAGCCGGTCCGCGATCTCCCGCAGCCCCGCGTCCTTCGGGTCCCAACTCGCCTGCACCCGAACGAAATCCGGCTCGCGCAGCACCATGTCCGGGTGCTCCCGCAGCACGGTCAGCAACGGCGCCGGGTCGTTCTTCGAACATACGGCGAGCAGGACACCCTGCGCGGCCAGTTGCCGGACCACCCGCTGGAAGTCGCCGAAGACCTCCCCGCGGATCGTCCCGGCCGCCGTGATCCCCTCCGGGCCGACATCGCCGAGGACCCCGTCCCAGAGGGTCTGGTCGGCGTCCAGGACCAGCACCTTCCGTGTCCGGCCACGCAGGGCACGGGCCAGATGGCCGACCTCGCGGGCGTACCGGGCGAGCAGCTCGGCACCCAGCCGGGCCTTGGCGTACGCAGCCAGCCGGGCGTCTCGCACCGGGCCGCCGGCGGCGACGAGCGGGTCGAGGTCGACCACCTGGGTACGCGGGTGCCGGAGCGCCAGACGGAGCACGCCCGCGTTGAACTCCCGCCACAGCGCGCCTAGTTCGGCACGGGCGCGCAGATCCACGAGCTGGTGGGTGTGCGTGTGGAGCAGCGGAAGAGTGTTCAGGATCAGCAGTCCGGACGCGTGGTCGCCGTGGCGGGCGGCGAGCGAGTCCAGGCGGGCGAGCAGATCGGCGGCGGCCGAGGCCGCGTCGGCGACCGTCCAGGGGAGGGGCAAGGGGTCGAAGAGGACCGAGGCGTCCAGGACACAGAGGGAGAGCGCGGTCGTCGGTGCGTAGAGCGCGCTGCCGGTGTCGAGGAGGTCGCGTTCCCAGGCGCCGAAGTCTCCGGTGGCGCCGTCGAGTTGGAGTCCGTGGCGGGCGAACTCGGCGGTGAGGGAGGCGGCGAGGCCGTCCAAGGTGCCGCTGCCGGAGATCGTGACGGTGACCCGGTCCTCGTCGTGGGGCGCGGCACCGTGCGCCGGTTCGAGGCGGGTGAGGATGCGGCCGGCCGACTGGAGAGCGCCGAACGGGTCGGGGCCCGCGGCGAGTTCCGCGAGGAGCGCGGGCACCTCGGGTGCGTACCGCCGCAGCGAGCGCAGACGGTCGAATGGGTCGGTGGTCATGGCCGGGAGCCTGCGGACCCGGCCTTAAGTCGTACTTGTGCAAGACCCGCCCAAGACCGGCTTAAGGCCGGGCTGCGAAACCGGGAGTCTGCCCGACCAGAAGCTCCGCAGCCGCTTGCTTGGGGGAGTTCCATGACGATCCAGCCGACCCAGATGACCCAGACACCCCAACGGATCCAGACGTCCGTGTGCGTGGTCGGCGGCGGGCCGGCCGGGCTCACCCTCGCCGTCGAACTGGCCCGGCGGAACGTCCCCGTGGTCGTGCTGGAGGCGAGCGCCCACTTCAACCGCTCTTTCCGGGGCGAGTCGGTGTCTCCGGACTCCGTCTGGCTGCTGGACCGGCTCGGACTGCTCGACCGGCTGGACGGCACGTACGTACAGATGCACCGGATGGAGATCGACGACTCCGGACACACCGTGTTCCAGGCCGAGTTCGCCGACTTCCGCTACCCGCATCCCTTCCCGGTCGAGCTGCCGCAGCCGACGCTGCTCGCCGCCCTGGCCGAGGCGGGCGCCGCACACCCCTGTTTCCGGCTCGTTCAGGGGGCCACCGCGACCGCCCTCCTGCGCGACGCCGAGGGCACGGTCACCGGGGTTCGGGCCCGGACCCCCGACGGAGAGACGGAGATCCGGGCGGCACTCACGGTCGCCGCCGACGGGCGGTTCAGCAAGGTCCGCGAGATGTCCGGGCTCACCTACCGGAAGGTCCCGCTGGAACGGGACGTCATCTGGCTCAAGTTGCCGTTTCCGTACGGGGATTGGGACGACCGTACGTACCGGGTGCGCATCCGGGGTGATCAGCACGGGCTGTTCATCCCGACCCGGCCCGACAGCGTCCGCGTCGGCTTCAACATCCCCAAGGGCGGGCTGCGAAAGATGCGGGCGCAGGGGTTGCCCGCGCTGTACGAACGGCTCGACCTGCTGGCGCCCGAACTGTCGAAGGCCGTACGGGAGTCGGTGCACAGCTGGTCGGACACCTCGATGCTGGACATCTTCACGACGGTCGTCCCGCGCTGGTCGATGCCAGGGCTGACGCTCATCGGCGACGCCGCCCACACCCTCACGCCGATCCTCGGGCAGGGCGTCAACCACGCGATCATCGACGCGGTGACGCTCGCTCCGCTGGTCGAACGGGCGTTGGGGGACGGCGGACCCGGATCGGCGGTTCCCCTGCTCGCGGCCACCGAGGCGTTCCAGCGGGAGCGGGAGGCGTCCGTCGCCCGGTCCAGGGCCCTCCAGCTGCGCCAGGAACGGCTGTTCACCCTCGACGGGGCGCTGGGCTCGGCCTGGCGGCGGACCCTCTACCGCGTGGTGAGCAGCAGTCCGTGGCTGACCCGGAAGGTGCTCGCGGGTGCGTACTTCCAGTTGCAGGCGCCGGGCGAGCGGGTGGCGAAGGTGCAGGCCGGTACATGAGGGCGAGGTCTACGGGCGTGCTGTCGCCGGGACTTGGGGCCGAGCCGCCGAGTCCGCTGGCCCACGGGCGGACCCGGATCGTCCTCCTCTGCGCCCTCGCCCTGAACCAGTTCCTGGTCGCCGCCGCCGACGCCTGCGTCGCCACCCTCGGGCCCGCCCTGCGCACCGCCATGGGCCTGTCCGGCACCGCGCTGCCCTGGGCGGTCGTCGTCTATCTCCTCGCCCTGGGTGGGCTGTTGCTGCCGTTGCGGTGGCTGTGCGGGCGGATCGGGCCGTTCGGCGGGCCGTTTCTCGTACTGCTCGCCGGGCTGTGGATGTTCGTCCAGCCGTCGGTCGTGATCGGAGCCCGGCTGATCACCACGCCGGTGGCCTTCCTGGTGCTGCGCGGAGTGCAGGGTGCGGGCGCCGCCGCGCTCACCGCTGTCGCGCTGGTGCTGGTGGCGCGGGTGCTTCCGGTGCGTGGCGAGCGAGAGTTGGCCCAGTTCGGGTGGGGTGCCGTGATCGTCGCGGGGGTCTTCGCCGGACTGGTGATCGGGGATCGGCTGCCGGTCGGCGAGTGGCACTGGGCGTTCTGGATGAACCTTCCGCTGGGTGCGCTCAGCGGCATGACCACGCTCGGGCTGCTGCGGGCGACCCGCGCACGGACGGCCGACAGCCACCTCAGGACGCCTGCGACGAGCCGCCCGTCCCCGCTCCCAGATGCGTGAGGCCGCCACCGTAACGCCGTACCAGGCACGCCACTTCATCAAGGACCTGGTCCTCGTGCGAGCGCACGAAGAAGTGCCCGCCAGGCAGCGTCCGTACCTCGCAGCCCCGCCCCGCGAGCCGGCGCCAGGCGACCATCTCGCGGACGCCGACCAAGGAGTCCCGCTCCCCGGCGAAGAGGTGCAGCGGCACCCGCACCGGCGAAGTCCACGACGTGCGGGGGGAATTGGCATCCATGCACACGCTCAGGTCGTCCCGAACGACCGGCAGCAGCACCCGCAGCCACTCCGGGTGGTCGAGCAGCGGAGCGGGCAGGCCGCCGAGTCGGGCCAGTGCGGCGGCCAACTCGGCGTCCGGGGTGTCCGGTTCGGCGATGCGCGGCGCGGGCAGATGCGGTGCCCGGTAGGCGCCGAGGAGCAGGGCCCGGGGCAGGTGGGCGCCCCGGGACTGGCGGCGCAGGGTGAGGGCGTAGCCGAGCAGCGCACCCATGCTGTGCCCGTACACCAGATACGGGTCCGGCTGGTCGAGGAGCGGGTCGAGTTCCGCGTCCAACGTCCGGACCAGCGGGGCCAGTCGAGTGAACCGGGGTTCACCCGCCCGTCCCTCCCGGCCGGGCAGCCGCACCGGGATCACCTCCACCGAGCAGCCGCGCTCCCGCAGGCCCTGCTGCCAGCGTGCGTACACCGAACCGCCGGCCCCGGCGTACGGCAGACAGAGCAACCGGAGGGTCTGCGCATCCAGCGCTTGCGGGGGCCCAGGCGGCCCGGGCGGTGCAGGAGGCCTGAGCGGTCCAAGTGACACAGGCGGTCCAGGCGGTCCCTGTGTCCATGGCGTCGGCGGCGTCGGCGGGGTCACCGGATCGTGCCGTGGTCGACGAACAGGGTCGCCGCCGACAGACCGCCGGCCTCCCCGACGACCGGCGGTTCCAGTGCCGGGTCGCCCGCGAGCAACGCCCGGTGCAGACGCTGGAGTTGGGGGGACGGCTCCAGGCCCAGGTCCGTGACACAGGCGGTGCGCAGCCGGCCGTAGACCTCCAGGGCCTGCCAGGTCCGGCCGCTGCGGTACAGGGCCACCATCAGCTGGCCGTGCAGGCGTTCGTGCAGCGGGAACCGGGCGGTGAGGCCGGTGAGTTCGCCGAGGAGGGTGCCGTGGCGGCCGAGTCGCAGGTCGGCGCCTATCCGGTCCTCCACGGCGGTCAGCCGCAGCTCTTCCAGCCGCAGTACCTCGGCCCCCAGCACCCGGCCCGGTGTCACATCGGCGAGCGCCGGTCCGCGCCACAACAACAGGGCCCGCTCCAGGAGTTGGGAGGCTTCGGCGGAGTCCCCGGCCTCCAGTGCTGTCCGGCCCCGCCGGGCGAGCTGTTCGAAGCGGGCCGCGTCCGTGCCGTCCGGGGGTGCGTCGAGTACGTAACCGGTGTGCCGTCGGCCGAGCACCTCCCGGGGGCCGCGGTCCGGTGCGGGGCCCAGCGCGGCCTGGATCATGCGGCGCAGTTGCTTGACGTAGGTGTGCAGGGTCGCGGCGGCGCTGCGTGGCGGGCCGTCGCCCCACAGCTCGTCCGCCAGGGCCGAAACGCTCACCTCCCGGCCCGAGTTGAGGGCCAGCAGGGCCAGGACCTGGCGTGGTTTGGCCGCGCTCGGCACCACGGAGGTCTGGCCCAGCCGTGCCGTGAGCGGCCCGAGTACGGAGATCTCCAACGTCCGTCACCTCTGCCTCTTGTGCCTCGTGGATCCGGCTCCTTGCTCCCAACGGCTCACGCGCTGCTTGTCTGTCGCTGTTTATGTGTCGCTTACGTCCCTGTACAGACCCTCCCAGACTGACTGGACGGAAGAGAAGTGATCCAGACACGACTGCTCCATGAATTCATCACACTGTGTGGTTGTTCAGGGCCTCTCCGCTGACGGGACCCGGTGGCGCCTAGCATCCCCGTCTGGGGGTGGGCCGATGTCGGATGCGGCTGACCAGCCGGAATCAGCCTCGACCGAGGGTCCGGCCGGTCTGCGAGTACCGCGTGTCGCGGGCAGGGTGGTTCTGCTCGCGACGAGCGGTCTGCTTCCCATGGGCGTGCTCGCCGTCGTGGCCCGGCGCCCCGGTACCGTCGCCGGCGCGGTCGCGCTCACCGCCCTGTTCGCCTCGTACGGAATCCAGTTGGTGCACTCCGCACCGCAACTGCGGTCCTTACGCGACCGGTTCGGAGTCCCGGCCTTGGCCCTCCAGGGAGGGCTCGCTCTGCTGCCGCTCCTCGCCTTCGGCTTCGGCTGGCCGGGAATGTTCGGCCTTTTCGCCGGATCCGTGCCACTGGTGGTCGAAGGTGCGGTCGGTCGGGCACTGGGCGGACTGGTCGCCGTCGGTGGTGCGGGCGTCAGTGGTGTGGTGCTTCAACAGGCGTGGCGGGACTGGACGTTGAGCTGCGCGGCCACGGTGGCTGTCGGTCTCGCCGTGTACGGGATCACCCGGCTCGCCGATCTCGCCGTACGGGCCCACGGGGAGCGCGAGGAACTGGCCTGGCGGGCCGTCGCGCAGGAGCGGCGCCGGTTCGCCCGCGATCTGCATGACCTCCTCGGGTACAGCCTCTCCGCCATAGCGCTCAAGACCGACCTCGCCCACCGGCTGGTGCGGGGCGAACCGGAGCGTGCGCTCGCGGAGTTGGACAGCGCCCGGGACGTGGCCCAGCAGGCCCTCGCCGACGTCCGTACGGTCGCCCGCGGCTACCGCGAACTGTCCTTCACCGTCGAGGCCGAGTCCGCGCGCTCCCTCCTCGCCGCCGCGGACATCCGGGCGAGTGTCGATGTGCGCAGCGAGGTGCCGGGCGCCGTGGGCTCCGTCCTCGCGACCGTGCTGCGCGAAGGGGTCACCAATCTGATCCGGCACAGCGATGCCACCCAGTGCCGGATCGAAGTACGGGACCTGGGTACCGGGTTCATCCGGTTCACCCTCGCCAACGACGGCGTCCGGGGCGGGCGGGACGCGCGGGGCGGACGGCGGCCCGGCGGCCTCGGCAATCTCGCCGAGCGGCTGGCCGCGGTGGGCGGCCGGCTGACCGTGGACACCGACGAACGCGGCTGGTACCGCGTGACCGCCGAGGCGCCCTCGGAGCCGACCGTCGACCCGGGTGAACATGCATAGGTAGGGGCTCAGGTGAACACGCCTGGTGGGCGGCATTATTGACGACGCGTCATAACCAGCCCGCGTCCTCCGCGATCCGTACCGCGTCCAGCCGGTTGCGTGCGCCCAGCTTTCCGACGATCGACGTCAGATAGTTCCGGACCGTCCCCACCGACAGATGGAGCCCGGCCGCGATCTCCGTGGCTCCCGCCCCACCGGCCGCCTGTTGGAGGATCTCCGTCTCCCGGTCCGTGAGCGGGCTCTCGCCGCTGTCGAAGGCGGCCAGGGCGAGTTCTCTGTCGAACACCCGCTCCCCGGCCGCCGCTTGGCGGACGACCTGGGCCAGCCGTACCGCCGGTGCGTCCTTCAGGACGAAGCCGGTGACCTTGTTGTTCAGGGCCCGGCGCAGGGTGCCCGGCTTGCCCAGGCTGGTGATGATGACCGTACGGCACTCGGGCAACGCCTCCTGGAGCAGCGCGGCGGCGCTGATCCCGTCGAGGCGGGGCAGGTGGACGTCGATGACCGCCACATCGGGCCTGGCGGCGAGGGCGGCGCCGACGATGGCATCGCCGGCCCCCACCTCCGCCACGACGTCCAGATCGGGTTCCAGATTGAGCAGGGCGACCAGCGCGCCCCGGACCATGGAAACGTCCTCGGCCAGCAGGATCCGTATCAACATTCCCCCCGGAATAACGCGGACGTCGGAAGTGCACGTCCACGATTCCGGGAGTCTATCCATCCCTTATGACCGATTCGATTGCGCGCGGCGACGGACACCGCAAAGCAGCCACATCCGACGCTAGGTGCGCTCCGCGCGATGCGAACCGATGAGCGACTCGTTGGTCTCCTGCGCCTCAACCGGAGCGTCCGCAGCGGGAGTTGACTGCTGGTTCGTGTTGTCGGCCGTAGAGATATCTATTACCCGGGTTGTTCCGGCGGCCGTCTCGGAGAAGCCGATACGGCGGTGCAGTCGACGCAGCGGCCCGGGCGCCCACCAGGTGGCGCGGCCGGTCAGCCGCAGTACCGCCGGTACGAGCAGACCGCGCACCACCATCGCGTCCATCAGCACGGCGAGTCCGACCCCCAGGCCGAGCATCTTGATGTTGGTCACCCGGGAGGTGCCGATCGCCACCATCACGAAGCCGAGAATCACCGCAGCGGCCGTGATCAGCCCGCCGGTGCGCCGGATGCCGAACTCCACGGCCGCGCGATGGTCGCCGCCGCGCTCGTACTCCTCCTGGATCCTGGAGACCAGGAAGACGCCGTAGTCCATGGACAGCCCGAAGGCCACGCAGAACATCAGCACCGGCAACGCGGTCTCGATGTCCCCGGTCGGGGTGAACCCGAGCAGCCCCGACAGATGGCCCTCCTGGAAGACCCAGACGACCGCTCCGAACATGGCCGTCAGGCTCAGCGCGTTGACCACGACGGCCTGGAGCGGCAGCAGCAGACTGCCGGTGAGCAGGAACACCAGCAGCAGTGTCGTCACCGCGATCACACCGAGCGCCCAGGGCAGCCGCTCGGCCGTTCCGTGCTGGGTGTCGGCGAGCACGGCGGCGGCTCCGGTGACGGAAGCCTGGAACGGAACGGGAATTGACCGAATGTCAGTCACTAGTTCGAGTGAACTTGCCGAGGTGGCCTCGCCCTTGGGCAGCACGGTGACGTAGGCGCTTCCGTCGGTGCCGGTCTGAGCCGCCTCGGCGGGCGTCGCCGCGCGCACGCGCTCGCCGCCCGTGTAGAGACCGGCGGGACCGGACACCCGTACGACGTCCGGGAGTTGGGAGACGCTGCGGCTGAAGTCCGCGAGCGAGGCCCCATCCACCCCTGGCCCCTGAGCGAGCACCGCGAGGACGCCGCCCGGACTGCCGGGGAACTCCTCGCGGATCTGCTGCTGGACGAGGTGCGCCGGGGTCGAGGACGGCAGCTGACGGTCGTCGGCCGTGCCGAACCGCACGTCCTTGAACGGCAGTCCGAGCGCGATGAGTACAACTGCCGTGCCGACCGCGAAGATCGGCGCGCGCCGCATGACGAGCCGGGCGAGCGCCGCCCACCCGGCACCCGGCTCGCGCTTCGGCCTCGATGTCCCGCGCCGGGGCAGCAACCGGTGTACGTCGAGGGCGTCGACGCGGCGGCCGAGGACCACCAGCAGGGCGGGGAGCGCGATCAGCGAGGCCGCCGCCGCGATGAGGACGACCGCGATGCCCGCGTACGCGAACGACCGCAGGAAGTACTGCTCGAAGACGAACATCGACGCCAGCGACACGGCGACGGTCAGCGCCGAGAAGAGGACGGTACGCCCGGCCGTGCGCAGTGTGGTGGCCACGGCGGCGCGGGGATCGGCGCCCGCCGCCAGCTCCTCGCGGTAGCGGCGCACGATGAACAGGGCGTAGTCGATGGCGAGTCCGAGCCCGAGGGCCGTGGTGAGATTCTGCGCGTAGACCGACACATCGGTGAACTCGGTGAGCACGCGCAGCACGGCGTTCGTACCGAGGATCGCCATGATCCCGACGAGCAGCGGCAGCAGTGCGGCTACCGCGCTCCCGAACACGAAGACGAGCAGTACGAGGGTGACCGGCAGCGCGATCATCTCCGCCCGGACCAGATCCTCGGCGATCACCTCCTGCGAGGCGTTGCGCACGGCGGCGGGACCACCGAACCGCACGTCGACCGGCCCCCGCCTGCCCTCGTACGACAGCCGCACCCGCTCCAGTACGGCATCGACGGCGTCCTCGTCACCGGCGATGCGCGCGGTGATCAGCGCCTCGTCACCGTCGCGGGCGCGCAGTGCCGGTTCCTGGCCGTCCCAGTACGACACGACCCCGCCGACCGCCTGCTCGGCGCCGAGCCGACGCGCCAAGTCGCGGGCTTCGGTGACCACTTGGGGATTGTCGACGCCTCCCGTCGCAGCGCGCGCCGACACCATCAGCAGCAGGTTCGGCTGCGAGGCGGGCCAGCGCTGCTCCAGCACCCGGGTGGCGTACGTCGACTCCGCCCCCGGGATCTGCGAACCCCCGCTGCTCAGCCGGTCCGCCACCCCGCCGCCGAGCACGGCCGCACAGGCGGTGAGGGCGAGCACGACGAGGAGCAGCAGCCGGGGCCGGGCCGCTATGGCCCGGCCCCACCTCCCCCCACCCCCGTCGTCCGCTCGCCCTGTCGTAGGCGGCTGTTGTGTGGGCCTTGCTGCCATCGGACTGCCCCTCCCGAGTCGGTGACGGGGCTCTGACAGTGACGGGGGGTGCTTAAGCGCTGGTTGCGGTCGGGAAGTTGGGGTGCCCGGTGCCCCGGTCGGCAACTGCCGCTTCAGGAGCGGTCGTTCAGGAACGCACGCCAGCCGCCGTACGTCGTGATGTCGTCGGCGCCTTCGAGGGCGGCCGGTTCGCACAGGAAGCCGGGTACGTGGGTGCCGTCGGCGAGTTCGACGCGGCCCAGGGTCATCGGGCGGGGGAGGGCGGCGAGGAAGCGGCCGAGGCCCTCGGCGGGGAGGCGCCACACCTCGGCCTCGATGGCGGCACCGCCGGTCCCTGTTGCGCCGACGTGGACCAGGCCCGGCTTGGGCGGGGTGGTGGCGAGGGCGTGCAGCCGGTAGACGGGGGCCGTCGTGGTCGTACGTTCCAACCGGGCGCCCAGGGCGAGGAGTTGGGGGTTGAGCGGCTGGCCCGAGAGATGCGCGCCGACCACCGTGAGGCGGGCCTCGGGCTGGAGCAGACGGGCCATCGTGGCGAGCCGTTCGTCGGTGAACGCCGGGCCGATCAGCATCACGCCGAAGGGGAGACCGTTCACCTCGCCTGCCGGTACGGCGACCGCGGCCAGGTCGAAGAGGTTGGTGGAGTTCGTGAAACGGCCCAGGCGGGCGTTGGCGCCCAGCGGGTCGGCGGCGACCTCGGCGAGGGTCGGGTGACCGGGGGCCGTGGGAAGCAACAGGGCGTCGGCGTCGGCCAGTTCGGCGAGGGCGTGGGTGCGCAGGGCGGCGAGACGTTCCTGGTCGGCGTAGAGCTGGTGGGCGGGGATGTCGCGGGCGCGGGTGATGATGCCGGCGACGGTGGGGTCGAGGCTCGCGGCGGCCTCCCCTCCCTCGGGGAGCAACTTGTCGACAAAGGCACCCACCGCTGTGTAGCGCTCGGCGACGAACGCGCCCTGGTACAGCATCGCGGCGGCCTCGGTGAAGGGGGTGAGGTCGAGCGTGCGGACGGAAACGCCTGCGGATCGGAGTTGGGCCACGGCGGCCTCGTACGCCTGTGCCCAGCCCGGGTCCAGTTCGCCGAGCTGGTCGAGCGGCGGGACGGCGACGCGCCACGGGCCCGGGGCGCGCTGGGGGAGGGGCGGGAGATCGCGGTCGGGCGGGGACGACATGTGTGCGAGTGCCTGCTCGGCCTCCGGGAGTGTCCGGGCGAAGACGGTCACGCAGTCGAGGGAGGCGCAGGCCGGGACGACGCCGGTGGTGGGGACCAAGCCTCGGGTGGGCTTGAGGCCGACGATGCCGTTGAACGCGGCGGGGACGCGGCCGGAGCCGGCGGTGTCGGTGCCGAGGGCGAAGTCGACGATGCCGAGCGCTACCGCTGTGGCCGAGCCGGAGCTGGAGCCGCCGCTGATGCGGGTGGGGTCGTGGGCGTTGCGGACGGGGCCGTAGGGGGAGCGGGTGCCGACCAGGCCGGTGGCGAACTGGTCGAGGTTGGTGGTGCCGAGGACGATGGCGCCGGCGTTTCGTAGGCGGGCGATGACGGGGGCGTCGGTTTCGGGGTGGTAGGCGTAGGCGGGGCAGCCGGCGGTGGTGGGGAGGCCCTCGACGTCGATGTTGCCCTTGGCGGCGAAGAGTTTGCCGGCCAGGGGGAGGGGTTCGCCTGCGGCGAGGCGGGCGTCGATGGCGCTGGCCTCTGCCTCGACCTCGGCCTGGGGGCGTAGGTCGATCCAGACCTCGGGGCGGTCCACGGCGTCGATACGGGCGTAGGCCATACGGACTCGGGTCAGGGTCGACATGCGGGTGCTCCTTGGTTGTGGTGGGTTGATGTGGGGTTTGTTTCGCCCCCGCCGCCCCTACCCATTCCCGTCCCCTGGGGGCTGCGCCCCCAGACCCCCCCAACGGCCCTGAACGGGCCTTGTCCTCAAACGCCGGACGGGCTGAAATGCCCGGGCCGGTGCTGAAAGATCAAGCCCGCGCGACACCGTCAAGCTCCGGCCGGCACCATCCAGCCTGTCCGGCGTTTGAGGACGAGCGCGTTCAGCGCGATAGCGGGGGTCTGGGGGCGCAGCCCCCAGGGGACGGGAATGGGTAGGGGCGGCGGGGGCGAGGAAAATCGGGGGTGGCCGCGTGCCTCAGGTGATCGGCGTAAGGATCAGCAACGCCGTCCCCGCCTCCACCTGTGCCCCCGGCCTCGTCAGGATCTCGTGGACCACCCCCGCCACCGGGGCATGTATCCGGGACTCCATCTTCATCGCCTCCAACGCCAGCAACGGCTGCCCCGCCGTCACCTCGTCCCCCGCCGACACGTTCAACTGCCATACCGACGCGGCGAATTCGGCCTCGACCAAGTGGCCCCCGGCCGGGACCGTCACCTCGGGAGAGGGAGCCGCGGGGCCCCTGTCCGCCTCCGCCCGGGTGAACTCGCCCGCCGCCTCCCACGCATCCCGCTCCGTCGAGAAGGCCGCGCCCTGGCGGGAGCGGAACTCCGCGATCGAGTCCGCGTTCTCCGCCAGGAAACCCTCGTACTCCGCCAGCGAGAAGACACCCTCCTCGATGCGCGGCACGAACCGCCCCGAGGTGATGTCGGCCCGCAGTTCCAGGAGTTCGTCCGGCTCGACGGCGTACCACTTGATGCGGTCGAAGAACCGCAGCAGCCACGGCGACCCCGGCTCGAACGCGCCGCGTTGCTGCCACCCCGACCACACCTGCGTCGTACGCCCGACGAACTGATAACCACCCGGGCCCTCCATGCCGTAGATGCAGAGGTACGCGCCGCCGATGCCGACCGAGTTCTCCGCCGTCCAGGTGCGGGCCGGGTTGTACTTCGTCGTCACCAGGCGGTGGCGGGGGTCCAGGGGGGTGGCGACGGGTGCGCCCAAGTAGACGTCCCCCAGGCCCAGTACGAGGTACTCCGCCTCGAAGACCGTGCGGTACACGTCGTCCACCGAGGCGAGGCCGTTCACCCGGCGGATGAACTCGATGTTCCACGGGCACCAGGGTGCGTCGTCGCGAACTCCCGCCATGTAGCGGGCGATCGCCTCACGCGTCGCCGGGTCGTCCCAGGAGAGGGGCAGATGGACCGTGCGGGAGGGGACCGTCAGGCGGTCCGCCGGGGGCATGTTCGTCGCGATCTCCCGTACGACTGACAGGAGTTCGGACTGGGGGAGGACGGCCGGGTTCGCCTGGATCTGGAGTGAGCGGATGCCCGGTGTCAGGTCCGTCACGCCCTCCGGGTCCAGCTCCGTCACCGCCTCCATCAGCGCGTGGACGCGCATCCGAAGCGCCAAGTCAAGCTGCATCGGCCCGAATTCGACCAGCAGGTTGTCGTCGCCGCTGCGGCGGTACGTGATGTCGCCGTCCCGGGCCAGTACCCCGCCGTCGACAATTGCCGCCCGTCGTGCCCCTGTTGTGTCCACCGGGGCGAAGCGCACCGTGTCGCCAGGGCGCAGCTGGCCCAGTTTCCAGCGTTCCGTGCTGATGATCGTCGCCGGGCAGACGAAGCCGCCCAGCGAGGGGCCGTCCGGACCCAGCAGGACCGGCATGTCGCCCGTGTAGTCGACGGCGCCGACCGAGTACGGCGTGTCGTGGATGTTGGACGGGTGCAGGCCCGCCTCACCACCGTCGGTGCGCGCCCAGCGGGGTTTGGGGCCGACCAGCCGTACGCCCGTGCGGGCCGAGTTGAAGTGGACCTTCCAGTCGGCCGCGTAGAAGTCGTGGATGTCCTCCTCGGTGAAGAACTCCGGTGCCGCGTGCGGGCCTTCGACTGCCCCGATGTGCCAGGGGGACGCGAACTCCGGGCGGTCGGCGGGGGGAACCGGGGCCCCCGACTCCGTCATCGTCCCGCCGTGCAGGACATCCCCCGTGCGCAGCGCCCGCCCCCCATGCCCGCCGAACCTGCCCAGCGTGAAGGTGGCCGCACTGCCGAGGAACGGCGGCACGTCCAGGCCGCCGCCCGCGAACAGCACGTACGTCCGCAGGCCCTGTGCGGTCGGGGCGCCGATCGCCAGTACGCCGCCCGCCGGTACCGTCACCGGCTCCCACTGCGCGACCGGCGTGCCGTCCAGGGTGATTGGCGCCGGAGCACCGGTCACGCAGATGGTCGTGGGGTGGGTGAACCTCAACGTCGGGCCCTGGAGGGTGCATTCGAGGCCGGGGGCGCCCTCGTCGTTGCCCAGGGCCCGGTTGCCGAGCCGGAACGAACGGTCGTCCATCGGGCCGCACGGCGGGACGCCCACCTGCCAGTAGCCGGTGCGGCCCGGCCAGTCCTGGACCGTGGTCAGTGTTCCGCCGGAGACCACCTCGACACGCGCGGTCGGGTCACTCACCGTCGCCAGGGTCGCCGTCGAGTGTGTCGCCGTGCGGAAGTCGTGGTCCGTGAGTGCCGCTCGTACCAGCCCCAGGTTCGTCTCGATGCCGTCGACCCGGGTGCGGGCCAGTGCCTCGTCCAGTCGGCGCAGCGCGTGCGCCCGGTCGGAGCCGTACGCGATGACCTTCGCCAGCATCGGGTCGTACGAGGTGGTCACCTCCGTCCCTGTTTCCACCCAGCCGTCGACGCGCACCCCGCCCGGGAACTCCACCCGCGTCAACAGGCCCGCGCTGGGCCGGTGTTCGCGGGACGGGTCCTCGGCGTAGACCCGCGCCTCGACGGCGTGACCGCGAGGGGTGCCCGGGTCCCGTACGACGTCCCGCTCACCGCGCGCCAGCCGCAGCATCCAGGCGACGAGGTCGACGTCGTAGATCTCCTCCGTGACCGGATGTTCCACCTGGAGCCGGGTGTTGACCTCCAGGAAGTACGCCTCCTCGCGGGCGGCGTCGTACACGAACTCCACCGTTCCGGCCGAGCGGTAGCCGACCGATGCGCACAAATCGCGGGCGGAGTCGGTCAGTTGGGTCCGGACGTGGGCCGGAAGGCCGGGTGCCGGGGCCTCCTCCACCACCTTCTGGTTGCGGCGCTGGAGCGAGCAGTCACGGTCGCCGAAGGTCACGACCCGGCCCTCGCCGTCGCCGAAGACCTGGACCTCGACATGGCGGGCGCGTTCGACGAGCCGTTCCAGGAAGACACCGGCCGAGGAGAAGGAGGCCGCGGCGACGCGCTGCACCCGCTCCCAGGCCTCGGCGAGTTCGGCGGCCGACGCGCAGGCCGACATGCCGATACCGCCGCCCCCGCCGGTCGCCTTCAGCATCACGGGATAGCCGATGGCGGCGGCCCGCTCCGAGGCCTCCTCCAGTGACGCCAGCAGGCCCGTGCCCGGCGCCAGCGGCACGCCCGCCGCCTCCGCCGCCGCCCGGGCCGTGTGCTTGGCGCCGAACAGCTCCAGTTGCTCCGGAGTCGGCCCCACGAACACGATCCCGGCGTCCTCGCAGCGCCGCGCGAAGGCCGCGTCCTCCGACAGGAAGCCGTATCCGGGATGGATCGCCCCGGCTCCCGTCACCTTGGCCGCCTCCAGCACCAGATCGGCGTCGAGATACGACTCCTTCGCGGGCGCCGGACCGAGCCGTACCGCCTCGTCGGCGAGCCGGACGTGCGGGGCGGAGCGGTCCGGGTCGGAGTAGACCGCGACCGTGCGCAGCCCCAACTCCCGTGCCGTACGGATGATCCGTACCGCGATCTCGCCCCGGTTGGCGACCAGCAGCGTGTCGAAGCTCATTCCGTGCCTGCCCCGGCGCCCGGCTCGGTACCTGTCCCGGTGATGGTCATCTCCACCGCCGTCGGGTCGAAGCCGTTGCAGGGGTTGTTGATCTGGGGGCAGTTGGAGACCAGGACCAGTACGTCGCACTCGGCACGGAGGGTGAGTCGGAGGCCCGGTGACGACAGGCCGTCGACGATGCCGAGCGTGCCGTCCTTCTCCACGGGCACGTTCATGTACCAGTTGATGTTGGACACCAAGTCCCTTTTGCCCAGGCCGTGTTTGGCGCCCTCGGCGAGGAAGTTGTCCACGCACGCGTGCTGCGACCAGGTGTGATGGCCGTACCGCAGGGTGTTCGACTCCTTGGAGCAGGCGCCGCCGACCGTGTCGTGCCGGCCGACGTCGTCGGCGGCCACGGTCATCAGGGGCGTGTGCTCGTTCGACATCAGGACACTGCCCGTCGTGAGGAAGATGCCGCCCTGCGCGTGGATCGTGTCGGGCGCGCTGTAGCGCACGGACGTGTCGTGGGCGTCGTACACGAGGAAGTCGACTGCCTGGTTGCCGTGCAGGTCGGTGACGGTCAGGGTCTCGCCGGCGCGGACGACCGACGACCAGGCGGCGCGGGCCGGAACGACGGTCGTGCTCGTGGATGTGGACGTGCTCATGCGAGCCCCCTCGCGGCAAGGAATTCGGCGGTGTTCAGGAACGCGCGACGGCCCTCGGGCGTGGCCTCCCACAGCGGGTCGCCGGGGGCGGTCGGACCGGCGCGCCAGGCCAGGACCTCCAGCGGGGTGCTGACGTAGTCCTCGCGCGGGTCGGCGGGGTGCGGGACGTTCGCGATGAGCACCGTGACGTCCTGCTCGGCGCGCAGCGTCACGCTGCCGCCCGGTCCGGCCGATCCGGTGAAGTCGAGGGAGCCGTCCTCGCGTACCTCCACGCCCTGGAAGAAGGAGAGCGAGGGCGGCAGATCGCGCGGCTGGAGGCCGTTCTTGGCGGCGGCCAGCTTGAACAGTTCACGGCCGGCGGGGGAGGGCGACTGCGGGGTGCCGTCGCCGTACCGGTCCGTGTTGCGTACGAGGGTGGAGGTGCCGCACAGCGCGTCGTGGCGCCCGGAGGTGTCGGCGACGAGGGTGGCGAGGACGCGGCCCTGGTCGGAGAGGAGCAACTGGCCCTCGCCGAGGTAGGCGTTCCACTGGACCTTGACGGTGTCGGCGACGTTCAGCCGCTCCCAGGGCCGGTCCGCGACGAAGAGCAGCAGATGGGCGCAGGCGTCGCCGCGCAGGTCGGTCAGGCGCAGCTCGGTGCCCCTGGCCAGCACGCGGTGCGTGTAGTTGCCGCCCGCCACCGTCTCGGCCCACACCAGATGGCCCGCCTCGCAGGGCGGCGCCGGCCAGTCGGCGGCCGGGACGACGGGCATGGCCTCGGTCCGGGCGCCCTCCTGGGCGCGGGCGTGGTCGCGGGCTCCGTACGTGGTCGATGTCCCCATCGCGGGTCCTCCGGCTCCAAGTCGTACTGCGGTCGTACTGCTCGTTTTCGTGTTCGTCGCGTTCGTGCTGTTCGTGCTGTTCGTGGTGCCAGTCGTCCTGGAACCTAATTTCTGTCGCCCGACAGAAATTAGGTGGGCGGCGAGACACCGGAATTGCCCGTGTGTTTCCACCCCGTTACCGATTGCTCACGAAGATCGCCGGACCGGTCGGTATGCGAGGATCGAACGCATGGGAACGACGGGCGGGTCGGGTGGACGGCGGGTCGGCAGGCCGCGGGCCGCGCAGCGGCCGGACAGCGGGGTCGCTCCACGAGCCGAACTGCTCGCCGCCGCCGCCGAGTTGTTCACCACCCGAGGCTACGCGGCCACCACCACGCGGACCATCGCCGAGCGGGCCGGGATGCGCCAGGCGTCCATGTACCACTACGTCTCCGGCAAGGAGGAGCTGCTCGCCGAGCTGCTGGAGTCCACCGTCACCCCCTCCTTGACATTCGCCCGCGGGCTGCTCGCCGACGACGCGACCCCGGCCGGCGACCGCCTGTGGGAGCTGTGCCGCACCGACGTCGAACTGCTCTGCGGCGGCCCGCACAACCTCGGCGGCCTCTACCTCCTCCCCGAGGTGCGCACCGAGCGCTTCGCCGGCTTCCACGCCGTACGGGCCGAACTCAAGGACGCCTACCGGCAGTTGCTCGCCGCTACGGCCGCCGGCGGGGCGCTCGCCAAGAGTGAGCTGGACCTGCGGACCGATCTGCTCTTCGGGCTCATCGAGGGCGTCATCCTCGTGCACCGCTCCGACCCCGAGCGCCCGGTCTCGGTCTTCGCGGAAGCCACCGCGGACGCGGCGCTGCGCATCGCCGGCATCTGAGGCAGGGGCGCTTCCGAGGGCTCCGAGGGGCCCGTTCACCCATCACGGTGAGTGGGTTTCGTACGCCTGGACGTCGTGACGCATTGTGTGCGATTGCATCCGCAGCGTGCAAATGAGGCTGAGGGTACTCCAGTCACAAGGGGCATTTCAGAGGCTTGCCGAATATGACACGGCGTTGATCCGGTCGGACTAAGCTCGCCCGCAGCGCACCAAGTTGGGATGTATTCGTGCGCTTGTTCCCAAAAATACCGAAGATCCAGACAGTTCCCAGACGTACCCCACAGCAAGCTCCCCCAACCCCAGCCGACTTGTCTCAGAGGGCATACATGGTGAGTGTTCAATCGCCTCCCGGTGGCCGTGAACTTCCCTACGCGCGCGTGCTGTTGCTGCCTGCCATAGCGATGGCCGGGGCGACCGGAGCGGCCGGCGCCCTGGTGACAGGGCCGGCCCGCATCGCCGTCGGCTGGTGCGGAGCCATCGCCACGGTCCTGGTCGTCGCGGTAGCCGCAGAAGTGGTCCGCCGTGGCCGTACCGTCCGTAACCTGCGGGCCGAGCACGCCCGTCACACTGCGTATCTAGAGCGGCGCATCGCCGCCCACGACGAGGAATTCGACCGGCTCGGCAAGGAAGTCCTGCCGTACGTGCTCCACCGGCTGCGCGGCGGCGTTTCACCCACAGAGGTGATTCGCCAACTCGGCCTGCCGGAATCCCCGTACCCCGAACTGCCCGTACCGCAGCGCAGGCTGCTGACACAGGTCCTGGAGATCATCGACCGCGAGGAGGCCATGCGGGACGGCGCGCAGCGCGCGTTCGTCAGCATCGCCCGGCGCGTTCAGGCGATCGTCCACCAGCAGGCCAACGAACTCCGGGAGATGGAGGAGGACCACGGCCGCAACCCCGAGGTCTTCGACGACCTCCTGCGCATCGACCACGGCACCGCCCTGATCGGCCGCCTCGCCGACTCCATCTCCGTGCTCGGCGGCGGCCGGCCCGGACGCCAGTGGCCCCAGCCCGTCGCGCTGTACAGCGTGCTGCGCGGCGCGATGTCCCGGATCCTGGAGTACCGCCGCATCGATCTGACCTCCATCGCGAAGGTCAACGTCGACGGCAACTCCGTCGAACCGCTCATCCACGCCGCGGCCGAACTCCTCGACAACGCCACGCGCTACTCGCCGCCCCACACCAAGGTCCACGTCACCGCGACCGAGGTGCAGACCGGCGTCGCCATCGAGATCGAGGACGCCGGCGTCAGCCTCAGCGAGGAGTCCCGCCTGCGCGCCGAGAACATGATCGCCCGCGCCCAGGCCGGCTTCGACCTCAACGACCTCGGCGAGGCCCCGCGGCTCGGCCTGGCCGTCGTAGGGCGCCTCTGTGAGTCGTACAAGATGCAGATCTCGCTCAGGCAGTCCGCGTACGGCGGGGTCCGCGCCATTCTCGTCGTGCCGTCCGACATGCTCACCGGCGACCCCGCAGTCGGCCTCGCCCACGGCATCGGCGCCACCGCCGCGCCCAAGATCGAGCTCGGCGCGTTGGAAGGCCCCAAGCGCCCGCCCAAGAAGCGCCGCCCCACGACCGGACCGCGAATCCCGGCCTCCGTCTCCATGGAGGACGACATCCCGGAGGTCACCGAGTGGACCGAGAACGGCCTGCCGCAGCGCCGCAGCCGGGTCAAGACCCCGCTCAGCGAGCGGTACGCCCGCTCCAGGGCCGCCGAGGCCGAGATGGAGGCCAACCCGGAGCTCCGGAAACTGTGGGAGCCCGAGTCGGCGAAGAAGGCCAAGAAAGAAGAGGAGCCGCTGCCGGGCCTGTGGGTTGAGGCGTTCATGGAGGGCCTCAAGGGCGACCCAGACCCCTCGGCCTTCACCAGGAACCCAGACGACCCCACGACGCTCTCCGACCACCCGGACGACGCGGCCGACTTCACCGCCTTCCCTTCCGGCTCCACAGTCGTCGACGGCCGTCCGGACTTCGGCAGCCACCGGGAAGACCCGACCGTAGCCAGCGCGACCAACCACCAGCCGGCCCACGCTGAGGCCGACGACGAGGGGGACCCCAAGTGATCTCGCAGCGAGCCAACTTCGACTGGATGCTCAAGCAGCTCGCCGACGGCGTACCGGGTGTCCAGCAGATCGTGGTGCTCTCCGCCGACGGCCTGCGCATCGCCCGCTACGGCGGCGACCCCGACGCCGCCGACCGTGTCGCCGCCGCCTGCGCGGGGCTGCAGAGCCTCGCGGGCGCCGTCGCGCACGAGATCCCGGACAGCGACGGCACGATGCGCATGGTCATCATCGAGGTCACCGGCGGCTACTTCTACCTGATGGCCGCCGGCCCCAACGCCTACCTCGCGGTCCTCGCCAACGTGGTCGCCGAACCCGGCAACATGAGCAACCACATGCGCGACCTCGTCGTCCGGATCGGTGAACATCTCACCAGTCCGCCCCGGCGGAACGGGCAGACCGTATGACTCCTCCGAAGCGCCGACGGCGCTATCCGATCAAGCAGGAGCCCTCACCGGAGCCTCTCCTCCGGAGCGCGTCCGGTACGGAGGGCGGGACAGGCCCGGAGGGTACGGAGGGCCAGGAGGGGGAGCGGAAGAACCCCGAACGGCTCTACGTGCTCACCGGCGCGACTCAGGGAGGCGAACGCGCCCCCCTCGACCTCGTCACGTTAATCGTGGCGTGCGCCGAGCCGACGCCCTCCGCCCCACCGGAGCAGTCGGCGCTGCTCCGCCTCTGCAAGGCCCCCCTGTCCGTGGCCGAGCTCTCGGCTTACCTCAACCTGCCGTTCAGCGTGGTGACCGTCCTGCTCACCGAGCTGCTGACGGCCGAATTGGTACAGGCGCGCGACCCGCTCATCAGCCAGTCGCTCGCCGACCGTTCCCTCCTCGAAGCGGTGATGCATGGACTTCAAAAGCTCTGACACCATCACGGGTCCACGGACCGAGGACCGCCTGCCGCACACCACCCAGGCGGCGGTGAAGATCGTGATCGTGGGCGGTTTCGGCGTCGGCAAGACGACCATGGTCGGATCGGTCAGCGAGATCAGACCGCTGACCACCGAAGAGACCATGACACAGGCCGGCATCGGCGTCGACGACAACTACGGCTCCGACTCCAAGACGGCCACCACCGTGGCCATGGACTTCGGCCGCATCAGCATCACCGACCAGCTGGTGCTGTACCTGTTCGGCACCCCCGGCCAGGAACGCTTCTGGTTCCTGTGGAACGGCCTGTTCGAAGGCGCCCTGGGCGCGGTCGTCCTGATCGACACGCGGCGCCTCGAAGTGAGCTTCGACGTCATAGGGCGACTGGAGGAACGCGGCGTCCCCTTCATCATCGCCGTCAACTCCTTCCCCGACGCCCCCCGTTACCCGATCGAGGACCTGCGCTCGGCCCTCGACCTGGCCCCGGAGATCCCGATCGTGGAGTGCGACGCACGGCGGCGGGCTTCCAGCCGGGACACGCTCATGACGCTTATGCGCTTTCTGCACTCGCTGGAGATGGCCAAGGCGTCTGTCTGAGCGCGGCAAACCCCCCAACCCACACGCCGTCAACCAACTCTTCTGATCTTCTGACCTCGGATCCACCTCAGTTTCGGAGCGATCATCGTGACGCCTGACCCCCACTCCCTGACCGACACGGACGACACCGCCCTCAGCCCACCCCCCGGCTGCCCCGCCCACGGCATGGGCATCGGCCCTGGCGGACTGCGCCGCCTGTACGGCCCAGAGGCCGAGGACCTGGGAGCCGTGTACGAGAAACTACGGGCCGAGCACGGGGCGGTGGCACCCGTGTTGCTCCACGAGGACGTGCCGATCTGGGTGGTGCTCGGCCACACCGAGAACATGCATATGTTGCGCACCCCCTCGCAGTACTCCCGTGACCCCCGGTTGTGGACCGCCATGCAGGACGGCACCATCAAGTCCGATCACCCGCTCAGTCCGCACCTCACCTGGCAGCCCATGTGCTGCCACGCCGAGGGCGACGAGCACCTGCGGCTGCGCGGCGCGGTCACCGGCGCCATGTCGACCATCGACCACCGGGGCATCCGCCGCCACATCAACCGCGCGACCCAGCACCTTGTCAACCAGTTCTGCAAGGAGGGCAGAGCCGACCTGGTCAGCCAGTTCGCCGAGCACCTGCCGATGATGGTGATGTGCGAGATCCTCGGCATGCCCGACGAATACAACGACCGGATCGTGCAGGCCGCCCGCGACCTGCCCAAGGGCACCGAGACCGCCATCGCCAGCAACGCGTACATCATGGACGTCCTGATGCGGCTCACCGCCCGCCGCCGGGCTGCACCGAAGGACGATTTCACCAGCCACCTCATCAACCACCCGGCGCGGCTGACCGATGAGGAGGTCGGCCAGCATCTGCGCGTCGTCCTGATCGTGGCGTACGAGAGCACCGCCAACCTCCTCGCCAACGTGTTGCGGGTGGTGCTTACTGACCCGGGGTTCCGCGCCCGGCTCAACGGCGGTCAGATGACGGTGCCCCAGGCGGTCGAGCAATCCCTGTGGGACGAGCCGCCGTTCAGCACCATCCTGGGCTACTTCGCCAAGCAGGAGACCGAGCTGGGCGGCCAGCGCATTCGCAAGGGTGACGGCCTCATCCTGGGCATGGCGCCTGGCAATGTCGACCCGCGCGTTCGTCCCGACACCAAGGCCAACATGCAAGGCAACCGATCCCACCTCGCCTTCAGCGGCGGTCCCCACGAGTGTCCGGGGCAGGACATCGGCCGCGCCATCGCCGATGTGGGCGTCGACGCGCTGCTGACCCGCCTTCCCGACATCGAACTTGCCTGCGAGGAGGACGAGCTGAGCTGGCAGGCGTCCATCTCGAACCGGCATCTGGTGGAACTGCCGGTGAAATTCCGGCCCAGGCCCCAGCAGGACGTTACGGTGCACCCGGTGCCGTCGCAGCGTCCCAGCAACTGGCAGGCCAGCACGCCACAGCCGCAGACGCCGGCTCCGGAGCCCGCCGCTCCGGCCACCGTTCCGACGCCGACGCCCGAAGCAGCCCGTCGGCTCGGCGTGTTCCGGCGCCTCATGCGCTGGTGGCGCGGGGACTGAACCGACCGGGCACTGAGGGCTAGCCGGCCCAATCGTCGTATGACGACCAGGCCCGCAGCGTACGCGTGCTGACGAACCGATGCTCGCGCCCCGTGATCGGATCGGTGAACTCCAGCGTCCGCGCCAGCAACTGGAGCGGACGCCGGAAGTCACCAGCCACCACGGGGCCGGTCACCACCGGATAGAGGGGATCGCCGAGGATCGGCACCCCCAACGCGCTCATGTGCACCCGCAGTTGGTGTGTCTTCCCGGTACTCGGTGTCAACCGGTACCGGGCACGCTTGTTCCGGTGCTCAAGCAACTCGACCCGGCTTTCGGCGTTGGGCTCACCCTCGACCTCACGGGCGGCCAGGACCCCGCGCTCTTTGACGATCCGGCTGCGCACGGTTCGAGGCAGGACCAGTGTGGGATCGTACGGGGCCACCGCCTCGTACTCCTTCGCCACCCGCCTGTCGCGGAACAGCGACTGGTACGCGCCGCGCTCCTCGGGCTGCACGACGAACAACACCAGCCCGGCGGTCAGACGGTCCAGCCGGTGCGCCGGGCTCAGCGTCGGTACGCCCAGCTGTCGCCGCAGCTGAGCCAGGGCCGTCTCGGCGACATGACTGCCACGTGGTGTCGTGGCCAGGAAATGAGGCTTGTCCGCCACGACTATGTGGCTGTCCCTGTGGAGGACGCCGACCGCGAACGGCACCCGCTCCTCGTTGGGCAGCTCCCGGTGGAACCACAAGAACATCCCCGGCATGTACGCCATGTCCCGGGGCACCGGACACCCGGCGGCATCCACGATCTTTCCCGCGTCCAGCATCCCGTCGATCACCTCGGCCCCGGCCGAGAGGCGTGCCACCAGATGGTCCCGCACGGTCGCAAACGCAACTTCATCCGGCAACCGCACCCGCACGGGATCCACCCCGTCGCGTTGAGACAGGGGAGAGGGTGGTGGTTGGGTACGGCGTCTCATTGCGATCAAGCCTACGGGGGCGCACTGACAGGCGGGGGACAAGGGGGTGCTTCCGGAAGGCGTTGCGCCCCCCTGCGACCCTCGATAGGAACTGAGCGTGCCTACCTCAGCAGCGTGGTGGCTTGAGGCGCCTTCGTCGTCTACGAGGTGTCGAAGGAGCCGTCACGTCATTCTGGCTCCCGCCCATCCGAGGTATTGCAGTGCCCAGATGTAGTTCAGATTCCTGTGCGCCGGGCTGTCCTCGTGGTAGACGACTTTCGCGATGTTCGCCCACGCCACTCGCATCTTGTCGACCTGCCCGGTATCGCTGAGCAGGTTGTCCAGGGGGATGAACATCCCGCTGTCTTCCTGCCGTCGCCGGTCCGTCCAGGCGGCCTCGAACATCTCCATCTGTCCGAGCCTGCCGCGGACGGTGTCTATCCTGCTCAGTCCCGCGGTCTGGCCGATCGACACCTGCGGCTCCCACAGCCCGTCGATCCACCGCAGCCCGCAGACGTTGTCGATGTCGTCGGCGCTCAGGTCCTGCCGGGAGGTGACGCCCAGTTCGTGAGTCCTGCTGGAACGCACCTTCCATCCCGCGGCGATGGCGTGCTCGGCTTCGCGGACGGTGTAGTGGCCGCCCATGGTCCGGCCCGCGAGTTGGCGGGTGGACAGGTACTGCTCGAAGCTGATGTCCCTGTAGCGGGCCTCGGCGTCGGGCTTGCTTTCGATCTCGCAGTTGATCAGGCAGCAGACGAAGCCCGACAGTGCGGCGCAGAACTCGCGCGACATCCGCAGGGCCGGCAGATAGCCGTAGTGCGTCCAGATTCCCAGCTGACTGCTGGTGCAGGGCCACAGTTGGGGCTGGCACAGCAAGGTCACCTCCGCTCCCGCGTCCGCCCAGCGGGCTGCTTTCGAGGTGCTGATCCGTGCCACCACGTCCCGCGGGATGTGCAGCAGGCATGCCACGCGCCGGAACAGGCTGGTGGCGTGCTCGTCGTCCACCATGGCCCCGTGTGAGTTCATCTCGATGCGGACCTGGTAGTTCGGGATCACCAGGGCTCCGTACAGGTGTCCGAGGATCATCTGGCTGAGCACCACATGCCGGTCGTCCCCCATCTGCTGCATGTAGCTGCACAAGCACGTCAGGAGGTAGTGCAGCCTGCCCTGGTGCCATGCGCCTTCGAACCGGGTGAAGTCCTTGTGCCCGTTGAAGGAGCGTGCGCGCTTGGTCCCCCAGTAGTCGTGCACCAGCCCCGCGGCCAGGACGACCGCGCAGTAGTCCGTCAGGGAGAGTGTCAGCTGCTGGGATCGGCTGATGACGGCGGCTGCCAGCCACTGCTGTCCATCGAAGGACCGCAGTGCCAGATACCTGGCCCCGTCCAGGTGGTTGCCGTCCCGTAGCGCGTGTGCCCAGCTCTTCGCCCCCCACAGGGCCACGCCTCTGGCGAACAGCGCCTCGTCCCCCAACATGTCCTGACCGGCAGGGACGACCGTGTGGACCGTGTCGAGGAAGGTCTCCACCCACTCGACCTCCGCCGCGGGCAGACCGCCGTACTCCATTGCCCCGTCCGGCGCGCACAGCTTCACCACGGCCGGTGGTGCGTCCGGCCCAGTCCTGTCAAAATGCGCCGCAGCATCCATAGCCGTCTGGCCGTTCATGTCCAGGCCGGTCATGTAGTCCTTGCTCACAACGGCCGAGAAGGGCTCGTCGAGTTTGTCCCGCAGTTCCCGCACGTAGGCGGACAGGTCTTCGTCCGGCATCGCGCTCGCCCGGTGCATCACCGCGCCGAGCATGTCGTATTCCTCCACGTGGGACACCGGGTACTCGTACCCATGACGGCACCGACCCGCTGTGACCCCCTCGTCAAAACAGCGTCCCCCATCCCCAGCGACGTGCTCGGCATCGCACATCCGGAGGATCCGCGCGACGCGCTGTGGGAAGTCCGTCGAGCCGCGCTCGCCCGCCTCGACGCCGTTCATGTCGGCGTACAGGTTGCCGATCGCCGTGATCAGGGCCTGGGAGGTGTTGCCGTGCAGCACCGTGCCCCACCACAGCGCATAGCGCCCCGCGCCGGTGTTCCGGTATCCGTCGGTGACCGGATGAAGAGCCTGGACTCCTCCTCCCATCAGGCCACCGGGGCCTTCCTCCCGCCCGTTGTCCTTGCCGGCAGATGTGGCCATTTCCGCCTCCTCAGCAGGTCGACGTCTGTAGGCACCCTCTCGGCCCCGTATGCTCCCGCTGCCCCGCAGTGTTTCGGCTTGAATGCGGCCCTCTGTCACCTCGGCGCCCATTACATAGCCCGGCCGCCCGTAGCAGGCAGGGCGCATGGGGGCACACGACATGCCTTACGACGCGCGGCACCGACCGGCACCGTGAGCCCCGCGGGGTGCGTATCAGATCGTGATCACAGGGCAGTTCTCGTGAGGTCCTTGATCCATCATGGAGGCGCGGACCGGGCGAGGCAGCTCTCGGGGGTCTTGTCGTAGCGGGTGGCCATGCCGTGCCAGGCTTTCAGACAGTTGGCCAGGCGCTCAAGGGTGTTCCTCGCCTTTAGGGGCCGGGGTCGTGGCCGACAGGTCGGCCGCCCTTACCGCCCTTCTTCTTCCAGTGGGCAGCCTGGTCCTTCTTCTCCGGGATGACTGCCTTGATCTGGCATTTACGCAGGTAGGCGCGGTTTTCGGGGGCGAGTACGCCTTGTCTCCGGCGACCGCATCCGGTCAGGTGCGGGGACGGCCGACCGGCTGACGGACCCTCACCTTGTTGAGTCGGGGATGAACTGCGGGTTGTCGGCGACCTGCCCGGCGGTCAAGACGAGCGCGAGCGGGCGCATTTACGGTCGGCGGCGAGGTGGACCTTGCTGGTCGGCCCACCCCGCGAGCGTCCGAGCAGAGCGGCCTTCAACCGGAGTCGGTGTCGGCCCCGGAGGCGGCGCCACCCGTCCCGGACGAGATCACTTCCGGCGGATCGCCCGTGGGCGCGGGCGGTGGAGTCCACGCTGACCAGTGACAAGTCCACCTCACCCCGCTTCGCGCCCTCGGCCATCAGGCCCTCCAACAGAGCCTCGAAGACTCTGGCGTCTCTCTACTGCCGGAACCGGTTGTGGGTGGTGAACCAGATACCGAACTCCCGCGGCATTTCCCGCCACTGCCCGCCGGTCCGAAACCGCCTCATCAGTCAGTTGCGCCCGCGTCATGTGTGACGATCTGCCAGATCACGCCACAGGCGAGCCCCGCAGATTGATCACAACCAGATACGCGCCCTGGACCACCCCGAACTCATGGCCGCTGTCGGCAAACGTAGTGTCTTGCTGCGTTGCCTCATTGGCTGAGGTTGCCAGTCCAGGAGAGCTGCCGAGATTTCTGATCTCCCGACGATGAGAGCAAGGGCGCAGTGGCGTTTCGGAGGGGCGTACAGAAGGGCGCGATGTGCCGACACGAGCGTCCCGCGGGAGGACGTACAAGGCGCAGTTTTCTTGGGGGGCGCACGTCGTAGTCGTTACGCATCGGTGCGTGGATGTGTGCGCCTCCCGCTCATGGGTTCGTGGCTGGCACAGTGGACAGAACCTGTCCAGGTCATGCATGCGGCCTTGGAGCGGAGTTTTCCTGTGGGCGGGCGCGTGGGGTGATGCTCGTGGACCAGGGACCCACTGAGGGGCAGGCGCTTTCGGCGTTGTGCGCTCCAGTCGGAGTGAAGGTGCGCTCTGCGGAGTGGCTTGTCGAACTGGCAGCCGAGATTCGGGAGATTCTGATGACCAAGGTGTGCGCCGTGGGCGGGCATCGGGACCCGAGCCTGGGGCGTGGTCGAGCGTGCCTGCCTCAGGGTTGTCAAGTACACGATCGGCAAACACGTGTTGCTGGCTGCCCCCACAGTGTCTGCGCTGGTTCAGTACGCGCCATCCAGACCGTGCAGCGGCCCCTGGAAGCGCGGGCTGCGGTGGAAGCGGTCCTCGGTGAAGGACCGCCCAGGTTCCGGAAGTCGCGATCACTGCCCTTTCTGCCTGTGGTGCCGCTCCGGTCACGCCCCGGACCTCATCCCTCATCGCCGGCGCGGCGTAAGCGGCACAAGTAGGTGTCCAGCACCTTCCGTCTCCTCGCCGATCACGGACTGCGGCTGCGCCGTGCCTTCTGTGGTGTCACCACCGGCACTGTCGAGCACTCCGGCCTCAGCCCGTATCAGCGTCTGGCCAATGGGCCAATGGCATCAGCGTTCCGTGCCGATCAGAGGAGTGAACAGAACAGGAAACGCGGCGACCTGTCCCCTATCGGCAGCCTCGGAGTGATGATGAAGGAATTGCGTTCGATCCCCGCAGCCCCTAGCGCCCTTCCGGTGGCTGGCCATCTGGTGCCGCTGCTACGTGACCCACTGGCGTTCCTCAACTCACTACCCGCCTGCGGAGAACTGGTCCGTATTCGCGTGGGTCCTCTCCCCGTGGTAGTGATCTGCGATCCCGAGCTCACTCGTCAAGCCTTGCTTGACGACCGTGTCTTCGACAAGGGCGGTCCGTTTTTCGATCGCGTACGGGAAGTAATGGGCGACGATCTCGCCAGTTGCCCGTACAGCTCGCATCGTCGACTGCGGCGACTGGCCCAGCCGGCTTTTCACCCTGGCCGACTCCCTGGTTACGCCCAGGCCATGTCCTCATGCATCGACCAGGTGACCCGGTCCTGGCGTGAGGGGCAGATCATCGACGTTCCCGCCGAGACGATGACGATCACCTGCAAGGTCACGACCGCCACGCTGTTCTCCAACACGCTGCCCCCAGCCCGGCTCGGTCAACTCCTCGACGACGTAACCACTGTCTTCGACGGCCTCTACCAACGCATGCTCCTGATACCTCCGCTGGACCGGCTTCCGACCCGAGGCAACCGCGCATACCTGAGCGCTCGTACCCGCCTGCGCGACACCTGCGACCAGATCATCGCTCAGCGCCGTGCCGAGGGCGCCGACTACGGCGACCTGCTCTCGGCCCTGATCGCGGCGTGCGATCCCGAAGACGGCGACCGTGGCATGACCGACGCAGAAATCAGCGACACGATCCTCATCTTCTTCCTGGCCGGGACGGAAACCACAGCCAGCGTCCTGGCTTGGGCGCTGCACCTGCTCGCTCGGCATCCCGAGATCGAGCAGCGGCTCCACACAGAGGTTGACACCGTCCTGGGCGGCGCGCCCGCCACCCATGCCGACGTGCCCCGCCTCACACTGACCGCACGCGTCATCACCGAAACGCTCCGGTACTGTTCACCGGCCTGGCTACTCACGCGTACGGTCACTGCCGACACCCGCCTGGGCGGGTACCTGCTGCCCGCCGGGACCAGCGTTGCCTACAGCCCCTACCTCATACATCACAGGCCCGATCTCTACGACCAGCCTGAAGTCTTCGACCCCGACCGGTGGGACCGAGAACGCTCCCAACCGCCCCGACATGCCCTCATCCCCTTCGCCGCAGGCGCCCGCAAGTGCATCGGCGACGACTTCGCCATGACCCAGGCCATCCTCGCCCTCGCCACCATCACTGCCCGATGGCGCCTGGAACACCTGTCTGATCAGCAGGTCCGGACTGCCATAGCCGCGGTACTGAGGCCCCGCGAGCTACGTATGCGGGCAACACCTCGCACCGCGACGCACGCGCCTGCCGTACAGGTCTCCAAGCCCATCCCTTAGCAGGGAACTCGGCATGCCGCACGTGCTCGTCGGCGATGTCTTCCGGCTCGCCCGGCTGCAACGAGCCATGGAGACCTCGACCGCAGGAAGCCACTGGTCGGACGATTCGGCGTTGTCCCGCTGCGCCGGGACAAGAAGACGGTCGTCAGAACCTGGCGTGGCGCGTCTGGCAGCGCATCGCATGCGCAAGGAAGCGCAAGCATTCTTGGCCCACCGCCGTGGGCACCAGTGCGGCCGCCGCCGAGGCCGCACTGGGCGAGCCGGCGGCGACCGCCGTGAACGACCACAGGGCCCGTCAGACGGATTGTGTGGACACTGCCTCTGGTGACCCGTCCGAAGCGGCGTGGCCCCGTTGTCCCTTCACAACCTGGTACAGAAGGCCGAGCAGCAGCGTGGTCAGTAGAAAAATGGCGGTGAACCACTGGAAGTACCAATGCCCGCCCGCCGGGTCATACACCGCCGCCCGCGGCCAGGCCAGGTTGACGGTCATGAACAGGCCGTAGAGGAGGGCGAGCACGTTGACGGGGATGCCCCAGCGGCCCAGGGAGAAGAGGGGCTTGCCCGTTTCGTCGGTGCCTGTCGTGGTGAAGGTGCCCTTCACGCGGCGTAGGAGCAGGGGGCCCGTCACCATCGCGTACGCCAGGTACAGCATCACGATGCATGTCGTGCCGATGGCCAGGAAGGCCTCCGGGGACGCGAAGTTGAGGAGGAGCAGGGCCGCCGCCAGGACGCCGACGACCAGGGCCGGGGCGCTCGGCATGCCCGTGCGCGGGTTGACCTTGGCGAGGCGGGCCGAGAAGGGGAGCTGGCCGTCGCGGGCCATCGAGAACAGCATCCGGCACGCCGACGTCTGGATCGCGAGGGTCGCCACCGCGATCGCCACCACCACGTCGACCAGCAGGGCACGCCCCACCCCGTCGCCGAGGCTGCTCGTCAGGACGTAGCTCAGGCCCTCGACGCCGAGCCGGCCGTCGGTGAGGCTCGGGGCGGCGAGCAGGCCGGCGAGGATGATCAGGCCGCCCAGCAGGCCCGCCGAGGCGAGCGCGGTGAGGATCGTGCGGGGCGCGGTACGCCGGGGATGGTGCGTCTCCTCGCTCATCTCACCCGCGCTGTCGAACCCGATCATCACGTACGCCGCCGTGAACGAGCCCACCAGCAGCGCCCCGAACAGGCCCGACTCCAGGGCCGTTCCGGTGTGGAAGGTGATGCCCGGAGTGCGCTCGGAGTGGGTCAGCAGCAGCACGATGATCAGGACCGCGCCGATGATCTCCGCGGTCACGCCGACCCGGTTGATCAGCGACATCACGCGGTTGTCGATGACGTTCACGAACGTCGTCAGAACCAGGAGGAGCACGCCGAGGATCGCCGCGTTGGCCGCGCCGCTCGCCGAGGTCGGGGCCGGGTCGTCGCCGACCAGCTGGAAGCCGGACCAGATCGCGGGCAGGACGACCTGGAGCGCGAGCGCCGCCGCCGCGACCACCACGATCTGCCCGATCACCATGATCCAGCCGGCGAACCAGCCGAAGGTGAGGTTGGAGAGCCGGGACGACCACTGGTAGATCGCGCCGGAGATCGGATACTGCGCGGCCAGTTCCGCGAAGCACGCGGCGACCAGCAACTGGCCGATCAGCACGGCCGGCCAGGCCCAGAAGAAGACGGGGCCGCCGAACGCGTACCCGAAGGCGAAGAACTGGAAGACGGTCGTCAGAACGGAGATGAAGGAGAACCCGGCCGCGAACGAGGCGTACCGGCCGAGGCTGCGGTGCAGTTCCTGGCGGTAGCCGAACTCGGCGAGGGAGCCGTCGGCGGACGGCTCCGGCGGGTCGGGGCGTACGTCGGGGTCAGCGGTGGTCGTCACGGCGGGACCTGCCTTCGGCGCGGAATTCCTGTCGGGTGACAGAAATTAGGGAGGCGCTGTTTCGCAGGGATGTCGCGGCCGTATCGAGGCGGGGCCCAAGTCCTCACGTGCCGGCGGAGAGCGGGCAATCGGGCAACTGGGCGATGGGGCGACTGGGCAGCTTGATGAGGCTCGGCGGCATGGTACTGACTCGGGGGTCGTTTCCGCCCGGTGTCTTCAGGACACGGCGTAGCCATGGTGAGGGCGTGGCCGGAGGCATCGCACTGGGGTGCGCAGCCGATCTCCACCCGCCGACCGGATCGTCGACCGGGCCATCAACTGGGCGATGGGGGCGGGGAGTTCGAGGCTGCGCGACCAGTCCGGCGGGAGCCGTCCGACCGTCCCGACTGTGGATATACGAATGCGGAACCCGGACCGACGGGGCCCGGGTTCTCGTGGGCCCGGGTTCTCACGGGCCCCGAAAGCGCACCGAAGCTCAGGAAGCCGCCGGTTCCGCGGCCTCCTGCTCCGCCTCCACCTGCGCGTTCCACTCCCGCTTCGACGCCTGCCAGCCGTCCTCGTTGTGGCCGAGGCGCCAGTAGCCCGAGATCGAGAGGTCCTCGCGCGGGATCCCGCGCTCCACGCGCAGCAGCCCGCGCAGCTCCTTCACGAAGGCCGCCTCGCCGTGCACGAACGCGTGCACCCGGCCCGCGGGGAACTCCAGGGCGCGTACGGCCTCCACCAGGGCCTGGCCCAAGGGGCGTTCGCCGCGGTGCAGCCAGTGGACCTCCACGTCGGAGTCGATCTTCTGCTCCTCCTCGGGGCCGGCGACCTCCACGAAGGCGTACGCCTTGGCGCCGTCGGGCAGTGTCTCCAGGGCGCAGGCGATCGCGGGCAGCGCGCTCTCGTCCCCGACGAGCAGATGCCAGTCGGCGTCCGGGTCGGGGCCGTACGCGCCGCCGGGGCCGCCGAAGGAGACCGTCTCGCCCGGCTGGACGCGCATCGCCCAGGGGCCGGCCAGGCCTTCGTCGCCGTGCAGGACGAAGTCGAGGGTCAGCTCGCGCAGTTCGGGGTCCCAGGCGCGCACCGTGTAGGTGCGGGTCACCGGCCACTGCTCGCGCGGGAACTCCGCACGGACGCGCTGCATGTCGAAGGGTTCCGGATAGGTGACGCCCTCGGCCGGGAACAGCAGTTTCACGTAGTGGTCGGTGCGGCTGCCGGCCGTGAACTCGGCGAGTCCGTCGCCGCCCAGGACCACGCGTTGCATATGTGGAGTCAGTCGCTCGGTGCGGACGACCTGCGCGGAGTGGGTCTTCGGAGCCCTGCGTTCCGGGCGCTCTGCCATGACGGCCTCCCTGTTCCCTTTGCTTAGGCTTACCTAAGTTAGCATCTCCCCCTTGGAAATCCCTGTCACCCGAGGTGTTTTGTTGCGTAAAGACGCCTCAAAAAGAGAGTGATGTTCTCTGGGGTGAGGATGTCGTTCTCCCCGGGCGAGGGTGTCGTGCCTGATGGTGGGGCACGAGTACATCGTGCCTCGCTCCGGGGGAAGCGGTACCTCAGCTTCCCAGTGTCGTGAGCAATCTCTCCAATGACCCGCCAAGTCCCCAGCGGGCCGCGAGCGCGTCGAGCATCTCGGGGTCGCGAGGAGTACGCGGCACCGCCGTGTTGACGTCCGGCAGCGGAACATCGCCCGCGACCAGCACGACCTTGGGCGCGACCTCGACGTACGGGCGTGACTCGTCGAGCCGTTTCCGCTGCGACGGCGTCAGTTTCGCCTTCGGGTCGTCGACCGCGGCCATGATCCCGGCCAGGTCGCCGAACTCGGCCAGCAGCTTCGCGGCCGTCTTCTCGCCGATGCCGGGTACGCCCGGCAGCCCGTCGCTCGGGTCGCCGCGCAGCAGCGCCAGATCCGCGTACCCCCGCCCGTCCACGCCGTACTTCTCGCGCAGCCACGCCTCGTCGGTCAGCTGGAGGGTGCCCACGCCCTTGAGCGGATACAGAACCCGCCTCCCGCGCGCGTCGTCGACCAGCTGATACAGGTCCCGGTCCCCGGTGACGATGTCCACGGGGCCGTCGGCGCGGGCGGTGAACGTGCCGATCACATCGTCGGCCTCGTACCCCGCGACGCCCACGCGCGCGATCCCGACCGCGTCCAGCACCGCCTCGATGATCGGCACCTGCGGCGACAGGGTGTCCGGCACCTCCTCCTCGTCCGGGCCGACCTCACGCTCCTCGGCGACACGGTGGGCCTTGTACGAGGGGATCAGGTCGACCCGCCACTGGGGACGCCAGTCCGCGTCCATGCAGGCCACGAGGTGGTCCGGCCGGTGGTCCCTGACCAGCCGGTCGATGAATTCGAGCAGCCCGCGCACGGCGTTCACCGGCGTGCCGTCCGGAGCCTTCACGGACTCCGGGACGCCGAAATAGGCGCGGAAATAGAGCGAGGCGGTGTCGAGAAGCATCAGTCGTCCGGTCACGCCTCGCATCATGCCGTACGCCACTGACAGTCACTCCGGGTCACCCGTGCCCGAGGTCCGTGTTGGCTCTGCGAAGGCCTTGTGAACTGGCCCACTCGTCCGTTTGCCCACGTCGGGCACGGGCAGGCGCGGCCAGGAAGAACCGGTTGCCCACGCAACCCTCGTAACGGAAAGACACGACCGAGGAGCACCCTTGTCATCCAGGCTTGAGGCCGAGCATCTGTACAAGGTGTTCGGCAGACGACCCGAGGACGCGGTGAAACGGCTCGAACAGGGAGCCGACCGCGAAGAACTGCGCGACGACGGCATCACGGCCGCCGTCATCGATGCGTCCTTCACGGTGGAACCGGGCGAGATCTTCGTCGTCATGGGCCTGTCCGGCTCCGGCAAGTCGACCCTGCTGCGCATGCTCAACGGCCTGCTCGAACCCACCTCCGGACACGTCAACTTCGAGGGCCGGAACCTGACCGCGCTCGATGACCGCGAACTGCGCGCCGTACGGGCGAGCAGGATCAGCATGGTCTTCCAGCACTTCGCGCTCTTCCCGCACCGCAGCGTCCGCGAGAACGCCGCGTACGGCCTGTCCGTGCAGGGCGTGCCCCGCGCCGAGCGCGATCGCCGCGCCGACGAGGCGCTCGCCCTGTGCGGTCTGGCCGGGTGGGAGAACTCGTGGCCCGACGAGCTGTCCGGCGGTATGCAGCAGCGCGTGGGCCTGGCCCGGGCGCTCGCCACCGACGCCGACCTGCTGCTCATGGACGAGTCGTTCAGCGCGCTCGACCCGCTGATCCGCCGGGACATGCAGGACCAGCTCCTGGAACTCCAGAAGACCCTCAAGAAGACCATCGTGTTCATCACCCACGACCTCAACGAGGCCATGCGCCTGGGCGACCGCATCGCCGTCATGCGTGACGGCCGCATCGTCCAGACCGGCACCGCCGAGGACATCCTCGTCCGCCCCGCCAACGACTACGTCGCCTCCTTCACCAAGGACGTCGACCGCTCCCGCGTCCTCACCGCGGGCGCCGTCATGGACCCGGCTACCCACGGCGACGAGGCCGACTGCGACTGCGCGACGGCGACGCCCGACACACCGTTCACCGCACTGTGCGCCCTCAGCGCGCGCGTGCCCCACCCGGTCGCCGTCCTCACCGAGGACCGCGAACTGGTGGGCGTCGTACCGCGCCGGCGCCTCGTCGGCTTCCTGGGCGACCAACAGGGGGACCCCGAGCCCTGTACCGGCTCGCACGATGCGCGCGACGGGGAGGTGACCGCCCGTGCCTAGGATCCGGCTCGGCGACTGGGTCGACGACGGCGTCAGCTGGCTCGTCGACCACATGTCCTGGCTCTTCGACGCGATCAAGACGGTCGTGGAGGGCCTGTACGACGGTATCGACGCGGTCCTCACCGCCCCCGAGCCGCTCCTCCTGGCCGGCATCCTCGCGGTGGCCGCCTGGTGGCTGCGCGGCCTGGTCGCGGGCGTCCTCGCGTTCGCCGGATTCGCGCTCGTCGACTCGATGGCCCTGTGGGACAAGGCCATGTCGACGCTGTCCCTGGTGCTCGTCGCCACCCTGATCGCCCTGGTGATCTCGGTCCCGCTGGGCATCTGGGCGGCTCGCTCCCGGACGGTCAGCGCCGTCGTACGGCCCGTCCTGGACCTGCTCCAGACGATGCCGTCGATGGTGCTGCTGATCCCGGCGATCCTGTTCTTCGGGATGGGTGTCCCGGCGGGTGTCGTCGCGACCCTGATCTTCGCGCTCGCCCCGGGCGTACGCATGACCGAACTCGGCATCCGGCAGGTCGACGCCGAACTCGTCGAGGCCGCCGAGGCGTTCGGCACCCCGCCCCGCGACACGCTGCTGCGTGTCCAGCTGCCGCTCGCGCTGCCGACGATCATGGCGGGCGTCAACCAGGTCATCATGCTCGGCCTGTCCATGGTCGTCATCGCGGGCATGGTCGGCACCGGTGGGCTGGGCGGCGCCGTCAACGAGGCCATCGGCCAGCTCGACATCGGACTCGGCTTCGAGGCGGGCCTCGGGATCGTCGTCCTCGCCATCTACCTCGACCGGATGACCGGCGCACTCGGCGCCCAGATCTCCCCGTTGGGCCGCCGCGCCGCCGCGAAGGCCCGTACCGCGGGCACCGCCAAGGCCTGGAACCACCGCCCCAGCCCGGCGATCGCGTTGGCCGGTGTGCTCGTCCTGGCGCTCGTCGCGGGCGGCCTCGGCATCTTCGGCTCCTCCTCGCAGGACACACAGGCCACCGGCGCGGACGTGGGCCAGGGCAAGAAGGTCACCATTGGCTACATCCCCTGGGACGAGGGCATCGCCACTACGTTCCTCTGGAAGGAGCTGCTGGAGGAGCGCGGCTTCGACGTCACGACCACCCAGTACGCGGCCGGCCCGCTCTACACGGGCCTGGCCACCGGCCAGATCGACTTCCAGACGGACTCCTGGCTGCCCGTCACCCACGCCGAGTACTGGAAGAAGTACGGCGATCAGCTCGAAGACCTGGGCAAGTGGTACGGCCCCACCTCCCTGGAGCTGTCCGTCCCCTCGTACGTGAAGGGCGTCGACTCGCTCGCCGACCTCAAGGGACAGTCGTCGAAGTTCAAGGGCCGGATCGTCGGCATCGAACCGAGCGCCGGAATGATGGGCCTCCTCAAGGACAAGGTGCTCAAGGCGTACGGCCTCGACGGCGAGTACGAGGTCGTCGACGGCTCCACCCCGGCCATGCTCGCCGAACTCAAGCGCGCGTACGCCAAGAAGGAACCCATCGCCGTGACCCTCTGGTCGCCGCACTGGGCGTACAGCGACTACGACCTGAAGAAGCTCAAGGACCCCAAGAAGGCATGGGGCGAGGGCGACGGCGTGCACACGCTCGCCCGGAAGGGCTTCGCCGACGACAACCCCGAGGTCGGCGGCTGGCTGAAGAACTTCTCCATGACGGAGGAACAGCTCACCGGTCTGGAGGCGGGGATCCAGCGGGCGGGCAAGGGCGATGAGCAGGACGCCGTCCGCACCTGGCTGAAGGCGCACCCCGGGCTCGCCGAGAAATGGGCACCGACCGCCGGTTCCGAGGGGAAGAGCGGTGCGAAAGGGGTATCGAACAACTGAGGGAGCCGCTCAGGAGGGGTGGGTCCAACCGGACGGCACGCGCGTGTGCGGGTGTCTTTCCGGTGAGGCCCACCCCTCGCGGCGTTTCCGGCCGGACGGACTTGTTCCGCGTACGAGCAGGATCCGGACAACCACGGAGCGCGATGCCATCCCCCTGGCCCGGCCGCCGAGTCGGCCGGTTCCCCTGGTCAGCTCGGCCGCACGCGCGCGTGGGGCGGCGCGCGGAGGGGCGGGGCGGCGCATCCACTGGCGCGAACCGTGAGGGTCGTGCCCGACGCGGGGCGACCCCGATGTGACGGGCGCATGAAACGGTTTGACGAACATGCGTAGGGTGCAAGGAACTCATCAGGGAACGCGTCGTGCATGCTTCGGGGTCGATCTGGCGAACAGCCACCGAACACGCGGCGCGATGCGCTGTGATGGGACGTACGCAACCGGACGCGACGACGAGCCGAGGAGGGAGCCGGAGCTATGGGCGACCACAAAGAACAGCCCCTTCGGGTGGGCGCGGCCGTCCGGCGGCGGCGCCGGGCGCTGGAGCTGACCCTCGCCGTCGTGGCCGAACGCAGCGGCCTGTCGGTGCCCTTCCTGAGCCAGATCGAGAACGAGCGGGCCCGGCCGAGCCGCAGCTCCCTGGAGAAGGTCGCCGACGCCCTGCGCACCACCGCGGTCGAACTCCTCGCGGCGGCCGACCCCGCGTGCAGTGTCGACGTCGTCCGCGCGGACGCCCTCGAACCCGCCCCCGACGAGCCCAGGGTGCGCTCCCTCGTCCGTGGCCACCAGCAGCTGCACGCCATGGAGTTCAGCGGCGACCACGACGCGGGCCGTGAATTCCAGCACCGCAACGACGAGTTGATGTACGTCGCCGACGGCGCCGTCGAGGTCGAGGCGGAGGGCCGCGCCCACCGGCTCGGCCGCGGCGACACCCTGTACCTCACGGGCGGGGTGCGGCACCGCTGGCGGGCGACCGTGCCGGACACCCGGGTGATCGTGGTGGCGGTGGCCGAACACATCGAGGCGGTGCAGGACGGCCGCCGCTGAGGCATCCGGACGCTCCGGTGTACAGGTACTGAAATGCCCCTCCACGGACCACCTTTGGGCGGTTTGAGAATCACTCCCGCCCCCGTTGTCAGACCCTGCCCCGATACTGGCGACATGTCCGGCACCTCTGCCTACGCCTTCGACAACGCCTCCGAACACGCGGGCGGCCGTTTCGACGCCCTCCAGACCTGCTACGACCCGGTGACGTTCGCGCGACTCGCGGACCTGGGCGTCACCCCCGGCATGCGCTGCCTCGACGTCGGCGGAGGCGGCGGCTCGGTGGCCGCCTGGCTCGCCGACCGGGTGGGACCCGAAGGCACCGTCCTCGTCACCGACATCGAACCCCGCTGGCTGACCGGCACGGAGGCGCACAGCACGGTACGGGTCGTCCGCCACGACATCACGCGCGACGACCTTCCCGAGGGCGACTTCGACCTGATCCACGCCCGTCTCGTCCTCATCCACCTGCCCGAGCGGCTCGCCGCCCTCGACCGCATGGTGCGCGCCCTGCGCCCCGGCGGACGGCTCGTCCTCGACGAGTTCGACTGCGCCTGGGTGCCGGTCCTGTCGGCGCCCTCGCCCGAGGAGGCCACGCTCTTCGAGACCGTCCACGACGCCCTGATGGACCTCCTGACCCGCGCCGGCGCCGACCCCCGCTGGGGCCTTCGGACGTACGACGCCCTGCGCGCGGCGGGTCTGACGGACGTGGCGTCGGCCACCTGGGCCGGGGCGTGGCCGGGCGGTGGGGCCGGCGTCCGGCTCCACGAGGCCAATGTGCGGCAGGTCAGAGACCGCCTGGTGGCGGAGTGCGGGGTACCGGACGTGGACATCGACGCATTCCTGCGGCTGCTCGACGATCCGGCGTTCGCAGTCAACTCGTATCCACTGATCAGCACTTGGGGAACGCGACCATGACCATGAGGGTGATCTCGCTGGTGCCGTCCCTGACGGAGGCGGTCGCGGTCACGGTGCCCGGCGCTCTCGTCGGGGTCACGGACTGGTGCAGCCATCCGGCCGACCTCGGCGACGACGTGGTCCGTATCGGCGGCACCAAGAACCCCAAGGTCGAGCGGATCGTCGCGCTCGCCCCCGATCTGGTCGTCGCCAACGAGGAGGAGAACCGCGAACCCGACCTCGCCGCCCTGCGCGAGGCGGGCATCGAGGTGCTCCTCACCGAGGTACGGGACGTGCCACAGGCCTTCCGGGAACTGGAGCGGGTGGTGACGGCGTGCGGGGCGAGCGCGCGACCCCGGTGGCTGGACGAGGCGGAGACGGCGTGGTCGGCGCCGGAGCGCTGGTGGCCGACGGCCGGGGAGGGCCGTACGACCGCTGTCGTGCCGATCTGGCGGCGCCCCTGGATGGTGCTCGGCCGGGACACCTTCGCCGGAGACGTGCTGGCGCGGCTGGGAGTCGACAACGCGTACGCGGACCACGCCGAACGCTACCCGCGCATACCGATGGAGGAGTTGAGAGCCACCGCGGCACCAGGCATGGTCGTCCTGCCGGACGAGCCGTACCGCTTCACGGCCGAGGACGGGCCCGAGGCGTTCGAGGGGGTGCCCTGCGCGCTCGTCAGCGGGCGCCATCTCACCTGGTACGGGCCGTCCCTGGCCGAGGCGCCACGGGTACTGGGCGAGGCCCTGCGAGCAGCTCACCGCTGACCAGCCCCCGGACGGTACGGACGGAGGCGCCGGCCCATGCGGTGAGGAGCAAGCCGTACAGGGCGACGGCGAGGACGTCGAAGGCGACGAGCCCCGTGTGCCGGCCGAGACCTGCCGCGCCGGTGACACAGGTCCCCACCGGGAAGGTGAAGGCCCACCACGTCATCGCGAAGCCCATGCCCCGGCGCCGGGCGTGCAGCACCAGCGCACCGGCGAACGCGAGCCACAGCAGGGCGAAGCCCATGACGGGGACGCCGTAGAGGACGGCGACGGCGGCGGCGATGCCGTGTGGGACGGGGACGACGCCGGGGGCGAGGTCGGCGAAGTTGCCGGCGGCGGTCGTGGACTGGCCGAGCGGGCCCAGGGCCAGGAACAGGGTCGGGGTGAGGACGAGCGGAAGCGGGGCGGTCGTCGACACGAGCCGCGCGAGGACGAGCGGCAGCATCACCAGGGTCGCGAGCAGACTCAGCCCGAACATGGCGAGACAGGCGACGAGCAGGGTCAACTGCCACTGCCCGGGCGGGAGATGGGGGAGGAACAGCGGACCGAGCGCCGCGGACACCATGGGCGCGACGACAGGCAGCAGCCATACGGGGCTGGGGGCCCCGCCGCGTACGACCAGCAGGTACGGGACGGCGACGCCGGCGACGAGCCCGACGACCGTGCCGGTGGTGAACAGGATCGCGTCCAGGGCGAGGGCGGCGGGGAGGCCGATCCAGTCCCGCCCGACGAGGAGTGCGCCGCCGCCGACAGCGGTCAGGGCCATGGCGAGACAGCCGTAGAAGGGTGCCGTCGCCGGGTCGAGGAGGTGGGCGCGGGCCTGGTCGTGGTGGTGGGTCCAGTGCAGGGCGCGGGCGCACAGCAGCGTGAGCAGGAGGGCGAGGGAGAGGGCCCAGACGGCCGTGCAGGCGGTACGCAGTCCCGGGACGCCGTCCGCGCCGGGGAGACCGGCACCCGCGGTGCCCACGATGGCGGTGCCCATGACGGGGGCGTACCAGTTGGGGCCGAGGTGGCGGAGGGGGCCGAGGAGGAGGTGCGGCTGGGGGAGTGGGCGGGCGAGGGCGGGGGCTGCGATGGCCATGTCCTCACGGTCGCGCGGGGTGAGGGCGGTCACCAGGGGGCTTGGGTGAATGAGGGCATAAGCTGGATCTATGGCTGATGTGGAGGGTAGGGCCTCGCGGTCGGCGGGTGTCGCGCACCGGGTTCCGGATCTCGGCGCGATGGAATTGCTGCTCGCGGTGGCAAGGCTGGGGAGTCTCGGGCGGGCGGCGCAGGAGCTGGGCGTCACGCAGCCGGCCGCCAGCAGCCGTATCCGGTCGATGGAGCGGCAGCTGGGTCTGGCCCTCGTGGACCGGTCGCCGCGCGGATCCCGGCTCACGGACGCGGGTGTGCTCGTCACCGACTGGGCGCGGCGGGTCGTGGAGGCGGCGGAGGCGTTCGACGCCGGTGCGCAGGCCCTGCGGGTGCGGCGTGACTCCCGGCTGCGGGTGGCGGCGAGCATGACGATCGCCGAGTACCTGCTGCCGGGCTGGCTGCTCGCGTTGCGCGCCCTCCGTCCCGAGACGGCGGTGTCGCTGCTCGCCGGGAACTCGGCGACGGTGGCCGAGCGGGTCCTGGCGGACGAGGCGGACCTCGGCTTCGTGGAGGGCACGGGCGTGCCGAGCGGGCTGGACTCGGCGGTCGTCGCGAAGGACCGGCTGATCGTGGTGACGGCGCCGGGGCATCCGTGGGCGCGGCGGCGGAAGCCGGTGGGGGCGGAGGAGTTGGCGGTGACGCCGTTGATCCTGCGGGAGGAGGGGTCGGGGACTCGGCAGGTGCTGGATACGGCGTTGGGCGGGTTGGCGCGTCCGCTGATCGAGCTGTCGTCGACGACTGCGGTGAAGGCGTCGGCTGTGGGTGGGGCGGGGCCGGCGGTGTTGAGCGAACTGGCGGTGGGGGAGGAGTTGTCGACTCGGCGGTTGGTGTGTGTGCCGTTGGCGGGGGTGCGGTTGGACCGGGAGCTGCGAGCGGTGTGGCCGACGGGACATCGGCCGACGGGGCCGGCACGGGAGTTGCTGGGGTTGACACGGGGCTGAGGCCAGAGTTTCCTCGCCCCCGCCGCCCCTACCCGTCCCATCCTCGGGGGCTCCGCCCCCGAACCCCCGCTCCTCAAACGCCGGAGAGGCTGGATGATGCCGGCCGGAGCTTGATCTTTTAGCCCGTCCGGCGTTTGAGGACAAGGGGGTTCGGGGGCGCAGCCCCCGAGGATGGGACGGGTAGGGGCGGCGGGGGCGAGAAAAACCCCTTACCCCACCGCCGCCACCAACGCCCCCATCACCCGTGAGTCCTCCCCCATCTCCGGATGCCACTGCACCCCCAACACCCACCCGGAACCGGCACCCCCACCCCCCGGCTCCACCGCCTCCACCGTCCCGTCCTCCGCGTACGCCGACGCCACCAGCCCCCTCCCCAGACGGTCCACCGCCTGGTGGTGGAACGTCGGCACCGACGTCGCCTCCGGTACCGCCTCCGCGTACCGCGTCCCCGGCACCGGCTTCACGGTGTGTTCGCCGAAGACCCCCGGAGTCACCGCGTGCCCGTCGATGTGCTGCACCAGCGTGCCCCCCAGGGCGACGTTCAGCAGCTGCATGCCCCGGCAGATCCCCAGCAGCGGCGTCCCGGACGCCAACGCCGCCTCGATCAGCGCCAGTTCCCACGCGTCCCGCGCCTCGGCCGACGGGCCCGTGCGCGGGTCGCGATCCGCTCCGTACCGGGCCGGATCGACGTCCGGACCGCCCGCGATCACGACCCCGCCGAGCCGGGCGACCGTCGCGGCGGCGTGTGCCGGATCGTCCGGCGGCAGCATCGCGGCGATGCCCCCGGCCCGCTGCACGAGCCGCGGATACCCGGCCGGCAGCAGCGCCGCGGGCAGCTCCCACGCACCCCAGCGCGCGCCGGACTCCAGGTAGGTGCTGACGCCGATCAGCGGTCGTCGTCCGGCGGTCGTCACGAGGGCCTCCCTGACATCCGAAGGGGCCTCCGATGGGGCATCCAACGGGGCGTCCAATGGCGTACGCCCATACCTTTGCCGACCCTCGCCCCATGAGGCAACCCACGTCTCACCCGCCGAACAGCCTTCGCGCCCTTACGCCAGGAACCCCCGCAACAGCGCCGCCGTCCCCGAGCAGTGCTCCCGCATCATCTCCCGCGCCCCGTCCGCGTCCCCGTCGAGCACCGCGTCCACCAGCGCCGCGTGCTGGCGCTGCGAGTGCTCCAGGTTGCGTACCAGCAGCGGGATGCAGTCCAGCAGGTCGTTCACCGTCGCCCGTACCGCCGCGTACTGCGAGGTCAGCGTCGGGGAGCCGCACAGCTCGGCCAGGGTGAGATGGAGGAGGGTGTCCAGGCGGCGGTAGTCCGACAGGGGCGCGTCCTGTGTGCGCGCCAGCGCCTCCCGCAGTCGCCCCGCCTGCTCGCCCGACAGTCCGTGCTGCGCGCACAGACCCGCCGCGCCCACCTCCAGCACCTCCCGGAAGCGCAGCACGTCCTCGATGTCGACCGCGCTGATCCGCCGCCGCAACTCGTCCTCGCCGCCCGCGCCCGCCTCGCCGCGCGGCAGCACGAACGTTCCGCCGTACCGGCCGCGCCGCGACTCCACCAGCCCCTGGTCCTGGAGCACCTTCAGCACCTCGCGCAGCGTCACCCGGCTGATCCCGAGCCGCTCCGCGAGCTCCCGCTCGGCCGGCAGCCGCTCGCCGCCCGGTACCAGGCCCAGCCGTACGACCTGCAGAATCTGTTCCAGTGCCTCCTCGAAACCGTTGCCCGCCCGCACAGGCCGCAGCACCGGCGTCAACCGGTCCTCCAGGCCGCCCTCAGCGTCCAGCGCCATCTGGCCGTGCCCCCTTCCCAAGCAATGGTTCTCCGCAATACCTTATGGCTTCCGGCCCGGCTGAAAAAACGCGCAGAAGCCGAAGGAGCTTTCCCGTGGCAGACCGCACACCCCCGCTGAGCGTCGACGAACTGCACGCCCTCGTCGCGAGCGGTGAGATCGACACTGTCGTCCTGGCCTTCCCCGACATGCAAGGGCGGCTCCAGGGCAAGCGGTTCGCCGCCCGCTTCTTCCTCGACGACGTCCTGGAACACGGCACCGAGGGCTGCAACTACCTCCTCGCCGTTGATACGGAAATGAACACCGTTGATGGATATGAGATGTCCTCTTGGGAGCGTGGCTACGGCGACTTCGCCATGCACCCGGACCTCTCCACGCTCCGCCGGCTGCCCTGGAACACCGGTACGGCCTTCCTCGTCGCCGACCTCGCCTGGAACGACGGCTCCCCGGTCGTCGCCGCGCCCCGCCAGATCCTCCGCCGCCAGCTGGAACGGCTCGCCGAGCACGGGTTCACCGCCAAGGTCGGCACCGAGCTGGAGTTCATCGTCTTCAAGGACACGTACGAGCAGGCCTGGGACGCCCACTACCGTGATCTGACCCCGGCGAATCAGTACAACATCGACTACTCGGTGCTGGGCACCGGGCGTATCGAGCCGCTGCTGCGCCGCATCCGGAACGAGATGACGGGCGCCGGGCTGATCGTCGAGTCCGCCAAGGGCGAGTGCAACCCGGGCCAGCACGAGATCGCCTTCAAGTACGACGACGCCCTCGTCACCTGCGACCAGCACGCCGTCTACAAGACCGGCGCCAAGGAGATCGCCAGCCAGGAGGGCTACTCGCTCACCTTCATGGCCAAGTACAACGAGCGCGAGGGCAACTCCTGCCACATCCATCTCTCGCTCGCCGACTCGGACGGGACGAACGTCATGGCCGGTGCTGCCGCCGATCCCGGTGGCATGTCCGAGGTCATGCGGTACTTCCTCGCCGGGCAGCTCGCCGCGCTCCGCGACTTCTCGCTCCTCTACGCGCCCAACATCAACTCGTACAAGAGATTCCAGCCCGGTTCCTTCGCGCCGACCGCCGTCGCCTGGGGCTACGACAACCGCACCTGCGCGCTGCGGGTCGTCGGCCACGGGCGGTCCATGCGGTTCGAGAACCGGCTGCCCGGTGGTGACGTCAATCCGTACCTCGCGGTCGCCGGGCTCATCGCCGCCGGGCTCCACGGCATCGAGCAGAAGCTCGAACTGCCCGAGGCCTGCGCCGGGAACGCGTACACCGCCGACTACGCCCATGTCCCCACCACCCTGCGCGAGGCCGCCGAACTGTGGGAGAACAGCCCCGTCGCCAAGGCCGCCTTCGGTGACGAGGTGGTCGCCCACTACCGCAACATGGCCCGCGTCGAACTCGACGCCTTCGACGCCGCGGTGACCGACTGGGAGCTGCGCCGCTCCTTCGAACGCCTGTGAGAGGTCCTTCCTTGCCGTACGAGCACGAAAACCAACACGAGCATCAGCCTGTGTACGAGGGTGAGCTGCGCGTTCTCAATCCCGCCACCGAGGACGTCGTCGCCATCGTCCCCGCCGCCACCCGCGAGGACGTCGACGCGGCCGTCGTACGCGCCACGCACGCCCAGGCCCGCTGGGCGGCCCTCGCGCCCGGCGACCGCGCCCGGCTGCTGCGCCGCTTCGCGGCCACCGTCGACGAACACCTCGAAGAACTGGCCCAGTTGGAGGTGCGCGAGGCCGGACACGTCATCGGCAACGCGCGCTGGGAGGCAGGCAACGTCCGCGATCTCCTCGACTACGCGGCAGGGGGTGTCGAACGATTGACGGGTCGTCAGATCCCGGTCGCCGGCGGCCTCGACATCACCATCCTCGAACCGCTCGGCGTCGTCGGCGTCATCGCGCCCTGGAACTTCCCCATGCCCATTGCCGCCTGGGGTGCGGCACCCGCGCTCGCCGCGGGCAACGCGGTCGTCCTCAAGCCCGCCGAGACGACCCCGCTGACCGCACTGCGCCTCGCCGAACTCGCCCTGGAGGCAGGCCTTCCCGAGGGCCTGTTCCAGGTGCTCCCCGGCCACGGCCCCGTCGCGGGCAACGCGCTCGTCGAACACCCGGGCGTCGCGAAGATCGTCTTCACCGGGTCGACCGGCGTCGGCAAGCAGGTGCTGGCGAAGGGGTCGGCGCTCCTCAAGCGCGTCACCCTCGAACTCGGCGGCAAGAGCCCCAACATCGTCTTCGCCGACGCGGACATCGAGGCCGCGGCGGCAGCCGCCCCCATGTCCTTCCTCGACAACTCCGGCCAGGACTGCTGCGCCCGCACCCGCGTCCTCGTCCAGCGCTCCGTGTACGACCGCTTCCTCGAACTCCTCGCCCCCGCCGTCGAGTCCGTCCTCGTCGGCGACCCGGCCGACGAGAAGACCCAGATGGGCCCGCTGATCTCCAGGGCCCAACTGGACCGCGTACGCGGCTACGTCACCGACGACCTGGCCGGCATCCGGGGCGAGGCGCCTGCGGGCCCCGGCTTCTGGTTCCCGCCGACCGTCCTGACCGGCGTCGACCCGCACGCACGCGTGGCCGTCGAGGAGGTCTTCGGCCCCGTCGCCGTCGTCCTCCCCTTCGAGGACGAGGCGGAGGCCATCCAGCTGGCCAACGGCACCGACTACGGCCTCTCCGGCTCCATCTGGACCCGCGACGTCGGCCGCGCCCTGCGCGTCTCCCAGGCCGTCCGGGCGGGCAACCTGTCCGTCAACTCGCACTCCAGCGTGCGCTATTGGACCCCCTTCGGCGGCTTCAAGCAGTCCGGGATCGGCCGCGAGCTGGGCCCGGACGCCCTCACCGCCTTCACCGAAACCAAGAACGTCTTCATCAGCACCATCTAGACCATCTAGCACGGAAGGCCCGCACAGTGACCGCAGAGAGCATTTGCAGGCGTCTCGTCGGCCGTACCGCCGTCATCACGGGTGCCGGCAGCGGCATCGGCCTCGCCACCGCGCGCAGGCTCGCCTCCGAGGGCGCCCACGTCGTCTGCGGCGATGTCGACGAGACGCGCGGCAAGGCGGCCGCCGAGGAGATCGGCGGGATCTTCGTCAAGGTCGACGTCACCGACCCCGACCAGGTCGAGGCGCTCTTCAAGACGGCGTACGACACCTACGGCAGCGTCGACATCGCGTTCAACAACGCCGGTATCTCGCCGCCCGACGACGACTCCATCCTGGACACCGGCCTGGAGGCCTGGAAGCGCGTCCAGGAGGTCAACCTCACCTCCGTCTTCCTGTGCTGCAAGGCCGCGATCCCCTACATGCGGCGCCAGGGCAAGGGCTCCATCATCAACACGGCGTCGTTCGTGGCGAGGATGGGCGCCGCCACCTCCCAGATCTCGTACACGGCCTCCAAGGGCGGCGTCCTCGCCATGACCCGTGAACTGGGCGTCCAGTTCGCCCGCGAGGGCATCCGCGTCAACGCCCTCTGCCCCGGCCCGGTCAACACCCCGCTCCTCCAGGAGCTGTTCGCCAAGGACCCCGAGCGCGCCGCCCGCCGGCTCGTCCACATCCCGGTCGGCCGCTTCGCCGAGGCCGACGAGATCGCCGCCGCCGTCGCCTTCCTGGCCAGCGACGACTCGTCCTTCGTCAACGCCACCGACTTCCTGGTGGACGGCGGCATCGCGGGCGCGTACGTCACTCCCGTGTAGGCCAACAGCCGTACGTCGGCCAGGGGTGCGCCCCTACAGTGCCGGAATGAGCACGACGCCACCGCCCGGCTGGTACCGCGACCCGGCCGCCCCGCACACGGAGCGCTGGTGGGGCGGCACGGCCTGGACCGACCACTGGCGCACGCCCGAAGCGCCCACGCCCCCGCCGCAGCCCGGCGGGGGCGTGGGCCGGGCCAAGGCGACCGTCCTCGCGGCGGCGGCAGGGGTCCTGGTCGCGGCGATCGTCGCGGGCGCGCTCGTCCTGAGCGGCGGCGAGGACACGGGTACGACGGTGAGCACGAGTACGGGTACGAGCCCGACCGTCGCGGACACCCCGCCCCCAGCCGCCACATCACCCTCACCCCCCGTCGACGACCCCGCCCTCGTGACCGACGAGCTGAACGGCATCACCTTCCCCCTCCTCGACGGCTGGGTCAGGCCCGAGTTCGTCACCGAGGACGACGTCGTCATGACCACCGACGGCACCTACGACTGCCCCGGCGACCCCGGTGTCTGCCACCACGGCCGGGTCGTCTCGCGCACGGTCACCGAGAACGCCGAGACCTCGCCCGAAGCCCTGGCCAGGGCGGACATCGCGGACGCGGCGGACGACGCGTACGACCGCGACCGCATCGGCAGCCGGCCCTTCGGCGGGATCACGGGGCACCGGATCGTCGGCTCCGGCACGGTCGCCGTCGCGGGCCGCGCCGGGTACTTCGTCCGCTGGCGGGTCACCACCGAGGCCGGGCCCGGCGGTTACGTCCAGTCGCTCGCCTTCCCGTCCAGCGTCGGTACGGGGGCACCGGTGATCGTCCGGTTCGCCGTCGACGCGGGCCCGGACGGGCCGCCGCTGACCGACCTCGACCGGATCACCGAGGGCATCCGGCCGATCGGGGACGCGGACACCGGCGGGGGAGTGGGCAGCAGTCTCGGCCCGTCGAACTGACCGGACATGTCCGGTGCGCCACAGGGGTGCGCTACAGAAAGGTGTGGCCCTCTCCCCGGTACGTCGGGACGGTCGCCGTCACCGTGTCGCCCGCGACCAGACGCAGTACCTCGAACCGCTCGCACAGCTCACCGGCCTTCGCGTGCCGGAACCACACCTTGTCGCCGACGAGCAGATCGTCGGCGGGCGAGCCGAGCAACGGCGTCTGCACCTCACCCGGGCCCTCCTGGCCGTCGTACCGCAGCCCCTCCGGCAGATACGGCACCGGCAACCGGTCCGCCCCCGCGGCACCGGAGGCCGGATAGCCGCCGCCCAGCACCGTGACGACCCCGACCCCCGGCCGGCGTACGACGGGCAGTGCGAACAGCGCGGCCGGACGCCCCCTGAACGACGTGTAGTTGTCGAAGAGCCGAGGTACGTAGAGCCCGGACCCGGCGGCGATCTCGGTGACCGCGTCCTCGGCGGCCGTCGTCTGCACGCTGCCCGTACCGCCGCCGTTGACGAACTCCAGGTCAGGCGCGACGGCCCGCACCGCGCGCACGACCGCCGCGCGCCGCTCGACGAGTTCGCGCCGGGCCGTGGCCTGCATCAGCCGGATCGCCCGCGACCGCACCGGCCGCCCCGGGACCGCGTCTCCGACCCCGGCGATGTGCCCCTCGTACGCCATGATCCCCACGAGCCTGAACCCGGGCCGCCGGGCGATCTCCCGGGCCAGCTCGGCGAGTTGGGCGGGGGAGCGCAACGGCGATCGCCGCGCCCCGATGCGAACCCGCCCCCGGAACAACTGGAGCGAGGTGTCCAACTCCAGGCAGACACGCACGACTTCGCGCCCGCCGCCCCGGGCGTCGTCGATGAACCCGAGCTGGGCCGGATCGTCGACCATGACGGTGACGGCGGCGGCGAGTTTCGGATCGGAGGCCAGCTCGGCGAGGGCTGTGCGGTCCGCCGACGGATAGGCGAGCAGGATGTCGTCGAACCCCGACCGCGCGAGCCAGAGGGACTCGCCGAGGGTGAACGACATGATGCCCGCGAAGCCCTCCCGGGCCAGCACGCGTTCGAGCAGGGCCCGGCAGCGTACGGACTTGCTGGCGACCCGGATCGGCTTGCCCGCGGCCCTCCGCACGAGGTCGTCCGCGTTGGCGTCGAAGGCCTCCAGATCGACGATCGCGAGCGGTGCGTCGAGGTGAGCGGTGGCCCGGTCGTAACGGGCCCGGTCAGCTGCGCGGGCAGTCATGAACGAAGCCTGCCAGACACGATTACCGCAGGGTAAGGGGACGATCCGGGCAGAAGCCACGGTGCCGCGGACTGGTTCCCGCTCGGCGGGGGTCAACCCGTAGAGTGACGCTTCACGCAGGGAGGAGCCACCGCGCGCGGAGGTACGCGCCCGGATGGCGGCACGCCCGCGCGGGTATGCGTGCCCGGGACGGCCGCGTCCCGCGCCGCACGGATTTTGGAACGGGGGGTGGCATGAGCACGGAAGCGCGCCGCGCCTCCATCCCTCCACGCCCGACCACTCCACCGGCCACGGACGAGACCGCGGAGGACACGAGGAGCACGCCGGACGGCACGCACCGCCCATCGGCTTTCGGCACGCCGGCGGACGCGTCGACGGCCGACCGCAGCAGCGCGGGCAGGACGCCTGACTGGAACGATGCGGGCACCACGGGCGACCGGCCCGGTGCGGGCAGCGCGGGTGCCACGACCGGCTGGCCCGGCGCGACCGACGACGCGACGACCACGACGTCTGGGCATACGCCCGGTGTGTCGTCGGCCCCGTCAGACCCCCGCCCGGGAGCCGAGAACGGCACACGGCCGCCCGGTACGGCTTCCGGCCCGGTGCCCTCGGGCCGGCCGTCTTCCGGCTCGGCGTCCTCTGGTTCGGCGACTTCTCGTACGACCGTTCCCGGCGCGGCGGCCCCTCGTACGGCTGCGCCCAGCACGACGAGAGCCCCCGGCACACCGGACGCCACCCAGGACTGGGCCCCGCCCCGCTTCCCGCACCTGCGTGCCCCCTCCCGCGAGGGCACCGACCCCATAACCCCGCCTCCGCCGCCGCCCTCCTCGGCCCGGCTCCCGGACGCGCCGCCCGCCGGCCGTACCCCGGCTGCGCCGCGCCCCCGGCCCGACCTGCCGCCGCGCCCGACCCACCAGCCGCCCGTGGCACCCTGGCGCCCGACCGCCCTCACCGAGACCGAGTCGGAGACGACCCGGCGCCTGCGCAAGGTCCCGCCGACCGCCCCTCCCCGGCCGACCGACCAGCCGCGCACCGGCGAGACGCCCCCCAGCCCCAACGGCCGCCCCGGCACCGGCACTCAGCCGCGCCCCACCGACGCACCCCGCACTCCGGACCGGCCCTTCGCCCCCGGCGGCCGCCCGTACCTCTCGGACCAGCTCGAGCGGTCTCAGACGTCGGACACCGCCGAGATGCCTCCGGCGCCGGCCGATCCTCCGCGCCCGGCGAGCGCGCCTTCGGCCCCTGCCGGCCGGCCGTACCTCACGGACGGGCCCGTGGCCGATCCTCCGGCGCCCGCTGATCCCGCGCGCCCGACAGGCGGGCCTTCGGCTTCGGTTGGTCGCCCGTACTCCACGGGTGGGTCCGCAACCGGCTCTTCGGCGCCCGCTGATCCCGTGCGCTCGACAGGCGGGCCTTCGGCTTCGGTTGGTCGCCCGTACTCCACGGGTGGGTCCGCAACCGGCTCTTCGGCGCCCGCTGATCCCGTGCGCTCGACAGGCGGGCCTTCGGCTTCGGTTGGTCGCCCGTACTCCACGGGTGGGTCCGCAACCGGCTCTTCGGCGCCCGCTGATCCCGTGCGCTCGACAGGCGGGCCTTCGGCTTCGGTTGGTCGCCCGTACTCCACGGATGGGTCCGCAACGGACTCTCAGGCGTCTGCTGATCCCTTGCGCCCGGCAAGCAGGCCTTCGGCCCCGGCCGGCCGGCCGTACTCCATGGGCGGGTCCGCAACCGGCTCTTCGGCGTCTGCTGATCCCTTGCGCCCGGCAAGCGGGTCCTCGACCCCGGTTGGTCGGTCGTCCCCCTCGGATCCGTCCGCGCACGCGTCGGGCAACGGTTCCGGCAGCGCCGAGAGTGCCTCGGCTGGTGTGCCTGCCGCCCCGGCCGGTCGGCCGTATCTCCCGAACGCGCCCGTGGCTGACCGGTCTCAGGCGTCGGGCGGTCGTTCCGGCACCGCCGACATGCCTTCGGCGGATCAGTCCTCCGGCCCGGTCGGCCGCCCGTCCGGCTCGGACCCGGCCGTGGCCGACCGGACTCAGGCGGCGGCCGGTCGTCCGGGCGCCGCCGAGAGTGCCTCGGCTGGTGTGCCTGCCGCTCCGGTCGGTCGTCCCTATCTCCCGAACGCGCCCGTGGCTGACCGGTCTCAGGCGTCGAGCGGCCGTTCCGGCGCTGCCGAGATGCCCTCGGCGAGTGCGCCTCCCGCCCCGGCCGGTCGACCGTATCTGTCGAACGCGCCCGTGGCTGACCGGCCTCACGCTTCGAGCAGCCGGCCCGGCGCTGCCGAGATGCCCCCGGCCGGCGCGCCCTCCGCCCCGGCTGGTCGGCCGTACTCGTCCGTGTCCGAGCCGGTCCAGGGCTCCAGCATCGAGATGCCCCCGGCCCCCGCCGAACCTCCGCGCCCCGCCCCCGGCATGCCCGATCCCGCGCTCTCCTGGAACGCCCCCTACGGCGCCGACGCCGGTGGTGTCGGAGCCGGGCGGCCTGTTGTGTCGCTTGCTCAGCCTGATGTGTACGGGATCGGGGCGCGGCACCGTTCCTTCAGCGGGCGGGTGTTGCTCGCCGCAGTCTGTGCCGTGGTCGGGCTCGGGCTCATCGGCGGTGCGCTGACCGGGAGTTGGCTCACCGGGGACGGGTCGGGGGACGCCGGTGCGCGTACCGCGTTCACCGCCGCCGCCGGGCTCTGGCACAGCGTTCCCGTGGACGAGCTGTTTCCGCCCACCATTGACGGCGACGGGGCCGGTCCCGGCGGCGCCGACCGGACCTGGACCCGGATCGCCGTCGCCCCGGACAGCGGTTGTGCCGATGCCTTCGACCCGCTGCTGCTCAAAGCCCTCGCTCCCGTCGGCTGCCAGCGCCTCCTGCGCGCCACCTACACCGACGAGACCCAGAGCTACGTCACCACCGTCGGCCTCCTCTTCACCAAGGCCGACGCCACCGCGATGCGCGCCCTGCGCACCCGCTTCAGCAACGAGAAACTCGATCAGCGGGCCGACCTGATGCCCCGGCCCTACGCCGCGAAGAACACCCTCGCCGCCGGTTTCACGGACGCCCAGCGTGCCTCCTGGACCATCTCCGTCCTCACCGACGCCCCCGTCGTCACGTACGCCGTCTCCGGCTGGGCCGATGGCCGGAAGGTCGACTCCCCGCAGGCCGCCGAAGCGGCCATGGTCACCGGCGCCACCACCGCCCCCGCCCAGGCGGGCCTCGGCCACGAGGCGAAGGGCCTGGCCGACCGCGTGGAACGGGCCCTGCGCAAGACCGTCGGCTCGGCCGCGAAGCAGCAGTCATGATCCGGACCCGCACCGCCCGCAGTGGGCTCCTCGTGCTCCTCCTGGCCGGCTCGCTCTCCCTCCTGCCCGCCACCAGCGCGTACGCCGACGGCATCCGGGCCCAGCAGTGGGCCCTCGACGCCATGCACACGCAGGAGGCCTGGCGTACGACCAAGGGCAAGGGGATCACGGTCGCCGTGCTCGACACCGGCGTCGAGGCCGACCACCCCGACCTCGTCGGCAACGTCCTCGCGGGCAAGGACATGGTGGGCTTCGGCGCGAGCCGGGGCGACGCGGCCTGGGCCAGGCACGGCACCGCCATGGCCGGCATCATCGCCGGTCACGGCCATGGCTACGACAACGACGACGGAGTCATGGGCATCGCCCCCGAGGCGAAGATCCTCCCCGTCCGCGTCATCCTCGAAGACGGCGACTCGGCCCGCGGCAAGGCCCGCAACACCCGCGGCAACGCCCTCGCCGAAGGCATCCGCTGGGCCACCGACCAGGGCGCCGACGTCATCAACCTCTCCCTCGGCGACGACTCCAAGTCCGCCCACCCGGAACCCGCCGAGGACGAGGCCGTCCAGTACGCCCTGGAGAAGGGCGCCGTCGTCGTCGCCTCGGCAGGCAACGGCGGCGACAAGGGCGACCACATCTCCTACCCGGCCGCCTACCCCGGCGTGATCGCCGCGACCGCCGTCGACAAGTACGGCACCCGCGCCTTCTTCTCCACCCGCCGCTGGTACGCCACGGTCAGCGCCCCCGGCGTCGACGTTGTCATCGCCGCCCCCGACGAGCGCTACTACGAGGGCTGGGGCACGAGCGCCGCCGCCGCCTTCGTCTCCGGCGCCGTCGCCCTCATCAAGGCCGCCCACCCCGGACTGACCCCGGCCCAGATCAAGAAGCTCCTGGAGGACACGGCCCGCAACTCGCCCGACGGCGGCCGGGACGACTCCCGTGGCTACGGCTTCATCGACCCCGCGGCGGCCATCAAGGCGGCGGGCAAACTCAAGCCGGAACAGCTCAAGTCGGCCGAGTACGGCAAGGAGTACTTCGGTACGGGCCCCGACGCGGCCCCCGAGAAGGAAGACTCCGCCGGCTGGGCCGGCCCCGTCGCGGGCGGCCTCGGCGCCCTGCTCCTCATCGCGGCGGTCACGCTGTGGCGCGGTCGCCGCAGGACGGTCGTCCAGCCCGCCCATGACTCGTACGACGACGACTTCCTCCGGTGACTGATCCGGGGACCTGATCGTCCGTCAGGATTCGGTAGTGGTACCGGACTTCGTGGCCGTCGTGGCCGTCGTCGCCCCCGCGTCCGCGCTCTCGAACACCGACACCGCCGCCCGCGCCGCCGACTCCACCAGCGAAATCCCCTTCGCCTTCGTCGTGTTGCCGTTCGACACCACCGCGACCAGGAACTCACGCCCGTCCGCCGCCGTCACCCGCCCGACGCTGTTGATGTCCCACAGCCCCGTCGCCGTACGCGGCAACCACCCGTTCTTCAGGGCGAATCGGGAGCCTGTGGTACCTCCGTCGGCCGCCGCCGACACCCCCCAGTCCTGGTCCACCGCTATGGAACCCATCAGGCCCTGGAGATACGTCCGGTTCGCCTCGCTCAGCTGCGACGACTCCCCGTTCTCCGCGAACACCTGCCGGAGCAGGGTGAGTTGATCGGCCGCAGTGGTCTGGGTCAGGCCCCACAGCATGCCCGTACCGCCCTCGGTGTCCGTCAGCCCGAAGCGCTTGTTGGCGGTGGCGAGCCCCGCCGCCTTCCCGATCGCCGTCCACAGCGCCGACGCCGAGGCGTTGTCGCTGACCTGGATCATCGCGGTGGCGTACCGCTTCTCCTGCGCCGTGAGACCCCGCTTCTCGTCCTGCGCCTGGAGCAGCAGCGTCGCCAGGATGTCCACCTTGACGATGCTCGCCGTGTCGAAGGCCCCGTCCCCGTACGTGGCGCTGTCACCCGACTCGACGTCGAGCACGGCCACGGACACCTCGGCCCCGTCCTCGGCCGCGGCCGTCACCCGCTTCATCGCCTTGGACAGCAGCGTGTCCGGGTCAACCGTGGGCTCCGCCTGGGGTGCCACCGACGCCTCCTCGCTCACCGAAGCCGAAGCCGAAGCCGAACTCGACGCCGACGCGGAGGGGGAGGGAGAGGCCGGCGACGCCGACGATACGCGGCCCGTGTGAGCCTGTGCCTTCACATACGCGGTACCCACCCCCGTACCGCCCATGACGACCGCGGCGGCGAGCACGATGTGGACGAGCGACCGGCGCCGGGGAGCTGTCTCAGAGGCCATGCCGCGATGCTGGCGGCCCTGACTGTGCGGTGGATTAGGCGAATGTTAGATGTGTGTCAGCTCTGCCTGAGAATCCCGTGAGTCCGGTGAACGGCGGGTTTCCGGGGCGGCGAAAGCCCAGGAGCGATCCCCCGATAGGGTCGGTCACCGTGGCGAACAAGAACATTCCCGACTCCGGCTTCCCCGACGACGACGGCACCGCCGACCCCCGGCTGAGCGCCGCGCTGGCCGCCTGGGCCGAGGACCGCGCCGCCGTCGGACCGGTACTGGCCGCGCTCAAGGGCGCCCGGCTGCTCGTCCCCGTCGTCGCGGTGCTCGGGGAGGTCGAGGAGGACGAGAACGGGCTGCGCCACGAGAAGACCAGCGACATGGCCGTACCGACCCTCAAGGCCGGCGACCGGACCGCCCTGCCCGCCTTCACGTCCACCGACTCGCTGGCCCGCTGGGACCCGGCCGCCCGCCCCGTCGCCGTACCCCTGCACCAGGCCATCCAGGCGGCCGTCCACGAGAAGGCGGACACGATCGTGCTCGACCTGGCCGGTCCCGTGCCGTACGAGCTGACCGGGCCCGCGCTGCGCGCGCTCGCCGAGGGGCGTACGACGGCCGATCCGCTCGCCGATCCCGCCGTGGTCGACGCCGTACGGGCCGCCGTGGCCGCCGAGCCCGCCGTGGTCCGCGCCCACCTGGGCCCGGGACAGGCCGACGGCACCCTCGCGCTCGTACTGGACCCGGCCGCACCCCCGGCCGACGCGGCCCGCGCGGTCGCCGGACGTCTCGCCGCCGACGAGACGCTCAGGGCCCGCCTGGTGCGCGGCCTCGACCTGGCACTGCTGCCGGCCGGGGCGGTGCCTCCAGGCGAGCCCCTCTACACACGTCCCTAGCCGTAGATCGGGCCCGTGTACTTCTCGCCGGGGCCCTGGCCCGTTTCGTCGGGGACGAGGGACGCCTCGCGGAACGCCAGCTGGAGCGACTTCAGGCCGTCGCGCAGCGGGGCCGCGTGGAAGGAGCTGATCTCCGTCGCGGACGCGTCGAGCAGACCGGCGAGGGCGTGCACCAGCTTGCGGGCCTCGTCCAGGTCCTTGTACTTGTCGCCCTCGTCGGTCAGACCGAGCTTCACGGCGGCGGCGCTCATCAGGTTCACGGCGACCGTGACGATCACCTCGACCGCCGGAACCTCGGCGATGTCGCGGGTCATGGCGTCGAAGTCGGCGCTCTGGGGAGTCTCAGCACTCTGGGGAGGGGTCTCACTCATGGCCCACACGATAGGCCCAGGGGTCCGGGCGCCTTTGTGCGGGCGCCCGGTACCTGCCGGTTAGCACCTGCCCCTACTTGGTGCTAACCTTTTGTAACGACCGGCTGGACACTTGCGTGCCCGGCCCACAAGTGGAGGCTCCGATCTCCCACCCGGCCATCCTCACGGACGGCGGGTCACCCGGTCAGGCGGCCACCATCGTTCCGTACGGACGATGGAGTCGCCCGATGTGCGCCCCGCGGTTGACCGCGGCGGTGCTCCGGTATTCCTTTGGAGCCCCGCCTGTGTCCCGTCGGGGCATTTTTCATGTGCCCCGGTGGTTGGTCCCAACGTCATCAGAGACATACGCGGCTGTCCGCCAGACCGCCGTGTGGTGCTACCGAGGAGGATCCATCAGCACCGAGCCCCGCATCAACGACCGGATTCGCGTTCCCGAAGTGCGACTTGTCGGTCCCAGCGGCGAGCAGGTCGGGATTGTTCCGCTTGCCAAGGCCCTGGAGCTTGCGCAGGAGTACGACCTCGACCTGGTCGAGGTGGCGGCGAGCGCTCGCCCGCCGGTCTGCAAGCTCATGGACTACGGGAAGTTCAAGTACGAGTCGGCCATGAAGGCCCGTGAGGCGCGCAAGAACCAGGCGCACACGGTCATCAAGGAAATGAAGCTCCGGCCGAAGATCGATCCGCACGACTACGACACCAAAAAGGGTCACGTCGTCCGGTTCCTCAAGCAGGGCGACAAGGTCAAGATCACGATCATGTTCCGTGGTCGCGAGCAGTCCCGGCCCGAGCTGGGCTACCGACTGTTGCAGCGGCTCGCGTCGGACGTCGAGGACCTCGGGTTCATCGAGTCGAACCCGAAGCAGGACGGCCGGAACATGATCATGGTTCTCGGTCCGCACAAGAAGAAGACCGAGGCGATGGCCGAGGCCCGTGAGGCCCAGGCGGCACGCAAGGCGGAAGCGAAGGCCAACCCGGGCAAGTCGCAGAACGCCGCGGAGAGCGACGAGGTCGACGAGGACATCGTCGACGACGCCGCCACCGCCGAGACCGTCGAGGCTCAGTCCGAGGCATCCGCCGAGGTCTGATCCCGGGGCTCACGCCCTGGGATGCCAACCCATACATATGACGTTCCACCGTGCCCGGTTTCACGACCGGGCACCGGAACGCCACTGACGAGGAGAGAACGGCGCTATGCCGAAGAACAAGTCGCACAGCGGTGCCAGCAAGCGCTTCAAGATCACCGGCTCCGGCAAGGTGCTCCGCGAGCGCGCCGGCAAGCGCCACCTGCTCGAGCACAAGTCGTCCCGTCTGACGCGTCGCCTCACCGGCAACGCCGAGATGGCCCCGGGCGACGCCAAGAAGATCAAGAAGCTTCTCGGCAAGTGACGTACCGGCGCCCGCGCGCCGTACGTACGTCTGAAGACCGGGACCCTGTCGAAATCCGGGCTGTGTGACAACAACCACGGCCCCGCTACAAGGAGTTAAAAAGTGGCACGCGTCAAGCGGGCAGTAAACGCCCACAAGAAGCGCCGGGCGATCCTCGAAGCCGCCTCCGGCTACCGCGGTCAGCGTTCGCGTCTGTACCGCAAGGCCAAGGAGCAGGTCACCCACTCGCTGGTCTACAACTACAACGACCGCAAGAAGCGCAAGGGTGACTTCCGTCGGCTGTGGATCCAGCGCATCAACGCCGCTGCCCGCGCCAACGGCATCACGTACAACCGCTTCATCCAGGGTCTGAACGCGGCCAACATCGAGGTCGACCGCAAGATCCTGGCCGAGCTGGCCGTCAACGACGCCGGTGCGTTCGCCGCGCTGGTCGAGGTCGCGCAGAAGGCTCTGCCGGCGGACGTCAACGCGCCCAAGGCGGCGTGACGCCAGCGCTGGCCTTGAGCAGCGTGTGATGTGACCCGGGCCCGCAGGTGTTCGCCGCCTGCGGGCCCGGGTGTTTTTTTGGTTGCGTTGTCGGGTGCGGGTCCGGTGGGGGCTGGTCGCGCAGTTCCCCGCGCCCCTAAAAGCAAAAGACCCGGCCCTGCGGCCCGAAAGGCGAGGGGCGCAGCCCCCGCCTTTCAGGGGCGCGGGGAACTGCGCGAGAAGCCCCACCGGCCCGCACCGGCCACGCAAGCGATGCACCCACCCCCTCAGGCGCTCACCTCACCCGACCCGACCCCGAAGGTGCCCACATGCCCTCCGCCCCCGAGCTGATCTCCCCCCGCTCCGCCCGCGTCGCCGCCGCGCGGCGGCTGGCCCGGCGGAACTTCCGGGGGAAGGACCGGCTGTTTCTCGCGGAGGGGCCGCAGGCCGTGCGGGAGGCGGCCGGGTACCGGAAGGGGACGCTCGTCGAGCTGTTCGCCACCGTCGACGCCGCCGAGCGGTACGCCGACATCGTCGGGGAGGCCGAGAACAGCGGCGCCCGCCTCCACCTCGCCGATGACGACGTCATCGCCGACATCTCCACCACCGTCACCCCGCAGGGCCTCGTCGGGGTCTGCCGGTTCATCGACACCCCGTTCGAGGACATCCTCAAGGCGCGGCCCAAGCTGGTCGCGGTCCTCGCGAACGTCCGCGACCCGGGCAACGCCGGCACCGTTCTGCGCTGCGCGGACGCCGCCGGTGCCGAGGCCGTCGTACTCACCGATGCGTCTGTGGATCTCTACAATCCCAAGGCCGTACGCGCCTCCGTGGGCTCTCTGTTCCATCTGCCCGTGGCCGTCGGGGTGCCCGTCGAGGAGGCCGTGGCCGGGCTCAAGGGCGTCGGCGTACGGATTCTGGCCGCTGATGGAGTGGGTGCGGACGATCTTGACGACGAGCTGGACAAGGGCACCATGGGCGGGCCCACCGCCTGGGTGTTCGGCAACGAGGCCTGGGGGCTCCCGGAGGAGACGCGCGCGCTGGCCGACGCCGTCGTGCGTGTTCCCATTCACGGAAAGGCGGAAAGCCTGAACCTGGCGACCGCCGCCGCCGTATGTCTCTACGCGTCCGCCCGTGCACAGCGCGCCTCCGGAGGGTGCCGCTCCGTCACCGAGAGCTAGTAGGGTGACGGGCTCGGGGGCCCACTGCGCCAGTCCGAGAGGTGGGGTACGGGGATGACTGTCGGCACGAGCGGAACACTGGGGGCATGGGGATTGCGGAGTGAAGCCGCCTCCCGGCACGGTGATCCCGCCGGGCCCGGTCCCGGGACCGGAGCGGGATTCGGAGCCGAGCTGGGCATCGACCCCGACGACCTGCCCGACGGCCTCGTCGTCGCCGACGAGCATGGCCGGGTGATCTGCTTCAACGCCGCCGCCGCACGCATCACCGCCGTTCGTGCCGCTGATGTCCTGGGCCTGCGGCTCGACCGCGCCCTTCCGTTAGAAGACCTCGAAGGGCGGCGCTGGTGGCAGCTGACCGACCCCTACGGCGGGCTCGCGATCCGGAACGGCCAGCCCGAGCGGAATCTGCTGCTGCCCGGCGGGCGTGAGGTCCTCGTCTCGGCGCGTTATCTCCGTACGCGTCCCACCGGACCGATCCGCCGCGTCGTCGTCTCTCTCCGCGACACCGAGGCCCGCCGCCGCACCGAGCGCAGCCACGCCGAGCTGATCGCCATCGTCGCCCACGAACTGCGCTCGCCGCTCACCTCCGTCAAGGGCTTCACCGCGACCCTGCTCGCGAAGTGGGAACGGTTCACCGACGACCAGAAGAAACTGATGCTGGAGACCGTCGACGCCGACGCCAACCGTGTCACCCGGCTCATCGCCGAACTGCTCGACATCTCCCGCATCGACTCCGGCCGGCTCGAACTGCGCCGCCAGCCCGTCGACATGGGCGCCGCCGTCGGCCGGCACATCCAGGCGTACGTGGCCGCGGGCCAGCCCGCCGACCGGTTCCTGCTCCGGATAGAGCAGCCCCTGCCCGCGCTGTGGGCGGACCCGGACAAGGTCGACCAGGTGCTCAGCAACCTGCTGGAAAATGCCGTGCGCCACGGCGAGGGAACCGTCACCATCGATGTCACGGCCGCGCTGTCCCCGCGTGAGGGGGACGCCGACCAGAACACGGCCACGTCGGTCACGGTGAGCGACGAGGGGCCCGGCATCCCGGAGGAGTCCATGAACCGCGTCTTCACCCGCTTCTGGCGGGGCAGCAAGCGCGGCGGCACCGGCCTCGGGCTGTACATCGTCAAGGGCATCGTCGAGGCCCACGGCGGCTCCATCACGGTCGGCCGCGCCCCCGGCGGCGGCGCCGAGTTCCGATTTATGTTGCCCGTGAGCACCCCGGCGTACCTCCAGTAACGCCGACGAGGCCCCACGGGCGCGTTCGAACACCTCACCCCCGTTAGACTCGGCCTTTGGCACCTTTGCGTCCCTCTCTGTGGACGATTCGTCTCCGAGCCGTAGACGACGGGGACCATCCGCCAGCCAACCGGAAGCACGGGAAGAGATGTCGGCACCGAACAAGTCGTACGACCCTGTAGAGGTCGAGGCCCTGAAACCGGAAGCGATCGAGAGCATGCGGGACGAGGCGCTCGCCGCCTTCGCCGCCGCGGACTCCCTCGACACGCTCCAGGAGGCCAAGGTCGCCCACACCGGCGGCACCTCGCCGCTGGCCCTCGCCAACCGCGAGATCGGCGCGCTGCCCCCGCAGGCCAAGGCCGCCGCGGGCAAGCTCGTCGGCCAGGCCCGGGGCGCCGTCAACAAGGCGCTCGCCGCCCGCCAGACCGAGCTGGAGGCCGAGCGGGACGCCCGCGTGCTGGTCGAGGAGGCGGTGGACGTCACCCTGCCGTACGACCGCGTGCAGGCCGGCGCCCGCCACCCGCTGACCACGTTCATGGAGCGCGTCGCGGACGTCTTCGTCTCCATGGGGTACGAGGTCGCCGAGGGCCCCGAGGTCGAGGCGGAGTGGTTCAACTTCGACGCCCTGAACTTCACCCCGGACCACCCGGCCCGGCAGATGCAGGACACCTTCTTCGTCGAGGGCCCGAAGGGGACCACCGGCGACGAGTCCGGTGTCGTGCTGCGCACGCACACCTCGCCCGTGCAGGCCCGCTCCATGCTCGACCGTGAGCCGCCGGTCTACATCGTCTGCCCCGGCCGCGTGTACCGCACGGACGAGCTGGACGCCACGCACACCCCCGTCTTCCACCAGATCGAGCTTCTCGCCATCGACGAGGGCCTGACCATGGCCGACCTCAAGGGCACCATGGACCACATGGTCCAGTCGCTCTTCGGCCCGGACATGAAGACGCGGCTGCGGCCCAACTACTTCCCCTTCACCGAGCCGTCCGCCGAGATGGACATGCTCTGCTACGTCTGCAAGGGCACCTCCGTCGGCAACCCCGACCGCCCCTGCCGGACCTGTTCCAGCGAGGGCTGGATCGAGCTGGGCGGCTGCGGCATGGTCAACCCGCGCGTGCTCGTCGCGTGCGGCGTCGACCCCGAGAAGTACAGCGGATTCGCCTTCGGGTTCGGCATCGAGCGGATGCTGATGTTCCGCCACAACGTCGAAGACATGCGAGACATGGTCGAGGGTGACGTCCGGTTCACCCGGCCGTTCGGGATGGAGATCTGATGCGGGTCCCGCTTTCTTGGCTGCGGGAGTACGTCGACCTGCCGGCGACGCAGACCGGCCGAGACGTCCAGGAGAAGCTCATCTCGGTGGGCCTTGAGGTCGAGACCGTCGAGCAGGTGGGTGCCGGTCTCAAGGGCCCCTTGGTCGTCGGCCAGGTGCTCACGATCGAGGAGTTGGAGGGCTTCAAAAAGCCGATCCGCTTCTGCACGGTCGATGTCGGCACGGCCAACGGCACCGGTGAGCCCCAGGAGATCGTCTGCGGCGCGCGCAACTTCGCCGTCGGCGACAAGGTCGTCGTGGTCCTCCCGGGCGCCGTCCTGCCCGGCGACTTCGCGATCGCCGCGCGCAAGACGTACGGCCACACCTCGCACGGCATGATCTGCTCGGGCGACGAGCTGGGCATGGGCGACGACGGCAGCGGCGGCATCATCGTCCTGTCGCCGGAGCACGAGGTCGGTACGGACGCGATCGAGCTGCTCCAGCTCGTCGACGAGGTCCTCGACATCGCCGTCACGCCCGACCGCGGGTACGCCCTGTCCCTGCGCGGCATCGCCCGCGAGACGGCCATCGCCTACGGCCTCCCGCTGCGCGACCCGGCCCTGCTCGACGTACCGGCGCCGAACGCGTACGGCTACCCGGTCGAGGTCTCCGACCCGTTCGCCTGCGACCGCTTCACCGCCCGCACGGTGACCGGGCTCGACCCGGACGCGCAGTCCCCGATCTGGCTCAGGCGCCGCCTCCAGAAGGCGGGCATGCGCCCGATCTCGCTCGCCGTGGACATCACCAACTACGTGATGCTGGAGCTGGGTCAGCCCCTGCACGCGTACGACCGCTCCCGCGTCCAGGGTGCGATCGGCGTGCGCCGGGCCGAGCCGGGCGAGAAGCTCACCACCCTCGACGGCGTCACGCGCACGCTGGACCCCGAGGACCTGCTCATCACCGACGACCGGGGTGCCATCGGCCTCGCGGGCGTCATGGGCGGCGCCAACACCGAGATCGACGACACCGAGGGCACCACCACCGAGGTCGTCATCGAGGCCGCCCACTTCGACGCGATCACCATCGCGCGCACGGCCCGCCGTCACAAGCTGGCCTCCGAGGCGTCCAAGCGCTTCGAGCGCGGCGTCGACCCGCAGGCCGCCGCGGCCGCAGCCCAGCGTACGGTCGACCTCCTGGTCCTCCTCGCCGGCGGCACCGCCGACGCGGGCGTCACCGAGGTCATCGCGCCGTCCGCGCCGCGCACGATCTCCATCCCGGCGAACCACCCTGACCGGGTCGCGGGCGTCGAGTACGGCCGCGAGACCGTCGTACGCCGCCTCCAGGAGGTCGGCTGCGACGTGTACGGGCAGGACGAGCTGATCGTCACCGTGCCGTCCTGGCGCCCCGACCTGACGGACCCGAACGACCTCGCCGAAGAGGTCATCCGCCTGGAGGGCTACGAGAACCTGCCCTCCACGCTGCCGAAGCCCCCCGCGGGCCGCGGCCTCACCGACCGGCAGCGCCTGCACCGCCGCGTCGGCCGCGCACTGGCCGGAGCGGGCTACGTCGAGGCGCTGAACTACCCGTTCATCGGCGAGCACGTCTTCGACCAGCTGGGCCTGGCCGCCGACGACCCGAAGCGCAAGGTCGTCAAGCTGGCCAACCCGCTGTCGGACGAGGAGCCCGCGCTCCGTACGACGCTGCTGCCGGGCCTGCTCGGCGCGTTGCGGCGGAACGACGGGCGGGGCAGTCATGACCTGGCCCTGTTCGAGACGGGGCTGGTCTTCCACCCGCAGGACGAACTGCTCGTCGCCGGTCGCCTGCCCGTCGACCGGCGTCCCACCGACGAGGAGATCGCGTCCCTCACGGCCGCGCTCCCCGTCCAGCCCCGGCACGCCGCCGTCGTCCTCGCGGGCGCCCGCGAGCAGGCCGGCTGGTGGGGCAAGGGCCGCCCGGCCGACTGGGCCGACGCGATCGAGGCGGCACGGAGTCTGGCGGCGGAGGCGGGCACCGAACTCCTCGTCCGGGCCGGTCAGTACGGGCCCTGGCACCCCGGCCGCTGTGCGGCGCTGGCCGTCGTGATCGACGGCACCGAGCAGGTCATCGGGTACGCCGGTGAGCTGCACCCGCGCGTGCTGAAGGCGCTCGGGTTGCCCGCGCGCACCTGTGCGATGGAGCTGAACCTGGACAAGCTGGAGGCGGCGAGTTCTGGGGTGCCCAAGGGGCCGAAGATCTCGACGTTCCCTGTCGCGACGCAGGATGTCGCTCTTGTCGTCGCGCGTGAGGTTCCGCATGCGGACGTCGAGGCGGCGTTGCGGGAAGGGGCGGGGGTGCTGCTGGAGTCGCTTCGGCTGTTCGATGTGTACGAGAGCAGTGAGCAGTTGGGGGAGGGGCGGAAGTCTCTCGCGTATGCGTTGCGGTTCCGGGCGGCTGATCGGACGCTGACCGTTGACGAGGCTTCGGCTGCTCGGGATGCGGCTGTTGCTCTCGCGGGGGAGCGAACGGGAGCGGTGTTGCGTAGCTAGTGGCGTTGGGGTGGGCGGTTTTCGGCTGCTGCGCCGTCGTGGCTGGTCGCGCAGTTCCCCGCGCCCCTGGGGGGGGTGGGGGCTGCGCCCCGCACCCCCCCCATACCCCCCTCCTCCTTCATCCGTTACCTCACTCATTTGGGTGACAAGTTCGGGCGAAGTGGTCCCTTCGGGGCATGTGGTCGACAGAATCGGACCGGTCTTTCGGGGCCGGTCCGATTTGTGTTCTCAGGGCCTGACTGGGGGGCCGTCGTGATCCGTATCAAGGCTGGTGTGCGGCGTCGGCGGGTGCTGTCGCTCGCGCTGCCCACCGCGTGGGGTGCCACGGCGATCACGTACAAGCTGGCCTGTCCGCTCGCCCAACAGGAGGGGCTGGGGGCGCGCATCGTCACCAGCGCCGTCTTCTTCGCCGTCGGGACCGGGCTCATATTCCACGTCCGCTGGGCGCTGCTGCGCGAGTTGAGGCTCGCCCGGCAGGTCGCCGGCGCCGCGCAGAGCGTGCTGCTGCGTCCGTTGCCGCAGCGCATCGACGGTCTGCGGGTCGCCGCCGCCCAGCTGTCCGCCGACCGGGGGGCCGCGGTCGGCGGTGACCTGTACGAGGTCATCGCCACCGAGCACGGCGTACGGGTGGTCATGGGCGACGTGCGCGGACACGGCATCGGCGCCATCGGGACCGTCGCCGCCGTCCTCGGCAGCTTCCGTGAGGCCGTGCACGACGAGGCCGAACTCGGCAGCGTACTGCGGCGGTTGGAGCGGGCCCTGGCTCGTCACCTGGGCGAGCCCGACCCCGACAGTCCGGTCGCCGAGGAGTTCGTCACCGTACTGCTCCTGGAGATCGGCGAGGGCGGTGAGGTGCGGGCCTTCAACTGCGGGCATCCGGCGCCGTATCTGCTCAGCGGCGGCCGGGTCGACGTACTCACGTCCGGCGAACCCCTGCCCCCGCTGGGCCCGTTCCCCCTCCCGGCCGAACTGTCCGCCGAACACTACGGCCAACTCCTCCCCGGAGAGTCCCTGTTGCTCCACACGGACGGCGTCGAGGACGCCCGCGATGCCCATGGCCGGTTCTTCCCCCTGCCTGCGGTCCTGGCGGAGGCGGTCCGAACCCAGCCGATCTCCCCGCAGGCGGTCCTACGCGCCATCTTCACCCGCCTGCTGCGCCACACGGGCGGCCCCCCGACGGACGACGTGGCCGTACTGGTCCTGAGAAACGACCGCCGTCACGTCCCGAGGCAGCAGGAACACTCCGTTGCCCATCAAGTCACGTGAGCGGGAGGCACCTAGGGGCGCGGGGAACTGCGCGACAAGCCCCCATGCACCCGCAGCCGACAAACAACCACACAGAGCCGAGCCGCCGCACTGTACGAGGGGGAGCCGACGGCCCGGCGGCCTCTTGCGAGGCATCTCAGTCAAGCGAACGGACACTGTCTGCGACAGAGTGCACACGCTACGAATTCACGTACTCCCATCACACCCCGTGTGAAGGCGAACACATTACGCTGACGCACACGGCAGGCACCGAGAGCCACCGGAGGGCACATGCAGCCCAACACCCTGCTCGACGCGATCCTCGACGAGGCGGGCATCTCGCACGCCGGACTCGCCGCCCACGTCAATCAGGCGGGCCGGGCGCGTGGACTCGCTTTGAGGTACGAACACACCGCCGTGGCACGGTGGTTGAAGGGGCAGCGCCCCAGGGGCCAGGTGCCCGACCTGATCTGCGAGGTGCTCGCCGCCCGGCTGCACCGCGCCGTCAGGCTGGACGACATCGGCCTCGGAGTGTCCGGTGACAACACCGGCCCGCTCGGCTCGGCCGGTACCTCGTTGTCCGGGTTCGTCGAGCGGGCGACCGCCCTGTGGCGCTCCGACGAACAGCAGCGCCCGCACATCCTCGGCGCCCCGGCCGTCACCGGCACGCCCGCCGTGATGCCGGTGTGGGAGTGGGAGAACCCGCCCGAGGATGTGGATGTGTCGCGCGGGGGCAGGCATCGGGTCAGCATGGCCGACATCGAGATGCTCCGCTCGGCCCGCGCCCACTACGAGCAGATGTACCGCAAGGCCGGCGGCATAGCGACCCGCACCCGCATCGTCGGCTTCCTGAACGCCGAGACCGCGCCCCTGCTGCGCGGCAGCTACACCGACGCCACCGGCCGCCAACTGCACCGGGCCACGGGCGGGTTGGTGGCGATCGCCGGGATCTGCGCGTACGACTCCGATGCCCACGGTCTCGCCCAGCGGTATTTCCATCAGGCGCTGCGGCTCGCGAAGGCCAGTGGGGACCGGGGGCTTGGGGCGTATGTCATCGCGCTCCTCGTCAACCAGGCACTCTTCATGCGGGAGTTCCGGCAGGCCGTCGCCTTCGCGGAGGCCGCGCTGCGTGCCGCGGGCAAGCACATCACGCCGGCCCTCGCCTCCGACCTCTACGCGATGCAGGCCAAGGCGTACGCGCACCTGGGCGACGGCAGCAGCGCGCTCTCCTGCATCCGGCGGGCCGAGCAGGCCGCCGAACGCATCCGGCGCGGATACGAACCCGACGAAACCGGCTATGTCCAGCCGGGGTTGGTCAACGTCCAGGTGGCGGAGGCGCTGCTGAGCCTCGGCGATCTGGCGGCGGCGGGGGAGCACGCGACGGCCGCGGTGGACAACCCGGCGCACGACCGGGGCAGAGTGCACCGGCTCGCGATGCTCAGCCAGATCGAACTGCGCCGGGGCAACGCCGACAAAGCGGTGGCCACCGCGGTGCAGATGGCCGAGCAGGCGCGCGGAATGGAGTCCCAGCGCTTGCGCGACAGACTCCGGGCGGTGCGCGAACACCTGGTGCGCAACGGCTGCGCGGGCACGGCCGAGGCAGCCGAAATGATCGACGGGGCACTGCGCGTACCGCTCTAGACACCCCTCGCGGGACACCTTTGGCGCGCGGATTCTCGGGTAACCGCGCGGTGAGTCGCATTCTGTGCGCCTGCTGTCAGCACGTTCCTGCTGCCATATTGCCATCTACTCGGCGGAAGGTGGCAGAACCGTGCAGTGGACGAAACAGAACGAACAAACTGTGTATGAAAACCGCTGGTTCCAGGTCAATCTCGCAGATGTCGAGCTGCCGAACGGGCGGCATCTCGATCACTTCCTCATACGGCTGAGGCCTGTTGCCGTGGCCACAGTGGTGAACGAGGCCAACGAGGTTCTCCTGCTCTGGCGGCACCGGTTCATCACCGACAGCTGGGGGTGGGAACTCGCGGCCGGGGTCGTGGAGGACGGCGAGGACATCGCCTTCGCGGCCGCCAGGGAGCTGGAGGAGGAGACGGGCTGGCGGCCGGGACCCCTGCGGCACCTCATGAGCGTCGAGCCGTCCAACGGGCTCACCGACGCCCGGCACCACATCTACTGGGCCGAGGAGGGTGAGTACATCGGGCACCCCGTGGACGACTTCGAGTCGGACCGCAGGGAGTGGATCCCCCTCAAGCTCGTCCCCGACCTGGTCGCCCGCGGGGAGGTCCCGGCCGCCAACATGGCGGCCGCGCTACTGCTGTTGCACCATCTCAGGCTCGGCGAGGACGCCTGAGCACTTCGCCGGATTCGCGGTTGTCCTTCGCCGCGGGCCGGTGGGGGCTGGTCGCGCAGTTCCCCGCGCCCCTTTCGGGGCGCGGGTCCCGCACGCGTGTCAGCGGCCCATGGCCTGCCAGATCGTCACGGCCAGTGCCCCGAGGGCCGTGAGGGCCGCGACGGCCGGCAACGGCCATCGGGCGTGTTCGAGGTGGACGACCCGGTTGTTCAGATCGTCGACTTCCTTGTCCGTCTCCTTCGTACGATGACTGAGCAGGTTCAGCCCTCCCTCGACGCGCGCGTACGCGACATCGAGGCGGCGGCGTAACTCTGCGAGTTCTCCATGAGCCACGGGATGCTCGGGGTCGGCGGTCACGTGTCCGCTCCTTTCCGTAGTCGTCACATCCCTTGCATGCGCATGATGAGTCAACTCGCCTGGTGGGCGCGTGGGGAGAGTGTGCGCGGGGCATATGCGTGTCCGGCGCGCACACGGTGTGTGAATGCCACGGGCCCGGCACCTCGAAGGGTGCCGGGCCCGCGAATGACGCTGGGTGACGTTCAGACGTACGTGTAGAACCCCGAGCCCGACTTCCGGCCCAGCCGGCCCGCGTCCACCATGCGCTGGAGCAGCGGGGGAGCGGCGTACAGCGGTTCTTTGTACTCCTCGTACATGCTGAAGGCGACCGAGGCGACCGTGTCCAGGCCGATCAGGTCGGACAGCTTCAGGGGGCCCATCGGGTGGGCACAGCCCATCTCCATGCCGTTGTCGATGTCCTCGCGGCTGGCCATGCCCGACTCGAACATCCGGATCGCGGAGAGCAGATACGGGATCAGCAGGGCGTTCACCACGAAGCCCGACCGGTCCTGGGCGCGGATCGCGTGCTTGCCGAGAAGCTTCTCGGCGAACGACTGGGCGCGGGCGAGCGTTCCCTCGGAGGTGGTGAGCGCCGGGATCAGCTCGACGAGCTTCTGCACCGGGGCCGGGTTGAAGAAGTGGATGCCGACGACCTGGTCGGGCCGGGAGGTGGCGACGGCCAGCTTCACCAGGGGGATCGAGGAGGTGTTCGAGGCGAGGATCGCGTCCGGGCGGGTCACCACCTGGTCGAGGATCTGGAAGATCTCGGTCTTCACCTGCTCGTTCTCGACGACGGCCTCGATCACCAGATCGCGGTCCGCGAACTCGCCGAGGTCGGTCGTGAAGCTGAGCCGTGCCAGCGTCCCGTCCCGCTCCTCCTCGGAGATCTTGCCGCGCTCGGCCGCCTTGGAGAGGGAGTTGAACAGCCGGGTACGGCCGAACTCCAGGGCCTCGCCGGTGGTCTCGGCGACCTTCACGTCCAGCCCGGAGCGTGCGCACACCTCGGCGATGCCCGCTCCCATCTGGCCGCAGCCCACAACTCCGACGCGCGAGATCTCTCCCGCTGGGCTGTCCGTCACATCGTCCCTTTCACTGATCATCTGCACGGCCGTCCGGCCTGTGCCAAACCTGCACGTTACCTTCGGCGGCCATTGCTCAATTGTCCGGGCCTCCCATGGGAGTCTGGCCCGGGACGGGCGAGGACGGTCTGTGACTTGTCCGACACGGCGCACAGCGGAGGTACGGAAATGAGTGGGAAGGCGCGGCACGCGCGCATGTCACGGCGGGCGTTCGCGGTGACCGCCCTGTCGACGCTCGTGGTGGGCGGGGCGGTGACGGGAGCCGCGCTGGCCGGTGCGGAGCCGAGCGCGTCGAAGCGTGGCGGCAAGCGGGCGACGGGCGAGCTGCGGGGCATGTGGCTGGCCACGGTCACCAACCGCGACTGGCCGTCGAAGCCGGGCCTGACCGCCTCCCAGCAGCGCGCCGAGCTGATCACCCACCTCGACACGGCGGTGAACCGGCGCCTCAACGCGGTGTTCCTCCAGGTCCGCCCGACCGCCGACGCCCTGTGGCCCTCCCCGTTCGAGCCCTGGTCACAGGTCCTCACCGGAACCCAGGGCAAGGACCCCGGCTGGGACCCGCTGGGCACTGCGGTCCAGGAGGCCCACGCCCGCGGTCTCGAACTGCACGCCTGGTTCAACCCGTACCGCGTCGCCAACCACACCGATCCCACCAAGCTCGTCGCCTCCCACCCGGCGCGCAGGAACCCGGACTGGGTGGTGCCGTACGGCGGCAAGCTGTACTACAACCCCGGTCTGCCGGAGGTCCGCCGCTTCGTCCAGGACGCGATGCTCGACGCGGTGGCGAAGTACGACGTCGACGGCGTCCACTGGGACGACTACTTCTACCCGTACCCGGTCGCGGGCCAGACCTTCGACGACGACGCCGAGTACGCGAAGTACGGCGGGGCGTTCCCCGACCGGGCCTCCTGGCGGCGCGACAACATCGACAAGCTGGTGCTGGAGACGGCCGCCCGCATCAAGGCCGTACGCCCCGGCGCCGACTTCGGGATCAGCCCCTTCGGGGTGTGGCGCAACGTGGCGACCGACCCGCTCGGCTCGGACACGAAGGCGGGTGTGCAGACGTACGACGACCTGTTCGCGGACACCAGGAAATGGGTGCGGCAGAACTGGATCGACTACATCTGCCCGCAGATCTACTGGAACATCGGCTTCGCCGCCGCCGACTACGCCAAGCTGCTGCCCTGGTGGGCCGAGACCGCGAAGGGCACGGGCACGAAGCTGTACGTCGGTGAGGCGCTGTACAAGGCGGGCGACCCGGCGCAGCCCGCGGCCTGGCAGGACCCGGCCGAACTGTCCAGGCATCTGACCCTCGCCGGGAACTACCCCGAGGCACGCGGGCACGTCTTCTTCTCCGCGAAGGAGGTCGGCGTCGACAAGATCGGCGCCATGGCACGGGTGGTCGCCGACCACTACCAGCAGCCGGCGACGCCACCACGCTGAGCCTCGGCTCGCCCCGCGCCCCTTAGGGGCGCGGGGCTGTGTCGGACATGCGGCTTCCGCCGCGCGGGCGCGACCAGCCACGACGGCGCCGCAGACGACCGACGACACATCGCGGCATTTCAAGCGGAGCGCTAAGCGTCCTTGTCCTTGTGGCGGACCTCGCAGTCGGGGCCCGGTGACATCACTGCCTCGTGCCCGTCCGGGAAGCGGACGCGGTACGGGGGAGTGCCCTCCTGGCCCATGACCTCGACGACTTCCGATATCTGGTCGTGCTGGCCGACCACCCTGCCGTGCTGGACAAGCTGGTCGCCCACGGTTGCGCGCATCTGCGGGTCTCCTCTCGGCTCTCAGCCGCGGGCCCGCTGGGTGACGGCGATACAGACGAGGACGGCCGCCGCCGTGAGCGGAGCGGCCGGCGTCAGCTGCTCGCTCAGCAGCAGGACCGACCACACCAGTGTGAGCAGGGGCTGCGCCAACTGCAACTGGCTGGCCTTCGGAATGCCGATCGCCGCCATGCCCCGGTACCAGACGACCAGGCCGAGGAACTGCGACCCCGCCGCCACCCACAGCAACCCGATCACACTGTGCGCGGTGAGCTGTACCGGCTCGTACGTCAGTGCCAGCACGGCGGCGGGCGCGGTGAGCGGCAGGCTCAGCACCAGCGCCCAGCCGATGACCTGCCAGCCCGGCATGACCCGGGCCAGCCGCCCGCCCTCGGTGTAGCCGGCCGCGCAGACCAGCAGGGCGCCGAAGAGATACGCGTCGGCGCTGGTCAGAGCGCCGCCGCTCTGCTGGACGGTGAACGCGAGGACGGCCGCCGCGCCCGCCAGGGCCGCCGCCCAGAAGGCGCGCGAGGGCCGGGAGCCCATGCGCAGCGCCGAGCAGAGGGCCGTCGTCAGCGGCAGCAGGCCGATCACGACGGCGGCGTGCGAGGTGGTCGAGGTCTGGAGGGCGAGCGTGGTGAGGAGCGGAAAGCCGAGGACGACTCCGGCGGCGACGACCGCGAGCCCCGCCCAGTGCCGGCGGGCCGGCAGCGGCACACGCAGCGCCAGCAGACAGCCGCCCGCGATCAGCGCCGCGAGCACGACCCGTACGGCCACCAGCGACCACGGGCCGAAGCCCTCCAGGCCCCAGGCGGTGGCCGGGAAGGTGAGCGAGAAGGCGATGACACCGAGGGCGGCCTGCACGGTGCCGAGGCGGCGGGCGGTGGACTTCTGGGACGGGGGACCGGCATGGGCACCCGGGGTCCCCGGCGTCCTCATGCTGCCGTTGACCGCTATCGGAGTCGATACGGTAGCGCTATCCTGTGCTCTCATGGAAGAGCGTAGCAGTGTCGGTGAACTGGCGAACAGGCTGCGGCAGGAGCTGAACCGCTACTCTCCAGGTGGAAAGCTGCCGTCGAGCCGGGCTCTGGTCGAGCGCTACCGCGTGAGCCCGGTGACCGTCTCCCGGGCGCTCGCGCAACTCGCCGCCGAGGGTCTGGTCGTGACCCGCCCGGGGGCGGGCGCGTACCGCGCGGAGCCGCGCCCCGCGTCCACCCCCGCCGGGGACACCTCCTGGCAGGAGGTCGCCCTGAGCGCGGACGGCGCCGCCGACCTCGTACCGCGCACGGTGAACGCCTCGGGTGTCGTCATCTCGCTCGCCGCGCCGCCACCCGGGGTGATCGAGTTCAACGGCGGCTATCTGCACCCCTCGCTCCAGCCGGAGCGGGCGATGTCGGCGGCCCTCTCACGGGCCGGACGCCGTCCCGGGGCGTGGGGCAGGCCGCCCCTGGACGGGCTGCCGGAGCTGCGCGAATGGTTCGCGCGGGGCATCGGCGGTGCCGTCACGGCGGCCGAGGTGCTGATCACGGCGGGCGGCCAGGCGGCGCTCACGACAGCCCTGCGCGCCCTCGCCCCACCCGGCGCACCGGTCCTGGTCGAGTCGCCCACCTACCCCGGCATGCTCGCCATCGCCCGCGCGGCCGGCCTGCGCCCGGTGCCGGTCCCGGTCGACGCGGACGGCGTACGCCCGCCGCTGCTGGCGGACGCGTTCCGGGCGACCGGCGCCCGGGTGTTCGTCTGCCAGCCCCTGTTCCAGAACCCGACCGGGGCCGTCCTCGCGCCCGAACGGCGCGGAGAGGTCCTGCGGATCGCCCGCGAGGCCGGTGCCTTCGTGATCGAGGACGACTTCGTACGACGGCTGGTGCACGAGGACGCGGCGCCGCTGCCGCGTCCGCTCGCGGCGGAGGACCCCGACGGTGTGGTCGTCCACGTCGGCTCGCTCACCAAGGCGACCTCGCCGAGCTTCCGGGTGAGCGCGCTCGCGGCCCGGGGCCCGGTACTGGAACGGCTGCGCGCCATCCAGATCGTCGACACCTTCTTCGTCCCGCGCCCCTTGCAGGAGGCCGCCCTCGAACTCGTGGGCTCCCCGGCCTGGCCCCGCCATCTGCGGGCGGTGTCGACGGAGTTGAGGGTCCGCCGGGACGCCATGACGACCGCGCTGCTGACGACCCTCCCCCAACTGTCCCTGCCCCACATCCCGTCGGGCGGCTACCACCTCTGGCTCCGCCTCCCCGACGGCACGGACGAGGACGCCCTCGTCGCCGCCGCCCTGCGCGCGGGCGTCGCGATCACCCCCGGCCGCCCCTACTTCAGCGCCGAACCCCCGGCGGCCCACGTGCGGTTGAGCTTCGCGGCGGTCGCGGGGGTGGGGGAGATCGAGGAGGGGGTACGGAGGCTGCGGAAGGCCTGCGACGAAGTGCTCTGAGGTGGGTTCCGAGGTGGGTTCCGAGGGGGCGCTCCGACGGTGTGTTCCGACGCGGGGCGAGCCGGGAGTGAAGCCCTCGTGGAGTCGACGTAAAGCCTCTGTGGGGATCGGGCGGTGGTCGGCGCGTACCCTCGATAACTCCTGAGTAACGCCCCTTGACCTGCGTTCTTTCCCGGCAGACCATCGCCGCATGCAACTTCGGGTCACCTTCGTCGCCGCCGCGCGCAGCTCCCCGCTGCTCGCCGAGCGCTTCGACGACGACCGGCCGCTGGACCAGGCCGGCTGGGACGAGGTGCAGCGCGCCGCCCACGAACTGGTGCCGCTGGCGGCGGCCGAGCTGCGCTACTGCTCGCCGACGCCCCGCAGCCGGGCCACCGGGGACGCCCTCGGCTACGGGCCGCTCGTCCAGCTCGCCCTGCGCGACTGTGACATGGGCCGCTGGCGCGGGCTCACCCTCGGCGAGGCCATGGCCCGGGAGCCCGAGGCGGTGGACGCCTGGCTCGCCGATCCGCGCGCCACGCCCCACGGCGGCGAGTCGCTGCTCGACTTCATCTCGCGCGTCGGCGACTGGCTCGACACCCGGCCCGTCGAGGACGGCGGCCGGATCGTCGCCGTGGCCGAGCCCTCGGTCGTCCGGGCAGCCCTTGTCTACGCCCTGAAAGCACCGCCCTCGACCTACTGGAACCTCGACGTCCGTCCCTTGTCCACGACCGTCGTCACGGGCCGTTCGGGCCGCTGGAACCTTCGCTTCGAGGGCGCGTTCTCCTAGGAGGAGCGCAGCTGGGGCCTGTCGCGGGTGTAGTCGGTCGTGAGGACCAGGTTCTTGGCCGGGCCCGCCACCCGCCACACCGTCCGCCAGTGGTCCGCGTCCAGGACCGTGAACTCGCCGCGGTAGAGATCGGCCGCGCAGGGGTGGTCGGTGACCCATCGGCCGGAGGTCAGGTCCAGGTCGTGGAACGGGCGTCCGTCCGCGAAACGTACGTCCGCCGTGCCGGGTGCGGTGCCCGGGAGGAAGCGGAGCGTCCGCTCGGCGGGGCGGGCGACGCCCTGCCAGACGAACGTGCCGGACTCGTGGTGGAGCAGGCCCCCGCCGTCCAGCGGGCTGAACGTCGTGGTGCCGGTGAACGTGCCCTCGTCCATGCCCGCGAGATCCCGCACGGTCCGCTCCACCCGCCAGCTCCCCGCCAGATGGAGCAGCGCATCGGCTACTGGCCGGAACTCGCCCACGCCACCGCCCTCCCCTCGGATTCCCAGTTCCGTGCGATCCATTGACGCACTTCGGTCACATACCTATCTTGCCGTTCGAAGTGCTGATCGTTGTCCGATATCCCGAACTGTATCGACAGAGCCGCGGAGTATCCATGTCACGCACACGCACCCGCTGGAGACTAGGTCTCACGGCCACCGCACTCCTGGTGGTCTCGGCGGTCGTCCCCGCCCCGGCCAACGCCGAGGACGTCACCGACTACGCCATCACCGTGGACCCGGCGACCAGGGGCGCCAAGATCGACGACACGATGTACGGCGTCTTCTTCGAGGACATCAACCGCGCCGCCGACGGCGGTCTGTACGCCGAACTCGTGCAGAACCGATCCTTCGAGTACTCCACCGCCGACAACCGCTCGTACACGCCCCTCACCTCCTGGGCGGTCGGCGGCACGGCGACGGCACTGAACGACGACGGGCGCCTGAACGCCCGTAACCGCACCTACCTCTCCCTGGAGGCCGCCTCCTCCGTCACCAACTCCGGTTACAACACCGGGATCAGGGTCGAGGACGGCAAGAAGTACGACTTCTCCGTCTGGGCTCGCGCCGACCAGGCCGGCACGCTCACCGTGTCCCTCACCGACGCCGGGGGTGTGCTCGCCGAGGCCCACCAGGTCGAGGTGAAGGGCGGCTGGGCCAAGTACAAGGCGCGGTTCACGGCGACCCGTACCAGCACCACCGGGCGGCTCACGGTCGCGACCGACAACTCCGTCGCCCTGGACATGATTTCGCTGCTGCCCCGGGACACGTACAAGGGTCACGGGCTGCGCAAGGACCTCGCCTCGAAGATCGCCGCGCTGGACCCCGGCTTCGTGCGGTTCCCGGGCGGCTGTCTCGTCAACACCGGTTCCATGCAGGACTACAGCGAGGCGTCCAACTGGGAGCGCAAGCGCTCGTACCAGTGGAAGGACACCATCGGGCCGGTCGAGGAGCGCGCGACCAACTCCAACTTCTGGGGCTACAACCAGAGTTACGGGCTCGGCTACTACGAGTACTTCCAGTTCTCGGAGGACATGGGCGCGATGCCGCTGCCCGTCGTCCCGGCGCTGGTCACCGGCTGCGGGCAGAACAAGGCGGTCGTCGACGAGGCACTGCTCAAGCGGCACGTCCAGGACACCCTCGACCTCATCGAGTTCGCCAACGGGCCGGTGACCAGCGAGTGGGGCCGCAAACGGGCGCAGATGGGCCACCCCAAGCCCTTCCACCTCACCCACATCGAGGTGGGCAACGAGGAGAACCTGCCCAACGAGTTCTTCGCCCGCTTCACGGAGTTCCGGACCGCCATCGAGGCCGAGTACCCGGACATCACGATCATCTCCAACTCCGGCCCGGACGACAGCGGTTCGACCTTCGACACCGCCTGGAAGCTCAACCGGGACGCGAACGTCGACATGGTCGACGAGCACTACTACAACAGCACCAACTGGTTCCTCCAGAACAACGACCGCTACGACTCGTACGACAGGAACGGCCCCAAGGTCTTCCTCGGTGAGTACGCCTCCGGCGGCAACACCTTCAAGAACGCCCTCTCCGAGGCCGCGTTCATGACGGGCCTGGAGCGCAACGCGGACGTCGTCAAGCTCGCCTCGTACGCCCCGCTGCTCGCCAACGAGGACGCGGTGCAGTGGCGCCCGGACATGATCTGGTTCAACAACCACGCGTCCTGGGGCTCGGCCTCGTACGAGGTGCAGAAGCTGTTCATGACGAACGTCGGCGACCGCGTCGTCCCCACCACCGCGACCGGCACGCCCTCGGTGAGCGGCCCGATCTCGGGCGCCGTCGGCCTGTCGACGTGGGCGACCACGGCGGCGTACGACGACGTGAAGGTCACCGGGGCGGACGGCACGGCGCTGCTGAGCGACGACTTCTCGGGGGACGCCTCCCAGTGGACCCATACAGGGGGCGGGAGTTGGGCGGTCCAGGACGGCCAGTACGTCCAGACGGACGTCGCCGCCGAGAACACTATGGTCTCGGCCGGTGACCCCGCCTGGCACGACTACGACCTCCACGTGAAGGCCACCAAGAAGTCCGGAAAGGAGGGCTTCCTCGTCGCCTTCGGCGTCAAGGACACCGGGAACTACTACTGGTGGAACCTGGGCGGCTGGAACAACACCCTGTCCGCCGTCGAACAGGCCTCGGACGGCGGAAAGTCGACGCTCGTGTCGAAGGCCGGCTCGATCGAGACGGGTCGCGCGTACGACATCGACGTCAAGGTGCGGGGCCGACAGGTCACCCTCTACCTCGACGGCCAGGAGTGGGGCAGCTTCACCGACGACAAGCCGGCCGAGCCGTTCCGCCAGATCGTCACCAAGGACGCGAAGACCGGCGACCTGATCGTCAAGGTCGTCAACGCCCAGGCGGCACAGGCCCGTACGACGATCGACCTCGGCCGGACGAAGGTGAAGTCCAAGGCGGCGGTGACCACGTTGGCCGCCGCGCCGGACGCGGTGAACACCGAGACGGCGACACCGGTCGCGCCGGTGAGGTCGAGCTTCTCGGGCGTCGCGAGCAAGTTCACGTACACGTTCCCGGCGAACTCGGTCACCTTCCTGCGGATCAAGAAGGGGTGACGGGGAGGGGCGAGAGGAACGGCTGATCGGACGGGCGGTTCGGGTGCCGAAGGGTGCCTGAGCCGCCCGTACCCGGTTCGGCCGGTCAGTCAGCCGGTCGCCGCCACGAACGCCCCGGCGACGAGGACCGGCACCACCGCGCTCGCGTCCACCTCCGTCGCGATCACACCGACCGGTCGTTCGCCGGTCCCGTACCCCTGCTCGGCGAGCCAGCGCCGACGGCGGTGCCGGGCCCCCGACGGTCCCCACCGAAGCGGACCCCGAATCCGGACTGGAGAAAGTCCTCACGCATACCCATGATCGTGCCATGGGCATGATCGACCTGTTGCCCGTACCGGTCCGCCCGGCTCCGCATACCGATCCACGGTATTGCATAAACGTGCATCGAAACGTATAGTCATGCCATCAAGGAGGAGGGTTTCATGGCAGTACGTGTGGCGGTGGCCGGAGCGAGTGGGTACGCGGGCGGGGAACTGCTGCGTCTGCTCCTCGTCCACCCCGAGGTGGAGATCGGCGCCCTGACCGGCAACTCCAACGCCGGGCAGCGGCTCGGCGCGCTCCAGCCGCATCTGCTGCCGCTGGCCGACCGTGTGCTCCAGGAGACCACCCCCGACGTGCTTGCCGGGCATGACGTCGTGTTCCTCGCGCTGCCGCACGGGCAGTCCGCCGCCGTCGCCGAGCAGCTCGGGCCGGACGTCCTCGTCGTCGACATGGGCGCCGACTTCCGGCTCCACGACGCGGCCGACTGGGAGAGGTTCTACGGCTCCGCGCATGCCGGGACCTGGCCCTACGGCCTCCCCGAACTGCCGGGCGCCCGCGCCGCGTTGGAGGGGTCCAAGCGCGTCGCGGTGCCCGGCTGCTACCCGACCGCCGTCTCCCTCGCCCTCTTCCCGGCCTACGCCGCCGGGATCGCCGAGCCCGAGGCCGTGATCGTCGCCGCCTCCGGGACCTCCGGCGCGGGCAAGGCCGCCAAGACGCATCTGCTGGGCAGTGAGGTCATGGGGTCCATGTCGCCGTACGGCGTCGGCGGTGGGCATCGGCATACGCCCGAGATCGTCCAGAATCTCAGTGGCGCCTCCGGCGAACCCGTCGCCGTCTCCTTCACGCCCACCCTCGCCCCGATGTCCCGCGGCATCCTCGCCACCTGCACCGCGGCCGCCAAGCCCGGTGTCACCGCCGAGTCCGTGCGCGCCGTCTACGAGAAGGCGTTCGCCGACGAACCGTTCGTTCACCTCCTCCCCGAGGGGCAGTGGCCCGCCACGGCGTCCGTCTACGGTTCCAACGCCGTTCAGGTACAGGTCGCGTATGACGAGTCCGTGCGCCGCATCATCGCGATCAGCGCCATCGACAACCTGACCAAGGGCACCGCGGGCGGTGCCGTCCAGAGCATGAACATCGCCCTCGGGCTCGACGAGACCACCGGGCTTTCCACGATCGGAGTCGCACCGTGAGTGTCACGGCAGCCAAGGGGTTCACGGCGGCGGGCATCGCCGCCGGGATCAAGGAGAACGGCAACCCGGACCTGGCCCTCGTGGTCAACAACGGGCCCCGCCTCGCCGCCGCCGGCGTCTTCACCTCCAACCGCGTCAAGGCCGCACCGGTGCTGTGGTCCGAGCAGGTCCTGAAGGCCGGCATCGTCTCCGCCGTCGTTCTCAACTCCGGTGGCGCCAACGCCTGTACGGGGCCCAAGGGGTTCCAGGACACCCACGCCACCGCCGAGAAGGTCGCGGACACGCTCGGGCTGAACGCGGGGGAGGTCGCCGTCGCCTCCACCGGGCTCATCGGACTGCTCCTGCCGATGGACAAGCTGCTCACGGGAGTCGAGACCGCCGCCGGTCAACTCTCCGAGCACGGCGGTGAGAAGGCCGCCATCGCGATCAAGACCACCGACTCCGTCCACAAGACGGCTGTCGTCAGCAAGGGCGACTGGACCGTGGGCGGCATGGCCAAGGGCGCGGGCATGCTCGCCCCCGGCCTCGCCACCATGCTCGTCGTCCTCACGACGGACGCGGACATCGAAAGTGACGTACTGGACAAGGCACTTCGGGCCGCCACCCGCACCACCTTCGACCGCGTCGACTCCGACGGCTGCATGTCCACCAACGACACCGTGCTGCTGCTCGCCTCCGGCGCCTCCCAAGTCACCCCCGCCTACGAGGAGTTCGCGGAGGCCGTACGGGCCGTCTGCGACGACCTCGGGCAGCAGCTGATCCGGGACGCCGAGGGCGCCAGCAAGGACATCAAGGTCGAGGTCGTCAACGCGGCCAGCGAGGACGACGCCGTCGAGGTGGGGCGCTCCATCGCCCGCAACAACCTCCTCAAGTGCGCCATCCACGGCGAGGACCCCAACTGGGGCCGCGTCCTCTCCGCCATCGGCACGACCCAAGCCGCTTTCGAGCCGGACCAGTTGAACGTCGCCATCAACGGCGTCTGGGTCTGCAAGAACGGCGGCGTCGGCGAGGACCGCGACCTCGTCGACATGCGCTACCGCGAGGTCCACATCGTCGCCGACCTCGCCGCCGGCACCGAGACCGCCACCATCTGGACCAACGACCTCACCGCGGACTACGTCCACGAGAACAGCGCGTACTCGTCATGAGCAACGTGACGCGGAAGCACACCGCCCTCCCCAAGGCCAGGATCCTCATCGAAGCGCTGCCCTGGCTGACCCGTCACAACGGCAAGGTCGTCGTCATCAAGTTCGGCGGAAACGCCATGGTGAACGAGGAGTTGAAGAGCGCCTTCGCCCAGGACGTCGTCTTCCTGCGCCAGGCGGGCCTCAAGCCCGTCGTCGTGCACGGCGGCGGCCCGCAGATCAGCGCCGCCCTCGACAGACACGGCATCGTCAGCGAGTTCAAGGCGGGCCTCAGGGTCACCACCGAGGACGCCATGGACGTCGTACGCATGGTGCTGGCCGGGCAGGTCCAGCGGGAGCTGGTCGGGCTGCTCAACCAACACGGGCCGCTCGCCGTCGGGTTGACCGGCGAGGACGCGCACACCATCACCGCCACCAAGCACCAGCCCGAGATCGACGGGGAGTTGGTCGACATCGGGCGGGTGGGCGAGATCACCGCGATCGACACGGGCGCGATCGAGGCGCTGCTCGCCGACGGCCGTATCCCGGTCGTCTCGTCGATCGCCCGTAGCCAGGACGACGGACATGTCTACAACGTCAATGCTGATACGGCGGCTGCGGCACTCGCTGCTGCGCTGGGCGCCGAGACTCTCATGGTCCTCACGGACGTCGAAGGTCTCTATGAGGACTGGCCCAACAGCGACGAGGTGATCAGCCGCCTCACCGCTTCCCAACTGGAGAAGCTGCTGCCGGAGTTGAGCTCCGGCATGGTGCCGAAGATGGAGGGCTGTCTGCACGCCGTGCGTAACGGCGTCACCACCGCCCGGGTCATCGACGGCCGGGTCCAGCACTCGATCCTGCTGGAGATCTTCACGGACGAAGGCATCGGCACGATGGTCGTGCCCGATGCGGAAGAGGGGGACGCGGTATGAGCGCCGACCAGGAACCGACCGCCAACCAGGAACTGACCGCGCGCTGGCAGGGCGCGCTCATGAACAACTACGGCACCCCCCGACTGCCCCTCGTCCGTGGCGCCGGCAGCACGGTGTGGGACGCCGACGGCAAGGCGTACACCGACTTCGTGGGCGGAATCGCCGTCAACGCGCTCGGCCACGCCCACCCGGCGATCGTCGAGGCGGTCTCCACCCAGATCGCCTCCCTCGGCCATGTCTCCAACCTCTTCGTCGCCGAACCGCCCGTCGCCCTCGCCGAACAGCTGATCCAGCGCTTCGGCCGGGACGGCAAGGTGTTCTTCTGCAACTCGGGCGCCGAGGCCAACGAGGGCGCCTTCAAGATCGGCCGGCTGACCGGCCGGGGGCACATGGTCGCCACCGAGGGCGGCTTCCACGGCCGGACGATGGGCGCCCTCGCGCTCACCGGCCAGCCCGGGAAGCGGGAGCCCTTCGTACCGCTGCCCGGTGACGTCACGTACGTCCCGTACGGCGACGCGCAGGCGCTGGCCGCCGCCGTCACCGACGAGACCGCGCTCGTCATCATCGAGCCGATCCAGGGCGAGAACGGGGTCGTGGTCCCGCCCGCCGGCTATCTGAAGGCCGCGCGTGCCATCACCGCTGCCACGGGTGCCCTGCTCGTCCTCGACGAGGTGCAGACCGGCGTCGGCCGTACCGGGCACTGGTTCGAGTACCAGGCCCACGAGGGCGTCCTGCCGGACGTCGTGACGCTGGCGAAGGGCCTCGGCGGCGGGCTGCCGCTGGGCGCGACGGTCGCCTTCGGACGCGCCGCCGAGCTGCTCCAGCCCGGCCAGCACGGTACGACGTTCGGCGGCAACCCGGTCGCGTGCGCCGCCGGACTCGCCGTACTCGACACCATCGCGAACGACGGGTTGCTGGAGAACGTCAAGCGGCAGAGCGAGAAGTTGCGGGACGGAATCGAGGGTGCGGGGCACTCGTTGATCGATTCTGTCCGGGGAGCGGGCCTCCTCCTGGGTATCGTGCTCACGAAGCCCCTCGCGCCCCAGGTGCAGCAGGCGGCTCAGGACGCCGGGTTCCTGGTGAACGCGCCCGCTCCCGATGTCGTACGGCTCATGCCGCCGTTGAACATCGGTGACGCCGAAGTGGACGCGTTCCTCCAGGCACTTCCCGGGGTTCTCGACGGGGTTGCCGTTGACGGGAAGGACTAGTCGGGGAATGAGACGACGACGATGACGCAGGCGCAGGATCACGACCACGCGGGGCCTGCCGTACCGCAGACCCGCACCGCACGCCACCGCCGGATCGTGGACATCCTCAACCGGCAACCGGTGCGGTCGCAGAGTCAGTTGGCGAAGCTGCTGGCCGATGACGGGCTGACCGTCACTCAGGCGACGCTGTCCAGGGACCTGGACGAACTGAACGCGGTGAAGATCCGCAACAACGACGGCGATCTCATCTACGCGGTGCCGAGTGAGGGCGGGTTTCGTACGCCTCGGGCGCCGTTGGGGGAGTCGGCGAAGGAGGAGCGGATGCGGAGGTTGTCCTCCGAGTTGCTGATCTCCGCGGAGGCTTCCGCGAATCTGGTGGTTCTGCGGACGCCTCCGGGGGCTGCGCAGTTCTTGGCGTCGTCCATTGATCAGGCTGAGCTGCACGATATTTTGGGGACCATCGCGGGGGACGACACGTTGCTGTTGATCAGTCGTGATCCTCTGGGGGGTCAGGCTCTGGCTGATCACTTGTTGGCGTTGGCTCAGAAGAACCATTGAGCGGTTGAGTTTCGGGCGCGGGCCGGTGGGGGCTGGTCGCGCAGTTCCCCGCGCCCCTAAAACCCCCTCACCCCAGCCTTCTGGCTAGCCCCCCGGTGCACCTGACCTCGTCGCCTGCCGTGATCAGTAGGGCCTCTACGTCCGGTAGCGACTCCAGCCAGCGCAGTGCCTGCCTCGACCCCATCGCGAAGGCCGCCGTCGCCCAGGCGTCCGCCCAGGTCAGTTCTGGGGCCACCACCGTCACCGCGACCAGGTCCGTCACCGCTGACTTGCCGGTGCGGGGGTCGACTATGTGGGTGCCGCGTTCGGCGGTGCCGGACGTGGCCACCGCCAATTTGTCCGTGCCCGCCGCCGAGACCACGGCTGCCAGGCCGCCGGGGCGGAGGGGGTCCGACACGCCTACGCGCCAAGGGCGTTGGGGGCCAGGGGAGCCGCAGAGCTGGACGTCGCCGGCGCCGTTGACGCTGACGCCGCTCACGCCGGCCGCCATCAGGCTGCTGGCCGCGCGTTCCGCCGCCCAGCCCTTGACGAGGCCGGTCGGGTCGATCTGGCCCTGGTAGGTGTGGCTGAACCACCCCTCGCTGACCCGCTCCGCCTCGGCGCACAGGTCGAGCACCTCGGCGACCTCCGGGTCGCAGTCGGCGACGGAGATCTCACCTCGGGCGAGCCGGGAGATCTGGCTGTTCTCCCGGTAGGTGCTGAACACCTCGTTGACCTTGTGCAGTTCAGCGACGGCCGAAGCCAGCGCCAGCTCGACCGCACGGGGGTCCCCGCCGCGGACGTCGAAAGAGAAGACGGTCCCCATGACCTCCTCCGCATGACGCACCGCGGCGGGAGCTTCGGCGGGATCAACCACCGGCCTGGTCCAGGGCCGACTGGAGGGACTCCTTGTAGCCCGCGCTGGTGTAGCTGGCGCCGGACACCGCGTCGATGTCGGCGTCGCCCGCGGCCAGCGCCGCGTCGTTGAGCTTCGGGATCGCGTCGCCGGAGATCTGGTCGCTCCGGCCGCCGCTGGGCGCCTGCACCGCCGACGCCGACGTGATCTTGCCGTTGGTGAGGGTGACCCGGACCTGGACCGGGCCGTACTCGGTCTGGACGACGCTTCCGGTGAACGTACCGCCGCCGTTGGAGGTCGCTCCGCCGCCCGCCGCCGCAGCCGGGGCGCTGGTCTCGGCCGCCGGCGGGGCACTGCTCGCTGCCGCGCCCGCTCCCGCGTCCGATTCCGCGGGAACCTTGTCCAGGGCGGACTGGAGGGACTTCTTGTACCCGGCGCTCGTGTAGCTGGCGCCCGAGATCGCGTCGATGTCGGCGGTACCGGCGGCCACGGCCGCCGCGTTGAGCTTGGGGATCGCGTTCCCGGAGATCGTGGTGCTCTGGCCGCCGCTGGGGGCCTTGACGGCCTCCGCCTTGGTGATCTTGCCGCCGGCCACCGTGATGCGGACCTGGACCTCGCCGTACTGCGTGTCGACCACGTCGCCGATGACCGTGGCGGCCTGCGCCGTGCCACCGCCCGCGGCGGCGCCCGCGCCCGCGCTGGCCTTGTCCAGGGCGGACTGGAGCGACTTCCCGTAGCCCGCGCTCGTGTAGCTGGCGCCCGAGATGGCGTCGATGTCGGCGGTGCTCGCGGCGACCGCTTCCGCGTTGAGCTTGGGGATCGCGTTGCCGGAGATGGCGGTGCTCTGGCCGCCGCTGGGAGCCTTGACGGCTTCAGCTTTGGTGATCTTGCCGCCGCTCACCGTGATGCGGACCTGGACCTCGCCGTACTGCGTGTCGACCACGTCGCCGGTGAAGGTGCCGTCCTTGGCGGTCGCACCGCCCTGGGCCGACTCCTGGGCCGCAGACGTCTGTTGGGGCAGAGCGCCGGCCGCCTGCGCGGACCCTGGGTCCGACGACGGCTTCAGCGTCAGCAGCAGCACGATTCCGGAGACTGTGGCGGCGCTCGCGAGCATGACTCGCCGAAAGGGGTGACTCTTCTTCATCGCTCCTGGCTCCCGTCGCTCACATCTCGAACGACTCGTGGTGGATACGGCGCGCGGGAACACCCGCGCCGCGCAGTGCCTCGTACACGCCCTGCGCGAAGCCGGGCGGCCCGCACATGAAGACGTCGTGCTCATCGATGTCGGGCAGTTTCCGCCGCAGCGACTCCGCGGAGATGTCGGGGCGCTCTCCGTCGGGGCTGTTCACCGCGTACATCAGGCGGGCGCCGCGCTCGTTGGCGATGGTCGCCAGCTCGTCCCACAGGGCCAGGTCCTGGGTGCTGTTGGCCCGGTAGAGGAGGGTCAGGTCGCCCGCCGCGCCGGGCAGGGTCTCGAACAGGGCACGCATCGGGGTGATGCCGACGCCGCCCGCGACCAGCAGCACCTTGCCCTTGCTGCGCTTGGAGGCGGTCAGGGCGCCGTACGGACCCTCGGCCCACACGCGGGTGCCGGGCTCCAGATCGCGCAGGGCCGAGCTGTGGTCGCCGATCGCCTTCACGGTGATCCGCAGCATGTTGGGGCGGGGGGCCGCCGACAGTGAGTACGGGTGCGAGCTGAACCGCATACCGGGGGCCAGGAAGCGCCAGCGGAAGAACTGGCCGGCCTCCGCGCCCATCCGGTGCAGCTTGCGGCCGCTCATCAGCACGGACACGATGCCCGGGGTCTCCTCGATGACCGCCTCGACCCGCAGCCGGTGGCGCATGTTCAGCCGGACCGGCGTGATGATGCGGTACCAGACGACCAGCGCGGTCACCGAGCCGTACAGCGCGTACCAGGCGGTCTTCGCGGCCGGCTCCACGACGAACTCGTTGCCCGTGGACAGCTGGTGCCAGAACGTCAGGAACGTCGCCGCGTACGTCAGCAGGTGCACGTGGTACCAGAGGTCGTACGGGATCCTGCGCCGCACCGGGCCGATGGACATGAGCCCGATGAGCACCAGCAGACCCGTGCCGATCGCCGCCTTGCCCATGTCGGGCAGCTGGTTCACCGAGTCGACCGTCTGCTGGACGATGTCGCCGAACGTCTTCCCGGCCTGGAGGGCGTACCCGTACATGATCAGGACGACGTGCGCCACGACCAGGCAGAGCGTGTACCGGCCGCTCATCGCGTGCCAGCGCGCCACCCGGTCCGAGCCGACCCGGCGCTCCAGCGCGGGCACCCGGGCCATCTGGAGCACGACCAGCGCCATCAGGTAACCGCCGAGCAGACCGGTGATCCGGCCGGCCGCGATGACCTGGGCGGTGGTGTCCGCGAGGGACGGGGTGTTGCTCCACCACAGCCAGATCACTCCGGCCGCGCCCGCCGCGACAGCGAGCAGCAGCGGGACGGCGGGGGAGCGACGAGGTCGGATGCGGCGCATCGTCTGGCGCCGCGCGGCACGTCCGCCTGCGATCGTGGTGGTCACGGTTCCTCCGTGGGACGGGGTCTAGTCGAGAGGCTTGGCCCCTTGGCCCTTCCATACGTGCCACGACCGCTGAGTGTTCAGTGACTCGCGGAGTCCACAGCGAACAGGAGTGACGGCGGGTAACATCCACCGCCGGCTGTGCTGCCGGGCTCAGTACCGGGTGATCGCCGTCGGCCCGCTCGTGGTGCCGATCGCGATGTGCGGCCGGCGGCCCGGCTCGGCCCAGGCCAGGATCGCCCGCATCGCCGCCACCGGCACGGAGACACAACCGGCCGTCGCCCCACGCCCGTTGACGTGCAGGAAGATGCCCGCCCCGCGCTTCCGCACCGGCTGGGCGTAGTTGAAACCGATGACGTACGCGTGCGCGTACTGCTGCGTGTACGAGATCAGGTGCTCGGACTCGGCGGCGCGGCAGTCGGCGGGGCGGGGCTCGGTCCAGCGGTTGTAGGAGCGCGAGTCGTTGTCCTGGCACCACCAGGAGTTCTGCCGCACGGGCCGGTACGTGACGTCGGTACCGCTCGGCGCCGACTTGATGCCGAAGGCGTACGGGAGGTCGTACAGCCCGGTGGGAGTGGTGTTCGTGCCCTGCTTGCGGGAGCCGCCCTCGACGAGCCCGTTCGCACCGAAGCGGGCGGACGCGGAACCGGCCTTCGTCCATGTCCCGTCACGCAGGTCCCACCAGGTGACCGTGCCCGAGGTCGCCCCGGTGCTCGACGCCTGAGCCGTGATCAACTGCGTGCCGCCGCCGGTGTCGGCCATCCGCGCGGGCAGCGGGGGTGCGGCCGTGGGAGGGACACCGGCGGCGAGCACGAGAAGGGACGTGGACACGAGGACGGCGGCGGCTCCGGGGCGCATGGCTCAGACCGTACTGGGCGGGAGCGGCAACGGCAGCCCCGGTAGTCCGTCCAGGCTCGTCGCGATGTGGTCCTTCTTCTCGAAGTAGGCGCTCAGCGAGGCGTCGTCCTCGCGCGCGAACCGCCTGCCGTGCAGATCGCGGTCCCCGTCGTACGACATGAGGGGCACCGAGTACCCGCAGCTGTCCCGGACCAGTTCGGCCCGTACGACGATGATCGCCCGCAGCCCGTGATCGGTGGGGTCGATGTCCGGGAAGCGGGCGAGGAGGTCGGGGAAGCGCGGGTCGTCACGGAAGACCGGCTCACCGCGGCCGTGCACCCGGACGATGTTCGGCGGGCCCTCGAAGGCGCACCACATGAGCGTGATCCGGCCGTTCTCACGGAGATGGGCGACGGTCTCGGCGTTGCTGCCCGCGAAGTCGAGATACGCGACCGTCAGCTCGTCGAGGATCACGAAGGAGCCCTTGAGGCCCTTGGGGGAGAGGTTGACCGTGCCGTCACCGGACAGCGGGGCGGACGCGGTGAAGAAGAGGGGCTGCGCCTCGATGAACGTACGCAGCCGGCCGTCTATGCGCTCGTAAGTCTTTCCCATGACTAACTATTGTCGGGGAAAGTCGTTCGCCTGTCTAAGGTTTTACTGAAGTGCTCCGGCGGTACAGGACCGCGGCCGCCCCGGCCGGCGCTTGCAACGGGGCGGCCGCAGTGCCTGTCACGTCACTTGGTGAGCGTGCAGGCAGCCAGGGAGTCGAGACCGGTCGGCTTGGCGGCCGTACGGCCGATCGAGATGGCGATGCGGTCGATGGTCGACGCGCGCTTGTCCTTCAGCGGGCCGAGGATCGCGTTCTGGACGAAGTTCGCACCGCCCTGGCCGACCGTGTTCGCCAGGCGCGTGTTGGCCTCCTGGATCTGCGTGTTCAGCAGGGCCAGGTTGCGGTCGACCTCGGCCTTCGCCGTCGCCGGGACCGCGGGCAGCTGCGAGGCCACGTCCGGGCAGCTGATGGTGCCGGCGCCGTTGTTGTTGCCCGCGTTACCCGTGTTACCGGTGTTGCCCCCCGCCTGCTGGGTCGCCGTCGCGCTCGGAGTCGCGGCGGGCGCCGCGGCCCCGGCCGCGTTGAGGGTGCAGGGCGCCAGCGCGTCGAGACCGACCGGCTTGGCGGCCGTACGCCCGATGGCGGTGGCGATGCGGTTGATGGTGGCCACGCGCTTGTCCTTGAGCGGGCCGACGATCGCGTTCTGGACGAAGTTGGGGCCGCCCTGGCCCTGGGTGTCGACGATGCGCTTGTTGGCCTCGGCGATCTGCGTGTTGAGGAGGGCGAGGTTGCGGTCGACCTCGGCCTTCGCGGACGCGGGGATCGCGGGCAGTCTGTTCGCGACCGCCGGGCAGTTCACCGTGGCGACGGCGGCCTTGGTGGTCGCCTGCGTGGTGCTGCTCTTGGACGTTTCCCCGGCAAGGGCGGAGCCGGCGACGATCGCACCGGACAGAGCCACTGCGGCGGCGCCGCCGATGATGCCCACACGACGCTTGTTGTACTTCGGAAGAGCCCTGGACATGCGGATGCCTCACTCGGGTCAGGGGGTGGCTGCGTGGTTCCACTCGCTTTACAGACGCGGCGCCTGCGTCGGGGAGAGGTACGGGTAAGCGGTTTCGTGCGTTCAAGGGCTCGTCAAACATCCACAGGAAAATTTTTCGAGATTGACGAACCATGCAGAGTCCTGCATACTCATGCATGTCAGCGAATGCACTGTGAGGAGAAAACCCGTGACCGAGCGCGTCGTACTCGCCTACTCAGGCGGACTGGACACCTCCGTCGCCATCGGCTGGATCGCCGAGGAGACGGGCGCCGAGGTCATCGCCGTCGCGGTCGACGTCGGCCAGGGCGGCGAGGACCTGGACGTCATCCGCAAGCGCGCCCTCGCGTGCGGCGCCGTCGAGGCCGAGGTCGCGGACGCCAAGGACGAGTTCGCCGAGGAGTACTGCCTCCCGGCGATCAAGGCCAACGCCCTCTACATGGACCGCTACCCGCTGGTCTCCGCCCTCTCCCGGCCGACGATCGTCAAGCACCTCGTCGCCGCCGCCCAGAAGCACGGCGCCACCACGGTCGCCCACGGCTGCACGGGCAAGGGCAACGACCAGGTGCGGTTCGAGGCCGGCATCGTGGCCCTCGCCCCCGACCTCAAGTGCATCGCCCCGGTCCGTGACTACGCGATGACCCGCGACAAGGCGATCGCCTTCTGCGAGGAGAAGCAGCTCCCGATCGCCACCACCAAGAAGTCCCCGTACTCCATCGACCAGAACGTCTTCGGGCGCGCGGTCGAGACGGGCTTCCTGGAGGACATCTGGAACGCCCCGATCGAGGACATCTACGAGTACACCTCGAACCCGGCCGAGCAGCGCGACGCCGACGAGGTCATCGTCTCCTTCAAGGAGGGCGTCCCGGTCGCGATCGACGGCAAGCCCGTCACCGTCCTCCAGGCGATCCAGCAGCTCAACGAGCGCGCCGGCGCCCAGGGCATCGGCCGGATCGACATGGTCGAGGACCGTCTCGTCGGCATCAAGTCCCGTGAGGTGTACGAGGCTCCGGGCGCGATCGCCCTGATCACGGCCCACCAGGAGCTGGAGAACGTCACGGTCGAGCGCGAACTCGCCCGCTACAAGCGGCAGGTCGAGCAGCGCTGGGGCGAGCTGGTCTACGACGGCCAGTGGTTCTCCCCGCTGAAGCGCGCCCTGGACGGCTTCATCAACGAGGCCAACCAGCACGTCAACGGCGATGTCCGGATGACCCTGCACGGCGGTCGCGCGGTCGTCACGGGCCGGCGCTCGGACACCTCCCTCTACGACTTCAACCTCGCCACGTACGACACGGGCGACACCTTCGACCAGGCCGCGGCCAAGGGCTTCATCGACATCTACAGCCTGTCGTCGAAGATCGCGGCGAAGCGCGACCAGGCGTAGAGCCCTGACCGATACGGTTGTTGCGAACCGCCTCCCCTCCGTACGGGTGGGGAGGCGGTCGCACATCCACCCCCTGCCTTTCTGTTTTCGAGGAGCAACGCAAGTGAGCAGCAACAGCGGTGACGTACGGCTCTGGGGCGGCCGTTTCGCCGACGGTCCCGCCGAGGCCCTGGCCAAGCTGTCCGCGTCCGTCCACTTCGACTGGCGGCTCGCGCCCTACGACATCGCCGGATCGCGTGCCCACGCGCGCGTGCTGCACAAGGCGGGCCTGCTCACGGACGACGAGCTGACCCGCATGCTGACGGGCCTCGACCAGCTCGAAGCGAACCTCGCCGACGGCACCCTCGTCCCCACGATGGCCGACGAGGACATCCACACGGCCCTGGAACGCGGCCTGTTGGAGATCCTCGGCCCCGACCTCGGCGGCAAGCTCCGCGCCGGCCGCTCACGCAACGACCAGGTCGCGACCCTCTTCCGCATGTACCTGAGGGACCACGCCCGTACGATCGCCGGCCTGATCGCCGACCTCCAGGACGCGCTGATCGGCCTCGCGGAGGCCCACCCGGACGTGGCGATGCCCGGCCGCACCCACCTCCAGCACGCCCAGCCGGTCCTGTTCGCCCACCACGTCCTGGCCCACGTCCAGCCCTTGTCCCGGGACGCGGAACGCCTGCGCCAGTGGGACGAGCGCACGGCGGTGTCGCCGTACGGCTCGGGAGCCCTGGCGGGCAGCAGCCTCGGCCTGGACCCGGAGTCGGTGGCGAAGGACCTCGGCTTCGAGAACGGCAGCGTCGGGAACTCGATCGACGGCACGGCGTCCCGCGACTTCGTGGCGGAGTTCGCGTTCATCACGGCGATGATCGGGATCAACCTCTCCCGGATCGCCGAGGAGGTAATCATCTGGAACACGAAGGAGTTCTCCTTCGTGACCCTGCACGACGCGTTCTCGACGGGCTCGTCGATCATGCCGCAGAAGAAGAACCCGGACATCGCGGAACTGGCGCGCGGCAAGAGCGGCCGGCTGATCGGCAACCTGACGGGCCTCCTGGCAACCCTCAAGGCCCTCCCGCTCGCCTACAACCGAGACCTCCAGGAGGACAAGGAGCCGGTCTTCGACTCCTGCGACCAGCTCGAGGTCCTGCTCCCCGCCTTCACCGGCATGATGGCCACCCTCACCGTCCACCGCGACCGCATGGAGGAACTGGCCCCGGCCGGCTTCTCCCTGGCCACGGACATCGCGGAGTGGCTGGTCAAGCAGGGCGTCCCGTTCCGGGTGGCCCACGAGGTCGCGGGCGAGTGCGTCAAGGTGGCCGAGGCGGACGGCGTAGAACTGGACGGCCTCACGGACGACCAGTTCGCCAAGATCAGCGCCCACCTCACCCCCGAGGTCCGGTCGGTCCTGAACGTCCCGGGCGCCCTGGCCTCCCGCAACGGCAGGGGCGGCACGGCCCCGAGCGCGGTGGCGATCCAGCTGGCAGAGGTGAAGCAGAACGTGGCGGCCCAACACGAATGGGCAACAGCAAAGACGAAGTAGGCCTCGGAGTTCTGCCCCTGAAGGGCCGCAGGCCCCTTCAGGGGCGCGGGGAACGGCGCGACAAGCCACAACGAACCCGCACCCGCCAAACGGACAGCACCCCCGACCCGATAGGCGCAGGGGGTCGAAGGGGCACAGCCCCTCAGGGATGGGACGGGTAGGGGCGGCGGGGGCGACAAACAAAGGTCATCGCGGGTTACGTTGGTCGGACAGCCGTACCGGACCCGACCGAACGGAGCCCGCGATGCCCTTCACCCGACTGGCCACAGCAACAACCCCCACCTGCCACCTCGGCCTGGGCCTCGCCGCAGTAGCCCGCCCCGGCTACATCAACCTCAACCGAGACGAAGACCTCGGAGAGAACCGCAGCGTCGAATCACTCCGCACCCGAACCCACGAACTCCTCGACGCCGCCTACGCCCAGGGCGTCCGCTACTTCGACGTGGCCCGCTCGTACGGCCGCTCCGAGGAATTCCTGGCCGACTGGCTGAAGACGCACCCCGACCTCGACGACGTGGTGATCGGCAGCAAATGGGGCTACACCTACACCGCCGACTGGACCACGGACGCCGAGCAGCACGAGGTCAAGGACCACAGCCTCCCGACGTACGAGCGTCAGCGCGCCGAATCCGACCACCTGCTCGGCGCCCGTCTGGACCTCTACCAGATCCACTCGCTGACCCCCGAGAGCCCGGCCCTGTCGGACAAGGAACTCCACGCCCGCCTGGCGGAGGCCGCAGCAGACGGCCTGACCGTCGGCTTCTCGACCAGCGGCCCCGCCCAGGCCGACACGATCCGAGCCGCCCTCGCGGTCACGGTCGACGGCGAGCCCCTCTTCCGCACGGTCCAGTCGACGTACAACGCCCTGGAGACCTCCGCAGGCCCCGCCCTGGCCGAGGCCCACGACGCCGGCCTGACGGTGATCGTCAAGGAGGGCATGGCCAACGGCCGCCTAGCCGCCGGACAGGCACCGGACGCCGTACGGACGATCGCCGAGGAGACAGGCCTGGGCGCGGACGCAGTCGCCCTCGCACTGGTCCTGCGGCAACCGTGGGCCGGAGTCGTCCTGTCCGGCGCGGCCACGGCGGCCCAGCTCGCCTCGAACCTGCACGCGGCGGTCGTCGACCTCGATGAGGACCAGCTGTCGCGCCTGGCCGCGCTGGTGGAGGAGCCGCGCGCCTACTGGGAGCGACGCGGCCAGCTGCCCTGGCACTGAAACCGCTGCTGAACAGGCACCCCTGACACACGCACGCTTCCAATGAGACAAAGATGTCTCATATGGCGTATGGTTGTCTCATGGCCGTCGACCGTGACCACGTGCTGCGCAGCGCAGCCGCCCTCCTCACCCGCAAATCCACGTCCACCATGGACGAGGTCGCCAAGGCGGCCGGGATCAGCCGGGCCACGCTGCACCGCCACTTCGCCGGGCGGGACGTGCTCGTACGGGCCCTCGAAGAGCTGGGCATCGAGGAGTGCGAGGCGGCGCTGACGGCCGCGCGACTCGGCGACGGCACCGCTCAGGAGGCCGTCCGCCGCATGGTCGGGGCGCTCGAACCCGCCGCCGGACTGCTCGCGTTCCTCTACACCGAGAACCAGCTGTTCGAGGGCGAGGAGCAGAACGAGGGCTGGGCCAGGATCGACGCCGCGATCGCCGCCCTGTTCCGGCGCGGCCAGCAGAACGGCGAGTTCCGCATCGACCTCACCCCGGCCTGGCTCACCGAGGCGCTCTACGGGCTGATGGCCTCGGGCGCCTGGGCGGTGAGCGAGGGCCGGGTCGCGGCCAAGGACTTCAACCACATGATCGTCGAGCTGTTGCTCGGCGGTGCGCTACGGAGAGAGGAATCATGACCAGCACCCTGCAGCCGGCCCACGCGACGGAGGAAGGGGCACGTCCGGGCCGCTGGCTCGCACTGTCCGTCCTCGTGCTGGCCGTGCTGCTGGTGGCCGTCGACGCGACCGTTCTCGGTCTCGCGACCCCCTACATCAGCGAGGACCTGAAGCCGTCCGGCACGCAGTTGCTGTGGATAGGCGACGTCTACTCGTTCGTCATCGCGGGCCTGCTCGTCTCCATGGGCAGCCTCGGCGACCGCATCGGCCGCAAGCGGCTGCTGCTCATCGGCGCGACCGCGTTCGGCCTGGTGTCGGTCCTCAACGCCTATGCGACGACACCGGAGTTGATGATTCTCGCGCGGGCGCTCCTCGGTGTTGCGGGCGCGACCCTGATGCCGGCCACGCTCGCCCTGATCCGCAACCTCTTCCACGACCGGCGCGAACGCAGCCTCGCCATCGGCATCTGGGGCGCAACCGCCTCCGCCGGTACGGCAGTCGGCCCGGTGGTCGGCGGTTTCCTGCTCGAACACTTCTGGTGGGGCTCGGTCTTCCTGATCAACCTGCCCGTGATGGTGGTCCTCGTCCTCGTCGGCATCAAGCTGCTCCCCGAGTCCCGCAACCCGGCGCCGGGCCCCTGGGACCTGCGCAGCGTCGTCCTGTCGCTCGTCGGCATGGTCGGCATCGTCTACGGCATCAAGGAAGCGGCGTCACACGGCATTTCGTGGCAGGCGCTGGGCGCGGCAGCCATCGGCGCCGCCGCTCTGTACAGCTTCGTACGCCGCCAACTGACCCTCCCCACCCCGCTGTTGGACATGCGGCTGTTCCGCGACCGGGGCTTCAGCGGAGCCGTACTGGCGGACCTCCTGACCATCCTCGGCCTGTCCGGGCTGGTGTTCTTCCTCTCGCAGTATCTGCAACTGGTGCAGGGCCGGGGACCGTTGGAGGCGGGCCTCGCCGAACTCCCCGCAGCCATCGGTGCGGTGGTGGCCGGCCTGCTCGCCGGTGCGGCGGCCCGGCGCTACTCGGTACGGGCCGTGGTCTCGGGCGGCCTCGCGGCCATAGGCCTGGCTCTGGCCGCGCTCACCGTCGTGGACCAGTCCACGGGCTACCCACTGCTGGGCACCGCCCTGCTGGTCGTCGGCGTCGGCGCGGGCCTCTCCTTCACCGTGACCTCCGACGTGATCCTCGCGAGCGTCCCCAAGGAACAGGCGGGCGCGGCAGCGGCGGTATCGGAAACGGCGTACGAACTGGGCGCGGCCCTGGGTATCGCCCTACTCGGCTCGATCGTCACGGGCGTGTACAGGAACTTCCCCGCCCCGACAGGCACACCCGCCGAGGCCCACGAATCCCTGGGCGGCGCGGTGGAAACGGCAGCGGGCCTACCGGCACCGACGGCGGATGCGTTGCTGAACGCGGCCCGCGAGGCGTTCACGGACGGCATCGCGCTCGCGGCAGGCGCGGGAGCGGTGGTGCTACTGGCAGCGGCGGGAGCGGCCTGGGTGTTGCTGAGGGAACAAAAACTGGCGGGACGTTGATGGCGCCGGGTGCGGAGTGCCGTGAGGGGCGCGGGGAACTGCGCGACAAGCCACGAAGCACCCGCAGCCAAAAAACAACCCCAGAAACCCCTACGCAGCCTTGGCCTTGGTCGCATACATGTCCACGTACTCCTGCCCGGACAACCGCATGACCTCAGTCATCACAGAGTCGGTCACGGCCCGCAGCACATACCGGTCCCGGTCCATCCCCTCGTACCGAGAGAACTCCATCGCCTTACCGAACCGCACCATGACCCGCCCCGGCCGAGGCATCCCCGCCCCACCCGGCTGCAACTTGTCCGTACCGATCATCGCGAACGGCACAACAGGCGCCCCCGTCATCAGAGTCAGCCGCGCGATACCGGTGCGCCCCCGGTAGAGCCGCCCGTCGGGCGAGCGCGTGCCCTCGGGGTAGATCCCGAACATGCGCCCCTCCTCCAGCACCCGACGCCCCGTCATCAGCGCCGCGACACCGCCGTTGGCCCCGTCCCGGTCCACCGGGATCATGCCGACGCCGGTGAAGAACCAGGCCATGAGGCGGCCCTTGAGGCCCTCGCCGGTGACGTACTCGTCCTTGCCGATGAAGACGACCTGACGGTCGCAGACCAGCGGCAGGATCATCGAGTCGATGAACGTGAGGTGGTTGCCGGCCAGGATCACCGGACCGTCCCCCGGAATGTGCTCCATGCCCTCCACCCGTGGGCGGAACATCAGGCGCATGATCGGTCCGAGCAGTGCCTTGATGAGCGCGAAGCGGGACAACGGGCCCTCCGGTGTCAAGGTATTCGGTATAAGTCTGTGCAGGTGAGGACGATACTCGCGCCTCAGGGGGTAGTGCACATCGGGTTCACCGAGTGCTTACGCACTGTTGACCCGCGTTTACCTGCGGTGGCGCACTGTTGCGGGCGGGTGACGGACCGCCACGAATGTGACGGAGATCGCGTGTCGCCCGTACCGGACACACTGTGCGCCTACCCATCGAGCCCCGTTCGATTCCGACATCCGGTGTTATCCGTTGTCGTCCGCGTGTTCCGCCCGAGGCCTCCCTGTCGCCATGTACACACACCTACGATCGGTCCGTTTGGACAGATGACGGTGCGGCAGGAGGGGCGCTCATGGGCACGCTGGGGTCGAACGGACATGCGCAGGGAGAGTCGACGGGGACGGGGCGGCGGACGCTGCTCGGAGCCGCGATGCTGGGTGCGGGCGGCGCGGTTCTGGGCCTGCCCGGCACGGCGAGAGCCGATGCCCAGGACGCCGGCGAGAACGCGAAGCACGGAGGCGGTGGCTTGAAGGGCCTGCCCGTACCGACGATCATCGGCCACCGGGGTGCCAGCGGCTACCGCCCCGAGCACACCCTGGGGTCGTACCAGTTGGCCCTCGACCTGGGCGCGGACATCGTGGAGGCCGGTGACCTGGTCCCCACCAAGGACGGTCACATCGTCTGCCGCCACGAGCCCGAGATCGGCGGCACGACGGACGTCGCCGACCACCCGGAGTTCGCGAGCCGCAAGGTCACCAAGGTCCTGGACGGTGTCACCCTCACCGGCTGGTTCGCCGAGGACTTCACGCTCGCCGAGCTGAAGACGCTGCGCGCGATCGAGCGCATTCCGGCCAACCGCCCGCACAACACCCTCTACAACGGCCGCTGGGAGATCCCCACCTTCGAAGAGGTCCTCCGCTGGCAGGACGAGCAGACCCGCAAGCGCGGCAAGCAGGTCTGGATCTACCCCGAGACCAAGCACCCCACCTACTTCCGCGCGCTCGGCCTGGGCCTGGAGGAGCGGGTCGCGAAGCTGCTGAAGAAGCACGGCAAGGACAAGAAGAACTCGCCGGTCATCCTCCAGTCCTTCGAGCCGACCAGCATCCAGCGCCTGAACCGGCTCGTCGGCAACCCGCTCGTCGTCCTGCTCTCGGCCGCGAACACCCGCCCCTGGGACTTCATCACGACCGGCGACCCGCGCACGGTCGCCGACCTGGTCAAGCCGGCCGGCCTGCGGGAGATCGCCTCCTACGCGCAGGGCATCGGCCCGACCCTCGACCTGGTCATCCCGAAGGACTCGAACGGCGCGCTCACCTCACCGACCACCCTGGTCGCGGACGCGCACGCGGCGGGCCTGATCCTGCACCCGTACACCATGCGCAACGAGAACCCCTTCCTGCCGACGAACTTCCGCAAGGGCACGGACGCGGACGCCTACGGAGACCCCTTCGGCGCGTACCGCACGTACTTCGCGACGGGCATCGACGGCGTCTTCACGGACAACCCGGACACGGGCGTACTGGCCCGCAAGGACTTCCTGGGCGGCTGACGAGTCATACGTCAACGACTGAACGCCCGGCCCCGATTGGGGTGACAACCGGCCGCTCCGGCAACCTCCCGCCGGAGCGGCCGCGTCGTGCCGCATATGACCCACGACATGGTTTCCGCCCTGCGCCCGCTGCTCGCCGCCGAGGCCTCGGCGGAGGCATATGCCTACGGCGCCGAGCCGAGCGACCTGGAACAGGCCGTCTGGCTCCGCCTCCTGGAGCGCCTCGACTCCGACGGCCCGCCGGCCGACCCGCAGAACTGGCTCCGCCGGGCCGTCCGCTCCGAGGCCCGCCGCAACCGTCGTACCGCTCGCATCGAACGGCCGTACGGCGACCAGCCCGCGGCCGACGACCGCCCGGGCCCCGAACAGCTCGCCCTCACCGCCGCCCGGCATCGCGCCCTGCGTGACGCGGTGCGCCGGCTGCCCGGCCGCTGCCCGAGTCTGCTGGAGGCCCTGCTGTCGCCGAAGGACCTCACATACAGGGAAATCGCGGGGGAGTTGGGTATCTCACAGGGCAGTCTTGGTCCGGAACGTTCCAGATGCCTGGGATGTCTCCGTCGATTGCTGACGCCGGAGGTTGCGGCCCGCGAAGCACGGGGATAGGAGTGAGGAACAAACGACTGAACAGGTGAGCGGGAGGCGTGCACACATGGGCATGAGCGTGACCATCTCGGTGGCGACCGAACGGGACGCGGAGCAGATCTTCCGGCTGCAGTACCTGTGCTTCCAGAGCGAGGCCGCTCTGTACGGCAACTACCGGATCGATCCGCTGGTCCAGACCCTGGACTCCGTCCGGGAGGAAGTCGGCGCGGACTGCGTCTTCGTGGCGCGGCTGGGCGAGGAGGTGGTCGGCTCGGTGCGCGGCACCCCGAACCCCGACGGCACGGCGTCCATCGGCAAACTCTGCGTCCACCCCCGCCTCCAGGGCCACGGCATCGGCGCCCGCCTCCTGCGCGCCGCCGAGTCGGCCCTCGCGGAGGAACGCGGCGCGAAGCGGTTCCGCCTCAGCGCCGGCCACCGCAGCGACGCCGGCCTCCGCCTCTACCGCCGAGTCGGCTACGAAACGGTAGGCACCGACAAGGGCAACGACGGCGTACCGATGATCGTCCTGGAAAAGCAGGCGGGCACGTACGCGGCAACTGCGTAACAAGCGTTCAGAGGAGCGCCCCAAAGGGGCGCGGGGAACTGCGCGACAAGCCACAACGGACCCGCAGTCGCGCAGAACCCTCAGCCAACCTCCCCCTTGGGCGAACGCGCCTTACGCAACCAGTACATGGCGGAGATGGGCAGCAGCACGGGGATGAACAGATACCCCATCCCAAAGTCGGACCACACGGTCGAGTCGGGAAACGCGGACGGCTCGACCAAGGTCCAGGTCCCCACGATCAACACCCCGGCAAGCTCCCCCGCGCAACAAGCCAGCGCAGCGCGCCGCGCCCGCTCCCCACCCCGCACCAGCGAGTACGTGATGAACCCGTACACCACCCCGGCGACAGCCGACAGCGAGTAGGCAAGCGGCGCATGCCCGAACTCGGTCGAGATCTGCACCGCGGACCGTGACACCGCCCCGACCACCATGACGCCGTAGAGCCACACGAGCAACGTGCCCGGCCCACTGATCAGCCGGTTCAACTCAGCCTCCCCAGATGTCATACAGCCGCACCTCCAGCACAGCCAGCACCACCCCGCCGGCGGCGACCGTCACCGAGCCCCACCGCGTACGCTCCGTCAGCGACATGAACCCCGTCACCGGCACACACGCCACCGCGCCCAGCAGATACGCCACGAAGATCGTCGTACCCTGCTCCGGCTTCTCGCCCCGCGCGAGCTGGACGATGCCGACCACCAGCTGGACCACGGTGAGCAGGGTGACCACGCCCATACCGATGAAGTGCCAGTCCTTGGTGGGCTGATCGCGGTACGCGGCCCAGCCGCACCAGGCGGCGAGCGCGAGGGCGGCGACGGAGGTGGCGACCGTCAGGGCATCAAGCATGCCGCCGACCCTATTACGGCCGAAAAGGGCAGGTGCCGTCGGCCCCGTAGGGTCGAGGCCATGACGATCCACGCTGACGCCCTGCTGTTCGACAACGACGGCACCCTCCTCTCCTCCCTCGCCTCCGTGGAGCGCTGCTGGAACCAGTGGTGCGTGGAGTACGGGATCACCGCCGAGGTGTTCGCGCGGGTCGGACTGCACGGGCGGCCGGCCGCCGAGATAGCCGCCGACCTGCTGCCCGCCGAGGCCGTGCCCGGCGCCGTCGCCCGGATCGAGCGACTCGAGGTGGACGACGTACCGAACGGTGGCGCCGTACTGCTGCCGGGTACGGCGGAGTTCCTCGCCTCCCTCCCCGCCGACCGGTGGGCCGTCGTCACCTCCGCGACCCGGCGGCTGGCCGAGGCGCGGCTCGACGCCGTCGGGATCCTGCCGAAGACGCTGGTCACCGCCGACGACGTCACGCGCGGCAAGCCCGACCCCGAGCCCTACCTCCTCGCCGCTCGTGAACTGGGCGACCCGGCCCGCTGCGTCGTCTTCGAGGACGCCCCCGCCGGGCTCCGGGCAGGCCGCGCCGCCGGGATGACCACCGTGGCGTTGGCCACAACCCACGAGGCGCACGAACTGACCGCCGATCTGGTCGTCGACGATCTCTCGGCCCTGTCGGCCCTGGTCAGCGGCGACGGTGTGGAGATCCGGGTACGTGGCTGATACACGTCCACGCCTGTCCATATTCCGGACAGGCGTGGACGGACGTTCTTGGCCGTGTCCATACGTCTGCTTTACTGATCGCATGACCACTACGAGCAGCCGCATCCTTGCGACCGAGGCGACCCTGACGCCCGGTGCTCGTTGTATGTGTCGAATGTGCGCCTTCTAGAGGGCCCCCGCACCACCCCCTGAGCCTCGCGCCCCGAAGCGAGCCGCCGTGGCATGTCCGTACGCCGCAGCCGTATGACTCCTGAGACTCATCACGCGCTCCGCACGTACGTGACGCCCCGAGCCGCGCACAGCCTCTCCCCGTGTCCCGGGCACACCCACGCCCGCGCACTCGACAGTGACGGAAACCCCTGTGATCACCACGTCCGGCCTCACGAAGGTCTACCGCTCGCGCGGTCGTGAAGTCACCGCCCTAGACGGCGTCGACCTGCACGTCCGCGAAGGCGAGGTGTACGGCGTCATCGGCCAGTCCGGCGCCGGCAAGTCCTCGCTCATCCGCTGCGTCAACCTCCTGGAACGCCCCACCGCGGGCACCGTGAGCGTCGACGGCCACGACCTCACCGCCCTGGCCGGACGCGGACCCCGGGCGGGCCGGGAACTGCGCCGGGCGCGCAGCCGGATCGGCATGGTCTTCCAGCACTTCAACCTGCTCTCCTCCCGGACCGTCCAGGACAACGTCGAGCTGCCCCTCGAAATCCTCGGTACGTCGGGGAACGAGCGGTCCCGCAAGGCGCTGGAGCTGCTCGACCTCGTCGGCCTCGCCGACAAGGCCAAGGCCTACCCCGCCCAGCTCTCCGGCGGCCAGAAGCAGCGCGTCGGCATCGCCCGCGCCCTCGCAGGCGACCCCAAGGTGCTGCTCTCCGACGAGGCCACCAGCGCCCTCGACCCGGAGACCACCCGCTCCATCCTTCAGCTGCTGCGCGACCTGAACCGGCAGCTGGGGCTCACCGTGCTGCTCATCACGCACGAGATGGACGTCGTCAAGTCCATCTGCGACTCGGCCGCCCTCATGGAGAACGGGCGGATCGTCGAGTCCGGCACCGTCAGCGAGCTGCTCGCCACCCCCGGCTCCGAACTGGCCGCCGCGCTCTTCCCGGTCAGCGGCGACGCCTCCGGGGACGACCGCACGGTCATCGACGTCACGTTCCAGGGGGACGCGGCCACCAGGCCCGTCATCTCGCAGCTGTCGCGCACGTACAACATCGACATCTCGATCCTCGGCGCCGCGATGGACACCGTCGGGGGCAGGCAGGTCGGCCGGATGCGCATCGAACTGCCGGGCCGTTACGAGGAGAACGTCGTGCCGGTCGGCTTCCTGCGTGAACAGGGTCTCCAGATCGATGTCGTCGGTGAGCGTCAGCTGGTCAAGGACGGTGCCAAGTGACCTGGTCCGAGATGCAGCCCCTGCTGGAGCAGGCGTGTTGGGACACCCTCTACATGGTCGGCTGGTCCACCGTCATCGCCGTCGTCGGCGGACTCCCGCTCGGCGTCCTGCTCGTCCTCACCGACCGGGGCGGACTGCTCCAGAACGTCGTCGCGAACAAGGTCATCGGCCAGGTCGTGAACATCGCCCGTTCGATGCCGTTCATCATCCTGATGGTCGCGCTGATGGGCTTCACCCGCTCCATCACCGGGACGACCATCGGCCGCGAGGCCGCGATCGTGCCGCTCGCCATCGGTGCGATCCCGTTCTTCGCCCGCCTGGTCGAGACGGCTGTCCGTGAAGTGGACGGTGGGCTCGTCGAGGCCGTGCAGTCGATGGGCGGCAGCACCTGGACGATCGTCCGCAAGGTCCTGGTCCCCGAGTCCCTGCCCTCGCTGATCGCCAGCACCACGACCACGATCGTCGCCCTCATCGGCTACTCCGCGATGGCCGGCACCGTCGGCGCGGGCGGCCTCGGCGACATCGCCATCCGCTACGGCTACCAGCGCTTCGAGACCGAGCTGATGTGGATCACCGTCGCGATCCTCGCGGTCGTCATCTCGATCATCCAGTTCGCCGGTGACTTCGCGGCCCGCGGGCTGCACCGGCGTGGCGGCGGCTCCGGCGCGGAGCCCAGGCTCCGGTTGCTGAAGGCCAGGCCCAAGCTCGGCAAGGCCGCCTGAGCGCAGCCGCCTACCCCCTTTCACCACCCCCACACCCACCCGCAGATTTCCCCGTACCACCCATCACGGGGACAGTCACACCCACATGGAAAGGCACTTTTCGTGCGTAACGCCACAAAGTTTACCGTCGCCGCCCTCGCAGCCGGAGCCCTCACCCTGGGTCTCACCGCCTGCGGCTCGTCCGACTCGGACTCCGCCTCCGACACCAGCGGCCCGCTGGTCGTCGGCGCGAGCACCGTCCCGCACGCCGAGATCCTGAACTACATCAAGGAGAACCTGGCGCAGAAGGCGGGACTCGACCTGGACGTCAAGGAGTTCACCGACTACGCCACGCTGAACCCGGCGACCGAGGACGGGTCCGTCGACGCCAACTACTTCCAGAACCAGCCGTATCTCGACGAGTTCAACGAGAAGAACGGCACCGACATCGTGCCGGTCGTCACGGTCCACCTGGAGCCGCTCGGCCTCTACTCGAAGAAGCTCAAGAGCGCCGACGAGCTGAAGAGCGGCGCCACCATCGCCGTCCCGAACGACACGGTCAACGAGGCACGGGCCCTCAAGCTCCTCGACGCCAACGGGATCATCACCCTCAAGGACGGCGTCGGCAACGACGCGACCCCCAAGGACATCGCCGAGAACCCCAAGAACATCGAGTTCAAGGAGCTGGAGGCGGCCCAGACCCCGCGCTCCCTGGACGACGTCGACGCCGCGGTGATCAACGGCAACTACGCCCTGGAGGCGGACCTCTCGCCCGCGCAGGACGCCCTGGTCTCGGAGTCCCCGAAGAACAACCCGTACGGCAACTTCCTCGCCGTGAAGAAGAGCAACGAGGACGACCCCCGCGTCGTGAAGCTGGCGAAGCTGCTCACCTCGGCCGAGGTGAAGAAGTTCATCGAGGACAAGTACGAGGGTTCCGTCATCGCGTCCTTCTGAGACTCCTTGCGCCGGTACCTACCGACACGTACGGGGTCCGCTCCCTCACCGGGCGTGGACCCCGTGATGCGGTTCCGGGGCCGCATGCTGCATGCTGGGCAGTTCAACAGGCCGTGCGGGTTTGATGGTTCGCAGGTTTTCGAAGGCTATGGAGCGGCGCATGACGAGCACCTTCCCCAACATCTCCATCAGCACGGACCGGTTGGTACTGCGCCCTCTCGACGAGGACGACATCCCCGCGCTGGCCGAGATGATGAACGACGAACAGGTCGCCGCCTGGACCGACGTCCCCCAGCCCTTCACCGAGGCCGCGGCCCACACCTGGATCACCGAGTACGCGCCCGCCGAACGCACCGCGGGCCGCGGCCTCGACTTCGCCGTCACCGAGTTCCTCACCCAGCGCCTGGTCGGCGTCGTCCAGCTGACCAAGACCGACTGGCACATCCGGTCCACCGAGCTGTCGTACATCATCGCCCCCTGGGCGCGCGGCGAGGGCTACGCCTCCGAGGCCGCGCTCGCCACCTCCCAATGGGTGCTCGGCGACCAGAAGTTCGAGCGCGTCGAGCTGCGCACGGCCGCCGACAACACCGCCTCCCAGCAGGTCGCCCAGAAGATCGGCTGCATCAGCGAGGGCGTCCTGCGGGGTGCCTGCATAGCGCACGTCCGCACCGAGGACGGCGCCTGGACCGACGTACGCACCGACTTCATCGTGTGGAGCCTGCTGCCCGAGGACCTCGAAGGCGCCGGTGAGGAACTGGCCGACAACAGCGGTTTCACGTCGTACTCCGACTGGAACTGAACCGAGGGGACGCCGCCGGACACGCCGGGCACACCGGGGTACCCTCACGGAGCCCCGAGACGGCCGACTCCGTACAGGACGACACCGTCTTCCCCGAAGACCCGCGCGCACCCTCTGGAGACTGACGACGATGGCCGACCGGGTCACGGTGATCGGCTGGGACGGCTCGCCCCTCACCGCCACGGCACGCTCCGCCCTCGGTGCCGCCACGCTGGTGGCCGGCGCGGCCCACCATCTGGCGCTCCCCGAAGTCCCCCCGGCCGCCGAACGCATCCGCCTCGGCAGCGTCGCCCTCGCCGCCCGCCGCATCGCCGGCCACCGCGGCTCCGCCGTCGTCCTCGCCGACGGGGACCCCGGCTTCTTCGGTGTCGTACGCACCCTGCGCGACCCCGAGTTCGGCCTGGAGGTCGAGGTCGTCCCCGCCGTGTCCTCGGTGGCCACCGCGTTCGCCCGCGCCGGCATGCCCTGGGACGACGCCGAGGTCGTCGTCGCCCACCGCCGCACCCTGCGCCGCGCGGTCAACGTGTGCCGCGCCCACACCAAGGTCGCCGTCCTCACCTCGCCCGGCGCCGGACCCGCCGAACTCGGCCTCCTCCTCGACGGGGTCCACCGCACCTTCGTCATCTGCGAGGAACTGGGCACCGAGCGCGAACAGATCACGGTCCTCACCTCCGACAAGGCCGCCGACCGCGCCTGGCGCGACCCGAACGTCGTCATCGTCATCGGCGGCCCGGCCGCGAGCGGCGACGGCGGCTGGATCGCCGGCCGCGACCCGGCGGCGGGCCCGCGCGGCTGGGCGCTGCCCACCGAGGCGTACGGCCATGGCGCCACCGAGTACGCCGAGGGCGAGACGGAGCTGCTGCGGGCCGCCCAACTCGCCCGTCTGGGGCCGCGCGTGGGCGACCTCGTCTGGGACATCGGCTGCGGCAGCGGCGCCTTCGCCACCGACGCGGCCCGCAGCGGCGCCGCCGTCATCGCCGTCGACCGGAACGTGGAGGCCTGCGCCCGCACCGACTCCGCCGCCCGCCGCTTCGGCGTCCAGCTCCAGATCGTGCGCGGCCAGGCCCCGTACATCCTGGAGAACCTCCCCGAGCCCGACGTCGTCCGCGTCGGCGGCGGGGGAGCGGTGGTGGTCTCCGCGGTCGCCGACCGGCGCCCGCAGCGCATCGTCACGCACGCGGCGACCCGCGACGCCGCCGAACTCATCGGCCGCGACCTGACCGAGCACGGTTACGACGTCGAGTGCGCCCTCCTCCAGTCCGTCGAGCTGGACACCCGGGCCTGGACGGAGAAGGAACGGAGCGTCGCGTTCCTGCTCAGCGGAGTTCTTCCCGACCGTGCGCCCTGACGCCGATTGCCGTCCCGTGATCCTGTTGTCGTACTGCGCGCGGTAGGCTGGCCGACCGTTGCACTGCACTCGGTGGCCCGGCACTTCGTAGCCCAATGTCCGGAAAGCGCACCCGTTTTGGGGTGAGTGTGGTACGGCGGAACCGGTAGGGCGCGCAACGTGGCGCAGTCCACAGCGGGTCGTGGCGGATCAAGCTGCCGCTACGGCGGAACGACCGCAAGAATGCCTGTTGATGGCGACAATGCCAGTTAATGGCTTTGTCGCCTTTCTGGGGCGGGTCGTTCGTGCCGCTGGGCACGCATGCTCGTTCTTCATACGGGGCGATCGGTGCGCCGTTCCGGGTGAGCTGGTCGTAGAAGCACTAACCGATGGGCGAGGGGTTCGCATGACCGACACCGGCCAGGTCCCGGCCGAGGGACTGCCGGAGAACGCAGGCATGGTGGAACAGCCGGGCGTTCCCGCGCACGGTGCGTACACCTACCTCTCCGAGACCACCGCCGAGGACGAAGACCTCCTGCTGCTCCCGGGCGCCCAGAGCGCATGGGGCAACGAGGTCGCCCCGCCCGCCCCCGCTCCCGTCGTCGAGGCCGTGCACGAGCCCGGCCCGCACGAGACCGGCGGCCGCGACAGCGGCTCGGTCGACCTGAGCGCCGTGCGCATGGCGACCCAGGCCCCCACCGCTCAGGCGACGGCACCGATCCCGCCCCGCCGCCCGCTGCACCTCGGCCCGCCGACCCCCGACGCCTCCACGAGCCCCGTCCGCTCCCTCGCCGACCGCGGCCCGGCGGGCATGCCCGCACCCGGACGCCAGTTCGGTACGCCCGCACCGGCCCCCGGCCCCGAGTACCTCGACGCGCCTCCGCTGCTCGCGGACCCGGCCCCGCAGGGCGCCGCTCCCTGGGGCGCCCAGACCCAGACCCAGACCCAGACGGCGGTACAGGCCGCGCCGGCCCCGCAGGTCGCCGAAGAGGCGCACCCTGCGGAAACGGTTGCTCCGCTTCTGGCCGAGGCCCCCGCCCCGACCCCGGAACCGCTGCCCGAGGTCCCGGACGCCGTACCGACGCCCCAGGAGACGACTCCGGAGGCCGCGTACGAGACGCCCGAGCCCGCCGCCCACCCGGCCCACTCGCCGGAGGACGCGTACGCCGGCCAGGGCCCCGAGGGCTTCGAGAACACCGAGGCCGCCGCGTACGCCTTCGAGGTCCCGCCACTTCCGGAGCCCGCCGTGGCGCCCCCCGCCGCCGAGGCCGGCCCCGTCCTCCCCGCGACCCCGGTCACCCCCGATGTGGTGCAGGCCCCGCTGGAGACCGAGGGCGCCCAGACCGTCGTACCGGAGGCGGAACCCGCACCGGACGCGCAGGTCGTACCGGACGTCCAGGCTGTCGCGGACGCGCAGGTCGTGCCGGACCCCCCGATGGCGCCGGAGACGCAGTTCGCCCCCGAGGCCCACCAGATCCAGGCCCCGCCGATCACCCCGCACATCGCTCCGCAGGCCGTTTCCGAGAGCGAGCCGCAGCCGGTGGAGGCCGATGCTCCCGTCGAGATCCCGAGTGTCCCCGTCGAGGCGCAGGTCGTCCCCGTCGAGGAGTTCGCGCCCGCGCCCGTCGTGGAGGAGCCCCCGGTCGTCCACCTCGCGGACCCGGCGTCTCAACTGGCGGACGTCGCCGCCCAGGTGACCGAGGCCGAGCCGCCCGCAGAACCCCAGTACGAGGCCGTACCGGCGGAGGCTCCCGTCGCGCCCCTCCCGGAGTACGCCGAACAGCTCCCCACCGAGCCGCAGCCCGCCGTGGCCGCAGTCGCGGAAGCAGCGGAAGTACAGGCAGGTGCCCCTGAGGCACCCGAAGCCGTCGCCGCACCGACCGCGCCCCTGCCCCCCGAGCCGGAGCCCGTGGCAGCCCTCGCCGAGGAGCCGACCCCGTTCGTCGAGCCGCAGCCGCAGGCTGAGCCAGTGGGCCACTTCGTCCCGGTGGACGGCATGGTGCCCACGACCCCGCACCTGGCCCCGACACCCCCGCACCCCCTCGTCCTCCCCCAGGAGAACGAACCGGCGCTCGCACCCGAGTCCGAGCCCGTTCTCCAGGCTCCACAACCGGAACCGGAACAGCCCACCGAGCCCGAGACCCCGGAAGCCCTGGCTCCCGAACCGGTGTTGGCACTGGCGGTCGTGGCCGACGAGCCCGAAGTGGCCCCCGACCCGGATGCCGGACACCCGGCACAGCAAGCGGAGGACCTGGAGACGCGGGCCGCCGACCAGGAAGAGGGCGAAGAGAGCGCAGAGGGCACGGCCGTGGAGGAAGACGTACGAGAGTCCACGGGCCCGGCCGCTCCCGGCTACGACGACGCCGAGCGCGAGGCCGTGCTCAAGGTGATGCGCGAGCGCCGGGACATCCGCAACGGCTTCCGCAGCGACCCGATCCCGCACGACGTACTGCTGCGCATCCTGGAGGCGGCCCACACCGCGCCCTCCGTAGGCCACTCGCAGCCGTGGGACTTCGTGGTGATCCGCTCGGCGGAGACCCGCGCCACGATGCACGAACTGGCCGCGCGGCAGCGCGAGGCGTACGCCAAGTCGCTCCCCAAGGGCCGCGCGAAGCAGTTCAAGGAACTGAAGATCGAGGCCATCCTCGACACCCCGGTGAACATCGTCGTCACCGCCGACCCGACCCGGGGCGGCCGGCACACCCTCGGCCGCCACACCCAGCCGCAGATGGCCCCGTACTCCTCCGCGCTCGCGGTCGAGAACCTGTGGCTCGCGGCCCGCGCCGAGGGCATCGGCGTCGGCTGGGTCAGCTTCTTCGACGAGCGCGAGATGGTCCGCGCGCTGGGCCTCCCCGAACACCTGGAGGTCGTGGCGTACCTCTGCGTCGGCTATGTCGACGAGTTCCCGGAGGAGCCCGAGCTGATGCAGGCGGGCTGGTCCAAGCGCCGCCCGCTGTCGTGGGTCGTGCACGAGGAGACGTACGGCCGCCGCGCGCTGCCCGGCGAGGAGCCGCACGACCTGCTCTCCGAGACCGTCGCCAACATCCGCCCGCTGGACGCCAAGGCGCTCGGCGAGGCGTGGGAGCGGCAGAAGCGCATGACGAAGCCGGCGGGCGCGCTGGGCATGCTGGAGATCATCTCCGCGCAGCTGTCGGGCCTGTCCCGCATGTGCCCGCCCCCGATCCCCGAGCCGGCCGCGGTAGCGATCTTCGCGGGCGACCATGGCGTACACGCTCAGGGCGTCACCCCTTGGCCGCAGGAGGTGACGGCCCAGATGGTCGCCAACTTCCTCGGCGGCGGCGCGGTCTGCAACGCCTTCGCCAGTCAGGTGGGCGCGGAGGTCTGCGTGATCGACGTGGGCGTGGCCTCGGACCTGCCCGCCACGCCGGGCCTGCTGCCGCGCAAGATCCGCGCGGGCACGTCCGACATGACGACCGGCCCCGCGATGACCCGCGAGGAGGCCAAGGCGGCCATCGAGGTGGGCATCGAGACGGCCCGCGACCTGGTGGCGGCCGGCAACAAGGCCCTGCTCACGGGCGAGATGGGCATCGCGAACACCACGGCGTCGGCGGCCCTGATCTCGGTCTTCACGGACACGGACCCCGCCGAGGTCACGGGCCGGGGCACCGGCATCAACGACGAGACCCTCGCCCGCAAGACCGAGGTCGTCCGCCGTGCCATCGACCTCCACCAGCCGGACCCGGCCGACCCGATCGGCGTCCTGTCGGCCATCGGCGGCTTCGAACACGCGGCCATGGTCGGCCTCCTCCTAGGCGGCGCCTCACTCCGTACGCCGGTGATCCTGGACGGCGTCAGCGCCGGCGCCGCCGCCCTGGTGGCCCGCGCGATCGCCCCCGAGGTCCTGGCCGCCTGCATCGCGGGCCACCGCAGCGCGGAACCGGGCCACGTGGCGGCCCTGAACAAGCTGGGCCTGCGCCCCCTGGTCGACCTGGACCTCCGCCTCGGCGAGGGCACGGGCGCCCTCCTGGCCCTGCCCCTGGTCCAGAGCACGGCAAGGGCGATGCACGAGGTGGCGACGTTCGACTCGGCAGGGGTGACCGAAAAGTAGGGGGCACGGTGGCTGTGGGCAGTCGTTCCGCCAGGGCGGAACGGGTGGGCACAGCCGCAAACGAACCCGCACGCACAGGGGGGTCCGGGGGCGAAGCCCCCGGTTTCGGGAAGGGGCGGGCTTGGGGAAGAGAAAACCCCCACCCCAGCCCCCACCCACCCGCACCGTAAAATGCGCACGTCAGGGCCCACCCCAAATCCCCAGGCCCCTGATCAGAACCACCCGCAAGAGGGAGCCGCACCCCCATGGCCGAACACCCCGCCTACCCCGTAGGCCTCCGCCTCACCGGCCGCCGAGTGGTGGTCCTGGGCGCAGGCCAGGTGGCCCAGCGCCGCCTCCCCGCCCTCATCAAGGCGGGCGCGGACATCCTCCTCGTATCCCCGGAGGCAACCCCCTCCGTGGAGGCGATGGCGGACGCGGGCGAACTCACCTGGGAGCGCCGCCCCTACGCGGACGGCGACCTCGCGGACGCCTGGTACGCCCTGATCGCGACCAGCGACACGCAGGCCAACGCCCAGGCATCCGCGGAAGCGGAACGGCACCGCGTGTGGTGCGTCCGCTCCGACGACGCCGACGCGGCGACGGCCTGGACCCCGGCCACCGGCCACAGCGAGGGCGTCACGGTCGCCGTCCTCACCACGGACGCCAAGGGCCGCGACCCCCGCCACACCGCCGCCATCCGCGACGCGGTCGTCGAGGGCCTGCGTGACGGCACGCTCGTCGCACCCCACCACCGCACCCGCGCCCCCGGTGTCGCCCTGGTAGGCGGCGGTCCCGGCGACCCGGACCTGATCACGGTACGAGGCCGCCGACTGCTTGCCGAAGCGGACGTCGTGATCGCGGACCGCCTGGGCCCCCGAGACCTCCTCGCCGAACTGCCCCCGCACGTCGAGGTGATCGACGCGGCGAAGATCCCGTACGGCCGTTTCATGGCCCAGGAGGCCATCAACAACGCGCTGATCGAACACGCCAAGCAGGGCAAGAGGGTCGTACGGCTGAAGGGCGGCGACCCCTACGTCTACGGCCGGGGCATGGAGGAGGTCCAGGCGCTGGCCGAGGCGGGCATCGCCTGCACGGTCGTCCCCGGCATCTCCAGCTCGATCTCGGTCCCGGGCGCGGCCGGCATCCCGGTCACGCACCGGGGAGTCGCCCACGAGTTCACGGTGGTCAGCGGCCATGTCGCCCCCGACGACGACCGTTCCCTCGTCGACTGGCCGTCCCTCGCGAAGCTGACCGGCACGCTCGTCGTCCTCATGGGCGTCGACAAGATCGGCCGGATCGCGGAGACCCTGGTCGCGCACGGCAAGTCCCCGGAGACCCCGGTCGCCCTGGTCCAGGAGGGCACGACGGCGGCCCAGCGCCGAGTCGACGCGACCCTGGCCACGGTTGCCGAGACGGTCCGTACGCAGGACGTGAAACCGCCCGCGGTGATCGTGATCGGCGCGGTGGTGAACGTAGGCCCCGCGGAGTTGACGTAACCCCCGGTAACACAACCCGTTCCCAGCCGTTGGCACCGCACCCAGGACAAGGCAGTATCACCCTTGTGGCCGATCTCATCACCGTCGAGGACCCCGACGACCCGCGCCTGCGCGACTACACGGGCCTGACCGACGTCGAACTGCGCCGCAAACGCGAGCCCGCGGAGGGCCTTTTCATCGCCGAGGGCGAGAAGGTCATCAGGCGCGCCAAGGACGCCGGTTACGAGATGCGCTCGATGCTCCTGTCCGCCAAGTGGGTCGACGTCATGCGCGACGTCATCGACGAACTCCCGGCCCCGGTCTACGCGGTCAGCCCGGAGCTGGCGGAACGCGTCACCGGCTACCACGTGCACCGAGGCGCCCTCGCCTCCATGCAGCGCAAGCCGCTCCCCACGGCGGACGAACTCCTGCAGACGGCACGCAGGGTGGTGGTGATGGAGTCGGTCAACGACCACACCAACATCGGCGCGATCTTCCGCAGCGCCGCCGCCCTGGGCATGGACGCGGTCCTGCTCTCCCCGGACTGCGCGGACCCCCTGTACCGACGCAGCGTCAAGGTCTCGATGGGCGCGGTCTTCTCCGTCCCGTACGCCCGCCTGGACACCTGGCCCAAGAGCCTGGACTCGGTCCGCGAGGCGGGGTTCACACTCCTGGCCCTCACCCCTGACGAGAAGGCCAAGACCCTCGACGAGACCGCCCCGCACAAAATGGACCGCGTAGCCCTGATGCTGGGCGCGGAGGGCGACGGCCTCTCCACCCAGGCCCTGGTGGCCGCCGACGAATGGGTCCGCATCCCCATGGCCCACGGAGTCGACTCCCTCAACGTGGGCGCAGCAGCAGCGGTCGCCTTCTACGCAGTGGCAACAGGCCGCCCCCAACCCTGAGCCGACGAGCGCGTGAGGCGGACGCGCCCCCGCTGTGACGCGCCCCTCAGGGGCGCGGGGAACTGCGCGACAAGCCCCCACCGACCCGCGGACAAAGAACAACCGCTTCCGCCTATCCAGCGGAGCGCACCTGCTCCTGCCGCTGCCCGATCCCCCCACGCCCACTGTCGTCCCCAAGCCCACGACTGGGCCCCTGACACCCCTGAGCCGCAGCGATCCCCAGAGCCACCAGCAGCGTCACCACGACGAACACGAACAACCGCTGCCGCAACAGCCGAGGATTGGCGGGCCGCCGCCCGGTCCCCGTGCCGCGCGGCGCCGGCCGCCCGGTACCACTGCGCGGCCCGGGACGGCTCGTGTTCCGCGAGCCGGGAGCAGGCCGAGCCCCGGAACGGGACGAGGACGAAGAGACACCACCGCGCGAGACCCCACCACTCCGCGACGGACTGTCCCCCCGAGGAACACCGCCGCCACCCCGGGACGGCACAGCTCCACGAGCCCCCGAGGCAGGCCCCTGCGGACGCCGCTGAGGCTGCTGAGACGGCTGGGAAGGGGCCTGCGACTGCGAGTGGGGCTGAGTCTGATGGTGATACGGAGGCCGCTGATCCGGATAGCTCTCGGTCAGCCGCCCCGTCGGCCGCTCCGCCTCGGCGGAACGCGGCGCGGGCGGCCGCACGTCGGCCATGCCCTGAGCCTCGCGCGCCGCGATCTCCTTGAGCCGCAAGGACAGTTGGAGCGTGCTGGGCCGCTCTTCCGGATCCTTGGCCAGACAGGCTCGTACGAGGGGCGCGAGGGCATCCGGAACACCCTGGAGGTGAGCCTCCTCGTGCACCACGCGGTACAGCATGACCTCGGAACTGCCGTGCCCGAAGGGCGAGTCGGCCATCGAGGCGTACGCGAGCGTGGCCCCGAGCGAGAACACGTCGGTGGCCGGAGTGACGGCGGCCCCGCGCACCTGTTCGGGCGCGAGAAAGCCGGGCGAGCCGACCGCAGTACCAACATGGGTCAGCGTCGAGGCCCCGGTAGCCCAGGCGATGCCGAAGTCGATGATCCGAGGCCCCTTGGGGGACAACAGAATGTTGGACGGCTTGAGATCCCGATGAACGACCCCGGCCTCGTGCACGGCGACGAGTCCCTCGGAGAGGGCGGCACCGATGGAGGCGACGTCGGCGGCGCTGAGGGGCCCCTCGTCGACCACCTTGTCGTGCAGGGAGGGCCCGGGCACGTACTGCGTGGCGAACCAGGGCCGGTCGGCGTCAAGATCGGCGGCGACGAGCCGCGCGGTGCACCCACCCCGAATCCGCCGCGCGGCGGAGACCTCGCGCGCGAACCGGGACCGAAACTCCTGATCCTCCGCCAGATCCGGCCGGATCACCTTCAGCGCGACCCGCTGCCCCCGCTTGTCGGAGCCCAGGTAGACGACGCCCATCCCGCCCGCGCCGAGCCGTCTGTGAAGCCTGAACGAGCCGACGACGCGCGGGTCCTCGCGCCTCAGGCGCATCATCGCCATGTTCATCCCCGCTGCCCGGTCCGTTTGACGAGCGACAGCTTACGTTTCCCCGGCCGGGTGCGCGCAGAGGCCGCGCCCTCTCGTCCCGATGGATTGTCAGTGCCGGGTGGGAGACTTGAAAGGTGGTCAGGGAGCGCGCGAACAGGGCGGCTTGACGGCGCGTGTGATCCCAACCACCCGTCGCAGAAGGGGGATTGGACCCGTGAAGGGTGACCGCGTGGAGATAGTCGTGGATGCCGGGGACACGACACGTACGTATGAGGTGGTGGCCAGCAGGGCGGGCCGCCGGGTGGAGACGGCGGTGCGCCGGGGTGTGGTGGAAGTGAGCGAAGTCACCCGCAGCGGATCAGTCGTCCGCACGGCCCGCTTCATGGCGACCCGAGTCCTGGCACTGGTCGAGCAGCCGGTGCCCCGAGAGGACAGCTCGGAACAGTAGGGGACACACCGGGCACCCCTTCCGGGAAGACCCTGAGACCTAGGACTTCGTCTCCACCCAGGGGAGTACTCCGCAGGTCACAGGTCATCCTCCGGGAGGCCCGGCAATCGGTACGAGGGCATGACGACCGCTACCCGTCGGCAGCCTAGATTTGAGGTCAAGCGGCGGGTGCAGCACTCGTCCCCCGAGGTCAGACACCCGCCGCTGCCAACCAACAAGAGAACGGTCAGGAGAGGGACCATGGCCCACACGGCATCGCGGACGGCGCTCCGCACCCAGGGACGCAAGGCGTACGTAGCCGCGTTCCGCCCGCGCCGACAGGGCCAGCGCCACCCACTGGTGGCGACAGCGATGGTCCTCCCCCTGGCAGCCCTGCTCGTGGTCGTCTTCGGCGGCTGGGAAGCAGTGGTCACACAAGCGTCGTCCGTGGGAGTGATGCTGGGGCGCTGAGCGGCGACCCCAGGCCCGGAAGAGCGGTCCGGGCGGGGACATCCACCCATGAAACCCCGTGGGGACGGGGGTGCGGCGGACGGCAAAAAATGCCCGCGCAGCTGGGGAGCTGCGCGGGCATTGCTTTGCCTGCTTTCAGAACCCCGGCCGAGGCTTGATCTTTCAGCCCGTCCGGCGTTTGAGGACGAGGCCGTTCAGGCCGAAGCGGGGTCTGGGGGCGCAGCCCCCAGGGATGGGACGGGTAGGGGCGGCGGGGGCGAAAAAAACACTTCCCGCACCCAACGCCGTACCCTCACGACCAGACCCGCACCGCGCCCAGGGAGCCCCGTGACAGCCACCCCCTTGCTCTCCGCCCTCACCGCACGAGCCAAGGCAAAGGCCCACACACGCAAGGCCCCCGACACCTGCCCCTGCGGAGCAGACACCCTCGCCGACCGACCCGACGGCACAGTCGTCCGCCACGCAGACACCGTCGCGAAGGCCCACGCCCCCGACACCACCCCCACAGAACTCGCCACCCGCCTCACCACCGCCACCCACCTCCCCGACATCCTCCTGCCCCCACTCACCCCGACCCCCGTCGACCTGCACGGCAGACTCGTGACGTTCTGGCCGTACGGCACCCCGGTAGACCCGGAGGACCCGGACGAGGCCCCCTGGGAGGAGGCCGCCACCCTCCTCGCCCGCCTCCACCGGACCCCCACTCCACCCGGCCTGCCGCCGATGCGCGGCCCGGCCAAGGCGGCCCGAGCGGTCGCCCGCCTCCGGGCCACCACCCCCCAGCCGGCCACCGAACCAGTCCTGCACGCCTGGGCAGCCCTGCCACCGTGGGCCAAGGCCGAGGCCCCCATGCCGGCCGTCCCGGCCCACGCAACCCTCTGCCACGGCGACCTCCACCTGGGCCAACTCGTACGCCACCCCGCCCCGAACGGCCCCTGGCTGCTCATAGACGTGGACGACCTCGGCATCGGCACCCCCACCTGGGACCTCGCCCGCCCGGCCGCCTGGTACGCCTGTGGCCTGCTCCCGCCCGACGAGTGGACCCGCTTCCTGACCGCCTACCGGACGGCGGGCGGCCCGGCCGTACCCGCCGAGGGCGACCCCTGGCCCGCCCTGGACATCGCAGCCCGCGCCCTCACCGTGCAGACGGCGGCCCTGGCGATCGTCAAGGCGACAGCGGCGGACCGCCCACTGGACGACGTACAGCAGGCCGTTGTCGACGCGTGTGCCCGGATGGGTTCCGTACCGCCCGAGTTGGCCCACGAATACGCGAAGTAGGGTGCAACCGCACGGAGCCGGACAGAGTCTGTCCAGGCGAGAAGCGAATCAGGATCAAGAAGCAGAAGCAGAAGCAGAACCAAGAAGCAGAAGCAGGACTAGAAGCAGCACCGACCGGCAGGAGTTGAGCCGAGCATGCAGTGTCCGAAGTGCCACGCCCCGATGCACACGTACAACCGCAACGGAGTCCAGATCGAGCAGTGCAGCGGCTGCCGGGGGATATTCCTCGACTACGGCGAGCTGGAGGCGCTGACCCGCGTGGAGTCCCAGTGGGCGGGTCCCGCAGCGCCGCCGCCCCAGGCCCCGCAGGCCTACCCGGCCGCTCCGGCACCCGCCTGGGGCGCCCCGCACGGCGGCCACCACGGTGGCGGCCATGGCGGTCACTACGGCGGCAAGCGCCACAAGAGCTTCGGCCACATGCTGTTCTCCAGCTGACCGGAACCAGCCACTGGAAGCACGAAGAAGCCCCCGACCGTATGAGACGGCCGGGGGCTCCTCGCTGTGTGGACGATACTGGGATTGAACCAGTGACCTCTTCCGTGTCAGGGAAGCGCTCTCCCGCTGAGCTAATCGTCCTCGGGACCACGACCCAAGGGCCGGGACTACTACGTGCGCGATACTGGGATTGAACCAGTGACCTCTTCCGTGTCAGGGAAGCGCTCTCCCGCTGAGCTAATCGCGCGGAGACCCTTGCGGATCAAGGTCCTTGCGGACCAGTGGACGATACTGGGATTGAACCAGTGACCTCTTCCGTGTCAGGGAAGCGCTCTCCCGCTGAGCTAATCGTCCTTGGAGGTGGAGACGGGATTTGAACCCGTGTAGACGGCTTTGCAGGCCGTTGCCTCGCCTCTCGGCCACTCCACCAGGAGTGCGGGGGTTCGGGAAGATCCCCCTCTTCCTGCGAGCGGACGACCAGGTTCGAACTGGCGACCTCAACCTTGGCAAGGTTGCGCTCTACCAACTGAGCTACGTCCGCATGTCGTTTCGGTGCGCTCTCGCGTCCCGGCGACGAGTTGAACTCTAGCGGATTCCGGGGCCAGCACAAAAACGCGTTTGTGCAGCGTGCTGCGGTGTGCCCGCTCGAAGACGTGGTCAGGGCACCCGCAGGACACCCGCCATAGACTCGGCGGTGTGTCCGATCTCGCTCCTCTCGCCCGCTTCGGCGGCCTCGTCGCCACCGGCCTCCTTGATGTCACCAGCGACCCCGAGGCTCTCGACTCCACCGGTTTCTGGGCGGTGTGCGCGGACTACGAGGGCCGTCTGACCTGCGCCCGCTTCCAGGACGTACGAGAGGAACCGGTGCCCGCGCCGAGGCCGGGACCGGGAAATTGGCGGAGCCCGGCCGCCGGTGACTGGACGTCGTCCCTCGACCGCGCCGCGTACACGGCGGGGGTACGCCGCATCCGCGAGCACATCGCCGCCGGCGAGGTCTACCAGGCGAACCTCTGCCGCGTACTGTCCGCGCCCGTCGCCCCCGACGCCGACGTGGACGCCCTGACCGCATTGCTCGCGCACGGCAACCCGGCACCGTACGCAGGAACGATCCGCCTGCCCGCGCACGGCGTGGAGATCGCCACCGCGTCCCCCGAACTCTTCCTCCGCCGGGTCGGCCGGACCGTCGAATCGGGCCCCATCAAGGGCACCGGACGCACCGAGGCCGACCTTCTGGAGAAGGACTACGCCGAGAACGTGATGATCGTGGACCTGGTCCGCAACGACATCGGACGCGTGTGCGCGACGGGCTCGGTGACCGTCCCCGAACTGTGCGTCGTCGAGAAGCACCCGGGGCTGGTCCACCTCGTGTCGACGGTACGGGGCGAACTGAGCCCGGGCGCCGGCTGGCCGGAGCTGCTGGCGGCGGCCTTCCCGCCCGGCTCGGTCACCGGCGCGCCCAAGTCGAGCGCCCTGCGGATCATCGACGCCCTGGAGACGGCACCCCGGGGCCCGTACTGCGGCGGCATCGGCTGGGTCGACGCGGACCGGGGTACGGGCGAACTCGCGGTCGGCATCCGCACGTTCTGGATCGACCGGGCCGACGGCATGCTGCGCTTCGGCACCGGAGCGGGCATCACCTGGGGTTCGGACCCCGAGGCGGAGTGGCACGAGACCGAACTGAAGGCGTCCCGACTGCTCGCGATAGCGTCGGGAGCGTACGAGGCGAAGGACGCGTCCGACACTTTCCAGCGAGGTATTGACCAGTGAAGCTATGGCTCGACGGCGGGCTACAGGACATCGAGACCGCACGCGTCTCCGTGTTCGACCACGGGCTGACCGTGGGCGACGGCATCTTCGAGACGGTGAAGGCGGTCGACGGCCGACCGTTCGCACTCACCCGCCATCTGGACCGGCTGACCCGCTCGGCCCGCGGCCTCGGCCTGCCCGACCCCGACCTCGACGAGGTCCGCCGCGCCTGTACGGCCGTACTCGACGCCAATCCCATGCCGCTCGGCCGCCTGCGCATCACGTACACCGGCGGCCACGGCCCCCTCGGCTCCGACCGCGGGGAGCACGGCCCGACCCTGGTCGTCGCCGTCGGTGAATCCACCCGGCGCCCCGACTCGACCGCCGTGATCACGGTCCCCTGGACGCGCAACGAACGCGGCGCAGTCACCGGCCTGAAGACCACCTCGTACGCCGAGAACGTCGTCGCCCTCGCCAGGGCGCGCGAACAGGGCGCGTCCGAGGCGCTGTTCGGCAACACGGTCGGCCAACTGTGCGAGGGGACGGGGTCGAACGTCTTCGTCGTCCTGGACGGCGAGATCCACACCCCGCCGCTCGCGTCCGGCTGCCTCGCCGGCATCACGCGCGCACTCGTCGTCGAGTGGACTGGCGCCAGGGAGACCGACCTCCCGCCGGCCGCCCTGGCACAGGCCGACGAGATCTTCCTGACGTCCACCCTGAGGGACGTACAGGCCGTGCACCGCGTCGACGACCGCCAACTCCCGGGCGCACCGGGCTCGGTGACGGCCAAGGCGATGCGGGTCTTCGACGAGCGGGCGGGCGACGACCTCGATCCCTGAGCGGAGGGTGCGGCCGAGGCGCAAGATCGAAGAAAGCCTCATTAATGAGGCTGACGCAGGCGTCGTGAGCGGGTAGAACACCCCTGATGACCACCACCCTGCGGCCGACCGAGCCGTTGCAGCGCGAGGCCGACGGGGCGTGTTCACGCCATTACCAGGTGTGCGTGAACAGCCGTCCCGTCGGTGCGATCCACCTCGCCACCGACCCCGCCTTCGGGGACTCGGTGGCGAAGATCCTTGACCTCCGGATCGACGAACGCGACCGGCGGCGCGGCCGGGGCACGGTGGCGGCGCTCGCCGCGGAGGAAGTGGCGCGCGGCTGGGGCTGTCGGCGCATCGAGGTGGCTGTTCCGGGCGACACACCGGCGGCGCTGCGGCTCGTGACCGCGCTCGGCTATGTGCTGCGCAACCGCCGTATGGACAAGCCCCTCGGCACCACTCCGCCCGAACTGCCGGCCGGGAGCCGTGGCCGGCCCATGACGGAGGCCGAGTTCGTGGTGTGGGAGGCGGCGGGCAGGCTGGACTACGCGGAGAGCTGGATCCAGCGGGGCGTGCCCGAGGCGGAGGCGCACGCCAAGGCGAAGCGGGACCACGAACGGATGCTTGCGCGGGGCGTGGCCAGCGAGGGCATGACACTCAGCGTCCTGGAACACGAGGGCACCCGGGTCGGCACCCTGTGGATGGGCTCCCGCGAGGGCCGGGCCTTCGTCTACAAGGTCGAGGCCGACGCGGAACACCGGGGCAGAGGCCACGGCCGCACCCTCATGCTCCTGGCGGAGGCCCAGTCGATCGAGGTGGGCCGGCAGGTCATCTCCCTGAACGTCTTCGCGGGCAACACCCCGGCGGAACGGCTCTACGAGTCGCTGGGGTACGAGACCATCACCCACCACATGTACAAGGACCTGTTGTAGGCGGACGCCCAGGGAAGCGATTCGACGGTCGTCGCTGGTGTCAGGCCTGCTGCTGCCCGGCCAGCAGCCGGTCCACGATCTCCTCGATCCGTTCCCGCAGCCCTTCCTGGCTCTTGCCGCCGTCGAGCCGCTCACCGGCGATGACGTACGTCGGCGTGCCGGTCACGCCGATGGCCTTGCCCTCGGCCTGGTCGGCGTCGACGATCAGGATGTGCCGGCCGTCGATCAGCGCGGTGTCGAACTCCTCGGCGTCGAGCCCGAGTTCACCGGCCACCTCGACCAGGAAGGGTTCGCCCCTACGGTCCAGCTCCTCGACCCTGCCGAGCACGGCCTCGACGTACGGCCATGCCTGCCCCTGCTCCGCCGCCTCCTCGGCGGCCTGCGCGGCGGCGAAGGCGTGCTTGTGCTTCTCCAGCGGGAAGTGCCGCAGCCGCAGCTCCAGCCGGTCGCCGTAGCGGGCCCGCAGGGCGCGTACGTCGTCCAGGGCCCTGCGGCAGTCCGGGCACTGGAGTTCGCACCAGACCTCGAGGACGGGGACGGAGGCTGAGGCAGGAGTGCCTGCGGGCACGGGGGAGGAGTCGCTCATGGGCACCAGTTTCCCAGCCGTGGCGGTGGGTGTCGTACGAGGGGACCGGGACCTGTGGAGGAGACGACCCGGAGATGTCCCTGATGTCGGGCCGGGGCATGGCATCCGGGGGTCCGGGCGGTGCAGGATGGAAGGGACGAAGCGCACCTGTGCGACCGAACCGTGCACCCGTGCGATCCAACCGTTGCCTGGAGGACCGGATGATTGCCGAGACCGTCTGTTCCGCCGTCTCCGCGGCCGGCCTGGGCATCGCGGTGGTCACGGCGTACCGCAAGCGGTTTCTCGCGGCCGCCCGTATCGCCGCCTACTCGCTGGTTCCCGTCGGCCTGGTGATGACCGGGGTGGTCGGCTGGCTGGCCGACACCGCCTTCAGTCCCACCGCGTGGGCGGGCTTCGGCGTGCTCGGCGGCGCCTGGCTGCTCTTCGTGACCACGCGCGCGGTGGAGCGGCGCAGGGGCGGCAGCCGACAGGACCGCAGAGAAGTGCAGGCCGCGCAGCGTGAGGCGGTGGCCCCGGCGGCCTCGGCGCCCTCGCTGGGGCAGGTGCGGGGCAAGGCGTCCCGTCCGGCTGCCCAGCCCGCGGCCAAGCAGCGCGGCGGTGGCGCGGGGGACGACTTCAGTGACATCGAGGCGATCCTCAAGAAGCACGGCATATGACGAACCGCGTCGACTGACGCAGTGATGGCGCACTGAAACGACACAATCGGCCGGGAGGCGACGGAGGTCGTTCGGAAGCGATCATGACCCGCTGCGGACATTACGGAATTCGGCGAACTACCGCACATTCCGGGTGTGTTGATCGCGTAGAGGGTCTTGGCTGCGTCATCATCGCGACGAGATGCTGGACACAACACAGAGCGAGGCCGCGCCGCCGAATGACGAGCCGCGCGGGTGCCTCTTCGCCCTTTCCCAGCCACCGCTGATGATCTTCCTTGCGGTGATCGGGTGTCTGCTGCTCATGGCTTCGTTGCATGATCTGCTGTTGCTGTGAGCTGTACACGCCAGTCCCCGGCGTCACCCGCCGGGGGCTGCGTCAGCACCAGACCTTCCGCACTCGGCCTTCCGGGCCGAGCCTTCCGCCCGTCAGCCCGCCGACTCCTTGCGGCGCGCCCGGTAGGCGGCCACGTGGAGCCGGTTTCCGCAGGTGCGGCTGTCGCAGTACCGCCGGGACCGGTTGCGGGAGACGTCGACGAAGGCTCGTCGGCAGTCCGGAGCCTCGCAGCGCCGCAGCCGTTCCTGCTCACCGGCGACCACGAAGAACGCGAGGGCCATCCCGCAGTCGGCGGCGAGATGGTCGGCGATGGACGCGCCGGGCGCGAAGTAGTGCACATGCCAGTCGTAGCCGTCGTGGTCGGTGAGCCGGGGTGTGGTGCCCGCGGCGGCGACCAGCTCGTTGATGAGCGCGGCGGCGGTCCGGGCGTCCTGGGCCGCGAAGACTCCGGCGAACCGGCCACGGATCCTGCGCACAGCGGCGAGATCGATCTCCGATAGCGTGCCCACTTCGCTTATGTCGTGCTTTCGTACGAAATCTTGGAGTGCGTCGACATCGGGCAGCCCGTCCGTCGTGTCGTCGTCCGGCAAGGTGTTCACCAGATCGACCACGGTGTCGAGGGCGCACCGGGTGTCGTGGGTGATCAGCACGTTGCTCTCCCTGGCCTGCCTGGGCGGTCGGGCGGGCACCCGCCCGCCGATGCTGGCCGATGGTAATGGCTCACAGCGACGGAGGTGGCCGTCGGCCTTGGGGGAGGGGCGGGAGGGGGCGGAAGGGGTCGGGGCGGTCGCCCGTGACAAGGCACGCAGACGCACCGTCGCCGCCCCGCGGAAGACCCGCGGGGCGGCGACGGTGTGCCATATGCGATTGTCCTGACCCGAGCCGTCTCCCCGAGTGGACGGCGCCGGGCGGCTCTGTGGGGGCCTCGTCCTAGCTTTCCGCCAGGATGTGGGACAGCTCCTGGTCGAGGTCGAAGTGGCGGTGTTCCGTGCCGGGTGGCACAGCGGCGTCCGTTCGCTTCAGGAAGGACTCCAGGGCTCGTGCGGGGGCTTCGAGCAGTGCCTCGCCCTCCGGAGAGCTGAGGGCGATGCAGACAACGCCCTGACCGTGGCTCCGGGACGGCCAGACTCGGACGTCACCGGTGCCGGTGGGCCGGTGGAGGCCCTCCGCGAGCAGGTCGCGGGCGAACACCCACTCGACGGTTTCCTCGGCTCCGGTGTGGAAGGTGGCGTGCACGGCGTAGGGATCGGCCGTGTCATACCGCAGTCCTGCGGGAACGGGCAGTGAGGACTCGCTCGACACAACGAGGCGCAGGTGCAGCTCGCAGCTGACCGTGGTGTTCATAAGCGCCAAGGCCTTTCGCTCAGTGTGCGCTCGGGGATTCGCACGTCGGCGAAATCGACATGCCACCTACGGTGCCGTTGTAAACCCCTCTGAGTGTTTTGCGTGTCTTTACGTAACTCTTCCGGCCGAGAACCGGTTCGTCGGCTACGACCATTCCGGTGACCGGTTTCCGTCGGGTAGGGTTTGGTCGTATGAATACGGGGAGTGACAAGCCTGGCGAGGTTGCCGTGGCACCAGATGAGACCGGGGCCGGTGAGACCGCAGCCGAGCGGGAGCTGGGTTCGAGAGCGCCGGAATTCGTCAAAGCACGCCGCATGCTGCACATGAGCTGGCAGGTCGGCGTATTCGTCGTGGGCCTCGCCGTGGTGGGTGCCGGCGTGGTCATGCTGCCGCTGCCCGGTCCGGGCTGGCTGGTGATCTTCGGCGGTATGGCGATCTGGGCGACCGAGTTCGTCTGGGCCCAGTTGGTGCTGCGTTGGACGAAACGCAAGGTCACCGAGGCGACACAGCGTGCGCTCGACCCCAAGGTGCGCCGCCGCAACATCATCCTGACGACGATCGGCCTCGTGATCATCGCGGTTCTCGTCGGAATCTACGTGTGGAAGTTCGGGCTGGAAATGCCCTGGAAGATCAAGGACCAGTGATCCGGCTCCGTGTCCGACGCACCCCCTGACATGGGGTAATGTTCTCCCTGCGTCCGGGCGATTAGCTCAGTGGGAGAGCGCTTCGTTCACACCGAAGAGGTCACTGGTTCGAACCCAGTATCGCCCACCGGATCGAGTGCGGTCCGTGTCCACGAAAACGTGGACACGGACCGCATTTGTCGTTTCGGTGGGTCGTTTCCGGGGTCGTTTCCGTGTGGCTGCGGGCTGCGGGCTGCGGGCTGCGGGCTGCGGGCTGCGGGCGTACGACGTGGGCGTCGTCAGGCGCCTCGGGGGACTCACGACTGAGCGCCACCGGCGACTGGTGACTGGCCATTGGCCGACGGCCCGGATGCTTCCCTTCGGGGTGGGTTCGAAGGCCGCGCCTGGAGCGGTTCAGGCGTTGCTGGGACCTGTTGACACATCTTGAGCGGCGGCATGTGCGAATCGCTGATGGGCGGCGCCGGGGAATCCTTGATCGGCGGCGTCTGGGAGACCTCGACCTGCGGCACCGGCGTAGTCGTGACCGACTCCGCATGCGAGTCCTCGATCGGCGGCGCCTGCGAAGCCCTGGTGAGCGGTGCCAAGGAGTCCTTGATCTGCGGCACCGCCGTAGTCCTGACCGGCTTCGCCGGGGAGTCCTCGATCGGCGGCGTGTGCGTAGCGTTCACTGGCTCCACCTGCGAGTTCTTGATTCGCGGCACCTGGTGAGCCCTGACCGGCTCCGGTGGCGAATCCTCGATCGGCGGCTCCCGTGAAGCCCTGATAGGCGGCGCCGGGGAGTCCTCGATCTGCGGCACCGGCGTAGTCGTGACCGGCTTCGCCGACGAGTCCTCGATCGGGTGCGTCTGTGTAGCGTTGACTGGCTCCACCTGCGAGTTCTTGATTGGAGGCACCTGCTGAGCCCTTACTGGCTCCGCTGGCGAATCCTTGATCGGCGGCGCCTGTGAAGCCCTGACCGGCTTCACAGGTGAGACCTCGATCGGCGGCGCCCGCGGAATCCCGACCGCGCGCTTCGCCCGCGCGCGGCCGCTTCGACTCTGCCCCGCGTCCCTGTCCGGCTGCGCCCCACGCCACCCCTTCCCCGCCGCGCCCCACGCATCCTGCCGACCACGGCCTCGACGTACGGCCATGCCTGCCCTGTCTCCTGCTCCGCCGCCTCCTGGGCGGCCTGCGCGGCGCCGAAAGCGTGCCGGTGTGTCTGGGCCCCGCCCGTCCCCGGGCCCCGCCCGTCCCCGGGCCCCGCCCGTCCCCGGGCCCCGCCCGTCCCCGGGCCCCGCCCGTCCCCGGGCCCCGCCCGTCCCCGGGCCCCGCCCGTCCCCGGGCCCCGCCCGTCCCCGGGCCCCGCCCGTCCCCGGGCTCGCGCACTCCCCGGGGCCGGCCCCGGGCGCAGTCTCACGCACCGTCCTGGGGCTGCTCCGGCACCTTGCCGTGTACCGCCCTCGGGGCCTCGCCGGCACCCTGCCGTGCACCCTCCCCCGGACGACCGCCCTGAAGCCCTGCCGTGCGCCGGCCTCGGGGCCGGCCCCGGCACCCCGCGCCGTGCATCACCCACAAGGCCGCCCCAGCACCTTCCGTCACCGTCCTCAGGACCCTCCGTACACCCCTCGCCCCCTTTGGCGACCCCGGCCATGCCTCCGCCCGACCTCCGCCAAGCCCCCACCGCGCCCCTCACCAGAACCTCTCCAACCCCCTCATCAGACCCACCCCGACCCCTCCGACACCCCCCACCCACCCCCGTCGATCCACCACCCACCTCCCTTCGACAGTCACCCCCCTCCGACGCCAACTCCCCACCCGGTAGGCGCATTTCGGCCCCACGCCAAATAAACATCAGCCGCCCGCCGATGTTCGACCCGCCGACCCCAACCGCCTCACCTGCGACATCAACCCCCTTGCCCGGGGCGTGAGTCGACTCGCGCCCCGACCCCGCCCAGCCCGCTCACAGAAAATTCCTGTCCGAATCATTGACGCACTCCGAGCCCCTCCGTAACTTGTGCCAGCAAGCGCTTACTTGAAACGATTCACGCAGGCGCCAACGACGTCGCGGGGAGGGCCCGACTGTGCCTAAGAACGGGAATGTTGAGAGACGAACGATCCTCAAGGCAGCCGGAGCCTCGGCGGCCGCGCTGGGGCTGGCGGCGACGACCGGGTGCGGTGGCGACAGTGGTGCCGGGGACGGGAATGTGACGCTCCGTTATGCGTGGTGGGGTGGCGAACCACGCACCATCGCCATCAAGAAGACGATCGCGCTCTTCGAGAAGAAGTACCCGAAGATTAAGATCAAGCCCGAATTCACTGACTACGAAGCATTCTGGGAGAAGTTCCAGACCCAGGCCTCCGGCGGTAATCCGCCGGACGTTTTCCAGAATGCGGTCGGTTTCCTGCGCAAGTACGACAAGCGCGGTGTTCTGATGGATCTCAAGACGCAGGCGGACGCCGGGAATCTGAGCCTGGAGGACTTCCGCAACGGAGTTCTGGCGAACGGTCAGGTCGACGGAAAGCAGATCGGCATACCCGTCGGCGCCAACACCATGGCGCTCGTCATCGACCTCAAGGCCTTCGAGAAGGCGGGCGTGGAGGCGAAGTTCGGCTGGACCTGGGACGACTACTTCGCCGCGCTGCAGACGATCCAGGACAAGCTGAAGATCGCCGGAGACACCGGCTACTTCTCCATCATGTACCTCTACGACCTCTATCTGCGCCAGAACGGCAAGGCCTTCTTCACCGACTCCGACCTCGGCTTCACCGAGGACGATCTGACGCAGTGGTGGGCGGACGGCTACAAGCGCGTGAAGTCCGGCCTAGTCGCCGACCCCAAGAAGATCGAGCAGGTCAAGCCCAAGTCCGGTCTGTCGGCGGGGCTCGCCGCCTCCGAATTCACCTGGGACAACTTCTCCATCCGCTACGAGGGCGAGGGAGAGTCCGACTACGGGCTCGCGCCGATCCCCACCACGGACGGCAAGGACACCGGCCAGTACCTCGGTTCGCTGATGCTCAGCGGCTTCTCCGGGACCAAGCATCCCAAGGAGGTCGCCCAGTTCATCGACTTCATGGTCCACGACCCCGAGGTCGGCACGATCATGGGCTACGACCGCGGCATCCTCGCCACCACCGAGCAGTACGCCGCCTTCAAGCCGACCGACCCCAACAACAAGGGCGTCGCGGCCTACGAGGACGAGGTCGCCAAGGCCGGCGTCCTCGGGAAGATCACCCCGCACCCCTCCGGCGCGGACGTCATCGAGGCGGCCTTCCTGCGCATCGGCGGTGAGATCGCCCAGGGCAAGACCAAGCCGGCCGACGGTGCGAAGGCCCTGTTCAGTGAGGCCAAGGCCGCGTTCGCGGGCTGAGGGGACGTACGACCATGACGCTCGTCAAGGAAGCGCCCGTGCGCCCGGCCGGGAAGCGGTCTGCCGTTCCCGCCCCCGGGCGGCGCGGGCGGCGCCGCGAGAACCTCGCCGGCTATCTCTTCATGTCGCCGTGGATCGCGGGTTTCCTGCTGCTCATGGCAGGACCGATGATCGCCTCGCTGTACTACGCGTTCACCAGCTACAACCTGTTCACACCGCCCCAGTGGGTGGGGCTGGACAACTTCACGACGATGTTCCAGGACCCGCGCTGGCAGAAGTCGGTCGAGGTCACCCTGAAGTACGTCGTCGTGGCCACCCCGCTGAAGCTGCTCCTCGCGCTCGGAGTGGCGTTGCTGCTCGCGCAGAAGCGGCGCGGGCAGGGCCTGTACCGGGCCGCCTTCTACATGCCCTCGCTCATCGGCGCCAGCGTCTCCGTCGGCTTCGTCTGGCGGGCGCTGTTCTCCGACGACGCCGTCGTCGACCGTACGCAGAAGGTCTTCGGGCTCGACGTCGGCGGCTGGATCGGCAATCCGGACTATGTCCTGTACGCCCTGGTGGCGCTGAGCATCTGGCAGTTCGGGGCGCCGATGGTCATCTTCCTGGCGGGGCTGAAGCAGGTGCCGCAGGAACTGTACGAGGCCGCCGAGGTCGACGGAGCCGGTCCCTTCCGGCGGTTCTGGAACATCACGCTGCCGATGATCTCCCCGGTGCTGTTCTTCAACGTGCTGCTGGAGTCCATCCACGCGTTCCAGGTGTTCGGCTCCGCGTACGTCGTCTCGGACACCCGGTGCGGGCCCGCCGACGCCACCCTCGTCTACACCTGTTACCTCTACCAGAAGGGCTTCAAGGAGGCCCAGATGGGCTTCGCCTCCGCGATGGCCTGGACGCTGGTGATCGCGGTGGCGCTCGTCACGGCGGTCCTGTTCTGGTCGCAGAAGAAGTGGGTGCACTACGAGGAGGCAGCCAAGTGAGCAGCCAAGTGACCACTGCCACCACACCCGTTGTGCGCACCACGAACGAACGGAAGCGCATCGGATCCCTCGCCTGGCACGTGGGCGCGCTCCTCGTGCTCGCGGTCGTCCTCTACCCGGTGGTCTGGGTGCTCGGCGCCTCGTTCAAGCCGAGCAAGGACATCATCGCCAGTCTCGACCTGCTGCCCACCAAGCCGGTCTGGGCGAACTTCTCCGGCCTCGCCGACGGCATCTCGGGCATCTCCATCACCAGCTTCTTCACCAACTCGCTGATGTACGCGGGCCTGGCCGTCGTCGGTGTGGTGATCTCCAGCTCGCTGACCGCGTACGCCTTCGCCAAGATCCGCTTCGCCGGACGGAACCTGCTGTTCACGCTGATGATCGGCACCCTGCTGCTGCCGTACCACGTGCTGCTCATCCCGCAGTACGTGCTGTTCCGCAACCTCGGTTACATCGACACGCTCGTGCCGCTCGTCGCGGGCAAGTTCCTGGCCACGGAGGCGTTCTTCGTCTTCCTGATGGTGCAGTTCATGCGCGGGCTGCCGCGCGAGCTGGACGAGGCCGCCAAACTCGACGGCTGCGGCCACCTGAGGACCTACTGGTCCATCGTGCTGCCGCTGAGCCGGCCCGCCATCATCACCAGCGCCATCTTCACCTTCATCAACGCCTGGAACGACTTCATGGGGCCGTTGATCTACCTCAACACCCCCTCCAAGTACACCGTTTCGCTCGGCCTGATGATGTTCCGCGACCAGGAGGGCATCTCCAACTACGGCAGCATGATCGCCATGTCGCTGGTGGCGCTGGTGCCGGTCGTCGCCTTCTTCATGGCCTTCCAGCGCTATCTCATCGACGGTATGGCGACGTCCGGACTGAAGTGAGCAGAAAGGCTGAGGCGGTCACCATGGCCCAAACACGTGTGAAGGCACGCTCCTCCCCGCGCAAGGAGCGCAAGGAGCGCAGGGAGTCCGTGTTCGGCGAGCGCTTCGCGGTCTTTGCCGAGTGTCTGCTCACCGGTGTGTGGATCGCCGTGGCCTCGCTCGGGGTCGTCACCTACCCTGCCGCCTTCGCCGCCGGCGCACGGCATCTACGGCGTCGGACGGCCCACGAGGCCGGTGGCTGGCGGGAGTTCGTCGCGGACTTCCGGGCGGCCGTGCGCGGCGGCTGGCTCGTCGGGCTCGCCGGCTGGGTGGCGGCCGCCGCGGTCTGGGTGGACGTCCTGGCGGCCCGGGCCGGGATTCCCGGCGGGCCGTTCGCCGGGGCCGTCGGCATCTTCGCGCTGATCGGCGTTGCCGTGGCCCTGCTGCGGGCGGCGGCCGTCTGGACGCCGGGCGCCCCCTGGCGGGAGCTCCTCGCGGACGCCGGCCGCCGGACCGTGCGCGATCCCGCCGGGTCCTTCCTGGTCGTCTGCGGGCTGGCCGTCGTGGCCCTGTCCGCGGGGTTCCTGCCGCCGCTGGCGGTTCCCGTCCTCGGGGCCGTCGCGGCGGCGGCCGTCGCCGTGGAGGAGCGGTACCGGCGCCGCTGACGAGCGGTGCGTCCGTAGAAGGTCGGCGCCCTGGGCGCCGCACCTCTCTCTGTCATGCCCCTGACTGAAACCTGACTACCCCGTACCCCCGCACCCGCACGGAAAGGAAAGGCTGGTCCCTCATGTCTCCCATCCCTCGCAGGTCCCTCCTCAAGGCCGCCGCAGTCGCCGGAGCCGCCGCCCAGTTCAGCTGGGCCCTGGGGGCGAAGGACGCGCAGGCCGCGCCCAGAGCCGCCGAGGCCGCCACCGACCCCGTGACCCTGGACTGGCTGGAGGACGGCGGCCTCGGCGCCGCCCCCGGCTCCACGGTCGGCGTGCCCTGGCCCAAGGGCACCTACGACGCGGACCAGACCTTCGCGCTCACGGACGCCGACGGCAAGGCCGTACCCGTACAGTCCTGGCCGCTCGCCTACTGGCCCGACGGCACCCTCAAGTGGACCGCCCACGCCGTGAGTTCGGGCGGCGCCGGGCAGCTGACGCTCGCCGCCGGGGCGCCCGAAGCCCCCACCGCGAAGGTCACCGTCGACAAGCGCGGCGGGACCATCGACATATCGACCGGGGTCATCACCGCCCGCATCGGCAAGTCCGGCTCCACGCTGGTCAAGTCGGTGACACGCGGCTCCACCGAGATCGCGAAGAACGGGCGGCTCGTCCTCATCCGCCAGCCCGAGATCGAGGACGAGGACCAGGGCGCCACCAAGTTCGAGCGCTTCGAGAGCGCCATCAGCGAGGTCGAGGTCGAACAGGACGGCCCCGTAAGGGCGGTGGTCCGCATCGACGGCAAGCACCGCAAGGGCAGCCGCAGTTGGCTTCCCTTCTCGATCCGCCTGTACTTCTACGCCGGCGCCGACTCCTTCCGCATGGTCCACACGATCACGTACGACGGCACGCAGGAACCCGGCAAGGCCGGCGGCGACTTCATCCGCGGCCTCGGCGTCCGCTTCACCGTGCCGATGCGGGACGCCTCGTACGACCGCCACATCAGGATCGGCGGCGACGGCGCCGGACTGCTCCGCGAGGCCGTCAAGGGCATCACCGGACAGCGGCGCGACCCCGGAGCGGCCGTCCAGGCGGCCCAGTTCGAGGGCCAGAAGCTGCCCGACCCCTCCACCTGGGACCAGCGGGTGACCACCAGGTTGCAGTACATCCCCGAGTGGGGCGACTACACCCTCTCCCAGCTCTCCGCCGACGGCTTCACGCTGCGCAAGCGCACCAAGAAGGGTTACGGCTGGATCGGCGCCGGAGGCGGCAAGCGGGCCTCCGGGTTCGGCTACGTCGGCGGGGCCAGCGGCGGATTCTCCTTCGGGCTACGGGACTTCTGGGAGAAGCACCCCGCCCAGCTCGACATCCGGGACGCCCACACCGACGAGGCCGAGGTCACCCTCTGGCTCTGGTCGCCCGAGGCCCAGCCCATGGACCTGCGCTTCTACCACGACGGCATGGGCCAGGACACGTACGCCGAACAGCTCGAAGGCCTCAACATCACCTACGAGGACTACGAACCCGGCTTCGGCACCCCCTACGGCATCGCCCGTACCTCCGAACTCCTCTTCTGGGCCAACGAGTCGACGCCCTCACCGGCGGTGCTGGCCCAACAGGTCGAGGCGGTAAGGGTGTTGCCTCAACTCGCCGCCCCGCCAAGGCAACTGATCAAGGCTCAGGTCTTCGGCCCCGGGCTGTACTCCGAGCCCGACCGCTCCACCCCCGCCAAGTCCAAGATCGAGGACCACCTCGACTTCCTCTTCACCTACTACAAGGACCAGGTGGAGCAACGCCGTTGGTACGGCTTCTGGGACTACGGCGACATCATGCACTCGTACGACACCGCCAGGCACCAATGGCGGTACGACGTCGGCGGCTACGCCTGGGACAACTCCGAACTCTCGCCCGACCTCTGGCTCTGGTTCGCCTACCTGCGCTCCGGCCGCGCCGACATCTTCCGCTTCGCCGAAGCGATGACCCGGCACACAGGCGAAGTCGACGTCTACCACCTCGGCCAGTGGGCCGGCCTCGGCACCCGGCACGGCGTCCAGCACTACGCCGACAGCGCCAAACAGCAGCGCATCGCCAACACCACCTACCGTCGCTACTACTACTTCCTCACCGGCGACGAACGCGTCGGCGACCTCATGCACGCCAACGTCGACAGCGACGAGACCTTCCTCGCCCTCGACCCGCTGCGCAAGATCCGCACCGAGCCCTACACACCCGACCGGCACGCCCTGTCGATCGGCTTCGGCACGGACTGGAGCGGCCTCGTCTCCGCCTGGCTCACCGAGTGGGAGCGCAAGGGCCCCAAGTGGGAGAAGGCCAAGGCGCGGGTGCTGTCGACGATGGAGACCATCGCCGCTCAGCCGAACGGGTTCGTGCAGGGCAGCGGGCTGTACGACCTCGACACCGGCAAGTTCGCGGTTGCCTCGGCGCCGGTTGTCGGGGTTTCGCACCTGTCCGCCGTCTTCGGGCTCAACGAACTCTGCGCCGAACTCATCGACTTGGTCGACATGCCCGCGTTCAACGAGGCGTACTTCGACTACTGCCGCTACTTCAACGCCACCAAGGCCGAGCAAGCGGCGCGGTACGGCTCCAACTTCGGGACGCTGCTGTTGTTCCAGGGACACTCGCGGCTCGACGCGTACGCGGCTGTGCAGACGGGGGATGCGAAGCTCGCCGCTCGCGCGTGGGAGAAGTTCTACAACTCCGACGGGTACAAGGAGTCGGCGCCCTGGAAGACGGAGGAGTTGAGCGGTCCGGTGGCGCTGGTGCCGGGCAGTGAGGCCGCCTGGGTGTCCACGAATGACACCGCGTTGTACGGGCTTGCCGCTATCGAGAACCTGGCGCTGCTTGGGGACCGGATGCCGTAGCGGGTTCGTGGGGAGCTGCGGGTCCGTTGTGGCTGGTCGCGCAGTTCCCCGCGCCCCTAAGTGGGTTCAGCGGAGGCTTCCCAAGAAGTCCCGCATCTTTCGGGCGTCCCTGAGGCGTCGTTCGTATGTTGCGCCCAGGGACAGGAGGAGCAGGCCGGCCAAGGCGGGCGGTACCCAGCGGGGGAGGGCGTCCGCCACCTGGATCAGGTAGGGGGCGAGTTCGTGGAGCGCGTCCAGGGTCAGGACCGTTCCGCCCAGGACGAGCGGTGCCTGGAGGCTGTGTCCGCCGCCCAGCAGCGTGATCGACAGCGCTGCCATGCCCAGCAGCAGGGGGCGTGTCCAGTGGGCGTCGCCCCAGGCCGCGACGAGGCTCGGCAGGAGAGTGGCGGCGAGCCCGGGGCCGTACGCCGTCCAGGACGACGTCCGCGGATCGCGGCGTCTGCGCAGGTGGCCGACGAGCAGCGCCGGGACGCTGACCGGGACGGTGTACGCCTCGGGCGTGCCGACCTCCCAGGCCGTGAGGCGGACCCACGTGGCCAGGACGAACAGAACCGCGGCCACGTAGCCGACGGAGCGGCGGTCCGGGCGGATCGCCGTGCCCGCGGTGATCACTCCGCACAGCGCGAGGACCAGGGCGAGCAGGGGCAGGTCGGTGGCCGCGAGTCCGATCGCGAGCACACCCGCGGCGGCCCCGGTCGCCTCGACGGGCACGGTGGCCGGGGAACCCGCTCGTGGCGCGAGCAGGGCCGCGGCCACAGGGACCGCCAGGACGAGCAGGGCGGTGTGCGGGGGCTGCCAGCCCAGGGCAGTGCCGACCGCACAGGCCAGCGCAGCGGCGTACCCGAGCACGGCCGGAGTCGTGAAGGGCGCGAGCCGGGACTGCCACGAGGCCGACGCGAACAGCGCGATCAGGGCAGCGAGCACGGTGAGGGTCGCGGCCTGGGTGGCGAGGGAGAGGAACGCGAGACTCAGGGACGTGACCAGAGCGAGCGCGAGCGCCGTGAACCGGGGCGCGGTCTCCCGTAGGAACGCGGCTGCCGTGACGACAGCGACCGTCGTGGCCCCCTGCATCAACAGGCCGACCGAGTAGGGGAGTTCGAGCACTGCCGGAAGGGCGATGGCCGTGGCCCAGGCCAGGCCCAGCGCGCCGGACAGAGCCCTGGGGCGCCAGGCCTCGCCCCGCACCACCAGGACGAGCACGGCTCCCACGGCCGCCAGGACGACCGGAACCGCCGCCGCGTGCGCGGGCCAGGACGCGTCGAGCGTCAGCGCGGCACGGGCGTCCGGCGGCGCGCCGGTCCACGCCCGCGAGACCCAGCCGACCGGCGCCAGCAGCACCAGACCCACGACGGGCAGCGCCCACAGCACGGCCAGCGCCTGTACGGCTCCGGAGGCCCAGGCCGTCCCGCGTCGCACAGCGTCCGGCAGCCGACGGATCCGGACCGCCGCCAACAGGGCCACTCCGCACGCCAGATACGCCGGGACGGTCCACAGCTCCGGCAGCACCGAGCACGCCAGACCGCCGACTGCGGCGACCGTCAGCAGCCCGGAGGTGATCGCGAGGCCGAAGGTGCGCTTCTCGCCCGCCTCCTGCCACGCGGCGACCAGCGCGACCGCCGCGGCAAGGAGGAGGAGCGCCGCCGCACGGGCGGCGGCGCTCGGACCGGAGGCCGTCCAGGACAGCCAGCCGGCCGCCAGTACGCCCGAGGAGCCCAGACCGTACGCGCCGACCGCGCCGACGACACGTACGGACTTCGCGGTCACCCGGAGCGCCACAGCCGTGTCGAACGCGGCCGTCGTCAGGAGTGCGGCCGTGACGACGTAAGCGCCCGCGTCCGACCCGATCGCCCAGAAGAACAGGGGTAGTTGGGCCGCGACCAGCGCGCAGGGCACGGGCAGCCGCAGCTCAGTGGTACGCGGCAGCAGGCCGTACACCGTCCAGAGAGCCGCCAGCAGCGCCGACGCGACCGCCGTGTATCCGGCGCCGCCCGTCCGAGGGAAGGCGACCTGATGCAACGCGTACGCGTCCAGCACCGTCAGGACCAGCCCCAGGCCCGCCACCGACTCGGCCGTCGAACGCAGCCCGCGCTTCAGCAGGAACACGGGCGCGCCGAGCGCGACCGACGTGACCGCGCCGAGCACCAGAGCCCGCCCGGCGATCCCCAGGTGCCCCCAGCTGACCAGCGTGAACGCCGTCGCCGCGATGGTGAGCAGCACACCGCCGAGCAGCAGGAGAAGATTCTGCACGCCGGACGCGCCGGTCTCCGGGCGGGGCCGGGCGGCGGCCGGGGCCGGCCTCGGCGGCTGGAGCGCGGCGACCAGCCAGGCCCGGCGGGCCAGCAACTGGGCCCGGCGGGCATCGAGCTGCCACAACTCCGAGTCGAGGAGCCGCAACTCCTCGGCCGGGGGCGGGATGTTCGTCATGCCCTGAAGTGTGGGCTGGGTCACGTCGTACGGCATGAGCGTGCGTACTCAGAACGTACTCAGATCCCGCCCGACGGGCCGTGGGGCAGGCACACTCGCCTCATGGACTGGAGCCATTACCGCTTCCACACCCGCTGGTCCCTCACCGCGCCACTCGCCACGGTGTACGACGCCCTGGCGCAGGCCGAGGACTACCCCCGCTGGTGGCCACAGGTACGGGAGGTCGATCGCATCGACGACACCAGCGGAACCATCCGCATCCGCTCCCTGCTGCCGTACGACCTGACCTTCACCGCACGCGAGGTGCGCCGCGATCCGGTCGCCGGAATCCTGGAGATCGCCATGACCGGCGACCTCGACGGCTGGGCCCGCTGGACACTCACCCCGGCCGACTCTGGCACCCTCGCCCACTACGACCAGGAAGTCGACGTCACCAAGCCGCTGATGCGCCTCCTCGCCGTCCCCGGACGGCCGCTCTTCCGCGCCAACCACGCCCTGATGATGCGCGCGGGACGGCGCGGACTGGCCGCCCACCTCCGAGCGGTGTGAACCAAGCGGTTTGAACCAAGCCCGTCCGGACCTGTATTGTTCAGTCCGTTCCCGGGCGATTAGCTCAGTGGGAGAGCGCTTCGTTCACACCGAAGAGGTCACTGGTTCGAACCCAGTATCGCCCACCGGGAAGAGGCCGGTCCGTCGTCGATGGACCGGCCTTTTTTGTGCCTGCGGTCATGCCGCCGCCGGCATCTCCGGACGCAGCGGCCACGCCGGATCGACCGCCTCCTCCGAACCGCTCTTCGCGAACCACGCCTGTAGGCCACGCGCCTGCGCCGCGTGCCACACCGCCTGGAGCGTGTGCAGTTCGGCGGGGGACAGGCGCTCCAGCCGTGTCGCGAAACGACGCCCGACCGCCCGTACGACCTCCAGCGAGGCCATCGCGTCCGCCGCCGCGTCATGGGCGCCCTCCAGCGTGACGCCGTAGTGCGCGCACAGGTCCGTCAGGGTGCGGCGGCCCTTGCGGTAGCGGTCCAGGTGTTTGTCCAGGACCCGGGGGTCCAGCACCAGCAGTGGTGCCGACTCGAACCAATGGTCGAGCGACGAGGCGCGATGGCGGCGCAACTCCCGGTCCAGCATGGTCAGATCGAAGGGCGCGTTCATGATGACCAACGGGCGGCCCGCCGCCGCCTGTTCGGCCAGCGCCCGGGCTATCTCCTCCATCACAGGGGACGGCCAGCGGCCGTTGCGCTGAAGGTGTTCGTCCGTCAGCCCGTGCACCGCCGTCGCCGAAGCGGGCACCGGCACACCCGGGTTGATCAGCCAGCGGCTGATCCGCGGCCGGATGGCCGGACTTTCCTGGACCACGACGGAAGCCGACACGATCCGGTCGGTCTCGACGTCCACACCCGTGGTCTCCGTGTCGAACGCGGCCAAGGGGCCCTCGTACCAGCACGTCATACCTATGCAACTCCTCGTTCACCCACGGCAGCTGACGCACCGTCTTCTGCCTGTTTGGTGATACCCGGGCTGTTTGCGCCGTACGCCGGAAGGAGACAACAGAGGTACAGGTTTACGCACTTCAGCGGCCTGTCACTCGAATTCACCTGGTTTGGAAGGCACTTGGTCATGGCGATAGCGCAGCCCGAACGGGGCGGGCTGCTGCCCGAGCGCACGGCACCCCATCGAGGCACCCTCGCCACCACCGCCTGCATGGAGACGCTGCAGGTGGGCTATCTGCACGCCGTCGCGGCCGCGGCCGGCTGCTCACTGTCCCAGCCGTTCCCCGACAACGGCATCGACTGGCACGTCAGTCACGGCTCACCCGGGCACACGGTCGACGACGAGGTCACCATCAAGGTCCAGCTGAAGGCCACGTACCAGGTCGCCCCGAACCCGCCGGGCCCCTACTTCTCGTTCACGCTCGACAACGCCCACCTGGCGAAACTCGCCCGCACCCCGGTCTCCGTGCACAAGATCCTGGTCGTGATGCTCGTACCGCGCGCGCAGGACGACTGGCTGAGAGCCAGCCACGACCGCCTCGACCTGCGGCACTGCTGCTACTGGATCAACCTCGCAGGGCAGCGAATAACCGGCCGGCACCGGACCACCGTGCGGATACCGACCTCACGCATCTTCGACGACCGCGCGCTCTGCGAGATCATGACGCGGGTCGGGACGGGAGGCAGACCGTGACGCACCGCCCCACCGAGGAGCCCCTGCGGCCCGTCCGGCCGCACCCCGTCGACACCCCCTGGCACGACGACCCGCCCCCGCCCGAACAGGTCGACCCCGCCGTCCTCGGCGCCCTCCTGCGCCGGCACGGCTGGCAACGACGCGGGGGAGCCGCCGGACGGTACGGACGCTGGACCCCACCCGGGCCCGGCGGCAGCGGCACGAGCCTCCTCGTGCCCGAGAGCCGGGCCTACCCCGACAGTGACGACCTCCTCGGCGAGGCCCTCGTCGCCCTCGCCCGCAGCGGATCACCCGCCGCCCGCGAAGTGCTCGTCGGCCTCGCCGTGCCAAGCGACGAGATCCGCTGGTGGCGGGACATCCCGACCGGCCCCGCAGGCGTCGCCTCCTGGCCCGTCGAGGAGCAACTGCGTTCGGCCGCCCGCCGCATGATGCTCGCCGGCGCCCTCGCCACACGCGCGCGTGCCGGCTACTACGGCGCCCGCCACCGCAGGACCGCCGCCGCGCTCCTCGAACACGTCCTCGTCGGCGCCGCCCCCGCGGGGCGCAGCCTCACCGCCTTCGTCCCCGTCGGCACGGGCCGCCCCCTCGCCGTACGCCTCCACCAGGCCCTGTACGCGGCCCGCGAGGCCATCGACTACCACCGGGCCACCGGCGGCATGGACGCCTTCGACGGCGCCGTCGAAGCGGGCGTCAGCCACGAGTTGACGGAGTCCCTCGTCGCCCTCGTACGCGGTACGGAGGGTGCCCGGGTCGCCGTCGAGTGGGCACCCGGCGCCGAGGTCCCCGAGGGCTGCTCGGCCACCACCGAACCCGTCGAGTTCTCGCCCGGCGACCTGCCCGTCCTGCGCGCGGCCGGCACCCGCTACCTGCGCGAGGAGCCTTCGGTGCCGGTCCGGATCACCGGCACGGTGGTACGGATGCGCAGGTCGGGGCCGCGCGGCGAGGGCGCCGTACGCCTGCGGGTGCTGGCCGGCGCCGAGATCCCGCACGTCCGGATGACGCTGGACGAGGAGGCGTACCGGATCGCCGGACAGGCACACCTCGTCGGGCTGCCGGTGCGCGTGCACGGCCGGCTGGAGAGCCGGGGCGGCTTCCGCAGGCTGACCCAGGCCTCCGAGGTCGTACCCGTCCAGGTCGACGACGCGGAGCGGGACCGGCTGATGAAGTCGTTGCAGGAGAACCTCGACTTCTTCGAGGAGGCGTGCAGCGGGGACGACTGAGGGCGCCGTGGGTGGGGGCTGTCGGTTATCTGTTTCGCGGTGGGCGTGTCCGGGTCGGTACGATCCTCACTTGCGCGCGCTCTCGGTATGGCGCCGCACCCACCTTCAGTCAGGAGAGACCGGTGTCAGACGTCCGTGTGATCATCCATCGCGATTCCGAGCGGGAAGAGCGCGTGGTGACGACGGGGACTACGGCCGCCGACCTCTTCGCCGGCGAACGTACGATCGTCGCCGCGCGCGTGGGCGGGGAACTCAAGGACCTCGCGTACGCGGTGGCGGACGGCGAGGAGGTCGAGCCCGTCGAGATCTCCTCCGAGGACGGCCTCAACATCCTGCGCCACTCCACCGCCCACGTCATGGCCCAGGCCGTGCAGGAGCTGTTCCCCGAGGCCAAGCTCGGCATCGGCCCGCCGGTCAAGGACGGCTTCTACTACGACTTCGACGTCGAGAAGCCGTTCACGCCCGAGGATCTCAAGGCCGTCGAGAAGAAGATGCAGGAGATCCAGAAGCGCGGCCAGCGGTTCTCCCGCCGTGTGGTGACCGACGAGGCGGCCCGCGAGGAGCTGGCGTCGGAGCCGTACAAGCTGGAGCTGATCGGCATCAAGGGCTCCGCGTCGACCGACGACGGCGCCAACGTCGAGGTCGGCTCCGGCGAGCTGACCATCTACGACAACCTCGACGCCAAGACCGGTGACCTGTGCTGGAAGGACCTCTGCCGCGGTCCTCACCTGCCCACCACCCGGAACATCCCGGCGTTCAAGCTGATGCGGAACGCCGCCGCGTACTGGCGGGGCAGCGAGAAGAACCCGATGCTCCAGCGCATCTACGGCACCGCCTGGCCCTCCAAGGAGGAGCTGAAGGCGCACCTCGACTTCCTCATCGAGGCCGAGAAGCGCGACCACCGCAAGCTCGGCAGTGAGCTGGACCTGTTCTCGATCCCGGACCAGATCGGCTCCGGCCTCGCGGTCTTCCACCCCAAGGGCGGCATCATCCGCCGCGTGATGGAGGACTACTCGCGCCGCCGGCACGAGGAGGAGGGGTACGAGTTCGTCTACACCCCGCACGCGACGAAGGGGAAGCTCTTCGAGACCTCGGGCCACCTGGACTGGTACGCCGACGGCATGTACCCGCCCATGCAGCTCGACGAGGGCGTGGACTACTACCTCAAGCCCATGAACTGCCCGATGCACAACCTGATCTTCGACGCGCGTGGCCGTTCGTACCGTGAACTGCCGTTGCGCCTCTTCGAGTTCGGCACGGTGTATCGGTACGAGAAGTCGGGCGTCGTGCACGGTCTGACCCGTGCGCGTGGCTTTACGCAGGACGACGCGCACATCTACTGCACCAAGGAGCAGATGGCGGAGGAGCTCGACAAGACGCTGACCTTCGTCCTCGGCCTGCTGCGGGACTACGGCCTGACCGACTTCTACCTGGAGCTGTCCACCAAGGACCCGGAGAAGTTCGTCGGCTCGGACGAGGTCTGGGAAGAGGCCACGGAGACCCTGCGGCAGGTGGCCGAGAAGCAGGGGCTTCCGCTGGTTCCGGACCCGGGCGGCGCCGCGTTCTACGGCCCGAAGATCTCCGTCCAGACCAAGGACGCGATCGGCCGTACGTGGCAGATGTCGACGGTCCAGCTCGACTTCAACCTGCCTGAGCGGTTCGACCTGGAGTACACGGGGCCGGACGGTTCCAAGCAGCGGCCGGTCATGATCCACCGGGCCCTGTTCGGCTCCATCGAGCGGTTCTTCGCCGTGCTCCTCGAGCACTACGCGGGCGCGTTCCCGGCGTGGCTGGCGCCAGTGCAGGCGGTCGGTATCCCGATCGGCGACGGGCATGTCGAGTTCTTGCAGAAGTTCGCCGCCGAGGCCAAGAAGAAGGGCCTGCGCGTCGAGGTCGACTCGTCGTCCGACCGCATGCAGAAGAAGATCAGGAACGCCCAGAAGCAGAAGGTGCCGTTCATGGTCATCGTCGGCGACGAGGACATGAACGCGGGCACGGTGTCCTTCCGCTACCGGGACGGCTCGCAGGAGAACGGCATCGCCTTCGACGAGGCCATCGCGAAGATCGAGCAGGTCGTGGTGGACCGGGTACAGGTCTGACCCTGTCTCCATGGAGGCCCCCGGAGAGCTCAGCTCCCCGGGGGCCTCTCGTCGTCCTCCCGCCCGAACACCTGGAGCAGCCAGGAGGCGAACGTTCCCGTCACCGCGCCGAGCAACGCCAGCCCGATCGCCATCATCCCGACCGCGATCAGCCGTCCCAGCGGCGTCACGGGGACGATGTCGCCGTAGCCGACGGTCGAGAAGGTCTCGCAGGCCCACCACACGGCGTCCCCGTAGGTACGCATCGTCGCGTCCGGGGCCGTGTGCTCCTGCTGGTAGACGGCCAGGGAGCCCGCGAAGCCGAGCAGTACGGTGGACAGCCCGGCGTACACGATCACGCGTGCGTGCAGCGCGAGTCGTGGCTGGCCGTGCCGCCGCTGCACGGCCTCGTACACCCGGACGATGCGCAGCGGCCTCAGCAGCGGCAGCACCAGCACCAGGGTGTCCAGCCAGTGCGTCCGTACGAACCGCAGCCGCTGTCCGCTCAGCCGCCAGCGCACGGCGTAGTCGACGGCGAACAGCGCCCAGGCGCCGAACAGCGCGGCGAGGCAGAGGTCCCGCAGCCCGCCCGGCAGTCCGTGCGCGAGGACGCGGACCGCGTATGCGGCGAGGTAGACCAACGACGCCACGAAGAGAGGAACCTCCGTGCGCTGCTCCCACCTGGTCTCGAGACTGTCGTCGTCCATCGGCCCAGCTTGACCCGGGACGCACTCGCCGCAACCCCGGCGACACGCTGCGAACGGGCGAAGCAATATGCTGCATGGCATGACGAGTGAGCCGGAGCAGCAGATCGGAGTCGGGACGCAGGACGCGTTTCAGCGCCTGTGGACGCCTCACCGGATGGCATATATCCAGGGCGAGAACAAGCCGACCGGCCCCGGTGCCGACGACGGTTGTCCTTTCTGCTCGATCCCGGCCAAGTCCGACGAGGACGGCCTCATCCTTCAGCGTGGCGAGCAGGTCTACGCGGTGCTGAATCTGTATCCGTACACGGGCGGCCATCTGATGGTGGTGCCGTACCGGCATGTCGCCGACTACACGGATCTGACGGACTCCGAGACCGCCGAGCTGGCCGAGCTGACCAAGCAGGCGATGACGGCCCTGCGTACGGCGTCCGGTGCGCACGGGTTCAACATCGGGATGAACCAGGGCACGGTGGCGGGTGCGGGCATCGCGGCCCATCTGCACCAGCACATCGTTCCGCGCTGGGGCGGCGACACGAACTTCATGCCGGTGGTGGGCCACACGAAGGTGTTGCCGCAGTTGCTGGGGGACACACGGAAGATGCTGGCGGAGGCATGGCCCGCCGGTTCCTCCGGTGTCTGAGAACCGACGGGGGTCCGGGGGCTGAGCCCCCGGACATCACGCGTCGTAGAGGTCGGCCTTTCGGGGTGTCGGGTCCTGCACCAGCCCGCTGAGGAGCGACGAGCGGTTGCCGAACTTCTCGGTGTCCACGCCGTTCTCCTCAAGGACCTTGATCGCCGCCGCGTGGACGACCCGCAGTACCGGCGTCGCCGTGCGCAGGACGTCGTCGGCCATGAAGCGGTGCGGCCAGGGCTGCTCCGCCCAGGAGTGCCGCAGGCCGAAGGGTTCCGGCAGGGCCAGTGAGCCGCCCAGCCAGTTCAGCAGCGGCGGGTACCAGGTGAGCGGTGCGCGCGCGGCGAGCCGTACGACCTCGTCGGCGTCGACCAGCGGCAGTTTCACCTTCCGGGTCTCCCAGAACCGTACGGACTTCTGTACTTCCTTCTCCTTGGCGCCGGGCTTGCTGAGGAAGAGGGAGTGGACGGGACCGAGTGCGTGTCCGGTCAGCTCGATGCGCAGTGTCTCGTGCAGCACGGTCACCGTGATGAGCATCGTGATGACCAACTGGCCGCTCCACAGGGTCCATTGGACGCCGAGGTAGTGTCGCTGGCCGTCGCCGAACTGCTGCTTGTTGCAGATGTCCTGTATCGCGTGGTTCTTGATCATGTAGGCGTCGACGTCCGTGCCGCTGGGGCGGGAGACCTCTTTCGCGCCCGCGCCGACGGGCGAGACGATCCAGTGCTTCAGGGTCGGTTTCGGGAAGCCGCCGGTGTTGAGCGGGCCGCGTTCCAGCATGCGCAGCTGGTCGTGGATCGCGCGTATGACGTCCCAGCTGCGGAAGGGGTGGATTTCCTTGGCCGCGTCGCGGGGGACCAGGTTCTCGGCGAGCTGCCAGGTGCCCCATCGGGTGCCCATGCCGAGTATGCCCTTGTGCCCGGCGTAGAAGACGGAGTTGGACTGCTGTTCGGCGCTGAGCCTGGCCAGTTCCTTGCGGAGGTGTTCTGCGGCGGTCTCGCCGGGGCTGCCGGGGACGGCCTCGGGGATCTTGGCGCCGACACCGCCGCCGGAGAGCAGGGCGCCCCAGCGTTCGCGCAGGTCCTTCGCGGTGCGCTCGCAGATCTGCTTGGCCCAGAGCCAGCCGACGACCGGGAGGACGACGCACGCGCGTGCGTACCAGGCCCAGAAGCCGGTGAAGGGCATCTTGATCAGGAAGATCACGGCGAAGGCGCCGACGGCGACGAGGAGGGTGGTGGCGAGGGCGGAGGCCCGCTTGTCCTCGCGCTTGGCGATGTTCGCCCGGCCCGCGAAGACGGCCAGCCACAGCAGGAGTCCGGGCAGGAAGAGCACGCCGCACAGCACCATCACCGCGGAGAGCCAGTTGTCGCGGTCGCGCCGGATACGGTGGGCCGCGAGGGCGTGCTCGACGATGACCTGCGGTTCGGTGCCGAAGGACTGGATGAGCGGCTTGCGGCCGGCGCCCAGCATGCGGTCGATCACCGCGCGGGAGAACGCCTCGCCTAGCTTGGGCCGGAAGATCTTGGCCCAGGCGCCCCGGGGCGGCTTGACCGTGGACTGGTGCCACTCGTTGTCGGCTTCGAGGATCTTCGCGACCTCGTCGTCCTCCCGGTAGGCCGCCGAGGCCAGCGCGAAGGTCGCCGCCGTCTGGCCTGCGGAGCCCGACAGGGGCACCTGTGCCCCTGGGCTGAAATCGAAACCGTCGTCCGCCACTGTGCCGCCCCCTCGCCGCCGTACCCGCTTCTGCGGCCTTTCCCGACTTCCTTGCTCCGCACACCTGTTGAACAGGTCATCACGTTGTTGGAGCCACAACTTGATCAGGTGATCAGCGTATCCGCAGCCACCGACAATTGGGGCGGCGGACGGCAGAAGCCGTCCGCCGATGTGGAGGAAAGCGTTCCGTACGGGCCACTTGTCGGGCGTCGGGCACCAACTACGCGGTGTCCCGGGTCTGTTCGCGGACCCGTTCGGCGATCTGCGGCGGCATCGGTTCGTGCCGTGCGTACCTGCGGTCGAAGCGGGCGGTGCCGTGGGAGAGGGAGCGCAGATCGACGGCGTACCGGCCGATCTCGATCTCGGGCACCTCGGCGCGTACGAGGGTCCGCCCGCCGGCGGTCTGCTCGGTGCCGACGACCCGGCCGCGCCGGCCGGACAGGTCGCTCATCACGGACCCGACGTAGTCGTCGCCGACGAGTACCGTCACCTCGGCCACGGGTTCGAGGAGATGGATCGTCGCGTCGGCGGCGGCCTCGCGCAGTGCGAGCGCGCCGGCGGTCTGGAACGCGGCGTCGGAGGAGTCGACCGAGTGCGCCTTGCCGTCGAGCAGGGTGATCCGTATGTCGATGAGCGGATGGCCGGCGGCGACTCCCTTGGCGGCCTGGGCGCGTACGCCCTTCTCGACGGACGGGATGAACTGCCGGGGGACGGCGCCGCCGACGACCTTGTCGACGAACTCGATGCCCGAGCCGCCGGGCAGCGGCTCCACCTCGATGGCGCAGATCGCGAACTGCCCGTGCCCGCCGGACTGCTTCACATGGCGTCCGCGCCCCGCGGAACGGCCGGCGAACGTCTCCCGTAGGGAGACCTTGTGCGGTACGACGTCGACCTGGACGCCGTAGCGGTTGCGCAGCCGTTCCAGGGCGACGTCCGCGTGGGCCTCGCCGAGGCACCACAGGACGACCTGGTGGGTGTCCTGGTTCTGTTCGAGCCGCATGGTGGGGTCCTCGGCCACGAGTCGGCCGAGGCCCTGGGAGAGCTTGTCCTCGTCGGCCTTGCTGTGTGCCTGGATGGCGAGCGGCAGCAGGGGGTCGGGCATCTCCCACGGTTCCATCAGGAGGGGGTCGTCCTTCGCGGAGAGGGTGTCGCCGGTCTCCGCCCGGTTCAGCTTGGCCACACAGGCCAGGTCGCCCGCGATGCAGTGGCTGAGGACGCGCTGCTGTTTGCCGAAGGGCGCGGACAGGGCGCCGATGCGCTCGTCGACGTCATGGTCCTCGTGGCCCCGGTCGGCGAGGCCGTGCCCGGAGACATGCACTGTCGCGTCGGGCCGCAGGGTGCCGGAGAAGACGCGGACGAGGGAGACCCGGCCCACGTAGGGGTCGCTGGCCGTCTTCACGACCTCCGCGACCAGCGGGCCGTCGGGATCGCAGAGCTTCAGTTCGCGCGGGCGCCCGTCGACCGTGGTGACCCCGGGTGCCTCTCGCTCCAGCGGGGTCGGGAAGCCCCCGGTGACCAGTTCCAGCAGTTCGACGGTGCCGAGGCCCTGCTTGGCGCCGTCGGCGGCGGGGGCGGCGGCCAGCACGGGGAAGAAGGTCCCGCGCGCGACGGCCCGTTCCAGGTCCTCGACCAGGGTCTTGAGGTCGATCTCCTCGCCGCCCAGATAGCGGTCCATGAGGGTCTCGTCCTCGCTCTCCGCGATGATCCCCTCGATGAGCCTGTTGCGGGCCTCCTCGATCGCCGGGAGCTGGTCGGGGCTGGGTTCGGACTCCTTGCGCTCCCCGGAGGAGTAGTCGAACAGCTTCTGCGTCAGCAGCCCGGTCAGCCCGGTCACGGGCGCGTGCCCGTCAGGCCCCGGCGCGCCGTGCAGCGGCAGGTAGAGCGGCAGTACGGCGTCGGGGTCGTCCGCGCCGAAGACCTCCGCGCAGATCCGCGTCATGTCGGTGAAGTCCGCGCGCGCGGACTCCAGGTGCGTGACGACGATGGCCCGGGGCATGCCGACGGCCGCGCACTCCTCCCACACCATCCGGGTCGAGCCGTCGACCCCGTCCGAGGCCGAGACGACGAAAAGGGCCGCGTCCGCCGCTCGCAGACCGGCCCTGAGTTCCCCGACGAAGTCGGCGTATCCGGGAGTGTCCAGAATATTGATCTTGTACCCGCCCCATTCGACGGGCACCAGGGAGAGCTGCACCGAGCGCTGCTGCCGGTGCTCGATCTCGTCGTAGTCGGAGACGGTGCCGCCGTCCTCCACCCGGCCCGCCCGGTTGACGGCCCCCGCAGTCAGCGCGAGAGCCTCCACCAGTGTCGTCTTGCCCGATCCGGAGTGGCCGACCAGCACCACATTCCGTACGGACGCGGGGTGGTCGGCCGCTGTAGCCCTGCCGGCGGCTCCGGGGTGTGCGTTCGCCTTGTCGCCCATGGTCCTGCCTCCCGTGCACGGTGAGGTCACTGTGGGCGCGCGGCGGATCCTCCCCCAGACTTCGTCCGGGGGTACCCCCGGCGGTGGCGGCTCCGATGACGCCCGCGGTGCTTTCGAGCTTTGCACTCGCGTCACGGTGCGTCCATACGGCGGACGCGATCGCGCGGCCGGGACCGGGTACACGGGGTGATCCGGGGCGCCGACATCCTGCCGTGACCCGGATGCCGTCAGGACGTGACACGGGTGCGCGGGTGCCCGACCGTCGCACAAGCGCGCGCGTGGCTACGATGGGCCAGCCGGTGGCCAGTAGGGGCCGCGCGGCGAAACCGACCCTCGGGAAGGCCATGCTGAACAAGTACGCGCGTGCATTCTTCACGCGTGTCCTCACGCCGTTCGCCGCGTTTCTCATCCGCCGGGGTGTCAGCCCCGACACGGTGACGCTCCTCGGGACCGCCGGAGTGATCGCGGGCGCGCTGGTCTTCTACCCCAGGGGAGAGCTGTTCTGGGGCACGGTGGTCATCACGCTGTTCGTGTTCTCGGATCTCGTCGACGGCAACATGGCCCGCCAGCTGGGTCGTTCCAGCCGCTGGGGGGCCTTCCTGGACTCCACCCTCGACCGGGTGGCCGACGGCGCGATCTTCGGCGGGTTCGCCCTCTGGTACGCGGGCGGCGGTGACGACAACGTCCTGTGCGCGGTCTCGATCTTCTGTCTGACGAGCGGCCAGGTGGTCTCGTACACCAAGGCGCGCGGCGAGTCGATCGGCCTGCCGGTCGCCGTCAACGGGCTCGTCGAGCGTGCCGAGCGGCTGGTGATCTCGCTGGTCGCGGCCGGTCTCGCGGGCCTGCACGACTTCGGGGTGCCCGGCATCCAGTACCTGCTGCCGATCGCCCTGTGGATCGTCGCCGTGGGCAGCCTGGTCACGCTGATCCAGCGTGTCGTCACGGTCCGCCGGGAGTCCGCGGAGGCGGACGCGGCGGACGCGAGCAGGAACGCCGCGCAGAGCAGTGAGGCCTCGTCGTGAGCGACCTGCGGGGGCGGCTGACGGACGGGGCGTACGCGCTGGGCTGGAGCGCCGTCAAGAAGCTCCCGGAGCCCGTCGCCGTCAAGCTCGGCCGGACCATCGCCGACCTCGCCTGGAAGAGGCGCGGGGAGCGCGTACGACGGCTCGAGTCGAACTACGCGCGCGTGGTGCCCGACGCGACACCGGAGCGCCTCGCGGAGCTGTCCCGCGCGGGCATGCGTTCGTACCTGCGCTACTGGATGGAGTCCTTCCGCCTCCCGGCATGGAGCCCGGAGCGGGTGAAGACGGGCTTCGAGGCAGAGGGCATCCACCACCTGACCGACGGGATCGCCTCGGACCGGGGCGTGATCCTGGCGCTTCCGCACCTGGGCAACTGGGATCTGGCCGGCGCCTGGGTCACCACCAAGCTGGAGACGCCCTTCACGACGGTCGCCGAGCGCCTGGACCCGGAGTCGCTGTACGACCGTTTCGTCGCCTATCGCGAGAGCCTCGGCATGGAGGTCCTGCCGCACAACGGCGGCACCGCCTTCGGCACCCTGGCGCGACGGCTGCGCGACGGCGGCCTGGTCTGCCTGGTCGCCGACCGGGACCTGTCCGCCTCGGGCGTCGAGGTGAAGTTCTTCGGCGACACGGCCCGGATGCCGGCGGGCCCGGCCCTGCTGGCCCAGCAGACGGGAGCGCTCCTCCTCCCTGTGACCCTCTGGTACGACGACTCGCCGGTCATGCGTGGACGTGTTCATCCCCCGATCGAGGTACCCGAGACAGGTACGAAGGCCGAGAAGACGTCTGTCATGACACAGGCGCTGGCCGATGCCTTCGCCACGGGAATCGCCGACCACCCGGAGGACTGGCACATGCTTCAGCGGCTGTGGCTCGCGGATCTCGACCCAGCGAAGGCTCCCACGAAGGCCCCCGACAAGGATCCCGAGAAGGGGACCCCGTGAAGATCGGCATCGTCTGCCCGTACTCCTGGGACGTACCGGGCGGCGTCCAGTTCCACATCCGTGATCTGGCCGAGTACTTCATCCGCCTGGGCCACGAGGTCTCCGTCCTCGCCCCCGCCGACGACGACACCCCGCTCCCGCCGTACGTCGTCTCGGCCGGCCGCGCGGTCCCGGTGCCGTACAACGGCTCGGTGGCCCGCCTGAACTTCGGATTCCTCAGCGCCGCCCGGGTACGCCGCTGGCTGCACGACGGCGAGTTCGACGTGATCCACATCCACGAACCGGCCTCGCCCTCACTGGGCCTGCTGGCCTGCTGGGCGGCGCAGGGGCCCATCGTGGCCACCTTCCACACCTCCAACCCCCGCTCCCGCGCGATGATCGCCGCGTACTCGATCCTCCAGGCGGCCCTGGAGAAGATCAGCGCCCGGATCGCGGTGAGCGAGTACGCCCGGCGCACGCTGGTCGAACACCTGGGCGGCGACGCGGTCGTCATCCCGAACGGCGTCGACGTCGACTCCTTCGCCGGGGCCAAGCCGAAGCCCGAGTGGCAGGGCGACACGATCGGCTTCATCGGCCGCATCAACGAACCCCGCAAGGGCCTGCCGGTCCTGATGAAGGCCCTCCCGAAGATCCTCGCCGCCCGCCCCTCGACGCGACTGCTGGTCGCGGGCCGCGGCGACGAGGAGGAGGCGCTGGAGGGCCTGCCGCAGGAGCTGCGCCCGCGCGTCGAGTTCCTGGGCATGGTCAGCGACGAGGACAAGGCACGGCTGCTGCGCAGCGTGGACGTGTACATCGCCCCCAACACCGGCGGCGAGAGCTTCGGGATCATCCTGGTCGAGGCGCTGTCGGCGGGGGCCCCGGTGCTGGCCTCGGACCTCGACGCGTTCACTCAGGTCCTGGACCAGGGCGCGGCGGGCGAACTCTTCACGAACGAGGACGCGGACGCGCTGGCCGAGGCGGCCGTACGACTGCTGGGTGACCCCGCCCGCCGGGCCGAGCTGCGGGAGCGGGGCAGCGCCCATGTGCGGCGGTTCGACTGGGCGACGGTGGGGGCGGACATCCTGTCGGTGTACGAGACGGTGACGGACGGGACGACGGCTGTGGCGGCGGACGAGCGGACGGCGACCGGGTTGCTGGCGCGGTTGGGGCTGGGGAGGGACTGAGCAGGGGCGGGTGGTGGGTGGTCCCACTCAGCCCGTCCGGCGTTTGAGGACGACAGCGGAGGTCTGGGCACGGTCGGGTGAGGGACTCCGCGGGACCGGCGGTGCGCACCTGTAGCCTGCCGCCCGTGACCGCAACCCTCATCTGGATCCTTGCCGGGCTCGTCGTGATCGGCCTCTACCTGAGCTGGACCGCCGGGCGGCTCGACCGGCTGCACGCCCGTATCGACGCCACGCGCGCGGGTCTCGACGCGCAGTTGCTGCGCCGGGCTTCCGTCGCCCAGGAACTGGCCACGTCGGGTGTGCTCGATCCCGCCGCGTCGATCGTGCTGTACGAGGCGGCGCATGCCGCGCGGCAGGCCGAGGAGGAGCAACGTGAGGTCGCCGAGAGCGAGTTGAGCCAGGCGTTGCGGGCTGTCTTCGCGGAGCCGTTGCAGGTCGAGGCGGTACGGGAGGTTCCGGGCGGGGAGGCGGCGGCGGGGGAGTTGACCGAGGCGGTGCGGAGGGTGCCGATGGCTCGGCGGTTCCACAATGACGCGGTGCGGGCGGCTCGGGCGTTGCGGCGGCATCGGAAGGTGCGGTGGTTCCGGCTTGCGGGGCACGCCCCGTTCCCGCTGGCCTTCGAAATGGACGACGAGCCGCCACCGGCGCTGGCGGAACGGGCGGCGACGTAAGGGGCATTTTTCTCGCCCCCGCCGCCCCTACCCGTCCCATCCCTGGGGGCTGCCGCCCCCAGACCCCCGCTGTCGGCCTGAACGGCCTCGTCCTCAAACGCCGGACGGGCTGGGTATCTCAGCCCCTCCGGCGTTTGAGGAGCGGGGGTTCGGGGGCGGAGCCCCCGAGGATGGGACGGGTAGGGGCGGCGGGGGCGAAAACGATCCACCGGGTCCCCATTGGCCCTTGCAGTGGACTGCTCCCCTCCCGTTTCCTCAGTGTTGCCGCAACCCTCTTCTTCCACCGAGTGAGGTCGAACCGTGTCCAGCACGCTCTCCAACCCCGTCCAGACGCCCGAAACCGGCACCGCCCGCGTGAAGCGCGGCATGGCCGAGCAGCTCAAGGGCGGTGTGATCATGGACGTGGTCAACGCCGAGCAGGCGAAGATCGCCGAGGACGCCGGCGCCGTCGCCGTCATGGCCCTGGAGCGCGTCCCCGCGGACATCCGCAAGGACGGCGGCGTGGCCCGGATGTCCGACCCGGACATGATCGAGGGCATCATCGAGGCCGTGTCCATCCCGGTCATGGCGAAGTCCCGCATCGGCCACTTCGTCGAGGCCCAGGTCCTCCAGTCCCTCGGCGTCGACTACATCGACGAGTCCGAGGTGCTGACCCCCGCCGACGAGGTCAACCACTCCGACAAGTGGGCCTTCACCACCCCCTTCGTCTGTGGCGCCACCAACCTCGGAGAGGCCCTGCGCCGCATAGCCGAGGGCGCGGCCATGATCCGCTCGAAGGGCGAGGCCGGCACCGGCAACGTCGTCGAGGCCGTCCGCCACCTGCGTCAGATCAAGAACGAGATCGCCCGCCTGCGCGGCTACGACAACAACGAGCTGTACGCCGCCGCCAAGGAACTGCGCGCCCCGTACGAGATCGTCAAGGAGGTCGCCGAGCTGGGCAAGCTCCCGGTCGTGCTGTTCTCCGCCGGTGGCGTGGCCACCCCCGCCGACGCCGCGCTCATGCGCCAGCTCGGTGCCGAGGGCGTCTTCGTCGGCTCCGGCATCTTCAAGTCCGGCGACCCGGCCAAGCGCGCCGCCGCCATCGTGAAGGCGACCACCTTCTACGACGACCCGAAGATCATCGCGGACGCCTCCCGCAACCTCGGCGAGGCCATGGTCGGCATCAACTGCGACACCCTCCCCGAGGCCGAGCGCTACGCGAACCGGGGCTGGTAGCACCCATGTCACCCAGGTCATCCCTGCACGACACCCCTGTCATCGGCGTCCTGGCCCTCCAGGGCGACGTACAGGAGCACCTCATCGCCCTGGCCGAGGCGGACGCCCTGGCCAGGCCGGTGCGGCGCCCCGAGGAACTCGCCGAGGTGGACGGCCTGATCATCCCCGGCGGCGAGTCCACCACCATCTCCAAGCTGGCCGTCCTGTTCGGCGTGATGGAGCCCCTACGCGCGTGCGTGCGCGCCGGAATGCCCGTATACGGCACCTGCGCCGGCATGATCATGCTCGCCGACAAGATCCTCGACCCGCGCTCGGGCCAGGAGACCGTCGGCGGTATCGACATGATCGTGCGCCGCAACGCCTTCGGACGCCAGAACGAGTCCTTCGAAGCGGCGGTCGACGTGAAGGGCGTCGAGGGCGATCCTGTAGAGGGCGTCTTCATCCGTGCCCCCTGGGTCGAGTCCGTGGGCGCCGAGGCCGAGGTGCTCGCCGAGCACGCCGGTCACATCGTCGCCGTACGTCAGGGCAACGCGCTCGCCACGTCGTTCCACCCGGAACTGACCGGCGACCACCGCGTGCACTCCCTGTTCGTCGACATCGTGCGGGCCGACATGGCACGTGCGGTGGGCGCGGACCGTACAGCGGAGTCCTTGTAGGATCTCTGGGGTTCGTACAGAGATGGGTTACGCGAAGGAGACAGGCAGATGTCCGGCCACTCTAAATGGGCTACGACGAAGCACAAGAAGGCCGTGATCGACGCCAAGCGCGGCAAGCTCTTCGCGAAGATGATCAAGAACATCGAGGTCGCCGCCCGCACGGGCGGCGCCGACCCGGCCGGCAACCCCACGCTGTTCGACGCCATCCAGAAGGCCAAGAAGAGCTCGGTCCCGAACAAGAACATCGACTCCGCGGTCAAGCGCGGCGCCGGCCTCGAAGCCGGTGGCGCCGACTACGAGACGATCATGTACGAGGGTTACGGCCCCAACGGTGTCGCGGTGCTCATCGAGTGCCTCACCGACAACCGCAACCGCGCCGCCTCGGACGTCCGCGTCGCCATGACCCGCAACGGCGGCAACATGGCAGACCCCGGCTCCGTCTCGTACCTGTTCAACCGCAAGGGCGTCATCGTCGTGCCCAAGGGTGAGCTGACCGAGGACGATGTCCTGGGTGCCGTGCTGGACGCCGGTGCCGAGGAGGTCAACGACCTCGGTGAGTCCTTCGAGGTCATCTCCGAGGCGACCGACCTGGTCGCGGTGCGCACCGCGCTCCAGGAGGGCGGTATCGACTACGACTCCGCCGACGCCAACTTCGTCCCGACCATGCAGGTCGAGCTGGACGAGGAGGGCGCCAGGAAGATCTTCAAGCTGATCGACGCGCTGGAGGACAGCGACGACGTGCAGAACGTCTTCGCCAACTTCGACGTCAGCGACGAGGTCATGGAGAAGGTCGACGCGTAGCGCTGCCGCGGGCTGAGCGGTTTTCGGCGGGCCGATGGGACACGTCCCACCGGCCCGCCGCTGTTGTCAGTGGCAGCGGATAGCCTGGCGGCAGTCAAAGATCACTGTCGACGGACCGCGACCGGACAGAGGGGTGGGACGGGTGCGCGTACTCGGAGTTGACCCGGGACTGACCCGATGCGGCGTCGGCGTCGTCGAGGGAGTCGCGGGCCGACCGCTGACCATGGTCGGCGTCGGTGTCGTACGGACGCCCGCGGACGCCGAGTTGGGGCTCCGGCTCGTCGCGATCGAGCAGGGCATCGAGCAGTGGCTGGACGAACACCGGCCCGAATTCGTCGCCGTGGAGCGGGTGTTCAGCCAGCACAACGTCCGTACGGTGATGGGCACGGCCCAGGCCAGCGCCGTGGCGATGCTGTGCGCCGCCCGGCGCGGCATCCCCGTCGCCCTGCACACCCCCAGCGAGGTCAAGGCCGCCGTCACCGGCAGTGGACGGGCCGACAAGGCCCAGGTCGGCGCCATGGTGACCCGGCTGCTCCGGCTCGACGCGCCGCCCAAGCCCGCCGACGCCGCCGACGCCCTCGCGCTCGCCATCTGCCACATCTGGCGCGCACCCGCCCAGAACCGGCTCCAACAGGCCGTGGCCCTGCACACGGCCAAGGCAGCAGCACACGCACCGAAAGGCCGCCTCGCATGATCGCCTTCGTCAGCGGCACCGTCGCCGCACTCGCTCCGGACGCCGCGGTGGTCGAGGTGGGAGGTGTGGGCATGGCCGTCCAGTGCACGCCGAACACCCTGTCCACGCTCCGGCTCGGACAGTCGGCCAAGCTGGCCACCTCGCTCGTCGTGAGGGAGGACTCCCTCACCCTGTACGGCTTCGTGGACGACGACGAACGCCAGATCTTCGAACTGCTCCAGACCGCCAGCGGCGTAGGGCCCCGCCTGGCCCAGGCGATGCTGGCCGTCCACACCCCGGATGCCCTGCGCCGGGCGGTGGCCACGGGTGACGAGAAGGCACTCGTCGCGGTTCCGGGCATCGGCAAGAGGGGTGCCCAGAAGCTGTTGCTGGAGTTCAAGGACCGCCTGGGCGCGCCCGTCGGCACCGCCGCGATCGGCGCCCCGGTCACCCAGGGCTGGCGCGACCAGCTGCACGCCGCTCTGATCGGCCTGGGATACGCCACCCGCGAGGCCGACGAAGCCGTGGCCGCCGTGACACCTCAGGCCGAGGCTGCCGAGGGCACGCCCCAGGTCGGCCAGTTGCTGAAGGCGGCTCTGCAAACCCTCAACAGAGCCCGCTGACCGAAGGCGCCCCTGCCGCCGTACGACCCACAAGACCGACCGCGACCGCGAGGCTCAAGCATGAACTGGGACGACACCACCGACGAGACCACCGCCCCCGAGCGGCTCGTCGCTGCGTCCGCCGACGGTGAGGACCAGGCCGTCGAGGCCGCCCTGCGCCCCAAGGACCTGGACGAGTTCATCGGCCAGGAGAAGGTCCGCGAGCAGCTCGACCTCGTCCTGCGCGCCGCACGCGCGCGTGGTGCCACCGCCGACCATGTGCTGCTCTCCGGCGCCCCCGGCCTCGGCAAGACCACCCTCTCGATGATCATCGCGGCCGAGATGGGCGCCCCCATCCGCATCACCAGCGGCCCCGCCATCCAGCACGCCGGCGACCTCGCGGCGATCCTCTCCTCCCTCCAGGAGGGCGAGGTCCTCTTCCTCGACGAGATCCACCGCATGTCCCGGCCCGCCGAGGAGATGCTCTACATGGCGATGGAGGACTTCCGCGTCGACGTGATCGTCGGCAAGGGCCCCGGCGCCACCGCGATCCCCCTCGAACTGCCCCCGTTCACCCTGGTCGGCGCCACCACGCGCGCGGGACTGCTGCCGCCCCCGCTCCGCGACCGCTTCGGCTTCACCGCGCACATGGAGTTCTACGAACCGGCCGAGCTGGAGCGCGTCATCCACCGCTCCGCGAACCTCCTCGACGTCGAGATCGACACCGAGGGCGCCGCCGAGATCGCCGGGCGCTCGCGCGGCACGCCCCGTATCGCCAACCGTCTGCTGCGCCGCGTCCGGGACTACGCGCAGGTGAAGGCCGACGGTGTCATCACACGCGACATCGCACAGGCGGCCCTGAAGGTCTACGAGGTCGACGCCCGGGGTCTCGACCGCCTGGACCGCGGTGTCCTCGAAGCGCTGCTGAAGCTGTTCGGCGGCGGCCCGGTCGGGCTCTCCACGCTGGCCGTCGCGGTGGGGGAGGAGCGCGAGACCGTCGAGGAGGTCGCCGAGCCCTTCCTCGTACGGGAGGGACTGCTGGCCCGTACCCCGCGCGGACGCGTCGCGACCCCGGCCGCGTGGGCGCATCTCGGCCTCACGCCGCCCCGTTCCACAACGGGGGGAACCGGACAACAGGACCTGTTCGGGGCGTGAGGGCGCGGCTGCTCGCGGGCTCAGGAACCGTGGTGCGATGCTGAGCGTTGTTCCTGGCGTGCGGACTCGCTTAGACTCCGCCGATGCCGCCTTTGTAGCTTTGTAGGTGGCGCCGACCACACCCCCATCCACCAGGCCGCTCACCGACGCGGTAGTGCGAAGGAAATTCCGTCCCGTGAATATCGTGACCCTCCTCCCGTTCATCGTGCTCATCGGGGCCATGTTCCTGATGACCCGCTCGGCCAAGCGCAAGCAGCAGGCCGCCGCGCAGATGCGCAACGACATGCAGCCCGGTACCGGTGTCCGCACGATCGGGGGCATGTACGCGACGGTCAAGGAAGTCAACGAGGAGACGGTTCTCCTCGACGCGGGCCCGGGTGTGGAGCTTCTCTTCGCGAAGAACGCCATCGGCGCCGTCCTCGGCGACGACGAGTACAACCGCATCGTCCACGGCATCGAGCACGACCTGAAGACCGACGAATCCGTCGTCCCGGACGACGCCTCCTCCCTCACCGAGACCGACGAGCCCTCCGACGACGCTTCCGCCGCTTCCGACGACAAGCCCATCGACCTCGGCAAGAAGGATGCGGCCGACGAGCCGGCCGACGACACCGAGGCCGCCGCGGCGAAGGCGGAAGAAGAGCCGAAGAAGACCGACGGCGAGACCGACGCGAAGTAGCCGCCGCGTTCCGGGGGAGGAGCGCGGCGCGATCCGTTCGCGTCTCGTACCCCCGGCACGGCGGGTTCTCGCAGGGAGTCCCGACACCATGTCATGGCCACCGGCCGCGCTGACCCGGCGCGAGGTGGCCCGAGAGGGAGTACGAGAAGGTGGCAGCACCTAAGAAGGGCCGGAGCGCAAGCTCCCAGAGCAAGCCAGGACGCTCGCTGGCCCTCATCCTGATCGCCATCGTGGCGCTCACCGGGGGGATGTTCGCCTCCGGGCACACGACTCCGCGTCTCGGCATCGACCTGGCCGGTGGTACGAGCATCACGCTCACGGCGAAGAACGAGCCGGGCCAGCCGAACGCGATCAACAAGACCAACATGGACACCGCGGTCGACATCATGAACCGCCGTGTCAACGGTCTTGGCGTCTCCGAGGCCGAGGTTCAGACCCAGGGATCCGACAACATCATTGTCAACATCCCCAAGGGCACGAACTCCGAGCAGGCCCGGGAGCAGGTCGGCACCACCGCCAAGCTCTACTTCCGTCCGGTTCTGGCCCTGGAGGTCCAGGGCGGCGCCGCGACGGCGACCCCCACGCCGAGCACGAGCACGTCCGGCAGCCCCTCGCCGTCGGCCTCTCAGACGGGCGACAAGGCGACCTCTTCGTCGTCCGCCTCGCCCAGTGCCTCGGCCAGCGCGACCTCCCAGGGCCGCCCGGTCACCGACGCCCTGAAGGCCGACTCGACCCCGACGCCGAGCACCTCGTCGACCCCGGCCGCCAGCGCGTCGCCGTCGGCGAGCGCCACCGCCGACGCGGCGACCGCCGCGCTCCAGGCGAAGTACGCGGCGCTCGACTGCACCAAGGCGAAGGTCCGCGCCGTCACCGGTGACGGCGTCAAGCCCACCGACCCCACGGTGGCCTGCGGCAAGGACTCGCAGGGCCAGTGGCAGAAGTTCATCCTCGGCCCGGCCGAGGTGTCCGGCACCGAGGTCAAGAAGGCCCAGGCCGTCTTCGACACGCAGGGCGCCTCGGGCTGGCAGGTCACCATGGACTTCACGTCCAAGGGGAGCAAGCAGTTCGCGGACGTCACCGGCCGCCTCTCCCAGAACCAGGCCCCGCAGAACGAGTTCGGCATCGTCCTGGACGGCGAGGTCGTCTCCAACCCGTACGTGAGCACGTCGATCACGGGCGGCTCCGCGCAGATCTCCGGCAGCTTCGACCAGACCGAGGCCCAGGACCTGGCGAACATGCTGTCGTACGGCGCGCTCCCGCTCACGTTCCAGGAGTCGAGCGTCACCACGGTCACGGCCGCGCTCGGCGGCGAGCAGCTGCACGCCGGTCTGATCGCGGGCGCCATCGGCCTGGCCCTGGTCATCATCTACCTGGTGGTCTACTACCGGGGTCTGTCGATCGTCGCCATCGCCTCCCTCCTGATCTCCGGTGTCCTCACCTACGTGATCATGGCGCTGCTCGGTCCGACCATCGGCTTCGCGCTGAACCTGCCGGCCGTCTGCGGTGCGATCGTGGCGATCGGTATCACCGCGGACTCGTTCATCGTGTTCTTCGAACGCATCCGGGACGAGATCCGCGAGGGCCGTTCGCTGCGGCCCGCCGTCGAGCGTGCCTGGCCGCGTGCCCGGCGCACCATCCTCGTCTCCGACTTCGTGTCCTTCCTCGCCGCCGCGGTGCTCTTCATCGTCACCGTCGGCAAGGTCCAGGGCTTCGCGTTCACGCTCGGTCTGACCACCCTGCTCGACGTCGTCGTCGTGTTCTTCTTCACCAAGCCGCTGATGACGATCCTCGCCCGCAAGAAGTTCTTCGCGGAGGGTCACCGCTGGTCCGGCCTCGACCCGCAGCGTCTGGGCGCCAAACCGCCGCTCCGTCGCACCCGCCGTCCGTCCGCGTCCGTCGACATGAAGGAGGCGTGAGATGTCGAAACTCGGCACCCTCGGCGCCCGGCTCCACCGCGGCGAGATCGGCTACGACTTCGTCGGCAAGCGCTTCATCTGGTACGGCATCTCGATCCTGATCACCATCACGGCCATCCTCGGTCTGACGGTGCGCGGCCTGAACATGGGCATCGAGTTCGAGGGCGGTGCCGTCTTCACCACCGAGAAGACGAGCACGTCGGTGAGTTCCGCCGAGAAGTTCGCGGAAGAGGCCTCCGGCCACGACGCGATCGTCCAGAAGCTCGGCAACGGCGGTCTGCGCATCCAGATCTCCAGCATCGACACGGCCAAGTCGGACGAGATCAAGCAGTCGCTCGCCAAGGACCTGAACACCGACCCCGAGAAGATCAACGCCGACCTGGTGGGCCCCAGCTGGGGTGACCAGGTCGCCAACAAGGCCTGGCAGGGCCTGGCGATCTTCATGGTCCTCGTCGTGATCTATCTGGCGATCGCCTTCGAGTGGCGCATGGCCGCGGCGGCACTCGTGGCACTGATCCACGACATCACCATCACGGTCGGCATCTACGCCCTCGTCGGCTTCGAGGTCACGCCGGGCACGGTGATCGGTCTGCTGACGATCCTCGGTTACTCGCTCTACGACACGGTCGTCGTCTTCGACAGCCTCAAGGAGCAGACGAAGGACATCACCAAGCAGACCCGCTGGACGTACAGCGAGATCGCCGACCGGTCGATCAACGGCACCCTGGTGCGTTCCATCAACACCACGGTGGTCGCGCTCCTCCCGGTCGCCGGCCTGCTCTTCATCGGTGGCGGTGTCCTCGGCGCGGGCATGCTCAACGACATCTCGCTGTCGCTGTTCGTCGGCCTCGCGGCCGGTGCGTACTCGTCGATCTTCATCGCCACGCCGCTCGTCGCCGACCTCAAGGAGCGCGAGCCGCAGATGAAGGCCCTCAAGAAGCGCGTCCTCGCCAAGCGCGCCCAGGGCGAGACCCCGGTGGCGGCCCAGGTCAGCGACGAGCGGCCGTACGACGACGAGGACGACGACGCCGCCCCGGCGGTCGTCGGTCCGCGCAACCAGCCCGCGTCCCGCAACCGCGGTCGCGGTCGGCCCTCGGGCAAGCGCCGATGACCGCGGTCAAGGAGCTGCTGCTCAGCCGTATCCGCGATGTGGCGGACTACCCGGAGCCGGGCGTGATGTTCAAGGACATCACCCCGCTCCTGGCGGACCCCGCGGCCTTCGCGGCGCTCACCGACGCCCTGGCCGACATAGCTGTCCGCAGCGGTGCCACGAAGATCGTCGGCCTGGAGGCCCGCGGCTTCATCCTGGGCGCCCCGGTCGCGGTCCGGGCGGGGCTGGGCTTCATCCCCGTACGCAAGGCGGGCAAGCTCCCCGGAGCCACGCTCAGTCAGGCGTACGACCTGGAGTACGGCTCCGCCGAGATCGAGGTCCACGCCGAGGACCTGAGCGCGGGCGACCGCGTCCTGGTCATCGACGACGTCCTGGCCACGGGCGGCACCGCCGAGGCCTCGCTCCAGCTGATCCGGCGGGCCGGCGCGGAGGTCGCCGGTCTGGCGATCCTCATGGAGCTGGGGTTTCTCGGCGGCAGGCAGCGGCTCGAACCCGCGCTGTCGGGAGCGCTGCTGGAGGCGTTGATCGTCGTCTGAGGCAGCGCCCACAGGCAGGTTGCGGGGCCGGTACCGGAGGCAGAGGCCGCCGGTACCGGCCCCGCCGCCGTCGGGCCCGGAGGAGCCGTCTCCGCGAGCGGGATGTCGCAGCGGCGGTGCAGCTCTACCAGGGGCTCGATGTCACTGGGTCCGGCCAGGTGTCCTGCGGGGCCGGTGCGGAGGCGGCACCAGCCGGTCCGTTCCCGGCCGCCGGCCACGAAGGAGCCGTCTCGCGGTCGGGACGCGGTAGTGGCGTCACGGGGTTCCACCGGGGCCCTGATGCCGCCGGTCCCGGTCGAAGCAGGTCCCAGGCCCCGTGGAGCGACCCTGGCGGGCACCGGAGGAATCCGGTGCCCGCCTCTCGCGTTTCTTCAGTAGAAGGCCGTCTCAGCGGCCTGAAGGCGATGCCGGAGCCCGGGATCGCTACCATGGGCACTCCGGAGCCTGACCGGGGGACCCGGATCGCGCACGAGGAGTCCTCTTGGCAGACGAGGCCCAGCCCCTGACCGCCGCCAAGCCCGAGCCCGTCTCGGAGCCCGCGGACACGCCCGCGCGGACCGCGAACAACGACGCGCACGGGCCGGTCGAGCACGCCCAGTCCGCGCCCGTCGACCGGGCGGCCGAGCCTCCGCGCCCCAAGCCGGCCACGCCCGAGCCCGCTCCCACCCCGGCCCCCGCGCCCGCCGTCCGCCCGGCCTCCGGTCAGCCCGCCCGCTCAGCCTCCCCCAACCGCGTACGCGCCCGGCTGGCCCGGCTCGGTGTGCAGCGCTCCAACCCGTACAACCCGGTCCTCGAGCCGCTGCTGCGGGCGGTGCGCGGCAACGACCCGAAGATCGAGACGGCGACCCTCCGGCAGATCGAGAAGGCGTACCAGGTCGCCGAGCGCTGGCACCGCGGCCAGAAGCGCAAGAGCGGCGACCCGTACATCACCCACCCGCTGGCCGTCACCACGATCCTCGCCGAGCTTGGCATGGACCCGGCGACCCTGATGGCGGGCCTGCTGCACGACACCGTCGAGGACACCGAGTACGGCCTGGACCAGCTCCGCCGCGACTTCGGCGACTCCGTCGCGCTCCTCGTCGACGGCGTCACGAAGCTGGACAAGGTCAAGTTCGGCGAGGCCGCGCAGGCCGAGACCGTGCGCAAGATGGTCGTGGCGATGGCCAAGGACCCGCGCGTCCTGGTCATCAAGCTCGCCGACCGGCTGCACAACATGCGCACCATGCGCTACCTCAAGCGCGAGAAGCAGGAGAAGAAGGCGCGCGAGACGCTGGAGATCTACGCGCCGCTCGCCCATCGCCTGGGCATGAACACCATCAAGTGGGAGCTGGAGGACCTCGCGTTCGCGATCCTCTACCCCAAGATGTACGACGAGATCGTCCGGCTGGTGGCCGAGAGGGCACCGAAACGTGACGAGTACCTGGCCATAGTGACCGACGAGGTACAGAGCGATCTGCGCGCCGCTCGGATCAAGGCCACCGTCACCGGGCGCCCGAAGCACTACTACAGCGTCTACCAGAAGATGATCGTCCGCGGTCGTGACTTCGCGGAGATCTACGACCTCGTGGGTATTCGTGTACTTGTCGACACGGTCCGCGACTGTTACGCGGCCCTCGGCACCGTGCACGCGCGCTGGAACCCGGTCCCCGGCCGGTTCAAGGACTACATCGCGATGCCGAAGTTCAACATGTACCAGTCGCTGCACACGACGGTCATCGGGCCCAACGGCAAGCCGGTCGAACTCCAGATCCGTACGTTCGACATGCACCGCCGTGCCGAGTACGGCATCGCCGCGCACTGGAAGTACAAGCAGGAGGCCGTCGCCGGCGCCTCCAAGGTCCGCTCGGACCAGCCGAGGACCACCGGCAAGGACGACCACCTCAACGACATGGCGTGGCTGCGCCAGTTGCTGGACTGGCAGAAGGAGACCGAGGACCCGGGTGAGTTCCTGGAGTCCCTGCGCTTCGACCTGTCGCGCAACGAGGTCTTCGTCTTCACGCCCAAGGGCGACGTGATAGCGCTGCCGGCAGGGGCGACACCGGTCGACTTCTCGTACGCGGTGCACACCGAGGTCGGCCACCGGACCATAGGGGCACGGGTCAACGGCCGTCTCGTACCGCTCGAATCCACCCTGGACAACGGCGACCTGGTGGAGGTCTTCACCTCCAAGGCACCCGGCGCCGGGCCCTCCCGCGACTGGCTCGGCTTCGTCAAGTCGCCGCGCGCCCGCAACAAGATCCGCGCCTGGTTCTCCAAGGAGCGGCGCGACGAGGCGATCGAACAGGGCAAGGACGCCATCGCCCGTGCGATGCGCAAGCAGAACCTGCCGATCCAGCGCATCCTCACCGGCGACTCCCTGGTCACCCTGGCGCACGAGATGCGCTACCCCGACATCTCGTCCCTGTACGCGGCGATCGGCGAGGGCCATGTGGCCGCGCAGAACGTCGTACAGAAGCTCGTGCAGGCGCTCGGCGGCGAGGAGGCGGCCACCGAGGAGATCGACGAGGCCGTTCCGTCCCCGCGCGGCCGGGGCCGCAAGCGGCGCAGCAACAACGACCCGGGTGTCGTGGTCAAGGGCGTCGACGACGTCTGGGTGAAGCTGGCCCGCTGCTGTACGCCCGTACCCGGCGATCCGATCATCGGATTCGTCACGCGCGGTAGCGGCGTATCGGTTCACCGCAATGACTGCGTGAACATTGAGTCACTGTCCCGCGAGCCCGAGCGCATCCTCGAGGTCGAGTGGGCGCCCACCCAGTCCTCGGTCTTCCTGGTCGCCATCCAGGTCGAGGCCCTGGACCGCTCCCGCCTCCTCTCGGACGTCACCCGCGTCCTGTCCGACCAGCACGTCAACATCCTGTCGGCGGCCGTCCAGACGTCGAGGGACCGCGTGGCCACCTCCCGCTTCACCTTCGAGATGGGCGACCCCAAGCACCTGGGACACGTCCTGAAGGCCGTCAGGGGCGTCGAGGGCGTGTACGACGTCTACCGGGTGACCTCGGCCCGCAGGCCATAGTCGGAGAACACGCAGAGGGGCTCCCGTACATCTCGTACGGGAGCCCCTCTGCGTGTACTGGCGAGCGAACTAGCCGCCGAACTCCTGAAGACCCTTGAGCGCCTGGTCCAGCAGCGCCTGACGGCCTTCCAGCTCCTTCTGGAGCTTGTCGGCCCTGGCGTTGTTGCCCTGGGCGCGGGCCGTCTCGATCTGGCCGGTGAGCTTGTCCACGGCCGCCTGGAGCTGACCGGTCAGACCCTCGGCACGCGCGCGTGCCTCCGGGTTCGTCCGGCGCCACTCGGTCTCCTCGGACTCCTGAAGAGCCCGCTCGACCGTGTGCATCCGGCCCTCGACCTTCGGACGGGCGTCACGCGGCACGTGGCCGATGGCCTCCCAGCGCTCGTTGATCGAACGGAAGGCGGCTCGCGCCGCCTTGAGGTCCGTGATCGGCAGGAGCTTCTCGGCCTCCTCGGCCAGCCCCTCCTTGAGCTTGAGGTTCTCGGTCTGCTCCGCGTCCCGCTCGGCGAAGACCGAGCTGCGCGCCGCGAAGAACACGTCCTGGGCGCCGCGGAAGCGGTTCCACAGGTCGTCCTCGTGCTCGCGCTGGGCGCGGCCCGCGGCCTTCCAGTCCGTCATCAGCTCGCGGTAGCGCGCCGCCGTCGGACCCCAGTCGGTCGACGCAGACAGTGCCTCGGCCTCCGCGACCAGCTTCTCCTTGGCCTTTCGGGCGTCCTCGCGCTGCGCGTCCAGGGACGCGAAGTGCGCCTTGCGGCGCTTGGAGAACGCCGAGCGGGCGTGCGAGAAGCGGTGCCACAGCTCGTCGTCCGACTTACGGTCGAGCCGCGGCAGCCCCTTCCAGGTGTCCACCAGCGCGCGCAGCCGCTCACCGGCGGAGCGCCACTGGTCGGACTGCGCCAGCTCCTCCGCCTCGACGACCAGCGCCTCCTTGGCGTGCCTGGCCTCGTCGGACTGCTTGGCGCGCTGCTGCTTGCGCTCCTCGCGCCGGGTCTCGACGGTCTCGACGAGCTTGTCCAGCCGGACCTTCAGCGCGGCCAGATCGCCGACCGCGTGGTGGGCGTCCACCTGCTCGCGGATGTGGTCGATGGCCACCTGGGCGTCCTTCGCGGACAGGTCGGTGGTCTTGACTCGCTTTTCGAGGAGGCCGATCTCGACAACCAGGCCCTCGTACTTGCGCTCGAAGTAGGCCAGCGCCTCCTCGGGGGAGCCGGCCTGCCAGGAACCGACGACCTGCTCGCCGTCGGCCGTACGCACGTACACGGTCCCCGTCTCGTCGACGCGGCCCCACGGGTCGCTGCTCACAGCGCCTCCTCCACATGATGCCTGCGGAGGGCTCTGCACCCCCGGGCATCGTCCACAGTTTCGTCACGGCCAACATAGGCGACCGGCAGGGATGCTGTCCGCATCCCGCGCGACCGAAGTTTCGCAGTTGGCGGTCAGGATTTCGTTACGGTCGCCTTGTTGATCACAACGGTCGCATTCGGTGCGCCGTCGCCCTGTCCCGTGGCCTCACCGGCCGCGGCGATCTTCTTCAGGACCTTCATCCCCGACGCGGAAACCGTTCCGAACGGTGTGTAGCTGGGCGGGAGCTGACTGTCCTGGTAGACCAGGAAGAACTGGCTGCCGCCGGTGTGCGCCTGGCCGGTGTTGGCCATGGCGATCGTGCCCGCCGGGTAGATGTTGTTCTTGAGGGTTTTGTCCTTCAGGTTCTCGTCCGGGATGGTGTAGCCGGGGCCGCCCATACCGGTGCCCTTCGGGTCACCGCACTGCAACACGTAGATGCCGTTCGTGGTGAGCCGGTGGCACTTGGTGTGGTCGAAGTAGCCCTTGCTCGCCAGGAAGTTGAACGAGTTGACCGTGTGCGGGGCCGCGGACGTCTTCAGGGCGATGCCGATGTCGCCACAGGTCGTAGCGAGCGTCATTTCGTACTTCGCCGACTTGTCGATGGTCATCGCCGGCTCCTTCTTCCAGCTCAGCGACTTCACCGCCCCCTCGGCAGCCTTCTCGCAGGGGTCCGCGGCCTTGCTGGGCGTGGCGCTCGGGGTGACCTCCGCGCTCGCGTTCGACTTGCTGTCGTCGTTCTTGAAGACCCCGGTCGCATACGACAACACGCTCCCCACGACGATCACGCCGAGGACCGACGCGATCACCGAGTTGCGCACGTTCGCCTTGCGTCGCGCGGCCGTACGCCGCTGCTGCTGCCGCAAGAACTTCTCCCGGGCGAGCTGACGCCGCCGCTGTTCCTGGGTGACCACCGGGTTTTCTCCTCATGCGTCTCGTACGTCAACTGGGACGCGTGCGTCTTGTGTGCCGATCGCCTGCGTGTGCCCCGTACCGTATATGGGTTCGCTGAGGAAACGGCAGCGCCGGTAGGCTCTGGGGCACTGCCACCCACCCCGTACGACCACGTACGCCACATATCGAAGGACGATCGTGCTCATTGCCGGGTTCCCGGCCGGCGCCTGGGGGACGAACTGTTATCTCGTCGCCCCCGCCGCCGGTGAGGAGTGCGTGATCATCGACCCGGGCCATCAGGCCGCCCAGGGAGTCGAGGAGACGCTGAAGAAGCATCGGCTCAAGCCCGTCGCGGTCGTCCTCACCCATGGCCACCTCGACCATGTGGCCTCGGTCGTCCCGGTGTGCGGCGCGCACGGTGTCCCGGCGTGGATCCACCCCGACGACCGCTACATGATGAGCGACCCGGAGAAGGCCCTCGGCCGCTCCATCGGGATGCCGCTGCTCGGCGAGCTGACCATCGGGGAACCGGACGACGTCAAGGAGCTGACGGACGGCGCGCGGCTGGAACTGGCGGGCCTGGAGCTGGGCGTGGCGCACGCACCGGGCCATACCAAGGGGTCGGTGACGTTCAGGATGCCGGAGACCACGGACATTCCGTCCGTGTTCTTCTCGGGCGACCTGCTCTTCGCCGGCTCCATCGGACGCACCGACCTGCCCGGCGGTGACATGGCCGAGATGCTCGACTCGCTGGCCCGTGTGTGCCTGCCGCTCGACGACTCGACCGTGGTGCTGTCCGGCCACGGCGCCCAGACGACCATCGGCCAGGAGCGCGCCACCAACCCGTATCTGCGGCAGGTGGCGGCCGGCCTTCAAGATCGCGGCGAGGGTTCGAACCCCCCTCACCGACGAGGAATGTGACGAGACCTTCCGTGAGCACCTTCAAGGCCCCCAAGGGCACGTACGACCTGATCCCGCCGGACAGCGCGAAGTACCTGGCGGTACGGGAAGCCATCGCGGCGCCGCTGCGCAACTCCGGCTACGGCTACATCGAGACGCCGGGCTTCGAGAACGTCGAGCTGTTCGCCCGGGGCGTCGGCGAATCGACGGACATCGTGACGAAGGAGATGTACGCCTTCGAGACCAAGGGCGGCGACATGCTGGCCCTGCGCCCCGAGGGCACGGCGTCGGTCCTGCGCGCGGCGCTTGAGGCCAACCTCCACAAGCTGGGCAACCTGCCGGTCAAGCTCTGGTACTCGGGCTCGTACTACCGCTACGAGCGCCCGCAGAAGGGCCGTTACCGTCACTTCTCGCAGGTGGGCGCGGAGGCGATCGGCGCGGAGGATCCGGCGCTGGACGCGGAGTTGATCATCCTGGCGGACCAGGCGTACCGGACGCTGGGGTTGAGGAACTTCCGCATCCTGCTGAATTCGCTGGGCGACAAGGAGTGCCGTCCGGTGTACAGGTCGGCGCTCCAGGACTTCCTCCGGGGCCTCGACCTGGACGAGGAGACGCTGCGCCGGGCCGACATCAACCCGCTGCGGGTGCTGGACGACAAGCGGGACGACGTCCAGAAGCAGCTGGTGGGGGCGCCGCTGCTGCGGGACTATCTCTGCGACGCCTGCAAGGCGTACCACGAGGAGGTCCGCGAGCTGATCACTGCTGCGGGGGTCTCGTTCGAGGACGACCCGAAGCTGGTGCGCGGCCTGGACTACTACACCCGTACGACCTTCGAGTTCGTCCACGACGGGCTTGGTTCGCAGTCCGCGGTGGGCGGTGGCGGGCGCTATGACGGTCTGTCCGAGATGATCGGCGGCCCGGCGCTGCCGTCGGTGGGCTGGGCGCTGGGCGTCGACCGAACGGTGTTGGCGCTTGAGGCGGAGGGTGTGGAGCTGGAACTCCCGTCCGCGACGAGTGTGTTCGCGGTGCCGTTGGGGGAGGAGGCTCGGCGGGTGTTGTTCGGGAAGGTCACGGAGCTGCGCAAGGTGGGGGTCGCGGCGGACTTCTCGTACGGGGCGAAGGGTCTTAAGGGCGCGATGAAGAACGCGAACCGGAGTGGGGCGCGGTACACGATCGTCGCCGGTGAGCGGGACCTCGCGGAGGGCGTGGTCCAGCTCAAGGACATGGAGTCCGGTGAGCAGACGGCGATCGGCGTGAACGAGATCGTGGCGGAACTGGAGTCGAGGCTGGGCTGAGGGCTTTTCTTCGCCCCCGCCGCCCCTACCCGTCCCATCCCTTCCTGGGGGCTGCGCCCCCAGACCCCCTTTGTCCTCAAACGCCGGACGGGCTGGCAAACCAGCCCGTCCGGCGTTTGAGGACGAGCGCGTTCAGCGCGATGCGGGGGTTCGGGGGCAGCGCCCCCGAGGATGGGACGGGTAGGGGCGGCGGGGGCGAGAAAAAGCCCGGGTCAGTCCAGCAAGCCGTGGCGCATCGCGCTCGTCACCGCCGCCGTGCGGTCGTCCACCCCCAGTTTTCCGAACGCCCGCAGCAGGTGCGTCTTCACCGTCGACTCCCCGATGAACAACCGCCGCCCGATCTCCGCGTTCGTGCACCCCTCAGCCACCAGCCGCAGCACCGCAGTCTCCCGCTCCGACAGCCGCGGCCGCTCAGGCCGCGCCCGGAGCTGGTCCACCAGCCTCGCCGCCACCGTCGGCGCCAGTACCGTCTCGCCACGCGCCGCCGCCCGTACCGCGTCCGCCAGTTCACCCCGCGGCAGATCCTTGAGCAGGTAGCCCGCCGCTCCCGCCTCCACCGCCCGCAGGATGTCCCGGTCCGTCTCGTACGTCGTCAGGACGATCACGCGGCACGGCAGCCCGGCCTCGCTCATCCGGACGATCGAGTCCACGCCCCCACCGCCCGGCATCCGCAGGTCCATCAGCACGATGTCCGGCCGCAACTCCGCCGCCAGCGCCTCCGCCTGGGGCCCGCTCGACGCGTCGGCGATCACATCGAGGTCCGGTTCGGCGCTGAGCATCGCGCGCAGGCCCTCCCGTACGACGGGATGGTCGTCGGCCAGGATGATGCGGATCACGGCTCGCTCCTCACAGAAGTAGGCGAAGGTACGGGCAGGCCGACCGTCACCGTCGTGCCCTCGCCCGGTGCGCTGCGGATGCGTACCGTCCCGCCCGCCTCCGCCGCCCGCGCGCTCAGCCCCGCCAGACCGTAGCCGTCCCGTACGGCGTCCGTGTCGAAGCCGCAGCCCTCGTCCCGTACGGCGAGAGCGAGCCGCTCCTCCTCGTACGCCAGCTCGATGGTGACCGCCGTTCCACTGCCCGCGTGCTTCCGCGCGTTCGCCAGGGCCTCCTGGCAGGCGCGCAGCAACACCACCTCCTGGCCGGCCGGGAGGGGGCGTACAGGGCCCGTCACGGTCAGCGTCGCCTCGTTGCGGGCGGCCAGGCGGCGCAGGGCGTCCGGGAGCGAGGCGCCCTCCAGGTCGGCCGGGGCGCCGCCGGCCACCAGGGCGCGGGCCTCGGCGAGGTTCTGGCGGGCCGTCTCCGCCATCAGGGACAGATGGCGGCGGGCCTGCGGGATGTCGTCGTCCAGCTCCGCCTCGACCGCCTGGACCAGCATCAGCAGACTGGTGAAGCCCTGCGCGAGCGTGTCGTGGATCTCCCTGGCCATGCGTTCTCGCTCGGCCAGGGCTCCGTGTGCCGTCGACAGGCGAGTGAGTTCGTGGCGGCTCGCGTCCAGCTCCGCGATCAACTCCGCCCGTTCCTGGCTCTGTTCGATCACCTTGATGACCCAGCTGCCCACCGCCACCGAGAAGACCAGCGTCACCAGCGCGAACACCGCGTTGAAGAACACGTCGTGGTCACTGGGCCACCACAGCAGCGCCCAGCCCACCACCGGCGCGATGTTGATGACGGTCACGGCCGCCAGCGCCCAGCGCAGCCGCAGGGTCATGAAGCACTGCGGGACCAGCGCGAACGTCATCAGGCGCGTCTCGCCGACCAGGATCGCCGAGGGGAGGAACAGGGTCAGGGCGGCAAGCAGGTAGCGCAGCGAGCGGTGTTCGTCCGGCGGGTCGTCCTGGAGGATCCCTCGGCCCCAGCCCACGTACATCGGGATCAGGGGGAGGAGCAGAGCGGCTGCCGTCACCTGTACCGGCCACCCCGGGTAGTTCGTGCCGAGCACGAACACCAGGGTGGCCAGCCAGACGACGGCGAAGTACGTGTCCCAGAGCCGGAACGAGCGGTCCCAGGTGTACGCGCCGCGAGGCTCGGAACCGTTCACCCGTCGCGCCGGTTCTTCCAGCGGAAGGTCAGCAGACACAGCAGCAGTCCTCCGATGCACCACGCCCCCAGGACCAGGGCGATGCGTCCGAACTCCCAACTCCCCGTCTGTTCGAGGACGCGGGCCGAGTCGGGCAGGAACACCCCGCGCAGACCCTGGCACATCCACTTCAGCGGGAACAGGGCGCCGATGTTCAGCATCCAGTCGGGAATCGTGTCGATCGCGATGTACACCCCGGAGATGAACTGAAGTACCAGGAACGGGAGTACGACCACGGACGTGGCGCTCTTGCCCGACTTCGGGACCGAGCTGATCGCGATGCCGAGCAGCGCGCACGCCGTCAGACCGAGGACGAAGATCCAGGCGAACTCCGCCCACCTGGTGAGGTCCGAGGGGAGGTCCACGTCGTACAGCGTCGTGCCGACCAGGAGCAGGATCACCGTCTCCAGGAAGCCGGTCACCAGGACCAGCCAGATCTTGCCGAGGAAGTACGCGGCCGGGGGCATCGGCGTCCCGCGCAGCCGGCGCAGCACCCGTTCGTCGCGTTCGATCGCGATCGAGATGCCCAGCGACTGGAAGCTCGTCGACATGATGCCGGCGGCCATCATCGCCGGGACGTACAGCTGCGAGGCCGTGATGCCGGCCGAGTCGATGTCGTCGCTGAAGATCGACGCGAAGAGGAACAGGAAGACGACCGGGAAGGCGAACGTGAACACCACCTGGTCGCGCATCCGGAAGAACTGTTTGATCTCCATCCCGCCCCGCAGCAGGCCCAGGCCCCAGGCCGAGGGGAGTCGGACGTCCCTGCCCCTCCCCGCGTGCGCTCGTACGGCCGCCGTCGTCATCGCGTGTCCTCCTGTCCGGTCAGCCGGAGGTAGACGTCCTCCAGGGTCGGGCGGCTCACCCGAAGGCCGGGGATCTCGCCGTCGAAGCGGTGCGTGAGTTCCGTGACCGTGCGGGTCGGCGTCTTCGTGTGGGTGACGCGCGGGGTGCCGTCGGTCTCCGTCCACTGGACGGTCGCCTCGGTGCCGTGACGCTCCCGCAGCGCGGCCGGCTCGCCCTGGGCGACCACCCGGCCCGCCGAGACGATCGCCAGCCGGTCCGCCAGCGCCTCGGCCTCCTCGAGGTAGTGCGTGGTGAGGAGGATCGTCGTTCCCTCGTCGGCGAGGGTGCGGATCAGGTCCCAGAACTGGCGGCGGGCCGCCGGGTCGAAACCCGTCGTCGGCTCGTCCAGGAGCAGCAGTTCCGGGCCGCCGATCACGCCGAGCGCCACGTCGAGACGGCGCCGCTGGCCGCCCGACAGCTCCTTGATCCGGCTGCCCGCCTTCTGCTCCAGACCGACCAGCCCGATCACCTGCTCCGGGTCCCGCGGCGCCGGGTAGTAACGGGCGAAATGACGTACGGTTTCACGGACCGTCAACTCGGCGGGTGCCGATTCGTCCTGCCAGACGATTCCGACACGTGAGCGCCACGCGCGCGTGCCCGTCGCCGGATCCGAGCCCAGTACGGAGACCTCGCCCGCGTCCCGGGTCCGGTTGCCCTGGAGGATCTCCACGGTGGTGCTCTTGCCCGCGCCATTGGGCCCCAGCAGGCCGAACACCTCGCCCTGGTGGATGCCGAGATCGATGCCGTCCACGGCGGTCACGTCCCCGTACCGCTTGCGCAGTCCCCGTACGGCCACCGCGAGGTCTTTCGCGTCTGTTGTCATGCCGTCGAGCCTCGTCCCGAACCGAGCCCTCCGGGACGACCAGGCGTACCTCCTTATGTCCACCGAACGGTGGACACGCGCCCGGGTGCGGCACAATGACCGTGCCCGCCAACCCCCCTCGAAGCAACGGAACGGCGTGATGACCAAGACGATGATGAAGGACGGCGTCTCCACCGACCAGCCCGAGCCCCCTGCCGAGGCCGCGCGCTCGGTCGGCGCCAGTCGTGCGTTCGCCGTGATGCTGTTGCTCACGGGCGCGGCCGGACTGCTCGCCGCATGGGTCATCACGATCGACAAGTTCAAGTTGCTCGAAGCCAAGGTCGAGGGCAAGACCTTCACCCCCGGGTGCAGCCTCAACCCCGTGGTGTCCTGCGGCAGCGTGATGGAGAGCAAGCAGGCCGCCGCCTTCGGGTTCCCCAACCCGATGATCGGCCTCGTCGCCTACGGCATCGTCATCTGCGTCGGCATGAGCCTGCTCGGCCGGGCCCGCTTCCCGCGCTGGTACTGGCTCACCTTCAACGCGGGCACCCTCTTCGGCGTCGGATTCTGCACCTGGCTTCAGTTCCAGTCCCTGTACCGGATCAACGCGCTGTGCCTGTGGTGCTCCCTGGCCTGGGTCGCGACGATCATCATGTTCTGGTACGTGACCTCGTTCAATGTGCGGAACGGTTTCATCCCGGCCCCGAAGTTCCTCAAGAGCTTCTTCGGCGAGTTCACCTGGGTCGTGCCGGTCCTGCACATCGGCATCATCGGGATGCTGATCCTGACCCGCTGGTGGGACTTCTGGACCAGCTGACGGTGCCGGTCCCACTGTCAGTGGCGTGACATAGGGTTTTGGACGTGGAGCCCGACCTGTTCACCGCCGCCGCCGAAGCACGCCAGGAGAAGGACCCGTCCGGAAGCCCCCTGGCCGTGCGGATGCGCCCCCGTGTCCTCGACGAGGTCGTGGGCCAGCAGCATCTGCTGAAGCCGGGGTCGCCGCTGCGCAGGCTCGTCGGCGAGAGCGACGGCGGACCGGCCGGACCCTCGTCCGTGATCCTCTGGGGGCCACCCGGCACCGGGAAGACGACGCTCGCGTACGTCGTCTCCAAGGCCACCAACAAGCGCTTCGTCGAACTGTCGGCGATCACCGCGGGCGTCAAGGAGGTCCGCGCGGTCATCGACGGCGCCCGCCGAGCCACCGGCGGCTTCGGCAAGGAGACCGTCCTCTTCCTCGACGAGATCCACCGCTTCAGCAAGGCCCAGCAGGACTCCCTGCTCCCCGCGGTCGAGAACCGCTGGGTGACCCTGATCGCGGCGACCACCGAGAACCCGTACTTCTCGGTGATCTCGCCCCTCCTCTCCCGTTCCCTCCTCCTCACCCTCGAACCCCTCACCGACGACGACCTGCGCGCTCTGCTGCGCCGGGCGCTCACCGACGAACGCGGCCTCAAGAGCGCTGTCACCCTCCCCGAGGACACCGAGGAACACCTGCTGCGGATCGCCGGCGGAGACGCCCGCCGGGCCCTGACCGCTCTGGAGGCCGCCGCCGGAGCCGCCCTCGACAAGGGCGACGCGGAGATCGCGCTCCAGACGCTGGAGGAGACCGTCGACCGCGCGGCCGTGAAGTACGACCGCGACGGCGACCAGCACTACGACGTGGCCAGCGCCCTCATCAAGTCGATCCGGGGCTCCGACGTCGACGCGGCCCTGCACTACCTCGCCCGCATGATCGAGGCCGGCGAGGACCCCCGCTTCATCGCCCGCCGCCTGATGATCTCCGCGAGCGAGGACATCGGCCTCGCCGATCCGAACGCCCTCCCGATAGCCGTCGCCGCCGCTCAGGCCGTCGCCATGATCGGCTTCCCGGAGGCCGCCCTCACCCTCAGCCACGCCACCATCGCCCTCGCCCTGGCCCCCAAGTCCAACGCCGCGACCACGGCGATCGGCGCCGCCATGGAGGACGTACGCAAGGGCCATGCCGGACCCGTGCCGATGCATCTGCGCGACGGGCACTACAAGGGCGCCGCCAAACTCGGCCACGCGCAGGGGTACGTCTACCCGCACGACCTGCCGGAGGGCATCGCCGAGCAGCAGTACGCCCCGGAGGAGCTGAAGGACCGCCGGTACTACGAACCGACCCGGCACGGAGCCGAGGCCCGGTACGCGGACGCCGTCGAGTGGACCAGGAAACACCTCGGTCGTAAGCGGTCCTGAGCAGCCTGTAGAATCCTCGAAGTGCTGTGTCCCGTGCAGTCAGAACGGGACGGCCAGCCGGAACCCCCTGCGGGTTCCAGGAGCGTCGCGCACCTTTCGCTTGGTGTCGCGGGCAGCCCATCACCGTTCACGGTTGGTGGGCCACTCGCGTACTGCACGTTGTGCCCAGACCAGGGGAGCGGCTGCCCACCAGATCCTTCGCGGACCTGGCGGGTTTCCCCGGCTGCGGATGCGACCTCCCATAACTCTGACAAGCCGAACACCGAGAAATGAGAGATCGTGGCGAACCAGTCCCGCCCCAAGGTCAAGAAGTCGCGTGCCCTCGGCATCGCGCTGACCCCGAAGGCCGTCAAGTACTTCGAGGCCCGTCCCTACCCGCCGGGTGAGCACGGTCGTGGCCGCAAGCAGAACTCGGACTACAAGGTCCGTCTGCTGGAGAAGCAGCGTCTGCGCGCGCAGTACGACGTGTCCGAGCGCCAGCTCGTCCGCGCCTACGAGCGTGCCTCCAAGGTCCAGGGCAAGACCGGTGAGGCCCTGATCATCGAGCTGGAGCGTCGCCTCGACGCGCTGGTCCTGCGTTCGGGCATCGCCCGCACGATCTACCAGGCCCGCCAGATGGTCGTCCACGGCCACATCGAGGTCAACGGCCAGAAGGTCGACAAGCCCTCGTTCCGTGTCCGTCCCGACGACGTCGTGATGGTCCGCGAGCGCAGCCGCAGCAAGACGCTGTTCGAGGTCTCCCGCGCCGGTGGCTTCGCCCCCGACGGCGAGACCCCGCGCTACCTCCAGGTGAACCTCGGCGCCCTGGCGTTCCGCCTGGACCGCGAGCCGAACCGCAAGGAGATCCCGGTGATCTGCGACGAGCAGCTCGTCGTCGAGTACTACGCCCGCTGATCCAGCGGTTGTAGCACCAGGCAGCACCGGCTTCGCGCCTTCGGCCCGTCGTTTCCCCGCCCTCGCAGGCGGGGGAGCGGCGGGCCTTCGCGTACGACCTCGCGTACGGAGGGCCGCCTCCGGCGCGATAGGGTCGGAGCGACTTTCGAAGTATCCAGAACGTGTGTGACGTACCCCCAGAAACACAGTCGATCTACGAGCGCAGAGAGCGGTGCGGTGTGACCGGTGGAGAGGTTGCCGGGATCCTGGTGGCCGTCTTCTGGGCGATCCTGGTCTCCTTCCTCGCCGTGGCGCTGGTGAGGCTGGCCCAGACGCTCAGGGCGACCACCAAGCTGGTCGCGGAGGTGACGGAACAGGCCGTGCCGCTGCTGGCCGACGCCTCCCAGGCCGTGCGCTCCGCACAGACGCAGATCGACCGGGTCGACGCCATCGCCACCGACGTCCAGGAGGTCACCTCCAACGCGTCGGCGCTCTCCACCACCGTCGCCTCGACCTTCGGCGGCCCGCTCGTCAAGGTCGCCGCGTTCGGATACGGCGTACGCCGGGCGATGACCCGCACCAGGACCGACGAGGTGCCCGCGCCCGAGCGGGTCCGGCGCACGGTCGTCGTCGGCCGTACGGTACCGGCCCCGAAGGGCTCCAAGCGCCGCAGGCAGAAGGGCTGAACCCCGCGATGTTCCGCCGTACGTTCTGGTTCACCGCGGGTGCCGCGGCCGGTGTGTGGGCCACCACCAAGGTCAACCGGAAGCTCAGGCAGCTGACCCCCGAGCACCTCGCCGCGCAGGCCGCCAACAAGGCGATCGAGGCCGGACACCGGGTCAAGGACTTCGCCCTCGACGTACGGGCCGGGATGGTCCAGCGCGAGGCCGAGCTGGGCGAGGCCCTCGGGATCGCCGAACCCCCGGGCCGCGCGCTGCCCCCGCAGCGGCGGGCCGCCGCCCTCGACCACGGGCCGGAAAACCTGAAGCACGATGAGAAGCACTACGGGATGCTGGACAACACGCACCCGTACAACCGGAATGAGGACCACTGATGGAGTCGGCTGAAATTCGTCGCCGCTGGCTGAGCTTCTACGAGGAGCGCGGTCACACCGTTGTCCCTTCGGCGTCGCTCATCGCGGACGACCCGACTCTCCTCCTGGTCCCCGCCGGCATGGTCCCCTTCAAGCCGTACTTCCTCGGCGAGGTCAAGCCGCCGTGGGCCCGCGCCACCAGCGTCCAGAAGTGCGTCCGCACGCCGGACATCGAAGAGGTCGGCAAGACCACCCGGCACGGCACCTTCTTCCAGATGTGCGGCAACTTCTCCTTCGGCGACTACTTCAAGGAAGGCGCCATCACCTACGCCTGGGAGCTGCTCACCTCGCCCCAGGACAAGGGTGGTTACGGGCTCGACCCGGAGCGTCTGTGGATCACGGTCTACCTGGACGACGACGAGGCCGAGACGATCTGGCGCGACAAGATCGGTGTCCCCGCCGAGCGCATCCAGCGCCTCGGCAAGAAGGACAACTACTGGTCCATGGGCGTGCCCGGGCCCTGCGGACCCTGCTCCGAGATCAACTACGACCGCGGTCCCGAGTTCGGCGTCGAGGGCGGCCCGGCCGTCAACGACGAGCGGTACGTGGAGATCTGGAACCTCGTCTTCATGCAGTACGAGCGGGGCGAGGGCACCTCGAAGGAGGACTTCGAGATCCTCGGCGACCTGCCGAGCAAGAACATCGACACGGGCCTCGGCCTGGAGCGGCTCGCCATGATTCTGCAGGACGTGCAGAACATGTACGAGATCGACACCTCCATGGCCGTCATCAAGAAGGCCACCGAGCTGACGGGCATCGAGTACGGCGCCGCCCACGCCTCCGACGTCTCCCTGCGCGTGGTCACCGACCACATGCGGACGTCCGTGATGCTCATCGGCGACGGCGTCTCGCCCGGCAACGAGGGCCGCGGCTATGTGCTGCGCCGCATCATGCGCCGCGCCATCCGCAACATGCGGCTGCTGGGCGCCACCGGGCCGGTCGTCCAGGACCTCATCGACGTCGTGATCGCCATGATGGGCCAGCAGTACCCGGAGCTGGTCAGCGACCGCAAGCGCATCGAGACCGTGGCCCTCGCCGAGGAGGCCGCCTTCCTCAAGGCCCTCAAGGGCGGCACGAACATCCTCGACACCGCCGTCACGGAGACCAAGGCCGCCGGTGGCCAGGTCCTGTCCGGCGACAAGGCCTTCCTGCTCCACGACACCTGGGGCTTCCCGATCGACCTCACCCTCGAAATGGCCGCCGAACAGGGCCTTTCCGTGGACGAGGACGGCTTCCGGCGCCTGATGAAGGAGCAGCGGGACCGCGCCAAGGCCGACGCCAAGGCCAAGAAGACCGGCCACGCCGACATGGGCGCCTACCGCGAGATCGCCGACGCCGCCGGTGAGACCGAGTTCGTCGGGTACGACCGTACCGAGGGCGAGTCGACGGTCGTCGGTATCCTCGTCGACGGTGTCTCGTCGCCCGCCGCCACCGAGGGCGACGAGGTGGAGATCGTCCTCGACCGCACCCCGTTCTACGCCGAGGGCGGCGGCCAGATCGGCGACACCGGGCGGATCAGGATCGACACCGGTGCCGTCATCGAGATCCGCGACTGCCAGAAGCCGGTCCCTGGGGTGTACGTCCACAAGGGCGTCGTCCAGGTCGGCGAGGTGACCGTCGGGGCCAAGGCCCAGGCCGCCATCGACGTGCGCCGCCGCACGGCCATCGCCCGCGCCCACTCGGCCACCCACCTCACCCACCAGGCCCTGCGCGACGCCCTCGGTCCGACGGCCGCCCAGGCCGGTTCCGAGAACCAGCCCGGCCGGTTCCGTTTCGACTTCGGCTCCCCGTCCGCCGTACCGACGGCCGTGATGACCGACGTCGAGCAGCAGATCAACGAGGTGCTCGCCCGCGACCTGGACGTGCACGCCGAGATCCTCAGCCTCGACGAGGCCAAGAAGCAGGGCGCCATCGCCGAGTTCGGCGAGAAGTACGGCGAGCGCGTGCGCGTCGTGACCATCGGCGACTTCTCCAAGGAGCTGTGTGGCGGCACGCACGTCCACAACACTGCCCAGCTCGGCCTGGTCAAGCTGCTCGGTGAGTCGTCCATCGGTTCGGGTGTGCGCCGCATCGAGGCCCTGGTCGGTGTGGACGCCTACAACTTCCTCGCCCGCGAGCACACGGTCGTCGCCCAGCTCCAGGAGCTGGTCAAGGGCCGCCCGGAGGAGCTTCCGGAGAAGATCTCCGCCATGCTCGGCAAGCTGAAGGACGCCGAGAAGGAGATCGAGAAGTTCCGCGCCGAGAAGGTTCTCCAGGCCGCCGCCGGGCTGGCCCAGGGCGCCAAGGACGTCAACGGTGTCGCCCTGGTCACCGGTCAGGTGCCGGACGGCACGGGCGCCGACGACCTGCGCAAGCTGGTCCTCGACGTGCGCGGCCGCATCCAGGGCGGCCGGGCGGCCGTGGTCGCCCTGTTCACGACGGCCAACGGCAAGCCGCTGACGGTCATCGCCATCAACGAGACCGCCCGCGAGCGCGGTCTCAAGGCCGGCGACCTCGTCCGTACGGCCGCCAAGACCCTCGGCGGCGGCGGTGGCGGCAAGCCGGACGTCGCCCAGGGCGGCGGCCAGAACCCGGCCGCCATCGGCGAGGCCGTCGACGCCGTCGAACGCCTTGTGGCGGAAACGGCCAAGTGAGCGACGACGGAAGCACCCTGCGCCGCGGCCGTCGACTCGCGATCGATGTCGGGGACGCCCGGATCGGGGTCGCCTCGTGCGACCCCGACGGGATCCTCGCCACCCCGGTGGAGACGGTCCCCGGCCGGGACGTTCCCGCAGCTCACCGCAGGCTGAAGCAACTCGTCGACGAGTACGAACCCATCGAGGTCGTCGTCGGTCTCCCTCGCTCCCTCAAGGGGGGCGAGGGCCCCGCCGCGGTGAAGGTCCGTGGCTTCGCTCAGGAGTTCGCCCGTCTGATCGCACCTGTCCCGGTACGGCTGGTGGACGAGCGGATGACGACGGTGACGGCCAGTCAGGGACTGCGTGCCTCGGGCGTGAAATCGAAAAAGGGCAGATCGGTCATTGACCAGGCCGCGGCCGTGATCATCCTGCAACAGGCCCTCGAATCCGAACGGGTGTCAGGTAAAGCACCCGGCGAGGGCGTCGAAGTGGTCATCTGATCGCGATACGGTAACGTTCCGCGCGATTGTGGCTCTGTTCGAACAGTAGCCGCACGATAAGAGGCGGAACGGTAGCGGTGATGTGGGCGCCGCGTGATCGGCCGCCTCGCGGCTCTAGGGGATCGATGACTGAGTATGGCCGGGGCCCAGGCTCCGAACCGTGGCATCCGGAGGACCCGTTGTACGGGGACGGCGGATGGGAAGGACAGCAGGCCCAGGCCGGCCAGTCCTCCTACGACGGCCAGCATCAGCACTACCCCCAGCAGCAGCCGCAGTACGGCGACTGGGGCACCGACGGCCAGCAGGCCGCGTACGACCAGGCGCAGCAGCAGTACGCGCAACAGCAGTATCAGCAGCACGCCCAGAACCAGCAGTACCAGCAGCAGCAATACCCGCAGCAGCAGTACGGCGGACAGGCCCACCAGCAGTACGTCGATCAGGGGCAGCAGCAGTACGCGGGCGGCGGCTGGGACGCCGGTCAGCAGGCGCAGGTGCCCTACACCGCCGATCCCATGGATCCGTACGCCCAGCAGGCCGCCGCGTACGGCGGTCAGCAGCCCGACTACTACGGCACTCCTGACGCATACCCGCCGCCGGAACCGCCGGCCAGGCGCCGTCCAGAGCCGGAACCCGAACCCGAGCCGGAACCGCAGACCGGCTGGGACCCCGGCCCCGACCAGGGCGAGCACGCCTTCTTCGCGGGCGGCGGTGACGATGACGACGAGCCCGACGACGAGGCGGACGGGCGTCGAGGCCGCGGCGACCGGAAGGGCCGGGACGGCGACAAGAGCGGGAAGAGCGGCAAGACCAAGAAGGGCCGCAGCGGTATGGCCTGCCTGGTTGTCGTCCTGGTGTTCGGCGGCGGCATCGCCGGAATCGGGTATTTCGGTTACCAGTTCTACCAAAATCGTTTCGGCGCGGCGCCCGACTTCGCGGGAGACGGTACGAGCGCGACGGTGACCGTCGAGATCCCCAAGGGCGCGGGCGGCTATCAGATCGGCCAGGCGCTGAAGGAGAAGGGCGTCGTCAAGAGCGTCGACGCCTTTGTGACAGCCCAGTCGGAGAATCCCAAGGGAAAGACGATCCAGGCCGGCGTGTATGTCCTGAACAAGGAGATGTCCGCCAAGAGCGCCGTCGCGATGATGCTCGACCCCAAGAGCCAGAACAATCTGCTCGTCACTCCCGGGCAGCGCAACGCCACGATCTACAAGAACATCGACAAACAGCTCGGGCTTTCCGCCGGTACGACCGAGAAGGTCGCCAAGAAGGACTACAAGACCCTGGGTCTGCCGGACTGGGCGAACGACAACGACGAGATCAAGGACCCGCTGGAAGGTTTCCTTTACCCGGCGACCTATCCCGCTGCCAAGGGCATGAAACCCGCGGATGTCCTGAAGGAAATGGTCACGCAGGCCGCCGCCAAGTACGACGCCCTCGACCTCGAAGCGAAGGCCAAGGCGCTCGACCTCGACAGCCCGTTGCAGGTCATCACGGTCGCGAGCCTCGTCGAGGCCGAGGGCAAGACCAGTGACGACTACCGCAAGATGGCGGAGGTCGTCTACAACCGCCTTGATCCCGCGAACCCCGAGACCTACGGTGCCCTTCAGTTCGACTCGACCTTCAACTATGCGAAGAACGAGAGCAACATCGACATCAGCGAGTCGGAGATCAACAGCAACAAGGACCCGTACAACACGTACACCAACAAGGGTCTGCCGCCCGGCCCGATCGGAAATCCGGGGGAAGTGGCGATCAAGGCGACGCTGAATCCGACCGACGACGGTTGGTATTACTTCGTGGCGACCGATGGCGTGAGCAAGACCGAATTCGCCAAGACGCACGATGAATTCCTCAAGCTCAAGGACAAGTTCGATGCAAGAACGGGCAGTTGACGCCCGCCGGGCAGCGGTGCTCGGTTCCCCCATCGCCCACTCCCTCTCTCCGGTGCTGCACCGCGCCGCCTACGGGGAACTGGCGCTCACGGACTGGACGTACGACCGCTTCGAGGTCGATGAGGCGGCCCTGCCGGAATTCATGGGCGGCCTCGGGGCCGAGTGGGCGGGGCTGTCGCTCACGATGCCGCTGAAGCGGGCGGTCATCCCGCTGCTCGACGAGGTCAGCGAGACGGCCGCTTCGGTCGAGGCCGTCAACACCGTCGTGTTCGAAGCGGACGGGCGGCGCGTCGGCGACAACACCGACATCCCCGGGATCGTGGGCGCCCTGCGCGAGCACGGCATCGAACAGGTCGACTCCGCCGCGATCCTCGGCGCCGGCGCCACCGCCTCCTCCGCGCTCGCCGCGCTCGCCCGCATCTGCACCGGCGAGGTCGTCGTGTACGTCCGTAACGAGGCCAGGGCCGCCGAGATGCGGCAGTGGGGAGAACGCCTCGACATCGAGGTCCGTACGGCGGACTGGGCGGACGCGGCCCGTGCGCTGCACGCCCCGCTGGTGATCGCCACCACCCCGGCCGGCGCGACGGACGCGCTGTCCGGTGCCGTACCGGAACGGCCCGCGACCCTCTTCGACGTGCTCTACCACCCCTGGCCGACCGACCTCGCGGCCCGCTGGTCGGCGTACGGCGGGGCGGTCGTCAGCGGACTCGACCTGCTGGTGCACCAGGCGGTGCTTCAGGTGGAGCAGATGACCGGGCGCGTCCCGGGTCCGCTGGGCGCCATGCGCAGGGCGGGCGAGAAGGCGCTCGCCGACCGCTGACCCTGCCGCGTTCCGCGTCCGTCTGCTGGACCGCCGACCAGGTGTCCGGCCCGGACGTGGGAGGATCGGGGGTGGCGGGCCAGGGCCGCGCACCCGGTCACGCCGTCGACGTACGTGAGGACGCGCGTACGCAGGGCAGTACCAGGGCGCGAGTATGAGGAGCACCGTTGAGCAGGTTGCGCTGGTTGACCGCTGGGGAGTCCCACGGTCCCGCACTCGTCGCGACGCTGGAGGGCCTGCCGGCCGGCGTGCCGATCACCACCGAGCTGGTGGCGGACCACCTGGCGCGGCGGCGGCTCGGCTATGGGCGCGGTGCCCGGATGAAGTTCGAGCAGGACGAGATCACCTTCCTCGGCGGCGTACGGCACGGGCTGTCGCTCGGTTCGCCGGTCGCGGTGATGGTCGGCAACACCGAGTGGCCGAAGTGGGAGCAGGTGATGGCGGCCGACCCGGTGGATCCGGAGATCCTGGCCGGTCTCGCCCGCAACGCCCCGCTGACCCGGCCGCGTCCCGGCCACGCCGACCTCGCGGGCATGCAGAAGTACGGCTTCGACGAGGCCCGTCCGATCCTGGAGCGCGCCTCCGCGCGCGAGACGGCGGCCCGGGTGGCGCTGGGCGCGGTCGCCCGGTCGTTCCTGAAGGCGGCGGCCGGGATCGAGATCGTCTCGCACGTCGTCGAACTGGCGGCCGCGAAGGCCCCGTACGGCGTCTACCCCAAGCCCTCCGACGTCGAGAAACTGGACGCGGACCCGGTGCGCTGCCTGGACGCGGACGCGTCGAAGGCGATGGTCGCGGAGATCGACCAGGCCCACAAGGACGGCGACACCCTCGGTGGTGTGGTCGAGGTGCTGGCGTACGGCGTGCCTGTGGGCCTCGGTTCGCATGTGCACTGGGACCGGCGCCTCGACGCCCGCCTCGCCGCCGCCCTGATGGGCATCCAGGCCATCAAGGGCGTCGAGGTCGGCGACGGCTTCGACCTCGCGCGCGTGCCGGGCTCGAAGGCGCACGACGAGATCATCGCCACCGACGACGGCATCCGGCGTGCCACGGGCCGTTCCGGTGGCACCGAGGGCGGTCTGTCCACGGGCGAGCTGCTGCGCGTACGGGCGGCCATGAAGCCGATCGCGACCGTGCCGCGCGCCCTCCAGACCGTCGATGTCGTGACCGGCGAGGCGACGCAGGCCCACCACCAGCGCTCCGACGTGTGTGCGGTCCCGGCCGCCGGGATCGTCGCCGAGGCGATGGTGGCCCTTGTGCTGGCCGACGCGGTCGTGGAGAAGTTCGGCGGCGACAGCGTGCCCGAGACGCGCCGCAACGTGGAGTCGTACCTCGAGCACCTGATCGTCCGGTGAGCGCGGTGCAGATTGTGCTGGTCGGGCCGATGGGCGTCGGCAAGTCCACCGTCGGACGGCTGCTGGCCGAGCGGCTCGGCTGCGCGTACCGGGACACCGACGACGACATCGTCGCCGAGCAGGGCCGCACGATCGCCGACATCTTCGTCGACGAGGGCGAGCCGGTCTTCCGGGCCGTCGAGAAGCAGGCGGTCCAGCGGGCGCTGGCCGAGCACGACGGCGTTCTCGCCCTCGGCGGCGGCTCGATCCTCGACGAGGACACCCGCGAGCTGCTGGCCGGGCACCGCGTCGTCTACCTCTCGATGGACGTCGAGGAAGCGGTCCAGCGCACCGGCCTGAACGCGGCCCGCCCCCTGCTGGCGGTCAATCCGCGCCGGCAGTGGCGGGAGCTGATGGAGGCCCGCCGCCATCTGTACACGGAGGTCGCCCTGGCCGTCGTACCCACCGATGGCCGCACGCCCGAAGAGGTCACCCAAGCCGTCCTGGACGCACTGGAGTTGAAGGAAGCATGAGCAGCGAGGCAGTGACGCGGATCCAGGTCGGCGGCACGGCGGGCAGCGATCCGTACGAGGTCCTGATCGGGCGACAGCTCCTGGAGGAGCTGGGTGGGCTGATCGGACCCCGGGTGAAGCGGGTCGCGGTGATCCACCCCGAGGCGCTCGCCGAGACGGGTGAGGCGCTGCGCGCCGACCTGGCGGGCCAGGGCTTCGAGACGGTCGCCATCCAGGTGCCGAACGCGGAGGAGGCCAAGACCGTCGAGGTGGCCGCCTACTGCTGGAAGGCGCTCGGCCAGTCCGGCTTCACACGGACCGACGTCATCGTCGGTGTCGGCGGCGGGGCGACCACCGACCTGGCCGGGTTCGTGGCCGCGACCTGGCTGCGCGGGGTGCGCTGGATCGCGATCCCGACGACGGTCCTGGCGATGGTGGACGCGGCGGTCGGCGGCAAGACCGGCATCAACACCGCCGAGGGCAAGAACCTCGTCGGCTCCTTCCACCCGCCCGCCGGTGTGCTCTGCGACCTCGCGGCGCTGGACTCGCTCCCGGTCAACGACTACGTGTCCGGGCTCGCGGAGATCATCAAGGCCGGCTTCATCGCCGACCCGGTGATCCTGGAGCTGATCGAGTCCGACCCGCAGGCCGCCCGCACCCCGGCCGGTCCGCACACCGCCGAGCTGATCGAGCGCTCGATCAAGGTGAAGGCGGAGGTCGTCTCCTCGGACCTGAAGGAGTCGGGCCTGCGCGAGATCCTCAACTACGGGCACACGCTCGCGCACGCGATCGAGAAGAACGAGCGCTACCAGTGGCGGCACGGCGCGGCCGTCTCCGTCGGTATGCACTTCGCGGCCGAACTGGGCCGTCTCGCGGGCCGTTTGGACGACGCGACGGCGGACCGCCATCGCACGGTCCTCGAATCCGTGGGCCTGCCGCTGCACTACCGCTACGACCAGTGGCCCAAGCTGCTGGAGACCATGAAGGTCGACAAGAAGTCCCGGGGCGATCTGCTGCGGTTCATCGTCCTGGACGGACTGGCCAAGCCGACCGTCCTGGAGGGACCGGACCCGGCCGTCCTCCTCGCCGCCTACGGCGAAGTGGGGGAGTAGCTCCCGACTCGGGCGCTTGGCCCGATTCGCCTGTGGTGACGGGCACTTGAGACCGCCCCGGGCCGTTCACCAAACGGCGGCCCGGGACGGTACCGTTCGGTTGGGGGTCCCCCACGCCTTTCGGGCAGTGGGGGAGAGCGGGGTCCGTGCCCCTAGCCAGCGCCAATTGCCTGTACGAGATGGAGTGGCACCGGATGCAGCACGCAGTGGGGTCTCCGCTGCCGCCGCCCCACCAGCCGGGGCAAGGACCGGACGCCGACTGGTCGTCGGCCGCACCGCACGCGGGGCAGCAGCCCCCGGGCGCGCACCCGGGTTCCGCACCCCCGAACCGGCCGCCCGCCCCGGCTCCGGTCTACACCGGGGGTGCGCCCTCGGGCCCGGGCTCGGTCTACACGGGGGGAGCCCCGTCGGGCCCCGGCCCGCAGGCACCGCATCCGCCGGTCCCCCAGCACGCTCCCGTTCCGCAGCACGTCCCCGTGCCGCCTCCGCCGGACACCACCGGCCATGTGCCGTTGCCGCAGGGCGACTTCGTCCCGACGCCGGGCTCGCCGCCCGCGACGGGCGCGCTCGATCCGGCCTCCGCGCCCCTCGCCGTGCTGCTGATCGGCCCCGCGGGTGCGGGGAAGACCAGCGTCGCGAAGTACTGGGCGGACCATCGCCGGGTGCCTACGGCGCACATCAGCCTCGATGACGTCCGCGAGTGGGTGCGTTCGGGCTTCGCCGATCCGCAGTCGGGGTGGAACGACCACTCCGAGGCGCAGTATCGTCTCGCCCGCCGCACCTGCGGCTTCGCCGCCCGCAACTTCCTGGCCAACGGGATCTCGTGCATCCTCGACGACGCGGTGTTCCCGGACCGGCCGGTGGTGGGCCTGGGCGGCTGGAAGCGGCACGTGGGGCCCGGTCTGCTCCCGGTGGTCCTCCTCCCCGGCCTGGAGATCGTCCTGGAGCGCAACGCCGAACGCTCCGGCAACCGTCGCCTGACGGACGAGGAGGTTGCCCGCATCCACGGTCGGATGGCGGGCTGGTACGGGTCCGGCCTCCCGATCATCGACAACTCCCAGCTGGACGTACCGGCGACGGCGCGGGTCCTGGACGACGTCCTCGCACGCCTGGTGGCCAGCCCGCCCAAGTGGTAGCGCAGGGTACGCCGGGCGGTGGGTGCGTGCCTGCCGCGCACTGACCGGTAGCTGCCGGGCCCGGGTGGTCCGAACGAGTGATCGCCCCCGCGAAGAAACTCTGTGGTCGCGTTCACGTGCCGCCCACTCGGCCCCCTCCGACCGGCGGCCAGCCGTTCGCGCTCTTACGCTCGGGGCATGTCAGAGGCGTACGCGGCGCGTAGAGCGCGGCTTCGGGAGCGGTGTCACGCGGGTGGCAGTGCGGGGGCGCTGGTCTCCCGTGCCGCCAATGTGCGGTACCTCGCGGGCACGGCCCCGCAGGGAGCCGTACTGCTGCTGGGAAAGCGTGAGGATCTGCTCGTGTGCGCGGGGACCGTCGAGGGCGGCCGTCCCGACGACGTCCTGCGGGTGCATGAGCTGTCCGTGCCGAGCGGTGACCCGGCCGTCGCCGCCGCGGATCTCGCCGCCGCTCAAGGGGCGGAGTCCCTCGCCGTCGAGGAGCATCACCTGACCGTGGCCCGGTATCGGGCCATCGGGTCCGTCGCGCCCAGGCTGCGCCTTGCCGACCTCGGTGGCGCCGTCGAGCAGCTCCGGGTGGTGAAGGACGAGGAGGAGATCGCCTGTCTGCGGATCGGCGCCGAGATCGCCGACCAGGCGCTCGGTGAACTCCTGGAGTCCATCCTCGTGGGGCGTACGGAGCGGCATCTCGCCCTTGAACTGGAGCGGCGGCTCGTCGACCACGGCGCCGATGGGCCCGCCTTCGCCACCGCCGTCGCAACCGGGCCGAATTCCGGGCGACGGGGGCATCGGCCCACCGATCGGCGCGTGGAGGAAGGCGACTTTCTCTCTGTTTGCCTCGGCGCCGTCTATCGCGGCTACCGCTGCGAGATCGGCCGTACGTTTGTCATCGGCACCTCGCCCGCCGACTGGCAGATCGAGCTGTACGACCTCGTCTTCGCAGCCCAGCGGGCCGGACGCGAGGCCCTGGCACCCGGCGCCGCCTACCGTGACGTGGACCGTGCGGCCCGCCAGGTGCTGGACTCCGCGGGGTACGCGGACCGCCTTCCGGACCTCACCGGACACGGTGTCGGACTCGAAATCGAGGAGGACCCGCAGCTCGCCCCCGCAGCCATGGGTAAACTGGACGCTTGCGTGCCGGTCACCGTCGAACCGGGGGTCCACCTCCCGGGCCGGGGCGGTGTCCGGATCGATGACACGCTCGTCGTACGCCCCGAGGCGGACGGCGGACCCGAGCTACTTACCATCACGACCAAGGAACTGCTCGCGCTCTAGCCTTGAAGCTGTCGCGTCTGCCCCGGGGTCGTCCACGTCAGTCCAGGAGATTCCGCAACCGTGGCTTCCACGAACGACCTCAAGAACGGCCTGGTGCTCAAGCTCGACGGGGGCCAGCTCTGGTCCGTCGTCGAGTTCCAGCACGTCAAGCCCGGCAAGGGCCCGGCCTTCGTGCGCACCAAGCTGAAGAACGTGCTCTCCGGCAAGGTCGTCGACAAGACGTTCAACGCCGGTGTCAAGGTCGAGACGGCCACTGTCGACAAGCGCGACATGCAGTTCTCGTACATGGACGGCGAGTACTTCGTCTTCATGGACATGGAGACGTACGACCAGCTCATGGTGGACCGCAAGGCCGTCGCCGACGCCGCCAACTTCCTGATCGAGGGCTTCACCGCCACGGTCGCCCAGCACGAGGGCGAGGTGCTCTTCGTCGAGCTGCCGGCCGCCGTCGAGCTGGTCGTCCAGGAGACCGAGCCCGGTGTCCAGGGCGACCGCTCCACCGGCGGCACCAAGCCCGCCACGCTGGAGACCGGCCACCAGATCCAGGTCCCGCTCTTCATCACCACCGGTGAGAAGATCAAGGTCGACACCCGTACGAGCGACTACCTCGGCCGGGTGAACAGCTAACCGTGGCTGCCCGCAACACGGCCCGCAAGCGTGCCTTCCAGATCCTCTTCGAAGGCGACCAGCGCGGGGCCGATGTCCAGAGGGTCCTCGGGGACTGGATCCGGCTCTCCCGGGCCGACACCCGCCAGCCCCCGGTCAGCGAGTACACGATGCAGCTCGTCGAGGGCTACGCGCAGCACGCGAAGCGCATCGACGAGCTGATCTCGCAGTACTCGGTCGGCTGGACGCTCGACAGGATGCCGGTCGTCGACCGCAACATCCTGCGCCTCGGTGCCTACGAGCTGATCTGGGTCGACGAGACCCCGGACGCCGTCGTCCTCGACGAGATGGTGCAGCTGGCGAAGGAGTTCTCGACGGACGAGTCGCCCTCGTTCGTCAACGGCCTCCTCGGCCGGTTCAAGGACCTGAAGTCCTCGCTGCGCCGCGAATAGCTCCGCTGGATACGCCGGGGAACTGCGGTCGTATGTGATCTGCGGGCCGCCTGTGGCCGGTCGCGCAGCCTTCCGGGCGCGGACTCGCCGGAGGGCCCACAGCGACACGCTGTGGGCCCTCCGGCGATGTGTGTACCCCTGGGGCCCTCCAGGCCCGTAGAACGCCGTCGGGGTGGCCCGAACCCATAGGTTCCGGCCACCCCGACGGCACGTTTCTGCTCAACGGCTGAAAGCCGTCGGGCTCAGCCCTCCTCGTGGGAGACGGCGCGGCGCGCGTCCGCGTCCAGAACACCCCAGCTGATCAGCTGCTCGGTCAGGACCGAGGGCGACTGGTCGTAGATGACGGCGAGGGTGCGCAGGTCGTCCTGGCGGATCGACAGCACCTTGCCGTTGTAGTCGCCGCGCTGCGACTGGATCGTCGCGGCGTAGCGCTGGAGGGGGCCCGCCTTCTCGGCCGGCACATGGGCCAGCCGCTCAAGGTCGAGGACGAGCTTCGGCGGCGGCTCGGCGGCCCCGCCCGGCGTGGTGCCCGGCAGCAGCTCCTGCACCGGAACCCCGTAGAAATCCGCCAGCTCGGCGAGGCGCTGTACGGTCACGGCACGATCGCCGCGCTCGTACGAACCGACCACGACCGCCTTCCAGCGTCCCTGGGACTTCTCCTCGACACCGTGGAGGGAAAGGCCCTGCTGGGTGCGGATCGCCCGGAGCTTGGCCCCGAGCTGTTTGGCGTATTCGCTGGACATATAGCTCCCGGACACAGTGTCGACGTGCGGACGAGCCGCGCGGCTGGTGACTCACTGTGAGGTTACGCAGCGTTACTCTTCCCCGTCAAGCCGAACGGGTCGGCCCGGCTCCTCCACGGTGGGCGACATGCGGTTACGGCAGACGGGTGACGTATGGCGCCAGTGGGGTGAACAGGGATGTTGCGTGGACTGGTACCGTGGTTGGCGCAATTCCGACGTCCTTTAATGATCCGTCCTGTGAGGCGGAGAAGGAGGTCCGTTTCCTATGGACTCTGAGCAGGACAAGCAGCAGTACGAGGCCGACGCACGGCCCGTTCTGGAAGCCCCCGACATCGCGCGGGTACTGACCCGCATCGCCCACGAGATCGTCGAACGCGCCAAGGGCGCCGACGACGTGGTGCTCCTCGGCATCCCGACCCGGGGCGTCTTCCTCGCCCAGCGGCTCGCCGCCAAGCTGGCCGAGATCACCGACCGAAAGATCCCGGTCGGCTCACTCGACATCACCATGTACCGCGACGACCTGCGCATGCACCCGCCGCGCGCGCTGGCCCGTACGGACATCCCCGGTGACGGCCTCGACGGCAGACTGGTCGTCCTCGTCGACGACGTGCTCTTCTCCGGCCGCACCATCCGCGCCGCCCTCGACGCCCTGAACGACATCGGGCGCCCGCGCGCGGTGCAGCTCGCGGTCCTCGTCGACCGAGGCCACCGCGAACTGCCCATCCGCGCCGACTACGTCGGCAAGAACCTCCCCACGTCGTTGCGGGAGACGGTCAAGGTCCAGCTCGCCGAGGAGGACGGTCGGGACACCGTCCTGCTCGGTGCGAAGCGGACCGCCCAGCAGTAGCACGCGCGCGTGCGGCCCCGCGCCGTACGTCCCCTCGCGATGCCCCTGCCTGCCCGGAATCTCCCGAACTTCCTTACGGATGAACTTCCTTACGGAGCCTGAAAGATGCAGCGTCATCTCATCTCGGCCGCCGACCTCACCCGCGACGACGCCGTCCTGATCCTCGACACCGCCGAGGAGATGGCCCGGGTCGCCGACCGGCCGATCAAGAAACTGCCGACCCTGCGCGGCCGCACCGTCGTCAACCTCTTCTTCGAGGACTCCACGCGGACCCGGATCTCCTTCGAGGCCGCCGAGAAGCGCCTCTCCGCCGACGTCATCAACTTCACCGCCAAGGGGTCGAGCGTCTCCAAGGGCGAGTCCCTGAAGGACACCGCCCAGACCCTCGAAGCCATGGGCGTCGACGCGGTCGTCATCCGGCACGGCGCCTCCGGGGCCCCGTACCGGCTCGCCACCTCCGGCTGGATCGACGCGGCCGTCATCAACGCCGGGGACGGGACGCATCAGCACCCGACGCAGGCGCTGCTGGACGCCTTCACCATGCGCCGCCGGCTCGTCGGGCGGGACGCGGGCATCGGCCAGGACCTCGCCGGCAAGCGGATCACCCTGGTCGGCGACATCCTGCACAGCCGCGTCGCCCGCTCCAACGTCGACCTGCTGCACACCCTCGGCGCCGAGGTCACCCTCGTCGCCCCGCCGACCCTGGTGCCGGTCGGCGTAGAGGCCTGGCCCTGCGAGGTCTCTTACGACCTGGACAGCACCCTTCCGAAGTCCGACGCGGTGATGCTGCTGCGCGTCCAGCGGGAGCGTATGAACGCCGCGTTCTTCCCGACCGAGCGCGAGTACTCGCGGCGCTACGGCCTCGACGGCGACCGCATGGCGCGGATGCCGGAGCACGCCATCGTGATGCACCCCGGGCCCATGGTCCGCGGTATGGAGATCACCGCCGAGGTCGCCGACTCCGAGCGCTGCACGGCGATCGAACAGGTCACCAATGGTGTCTCCATCCGGATGGCCGTGCTCTATCTGCTGCTCGGCGGCAACGAACCCGCCGTCACCCACACCCGTACCGAGGAGAAGTAAGACACATGGGCAAGATCCTTATTCGTGGTGCGCGGGTGCTCGGCGGCGAGCCGCAGGACGTCCTCATCGACGGCGAGACCATCGCCGCGATCGGTGCCGGGCTGTCCGAGGAGGGCGCCGAGGTCGTCGAGGCCGACGGCAAGGTGCTGCTCCCCGGGCTCGTCGATCTGCACACGCATCTGCGGGAGCCGGGGCGCGAGGACTCCGAGACCGTGCTGACCGGGACCCGGGCGGCGGCGAGCGGCGGCTTCACGGCCGTGTTCGCCATGGCCAACACCTTCCCGGTCGCCGACACCGCCGGTGTGGTCGAGCAGGTCTACCGGCTCGGGCAGGAACACGGCTACTGCGACGTCCAGCCCATCGGGGCCGTCACGGTCGGGCTTGAAGGCAAGAAGCTCGCCGAGCTGGGCGCCATGCACGAGTCCGCCGCCGGGGTCACCGTCTTCTCCGACGACGGCAAGTGCGTCGACGACGCCGTGATCATGCGGCGCGCCCTGGAGTACGTGAAGGCCTTCGGCGGGGTCGTCGCCCAGCACGCGCAGGAGCCGCGGCTGACCGAGGGCGCCCAGATGAACGAGGGCGTCGTCTCGGCCGAGCTGGGGCTCGGGGGCTGGCCCGCGGTCGCCGAGGAGTCGGTCATCGCGCGCGATGTGCTGCTCGCCGAGCACGTCGGCTCCCGCGTCCACATCTGCCACCTCTCGACCGCCGGGTCCGTCGAGATCGTCCGCTGGGCCAAGTCCCGGGGCATCGACGTCACCGCCGAGGTGACCCCGCACCACCTCCTGCTCACCGACGAACTGGTCCGGACGTACAACCCGGTCTACAAGGTCAACCCGCCCCTGCGCACCGAACGCGACGTGCTGGCCCTGCGCGAGGCGCTCGCCGACGGCACGATCGACATCGTCGCCACCGACCACGCCCCGCACCCGCACGAGGACAAGGACTGCGAGTGGGCCGCCGCCGCCATGGGCATGGTCGGCCTGGAGACCGCGTTGTCAGTGGTCCAGGAGACGATGGTGGACACCGGACTGCTGGACTGGGCGACCGTCGCCGACCGTATGTCCTTCGCCCCCGCGCGCATCGGGCGGGCGACGGGCCACGGCCGCCCCGTCTCGGCAGGTGAGCCCGCCAACCTCACGCTCGTCGACACGGCATACCGTGGGTCCGTGGACCCCGCGGGCTTCGCCTCCCGCAGCCGCAACACCCCGTACGAGGGCCGTGAGCTGCCGGGCCGTGTCACGCACACGTGGCTCCGGGGCAAGGCCACGCTCGTCGACGGGAAGCTCGCGTGACATCACTGCCGGATTTGACGTACATCGCCGCCGAACAGAAGTCGGCCGAGGTGACCGACTGGGCCGCCCGCGTGGGCTGGCTGGTCGGGCTCGCGCTCTTCGTCGCGCTCATCTACTGGCTGATGCGCGAGGGCTGGAAGTGGCGCGGCACGCTCCAGGGCGACCTGCCCGAGCTGCCCGCCGCGCCGGACGAGCCCGGTGAGGCGAGACTGACGATGAGCGGGCGCTACCACGGCTCCACCACCGCGGGGCAGTGGCTGGACCGCATCGTGGCGCACGGCCTCGGCACCCGCAGCCGGGTCGAGCTGACGCTCACGGACGCGGGACTGGACGTCGTACGCCCCGGGGCAGCCGACTTCTTCGTCCCCCTGGAGGCCCTGCGCGAGGCCCGGCTCGACAAGGGCATCGCCGGCAAGGTCCTCACCGAGGGCGGCCTGCTGGTCGTCACCTGGGCGCACGGCGAACGGCTGATCGACTCCGGGTTCCGCTCCGACACCGCGGCCGAGCACAACGAGTGGGTCCGCACCCTGAACCAGATGATCAACAAGACGGAAACGGAAGGCGCACGATGACGACCTCCACCAGGGGAGCCAGCAAGGCTCCCGCCGTACTCGTCCTGGAGGACGGCCGGATCTTCCGCGGCCGGGCCTACGGGGCCGTGGGGGTGACCTTCGGAGAGGCCGTCTTCTCGACCGGCATGACCGGCTACCAGGAGACCCTCACCGACCCGTCGTACCACCGCCAGGTGGTCGTCATGACCGCCCCGCACATCGGCAACACCGGCGTCAACGACGAGGACCCCGAGTCGCAGCGCATCTGGGTCGCGGGCTATGTCGTACGGGACCCCGCGCGCGTGCCCTCCAACTGGCGCTCCCGGCGCTCCCTCGACGAGGAGCTGCGGAAGCAGGGCGTGGTCGGCGTCTCCGGCATCGACACGCGCGCGTTGACGCGTCATCTGCGTGAGCGCGGTGCCATGCGCGTCGGCATCTTCTCCGGCAACGCGCTGCCCGACGACGGCACGATGCTCGCCGAGGTGCGCCAGGCCCCCGAGATGAAGGGCGCCGACCTCTCGGCCGAGGTCGCCACCAAGGAGGCGTACGTCGTCCCCGCGATCGGCACCAAGAAGTACACCGTCGCCGCCGTCGACCTCGGCATCAAGGGCATGACCCCGCACCGGATGGCCGAGCGCGGCATCGAGGTGCACGTACTGCCCGCCACGGCGACCGTGGAGGACGTGTACGCCGTCAACCCCGACGGGGTGTTCTTCTCCAACGGGCCGGGCGACCCGGCCACCGCGGACCACCCGGTCTCCGTCATGCAGGCGGTCCTGGAGCGCGGTACGCCGCTCTTCGGCATCTGCTTCGGCAACCAGATCCTGGGGCGTGCCCTCGGCTTCGGCACGTACAAGCTGAAGTACGGCCACCGGGGCATCAACCAGCCCGTGCAGGACCGGACGACCGGCAAGGTCGAGGTCACCGCCCACAACCACGGCTTCGCCGTCGACGCGCCGCTCGACAAGATCTCCGAGACGCCGTTCGGGCGCGCCGAGGTCTCGCACGTCTGTCTGAACGACCAGGTCGTGGAAGGCCTTCGGCTGCTCGACCGGCCCGCGTTCAGCGTCCAGTACCACCCCGAGGCGGCAGCGGGCCCGCACGACGCCGCCTACCTGTTCGACCGCTTCACCGCACTGATGGAGGGCCAGCGTGCCTAAGCGCACCGATATCCAGTCCGTCCTGGTCATCGGCTCCGGCCCGATCGTCATCGGCCAGGCCGCCGAGTTCGACTACTCCGGCACCCAGGCCTGCCGCATCCTGCGCGCCGAGGGCCTCCGGGTCATCCTGGTCAACTCCAACCCGGCGACGATCATGACCGACCCGGAGATCGCCGACGCCACCTACGTCGAGCCGATCACCCCCGAGTTCGTCGAGAAGATCATCGCCAAGGAGCGCCCGGACGCGCTCCTGCCCACCCTGGGCGGTCAGACGGCTCTGAACACCGCGATCTCCATGCACGAGCAGGGTGTGCTGGAGAAGTACGGTGTCGAGCTGATCGGCGCCAACGTCGAGGCGATCAACAAGGGCGAGGACCGCGACCTCTTCAAGGGCGTCGTCGAGGCCGTCCGCGCGAAGATCGGGCACGGCGAGTCCGCCCGCTCGGTCATCTGCCACTCCATGGACGACGTCATCGCGGGCGTCGACACGCTCGGCGGCTACCCCGTCGTCGTCCGCCCCTCCTTCACCATGGGCGGCGCCGGCTCCGGCTTCGCCCACGACGAGGAGGAGCTGCGCCGCATTGCCGGCCAGGGCCTGACCTTGTCTCCGACCACCGAGGTGCTCCTGGAGGAGTCCATCCTCGGCTGGAAGGAGTACGAGCTGGAGCTGATGCGCGACAAGAACGACAACGTCGTCGTCGTCTGTTCCATCGAGAACTTCGACCCCATGGGCGTGCACACCGGCGACTCGATCACCGTCGCGCCCTCGATGACGCTGACCGACCGCGAGTACCAGCGCCTCCGCGACATCGGCATCGCGATCATCCGCGAGGTCGGGGTCGACACCGGTGGCTGCAACATCCAGTTCGCGGTCAACCCGGACGACGGCCGCATCATCGTCATCGAGATGAACCCGCGCGTGTCGCGTTCCTCGGCCCTCGCGTCGAAGGCGACCGGCTTCCCGATCGCCAAGATCGCCGCCAAGCTCGCCGTCGGCTACACGCTCGACGAGATCCCGAACGACATCACGGAGAAGACCCCGGCGTCCTTCGAACCGACGCTCGACTATGTGGTGGTGAAGGCTCCGCGCTTCGCCTTCGAGAAGTTCCCGTCCGCCGACTCCACCCTCACCACCACCATGAAGTCGGTCGGCGAGGCCATGGCCATCGGCCGCAACTTCACCGAGGCCCTCCAGAAGGCGCTGCGGTCGCTGGAGAAGAAGGGCAGCCAGTTCACCTTCGTCGGCGAGCCCGGCGAGAAGGGAGAGCTGCTGGCCGAGTCCGTACGGCCGACCGACGGGCGTATCAACACCGTCATGCAGGCCATCCGCGCGGGCGCCACGCCCGAGGAGGTCTTCGACGCCACGAAGATCGACCCGTGGTTCGTCGACCAGCTGTTCCTGATCAAGGAGATCGCGGACGAGCTGGCCGAGGCGGAGCGGCTGAACCCCGAACTCCTGGCCGAGGCGAAGCGGCACGGCTTCTCCGACCAGCAGATCGGCGAGATCCGGGGCCTGCGCGAGGACGTCGTGCGCGAGGTGCGGCACGCGCTGGGCGTGCGCCCGGTGTACAAGACGGTCGACACGTGCGCCGCCGAGTTCGCGGCCAAGACGCCGTACTTCTACTCCTCGTACGACGAGGAGACGGAGGTGGCGAGCCGCGAGAAGCCGGCCGTGATCATCCTCGGCTCCGGCCCCAACCGCATCGGTCAGGGCATCGAGTTCGACTACTCCTGTGTCCACGCCTCCTTCGCGTTGAGCGACGCGGGCTACGAGACCGTGATGGTCAACTGCAACCCCGAGACCGTCTCCACGGACTACGACACCTCCGACCGCCTGTACTTCGAGCCGCTGACGCTGGAAGACGTGCTGGAGATCGTCCACGCGGAGTCCCTGGCCGGTCCGATCGCGGGCGTGATCGTGCAGCTCGGCGGCCAGACCCCGCTGGGCCTCGCGCAGGCCCTCAAGGACAACGGCGTACCGGTCGTGGGCACCCCGCCCGAGGCCATCCACGCCGCCGAGGACCGGGGCGCCTTCGGCCGGGTCCTCGCGGAGGCGGGCCTCCCGGCCCCCAAGCACGGCACGGCGACCACCTTCGCCGAGGCCAAGGCCATCGCCGACGAGATCGGCTACCCGGTCCTGGTACGGCCGTCGTACGTCCTCGGCGGGCGCGGCATGGAGATCGTGTACGACGAGACCCGGCTGTCGTCCTACATCGCCGAGTCGACCGAGATCAGCCCCTCCCGGCCGGTCCTGGTCGACCGCTTCCTCGACGACGCGATCGAGATCGACGTCGACGCCCTGTACGACGGCGAGGAGCTGTACCTCGGCGGCGTCATGGAGCACATCGAGGAGGCCGGTATCCACTCCGGCGACTCGGCGTGCGCCCTGCCCCCGATCACCCTCGGCGGCTTCGACATCAAGCGGCTGCGGACCTCGACCGAGGCCATCGCGCGCGGGGTCGGCGTCCGCGGTCTGATCAACATCCAGTTCGCGCTGGCCGGCGACATCCTGTACGTCCTGGAGGCCAACCCGCGCGCGTCCCGTACGGTCCCCTTCACCTCGAAGGCGACCGCGGTGCCGCTCGCGAAGGCCGCCGCCCGGATCTCGCTCGGCGCGACCGTCGCCGAACTGCGGGCCGAGGGACTGCTCCCGGCGACCGGCGACGGCGGCGAACTGCCGCTGGACGCGCCGATCTCCGTCAAGGAGGCCGTCATGCCCTGGAACCGCTTCCGGGACACCTCCGGGCGGGGCGTCGACACCGTGCTCGGCCCCGAGATGCGGTCCACCGGCGAGGTCATGGGCATCGACTCCGTCTTCGGCACGGCGTACGCCAAGTCGCAGGCGGGGGCGTACGGCCCGCTGCCCACGAAGGGGCGCGCGTTCATCTCGGTCGCCAACCGGGACAAGCGTTCGATGATCTTCCCGGCCCGTGAACTGGTCGCCCACGGCTTCGAGCTGCTGGCCACCTCCGGTACGGCCGAGGTCCTCCGGCGCAACGGCCTCACCGCGAAGGTCGTCCGCAAGCAGAACGAGGGCACCGGCCCGAACGGCGAGAAGACCATCGTCCAGCTCATCCACGACGGCGAGGTCGACCTCATCGTCAACACCCCGTACGGCACCGGAGGCCGCCTCGACGGCTACGAGATCCGTACGGCCGCCGTGGCGCGCTCCGTGCCCTGCCTGACGACCGTCCAGGCGCTCGCCGCGGCCGTCCAGGGCATCGACGCCCTCAACCGCGGTGACGTGGGAGTGCGTTCGCTCCAGGAACACGCCGAACATCTGACCGCGGCCCGCGACTAGCAGCCCTGAGGGGGACACCGGAAACGGTGTCCCCCTCTTCATGAGGTTCATGAGGGACACCATCATGTACAAGCTTTTCTTCCGTCTGGTCTTCACCCGGATGGACCCCGAAGAGGCCCACTACCTCGCCTTCCGCTGGATCCGCCTCGCCGCCCGGGTCCCCGTCCTCCGGACCTTCGTCGCCGCCTCTCTCGCACCCCGGTACGAGGAACTGCGCACCGAGGCCTTCGGGCTGCGGATGCACGGGCCCTTCGGGCTCGCGGCCGGCTTCGACAAGAACGCGGTCGCGGTCGACGGGATGTCGATGCTCGGCTTCGACCACGTCGAGATCGGCACGGTCACGGGCGAGCCGCAGCCAGGCAACCCCAAGAAGCGGCTGTTCCGCCTTGTGCCGGACCGGGCGCTCATCAACCGCATGGGGTTCAACAACGAGGGTTCGCTGGCCGTGGCGGCCCGTCTGGCGACCCGCGAGGCGGTCTTCCGGACCGTCGTCGGCGTCAACATCGGCAAGACCAAGGTCGTCCCCGAGGACGAGGCCGTCGCCGACTACGTGAAGTCGACCGAGCGGCTCGCCGCGTACGCCGACTACCTCGTCGTCAACGTCAGCTCGCCCAACACGCCCGGCCTGCGCAACCTCCAGGCCACCGAGGCGCTGCGCCCGCTGCTCAGCGCCGTCCGCGAGGCCGCCGACCGTACGGTGACCTCGCGCCGGGTCCCGCTGCTGGTGAAGATCGCGCCCGACCTCGCCGACGAGGACGTGGACGCCGTCGCCGACCTCGCCGTCGAACTCGGTCTGGACGGGATCATCGCCACGAACACCACCATCGCGCGCGAGGGACTCGGCCTGACCTCCGACCCCACCCTGGTGAAGGAGACCGGCGGCCTCTCCGGCGCACCCCTGAAGGCACGCTCCCTGGAGGTGCTGCGCCGCCTCTACGCGCGCGTGGGCGACCGGATCACCCTGGTGGGCGTCGGCGGCATCGAGAACGCCGAGGACGCCTGGCAGCGCATCCTCGCCGGTGCCACCCTCGTACAGGGCTACAGCGCGTTCGTCTACGAGGGCCCCTTCTGGGGCCGCGCGATCCACAAGGGGCTCGCCGCCCGCCTCCGTACGAGCCCGTACGCCACGCTCGCCGACGCGGTCGGCGCCGACACAAGGAAGAAGACGGCATGACGGTCCTGGAACCCTTCGGCGCCCGGCTGCGCCGCGCCATGGACGAGCGCGGCCCGCTCTGCGTCGGCATCGACCCGCACTCCTCGCTGCTCCTCGACTGGGGGCTGAACGACGACGTCGCCGGCCTGGAGCGGTTCAGCCGCACCGTCGTCGAAGCGCTGGCCGGGCGGGTCGCCGTGCTCAAGCCGCAGAGCGCGTTCTTCGAGCGGTTCGGGTCGCGCGGGGTCGCCGTACTGGAGAAGTCGGTCCAGGAGGCGCGGGAGGCCGGCGCCCTGGTCGTGATGGACGCCAAGCGCGGTGACATCGGCTCCACCATGGCCGCGTACGCCGCAGCCTTCCTGGAGAAGGGCGCCCCGCTGTTCTCGGACGCGCTCACCGTGTCGCCGTATCTCGGCTACGGCTCCCTGAAGCCGGCGGTCGAGCTCGCGCGGGAGAGCGGCGCGGGCCTGTTCGTGCTGGCGCTGACGTCCAATCCCGAGGGCGGTCAGGTGCAGCACGCCGTCCGCGAGGACGGGCTGAACGTCGGCGCGACCATGCTGGCGTACCTCGCCGCGGAGAACGCGGGGGAGCGGCCCATGGGGTCCTTCGGGGCAGTCGTCGGGGCCACGCTCGGTGACCTCTCGTCCTACGACCTCGACATCAACGGACCTCTCCTCGCGCCCGGAGTCGGTGCCCAGGGGGCGACCCCGGCCGACCTTCCCGGGGTGTTCGGGGCCGCCCTGCGCAACGTGGTTCCGAACATCAGCCGAGGTGTTCTGCGTCACGGTCCCGAACTCGTCGCTCTGCGGGACGCGTCGGACCGGTTCGCCGACGAGATCCGGGCCGCAGTGGCCGCGACCTGAGCATTCGCACACTTCGGCGGAGTCCTCCGATGAGTGACTCCGGGTCGCCTTGAGACTGAATACTTTCTCAAATCAGGGGCAGTATGCCTGAAATATCCGACCTGCCGAAGGCTGACCAGGACTTTTCCGCTGTTCTCGCTGACTCTGGCGGCCTTGGCCGCTAGTCTCCGACCAGAGCCAACGAGCAAGTGTGTTGTTCGTAGCTCACCAGGTGAGGGGCGACTAGGTTCCTCACCGGTCCGTATCCGACAGTTCGACATCCGAGGTGACGTAGGCGTGGCTCTTCCGCCCCTTACCCCTGAACAGCGCGCAGCCGCGCTCGAAAAGGCCGCCGCGGCTCGCCGGGAGCGGGCCGAGGTCAAGAATCGACTCAAGCACTCCGGCGCCTCCCTTCACGAGGTCATCAAGCAGGGCCAGGAGAACGACGTCATCGGCAAGATGAAGGTCTCCGCCCTGCTCGAATCGCTCCCGGGCGTGGGCAAGGTCCGCGCCAAGCAGATCATGGAGCGACTCGGTATCTCCGAGAGCCGCCGAGTGCGTGGCCTCGGGTCCAACCAGATCGCTTCCCTGGAGCGCGAGTTCGGCAGCACCGGCTCCTGAGTCCTGGCACCCCGGGATTCCTGGAATAATCGCCGCATGGCTGCAACATTCCGGGGGACGACCCCCGAGCCCCCGGACGTACGTCCGCGGCTGACCGTGCTCTCCGGCCCTTCGGGGGTCGGCAAGAGCACGGTCGTCGCCCATATGCGCAAGGCACACCCCGAGGTCTGGCTCTCGGTGTCGGCGACGACCCGAAAGCCACGCCCCGGCGAGAAGCACGGCGTCCACTACTTCTTCGTCACCGACGAGGAGATGGACAAGCTGATCGCCAACGGCGAACTCCTGGAGTGGGCCGAATTCGCCGGCAACCGCTACGGCACGCCGCGTGCGGCCGTGCTGGAGCGGCTGGAGTCCGGCGAGTCGGTCCTCCTGGAGATCGACCTCCAGGGCGCCCGGCAGGTCCGCGAGTCCATGGCTGACGCCCTGCTGGTGTTCCTGGCTCCGCCCTCCTGGGAGGAACTGGTGCGCAGACTGACCGGGCGGGGCACCGAACCGCCCGAGGTGATCGAGCGCCGTCTGGACGCGGCCAAGATCGAACTGGCTGCCGAGCCCGAGTTCGACGAGACCCTGGTCAACACCTCCGTCGAGGATGTAGCGCGCGAGCTGCTAGCCTTGATGGAAGTTGTGTGATCGTTTCCGATCCCATCCCACCTTTCGGAAGGCAGAGCGTGTCCTCTTCCATCTCCACGCCCGAGGGCATCATCAACCCTCCGATCGACGAGCTCCTCGAAGCCACCGACTCGAAGTACAGCCTGGTGATCTACGCGGCCAAGCGTGCCCGCCAGATCAACGCGTACTACTCGCAGCTCGGCGAGGGCCTCCTTGAGTACGTCGGTCCGCTCGTCGACACCCACGTCCACGAGAAGCCGCTCTCGATCGCCCTGCGTGAGATCAACGCGGGTCTGCTGACGTCCGAGGCCGTTGAGGGCCCCGCGCAGTAGTATTTTCAACTTTCGGTTCATTTATCCACAGGCCCGACAGCGCGACTGTCGGGCCTGTGGTGTGTCATGGAGCCGTACCGAGTCGCGTATCGAGTCAGGGGAGGCCCGGTGGGCAAGCCGAAGGTCGTACTGGGGGTCAGTGGCGGTATCGCCGCGTACAAGGCCTGTGAGCTGCTGCGGAGGCTGACGGAGTCGGGCCATGACGTCCGCGTCGTCCCCACCGCCTCGGCCCTGCACTTCGTCGGCGCCGCCACCTGGTCCGCGCTCTCCGGCCACCCCGTCTCGACGGAGGTCTGGGACGACGTCCAGGAGGTCCCGCACGTCCGCATCGGCCAGCAGGCGGACCTGGTGATCGTGGCCCCGGCGACGGCCGACATGCTCGCGAAGGCGGCCCACGGACTCGCCGACGACCTGCTGACCAACACCCTCCTCACCGCTCGGTGTCCCGTCGTCTTCGCCCCCGCCATGCACACGGAGATGTGGGAACACCCGGCCACCCAGGAGAACGTGGCGACACTGCGCCGCCGCGGCGCCCTCGTCATCGAACCCGCCGTCGGGCGCCTCACCGGCGTCGACACGGGCAAGGGGCGCCTGCCCGACCCGGCCGAGATCTTCGAGGTCTGCCGCCGCGTGCTGGCCCGGGGTGTGACGGAACCCGACCTGGCCGGCCGGCACGTCGTCGTCAGCGCAGGTGGCACCCGCGAACCTCTCGACCCCGTCCGCTTCCTCGGCAACCGTTCCTCCGGCAAACAGGGGTACGCCCTCGCCCGTACGGCCGCCGCCCGGGGCGCCCGGGTCACTCTGATCTCCGCGAACACCGGGCTTCCGGACCCGGCGGGCGTGGACGTCGTACCCGTGGGGACGGCCGTCCAGCTGCGCGAGGCCGTGCTGAAGGCGGCCGCGGACGCCGACGCCGTGGTGATGGCCGCGGCGGTCGCCGACTTCCGGCCGGCGGTCTACGCGGCCGGGAAGATCAAGAAGAAGGACGGCGCGGACCCGGAACCCGTCACCCTGGTCCGGAATCCGGACATTCTCGCGGAGATCTCGGCCGACCGCGCCAGAGCCGGCCAGGTGGTCGTCGGCTTCGCGGCCGAGACGGACGACGTCCTCGCCAACGGCCGTACGAAGCTGCGGCGCAAGGGATGTGACCTGCTGGTCGTGAACGAGGTGGGGGAGCGCCGGACCTTCGGCTCCGAGGAGAACGAAGCCGTAGTGCTGGGCGCGGACGGCAGCGAGACCCCCGTGCCGCACGGGCCGAAGGAGGCACTGGCCGAGATCGTGTGGGACCTGGTTGCCGTCCGCCTGAAGTGAATGGTTCATTCGGGCGGCGGCGGATCGCACAGATCTCTCGTGTCCCTCCGTATCCGCCCGTATACCCTCGACTGCCCTTCCCACCTCGTACTTCGGGGCGTGGCGGCCCTGGCGTTCAGCCCTCATGATTGGGCAGAATGCCCGTGCCGCAGGTCACAGCGCTTCCGAGAGGCGAGACGGAGGGGCCGTTGGCCGAGCGCGACCGATAAACTGTTCTTGGACGGCACCGGGCGCAGCTCCCGAGCCGTCCGCCAATGATCAGCCAGCAGCCGCTGCAACCTCAGGGAGCGTTGTGTCCCGTCGCCTTTTCACCTCGGAGTCCGTGACCGAAGGTCACCCCGACAAGATCGCTGACCAGATCAGCGACACCATTCTCGACGCGCTTTTGCGCGAAGACCCCACGTCCCGCGTCGCCGTCGAGACGCTGATCACCACCGGCCTGGTGCATGTGGCCGGCGAGGTCACCACCAAGGCCTACGCGCCCATCCCGCAACTGGTGCGCGACAAGATCCTGGAGATCGGCTACGACTCCTCGAAGAAGGGCTTCGACGGCGCCTCCTGCGGCGTGTCGGTGTCGATCGGCTCGCAGTCGCCGGACATCGCGCAGGGTGTGGACACGGCGTACGAGAACCGCGTCGAAGGCGACGAGGACGAACTCGACAAGCAGGGCGCCGGCGACCAGGGCCTGATGTTCGGCTACGCGACGGACGAGACCCCGGAGCTGATGCCGCTCCCGATCCACCTCGCGCACCGTCTCTCGCGCCGCCTGTCCGAGGTCCGCAAGAACGGGACGATCCCGTACCTGCGCCCCGACGGCAAGACCCAGGTCACCATCGAGTACGACGGCGACAAGGCGGTCCGCCTGGACACCGTCGTCGTCTCCTCGCAGCACGCGAGCGACATCGACCTGGACTCCCTGCTCGCCCCCGACATCCGCGAGTTCGTGGTCGAGGTGGAGCTGAAGGCGCTTCTCGACGACGGCATCAAGCTGGAGACCGAGGGCTACCGGCTGCTGGTCAACCCCACCGGCCGCTTCGAGATCGGCGGCCCGATGGGCGACGCGGGCCTCACCGGCCGCAAGATCATCATCGACACGTACGGCGGCATGGCCCGCCACGGCGGCGGTGCCTTCTCGGGCAAGGACCCGTCCAAGGTCGACCGCTCCGCGGCCTACGCGATGCGCTGGGTCGCGAAGAACGTCGTCGCCGCCGGCCTTGCCTCGCGCTGCGAGGTCCAGGTCGCGTACGCGATCGGCAAGGCCGAGCCGGTGGGCCTGTTCGTGGAGACCTTCGGCACGGCCAAGGTCGACGCCGAGAAGATCGAGGCCGCGATCACGACGGTCTTCGACCTGCGCCCGGCCGCGATCATCCGCGACCTCGACCTGCTCCGCCCGATCTACGCCCAGACGGCGGCGTACGGCCACTTCGGCCGTGAGCTGCCCGACTTCACGTGGGAGCGGACGGATCGGGTGGAGGCGCTGCGGAAGGCTGTGGGCCTGTAGAGGCTGGCGGTAGCCACGCCTGAAGCGCTTTGTGAGGCCCGGTTCCCTGTGGGGGACCGGGCCTTCGCACATCAGTTGGGCTCGGTGTCCTCGTCCTCGGGATCCTCGTCCGTCTGCTCCGGGCCGAACCGGTGCCTGAGCTTGTCGACGACCTCGGTCTTCCCGTGAGCACGTGCCACGTTGGCGAGGCGCTGGGCGAACAGATCGAGATCGGGATCGTCGGCAGAGAAACCGAACCACTCCAGGAACGAGTCGAACGAGAGGTACGGCTGTGATCCGTTGCCGGAGGCCGAGCCGTCGGTGCGGTAGGGCGGAAGCCAGTCCGGTGGCGGCTCGTGGTCGGGATCCGGACCGCCGTTGACGAACGCCGCCGCCGATGCCACCAAGGGCTGGAACGGTGGCGCGATGCTCTCGTTGTTCGCCGCGGCCGACAGCTGGGCCAGCAGACCGATGCGGTCGACCGCGCCCTCCACTTCCGCTTCGTTGCGGGACAGCCACCACACCACCGCGCTGCCTGTGTCTTTCAGCACGTCGTCGCCCAGGTAGGCTCGTTTGCTGCGCTCGTAATTGCGTTCGTGCTCCCAGACGTCCTCGTCCTTGCGGACATTGGACAGTTTGGAGAGTCGCTCGCGATCGTGTTCCGGAAGGATGAGCTCGACATCCTGGGCCATGGCCATGACGCGGCCCGTGGGATCGATGCGCATCGTCGCGAGGGCGCCGTCGAGCTGATGCTGCGTGACCGCGCTCCGGTGAGGCGGCTGCTGGGACGTCGCGACGCGGGCACGCTCGAGCACAGCGTCCACCGCGAGGCCCGCGGGGTTGACGTACGGCGCTCCTTCGGGCACGTCCAGCACAAGCCAGCGCACCGTGGCGGAGAAGGAGAAGTCGTAGTCCCTGACGGAGCTGGGCAGGGCCACGTACGAGATCCGCTGCTCCTGCTCTCGCGGTTCGGGCAGCGGTCGGTCGGACCCCGGAAATGGATCCTGCGGGAACGCTGCGGGCCGTGGGGCGAGGACTCTGTGGGTCACCGCCGTGATGAGCAGCAACAGTGTGGCGACGGTGGGCCAGGCCCACAGTGGCCAGCCGGCACTGAGGCCGAGGATGACGAAGATCAGTCCCAGGATGACGGTGACGAACAGTGTCATCGTCCTGTGGCCAGAACTCATGGAAGGCCCCCGATGGGTGATTCCGGATGGGTGGTCCCCGACAAGCGGTTTCAGACGGCGTACCCGTAGGGCTCGATGCCCTGGGCGACGTTGAGTTCGTACAGGAGGCGGCCGACGACGTCGGCGCGCTCGGCGGTGCGGTCTGCCCGCAGCCAGCTCAGGGCGGCTCGGTAGACGCGACCGGACGCCGGAGGGTCCGGTGCACAGGCGGTGGCCAGGACGCGGAGGACGAGGTCGCGATGGCGGATGTCCTCGCACGCGGTCAGCCAGCGTCTCAGTGGCGCGCCCCAGGAGTCGACTGGGTGTCCCAGCACTCCCGCCCAGCAGACGGTCAGAGGCTCGCGCACACTGCGGAAACCGATGAGGCGCACCGGATCACCGAGTTCCAGGAAGAGGTCGCGGTCCGTGGCCCAGTGGCCCTGGGCGACACCGGAGGCCAGCCGGTCCAGCATCCGCCGATAGAGGCGGTGGTCCGAGCGTGCCAGCTCCAGCACGGCGGCACGGGCGTTGGCGCCCATCGGGCCCCCCGCGCGCCGCGCCAGATGGTGCAGACGTACGAGCGCCTGGTCGGGGTGGGTACGGGCCATGGTCTCCACGCACACGACGACGAGCACCTCCCGGAGTCTGTTGCCCGTGTCCGTCGACGTGGCCCAGTCGTAGATCCGCTGCCGGAAGAAACGGCCGTGCTGCCCGTCGTCCAGCCCCAGCGCGAGTACCTGGGCGGCTTCCGGGGTGAGATGGGCCGGTGCGTTGCCGGACGTCCAGCGATCCGCCAGCCAGGTCAGATCCTCGGGACGGGCGGTACGCAGGCTCTGAACGGCGAAGCGGACGACAGCCTCCTTACGGCCGGACGCGTCAAGGACGGGTTCTGCCAGGCAGCGCCTGAACCAGTCGCGCAACTGGCGGTGGATGTCGGGCAGAAACGTCCAGAAGTGCTCCCGTACGGCGTTGTCGTATCCCGGGATACCGAACCGGACCCGGCCGTCCGGCTGGGTGTCGGCGCCGATTTCCGAGAGCTCCGCGCGCAGATCGGCGCGGGCCAGCCGAGGCGTGTCGTCCGGGGGATGGCTGAGGCCGTCCAGCAGGGCGTTCGCGGCCTGGAGCACGGTGGCCGGGGTCGCCCCGTGGAACATCGCGACGGACAGCAGCAGCGCCCGGTGCCGGCCGCTCCGCTCGGCCGAGAAGTCCGCGGCCACCCGCTCCGCCTGGTCGTGCTGCCCGTCCAGGGATTCGGCGAGCCAGTGGGGGAATCCCCGGTCGGCCGGTGACACGTCCCGGCAGCGTCCGATGCGGTCGGCGAGCGCCGCCACGTCCCGGATCGGGGCCTGCGGCAGATAGGCGGTCAGGGCGGGGCTGCTCAGCTCGTCCGGCGGAGGCGTGATGTCGTCGAGTCGGAGATAGACCGTGAGCACGCGTTGCGGCGACGGACGGCCGATCTCCACCGTGAGGTGCCTGAGGTCGCCCCGGAGCAGATAGCCGAGGTGATGGGGCAGCACCACCACCAGCCGGGCGCCGCGCGCGATCAGAGTGCTGCGGAAATCGAGGAGCGTGTTCTGGACGGCGAGGTAGCTGGATTCCTCCGCCTCGGACAGGTCCAGCAGGAGCCGGTCGCCTTCGTTGATCTCACGGGGGTCGAGTGGGGACGCCGTGCTGTCGTCCGAGGTGTCCGGCAGTTCGTGCAGGGTGCCTCGGACCTCGGACAGCTCGTGCAGCAGCATGATCGCCGCGGTACGGCGGCCGCTGCCGGGCCGTCCGTCGATCAGGACGGTGTGCTTCTCGCGCAGCCGGTCGCGGGCCCGTTGCATGTGCGGAGGGTTCACGAAACGTTTGGCGAGGTGCTCGCGGTCCTCCTTCGCAATGGCGCGCGGACGCCTGCTCGCCTGTTCACGGAGCCGTTCCTCCGCCGCGCGGAGATAGAAGTTGAACTGGTTGCCCGGACCGGTATGGACCGATCCGTAGGCCTCGCCGACGTACGAGCCGAACGTGTCGGTCACCGTTCCTCGCCCCTGCGCGGGGTCCGTGTGCCGAACCCCTGACGAATGCCGCCGTGGTTGTCCCCGGCGACGTAGTTCGTGCCGTCACCCGTGATCCGCGGACCGTTGTGCTGATCGCCGGAACCGGTGTGCAGGGGACCGTGTGTCTCGTTCACGTACGTGCCCACCGATCCGCCGACGTTGCCGATGCCACCGCTCTGGTGGTCCGTGCGGACGGTGACGTCCGGTTCGGGCGAGGTGGCCGTTTCTTCCTTCCGGCTGCCGTCCAGCGCCGCGAGTGCCGGTACATGGCGCACGAGCCGGTCGCCGAGCCGGGCCAGGTCCGTGTCCAGGCTGGGCTGTTGGATCCGGGTGTACTGGCACTCGGCCAGCTCCGCGATCGACCTGGGCAGACGGCGGGGGTCCAACTGCTCGACCTTGCGGCCGACGAACACCGGGACGATCAGCGCGCCCGAGGCCAGAGCCTCTTCGATCTCGCGGCGGACCCAGTCCTGCGGACTGTCGAGGGCACGCCTGCCGGGCCGCTGCCGGTCCGGCGCGTCGAGCCACTCCTCGTCGATGAGGGCGAGCAGGACACGACTGCGCCGAGCCTCCTGGAGGAGGGCTTCCCAGGCGTTGGTGCCGGGGTCGATGGAGAGCCGGGCGAGGAAGACGCTGTCACGGCCGAACCTGGCCGTCAGTACGCGCTCGCACTGGTAGGCGACTTCCTTGCCGCCCTTGGTGCGGTAGTTGACGAAGATCTCGTGCATGGTCGGGATTCCTTCCTAGGCGGTGGCGGAGCGGGACAGCGGGCGGGACAGTTCGGGGAGCAGTTCGCGCACTGAGGCGTTGCGTGAGTGCCTGACGAGAATGCGCGTGAGCCGGCGCAGATCGGCGGAGACCGTCGCCGAGTGGATCAGCTGTACGGACGGCAGCACATCGGCGGTGATCGCGCAGGCACGGTCGATGTCCCCCGCCGCCGCGTGGGCCAGCGCCCGCCGGACGCCGTACCGGGCGCGGGTGCGGAAGGCGTGGGCCGGAATGCGTGCGGTCTCGGCGTCGAGCAGGACGGCGGCCTGCCGCGGGCGGCCCAGGTCGTACAGGCACCAGCCGGTGAACATCGAGACCACGTCGGGCACGTGGGAAGCGCCGAGTACTGGCTGACCGGGGTCGGCCGTGTCCTGTGCGAGCAGTGCACGGGCGCGGTCGAGGCTGTGCATGCACGTGTCGTACTCGCCGCCGACGGCCGCGCCCTGGGCCAGATGCTGGGCCGCCAGTCCGCGGATACGCAGAGGCGCGTCGCTCTCCAGGGCATGGGTGGCGAGTTGGACGGCCTGGTTCACGTCTCCGCGGTACAGGCTGATCAGCGATCGCCGGACGTTCGCGTACATGGCGAGTCCGGTGTCCGCGCCGGCCTGGGCCAGCCGCACCGCGCGGTCCGTCCACCAGATCGCCGTTCCGTCGTCGCCGCACTCCTGAGCCATCCAACCCGCGTACTCGGCGTACCGGGAGGCGAGGAGCAGCAGGGCCCGCCTCGCGCGAGGGCCGGTGCGAGCGGCGAGTTGCTCAAGGCTGTGGGTCTGGGCGATGAGAGGTGGCAGCACGCTGGCGGGACCCGATGCCTGGCCCAGTCGACGGAACTGGTCGAACAGCATGCGGGAGGCGTCCACGAGCGTCTCGGCACCCTCCTGGATCGGGAAGGAGGAGTGCGGTTCACCCGCTCGCATGGTCAGTACTGTGGCGGTGCCGGCCGCGATCAGATCGCGGCGAGTGACCGGCTGGAACGAGCTCGAACCGTCCTTGCGCAACTGCATCAACCACACCTCGTCGTCGTTGCCGGGAGCGGGCAGAGGAGGTTGAGGTGGCTGGACGCCCACGAGCCTGATGAGGGCGCCTTCGGCCCTCAGCACGGTGTCGCACAGGCGTGCCAGTTCCAGGGTCGGACGTTTGAGACCCCGTTCCACCTTGCTCAGCTGGCTCTTGCTGTAGTGCACGCGCTGTCCGAGCTGTTGCAGAGAGAGCCGAGCGGTCAGGCGCCGCCTGCGCAGCTCTCGCCCGAAATCGTGCGACTGCTCCAGCACTTCAACCTCCGTCACTCTTCGGCCGACAGCCGGTGAGTGCCGCGATTCAGCGTGCGGCAGGCGACTGGGCCGGACAAGGCGAAACAGGCGTTTCCCGTTTCCTCAACCGGAGCGAAGTCGACCGGGGGCAAAGTGTCGAGAAATCGATTCGGCCATGACGACGTTTCGGCTGAGCAGGGGCTCCGACCCTCGCGGGGAATTGACCGACGACCGGGACTTGCGGTCTGTTGCTGCTGATGCCCGAGATGGTGGCGGCGATGTGCGAGCCGCTGCCGGTCGTGACTCGGACGCCGCCCGTTGTCAGTGGCGTTTGGTAAAAATGCAAGCGTGAGCAGCGAGAACGGGCAGGGGAGCGGTGGGGCGGACGGGGCCCGGGGTGCCGACGGGGCGCCGCCCGAGCAGCTTGCGTTGATTCGGGAGAGCGTGCGGCAGGCCAAGGCGCCGCGGGCCAAGCCGCGGACCTGGCGGGGGGCCGCGCTGGCCAAGGAGTTGCCCGTCGCGAGGGTGCTGGTCGACAAGGGTGTGCTGCATCTCGACCGGTACTTCGACTATGCCGTGCCCGAGGAGCTGGATGCCGAGGCCCAGCCGGGGGTGCGGGTGCGGGTCCGGTTCGGGGCCGGGCGGCATCGGGTGCGGGACGGGCGACGTGAGGGTGGGGGGCTCATCGACGGGTTTCTCGTCGAGAGGCTTGCTGAGTCCGATTACTCCGGGCCGCTGGCCGCGCTGGCGCAGGTCGTGTCGCCCGAGGTGGTGCTGAGCGAGGAATTGCTTTCGCTGGCTCGGGCCGTTGCCGACCGGTATGCCGGGAGCCTCGCCGATGTGCTGCAACTGGCCGTGCCGCCGCGGAACGCCCGGGCCGAGAAGGCGTCCTCTCCGGCAGCTCTGCCCGTGGGTGGGGTGCCGGAGGTCGGGTCCTGGGGGCGGTACGAGCGCGGAGGGGCGTTTCTTGAGGCGCTCGCCTCCGGGGGTGCGCCGCGTGCGGTGTGGAATGCCTTGCCCGGGCCGGAGTGGAGCGGGGAGTTGGCGCGGGCGGTCGGCGCGACCCTCGCCTCCGGGCGCGGGGCGCTCGTCGTCGTGCCCGACGGGCGTGCCGTCGCGCGGGTCGACGCCGCCCTGACCGCCCTGCTGGGGGAGGGGCGGCACGCCGTGCTCACTGCCGACGCCGGGCCGGAGAAGCGGTACCGGGAGTGGCTGGCCGTGCGGCGGGGGGCCGTACGGGCCGTGGTGGGGACCCGGGCCGCGATGTTCGCGCCCGTCCGGGATCTGGGGCTCGTCGCGCTCTGGGACGACGGGGACGACAGCCACAGTGAGCCGCACGCTCCGCAGCCGCATGCGCGTGAGGTGCTGCTGCTGCGGGCCGCACAGGACAAGTGCGCCTTTCTGCTCGGGAGTTGGAGCTGCACGGTGGAGGCCGCGCAGCTCGTCGAGAGCGGCTGGGCCCGGCCGCTGGTCGCCGCGCGCGAGCAGGTACGGGTGGCCGCCCCGCTCGTACGGACCGTGGGGGACGGGGATCTCGCCCGGGACGAGGCCGCCCGGGCCGCACGGCTGCCTACCCTCGCCTGGCAGGTCGTGCGGGACGGGCTGAAGCACGGGCCGGTGTTGGTGCAGGTGCCCCGGCGGGGGTACGTACCTCGGCTGGCCTGCGCCCGCTGTCGGGAACCCGCTCGGTGCCGGCACTGTGCCGGGCCGTTGGAGGCGCGGGATGCCGGGGCGCCGTGGTGTGTGTGGTGCGGGCGGGAGGAGACCGGCTGGCACTGTCCGGAGTGCGGCGGATTCCGGCTGCGGGCGCAGATCGTGGGCGCGCGGCGGACCGCCGAGGAGTTGGGGCGGGCGTTTCCGGCTGTGCCGGTGCGGACGTCCGGGCGTGAGCATGTGCTGGACACGGTGCCGGGGGCGCCGGCGCTCGTCGTCAGCACGCCCGGCGCGGAGCCGGTCGCCGAGGGTGGGTATGCGGCCGCCCTGCTGCTGGACGGCTGGGCGATGCTCGGGCGGCCCGATCTGCGGGCCGGGGAGGATGCGCTGCGGCGGTGGATGGCTGCGGCGGCGCTCGTGCGGGGGCAGGGGGTGCGGGGGGAGGGGGTGCCCGGGGGGACGGTCGTTGTGGTCGCCGAGCCCACCTTGCGGCCTGTGCAGGCGCTGGTGCGGTGGGATCCCGTGGGGCATGCGGTGCGGGAGTTGGCGGAGCGTGCCGAGCTGGGGTTTCCGCCGGTGTCCCGGATGGCGTCCGTGTCCGGGACGGCGGAGGCTGTCGTCGGGTTTCTTGCTGCCGCCGAACTGCCGGGGGACGCGGAGGTGTTGGGGCCGGTGCCGTTGCCGGTGACTGCGGTGGGTCGGCCGCGGCGGGTGGGGGCGCCGCCCCCCGGGGAGCAGTGGGAGCGGGCGCTGGTCCGGGTTCCGCCTGGCAGCGGGGCTGCCCTGGCGGGCGCGCTGAAGGCGGCTCAGGCCGCGCGGATGGCTCGGGCGGGGCGGGGTGGGGAGGAGAGCGTGTGGGTGCGGATTGATCCGCCTGATATTGGGTGAGGGGCGGGTTCTTCGGGTTCTTTGGCTGCGGGCCGGTGGGGGCTTGTCGCGCAGTTCCCCGCGCCCCCAAAAGACCTGCGGTCCCGGCGTTTTGAAGGAAGCGCAGTTCCCCGCGCCCCTAAAGGATGTGCGGTTCCGCCGTTTTGAAGGAAGCGCAGGTTCCCGCGCCCCTAAAAGATGTGTGGTTCCGGCGTTTCGAAGGCGGCGCAGGTCCCCGCGCCCCTGAAGACCGCTCCGTTCCCCCGTCCCCCCCCCGGCATGAAGTGAGGGTCGGTCAGGGCGCCCGGGCTGCCCCATGCCTCTGCCTCCCGGGTGCGGTCGGGAGGGCAGAGGCACGGGGTGGGGTGGTGGTTCGGGTCAGCCGTTTCGGGGGCCCGGGAAAGCTGTGGGGCGTGCCTCGTCGCGCAGGGTTGGGCTGCCTGCTGTCGGCTGGGTCGGCATCGAGCGGGCCGCGGGGACCGTCGGGACCGCGGGGAGGGCTGTGCCTACGCCGGTGACCGTGGCGACGCCCACCGTGCGGGTGCCCGAGGTCTCCGTGGCGCGTTCGGCGTCGGCCGCTGCCTGGGCGGCTGCGCGGCGGGCGCCGTAACGGCGGTGTACGGCCTGCTTGGTGACCCCGAGCGCCGAGCCCACCGCGTCCCACGAGAAGCCGAGTGAGCGGTCGAAGTCCACGGCGGCCGTGACCAGGGTTTCGACGCTGTCCCGCAGCTCCTGGGCGAGGCGGACGGTGGGGGCGGGGGCGCGTCCGTAGACGACGAAGCCCGTGGAGGGGCCGGAGCGGCGCGGGCGGTAGACATTGCCCAACTGGGCGGTGAGGGTGCGCAGTGCGTCCACCTGCCGGCGGACCCGCTCGATGTCCCGCACCAGCAAGTGCAGGCTGGCCCGAGCCTGGGCGTCGTGGGTTGCGTGGTCGGCCATGAACAAGCCTCTCGAACCGGCGTTGAAAAGGAAGGGCCGCGCGGTGTGCGGCCCGTTTTGGTCAACTCTTTCTTGACCAACGCGATTTTGCGTGAGTGGTCACGCTGCGGGGGCGTAGGGGCATATGCGTACGCCCCCCAGGGCTTGACGCCGTGCGGTCATAGACTGGTGCGTCGCACGCACGACCCCCGTCCGAGAGGCCCACGCCCACCCATGAAGCTCGTCTTCGCTGGTACCCCCGAGGTCGCCGTTCCCGCCCTGGATGCCCTGATCGGGTCGGAACGGCATGAAGTGGTCGCCGTCGTCACGCGGCCCGACGCTCCTGCCGGGCGAGGCCGGAGGCTGGTCGCCAGTCCCGTGGCCCAGCGGGCCGAGGAGGCCGGGATCGAGGTGCTGAAGCCCGTCAAGCCGCGGGACGAGGCGTTCCTCGCGCGCTTGACGGAGATCGAGCCCGACTGCTGTCCCGTCGTCGCGTACGGCGCCCTCCTGCCCCGCGTCGCCCTCGACATCCCCGCCCACGGCTGGGTCAACCTGCACTTCTCGCTGCTGCCCGCCTGGCGTGGCGCCGCGCCCGTGCAGCACTCGATCATGGCAGGCGACGAGATCACCGGCGCCTCCACCTTCCTCATCGAGGAGGGCCTCGACTCCGGGCCCGTCTACGGCACCGTGACCGAGACGATCCGGCCCACCGACACCAGCGGCGACCTGCTGACCCGGCTCGCCTTCGCCGGCTCCGGGCTGCTGGCCGCGACCATGGACGGTATCGAGGACGGCACCCTGAAGGCCGTACCGCAGCCCGCCGACGGCATCACCCTCGCGCCGAAGATCACCGTCGAGGACGCCCACATCGACTGGTCCGCGCCCGCGCTGCGGGTCGACCGGGTCGTGCGCGGATGCACTCCCGCGCCCGGCGCCTGGACGGTGTTCCGGGGCGAGCGGCTCAAGCTCATCCACGTCACGCCCGTGCCCGACCGCACCGATCTCGCCCCCGGCGTGCTCTCCGTCGGCAAGAACAACGTGTACGTCGGTACCGGGTCGTACGCCGTCGAGCTGCTGTGGGTGCAGGCCCAGGGCAAGAAGCCGATGCGTGCCGCCGACTGGGCACGCGGCGTGCGGATCGCCGACGGCGAGGTGCTCGGCGGCGCCTGAGCCGGCCCCTGCGGCCCGTTCCCACGCATCGCGTGCGAGATCCGGGCCCGCCCCGCACGACGTACGCTGGAAACCGCACCCTTTTCCCATATCCGGAGCACCTTTTTCGTGAGCGAGCAGCCCCGTCGGCCTCAGAAGTCCGGCAAGCCCGGCAAGCCCTACCGTCGGCCCCAGAAGGACCCCGTCCGCATCCTCGCCTTCGAGGCATTGCGGGCCGTGGACGAGCGGGACGCCTACGCCAACCTGGTGCTGCCGCCACTGCTGCGGGCGGCCCGGGCGAAGGGAGACTTCGACGGGCGGGACGCGGCTCTCGCGACCGAGCTGGTGTACGGGACGCTGCGCCGACAGGGGACGTACGACGCCGTCATCAGCGAGTGCGTCGACCGGCCGCTGCGTGAAGTCGATCCGCCGGTGCTCGATGTGCTGAGCCTCGGGGTGCATCAGCTGCTCGGGACGCGGATCCCGACGCACGCCGCCGTGTCCGCCTCCGTCGAGCTGGCCCGGGTCGTACTCGGCGACGGGCGGGCCAAGTTCGTGAACGCCGTGCTGCGCAAGGTCGCCCAGCACGATCTCGACGGCTGGATCGAGCGGGTCGCGCCGCCCTACGACGAGGATCCCGAGGATCACCTGGCCGTCGTGCACTCGCATCCCCGGTGGGTCGTCTCCGCCCTGTGGGACTCCCTGGGCGGTGGCCGCGCCGGGATCGAGGAACTGCTCGCCGCCGACAACGAGCGGCCCGAGGTCACCCTCGTCGCCCGGCCCGGGCGGTCCACCACCGAGGAACTGCTCCGCGAGGAGGCCGCGGTGCCGGGGCGCTGGTCGCCGTACGCCGTGCGGCTCGCCGAAGGCGGGGAACCCGGGGCCATCGACGCCGTACGGGACGGGCGTGCGGGTGTGCAGGACGAGGGCAGTCAGCTCGTCGCACTTGCCCTGGCCAATGCCCCGATCGACGGGCCCGACCGTGCCTGGCTCGACGGGTGTGCCGGGCCTGGCGGCAAGGCCGCGCTGCTCGCCGCTCTCGCCGCCGAGCGGGGCGCTCTGCTGCTCGCCTCCGAGAAGCAGCCGCACCGGGCCGGGCTGGTCGCGAAGGCGCTGGCCGGCAATCCCGGGCCGTACCAGGTCGTCGTCGGGGACGGGACCCGGCCGCCGTGGCGGGCCGGCAGTTTCGACCGGGTGCTGATGGACGTGCCGTGCACCGGACTAGGGGCGCTGCGCAGAAGGCCCGAGGCGCGCTGGCGTCGGCGGCCCGAGGACCTGGACGGCTTCGCGCCGCTCCAGCGCGCGCTGCTCACCACCGCGCTGGAGTCGGTCCGCGTCGGCGGGGTCGTCGGCTACGCCACCTGCTCACCGCACCTGGCCGAGACCCGGGCCGTCGTCGACGACGTGCTCAAGCAGCACCCGCACGCCGAACTCCTCGATGCCCGGCCCCTGTTGGAGGGCGTGACCGACCTCGGCGACGGTCCCGACGTACAGCTGTGGCCGCATCTGCACGGGACCGACGCCATGTATCTGGCGATCGTCCGCCGGACGGGGTGACCCGGCCGGGCGGGGCTACCGGGGGAGCCGTTCGCGGTAGGCGAGGGGTGATTCGCCGTAGTGGCGTTTGAAGGCGCGGGACAGATAGAGCGGGTCGTTCACGCCGATCCGGGCGGCGATCTCGCCGACGGTCAGCTCGGTGAAGCGAAGCAGGCGCGCGGCCTCCAGCATCACCCGCTCGGTGATCAGCACCCTTGACGGGCTGCCCGTGGCGCGTGACAGCGTGCGCCACAGCGCGCCGGGGGTGACCCCCAACTCGTCGGCGTAGTGGCCGACTTCGTGATGCCGTGTGAAGTCGCGTTCGAGCACCTTCCGGAAGCGCCGGTGGAACACGACGTCGGACTCGTCCTGCCCGTGCTCCTGCGGCCGGTCGTGCTCGTGCCAGCGCTCGACCCACAGGAGCAGGGACAACAGCAGATGGCGGTGCACGTCGGTGCTGCGGATGTCCGTCGGCCGTCGGGTCTCCTCGGCGAGTGCGTGGATCACGGAGCCGACGCGTGCGACGTCCTCCGCGGGTACCTCGATGGCCGGGACGGCGCTCCCCGTGAACAGCCACTTGAGGTTCGCGGAGGAGGCCGGGCCGTCGTGCAGCAGCTCGTCGCCGAAGCAGACGATCGCGCCGGACAGGTTCCGCCCCTGCTCGAAGTGGTGGATCTGGCCGCGTTCGACGAGCATCACCGTGTTCGGGCCGACGACCGAGCGCTCGCCGTCCAGGAGGTGGTGGCCTGTGCCGCTCTCCGTCCAGATCAGCTCGTGGAACGCGTGCCGATGCGGGCTGGGGACCGGACACGCCGTGCAGACGAAGCTGGCGTTCTCGAACTGCGTCACGTGGAGCGTCGGATGGGTCACCGGTATGTGGTCGACCGGCAGTTGGCGGACGTGACGGCCGGAACGGCTGTTGTGGCTGTGCGAAGGCACGGCGGGTACGGCGAGCACTGAGGATACGGCGGACTGCGACTCGGCGGTCAAGACGGGACGCGCCTGCGATCGGCCGTCGGCCGCGGTGGCCGACGGTACGACCACGGTACGGCGCCATGCCCCGGTGCCGACGGGGCTCACTCCGCGAAGACGTACTGCTCGACGACCAGGCCCCTGTCCCGCCGGGCGAAGGTGACCGTCCGCCCGCCGAGGGCCGTGCCGTGGACGGCGCAGCTCCAGCCCTGGTACACACCGGCGGCGCGGCGGAGACCCTCGTCGTCGGGGTTGGTGAGAGTGAGCGAGGGGCGCGCGGTCGGCCGGGGTGTCTCCTCGGCGGACAGCTCCCGCATGAAGAGGATCTCGCGGATGATCTGGCCGCTCCGCCACTGGGCGACGGTCGCCATCCGGACCCCCATGCTGGGGATGCCGCCGATGGTGGCCGTCCAGTCGCCCCGCGCCACATTGGGCCGGTGGGTGACGACGAGGGCGCCGGGGGCCTGCACCTGGAACTGGTGCATGGCCTAGATGTGCGGCTCGACGCCCTCGATGTGGAAGTCCTTCGTGTTCGCCAGCTCCAGCTGGAACCGGCTCCCGTGCCGCAAGGGCGAGGCCGCCGCCGGAGTGGCGAGCGCGGGGACGGCGAGCGCGGGAACGCCGACCGCCGCGGCGCCGATCAGTACCCTGCGAGTGATGTCTGCCATGGCCTTCTCCTGGGTCTCGAACGCGTGTCGAAGGACGAGGAACCGTCCCTCGGCCCTCGCTCTGGCCCCAGCTTCAGCCGGTCGGGTCCGGCCCACCATGGACGAAGATCGCCGATGCATGGACGTTTCCTTCTCGTGCAGTGATCTCGCGGTGCAGAGACATCAAGTCAGGGTCGGTCGGCTTCTGACTCCACAGCCGCATCCGGTGCCGTCGGTGTGCCGTCCTCGTGGGCCAGCCGGTGTGGCCACCACACCTTCGGGCCCACGTCCAGGAACAGGGCCGGGACCAGCACCGACCGGACCACGAACGTGTCCAGGACCACGCCCAGGGCCACCGCGAAGCCGATCTCCGCGAACGCCACCATGGGCAGCGTGCCCAGGGCCGCGAACGTGCCGGCCAGGACCAGGCCCGCCGAGGTGATGACCGAGCCCGTCGTCGACAGGCCCGTCACCACGCCCTTGCGGGTGCCCTGGCGAGCCGCCTCCTCGCGGATACGGGTGGTCAGGAAGATGTTGTAGTCGATGCCCAGCGCCACCAGGAACACGAAGACGAACAGCGGGAAGTCCGTCGACTCGCCCGCGTAGTCGAACAGATGGCGGAAGGCGAGCGCGCTGATGCCCAGCGCCGCCGCGAAGGACAGCACCACCGTGCCGATGAGCAGGAGGGGTGCGATCAGGGCGCGGAGCAGCGCGCACAGGATCAGCAGGACCACCAGCAGGACCAGCGGGATGATCAGGATGTTGTCGTGCGTGGTCGCCTTGTCCATGTCCAGCAGGGCCGCCGTACCTCCGCCCACCTGGGCGTCCGCGTCCGGCACCGCGTGGACGGCGTCCCGGACCCGCTCGACGGTCTGTTTCGCGGCCTCGCTGTCGGCCGGGGCGGTCATCGTGGCCTCGAACAGCACCTTGCCCTCGAAGGCGGGCTTCGTGCCCTCCGGCAGGCCGAGCGAGGTGGGCACCACCCCGCGTGTCTCGGCCACCGCCTGGCCGACCTGCCGGGCCTGTTCCTGGTTGCTGATGATGACGAGCGGATCGCCGCTGCCCGCCGGGAAGTACTGTGCGGACACCTCCTGGCCGACGATCGAGTCCGGCTTGTCGGTGAACGCGTCGGCGTTGCTCAGGCCCTCGGCGCGCAGCTGCATCAGGCCGAACGAGCAGGCGATCAGCGCCGCCGTCGTGACACCCCAGACCATGCGCGGGCGAGGGGTGATGCTCCGGCCTATCCGGGCCCACACGCCGCGCTCGGTCGGATCGGGCGAGCCGTTGTGCGGGATCACCGGCCAGAAGATCCAGCGGCCGCAGATCACCAGCAGCGCGGGGAAGAGCGTGATCATGACCAGCAGGGCCACCGCCACCCCGATCGCCGCCACCGGGCCGAGGCCGCGTGTCGAGTTCATCTCGGCGGCCAGCAGCACCAGCATGCTCAGCACGACCGTGGCGCCGGACGCGATGACGGCCGGGCCCGCGCGGTGCAGGGCAAGCGCCATCGCCTCATGACGGTCCTCGTGCCGGCGCAGCTCCTCCCGGTAGCGGGCGACCAGGAGCAGCGCGTAGTCCGTCCCCGCGCCGAACACGAGCACGGTGAGAATGCCGGCGCTCTGACCGTTCACCGTCAGGCCCGCGTGTTCGGCGAGGAAGTAGATCAGTGCCTGCGCGGTGAACAGGGCCACGACCACACTGAGTAGCGGCACCAGCAGCAGGGTGGGGCTGCGGTAGGTGAGCAGGAGCATGACGACGACCACGCCCATCGCCGCGAGCAGGAGCGTCGAGTCGATGCCCTCGAAGGCCTCCGAGAAGTCCGCCGACGTACCGCCGGGCCCCGTGATGTGCACGGCCAGCCCCGCCGCACCCGTACCGGCGGCGTCCCGGATGGAGTCGACGGCGGGCGCGATCCGCTCCCAGCCCTTCTCGTCCATCGTGATGGGTACGTAGATCTGCGCGGCCCGCGGATCGACGGCCCGGTCGTACACCGGCCCCCGCGTCTCCGCACCCCGGATGCCATGGTCCCGCAGCGTCTCGATCTCCGCCTTGGCCTCGACGATCCGAGCCCGGTCCGCCGCCGTGAGGCCACTCTCCCGCGCGTACACGACCACCGCGGGAATCTGCTCCGGCCTGAAATCCTCGGAGAGATGCAACACCTGGGTCGACTCCGCCGACCCAGGCAGCCAGGAGGCGGCGTCATTGTCCTGGGCGTCGGTGAGCTTCTGAGCGAAGGGCGCAGTCAAAAACAGCACCACGAGCCACAACACCAGCACGAGCCACTTGGCCCGCCGCCCACAGACCAGATAAGCGATCCCACGGTTCCGATTCATCGCAACCTCAGCTGGATTTTCCTAGGGGCGCGGGGAACTGCGCGACAAGCCACAGACCACCCGCAGACTCCACTCAACCCATCCCACGACGGACCCAACCGCACAACCCCCGGAGGGCATGGCAGGCTTGGGGCATGGCCGCGCAGATCAACCCAAGTATCCTGTCCGCCGACTTCGCCCGACTCGCCGACGAGGCGAGGGCGGTGGAAGGCGCCGACTGGCTTCATGTCGATGTGATGGACAACCATTTCGTACCGAACCTCACGCTCGGTGTGCCGGTCGTAGAGTCCCTGGCGCGGGCGACGGACACTCCGCTGGACTGCCACCTGATGATCGAGGACCCCGATCGATGGGCGCCGCAGTACGTGGAAGCGGGGGCGGGTTCCGTCACCTTCCATGTCGAGGCCGCCGCCGCTCCGGTACGGCTCGCCCGTGAGATCCGGGCCAAGGGTGCCCGGGCCTCCATGGCCCTCAAGCCCGCTACCCCGATCGAGCCGTACGAGGACCTGCTCCCCGAACTCGACATGCTGCTGATCATGACGGTCGAGCCGGGTTTCGGCGGCCAGGCGTTTCTCGACATCATGCTCCCCAAGATTCGCCGGACCCGCGAGTTGATCAGCAAGCACGGTCTTGAGCTGTGGCTCCAGGTCGACGGCGGAGTCTCCACCGCCACCATCGAGCGCTGCGCCGAGGCCGGCGCGGACGTCTTCGTCGCCGGATCGGCCGTGTACGGGGCCGCGGACCCCGCCGAGGCGGTACGTGCACTACGCACCCAGGCACAGACGGCGACCGCCGGTGCGAGCTGGGCGTGCGACCACTGAGCCAAGGGAACGTGAACGACGTACTTCTGGGCAGATCATGCACTCGGGATCTGCAAGGATGAACGGCGAATCCAGAATGTGAACAGCAGCGAAGTGAAGAGCAGTGAGGAGATCGCCGTGTCGGGTATGTCGGCGGGCCGGTCAGCCATGCGGATGGGACCCGCTGAGCTGGTGCAGGCGGCGGCCATGGCCCGCCGCTTCTACCTAGAGGGCAAGTCCAAGATCCAGATCGCCGAGGAGTTCGGCGTCAGCCGCTTCAAGGTGGCCCGGGTCCTGGAGACCGCCCTCGAACGGGATCTGGTGCGGATCGAGATCCGTGTCCCCGCCGAACTGGACGCGGAGCGCTCGGACGCGTTGCGCGCCCGGTACGGCCTCAGGCACGCGGTCGTCGTCGAGTCCCCGGCAGATGCCGAGGAGTCGCCCGATCCCGAGAACCTCGGTGAAGTGGCCGCCGATCTGCTCGGCGAACTGGTGAACGAAGGCGATGTGCTCGGCCTCGCCTGGGGCCGGTCCACCATCCACATGGCGGCGGCGCTCGACCGGCTGCCGCCCTGCACGGTGGTGCAGCTGACGGGTGTGTACGACGCCGGAACCGCCGAGCGCGGCTCCGTCGAGGCGGTCCGCCGTGCCGCTCAGGTGTCCGGCGGGGACGCCCACCCCATCTACGCCCCGATGCTGCTGCCCGACGCGGCCACTGCCGCCGCGCTGCGCAGCCAGACCGGGATCGCCCGGGCCTTCGAGTACTTCGACAAGGTCACGGTCGCGTGTGTCTCCATCGGCTCCTGGGAGGCCGGTATCTCGACGGTGCACGACATGCTCAGCGACGAGGAGCGCGGCCACTACGCGTCCCTCGGCGTGGCCGCAGAGATGTCCGCGCACCTCTTCGACGCCGAGGGGCGCCGGGTCGGGCGGGACCTGGGGGAGCGGTGCATCACGGTCAAGACCGACCAGCTCCGCCGGGTTCCCGAGGTCGTCGCCATCGCGGGCGGGCAGCGCAAGGCTCCCGCGATCGACGCGGTGCTGCGTTCCGGGCTGGTCACCAGCCTGGTGACGGACACCTCGGCCGCGGACTATCTGCTGACGGCGGGCCCGACGCCGAAGCCGTCGCTCAACAGGGCGGACCCGGACGGGATCTGACGATCAGGTGACCTGACGATCCGGTGCCCGGGTTCCCTTCGCGGAGCCCGGGCACCGCTCTGTTCAGTCCCAGGGGGCGCTTTCAGTCGCGCTCCTCGCCCTCCGGGTCCACGTGCGGCAGTATCCGGTCGAGCCAGCCGGGGGTCCACCAGGCGTGTCTGCCCAGCAGCGTCATGACCGCCGGCACCAGCAGCAGACGTACGACCGTCGCGTCGATCAGCACACTCACGGCGAGCCCCAGGCCGAGCATCTTCACCACGACGTTGTCGCTGACGATGAACGCGGCGAAGACGCTCACCATGATCAGGGCGGCGCAGGTGATCACCCGGGCGGTGATCTCCAGGGCGTGGGCGACGGAGGCCTTTGCGTTGCCGGTGCGCAGCCAGGCCTCGTGGACTCTGGAGAGCAGGAAGATCTCGTAGTCCATGCTGAGCCCGAAGATGATCGCGAACATCATCATCGGCACATAGCTCTCGATGGGCACCTTGCCGTTCACACCCAGCGCGGGCCCGCCCCAGCCCCACTGGAAGACGGCCACGACGACGCCGTACGAGGCCGCGATCGACAGGACGTTGAGCGCGGCTGCTTTCAGCGCCACCAGCAGGCCCCGGAAGACGGTCAGGATGATCAGGAAGGCGAGGGCGACGACCACGCCGATGATCAGCGGGAGGCGGCTCGCGACGATGTCACGGAAGTCGACCTGGGCGGCGGTCGTGCCGGTGACGTAGCCGTGCGCCGCCGTTCCGGAGACGGCCTCGGGCAGGGTCGTGTCGACGAGGCGGTTGGTCAGGTCGGTGGTGGTCTCGCTCTGCGGCGACTCCTTGGAGTAGACCGTGCCGACCAGGACGTCGCCGTCCTTCGTCGCGGTGAGCGGAGTCGTGGTCGCTGCGCCCGGTACGTCCGTCAGTGCCTTGCCCGCCTTCGAGGCGAGGTCGGAGCGCTGGTCGGAGGGCACCTTCGTCTGGTCGATGACGATCGTCAGCGGGCCGTTGGAGCCGGGCCCGAACGACTGCGCCATGATGTCGTACGCCCGCCGGTCCGTGAACGACTTCGGGTCGGCGCCGTCGCCGATGTGGCCGAGCTGGATGGACAGCACCGGGATCGCGAGGACCAGCACGGTCACGACTCCGCCGGCCAGGAACCACCAGGGGCGCCGTTCGACGCGCTGCGCGTAGCGGTGCCAGGTGCCGTGTCCCTCGACGTCGTCGGTGGCGGCCTCGGCGATCGGGCGCCGTACCCGGTAGCGATCGATACGGCGGCCGATGAGCCCCAGCAGTGCCGGGACCAGGGTCAGGGCGCCCGCGACCGCGGAGACCACCGTCACGGCGGCGGCCACGCCCAGCAGGCCGATGAAGGACACCCCGGAGACGGACAGCCCGGCCAGCGCGACGATCACCGTGCACCCGGAGACCAGGACGGCCCGCCCGCTGGTGGCGGTGGCCCGGCCCGCCGCCCGTACCGGATCGTCGCCGTTCATCAGGTTCTGCCGGTGCCGGGTGATCAGGAACAGCGCGTAGTCGATGCCCACGCCGAGGCCGATCATCGTGGCCAGCGTGGGGGAGACCGTGGCGAAGGTGAACGCCGAGGCGAGCAGCCCGAGGCAGGCGAGGCCCCCGATCACACTCATCAGCGCGGTCAGCAGGGGGAGGCCGGCGGCGAGCACACTGCCGAAGCCGACCAGCAGGACGACGATCGCCACCGCGAACCCGATCAGCTCACTCACCCGGTCGTCGGCGGCGGGCCTGGCCAGCTCGCCCAGCGGACCGCCGTACTCGACCTGCACTCCGGCCGACCGCAGCGACTGCACCGACTTGTCGACACCGTCGAGGTAGTCGTCCTGGAGGGTGGAGGGCTGGACGTCGAAACGGATGGTGATGTAGCCGGTCTTCGCGTCGCTGGACAGCGGGCCGACGGTCTGCTTGCTGGTGCTGGGCTGTGATCCCGGCGGTGGCAGCGGGTTCTGGACGGACAGGACGTGCGGGAGTTTCTGGAGGTCGGTGACCGTCTGGGACATCTGCGAGGAGTAGGAGGTCAGCGGTTTGGACGTGTCCCGCAGCACGATCTGGCTGCCGTATCCGCCGGCCGCCGGATCGTGCTTCTTCAGTACGTCCAGGCCCTCCTGCGACTGGACCCCGGACAGCGAGAAGTTGTCGGAGTAGTCACCGCCGAAGGAACGGTTGAGCACCTGGAGCGCGGCGAGCACCACCAGCCAGGCCACGATGACGATCACGAAGTGCCGGGCACACCACTCGCCCAGTCGGCGCAGCCGTCCACGGGTGTCCTTACGGTTCCCCGATGCTGCTGGCATTTCTGTCGGCGATGACATGCGCGGCTCCCGCCGGAGACAGGCTGGTCACTCTCATTGAACGACCAGCCGATCAAGGTGTCCTGTTGGGAGGCCGCCGCCCGGCTTGTCGTTGTCATGTGGCGGGGCGTGCGATCTACTACAGCGATGATCACTCCGACCCTTCGCGACCCGTCATGGCGGTACTGAGATGACCGACCATCCGCTGGTTCCGGTGCTCGCTGGCAGCGCGCCCGCCGGTGTCCTGTCCTGGCCCGCCGCCCTGCCGGCCGAGGGCGCGCTCGAAGCCGCCCGCGAGGCCGGCTGGGAGACCGCCGACCTCGACCTCGCCGACGTCACGGACAAGGCCGGGCTGATGACCGCCTGCGCCACCGCGCTGCGGTTCCCGGACTGGTTCGGCGCGAACTGGGACGCCCTCGCGGACTGCCTCGGCGACCTGGCGTGGTGGCCCGCGACCCGCGGCCGGCTCGTCCTCGTCCGGAACTGGCAGGCGTACGCGGCGGCCCGGCCCGAGGAGTGGACGACGCTCCAGGAGATCTTCGCCGACGCCGCCGCGACCTGGCGGGAGACGGAGACGGGGCTGGCGGTGGTGATGGTGCTCGGCTGAACAAGCCCTCGGCGGGATGACCCCTTGGTGGGACGACCTGACCCCTTGGTGGGATGGCACGAGCGGTCCCACGAGCCGTCTGGACGATCCGACCAGGCGGTTTCAGGTCACCGGCATGGGACAATGAGGTACGTGCTCTTCCCCCTGGCTGTCCTGTCCGGGGGCCACCTCTGATCGACCGGGATGTGCAGCACGTGCGTTTCCTCAACGACATCCAGCCCCCCTACGACCTGACGTACGACGACGTGTTCATGGTCCCGAGCCGCTCCTCCGTAGGCTCCCGGCAGGGTGTGGACCTCAGCTCCCCGGACGGTTCGGGTACGACGATCCCGCTGGTCGTCGCCAACATGACCGCCATCGCGGGGCGCCGGATGGCCGAGACGGTCGCACGGCGCGGCGGGCTCGTCGTCATCCCGCAGGACATCCCGATCGAGGTCGTCACCGACGTCATCTCCTGGGTGAAGAGCCGTCACCTCGTGCTGGACACGCCGATCGTGCTGGCCCCCCACCAGACCGTCGCCGACGCCCTCGCCCTGCTGCCCAAGCGGGCGCACAACGCGGGTGTCGTCGTCGATGCCGAGCAGCGGCCGGTCGGTGTGGTCACCGACACCGACCTGTCCGGTGTGGACCGCTTCACCCAGCTCTCCGAGGTCATGTCGAAGGACCTGCTGCTCCTCGACGCCGACATCGACCCGCGCGAGGCCTTCAACCGCCTCGACGCCGCCAACCGCCGGTACGCGCCCGCCGTCGACGCCGACGGCAAGCTCGCCGGAATCCTCACCCGCAAGGGCGCTCTGCGTGCCACCCTCTACACACCGGCCACGGATGCGAACGGGCGTCTGCGGATCGCCGCCGCCGTCGGCATCAACGGTGATGTGGCCGGAAAGGCGCAGCAGCTGCTCGACGCGGGCGTCGACACCCTCGTCATCGACACCGCGCACGGCCACCAGGAGTCGATGCTCAGCGCCATCAAGCTGGTCCGTGACCTCGACCCGCACGTCCCGATCGCGGCCGGCAACATCGTCGCCGCCGAGGGCGTCCAGGACCTGATCGAGGCGGGCGCCGACATCATCAAGGTCGGCGTCGGACCGGGCGCCATGTGCACCACCCGGATGATGACGGGCGTGGGCCGCCCGCAGTTCTCGGCGGTCCTGGAGTGCGCGGCCGAGGCGAAGAAGTACGGCAAGCACGTCTGGGCGGACGGCGGTGTACGCCACCCCCGTGACGTCGCGATGGCGCTGGCCGCCGGTGCGTCCAACGTCATGGTCGGCTCCTGGTTCGCGGGGACGTACGAGTCCCCGGGCGACCTCCAGCACGACGCCCAGGGGCGCGCGTACAAGGAGTCGTTCGGCATGGCGTCCGCGCGTGCGGTGCGCAACCGTACGTCGGAGGAGTCGGCGTACGACCGGGCCCGCAAGGCGCTGTTCGAGGAGGGCATCTCGACGTCCCGGATGTTCCTCGACCCGGCCCGGCCGGGCGTCGAGGACCTGATCGACTCGATCATCGCGGGCGTCCGCTCCTCCTGCACCTACGCCGGCGCCAACTCCCTTGAGGAGTTCGCCCAGAAGGCCATCGTCGGCATCCAGAGCGCGGCCGGCTACGCGGAGGGCAAGCCGCTCCACGCCAGCTGGAGCTGAGCCGACTCCCTCGCCCACGGCCCCTGTTGTCCACCCCCGTCGGACAACAGAGGCCGTTCGCGGCGGCGTTCCCGCGCCGTCGATCTAGGAGTCGCAGGATCCGGGGTAGTAGCTGTACCCGTCGAGGTAGAGAAGGCTGACGCCGAGTGCCTCCTCGTAGCCCACGGCCCATGACGACTGCCAGGGGTCGCTCCCGTCCACATGGAAGGTCATGACGTCTCCCTGGGTGATGACGTGTCCGGCGAAGCCGCTGGTCGTGTTCCTCGCCTCGACTGCGCCCTCCGAGGTGAAGACGTACGTCCAGTGGCCGTCCGGGGTGTCGTTCGCACCGCCGCACCAGACGCCCACCACGCTGTCGGGAACGGACCACTCCATCAGGGGCTCGGCGGCCTGCGTGGTCTCCACGGTTGTTTTCAGGGCGGTTTCCAGGGTGGTGTCCGCGGTGTTCTCCGGTGAGGAGCAACCACTGGTCGCCACAAGGGTCAGGCCCAGCATCAAGGCACCGAAGAACCTGGATGCCGGGACCGGCACAGAAAGTCGCACGATCCCCCCTACAGATCGGAACCGCCCTGTTCGGCGCGGTTTTCGTCTGCTCCGCACGCTACGGAGGAACGGCTGCGGGCACCCCGGTGAAAACCCGGGGGTTCAGCCCTGGGGTGCTGCGGAACCGGTGTCAGGTCTCGTCGCCCAGCTTCCCGAACAGCCCCGTCCGTGAGGTGATGCCGAGTTTCGCGTAGGCGTTGGCGAGGTGGTACTCGATCGTCTTGACGCTGAGGACCAGCTCTTGCGCGATGCCCCGGTTCGACAGACCCCGCATGGCGAGCCTGGCGACGGTCAGCTCCTGCGCGGTGAGCCCGGCATGACGGGCGCCGGGGCGTGCTGTCGGACGGCCGCAGCCCGCCAGCTCACGGGCGCACCGTTCGAGATACGGTGCGGCCCGCAGACGGAGGAAGGTCCGGTGCGCGGCCTGTAGTTCGGCCACCGCCTTCCTGCGCCGGCCGACGCGGCGCAGGAACGTGCCGTAGGAGAAGTGAAGCAGCGCTTCCTCCCAGCACTGTTCTCCGCGCTCTCCCCGCTCGCCCTGCTCTCCCCGCGCGCAGTGGCGCAGCCCCGCCCGGAACGCCCGGTCGGCCGCCTCCTGGTCGCCGTACGCCTCCTCCAGCAGGCCCCGGCAACGTGCGGCTGACGCCTGTTCCAGCCAACGGTGCCGCTCGGCCGCACGGGTCTCGTACGGGACGAGTACGTCGAGAGCCTCGTCCGTGCGCCCCAGGCGGGTCAGGGATTCGGCCAGGACGGGGCGCCAGGCGACGATCCCGACCTCGTCGAGGCCGCTGCGGTGAACGATGTCCGGGCTCAGGAACGGCGTCAGCTCGGCGACCGCGCGCTCGTCGTCCCCGCGGCCGCTGTGCACGAGGGCGAGTGCCGTCGCGGCGAAGGCTGCGTCATTGACGTCACCGAGTACCTGGGCGTGCCGTATCGCTGTCCTGGCGTGGGCTTCGGCGGCCTCGAAGTCGCCCCGGCCGGCCAGGGGGAACGCCGTACAGGCGTGGACGACCGCCAGGATGGATATCTGGTCGGTGTCCTCGGCGAGCGAGACGGCCTGGGTGCCGTGCGCGACGGCCTCGTCCCACAGCCCGGCCCGGTACTCGGCGTCGGTGAGGAAGCCCAGTGCCACGAGAGCCGCGTACGGCAGCCCGCCGCGCCGGTGCGAGGAGAACGTGTCCTCCAGATCCCGGCGGGCCTCACCCAACTGTCCGTTCCACAGCTGGAGCATGCCCCGCGCGAGCAGACCGTCCAGTTGCTCCGTGGTGGTGCGGGGCCCCGAGAGCGGGAGACGGTCGAGGGACCGCATGCCTTCGTCGTAGTCGCCGGAGATCGCCAGCCCGATGGCGAGGGAGTCACGCAGGAAGGACGACCGCTTCGCCGGTGGGAGACCGAGCCCGCGTCGCGCCCAGCCGACGATGCTCGGCGCGTCGCCCTGGATGAGGCAGAGCCAGGCCATCTGCTCGGCGGCCTTGCGCAGGGTCTCGGCTTCCGTGGTCGCGTCGCCGCTCTCCCAGCAGGCGGCGAGCCTTCGCCGTGCTTCGTCCAGCCGCCCCGTGGTGAGGGCGAGATGGCCCAGGACGTACTGCTGTTCGGCGTCGGGCGGCATGGCATGGATCGTCGGTTCGAGTTCGGCGGCCTGGCTGACATCACCGGCGAGCAGCCGGTACTCGACGGCCTGGATCAGACAGCGCTCGCGCAGGCCGACCTGCGTGGACAGCCGGGCAGCGGTCGTCGACGCGGCCGCGGCCGCCGCCCAGGCACCTGTCTCCGCCTGCCGTGCCGCGAGACGCACGAGTTCCCCGGCGAGGTCCCCGTCCGGTGCGACGGCGGCGTGCACCCGGTGCTGGAGCGCGGCGTACCGGTCGTCCGAGCGGGCCGCCGCCAGCTGGTGCAGGCGGGAGCGCTCGGCGGGATCCAGCCCCCGGTACACGGCCGCCCGCAACAACGGATGCGGGAAGGCGACCCTGAGCATGGCACCGGCGGGATCCTCCTCCAACAGCTCGTGTCTCATCGCCTCCGCCAGCGCGCCCAGCGAGTCCGGCACGGCGCCCACCTCGGCGGCCTGGTGCAAGGGGCTGGACATGCCGAGGACACTGGCGGCCTCGACCAGGTCGCGCGTCGGAGGGCTGCACCGCGCCAGCTGCGCCGTGACCAGCCGCTCGTATCGGCGAGGGGCGGGCAGGACGGCGTTGCCGTCGAGGACGTCCGCGGGAAACTGCTGTAGGAGCGCCCTCGTGTGCAACGGGTTGCCGTGCGTGTGCTCCCGCAGCCGGGCGACCGCCCGACGGGACAGGGCAGACGAGCCCAGGGCCGCGTGGAGCGCGACGATGTCCGAGAGGCCGAGGCCCTCCAGCGTCAGCTGGAGCGTTGCCTCGTCGTGGAGGATGCGGTGCAGCCCCTGCGGGAGCCGGGGATCGTTCACGTCACGCGTCACCAGCAGCGCCAGCACCCGGTCCTTGCGCAGCCGCCGCAGCACGAAGGTGAGTGCGTGCAGCGAGGGTGTGTCCGCCCAGTGGACGTCGTCGATCAGCAGGACGACCGGCGCTCGCCCCTGGAGCTGGCCCAGGGCGTCGAGCAACAGGGCGCCGACTGCGATCGGGTCCTGTGCGGCGGGGCTGTGGGGTGTGCCGAGGGCCGGCTCCCGCAACGCCTCGGCCGCGGCGGGCAGCTGCGGCACCAGCTGTGCGACGAGCCCGTACGCGAGTTCCGTCTCGAGTTCGTCGCCGCCGGCCTTCACGACCCGGCAGTCGGCGGCGGCACCGGACAGGAAGCGCCGTGCCAGTGAGGTCTTGCCGATCCCGGCGGGACCGTCGACGAGGACGACCTGAGGTTCGCCTCCGGCCGCCGCGTCCAGCCGGTTTCCCAGCTTCCCCAGTTCTTCCGCTCTGCCCATGAACAACGACTCGGGTGTCTGCCGCGGCAAAATCGTGCTCCTCCCCGGCCGAGGCCGTCCGGCCGTATCCGTACGCCAACACGCGCGGCCGTCGGCATTGGGTTCGCCGCTCTCGGTGTCTTCACTCGACCGAGTGGCTCCAGGCCGGGCTCGTGTTCTACTTCCTTTACGGCTACCGCCGCCCCCGATTCGAAGTGCCCGCACCATCTGAAGAGTGATGAACCCGCCGTGCTGAACGATCTCGACGAACGCATCGTGCACGCCCTCGCCGAGGACGCCCGCCGCTCCTACGCGGACATCGGGCAACTGGTCGGTCTGTCGGCGCCCGCCGTGAAACGGCGTGTGGACCGGTTGCGGGAGAGCGGGGCGATCACCGGGTTCACCGTGCGGGTGGATCCGGCGGCGCTGGGGTGGAAGACGGAGGGGTTCGTCGAGATCTTCTGCCGGCGGAACACGTCGCCGGAGACGATCCAGCGGGGGCTTGAGCGGTATCAGGAGGTGGTGGCCGCGTCCACCGTTACCGGGGAGGCGGATGCGGTGGTGCAGGTTTTTGCCTCGGACATGCGGCACTTCGAGCGGGTGCTGGAGCGTATCGCCGGGGAGCCGTTTGTCGAGCGGACGAAGTCCGTGCTGGTGCTGTCGCCCTTGCTGCGGAGGTTTTCCTCTGGGTCGCCTACTTAGGTGCCTCGGGGGTCTGGTGGCGGGTGCGGGTTCGCTGTGGCTTGTCGCGCAGTTCCCCGCGCCCCTTTGGGGCGCTTCTCGCCAGGGCGTTGTTCGCGGTCGAGTTGTGGACGCTGAAGCTCACCGCGTCGCCTCTGTAGCGGTCGTCGGACCATTCCACCGGGCGGCCCTCGCGCGTTGTTGTCACTCGGCGGACCCGTAGGAGGGGGCTCGTGCGGCGGATGTCGAGGAGTTCGGCGTCCTGGGCGCCGGCCGCCACCGCGTCGATGACGTGTTCGCCGTATGCGAAGACCAGACCCGTGTCCTCGAAGAGGCGTTGGGTGACCGAGGGGCAGTCCGGTTCGATGGGTTCCACGGACGGGGCGATCCAGTCGGCGTACACCGTGCGTTCCAGGAGGACCGGTTCGCCGTCCAGGCCGCGTACCCGCAGGACGTGCAACACCGGGGTCTCCTCGCGGAGTTGGAGGCGGATCGCGTCCTCCGTCGTCGCCGGGCGGTACTCCTGGTGCACCACCCGGCCCGTTGCCTCGCGGCCCATCGCGCGGGCCCACTGGGCGAAACTGCGCAGCTCCTCGAAGGTCTGGCTGCGGCGGCTGGCCAGGACCACGCGGCGGGCGCCCTGACGAGAGCCGATCAGCCCCTCGGCCGTCAGGGCCGCGACCGCCTGGCGGATCGTGCCGCGAGCCACGCCGTAGTGCGCGGCGAGTTCCGTCTCCGGGGGCAGACGGCTGCCGACCGTGTACTGCTCGCGGTCGATCGCCCGGCGCAGCTCGTCGGCGATCTCCTCGTGTCGCGCCGTCATGCTTCCCCTCTGGGTTTCTCGCTGTGCACAGCGTGAGCAGCCTAATCGACATCCAGGAGTCGTCCAGGCGTGTCTGGATTGTGCAGGGAATCAGCGGTCAGCGTTTCGCCAGAGTTTACGAGCGCGATACCAGCGGAGGGCGTACTGAGGCCAACTTGTTCAGACAAGTTCTCCGCACTACCTCACCCCTCGTGCGCACCCCTGGAGAGACCGTGATCGTGTCCCTGCCGAGAACAGCCGTCCGCGGCGGCGCCCTCGCCGTCGTCGCCGCGCTCGCCCTGAGCGCCTGCGGCGCGGCCCCCGACGACACGTCGACCACCGCGGACGGCAGGAGTGCCGCCACCGCGACCTCCGCCGCCGACTTCGGCGGCCTGGACAAGCTGGTCACCGCCGCCAAGAAGGAGGGCACGCTGCACGCCATCGCCCTGCCCCGCGACTGGGCCAACTACGGCGCCCTGATCGACGGTTTCCAGAAGAAGTACGGCATCAAGATCGAGGTGGAGAGCCCCGACGGATCGAGCCAGGACGAGATCAACGCCGTCACCTCGCGCAAGGGGCAGGACCGGGCTCCCGACGTGCTCGACCTCGGCAGCTCGTTCGCGCTGAGCGCCGCCCAGCAGGGGCTGCTCGCGCCCTACAAGGTCGCCTCCTTCGCCGACATTCCCGAGGGGCAGAAGGACCCGGAAGGGCAGTGGTTCAACGACTACGGCGGCTACATCTCCATCGGGTGCGATGCCAAGCGTGTGAAGTCCTGCCCCACCACCTTCGCCGATCTGCTCAAGCCGCAGTACAAGGGGCAGGTCGCCCTCAACGGCAACCCCACCAAGTCCGGTTCGGCGTTCGGCGGGGTGTACGCGGCCTCTCTCGCGAGTGGCGGCTCCTTCGACGACATCCAGCCCGGCCTCGACTTCTTCGCCAAGCTGAAGAAGAACGGCAACTACACGCCCGTCGAGTCGACGCCGGCCACCGTCGAGAAGGGCGAGACGCCGATCAGCATCGACTGGGACTACCTCAACGCCGGGTACGCCGAGGAGTTCAAGTCCAAGGGCCTCGACTGGCAGGTCTCGGTCCCGGAGGACGGCAAGTTCTCCCAGTACTACTCCCAGGCCATCAACAAGGACGCCCCGCACCCGGCCGCCGCCCGCCTGTGGCAGGAGTACCTCTACAGCGCCGAAGGCCAGAACCTGTGGCTCAAGGGCTTCGCCCGCCCGGTCCTGATGACCGCCATGGAGAAGGCAGGCACGATCGACAAGACCGCCGCCGCCGCGCTCCCGGAGGTCTCCGGCACGCCCGCCTTCCCGACCGAGGCCCAGCAGGCCCAGGCCAAGACCGTGCTGGCCGAGGGCTGGGGCAAGGCCGTCTCCGGATGACCGCCACCCTCACGCGGGTCGACGTGGCGCCCGCCGCTTCCCTGAAGCGGCGGCGCCGCGCCCCCGGCTGGCTCGCCGTACTCCCGCTGCTCGCCTTCGTCGCGGTCGCCTTCGGGGTGCCCGCCCTGGCCATGCTGAACGGCGCCTTCACGGTCAAGAACCAGGCCACCGGCGTCACTTCGTACACCACGGCCAATCTGACCGACTCCCTCCAGGGCGCCTATCTCACCGCGCTGCTCGGCAGCGTCAAGCTGTCCGCCGTGTCGGCGCTCCTCGCGACCGTCCTCGGACTGCTGCTCGCCCAGGCCGTGGTGACCTCGCGGTTCCGGGCGCTGCGCGAGGCCGTCCTCACCGCCTCCGGGGTCCTCGCCAACTTCGGCGGGGTGCCGCTGGCCTTCGCGTTCGTCGCCACGCTCGGCAACTCCGGTGTGCTGACCCGGCACCTGGGGCTGACGGACAAGGGCTGGAGCCTCTACAGCTTCTGGGGACTGGTGATCGTCTACCTCTACTTCCTCATCCCGCTGATGGTCCTCACGATCACGCCCGCGCTCGACGGACTCCGCTCCCAGTGGCGCGAGGCCGCGCAGAACAACGGGGCCACCAACGTCCAGTACTGGCAGCACGTCGCCCTGCCCGTACTGCTGCCCTCGCTGCTCGGCGGGTTCGTGCTGCTCTTCGGCAGCGCCTTCGCCGCGTACGCCACCGCCGCGGCCATGGTGGGCAGTTCGGTCCCGCTGGTCACCCTCCAGATCGCCGACGCCATCTCCGGCAACGTGCTGGTCGGCCAGGAGAACGTGGCGCTGGCCCTCAGCCTCGACATGGTCCTGATCGCGGGCCTGGTCATGGCCGTGTACCTGCCCCTGCAAAGGAGGAGCGCGCGATGGCTCGCCTGAACGCGTGGCGCTGGCTCGTCCTCGCCGGCGCCGCGCTGTACTTCCTGGTCCCGCTCGCCGCGTCCGTGCTCTTCACGGTCGACGTACCGGGCGAGGGCATCACCTTCGACGCGTACGGCGAGATCGTCGGCGCCGACGGCTTCCTGACCGGCCTGCTGCTCTCCCTCGAACTGGCCGCCGCCACCATCGCCGTGGTCCTGCTGCTGATGGTGCCCGCGATGGTCGCCCTGCGGCTCGGCGCACCCCGGCTGCGACCGGTCGTCGAGGTGATCTGCTCGCTGCCGCTGGTGGTCCCGCCGATCGCGTTCGTGGCAGGGATCTCGACAGTGTTGAAGTGGGGACCCGAGCACCTCTCCCGTACGCCCCTGTTCCAGACCTTCGTCGCCATCCAGAACCCCGACTTCCCGGTCGTCCTGGTCCTCGCGTACGTCGTGATGGCGCTGCCCTTCGTCCATCGCTCGCTGGACGCCGGGCTGCGCGCGATCGACGTCCGCACCCTGGTCGAGGCCGCCCGCAGCTGCGGTGCGAGCCCGGTGCAGGCGCTGGTGACGGCCGTACTGCCCAACCTGCGCGGGGCGCTGCTCAACGCCTCCTTCCTCACGCTTGCCCTGGTGCTGGGCGAGTTCACGGTGGCCCAGATCCTCGGCTTCCAGCCGTTCGCCGTGTGGATCTACAGCGTCGGCGGCTCGCAGGCCCAGCTGTCCGTCGCCGTCTCCGTGCTCAGCCTGCTCGTCACCTGGGCCCTCCTCCTCGCGCTCGCCGGGCTCGGCGGGCGTTCCCGAACCGCCGCCGCCAAGGGATGAACCACATGACGCTCGACAAGGCCGCCACCGTCGAATTCCGGGGCCTGCGCCGGGAGTTCGGCCCGACCGTCGCCCTCGACGGACTCGACCTGGACGTCCGGCCGGGGGAGCTGCTCGCGCTGCTCGGCCCGTCCGGCTGTGGCAAGACCACCGCGCTGCGCATGCTCGCCGGGTTCGAACACCCCGACTCCGGCGAGGTGTTGGTCGACGGGGAGGACGTCACCCAGGTCCCGGCCCACCGCCGGGACGCCGGGATGGTCTTCCAGTCGTACAGCCTCTTCCCGCACCTCAGCGCCCTCGACAACGTGGCCTTCGGACTGCGGATGCGCAAGGTGCGTACGTCCGAACGGCGGGCCCGTGCCGCCGAGTTGCTCGACCTCGTGGGCCTCGCCGACAAGGGCGAGCGGTTCCCGCACCAGCTCTCCGGCGGCCAGCAGCAGCGCGTCGCCCTGGCCCGCGCACTCGCCCTGCGGCCACGCGTACTCCTCCTCGACGAGCCGCTGTCGGCGCTCGACGCCAAGGTCCGCCTGACTCTCCGCGAGGAGATCCGCCGGCTGCAACAGGAACTCGGCATCACCACCCTGTTCGTGACGCACGATCAGGAGGAGGCCCTGTCCATGGCCGACCGGGTCGCGGTGATGCGCGGCGGGCGACTCGAACAGTGCGCCGCTCCCGCCGAGTTGTACGGCCGACCCGCCACCGCGTTCGTCGCCGAGTTCGTCGGCACGATGAGCCGGATTCCGGGACGGCTGTCCGGGGAGTCGGTCGAGGTGCTCGGACAGCGGCTCCCGGTCGACGGCGCGGCGCCGGACGCCGTCGAGGTCGATGTGCTGGTCCGGCCCGAGGCGGTACGGGTGGAGGCCGATACGGCGGGTGACGCACGCGTCGTGGCCACGGCGTTCCTCGGCGCGGTCACCCGGATCACCGTACGGCTCGTGGACGGCACCGAGGTGAAGGCCGACCTGCCCGCGCACGAGGCCGCCACGCTGGGCGCCGGAGCCGCCGTACGGGTGTCGCTGCCGGAGCGGCCGGTGCTGGTGGCCGAGCGCGCGAACCGTCCGTGAGTCGAGTGAGTCCATCAGAGAGAGAAACGTGACCCCCCACATCCCCCGTACTCCCGACACCCCCCACCTGCCCCAACCTCCGCTCCAGGCCGTCCTGTTCGACATGGACGGCACGCTCGTCGACACCGAGCGGCTGTGGTGGGAGGCGGTGGAGCAGGTCGCCGGGAGGCCGCTGACCGAGGCGGACCAGCCGGAGGTGCTCGGCCGGCCCGTCGAGCACACGGCCGACTGGCTGGCCGCCGCCACGGGCACGGCGGTCGGGCAGCTCGCCGCCGAACTGCACCGGGAGTTCGCGGCCCGTGTCCGCACCGGCATCGTGCCCCGCCCCGGCGCGCTCGACCTGCTCGACGCGCTCGCCCGGGCCGGTGTCCCCACGGCCCTGGTGACCGCCTCGCCCCGGGCCGTCGCCGACACGGTGCTGGAGGCACTCGGCGCCACCCGCTTCGCGGTCTCGGTCACCGCCGACGACACCGAGCACACCAAGCCCGCCCCCGATCCGTACCTCGCCGCCTGCCGCGCCCTGGGGGTCGACCCGGCCGCCTGCGTGGCCGTCGAGGACACCGAGACCGGTGTCACCTCGGCCGAGGCGGCGGGCTGCGCGGTGCTCGCCGTGCCGTCGCTCGCGCCGATCGAGGCGGTGCCCGGCCGAACGGTGTTGCCGAGCCTGGCCGGGGTGACCGTGGCACAGCTCGGTGCCATGGTCACCCGTGAACTCCGGGTGATGAGCTGGAACCTCTGGTACGGCGGCACGAAGGTCGACGACCACCGGGAGAAGCAGCTCAAGGTGATCGCCGAGACGGGCGCCGACGTGGTCGGTCTCCAGGAGACGTACGGGAACTCGGCGGCGGAACTCGCCGAGGCGCTCGGCTGGCACCACCATCAGGCGGGCCCGAACCTCGGTGTCATCAGCCGCTACCCGATCACCGCCCGGCTCGGTGACCCGGACGTCGGCTTCTACGGGGGAACCGGCGTACGGATCAGGCTGGAGACGGGGCTGGAGGTGGATGTCTGGAGCGCCCATCTCGACTGTGCGCCGTACGGGCCGTACGAGGCCCGCTTCGACGGGCTTCCGGCGGCTGAGCTGATCGCCCATGAGGGTGTGCGGCTGGGGCAGATGCGGGAGATCCTGCGCCGGATCGCCGACTCCACACCTGTAGTGCTCGTCGGGGACTTCAACACACCCTCGCATCTGGACTGGCCGGAGGTGGAGTGGCCGGTGACGAAGGTGACGGAGGAGGCGGGTCTGCGCGACTCGTACCGGGAGGTCCACCCGGATCCGGTTGGTTCCCCCGGTCACACCTGGTCGCCGATTCATGCCGAGCACGAGGACGGCAGCGGGCGGCCGGAGCCGCAGGACCGGATCGACTTCGTGCTGTATCGGGGGAGGGGGTTGAGGGTGCTGGATTCGCGGGTGGTCGTGAGCGGCACGATACGGGTGTGGCCCGAGGTGGCCGCCAATGGCTGGCCTTCGGACCATGCGGCGGTACTGACGAGATTCGGCCTCGGCTAGACGCTTTTTCTTCGCCCCCGCCGCCCCTACCCATTCCCGTCCCCTGGGGGCTGCGCCCCCAGACCCCCCTTGTCGCGCTGAACGCGCTCGTCCTCAAACGCCGGACGGGCTGGGTGGGGGTGCGGCGGGGTGGGTGGGAGGAGGTGCGCTGGACGTGCTTGTCCTCAAACGCCGGGCGGGCTGGAATGCCCGGCCCGGCGCTGAAGGTCAAGCCGCGGCCGGTACCACCCAGCCCGTCCGGCGTTTGAGGACGAGGCCGTTCAGGCCGACAGCGGGGGTCTGGGGGCGGCAGCCCCCAGGGATGGGAACGGGTAGGGGCGGCGGGGGCGAGAACAACGAATCGCTGCCCCGCACCCTCCCCGCGCAACGATTCGCTCACCGACGCGCAACAGCCACTCCTTGTCCGGCCCAGCCCCCCACCCGTACCGTCTATTCGGCCCCCAGAAAACGTTCAGCACCCGCAAGGACCCCGCATGCGCACCGCCCTGCTCCAGAGCTCCGGCCGCCCCGGCTCCCTCGTCGGCAACCTCAAGGTGCTCGACGAGACCGCCGCCCGGGCCGCCGCAGCGGGCGCCGGGCTGCTCGTCGCGCCGGAGATGTTCCTCACGGGATATGCCATCGGCGACGACATCGGCCGCCTCGCCGAGCCCGCCGACGGCGACTCCGCCGACGCGGTCGCCGAGATCGCCTCGCGCCACGGCCTCGCGATCGCCTACGGCTACCCCGAGCGCGCCGCCGACCAGGTCTTCAACTCCGCGCAGCTCATCTCCGCAGACGGCACCCGTCTCGCCAACTACCGCAAGACCCACCTCTTCGGCTGCTTCGAACGCGACCACTTCACCCCGGGCGAGCAGCCCGTCGTACAGGCCGAACTGAACGGTCTCCGGGTCGGCCTCATGATCTGCTACGACGTCGAGTTCCCGGAGAACGTCCGCGCCCACGCCCTCGCCGGCACCGACCTCCTCCTGGTCCCGACGGCGCAGATGCACCCGTTCCAGTTTGTCGCCGAGTCCGTCGTACCGGTGCGGGCCTTCGAGAACCAGATGTACGTCGCGTACGTCAACCGGGTCGGCCAGGAAGGGGAGTTCGACTTCGTCGGTCTCTCCACGCTCGCCGGACCCGACGGGGTCGCCCGCACCCGGGCCGGCCGCGGTGAGGAACTCCTCCTCGCCGACGTGGACCCCGTCCTCCTCGCCGCCTCCCGCGAGGCGAACCCGTACCTCCAGGACCGCCGCCCCGGGCTCTACGGCTCCCTCGTCTGAATCCCCTGAATCCCCTTAATCCCCCGAATCTCCCCTTCACCTGCTTCACCCCGCAAGGAGTCCGTACCCCATGACGTCCACGGTGCCCACCGCCGTCCAGCACGCCGACGCGCAGCAGCCGCCGATCACCATGTTCGGGCCGGACTTTCCCTACGCCTACGACGACTTCCTCGCCCACCCGGCAGGGCTCGGGCAGATCCCCGCGACCGAGCACGGCACCGAGGTCGCCGTCATCGGCGGCGGGCTGTCGGGGATCGTGGCCGCGTACGAGCTGATGAAGATGGGGCTCAAGCCCGTCGTGTACGAGGCCGATCAGATCGGTGGGCGGCTGCGGACCGTCGGGTTCGACGGCTGCGATCCCTCCCTCACCGCCGAGATGGGCGCGATGCGCTTCCCGCCCTCCTCCACCGCCCTCCAGCGCTACATCGACCTGGTGGACCTGGAGACCCGGCCGTTCCCCAACCCCCTTGCGGAGTGCACCCCTTCGACCGTCGTCGACCTCAAGGGCGAGTCCCACTACGCCGAGTCGGTCGGCGACCTGCCGCAGGTCTACCGTGATGTCGCCGAGGCCTGGAACACGTGCCTCGAAGAGGGTGCCGACTTCTCCGACATGAACCGGGCGCTGCGCGAGCGCGACGTTCCGCGCATCCGTGAGATCTGGGCCCGGCTCGTCGAGAAGCTCGACAACCAGACCTTCTACGGCTTCCTCTGCGACTCCGAGGCCTTCAAGTCCTTCCGGCACCGCGAGATCTTCGGCCAGGTGGGGTTCGGAACAGGTGGCTGGGACACCGACTTTCCCAACTCGATCCTCGAAATCCTGCGCGTCGTCTACACCGAGGCCGACGACCATCACCGGGGGATCGTGGGCGGTAGCCAGCAACTGCCCCTGCGGCTCTGGGAACGCGAGCCCGGGAAGATCGTCCACTGGCCCTACGGGACCTCCCTCGCGTCCCTGCACGTGAACGGCGTACCGCGCCCGGCCGTGACCCGTCTCCACCGTACGGCCGGCAACCGGATCACCGTCACCGACGCGGGCGGCGACATCCGTACGTACCCGGCGGCCGTCTTCACCGCCCAGTCCTGGATGCTGCTCTCGAAGATCGCCTGCGACGACTCGCTCTTCCCGATCGACCACTGGACCGCCATCGAGCGCACCCACTACATGGAGTCCAGCAAGCTCTTCGTGCCCGTCGATCGGCCCTTCTGGCTCGACAAGGACCCCGTCACCGGGCGGGACCTGATGTCCATGACGCTCACCGACCGTATGACACGCGGGACTTACCTCCTCGACGACGGTCCGGACAAGCCGGCCGTCATCTGTCTCTCGTACACCTGGTGCGACGACAGCCTCAAGTGGCTGCCGTTGTCCGCGAACGAGCGGATGGAGGTCATGCTGAAGTCGCTCGGCGAGATCTATCCGAACGTCGACATCCGCAAGCACGTCATCGGTAGCCCCGTCACCGTGTCCTGGGAGAACGAGCCCTATTTCATGGGCGCGTTCAAGGCCAACCTGCCCGGCCACTACCGCTACCAGCGCCGCCTGTTCACGCACTTCATGCAGGACCGGCTGCCCGCCGACAAGCGGGGTATCTTCCTCGCCGGTGACGACATCTCCTGGACGGCCGGCTGGGCCGAGGGCGCCGTCCAGACCGCGCTGAACGCGGTCTGGGGCGTCATGCACCACTTCGGCGGGACCACCGACCCGACCAACCCCGGCCCCGGTGACGTCTACGACGAGATCGCACCCGTCGAACTCCCGGAGGACTGACGGGAATCGGGCTGATCAGATCCCGGCCGCCCGTGCCGCCTCGTACAACTCGGCGGCCAGGTCCTTGAGTTCGGTGGCGTCCCTCGGGGCGTCGCCGAACTCGACGAAGAACTCGTCGAGGCCGTCGATCCCGGCGTGGGCGGCGAGGTCCGTCACGATCTGGTCGATGCTGCCCTGGAAGGGTCGGCGGTCGGCGCCGTCGTACGCCTTCGCCGTGTACGTGAGGTTCACCCGCACCGCCGTCTCGATCGGCCTGGTGCGACCCTTCTCGGCGGCGAAGGCCCGCACCTGCTGCCACTGGGCGGCGAGTTGCTCGGCGCCCATGGCGACCGGGTTCCAGCCGTCGCCGCGTTCGACGAGCCGGGTCAGGGACTTCTTGCTGAGGGCGGGCAGGAATATCGGTATCGGCCGGGCCGGCTTGGGGGCGACCAAGGCCGACGCGATCTTCGTCAGCCGGCCGTCGTACTGGACCGGGTCCGAGCCCCAGACCGCCCGGCACACGTCGAGGACCTCGTCCAGCACCTGGCCGCGCTCCGCGAACGGGGCCACCCCGGCGGCGGCGTACTCGTCGAGGGACCAGCCCGTGCCGAGGCCCGCCACCACCCGGCCGCCGCTCGCCGCGTCCAACGTGCCCAGCGCGCGGGCCAGTTGGAAGGGGCCGTGCAACGGGGCGACGAGTACGCTGGTGCCGAGTCGGGCCCGCTCGGTGGCCGCGGCGGCCAGCGTCAGCGTCACCAGCGGTTCGGACACACTCCGGTACGCGTCGGGCCAGGGGACGCCCTCCATGCCGTACAGGCCCTGGGTCGCGGGCTCCGGGAACAGGGCGCGTTCGAACACCCAGAGGCTCTCGTAACCGATCTGCTCGGCGGTGCGTGCCACGTCGGGCACGTCCCGTCCGATCTCGTACTGGCGTGTTTGCGGTAGACCAAGACCCAGGCGGACGGCCATGCTCGTGCTCCTTCGCAAGAGGCGCTGTCGCCGTCGAACGTACAACGTTCATCTAGTTCTGGCGGGGGTCGTGCGCAGGAGTGGCCGGATCAGTCCGGCAGTGGCGTGAGAAGCATGCGGCTGGCGAAGCCGACCGCCGCGTCGAGACGGTCGGTGAACTCCTCGGTGACATCGGGCAGTCGGCGCAGCGCCCAGAGCGCGCGGGCCGCCGACCAGGTGGCGGCCCGGGCCCGTTCCATGCTCCAGGCGCCGAGGAGGTGGGTGAGCGGATCGGCGATCTGGAGGAGGTCGGGGCCCGGCATCAGCTCTTCGCGGACGCGCTCCTCCAGCGAGACGAGTAGATCGCCCACGCGCTCGAACTCGTCCTCCAGGTCGGCCGGTTCGCAGTCGAGCGTACGACAGGCGTCCACGACGGCGAGCGCCAGATCGTGCCCGATGTGCGCATTGATGCCCGCAAGTGCGAACTGTAGCGGTCGTACGCCGGGATGGTGGCGGAACTGGAGCAACGGGCGCCAGCAGGCGGGCGCGTGGTCGTCCTCGGCGACCCGCAGATACCGCTCCGCGAACCGTACGTCCAGGGTGATCGCGGCCTTCGCGTCGGCGAACGCACCGGCCTCCAGACGCCGGTCGAAGGCCTCCGTGACGGCGAGGTAGACACGGTTGAAGACCGCCAGTCCGTCGCGCGGCGGCAGCCGTGTCTCCAGCGCGCGCATCCGCGAGACGACCTGATCGACGGGTGTGGTGAACTGTTCCAATTGCACCATGAGGGCAGGGTCCCAGTCCTAGGCTGGCGCACGTGCCGCCGGGCCGGACGCTTCCCCAGAACGGGGGAACGCGCCCACCCGGGCCGAGGAGGAGGAACTGTACGTGTCAGGCTTGCGCGCCCAACGCCTGGCCGCGCGCCGGGCCGAACGCAGGCGCGCCGCCCGGCGTTCCGTCATGGTCGCCGCCGCCTCGGTGGTCGTCGCCGTCGGCACCGCCACCGGGCTGCTGTCCGCGCTCGACGACGGCGGTGGTGGCTCCGACGAGGCCAGGCCCGAGCTGAGCAGCTCACCGCTGCTCGCCCCGCTGCCCGCGGAGTCGTCGGCCTCGCCGACGCCGAGCGCCTCGAAGTCCCCGTCCCCGTCCGCCCGTACGACGGAGACACGGAAACCGAGCCGCACGCCCTCGCCCACGAGTCCCGCGAGCACGGAGCCCGAGGCGAAGCAGGCGCCCGCCCCCGCGTCCGTACGCCTCTACCGCCACCCCGACTCCCAGGTTCTCGACTGGGTCCGTGCCCACCGCGACGATCCGCGCCGCCCGGTCATCGAGGCGGAGATCGCCGACCGTCCGGCCGCGGTCTGGTTCGCCGACTACTCGCCCTCGACGATCGCCGCCCGGGTCCGCGCGGTCACTTCGGGCGCGGCGGCCTCCGGCCGGGTCCCGGTGGTGGTGCCGTACGCCGTCCCGGACCGCGACTGCGGCGGCGCCTCCCAGGGCGGCGCACCCGACCTCGCCGCGTACGACGGCTGGATCGACGCCTTCGCGGCGGGCCTCGGCTCCGACGAGGTCATCGTGATCCTGGAGCCCGACTCGATAGCCCTGGCCAACTGCCTCTCCACGGCCCAGCGCACCGCCCGCTTCGCCTCACTGGCCCGCGCGGGCCGTGTCCTCAAGGCCGCCAACCCCAACGCCCGCGTCTACTACGACGCCGGCCACTCCGGCTGGAACGCCCCCGCCAAACAGGCGACCCTGCTCCGCCAGGCGGGCGCCGCCTCGGCCGCGTCCTCCGACGGCGTCTTCAGCAACGTCTCCAACTTCCACACCACGGCCGACGAGATCGCGTACGACCGACAGGTCCTCGACGCCCTCGGCGGACCCGCCGGCCTCGGCGCCGTCATCGACACCAGCCGCAACGGCAACGGCGCCCCGCCCGACGGCGAGTGGTGCGACCCGGCCGGCCGAAAACTCGGCCGCGCCCCGACCACGAACACGGGCGAGGCCCGTATCGACGCCTACCTGTGGGTCAAACTCCCGGGCGAATCGGACGGCTGCAAGGGCACCCCCGGCACGTTCACGGCGTCATACGCCTACGACTTGGCACGCTGAGCTGCACCTACGTCAGTGACATGGTCGCGGAACCGCGGGGCGCTGGTCAGTGGGCTCAGGGCGGGCGGGGCGGGTTGGACGGGCGCGGAGCGCCCTCCCAGGGGCGCGGGGAACTGCGCGACCAGCCCCCACCGACCCGCAGCCGAACGAATCTGGACGGACAGGCGGCCGGTCCGGCGTCCGCGCCGGAGCAGTCCGTTCAGGCCCTGCGCTCAGGCACCGCCGCGCTGGCCGGCCCGACCTTCGGGCGGTCCCGGTCACCCGTACGCAGCACTCCCGCGAACCCGGTGAGCCCGCACGCCAGCACGGTGACCAGCCCGAACGACACCACCAGGCTCGTCGCCTGGGCCAGTGTCCCGATCGCGCTCGGGGCGACCAGGCCCGAGGTGTACGTGATGGTCGCGACGCCCGCGATGGCCTGGCTGGGGTTGGGGCCGCTGCGGCCCGCCGCCGCGAAGCACAGCGGGACGACCACGGCGATGCCGAGACCGAGCAGCGCGAAGCCCGTCATCGCCGTGGCGGGATGCTCCGCGACCACGATGAGCAGACCGCCGGCCACGGCGAGGGCGCCGCTCGCGCGGACCGTGCGTACCGAGCCGAAGCGGTTCACGACCGCGTCGCCGACGAGCCGGGCCAGCGCCATCGTCAGCATGAAGCCGGTCGTGGAGGCCGCCGCGAGACCGTCCGAGGTGCCCAGCTCGTCCCGTAGGTACACCGCCGACCAGTCCAGGCTCGCTCCCTCCGCGAACACCGCGCAGAACCCGATCGCGCCGATCAGCAGCGCCGACCTGGGCGGCAGCGCGAACCTCGGGGGCGGCTCCTCGTCCTCGGTCGGGCGCAGATCCAGCACCCAGCGGCAGGCGGTCAGGCCGAGCAGCGTGAGGGTCGCCGACGCGAGCGCGTGGTGCAGGCGCGCGTCCGAGCCGAGATGCGCGGCGAGTGTGCCACCCGCCGCTCCGATCAGGGCGCCCGCGCTCCACATGCCGTGCAGCCCCGACATGATCGACTTGCCGAGCCGGTTCTCGATCTCGACGCCCAGCGCGTTCATCGCCACGTCCCCCATACCGGCCGTGGCGCCGTAGACGAACAGGGCGAGACAGAGCGTGGGGAGGTTCGGGGCCAGGGACGGCAGCACCAGGGCCAGGGTCCAGAGCGAGATCAGAACGCGCAGCGCCGTACGGGCACCCAAGCGGTGGCTGATCCGGCCCGCGAGCGGCATCGCGAGGGACGCGCCGAGCGCGGGGAACGCCAGCGCCAGCCCCAACTGGCCCGCGCTGACCGAGGCATGGTCCTGAATCCACGGCACACGGGTCGCGAACGAGCCGGTGACGGCACCGTGCACGGCGAAGACGGCGGCCACGGCGTACCGGGCGCGCTTCACCTCGTGTCGTTCGTTCAGCACTGAACTCATTCTGCGGCCTCTCCCCGGATCGGCTCCCCGCCCGTGCTCTGAGCTGCGTCGCGGAGGCTCCGCCGCGCGCTGCCGTAAACTATCAGGAACCCTGCCTGATAGATAGCGAGATATCGGCCGTCCGCACCGGGAACGGCCCCGCCGATCTGGAAGGATCTCGGCATGCCCGCATCCCCGAGCACCGCCCGGGCCATCAACGACCGGCTCGCCCTGCGTCTGCTCCAGCAGGAGGGCCCGCTGACGGCCGCGCGGTTGAAGCAGCTCACCGGCCTGTCCCGCCCGACGGTCGCCGACCTCGTCGAACGCCTCACCGCCGCCGGCCTGATCGCGGTCGTGGGGGAGTCGGGGGAGCAGCGGCGCGGACCCAACGCGAAGGTGTACGGGATCGTCGCCGACCTCGCCCATCTGGCCGCTCTCGACATCCGTACCGAAGGTGTCTCCGTCGTCGTCGCCGACCTGCTGGGCGAGGTGCTCGCGGCGGCGTCCGTGCCCATCGGGGACGACACCGGCACCGGCCCCGCAGTCGAACAGGCGGTCGCTCTCGTCGAGCGGGTCGCCAAGGAGGCCGGGGCCGACCGGCTGCACACGGTCGGGATCGGCGCCCCCGGTCTGATCGACCCGGCGACCGGCGAACTCCGGAACTCCACGGGCCTGCCCGAGTGGCACCGCAGACTCGTCGCCGCGCTCCAGGAACGGCTTCCCGAGACGCGCGTGATCGTCGAGAACGAGACCAACCTCGCCGCCCTCGCCGAACAGCGCGACGGCGCCGCCCGCGACCGGGACACCTTCGTGCTGCTGTGGCTCGGCCACGGCACCGGCGCGGCCGTGGTCCTCGACGGCACCCTGCGTCGGGGGGTCTCCGGCGGCACCGGCGAGATCGGCTTCCTGCCGGTGCCGGGGACGGGGCAACTGCCGTCGGCGACGGACTGCGAGGGCGGCTTCCACTCCCTCGCCTCGGCGGCGGCGATCGGCCGGCTGGCGAACGCGGAGGGCGTGGTGGCCGACGCCGACGCCCATGAGCCCCGCGCGGCGGCCCTCGTCCGGGCGGCCGTCGCGACCCCCGGGGCCCCGGCCCACGCCCGTTTCCTCGACGTCCTCGCCGACCGCGTCGCGATCGGGGCCGCGTCCGTCGTCGCCGTCCTCGACCCGGGGTGTGTGGTGCTGGGCGGTGAGATCGGCCGGGCGGGCGGAGACGTACTCGCCGCCCGTGTCGAGGAACGGCTCGCCCGGATGTCGCCCCTCCCAGCGGAGGTGTACGCGAGCGCGCTGGGCGGCGGAGCGGTGTTGCGCGGGGCGCTGCTGACGGCGCGGGAGGGCGCCCAGGACGTGCTGTTCGGGGCCTCGGCCAGGTGAGGCATGGGGGCCCGGCGGCGGGCAAGGGCCATCTTCACCGCCGCCGGTCCGGCACCGACGGTAGGAGGTCCGGACCTTGACGGTCAATAGGTATGGACCAATTGCGTGGCCTGGTCGCCCGCCCCTCACCTGCCGCTTGTCGCCCGCCACTTATTCCCGTCACTGCTTGTGAGCCAGTCCACACAACTCACCCGCATGGACCACCATGCGGCGTGGCACACTGGCCTGTAACAGAAGCAGCGCACTCCGGGGTCGGTGAAAGTCCGAACCGGCGGTTATAGTCCGCGACCCGTCCGCTCAGCGTTTTGGCGGCCGGTTGACCAGGTGGAATTCCTGGACCGACGGTTAAAGTCCGGATGGGAGGCAGTGCGCGGCGAGCGGGCATTCGTGCGCGCCGCCGTACCGCTCGGTCATGAGCCGAGCTGCGTCCGGCGTCGCTCCCGGTGTTCCCGTTCGTTCACAGCTGTCGTCATCGACAGGCCCCGGAGTCCGTGCCCGAAGAGGCAGGGAGGACCCGGGAAGTGTTCACCGGAATCGTCGAAGAGCTGGGCGAAGTCACGGCCGTCGAGAACCTCGGCGATGCCTCACGCTTCCGGCTCCGTGGCCCCGTAGTCACCGAAGGCGCCCGCCACGGCGACTCCATCGCCGTCAACGGCGTGTGTCTCACCGTCGTCGAGCACGAGGGTGACGAGTTCACCGCCGACGTCATGGCGGAGACCCTCGACCGCTCCAGCCTGGGCGTTCTCGCCGTCGGCTCCCGCGTCAACCTCGAACGCCCCATGGCCCTGGGTGCCCGCCTCGGCGGCCACATCGTGCAGGGCCACGTCGACGGCACGGGCACGGTCCTCGAACGCAAGCCGTCCGACAACTGGGAGATCGTCAAGGTCTCGCTCCCCGCCGACCTCACCCGCTATGTCGTCGAGAAGGGCTCCATCACCGTCGACGGCATCAGCCTCACCGTCGTCGACGCGGGCCCCGACTACTTCACCGTCAGCCTCATCCCCACGACCCTCGACCTGACCACGCTCGGCCGCAAGCAGCCCGGCGACCCGGTCAACCTCGAGGTCGACGTCATCGCCAAGTACGTCGAGCGGCTGCTCGGGCCACAGGGGGCGGCGAAGTGAACTGGCTGAACACCGAGGCGTTCACCCTCCTCGACCAGCACATCCTCTGGTCGGACATGATCGGCAACATCCTCGGCCTGATCGCCCTCGCCCTCGGCTGGCGGCGCTCCATCCTGAGCTGGCCCGTCCAGTTCCTGTCGGGCCTGGTCCTCTTCGGCGCCTTCTACGGCCACCTCACCGGCAGCGCCGGCAAGCAGGTCGTCGTCATGCTCGTCGCCGGCTACGGCTGGTGGCAGTGGAACCGCCGCAAGGGCGAGGGCGGGGACGGCCACATCACCCCGCGGTTCGCCACCTGGCGCGAGCGCGGTGCCATGATCGGCGCCGCCGCCGTCGGCACGGTCGCCGTGGCCCTGCTCTTCAAGGCCTACCCGACCCTGTCCTGGGACCCCTGGCCGGACGCCTACATCTTCGTCGGCACCATCGTCGCCATGTACGCCCAGGCGCGCGGCATGGTCGAGTTCTGGTTCGCCTGGCTCCTCGTCGACCTCGTCGGCGTCCCCCTCAACTTCGCCAACGGCTACGCCTTCTCCGGCTTCGTCTACGTCATCTACGGCGCGCTCGTCCTGTGGGGCATGCGCGACTGGTGGCTGCGCTCCCGCAAGGACACGCGGCCCGTCCTGGAAGGAGCGCCCGCATGAGCACGGCACCCATCCTCTACAGCACCGACAACATCGAGGACTGGTCCCTCGACCCGATCGAGCAGGCCATCGCGGACATCGCCGCCGGCCGCCCGGTCGTGGTCGTCGACGACGAGGACCGGGAGAACGAGGGCGACCTCGTCATCGCCGCCGAGAAGGCGACCCCCGAGATCGTCGCCTTCATGATGAGCGAGTGCCGCGGGCTCATCTGCGCCCCCATGGAGGGCGACGAGCTGGACCGGCTGCGGCTGCCGCAGATGGTCGACGACAACACCGAGTCGATGAAAACCGCGTTCACAGTGTCGGTCGACGCATCGGCCGTTCACGGTGTGAGCACCGGTATCTCGGCCTCCGACCGGGCCACCACGCTTCAGCTCCTCGCGGGCGGCGACGCCGGTGCCGACGACTTCGTCCGCCCCGGCCACATCTTCCCGCTGCGCGCCAGGCCCGGCGGCGTGCTCGTCCGCAACGGCCACACCGAGGCCGCCGTCGACCTCGCCCGCCTCGCGGGGCTGCGCCCGGCCGGCGCGATCGTCGAGATCGCCGGCGAGGACGGCCGGATGCTGCGGCTGCCCGAGCTGATCCCCTTCGCCCGCAAGCACGGCCTGACGATCATCTCCATCGAGGACCTGATCGCCTACCGCAGGAGCGCCGAGCCCACCGTCCGCCGCGAGGCCGAGACCCGGCTCCCCACCGCCTTCGGCACGTTCACGGCGTACGGCTACCGCTCCACCGTCGACGGCGTCGAGCACGTCGCCCTCGTCCACGGCGACGTCCGCGCCGACGACGGCGAGGACGTCCTGGTCCGCGTCCACTCCGAATGCCTCACCGGCGACGTCTTCCACTCCCTGCGCTGCGACTGCGGCCCCCAGCTCCAGACCTCCCTGGAACGCATCCGGGACGAGGGCAGGGGAGTCGTCGTCTACCTGCGCGGCCACGAGGGGCGCGGTATCGGACTGCTGTCCAAGCTCCGGGCGTACGAGCTTCAGGAGCAGGGCCGCGACACCCTCGACGCCAACCTGGAGCTTGGCCTGCCCGCCGATGCCCGGGACTACGGCGCCGGCGCGCAGATACTCCAGGACCTCGGCGTCCGCAGCGTGCGCCTGATGACGAACAACCCCGACAAGACCGACGCGCTCGTCCGGCACGGCATCGAGGTCACCGACCGCGAGCCGATGCCCGTACAGGCGGGCGAGCACAACCTCCACTACCTGCGCACCAAGCGGGACCGGATGGGACACGACCTGCCCTGGCTGGACACGACCCCCGTGTCCCCCTGCGGCAACCAGTAAGAACAGCACGACAGGTTTTCAAGGTTCAGAGGAGAGACGTGAGCGGCAAGGGTGCACCGGAGCTGTCCGTAAGCAATGTGGGTGACTTCAGGGTCGCCGTCATCGCGGCCCAGTGGCACGAGAAGGTGATGGACGGTCTGGTGGACGGCGCCCTGCGCGCCCTGCGCGACCTGGGCATCGACGAGCCGACCCTGCTGAGGGTCCCCGGCAGCTGGGAACTCCCGGTCGTGGCCAAGGTCCTGGCCGGGCGGGGCTACGACGCGATCGTCGCGCTCGGCGTCGTCATCAGGGGCGGCACCCCGCACTTCGAGTACGTGTGCCAGGGCGTCACTCAGGGCCTCACCCAGGTCTCGGTCGACACCGGCGTCCCCATCGGCATGGGCGTGCTGACCTGCGACACCGAGGAACAGGCCCTCGACCGTGCGGGCATCGCGGGCTCGAACGAGGACAAGGGGCACGAGGCGGTGACGGCGGCCGTGGCGACGGCGGCCACCCTCCGCTCAGTATCCGAACCGTGGCGTTAGGCCGGTCGGCGCAACGCGTAAAGTGGGCCTCACCATGTCCAATAAGACGTTCGAGGAGCTGTTCACCGAGCTCCAGCACAAGGCCGCCACGGGCGATCCCGCCACCTCCCGCACCGCGGAACTGGTCGGCAAGGGTGTCCATGCCATCGGCAAGAAGGTCGTAGAAGAGGCCGCCGAGGTCTGGATGGCCGCCGAGTACGAGGGGAAGGAAGCAGCCGCCGAGGAGATCTCGCAGCTGCTCTACCACGTCCAGGTGATGATGGTCGCCCGCGGAATCTCGCTGGACGACGTGTACGCCCACCTGTAAGCCGTAGTCGCACACTGTTCCGTACGAAACGAAGGAAGCTTGCCTCATGCTGCGCATCGCCGTCCCCAACAAGGGTTCCCTGTCAGGACCTGCGGCGGACATGCTGCATGAGGCCGGCTACCAGCAGCGCCGCGAGTCCAAGGAACTGCGCATCGTCGACCCGGAGAACGAGGTCGAGTTCTTCTACCTCCGCCCCCGCGACATCGCGATCTACGTCTCCTCCGGCCGCCTCGACATCGGCATCACCGGCCGCGACCTGCTCATCGACTCCGGGGCCAGCGCGGAGGAGATCCTCCCGCTCGGCTTCGCCCGCTCCACCTTCCGCTTCGCCGGCAAGCCCGGCACCGCGGCGGGCATCGAGGACCTGGCCGGCCTGACCGTGGCCACCTCGTACGAGGGGATCGTCGCCAAGCACCTGGCCGACCACGGCGTCGACGCCTCCGTCGTCCACCTCGACGGCGCCGTCGAGACCGCGATCGAACTCGGTGTCGCCGGGGTCATCGCGGACGTCGTCGAGACCGGCACCTCGCTGCGCAACGCGGGCCTGGAGGTGTTCGGCGAGCCCATCATGAAGTCCGAGGCGATCGTCATCCGCCGGGTCGGCGCGGAGGCCGACGAGCCCAAGGTCCAGCAGTTCCTGCGCCGCCTCCAGGGCGTCCTGGTGGCCCGGACGTACGTGATGATGGACTACGACTGCCGCGTCGAGCAGTTGGAGAACGCCGTCGCCCTGACGCCCGGTCTGGAGTCGCCGACCGTCTCGCCGCTGCACAACGAGGGCTGGGTCGCGGTCCGAGCGATGGTCCCCGCCAAGGAGGCCCAGCGGATCATGGACGACCTCTACGACATCGGCGCCCGCGCCATCCTGACCACGGCCATCCACGCCTGCCGCCTCTGAGACACGGGAAGCGACCGACACCGTGAGCGACAGGGACCGTACGCCGATGCAGGATCCGCCCACCGCACCCGTTCCGCCCGCCCTGCCCGCGCTGCCCGTCACTTTCCGGCCGGGCCGCACCCGGGCCGTGCTGGTCTCGGCGAGCGCCGCGATCTTCGTCGTCATCACGACGATCTCGCTGCTCCTGGAGAAGCTCAGCCCGGGCGAACGCCTCAGCTTCGTCTTCACCGGCGCGCTGCTGTCGTCCGTGCTCCTGCTGCTGTCCCGGCCGAAGGTGGTCGCCGACGAGGCCGGGGTCACGGTCGTCAACATCGCGAGCAAGAGGCGTCTGGACTGGGCGGAGATCCTCCGGGTGAACCTCCGTTCGGGCGACCCCTGGGTGTTCCTCGACCTCAGCGACGGGACGAGTCTGCCCGCGCTCGGCATCCAGCCCGGCATCTCCAAGCAGCGCGCCATCGACGACGCGCGCACCCTGCGGGCGCTCACCGAAGCGCGCTCCGCGGGCGACCCCGAGCAAGATCAGGGCTGACTCAGGGCTGTCTACCCTGCCGCACAGGCCCCTGTCTTGATTAATCTGTTGGCGGAGGCGTTTTCGTGCGCCTCCGCCACTGATGTTCCCCCCGGTCTTCAGAGGCCCCCTGCTACCCGAGGAGTGACTCCCTCCAGCGATGGACGGATCGTCCTGTAGTACCTGCGCCGCCCCCTCCCGACATACCGAGGCGGCGGCATGACCATCCCCCTGCTGCTCCTTGCTGCGGCATTCCTGCTGATCCTGGCCAACGGCTTCTTCGTGGCAGCCGAGTTCGGCCTCGTCACGGTCGAACGACCGGAAGCGGAGAAGGCCGCCGCGGAGGGCGACCGACGGGCCCGTACGGTCGTCGACTCCCTCAAGGAGCTGTCCTTCCAGCTCTCCGGCACCCAACTCGGCATCACCATCACCTCCCTCGTCGTCGGCATGCTCGCCGAACCGGCGCTCGCGGAGCTGCTGCACGGCCCGTTCACCGCGATCGGTCTGCCCGAAGGGGCCGTCCCGAGCGTCTCGGTGATCGTCGGCATGCTGCTGGCCTCGGCCGTGCAGATGGTGATCGGCGAACTCGTGCCCAAGAACTGGGCGGTGTCCAAGCCGATGCAGGTCGCCCGCTTCGTGGCCGGCCCGCAGTACGCCTTCTCCCGTCTCTTCCGCCCGGTCATCGCCGGACTCAACTCGGTCGCCAACCGGCTGGTCAGGCTCCTGGGCGTCGAACCCACCGCCGAGCTGGCCTCGGCCCGCACCCCCGGCGAACTGGTCTCCCTGGCCCGGCACTCGGCCCAGGCCGGTGCCCTCGAACAGGACACCGCGGACCTCTTCGTACGGACACTGTCGCTGGCCGACCTGACCGCGCAGCACGTGATGACCCCGCGCGTGAGGGTCAGCTCGCTACAGTCGTCGGCCACCGCCGAGGACGTCGTCAACCTGACCCGGGCCACCGGCCTGTCCCGCTTCCCCGTCTACCGGGAGCGGATCGACGAGATCGTCGGCATGGTCCACCTCAAGGACGCCCTCGCGGTGCCCGCGGCGGACCGGCTGCGCACCCCCGTCGGCCGGATCGCCCAGTCCCCGCTCCTCGTCCCGGAAACGCTCCCAGTGCAGCCGCTGCTCGAACTGCTGCGCAGCCAGCAGCCCATCGCCGTCGTCGTCGACGAGTACGGCGGTACGGCGGGCGTCGTCACCCTGGAGGACATCGTCGAGGAACTCGTCGGCGAGGTCCGCGACGAGCACGACGACCAGGACGTCCCCGAACTCGCCGCGGCCCCGGCCGACGACGGCCGCCCAGCCTGGGACGCCGACGGCAGCTGCCGGGTCGACATCCTCCAGCGCATAGGTCTCGACGTGCCGGAGGGCCCGTACGAGACGGTCGCCGGCCTCGTCGCCGACCTGCTCGGCCGGATCCCGGTCCCCGGTGACCGGGCCGAACTGCCGGGCTGGCGCCTCTCGGTCCGCCAGGTCGGCCACTACCGGGCCGAGCGGGTCCGTCTGATCAGGACAGAGGGCAGCAAGCAGTCGGCCGACCTCGCGGTGGAGGCGGCCCGATGAGCGTGCTCCAACTTCTCTTCGCCCTTCTCCTCGTCCTCGCCAACGGCTTCTTCGTGGGGGCCGAGTTCGCCCTCGTCTCCGTCCGCCGCAGCCAGATCGAACCGCTCGGCACGGCGAGGTCCCGCCAGGTGCTGTACGGCCTGGAGCGGCTGCCGCAGATGATGGCCGCGGCCCAGTTCGGCATCACCGTCTGCTCGCTGACCCTGGGCGCGGTGGCCGAACCGACGGTGGCCCACCTGCTGGAACCGCTCTTCGAGGCGGCACACCTCCCAGAGGGCATGATCCACCCGCTGGGCTATGTGATCGCGCTCGCGGTGGTGGTCTTCCTGCACCTGGTCATCGGGGAGATGCTCCCGAAGAACCTCGCGATGGCGGCGCCCGAGAAGACCGCGCTGTGGCTGAGCCCGGGACTGGTGGCTTTCGCCCGCCTGTGCCGCCCGGTCACGGTAGGCCTGGGTGCCTGCGCCCGCCTGGTCCTGAAACTCTTCCGCGTCGAGCCCAAGGACGAGGTCGAGGCGGTCTTCACCAGCGAACAGCTCAACCGCCTGGTGGAGGACGCGGGCCAGGCCGGGCTGCTCGACCCCGGTGAGCAGGAACGCCTGGAGGACGCGCTGGAGCTGGGCTCCCGCCCGGTCACCGACGTCCTCCTCGACCGCGAGTCCCTGGTGACGGTGGGCCCATCGGTCACGCCGGGCCAGGTGGTCGCCCTCACGGCTCGCACGGGCTATTCCCGCTTCCCGGTGGTCGCGGAGAACGGCGCCTTCATGGGCTACCTGCATGTGAAGGACGTACTGGACGTGGAGGACTCGGAACGGGCGGTGCCGCAGCACATCTGGCGGTCCATGACGACCCTGCGCTCGGAACTCCCGCTGGACGACGCGTTGACGGTGATGCGCCGGGCGGCGACCCACCTGGCGCAGGTGGCGGACGCGTCGGGGCGGGTGATCGGCCTGGTGGCGATGGAAGACGTACTGGAACTCCTGGTGGGCGAGGTACGGGACCCGGCCCACCGCCAACAGCCACCGATCCCGAAGCTGACGGAACCGAGGGCGGAGTCCCAGGAGGAGGCACTGGCCAGCTAGGCGCTCCGCGGGTTGGGCGGGTTGTTCGGCTGCGGGTGCGGTGGGGGCTGGTTGCGCAGTTCCTCGCGCCCCTGAAAGACCTGCCCGTCCCGATTCGTTCGGCTGCGGGTGGGTGGGGGTTGAGCGCGCAGTTCCCCGCGCCCCCAAAGGGGGCGCCCCGGCCGGCCGGGGTTCGCAGCAGCGAGCCGCGCAGCGAGCTCGCCCGGCTGCTGCCATGCGCCCGGCTGGACGGTGCCCACCTGTCGAACCCACCTCGCTGCGGGCATGCGTGCCGCTAGGGGCGGCTCCCGTCCCACTGAGAGCGGCACCCCGTACAGCGCCGGGCTGCGCGATCCACCCCCGCCCCAGCCCAGGGGAACCGTGGTCAGAGGGCTGAGGGGTCCTGTGGGCCTCGGCCCGACAGGACCTCGCCGTATGCCTGCATCAGGTCCGGGAGGCGCAGCGTCGACAAGTCGTCCCGGGTCAGCATTCCTGGGTACACCGACAGCCGCAGATCCCTGTACGCGCAGCTCTTCTCGTACAGCGTCCGCAGGAACCGCCCGTTCCCCAGCTCGTCGATCCACCCCTGGTCGACGACGTGCCCGGCGATCGACCGCAGCTCGTCCAGCGCCTCCTCGTCCCACACATCCCCGTTCTCCGCCGCCAACACCTCCCCGATGGAGGTCAGTTCGAGCGGGCGGTACGAGGGGAAGTCGACGCGGGTCGTGAAGCGGGACGACAGTCCGGGGTTGGCGGCGAGAAGGCGGTCCATACCCTCGGGGTAGCCGGCCAGGATCACCACCAGGTGGTCCCGGTTGTCCTCGGCCCGCTTCAGCAGCACCTGCAACGCCTCGTCGCCGTACGCATCCCCCTTGCCGTACCCGGAGTTGGACAGCGAATACGCCTCGTCGACGAACAGGACGCCCCCGATCGCGGAGTCGATCAGCTCGTTCGCCTTCACCGCCGTCTGGCCGAGATACTCGCCCACCAGGTCCGCCCGCTGCGCCTCCACCAGGTGATCGCCGCCGAGTAGTCCCAGTGCGTAGAACACTCGGCCGAGGATGCGCGCCACCGTCGTCTTGCCGGTGCCCGACGGCCCGGAGAAGACGAAGTGCCGTTTCGGCGGCTGGACCGGCAGCCCTTGGCCCGCCCGCAGCCGCGCCATGTTCAACTGGGCCGAGAGCGCCTTCACTTGGCGCTTCACCGGCTCCAGGCCCACCATCCGTTCCAGTTCCGCCAGAGCTTCCTCAAGCAGTGCCGGGTCCGTCGGACCGGTCGGCAGCGGCTGTACAGGCAGAGCCGCCTTCTCGCGCACCGAGTCCGTCGCCGACGGCAACGGGGCTCCGGGCGGCGGGAGTTCGGGCTCAGACAGCTTCAGGTCGCGGCCCTCGCCGCCGAACAGGGGGTCGATGCCGTCCGGGCTTTCGAGCAGTTCCTGTCCGATCCCGGAGAGAGTGATCGCCGCCATGTCGGCCGCCTCGTCGTACCCGTCGCCCTCGGAGATCGCCGCGAGCCGCGCCGAGGTGTCCATGAACGCGGGGTCCACCCGATGCACCGCCCGGTACAGGGGGAGCGCCGCCGCCGAGCGGCCCGTGCCCTCGTGGGCCCGCGCCAGCCAGTACCGCAGCTCCTTGCGCTGCGGCTGCTCGCTGCGACATCGCATCAGTGCCGCCGAGAGGAGCGGCTCCGCCTGGCCGTACATCTCCAGCCGCACCCGGGCCATCCCGCCGAACAGACCCGCCTCGATACCCAGCATCGCGTCGTTGATCAACGGGTCGGTGTGCCGGACCAGTTGCTCCCAGTCCTTGACGAGATAGGCGCGGCACGCGTGCAGGAAGCGGACCTGCGGGTCGGTGTCCACCGGCGGCAGACCCGCCAACGCCCGGTCCAGCTCCGGCACATGGCGGCCGTCCAGCCAGTGCGAGGCGTGCGCGAGCAGCAGATCGCGCGGGCTTTCGAGCACCGGCTGCACCCACCAGCCCAGCCAGTACCAGGAGTTGAGGGTCCGGCGGTGACGTGAGCGCTGCTCCCCGAAGCGCTCCCGGTGCCGGAACATCCGTAGCAGCGCGGTCGTCGTGTCGACGCGCAGCGCATGCAGTCCGAGCCAGCCGTCGGCCATCCCGGGATCGATCCGCACCGCGGTGCGAAACTCCTCCTCCGCCTGCGGATAGGCGCCCATCGTGTAGGCGTCCACACCTCGCAGCCAGGCGAGGTCGGCCGGGGCCTCGGGGCCCTGCGTGCCGAAGTCCATCACGTCCCCCACAAACCGTGCCCCCGATTGCCTCTCCGACGGGCCGGTGCCCGTCGGCAGCTTGGTCGAACCGCTGTGCCGCGGACGGGAGTTGCAACGGTGCGCAGAGCAGCCGTCCGAGTCGCACCGAGGGCATCGTACCTGCGCTTCACGTGCCCGCAGCAGGGTGCCGCACAGGACGTTTCACGAGGTGGGAGCAGATGGGGCGCACTCGGCACCGTCACCGAGGGTGAACAGAAAACGCCTCGTGACGGCCGGAAAACGGGGTGCGGGCAGAACGAAGCCCCCGATCACGGGGGAACAACCGGGGGCTTCGCGACTGCGGGCGGCAACGAATGGCCGCACATTCAGAACGTAAGTCCTGTACGGCCAGTCGGTCAAGCCGAGTTGGGGCGCGCGGGCCGGTTGAACGGCAAGGGTCTTCACAAGTTCAGCACACAGCCGACGGCCCGTCACGGTGAGTGAGAATCTGGTCTGATCCAACGGTCCCGGCAGGCCCCGGCAGCACCTCGTACCCCTCGCGGCACTGCCGTACCAACAGGTCGGCGAACGGACGCGAGGGGTCCGCGGCGAAGTGCCGACGCTCCGCGCCGACCCACCCGGCCCAGAACTCGCTCTGGTCCGCCCCGTCCCGCAGCCGCCCGCGCGCCCAGGCCTCCTCGTCGGCCACCTCCATCCACAACAGCCGCGCCAGGAACGGCCGTAGCGCCCGCCGCCCGGCCCCGACCCCCTCCACCAGCACCACGGGCGCGGCCGGCAGCTCCCTGGGCGGCCCGAAGCGCCGGGACACCCAGTCGTAGGGGGCGTAGGAGGCGCTCTCGCCGCGCCGCAGCGGCTCGATCACCTCGCTGACCAGGCGTCGTGTCCACGCGAACAGCTCGTCGTGGGTCGCGATGTCGTCGAGGTGCAGCACGGGCGCCCCGCCGAGCGCCACCGCCAACTGCCCGGCGAACGTGGTCTTCCCGGACCCCGCGTGCCCGTCGACGGCGATCAGCCGGACAGGGCCGCAGGAGGGCGGCAGGCGGCGCAGGGTGCGTACGAGATCGTGGATGACGGTTCCCGGAGGGCGATGGGATTCGGACATATTGGCGATGTCCATTCTAAGGACCGGTCGGGCACCATCACGATCCACGGCGCAGGTCACGCCAATGGTCGAGACCAATATTCGTCCGCGCGGCACGGCTCGAAGTGCTGGCATGAGCCGGTCACCGGCGGCCATAGTTGGCGCACATCCGTGTACTGTCCCGCCCGCCTAGGACACCTGGGGGTCACCCGCCCATGAGCAGAGCCGAACAACCGTCCCGCAGGACCGTCCTCGCCGCGGCGGTCGCCGCCGCCGTCGCGGGCAGCGCGGGCCCGGCCGCCGCCGACACCCCGGACGCGACCGGCCGCGAGGCCGAGGCCGATCCCGTCCGCCCTGTCGACAACCGCGCCTGGACCTCGTACGCGGACTGGTGCGCCGGCACCTTCAAGGGCGCCCGTTCCGTCGCCGGCACGCGGCCCGGGGTCGTGATCGGCACTCCGGCCGGCACGGTCGACTACACCGATCCGCACACCGGAAAGACGGCGGCCTGGGAGTACGCGACCTGGACGTCCCCCGTGCACCGGCTCACGGTGCCCGCCACCGAGGTCATCGCCTCCTGGAACGCGCGCACCCCGGCCGGCACCTGGCTCCAGATCGAGCTGACCGGCACGTACTCCGACGGCACCACCACCCCCTGGTACGTGATGGGCCGCTGGGCCTCCGGCGACCAGGACATCAAGCGGACCTCCGTCGACGACCAGACCGACGACAAGAGCACCGTCTGGACCGACACCTTCGCCATCGACGACCCGGCCACGGGCCTGCGCCTGGTCTCGTACCGGCTGCGCCTGACCCTCCACCGCAAGCCCGGCACCACGGCCACGCCCACTGTCTGGCGCGCCGGCGCGATGGGCTCCGACGTCCCGGACCGCTTCACCGTCCCCGCCTCGACGCCGGGCCCGGCGAAGGAACTGGTCGTCCCGCGCTACTCGCAGGAGATCCACACCGGCCAGTACCCCGAGTACGACAACGGCGGCGAGGCCTGGTGCAGCCCCACCTCCTCGCAGATGATCATCGAGTACTGGGGACGGAAGCCCACGGCGGAGCAACTGGCCTGGGTCGACCCGGCCTACGCCGACCCGCAGGTGTGCCACGCGGCCCGCTTCACCTACGACTTCCAGTACGGCGGCTGCGGCAACTGGCCCTTCAACGCGGCCTACGCGGCGACCTACCAGGACTTCCAGGGCGTGGTCACCCGGCTCGGCTCGCTCACCGACCTGGAGACGCTGATCGCGGCCGGCATCCCGGCCATAACGTCCCAGTCGTTCCTCAAGACCGAGCTGACGGGGGCCGGTTACGGCACCTCCGGCCATCTGATGACCGTGATCGGCTTCACCGCCGACGGCGACGTGATCGCCAACGACCCGTTCTCGGCGACGAACGAGGCCGTGCGCCGGGTCTATCTGCGGCGCGAGTTCGAGAACATCTGGCTGCGGACCAAGCGGTACAACGCCAGCGGCAAGGTCGTCTCCGGCACCGGCGGTGTCTGCTACCTGTACTTCCCGGCCCGGCCGACCGCCGCCCAGCTCGCCGCACTCGCGGCGGTGGGCGTGCGCTGAACCGAGGTGAGCGCGCAGCCCCCGGGAGACCGGGGGCTGTCCGTTTTCGGCTGGATGTGACCAACGTCTCCGCCACGAAAGCCCCGATGAATGGCAAGGTGGACAGAACGATGGGGGGAGTCCATCGCACACCGACCTCAGCGAGATGCCATGACCGCGAGCACTGCCGCAGCCCCCGCCCGCACCCGCACCGGCGGCCCCCAGGAAGACGGCCCGAAGATCTTCGAGCACGTCATGGGCTGGACCTTCGTGGTCGTACTCGCCATGCTCGTCGCCCAGCTCGGCCTGCTCTGAGCCGGTGCGATCAGTCCTGAATCGGGCGCCTGCGCCCTCGATCAGAGTCGAACGTGCAGGTGGCTCAGGTCTGCCATACTTCGGATGTCCCGCCCGCAGTTGGAGACCAGGGCCCCAAATTGAACAGTAGTCGACAGCCTGCCGCCGAACGCCCGCGGGCGCGCGGCACCGACCGCTCTCTGGCGCGTCGCGCCGAACTCATCGCCATCGGACGGAAGTTGTTCGCCGACAGGTCGTACGACGCACTGTCGATGGATGACATCGCACGTCAGGCGCAGGTCGCCAAAGGGCTGATCTACTACTACTTCCAGTCCAAGCGCGGCTACTACCTCGCGATCGTCGAGGACTCGGTCGCCGACCTGGTCACCTTCGCGTCCAGCGGCCTCGACCACGCCCCCGTGGACCGCGTGCACCGCACGATCGACTGCTACCTCCGCTTCGCCGAGCACAACCAGGCCGCCTACCGCACCATCGTCAGCGGCGGCGTCGGCTTCGACGCCGAGGTGCACGCCATCCGGGACGGAGTGCGCGAGGTGATCGTCGCGACCATCGCCGAAGGCGCGTACGGCAGACAGGACATCGCCCCGCTGGCCCGCATGGGCCTGTTCGGCTGGGTGTGCAGCGTGGAGGGCGCCACCCTCGACTGGATCGACCGCCCCCAACTGCCCCGGGACATCATGCGCGAGCTCCTCGTGAAGATGCTGGGCGGCGCACTGCGCGCCATCGAGGAACTCGACCCGGCGTATGTGACTCCGGAACCGGCCCGCCGCGACAACTGACGGCAAAGGGGCGGAAGCTCGTGGCTCCCGCCCCCCAACCACCCTTCGGGTGGGCCTACTTGATCGCCCTGATCAGCTCACCGTTCGAGGTGTCGCCGCTCAGCTCCCAGAAGAACGTGCCGCCCAGGCCCTGCTGGTCCTTGTACGCCATCTTCGTGCGGATGGTCGCCGGGGTGTCGTAACTCCACCAGTCGCTCCCGCACTTGGCGTACGCCGTACCGCCGACGGTGCCGGTCGCGGGGCACGTGGTCTTCAGCACCTTGTAGTCCTCGAAGCCCGCCTCGTACGTACCCGCCGCCGGGCCGGTCGCCGTGCCACCGGGCGCCGACTGCGTGACGCCGGTCCAGCCGCGCCCGTAGAAGCCGATGCCGAGCAGCAGTTTCGAGGCCGGGATGCCGAGGCTCTTGAGCTTCGCGATGGTCGCCGAGGTGTAGTTGCCGGCCTGCGGGATGCCGGGGTACGAGTTCAGCGCCGAGTGCGGTGCCGTCGGACCGGTCGCCGCCCAGGCGCCGAAGTAGTCGTACGTCATCGGGTTGTACCAGTCGACGTACTTGGCCGCGCCCGCGTAGTCCGCCGCGTCGATCTTGCCGCCGGGGGTGGCGTCGGCCGTGATCGCCGCCGTGACCAGGTTGCGGGGGCCGAACTTGGCCCGCAGCGCCGCCATCACGTTCTTGAAGGCCGCCCGGCCGCTGGTGTCACAGGTCAGACCGCAGGCGTTCGGGTACTCCCAGTCGATGTCGATGCCGTCGAACACATCGGCCCACTGCGAGTTCTCCACCAGGTCGTAGCAGGACTGGGCGAACGCGGCCGGGTTCTGCGCGGCCTCGCCGAAACCGCCCGACCAGGTCCAACCGCCGAAGGACCAGAGGACCTTGAGGTTCGGGTGCTTTCGCTTCAGCTCGCGCAGCTGGTTGAAGTTGCCGCGCAGCGGCTGGCTCGCGGTGTCGGCGACCCCGTCCACCGACTCGGCGGCGGTGTACGCCCGGCCGGTCGCCGCGTCGGCGTCGCCCATCGCGCACTTGCCGCCGGTGACATTGCCGAAGGCGTAGTTGATGTGGGTCAGCCGGGCGGCCGAACCGGACGTCTCGATGTTCTTGACGTAGTACTTGCGGTCGTACGTGCCCCAGTCGGTGAAGTAGCCGAGGACCTTGGATCCGGCGGCTGTCGGGACGTGCTTCGCGGCGGCTTCCGAAACCGGCTGCGCTGTCTGCGCGGCGGTCGCGGTGCCCGCGCCGGCCAGCAGTCCGGCGCCGAGAACGGCACAACACGCGGCGGACACAAGGGCCTTGAAGCGGACGCGGGGGAGGTGCGGTCGGTGCATCGTGCTGTCTCCTCGGAGGGGAGGGGAGCGTGGGGACGGTGATGTCGGGAACTGCGGGCACAGTAAATGGACTAGACCACCGTGGTCAATGGTTCGGACCAATCCTGGGGCGAGGCCGATGCCGGGGATGTGATCGAATAAACGCTCGTTAACCGGTGACGCCATGCCGCCGATCGGGCATACTCGCAGCTCCACAGCCGTTCGCCGACCGCTTCCGCGACCCGGAAGAGCCAGCATCGGCCGTGACCAGTGAGACCGGCGGACGCCCCCTACTCGGGCGCGCGTGTGCCGTCGCGCCCAACAGGGAGGAGAGCGTCGACATGCCCGACCACGCCCCGCAGCCGGTGGACCGTCAACTGCCCACGGACGAGGCCCGGGACCTGATCTCGCTCGTCCGCGACATCGCCCAGCGCGAGATCGCCCCGAAGGCGGCCGAGGAGGAGGACGCCGGACGCTTCCCGCGCGAAGTCTTCGCCCTGCTCTCGGAATCGGGGCTGCTCGGCCTCCCGTACTCCTCCGACCACGGCGGCGGCGACCAGCCGTACGAGGTCTACCTCCAGGTCCTCGAAGAGCTGGCCGCGGCCCGTCTCACCGTCGGACTCGGCGTCAGCGTGCACACACTGTCCTGCCACGCCCTCGCGAGCTACGGCACCAAGGAACAGCAGGCCGAACACCTGCCCGCGATGCTCGGCGGCGGCCTCCTCGGCGCGTACTGCCTCTCCGAGCCCGCGTCCGGCTCCGACGCCGCCTCCCTGCGTACGAAGGCGGTCCGGGACGGCGACGAATGGGTGCTCACCGGCACCAAGGCCTGGATCACGCACGGCGGCATCGCCGACTTCTACACGGTCATGGCGCGCACGGGGGAGGAGGGCCCGCGCGGCATCACCGCGTTCCTGGCCCCCGGTGACGCGGCCGGGCTCAACGCCTCCGCGCCGGAACGGAAGATGGGCATGAAGGGCTCACCCACCGCCCAGATCAACTTCGACGGGGTCCGGCTCGACGCCGGCCGGCGCATCGGCGAGGAGGGGCAGGGCTTCGCGATCGCACTGTCCGCGCTCGACTCCGGGCGCCTCGGCATCGCGGCCTGCGCGATCGGCCTGGCCCAGGCGGCACTCGACGAGGCGGTGGCCTACGCGACCGGGCGCCGCCAGTTCGGACGGCCGATCTCCGACTTCCAGGGGCTGCGCTTCCTGCTCGCCGACATGGCCACCCAGATCGAGGCGGGCCGCGCGCTGTACCTCGCGGCGGCACGGCTGCGCGACGCGGGGCGGCCGTTCGCCAAGCAGGCGGCCATGGCCAAACTCCTGTGCACCGACGCGGCGATGAAGGTCACCACGGACGCGGTCCAGGTGCTCGGTGGCTACGGCTACACCGCGGACTTCCCGGTCGAGCGCTACATGCGCGAGGCCAAGGTCCTGCAGATCGTCGAGGGCACCAACCAGATCCAGCGCATGGTCATCGCCCGTCATCTCGCGGGTCCGGAGACACACTGAACGGATCGACCACGATCCCGAGCCCGGCCGGCGGCGCCGCGAGCCGGACCCACTCCGGGTCGTGGCGCCCCGGCAGGGTGCGACCACGGTCGGCCCAAGTGCGCAGCAGGGCACGGTAGATGGGCGGGTCGGGCGGAGCCGGTGGGTTCGGTCGGCCCTGCGGAAGCGATTCTCCCGAGCCTGAGTCGTAGAACTGGCGCGAACGTCCCAGCGCCGCGTACGTGGGGGTCGTCATACCAGGGCAACGCGGTGACGGTCGATCAGGTCACCGCGCCCCGGATTCGGCCCTGAGTTCGCCCCTTGAGGGCGCGCACGACGGACCCGCACCACGGCACAGACCTGCGAACCATGGTGCAGGGGCAGTCAGGAGGTTCGAGCGGATGCGCTCAGGCGGCGTCGCGCCGCATCTCGGGGACCCGCATCGGGCGCGAGCCCGGGCCGCCGACGTGCGAGAAGGGCTGGGTCCGCCAGTCGAGCCCCTGAGGGAGCGTCAACAGCAGGGCGGTGTGCTGCTCCTGGGGCTTCGCGGACTCGTCGTCCGTGGGCCGGGCATCGGCCGCCGCCCGGCCCGTACCGGCGCAGACCGTGAGCCCGAACGGGTTCCACGGCGAAGCGCACAGCGCGTGCTCCGGCAGGATCTCCTCGTCGGCGAGCAGCGCGATGGGCTGCGCGCAGTCCGGGCAGATCACCCGGAACATCTCGAAGGTGTCGTAGTCGTCGAGTTCCTCGCCGTCGAGAGCGTCGGGTTCGACGCCCTCCGGCTCGGGTTCGACGACCAACTGGGGCCTCTTGGGCGCGGTGCGACCAGGGCGCTTAAGACTCTGCATGGGTTACTCCCCCTCGGGCTGGGCCGACAAGGCGCTGCGGCCTCGACCACAGCAAGCACTTCCCGCCCGGTCTCGGCGGTAATCACGAGACCATCACGGAGCACGTTCGAGGGCTGTGGCGTTCGTCACATGCCGCTCGCAGGTGCCCGTGGCGTTGCTTTTGTCCCTCAGTCGGCTCACAGGACACTCCCCGCCACATCACGAACAGGGCATGACCTGCACCGCTCAGGTATCGGAGGAGATCAACCGCACTGTAGGTTCTGCGCCATGGAGGAGCTGGACCGACAGATCGTGCAGCTGCTCGTCAAGGACGGGCGGATGAGTTACACCGACCTGGGCAAGGCCACGGGCCTGTCCACGTCTGCCGTGCACCAGCGGGTGCGCCGGCTGGAACAGCGTGGCGTCATCCGCGGTTACGCCGCGGTCGTCGACCCGGAGGCCGTGGGACTGCCCATGACGGCCTTCATCTCGGTGAAACCCTTCGACCCCAGCGCCCCCGACGACATCGCGGAACGCCTCCGGGACGTCCCGGAACTGGAGGCGTGCCACAGCGTGGCGGGCGAGGAGAACTACATCCTCAAGGTCCGCGTAGCCACCCCCCACGAGCTGGAGGAACTCCTGGCCAGGGTCCGATCCCTGGCAGGCGTCTCGACCCGCACAACAGTGGTCCTGTCGACCCCGTACGAGGCCCGGCCACCGAAGATCTGAACATCTGACGTCGGCCCCAGTCGCGGGCAGTCGGCCCCCCGCTCCGCCCCGCTGTGGGCTGGCGTTCCGCGCACCGCCATGGGCGCGGTAGTCCCGCTCCGCTCCACACGCCGAGGGGAGGCGTTCCGGGTACGGCTACGGGCAGCTGGCCCGCACCGCTGCGGCCAGGCATCCCGCGCAGCGCGGCGAGGCAGCGGCTCCGCACCGCTGTGGGCAGTCGTTCCGCTGGGGCGATGGGGGAGGGTGGGCACAGCCCACAGCGCCGGGCACCGTGCGAACCCGCCCCAGGTGCAGCACAGCTGGGCGCTCGCGAGAAACTGTTCCTCATGAGTGAACGCCCAGCCCAGCCCGACACCGTCCTCCTCCGCGGCGGCGAAGTCCACAGCCCCGCCGACCCCTTCGCGACCGCGATGGTCGTCGAGCGAGGCCACATCGCCTGGGTCGGCTCGGAAGGCGCCGCGGACGCCTTCGCGGGCGCGGCGGACGAGGTGATCGACCTCGACGGAGCCCTCGTCACCCCGGCGTTCACCGACGCACACGTGCACACCACCGCCACAGGACTCGCCCTCACCGGCCTCGACCTCTCCGACGCCCCCTCCCTCGACGCGGCCCTCACCCTCGTACGAGAGTTCGCCACCGCCCGCCCCGCCGACCGCGTCCTCCTCGGCCACGGCTGGGACGCCGCCCGCTGGCCCGGTGGCCGCCCGCCGACCCGCGCCGAGCTGGACGAGGCCACCGGTGGCCGCCCGCTGTACCTCAGCCGGATCGACGTCCACTCGGCGGTCGTGACGACGGCACTGCTCGACCTGGTCCAGGGCGACACCGCCCGCCCCGACGCCCCGCTGACCGGCGACGCCCACCACACGGTCCGGGCCGCCGCCCTGGGCGCGGTGACCCCGGCGCAGCGCACCGAGGCCCAGCGGGCCGCCCTCGCCCGCGCCGCCTCGCTCGGCATCGGCTCCGTGCACGAGTGCGCCGGGCCGGAGATCTCCTCGGAGGACGACTTCACCGGGCTGCTCCGCCTCGCCGCCGAGGAGCCGGGCCCCCGCGTCGTCGGCTACTGGGCCGAACAGGACGTCGAGAAGGCCCGTGCCCTGGGCGCGCTCGGCGCCGCCGGTGACCTCTTCGTCGACGGCGCCCTCGGCTCGCACACCGCCTGCCTGCACGAGCCGTACAGCGACCAGGCCGGCCACACGGGCACCGCCTACCTGGACACCGCCGCCGTCGCCGCCCATGTCGCCGCCTGCACCGAGGCGGGCCTCCAGGCGGGCTTCCACGCCATCGGGGACGCCGCCGTGACCTCCGTGGTCGAGGGAGTGCGCGCCGCCGCCGAGAAGCTCGGCCTGGCCCGGATCCGTGCCGCCCGGCACCGCGTCGAGCACGCCGAGCTGCTCACCCCCGAGACCATCGCAGCCTTCGCCGAACTGGGCCTCACCGCGTCCGTACAGCCCGCCTTCGACGCCCTGTGGGGCGGCGAGGACGGCATGTACGCCCAGCGCCTCGGCGCCGACCGCGCGCGTGCCCTGAACCCCTTCGCGGCCCTCCTGAAGGCCGGCGTCCCGCTCGCCCTGGGCTCGGACAGTCCCGTCACCCCGCTCGACCCCTGGGGCACGGTCCGTGCCGCCGCCTTCCACCGCACCCCGGAGCACCGCATCTCGGTCCGCGCCGCGTTCACGGCCCATACGCGCGGCGGCTGGCGGGCCGTCGGACGCGACGACGCGGGCGTCCTGGTGCCGGGCGCACCCGCGGACTACGCCGTGTGGCGCACCGGCGCCCTCGTCGTCCAGGCCCCCGACGACCGGGTCGCCCGCTGGTCCACCGACCCCCGCTCCGGTACCCCGGGCCTGCCCGATCTCACCCCGGGCGGCGACCTGCCCGTCTGTCTGCGCACAGTGGTGGGCGGACGAACGGTGTTCGTACGGCCGGGCGAGTGATCTCCCGGGGTGGCGCGGTGCGGATCGGTGGCCGACACGCCGTCGCGCGACCTGCGTATCCTCGGCGTTGACCAGGCGATTGAGGAAAGAACCGCAGGTCAAGCAGCTGTTGACAGCCGACGGCAGGTGGCCGGTAGGTTCGGCCGGGTCCACCACCGGACGCCCGACCGGGGAACCTCCGAGCAGTCGCCGCAGCGCCGCTGGGTCAGGGATGGTGTGCCGCACCGGCGCACCGTCACTGGCAGCCAGGCCCAGCGCCCGCGCCACGGCGACGGAACGTTCCACCCGGTCGGCAAGGTGTGACCCGGGTGGGGCCCGGACGTCCAGTAGACAACGGCTTTCGGTCGACCCGCAGCCAGCGGGTCCCAGGTCGGCCCGAAGGGCGCCGGGCCCCGATCCGCAGTGCGCACAGGTGACGAAGCGGACTCCCTTACCCGGCTCTTGTTGAATAGACACCCCTGTACGAACGTGCCGACACGTCGGCGCAGGCTGCGGCCACTATGGTGGACCCCTGCGTACGGACTTGAAGGGGCAGCAGTGAACGACGGCGACGGGACCCTCGCGGCAGAAGCCCAGGGGCGGCGGTTCGGCCCGCTCGGCACGGCCTTGGTGATCATTCCGACCTACAACGAGGCGGACAACATCAAGAAGATCGTGGGCCGGGTGCGCGAGGCCGTCCCCGACGTCCACGTTCTCGTGGCGGACGACAACAGCCCCGACGGCACCGGCAAGCTCGCCGACGAACTGGCCGTCGACGACGACCAGGTCCAGGTACTGCACCGCAAGGGCAAGGAAGGCCTCGGCGCCGCCTACCTCGCGGGCTTCCGCTGGGGCATGGAGAACGGCTACGGCGTCCTCATCGAGATGGACGCCGACGGCTCCCACCGGCCCGAGGAACTGCCCCGTCTGCTGACCGCCCTCAAGGGCGCCGACCTGGTCCTCGGCTCCCGCTGGGTGCCCGGCGGCCGGGTGGTCAACTGGCCCAAGTCCCGCGAGTTCATCTCCCGCGGCGGCAGCCTCTACTCCCGGGTCCTGCTCGACGTACCCATCCGGGACGTCACCGGCGGTTACCGCGCCTTCCGTCGAGAGACCCTCGAAGGCCTCGGCCTCGACGAGGTCGCCTCGCAGGGCTACTGCTTCCAGGTCGACCTGGCCCGCCGCGCGATCAGGGCCGGCTACCACGTCGTCGAGGTGCCGATCACCTTCGTCGAGCGCGAGCACGGCGACTCCAAGATGAGCCGAGACATCCTGGTCGAGGCGCTGTGGCGGGTCACGACGTGGGGCGTGGCGGAGCGAGTGAACAAGGCCCGCGGCAAGACCAGGAAGCCGTAGCAACCCTTCCCGGGTACGCCCGTACGACTTCACAGACTCCGTTGATCATCCTCTTATCCCGTGCTGAGCCCGGCCCAGGCACACTGGACGTATGACGACTGGCGCACCGACTCCCACATACCCCGCCCGGCCGCGGCGTTCCCGGCTGCGCACCTTCCTGCCCCTGGGCATCGCCGCCTGGCTGGTGCTGGAGATCTGGCTGCTGACCGTGGTCGCCGGCGCGGCGAGCGGCTTCACGGTCTTCCTGCTCCTGGTCGCCGGGTTCGTGCTCGGCTCCGTGGTCATCAAGCGGGCCGGCCGCCGGGCCTTCCGCAACCTCACGGAGACGCTGCAACAGCAGCAGGGCGGCGCCACGCCTACGGCGGCCACGGCCCGTCCCGGCGGCAGCGAGGGCAACGGCCTCATGATGCTCGGCGGCCTGCTGCTGATGCTGCCCGGCCTGATCTCGGACGCGGTGGGCCTGCTCCTGCTGATCCCCCCGGTCCAGAAGGCGATCAGCCGCTACGCGGAACGCACCTTCGAACGCAAGCTCCGGGAGGCGACCCCGGGCACCCTGGGCGACGCCTTCCAGCAGGCCCGCATGCACCGCCCGGACGGCAAGGTGGTCCAGGGCGAGGTCATCCGCGAGGACGGCACGGACGCACGGGGCGAGCAGCGCCCGCCGCTCAGTAACTAGAGAGGTGGGGTGCGGCCCATGGGGCCGTACCCCCGCTCACCGTCTCACCGCCCGGAAAACGCAAAACCGCAGGCACCGTACGCAACCCTCACGTACGGCACCCGCGGTATCACGCGTGCGTTGTATGCCGCCCAGCCCCCGGAGGGACTATGCGGACTTGCGGCTGTCCCGCGGATGTACCGCGATGTTCATCGCTCCGGAGCGGAGTACGGCCAGTCGCTCCTCGAGGACCTCTTCGAGTTCCTCGCGGGTGCGCCGCTCCATCAGCATGTCCCAATGCGTACGCGCGGGCTTGGCCTTCTTCTCCTCAGGGCCGTCGCCGTCCACGAGGAGTGCCTGGGCCCCGCAGACCTTGCACTCCCACTCCGGCGGAATCTCCGCCTCGACCGAGAAGGGCATCTCAAAGCGATGCCCCTTCTCGCATGCGTACTCCACGGCCTGGCGCGGGGCCAGGTCGATGCCGCGGTCCGTCTCGTAGCTGGTCACCACGAGGCGCGTGCCGCGAAGAGCTCGCTCACTCATGAATCGTGCCTCCCGGGCTTGTCGCCCACAGGACAGGTGTCGCTGTCGTCGTCATCCGGTCAACGTCCGGTCGGCGGTAAAGATTCCCGTCCCGTGTCCCGTTTCGGGTCATGCGTCGCCGTCGTAGCCGCCCCTTGTTGTACCCACCAGCGCCCGGTTTGTCACATCTGCAAGCAGATGTCACCCAGCGTTTCATCATCTTTGACGCGCAGTAACGGTACGCCTGGCAGGCCAACGGCGTACACTACCGCTCTTTTGCCGTGGATGCTAAATCCTTTCGGGAACGGGATTGCCCGCGTCGCGGATCGCCCGGCCCACCGGAACCCGCGCGAGCAGCGCGAACCCGAGGACGAAGAAGGCCACGAGCGAGATGATCGCGTCCCGGTAGCTTCCGGTCAGTTGATAGGTGATCCCGAACAGAAGCGGACCGAGCCAGCTCATACCCCGGTCGCTCATCTCGTAAGCCGAGAAGTATTCGGCCTCTTTGCCGGGCGGCACGAGATGCGAGAACAGCGACCGGGACAGGGCCTGGCTGCCGCCGAGGACCAGGCCGATCCCGGCGGCCAGCACGAAGAACCACACCGGCGCGCCGGCCGGCAGGAAGTACCCCGCCGCCAGGGTCAGCGTCCACGCCACCAGCGATCCGAGAATCGTCCGCTTGGCCCCGTAGACCCGGGCCAGTCGGCCCATCGCCAGGGCTCCGGCCACCGCGAGCACCTGCACCAGCAGGATCGCCCCGATGAGGGTGGACTGGCCGAGCCCGAGTTCCTCGGAGCCGTACACCGAGGCCTGGGAGATCACGGTCTGGATGCCGTCGTTGTAGACGAGATAGGCGAGCAGGAAGGAGAGGGTGAGCGGGTGGCGGCGCATGTCCCGGACGGTCGCCGCGAGCTGTCGTAGCCCCGGGGATGTGGGCTCCTTCGGGGCGCCCTCCTCGGCGGCGGCCCGGCGGTCGCGCAGCCTGCGCAGCGGTACGAGGGTGAAGGCGCCCCACCACAGGCCCGCCGAGGCCAGACAGATACGGACGGCCATGCCTTCGGAGAGCCCGAGGGAGTCGTGGGCCGTGTACAGCACCAGGTTGAGAACGAGGACCAGGGCGCCCGCCGCGTAGCCGAACGCCCACCCACGCGAGGAGACCGCGTCGCGCTCCTCGACCGGGGCGATCTGGGGGAGGTAGGAGTTGTAGAGCATCATCGAGACGGACAGGGCCGCGTTGGCGACGACCAGCAGCAGCCCGCCGAGCAGATAGCGGTCGCCGTCCAGGAAGAACATGCCTGTCGTCGCCGTGGCGCCCACATAGGCGGCGGCCCCCAGCAGCGGTTTCTTCCGGCCCGTGCGGTCGGCGGTGGCGCCCACCAGGGGCATCACCAGCACCGCCAGGATGATCGACAGGGACACCGAGTACGCGAAGAACGAGCCCGCGCGGACCGGTATGCCCAGTGGATGGACGAACCCGTCCGCGTCGGCCGCCTCCTCGGCGACCGACGTCAGATAGGGGCCCAGGAACACGGTGAGCACGCTCGTCGAGTAGACGGAGCACGCCCAGTCGTAGAAGTACCAGCCGCGCTGCTCCCGCTTGCGCCCGGCGGCCTCGTCGGCCGCTTCGTCCCGCACGGTGTCGGTGCCCACCCGTGCCCCTCGCTTTCCCCGTGAAGGCGGTGCGCGCGGGGCGTCAGAACCAGGTGCCCCGGTCCTCCAGAACCTTGCGCAACGTGTCGATGTGATCGGTCATGATGCCATCGACTCCCAGGTCCAGGAGCCGGTGCATGCGATCGGGATCGTTGACCGTCCACACATGGACGTGCAGCCCGCGCGCGTGGGCGGTGCGTACGAAGGCCCGGTCGACCACCGGGATGCCGGACTGCGACTCGGGAACCTGGGCCGCGACGGCCGACCGGCGCACCCCCACGGGCACTCTCCAGGAGCGCAGCCGCAGGTTGAGGACGCCCCGGGTGCCGTACGAGGTCGCCAGCCGCGGACCCGCGAGGCGCTGGGCACGGACCACGCGTGCCTCGGAGAAGGAGCCGACGCAGATCCGGTCCCAGCAGCCGGTGCGCTCGATCAGGTCGAGCAGCGGGCGCAGTGCGGGCTCGGCCTTGACGTCGACGTTCCAGCGCGCCTCGGGAAAGGCTTCGAGCAGGTCCTCGAAGAGGGGCACCGGCTCGCTGCCCGCCACGCGCGCGTGCTGGACGTCGGACCACGGGAGGTCCGCGATCAGGCCGCCGCCGTCCGTCACCCGGTCCAGCGTCGAGTCGTGGAGGGCGACGAGTTTTCCGTCCGCCGTGCAGTGGACGTCGGTCTCCAGGTAGCGGTAGCCCGCTTCGACCGCCCGCCGGAACTGGAGCATCGTGTTCTCCAGCCCGTCCGCCGCTCCGCCCCGGTGGGCGAAGGGGATCGGGCCGGGATGGTCGAGGTAGGGATGGCGTATCCGCGTGGTCACGGTCGCAGTATCGCCTCTTCCGGTTGACCGGCGGCAACGGCCGGGCTGCGGTCCGATGCCGCCGGGGCGGCGAAGACGCGCAGGAACAGTTGCGCCAGCGGTCCGATCGCCACCGCGTACAGCACCGTGCCGACCCCCACCGTGCCGCCCAGGGCGAAGCCCGTCGCCACCACCGCCAGCTCGATCGCCGTACGCACGAGGCGGATCGAGCGGCCGGTGCGCCGGTGGAGGCCGGTCATCAGGCCGTCGCGCGGGCCCGGGCCGAAGCTCGCCGCGATGTAGAGGCCGGTGGCCACGCCGTTGAGGACGATGCCGGCCACCAGGAGCGGGACGCGGGCGGCGAGGGCGTGCGTGTCGGGGACCAGGGCGAGCGTGGCGTCCATGGCGAGGCCGACGACGAAGACGTTCGAGACCGTGCCGAGGCCCGGGCGCTGGCGCAGCGGGATCCACAGGAGCAGCACGGCGGCCCCCACGAAGATCGACACGACGCCGATCGTCAGCCCGGTCAGCTCGGCCAGCCCCTGGTGCAGCACGCCCCAGGGCTCCAGACCGAGGCCGGACTCGACGAGCAGGGCCGAGCTGGCGCCGTAGAGCGTGAGGCCGATGTAGAGCTGGATCAGCCGTCGTCCGAGACGGTCCTGCACCGACAACGAACTCACGAGCTGCCCCCTGTGGTGGTAGTGGCCTGGCACGTGACACCCTGTGGCTTGGGAATGGATCGCATCCATGGCCAATTCGGGGAAGGTGGACTGATTCGTATGGTGCAGTGGACTTCGGCGGTGGGTACCGCGCAGCTCGCCCGGCTGCTCACCTCCCAGCAGGACCGCCCCGCGGGCCCCGGCACCCGTCGCCCGCCCGCCTACCGCTCACTGGCCGACGGCATCCGTCTGCTGGTCCTGGAAGGCCGGGTTCCGGTCGCAGCCCGCCTCCCCGCCGAACGCGAGCTGGCCCTCGCCCTCTCCGTCAGCCGCACCACGGTCGCCGCCGCCTATGAGGCACTGCGCGCCGAGGGCTTCCTGGAGTCCAGACGCGGAGCGGGCAGCTGGACCGCTGTACCCGCGGGTAACCCACTTCCCGCGCGCGGGCTCGAACCGCTGCCCCCTGAGGCACTCGGTTCGGTGATCGACCTCGGTACGGCGGCCCTGCCCGCGCCCGAGCCCTGGCTCACCCGTGCCGTCCAGGGCGCCCTGGAGGAACTGCCCCCGTACGCGCACACGCACGGCGACTACCCGGCCGGGCTGCCCGCGCTTCGCGCGATGATCGCCGAGCGGTACACCGCGCGCGGGATCCCCACCATGCCCGAACAGATCATGGTGACGACCGGCGCGATGGGCGCCATAGACGCGATCTGTCATCTCTTCTCCGGCCGGGGCGAACGCATCGCCGTGGAGTCGCCCTCGTACGCAAACATCCTTCAGCTGATGCGGGAGGCGGGCGCCCGGCTCGTGCCCGTCGCGATGGCCGATGGGCTCGCCGGCTGGGACCTGGACCGCTGGCGCCAGGTGCTGCGCGAGGCGGCGCCCCGGATCGCGTACGTCGTCGCCGACTTCCACAACCCCACCGGCGCCCTCGCCGACGAGGACCAGCGGCGCCAGCTCGTGGACGCGGCCCGCTCGGCGGGCACGGTCCTCGTCGCCGACGAGACGATGACCGAGCTGTGGCTGGACCCGGACGTGGAGATGCCGAGGCAGGTGTGCGGCTTCGACCCCGCCGGGTCCACGGTCATCACGGTGGGTTCGGCGAGCAAGGCCTTCTGGGCCGGGATGCGCATCGGCTGGGTCCGGGCGGCCCCGGACGTCATCCGCAGCCTCGTCGCCGCGCGTGCCTACGCGGACCTGGGCACGCCCGTACTCGAACAGCTGGCCATCAACTGGCTGCTGAGCACGGGCGGCTGGGAGCAGGCGGTCCAGATGCGCCGCGAACAGGCCCGCGACAACCGGGACGCGCTGGTCACGGCGGTACGACGGGAGCTGCCGGACTGGGAGTTCACGGTGCCGCGGGGCGGGCTCACGCTGTGGGTGCGTACGGGTGGGCTGTCGGGGTCGCGGCTCGCCGAGGCGGGGGAGCGGGTGGGGGTACGGGTGCCCTCGGGGCCGCGCTTCGGGGTCGACGGGGCCTTCGAGGGGTATGTGCGGCTGCCGTTCACCGTGGGGGGAGCGGTGGCGGACGAGGCGGCTGTCCGGCTGGCTGCGGCGGCGCGGATCGTGGTGAGCGGGGGGTCCGGGGGAGCGGAGTCTCCTCGGAGTTTCGTGGCGTAGCAGTCATACATAGCTGCGGGCATGCGTGCCGCCAGGGGCGGCACGGGTGGGCGCAGCGGCACCCCATGAGCGGGGCGAGCGATGTTGCTGCCCGGGGGTGGGGCGCGCGGCCCGGCGCTTACGGGGTGCCGCCTGAGCCCACCCGTGCCGCCCTTGGCGGCACGCATGCCCGCAGGCTGCGGGCCTCACGCCACCGGTTCGTGGTCCGCTTCCACCGGCGCCGACCGCGGCGGCAACAGCTCCAGCACCGCCTGGCGCTGCGCGTCGCTCGTCGCGTCGTCGTGGGGGTCCGGGGTGGCCGGGACCTGGAGGCGGTGGACCGGGCCTGTGCCCAGGCGGGCGTAGCCGCGGCCCGGGGGCATGACCTGGACCGGCGTCGTGTGCGGGGGCGCGCCCAGGACCGCTTCCACCTGGGCGGGAGACACGGCGCCGAGGACGACCCGCGCGCGCGTGTGCTGACGTACGGCGTCGCTCAGGGTGTCCGCGCTGTCGAACTGCTCCGCCACCACGACCGTGACGTTCGCCGCGCGGCCGTGCCGCAGGGGGACCTGCAACAGGAACTGGGGGTCGCGGTGGCCGTCGGCAGAGGCGAGGTGGGCGAGGGCTCCGGGGCGGTCGAGGAGTAGCCAGAGCGGGCGTCGGGTGTCGTCGGGGAGGGGCTGGCCGGCCTGGCGGGCCTGGTTGGCCGCGATCAGCCGGCGTTCCGTCTCGTGAGCGGCCCATTCGAGGCTCGCCAGGGCTCCGGTGGGGGCGCAGTCGACGGCCAGGACGCCGTCCCGGCCGGTCAGGCACGCGTACTCACCGGTGCCGCTGCCGTCGACGATCAGGACATCGCCGTACTGGAGGGCCTGGAGGGCGATCGAGCGCAGGAGTGTCGTGGTGCCGGTGCCGGGCTCGCCCATCACGAGGAGGTGCGGTTCGGTGGAGCGGGGGCCCGTGCGCCAGACGACCGGCGGGACGTCACGCTGCTCCTCGCCGTGGCCGAGGGGGAGCGTGCGCTGGACCTGGGTGGGGTCGGTGAAGCCGAGCACCGTCTCGCCGGGGGACGTGACGAAACGCTGCGCGGCGATGTCGGTGGGGAGCGGCGGCAGGACGTCGACCGTGAGCTGGTTGCCCTCCTCGTCCCACGCGAAGTGGTATTCGCGGCCGCGGCCGGACTTGGCGTGCAGCAACTGCTCGATCCGCGCGCGGGAGTCCGCCTCGCCGTCGGTGAAGTACGCCGGGTAGCGCACCACCAGGTGCGAGACACGGCCGGTGCCGTCGAACTCGTACGACGGGAAGGTCTTCTCCCAGTCGCCGCCGTGGGAGTAGAGGGGATCGGGGTCGTCGGGGGTCGAGAAGTAGGGGACCAGTGCCTCGTGCAGGGACTGGAGGCGCTGGGTCTGGGACTCGTCGGGGCCCTCGGGCTCCGCCGGGGCGCGGTCCCTGCCGTGCCAGGCCGCTGCCGCCATCACCGAGATGACGGCGAGCAGCGGGCCGTACGGCACGAGAGCCACGACCAGGACCATCGAGGCCGCCATGAACAGCAGTGGCCCGCGCTTGTCCTTGGGCGTGTCCGCCCACCTGCGCCGCCCGGCCGCAGCCAGTCTGCGCAGCCCCCGGCTGATCGTGATCAGCGGATGGAGGACATCGGTCGCGCTGTCGGCCGCGGTCCGGGCCAGCTCCCGGCTCCGGGCGATCTGTGCGCTGCCGTTGCTCAGGATGCGGGGGAGGGGGCGCCGGACCACTGCTGTCTCCTGGAGGTGCGTGCGGGCGGGAAGGGCGTCAGAACTTGATTCCGCCGAGCAGGCTCGCCAGGCTCTCGCCGCCGGCCTTGATGCTCGGAGCGATGGCGGTGCTCGCGAGGTAGAAGCCGAAGAGCGCGGCCACGAAGGCGTGTGACGCCTTCAGCCCGTCCTTCTTGAAGAACAGGAAGACGATGATGCCGAGCAGAACGACGCCTGAGATGGAGAGGATCATGAGAGATCTCCTGGTGTGGTGGGGACAGTCACCATGAGTTCTTCCAGGATCACCGCATGTATCCATACGATAAAAGGTGCAATCGAGTGAATTTCGGCGCATTTCACTCCGCTGGCGGACCAGTTCGGTGTCATTCGGTGCCATTCGGGTGTGCTGATCTTTGCTGCCGAGGTGTCGGGCCATGAGCCTGCCGAGCCAGTACGCTGACGATTCACCCGTACGGTTGTAACGAGAGGCGGTCCGGCCGATGAGCGAAGCCCCCGACCCCGATGTCGTGGAGCTGGCGACCAAGATCTTCGACCTGGCCCGGCAGGGGCAGACCGAGGCACTCGTGGCGTACGTCGACGCCGGCGTCCCGGCCGACCTCACGAACGACCGCGGCGACTCCCTGGTGATGCTCGCCGCCTATCACGGGCACGCCGACGCGGTCCGGGCGCTCCTCGCGCGCGGTGCCGACGGGGACCGGGTGAACGACCGGGGTCAGACCCCGCTCGCCGGGGCCGTTTTCAAGGGTGCGCAGGACGTCATCCAGGCACTCCTGGAGGGCGGCGCCAACCCGGCCGCGGGCATGCCCTCGGCCGTCGACACCGCACGGATGTTCGGCAAGACAGAACTGCTTGAGCTGTTCGGCGCGCACTGAGCCGTACACACTGACCAGCTAAGACACGGAAAACGGGGGAGGCGGAACGGGGCCGCCGGAAATACGGTCGCGGCAGCTTGAACAGCCGGGTCATCATGACGTCGTGATTCACGGACGCGATGGCTGGGCAGGTGTTGCCGCACCGCGCGGGCCGTGAGGCGGTCCGCATGGGCCCACCTACGAGAGGCAGAGGAAGATGGTCTACAGCAAGCAGGAAACGGCGGACGCTCCGACGTGTTGTCACGTGGCCAGGTAAAGCAAGATCCCGGTTGCGTCGACGCTTGATGTGAGGCTGTTTCCCATGTTCGATCCGGTCATAGCGCCCAGCGGTACGCTGCTCGGCCTGCTCCAGAGGGGCCGCGGCGACGGCACGCTGCACGCGCTCACCGCACCGCGCGCCGAGGCGCTTGCGGCGCTGAATCAGTGCGTGCTCCGCGACCCCCGCCACGACTGGCAGGTGGAGAACCGCTCCCTTTACTACGCCCGTCTCTATGTCGACCTCCATGGCGAGATGGACGAGATCGAGGCCCATCTCTTCGACGCCGAGGACATCCTCGACACCGACGAGTCACGCACCGGGCTCGCCCTCGCGGTCCTCGGGCACCTCGCCTCGTACGGCAGGCGCGACGCGCTCGAACTGCTGCGCAGGTACGCCGCCACCGGCACCAGCTGGGCCTGGGCGCTGGACGAACTGGCGCTCAGGGACGACGACGCAGGGCTGCGTGCCCTCGCCGCCCCCGTGCTGGCCCGCTTCGGCACCGACGCGGAGGGTGAGGCCGAACTCGCCGCCGCCGTGCGCGACGCATTTGAGCCACGGCCCTGGCGGCTGTGGGCCGACGATCCGCGCGAATCGGTCTCCACGCGCGTGCGTGCCGCTCAGGAGACCGGCTGCTTCGACCGCTGGCAACGCCAGATGCGACCGTCAGGACCCCGACCGGGCTGGAGCGTGCAGGCCGTCTTCGAATGGGCCCAGCAGGGCATCGACCGCGGCGCCGTGCTCCATGTGCCGGCCGCGCGCTGCCTCACGGCTGTGGCGGGCCCAGAGGACCGGCCCCAGATCCTGGAGGCGGCCCGCAGCGGCGGCGACGGCGCCCGCTGTACGGCCCTTCGCTATCTCGCCGACGGCAATGATCCCGACGCCCTCGACCTGATCGAGGGCGCGATCGCCGACGGCACGACGGCCGTCGTGGAGGCCGCCGTCGACTCCTTCGAACGCATGCGCAGTATCGCCGCCGTCGACCGCGCGCGCGGGTGGGTCCACCGGCCCGACCCGCTGGGCGCCGCCGCCGGACGGATGCTCGCCTGCCTGGGCGGCACCCGGGACAGCGACCTCGTCCTCGGCGCCCTCCGGGAGGCCGTACGGGGCGAAGGGCCCGACGCACCGACCTTGTGGACCCTGGTGGACGGCGCGGGACGGCTCGGCATCGTCTGCGCGGCCCCCGTCCTGCGCCATGTGTACCGCGAGACCGCCTCGTCCCATCTGCGTGGCCGGGCCGCCCGGGCCCTCGCCGCCACCGATCCCTCCTTCGCCGCCGGCTTCGCCGTCGAATGCCTGTGGGACTGCGAGGAGACCACCCGCGAGGTCGCCGCCCGGCACGCCGAGACCGGTGACGCCAGGGTCGTCGATCAGCTGCGCCGACTCGCCGCCGACCCGGCCGAGGAGGCCGAGGTCCAGACAGCCGTGAGAAGCCGTATCGGGCCTGATTTCACCCACCGTATGAACGGGGGGTGACCCGGGGACCAGGAGCGTATGGACGCGCGCCGGCCTGCGAGGGGGCGGTGCGCAACGCTCACGGGACGTTCCCCGGCCGGAAAGATCGACGTTGACGCGAGCACGTCCAGTACGGCGACAACACCCCTATGCGTGTCGTCATCGTGACCGAATCCTTTCCCCCCGATGTGAACGGCGTGGCCCACTGCGCGCTCCAGACCGCCCGGCACCTCGTCGATCGCGGTCACGTTCCCCTCGTCGTCGCCCCGGCCACCGCCGCCGGGACCGGGCCCGACGCCTCGGCGCCGTGCCCCGTCGTCCGTGTCCCCTCCCTACCGCTCCCGGGCTACCCCCAGGTCCGCGTCGCCCTCCCCAGCCGACGCGTCGCCGCCGCGATCACCGAGCACCGCGCGGACATCGTCCACCTGGCCAGCCCCTTCATCCTCGGCGTACGCGGCATGGCCGCCGCCGCCCGGCTCGGCATCCCCGCCGTGGCCGTCTATCAGACCGATCTGGCCGGATATGCTCGCACATACGTTCACGCGGGCGAGGCCGCCGCCTGGCGCCGTATCCGCTCCGTCCACGCCGCCGCCGACCTGACCCTCGCGCCGTCCAGCGCGGCCCTGCACGACCTGGAGTCGCACGGCGTGCCCCGGGTCAAGCTGTGGCAGCGCGGGGTGGACACCGTGCGCTTCCGCCCCGAACTGCGCGACGAGGCGATCCGCCGCGAACTCGCCCCGAACGGCGAGCTGATCGTCGGCTACGTCGGCCGGCTCGCCCCCGAGAAGCAGGTCGAACTCCTCGCCGGAGTCTGCGGCCTCGACGGCGTACGGGTCGTCGTCGTGGGCGACGGACCCAGCGAGCCGGGACTGCGCGAACAGCTGCCCGGCGCGGTCTTCCTGGGCCGCCGTACCGGCGACGAACTCGCCCGGATCTTCGCCTCGCTGGACGTCTTCGCGCACACCGGCCCGTTCGAGACCTTCTGCCAGACCGTGCAGGAGGCCATGGCGAGCGGTGTCCCCGTCGTCGCGCCCGCCGCCGGCGGACCGCTCGACCTGGTCGCCCACGGGCGCACCGGTCTGCTGGTCCCGCCGCGCGACGTGGCCGCCGTACGGGACGCGGTGTGGTCCCTGGCCGGTGACCCGGCGCTGCGGGCCGCGTACGGCGCCGCCGCGCGGGCGATGGTCGAGGACCGCACCTGGGCGGCCGTCGGCGACCAGCTCGTCGGGCACTACGCCGACATACTCACCGCGCGGACGGTGGTGGCGGCGTGAACGGCGAGACAGCACGCGGTACGACCGGACCGCTGCGCATCGTCCGGTTGGCGAACTTCGTCGCCCCCGCCTCGGGCGGACTGCGCACCGCGCTGCGCGAACTGGGCACCGGCTACCGGGCCGCCGGGCACGAACCCGTCCTGATTGTCCCCGGCGACCGGGCGAGCGACCGCGACACCGAACAGGGCCGCGTGATCACCCTGCCCGGCCCGTTGCTGCCCGGCACCGGCGGCTACCGCGTCCTCACGGACAAGCGCCGCGTCGCCGCCCTGCTCGAATCACTCGAGCCGGACCGCCTGGAGGTGTCCGACCGGACCACCCTGAGGTGGACCGGCAAGTGGGCGCGACGGGCCCGCGTCCCCGCGGTGATGGTCTCCCACGAGACCGCCGACGGCGTCCTGCGCACCTGGGGCCTGTCGGAGAACCTCTCCCGGCGCGCCGCCGACGCCCTCAACGTCCGTACGGCACACACCTACGCGCGCGTGGTGTGCACCACCGAGTTCGCCGAGCGGGAGTTCGTCCGGATCGGCGCGCGCAATGTCGTACGGGCCCCACTGGGCGTCGATCTTGTCCTGAGGCACCCGTTGCTGCGGGACCCGGAACTGCGGGCGCTCCACGCGCGCGAGGACGAGGTCCTCCTGGTGATGTGCTCCCGGCTGTCCGTCGAGAAGCGGCCCGGAACGGCGCTGGACGCCCTGGAGGCGCTGCGGCGGCGCGGACAGCGGGCGCGGCTCGTGGTCGCCGGGGACGGGCCGCTGCGGGCCCGCCTGGAGCAGCGGGCGCGGGAGCGCGGGCTGCCGGTCACCTTCCTCGGGCACGTCGCCGACCGGGCCCTGCTGGGCGGGCTCCAGGCGTCCGCCGACGTGTGCCTGGCGCCCGGGCCCGCGGAGACGTTCGGGCTCGCCGCGCTGGAGGCGATGGCCTGCGGTACGCCCGTGGTCGTCAGCGCGTCCTCCGCGCTGCCCGAGGTGATCGGGTCCGCCGGGGCCGTCGCCGCCGACGACGGCGAGGCCTTCGCGGACGCCGTACGGCTGCTGCTGGGGCGGCCCGAACGCGAGCGCCGGGAGACGGCACGCGCGCGTGCGGAGTGTTTCGGCTGGTCGGCCGCGGTCGAGGCGTTCCTCGCGGCGCACGACGCGAGGGTGCCGTCCGCAGGTGAGGCGCCCGTGCGGCCCGTGATACCGGAGGGCGTCGGATGAGACCGCTGCGGTTCGTGGCGCTCGGCGACTCCCTGACCGAGGGGGTGGGCGATCCCGTGGACGACGGGTGGCGCGGCTGGGCCGCGCTGCTCGCCGGCGGGTTCGGCGACACGCCGGTCGAGTTCACCAACCTCGCGGTCAGCGGGGCACAGACGCGCGACGTGCTGGAAAAGCAGACACCGGCCGGCCTCGAACTGGAGCCGGACGTCGTGTCCGTCGTCATCGGGGTGAACGACACCCTGCGCCGCACCTTCGACATCCACGCGGTGGCCGCCCGCCTCGACGAGGTGTACGCGGCGTTCACCGAGCGGGGCGCGCTCCTGCTCACGGCGTGTCTACCCGACCCCGGGGCGATGCTGGGACTGCCCGGCGTCCTGGCCAACCCGCTGGCCCGGCGGCAGCGGGCGGTCAACACGGTCGTCCACGCCCTCTCCGAACGCTACGGGGCCGTGCATCTGCACGCTGCCGAGGGCGAGTGGCTCAGCGGACGCGAGATGTGGAGCGCGGACCGGCTGCATCCCGGCGAGCAGGGGCACCGGCAGCTCGCGGTCCGCTTCCACGCGCTGCTCGCGGGGGCGGGCGTCGCGGACGGGGCAGGCCCGTCGGCGGCGCCGGAACGTCCGGCGCCCACCCGGTCGGCCAGCCTGCGCTGGCTGGCCACCGCGGGCACGGGCTGGGTGGCGCGACGCTGCACCGACCTGCTCCCACAACTCCTCCGCCTCGCCGCCCAGGAGGTCCGCCACCGAGCCCGAGGCACCAGTGCCCGCCTCGACCTGGGGGCGTCCCACGCAGTGGCGGCGGCTCTGGCTGCCTTGTCGGTAGCGGAGCATGGGGCTGGGCCGGACGTGGCGTAGGGGCTGTGCCGCGGATCGTTGGAGTGGGCGCCGCGGGGCTCGTGTCCTGGGTGCTCGGGGCACGAGCGCCCGTTTCGATCGGAGATGTCCCACGTGGTGGTGGCGGCTTTGGCTGTTCTGTCGGTCGCGGGGCACCGGGTTGGGCTGGACGTGGCGTAGGGCTTGTGTGGTGTGTCGCGGCGGCGGGTGGTTGCGGCGTCGAGTCGGTGCGGGTGAAGGGGCTCGGGGAGTACCTGGGTTGGGCCGGACGCGGCGTAGGGCCTGCGTGGTGTGTCGGGGCAGAAGGTGATTGCGGTGCCTCGTCGGCGTGGGCGAAGGGGCGCTCGGGGCACGCGTGCTGGTCTCGATCTGGGGGCGTCCCACGCCGTCGGCGGGCCGCCCACGGTCCGCACCTCCGGCTTGGTCCGCCGGACCGGTCCCGCGCGGTCAGCGGCGGCGTACCGGCACGAACCTGACCGGGGTGCCAGGCGCCGCCTGGGCCGCGGCGGGCAGGTCGGTGGTGCGGACGACCGCGATCACCGGATAGCCCCCGGTGGTCGGATGGTCGGCCAGGAAGACCACCGGGCTGCCGTCCGGGGGTACCTGGACCGCGCCCAGGACCATGCCCTCGCTGGGGAGTTCGCCGGAGAAGGCCCTCTCCAGGGAGGGGCCCTCCGTGCGCAGGCCGATGCGGTTGCTCGCGGAGGACACCTGGTAGGTGGACGTGGTGAACGTTCGGAGTGCCGTCGGCGTGAACCAGTCGTCGCGGGGGCCGACTGTCACCCTGAGTATTAGTTCGGCTGGGGGTGCAGGTTGCGGAACGATGTCCACGCGCGCGTGGGCGCCGATCACGTTCCCCAGGGGCAGTACCGCGCCGTCCGTGAGGGGCGGCGGGCCCAGACCGGAGAGCAGGTCGGTGGAGCGGCTGCCGAGTACCGGCTCGACGGCGACTCCGCCGGAGACGGCCACGTAGGTCCGTACCCCGGAGAGGGCCGCTCCGATGTCCAGCAGCGCACCGGCGGGCACCCGTACCGGAGCGCCCCAGGCCACCGGGCGGCCGTCCACCGTGACCGGGCAGGGGGCGCCGCCGACCGCGACGGTGACCGGGCAACGGGGGCGCAGGGCGCAGCCGTTGAGGGTGGTCTCCAGGACCGCCGCCTCGGGCGGGTTGCCGACCAGCCGGTTGACGAGCGCCGCCGCGGGCGCGTCCAGGGCGCCGGAGCGGGGCACCCCGAGATGGGCGTACCCGGGACGCCCCAGATCCTGCACCGTGGTCAGCGCCCCCGCCCGTACGACGGCCAGCGCACGATCGGTCATCGGTGTGCCACCGGGACGAAACGGACCCGGGTGCCCGGCGACAGCAGCGCGGCCGGCACGCGCGCGTGGTCCCACAGGACCGCGTCCGTCGTACCGATCAGCTGCCAGCCGCCCGGCGACGAACGCGGGTACACACCCGTGTACGGGCCCGCCAGCGCCACCGCACCTGCCGGGACGGACGTCCGTGGGGTCGCCCGGCGCGGTACGTCGTAGCGGGAAGGGAGGCCGGTGAGGTAGCCGAAGCCTGGCGCGAAACCGCAGAACGCCACCCGGAACTCGGTGTCCGCGTGGATGCCCGCCACCGCCTCCTCGGACACGTCCCACAGGGCGGCGACATCGGCCAGGTCCGGACCGTCGTAGCGGACCGGGAGTTCTACGACCTCCTGGGTGCGGGGGAGCGCGGGAGGTACCTCGGAGGCGGTCAGTTCGGCGGCCAGGCGGGTGGGGTCGGGCAGGCCGTCGAGGAGGACCGTACGGGCCGCGGGGACGATCTCCCGTACGGCCAGGGTGCCCTCCGCGCGGCGGCGCAGCAGTTCCGCGTGCAGGGCCTGGGCCTCCTCGCCGGAGGAGACCTCGACCAGCAGCGCGTCGTCGCCCACGGGCAGCGCCCGCATCCCGGTCGTCCCGCTCATGTGAAGGCCCCCACGCGGACGCCCGCCGACTCCAGGCGCTCCCGGACCCGGCGGGCCAGCTCCACCGCGCCCGGTGTGTCGCCGTGCACGCACAGGGAGCGGGCATGGACCGCGAGGGGCGTGCCTGAGCGCGACGCGATCACCCCGGTCCGGGCGAGGGTGACGGAGCGGGTCACCACCGCCTCCGGGTCGGTCACCAGCGCCCCGTCCTGGCCGCGCGGCACGAGCGTGCCCTCGTCGGTGTACGCGCGGTCCGCGAACGCCTCAGGGACGGCCGGGAGGCCCGCCGCCCCGGCCAGCTCCAGCAGGCGCGAGCCGGGCAGACCGAGCACCGGCAGGCTGTCGTCGGCCAGCAGCACGCCTTCGACCACCGCCTCAGCCTGCTCCTTGTCGTGCACGACGCGGTTGTAGAGCGCGCCGTGCGGCTTGACGTACGACACGCGCGTGCCCGCCGCTCGCGCGAAGACCTCCAGCGCGCCGATCTGATAGGCCACCTCGGCCGTCAGCTCGTCGGGCGGCACGTCCATCGCGCGCCGCCCGAACCCCGCGAGGTCGCGGTAGGAGACCTGGGCGCCGATCCGTACGCCCCGCTCGGCCGCCAGCTCGCACACTCGGCGCATGGTGACCGCGTCCCCCGCGTGGAAGCCGCAGGCCACGTTGGCGCTGGTGACGACGGACAGCAGCTGTTCGTCGTCGGTCAGCCGCCAGCGGCCGAAGCCCTCGCCGAGGTCGGCGTTGAGGTCGATCATCAGGGACTCCTGTCACGCTCCGGTCAGGCGACGCGGTACTGCTCGTCGCGGGTGTCGGTGAGGAACATCTGGCCCGGCGCGTGGGTGATGGCGAAGGGCGGTCGGGAGGCCATCACCGCGGCCTGCGGGGTCACTCCGCAGGCCCAGAACACCGGGATGTCGTCCGGCGCGAGATCCACCGGATCGCCGAAGTCCGGACGGCCGAGGTCGTCGATGCCGAGCCCCGACGGGTCGCCGCAGTGTACGGGGCTGCCGTGCACCGCCGGGAGCAGACTGCTCTCCCGGATCGCCGCCGCCAGATGCTCCGGCGGCACCGGACGCATGGACACGACCATGGGGCCGTGCAGCCGCCCGGCGGGGCGGCACTGGCGGCCGGTGACGTACATCGGGACGTTGCGGCCCTGCTCGATGTGCCGGATCGGGACGCCCGCCTCCGCGAGCGCCCACTCGAAGGTGAAGCTGCACCCGATGAGGAACGTCACCAGGTCGTCGCGCCAATGGGCGAGCACGTCCGTGGGCTCGTCCACCAGTTCGCCGTCCCGCCAGACCCGGTAGCGCGGCAGATCGGTGCGCAGGTCCGCGCCCTCGGCGAGGACGGTGGTGCAGGAACCGGCGTCCGTGACGTCCAGGACCGGGCAGGGCTTCTGGTTGCGCTGGCAGAACAGCAGCATGTCGTACGCCCAGTCCGCGGGCACCGATATCAGGTTGGCCTGGGTGTGGCCGGCCGCGACGCCCGCGGTCGGTCCCGTGAGGCCCGCGCGGAAGCGGGCTCGCGCGGTTTCCGGGCTCCACGCGTGCGCGTGCTCGTCGACGAGGGTCAGGGGGCGGTCTTCCGTACGGTTCACTGGAGTTCCTTCCCTTGGGTCTCCGGCAGCCCGAGCAGTGCCAGGGCGGCGATGCCGTACCCGATCGCGCCGAAGACCAGTGCGCCGCCCACACCCCAGCTGTCGGCCAGGAAGCCGACCGTGGTGGGGAAGACGGCGCCGACGGCCCGGCCGGTGTTGTAGGTGAAGCCCTGTCCCGTGCCGCGTACGGCCGTCGGGTACAGCTCGCTCAGATAGGAGCCGAAGCCGCTGAAGATCGCCGACATACAGAACCCGAGCGGGAAACCGAGCACCAGGAGAAGGGTGTTGGCGCCGTTCGGGATGTTCGCGTAGGCGAGGATGCACAGCGCCGAGAGGACCGCGAAGAGCCAGATGTTGCGCCTGCGGCCGATCCGGTCGGTGAGGTAACCGCCGGTCAGATAGCCGATGAAGGCCCCGGAGATCAGGAACGTGAGGTAGGAACCGGTGCCGACGACCGACAGTCCGCGTTCCGTCTTGAGGTAGGTGGGCACCCAGGTCGCGAGGGTGTAGTAGCCGCCCTGGACACCGGTGGACAGCAGCCCCGCGAAGATCGTGATCCGCAGCAGTCCGGGTACCTCGGCCGTGCCGGGCCTGAATATCTCCTTGAACGAGCCCTTGTTGGGGTTCTTCTCGCGCTCGGCGACCGCGCGGGGCGCGTCCTGCACCGAGCGGCGCACCCAGACGACGAGCAGCGCGGGCAGTGCGCCGGTCCAGAACATCACGCGCCAGGCCAGGTCGTCGTCGAGGAACGTGAAGACCGTGGTGTAGACGACCACGGCCAGGCCCCAGCCCACGGCCCAGGAACTCTGGATCGCGCCGAGCGTACGGCCGCGGTGCTTCGGGCTCGCGTACTCGGCCACCAGGATCGCGCCGACGGCCCACTCACCGCCGAAACCGAGGCCCTGGAGGGCGCGGAACACCAGCAGCGTCTCGTAGTTGGGCGCGAAGCCGCAGGCCACGGTGAAGACCGCGTACGTGATCACCGTGATCATCAGTGCCTTGACCCGGCCGATCCGGTCCGCGAGCACACCCGCGCCGGCGCCGCCGATCGCGGAGACGACCAGGGTGACGGTGGTGAACAGCCCGGTCTGACCGCTGTTCAGACCGAAGTACGCGGACAGCGCCACCATGCTCAGCGGCAGCGTGAAGTAGTCGTACGAGTCCAGGGCATAGCCGCCGAACGCACCGCCGAAGGCGCGGCGACCGCGCGGACCCAGCGCCCGCAGCCAGGCGAACGCGCCTTCGTCGACGGCGGGTTCAGCCGCTCCGGGGAGGGACTCGGTGGTCAGGGCCTGCGGTGGAGGGGTCGTGCTCATGGGCACCTCGCAGTTGAGGGACGGAGGGTGCTTCAGGAATGAGCAGTGCGGGAGCGGTCGGCACCGCGTGGATCCGGCGGTGCCTGTCCAGCAAGGTAGAGGATCGTTGAACGATCCCTCAATACCCATGTTGTTTCGTTCTTGTATCTACGATTGAATTCCAGGCATGGCAGAGCAGTTGACGGGACTGGCCGACGACCGCGCGCTCCTCGGGCGCACCAGCACCGCCGAGCGGGTCTCGGACATCCTCAGGAGCCGGATCGCCGACGGGTACTTCCCGCCCGGGACCCGGCTCTCCGAGGACAGCATCGGAGGCGCGCTCGGCGTCTCCCGCAACACGCTGCGCGAGGCGTTCCGGCTGCTCACGCACGAACGCCTGCTGATCCATGAGCTGAACCGAGGGGTCTTCGTGCGGGTCCTCACGGTCGAGGACGTCGAGGACATCTACCGCACCCGCGCCCTCGTCGAGTGCGCCGTCGTCCGCGGCCTCGGTGAGCCGCCGTACGCCCTGGAGAACCTCGCCGCGGCCGTCGAGGAGGGGCAGCGGGCGGCGCGCGAGGGTGACTGGAAAGGGTTGGGTACGGCCAACATCCACTTCCACCGCGAACTCGTCGCGCTGGCCGGCAGCGCCCGCACCGACGAACTGATGCGCAGCGTCTTCGCGGAACTCCGCCTGGCCTTCCATGTCGTGGACGACCCGCGACGCCTGCACGAGCCCTATCTCGCGCGCAACGAACAGATACTGCGGGCACTCCAGGAGGGCGACCGGGAGCGGGCCGAGGGGCTGCTTTCGGTCTATCTCGACGACTCGCTCGAACGGGTTGTCGAGGTGTACCGGCGGCGGGTGGGCGAGGACGGGTAGGTGGCGCGTGGTGCGGGGCAGGGTGCGTCCGGGCTGCTCGTGGCGAGGTGACGCCGGGGCGCCATGGCGTGGGACGGCGGGTCGCTTCTGAGTCGTTTGGGCCGTTGTCAGACCGAGGACCTAGTCTGTGCAGCGTGACTTCGCCTGCATCGACGGACAGTGTTCCGCCCCAGCTCAGCGCGGGGCCGCGCCCCGCTCCGGGCCCGGCCGCCGACGAGGGACTGGCGCGGCGCCTGCGCGCGCTCGCCTGCACCGCCCCGCTCCACGACCTGGACGCACGCAAGGCGAATCTCGCGGGCGAGTACTCGGTGTACGGCATGGCGGAGGTGGCCCTCGCGGCCATCGACCTGGTCACCCTGAACATGGACTTCGACACCGGCGCCGACCACGACCAGATCGTCGCCCGGCTCATCCCGCGCATCGCCGCCCAGGCCCCGCAGCGGCCCGTCACCGAGCACGAGCGCGTCGCCCGCTGGGTCCTGGAGAACCTGATCAACGTCGGCAGCGTCGACCGCGGCTTCCGGGCCGTATACGGCACGTTCTCGCCGGACGGCACCTATGTACGCCGCGACTACGACTTCAAGCTGATCGAAGAGGTCCCGGGATACGGCGGAAGCGTCTATCTCCGTACGACGGATGAGGCGGTCAACGTACTCGTCGGCGCCCTCGACACGGACGTCACCAGCGCCCAGATCGCCGCCGAGGTCAAGCTGGAGGTGCTCATCAGCCGGGGCCGGCTGGCCGACGCCCAGCTCGCCGCGGAGCAGGCCCGCTACCGGACCGTGCAGTACTCGGAGGTCCTGCGCAGGGCACTGGACGCGACCCGGCGCAACGTACGCGCGGTGGACTGGCTCCAGACCGTCCCCGACATGATCGCCGAGGCGCTCGACCATGTCGCCGACCGGTATCGCCACGAGAACGCGATCCTGACCAACATCCGCAAAGCCCGTGACGAGTCCGAGGACCCGGAGCAGAAGCGGCGCGCCGCCGAACTCGTCGACATCGTCAAGGACTGCATCCGCCGGCACACGCAGCTCCAGTCCCGACTGCTGGAAGCGGGGCCGCTGTTCCGCGCGGAGCAGGATCGGCAGGCCTTCGCCACGCCGATGACGTCGTCGGGGATCGATCTGTACGGCCATCTGGTTTCCCCGGTGCTGCCGTTGCCCCTTGAGCAGGCGGTGCGGGTCACGGACGCGTTCTTCGCGCGCGGGACGGGGCTTCGTACGCCGGTGTCGGTCCGGGTCGGCGACCTCGTCGACATACTGCTGACGCCTCCGCTGGAACGGGAGCATCTCGGGGCGGAGATGCCGGAGCCGGATCTGATCGCCACGCCTGACGACAGTCGGTTCAGTGAGGAGCAGTTGGCGTCGGCGATGGAGTTGCTGGATCTGCCCGCGGATGCTCCTCGGCGGTTGTCGGGGTTGTTGGCGGAGGCGCGGCTCCGGGATGCGGAGCTTCCCTATCTGGTGGCGTTGTTGGCCGTTCATGCGGCCAGTCCGCCGGTGGGGACGGCTTATCGGCAGGGTGAGGAGAAGTTGTTGTTCGCTGTCGATGACGGGACGGAGTTGGACGATCCGGAGTTCGGGGGCGCCGATCTGATTGTGGGGATGGCGTTGCTGGATGCGGTGGGGATGGCGGCGGGGAGGTCGGAGGCGGCGTGATGTGGCTGAGGTTGTCGGTTGGCTGCGGGTCCGTTGTGGCTTGTCGCGCAGTTCCCCGCGCCCCTGACCAAGTCACCTGCCCGCCTGCTTACAAGATCAAGGAGTTTCAGCTGTGAACGAGCAGGTCGAGTGGAGTGAGCCGGAGGCTGTTGCCGCGTCGGCTGCTGTTGCCGCCGTCATTACTCCTGGCGATGCCGCCGACGCCGCTCGGCTGGTTGCCTTCGGGCTTCAGCCCAAGTTGCAGGCTGCTCGGGATCAGGAGTACGCCGAGTTGTTGCGGCGGTATCGGGAGGAGTCGGCCTTTGCCCGGCTCGCCGACGCTGTTGCCGCCGGGCTCGGGCTGGTCGTGCTGGAGGTGTCCCCGCGCGCGGGGATGGCCGTGACCGCTGCCGAGGACTCCGTTTTCGCCGTGCGGATGGGCGACTACGCCCGTCGTACGTCCGCCGACGGGTCGGACCGGTTTCTGCACGGGCTCGCCCATCTCGCCGTCGCCGCCATGGCGTTTCCACGGCCCGAGGATCTCGCCGACGACGGCTACATCGGGCGCGTCACCGTCAACGGCGTCGAGGCCTTCGTACGGCAGGCATGTCGGCGGCTGGAGGAGCGGGCCGAGGCGCAGGGGGAGAACACCGACCCGGCCAGTGACGCCCCGGGGCTGGAGGCCGCTTGGCGGATCTGGATGAGGCGGAGTGCGACGGGGGCCACCAAGGACGCGCGCAGACCGGCCAGTTCGACCACCGGCATCGTCGGCAAGGCCGTCGCGTTCCTCACCGACTCCGGCTTCCTCCAGCGGACGGGTGACGACAACGGCGGTACGTATCGGACGACGGCTCGTTACCAGCTCCAGGTGCGGGACATGGCCGGCAACGCCGCCATGGCCGAACTGCTGGAGCTGGGTGTCGTGCCGGTCACCGACGGGACGCCGACGCTGCTGCCCGCCGAGGAGACCGACGACCTGGAGCTGGTGGCCGACGCCGGACTGCCCTTCCACCACTCGTCCTGACCTGCCGCTCCGACTCCCTGCCTGTTTGATCCCACAACCCGACTACTCCCTTACGACTACGAGAGTCCGCCATGTACGAGCTGTCCCGGGTCCGCCTCTACTCCATCGGTCCTGCCGGTGCGCGCTACGCCGACACCGTGCTTGACCTGCGGGGTGTCGGCGAGCCGGTGCCCGACCCCGCGCCCACCCAGGCGGAGTTCTTCGAGGACGAGCCCGTCGGACCGCCGCGCCGGCCCGCGCCCGCGGGTGTGCTCTTCCTGGAGAACGGCGGCGGGAAGTCCGTACTCCTCAAGCTGATCTTCTCCGTGATGCTGCCGGGGCACCGCAACACGCTCGGTGGGGCCAGCTCCGGTGTGCTGCGGAAGTTCCTGCTCGCCGACGACTGCGGCCACGTGGCCCTGGAGTGGCAGCACACGCTCACCGGTGAGCTGGTGGTGGTCGGCAAGGCGAGCGAGTGGCGGGGACGGCAGGTCTCCAACGATCCGCGGAAGTTCGCCGAGGCCTGGTACTCCTTCCGGCCCGGCCCCGGGCTGAGCCTCGACAACCTTCCCGTCGCCGAGTCCACCGCCGTACGGCCGCCGGTGGAGGGCGCCTCCGGGGCCCAGGGGCGGCGCCGGACGATGAAGGGCTTCCGGGACGCGATCACCGAGGCGGGCAAGGCGTACCCGCACCTCGAAGTGCACTGGGAAGAGATCCACGACCGCTGGATCGAACACCTCGGGGAGCTGGGGCTCGACCCCGAACTCTTCCGCTACCAGCGGGAGATGAACGCCGACGAGGGCGAGGCCGCCGGCCTCTTCGCGGTCAAGAAGGACTCCGACTTCACCGACCTGCTGCTGCGCGCGGTCACCGACACCCGGGACACCGACGGGCTCGCCGACCTGGTCGGCGGCTTCGGCAACAAGCTGGGGCGACGGTCCGAACTGATCGCCGAACGCGACTTCACCGCCGGGTCCGTCGACCTGCTCGGACGGATCGTCGAGGCAGCGGAAGCGCGGTCCCGCGCGCGGGACATCCACGCGGGCGCCGAACGGCGTACGCGCACCCTCGCCCGGCGACTGTCCGCGCGGGGCGTCCAGGAGCGCGTCCGGGCCGGCGATCTCGCCCAGCGGGTTACCGCCGCCGCGTACGCCGTCACCCACTCCGAGGGCGGGCGGGAACGCAGTGCGCTGATCGCCGCCGAACTCGCCTTCCGGCACGCCTCGCTGGCACTCGCGGCCGCGGAGAAGACGGCCGCCGCGCAGAAGCGTGAACTCGCCGACGCGCGCACCATGCACTCCGCCTGGCAGGCCGCCGAGGTCGTTCTGCGTCACCGCGCCGCCGCCGACCGCTCCGCGCGCGTGGCCGTCGCGATCCGCGAGGCCGAGCGGGACGCGGCCCCGGCGCTCGCCGCCCGCGCCAAGGCCGCCGTCGATCTCGTACGGGCGCTGCACTCGGCGGCGGAAGGCGCGGAGGCGCTCGCCAACGAGGAGGAGGAGCGGTCCGCCGTCCTCCAGGAGGCCGGCGAGGCCGCGCACCGGGACTCGACCGGCGCCGCCACCGAGGCACAGCGCGCCCGCAGCGAGGTCGGGCATCTGAGGCAGCGGCTCAGCGAGGTCGAACAGGAGACCGCCGAGGCGGTCCGCGCGGGCTGGCTCGACGACAGCGCTCCCGACGCGGATCCCGCGCGGGCCGCGCTCGCCGCCAGCGACGCCGAGAAGACGGCCGTCGAGGCCTGGGACACCACCCGCGAGGCCTCCAGGCGGGCCTCCGAGCACGCGCGTGAGGCGGCGTCCGCCGAGTCCCGCGCGGAGCTGACGGCCGCCCGCGCGGCGGACGCCGCCACGGCTGCCGAGCGCGCGTACGACGCCGAGCAGCGCACCGCCGAGGCCCTGGCGGCCGAGGAACGGCTCGCCGAGCTGCTGAGCCTGCCGTCCGTCGGCGGGGCACGGCAGCGGGCCGCGCTGCCGCACCAGCACGGTGCGAGCGAAGGCCGCGGTGGCGGTGCGGAAGTGGCTGGGGAGGGCGGGAAGGGCGCATCCCGGGCCTTCGACGAAGGTCCCCTGACCCCCGAGGAACTGGACCGCTTCGCCGACGAACTCCGCGAGCTGCTCGACGACGGTGTCACCTCCGCCGAGCGGCAGCTCTTCGAGCTGCGGACCGCCGCGGCCGACGACGCCCGCATCCTCGGCGCACTCGGCGACGGTGGACTGCTGCCGCCCGGCCCCGACGTACTGGCCACGGTCGAGTTCCTCGGCGAGCACGGCATCCCCGCGCTGCCCGGCTGGCGCTATCTCGCCCAGGCCGTCGACCCCGCCGACCACGCGCGCGTGCTCGCCGCCCGACCGGAGCTGGTCGACGGCGTCGTCATCACCGACCCCGGCACGCACGCGCGTGCCCGCGAGGCCCTCACCGACGCGGCCCTGCTGCCCCGGTCGGCCGTCGCGGTCGGTACGGCAGCCGCCCTCCTCGCCCCGACCCCGGCCCCCGGACCGGGCGACGGCGACGTGTTCCTCGTACCGCCGAACCCCGCCATGCACGACGAGCACGCCGCTGACGAGGAGCGGCAGGCGCTGCGGGCCCGGGCGGGGGAGCGGGAGGAGGAGATCCGCACGCTCGCGGCGCGGCTCGGGAAGGACCGAGAGCTGGCCGCACGGCTCACCTCCTGGCGTGCGGGCTGTCCGGCCGGGCGGCTCGTCGAGCTGGGCCAGGCCGCTCGCGACGCGCGGGCCTTCGCCGAGGAGGCCGAGGCCGAGCTGGCCGAGGCGCGGACCGTGCGGGCCGAGGCCGACGAGGTGGCGGGCGAGGCGTCCCGGGTGCGGGACGAGCGGCAGGAGGCCGCTCAGCGGGCCCGCCGCGCCGCCGACGCGCTCGCCGGACTGGCCTACCGGCTGCGCGAACGCGCCGGCTGGCAGGTCAAGGTACGTGAACTGGCCGACGAGGCCGTCGAGTCGGAGGCCCGCGCGCAGGTCTGCCTGGAGCGTGCCCGGTCCGCCGACGAGGACCGGCGCGCCGCCCAGCGCGCCGCCGACGACGCGCGCCGTACGGCCCGCGCCCTGCGCGCCGAGCGCGCGGAGATCGCGGGCGCCCCCGACGACGTACCGGAAGCCGACGAGGACGCCGCCAAATCGTCGCTACCGGCCCTCCGCGAGGCCTATCGGGCCGCCTCCCAGCTCTACGAGAAGGTCGGCGTCGGGGCCGACCTGCGTGCGGAACAGGCGCGGGCCGAGAGCGAGGAGAGCGCCAGTCGTGCGGAGCTGGACCGGCTGAGCAACAAGGTGCGTACGCGCGCCGAGCAGATGCTCCAGTCGCCCGACGGATCCGACGGACCGTCCCGTCAGGCCGCCTCCGCGCGAGCGGAGGAGCTGGTACAGCTGCTGGAGACCCGGGTGTCCACCGCCAGCGAGCAGCTCGGACGGCTGCGCGGTGAGGCCGAGCGGCACGCGCCCGAGGACGGCGAGGCGCACACCGAACTGGCCGAGGAACTCGTCCCGCGCGACGCCGAGCACGCCCAGGCCCTGCTGCGCACCGCCACCGGCGAACTCGCCTCCCGTACCGAGGCGTTGACGCAGGCCAGGGAGGCGCACGCCGAACTGCTCGACGCCCACCGGGCGGCCGAGGACGCGGCAGGCGGGTTCGACGAGATCGCCGCCATGCTCCGCGACCTGCTGCGCGAGCACACCTCGGACGACGATCAGGAGGCCCAGGAGCCCTACCCCGGCAGCCCCGAGGAGGCCCGCCACTCGGCCGCCGAGGCCCGCCGCTCCGTGCGCGGCTGCGCCGCCGACCTGTCCGCCGCCGAGGGCGCCGTGCGCGAGGCGAGCGACATCCTCGTACGACATGCCAACTCGACGCGGTACGAGGCCGTACGCACCCCTGCCCGCCAGCAGATCCGCGAGCTGCCCGCCTCCGCGCTGCCCGAGCACGCGCAGAAGTGGGCGGACGCCTTCGCGCCCCGACTCCGGGTCCTGACCGACGAGTTGGCGCAGCTGGAGCGGAACCGGGACTCGATCGTGGACCGGCTGCGCGGGCTCGTGGAGTCGGCGCTGGCCACCCTGCGGTCCGCGCAGCGGCTGTCCCGGCTGCCCGAGGGCCTCGGCGAGTGGTCCGGGCAGGAGTTCCTGCGCATCCGGTTCGAGGAGCCCGACCAGGCCACGCTCACGGAGCGGCTCGGTGAGGTCATCGACGAGGCGACCCGGGCGGCCGTGAAGAAGAACTCCGACCTGCGCCGGGACGGCATGTCCCTGCTCCTGAGGGGAGTCGGCGCCGCCCTCCAGCCCAAGGGCATCGCCGTCGAGATCCTCAAGCCCGACGCCGTCCTGCGCGCCGAGCGCGTGCCCGTCGGGCAGATGGGCGACGTGTTCTCGGGCGGCCAGTTGCTCACCGCGGCCATCGCCCTGTACTGCACGATGGCCGCCCTGCGCAGCAACGACCGGGGCCGGGACAAGCACCGGCACGCCGGCACACTGTTCCTCGACAACCCCATCGGCCGCGCCAACGCGACCTACCTGCTGGAACTCCAGCGAGCGGTGTCCGACGCGCTGGGCGTCCAACTCCTCTACACCACCGGCCTGTTCGACACGACTGCCCTCGCCGAGTTCCCCCTCGTCATCCGCCTCCGCAACGACGCCGACCTCCGCGCGGGCCTGAAGTACATCAGCGTGGAGGAACACCTCCGCCCGGGCCTGCCGCAGCCGCCCGTGGAGGGGGAGGGGGACGCGGTGCACAGCGAAATCACGGCGACGCGAATGTTCAAGCGCCCGACACAGTCGACTCCCTCAGGGGCAACCCCCTAGGGGCGCGGGGAACTGCGCGACCAGCCACAGCGGCGCAGCAGTTCCCCATGATCCGCACCACCCCTATGCGTCCCCCTTCAAAAGGTCCGCACATTTCTCCCCGATCATCATCGTCGTAATACACGGATTCACAGACACCAACTCCGGCATCACAGACCCGTCAACAACCCGCAACCCCTCAACCCCCTTCACCCGCAACCGCGCATCCAGCGGAGCCGACGCGTCATCATCCGCCCCCATCTTCACCGTGCAGGCCGGGTGATAAACGGTGTTGTGGGTCTTGTGGATGTAGTCCAACAACTCCTCGTCCGTCCGGACATCCGGCCCGGGGGCAAGCTCCGCCCCCGCCCACCCGCTCAGCGCGGGCTGCGCGGCGATACGACGTGCCAGCTTCAGCCCGTACGTCATCACGCGCGCATCGTGCTCGTGGGTGAAGTACCGCGGATCGACCATCGGCTTGTCGCGGTAGTCGCGGGTGCGCAGCCGCACCGTGCCGCGCGACTTCGCCCGGGTCACATTGGGAGTCAGGCAGAACGCGTTCTCCGAGGTCGGATAGCCCCAGCGCGCCGTGTTCATGTCGAACGGCACCGAGCCGTAGTGGAACATCAGGTCGGGCCGGTCCAGGCCCGGTTCGGTGTCGTAGAAGATGCCCGCCTCCCACCACTGACTGGACGTCGTGGTCATCGGCTGCTTGGCGTCCCACATGATGACGCCCTCGGGGTGGTCCTGGAGGTTCTCACCGACGCCCGGCGAGTCCACGACCACGTCGACGCCCACCTCGCGCAGTTGCTCGGCCGGTCCGATGCCGGACAGCATCAGCAGCTTCGGGGTGTCGATCGCGCCGCACGACACAACGACCTCGCGGCGCGCCCGTACGGTCCGGGTGTGGATCAGATCCGGGTCGAGATACTCGGCCCCCACGCAGCGCCGCCCGTCCAGCACGAGCCGCTTCGCCCGCACCCCTGTCCGCACCTCCAGGTTCGGTCGCTTGTCCATGACCGGGTGGAGATAGGCGACCGAGGACGACTGACGGATGTTGTTCTCGTCGGAGTTGATCTGGAACCAGTTGGCCCCGCGGACCACGGTGTCGCCGGTGTTGAAGGGCGTGATCGGGATGCCCGCCTGCGCGCACGCCTCCAGCAGGGCATTGCCGCACGGGTCCTCGCCCTTCAGCGTACGGAGCTTCACCGGGCCGGTGCGGCCGTGGTGGTCGCCGGGGGCGTCGTTGGTCTCCAGGCGCTGGTAGAGCGGGAAGAGGTCGGCCGCGCTCCAGCCCGTACAGCCCGCCGCCGCCCAGTCGTCGAGATCCTCGGCAGGGGCCCAGAAGGCGATGCAGGAGTTGTGGGACGAGCAGCCGCCGAGCACCTTCGCACGGGCGTGCCGCATGAAGCTGTTGCCGCTGGACTGCGGTTCGACCGGGTAGTCCCAGTCGTAGCCGGACTCCAACAGGCCCATCCAGCGCTCCAGTTTGAGGACGTCGTCGTCGCCGACGTCGCTCGGGCCCGCCTCCAGCACGCACACGGTGACGGCCGGGTCCTCCGAGAGCCGCGCCGCCACCACGTTCCCCGCGGTGCCGCCGCCCACCACCACATAGTCGAACTCCTCGGTGTTCAGGAGCGGTTGGTCCATGAGTGGTTGGTCCATGAGCGGGTGACCTCCTTCAGTCGGACGCCGGAGCGGTGAGGGGACCGGCGGACCCGGCCGAGGGCTCCTCGAAACGGTGTCCGGCGAGCACACCTGTCCGGTGCCGCTGGATGAACCAGTAGTAGGCGAAGCCGCCGCCCGCGATGACCGCGACGAACAGCACCGCGCCCCACTGGAGATACCAGTGGAAGGGGGCGGTCGCGTTGTAGACCTCGGCGCGCGGCCAGATCAGGTTGGTCGTCATCGCTGCGCCCCAGACGACGGCGCCGATGTTGACGAGCAGGCCCCAGCGGCCGAGCGAGAACTTGCCGTCACCGGCCGGCTGCCACTTCCCGCGCAGCCGCGCCACCAGCATCGGCCCGGTGACGCCCAGATAGGCGAGGTAGATCATGATGATGCCGATGCTGGTGACCACGGTGAAGATCTGCGGCTGGCGGATGTTGACCACCAGGATCGCCAGCGCGAGGACACCGATGATCACGGCGGGCAGCACCGGCGTCTGGAAGCGCGGGCTGACCTTCGCGAGCAGCGAGGACGCGGGCAGGTTGTTGTCGCGGGCCATCGCGAACGCCAGCCGGATCGCCGCCGTGTGGACGGCGAGCGCGCAGACGGTGACCGCGATCAGCACGCACCACAGCATCGCCTTGCCGGCCGTGGACCCGAGGACGTCGAGCACGATGTACTGCAAGCCGTCCGTGGACAGCTGCTCGCCCTTCAGACTGGAGACGCTCATCAGCGCGAGGAGCAGGATCAGTCCGCCGAGGACGAAGGAGGCGACGATCGCCCGGATGATCGCGCGCGGCGCGTTCCGGGACGGGTTCACGGACTCCTCGCCGAGCGAGGCAGCCGTATCGAAGCCGTACATGACGTACGCGGATGCCAGAGAGGCCACCAGGAACGCGCCGAGGTAGCCGGCGCTGTGGTTCGCGCCCGTGCCGTTGGTCTCCAGGACCACCTGCGGGCCGCGCGTGATGTGCACGGCGAACAGGACGATCAGGACGACCGTGGCGACGAGCTCGATGAAGACACCCGCCGTGTTGATCGTGGCCATCAGCTTGACGCCGAAGGCGTTCACCACAGTTGTGAACAGGATCAACACCGTGGCCAGGATCACCGCGTTGGTCGCCACGTCGTACTTTCCGGTGCCGTCCCCGACGATCTGGAACACGTCGGAGATCTGCGGCAACGTGAGCTGGTAGGCGAGCGCCACCGCCGCGATGGACACGATCGAGGCGATCAGCATCATCCAGCCGGCCAGCCAGCCCAGATGCGGATTGCCGATCTTCTTCGACCAGTTGTAGACCGAGCCGGCCACGGGATAGCGGGCGGCCAGCTCCGCGAAGCAGAGCGCGACCATGAACTGGCCGACGAACACCATCGGCCACGACCACCAGTAGGCGGGACCGCCGCTGCCGTAACCGAAGTAGAAGAGCTGGAAGGTGCCGGTCAGGATCGAGATGTAGCTGATCCCGGCCGCGAAGGTGTGGAAGTTGCCGAGGGTGCGCTTGAGTTCGGGCTTGTAGCCGAACTCGGCGAGTTCGGCGTCGTCCGTGTGCCCTGGGCCTGTGGGTTTTTCGGTCGTAGCCATGAGCGGACTCCTGGTGGGCCTGGGGGAGTGGGAGGAAGCGGAGCGGCTCGTTGCGGGTGCCGGGATCAATGGGGTGGGATCAATGAAAGCGCACATTCAAGACGTGCGGAGGGAACGACGTACGAGGGAGTGGCAGACGTGGGGTGGGGTGGGTAGTGGGGCGGGTGCTACGAGAACCAGCCCTGCGGCGAGGGATCGGTGTTCCGCCAGATGTGCTTCGCCTCGCGGTACTCGGCGAGTCCCGAGGGCCCGAGTTCGCGGCCGAAGCCGGATTGCTTGTAGCCGCCCCACTCCGCCTGGGGGACGTACGGGTGGTAGTCGTTGATCCACACCGTGCCGATCCGCAGACGGGCCGCGACCCGCTGGGCCTTGGCCTCGTCGGTGGTGAAGACACCCCCGGCGAGCCCGTACACGGTGTCGTTGGCGAGCCGGACGGCTTCCGCCTCGTCCGTGAACCGCTCCACGGTGAGCACGGGACCGAACGACTCCTCCTGTACGACGGTCATCCGGGCGTCGCACTCGTCGAGCACCGTCGGCGGGTAGTAGAAGCCGTCGTCGAGCCCCTCGGGACGCGCCCCGCCGCAGCGCAGCACCGCGCCCTCGGCCAGGCCCTGGGCGACATACGCCTCGACCTTCGCGCGATGCGCCTCGGAGATCAGCGGGCCCGTCTGCGCCTGTTCGTCGAACGGGCCGCCGAGCCGGATCAGTTGGGCCCGCCGGACGACCTCGTCGACGAACCGGTCGTGCAGCGAGTCCTCCACCAGCAGCCGGGCCCCGGCCGAGCAGACCTGCCCGGAGTGCAGGAACACGGCGGTGAGCGCCATGTCGACGGCCGTGTCGAAGTCGGCGTCGGCGAACACGATGTTCGGGTTCTTGCCGCCGAGTTCGAGCGCGACCTTCTTCACCGTTCCCGCTGCCGCGGCCATCAGTCGGCGGCCGGTCTGGAGCCCGCCGGTGAAGGAGAGGAGGTCGACGTCCGGATGGTCGCCGAGCGGCGCGCCCGCCTCCGGACCGGCGCCGAGGACGAGGTTGGCCACGCCCGCGGGCAGTCCCGCCTCGTCCAGGAGCCGCATCAGATGGATCGCGGAGTGCGGGGTCAGCTCGCTCGGCTTGAGGACGAAGGTGTTTCCGGCCGCGAGGGCCGGGGCGACCTTCCACGCGGTCTGGAGGAGCGGGTAGTTCCATGGGGTGATCAGCGCGCAGACGCCGACCGGCTCGTACACGACCCGGCTGTCCACGTTCGGCGAACCGGTGTCGATGACCCGCCCGGTCTCGCTCGCCACGAGCCGCCCGAAGTAGCGGAAGCAGTTGACGATGTCATCGATGTCGTACGCGCTCTCCACCAGCCGCTTTCCGGTGTCCAGGGACTCGGCGCGAGCCAGGACGTCCTTGTCGCGGACCATGAGGTCGGCGACGCGCAGCAGCAGGTCACCGCGCTCACCCGCCGGAGTGCCCGGCCATGGGCCCTCGTCGAAGGCACGGCGGGCGGCGGCGATCGCCTCCACCGTGTCCTTGCCGCCCGCCTCGTCGACTACACCGACCAGTGAACCGTCGGCGGGACAGCGGATCTCCCGGGTGCGCTCGTCGAGCGCGGACCTCCACGCACCGCCGATGAAGAGTTCGGGCATGTTCTTGTTCCTCCTGGTCAGCGCCGTAGCAAGGCGCCCTTGCGGCTGGGCGCCTCCCCGGCCGACGACGGTTCATGCCGAATGTGATCTTCGACACGTCAGCTGGAGGCGGTCGATGTACCCGGCCGGAGGGGGTGCCTGCGTCTCTGGAACCCATGTGCTGTTCGTCCGGCACCAGCACACCACCCTTCGGGCGCGACCGCGATGCCATCGCAGGCGGCGTTCACCCACAACGGGCGCAAGTGTGTGCGATTACTTGTGATGGTGAGGTGTCGGTGGAGCGGGTGCCGAGGGCTGCGCTGCCGAGAGGGGTGAACGCCTGGACGTCCTCGCGGAACTCGATGCCGCCGCCCGCGGAGGCGCGACGGCGATCGGGGTCTCAGGGGTGCGACAACTGCCCGGAACCGCCGCCCTGCCTGGCTATCCGCTCCTGCGTCCGGGCGGCAGCCCGAACCTGCCGCCGGGCCTTGCGACGCTCGCGGCGCAGCGCTCGTGCAGTGCTGCTCGGGGTCGACACCACGCCGTTGCGCTGGTTCCAGACCTGGCGTGTCACCCACACGTCGAGCGCGGCCCAGGTGGCCACCACCGTGCTGGCCACACTGCTGAGCACCATCGGGAAGGCCAGCCAGGAACCGGCCAGCGTGCACAGGAAGGCCACCATCGCCTGGATCAGCGTGACGGCGATGACGAGCACCGCCCGTACGGCCGCCGTACGCACCGGATCCGGCAGTCGGCGCCGACGTGCGGGCTCCTCCACCCACAGCTGTCGATAGGAGGGCTGTGCGCTGATGTTCCCGTCCATCGCGCTCCCTTCCCTTCTGCCCGTGTTCGCCGGCACTTCGCGCCCGTCCGCCGTCGCGAGGCCGTCATCAGGCGCCTCGGGACCACGGACCGCCGCCAAGGGTGCCGCAACGTCGTTCCCGAGCGCTTCGCGTCGTTCCGCCGTGCCCATCACGTGCCACTCCCCACCGCCCGGCAAGACCGCCCGTCCCGATGTCTGTGGACACCGGCTCCCCAGTGGTTGCCCGGCTTGCACTGTTCTACGCCGCCCGGACGCGGGTTTGCGGACCCCGCTGACGGTTCCGCTGCCCACTTCCTGTGTACAAAGACGAACGACGTGTCTCGAAGATTCCCATCAAACGCAAAAATCCAGCCAAACGGTCAGGTTGGCCGACGGCCGCCGTCCTGCGGCCGATGCCGGATTCGTGGAGGCAATCTCCCCTAATGATCGGACAACTCGCCATCTCTCGCCAGCAGGACGGAAGTTCAGCCTCCGGACAGGTCTTCGAGTTCTCTGTGGGTCAGTAGTAGGCTCACGCCGATTATTGACGCACATGTGTACCCCCGCACTGGCGGGGGCGAGCTGGGGGAGGCCATGCGCTTTCGCGGGAAGTCCATCCGCCGGAAGATCGTGGCGCTGCTTCTCGTGCCGCTGGTGTCCTTGACCGCGATCTGGGGCTTCGCCACGGTGCTCACGGGTCGTGAGGCGGCCGAGTTGTTCAATGTGTCGTCGATCGTGGAGAAGGTCAGCTACCCCACGGAGGACGCCGTGCGCGTGCTCCAGCAGGAGCGCCGGCAGACCCTCGTCTACCTCGCCGACCCCCGTGCCTCCGACGCACTGGCGGCCCTTCGACGCAGCCGCAGCGCCACCGACGACGTCATCGGCGAGATCCGTGACAACGCCGATAAATCCGACGTACGCAACTCGATCAGCGACAGTGACAGCGAGCGCCTCAGCGCCGTCCTGGAGGCGTTCGACGGTATCGACCCGCTGCGCCGCAGCGTCGAGGAAGGCACCGTCACCCGGTCCCAGGCCCTCGACCTCTACAACCGCCTGGTCGACCCCTGTTACGTCCTGCTCGCCAACCTGCACATCATCGACAACCTCGAGATGGACAAGCAGGCCCGCGCCCTCGTCAACACCGCCCGCGCCCGCGAACTGCTCTCCCGCGAGGACGCGTTGCTCGGCTCGGCCCTGGTCGTCGGCAAGGTCTCCCGCGACGAATCCCGTGACATCTCCGACCTCGTGGCACAGCGCACCGTCATGTACGACGTCAGCCTGCCGCTGCTCCCGCTGTCGGACCGCGCACGCTACGAGCGGTTCTGGAAGAACGCCTCCACCGCACCGCTCCGGGTGGCCGAACAGGCCGCCATCGGCGCCGAGTCCGGCCGGCCCCGCGGCGTCACCGCGAAGAGCTGGGACACCACCGCGGGCGATGTCCTCGACGAACTCCGCAAGCTCAACGACCAGTCGGGCGACCGCTATCAGGACCGGGTCCGCCCTGTAGTCATGGGCGTCATCGTCAAAGCCGTCGTCGCCGGCGTCCTCGGACTGGTCGCCCTGCTGTTCTCCCTCGTCCTGTCCGTACGCATCGGCCGTGCCCTCATCCGCGACCTGCGCCAGCTCCGCCTCGAGGCCCACGAGGCATCGGGCGTGCGGCTGCCCAGCGTGATGCGCCGTCTGTCGGCCGGCGAACAGGTCGACGTGGAGACCGAGGTACCGCGCCTGGAGTACGACAAGAACGAGATCGGCGAGGTCGGCCAGGCCCTCAACACCCTCCAGCGCGCCGCCGTCGAGGCCGCCGTCAAACAGGCCGAACTCCGCTCCGGAGTCTCCGAGGTCTTCGTCAACCTCGCCCGGCGCAGCCAGGTCCTGCTGCACAAGCAGCTCACCCTGCTCGACACCATGGAACGCAGGACCGAGGACACCGACGAACTCGCCGACCTGTTCCGCCTCGACCACCTCACCACCCGTATGCGCCGGCACGCCGAAGGCCTGGTGATCCTCTCCGGAGCGGCCCCCTCCCGGCAGTGGCGCAAGCCCGTCCAGCTGATGGACGTCGTACGCGCCGCCGTCGCCGAGGTCGAGGACTACGAGCGCATCGAGGTCCGCAGGCTGCCGCGGATGGCCGTCACCGGCCCGGCCGTCGCCGACCTCACCCACCTCGTGGCCGAACTCCTGGAGAACGCCACGGTGTTCTCGCCCCCGCACACGGCCATCCAGGTCCTGGGCGAACGGGTCGCCAACGGGTTCACCCTGGAGATTCACGACCGGGGCCTGGGCATGGCGGCCGAAGCACTTCTCGACGCCAACCTGCGGCTCGCAGAGACACCCGAGTTCGAACTGTCCGACACGGACCGGCTCGGCCTGTTCGTCGTCAGTCGGCTCGCCCAGCGGCAGAACGTCCGAGTCTCCCTCCAGCCGTCCCCGTACGGCGGCACCACGGCCGTCGTCTTCGTCCCCGACGCGCTCCTCACGGACGACGTCCCGGACACCAACGGCATCGGCTTCCGCCTCGACCGCGCCCAGCCCTCCAAAGAGGCCGCGTTCGAGGAGGGCCGCAAGGCCGCGCTCTCCTCGGCACCCGTGCGCCTTCCCGGACTGCCCGCCTCGCTCATCGACGGCCCGGTCGAGCTGGAGGCGCCGGTCGACCTGGACGCCCTCGACGACTTTCCCGGTTCCTTCGGCGATGCGGACGGCGAGCAGGGCGTTTTCCTTCGGCCACGCCGCTCGATCACCGGAGCGACGGACGAGACGAGCGACCTCCCGATCGACCCGCGCCAGCAGTTTTCCGAGGACCGGGGCCAAACCGCCCCCGACAGTGCGGTCGGCCGGCCGGACGACGCCGTGGCGCTGCCGCGCCGCCGGACGCCCAAGCTGGTCAGCTCCCACGGTCGTCCCGTCACGGACCAGCCTTCCCGGCGCAGCCCGGCCCCGGCGGACGAACAGCCGGACAGCGCTGGTTCGTCGGACCCGGACGCCCTGGCCCCGCTCCCGGCCCGCCGCCGGGGCGAGACACCGGTCCGCCGGTCCGGCGGCAGTCCGGGTGACGGTTTCGGCGACCGCACGGAACCTCCGGTGCGCGGTTGGGACAGCCGAGGGGAAACCGTCGGCCGAGGCCTCGACGGACGTGCGGACTCGGCAGGCTCCAGGTCCTTCACCGACCGCATGGAACCGCCCGTCTCACGCTTCGGCGACCGATCGGTCACCGACCGTCCCGACGCGCCCTCCCGTGGCGCGGGCGGACGAGCCGAGGCCGGCCGCAACGGCCTCGGCGACCTGTCGCCGGAAGCGCCGGCCCTTCCGCAGCGCGACCGGCGTGGTGGCTCCGGCGGGACAGCCTCCCACCCCGGTGCGGCGGCGGATCCGGCCGCGTCCGGTACGGCTGGGCTGCCCCGCCGCGTACGCCAGGCGAACCTGGCGCCGCAGCTGAGGGACGGCCCGGAGCGGCGGGCCGAACGGGCGAAGTCCCGTACCCAGGACGGAGCCGACCTCTTCGACCGTGATGCCGACCAGGTCCGCAGCCGCATGGCTTCGTTGCAGCGTGGCTGGCAGCGTGGTCGTGAGGAGAACGCCACGGGCGAAGACGCCCAGGACGGCACAGCACAAGGAACGACTAAGGGGGACGGTCGATGACCGCACCGAAGGCGACCGGCCAGAGCGCGAGTGACAAGGCGTCCGGCGAACTCAACTGGCTCCTCGACGACCTCGTGGACCGGGTGGCCAGCATCCGCAGAGCACTCGTGCTCTCCGGCGACGGACTGCCCACCGGGGTCTCCAAGGACCTCAGCCGGGAGGACAGCGAACACCTGGCCGCCGTGGCCTCCGGATTCCACAGCCTCGCCAAGGGCGTGGGACGTCACTTCGACGCGGGCAACGTCCGCCAGACGGTCGTCGAACTCGACGACGCCTTTCTGTTCGTGACGGCCGCCGGGGACGGCAGCTGCCTGGCCGTGCTCTCGGACGCCGACTCGGACGTGGGCCAGGTCGCCTACGAGATGACTCTCCTGGTGAAGCGTGTCGGTGTACATCTGGCGGCCGCTCCGCGCACCGATCTGCCCGCAGGCGGGTAGTGAGATGACATGAGCGGAGACGGTCAGCCCAGAAGCCACTGGTTCGACGACGAGGCCGGACCGGTCGTCCGTCCGTACGCCATGACGCGGGGCCGCACCAGCCATGCGGCCCAGCACCGCCTGGACCTGATCGCGGTGGTCGTCACGGAGGCGCACGCGGACGATCCGGAAGCGGACCACATGCTGTCCCCGGAACACGTGGACATCGTCGAACTCTGCCGTGACGCCCCCCAGTCGGTCGCCGAACTCGCTGCCGAACTCAATCTCCCCATCGGCGTGGTGCGGGTCCTCATCGGGGACCTCGTGGACGAGGAAATGGTCCATGTGACGCGCCCCGTACCCCCCGCCGAGCTGGTGGACGAGAGTATTCTGCGCGATGTGATCAACGGCCTCCGGGCGCTCTGAGCAGCGCGGAAGCGGGGTAGAGACGTGACAGGCTGGCAGTTCTGGGTCGACCGGGGCGGTACCTTCACCGACATCGTCGCGCGGCGCCCGGACGGCGGCCTGGTCACCCACAAGCTGCTGTCCGACAACCCCGCCCGGTACGCCGACGCGGCCGTCGCAGGCGTACGCGAGCTCCTGGGGGACTCCCGGGAGCCCATCGAGGCCGTCCGGATGGGGACGACCGTCGCCACCAACGCGCTCCTCGAACGCAAAGGCGAACGCACCCTCCTCGTCGTCACCCGCGGTTTCCGCGACGCGCTGCGCATCGCCTACCAGAACCGCCCCCGCATCTTCGCCCGCCGGATCGACCTCCCCGGGCCGCTCCACGAACGCGTCGTGGAGGCCGACGAGCGCATCGCCGCCGACGGCTCCGTCCTGCGCGCCCCCGACCTCGACGCTCTCACCGGGCCGCTCCAGGAGGCCTACGACGACGGGATCCGCGCCGTCGCCGTGCTCTGCATGCACAGCCACCTCCACCCCGCCCACGAACAGGCCATCGGCGCCCTGGCCGCCCGCATCGGCTTTCCGCAGATCTCGCTGTCCAGCGAGGTCAGCCCACTCATGAAGCTCGTCCCGCGCGGGGACACGGCTGTCGTCGACGCCTACCTGTCGCCCGTCCTGCGCCGGTACGTCCAGCACGTCGCCGACGAACTCCAGGACGTGCGGCTGATGTTCATGCAGTCCAACGGAGGCCTCACCGAAGCCGGCCAGTTCCGCGGCAAGGACGCCATCCTGTCCGGGCCGGCCGGCGGCATCGTCGGCATGGCCCGCATGTCCCAGCTCGCCGGATTCGACCGCGTCATCGGGTTCGACATGGGCGGCACCTCCACCGACGTCTCGCACTTCGCCGGCGAGTACGAACGCGTCTTCACCACCCAGATCGCGGGTGTCCGGCTGCGTGCCCCCATGCTGGACATCCACACCGTCGCCGCCGGCGGCGGCTCCGTCCTCCACTTCGACGGCTCCCGCTACCGCGTGGGACCCGACTCCGCGGGCGCGGACCCCGGCCCCGCCTGCTACCGCGGTGGCGGCCCGCTCACCGTCACGGATGCCAACGTGGCCCTCGGGCGCATCCAACCCGCCCATTTCCCCAAGGTGTTCGGCCCCGACGGCGACCAGCCCCTCGACGACACCCTCGTCCGCGACCGCTTCGCCGCCCTCGCCGACGAGATCCGCGAACGGACCGGCGACGACCGCACCCCGGAGCAGGTGGCCGAGGGCTACCTGCAGATCGCCGTGGCCGGCATCGCCAACGCCGTGAAGCGGATCTCCGTGCAGAAGGGCCACGACGTCACCCGCTACGCCCTCACCACCTTCGGTGGGGCGGGTGGACAGCACGCCTGTATGGTCGCCGACTCGCTCGGCATCCGGACCGTGCTGGTGCCGCCCATGGCCGGTGTCCTGTCCGCGCTCGGCATCGGACTCGCCGACACCACGGCCATGCGCGAACAGTCCGTCGAGGCACCCCTGGAACCCGCTTCCATGCCCGGCGTCCTCAAGACCGCCGAAGACCTGGAGGGCGCCGCCAGGGCCGAACTCCTCGCCGAGGACGTCCCCGAGGACCGCATCCAGGTCACCCGGCGCGCCCAGCTCCGCTACGACGGCACGGACACCACCCTGACCGTCGGGCTCGGGGAGCCCGACGCGATGAAACACGCCTTCGAAGAACGTCATCGCGCCACGTACTCCTTCACCCTCGACCGCCCTGTGGTCGTCGAAGCCCTCTCCGTGGAAGCCACTGGCATCACCGAACCCCCCGATCTCTCCGCTCTCACCGCATTCGAATCCCGCACCACCGCCCCCGAGACGGCCGCCCTCCACACGGGCGGTGCCTGGCACGACGTACCCCTGCACCGCCGCGAGGAACTGCCCCCCGGCGAGACGGTCACCGGCCCGGCGATCATCACCGAGGCCAGTGCCACGACCGTCGTCGACGACGGCTGGCAGGCCGCGACGACCGACGACGGGCATCTGGTCATGGAACGCGTGGCGGTTACGCAGAGTTCCGATCTCGGCACAGAAGTCGATCCGGTTCTGCTGGAGGTCTTCAACAACCTCTTCATGGCGATCGCCGAACAGATGGGCGCCCGGCTGGAATCCACCGCCCAGTCCGTCAACATCAAGGAGCGCCTGGACTTCTCCTGCGCCCTCTTCGACCCCGACGGAAACCTGGTCGCGAACGCACCCCACATCCCCGTTCACCTGGGATCCATGGGGACGAGCGTCAAGGAGGTCATCGAACGCCGATGCGACGGCATGCGCCCGGGCGACACATACGCCGTCAACGACCCGTACCACGGCGGCACCCACCTCCCGGACGTCACCGTGATCACCCCGGTCTTCGGCACCGGGCGGACGACAGCGGGCAGCGGCGACACGGAGAGTGACCGCATCCTGTTCTACGTCGCCTCGCGCGGCCACCACGCCGAGATCGGCGGGATCGCCCCCGGCTCCATGCCGGCCGACAGCCGCACCATCGACGAGGAAGGCATCCTCTTCGACAACTGGCTGCTCGCCGAGAACGGCCGCTTCCGCGAGGAGGAGACCCTCCGGCTGCTCACCGAGGCGCCCTACCCCTCCCGCAACCCCAGGACCAACCTCGCCGACCTGCGCGCCCAGATCGCCGCCAACCAGAAGGGCGTCGACGAAGTCGCCCGGATGATCGACAACTTCGGCCTCGACGTCGTCCAGGCATACATGAAGCACGTCCAGGACAACGCCGAGGAATCGGTCCGGCGAGTGATCGACACCCTGGAAGAGGGCGAGTTCGCCTACGAGACGGACTCGGGAGCCGTCATCCGGGTCCGTGTCACCGTGGACCGCGAAAAACGTTCCGCGACGGTCGACTTCACCGGCACCTCCGCACAGCTGAGCAGCAACTTCAACGCCCCCTTCGCGGTGGTGAATGCGGCCGTCCTGTACGTCTTTCGCACCCTGGTCGACGACGACATCCCCCTCAACGACGGCTGTCTGCGCCCGCTCGACATCGTCGTACCGCCCGCTTCGATGCTCGCTCCCGAGCCGCCGGCTGCTGTCGTCGCGGGCAACGTGGAAACCTCGCAGGCCATCACCGGAGCCCTGTACGGGGCGCTCGGCGTTCAGGCCGAGGGCTCCGGCACGATGAACAACGTCACCTTCGGTAACGAGCGGTACCAGTACTACGAAACCGTGGCCTCCGGGTCCGGCGCGGGCGACGGTTTTCCGGGCGCGTCCGTCGTCCAGACCCATATGACCAACTCGCGGCTCACCGACCCCGAGGTCCTTGAGTGGCGACTGCCGGTCAGGCTCGACGAGTTCGCGGTACGGCACGGCAGCGGCGGTGCGGGACAATGGCGCGGTGGAGACGGGGCGGTGCGCCGTCTCCGGTTCAACGAGCCGATGACTGTGTCCACCTTGTCGCAGCACCGCAGGGTTCCGCCGTACGGTATGGCGGGCGGCGAGCCGGGCGCGCTGGGGGCCAACCGCGTGGAGCGTGCGGACGGCACAGTGACCGTGCTCGGCGGCAGCGACTCGGCGGACGTCGGCCCCGGCGACGTACTCGTCATCGAAACCCCCGGCGGCGGGGGCTACGGCCCACCGCCGACCGACCCCGAACCAGCAGGAGAAGAGATCGATGATCTTCGGGCGTTCTGAGCGCGGCAAGCCCCCGGTCGAGCCCGTCACGCTCAAGATCCTCGTGGCCGGCGGATTCGGCGCGGGCAAGACGACCCTCGTCGGCGCGGTCAGCGAGATCAAGCCGTTGCGCACCGAGGAGTTGCTCACCGAGGCGGGCCGCCCGGTCGACGACACCAGTGGGGTGGAGGGCAAACACACCACCACTGTGGCCATGGACTTCGGCCGCATCACGCTGCGCGAGGACCTGGTGCTGTACCTCTTCGGGACGCCGGGACAGGACCGCTTCTGGTTCCTGTGGGACGAACTCGCCACCGGTGCTCTGGGTGCGATCGTCCTCGCCGACACCCGCCGTCTGGAGGACAGCTTCGCCGCCGTCGACTACTTCGAGCGGCGCTCCATACCCTTCCTCGTCGGCGTCAACTGCTTCGACGGAGCGGCCCGTTACCCGTCGCAGTCCGTCCGGGCGGCGCTCGACCTCGACGCAAGTGTGCCGCTCCTGCTGTGCGACGCGCGTGACCGGGAGTCGGTCAAGGAGGTCCTCATCGGAGTAGTCCAGCACGCGATGGCGTACGCGGCCGACCGCCGCGCGACCGTCACCACCTGACAGCCCCTCACCGCTCCGCACGCGCACGGCCCGTACCCCCGCCGACCGGGGTACGGGCCGCGGTCCAAAGGCACGCGCGCGCGTGGACCTCGTTTTCCGCTCAGAGCGGTGGTTCTAGCCCCGGCCCTCCTCCTCCCAGCCGAAGCTCTTCTCCACGGCCTTGCGCCAGTTGTGGTACTCGCGGTCGCGCACCGACGCCTCCATGGCAGGTGTCCACTCGACGTCCTTCTGCCAGTGCGACTTCAGCTCGTCGAGGTCGTTCCACACCCCGGTCGCGAGCCCGGCCGCGTACGCCGCTCCCAGGCATGTCGTCTCGGAGACCTTCGGACGGATGACCGGCACCCCGAGGACGTCCGCCTGGTGCTGCATCAGCAGGTTGTTCTTGGTCATGCCGCCGTCCACCTTCAGGGTCGTGATGCTCACCCCGGAGTCCTGGAACATGGCGTCCACGACCTCCCGCGTCTGCCAGCTCGTCGCCTCCAGCACCGCGCGCGCCAGATGCCCCTTGGTGACGTACCGCGTGAGGCCGGTGACCACCCCGCGCGCGTCGGAGCGCCAATAGGGCGCGAACAGGCCCGAGAAGGCGGGCACGATGTACGCGCCGCCGTTGTCGTCGACGCTCGCCGCGAGCGTCTCGATCTCGTCGGCGGTACGGATGATGCCGAGCTGGTCGCGGAACCACTGCACGAGCGCCCCGGTGATCGCGATGGACCCTTCCAGGCAGTACACCGGGGCCTCGCCGCCGATCTTGTAGCCCATCGTCGTCAGCAGGCCGTTCTTCGACGGGACGGGACGGTTGCCGGTGTTGAGCAGCAGGAAACTGCCGGTGCCGTACGTGTTCTTCGCCGTCCCCACGTCGTAGCAGGCCTGGCCGAACACCGCGGCCTGCTGGTCGCCCAGCGCGGAGGCCACGGGGACGCCCGCGAGCTGGCCCACCGCGGTGCCGTACACCTCGGACGAGGACCTGATCTCGGGGAGGACCGCCTCGGGGACGTTCATCGCGGACAGGATGGACGCGTCCCATTGGAGGGTCTCCAGGTCCATCAGCATGGTGCGGCCGGCATTGGTCACGTCGGTGACGTGCCGCCCGCCGTCCGTACCGCCCGTCAGGTTCCAGATCAGCCAGGAGTCGATGGTGCCGAAGGCGATCTCGCCGTGCTCGGCGCGGGCCCGCAGCCCCGGCACGTTGTCGAGCAGCCATGCCGCCTTGGGGCCGGAGAAGTAGCTGGCCAGGGGCAACCCGGTCTGCTCGCGGAAACGGTCCTGCCCGTCGGCGCCGCCGAGTTCGTTGCAGAGCGCGGCCGTACGTGTGTCCTGCCAGACGATCGCGTTGTGGACCGGCTTGCCCGTGGCGCGGTCCCAAAGGACCGTCGTCTCACGCTGGTTGGTGATGCCGAGCGCGCTGAGCTGGTCGGCGCGCAGCCCGGCCTTGGCGAGTGCGCCCGCGACCACAGCCTGCACCTTCGACCAGATCTCGGTGGCGTCGTGCTCCACCCATCCGGGCTTGGGGAAGATCTGGCGGTGTTCGCGCTGGTCGACGGCGACGATCGCGCCGTCCTGGTTGAAGACGATGCAGCGGCTGGACGTGGTGCCCTGGTCGATCGCGGCGACGAACTTGTCCGTCATGACGTCCCCTTCGTGGGAAGCTCCGGAATTCTGCGGCCCCGGCACGCGCGCGTGCGTGTCAGAAGGCCGCGTTGAAGACGATCCCCGCCAGCGCGGCGCCGATCAGCGGCCCCACCACCGGGATCCACGCGTAACTCCAGTCCGAGGTGCCCTTGTTGGGTATCGGGAGCAGGGCGTGGGCGATGCGCGGGCCCAGGTCACGGGCCGGATTGATGGCGTACCCCGTGGGACCGCCGAGCGACAGACCGATGCCGACCACCAGGAAGGAGACGATCAGGATCGATGTGCCGGACTCGCCGAGCCCCTTGGTCAGGCCGAAGGCCAGGATCGGCAGGACCAGCGCCATGGTCGCGATGATCTCGGTGACCAGGTTCGCCACGGGATTGCGGATCGCCGGCGTGGTGGAGAAGATCCCGAGCGTCGGCTGGGCGATCTCCTCCTCCGCGTTGGCCTGGAACTGGGCGAAGTACACCAGCCAGCACAGGACCGCGCCGAGGAAGGCGCCGACCATCTGCCCGGCGATGTACACGGGCACCTTGTCCCAGTCCCCGGTGTCGACGGCGATCCCGATGGTCACCGCGGGGTTGAGATGCCCGCCGGACAGCGGTGCGGCGGTGTACGCCCCGGCGAGCACGCCGAAGCCCCAGCCGAACGTGATGACGATCCAGCCGGCGTCCTTCGCCTTGGAGTAGTTCAGTACGACGGCGGCGACCACGCCGGCGCCGAAGAGGATCAGAATCGCTGTACCGATGATCTCGCCGACAAAGATGTCCCCATTGCTCATGGCGGCTCCTAGGCCTTCGCCCGGGGCGGTCCGGCCCCGGTCGACCTTGCAGGGTGCGTTCCCATGGCTACTTCAGCCGGGGACAGGGAGTTCCCGCGCCCCGCCCGGCGTCCGTGACGAGCGTGCCGTCGCAGCCGGATCGCCCGCATGGAAATGGCCCGTGGTGCGGTTGGGGCCCGCACGGCGCATTGCCTGATTACGCCGAGAATGTGTGGCGATGCCGACTGACACCGGAAGTGTTCTCCGACGTCCTGTGAGCGTCAAGGTCGCCGACGACACTGGTTGAGGCGCCCCTCGCGGATGCGGTGGCGGTTGCCTTGAACGGCGTCTCTGCCGCCCTCACCCTGCCTGCGCGGGTGCCAGCCCCGAACCCCGCAGGATCTCGTGACCGGGCAGACCTGCCCGGCCGAGCACCCAGCTCGCCCCGTGGAGGGACTTCGCCGCCTGTTTCAGCGGCGCCAGGCACGCAGCGGCCTGCCGGTGGTCCGCGACGCTGCCAGGCGCGCACAGGACCGTCGCCAGGGACAGCGTGACGGCGTGTCCGCCCGCGTACCAGGGCGTGTCGAGCACCGCCGACGCCAGCGGATCGAGACCTTCCGGATCCGTCAGTACGAGGAAGTCGTCCCCGCCGATGTGCCCCACGCGCGTGCTCCCGGACGCCGAGTGCGACAACACCCGCCCCACCGACCGGATCAGCTCGTCACCGGCCGCGAACCCGGCACCGTCGTTGACGCGCTTGAAGTGGTCGACGTCCAGCCAGCTCAGCGCGAACACCCGCCCGGCCGCGATCCGCCGGTCCACCTCCGCGGTGATCGTGTCCGAACCGGGCAGCCGCGTCAGCGGATTGAGCCCCGCCGCCTCCTCGACCCGGCTCTCGGCGAGCGCCCGTACGAGATCCGCCAGCCGTACGACGCCCACGCACCGCCCGTACCGGTCGACGACCGCCACGTCGTCCGACGTACGGTCCCGGTCGCCGTCCGCGACCACGTCCAAGACCTCCCAGGCGGTCGCGTCGACGCCGACCGTGCGCGGCGGGTCGCCCAGCTTGGCGGCGGGCCGGTCGGCGTACAGGGCGTGGCCGTAACGCCCCGACATCGACAGCAGGAAGCGGGACCGGTGCACGGACCGGACGGGCACCCCGGTCTCGTCCACGAGGACCACCCCGGACACGTCGGGCGACCCCGTCAGCAGCGCCCGCACCCGGCCCGCCGACGCGGTGGCCGGCAGGAGCGCGGCGGGCCGTACGAACTGCCGCACCGACGGCCCGGAAGGGGGCGTGGCGGCCAGCCCGGGGGCCAGCGGCGGAACGTATACGTCGGCCACGGGCAGCCGGGCGGGCGGGGCGAACAGCTCGCCCTGGGCCAGCTGCGCCCCGGCCGACACCGCGGCGGCGCACTGCAGTTCGGTCTCCATGCCCTCCACGGAAAGAAGCGCGCCCAGTTGCTCGCACAGGGTCCGCATCGCCCGCACCGCGGCAGGCCGGTCCAGCAGGGACGTGTCCAGCTTCACCAGGTCGGGCGCCAGGTCCGTGAGCAGCCGCAGGGGGACGTCCCCGTCGCCGACGCCGTCCGCGCAGATCCGGAAGCCCTCTCCCCGCAGCACGGCCACCGCCTCCAGGAGCGCCCGCTGCGGCACGTGCGTGTACGGCGGGACCACGTCCACGGTCACCTCCCACGGCAGCCGCCCCGCCTCGCGCACGGCGTCGTGCAGGGCGGCGAGCCCACCGAGGTCGGCGAGGGTCCCGGCGAACACGTTGACGTGGAGCGGCAGCAGCGTCTCCCGGGCGGCCGCCGCCCGTACCGCCAACGCGGCCAGCCAGCCGTCGAGTTCGGGGTCACGGCGAGCCTGGGCGAGGATGTCGCCGCTCTCCGGGCGGGCCAGTATCTCCAGCGCCGCGACGCCGCCGGTCGTCAGATTGACGACCGGCTGGAAGGCGAAACGGAGAGCGTCCGTCCAGGAGGGCACGGCAGCATTTTGGCGCTCCAGGCGTACGCCCGGGCGCAGTTCACGAGGTGTTCACGCACGATTCCGGGCTGATCACAGAGCGTGGAAGTTCCCAGTTGGGCGTGCACTCCATACACACTCCCCGCCCACCTGTTCCTCACCGCACCGCGATCACCGACGAACCGTGCCCGAACAGGCCCTGGTTGGCCGTGATGCCCACGCGCGCACTCGCGACCTGCCGGTCACCGGCGTCCCCCCGCAACTGCCAGGCCAGCTCGCACACCTGCGCGATGGCCTGCGCGGGCACGGCCTCTCCGAAGGAGGCGAGACCGCCACTGGTGTTGACGGGTATGCGCCCGCCCGGGGCCGTCGCGCCCTCCCTCAGCAGCTTCGCCGCCTCGCCCTCGCCGCACAGGCCCAGATCCTCGTACCACTGCAACTCCAGGGCCGTGGACAGGTCGTAGACCTCGGCCAGGGACAGGTCCTCGGGGCCGATGCCGGCCTCCTCGTAGGCCGCCCGTGCGATCGACGCCCGGAAGGTCCCGTCCGTGGGCTCCACGGCCACCGCGGAGTCCGTGGCGATGTCCGGCAGGTCCAGCACGGTCGTGGGGTACCGCGGGGTCACCGTCGACACCGCCCGGATCCGCACCGGCTCCGCCACCCCGTGCCGACGCGCGAACTCCATACCGGTCAGCACCAGCGCCGCCCCGCCGTCCGAGGTGGCGCAGATGTCGAGCAGCCGGAGCGGATCGGCGACCACCGCGGACGCGGCCACCTCGTCGGCCGTGACCCGTTTGCGGTAGCGCGCGTTCGGGTTGAGCGCCCCCAGGGCGGCGTTCTTCACCTTGACCTGCGCGAAGTCCTCCAGGGTGTCCCCGTGTACGGCCATCCGCCGTCGCGCGTACAGCCCGAAGTACGTCGGGTTCGTCGCCCCCAGGACCCGGAACCGCAGCCAGTCCGGGTCGTCGGGCCTTTCTCCGCCGGCCGGCCGGAAGAACCCCTTCGGCGCCGAGTCCGCGCCCACGACGAGCACCACCTCCGCCAGCCCGGCGAGGATCTGCGCGCGCGCCACGGCGACCGCCTGCGCCCCGGACGCGCACGCCGCGTACACGCTCGTCACCCGGGCGCCCTGCCAGCCCAGCGCCTTGGCGAACGTCGCCCCCGCCACATAACCGGGATAGCCGCCACGCACGGTGTCCGCCCCGACGACCGAATCGACGTCCCGCCAGTCGATCCCCGCGTCGGCGAGTGCCCCGCGCGCGGCACTCGCGCCGTACTCGGCGAAGCCACGCCCCCACTTGCCCCAGGGGTGCATGCCCACACCGAGCACCGCCACCTCTCCGGTCATTTCACCACCCCCGTCGGTCGCCAGTGCCAGGTCGTCCAGGTCGTCTCCGCGTCCTCGTGGAGCACGCCTTCGACGACCTCCATCTCCATGCCCACCGTCAGATCGGCGACGGTGACCCCGGGAACCGCCTGTCCCAGCACCACCATCCGCTCGGGCTCCAGCTCCACAGCGATCAACGCGTACGGTTCCCACGGAAGTTCCGGATTCGTCACATAGGGTGACGGCGGCCGGTAGCGGCCGTCGGTGTACGACCAGACCCGCCCGCGCCGGGACAGCGGCACCTCGGCCAACTCGCCGCCCGGACACCCCGGATTGCGGCAGTGGACGTCCTCGCGGGGAAAGAACACCGAGGCGCAGGCCGAGCAGCGGGTACCGAGGAGCCGGAAGCCGTCCCCGTCCCCGGTGAACCACCCGGCGACCACAGGTGTGCGGGTACGTGTCACATTCCCTCCAGAGACCTGGATCTGACGGAACGTCAGAAGTGTGACACGGTCACTTCGGATTGGGCAGCCGTCGCACAGAACCGGACACCCCGTCCGTGCGTCGTCGTATCGGTAGGGACGGCCGGGGTCCACGGGGGTGGTTCCGGCCGTCCCTGGTGCCCGATCGGGCAGGATCGCATCGGATCGCTTCCCCGGAGAGATCCACAACTGATAAATGCAGGGGGCATGACACGATTTCCTGTCGCAGTACGTGGCTTGATGACAGCGCTCGCCCTGCTGCTGGCCGCCTCCGCTCCCGCCGTCGGATCCACCCCGGAAGCCGGGGCACCCGATGACTTCGTGGCCCTGAGGTCAGTCGACCCGACGATCATCCAGGAGATGCGCTACTTCACCCCGCACAACTTCGTGGGCGAGCCCATCGACGGCTACGAGCAGCCGATCTGCATCCTCACCAGGCCCGCGGCCGAGGCTCTCCACCAGGCCCAGCTGAAGCTGCGCCCGCAGGGCTACACCCTCAAGGTGTACGACTGCTACCGCCCGCAGCGCGCCGTGGACCACTTCGTCCGCTGGGCCGAGGACCTCGACGACCAGACCATGAAGGGCGAGTTCTATCCGGACGTCGACAAGACCCGCCTGTTCGAGGACGGTTACATCGCGGAGAAGTCGGGCCACAGCAGGGGCTCCACCATGGACCTGACGATCGTGAAACTCCCCGCGAAACCGACCAGGCCGTACGTCCCCGGGGAACCCCTCGTGTCCTGCTACGCACCCCAGAGCGAGCGCTTCCCGGACAACTCGGTGGACATGGGCACGGGTTACGACTGCTTCGACACCCTCTCCCACACCCTCGACCCGCGCATCCAGGGGGAGCAGCGTGCGAACCGGCTCCTCCTGAAGGACACCCTGGAGACCCTCGGTTTCGTCAACCTCGCCGAGGAGTGGTGGCACTTCACGTTCAAGCCCGAGCTCTATCCGGACACGTACTTCGACTTCCCCGTTTCCGCGAGTTCCCTCACGCCGGTGTCCTGAGGAGCCCCCGGAAGGGTCCCGTCCGTATGATCGGATACAGTCCGCCGCGTGTCCGTAAATCAACTATCAACCGACAACTCCGCGCCGGACTCCCACTGTTCGAGCTGCGGAGCGCCCTACGGAGAGGGCGTTTCCGGCTGGCCCCGCACCTGCCCCGTCTGCGGCGCCGTGGCCTACCGCAACCCGCTGCCCGTCGCGGTGGCACTCCAGCCCGTGTACGACACCAAGGGCGCCGCCCTGGTCGTCATCACCCGAACCATCGCCCCCGCGCGCGGGGGGATCGCCCTGCCCGGCGGGTATGTCGACCATCGCGAGGACTGGCGGCAGGCCCTCGTCCGTGAACTGAGGGAGGAGACGGGCATCGAGGCGGCGAGCCGCGATGTCCGTCTCGCCGACGCGATGAGTTCGCCGGACGGGCACCTGCTGCTCTTCGGAGTCCTCCCGGAACGCCCCGCCGACCACCTGCCGCAGTCCGCCGCCACGGACGAGACGGCCGGCTGGCACCTTCTGCGCAGGCCGGAGGAGCTGGCCTTCCCGCTGCACACGGTGGCCGCGCGCGCCTGGTTCGAGGGCCGCTACTGAGCCCGCTCAGCGCGCGGCGAGTCCCCGCACGCGCACGGGGTGGGACGGCTCGCTCACGCCGTCCTCCCCGTCCCGCTCGACGACCACTCGCCGCCCCTCCCAACGCGTGACGTACCGCTCGATGTCCGCCTCCTCCCACCCGTCCCCCTCGTCCGGCACCACCAGCCCGCCCCCGGTACGCCCGAGGGCGGGCGCCCACACCTCAAGCTCCAGGCCGCCGTCGGCGCCCCGCACGGGTACGACGGCTCCCGCGCGCGCGAGCACCGGAATCCGCGACAAAGGGGCGTCGACCAGCACCTGACAGGGCCCCTCGTACGCCTGCTCCGTCACCGTGTCGTACCACCGCCCGCGCGGCAGCTGCACCGAACGCCGGTCCGCACCCAGGTCGAGCACCGGCGCCACCAGAAGACAGTCACCCAGCAGAAAGGCGTCCTCGCAGTCCCGCAGCGCCCGGTCCTCCGGCGCCCCCCACCACAACGGCCGTACATAGGGTGCCCCCGTGCGCCGCGCCAGATGCGCCAGCGTCATGAAGTACGGCAGCAGACGCCGGCGTTCGACGAGCACCACGCGCGCGTGGGCCAGGACGTCCGCGCCGAACTCCCAGGGCTCCCTGCGCCCCGCCCGCAGACTCGCGTGCGTACGGAACAGCGGCAGATAGGCGCCCAGTTGGAACCACCGCAGATACAGCTCGGGCGACGGGCTTCCGTCGAAGCCGCCCACATCCGGACCCGAGTAGGGCACCCCGCACAGCCCGAGGCCCATGACCAGCGACAGTGATGCCCGCAGCCCCGGCCAGCCCGTCGCCACGTCCCCGGACCACGTCCCTCCGTAGCGCTGCATACCGGCCCACCCTGAGCGGGAGAATATGAACGGCCGCTCCTCGGGCGCCAGTTCGCGCAGCCCCTCGTAGGCGGCCCTGGACATGCACAGGGCGTACACGTTGTGCGCCTCACGATGGTCGCCACCGTGCCCCTCCAGCGCGTGGCGGGCCGAACGCGGCAGGGTCGACTCCCCGAAGGCGGTGAACGACGTGGGCTCGTTCATGTCGTGCCAGAAACCCGCGAACCCCTGCCCGAGCCGCTCCGCGTACATCCGGCCCCACCAGGCACGCACGCGCGCGTGCGTGAAGTCGGGGTAGACCGACTCCCCGGGCCACACGACTCCCCGGACGAGCTGCCCCGACGCGTCCCGTACGAACGCGTCCTCGGCGCTCCCGCTGTCGTACACGGCGTTGCCCGGCTCGGCCTTGATCGCCGGGTCGACGATCGACACCAGCCGGATCCCGTCGCGCCGCAGATCCTCGGCGAGGGCCGGCAACTTGGGGAACTGCTCCTGGTCGACGGTGAACGCCTGGTGCCCGTCGAAGTGGTCGATGTCGAGATGGACCGCGTCGAGCGGCAGATCGTGCTCCTGATAGCCCGCGACGATCCGTCGCACTCCCTGCTCGCCGCCGAAGCCCCAGCGCGCGTGGTGGTGGCCCAGCGCCCAGGAGGGCGGCACCGCGGGCGCACCCGTGAGCAGGGCCCAGGTGTGCAGCACGCGCGCGGGGGTGCCCACCATCATCCAGCAGCGCAGCGGCCCGCCGTCCATCCGCAGTTCGCACGTCCCGGCCCGGTCATGGCCGGAACCCGCGCCCTCCTCGCCCTCCCGCAGGGTCACCGTGCCGTCCCAGGAGGTGTCCTGGAACACCAGATGGGTCGCCGCGTCGGCCACCACCAACTGCACCGGCATGGTGATGTACAGCGGATCGTCGCCGGGACCGAAGGCCCGACCGGGATCCGTGTTCCACAGGCGGTACGTCCCATCGCGCAGCCGAAGTCCCGACGCGCGCCCGCCGAGCCCGAAGAACCGCGCGTCCGCGGCCACTTCGGAGCGCTGCATCCATCGGCTCGTGCCACCGCCCACGGGCTCCCACCAGCGGGGCGGCAGTTCCCGTCGCAGGCTCACCCCTCCGGGGGTGAGCACTTCCACCGCACCGTGCCGCGAGACCACGACCGTCACCCGCTCGGCCACGACCCGCCAGCCACCGTCCTTGTCCGGCTCCAGCGAGGCACGGGGATCCGGCTCCGGGCAGCGGCCCGTGAGCGCGTACGACGGCTCGGGACCGGCACCGTCCCAGCCCCAGAAGACCGCCCCGTTGACGGCGACGGTGATCCGCAGCTCGGCCCGCGCGAACCGGACGACACCACCACCGGGCCCCGGTGTCACGTCCCGCACGGCCCCCGGCACCCGCGCGCGCTCGGTACCCCGAGGCGGCAGCCCGGCGGCGTCGGCACGCCTGCTGCGCCACGCGGCCCGTACGGTACGCAGCCCGTGTGCCGCCCCCGCCGAACCGACCGCCTTCACCGAACGCACCAGGTCACGACTGTCCATGCTGTTCAGCCTGCCACTGACTTCGCCCGACATACGTTCCGTTCAGCATCCGTTCACCCCGGCAATGAGCACATCTTCATCTCCACGACACGACGCCCGCGAGGCGCACCCTGGTGTCGGAGTCGATCAGATGGCATGGTCCGTGTCAGCCGTGTCACGCGCACTGTTCCGGGAGCCGCCCCATGTCCACCACGAACCCCACGCCTCTCTGGCAGCCGGACCGAGAACGGGTCGCCCGGGCCAGGATCACCAAGTTCCAGGCCTGGGCGGCCGAACGACACGGAGCCCCCGCCGACGGCGGCTACGCGGCTCTGCACCGCTGGTCCGTGGACCGGCTCGACACGTTCTGGCAAGCCGTCACCGAGTGGTTCGACGTGGGCTTTTCGACGCCCTACGCGCGCGTGCTCGGCGATCGCTCGATGCCCGGCGCGGAATGGTTCCCCGGGGCGACCCTCAACTACGCCGAGCACGCCCTGCGGGCCGCGGACACCCGCGCGGACGAACCGGCCCTCCTGTACGTCGACGAGACCCACGAACCCCGCCCGGTGACCTGGTCCGAGCTGCGCCGCCAGGTCGGCTCCCTCGCCGCCGAGCTGCGTGACCTCGGAGTACGCCCAGGAGACCGCGTGAGCGGCTATCTCCCGAACGTTCCGCAAGCAGTGGTCGCCCTGCTCGCCACGGCCGCGGTGGGCGGCGTATGGACGTCCTGCGCCCCCGACTTCGGTGCGCGCAGCGTCCTCGACCGCTTCCAGCAGGTCGAACCGGTCGTGCTGTTCACCGTCGACGGCTACCGCTACGGCGGCAATGAGCACGACCGCCGCGACACGGTCGCCGAACTCCGCCGCGAACTGCCCACCCTGCGTGCCGTCGTCCACATCCCGCTGCTGGGCACCGAGGCCCCCGAAGGCGCGCTGGAATGGTCCGCCCTCACCTCCGCCGACGTGACACCCGCCTACGAACAGGTGGCCTTCGACCACCCCCTGTGGGTGCTCTACTCCTCGGGCACGACCGGCCTCCCCAAGGCCATCGTCCAGTCCCAGGGCGGCATCCTCGTCGAGCACCTCAAACAACTGGGCCTGCACTGCGACCTGGGGCCGGAGGACCGCTTCTTCTGGTACACCTCCACCGGCTGGATGATGTGGAACTTCCTCGTCTCCGGCCTCCTGACGGGGACGACGATCGTCCTGTACGACGGCAGCCCCGGCTACCCCGACACGGGCGCCCAGTGGCGGATCGCCGAACGCACGGGCGCGACCCTTTTCGGCACCTCGGCCGCGTACGTCATGGCCTGCCGCAAGGCCGACGTGCACCCGGCCCGGGATTTCGACCTCTCCAAGGTGCAGTGCGTCGCCACCACCGGATCACCGCTGCCCCCCGACGGATTCCGCTGGCTGCACGACGAGTTCGCGGAGAGCGGGGCCGCACTGTGGATCGCCTCGGTCAGCGGTGGCACGGACGTGTGCTCCTGCTTCGCAGGAGCCGTACCGACCCTTCCGGTGCACATCGGCGAACTCCAGGCGCCCGGACTGGGCACCGACCTCCAGTCCTGGGACCCGAGCGGAAAACCCCTCGTGGACGAGGTCGGCGAACTTGTGGTCACCAACCCCATGCCGTCCATGCCCATCCACTTCTGGAACGACCCCGACGGCAGCCGGTACCACGACAGCTACTTCGACACCTATCCCGGAGTCTGGCGCCACGGCGACTGGATCACCGTCACCTCGCGCGGCTCCGTGATCATCCACGGCCGTTCCGACTCCACGCTCAACCGCCAGGGCGTACGCATGGGATCGGCCGACATCTACGAAGCCGTCGAGCGACTCCCCGAGATCAAGGAATCCCTCGTCATCGGCGTGGAACAGCCCGACGGCGGCTATTGGATGCCGCTTTTCGTCCATCTCGCGCCCGGAGCCGTCCTCGACGAGGCCCTGCTGAACCGCATCAAACAGACCATCCGGGAACAGCTCTCCCCGCGCCATGTCCCCGACGAGGTCATCGAGGTCCCCGGAGTTCCGCACACCCTCACCGGCAAACGCATCGAGGTCCCGGTGAAGCGCCTTCTCCAGGGCAGTCCCCTGGAGAAGGCCGTCAACCCCGGCTCCATCGACAACCTCGACCTGCTGCGCTTCTACGAGGAACTGGCCCGCAAGCGCTCCTGACCGGCATTCGGGAACAGCGGTCAACCACCGTAGGTGGCCTCGGACTCGACCAGCACGGTTGCGAAGTCCGAGGCCAGCCGCACCGCGTCGGCCGGCTGGAGGTCAGCCACCGCGATCCGCACCGCGGGCCCGGACGCGAGCCGGAACCGCGCCCCGGCCGCGACCCACCAGCCGTACGACCGCAGCCCGTTCACCACGGCGGACTCGTCCGGCACGGGCACCCACACATTCATCCCGCTCGCCCCCTGAGCCGGGATCCCGTGCCGGCCCAGCTCCCGCAGCAGCGCGTTCCGCCGCAGCGAGTACGTCTCCCGCGCACTGGCGACCAACGCGCGCGTGCCGTCGTCCGTCATCAGCCCGTACACGGTCTCCTGGAGCAGATGGCTGACCCAGCCGGACGTCAGCAGCATCCGTCCGTCGTGCCGGGCCAGTGTGGTCGGGTCACAGGCCGCCGCGGCCCACCGCAGGTCGGTCCCGAGGAACTTGCTCACCGTACGGACGTGCACCCACCGGGCCAGACCGCCCGAGGTCAGCGTGTACAGGGGCGCGTCCGCTACGGCGGACGCGTGATCGTTCTCGACCACGAGGACCTCAGGTTCCTCCCGAAGCACCGCGACAAGCGCGTCCCTTCGCGCCGCCGAGAAACACCCCCCGCGCGGATTCTGCGCGCGCGGGCTGCACACAACGGCCCGTACGCCCGCCCGCAACGCCTCTCTCAGCGCTTCCGGAAGCAGCCCCTCGTCGTCCACGGCAACGGGGACGTTGCGCAGCCCCAACGCGGTCACCAGATCCAGCAGATGGTGGTAGCCGGGGTCCTCCATGGCCACCGCATCGCCGGGCCGCAACTCCACCGACAGCAGCCGCCCGATCAGATCCAGCGCCCCGTGGGCGAAGGCCACGTGGTCCGTCGGCACCCCGTCGGGCCCGAACCACTCCCGGACGACGTGTTCCAGACGAGTCAGCCGGGGTGTCGCGCGATGCGCGCGGGCACCAGGAGACAGGCGTGAGGGCGGCACCAACTGGGGGAGCAGATCGGGATCCGGGTGCCCGCCGGCCAAGTCGCGCAGTCCCTCCGGGACTTTGGGAGGCCGCCGTGAGGCAACCGCCGGAGCCGCCGCCACCACGGTCCCGCCCCGGCCGCGCGTGACCACGATCCCGCGCCGCTGTAGCTCCTTGTAAGCCGTCGCGACCGTCCCCGGACTCACCCCCAGTTCATCGGCGAGCCGACGCACCGGAGGCAGCGCGGCCCCCGGCCCCAACGACCCCTCGGACACGCCTCGTTCGACGGACGAGGCAATCCCCTTGGCCGTCGTACCACTGATCCCATATTGTGTTGCCACGTTGAAGATTATGTATCAGTACATAAATCGAAGCAAGGGGGAGACGTGAATCCACTGCGCCGCGCGTCAGCCTGGACCGACCGCGTCCCAGGATGCCTCGACGGCCGCAGAATGCTCCTGATCACCCTCGTCGACCGCGTCGGCAGCGGCCTGTGGGCATCCGTCTCCGTCCTGTACTTCACCTACGTCGCAGGCCTATCCATCGCCGAGGTCGGCACTCTCGTCGCCGCCGCGGGAGTCATCGGCATTGCCGGGGCACCCATGGGCGGCCGTCTCGCCGACCGCTTTCCGCTCACCCGCGTCCTGATCGCCGTCCAAGTGATGCGCGCCCTGGCCTCGTTCACCCTGCTCACGACCGACCACTACGCCGTGCTCCTCGCATGTACGGCCGTCGGCGGCTTCGGTGACCGCGCGTCGAGCGTCATCACGAAGCTCTACGCCACCCGCGTCGCCGGCCCGGACCGCGTCCGCTATCAGGCGGTCAACCGGACGGCAGCCAACGCGGGCTGGGCCCTGGGAGGCCTCACAGCCGCTGCGGCTCTGGCCCTCGGCACCGCCACGGCGTACCAATGGCTGCTCGTCGGCGACGCACTCTCGTTCGTCGCCACCGCGGCACTCACCCTCCGCTGCGCCGAACCCCCTTCGCCCTCCCGCACGGTAGCCACGTCCTCCGACCCCACGCCCACGACCAGACCGGCGAACCCCTGGCGCGATCGCACCTACCTCGCCTACGTCGCCACCGAGACCGTCCTCTTCCTCGACGACGCGGTCTTCAAGGTCGGCCTGCCCCTCTGGATCGCCCACACCGGCAACGCACCGACCGGCCTCGCCCCACTGCTGATGGTCCTCAACAACGTGATGGTGGTTGCCCTCCAAGTCCCCCTGGCCCGCTTCGGTGCCACCACCAAGGCCGCTCGTAGGCTCCTGCTCCCACTGTCCACGGTCTTCGCCCTGGGCGGCATCACCATGGCCCTCTCGGCAACCGGTACGACTGGCTCCGCGACGCTCTTCCTCACCGCCTCCGCCGCCGCCTTCACCCTGGCCGAGATGCTCCACGCCACCGTCTCCTGGGAACTCTCCGTCGCCCTCGCCTCCGACAGTGCCCAGGGCTCGTACCTCGGAGTCCATGGACTCGCCCAAGCCGTCCAACGCAGCATCGGTCCACTCGCCGTCACGGCGGCCATCGCCACCGGCCCCGTCGGCTGGACCTGCTTCGGCGCCGGCATCGCCGTGACCTGCGTGATCCAGCACCGCCTCGTCCGCGACCGCCTGACCCGAACCCGATTGTCAGTGGCTCCGGTTACTGTGAGTGAGCATTGATCGACTGCGCACAGGGGGAACCATGGCGAACACCAGGCACTCGACCATGCGGCGCGTTCTGCGCCGCGAAATCGCGGGCACCATCGGCCTGCTCACCGACGAGCACGACTTCCGGGCGATGCGGCGCTACCGCAGCTTCACCTTCGACAACCACAGGGCCTACCTCCGCGAGGTGGAAGCTCTCCTGAAGAGCCTTGCCGCCCAGGGCAACCACACCACCGTCGCACTCTTCGACCCCGAGGAGTACGCAGAGTTCTGCACCGCGACCGGCCTCGACCCGGACGCCCCGTCCAGCCGCACCCGCTTCACAGCGGAACTCGCGACCACGGGCCCCACCGTCCCGTACGACGGTCAGCCCCTCGCCGAACTCGTCCCGGACCTCGTCGACGAGGCCGTCCGACAGGCGACCTGGGAGTACGCCGCCACACTCCTGGCCCGCATCGGCGCCTGCGCATCCTGCGGCGAGGACATCGGCCACGCGGCCTTCGCCCGTGCCTCGAACCTTCTGGTCCGCATCCTCGACACCGCCCCGCAGGGAAACAGGCACCTCGTCTGCAGCGTCACGACACCAGCCGAAACACTGGTCGCCGTCCTCCACGCCGACGACGACAGCGAGGGCGCCACGGAACTCGACGAGGCCGAAGTCCTCGAGTTCACCACGGTCCTGGCCCTCGGCATCGCCTCCCAGAGTCCCGGAGGACTCGTCATGCGCACCACCGCACCCGGGACCACCGACCGCATCTACGGCTGGCGCCTGCGCGGAAACGGCGTCGAGCCCCTGACGGCCGGCGAGGTCTTCGACGCCTACTGCACCGACGCCGAATCAGGCGACCTCATCTCCCCGGAATCGGACGTCGACTACTGCACACCCCCCGACCTCGGAGGAGAGGAACCCACCACAGGCCACGCCCACTGAACGAACAACGGGCGAGGGGCGCCCCACCAGAAGTGGGACGCCCCTCGACGAGCCGACGATCTGCACCGGGCCGGTCTGTCCAACGACTCGGCGCCGGCCGCCCGCTCACTCGCCCGACAGCACCGCCTGAGCAGCGTCGCGCGCCTCTTCGGCGCTGTCCGCAGCCCGTGCCGCCGCAGCGGCCCGCTCGCACTGCGCCAGCGTGTACTTCGCCAGTGACGCCCGCACATAAGGAATCGAAGCCGCGCCCATGGAAAGAGAGGTGACACCCAGACCGGTCAGCACACACGCGAGCAACGGGTCCGACGCCGCCTCGCCACACACACCACAGCTCTTGCCCTCGGCCCGTGCCGCGTCGGCGGACAGCGCGACGAGGTCGAGCAGCGCGGGCTGCCACGGATCCTGCAAACGAGAGACCGCACCCACCTGACGGTCGGCGGCGAAGGTGTACTGCGCGAGGTCGTTGGTCCCCAAGGACAGGAACTCGACCTCCTGCAGGATCGAGCGCGCCCGCAGCGCGGCCGACGGGATCTCCACCATGGCACCGAACTTCGCCTGCAGCCCGGCCGCGCGGCACGCGTCCGCGAACGCCTTGGCGTCGGCTCGGTCCGCGACCATCGGGGCCATGACCTCGAGATAGACCGGCAGACCCTCCGCGGCCTTCGCGAGTGCCGTCAACTGTGTGTGCAGCACATCGGGGTGATCGAGCAGGGTCCGAAGACCTCGCACGCCCAGAGCCGGGTTCGGCTCGTCGGCCGGCGTCAGGAAGTCCAGCGGCTTGTCCGCACCCGCGTCGAGCACCCGTACGACGACACGCCCCTCGGGGAACGCTTCGAGGACCTGCCGGTACGCCTCGATCTGCTTCGCCTCGGACGGCGCGCTCTTGCTGTCGTCCAGGAACAGGAACTCGGTACGGAACAGACCGACACCCTCGGCCCCGGCCTCGACGGCAGCCGGTACGTCCGCAGGCCCGCCGACGTTCGCCAGCAGCGGCACCTTGTGACCGTCGGAGGTCGCGCCGGGCCCGGTCGAGGCAGCCAGCGCCGCCTTGCGCTGGGCCGCTGCCGCCTCCAACTGCGCCTTCTTCTCCGCACTGGGTTCCACGAAGATCTCGCCCGTGCTGCCGTCCACGGCGATCACCGTGCCCTCGGCCAGCTCACCCGCACCGGGCAACGCCACCACAGCGGGGACCCCGAGGGCCCGCGCCAGGATCGCGCTGTGGCTGGTCGGCCCGCCTTCCTCGGTGACGAAGCCGAGCACCAGAGTGGGGTCCAGCAGCGCCGTGTCGGCGGGCGCGAGGTCACGAGCAATCAGGACGTACGGCTCGTCGCTGTCGGGGACCCCGGGCATGGGCACTCCGAGCAGACGAGCGACGATACGATTCCGCACGTCGTCGAGGTCGGCCACGCGACCGGCGAGGTACTCCCCGGCACCCGCCAGCAGAGCGCGGTAGGCGGCGAACGCGTCGTACACAGCGCGCTCGGCCGTGCTCCCGACCGCTATTCGCCGCTCCACGTCTGCCATCAGGTCGGGATCCTGGGCCATCATGGCCTGCGCTTCGAGCACCGCCTGGGCTTCGCCGCCGGCCAGATTGCCGCGCGCATTCAGGTCCGCAGCCACAGCATCCACGGCCTGGCGGGCGCGCCCCTGTTCGCGCTCCGCGTCCTCGGCCGGAATCTGCTTCGCAGGCGGTTCGAGCACCGCCGTTCCCATGTGCCGAACCTCGCCGATCGCCACACCGTGGCTCACACCGACGCCTCGCAGCGTTGTCTCCATCTCACCCGTCTCCGTTAGTGCGGCGGGTCCCGCCGCCGCGGTGGTTTTCCTGCCTGCCGTCATCGTCCGGCTGACGTCACTGCCAACCGAAGAGGCTGTCGCCGGCCTTCACGGCGCCGTCTTCGACGAGATCGGAGAGGGAATCGGTGGTGGCCTCGAGCGCCACGATCGGGCACACCGGCGACTTGCCGGCAGCTTCGACGGCGGCAGGGTTCCAGCGCACCACGCTCTGACCACGCGTCACTGTGTCGCCCTTGTTGACGAGCAGTTCGAAGCCCTCGCCGTTGAGCTGCACGGTGTCGATACCAAGGTGGGTGAGCACACCGTGGCCTTCGTCGTCCACGACGACGAAGGCATGCGGGTGGAGCGAGACGATGACTCCGGAGACAGGGGCGACGGCCTCCGAAGGTTCACGCACGGGGTCGATCGCGGTGCCGGGGCCGACCATGGCTCCGGAGAAGACCGGATCCGGCACGGCGGCGAGTCCGATGGCACGCCCTGCAAGAGGGGACGTCACGGTGGTCAAGGGAAGCCTCCCGGGGTGGAGATTCATACCGGCCGTCACTGCCTGTCCCGGACGGCACACTGTTGAGCAGCGTATGTCATATGAAGTGCCGGTTCCGTGCGAGAGACGGCGGTTGACGTCCGTAGAGCACCACGCAATCGATTTGCGCGTGCTCCGAGCGCCCGTGTACAGTCGTACTCCTGCCTGAGGCCGAGTGACGTGATCAAGTGCCTTTGCCTGGCAGCACCCAACTTGTCAGATCCTATCCCGGGGTCTCGTTTTGCATGCCTGCTGAACGATGGTCAGGGAGACGGAAAAACACTGATAGAGTTTGGAACACCGAAGGGAAGCGCCCAGAGGAAAACCTGAGAGAAATTCTTGGGTGAGTACGAAGGAAGCGTCCGTTCCTTGAGAACTCAACAGCGTGCCAAAAATCAACGCCAGATATGTTGATACCCCGTCCATCACATTCGTGGTGGTCGAGGTTCCTTTGAAGTAATACAACACAGCGAGGACGCTGTGAACGGTCGGGCTTATTCCGCCTGACTGTTCCGCTCTCGTGGTGTCAACCGGATTACCGGTGAACATTCACGGAGAGTTTGATCCTGGCTCAGGACGAACGCTGGCGGCGTGCTTAACACATGCAAGTCGAACGATGAACCACTTCGGTGGGGATTAGTGGCGAACGGGTGAGTAACACGTGGGCAATCTGCCCTGCACTCTGGGACAAGCCCTGGAAACGGGGTCTAATACCGGATGATACTTCTGCTCGCATGGGTGGGGGTTGAAAGCTCCGGCGGTGCAGGATGAGCCCGCGGCCTATCAGCTTGTTGGTGAGGTAGTGGCTCACCAAGGCGACGACGGGTAGCCGGCCTGAGAGGGCGACCGGCCACACTGGGACTGAGACACGGCCCAGACTCCTACGGGAGGCAGCAGTGGGGAATATTGCACAATGGGCGCAAGCCTGATGCAGCGACGCCGCGTGAGGGATGACGGCCTTCGGGTTGTAAACCTCTTTCAGCAGGGAAGAAGCGCAAGTGACGGTACCTGCAGAAGAAGCGCCGGCTAACTACGTGCCAGCAGCCGCGGTAATACGTAGGGCGCAAGCGTTGTCCGGAATTATTGGGCGTAAAGAGCTCGTAGGCGGTCTGTCGCGTCGGATGTGAAAGCCCGGGGCTTAACCCCGGGTCTGCATTCGATACGGGCAGACTAGAGTGTGGTAGGGGAGATCGGAATTCCTGGTGTAGCGGTGAAATGCGCAGATATCAGGAGGAACACCGGTGGCGAAGGCGGATCTCTGGGCCATTACTGACGCTGAGGAGCGAAAGCGTGGGGAGCGAACAGGATTAGATACCCTGGTAGTCCACGCCGTAAACGGTGGGAACTAGGTGTTGGCGACATTCCACGTCGTCGGTGCCGCAGCTAACGCATTAAGTTCCCCGCCTGGGGAGTACGGCCGCAAGGCTAAAACTCAAAGGAATTGACGGGGGCCCGCACAAGCAGCGGAGCATGTGGCTTAATTCGACGCAACGCGAAGAACCTTACCAAGGCTTGACATACACCGGAAACGGCCAGAGATGGTCGCCCCCTTGTGGTCGGTGTACAGGTGGTGCATGGCTGTCGTCAGCTCGTGTCGTGAGATGTTGGGTTAAGTCCCGCAACGAGCGCAACCCTTGTTCTGTGTTGCCAGCAACCTCTTCGGAGGGTTGGGGACTCACAGGAGACTGCCGGGGTCAACTCGGAGGAAGGTGGGGACGACGTCAAGTCATCATGCCCCTTATGTCTTGGGCTGCACACGTGCTACAATGGCCGGTACAATGAGCTGCGATGCCGTGAGGCGGAGCGAATCTCAAAAAGCCGGTCTCAGTTCGGATTGGGGTCTGCAACTCGACCCCATGAAGTCGGAGTTGCTAGTAATCGCAGATCAGCATTGCTGCGGTGAATACGTTCCCGGGCCTTGTACACACCGCCCGTCACGTCACGAAAGTCGGTAACACCCGAAGCCGGTGGCCCAACCCGTAAGGGAGGGAGCTGTCGAAGGTGGGACTGGCGATTGGGACGAAGTCGTAACAAGGTAGCCGTACCGGAAGGTGCGGCTGGATCACCTCCTTTCTAAGGAGCATCTAGGCGCCAGCTCTTCGGAGTCGGCGTCCAGGGCCATTACGTCGGCACACGTTCGACGGTGGTTGCTCATGGGTGGAACGTTGATTATTCGGCCGGGTTCACGGGTCGGAGGCTTGCAAGTACTGCTCTCGCAAGAGGGCGTGGAAAGCATGATCTCCGGGCGGGACATGGTCGGGCACGCTGTTGGGTGTCTGAGGGTATGGCCGTTTGGCTGCCTTCAGTGCCGACCCCGGTAAAAATCCGCTCTGGTGGGTTGTGACGGGTGGTTGGTCGTTGTTTGAGAACTGCACAGTGGACGCGAGCATCTGTGGCCAAGTTTTTAAGGGCGCACGGTGGATGCCTTGGCACCAGGAACCGATGAAGGACGTGGGAGGCCACGATAGTCCCCGGGGAGTCGTCAACCAGGCTTTGATCCGGGGGTTTCCGAATGGGGAAACCCGGCAGTCGTCATGGGCTGTCACCCACATCTGAACACATAGGGTGTGTGGAGGGAACGCGGGGAAGTGAAACATCTCAGTACCCGCAGGAAGAGAAAACAACCGTGATTCCGGGAGTAGTGGCGAGCGAAACCGGATGAGGCCAAACCGTTTACGTGTGAGACCCGGCAGGGGTTGCGTATGCGGGGTTGTGGGATCTCTCTTTCACAGTCTGCCGGCTGTGAGGCGAGTCAGAAACCGTTGATGTAGGCGAAGGACATGCGAAAGGTCCGGCGTAGAGGGTAAGACCCCCGTAGTCGAAACATTGACGGCTCGTTTGAGAGACACCCAAGTAGCACGGGGCCCGAGAAATCCCGTGTGAATCTGGCGGGACCACCCGTTAAGCCTAAATATTCCCTGGTGACCGATAGCGGATAGTACCGTGAGGGAATGGTGAAAAGTACCGCGGGAGCGGAGTGAAATAGTACCTGAAACCGTGTGCCTACAAGCCGTGGGAGCGTCGCGCATTGAGTTTACTCAGTGCGTCGTGACTGCGTGCCTTTTGAAGAATGAGCCTGCGAGTTTGCGGTGTGTTGCGAGGTTAACCCGTGTGGGGAAGCCGTAGCGAAAGCGAGTCCGAATAGGGCGTTTTAGTAGCGCGCTCAAGACCCGAAGCGGAGTGATCTAGCCATGGGCAGGTTGAAGCGGAGGTAAGACTTCGTGGAGGACCGAACCCACCAGGGTTGAAAACCTGGGGGATGACCTGTGGTTAGGGGTGAAAGGCCAATCAAACTCCGTGATAGCTGGTTCTCCCCGAAATGCATTTAGGTGCAGCGTCGTGTGTTTCTTGCCGGAGGTAGAGCACTGGATAGGCGATGGGCCCTACCGGGTTACTGACCTTAGCCAAACTCCGAATGCCGGTAAGTGAGAGCGCGGCAGTGAGACTGTGGGGGATAAGCTCCATGGTCGAGAGGGAAACAGCCCAGAGCATCGACTAAGGCCCCTAAGCGTACGCTAAGTGGGAAAGGATGTGGAGTCGCAGAGACAACCAGGAGGTTGGCTTAGAAGCAGCCACCCTTGAAAGAGTGCGTAATAGCTCACTGGTCTAGTGATTCCGCGCCGACAATGTAGCGGGGCTCAAGCGTACCGCCGAAGTCGTGTCATTGCAGCAGAAGCCCCAACGGGTGTTGTGATGGGTAGGGGAGCGTCGTATGCCGGGTGAAGCGGCGGCGGAAGCCAGTCGTGGACGGTTTACGAGTGAGAATGCAGGCATGAGTAGCGATACACACGTGGGAAACGTGTGCGCCGATTGACTAAGGGTTCCTGGGTCAAGCTGATCTGCCCAGGGTAAGTCGGGACCTAAGGCGAGGCCGACAGGCGTAGTCGATGGATAACCGGTTGATATTCCGGTACCCGCTGTGAAGCGTCAAACATCGAACCAGGCGATGCTAAGTCCGTGAAGCCGTTCCGGACCCTTCGGGGAATGGAAAGTGGTGGAGCCGGCGAACCAGATCTGTAGTAGGTGAGTGATGGGGTGACGCAGGAAGGTAGTCCATCCCGGGCGGTGGTTGTCCCGGGGTAAGGGTGTAGGCCGTGCGATAGGCAAATCCGTCGCACATTAAGGCTGAGACCTGATGCCGAGCCGATTGTGGTGAAGTGGATGATCCTATGCTGTCGAGAAAAGCCTCTAGCGAGTTTCATGGCGGCCCGTACCCTAAACCGACTCAGGTGGTCAGGTAGAGAATACCGAGGCGTTCGGGTGAACTATGGTTAAGGAACTCGGCAAAATGCCCCCGTAACTTCGGGAGAAGGGGGCCATCACCGGTGATTGAATTTACTTCATGAGCTGGGGGTGGCCGCAGAGACCAGCGAGAAGCGACTGTTTACTAAAAACACAGGTCCGTGCGAAGCCGTAAGGCGATGTATACGGACTGACGCCTGCCCGGTGCTGGAACGTTAAGGGGACCGGTTAGTCACTCTTCGGGGTGGCGAAGCTGAGAACTTAAGCGCCAGTAAACGGCGGTGGTAACTATAACCATCCTAAGGTAGCGAAATTCCTTGTCGGGTAAGTTCCGACCTGCACGAATGGCGTAACGACTTCTCGACTGTCTCAACCATAGGCCCGGTGAAATTGCACTACGAGTAAAGATGCTCGTTTCGCGCAGCAGGACGGAAAGACCCCGGGACCTTTACTACAGTTTGATATTGGTGTTCGGTTCGGCTTGTGTAGGATAGCTGGGAGACTTTGATCATCGGACGCCAGTTCGGTGGGAGTCGTCGTTGAAATACCAGTCTGGTCGTGCTGGATGTCTAACCTGGGTCCGTGATCCGGATCAGGGACAGTGTCTGATGGGTAGTTTAACTGGGGCGGTTGCCTCCTAAAGAGTAACGGAGGCGCCCAAAGGTTCCCTCAGCCTGGTTGGCAATCAGGTGTTGAGTGTAAGTGCACAAGGGAGCTTGACTGTGAGACCGACGGGTCGAGCAGGGACGAAAGTCGGGACTAGTGATCCGGCGGTGGCTTGTGGAAGCGCCGTCGCTCAACGGATAAAAGGTACCCCGGGGATAACAGGCTGATCTTCCCCAAGAGTCCATATCGACGGGATGGTTTGGCACCTCGATGTCGGCTCGTCGCATCCTGGGGCTGGAGTCGGTCCCAAGGGTTGGGCTGTTCGCCCATTAAAGCGGTACGCGAGCTGGGTTTAGAACGTCGTGAGACAGTTCGGTCCCTATCCGCTGCGCGCGCAGGAACATTGTGAAGGGCTGTCCCTAGTACGAGAGGACCGGGACGGACGAACCTCTGGTGTGCCAGTTGTTCTGCCAAGGGCATGGCTGGTTGGCTACGTTCGGGAGGGATAACCGCTGAAAGCATCTAAGCGGGAAGCCTGCTTCGAGATGAGTGTTCCCACCCCCTTTGAGGGGTTAAGGCTCCCAGTAGACGACTGGGTTGATAGGCCAGATCTGGAAGCCCGGTAACGGGTGGAGGTGACTGGTACTAATAGGCCGAGGGCTTGTCCTCAGTTGCTCGCGTCCACTGTGTTGGTTCTGAAACCACGAACAACCCCACACCCAGGTCACGGGTGATGGTGCGGTTGATGTGTTTCACCGTGTTTCGGTGGTCATAGCGTGAGGGAAACGCCCGGTTACATTCCGAACCCGGAAGCTAAGCCTTACAGCGCCGATGGTACTGCAGGGGGGACCCTGTGGGAGAGTAGGACACCGCCGAACTCCTTTTATAGCTCCGGCTCTTGGGCACACTGCCCGAGAGCCGGAGCTTTTTTGCGTTGAGGTAGGGTCAGGGGGCATCGTTGGCTCATTTCCCACAGGAGGCCCCCGGGTGGAGGTCCAGGAGACCCGCGTCCAGACAGACCGGGTCCTCACCATCCCGAACATCCTCAGCATGGCGCGCCTTGTCGGTGTGCCCGTCTTTCTGTGGCTGATCCTTCGACCCGAGTTCGGTGGTCCGAAGAGCGACGGCTGGGCGCTCCTCGTACTGATGCTGAGCGGGGTCAGTGACTATCTGGACGGCAAGCTCGCACGGCGCTGGAACCAGATCAGCAGTCTTGGCCGGCTCCTCGATCCCGCGGCCGACCGGCTCTACATTCTCTCGACTCTGGTCGGTCTGACCTGGCGCGAGATTCTGCCGATCTGGTTGACCGCTGCACTGCTGGCGCGAGAGCTGGTTCTGTTGGTGATGGTGGGTATCCTCAGGCGTCACGGGTATCCGCCGCCGCAGGTGAACTTCCTGGGGAAGGCCGCTACCTTCAACTTGATGTATGCCTTCCCGTTGCTTCTGCTCAGTGACGGAAGTGGGTGGCTCTCGTCACTCGCTGCTATTTTCGGATGGGCGTTCGCAGGATGGGGTACAACGCTCTACTGGTGGGCAGGAGTCCTCTACGTGGTACAAGTCCGCCGACTGGTTCGTGCGGACGCCATGGCCGATTGAGCTCGCCGGTTGGGCAGCTGTAGTGGCTCGATGGCCCGCGTCGGCAAAGTGCGGGACAATCTGGACGGGTGAAGTCGGCTAGACCGTCGTCTCTTCAAGGAGGACGCTTCCGACATGAAGGCCGTCGTGATGGCCGGAGGCGAAGGCACACGCCTTCGTCCAATGACCTCAAGCATGCCCAAGCCGCTCCTGCCAGTGGCCAATCGGCCGATCATGGAGCATGTGCTTCGGCTGCTCAAAAGGCATGGGCTCAACGAGACAGTCGTTACTGTCCAGTTCCTCGCCTCACTCGTCAAGAACTACTTCGGTGACGGCGAGGAGCTCGGGATGGAGCTGACCTATGCCAATGAGGAGAAGCCACTCGGTACCGCCGGAAGCGTCAAGAACGCCGAAGAGGCGTTGAAGGATGACACTTTCCTTGTCATCTCCGGTGATGCCCTGACCGACTTCGACCTCACCGAGCTGATCAATTTCCACAAGGAAAAGGGTGCGCTCGTCACTGTCTGCCTGACGAGGGTGCCGAATCCACTGGAATTCGGTATCACCATCGTCGACGAGGAGGGCAAGGTCGAGCGCTTCCTCGAGAAGCCGACCTGGGGACAGGTCTTCTCCGACACCGTGAACACCGGTATCTACGTCATGGAGCCCGAGGTCTTCGACTACGTCGAGGCCGATGTCTCCGTCGACTGGTCCGGTGATGTCTTCCCCCAGCTGATGAAGGAAGGGCGGCTGGTCTACGGCTACATCGCCGAGGGCTACTGGGAGGACGTCGGTACGCACGAGAGCTATGTGAAGGCGCAGGCCGACGTCCTGGAGGGCAAGGTCGACGTCGAACTGGACGGCTTCGAGATCTCGCCCGGAGTGTGGGTCGCGGAGGGTGCCGAGGTGCATCCCGATGCCGTGCTCCGAGGGCCCCTCTATATCGGGGACTACGCCAAGGTCGAGGCCGGCGTGGAAATCCGCGAGCACACCGTTGTCGGCTCGAACGTCGTCGTGAAGAGCGGGGCCTTTCTGCACAAGGCCGTGGTGCATGACAACGTGTACATCGGCCAGCACTGCAATCTGCGCGGCTGTGTGATCGGGAAGAACACCGACATCATGCGCGCGGCTCGGATCGAGGACGGGGCGGTCATCGGCGACGAGTGTCTCGTCGGTGAAGAATCGATCATCCAGGGGAACGTGCGCGTTTACCCGTTCAAGACGATCGAGGCCGGCGCCTTCGTCAACACCTCGGTGATCTGGGAATCCAGGGGACAGGCGCATCTCTTCGGCGCCCGTGGAGTCTCCGGAATCCTCAACGTGGAGATCACGCCCGAGCTGGCGGTGAGACTGGCGGGTGCCTACGCGACCACTTTGAAGAAGGGGTCCACCGTCACCACCGCCCGCGACCACTCCCGTGGTGCCCGTGCGCTGAAACGGGCCGTCATCTCCGCACTCCAGGCCAGCGCCATCGACGTACGGGACCTGGAGAACGTACCGCTGCCGGTGGCGCGGCAGCAGACCGCTCGCGGGAGTGCCGGCGGGATCATGATCCGGACTACGCCCGGGGTGCCTGATTCCGTCGACATCATGTTCTTCGACGGGCAGGGTGCCGACCTTTCGCAGGCCAGTCAGCGGAAGCTCGACCGGGTGTTCGCGCGGCAGGAATACCGGCGGGCGTTCCCCGGGGAGATCGGGGATCTGCATTTCCCGGCCAGTGTGTTCGACTCGTACACCGGGTCGTTGCTGCGGAATGTCGATACGACCGGGATCGCCGAGTCCGGGCTCAAGGTTGTCGTCGACGCGTCCAACGGCAGTGCGGGGCTTGTGCTGCCCAGTCTGCTCGGGAAGCTCGGTGTCGATTCGCTGACCATCAATCCCGGTCTCGACGAGTCCAGGCCGACGGAGTCCGCGGACACCCGGCGGTCCGGGATGGTGCGGCTCGGGGAGATCGTGGCGTCGGCGCGGGCCGCCTTCGGAGTGCGATTCGACCCCGTGGGTGAGCGGCTTTCGCTCGTCGACGAGAAGGGGCGGATCATCGAGGACGACCGGGCGCTGCTCGTCATGCTGGATCTGGTGGCCGCAGAACGCCGTAGTGGGCGGGTGGCGCTGCCGGTGACCACTACCCGTATCGCCGAGCAGGTGGCCGCCTATCACGGGACCCAGGTCGAGTGGACGACCACGTCGCCCGACGATCTGACCCGGGTCGGGCGCGATGAGTCGACCATCTTCGGCGGGGACGGGCGCGGTGGGTTCATCGTGCCGGAGTTCAGCAGTGTGTTCGACGGATCGGCAGCCTTCGTACGGCTTATCGGGCTGGTCGCGCGGACGCAGCTCACGCTCAGCCAGATCGATGCCAGGATTCCGCGGGCGCATGTCCTGAAGCGGGATCTGGCGACTCCCTGGGCCGTCAAGGGACTTGTCATGCGGCGGGTTGTCGAGGCGGCCGGAGAGCGGTTCGTCGACACGACCGACGGGGTGCGAGTGGTCGAGACCGACGGGCGGTGGGTGATGGTTCTGCCCGACCCGGCGGAAGCCGTCACGCATTTGTGGGCCGAAGGGCCTGACGACGCCTCCGCTCAGGCGCTGCTCGACGAGTGGGCCACCGTTGTGGACGGCGCCGGTCGCTGAATCGAGGTCCACGCGCGCGTGCCGGACAGGAGCCCCCAATGGGGCCTGTCCGGCACGCCGGTGGGGCCGTTCGGAGGCAGTGGTCGCGACGTGGGACGATGTGCGGCATGCCGCAGCAGCCCCCCGTTCGGAGCAACCCCACGAGCCGTTCCCGCCCGGACGCGTCCATGTCGCTGCTCACCAACGTCATGGACCACAGCCTCGACGAGGGGTATGCCGAGGCGGCCGAGCGGAAGAAGGCCGCGGGCGACGGTGGTCTGCCGAAGCCGCTCAGGGCGAAGCTGGGCCTGGCCGCCGGGCTGGTGCTCGCCGCTCTCGTGGTGACCGTGGGAGCCGCGCAGGCGCGGGTGGCGGCGCCCGCGATCGCCAAGGAGCGCGAGGAACTGATCGACCGCATCGACCGCGAGACGGAGGCGGCCGACAAGCTGGAGGAATCGGTCGACCAGCTGCGCGACGATGTCGGCGCGCGTCAGCGTGCGGCGCTGAAGTCGGGCGGCGGCAGTGAACAGGCCGACCTGGTAGGCATCTTGTCGGGTGCGACCGAGGTGCACGGGCCGGGTGTGAAGCTCGTCGTCGACGACGCCAAGGAAGCCAGCAGCGACGCCGGCGGGGACGCGCGGGAGACCTCCGGGTTCTCCGACACCGGGCGGGTGCGCGACCGGGACATGCAGCGGGTCGTCAACGGGCTGTGGCAGTCGGGCGCCGAGGCCATCGCGATCAACGGGCAGCGGCTGACGGCTCTGTCGGCGATCCGGGCCGCGGGAGACGCGATACTGGTCGACAACAAGCCGCTCGTGCCGCCGTACACGGTGCTCGCGGTGGGGGACGGCAAGCGGCTGAGCAGCAGGTTCCAGGACAGCGCCGACGGACTGTATCTGGCCGCGTTGCAGGAGAACTTCGAGATCCGGACCAGCATCTCCGTGGAGAGCGACCTCCGGCTGCCTGCCGCACCGAGTGTGATCGTACGAACAGCACAACCGAGTACAGAGACACCGAGTACAGAGACAGAGAAGGGCACATCGTGATCGCGGTACTGGGCCTCGTCGTGGGAGTCGTGGCTGGATTGTTGGTCCGGCCCGAGGTTCCGGCGGTCGTCGAGCCTTACCTTCCCATCGCTGTCGTCGCGGCTCTGGATGCCGTGTTCGGCGGTCTGCGGGCCATGCTCGACGGCATCTTCGACGACAAGGTCTTCGTGGTGTCGTTCCTGTCGAACGTCGTCGTGGCCGCGCTGATCGTCTTCCTGGGCGACAAGCTGGGCGTCGGTGCCCAGTTGTCCACCGGTGTCGTCGTGGTCCTCGGTATCCGCATCTTCTCCAATGCCGCGGCGATCCGCCGACACGTCTTCCGGGCCTGACGCCGATGAGCGACAACGACAAGAGCGGCGCGAGCGACAAGCAGGCCGACCCGGGCGAGAACCGGTTGCGCGAGGAGCTGCCCGAGGAGGTCTCTCCCCCGCCCACGGCGGACTCGGACGCGCAGACCGTGGACGTGAAGCCCGACGAGGCGCCGGGACCGTCCCTGACCGGCCGTCAGCGGCTGGTGAACGGGCTCTGGCCGCTGCGGGTGACCCGGGCCCAACTCATCGTCGCCCTGCTGCTGTTCGGGCTCGGATTCGGGCTCGCGGTCCAGGTCGCGTCCACCAGTGACAGTGACGGGGCGCTGCGCGGTGCGCGTCAGGAAGATCTTGTACGCATTCTCGATGAACTGGATGACCGTACTCAGCGTCTTGAGGACGAGAAGCAGGGTCTCGAAGATCAGCGGACCGAGTTGGAGAACAGCTCGGACCAAGCTGAGGAGGCCCGTAAGCAGACGGTCGAGAAGGAGCGGCAACTGGGCATCCTCGCGGGCACGGTGGCCGCGCAGGGGCCCGGGATCACGCTGACGATCGAGGACACGAAGGGAACGGTCGAAGCCGACATGCTGCTCGACGCGATCCAGGAGTTGCGTGCGGCCGGTGCCGAGGCCATCCAGGTCAACGGTGTACGGGTCGTCGCGGGAACCTTTCTGGCGGACGAGGACGGCGGGGGAGTGAGCGTCGACGGGAACAAGATCGACGCTCCCTATCGTTTCAAGGTCATCGGCAAGCCGCAGGACCTCGAACCGGCGCTCAACATCCCCGGGGGTGTGGTGCAGACCCTGGAGAAGGAGCAGGCCACCGTTACCGTGGAGCGGGCGGACAAGATCGTCGTGGACGCCTTGCGAGCGGCGAAGCAGCCTGACTACGCTCGGTCGTCCTCCCAGTGAACCGGGGGTGCATGGGGGCTGTCCGGGGAGGGCATGAGGTTGCGGGGGGTCGGCGCACCGAATGGGTGGTGCGTGGTGGAAACTGTCAGGTGGAGACGGACGTTGTGAGGATGTCCGGGTCGACCGGTAGGTGCAGTCAGGGTTCGTCCTGCCCCACGGGCGGGTCTGTTTCGGTCAAGGGGAATCGCCCGTGAAGTTGTTTGCGAAGTTGTTCGGCAAGAGCGCGCGAGAGGGCAGCGACAACGCGACCGCCCGCCATCGCGCACAGCCCGACGCGGAGGGTCAGCGCCCTCTGTTCCGGGACCAGGTCGGCGGTCCGGGCGGTGACGTTCCGGGAGGTCAGGGCGCGCCGTCTGTTGACCCTGCCCAGTCCGGGCGCATAGGTTTCGGGGAACCGTCAACCTCAAGTACGGGTGGAGAGTTTTCCTCCGACCCATATGCGTCCAATGCCCCGGCGGGGCAGCCGCGGCAGGAGGATCCGTCGATGTCGGCCCTTGTGTGTACGAGGTGCGGTAACCGCAACGCGGAGAACAGCCGCTTCTGCTCCAACTGCGGTGCGCCCCTGCGGGCCGGAGTCACCCCCGAGCGTCCGTCGGAGACGACGTCCACGATCTCCATCTCCGGTATCGAGGCGTACGACGCCGAGGTCACCGGGCAGACGCAGATGCCGATGCTCTCGCCCGAGGCGCAGGCCGCGGTGGACGCCCTGCCGCTCGGCTCGGCGCTCCTGGTGGTGCGCCGTGGCCCGAACTCGGGCAGCCGCTTCCTGCTGGACGGTGAGCTGACCACGGCCGGGCGTCATCCGCAGAGCGACATCTTCCTGGACGACGTGACCGTGTCCCGTCGTCATGTGGAGTTCCGCCGAGGTCAGGACGGCCTGTTCACCGTCGCCGACGTGGGCAGCCTCAACGGCACGTACGTCAACCGTGAGCGGATCGACCAGGTCGGTCTGAACAACGGCGACGAGGTGCAGATCGGCAAGTACCGGCTGGTGTTCTACGCGAGCCAGCGGGGCTACTGACCCTCCTCCGGACCGAGTCCGGAGGGACCCCAGGGAAGGTCCATGCTTCAAACACCGAGCGGCGGTGCCGGCCACGGCATCGCCGCCGCGGACAGTGGGCTGATGAGCATCGGCACAGTGCTGAACGTGCTGCGCGACGAGTTCCCCGAAGTCACCATCTCCAAGATCCGTTTTCTGGAGTCGGAGGGACTCATCGAGCCGCAGCGGACCCCTTCGGGGTACCGCAAGTTCAGCCCGGAGGACGTCGAGCGCCTCGGCCACGTCCTGAGAATGCAACGGGACCACTACCTGCCCCTCAAGGTGATCAGGGAGTACCTGGACGCCATGGAGCGCGGGGAGGCCGTGTCGCTCCCCTCCGTGGGCCGTCAGCGGGACGGTGAGCCGAGTCTGGAGCCCGAGGGGCCCACAGCCGTCCGGATCGGCCGGGCCGAGCTGCTCGCCGCCGCCGGGATCGGTGACGAGGAACTCGAGGAGTGGCAGTCGTACGGGCTGGTCGGGCCGCTGCCCGACGGGGCGTACGACGCGGAGACGGTCACCGTCGCCGCGCTCGTCGCCGAGCTGGGGCGGTTCGGGATCGAGCCACGACATCTGCGGGTGATGAAGGCCGCCGCCGACCGTGAGGCCGGCCTGGTCGACCAGGTGGTGGCCCCGCTCAGGCTCCACCGCAATCCGCAGACCAGGGCCCTCGCGGAGGCCCGCAGCAAGGAACTGGCGGGGCTCACGGTGAAGCTGCACGCGGCCCTGGTGCGGATCGCGCTGGGAGTGCGGCAGCCCTGAGCGGAAAGGGCCGCCGGAGGGCGGATCGGCCCCCCGTTCCGTGCCCGACTACCCAAACGTCCCGGGCACGGCCTAGGGTTGCTGTGTGAACGAGCTCGATGTCGTAGGTGTCCGGGTCGAAATGCCCTCCAACCAACCGATCGTGCTTCTGCGGGAAGTGGGAGGCGACCGCTACCTCCCCATCTGGATCGGACCGGGGGAGGCGACGGCGATCGCCTTCGCCCAGCAGGGCATGGCCCCCGCACGACCGCTGACGCACGACCTGTTCAAGGACGTGCTGGAGGCCGTCGGCCAGGAGCTCACCGAAGTGCGCATCACGGACCTGCGCGAGGGTGTCTTCTACGCGGAACTGGTGTTCGCCAGCGGGGTCGAGGTGAGCGCGCGCCCATCCGACGCCATAGCGCTGGCGCTGCGTACCGGGACGCCGATCTACGGCAGCGACGGAGTGCTCGACGACGCCGGGATCGCGATTCCGGACGAGCAGGAGGACGAGGTGGAGAAGTTCCGCGAGTTCCTCGACCAGATCTCTCCCGAGGACTTCGGGACCAACAGTCAGTGAGCCCTGACGGCGACGGTTGACGAGGCTCGGGCGGCTCCACGGACCTGATGGTCGGTGGAGCCTGTCTTTTGCCTGGTGGCGTCACGGATGATGGCAATTGCCAGCGGCGTGTGAGAGCGTCGTGCGGCCCATGCGGAGCGCATTCGGCTAGCCTTTCCCCGCGGTGGGGTACGGGAAACCACTCCTAGGGTGATTATCACTCGGCGTGCCGAGTGTGGCGATCGTTGACGCACCCCTGGTGACTGCCTACCGTCGAGAAGGCAGGTCAAGGACGGAGGTCGGCGTGAGAAGCAGCGGCGACGGTACGGCTGGGGGTGCCCCCGGACGCGGTCTGGGGGAGAGCGGCCCGTACCCGCTTCAGGGCAGCGCGGCCGATCACGTTCCGCGGCGGCCGACGGCTGTAGCAGGCGGCGGAGGGGCCACATCCATGGCGTCCGAGGAGATCGGCTACCGCGGTCCGACGGCGTGTGCGGCGGCCGGCATCACTTACCGCCAGTTGGACTACTGGGCGCGCACCGGGCTGGTCGAGCCGAGTGTGCGGCCCGCTCATGGGTCGGGGACGCAGCGGCTCTACAGCTTCCGGGACGTTGTCGTCCTGAAGGTCGTGAAGCGCTTTCTCGACACCGGTGTCTCGTTGCAGAACATCCGTACGGCGGTCCAGCATCTGAGGGCGTGCGAGTTCCGAGATCTGGAGCGCCTGACGCTGATGAGCGACGGCGCGACGGTCTACGAGTGCACCTCGCCCGACGAGGTGCACGCACTGCTCCAGGGCGGGCAGGGCATCTTCGGTATCGCCGTCGGTGTGGTGTGGCGGGACGTGGAAAGCGCTCTCTCGCAGCTGCACGGTGAGCGCGTAGACACGGGCGAGACGCTTGTCGGGCACAACCCGGCGGACGAGCTGGCGCGGCGGCGCAACCGGGCGGTCTGACCGCCCCCGCCTCGGCGCTCCGGGGCATTGTCAGTGGCGTAGGGCAGCATCGGACATGTGAGAAACGCGCCCACGATCCTGCATCTCGACATGGATGCCTTCTTCGCCTCGGCGGAGCAGGCGTCCAAGCCGAGTCTGCGCGGGAAGGCCGTGGTCGTGGGCGGGCTGGGGCCGCGCGGGGTGGTCGCGACGTGTTCGTACGAGGCCCGGGTGTTCGGGGTCCACTCCGCGATGCCGATGGGCCAGGCGAGGCGACTCGCGCCGAACGCCGCGTATCTCGTGCCGAGGTTCGGGTTCTACCGTTCGATCAGCGAGCAGGTCATGGCGCTGCTGCGGGCGCTGTCGCCGCTGGTGGAGCCGCTCAGCCTGGACGAGGCGTTCGTGGACCTGGAAGCCGGGGAAGCGGCCTGGGACGAGGCGTCGGCGCGGCTGGCGGGGGCGAAGCTGCGCGCTGACATACGGGCGGTCACGGGGCTCACGGGATCGGTGGGGCTCGCCGCCTCCAAGATGCTCGCGAAGATCGCCTCGGAGCAGGCCAAGCCGGACGGCCTGGTGCTGATCGAGCCCGGGACCGAGCGGGCGCTGCTCGGGCCGATGTCGGTGCGGATCCTGCCCGGGGTCGGGCCGACGACGGGCGACCATCTGCGGCGGGCGGGCATCAGCACCGTCGACGAGCTGGCCGAGGCGGGCGAGGACGAACTCGTACGGCTGCTGGGGAAGGCGCACGGGCACGGGCTGTACGCGATGGCGCTGGCGCACGACGAGCGGCCCGTGGTGGCCGAGCGGGAGACCAAGTCCGTGTCGGTCGAGGACACGTACGACGTGGACATCCATGACCGGGTCCGGGTGGGGACGGAGGTGCAGCGGCTGGCGGACCGGTGTGTGCGGCGGCTGCGCGGGGCCGGGCTGTCGGGGCGGACCATCGTCCTCAAGGTGCGGCGGTACGACTTCTCCACGCTGACCCGGTCCGAGACGCTCCGGGGGCCCACGGACGACCCCGGTGTGGTGCGGGAGGCGGCGGCCCGGCTGCTGGAGTCCGTGGACACGACGGGTGGAGTGCGACTGCTCGGGGTCGGGGTGAGCGGCCTCGCCGACTTCACGCAGGAAGATCTGTTCGCCCAGGCCGCCGGGGAGTTGGCGGCGCTGGAGCCGACGGAGGAGGCGGAGCACGAGGCCGCCGAGGAGCAGGAGGCGCCCGCCGAGCGTCACTGGACCACGGGGCACGACGTACGGCATGCCGATCTCGGGCACGGATGGGTGCAGGGGAGCGGCCTTGGACGGGTGACCGTGCGGTTCGAGACGCCGGACTCGGAGCAGCCGGGGCGGGTGCGGACGTTCCGGACCGACGATCCCGCGCTGGAGCCGGCGGATCCGCTGCCGCTGGTGTCCTCCGGGACGCGAAGACCCGACGGTCCGGACGAGGGACCGGTGGATCAGGTGTCGTCCGTGCCCGCCAGCTTGCCGAAGTCGTGGTCCGGGAACGGAGGAGGGGGCGCCACGTCGAGGCCGTAGTGGTGGTAGAGCTGGAGTTCCTGTTCCGGGGAGAGATGGCGGCCCACGCCGAAGTCGGGGGCGTCCTTGATCAGGGATCGTTCGAAGGGGACGCGCAGCGTGCCGTCGATCAGTTCGCTGGGTTCCAGCGGCACGAAGGCGTCCCTGCTGAACAGCCCGGTCCGTATGGCCGCCCATTCCGGCACACCCGTCGCGTCGTCGAGGTAGATCTCGTCGATCGTGCCGATCTTGGTGCCGTTTCGGTCGAAGGCCTTGCGGCCGATCAGGTTGCGCGGATCGATGTCGGTCTGCACGGCGGGCCCTCCGTATGGTCGCAACTCATCCGTAAGCACTACAAAAGAGCACAACGGGGCAGGTGGCCACTCGAAGGTCTGTGCGTGGAGCCGCTGATAGGCTGACCAATGGCTGCTGACCCTGTGCGGGAGAGTCCTCCGGAACCTCGGAGGCGCCGAAGGAGCAACTCCTCCCCGGAATCTCTCAGGCCCCTGTACCGCACGGACGAGGTCACTCTGGAAAGCAGGGCGGAGGACATGGTCTCCGCCCTCACCGACGGTGAAAACCGGGACGTCAGCGCATTGGCGGCCCGGTGAAGCTCTCAGGTCGAGATGACAGAGGGGGAGGCCGTTCGGGCACCCGTGCCGTGGTGCCCCTCGAAGGTCGCTAACGACCAGGAGGCCTCCGTAATGACCGCCCAACGCACTTCGCTCGCCGTACTCGAACAGGGCACGCCCTTCGAGCGGCGCCACATCGGGCCCGACCGCGAGGACCGGGCCAAGATGCTCGCGCAGGTCGGATACGGCTCGCTCGACGAGCTGACGGCCGCCGCGGTCCCGGATGTGATCAGGAACGCCGACGCGCTGGACCTGCCGGGTGCCCGTACCGAGGCCGAGGTGCTGGCCGAGTTGCGGTCGCTGGCCGACCGGAACCAGGTGTTCGGGTCCATGATCGGGCTCGGGTACTACGGGACCTTCACCCCGCCGGTCATCCTGCGGAACGTGATGGAGAACCCGGCCTGGTACACCGCGTACACGCCGTACCAGCCGGAGATCTCGCAGGGGCGCCTCGAAGCGCTGCTGAACTTCCAGACCATGGTCGCCGACCTCACCGGGCTGCCCACCTCGGGCGCCTCGCTGCTCGACGAGGGCACCGCGGCCGCCGAGGCGATGGCGCTGTCCCGGCGCATGGGCAAGAACAAGAAGGGGCTCTTCCTGGTCGACGCGGACGCTCTGCCGCAGACCGTCGCGGTCATTCAGACCCGGGCCGAGCCGGTCGGTGTCGAGGTCGTCGTCGCCGACCTGAGCGCGGGTATCCCCGACGACATCGCGGGGCGCGAGATCAACGGCGTGCTGCTCCAGTACCCGGGTGCCTCCGGTGCCGTACGGGATCTGAAGCCGGTCGTGGAGCAGGCGCACGGGCTCGGTGCCGTCGTCACCGTCGCCGCCGATCTGCTGGCCCTGACGCTGCTCACCTCGCCCGGTGAGCTGGGCGCGGACATCGCGGTCGGGACGACCCAGCGATTCGGGGTGCCGATGGGCTTCGGCGGGCCGCACGCCGGATACATGGCCGTACGCGAGCAGTTCGCGCGCAGTCTGCCCGGGCGGCTCGTGGGTGTCTCCGTGGACGCGGACGGGCACAAGGCGTACCGGCTCGCCCTCCAGACGCGCGAGCAGCACATCCGCCGCGAGAAGGCGACCAGCAACATCTGTACGGCCCAGGTGCTGCTGGCTGTGATGGCCGGCATGTACGCCGTCCACCACGGGCCCGACGGGCTGCGGACCATCGCCCGGCGCACCCACCGGTACGCCACGATCCTCGCCGCCGGGCTGACCGCGGGCGGCGTCGAGGTCGTGCACGGGGCCTACTTCGACACGCTCACCGTGCGGGTGCCCGGGAAGGCCGGCGAGGTCGCCGCCGCCGCTCGTGAGCACGGGGTGAACCTGCATCTCGTCGACGCGGACCGGGTGTCCGTCTCCTGCGACGAGACCACCACGCGGGGCCACCTGGGCGCTGTATGGACCGCGTTCGGGGTCGAGGGTGACATCGAGGCGCTCGACGCGGGTGCCGAGGACACGCTGCCCGACGGGCTGCTGCGCACCGACGACGTGCTCACGCACCCCGTCTTCCACCAGTACCGCTCCGAGACCGCGATGCTGCGCTACCTGCGCCGGCTCGCCGATCGTGACTACGCGCTCGACCGGGGCATGATCCCGTTGGGCTCCTGCACCATGAAGCTCAACGCGACCACCGAGATGGAACCGGTCACCTGGCCCGAGTTCGGTCAGCTGCACCCCTTCGCGCCCGCCGAGCAGGCGCAGGGCTATCTGACGCTCATCCGTGAGCTGGAGGAGCAACTCGCCGAGGTCACCGGGTACGACAAGGTGTCGCTCCAGCCGAACGCCGGTTCGCAGGGCGAGCTGGCCGGGCTGCTGGCCGTACGCGGATACCACCGGGCCAACGGCGACGAGCAGCGGACGGTCTGCCTGATTCCGTCGTCGGCGCACGGGACCAACGCGGCCAGTGCCGTCATGGCCGGGATGAAGGTCGTCGTCGTGAAGACCGCCGGGGACGGCGAGATCGACGTCGAGGACCTGCGGGCGAAGATCGAGCAGTACCGCGACGAGCTGTCGGTGCTGATGATCACGTACCCCTCCACGCACGGCGTGTTCGAGGAGCATGTCGCCGACATCTGCGCCCGGGTGCACGAGGCCGGCGGGCAGGTGTACGTCGACGGGGCCAACCTCAACGCGCTGGTGGGGCTGGCCAAGCCGGGGCACTTCGGCGGGGACGTCTCGCATCTGAATCTGCACAAGACGTTCTGCATTCCGCACGGCGGTGGCGGTCCTGGGGTGGGGCCTGTGGGTGTGCGGGAGCACCTCGCGCCTTATCTCCCCAACCACCCCTTGCAGCCCGCTGCCGGGCCCGAGACGGGCGTGGGGCCGATCTCGGCGGCGCCCTGGGGGTCGGCGGGCATTCTGCCGATCTCGTGGGCGTACGTCCGGCTGATGGGCGGCGAGGGGCTCAAGCGGGCCACGCAGGTGGCTGTGCTGAGCGCCAACTACATCGCCAAGCGGCTGGAGCCGCACTACCCCGTGCTCTACACCGGGCCCGGCGGGCTCGTCGCGCACGAGTGCATCATCGATCTGCGGCCGATCAGCAAGGCGACGGGTGTGAGCGTCGACGACATCGCCAAGCGGCTCATCGACTACGGCTTCCACGCGCCGACGATGTCCTTCCCGGTGGCCGGGACGCTGATGATCGAGCCGACCGAGTCCGAGGACCTGGGCGAGCTGGACCGGTTCTGCGACGCGATGATCGCCATTCGCGGGGAGATCGAGAAGGTCGGCGCGGGCGAGTGGCCGGCCGACGACAACCCGCTGCGGAACGCGCCGCACACCGCCGCCGCGCTCGGTGGGGAGTGGACCCACGCCTACACGCGCGAGGAGGCGGTCTTCCCGGCCGGGGTCTCGGCGGCCGACAAGTACTGGCCGCCCGTGCGCCGGATCGACCAGGCCTTCGGTGACCGGAACCTGGTCTGTTCCTGCCCGCCGCTGGACGCTTACGAGGAGTAGTCGCCCTCGGACACACGTCGGGGCCGGTTCGCAGCGAGTGTCTGCGGGCCGGCCCCTCTTTGTCTGTTCAGTTGTCCGGGCGGTCGCGCCTCTCGATGTCGGGAGGCTGCCCTTCGTGCGTGGCCGTCAGGCGGCCGTCATCACCGGTCCGGCGCCCGCGGGGCGGTGGGGGGCGATGATCTGGCCGTCGGGCAGTAGCTCACCGGTGTCCTCGAAGAGGAGGACGCCGTTGCACAGCAGGCTCCACCCCTGTTCCGGGTGGTGCGCCATCAGTCGGGCGGACTCCCGGTCGGTGGAGTGGGCTGTCGGGCACGGTGGCTGGTGCTGGCACATTGATGGGATCTTTCGCTCTGTCGTGGAGTGTGAGATGGCTGTGGTGTCTGTCCTGCGGCTCGAAGCACTGTTCATGGCCGCCCCCGTTGGGAAAGTCGGTTCGAAACCAGTGTTGCTCTACGGGCGTCAATCCGCAGGGATTTAGCCGCACCGCTTCTCACAGGTTCAAGACGCATCACCCGGGCGGACGGTTCAGCCCGACTGGGCTGTCCCTTTGGGTGGTTCTTGGGGGCCGGAAAGGGCTAGTCCGGGCGGCTCACAAACCCTTAATGGCTCGTACGAGCGTAATGGTGCGCGAAAGAGCGACGTACCCCGCTGCCAGGAATTCGGCGGCGGGGTACGCGGGAATACGGAGAGTGCCGTGCCGTGTGCGCTCAGGCGGGAGAACTCAGCAGTGGGGCCGGAGTCACCCGATGGGTGAGGACCGGGAGCAGTTCGGCGACCCGGTGCGGACGGTGGGCGGCGATGCCGGGCGGGGCCGGCGCCAGCGGGACGAGCAGGTCGGTCGCGGCGGGGTGGCCCTCGGCGGCGTCGGCGGTGATGTCGCCGTGCAGCCAGAGCGTGAGCATGTACAGCTCGGGTACGGACAGGAGGCGGGCCTGGTAGGGCTGTTTCATGGTCTCGGCCTGGCGCAGGGCGCGCTCGGTGGAGGCGATGTAGGGGCCTTCGAAGAAGTGCGAGAAGGCCCAGCCGTCGGGGGTCAGCATGGTCTCCGCCGCGGCCACCGCGCGGTCGCCGCAGCGGATCAGGAAGCGCCACCCGGTCAGCCGGGTGGTGGGGGTGCCCGCAGGGGTGATCCGGTCCAGGACGTGCACGGGCAGGGGGAGTTCGGGGGTGGTGGGTCCCTGGGCGGTGCGCAGGGCCGGGGTGCGTGCCTCGCGGACCGCGGTGGGGGAACCGAGTGCCGTGAGGATGGTGCGCAGTGCTGGCGCGGGAGCCGGGGGGACATGCAGCGGCATGGTGGAACGCCTCTCATTCGACAGGCAGGGTGGCGCGAGGGCGGGGGCGGACGGCGCTGTCAGCTCTCGAAGTCTCGGGGTCAAAGAGGCGGGGGCCGGATGCGCGGGCGGGGGTGCGGCCTGCCGCACGTCACCTGGACGGCAGGACCCAGGACCTGGGCGCCGACTCTCTGCCTTGTTCGCGGAGTTTATACGACACGTGTTCTGACTGTGTTTCGTCTAACCGTTTCCCACGTGAAGAGCAAGGGTCTATTCGGTCGGCGTTGTGTGGCGTTTCCACCGATTCCCGGCCGCTCGTACGGCGATGACCTCGGTATACGCGGCGCAGGCGGTCGGCCAATTGTCGTCGACGTTTTTCACGAGTTCGCAAGTGCGCGAAACTGTCGACTCGTTTGTCCGCACAAAGTCTGTAGCGCCATGCCGGACGAATGTGCCTCCGGTCATATGGGCCAGCGTAGCGGGTCACGGGCGTGCGTGGGACGTTATCAATCACGCTGGCTGGGCATCATCCCACGTGACCCGGGACATCGGTGGCCGGATCCTCGGCCTGCCCATTCGAGGAAGGGACGCTTCGATGGGGGAGAAGGTCGTGGCGGGGCAGTTCGACCTGTCCGATCGCCAGCGTTACCGCGCCAAGCTCCGGCAGTGCCTGACGGGGCTGGAGCGGCTGCTGGCCGAGAAGCGGTTCGACCGCCCCAAGAATCTCCTGGGCCTGGAGATCGAGCTGAATCTCGTCGGGCCCGACGGCATGCCGAAAATGATGAATGCGCAAGTACTTGAAAGGATCGCGAGCCGAGATTTCCAAACAGAACTCGCCATGTTCAATCTGGAAGTCAACATCGCCCCCCATCGTCTCGACGGGCGGGTTTTCGACCGGCTCGCCGAGGAACTCCGTACGTCACTGGCATATGCGCACCGGAAGGCGAAGGAGGTCGACGCGGGGATCGTGATGATCGGCATTCTGCCGACGCTCGACCGGGACGACCTGGTCTCCTCCAACCTCTCCGACGTCGACCGCTACACCCTGCTCAACGATCAGATCGTGGCCGCGCGCGGGGAGGATTTCACGCTCGACATCGACGGGGTGGAGCGCCTCTCGTGCACGTCGAAGTCCATCGCTCCGGAGGCCGCCTGCACCTCCGTGCAACTGCATCTCCAGGTCACTCCGGCGCGGTTCGCCGATGTGTGGAACGCGGCGCAGGCGATCGCCGCCGCGCAAATCGCGGTCGGGGCCAACTCGCCCTTCCTGTTCGGCCGTGAGCTGTGGCGCGAGTCGCGGCCCCCGCTGTTCACCCAGTCCACGGACACGCGTCCGCCGGAGCTACAGGCGCAGGGCGTACGGCCGCGCACGTGGTTCGGGGAGCGGTGGATCTCGTCGGCGTACGACCTCTTCGAGGAGAACCTGCGCTACTACCCGGCGCTGCTGCCCATCTGCGACGACGAGGACCCGCTGGACGTCCTCGACGAGGGAGGAGTGCCGAAGCTGGGCGAGCTGGTGCTGCACAACGGCACGGTGTATCGCTGGAACCGTCCGGTCTACGGCATCGCCGACGGCGTACCGCATCTGCGCGTCGAGAACCGGGTGCTGCCCGCCGGGCCCACCGTCACGGACGTCATCGCCAACGCGGTCTTCTACTACGGGCTCGTCCGGGCGCTCGCCGAGGAGTCACGGCCCGTGTGGACCCGGCTGCCCTTCGAGGCCGCCGCCGCCAACTTCGACGCGGCCTGCCGGCACGGGATCGATGCGCGGTTCCAGTGGCCCCGGGGCGGTCGGTTCGGTGGCATCGCGGAGGTCGAGGCGGTGCATCTCGTACGGGACGAACTGCTGCCGCTCGCCGAGGCCGGCCTCGACGCGTGGGGGGTCGAGCCCGCCGACCGGGACCTGTACCTCGGGGTGATCGAGGAACGGTGCCGACGTCGGGCCAACGGGGCGTCCTGGCAGGCGGCCACCTTCCACCGGGCGCTGGAGAAGGGGCTGTCCCGGGACGCCGCGCTGGCCGCGACGACCCGGCGCTACAGCGAGCTGATGCACGTCGGGGAGCCGGTGCACACCTGGCCGGTGGGGTTGCCGGAGCCGGTGCCTCTCGGGTGAGCGATGCCGGGGGCCCGGTTTGGCCTTCGGCCCCGGCTTCCGGGCCCCGGGCTTTGGCCGGGCTTCCGGGCCCCGGCCTGCGGCCTGCGGTCCCTGGGCTCTGGGCTCTGGGTTCTGGGCAGGCTCCCGGGCTTCCACTTCCCGGGCCCCGGCCTGCGGCTTCCAGGCCCCCGGTTCCCGGGCCACCGGTTTTCGGTCTCCGGTCTCCGGGCCCCGGTCCCTGGTCCCTGGCCCCGGTCTCCGGGCCCCGGCCACCGGGCCTCGTCGGCCCCGGTCCCTGGCCCCGCATCCCCGGCCTCCCGAACCCGGCCTCCCGAACCCGGCCTCCGGCCTCCGGCCTCCCGAACCCGGCCTCCCGAACCCGGCCTCCGGCCTCCGGCCTCCGGCCTTCGGTCCTCAGGCTCCGATCCCCGCCTCTGGCCTCGGGCCCGCGTCCCTGACCTTCGGCTCCCGGTTCCCGGTTCCCGGCTTCCGGTCCTTGGCTCTCGGCCTCCGGTTCCTGGCCTCCGGCCCCTGGCTTCCGGCTCCCGGGCCCTGGCCCCCGCGGTCCCCGGCACCCGGTCTCCGCTCTCCGCTCTCCGGCACCCGGTCTCCGGCACCCGGTCCCCGGCCTCCGGCACCCGGCCTCCGGCACCCGGCCCCGGCAGCCTGCCCTCGGTACCCGGGGCCCAGGGCCTCAAGGCCCCTGGGCCCCGGCTTCAGGGGTTCTGGGGAGCAGGTGGCGGTCAGACGTCGCTGCCTGCTGCCACGATTGCCTGGAGGATTACTGTGTGGATCTGGGTCGGGTCCGTCACCTCGTAGCCTGAGCCGCCCGTTGCCGTCGCGATCTGCTGGGCTTCCTCGCGGTCGGCCTCCGGGCCTACCGCGATCATGATCAGCGGTACTGGGCGTTCGGGGTCGGTGAGTTGCTGGAGTCCGCGGATCAGGGCGGCGCGCGAGATGCTGCCGGGGTCCTCGTTCACGCCGTCGGTCAGGATGACCAGTGCGTTGAACTTGCCCTTCGCGTACGAGGACGTCGCCGACTTGTAGGCGGCCAGGGTCGTGTCGTAGAGGCCCGTCGCGCCGCCCGGGACCGGTTCCAGGTCGCCGAACGCCGTCGAGAGGCGGTCGCGCTGGGTGCCGTTGCCTTTGCGGTCGCCCAGGCGTTCCGTCGGGACCAGGACGCGGTAGTCCTTGGCGCCGTCCAGCTTCGTGGAGAACTCCCACAGGCCGATCTCGTCCTCGGGGGTGAAGGTGGCGAGGGCCTGGAGGAGTGATGCCTTTGTGACGTCCATCCGGGTTCGGGCCGTGCCCGGCACCGGCTCCGTCATGGAGAAGGACGCGTCGACGACCGTTGTGATCCGGGCGCTCTGCACGGTGATCGTCCAGGTGCCGAGGGCCTCCTGGAGCGCCGCCGCCGACGCGGGTTCGCCGGCCGTGCGCGCGTACGGCTGCGGGGCACGGCCGCCCGCCCGGGCGATCAGCGCGCTCGGGGCCTCATCGGTGTCGGTCCGGAAGCCCTGCCGCTCCAGGAGCTTGTGCTGCTCGGGCTCGCGCAGAAACGTCATGAAGCGGATCGCTGCCCGGCTTTGGTCGGTTGTCAGTTCTGTGCCGTCGATCAGGGTGTACGGGTAGTCGAGCCGGGGTGATCCGTCCTCGGGGTAGAACATGCCCAGGTTCTGGGCCTTGTCCGCCGACGAGTTGTACGCGTACGCCGCCTGTTCGGACAGGACGAGGGTCCGGTTGCGTTTGGGGTTGCCCTGTTCGGTGCCCGAGGAGTCGCGGGGCAGGGTGTCCAGAACCTGGCCGTCGCTGTCGGAGACACGCTGTGACAGGGCCTTCATCAGGGCGGCGGCCTGGGTGGCGCCGTCCTTCGTCTTCGCGGCGGCCGTGCCGAGCTGGGTCAGGGCCAGCAGGCCCGTCGCGCTGCGCGCCGGGTCGGCCGCGCCCAGCGCCAGGTCGTCGTTCTCCAGGGTGGCGCCGACCAGCTCCGTCCAGGAGTACGTCTTCCGCGGCCACCCCAGTGCCTTCGCGGCGGCCGGCACCACGGCCACGCCCACCGGGGTCGAGGCGACGTTGCCGACGGCGGTCACCTGGGTCGCCCTTCCGTCGGCCGTGACGCGCTCGACCCAGACGTCCGAGTCGGGCACCCAGATCTGGGCGTCGGCCGGCTTGCCCGCGCGCAGCGCGTCCGCGACCTTGTACGAGTCCCGGGCGGTCACCTCGATGTCGAGGCAGCGCCCGTCGGAGGTGACGCCCTCGTCGTGGGCCCGGTCCGCCGCGGATTCCAGGGCGGGAGCCAGGTCCGGGGAGGCGGCGAGCGTCAGTCGTACCGGGTCGTCCCGGCACGACGAACCGAACGAGAGCAGACCGGTCTGCACGGCGACCGCCGTGCCTCCGGCGATGGTGAGGACGAGCGCCGTGGCGATGGCGACCGTGCGGCGGCGGGTGCGTGGACGGGGGTCGCCGGTGCCCGGTTCAGGTCGATCGGGCAAGCTGTGACGTCCCATGACGGTGGGGTCCTTCCCTGGTGAACAGAACACGTGGCGCGAAACAGCCGTATGAGCTGAATCGGCTGCATGGGCCGTATGGCAGGGAAAGGGGAGGCACGCCGGGAGAGGCGTCCGCCCCCCAACGGCCTGTCGCGCAGGTTCTTCGCAACTTCTTTCGAGACCCTAGCGGGGCGAGGACGGGGATGCGGCGGGATTGAACAACTGGAGGCAGGAGTGCAGGTGGAGGCGGGCGCGGTGGCTGATTCTTTTCCTGAGGAGCGGCCGTCGCGACGGATGCTCCGGGACGAGACGCTGTTGGTTCTGGGGCTTTCGCTCGGCGCGAGCGGTATCTCCTCCTTGATCAGCTTTGTCGGATCAGTCACGAAACCGGGAGGCCTCAAGGACCAGGCGGCCACCCTCAACGCCTCGGCCGCGCCGGGCCGCCCATGGCTGGATCTGGCCTGGCAGCTCTTCGGCATCACGACGTCTCTGGTACCGGTCGCGCTGGTCGCGCACTTCCTGCTGCGCGAGGGCAAGGGGCTGCGGACGCTGGGCTTCGACCGCACCCGGCCCTGGTCCGACCTCGGCCGAGGGGCCGCGATCGCGGCGGTGATCGGCAGCAGCGGAATCGCCTTCTACCTGGCGGCACGTGGTCTCGGCTTCAACCTCACGGTGGTGCCGGAGGCGCTGCCCGAGGTGTGGTGGAAGTACCCGGTGCTGATCCTCTCGGCGGTGCAGAACGCCGTACTGGAGGAAGTGATCGTCGTCGCGTATCTGCTGCGGCGGCTGAACCAGCTGGGGTGGACACCGGGGACGGCTCTGGTGGCCAGTTCCGTACTGCGGGGGTCGTACCACCTGTACCAGGGCATCGGCGGGTTCATCGGCAACATGGTGATGGGCGTGGTGTTCGTGTATCTCTACCGGCGGTGGGGGCGGGTGGGGCCCCTGGTCGTGGCGCATTCGCTGCTCGACATCGGGGCGTTCGTGGGGTATGCGCTGCTGGCGGGGAAGGTGCCGTGGCTGCCTGTCGCGTGAGCGGTTCGGAGGGGGCGGGGCGGGGGTGAATTAGGGGTGAGGCAGGGGTGAGGCAGGGGTGATTCAAGGATGAGTTGAGGGGCGTACGAGGGTTTCGTACGCCCCTTTTGTGTGGCCGGGATGCCTTGGCTCTAGACGAGCAGTTCGCCGTCGATGGTGGTGATCGCCCGGCCGGTCAGCAGGGTGCGGTCGCCGCGGAGTTCCGTGCGGACCAGGCCGCTGCGGGCGGAGGCCTGGAGGCCGGTGAGGTCGTTGCGGCCCAGGCGCTCGGACCAGTAGGGGGCGAGGGCCGTGTGGGCGCTGCCGGTGACCGGGTCCTCGTCGATGCCGATCCGCGGGAAGAAGCAGCGCGAGACGAAGTCGTAGCCGTCGGCGGGGTTGTCGGCGCGGGCGGTGACGATGATGCCGCGTTCCGAGTGGGCGGCGAGGGCCTTGAGGTCGGGGGAGAGGCCCAGGACCGTCTTCTCGTCGGCGACCTCGATCAGCAGGTCGTTGATGTTCGGGCCGGTGTCGAAGGCCGTGAGGGGCTCGGCGCCCAGGGCCTCGGTGAGTCCGGCGGGGGGCTCTACGCGGGTGAGCGGGGCGGTCGGGAAGTCGAGGGTGATCGAGCCGTCCTCGCGGGGTGTCGCGATGAGGACACCGCTGAGGGTCGCGAATCGTACGGGGCCTGTGTGGGCGCCTGTGGTGTGCAGGACGTGGGCCGTGGCGAGGGTGGCGTGGCCGCACATCGCGACTTCGGCGGCGGGGGTGAACCAGCGCAGGGCCCAGTCGGCGTTGCCGCCCTTGGGGAGGGGGTGGGTGAATGCCGTCTCGGCGTGGTTGACCTCGAGGGCGATTCGCTGGAGGCGGGTGTCGTCTGGGAAGGCGTCGAGGAGCATGACGCCGGCGGGGTTGCCGGCGAAGGGGTGGTCTGTGAAGGCGTCGACGATTCGAATGCGCATGGGATGACGCTAGGGGGGTGGTGGGGTGGGGGGCCAAGGCCAATTCGGGGGTGTTGGACCTGGTTGGGGGGTGGGGGTTTGGGTGGTGAGGGTTTTCGCCCCCGCCGCCCCTACCCGTTCCCATCCCTGGGGGCTGCGCCCCCAGACCCCCGCTGTCGGCCTGAACGGCCTCGTCCTCAAACGCCGGACGGGCTGGAGGGTGGTGGCGCGCTCGTCCTCAAGCGCTGGACGGGCTGGGTGGTGGGGGTGCGGGTGGGTGGGAAAGGGGCTCGCGCTGGATGTGCTTTCCTCAAGCGCCGGACGGCTGGAGTGGCGGGCGCGGGTGGGAGGGTCCCGCTGGACGCGCTTGTCCTCAGACGCCGGACGGGCTGGAATGCCCCGGTCGGTGCTGAAGAGGCACCGCCTGTGCTGTGGAAGCGGTGAAGGTGGAGGGTGTCAGGCTGCCGTTGGGCGTACGAGGCCTGACTCGTACGCGAAGACCACCGCCTGTACGCGTGCGCGGGCGCCGATCTTGGCGAGGATGCGGCTGACGTGGGATTTGACCGTGGTCGGGGAGATGGACAGGCGGGTGGCGATCTCGGTGTTGGACCAGCCGGCGGCTACCGCGGTGAGGACGTCGCGTTCGCGTCGGGTGAGGGTGTCGAGTTCTGTCTCCCGGTGGAGTGGGCCGGTGGTGTGTTCGTGGCGGACGGTGTCGATCAGGGCTCGGGTGAGGCTGGGGGTCGTGACGGCGTCTCCGGCGGCCACTATGCGGACGGCCGCGGCCAGTTCCCCGGGGGTGGCGTCCTGGGGGAGGAAGCCGCCGGCTCCGGCGCGCAGGGCCGCGTAGGCGTGCCGCTCGTGGTCGGTGGGGGTCAGGAGCAGTACGCGCGGGCGGTGGTGTTTGGTGGTTCTGGCTGACTCCGTGATCGGGAGCAGGGTGGGAGGGCGGGTGATGCGGCTGATGACGTCGACCCCGTCCGTGTCGACCACCGAGGTGTCCATCAGGACTACGTCGGGGCCGAGTGCGGCACTCATGCGCACTGCCTCGGCACCGCTCGTTGCCTCGCCCACGGCGGTCAGGTCGGGCTCGGCGGCGAGGAGCATGCGCAGGCCGAGACGCTGTAGGGACTGACGGTGGGCGACGAGTACGGAGGCCATGGCGGGCACTCTCCTTGTACGAAACTGTTTCGTTCACTTCGGTATTCGTCAGCCTAGCTCTCGGCGCTATCGAAACGGCTTCGTTTCTGGTGTGGTCTGGGTCACTTCTTTTTGGGGGTTGTCGCTCGCACAGTTCCGATATATCGTTGACGCATCGCGACAGATCAACGACAAGGCAACGAATGGAGTGGTTGCGATGCGTTCCCATGGAGAGGAATTCGGTCCGGGCTTCGGTTCCGGACGCGGACACGGTCATGGTGGTCCCGGGCGGCGAGCCGCCTTCGGTCCCTTCGGGCCCGGTTTCGGCGGCCCCGGCGGTCCTGGTGGTCCTGGCTTCGGCCCGGGTCCCTGGGGCGGGCGCGGCGGCCGGGGCGGACCGCGGGGCAGGGCACGGCGCGGTGATGTCCGCGCATCGATCCTGGCCCTGCTGAAGGACCGGCCCATGCATGGCTACGAGATGATCCAGGAGATCGCCGAGCGCAGCGGTGGGGCGTGGAAGCCCAGCCCCGGCTCGGTCTACCCCACCCTTCAGCTGCTGGAGGACGAGGGCCTGATCGTCAGTGAGACCGAGGGCGGCAAGAAGCTGTTCTCGCTCACCGAGGCCGGCCGTACGGCGGCCGACGAGGGTCCCGACGCGCCCTGGGAAGAGGCCGGGCGCGGCGTCGACTGGGAGGCACTGAACGACATCCGCCAGGCCGGCTTCGGTCTGATGGAGGCCTTCGGCCAGGTCTGGAAGACGGGCAGCAAGGAGCAGCGCGAGAAGGCGCTCACGGTCATCGGTGATGCCCGTAAGAAGCTGTATCTGATCCTCGCCGACGAGGACTGATGGGTCGTCCTCGGAGACGTGTTCGCCCCTGGCGACCTGTCTCCCTGATGCGCACTGGCGCCCCGCGGAAGTGTCCGCGGGGCGCCTTTGTGCTGTCGTACGGCGCCAACGGGCGGGCTCAGGCCACCAGGCCGGCCAGTTTGCGCAGGGACTCGTTCAGGGCCGCCGTTCCCGAGTCCTTCAGCTTGCCGGCCATCAGGGAGACCGCCGCGCCGGTGAACTCGCCGTCGATCCGGACCGTCGTGGCGTCGCCGTCGGGCGTGAGCGTGTAGCGCGTGGCGACGGTCACGGCCATCGGGCCCTTGCCCCGGATCGACAGGGTGCGGGCGGGCTCCAACTCGTCGATGGTCCACTCGACCTCGGCCGGGAAGCCCATCAGTTTCATGTTCTCCTCGAAGGTGCCGCCGACCTCCAGCGCGGAGGGGCCGCCCTTCGGGAAGCTCGTGTGGGTCGCGTTCCACTCTCCGTACGCCGGCCAGTCCGTCAGCTGCGCCCAGACCTTCTCCGCCGGTGCCTGGATGCGTGCCTCCGCGCTTATTTCGGCCATGCGACCACCTCTGTGTCTCGGGCTGCGGTGTCGCGGAACGTAGCCGTAAGGGCCGGAACATTCAATACTGACGAGCAGTCAGGTTCGTGGTTGGGGGGCGGGGTCAGCTCACCCGCCGTATCACCGCCGCGTCGAACAGGTCCCACGCGCGTGGGAAGGGGCCTTCCTCGTGGCAGTGCCATGCCTCCCAGAACAGGTCGGCCGGCAGCGCGTCCTCCGGGGCGTAGACCCGGTAGACGTACTGCCGGCCGTCCGTGGCCGGCAGCGCCACCAGCCAGCACCTGCTCTCCATGTTGGAGTGGGACGTGCGAGGGCGGGCCCCGGTTGCGCCCGGGGCGTGCGGCAAGGGTGTGTGCGCCCCTTGCGTCGACTTCGGGTCGAAGCGGCGTGATGTCATCCGTAAGGAGGAGATTCCGCCCCCGATGCCCACCTTCCGTGGGACGCGGAAATGGTGCGCCACGGGGATGACCGGATCGACTGGGACTGATGGGGTAGGGGATGTGCAACCCCGTATTCCCCGGCAGTCGACCACTGAGCACGGTGCGAACCGCGTGGACAGCGATGCCAGGCTCACCGCAGAGCTGGCAGCGGTGGTGGCCGGTGCGCGCAGACGGGCACTGCGGGACGGGGACCGGCAGATCGACACGGCCCATCTGCTGCACACCCTCCTGGAGTCCGATCCCGAGGTGCGCGCGGTGTTCGAGGCCGACAGTCCGCAGGTCGCGCGGCTGCTCGGCTATCTCGTGCAGCGCAGCATCGGGTACGGGCTGCGCTGGCAGGGCTCCGTCGAGGATTCCGGGGCACTGCCCGTACTCCCCGGGGCGGCTGGTACGGCCGTCGGCTGGTCGCCGGTCGCGGCGGGGGCGCTGGAGGAGGCGTGCGAGCGGGCCGGGCGGCGCGGTGACCCACGCGCGCGTGGCGTCGATCTGCTCGCGGCCATCGTCGGGGATCCGGAGTCCCGGGCCGTCGAGGTGCTCGGGCGGGGCGGAGTCGACGCGGGGGAGTTGGTGGCACGGCTGCGACAGGCCGAATCGCCGGTGGTGGGGTGGGAGGAGTACGTCTGGGGTACTGACGGCGGCGGCTGAGGTGTGGGTCCGCTCGGCGGGCTCCGGTGGGCCGTCCAGCTCGTGAGACAGGTGTCATCGGGGGTGACGGTCATGTCGTCGCCTGTCATCATGTGCCGGTGCGTACGTCAGGGAGCGGTGAGGTCGGTCGGGGCAGGGGTGTCGGGCTCGGGCTCGCGCTGGTGTCGGCGGTCGCGTTCGGCGGGTCCGGGGTCGCGGCCAAGCCGTTGATCGAGGCGGGACTCGACCCCCTGCACGTCGTGTGGCTGCGCGTGACGGGCGCCGCTCTCGTGATGCTGCCCCTGGCCGTGCGGCACCGCGCGCTGGTGCGTCGGCGGCCCGCGCTGCTCGCCGGGTTCGGACTGCTCGCCGTGGCCGGCGTCCAGGCCTTCTACTTCGCCTCGATCTCCCGCATCCCCGTAGGGGTCGCCCTGCTCGTCGAGTACCTCGCGCCCGCGCTCGTGCTCGGCTGGGTGCGGTTCGTGCAGCGGCGGCCCGTGACCCGCGCCGCCGCCCTCGGTGTCGTCCTCGCGGTCGGCGGGCTCGCCTGTGTCGTCGAGGTGTGGTCCGGGCTGAGCTTCGACGCCATGGGGCTGCTGCTCGCGCTCGCCGCCGCGTGCTGCCAGGTCGGCTACTTCGTCCTGTCCGACCAGGGCAGCGACGCGGGCGACGAGGCGCCCGACCCGCTCGGCGTCATCGCGTACGGCCTCCTGGTCGGCGCCCTCGTGCTGACCGTCGTGGCGCGTCCGTGGAGTATGGACTGGTCCGTGCTCGCGGGCACCGCGGACATGGACGGCACACCGGTCGCGGCCGGGCTGTTGCTGGGCTGGATCGTGCTCGCCGCCACGGTCGTCGCGTACGTCACGGGCGTGCTCTCCGTGCGGCGGCTCTCGCCGCAGGTCGCCGGTGTCGTGGCGTGTCTGGAGGCGGTCGTCGCGACCGTGCTGGCCTGGGTGCTGCTGGGCGAGCATCTGTCGGCGCCGCAGATCGTCGGGGGCGTGATCGTGCTCGTGGGCGCGTTCATCGCACAGTCCTCGGCTCCCGCCAAGGGGTCGGCCGAGCCGGTCGCCCGCGGCCCCGAAAAGGATGTGGCGGCCCGTCGTACCGCCGCGTAGGGTCGCGATCATGCACGCGCGAGCACTCGTCCTTCCGCCTCCGGCCGTCTGAGGCGGGCTTCCCCGAGAACATGTCCGACGCATCGACTCGACGTCGGGCTGAACGGTTCTGCCCGCAGACGAAGTCCGAGGACCCCCGTCGAGCCTTGAGGGCCCGGGTCCTTTCGTCATCTTCCGCGCGGTCGCCGCCCTTCGGCCGGTCCCCACGCGGCTGCGGAGAGACTCTCGTGTCGAACGTGTCGAACGCCGTTTCCGGCCTGCCCATCGGGCGGGGCCTGCTCTTTCTGATCGTCGCCGGTGCCGCCTGGGGCACCGCGGGTGCCGCCGCCTCCCTCGTCTACCGGGTGAGCGACATGGGGCCCGTCGCCCTCTCCTTCTGGCGCTGCGCGGGCGGCTTCGTGCTGTTGCTCCTCGTCCGGTCGCTGTTCTGCCGTACGGGGACGGCCGTCAGGTCCGGGCCGTGGCGCCGCAAGGCTCTGCGTGCCGGGGTCACCGGGCTCTCGCTCGCCGTGTTCCAGACCGCCTACTTCGCCTCCGTCCAGGCCACCGGCCTCGCGGTCGCCACCGTCGTCACACTGGGCGCCGGGCCCGTCCTCATCGCGCTGGGCGCCCGGCTGACCATGGGTGAGCGGCTGGGCGCGGGCGGGACCGTCGCCGTCGCCGGGGCGCTCACCGGGCTTGCCGTGCTGGTGCTGGGCAGCGGCGGCGCCGAGGTCCGGCCGTCGGGTGTCGCCTGGGCCGCGCTGTCGGCGGCCGGGTACGCCCTGATGACCCTCCTCACCCGGTGGTGGGGGCGGGACGGGGAGACGGACGCGTTCGGTGCGTCCGTCAGGGCCTTCGGCGTCACCACGCTGTGCCTGCTGCCGTTCGCGCTCGCCGAGGGGCTCCTGCCGCACACCGGCGACGGCCTGCGGTTCATCGGGTTGGTGGTGTACGTCGCTGCCGTGCCGACCGCCCTCGCGTACGGGCTGTACTTCGCGGGGGCGGCCGTCGTCCGCTCGGCGACCGTTTCCGTGATCATGCTGTTGGAACCGGTGAGCGCGGCGGTCCTCGCCGTCACCCTGCTCGGTGAGCGGCTGACGGCGGCGACCGTCGTGGGCACCCTGCTGATGCTGGGCGCGGTGGCGGGGCTCGCGGTGGCGGAGACGCGCGGTGCCCGTGCCGGTGTGCTGGAGCGTGCCGAACCCGGAGGGGCGTTCGGCTGAGGCTCAGGCGTCCTGCGAAGGGTCCTTCGCGTCGCCGATCGCGTCCAGTTCCGCGATGGCGTCCGCCGGCAGCGTCAGGTCCGCCGCCGCGATGTTCTCGCGGAGGTGGGCGCGTTTCGCCGACGCTGGAGCAGCCAGGCCAGGGCGACCTGCTGCGGCGAGGCGCCGAGACGGGCGGCGACCTCGGTGAGGGTCCGCGACTGGAGCGGGGTGAAGCCGCCGAGCGGGAAGAAGGGCGCGAAGGCGATGTTCTCCGCCGCGCACCGCTCGACCAGCGCGTCGTCCTCCCGGTTGGCCAGGTTGTAGAGGTTCTGCACGGTGACGACCGGGGCGATGGCCTGCGCCTCGGTCAACTGGGCGGAGCTGACCGCACTGACCCCGAGATGCCGGATCAGGCCTTCCTTCTGTAGCTCGGCCAGGACCCCGAACTGCTCGCTGAGCGGCTGCTCACCGGCCATCTCGTCCGCACCGACCCGCAGGTTCACCACGTCGAGGACGTCCACGCCGAGGTTCCGGAGGTTGTCGTGGACGGCCGACCTGAGGCTCTCGGGGTCCAGCGCGGGCAGCCAGCTGGCGTCGCTGCCGCGCCGGGCGCCCACCTTGGTGACGATGCGGAGGTCGGCGGGGTAGGGGGACAGGGCCTTCCTGATGAGTTCGTTGACGACCGTGGGTCCGTAGAAGTCGCTGGTGTCGATGTGGGTGATGCCCCGGTCGACGGCCTCGCGCAGCACCGCCACGGCCTCGTCGGGGTCCTTGGGCGGCCCGAACACATGGGGGCCCGCCAGTTGCATGGCGCCGTACCCCATACGGGTCAGGGTCAGACCCTCGGCCGGGGTGAGGGTTCCGCCGGAGACGGTGTCGGCCATGGTGTTGCCTTTCGTCGCGTACCGCTGAGGTGGTCGTCGGACGTCGTCGGACGACGTGAGTCGTCAGCGGGTGTCGTTCGTCGTGGTCCGGACCGACTCTGCCGCGATCCGTACCCGGGTGGCAGTACCCCGATGTTCCTGGGGGCGACAGGGACACCCACATCCCGGGCCGTCCGCTCTACGGTGGTGGGTATGGACGCCAACAACGTGCTCGGTGAGTTTCTGCGGGCCCGCCGGGAGCTGGTCCGGCCCGAGGACGTAGGGCTCAGCGGCGGCGGTCTGCGGCGGGTGCCCGGGCTGCGCCGGGAGGAGGTCGCGACGCTCGCTGGCATCAGCTCCGACTACTACCTGCGGCTTGAGCAGGGACGGGACCGCAATCCGTCCGTCCAGGTGCTCGAAGCGCTCGCCCGGGTGCTGCGCCTCGACGCCGACGCGACCCGCCACCTGGTCGGCCTGACGGGAACCGGGCGGCGGCCCGCACCGCGCAGACGGGCGGCGAAACCGGCCCAGGTGCCGATGACCATCCGGAAGCTCATCGACGGCTGGACCACGAACCCCGCCTATGTGCAGGACCGGTACACCGACGTGCTCGCGGCGAACGCGCTGTGCCGCGCGCTGTCCCCGGACTACGTCCCCGGCGTGAACCTGCTGCGGTCCGTGTTCCTCGACCCCGCCGCGCGCGAACTGCACCGCGACTGGGAGGACCTGACCGCCGGGATCGTCGCGAGCGTGCGGGCGAGGGCCGGCGCCGACGTCGACGATCCGCGCCTGGTCGAACTGGTCGGGGAGCTGTCCCTGCGCAGTGAGCGCTTCCGGGTGCTCTGGGGGCGCCACGACGTCGTCCCCATGCGCGCACGCGTCAGCAAGCTGTCCCACCCCCAGGTCGGCGACCTCGACCTGTACTGCGACAAGCTTGACATCGGCAGCTCGGACGGCCTCCTCCTCGTCGTCTTCCACGCCGAGCCCGGCAGCCGTGACGCGGAGCTGCTGGGGCTGCTGGGGAGCCTCAACGCCCCGGAATTCGCCGGGCGTACGAAGGCCGACGAGCAGCAACCGGAGCAGCGGCCGCGGCGGCACGGTGACGCGTCGGTCGCCGACGAGCCGAACGCCGACGGGAGTTGAGGTCCGCTACAGACCCCGCCTGCGCCGCTGAACCGCCGACGCCGCCGCGTCCCGTGGCCTGCCCCGCGCCGCAAGACCGGCCGCGATACGGTCCTGGACCTCGGCGGGCTTCTTCTCGGCGTACTTGAACTTCGCCCGTACGTCCGTCACTTCGAGCCTGATGCCACGGATACCGGCGAGCATCCGCCCGTACGGCTCCTCGCCCGCCGCCACCCGTGCCGACCCGCCCTCCGGCTGGAAGTGGCCCATCTGGCGGTTGAGCAGGGCGGCCTTCTCCGTCGGGTCGTCCACGACGTGGGCGGTGCAGTGGAGTTGGACGGCCGCGTAGAAGCTCGTCGGGGTGCCGTGCTCGGGCGGGCCGTCCGGTGCGGCCTGCCACGGGCCGGGGATGAACGTGTAGTCGTCGACCACGCTGAGCAGCACGGCCGGGTTCCTCTCCAGCGCGGGCCAGAGCGGGTTGGGGCGGGCCAGGTGGGTGACCGCTTCGGCGCGCTCGGGGTCGTAGGCGAAGTGCAGCGGCTGGACGTACGGCGCCTCGCCCGGCAGGCCGCTCACCGCGAGCTGGCCGAAGTCGTGGACGGACAGCCACTGTTGCCACTCCGCGTCCTCGCGCGGCGCGTCCCAGGGATGGATCAGCATCTGGATCAGAGAGCCTCGAGATAGCCGGGAAGCTGGGTGCCGGGCGCCAACTCGGCGTCGGAGATGGGGGTTTCGTAGCCCTTGCGCAGCGGGACCACGCCGGCCCAGTGGGGGAGGGCGAGGTCCTCGGGCTCGTCGTTCACCCCGCCCGTGCGCACCTTCGCGGAGACCTCAGCGAGGTCGATGCGGATCACGGCGGTGGCGGCGAGTTCCTTGGCGTTGGCGGGCCGTGAGTCGGCCGAGCGGCCGGCCACGACGTTGTCGACCAGGACGTCCAGGGCGAGGCGCTTCTCGTCCGGGTCCGTCACCTGGTGGGCGAGGCCGTGGACGACCACCGAGCGGTAGTTGATCGAGTGGTGGAAGGCGGACCGGGCCAGGATCAGCGCGTCCACGTGCGTGACCGTGAGGCAGACCGGCAGCCCCGGATCCGCCTTGCCCGTCATCCGCAGCGGGCGCGAGCCCGTCGATCCGTGCACGTAGAGACGCTCGCCTAGCCGCCCGTACAGCGTCGGCAGCACGACCGGCGCGCCGTCCCGGACGAAGCCGAGGTGGCACACGTACCCCTCGTCGAGGATCGCGTGCACCGACTCCTTGTCGTACGAGGCCCGGTTGGGGGAGCGGGTGGGGACCGTGCGGTCGGTCGGGGGGTAGGTGTCGTCGGCTGTGCTCTGTGCTGCGTCCTCTGCGGTGGTCCCCGGCATCGTGGTCTCCTTGCGGTCCATATTGCACTAGTGCATAATCTCTGTTGTGCTAGGAGAATATCCGATCGAAGGTCGGGGTGCAGCAGAGATTTCCGCGAGCGTCGAACGCGCGGTGGGTGCCGGGGAGCTGGAACCCGGTCAACTGCTGCCGCCCATGCGGGAGTTGGCGGAGCGGCTCGGGGTGAATCCCAATACGGTCGCCGCCGCCTATCGCACGCTGCGGGAACGCGGGGTCATCGAGACGCATGGGCGGCGCGGCAGCCGGGTGCGCTCCAAGCCGGCCACCACCGGGCGCGAGTACATCCGGGTGGAGGTGCCGTCCGGTGTACGGGACGTGGCGGACGGCAACCCCGATCCGGCGCTGCTGCCCTCACTTGCGGCGGCGTTCGCGGCGGCCGGCGAACAGGGTGACCGGGCGCCGGTGCTCTACGGGTCCGCCACCGTGGAACCGGAGCTGGCCAGGATCGCCCGCGCCGACCTCGACGCCGACGGTGTGCCCGACGGACCCCTCGCCGTCACCTCCGGTGCGCTGGACAGCATCGAGCGCATCCTCGCCGTACACCTCAAGCCCGGTGACACCGTCGCTGTCGAGGACCCCGGGTGGGGCGGGCTGCTGGACCTCGTACCGGCGCTCGGGCTGCGTATGGTCCCGGTGGGTGTCGACGACGAGGGGCCGCTCGCCGAGGACGTACGGCGGGCGTTGGCGGCCGGGGCCCGGGCGCTGATCGTCACGGACCGGGCGCAGAACCCGACCGGGGCGGTCGTGAGCGCCACGCGTGCGCGTGCCCTGCGTTCTGTCCTCCGGGAGCACCCGGAGACCCTGCTCATCGAGGACGACCACGGCTACCGGATCGTCGACCAGCCCCTCCACCCGCTGGCCGGGACCACCCGGCACTGGGCCTTCGTCCGCTCGGTCGCCAAGGCGTACGGCCCCGACCTGCGCCTGGCCGTCCTCACCGGCGACCCCGTCACTGTCGACCGGGTCCGGGGGCGGCAGCGGCTCGGGCCGGGGTGGGTCAGCCGGCTGCTCCAACGGGCCGTCGTGCGGCTGTGGGCCGACGACGCGCTGGACGCGCGCGCGGTGGCCTCGGCGTACGGGCGGCGCCGGGACGCGCTGATCGACGCGCTCGCGCGGCGCGGGGTCGCGGCCCATGGGCGCAGCGGGCTGAACGTGTGGATCCCGGTCCCGGACGAGACCGGCGCGGTCGCCCGGCTGCTGCATGCGGGGTGGGCTGTCGCCCCTGGAGCCCGCTTCCGGATGAACGCGCCGTCCGGGATCAGGGTGACTGTGGCGACGCTTACGGAGGTGGAGACGGGGCTGCTGGCGGATGCGATTGCTTCGGCTGTGGGGTCGGTGGGGGCGCGGACCTACGTCTAGGAGCGGACCTACGTCTAGGACTTGTCCGCTCGCTCGTGGTGGGGCACGGAAGGCCGTGGTGCTCCGGTTGGGTGCCGGTTGGCGGTTGGCGTGTGTGGTGCGTCCGGCTGCCAGGCGGAGGTGGTGCTCGCATCAGCCGCTGCCGGAGTTTCGGGTGTCCCCGGCCGGGCCACGTCGCGAGTGGGGGGAAGTGGAGCCACGACGACATCGCTGGGGCCCTCCTGCGGGAAGGCACCCGCGGAGCGGCCAGGCCGCGCCCGGCGGCCCGTGCCGACCTGGGTGAGGGCTGCCCCGGCCAGCACCACCACCGCGCCCACCGGTGTCGACCAGGTCAGGGTCTCGCCGAGCAGGGTGACGCCCGCGATCGTGGCGATGACCGGGATGAAGTACGTGACCATCTGGGCGGTCGTCGGGCCAGTCTCCGCGACCAGGCCGTACTGGAGCAGCATCGCGAAGCCCGTGCCCAGTGCGCCCAGGGCGACGATCGCGAGCAGCGGGCCGACGGGGAGGCCGTCGGGTATGGAGGTGAACAGCGGGGTCACCACGGCCAGTTGGAGTGTGGCCAGCAGCAACTGGGCGCCGCTGAGCGACAGATGGGAGTGGCCCGAACCCGCCAGTGTGCGGCGGACGTAGATCCAGCCGATCGGGTAGCTGAGCGAGGCCAGCAGGGCCAGTGCCGTGCCCTTCGTGTCCAGGCCGTGGAAGCCCTGCCAGGCGCCGAGGACGGTCAGTACGCCTATGAAGCCCAGGCCGAGACCGGCCACCCGCACCCGTGTCGGACGGTCCTCCGAGAGCGCGACCAGGGACAGGGCCATGCCCCACAGTGGCGAGGTCGCGTTGCAGATGCCGGCGAGCGTGGACGGGATCGTCAGCTCCGCGTACGCGAACAGGGAGAACGGCAGTGCGTTCAGGAGGAACGCGGCCACCGCGAGATGCCCCCACGTGCGTGTGCCCCGGGGGAGTCGCTCCCGCTTCACGGCCAGCGCCGCCGCCAGGACCGCCGTACCGAACAGCAGTCGGCCGAAGGTGACCTGGAACGGGGCGAACCCCTGTGTGCCGACCTTGATCAGCAGGAAGCTGAAGCCCCAGATCAGGGAGAGCACGCCGAAGCGGATGCGCCAGTCCAACGCGGGGAAGCGGTGGGGCGGGGAGGTCGTGGGTGTGGGTGCGAGTGCTGGCGTCGTGGGGTTTGTGGTGATGGCGCGGCTCATGCTCCTACGGTCCCTGAGTTGATCTCGTAGCACAAGCGAGCGTTTGTTCGGCTCATCTCGTAGAATTGCTTACATGTTGAATCTGGAGCGCCTGCGCACCCTCGACGCCCTCGCCCGGCACGGCTCGGTCAGCGGGGCCGCCGAGGGGCTGCATGTGACGACGTCGGCCGTCTCGCAGCAGATGTCCAAGCTGGAGCGGGAGGTGGGGCAACAACTCCTCGCCAAGAACGGGCGGGGCGTGCGGCTCACCGACGCCGGACGGCTGCTCGCCGACCATGCCGCGCGCATCCTGTCCCAGGTCGAGCTGGCCCAGTCCGATCTGGAGGCGCAACGAGGGCAGGTGGTGGGTGAGTTGCGGCTGTCGGCGTTCCCTACCGCCGCGCGCGGACTGTTCCCGGCCGCGCTCGCGGCCCTGCGCGCCGAGCATCCCGGGTTGCGGTTGCGGTCGTGCGAGCTGGAACCGGAGGCGGGGGTTGCCGGGGTGGTGCGGGGGGATCTCGATCTGGCGGTCGTACTCGACTGGTACAACAAGCCGATGCCGTTGCCCGACGGGCTGGTGAAGTCGGCGATCCTCGATGATCCGGCGGATGTGGCGATGCCGGTCGGGCATCCGCTCGCCGGTCGGAACGAGGTGGATCTCGGGGAGTTCGCCGAGGACGAGTGGATCACTTGGGGGGAGGGGGAGTTCTGCCATGAATGGCTGATGTTCACGCTGCGGTCGAAGGGGGTCGAGCCGTGTATCGGGCATCGGGCGGCGGAGACGCATACGCAGTTGGCGTTGGTCGCGGAGGGCCTTGGCGTGTGTATCGCGCCGCTGCTTGGGCGTCACCCTGTGCCTGACGGGGTTGTCACCGTGCCGCTTCGGCAGCGGGTGCGGCGGCATGTGTACGTCGTCTGGCGGGCGGATGCGGATCGGCGGCCGTCGATTCGGGCGGCGGTGGATGCGTTGCGGGTGGCGGGGCGGGGGGTTGGGTAGGGTTTTCGCCCCCGCCGCCCCTACCCGTCCCATCCCTGGGGGCTCCGCCCCCAGACCCCCGCCATCGGCCTGAACGGCCTCGTCCTCAAACGCCGGACGGGCTGAAATGACTACTGCGCCGGCAGTTTGCGGAAGTCCCAGGAGACGATTTTTTCCGGGGTCAGGCGGATCCAGGCGTGTCTGCCGTCGTGGGGCATTTCGTCCAGGCGGAAGTTCTTGCGGGCGAACAGGGTTTCCGGGACGTCCAGTTCGGCGCGCAGTTCTCCTGTGCGAGGGGACTCGCCCACGAACTCGACGGCGCCGGACAGTTCGACGCCGCGCAGTTCGTCGTACTCCTCGCCCGTGTCGACGACGATCGCGACCCGTGGGTCGCGGCACAGGTCGGTCCAGCGCTTGCTGCGGACCACCGAGTACAGCCACATCGAGGTGCCGTCCCAGGCGAACCACAGTGTGCTCACGTGCGGAGCGCCCGCCGCCGAGATGGTGGCGACCCGACAGGTGCGCTGGGTCGTCAGGAACTCGTCCAGCTCGCCCGGTGTCATCATGATCTTCCGGCCTCGGCGCTGAGTGACGGTCATGCGATCCCCCCTCTTGTTCTCCCACGTCGTGTCAGAGGTGATCCTCTGACATCACGTCAGAAAAGAAAATGGGTCGTCTTCCGCCCGGACGTGACGAGCGTTACTCTCCAGCGCCATGCCGTCGTTCGAACAGCTCAGCGAACTCCTCGATCCCGCCACCACGGTCCTGCTCACCGTCGAGTGTCAGCAGGGCGTCGTCGGTCCGGACAGCGCCCTGCCGGAACTCGCCGCGGAGGCGCGGTCGTCGGGGGCGCTCGCCCGGGTCGCCCGGTTGGTCGCCGCCGCCCACGAGGCCGGTGTCCAGGTCATCCACGCGGTCGCCGAGCGCCGGCCGGACGGGCGCGGCGCCAACCGCAACGCCCGGCTGTTCCGCGCCGCCGAACGGCTCCCCGTCCAGCAGCTCTCCGGCACCACCGCGGTGCGTGTCGCGCCGCCGATCGAGGTCGCCGACGAGGACTTCGTCGTACGGCGGCTGCACGGCCTGTCGCCGATCCAGGGCACCGACGTCGACGCCCTGCTGCGCAACCTGGGCTGCCGCACGCTGATCGTGACCGGGGTCTCGGCCAACGTCGCGATTCCCAACGCCGTGTTCGACGCCGTGAACCGCGGATACACGGTCGTCGTGCCCGGGGACGCCATCGCGGGGGTGCCCTCCGACTACACCCCCGCGATGATCCGCAACACCCTCGCGCTGGTCGCCACGGTCGCTACCACCGACGAGGTGCTGGCCTGTCTCAGAGGGAGGGTCAGGCGAGGGTGATCGAGTCCCCGGAGACGGTGATCTCCTCGGCTGCCAGGGCCTCGGTCGCGGGGCCCTTCTTCACGCTGCCGTCCGTGACCGAGAACTCGCTGTTGTGGCACGGACAGGTGATGACGCCGTTGGCGACCCCCGTCACCGCACAGCCCGCGTGCGTGCACTTCGACGAGAACGCCTTGTAGGTGCCGGCCGTCGGCTGGGTGACCACCACACCCTGGTCCGCGAAGATCTTGCCACCGCCCTCCGGGATGTCGGCGGTTTTCGCGAGGGCGGTGCCGGCGGCGGCGCCCTGTTCGGTGGCGGAGTCGGACGCGTCGTCCTCCGACCCGCACGCGGTCAGCGCGACGGCGAGCCCCGCCGCGCCGGCCGCCGCCATGACCGTACGACGGGCCGGTCCCGATAGGGGCTGAAGCGAGGCGCTGCTCATGCTGGCGTTTCCTTCCGAAGGCGTTTTCAGGATCTGTGCGGAGATACGAACCCCGTGTGCGCGCCGTTCAGGCGCGCGGGCATCCGGCCGGGAACAGCCCCAGTAACCTGGGGCGATGCTCAAGGAAGTCATCGCGACCCGCTACATCACGCCCCTGCGTGAGGGCGGATCGCTGCCGGGACTCGTCGAGGCCGACGATCTCGGGACGTATGTGCTCAAGTTCAGGGGTGCGGGGCAGGGGCGTAAGACGCTCGTCGCCGAGGTCGTCTGTGGTGAGTTGGGGCGGCGGTTGGGGCTGCGGGTGCCGGGGCTGGTGACCGTCGGCCTCGATCCGGTGCTGGGGCTCGGCGAGCCCGATGAGCAGGTGCAGGGGCTGCTCAGGGGGAGCGGTGGCACCAATCTCGGCATGGACTTCCTGTCGGGGGCTCTCGGGTTCGACCCGCTCGCCTTCGAGGTGGGCGCCGAGGAGGCCGGGCGGGTGGTGTGGTTCGACGCGCTCGTCAACAACGTCGACCGGTCCTGGCGCAACCCCAACCTGCTGATGTGGCACGGCCAGTTGTGGCTCATCGACCATGGCGCCACCATGATCTGGCATCACCACTGGCCCGGCGCCCGGGCCTCCGCCGCCAAGCCGTACGACGTCTCCGAGCACGCCCTCGCGCGGTTCGGCCCGGACATCGCCTCGGCCGCCGCCGAACTGGCGCCGCTGGTCACCGAGGAACTGCTCGCCGAGGTGACCGCCGAGATCCCCGACGCCTGGCTCGCGGACGAACCCGGGTTCGACTCGCCGGACGCGCTCCGCCGGGCCTACGCGGAGCCGCTCCTCGCGCGCGCGGCCGTCATCCACGAGCGGATCACCCATGGGGGGAGCGCATGAGCGAGCGGGACGTCTTCGAGTACGCGCTGCTGCGGGTCGTACCGCGGATCGAGCGCGGCGAGTGTTTCAACGCGGGTGTGCTGGTGTACTGCCGCGCCAAGTCCTTCGTCGCCGCGCGGACGCATCTGGACGAGGGCAAGCTGCGGGCGCTGGACCCGGCGGCCGACGTCGACGGTGTACGGGCCGCGCTGCGTGCCGTCGAAGGGGTCTGTACGGGTGGGGTGGCCGCCGGTCAGGCGGCGCAGGACGATGCCGGACGGCGCTTCCGCTGGCTGATCGCCCCGCGCTCCACGGTCGTACAGCCGGGCCCCGTGCACACCGGGCTCACCGCCGATCCACGGGCCGAGGCGGAGCGACTGCTCGACCTGCTGGTCAGGTGATGACAGGCAATGACAGGTAATGGCTCACACCGGCCTGACATGCCGTTGACACGGAGTGTCAGGACTTCTAGCGTCACATGCACCGAAGGTACTAAGCGGTCGCTCACCTGAGGGCGTACCGTGGGCCGCAGGCTTTTCAAGGGCGAGGAGAACCAGCAATGTCCACCACTGAGCAGCGGGTCGCCGTGGTCACGGGCGGTGCGCGTGGCATCGGCGCCGCGACCGCCGTACGACTGGCGGCGGAGGGCCGCGCCGTCGCGGTGATCGACCTCGACGAGGCCGCCTGCAAGGACACCGTCGAGAAGATCACCGCCGCCGGTGGCAGGGCGATCGCCGTCGGCTGCGACGTCTCCGACGAGGCCCAGGTCGCGGCCGCGGTCACGCGCATCGCCGAGGAACTGGGCGGACCCACGATCCTCGTCAACAACGCGGGCGTCCTGCGTGACAACCTGCTCTTCAAGATGAGCGTGTCCGACTGGGACACGGTCATGAACGTGCATCTGCGCGGCGCCTTCCTGATGTCGAGGGCCTGTCAGAAGTACATGGTGGACGCCAAGTTCGGGCGGATCGTCAACCTGTCCTCGTCGTCCGCGCAGGGCAACCGCGGCCAGGTCAACTACTCCGCCGCCAAGGCCGGTCTCCAGGGCTTCACCAAGACCCTCGCCCTCGAACTCGGCAAGTTCGGCGTCACCGCGAACGCCGTCGCCCCCGGCTTCATCGCCACCGACATGACCGCGGCCACCGCCGAGCGCGTCGGCATGGGCTTCGAGGACTTCAAGGCCGCCGCCGCGACCCAGATCCCCGTCCAGCGCGTGGGCAACCCCGACGACATCTCCAACGCGATCGCCTTCTTCACGGGCGAGGCCGCCGGATTCGTCTCCGGCCAGGTGCTGTACGTCGCCGGCGGACCGCTCGACTAGGGCCGGGGGAAACGAACATGAGCACTGTGGAACTCTCGGGCAAGGTCGCCCTCATCACCGGCGCCAGCCGGGGCATCGGCTACGGCATCGCCGAGGCGCTCCTCGCGCGCGGTGACCGGGTCTGCATCACCGGACGCAACGAGGACGCCCTCAAGGAGGCTGTCGAGGCACTCGGTGCCGACCGGGTCATCGGCGTGGCCGGCAAGGCCCACGACGAGGCCCACCAGGCCGTCGCCGTCGAGCGCACCATCGAGGCGTTCGGGCGGATCGACCACCTCGTGAACAACGCCGGTACGAACCCGGTGTTCGGGCCGATCGCCGACCTCGACCTCAACGTGGCGCGCAAGGTCTTCGAGACCAACGTCGTCTCCGCGCTCGGCTTCGCCCAGAAGACCTGGCACGCCTGGCAGAAGGACAACGGCGGCTCGATCGTCAACATCACGTCCGTCGCCGGTCTCTCGGCCTCGCCGTTCATCGGCGCGTACGGCATCAGCAAGGCCGCGATGGACAACCTGACGCGGCAACTCGCGCACGAGTACGCGCCGCGGGTACGGGTCAACTCGATCGCGCCGGCCGTCGTGAAGACGAAGTTCGCGCAGGCCCTGTACGAGGGCCGCGAGGAGGAGGCGGCCGCCGCCTACCCGCTCGGCCGGCTCGGCGTACCCTCGGACATCGGCGGCGCCGCCGCGTTCCTGACCTCGTCGCAGGCCGACTGGATCACCGGCCAGACCCTCGTGGTCGACGGCGGCATCTTCCTCAAGGCCGGAAACAGCTGACGTGGACAACTGACGTAACCGGATCGGTACGAAGTGGGGCGGGCGCTCGTCAGGAGACGGGCGCCCGCTTCGGTTGCCGGTCCACCCGGGCTCGGACGGGTGTTCGTCCCGCCGTCGATTTTTACGTCTGCTTTGCCATTTACCGGAAGATGAGCGGCCAAAAGTCCCTATGTCGACTGACGCAAACTTATGCGCCCCGGCTGACAGAAAAAGCTTCGGTGTCGACGTGCGAGGTCACGCGGTCCGAGCACGGCGTTGTCCGATACGCGCTGATCAAGTGGCCTACCAGGAAGCTGGACCACCTACAGGGGCACTGCGGTATGGTCTGCCGACCGTTGGCTTGGTATGGCAGATCGAGGAGCGTGCACGTGTTCAACCGGAACCGGGGCCTGCGGCAGGTTGCGGCAGCCGCGTCCATATCCATGGTCGCCGGATGCGGAGTCTTCTCCTCCGACTCCTCCGGCGACGGGAAGCCCATCGTGGTGGGGACGACCAGTGAGCCCAGCACACTGGATCCGGCGGCGTCCTGGGACAACTCGTGGGAGCTGTTCCGCAACGTCCACCAGACGCTGCTCAACTTCGACACCGGCGGGTCCGAGCTCAAGCCCGACGCCGCCAAGAGCTGCGAGTTCACCGACAGTTCGAGCACGGTGTACAGCTGCGAGCTGCGCGAGGGCCTGACGTTCTCGGACGGGCACAAGCTGGACGCGAAGGCGGTCAAGTACTCGATCGACCGGATCAAGGCGATCAACGTCAACGGTGGCCCCGCCGGTCTGCTGACCAGCCTCGACCGGATCGAGGTGAAGGGTGACCGCGGGCTCGTCTTCCATCTGAACCAGGCCGACGCGACCTTCCCCTTCGTGCTCTCCACGCCCGCCATGTCGATCGTGGACCCCGAGGACTACCCCGCGAAGGCGCTCCGCGAGGACGGCAAGGTCAGCGGCTCCGGGCCGTACACGCTGGAGTCCTACGACGAGGGCGACAAGGCCGTACTCGTCAGGAACGACAGCTACAAGGGCATCGCGGACCCCAAGAACGACGCCGTCACCATCCAGTACTTCCAGCAGTCGTCCGAGATAGCCGACGCGCTGCGGGAGAAGAAGATCGACGTCATCTACCGCGGTCTCGCCGCCGCGGACGTCGTGGACATCGAGGACAACGAGAAGGAGGAGGGGCTCCAGCTCGTCGAGAACGCCACCACCGAGATCAGCTACCTGGTGTTCAACCCCAAGGACCCGTGGTCCAACAAGCGCTCGGTCCGCAGGGCCATCGCCCAGATCGTCGACCGCCCGGCGCTCGCCCACAACATCTACAAGGACACCGTCGAGCCGCTGTACTCGATGATCCCCAAGGGCCTGGTCGGCCACACCACGGGCTTCTTCGACGACTTCGGCAACCCCAGTGCCGCCAAGGCCAAGCAGATCCTCGTCGCCGACGGCATCACCGAGCGCGTCCCGCTCACGCTCTGGTACACGAGCGACCGCTACGGCTCCCAGACCAAGCCGGCCTTCGAGGAGCTGAAGCGCCAGCTGGAGGCCTCCGGCCTGTTCACCGTCACCCTGGAGAGCCGCCCCTGGAAGACCTACGTGGACGGCTACCAGAAGGGCGAGTACCCGGTGTTCGGGCGCGGCTGGTTCCCCGACTTCCCCGACGCCGACAACTTCATCGCTCCCTTCGTGGGCGAACAGAACGCGCTCGGTACGCCGTACACGTCACCCGAGATCACCGGCCAGCTGCTCCCCGCGTCACGCAAGGAGAGCGACCGCGGGGCCGTGGGCGAGGAGTTCGAGGAGGCCCAGCAGATCCTCCTCGACGACGCCCGACTGCTGCCGCTGTGGCAGGGCAAGCAGCATGTGGCGGCGAACGAGGAGATCGGCGGCGCCGAGGTGTCCATCGACCCGGCGACGATGATGGTGATGTGGGAGCTGTACTGGAAGACCAGCTGGTAGCGGAGCCGACGGTTCGAGTACGGCGGACTTCGGGGCCCGTTGTCAGTGGGCGCCGGTAGGTTCTTCGGTGAGTGGAACACACCGCACATCGGAGGAAGTTCACGTGACCGACATCGCCATGCTGCCCGAGTCCTGGCGCGGCGTCCTGGGTGACGAGCTGCAGCAGCCCTACTTCAAGGAGCTGACCGAGTTCGTCGAGGAGGAGCGCGCACGCGGTCCTGTCTTTCCTCCGCGCGACGAGGTGTTCGCCGCGCTCGACGCGACGCCGTACGACAAGGTGAAGGTCCTGATCCTCGGTCAGGACCCCTACCACGGAGAGGGGCAGGGCCACGGCCTGTGCTTCTCCGTCCGTCCCGGTGTGAAGACCCCGCCCTCGCTCCGCAACATCTACAAGGAGATGAAGGAGGAGCTGGGCACCCCCGTCCCCGACAACGGCTATCTGATGCCGTGGGCCGAGCAGGGCGTGCTGCTGCTCAACGCGGTGCTCACGGTCCGCTCCGGCGAGGCCAACTCGCACAAGGGGAAGGGCTGGGAGAAGTTCACGGACGCGGTGATCCGGTCCGTGGCCGACCGTCCCGACCCGGCGGTCTTCGTCCTGTGGGGCAACTACGCGCAGAAGAAGCTCCCGCTGATCGACGAGGAGCGGCACGTGGTGGTGAAGGGGGCGCACCCCTCGCCGCTGTCGGCGAAGAAGTTCTTCGGCTCGCGTCCGTTCACCCAGATCAACGAGGCGGTCGCCGGCCAGGGGCACGAGCCGATCGACTGGACGATTCCGAACCTGGGCTGATCCGGAAGGGGTGAGGCGGGTCGCCGGGCCGGTGCCGTACCGGCCCGCCTGACCGGGATTGTCAGTGCCTGCCGTTAGCGTCGCCAGGGACAGTGGGCAGCGGACAGGGCGGAGGGCGCGGTGACGGAGCGGCAGGAACAGGTGGTGCCGGACGCCATGATGACCCGGATCGGGCAGGCCGTCATGTTGCATCACGGCGGTGACCGCGAGGAGGCCAGGGGGCGCTTCCTGGGACTGTGGGCGGAGATCGGCGAGGACGGCGACCCGCTGCACCGCTGCACCCTGGCGCACTACATGGCCGACACCCAGGACGACCCCTCGGACGAACTGGCGTGGGACCTGCGGGCGTTGTCGGCGGCCGAGGAGCTGTCGGACGAGCGGGTCGCGAAGGTCGTCCAGCACGAGGGGGCGCTCGCGGTGCGCGCCCTGTACCCCTCACTGCATCTGAACCTCGCCGCTGACTACGTCAAGCTGGACCGCCCCGAGGCCGCCCGCACCCACCTCCGCCGGGCCCGCGGCGCGGCCGACGCCCTGGGCGACGACAGCTACGGCGACGGGGTCAGGGCGGCCATCGGGCGGCTGGAGCTGCGGCTGGGGGAGGGGGGCTCCTCCGGAGGGGCGGGCGGGGGAGCGGGCGGGGGTACGAGCGGCGGATCAGGAGGGAGACCGGGGGGCGGTTCGGGCGGGGACTCGTGGGGGCCGCCGCGACAGCGGCCCTAGGCTCCCCGGCTCAGGCCCGCCCTGAGGCGCCCTCGGCACATCCCCGGCCTGGGCGGCCCCGGCACCTCCCCGCCCTCGGGGCCCCGGACGCCTCAACGCCCGTACGCGTCCTTGCAGATGACCGTCTGAGGGCTGTCCTTGCCCCAGCCGCCGTACTTCCTGCCGAGGGCGCACACGTCCGTGTTCTCGCGTACCGGGCGGGACACGTCGGGGAGTTCGACGCGCGGCTGCGTGTGGCGGCGCTCCGGCTTCGGTGGGCGCTGCTTCGGCTTGGTCTGGCGGGGCGGGGGCGCCGGAGCGGCGGCCGGTGCGGGCGGAGGCGCCGCGGCTGCCGGGCGGTGCGGCTCTTCCGGGGCCCGCGGTGCCCGTACAGCCTGCGTGGGCGTGTGGTCGGGGCCGATCAGTTCCAGTGCCTCCCGGGCCGGCGCCTGCACGATCTGCGGTTCGGCCAGGTTCTCCGGGCGGGGCACCGACGCCTGGGACGGCGCCGGGGGCGGGCCGGGAGCGATCGGGTGCTGGACCGTGACGCAGCCGGAGAGAGCCGTGACAGCCACGGTGACAAGGAGCGTTGCGGTGGTCGTCGTTCGATGCACCCGCGCAACTCTGCTGTGTCCGGCCCGATTCGGAACCCGTGGACCAGCGGAGGATGCCCCACACGGGTGATCTCCGGCCCCGTACGGAGGGTGCGGAGCGGCCCCGGCTGACGTCCGTCACCGCCCCGGGGCGCGCCCGCCGCAGGCCGGGCTCAGTCGCCGATCGCTCCGTCGAGCCGTTCCCGGATCAGGTCGGCGTGGCCGTTGTGGCGGGCGTACTCCTCGATCATGTGGGTGTAGAGCCAGCGCAGATTGAACGGCTCGCCGGTGTGCCGGCTCTTGCCACGGGTCAGCTCGTCCAGGCCGAAGTCCGCGGCGTTGCGCCGGGCGACCTCGATCTCGGCCTGCCAGGTGTCGTACGCCTCCTGCCAGCTGTCCGCCTCGGTGAGATGGAACTCGCCGTCCCGGTCCTCCTCGGTGTAGTAGATCGGCCCCGCGTCGTCGCTCACCAGCACCCTGCGGAACCAGCTCCGCTCCACCTCCGCCATGTGCCGCACCAGGCCCATGAGGGACAGTTCGGAAGGCTCCACCGAGGCGGTTCTGAGCTGGGCGTCGGTCAGGCCCTCGCACTTCCATGCCAGCGTCTGCCGGTGGTACTCCAGCCAGCCCTCCAGCATGGTGCGTTCGTCGGCGTTGAGGGCGGGTTCACTGCGCTGCGTCTGCGGCTCTGTCATGCAGGCATGGTGCCCTGTCTCGACCGCCCCCACCACGCGTTTTCCGGCGCCCGTATGCTTCCGGCAGGACCCCGGCAGGCAACCGCTGAAGGAGACCCCGTGAAGGTCGGCTGCATCGGACTCGGTGACATCGCGCAGAAGGCGTATCTGCCGGTGCTGGGCAGCCGCCCCGACGTCGAACTGCACCTCCAGACCCGCACACCGGAAACGCTCACCCGGGTCGCCGACAGCCTTCACCTCCCCCAGGAGCGGCGCCACACCGACCTGGACGCCCTCCTCGCCCAGGGCCTCGACGCCGCCTTCGTGCACGCGCCGACCGTCGTGCACCCGGAGATCGTGACCAGGCTGCTGGAGGCGGGCGTACCGACGTATGTCGACAAGCCGCTCGCGTACGAACTGGCCGAGTCGGAGCGGCTGGTGGGGCTGGCGGAGGAGCGCGGGGTCTCGCTCGCCGTCGGGTTCAACCGGCGCTTCGCGCCCGGGTACACGCAGTGCGCCGACCATCCGCGCGAGCTGATCCTGATGCAGAAGAACCGCATCGGACTGCCCGAGGAACCCCGCGCGATGATCCTCGACGACTTCATCCATGTCGTGGACACGCTGCGGTTCCTCGTTCCGGGCCCGGTCGACGACGTGACCGTGCGCGCACGCACCGAGGGCGGACTGCTGCACCACGTGGTGCTCCAGCTCGCCGGGGACGGGTTCACCGCGCTCGGGGTGATGAACCGGCTCAGCGGCTCGGCCGAGGAGATCCTCGAGGTGTCCGGGCAGGACACCAAGCGTCAGGTGGTCAACCTCGCCGAGGTGATCGACCACAAGGGCCAGCCGACGGTACGGCGGCGCGGCGACTGGGTGCCGGTGGCACGGCAGCGCGGTATCGAACAGGCGGTGCTCGCCTTCCTCGACGCCGTGCGCGCGGGCAAGGTGCTCAGCGCCCGGGACGCACTGGCGACCCATGAACTGTGCGAGCAGGTGGTACGAGCGGTGCGGGAACGGATCGACGCCGCCTGACCCCGCGTCCGCCCTCGACGCAGCCCAGGAGCAACAGGACGAGCACGGCCGCGTACACCGGCCACGCGCCGAGGCGGACGTACGGCGTGACACCCCGGGCCAGCGGTACGTCGTACACCGCCGCGGTGCTCTCGTCGGTGCCGAGCCAGGAGCCGACTCGCTCGCCGCTCGGGCCGTAGACGGCGGAGACTCCGGTCAGCGTGGCGTGCACCATGGGCCGGCCGGTCTCGGCGGCGCGCAGGGCCGCGATCGAGGCGTGCTGCTCGGGGGCCCAGCTGGACTGGAACGAGGAGGTCGACGACTGGGCGATCAGTACGTCGGCGCCGTCCTTGGCGAGGTTGCGGCTCATGTCCGGGAACGCGGACTCGAAGCAGACCATGGGCCCGACGCGCAGCCCGTCCCCGACGTTCATCACGACCTGCGCGCTGCCGCGCCTGCGGTCCTCGCCCGCCGCCTTGCCGACGGAGGTGGCCCAGCCCAGCAGCGAACGCGCCGGAATGTACTCACCGAAGGGCACGAGTCGCATCTTGTCGTACCGGTCACCGGTGGGGCCGTCGGGACCGACGAGCACCGAACTCTTGTAGATGCCGGGCTGGTCGGAGCGTCGTGCGTCCACGTTGACGAGGATGTCGGTGCCGGTCGTGCGCGAGAGCGCGGCGAGCCGTTGTGCCAGATCGGGCCGGTCGGCGAGGTCGTAGCCGACGCTGCTCTCGCCCCAGACGATCAGATCCACGTCCTGACCGGCCAGCCGGCGGGTGAGCGCCTCCTCGCGCGCGAACCGCTTCTCGGCGCTGCCGGACCCGTCGACGATCCCCGGCTGGACGACCGCGATCCGCACCCGGCCGTCCGCCTCCGGACGCGGTGACCACACCCAGGCCGCGGAGGTCACGGCGGCGGTGGCGACGAGCCCGGCCACCGCCGGGACCCGGGACTCGCGCACCGCGACCAGGACGGCGACCGCGACGTTCACGGCGACCACCAGGAAGCTGAGCAGCCACACCCCGCCGACCGAGGCCAGCCGCAGCGCGGGCGCGACCTGCCACTGGCTGGATCCGATCATGCCCCAGGGCCCGCCCAGCCCCTGCCACGAGCGGACCAGCTCGACCATGAGCCACCCCGAGGGCAGCACGACGAGCGCGGCGGCGATCCGCCCGGCCGGGGGCCGCCCCGCCAGGAACCGGCGTACGAGGACACCCCAGGGCGCCCACAGCGCGCCCAGCAGCGCCGCGATGACGAGCGTGAACACATGCAGGCTCGGCAGCAGCCAGTGATGCACGGCCAGCATGAACCCGAGTCCGCCGAACCAGCCGTCGTACGCGGCCCGTCTGCCGGTCGGCGCGGACCGGACGAGCAGGATCCAGGGCACGAGCGCGACGTACGCGAACCACCACAGGGCCGGCGCGGGGAAGGCGAACATCGGCAGCGCACCGGCCAGCGCGGCGGCGACGGAACGGCGCCACGGGGAGGCGATCCAGTGGCCGGGCAGTTTCATACGGCGCCTCCTACCAGTCGGTTCCCCGGACAACTACCCAGTCGGTTACCCAGCCGGTGGGTCCAGTGTGCGCGGTGGAGACGATCTCGGGCCAGCAGGACTCCGGCCAGGGACGGCGGATTCCTCGTATTGGCGTACGGAAGGTCGCCCGGGGGAGGCGCACGAGGCCGGTCGGTCAGCGTTTCGGCGTGCGCCGCCACTTCTCCTGGACGACCACCTCGCGCAGCCGCCAGCCGTCCCGCGTACGGACCAGCCCGAAGGCGTACCGGCCGCCACAGACGAAGTCGGGGGCGGTGGAGCCGGTTTCGCCGTCCCGGTCGGCGAGGCGCATGGGGTTGATGTAGTCGGCCTGGACGCGGGCGGTGTCGCCGGTGTCCTGCTCCAGTAGGTCGAAGCCGACCCGGCGGTTGACGATCAGATGCTGCCGCATCGGGAACAGCTCCATGCTCTGCGCGAGCCACCCGGCGACCTGCCGGGCCTCGCCCTCGATACCGCCGGCCGAGCGGTAGTCCGCCCGCCCGTCCGGCGCGAACAGTCCCACGTACGCCTCCCAGTCGCCGTCGTCCACCGCCACCGCGTACTCGGTGACGAGTCCGTCCAGGGAGAGCCGGTCCATCACGGTCGCTAGCTCCACACGCTGCGTCATCGGCTCAGTGTTGGGCACGGGGCGGGCGGAGCCAAGACCATCGCGGATATTCGGTGGCCGACGGGCGTGTCCGCCTCCGAAGCTGGTCACGTGAACGATCAGACAGTCGAATTGTCCGACGAGCAGGAATCCACCGCCTCCGCCGAACAGGAACCCAGATTCCGCGTACGCGCCCGTCATACGGCGTCCACGGTGACCGTTTATCAGGCCTACGGCCCGGAGATCGGACTCGCGGCGGCGCGGGACGGCCGGTTTCCGGCGGCGTGGAAGCGGGACCGGATGACATGGATCAAGCCGTCCTTCACCTGGATGATGTACCGCTGCGGCTGGGGCGCGAAGGAGGGCCAGGAGACCGTGCTGGCCGTCGAGATCAGTCGGGAGGGGTTCGTCTGGGCGTTGCGGAACGCGTGCCTTTCGCATTACGTCCCCGGTCTGCATGGGGACCAGGCCGGCTGGAAGCGGCAGCTGAGGCGGGCCTCGGCGCGGGTGCAGTGGGACCCCGAGCGGGATCTCCGGCTCAATCCGCTGCCGTACCGGTCCTTGCAGTTGGGGCTTTCGGGGGAGGCGGCGGCGCGGTACGCCGACGAGTGGATCGTCGGGATCGAGGATGTGACGGCACTCGCCGCCGAAATCCATGGGCTCGTGCGAGCGGGGCAACTGGACCTCGCGGCCGGGTTGTTGCCGGTGGAGCGGCCCTACCCCCTCGACGAGGACGTGCTCGCGCATCTGCGACCGTAGATCCATCGCTCATCGCGGAAGAAGGAGGTACGTCCTTGAGAGGGGCGCTGGTCACCGTGGTCACCGGGGGGAGTCGGGGGATCGGTGCCGCCACCTGTCTGCGGCTCGCGGCGGACGGGCATGACGTCGCCGTGGGGTACGTGCGGGACGTCCGGGCCGCCGAGTCGGTCGCCGAGGGGGTGCGGGCGGCGGGGGTGCGCTGTGTGACCGTCGCGGTGGACACCTCCGTCGAGGCTGATGTGGAGCGGCTGTTCGACACCGTCGAGGAGCGGCTCGGACCCGTCACCGGGCTGGTGAACAACGCCGGGGTCACCGGTCCGTTGGGCAGGCTCGTCGACGCGGAGTCCGCCGATCTGCGGCGCGTCGTGGAGGTCAACCTGCTTGGCACGCTGCTCTGTTCGCGTCGGGCCGCGCGGTCCATGACGGCGCGGGGGACCGGCGTCATCGTGAACGTGTCCTCGGCGGCGGCCACCCTCGGTGCCCCCGGCGAGTACGTCCACTACGCGGCGACCAAGGCGGCCGTCGACGCGCTGACCGTGGGTCTGGCCAAGGAACTCGGTCCGGACGGCATCCGCGTCAACGCGGTGGCCCCGGGCGTCATCGACACCGAGATCCACGCGGCGATGGGCGATCCGGACCGGGCGAAACGCGCGGCCTCGACGATTCCGCTCCGGCGGGCGGGGCTGGCCGAGGAAGTCGCGGCTGCCATCGCCTGGTTGATGTCGCCGGATGCCTCGTACGCGACGGGCGCGGTGCTGCGGGTGTCGGGCGGGCGGTGACGCCGCGTGAGGAGAGCGGGTGGTGGCTCAGAGTCACCGCCGGGCGGCGTACGAGCCTGTCGGGCAGGGCGTCCCGGCCTTCTGGCGTCCGCCCCGGCGGTCATGCCGCCTCGATGACCTCGCCGCGTATCGCCGCCGCCCACCTGACCACCAACAGCTCGTACTCCTCCCGCTCTTGGGCCGAGAGGGAACCGCCCGCGCGGAGCCAGAGCGCACGGATCTGCTCGTTCAACGCGGCAGCGGACCGCACGGAACCAGGGGTCAGGGAGTCGGGGGACATGCGCACCAGCGTAGGGGCAAGGACTGACACTGCGCTACCGGGTGGCTACTGGATCGGTATGTGGTTGGTCACGGTCTCCGGAGTCGTACGGATCGTACGGACTCAGCCCGACGACTCCGCCGCGTGCGGGCTCAGCGCGCCCGTCGCCACCAGGGCGATGATCACGATGCCGAGCGCGATGCGGTAGTACACGAAGGGCATGAACGACTTCGTCGAAATGAACTTCATGAACCATGCGATGACCGCGTATCCGACCGCGAAGGCGATCACCGTCGCGAACGCCGTCGGGCCCCAGGAGACATGGCCGCCCTCCGACGCGTCCTTGAGCTCGAAGACGCCCGAGGCGAGCACGGCCGGCATGGCCAGCAGGAAGGAGTAACGGGCCGCCGCCTCACGGGTGTAGCCCATGAACAGGCCGCCACTGATGGTCGCGCCGGACCGCGAGACACCGGGGACCAGGGCCATCGCCTGGCACAGGCCGTAGATCAGGCCGTCCCGTACGTTCAGGTCCTGGAGTCCCTTGCGCTCCTTGGCCGCCCGGTGCTTCCCGCCGGCCTCGTCGCGGGCCGCGAGCCGGTCGGCGACGCCGATGACGATGCCCATCACGATCAGCATCGTCGCCGTGATCCGAAGGTCGCGGAAAGGGCCCTCGATCTGGTCCTTGAGCGTGACCCCGAGAACGCCGATCGGAATCGAGCCGACGATCACCAGCCAGCCCATCTGCGCGTCGTGGTCGCTGCGCATCGCCTTGTTGGTGAGTGAGCGGAACCACGCGGAAAGGATCCGCCCCACGTCCTTGCGGAAGTAGATCAGCACCGCCGCCTCCGTGCCCAGCTGGGTGATCGCGGTGAAGGCGGCACCCGGGTCCTCCCAGCCGGAGAACGCGGCCGTCAGGCGCAGATGCGCGCTGGAGGAGACGGGGAGGAACTCGGTCAGCCCCTGGACGAGTCCGAGGATGAGGGATTCAAACCAAGACATGAAGTTACGTGGTCCAAGCGCTGATCGTGGAAGGGCCGACGGACACACCGGGCCGCCGTTCGCGAGGCGAAGATCGGCGGAGATCACGTGTGTTGGGGGCAGCCTAGCGGCCTCCGGTGACAGGCCGAGCACAGGGGGCGGGGTCAAGGGTCGGCAAAGGACGGGGTCCGCCCTGCCGCTCGCCCGCGCCATCCACCCCGTGGACACCCCCGTCGTGGTGTTGACCGACCGCTCGGACGGAACATACGTTGCCAACGATGGGAAAGCGCTTGCTGCCCCCGGCGGGTCCGGAGCAGTCACGCGTTGGCCCGCGTCAGTCACCGCGTCCGATGGAGTGCTGAACACGACCATGGCCACACCCGCATCCAGCTCCGACACCACACCCGCCCCACACGGGTCCCCCGCTCCGCTCCCGCCCCTCGCCGGCCGTCGTATCCGGGCCGCGATCGTCGGGGTGGGTGCCATCGGACGGGGGTCGCATCTGACGGCGCTCACCGAGCTGGCCGGCGAGGGCGAGACCGAGGTCGTCGCGGCGGTCGACATCAACGCCGACGCGGTGAAGGCGTTCTGCGCGGAGAGCGGGATCCCGCACGCGTACACCGACCTGGAGCAGATGCTCCGGGAACAGCGCCCCGACCTGGTGACCATCTGTACGCCGCCGACCCTGCACCGCGAGCAGACCGTGGCCGCGCTGCGCGCCGGGGCCTGGGTGTGGTGCGAGAAGCCGCCGGTGCCGACGCTCGCCGACTTCGACGCCATCGAGGCGGAGGAGGGGCTCGGGGGCGGCCCGTACGCCTCGATCGTCTTCCAGCACCGCTTCGGCTCGGCCTCCACCCATGTACGGCGGCTGCTCGCCGAGGGCGCCATGGGCCGGCCGCTCGTGGCGCACTGCCAGACCACCTGGTACCGCGACACCGCCTACTACGCCGTGCCCTGGCGCGGGCGTTGGGCGACGGAGGGCGGCGGCCCGGCCATGGGGCACGGCATCCACCAGATGGACCTGCTCCTCGACCTGCTCGGGCCGTGGAGCGAGGTGCGCGGCATGGCCGGGCGGCTCGTGCACGACGTCGAGACCGAGGACGTCTCCACCGCGCTCGTCCGGTTCGCGAACGGCGCGCTGGCGACCGTCGTCAACAGCGTGCTCAGCCCCGACGAGGTCAGCCGTATCCGCATCGACTGCGAGCGCGCCACCGTCGAACTCACCCATCTGTACGGGCACTCCAACGCCAACTGGACGATCACCCCGGCGCCGGACGTGCCGGAGGCGGAGGTGGCCGCCTGGCGCGACTTCGGGCCGGACGTGCCGAGTTCGCACACCGCGCAGCTGCGTGAACTGGTCGCGAGCATGCGCGCCGGTGAACGGCCGCGCAGCAGCGGCACCGACGGGCGGACCAGCCTGGAGCTGATCACCGCGCTCTACAAGTCCGCGTTCACGGACACGACCGTCAAGGCCGGGGACATCGGCCCGGGTGACCCCTATTACGCGGCGCTGCACGGCGGGGCACCTGGCTGGGCGCCCGCCGAATCGGCCAAGGTGTCCGGATCCGTTACCGAGGAGGCGTCCGCGTGACCACGTCCACCGACCTGCGCATCGTCCACGCGCACGGCGACCGCATCACCGTGACCGAACCCGTCACCGGGGTCGAGCTGTTCAGCTATGTGTACGGGGCCGAGGCCGCCTGGGAGGCGCCGAAGCCGTATCTGCACCCGATGCGGACGCTCGCCGGAAACGTTGTCACCGACTACCGGCCCAACGACCACCGCTGGCACAAGGGCCTCCAGCTGACGGCCTCGCACCTGTCGGGGGCGAACCTGTGGGGCGGCAACACCTATGTGCACGGCGAGGGATATCTGGAGCTTCCCGAGCGCGTCGGCTCGATGGCGCACGTCGGTTTCGACGAGGTCGCCTCGGACGCGGGCCGGGTCGTCATCGCGGAGCGGCTCACCTGGCACCCCTACAGCGGGGAGCTGTGGGCGGAGGAGGAGCGGCGGGTCGAGGTGCACGACGTCGATCCGGCGGCCGGGTCCTGGGCGCTGACCTGGACGAGCGCGATCACCAACCGGCGTGCCGAGCCGCTGCTCTTCGGCAGCCCGACCACCGCCGGGCGTGAGGCGGCGGGCTACACCGGCCTGTTCTGGCGCGGCCCGCGCGCCTTCCGGGACGGGCATGTCCTCGGCCCCGACTCCGAGGGACCCGAGCTGATGGGCGAGCAGGCGCCGTGGCTGGCGTACTCCGGCGAGTTCGACGGCGCCGACGGACACGCCACGCTGGTCTTCGCACACGCGCCCGAGAACGACCACCTGGGAGCCGAAGGCGCCCACCCCGCCCACTGGTTCGTGCGGAACGAGCCGTTCGCCGCCGTCGCCCCCTCCTGGGCCTTCTACGACGAACTGGAACTGGCGCCCGGCGACACCCTCACCCGCCGCTACCGGGTCGTCGTCGCCGACGGGGAGTGGGAGCGGGAGGGCGTCGCCAAGTACCTGGAGGAGCACCCGTGGTGAGCCCGGGGCCGGACGGAACCGGCGGAACGGCCTTCGCCGGGCTGCCGGGCGGCGTCGCCGTCTCGCATCTCTCCGTCTACGACTGGCCGGCCGTCGACGGTGTCTGCGGCGGAACTCCCCATACGCATCTGACCTGTTCGGAGGCGTACGTCGTCACGGGCGGGCGGGGCGCGGTGCAGACGCTCACGACGTCCGGGTACGAGGTGACGCCGCTCGCGCCCGGCACGGTCGCCTGGTTCACGCCGGGCACGATCCACCGGCTGGTCAACGAGGACGAACTGCGCATCACCGTCCTCATGCAGAACAGCGGGCTCCCGGAGGCCGGGGACGCGGTGCTCACGCTGCCGCCGAAGTACCTCGCCGATCCGGAGACGTACGCCGCCGCGACCATGATCCCGGCCGACGCGCCCGTCGCCGAGCAGGAGCGGGTCGCCCGGGCCCGGCGCGACCTCGCCCTTGAGGGGTACCGGGCGCTGCGGGACGCGCGGGGGCCGGAGGCGCTGGCCGCCTTCCACGAGGCCGCCGCCGCTCTCGTACGCCCTCGGCTCGCCGACTGGCGCGAACGCTGGCGGCGCGGTGCGGAGGCGGCGGCCGGTGCGACCGGCGATCAGCTGGACCGGCTGGAGCGGGGCGACACGTCACACCTCGCCGAGGCCGTCGTACGGGCCGAACAGCCTTCGGCGCACGGCAAGTTCGGGATGTGCGGGCGGCTGGACGTGTACGACGTGTACAAGGGCGCCTCTTAAGGGGCGCCCCCAGGGCCTGGGGAGGCTGCGAGGCTCAGTGGCCGCGCAGGTGATGTCGCTTGCGCCAGGCCACCACGGTGCCCAACACGGCCGGTACGGCGATGAAGGCCATCGCGATCAGGAAGGCCGGGGAGGTCGGCGACGAGGCGCGCGCGCCCGCGACGACGTACGCGGCGGTGTTCGGGATCGACCCGAGGGCCGTCGCGATCAGGAACGGCAGCCAGCCCATGCGGGAGACGGCCGCGCAGTAGTTGGCGGCCCAGAAGGGCACCCCGGGGAACAGCCGCGCCGCCATCATCGAGCGGAAGCCGTGCCGGCTGAGCTGGCCGTCCGCCGCCCGGAGCCAGCGGGCGCGCAGCAGCGGGCGCAGCGCGTCCTGGCCCAGGACGCGGCCCAGGCCGAAGGCGGCACCGGCGCCCAGCACCGTGCCCGCGAGCGCCGTGGCGAGGCCCACCTGGGAACCGAACAGCGCGCCCGCCGCGAGATTCAGCAGCGGGCGTGGCACGAACGCCACGGTGCACAGTCCGTACGCCGCTCCGAAGACGACCGCCGCCGCGGCACCGCCGACCTGGGGCGGCCAGCCGTCGGCGAGCAGCCGCTGCGGTTCGAAGAGCAGGACGCACGACGCCGCGGCGCCGAGCAGCGCCACGAGGAGCGACAGCCGCGACCACGGCGAGAGCAGTGCTCTCGTGCAGCGCGCGGCGAGACCACTCGGTGGGGTGACGATGATGACGGCCGGGGAGAGCTCCGTGGCGATGGCCGGGGGAGTGGCCGTGGCGGTGCCCCCAGAGCGGGTGGTGGCATCGAGCATTCGGCGACACTAACCGACGTGTATGTGTGATCGCCGTATGGTTCGTCTCAACGGGGGAACAACGAGGGGAACTCCCGGCGCGCCGAGTGACACGTGCGCCCACACCCTGCGGAAACGGTCCGTCGGTGACATGCGCCACTGGTCCGCGGAGAACCGGCGGAAAACCATTCGACGTGCGGTGACGCGTCGGCGATGATCGGCCTCATGTTCCGGTACGCCTTCCTCCTCGCAGCATCCGCGGTCGCGGATGCCCCGAAGGCTGCCGTCCCGATCATCGTGGCCACCGTCGACGGCGCCCGAAGCTGACCCTTCCCGGATCGTCCGGCGGACCCCGCAGGGGGAGGGTCGGCGAACTTCCCCGGGGTCCCCGTTCCGGCCGCGTTCTCCGCGCCCGGGGCCATCACTGAAGTACCGCAGGCAAAGGCTTCGAGGTACCGCCATGTCCAAGACGGCATACGTCCGCACGAAACCGCATCTCAACATCGGCACGATGGGCCACGTCGACCACGGCAAGACCACCCTGACCGCCGCCATCACCAAGGTGCTCGCCGAGCGCGGCTCCGGCACGTTCGTCCCGTTCGACCGGATCGACCGCGCCCCGGAGGAGGCCGCGCGCGGCATCACCATCAACATCGCGCACGTGGAGTACGAGACCGACACCAGGCACTACGCCCACGTCGACATGCCGGGTCACGCCGACTACGTCAAGAACATGGTCACCGGGGCCGCGCAGCTCGACGGGGCGATCCTCGTCGTCTCCGCGCTCGACGGGATCATGCCGCAGACCGCCGAGCACGTCCTGCTGGCCCGGCAGGTGGGCGTCGACCACATCGTCGTCGCCCTCAACAAGGCCGACGCGGGCGACGAGGAGCTGACCGACCTGGTCGAGCTGGAGGTGCGTGACCTGCTCACCGCGCAGGGGTACGGCGGCGACGCGGTACCCGTCGTACGGGTGTCGGGGCTGAAGGCCCTTGAGGGGGACCCTCGCTGGACTGCCTCGATCGACGCGCTGCTCGACGCCGTGGACACGTATGTGCCCATTCCCGAGCGGTATCTGGACGCGCCGTTCCTGTTGCCCGTCGAGAACGTGCTCACCATCACCGGCCGGGGGACGGTGGTCACGGGTGCGGTCGAGCGGGGCACGGTTCGGGTGGGTGACCGGGTCGAAGTGCTCGGCGCGGGGCTGGAGAGCGTGGTGACGGGGCTGGAGACGTTCGGCAAGCCCATGGAGGAGGCGCAGGCGGGGGACAGTGTGGCGTTGCTGTTGCGTGGGGTGCCGCGGGACTCCGTCCGGCGCGGGCATGTGGTCGCGGCGCCGGGCAGTGTTGTCCCGAGCCGTCGCTTCTCCGCGCAGGTGTACGTGCTGTCGACACGGGAAGGTGGGCGTTCGACGCCCGTCTCCACCGGGTATCGGCCCCAGTTCTACATCCGTACGGCCGATGTGGTCGGGGACGTGGACCTGGGGGAGGTCGCCGTCGCGCGGCCGGGGGAGCGGGTTTCCATGACCGTCGAACTCGGGCGCGAGGTGCCTCTGGAGGCGGGGCTTGGGTTTGCCATCCGTGAGGGTGGGAGGACTGTGGGGGCGGGGACTGTTACCGCCGTCGAGTGAGGGTGGTTTCTGTGCGTGGGGGGCTGCCGGCCGGGTGTGGCTGGTCGCGCAGTTCCCCGCGCCCCTAACGGGGCGCTGTAGTGCGGGCACAATGACGAGGTGACCGAGTCCCTTCCCGTTGCCCGTGCCGTCGATCATGGGTTCGCCAAGCTCATGCCCGACGTCGATCGCGCGCGGGCCTGGTTGCTCACCGTCGATGGGGCTCCTCAGTCGTATGTCGATCTGGATGAGCCGACCTACCTGGAGTTCGAGTACGCGCGGCGGCTTGGGCATGTGCTGGACACCGTTGCCGAGGCGGGGCGGGCGTTGGACGTGGTGCATCTCGGTGGGGGTGCGTTGACGTTGCCCCGGTATGTGGCCGCCTCTCGGCCCGGGTCCCGGCAGGATGTCGTCGAGGCCGATCGGGGGCTGCTCGATCTGGTCGTGGAGCATCTGCCGTTGCCCGTCGGTTCGGGGATCGTCCTGCACGCGGACGATGCCCGGGCCTGGCTCGAAAGTGCCCCCGACGACTCCGCCGATGTGCTTGTCGCCGATGTGTTCGGTGGCTCGCGGGTCCCGGCGCATCTGACGTCCCTCGCGTACGCCGAACAGGCCGAGCGGGTGCTGCGCGGGGACGGGGTCTATCTTGCCAATCTGGCCGATGGCGCGCCCTTCGCCTTTCTGCGGTCCCAACTCGCCACGTTCTCCGCGGTGTTCGAGGAGCTGGCGCTGATCGCCGAGCCGGGTGTGCTGCGGGGACGGCGGTTCGGGAACGCGGTGCTCGTCGCCGCGCATCGGCCTCTCGACGCGGCAGCGCTGGCCCGGCGCGTCGCCTCCGACGCCTTTCCGGCGCGGCTCGAACACGGGCCCGCGCTGAGGGAGTTCATCGGGGGCGCCGCGCCCGTGCGGGACGAGGACGCGGTGCCGTCACCGGAGCCGCCGGAAGGGGCCTTCGGCATCGGCTGACGGTCGGTGGGCCAGGGCGGTGGGCGGATCAGCCGCCGGTGTTCTCCAACTCGCCCTTCACCGGGGCCTCTTGGGCCGTGTCCCGGGTTGTCTTCGAAGTGCGCCGGGTGAGGTTCCGTACGTCCGGTACGCACAGGGCCGCCGCCGTCACCAGCACGACCAGGACCGCGCAGCCCCACAGGGACGCCGTACGGCCGAAGGTGTGTTCCGCCGGGCCCGCCAACGCCATGGCGAGGGGGAGCATCGCGACCGAGCCGAACCAGTCGTACGCGGCGACACGGGAGAGCTTGTCCTCGGGGATCTCCTGGTGCAGCGCGGTCATCCAGCTCACGCCGAACACCTCGATCGTCAGGCCGGTCACGAACATCACCGCGCAGAGCACGGCCACCGGGACCGGAACGGCGAGCGCGGCCGGGGGCAGGGCCAGAGGGAACACGCAGAGCGTGCCGGCGAGGAGCAGACGGCGTGGTTTCCAGCGCATCATCAGCAGGGCCCCGGCGACCGTGCCCGCCCCGAACATGGACAGCGCCAGTCCCCAGGGCCCCGCCCCGCCGAGGCTGTCGCGGGCCACGAGCGGGCCGTAGACCGACTGGGCGGCACCGATCACCGCGTTGGCGACGGCGAACTGGACGACGATCGCCCACAGCCACGTCCGCCCGGAGAACTCCCGCCAGCCCTCGCGCAGATCGGAGAGCATCCCGCCGCCCGGTTCGCGCGCCGGGATGTGACTGACGTCGAGGAAGGAGCGCAGTGCTCCGGCGACCGCGAACGCCGCCGCGTCCACCGCGAGGACCCAGCCGGGCCCCAGTGCGGCGACCATCGCGCCGCCGAGGGCCGCGCCGCCCATCGCCGCGCTCTGCATCGCCATCCGGAACACCGCGAAGGCCCGGGCGGCCTGCTCGCCCTCGACCGAGGACAGCAGCATGCCCTCGGACGCCGGGCCGAAGAACGCGTGCGCGGTGCCGCCGAGCCCGGTCAGGAGCATCATCTGCCACAGCTGTGGCTCGCCGGCCAGGACGAGCACCGCGAACGCCGCCTGCGAGAGGCAGTTGACGGCGTTGGCGGCGACCATCACATGGTGCCGGGGGAGTCGGTCGGCGACCGCGCCGCCGATCAGCAGGAACAGGACCAGCGGCAGTGTCCGTGCCGCCGCCACCAGCCCCACGTCGCCGGCGTCGCCGCCCGCCTCCAGTACGGCGAACGCGGCGGCGACCAGTGCCCCGTTGTTGCCGAGGTTCGTCACACCCGCCGAGGCGGTCAGCAGGATGTAGTTGCGGCCGGCCCAGGAGGGGCGCCGCGGGCGTATGGCGGGGGAGTCGGCGGAGGTCACCGGGCGACTATCGCGGCCCGCCGCCGACTTGCCAATCCGTTTTCCGACCCTTCGCGACCGGGACCGGCCGGTTTCAGCCGGTCACCGGTGCCAGGTCGTGTCCGCCAAGTCCCGTCGTCCGCCCGGAGGGCGGGCCCGGCGGCGTCCGGTGCGTCTGGTGCGTGCATCAGCCGCTGCCGCGGCAGGCCCCAGCCCCGCCCCTCAGGCCCCCGTCGGGTCCCCGTGGAGCCGTACCGTGCTCAGGATCTGCATGATCGTCTTTTCGGGGACCTCGCCGGTGACGCCCGTGGCGCCGTACAGGCTCCACGCCACGTAGTCGCCGGCCGAGTTCTTGAAGCCGAAGGTGATGGCCTTGCCGTCGCTGGCGCACTTGCCGGTCTGCGGTGTGTTCTTCGAGTGGGCCCGCGCGAGGCTGCCCGTGACGCCGGACTTCGTCGTGTACGGCGTCGCCTTCTCGTCGAAGACCAGGCTCTTCCTGTCCGGCTGCGTGTAGCCGCCGTAGACCCACCAGGGCACCTGGTTCAGCGCGACCTCGTCGGCGTTCTTCGCGCCGCTCGCGCCCTTGGTGCCCACGGCCGCCAGCGCGGTGTCCGACGTACGGCCGTCCTTGTCGTCGTCCGACACGCACCACTTCGACTTGTAGTACGCGGGCGCCGACATGGTGATGAGGGGCTTGGCGTCGGTGTCCTCGAAGCCGATCAGCGTGCCCGGCGACTTCACCTCCCACTCCGCCGGTACGTCGAAGGCCGTGCCCCACTTCGGATTCACGACCACCTTCCAGCCCGCGACGGTCGGCTGCTCGGCCTGGGAGTCCCGCGGGTTGTCGTCCGAGGCCGGCGCGGAAGCGGATGCGGAGGCGGACGCCGAATCGGCGGGGTCCGTGGAAGGCGAGGCGGGGGCGGACTGGCTCGACTGCCTGCCCTTGTCGCCCGAACTCGCCGTCTCCTCCTTGTCGCCGCCCAGGACGAGGAACCCGGTCACCCCGGCGGTGATCACGACCGCGGTGGCCGCGACGATCGCGGTGATCTTCGTCCGGTTCCCGCCCCCGTCCCCGCCCGACGGCGGCTGCGGTGTGCCCATCGGCGCCGGAGCGCCCCATCCGGGCTGGGGCTGGGGATAGGGGTTGGGCTGCGGATACCCGGTCTGCTGGTACCCGGGCTGCTGGTACGGGTTCGGCTGTTGATAGCCCGGCTGCTGGTAGGGATTGTGCGGCGGGACCTGCGCGTGCTGCGGACTGTGCGGGTCCTGCGGGTTCTGCTCGCCCCCGGGCGGCTGCTGTTCTGGCCACATGGCCGGTAACGATACGGGGATCGACCCGCCGTATCTGGTCAGAATTGGCTACTCGTGGGTAACATGCGGGCATGAGCGCAGACCAGATGTCGATCGGCGAACTTCTCACCGCCACGGTGCCGATGGTTCGTACGCTGAACCTCGAGTACCTGGAGACCACCCCGGAGAAGGCCGTCCTGGCGCTGCCGGACCAGGGCGAGTACCGCAACCATGTCGGCGGACCGCACGCCGGAGCCATGTTCACGCTCGGCGAGTCGGCCAGCGGCGCGATCGTGCTCGCGGCGTTCGGCGATCAGCTGTCCCGGGCCGTACCGCTGCCCGTCACCGCCGAGATCGCGTTCAAGAAGATCGCGCTCGGCCCGGTCAAGGCCACCGCGACCCTCGGCCGCCCCGCCGCCGAGGTCGTCGCCGAACTCGACGAGGGCAAGCGCCCCGAGTTCCCGGTGACCGTCGCCATCCAGCGCGAGGACGGCGCCGTCACGGGCGAGATGACCGTCATCTGGACCCTGCGCCCGAACAGCTGACGCCCACTCAGAAGTCGTTCGTGGGGCGGTCGTTGATACGATCGGCCGCTCATGGACGCCAGCCCGGAACCCGAGATGATCGCCGTCCCGCCGGGACGCGTGACGCTGTCCGACCGGCGCACACAGCGCAGTTGGCCGGTGGACCTGACCCCTTACCGGCTCGCGGCCTGTCCGGTCACCCGGAGCCGGTACGAGCGGATCGCCGGCCGCCCGCCGAGCACCGCGCCGGGCGACGGACTGCCCGTCGAGAGCGTCTCCTGGCTGGACGCGGTCCGGTTCTGCAACGCGCTCTCCGAGAGTGAGGGACTGGCCCCCGCGTATCGGCTGGACGCCGACGACGTCGCATGGGACACCTCGGCCGACGGATACCGGCTGCCCACCGAGGCCGAGTGGGAACACGCCTGCCGGGCCGGTACGGACGGCGCCCGCTACGGCCCGCTCGACGACATCGCCTGGCATCGCGGCAACTCGGACGGGCGGCTGCGCGCGGTGGGCGGCAGGCAGGCCAACGCGTGGGGCCTGTACGACATGCTGGGCAATGTGTGGGAGTGGTGCTGGGACCTCTACGACCCCGAGGTCTACGGCACCTACCGGGTGCTGCGCGGCGGCGGGTGGTTCGACGAGCACTGGAGCTGCCGGGCCTCGGTACGCCGCCGAAGCCACCCGACCTTCCGTGTCGACGACGTCGGCTTCCGCGTCGCACGGTCCGGCTGAGCCGGCCGGGACCTCTCAGGCCGCGATCCGGTTCCTGCCGTCGTCGTCGGCCACCCGCTCGCTCCCGCCGTCGAGCCCCGCCACGAACTCCTTGAGCCAGGACGCGAATTCGGGGCCCAGGTCCGGGCGGTCGCAGGCCAGGCGGACGACCGTGCGCAGATAGTCCGCCTTGTCGCCGGTGTCGTAGCGGAGGCCGTCGAAGACGACACCGTGGACCGTGTCGCCGGTGGCCAACTCCTGGAGGGCGTCGGTCAGTTGGATCTCACCGCCCCGGCCGGGCGGGGTGCGCTCCAGGACTCCGAAGACGGCCGGGTCCAGGACATAGCGGCCGATGACGGCGTACCGGCTCGGCGCGTTCTCGCTTGACGGCTTCTCCACCAGGCCCGTGACGCGTACGACCCCGTCCTCGTCGGTCGGCTCCACGGCCGCGCAGCCGTAGAGGTGGATCTGCGCCGGGTCGACCTCCATCAGCGCGACCACGCTGCCGCCGTACCGGGCCTGCACGTCCAGCATCGAGGAGAGCAGGGTCTCGCGCGGGTCGATCAGGTCGTCGCCGAGGAGGACCGCGAAGGGCTGGTCGCCCACGTGGTTGCGGGCGCAGAGCACCGCGTGGCCGAGGCCCAGCGGGTCGCCCTGGCGGATGTGGTGGATGTTCGCCAGGCGGGCCGGATCGCGCACCGCGTCAAGCCGCACGGTGTCGCCCTTCGCGGCCAGCGCCTGTTCGAGTTCCGCCGCGTTGTCGAAGTGGTCCTCGATGGCCCGCTTGTGGCGTCCGGTGACCATCAGGATGTCGTCCAGTCCGGCCGCGGCGGCCTCCTCGACGACGTACTGGATGGCGGGCTTGTCGACGACCGGCAGCATCTCCTTCGGTGTCGCCTTCGTCGCGGGGAGGAAGCGGGTGCCGAGACCGGCGGCCGGGACGACCGCCTTGCGGACGGTCCTGGGTGAGGTGTGGGGGACGATCATGCGGCTCATGCTGGCGCACGGGGATGAGAAACCCCCGAAAGAACGGTGGGAGCACCCTGTGGGCCCGCCGTGAGTCGTTCACAGGTCGGCTTCGGTGACCTGCACCTCTGACCGGGCCCGAAGTTGAAGATTGTGTGTGCCATCGGAGCGCTCATGCACACAACTTGGCGCCCATCCGGGTTCGATTTCGAAAGCCGGTGCGGATACCGGTGGTAACACATCTGAATTCTCTTCGTTTTGAACTTCGGTCACTCGAACTCCTTGTTTCCTGTGAGACGGGTGTGCGAGTGTGAGCCTCCTCGCGCGGGGGCGGAGGTCAGACCCCCTTTTCCCGCTCGGGATTACGTGCCGGTCGACCCGAGTCCCACAGGTGACGAGTCGTAGGTACGAACCAATCAGGCACCTGCTTTCCGGTGGATGTGCAATTCGCTCGCGCCGTCCTGCGGCTTGGAAGGAATTGGTTCTGTGCAATCCCCTCACCCACCGCGCCCGCCCTACCCGCCTCGTCCTGGCGCGAGCCCCGGGGAATCCGACATGAACCTCGCCGCGCGACTGCGCGGGCGGGCGGAGGGCGAGAGCGCGTACGCCGTCGCGCTGCTCCTGGCACGGCACTGGCAGGCGACGTACGACTACGCGGCCATCTGCCTCGCGGTCGAGGGGGACCTCGCCACCATGGCGGCCACCTCGGCCTTTCACCGGGTGCTCGGGCGGCTGGAGCGCAGCGAGTCGAATCAGGCCGTGCGGCCCCAACTCCTCGTCGCGGTACGGGAAACGGTCCGGGAGTGGTCCGCCGAGGACGGAATTTCGGTGCTGCTCCCGGAACTCCGCAAAACCACCGGCGCGCGTGGTCTACGCGCGGCGAGAGCCCGGACATCCGAAAAGCGGCAACTCGCCGAGCGGTCATTCGGCGTCCTGCCGAGAGCGGCTCAGTGCCTCCTCTGGCACACCGAGGTCGAGGCCGAGCCCATTTCCGTACCGGCCGGTCTGCTGGGGGTGGACTCCGGAAGCGCTTCGACAGCGCTGGAGCAGGCGCGCGAGCAATTCAGGACCGCACTTGTACACGCGCATCGCGAACTCGCGCCGACGAAGGAATGCCGCTTCTACAACCGTCTCCTGGACGTCCCGATCCGCCGCGGCGGCGCCCTGCTGCCCGATGTCGAACAGCATCTGCTGGCGTGCCGTCACTGCCGGCACGCGGCCGAGCAACTCAGCCATTTCGAGGGCGAACTCGGCACCCTGCTCGCCGAAGCCGTGCTCGGCTGGGGAGCCCGCCGCTATCTCGACTCCCGCCCGGGCCGCGGCGGCCCGGGCGCCTACCCCCGCAAGCAGTCCGGCCGGGGCGGCGGGCGTCCCGGCGGCGGTGGCCGCCATCGCCTCATGGCCCATCTCCCGCTGCCCGACGAGCGGTTCGGCCTTCCGCGGCGGCGCACCCGGGCCGTGGCCGTCGGGGTCGGCGCCCTGTCCCTCGCGCTGCTCGCGACCGTGCTCACCGCCCGGAACTGGTCGGACGAGAACACGGTACCGATGGCCACCTGGGGCGCGGCGAGCGGCTACTCGGCCGACCCGGGATCCGCCTCCCAGGACCCCACCGCCCAGGGACGGGACTCCCAGTCGCCGAGCGACGGCACGCCCTCGGCCTCGGCCGCCGCCTACCCCGGCATGGCCGAACGCGGCAGGCTGCGCCATGTCGCCACGGGCCTGTGCCTGGACATCCGGGGCGGCCGGGTCGTGGCCGGCGCCGGCACCCGGCTGGCCGTGTGCTCGTCCGCCGCGACCCAGCAGTGGTCGTACGAGTACGACGGCCTCCTGCGCAGCCTCGCCGAACCCAGCCTGTGCCTCGACTCGCACGCCGCCGACGGGGATGTCGTCCTCACGGGCTGCGTCGGCGCCGACGCAGCGGACGCCGACGAGGTCCGCTACGACCTCACCGTCCAGGGCGAACTGCTGCCCCGCTGGCGCGAGGAACTGGTCGTCGTGCCCGTCTCGCTCCGCGCCGGCGCGGACGTCGTTGTCAGGACGAGGACCGGGGCGGCGGGGGAGACCTGGACGCTCGACTCCGAGTCGTCCGCGTCCGACGACTCCAGCAAGAAGAGCGAGGGGGCGAAGGACGGCAAGGGCGACAAGGCCGACAAGGACACGAAGGGCGGGGAGTCCGGGCAGCAGGGGCCGAAGTCCGATGCCGGGGAGGGGAGTTCGGGGCCGGCCGGGTCGCCCGCACCTGCCCCCACATCCACGCCTTCGCCCGAGGCCACCTCCGACGAGCAGTTCGAGACCCGCTTCGTCGTGGACGACTGCTGCGACGAGCCCGCCCCGGACCCCGCCCCCGCCACGGCCGCACCGCCGCAGCCGCTGGACGCGGCGGAGCCGGTCGTCGTCGCGGTCGTACAGACGGTCGGCTCGATCACGGGGGCCGTCGGGTCGCTCCTGGGCCCAGGTGATTGACACGAGTCACTGTCGGTCCTAGGTTCCCCGGCGCGATCACCTTCCCCCCACAGAAGGAGCGACGGCCCATGACCCACATCGACTACCGAGGCGAACGGGAACGGGGCGGAGGTGGTCGCGGGCTTCGTCGGCCGGCGGTCGGTCTCCTGGCCGTCGCCGCCCTGCTCGTGACCCCCGTCCCGGCGGCGCAGGCAGCGCCGGGCGGCACCCTCGTCCGTACCGACGCGGGCTGGGTACGAGGCGAAGTCACCGCCGAGGGACGGCAGTTCCTCGGCATCCCGTATGCCGAGCCACCCGTCGGCGCCCTCCGCTGGCGGGCCCCGCGGGCGGTCGAACCGTGGCTAGGGGTGCGTACGGCGGGGGAGTTCGGCAACAGGTGCGTACAGACGTCGAGTTGGGACCCCGGCTACGAGCAGCCGAGCCACACCGAGGACTGCCTCGACCTCAATGTGTACGTCCCACCAGGCGCCGTACGTACTCCCGTGCTGGTCTGGCTGCACGGCGGCGGGCTCACCGCGGGCGCCGGTGAGGACGTCGTGCCGGACACCTTCGCCCGGCGTACCGGCGCGGTCGTCGTGACCGTCAACTACCGCCTCGGAGCCATGGGGTTCCTCGCCACGGACGCCCTCGACGGCGAGGCTCGCGGCGGGGTCTCCGGCAACTTCGGCATGCTCGACCAGCAGGCGGCCCTGCGCTGGGTGCGGGCCAACATCGGTCGTTTCGGGGGCGATCCGGGCCGGGTGACCATCGCCGGTGAGTCGGCCGGCGGCCGTTCGGTGTGCACGCAGCTGGCCTCGCCGACCTCAACGGGCCTGTACCGGGCGGGAATTGTGCAGAGCGGGGCGTACAACGACTGCTCGGCGCGTCCGCACACGTCGGCGACGGCACAGGGCGCGGCCTTCGCCGAGAGGCTCGGCTGCACCGGTGCCGGCGCTCTTGCCTGCCTCCGGTCCAAGTCCGCCGCCGAGGTCCTGGCCGCGCAGGGCGGTTTCGACTGGGCCCCGGTGACCGGCGGGGCCTTCCTGCCCGTGCAGCCCTACGAAGCGTTCGCGAACGGGGCCGCCGCGCGGGTGCCGGTGCTCAACGGCGCCAACCGGGACGAGGGCAGGATGTTCGCCTTCGCCGCCTTCGACGCGAACGGCACCCCGCTCACCGCCGAGCGGTACCCCACGGTCATGCGGGCCGCCTTCGGCGACCGTGCCCTGGAGCGCTACCCGCTGTCGGCCCACCCCTCGCCGAGCATCGCCTACGGCACCGCACAGGGCGACGGACTGTTCGCCTGCCCCGCGCTGCGGCTCGACAGGGTGCTCGCGAAGCGCGGCCCGGTCTACACGTACGAGTTCGCCGACCGGACCTCGCCGCCGTTCGCCTCGCTGCGGAACCTGGGTACGGACTTCGACTTCGGGGCGACCCATGTGAACGAGGTGCAGTACCTCTTCAAGCACTTCGGTCTGGAGTCGCCGTTCGACGCCGAGCAGCGGGTGCTGTCGCGACAGATGGTCGAGTACTGGGGGTCTTTCCTGAGGGGTGGTGTTCCGCGTGCGGAGGGGCAGCCGACGATGCCGGGTCACCCCGGCGTGGTGCTCTCGCTGCGGACAAGTTCGGCGGGTGGGAACGTCCTGAGGGGCGAAGTCGGGCGGGAACACCAGTGCGATCTGTGGGACGCGGAGACGTCTTCGGTGTCACCGTGACCCGGTAGGCTTCGGGCCTACCAGACGTACGACGAGATCGGAAGGACACCGGCGTTGCACGTGCAGGAGTGGCTGGAGACGATCCCGGCGGTCAGTATCTACGCGCTGGTGGGACTGGTCATCGGGCTGGAGAGTCTGGGCATTCCGCTGCCGGGCGAGATCATTCTGGTCTCCGCCGCGCTGCTCGCCTCCCAGCACGGTGAGATCGATCCGTTCGTCCTCGGGGCGTGCGCCAGTGCCGGTGCGATCATCGGTGACTCGATCGGCTATGCGATCGGTCGCAAGGGTGGTCGGCCGTTGCTGGCGTGGCTGGGTGGGAAGTTCCCCCGGCACTTCGGGGAGGGGCACATCGCCACGGCTGAGCGGTCCTTTGAGAAGTGGGGTATGTGGGCCGTCTTCTTCGGGCGGTTCGTTGCCTTGCTGCGGATCTTCGCGGGGCCCCTCGCGGGGGTGCTGCGGATGCCGTACTGGAAGTTCCTGATCGCCAATGTGCTCGGTGGGATCGTTTGGGCGGGTGGGACTACCGCCGTCATCTATTACGTCGGAGTTGTCGCCGAGTCTTGGTTGAAGCGGTTCTCTTGGCTGGGGTTGGTTCTGGCTGTGGTCTTGGGGCTGACTTCGATGTTGGTGCTCAAGCGCAAGGCGAAGAAGATGGGTGCTCCGCGGGAAGCCGAAGTGGAGAGCGCCGTGGGGGCTTCTGAGTGAGTTCGGGCGCGGGCCGTCCGTGGCTTGTCGCGCAGTTCCCCGCGCCCCTGGGTGGGTCGCCTACTCGTGGGTTTCTTTGTGGGCCTTGGCCAGCTGGGCGTAGTGGGTGCCGTTCAGGGTGACTCCCTGTTGCTCTTCCTCCGTCAGTTGCCTGCGGACCTTTGCTGGTACGCCTGCCACCAGTGAACCCGGGGGGATCTGCATGCCCTGGGGGACCAGGGCCTGGGCTGCTACCAGGGAGCCTGTGCCGATCACCGCGCCGTTGAGGACTGTCGCGCCCATGCCGATGAGGCAGTCGTCCTCGACCGTTGCGCCGTGGACGACCGCGTTGTGGCCCACGGAGACGCGTTCGCCGATGGTGACCGGGAAGCCCGGGTCGGCGTGCAGGGTGCAGTTGTCCTGGATGTTGCTGTCGGCGCCGACCGAGATGCGCTCCACGTCGCCGCGCAGCACCGCGCCGTACCAGACGCTCGCGCCCGCCTCCAGGGTCACGTCCCCGATCACCGTGGATGTGGGTGCCACGAAGGCCCCCTCGTCCACTTTCGGTTCCCTGTCGCCGATGCCGGTGATCAACGCCTTGTGCGCCATCTCGCCTCCTGGTCCTGGATTACCCCAGACCGTACGCCACCTCCGTGGGGTGAAGATCACAGGTCCCGCGCATGCTGGGCCCGGCCGGCCGTGAGTACGGTGAGCGGGTGCCCAAGCCCAAGAACACGTTCTCGTCATGGCGGCGTCGGCTGGCGCAGCGCGCGGTGCACGCCGGCTGGGCCTGGGTGCAGCGCACGGGTTCCGTGACCGCCGAGAACCCCGGGCGGCTGGCCTTCCGGGCGATGGGAACAGGTACCAGGCTCGCCTTCCCGCTGGGCACGGTCTTCGGTGAACCCTGGATCGAGCTGGGGTCGCACTGCATCGTCGGGGAGCAGGTCACTCTGACGGCCGGACTGATGCCCGACCTCGACATGGGGCCGGACGCGATACTCCGCATCGGCGACGGAGTCGTCCTCGGCCGTGGCAGCCATGTCATCGCCGACACGACGGTCACCATCGGCAGCGACTGCTACTTCGGGCCGTATGTGTATGTGACGTCCACCAATCATTCGTACGACGATCCGCACGAGCCCATCGGCAAGCAGTGGCCGCGCATGGAGCCGGTGGAGATCGGCCCGGGCTGCTGGATCGGCACCGGTGCGGTGATTCTGCCGGGGGCGCGGATCGGGCGGAACGTGGTGGTGGCGGCCGGTGCGGTGGTGCGCGGTACGGTGCCGGACCACGCCGTGGTGGCGGGGGCTCCGGCCAAGGTCGTGCGCCGGTGGACGCCGGACGGTGGGTGGCGGCCGCCGTTGCGGACGCCGGCGCCGATTCCGATTCCCGATGGGATCACTCCGGAGCAGTTGCGGGCGTTGGCGGAGTTGGACGCGGGGGCGGCGGCGCGGCTCGCCGAGTTGGATGCAGGGGAGTTTTGACGCGGTTCGGTGTGAGGCTGCGGGTTCGGTGGGGGCTGGGCGCGCAGTTCCCCGCGCCCCTGAACGGGCGCCCCTTCGGGGCTGCCCGTTCAGCCCGTTGCCAGCATGAGTGTGCCCACCAGGGCCAGGCCCGCTCCCGTTGCCTGGATCGCGCGTAGGCGTTCGCTGAGGAAGCCGCGTGCTGCCAGGGCCGTGACCACCGGGTAGAGGGAGGCGAGTACGGCGGCCACCGTGACCGGGCCGTGCTGGGCGGCGATCGAGTAGGTGCCGTTGGCGGCGACGTCGGCGAGGCCGACGAAGGCGAGTGCCGGGAGGGACTGCCAGGGGAAGCCGCCCGTCGGGAGGGCCGCGCCGCCCCGGCGGACCGAGACGTACAGGGCGGCGCCGCCGACGGCCACGTTCGTGACGCGCTGGACGAAGAGCGCGAGGAACAGTCCGGTGAGGGTGGTCGACGCCTCCGCGATCAGGGCGAACACCGTGCCGAAGCCGAACGCCGCGAGCAGGGTGAGGAGAATCGCCTGGCGTTGCACGGGTGCGCCCCTGAGCTGCGGTCCGCCCGCGAGGACGACGCCGACGACGGCGACCGCGATCCCGGCGAACTGGATCAGCCCGGGACGCTCGCCGAGGAAGAGCCCGACGCTGATGGGGACGGCGACGCCGAGGGAGCCGAGTGGGGAGACGACCCCCATCGGGCCGAGGGCGAGCGCCTTGTAGAAGGAGAGCAGGGCCACCGGTCCGACCAGGCCCGCGGCGAGCGCGAACCACAGCCGTGGACCGGCCTCGCTCCAGCCGCCGGTGAGGACCACGATCGTGCCGAGCACGACCGCCGCGATCGACTGCGAGACCACGACCACCGTCAACGCGGACATGCGCCTGGTCAGGAGGCCGCCGCCGAAGTCGGCCAGCCCCCAGAGGAGGCTGGTGGCCAGGGCGAAGAATGCGGTCATCGGGACGCCTCGCAGTACAGTGGAGTGAACGATTCGGTTCACCACACCGTAGTGCGGTGAAGTGGACTCTGTCATTCATAATTTTGTACCAGTAGTCTCGTGTATCAGTCTTGTGCTCGGAATCTTGTCCTCAGGGTGGAACGTTGTCGGATCTCGACCTGCTGACCCAGTCGCTGGCGCGCAGCGTGAAGCGCTGGCGCGCCGAGCGCGGTTTCACCCTGGAGACGCTCGCCGCGCGGGCCGGGGTCAGTCGCGGGATGCTCATCCAGATCGAACAGGCCCGCACCAACCCCAGCCTCGGCACGGTCGTGAAGATCGGCGACGCGCTCGGCGTCAGCATCACCACTCTGCTCGACTACGAACAGGGGCCGAAGGTCCGTATCGTCCCCGCCGACCAGGCCGTACGGCTGTGGCACACCGACGCCGGCAGCTACAACCGGCTGCTCGCGGGCACCGAGGCGCCGGGGCCACTGGAGCTGTGGGACTGGCGGCTCATGCCCGGCGAGAGCAGCCCGTCCGACCCGCACCCCGCGGGCACGTTCGAGATCCTCCACGTCACGGCGGGCGAACTGACCCTCACGGTCGACGGGGTCGAGCACCGGGTCCCGGCGGGCGCGAGCGCCACCTTCGAGGCCAACGTCCCGCATACGTACGGCAATGACGGCGCCGTTCCGCTGGAGATGATGATGTCTGTGTCGGTCCCGCCCGTGAGCTGAGCCGTCCGGCCGGCGGTCACTCAGGGGCTGTTAGCGTGCCGTCATGCGTGCACCCATCGGAGACTTCGACACCGCGACCCCGGCCCCCGACTGCCTCGACGAACTCGTCGCTCCGGTCGCCGACGCCGTACGCCGGTGGGCCGGCAGCACTTCCGCCGACCAGATCCTTTACGTCGACACCGACCCGGAGTGGGCCGACACCGCCGTCTTCGTGCAGCACTACGGGCGGGAACTGCTGGAGCAGTCGGCGAACTGTGTGGTCGTGGCCGGGAAGCGCGGCGGCGAGACCACCCTCGCCGCGTGTCTCGTCCTCTCCACCACCCGGGTCGATGTGAACGGGGTGGTGCGTCGCCAACTCGGCGCGCGCAAGGCCTCGTTCGCGCCGATGGACACGGCCGTCGGAGAGAGCGGGATGGAGTACGGGGGCATCACACCGATCGGACTCCCGGAATCCTGGCCCCTGTTGGTCGACTCGGCCGTCGTCGACCTGTCCTGGGTGCTGGTGGGGAGTGGTCGTCGGCGCGGCAAGCTGCTCGTGCCGGGGAAGGCGTTCGCCGAACTGTCGAGTGCGGTGGTGGTGGAGGGGCTCGGGCTGGGCGTCAACTGACCTCAGTGGCCTGCCTGGTGAGCCCGTGTCAGTGGTCGGCGTCCCTGCCGATGTACACGTCGGCGAACGCGGCTGCCGCCGCAGGGGAGTTGAGGATGCGGCGGAGGCGGGCCAGGGTCGTGCCGGAGCGGAACGGGTCGCCCGACGACGCCCCGTGGTAGATGTCCGACAGCCACAGGGAGAACTCCTGGTACTGCCAGACGCGGCGCAGACACGCGTCCGAGTAGCCGTTCAGGGCGTCCGGGTCGCCCTTCGTGAGGTACTCGACGAGTCCGTCGCCGAGCAGGAAGGCGTCGTGCAGGGCGAGGTTCATGCCCTTGGCGGCGATGGGCGCGGTGAGATGAGCCGCGTCGCCGGCCAGGAACAGCCGACCGAACTGCATGGGTTCCACCACGTAGTTGTGCATGTCGAGGACACGCTTCTCGATCAGGCGGCCCTCGTTGAGCGGGGGCGCCCCCAACGCGCTCAGTCTTTCGTGGAGTTCGGCCCAGACGCGGTCGTCCGGCCAGTTCTCCGGGTCGTCGCCGGGCGGGCACTCGAGGTAGTAGCGGGTGACCTCGGGACCCCGGGCCATGTGCCCGGCGAAGCCGCGCGGATGGATGCCGAACATCACGCAGTCGTTGGACGGCGGCGCCTCGGCGAGCAGGGCCAGCCAGCCGATGCCGTAGTCGTGCCGCGCGACTCGGGCGTGCGCCGCCGGGATCGCCGTACGGGTCACACCGCGCGCGCCGTCGCAGCCCGCGATGAACTCGCCCTGTACGTACTCCCGTTGGCCCGTCTCGGCCGAGATGTACGACACCGAGGGCTGGTCGGTGTCGAGGTCGTGGACGAGGACGTCCTTGACGCCGAAGCGGATGTCGCCGCCGCGTACGTCCGCGTACTCGCGCACCAGGTCCGTCACCAACAGCGGCTGGGGATAGGCGAAGTGGCGGTGGCCCGACAGTTCGGCGTACTCGAAGCGGTGGCGTCGGCCGCCGAAGCGGAACTCGCACTTCGTGTGCGTACCGGCCCGCTCCAGCAACGTGTCGGCCAGGCCCCGCTGTTGGAGCGCGCGGACCGCCCACTCCTCGATGAATCCGGCCCGGGGGTGCTGTTCGATGAACGCCCGGCTCTCCGTCTCCAGCACCACACAGTCGATGCCGGCGGCCCGCAGGATGTTCCCGACGGTGAGCCCGGCGGGTCCGGCGCCCACGATCACGACCGGAAAGCGTTGCGTGGACGAGGAGTTGGGCGTCGTGCCTGGGGGAGGTGAGGCGAAGGTCACTCCAGCATTATGTCGACCGCTCGCCCTGGTTGGGTAACCCGCACTTTTCGTTATCGGCGGTCCTGAGGCGCGTCTCCTCTCCGTACGCGCCTCACCCCCCTCCAAATCAAGGACCGCAGCTTTGAACACACAGATCAGCCGTCGCGGCATGCTGAAGTTCACCGGCGTGACGGCGGGCGCCGTCGCCATCGGTACGACCGTCGCCGCCCCGCAGGCCACGGCGGCCGGCGCGAGCCTCGTACACCCGGGCCTGCTGCACACCCGTACGGATCTGGACCGGATGGCGAAGAAGGTGAAGGCCGGGGCGGCGCCGTACACGGCGGGCTTCGCACGGCTGACCGCCAACCGGCACGCGCAGAGCGGCTGGACGGCCAATCCGCAGGCCACGGTCTACCGGGGCTCGGGCTCGCCGCAGAACTACGTGATCCTCTACAACGACATCCACGCCGCCTACCAGAACGCCCTGCGCTGGCACATCACCGGTGAGAGCGCGTACGGCGACACCGCCGTCGCGATCCTGAACGCCTGGTCGGCGAAGCTGACCTCGTTGCAGGGTTCCGCCGACCGGTTCCTCGCGGCGGGTCTGTACGGGTACCAGTTCGCCAACGCGGCCGAACTCGTCCGCGACCACGCCCACTTCGACCTCGCCCGCTTCCAGAAGATGATGCTCGACGTCTTCTGCCCGCTCAGCGAGGACTTCCTGGCGGACCACAACGACGCCGTCGTCACCAACTACTGGGCCAACTGGGACCTCACGGCGATCGCCTGCGTCCTGGCCGTCGGCATCCTCTGCGACGACCGCGCCAAGATCGACCGGGCCGTGGAGTACTTCAAGCACGGCGCGGGCATGGGCTCGGTCAAGAACGCCATGCCGGTCGTGTACGAGGATCAGGGGCTCGCCGAGTGGGTCGAGGCCGGCCGCGACCAGGGCCACGCGCTGCTCGGCGTCGGTCTGATGGGCACGGTCTGCGAGATGGCCTGGAACCAGGGCATCGACCTGTACGGCTACGACGACAGCCGGTTCCTCAAGGGCGCCCAGTACGTGGCCAAGTGGAGCATGGGCGGCGAGGTGCCGTACACGGCGAACACCCGCAGGAAGGGCGCGATCAACGGCTGGTCGGGCAGCGAGACCGCGACCGCGGCCGCCGCCGTGGACCCGGCGATGACCCGCCCGATCTGGGCCATGATCGCCAACCACTACACCAAGCGGCGGGGCCTGTCGGCGACCTATCTGACCCGTATCGCCGCCCAGGCGGCACCCGAGGGCGGTGGCGGTGACTACGGGCCCAACAGCGGTGGTTACGACCAACTGGGCTTCGGGACGCTGGCGTTCAGCCGGGACCGGGCCAGTGCGAGCGACAGTGTGGGGGCGGGCGTGAGTCCGAGTCCTGCTGCCAGTGCGAGTGCCAGTGCCAGTGCGAATTCGGGTGCTGGGGCGACCCCGAGTGCCAGTCCGGGTGGGGGCGCGACTCCTCAGGGCGGCACGGGCGACGACCTGGCCGCGACCGGTACGACGGATGTCGTCGCCTGGACCGCCGCGACCGGGATCACCGCGCTCGCGGGCGGACTTCTGCTGCTGCGCAGGCGTAATCGATCCGGCGGTGCTGCACAGTAAGGGCGCCGAAAAGTCGAACTTTGGTCAACTCGCAGAGGAATTTGGAGTGATTGAGAGGGATTTCGGCTCTGTCCCTCGGTATCCGCATGATCGCTGTCCGTTATTTGGAACTTCCTTGTCCATTTAGAGGACATGTGATGGCCCGGCCTTTACCGCGGCTCCGTGAAAGTGACAACCATTCCTGCCCCCAACAGGAGTCCCTCGAACAGGAGTTGTGATGAAGCATCACCTGCGCGGCCGTGCCGCGATAGCCACCGCCGCAGCGCTCGTTGCCGCGGGTACCATCACGGCCGGTGTCAGCGCCGCGTCGCCCGAGCACCACACGTCGAAGCCGAAGAACACGCTGCCGAGCAAGGCGGAGATCGCGGGTCTCTTCGACCACTGGAACGCCACGCTCCAGACCGGTGACCCGGAGAAGGTCACCGCCCTCTACGCGCCGAACGCCGTGCTCCTGCCTACGCTCTCGCCGAAGATCCGCACCACGCACGCCGAGATCGCGGACTACTTCGTGACCTTCCTGAAGAAGAAGCCGGTGGGCGAGAAGCTCCAGACGATCATCAACATCCTCGACGACAACTCGGCGATCGACACCGGGCTCTACGAGTTCCACGTCACCGACCCGACGACCGGTGCGAAGTCGACGGTCGAGGCGCGCTACACGTACGAGTACGAGAAGATCGGCGGCAAGTGGCTCATCCAGAACCACCACTCGTCGGTCCTGCCCGCGGAGTGAATGTCGTGGGGTGAACCGGCCCCAGTGTCACCCGAGCCCGGCCCACCGGTCCGTACCGGTGGGCCGGGCTCGTTCGCGTCAGCCGAGGTGGCGGATCTCCGGGTCTATGCGGGGCAGGTCGCGTCGTGGCCTTCGGCGCTCCACTGGGTCTTGGTGCCTCTCACGGTGGCCGTGATGAGCACCTCCACCGATACGACGTCCGGGTCTTCGGCGTGGCGGGCGCCGGCGGCGGTGCAGACCACCTGGGTGAGGGCATCCCCGACCATTGGCTTGACGGTCGCCGGGAAATCCGCCGGGTCGTCGAAGCGCAGTTCGATCGACACCTTGGCGACATCGGTCCGGACCGTCGGATCCTTCTTCAGCTTCCGCAGCAGGCTGCCCACACCTCTGCTCAGTTCGGATCTGGTCGGGCCCTGGAACAACAGCCGTACGGCCGCCGCGACGTCGGGCCGCTGGGGGAGCCTGCGGGGGACCGCGACCAGGCCGTCCTCGCCCGTGAAGTAGAGCGTGGTGGTCGACCGGATACCAGTGGCGGGCTCCCCCGAGCCCACGACACCGGTCGTGGGGATGCCGCAGGCGCCGAGCAGGAGCACACCCGCGAGCAGAAGCAGCGCGGGCCGGGCGGCCCGGTGGACAGGGCTCACGGATGGCTCCCCTCGGCCGGGTCGGCCGGGTCGGCCGGTTCCGGTGGTGGTTCGTCCTGTCGCAGGGGGAGTTCCACGGTGAAGACGGCGCCGCCGTGCGGGCCGTTCGCCGCCTGGATGGTGCCGCCGTGCAGGTGGACGTTCTCCGCGGTGATGGCGAGTCCGAGGCCGCTGCCCTCGGTCCTGGTGCGGGCCGTGTCCGATTTGTAGAAGCGGTCGAAGACATGGGGGAGGACGTCTTCCGGGATGCCGGGTCCGCTGTCCTGCACCTCGATGACCGCCCGTCGGCCGTCGTCCGCGTGTTCCCACCCGTAGACGTGCAACCGTACGGGGCGTCCGCCGTGGCGGAGGGCGTTCCCGACCAGGTTGGCGACGATCACGTCGAGGCGGCGCGGGTCGAGGCTGCCGCGGAGTGTGCCCGGCGGTGGAAGCCGGGTCTCGACCGTGTCCAGCCAGGCGCGGGAGGCGAGGGTGCGCCGGACGGAGTCCGCGAGGTCGATCTCGTCCAGGTGCAGACCGGCCGCGCCCGCGTCGAAGCGGGAGATCTCCATCAGGTCCTCCACCAGGCGGGCCAGCTTGACGGTTTCCCCGCTGATGAGCCGTACGGCCGTGGCGGTGTCGGGATCGAGATGGGCCGCGTCCTCGTCGAGGATGTCGGTGACCGCCGACATGGCGGCCAGCGGGGTGCGCAGTTCGTGCGACACGTCGGCGGCGAAGCGGCGGGCGCGTGCCTCCATGCGGCGCAGCTCGGTCACCGACTCCTCCAGGGCGGCGGCGGTCTCGTTGAAGGTGTGGGAGAGGGCGGCGAGTTCGTCGGAGCCGTTGACGGCGAGCCGGGTGTCGAGGTGGCCCTCGGCGATGCTGCGGGTGGCCCGGCGCAGCTCGCGTACCGGCCGCAGTACGCCACGGGCGGCCAGCAGTGCGAGCAGGACGGCCAGGACCAGCGCGGGAACGGTGGCTCGCTCGATGGCGGGGACCAGGGCCTGGACGTAGGCCTGTTCGGTGGTCTGCGGGACCGTCAGGAAGACGGCGAGTCCGGACGGGTCGGACGTGGGCCGCTCCGCGGTGCCGAAGGTGACCGGCAGGCCGACGACGAGTGCGGGGCTGCCGTGCCGTGTCACCCGCTGGAAGACGGTGCTCCCGTCGGAGGCCACGGCGGCGCGCAGGTCGGACGTCAGCTGTTCGAAGGGGTCCTGTGGTGTTGAGGTGGCGCTCAGGCCGCCGTAGGTGGCCAGCACGCGCCAGTCCTTCGACGGTTCGGAGCGTGCCAACTGCTGTGCGAACACGTCCAGTTGCTTCTGGTCCGGGGGAAAGTCGAGGTCGGCGGCGAGGGTGCCGACATGGTCGCGGAACTGCGCGATCACTCCGTCCTGGCTCTGCTGGAGCACCCCCGTGCGCGCTTCCCGGAATGTCAGGGCGCCGGTGGTCAGGGTGGCGACTCCGGCGACCAGCAGGAAGGCCACCAGCAGTCGGACGCGCAGGCCGCGCAGCGGCGGGGGCGCCTTCACCGGGTTCTGAACTGGTAGCCGAAGCCGCGCACTGTCTGTATGTAGCGCGGCTGTCCAGAGGGCTCGCCCATCTTGGTGCGCAGCCGTTTGACGCAGGCGTCCACCAGCCGTGAGTCACCGTGGTAGCTGTGTTCCCAGACGGCTTCCAGGAGCTGCTGCCGGCTGAACACCTGACCGGGCGAGGCGGAGAGGGTCAGCAGGAGCCGTAGTTCGGAGGGGGCGAGGGCGACTGGTGCGCCCTGGTGGGTGACGGTCAGCGCGGCCCGGTCGATGGCCAGTTCCCCGTGCGTCTCGGTCTTCGGCGCGGCTCCGTCGGCGGATGTGCCGCCGACCCGGCGCAGGACGGCACGGATACGGGCTTCGAGGACGCGGGCCTGGACGGGCTTGACGACGTAGTCGTCGGCTCCCGCTTCGAGTCCGACCACGATGTCCACGTCGTCGCCCCGGGCCGTCGCCATGATGATCGGAACCTGGTCGTCGGCCCCGCGGATCCGGCGGCACACGTCGAGCCCGGACATGCCGGGCAGCATCAGATCGAGGACGACGACGTCCGGCCGGAACGACCGCAGCTGATCCAGCCCGTCCTCGCCCGTCCCGGCGGCGGCGACGTCGTGCCCCTGGCGGCGCAGCGCGAGTTGGACACCCTCACGAACGGCGCGGTCGTCTTCGATGAGCAGGACACGTGGCATGTGCTCAGTATCCGTACAACACCAGGCCGGGCCGGTGCTGTTACCGGACGATCACATACTCGCGGGCGGGAGTGCGGACCCGGCGTCCTGTCGCCGCGGCATCGGCTGTTGCCGTTTGATCACACTCCGGGCCAGTTCCCATCACACCGCGGGGCCAGCCTGATCCACCATGAACACACACCCGAACATGCCCAAGAGGCTCCGTGTCTCCGTGGCCACCGTCCTGGCGATCGGCCTGCTGCCGCTCCTGGCCGCCTGCGGCGGTTCGGACGACAAGACCGGCGCGAGCTCCGGTTCGTCGGGCGGCAGCGAAGCGAACGCGGCGAACGACAGTACGACGAACGCCGACGGGGCGGTGCAGCTCACCGTCCCGTCCGGCGCGGACGACGACACCAAGAAGCTGTACATCACGGAGAACACCATCGCGGCCTGTATGAAGAAGCAGGGCTTCACCTACACACCGCACGTGGTGACGGCGAGCGGCGACGACTCCTTCGCCGGGCTGGACGCGGAGGACTACGCGGCGGCGAAGAAGTCCCGGGAGAAATACGGGTTCGGCAACTACGCCGCCGCCGTCTACCCCGACGACCCCAATGCCCCCTTCAGCAACCCCGGAGGGAAGGCGGGACAAAAGCGGACCGACGCCGTCGCCGACGACGACGAGAAGGGGCTCACCCCCGCCCAGCAGAAGGCGTACCAGGAGGCGCTGGCGGGCCCCCAGGCCGAGTCCAAGGCGGACGAGAAGATCGGCGGCTGCGAACTCAAGGCGTCGACAGCCGTGAACGGACACGCGCTGAGCGCCGCCGAGCAGAAAAAGGCGGAGAACGCCAAGGCGGAGGCGAACCGCGCGAACGGTCTCGAGCTCAACGGCGACGCCCAACTGGTGCAGCTCGCACAGGACTTCGCCGCCTGCCTGAAAGCGCAGGGCATCCCGGTCAGCACCACCCAGCCGACCGGCATGTCCGACATGGTGCGGCTGGAGCAGAACGTTCCGGACAACCACTTCAGCATGAGCAAGGAAGAGGCGCTGCCGCTGCTCACCAAGGAGATCGGCATCTCCCTGAAGGACCTGGAGTGCGGCAAGAAGTTCCGGGCCGCGTACTTCCCCAAGGAGAAGGCCCACCCGTACTACGGAGACAACGCATGAGCCGACTCAGCAGCCGTAAGCAACTGGGCGCGCTGGTCGGCGCGGTGGTCCTGGTCGGCGCGGGCGGATGGATCGCCGGTACGCAGGTGCGCTCGCCCGCCGACGCCGCCGCCGCGCACACCGCGCCGAAGGCCGGCCCGGTGACCGTGGCCGTCCAGCGGCAGTCCCTCACCGCGACCGTGGTGGCGTCGGGGTCCGTCGAGTTCGCCTCGCCGCGTCCGCTCGCGCTGGCCGGCGCCGTCGGCACCGGTGCGGCCGCGTCCGCGGGCGGCGAGGGCGCGGAGCAGCGGATCACCAAGGCACCGGTCGCCGGTACCAAGGTCAAGGAGGGCGACGTACTGATGACGGTCAACGGCCGTCCGGTGTTCGCGCTGAGCGGCTCCGTACCGATGTACCGCGCGTTGGGCCCGGGCGCCTCCGGCGACGATGTGAACCAGCTCCAGAGGGCGTTGCGGCGGCTCGGCTTCGATCCCGGGTCGATCAGCGGCACCTACCGCCAGGGCACCGCGGCGGCGGTCACCAGCTGGTACACGAGCAAGGGGTACGAGGCGCAGAAGCCCAGCGCGGACGACGAGCAGCAACTGGGCCAGTTGCAGCAGGCGGTGTCCGCCGCCCAGCAGACGCTGCTCACGACCGACAGCGCGAGTGCCGGCAGCGGCGGCACGGAGACAGGGGCGGGGGCGAACGCCAGTACGGGCTCGCCGAACCCGCAGTCCAGCACCGACGCGCAGATCCACCTACTACAGATCGAATCCGCGAGGAAGTCGCTGGACATGGCGAACGCCGCGCTCAGCACCTTCCAGGCCTCCTACGGGACGAAGGTCCCGGCCGGTGAGGTCGTCTTCTTCCCGAAGCTGCCCGTACGGCTGAACAAGGTGACCGTGAAGACAGGGGACACCGCGTCCGGTCCGATCGGCACCGTGACCAGCTCCGACCTGGAGGTGCAGGCGGTCGTCCCCGGCGCGGACGCCGAACTGCTGAGGAAGGGCATGGCCGTCGAGCTGACGACGACGGACGGCAAGAAGGCGGCGGGTACGGTGTCGGCCCTCGGCGCCGACGCCACGTCCTCGACGACGGGGGCGACGGGCTCGGGCGAGGACAGCGAGGGAGCCGGGGGGACGGCGGCGGAGGGCACCGAGGACGAAGCCTCCGGCACCTCCGCCACCGGCTCCTCGGCCCCGGTCCAGCTGCGGATCTCCGTGCCCGACTCCGGCGAACTGGCCGACGAGGCCGAGGCCGCGGTGAAGGTGACCATCAAGATCGGGGCCTCGGACGGCAAGGTGCTGGTCGTGCCGCTCGCCGCGATCCGTACCTCGTCCGACGGAAAGGTACGGGTGCAGGTCGAGCGCGGCGGCAGGCTGAGCGACGTCCATGTCACCGTCGGGCTCTCCGCGGCCGGTCTGGTCGAGGTGAAGGCGACCAGCGGCACGCTGGAGCAGGGCGACAAGGTGGTGGTGGGCGAGTGACCTCGGCCCCCGGTCCCGGGCTCGCTCCCGCCGTCCCCGGCCCTGCCGATGCCGATGCCGACGTCGTCCCTGGCCCCGCCGATGTCGACGCCGTCATCCAACTCACCGGTGTGGAGCGGACCTTCGACTCCGAGCCCCCGGTGCACGCACTGCGCGGCGTGAATCTGACCGTTCGGCGCGGCGAGCACCTCTCGATCGTCGGCCCTTCCGGCTCGGGGAAGTCGACGCTGCTCAACACGCTGGGCCTGCTCGACCGGCCCACCTCTGGTACCTACCGGCTCGACGGCGTCGAGACCACCGGGCTCGGCGACCTCGAACGCACCGCGCTGCGCGGCAGCCGCATCGGCTTCGTGTTCCAGTCCTTCCACCTCCTCCCGTACCGCACCGTCGACGAGAACGTCATGCTGGCCGAGGCGTACCGCAGGCCACGCCCGGGACTCGGGCGCGGTACCCGGCTCGCCCGCGCCCGGGAGGCGCTGGAGCGGGTCGGGCTCGGGCACCGGTCGGGCTTCAGACCCGACCGGCTCTCCGGCGGCGAACGCCAACGCGTCGCCATCGCACGGGCGTTGATCAGCGATCCCGCGCTGCTGCTCTGCGACGAGCCGACCGGCAACCTGGACAGCGAGAACACCCTCTCCGTACTGGAACTCTTCGACGACCTGTGCGCCCAGGGCATGACCCTGGTGCTCATCACCCACGACGAGACGGTCAGTCGCCGCGCGGGCCAGCGTGTCCGCATCACCGACGGCCGCCTCACCCTGGAGACCGAGTGAAACCCGCATCGGCCGGGGCCGGGGCACGTGTCGAACGCCCCTGGATGGACCCGCGTGACCTGTGGACGGAAGCTCTCGCGGGCGTCATGGCCCGCCCCGTACGGTCCGCCCTGACCACACTCGGCACCGTGCTCGGCATCACCACGCTGGTCATCACCATCGGGGTGGCCTCCACGGCCGGCAACCAGATCGTCGGCCGGTTCGACGCGCTCACCGCGACCTCGGTGACCGTGACCGTGCCGCCCGTGCCGGCCGGTTCGGACGACGAGCCGCTGGTGGACTGGTCGGGGATCGACGCGGTCCGGCGGCTGGCCGGTGTGGACTCGGCCGCCGCCCTCGCCGACTCCCCGCTGACCAACAGCGTCCAGGTGCGGTCCAACGACGTGAAGGCGCCCGGCGACGTCTCCGGCCAGACCCTGGCCGTGGTGGCCGCCTCGGCAGGCCTGCCCGCCGGCGTACGCGGCGCGATGACCTCGGGACGGTTCTACGACGCCGGCGACATCGCCCGGCACGCCCAGGTGGCGGTCCTCGGCGACCAGGCGGCACGGTTGCTCGGCATCAGCCGGGTGCAGGACTCCCCGGCGGTCTTCTTCCAGGGCCAGTCGTACACCGTCATCGGCATCCTCGGCGGTGTGAAGCGCGAGCAGCGCCTGTCCACCGCGGTGATACTCCCGCCCACCACCGCCGCGGACCGCCTCGGCCTGGAGGACGTCACCCAGGTGCTCATCAACACCGCGCTCGGCGCGGCCCGGCAGGTGGCGCGCCAGGCCCCGATCGCCCTGGCCCCCGGACAGCGGAACTCCCTCGCCGTGGCGGCGCCGCCGGACCTGTCCAAGGCCCGCGACGGTGTCCAGAACGACGTCAACGGCCTCTTCCTCGTCCTCGGCCTGGTCTCGCTGGTGGTGGGCGCGATCGGCATCGCCAACGTCACCCTGGTGACGGTGATGGAAAGGGTCGGCGAAATCGGGCTGCGGCGGGCGCTGGGTGCCTCGCGACGGCAGGTGGCCGGCCAGTTCCTCCTCGAGTCGACGACGATCGGCCTCCTCGGGGGCATCGTCGGCGCGGCCCTGGGCATCGCAGTCGTGGTGTGTGTCGCCGTCTTCAAGGAATGGACCCCGGTCCTGGACCTGAACCTCGCCCTCGGCGCCCCGCTCGCCGGGGCCCTCGTCGGCCTGCTCGCCGGTCTCTACCCGTCGCTGCGCGCGGCCCGGATGGAACCGGTGGACGCGCTCCGGGCACCTTCCTGAGGAACGGGCAGGGAACAGCTGTTCTCCCTGAGCAGGCCGTGCGTCGTCCGGTGAGCGGTCACGACTGTGATCGCGGCCCAGGCGACAGCAGGCCGGCGAGGAGTTGGAGTCGTTCGGCGTCGGGGCTGTTCTCGGCGGCGGTGCAGACGATGAGCACGGGGCCGGGGTTGCCCGGTATCGGGTAGGCGTCCCAGTCGAGGTTGAGTTCGCCGACCAGGGGGTGGTTGATGCGCATGTGGCCGCGGATGGCTTCCTCGACGTCATGGCGGGCCCACAGGGCGGCGAACTCGTCGCTGTGGACGGCGAGTTCACCCACCAGCTCGACGGCGCGCGGGTTCCCTGGATCGGCGGCGACCTGTGTCCGCAGCATTCCGATCAGCTCCGCGACGGTGGCTGCCCGGTCCGGGCAGGTCTGGTCGGCCTCGGGATGCAGGAACAGCGACAGCAGGTTTCGCCTCGTTGGGGGCTGGTGCGTGAAGTCGCCCAGCAGGGCGCCGGCGAGCGGGCTCCAGGCCAGCACGTCCAGGAAACTGCCGACGACGAGAGCGGGCGAGGGCATCGTGCGCAGCAGTCGCAGGGTGGTGTCCGGGACCTCCTCCGGCACGTACGGACGCGGGCTGCGGGCCGGGGTGCGTGCGGCGGCGGCGAGACTGTGCAGATACCGGGACTCCTCGGCGGAGAAGTTGAGGGCGCGCGCGAGGGCGTCCAGGACCTGCTCCGAGGGCCGTACGTCGCGTCCCTGCTCCATGCGCTGGTAGTAGTCCGAACTCACTCCGGCCAGCAGGGCCAGCTCCTCCCGCCGCAGCCCGGCGACTCGTCGCCTCGGGCCGGGTTCCAGGCCGACGTCCTGCGGGCGCAGGCGGGTTCGGCGGGTGCGCAGGAACTCGGCGAGTTCGCGCCTGGGGTCATCGCTCATGACGAAGGGGGCATCGGTCACGGCGTCAGTATGCCGCCGACGCGTCTGGTGAGGGTGGGTCTGGCGGACCCAGGAAAAGGGGAACGACCGTGATGCCGCGTGGAGGGTCCAGCATCGGATCAACCACACAGCGGGTCACGGAAGGACAGCGACATGAAGGCCGTTCAGATCACGAGTTTCGGTGCTGCGGATGTCTTGCGGGTCAATGACGTCGAACGTCCCGCGCCCGGAGCCGGCGAAGTCCTGGTGGCGGTCGAGGCGTCCAGCGTGAACGGGCATGACGTGATCGTCCGCGCGGGGGAGCTGAAGATGGTGTCGGGGCGGCGGTTCCCGATCGGTGTGGGCCTGGACTTCGCGGGCACCGTCGTCGAGACCGGCGCCGATGTCGCGGGTCACCGGGTCGGGGACCGGGTGTGGGGCATGGTGCATCCCCGGCAGCGGCACACCACCGGTGGAGCGGCCGAGTACGTCGTGGTGTCCGCGGACCGCGTCGCGCATGCCCCGGTGAACATCTCGCCGGTCGAAGCGGCCTCCCTGGTCGTCACGGGAGCCACGGCGCTGATCGCGCTGCGGGACAGCGTGCACGCGGTGAGCGGGGAGAGGGTCCTGGTCCGGGGCGCGGCCGGCGGCGTCGGCACGGCCGCCGTACAGCTGGCACACGCGCTGGGCTGTCACGTGACCGCGCTGGCCCGCGACCGCCATGCCCCGATCCTCGCGGAACTCGGCGCCGACGAAGTGCTGGACTACGGCTCCACCACCTCGGACCGGATCGGGCCGTTCGACGTCGTAGTCGACACCGTCGGCTCGGAACTGCACTGCTACCGGAGCCGGTTGGCCAAGGGGGGCCGGATGGTCACCGTCGGACTGTCGGCCGGTGCCCTGGCCGCGATCGCCGCGTCCAGCGTGCACGGCTCCCGCCGCATCCGCACCTTCAGCGCCAACCCCGACACCGCCGTGCTGCGTGACGTGGCCGGCCATGTCACTTCGGGTGCGCTGCGCCCGGTGGTCGACAGCGTGTACCCGTTCGCGGACATCGCCGCGGCGCATCAGGCGTTCGAGCGCGGCGGCGTCGTCGGCAAGCACGTGGTCGCGGTGTCCGCGTAGCTCGCAGCAGGAGCGACGCCCTGGCTGTGGGTGAGGGCGACCGCTTCGCGCGGCCGGGACCGGTGACGACGCCGGCGTCGGCGACCATGGCGACGGCGAGCATCGGAACGTCCGCCGCTCCCAGTCGGTGACCGCCGCCGAAGGGGACCTCGCCGTGCTGCGGTACACCGACCCGGCTGACCGCGCCGCCGGGGCGGACCATGCCCAGGCCCATCTCACACGTCCGGCAACACCTCGAGATTTACTCGGCGGTTGGGACAAATGACCCTGGCCCCGGAAGCGCTCCGTCTCCGAGTATGTGGCCTGTGGGGTTGCTGTGATTCAAGTGATGCCTCGCGGAGCCGGCGCGGCCGTCGAGACCACGGTCAACAAGATCGCGATCCAGGGAGCAAGCAATGGACATGACCCCACCGCCCGACGCTGGACGGGCGTCCGGCGTACGTGCGCACAAGCGGCGATCCCGGTTGCTCAGCGGGAAGTTCCTGGCGGTCTTCCTCGCCGTGGCGACACTGCTGGGCGGCGGAACGTGGTTCGTCACGTCGCAGGGACAGCGGGCGAGCGCCGCCGTCGACGACGGCAAGGTCTTCCAGTTCCCGACGGAGAAGCTGGACACCGCGATCGCCTACTGGATGAGCCGGGGCTTCCCCTTCGGCAGGCGGACCGACCGGATCGACATGTCCGACCCCAACGACCCCACGAACTCGGCGACGAACCGGGTCGGCTTCATCATGCGCGGAGGCTTCTTCCTCGACGCCGCGTCCGGGGATCTCACCGAGTTCATCCGGAACATCCCCGGGACGCAGGAGCCGCAGCTGCTCGAGTACGACATCGACATCCGGCCGACCCGGGGCACGAATCGCGGTGACGAGCGGATCGTCCGGGACAACGTCAACGGCTTCATCTTCTACACCCCCAACCACTACACGGACTTCCACCTCTATCAGTACCTGGAGGGTCCCAACGCATCGGACGTGACCATGCCCGTGCCCGCCCCCGTGTGCCGGGAGAGCGGGGGCGCCATCACCTGCCCCAACCCGACGGCTGGCGCCGCCGATCTGAAGGTCACGGAGGAGACGCCCACCGCCGAGGAACTGGCCGACCAGCCCGCCGAAGGGCCGACGACCCCCGGCCCCGACAGCAACGACGCCCCCGTCAACAACCCGGAGTTCGAATCGAGCAACAGTGACCTGCTGGGGATAGCGCAGCAGAGGGGCGACAACCAGGCGTCGGAGTGGGCCGTCCTCATCACCGCCCTCTGGAAACTGTTCCTGGACCCCAGCAACAGCAGCCCCAAGACCGAGCTGTGAGAGCCGGGCCGAAGGGGCAGCGCCGGCCCGATGGCCTCGCTGTCCTGCGGATGTGCATACGCATCCGCTTGCGCACGGACAGGAATCAACGTGCGGAGTCGAGTTCGATCGCCGGGCAGCGGTCCATGACCATGTCGAGCCCGGCGGCGCGGGTGCGGTCGTAGGCCGCCTCGTCGATCACACCGAGCTGGAACCAGACGGCCTTGGCGCCGATGGCGGCGGCCTCGTCGGCGACCGGACCGGCGAGGTCGCTGTTCACGAACACGTCGACGACATCGACGCCGATGTCGGAGGGGATGTCGGCCAGCGAGGCGTAGCCCTGCTCGCCGTGGACCGTCTCGGCCTTCGGATGGACGGGGATGATCCGCTTGCCGTGGCGCTGGAGGACCTTGGCCACGCCGTACGCGGCCCGCTGCTCGTTCGACGACAGGCCCACGATCGCCCAGGTGTCGCCCGCCTCGGTCAGGATCTTGCGGATGGTCTCTGGGTCGCCGTACACGCCCGGCCTCCTTGGGATTCGTACAACGGGATCCGTACAGCCGCTGCTGTGCCCGACAACAGTGGTCGGCCTGCGATGATTCCCCGATTCCCCGCGTTGCCGCCGGGGCGGGGTGTCCGGGGGCTCGTCCGATGCATGATGTGCGGTGTGGTTGCTGACACGGGACGGCGGGAGAGCGTGGCGGGTGGAGCGGCGGGGGTGAGCCGTACGGGGCGGCCCAGGGTGACCTCGCGGGCCGCGCTCGAACAGCTGGGGTTCGAGCTGTTCGCCCGGCAGGGCTTCGACGCCACGACCGTCGATGACATCGCGGCGGCCGCCGGCATCGGCCGGCGTACCTTCTTCCGCTATTTCGCGTCCAAGAACGACCTTGTGTGGGGCGACTTCGAGGATCAGCTGCTGAGGTTCGAGCAGTTGCTGGCGGGGACCGATCCGGACGCTCCGCTGATGGACGCGTTGCGTGGTGCGGTGGTCGAGTTCAATCGCTTCGATCCGGCGGTGGTGCCGTGGCATCGGCAGCGGATGATGCTCATCTTGCGGGTGCCGACGCTTCAGGCGGACTCGACGGTGCGATACACGACGTGGCGGGCGCATGTCACTGCGTTCGCGGCGCGGCGGATGGGGCGGCCGGTTTCCGATCTGCTGCCTCGGTTGCTGGGGCATGCGGCGTTGGCTGCGTGTATTGCCGCGTATGAGCACTGGTTGAGTGATGAGGAGGCCAGTCTTGGGGGGCTGTTGGATCAGGCGATGCGGCAGCTTGCGGTGGGGTTTGACGGGGTTTGATGTCGTCTGCGGGCCCGGTGGGGCTGGTCGCGCAGTTCCCCGCGCCCCTCAAAGACCCGTCCGTCCCGATTCCGTTGGCTGCGGGCCGGTGGGGGTTGCTCGCGCAGTTCCCCGCGCCCCTGAAAAGCAGGGGCTGCGCCCCGTGCTTTTCGGCCCGCAGGGCCAGGTCTTTTAGGGGCGCGGGGAACTGCGCGACCAGCCCCCACCGGCCCGCAGACGAAGAACCGCCCAACCAGCGGAGCTCACCGCATCGCCGCTCCGATCAGCTCGCCGATGAGGACCGCCGTCGCCGCCGGGCCCCGCAGGGGAGCCGACGGCAGGATCGAGGTGTCCGCGACCCGCAGGGCGCGGACGCCGTGGACCCTGCCGTACGGGTCGACCGCGGGGCCCATCGGGACCGTGGCGCAGGTGTGGTGGGACGTGCCCAGGTGGGCGTGGATCCAGGTGTCGAGTGAGCGGTCGTCGTCCAGTGTCTCGGGGGCCGGGTCCACCAGTCCTGCGGACACCTTGTCGAAGGCGGGGGTGGCGAGCAGCGCGGCGGTCGTGCGGATCGCCTCGCGCATCCGGCGGCTGTCCTCGGGGGTGCGCAGGTAGTTGTAGTCGAGGCGCGGGGGTACGGCCGGGTCGGCGGAGCGGGTGCGCATGCGGCCCCCGAGGGCGGGGGACTGGACCGACACGAGGAACGCGAGGGGGGCCAGCGGCTCGCCCGGGACGGTCACCGTGCCGCCGGTCAGGCCGGGCAGGGGGACGAGTGACTGAAGGATCTCCAGGTCGCCGTCCGGATGGGCGCCGTCCGACGACGGCAGGTGCAGGGCGCCGCCGAGCCAGGAGTCGGCCGGTTCCGGGAGGGGGGAGCGGGGCGTCCACTCCAGTACGACCTGGGGGTGATCGCCGAACCGGACCCCGACGGCGGGGGCGTCCCGGACGACGGGGATGCCGAGACGGTCCAGGTCGTCGCGCGGGCCGATGCCCGAGAGGTGGAGCAGATGCGGGGAGCGCAACGCCCCTGCGCACAGGACGACTTCGCCGCACTTCACGGTCTCGATACGTCCCTCGTGCTCGACTGTCACGCCGGTCGCGCGGCCGTGCTCCACGATGATCCGGTGGACCGTACTCCCGCCCCTCACCGTCAGGTTGGGCCGGTCGAGTGCCGGCAACAGATAGCTGACGCCGGTGTTGAGGCGTACCCCGTCGACCGTGTTGCTCGGGACCGGGCCGAATCCCGGTGCCTGCTGGGCGTTCTTGTCCGGCTCCGCGGGAAAGCCCAGGTGGTGGGCCGCCTCCCGGAACGCGGCTGCTGCGGGGTGCCGTAGATCCGTACGCCGGACCCGGACCGGGCCGTTCGCCCCGTGCGACTCGTCGGCGCCGTGGTCGAGGTCGGTCTCCAGGGCCCGGAGGAACGGCAGTACGCCGTCGTACGACCAGGCCGCACCGCCCGCCGTCGACCACCGGTCGAAGTCCTCGCGCCGGGCCCGGACGAAGTACCCGCCGTTGACGGTGGTCGAGCCGCCGAGGAAGCGGCCCCGGACGACCGTGTACGGCCGGTGGGGTGTGAGGTGCGCCGGGTACGGCTGGACCGCGGGGTTCCCGGGCTGGGCGCCGGGCACGAGCCGTGCGTCCAGCAACTCCGGTGGGAACGCCGAGAGTTGGCCCGGCACCGGGCCGGACTCCAGTACCAGCACGGTCCGTTCGGGGTCCTCGGTCAGCCGGGCCGCGAGTGCCGAACCGCTGCCGCCGGCCCCTATCACTATGACATCGGGGTGCATCGGTACGGACTCTTCACTTTCGGCACTTGGTGCCATTAGTCTCCAGGGGTCCGATGGGAGCGTTGCCAAGGAGAGTCGCATGAGCCAGCTTCACGCCACCTCGTCCGTCCCGGCCACCGAGATCCAGGACGAGGAGAACGCAGACGAACAGTCGCTGATCGAGGCGGACGACCTGATCGAAGAGGTCTCCATCGACGGCATGTGCGGCGTCTACTAGGCCCCGCCATGACCGCGACGGACTCCGCGACGGTCGTCATGGACCTCGACCGTGCCTGGGACCTGCATCCGCAGGTCTCCGTGCGCCCCGAACCCTTCGGGGCGCTGCTCTACCACTTCGGGACCCGCAAGCTCTCGTTCCTCAAGGACCGTCGTCTGCTGGCCGTCGTCCAGGCCCTCGGGGACGCGCCCACGGCCCGCGCCGCCTGTCTGGCCGCGGGCCTCGGCGAGAACGAACTCCCGCGCTACGGGCGTGCGTTGGCCGTTCTCGTCCAGTCATCGATGGTCGTCGGAAGGACCCCATGACCGACTCCATGACCGCGCCCACGTCACCGCCGCTGGTCGACCTGTTCGAGCAGGGGCTCGACGCGCCGATCTGCCTCACCTGGGAGCTGACCTACGCCTGCAACCTGGCCTGCTCCCACTGTCTGTCCAGCTCCGGCAGGCGCGACCCGCGTGAGCTGAGCACCGCCGAGGCCAAGGCCGTCATCGACGAACTGGAGGCCATGCAGGTCTTCTACGTCAACATCGGCGGCGGCGAGCCGACCGTGCGCGCCGACTTCTGGGAACTCCTGGACTACGCCACGGCACACCACGTGGGCGTCAAGTTCTCCACCAACGGCGTCCGCATCACCCCCGACGCCGCCGCACGCCTGGCCCGCAACGACTACGTGGACGTCCAGATCTCCCTCGACGGCGCGACCGCCGACGTCAACGACGCGGTGCGCGGGGCCGGTTCGTACGCCACGGCCATGCGGGCGCTGGAGAATCTCGCCGCCGCCGGAATGCGGAACTTCAAGATCTCCGTGGTCTGCACCCGGCACAACATCCCGCAGCTGGACGCCTTCAAGGCCCTCGCCGACCGCTTCGGCGCCCAACTGCGCCTGACCCGGCTGCGGCCCTCCGGACGCGGCGCCGACGTCTGGGACGAGCTGCATCCGACGGCGGCGCAGCAACGCGAGCTGTACGACTGGCTGTTGGCCCATGGCGAGAAGGTGCTGACCGGGGACTCCTTCTTCCATCTCTCCGCGTACGGCGAGGCGTTGCCCGGCCTCAACCTGTGCGGTGCCGGACGCGTCGTCTGTCTGATCGACCCGGTCGGCGACGTGTACGCCTGCCCGTTCGCCATCCACGACGAGTTCCTCGCGGGCAACGTCCGTACGCCGGGCGGCTTTTCGGGAGTCTGGCGCGACTCCGAGCTGTTCCGGCGGCTGCGGACCCCGCAGCACGGCGGGGCCTGCGCGTCCTGCGCCTTCTACGACACCTGCAAGGGCGGCTGCATGGCCGCCAAGTTCTTCACCGGGCTGCCGCTGGACGGGCCCGACCCCGAGTGCGTCCAGGGATACGGCGAACAGCTGCTGGCCCAGCGCGACGGAACCGGGGTGCCCAAGCCGTCCGGGGACCACTCCCGCAGGAGCAGGACGACGACGGTGGATCTCGTCCTCACCCGCCGGGAGCCGGGCGGGTCACCAGCCAGGCCGCCGGTGAGTGACTGCGCCGAACACCCGCTCGCCGGGCTGGACTTGACGCCCACCGGAAAGGACACGGCACATGCCTAGGAACCCCTGGTTCGAGACGGTCGCCGAGGCGCAGCGCCGGGCCAAGAGGCGGCTGCCGAAGTCGGTCTACGGCGCGCTCGTGGCGGGCTCCGAGCGCGGTCGTACGATCGACGCCAACCTCGCGGCCTTCGCCGAACTGGGCTTCGCCCCACGGGTCGTGGGCCACCACGCCGAGCGCGACCTGTCGACGACCGTCCTGGGCGTGCCCACCTCGCTGCCCGTGCTCATCTCGCCGACCGGGGTACAGGCGGTCCACCCGGACGGGGAGGTGGCCGTCGCCAGGGCCGCCGCGAACCGGGGCGTCATCATGAGCCTCAGCTCGTTCGCGAGCAAGCCGGTGGAGGAGGTCTCCGACGCCCAGCCGGACCTCTTCTACCAGCTGTACTGGAGCGGCACGCGCGACACGATGGTCCAGCGGATGGACCGGGCCCGTGCCGCCGGCGCCAAGGCCCTCATCGTCACCCTGGACTGGTCGTTCTCCCACGGCCGCGACTGGGGGAGCCCGTCCATCCCGGAGAAGCTCGACCTCCGGACCGCGCTGCGGTTCGCCCCCGACGTACTGCCCCGGCCCGGGTGGCTCTGGCAGTACGCCCGGTCCGGCCGCCTTCCCGACCTCACCGTGCCCAACCTGCGCGCCCCCGGCGGCGCGTCGCCCACCTTCTTCGGCGCCTACGGCGAGTGGATGCAGACCGCGCCGCCGACCTGGGACGACGTCAAGTGGCTGCGTGCGGAGTGGGGCGGGCCCTTCCTGCTCAAGGGCGTGACCAGGGTCGACGACGCCAGACGGGCGGTCGACGCCGGGGTGACGGCCCTGTCCGTGTCCAACCACGGCGGCAACAACCTGGACACCACCCCGGCCACCATCCGCGTGCTCCCGTCCATCGCGGAGGCGGTCGGTGACCAGGTCGAAGTCCTCCTGGACGGCGGCATCCGGCGCGGCAGCGACGTCGCGAAGGCCCTTGCCCTCGGCGCCCGCGCGGTCCTGATCGGCCGCGCCTACCTGTGGGGCCTGGCGGCCAACGGACAAGCAGGCGTGGAAAACGTGCTCGACATCCTGCGCGGCGGCCTCGACTCGGCCGTACTGGGCCTCGGCCACTCCTCTGTCCACGACCTGTCGCCCGAGGACCTGGTGATCCCGCCGGGCTTCCCCCTGACCCTGGGCGGCGGCGCAGCACAGTCCACCCCGACCGCCCCGGTCGTCTGACCATGACGGCGTACGTCCTGGCCGACGCCGTCTGGCCCGCCGTACCGTCCGGGGCGCTGGTCCTCGTCCCGGTCGGGTCCACCGAGCAGCACGGTCCGCATCTGCCGCTCGACACGGACACCGTCGTCGCGCGTGCCGTCGTACAGCGCACGGCGGAGACCCTGCCCGAGTCGTGGGTGGCACCGCCGATCACGTACGGAGCGAGCGGCGAACACGCGCACTTCCCGGGGACCGTCTCGATCGGGCACGAGGCGCTGCGGGCGGTGGTCGTAGAGCTGACGCGCTCCTTCTCCCTGTGGGCGGGCCGGGTCGTGTTCGTCAACGGCCACGGCGGCAACACCACCACCCTCGACACGGCCCTCGGCCAACTCCGCGCCGAGGGCCACGACATCGCCTGGACCGCCTGCGAGACACCCGGCGGCGACGCCCACGCCGGCCGCACGGAGACCTCCCTGATGCTGCACCTGGCCCCGGACCGCGTACGGCTCGACGCCGCCGTCGCGGGCGACACCCGCCCCCTGCCCGACCTCCTGCCGGACCTCATGACCCACGGAGTCCGCGCCCTCTCACCCACCGGCGTCCTCGGCGACCCGGCCGGAGCCTCGGCGGAGGAGGGCCGCCGGACGCTGGACGCGATGGTGTCGGCGACGGCTCGCCGCATCGGCGCGTGGACGGTCGACGGGCGGGGGCGCCTCGTCGATCCGGCCCGACGGTCCGGGATGGTGCGCCGATGAGGCTTTGCGTCGGGAGTGTTGTCGGTCGGTGGGTGGGTTGTCCGGGCGGGTGGGTTTTCGGCGGGGAGGCGCGCGATGGTGTCGGCCTTCGTTCGCCGGGGCGGCGCGATGTCGGTCGGCGAGCGGGGGCGTCGTTCCGATCCGGCCCGCGGGCCGGGGCGGCTCCTCGCCTGGGTAGTGGGCTTCCGGCGACCCCGTGCGTCATGGTGTCGGCCGTGGGCCGGTGGATCGTCGGTGGCTGTGGCAGCCTCGCCGCCCCGGTCCGCCGACCCGGGGCCGTACGCCGATGACACTCCCCGTCGGCGCGGGCGTCGTTGTGGTGTTCGATCGGCATACCCGGGTCGTCGACGGAGGGCGTGCTCTCGTCGGGGGGTTTCCCACCCGGCTGCTGCGGCTGACGCCGCGTGCCCGCAAGCTTCTCGTCGGGCGGACGGTTCCTGTGCGGGACGCGGCGAGTGCGGTTCTCGCCGAGCGGCTGATCGACTGTGGCCTTGCCCATCCCGTCGTCCACTCGCTACCCGTGCCCTCCGACCCCCGGTACACCGTCGTGATCCCGGTCCGTGATCGTCCGCGTCAGCTGGAGCGGTTGCTGCGGAGTGTTGGCGTCGGCCCTTCCGTGATCGTGGTCGATGACGCCTCGCGGAACCCCGCGCCCGTGTCGGCCGTCGCCGCTCGGTACGGGGCCCGGCTGGTCGCCCTCCGCGCGAACGTCGGGCCCGGCGGCGCGCGCAACGCCGGGCTGCGGCTCGTGACCACGCCGTACGTGGTCTTCGCCGACTCCGACATCGTGCTCGACCCCGAGACCGTGCCGACCCTGCTCCGGCATTTCGCCGATCCCCGGGTCGCCATGGCCGTGCCCCGCATCACCGGACTGACCGGCGCCGCCACGACCTGGATCGAGCGGTACGAGAACACCCGGTCCTCCCTTGATCTCGGCGCCCATCCGGCTCCGGTGCGGCCCGGTACACCCGTCTCGTGGGCGCCGACCGCCTGTGCGGTGGCGCGAGTCGACGCCCTGCGGGACGTGCGCGGGTTCGATGAGCGGATGCGGGTCGGGGAGGACGTCGATCTTTGCTGGCGGCTCGTCGGGGCGGGGCTGCGGGTGCGTTACGAGCCCGCGGTCAGGGCCTCGCACGAGCATCGGACGCGTGTGGGGGACTGGTTCGTGCGCAAGGCCGTGTACGGGACCGGGGCGCAGCCTCTTGCCCGGCGGCACCCTCAGCACATCGCGCCCGCCGTGTTCGCGCCCTGGAGCGCGGTGTTCGCCGGCGCGCTGCTCGCCCAACGGCGCTGGTCGGTGCCGGTCGCGGGGGCCGTCCTCGGGGGCGTCGTCCTGCGCATCGGCCGTAAGTTCGACGGCACCCGGCATCCGTACCGGCTGGCCGTCCCGCTCGCGGGCAACGGCGCCGTCGCCACCCTGGCACAGACCTCCGCGCTGCTCACCCGGCACTGGTGGCCGCTCACCGCCGTCGGCTGCCTGGTGTCCCGCCGGATGCGCCGGGCCGCGGCGGTCGCCGCCTTGGCCGATATCGCACTTGAGTATCGGCGCGGGGACGACTCGCTCGACCCCCTCCGGTACGGCGTCGCCCGGCGGCTCGACGACCTCGCCTACGGCGCCGGCGTATGGCTCTCCGCCCTCAAGGGCCGCTCCACCACCGCGCTGCGACCCCGCGTGACCCGCTGACGCGGGACTGTCCCGGTCAGCGGAAAGCGCCCAGCGGGCCCTGGGCCGTATCCCGACACTGAGGACATCCCGCCGCCGGGACGCGCGGCGCATGCGATGGAACTGTCACCAGGAGGTGTGCGGCGTGACGCATGAAGTGGTCGGTCGTGTCGAGGAGCTGGGTTCCGAACTGGCCGCACTCGCCGACGAGAACGAGTCACTCGGCAAGCTGAGCGACCGGACCGTCGAACTGCTCAAGTCCGCAGGGGTCATCCGGCTTCTGCAGCCCAAGGAGTACGGCGGATTCGGCGCCCATCCCCGGGACTTCGCCGAAGCGGTGATGGCGGTCGCCCGGTACGACGGTGCCGCGGGCTGGGTCAGCGGGGTCGTCGGGGTGCACCCCTGGGAGCTGGCCCAGATGGACCCCCGCCTCGCACACGAGGTCTGGGACGAGAACCCCGACACCTGGATCGCCTCGCCCTACATGCCCAACGGCATCGCCGACCCGGTGGAAGGCGGCTATGTCCTCAGCGGACGCTGGCCGTTCTCCTCGGGCAGCGACCACTGTCAGTGGGACTTCCTCGGCGCGCTCCTGGGCGACGGCAAGGGGAAGCCCGCCGGGCCCATCACCGTGCTGCACGTCGTGCTGCCCCGCTCGGACTACGAGATCATCGACGGTACGTGGGACGTGGTCGGGCTTGCGGGTACCGGCAGCAAGGACGTCGTCGTCGACAAGGCGTTCATTCCCGAACACCGCGTCATCAGGCAGGAGGCGGTCCAGGACGGCGCCGCCGCCGAGGCGATCGGGCTCACCGACACCCTGTACAAGCTGCCGTTCAGCTCGATGTTCCCGCTCGGCATCACGGCGGCGGTCGTCGGCATCTGCGAGGGCGCTCTCGCCCTGCACCTGGCCCAGCAGAAGGAACGGGTCGCCGTGACCGGCGTCCAGGTGCGCGACGATCCGTACGTCCTCTACGCCGCCGGGGAGGCCGCGGCCGAGATCTCCGCCTCCCGGGTCCAACTCCTCGACGGCATCAGCCGGTTGTACGACCAGGTCGAGGCGGGCAAACCGATCAGCCTGGAGGACCGGGCCGACGTACGGCGCAACCAGGTCCGTTGCGCGTGGCGGGCCGTCGCCGCCCTGGACGAGATCTTCGCCCGCTCCGGCGGCAACGCGATCCGCAAGGGCAACCCGATCCAGCGGTACTGGCGTGACGCGCATGTCGGACTCCAGCACATGATCCATGTGCCGGGCGCCGCCTACCACGCGAACGCGCTGGCCGCGATGGGTCTCGAACTGCCCGAACCGATGCGCATCCTGATATGAGCGAGGGCGCGACGCACTCCCGGACAGTGGACGCGGACGCGCAGGCGATCGACGGGCGCCAATTCCGCGACGTCCTGGGCAACTTCCCCACGAGCGTGGTCGCGATCACCACCACGGACGGCGAGGAACGGCCGCACGGCATGGTCGTCGGCACCTTCACCTCGGTGTCGCTCGACCCGCCCCTGGTGTCCTTCCTCGCCGACCGCTCCTCCACGACCCTGCGGACGATCAGGGCCGCGGGCCGCTTCTGCGCCAACGCGCTCGCGGGCAACCAGGAGCGCCTGTCACGGCAGTTGGCGACGCGTCCGGCAGGGCAGCGCTTCGAGGGCGCCCCGTGGGAGGCGTCGGACCTGGGCAATCCCGTGCTGGACGGGATCGTCGCCTGGGTCGACTGCACAGTGGAGCAGGTCGTCGAGATCGGCGACCACCTGTTGGTCGTCGGGCGGGTCCGGGACCTGCGCGTCGAGTCGATGAAGACCCCGCTGCTGTTCTTCCGGAGCGGATACGGCGACTACCTGTCGAGCACGACCGTGCTCATGGACAGGCTCGTCGGCTGGGACGAGATCGGTCGGTAGACACCGAAGACATCGAAGACACCGGTCAAACCGGTCGGCACACAAGGGAGCCGCAATGAAGAAAGACCTGCATATAAGACTCCAGAGAATCTCGGCGTGGTGTGGCGTCCTGCTCTTCGTGGGATTCATCGTCGCGTACTCCATCGGCCATCTCATTCCGCCGATGAGCCCGACGGAGAGCCCCGACGACGTCGTCGCCTTCCTCAAGGACAACCGCACAGGGATCCTCACCTGTGTCGCCCTGATGGTTCTGCTCGTCCCGTTCGAGTACCCGTACGTCGTCGTGACGAGCATGCAGATGCGCCGGGTCGAGGGCGGCTGGGGACTGCTGTCCATGATCCAGCTCACCACGGGTGTGGTGGCGCCGATCGGGTTCTTCTTCCCGCTCGCGATCCTCGCCGCCGCGGCCTATCGGCCGGAGCTCCACTCCGTGGACGTCCTGACCGCGATGGTCGACACCTTCTGGCTCATGTTCGTGGGCAACGCCTGCATCTTCGTCCTCCAGGTCTGGTCGATCGGATACGCCTCGTTCATCGACCACACCCGGCAGAAACCGCTCTTCCCGCGCTGGTACGGCTGGCTCAGCCTCGTGCTGGGCGTGACGCTGATCCCGGGCGCCTTCGTCTTCCTCAACCAGGACGGACCGCTCGCCTGGAACGGCCTGCTCGCGAACATCATCCCCTCGGTCGCGTACGCCGTGTGGAAGATCGCGACACCGTACGTGCTCCTGAAGGCGATCACGGACGAGGAGAAGGAGCTGGCCGACAAGCCGGCCAACGAACCGGTGACCGTGTAGGACAGCCCGACATGCCTGTGGCCCCGCAGCGACTGCCGCGGGGCCACAGGCATGTTTCCGGCTTCCGGCTAGACCGAGAGCGCGAACCCGCCCGTCACGCGCAGCGTCTCGCCGGTGACGAAGGACGCCTTCGACGAGACCAGGTACAGCAGTGCCTCGACGATGTCTTCCTCCCGGCCCTCCTGCGGCAGGATCTGCTCGCCCAGGACGCGTTCGGCCTCGGCGGCGGACAGTTGGGCCCGTACGGCGTCGGTGAAGATCAGGCCCGGTGCGATCGCGTTGACGCGGATGCCGTCGGTGGCGAACTCCCGTGCGAACGACACCGTCAGGCCCCGTACGGCCAGCTTGGAGACGCCGTAGATGCTGCGGTTCGCGTAGGCCGCCGACGACGAGATGTTGACGATGGAGGCGCCGGGGCGGCCCCGCATGGCCTCGTGGGCCGCGAGTGTGCAGATGACGGTGCCCATGACGTTGACGTCGAGGACCCGCCGCACCTTGGCCAGGCCCAGTTCGGTGAACGGCTTGTTGTAGGCGGCGTGCAGACCGGCGTTGTTCACCAGGATGTCCAGTCCGCCATGGCGTTCGACGATCCCGCCCACGACCGCGCCGACCTCGTCCTCGTCGGCGACGTCACAGGTGACCCCGGTCGCGCCGAGGCCCTTCGCGGTGAGTTCGGCGGCCGCCTCGGTGGCGGCGGCGCCGTCGATGTCGGCGAGCACGACATGCGCGCCGAGGGCCGACAGGGCCTCCCCGAACGCCTTGCCGAAGCCCCGGCCGCCGCCGGTGATGAGGGCCACCTTGCCCTGGTGTTCCGCGTGTTGGGAGATTTCCGGCATCAGGACCTCACTTCGGGCCGAACCGCTGGCCCGCGTCGAGACGCAGGCACTGGCCGTTCAGCATCGGGTTGTCGACGACGGCGAGGGCGAGCTTGGCGTACTCCTCCGGGCGGCCCAGGCGCCGGGGGAACGCGGCGTCCTTGACCAGTGCTGCCCGTACGTCGGCGGGGATCTTCTCGGTGGCGCCCGTCTCGAACAGGCTGGGCGCGATGGCGACGACGCGGATACCGAGCGAGCCGAGATCGCGGGCCATGGTGAGGCTCATACCGGCGATCGCCGCCTTGGCCGCCGAGTAGGCGACCTGGCCGATCTGCCCCTCGAAGGCGGCGATCGACGACGTGTTGACGATGACGCCCCGTTCGCCGTCCGGCTCCTCGGGCTCGTTGCGGCTCATGTGCGCGGCGGCCAGGCGGCTGATGTTGAAGGTGGCCACGGCGTTGAGGTCGAGCACCCGGCGGAAGGTCTCCAGGTCGTGCGGCCCCTCCTTGCCGAGCGTGCGCCGTACGCTGCCGCCGCCCGCGGTCGTGACCGACACGTGCAGTCCGCCCAGGGCCTCGACGGCGGCGCCCAGCGCGCTCTCCGTCGCCTCGAAGTCGGTCACGTCGACGGGATGGAAGCTCCCGCCGAACGCACCGGCGACCTCGGCGCCCGCCGACGCCGGACGGTCGAGTACGGCGACCTCCGCACCGCGGGCCGCGAGCAGCTCGGCGGTGGCCCGGCCCATGCCGGACGCCCCGCCGAACACCACGGCCTTCTTGCCCTTGATCTCCATCGGGAACCTTTCGGGTCTTCGCGCTCAGAAGGACGCGATCGCGGACGCGCTTGCCGGTGAGGGCCGCAGAAGGGTGCACAGCCGGTCGCGGTGGACGGCCGCGTCGCCGTACAGCACGCTGTCGGCCCTGGCGCGGCGCAGAAAGAGGTGCAGGTCGTGCTCCCACGTGAAGCCGATGCCGCCGTGCAGCTGGAGCGCCCGGGCCGCGACCTCGCCGGCGCCCGCCGAGACGTACGAGGCGGCGGCACAGGCCGCGCGGGCCGCGTCGTCGGTGTCCGCGTCGGCGGCCATCGCCGCGTAGTGGGTGGCTGCGTGGGCGCCGTGCACGAGGAGTGCCATGTCGGCGGCCGAGTGCTTGACGGCCTGGAAGCCGCCGATCGGCTGCCCGAACTGCACGCGGGTCGTGGTGTGTTCGACGGTCAGCTCCAGCAGCCGCCGCATCACCCCGAGCGCGTCGGCACACCGCAGCACCGACGCCTCGTCGAGCAGCCGCTGGATCGCGTCGGGCCCGGCGGTCAGGCGGCGGTCGTGCGGGACGCGTACGCCGTCCAGGTGGACCTCGTAGAACGCGCGCGTCGGATCGAGGGTCCGCTGGCGTCGGACGGTGACACCCGGGGCGGCGCGCTCGACGAGGAACGACGCCGGAACGCCGTCGTGCAGTGCGGTGACGAGGAGCCAGTGGGCGCCGCCCGCGTCCTGTACGGCCGTCTTCACGCCGTCGAGGACGAACGTGTCCCCGTCGTCCGTACGGGCGGTGGCGCGGATGCCGTTGAGGGACCAGGGGCTCCGCGGTTCGGCGAACGCCCAGGTGGCCCAGGCCGATCCGGCGGCCAGGGCGGGCAGCACCTCGGACCGCAGGCCGGGCGAGCCCGTCGCGGTGAGTGCCCGGCCGACGATCGCGGTGGGTGCGAACGGCCCCCGCCCGAGGGCGCGCCCCATCTCCTCGGCGACGAGCGCGAGTTCCACCAGACCCTGGCCGCTGCCGCCGTACTCCTCCGGCAGTCCGAGCCCGGGCCAGCCGAGATCGGCGGTCAGCCGCCACACCTCGGGATCGACGTCCCCGTCGTCTCCGTCACGGTCCATCCACGCCCGTACGTGCTCGATCGGGGCCCGGTCCGACAGCAGGTCGCGCGAGGCTTCGCGCAACATGCCCTGCTCCTCGCTGAGCTGGAAGTTCACCCGAACAAGGTATCCTCTTTTCAGGTCCGGGTCGAGATCGCAGGTCGATGAATGGCTGATGGTCGGCCGATTTCACGGTGAGTCTGTTGATCCCTTCCGGATTTAAGTACTCTGAATTACATGGTTGATGCCGTGCTTCTCTCCGCGTGCCGTACCGCGATCGGAACCGCCCGCCGGGGAACCCTGCGGGACACCAGCGCCTTCGATCTCGCCACCCTCGTCGTACGCGAGGCCGCGTACCGCAGTGGGCTGCCGCTGGACACCATCGACGACGTCGTCCTGGGTGAATCCCTCGCCGGAGGCGGGGACATCGCCCGGTACGCGGCACTCCAGGCCGGGCTGACCCACGTACCGGGTCTGGCGCACAACCGGCACTGCGCCTCCGGGCTGGCCAGCGTGGCGACCGCGGCCGGGAGCGTGCGGGCCGGCATGGACCGCGTGGTCGTCGCGGGCGGCACGCACTCCTCGTCCACCGCGCCGGTGGCCCGGTGGCGGACTCCGGGCACCGACGACTGGCAGGACCCCTGGATGGCGCCGACCCATGTGCCGACACCCGAGGCCCCCAACAACGACATGGGCGTCCTCGTCGGCTGGAACACCGCCCGGCTGGCCGGCCTCACCCGTGAGGAGATGGACGCGTGGGCGCTGCGCTCGCACGAACGGGCCGTACGGGCCATCGACGAGGGCCGGTTCACCGATGAGATCGTGCCGGTGAAGGTCACCGGCCGGGACGGCGCGACCACCGTCTTCGACACCGACGAGCACCCCCGGCGCGACACCACCCGGGAGAAGCTGGCGGCGCTGAAGGTGCTGCACCCCGAGATCGAGGGCTTCTCCATCACCGCGGGCAACTCCAGCGGGGTGAACGACGGCGCGGCGGCGGTCGTGGTCGCCGGTTCGGACATCGCCGCCGCGCACGGACTGACACCGCTGGCGACCATACGGTCCTGGGCGAGCGTCGGCGTCGACCCGGTCGAGACGGGGCTGGCGCCGATCGCCGCGATCCGCAAGGCGCTCGGCCGCGCCGGACTCGGCATCGACGACGTCGACCTCTTCGAGGTCAACGAGGCCTTCGCCGCGGTGGCCGTCGCCACCACCCGCGAACTGGGTCTCGACCCGGAGCGGGTGAACCCGTTCGGGAGCGGGTGCAGCCTGGGGCATCCGATCGCGACCACCGGGACTCGCATGGTGGTGACGCTGGCGCACGAGTTGCGTCGCCGGGGCGGTGGGACCGCGGTCGCGGCCATGTGCGCGGGCGGTGGCATGGGGTCGGCCATGGTCCTGACGGTCTGACGGCCGTGATCGCGGTCGGGGCCGAGGGGCTGAGATGCCACTGGGCGGACGGCGTGCTGTGGCTGACGCTGGACCGTCCGCAGGCGCGCAACGCGATGACGATCGCGATGCGGCGGGGGCTGATCGAGGCGGTGCGGGCGGCTGACGCCGATGCGGGGACCCGGTTGGTCGTGGTGACCGGTGCCGATCCCGCGTTCTCCGCGGGTATCGACCTCAAGGAGGCGCTGGGGAACGGGGCGGGGTCTCCTCGTGGTGCGCGCACGGATCCTGCGGAGGTGGTGCGGGCGGCGCGGACGCCGGTGCTCGGTGTGATCAACGGGGCTTGTTATACGGGGGCGTTGGAGTTGGCGCTGTCCTGTTCATTCCTCATAGCGTCTGATCGGGCTCTGTTCGCCGATACGCATGCGGCTATCGGGCTGACGGCGGGGTGGGGGATGAGTGCGTTGTTGCCGCGGGCGGTGGGGGTGCGGCTTGCTCGGCGGATGATGGTGACCGGGGAACCGATCGATGCGGAGCGGGCGTTCGGGGCGGGGTTGGTGACCGAGGTCGTGCCGCACGATCAGTTGATCGTGCGGGCGGGGGAGATTGCTGCGCAGGTGGGCGCTGCGCATGCGGGGGCTGTGGCGGAGACGCTTGGGCTGCTTTCGGCGGGGGAGGGGACGAGTCTTGCGCATGCGCTGGCGTTGGAGGCGCAGGCGAAGTTGGGGCGGTGGCGGGATGTGGGGGAGGTTGTTCGGCGGTTTGGTTCTCGGGTGGACGGTGCGTGAGGGGGTGGGGGGGTTGTTGTTTGTGGGCGGGTGCGGGTTCGTTGTGGCTGGTCGCGCAGTTCCCCGCGCCCCTGAAAGCGAGGGCGGCTTCGCCGCCTCGCTTTTCAGGGAGGCCTCAGGCTGCCGTTGCCTCTCCCAAGTAGCGGCGGAGTAGTTCCGGGCCTGCCTCCGTTGTCGGGCCTGTCCAGGCTGTTCTGCCTCGTTGGAGGAGCAGGCAGGTGTCTGCGAAGGCCAGGGCTCGGGTTGCGAACTGTTCGATCATGATGACGGCCACGCCTGCCTCTCGGGCCCGGCGGAGGCTTTCGAAGACCACGTCGACCATCTTCGGGGCGAGCCCCAGGGAGAGTTCGTCGGCGATGACGAGGCGGGGGTCGATCATCAGGGCGCGGGCGAGGGACAGCATCTGCTGCTCGCCGCCGGAGAGGGTGCCCGCCGCCTGGCGTTGGCGGTTGCGTAGTGCGGGAAAGATCTCGAAGGCCCTGTCGATGGCCGCCGACCTGCCGCGTCGGTCGCCCGCGGTGGCCATGCGCAGGTTCTCCATGACCGTCAGTGAGGGGAACACACCCCGGCCCTCGGGGAGATGGACGAGGCCGGCCCGGCGGATCGTGTCCGGGGTACTGCCGGTGAGGTCGCGGCCGTCGAGGACCACGGAGCCGGTGACCGGCGGGACGAGGCCCGAGAGGGCCCGCGCCAGTGTGCTCTTGCCGGCGCCGTTCGCGCCGAGTACCGCCAGTGCGCTGTTCGGCGGCACGGTGAAGGACACGTCGCGCAGCGCGTGGGCGGTGCCGTACCGGACGGTCAGGTCCTGGACGGTGAGCAGGGGAGACGTCGTGACGGTGACGGTCATGCGGAGGCCCTTTCCTCGTCCTCGTCCTTGTCTACGTCCTTCTCGGCTTCGTCGTGCTCCGCGCCCAGGTACGCGGCTCGTACCGCCGGGTCCGCCCGTACCTCGGACGGCGTGCCCTCGCTGATCTTGACGCCGAAGTCCAGGACATGGACGACGTCGCTCATCCCCAGGACGAGTTCGACGTCGTGCTCGACCAGCAGCAGGGACACCCCGTGTTCGGCCACCAGGCCCGTGAGCGTGGACGCCAGCTCGTCCGTCTCCCGCGAGTCCAGTCCCGACGACGGCTCGTCCAGCAGGAGGACGTCGGGATCGACGGCCAGCGCCCGGGCGATCTCCAGCAGACGGCCCGTCCCCAACGGGAGCCCCGACACCGGGAGATGGACGTGCGGGGTCAGTCGCAGGGCCGCGAGAATCCCGTCGACCCGCCGGTCCTCCTCGGCGCCCGCGCGCCGGAAACCGCCAGCGGTGACCAGGTCCGTCCAGACCCGCCGCCGCGCGTGCCGCAGCCGGTACGCCAGCACCACGTGCTCACGCACCGTCAGCCCCGGGAACAGCTCCGGATGCTGGAACGTACGGGCCAGCCCACGCCTCGCCCGCGCCTGAGCGCTGACGGACGTGACATCCCGGCCGTCCATCAGCACCGCGCCCGAACTCGGCCGCAACAGCCCCGACAGGACGGCGAACAGCGTGCTCTTGCCCGCGCCGTTCGGCCCGACCAGCCCCACCACCGAGCCCGGCGGCACCGCCAGGTCCACCGAGTCGAGGGCGACGAGCCCACCGAAACGGACGGTCACGCCCCGGGCCTCGATGCGTGGTGGCGTCGTACCGGCGAGGGCGGTCATACGAGTTCTCCCTGGGGCGTCGAAGAAGACGGTTTCTCGGCGGCTGGGGCGCGTCGGGCCCGCCACCACCCGCTCACCGCGCGCACCTGCCGGCCGTGCATGGCGAGGACGCCCTCGGGGTCGCGGGCCAGCATGACCGCGCCGAAGCCGAACATGATGACCGGGATCTCCGCCCACCGCGTCGGCAGATACGTCTGGAAGACGCTGGGCAGTACGGCGAACGCCAGACCGGCGACGAGTGCGCCGACGACCGGCCGCGCCCCCACCGTGACCAGGACCGCCAGCCAGACCAGGCCCGTGAACGGGCTGAACGAGTCGGGCAGCGCGGACTGGTAGGCCAGCGCGAGGAAACCGCCGCCGACCGCGGCGACGAAGGTCGCGACGGCCGAGACGAGCACCTTGACCGGTACGACACCCAGGCCCAGCGTGCGGGAACCCGTCTCGCTCCACCGGACCGCCGTCACGGCCAGCCCTGCCGTCGAGCGCCGCAGGTTGACGACGAACGCGCCAAGTGCGCAGAAGACCGCCAGCGCCAGCAGGGCGAAACTCCTGTTGTCCAGGGCCCATTCGGGGCGGGGCATGTAGATGCCCTGGCCCGAGTTGTAGAAGCGGTCTCGCATGAAGACCAGGTTCTGGGCCAGCAGACCGAAGGTCAGCGTCACCAGGGCGACGTACAGATTGCCCAGCCGGATCGTCAGCAGCCCGAGCACCACACCGATCGGGACCACACACACCGCGCTCACCAGCACCGCGGCCAGCGGGGGCCACCCGGAGTTCGCGGCGAGGTCGGCGGCGAACAGGGCACCGAGGCCCGCGAAGGTGATCTGGCACAGCCAGATCATGCCGCCCTCACCGGTGACGAGCGTGCAGGACAGCAGTGCCGTCGCCAGCGCGATGCCCGTCGCCACGAGCCCGGTCCAGAAGTCGTCGAGGATCAGTGGGAGGCACGCGACGACGGCGATCGTCACCAGGGGCGCGACGAATCCCGACCCGGTGGTGGCGGTGGGCGTGGCCGTGTTCTCCGTACGGATCGCCCGGTCCAGTACCCCGCCCGTGGGCGCGTCGCCCGCCCGGCCGCGCAGGGCGTGCGCGAGCAGGAAGGCGAGCATGAACAGGAACGGCACACTGGGCACGATCTGCGCCGACAGCGCGCTCTCCGCATCGAGATAGCGCTGGATCACACTGGTCACGACACCCATCGCGAGGGCGACCCCGACGGCCGTCGGCAGGCTGCGCAGCCGGGCCGCGACCACCGCCGCGAACGCCGCCGCCATCAGGAAGGTCATGCCCTCGACGGACAGCCCGGCCGTCGGCGCCACCAGCACTCCGGCGAGCCCCGCCAGCAGCGCGCTGAACGCCCACACCCCGAGGGAGACGCGCGCGGGGCTGACCCCCGACATCGCGGTGAGAGCGGGGGAGTCGACCAGTGCGCGGACCTTCAGCCCGGTGTCGGTGAACCGCAGCAGCGCGGTGCCGACGACCAGGACCAGGGCCAGTCCGGCGTACGTGATCAGCTGGTTCATGTCGACGACCGTGCCGAACGGCCGGAACACCGCGACCGGTTGGGGCGCCAGGCCCGGAGCCGTGACGTTCACCAGCTGCCCGAGGGCCAGGTTGACCAGGGGCGGCAGCGCGACCGAAAGACCGATCGTGGCGGCGATCTTCACGAGGGGGGAGCGCAGCCGCAGATGGCGGAAGAGCACCGCGTACAGCAGCACGCCCAGCGCCGGACCGAACAGCCCGATCGCGACGACGGCCGCCAGCGGCAGCGGCCAGCCCTGCTCGATGTACAGGAAGTAGTAGAAGCGGGCGACGGCGAACGCCATGGCGCCGAACGCGAAGTTGAAGACGCCAGACGACACATGGGTGACGACGAGCGAGGCGGCGGCGATGGCGTAGATGGCCCCGAGGGCGAGGCCCGCGACGACGTAGGAGAGCAACGACGGCCTCCTGGAAGGTGAAGCTCGGAGAGACGGGAGGGAGAGCGGATACGGATTAAAGTGCGCTCATATGGTGTCCTCGTCAACCCTGAAGGGCGATATCGCCGCTTCAACCGGTGACAAAGGATACTTAATATGCTGCACTGTGCCTCGCGGACCACCTGTCGGAACCGTCGTGCGACGGGCCGAGGACGTCAGGAGTGCACATGGGAAGAGTCAGTGCCATAGCCACCTGGACCAGCGCCGCGGTACTCCTGCTCGCCGGATGCGGCAGCGGCGGTTCCAGCGGTGTGGACAACACGAGCGGACCCATCAAGGTCGGCGTCCTGACGGCGCTGAGCGGGGCGGCCGGCGCGCACTACGCCGGTACGGAGAGCGGTGTCGAGGCCCGGTTCGCGGCCTACAAGGCGGCGGGCGGCAAGTGCGCGGCGCGCGGCTTCGACGTGGTCGTGGCCGACGACCAGTCCACCCCGCAGGGTGCGCTCACCGCGGCCCAGCGCCTGGTGCAGCAGGAGCACGTGTACGCCGTACTGCCCGTGAGCACGTACTTCTACGGCGCCGGACAGTACGCCGGTACGGGCGGTCGCGGCACGCCGTTCCTCGGGGGCGCGTTCGACGGCGGCGAGCAGTGGTTCAACCCGAAGTACGACAACCTCTTCCCGGCGATGTCCGGCACCGACTACGACCGGACCGCGACCACACTCGGCGCGTACTGGAAGAAGCTCGGCGGGACCAAGGTCGCCGTCGTCTCCTCGAACACGCCGAGCGCCGCAAAGGCCGCCGAGGGAGCCGCACTGTCGGCGGAACACGCCGGACTGGCCCGTGGCTACGTCAACGAGCGCGTCCCGTTCGGGAGCAGCGACGTCGGCGCGATCGTCCTAGGCATCAAGAAGTCCGGCGCCGATGTGCTGTACGCCCCGGTGATCCCCGAGACCGGGTTCGCGCTGGCCACCGGACTGCGCCGGGCCGGCGTCGAGATGAAGTCGATCCTGCTGGCCACCGGCTACGGCGCCGACCTGCTGAAGTCGCCGCCGACGCTCAAGGTCGCGCAGGGGGTCGGCTTCATGACCTCGTACTCACCGGTCGAGATGAACACCGAGGCGACCCGCACCTGGTCCGCCGCCCTCAAGAAGTACGCCAAGTCGGCGTCCGGCATACCGTCGTTCTCCCAGGCGGTCGGCTGGATCAGCGCGGACCTGCTCATCTACGGCCTGGAGAAGGCCGGTTGCACCGCCAGCCAGGAGAAACTGATGTCCGCGCTGCGCGCCGACAAGAGCTGGACGGCGGGCGGGCTCTTCCCGAAGCCCGCCGACTTCGCGAACAAGGGGACCTATTCGGTCGGGGGCCCGGGCGACTGCACCTTCGTCTCCATCCTGAAGGACGAGAAGTTCGTCCCGGACCCGCAGGGCTCCCCGGCGTGCGGCGAGCAGATCCCCGACGTGAAGGTAACCGTCAAGTAGCGAGTTTCGGGAGGGGATTGGCGGGCGGTGGGGCTACCTGTCGGGTGCGCGCAGCGCCCCGACAGGGGCGCGGGGAACTGCGCGACCAGCCCCCACCGGCCCGCAGGTTCATGACCGCCCTTCCAGCGAAGCTACCGCGCCGCCCAACTAACCGTCTTCGTCTGGAGATACTCCTCCAACCCGAACTCCCCCCATTCCCGCCCGAGCCCACTCTGCTTGTACCCCCCGAAAGCCGCCCGAGGATTGACCCCCGCACTACCGCCATTGATCGCCACCCCACCGGCCCGGACACGGGACGCGATCCCGAGGGCGGCCACAGGATCCGCGCTCCACACAGCCGCAGCGAGCCCGTACGGACTGTCGTTCGCGATCCGCACCGCCTCCTCGTCGTCCGAGAACGGGATGACGACACCGACCGGCCCGAAGAACTCCGTACGAGCGATGGTCATCGCGTTGTCGACGCCGGTGAAGAGGGTGGGTTCCACGTACCAGCCACGGTCGAGCCCCGCAGGGCGCCTGCCGCCGAGGACGATCCGCGCCCCCTCCTCCTCCCCGATCCGGATCAGCTTCTCGACCTTGTCGCGCTGGGCCTCGCTGATCAGCGGGCCCATGGTGGTGGCCGGGTCGGCCGGGTCGCCGACCCTGATCGCGGCGAGGCCCTCGCTCAGCCGGGCGACCAGCTCGTCGTGGACGGACTCGTGCACGAGGGTGCGGGTCAGCAGCGAACAGCCCTGGCCGGCGTGGGTGGTGATGCCGACCAGCGCGGAGCGGACGGCGCCGTCGAGGTCGCCGTCGGCGCGGACGATGTTCGCCGACTTGCCGCCGAGTTCGAGGACGACCTTCTTGAGGGAGGCGGCCGCCTGGGTGTAGACCGTGCGCCCGACCGTGTCGGAGCCGGTGAAGCTGACCAGGTCCACCATCGGGTGGGTGGTCAGCTCGCGGCCGGCCTCGATGTCGCCGGTCACGATGTTCAGCACGCCCGGGGGCAGCCCGGCCGCGTCGGCGAAGTCGCCGATCAGCAGGGACTCCAGGGGAGTCGCGGGCGCCGGCTTCAGCACGGCGGTGCAGCCCGCCGCGAGGGCCGGGATCACCTTCATCATGCTGAGGAAGAAGGGGAAGTTGTAGGCGGAGATCAGGGCGCACACGCCGAACGGCTCGCGGCGCAGCACCCCTTGGGAGATGCCGATGCCCGGCGCGACGGTCGGTTCCATCGGGCGTTCCCAGGCGAAGGCCGGCATCACCCGCTCCGCCATGTCGCGCAGATGTGCCACCGGGACCCGGGTCTGGAGAGTCTCCGCGAGCGCGCGGACCGATCCCGCCTCGGCGATGTTGACGGCGACGAGGTCCGGGAGCCGGCGTTCCATCTCCTCGGCCATGCGCAGCAGCACCGCCGCTCGCTCGGCGGGCTTCATCCGGGGCCACGGACCCTCGTCGAAGGCCCGGCGCGCCGCCTCGACGGCGCGTCGCACATCCGTGAGCGAGGACTGGGGAACCTCGGCGATCGATTCCTCCGTCGCCGGATTGCGTACGACCAGGGACGCGTTCGAATCGCCGTCCGTTCGGCGTCCGTCGATGTAGAGCTGCGAAGAGAACGAATATGCCGTCTTCATGGAGTTGAGTGTACTTAATTGAGGGCTTCAGGGAAGGGGTCGCGTTGATCGGCCCTTAGTCAGGCGATCGTCAGACTTCTTGACGCTGTTCAGGCCCTCAATCCGTGTGCTGAATCGTTGACTGGACCGGTCGGTACAGGTAACTTCGGCCTCATCCGCGGGGTGGATTCTGCGCGAACGACGATGTTCGAAAGAGGTACCGCCTGTGTTCAAGGAATTTGTCGTCTCCGGCGATTCGCACATCATCGAGCCGGTCGATCTCTTCAAGACCCGGCTCCCCAAGAACATGCGTGAACGAGCCCTCTGGGAAGAGGAGTTCACGCTCGACGAGCCGATCGTGCCGGGCGGGCACACGGAGTTCAAGAAGCTGCACACCATCGGCTTCGACGGCTGGACGATCTCGAAATACCGCCAGACCGGCGGGGAGACCCCGGACGGCGATCCCGAGCACATCCTCCGGGACATGAACATCGACGGCGTCGACGCCTCGGTGATGTTCCCGAACCTGTCGCTGTTCGTCCTGTTCACGGACGACCACGAGCTGTCCATGGCGCACGCCCGCGTCTGGAACGACTACCTGGTCGAGCGGTATCTGCCGTACAAGGACCGGCTGCGTCCGACGGCCGCGATCCCGCTGACGAACGTGCCCGAGGCCGTCGCGGAGATCGAGCGGATCGCACGGCTGGGACTCGGCGCGATCCTCATTCCGGAGATCCCGCCGCTGCCGTTCTACGCGCGGGAGTACGACCCGGTCTGGGCCGCCGCGCAGGCGCACGGGCTGCCGATCTTCATCCACGTCGCCACCGGTGGAGTGAAGGTCAAGGAAGAGGTGTCCGACACGGCGGTGACCGTCCGGGGCCTGATGAACGCCATGAACATGGGCAAGGGCAACCTGACCGACGAGATGGTCACAGGCCGGACCATGGGCTTCGCGGTCGGCTCGGCCGTGGCCGGCCCGCAGGGCATCATCGCCAGCCTCGTCGGCGGCGGTGTGTGCGAGCGCTTCCCCGACCTGCACTTCAACCTGATCGAGTACACGGCCGGCTGGCTGGTCTCCTTCATGGGCTACATGGACAAGGCGTGGAAGACCGGCACCGGCCAGGACCCCGACTGGTGGCTCGGCTTCTGGGACGACAACCGTCCCCCGACCGAGCAGAACTCCATGGGCCGGCTGTTCGCGATCAACGACAAGTGGCCCTACCCGCTCAAGCCCACCGAGTACGTCCGGCGCCAGATCCACGTGCAGTTCGCGGACGACCCGACGGCCGTCAAGGCCCGCCACATCACCGGCCTCTCGACGATCCTGTGGGGCAACGACTACCCGCACGCCGAGGGCACCTTCCGTGACAGTGCCGAGTGCATCGCGGAGAACTTCGAGGGCGTCCCGGACGAGGACCGCGCGGCGATCCTCGGCGGCACGCTGGCCGACATCGTGCACTTCGACAAGAGCAAGAAGCTCGCACCGCTGCCCCAGGACGCCTGACCCGGTCCCGGTGAGCGGCTGACCCACGAACCGGCCCCGGAGCGTTCTCGCTCCGGGGCCGGTCGCTTCTTCCGCGCCATGTGTGTCAGGCGCCTTCTTCCACGTCCGGCACCGCGCCGATCAGCGCGAGGGAGGCCCGGGCGTACGCGGCCCGCCGCCGCCGGCTCACCAGGAAACTCGGGGGCGCGAAGTAGGCGACGTCGCGGGGGAGCGAGCCCGCGCGGCGGGCCAGGGCGTCCTTCGCGTCGGCGGTCGTCCCGCAGACGGCGATCTCGGCGACCATCTCGTCGGTGACCGCCCGGGCCATGGCGTCGGTGTCGCCCGCCCGGAACGCGGCACGCAGCCGGTCGACCGGCTCCTCCCAGCCGTGGTGGGCCACATAGGGGTCGTACGTCTTCACCGTGAGGTAGAAGGCGATCATCCGGCGGGCGTCGGCGACCGCACGCTCGGGCGCGGAGTCGTCGACGGCCGTGATCACCCAGCCGTGTTCGAGGGAGCGGGTTCCCGGTTCGCCGTTCTTCGCGCCCCGCTCCACCGAGGGCCGTACGACGTCGTTCCACCAGGAGGAGGTGAACAGCCCGTGCCCGACGACTCCGTCGGCGACCCGGCCGGCAGTGGCGGCCATCCCGGTGTTGAACGCGGCGAGCAGCACGGGAATGTCCAGCCGGCCGAGCACCGGGGCGCGGACATCGGCGTCGAGCGAGTAGAACTCGCCGGAGTAGTGGACCCTCTCGCCGTTCTCCGCGTGCAGCCAGGCCCGTACCGCGCCGACGGTCTCGGCGATCCGGGCCACCGGACGCTCGCCGGGTACGCCCAGCCAGTCCCGGTTGATCTTGAAAGCGGCGCTGCCCAGCCCGAGGAACAGGCGCCCCGGCGCCTGGGCGTGCAGCTGGCGCAGGGCGGTGGCGTGCGCGTACGGAGTGCGGGCGAACGCGTACGCGATGGCGGGGCCCGCCAGGGCGTGCTCGGTGTTCGCCACGATGTCGGCCACCGTGAGATAGGCGTCGTGGTCGACGAACTCCCCGGCGCAGAAGGCACCGACACCGGCCTGCTCGGCCTCCCGCGCGACGTCCCGGCCGGGCCAGGGCATGCCGAACAGCATAGAAGCCTCCCCTTCGCAACACCTATGACAGCGACACCTATAAAGTGCACTCTTTTTATGCAGGCTAGAGGAGTGTCAGCGCAGTGTCCACTGCCTCCGGGGTACGGCGGAACGGTCGACCTCGGCCTTCCCGATCGGGTTGCCGATCTGCGTGTACGACAGTCCGGTGCGCAGCGCCTGGGTGCGCGTCGAGTCGAGCGACTCCCAGATCGCCCGGACGGTGCCCTGGATCGCGGCGGGCGGCTTGGCGGCGATGATGCGGGCGACGTCGTCGGCCCGGTCCCACAGCTCCTCGCGCGGGAGCACCTCGCTGACCAGGCCGATCTGAAGGGCCCGCGCGGCCGACACCCGCTCGTCCAGGCCGAGCAGCGCGATGCGCAGCGCCTCGCCGAGGGGGATGCGCCGGGCGAGGCCGATCGGCTCCAGGGCCGCGGTGAGCCCGTAGCTGACGTGCGGGTCGAAGAACGTGGCGTCCTCCGAGCAGATCACGATGTCGGCCTCGTTCAGCCAGTAGAAGGCGCCGCCGGCGGCCATCCCGTGCACCGCGCAGACCAGGGGTTTCCACACCTGGTTCAGCTTCGGCGAGAGGTACTCGCCGGGGTCGGTCTGCGACCAGACGTTGGGGTGGCGGTCGATGCCCTCCTTGACGTCCATGCCCGTGCAGAACGCCCGCTCGCCCGCGCCCCGCAACACGACGACGTGCACGTCGTCGTCGGTTTTCACGGTCTGCCAGATGGCGGCGAACTCCTCCAGCATCTCCTGGTTGAAGCCGTTCATGACCTCGGGCCTGTTCAGGGTGATCGTGGCGACATGGTCGGCCACCTCGAACAGGACGGTCTTGAGTTCCATCCGGCACTCCGTTCGTCACGTTGCCTCGGTGTCACGTTGCCTTGGTTCATCATCTCGACGTGATCTAGGTAAGTAGTATACTTTTTTCTGGTCTTAGGGCGCCGGAACGGAACAAGATCCGCGGAGGAACCTGCGATGAGGCCACGTGTGGGGCAGATGCTCGCCAGTACGGTCGACACGACGGCGGTGGTCGTCGTCCGTTGCCCGGACGGCGAGTTGGACATCACCTGCGGCGGGGCGGCCATGGCCGAGGCGAACGGGCCGGGACCCGCCGCCACCGGCACCGCCGACCCCGACCAGATGGGCGGTTCCCTGCTCGGCAAGCGGTACGCCGACGAGGAGCACGGCCTCGAACTGCTCTGCACCAAGCCGGGACAGGGCACGCTCGCACTGAACGGCGTACCACTGCCGTTGAAGAGCGCCAAGCCGCTCCCGGCCTCGGACTGAGGGGCGGGGACTGCCCGATGAACATCTCGATGCTGCTGGACATGGCCGCCGAGGGCTTCGGCGACCGGATCCTGATCGGGCGCACGGACGACGGCCTGACCGCCCCGCGCCTGCGCGAACTGGCCGTCGGCGGGGCGCGGTCGGTCCACGCGGCCGACGCCGACGCGATCGTGTACCTGGCGGTGAACGGCCCGGCCCTCCCGGTCGCGCTGTTCGCCGCGGCCCAGGCCGGAGTCCCCCTGATCCCGGTCAACTACCGCCTCGGCGACGCCCAGTTGGACGCGCTGCTCGCGAACCACCCCCGCGCCCTGGGCATCGCCGACCCGGAACACGGCGAGGCGCTGCGCAGGGCAGGACTGGCGGTACGGACCCCGGAGGAGTGGCTCCAACAGGCGGCAGAGGCCACAGCCTCCTCTCCGGGCGACGCCGAGCCGACGCAGGAGCCGCCCGACACCCCGGCGGTCCTCATCTACACGAGCGGCACGACCTCGACGCCGAAGGGCGTGGTCCTGCGCCACCACAACCTCGTGTCGTACGTGCTCGGCACGGTGGAGTTCGCCGGCGCCGACCCGGACGAGGCGGCCCTCGTGAGCGTCCCGCCGTATCACATCGCCGCCGTGTCCAACATCCTCACCAACCTGTACGCCGGACGCCGCGCCCTGAGCCTCGACCAGTTCACGCCAGAGAGCTGGCTGGACCTCGTACGCCAACAGGGCGTCACCAACGCGATGGTGGTGCCGACGATGCTCGCCCGCATCATGGACACGGACGGCCTGGACAGGTCGGTGCCCTCGCTGCGCGCGCTCGCCTACGGCGGCGCCAGGATGCCCGTACGGGTGATCGAGACCGCGCTGCGCGCCTGGCCGCACATCGACTTCGTGAACGCCTACGGCCTGACCGAGACCTCGTCCACCATCACGATCCTGGGCCCGCAGGAGCACCGCACGGCCGTCGCGAGCGACGATCCCGCCGTACGGGCCCGGCTCGGGTCGGCCGGGCTGCCGGTGCCGGGCGTCGAACTGGAGGTCAGGGACGCGTACGGCGAGGTCGTCGGCCCCGGCGAGACGGGCCAGATCTGGGTGCGGGGCGAGCAGGTCTCGGGCGAGTACGCCGGACAGGGCTCGGCGGTCGACGAGCGCGGGTTCTTCCACACCCGCGACCAGGGCCGGCTCGACGCCGACGGTTATCTCCACATCGAGGGCAGGGCCGACGACACGATCATCCGGGGTGCCGAGAACATCGCGCCCGCCGAGATCGAGGACGTCCTGCTGCGCCACCCGGACGTGCTGGACGCGGTCGTCGTGGGCGTACCGGACGAGGAGTGGGGCCAGCGGATCGAGGCCGTGGTCGTGGTCCGCGACGGCGCCGAGATGGACGCCGGCGATCTGCGCGCACAGGTACGCGGCACCCTGCGCGGCTCGAAGACACCGGAACGCATCACCCGCTGGCCCGAACTGCCCCGCACCCCGACCGGCAAGCTGGTGCGCCGGGACATCGTCGAGGCGCTGACCGCCGAACGCCACCAGGCCGTCGGCCGACAAGGATGAGAGACCGGCACATGAGCACCGTCGCCAACAGCACCGACCTGATACCGGAGTTGACGCAGCGCACGGCCATCGCGCTGCGCGGCTGGGCCTCCGAGGGCAAGGTGGAGTCGGTCGAACCGCTCACCGGGGGCACGTCGAGCCTCACCTACGTCGCCGCCTTGTCGGGCGTCCCCGCCGGACACGAGCGCGTAGTCCTCAAGGTGGCCCCGCCCGGCCTGGAGCCGGTCCGCAACCGCGATGTCCTGCGCCAGGCGCGGCTGATGCAGGTGCTGGCGGGCGTGCCCGGTGTACGGGTGCCGAAGGTGCTGTTCTGGGACAAGGGCGCGCCGACGGTCCACCAGCCGTTCGTGGCCATGGAGTTGGTGCCCGGGGACTGCGTGGAGCCGGTACTTGTCCCGCGCGGCACACTGCCCGCGGCCCAGGTGAGGGCCCGCGCCCTCGACGCGGCCCGAATGCTGGCCCACCTCCACCGCGCGGACCCCAAGCGAACTCCCTTGGCCGTGGAGCCGGTTGTCACCCCGGGCGCCGAGATCGACCGCTGGACCCGGGCGTTCACGACGGTCCCCGAGGATCTGCGCACCGGCTACGAGGCGGTGGCGGAACGCCTGCGCGCCACCATGCCACCGGCGATGATGCCGGTGTTCACCCACGGTGACTACCGCCTCGGCAACACCCTGTGCGACATGGACTCGGTCAACGCGGTCATCGACTGGGAGATCTGGTCCCTCGGCGACCCCCGAGTCGACATCACCTGGCTGACCTTCTTCACCGACGAGGCCCACCATCCCGCATCCCTGTCGGACGAACCGACAGGGATGCCGACCAAGGCCGAACTCCTCGACGTATACGAGGAAACCCGAGGCGAACGCCTCCCGGACCTACGCTGGTTCGAGGCGCTGACAAAGTACAAGGAGTCGGCGGCCACGGCCCTATTGATCAAGCGGGGCAGAAAAGCAGCCCACTTGACAGACATGCACCACCGCATGCTGCCGGCCTTGCCGGTCCTCCTGGCAGAAGCAACGGAACTGCTGGACTGACGGTGGGGGAACGCGCCCCTTCAGGGGCGCGGGGAACTGCGCGACCGGCCCCCACCGGCCCGCAGTGTCAATACAACCCACCGTCCACCCGAATGAGCGCTCCCGTCGTATAACTGGACGCATCGCTGGCCAAGTACAAAGCTGTGCTGACGATCTCCTCCGGTCGCCCGGGCCGTCCCACCGCACTGCGCGTGGTCTGCCGCTTCTCCTCGGACCACGCCTTGGAGATGTCGGTCAGGAACGGCCCGGCCGAGATCGTGTTGACGCGTACCGTCGGCCCGTACTCCAGAGCGAAGACGGTGGTCAGTGCGTTGAGCGCGGCCTTCGCCCCCGCGTACGGGCCGAACCGCGGCTGCGGGAACAGCGCCCCGGACGACGAGATGTTGATGATCGACCCCCCACCCCCCTCAGCCATCCGCTCCCCGACCAACGAGGCGAGCCGGAACGGCCCCTTGAAGTTGACCCCGACGACCTTGTCGAACAACTCCTCACTGGTCCCGGCCGACGACGGCGCCAACGGCGACATCCCCGCGTTGTTGACGAGGATGTCGACCTTCCCGAACTCCTCGTACGCCGCGTCGACGAGCAGCCCGAGGTCGTCCCAGTGCCCCACATGCGCCGAGACCGACAGCGCGCGCCGGCCCAGCTCACGTACCTCTGCCGCGACCGCCTCGCACGCGTCGACCTTCCGGCTGGTGATCACCACATCCGCCCCGGCGGCGGCGAACGCGAGCACCATCTCGCGCCCCAGCCCCCGGCTGCCCCCGGTGACGAGGGCAACCTTCCCGGTCAGGTCGAACAGATCGCCGCCAATACGTCCGTCCGTCATACGTCCGCCCGCCCCGCGAGGCTCTCGTCCTCCACGATGTGCGCGTACCGCTTGCGCGCGGCCTCCCGCTTCGGCGGGATGTGCTCGCTCGGGAACAGTCCCTCCGCCGGCCGGTAGTTCTTCAGCAGCCGCTTGGCGATCGTCGTGCGATGCACCTCGGTGGGGCCGTCGGCGAGGGCGAGGTTCGGTGCGGCCATCCACCATTTCGCGAGCGGGAGTTCGTTGGTGGTGCCGAGCGAGCCGTGCACATGCAAGGCCCGCTGGATGATGTCGTGCAGCACCTTCGCCGTCTGGACCTTGCACATCGCGATCTGGGTGCGGGCCGCGCCGTGCGGCTGCGTGTCGATGATCCACGCGGTGTGCAGCACGAGCAGCCGGAACTGCTGCAACTCCACCCAGGAGTCCGCGATGAACTGCTGCACCGCCTGCTTCTCCGCGAGCACGGTGCCCTGCGTACGACGGGACAGTGCCCGTTCGCACATCATGTCGAAGGCGCGCGCGCACTTGCCGACCGTACGCATCGCGTGGTGCACCCGGCCCCCGCCCAGCCGTGCCTGGGCGACCTTGAAGCCCTCGCCCGGGCCGCCGAGCATGGCGTCGAGCGGGACGCGGACCTGGTCGTAGCGGATGTAGCCGTGGATGCCCTCGTCGAGGTTGTCGCGTTCGTCCATCGTGCCGACGTTGCGCTTGATCTCGACGCCCGGGGTCTCGGCGGGCACGATGAACATCGACATGCGGGCGTGCGGCGGCGCGTCCGGGTCGGTGACGGCCATGACGATGAGGAAGGCGGCGTAGCGGGCGTTGGACGAGAACCACTTCTCGCCGTCGATCACCCACTCGTCCCCGTCGCGCCGGGCGCGGCAGAGGAACTCCTTGGGGTCGGCGCCCGCCTGTGGCTCGGTCATCGAGAAGGTGGAGACGATGTCGCCGTCGAGCAGCGGCCGCAGATAGCGGGCCTTCTGCTCCTCGGTGCCGAACATGGCGAGGATCTCGGCGTTCCCGGTGTCCGGGGCGGCGGTGCCGAAGACCGTCGGGGCCCAGTAGGAGCGGCCCAGGATCTCGTTGAGGTACGCGAGCTTGACCTGTCCGTAGCCCGCGCCGCCCAGTTCGGGGCCGAGATGGCAGGCCCACAGCCCCTGCTCCCGTACCTGGTCCTGGAGCGGCCGCAGGATCGCACGGGCCTTCTCGTTGCGGGTGTCGTACGGGTCGCCCCCGTGCGGGAACAGAAGGTCGAGGGGCTCGACCTCCTCGCGTACGAAGGTGGTCGCCCAGTCCAGCTTGGCCTGGAAATCGGGTTCTATCGAGAAATCCAGCATGGCGAAAACAGTATACTTTTTACGACCCTCGGTCCATACTGGAGCGCGTTCTTCGTTGATTGGGTATGCGCAATAGCGTTCAGGCTCGGAGGGGTTGGTCCGATGCAGAGGCCCATGGAGGGTGTGCGGGTCCTAGAGGTCGCACAGTTCACCTTCGTCCCGGCGGCGGGCGCCGTGCTCGCGGACTGGGGCGCCGACGTGATCAAGGTCGAGCACGCCGAACGGGGCGACGGCCAGCGCGGTCTCGTGCGGGTGCTCGGGTACGACGCGGTCAGCAAGGATTCGTCGTTCTTCCCGATCGTGGAGGGTCCCAACCGTGGGAAGCGGAGTGTCGGCCTCGCCCTGGAGAAGCCGTCCGCGCGGCGAGTGCTGGACGAACTCATCCGCACCAGCGATGTGTTCCTGACCAACTTCCTGCCCGACGCGCGGGCGAAACTGCGCATCGACGTCGAGGACATCCGGGCGGTCAACCCGGACATCATCTACGTCCGGGGCAGCGGCTTCGGCGCCCGTGGGGAGGAGGCGCGCAAGGGCGGCTACGACAGCACGGCCTTCTGGGCGCGCGGCGGCAGCGCCGCCGGTGTCACCCCGGTCGGCGCGGAGCGGATGATCCGGATGCCCGCCGGTGCCTACGGCGACTCGATGGGCGGGATGACCATCGCCGGAGGCATCGCAGCCGCGCTCTACTCCCGCGCCACGACCGGCGAACCGTCCGTCGTGGACGTGTCGTTGCTCGGCGTGGGCGCCTGGGCGACGCAGTTCACGGTCAACATGGCCCTCATGAACGGCGGCCCGCTCCCGGTGAACATCCAGCCCCGGTACGGCTCCGCCACCAACCCGCTCATCGGCTCCTACCCCTGCTCGGACGGCCGCTGGATCGAGCTGGCGATGCTGCAACCCGGCCGGTACTGGGCCGAGTTCTGCAAGCTGGCCGGCCGCGAGGAACTCGCCCGCGACGAGCGCTTCGACAGCACCGAGAAGCTGATGGCGAACGCCGGCGAGGCCGCCGAGATCGTCGCCGGGCTCATCGCCTCCCGCCCGTACGACGAGTGGGTCGACCTCCTCTCCCGGGGAGAGGGCCAGTGGGCGGCCGTACAGAACGCCTGGGAGGTCGGTCAGGATCCCGCACTGCGGGCCAACGGTCTCATCGCCCCCGTCGTGGACGCCGACGGGGTCGACCGTGAACTGGTCGCCAATCCCGTCCAGTTCGACGAGACCCCGGCCGACCTGACCCGGGCACCCCAGTTCGCTGAGCACACCGACGACGTCCTGCGCTCGCTCGGCATCGGCGAGGACGAGCTGATCGCGCTCAAGATCGAGGGCGCGGCGACCTGACCCCCGTAGGACACCCCTGACCTCGTGCGACGTGACGGACGTACGACGAGAGGAGCCGTGATGAGCACGACACTCGAACCCGACGGAACCCACGACGGAGTTCCCGCCTACCACTTCGACAACCGGCTCAGCGGGCCGGTCCTCAGTCACCAGCAACGCTGGGACGAACTGGCCGGCACCCACTCCGGGTTCCGGAGCACCATCGCGCAAGGCTATTGGGTCGTCACCGAGAGCGAGGCGATCCAGCGGGCGCTCCAGGACTGGCGGACGTTCTCCAGCGAGTCGGTGACGGTCCTCAACCCGAATCCGAAGTTCCTGTGGATCCCGGAGATGCTGGACCCGCCCCACCACACCGAGTGGCGACGGCTGCTGGGCAAGCACTTCTCGCCGAAGGCCGCAGCCGCCGACGAGCCGAAGTTCCGGAGGATCGCCGGCGAAATCATCGACGGACTGAAGGGCGCCGGAAGCGCAGACGTCCTCGACGCCTTCGCCCGCCAGTACCCGACCCGGATCTTCATGGACCTGATGGGCCTGCCCGAGGACGACCTCGGCCAGTTCCTCCACTGGACCCACGATCTGCTGCACCTCACCTACGGCGAGGACCCCGACGGACAGCGCCAGTTGGCCGCGATGACCGCCGTGTCGGCGTACTTCGACGAGCAGATCGCCCTGCGCCGCGAGGCCCCCCGCGACGACCTGCTGTCTCAGGCGATGACCTGGACGATCGACGGCGAGAAGATCAGCGACCGGGACATGCACGCGTTCTGCGTCCTGTTCTTCCAGGCCGGCTTCGACACCGTCCCGATCTCGGTCGGCTGGTCGTTCTACCACTTCGCCACACACCCGGAGCAGCGCCGGGCGATCGTCGCCGACCCCTCGCTCATCTCCACCGCCGTGGAGGAGATCCTGCGCGTCTACTCGCCCGTCGTCCCGGCCCGCAAGGCCACCCGCGACGTCGAGGTCGGCGGCTGCCCGGTCCGGGCCGGCGACATGGTGATGCTCCCGATCTCGGTCACCAACCGCGACCCCGAACGGTACGAGAACCCGCTGGAGGTGGATCTGCACCGGACGGCGACCAACCACATCGCCTTCGGCTCGGGCCCCCACCGCTGCCTCGGCTCGCACCTCGCCCGCCTCGAACTCAACGTGGCGATCGAGGAGTGGCACCGGCGCATCCCGGACTACGAGATCGAGCCCGGCCAGGACCTCGAGGCGCACGGCAACATGTACGGCATCAAGCAGCTCCGGCTCACCTGGTGAGCGGCGCGGTGACTCACATCCTGAGCGCGGCCGACCTCTATCACACGGGGATCGTGGTCCGGGACGTCGACGAGTGGAAGGCCCGGCTGACCGAGGTCGCCGGCTACCGCTGGACCGAGACCATGACCGCCGAACTGCCGGTGCGCATGGCGGACGGCGAACGGGTACTCGCCCTGCGCTGGACGTACTCGCTCGACGCCCCGCACATCGAACTCGCCCAGGAGATCCCGGGAACGCCCTGGACGGCGACCGGGCACATGGCCACGCACCACCTCGGCTACTTCTGCGACGACGTCCCGACGACCTCGAAACGGCTGGCGGAGGCGGGCTTCCCGCTGGAGGCCTGCGCCGTGATCGACGGCGAGCCGTCGATCTTCGCCTACCACCTGGCGCCGAGCGGCCTCCGGATCGAGATCGTGGACCGCGCCCGGATGCCGGACTTCGCCGCCTATCTGCGGTCGAAGACACCCCACAGGGACGGATGAAGCGCACGTGGCACCGACCTTCACCACGTTCACCGAGGAGCACGAGACACTCCGTTCGACGCTCCGCCGCTTCCTCGCCGACAAGGCGCCGAGCGAGGCTGTGCGCCGCTCGATGGAGTCCGACGAGGGCCACGACCCGGCGCTCTGGCGTCAGATGGCGGACCAACTCGGCCTGCACGGCCTCGCGTTGCCGGAGGAGTACGGCGGATTCGGCGGCGGCCCGGTCGAGTTGGGCATCGTCCTGGAGGAGCTGGGGAGGGTTCTGCTGCCCTCCCCGTACTTCGCCACGGTCGCCCTCGCCGGCCAGGCCCTCGCCGTGTCCGGCGACGACACGGCGAAGGCGCGCTGGCTGCCCGCCATCGCCGACGGTTCGCTGACCGGCACCCTTGCGCTGGCCGAGGCGGGCGGCTCGTGGCGCGTCGAGGACGTGGCCGCCTCGGCGAAGCGCGACGCGGAGGGCTGGCGGGTGTCGGGCACGAAGATGTTCGTGATCGACGGTCACAGCGCCGACCTGCTCCTGGTCGTGGCTCGCGCGGACACCGGCCCCGGCCTGTTCGCCGTGGAGGGCACCGCGCCCGGGGTGACCCGCACCCGGCTGGAGACGCTCGACCCGACGCGGCGCCTTGCGCGGATCGACCTCGACGGCGCGGTGGCGCTACGGGTCGGCCCGGAGGGAGACGCCACGGAGTACCTCCGTGCCGTCGTCGACCGCGTGGCCGTGGCGCTGGCCGCCGAGCAGGTCGGCGGCGCGCAGGCCTGCCTGGACGCGTCGGTGGAGTACGCGAAGGTCCGGGTCCAGTTCGGCCGTCCCATCGGGTCGTTCCAGGCGATCAAGCACAAGTGCGCCGACACGCTGCTCCAGGTCGAGGCCGCCCGCTCGGCCGCCTACCGCGCGATGGCCGTGGCCGACGGGGAACCGGCCGAACTGCCGGTGTCCGCCGCGCTCGCCGCCGCGTACTGCGCGAACGCCTTCACCCATGCCGCCAAGGAGAACATCCAGATCCACGGCGGCATCGGCTACACGTGGGAGCACGACGCGCATCTGTACCTGAAGCGCGCGAAGTCCTCGGAGCAGCTCTTCGGCAGCCCGGCCGCGCACCGGGCCCGGCTGGCCGACCTGGTCGGAATCTGACCCATTTCAGGTCACTGAATCACGTGGTTCTTGTCACTTACGGTGGCATGTCACGGATCTGGCAGTAAACGATCATCAATTAAGTGTACTTTATAGGCCTGGTGACGAAAGGCTGCTCCCGTGGGAATTCGCGACCGCCTGTCCCGGCTGCTGACCGAGGCCCCCGCCGACGCCGAGGCGATCGAGTACGAGGGCGACTGGTGGACCTGGGGGCAGATCCAGGAGACCGCGCGCGGTGTCGTCGACGCGCTCGACGCACTGGGACTGCCCTCCGGCGCCCGCGTCGGTGTCGTCCTGGAGAACAGGCCCGAGCACGTGGCCGTGGTCGCCGCGGTGATCGCCTCCGGGCGCTGCCTGGTGATGCTGAGCCCGTTGCAGCCACCGGCGCGGCTCGCCGCCGACATCGCGCGCTGCGAGCCGCCCGTCGTCGTCGCCGGTGCCGAAGTCCTGGCCCGCGAGGGCGTGTTGAGCACGGTGACCGCTCACGGCGCGGCCCTGGAGACCGGCACCGACGGCATCGTCAAGCTCGCGGGCGGTACGCCGTCCGCCGATGCGCCCCTCGCCGGCCCGGACGTCGCCGTGGAGATGCTGACCTCGGGCACCACCGGCCCCCCGAAACGCGTGCACCTGCGCATCGGACAGCTCGACCAGGCCCTCGTCTCCGGCGGGCAGACCCCGAAGGACGCGCGGCTGCTGTCGCGGTCGGCGGCGCTGGTGGCCACCCCGCTCGTGCACATCTCCGGCCTGTGGCGGGCGCTCGCCTGTCTCGCGACCGGGCGGCGCATGCTCCTGATGCCCAGGTTCGCCGTCGACCCCTGGGTGGGCGCGGTGGAACGGCACCGGCTGCGGGCGGCGAGCCTCGTACCGGCCGCCATCCGCGCCGTCCTCGACTCCGGTGTCCCGAAGGAACGGCTGGCGAGCCTCCAGGTCGTCACCTCCGGCACCGCGCCCTGCCCGGCGGAACTCGCCGACGCCTTCTTCCGTACGTACGGCATCCCCGTCCTCATGACCTACGGCGCCACCGAGTTCGCCGGAGCGGTGGTCGGCTGGACGCTGCCGCTGCACGAACGGTGGTGGCAGCGGAAGGCGGGCAGCGCCGGACGCGCCTTCGACGGCGTCGAGTTGAGGGTGACCGGCGAGGACGGCGCCGAACTGCCCGTCGGCAGGCCCGGCCGTCTGGAGGTCCGCACCGAGCAGAGCACCGGGGGCGGCCGGGCCTGGACGCGGACCAGCGATCTCGCCCGGATCGACGCCGACCGGTTCGTCTGGATCGAGGGTCGTGCGGACGACGCCATCATCCGCGGCGGCTTCAAGGTACAGCCGGAGACCGTCCAACGCGTCCTGGAGAGCCACCCCGCCGTCCGTGAGGCGGCCGTCGCGGGCCTGCCCGACCCGAGGCTCGGCGAGGTACCGGTCGCGGGGGTCGAGACCGAGCCGGGCGAAGTCCCCCCGGACACCGCCGACCTCGTCGCCCTCTGCCGGTCCCGGCTCACCCCGTACGAGGTACCGGCGCACATCGTCGTCGTCGACGCCCTGCCCCGGACCCCGTCGAGCAAGGTCAGCCGCGTGGACCTGCTGGAACTGGTCCGCGCCCGGCTCGCACAGCAGCAGCGCGTCAAGGAGGAACAGCGATGACGGGTACGCAGACGGGTACGCCGGAGAAGGCCGCCGAGCGGTTCGGCGTCCTCACCGACGAGGCGGTCGAGCGCTCCCGCCGACGCCTCGGCGTCCCGCAGCCCCAGCACAACCCCCCGCACAACTACGAGGTGACCTGGGACGGCGTACGCCACTTCGCGTACGGCTACGGCGACGACAACCCCCTGTACTGCGACCCGGACCACGCGGCCGGCACCCGCTGGGGCTCGCTCGTCGCACCGCCCACCTTCCTCTACACGATGGGGGAGGACGCGGCCCCGAAGCCGGACCCGGAGACCAAGGCGCTCCTGAAGGGCGACCCCTTCGCCGGGCTCGGTTCCTACCAGGCGGTGATGGAGTTCGAGTGGTGGCGTCCGCTTCAACTCGGGGACCGCTGCCGGGTGTTGCAGACCCAGGTGGGCGTCCACCTCAAGCCCAGCCGCTTCGGCGGACGCACGGCACACGTCGTCAAGGACTACCTCTACGCCAACGGGCGGGGCGAGATGCACGCCCTGCGGCGCGGCACCTGGATCAACGCCGAACGGCACACGTCGAAGAAGCGGGCGAAGGAACACCTGGCCCAGGAGCCCTACACGGCCGAGCAGTTGGCCGAGATCGACGCCGCGTACGCGGCCGAGACCCGGCGCGGCGCCGAACCCCGCTACTGGGAGGACGTCGAGATCGGCGACGAACTCCAGCCCCGGGTCAAGGGGCCGCTGACCACCACGGACGTGGTTGTCTGGCATCTGGGCTGGGGCATGCAGCTCACCCCGCCCGGCGCCTTCGGGATCGCCGCGCGCGTCCGGCGCAAGGCCCCGGGGCTGTATCCGCCGAACCCCATGAACATCCCGGACACCGTGCAGCGGCTGCACTGGGAACCCGCGCGGGCGAAGGAACTCGGGCTGCCGAACCCGTACGACTACGGCGGGATGCGCGAGACCTGGCTGTGCCATCTGCTCACCGACTGGATCGGCGACGACGGCTGGCTGTGGCAACTCCGGTGCGAGCACCGCAAGTTCAACTATCTCGGCGACACCACCTGGGTGCGCGGCACGGTCGTCGACAAACGGCGGGTGGCCGGGCGGGCCGAGGTGCACATCGAGGTGCGGTGCGAGAACCAGCGCGGCGAGGTCACCACACCCGGTACGGCCGTCGTCCTGCTGCCGACCCGCGACCGCGCCGTCGACCTCCCGGCACCGCCGGCCGAGGACCTGGACGGCATGGTCGCCCATGAACTGGCCCAATTCGCCGTGACCGGCGATCAGTTGCACGATTCGAGGAGGTAGGCGTGTCGGACGAGGTGCTGGTGGAGCGCCGGGGCGCGGTCCAGGTCATCACGATCAACCGCCCGGCGGTGAAGAACGCGCTGGACGCGGGGGTGGCCGCCGGAGTGGCGGCAGCGGTGGACGAGTTGGACGAGTCGGACGACCTGCGGGCGGGCGTGCTCACGGGCGCCGGCGGCACTTTCTCGGCCGGCATGGACCTCAAGGCGTGGCTGCGGGGCGAGTCACCCGCGATCGAGGGCCGCGGCCTGTGCGGGATCACCCTGACCCCGCCGCGCAAACCGCTGGTCGCCGCCGTCGAGGGCTGGGCCCTGGCGGGCGGCTTCGAACTCCTGCTGGCCTGCGACCTGGTGGTCGCCTCCCGCACGGCCCGCCTCGGCGTCCCCGAGGTACGGCGGTCCCTGGTCGCCCGCGCCGGCGCGGCCCTCCACCTCCCGCGCCGCATCCCGTACGCCATCGCGCTGGAACTCCTCCTGACCGGGGAACCGATCAGCGCCGAACGGGCCGCCGAGGTCGGCCTCGTCAACCGGCTGACGGACGAGGGTGGCGCGCTCGACGGAGCCCTCGCCCTGGCCGCGACGATCGCGGCCAACGGCCCGCTCGCCGTCGCCGCCACCAAGGAGATCGCGAGCCACGCCGCCGACTGGACGCTGGAGGAGGGGTGGGCACGTCAGTTCGAGATCGCCGCCCCGGTGTTCACGTCGGAGGACGCCCGGGAAGGGGCCGCCGCGTTCGCGGAGAAGAGGGCGGCGGTCTGGAAGGGCCGCTGACCACGGCGTACGCAGGTCCACGGAATTGAGTGTCCGTAATATGGGTGGGCTGGGAGGGGTGACCATGACGACAGGAACGGGACCTCTCGTCGGCTGCCGGGTGGTCGAACTCGGTGGCATCGGGCCGGGGCCGTTCGCCGGGATGCTGCTGGCCGACCTCGGGGCGGAGGTCGTCCGGGTGGACCGGCCCGGGCGCGCGGACGAACCGGACGCGGGCGGACCTGCGGATGTCCTCAACCGGGGGAAACGGTCGGTCGTACTGGACCTCAAGGATCCGGCCGGAGCCGCCGCACTCCTCCAACTCGTCGAGCGCGCCGACGTGTTGATCGAGGGGTTCCGCCCCGGAGTCACCGAACGCCTCGGCATCGGACCGCACGACTGCCTGGCCCGCAACCCCCGCCTGGTCTACGGCCGGATGACCGGCTGGGGCCAGGACGGGCCGCTGGCCGCAGCCGCCGGACACGACATCACCTACATCGCGCTGACGGGCGCGCTGGGCGCGATGGGGGAGGCCGGCGGACCGCCGCAGATCCCCCTGAACCTCGTCGGCGACTTCGGGGGCGGCGGCGCCTACCTCGTGATCGGCGTCCTGGCCGCCCTGCACGCAGCCACGCGCACCGGAAAAGGACAGGTCGTCGACGCGGCCATAGTCGACGGCACCGCCCACCTCCTCGCCAGCACCTTCGCCAAGCTCGCGCGCGACGAGTGGACCGACGAACGAGGCGTCAACCGCTTCGACGGAGGCTGGCCCTTCTACGCCGTGTACGAGACCCGGGACGGCCGCCATGTCGCCGTCGGCGCGCTTGAACGCAAGTTCTACCGGCGCCTGGTCGAGCTGCTGGACCTGGGCGTCGATCCGGACCGCCAGCACGACCGTTCGACCTGGCCGCAGCTGCGGCAACTGCTGGAGAAGCGGTTCGCGGAGCGCACCCGGGACGAGTGGGCGGCACTGTTCGAGGGCACCGACGCCTGCGTGGCCCCCGTACTGAGCCTCACCGAGGCGGCAGCCCACCCCCATCTGGCCGCGCGAGCAAGCCTGTTCACGCGCGACGGAGTGATCCAGCCCGCGGCGGCACCCCGCTTCTCGGCGACGCCGTCGAGCGCGGGCCGGGTGGCCCCGGAAGTCGGCGCGGACACCCGAGAGGTGTTCCGCGACTGGGGCGTGCGCTTCCCGGACGACCAACCCGAGCAACCCGACCGACCCGAATAGACGAAGTAGCTGGAACTACCCAACCGACCTGACTGACCAGGGAGTTGTCATGCGAGACGCCGTCATCGTCGACGCCGTACGCACTCCGATCGGCAAGCGCAACGGCTCGCTGGCATCGGTGCACGCGGCGGATCTGTCGGCCGAGGTGCTCAAGGCCCTCGTCGAACGCACCGGGATCGACCCCGGCACGGTGGACGACGTGGTCTGGGGCTGTGTCACCCAGATCGGCGACCAGTCCAGCAACGTCGGCCGCTTCGCCGTACTCGCGGCGGGCTGGCCCGAACACGTCCCGGCCGTCACGGTCAACCGGGCCTGCGGCTCCAGCCAACAGGCGGTCGACCAGGCCGCGCACGCCGTCATGGCGGGGCAGTACGACATCGTGGTCGCGGGCGGAGTCGAGACCATGAGCAGGGTGCCGCTCGGCTCGCACCGGACCACGGGACAGCCGTACGGACCCGCCGCCATCGCCCGCTACGACGGCTTCGAGTTCAGCCAGGGCGTCGGAGCCGAACTCATCGCTGAGCGCTGGAAGTTGAGCCGCCACCGGCTGGACGAGTTCGCCTCGGAGTCGCACGCGAAAGCGGCGGCGGCGATCGACGCGGGTGTCTTCGACGACCACATCGTGCCGATCGAGGTGGACGGCACCAAGTTCACGACGGACGAGGGCCTACGACGCGGCACAAGCCCCGACACCCTGGCCAAGCTCAAGCCGTCCTTCAAGGAGGACGGCGTGATCCACGCCGGCAACGCCTCCCAGATCTCCGACGGCGCCGCGGCTCTGCTCATCACCACCCCGGAACGAGCCCGCGAGCTGGGCCTCACCCCGATCGCCCGCTACCACAGCGGAGCGGTGAGCGGCGCGGACCCGATCACCATGCTCCTGGGCCCGATCCCCGCGACGGAGAAGGTCCTCCACCGCTCGGGCCTGTCGATCGAGGACATGGGCGTCTACGAGGTCAACGAGGCCTTCGCCCCGGTCCCGTTGGCATGGCTGGCAGAAACGGGCGCCGACCCCGAGCGCCTGAACCCCCTGGGCGGCGCGATAGGCGTAGGCCACCCGCTGGGCGGCTCGGGCGCCATCCTGATGACGAGGCTCCTGGCAAGGATGCGCCAACAGAACCTGCGCTACGGCTTGCAGACCATGTGCGAGGGCGGCGGCACAGCAAACGCAACGATCATCGAGCTGATCTGATCCAGAGGGGGGTTCCTGGGGCCTTTAGGGGCGCGGGGAACTGCGCGACAAGCCACGACGGCGCAGCAGACAAAAAACAACCCATCGCGCCCCCCCACGGAGTGGCTACCGAGGCAACCCCAACCCCCGCTCAGCAACCTGCGTACGCAGTACCTCGTTGGCCCCACCAGCAATGGTGAACGCCCGCGAGTACAGATGCGCGTCCTGCCACCACCCACCCGCCAGAACCCCCGCATCCCCCTCGACAAGCAACCCCTCGGTCCCCTGCAACCGCACACCGAAATCAGCCAGATCATGGTTCAGCTCACTGAAGAAGATCTTCCCGAGGAGCGCATCCGCAGGCTCCTCGGCCCCGTGCAACATCCGCGACTGAGCCATCGAGATCATCGCCGCATTCACCTGCACCCGCGCAGCCAACTCCCCGACAGCCTGCCGGGTCGCCGAGTCCTCCAGCGAGCCCTCGGCAAGCCGCACCAGATCATCCAGTACGGCGAACAACTCGGCGCCCCGCGCGGCCACCCCGGACCGCTCACGCCCAAGGCTGCTCATCGCCACCCGCCAGCCGTCGTTCACCCGCCCGATGACGTTCGCGGCCGGAATCCGGACACCGTCGAGGAACACCTCGTTGAAGTCGGTGGTCCCGGTGATCTCGCGCAACGGGCGGATCTCGACCCCCGGACTGCGCATGTCCAGCGCGAACGCGGTGATCCCCTTGTGCTTGGGCGCGTCACCGTCGGTACGGGCGAGCAGGTACCCCATGTCGGCGTGCTGCCCGTTGGTCGTCCACACCTTCTGCCCGTCGACGACGAACACCGCGTCGTCGCCCTCCCCTTCCAGTCGCGCCCGAGTCCGCAGCGAGGCCAGATCACTCCCCGCCTCGGGCTCGCTGAACAGCTGGCACCACACGTCCTCGCAGGCCCGGATCCGGGGCAGAAACCGCGTCCGCTGGTCGTCGGTGCCGAAATCCAGCAGCGCGCCCGAGGCCAGCGAGGCCGCGCCGACCGGCGGCCAGGTGCGGGCGCGGGCGATCTCCTCGGCGACGACGAACGGTTCGAGGGGGTGGGCGTCGGGCCGGCCACCGTACTCGGCGGGCCAGTCGATGCCGAGGAAGCCCGCCCCGTACAGCTTCGCGGTCCACTCCCGGATCGCCGGCATCAGCGCGGGCTCGGGGGCCCGTACACCGGAGTGGGTCTTGACGCCGGGCGCGTGTTCCGCGACGAAGGCCCGCACTTTCCTGCGGAACGCCTCGAGTTCGGGGGTGGACTCCAGTCGCATCGCTGCCGGCTCCTTAACGTCGTCGTCATGCGCACGATCTCGAAATGAGGGTACTCTAACTGTGCCTACTCGCTCCCGCCAGAGACCGGGAACAAGTAGGAGCGAGAACGGGTAACACGGACCCGATCTCGGCATCAGGTGCCCGACCCGCACGTGACCCGTGCCACCGGCGAATAGACTGGGGATCCGCAATACCCCCTCTGAGGAGTTGGCCCCATGGCGACTGCCGTCGATCGCGAACCCGCCGACGGCGAGGCCGGTGTCCCGGTCGGCAAGCTGGCCGCGCAGACCGCGCAGCGCATCGAGGCGACCGTGATCCGTCAGGGCTGGCCCGTCGGCGAGTCCCTGGGCTCCGAGGTCGACCTGCGCGAGCGCCTCGGCGTGAGCCGTGCCGTACTGCGTGAGGCCGTACGGCTGGTCGAGCACCACCAGGTCGCCCGGATGCGGCGCGGCCCGAACGGCGGCCTGATCGTCTGCGCCCCCGACGCGGGACCGGCGACCCGGGCCATGGTGATCTACCTGGAATACGTCGGCACCAGCGTCACGGACCTGCTCCAGGCGCGCCAGCTCCTCGAACCGATCGCCGCCGGCCTCGCCGCCGACCGCATCACCGAGGAGGGCATCGCCACCCTCCGAGCCACGCTCGACAGCGAACTCGCCCACTGGGACGACCCGTCGGTCCACTCGCAGGACCCCCTGCACCCGGTGCTCGGCCAGCTGTCCGGAAACCCGGTGCTGCACCTGTTCATCGACGTGCTCACCCGCCTCACCGCCCGGTACGCGCACACCTCCCGCCGTACCTCGAAGGCGGAGATGCACATGGCCAAGGAGACCTCGCACCGGGCCCACCGCGCGGTCGTCGAGGCCGTGATCGCCGATGACGGTGCCCGTGCGCAGACCGAACTCACCGCCCATCTGGAGTCGGTCGCCGCCTGGATCGAGAAGCACCGGGTGCGGCGCGGGCAGCGGATCGCGGGGAACGTGATCGAGCCCGAACTGGTCGAGGGAGCGCGGGCGAAGCTCGCCGAGGTGGTGGCCGCCCGGATCCACGACGACATCGCCGCGCGGGGCTGGCAGGTCGGCATGGTGCTCGGCTCGGAGGCCGATCTGCTGGCCCGCTACGGCATCAGCCGGGCCGTCCTGCGGGAGGCCGTCCGGCTCCTTGAGTACCACCAGGTCGCCCGGATGCGCCGTGGCCCCGGCGGAGGTCTGGTGGTCACCGAGCCGGAACCGCAGGCCAGCATCGACACGATGGCCCTCTTCCTCGAATACCAGGGCGTCACCGCCGACGACCTGCGGATCGTGCGCAACGCGATCGAACTCGGCATCATCGCCAGGGTGACCGCCCGGCACGCCGCGGGCGACACCGAGGTCGTCGAGCGCCTCACGAAGGCCGTCCGGTGGGCCACCGAGGGCCCGGCCGACGACCTCCGCAAGGCCGACCTGTTCCACTCCGAACTGGCGGCCCTGGCCGACAACCCGGTGCTGTCGCTCTTCCTCGCGATCATCACCGAACTGTTCCGCCGGCACGCCTCCGGCCACGACCGCCCGCTGCCCGGTGACACGGCGGCCGACGAGGTCCAGCACGTGCACCAGCGCATCCTCGACGCGATCGTGCAGGGCGACGCCGGAATCGCCCGCCACCGTATGGGCCGTCATTTGGATGCACTCATTCCCTGGTGGCACTGACACTTCCCCTGCCTACGGCAAGAACCTCTAGACCGAGGAAGGTAATTACGTATACTCAATAGGGTCCACCGAAGGAGCTTCGATGCGTCGGACCCTGTTCGAACAGGATCACGAGGACTTCCGTCTCCTGGTCCGTGACTTCCTCGCCCGCGAAGTGCTCCCGGTGTACGAGGACTGGCGCCGCGCCGGCCTCGTCCCCCGTGATCTGTTCACCGCACTGGGCAAGCTCGGCATCATCGGCACGGCGATCCCCGAGGAGTACGGCGGAGGCGGTCAGGACGACTACCGCTTCAACGTCGTCATCCAGGAGGAGTGCGCCCGCGCCGGCGTGACCCTGGGCGGCCTGCGCACCCATCTCGACGTCGTCGTCCCGTACTTCACGGGACTGGCCAACGCCGAGCAGCGGGCCCGCTGGTTCCCGGGGCTGGCCTCGGGCGAGCTGTACACCGCCGTCGCGATGAGCGAACCCGGCACGGGCTCGGACCTCGCCGGCGTCACGACCAAGGCGGTCCGCGACGGTGACCACTACGTCCTCAGCGGAGCGAAGACCTTCATCACCGGCGGCCACCACGCCGACCTGGTGATCGTCGTGGCCCGTACCGCCACCGACCCGGACAACCGGCGCGCCGGGCTGTCCCTGCTGGTGGTGGAGAAGGGCATGCCCGGGTTCACCGTCGGGCGCAAGCTGGAGAAGATCGGACTCCAGGTCCAGGACACCGTGGAGCTGTCCTTCGACGGCGTCCGCGTCCCCGCCGCCAACCTGCTCGGTGAAGAAGGCGCCGCCTTCTCCCTCCTCGGCCGCAACCTGGCCCAGGAACGGCTGGCCATCGCGGTCGGCGCCGTCGCCCAGGCCCGCGCCGCGATCGACCTGACCGTCACCTACGTACGCGACCGGACCGTCTTCGGGAAACCGGTCGCCCACTTCCAGAACACCAAGTTCGAACTCGCCGCCCTGGACACCGAGTTGACGGCGGCCCAGGCCCTGCTGGACGCGGCGATCACCGCGCTCGTCGCCGGTGAGCTGAGTCCCGTGGACGCGGCCAGGACCAAGCTGTTCTGCACCGAGACACAGGGCCGGGTCGTCGACCGCTGCCTCCAACTGCACGGCGGCTACGGCTACATCCTCGAATCGCCGATCGCCCGGCTCTACACGGACGCCCGGGTGACCCGTATCTACGGCGGCACCAGCGAGGTCCTCAAGACCATCATCAGCAAGTCCCTGGGCCTGTAAGGAGTTTGATGTGAACATCGACGGATCGTCGGCGCTGGTCACCGGGGGCGCCTCCGGCCTCGGTCTGGCCACCGCCCGCCGGATCATCGAGCGCGGCGGCAAGGTCGTCCTCGCCGACATCTCCGAGGAACAGGGCGTCAAGGCGGTCGCCGACCTCGGTGACGCCGCCCGCTTCGTCCGCGCCGACGTCACCGACGAGACGGCGATCACGGCCGCCCTCGACGCCGCCGCCGAACTCGGCCCGCTGCGCTTCGTCGTGCACTGCGCGGGCCGCGGCGGCGACCGCCTCCGGATCATCGACCGCGACCGCAACCCCGGCGAACTCGACACCTTCGCCGAGGTCGTACGGGTCAACCTGATCGGCACCTACAACGTGCTGCGCCTGGCCGCCGCCCGTCTCTCCGGCAACGAGGTCGTCGACGGCGACCGGGGCGCGGTGGTCCTGACCGCGTCGGTCGCCGCGTTCGACGGCCAGATCGGCCAGACGTCCTACACCGCCTCCAAGGCCGGCGTGCACGGCATCACCCTGGTCGCCGCGCGCGATCTCGCCAGCTGGCAGATCCGGGTCAACACCATCGCCCCCGGCGTCATGGACACCCCGATGCTCGGCCGGCTCCGCGAGGACATCCGCGACGGCCTCGCCGCGTCCGTCCCGCACCCCAAGCGGCTTGGCGACCCGGACGACTACGCCCGCCTCGCCGTCGAGATGCTGGAGAACCCGTACCTCAACGGCCAGACCGTCCGCCTCGACGGCGCCATCCGTATGGCACCGCGATGACCGACGCGCGCTTCCGCGCCGAACTGCGTGACTTCCTGACGGGACATCACCCCGGTCGCCGTCCCAAGGACCGTGCCGAACGCCTCACTTGGCAGAAGAAGTGGCTGGCCGCCCTGTACGACGCCGGGTTCGCCGGCCCGAGCTGGCCGCGCCGATTCGGCGGTATGGAACTGGACTTCGCCCGCCAGGTGATCTACCAGGAGGAGTACGCCCGAGCCCGGGTCCCCGGCCCCCTCGGCACCGGACTCGGTATCGCCGCGCCGACGCTCATCAAGTACGGCACCCCCGAACAGAAGGAGCGCTTCCTGCGCCCCATGCTGCGCGGCGACTCCGTCTGGGCGCAGGGCTATTCGGAACCGGAGGCGGGCTCGGACCTGCCCGCGCTGCGCACGACCGCGCGCCGGGAGGGCGGTGGCCCCGACGACCCCGATGCCGTGTACGTCGTCAACGGGCAGAAGGTGTGGAACAGTTCGGCCGACATCGCCGACATCCTCTTCACCCTCGTCCGCACCGGACCGCCCGACTCCCGCCAGGACGGCATCAGTTACCTGCTGATCGACGCGCGCGCCCCGGGAGTGAGCGTGCGCCCGCTGCGGGACCTGACCGGGGACGCCCACTTCTGCGAGATCTTCTTCGACGACGTACGCGTCCCCGTGGCCGACCGGATCGGCCCGGAGAACGGCGGCTGGCCCCTCGTACGCACCAGCCTCGGCCATGAACGCGCGGCCGGCGCGATGAACCAGGCGGCGCTGTACCGGCGCGTGCTCGACGAGCTGATCGAGCTGGCACGCGAGCGCGGCGCGACCTCGGATCCCCTGGTGCGCGACCGGCTCGCCGACTTCGAGATCCGGGTGCGGATCATGCGCCTGACCGGGATGCGCACCATCGCCGACATCATGGCGAAGGGCGAGCCCGGGCCCGCCTCCTCGACGTCACGCCTGTTCATCGTGACCTTCGAACAGGAACTGCACGAGTTCGCCGTGGAGTTGCTCGGCGCGTACGGCATCCTCGGCCGCCGGGATCCGCACGCCGTCCAGCGCGGGCGCTGGGTGTGGGGCTTCCTGCGCACCCGGGCCTCCACGATCGGCGCGGGCACCGCCGAGATCCAGCGCAACACCATCGCCGAACAGGTACTGGGCCTGCCCCGGGACCCGGCGATGCCCACCGCCGAGAGGACACGATGAGAGCCGCACGCTGTACGGAGTACGGGCCCCCTGCGGGCCTCGGTGTCGTCGAGCTCGACGACACCGAACCCGGCCCGGGGGAGGTGCTGGTCCACGTCCACGCAGCGGCCGTCAACTTCCCCGACGTCCTGCTCGTGGCCGACCGTTACCAGGTCCCCGCGCCCCTGCCCTTCACGCCCGGCAGCGAGTTCGCCGGCGTCGTGGCCGCGCTGGGGCCCGGGGTGACCGGACCTCCGGTGGGCTCACCTGTGGCCGGGGCGGTGCTGACCGGCGCCTTCGCCGAGCAGGTCGTGGTGCCGGTGACAGGGCTGCGCCCGGTCCCCGAGGGGCTCGACATGGTCCACGCCGCCGCGTTCCACGTGACCTACGCGACCGCCTACCACGCCCTGACCACCGTGGGGCAGGGAGCGGCGGGGGAGTGGGTGGCGGTCCTCGGAGCGGCGGGCGGGGTCGGCTCCGCCGCCGTCGACGTCGCGACCCGGCTCGGGATGCGCGTGGTCGCGGCGGCGTCGAGCGAGGAGCGGCTCGCGGTCGTCCGCAAACTCGGGGCGGTGGCGGGCGTGGACTACGTCCGCGAGGACCTGAAGACCCGGCTGCGTGAACTGACGGACGGCGGCGTCCACTTGGTGGTCGACCCGGTCGGCGGCGACCACGCCGAGGCCGCCCTGCGCGCACTGCGGCGGGGCGGCCGGTTCGTCACGGTGGGCTACGCCGACGGGAAGATCCCCCGGATCCCGCTGAACCTGGTCCTGCTCAAGGACGCGGTCGTACGGGGCTTCGAGATCCGGATGCTGCGCCAGTACGCCCCGGACGCGGTGGCCGCCGGCGACCGGGCGCTCGCCGCGATGGTCCGCGACGGGATGCGCCCGCTCGTCTCCCGCGTCCACCCGCTCGCCGACGTGGCCGCCGCCCTGACCGATGTCGCGGAACGCCGGACCACCGGGAAGGTGGTCATCGACATGACGGGCGGCGCCTGATCTTCGTTCGCGTGAACTCCGGTCAGAAGGTGGGCATTTGGGGGCGCCGCTTGACGTACCCGCCCGCGTCGACGCGCATCTGCATACCGGTGACGTAGCGGGACTCGTCGGAGACCAGGAACAGGACGGTGTCGGCGATGTCCTCGGGCTCGACGTAGGGGACGCCGAAGCCGGTCGTCGCGGGGAAGTTGGGCAGCGCGTCCTCGCGGGTCGGGTTCTCCAGGTCGGGGCGGAACGAGCGGTACATCAGGTCGCTGTTGAGCATGTCCGTGTTGACGTTCGTCGGATGCAGCGCGTTGACCCGGATGTGCCGGGACGTCAGCACCGTCGCCAAGTCATGGACGAACGCGGCCACTTGGCGCTTCGCGAACGAATAGCCCAGGCCTCCCGGCCCGTTGGCGGGATTGTCGACGGTCGCCGGGATCAGCCCGGCGATCGACCCGGTCGCCACGATCGAGGCGCCGTCGGGCAGATGCGGCAGTGCCGCGTCGACGGCGTGCACCACCCCGTTGAAGTCGACGGTCACGGCGTCCAGGAAGGCCTGCGCGGTCTGCCCCGGGCCCAGCGGGCAGATCCCGGCCTGGGCCACCACCGCGTCCAGCCGCCCGAGTTCGGCCACCCCCTCGGCCACGGCCGCCTTGAGCGCCGCCGGATCGCGTACGTCGGCCTTGCGGGCGACGATGCGCCGCCCGAGCTTCTCGACCTGACGCACGGTCTCGTCCAGATCGGACTCGGTGGCCAGCGCGTAGCCGTTGGTGGGGATGTCCTCGCAGAGGTCCACGGCGATGATGTCGGCGCCCTCCGCGGCGAGCCGGATCGCCTGGGCCCGGCCCTGGCCGCGCGCCGCCCCGGTGATGAAGACGACCTTGTCCTGCACTCGACCCATGGGGTCTCCTTCCGTCGGATAAAAGAGTAGCCTGAATCTCGATGGATGGATCTGGCTCACCTCCATGATCCGAGAGAAGCTAGGGGTTTCATCACCTTCTTCCACTGAGTGGGACCCGATCAGTACACGCAATGTGCCGATGCTGGAGAGTCTCCGAGACCGAGGGAGCGCAAGGATGCCGTTGCAGCCATGGATGAAGTTGCTGTCGACCGACGATCACCTGATCGAGCCCCCACGACTGTGGACCGACCGCCTGCCCGCGAAGTACCGGGAAGCGGGCCCGCGCAGCGTCGAACAGCCGCGTGGGGAGGGCCAGTCGCCCGCCGAGGTGTGGGTCTACGAGGACCGGATCTACCCCTACATCGGCCTCAACGCGGTCGCGGGCAAGAGCCCCGAGGAGTTCGGCCTCGAACCGACGCGCTACGACGAGATGATCCCCGGCTGCTACGACCCGAAGGCCCGCATCCGCGACATGGACCTCGACGGGGTCTGGGGGGCGCTGTGCTTCCCCTCCTTCCCGGGCTTCTCCGGCCATGTCTTCCTGGACGGCAAGGACCGTGACCTCGCGCTGCTGTGTGTCCAGGCGTGGAACGACTTCGTCCTCGACGAGTGGTGCGCCACCGCACCCGGCCGGCTGATCCCGCTGGTCATCATGCCGATGTGGGACGTCGATCTCTGCGTCGCCGAGATCCACCGCACCGCCGCGAAGGGCGCGAAGGCGATCTCCTTCCCGGAGAACCCCGCCCCGCGTGGCCTGCCCTCCTTCCACACGGACTACTGGGACCCGATGTTCTCCGCGGCCGTGGAGACCGACATGCCCCTGTGCCTGCACTTCGGCACCTCGGGCAAGCCGCCGAAGACCGCCGAGGAAGCCCCGTTCGCGGTCACGATCACCCTGTTCGGCACCAACGCCATGTACGCCACCGCCGACCTGCTCTTCTCCCCGGTGCTCCACAAGCACCCCAAGCTGAAGATCGGGCTGTCCGAGGGCGGCATCGGCTGGATCCCGTATCTGCTGGAGCGAGCCGACGGCACCTGGGAGCGGCACCGCTTCTACCAGAACGTCAACCAGAGCGTGAAGCCCTCGGAGCTGTTCCACAGGCACTTCCACGGCTGCTTCATCGACGACCGCTTCGGCGTCGAGGTCCGCCACCACGTCGGCATCGACAAGATCACCTGGGAGTGCGACTACCCGCACTCCGACTCGTACTGGCCCAAGAGCCGCGCCTACGCCGCCGAGGTCCTCGCCGACGTACCCGATGACGAGGTGCACAAGATCGTGGAGCTGAACACCCGCCGCCTCTACAACCTCCCCGCATGAGCCGGCGCCCTGAGTCCGAGCGCTCCGACTGGACCGACCTCGACCTGCTCACCCGCGAGGAGGCCCACGGCAGGCTCCTCACGGAGATCGCCGACACGGACGTACGCCTCGCCGAACTCGGTGCCGGCGACGAGGCCGAGCGCGAACTCCTCCAGCGACGGCTGAGCGCACTGCACGAGGCCGCCGAGGACCTCATCGGTCCATCCGGCCCGACCGACCAACAGAAGAACTGAGGCTGCCATGGGGCGAGTTGAGAACAAGGTCGCGCTCATCACAGGGGCGGCACGCGGTCAGGGGCGTTCCCACGCCGTGCGGTTGGCGGAGGAGGGCGCGGACATCGTCATCACCGACGTCTGCCGCGACATCAGCGACGCGCTGCCCTACTCGCTCGCGGCGAAGGAACAGCTTGAGGAGACCGCCGAGTTGGTACGGGCGACCGGGCGGCGGTGCGTCGCCGTCCAGGCCGACGTCCGCTCGATCACCGAGATGCGGGCCGCCGTCGACGCGACCTACGAGGAGTTCGGGCGGCTCGACACCGTCGTCGCCAACGCGGGCGTCATGAGTTCGGGTTCAGCCTGGGAGCTGACCGACGAGGCGTGGGACGTCGTCGTCGACGTCTGTCTCAAGGGTGCCTGGAACACGGCACGGGCGGCGCTCCCGAGGATGATCGAGGCGGGCGCCGGCGGCTCGATCGTCATGATCAGCTCGGCCGCCGGAATCCGCGGCCATGTGCCGTACGCCCACTACGTGGCCGCCAAGCACGGGGTGGTCGGCCTGATGAAGGCCCTCTCCAACGAACTCGGCACCCACCGCATCCGGGTGAACACCGTCCACCCCACCGGCGTCAGTGACACCGGCATCACCGTCGGCGTACCGATCGAGGAACTCGCCGAGCGGGAACCGATGTTCGCCCTCGCCGCGATGAACACCCATGCCCCGTACGTCGAACCACGGGACGTGTCGAACGCGGTGCTGTTCCTCGCGTCGGACGAGGCGAGGTATGTCACCGGCCTCCAGTTCACCGTGGACGCGGGGTCGACCAACAAGCCGTAGAACAGGAGTGGTTCGTGAAGATCACCATCGACAAATCGGCCTGCTCGGGACACGCGCGGTGCGCGGTGGCGGCACCCGAACTCTTCCGTCTCGACGACGACGGCTACGCGCTGCCCTTCGACGGAGAGGTCCCGGAAGGCCTCGAAGGGGCGGCCCGTGACGGTGAACGGGCCTGCCCGGAACGGGCGATCACCGTCGAGTGAGACGGCGGTGACATGACCCGGCAGTGACATTGACTGAGCCCCACGCCCCGGACCGATTCCAGGAGGCGTGGGGCTCAGGGCTCTTCCGCTCAGCCGGCGGCCGGCGGCATCGGCGGCGGAGTGAAGTGGTGGCCCCAGAACGCGCCGTCCGTGATCTCGTACACCGGCACCGGCTCGGGCACCTTCAGGCCGTTCCAGCCGAACTCGACGGCGTAGTTCTCCGGCGACCACACGTAGAACGACACCATGTGGTCGTTGGTGTGCTTGCCCAGCGTGTGCATCATCGGGACCTCGTACTTCCCGGCCCGGTCGAGCGCGCGCCCCACGTCGTCCAGGGTCGCCCCCTCGACCATGAAGTGCAGCAGCCGCCCCGGACCCGGCATCGGCGTCACCCCGAGGGTGTGGTGCCGGGGGTTGCAGCCCATGAACCAGGTCGTGCCGCCCGGCGAGCGCATCGTGTTGCGCTCGATGAAGCCGAGGACGTTGACATAGAACTCGAACGTCGTCCGCGCGTCCTCGGCGGAGATGATCGCGTGGCCGAAGCCCATGTCACCGGTGACGAACTTCGACACCAGTGGGGTCTGCACCGGCACATGGTCGAGGGTCGTGCCGTAGAACAGCTCGACCGGGTTGCCGCCCGGGTCGTTGAACTTGACGAAGCCCGTGACCTTGCGCGCGGCGGCCTCCGCCTCGGTGCCGGCCGTCACCTTGATCCCGGCCTTCTCGACATCCGCGACCAGGCCCGCCAGCTCCCGCTCGTCCAGGACCTCGAAGCCCAGCGCCGTCATCCCGGGCTGTGCCCCCGGAGAGACCACGATGCGGGCCGGATAGTCGTCCATCCGGAAGTGGAGCGACTCGGGATCGGCGCCCTCGACGGGCATCAGACCGAGGAAGTCGCCCCCGAAGGCCTTCCACTTGTCGATGTCGTTGGACTCAAGACGCAGGTACCCGAGTGAGCGAACACCCATCAGGTCCTCCCCTCACGTTGCTTCGCATTGGTCAGGTCCGGGCGGCCCGAGAGCCCCCGGCTTCGCTACATCCACGACGCTAGACAGCCCGCGCCGCCCCCGCCGGGACCGTCCCACTGATCGGGAGCCCACTGGCGAGGGCCGCCGTCCCGGTGCCACGGTGCTGTCATGACACTCACCTCTCTGACGTACGAGGACACCCTGCGCGAACTCCCCACGGACGAGGGCGTGTTGCGCTACCACGAGGCGGGCGACGGACCGCCGCTGCTCCTGCTGCACGGGTCGGGGCCCGGTGTGACCGGCTGGCGCAACTACCGGGGCAACCTGCCCGTGTTCGCGAAGCACTTCCGCACCCTCGCCCTGGAGTTCCCCGGCTTCGGCGTGAGCGACCCGACCGACGAGAACCCGATGATGGCGGCCCCCAAGGCCGTACTGCGCTTCCTCGACGGCCTCGGGCTCGACAAGGTCGACGTCGTCGGGAACTCCATGGGCGGATTCGTCGCCGTGGGGCTCGCCGTCGCCCACAAGGACCTGTTCCGCCGGGTCGTCACCATCGGCGGGGTGGGCCGCAACATCCTGTCCCCGGCGCCCAGCGAGGGCCTGAACCTGTTGATGGAGTTCGCTGAGAACCCCACTCGGGAGAACCTCGTCCAGTGGCTGCGCTCGATGGTCCACGACCCGGCCCTGCTCACCGACGAGCTGATCGAGGAGCGCTGGGTGAGTGCCACCGACCCGGCGACGCTGGAGGCGTCCCGCCGGATCTACGGCCGGCAGGCGATGGCCGCGATCATGGCCGCCCAGGCCCACTCCGACCAGCCCATCTGGGCCGCCCTCCACAAGATCACCGCGCCCACGCTGCTGACCTGGGGCCGCGACGACCGGGTGACTCCGCTGGAGAACGCGCTGCTGCCGATGCGCACCATTCCCAAGGCCGAGCTGCACGTCCTCCCGGACTGCGGGCACTGGGCGATGATCGAGCAGAAGGCGGCCTGGGAGAGCGCGGTCCTGGCCTTCCTGACCCGCCCCGAGACCTCCTGAGGGGCAACGCGGGGCGGCGACTCGACGACACCGCATGAGGGGGCGACGACGTGGCAAGACCCGCAGAGGTACGGCAGCCCGCCGCTCCGATGTCGAACCGCCAGGCCGCCCGTCAGGTCCGCATCCTGCACGCCGCCTCCGACCTCGGCGCGCGCGAGGGCCTCGCCCGGGTGCAGATGCACGACGTGGCCAAGGAGGCGGGCGTCGCGATCGGCACGCTGTACCGCTACTTCCCGTCCAAGCCCTACCTGTTCCTGTCCGTCCTCGAATGGCACATCGACCAGTTCCTCGGGGGCCGTGACGCCGGCTGTCCGGCCGCCGACGGGACCGACCCGGCGGCCGAGGTGGCCGAGACACTCATCGAGCTGAGCGGAAAACTGCTGGCCAGCCCGCTCCTCGCCTCGGCCGTGGCGCTGTCGTCGTTCACCGAGTACGCGAGCGTCGTCCCGACCCGGTTCGACATCGTCGAGAGGGCCCTGGGACAACGGCTCCTGCGCCTGCTCGGCGGCCGCTGCGACAAGGAGACCGCGCGCAGCAGGGTGCGGCTGCTGGTCTACAGCTGGTGGGGCCTGTTCGTGGCCATGCTGACCGAGGAGATCACCACCGAACAGGCGGAGGCGGATCTGCACCTGGCCGCACGGCTGATCGCCGCGCCCTGAACGGACGTACGGCAGTGCCCGGGACACGAAAGGTGTCCCGGGCACAGCCGTGAGGTCAGTCCTTCGCGCCGGCGATGTCCAGTACCGCCAGGTAGGAGAAGGCGACACTCGAACCGATCGGGGTCCCCGCACCCGGGTACACGCTTCCGGACATCGCGGCCATGGTGTTCCCGCTCGCGTAGAGCCCGTCGATCGAGGTGCCGTCAGGCCGCAGCACCCGCGCGTTCTCGTCGGTCTTGAGACCGCCCTTGGTACCGATGTCGGCCGGAAGAATGGTCGCGACGTAGTACGGCGGGGTGTCGAGCGGCGGCAGCAGCGCGTTCGGCCACTCGGTCGTGGGCGGCGCCGGGAAACTCAGCTCGGGATGGGCGGGGAAGCCCAGCACGTAGTTGGCGATCTGGTCCCAGGGCGTCTCACCGCGATGGAACCGCTCGTCGACTCCGGTGGGCGCGTAGGTGTTGAACTCCTCGATGGTCTTCCGCAGCGCCTCGATCGGTACGTCGATCAGCTTGGCCAGCTCCTCAAGGGTGTCGGCCTTCTTCAGGGCACCCGACTCGAACCACTCGGAGCTGACGGGCTGGTCGGCCGGTCCACCGAAGCTGTCCCGGTCGAGCTGGCGCTGGTCGAACACCCAGTGGGCGGGGATGTGCGAGACACCCGTGGTCCGGTGCAGACGGAGTATCTCGCGCCCGGCCTGGTCATAGGGAAGGTTCTCGTTCATGAAGCGTTCGCCGGCGGCGTTGACCCAGATCCCGCCCCGGGTGCCCGTGTGGAAGAGCGGAAGTCCGTCCGGCCACACAAGACCCGGTATGCACCAGGCCTGGTCGAGCAGTTCGGTGGCGGCACCGACCGCCATCCCCGCCAGCAGGGCGTCGCCGGTGTTCTCCGGGGCGCCGTTGGACCACTCGCCGGTGAGCGGCGGCTGGTGCTTCGCGCGCAGTTCGGGGTCGCGTTCGAAACCGCCGGCGGCGAGGATCACGCCCCGCGTGGCGCGGATCCGGACGCGCTCACCCTCGCTGACGGCGTCCACGCCCACGACCCTGCCGTCCTCGACGACGAGGCTCTCCAGCGCGGTGTTGAGCCGGAGCGTGCCGTGCCCGGTCTCCAGGAACGCGGCCAGCGTCCTGCCGATGAGCGCACGGCCACCGTTGAGCACCGGGCCCTGGTCACGGCCCCATCGTTCCATCGGGAGGGGCTCGCGCACCAGCCGGGCGTACTCGCCGAGCTCGGCGGCGGGAACCTCCGCCGGGAAGATGGTGTGCCCCGCGGGGGAGGCGCCGGGGGCCGCCGCGTAGTACTCCGGCACGGGCCCGTGCACGAAGGACCCGAACCGCGGATTCTGCTCCAACTCGTCGATCACCTGTGCGCCGGCCCGCAGATAGGCGTCCTGGAGCCGCTCGCGGGAACTGTCGTCGACGACACTGCGCAGATACGTCCGGGACTTCTCCACATCGTTCTCGACGCCGGCCCGGTCCAGCGGCGCGGAGCCCGGGAACCAGAGCCCGGCGCCGGAGTAGGCGGTGGTACCGCCCACCCGGTCGGTCTTCTCGATGACCAGCGTGCGCAGGCCGCGCGAAGCCGCCGCATACGCCCCGACCAGACCTCCACCGGACCCTACGACGACCACGTCGTAGACATCTTCGTTGATGCTCACCATGGACCTCTCCTCCAGCCGTTCAGCAGCTAGCCGCTGACGGTAACGAGCCGTCACGCCGCCGCTGTTCAGCCATCTCGCTCACCGAGACCCCCCACCGGACACCCCAGTCCCGCTGAGCGGAACACACGAGCCTGCCGTACACCGAGCCCGCTCAGGCTGGGTGTACGAACGGTTCAGACGAACAGAGGGCAAGGGAGACGCGCCCCGTCTTCAGGGGCGCGGGGAACTGCGCGACAAGCCCCCACCGACCCGCAGACGAAGAACCGCCCCCCCCAGCGGAGCGCACAGCAAAAGTTGAGGATGCGAATGACAGACACCGGGAAACCGACGCCCGTCGCCGAGGCAGCCGCGCGACTGACCGACGCGGCCCGCACCGGAAAACCCTGTGCCCCCGTACGGGACCTCCTGGGCAGCACCGACATAGCCCTCGCCTACGCCGTCCAGCAACACGTCATCGCCGACCGCCTGACCGCCGGCGCACGCGTGGTGGGCCGCAAGATCGGCCTCACCTCGGAGTCGGTCCAACGCCAAGTAGGCGTCGACCGCCCCGACTTCGGCGTCCTCCTCGACGACATGGACGTCTCCGCGCTGCCCGAGGTACCCAGCGGGCGCCTGCTCCAGCCCAAAGTCGAGGCGGAGATCGCGTTCGTGCTCGCCGCCGACCTGGACGACGACGACCTCGACATCGAGCGGGTCCGCGCGGCGGTCGGACACGCCGTGGCCGCCCTTGAGATCGTGGACAGCCGGGTCGCCGACTGGGACATCGCGATCACGGACACGATCGCCGACAACGCGTCGAGCGGCCTGTTCGTCCTCGGCGCCGAGCAGATCACCCTCAAGGAGTTCGAACCCCGGGACGTGACCATGCGGTTGTACGCCGACGGCGTCCTCGCGTCCGAGGGCACCGGCGCCGCCTGCCTGGGCGACCCCCTGGCGGCACTCCTCTGGCTCGCCCGCACCGCCCGGGAGTTCGGCGACCCCCTGCGCGCCGGGCAGGTCGTCCTCTCGGGCGCCCTGGGCCCGCTCGTCCCCACCCCGCCAGGCACCACCGTCCGGGCCGAGATGTCGGGCCTGGGCACAGTGACAGCGACCTTCTCCAGCAAGGAACGCAGGGAACCCAAGGAGCACGGATGACCAAGACCAAGGTGGCCGTTATCGGCTCCGGCAACATCGGCACCGACCTGATGATCAAGGTGCTGCGCCTGTCCGACACTCTGGAGATGGCCGCGATGGTGGGCATCGACCCGGACTCGGACGGCCTGGCACGCGCCGCCCGCCTCAAGGTCCCCACCACCCACGAGGGTGTGGACGGCCTGATCGCCATGGACGGCTTCGACGAGATCGACATCGTCTTCGACGCCACGTCGGCGAAGGCCCACGTCGAGAACGCCAAGAAGCTGGCCCCGTACGGCAAACGCCTCGTCGACCTCACCCCGGCGGCCATCGGCCCGTACGTCGTACCGACGGTGAACCTGGACGAGCACCTGAACGCCGCGGACAACGCTGTCGACAACCTGAACATGGTCACCTGCGGCGGCCAGGCCACGATCCCGATCGTCCACGCGGTCAGCCGGATCACGCCCGTGCCCTACGCCGAGATCGTCGCGTCGATCGCCTCGAAGTCGGCGGGGCCCGGCACCCGGGCCAACATCGACGAGTTCACCGAGACGACGTCCGGGGCGATCGAGAAGGTGGGCGGTGCCCGGCGCGGCAAGGCGATCATCGTCCTCAACCCGGCCGAACCGCCGCTGATCATGCGGGACACGGTGTACTGCCTGATCGGCGACGCCGACCACGAAGCGATCCGCGCCTCCGTGGAGGAGATGGTCGCGGCCGTCGCCGAGTACGTACCCGGCTACCGCCTGAAGCAGCAGGTCCAGTTCACGCCCGTGCCCGAGGGTGACCCGGTGCACACCCTCTTCACCGGCGACCGCTCCGAGGCGATCACGAAGGTCTCGGTCTTCCTCGAAGTGGAGGGCGCCGCCCACTACTTGCCCGCCTACGCCGGCAATCTCGACATCATGACCTCGGCCGCCCTGCGCGTCGCCGAGCGCATCGCCCAGCGATTCTCCTCCGAGGTGACGAAGTGACCGCCAACCCCAGGCTCTACGTCCAGGACGTCACCCTCCGGGACGGCATGCACGCCATCCGGCACCGGATCACCCCCGAGTTCGTGGGCAAGATCTCCAAGGCCCTCGACCAGGCGGGCGTCGACGCGATCGAGGTCGCCCACGGCGACGGTCTGGCCGGCGGCAGCCTCAACTACGGGCCGGGCAGCAACACCGACTGGGAGTGGATCGAGGCGGCGGCGGACGCCATCGAGCGCGCCACCCTCACCTCACTCCTCCTGCCCGGCATCGGCACGATCGTCGAACTCAAGCGCGCCTACGCCATGGGTGTCCGCTCGGTGCGCATCGCGACGCACTGCACGGAGGCGGACGTCGCGGCCCAGCACATCACCACGGCCCGCGAACTCGGCATGGACGTCTCCGGGTTCCTGATGATGGCCCACATGGCGACCCCGGAGGTCCTCGCCGGACAGGCGAAGCTGATGGAGTCGTACGGCGCGCACTGCGTCTACGTCACCGACTCCGGCGGCCGGCTCACCATGGACGGGGTGCGCGACCGCATCCGCGCCTACCGGGACGTGCTCGACCCGGAGACCCAGATCGGCATCCACGCCCACGAGAACCTCTCCCTCTCGGTGGCCAACTCGGTGGTCGCGGTGGAGGAGGGGGTGACCCGGGTCGACGCGTCGCTCGCCGGCCAGGGCGCCGGTGCGGGCAACTGCCCGATCGAGCCGTTCGTCGCCGTGGCCAACCTCCAGGGCTGGAAGCACGACTGCGACCTGTTCGCCCTCCAGGACGCCGCCGAGGACCTGGTCCGCCCGCTCCAGGACCGCCCGGTCCGCGTCGACCGCGAAACCCTGACCCTCGGCTACGCGGGCGCCTACTCCAGCTTCCTCCGCCACGCGGAGGCGGCGGCGGAGCGCTACGGCCTCGACGCCCGCACGATCCTCCAGGAGGTCGGCAGGCGCGGACTGGTCGGCGGCCAGGAGGACATGATCGTGGACATCGCCCTGGATCTGACCACTCAGGGCTGACACCGACCGAACGTGCCGCTCCCCGGAAGAAACCTTCCGGGGAGCGGCACTTTTTTTGCCTGCCCATAGATTAGACCGACCGCCCCAATAAATCGGTGCACGACTCTTTCTCTGCGGACCGAGGCGTTGGTACCTTGACGCCGAAGCCGCCGAACTAGAATTGATTTCGGTTTGAGCAGAGAGGCACCGACGATGACGTCTGCCCTTCGCCTGGACTCGCGATCCTCCGAGGTCGTCGGGCAGGTACTGCCTCCGTCGATGATGGAGCGCGTCACGCTGATCATGGACCTTTTCGAACGTCCACAGACCCACCTGACCCTGGAAACGGTCTCCCGCCGAACCCATCTCCCGCGCTCGACCACCCACCGGATCCTCGACCAGCTGGTCCGCCTGGACTGGCTGCGCCACACGGTGGCCGGCTACACGCTGGGACAGCGGGCGCTGGGCCTGGGCGGCCGGGAGATCGGCCACAGCGCACTGCGCTCGGCCGCCGCGCCCCACCTCCTGGACCTGGCGGTCCGCACCCGGATGGTCGTTCACCTGGCGGTGCTCGACGGCCCGGAGATCTACTACCTGGACAAGGTCGGCGGCCGGGCCGCGGTCGACATCCCCTCCAAGGTCGGCGGCCGGGCCATCGCCCACTGCACCGGCCTCGGCAAGGCCATGCTCGCCTGGCTGAGCCCGGAGGAGATCGACGCCCGCTACGCCCAGCTCATCGAGCGCCGCACCGAACACAGCATCGGCCACCTGGACCACCTCCACCACGAACTCCGCGCGGTACGCCGCCGCAACGGCCTGGCCATCGACCGAGGCGAATGCTTCCCGGACCTGGGCTGCGTGGGCCTGGCCCTACGAGGCCCCGAGGGCCCGATCGGCGCGATCTCGGTGGTAGGGGACGGCAGTTCGTCCCTGGAGTTGGTGGCCCCCCTGGTGGTGAACACGGTGAAGGCGGTCTCGGAGGACCTCTTCGGGTAGGCCCGAGGGAGACGCGCCCCGTCTTTAGGGGCGCGGGGCTGTATCGATATGCGGCTCCGCCGCGCGGGCGCGACCAGCCCCCACCGGCCTGAGGCCAAAGAACCACCAAGCCGCGCAGCTCCCTGCCCCTACCTACCAGGCAGTCCATCCCCCATCCACAGTCACGGTCGTCCCCGTAACAAACCGAGACGCATCCGACGCGAGAAACACCGCCGCACCCCCAAGCTCCTCGACGGACCCCACCCGCCCCAGAGGCGTCCCCCGGACAATCCGCTCACCCCACCGACTGTCCAACAACCCGGCACTGAGATCCGTACGGAAGTAACCGGGCGCGAGCGCATTCACCCGCACCCCCCGATCCGCCCACTCCACAGCCAACGACTTGGTGAGCGCCTCGACCCCACCCTTGCTGGCCGCATAAGCCGCGATCCGCTCGAACCCCGTACTCGCATGCACCGACGAGATGTTCACGATCGACCCGGCCCCCTGCTCCAGCATGACCCGCCCGGCCTCGCGGCAGCAGTAGAAGGTCCCCTGGAGATTGATGGCGAGCACCCGCGACCAGTCCTCGTCGGTGACCCACTCGCTCCGGCTGAAGTGCGGACTGACCCCGGCGCAGTTGACCACCGCGTCCAGCCGGCCCGTCCACTCGACGACACCTTCCACCATGCCCCGTACGGCGGTGGAGTCGGCGACCGAGCCGGGCAGCACCAGTGCCTTGCCGCCGTACTCGGCCAGTTCCGCTTCGAGGCTGTCGAGGTCCGCCGTCGTACGGGCGGTCACCGCGACGTTCGCTCCGGCCTGCGCCAGAGCGATCGCGATGGCCCGCCCGAGGCCCTTCCCGGCGCCGGTCACCCAGGCGGTACGGCCGTCCAGTCGCAGGTCGGTGTTCACGTCGGCCATGGTCAGCTCTCCGCGGGGATGTCGCGCAGGGTCCGCTTGAGGACCTTGCCCGAGGGTGTACGGGGGAGTTCGTCGACGATGTCGAACCGGGCCGGCACCTTGAACTTCGCCAGGCGCTCCTGACAGAACTCCCGCAGCTCCTCCGCACCGGCCTTCGCCCCCGGCCGGAACACCACGAAGGCACGCGGGACCTCGCCCCAGCGCGGATGGGTCAGCCCGACGACCGCCGCTTCGAGAACGGCGGGGTGCTCGTACAGCACCCGTTCCACCTCAGGTGTGGCGATGTTCTCGCCGCCGGAGACGATCATGTCCTTCTTGCGGTCGTCGATGTAGAGGAAGCCCTCTTCGTCGACGTGCCCGATGTCGCCGGTGTGGAACCAGCCGTCCCGCAGGGCCGCGGCCGTCGCCTTCTCGTCGCGCCAGTAGCCCGCGAAGACCTTCGGCCCGCGCAGCGTGATCTCGCCGAGTTCGCCCACCGGGGCTTCCTTGTCGGTGTCGTCGACGATCCGGATCCGGGTGTGCGGCACGGGCCGGCCGACCGAGCCCAGCTTGGACAGCGCGTGCTCGCGGTCGAGGAAGGTGTCGCCCGAGACCGTCTCGGTCAGCCCGTAGGCGTCGGCGAACCAGGCGTTCGGGAACGCGTTCATGATCCGCCGCAGCACCGGCTCGGGGGTCTTCTCGCCGCCGCCCACGATGAAGCGCATCGACGTGGTGTCGTACGACTCCCGGTCCGGGACCTCCAGGACGGCGTTGACCATGACCGGCGCCAGCCAGGCGTTGGTGACCCGGTGCTCCTGGATCGCCCGCAGCACGCCCGGCGCGTCGAACTTCCGCTGGAGGACCACACCGCCGCCCGCGTACAGCACCGCGAGGGCCGGCATGTCCAGACCGCCGACGTGGTACAGCGGCCCGGCCACGAGCGTGGTGTCCGCCGCGGTGAGGCCGAAGTGGACGATCTGGGAGATGTTCTTCGCGTGCAGATTGCCGTACGTGATGCGCACGCCCTTGGGGCGTGAGGTCGTACCCGAGGTGTACATCAGCCGCTGGAGATCGTCCGGCCCGACCTCGACGGGATCGACGCGGGCGCCCTCGTGCCGGGCCAGCAGCGCCTCGTAACCGGTCCACTCGTCGGACTCCGGCTCACCGTCCACCAGGATGCGGTGCTCCAGATCGGACAGTTTCCCGGCGATACGGTCGGCGGCCCGGACGAACTCCGGTTCGGTGACGATCGCCTTTGCCTGGGAGTGGCCGAGAATGTACGCCCATTCCTCCTCGGACAGCCGGTAGTTCAGCGGGAGAAAGACCGCCCCGATCCGGTTGGCGGCGTACACCAGTTCCAGGAACTCCGGCCGGTTGTAGAGGAGCAGTCCGACGACGTCGCCGCGCCGGACGCCCAGTTCCGTCAGGCCCGCGGCCAGCCGGTTGACCCGGTCATGGAGCTCGCGCACCGTCAGGCGGCGGTCCTCCTGTGTGACGGCCACGGCCTCGGGCCGCTGGGTCAGGTGGTAATCGAGGATGCTCGCGAAATTGTGCACGGGTCTCTCTCGCTCTGTGTCGGAAAGGCGGGTTCCGGCCGGTTGGTTGCCCGCTCCCATGATTTAGTGTACCTCTTGGTCTATAAAACTTGTTGCCGAACTGTACGACGACGTGAACGCATCGACAACCATCTGCGCACCGATGAGTTCGAGTCGTTTCCCCAGCTGAACTCGATGACCACGACGACCACGACGACCTCGATGAGGAGGCTTTGGTGCCGCGCATCCGTCTCGACACCGACGGACCCGTTGTCACGGTCCGCCTCGACCACCCGCCGATGAACGCCTTCGACACCCTCCAGCGCGACGAACTCGCCGCGCGCGTGCGCCAGCTGGCCGACTCGCCCCATGTACGGGCCGTCGTCCTCTACGGCGGCGAGCGGCTGTTCGCCGCCGGGGCGGACGTCAAGGCGCTCGCCGCGATGGACATCGACGAGGTACGGGGCTGGAACCGGGCCCTTCAGCGCACCTTCGACGAGGTGGCCCAGCTGCCCATGCCGGTCGTCGCGGCGATCACCGGGTACGCGCTCGGCGGCGGCCTCGAACTGGCCCTCGCCGCCGACTACCGGGTCGCGGCGGACGACGCCCTCCTCGGCCAGCCGGAGGTACAGCTCGGGATCATCCCCGGCTCGGGCGGCACCCAGCGCCTGACCCGCCTGATCGGCCCGTCCCGCGCCAAGAACCTCCTGATGACCGGCCGCCGGGTGGACGCGGCCGAGGCCCTGAGCCTCGGCCTCGTGGACGAGGTGGTCCCGGCGGCCGAGGTCCACACGGCCGCCTTCCACTACGCCCGCAAGCTGGCCCAGGGCCCGGCGGCAGCACTGGAAGCCATCAAGGAGGCCGTGAACCACGGCACCGACACGTCCCTGTCGACCGGCTTGGCCCTCGAACGCTCCCTGTTCACAGGAGTCTTCGGCACAAGGGACGCGACGACGGGCATCGAGTCGTTCCTGACCAAGGGCCCAGGCAAGGCCCGCTTCGACGACCCCGGGCAAGGCGCCCCGTAGGGGCCGCCTTTCAGGGGCGCGGGGAACTGCGCGACCAGCCCCCACCGGCCCGCACGCACACACACAAAGCCGATCACCACGAACCGAAAGGAGGGCGGACCATGCAGGCACTGCGCTGGCACGCCGCACGAGACCTACGGCTGGAGGAGGTCCCGGACCCGCCCGATCCCCGCCCCCACGAGGCCGTCGTGGACGTCACCTGGTCCGGAATCTGCGGCACAGACCTGCACGAGTTCCTAGAGGGCCCCCACATGATCCGCCCCAGCCCCCACCCCCTCACCGGCAAGGCCCCACCCCTCGCCCTCGGCCACGAACTCAGCGGCACAGTCCTCGCGTTGGGCTCGGAGACACCCGGGATCGAGATCGGTGACCGCGTCACCGCAGACCCCGTCTGGCACTGCGGAGTCTGTTTCTGGTGCGCGCGCGGCGAGTACCACATCTGCCCCAAGAGCGGCTCCGTCGGCCTCGCCTCACCCGGCGCCTTCGCCGACCGCGTCACCGTGCCGATAGCCGGCCTGACCCGCCTCCCCGACAACGTCAGCGACGAGATGGCGGCCGTGGCCGAACCGCTCGCCGTCGGCCTGCACGCCGTCACCCGCGCCGGAGTCCGGCCGGGCGACAACGTCCTGGTCGTCGGCGGCGGCCCGATCGGCGTCGCTGTGGTCCTCGCGGCCCGCATCGCCGGTGCCGCCGGCCTCTACGTGAGCGAACCCCTCGCGGGGCGCCGCGAGTTGCTGCTCAAACTGGGCGTCACCGAGGCGTTCGACCCGCGCGAGACGGACGTACGCCGTGAGGTGTTCCTCAAGACCGGCCGCATCGGCCCGGACGTCGTCATCGACGCGACCGGCGTACCCGCGCTCGCCGGACAGGCGGTCAGTACGGTCCGGCGCGGCGGACGCGTCGTACTCGCCGGTGTCGGGCACGGCGACGTCCAGTTCGACATGGGCCAACTCGTCTTCTACGAACGCTCGGTGGTCGGCACGCTCGGCTACAACTTCGACATCCCCCGTGTGATCGACCTGATGAGCACCGGGCGCCTGGACGCCTCCGCTCTGGTCACCGGACGTTTCCCGCTCGCGGACGGGGCCGAGGTCTTCGCCGACCTGGCCGCCGACCGGGCCCGGCACCTCAAGGTGCTGCTCACTCCGAAGGGACTGTGACATGGATTTCGACCTGCCGGAGGAGACCCGCGATCTCCAGGACATGGTCCGCGAGTTCGCCGCGAAGGAGATCGCGCCGAACGCCGCGGAGTGGTCCGAGACCGAGACCTTCCCGACCAAGATCTTCACCAAGCTCGGCGAACTCGGCCTGATGGGCATGCTCGTGCCCGAGGAGTACGGCGGCGCCGGCTCCGACACGGTCTCCTACGTCGCGGTCATGGAGGAACTGGGCGCCGCCGACCAGTCGGTCGCATCCTCCTGGAACGCGCACTCGACCATCGCCACGCTGCCGCTCCTGACGTACGGCACCGAGGAGCAGAAGCAGCGCTGGCTGGCACCGCTCGCCAAGGGCGAGGCCATCGGGGCGTTCGGTCTGACCGAGCCCGGCGCCGGGTCCGACGCGGCCGGCATCACCACCACGGCCCGCCGGGCGGACGGCGGTTGGGTGATCAACGGCACCAAGATGTTCATCACCAACGCCGGCACCGACATCAGCCAGGGCGTCACCCTGCTGGCCACGACCGGCAAGAACGACGACGGACGGAAACGGTTCGCCACCTTCTACGTCCCGACCGGCACGCCCGGTTACAGCTGCGGCGCCAAGCTGAAGAAGCTCGGCTGGCACGCCATGGACACCCGGGAACTGGTCTTCGAGGACTGCTGGATCTCCGACGACCATCTGATCGGCGAGGAGGGCAACGGGCTGCGCCAGTTCCTCAACGTCCTCGACAAGGGCCGGATCAGCGTCGCCGCGCTGGGTCTGTCGCTGGCGAAGGCGGCGCTCTCACTGGCCGTCAAACACGCCACGGAACGCCACCAGTTCGGCCGCCCGCTGTCCGCCTTCCAGGCGGTCTCCCACAAGATCGCCGACATCGGTACGGAGTTCCAGGCCGCCCGCTGGATGGTCTACCGGGCCGCATGGCTCGCCGACCAGGGGCGCCCGTACGGCACGGAGGCCGCCATGGCCAAGCTGTACGCCTCCGAGGTGGCCAACCGTGCCGCCTCCCAGGCCGTCCAGATCCACGGCGGATACGGCTATGTGCGGGAGTCGGAGATCTCCCGGTTCTACGCCGACGCCAAGATCCTGGAGATCGGCGAGGGCACGAACGAGATCCAACGCGACGTCATCGCACGGGCGTTGCTGAAGCAGACGTGACACGAGCAAGCGTGACATGAGCAGGCCGGTGCGCGACGCGAAAGGGCCCGCGGCGGATGCCGCGGGCCCGGGGATCCCGGAACGGGGATCAGCTCGCCAGTGCGGCCGGCTGCCACTCGGCCTCGGGGTCGAGCGGCAGGTCGGGCCGGTCGCGCTTGAAGGCCGCCGCCTCCTCCTCCACGTCCGGCAGGGCCGCGCCGGGTGCTCCGAACCCCCGCAGCAGGGTGTCGCAGTACTCGCTGGACAGGTACGAGGCGTCCCAGCGGCCGCCCGGCTTCACCCACTGGTAGGTGTGGTTGTGCAGATTCAGGAACTGCAGGGTGGCCAGGTGCGGTTCGACCGCGCGGAAGGTGCCCGCCTCCACGGCCTCCGTGAGCAGTCCCCGGACCAGCTGCTCGAACTCCGCGCGCTGGCCGAGGAGCGTGTCGAGGTAGTCGCCGGTGAGGCTGCGGTAGTCGTGCTCGTAGACCCAGATGTGGTCGAGCCTGCGGAAGATGATCGTCAGCAGCGACTCCGACAGCAGCCGCAGCCGTACCAGCGGGTCCGCGTCGAGGCCCGCGATCTGCCGGGCGCGGGACAGCAGCGGGTCCATCACCCGCGACTGGATCTCGATCAGCAGGTTCTCCTTGGACCCGATGTAGTAGTACAGGGCGCCCTTGGCGAGCCCGACCGCTCGGCCCAGTTCGTTGATCGAGGTCGCCGCGTAGCCATGACGGGCGAACAGGGTGGCCGCGGTGTCGATGATCTTCTGACGTCGGACCTCGTAGTCCGGTCCATGGCCCGGTGGTCGTGGCATGTGGTTCTCTCCCCGCCTGCTGTGTCGACATTCGACATACCGATGAGACATGACCTCGGGCCCGCATCCGGACGGCCGAATGGCACATCCGGGGGGAAGCGGGCCCGGGACCTCGTTCTATTGTGCTTGACCAGTTTGCTAGACCAGACGGTACATTAAAAGATGGACTCCGGCGGCGCGGCCTTGTACCGCCCGCGCGACATTGCGAGGACGCGCATGACGATCGAGGCATCGCACAAGACAACGACCGGTTCCGCCGGTTCCGCGCACGCGGAACAGCTGCTGGAAATGTACCGCCGGATGCGTCGAATCCGACGCTTCGAGGAGCGGGCTTCCGTGCTGTACAAGGCGACGGAGATCCCCGGATTCCTGCATCTGTCGATCGGCCAGGAGGCCAGTGCCGTCGGCGCCTGCTGGCCGCTCGGCCCCGGCGACGGAATCACCTCCACCCACCGCGGCCACGGGCATGTCCTGGCCAAGGGCCTGGACACGGCGTCCATGATGGCCGAGCTGATGGGCAAGGAGGCCGGGACCAACCACGGCCGCGGCGGCTCGATGCACATCGCCGACCCCCGCCTCGGCATCTACGGCGCCAACGGCATCGTCGGTGCCGGCCTGCCGATCGCCGCCGGGGTGGCCACCGCGGCCAAGCTGCGCGCCGCCGGTGACGTGGTGGTGGCGTTCTTCGGGGACGGCGCGGTCGCCCAGGGCATGTTCCACGAGGCCGTCAACCTGGCCGCCGTATGGGACCTGCCCGTCGTCTTCCTGTGCGAGAACAACCACTACTCCGAGTTCTCGCCCGCCTCCGAACAGCACCGCGCCACGCTCTCCGCCCGCGCCGCCGGATACGGCATCGACTACGCGCACGTCGACGGCAACGACGTCCTCGCGGTGGCGGGCCTGATGAACGACGTGGTGGAACGCCTGCGGGGCGGCGCCGGACCCGTCCTCGTGGAGGCCGAGACCTACCGCTGGCACGGCCACTACGAGGGCGACCCCGAGCGCTACCGCCCCGCCGAGGAGGTCGCCGCGGCCAAGGAGCGCGACCCGCTGCTGGTGGCCCGCAAGCACCTCGCGGCGGCGGGTGTCCCGGCCGTGCTGGCCGACGCCGTCGACGAGGAGATCGACAAGGAGATCGAGGCGGCCGTCGAGTGGGCCCGGAGCCTGCCCGAGCCGGCCCCCGAGACCCTGCACGACTTCGTCTCCGCGCCCCGGTCCGAGATCCCCGAGCCGGCTCCCGCCGACGGCGAGGTCTTCCGCTCCATGGACGCCGTACGCCTCGCCCTGGAGCACGAACTCACCGCCGACCCCGATGTGTTCATCGCCGGGATCGACGTCGGCGCGGGCGGCAACGTCTTCGGCCTCACCCGTGGCCTGGCGGACGCCTTCCCGGGCCGGGTCCGCGACACGCCGATCAGCGAGAGCGCCATCCTCGGTGCGGCGGTCGGGGCGGCCATGGCCGGGATGAAGCCGGTCGTCGAGATCATGTACATGGACTTCATCGGCGTCTGCCTCGACATGCTCCTGAACCAGGCGGCCAAGCTGCGCTTCATGACCGGCGGCCGGGCCTCGATGCCGCTCGTCGTCCGCACCCAGTTCGGCGCGGGCCGCTCCTCGGGCAGCCAGCACTCGCAGAGCCTGGAGGCGATCCTCGCCCACATCCCGGGCCTGACCGTGGTGATGCCGTCCAACCCGGCCGACACGTACGGCCTCCTGCGCGCCGCCATCCTGGACCCGAACCCGGTGATCTTCGTGGAGAACCGGCTCCAGTACGGCCTCAAGGGCCCGCGTCCGCCGGCCGACCACCTGATCCCGCTGGGCAAGGCCAAGGTGGTCCGCGAGGGCACCGACATCACCCTGGTCTCCTGGTCGCGGATGGTCCAGGACGCCCTGGCCGCCGCCGACCTGCTGGCCGCCGAGGGGGTGAGTGTGGAGGTGATCGACCTGCGCACGATCGCCCCGCTGGACCGCGAGACCGTCCTCGCCTCCCTCGCCAAGACCAACCGCCTGGTCATCGCCCACGAGGCGGTACGGGACTTCGGCGTCGGCGCCGAACTGTCGGCCCTCGCCGTCGACGAGGGGTTCTGGCACCTGGACGCCCCGGTGACCCGGGTGGCCCCGCCGCACGTACCGGCGCCGTACGCGCCCTCGCTGGAGCGGGTGTGGCTGCCGTCGAGGGACACGATCGCGGAGACACTGCGGCGGATCGCGGCGGTCTGACCGTCCGAAGTGAACAAAGGGAGGGGCCCCAGGACCAGGGTCCTGGGGCCCCTCCTCTGAGCGGTCCGGGTCAGACGGTGGCCACCGGAGTCAGGGGGCTGCCCTGCGTCCCCGGGAGGTTCAGCGGGGGAGCGGTGAGCAGGAAGCGGCTGCGGTTGTGCTCGCGCAGCCAGGCGGCGAGAGGGCCGAGGTTCCACAGCTCGCCGAGCGGAACGCCCAGCTTGAACAGGCACAGGTGGTGGATCGGTAGCAGCGAGTGCTTGCCCGTCGCGTTGCCGACGCCCACCCCCTCGACCGCGTAGTTGTCCGCGGCCAGGCCCGCGAGCTGCGAGTCGGTGATCCACTGGAGGATCTCCGGGTCGTGGGCGTCCAGGTAGGCGGCGGTCTGGTGGATCGCGACCGGGTCCGGGTTCTTCTCCCAGGCGAGGATCTGGGTGGCGAAGCCGGTGTGCAGCAGGACGATGTCGCCGGGCTCCACGACGACGTTGTCGGCGTCCATGATCTCGCGCAGCTGGCGGTAGTTGACGGCCTGGTAGCCGGTGCCGAGGTGGTGGGCGATGTCGATGAGGACACCGCGCCCCTGGACGCCGTGCTCGGCCATGTGCTCCAGACCGAGGTGACGCGCGAAGCCGAGGCTGCCGCTGCCGTCGCCCTTGGCGTCCTCCTGCGGTCCGACGAGGTCGGTGCCCGCGCGGTAGCCGTTGTAGTACACCGCCTCGGCGACCCCGTCGGAGTCCGCGTCGAACTCGGCGCCCTGGTGGCAGAGCGCGTCCCACTGCGTCGAGTACTGGAGCCAGAGGGTGACCACGTCGTCCGACCAGACGTCGATCAGGTCGGGCGAGAAGTGCTCGCTGCCCTTGATGTTGTAGAAGACGTCCTGGTTGTGCTGGAGGTCCTCGGTCGGGCGCAGGATCGGCGGGTAGCGACGCTGGTTCATGGCCGAGCCGCCCGGGTAGTCGAGTGGCAGGCTGAGGCTGAAGGTGATGCCGTGCTCGACCTCGCGCACACCCTGGAGCACCTTCTCCTTGGTGACCAGGTTGATCCGGCCCAGCTCGTCGTCCTCGCCCCAGTCGCCCCAGGTCGAGCCCGGCGGACGCTGCTTCCAACGCTTCGTCATGACTAACGCCTCCTCAGGCGACGGTCCCCGTTGACGGTCGGCGGCATGCTATTTGGATTATACCGGTCGGTCAACAAGAAGAACTGCTTCGGTTCAGCCCTTTATATTGTCTTGCGGTGAGCAATAGACTCAGTGGTCGAAACATCGACTGTTGGGGAGATGATGAGCGAATCCACACAGGCGTGGGTGGCTGCCGGAGTACGTGCCGTGATCGGGACGCACACGCAGGCCCAGGACGCCGGCCGCACCGACGAGATCGTCGCGCTGTACACACCCGACGGGGTCCTGGAGCTGCCGGGCACGGACCCCCTCCAGGGGCACGACGCGCTCCGCGCGGCCTTCAAGGGCTGGGAGCCGGAGCTGCCGCAGCTGCACCTGGTCACCAACACGGTCGTCACCTCCACCACGGCCGACGAGGCGACGGCCACGAGCGACGTGGTCTTCCTCCAGCGCGGCGAGGCGGGCTGGGCGGTCCAGGTCGTAGGCCACTACGAGGACGACCTGATCCGAACAGACGGCACCTGGCTGCTCAGGCGCAGGAAGACGACGTACCAGGTCTAGGCGAAGCGCCCCAAAGGGGCGCGGGGAACTGCGCGACCAGCCACAACGAACCCGCAGATCACCCGCGACCTGTCCACCCCCATGCACTTAGCCCTTGGAGAGAGATGACCACCACTTCCCCCGACACAGAGGCATCGGTCGCCGCTGGCGTACAGGCAGCCATCGCCGCCTACGCCCAAGCCCTGGACACGGGCCGCAACGACGACGTAGCCACCCTCTTCACCCCCGACGGCGTAGCCGAGATCGCAGGCATAGCCACCTTCGAGGGCCGCGACGCGATCCGCGAAGGCTTCGCGGCCTTCGCCCCGACCCAGCCGCAGCTGCACCTCGTGGCCAACACGGTGGTGACCTCGTACACCGAGGAGGAAGCCACCGCGGTCAGCAACCTCGCGTTCTTCCAGCGCGGCGAGGCCGGCTGGGCCGTGCAGATGGTCGGCCGCTACGACGACACGCTCCGCCACCACGACGGCACGTGGAAGTTCCAGCGGAGGGTCACGACCTTCCTGCCGTAGCAGGAGTGCCCGACGGAAAAGCCGATGCTCGTGCCACCCGAACCGCCGGGTGACACGAGCATCGGCTTTCTGCCTGATCAGCCCTTGGGCTCCGGCTCCCGCTCCGCCGCCTTGGAGAAGGCGAAGGCCGGAAAGTCGTTCTGGACCGCCTCGCGGATCAGCTCCTGGAGGTTCCAGCGGCCGGTCGGGTTCAGCAGCTGCTTGATCGGCTTGCCGGGGATGTTGCCCCCGGAGAAGTAGCTGCTCTCCAGGAAGGAGGACATCGTGCTGGAGTTGATGCTGTCCGTCCACTCCGCCTCGGCGGCCTCGGTCACCTCGATGACGTCGTGACCGTGCTCGCGGGCGTGGACGATCGCGTCGGTGACGAACTCCACCTGGTCGCCGGCGTACCGCGGGTTGTTGCCCGTGGCGCCGTGCGGCCCGCCGGGGAAGAAGAAGTTGGGGAACCCGGCCGTCGCGACCCCGAGGTAGGTGAGCGGGCCGTCCGACCAGTACTCCTTCAGCGGGAGGCCGTGACGGCCCTGCACGCCGAGCCGGTTGAGGGCGCCGGTGCCGAAGTCGTAGCCGGTCGCCCAGATGATGATGTCGAACTCCTCGACACCCGCGCTGGTCTCGATGCCGTCCTCGGTGATGCGGGTGATCGGCGTCTCGTTGATGTCGACGAGCGTGACGTTGGGCTTGTTGTACGTCTCGTAGTAGCCGGTTCCGAAGGGAGGGCGCCGGCCGCCGTAGCCATGGGCCTTGGGGATCAGCTTGTCCGCCGTCGCCGGGTCCTTGACGATGGAGCGGATCTTCTCTGCCATGAACGCGCACCACTCCGCGTTCACGGTCTCGTTCGAGAGCATGTCGTAGTAGTGCTCGGTCAGCTTGGTGAAGCCGGGGCCGTTCCACCGCTCCTCGTAGAACGCCTGACGGTCCTCCGGGCTGTCCTCCAGGCCGGAGCGCATGACGATCTGGTGCAGGAAGCCGCTCGGCGAGGTGTTCAGCGTCTCGCGGATGGACTCGAAGTTGGCCTTCAGCTCGGCCTGCTCCTCGGGCGTGATCGGCCCGTTGTTGAGCGGCGTGAGCCAGTCGGCGTCCTTCTGGAAGACCGTCAGCTGTGCCACGTCGTCCGCGATCGCCGAGATGATCTGCACACCGCTGGAGCCGGTGCCGATCTGGGCCACCCGCTTGCCGGTGAAGTCGATCGGCGTCTTCGGCCAGCGGCTGGTGTGGTGCTGCGCGCCGCGGAAGTCGTCGCGACCGGGGATGGCCGGGATGAACGGCACCGAGAGGTTGCCGGTCGCCGCGACGACGAAGCGGGCCCGGACCTCGGTGCCGTCACTGCCCCGCACGGTCCAGGTCCCGGACGCCTCGTCGAAGACGGCCGCGGTCACCTTGACGCCGAAAGCGATGTCCCGCCGCAGGTCGAACCGGTCGACGACATGGTTGAAGTACCGCTCGATCTCGGGCTGGCCCGCGAACTTCTCCGACCACTCCCACTCCTCCCACAGTTCCTTGGAGAAGAGGTAGCCGTAGGTGTAGCTCTCGGAGTCGAAGCGCGCCTCGGGATAGCGGTTCCAGTACCAGGTGCCGCCGACTCCGGTGCCCGCCTCCAGCAGTTTCACCGAGAACCCGGCCTCCCGGGCCAGGTACAGCTGGTAGATGCCGGTGACACCGGCGCCTATGACCAGCACGTCGACTGTGCTGTCCGCGCCGCCCGCTCCGACCTGGTCCGGGCCCGGCTTCGTCGTGTCGCTCATGTGCTCTCCCGCGTGAGCCTGATTCATTTTGTCGACCGGTCGGTCGAATACTCAGTGAGAAGTGAGAGTAGATGAGGCGGCGGGTCCGGGCAATGGATGTGAATCTCGCCCGGGTCATTGATTGTACCGACCGTCTGATCTAACTTTCGCTCAAGGACGTGAAGCCGCACAACGGGAGTACAGGCATGAGCGACAAGGGTGTCGAAGAGACCGCCGATCTGCGGGCCGCGGGCTGGAAGGCCATGCGTGCCGCACTTCCGGGTGTGTTCCCCGAGGGCGACATCGATCTGAAGGACGGCCGCCTCGGCGAGGATCTCGTCGACATCGGCCTCCTGAGTGTGTGGGGCGGGCTGTGGGGCCGCGACGGGCTGGCTCCGCGTGACCGCAGTCTGGTGACGCTGGGCATTCTCATCGCCCTCGGCGCCGAGACCGAGCTGAAGACCCATGTCCGTATCGCGCTGACGAACGGTCTGACCGAGGACGAGATCGCCGAGGTCATCTACCACTCCAGCGGCTACACCGGCTTCCCCCGGGCCGTGGCCGCCCGTACGGCGGCCCGCGAGGCCCTGGAGAGCTGACCGAAAGCCCCTGCGTCACCGCCGGCCGGGCGTGACCCGTCGGCACCCACCCCACATCACACGAGGAGTACCCATGTCACTGCAGGGAAAGGTCGCGGTCGTCACCGGCGGCGCCCGGGGGATCGGCCGCGGAATCGCGACCGTGCTCGCGGCCAAGGGCGCCGCGGTCGCCGTCTGGGACCTGAATGTCGAGGGCGCCGAGGAAACGGTCGAGCTGATCGTCAAGGAGGGCGGTACGGCGATCGCGGTGGGCGGCGACGCGGCCGACGCCGAGGCGGTCGCGGCCTCGGCCGCCCGTACCCGTGCGGAACTCGGTCCGGTCGCGATCCTGGTCAACAACGCCGGGACGACCGCGTACGAGCCCTTCACGAGCATCAGTGAGGCGGCCTGGGACCGGATGATCGGCATCAACCTCAAGGGCCCGTTCCTGGTCACCAAGGAACTGGTGCCGGACATGGTCGAGGCGGGCTGGGGCCGGATCATCAACATCTCCTCCTCCTCCGCGCAGACCGGCGCGCCCTCCATGGCGCACTACGCGGCCTCCAAGGGCGGTGTCATCGGCCTCACCAGGGCGCTGGCCGTCGAGTACATCGAGAAGGGGATCACGGTCAACCACGTACCGCCCGGGTTCATCGACACCCCGCTGGTGCGCCAGGGTCCGGTCGACGTCGACGCGGTCGCCGCCATGATGCCGATGAAGCGCGCCGGCACCCCGGAGGACATCGCCCACGCGGTGGCCTATCTGGCCTCCGAAGAGGCGAGCTATGTGACCGGTCAGACGCTCAGCGCGAACGGCGGCCGCTACCTGGCCTGAGCGGTTGCCGCCCAGGCGCCGCCGCCGGATCTCTTGTTCGAGTGTTTGTTGTACCGACCGGCAGGTATAATTTTCAGCGAGGCATCGGGCCCCGGCTGCAATGGAGCACGCATGAGCATCGACGACGACGTCAGAAGCGGCACCCGAGGGGTGACCGCATGACGGCCCGCGTCCTGGTGGTGGGCGCTTCCGCGTCCGGGTTGTCCACGGTGGAGGCGTTGCGGCGCAAGGGTTTCGCGGGTGGGATCACGGTGCTGGGTGATGAGCCGCATGTTCCGTACGATCGTCCGCCGCTGTCCAAGCAGGTGCTGTCGGGTGCCTGGGAGCCGGCCCGGGCCGAGTTGCGCAGCCAGGAGCAACTGGCGTCGCTGGACGCCGAGTTCCTGTACGGCGACCCGGCGGTCGGGCTCGATCCGGCGGCGCGGACGGTCCGTACGGAGTCCGGGCGGCAGGTGGGCGCGGACGCGATCGTGATCGCGACGGGTGTGCGGGCGCGGCGGTTGGCGGGTCAGGACGATCTGGCCGGTGTGCATGTGCTGCGGTCCCTCGATGACGCGTTGGCGTTGCGGGGTGATCTGGTGGCGGGGCGGCGGCTGGTGGTCGTGGGTGAGGGTGTGCTGGGGTCGGAGATCGCGGCGACGGCGCGGATGCTGGGTCTTGAGGTGACGTTGGCGGGTCCGTTGGCGGGGCCGATGGCGTTGCAGGTGGGTCCGGTGGTGTCGGGGGTGCTGGCGGGGCTGCATGCCGAGCGTGGGGTGAGCCTGCGGCTGGGTGAGGGTGTGGTCGGGCTGGCCGGTGAGGGTGGCCGGGTGTCGGGGGTGCGGCTGGCCTCGGGTGAGGTGCTGCCCGCGGATGTGGTCGTGGTGGCGATCGGGGGGATTCCGGCGACGGAGTGGCTGGCGGACAGTGGGCTGACGCTGGACAACGGTGTGGTGTGTGATGCGTACTGCCGGGCGGCCGAGGGTGTGTACGCGGTCGGTGATGTGGCGCGTTGGCATCACGAGGGCTTGGGCCGGTTGTTGCGGTTGGAGAACCGTACGAATGCCACGGAGCAGGGGATGGCGGTCGCGGGGGGGATCCTCGGCGAGGACCGGCCCTATGCACCGGTGCCGTATTTCTGGACGGATCAGTTCGACGCGAAGCTCCAGGTCCACGGTTTCCTGCCCGCTGACGCCGAAGTGGACGTGGTGGAGGGCGAGTTGGCGGCGCGGCGGTTCGTGGCCCGGTATCGGGTCGGGGGCCGGGTGACGGGTGTCCTCGGCTGGAACATGCCCAAGCAGACCCGGCTGGCCCGCCAGGAAGTCGTCGACGGGCTCGAAGCGGCCCCGGCCCCCACTCACTGAACGATCACCCACTGAACGACCACCCACAGAACGACCATTCACCGAGTGACCAGGAGAGATGCCATGAAGGTTGTCGTCGACGAGGAGAAGTGCGTCGCCGCCGGGCAGTGTGTGTCCGCCGCCATGGACGTGTTCGACCAGCGTGACGAGGACGGCATCGTCGTCCTCCTGGACGAGAACCCGCCCGCGGAGCTGGCCGAGGACGTACGCAACGCCGCCGCTGTCTGCCCCGCGCTCGCCATCCGCATCGAGGAATAGACCGAGAGACAGACCGAGGTCGGGACCGAGGCCGAGAACGTCCGGTTCCGCGTGCGTTCCCCCCACCATCACTTGAGGAGAATCCATGGCTGAGACAGAGACCCCGCTCGCCCCCGACGAGCAGGCGTACTTCTACCAGGACGACCGGGACGCCAAGTGCCCCTTCGCGCCACCGCCCGGACTGCGCGCCCTGAACGAGAGGGCTCCGGTCTCCCGGGTCCGTATCTGGGACGGCAGCACCCCGTGGCTGGTCACCGGCCACGCCGCGCAGCGGGCGATCCTGTCCGACCCCCGGGTCAGCTCGGACGACAAACAGCCCGGGTTCCCGTACCCCAACCACGTCATGGCGGAGTCCGCGCCGCACCACCCGCTGACCATCTTCAACGCGGACGGCGCCGACCACACGCGCATCCGCCGCATGATGACCCGGCCGTTCACGCGCCCCCGGATGGAGGCGCTGCGGCCGAAGATCCAGCAGTTCACCGACGAACTCATCGACCAGATGCTGGCCGGCCCGAAGCCGGCCGACCTGGTGACCGCGCTGTCGCTGCCGCTGCCCTCGCTGATGATCTGCGCGCTGCTCGGAGTGCCGTACTCGGACCACGACTTCTTCCAGGAACACGCCCAGTGGGCCACCCGGAGCGACAAGACGGTCGAGCAGCAGGAGACGGCGAACGCGGCGCTGGGCGGCTACCTGGCCAAGCTGCTCCAGCAGAAGATGGAGGAGCCGGCCGAGGACGTCCTCTCGGACTTCGCCGCGCGGATCAAGGACGGTGACCTCGATCTTCGCGAGGCCATCATGCTGTCCATGATCCTGCTGATCGCCGGTCACGAGACCAGCTCCAGCATGATCACCCTGGGTACCGCCCTGCTGCTGGAGAACCCCGAGCAGCTGGCGAACCTGCGCGGCATCGAGGAAACGAAGGACGCCGCGAACGCGGTCGAGGAGATCCTTCGCTATCTGACCGTTCCGCAGCTCGGGCAGCGCCGGATCGCGGCCGAGGACTTCGAGTTCGAGGGCGTGCAGATCAAGGCGGGCGACGGCATCATCGCCGCGCTGCCCGCCGGGAACTGGGACCCGGAGGCCTTCCCCGAGCCGGAGAAGCTCGACCTCACGCGCAAGGCGAACCACCATGTCGCCTTCGGCTGGGGCATCCACCAGTGCCTCGGCCAGCAGCTGGCCCGTATCGAACTGCAGGTCGTCTACGGCACGCTCTACCGTCGTGTCCCGACCCTGCGCCTCGCCGTCGACCGTGACGAGCTGGACTTCCGTCCGGCCGACGCGCTCGCCTTCGGCATCAGCGAGCTGCCGGTCACCTGGTAGTACCCGGCAGACCCGGTAGTCCTGGCAGTACCCGGCAGACGGCGACCGCCCCTCAACCCCAGCACAACAGGAGTCACCTATGAGCGAGTTCAGCTTCGAAGGACGCGTCGCCGTCGTCACGGGCGCGGGCCGCGGTCTCGGCCGGGCCTACGCCCGTCTGCTGGCGGAGCGGGGCGCCAAGGTCGTCGTCAACGACCTCGGCGGGTCGATCGAGGGCGACGGCGCGGACATCGGTCCCGCGCAGACGGTCGTCGAGGAGATCAAGGCCGCGGGCGGCGAGGCGGTGGCCGACACCAACGACGTGTCCACACCGGCCGGCGGTCAGGCGATCATCGACGGCGCGATCGCCGCCTTCGGCCGGATCGACATCCTCGTCAACAACGCCGGGATCGTCCGCTACGCCGGGCTGCCGGAGATCGAGGCGGAGAACCTGGAGCGCCATCTCGACGTCCACCTCGTCGGCTCCTTCAACACGCTGCGGGCCGCCTGGCCGCACTTCGTGGAGCAGGGGTACGGCAGGGTCGTACTGACCACCTCCAGCGGCATGTTCGGGCTCGACAACAACCTGTCGTACGCGGCGGCGAAGGCGGGCACGGTCGGTCTGGCCCGCAGCGCGAAGCTGGCCGGCGAGCCGCACAACATCAAGGTCAACCTGATCGCCCCGGCGGCGATGACCCGGATGGGCGGTGGCGAGCAGCCGGACGACGCGCAGCCCGTGCCCGGTCAGCCGTACATGCCGTCGAGTGCGGTGGCGCCGATGGTGGCGTACCTCGCCCACGAGAGCTGCCCGGTCAACGGGGAGATCTACACGGCCGGCGCGGGCCGTTTCGCGCGTCTCTTCATCGCCTCGACCGAGGGGTACGTCCGGGAGGACGGCCCGGCGACCGTCGAGGACGTCGCGAAGAACTGGGACACCATCAACGACGAGAAGGACTACTACGTCCCGACCGACCTGATGGGCTGGTCCGGCTCCTTCCTCAAGCACCAGTTCCGCGATCTCTCGGTGCCTGGGGCCCAGTAGGCACGCGAGTGGTCAGACAGTACGGCTGTACGGCCGTGGTCTGACCGCGAGCCCGATCCACCGATGAGCGACACGTCGTCGCAGATCGTCGGGGGGTCGGGCTCAGTGCTGTGCGGTGGTGTTGCGGACGAGGAGGACGATGCGGCGGGGCACGCCGGTCCCGGAGGTTGCCGGGACGGGGGTGCGTCACGGTACGGGCCGTCCCGGCTGCCGAGAGGGAGGGGCAGGTCTCCGTGACGTCGCCGGGGACCGGCGATGCGCATTCGCGCACGCACCTTGCCGGTCGGTGGGCGGTGCCGGCCGGTGCTTGGTGCTTGGCCGCACCTCGTCCTTGCTCCCTGCCCCTTTGCCCCTGCCCCCTTGACCAACGCGGACCGGCCCGCCGCTTCGGGGAAGCGGGCGGGCCGGTGCCGTGTGGTGCGGGCCGAAGCCGATGTGGCCGTCAGGGCCGAGGGGTCAGGCGACGGCCTGGCCGACCTGGACCTCGTCGAGGCGCTTGGCCTTGGGGATCAGGGAGACGAGCACCGTGCCCACGGCACAGCAGCCGACGACCAGCCAGAGGCCGTTGGTGAAGCCCTTGTCGAGGTAGAACTGGGTGCCGTGCATGACCGCCCCGTGCTGGGACATCACGACGAAGGCCACCTGGGACACGATGATCTGCGCGACGCCCTGGCCGAGGGTCTGGGCCCCGTTGGCCAGTGCCTGCTCCTCGGGGGTGACCACTTCGATGATCATGATGGGCACGATGGCCATCACGACACCCGTGCCGAACCCCGCGATGATGCCCATCCCGATGATCTGGGGAGCGCTGTGGTGCAGCTGGGTGCCGATGCCGTAGCCGAGGACGGTGAGCGCAGAGCCGACGGCGAGGATGATCCGCGCGTCCATCCGGCGGGCGACGAAGCCGGTGCCGACGGCGGCCACGATGATCATGGCGCTGATGGGACTGGTGACGATGGCGTTGTGGGTGCCGGACCAGCCCAGGCCCTCGGAGACGTTGGGGATCTTCGGCATCAGGATCAGCATCTGGATCACGACGCCGACGGCGCTGAGCGAACCGGCCGCGATGGAGGTGGCCAGCAGGACGCTCCACACCGAGCGGCGCCGGGTCATGGACGGCGGGAACAGCGGTTCGGCGACACGGCGCTCGACGAGGACGAAGACGAGCAGTGCGATGAGCGCTCCGACGATCCAGGCGGCGAACTTGCCGCTGCCCCAGCCCCAGTGCGAGCCCTGGCCGACGGCGTAGACGAGGGCGGTGATGCCACCGCCGAGGAGGATGCCGCCGAGCCAGTCCATCCGCCCGCCCGCCTCACGGATCGGGCTCTCGGGCACGAAGGCCGCGACCAGGACGAAGCTCACGGCGGTGCTGACGGCCATGAACCACAGGACGCCGCGGAAGCCGTAGTCGTCCAGGAGCCAGCCGGACAGGAACGGCCCGCCGAAGGCGACGAGGCCGACACCGCCCGCCAGGATCCCGCTGGCGAGTCCGACCCAGCGGCGGGGGAACACGTCACGGGTGATCGCGTAGGCGAGCGGGGCGGTGGCCGCGTAGACGCCCGCGATGCCACGCCCGATCAGCAGGGTGCGGTAGTCGGTGGCGAAGGCGGCGATCAGGTCACCGACGAAGCCCAGCCCGATGGCGACGAGCAGAACCTTCTTCTTGCCGAAGAGCGCCGCGGCCTTGACTGCGAAGGGCAGGAAGAAGGTCCCGGTCAGGAGGGTCATCAGGGTGAACCAGGCGATCTCGGTGGTCCGGAAGTGGATCGCGACCTCGGCCTGCGAGATTCCGGACAACGCGGCCATCAGCGCGACCAACTGGACGGTCCACACGAGCGCGATGACGACGAGGACGTTGCGCCTGGTCGAGAGAGGTCTCTCGTGTTCCTGTGGGGCGGCGGTCTGTGTCTGGGACATGGGCGGCCCTTCCAAGGGTGAGCGGAGATCCAGAGCACGGCTCTGACTCTGGAGATGTGGGGAGGTTGGTGCCGGTAAAGTAGACCTAACGGTCGGTACAATCAATAAGCTGCGCGTAAAGCCATCGAGCAGCCGTTCCGGGTCCCACTCACCGAGACTTTGAGAGGCAGCCCCGAAGGGGCGCCGATCAGGGGCGCGGGGAACTGCGCGACAAGCCCCCACCGGCCGCAAGTCGAATGAACCACCGAAAAAGGGGCCGCGAGGAACGACGCGACAACCCGGCCAACCCGCGCCCAAACGAACCGCCGAACCAGCGGAGCGTTACGCTCGGCACCGTGCTCCGCATCCTCGACGCCCGAACCGGCGAGACCGTCACCGCCGCCCCGGCCCGCAGGGCCCTGACCCGAGTCGAGGCGCACGCCCACCGCTTCGACGCCACCGCCCTCCGCGTACTCCTGGTCGCCGACGTCCTCATCCGCGCCCTGGAGGTCGGCGGCACCCCCGCCTGGCCCGTGCTGGCCGGTGAGGAACAGGTGGCCGAACTCCGGGCGGGCGCCGCGGCGCTCGGCATCCGCCCCTTCGAGGACCGGCACGACGTCGGACCGGAACTGGCGGAGGCCCAGCTGCTCCATGTGACGAGCCGGGACGACCGGGCGACGGACGGCATCCGCCTCGACGTCGCCCCGGTCGACTTCGCCGGCTCCGCGGGCGGCCTCGGAGAGATCGACCCCAACACCCTCCGCCTGGCCCTGCTCACCCATCCCCGCGCCGAGCCCGTTCGGCTGACCCCGGCCGCCCTGGCCGAAGCGGGCGACACGCTCACGCACTGGCGCCGGTCGGTCGCCGTCTGGGCCGGGCAGCCGTCCCGGCCGGTGCCCGACGCCGTACGCCGCGACCTGCGCGCCGCCTGGGAGGACGACCTGGACGTGCCCGCCGTGCTGGACGTCCTGCGCCGCGTCGAGACCCTCGACGGGCTGCGGGACGGGGCCCGCTTCGAGACGTACGCCTACGCCGACCGCATCCTCGGCCTCGAACTCACCCGCGACATCGGGACCCTGCCGTGACCGCCCACTGGGGCATGGGCCCGCTGCGCCGGCTGGTCGTCCTGCGGCACGCCAAGTCGGCCTGGCCACCCGGCGTCGACGACCACGACCGCCCCCTCGGCCCGCGTGGCCTGCGCGACGCCCCCGCTGCCGGACGGGCGCTCGCCGAGGCCGACTGCCTGCCCGACCTCGCCGTGTGCTCCACCGCCGAACGCGCCCGCCGCACCTGGGAGTTGGCGGCGGCCGAGTGGGGCACCCCGCCGCCGGTGCGGCACGATCCGAGGGTGTACGGGGCGGACGTACCGGAGTTGCTGGCCGTCGTCCGTGAAGTCCCGTCCACCGTCGAGACGTTGCTGCTGGTCGGGCACAACCCCGGCCTGGAGGAACTGGTGCTGGAGCTGGCCGAGGACGCGCTCGACGAGGCGCTGGACGACGTACGGACGAAGTTCCCGACCTCCGCGATCGCCGTCCTGGTCTGGCACGGCGAGAGCTGGCACGACCTCGCGCCCGGCACGGCCCTGCTCACGGACATGATCGTGCCGCGCGGCAGGAAGACCCACTGACCCCAGGCCGCCCCACCCGGTGCGCATAGGGTGGCCGGATGCCGGACGAGTACCGCACAGTGGCCCACGCGGGCGTGCACGAGACCGAGGTCAACCGCTCCCGCTTCCTGTGCGCCCTCGCCCCCGCGGCCACCGAACAGGAGGCCCAGGAGTTCGTCGCAGCCGTCCGCAAGGAGCACGCGGACGCCACCCACAACTGCTTCGCGTACGTCATCGGCGCCGACGCCTCCGTCCAGCGGGCGAGCGACGACGGCGAACCGGGCGGCACCGCCGGTGTCCCCATGCTCCAGATGCTGCTGCGCCGCGACATGCGGTACGTCGTCGCCGTCGTCACCCGGTACTACGGCGGCGTCAAGCTGGGCGCGGGCGGGCTGATCAGGGCGTACGGGGGAGCGGTCGGCGAAGCCCTCGACGTGCTCGGCACCCGCACCCGCCGCCGGTTCCGGCTCGCCACGGTGACCGTCGACCACCAGCGCGCGGGCAAGCTCCAGAACGACCTGAGGTCCACCGGGCGCGAGGTGCGTGACGTGCGGTACGGGGAGGCCGTCACGATCGAGATCGGGCTGCCGGACGCCGATGTGGAGGCGTTCAAGGGGTGGCTGGCGGATGCGACGGCGGGAACGGCCGGATTCACCCTCGGGGGAGAGGCGTACGGGGACGCGTGAGCGATGTGGCGACCTCGGGGGCCGCACATCGGGCCGATACGGGAGTAACCGCCCGTGATGTCAGACCCGGCTGTTAGTTTCGGGGATCATGAGACTGCTGCACACGTCCGACTGGCATCTCGGCCGCGCCTTCCACCGGGTGAACATGCTCGGGGCGCAGGCCGAGTTCATCGGCCATCTCGTCACCGTCGCGCGCGAGCGCGAGGTCGACGCGGTGGTCGTGTCGGGTGATGTGTACGACCGGGCGGTGCCGCCGCTGGCCGCGGTCGAGCTGTTCGACGACGCCCTGCACCGGCTCGCCGACCTCGGGGTGCCGACGGTGATGATCTCCGGCAACCACGACTCGGCGCGACGGCTCGGCGTCGGCGCAGGGCTCATCGGCCGCGCCGGCATCCATCTGCGTACCGACCCGTCGGCAGCGGGGACACCGGTGGTCCTCCGGGACGCCTCCGGGGACGTGGCCTTCTACGGCCTCCCCTATCTCGAACCGGCGCTGGTGAAGGACGAGTTCGAGGTGGAGAAGGCGGGCCACGAGAGTGTCCTGGCCGCCGCCATGGACCGGGTCCGCGCCGACCTCGCCACGCGCGCGGAGGGCACTCGTTCCGTCGTCCTCGCCCATGCCTTCGTCACCGGCGGCGAGGCCAGCGACAGCGAGCGGGACATCACCGTCGGCGGGGTCGCCTCCGTGCCCTCCGGTGTCTTCGACGGCGTCGACTACGTCGCGCTGGGCCATCTGCACGGCTGCCAGACCATCACGGAACGCGTGCGCTACTCGGGCTCCCCGTTGCCGTACTCCTTCTCCGAGGCCGACCACCGCAAGAGCATGTGGCTGATCGACCTGGCGGACGACGGCTCGCTCACCGCGGAGCGCGTCGACTGCCCGGTGCCGCGCGCGCTAGCCCGTATCAGGGGCGCGCTGGAGGACCTGCTCGCCGATCCGGACCTGGCCCGCCACGAGGACGCGTGGATCGAGGCGACGCTGACGGACCCGGTGCGCCCGCCCGACCCCATGGCCCGCCTCTCGGAACGGTTCCCGCACACCTTGAGCCTCGCCTTCGACCCGGATCGCTCACCGGACGACCCGGACGTGACCTACGCGCGGCGCCTGGCGGGCCGCGACGACCAGGAGATCGCGGAGGACTTCGTCCTGCACGTGCGGGGCGCGGAAGCGGACGAGCACGAACGGGGCGTGTTGCGGGACGCGTTCGACTCGGTGCGGGTGGACGAGACGGTACGGGAGGTCGCGCGGTGAAGCCGGCGCGGGCTGTATGGACATGGATCGGGCGGAACGGCATGGGCGGGAGCTGCCGCCCGGTGCCCGGGCCGGTCGGCGGGCCTGGGGGCCGCACGGCGGGCGCTCGTGAGCGGATCGGCACGGGTCCCGACGCGGGGCAGGGCGTCGGCCAAGGTGCGGAGTGTCACGCAGGGTGCGGGCCGGTGGGGCTTCTCGCGCAGTTCCCCGCGCCCCTGAAAGGCGGGGGCTGCGCCCCTGGCCTGTCGGGCCGCAGGGCCGGGGCGGACTACGACGGGCGGCAGGGCGCCGACCATGGCACGGGCCAGGGCGCCCACTACGCGAGCCAAGGCACGCGCCGTGACGGGGGGCAGGGCACCGACCGAGGCGCGGGCCGTGATGCGGGCCAACGCAACCGCCAGGGCATTGGCCGAGGCCCGGGCAGCCGTGCCCCGACCGGGCCGCACCGCACCGACTCGCACAGCGGCTCGCACGCGGAGGGCGCCCGGTGAGGCTGCATCGGCTGGACATCACGGCCTTCGGGCCCTTCGGTGGCGCTCAGCAGGTCGACTTCGGTGAGCTGTCCGCCGCCGGGTTGTTTCTGCTGCACGGGCCGACGGGCGCGGGCAAGACGTCGATTCTCGACGCCGTCTGCTACGCGCTGTACGGCTCGGTGCCCGGCGCCCGCCAAGGCGGCTCCCTGCGCAGCGACCATGCCGCGCCCGGCACCCGTACCGAGGTCACCCTCGAACTGACCGTCGCGGGACGCCGGTTGGAGCTGACCCGGCAGCCGCCCTGGGAGCGCCCCAAGAAGCGCGGCGAGGGCACGACCCTCGACAAGGCGCAGAGCTGGCTGCGCGAGTACGACTCCTCGGCCGGTGCCTGGAAGGATCTCAGCCGCTCGCACCAGGAGATCGGCGAGGAGATCACCCAACTGCTAGGGATGAGCCGCGAGCAGTTCTGCCAGGTCGTGCTGCTGCCCCAGGGCGACTTCGCCCGCTTCCTGCGCGCCGATGCCGAGGCCCGCGGCAAGCTGCTCGGCCGGCTCTTCGACACGCACCGCTTCGCCGAGGTCGAGAAGCGCCTCGCGGATCGCCGGCGCGCCGCCGAGGCCGAAGTGCGCGACGGGGACGCGGAGTTGCTGGCCGACGCCCACCGCATGCAGCAGGCCGCCGGTGACGCCATGGAGCTGCCCGGCCTCGCGCCGGGTGAACCGGGGCTGGCCGAGGCCATCATGGGCGCAGCCGCCGTCGCCCGCTCCACCGCGCGCGAGCGCCTCACCATCGCCCACTGCGCCCGCGCCGCCGCCGAGTCCGCGCAGGTCGCGGCCGACGGCGCGCTGGCCGACGTACGCGAAGTGGCCCGGTTGCAGCGGCGGTTCGCCGAGGCGCGGGAGCGGGCCCGGCTGCTGGAGGAGCGGGCGGAGACGCACCGGACGGACCGGGCGCGGATGGAGCGGGCCCGCAAGGCCGAGGTGGTGGCGCCCGCGCTGGAGCTGCGGGAGGCCGCCGAGGACGAGCACGGGCACGCGGCCAAGGACGAGGCACGCGCGCGTGCCCTGCTGCCGGACGCCTTCACCGACGCCGGCGCCGGTGGACTCGCCGCCGCCGCGCGCCGCGCCGCCGAGGAACTGGGCGGGCTCGAATCCGCCCGCCGCGCCGAACAGCGCCTCGCCCAGCTCGTCGCCGAGCGCACCGGCCTGGACCGTCAGGAACGCGCCGACGAGGACGTCCTGCACGACGCCGAGAACTGGCTCGGCGGATGGGAGGCGACCCGGGCGGGCCTCCATGCCCGTATCGAGTCGGCGCAGGAGGCCGCCACCAGGGCCGAACAGCTCGCCGTCCAGCGGGAACCCGCTCAGAACCGGCTCCGGGCGGCACGGCAGCGTGACGCGCTCGCCCGGGACACGGACGAGACGCAGACCCACGTACTGGCCTCGCGCGAGCGTGCCACGGAGGCCAAGGCCCATTGGCTCGACCTCAAGGAACAGCGCCTGAACGGCATCGCCGCCGAACTGGCCGCCAAGCTGAGCGACGGCGAACCCTGTGCCGTCTGCGGGGCCACCGAACACCCCGCGCCCGCGCGGAAGGTCGCCGGGCACGTCGACCGGGAGACGGAGGAACGGGCGCTCGCCGCCTACCAGCGGGCCGACGAGCGACGCGCCGAGGACGAACGTCGGCTGGGCCTCGTACGCGAGGCACTGGCGGCCGCCACCGCCGAGGCCGGGGACACGCCCACCGCACAACTCGCCGAGCAGGCAGAGGAGTTGGAGCGAGGGTACGAGGAGGCCCGGCGGGGCGCCTCCGGGCTGCACTCCGCGCACGAGGAGCTGCGCCGTGCCGAGCAGGAGCGCGAGCGTCGCAGCGCCGCCCAGCAGGAGGCGGCACTCAGGACGGCGTCCCGGGTCGCCCGACGGGACACCCTGGACAGTGAACGGGCCGCGCTGGAGGAGGAGTTGGCGCAGGCCCGGGGTGGCGCGGCGAGCGTTGCCGTGCGGGCCGGGCAACTGGAACGCCAGGTCGCGCTGCTCACCGACACGGCCGAGGCGGCCCGCGCCGCCGAGGACACCGCCCAGCGCCTCAAGGATGCCGACGCCCGTCTCGCCGACGCCGCCTACCGCGCCGGGTTCGACACACCACGAGCGGCGGCGGAAGCCCTGCTGGACGACACGGCCCACCGCGAACTCCAACGGCGCCTGGACGCCTGGCAGTCCGAGGAGGCCGCCGTACGAGCCGCCCTCGCCGAACCCGACACCGTGGCCGCCGCACAGCAGCCGCCCGCCGACCTCGCGGGCGCGGAGCGGACCGCCTCGGCCGCCGCCCGGCGCCTGCGGGAGGCCGCCTCCGCTCGCGACGCCGCCGAGAGCCGCTGCCGCGAACTCGACCGCCTGTCCGCGCGCTCGGCCACGGCGGTAAGACGCCTCGCACCCCTTCGTGCCGCCCACGACCGCGTGGCCCGCCTAGCGACCCTCACCGCGGGCACCTCGGCGGACAACGAACGCAAGATGCGCCTGGAGTCGTACGTCCTCGCCGCCCGCCTCGAACAGGTGGCGGCAGCCGCGACGGCACGGCTGCTGCGCATGTCGTCCGGCCGCTACACCCTCGTCCACTCGGACGACCGGGCCGGACGGGGCCGCAGCGGCCTCGGGCTGCATGTGGTCGACGCCTGGACCGGCCGCGAGCGGGACACGGCGACCCTGTCCGGCGGCGAGACGTTCTTCGCCTCGCTCGCCCTCGCCCTCGGCCTCGCGGACGTCGTCACCGACGAGGCCGGCGGGGTCCGTCTCGACACCCTCTTCATCGACGAGGGCTTCGGCAGCCTCGACGAACAGACGCTGGACGAGGTCCTCGACGTCCTCGACTCACTGCGCGAACGCGACCGAAGCGTCGGCATCGTCAGCCATGTACCGGACCTGCGGCGCCGGATCCACGCCCAACTGGAGGTGGAGAAGGGGAGATCGGGGTCGGTGGTGAGACAACGCGGCGGCGGATGAGGGTGTGGGCGCTCACTGCCCGACGGGGCGACGGGGGAGCGGCGACGAGTAGACGACGCTCGTCGTCACCGACCCCAGCGCGCCGATCTTGCCCGACACCTCCTCCAGATGCCGCATCGAACGCGCGATGACCTTGATGACGAAGCAGTCGTCCCCCGTCACGTGATGCGCCTCCAGGATCTCGGGCGTCACGGCGACCAGGTCGTGGAACGGCTTGTAGTTGCCGTTCGGGTACCTGAGCCGGACGAAGGCCACGATCGGCAGACCGAGCCGCTCCGGATCGACCACCGCCGCGTACCCCTGGATGACACCGGCCTCCTCCAGCCGCCGGACCCGCTCGGTGACCGCGCTCGGGGACATCGCGACGGCACGCGCCAGCTCGGCGAAACTGGCGCGGCCGTCACGCTGAAGGACATCGAGGATGCGCCAGTCGGTGGCGTCCGGGGAAAACGTGCTCATGGCCGAGGAATAGCAGGGAAATCCCCGGCTGATCAAGGGTAAGGCCGTGGATCACACCTTCAGGTGAAGCGATCGCCGACCGTAGATTTCCGGTGAGGAACCTCAGCCGGGAGTTCCCGCCAAGGGAGGCCAGACCATGAGCACCACCGCGATCACCACCAACCCCGTCCTGCGCGTCGCCCCGGCCGCCCCGCCCGAGGCCGCCGCCTACTTCGCCGCGAGTCTCGCCTTCCACGCCGACGTCTCCGACGTGGCCGCCGCCCTCGCGGCCGACGCCGACCCCGGTTTCGTCCTCATCGACTCCCGCTCCACCGAGTCCTGGGACCAGGGCCACATCCCGGGTGCCCTCCACCTCCCGACGGCCCTGATCCCCGCACAGGCCGCCCAACTGCTCGACAAGTCGATACCGGTGGTCACGTACTGCTGGGGCCCCGCCTGCAACGGCGGGACCCGCGCCGCCCTGGCCCTCGCCCAACTCGGCTACCAGGTCAAGGAGATGCTCGGCGGCTTCGAGTACTGGGTACGCGAGGGCTTCGAGTTCGAGACCTGGGAGGGCCGGACCCGCCGCGACGCGGACGCGCTGACGGCTCCGGTGGACGCGGCGGACTGCGGCTGCTGAAGCAAACGCCGGCCGCAGTCCGCACGAGCCGCAGCCCTGCGCGACCTTCAGTCCCGCACGACTTCGGGCAGCGGCCGCAGGAAGGCACGGTCCGCCGATCCGAACTCCTCGTACGGGCGGGCCGCGTGCAGGACGACGTCGAGGGCGGCATCCGGATCGCAGGCGTAATGCCCGCTGGCCCAGGCCGCGTTGGCCTCGACGACGGCCCACTCCGAGCCCTCCGTCAGCAGACCGACGTCCACGACGACCGCGCTCGGCAAGCGCTGGGACGCCAGGCGCTCGGCGAAGGCCAGTACGTCCGCGCGCCGAGGGTCCTCGTCGAGCGGGACGACATCCAGCTCGCCGTGCGCCAAGTACCGGCTGCCGGTGCGGACTTCACCGTCGAGCAGGAACAGCCGGTACTCCACGGCGAACGTCACGATGTCGCTCACCAGCACCGGCGTGCCGTCGTCGACCGCGTCGGGACCCGGCAGCCGGCTCCCGTCCGGATAGACGCGCGCGGGGAAACTCTTGTCGTTGGGCGGCTTCACAAAGGCGGGCCGCCGCAGCTGCCGCGCCTCGGCGACGGTGCTGAACTCGATCTCCCTGTGCGTGAGTTCGTACGGCAGCCGGGCCAGCCAGTCCGGCGCCGCCTCCAGCAGCCCGAGGCCCAACTCGGCGGCCACCGCGTCCGCGAACAGTGGACCGGCGTACAGCGTCGCGCCCTCGGCCGCCCGCCACTCCTCCGGCACCCGCCACTCGCGCAGAACCTCGACGCCCATGGCGCGACGGCGTGCCGCGTCGGCCAGTGCGTGTCCGGTCGCGGTGACACGTGGGGAGAGAAAGAGAGTTCGGGCGTTCATGGAAGTCGAGGGTGGCCCACCGGGTGGGACGGGGGACAGCGAATTTACGGGCGCGCACTGCGTGTAGGTTGCTGCGCATGGCAGTTGAGTGGGTGGAGTCGGGCGGCGGGCCGCTCATCGCGGTGCCGGAAGCGGTGCTGTCGTTCTGGGCCGGGGCCGACGGCGACGAGTTGTCGACGGACTACGACCGGGCCTGTGAGGTGGACGGTCTCATCGGGTTCGTGCCCGTCGGTGACACCACGGCCCTCGTCCTCGGCGACGAACCCGCCTCGACCGCGTTCCTGCCGGAGCACGACACCTTCGTACGGTGGTGTGCCGCCGACTCCGAGGACGAACTCCTCGCCTGTGTCCCGGCCGCGCTCGCCGCAGCGGAGTGGGAGGCGGACCGGGTGTGGGAGACACCGGGAGACGTGGTCCTCTTCGACTCGGCCTGGCCGGGCAAGGAGACGGACCGGACCGATCAGCTGCGGGTCGGGCTGGCGCCGGGGCGGTACGCGGTGCGGGCGGCGTACGTGGAGCCGGGGCCGGAGACGTGGGTGGGGCTCGTGCAGTTGCGGCGGCTGGTGGACTGACCGGCTGACGCACGGACCGGGGTGGAGGTTGTGAGGCGCGCAGCCCCACAACCCCCGTACCCCGCCCCTCAGTTGCTCTCGGCGAGCCGCCTCACAGCTGCGACAGCTCGTCCACCAGGTCGTCCAGCCCCAGCGAACCCTGCGACAGTGCCGCCATGTGCCAGGCCTTCGCGTCGAAGTCGTCGCCGTGGCGGCGCTGGGCGTTCTCGCGGCCCAGGAGCCAGGCCCGTTCGCCCAGCTTGTAGCCGATCGCCTGGCCGGGGATCGTCAGATAGCGGGTCAGTTCGCTCTCCACGAAGTCCGCGGGGCGGCTGCTGTGGGCGCCGAAGAACTCCTCGGCCAGTTCCGGGGTCCAGCGCTCGCCGGGGTGGAAGGGGGAGTCCGCCGGGATCTCCAGCTCCGCGTGCATACCGATGTCGACGATGACGCGGGTCGCCCGCATCATCTGCGCGTCGAGGTAGCCGATGCGCTGCTCGGCGTCCGTGAGGAAGCCCAGCTCGTCCATCAGGCGTTCCGCGTACAGCGCCCAGCCCTCGCAGTTGGCGCTGACGCCACCGATGGTGGCCTGGTACCGGGAGAGGTTCTCGGCGACGTGGGCCCACTGCGCGAGCTGGAGGTGGTGGCCGGGGACGCCCTCGTGGTACCAGGTCGAGACCAGGTCGTACACGGGGAAGCGGGTCTGGCCCATGGTCGGCAGCCAGGTGGTGCCGGGGCGGGAGAAGTCCTCGGACGGGGCCATGTAGTACGGCGCCGCCGCACTGCCGGGCGGGGCGATGCGGGACTCGACCTTCTTCACCCGCTCGGCGAGTTCGAAGTGGGTGCCGTCCAGCGCGTCGATCGCCTGGTCCATCAGCCCCTGGAGCCACTCGCGGACCTCGTCGACGCCCTCGATGTGCTTGCCGTGCTCGTCGAGATGCGCCAGCGCCACCCACGGCGTCTCCGCGCCCGGGAGGATCTTCTCGGCCTCCTGCTTCATCTCGCCGAGGAGACGGTGGAACTCGGCCCAGCCGTACGCGTACGCCTCGTCCAGGTCCAGGTCGGTGCCGTTCCAGTAGCGCGACCAGCGCGCGTACCGCTCCCGGCCCACCGTGTTCGGCTTGGCCTCGACGGCCGGCGCGTACACGTCCCGCATCCAGTCCCGCAGTTCGAGGACGGCCTCGTCCGCCACGCGCGCCGCCTCGTCCAGCTCGGTGCGACGCGCCTCGGGGCCGGCCGACGCGAAGTCCGCGAACCAGCCGATGCCCTTGCCGTCCAGGTCGGACCACTCGCCGAGCTGCCCGACGAACGTCGCCGTGGGGCGCGGAGCCGCGTACAGCTCGCGTTCCAGGCCCAGGGTCAGGCTCTCCCGGTAGCCCCGCAGCGCGGTCGGCACCGCGCGCAGCCGCTCCACGACCGCCGCCCAGTCCTCGTCCGTCTCCGTCGGCGTCACCGTGAACACCTCGCGCACCGAGTGCGCGGCCGTGTGCATGTTGCCGACGGCCCGCAGCCCCTCGCCGGCCTCGTGCACCGCGAGTTCGGCCGTGAGCCGCTCGCGCAGCAGCCGCCCGCAGCGCCGCTCGATGTCACTGTCCGCGCCGGGCCGCCGCTCGGCCTCGTCCAGCCGCGCCAGCGTTGTCCGCGCCAGCTCCGCGAGGGCCTCCTGGCCGGCGGGCGAGGTGTCCGGCAGCCTGCTCGAACTCTCCTTCACACCCAGGTAGGTACCGGTAACGGGATCGAGGGCGACAAGATCGTCGACATAGGCGTCGGCGACCTCACGAGGCAGGGGGCTCTTGGTATCTGACATGCGCTCATCCTCGTACGCGCCCATGGACCATGCCAAGCGGGTTCGGCGTGGCCACGTGCAGTTCGGCCGCGCCCTTCAGGGGCGCGGGGAACTGCGCGACAAGCCACGACGAACCCGCAGGCGACGAACAAACCCTCAGTCGCGTGAACTGTGGTCGTACGGCATGGGAGAGGCAACCGGCGACGCATCCAAGCGAGCCGTGATCACCAGCGTGCCCTCCTCGATCTGATAATCCAACGGCAACCCAAGCCCCCGCATAGCAGCGACCATCCCCGTGTTGGACGACTGCGTCACCGCATACACGTGCTCGCAGTTCGCCTCACGAGCCATGGACACCAGGCGCCGAAGAAGCTCGCCGCCGATCCCCCGCCGCTGCCACTCGTCCTCGACGATCAGCGCGATCTCGGTCTCGTCGCCGTCCCAGAGGAGATGACCGAGCCCGACGACCCGCCCGGACGCCGTCTGCACGGCGAGCGTGCGCCCGAAGCGCGGGCTGAGCAGGTGGTTGAGATAGCGGTCGGCGTCGCCCATCGGCCCGTGGTAGCGCAGCGACAACGTGCGCGGCGAGCAGCGCTCGTGCATCGCCTTCGCCGCGTCCAGGTCACCCGCGTCGGCGCGCCGTACGGTGATGGCGTTGCCCCGCGGCAGCGTCAGCACGTCCTGGCCGTGCGGGACGCGGGGCCCGAGCCGCGCGTCCAGCTCCACCAGCGCCCGCGCCCGGGCGAACTCGGTCGGGGTGAACGGCAGATACGGCCGCTCCACGGTGATCACTCCACCTTCCGGCGCGCGCAGCCGCATCACCGTGTCCGTCTCTTCGAGGGCGCCCTCGACCGGTACACCCTCCCGCGTGGCCGAGTCGCCGCCGGGCAGCGACCGGATCGTGCACCGCCCGAGCAACTGGCGCAGCGCCAGCGGCAGTTCGGCCCTGTCCAGGGCCGTACGGGTGGCGAGGCCCAGCACGCGGGTCGGCGCGTCGACGAGATCGTGGGCGTCGGCCCGCTCGATCCACGTCCCGGCGCCGCCCGCCCAGGACACCGACCCGGAGATCTCGGCGGCGTCGAGGTCACCGGGGGCGCGCAGCAGGAACTCGTCGACCGTGCCCACGGCCAGCGGATGCGTCTGGAGGCTGAGGATGTCGATGCGCCGCTCGGCGAGGGCGGTGCACAGCGCGGCGAGCGACCCCGGCTGGTCCTTCACCGTCGTCCGCATCCGCCACAGCACACTCACGCCGGTGTCCATGCCGGTATCGGTATCCGTACCGGCATCGGCGTCGTCCGGGGGCGCATGACCGTGGCGGCTTGTCCACCATGTGCGCAGCAGGGCGGCGAGTTCGACGACGTCCTGCCGCCACCGGCGTACCGGGCGCCCGTCCGTCACACCAGTTCCTTCACATACTTTTCGACTCATGCAGTCACCATGCGCCAACGGTGTTGCGTGATCACGAACGGACTGTGACCGAAGGGTTAAGTTGCCTTTCGCCCTTTTTGTTAACTTTTCCACCATTATTGGCGGGCGTACCGCTACTGCCCCACCCGCCCCGGCTGTAGCACCTTCGTGAACAGCACGGTCCCGTCCTGCTCGCGCAGCCGGACCGTCAGTTCCCCGCTGTGGCCGTCGATGTCGACCTCGCCGAAGAACTGGTAGCCGCCGGCCGGCGAGACGTTCGCGGTCTCCGGCGCCTTCACGAAGACCCGCTCCGGACCGAACGTGCCGTCGAGCGTGCTGGCGGGGAAGGCCCCGGCGTTCAGCGGGCCCGACACGAACTCCCAGAACGGCTCGAAGTCGGTGAAGGCGGCCCGCGAGGGTTGGTAGTGCTGCGCCGAGGTGTGGTGGACGTCGGCGGTCAGCCAGACCGTGCCGGTGATCCGCCGGTGCTTGATGTACCGCAGCAGCTCGGCGATCTGTAGCTCACGCCCGAGCGGCGCGCCCGGGTCGCCCTGGGCGACGGCCTCGATGTTGGCCTTGCCCTCGGTGGCGTCCGGCACGACCAGCCCCAGCGGCATGTCGGCGGCGATCACCTTCCACACGGCACGCGAGCGCGACAGCTCCCGCTTGAGCCACTCCAGCTGCTCGGCGCCGAGGATGCCCTGCGGGTCGACGGTCTGGTCGTCGGGGGAGTTGGCGTTGCGGTACGTCCGCATGTCGAGGACGAACACGTCGAGCAGCGGACCCTGGTGCAGCACCCGGTAGACACGGCCGTCCTTGGCGCCCGGCCGGAGCGTGGAGATCGGGAAGTACTCGCTGAAAGCCCGCCGGGCCCGGACGGCGAGGGTGTCGACGCTCTTCTCGGTGTAGCGGGTGTCCGAGTCGAGGATGGTCTGCCCCGGGTACCAGTTGTTGCGGACCTCGTGGTCGTCCCACTGGATGATCGAGGGGACCTGCGCGTTGAACCGCCGCAGGTTCTCATCAAGCAGGTTGTAGCGGAAGTTCCCGCGGAACTCGGCGAGCGTCTCGGCGACCTTCGCCTTCTCCTCGGTCGTGATGTTCCGCCAGGTGCTGCCGTCGGGCAGTGCGGCGGTCGCGGCTATCGGGCCGTCCGCGTAGATGTTGTCGCCGCTGCATATGAAGAAGTCGGGGTCGAGCTTCCCCATCGCGTCGTAGATCCGGTAGCCGCCGAGGTCGGGGTTGATGCCCCAGCCCTGCCCCGCCAGGTCCCCCGACCAGAGGAACCGCACCCCGTCACGCCGTCGCGCCGACGCCGTACGGAAGGTGCCGGTGACGGGCTCGCCGGTACGGCGCGGGTCGTCAGGGTCGGCCAGCAGTACGCGGTAGTGGATCTGCTCGCCGGACGGCAGCCCGCGCAGCCGCGTCGTACCGGTGAAGTCGCTGTCCGCGCCGAGCAGCGGACCGTGCCAGCGGCGGGCGTTGCGGAACGACTCGGTGGCGGACGTCTCGACGACCATCCGGGCGGGCCGGTCGGAGCGCACCCACACAAGACCCGAGTCGGCGGTCACATCGCCGGTCTGGACACCCCACCCGGCCTTCGGCCGCCCGGACAGGGCGAACGCGGGAGCCGCCGCACCGATGGCGGCGGGCAGGGTCAGGGCCGCCGAAGCGGCGAGCGAACCGCGCAGCACGCTGCGACGACCGGGCAACGGGAGAGGTGACATGGGACGTGCCTCCGGGGACAGGATCCGGCGAGTGTGCACTGCCACAACTACTGGGACACCGCAGCGCGCACGCAAACCACAAATGAACAACTGCCCCCGCCGACAAGGGAACCGGACAAAGGAAGCAGGCAAGGGCAGCAAGCAAGGGAACAGGTCATCCGCCGACCGCGTCGGCCATCAGCCGCACCCCGGCCGCGATCCGCGCGGGCGACAACTGCGCGTATCCCAGCACCAGCCGCACGCCCCCACCCTCACCCTCCACGCGCGCGTGCGCGAAGTCCGTCAGCGGCCGTACGGCGACGCCGGCTGCCGCCGTCCGCTCCAGGAACCGCTCCTGCGGCCCGTACCGCTCCGGCAGCGCGGCGATGACGTGCAGACCGGCCGCGATCCCCGACACCTCCGCCCCGGGAAAGTGCTCCTCAAGCGCCGCCACGAGGGCATCGCGCCGTTCACGGTACGCGCGCTGGCAGCGGCGCAGATGCCGGTCGTAGTCGCCGCGTTCCACGAACCGCGCGAACAGCTCCTGGTCGAGGGCGGGATGCCCCAGGTCCATCGTCCGCTTCCGCTCGACGACCTCCTCGGCGACCGACTCCGGTACGAGGAGCCAGCCGAGCCGCAGCCCGGGCGCGAGCGACTTGCTGACGGACCCGGTGTAGGCGACACGCTCGGGGTCGAGCCCCTGAAGCGCGCCCACCGGGGCACGGTCGTACCGGAACTCCCCGTCGTAGTCGTCCTCGATCACCAGCCCGTCGACCGACCGCGCCCAGTCGAGAAGCTCGGTACGGCGGCCCGCCGAGTAGGCGATCCCGGAGGGGAACTGGTGCGCGGGCGTGGTCACCACCGCCCGTACTCCGGACGCCCGCAGCGCGTCGAGGTCGAGCCCCTCGTCGTCCAGGGGCAGGGGTACGGCGTCCAGGCCGGCCGCGATATACAGGGTGCCGTGTTCCGGGCTCCCGGGGTCCTCGACGCCGATGTCGCGCATCCCGCGCGCGTGGAGCACGTATCCGAGCAGCGTCGTCGCCTGCGCCACCCCGGAGACCACGATCAGCCGTTCCGGGTCCGTGACCACACCCCGGCGCCGCGCGAGCAGCTCCGCGAGTGCCGTCCGCAGCCGGGGCAGTCCGCGCGGATCGGGGTAGCCGAGGGCGTGATGGGGCACCTCGGCGAGCACCGCGCGCTGGGCGGCGGCCCACGCGGCACGCGGGAACAGCGACAGGTCCGGGGTGCCCGGGCGGAAGTCGGCGCGGGCGCCGGGGGAGCGTGGGGCGAGGTCCCGCGCGCGTGGGTGCGCTGCCCGGACGGCACCGCCCACCCAGGTCCCGGCCCCGCGCCCGCTGCGCAGATAGCCCTCCGCGGTCAACTGCTCGTACGCCTCCGTGACCAGCCCGCGCGACACGCCGAGGTCGGCCGCGAGGTCCCGGCTCGACGGCAGCCGCGTCCCCGGCACGAGCCGCCCCGAGCGGACCGCCGCCCTGAGCGCCTCCTGAAGCGAACGCCCACGCGCGCGTGCCGGTGCGGCGGCGGCCGGAAGCAGCAACTCCCAGGCGGCGGAGCCCGGCAGCCCGCTCGGACTGGTCCCCGATGACGTCATGGAAGTGGACCTTAATCCGGTCCACCGCGGTCCCTATCGTGACGCCCATGAAGACCACCGCCGACCCGTCCGACATCACTCCCGCGCGCGGGGCCCTCCTCACCGCCCTCGCCGCCGTCCTCGTCGGCTGCTCCTTCACCGCCAACAGCGTCCTCGGCGACTACCCGTACGCGGGCGGCCAGTTCCTCCGTTACGGCCTGGCCTGCCTCCTGCTCCTGCCCCTGGTCGGCCGGGGCGGCGCCGCCCCGCTGCGGACGCTCACCGCCCGCCAGTGGACCCGCCTCGCGCTGCTCGCGGCCGTCGGCATGGTCGGCTTCAACCTGGCCGTCATCGCCGCCGAACGCAGCGCGGAACCGGCGGTGCCGGGCGTGTTCGTGGGCTGCGCGCCCGTGGTCGTGGCGGTCCTGGTGCCCCTGCTGGACGGGCGGCGCCCCCAACGGGTCGTGCTCTACGGGGCGTTGATCGTCGCGGTGGGCGCGTTCGCGGTCCAGGGGTGGGGCCGTACGGACGGCGTCGGCATCGCCTTCTCCGGGTGCGCGCTGGCCGGCGAGGTCGGCTTCGCAGTGCTCGCCGTGCCCCTGGTACGGCCCCTGGGGCCCCGGCTGCTGTCCGCGACCGTGTGCGGCCTCGCCGCCGCCGAGTCCGCACTCGCCGGGGCGGTCCTCGACGGCGCCGGCTGGCTGCGCGTGCCCGACGCCACCGAGACCGCCGCACTGCTGTGGCAGGCGGCGGTCGTCACCGTCATCGGCTTCGTGTGCTGGTACATCGGCATGCAGCGGATCGGGGTGGAGCGCGCCATGCTCTTCTCCGGCCTCGTCCCGGTCGCCGCGGCCTGCACCGCCCCACTGGTCGGTACGGGCTCCTACGGCCCCGCCCAGGCCGCCGGAAGCGCCCTCGTAGGCGCCGGAGTCGCCCTGGGATCGAGCGCGTTCGGCCTCGTACGCCGGTCAGCGGCTGCCGTCGAGGATCACCCGGGCGACCAGCGCCGGGTCGTCGTTCATCGGGACGTGGCCGCAGCCGGGCAGCCGGATCAGCCGGGCCTTGGGGATGATCCGCTTGGCGCGGACGCCCTGGCGGCGCACGAGCAGCAGATCCCGGGTGCCCCAGGCCACGGTGACCGGGATGCCGGGCACGTCGTCCGTGAACCGGACGTCACGGCCGGATCTGAGGGTCTCGGTGAACCGCTGGGCGTTCGCCAGGGCGAGCGTCTCCGCGACGACGGCCTCGGGTGAACGGCGGCCGGGCCGGGCGTAGATGGTGCTCGTCAGGACGCTCCGGCCCGCCGCCGAGCGCGACAGCCGCTCCACCAGCGGCACCGGCATGCTCCGCGCGGCCCGCCGCATCGCGAGGAGCACCCCGAACGCGTACCGCCGCTCCGCCTGCGACCAGAACCCCGCCGGGGAGATCGCGGTGACCGACCGTGCCCGCTTCTCCCGCCCGAGCTCCAGGGCCAACAGCCCGCCCAGCGAGTTGCCCGCCACATGCGGCCGGTCCAGCTCCAGCGCCTCGCACAGGGCGCCGAAGACGGCGGTCATCGTCGGCAGGTCGTGGGTGAAGCTGTCCGCCAGCGGCGGGGAGACGCCGAACCCGGGCAGATCGACGGCGATCACCTCGCGCTCGGTGGCCAGGATGTCGATCACCGGGTCCCAGGCCTGCCGGTGGTGCCCGATGCCGTGCAGCAGCAGAAGCGGTTCGCCGGCGCCCACGCGCGCGTACGACAGGGTCACGGTCCTGGTCCCGGCCTGCGGGCCGGACGGAGAGGGGACCTCGAAGGAGACGGTGGCGGACATGGGGCTGCTCCTCGGCGTGCACGTCTGCGTGGCTGTTTGCGGGCGCTGCGTAGACAGCTTGTCAGCAACTGCTACCGACGGGTAGCCCCATGCGGTCACTGCCCGCAACTCGCTGGACACGACCCTCGCCGCCGGGTTGGGATGGAGTGGTGACCGCCGACACCGTGACCGACGTATTCGAAGAGCACCGGCCCGTTCTCATGGGCGTCGCCTACCGCATGCTCGGCCGGGTGGCCGACGCCGAGGACGTGGTCCAGGACGCCTGGCTGCGCTGGGCCGGCGCCGACCGGTCCGACGTACGCGAACCGCGCGGCTACCTCGTACGCGTCACGACCCGACTCGCCATCGACCGGCTGCGCCAGGTGAAGTCACGGGGCGAGACGTACGTCGGCCCGTGGCTGCCCGAGCCCTACGTGACCGACCTGGCAGACGCCGTTCCGGACGCGGCCGAGCGGGCCGTGCTCGCCGACACCGTGTCCCTCGCGGTCATGGTCGTCATGGAGTCCCTCTCGCCGCTGGAGCGCGCGGTGTTCGTCCTCCGCGAGGCCTTCGGATACCCGTTCGCGGAGATCGCCGCCATGCTCGACCGCGGCGAACCGGCGGTGCGCCAGCTCGCCGGACGCGCCCGCCGGCACGTCGACGAACGGCGCCCGCGGTACGAGGTCGACCCGGCCCAGCGCCGCGACCTCACCGAACGGTTCCTCGTCGCCGCGGAACAGGGCGACCTCGCGGGCCTCATGGAACTCCTCGCCCCGGACGTCTGCCTCGTCGCCGACAGCGGCGGCCTCGCGCGGGCGCCGCGCCGCATCCTGGAGTCGGCCGACCACGTGGGCCGCTTCGTCATCGGCACCGCCGGCAAGGGCCTCGCGGAGGCGTCGATCCGCTTCCTGGAGATCAACGGCGGCTTCGCGCTGCTGGTCCTGGACGGCGGCAAGCCCGACGCCGTGATCCAGATGGACGTGGCGGACGGCCGTATCCGGCACGTGTACATCATCCGCAACCCGGACAAGGTGCGTTCCCTGGTCCCTCCCCAGGAACACTGATTGGTCTTGACCAAGTACCTGGGCCGCCCTATGGTCGCAGGAAAGTGCAACAACCTTTAATAAACAAGGGCGTTAAAAAGCCGCCGGACCACGGCGATTGCGGAGGACAGGGTGGGGACCACGCAGTTGGAAACGGTGCCGGAGCCGAAGTACTGGCATCTGAAGACCGTGCTCAGTGAGGCACTGGACTCCGAGTTCACCGTGGGCGAGATCCTGCCCAACGAGCGCGACCTCGCGGCCCGCTTCGGTGTCGCCCGCGCCACGCTCCGCCAGGCACTGGAGCAGCTCGAACTCGAAGGCCGCCTCCAGCGCCGCCGCGGTGTCGGTACGACCGTCGCCCCGCCGCGCATGGGTGTCGCAGTCGGCACGGCGGCACAGCACGCGTGGCCGGGCGCGTCGGACGACACCTGGCAGCCGGTGGACAGCACGCTGGCCGTACCGGCCGCGGTGGTGGCCGCCGCCCTGGAGACCGACCGGGACGAGCCCGTCCACACCGTCCGCCGCTCCCGCGTCTCGCACGGCCAGCCGGTCGCCGCCGAGCTGCTCTACGTCCCGGTCGCCTCGGTGCCGGACCTGTCGGCGATAGACGCCCCGTTCGGCCCGGCACGCGCGCGTGCGGTGCTGCGGGAACTCCAGCGCCTGGACCTGGAGGGCCAGGACCGCGCGGTGGAACTCGGCTCGGCCCGCGCGGACGACGCCAAGGAACTGGACCGCCTCCCCGGGGCCCCCGTCCTCGTCGTCACGACCCGCTTCTTCGCGGGAGCACGCACAGCGGCCCTCTCGGTCGCCACCTACCGCGCTGACACGTGCCGCCTGACCTTCGGCGACACAGGGGGAGTGGAAATACACCACGGCCCGGAACGCCGCGCTTCCTGACCGACGTACAGTCCCGCGCCCCCAAAGGGGCGCGGGGAACTGCGCGACCAGCCACGACGCACCCGCAGTGTTCACACCACCTGTCGGGGAACACTCAACGCCGGGCAGTCACAGTCCCCTCCACCGCGAACAATTGCTCTTCGACATGGTCAAGGGCAAGACGCAATGCTCCCGTAGCCACCGCCGCCTCCCCGAGCAGCGACAGAGCCACACCCGGCGGTCGCAGACAGTACCGCGCCAGCTCGTCCCGCAACGGCTCCAGCACACCGTCCAACCCCGCCGCCCACCCGCCGACGACGACCAGCTCGGGGTCGAGCGCCAGGACGAGCGCGGCCACGTCATGGACGAGCCGCTGAATGAACCGGTCGACGGCCGCACGGGCCCGCTCGTCACCCTCGCGCGCACGGCGGAACACCTCGGCGACGGCCACCTCGTCGAGCGGGTGCAGCGGCTCGCCCGTGGTCGACAGCAGCGCCTCGGGGGTCGCCTCCCGGCCCAGCAGATGCAGCGCGCCGATCTCCCCGGCCGCCCCGCCGTACCCCCGGTGCAGCCGCCCGCCGATCAGTGAACCGGCGCCGGGACTCAACCCGGCGAGGACGAACACGACATCGTCGGAGTCGATCGCGGCACCTTTCCAGTGCTCGGCGACGGCCGCCGCGTTGGCGTCGTTCTCGACGAGGACAGGGCACTTGAAGGACCGGCTGAGCCGTTCACCGAGGGGCAGCCCGGTCCACTCGGGCAGCGCGGTGCACAGCCGTACGACCCCGTCGGCCTCGACTATCCCGGGCGTTGCCACGCCCACGGCCCGCAGCGAGTCGCGGGCCACCCCGGCCCGGCGCAGCAGCTCGGCGACCGCCGACCGCAGCCGCTCCAGCCGCTCGTCGGCGGGGGCGGCCTCGTCGACGTCCTTCGAGATCGACCCGAGGAGCCGCCCGTCGAGGTCGGACAGCAGCGCGGCGACGCGATGGGAGCCGATCTCAAGACCCAGCAGATGCCCGGCCTCCGCCCGGAACCGGAACCGCCGCGCGGGCCGCCCCTGCCGCCGGGCGACGCTCTCGTCGGCGGCCTTCTCGACGACGAGCCCGCCGTCCATGAGCCCCTCGACGACGCCCTCGACGGTCGGCCGGGACAGCCCGGTGACCCGGGTGATCTCGGTCAGCGTCGCGCAGTCCGTGGCACGCAGCGCGTGCAGCACCACCGCGGAGTTGATCCTTCGCAGCAGCGAGGGATCCCCGCCGGTCAGCTGCCCCAACGTACGTCCTCCCAGCTAAGCCGACCTGGTGAAGGCGGGTGTGCGACCGCGCCCCGAGAGGGGCGCGGGGCTGTGTCTGTTTGCGGCTCCGCCGCGTGGGCGCGACAGGCCCCACCGACCCGTGGGTTCATCATCGCGCGTCCAGCGGAGCGTTCGTGCAGGTGTGGGGCGGATCGTACTCGGCGCGGAGCACCCGGGCGAGAGCCGGACGTCCCCGACCTGTCCGACGGGCCGGGATCATCCGGGCGCAACGAACCCGGACTCGTACGCCACGATCACCGCCTGGGTACGATCCCGGGCCCCCAACTTCGCCAGCACCGCGCTGACGTGCGACTTCACGGTCTCGGCCCCGACGACCAGCCGAGCGGCGATCTCCGCGTTGGACAGCCCCCGCGCCATCAGCCGCAGCACCTCCGCCTCCCGCTCGGTCAGCCGCGCCCGCTCCAGAACGGCCCGGGCGGCCCGATTCCCGCCGCCCCCGTCCCCGTACTCGGCCGCCAACCGCCGCACCGAGGCCGGGAACAACAGCGACTCCCCTTCCGCGACCAGCCGCACCGCGTGCACGATCTCGGCCGGCCGGGCCCGCTTGAGGAGAAACCCGTCGGCACCGGCCCGCAGCGCCTCGTACACGAACTCGTCGTTCTCGAACGTCGTGATCACCAGGATCTTCGGCGGCTCCGCCACCGTCCGCAGCACCGCGCGCGTGGCCTCGATCCCGTCCATCAACGGCATCCGCACATCCATGGCGACCACATCGGGCCGCAACCGCCGGACCAACGGAATGACGGCGGCCCCGTCGGCGGCCTCCCCGACGACCTCGATATCGGGCTGAGCCTCCAACACGGCCCGCAGACCGGCGCGTACGAGGGGCTCGTCGTCGACTAGGAGAACGGTGACCGGCATCCGACGAGCGTAGATCAGCGCAGCGGCAGCTCGACCTGTACCTGCCAGTCGCCCTCGTCGGGCCCCGTACGCGCACGGCCGCCCAGCAGTGCCGCGCGCTCCCGTATGCCACGCAGGCCGCTGCCCCGGCCGGGACCGGGTATGTCGGCGGTGAGCGGGTTGCGGACCTCCAGAGCGAGGGTGTCGTCCGCGACCCCGATACGGACCCGGACGGGAACGGCCCCCGCGTGCCGCAGCACGTTGGTGAGCGACTCCTGGAGGATGCGGTAACCCTCGCGGGACACCGGACCCGGCACACCGTCGAGAGGGCCGGTCACCTCGATGTCGACCTTCGCCCCGGAGAAGCGCGCGGACTCCAGGAGGCGGTCGGCCTCGGTGAGGGCGGGGCGGCTGCTCGCGGGCCTGCCCGACTCGCGCAGTACGCCGAGGACACGCTCCAGGTCCTCCAGCGCGGCCCGGCCGGTCTCCTCGATGGCGTTCAGCGCCCGGTCGGTGAACGCGGGATCACCTGCCGCACGGGCTGCGCCCGCCTGCACCACCGCCACCGTGAGCGCGTGCCCGATGGAGTCGTGCAGCTCACGGGCGATGCGATTGCGCTCCAGGAGCTGATCGGTGCGCTCCTCCAAGGCGGCGAGCCGCTCCGCGGGCGAGGGGCCGAGCAGGCGCCCGGCCAGCCGGGTGATCAGCTCGCCCGAGCCGACCACGACCGCGGCCAGCAGAATCAGGGGCAGCGGCGCGAGCAGCGCGTGCCACCAGTGGTGGTCCTCGATGCGCAGCAGGGCACCGCCGCCCGGGGGGTCGCCCAGCGCGGTCCTCACCAGATCGTGGGTGGTGATGGGCAGTTGGACGGTCAGCATCGAGACCAGACCCCCGAGCACCAGCCGGGCCTCCAGCCAGAGCACCGTACGGCCCCGGTGGCCCCAGGTGACGGACGAGGCAGCGACGATCTCCGGATCGCCCTTGTCGCTGTCGCTGTCGCTGTCGCTGCCGTGACGGTGGTCGGTGAGCAGCAGTCTGGCCTGAAGTCCCTCCACGGTCCGCATCGCGGGCACGAGCCCGGCGAGTCCGAGCAGCCCGGCCGACAGGAGCCAGATCCACCACTCGTCCTCGATGAACAGCCACATGGCCGGCCACACGATGGCGATGAACAGGTGCAGCCATCGTGTGTACGTGACCGCCCGGGTGAACGGGCGCAGGATGCGGACCATCCCGACATCGTGACAGCCGCCACTGACAACGGGCCTCCCCCGGGCGGGGGAGACCGAGCCCTCCGACGGGGGAGGCGCCCGCCCCGGGCCGGCGGCCAGGCTGCTGCCATGACCAGCATCGACGTCCAGAACCTCACCAAGGAGTACGGCACGACGCGAGCCGTCGACGACCTCACGTTCCGTGTTCTGCCCGGCCGCGTCACCGGATTCCTCGGCCCCAACGGCGCCGGAAAGTCCACCGCGATGCGGTTGGTGCTCGGCCTGGACCGGCCGACGTCCGGCACCGCCATGGTCGGCGGCTGCGCGTACGCCACCCTCGACAACCCCCTCCGCAAGGTCGGCGCCCTCCTCGACGCCCAGGCCGCCCACGGCTCCCGTACCGCCCGCGACCACCTCCGGGCTCTCGCGGTGGGCAACCGCATCCCGGAGCGCAGGGTGGACGAGGTGCTGGCGGAGACAGGGCTCGCCTCCGTCGCTCGTCGCCGGGTGAAGACGTACTCCCTGGGCATGCGCCAGCGGCTCGGCATCGCGGCGGCGCTCCTCGGCGACCCCGAGGTGGTGCTGCTCGACGAACCGTCGAACGGCCTCGACCCCGAAGGCATCGTCTGGATCCGCGAGTTGCTGCGCAGACTGGCCAGGGAGGGCCGTACGGTCCTGGTCTCGTCCCACCTCATGAACGAGACCGCGTCCTTCGCCGACCACCTCGTCGTCCTGGGCAGAGGACGCCTGCTGGCGGACACCCCGATGCGCGAGTTCATCGAGGCACGCGTACGCCCGCGCGTGCGGGTGCGCACGCCGGACGGCACTGCCCTGTACCGGCTGCTGGCGGAGCACGGCTACGAGGCCGCCGCGCAAGACAACGACTTCTGGACCGTGGAGCACGCGCGCGTGGACGACATCGGCCGGCTCACCTCGGCGGCAGGCCTGACCGTCCTCGAACTGGCCGCCGACGAGGGCACGTTGGAGCAGGCCTACCTGGAACTGACGGCCTCGGCGACGGAGTTCACCGCCACCCCCGTCCAAACTTCCGCCCAGCAGCCCCTGGAGGCCTGAGCATGTCCTTCGTACCCGTGCTCCACGCCGAGCTGATCAAGATCCGTAGCCTGCGGTCGCTGCTCGGGGCGCTGTGCGCGGTCGTTCTGGCGACCGGCCTGTTCTCGGCGCTGGCAGGTCTCGATTCCGGCACCGGTGCCGGTGAGGAGGACTTCGACCCGTTGTTCTCGGCGTTCTTCGGTGTCAGCTTCGGGCAGATCGCGGCGGTGGCCTTCGGCGCCACGGCGGTGTCGTCCGAGTTCCAGGGCGGCGGCCTGCGCGTCACGCTGGCGGCGGTGCCGCGCCGGGGCCGCTGGTTCGCGGCCAAGACGGTGGCAATCGCCGTACCCGTCCTGGCCGTTGGCCTGCTCGCCGGGGGAGTGAGCCTGGCTGTCGGCAAGACGGTGCTCGGCGCCGACGCGAACGGCCTGACCTGGACCGAAGGCCTGCGTGGGGTGATCGGCTGCGGTCTCTACCTCACCCTGATGGCCCTGCTCGCGGCCGGCCTGACCGCCCTGCTGCGCAGCGGAGCCGCCACGCTGAGCATCCTGATCCCGTTTCTGCTCATCGTCTCGTTCGTGGTCGGCGGAGTGTCGGGGACCATCGCCGACTTCCTGCCCGACAAGGCGGGCCAGGTGGTGTTCCACGGCACCTGGGACGGCGCGCTGGGCCCCTGGACCGGCCTCGCGGTGACCGCGCTGTGGGCGGCCGGTGCGTTGTCGGCGGGCGGGTGGAGCGTACGACGCAGGGACGCGTAACGGCCGTACGCGGCCTAGGAAGCCGCTTCCCGCAGCCGCCCGAACTCCTCGGCCATGGTCGCCGCTGTCCAATGGGCATTCAGGCCACTCGGGTTGGGCAACGCCCACACGCGCGTGTCGCCGATCAACCGCTCCTGCGGTCCCACCTGTGCCTTGCGGTCGTCGAACGCGGCCCGGTACGCGGTCACGCCCACCACGGCCAGCCAGCGTGGCCGCAGCCGCGTCACCTTCGCGGCCAGCAGGCGCCCGCCCTCGCGGTACTCCTCGGCGGACAGCTCGTCGGCCCGTGCGGTCGCTCGCGCGACGACGTTCGTGATGCCGAGGCCGTAGGAGAGCAACTCGCCCTGCTCGGCGGGCTTCAGCAGCCTCGGAGTGAATCCGGAGAGGTGGAGGACGGGCCAGAAGCGGTTGCCGGGGCGGGCGAAGTGGTGGCCCGTCGCCGCTGTCATCAGGCCGGGGTTGATGCCGCAGAACAGGACGTGGAGGCCGTCCGCGGTCACGTCCGGTACGAGACGGTCGCGGGCGGCCTCCAGTTCGGCCTGGGTGAAGCGGGTCAGAGGATCGCTCCGGGGGTGTAGGCCGCGGCCTCCGGGTGCTGCTTGGCGATCTCCTCGATCCGGGCGACGACGGCGGTGACCTGGTCGGCGGCGGCGCCCGTGAAGGACAGCTTGTCGGCCATCAGGGCGTCGAGCTGGGCGCGGTCCAAGGGGATGCGCTCGTCGGCGGCGAGCTTGCCGAGGAGTTCGTTGCGCTCGGCGCCCTGCTCACGCATGGCCAGCGCGGAGGCGACCGCGTTCTCCTTGATGGCCTCGTGCGCGACCTCGCGACCGACGCCCGCGCGCACCGCGCCCATCAGCACCTTGGTGGTGGCGAGGAAGGGCAGGTAGCGGTCCAGCTCGCGGGCGACGACGGCCGGGAAGGCGCCGAACTCGTCGAGGACCGTCAGGAAGGTCTCCAGCAGCCCGTCGAGGGCGAAGAACGCGTCGGGGAGAGCTACCCGGCGCACCACCGAGCAGGACACGTCGCCCTCGTTCCACTGGTCGCCCGCCAGCTCGCCCGTCATCGAGGCGTAGCCGCGCAGGATCACCATGAGGCCGTTGACGCGCTCGCAGGAACGCGTGTTCATCTTGTGCGGCATGGCGGACGAGCCGACCTGGCCGGGCTTGAAGCCCTCGGTCACCAGCTCGTGCCCGGCCATCAGCCGGATCGTCTTGGCGGTCGAGGAGGGGGCGGCGGCCAGCTGCACCAGCGCGGTGACCACCTCGTAGTCGAGGGAGCGGGGATAGACCTGACCGACGGAGGTGAAGGCGGTGGAGAAGCCCAGGTGCCCGGCGATCCGCTGCTCCAGCTCCGCGAGCTTGGCCGCGTCGCCGCCGAGCAGGTCGAGCATGTCCTGGGCGGTGCCCACGGGACCCTTGATGCCGCGCAGCGGGTAGCGGCCCAGCAGCTCCTCGACCCGGGCGTACGCGACGAGCAGCTCGTCCGCGGCGGTCGCGAAGCGCTTGCCGAGGGTGGTGGCCTGCGCGGCCACGTTGTGCGAGCGGCCGGCCATGACCAGCTCGGCGTACTCACCGGCGAGCTTGCCGAGCCGCGCCAGTACGGCCACCGTACGGTCGCGCATCAGCTCCAGCGAGAGCCGGATCTGGAGCTGCTCCACGTTCTCGGTGAGGTCGCGGGAGGTCATGCCCTTGTGGACGTGCTCGTGGCCGGCGAGGTCGTTGAACTCCTCGATCCGCGCCTTCACGTCGTGCCGGGTGACCTTCTCGCGCTCGGCGATGGAGGCGAGGTCGACTGTGTCGAGGACGCGCTCGTAGTCGGCGAGGGCGGCGTCGGGTACCTCGATCCCGAGGTCCTTCTGGGCCCGCAGCACGGCGAGCCAGAGCTGGCGCTCCAGCCTCACCTTCTGCTCGGGGGACCAGAGCGTGGCCAGTTCGGCGGAGGCGTAGCGTCCGGCGAGGACGTTCGGGATGCGGGGCTTTGCGGGTGCGGCGGTCACGTGGAGGGATTCTACTGGCGCTTCGCGCAGGCCGACGCCAGAGGGTTTTCGCCCCCGCCGCCCCTACCCGTCCCATCCTCGGGGGCTCCGCCCCCGAACCCCCGCTCCTCAAAGCCCGAGGGGCTAGATCTTTCAGCCCGTCCGGCGTTTGAGGACAAAGGGGGGTCTGGGGGCACAGCCCCCAGGGATGGGAACGGGTAGGGGCGGCGGGGGCGAGGAGAAGTTTGCCGTCAGTCCCCGTACGGCGACAGTTCCGCTCGCTTCGCCGGCATCCCGTCCCCCGACGACCGCCCCGTCAGGCGACGCCCTATCCACGGCAGCAGGTGCTGCCGCGCGAAGCGGGCGTCCGCCACCCGGCGCGCGCCCCAGCCGGGCGGTGGCGTCGGCGGCATCGGCGTGTGCCACTCCGGGTCCTCGGGCTCGTGGCCGAGGGTCTGCCAGACCGCCTCGGCCACCCGCCGGTGCCCCTCGCCCGTCAGGTGCAGCCGGTCCACGTCCCACATGCGTGGGTCGCCGAGGGACGGGGCACCGTACAGGTCGACCACGACCGCCCCGTGCCGGGACGCGAGGTCGTCGACGCAGGCGAACAGCTCCTCCATGCGCGGCCGGAAGCGCTCCAGGACCGGGCCCTGGCGGCCGGGGCTGCGCATCAGCACCAGCTGTTTGCACGCGGGCGCGAGGCGTTCGACGGACTCCTCCAGGAGGCCGCGCACCCGGCCCATGTCGCACTTGGGGCGGAGCGTGTCGTTCAGCCCGCCCACCAGTGTGATCACGTCGGGCTCCATGGCCACCGCCACGGGCACCTGCTCGGCGGCGATCTGCCCGATCAGCTTGCCGCGCACGGCGAGGTTCGCGTACCGGAAACCGGGCGTACGGGCGGCCATCCGGGCCGCGAGGATGTCCGCCCAGCCACGGTACGAGCCGTCCGGCAGCCGGTCCGACATGCCCTCGGTGAAGGAGTCGCCGACCGCGACCAGGCTGGTGTATGAGGGGTTCTTCTGCATGGCGACAGAGATGATAGCCCGTACACATACCCGTCAGTCGGTCGGCCTCTCCGAGGTGGGTTACGCCGGCTGTCCGAACAGCTCCCGCAGCACGTCCTCCATCGTCACCATGCCCGCGAGCAGCCCGTCCTCGCCCTGCACCGCCGCCAGGTGCGTACGGCTGCGCCGCATCGCCGTGAGGACGTCGTCCAGGGGAGTGTCCGCCCGTACGCTCGCGATGGTCCGCAGGTCCCGGACCTGGAAGGCGAGGTCCCGGGGTGCGGCGTCCAGCGCGTCCTTGACGTGCAGATAGCCGGCGATCCGGCGCTCCTCGTCCACCACCGGGAAGCGCGAGAAGCCCGACTCGGCCGACAGCCGCTCCAACTCCTCCGGAGTGACGCCCACGCGCGCGTAGACGACGCTTTCGAGGGGGAGTACGACGTCACGGACCGGCCTGCGGCCCAGTTCCAGGGCGTCGTGGAGGCGTTCGCGCGCGCGGGCGTCGATCAGTCCCGCCTCGCCGGAGTCCCGGACCAGGCGGGCCAGCTCGGCATCCGAGAAGGTCGCCGTGACCTCGTCCTTGACCTCGACGCGCAACAGCTTCAGCAGCGTGTTCGCGAAGGCGTTGATCGTGAAGATCACGGGCTTCAGTGCCCGCGCCAGGGCCACCAGGGGCGGGCCGAGCAGCAGTGCGCTGCGCACCGGCTCCGCGAGCGCGATGTTCTTCGGCACCATCTCGCCGAGCAGCATGTGCAGATAGGTCGCCAGGGTGAGAGCGATCACAAAGGACACCGCGTGGCCCGCGCTGTCGGGGACACCCACCGCGTGGAACACCGGCTCCAGCAGATGCGCGATCGCCGGTTCCGCGACCACACCCAGGATCAGCGTGCACAGCGTGATGCCGAGCTGGGCCGCCGCCATCAGCGCGGACACGTGTTCCAGGCCCCACAGGACGCTCTTCGCGCGCCGGTCCCCGTCCGCGCGGTCCCTGTCGGCGCCCTCCGCACCTTCTTCCACGTATTGCTCGATCTGGCTGCGGCGTACGGAGATCAACGCGAACTCGGCGCCCACGAAGAAGGCGTTGACGACCAGTGTCGCCAGACCGATCAGCAGCTGGATGGTCGTCACTTCGCCTCCCCTTCCTCTTCTTCCTTCATGAGCGGCGCGTGCAGCAGGACGCGCGCCGCCCTGCGGCCCGACGCGTCCAGCACGTCCAGGCGCCAGTCGGCGACCTCGACGGTGTCACCCTCCTGTGGGATACGGCCCAGTTCCGTGGCGACGAGGCCCGCGAGCGTCTCGTACGGGCCCTCCGGCAGCCGGAGGCCGACGCGGGCGAGCTGGTCGGTGCGGGCGGCGCCGTCCGCGGAGTAGAGGGAGCGGCCCTCGTCGTCCACGCCGGCCGGGTCGAGGTCGGACGTCTCGTGCGGGTCGTGCTCGTCCCGTACCTCGCCGACGACCTCCTCGACGATGTCCTCCAGCGTGGCCACGCCCGCCGTACCGCCGTACTCGTCGATGACGACGGCCATCGTGCGCTTGCCGGAGAGCCGGTCGAGCAGCCGGTCGACCGTGAGCGACTCGGGGACCAGCAGCGGCTCGCGCATGAGTTCGGAGACGGGTACCCGGGGGCGACGCTCCGCGGGCACCGCCAGACAGTCCTTGATGTGCGCGACGCCGACGACCGAGTCGAGGTTGCCGCGGTAGACGGGGAACCGGGACAGCCCGGTCGCCCGGGTGGCGTTCGCCACGTCCTCGCAGGTCGCCTGGGCGTCGAGGGCGATGACCTGGACGCGCGGTGTCATCACGTTCTCCGCGGTGAGGTCGGCGAGGTTCAGGGTCCGTACGAACAGTTCCGCGGTGTCGGGCTCCAGGGCGCCCTCCTTGGCGGAGTGCCGGGCCAGCGCCGCCAGTTCCTGGGGGCCGCGCGCGGAGGCCAGTTCCTCGGCGGGCTCGATGCCGAAGAGGCGCACCATGCGGTTGGCCGTGTTGTTGAGGTGGGTGATGAACGGCCGGAACAGCGCGCTGAACCAGCGCTGCGGGGTCGCCACCCGCTTGGCCACGGCCAGCGGTGAGGAGATCGCCCAGTTCTTGGGCACCAGCTCGCCGACGACCATCAGGAAGACGGTCGACAGCGCCGTACCGAGCACCAGCGCCAGGGTCGAGGACATCGAGGTCGAGACGCCGACCGACTCCAGCGGGCCCGAGATCAGCGCGGCGATCGACGGCTCGGAGAGCATGCCGACCACGAGGTTGGTGACCGTGATGCCGAGCTGCGCGCCGGAGAGCTGGAAGGTGAGGTTCCGTACGGCCTTCAGGGCGCTCGCGGCACCCCGCTCGCCGCGCTCCACGGCCCGCTCCAGCTCGCTGCGCTCGACCGTGGTCAACGAGAACTCCGCCGCGACGAAGGCACCGCAGATCAGGGAGAGCAGGATCGCCACCAGGAGAAGGAGCACTTCCGTCATCGGGTCACCTCCGTCCCATGGTCGGGCACGGCCGGGGGGATCGCTCGATGTCGAGTGCTGCTGGTGCTACTGGGAGGCTCGCCCATGGGCGGACGCTCACACCTTTCCTGGAAGAGATCGGAGAACTTGGGGAAGTAATGGTTCCGACAATAGTAAAGGATGCGCAAAGTGGCTCGGCCGGTGAGTGGCCCAGCCACTAAATGGCTCAGCCGGTGAGGGGCTTCACCCAGCGGCGCCACTGCTCCTCGCGCCCGTACCCCGCCGCCCGCCACGCCTGCTGCCCGCTCTCGTTGCGCTCCAGCACCATCGCGTCCGCGCGCCGCCCGCCCAGCCGTACGAACCGTTCCTCGGCGGCGGCCAGCAGCGCCGTACCGATGCCCTGGCGCCGCCGATCCGGATGCACCGCGAGCCGGTAGAGGTGGCAGCGCCAGCCGTCGAAACCGGCTGTCACGGTACCCACGAGGACCCCGTCGCGCTCCGCGAGGAGGAGCGCTTCGGGGTCCCGGTCGACCAGTCGGGCCACGCCGTCGCGGTCGTCGCTGATGCTGGTTCCCTCGGCGGCCTCGCGCCAGAACCGCAGCACGGTGTCGATGTCGGCGGGGGCGGCGTGGCGGATGTGGAGATCGCTCATGGAAACGAGCCAAGCAGAGCACCCGTCCCTATGGCGAACCGTTTCCGTCAGGCAGGCAGCTGGAACTGCTGGTTGGTGGTGCCGGTGCAGGACCAGATCTGAAGGCGGGCGTTGTTCTCGGTGGACATACCGGTGACGTCCAGGCACTTGCTCGACGCCGGGTTCACCAGGGTGTTGCCGTCACCGCGCCGCCACACCTGGGCGGCGGTGCCGTTGCACTGGAACAGCTGGACCTTGGTCCCGTCCGCGGTGCCCGCGGAGGCGACGTCGAGGCACTTGCCGAGCCCACGGAGTGTGCCGTCGCCGCCCACTGTCCACTGCTGGGCGTTGGTTCCGTTGCAGTCGTACATCTGGACCGGGGTGTTGTCCGCGCTGTTGGCACTGTCGATGTCCACGCACTTGCCTCCGAGGCCGGTGACCGGCCCGGTGGGCAACTGAGTGTCGGGCTCGACCGGGTTGTTCGCGTTGGTCAGCGTCTCCCAGGCCACGAACAGGTAGTTCGTGCCGGCCGGGCGGTTGCGTTCGGTCAGCGTCTGGGTGTTGGCCATGGCGATCCCCTGCCGCGTGTGCAGGGCGTTGAACCCGGTCTCGGTGACCGGGCCGAGACCGCGCTCCAGCGGTCCTTTGCCGCACAGGTTCGCCGGCTCCGGCGCCGCGCGGACCTCCTGGGTGGCGTGCCACCCGAGAGCCTGCCGAAGCCGCTCACCGACCTGCGGATAGAGATCCGTGCCCTGCATGAGTGCCGTCTCGGCGATGTGCGACATCGAGGCGATGCTGTACCCGGTGTGCACGAAGTCCCGGCAGGTCTCCTGCGTCATCCCGGTGATGTACCGGGTCGCCGTCTCCCAGTTGAAGCCGCCGTCCGGGCTCGGATGCGGCGTCGGCCCGTCGGAGGCGAGGTAGACGAAGGCCGGAACGCGCGCCAGGTACTGGCTGACGGCCTTGTCGAAGGTGACCCCGTCGTTGGTGAAGACGGCGATCCCGATCGAGGCCTCGGCCTCGGTGAGGTCCCAGTTGCTGGTCCTGTCGTCGCCGTTCACCACGATGGGCAGGTACACCGAACGCAGCATGTTCGCGAAGCGGCCCGCGTTCGGCCAGTTCTGGTACTGGTACTTGATGAGTTCGGCGGCCTTGACCCACGACGCGGCCGACCACGCCGTCTGGATGCCCGTGTTGGCGCCCGTGTGGTTCGTGATCGTGGACGACCAGGCGTCCATGATCTGGATCGCCTTCTGGGCGTACCGTTCGTCACCGCTGATGGCCCACGCCAGCGCGTCGGTGTACGCGGCGATGGCGTCCTGCCGTTCGTCTGTGCAGCCGTTGTTCGGGTTGCTGCTCTGGCCGCAGTTGACGACGGGCCGGGGCGCCGGCACACGCGACAGCGAGGCCAGCGGATCGCCGACCATGTCGTCGTAGGCGGCCTTCCAGGGAGCGGCGCCCTGTTGGACCTTGGTCCGCACGAACTCCAGTTGCGTCGAGGTGATGTTGACCCCCGGATGCGCGAAGGTCTGCGGAGCGAACCGCTGGGCGGCCACGGGCGTCGGCGCGCTCGGAGCTGCCACCGCCGCCGTGGTCGTCGAGGTGGCTGAGAGACCCAGAAGTCCTGACACTGCCGCCAAGGCACAGCGTCTCAGCATCGTGCTCATGTGGGGGAGTTCCCGTCTGTCGAGGTCGAGAAGAAGTGAGTCGAGAAGAAGGGGAAGAAGTCGGGGCCTCAGCAGTAGAGGTTGTTGCCCGGGGCGACTCCGAGGATCCCGGTGAACTTCTGGTACGCGCTCACCCGGGCCTGCACCTGCGCGGGGTTCTTGCCGTCGCACTCAAGAGCGCCGTTGATGGCGCGGATGGTCTGTCCGAAGCCCGCCTGGTTCACCATCGCGTTGTGCGGGGTCATCGTCCCGGCGCCCGTCGAGGTGTTCCAGAACCACAGGCCCGTACGCCAGGCCACGGCCGCGTCGTTCTGGACCAGCCAGGGGTTGTTGAGCAGGTCGATGCCGAGCGCGTCGCCCGCCGCCTTGTAGTTGAAGTTCCAGCTGAGCTGGATGGGACCGCGCCCGTAGTACGCGGCCTGACCGGCCGGGCAGCCGTACGGTTGCCCGGCGTCGCAGTAGTGCGGGTAGTTGGCGGTGTTCTGCTCCACCACGTAGACCAGGTGGCCGGTCTCGTGGTCGACGTTGGCGAGGAAGGCCGCGGCCTCCTGCTTCCTGACCGTGTCACTGCCGGTCTTCGCGAACCCCGGGTAGGAGCTGAGCGCCTGCACCAGCCCGCTGTACGTGTAGAAGCTGTTCCGGTTCGGGAACATCTGGTTGAACTGGGCCTCGCTGACCACGAAGCCGGAGGGCGTCGTACCGCCGCTCGCGGGCGCCGTCCACTTCTGGTTGGGGTTGCCGGTGCAGGTCCAGATCTGGAGCCGGGTGGCGTTGGTGGAGACGTTCCCGCGCACGTCCAGGCACTTGTCGGCCGCGGGGTTCACTATGTCGCGCGCCGCGGTGACCACCCACTGCTGGTTGGCGCCGCCCGTGCAGTCCCACAGCTGGACGGACGCGCCGTCGGCCGTGCCGTGTTCGACGACGTCGAGGCACTTGCCGAGGGCGCGGAGGGTGCCGTCGCCCGGGTTCGACCAGAGCTGGGCGCTGGTTCCGTTGCAGTCGTAGATCTGGACGGCGGTTCCGTTGGCGCTGCTCGCCCCGGCGATGTCGACGCACTTGCCGGCCAGCCCGGTGATCCGGCCCTCGGCCGCCGAGGCGGTCGGAGCGGCCACGAACAGGGCGATGATCAGCGCGGTGAGCACGGTGAACACCGTGGACCTGCCGAACAAGGCGTGCCTTGCGGGCAGTTGTCTGAGAGCGGACATGGGCATGGTGAACTACTCCTTTTGTTGGGTGAGTTCGTGTTGTTCGGTGAGCTTGTGTTGGCGTGCTCGGGCTACTTGCCGGCCCGCTCCGGCAGCCGGATCAGTTCGAGCGCGGCCGGTCCCGAAGAGGCCGGATTCTGGCCGGTGACGAGAAGCCCGTCGGTCACCACATACGGCTCGAAGTCGCCGGTCTTGGTGAAGTCGGCGCCCTTGTCGATGAGTTCGTCCTCCACGAGGAAGGGCACGACCTTCGTCAGGCCCATCGCCTCTTCCTCGCCGTCGGTGAAGCCGGTGAGCCTCCGGCCCGCCACCAGCGGTGTGCCGTCCGGCTTCTTGCAGTGGCGCATCGCCCCTGGCGCGTGGCACACCAGCGCCAGGGGTTTGCCCGACTCGACGATCCGCTCGATCAGCCCGATCGACGTCGGGTCCTCGGCGAGGTCCCACAACGGGCCGTGCCCGCCCGGGTAGAAGACCGTGTCGAAGTCGGCGGCGGACACCGAGTCGAGCCGCACGGTCGTGTCCAGCCGTGCCTCGGCCCGCGTGTCGGCCTCGAACCGGCGGGTCTGGTCGGTCTTGAACCGAGGTTCGTTGCTCTTCGGGTCCAGCGGAGGGCGCCCGCCCTTAGGCGACGCGAGTGTGATCTCCCAGCCCGCGTCCTCGAAGTGGTAGTACGGGGCGGCCAGTTCCTCCAGCCAGAACCCGGTTTTGCGTCCGGTGTCGCCCAGCCGGTCGTGCGAGGTCAGTACGATCAGAATCCTCAACTGTCCACTCCCGTCCCGTCGGCCGTGTCTCCGTCAGACATCGACGGCCATGACTTCCAGCTGGATGTTGTCAATGTCCCGGAAGACGACCGTCGAGAAGACGAACGGCTCCTTGTTGCTCTGGACGCCGGAGTGCGCGACGCCGAGGCTGTCCAGCCAGTCCGCCCACGCCTCCAGCCCCTCACGCCCCTCCACCCGCAGGGAGATGTGGTCGAGGCCGGTACGGACCTCGTCGAACTCCTCGCCCTCGTTGCCGTCGTTGTGGTGCAGGCCGATGGCCAGAGCAGTGCGCGGCTCGATGACCAGGCGGGCGAACCCGGTCCACTCCCGGCCGTAGTGCGGCAGGTCTCCGTCCACGAGAGTCGCCTGGAAGACCTTCTGGTACCAGGCGACACTGGCCTCAAGGTTGCGGACGGTGAACGCGAAGTGGTGCAGCCCGCCGATGGCGGGCGCGGTCGACTCACTCATGTGTGGCTTCCTCGCGTTGTCGGTGACGATGCGGAGAGCGCGCGCGATCGGCTCCCGCCCGACCAACACAACCGCCGAGGTGTCTACGGCCCGTTGACGGCCGCTCCACGGACGATTGACATCCGTTTCGCCCGCCGGTTCACGTCGGATCGTCGAGCCGACGCAGTCTGGCGCGGAGCTGCTCGGCGTCGGAGTGGGCGAGCCGCTCAAGGATGTCCAGCCCCTCGGTCCACGCGGCACGGGCCGCGTCCGGGCGGCCGACGCTCAGATGGGTGTCCCCGAGGCGCATGAGGGTGCCGGAGAGAAACCAGCGCAGGTCGTCGTGTCTGCGGTAGAGAGCAAGGGCGTTGCGGAAGCTGGTGACGGCCTCGTCGTACTGTCCGAGGTGATGGTGGGCGTGACCGATGCTGTCCCAGGTGTGCGCCGCGTGGATGTCGTCCCCGAGCTGCTCGTGCAGGGCCAGCGCCTGTTCGCAGTGGTCGAGACCCTCCCGGTGCTGGCCGAGCAGTACGTGGGACCAGCCGACCGAGTTGAGCGCGGATGCCGTGGCCGTCCGCAGACGGCGGCCTTCGGTGCCGGTGCCGCCATGGGCCCGCAGGAGTGCGAGGGACCGTTGCGCCGCATCGAGCGCGGAGTGCAGATCGCCCTGCTGTTCCGCCACCCAGGTCAGTACCCGGCAGCTCTCGGCGCAGGCTCTCGTGTCCCCTGCCTCGGTGTGCAGTTCGATGGCCCGCTCGACATGGACCCGCCCTTCGCCGAAGCGGCCCAGACCCGTCGTGGCGGTGCCGAGACCGAGGTGGGCATAGGCATGGGCGGTCCGGTCGCCCAGCCGGAGGGCCGCGTCCACGGCGGTGCGGTGCACGGCCTCTTCCTCCTGCCACAGGCCCTGGACGTGCAGATGGTTGGCCATGGCCCAGGCGAGTTGCCAGGCGTGGACGTCGTACCGGTGGGTGGCCGCCTGTTCGACGGCCGCGAGCAGTACCGCCTGCTCTGCGGCGAACCAGGCCGCCGCGTTCTCGGCGTCCTCGCCGAACTCCTCGGCACGCATCCCCTCGGCCGGGCGAGGCAGGGAGATGAGCACGCGTCCACGGTTGGTCAGCGCGACCGCCTCACGGGCGGTGTGCAGATAGTGGTCGAGCATCCGCTGCCGGGCCGTCCGCACCTCGTCGGGCGGATCGGCGCTCTCGGCCAGCTCGGTGGCGTAGGCGCGCAGCAGGTCGTGGGAGGCGTAGCGGCCCGGAACGGTCTCGTCCACGAGATGGGCCCGGACGAGTTCGGACAGCAGCTGCCGGGCGTGCGGGCGGGTGAGGCCGGCCAGGGAGGCCGCCGCGGGCAGCGAGGTGTCGGGGCCGGGGTGCAGGGCGAGCAGCCGGAACAGGCGGGCGGCATCGGGGGTGAGGGTCTGGTACGACCAGGAGAAGACGGCGCGTACGTCGGCGGCGTTGTCGCCGTCGTGGAACGCGTCGAGGCCGCCGGCGCTCTCGCGCAGTTCGGCGGAGATCGCCGACAGGGGGACGGCGGACCGGGTCGCCACGCGGGCCGCGGTGACCGCGAGGGCCAGCGGCAGCCGTGCGCACCGGTTGATGATCTCCTCCACCGCATCCGGTTCGGCCGCGACCCTGCCGGTTCCGAGGCGCCGGGCGAGCAGCGCGCGGGCCTCCGGCATGGAGAGCACGTCGAGGTGGAGGGGGTGGGCACCGTCCACGGCGACGAGTCCGGAGAGCCGGTTGCGGCTGGTGACGATGACCAGGCAGCCGGGCTCCCCGGGCAGCAGGGGCCGTACCTGCGCGGCGTCGCGGGCGTTGTCCAGCAGCACCAGTACGCGCTTGCCGGTGAGCAGGGTGCGGTACAGGGCCGCGAGCGCGTCGACGTCCTGCGGCAGCCCGCGCGGGTCGGCGCCCAGCGACTCCAGCAGGGTGCGCAGGGCGTGCTCAGGTGGGACCGGCTGACCCACCGGGTCGAACCCCCGCAGGTTCAGGTACAGCTGGCCGTCCGGGAAGCCGTCGGCGGCCCTGCGTGCCCAGTGCACCGCGAAGGTCGTCTTGCCGACTCCGGCCATGCCCGCGATCGCGCTGATCACCACCGTGCCGCCAGAGGGCAGCCCGGCCACCTCGGCCAGTTCGGCGTCACGGCCGACGAACACCGAGAGACCGGCGGGCAGTTGGGCCGGTGCGGCCACGGGGGCGGCGGCGGTCCGGGCGGGCTCGGGCGGCTCCGCGGAGGCGAGGGGCGGCGGGGCGAGGAGCGCGGTGTCGGCTCGTAGGACGCGCTGGTACATCGTCTGGAGGGCGGGGCCGGGGTCGACCCCCAGCTCGTCCGCGAGCAGCGTCTGGGCCTCGCGGTAGGTGTCGAGGGCCGCCGCCTGCCGTCCCGACCGGTAGAGGGCGAGCATCAGCAGTTCCCGGAACCGCTCGTCCAGCGGGTGCTCGGCGACCAGCCCGGTCAGCGCCGCCGTGGCCTGCGCGTGGGCGCCGAGATCGAGATCGGCCGAGAGACGGGCCGCTTCCGCGGACAGACGCAGTTCGTGCAGCCGCTGCCGCTGGGTCTGCGCGTACTCGCCCCGGACACCGGCCAGCGCGGTCCCCTGCCACAGACCGAGCGCGTCCCGCAGCTGGGCCGCCGAGCCCTTGAGGTCCCCGGTCCCTCGCGCCCGCTCACCCCGGCCGAGCAGTTCGCGGAAGGTACGGAGGTCCAGTTCGGCCGACGACGTACGGAGCTGGTAGCCGTCGCCGGTGGAGCGGATCACGGACGACGTGGTGTCCCCGGCGGGCTCCAGTGCCTGCCGCAGCCGGTGGACGTACGTCCGCAGAATGCCCAGTGCGGAGGCCGGTGCCCTCGTTCCCCAGACCGCGTCGACCAGTGCGCTCGTCAGTACCTGCGAGCCCTCCGCCAGCAGCAGCACGGCCAGCAGCGCCCGCTGCTGGGGCGGGCCGAGTTCGATCTCGTCCGTGCCGCGCCACGCTCTGACCGGTCCCAGCACCGAGAACCGTAATCGCCCTTCCACCGGCTTCCTCCTCGGGGAACGCGCGTCCGGAGCCGACTTCGACGGTCGGTTTCCGGGCCACCCGAGCGGATGGCTCCCGGAGTGTAAGGCAACCGCCCGCCCGGGTTGTGCGCCTTCCTCCCGCGCATGCACGGCAACGCGCCACACGACGGGCCGCCCGGCCAAGAGCTCTGTTGACCAGGTGGGCGACCGTTTCCGTGCACGAATGCGAAGTGTCCGTGCACGGAAACGAGCCGAACCGTCAGCCCCGGTCGAGGAGTGTCGAAAGGGCCTCCCGCAGCACCGCCCCGGGATTCGCCGACGCCCCCTCCGAGCGCCAGGCCACGAACCCGTCGGGGCGCACCAGCACCGCCCCGTCCAGGCCGACGCCGTGGACCTCGGCCCACTCCAGATCGCTCGCCGAGGACAGCTCGGCGTCGGAACCACTGCCGATCCGGTACGAGGTGAGCGGCACCGCCAACTCCCGCGCGACGTCCGTCGCCGCACTGTGCCAGTCGCCGCCGGCGCCCGCCGCGCTGAGCAGGACCAGCGAGCCCTCGTACAGATCGATCGTCGAGATCCGGGTCCCGGCGCGGTTCAGCCACATGTGCGGCGCCCGGCTCCCCGGCTCACCCGTCAGCCGTACGCCCTCGGGTACGACCGGCACCGCCGCGTCCGCACCCAGGACCGCGCCCCGCGGATAGCGGTAGCCCAGCGCCACGTTGAGGATTCCGCCCTTCTTGCCGCCGGGGCCGCCGGCTCCGGGGGAGGGCGTGTACCCGGGGTGGCTGTGCTCGACCGAGCGCGCCGAAGCACGGGCGCTCGTCGCCTCCGCGACCGGGCGGCGCTCCAGGTCGTACGACTTCAGCAGACCGGGACCCGCCCAGCCGCCCAGCACGGCGGCCAGCTTCCAGGCGAGGTTGTGGGCGTCCTGGATACCGGTGTTGGAGCCGAACGCACCGGTGGGGGACATCTCGTGGGCCGAGTCACCGGCGAGGAACACCCTGCCGTCCGCGTACCGTTCGGCGACCCGCTCGGCGGCGTGCCAGGGCGCCCGGCCGGTGATCTCCACATCCAGGTCCGGTACGCCGACGGCCCGCCGGATGTGTTCGCGGCACCGCTCGTCGGTGAACTCCTCCAGCGTCTCGCCGTGTTCGGGGTGCCAGGGCGCGTGGAACACCCAGCGCTCCCGGTTGTCGACCGGCAGCAGTGCCCCGTCGGCGTCCGGGCTGGTCAGGTAGCAGACGATGAACCGCCGGTCGCCGACCACGTCCGCGAGACCCCGGGAGGTGAAGGTGATGCTCACGTTGTGGAACAGATCGCCCGGGCCGCTCTGCCCGATGCCGAGCTGCTCACGGACCGGGCTGCGCGGACCGTCCGCCGCGACGAGATAGTCCGCCCGGATCGTGGTGTGCTCACCCGTCTCCCGGCTCTTGACCTGCGCTGTCACGCCCTCGGGGCCCTGCTCGAACGACATCAGCTCGGTCGAGAACCGCAGATCCCCGCCCAGCGCCCGCGCGCTCTCCAGCAGCACCGGCTCCAGGTCGTTCTGGCTGCACAGGCACCAGCCGCTCGGGCTGAACCGGGCGAGCCCGCCGCCCGGGTCGATCTCCTTGAACAGCCACTCGCCCGCGTCGCCCACCAGGGTCGGCGTCTGGAGGATGCCGTGGTTGTCGGCCAGCACCGACGCCGCCTCCTCGATGCGGCGCTCCACCCCGGCCACCCGGAACAGCTCCATGGTGCGCACGTTGTTCCCGCGCCCGCGTGGATGGATCGAGGTGCCCGAGTGCCGCTCCACAAGGGTGTGCGGCACCCCGAGGCGCCCTAGGAACAAGGAGGTCGACAGGCCCACCAGGGAGCCGCCGACGATCAGGACGGGCGTGCGGTGGCCGCCTCGGCCATCGGCCTCTTCAGCGCGGTTCATGGAATGCCTCCAGGGTCTGCCGGTGTCTGCCGGGACGCGGGTCAGCGAGGGGACGCACCTGCACACTGCACGCGCGCGGCCCGTTCCGCCCGCCAGGGGCACCCGGATGGAGCACGGTTCACTCGCCCGACCCCGTGGGAGTCGCGCACAGCGCAACTCGCGTCAACTATCGGCTCATGGCGGCCCCGGCTTTCGGCCACGACGGTCGCTTCCCGCCTTCCACCACGAAGGACTTCGACGGCGAAGGACTTCCACCACGAAGAGGAGAGGTGCGCCGGATGACCATCTCGGGACGCATATCGCAGTCAGCGTTCGACGGCTCCAGGCTGCGGGTGATCCTGCTGCTCGACCTGTACGAAGGAGCCCAGCAGCAGTTCCTGGACGCGTACGAACACATGCGCAACCAGGTCGCCTCCGTCCCCGGTCACCTCAGTGACCAGCTCTGCCAGTCGATCGAGAACCCCTCGCAGTGGCTCATCACCAGCGAGTGGGAGAGCGCCCCGCCCTTCCTCGCCTGGGTGAACAGCGAGGAGCACGTCGAGACCGTACGGCCGATGCACAGCTGCGTCCGGGACACCCGGTCGATGCGCTACAGCATCCTCCGCGAGACGACCCCCAACGCCCCGCTCACCCCGGAACAGGCGTCCGCGGCGATGCAGGTGACGGCTCGCGTCGGCGACGGTGTCGCACGCCACGCCCTCACCTTCACCGTCAAGCCGGGCTCCGAGTCCAAGGTCGCCGAGATCCTGGCCGGCTACACCTCGCCCGAGGCGCAGGTCGACGACACCACGCGGCTGCGCCGCACCTCCCTCTTCATGCACGGCAACCGGGTCGTGCGGGCCGTCGAGGTGGAGGGCGACCTCCTCGCCGCCCTGCGGCACGTCGCCCGCCAGCCCGAGGTGCGGGCGGTCGAGGAGGCCATCAACCCGTACCTGGAGCAGGACCGGGACCTGTCCGACCCCGACTCCGCGCGGGTCTTCTTCACCCGGGCGGCGCTCCCCGCCGTCCACCACGTGGTCTCCGGCGACAAGGCACCCGCCGGACTGCGCCGGCACGCGCTGTACTACCCGGCGAAGGAAGGCCGGGGCATGGACCTGGCCCGGCTGCTCGCCCACCAGGACGAGGCAGCGGCCGACGACCCGGCGAGCCCGGTGTACGGCAGCACCGTCTTCCAGCGCGATGACATCGTTGTCCGACTCGTCGACCTCACCGGTGAACTCGACGCCGACCCCATCGCCTCCCTCGGCCTCAAGGGGCCCGGAAAAGCGGCGGAACTGGAGCGTCTCCTCGACGGTCCCGCGATCGGCGTCGAGGGCTCCCTGGAGACGGACCGCAACATCAACCGCCTCCTGTCGCACGCCGACATGATGCCCGTCACCGACCGCAGCTCCGCGCGGTCCTGACGGACCGCTTCCTCCCCGCCCGGACGACGACGTCCCTGCCCCACCCGGAGGTGTCAACCATGAACAAGCAGCACCCATGCATCGTGGACCTGAGCGAGACGGAACCCAACCGCAGACGCGGCGGCGACCTGCGGGCCATGCTCACGCCCGCCACGGTGGGTTCCACCAGCGGCTTCATGGGCCTGGCGATCGTCCAGCCCGGCGAGCGCATCGGCGAGCACTACCACCCGTACTCCGAGGAGTTCGTGTACGTCGTCGCCGGTGCCCTCGAAGTCGACCTGGACGGCGAGACGCACGCCCTCCGGCCCGACCAGGGGCTCCTGATCCCGATCGACGTCCGCCACCGCTTCCGCAACGTCGGTGACGTGGAGGCCCGCATGGTCTTCCACCTCGGTCCGCTCGCCCCGCGTCCCAGCCTCGGTCACGTCGACACGGAGGTGACCGAAACCGCCTCGCCCGGCACGGAGTTCGCCGTCGGCGGGCCGGACCGGCTCGCTCCGGACCACGGACAGCGGTCCGAGCGGAGCGGGGCCATACGGTGACCCGGCGGGTGGCTGTCACCGGTATCGGTGTGGTCGCTCCCGGCGGTACCGGGACGACGGCGTTCTGGGACCTCCTCTCCGGCGGCCGTACCGCGACCCGCGGCATCACGCTGTTCGACCCGGCGGGCCTGCGTTCGCGCATCGCCGCCGAGTGCGACTTCGACCCCTTCGCACACGGACTGGACCCGGCACTGAGCCAACACGCCGACCGCTACATCCAGTTCGCGATGGTCGCCGCCGACGAGGCCGTACGCGACTCCGGATTCGCCACCGGCGCCCAGGACCCCTGGCGCGTCGCGGTCTCCCTGGGCAGCGCCGTCGGCGGCACCACCCGCCTGGAACACGACTACGTCCAGGTCAGCTCGGGCGGACAGCGGTGGGACGTGGACCACCGCGGCGCCGACCCGGAACTCCACCGGGCCTTCTCGCCGAGCACCCTCGCCTCGGTCGTCGCCGAGCAGTTCGGCGCCCAGGGCCCGGTGCAGACCGTCTCCACGGGCTGCACCTCCGGGATCGACGCGGTCGGCTACGCCTTCCACACGATCGAGGAGGGCCGGGCCGACATCTGCATCGCCGGGGCGTCGGACTCGCCGATCTCGCCGATCACGATGGCGTGCTTCGACGCCATCAAGGCGACCTCGGACAACAACGACGACCCCGAACACGCCTCCAAGCCCTTCGACGCCCACCGCAACGGCTTCGTGATGGGCGAGGGCGCGGCGGTGCTCGTCCTGGAGGACTACGAACACGCCCGGGCCCGTGGCGCGCACATCTACTGCGAGATCGGCGGCTACGCCACCTACGGCAACGCCTACCACATGACCGGTCTGACCTGCGACGGACTGGAGATGGCCCGGGCGATCGACTCCACGCTCGACCAGGCCCGTCTCGACCCGACACAGATCGACTACGTCAACGCGCACGGCTCGGGCACCAAACAGAACGACCGGCACGAGACCGCCGCCGTGAAGCGGTCCCTGGGCGCGCACGCCTACGACATCCCGATGAGTTCCATCAAGTCCATGGTGGGCCACTCGCTCGGCGCGATCGGCGCGATCGAGGTCGTCGCCTGCGTCCTCGCCCTGAAGCACCAGGTCGTGCCACCGACGGCGAACTACGAGACACCCGACCCCGAGTGCGACCTGGACTACGTACCGCGCACCGCGCGTGAACGGAAGCTCAGGAACGTGCTTTCCGTCGGCAGCGGATTCGGCGGCTTCCAGTCGGCCGTACTGCTGACGGGGCCGGGCGGGAGGAACCGATGAAGAGTCAGTCCATCAAGGGCACTCGGCGCACTCAGCGCGCGGCCATCACCGGGATCGGGGTGATCGCGCCCAACGGTCTGCGGGCCGACTCGTACTGGAAGGCCGTCGGCGAGGGCCTCTTCGTCCTGGACGGGATCACCCGCGAGGGCTGCGGGCATCTGCCGCTGCGGGTCGCGGGCGAGGTCCGGGGCTTCGACGCGGCCGGTCTCATCGAGGAGCGGTTCCTCGTCCAGACCGACCGGTTCAGCCACTTCGCCATGGCCGCCGCCGCACTCGCCCTCGACGACGCCGGCATCGGCCGGGGCGAACCGGAGGACCCGTACGACATCGGTGTCGTCACGGCCGCCGGGTCGGGCGGTGGCGAGTTCGGGCAGCGGGAGCTCCAGAAGCTGTGGGGCCAGGGCTCGCGGTACGTGGGCCCGTACCAGTCCATCGCCTGGTTCTACGCCGCCAGCACCGGCCAGATCTCCATCCGCAGCGGCTTCAAGGGGCCCTGCGGAGTCGTCGCCAGCGACGAGGCGGGCGGTCTGGACGCCGTCGCGCACGCCGCACGGGCCGTACGGCGTGGCACCGGCGCGGTCGTCGTCGGCGGCGCGGAGGCGCCGCTGGCTCCGTACTCGATGGTCTGCCAGCTCGGTTACGGCGAACTGAGCACCGTCGAGGACCCGTCCCGCGCCTACCGCCCCTTCACCGAGGCCGCCTGCGGCTTCGTGCCCGCGGAGGGCGGCGCGATGCTCGTCGTCGAGGACGAGAACCGCGCCCGTGACCGGGGGGCGCCCGTCCGGGCCGTCGTCGCCGGCCACGCCGCCACCTTCACCGGTGCCTCCCGCTGGGACCGGTCCAGGGACGGGCTCGCCCAGGCGATCAGGGGCGCCCTCGACGAGGCCGGGTGCGCTCCCGAGGAGATCGACGTCGTGTTCGCCGACGCGATGGGCGTACCGGAGGCCGACCGCGCCGAGGCCGGGGCCATCGCCGACGCCCTCGGGGAGTACGGCACCAAGGTCCCCGTCACGGCGCCCAAGACCGGCATCGGGCGCGCCTACTGCGGGGCGCCCGTGCTGGACATCGCGGCGGCGGTGCTCGCCATGGAGCACCGGCTGATCCCGCCCACCCCCAACGTGTTCGACATCTGCCACGACCTCGACCTGGTGATGTCCCGCGCTCGCCCCGCCGAGCCGCGCACGGCCCTGGTCCTCAGCCGGGGACTGATGGGTTCCAACGCGGCGCTGGTAGTGCGCCGTGGAGACGACTCCGCCCGATAGCACGGGCGGGAAAGAGAGCACCCGCATGATCACCACCGAAGTGACCTACGACGAGCTGGCCGCCCTCATGAAGAGGGGAGCCGGAGTCACCGTCGACCCCCGCGAACTGGAGCGCGCCTCGGACACCCCCTTCGGGATCCTCGGCCTCGACTCGCTCGGCCTGCTCGGCATCGTCGGCGAGCTGGAGAACCAGTACGGCAAGTCCCTTCCCCCCGACTCCGAGCGGTGCAGGACGCCCCAGGAGTTCCTCGACCTCGTCAACAGCACCCTCAAGGCTGGAGCCTGACCGTGGCCGGACACACCGAGAACAGCATCACCGTCGACGCCCCTCTCGACCTGGTCTGGGACATGACCAACGACATCGAGAACTGGCCGAACCTCTTCACCGAGTACTCGTCGCTCGAAGTGCTCGCCCGCGAGGGCGCCACGACGACCTTCCGGCTGACCATGTTCCCGGACGACAACGGCAAGGTCTGGAGCTGGGTCTCGGAACGGACCGTGGACCGCGCCTCGCGGACCGTCCGGGCCCGCCGCGTCGAGACGGGCCCCTTCGCCCACATGAACATCCTGTGGGAGTACAGCGAGCTGCCGGGCGGCACCCAGATGCGCTGGACGCAGGACTTCGCGATGAAGCCCGACGCCCCGGTCGACGACGACTGGATGACGGACAACATCAACCGCAACTCCCGTACGCAGATGGCGCTCATCCGGGACAAGATCGAGCAGGCCGCCCGCGAACGCCAGAACGCGCCCCTGCCCCGCTGAGCCATCCGCCCAGGAAGGACGACACCCGATGCATCACGCCCTGATCGTCGCCCGTATGGCACCCGGTTCGGCGCCGGCGATCGCCGACCTGTTCGCCACCTCCGACAGTGGTGAACTCCCGCACCTCGTCGGGGTCACCCGCCGCAGCCTCTTCCAGTACGGCGACGTGTACCTGCACTTCATCGAGGCCGACCAGGACCCGGCGCCGGCCATCGCGAAGGTGGCCGGGCACCCCGAGTTCCGGGGCATCAGCGACAAGCTGTCGGCGTACGTCTCCGCGTACGACCCGCAGACCTGGCGCAGCCCGAAGGACGCCATGGCGCACTGCTTCTACCAGTGGGAGCGCGACGCAGCCCGCTCCTGAGCAGCGAAAACCCCGAGGCCGGTACCGCGACATTCGCGGTACCGGCCTCGGGGTTTCTGCCGGGGCGGGTCAGCCAGGGATCGTGCACTCGAAGGCGTGCAGATACGCGTTGACCGGGCGGATCTCACCGATGACCAGACCCGCTTCCGTGAGCCGGTCGACCATGCTCTGCCGGGTGTGCTTCGCACCGCCGACGTTGAGGAGGAGGAGCAGGTCCATGGCCGTCGTGAACTTCATCGACGGGGTGTCGTCCACGAGGTTCTCGATCACGACGACCCGCGCGCCGGGCCGCGCCGCCTTGCGGACGTTCGCCAGCGCCCTGCGGGTGCTGTCGTCGTCCCACTCCAGGATGTTCTTGATGATGTACACATCCGCCTGTACGGGGATGTCCTCACGGCAGTCCCCGGCCACGATGCTCACCCGCGCGGCCAGGGAACCCCCGTCGCGCAGGCGGGGGTCGGCGTTGCCCACGACTCCGGGCAGGTCGAGGAGCGTGCCGTGCATCCCGGGGTGCTTCTCCAGGAGGCTCGCCACGACCTGGCCCTGGCCTCCGCCGATGTCCGCTACCGAGGACACTCCGCTCAGGTCCAGCAGGTTCGCGACGTCCCGCGCCGACTGCTCGCTGGACGTCGTCATCGCGCGGTTGAACACGTACGCCGACTCGGGGGCCTCCTCGTTGAGGTACGAGAAGAACTCCCGGTCGTACATGTCCTCGAAGACGTTCCGGCCGGTGCGCACCGCCTCGTCCAGCTGGGGCCAGACGTTCCACGTCCACGGTTCGGTGCACCACAGCGCGATGTAGCGGAGGCTGTTCGGGTCGTCCTCGCGCAGCAGCCGGGACATCTCCGTGTGGACGAAGGTGCCGTCGGGGCGCTCCTCGAAGACGCCCTGGCAGGACAGCGCGCGCAGCAGCCGGCGCAGGGTCCGGGGCTGGGTCTTCACGGCCGCCGCGAGGTCCTCGACGGTCGTGGGCGTGTCCTGGAGTGCGTCGGCGACGCCCAGCCGGGCGGCGGCGCGTACGGCGGCGGCGCAGGCCGCGCCGAAGACGAGTTCCCGCAGCCGCATGGGCGGTGGGGGAGCGTGGGGAGCTGGGGAGGAAGCCGGCGGAGCCGGATCAACGGTCGTCATGTCTTGCCTCGCCTCTGTCGTTGTGCCGTGCGGGGGAGTCGGGGAGCGGGTCGGTCAGCACATTCCGGCGGGTTCGGAGACCCCGCAGGTGTTGTCGCGGAAGGTGTTGTTCTTGCCGGTGTCCCGGTCGGCGAGATCGGCCGTGCTGTTGCGCAGCACCACGTTGTCGCGGATCTCGTTGCTCTCGTTGGGGGCGCCCACGAAGCTCTTGAACAGCACGATGCCGCCCGACAGCGGGGAGGCGCCCACGTTGTCCTCGACCCGGTTCTTCGTCACCAGCGTCTTCTCGGTGCCGGTGAGGACGATGCCCGAGCCCTGGAGGAAGGGCAGCCGGGGGGTCTTCGGACACAGTTTGTTGTTGGCGTGGATGTGGTTGCGGCTCACGGTCATCGCCCCGGCGCGCGGGGTGCCCTCGTCGCCGACGACGAACACGGCGGCGCAGTTGCCGGTCGCCTCGTTGCGTTCGACGGTGAGGTTCCGCAGCCGCCGTACCGTGACGCCGATCCGGTTGCCGACCAGCCGGTTGCGGCTGATCACGGCGCCCTTGGAGTCCTGGGCGCCGTCCTCCCGGTCGACGGTGTTGGCGACGAAGAGCCCGGCGTCGCCGTTGTTCCTGGCGAGGTTGCGGCTGAACACACCGCGTACGGACCTCTCCTGGGCGATGCCCCACTGGCCGTTCTTCTCGGCGGTCACGTTCTGGACCTTCAGCCGGTCGGTCCACTGCGCCCACAGCCCGTTCTTGGCGAAGCCCCGGATCGTCAGCGAGCGCAGGGTGACCCCCTTGACGGGGGCGGCCTTGGTGCCGGTCACACAGATGCCGTTGCCCGCTGTGGCACAGGTGCTGTCGGCGGCGGGGCCGGGCACGATGACGGCCGGCCCGGCGATGGATCCCCGGAGGGTCAGGTCCGGCACGGTGATGCGGACGCTCTCGCGGTAGGTGCCGGGGGAGAGGACAACGGTGTCCCCCGGCCGCGCGGCGTCCACGGCCTTCTGGATCGATTCGCCGGGTTGTACCCGGTGTATGCGGAGTACCTGATGCACCGTGCGGTGGTCCGCCGGTGCGGCGGCACCCAGCCCCGAGGTCACGACTGCTGCGGTGCACACGAGGTGGGTGATCTGTCGTCTGGTCATATGCCGAAGCTAGGAGCGGGTGTTCCGGGCCGCCACCGCTGATCACCCAGGTGGGCTTGTGGCAGGCCCTAGGGGTCAGACGAGGTGGGCGAAGACGACCAGGTTCTCGGTGTAGTCCTTCGCCTTGTGGTCGTAGTCGCCGGCGCAGGTGATCAGCCGGACCTGGGCCTGCGGGGTGTCGGCGTACACGCGCCGGTCGGGGAAGTCGTCCTTCTCGAACGTCTCGGCGCTGTCGACCAGGAAGACGGCCCTACGCCCGTCGGAGCGCTCGACGGCGAACCGGTCGCCCCTGTCCAGCTCGCTCAGCTCGGCGAACACGGCCGGAGCGGTCGCCGTGTCGACATGCCCGGCGATGATCGCGGTGCCCCGCTCACCGGGGGACACACCGTCGGCCTGCCAGCCGACCAGGTTCACGTCGTCGGCGGGCGGCGCCTCGAGCTGGCCCGACTTGGTGATGTCGAGGCCGACGAAGGGGGCGTCCACATCGATGGCCGGGATGAGCAGCCGCGTCGGCCGGGCCCGCGGCAGATGCTTCCCGGTGGCCCGAGGCGCGGTCGAGGCCTTCGGCGAGGCGGACGAGGACGGCGAACTCGACGCGGACGGTGCGTGCGCCGCCGTGGCGCGGGGTGCGCGGTCGTCGTCGGACGATTCGTCGTTTCCGGAGAAGAGGATCAGCACCGGGAGCAGGAGTACGACGGACCACGCGCTCAGACGCACAAGGAAGCGCCGCTTGGACGACAGGGACGCGGCTTCGAGAAAGGAGGGCAACCGGGTTGCCATCGGGAACCACCTAACTGGAACACGGGCACAAGTACGTGGGGGGACCGAACGGGCCGGGCCGCCGCAGTGCGCACAGGCGGATGTGCGCACGCGACGGCCCCGGCTGCTATGTCAGGCATCGGTCAGGACGCCTGGTCGGCCGCGTTCCTGCGGCGCATCGTGTACGCACCCGCGCCGACGACCGCCAGGGCCGCCAGCCCGCCGGCCGTGACACCCGGGTTCGCGAGGGCGCCGCCACCGGTGTGCATGCCACCGCTGGGCTTCTCGTGCTTGGAGCCCCAGTCGCCCTTGCCGCTCTCCTCTTCCTTGTCGCTGGAGTCCCAGGAGCTGGAGTCCTTGGCGGTCTCGTCACTGGCGGCCGCGTCCTCCTTGTCGGCCTCCCAGTCCTTCTTGGTGTCGTCGGCGGCGGTGTCGTCGCCCTTGCTCCAGTCGCCCTCGTTCACCGCGGTGAGCGCGCCGCCACCCGTGTGCATTCCACCGTTCGGCTTGTCGTGCTTGCTGTCCTTGTCGTGCTCCTTGCTGTAGGAAGAGTCACCGTTGTCCCAGTCGCCGTCGGCGGCGAGGGCGCCGGGGGCCGCGATCGCGAGAGCGGCCGTGGCCGTCGCGGTAGCGAGGAGCAGGCGGGCAGAGCGCATGGTCGAAGTCCTTCCGCCGCTGCCGGGACGCTGACGTGATGTCAGCTGATGGAACCCGGCCTCGACGTGATCCACCGTCAGCCAGTCTCGGCCGCCGCACCACTCGGGACGCCCACCCGACTGACCCGCACGGCGGCACCCGACCCACCGTCAGGTCATGCCTCCAGATCCGACGACACACCCCTGACCAGGCATTTGATCGTCTGATCGGCAGTCACTTCCCGGCCTGCGCGCCGCCGTACGCACAACCCGATCGGCGGAGACACGACTGCCGCATCCCCGGTCGGTTCACTCCGCCCGGAGCGCCTCGATCACCTGCCCGAACGGCTCCATGTTCGGCTCCAGGACGGTGAAGTAGGTGAACCCGTACCGCTCCCGAGCCGCCCGCACCTGCCCGACGATCTCCTCCAGGGAGCCGGCCAGGACGAGCGGCAGCTCAAGGGCCTGATCCACGGTCAGCTGCGGCTGACGGGTCAGCAGGGGCTGGAGTGCGGCAGCGGGGTCGTCGGTGATGGCGACCACCTGAACGAGCAGGTTCAGCTCGGCGGGCCCGGGCCGCCCGGCGGCCAGCCGGTGATAGGCCGCCACCCGCTCGTCCAGTTCCTCCGGCGTCAGCGGCTCCAGCGTTCCCGTCGTACTGCCCGGCACCGGCCGCGCCCCCGTGAACGCCGCGATGTCGGCGTGCTCGGCGGTGAGCCGCAGCATCCGGTCACCGTTGGCACCGATCAGCAGCGGCACCCGAGGCCCATCGGCGAGCAGTCGGCTCAACTCCTCGACGGTGCGCAGCAGATGGTCCACGCGTTCACGCGGCGAACCGTAGGGCAGGCCCGCCGTGTCGTGCTCCGCCTGTACGTATCCGGTGCCCAGGCCGAGTTCGAGGCGCCCGCCGGTCAGGGCGTCCGTGGTGGCGACCTCACGGGCCAGCAGAGCGGGATTCCAGAAACCGGCGTTGAGCACGAACGTGCCCAGACGGGGCCGCTCGGTCGCCCCGGCCGCCGCGACCAGCGCCGGAAAGGGCGCGACCATACCGAGATGATCGGGCACCAGAATCACGTCGTACCCGAGCTCCTCGGCCCGACGACACTTGGCCCGCCACTCCTCGGCAGGCCCGGCCACCAACAGATTGACCCCAAAACGAAAGGGCAACGCCATGAACTCTCCTCAGGGGAAGGGTGGATTGGGGGGAGGGGGGAAGTGGCCGCAGGCCCTTCCCCCCTCAGGGGCGCGGGGAACTGCGCGACCAGCCACAGCGAACCCGCACGGGCAACACCACCTGAGCCACCCCCGAGCGCCCGAGCCCCCCAAGGTCCCGCCGCGCGCTACTCGTGCGCGATCGCCGCCAACACGTTCATCCGAGACGCCCGCAGCGCAGGCAGCAGCGCCGCCACGATCCCGACGACCGCCGAGCCGACCACCACCGCGACGATCGTGCCCCACGGAATCGCCAGCGCCTCCATGCCCTGCAAGGCCAGCACCCGCTGGATGCACACACCCCACACCAGCCCCAGCCCGAGTCCGAGCACCGCGCCGAACACGGCGATCACCACCGACTCCAGCCGGATCATCCGGCGCAGCTGCCGCCGGGACAGTCCGATGGCCCGCAGCAGCCCGATCTCACGCGTCCGCTCCACGACCGACAGGGCGAGGGTGTTGACCACGCCGAGCACCGCGATGACGATCGCCAGCCCGAGGAGCGCGTACACGAGGTAGAGCAGGACCGCGATCTGGTTGCGGATCAGTTCCTTGTAGTCGGCCTGGTCACGCACCTTGACCTGCGGATACGGTTCGAGGGTCCGCTCCAGCGCCGGGCGCAGCTCGTCCGCGCTCGTGCCGTTCACGGCGTTGACGTACAGCGCGGACTCCTGGCCGCCGGGCACGTACTTCTCGGCGACGGCGATCCCGAAGTAGATCCCGCCCTGGGTGCCGAAGCCCTCGGCGTTCTCCTGGTCGGTGAGGGCGGCGACCTTCAGTTCGGTCCGTTCGCCGTCCGGGAACTCCACCGGCAGGACGGTGCCGAGGCTGACGTCGTGGTCCTTGGCGTAGTCGGCGGACATCGCCAGGTTGCCGTCCGCGAGCGCGGCGGCCGTGTCGCCCTGCACGTACGTGACCTTGGCGACGTCGTCCAGCTGTGCGTCGTACCCGGCGGCCGTGGTTTCCAGGCGCTTGCCGTCCGGCGTCCGTACCGCGACCGGCACGAACCGCTGCCGCACGACGAGTCCGACACCGTCCGTGGCCCGCACCTTGTCGGCGACCTCCTGCGGGAACGGCACGAAGTTGTCGTTCTGCACGACGAAGTCGGCACCCAGCGTCTTGTCGATCTGCTGGTCGAAGGACTTGGTCATCGAGGCGCTGGCCACCGACATCCCGCCGACCAGGGCGAGGCCCACCATCAGCGCGGCGGCCGTGGCCCCCGTACGGCGGGGATTGCGCAGGGCGTTGCGCTGGCTCATCCGGCCGACCGGGCCGTAGATCACCGGGAACGCCCCGCCGAGCACCCGGATGACCGGCCGGACCAGCAGCGGGCCCGCGATGACCGTGGCGATGAGGGTGAGGACGACTCCAAGTCCCAGCAGGGAAGCCGATGTTGAAGTCTCCTCGGCCGTGGCGCAGCCAACGAGTGCGGCTGCCCCGAGGGCGCCGACGATCGCGCCGACCACCGCCCGTACCCGCAACGGCCGCCCCACGCCCGCGATTTCGGCATCCGAGAGGGCTGCCATGGGGGAGACGACGGCTGCTCGCCGGGCCGGCAGATACGCCGCGACGAAGGTGACCCCGAGTCCTACGGCGTACGCCGACACCGGAGTTGCCCAACTCACCACCATGTCGGCCGACTTGAGGTTCATGCCGAAGGCGCTCATCAGCCTGATCAGCCCCGCCGCGAGGCCGATCCCGGCGGCGAGGCCCAGTGTCGAGCCGATCAGGCCGAGCAGGACCGCCTCCGTCAGCACGGACCGGCGCACCTGCCGTCGGTCGGCGCCGAGCGCCCGCAACAGGCCCAGTTCGCGGGTGCGTTGGGCGATCAGCATCGAGAAGGTGTTGACGATCAGGAAGACCCCGACGAGCACGGCGATCCCGGCAAATCCCAACATCACGTACTTGATCACGTCGAGGAATCCGCCGAGTTGCTCCGCGGCGGACTCGGCCTGCTCGGCGGCCGTCTCCAACTCGTAGTCGGTGGTACCGATCTGCTTCGCGATACGGGCCTTCAGCTCCGCGTCGCTCACCCCGCTAGCGGCGGTCACCGAGATGCTCGTGGCCCGGTCCGGCGAGCCGAGCAGCATGGTCGGCGCGGTCCTGCTGTCCAGGAAGATCAGCGCCGCGCCCGGGTTGGTGGTGGTGAAGGTGGCGATGCCGACGATCTTCACCTTGAACGACCCGGGCTGCGCCTGGACGGTGAGCGTGTCGCCGATGCCCACGTCCTTGCTGTCGGCGGTGTCCGCGTCCAGCAGGGCCTCGCCGTCGCCCTCGGGGGCGTGGCCTGAGGTGAGTTCGACGGGGCTGCGGTCGGTGAGGTGCCAGTCGGTGGCGATGGTGGGGGCGCCCGAGGTCGGGGAGACGGACTCGTTGCGGTCGTCGACGACGGTGATGTTCTCGACGGACGCGTCCGCGTGGGCGTCCTCGACCCCGGCTACGCCCGCGACCCGCTGGGCCAGCGAGGCGGGCACGGTCAGGGCCTCGCCGGACGGCACCTGTGACGAGAAGTCCTCGCGCGGGTTCACCGTGACATCGGCGGAGGTGGAGGCGAAGAGCCGGTCGAAGGTACGGGTGACCGTGTCGGAGAAGATCAGGCTGCCCGCGACGAACGCCACGGACAGGACGATGGCCAGCGCGGAGAGCAGCAGTCTGCCCTTGTGCGCGAGGAAACTCCTGAGCGTTGCCTTCAGCACGGGGTGTCAGTCCTCGTCGGTGGGCTTGGTGAGGGACGTCTCGCCGGGTGCCGGTTCCTGGGCCTGGCCGCCGGAGAACAGGCGCATGCGCTCCAGAACCGCCTCCGCCGTGGGCTGGGCCATCTCGTCCACGATCCGCCCGTCCGCGAGGAAGAGCACCAGGTCGGAGTGGGCGGCGGCGCCCGGATCATGGGTCACCATGACGACCGTCTGGCCGAGGTCGTCGACGGCCTCGCGCAGAAAGCCGAGGACCTCCAGACCGGCGCGCGAGTCGAGGTTGCCGGTCGGCTCGTCCGCGAAGATCAGCTCGGGCCGGGAGGCGAGCGCCCGGGCGCAGGCCACGCGCTGCTGCTGCCCGCCGGACAGCTGGGCCGGCCGGTGTTTGAGCCGGTCCCGCAGCCCCAGCGTGTCGATGACCTGGTCCAGCCACTTCTGGTCGGGTTTCTGGCCCGCGATGTCCATCGGCAGGGTGATGTTCTCGACGGCGTTCAGCGTCGGGATCAGATTGAACGACTGGAACATGAACCCGATCCGGTCCCGCCGCAGCCGGGTCAGATCGCGCTCCTTCAGCCCGGTGATCTCCGTGTCGCCGAGCCAGACCTGCCCCGCCGAGACGGTGTCGAGCCCCGCCAGACAGTGCATCAACGTGGATTTTCCCGAACCTGACGGTCCCATGACGGCGGTGAAGCGCCCGCGCGCGATGTCCACGTCGACCGAGTCGAGGGCGAGCACGGTCGTCTCGCCCGAGCCGTACGCCTTGGTCAGGGCGCGGGCCCGGGCCGCGGTCCCGTCCGCCTCCGCGTGCTCGGGGGCGTGCTCCGCAGCAGGTGTGGACAAGGCTGCCTCCTTAGGTGGCTCTCCCGTGTTCCTTGTCCCCGCCGAGCGTAGTGTGACGAGGCGCACACCCGGTATCCCTTTTCACTCTTGGGCGGCCTTGCCGGTGCTAGCACTCTCGCGCTAGCTTCGAGGTATGGCGAAGACTCAGCTGAACGTCCGGGTCGACGAGGGCACCGCCCGGGCGGCACGCGAACAGGCCCTGGCCCGCGGGATGAGTGTCAACCGCTACATCGAGGAACTGGTCAAACAGGACACCGGCGAGGCAGGCCACACCTTCGTGGAGGCCGCCGCCGACTTCATGAAGCAGTACGAGTCGGTCTTCGCCGAGGAGTTCGGCACGGACCGCGAGGGCAAGCGCGAAGGTCGTCACTGAACTCTTGGAAAACTTCGGCAACCTCAGGATCGACCTCGCCTGGCTCCTCATGATCGCGGAACGGAAGACGCCCGGAGACCCCCAGGTCTCCGACTGGGGCGCTCTGGTCGCCGCCCTCGCCCGCCACGAGGCCCAGATATTCGACGTCCCCGTCTACGACAACCCGCACGCCCGGGCCGCCGCCCTCCTCCAACTGCTGCTGCATGTGCCCGCGTTGGAGCGCTCCAACGCGCTGTACGCCTCCGCGGTCGCCTACGCCTACCTCATCGCCAGCGGGGTCAAGGTCGTCACCTCGCCCGAGCAGGTGCGCGATCTGGCCCGCCTGGTGAAGAGCGGCAACGCCTCGGTGCACGACATCGCGCGCGAACTGCGCCAGTGGAGCCTATGAAGCCTTCGTCCCCGGCTGTGCCTCCTGCTGTACAGGACGCCAGGCGCTGCCCAGCACGCAGTACGAGGCGGGCAGCCGGGGCCCCTTCTCGGGCACCAACAGCTGCCGGTACGGGCCGAGTTCGAACCCGGCGTCCCGCAGCGCGGCCACCGGGTCCCGGGACACATGGCATCCGCCGGCGAGCGCGGGCCACACCGTGCGGTCCAGGGCGCGCTGGGCGAACCGCATCGCGGGCCCACCGCCGACGCCGTGCTCGAAGAACCGCACCTCGCCGCCGGGCCGCAGCACCCGCCGTACCTCACCGAGCGCCCGGGACACGTCCCGGACACCGCACAGCACCAGCGAGAGCACCACGGCGTCGAAGGCCTCGCCCTTCACCGGCAGCGCCTCCGCGACACCCGGTACGACATCCACGGGTACCTCGGAGCGCAGAGCGGCCTCCACGGCCAACTTCCGGAGCAGGCGTTCGGGTTCGATCGCGACGACCTCCGAGACGGTGCCCGGATAGTGCGCGAAGTTCAGCCCGTTGCCCGCGCCGATCTCGATCACCCGCCCGGACAGTCCGGCGAGCAGCCGCTCCCGTACACCGCCCAGGCCCATACGGGTCTCGGCGGTCACACTGAACCGGGCGTAGTAACGGGCGAACAGCGGATGGTGCACGGGATCCCGCGGCACCTTGCCGGAGCCGGAGATGGTGGACCGTAGCGGCATGGGGACCTCCCGGGGAGGACTGGCCTTACCGCGATTGTCCCCCTAACGGGACCCGCGCACCCCTGCTGTCGCCGTCGACCGGCGGGATCAGGCGATGAAGTCGCGCACCTGCCCGTAGACGCCGTAGTCGTTGTTCATCTCGTCGTGCGAGATGCAGCCGACCTCGACGTTCGTGGCGCCGCTCAGGATGGCGGTGGTGTCCGGGGTGAGCGCGTCGTCGCAGTTGGACCAGTAACTGGCGTAGGCCACGCTGCCCGGCGTCTCGTCGCCCGAGTTCAGCGCCGTCAGGAAAGAACTTCCGGTGTACATCTCGGAACACGAGGTGTACAGCCAGGCACACCACGAGGCGACCGTCGTCCCGTGGTTGACGCCGGCGGTGGAGACGAAGTCGTCGACGTACGCCGTTCCGCCGAGGTTCTTGAGGTAGTAGCGAGCGCTGAGCGCGCCCATCGAGTGGACGACCAGGTCGACCTTCGACGCACCCGTCGCGGCCAGAACTCTCTTGACCTCGGTGGCCAGTTGCTGGGCCGTCGTGACGTTCGACTGGGACCACGAGTACGACCAGGCGTCCAGCTCGGAGGCCGTGTAGCCGTCGGCCTTGAAGTCGGCGACCCAGTCGTTCCAACTGCTCGACGAACTGCTGAGACCGTGTACGAAAACGACCGGATTGTGGGTTGCGGCCTGGGCGGGCGTCGCGGTGAGCGAGAGGGACAGAAGCATCGAGGACACGACAGCCGAGACGGCTGCCGTGATGCGTCGCGTGCGGCGCTGCATGGTGCCTCCAGATTCGGGCGGGGTTGGCTGGAGTGTCGGGCCGGGTCTACGCGCGCCGCATCGGTGAAATCGCCGGTCTTTACGCACCTTGTAACTCGCCAGTAACGTGAGTTGTGTGGTGACCTCGGTGAATCCCCCGCCTCTGCCGCACATTTCGCCACCGCAGCTCACGGACGCGTGGCAGCAGCTCGGCCCCCCGCTCCCCGAAGGCGTCCGCGTGCGCGTCCTCTGTGCCGCGTACGGCGATCCGCGCGCCGCCGCCGAACTCGTACCGCTCCTCACCGAACGGCAGGCGGCCGGCCTCGACCCGCTGCCGGCGGAACCCGCCGCACTCGCCCCCGAACTCCTGCGGGCGCACCGCCGGGAGATCCGCGCCCTGCCCGACGACACCCGGCTGCTGCTCCTGCTCGCGGCGGCCGACCAGCACCCGGTGCAGACACACGCCTTCCTGCGCGCGATCGCCGCGGGCGGCCTCGACACCCGCGCCCTCGAAGCCGCCGAGACGGCCGGGATCGCGCACGCGGGGGTGAGCGGCGTCGTCTTCCGCGACGCGTGGACACGCATCGCGGCGTACGAGTCCGGGTCCTCGGCCGACCGACGGGACGCGCACCGACTGCTGGCCCGCGTCCTGCACGGCGCCGGTGAGACACCCCGCCGGTCCTGGCACCGGGGCGCCGGCGCCCTCGGCCCCAGCGGGCGCCTCGCCGCCGAACTCGGCGCCGCCGCAGGCGAGGCCCGTGAGCTGGGCGACCACGCCCTGGCCGGCGCCCTCGGCGAACGCGCCGCCGCCCTCTCGCCCGACCCACGCGAACGCTCCCGGCTGCTCTCCCGGGCCGCCGCCGACGCCTGGCACCGCGGCGCCGGCGACCGGGCCCGCGGTCTGGTGGCCGCCTCGGACGAGAGCGCCCTGAACGGCATGCTCGCCCTGCGCTCGGGCAACGCGACGGAGGCGTTCGACGCTCTGCTGACGGCTGCGGTCCGGCATGCGCGGGCCGCGCTGGAGCAGGGGAGCGGGAACGGGAACGTGCTGAATCGTTCCGCCGAGGAGCGCTGGGATCGCGGGGAGCATGGGGATCGCGGTGATCACGGGCCTCGTGGTGGCCTGCCGGAACGATTCGGGGCATCGGACGGCCCCTTCTCGTACCCGTACGCGCCCCAGGACTCACAGTCCTCGCACAGCGTCCCGAACCCCGACCTCGACATCGCCGTGCACCTGCTGGCACGTGCCACCGAGGCCGCCGTCTACACCGGCGACCTCCGCCGCTGCCGCGAGGCCGCCACCGTGGCCGCACGGCTCGGCATCATCCCGCCCGGCACCCTCGCGGGACTCGCCGCCGCCGTCGAGGGGCGGTACGAGGACGCCCGTAACCTCCTCAAGGCCGCCGCGGGCCGGTGCGGTCCCGGTGGCGACCCCACCCTGCTCATCCACTCCGGCATCGCCTCGCTGCTCCTCGGCGACCACTCCGGCGCCGAACGCGCCACCGTACGGGCCGCCGCCTCCGCCCGCGCCCGGGGCGAGACGGTCACCGTCCCGCAGGCCATGGAGTTCCGGGCCTACGCCGACTTCTGGACCGGACGCCCACGCGCCGCCGAGGCGGCAGCGGCCGACGCCCTCTGGCAGGCGTACGCCACCGGCCAGGACAACGGCGCCTGCCATCTCCAGGCCGCGCTCGCCATGTTCGCGGCGGTGACCGGCGACGGTGAGGTGTGCCGGGAGCGCGCCTCGGCGGCCCGTGGTCACGCCCGCGCCCACGGCCTGGGGCTGCCCGCCGCGCTCGCCCTGTGGGCGCTCGCCTTCCTCGACCTCTCCACCGGCCGCTTCGAGAGCGCCGCCGCCCGGCTGCGCGCCCTCGCCGGATTCGGCCCCGGGCACGGGCACCGGGCCATCCGGCACCTGGCCACCCCGCACTACGTCGAGGCCGCCGTCCGCACCGGTGACACGCGTGTCGCGCGGGCCGCTCATGCCGACTACGACCGGTGGGCTGTCGCTGTGCGCAGCGCGGACGACCTGGCGCTGAGCGCCAGATGCCGGGCGTTGCTGGCGCCGGGGGCGGAGGCGGTCGATCACTACCGGACGGCTCTTGATCTGCATGCTCATGGGACGCGGGACTTCGAACGGGCCCGTACGGAGCTGTTGTTCGGGAGTGCGTTGCGGCGGTTGCGGCAGCGGACCGAGGCGCGGGACCGGTTGCACAGCGCGTTGGAGGCGTTCGAGACGTTTGGGGCGCCGCACTGTGCGACGCAGGCGCGGGCGGAGTTGCGGGCGCTGGGGGCGCCGGTGACTGTTGCGGCGGGGGCGGTGGATTTCGCCGCGCGGCTTACGGCGCAGCAGTTGATGGTGGCGCGGATGGCCGCCGAGGGGGCGACCAATCGCGAGATTGCCGTGCGGCTGGCGTTGAGTCCGCGCACGATTGATCACCATCTGCGGGGTGTGTTCTCGCGGTTGGGGATTCGGTCGCGGATTGAGCTGGTGCGGTTGTTGGGGGAGGAAGGGTTGTGAGTTGGGTTTCCGTCGGTGGGGGCCGGTCGCGCAGTTCCCCGCGCCCCTAAAAGACCTGTGCCCGGAATTGCGACGCGTCCCAGGTTCCGCCCAGGGGTGGGGCCAGCCAACTTGCTGCCAGTGTGCGGAAGTTGGCCGGGGGGAGCGTGCCGATCCCCGCCGGTAGCGCCCCTAGCAGGGGCGCCCCGGCTACCACCGGCAGGTCCGCCAGGTTGCAACGGGACGCCAGGTCAGGGGAGTTGGGCCAGTTGCCGATCACGCAGCCCATGAGGTCCAGTCCCCTGTGGGAGAGTTCACGGGCCGTCAGTTCTGTTGTGTTGAGGGTGCCCAGGCCTGCCGAGGTGACCACCAGGACCGGTGCCGCCAGGAGTTGGGCCGCGTCCGCCAGCGTGCCGCCCTCCTCGTCGAAGCGGACGAGTAGGCCGCCCGCGCCCTCCACGAGGACCAGGTCGTACTCGGTGGCCAGTTTCGCGGCGGCCTCCGCCACTTCCGCCGGGCGTACCGGGGGGAGCGAGGCGCGGCGGGCTGCCGTCGCCGGGGCCAACGGGTCGGGGTAGCGGGCGAGTTCGAGGGTTCGTACGGCGCCTGCGAGGCGCGCCACCTCGTCGGCGTCGCCGCGCTCGTCCGGACGTACTCCCGTCTGCGCGGGCTTGAGGACGGCCACCGTGCGGCCCGCGGCCAGGGCTGTCGCGGCGACGGCGGCTGTCGTCACCGTCTTGCCCACCTCTGTGCCCGTTCCCGTGATCACCAGGATCGGCATGTTCATCCCTCCTGTGCCGCCGCGCACACCGCGCGCGTGATGCGGGCCAGGTCCTCGTCGCCGGTGACGTACGGCGGCATGGTGTAGACGAGGTCGCGGAACGGGCGCAGCCACACGCCCTCGCGTACTGCCGCCGCCGTGGCCGCCGCCATGTCCACCTCGTGGTCGAGCTGGACCACGCCGATCGCGCCGAGGACACGTACGTCCTGGACGCCGGGGAGTTCCGCGGCCCCCGCCAGGCCGTCCCGCAGGCCGGCCTCGATCCGTTTGACCTCCGCCCGCCAGTCCTGGTCGAGGAGCAGGCCGATCGAGGCGCAGGCCACGGCCGCCGCCAGGGGGTTGGCCATGAAGGTCGGGCCGTGGGCGAGTACCGGGACCTCGCCGCGCGAGATGCCCTCGGCCACCCGGGACGTGCACAGCGTCGCCGCCATCGTCAGATAGCCGCCGGTCAGCGCCTTGCCCACACACATCACGTCCGGCGTCACCGCCGCGTGCTCCGCCGCGAACAGCGCGCCCGTGCGCCCGAACCCGGTCGCGATCTCGTCGAACACGAGCAGGACGTCGTGCGCGTCGCACGCCTCACGCAGCACCCGCAGATAGGTGGGGGAGTGGAAGCGCATCCCGCCCGCGCCCTGCACCACCGGTTCGACGATCACGGCGGCCAGTTCGTCCGCGTGCCGTTCGATCGTCGAGCGGAGGTGGTCGGCGTACGACTCGTCGAAGTCCGTCGGTGGGGCGTCCGCGAAGACCTGGCGGGGCAGGATTCCCTGCCACAGCTCGTGCATGCCGCCCTCGGGGTCGCAGACGGACATCGGCTGCCAGGTGTCGCCGTGATAGCCGCCGCGCCAGGTGAGGAGGCGTTGCTTCGACGGGCGGCCGGTCGAGCGCCAGTACTGGAGGCACATCTTGACCGCGACCTCGACCGACACCGATCCCGAGTCGGCCAGGAAGACGTGCTCCAGGCCTTCCGGTGACAAGTCGACAAGGAGCTTCGCCAGGCGTACGGCGGGCTCGTGGGTGAGGCCGCCGAACATGACGTGGCTCATCCGTGAGAGCTGGTCGCTCGCCGCCTCGTTGAGTACCGGGTGGTTGTAGCCGTGGATCGCCGACCACCAGGACGACATCCCGTCGACCAGCTCGCCCGACCCGTCCGCCAGCCGCAGCCGCACCCCGCTCGCCGACTCCACGACGAGCGGCTCGACCCGGCCCGGCATCGGCCCGTACGGATGCCAGACATGCCGCCGGTCCAGGTCGAGCAGCTCGGACAGGGGCAGGTCAGGCATTGGGCGCGAGGTCCGTTCCGGCACCTCGGCGGCGTACGGCGACCAGGTCCGTACGGGGCTCGTTGACCGTCGGCGTGGCGGGGGCGGCCGTACCGCAGACACCGCCGCCGCCCTCGTGCGAGCCGCAGCCGCCGCCCGCGGATTCGTGGGACCCGCAGCCGCCGCCCACCGTCGCCCGGTGTTCCGGCAGCGTCACCTGGTCGGTGCCCTCGATCTCGAAACCGGCGTCGGCGATCATGTCGAGGTCGGCCTGGCCGGCCTGGCCCTCGGTGGTGAGGTAGTCGCCGAGGAAGATCGAGTTGGCCAGATGCAGCGCGAGCGGCTGCATCGTGCGCAGATGGACCTCACGGCCGCCCGCGATCCGCACCTCCACGTCCGGGCAGACGAACCGGACCATCGCCAGGATGCGCAGACAGCGCTGCGGGGTGAGGTTCCACTCCTTGGCCAGCGGGGTGCCCTCGACCGGGATGAGGAAGTTGACCGGAACCGAGTCCGGGTCCAGGTCGCGGAGCGAGAAGACGACGTCCACGAGGTCTTCGTCGGTCTCGCCCATGCCCGCGATCAGGCCCGAGCAGGCGGACAGCCCGGCCGCGTGCGCCTTCTGGACGGTATCGACCCGGTCCTCGTAGGTGTGGGTGGTGGTGATCTCGCCGTAGGTGGCCTCGGACGTGTTGAGGTTGTGGTTGTAGGCATCCGCCCCGGCCTCGCGGAGGCGCTCCGCCTGGCCGTCGGAGAGCAGGCCCAGGCAGGCGCACACCTCCACGCCCTCGTTCTGGTCCTTGATCGCCTTGATCGTGCCGGCGACCCGGTCCACGTCCCGGTCCGTCGGACCGCGCCCGGACGCCACCAGACAGACCCGCTTGGCGCCCCCGGCCAGCCCGGCCGCCGCCGCCTTCGAGGCCTCGTCCGGCTTGAGCCAGGTGTACTTCAGGATGCCGGTGGTGGAGCCGAGGCGCTGGGAGCAGTACGAGCAGTCCTCGGGGCACAGGCCCGACTTCAGGTTGACCAGGTAGTTCAGCTTCACACGCCGGCCGAACCAGTGCCGGCGCACCTTCCCGGCCGCGGTCACCACATCGAGCAGATCGTCGTCGGAGGTGGCCAGCACGGCCAGCGCCTCTTCGCGGGTCGGCAACTCGCGCCGCAGCCCCTTGTCCACCAGCGTCGTCAGCAGGTCCATGGAAGCCGATCCTGACGTATTCGACGGTCTGAGGGAAAGGAGAGTTCGTACAAGAGAGGTGCTTCGACGTGTGGGGTATGTAACACGACCACCCGAGTGCGTAGGGTCCACAGAGAGCATGGAAGACCAGGTCAGAGGCCCAAAGTCCGCATCCCGCCGCCGATTTGGTGAGAGACATGAGTGAGACGCAAGGGCCAGTGGATCAGTATGGAGGGTTCCTACAACACCCCCGAAGGGGCTGTTCCCTCAAGCGCCGTGCGTAACTTGGTGCGGGCTGTTCTGGAAGCTCTCGACATCCCCCACCCAGCGGCCGGGGGCCGCGAGGCGCACGACCGGATCTTGAGCGAACGGGCCATGCACGCGGCAATCGCGCTCCGCAACACGCTGGACGGGTGGACCAAGACAGCCGAAGAGATCCTCGACTCACTCGCCCGCTTCTGCCGACGGATCTCTGGCGCATCACACTAGAGGGCGTCTGAAAAGCCTGTCAGCGGGCTGGTCTTGCGAGGCGGCGCACGAGGAGCATGGCCATGGAGAGGTAGATGGCGTTCTCCGAGCAGACGCGCAGATATTCGTAGTCCTTCGACAGGCGACGGCATCGTCCCAGCCAGGCAAAGGTCCGCTCCACCACCCAACGCCGAGGGACCACCGCGAACTCGGGCACGGCCGGTGGCGGTGCCCCCACCCGAGCCCAGGTTGAGCGGAATCCACCGTCACGGCGCTGCACGACCTCCACAGTGATACCGGTGGATTCCAGGGCCCAAGCGTGGAAGTCGGCACCGCGGTAGCCCTGGTCCGCCCACACGTGCCGCAGACGGGGAAAGGCATCGGCAGCGCGGGAGAACAGCACCACAGCACCATCGCGGTCGCCGACGTTGGCCGGGCTCACGCAGGTGACCAAGACGGTGCCGCGGGTGTCGACGAGCAGGTGGCGCTTGATGCCACTGACCTTCTTGCCGCCGTCGTAACCGTGCAGGCCACCGCGCTCACTGGCCCGAACACTCTGGCTGTCCACAATGGCGGCACTGGGAGTGGGATCACGGCCGAGCTGCACCCGCTCGCGTTCGCGCAGTGCCGTCAACATCCGCTCCCACACGCCGTCCTTCTGCCAGCGCCGCCAGTAATGGTAGACCGTCTGCCACGGCGGTAAATCATGCGGCAAGAGTCTCCAGGCGCAGCCGACCCGCAGCCAGTAGACCAGCGCGTTGAGGATCTCCCACTCTGCATCAGAAAGATCCGTCGAGTAACGGGTACGCAGCCCGCACACCCCAGCCCCCGAAAGTGCGTCACCGCCCCGCTACCAGGCAACTTGCCCGCTGACAGGCTTTTCAGACGCCCTCTAGCCCGTGAGGCTTGCCCGAGCCGTGTGCGGTGATAAGTCGCTTGCACGGTTCCGAGGGGGTGGGGACGTAGTAATACGTTCCCGCTACCCGACCGGGAGGTGAGATCCGAGGTCAGTGCCGGAAGCGGACGGGATGCCCGATCTCGGCAAGGAGACGCTCAACGATCAGAACCATCTGCATCGATGTATGAGCGATGTCCAGGGGATGGGCCCGCGGGACATCGTTTTTCGCGACCGAACGACTATAGCTCGGCGTCGGTCCAGCGGCGGCCGGAGCCACTGACGCTGCGACGCACCGCGCCCGAAAGTATCGACGCCGGGTGCGCGGGGGTCACGTCTTCTGCGGCGCCGGAGCCCGCGCGGTCGTCGTGGCCCTGGGACGGCTCCGCGCGGAGCGGCTCTCGCTCCACGAGACCCTCTCGAGCGGGCTGCGAGGAGTCGCACGGAAGTATGGGCGTACTGATCGTTCCCGAGCCGAAGGTGCCGAATTGGCCTCCGCCGAAAACATCGACAAGACCGCTGTCCTCGGAATTCTCCGACCGGGTTTCGGATGTGCCCCGGCCGCTTTCGCTCTCGTCGGGAAAGACGTCGTCACATAGCAGCGATCCGCGTGATCGCCATGTTCCCCGGCAGCACCGTCAGGGGAAACCGACGACCAAATCCGAGCGCGGCAGACCATTCGCGACGCCTCCAGGAACCGTTTTCGTCCGTAGCGACATCTGAGGGAACTCCATGATTCGGGATATGCGGGAAGGCCCCATCGCGGTCATCGGCCTGGCATGCCGGTTGCCGGGCGCACCGGGACCGGAGCAGTTCTGGCGGCTGCTCAGCGAAGGCCGCGACGCCATCTCCATGGCCCCACCCGAACGCTTCGCCCCGCCGCACGACGAAGGGGTGCCCACTCATGGTGGGTTCCTCGACCAGGTGGAGTACTTCGACGCCGAGTTCTTCGGCATCTCGCCGCGCGAGGCAGCCGTGATGGACCCGCAGCAGCGCCTGGTTCTCGAACTGGCCTGGGAAGCACTGGAGGATGCCGGCATCGTGCCGGACACCCTGCGCGGCTCCCGCACGGCTGTGTTCGTCGGCGCGCAACGCGACGACTACGCCAACCTGCTCTACCGACAGGGCACCGAGGCGATCACCCAGCACACCATGACCGGCCTGAACCGCGGGATCATCGCCAACCGGCTCTCGTACTTCCTCGACCTGCGCGGTCCGAGCCTCACTGTCGACACCGCCCAGTCCTCGTCCCTGGTGGCCGTGCACCTCGCCTGCGAGAGCCTGCGCACCGGGGAGTCCGACACGGCGATCGCGGCCGGCGTCAACCTCAACGTGCTGGCCGAGCACACCGTCACCGAGGACCGGTTCGGGGCACTCTCGCCGGACGGGGCGAGCTACGCCTTCGACGCCCGCGCCAACGGCTTCGTGCCCGGCGAGGGCGGCGGCGTGGTGGTCCTCAAGCCCCTGGAACTCGCTCTGGCCGACGGCGACCGCGTCCACGGCGTCATCCTCGGCAGCGCGGTCAACAACGACGGCGCCACCCCGGGCCTGAGCGTGCCGAGCGGAGCCGCCCAGGAGCGGGTGATCCGCCAGGCCTACGAGCGTGCCGGTGTGGACCCGCGCACGGTGCAGTACGTGGAGGCCCACGGGACCGGCACACCGGTCGGTGACCCGATCGAGGCGGGGGCGCTCGGCGCGGTACTCGGCGCCGGACGCGACAGCGACGACCCGCTGCGGATCGGCTCGGCCAAGACCAACGTGGGGCATCTGGAGGGCGCGGCCGGCCTGACGGGACTGCTGAAGGTGCTGCTCGGACTGGAACGGCGCCTGCTGCCGCCCAGCCGCAACTTCACCACCCCCAACCCCGGCATCCCGTTCGCCGAACTGGGCCTCGCGGTCCAGACCGAGCTGAGCCCGTGGCCCCACTCCGACCGGCCGCTGATCTCGGGCGTCAGTTCCTTCGGCATGGGCGGCACGAACTGCCACATCGTGGTCACCGAGGCACCCCGGACCGTTCCCGCCGCCCGGGCATCCGAGACCAGGACGTCCCCCGCCGTGCTGCCGTGGGTGGTCTCGGGGCGCGGCGGGAACGCCCTCCGCGCACAGGCCGAACGGCTGCACGACTTCGCGGCCGGCGAGAGCGCGCCGAGGTCCGTGGACATCGGGTGGACGCTCGCCTCGACCCGGACGGCCTTCGCCGACCGGGCGATCGTCTCGGCGGAGAACCGGGCGGGGCTGCTGCTGGGCCTGCGCGCGCTGGCCGACGGGCGGCCGTCCCCGTACGTGGTCTCGGGCACCGCGCGTTCGGGCCGCCTCGGCATCGTCTTCGCCGGGCAGGGCAGTCAGCGCGTCGGCATGGGGAGCGAGCTGTACGCGGCGTTCCCGAGGTTCGCGGACGCGTTCGACGAGGTGTGCGCCCAGCTCGATCCGCTGCTGCCACGCCCGCTCCGCGAGGTGATCGCCTCCGGCGAGGGACTGGACGAGACCCGCTTCGCCCAGCCCGCCCTGTTCTCCGTCGAGGTCGCTCTGTACCGGCTGACCGAGTCGTGGGGGCTTCGGCCCGACCGCCTCGCCGGGCATTCCGTCGGGGAGATTGCGGCCGCGCACGTGGCCGGAGTGCTGTCGCTGGCCGACGCCGCACGGCTGGTCGCGGTGCGCGGCCGGCTGATGCAGGCCCTGCCCGCGGGCGGCGCGATGGTCGCTGTGGAAGCCACCGAGGAGGAGGTCGCCCTGCTGCTGGCCGGGCGCGAGGCGGAGGTCGGCCTCGCCGCCGTCAACGGCCCCACCGCCCTGGTGCTCTCCGGCACCGGGCGAGCCGTCACGGACCTCGCCGCCGAACTGGCCGCCCGGGGACGCAGGACCAAGCGGCTGAAGGTCTCGCACGCCTTCCACTCCCCGCTGATGGCACCGATGCTGGCGCGCTTCCGTGAGGAGACGCGGACGCTGGAGTTCCACGAGCCGTCCATCCCGGTCGTCTCCACCGTGACGGGCCGGACCACGACGGCCGGTGAACTGTGCTCCCCCGACCACTGGGTGGACCAGGTGAGCAGCCCGGTGCGCTTCCTGGACGCCGTCCGCACCCTGGAGGCCGAGGGCGTCACCACGTACCTCGAACTCGGCCCCGACGGCACCTGCTCGGCGATGGTGGACGCGGCGGTCCGCGACCCCGAGGCGGCCGTGTCGGTACCGTCCCTCAGGGCAGGACGCCCCGAACCGCAGAGCCTGACGACCGCGCTCGCCACGACATTCGTACACGGCGGCCGGGTGGACCTGGCGAGCGTGTACGAGGGCACCGGCGCCCGCCGCACCGACCTGCCCACGTACGCGTTCCAGCGCAGGCGGTACTGGATCGACGGGGGCACCAGGGCCGCGGTACCACCGAAGGACTCCTTCGCCACCGACGGACTCGCTGAGCGGCCGGTCGCCCTGTCCGAGGCCGAGCGTCGCCGGACCCTGACCGACCTGGTCCACGCGCACATCGCCGCCGTCCTCGGCCACGAGGCGGACCAAAGGATCGCACCGGACACCACGTTCAGGGACCTGGGCTTCGACTCGCTCATGGCGGTCGAACTCCGGGACGCCCTGGCCGGGGCCACCGGACTCCGGCTGCCCAGCGGCCTGCTCTTCCAGTGGCCCACCCCCGGCGCCCTCGTCGACCACCTGCTGGCAAGACTGCTGGGCACCGGTGAGGACGCGACGGACACCGTCGCCCCCGGGACCGACGACGGTGAGCCGATCGCGATCATCGGCATGGCCTGCCGCTACCCCGGCGGTGTCACCTCGCCGGAAGAGCTGTGGCAGCTGGTCGCCGACGGCGTGGACGCCATCTCGGCGTTCCCCACGGACCGCGGTTGGGACCCGGATCTGTACGACCCGGACTCCGAGCGCCCGGGAACGAGCTACGTCGGCCACGGCGGATTCCTGCACGGTGCGGGCGAGTTCGACGCCGCCTTCTTCGGCATCTCGCCGCGGGAGGCGCTCGGCATGGACCCCCAGCAGCGGCTGCTGCTGGAGACGGCGTGGGAAGCGGTCGAGCGCGCGGGCCTCGACGCGCGTTCGCTGCACGGCACCCGCACCGGCGTGTTCGTCGGCGGTACGGCGCCCGACTACGGGCCCCGTATGCACGACGCGGGCCACGGCGTGGAAGGCCACGTCCTGACCGGCAGCACCGCCAGCGTCATGTCCGGCCGCATCGCCTACCAGCTCGGCCTGATCGGCCCGGCCGTCACCGTGGACACCGCCTGCTCGTCGTCACTCGTGGCGCTGCACATGGCGGTGCGCTCGCTGCGCTCCAAGGAGTCCTCGCTCGCTCTCGCGGGCGGCGTGGCGGTGATGTCGGGGCCCGGGATGTTCGTGGAGTTCTCCCGCCAGCGCGGCCTCGCCGCCGACGGCCGCAGCAAGCCCTTCGCGGCGTCCGCCGACGGCACCTCCTGGGCCGAGGGCGTCGGGCTGCTGCTCGTCGAACGGCTGTCGGACGCACGCCGCCACGGCCACCGGGTCCTGGGGATCATCCGCGGTACGGCGGTCAACCAGGACGGCGCGTCCAACGGCCTGACCGCCCCGAACGGCGTGTCGCAGGAACGCGTGATCCGCCAGGCGCTGGCCGACGCCCGCCTGCGCGCCGGGGACGTCGACGCCGTCGAGGCGCACGGGACTGGCACCACCCTCGGCGACCCGATCGAGGCCGAGGCCCTCCTGGCCACGTACGGGCAGGGACGGGACGGCGGCGAGCCGGTGTTCCTGGGCTCGCTGAAGTCGAACATCGGTCACGCACAGGCCGCGGCGGGTATCGGCGGGATCATCAAGATGGTCGAGGCCCTACGTCGTGCGCAGTTGCCCGCGACCCTGCATGTCGACCGGCCCACTCCGCACATCGACTGGGACGGCAGCGGCCTGCACCTGCTCACCGAGTCCCGGCCCTGGCCGGACACCCCGCGTCCGCGCCGGGCAGCCGTCTCCTCGTTCGGCATCAGCGGAACCAACGCCCACGTCATCCTCGAACAAGCTCCTCCCACGCAGACACCCGCCACGGACACCACTGCCGACGGCGACAACGGTGCTGGTGTCGGTGTGAACGGTGCGGGTGTGCCATGGGTGCTTTCCGCCAAGACCTCCGACGCCCTTCACGATCAGGCTCTCCGGCTCCACGACCATCTCGACGCGCATCCCGAGCTGGCCCCCGCCGAGGTCGCTCACGCACTGCTGAGTACGCGCAGCAGCTTCTCCCACCGCGCGGTCGTCCTCGGCGAGGGCATCACAGAGCTGCGTTCCGCTCTGCACGCTCTCGGTACCGGCCGGCCTCATCCCCACGTCATCACCGGCAGCAGCAGCGGCACGGCGGCCGGGACTGTCTTCGTCTTTCCCGGGCAGGGCACCCAGCGGCCCGGTATGGCGCGGCAACTCCTGGACACCCATCCCGTCTTCGCCGAGCACATCCAGGCATGCCAGGAAGCCCTCTCGCCGTACACCACGCTCTCCCTGGCCGACCTGCTGCACGAGCGACCCGGCGGTCCGGCGCTCGACCGCATCGACGTGGTGCAGCCGGCCCTGTTCGCCGTGATGACGGGTCTGGCCCAACTGTGGCGGGCCCACGGTGTGGAACCGGACGCCGTTGTCGGACACTCCCAGGGCGAGATCGCCGCCGCCTACATCGCCGGCGCGCTCACTCTTGAGGACGCCATGCGTCTTGTCGTGCTGCGTGCCCGAACCCTGGTCGCCATCACGGGTCAGGGCGGCATGCTGTGGACGGCGCTGCCCGCTCACGAGGCCGCGGCCCACGGGGTGGGTGAAGGCGAACGACTCCAGGTCGCCGCCGTCAACGCCCCCGGCAGCACCGTCATCGCCGGAGACAACACGGCCATCGAAGAACTCACCCGGAATCTGGCCGAGGACGGGGTACGGACTCGCCGGATCGCGGTGGACTACGCCTCGCATTCAGCGCATATCGACAGGGTCGAGCCGCAGATGCGTGAAGAACTCGCGGGCATCACCCCTGTCGCCTCGCGCGTCGCCTTCTACTCCACCGTCACAGGTGACCGTCTGGACACCGCCGAACTCACCGCGGACTACTGGTTCGAGAACATGCGCCGCACCGTCCGGTTCCAGTCGGCCGTCCAGGCACTCCACCGCGACGGACACGGCCTCTACATCGAGACCAGCCCCCACCCCGCCCTCGTCACGAGCGTCCAGGAAACCCTCGACATCGACGACACCGACGGCCCTGCGGTCACCGCCACCGGCACCCTGCGCCGCGACACCGACGACCCGACCCAGTTCACCAAGGCCCTGGCCGGCGCCCACACCGCCGGCAAACACATCCACTGGCCACAACACCCCACCCCCACCCCCGCCGTCGACCTGCCCACCTATGCCTTCCAACGCACCCGTCACTGGCTCGTCGCGGAGCCGGCGAACGACCCGTCAGGGTTGGGCCTGGCAGCTGTGGACCACCCGCTGCTCGGCGCCGTGATGGACCTCGCGGACGAGGACGGGCGGGTCTTCACCGGCGCCCTCTCCCTGGGCAGGCAGCCGTGGCTCGCCGACCACATCGTCGCCACGGCGGTTCTCGTGCCGGGTGCCGCCCTGGTCGAGATGGCGCTGGAGATGGGCGCCGAGGTCGGGTGCGACACCGTCGTGGAACTCACCAACGAGGTGCCCCTCGTGCTCCCCGGGAACGGCACGGTGGAACTGCAGGGGCGGGTCGGCCCCGACCGCGACGGACACCGGGAGATCTCCGTGTACGGGAGGACCGAGTCCGAGGCGCCGTGGGTACGGCACGCCACGGGCGTCCTCGCCGTGCCGTCGCCGGCCTCCGGGGCCGGCTCCGGAGCCGCGTCGGACGCCGCCGGCCCCCTGTCGGCGTGGCCGCCGCCGGGAGCGGTGCCCGTGGACCCCGCGAAGATGTACGAGCGGATGGCCGGGATCGGCGTGGCGTACGGGCCGGCCTTCCGCGGCATCCAGCGCGCCTGGCGGCTCGGCGACGAGGTGTTGACCGAGGTCCGGCTGGAGCACGAGGACGCGGGACGATTCGGGTTGCATCCGGCCGTGTTCGACGCCGCCGTGCACGGTCTACGGCTGCGTGAGGAACCGGCGGCGGACCCGACCGGTGGGACCGGGACACCCGTGGACCCGGGAACGGCGGACTACCGGAGGATCCTGGTGCCCTTCTCCTGGCGTGACGTACGCCTGGAGGCTCAGGGAGCCCGCTTGCTCCGGGTGCGGATCGCGCCCGCGGGAGCGGACACCGTCTCGGTGGAGGCGACCGACGGCACCGGCCGGTCCGTGCTCTCGGTCGGCTCACTGACCTTCCGGCCCCTCACGGAGGCACAGCTCCGGGCGTCCACCACCGTCCCCCGCGACTGGCTGCTCAGGCTGGACTGGGTGCCGCTGTCGGCGTCGCACCCGACCCCCGACCCCGGGGCTGCCTGGGCAGTCGTGTGCGGGGCCGGTACGTCGGCCGAGGCGTTCGCGGAGTTCACCGCCGAACTGTCCGCCGCCGGTGTCAACGTGACCCGCTACGACGATCTCGACGCACTGGCGCTCTCGATGGGAACGGGCACCGCCCCGCAGGTCGTCGCCGTAGCGGTGACCCGCCCCGCCGGAACCCCGGACGAGGCGTTCGCGGCGCGGGCGACCGTGGCTGCCGCCCACGAGACGGTCCGCCAATGGCTGACCGACGACCGGTTCGAGGGACATCGGCTGGTGATGGCGACCCGGGGCGCGGTCGCGGCGGGCGGCGTTGTGCCCGATCTGGCGTCGGCTCCCGTATGGGGGCTGGTGCGGTCGGCCCAGGAGGAGAATCCCGGGCGGTTCGCACTCGTCGACCTCGACCACGACGCATCCGCGGGGGCGTTGCCGGCCGCGGTCGCCACCGGTGAGACACAGGCCGCGATCCGGGCGGGCGAAATCCTGCTGCCGCGGCTGGCCCCGGCCGACAGCGACGGCCTGGCCGTCCCGTCCGATCCCACCTGGCGGTTGGGCATTCCCGCGCGCGGCACCTTCGAGAACCTCGAACTCGGCCCGGCGCCCGATGCGCTGGATTTGCTGGGCCCCGGGCAGATCCGCATCGCGGTGCGGGCGGGCGGCATCAACTTCAAGGACGCGCTGTACGCCCTGGAGATGATCTCCGCCGAACAGCGGCCCGGCCTTGAGGGGGCCGGGGTGGTGCTGGAGGTGGCTCCCGATGTCACCGACCTCGCTCCCGGCGACCGGGTGCTGGGGCTCATCCCCGATGCTCTGGGTCCGGTCGCCGTCACCGATCGCCGGCTCGTCGCTCCCATGCCGGACGGCTGGTCGTTCGCCGAGGCCGCGTCGGTCCCCGTGGTGTTCCTGACCGCATACCACGGGCTGGTGGAGCTGGCCGCTCTCTCCGAAGGCGAGTCCGTGCTGGTGCATGCCGCCGCCGGCGGTGTCGGCCTCGCCGCCGTGCAACTGGCCCGGCATCTGGGAGCCGAGGTCCTCGGCACGGCCAGCGACGCCAAGCACGACGTGCTCCGTGCGTGGGGGCTCGACGACGCGCACATCGCCTCGTCCCGCACGCTCGACTTCGCGCGGCGCTTCGACTCGGTGGACGTCGTGCTGAACTCCCTCGCCGGTGAGTTCGTCGACTCCTCCGCCGGCCTCCTGCGTCCGGGCGGGCGCTTCCTGGAGATGGGCAAGACCGACCTCCGGGACCCGGTGGACATGGCCGGCAAGTGGCCCGGCACCAGCTACCAGGCGTTCGACATCACACAGCTGAGCCCCGACCACATCCAGGACATGCTGATCCGCATCCTCGCCCTGTTCCGGTCCGGGGCCCTGCGGCATCTGCCGCTGACGGTCCTGGACGTACGCAGGGCCAGGACCGCGTTCCAGGAACTGGCCCAGGCCCGGTACGTGGGGAAAGTCGTGCTGACGATCCCGCGTGGCCCAGAGCCGGGGGGAACCGTGCTGATCACCGGCGGTCTCGGGGCGCTGGGCCGGAACACGGCCCGGCGACTGGTCACGGCCCACGGAGTGCGCCACCTACTGCTCACCGGACGCAGGGGCAGGGCCTCGGAGGGAGTGGCCGACCTGGAGGCCGAACTGTCCCGGCTCGGGGCGGAGGTGACGGTGGCCGCCTGCGACGTCTCCGACAGAGAGGCGCTGTCGGCACTGCTCGCCTCGGTGCCGCCCGAGCATCCACTGACCGGGGTGATCCACACGGCCGGCGCGCTGGCCGACGGAGTGGTGACGGCGCTGACACCGGAGAACTTCGATGCCGCCATGACGCCCAAGATCGATGCCTCCTGGCATCTGCACGAGCTGACCCGCGACCTGGACCTGTCCCTGTTCGTGCTGTACTCCTCCGCCATCGGGACGCTCGGCGGCGCCGGACAGGCCAACTACGCGGCGGCGAACGCCTTCCTGGACGCGCTGGCCCACCGCCGAAGGGCGTGCGGCGATCCCGCTGTGTCCCTGGCCTGGGGTCTGTGGGCCGAGGACAGCGGCATGACCGGTGGGCTCAGCGAGAACGACGTGGTGCGGCTCGCCCGCAGCGGCATCTCCGCGATGTCCTCCGAGGAGGGACTGGCGCTGTTCGACGCCGCGCTCGCCTGCGACGACCCGCTGCTCGTGGCCATGAAGCCCGACAGGCAGGCACTGCGTTCCGGCAGGCCGCTGTCACCCCTGCTGAAGGGGCTGGCCCACGGGCCGGTACGGCGTGCGGTGGACGAGGCGGAGCAGGAGGGCCCACAACTGGTCCGACGGCTGGCGGAGTTGTCCCCCGCCGAGCGTGAACGGGCTCTGCTCGATGTGGTCCGCACCCACGCCGCCGCAGTACTGGGACACACCACGCAGGAGCGTGTTCCGGCCACGGCGGAGTTCAAGAGCGCCGGGTTCGACTCCCTGACCGGGGTGGAACTGCGCAACCAGCTCAGTGCGGCCACCGGCCTGCGGCTGCCCGCCACCCTGATCTTCGACTTCCCGACCCCACGTGAGCTGGCGGCGCACCTGGCGAACGAGTACTTCGCCAAGGCGACGGAGCCCGCGCCACCCGTGCCCGGTGCCGAGCCCGAGGCCGGCCGGGACGCGGCGTCCGAAGGCGAAGAAGGACACCTCCGCCGGATGCTGGCCTCCATCCCGTTGGCCCGTCTGCGGTCGGCCGGCCTCGTCGACGTACTCCGCGGCCTGGCCGAGAAGGGTCCCGACGAAGAGGCAGGACAGAGCCCGGACACCGGGATCGACGGGCTGGACGCCGGCGAGCTGGTCCGCCTGGCAACCCACGGAACGGATGCGTGAGGACATGACGACGACCGACCCCACCAGCGAGGACCTCGTCCGCGCACTGCGCGCCTCCCTCAAGGAGACCGAACGCCTGCGCGGGCGGAACCGGGAACTCACCGATACCGCCACGGAACCGATCGCCATCGTCGGAATGGGGTGCCGCCTGCCCGGCGGAGTGACCTCCCCCGAGGACCTGTGGGCCCTGCTCACCGCCGGGCGCGACGCCATCGGCGAGTTCCCCCGCGACCGCGGCTGGGACCTCGACGGACGGCACGATCCCCACGCCGACGACGACGGGACGACCTACAGCCGACAGGGCGGATTCCTCGAAGGCGCCGCCGACTTCGACGCCGAGTTCTTCGGGATCTCGCCCCGCGAGGCGCTGGCCATGGACCCCCAGCAGCGGGTGCTCCTGGAGACAGCCTGGGAGGCACTCGAACGGGCGGCCATCGGCCCCCACTCGCTGAAGGGCAGCGACACCGGCGTCTTCGTCGGCGGATTCCACCAGCCGTACGGTCCCGCCCTGCACGAGTCACCCCTGGGCATCGTGGGACACCGGGTGACAGGCGGCTCCGCCAGTGTCATGTCCGGACGGCTCGCCTACACCCTGGGCCTGGAGGGGCCCACCCTCACCGTCGACACCGCCTGCTCGTCGTCGCTGGTCGCCCTCCACCTGGCGGTGCGGTCACTGCGGCAGGAGGAGTGCTCACTGGCACTGGTCGGCGGGGTCTGCGTCATGCCCACGCCCTGGTTGTTCATGGAGTTCAGCAAACAGCGCGGAATGTCCCAGGACGGCCGCTGCCGGGCGTTCTCCGCCGAGGCGGACGGCGCGGGCTGGTCCGAGGGCGTGGGCATGCTCGTGGTGGAGCGACTGTCCGCCGCCCGCACGGCGGGGCACCGCGTACTCGCCGTGATCCGCGGCAGCGCGGTGAACCAGGACGGGGCCAGCAACGGCTTGACCGCCCCGAGCGGCCCGGCCCAGCAGCGCGTCATCCGGGCGGCCCTGGACAACGCCGGGCTCACCGCCGCCGACGTGGACGTCGTCGAGGCGCACGGCACCGGAACCCGGCTCGGCGACCCGATCGAGGCCCAGGCCCTGCTGGCGACGTACGGGCGGGAGCACACACCGAACGACCCACTGCGCCTCGGATCGGTGAAGTCCAACCTCGGTCACACGCAGGCGGCCTCCGGCATCACCGGCGTGATCAAGATGGTGCTGGCGCTGCGCCACGGCGTTCTGCCGAAGACTCTGCACGCCGACACGCCCTCGCCACTCGTCGACTGGAGCGCGGGCACGGTGTCCCTGCTCACGGACCCGGTGCCGTGGCACGAGCGGGACCGGCCGCGCCGGGCGGGCGTCTCCTCCTTCGGCATCAGCGGCACGAACGCCCACGTCATCGTCGAGGAAGCGCCCGAACCGCCTGCCGCGCCGCCCCCCGAACCGGTTCACCCCGACACCGTCCCGGTCGTGCTCTCGGCACGGACCGCGTCCGCGCTGGGCGAGCAGGCGACACGGCTTCGGGAGCGGCTGGAGGCCGACGCAGGGCTCGGTCCGTGCGAAGTCGGACACACGCTGGCCGTCGGCAGGTCGGCGCTGGAGCACAGGGCCGTGCTGTTCCCCGGCGACAGGGACGGCCTCGTCAAGGACCTCGAACACCTCAGCGCGCGCAGGCCCGCGCGACGGCTGGCGCGAGGCAGCGCGGACGGCGGCGCGCTCGCCTTCGTCTTCGCCGGGCAGGGCAGCCAGCGGGCCGGGATGGGAAGCGACCTGTACGCGCGATTCCCCGTCTACCGGGCGACCTTCGACGAGACGGCACAGCACTTCGATCCGGCGCTGGGGCGGTCGCTGCGTGAGGTGGTCCTCGACGCCGGATCGCGAGTGCTGGACCGCACGGAGTTCACCCAGCCCGCCCTGTTCGCGACCGAGGTGTCGCTCTACCGCCTCCTGGAATCGTTCGGTCTGCGCCCCGACCTGGTCGCCGGGCACTCCATCGGCGAGATCGCCGCCGCGCACGTGGCCGGCGTGTTCTCGCTCCAGGACGCGTGCACCCTGGTCGCGGCGCGTGGCCGGCTGATGCAGGGGCTGGTGACAGCCGGAGCGATGGTCTCCGTACGCGCCTCGGAGAGCGAAGTGCTGCAAGCCCTCCGGAGTGTGGGGGACAAGGCCGCCGTCGCCGCCGTCAACGGGCCCCGGTCGGTGGTGGTCTCCGGCGCGGAGGGCGCCGTGGGCGAGGTGACCGACAGGCTGGAGGCGAGGGGCCTCAGGACGAAGCGGCTGCGGGTGAGTCACGCCTTCCACTCGCCGTTGATGGATCCCATGCTGGCGGACTTCCGGCGGGTGGCACAGAGCCTCTCGTACGCGGCCCCGGTGATCCCGCTGGTGTCGACCCTGACGGGCGACCTCGCCGGCCCCGGTGAACTCCGCACAGCCGACTACTGGGTTCGGCATGTGCGGGAACCGGTCCGGTTCCTCGACGGGGTGCGCCGGTTGTGGGCGGAGGGCGCGACGACGTTCGTCGACATCGGCCCCGACGGAGCCCTGTCCGAAATGGTGCGCGACTGCCTCGCCGCCCGCGACGGGTCGGCACCGGACGACGGGCGGGGCGCAGAGGACCGTGCGGAGGACAGCGAGGAGCGTGCGGCCCGCCGCCGTGAGCCGGTCGTGGTACCGACGCTGCGCCGCCGACGCGACGAGGTCCGTGCGGTCACCGACGCTCTGGCGTCCGCGTTCGTGAGCGGCGCCGACGTCGACTGGTCCGCGGCGTTCGCGGCGTCGACGGCGCCCGGCGTCGAGTTGCCGACCTATCCCTTCCAGCACCGGAGGTACTGGCTTCCCGCGTCCGGCCCCCGGAACGACGGCGTCACCGCAACGGGCCATGCCGCGTCCGGGCACCCGCTGCTGGGTGCCGTCCTCTCCGTCGCCGGCGACGGAAGCACCCTGTTCACCGCACGGATCGGGCTCGACACCCACCCGTGGCTCGCCGACCACGTCGTCCTCGGCAGCGTCCTGTTCCCGGGAGCCGCGCAGGTGGAACTCGCCGTCCGGGCAGCGGAACTGGCGGGCGGGGACGGACTGGAGGAGCTGACACTGGAGGCACCGATGGTGCTTCCCCGCAGCGGTGCCCTCCAGGTGCAGGTCGCCGTCGGCCCCGCCACCGAGGAGGGGCACCGCACCGTCACCGTCCATTCGATGCCCGAGCACGCACCGGCCGAGCGCGGGTGGACGCGTCACGCGGTGGGTACGCTCGCCCGCCCCGGGGCCATGCCCTCGTGGCAGCCGGCGTCCCCGGAACAGTCACAGCCGGCTCGCACACCCTGGGCCGGCGCGTGGCCGCCGCCGGGAGCGAAGCCCGTCGACCTGGCCGACACCTACCGGACGCTGGCTGAGCGGGGCCTGGACCACGGTCCCTCCTTCCAGGGGCTGCGAGCCGCCTGGAAGCTGGACGGGGAGGTCTTCGCCGAGGTGGCGCTGGCGGAGGAACTCCGCGAGGACGCCGCCCTGTTCGGACTTCATCCCGTACTGCTCGACTCCGCGCTGCACGCCATGGACCCGGGGGGATCCGACGGCCCGCTCAGGCTGCCCTTCGCCTGGTCGGACCTTCGGCTGCACGCGACAGGCGCGAGCGCGCTGCGGGTCAGGCTCCGCACGAACGCGCCGGACCGCGTGTCGGTCACGCTCTTCGACGAGACGGGCCTTCTCGTGGCCGAGATCGGCTCGCTGGTGTTGCGGCCGGTCACCGCCGATCAGTTGCGGCAGGACACCGAGCCGGACGCGCTCTACGGGGTGGACTGGGTGCCCGTCCCGGCGGGCGACGGGACGGACGACGAACCTGCCGTGTGCACCGTGCTGGGAGACGCCCCCGACGGGCTGCGGGATGCCCCGGTCCACCCGGATCTCGCCGCGCTGGGGGCGGCCGCCGCCGTACCGTCGAACGTCGTGGTCGCCCTCGCACCCGAACCGGGCGACGCCCCGGCCGTGCGCGCCGAGGCGCTGACCGGCCGTGTCCTGCGGCTGCTCCAGGAGTGGCTGGCCGACGCGCGGTTCACCGGATCCCGGCTGAACGTGGTGACCACGAGGGCCGTCGCGACGAACGACGACGACCACGTCCTCGCGCTCGCCCAGTCCCCGCTGTGGGGTCTGCTGCGCACGGCCCAGACCGAGCACCCGGGCCGGTTCCGAGTCATCGACGTGGACGACAGCGCGGAGAGCGCCCGCGCCCTTCGGGACGCCCTGCGCACCGCCGAGCCCCAACTGGCGCTGCGCGCAGGGAAGTTGCTGGCACCTCGCCTGGCGCCGCTCCCCGCCGAGGCTGCGCCGGAGCACAGGACCGGTCCCCAGCCTGCCTCCGGGCTCCAGGACCAGGAACCGGACGCCGGCGTGGTCCCCGTCCCGCCCCGCCCGGTGTCGTGGGATCCGGAGGGCACCGTCCTCGTCACCGGGGCTACGGGCGCCCTGGGCGGCGCGGTCGCCCGGCATCTGGTCTCCGTGCACGGGGTACGGCACCTGCTCCTGACCTCGCGACGCGGTCCCGGTGCCGAGAGCGCCGCAGGCCTGGTCGCCGACCTCCGCGAGTACGGCGCCGTGGCGCGGGTCGCCGCGTGCGACGTCGCCGACCGGGCGGCGCTCGGCGCACTGCTCGCCGAGGTCCCCGAGGACCATCCGCTCACCGCTGTCGTGCATACCGCAGGCGTCCTCGACGACGGCGTGCTCGGCGCACAGACCGAGGACCGCCTCGCCGAAGTGTTCGCCCCGAAGGTGACGGGCGCCTGGAATCTGCACGAGCTGACACGCGATCTGAGCCTTTCCGCCTTCGTGCTCTTCTCCTCCGCCGCCGGTGTCCTGGGCACCGCGGGCCAGGCGGGCTACGCGGCGGCCAACACCTTCCTCGACGCGCTGGCCCACCGACGCCGGCAGGAAGGGTTTACGGCCTCCGCGCTGGCCTGGGGCCCCTGGGAGGGGAACGGCATGCTCGCCGGCCTGGACCCCGCCGGCCTGTCCCGGCTGGAGCGCTCCGGTGCGAGGGCGTTCGCGGCGCAGGACGCGCTGCGTCTGTTCGACACGGCGCTCGTCCTCGGCCGTCCGGTGACGGTTCCGCTCCGGCTCGCCCCCGGCGCGGGCGGCGGAAGCACGCCCGGGGCGGACGACGGGCCCGGGCCCCTGCTCCGGGGCCTCCTGCCCGCACCCGGGCGACGCGCCCCCGGGACTTCCGGCTCGGGCGGATCGGTACACGGCACGGCCCGCGCCCGGCTGGACGGTCTCAGAGGAGAGGAGCGCGAGGAGGCCGTGCTCGACCTGGTGCGTACGACGGCGGCCGAGATCCTCGACTACGGGAGCGGCGACGAGGTCGGGGCCGGCCGCAGCTTCAAGGACCTCGGCGTGGACTCGCTGACGGCTCTTGAACTGCGCAACGGCCTCAACACCGCGACCGGCCTGCGGCTGTCCCCGACCCTCGTCTTCGACCACCCCACTCCGTCGGACGTCGCGGCTCACGTCCTGGACCAACTCGCCGGAGACGAGCCGCGGGTCCCGGGCGGCGACCGGGATGCCAGGACTCTCGCAGGCAGCGGTGCCACCGGCGCCCCGGACCTGTCCACCGACGACGATCCTGTCGTGATCGTGGGCATGGCCTGCCGCTTCCCGGGCGGTGTCGCGACCCCTGACGACCTCTGGACGCTGGTGACCTCGGGCTCGGACGCCGTCGGCGCGTTCCCTGCCGACCGCGGCTGGGACCTGGAGCGGCTCTACGACCCGGACCCCGACGCGCCGGGGACCTCGTACACGCGGCACGGCGGCTTCATCGACGGTGCCGCCGACTTCGACGCCGACTTCTTCGGGATATCCCCCAAGGAGGCTCTGGCCATGGACCCCCAACAGCGGCTCCTCCTGGAAACCTCGTGGGAGGCCGTCGAACGTGCGGGGATCGATCCGGCAACCCTCAAGGGCAGCCGCACCGCGGTCTTCGCGGGGGTGATGTACCACGAGTACGCGCAGCGGCTGCCCGAGATGCCGGGCGCGCTCGAAGGCCATCTCGCCATCGGCAACAGCGGCGGTGTCGATTCGGGCAGGGTCGCGCACTACTTGGGTATCGAGGGCCCCGCGGTGACCCTCGACACGGCCTGCTCGTCGTCCCTGGTCGCCCTGCACCTGGCCTGCCAGTCGCTGAGACTCGGCGAGAGCAGCATGGCCCTGGCCGGTGGCGTGACCGTGCTGTCGACCCCTTTCTGCTTCACCGAGTTCAGCCGCCAGCGCGGTCTGGCGCCGGACGGCCGGATCAAGTCCTTCGGTGCCGGTGCCGACGGCACGGGCTGGGCGGAGGGCGCGGGGATGCTGCTCCTGGAGCGGCTCTCCGACGCCCGTCGCCAAGGGCACCCCGTCCTCGCGGTGATCCGGGGTTCCGCCGTCAACCAGGACGGGGCGAGCAACGGCCTGACCGCACCGAACGGGCCCGCCCAACGCCGTGTCATCGAGGCCGCGCTGTCCCAGGCCGGCCTCACCGCCGCCGATGTCGACGCGGTGGAGGCACACGGAACCGGGACCGTGCTGGGCGACCCCATCGAGGCCCGGGCCCTCCAAGAGGCGTACGGGCACTCCCACCTGGGGGACCATCCGCTGTGGCTGGGCTCGGTCAAGTCGAACATCGGTCACACGCAGGCCGCCGCCGGAGCGGCCGGAGTGATCAAGATGGTGCAGGCCATGCGCCACGCCGTTCTGCCGAAGACCCTCCACGCGCAGGAACCGTCCCCGAAGGTCGACTGGGCGGACGGTGGCGTCGAGTTGCTGTCCGAGGCCCGGCCCTGGCCGGACAGCGGCCGCCCGCGTCGAGCCGGTGTGTCCTCCTTCGGCATCGGCGGCACGAACGCCCACGTGATCCTCGAACAGCCGCAGGCGCTCGAAACGACAGACCCGGACCATGCGGACCCGACGGGCCCGGTGCCCCTGCTCCTCAGCGCCAGAAGCGAAACCGCCCTCCCCGGCCAGGCCGCACGCCTGCTGGACCATCTTCAGGCCCGTCCCGAGGCCCGCCTCGCCGATGTCGCCCTGTCACTGGCGACCACGCGCTCGTCGCTGGACCACAAGGCGGTACTGGTGGGCGCGGGGCGCGCGGACATCCTGCGCGGGCTGGAGGAGTTGGCCGAGGGCGGCTCTCCGGCGAACGCCGTCCGGGGGCGGGCGACGCGACGCGGCAAGCTCGCCTTCCTCTTCTCGGGACAGGGTTTCCAGCGGGTCGGTATGGGCCGGGAACTGGCCGCCTCGTACGTGACGTTCCGCGAGAGTCTGGACGAGGTGTGCGGGATGCTGGACAGCCACCTCGACAAGCCCTTGCAGACGGTGCTCTTCGCGGCGGCCGGCAGTGACCGGGCGGCGCTGCTGGACCGGACGGACTACACCCAGCCGGCGGTGTTCGCGCTGGAGGTCGCCGCCTTCCGGCTGCTGGAGAGCTGGGGGCTGCGGCCCGATCTCGTCGCGGGACACTCCGTGGGAGAGCTGGCGGCGGCGCATGTCAGTGGCGTGCTGTCGCTCCCCGACGCGGCACGGCTCGTGGCCGCGCGCGGCCGCCTGATGGCCGACCTGCCCACAGGCGGGGCGATGGTCGCGGTCCAGGCCGCCGAGCCGCCGATGAGGCAATGGCTGGACGCCAACGAGCCGGCCGTGAGCATCGCCGCGGTGAACTCGCCGGACTCGCTGGTCCTCTCGGGCGACGAGGACGCGGTGCTCAGGGCCGAGGCCGCGTGGCGCTCGCGCGGGGCACGCACCAAGCGACTGCGGGTCTCGCACGCCTTCCACTCGGCACGTATGGATCCCATGCTGGCCCCGTTCACGGATCTCACCGAATCCGTCTTGTCCCAAGATCCGCGCGACCCGCATGAGCCCCACGAGCCCCACGAGCCCCACGAGAGGAGCGAGAGCGGCCGCCCGCCGATCGGCTGGGTCTCCACGGTGACTGGCGAGAGGATCGACCGCTCACAGGTGGACCACCACTACTGGTCCAGGCAGGTGCGCGCGACCGTACGGTTCGACGACGCCCTCACGACCCTTCGGGCAGCCGGTGCGACCCGGTTCCTGGAGGTGGGTTCCGATCAGCTCGTCGGCACCGCCGGCGGCCACGGCGACGGACAGCTGTTCGTGCCGCTGCTGCGATCGGGACGGGAGGAACCCCGGTCCGCGCTGACCGCCCTGGCCCAGCTGCACGTGGACGGAGCGGAGGTGAAGTGGGCGTCCGTGCTTGAGGGCGACCGCGTCGAACTGCCGACGTACGCCTTCCAGCGACAGCGTTACTGGATCGACGCCCGCCCGGGCCGGCACCGGCCCGCCCTGCTGGGACTGGACGCCTCCGAGCACCCCCTGCTCGGTGCGACGACCGAACTGCCCGGATCGGGCGGGCTGGTGATGAGCGGGGTCCTCACCCGCGAGGGTCACCCGTGGCTGGCCGACCACGCCATCGGTGAGGTGGCGCTGCTTCCGGGGGCGGCCTTCGCCGAACTCGCCTGCTCGGCGGGGAGCGCCGTGGGCCGTCCGCTCGTACGGGAACTCACCCTGCACGCACCCCTGCCGGTCCCCGACGGCGAAGGGACACGGCTGCGGCTGGTCGTCGAGGGCGACGGAACCGTGGGCATCCACGCCCAGGCCGCACCGGAGGAACCATGGACACTCCACGCGTCGGGCCTGCTCGGCGAGGGACATCCCGAGGACGCCGCCACCGGGTTCGACTTCGCCGCCGAGGCATGGCCGCCGGATGCCGCAGCCGTGGACATCTCCTCGCTCTACGAGGACCTGGCGGAGCGGGGCTACGTGTACGGGCCCGCCTTCACGGGCGTACGGGCCGTATGGCGCCGCGGCGACGAGGTGTTCGCCGAGGTCGAGCTGGGCGCCGACGAGCCGGTCGACGGCTTCGGCCTCCACCCGGCTCTCTGGGACAGCGCACTGCACGCCCTGTTCCTCACGGAAGCGGCCGGACAGCCTGGTGAACCCCGGGTGCCCCACGAGTGGAGAGGCGTCACGGTGCACTCCACGGGCGCTCGCGAACTCCGTGTCCGGCTGCGGGTGTCCGACAAGGACACCCTGTCGCTGCACGCCGTCGACCCCGGCGGCCGCGCGGTGCTCTCCGCGGACGCATTGAGCCTCCGAGCGATGTCTCCGGAACTCCTGCCCCGCGCTGGGCAGTTCCTCTACCGGGTGGCCTGGTCGGATCTGCCCGACGAGACACGGGCCGCCCGGCCGGACTCCGACTCCAGGGATGTCGTGACCACATGCCCCGAGGGGGACATCGAAGAGGTCACGCGGTGGGCACTGTCCGAGGTCCAGAAGTGGCTGGCGGACGAAGGAACGGATCAGGACGAACGAACGGATCAGGACGGGCGGCCGGACGCGGGGAACGGTCCGCGGCCCGCGGGCGCACGGCTGGTGATCGTCACCCACCGGGCCGTCGCCGCCCGGCCCGGCGAGGACGTCGACCCGGCGGGTGCGGCCGTGTGGGGGCTGGTGCGCTCCGCCCAGGCGGAACACCCCGGCACGTTCGTACTGCTGGACGGCGAGGGCCCGCGGTCCGCGGCGCGGCCCCTCCCGGCGGACCTGCTCGACACCGACGAGCCGCAGCTGGCGCTGCGCGACGGACGGCTGCTGGCACCCCGCCTGGTACCAGCCGCCCGGCAGGGGACCGCCGTACGGCCCAGGCCGACCCTGTCACCGCACAGCACGGTCCTCATCACCGGCGGCACAGGGACGCTGGGCGCGGCCTTCGCCCGGCACCTCGTGGCTCACTACGGTGCCCGGCACCTCCTGCTGGTGAACCGTCGCGGCCCCGACCGCCCCGGAGTGCCCGAGCTGATCGCAGAGTTGGCCGAACTGGGCGCCCGGACCACGGTGGTCGGCTGTGACATCGCCGACCGGGACGCGCTGCGGCGCCTGCTCGCCGGGATCCCGGCGGAGCATCCGTTGGGCGCGGTGATCCACGGGGCGGGGACCGTCGACGACGGCGTCGTCACACGGCTCACCCCGGAGCGTTTCCCCGGGGTCCTCGGGCCCAAGGCGCTGGCCGCCCGGCATCTGCACGAGTTGACCCGCGACATGGATCTGACGATGTTCGCGATGTTCTCGTCGGCGGCCGCGACCCTCGGAAGCCCGGGGCAGGCGAACTATTCGGCGGCGAACGCCGTCCTCGACGCCCTGGCCCAGCACCGCACGGCCGGCGGTCTGCCGGCGCTGTCGCTCGCCTGGGGCCTCTGGGAGCCCGCCGACGGCATCACCGGCAAACTCACCGGCACCGACCTGGAACGCATCAACAGGTCCGGAGTCGGCGAGCTGTCGACGCGGGAGGGCCTGGCGCTGTTCGACCTCGCGGTCGTCGGCGACGATGCCGTGGCCGTACCCGTCAAGCTGAACGTCGCCGTCCTGCGCCGGAGTCCCCGTGACCGCGGCTCCCTGTCACCGCTCCTGCGGTCCCGGACACCGGCCCGCCCCAATGGCACCGCCGCCCCGGCCGCCGGGCGCGCCGGCCCGCTGCTCGGCGAACGGCTGGCCGCCGTACCACCCGCAGATCGCCTCGCGGTGGCGGCCGATGCCGTACAGGGACATGTGGCGACCGTCCTCGGGCACACCACGCCGGCGTCTCTCGACACCGAACGCGGCTTCCTCGACCTGGGCGTGGACTCCCTCGCGGCCGTCGAACTCCGCAACCGGCTCCACGCGGAGACGGGCCTGGCCCTGCCCGCGACGCTGGTCTTCGACCACCCGAACGTCACCGACCTGGCGAGCTACCTGCTGGACCGGCTCGCCGATCAGCACACCCCGGACTCCGAGGCACGTGTGCGCGCCGCGCTCACCGCGATCCCGGTGGCACGGCTGCGGGAGGCCGGCCTGCTGGAAGCCCTGCTGCGGCTGGCCGGCCAGCCGCACACTCCGGCACCACCCGGCACCGAACTCCTCGGCGCCCAGGGCGCGGCACCGGAGCCGGACGACGGGGGAATCGGGGCGATGAATGACGAACAGCTCATCCAATTGGCGCTCAGCGCCGACCCGCAGTGAAGCCGACCCGCAGTGAAGCGGCACCGCTTGGAGGTTTTCCGATGACCCCGACCACCCCTGGCGCCGACGAGGGCGCCACCGAGACCAGGCCCGACGCGGGCACCACCGCCTCCTCGCTCTCGGCCAACAAACGTGCCATCGCGGCGCTGCGCACCTCCCTCCTGGAAAGTGAGCGTCTGCGCCGCGAGAACGAGCGCCTGAAGGCGGCGGCCGACGAACCCCTGGCGATCGTCGGAATGGCCTGCCGGTACCCCGGGGGCATCACCGGCCCCGAGGAACTCTGGCGGCTCGTCGCCGACGCCGGTGACGCGATCACGCCGTTCCCCGACGACCGCGGTTGGGACGTCGGCGACCGCTCCATGACGACAGAAGGCGGATTCCTCCACGACTGCGCCGACTTCGACGCCCCCTTCTTCGGGATCTCTCCGCGCGAGGCGCTGGCGATGGACCCCCAGCAGCGCCTGCTGCTGGAGTGCTCCTGGGAGGCGGTGGAACGCGCCGGCATCGACCCGCTCTCCCTGCGGGGCAGCCAGACCGGAGTGTTCGTCGGACTGATGTACGGCGACTACGGTTCGCGGTGGCCCACCGGGCCGGCGGAACTGTCCGGTTTCCTCGGCAACGGCAGTGCGGGCAGCGTGGCTTCGGGCCGCATCTCCTACACCCTCGGCCTCGAAGGCCCGGCGGTGACCGTGGACACGGCGTGTTCCTCCTCGCTGGTGGCCGTGCACCTGGCGGGCCAGGCGCTGCGCCAAGGGGACTGCTCGCTGGCGCTGGTGGGCGGCGCGACCGTGCTGGCGAGGCCCGAGGTCTTCGTCGAACTCACCCAGCAGGGCGCGCTCGCCCCGGACGGCCGCTGCAAGTCCTTCGCCGCCGCCGCCGACGGGGTCGCCTGGGCGGAGGGTGTCGGCATGCTGCTCGTGGAGCGGCTGTCGGACGCCAGGAGTGCGGGCCATCCGGTGCTGGCCGTGATCCGCGGCACCGCTGTCAACCAGGACGGGGCCAGCAGCGGGCTCACAGCGCCGAACGGGCCCTCGCAGCAGCGCGTGATCCGAACGGCCCTCCGCAACGCCGGTCTCGCTCCCGAGGACATCGACGTCATCGAGGCCCACGGCACGGGCACGGTGCTCGGTGACCCCATCGAGGCACAGGCCGTCCTGGCCGTCTACGGGCAGGGGCGAACGTCCGAACGGGCCGTGCTGCTCGGCTCGGTGAAGTCGAACATCGGACACACCCAGGCCGCTGCCGGAGTGGCCGGAGTGATCAAGATGGTGGAGGCGATGCGGCACGGCATCGCCCCGAAGACACTGCACGTGGACGCACCTTCCCCGAAGGTGGACTGGACCGCGGGAGACGTCGAACTGCTGACCGAGCACAGGCCCTGGCCGGTGACAGGGCACCCATTCAGGTCGGCGGTGTCGTCGTTCGGCGTCAGCGGGACCAACGCGCACGTGATCCTGGAACAGGCGCCGGAGGAGACCGGCGAGGGACGGAGCGGTCCGGAGCCCGCCGAGCCCGGTGCCGCGGCCGAGCCGTCCGCCACCGGCTCCGGGACCGCCTCCGTCGTCCCGTGGGTCCTGTCGGGCCGTTCCGAGGAAGCGCTGCGTGCCCAGGCCCGCAGCCTGCTGTCGTTCGTCGAGGACAGGCCCCGAGCGGCGCCCGGCGACGTGGCCCACTCACTGCTGACGTCGCGCAGCACCTTCCCGCATCGCGCGGTGGTGCTGGGACAGAGCCATGCGGAGTTCCTGCCGAGACTGGCGGCTCTGGCGAAGGGGGAGCCGGCCTCGGGCGTGGTGTCGGCACTGGCCACGGGCCGGCCCAGGACAGTGTTCGTGTTTCCCGGCCAGGGCTCCCAATGGGCGGGCATGGCCAAGGAGTTGCTGGAGTCGTCGGAGGTGTTCGCCACCTCCATGCGGCGCTGCGCCGAGGCACTGGCGCCCCACGTGGACTGGTCCGTGCTGGACGACGACCTCGACCTCGACCGGAGCGACGTCGTCCAGCCGGTGCTGTTCGCGGTGATGGTGTCGCTGGCGGAGCTGTGGCGTTCACTGGGCGTCGAGCCGGCGGCGGTGGTGGGGCACTCGCAGGGCGAGATCGCCGCCGCGTACGTCGCCGGCGCGCTGACCCTTGAGGACGCCGCACGCGTCGTCGCGGTACGCAGCCGCATCATGGCGCGGGAACTCGGCGGAAAGGGCGGCCTGGCCGTCGTCGAGCACGACGGACTGATCGGTGCGGACGTCGCGTTGGCGGCGGTGAACGGCCCGTCCTCCTTCGTGGTGTCCGCGGACAACGAGGCGCTGGACGCGCTGGTGAAGCGGTACGAGGCGGCGGGAGCACGAGTGCGCCGTCTGTCGGCGAGCTACGCCTCGCACTCGGCGCACGTCGAACCGGTTCGCGCACCACTCGTCGAAGCCCTCGCCGGCATTTCCCCCAGCTCCTCGCGGATCCCGTTCTTCTCCACCGTCACCGGCGACTGGCTGGACACGTCCGCACTCGACGCCGAGTACTGGTACAGCAACGCACGCGAAACCGTGAAGTTCGGCCCCGCGATCGAAAGCCTCAGGGAACAGGGCCACACCCTCTTCATCGAGTCGAGCCCGCACCCCGTGCTCCTCCCCGCCATACCCGACGAGGTTCGCACGGTCGGCACACTGCGCCGGGACGAGGGAGGCCTGGCCCGGATGCTGACGTCCGCGGCCGAGGCGTACGCGCAGGGCGTGCCGGTGGACTGGCAACTGGCCGGAGGGCGACTGGTCGACCTGCCGACCTACGCCTTCCAACGCCGACGGTACTGGCTGGACGGGCCCGACCAGGGGCAGTCGCCGGACAGCGGGTCGTCGGCGAGTCTCACCCGTACCCTGGCCGTCCTGGGAACGCCGCAGGCGAAGGCGGAACCACAACCGGGCGACCCGCTCAAGGACGCGGACCCGCTCGATGTCGCACGTGCCGCCGCCGCGGCCGTCCTCGGGTACGACAGGGCCCTGGACGTCGCCCCGGACGACAACCTGGTCCAGCTCGGCATCAGCTCCATGAGCGCGCTCGAACTCCGTAACCACCTCACGAAGGCGACCGGGCTGAGCCTGCCCACCACCATCGTCTTCGATCACCCCACACCCGCCTCGATCGCGGCCGTGCTCCGCGAACTGTCCCGGTCCGACGACGCCCTCGAACTGGAACTGCTGCCACGGTCCGACGAAGGCCGCGTCCCACTCTCCTTCCAGCAGCAACGCCTCTGGTCCCTGGACCAGATGGTGCCCGGCAGCCCTGCCTACAACGCGACCTTCGAGTTCACCCTCGAAGGAGAACTGGACCCGCGCGCCCTGACGCAGGCCCTGGAGATGATCGTCCAGCGGCATGAGGTGTTGCGCACCAACTTCCCCAGCGTCGGGGGCGAACCCTGGCAGCAGGTGCACGACCGACTGCCGGTGGAGCTGCCCTTGACGGACCTGGGCGACCTGCCCGAGGACGAACTGCCGGAGGAGTACGCCCGGCTCGCACACAGCCAGGCCCGGCACCTGTTCGACCTCGCGGACGGGCCGCTGTTCACCGCCCGCCTCGTCCGGTTCGCCCCCCGCACCCACCGGTTCCTGTTCACCCTGCACCACATCGTCACCGACGGACATTCGGGCTACCTCCTCCTCAAGGAGTTGCAGACCGCGTACGAGGCGATCACCCACGACGAGCCGGTACGCCTGCCGGAACTGCCCGTGCAGTACCGCGACTTCACCCAGTGGGAACGGGAACGGCTCAGCGGCCCCGTCCTGGAGCGGAAACTCTCCTTCTGGCGTGAGCAACTCGGAACGGGCAACTCCGGGCTCGAACTCCCCATGGACCGGCCACGGCCGGCCGTCCAGTCCTTCGAGGGCGGCAGCCTGAGTTTCCGGGTGGACCAGGACCAGGTCGACTCGCTGGAGGCGATCGCCCGGGAGAACGGCGTCACCCTGTTCATGACGGTGGTGTCCGCTCTCAACGTCCTCCTGCACCGCTTCAGCGGTTCCGACGACATCGTCATCGGCACACCGGTCGCCAGCCGGCACCACTCGGACATCGAGAATCTCCTCGGGTTCTTCGCCAACACGGTGGTGCTCCGGACGGACATGGCAGGCGACCCGACCTTCCCCGAAGTCCTCTCCCGGGTGAGCGACGTGGCGAAGAGCGCCTACGCCCACCAGGACGTCCCCTTCGAACTGCTGGTCTCCGAGCTGCTCCCCGAGCGGGGCATGAGCATGAACCCGCTCTTCCAGGTCTGCTTCGTACTCCAGCCCCGCCTTCCGGACGACTTCAGGCGGGACACGGTCTTCACCGGCGGGCGCGAACTCCGCAACGACACCAGCAAGTTCGACCTGTGGATCTCACTGGCGGAGGAGGAGAACGGCCTGCGTGGCGAAGTCGAGTACAACTCCGACATCTTCGACCACGCCACGATCGAACGGATCGTCGCCGCCTACCGGCTGCTGCTCGACGCCGTCGTCGACAGCCCGGGGGACCGCGTCTCCGAACTGCCCGTCCTCTCCCTTGAGGAACGCGCTGAACAACTGGAGTGGAACCGCACCGAACGGGACTACTCCGACCGGCCGGGCGAAACCCTGCACCACCTCTTCGAGGAGATGGCGGACCGGTTCCCCGAGGCGACCGCCCTCTGGAGCGAGGACACCACCGGCCCCGGGGAGACGGCGGCCGACGGCGACGCCGAGCCCGGCCCGGAACAGGGCCACACCCTCACCTACGCCGAACTCGACAGCCGGGCCAACCAGTTGGCCCACCGGCTGGTGCGGATGGGGGTGCGCCGGGACGAACCCGTCGCGATCTCCGTCGAGCGGTCGCCCGAGCTGGTGATCGGGCTCCTCGGCATCCTCAAGGCCGGTGGCGCCTACCTCCCCGTCGACCCCGACTACCCGGCCGGCAGGCGGGCGTTCATGCTCGACGACGCGGCGCCGCGGATCCTGCTCACCCAGCGGGCGCTCCTGGACTCCCTGCCGCCGCACGAGGCCGACGTACTGTGCCTCGACGCCCCCGACAGCGGACTGGAGAAGGAACCCACCTCCCGCCCCGACCTGCCGACAGGCCCCGACGACCTGGCGTACCTCATCTACACCTCCGGCTCCACGGGGCAGCCGAAGGCCGCGATGATCAGCCATCGGGCCGTTCGCAACCGGATCCTGTGGATGCAGGAGAAATACGGTCTGACCCCGGAAGACCGCGTACTGCAGAAGACACCCTTCAGCTTCGACGTGTCCGTCTGGGAGTTCTTCTGGCCGCTCCTGACCGGGGCCCGACTGCTGCTGGCCCGCCCCGGGGGACACCGGGACGCCCGGTACCTGGCCGAGCTGATCAGCCGCCAGCACGTCAGCGTCCTCCACTTCGTCCCCTCCATGCTCCAGGTCTTCCTGGAGGAACCCGGCGTGACGGGCTGCGAGTCCGTGCGGCGCGTGTTCACCAGCGGCGAGGCACTGTCCTACTCGCTGACACGGCGGTTCTTCGACCGGCTGCCCGACAGCCACCTGCACAACCTGTACGGGCCCACCGAAGCGGCGATCGACGTCACCCACTGGACGGTGCCCCGCGAACCGTCGTCCACCACGGTTCCCATCGGCAGGCCCGTCGCCAACACCGCCGTCCACATCCTCGACCCGGCCATGAACCCGGTCCCGATCGGGGTCACCGGCGAGCTGTTCATCGGCGGCGTCCAGGTCGCCCGCGGTTACCTCAACCGGCCCGCACTCACCGAGGAGCGGTTCGTGCCCGACCCGTTCTCGGCCGGCGGCAGGCTCTACCGGACGGGAGACCTCGCCTGCTACCAGCCGGACGGAAACATCGTCTACCTGGGGCGCACCGACTTCCAGGTCAAGATACGCGGGCTCCGCATCGAGCCCGGCGAGATCGAGCGCGCCCTCGAAGAGCACCCCGCGGTCCGCGAAGCCGTGGTGGTCCCGCGCCGGCTTCACGGCGAGGACAGTCACGAGCAGCTCGTGGGATACGTCGTACCCCACACGGACGACACCTGGGGCCGGGAACCCGAGCTGGTCACGGCCCAGGTCGACGAATGGAGCCAGGTCTTCGACCGCACGTACGGCACCGACGAGGAGGGGACGAGCGACGCCGACTTCAACATCGTCGGCTGGAACAGCAGTTACACGGGCGAACCGCTGCCCGCCGAGGAAATGCGGCTGTGGGTCGACAGCACGGTGGAGCGTGTACTGGAGTGCACCCCGGAAAGGGTGCTGGAGATCGGCTGCGGTACGGGCCTGCTCCTCTCCCGGATCGCCCCGCACACCAAGCTCTACTGGGGCACCGACGTGTCGCCGACGGCCGTCGACTACATCGGGACGCACCTGCTCCCCACCCTGCCGTCCCAGTCGCGGGTACGGCTGTTCCCGGCCGCCGCCCACGACATCGGCGCCCTGGAGGAGCAGGAGTTCGACCTCGTCCTGCTCAACTCCGTCGTGCAGTACTTCCCCGACCCGTCCTACCTGCGCGGCGTACTCACCGCCGCGGCCGCCCGACTGCGCCCCGGCGGCGCGATCTATCTGGGCGACCTGCGCAGTCTGAGCCTGCTGGAGGCCTTTCACACCGAGGTGGAACTGGCCCGGGCGGAACCGGGGCTCTCGGTGGAACGGCTGCGGGCCCGGGCGGAGCAGCGCGTCGCGCAGGAACAGGAACTCGCTCTCGACCCCGAGTTCTTCCTGGCGATCTCCCGCGAGATTCCGGGCATCTCACGCGTGGACGTCCTGCTCAAGCGAGGAGACTTCCACAATGAGCTGACCCGGTACCGCTACGACGTCGTCCTGCGCGTGGGCGAGGCCCCGGCGCCGGAGACAGGCCCGGCCACCGCGGACGACGCCCGCGTCGAGCCGCGGCGGCTGTCCGGTGCCACCTCTCCCGCCGACACGGCCGAGGTTCTTCGCACCGAGCGCCCCGACGTGCTGATCGTCGACGACGTGCCCAACGCCCGCGTCGCCTCGATCAACGCCTTCCGGGCGGCCGCCGACGCCGCCGACGGCACGACCCCCGTCGACGCCCTGTCACCGGAGCCCGAGCACGACGCCACGGAGCCCGAGGAATGGTGGCGGCTCGCCGACGCCCACGGCTACCACGCCACCATCGGCTGGCGCCCGGGCACGACGACCGGCCGCTATCGCGTCGTGCTGCACCGTCCCGGAGCCGCCCCGGCCGAAGGCTGGGCGGATCCGGACGCGTCCCTGCGCTCGCCATGGCAGTACATCAGCAACCCGTTGCTCAACGAGATCAGCCGTCGGCTGACCGAGGAGGCCGACGGCTTCCTGCGGGACCGGCTCCCGGAGTTCATGATCCCGTCAGCGATCGTGGCGCTCCCGGACCTGCCGACGGATGCCAACGGCAAGCTGGACCGGCGCGCCCTGCCCCTGCCCCGGCGCACGGCCCTGCCCGCGGACGGGCTCACCGCACCTCGTACGCCCGAAGAGGCGATACTCACCGAGATCTGGGCGGACGTGCTCGGCACGAACGAGGTCGGCACGACCAGCAGCTTCTTCGCCATGGGCGGCGACTCCCTGCTCGCCATCCGCGTCGTGAGCAGGGCCGCGGCCCGCGGCCTCTCGCTCACCCCGCAGGACGTCTTCCGAAGCAAGACCATCGGGGCCCTGGCGGAACTCGCCGCCTCCCGGGAGAGCACCCTCGGCGACGCCGCGGACCCAACCCGGTCGTACGAACGGACCGAGCCGGACCTGGTACGGCGCGTACGGGAACGGTTCCCGGACGCCTCGGACGTCTACCCGGCGACGGGCACCCAGGCACACATCCACCGCCGCATCCGCGAGACCCGGGAGTCCGGCGGCAACGTCATCCACCACCGCTTCCGCGTCACCGGCGAGCACTTCAGCCCCGAAACGCTGCGGCGGAGCTGGCAGCACACCGTCGACCGGTTCCCCGCGCTGCGGACCAGCCATGTGACCGTGGACGGCCATCCGCTCCAGGCGGTACGCCCGGGCGTAACGGTGAGCGTCGACGAGCACGACTGGCGCGCGGTTCAGCCCGTCGAGCAGGAGAGGCGCGTACAGGCATACATCGCCGACCGGCGTCGCCGCGGGTTCGACCCCGAGGCCCCGCTCCAGATGAGCCTGGCACTCTTCCGACTGAGCGAGCACGTCTACGAGTACGTGTACCTGTTCAGCCTCGCCGAGCACGACGGCTGGAGCTACATGGTCGTGATGAAGGAACAGCTCGACGCGTACGAGGCGATCGCGGCCGGCGACACCCCCAAGGCCGGCACACCCGACACCGGGTTCGGCGCGTTCTGCGTGGCGCAGCGGCAACGGGACACCACGGAGGCCGAGGAGTTCTGGCGCTCGCAGCTCACCGGCGGCGACATGTCCTCGTGGCGGATCGCGCTGCCCGCGTCCGAGCGGCGGCCCGACCCCGGATGCCCCTACCTCCAGGAGAGCATCCCGCTGTCCGTCGCGCAGACGGCCGCTCTGACCGGGCTCGCCCGCCGCTTCGACCTCACGGTGCAGACCGTGGTGCAGGGCTGCTGGGCACTGCTGCTCGGCGCCGTCACCGGTGCACCGGAAGTCGTCTTCGGCGCCGTGTTCTCGGGCCGGGGCACCGCCCAGGTCGACGTCGAACGCTCGGTCGGACAGTTCTTCAACATCCTTCCGGTACGCGTCCCGATCGACCCCGCGATGCCCGTCTCCGGCTGGCTGGAGCTGCTCCAGCGAAAGATCCAGACGATCAGCCAGTACGAGTACCTGCCCCCGCAACGCCTGTACGAACTGGCCGGGCAGACACCGTCCTCCGACCTCTTCGACAGCTATGTGGTCCAGGAGAACTTCCCTGAGTTCGAGGAGAACTTCGAGCGATTCCAGCGGGTGCTCGGTGCGGAGCCGGTGGAATTCCTCAACCAGACAGAACACCCGCTACGGGTCGAGGTGGCCTTTTGGCGGGGGTCCCTGCTGGTCAACCTCAACCACTACGCGGGGTACTTCCGGGACGGCACCGTCCAACACCTCAGGGAGACGCTCGAAACCCTGCTGACCGCTGTCGCCACAGGCGAGGACCGGTCCGTCGGGGCGCTGCTCGAACAGCTTCCGCCCACCCCCCTGAAGGAGACATAGGAATGGACGCGTTGGCCGAGGTTCTGCTGGGCGGAGCCGATCGGGAGACGATAGAGGCAACGCCACTGCCCGAGAGTTATCCGGCGGCGTACATCCGGGTGGAGGACTCCGGAATGTTCGCAGGCGTCAAGGACAAGGATGTACGGAAATCGCTACACGTCGGTCGGGTCCCGATGCCGCAACTCGCGCCCGACGAAGTGGTGGTGGCCGTGATGGCCAGTTCCATCAACTACAACACGGTGTGGTCGGCGACCTTCGAACCCCTGCCGACCTTCGACTTCCTGAAACGACTGGGCAGGGAAGGCGGCTGGGCGTCCCGGCACGATCTGCCGTACCACGTGGTGGGCTCGGACGCCGCCGGAGTCATAGTCAGGGTCGGTTCCGCCGTGCGTCGCTGGCAGCCCGGCGACCACGTGGTCGTGACCTGCATCCAGGTGGACGACCAGGAACCGGCGACGCACGCCGACGGGATGATGGGGGCCGGCCAGCGCGCATGGGGCTACGAGACGAACTTCGGGGGCCTGGCCCACTACGCCGTCGTCCGAGCCAGTCAGCTGCTCTCCAAGCCGGCCCATCTGACCTGGGAGGAAGCCGCCGGCGTGATGCTGTGCGCGGCCACTTCCTACCGGATGCTGGTGAGCGACAAGGGTGCCCGGATCAAGCAGGGCGACATCGTGCTGATCTGGGGAGCCACCGGTGGACTGGGTTCGTTCGCCGTACAGATGGTGAAGAACGCGGGCGGCATCCCGGTCGGGGTCGTCGGCTCGGAGCGCAAGGCGCGGCTGCTGCGCTCCCTCGGCTGCGATGTGGTGATCAACCGCGAGGAGATCGGTCTCGACAGTGACGAGCCGCCGAGTCCCGAGCGCACGACGGAACTCGGCAAACGGCTCGGCCGTGCCATTCGGTCCGCGCTCGGCGAAGACCCCCATGTGGTCTTCGACTTCGTGGGCAGGGCGACGTTCGGCATCTCCGTCTTCGTGGTGCGACGCGGCGGCGTGGTCGTCACCTGCGGTTCCAGTACGGGATATCAGCACGAGTTCGACAACCGCTATCTGTGGATGAACCTCAAGCGCATTGTCGGAAGTCACGCGGCGAATCTCCAGGAACAGTGGGAATGCAACCGCCTGGTCCGGCTCGGCCACATCTCCCCGGTGCTCTCCGCGCTGTATCCGCTGACCGAGGTCGGTGAGGCCGCTCGGCTCGTCCAACGGAACGGCCATGTCGGAAAGGTCGGGGTGCTGTGCCTGGCACCCGACGAAGGACTCGGTGTCACCGACCCGGAGAAGCGTGCCGCCATCGGCGCCGAGCGGCTCAACCCGCTGCGGTCCGGGGAAAGGGCTGTGTGAGACATGGCGGCGAACCGCATCGGAATACTCTCGACCGGGTCCTACCTGCCGAAGGAGGAGGTAGGTAACGAAGAGGTGGCGCGGAGGGTCGGTGTCACCGCGGAATGGATCGAGCGCAAGACACAGATCGTGTCGCGCCGTTACGCGTCCCCCGACGAAGCGACCTCCGACCTGGCCGCACACGCCGCGAACGAGGCGCTGCACCAGGCGGGTCTGACCGCGGACCGGATCGACTACCTGATCGTGTCGACGTCCACCGGCGACTTCCCGCAGCCGCCCACCTCGTACCTGGTGCAGGACATGGTCGGCGCCTTCAATGCCGCCTGCTTCGACATAAACGTGGTGTGCAGCGGCTTCGTCTACGCCCTGGAAGTGGCCCGCGGTCTGACGGAACGGCGCCCCGGCAGCCTGGCACTCGTCATCGGCGCGGATCTCTACTCGCGCATCCTCGACTTCGACGACCGTAGTACGGCCGTTCTGCTCGGCGACGGCGCCGGAGCCGTGGTCGTCGGCCGGGTCCCAGACCCGTACGGGATCACCGAGACCGACCTCGCCAGCCGTGGCGACGCCCATGAGCTGATCAGGGTGGAGGCGGGCGGCAGCAGGAACCCGGCCTCGGACCGCACCGTCGCCGAGGGCGGCCACTTCTTCCGGATGGACGGCCGCGGCGTACGCGACTTCGTCAACGAGTTCGTGCCGCCCGCCCTGACGGCGCTGGCGGAACGCGCCGGTGTCACCCTCGACCAGGTCGACCACTTCATACCGCACCAGGCCAACGGCGTGATGCTCGACGAGGTGGTCCAACGGGCGGGGCTCACCCGGGCCACCATCCATCGCACCCTGCGCAAGTACGGCAACGTGGGCAGCGCGTCGGTGCCTGTCGCCCTCGACGACGCGAACAGGTCGGGGGCGCTCGGGAAGGGCGATCTCGTCCTGCTCTGCGGGTTCGGCGGCGGCATGTCCATGGGTACGTCGCTGCTGCGCTGGTGGGTGACGGCATGACGGAGGAGATCACCCGGATCGGTGTGGTCGGCAGCGGCATCATGGGCGCCGGTGTCGCCGAGGTCTGCGGGAAGGCCGGCCGGGACGTGATCGTGGCCGTCTCCTCGGAAGCCTCGCTGGAGACGGGCCCCCGCAGGCTGGAGCGCTCCCTGGGCCGCGCGGTCGACAAGGGAAGGATCAGCAGGGAGCAGGGCGAGGAAGCGCTACGGCGGGTGTCCTTCACCACCGACAGGGGAGCGCTGTACGACCGTCAGCTGGTCATCGAGGCCGTGTCGGAGGACGAGCCGCTCAAGCTCCAGATCTTCGCGGAACTCGACAAGATCGTCGACGACCCGGAGACGATCCTCGCCTCCATCACCTCCTCCATCCCGATCGTCAGGCTCGCCCGGGCCACCACCCGGCCGGACCGGGTCGTCGGCGTCCACTTCTTCAATCCGGTGCCCGTGCTGCCGCTCGTCGAGATCGTCGACTCGGTGCTGACGGATTCCGCGGTCAGCGCCCGCGCCGAGTCCTTCGTGTCGGGGACCCTCGGCAAGACGGTGATCAAGGCGCCCGACCGGGCGGGTTTCGTCGTGAACGCCGTCCTCTTCCCGTATCTGCTCTCCGCGATCCGGATGGTCGACTCCGGGTTCGCCACCGCCGAGACGATCGACAAGGGCATGACGCTCGGCTGTTCGCATCCGATGGGGCCGCTCCGGCTCGCCGACCTGATCGGGCTCGACACCGTCCTCGCGGCCGCCCAGGCCATGTACGAGGAATCGAAGGAGCCCCACTACGCGCCGCCCACGCTGCTGCTGAGGCTGGTCGAAGGGGGCCTGCTCGGCAGGAAGTCCGGCCGCGGTTTCTACCCCTACGACGCGCCGCGGCAGCAGCAGTCGACATCGCACACGCCCGGCAGCTGACGCCTCCCCGGCCCGCTGCACGGAAGCCGTCGACCAGCCGATGGCGCCGGGCCGACCCACCGGCCGCCACCCGGTGATTCGGCCTCAACGGGGGACAAGGCGGAGGATCCCCGGTTCTGCCGACCGGGAATCCTCCGCCGCCATGAGCGGGGCTGCCGCCGGCACCGACGCTGCGCCGCCCGCCCGCCCCACCTCGAACCTCCGCACAGAAGGGAGCGCACCGTGGCACACACCGTCGTCATCGGAGCCGGACCCGTCGGGCTCGTCACCGCCATGCTGCTCGCCGCCGACGGACACCAGGTCACCGTGCTCGACCGGGACTCCATGGATCCGCGGGACCGTAAACGGCCGGGCGTACGGCAGTTCGCCCAGCCGCACGGCCTGCTGCCCGGGGGACTGCGGCTGCTGGAGCGTGAACTGCCCACCGGCGTGGCGGAGTTGGTCGCGGTCGGCGGCCGGCCGTACGACATCGTCGGCGGCGCCTGGGGCGTCGACGGGGTGGGTCCCCGGTAGCCGGGGGACGAACGCTTCGAGATATTCCCCATGCGCCGGCTGCTGCTGGAGACGGCGCTGCTCACCGCCGCCCTGCGGACCGACGGGGTCACCCTGCGCCAGGCGCGGGTCACCGGCCTGCTGAGCGGCGATGAGCGGACGTCCGGCTCCCCGCACGTCACAGGTGTCGTCATCGACGACGGCACGGAGATCGCGGCCGATCTCGTGGTGGACGCCACCGGGCGGGACAGTCGGCTGCCCACGCTGCTCGGGGCGCTCGGCGGGGAGTCGGTCGTGACGGAGGGGAGCGGCGGCTTCCTGTACTACACGCGTTTCTTCCGGTCGCCGTACGGGATGCTCCCGACGGCCCGCCCCTTCTTCCTGACCCACCACGAGAGCGTCTCCATCATCACCATCCCCGCGGAGTGGGGCACCTGGTCGGTGACGCTGTTCACCTCCGGCCGGGACCAGGAACTGCGCGTGCTGAGCGACAGCGACGTCTGGGACCGGGCGGCCGCGCTCCATCCCCCGATCACCGACTGGCTCGGGGGCGACCCACTGGCCGGGGTGACCGTCATGGGCGGCATCCGCACCAGGCGGCGCGGCCTCCTGCGGGACGGCCGGCCCCTGGTCACGGGGCTGGTGCCGGTGGGCGACGCCTGGGCCACCACCAACCCCCTGTTCGGCCTGGGCATGACGACGGGGTTTCAGCAGGGCGTACTCCTCCGCGACCAGCTGCGCAAGACGGGCACGGACGACCCTGCCGAGTTCTCGCTCTCGTACGGCCGGGCGAACGAGAAGACCTTCGGGCCGATGTGGGACAACGCGGAGGCCTGGGACCGGCACCGGCTCGCCGAGATCGACGGGGAGACGCGGGGCCGGACGTACACCACCGACGACGAGAGCCGGCAGCTGGGCAACACCTTGGACGCCGTCCGGCTGCGCGACCCCCGAGTCCTGCGTGCCGTGTGCGACGTCGCCTGCACATACCTCACCGCCGACGAGGCGTTCGTCCGGTCCGGCCTGATCGAACGCGTCGTACAACTGGGAGCAGGCCTCCCGCGCTACACCGAACCCGGCCCGACTCGCACCGAACTGCTGACGGCGCTGGGCATGCCCAGAAAGCGCTGAGCACGACAGCGCGGCCGGACCAGTACGGTCCGGCCGTGCTGTCGTGCTCCGGTGAACAGTGCGGCGCTCGTGGCCTCCAGCCACGGGCCGTCGGGCTTCACGCGCCGGTCGCGGCGCCGCTCCGACGACGTCATCGACGCCCTCGGGCCAGGGGCAGCCGGAGCCGGACGGAGAACGCGCGGTGCCGTGGCGGGCGCCCGGGCCTGGTCTCCCTGGCCCGGGCGCCCGCCACGACAGGTCCGTCCGTCCTCCTCGCCACGGTTTGCCTCTCACCCGGTCGGTACTGGGGTGCTTCACCTCACCACCGCAGGCCCCCGCTCACCTCCAGCACATGCCCGTTGACATAGCGGCTGTCGGAGCTGGCCAGGAACACCGCCGCGTCCGCCACCTCCTCCGGCTTCCCCATGCGGCCCATGGCGAGCTTGGCCTCGTAGTGGGGCCAGATCTTCTTGTTGCGGGGCAGCAGGCTGCCCATGCCGGAGTCGATGAGGCCCGGGGAGAGACAGTTGACGGTGATGTCGCGGGGGGCGAGTTCGGCGGCGCAGACGCGGGTGAACGCCTCGACGGCGGCCTTCGAGGAGCTGTAGACCGCTGCCCCGGGCGTCACCTGCCCGGCCAGGACGGAGGACATGGTGATGAGCCGGGCGTGCTCGCTGCGCTCCAGGTAGGGCACGGCGGCCTGGACGCAGCGGAAGACGCCGGTGAGGTTGGTGCCGATCACCTCGTCCCACGCCTCCTCCGGCAGAGTGGCGGCGGGGCCCGGGCGGCTCACCCCCGCGTTGGCCACGACGATGTCGACGCCGCCCAGGTGGAGGTCGGCGTACTCCATGAGGGCGTCGACGGAGGCACGGTCCTGGACGTCGACGGAGTGGAAGAGGTATTTGCCCGGCCCGATGGACATCTCCCACTCCGCGTGATCGGCGTTGCGGGCCGCCGCGACCACGTCGCAGCCCTCCCGGATGAACGCCTGGGTGATGGCCCGGCCGAGCCCCTTCGTCCCGCCGGTCACTACGGCCTTCCGGCCGGCCAGCCTTGTTGTGGGCACGCCGCCCCCTTCTTCGTCGTAGGCGAATCCGATTCCCGGTTCCGGTGCGGGCTCGTACAGCAGGCCCCGCTCGACGAGGCCCTGCACCAGGCCCCAGTGGACGAGGTCGCCCAGTCCGAGTGCTCTCATGACGGCCTCCTGGTGAGAACTCGCGAGAACCCGTGAGAGGCCGTGCTCATGCGAAGCGGGGCAGCACGTGCTCCGCGAAGAGTTCGAGGGTGCGGACGGACTCCTCGAACGGCATGTTCCCGGAGACGATCTGGAGACTGATGGTGGTCTCGCCGTAGAGGTCGCGGATGAGTTCCACGCGGTCCGCGACCTCCTGCGGATCGCCCACGAGCACCTTGTTGTCCCGCAGTTGCTTGCCGAAGTCACCGCTGTTGACCCGGGCCACGATCCGCTCGTAGCCCGCGTAGTCGGCGCTGCGGTTGTGCTGCCAGGAGGACACGGCCGTGGCGAGCAGGCTGTTGGTGCGCTCCGAGTAGACCTGGCCGAGGCGGTGCGCCTTGTCACGGTCCTCGGCGAGATAGCAGTTGTAGCTGAAGTGGATGTCCTCGTCGGTCGACGCGAGGCCGGCCGCCGTCCGGGTGTCCCGGTAGCGGGCGAGCATCTCCTGGAGCTTCTCCTGCTTGTTGATCGACGGGACCATCATCACGCCGTGACCGGCCGCGCCCGCCGCCTCGCCGGACTCGGGGGTGATGGCCGTCGCCACCAGGACCCGGGGGTGCGGGGACTGGAACGGGCGGGGCAGCAGGGTCACCGGGCCGAAGGAGTGGAAGCGGCCCTCGAACGTGGTCTCCTCCTCGGTCCACAGCCGCAGGCAGGCATCCACGCCCTCGTTGAAGCGGGCCCGGCTCTCGTCCATCGGAATCTGGTACGCCCAGAACTCCTCGGGCAGAAAGCCCCGGCCGAAGCCGACATCGAGGCGGCCGTGCGACAGGTGGTCCAGCATGGCGAGCTTGCCGGCCAGTTTGACCGGGTGGCTGAACGCGGGAAGCACCGCACCGGTGATCAGCCGCACCCGGGTGGTGCGGGCGGCCGCCGCCGCGAGGAAGGTGACCGGGTCGGGGCTGTAGCCGCCGTACGCGGAGAAGTAGTGCTCGACGGTTTTGACATGGTGGAAGCCGAGCTGCTCGGCGCGTTCGGCGAGCGCCAGGCAGTCGTCGAAGAACTGCACCCCGCTCTTGTCCTCGGGGCCGACGGTGGGGAAGAGATTGATGCCGAATTTCACGACGCGTTCCTCTCGGGAAGGAGCTTCAGGTACGAACGGCGGTGGTAGAGCAGGGCGCCCTTGTCGTGGACCTCGCCGCCGAGGACGCGGCCGAGCAGGATCCAGTGGTCCCCCGCCTCGATCCGGGACTCGGCGGCGCACTCCAGATAGGCGACGGAGTCGGCGAACAGGATCGGCGAGCCTGCCGCCCGCGACGACGTGCGGTGCTGGACTCCCGCGAACTTGTCCGCGCTCTTCGTCGCGAACTGCCGGGAGACCTGCTCGGAGCCCTCGGAGAGGAAGTTGACGACGAATCCGTTCGCCTGCTGGAGCGCGGGGAGGGTCTGGGAGGACTTGTCGACGCAGATCAGCAGCAGCGGCGGGTCCATGGACACCGCGCAGACGGCGCTGCTGGTCAGTCCTCTGGGCGTGCCCTGGGCGTCGGTGGTGGTGATGACGGCGACAGAGGTGGGGAGGGAGGCGAAGGCGTCGCGGAAGAGGGAAGCGTCGACAACGCCGGTGGTGGTGCCGGTGGGCATGGCGCCCTCCTTCGGTCTGGTACGGGGTCAGCGGTCCGATGAAGTGGTGGACGGGGTCGGGGACCGTTCCGCCAGCACCGTCTCCAGCAGCCGGGTCGCGTTGCGGTGCAGGGGAATCTCCGGGCCGGGCGGGATACGGCCGTGGGTGCTGAGCAGTGCGGTCACCCGGGCGGTGATCAGGCAGAACCGGAACGCCGCGAACACTTCGTAGTACTCCAGGTGCCGCAGCCGCGTACCGGTGAGCCGCTCGTAGTGGCGGACCGTCTCCGCGCGGCCGGGCAGTCCCGTGAGCCGGGGGACCCCGATGCCTTCGCTGAGGTGCCGGTCGAGGTGGAGGAACCAGGCGAGGTCGCTCTCGGCCGGGCCCGTCTCGGCCATGTCCCAGTCCAGCACCGCGACCGGGGACAGACCCTGGAAGATGAGGTTGCCCAGCCGGGCGTCCCCCCACAGCAGCCGCGCGGGTCCGGACTCCGGCGGCCGGTGGGCGCGCAGCCAGGCCAGGGCGCGGCGGGCGGCGGGCGGCTCGTGGGGAGCGTAGAAAGCGAAGTGGCTCTCGTAGTGGTCGAGTTGTCTGAGCAGGTACGGCCGTGAGTCCCCCGCCGTGAGGAAGTCCAGGCCGAGCGCGGCCGGGTCCAGGGCGTGCAGCCGGGCCAGGACGCCGAGGCCGGCCGACCAGAGGGCACGGCGCTCCGTCGGGGCGAGATCCGCGATCCAGCCCGACCGGTGGTAGGAGGGCACGTCGGCGGGGACCCGCCCGTCCACTCTCTCCATGATCATGAACGGCGCGCCGAGAACCGCCGGGTCCTCCTCGTGCCAGAGCACGGGCGGCACCGGGAGGTCCGTGTCGGCGGCCAGGATGCGCTGGAGGCGTACCTGGGCGGCGAAGCGGCTGTCGGGGTGCACCTGGTGGCGGGTGGGCGCCACGCGCAGGATCGCCACATGGGTGCGAGCGGCCCCCTGTGCGTCCCGCCAGGTCGGCCGGATCGTCAGCGTCTCGTTGGTGAAGCCGGAACCGGTGGGTACGTCCAGACCGGACACGGCGACGTCGGTGGCGTCGGGGAGGCGTGCGGCGAACCAGACCGCGAGTCGTTCCGAAGTGGTCCCCGCGTCGCGTTGAAGGGGGACAGGCATGTGGACTCCCGTCGGAGAAAAGGCGTGAAGGGGTGAGGGAGCGGGGGAGCGCCAGGGCTGTGCGGGATGCCGCGCACGCGCCGTACGCCGTACGACATGTCAGGGCGCCGGCGGCGTGAGCGGCCCGCTCAGCCCGTCGGCCCGCGCAGCACCATCGCCGAGTTGAAGCCCCCGTACCCCCGTGCCAGCACCAGCGCGGTCCGCAGTGCCGCCCGCCGGGGCTGTGCGACGACCAGGTCGAGCTGATAGGGCGCGGGGACGTCGGCGGTGTGCACGGTCGGGGGGATCACGCCCTCGCGCAGCGCCATGAACGCCCACGCGAGGTCGAGGGAGCCGCCGCCGGCGTACAGGCGTCCGGTCATGGTCTTCGGCACGGTGACGGGCACCCCGAACGGTCCGAAGAGCGTGCGCAGGACCTCGGCCTCGGCCCGGTCCAGTTCGGGTACGCCGGCCCCGTCGGCGAAGACGACGTCGACGTCCCCGGCGGACAGGCCCGCGTCGGCCAGGGCGTTCTCGGCGGCGCGGCGCAGCCCGGGTTCCCCGCCTGTGCCGGGCCGGGGGTCGAAGGTGGCGGCGTATCCGCTGACCGTGCCGTAGGGCGTGGCGCCCCGGGCGCGGGCCGCGGCGGCGTCCTCCAGGATCAGCAGGGCACCGCCCTCGCCGGGGACATAGCCGGTGGCGTCCCGGTCGAAGGGCAGATACGCGCGCCGGGGGTCACTGCGGACGCTGATCCGCCGCGTGGCGAGCTGGCCCGTCCAGCCCCATGGGCACAGTGAGCCGTCCACCCCGCCGGAGACCAGGAGGGTGACGCCGGACCGCAGCTGTCGGCGGGCCTGGGCCACGGCGTCGATGCCGCCGGCCTGTTCGGAGACGAGGACGCCGCTGGGGCCGCGGAGGCCGTGCCGGATGGAGATCTGGCCGGTGTTGACAGCGTAGAACCAGGCGAAGGACTGGTAAGCGCTGACGTGCGAACCGCCGTCGCGCCACAGGGCCTGGAGTTCGCGCTGGCCGAACTCGAAGCCGCCGGCGGAACTGGCGGTGATCACCCCGGCCGCGTACTCGGGCAGTGCGGCCGGATCCACTCCGCTGTCGGCCAGCGCCTCCTCGGCGGCGACCAGGGCGAGCCGGGTCATGTGGTCGGTCTGCGGCATCAGCCGGCTCGGGATGCGCTCGGCGGCGTCGAAGTCCGGCACCTCCCCGGCGAGCTGGGCGGGGTATCCGGCCGGGTCGAACCGCCGGACGGGGGCGATCCCGCTGACGGCGCCGAGACTGGCCCGCCACCAGCGTTCACGGCCGAGGCCGTTGGGCGCGGTGACACCGAGGCCGGTGACCACGGCCTCGGCCGGCACCGGGCGGGCGGCGGTCGGGGACGTGCCGGTCTCCGGCCCCGGACGGGAGGCCGTCCGCCGGGTGCCGGCCGTTGCCCTGCTCACGCCGCCTCCGTGGGCCGGGCCAGGACCATCGCGCTCTGGAAGCCCCCGAACCCGCTCCCCACCGTGAGGACGGTGTCGATGCGGCGCTCGCGAGCCGTCAGCGGCGTGTAGTCGAGGTCGCACTCCGGATCGGGCTCGTGCAGGTTCGCCGTGGGAGGCACCAGGCCGTTCTCGATGGCCAGGACGGAGGCCGCGATCTCCAGGGAGCCGATGGCACCCAGGGAGTGGCCGATCATCGACTTGATGGAGCTGACCGGGGTGGCGTAGGCGTGTGTGCCGAGGGCGCGTTTGAAGGCGGCGGTCTCGTGGCGGTCGTTCTGTTTGGTGCCGGACCCGTGGGCGTTGATGTAGTCGACGGCTGTCGGGGCGGTGTGGGCTTCGTTCAGGGCCAGTCGTATCGCCTCGGCCATCTCCTTGCCGTCGGGCCGCAACCCGGTCATGTGGTAGGCGTTGCAGCGCGAGGCGAAGCCGGTGATCTCGGCGTGGATGTGCGCGCCGCGGGCCAGCGCGTGCTCCAGGGACTCGATGACGAAGAAGGCGCAGCCCTCGCCCAGGACGAAGCCGTTGCGGCTGCGGTCGAAGGGACGAGAGGCGTGCTCGGGGTCGTCGTTGCGGGAGGAGGTCGCCTTGATCGCGTCGAAGCAGGCCACGGTGATGGGGGAGATGGGTGCCTCGGTGGAGCCGGCGACCATGACATCGGCCGAGCCTTCGCGGATCAGGGAGACGGCGTGTCCCACCGAGTCCAGGCCGGAGGTGCAGCCGGTGGAGACGACGGTGACCGGGCCCTGCGCCCCGACGTCCCACGCGACCTCGGCGGAGATGGAGCTGGGGACCATGTGGTCGTAGAGGTGGGGGACGGCGTAGGTGTGGTCGACGTTCCACCGCTCGCCGCCGTTGCTGACCACGCTGTACTCGGTGTCGAGACTCATGGTGCAGCCCACAGCGGTGCCGACGGTCACCCCGGTGCGGCAGGGGTCCAGCCGGTCGCTCTCCAGGCCGCTCTCGGCGACCGCCTCGCGGGCGGCGACCAGGGCGAACTGGGTGGCGCGGTCGAGGCGCCGGACCTCCTGCGGAGTGAGTCCGTGGGCCGACGCGTCGAAGTCGCACTCGGCCGCGATCCTGGAGCGGAAGGCCGACGCGTCGAACAGCGAGATGGTCCGAGTGGCGGTGCGCCCTTCGGAGATGAGCTGCCAGAAGGACTTGGAACCGATGCCCCGCGGGGCCACGACCCCGATGCCGGTGATCACCGCGCGGTGGCTCATCCGATGCTCCTGCAGTGCGTCATGTGCATGTCGTCGCTTCCCTTCTTACGGTGGACTGGTCGCCCGGAGGAGTCAGCGGAAGTCGGCCGAGTGCTCGGCGGCCCACTGGGCGAAGGTGCGGGCGGGGGCACCGGTGACACGGAGCACGGTGTCCTCGACGGGGGCCGGGCGGTCCACGCCGGCGGCGAGATAGGACAGGACGGTGTCCGCGAACTCCGGCGGCATGGCGGCGAGCAGTGCCTCGCGCGCCGCGTCGGGCGGTACCTCCTCGTACCGTACGGACCGCCCCACGGCGGCCCCGACGATTTCCGCCTGCCGGCGCTGGGTGAGCGACTCGGGACCCGTGACCACGTACCTCCGGCCGGTGTGACCGGAGCCGGTCAGGGCCGCTGCCGCCACCGCCGCCACGTCGGCCTCGTGCGCGGGCGCGGCCTCGGAGCGGGCGTAGGGACCGCGCACGACGCCGGTACGGACCTGTGCGGCCCAGTTCAGCGCGCTGGTGGCCAGGCTGCCCACCCGGACGAAGGTGCAGGGCAGGCCCGAGGCGGCGACCACCTCCTCGACCCGGGCGTGGTGCGCGGCAATGGGATTGGCGGGCGGCCGCCCGTCGATGACCGACGCCGAGGACAGCACGGTCAGATGGCTGACGCCCGCGTCCCGCGCGGCGGCGGTGAACGCCTCGATGCCGCGGGGTTCGCAGTACAGGAAGACCTTGTCGACGCCTTCCAGGGCGGGCGCGAAGGTGTGCGGCCCGGCGAGGTCGAGCGGCACCACCTCCGTTCCGTCCGGCAGGCCCTTGACCGCCGCCGGGGTCCGGCTGCCCGCCCGCACCCGGGCACCGCGCTCCGTCAGCGCGCGGACGACGTGCCGGGCGAGGGTGCCGCCGGCCCCGGTGACCAGGATCAGCACAGCGCTCACCGACCGTCCGTGAACCCGGGCGCGACATGCTCGGCGAAGAGCCGGAGGCCGCGCTCGACGTCCGCCCGGGGCACGTGCCCGGAGTGCACGGACAGCCCGATCGCGATGTCGTCGCCGTACCAGTCGGTGATCTCGGCGAGCTGGCCGCGGACGTCGTCCGGAGTACCGGCGAGAACCTTGTTCTCCTTCACCCTCTCGTCGAAGGCGGCGCCGTTGCCGACCGCGGCGGCGGCCATCCGGTCGTAGCCCGGGTACTGGTCGCTCTTGACGGTGGCCCAGGCACTGACGGCGGCGGCCATCTTCTCGCTCATCCTCCGCTCCACGTACTCGCCCTGCCGGTACGCGGCCTCCCGGTCCTCGTCGACGAAACACGGGAAGGTGAGGTCGATGCGCTCAGTGCCGGCGCGGTGTCCGGCGCCGGCCCAGGCCCGGCGGTAGACGCTCAGGGCTTCCTGGACCTTCTCCCGGGTGGCGACCGAGGCGATGAGCTGGAGGTGGTGGCCCTGCTCACCGGCCGTGCGGCAGGAGTCGAGGTTGCCGGTGCTGGCCACGAAGACCGGGGGATGGGGCTGCTGGGCGGGCTTCGGCAGCATGGTGACCGGGCCGAACTGGTGGAACGTGCCGTTCCATTCCAGGTCGTCCTCGGTCCACAGCCGGACGCAGGCCTCGACGCCCTCCTCGAAGCGGGCCCGGCTCTCGTCGAGGGGAATGCCGAAAGCGGTGAACTCGTCGGGCAGGAAGGCCCGGCCGAAGCCCACGTCGAGCCGGCCGCCGGAGATGTTGTCCAGCATGGCCAACTGACCGGACAGCTTGACGGGGTGGGTGAACGCGGGAATGACGGCTCCGGTCGCGATCCGCAGCCTGCTGGTGCGGGCGGCGACCGCCGCGAGGAAGGTGGTCGGGTCAGGGCTGTAGCCGCCGTAGTCGAAGAAGTAGTGCTCGACCAGTTTGACCTGGAAGTAGCCGAGTTCGTCGGCGAGTTCGGCGATGTGCAGGCCGTCGTCGTAGTACTGGGTGGGCGTGACCTCGCCGTTCGCTCCGCCCACGGTCGGGAAGAACACGATGCCGAATTTCATGGGATTGCTGCCCTCCCGGCGGTTCAGGCCGCCGACTCGTCGAATTCCAGCTCGACCTCGTACAGGGCCGGGCGTACCTCGGTGATGGCGATGACCTCGGGGAAGAAGGCGGTGTGCGCGTCCATCTTCATGAAGTTCTGGTATTCCTCGACGTTCTCCCAGCGGGCCACGTTGAAGTAGCGGGTGGGGTCGCCCTGGTCGCGGACGAAGGTGTGGTCGATGTAGCCGGGATGGTCCAGGGCCAGGTCGGACACCTTGTCGAAGAGGGCCTCGAACCGCTCGGCCGTGGTGCCGGGACGCAGCGTGAACGTGTTGACCATGACGAGCATGGGGGTGCCTCCGGTCGGGGTGGTGTCAGCGGACGTTGTCGTGGGAGACCAGGCGGTGGCGCACCTTCAGCCCCTGGGAGGTGCGGACCAGGACGTCGTCGACGGCGGTGCTCAGATAGAGCTGGGGGGCGCCGTCCTTGACCGTGGAGTAGATCGCTGCGTAGTAGCGGGTGGTCACGGTCTTGTCGTCGGACGACACCACGTCCACCATGCCCAGCCAGTGCCGGCGCTGAAGGCCCTCGCCGAAGATGCGGTCGAGGCCGGTGCGCATCCGCTCGCGGATCTGGTCGCGGCCGATCCAGGGCTCGGGCCGGGCGTTCTGCACGAACTGGCCGTCCTCGGTGAAGGTGTCGGCCCAGCGTTCGGCCTCGCCGGAGTCGAGCAGGTGTGCCTGGCGGGCGTAGAACTGCACCACCTCGGTGTAGAGCACCGGGTCCGTGCCACCGCCGACCTGTTGTGCGACGTGCTGAACCGCCATGGTGGCCTCCGCCTCCAGAGTCGTACGAACCTTGTCCTTGACGCTGTCGATCGAGGTGCCCTCGTCCGCGTGGGCGGCGAGGACCGCGTGCCGACGGGCGGTCAGCCTGACGCCTGCGGCGGTGGGTACGAGTTCCAGGACCGAGGTGCTGACGGCCAGCGACGGGTCGGCGGCGAAATGCCGTTCGACGATGCGCCGGCCGGGGACACCGACCCGCACTGTCGTGTCGCCCGGGTCCGACGAGACGAGGCGCTTGTACAAGTCCTCGGCGGACAGCGGCAGTTCGGCGGAACTGTCGGCCGTCACCACGAGTCCGCCGGTGAGATGGTCCTGTTCGGCCGCGTCCCGCAGATGGCCGAGTTCGAGGTCGCTGTTGCGGTCGATCAGCGCGTCGAGGCCGGCCTGGAAGGACTCGTCGACGAGCTGATAGGCGTGGGTGAGGACGATCCGTGAGTGGTCCGCGTCGAGCGGTTCGATGCTCCACTCGCCGCTCAACGAGGCCATGGGGGGCGCGGACCTCTCCTGACGGAAGGTCATGGACCGGGTTTTCGGGTCCAGTTCGACCAGCGACACCCAGGTCTTCACCTCGGCGTCGGCGCCCTCGGGCGCGCGCCAGATCTGGACGCGCGGTTCGTCGCCCTCCGTGCCGAGCGGCTCGATGTGCACGGTCCCGGGAAAGAAACGGGACCACTGGGCGAAGTCGCTCAGGATGCCGAAGACGACGTCCGCGGGAGCCCGTACGACGACATCGTGCTCGGCGCGATGGACCGGCGGTACTCCCGGCTCAACCGGCATGGGAGCCCGTCAGGGTGGAGTGCTTGACCGACAGGACGGTGGTGCTGGTGTCGGAGATGTGCCGGGCGGCCTCGCCCAGCTTGCCGATCACGTCCTGGAACTCCGGCTGGGCCCCCATGCGCTGGACCGACTCGTTGTTCTCCCAGTAACTGACGGCGACCCGGGTGAGCGGGTCGTCGAGCGAGCGCACCAGCAGGTGCTTCAGGTAGCCGGGCTGAGCACGGAAGAATTCCGAGGTCTTCTCGAAGACGTCCAGAAATCCGTCGGACTCCGATTCCAGTCGGAATTCGCTGATCAGGACAACCATTTTCTGCACCTCTCGACATAGTGGAATTCGAGTGCGGCCAACACTAAAAGCCGCAGCCTCGAAGCATGCTCGGAGAGTGCTCGGAAGGCGGTCGCGAGAGTTATCCGAGGATATCTCCGAGCGGTTTCCGAGCGTGAGCCGAGGAGCGGGATTCCATACTTTCCGCAGTGCATCACACCGAATTCAAATCGCCAGACAAGGACGGTTGGCATGACTGCGATCTTCGCGAACACCCTCACGCTGAAGGACCCGGAGAACCAGGAAGCCGCCAAGGACCTGGAAGAGACCATCACCGAGGCCGGCGCCTTCATGCAGCGCCAGCCCGGGTTCCGTTCCTTCCGGCTGGTCCGCTCCCCGAAGACCCCGGAGAGCTACCTGATCTACGCCGAATGGGACGACGTCCAGGTGCTGGAGGCCGCCATCGCCCAGCCGGACGTACGGACCCGGGCCGCCCACGTCCGTGAGCTGACGCAGGGCGCGCCGAAGATCTACGAGGTGGTCACCCAGGCGGACCTGCCCGCGTGACCGCACCCGGCACATCCCTGCGACCGCGGGTGACGGAGGTCGCCGACCGGGTCTTCGCCTTCGTCCAGCCCAACGGCGGCTGGTGCCTGAGCAACGCCGGCATCGTCGTGGGCGGCGACCGGGTCTGTGTGGTCGATACGGCCGCGACCGAGGCCAGAACCCGCGCGCTGCACACCGAGGTCGGCCGGCTGAGCCCCGTGCCGCCGAGTTTCCTCGTGAACACCCATCACCACGGGGACCACACCTTCGGCAACTCCTTCTTCCCTGCGCGGACAACCGTCGTCTCCCACGACCTCGCACGGACCGAGATGGCGGAGAAGCAGCTCTCGATGTGCCAGGTGTGGCCGGAGGTCGACTGGGGGAACCTCGAACTACGCCTCCCCGACCTCACGTTCTCCGACCGGCTCAGCCTGTATCTCGGCGAACAGACCGCCGAGCTGCTGTACGTGGGACCGGCGCACTCCACCAACGACGTCGTGGTCTGGCTGCCGGACCGCAAGTGCCTGTTCGCCGGCGACGTCCTGCTGTCCGGCTGCACCCCGTTCATCCTCATGGGATCGCTGGCGGGCAGCCTGCAGGCGGTGGCCAGGCTGCGCACCCTCGGCGCCGAGACCATCGTGTGCGGGCACGGCCCGGTGTGCGGACCCGAGGTCTTCGACGTCACCGAACGGTATCTGCTGTGGATACGGCGGCTGGCCCGGGACGGCATCGCGGCCGGCCTCGATCCGCTGACCGTGGCGCGGGAGACCCCGCTCGGGGAACACGCCGCACTCGTCGACCCGGAACGACTGGTCGCCAATCTGCACCGGGCCTACGCGGAGGAACGCGGCGCCTGGCCCGGCGAACACATCGCCTCGGGGCCGGTGTTCCGCGAGATGACCGCCTACAACGGCGGCCGTCCACTGCGCTGCCTGGCCTGAATCCCCGCTCACCGAGCAATGAGAGGAACACGTTGTGAAACTGTCGGTGGTCGAGCAGGCCCCCGTGGTGGAAGGACTCACCCCGGCCCACTCGCTGCAGCACAGCATAGAACTGGCCCGACTGGCGGACCGGCTGGGGTACGAGCGCTTCTGGGTCGCCGAACACCATGCCGAGATCTTCAACGCCGTACCCGCCCCGGAGATCCTCATCGCACGGATCGCGGCGGAGACCTCCGGGATACGGGTCGGCTCGGGCGGGGTGCTGCTGTCGCTGTACAGCCCGCTGAAGGTGGCCGAGGTGTTCCGCACCCTGCACGCCCTCTACCCGGACCGGATCGACCTGGGCATCGGCCGCGCCAACCGGGTCAAACCGCCGGTGTTCGCGGCGCTGCGGGACGACACGGCCGGCAAGGAGCCGTCCTCGGACGACCTGTGGCGCCGGCTGGAGCAGCTGCGCGCCTATCTGAACCCGGACAGCGGGCTCCCGTTCACCGTCTCGCCCCGGATGCCCGGCGGGCCGGCGCTGTGGCTGCTCGGGGCGAGCGTGTCCAGCGCCGAGGCGGCGGCCCGGCTCGGACTGCCCTACGCCTACGCGCACTTCATCACGCCCCAGTTCACCCGGGAAGCGATGGACACCTACCGGGCCGCCTTCGTACCGGGACCGGACACCCCCTCGCCCCGGCCCATCCTGTCGGTGGTCGTGTGCTGCGCGGAGACCGACGCCGAGGCCCAACGGGTGTACGCCACCCACCGGTTGTTCCACCGCCGCATGTCCCAGGGGGACGTACGGCTGCTGCCGCCGGCCGATCTCGCCGTGGCGGAGATGGACAAGCCGGGCCCCGACCCGCTGGCGGAGGAATCCTTCGAGTGGCCGCGCTATGTCGTCGGCTCACCGGACCGGGTCCGCGACCAGCTGACCAAGATGGCCGACGCCACGGGCGCCGAGGAGCTGGGCGTCGTGTCGATGATCCACGACCAGCGCGACCGGCTGCGCTCCTACCGGCTGCTCGCCGAGGCGTTCGAGCTGACCCCCCGGTGACCCCTGACGTCCAGGGCGGGGCGCCAGGTCCTCCCCACAGAAAGGAAACCCCGTGCGTGTCATCCGGTACCACTCCTACGGCGACCCCGACGTACTGACGATCGAGGATGCCGAAGTCCCCGAACCAGGACCGGCCGAGGTGCTCATCAAGGCCGAGGCGATCGGGGTGAACTTCGTCGAGACACAGCGGCGGCGCGGCACGGCGCCGTTCCCCACCCCGCTTCCCAACGCCCCGCACGGCGATGTCGTGGGCAGGGTGGTGGCGGCCGGAGCCGAGGTGACCAGCGTCGCGGTCGGCGACCGGGTGGCCGCGCCCGTCGCCGGAGAGGCGTACGCCGACTACGCCGTCAGCGACGCCACCTTCCTCTTTCCGATCCCGGAGGACCTCGGCCTCGCCGAGGCGAGCGTCCTGGCCTCGCCCGCACAGACCGCGCTGTGCAGCCTCAAGACCGGGCAGATCAAGCCCGGCGACACCGTGCTGGTGCACGCCGCGTCCGGCTCCATCGGCCATCTGTCGCTGCAACTGGCCAAGGTCCTGGGCGCGGGAACGGTCATCGGCACGGCGGGCTCGGCGCGCAAGCTCGACTTCGCCCGTGAGTACGGGGCCGACGTGGCGGTCGACTACTCGGCCCCCGACTGGGCCGACCAGGTGCGCGTGGCCACCGAGGGGCGCGGCGTCGACGTGATCGTCGACAGCGTCGGCGGCGACGTCCTGCGCCAGGGCATCGGACTGCTGGCGCCCTTCGGCCGGCTGGTGTTCTACGGCGCGGCCAGCGGCGACATACCGAAGATCTCCCCCATGGAGCTGATCGGCCTCCAGTTCCTGACCGGGTCCAGCCTGTGGGCATGGTGGCAGCACCGGCCCGACGAGGTCAGGGCAGGGCTCGACCAGATGGTCGGACTGCTCGCCTCGGGCGGACTGCGGGTTTCCCTCGGCACCACGCTGCCGTTCACCGAGGCGGCCAAGGCGCACCAGCTGATCGAGGAGCGCGGTCACGTCGGGCGCATCCTGCTCATCCCATGAATCTGCCCCGCCGGACGACGGGGGAGCCCACACATGTCCGAGGAGTCATCACACCATGGATCTGCACCTGACAGGAAAGACCGCTGTCGTGACCGGCGGAAGCCGAGGCATCGGACTGGCCATCGCACAGGGGCTGGCCGATGAGGGCGTACGGGTGGTCTGCGGGGCCCGTACTCCCGCCGACTTACCAGAAGGCAGCGGCATCCTCACCCTGGAGGTGGACCTGTCGACCCCGGAAGGGCCGCAGCAGCTCGCCGACTACGCCCTGGAACACCTCGGCGGCATCGACGTGCTGGTCAACAACGTCGGTGGCGGCCTCATCCCGGACCGGCCCTTCCCGGAGATCGACGACAAGTTCTGGTACGACGCGCTCAAGGTCACTTTCCTCAGCACAGTGCGGGCGACACGGGCGATGCTGCCGGGACTGCTGAAGCGCCGCGGCAGCATCATCCACATCGGGTCGATCGCCGCCCACACCCCAGACCCCGGGCACATGCCGTACAGCGCCGCGAAGAGCGCGGCGCTCAACTTCACCGCCGGCCTGGCGAAGCAGTACGCGGGCCAGGGGCTGCGGGTCAACACCATCGCGCCCGGTGTCGTCAACACCGGTCTGTGGCGTTCGCCCGGCGGGGCCGGGGAGCGGCTGGCGAAAGATCTGGGCATTCCACTGGAGGACGTCATCAAGGAAATACCGAAGCTGGCCGGAATTCCCACCGGACGGGTCACGGAACAGGAGGAGATCGCCGCGCTCGCGCTGCTGCTCGCCTCCGATCTGGTGCCCAACATCACCGGCGCGGAATTCGTTGTGGACGGCGCCCTGACGTCCGCTCGCACATGACGGACGGGTAATCGAAGAGACGGCTCAGGAGGGAACAGAATGGACAAGCAAGTGTTCAATATCGACGACCTGAAGCGGATTCTTCTCGAAGGGGCCGGAGAACCGGAAGGCCCAGGGGTGGAGGCGACGACGGTCGATCTCGAATTCCAGGAACTCGGCTACGACTCGCTGGCGGTCCTGGAGACCTGCACCCGGATCGAGCGCGAGTTCGGCGTCTCCCTGGACGAGGAGGTGCTGGGCCAGGCCCGCACCCCGCGTGTGCTGGTCGACGTCGTCAACAGGCATTTGTCCATAGCGAATCTGGCATGAGCGAGCCGGGAGTACACCATGGCTGATCAGGACAGGCGGGTGGCCGTCGTCACCGGGGCGACGAGCGGTATCGGGCTCGCCGTCACCAGGAGTCTGGCGCGCGAGGGCTACCGCGTCTACTTCTGCGCGCGTACCGAAGACTCAGTGACCACCACGGTCAAGAGCCTGCGTGAGGAAGGGCTGGAGGTCGACGGCAGCGCGTGCGACGTGCGGTCCGGCGCGGACGTACGCGCGTTCGTGGCCGGCGCCGTCGAGCGGTTCGGTGCGGTGGACACGCTGGTGAACAACGCCGGACGCAGCGGCGGAGGGGTGACCGCGGGGATCTCCGACGAGTTGTGGGCCGATGTGATGGACACCAACCTGAACAGCGTGTTCCGGATGACGCGGGAGGTGTTGACCGTCGGCGGCATGCTGGACCGGGCGCGGGGGCGAGTGGTCAACGTTGCTTCCACCGCGGGGAAACAGGGGGTCGTCCTCGGCGCCCCCTACTCTGCCTCCAAGCACGGCGTCGTGGGTTTCACCAAGGCACTCGGCAACGAGCTGGCCCCTACCGGCATCACCGTCAACGCGGTCTGCCCGGGCTATGTCGAGACGCCCATGGCGGAGCGGGTCCGTCGGGGATACGCGGACGCGTGGAACACCTCGGAGGAGACGATCCTGGAGAAGTTCCAGGCCAAGATCCCGCTGGGCCGCTACTCGACGCCCGAGGAGGTGGCCGGCCTGGTGACCTATCTGAGTTCCGACACCGCCGCCTCGATCACGGCCCAGGCCATCAACGTCTGCGGCGGCCTGGGCAACTTCTGAGCCGACCGCGTCGCAGAGGAACGCCGTACAGAGATGTCGTACAGGAATGGAGACGACCGGATGAGCGAATCGGCATCACGCGAGGTCGAGCACGAGATCACGATCAAGGCTCCGGCGAACACGGTGTACGGGCTGATCGAGGACGTGACGAACTGGCCTCATGTCTTCCCGCCCACCATCCACGTGGAACGGCTCGAATCCGAGGGGCGGTCGGAGCGGATACGGATCTGGGCCACCGCCCGTGGCGAGGCGAAGACCTGGACCTCCCGCCGGGAACTGGATCCGGAGGCCCTGCGCATCACCTTCCGCCAGGAGCAGTCCGCGCCGCCGGTCGCCTCGATGGGGGGCACCTGGATCATCGAGCCGCAGTCCGCGGACACCTGCCGGGTCCGCCTGCTGCACGACTACCGCGCGCTCGGCGACTCCGCCGAAGGACTGGCCTGGATCGACGAAGCGGTCGACCGCAACAGCCGTTCCGAGCTGGCCGCCCTGCGCGACAGCGCGGAACGGGCCGGCCACTCCGGTGAGCTGCTCCTGAGCTTCGACGACACCGTGTACATCGACGGTTCGGCCGAGGACGTCTACGACTTCCTCAACGCGGCGGACCGCTGGCGGGAGCGGTTGCCGCACGTCGACCGCGTGGAACTGCGTGAGGACGACCCCGGACTTCAAGTGCTCACCATGGACACACTGACCAAGGACGGCTCCAAACACACGACGGAGTCGGTCCGCGTCTGCTTCCCGCACTCACGGATCGTTTACAAGCAGACCCGGGTGCCCGCGCTGATGACCGTGCACACGGGCCAGTGGCGCCTGGTGGAGGGAGCCGGCGCGCTGGCCGTGACCTCGCGGCACACCGTGGTGCTCAATCCGGAAACGATCCGTCAGGTGCTCGGCGAGACGGCAGGAGTGGCGGACGCCAGGAAATATGTTCGTAGCGCTTTGAGCACAAACAGCCTGGCCACGCTCGGACACGCCAAGGAATATGCTGAAGGCAAAGCCTGAAAGGGGCGCCCCGTAATACGCACCTGTTACGGGGCGCGCCGGCGTACAGATTTACGCTCCAGATTCGGCCACTCGACCTAAAATTACAGCCAAGGTAGCTGTCCGCCCTGGAGTGCATAGTGGAAAGAGCTGGAAATCAACGGCAAAGAAGGGCACGAGCAAATTGTACTCTTCGCCCCATTTGTTGTAATAGTTGACCGATTTGCCCCCCTGCCCCACACCTATCGAACCCCTCCCGCTGTCGTGTGACGAATTACGTGCGAATTATTCACCATGATCGATGTAGGGGTTGGCCGCCCGCCCGGTCACCCCTAGTGTCACTGCCACAGCTTGCCCGTTGAACGACAGAGGAGGCGGCTATGCGGATCCTGCCGCCCGAAAGGTGTTGGCGCTGGTGAACGTGAAAATACTCGGGTCGTTCGAAATCAGCGTGCAGGGGAACTCCATCGTTCCATCCGCACCGAAACTCCGGCAAATACTTGCCCTGCTGGCGATACGATCGAACTCCGTAGTGGCCGTCTCCGACTTCGTCGACGAGATATGGGGAGGCGCACCGCCCCGAAGCCTTTCCACCACCCTTCAGACCTACATTCTTCAGATCCGGAAGATCCTCAAGTGCGAGGGTGAGGCCGAGGGCGATGGGGAAGCAGGGGAAAACGGGCTGCAAAGCTCGATAATCACCCATCCGGGGGGCTATCTTCTCCAGACTCCGGAGTCGACCAAGAAAGACTTCGAAGATTTCAATGAATCCGTTGAAAAAGGTCATCGGGAGATGCTGTTCGGCCACTACACGGAAGCGGTGCGCACACTCTCCGACGCGCTCTCCCTGTGGCGTGGCTCGGCCCTGGTCGACGTCCACCGCGGCTCCCTGCTCGACAGTTGCGCCGTGCGGCTGGAAGAGGCCCGGCTGTCCGCGCGGATCCTGCGCACGGACGCCTGCCTCGGACAGGGCTGCGACCTTCAGCTTCTCCCCGAACTGAATTCCCTGGTCGGGCTGCATCCGCTCAACGAGAAGCTGCAGTACCAGCGGATGCTGGCGCTGTACCGGTCCGGGCAGGTGGCCGAATCGCTCCAGAGTTACCGGAATTTCTACTCCGCCGTGAAGGAGCAGGTCGGCATCGAGCCGTCCCCCCAGCTCCAGGAGCTTCAGAGAGCCATCTTCGACTCCTTACCGGTCCTGTCGGAGCCGTCCCCTTCCGCGGAGACACACAAGGTCATCTCAGGGAGCATCCGACGCAGCCCGTGACCTCCTGACGGCACGCCACACGAGGAGAATCCCCATGGCCTCACCGGCTCGTGAGTCGGCCACCGACGTCCGGCGGATCACGCTCGACGCCGACGGCATCACTCTGTCCGCCCTGCTGAGCGAGCCCGTCGAAGCGCCGCCCCGCGCCGTCGTCGTAGCACTGCACGGCGGCGGCATGAACGCCGACTACTTCACCGGCCCGGCCCACCCGTCGCTGTCGCTGCTGTCGCTGGGGGCCGCTCTCGGGCTCACCGTGCTCGCCGTGGACCGGCCCGGCTACCGGGCCTCCGCGGCCCGACTGCCGGCCGGCCTGGGCGTGAGCGAACAGGCCGGGCTCCTGCGGGCGGCGCTGGACGACTTCGCCGCCCGGTACGAGACCGGGGCCGGATTCTTTCTCCTGGCACACTCCTACGGTGGCAAGGTCGCGCTCGTCGCCGCCGCCGAGCACCCGCCGCAGCGGCTGATCGGCCTGGACATCTCGGGCTGCGGGTACGCCTACGCGATCGACCCCGGCCAGGTGTCGAAAGCGCTGGAACGCGGCTGGGTCCCGAAAAGCTGGGGCCCACTGCGTCTCTACCCGCCCGGGACGTTCGGCGCCGGGCGCAGGCTCGTCGAACCCATGCCCCACGCCGAACGCGCGGAGCTGACGCGCTGGCCCGGACTCTTCCGGGCCACCGCGCCCGGCGTCGAGGCGCCGGTGCGACTGACCTTCGCCGAACACGAGGCGTTCTGGCGGCATGACGACGTGGCGCTGGCAGATCTGACCGCCTGGTTCACCGCCGCCCGGCACATCACCGTCGACCGGCAGTCGGGTGCCGGCCACAACATCAGCCTGGGCTGGGCGGCCCGTTCGTACCATCTGCGGGCCATCGCCTTCCTGGAGAGCTGTCTCGTCCCGCACGAGGCGCTGCCCGCGGCCCACGCCGGCCCGGACCCCCGGCCATGAGCGGCGGCCGGCCGCGCCGGAACATCGACCGGGGCATCTTCCGGTCCCTGGCCGTCAGGAACTTCCGGCTGTTCGTGACCGGGCAGGTGCTGTCGGTGTCCGGCACCTGGATGATGGTCGTCGCCCAGGACTGGCTCGTCCTCTCGCTGACCGGAGACTCCGGCCTGGCCCTGGGGTTCGTCACCGCGGCCCAGTTCGGCCCGCTGCTGCTGTTCACACTTCACGGCGGAAAGCTCGCGGACCGGTATGACAAACGCAGGCTGCTCGGACTGTGCAACGCCGCCTCCGCCGTCGGGTCGCTGTGGCTCGCGGTGATGGTGTTCACCGGTGCCGTGCGGCTGTGGCAGGTGTTCGCCTTCGCGTTCTTCCTGGGCGTCGTCAACTCGGTCGAGGTTCCGACCAGGATGTCGTTCGTCGGGGAAATGGTCGGGCCCGGGCTGTTGCCGAACGCGTCCGCGCTCAGCGCCGCGTACTTCAATCTCGCCCGCGTCGTCGGCCCCGCGCTGGCCGGTCTGGTCATCTCCGCGTTCGGGGTCGGGCCCGTCATGGCCTTCAACGCGGCGAGCTACACCACCGTCCTGGTCTGTCTGCGGCTCATGCGGCCGGCCGAACTACGGATTCCGGTGACGGGACAGCGCGGTGGGATCAGGGACGGCCTGCGCCATGTGCGGGACCGGCCCGACCTTGTGACGCCGCTGCTGCTGGTCCTCTTCGTGAGCGTCTTCGCGCTGAACTTCCAGCTCACGCTGCCGCTGCTGGCGAAGAACGTGTTCCACACGGACGCCCGGTCGTTCGGTCTCCTCACCGCGGCGTTCTCGTTCGGCTCCCTGTGCGCGGCGCTCGTCACCGCCAGCCGGACCGGACGCCCGTCGAACCGTACCGTCGTCGTGTCGGCGGCGGTCCTCGGGCTGCTGGAGATCGCTGCGGGCGGGGCGCCCGGATTCCCGGCCGCCGTCGTCCTGCTGGCGGCGACCGGGTGTGCGTCCGTCTACTTCGGCCAGGCCGCCAACCATCGCGTCCAGTTGGGTACGGAGCCGGGCTACCGGGGTCGGGTGCTCGCCCTCTACACGCTGATCATGCAGGGATCCACCACCGTGGGAGCAGTGATCACGGGGTGGATCATCGCATCCCTCGGCGTGCGGGCGAGCCTGTGCCTGGGCGGTCTTGTCGCTCTGCTCGCGGCTGTGTCGGCGAGTGCCCGGGAACGCTCCCGGGCTGCGGGTGTCACCGAAGCAGCCCGTCCGACGGAATCGGGACCGCCGTCACCAGATCTTCCCTGCGCTTCAGACCGAGCTTCCGGTAGATCTTCGTAAGGTGCTGCTCGACGGTGCTCACCGTGATGGAGAGCCGGATCGCCACCTCTCGGTTGCTGTGCCCGATGCCGGCCAGCCATGCCACCCGCCGTTCGGCCGAGCTGAGCAGGTCGGCACCGCTGACGGAGGGCTTGGCCGACGTGTCGGGCCGCTGCCGGCGATCGTCCGGCGCCTCGCCCGGGTCGTCGTCGGCGGCGAGGTCCGCCGGCGACGAGGCCATGACCGCGTCAGCCGGTCCGCTGGCCACCACGGCCCGCAGGAGTGGTTCGAACCCGGCGAACCCGGCGATGCTCCAGGCCCGGCGATTGAGCACCCGGCCCGCCTTCGGAAGGTCGAGGGCGTAGTGGGTACGCCCCAACTCGTACAGGCAGATGGCGAGTTCGACCCGATGCACGCCCCCTTCCAGCAGACCGACCGCGTCGCGAAGGAGGTCCGCCCGGGACTCGACCGGGCGGGCGAGCGCGAGCACCCGCAGGGCTATCGCCTTCGCCCAGGTGTCGCCCGAGGTGGCGATGACCTCTTTCGCAGTACGTGTCGCCTCCTTCTCCCGGCCCAGGAGGAGATACGCCTGCGCGGACCTGGACCGCCAGGGGCAGGTGGACACGGAAGGAATCGCCAGGCGATTTTCGATCTCACCGCACGCGAGAAAATCCCCCAGTGCGGAATAAGGCATCCTGATGGCCAGTCGATACATTCCGCGAGAATACAAGTACAGGCGGCCCAGCTCCGATTCGTAGAACTTCACGGGCACGGGTATGCGCAGGGTCGATTTCACTTCTTCGAACTTGCCCTGTTGTACCTGGGAAAGGATCAGAACACTCAGTGGAAGACCCACGTAGATGCCCCAGCTGGAGGGCTGGGAGAGCGCGCTGAGGGCATCTTTTTCCGCCTTGGCCGGATTTCCGCCGGTCAGTGCGCTGACCGCCTGTGAGCAGTGCAGCATCATGCGCCGGAACGGGCTCATACGTGCGGAGGCGTCTTTCTCCAGGCCGTCGAGGCAGGGCATTTCCGGTAGCACCAGGCAGATGTGGTTCAAAAGCCTCGTGGTGAAGAACCCGACATCGGTGATCCAGTTCGCCTGGTCGGCGTCCAGGAAGTAGGAGCGGACCGTCTGCTTCCACACTTTGAAAGCCCGTGGCGTTCTGCCCATGTCGGCATCGACGACCGCCGCCGTCGCATCGCCCAACCACAGAGCGGCGGATGTGGTGGCGTGCTCCGGGCCGGCCGGGGAAGGATCCGGTGCTGTCGCCTGCCCGGGTGCCGCTTGCGGCCTCCCCACCAGGCTGAGGTGCCTGTCCAGTTCCCCGCGGTCCGGGTCGCTCAACAGGCCCAGCAGCTGGTCGGCCTCCGTCTGCCGCCCGGTCCAGGCGAGCATCGCAGAGACCGATATGACACTGCGGCCGGACAGTCGCCCGCCCTGGGCGAGCGACACCAGTTCGGGGAGGTGGCTCAGGGCCGCATGGGCGTCCACCCGCCACTTGGCGCAGACGGTTTCCATCAGGACCTCCGGCTGTTCGCCGGGGTCGCACGGAGATGTGCGCGCCAGGTCCAGACAGTTCACTGCCTCGTGCCACTCGCCATGGACCTGTGCCTGTCGCGCGGCCTCCCGCAGTACAGCCGTCTCCCAGGACTCCGTCGTGACTCCGGCGGCGAGAATGTACTCGGCTACCTCGCGTGCGGACGCGCCTCGTTGATGCAGCAGCCGCGCCGCCGACCGATGGAAGTCCACGCGCTCCCTGAAAGCGGGGTCCTCCAGGATCACGGCACGGATCGCCGGGTGCCTGAAAGCACCGTCCGAGGCCAGCCCGATCGCCTCGATCAGCTCAACGGCGTCCGCTGTCTCGGTCGGCTCGACCCCGCTCAGGGCGCTCAACAGCGCGACCGGCACACCACCGCCGAGGACCGCCATGGCTCGGGCGACCCCTTCGAGATTGGCCACATAGCTGTTGCAGACCAACAGCTTCACCACCTCCCGGAAGCCCTGTCCCTGGTCCAGCCCCTGCTCCGGCGAATGTCCCGACCCCGGCAGAGCCTTCATGCCCTGGGCGACAGCCGCCAGCAGGCGCGCGTTCCCCCCGGTCAGCTCCATGGCTTCCTTCACATGAGCCGGCGTGGGGCGACTCCCCGTCACCTTCCGGATCAGCTTGGCCGCTTCGCGGGACGTGAAAAGCGACAGTTCCAGGGACAGCAGGGAGGGGTTGTTCTTCATGAGGTCGAACCGGAAGTCCCGAAGCTGCCTCGAATCGGCGGGATAACAGCCGGAGAGAATCAGGAAGACGGGAAGTCGCTGCAGTCGGTACAGCAGAGAACGCAGCACCCAGAGTGAGGGTGCGTCGGCGAGGTACAGGTCGTCCACGATGAGGACGGTGGGAGACGTTCCGTCGATCCGCCGGAGCGACTCCTCTATCTGGGCGTACATCCTGGATGCCAGGGAATGGCACGGCCCGCAGAGCTGTGTCACCTCTCCGCCACAGCAGTGCGTGGCCTCCAACAGGCGTTCCGCGTCCGCGTTCCGCGCGATCTCGTCGTCGAACAGCCTTTTGATCAGTCCCAGCGGTACATCCCGCTCCGTCAGCACCCCGGCGACTTCGCGAACCACTGTTCCGGCGTCACGTGCCTCCCGTGCGAACCGTTCGAGCGAGACGGTCTTTCCCACCCCGAGTGCACCGTGTACCGCCGCAACTCCACCACCGTCTTCGAGCGACGTCCGCATGAATTCCCAAAGCGTGGATGTCACTTCACTCTGACTTGCCACCGAAGTACTCCGGTTTCCTCACCGTTCCGAACAGGTCAGGAAACGCCCACAGTTCACCGTGTTCGTTTCCTGACCACCTCCTACCCACCGCCCAAGTGCTTGAACTCTTAAGAGTTGTGTAAGTGGACGATGCCGGACATGACGTGGTGGTTACGCATGGGGAAAGATGCACAAGCGAGCCGTCTTCGCGCTTGCCCGGCGCCGCCCGACGTTCTGTCAATCAATTCCGCGGATTATATGCGATTCGGCCGAATTATCCTCCTCGCCGGCCAGACGGAGCGGCGGCGTGAGGGGGTCGGTCGTGGAACGAGCGACATGTCGACGGGCGCAGGGATGCTCGCGGTATTGCTTCTCGGCCTCGTGCGGGGTGTCGTTCACGCTGTCCTCCTTGTACGGGTCAGCCCAACGCGGGACTCAAGAGAGACCGTGCCGAGGGCTCGCGTACGCGCAGCGGGGCCGACCTGCGTACGTGAGCCATGGCGTCGTGCGGCTCAGTAGCGATAGTGGTCCGGCTTGTACGGGCCCTCGACCTCGACACCGATGTAGGAGGCCTGCTCCGGGCGGAGCGTCGTCAGCTTCACGCCGAGCGCGTCGAGGTGGAGGCGGGCGACCTTCTCGTCGAGGTGCTTGGGCAGCACATAGACATCGGTCGGATACTCGTCGGGCTTGGTGAACAGCTCGATCTGGGCCAGGGTCTGGTCCGCGAAGGAGTTGGACATCACGAACGACGGGTGACCGGTGGCGTTGCCCAGGTTCAGCAGGCGGCCCTCCGACAGCACGATGAGGACCTTGCCGTCGGGGAACTTCCACGTGTGGACCTGCGGCTTGACCTCGTCCTTGACGATGCCCGGGATCTTGGCCAGGCCGGCCATGTCGATCTCGTTGTCGAAGTGGCCGATGTTGCCGACGATCGCCTGGTGCTTCATCTTGGCCATGTCGGCGGCCATGATGATGTCCTTGTTGCCGGTCGTGGTGATGAAGATGTCGGCCTTGTCGACGACGTCGTCGAGGGTCGCGACCTGGTAGCCGTCCATGGCCGCCTGGAGCGCGCAGATCGGGTCGATCTCGGTGACGATCACGCGGGCGCCCTGGCCGCGCAGGGACTCCGCGCAGCCCTTGCCCACGTCGCCGTAGCCGAAGACGACCGCGGTCTTGCCGCCGATGAGGACGTCAGTGGCACGGTTGATGCCGTCGATCAGGGAGTGGCGGCAGCCGTACTTGTTGTCGAACTTCGACTTGGTGACGGCGTCGTTGACGTTGATCGCCGGGAACAGGAGGGCGCCGTCGCGCTGCATCTCGTACAGGCGGTGGACGCCGGTCGTGGTCTCCTCGGTCACGCCGCGGATCTCCGAGGCGACCTGGGTCCACTTCTGCGAGCCGTCGGTGATGGTGCGGTCGAGCAGTTCGAGGACGACGCGGTGCTCGTCGGACTCGGCGGTGTCGGCCGAGGGGACCTTGCCTGCCTTCTCGTACTCGACGCCCTTGTGGACGAGCATGGTGGCGTCGCCGCCGTCGTCCAGGATCATGTTCGGGCCGCCGCTGGGGGTGTTCGGCCAGGTCAGGGCCTGCTCCGTGCACCACCAGTACTCTTCCAGGGTCTCGCCCTTCCAGGCGAAGACCGGGATGCCCTGCGGGTTCTCGGGCGTACCGTTCGGGCCGACCGCGATGGCGGCGGCCGCGTGGTCCTGGGTGGAGAAGATGTTGCAGGACACCCAGCGGACCTCGGCGCCCAGGGCGACCAGGGTCTCGATCAGGACGGCGGTCTGCACGGTCATGTGCAGCGAGCCCATGATCCGGGCACCGGCCAGCGGCTGGCTGGCGGCGAACTCCCTGCGGATCGACATCAGACCGGGCATCTCATGCTCGGCGAGAGTGATCTCCTTACGGCCGAACTCGGCCAGGGAGAGATCTGCGACCTTGAAGTCCGTGAAGTCAGCTGACTGCTGAGAGGACATGCGTGCTCCTGAGTCGGTTGTGGATGTTCTTGTGAATCTCAAGGGCGGCGGTGGGCCGGTTGAGGGTGATGTAGTGCAGACCCGGCGCACCCTCCGCGAGCAGCCGGTCCGCCATGGTGGTCGCGTACTCCACGCCGATGCGGTGGCCGTCCGCCGGATCGGCCCGTGCCGCCTCCAGACGGCGGGCGAGGCCTACGGGGAACGCCGCGTGGGACAGTTCGGCGAATCGGGTGATCTGCCGTACGTCGGTGGCGGGCATGATTCCCGGAATGACCGGAGTGGGACACCCGGCCGCCGCTACGCGGTCACGCAGCCGCAAATAGTCCTCCACATGGAAGAACATCTGGGTGACGGCGTAATCGGCGCCTGCCCGGCACTTGGCCACGAAATGCCGAATGTCGCTCTCCCAGTCGAGTGAGCGTGGATGCTTCTCCGGGAACGCCGCCACACCCACACTGAAAGCACCCGACCGCCGTACCAGGCCTACGAGTTCCCAGGCGTACGTAAAGCCCTTCGGATGCGACAGCCATTCCCCGTTGGGATCACCGGGCGGATCACCCCGCAGAGCCAGTACGTCCCGTACCCCGGCGTCCGCGTATTTGCCGATGATCTGGCGCAGTTCCTCGACGGAGTGTCCGACCGCGGTCAGGTGTGCGACAGGCCGCAGAGTCGTCTCCGCAGCGATGCGCCTGGAGACCTCCAGCGTGCGATCGCGGGTGGAACCCCCCGCGCCATAGGTGACAGAGACGAAAGCCGGCGCCAAGGGCTCGATACGGCGGATCGTCTTCCACAGGGTTCGAGTCCCGGCCTCGGTTTTGGGAGGGAAGAATTCGAAGGAAATGGAGTGATTGCCGCTCGCAAGGATTTCGTGCAGGGCGCTCATGCACGTGCTCCCGTATTGAAGTACTTGGCTTCGGGATGGTGGATGACGATGGCGTCGGTGGACTGCTCGGGGTGGAGCTGGAACTCCTCGGAGAGGTGGACGCCGATGCGCTCGGGCTGGAGGAGGTCGGCGATCTTGGCGCGGTCCTCCAGGTCGGGGCAGGCGCCGTAGCCGAGGGAGAAGCGGGCGCCCCGGTACTTGAGGGCGAACATGTCCTCGACGTCGGCCGGGTCCTCGCCGGCGAAGCCCAGTTCGGAGCGGACGCGGGCGTGCCAGTACTCGGCGAGGGCCTCGGCCAGCTGGACGGACAGGCCGTGCAGTTCGAGGTAGTCGCGGTAGGAGTTCGACTCGAAGAGCTTGGCGGTCTCCTCGCCGATCCGGGAGCCGACGGTGACGACCTGGAGGCCGACGACGTCGATCTCGCCGGACTCCTCCGGGCGGAAGAAGTCGGCCAGGCAGAGCCGGCGGCCACGGCGCTGGCGCGGGAACGTGAAGCGCGTACGTTCGTTGCCCCGGTCGTCGAGGATGATCAGGTCGTCGTCCTTGGAGACGCACGGGAAGTAGCCGTAGACGACGGCCGCCTCCAGCAGGGACTCCGTCTGGAGCTTGTCCAGGAGGCCGCGCAGCCGGGGGCGGCCCTCGGTCTCGGCCAGCTCCTCGTAGGTCGGCCCGTCGCCGGTGCGGGCCTGCTTGAGGCCCCACTGGCCCTTGAAGAGGGCGCCCTCGTCGAGCCAGCTCGCGTACTCCTTGAGCTGGATGCCCTTGATGACGCGGGTGCCCTGGAAGGGCGGGGTGGGGATCGGGTTGTCGACGGCGACGTCGGAGCGGACGTGGCCCTCTTCCGGGCGTTCCTCGGCCTGTACGGCGGCGGTGGCGCGGACGCGGCGCTGCTTGAGCTCGGGCAGCTTGGCGCCGGGCACGCCCCGCTTGACGCCGATCAGCGCGTCCATGAGGCGCAGGCCCTCGAAGGCGTCGCGGGCGTAGCGGACCTCGCCCTCGTAGATCTCGTGGAGGTCCTGTTCGACGTACGCCCTGGTCAGGGCGGCGCCGCCGAGGATGACCGGGTAGTCGGCGGCCAGCTTGCGCTGGTTGAGCTCCTGGAGGTTCTCCTTCATGATCACGGTCGACTTCACGAGGAGCCCTGACATGCCGATGACGTCGGCCCGGTGCTCCTGCGCGGCTTCGAGGATCGCGGAGACCGGCTGCTTGATGCCGATGTTGACGACGGTGTAGCCGTTGTTGGTGAGGATGATGTCGACGAGGTTCTTGCCGATGTCGTGGACGTCGCCGCGGACGGTGGCGAGGACGATCGTGCCCTTGCCCTCGTCGTCGGTCTTCTCCATGTGCGGTTCGAGGAAGGCGACGGCCGTCTTCATGACCTCGGCGGACTGGAGGACGAACGGCAGCTGCATCTGGCCGGAGCCGAAGAGTTCGCCGACGACCTTCATGCCCTCCAGGAGGGTGTCGTTGACGATGTCGAGGGCGGGGCGGGTCTCGAGGGCCTCGTCGAGGTCGGCCTCCAGGCCGTTCTTCTCGCCGTCGATGATGCGGCGCTGGAGCCGCTCGTCCAGCGGCAGGGCGGCGAGTTCCTCGGCCTTGCCCGCCTTGAGGGACTTGGTGGTGGCGCCCTCGAACAGGGCCATCAGCTTCTGGAGGGGGTCGTAGGCTGGTTTGTCGCCCTGCTGGGCGGAGCGCCGGTCGTAGACCAGGTCGAGGGCCGTCTGCACCTCCTCCTCGCTGAAGCGGGCGATGGGGAGGATCTTCGACGCGTGCACGATCGCCGAGTCGAGGCCGGCCTTGACGCATTCGTCGAGGAAGACCGAGTTCAGCAGCATGCGGGCGGCCGGGTTGAGGCCGAAGGAGATGTTGGACAGGCCCAGCGTTGTCTGGACGTCCGGGTGGCGGCGCTTCAGCTCGCGGATCGCCTCGATCGTGGCGATGCCGTCCTTGCGGGACTCCTCCTGACCGGTACAGATGGTGAAGGTCAGGGTGTCGATGAGGATGTCCGACTCGTGGATGCCCCAGTTGCCGGTGAGGTCGTCGATCAGCCGTTCGGCGATGGCGACCTTGTGCTCCGGGGTACGGGCCTGGCCCTCCTCGTCGATGGTCAGCGCGATCAGCGCGGCGCCGTGCTCCTGGGCCAGCTTGGTGACCTTGGCGAAGCGGGACTCGGGGCCGTCGCCGTCCTCGTAGTTGACGGAGTTGATGACCGCGCGTCCACCGAGCTTCTCCAGGCCCGCCTTGATGACGTCGACCTCGGTGGAGTCCAGGACGATCGGCAGGGTGGAGGCGGTGGCGAAGCGGCCCGCCAGCTCCTCCATGTCGGCGACGCCGTCGCGACCCACGTAGTCCACACAGAGGTCGAGCATGTGCGCGCCCTCGCGGATCTGCTCGCGGGCCATCTCGACGCAGTCGTCCCAGCGGGCGTCCAGCATGGCCTCGCGGAACTTCTTGGAACCGTTGGCGTTGGTGCGCTCGCCGATCGCCATGTAGGCGGTGTCCTGGCGGAACGGGACGGTCTGGTAGAGGGAGGCGGCGCCGGGTTCGGGGCGCGGGTCGCGCGCGGCGGGCGTGGCGCCCCGCACGCGCTCCACGAGCTGCCGCAGGTGCTCCGGGGTGGTTCCGCAGCAGCCGCCGACCAGATTCAGGCCGTAGTCCCGTACGAAGGCGTCCTGGGCGTCTGCCAGGCCCTCGGGGTCGAGCGGGAAGTGGGCGCCGTCCTTGGTGAGGATCGGCAGACCGGCGTTGGGCATGCAGAGCAGCGGAGTGCGGGAGTGGCGGGAGAGATAGCGCAGGTGCTCGCTCATCTCGGCCGGGCCGGTCGAGCAGTTCAGGCCGATCATGTCGATGCCGAGCGGTTCGAGCGCGGTCAGCGCGGCGCCGATCTCCGAGCCGAGCAGCATCGTGCCGGTCGTCTCGAAGGCCATCGAGACCAGCAGGGGTACGTCGAGGCCGGTGGCCTCCATGGCGCGGCGGGCGCCCAGGATCGACGACTTCGTCTGGAGGAGGTCCTGGGTGGTCTCCACGATCAGGGCGTCGGCGCCGCCGGCGAGCAGGCCCTCGGCGTTCGCCTGGAAGCCGTCACGGAGGGTGACGTAGTCGATGTGGCCGAGGGACGGCAGCTTGGTGCCGGGGCCGATCGAGCCGAGGACCCAGCGCTGGCGGCCGTCGCGGGCGCCGAAGTCGTCGGCGGTCTCGCGCGCGATACGGGCACCGGACTCGGACAGTTCGTACACGCGGTCGGCGATGTCGTACTCGGACGCCGCCGTGTGGTTGGCGCCGAAGGTGTTCGTCTCGACGCAGTCGACGCCCACGGCGAAGTACGCCTCGTGGACGGAGCGGACGATGTCGGGGCGGGTGACGTTCAGGATCTCGTTGCAGCCTTCGAGATTCTCGAAGTCCTCCAACGTCGGGTCCTGTGCCTGGAGCATGGTGCCCATCGCACCGTCGGCTACCACCACTCGGGTGGCGAGTGCCTCGCGAAGCGTGCGGGAAGACTCCCTCACGTCAGTACCTCCAAAAGGGGCGCGATGTCCGAGGAGGCGCCCACCCCGTATGCGTCTGCGACGCGAGCCAGCAGGTCGTCCCTGCTCAGTCGGTACTCCTGGGTTCCCACGGTCTCCAGGACCGTGGTGGCCAGGGCACAGCCCAACTGGGCCGCCCTCTCCTTGGACAGGCCGCGTCCCATGCCGGCGAGATAACCCGCACGGAAGCCGTCACCCACACCTGTGGGATCGACGGCCTCCTTGGTCGGCACAGCGGGGACGGTGAGGACCGCGTCCTCACCGGTGGCAAGGGTCACCCCCTGGGCGCCCCGGGTGGTGATCCAGGTGCCCACGCGATCCAGCACCTGTCGCTCGGTCCATCCAGTGCGTTCGCACAGCAGTGCGGCCTCGTACTCGTTGGTGAACAGCAACTGCGCCCCGTCGACGAGCTGGCGGGCCTCCTCGCCTTCCAGGCGGGCCAGTTGTTGCGAGGGATCCGCGGCGTAGGGAAGACGCAGATGCCGACTCGCGGAAGTGTGGCGCAACATGGCTGGAGGGTCGTCCGGTGCGATGAGGACGAGGGCGGGCCTGCCCGCACGAGCTGTCACATCGGCCAAACTGATATGGCGCGCTTCCGCCATGGCGCCCGGGTAGAAGGCGGCGATCTGGTTCTGGTCCCTGTCCGTGATGCACATGAACCTGGCCGTCTGGGACTGCTTGCTCACATGCACATGACTGACGTCGACTCCGTGCATGCGCAGCCAGGCTCCGTATTCGGAGAAGTCGGGGCCCACGGCGCCGACCAGCACAGGGGCGAAGCCCAGCAGACCGAGGCCAAAGGCGATGTTCGCGGCGACACCGCCCCTGCGTACCTGAAGGTCGTCCACCAGGAAGGACAGTGACACGCTGGCGAGTTGGTCGGGCAGCAGCTGCTCACTGAAGCGGCCCGGGAACGTCGTCAGCTGGTCGGTGGCGATGGAACCGGTGACTGCGATCTGCATGTCAGACCCCCACGGCCTTGCGCAGCGCGTCCACGCGGTCCGTGCGTTCCCACGTGAAGTCGGGCAGCTCGCGGCCGAAGTGGCCGTACGCCGCCGTCTGCGCGTAGATCGGGCGCAGCAGGTCGAGGTCGCGGATGATCGCGGCCGGGCGAAGGTCGAAGACCGTCGTGATCGCGGCCTCGATCTTGTCGGCGTCGACCTTGGCCGTGCCGAAGGTCTCCACGAACAGGCCCACCGGCTCGGCCTTGCCGATCGCGTACGCGACCTGGACCTCGCAGCGCGAGGCCAGACCGGCGGCGACGACGTTCTTCGCGACCCAGCGCATCGCGTACGCCGCGGAGCGGTCGACCTTGGACGGGTCCTTGCCCGAGAAGGCGCCGCCGCCGTGGCGGGCCATGCCGCCGTACGTGTCGATGATGATCTTGCGGCCGGTGAGGCCCGCGTCGCCCATCGGGCCGCCGATCTCGAACCGGCCCGTCGGGTTGACCAGCAGGCGGTAGCCCTCGGTCTCCAGCTTGATGCCGTCGTCGAGGAGAGCCTTCAGCTCGTGCTCCACGACGAACTCGCGGATGTCGGGAGCCAGGAGCGAGTCCAGGTCGATGTCGCTCGCGTGCTGCGAGGAGACGACGACCGTGTCCAGCCGGACCGCCTTGTCGCCGTCGTACTCGATGGTGACCTGGGTCTTGCCGTCGGGGCGCAGGTACGGGATCGTCCCGTTCTTGCGGACCTCGGACAGACGGCGCGCGAGACGGTGCGCGAGGTGGATCGGGAGCGGCATCAGCTCCGGGGTCTCGTCCGTCGCGTAGCCGAACATCAGGCCCTGGTCGCCGGCGCCCTGCTTGTCGAGTTCGTCCCCTTCTTCACCCGCGGCGGCACCCTCGACCCGCTTCTCGTACGCCGTGTCCACACCCTGCGCGATGTCCGGCGACTGCGAACCGATCGACACCGACACGCCACAGGAGGCGCCGTCGAAGCCCTTCTTCGAGGAGTCGTAGCCGATCTCCAGGATCTTGTCGCGCACCAGTTGCGGGATGGGAGCGTAGGCCTTGGTGGTGACCTCGCCGGCCACATGCACCAGACCGGTCGTGATCAGCGTCTCGACAGCGACGCGGGACGTGGGGTCTTCGCGCAGAAGCGCGTCGAGGATCGTGTCGCTGATCTGGTCAGCGATCTTGTCGGGGTGACCTTCGGTCACGGACTCCGAGGTGAACAGACGACGGGACATGACGTTTCTCCAAGGAGGGGAGGAGGCAATGAGGTGACTCAACGTCAACAGAACTTGGTCCCCATCCGGCGGACGAGGACCAAGTGGGGCTGTGTGCCGGAACCACAGCGTTCGAGCCAGGGGGGCACGCTCAGCGGGCCCGACCCTCCAGCATCGTCAAGTGACCGTCGCTCAGCCGGGTCTGAGCCACGATGTCCAGTCCCGCCTGGTCGAAGAGGTTGGTCCACTCGCTGATGCTTCGCTCCTTGGCGTCCATGATGAGGAGCATGAGCATGTCCATGTAGCTGCTGGCGTCGTCGGTCTCTCCACCCGTCTCCAGCACCACGTCGATGATGTAGATGGGTACGCTCGGCCCCGCCGCCTCGGCCGCGTTGCGGAGGGTGTCGACGACGGTCTGGTCGTCCCACATGTGCAGGACGTTCTTGAGGATGTACACGTCGCCCTTGACGTCGACGCTCTTGCGGGCGTCGCCGGGAACGAGCTGGATCCGGGACGACAGCTCGCCGCCGGGGCGCAGTTCCGTCAGCACGTCGTCCAGTACGTAATCGAGATCGAGCAGGACACCATTGAGGTGAGAATTCTCCTCCAGGATCTCCTTGATGAGACGGCCACGGCCCCCGCCGATTTCCACGAGAGTCCGGGCCTGCGTGAGATCTATCTTCTGGACGATATCGCTGCTGACCCGTCCGGAGTTGCCGATCATCGCGCGGTTGAAGATCTCCGCAGCCTCAAGGTCGTCCTGGGAGAGGTAGTCGTAGAACGGCTTGCCGTACACCTGCTCGAAAAGGGTGGATCCCTTTCGGACGGTGTCCGCGGTGTGGCGCATGATCTCGTTCATCATGCGCGTCATGCCCCAGCGAATCAGATATCCGGAATCACCCGGAACGTCGGAGCGCAGCTGCCGGGACAGCGGGGTGTGCCCATAGAGGTCCGCCCCGGCCCGCTCCACCACGCCGGTGAAGACAAGCGCCCGGAGCAGCCGATTCAAAGCGTCGGCATCGGCATCGACGGCGACGGCGAGTTCCGCGGCGCTCATGGGGGAATCCGTCATCGCGTCGAACAGTCCCAGCTCCACGCCGGCTTCGGTGAAGGCGGCCGGGGCACATCCAAAACCCAGGCGGAGGATTCCGAGAACAGCGGTCTTGTCGATGTTTTCGCTGGAAGTCATTTTCTGCACCTTCGAGTCGAGGAAGATCGGCGTTTATATCTTTCCGCACCACCTCTCGCGGCTTGCTCGGGAAGGGCTCGGATAGGTGTTGAGGCGGTTGATCCGACACTCTGGCCTCGGACAGGCCGAAGTGCCTGACCTCGCCCGCGACGACGAGTTCCTCGAAGGGCCGAACAGCTCTAGCCTCGATCTTTCTTGACGGCCTGCCGACAGTCGGCGGACCGTTTCGCTTTCGGTGGCTGAGAGTGGGTAGGCCGACAGCCCGGGTGTCGCGTCGGGTGGGCGCCGGGTTCCACTGCTCCGGTGTGGTGGTGCGGATCGTTGGGTTGGTCGGTGTGGTTGGTCAGCCGGGGCTCGGCAGGGCTTTGAGCCGGTCGATGACTCCGTTGCTCAACTCTCTGCGAGGGACGCTGTGTTGACGGCATGATCGCTTCCGTGGCTGGTAGCCCGTCGAATGGCCGCGGGGGTGGAATCGATGTCTCTGCCGTCCAAGGGCCTGCCCGCGGTGCCGGAGCAGACCGCAGCCGTGGCGCGTGCAGCGTTCCCGAAAGGCAGTCTGCCGATCCGGGTGCGTGATCGACTCGCGGAGGTGTTCGCCGACGAGCCGTTCGTCGATGCCTTCGGCGTGCGCGGAGCCCCGGGGATGTCGCCCGCGGTGTTGTCGCTGGTCACGGTTCTGCAGTTCGCGGAGAACCTGACGGACCGGCAGGCAGCGGCGATGGCGGTGCGGGCCATCGACTGGAAGTACGCGATCGGGGCGGAGCTGACGGATACCGGCTTCGACCACACTGTGCTGACCAGGTTCCGCACCCGTCTGGTCGGCCACGGCCTGGAGCGGGCGGTGTTCGACCGGCTGGTCGCTCACTGTCGCGATGTCGGCCTGATCGGGGCAGGTGGTAAGCAGCGCACCGAGGCCACCCACGTCATCAGCGCCGTGCGGGACCTCAACCGCCTGGAGTTGGCCGGGGAGAGCGTCCGCGCCGCGTTGGAGGCCCTCGCCGTGGCCGCCCCCGCCTGGCTGGCCGGGGAGATCGACGTGGCGGAGTTCGCCCACCGCTACGGGCCCAGGTTCAACGGCTGGACCATGCGGAATCCCAGACCAAGCGTGACCGGTTGGCGCTGGTGTTCGCCCAGGACGGCTACGCGCTCTGCCAGGCCGCCTGGTCGCCCGCCGCCCCCGCCTGGATCCGCGACATCGAAGCCGTGGCCGTCCTTCGCCAGGTCCTGGTGCAGACCTACTACCGACGCACCGACACGCGGGGACGGAAGGTGATCATCAAGCGGGACGCCGACAGCGAGGGCGTCCCGCCCGGCAGATGCCGCCTGGCTTCGCCCTACGACACCGACGCCCGCTGGGCGGCCAAGGGCGATGACCTGTTCTGGTGCGGATACAAGATCCATCTGACGGAGAGCTGCGACACTCTCCCCGGAGCCGGAGCCGGAGCCGGAGCCGGAGCCGGAGCCGGAGCCGGAGCCGGAGCCGGAGCCGGAGCCGGAGCCGGAGCCGGAGCCGGAGCCGAACGGCACGGCCGCCGGATGCCGAACCTGATCACGGACGTAGCTACCACCGACGCCACCGTGCCGGACGTGAAGGCCACCACTGGTATCCAGCAGCGCCTCGCCGAGCACGGCATCGCCCCCAGCGAGCACTACCTGGACTCCGGCTACCCCTCGGCGGACCTGGTCACCGCCGCCGCGGCCGAAGGCATCGCCATGGTCACCCCGCTGCTCGCGGACCACTCCCGGCAAGCCAAGGCAGCGGACGGCTTGGACAAGAGCGCCTTCCGCATCGACTGGACAACCCGTCAGGTCCGCTGTCCCCAAGGACACCGCAGCACCGGCTGGCACCCGGTCAAGCAGCACGGACGCGACGCCATCGTGATCGAATTCGCCAAGGCCGACTGCCGCGCCTGCCCGGCCCGCACCCTCTGCACCGCCGCCGTCCGCGGCAACCGCATGCTCACCCTGCGGCCGAAAGAGATCCACGAGAGAGTTGCCGCGGCCCGCAAGGAGCAGGACACCGAAGCGTGGCGGGCCAAGTACGTCCTGCGCGCCGGGATCGAGGGCACCGTCAACCAGGCCCTGGACATCACCGGGATCCGCCGGGCCCGCTACCGCGGCCTGGCCAAAGTCAGCCTCCAACACGCCTTCTCCGCCACCGTGATCAACATCATCCGGTTCGACGCCCACTGGACCGACACCCCCGCACGCCCCCGCGTCAGCCGCCTCGAACGCCTGGCCTACTGGCTCACCGCCTGACCGGCCATCCGGAATTGAGCAACGGAGTCTCCTACCTCCTCAAAGATGCGTAGAGCCTCCTGCTGGCACACCCGGGCGCGGTCCGTTTGGCCGACACCGGTGAGTGCGCGTCCGAGCACGGTGAGGACGGTGGCGTGCCGCCACTCGCCACCAATGCCGTGCAGCACGGTCAGTGCCGCCTCGGCGTTCGCGGCCGCCTGCGCGTAGTGCTGACCGGCGATGTCGACCTCGGCCAGGCGGAACAGGGCCATGCCTTCCCATAGCCGCTGGTGGCTCTCACGGAAGACCTCCAGTGCCTCAAGGAGTCGAATGGTCGCGGAGTCGAGATCTCCACTCCGAGTGAGAGCCAGGCCCAGGACGTAGCGAGCGTCGGCGCCACGCATGGAATTGCCCATGGAGTCGTAGATCTCCGTGCTCTGCCGAGCCAGAGTCACGGCGGTCCGTGTGTGTCCGGTGGCCAGGTGGATGCGCGAGAGGTTGCACAGGGCGCTTGCCTCACCCAGGCGGTCCTCCAACGCACGGAAATTCTCGATGGCGCGAGTGAAGTGTGCCTCGGCGTCGTTGTACCGGTTCCGGTACATCGCCACCGCACCGCTGATGTTCGAAGACCAGCAGGTGGTCAGTGGGTCGTCTGCCTCTGCGGCCAACGCGGCGGCGCGGTCGGCCTCCTGGCCTGCCACGTCGAAGCTGTTGCCGGAGATGTGGCGGATGAAGGCCCGACACACGCGCGCCCGTGCCTCGGAACGAGTGTCCCTAGCCTCCTTCGCCACCTTCCGCAGCAGCACGGCGACGGCCTCGTACTCCTTGGAGTCGGCCCCGGACTCGGCCAGGTCGACCGTGGCCCACAAGAGGTCGACGGCACGCCGCAGAGTCCCGGGCCGCGCTGACTGACGTACGCAGGCCAGCAGGGAGATCGCCTCGGTAGACAGCCAGCCCCGGGCGGTGTGACGGTCGGGGAAGGTCAGGCCGGGGTGGTAGGTCCGCTCCAGGTAATCCACGAACCGGTCTCCGGGACGTTCGATCAGATAGACCCCCGCGACGGTGGCCAAGTAGAAGTCGAGCAGCCGGGACATGGCCGCCTCCCGCTCACTCGGAGGCTGCTCGTCCCGCTCCGCACGAGCACGTGCGAAGAGCCGTACGAGATCATGGAACCGATACCGCCCCGGCGCCGCCGAATCCAGCAACGACGTGTCCACCAGGGACTCCAGCAAGTCCTCAGTCTCCTCCGTCTCCAGGTTCAGTACGGCCGCTGCCGCCGCGAGGGAGATGTCCGGGCCGTCCGCGAGGCCCAGCAGGCGGAACGCGCGTGCCTGTGCGGGCTCCAGTTGGCCGTAGCCCAGCTCGAAAGTCGCCTTCACGGCCAGATCGCCGGCCTGGAGTTCGTCCAACCGGCGTCGCTCGTGGGCCAGTTCGGCCGCGAGTACCGACACCGTCCACGTCCGGTGGGCAGCGAGCCGGGACGCCGCGATCCGGATCGCCAGGGGCAGGAAGCCGCAGGCCGCGACCACGTCCAGGGCCGACTTCCGCTCGGCGGCCACCCGTTCCGCGCCGACGATCTTCGTGAAGAGCTGCAACGCCTCCTCGGGAGACATCACGTCCAGGTCGACGAGGTGGGCTCCCAGGTCCACCATCCGCGCGCGCCGTCACCAGCGCCGCACTGCCCTCCGTGCCCGGCAGCAGGGGCCGTACCTGTGCCACGTCCTTGGCGTTGTCCAGCAGCACCAGCATCCGCCGCCTGTTCAGCATCGACCGGTACAGCGCGGCCCGTTCCTCCAGGGAGTCCGGTATCGCGGAGTCCGGGGTGCCCAACGCCCGCAGGAACGCGCCCAGTACGGTCTCCGGTTCGGCCGCGCGGGAGCCCGCGCCTTGGAGGTCGACGTACAGTTGGCCGTCGGGGAAGGCGGTTCGTGCCTGGTGGGCCACGTGCACCGCGAGGGTCGTCTTGCCCACGCCGCCGATGCCGGCCAGTGCTGACACCGCCACGACGCGGCCCTCGGCCGATGCCAGGACCTCGCTCAGTTCCAATACGAAGGCCACCCGGCCGGTGAAGTCCGCGACCGTCGCCGGGAGTTGCGCCGGGCGCACCTGGACGGCTGCCGGTCCAGGGGCCGGTGGTGCCGACGGTTCCGCCAGGATCGGGTCGGCCCGGAGGATGCGCTGCTGCAGGTCCCGCAGGCCGGGGCGCGGGTCGACGCCCAGTTCGTCCGCCAGCAGGCGGCGCGTGTCCGCGTACACCGCCAACGCCTCGGCCCGGCGGCCACTCCGGTACAGCGCCAGCATCAGCAGCTCGCGCAGGCGTTCGCGGAGGGGATGGGCCGCCGTGAGCGCGGTCAGCTCGCTGACCGCCTCCGCGTGGCAGCCCTGCTCCAGGTCCATGTCCAGGCGGGATTCGAGGAGTTGAAGACGCCACTCCTCCAGCCGCACCCGCTGCGCCTCCGCGTACGGGCCCGGCACGCCCGCCAGCGGCTCCCCGTCCCACAGGTCCAGCGCGAAGTTCAGTACGTCACGTGCGTGGAACAGGTCCCCGGCGTTCTTCGCCTTCTCCGCATCCGCGGCCAGCGCCTGGGCCGCCGAGAGGTCCAGCGCCCCGTCGCGCAGCCCGCGGATCGCGTAGCAGCCCGTCTGGCTGAACAGGACCCCGGAGCCGAGCACCTTCCGCAGCCGGGAGGCGTACGTCCGTACCGCTGCCAGTGCCCGCGAGGGCGGTTCCTCGCCCCACAGGGCGTCGATCAGCTCGGCCGCGGTCGCGGTGCGGCCCGCGCGCAACAGCAGGACGGCCAGCAGGGCCCGTTGCTGCGGGGACCCGGTGGGAAGTTGCCCGTCGCCGCGCCAGGCGCGCACCGGTCCGAGCACGCTGAAGCGCAGGGGCTCTGCCTCGTCTGGCACGTGCCGCTGTTCGGGAGTAGGGGATGCAGACTCCTGCACGGTTGCGATCCCCCGAGCCAACGTCTGATCGCCTGCCCGGGTCCCCGAGGAGGGCAGTGGCACAGGCGCTGGGGCCGTACGCCGTTCCTCCTCGACGTGTTGGGCCGCGGCCACGAGCATGAGTCGCGCTCTCTCCAGGCGACGCTCATCGTCCAGGGCCTGAGCCGCCTCGAACTCCGCGGTGGCGAGGTTGACCAGCGCGGAGCGGGACAAGGGGTGGCGTGACCCGAGTGCCGCGGATGCCTTCTGGGCAGCGACCGCAAGGACATCGGCGGCCCGCTCCCACCGATCGCGGTCCTGCGCGGCCATGGCCGATCCGAACTCGGCCCGGGCCACGGTGATCAGCGCGGAGAGCGACTTCGGATGGGCGCCGCCAAGAAGCCGCACCAGCCCGCGCGCCTCACGGGCGACGGCATGCACCCGTTCATCCGCCTCGGCGTGACGTCCCCGCTGGCGGGCGGTCTCCGCCAGCACCGATTCCGCCAAGAGCCGGATCTCCAGCCGTTCCTGTTCATGGAGGGAGTCATCACGAGCATCAAGACCCAACGCCTCCTCGGCCGCGCTCGCGGCCCCGGGCAGGTCCCCCACCCGCAACTTGACCGACGCCAGATTGGCCAGGCTCCGGGCCGCGGCACCGCCCGCGTGACTGTGCGCCGCCACCCCGACGGCCGGCGACAGGACGTCGGACGCGGCTGGGACGAGACCCCGGTCGGCCAGAACAACCGCCAGCTCGTTGCGCACGTCCCCGGGCAGCGCGAGCGACATCGGATCCCGCTGAAGCTGGGAAACCAGGCCCCGTAGCAGGGTGCGTGACTCTTCGGCCAAGCCGAGCGCTTCGAGCAGAGCCACCAGATAGGCGAGATCCCGACCGGGATGAGGCCGCCGAAACAGATCGGGGACCTCGCTCAGCGCCACCACGGCCGAAGCCGCACTGCGGCGGGCGCCGGTGTCTCCGCGAAGGGCGAGTTCAGCCCGGTTGATGGCCTCCTGCCAGAGATCGGTCATGCGTCGTCACCACGCAGCTGACGCTCCATTGCCGCCTTCGCGGCGATGAACCTGAGTTCGGCGACCTGCGACGGATCGAGCAGCCTGCGCTGCGACCACTCATCGATCCGCTCGAACCACGACTCCGCCGAAGCGGCTGCCACAGCGACCGTCAACTCCTGGCCATGTACGGACTGTTGGGAAAGCGAGCTCGCCGGATGGACCACATCCATCAGATGCTCCACGTCGAACTGGTCGAAGCGGCTCATGGCTTCTCCGATGGTGGCAGCGAAGAGCACGTTGGCGGCCCGGTCGGCGGCGGCCCGGTCCGGGACCTGTTCCAGGAGGATGCCCACGATCACGGGCTCCTGGTCCTCGGGGAGACCCTTGACGACCGGTCCGCCGGAGTAGCCCGAGTAGTCGCCATAGGAGGGCTCGATGGCCCGACATCCGATGAGCAGTTCGCAGCCCCAGCTCCCCGCACGGTCCCCGGTCTCGGGAAGGAGCTCGGCGGCTCGCGTGGTGAGGGAGAGGCGGCCGTACGGACGGCTCAGGTCACGATCATGACGTCAGCGTGGAAATGTGCGACGTACTCCGGCAGATGCACGGTCACGGGGCCCTCTGCCTGTGGAGAGGAGTCCGGCTCCAGGTCTTGAGCATTGCTCGACAGACTGTGAGAAACGATCTTCGGTCTAGGACGTGATGCAGTCTCTGACCTGGTCTTTTTCATTGCTTGATAAAACCCGCTGTGGGTATTGCCACATCATGGGTGCTGGAGGGGCCCGCTAGGGTCTGTCCACTGCCTACAAACCTGTGTGTGCTCGGAGGACCCATGGCGTTCGGCTGGATCGACGAGCAGGCCGAGGCGCGTCGGCGCGCCGGACTCGTACGGACCCTGCGTCCGCGGCCCGCCGACTCGACGCTGCTCGACCTCGCGAGCAACGACTATCTGGGCCTCGCCCGGCACCCCGAGGTCACCGAGGGCGCCGCCCGGGCCGCCCGGCGCTGGGGCGGCGGGGCCACCGGGTCGCGGCTCGTCACCGGCAGCACCGAGCTGCACGCGGAACTCGAACGCGAACTGGCCGACTTCTGCGGCTTCGAGGCCGCCCTCGTCTTCTCCTCCGGCTACGCGGCCAACCTCGCCGCCGTCACCGCGCTCGCACCGCACGGCTCCCTCGTCGTCTCGGACGCGGGCAACCACGCCTCGCTGATCGACGGTTGCCGGCTGGCCCGGGGCACGACCCAGGTCGTCGGGCACGCCGATCCCGATGCCGTCCGCAAGGCGCTCGGCACCCACACCGGGCCCGCCGTGGCCGTGTCCGACACGGTCTTCTCGGTCGACGGGGACGCGGCACCGCTCGATCGACTTGCGGCCGCCTGCCGGGAGTTCGGTGCGGGGATGGTCGTCGACGACGCGCACGGGCTGGGGGTTCTGGGGGACGGCGGACGTGGCTCCGCGTACGCGGCCGGGCTCGCGGGGGCGTCGGACGTCGTCGTGACCGTCACGCTGTCCAAGTCGCTGGGGAGCCAAGGGGGTGCGGTCCTAGGACCCGCTCCGGTGATCGAGCACCTCGTCAACGCGGCCCGTACGTTCATCTTCGACACCGGGCTCGCCCCGGCGGCGGCGGGCGCGGCCCTCGCCGCCCTCACGCTGCTGCGCCGCGAGCCCGAACGGGCCGCACGCGCGCGTGCCGTGGCGCGCGATCTGCACACCCGGCTGACGGCACAGGGGCTGTCGGCGGTACGACCGGACGCCGCCGTCGTCTCCGTGCGCGCGCCGTCCCCGGAGGGGGCCGTGCGCTGGGCGGCCGACTGCCGGGCCGCCGGAGTCGGCGTGGGCTGCTTCCGCCCGCCGTCCGTGCCCGACGGAGTGTCCCGGCTGCGGCTGACCGCCCGTGCGGACCTGTCCGAGGAGCAGATCGCACGGGCGGTACGGGTGATCCGCGACAACAGACCGCAGATCACCGGGAAAACCGTTGATCAGTGACACGCGACCGTGAGTCGGCGGACCGCGGCCGTGCGTCCTAGGGCGATCACCTGAACGCGGTGAGGAAACCCGCCCAGCTCTCGGGGGAGAAGAGCAGGACAGGCCCGGTGGCGTTCTTGGAATCGCGTACGAACAGTCCGGACCGGGCTTCCGCGTCCGGACGGGCCGTCTCCACACAGTTGTTCGCGCCGGTGCTGTAGCTGCTGCGCAGCCATTGCACACCGGGCGGTTCGACGACGGACAGGACGTTCCGAGGCAGTGCGGTCATGGTGCCTCCTTACACGCCGTGTTGTAGACCGGCGATGAAATCCAACGAATCCTCGGGCGAAAGGGCGTGGATCTGAAGGGTGTTGAAGGCCTCGCTGTAGGCCTGGAGGTCTTCTTTCCGTTCGAGGTAGAGGCTACTCATCATCTGGTCGAGAACAACCACATCCAGGTCAGAAGTGCTCGGAAAAGAGAAGATAACGAAAGGGCCGGTGATGCCGGTGTAAGCCCCTGCGGTGAACGGCAGGATCTGGAGCCTCACTTGGGGCAGATGGGCCGCTTCCAGGAGCCGTTCCAGCTGACGCGTCATCACCTCTGGGCCACCCACTTCACGGCGCAGCACCGCCTCGTCGAGGACCGCGCTGAGCGCCAGCGGCGGATCCGAACGCAGCACGTCCTGCCGGGCCAGCCGCACCTCGACCAGGGCGTCGAGCCGGGTCTCCTCCAGGCCGTCCACGGCCGCCCGGGTCACCGCGCGGGCGTACTCCCGGGTTTGCAGCAGCCCCGGGACCACCGAGGTCTCCAGCGTGCGCATGGTGCTGGCCTGCGACTCCAGGCTGATGAAGTCCCGGTAGGTCGGCGGGAGTACACCACGGTAGGCGTGCCACCAGTGGTGCCGGCCGCCGTCCTCACCGCCCGCCAGTACGAGCAGCAGTTCGCGTGACTCGCCCTCCGGGACCTGGTAGGCATCGAGAAGTAACCGGACGTCCGCGGGTTTCACCCCGCTCGCGCCGGTCTCGATACGGCTGACTTTCGACTGGTGCCAGCCCACCAGACGGGCCGCCTGGCCACTTGTGAGTCCGGCCCGGGCACGCAGCGCGCGCAGTTCGGCACCCAGTTTTCGGCGGCGTACGGCGGGTCCGTACTGCATGGGCCACTCCTTACTCCTAATGAGCCGCCCAAATACGCTCTGGGGTCGCAGAGTTCACCGCTTCGAGCGACAGATATATGCATATCTTGGTGGATCGCACCCCGTGACCGGCGCGGGAATGGCAGTCTGGCGCGAAGCACCAGTCCGGGACCGTACTCGAACCAGCCGCTCCGTGTCGGGCTCCGGTTCCGTGGGAAAGGGACGACGCCGCCATGGCAGACCACCTGGAAGCATCCGTCACTCTGCCGAGCGATCCCGCCTCGGTCTCCGCCGCCCGCGCATATGTGGCCAACGTCCTGGCGGAATGGGGTCTGCCAGGGGACAGTGAGGTCGCCGAGACCATCCGTCTGATCGTTTCGGAACTCGCCACCAACGCCGTACAGCACACCTTCGGGTTGTCACCCACCTTCACGGTGGACGTCGCCCTCGACCGTGACGAACATCTGCGCATCGGGGTGACCGACAGTCACCCGCGCTTCCCCAAGCGACTGCCGGCCGCGGTGCAGCAGGACAACGGCCGCGGAATGGTCATCATCCGCTGGCTGACCGCCGAGTCGGGCGGCAGACTCCGCGTCCGCCCCACCCGCGAGGGCGGCAAGACGGTGTCGATCGAACTCCCGTGGACGGCCCCGGCGAGGCCCCCGGTCACGGCGGCGGGCCAGCAGGAGCCGTAAGGACAAACTGACAGGTATCGGTTCGTTCCTAGGCTCCGGTCCCGCCGACGTGGGCCCGCCCGAACGCGCCCCGCAGCAGGGCGCGGAAGGCGTCGGCGGCCGGGGCTGTCTCGTCGGTGCGGCGGACGACCGAGATCGTGCGGCGCAGGTCGCCGGGTTCCAGGAGCCGGGTGCCGACCGGGGTGACCGCCGTCCGCGCGACCATCTCCGGTACGACCGCCACCCCGAGGCCCGCGCTGACCAGCGCGCACACCAGGGCGTACCCCGGTGTCGCCACCAGCACCGACGGGGTCGCGCCGGCCCGGGCGAGGGCGGCCTCGACGCCCTGGCGGGGCGGATGGTCCGGCGCCATGCTGACCAGCGGCTGGCCCGCCAGCTCGGCCAGCGGCAGCCTCGACGCCTCCCCGGCCAGCACATGGCCGGGTGCGGTCACGAGGACCAGCTCCTCGACGAGGACCGGCTCGGCGGTGACTGATCCCGGTAGGGGCGCGGGTGGGGCCGGTTCGTAGGTGTGCGTGAGTGCGAGATCGACCTCCCCGGCGGCTACGGCGGCCACCCCGGCCGGCGGTTCGTAGTCCGCGACCGACAGCCGTACGTCCGGATGGGCCCGGCGGAACGCGCTCAGGACTGGTGGCAGCAGCTGGATCCCGGCCGTCTGGAAGGTGCCGAGACGGAGCGTGCCGCCCGACAGCCCGGTGAGTTGTGACAGTTCGTGCCGGGCGCGGTCCAGCTCGTCCAGTACCCGGCGGGCCCGTGCCACCAGCAGCTCGCCCGCCGGTGTGAGCCTGGCTCCCCGGTGATGCCGTACGAGCAGCGCGGTGCCCGTCTCCCGTTCCAGCTTGGCGAGTTGCTGCGAGAGCGCGGGCGGGGAGTAGCCGAGGCGCTCGGCGGCGCGGGTGATGGACCCGGCCTCGGCGACCGCCACGAGAGCGGCGAGGCGTGTGGGGTCGTACATCCTGCGGCTCCAGGGACGGAGGCGATGGCCAAGGCTTAACACCTGCTTAAGGCAGACCCAGGATATTCGACATACCTGCTGAAGGCCGGGCCGGGGCACGCTGGACGCCATGGACGCACAGCTCATCGCCTTCACCGGGGTCGCCGCGGGCATGGTCGCCATGCCGGGCGCAGATTTCACCGTCGTCGTGCGCAACGCCCTCGTCTCCCGGCGGGCCGGGGTCGCGTGTGCGCTGGGGATCACCGGCGGGCTGCTCCTGCACACCGCGCTGGCCGTCGCCGGTGTCGCCGCCGTGCTCACGGCGGTGCCCGCGCTCTTCCGCGCGCTGCAACTGCTGGGCGGAGCCTATGTGTTGTATCTCGGCGCGCGAACCCTGTGGTCGCTGCGCGGGCGCCGGGCCGAGGTGGCCGACGAGGCGCGGGCCGCCGTACGGCCGATGCGTCAGGGCTTCGTCACCAACGCGCTCAATCCCAAGGCGCCCATCACGTTCCTGAGTCTGCTGCCGCAGTTCGTGCCGGCGGGCGCTCCCGCCCTGCCCAGGACACTGCTGCTCGCGCTGATCATCGTGGCGCTGGCCCTGGTGTGGTTCCCGGCGGTGGCAATTCTGGTGGACCGGCTGGGGCGGTGGTTGCGCCGGCCACGGGCCGCCCGGGCCGTCGAGGCGGTCACCGGCACCGCGCTGACGGTCCTCGGGGCGCTGCTCCTGCTGGAGCCGCTGCTGTCGCTGTGACGGGCTGACGGGCTACGGGTCCCGGGGCGGGACGGCGGCTCCGGAAACCGCCGTACCGCCCCGGGGAGGTCAGCTGACCCGGCCGTACCAGACGCTCTTCGTCCAGATCTTCTGGAGCTTCACGACATCCCCGGTCTTCGGGGAGTGCCAGATCTTTCCCTTCCCGGCGTAGATGCCCACGTGGTAGACGTTCGAGCCCGAGTGGAAGAAGACCAGGTCCCCGCCGCGGCGGCTCTTGGCGGAGATGTGCTTGGTCTTGTTGTACTGGGCCGCCGCCGTACGAGGCAGCTTCTTGCCCGCCTTCTTGTACGAGTACAGCGTGAACCCTGAGCAGTCGAACCTGTTCGGTCCCGTGGCGCCGTACTTGTACGGAGAGCCCTTCTTGGAGGCCGCGATCTGAAGTGCCTTCGTCGACGGCGCGATTGCCGCGGCTTCGGTCGCGACTCCCGGTATCACCAGGGTGCCGCCCACGGCGGCGAGGGTGAGGGCCGAGGCCGTACCGGCTCGGGACATCATCGACGGAACACGATTGAGCGCAGACATGCGCAACCCTTCGTCAGCCGCCTGTGAAGGATGACCTGTCGGATTCGGGCTGGCGAAGTTGCCCGGCCGCTGACGCGGCTTCACCCCAAGGGCTGCTCGGCCCGGTCATGGCGTGACCGTCCCGGCGACCCGTCGTGCCTGGGTCCTCCACTCCTGCCGATGCACATCTGTCGACCGGTCATCCGGGAGGCGGCAGGACTCGGCGTCCACCCGGATCGCCCCACCGTTGTGGCGGGGGCTTGTCGTCAGGAAGGGATCTTGGCTCATGGAAGTAGGAAAATCCCAATGGAATCAGGGCTTTGTGGCGTTACTCACCCGTGACCCATTCGGGTGGACACCCGTACCCTCGGGCCAATTGGGCGAGGGTCGCGCACCCCCGGACCAGCACGGAAACATCGCGGTTCCGGCTGTCAACTACGCGCGTCGCGCAAGCCGAACGGGCCGACCGGGGGACATGTCGCTACGCCGAACGGGGGATGACTTCCAGTCACTCCCCGGCTCGTTCCGGACAGTCCGTCGCCGGGAGGGACGGGCCCGCCCGATACGGGTCCGCCGACCGGGTGGGTCAACTGGCGGGCTCACGCGGAACGGTGACACGCGCCGTTCGGCGCTCCCCGTCGAGAACGCGCAGCGCACGCGCCAGCGTATGGGCATGCACCTCCGCTTCGCCACGCTGATGCATCAACTCCAGCGCGTCCCGCAGCGCCACCGCCTTGGCGACCAGAGCCTGCGCGGCCCGCAGTCCGCGGTACGTGTCGCCGTGATAGGCGGGGTTGATACGGCCGAGCAGATCGGCCACTTCGAGGTAACGGTCGATCAACTCGCCCTCCGCGCGCGTCAGGGCGGGCAGCGGAGGCAGTTCGGGCGGAAGCATCGGTGGCTCACCTCGTGCCGGGGGCGGGGTCCGAGGACCTGCGGCTGGGCACGACGCGGTCCACCAGCCCGTACTCCAGGGCGGCCTGCGCGTCGAGGATCTTGTCCCGCTCGATGTCCGCGGCGACCTGCTCCGGGCTCTGTCCGGTGTGCCGTACGAGCAGTTCCTCCAGCAGGGTACGGATCCGGCCCATCTCCTGTGCCTGAATGGCCAGATCGCTCACCTGTCCCTGGATCGGCCCGGACAGCGAGGGCTGGTGGATCAGCACCCGGGCCCCCGGCAGCGCGCTGCGCTTGCCCGGCGTACCCGCGGCCAGCAGCACGGCCGCCGCGGAGGCCGCCTGCCCCAGACAGATCGTCTCGATGTCGCAGGTGACGAACTGCATCGTGTCGTAGATCGCCGTCATCGCGCTGAACGAGCCGCCGGGGGAGTTGATGTACAGCGAGATGTCCCGGTCGGGCGCCAGATATTCGAGATGCATGAACTGCGCCATCACGTCGTTGGCCGAGGTGTCGTCGACGGGCGTCCCCAGAAAGACGATCCGCTCCTCCAGCAGCTTCGAGTACGGATCCATCGTCCGGTGCCCGGCACTGGTGCGTTCGGTGAACTCGGGCAGGACATAGCGGGCTGACGGTTCGTCGGTGTCGTTCATGGGACGCGCCTCCTCGATGGCTTCCGTAAGAAATGTACAGGACGTACAGAGATCGACGCGAGAGGGCACATGAGCTTTTCGGCCCAGGGTTCGGCAGCGCCCCATAGGGGCGCGGGGAACTGCGCGATCAGCCACGGCGCCGCCGCAGTGAACCGACAACCCTTCGCCGCACCCCAAGCGGAGCGCTTACGCTGGAGCACATGGCCTACGAGATTCCGGTGACGCAAGCCAGGGCTGAACTCGCCGACCTGATCAACAAGGTGGTGTACGGCGGTGAGCGCGTCGTCGTGACGCGGCACGGCAAGCCCCTCGTCGCCCTGGTCTCCGCGGCCGACCTGGAACGCCTGGACAAGCTGGACGCGGCGGAGGAGCAGGTCGTCAGCGCCGTCTCCAGCGTCCGGGAGGTCGGTGCCGCGCCCGTCGAACGACAGCGGTTCGGTATCGCGGCGGAGCACCGGGGGCCCGGGGCGCGCTGATCGCGCGGCCAGGACGTGGACGTACGGGACCGGGTGCCCCCGTCCGCTGTGGCGGGGACACCCGGTCGGTTTCGTCGCGGGCGGTCAGTTCACCAGGGCGGGTTCCCGCTCGGCGGCCGGCGCCGGTTCGCTGTTCCCGTCCTCCTTGCGGCGCTTGAGCGCGCTGCCCAGCAGGACCGAGCCCAGGCCCAGCGCCGCCCACCAGGTCAGGGTCAGGGCGGGACCGAGGGCCGCCGCGCCGTCGAAGAACGACACCGAGCGGAGCAGCGAGGCACCCGCACCCGGCGGCAGCCACTGACCGATCGTGCCGGCCGGCTCGGGCAGGAGGTGCGGGGCGCCGGACGCCCCGGAGAACGGGTTGCCGATCAGGACGACGGTCAGACCGCCGAGGCCGATTCCCGCGGGTCCGAGCAGTGCGGCGAGTCCGGCGACCGCGCCGCTCACGGCGAGCGCCGTCAGCCCCAGCACGGCGGCCTCGGTCCACCAGTCGCCGGTGAGCACCCCGAGCCAGCTGTGCGTGATCGCGGCGGCGACCACACCGACCAGCACGGCGCTCCCGAGCAGGGCGCCGGCCGCACGTACCCCGCGCAGCCCGAGCAGGGTGACCACCGCACCGGCGGCCACACCGGCGAGCGCCAGCGGCAGCACGCTTGCGCCGAAGGCGGCGCCGCGCGGGTCGTTCGCGGCGGCGGGGACGACGTCGACGGTCGTGACCCGGGCGCCGGACCGCTCGGCCTGGGTGGTCACCGCCTGCTGGAGGAGCTGGGCGACGAGGGGGCTCGCGGCCGACGCGGTGAGCAGCTTCGGGCCCTGGGTGGTGACGACCACGGCGCCGTATACGGTCCGGTCCTCGATGGCGTCCCGGGCGGCGGCCTCGTCGGCGTACCGGTGGATCTCGAAGGCGCCCTCGTGGGCCGACAGCTGCTGCTCGACCTGGGTGACCGCGGCGGCCGGGCCCGCCACGCCGAGCGGCAGGTCGCGGGGCGCGGTGCGGGCGGCGGGCCAGGCGAAGGCCCAGAGCGCCAGCGCGACCAGGACGGGGACCAGGACGACTACGGCGATCATGCGGCGGCGGTGCCCCATGGCTTCTTCCTCGACTCTCGAATCGACGTGGGCTGTGTGGCTGAGTGGACCTAAAAAGAAGGATCGTTCGTTTTAGGTGTGCCACCACCGTCCTGCGATCGGCGTCCCTTGTCAAGAAGGAATGTTCGTTTTACTTTTGACGGCATGGCCCGTGTATCCCAGGAACACCTCGACGCCCGACGCCGTCAGATCCTCGACGGGGCGGCACTCTGCTTCGCCCGCAACGGCTTCCACGCCACGTCGATGCAGGACGTGCTCAAGGCGGTCGACCTCTCCGCCGGGGCCGTCTACCGCTACTTCAGCGGCAAGGAGGAGCTGATCGCCGCCATCGTCACCGAGGTGCTGGAGGAGGTCCGCTCCGCCTTCGAGGCCGCGGGGGGGCAGAGCCCGCCTCCGCCGCCGGACGTGATGGTGGGGGAGGTGATGGGCCGGATGATGGGGTCGCGCCCGGGGCTGGCGGAGGAAGGGGCGGCCGTCTTTCCCCGGCTGATCGTCCAGGTGTGGGCCGAGACCCTGCGCAACGACGACCTGTCGAAGGCGCTGAACGAGGGGTACGCGAAGGTCCGCACGGTGTGGGTGGGCCTGGTCGAGCGGTACCAGGAAGCCGGGATGATGCGGGCCGACGTACCGGCCGAGAGTGTCGCGCGGACCATGATCGCGGCCGCTCAGGGCTACGTCGCGCAGATGGCCCTCTTCGGCAGCGCGCCGGTCGAAGTACTCCAGGAGGGGCTTCGCGGTCTGATGAGCATGGGCGGGCCCGCTTCCGGCGACCGGGATGGATCACGCGCCGGTTAACGTCCTTGAAACTCCGGCCAACTAGCGTGCCCATTCGCGCCACCAGCGGTTTTGGTGGCATCGGCAACCGGACCCCGCACGGTCCGGAGCGAGGATGTGAGGTGGGACGCCGTGCAACTGACTCCGCACGAGCAGGAGAGGCTGCTGATCCATGTGGCGGCGGACGTGGCCGAGAAGCGCCGGGCGCGAGGGCTCAGACTGAACCACCCCGAGGCGATCGCGCTGATCACCTCGCACATCCTCGAGGGCGCCCGTGACGGCCGTACGGTCGCCGAGCTGATGTCCTCCGGGCGCAAGATCCTGACCAGGGAGGACGTCATGGAGGGCATCCCCGAGATGATCCACGACGTCCAGGTCGAGGCGACCTTCCCGGACGGCACCAAGCTCGTCACCGTCCACGACCCGATCGTCTGAGGGGAGGGCTGCCGTGATTCCCGGAGAGATCCTGTTCGCCGACGGCCCCGTTGTGTACAACGAGGGCCGCGAGGTCACGTCGATGACCGTGCTGAACGCCGCCGACCGGCCCGTCCAGGTCGGCTCCCACTACCACTTCGCCGAGGCCAACCCCGGCCTGGAGTTCGACCGTGCGGCGGCGCGCGGCAAGCGGCTCAACATCGCCGCCGGCACCGCCGTACGCTTCGAGCCCGGGATCCCCGTCGACGTAGAACTCGTTCCGCTCACCGGCGCGCGCATCGTGCCCGGGCTGCGCGGGGAGACCGGAGGTGCCCTCGATGCCTGAGATCTCGCGTGCCGCGTACGCCGATCTTTTCGGCCCCACCACCGGTGACCGGATCCGGCTCGCCGACACCGACCTGATCGTCCAGATCGAGGAGGATCGTTCCGGCGGTCCGGGTCTCGCCGGTGACGAGGCGGTGTTCGGCGGTGGCAAGGTCATCCGCGAATCCATGGGCCAGGCGCGCGCTACGCGCGCAGATGGCACCCCGGACACGGTCATCACGGGTGCCGTGATCATCGACCACTGGGGGATCGTCAAGGCCGACATCGGCATCCGCGACGGCCGGATCACCGGCATCGGCAAGGCCGGCAACCCCGACACGATGGACGGGATCCACCCCGACCTGGTCATCGGTCCGGAGACCGAGATCATCGCGGGCAACGGCCGGATCGTGACGGCGGGCGCGATCGACGCGCACGTCCACCTGATCTGCCCGCAGATCGCCGACGAGGCGCTGGCGTCGGGCGTCACGACGCTCGTGGGTGGCGGTACCGGGCCTGCCGAGGGTTCGAAGGCGACCACGGTCACCCCCGGCCCCTGGCACCTCGCCCGGATGCTGGAGGCGATGGAGCAGTACCCCCTCAACTTCGGCCTGCTCGGCAAGGGCAACACCGTCTCGCACGACGCGATGCTCTCCCAGATCCGCGGCGGCGCCCTCGGCCTGAAGATCCACGAGGACTGGGGCTCGACCCCGGCGGCCATCGACGCGGCCCTGACGGTCGCCGACCGGACGGGCATCCAGGTCGCCATCCACACGGACACGCTCAACGAGGCCGGTTTCGTGGCCGACACGCTCGCGGCGATCGCGGGCCGGGGCATTCACGCCTACCACACCGAGGGTGCGGGCGGCGGGCACGCGCCGGACATCATGTCCGTGGTCTCCGAGCCACACGTCCTGCCCAGCTCGACCAACCCCACACGCCCCTACACCGTCAACACGGCCGAGGAACACCTCGACATGCTGATGGTCTGCCACCACCTGAACCCGGCGGTGCCGGAGGACCTGGCGTTCGCCGAGTCGCGGATCCGGCCGTCGACGATCGGGGCGGAGGACATACTGCACGACCTGGGTGCGATCTCGATCATCTCGTCCGACGCGCAGGCGATGGGCCGGGTGGGCGAGGTCATCATGCGCACGTGGCAGACGGCCCACGTGATGAAACGCCGCCGGGGAGCCCTGCCGGGCGACGGCAGCGCCGACAACCACCGTGTACGTCGCTATGTCGCCAAGTACACGATCAACCCGGCGCTCGCGCAGGGTCTCGCGGGGGAGGTGGGCTCCGTGGAGACGGGCAAGCTCGCCGACCTGGTCCTCTGGGAGCCCGCGTTCTTCGGGGTCAAGCCGCATCTCGTCATCAAGGGCGGGCAGATCGCGTACGCGCAGATGGGCGACGCGAATGCCTCGATCCCGACTCCGCAGCCGATCCTGCCCCGGCCGATGTTCGGCGCGATCGGCCGGGCGCCGGCGTCCAACTCCTTCAACTTCGTAGCCCAGTTGGCGATCGAGGACGGGCTGCCGGAGCGGCTCCAGCTCGGGAAGCGGTTCGTGGCGATCGAGTCCACGCGAGCCGTGACCAAGGCCGACATGCGGGAGAACGACGCGCGTCCGGAGGTACGGATCAACCCCGACAGTTTCGCCGTGCACATCGACGGGGAGCTGGTCGAGGCCACTCCGGCGGCCGAACTGCCCATGGCTCAGCGCTACTTCCTCTTCTGATGGGGAGGCGGTTCCAGTGAGCAGGGCGGCGTTGCTGGTCCTGGCCGACGGCCGCTTTCCCGCCGGGGGGCACGCGCACTCCGGCGGGGCCGAGGTCGCGGTGAAAGCGGGGCGTATCACCGGGGCGGCGAGCCTGGAGGAGTTCTGCCGGGGGCGGTTGCACACGGCTGGGCTGGTGTCTGCGGCGCTGGCGGCGGCTGCGGCGCGTGGGGTCGATCCCGTGCTGTTGGACGCTGCGGCCGATGCCCGGACGCCGTCGCCGGCGTTGCGGGTCGCCGCGCGGAAGCTGGGGCGGCAGTTGATGCGGGCGGCGCGGGCGACGTGGCCGTCGGCCGAACTGGACGCGCTGGCGAGGGAGTTCCCCAAGGGGGCGCATCAGCCGGTGGTGTTGGGGCTGGCTGCTCGGGCGGCGGGGTTGGGGCCGGAGGATGCGGCGTACTGCTCGGTGTACGAGAGCGTGAGTGGGCCTGCGTCGGCTGTCGTGCGGTTGCTGAGTCTTGATCCGTTCGATGCGACGGGGGTGTTGGCTCGGTTGGCGCCGGAGCTGGACCGGGTGGTGGATCGGGCGGTGGAGGCGGCGGTCGGGGGTGACGTCGATGCGTTGCCTGCGGCTTCCGCGCCGATGTTGGAGGTGGGGGCGGAGGGGCATGCGGGGTGGGCGGTGCGGTTGTTCGCGTCGTAGTTTTTTCGCCCCCGCCGCCCCTACCCGTCCCATCCTTGGGGGCTGCGCCCCCAGACCCCCCTTTGTCCTCAAACGCCGGACGGGCTGAAATGTCCCGGCCGGCGCTGAAGATCAAGCCTCGGCCGGCACCATCCAGCCCGTCCGGCGTTTGAGGACAAGGCCCGTTCAGGGTCGGAGTGGGGGTCTGGGGGCGGAGCCCCCAGGGGATGGGAACGGGTAGGGGCGGCGGGGGCGAAACAAGATCCCGGGACACACCACAGCACACAGCGACCAGAACAGGAGCCGTATCTCATGCATCTCGACCACTCCCACGCCCACGCCGGCGCAGCCGTCAGTGCCGACGCCCGTCGGCCCGACGGCACCCGCCGCGCCCTCCGCATCGGCCTGGGCGGCCCCGTCGGCTCCGGCAAGACCGCCACCGTCGCCGCCCTCTGCCGAGCCCTCCGCGAAGAACTGTCCCTCGCCGTCGTCACGAACGACATCTACACCCGAGAGGACGCAGAGTTCCTGCTCCGGGAGGCCGTGCTGCCGCCCGAGCGGATCACCGCCGTGGAGACCGGCGCCTGCCCGCACACCGCCATCCGCGACGACATCTCCGCGAACCTCGAAGCCGTCGAGGACCTGGAGGACGAGGTCGGCCCGCTCGACATCGTGCTCGTCGAGTCCGGCGGCGACAACCTCACCGCCACCTTCTCGAAGGGCCTCGTCGACGCGCAGATCTTCGTCATCGACGTGGCCGGAGGGGACGACATCCCCCGCAAGGGCGGCCCCGGCGTCACCACCGCCGACCTGCTCGTCGTCAACAAGACCGACCTCGCGCCGTACGTCGGCTCCGACCTCGGCCGGATGGCCGCCGACGCCAAGGCGGCCCGCGGAGAGATGCCCGTCGTCTTCCAGTCGCTCCGCAGCGAGGCCGGCGTCACGGACGTCGCCCTCTGGGTGCGCGCGCAGCTCGCGACGTGGACGGCATGACGACGGCCGGCGTACGGGCCACCGCACGGATCGCCGCCCGGGCCGACGGCCGCGGCGGCACCGACCTGCCGGTGCTTGAAGGGGACGGTCCGCTCGCCCTCCGCCGCATCCGCGCGCACGGCGACGAGGCCCGCGTCATGCTGGTCGGCGCCATGAGCGGCCCCCTCGGCGGCGACCACTTCACCGTCGAGGCGGAGGTCGGGGAAGGCGCCCGACTCCATCTCGCGTCCGCCGCGGCCACCATCGCCCTGCCCGGCCAGGCGAAGGGCGAGGCCCGCTACGACGTACGGATCCGCGTTGCCGACGGAGGCGAACTCCGCTGGCTGCCCGAACAGTTGATCTGCGCCCAGGGCAGCGAGCTGTACGTCGGCACGCGTGTCGAGCTCGCGCCCGGTGCCCGGCTCGTGTTCCGCGAGGAACAGGTGCTCGGACGCTCCGGTGAGGAACCCGGACGCCTCGGCAGCCGTCTCACGGTGCGGGTCGGGGGACGCGTCGTCCTCGACCAGGAGCTGGCCTGCGGCCCCGGAGCGCCGGGCGGCTGGGACGGGCCCGCCGTACTGGCGGGACATCGCGCCCTCGGCCAACTCGTCGTCGTACGGCCGGAGTTCGTGGACGCGCCGGTGAAGGCGCGGATGCTGGGGGAGGGGGCCGCGCTCATGCCGCTCGCCGGGCCCGTCGCACTGGTGACCGCCCTCGCACCGGACGCCCTGCGCCTGCGACGGGTGCTGGACGAGGCGCTGGCGGCCCTGGAAGCCCCCCACAGCGACTGATCCCCGGCCATCCGCTGAGCGGAACTCCCGTCACCGTTTATCGGATTGGCAAAGAAGGCCGCTCACCCCTGTTCACAGGTCTCCCACAGCGCGAGGATCGGTCCCCGTCAACCGACCGACAGCAACTACGTACGGGGAGGCCCCATTTGAGTGCCACACGACCGACGAGACGAGCCGCCGCGCTCGGGTCCGCCGGAGCGCTCATCACGGCGACCCTGATAGCGGGCGCCGTCGCGGCGCCCTCGGCCAGTGCGGACGCCCGGCACGGCCAGGACCGTGAGACGCGGGGCGCGACGATCGCCGCCGCGAAGGCCGCGAAGGCCGGCATCGACTGGCAGGACTGCCCGGCCGACTGGGGTCTGGAGAAGCCGATCCAGTGCGGCTGGGTCACGGTGCCGCTCGACTACGCGAAGCCGTACGGCAAGCAGATCAAGCTCGCCGTCGACCGCATCGGCAACACGGGGACGAAGGAGGAGCGGCAAGGCGCGCTCGTCTACAACCCCGGCGGTCCCGGTGGCTCCGGGCTGCGCTTCCCGCGCCGGGTCACGACGAAGAACCCTCTGTGGGTCAACGCGTCGAAGGCGTACGACTTCGTGGGCTTCGACCCGCGCGGAGTCGGCCACTCGGCGCCCATCTCCTGCGCCGACCCGCAGGAGTTCGTGAAGGCGCCCAAGCCGGACCCGGTGCCCGACTCCGAGGCGGACAAGCGTGCCCAGCGCAAGTCGGCCCGTGAGTACGCCGAGGGCTGCTACGAGCGCAGCGGCGAGATGCTGCCGTACATGACCACCCCGAACACCGTGCGCGACCTCGATGTCATCAGGGCCGCGCTGGGGGAGAAGAAGCTCAACTTCCTCGGGGTGTCGTACGGGACGTACATCGCGGCCGTCTACGGCACGCTCTACCCGAGCCATGTCCGCCGCATGATCGCGGACAGTGTCGTCAACCCGTCGCGCGAGAAGATCTGGTACGAGGCCAACCTCGACCAGGACGTCGCCTTCGAGATGCGCTGGAACGACTGGCAGGACTGGGTCGCCAAGAACGACGCGGTCTTCCACCTCGGCACCACTCGGGCCCAAGTCCAGGCGAAATGGCTGGAGTTGCGGGCCACCGCGAAGAAGAACCCGATCGGCGGGCTCGTCGGACCCGCCGAGCTGATCGGCTTCTTCCAGGGCGCCCCGTACTACGACTCGTCGTGGATCCCGGTCGCCACCGTGTTCAGCAAGTACTTCGCGGGTGACACCCAGGCGCTCGTCGACGCGGCGGCCCCCGACCTCACGGACACCGCGGGCAACGCGGCCTCCGAGAACGGCAACGCCGTCTACACGGCCGTCGAGTGCACGGACGCCAAGTGGCCCACCAGCTGGCAGAAGTGGGACCGCGACAACACCCGGCTGCACAAGGACTATCCGTTCCTCACCTGGGCCAACGCCTGGATGAACCTGCCGTGCGCGACCTGGCCGGTCAAGCAGCAGACCCCGGTGAACGTGAAGTCCGGCAAGGGGCTGCCGCCGGTGCTGATCGTGCAGGCCACACGTGACGCGGCCACCCCGTACGGGGGCGGCGTCGAACTGCACAAGCGCTTCAAGGGTTCCCGTCTGATCACCGAGAAGGACGCGGGCTCCCACGGCGTGACCGGGCTCGTCAACCCGTGCATCAACTCGCGGGTGGACACCTACCTGCTCACCGGCAAGGTGGACGCGGCGGACGTGACCTGCGCCTCGCACGCCACCCCGCAGCCGTAGTCGCAGCGGTCTGCCGTACGAGGTGAAGGGCGGCCGGGGTTCCCCGGCCGCCCTTTCTCACGACTGGGGCCAGGCGTCCTCCGCCGCGTAGTCGAAGAGGTCGCCGTACGTCTCGTACATCTTGGGGTACGCCTCCCGCCAGTCCCGCCCGGCCAGTCGGCCCTCGATCCAGGCGACGGTCTCCGGCAGGCTCTCCGCGTAGCGGACGACGGGCCGGTAGCCCAACTCCCGTTCCGCGGCGGACATGTCGCACACCACGGGCACCGGAACCGACCACGGTGTGTCACCCACCGTGGGCGCCGGGGGCGGACCGTCCACCAGGACGGTCTCCACCTCGACCCCCATCACGGCATCGATGGCCGCGGCGATCTCCGCCACCGTCGGAGCCTCGGGATCCACGGCGTTGAGGGCCCGGGCACCCGGACGCGCCGCGGCCAGCCGGACCAGTTCGGCGATGTTGTGGACGCTCGCCGGATGGAAACGGCTCTCGCCGCCGTAGGCGAGGACGCGCCGGCGCCGCCCGTCCAGGTTGCGCTTGACGAAGTACAGCTCGCGCGGGGTACGGCAGTGCGGCCCGTGGATCGCGCCCGCCCGCAGCAGAGTGGTCGGCAACTGGTCGGCGACGGCGAGGAGTTCACGTTCGAGGCCCGCCTTGCGGGTGCTGTAGGAACTCTCGCCCGGGCGGATCGTGCGCTGGTCCTCGGTGACGGGCACGGGGTACTCGGGGAAACCGTCGGGCTCGCTCTGCGTGTCGAAGTTCCGTCCCTTGTCGTCCTCGTACACGGACAGACTGGAGATCACCACGGCCGACCCGACCCGGCCGGCGAGACCGGCCAACTGCCGTGCGTGCTCGGGCCCGTAGGCCACCATGTCCACGAGGACGTCACATCCGTCGCCCACGGCCGCCGCGAGCGCCGCGTCGTCGGCCCGGTCGGCTGTCGCGACCCGCACCTCCTCCGGCCAGTCCGCGTCCCGCCCGCCGCCCCGCGAGACGGCGGTCACCTCCCACCCGTCGCGGGCGAGCGCACCCACGGCCACCCGTCCGATCTGTCCCGTCGCCCCGATCACCACAGCTCGTGTCATGCAGCGACGGTAACCGCTGACACCGCGAGGCTCGGAGGGGATTAGCTACGAGCAGATCGCCGCCGTGAAGGGGAGCGCCGAGGGGGTCAACTCAGCGGCATGCGCGGGAACTTGCGGCCCCGCTGCTCCTTCTCCGCCTTCTTCTCTGCGGCCTTGCGCTCGGTCTCCTCCGCCTTGGCGACCGCCGCGTACTGGTCGACGTACTCCTGCTCGGAGAGGGTGAGGATGGCGTACATGATCTCGTCGGTGATGGCCCGCAGCACCGCCTTCTCGTCCTCCATCCCCAGGTAGCGGGAGAAGTCGAGGGGCTTGCCGAAACGAATCACCACGGGATGGATGTTCGGGATCACCTTGCCCGGCGGCTGCGCCTCGAAGGTGCCGATCATCGCGCACGGAATGACGGGCACCTGGGCCCGCAGGGCCATGACGGCGACCCCGACCTTGCCCTTGTACAGCCGCCCGTCGTGCGAGCGGGTGCCCTCCGGATAGATGCCGAGCAGCTCGTCCTTGCTCAATACCCCGAGCCCTTCGCGGATGGCCGCCTGTCCGGCCTCCTTGCCGGACCGGTCCACCGGGATCTGCCCGGCGCTGCGGAAGAAGGAGGCGGTCAGCCGCCCCTTGATCCCGGGACCCGTGAAGTACTCGGCCTTCGCGAGAAAGGTGATGCGCCGCTTGAGGACCGCGGGCATCAGGAAGTGGTCCGAGAACGACAGATGATTCCCGGCGACGATGGCGGGGCCCGACGACGGTACGTGTTCGAGCCCCTCGATCCGCGGCCGGAACACCAGTCTCAGCAGCGGACCGAGAAGCACGTATTTGAGCACGTAGTAGAACAAAGGGGGTCGCTCCTCACTCCGTCGGGATCGGCTCAACCGCCGCGTTCTAGCAGGTCAGCCGGGCTCGCGTCGGGCCGTCAGTGTATGTGCAGGCGGGTTCCGCCGGAACCGGGCGGATCGCGCCGCCGTCGCTCGGCCACCCTCACAGCCGTACGACGATCAATGCGGTGTCGTCGGTTGCGCCACCAGGTGGCAGCAGTTCCAACAGGACGGCGTCGGCGAGTCGTTCGGGCTCCGCCGCCCGGTGGCGGGCGAGGGAGTCGGCGAGACGGGTCAGGCCGATGTCGATGTCCTCGCGGCGGCGTTCGATCAGGCCGTCGGTGTACAGGACGAGCGTGGCGCCGTCGGTGAATGTCGTGTCGGCCTGGGGGCGCGGTACCGGGTCGGGGCGGGCGTCGAGCGGGGGATCGGTGGCTCGGTCCAGGAACTCCACGCGGCCGTCGGGGTGGACCAGTGCGGGCGGAGGGTGCCCGGCGCTGCTGTAGGTGATCGTGCGGCGGTCGAAGTCGATGAACGTCGTGACGGCGGTGGCCGACTCGGCGCCGTCCACCACATGGGCGTACCGGCCCAGGATGTCCAGGGCCTGGGCCGGGCCTTCCGCGACCCGGGAGGCGGCGCTGAGCGCACTGCGCAGCTGGCCCATGACACCGGCCGCCGCCAGCCCGTGGCCGACCACATCGCCCACGGACACGCCGATACGGTCGCCGCCCACCAGGTCGACCAGGTCGTACCAGTCCCCGCACACGTTCAGCGCGCCCACCGCGGGCCGGTAGCGCACGGCGGCCCGGTGGTGGCCCACCTGCCGGCGGGCCGGGAGCATCGCTTCCTGGAGGGCGAGGGCGACCTCGCGTTCCCGGGCGTGCGCGCGCCGGAGGCGGTCGTTGAGGTCCTGCAACTCGCGGGCCCGTGTGTACAGTTCGGCCTCCAGCACGCGGGCCCGGCTGCCGCCGCCCCGGCCGCCGCGGGCCCGGATCAGCTCGGTGACCTCCTCGACCCGGTGCACAAGCAGCACCACCCGCCCGTCCGGGCCGAGCACCGGCGCGTTGACCGGGCTCCAGTAGCGCTCCTCCCACTCGCCGGGCCGGTCGGGGCACTCCACGTCGTAGCGCTGGAGCGCCATGGTGTCGCGCTCGCCGGTGGCCAGTACGCGGCGCAGCGAGGCCTCCAGGTTGCGCCTGCCCGTCGCGGTGGGGTCGTTCGGGTTGTCGGGGAAGACGTCGAACAGATGGCGGCCGACCAGGTCCTCGTGCTTGCGTCCGGCCAGCCGCAGGAACTCCTCGTTGGCGTCCGCGTAGACCAGGTCGGGCGTCAGGAGCGCCACCATGCCGGGCAGGGCCTGGAACACCGCCGCGTAGTGGATCGTCGCCGTCTCGTTCATGGTTCCCGCCTCACACCGGGGCCACATCAGTTTCCCACGTCATGCCCGGTATGTACCGGCCCGTGCGTCACACCGGTGGATCCGTGAGGGACTGCTCGGCCCAGATGATCTTCCCCTCTGGGACGAACCGGGTGCCCCAGCGCTGGGTGAACTGGGAGACGAGGAGCAGTCCGCGCCCGCCCTCGTCGGTGGTGCGCGGATGGCGCAGATGGGGTGCCGTGGCGCCACCGTCGAAGACCTCGCAGATCAGCGAGCGGTCCTTGATCAGGCGCAGCCGGATGGGCAGGGTGGCATGGCGGATGGCGTTGGTGACCAGTTCGCTGACGACCAGCTCCGTGGTGAAGGCCAGCTCCTCCAGACGCCACTCCGTGAGCTGCCGGGTGGCCTCCTTGCGGGCGTCGGCGACGACGGCCGGGTCGGCGGGCAGATCCCAGTCGGCGACCTGGTCGGCGCCGAGCAGCCGGGTACGGGCCATCAGCAGGGCCACGTCGTCGTTCGGGCGCGCGGGCACCAGGGCGTCGACCACGGTCCGGCAGCGCACGGCGAGCGACGGCTCAGGCCGCTCCAGCGCCCGCCGCAGCCGGTCCCGGGCTCCGTCGCCGGCCTCCCCGCGGGCCAGCAGGCCGTCGGTGTGCAGGGCGAGCGTGCTGCCCTCCGCCAGGGCCAGCTCGACCGACTCGAAGGGCAGCCCGCCGGCGCCGAGCGACGACCCCTGGGGCAGGTCGACGAACGTGACCGTGCCGTCGGGCAGCACGACGGCGGGCGCGGGATGGCCCGCGGCGGCCATGGTGCACTGCCCGTCCACCGGGTCGTAGACGACGTACAGGCACCCCGAGCCCACGGCCTGGGTGCTGGCGGCCGCCGCCGCGTCCGGTCCGACGCCCTCCTCGCGGGCCGCCGTCGCGACCACGTCGTCGAGGTGGGCGAGCACCTCCTCGGGCGGCAGATCCAGGGCCGCGAGGGTCCGTACGGCGGTCCGCAGCCGGCCCATGGCCGCGGCGGCGTCGATGCCGTGACCGGGCACCTCGCCCACGACGAGGGCGACACGTGCGCCGGACAGCGGGACGAGGTCGTACCAGTCGCCGCCGAGGCCGGTCAGCTCGTCCGCCGGCCGGTACTCCGCGGCCACCTCCACGGCGTCCTGGTCGGGCAGCCGGTGGGGGAGCAGGCTGCGCTGGAGGACCAGCGCGGCCTCGCGCTCGCGGGTGTAGCGCCGGGCGTTGTCCACGCAGACGGCGGCGCGCGAGACGAGGTCCTCGGCGAGGCTCAGGTCGTCCTCGTCGAAAGGTTCCTGGCGGTGGCGGCGGAAGAAGGTGGTGATCCCCAGGGTGACGCCCCGCGCCCGGACGGGCACGATCATCACACTGTGCAGCCCCAGCTCCAGGAACGTGGCCGCACGGCCACCGGGGCCGCCCGTGGCCCACTCCTCCGCACGGGGGTCGAGGTGCGGCTCGCGCCAGGGCCGGCCGGTGGTCAGGGAGAGCACCGGGGGTGATCCGGCCCGGTAGCCGGCCACGTCGCCGACGCGGACGACGGTCTCCGGGACGCTGTCGTGCACCGTCTGGTGGCCGGCCCGGCGCAGCAGTACCCGGTCCGTGGTGCTCAGCGGCCCGGCCGGGAGCTCCGCGCCCCGCAGCACCGGTTCCAGCAGGTCCACGGCGACGGAGTCGGCGAAGGCCGGCACCACCACGTCGGCCAGCTCCTGCGCGGTGTGCACGATGTCCAGGCTGCGGCCGATCTGCTCGCCGGCCCGGTCGAGCAGGGCGAGCCGCTGCCGGGCCCGGTGCCGCTCGGTGACGTCGACGACGGTGTAGTAGACGCCCATCGGATGGCCCCGGTCGTCCTCGAGACGCGTGAACGACAGCATGTGCGCCGTCTCCCGGTGCGGCGCGGAACGCAGCCGGTCCACGTGCTCGTACCCGACCACCGGCTCCCCGGTCTCCAGCACCGCGCGCATCTGCGCCTCGACCGCCTCGGCGTTCACGCCCGGCTGTACGTCCGCCAGCCTGAGCCCCAGCCGGTGCCTGGCGGGTCCGCCGCCGAACTGCTCCAGGGCCGCGTTGGACCACACGAAGCGCAGACTCGGGTCGACGATCGCTATGCCGACGGGGGACCCCGCGACCAGCTGTTCAAGCACCGTACGGCTCATGTCCCAGCCGGGCGCCTCGTCCATCTCCGACAGCAGCACCAGCCACTGGGCGGGGCCCCCGGGTTCCAGCGCCGAGGTGATCCGCACCATGACCCGGACGGGCCGCCCGTCCTTGCGCCGGGCGGTCAGCAGCCCCGCCCAGCCGCCGTCCCTGCGGCACCGCTCGGCGAGTTCCGGCACCCGTTCGGCGTCCTCGGCGGTCAGCAGCCCCGCGACCCGCGTGCCCACCACTTCACCGGGGGCGTACGCCAGCAGCCGCTGGGCGTCACGGGTCCAGCTCGTCACGACGCCCTGCGCGTCGAGCAGCACGGGCGCGGCGTCGGCCACGTCGAACCGCTGCCGGGCGACGCGCTGCTCCTCGTAAGTGCCCACGGCCGACCTCTCTGTCGCTGAGAGTGGTCTACCACCTCTTGCCCCGGTCTTCACCCCGCACGGGTCCAGGGAGCGAACCCCATGGCCCTGTGAACACCGGCCAGCCCTGCCCGAACACCCTCTCCAGCGTCCCGCACCGTGCAACTGCACGCACCGGACCCCGCTCACCGGCGCCGCTGCTTTCCTGCGCCCTGATCCGCCGGGCAGACCGTGGCCCGGGCCTTCACCCCGCAGGGCCGGGACCGGGCGAGCCCATGGACCCGTGAATGCCGGGTCGGCTCTGTCCGAGCGCCCTCTTCAGGGTCCCGCGCCTTGCGCCTGCGCGCACCGGACTCCGCTCACCGGTGCCGCCGTGGCGCCGCTGTTTTCCTGCGCTCCCGTGGTCCCTTGGCTGCCGTGTCAGCCTTGTCCGAGCGCCTTCTCCAGGGTCCCGCGCCGTGCGGCTGCACGCACCGGACCCCGCTCACCGGCGCAGACGGGTCCATGGGGCGAACCCCATGGACCCGCAGCTGCCGTGTCAGCCCTGCCCGAGGACCCTCTCCAGGGTTCCGACGGCCGACCGAAGCTCCTCCGCCGTGACCGTCAGGGGCGGCGCCAGGCGGATGGTCGAGCCGTGGGTGTCCTTGACCAGGATTCCGGACCGCATCAGGCGTTCGCTGATCTCCCGGCCGGTGCCGATGGCCGGGTCGATGTCGACGCCCGCCCACAGGCCACGTGACCGGAAGCCGACCACGCCCTTGCCGACCAGTCCGGTCAGGCCGTCGCGCAGGACGACGCCCAGCTCGGCCGCCCGGCGCTGGAACTCGCCGGTCTCCAGCAGCTCGACCACGGCCTGGCCGACCGCCGCCGCCAGGGGGTTGCCGCCGAACGTCGAGCCGTGTTCGCCCGGTCGCAGTACCCCGAGGACGTCCCGGCGGGCGACCACCGCCGACACCGGCACGATGCCGCCGCCCAGCGCCTTGCCGAGCAGGACCATGTCCGGGACGACGTCCTCGTGGTCCACCGCCAGGGTGCGGCCGGTGCGGCCCAGGCCCGACTGGATCTCGTCCGCGACGAAGAGGCAGCCCTTGCGGCGGGTCAGTTCGCGTACGCCGGTGAGGTAGCCGTCGTCGGGGATCAGGACACCCGCCTCGCCCTGGATCGGCTCCAGGAGGACCGCCGCCGTCGTCTCGTCGATCGCCTCCTCCAGGGCCGCCAGGTCGTTGTACGGGACGATCCGGAAGCCCGGCGTGAACGGGCCGAAGCCCGCCCGCGCCGTCTCGTCCGTCGAGAAGCTGACGATCGTCGTCGTACGGCCGTGGAAGTTGTCCGCCGCGACCACGATCGTCGCCTGGCCGTCGGGGACGCCCTTCACCTCGTACGCCCATTTGCGGGCCACCTTGACGGCGCTCTCGACGGCCTCCGCGCCGGTGTTCATCGGCAGGACCATGTCCAGGCCGGTCAGCTCGGCCAGGGAGGTGGCGAACCGGGCCAGACGGTCGTTGTGGAAGGCGCGGGACGTCAGGGTGAGGCGGTCCAGCTGGCGGTGGGCCGCCTCGATCAGCGCCGGGTGGCGGTGGCCGAAGTTGAGGGCCGAGTAACCGGCCAGCATGTCCAGGTAGCGGCGGCCCTCGACGTCCTCGACCCAGGCGCCCTCGGCGCGGGCCACGACCACGGGCAGCGGGTGGTAGTTGTGCGCGAGGACCGGCTCCTCGGCGCGGATCAGGTCGGCGGAGGTGCGCGTGGCGGCGGCGGTGGTCGTCGGTGCGGTCATGAGCGGATCTCCTGGGTGCAGCACTTGATGCCGCCGCCGGCCTTGCGGAACTCCGACAGGTCGACGGGGACGGGGAGGTAGCCGTGGCGCCGCAGTTCGGCGGCGAGGTCCGTGGCGCCGGGGTCGATGAAGACGTGGTGGCCGTCCGACACCGAGTTCAGCCCGAACGTCATCGCGTCCTCGCGGGTCGCCACGACCGCGTGCGGATACAGCCGCGCCAGTACCTCACGGCTGCCCGGCGAGAAGGCCCCCGGGTAGTACGCGATGTTCGTCTCGTCCAGGACGAACAGCGCCGTGTCCAGGTGGTAGAAGTACGGGTCCGTCAGCTTGAGGCCGATCACCGGCATCCCGAAGTACTCCTGCACCTCGTGATGGGCCTCACGGGTCGTACGGAAGCCCGTGCCCGCCAGGATCCAGCGGCCGGCCGGGACCAGATCGCCCTCGCCCTCGCACACCGACTCGGGGCGGTACACGTCGAAGCCCGCCGACTTGAACCACGTCTCGTACGCGGTCGACTCGGGGCGGCGCTCGGGGGCGTGGAACGAGGAGCCGAAGACGCGGCCGTCGACGACGACCGCCGAGTTCGCCGCGAACACCATGTCGGGCAGACCGGCGACCGGCTCCACGGTGTCCACGGTGTGGCCATGGGCGCGGTAGGCGCTGATCAGCGAGCGCCACTGCTCCTGGGCCAGATCCACGTCGACCCTGGTGTCGGGGTTCATCCAGGGGTTGATCGCGTACTGCACGGCGAAGTGTCTGGGTTCACAGACGAGAAAGCGCCGGGATCGCGGCACACGGCTTTCGGGCACAGAGGGGTTCCTCCGCTTCCTGCGGTGTCGGGTGGGATTGATACCAAGGTAGGAACCGATCCCGACGCCCGACAAGCGACAACCACTGCGTGTCCACGCAGGAATCCTGCGTCTTTGCCACCCTCAACGCAGATCTGATGCGTTTCCCGAGGTGTTGTTCGGCGCAGGGTGGGTAGCGCCCGCCTCCGGGCTTTCCGGGAGGAGGTGGGACAGCACCATGTAGCTGATCGTCTTCCGGATGAACGGCTCCCTGCGGATCCGCTCCAGCACGTTCTCGAAGTGCCCCACATCCGTCGCCCGTACGTGCAGCAGCGCGTCCGCGCCACCCGTCACCGTCATCGCCGCCGTGATCTCCGGATGGTTGCGCACCACCTCCGCCAGGCGCCGCGGCGGCGCCGCGCCCTCGCAGTACACCTCGACGTACGCCTCCGTACGCCAGCCGAGCGCCGACGGCTCCACCGTCGCCGTGAACCCGGTGATCACGCCCGACTCGCGCAGCCGGTCCACACGCCGCTTGACCGCCGTGGACGACAGCCCGATCGCCGCCCCGATCTCGGCGAAACTCGTACGGGAGTTCGCCATCAGCGTGGTGATGATCTTCCGGTCCAGCTCGTCGAAAGGCGCCGGCCTGCTGTTCATCCGGGCACTGTATCCAGCGACCACCGGGCAGCGCGCCCGCCGACGGCTTGCGCGTCCGGCGCATGTGCACGCGTACGAATTCCACCTACACTCCACCTTCATGCTGCGCGCCCTCGCCGTCGACGACGAACGCCCCTCCCTGGAGGAGTTGCTGTATCTGCTGCACGCGGATCCACGCATCGGCAGCGCCGAGGGCGCGGGCGACGCCACCGAGGCACTGCGCCGCATCAACCGCGCGTTGCAGTCGGGCCCCGGTGGACCCGAGGCCATCGACGTCGTGTTCCTCGACATCCACATGCCCGGCCTCGACGGCCTCGACCTGGCCCGTCTCCTCACCGGGTTCGCCAAGCCGCCGCTCGTAGTGTTCGTCACCGCCCACGAGGACTTCGCCGTCCAGGCCTTCGACCTCAAGGCCGTGGACTACGTCCTCAAACCCGTACGCAAGGAACGCCTCGCCGAGGCGATCCGCCGCGCCGCCGAACTCCGCGACAGCGCCCCGTCCGTGCCCGCTCCCATACCCGTGCACGAACCCGACCCCGACCACATACCCGTCGAACTCGGCGGCGTGACCCGCTTCGTCGCCGTCGACGACATCACCCACGTCGAGGCCCAGGGCGACTACGCCCGACTCCACACCGACCGGGGCAGTCACCTCGTACGCATCCCGCTCTCCACCCTGGAGGAGCGCTGGCGCGCCCGCGGGTTCGTCCGCATCCACCGCCGCCATCTCGTCGCCCTGCGCCACATCGGCGAACTCCGCCTCGACGCGGGCACCGTGAGCGTCCTGGTCGGCGCCGAGGAACTCCAGGTCAGCCGGCGGCACGCCCGCGAACTGCGGGACCTGCTGATGCGCCGGCCCACGAGCTGAGGGGCACCTTCCAGCCATGCCCCAGGACCCTTCCGAACGCCGGGTCGTCGTCACCGGACCGCCCCGCCGCGTCCGCCGCACCTCCGGCTACTACCGGCCACGCACCGAGATCGACGAGCAGACCACCCTCGGCCACACCTACGTCCGCTCCCTGATGCGCTCCCAACTCCGCGCCGCCTTCGGCGTGTTCGCGGTCCTCGCGCTGCTCATCGCCCCGCTGCCGCTGCTCTTCGCGGCGATGCCCGACGCCCACCACCTGGAGTGGCTCATCCTCGGCTTCGGCCTCTACGCGCCGCTCGTCCTGCTCGCCCGCTGGTACGTGCGGCGCGCCGAACGCAACGAACGCGACTTCGTCCGGCTGGTCGAGGACCGGGACCGCTGATGAAAAGAGAGCCGAACAGGAACCGGTCCCGCCCGTGAACGAGAACTACGCCGTCCCGGCCGTCGCCCTCGTCGTCGTCGCGACGGTCTTCGTCGGCGCGTTCGGCCTGCGCATCTCCCGCACCACCTCCGACTTCTACGTCGCCTCCCGCACCGTCGGACCCCGCCTCAACGCCGCCGCGATCAGTGGCGAGTACCTCTCCGCCGCCTCCTTCCTCGGCATCGCCGGACTCGTCCTCGTCCAGGGCCCCGACATGCTCTGGTACCCGGTCGGCTACACCGCCGGCTACCTCCTGCTGCTCCTCTTCGTCGCCGCCCCGCTGCGCCGCTCCGGTGCCTACACGCTCCCCGACTTCGCCGAGGCCCGCCTCGCCTCCCAAGCCGTACGACGGCTCGCCGGGGCCTTCGTCGTCGGCGTCGGCTGGCTCTACCTCCTGCCCCAACTCCAGGGCGCCGGACTGACGTTGGCGGTACTGACCGACGCGCCCGACTGGGTCGGCGGGGTCATCGTCGCCGTCGTCGTGGTCGCGACCGTCGCCGCCGGCGGCATGCGCAGCATCACCTTCGTGCAGGCCTTCCAGTACTGGCTGAAACTCACCGCCCTGCTCGTCCCGGCCCTCTTCCTCGTCCTCGCCTGGCAGGGCGACGGCGCCCCCCGCCACGCCTTCGACGAACCCGCCACCTTCCGCGAACAGCGCGTCGTCCGCGTCGAGGACGGCCTCGACCTGAAGCTGAAGGCCCCCCTCACCGTCACCGTGACCGGCACCGTCGACGGCCGCCCGCACAAGGACCAGGTCCTCCGTCTCCCCGCCGGCACCCACCACATCGACCCCGGCACCCGCCTCACCTTCGCCAAGGGCGCCACCCTCCCCGAGGCCGACCGGGGCAACAACGGCGGCATGTCGACCTCCCTCGCCGAAGGCCGCGAGGAACGCCCCCTGTACGCCACGTACGGCCTGATCCTCGCCACCTTCCTCGGCACCATGGGCCTGCCGCACGTCGTCGTCCGCTTCTACACCAGCCCGCACGGCGTCGCCGCCCGCCGCACCACCGTCGCCGTCCTCGGCCTCATCGGCGCCTTCTACCTCCTGCCGCCCGTCTACGGCGCCCTGGGCCGCCTCTACGCCCCCGAACTGGCCCTCACCTCCGACGCCGACGCCTCCGTCCTGCTGCTGCCCGACCGCATGATCGGCGGCCTCGGCGGCGACCTCCTGGGCGCGCTGGTGGCCGGCGGGGCCTTCGCCGCGTTCCTGTCCACCGCGTCGGGGCTCACCATGGCCGTCGCCGGTGTCCTCACCCAGGACGTCCTGCCCTCGCGCGGAGTACGGCACTTCCGGCTCGGCACGGTCATCTCCATGGTCGTGCCGCTCGCCGCCAGCGTCATCGTCGGCGGGCTCCCGGTGGCCGACGCCGTGGGGCTCGCCTTCGCCGTGTCCGCGTCCTCCTTCTGTCCGCTGCTCGTCCTCGGCATCTGGTGGCACCGTCTGACCCCGCCCGGCGCCGCCGCCGGAATGCTGGTCGGCGGGGGCTCCGCACTCGTCGCCGTCGCCGCGACCATGGCCGGTTTCCCCGGCACGGGCGCCCTGCACGCCCTGCTCGCCTGGCCCGCCCTCTGGTCCGTACCCCTGGGATTCCTCACCATGGTCCTGGTGTCCCTGGCCACCCCGGGCCGGGTCCCGGCCGGTACGGCGGCCATCCTGGCCCGCTTCCACCTGCCGGAGGAACTGTCCGGGGCGCACGGCGCCCATGGCGGTCACGGTCTCGGGGGACCGGCGCGTACGGAGGTGACGCGGACATGAGCGGATTCCTGGCCGGGCTCTGCGTGGCCATCCTCCCGCTGCTCGCCGCCGGCTTCTGGCTCGGCCGGCGCACCGCACGCCCCGAACGCCTCGGCGGTCTCGGCACCCCCGTCGAACACGCCACCTTCGAGACCCTGCACACCGCCTCCCTGGCCGCGCCCCCGCTGCGCGCCGGCCTCACCGAGGAGACCGCCCGCCGATCCGCCCGCCGACTGCGCACCCTGCTCGGCACGGACGCCCTCTGCCTCACCGACCAGAAGTCGGTCCTCGTCTGGGACGGCGTCGGCGAACACCACCGCGCCGAGATCATGGAACGCCTCGCCGGACCCCTGGAGTCCGGCCGGGGCGAGGCCTTCCGCCTCACCTGCGACGCCCCGGACTGCCCCCTGCGCTGGGCCGTCGTAGCGCCCTTGACCGTCGACGACCGCGTCCACGGCGCCCTGGTGGCCTGCGCGCCCCGCGAGTCGGCGGTCCTCGTCCGAGCCGCCGGGGAGGTAGCCCGCTGGGTCTCGGTCCAACTGGAGTTGGCGGACCTGGACCAGTCCCGCACCCGCCTGATCGAGGCCGAGATCAAGGCACTTCGCGCCCAGATATCCCCGCACTTCATCTTCAACTCGCTCGCCGTGATCGCCTCGTTCGTGCGCACCGACCCCGAGCGTGCCCGCGAACTGCTCCTGGAATTCGCCGACTTCACCCGCTACTCGTTCCGCAGGCACGGCGACTTCACCACCCTCGCCGAGGAACTCCACGCCATCGACCACTACTTGGCCCTGGTCCGCGCCCGCTTCGGTGACCGTCTCTCCGTCACCCTCCAGATCGCCCCCGAGGTGCTCCCGGTCGCCCTGCCCTTCCTCTGCCTCCAGCCCCTCGTGGAGAACGCCGTCAAACACGGCCTGGAGGGCAGGGCTGCGTTCGCGGGCAAGAGTCACATCAGCATCACCGCGCAGGACGCGGGCGCCGAGGCCCTGGTCGTCATCGAGGACGACGGCGCCGGAATGGACCCGGTACTGCTCCGCCGTATCCTCGCGGGCGAGGTCAGCCCGTCCGGCGGCATCGGCCTCTCGAACGTCGACGACCGGCTCCGCCAGGTCTACGGCGACGACCACGGCCTCGTCATCGAGACCGCCCTCGGCGCCGGAATGAAGATCACCGCCCGGCTGCCGAAGTACCAGCCGGGCGTCCACTCGGCGGGCCGCCTCTTCGAGGACTGACCCGCCCGGCACTGTGCTAGCCCATTCGGGTGAACGGGGATCAGGTGGGCCGGCTGACCACCATCCCGAGGGTGATCAGACCCAGCACCACCCAGCCGAACCACAGCCAGCCGTTGCTGCCGAGCGCCACCGTGTAGGCCGTCACCGCGACGAGCCCGCCTACGGTGAGCACCCCCATGGTCTTCGTGGAACCGTTCGTGGAACCGGGCATCGCAACACCCTCCTCATGGTTCTTCCCCCTCCATGGTGCCCCCGTTCTGCTTCCTGACGGTGCACACGACGAAATGGGTTTCGGAGTCCCACGCTCCGCGACTCGTCCAGGACCCGGACTCGTAGACCGACGGATCGAAGCCGTAGTCGGTCGGCGACACGTCCTTCGCGCAGGCCCTGTCCGACAGGTCCCGGGCCTTCTCGAAGGGGACACCGGCGTCCAGCCGCGCGAATCCGAGGACCTGCTCGTCGTGCTCCGCGGTACAGGCCACCAGCCGGGCCTCCCGCCCGGAGGGCGCCTTGAGACAGTCCCGCTTCTGCATCGTGGCCGTGTCCTGGAACGCCTGCCCCGGTTCGCGGTACGGCCCGAGAGGCCCGTACACCGGCCCGTGCGCACCGAGCAGCAGACAGGCCGTACGCCCCTTGGCTGCCTCGAACCCGCCCTCGGCCGGCACGACGGCGTACCCGCGTACGTCCGCCAGCTTCTCCCGCAGATCCCGGGTCCGCTCCTCGCACTCGGCGGGCCCCAGCTCCCGCGCCTCGGCGGCGGACACGGCGTCCACGACCGCCAGCACCTGCCCGTCGGGCGGCGCGTCCCGGCACGTCGGATCGACGGTCAGCCGTGGCGTCCCCGTGAAGCGAGTACCGCCCGGCCAGTCGGCGATCACACAGTCGCCCTCCGCCAACGGCACGGCGAGTCCCACGGGATCGCCGTACGGCTTCGCCACGGTCTGCTCGTCGCCCTGCCCGCCACCGCCCGGCGGGTCGCCCAGGGTCAGCCAGACCCCGACACCGGCCAGGGCGACCCCGAGGAGGGCGCCCAGGGCGGCGGGGAGAGCGCGGTGGCGACGGGGCGGGGGCGGTGGGGGGATCGGTGGGCCGAAGCCGGGCGGGGGCGGTGGGGGTGCTGGGGGGCCAGGCAGGGCCGGCACGTGCTGAGGCCCGTGCAGCAACTCAGGACCGCCCCACGGCGGCATCGAGCCCGGGTCCGTCCTCGTACGCTCGTACGGGTCGACCTGAGGCGTGACGATGCGGTCCAGCGCCGCCTCCGCGCGGGCCGCCGTGATCCGCTGCGCCGGGTCCTTGGTGAGCATCGCCTCCAAGAGCGGCCCCAGCGCCCCCGCCCGCTCCGCCTTCCGGGGCTCCTCCATGACCACCGCAGTGATCTCCGCGAGATGCGTCTCCCGCTCGAACGGCCCGATTCCCTCGACGGCGTAGTAGAGCGTGCAGCCCAGCGAGAACAGGTCGGCGGCTGCGGTCGGTGGCCCGCCGGTGGCCCGCTCGGGCGCCAGATAGCCCGCCGTGCCGACGAGCGCGGTCGACAGCGTGTACCGCGTCTCGCCCGCGTCCGGCTGCACCGATATGCCGTAGTCGGTGAGCAGGACCCGGGCGTACGGCGTCCCGGTGCGGTCCGGCGCCAGCAGGATGTTCGCCGGCTTCACGTCCCGGTGCATGATGCCCTGCTCGTGTCCGGCGGTCAGCGCGTCCAGGACGGCGAGGCCGATACGGGCGCACTCGGCGGGGGCGAGGGGGCCGCGCATGTCGACGAGGTCGCGCAGGTCGAGGGCGCCCGCGACGTACTCCATGACGATCCAGGGCAGGCCCTCGTGCTCCAGGACGTCGTGGACGGTCACCACGTTCGGGTTGCCGCGGAGTACCGCCGCGTGCCTGGCCTCGGCGCGGGCGCGGGCGACTCGGGCGGTGCGTTCGGCCGAGGCCTCGGCGGGGTCGCGGAACACGATTTCCTTGAGGGCGACCTCGCAGGCGAGTCTCTGGTCGTGGGCCAGCCAGACGTGGCCCATGCCGCCGCTGCCGAGTTGGTTGAGCAGGAGGTAGCGGCCGGCGATTACCCGGCCCACTCCTGAGGTGGGTGATCCTGATGGCATCCGGTGGCTCCCGCTGGGTGGGCGGATCGTTGTCGGGTGCGGCCCGGTGGGGGCTTGTCGCGCAGTTCCCCGCGCCCCTAGGGGGTGGTGGTGGCTGTAGGTGAAGAGCTCGGCTCGGGAGGCGGTGGGTCGGGGGGTGCGCTGGTCGTTTCCGGGGGTGTGCTGGGTGGGTCGCTCGACGGAGGTGGGGGAGGCGGTGGCGGTGGGGGTGGCTCGGGGGTCGGGTCCTCCGTCGGGGGGCCGGTTTCGGGGGTGGACGAGGGTGGTTCCGATGTCGGAGGCGTCGGCTCGTCACTGGACGGAGCAGGTGTCCCGGGGTCGGATGACGGAGGTGACGGGACGGTGCTGCTGGGGGCCGGGGTGCCGGGCCCCGGGGCCGAAGTCGAAGGGGATCCCGGAGCCGAAGTCGATGGGGAACCCGGACTCGTCGTCCCCGGGGGAGTGGTGACGTCGTTTCCGTCGCTGCCGCCCGTGCCGTTGTCGGGGGTGCCGGACTCGATGTGGACGCTCAGCGTGACGTACGAGCCGAAGGGAAGTGCGGTCCCCGGGCCCGGGTTCGAGCCGGTGACGGTGGCGTTCGACGGGGGCAGGCCGTCGGTGTCGTAAGCGGTTGCCAGGCCCAGGTTGGTCAACTGGCTGCTCGCGGCGCCGAAGGTCGTCCCGGCGAGTGATGGCACCTGGTGTCGCTCGCGCGTGTCGAAGACCTTGTCGGCCTCACCCTTTGTGCCGGTCTGGCGGTAGATGCCCCGTTCCGGTTCCTCCACGTCGACCAGGGCGAAGCGGTCGACCTTGCTGGGTGCGGGACGTACGAGCACGACCTCGTCGGCGTCGTAGTCGCTCCACTTCTTGTTGCCGTCCTCGAACTCGACGGAAATACGGTCCGTGTCCCCCTTGAACGGCTTCAGCGGATTTCCGCATGAACACTTCACGGCGGGAACTCCCGCCTCATCGACGAGAACCGCGATTCCGGCCTGGAGCAGTGCGTCGAAGGGGACCGCTTTTTCCTTCTTGTAGTCGTGGTTCTTCACGAGGGTGTCGTGACGCAGGAGAACAGGCGTGAGGCGGTCGAGATAGGCGGGAATCCCGGACTGCGGAATATCGACCACACGTGCCCATTCCTGGGCCTTCCTGTTGTTCCTGGGGTCGGTGAGGAATTTCTTCAGCTTGTCGACGTCACAGACCGTCGGCTTCCTCGTGCCCCCGTACAGCCCGGGCGTGCTGCCCTGCTGCAGGCTACTGCCGTGCGCGGGCTGCGAACGCACCTGGGCGTCCTGGCCCAGACCGCTGTTCTCGTCGAAGAACGGCGCGAGGGAGGGCACCCCCGAGGCCACCGCCTTCACCACCGCCAGCGGTGCCTCTCTGTCGCAACTACTGGCAAATAGAACGCACAGCAGTGCGACTGCCAGCCGCTGAAGTCCATGTTTCCTGAAAGCATGAAGCGTCATACCCGCTCCCCCCGGCGGTTACGTCAGTCCATGCTACTGAATGAGAAAGTGTTTCTGGCAAGGGGAATTAAAGTTGATTCAGCGACCGCGTGCGTTCAGCGAGGCCAAATAGGCGTTGTACGCCTCGAGTTCCTTGTCGCCGTCCCGGTCGGCGGCCCGGTCCTGCCTCTTGGCCTGCCGCTGCTCGGAGCCGTACCACTGGAACAGCAGTGCCAACAGCACCAGTACGGTCGGAATCTCACTGAACGCCCAGGCGATACCGCCGGCCGCGTTCTGGTCGGACAGCGCGTCGATGCCGAGCGAGGCGGGCGGGTTCTTGTACGCCTCGACCATCGGCTCCGACGCCATCATCAGCGCGATCCCGAAGAACGCGTGGAACGGCATGCCTGCGAACAGCTCCAGCATCCGCATGAGATAGCCGGGCCGGTTGGGGCCGGGGTCGACGCCCATGATCGGCCAGAAGAAGATCAGCCCGACGGCGAGGAAGTGACACATCATCGCGATGTGCCCGGTCTTGGACTCCATCAGGAAGTCGAAGAGCGGCGTGAAGTACAGGACATACAGGCTGGCGATGAACAGCGGGATGGTGAAGGCCGCGTGCGTGACGATCCGCATGTACCGGCTGTGCAGCACCGCGAGCAGCAGCTCACGCGGCCCCTTCCGTCGCCCCCGCCCGGCGACCGGCAGCGCTCGCAGCGCGAGCGTGATCGGCGCGCCGAGCAGGATGAGGATGGGCGAGACCATGCTGATCACCATGTGCTGCACCATGTGCACGCTGAACATGACCATGCCGTAGTCGTTGAGCCGGGTGCACATGACGAGCATGACGGTCAGCACCCCGAGCACGAACGAAACGGTCCGCCCGACGGACCACTTGTCCCCACGCCGGGTCAGCCGCACGACCCCCCACGCGTACAGCCCGAGCCCGACAAGACAGGCAATAAGAAAGAACGGATCAGCGGACCACCCGAGCCCCCGCCCCAAGGTGAAGGGTGGAAGATCCATGGTCATACCGTGCCCGCTGTGCTCCATCCCCCCAGAGTAGAACCGCCCCCGGTCACGACGTGAACCGGGGGCAAGGTGGTGCTTTTAGGGGCGCGGGGAACTGTGCGACCAGCCACGACGCACCCGCACCCGACGAACAACCGTCAACGGCTAAAGCACACACTCAGCCTCGGCGTACCGACCCTCAGGAACCGTCTTCAACGTCTCCACGGCCTCGGCCAGAGACACCATCACAATGTCCGTCCCCCGAAGCGCGGTCATCCGCCCGAACTCCCCCCGGTGCACCGCCTCCACCGCATGCCACCCGAACCGAGTAGCCAACACACGGTCGTACGCCGTAGGCGTCCCGCCCCGCTGCACATGCCCCAGGATCACCGGCCGCGCCTCCTTCCCGAGCCGCTCCTCCAGCTCAAGGGAGAGCTGCCGAGCGATCCCGGCGAAGCGCTCATGGCCGTAGACATCCTTGCCGCCCTCGTCGAACTCCATCGACCCAGCCCGCGGCTTCGCGCCCTCGGCGGCCACGACGATCGCGAACCGCTTCCCCGCCTCGAAGCGTGCGCCGACGCGCGCGGCCAGCTCCTCGATGTCGAAGGGGCGTTCGGGGACGACGATGGCGTGGGCGCCGGCGGCCATGCCGGAGTGCAGGGCGATCCAGCCGGTGTGACGGCCCATGACCTCGACGATCAGGACGCGCTGATGGGACTCGGCGGTGGTCTTCAGCCGGTCCAGGGCCTCCGTGGCCACCCCGACGGCCGTGTCGAAGCCGAAGGTGACGTCGGTGACCGCGATGTCGTTGTCGATGGTCTTGGGGACACCGACTATCGGCAGGCCGTTGTCGGACAGCAGCCGGGCCGCCTTGAGCGTGCCCTCGCCGCCGATCGGGATGATCGCGTCGAGCCCCAGCTCGGCGACATGCCCCTTGGCCCGCTCCACGCCGTCCCGCAGATGCTCGGGGCGGACCCGCGAGGAGCCGAGGATGGTGCCGCCGCGAGCGAGGATGCCGCTCACCGCGTCGAGGTCGAGCTTGAGGTAGTCGCACTCCAGGAGGCCCTTCCAGCCGTCCCTGAAGCCGATGACCTCGTCACCGTGGTCCACGACGGCGCGGTGCACGACGGACCGGATGACGGCGTTCAGGCCGGGGCAGTCGCCGCCGGACGTCAGGACACCAATGCGCATCGCCCGAAAACCTTCTCCACGTGGGCCAGGACCGGACCACGCTGTCCGGCTCGATCCCCGCCACCATACCGGCGGCGGGGTCCCGGGCCGTAGCACCCGTCCGCGTGCTGGACACCTGCGCTCACCTGTGCGGATGCCCCGTCAGACGGGCCGGTGACGCGCAGGCGCACGGCAGGTGTACGAACAGCGGGCGCGGCGGGTCAGGCGGGCTGCTGCTGCGCCGCCGAGATCCGCTCGTTGCGCAGCGCCTCGTACCAGCGGTCGTCGGTCGGCGGCAGCGCGTTGACGTCGAGGGCCAGCTTCAGCAACAGGTCCGCGATCAGCGGGTTACGGGCGAGCACCGGCCCGTGCATGTACGTACCGAACACGGTGTCGTTGTACGCGCCCTCCGTGCCGTCCCCCGTGCCGTTGCCCTTGCCGAGCCGCACCTTGGCGAAGGGGCGGGCGGTGGGGCCGAGGTGGGTGACGCCCTGGTGGTTCTCGAAGCCGGTCAGCGGCGGCAGTCCGAGGCGCGCGTCGATGTCTCCGAGTACGTCGCCCACGCACCGCTCGCCCTCGCCGCGCACCGAGACCACGTCGAGGAGCCCGAGGCCGGGCTCGCGCTGGCCGAGGTCGTTGATGAACTCGTGGCCCAGGATCTGGTAGCCGGCGCACACCGAGAACACGATCGCGCCGTTGCCGACGGCCCGGTGCAGCCCGCCGTCGCGGCGCAAACGTTCCGCCGCGAGCCGCTGCGGACGGTCCTCGCCGCCGCCGATCAGATAGATGTCGCCGGAGGTGGGGATCGGCTGGTCGCTGCGCACGTCCAGGCGGGCCACGTCGAGGCCGCGCTGCCGGGCCCGGCGCTCCACGACGAGCGCGTTGCCCTGGTCGCCGTACGTGCTGAGCAGGTCCGGGTAGATCCACACCAGACGCAGCTGGTTGTCGCTCATGAAGTGATCGTCCTCAGTGGTCGGTTGGCGGCAGTGGTCAGTTGCCGACGCGGCGGCGCAGATCCTGGAAGGCGGTGTAGTTCGCGATGACCTCGATCCGGCCGGGCGGCGCCAGCTGCACGGCCTGGTCGGCGTTCTCGCAGACCTGGAAGTGCTGGTTGGCCACTTCGAGCCGGACCGCGAGGTCGAGCTTCCGGTCGCCGATGACGAAGATCGGGTGCCCGGTGAGCTGCGTGTAGTCGACGTCCCACAGCCACGAGGTGTCGGTGCCGTCGGCGCCCCGCGCGTTCACCGAGAGGATGACCGGGGTCGGCGGCGGGTCGATCAGGGAGAACGTCTCCAGCCAGCCGGCCGGGTTCTTGGCCAGCAGCAGCCGCAGATCGCGCTGCATGAACTGCACGACGTCGTACCGCCCGGCCACCGCCTGGACCTGGTACATGCGCTCCAGACCGACCTGCGGCGGTACGCCGAACACGGCGGCGACAGCGGCGGAGGCGGCCGCGTTGGACTTGTTGGCGCGCCCCGGCAACTGGAGGTGGATCGGCCAGGCCGACCCGTGCGGGTCGAGGACGTGGTCGCCGCTGAGCGCCCAGCTCGGCGTGGGCCGGCGGAAGCCGCACTGACCGCAGAACCAGTCGTCGCCGGGCCGCTGCATCACGCCACCGCAGGACGGGCAGGACCAGGCATCGTCCTTCCACATCTGCCCGGCGGCGACCCAGATCACGTTCGGGGAGGAGGAGGCGGCCCACACGATCAGCGGGTCGTCGGCGTTGGCGACGACGACGGCCTTGGATCCGGCCAGCCCCTCACGCCAGTTCTCGGCGAGCATGCGGGTCTCGGCGGCGCGGTCGAGCTGGTCGCGGGAGAGGTTGAGGAGCGCGATGCACTTGGGGTCCGTGTCGCGGGCGACCCCGGCGAGGTACTTCTCGTCGACCTCGATGACCCCGAACTTGGCGTCCGAACCGCCCGCGAGCGCCGAGGTGATGCCGGCGGGCATGTTGGCGCCGAGCGCGTTCGACACGACCGGTCCGGCGGCGCGCAGGGCCTCCGCGATGAGCCGGGTGGTCGTGGTCTTGCCGTTGGTCGCCGAGACGAGGATCACGTCGAGGTTCTGGGCGAGCCGGGCGAGGAGGTCGGGGTCGAGTTTGAGGGCTACCTTGCCGCCGATCACCGATCCGCTGCCGCGCCCTGCCGCACGCGATGCCGCCGCAACGGCCTTGCCGGCCGTCACGGCCAGCTTGGCCCGCGGAGTGAGCGGGTCCGAGTTGCCTGCCATCAGATCTCGATCCTCCTTGCGTACGCGCCGCGCCTGTGCCTCCGGCCACGTGGTGTGGACCTCAGCCTATCGAGATCCGTTCACCGGACCCGCATCGCGGCACCACCTCGGCGCCCGCGCGACTTTGGTGACCGTACCCTTGCGGCCATGCGACAAGGCTCCATCCCGGGTACGCGAGGCCGCGTCCGCCCTCTGACACTGCTCGGTGACCCGGTTCTCCACACCCCCTGCGCGGAAGTCACACACTTCGACGCCGAACTCGCCGCGCTCGTCGAGGACATGTTCGCGACGATGTACGCGGCCCAGGGCGTGGGCCTCGCCGCCAACCAGATCGGCCGCCCGTTGCGGGTCTTCGTCTACGACTGCCCCGACGACGAGGACGTCCGCCACGTAGGGCAGGTGGTCAATCCCCGCCTGGTGCAGGCGGACGGCCTGCTGATGCGCGGCCCGGAGGGCTGCCTGTCCCTCCCGGGCCTGGAGGCGGGCACGGAACGCTACGACGAGGCGGTGGTGGAGGGCTTCACGACGGCAGGGGAGCCGGTGAGGGTGGTGGGCACGGGTTTCTTCGCGAGATGCCTCCAGCACGAGATGGATCATCTGGAGGGCGGCGTGTACGCGGACAGGCTGAGTGGCTGGCGCCACAGCAGGCTGATGCGAAAGGCGACCCGAGCAAATTGGTACCGGGCAGGGGAGCTTGGTTAGGGGCGCGGGGAACTGCGCGACCAGCCCCCACCGGGCCCGCACCCGACACACAACCCTCAGAACCCCGGACCCCCGATGCGATCCCCAGCCGCAGCCAACCGTCCCCACAGCAAATCAGCCAAACTCCGCACCAACTCAGCCCGAGAGCACGGCCGTTCCCCCAACCACCAGTCGCCGGCCGCATGCATCATCCCGACTATCCCGTGCCCCCACACCCGAGCCAACTGCTGACTCCCGGGACCGAGATCCAACCGATCCTCGATCACCTGGGCCAACTCCTCACCCATCAACCGCAGCAACGGCAACGCGTGCTTCCCCACATCGAACCCGGGATCGCCGGGTGACACCCCGTCCGCCGGGTGCATCAGGAACCGGTACACCTGAGGCCGCGCCTCGATCGCCGCGAGGTAGGCGTCCAACGTGGCCTCCACCCGCTCCCGCCGTTCCGCCGGCGCGTCCAGCGCGGCCCGCAGCGAGTTGAGCAGGGCATCGGTGTGCCGCTTGGCCAGGGCGGCGTAGAGTCCGCCCTTGTCACCGAAGTGCCGGTAGAGAATGGGCTTGGTGATGCCCGCCTCGGCGGCGATGGCGTTCATCGAGGCGCCGGGTCCGTCGCGCAGCACCACCCGGTCCGCGGCCTCCAGCAGCTCGCGCCGACGACGGTCGGCCGACCGCTGCTGATCGGTCTGCTGCGTGGATTCCATGGTCTCTCCCCACCCCGTGCTGATATCGGTGACGCCTGCGCAAACTAACACTCATCGGTCGATGCCCATCGAACGGGCTGCCGACCGTGGTCCGGGAGTTGACTTTTCCTACCGACGGGTAACAGACTCCAGTTACCGCAGGTAACATGCTAGTGCAGCACTGGAGGGGTCATGGCCGAATTCACCATGGAGCTCAACGACGAACAGAAGGAGGTTCGCGACTGGCTCCACGGGTTCGCCGCCGATGTGATCCGGCCCGCCGCCGCCGAATGGGACGAGCGCGAGGAGACCCCCTGGCCGGTGATCCAGGAGGCCGCGAAGGTCGGCATCTACTCCCTGGACTTCTACGCCCAGCAGTACTTCGACCCCACCGGCCTCGGCATCCCGATGGCCATGGAGGAACTCTTCTGGGGCGACGCGGGCATCGCCCTCTCCATCGTGGGCACCGGCCTCGCCGCCGTGGGCGTCCTCGCCAACGGCACCGAGGAGCAGATCGGCACCTGGATCCCCCAGATGTACGGCGACGCCAACGACGTCAAGGTCGCCGCCTTCTGCTCCTCCGAGCCCGACGCCGGCTCCGACGTCGCCTCCATGCGCACGCGTGCCGTGTACGACGAGGCCAAGGACGAGTGGGTCCTCAACGGCACGAAGACCTGGGCGACCAACGGCGGCATAGCCAACGTCCACGTCGTCGTGGCCGTCGTCGACGCCGAGCTGGGCTCCAAGGGGCACGCCTCCTTCATCGTCCCGCCGAACACGCCCGGCCTGTCCCAGGGCCAGAAGTTCAAGAAGCACGGCATCCGTGCCTCGCACACCGCCGAGGTCGTCCTGGAGAACGTCCGCATCCCCGGCTCCTGCCTTCTCGGCGGCAAGCAGAAGCTCGACGAGCGCCTCGCGCGGGCCCGTGAGCGGGCGAAGTCCGGCGGCGAGCGCGTGAAGAACGCGGCGATGGCGACGTTCGAGGCGAGCCGGCCCGCCGTGGCCGCGATGGCGGTGGGCACCGCCCGGGCCGCGTACGAGGTCGCCCTCGACTACGCCAAGACCCGGGAGCAGTTCGGGCGCCCGATCATCGACAACCAGGGGGTCGCCTTCCAGCTCGCCGACATGCGTACGTCCATCGACGCGGCGCGGCTGCTGACGTGGCGGGCGTCGTGGATGGCGATCAGCGGGAAGCCGTTCACCGCGGCGGAGGGGTCGATGTCGAAGCTGTTCGCGAGTGAGACGGCGAAGAAGGTCACTGGGCAGGCGATTCAGATACTCGGGGGGAACGGGTACACGCGGGAGTACCCGGTCGAGCGGATGCACCGGGATGCGGCGATCTACACGATCTTTGAGGGTACGAGTGAGATTCAGCGGTTGGTGATTGCTCGGACCTTGTCGGGGATGCCGATTCGGTAGTGCGTCGGCTGCGGGCCGTGGGGGCTGGTCGCGCAGTTCCCCGCGCCCCTAAAAGCAGGTTGGTGACCGCAGCCCCTATCCAGAAGCACTGCTGCCGCTGCTGTGGGCGATGCACGCCACGTCGATCCGGTCGGCCAGCTTGGCCAGTTCGATCGTCAGGGCGGCCACCGTGTCCTCGTCGAGGTTGTCCTGGCCCGCCTCCACGAGGTGCAGCCAGCGACCCCCGACCGTGCGCAGCAGTTTGCTGACGTCGGAGGCGGCCACCTGCAACGTGCCGCGGTCGTCGACGATCAGAGGCAGAGTCACTTCGCGGTTCACAGGGGGGATCGTAGCCGCGGAACGCTCACGCTCCGTGCCATACCGTGGTGATGTTGCAGAACTCGCGGATTCCGTGTCCCGACAGTTCACGCCCGTACCCGGACCGCTTCACCCCGCCGAAGGGGAACGCCGGGTGGGACGCGGTCATCCCGTTGACGAACACACCGCCCGCGTCAAGATCCCGTACGAGACGGTCCACCTCGGCCTCGTCGCGGGTCCAGACATTCGAACTCAGCCCGAAAGGCGTGTCGTTGGCGATCGCCAACGCCTCCTCCAGATCGGCCGCGCGGTAGAGCGTCGCGACCGGGCCGAACGTCTCCTCCCGGTGAATGCGCATCTCGGTCGTGATGTCGGTGAGGACGGTCGGCGCGTAGTACCAGCCGTGGTCCGTGAGGCCCTCGGGGCGTTCGCCACCGCACAGAACCGTCGCACCACTCTCGACGGCCTCGTCGACGAGTTCCTCCAGGTCGGTCCTGCCCCGTTCACTCGCGAGCGGGCCGACCTGCGTGTCCTCGGCCAGCGGATCGCCGACCTTCAGCGCGGCCATGGCCGTCGAGAAGCGTTCCGCGAACGCGTCGAAGACGTCCGTGTGCACGATGAACCGCTTGGCGGCGATGCACGACTGCCCGTTGTTCTGCACACGCGCAGTCACCGCGACCTGCGCGGCCCGGTCGACATCCGCGGACGCCAGGACGATGTACGGGTCGCTGCCGCCCAGCTCCAGCACCGTCTTCTTGACCTCGTCCCCGGCGACGGCCGCCACCGCACGCCCGGCCGGCTCGCTCCCGGTGAGCGTGGCCGCCCGAACACGGGGGTCACGAAGGATCTTCTCCACCGCCCCCGAACCGATCAGCAGGGTCTGGAAGCAGCCCTCGGGGAAGCCCGCCCGGCGGAACAGGTCTTCCAGGTAGAGGGCCGTCTGCGGCACGTTCGAGGCGTGCTTGAGCAAACCCACGTTGCCCGCCATCAGCGCCGGCGCCGCGAAGCGGACCACCTGCCAGAGCGGGAAGTTCCACGGCATCACCGCGAGCACCGGACTGAGCGGACGGTAGCGAACCAGGGCCCGGGAGGCGCCGGAGTCCTTGACGTCGGCCTCGGCAGGCACCTCGTCGGCAAGCAGCCCCTCGGCATGGTCGGCGTACCAGCGCATCGCCTTCGCGCACTTCGCGGCCTCCGCGCGGGCCTGGGTGACCGGCTTGCCCATCTCGACCGTCATCGTGCGGGCGATGTCGTCCCGGTCCTCGTCGAGCAGGTCGGCGGCCCGGTGCAGCAGCCGGGCGCGCTCGGCGAAGCCGGTCGTGCGGTAGGTGCGGAAGGCCGCCTCGGCGGTCGCGAGCCTGCGCTCGATCTCCTCGCCGCCCATGGCCTCGTACGTCTTGATGGTCTCGCCGTTCGCCGGGTTCAGCGTCGCGATGGGCATGCTGGTCTCCTGCCTGAGGGCTGTCCTTCGACCTTCCCGCGCGCGGATGGCCCCCGCAACGTGTACGCCGACCACCGGCACGGTCTCTCAACGCCCCGAGTGCTCCGCCAGCCGGTCCAGAAACCCGGTCTGGGCCGACACGATCACGGCTCGCGCCCGCTCCAGCGTGAACCACTGGACCCGGTCCAGCTCGGGGAACTCCTGCTCCCGCCCCGACCCCCTCGGCCACTCCATCCGGAATGTGCCCGGCACGACAGCGGCCGGATCGAGATCGGCCTCGATCGCCCACGCCGTGACGACCTTCCCACCGGCCTGCCGTACGTCACCCAGCGGCACGGCCTCACCGTCCGGCGGCGCCAGCCCCAGCTCCTCCTCGAACTCTCGGCGGGCCGCGTCCCAGGGGGTCTCCCCGTCCACGTACTCACCCTTGGGGATCGTCCAGGCCCCGGCGTCGCGCCGGGCGAAGAAGGGCCCGCCCATGTGCCCGAGGAGGATCTCCATCTCCGTATCGGGCGCGGCCCGCCGGAACAGCAACAGCCCGGCGCTGCGCTTCCCGTTGGCCTTCGCCTTCGCTGTCACTTTGTCGCCTCCGGGTGTGCGGCCAGCAGGGTCTGTACGGTGTCGGCCTCGGCCGGGGTCTTGTCCTCGCGGTAGCGGACCACGCGGGCGAAGCGGAGGGTGACGCCGGCCGGGTAGCGGGTGGACCGCTGAAGACCGTCGTACGCGATCTCCACGACCAGTTCCGGCCGTACGGTCACCACCCAGCCGTCGTCCGAGACCGCCAGCGCCTGGAGCCGCTCGGTCTGCCAGGTCAGCATCGCGTCGGTCATGCCCTTGAAGGTCTTGCCGAGCATGGCGAAGGACCCGTCGGGGTTGCGGGCGCCGAGGTGGAGGTTGGAGAGCCTGCCGGTGCGGCGGCCGTGGCCCCACTCGGCGGCCAGGACGACCAGGTCGAGTGTGTGGACGGGTTTCACCTTCAGCCAGGAGGCACCGCGCCGCCCTGCGCTGTAGGGGGCGTCGAGGGCCTTGACGACGACACCTTCGTGGCCGCGCGCGAGGGTGTCGGCCAGGAACTTCCCGGCGGCGGGGATGTCTGCCGGGCCGCCGGCGAGGAGCCGGCGTACGCGCATCGGCTCGGGGACGAGGCGGGACAGTGCGGTGTGCCGTTCGGCGAAGGGGAGGTCGAGGAGGTCGTGGTCGTCGATCGAGAGCGCGTCGAAGAAGACGGGGGAGACGGGGGTCTCCCGGGCCGCCGTCGTCACGTCCACGCGTGAGCCGACGCGGCCGGCGGTCTCCTGGAAGGAGCGGGGCCGTCCGGCGGCGTCGAGGGCGATCACCTCACCGTCCAGGATGAACCGCTCGCCCCTCAACGTCCTTGCGGCGGCGGTCACTTCGGGGAGTCTGTCGGTGATGTCGTCGAGGGTGCGGGTGTAGAGGCGTATCTCGTCGCCGTCGCGGTGGACCTGGACGCGGATGCCGTCCAGTTTCTCCTCGACGGCACAGGCGCCGAGCTTCTCGACGGCTTCTGCGATCGAGGTGGCGGTGTGCGCGAGCATGGGCTGGACGGGGCGGCCGACGGTGAGGCGGAAGCGGGCGAGGGCTGTCGGTCCTTCGGCGAGAAGGGCTTGCGCTACGGGCTGGATGGCGCCCGCGAGCATCACGGCCCGGCGTACGTCCGCGGGCGGTGCGTCGGTCGCGACCGCCAGCCCTTCGACGGCGACCGCGTCGAGTGCGCCCTGCCGCACCTCGCCGGTGATGAGCCCGAACAGGAAGCGCTGCTCGTCCGGGGTGGCCGCGGCCAGCAGCTCGCCGACCAGGCGTTTGCGTTCGGCCTGGGAGCCGGGGCCGGTGACGGTGCCGATGGTGGTGAGGCGGGCGTCGACGTCTCGGACGGTGAGGGAGGGTTCGGGGGCGGCGGGGATTTGCTGGTCCAGCACTTTCCAGCCGATGCCGAGGCGTCCCTGGGGGAGGCGTCCCGCGAGGTAGGGGATGACGATGGGGACGTCTTCGGGGGCGGCGTCCCGGAAGAGTTCGGCGAGCAGGGCGATCTTGCGGGTACGGGCGGAGGTGGCGGCCACCTCCTGGGATACCTGGGCCAGCCGGGTGAGCAGCATGGAGCCATGGTGCAACGGGGGTGGCGGGTTCACACCTGGACGGCTTTGTTTCGCCCCCGCCGCCCCTACCCGTTCCCATCCCTGGGGGCTGCGCCCCCAGACCCCCCCTTTCGGCCTGAACGGCCTCGTCCTCAAACGCCGGACGGGCTGGTTTGTCAGCCCGTCCGGCGTTTGAGGACAAAGGGGGTTCGGGGGCGCAGCCCCCGAGGATGGGACGGGGAGGGGCGGCGGGGGCGAGGAAACCTACTCGAACACCAGGTCCGCCACGATGGCCGTTGCCGCACGGTAACCCCCGCTCGCCGCATGGATCACCTGCTCCCCGAACCCGATCGCGTTGCCCGCCGCCCAGACACCCGGCACGGTCGTCAGGCCCGTCGCGTCGACCTTCGGGTACGTGCCGAACGGGGTCTCCGTCAGTTCGGTGCCCAGCGATTCGAACAGGGCGTTGCGCGGGACGGGCCGTGGCGCGACGAACACCGTTTCGCGGGCGTACGTCGTGCCGTTCGTCAGGCGTACCCCGGACAGACGGTCCGCCTCCGTCGTCAGGGACTCCACCTCACCCGGGACCACCTTCACCCCCGCCCCGCCCAGCCTGCGCCGGTCCTCCTCCGTCAGCTCCTCCTCCCGCACCGTGTGCAGGAACAGCGTCACGTCCTCCGACCACCGTGCCACCAGCACCGCCTGATGCACACTCGCCGGCGTCGAGGCCAGCACCCCGAACGCCCGGTCCCGCACCTCCCAGCCGTGGCAGAACGGGCAGTGCAGCACATCCCGCCCGAACTGTTCCGCGACGCCCGGTACCGCCGGGAGTTCGTCCCGCAGGCCCGTCGCGACGACGAGCCGCCGGGCGCGCACCGTCCGGTCGCCGCTGGCCAGCGTCACGGTGAAGTCCTCGCCCCTGACCACGCCCACCACCCTGTCCTCCACCAGCTCCACCCCGTACCCCGCGACCTCCGCCCGCCCCACCGCCAGGAACTCGGCAGGCGCCATGCCGTCCCGGGTCAGATAGCCCTGCGTGTGCGCCGCGGGCGCGTTGCGCGGCTCGCCCGCGTCGATGACGAGGGTGCGAACGCGAGCCCGGCCCAGGACCAGTGCCGCCGACAGTCCCGCCGCGCCGCCTCCGATGACGACGACCTCGTACGACTCGCTCTCGTGCTGCTGGGTCATGGTGACCACCTCCACCACGACCGTCGCCCGTCCGCTGCCGCATTGACAAACATCTTTGCCGAAACTGCAATGGAGGCGTGGACGAGACACGTGTGGATGAGACCAGTGACGACACCGGCCATGTTCTTGCCGAGGTGGGCCCCCGCCTGCGGCGGATCCGCAAGGAGCGGGGGGCCACGCTGGCCGGGCTGTCGGCCACCACCGGGATCTCCGTCAGTACCTTGTCGCGGCTGGAGTCCGGGCTGCGGAAGCCCAGCCTGGAGCTGCTGCTGCCGATTGCTCGTGCCCATCGCGTCGCGCTCGACGAACTGGTCGGGGCTCCTGCCGTCGACGATCCACGCGTACGGGCCAAGCCGATCGTGCGGCACGGGCGGACGTATCTTCCGCTGACCCGGCAGCCGGGCGGGCTCCAGGCGTTCAAGGTGATCCTGCCTGCGAGCAACGAAGAGCCCGAGCCGCGTACGCACGAGGGGTACGAGTGGGTGTACGTGCTGTCGGGGCGGCTGCGGCTCGTGCTCGGGGAGCATGACGTGGTGCTGGGGGCGGGGGAGGCCGCCGAGTTCGACACACGGGTGCCGCACTGGTTCGGGACGGTGGGGGAGGGGCCCGCGGAGTTTCTCAGCCTGTTCGGGCCGCAGGGGGAGCGGATGCACGTACGGGCGCGGCCGACCCGTTCGAAGGGTTCGCGGTCGTGACGCACGCGACTGTTCAGGACCCGGTCCCGACGGTTCCCTGATGCGCAAGCGACCGCTTAGTATGCGATCGAGCCCGGTCAGGTGAACAGGACGAGCGCAGTTCCGTGGAGGCCCCCCATGCAGGCATGGCAAGTGCACCAGAACGGTCAGCCGAGCGAGGTGATGGTCCTCGGCGAGGTGGAGCGGCCGGTGCCCGGTGAGGGCCAGGTGCTGCTGAAGGTGCGTGCCGCGACCATCAACTTCCCGGACGTGCTGATGTGCCGTGGGGAGTACCAGGTCAGGCCGCCGCTGCCGTTCACCCCGGGGGTGGAGATCTGCGGTGAGACGGAGGACGGGCGCCGGGTGATCGGGAATCCTGTGCTGCCCTTCGGCGGGTTCGCCGAGTATGTGGTGGCGGATCCCCGTGGGCTGTTCGCCGCCCCTGAGTCGCTTGACGACGCCGAGGCCGCCTCCCTCCTCATCGGGTATCAGACCGGCTGGTTCGGGCTGCATCGGCGGGCCGCCCTGGAGGCCGGTGAGACGCTGCTCGTGCACGCCGCCGCGGGCGGGGTCGGCAGCGCCGCCGTGCAGCTCGGGAAGGCCGCCGGAGCCACCGTCATCGGCGTCGTCGGCGGGGCCGAAAAGGTGTCCGTGGCGCGGGAGCTGGGCTGTGACGTCGTCATCGACCGGCGTACGGAGAACGTCGTCGGGGCAGTGAAGGAAGCCACTGGGGGGCGGGGCGTCGATGTCGTCTACGACCCCGTCGGCGGTGACGCCTACACCCAGTCCACCAAGGTCGTCGCCTTCGAGGGGCGGATCGTCGTTGTCGGGTTCGCCAGTGGGGACATTCCCAGCCCCGCGCTCAACCACGCCCTCGTGAAGAACTACTCGATCCTCGGGCTGCACTGGGGGCTGTACAACACCAAGAACCCCAAGCTGGTCCAGCACTGCCACGAGCAGCTCACCGAACTGGCCGACCGGGGCGCCATCAAGCCGCTGGTGAGCGAGCGCGTGCCGCTGAGCGGGGCCTCCGCCGCCGTGCAGCGCGTCGCCGACGGTGTCACCACCGGCCGGGTCGCCGTGCTGCCCGCCCTGCCCTCCCCGGAGAACGGAGCCGCCGCATGACCGTCGTCGACGCCACTGAACTCACCCGGCTCACCAAGGAGTTGCTGGCCGCTCATCCGCCCGCCAGTACCGATCGGCTCGACTTCCTCAAGGCCCGCTTCGACGCCGGGCTCGCCTGGGTGCACTACCCGGAGGGGCTGGGCGGGCTCGGTGCGCCGCGTTCCCTCCAGGCCGTCGTGGACGCCGAGTTGGAGGCCGCCGGGGCTCCCGACAACGACCCGCGGCGCATCGGCATCGGGCTGGGCATGGCCGCGCCCACCATCCTCGGCTTCGGCACCGAGGAGCAGAAGCGGCGGTTCCTGCGGCCGTTGTGGGTGGGGGAGGAGGTCTGGTGCCAGCTGTTCAGCGAGCCGGGGGCCGGGTCCGACCTCGCCGCGCTCGGTACCCGGGCCGTTCGGTCGGGGGACGACTGGGTCGTCAACGGGCAGAAGGTGTGGACGTCCAGCGCCCATCTCGCCCGCTGGGCGATCCTCATCGCGCGCACCGATCCCGACGTGCCCAAGCACAAGGGCATCACGTACTTCGTCTGCGACATGACCGACCCGGGCGTCGACGTGCGGCCGTTGCGGCAGGTCACCGGTGAGGCCGAGTTCAACGAGGTGTTCCTGACCGACGTCCGGATCCCGGACGCCCATCGCCTCGGCGAGATCGGCGACGGCTGGCGGGTCGCGCAGACCACGCTGAACAACGAGCGCGTGGCCATCGGCGGTATGCGGCTGCCCCGCGAGGGCGGCATGATCGGGCCGGTCGCCAAGACCTGGCGCGAGCGGCCCGAGCTGCGCACCCACGATCTGCATCAGCGGCTGCTCAAGCTGTGGGTCGACGCCGAGGTCGCCCGGCTCGCCGGTGAGCGGCTGCGGCAGCAGCTCGTCGCGGGCCAGCCCGGCCCCGAGGGTGCCGGTATGAAGCTCGCGTTCGCCCGCCTCAACCAGGAGATCAGCGGCCTGGAGGTCGAACTCCTCGGCGAGGAAGGCCTGTTGTACGAGGACTGGACCATGCGCCGGCCCGAACTGGTGGACTTCGTCGGCCGGGACGCCGGTTACCGCTACCTCCGCTCCAAGGGCAACAGCATCGAGGGCGGGACCAGCGAGGTCCTGCTGAACATCGTCGCCGAGCGTGTCCTGGGCCTGCCCAGCGAGCCGCGCACCGACAAGGACGTCGCCTGGAAGGACCTCGCCCGATGACCGATCTTCTGTACTCGGAGGAGGAAGAGGCGCTGCGCGCCGCCGTCCGGGATCTGCTCACCGACCACTGCGACTCCGCCGGCGTCATCACCCGCATGGAGACGGACGCCCCGCACGACCTCTCCCTGTGGAAGTCCCTCGCCGAGGGGATGGGGCTGGCCGGTCTTCTGGTGCCGGAGGCGCAGGGCGGCCAGGGTGCCTCGCACCGCGAAGTCGCCGTCGTGCTGGAGGAGTTGGGGCGTGCCGTCGCACCCGTTCCGTACCTGACCAGTGCCGTCGTCGCCACGGAGGCGCTGCTGGCCGGTACGGGTGACGCGGCCGGTGAACTGGTCACCGCGCTCGCCTCCGGCCGTACGATCGGCGCCCTCGCCGTCGCGCTGAACGTGGCTCCCGGTGGCGCCTACAAGGTCGTCGTCCACGAAGGCGGCCTGCTGCACGGCGAGTTGACCGGCATCGCGGACGCGGCGGTCGCCGATGTGCTGCTGGTTCCGGCCGACGACGGCGGGCTGTACGCCGTGGACACCGGCTCGGACGCTGTCACCGTCACCCCACAGGTCTCCTTCGACCTCACCCGGCCGGTCGCCACCGTCGTCCTCGACGGCGCCTCGGCCCGGCTGCTGGGCGACGCCGAACCCGCCGTACGGCGTGCGCTGCGGGCCGGGGCCGGACTGCTCGCCTCCGAACAACTCGGGCTCGCCGACTGGGCGTTGACCGAGACCGTGCGCTATCTGAAGGACCGCAAGCAGTTCAACCGGCCCGTCGGCGGTTTCCAGGCCGTCAAGCACCGGCTGGCCCAGCTCTGGCTGGAGGTCGTCAGCCTGCGCGCCGCCGCCCGGGGCGCCGCGGACGCCCTCGCCACCGGCAGCGCGGACACCGACGTCGCGGTCGCCGTCGCCCAGTCCTACGCGGCCCCCGTCGCCGTCCGCGCCGCCGAGGAGGCGCTCCAGCTGCACGGCGGCATCGGTATGACGTGGGAGCACCCGGCCCACCTCTGCCTCAAGCGCGCCAAAGCCGACTCGATCGCCTACGGCACCGCGGGCGGCCACCGCGCCGCCCTCGCCGAACTGGTCGATCTGCGCGCCCCCTGACGTACCCGCAGCAAGGCCGCGAAGGCCCGCCCCTGCCCGGGGCGGGCCTTTTCGTGTGCCCGGTGCCGATGAAATGAACACGCAGAGTCAGTGGTGAACACACAGCGGCAGTCCGGCCAACTCCCTTCCCAGGCACTGCTGCTGGCCCCCGCCCGCCCCTCATACTCGCGGAGGCTCCTTACCTCAGCCAGCTCCGGAGTCAGCCCCACATGATCTCCAGCCAGGGAGGCAGCGCATGGCCCTCACCACCCGTCGTAGAGCCCTCACCGCCTTCGGTGCCGCCGTCGTGGGCACCGTCGCCCTGCCCGCCGCGCGTGCCCTCGCGGGCGAACCGACGTACGGTCCGCGCCCGTTGTGGCGCGCGCACGCCCACAACGACTACGAGCATCCCCGTCCCCTCCTCGACGCCCTCGACCACCGCTTCGGCAGCGTCGAGGCCGACATCTACCTCGTCGGCGATCAGCTCCTCGTCGCCCACGACCCCCAGGATCTCGACCCCGCCCGCACCCTCGAATCCCTCTACCTCGACACCCTGGCCGCCCGCGTCAAGGCCAACCACGGTTCCGTGTACCGGGGTTACCGTCGGCCGCTCCAGCTCCTCATCGACATCAAGACCGAGGGTTCGTCGACGTATCTCGAACTCGACCGCCATCTCCGCCGCTACCGGAGCCTGTTCACGACGTACGCCCACGGCCGCGTCCACCCCGGCCCGGTCACCGCCGTGATCTCCGGCGACCGTGCCGCCCGGGTGCCCATGGAGGCCCAGAGCGTACGGCGGGCCTTCTACGACGGGCGGCTCGCCGACCTCGGCACCTCGGCGCCCGCCTCCTTCGTGCCGCTGATCTCCGACAACTGGACGCTCAACTTCACCTGGCTGGGCGTCGGTACGTTCCCCGACGCCGAACGCGCCAAGCTGAACAACATCGTCTCGACGGCCCACAAGCGCGGGCAGCAGGTGCGCTTCTGGGCCACGCCCGATGTGGCCGGACCCGCCCGGGACGCGCTGTGGGGCGAACTCCTCGCCGCCGGCGTCGACTACCTCAACACGGACGACCTGGCCGGGCTCGAAGCGTTCCTCGACGCGAACGGGACGCCGTAGGACTTGCCAGAGACCACACGTTCGGCCGTCATGTCAGCCGCCCGGACCAACCCTCCGCTACGCCACACTTGCGGCCGAAAGCCGCGAAGTGCGCGTGGCGGAGGAGGTTGACGATGGCCCTGTCCATCTCTGTTGTGGTGCTGCTCCTGATCCTGGCGGTGGTCTTCCTGCGCAACGGAGCGCTGAAGCCCAGCCATGCCGTGGTCTGTGTCCTGCTCGGCTTCACCCTGGCCGGTACGAACGTGGCACCGACCATCCACAGCGGGATCACGGCCACGGCCGACATGGTGAGCAGCCTGAGACCCTGACGTCAGGACGTCGTTCAGGACGTCGTTCAGGACGTGGTGAAGACTCCGATCGCGTTCGGGACGGGGCGTTCGGCGCCGCCGGTCGGATGGTTGCGTACGGTGACCTTGCTCGCCCCCGATGGTCTGGCGACGAGGGTCGTGGAGCCGCCGCCGTCCAGGTTGAAGGCGTCGACCGAGCCCAACTTCCGCATCGTGGCGGCGACTTCGGCGACCGTCAGGCCGCTGCGGTACCTGGCCGCACCGTCCACCGCGAGCAGCAGCAGCTTGCGCCCGCCGTTCGCGATGCCCGCCGCGGTGCGCACGGCGGAGGTGGTGGAGTCGAGGCCGGCCAACGGCTGGCCGCCCTTCAGCACCGGGTAGCCGCCGAGCGCGAAGCGGTACGGGACACTGCTCGTCGAGGCCACGAGACCGCTCTTGACCGTGACCTTCGCGCCGACGAACAGCTTCCGCAGCTGCTGCGCGCCCGCCTCCCGGCCCACGAGGACGGTGGTGTTGGCGCCGATGGCCCCCTTGCCGGGGGAGTTCGCCATCCGTACGACCTTGCCGCGCCGCACTGTGACCTCGTACGTGTCCGTACTGCACGGCGCGGCCCGGTTGGTGTCCGTGCCGCACACCGCCCGTGCCCGGGAGACGCTGCCCCAGGCCGGGGTGAACGCGCCGATGGAACCCACCGGCAGCGCGTACTGGTTGAGGCCGCCGAGGTTGAACCGTCCCACGGGCGTGCCGACGCTGCCCGTCAGGGTGAGGGTGTCCAGCCGGGCCTTCCGGTCGGTGCCCACCCCGAGAACGGCCCTGGTGGTGACCCCGGGCGGCATCGCGGGACCGAAGCGCTGGCCCTTCGGCACCGCCGCCTTGAGGACCACGCCGCTCGCGATGGCGGGGCCCACGGACGCGCCGGTGGCCGCGACCCCGGGATGCTGGACCTCGCTGATGTTGAAGAAATCGCCGTTGACGCCCGCGACGGCGCCCTTGGCGTTGGCCAGTTTCGACACGGCGGACCGTGCCGCCACCGCTCCCGGGTAGAGGAGGTTGAGCCGGACCCGCGCGTTGGCGAGGTCGACGCTCAGCAGGTGGGCGTGGGTCAGCCCCTTGGCCGCCGAGATGTCGAACTGCGAATAGCGCACGCCTGGCGCGATCTGAACGGCACTCGGCGCGCCGCTGGCCGGTGCCGCCCCGATCAGGGCCGCGCCGGCCAGCGTTCCGAGTGCCGTGACTAGTGAGAGTGCTGTTCTGCCCGTTCTGAACCGTTCGCTTCCACGCATTCAGACCCCCCTGATGTCTCGTCAACTGTCCCAGGACGCAAGGGAAGTGCACCAGATGACGATGAGCCGTGCGGGGGGCTTGCGGGGGCTATCCGTCGACTACACGGGAACGGATCAGGAAACGCACTCCTTCGGGTGCCTCCAGTGAGAAACCACTGCCCCGGCCGGGTACGACGTCCACGATGAGGCGGGTGTGGTTCCAGAGCTCGAACTGGCTGCGCGACATCCAGAACGTCACCGGTTCGGCGACACCCTCGACCGTCAGTTCGGCGAGCTGGATGTCCGAACCGCCGGTCCGGAACTCGCCCTCCGGGTAGCACATGGGCGCGCTGCCGTCGCAGCAGCCGCCGGACTGGTGGAACATCAGCGGGCCGTGCATCCCGTGCAGTCGCCGCAGCAGGTCGGCGGCGGCCGGGGTCAGTTCGACGCGCGGGTCCTTCTCGGGCGTTTCCACGGGTTCAGTGAACTCCGTGCGACGTTGCGAGAGGGTTGCGGGCGGCCTCCGACGCCCTGGACACGCGGAAGGCCGCCTCCCCGTACGGAGAGACGGCCTTCGTATACGGATGCGAACTGCCGGATCAGCTTTGGTCGGTCACGTCCGTGATCCGCCAGCGCTGGTTCGAGCCGGAGTTGGCCTGCCAGGTCGTGACGGCGGCACCCTCGTTGGTGGCCTGGCCGCCGACCTCCAGAAGGCGGCCGGTGGCCCAGTTGACGAGGGTCCAGGTGCCGTCACCGGTGGACGACATGACCCACTCGGTGGCCGGATCGCGCTCGCCCGTGTCGGGCTCCACCACGGGGACGTTGTCGCGGACGGCCAGGCGCTTGCCCTCGGCCGGGTTGGCGAACACGTACCGCTGGCGGGCGCCCTTGTCGCCGTGCCGGGCGTCGAGCTGCCAGTCCTGGGCGACGGTGCCGTTGGCCGAGCCGATGACCAGGTTCGTGCCGTTGGCCGCGACGGTCACCGCCTTGCCGCTCTGCACACCGGTCAGGGTGTAGGAGTGGCCCTTGCTGAACAGGCCGGCGTTCTTCGCGACACCCGAGACGCCCTTGATCGCGAAGGAGGTCACGGACTGGGCGGGGACGGTGTACGTGGCCTTGCCGTCGACGACCTTGACCGGGGCCTGCTGCTGAAGCTTGCCGTCGGCGCTGGTCACGGTCGGCGTGACGGTCGCGTTGCCCTTGATCGTGCGGAACTTGGACAGGTCGATGGTGACGTCACGGGCCGCGGTGGTGCTGTTGACATGGACGAGCGAGGCACCCTTGCCGTCCTTGGTCACGGCGGCGGCGCTGGAGGTGTCGTCCACCTTGATCAGCTTGTCGCCCGGCTTGATGAAGTGCGTGAAGTTGCGGGCGGTGTCGAACTTGGTGTTCGTGTAGATCGGGCAGGACTCCAGCGTGTCCGTGGACTTGCAGCTGAACGATAGCTGGATGCTGCCCCAGTTGCCGCCCTTGGCGGACTCGCCGCCCGGCTTCATGTTGTCGTAGTCCTCGACCGGCTGCCAGAACACCCAGGCGGAGGGCTCCAGTTCACGCAGGTCGTTCACGATCTGCTGGGCGAGCCCGAGACCCGGACGCATGTCCGTGAAGCTCTGCCCGTCGCCCCAGTCGCCCTCGACCTCGCTCATCCACAGCGGCTTGTCGGCCGCCTTGGCGAGGTCGCGCACGGTCGTGCGCTGGCCGGTGCCGTAGGTGTGGACGTTCATCTGGTCGACGAGGTCCTTGGACACCTGCGCGTACGAGTTCCAGTTGTTCGCGAAGATCGACGGGTTGGTCTCGTCCATCGCCGAGATCTCGGCCTTGACCTTGGCCTTCTTCAGCTCGGGCGCCAGTGCGGCCAGGACCTTCTCCTGGAGCGCGGGGCCGATGTGCGCACCCTCCTGACGGCCGCCGACGGGCTGGCCGTCCGTGCCCAGCCGGGTGCTCCAGTAGCCGGTGTTGGGCTCGTTGAACGGGTCGACGGTGTCGACCTTGATGCCCTCGGCCTTCTCCAGACGCTTCGTCGCGCCCGCCATGTAGGCCGCGAAGTCGTCGACCGAACTCGCCTTCAGCTGGTCGGTGTTGGCGTTGAAGCCACCGGACACATAGCCGCTCTCCGTCATGAACCAGGGCGGCGAGTTGCTGAACGTCTCCCAGTGGGTGATGTCCTTCTTGATGCGCTCCACCCACCATCGCTGGGTTTCGTCCGCGTTCGGGTTCCAGTCGGCCGCGTCGTCGGCGCTCCACCAGTCGGTGTCCTCGCGGGTGGTGCCCGCGGGCGCCTTCCACCAGCCCTCGACGGCCCCGCCGGCCCGCAGATAGTCCTTCACGTCGGGGGCGTTGCCGCCACCGATGTTGTAGCGGGCGATGTTCAGCGCCAGCCCGTCGTCACCGAACAGCAGCTTCGCGAGCTTCTCGCGGATCGCCGGGGGATAGTCGCCGGTCGCGTTGGCGAACCAGACCAGACTGGTGCCCCAGCCCTCGAACTTCTCCTGGCTGTACGAGGGATCGGGGGTGACGGTGACGGACGGGACCGCGGCCTCTGCCGCCGCCTGCGCGTCCGGCGAGGGCGCGCTGATCAGGGCGGCCGAGGTGGCCAGAGCGGTGATGCCGACGACTCCCAGCAGGTGTCGTGTGCGGGTACGGCGTGCCAACGTGTGCTCCCAACTCAGATGTGGTCGCTGCGGTGGACCGCCGTGCCCGCACCCCGTACGCGGGAGCGCACGAAGCGACGGGGCACGACGGTGTGCCCCTTGGATCAGGGGAGTTCGGGGTTGTTCAGTGGGCGGGCTGCCGCAGTACGGCGACTTCCCTCGGCGCCAGGACGAGAACACCCTCGGTGTCCGTGCCGCCGGTCAGCCGCTCGCCGTCGAGGCCGGGCAGCGGTACCTCCTCCTCGCTGCGGTTCACCAGGAACAGGAACCGGCTTCCGCCGCCCTGTCGTACGGTCGACTCGACCCGTCCACGGGCCGGTTCGGGCAGCTCGCTGTCGACGCCGGCCGGTGCGAGCAGCTCCGGCAGCAGCGCCGCGAGGCCGTCGGCGCCGAGGCGCGTGGAGACGTACGACGCCGAACCCCGGGCTGTCGTACGGCGGGTGACGGCCGGCCTGCCCGTGTACGCGCCCGAGCGGTAGTGGGCGAGGACCTCGACCTCGGGGTCGGTCACGTCGATCCGGTCGGTCCACACCGTGCCCGTACCGCCGCCGTCGACCTCGACCGACTCGCCCTCAAGGAGCGGGCCGAACTCCTCGACGCGGATGCCGAGCAGGTCGCGCAGGGCGCCCGGGTAGCCGCCGAGCCAGATGTGGTCGTTCTCGTCGACGACACCGGAGAAGTACGTGGTGACCAGGTGGCCGCCCGTCTCGGCGTACCGCGTCAGGTCCTTGGCGAGCGTCGCCGGGACCATGTGCAGGACCGGGGTGATCAGCACGTCGTAGCGGCTGAACTCGGTGCGGGTGGTGACGACGTCGGCGCGGATGCCGAGGGAGAGGAGCGCCGAGTACCAGTTCAGGCCCTCCTGGCGGTAGTCGAGCAGGGCGGTGGGGTGCGAGTCCTGCTCGCTCGCCCACCAGGAGTCCCAGTCGAACACGATCCCGACACGGGCCGGTTCGCGCTCGGAACCCGCGATCGGCGCCAGGTCCTTCAGGGTCTGGCCGAGGGCGGCGACCGCGCGGAAGACCTCGCTGTCGGCGCCCGCGTGCGGCACCATCGCGGAGTGGTACTTCTCGGCGCCGGCCGCCGACTGGCGCCACTGGAAGTAGCAGACGGCGTCGGCGCCGTGCGCCACGTGCAGGAGCGAGTCGCGGGCCAACTCGCCCGGTCGCTTGGCCACGTTGACGTGCTGCCAGTTGACCGCGCTGGTGGAGTGCTCCATCAGGAACCACGGACGGCCGCCCGCGATACCGCTGGTCAGGTTGGCGGAGAAGGACAGCTCGTCGCGGTCCTGCGGGCCCGGGTGGACGTAGTGGTCGTTGGAGACGAAGTCGATCTCGCCCGCCCAGTCGGGGTAGTTCATGCCCTTCGTGCCGCCCATCACCATGAAGTTGGTGGTGATGGGGACGTCGGGCGTGAACTCGCGGAGCACGTCCCGCTCCGCGATCAGATAGTCCTTCAGCGCGTCCGAGGAGAACCGCTTGAAGTCCAGCTGCTGGGTCGGGTTCGGGTGCGAGCCGGCCAGCCGGGGCGGCAGGATCTGCGCCCAGTCGCTGTAGCGCTGCGACCAGAAGGCCGTGCCCCAGGCGTGGTTGAGGGCGTCGAGGGTGGTGTAGCGGGCGCGCAGCCAGTCGCGGAAGGCGCGGGCCGCGTCGTCCGAGAAGTCGTAGATGTTGTGGCAGCCCAGTTCGTTCGAGATGTGCCAGGCCACCAGGGCCGGGTGGTCGGCGTATCGTTCCGCCATCTTCCGTACCAGGCCCAGCGCGTGGCTGCGGAAGACCGGGGAGGTGGGCCGCCAGTGCTGGCGGGCGCCCGGCCAGACCGTCTCGCCGGTGGCGGTCACCGGGAGGATCTCCGGGTGCGCGGTGGTCAGCCAGGGCGGCGGGGACGCGGTCGCGGTGGCCAGATCGACGCCGATCCCGCCCTCGTGCAGCAGGTCCATGACATCGTCGAGCCACTCGAAGTCCCAGGTGTCCGCGTCCGGCTGGATCCGGGCCCAGGAGAAGATCCCCACCGAGACGACGTTGACGCCGGCCTCCCGCATCAGCCGTACGTCCTCCTCCCACACCTCCCGAGGCCACTGCTCGGGGTTGTAGTCGGCGCCGTACGCGAGACGGGGCGAGTCACCGTCCGGCCCGTACGGCAGACGGGACGGGGAGGCGGAGGTCATGGTGGTCCTTCCGGATACGGGGGGTACGAGGAGCGGCCGGCGTTGACGCTCTTCCGGCCGCTCCTCGGCTGTTACCGCTCGGCGGACACTCGACCGCCGTTACTGCTGTGCTGTTACTGCTCGACGGTGAAGCCCTGCTCGTTGCCGTACTTGATGGAGGCGTCCTGCCAGCTCTTCAGACCGGCGGAGAGCTTCTCGCTGGAGATGTAGGCCTTGCCGACGGTGTCGTTGAAGATCGAGTTGGCGTACTGCTGGAAGGGCAGGTACGACCAGTCGCTCGCGACGTTGGCGGCGGACTCGGCGAAGATCTTGTTCGCCTCCTGGCCGTCGAAGTAGTCGAACTTCTTGCTCTGGAACGCGGCGTCCTGGAGCTGCGCGGTGGTCGCCGGGAAGGCGCCCTCGTCGACGCGGGTCTGCACACCGTCACCGGCGTTCGCGTACTCGACGAACGCGTAGGCCAGCTCCTTGTTCTTGCCCAGCTCGGGCAGGGCCAGCGAGCTGCCGCCGTTCTCCGCGCTCGCCTTCTCGCCCTTGGTCCAGGCCGGCATCGGGGCCGCGCGCCACTGACCGGCCGCCTGCGGGACACCGGTGACGAAGTTGGCGGGCATCCAGGCGCCCGTGGTCAGGGTCGCGATGGTGCCGTCGCCCAGGCCCTTGTACCAGTCGTCGGTCCAGCCGTTGATCGGCGAGACGAGCTTCTCGTCGATCAGCTTCTGCCAGGTGTCCGTGTACTTCTTGGCACCGGCGTCCTCGAAGTTGATCGCCACCTTGGTGCCGTCGACCTTGTAGGGGCGCGAACCGGCCTGCCACAGCATGCTGGTGGTGAAACCGGCGTCGCCGGCGTCGTTGGCGATGTAGACCTTCGGGTCGGCCTTGTGCAGCTTGCGGGCCGCCTCGACGTACTCGTCCCACGTGGTCGGGACGGCGATCTTGTACTTGTCGAAGACCTTCTTGTTGTAGAACATCGCCATCGGGCCCGAGTCCATCGGCAGGCCGTAGACCTTGTCGCCGTCGCTCACGGCGTTCCACGGGCCGGGCGTGTACTTGGCCTTGAGCTTGTCGGCACCGAAGGGGGCCAGGTCGGTCAGACCCTTGGTGAGCGAGTACTGGCTCAGCGCGAAGTACTCGACCTGCGCGACGTCCGGGACACCCTTCTTCGCCGAGATGGCGTTCGACAGGGCGGTGTAGTGCTTGTCGCCGGAGCGCTCGCCGACCAGGTTGATCTTGACCTTGGGGTACTTCTTCTCGAAGTCGGCGGCGACCGACTTCAGGGTGGGCTCCCAGGCCCAGACGTTGACCGTGCCGCCCTTCTCCAGGGCCGCCTGGATGTCCGCGGCGGAGACGGCCTTCTGGTCCGAGCTGTCGTCGTCGGAGCCGCCGCAGGCGGTCGCGCCCAGGGCGAGGACGGAGAGCAGGGTTATGCCGCGCATCAGACGGCTGGTGGTTCTACGCATGGAGGTGCTTCCACTTCTTCGTGGGCGGGACAGGGTGAGGGTGAATGCGGTGTGAGGGTTGAAAGCGGTGGAGCCGAGGGGGTGTTGTGGGGCCTGAGGGAGGAGGGTCACTCCTTGACGCTTCCGGCGGCGAGGCCGGACTGCCAGTACTTCTGGAGGAGCAGGAACGCGGCGATCAGCGGGATGATGGTGAGCAGTGAACCGGTGATCACCAGGTTGGTGACGACGTCGCCGCCGATCGTCTGGGCCTGGTTGTTCCAGGCGTCCAGACCCAGGGTCAGCGGGTACCAGTTCGAGTCCTTGAGCATGATCAGCGGCAGGAAGTAGTTGTTCCAGGTCGCGACCGTCGTGAACAGCAGGACGGTCACGGTGCCGGGGGCCAGCAGAGGCATGGCGACCTGGAAGAAGGTGCGGATCTCGCCCGCTCCGTCGATACGGGCCGCCTCCATCAGTTCGGTGGGGATGGCCTCGGTCGCGAACACCCACATCAGATACAGACCGAAGGGCGACACCAGCGAGGGGATGATCACCGCCCACGGGGTGTCCGTCAGGCCCATCTTGCTGAACATCAGGAAGGTGGGCACCGCCAGGGCCGTACCCGGGACGGCGACGGCACCGATGACCACGGCGAACACGGCGCGCTTGCCGGGGAAGGTGAACTTCGCCAGCGCGTAGCCGCCGAGGATCGCCAGCAGGGTCGCGCCGCCGGCGCCGAGCACGACGTACAGCAGGGTGTTCAGCAGCCAGCGGACGAAGATGCCGTCGTGGTACGTGAACGTGTCGTGGATGTTCTGCCAGAGGGCGAAGTCGCCGCTGAACCAGAGTCCGGAGGAATCGGCCAGCCCCTCCTGGGTCTTGGTGGCGCTGATGACCAGCCAGATCAGCGGCACGACCGTGTAGATCAGGATCAGGCTGGTGAGCGCGGTGAGCAGGACGCTGCGCCTGGGGCGGCCGGCGGAGTGCTGCTTGCGGGTGCGCAGTCGGGCCGCGCCCTTCGGACCGGCGGTGGGCTGCGCGGCCGCGTCCGGGGAGGTGGTGGTGACGGAGCTGCTCATGGTTCAGGCTCCCTTGCGCATGCCGCGGAGCTGCACGACGTAGGCGATGACCATGGTGATCAGCCCCATGATGATGGCGACCGCCGCGGAGTAGTTGTGCTGCTGACCGTTGAAGGACAGCGAGTACGTGTAGAAGTTCGGGGTGAAGTCGGTCGTGATGGCGTTGCGCGCGATCAGCCGCAGGACGGCCGGCTCGTTGAACAGCTGGAAGCTGCCGATGATCGAGAAGATCGTCGCGATGACGAGGGCACCGCGGATCGCGGGGAGTTTGATGGCGGTGATGACGCGGATCTGCCCGGCGCCGTCGATCTCCGCGGCCTCGTAGAGGGAGGCCGGGATGACCCGTAGCGCGGAGTAGAAGATCAGCATGTTGTAGCCGATGAACTCCCAGGTGACGATGTTGCCGATCGACGCCAGGACCAGATCGCTGGAGAGCGGGTCGGGCAGCGTGACGTCGAACGCGCTGTTGATGTCACCCACCAGCCCGTACTTGGTGCCGTACATGAAGCCCCACATCAGGGTGGCGACCACGGCGGGCACCGCGTACGGCAGGAAGATCGCGATCCGGAAGAAGTCCTTGCCGTAGAGACGGCCGCTGTCCAGGGCGAGGGCGATCAGCAGGGCGATGCCCAGCATGATCGGCACCTGTACGACCAGGAAGAGCGACACCCGTATCAGGGAGTCCCAGAAGTGGTCGTCCTGGAGGGCCTGTTGGTAGTTGTCCAGGCCGACGAACTGAGTGCCGCCGATCAGCTGGTCCCTGAAGAGGCTGAGGTAGATCGAGTACCCGATGGGTGCCAGGAATACGAGGGCGAACACCGCGACGAACGGGCCTATGAACCCCCATCCCGTCCATGAGCGGCGGTCCCTCTTCGCCGCGGGCCGGGCCGGGGCGCGCTTCGCGGCCACCGGCGGTTCTAGGGTCGTCATTGTCGTGCCTCGCTCGTCCGTCTCGGAACCGGCGCTGGTCCGCCGCCGCCCCGATGTTTGCGTAAACATCCCTGGCCGCCAGAACCCCACAAAAGGCCCACCGGCTGTTATGTTTACGTAAACATCTGATGGCGGCATGTCTACACCGCTCCCCCGACGCCGGTCAAGGGTCGTAGGGGGCAACTGTGGACAGGAAGGCGAGGGTTGACGGGTGGACACAGCTGACGGCACCTCGGCGGAGTCGGCGCGGGCACGCGCACGTACCAGGAAGCGGGCTTCCCGCCGCACACAGAGCGCCTCGATGGCGGACGTCGCCAGGGTCGCCGGAGTGTCCTCGCAGACCGTCTCCCGGGTGGCGAACGGCTTCCCGGGCGTCAACGAGGAGACGCGGAACCAGGTCCTCGCGGCCATGAAGGAGTTGGGCTACCGGCCCAACAGTGCCGCCCGGGCCCTGAAACGCGGTGAGTTCCGCACGATCGGCGTGATCACCTTCGGTCTGTCCACCACGGGCAACGTCCGCACCCTGGAGGCGATCGCCACCTCGGCGGCGCACGAGGGGTACTCGATCACCCTGCTGCCGGTCGCCGTGCCGACGCAGGACGAGGTGCGCGGCGCCTTCTCGCGGCTCGGCGAACTCGCCGTCGACGCGGTCATCGTCATCCTCGAAGTGCACCTCCTCGATGCGTCGACCCTCTCCATGCCGCCCCACGTCCAGGTGGTCGTGGCCGACTCCGACGCGGGCGACCGCTACACCGTGGTCGACACCGACCAGGCGGGCGGCACCCGGACCGCCGTACGGCATCTCCTGGACCTCGGGCACCGCACGGTCTGGCATCTCGCCGGCCCCGAGGGCTCGTACGCGGCGCAGCGCCGCACCGACGCCTGGCGCGCCGAACTCCTCGCGGCGGGACGGGTCGCGCCGCCGCTGGTGCACGGTGACTGGTCGGCGGAGTCCGGCTACCGTGCCGGGCTGCGGATCGCCGAACTGCCGGACTGCACTGCGGTGTTCGTGGCCAACGACCAGATGGCGCTCGGGCTGCTGCGGGCCCTGCACGAGAGCGGGCGCCGGGTGCCCGAGGACGTCAGCGTGATCGGCTTCGACGACATCCCGGAGGCGGGTTCCTTCCTGCCGCCGCTGACCACCGTGCACCAGGACTTCGCCGAGGTGGGGCGGCTGTGCGTCGAGGGCGTACTGCGCCAGATGCGGCAGGACGCGACGGAGCACGGGACGACGCTGGTGCCGACACGGCTGGTCGTGCGGAACAGTACGGCTCCGCCGCGGGCCGAGATCTGAGCGAACTCTTCGAAACATTCGAAGAGTCGGCGTTCTTGAGCCATCCCGAAGATGCTGTCGCGCAGCCGGTTGACGGCCCCATGCCTCGCCTTTACGTTCTGCGGGACATTCGGAAACCATTCCGAAACTTTCGTAACGGAGTGGTTGTCGGAAGAAGGGAACGCCATGGATACCCGCACGTCCATCGCCCCTCGAATTCGCGGGGCACTCACCCTCGGCCTCGCGGCCCTGCTCGCCACCGCCGGCCTCACCGCCCTCTCGGGTACCGCCAGTGCCGCGAGCACCCTCGGCGCCGCCGCGGCGGAGAAGGGCCGCTACTTCGGTGCCGCCGTCGCCGCGAACCACCTGGGCGAAGCCGCGTACGCGAACACGCTCAACGCCGAGTTCAACTCGGTCACCCCCGAGAACGAGATGAAGTGGGACGCCACCGAGAGCACCCGGGGCTCCTTCACCTTCACCGCCGCCGACCAGATCGTGAACCATGCCCAGAGCCGGGGCATGAAGGTCCGCGGCCACACCCTGGTCTGGCACTCCCAACTGCCCAGCTGGGTGGGGGGACTTGCCGCCGCCGACCTGAGAACCGCGATGAACAACCACATCACGCAGGTGATGACGCACTACAAGGGCAAGATCCACTCCTGGGACGTCGTCAACGAGGCGTTCCAGGACGGCAGCAGCGGCGCCCGGCGCAGCTCGCCGTTCCAGGACAAGCTCGGCAACGGCTTCATCGAGGAGGCGTTCCGTACCGCCCGCGCCGTCGATCCGGCGGCCAAGCTCTGTTACAACGACTACAACACCGACGGCGTCAACGCGAAGAGCACCGCCGTCTACAACCTGGTCAAGGACTTCAAGGCACGCGGCGTACCGATCGACTGCGTCGGCTTCCAGTCCCACTTCAACAGCGCTTCCCCGGTCCCCGGCGACTACCAGGCGAACCTCCAGCGCTTCGCCGATCTCGGCGTCGACGTGCAGATCACCGAACTGGACATCGAGGGCTCGGGCTCGGCCCAGGCGACCAGCTACGCCAACGCGGTGAACGCCTGCCTCGCCGTCTCGCGCTGCACGGGGATCACCGTCTGGGGAGTCACCGACAAGTACTCGTGGCGGGCGAGCGGCACCCCGCTGCTGTTCGACGGGAACTACGCCAAGAAGGCCGCGTACACGTCCGTACTGACCGCGCTGGGCGGGTCCGGTTCGGGCGGGGGCGGCAGCGCCGGCTGCACGGTGACGTACAGCAAGGCGGAGGAGTGGAGCGACCGCTTCAACGGCAAGGTGACGGTGACGGCGGGCAGTTCGGCGATCAGTACGTGGACGACCACCGTCACCGTGACGTCCCCGCAGAAGATCTCCGCTACCTGGAACGGCACACCCACCTGGGACAGCAGCGGCAACGTCATGACGATGAAGCCGAACGGCAACGGCAGTCTCGCGGCGGGCACTTCGACGAGCTTCGGGTTCACCGTGATGACGAACGGGAACACCACGGCGCCGGTGCTGGGAGGCTGCACGGCGTCCTGACCGTGGTGGCTGCGCAGACCGTGGTACGAGTGTGACGGCTGTGACCCCGGACCCGGGTTCCGGGGACGGGGTCACGGTTCGTGGTTCGCGGGACGGGTCAGAGGGCGGCCGCGGCGCTGTGCAGGTTCTTCGCGGCCAGGGCGAGGCCCTCGGTCTGCGAGTAGGCGGCGTCCTCGTGCTCGATGTTCACGGCCATGTCCGGGTCGATCTCGGCGAGGGCGCGCAGGAACTCCGTCCAGAACGGCACCTCGTTGCCGACGCCCACGGCGACGAACTTCCACGCCGGGTTCTCGGGCCAGGCGTTGCACCAGAAGCCGTAGCCGGTGGGCACCTTGCCGGGGGCGTCGGCGGGCACACGCGTGAACGACGTGTCCAGTACGCCCCGGATGTCGGCGCCCGGGCAGAGCGTCGCGTCCTTCGCGGCGGCGTGGAACACCAGCGGGCCCAGCCACTTGATGGAGGCGACGATGTCCATGCCCTGCCACATCAGGTGCGAGGGGTCCATCTCCGCGCCGACGTTCGTCAGACCGCCCGCGTCGACGAGCCGCTTGAGAGTGACGGGGGAGAAGACGACGTTGTGCGGGTGCATCTCGATGGCGACCCGGACGTCGTTCTCCCGGGCCAGCGCGTCGATCTCCTGCCAGAACTCGACGGCCACACCCCACTGGTAGTCCAGGACGTCCATGTAGACGCCGTCCCACGGATTCACCACCCAGGACGGGTACTTGGCGTCCGGGTCGGAGCCCGGCGTGCCGGACATGGTCACCACGTGCCGGACCCCGAGCAGGCCCGCGAGCCGGATCGTACGGCGCAGGTCGTCGGCGTGCTTCGGGCCGACTCCCGGCAGCGGGTTGAGCGGGTTGCCGTTGCAGTTGAGACCGGTCAGCTCCATTCCCCGCTCGGCGAAGACCGCCAGGTACTCCTCGCGCGCGGTGGCCGAGGACAGCAGCAGGTCGACCGGGCAGTGTGGGGAGGGGATGAACCCACCGGTGTTGACCTCCACCGAGGTCAGTCCGTTCTCCTTGAGGATGTCGAGGGCCTCGGGGAGGGTGCGGTCGTGCAGACAGGCGGTGTAGGCGCCGAGCTTGAGGGCCATGTTCTCTTCCTTCTGGGGTGAGGGTCAGACGGCGGACGGAACCGTGACTGCCGCGCCGCCGTTGCGCGAGGACTCGACGACCGCCTGGATGATCTCCATCGTCCGAAGCGCGTCGGCGAAGTCGGCGCAGGCGGGCAGCGGTTCGGCGACCCCCGCGACCTGGTCGAGGAACGCCCGCGCCTGGTAGGTGAAGTTGTCGGCGTTGCTGGCGCCCACCCCCGGCGCCTCCATCGGCACCCCGCCCGCGAAGTACGGCAGCTGCGGACCGGCGATGATCTGCCGGGCACCACGCGTACGGGCCTCCGGCTGGGCGTCGTCGAAGAGGTACTCGGCCGGCCGGTGCTGGTCGAACGCGGCCCGGCCGCCGAGCCCCAGGACGTCGAAGGCGAGCCCGTTGGGCAGCCCGAAACCGGTACGCGTCACCGAGAAGGTGCCGACGAGCCCGGACTCGAAGCGGGCGGTGAAGGACGCGGTGTCCTCGTTCTCGACCTCGCCGAACTCGTCGGACACGGGCGCCGCGTTGTGCCCGACGACCGCGCCCAGCGGCAGCGGACGCTTGGGGATCTGCGTCGACAGCGCGGCACCGGACACCGAGACGATGGGCCCGGCGACGTACTCGGCGGCGTCGATCACGTGCGAGCCGATGTCCCCGAGCGCGCCCGAACCGGGACCGCCCTTGAACCGCCAGCTCAGCGGCCCGTTCGGGTCGGTCGCGTAGTCGCACCAGTAGCGCCCGCTGAACAGCGACAGATCGCCCAGCTCACCGCGCCGGACGTGCTCACGGATCGCGGCGATGCCCGGGGAGCGCCGGAAGGTGTAGCCGACGGCGGTCACGACATCGGCGCCGCGCTCCAGCTCGACCATCGCGCGGGCGTCGTCGAGCGAGCCCGCCAGGGGCTTCTCGCACAGGACGTGCTTGCCCGCCGCGACCAGTGCCTCGGCGATCGGGCGGTGCAGGGAGTTGCCGACGACGATGCTGACGGCGTCGATCGTCGGGTCCTCGGCGACGGCCTCCCAGCTCGGGAGCGCCTTGTCGTACCCGTAGCGGCGGGCGGTGTCCTCGGCGAGCGCGACGTTGGCGTCGGCTATCGCGGCCAGCCGGACCGGCGGCAGACCGGCGCCGAAGACCGTGTTGACGTTGCGGTACCCGGCGGCGTGGCTGCGGCCGGCCATACCGGCCCCGATCACCGCGACGGAGAGGGGTTTGGTCATGGGGGTGTCCTTCGGAAGAGTTGAGATGAAAGGGGGGAACTTCAGCTGGAAGTGGGGAAGTCGAACCCGGCTTGGTGTTGCTGGGCGGGCTGCGGCCAGCGCGTGGTGACGACCTTGGGCCGCGTGTAGAACCGGATGCCCTCGGGGCCGTGGACGGGGGAGTCCCCGATGAGGGAGTCCTTCCAGCCGCCGAAGGAGTAGTACGACATCGGCACCGGGACGGGCACGTTGATGCCGATCATGCCGATCTTGACCCGGCGCTGGAATCGGCGTGCGGCTTCGCCGCTGGCGGTGAACAGGGCGGTGCCGTTGCCGTACGGATTGGCGTTGATCAGGTCGATGGCCGCGTCGAGCGAGTCGACCCGGACGACGGCGAGCACCGGCCCGAACAACTCCTCCTTGTACGCGTCCATTTCGGTGGTGACCCGGTCGAGCAGGGACGGCCCCGTGAAGAAGCCCTCCTCGTGGCCGTCGACCTTCAGCCCACGTCCGTCCACGACGACGGCTGCGCCCTGGGTGGCCGCGATCCCGACGGCGTTCTCGACGCGCTCCTGCGAGGCCTTGGTGACCAGCGGCCCCATGTCGGTGCCCGGCACATCACCGGGCCCGACCTTGATCTCACGGGCCTTGCGCTCCAGCACCTCGACGAGGGAGTCGGCGGCGTCACCGACGGCCACGGCGACCGAGACGGCCATGCAGCGCTCGCCGGCCGAGCCGTAGGCGCCCGCCGTGATGTGGTTGGCGGCGAACTCCAGGTCGGCGTCGGGGAGGACGACGGCGTGGTTCTTGGCGCCGCCGAGGGCCTGCACCCGCTTGCCGTGCGAAGTGGCCTGTTCGTGCACGTACTTGGCGATCGGCGTCGACCCGACGAAGGAGACGGCCTCGATACCGGGGTGGGCGAGGATCGCGTCGACGGCAGGCTTGCCGCCGTGGACGACGTTGAAGACACCGTCGGGCAGTCCGGCCCGCCGGTACAGCTCGGCGACGAAGTTGGCGGCGGACGGATCGCGCTCGCTCGGCTTCAGGACGAAGGTGTTGCCGGTGGCGATGGCCATCGGGTGCATCCAAAGAGGCACCATGGCAGGGAAGTTGAAGGGCGTGATGCCCGCGACGACCCCCAGCGGCTGCCGGAAGTCGTGCACGTCGACGCCGCGCGACACCTGGTCCGAGAAGGACCCCTTCAGCACATCACCGAGCCCGCACGCGAACTCGACGACCTCTCGGCCGCGGGTGATCTCGCCGCGCGCGTCGTCGACCGTCTTGCCGTGCTCGGCCGAGATGATCCGGCCCAGCTCCTCCTCGTGCTCCACGAGCAACTGCCGGAAGGCGAACATCACTTGGGTGCGCTGCGCGAGCGACGACTCCGCCCAGGTCTCGAACGCGGCGGTGGCGGCCACGACGGCGGCATCGATTTCGGCGGCTCCGCCGAGCACGACCCGGGCCTGCTCCTGGCCGGTGGCCGGGTTGAACACGGGCGCGGTGTCCTCGGCGCCGACCGGCGAACCGTTGATCCAGTGCTTGATGGTCTTCACGTGAGGGTGTCCTTACAGGTAGTGGCGCTGGCCGAGCTTGTGGGAGGCGTACGTCTCGTACGCGGCGCGGGTGGAGTCCAGGGCGGACGTCTGGGCGACGGGGACGTCCCACCAGCCGTGACCGGGCGGGTTCGGCCCGTACAGATCGGTCTCGACATGCACGACGGTCGTACGGGTGGCCGCCTTGGCCTTCTCCATCGCAGCCCGGAACTCGTCTACGGAGGTGGCGTGCAGGACGTCCGCGCCGAGACTCGACGCGTTCGCAGCGAGGTCCACGGGGAGCACATCGCCGTCGAGCTGGCCCGAATCACCGTCCCGGTAGCGGTACTTGGTGCCGAACCGCTGCGAGCCGAGCGACTCCGACAGCGCCCCGATGGACGCGAACCCGTGGTTCTGCACCAGGACGACGATGACTTTGAGCCCCTCGGAGACCATGGTGACGATCTCCTGAGCCATCATCAGATACGAACCGTCGCCCACGAGTACGACGACCTCCCGCGACGGATCGGCCATCTTCGCGCCGACTCCGGCGGCGACCTCGTAGCCCATGCAGGAGTACGCGTACTCGACGTGATAGGCCTTCGGATCCCGGGCCCGCCACAGCTGTTGCAGGTCGCCGGGCATGGAGCCGGCCGCGTTGATCACGACGTCACGGTCGCCGAGTACGTCGTTCAGGGCGCCCAAAATCTGGGTCTGGGCGGGGAGTTCGCCGGTGTTGCGGGACGGCGCGAAGCACTCCTCCTCGATCTCCCTTGTACGGGCGATGAGTTGGCGGGTCCGGTCGCGGTACTCCTGGTCCACCTCCCATTCCGTGAGGGCTCCCGCGAGGGCCTGGATGCCGAGCCGGGCGTCGGCCACCAGCGGCTCCGCCGAGTGCTTCACGGCATCCAGGCGGGCCACGTTGAGGTTGACGAAGGTGACGTCCGGGTTGCCGAAGACGGTGTGGCTGGCGGTGGTGAAGTCGGAGTACCGGGTACCGATGCCGAGGACGACATCGGCGTCTCGGGCCAGCTCGTTCGCGGCGTACGAACCGGTCGAGCCGAGTCCGCCGACGGCGTACGGGTGGTCCCACGGCACCGCGCCCTTGCCCGCGTGAGTGTCTGCGACGGGGATGCCGGTGGCCTCGGCGAAGGCCCGCAGCGCGGTCTCCGCACCCGAGTACACGGTGCCGCCACCGGCCACGATCAGAGGTTTCCTGGCGCTGCGGAGAAGAGCGGCGGCCCGCTGCACGGCCTGCGGTTCCGGCACCGGGCGGCCGACATGCCACACCCTCCGCCGGAAGAACGCGACCGGCCAGTCGTACGCCTCCGCCTGCACGTCCTGCGGCAGGGCGAGAGTGACGGCGCCGGTCTCCACCGGGTCGGTGAGGACCCGCATCGCGGCGAGGGCGGCCGGGATCAGCTGCTCGGGCCGGGATATCCGGTCGAAGTACTTGGACACGGAGCGGAAGGCGTCGTTGACGGTGACGTCCCCGCCCCGGGTGTCCTCCAGCTGCTGGAGCACGGGGTCGGCGGCACGGGTGGCGAACATGTCGGACGGCAGCAGGAGCACCGGGATGCGGTTGGTCGTGGCCAGAGCCGCACCGGTGATCATGTTGGTGGAGCCGGGCCCGGTCGACGCCGAGCAGGCGAACGTGGCGAGCCGGTCGCGCATCTTCGCGTAGGCGACCGACGCGTGCACCATGCCCTGCTCGTTGCGGGCCAAGTAGTAGGGGAGATCGGCCTCTTGGGTGACGGCGGCCTGGAGCAGCGCCTGGCCGATGCCGGCCACGTTGCCGTGCCCGAAGATGCCCCACACCCCGGGGATCAGCCGCTGCTCCTGGCCGTCGCGCTCGCTGTACTGGTTGGCCAGGAAGCGGACCAGGGCCTGGGCGGTGGTGAGCCGGACGGTAGTCATTGGTTCTCTCCGAAGGGGAGCCTGTCGTCGATGTCCTGCGTGTCCCAGGTGGAGCGCACCCAGCCGTGGGCGGGGTCGTCGCAGATCAGCCAGGCGCGTTCCTGCCCGGGACCGGCCATGACGTTGAGGTAGTAGAGGTCGTAGCCGGGCGCGGCGATCGACGGCCCGTGCCAGCCGTGCGGGATGAGCACCGTGTCGCCGGAGCGGACCTCGGCCAGCACATCGATCGGCCGGTCCTCGGTCCCGTACACCCGCTGGTAGCCGAAGGCCCGCTCACCGCCGTCGACCTCGAAGTAGTAGATCTTCTCCAGCTCGGACTCCACCCCGGGGCGTGCCTCGTCGTGCTTGTGGGGCGGGTACGAGGACCAGTTGCCGCCGGGTGTCAGCACCTCGCAGACGAGTAGCTGCTCGGCCTCGAACGTGCCCGGCAGGCAGTAGTTGTTGACCTGGCGGGAGCAGGCCCCGGCCCCGCGCAGCTCGACGGGGACGCCTTCCTTGGGGCCGTACCGGGCGGAGAGTGAGCTCCGCCCGGTACGGGCTGCGGGCAGCGCGAACCGTCCTCCGGTCGCGCTGCTGATCAGGGCTTCCGACTCGCGCGGGAGGTACGCGAAGTCGGTGACCGAGGCGAACACGCCCGTCCGCCCGGCGAGTTCGAAGGCCTTGCCGTCCGTGGTGACGGTGCAGGAGCCCGTCAGCGGCAGGACCAGGAACTCGGAGTCCCGGGTGGACAGGGCGTGCGCCTCGCCCGGCTCCAGGGTCAGGATCCTGAGGCCGGAGTATCCCCAGCCCGCCGACTCGGGCGTGACCAGGAGGTCGTAGGGTCCGTCGGCCGAACTCCCTTTGGGGAGGTGGTACTTGCCCGTGTCCGTCACAGCAGGCTCACCGCCTTGTCGACCGCACCGGCGACATCGCCGTTCGACGGGTAGAGCAGGGAACGGCCGACGACCAGCCCCTGTGCGGTCGGCTGCTTCAGCGCCTTTCCCCAAGATGCGAACGCGGCGGCGGCGTCCCTGACCTCGCCGCCCAGCAGCAGCGCGGGGAGTGTCGAGGCGGACAGCACGCGCTCCATGTCGGCCACGACCGGGAGCTTCAGCCAGGTGTAGGCGGTGCGCCGGCCCAGCCCCGAGGCGATGCTGACCGACTTGACGACGGCATCGGCGGAGAGGTCGTTGCGTACCTTGCCGTCCTGCCAGGTGGAGACGAACGGCTCGACCATGGCGATGAGTTGACGGTCGTTCAGCTCGTTGACGGCACGCGCGGTGTTCTCCAGCGCCGACGGTGTCGCCGGGTCGTCGAGCGCGATACGCGTGAGCATCTTGCCGCCGTCGAAGCCCATCGCCGCGATCGTCTCGGCGTCGTACCCGGTGAACCGGTCGTCGATCTCGAAGACCGACCCGGCGAGTCCCGCCCGGTTCATCGACCCGAAGACGCTCTTGCTGTCGAGTACGCCGAGCAGCAGCAGGTCTTCGAGGATGTCGGCGGTGGCCAGTACTCCGGTCACGCCGGGCCGCTCCAGGGCGGTGCACAGGCGGTCGAGGAGTTCGAAGCGGTCGGCCATGGCGTTCGGGTCGCCGCCGACCCCGTTGGCGCCGCGTGCGGGATGGTCGGCGGCGATGATCATCGCCTTGCCGTGCTCGCCGAGCAGCGAATGGGCCCTCACCCGGCGTGCGGCGGCCGTCGCGATGGCGCCGGGGTCGCCGACTCGGGCGGCCACGATCCGGTTCACGTTGTCGGACAGCACGTCGTCACGCCTTTCCATCGATGAGGGCGGGGGAGGCCTCGCGGAGTTTGGCCTCGACCTCGGCCTCGGTCGGCATGGCGTCGGAGCAGGACAGCCGGCCCGCGACGATGGCACCGGCCGCGTTGGCGAAGGCGATGGTGCGGCGCGTGTCCCAGCCGGCCAGCAGGCCGTGACAGAGGGCGCCGCCGAAGGCGTCACCGGCGCCGAGCCCGTTGACCACGTTCACAGGCACCGGCGGGATCTCGGCGACCGAGCCGTCGCGGCCCACGGCCAGCACACCCTTCGGTCCCTGCTTGACCACGGCCAGCTCGACTCCTGCGGCGAGCAGCGCCTTCGCGGCGGCGTACGGTTCGCGTTCACCGGTCGCCACCTCGCACTCGTCGAGATTGCCGACCGCGACGGTGGTGTGGCGCAGGGCCTCCGCGTAGTACGTACGGGCCTCGGCGGGGTCGGTCCAGAACATCGGCCGCCAGTCGAGGTCGAACACCGTTGTGCCCGTCTTCGCCCGGTGCGCCAGCGCCGCCAGCGTGGCCGAACGGCTCGGCTCCTCGCTCAGCCCGGTCCCGGTCACCCAGAAGACACGGGTGTCGCGTACGGCCTCCAGGTCCAGTTCCTCCGGGCGGATGTCCAGGTCGGGGGCCTTGGGGAGCCGGTAGAAGTACAGGGGGAAGTCGTCCGGCGGGAAGATCTCGCAGAACGTCACCGGGGTCGGCGCGATGTCCGACGTACCGACGAAGCGACTGTCGACGCCGTAGCCGGTCAGGGCCGTGCGGACGAAGTCCCCGAACGGGTCGCGGCCCGTCTTGGTGATCACGGCCGCGGAGTGCCCGTACCGGGCGGCGGCCACGGCGACGTTGGTCGGGCTGCCGCCGAGGTACTTGCCGAACGAGGTGACGTCCGCCAGGCCCACGCCCGTCTGGAGCGGATACACATCCACTCCCACTCGGCCCATGGTCAGGACTTCCAACGGCATGACGGGGTTTCCCTTCGGCGGATCGGCGGACTTAAAGCGCTTTAAAAGTGCTTTCAGCAGAGAACGATGCCCGTGCTGAAATGTCATGTCAATAGATTGTTAAAACATGCTGCCTCGGTGGCTGGACAGGCAGTGTCCGGTCGGCACGCACCACCGGGTCGTCGGGCTGCCGGAGGTGCGTGCCGAGGTGGTCGCAGCCGTCAGGGGCGGGCGGCCAGGTACTCGTCGATCTTCTTCCGCATGAAGCGGGAGGACTCCTTGGCCCGTTCCTCCCAGGCGAAGACGCACGCCGTGAGGGTGCCGTCGAAGCCGTTCGTGTGCAGGGCGCCGAAGAGTTCGTCGAAGTCGACCTCGCCCTCCCCGATGTCCAGGTGCTGGTGGACCCGGGCCGTGGTGCCGGGCGGGTTGAGGATGTAGCGGTTGCCCGACGACGCGGTGTGGTCGAAGACGTCGGCCAGATGGACGTGGGTGAGCAGGTCGCCCGCGTACTCGATGATCCCGGGGGCGTCGTTGCCGATGTGGAAGGTGTGCGGGGCGCAGTAGAGGAAGCTGACGTTGGGGTGGTTGATGCCCCGGATCAGGTTGACGGCGTCGTAGCCGTTCTCGATGAAGTCGTCCGGGTGCGGTTCCAGGGCCAGCTTGACGCCCTCGCGCTCGAACACCGGCAGCAGGTCGTCCATCGACTTCCAGAACTGCGCCTCGCTGCGGTCCGGGTCCTCGGGGCGGCCGTTGAACTCGGAGATCATGCTGTCCACACCGAGATCCGAGGTGATCTGGATGGCACGCTTCCAGTACCGTACGGCGGCCTGGCGGGCGTCCTCGTCCGGCCCCGACCAGCGGAACAGGGGCAGTACGGAGGAGATGCCGACGCCCGCCGCGTCCAGCGCCTTGCGGAACTTCCGTACCGTCGCGTCGTCCACGCGTGGGTGCCGGAAGAAGGGGATGAAGTCCTCCCGGGGGGACAGCTCGATCCACTCGTAGCCCAACTCGGCCACCACGGCGGGCAGTTCGAGGAGCGGGACGTTGCGGATCATATAGGGGTCGAGGGCGATCTTCACGGGGTGTGCCTTCCGGTCACGGGGAGACGGTGGGGCGTTGATTTCGCCGAGCCGTTGCCGAGCATTCGCCGGGCCTTCTCCGGGGTCAGGGCGTCGTCTTTTCCGAGGAGGCGGCCAGGGGCGCCTGGAGGTCTTCGGCCTCGGGGAGTTCTTCGACGTCGACGCCGCGTACCTGGGCCAACTCGTGCTTGAGGGCTGCGAGTTCGGCGCCGCCGGCCATGTGGTTGGTGAGTTCTTCGAGGCTGACCTCGCTGCGGGCGGCGCTCAACTCCATGGTGCCCAGGCGCAGGACGCTGAAGTGGTCGCCGACCATGTAGGCGTGGTGCGGGTTGTGGGTGATGAAGATGACGCCGAGGCCCTTGTCGCGGGCGGCGGCGATGTACTTGAGCACCACCCCGGACTGCTTGACACCGAGGGCCGCGGTGGGCTCGTCGAGGATGAGGACGCGGGCGCCGAAGTAGACGGCGCGGGCGATGGCCACGGACTGGCGCTGGCCGCCGGAGAGGGTGCCGATGGGCTGGTCGAGGTCGTCCAGGACGATGCCCATGTTGCGCAGTTCCGCGTCGGCCGTCTGCTTCATCTTCTCGATGTCGAGGCGGCGCACGGGCCAGGGGCCCTTGGTCATCTCGGAGCCGAGGAAGAAGTTGCGCCACACCGGCATCAGCGGGACGGTCGCCAGGTCCTGGTAGACCGTCGCGATACCGGCGTCCAGCGCCTCACGGGGCGTGCCGAAGTGCACCGGGGTGCCGTCGACGAGGAGTTCGCCCTCGGTGTGCTGGTGCAGCCCGGAGATGATTTTGATCAGCGTCGACTTGCCGGCGCCGTTGTCGCCGAGCACGCAGGTGACCTGACCGGAACGGACCGTGAGGTTCACGCCGTGCAGGGCACGGATGTTGCCGTACGACTTGCCGGTGTCGCGCAGCTCGACGATCGGCTTGCCGTCCTCGGGCGAACTCTCTTTGGTGAGCGTGCCGTTGGGGGAGGTTTCGTTGGTTGTCATGCGATCACCTCCGGGTCGCCTGGCGGCGGACCCACAGATTGACGAGGGCGGCGACCAGGAGCATCACGCCGAGGAACGCCTTGAACCAGTCCGGGTTCCAGTTGGCGTACACGATGCCCTGGGAGACCATGCCGAAGATGAACGCACCGATCACCGGGCCCACCGCCGAGCCGTAACCACCGGTCAGCAGACAGCCGCCGATCACCGCCGCGATGATGTACAGGAACTCGTTGCCCACGCCTTCACCGGACTGCACCGTGTTGAACGAGAACAGCAGGTGCATCCCCACGAACCAGGCACCCGCGCCCACACCCATGAACAGCGCGATCTTCGTGAACTTGACCGGGACACCGACAGCGCGGGCGCTGTCCTGGCTGCCGCCCACCGCGAAGATCCAGTTGCCGAACTTGGTGCGCAGCAGGATCCAGGTCGCGATGGCCGCGAACACCAGCCAGTACACGATCGTGATCTTGAAGTTCACGTCGCCGATGCTGAACTCGGACGCGAAGACCTTCTTGGCCTGGTCGAAGCCGTCCATGTCCGAGATCGAGTCGGACGCCACGTTCCCCGTGAAGATCTTCGTCACGGCGAGGTTCGCGCCCTGAAGGATCAGGAACGAGCCGAGGGTGACCAGGAAGCTCGGCAGCCCGGTCTTGATCAGCAGCCAGCCGTTGAAGGCGCCGACGGCGAGTGAGACGAGCAGAGCGACGATCACGCCGGTCCACACGTTCATGGACAGCTGGAAGCTGAGGATCGCGGCGGTGAGTGCGGAGGTGGTGACCGCGACACCGGCGGACAGGTCGAACTCCCCGCCGATCATCAACAGGGCCACCGGCAACGCCATGATGCCCATCACCGACGCCTGGTACAGCACGGTGGACAGTGCGCTGGTCTCCCGGAAAGCCGGAGCCGCCGCGAAGAAGAACAGGTACACGCCGATGGCGGCGATGAGCGCGCCGACCTCGGGGCGGGCCAACACCCGCCGCCCCAGGGACCGTTCGGCGGTGCGTCCGTCCTTCTGGCTGACCGGCGGAGCCGGCGGTGTGGTCACCGCCGGCGCAGCCTGCTGGGTCATACTCATCACCGGGTGCCCTTCGCGGCGAACGCGGCCACCTTCTCGACGTTGGACTTGTCGACGAAGGCCGGGCCGGTCAGGATCGGCTGCTCGCCGCCGCCGCTGTAGTTGCCGTTGTTCTTGTAGAGCCACAGGGAGTCGACCGCCAAGTAGCCCTGGAGGTACGGCTGCTGGTCGACCGCGAACTGGATGTCGCCCGCCTCGATGGCCGCGATCAGGTCCTTGTTGAGGTCGAACGTCGCGACCTTCGCCTTGCTGCCGGCCTCGGACGCCGACTGGACCGCCGTCAGCGCGAACGGGGCGCCGAGCGTGACGATCTCGTCGATGGACTTGTCCTGGTTGAGCTTCGCGGTGATCGTCGACTTCACGGACGGCATGTCGGTGCCGTTGACGTAGAGGGTCTCGGTCTTGCCGCTGAACGTCTTCTTCACACCGGCGCAGCGCTCTTCGAGGTTGACGTCACCCTGGGCCTGGACGACGCACACGGCGTGCTTGGCACCGGTGGAGTTGAGCTTGGTGCCTAGCGCCTGTCCGGAGACGGACTCGTCCTGGCCGAAGAAGGACAGCAGGCCCTGCTCCTTCCACACGGAGAGGCCGGCGTTGAAGCCGACGACGGGGATGCCGGCCGCCTCCGCCTTGGCGACGACGGCCTTCATCGCGTCGGGCTTGGCGAGGGTGACCGCGATGCCGTCGACCTTCTGGTCGATCGCGTTCTGCACCAGGTTGGCCTGGTCGCCGGCGGTCTCGTCGTTCGAGTAGATGAGCTTGACGTTGTCCTTGGCCGCGGCGGCCTGGGCACCCTTGCGGATGGTGTCCCAGAAGGTGTCGCCGGAGGGCGCGTGGGTGACCATCGCGATCGTCATCCGCGGGGTGGTGGCCTTGCCCGCCGAGGCCTCGGCGCCGCCGTCCTCGGACTTCTTGCCGCCGGAGTCGCTGGAACAGCCCGCCAGCACCAGGGCGGCTGCCGCGGCCGTGGCGACGACGGGGGCGATTCTGCGGGATCGCGGAAGAGATGTGCGGTTCATGCTTCATGCACCTCGCTGTGCAATGGGAGGGAGAGAGGGGAGGCAAGTGGGGGGATGGGGCAGCGATCCGCGGCTGGTGGATGGGGCCGGGGAACCGCGACGGTCCCTGTCGGAGTCGCGGTGAGAACATCAGGACAATTTAAAGCGCTTTAAGTCCTGGTACTATCGGCTCGTTTCACGAACGTGTCAAGGGTGTTGCGCAGGAAGATCTGGCGGGAGGCACAAGTGGACGAGGCCGGTTCGGCGCGTGGCCGGGACGGTGCGAGCAGGCGTCCCCGGCTGGAGGACGTGGCCGCGCGTGTGGGGGTGTCCACCGCCTCCGTCTCCCTGGTGTTGCGCGGAGTCGCCGGCCCCAGCGAGCGCACCCGGCAGCGCGTTCTGAAGGCCGCCGCCGACCTCGGCTACCAGGTCGACCGCACCGCCAGCCTCCTGGCCAGCAGGCGCACCCGGCTGCTCGGCGTCATGGTCGACATCCACAGCCCGTTCCACGCCGAACTGGTCGAGCATCTACACACGGCCGCTGAGGACGTGGGCTACGACCTGGTCCTCAGCACCCAGACCCGCACCCGCGACGAGCACACCGCCGTCGAGACGCTGCTCGCCTTCCGCAGCGAGGCCCTGATCCTGCTCGGCCCGACCGCTCCCGCCGACACCCTCGCCGCCCTCGACCGCAAGGCACCCGTCATCGCCGTCGGCCGCCGGATCGACGACGCCGACCTGGACGTCGTACGCAGCGCCGACGAGGACGGTGTCGGCCAGATAGTCGACCACCTGGTGTCACTCGGCCATCACGCGATCACGTACGTCGACGGCGGCAAGGGCGTGATCGCCACCGACCGGCGCCGCGGGTACCGCGCCGCCATGCGTCGGCACGGTCTGGACGCGCACATCAAGGTGCTGCGCGGCGACCACACCGAGGCGGCGGGTGAGCGTGCGGCCCGCCATCTCATCGACGGCGGCGAACTGCCCACAGCTGTCGTCGCCTACAACGACCAGTCCGCCATCGGCGTCCTGGCTGCGCTCTCCCGCGCGGGCGTCGACGTCCCGGGCGAGGTGTCGGTGGCCGGGTACGACGACGACGCCCTCTCCCGGCTGAGCTGCTTCAACCTGACCACCGTCAGCCAGAGCGCCCGTGAACAGGCCCGGTACGCGGTGACCGCCGCCGTCGAACGCCTCGACCAGGGGCGTACCGAGTCCCGTGAGGTGGTGCTGAACCCGCGCCTCGTCCTGCGGGGGACCACCGCCGCAAGAGGCTGAGCGGGATGGTCGGTACCTTGCCGGTCGCGGTGCTGGCGGATGGGGTTCGAGGCGTCCTGCTGTCAGAGGCCTTGTGGCTATGGCGGCACGTCAGCCGGTAGTCGCCGTGGCCCACGTGGGTGACCTCCGTGCAGTGGCTGCGGGTTGCGGCAGACATCGGATCGAGCGCTTTGCTGTCCGGTCCCTCGGGCCGCCCGGAGCCCCGGCTCGCCGTGGCCGGATACAGTGCACAGCGTGTGGGCCGACAAGCAGCAGCTGGAGCCGCGTACCGAGCAGCCTGACGGCCCCCGCCGCCGGGCCACGATCAACGACGTCGCCCAACTGGCCGGAGTCTCGCGCCAGACGGTCTCCCGGGCCGTCAACGACAAGGGCGAGATCGACCCGGCCACCAAGGAACGGGTCCTGGAGGCCGCCCGACTGCTGGACTACCGGCCGAGCCGGTTCGCGCGGGGCCTCGTCCGCAAGGGGGCGGTGACGGCGGGACTGGTGATCCCGGACCTGATGAACCCGTTCTTCCCCGAGGTGGCCGCCGGTGTGCTGGAGGCCGCCGAGCAGCGCGGCTGGCAGGTGGTCGTGTGGGACTCCCGCACCGACGACACCAGGGAGCGCGAGGCACTCGACGTACTGTCCCATCAGGCGGACGCGGTCGTCGGCTACTTCAAGAACGACGACGACGTTCTCGCCCGCCACCTCGGCGGCGTACCGCTCGTCCTGCTCGAACGCGGCCCGCAGCAGACGCAGTTCGCGGCGGTGGGTATCGACGCCGCCGCCGGGCTCGCGCAGGGCATCGCCCATCTCGTCGGCGCGGGACATCGCAGGATCGGGATGCTGGACGGGGACCGGATCGACGCGCCCGGGCCCCGGCGCGAGGCGTTTCTCGCCGAGGTCCGACGGCATGGGCTGCCCGTCGACGACAGCTGGATCGTGCGCAGTCCCGAGCACAGCGTCGCGGGCGGGGAGGTGGGGATGGCTCAACTCCTTGACGCTCGGCCCGAGATCACCGCGGTGTTCGGCTTCAACGACCTGATCGCCATCGGGGCGATGCGGTGCGCTCGGCGGCGGGGGCTGGGGGTGCCGGACGACCTGGCCGTGATGGGGTTCGACGGGCTGTCGCTGGGGGAGTTGGTGGAGCCGGCGCTGACCACTCTGCATCTCGACAAGCGGCAGTTGGGGCGGCTGGCTGTGGAGCAGGTGGCTCGGTTGCGGGCGGGGGAGGAGCCGTTGAGCGGTTCCGATGCGTGGGTTGTGCCTCAACTGGTGTTGCGCGCCTCGGTGTAGGGCTTCGGCGTATGGGTGGTTCGTTGGCTGCGGGGCGGTGGGGGGCCGGTCGCGCAGTTCCCCGCGCCCCTTTGGGGCGCGTCCTTGGCACCCGGTGTCCTTGTAGTACGCCAACACATCTTCCGTGTACGTCCCTTGACACTGGTTTTCGGCCGTGTCGATACTCAACGGCAACGTTCACGTGAACGTTCACGGCTCTGGCCGACATCGTTGTCTCAGCCTTCTGCTCTCCCCCCACCCGTTGAACGGGCCCGAGCGGCGCCATGCCCCGGTCGAGCCGTGCCCGGAAAGTGAGTGCGCGCCGATGGAACACCGAACAATGTCCCGCAGACGACTGCTGGGGGTCTCCCTCGGCGGTGCGGGTGCGGCCCTGCTGGGGCTGTCGGGATGCGGGGCGAGCAGTGGCTCGGCCTCCGTGGGTACCGACCATCTGAGCCTCTGGTACTGGAAGGGCTCCCTGAGCGACAAGCTCCTCGCCACCGCCAGACGGGGTGTCCCCGGTGCGCCGGGGGTCAAGGTGAAGGGCTCCCAGATCCCCGACGGGGACATCGACCACAAGGTGCGCACGAGTCTCGCCGCCCACGCCTATGTGCCGGACCTGACGGTCGTGAACTCCGACAACCTCGCCACGTTCTTCCCCGACGAGAACGAGTTCCTCGACCTGCGGACGGTGGGCGCGGAGTCCGTCCGTGACCAGTACCTCGACTGGAAGTGGAAGAGCTGCTTCACCCCGTCGGGCCGCATGATCGGCTTCCCGCTCGACGCCGGCCCCACCGCGCTCTACTACCGCAGGGACCTCTTCCGGGCGGCCGGACTGGCGTACGAACCGGCGGACGTCGCCGAGGCGATGCCCACCTGGGAGAAGTTCATCGACGCCGGACGGACCCTCCGGACGAAGGGGCCCGGCAAGCCCTACCTGGTGACCAACATCGGCAACGTCTTCCAGCAGGCCCTGCTCCAGAGCCCCAAGCAGTTCGTGGACGCCGACAACCGCTTCATCGGCGACCAGGCGCACATCCGACGCGCGTGGGACCTGTCCGTGGAAATACTTCAGCAGGGGCTCAGCGCGAGGATCACGGACGGTACGCCGGACTACAACGCGGCCATGAGCGGCGGAAAGGTCACCACGATGACCACCGCCGTGTGGGCCATCAACGGCCTCAAGGAGACCGCGCCCAGGACGACCGGCGCCTGGCGGCTGACCACCATGCCGGACGGCCCCGGCAACTACGGCGGCTCCTACGTCACCATGACCCGCTACTGCCGCGACCCCGAGGGCGGATTCGCCTTCATGAAGTGGCTGCTCAGCCCGGAGAACCAGCTCAAGAGCTACCAGGAGATGTCCCTGTTCCCCACCACTCCGGCCGCCTACGCCGACCCCGCGATGCACAGGGCCGACCCGTTCTTCGGCGGCCAGAAGCCCATCGACGTCTTCGGCCCGGCCGCCGAGAAAGCTCCGGTCATCTACTTCAGCCCGTACGAGGAGACCGCCAACACCCCGTTCTTCCAGGAGCTGACCAACGTGGAACTGCTCGGCAAGAAGCCCGACCGGGCCTGGCAGGACGCGGTCGACACCGCCGAGACCACGCTGTCCCGGCTGGGGGTGAGCTGACCATGGCCACGGTTCTCGACCCGCCGACCGACAGCAAGCAGCCCCTTGTCCGTCGTACGCGATCCACCGCCCCCGGCGGATGGCGCCGCCACTTCCCGCCGCTCCTCGCGATCTCCCCGTTCTACGTCCTGTTCGCCGTCTTCGGCGCCTTCCCGGTCGTCTTCTCCCTGTACCTGTCGTTCCAGGACTGGGACGGCATCGGGGACATGCGCTACATCGGGTTCAAGCAGTACGGCTGGCTGCTGGAGGACTCGGTCTTCTGGCACTCGGTGCTCAACACCTTCGAGATCTGGTTCCTGTCCACGGTGCCGATGCTGTTCCTGGCGCTTGTGCTCGCGTTCATGCTGCACTCGCAGGTCCGGTTCACGGGCGCCCTGCGGGTGGCGTACTTCATCCCCAACGTCACCTCGATGGTCGCCATGACCATCGTCTTCGGCTCGGTCTTCGCGCAGGCCGGGCTCGCCAACTCGCTGCTGCGCGCGGTCGGGTTGGACGGTGTCGGCTGGCTGTCCTCCGAGTGGGGCATCAAGTCGGCCGTCTCCATCATGATCATCTGGCGGTGGATCGGCTACAACGCCCTGATCTTCCTGGCGGGCCTCCAGGCCATCCCCACCGAGCACTTCGAGGCCGCCCGTGTCGACGGCGCGAACAGCTGGCAGACCCTCTTCCGGGTCGTCGTGCCGCAGCTGCGGCCCGTCATCCTCTTCGCCGCCGTCACCTCCACCATCAACGGCCTACAGATCTTCACCGAGTCCCAGGTGCTCTTCCAGTCGGACGATGTCGGAACCATCGGCGGACCGGGCCAGGAAGGTATGACCGTCGTGCTCTATCTCTGGCAGAAGGCGTTCAAGGACCATCAGTTCGGCTACGGGGCCGCGATGGGCTGGCTGCTCTTCGCGATCATCGCGGTGTTCACGGTCATCAACTGGCGGTTGGTCTCCGGCTCCGACAGCGACGACCGTGCCGGCATCGTCAGCCGTCTGCGTCTGCGTCTGCGTCTGCGTCTGCGTCTGCGTCTGCGTCTGCGTCTGCGTGGCAAGGGGGTGCGTGATGGCCGCTGACGAGAGGACGACCAGCAACGCGGGCCTCGCCATCGGCTCCGGCAGCAGAGTCACCCGGATCGGTGTCCGGGCGGTGCTGCTCCTCGGTGTGCTGGTCTCACTGTTCCCCTTCTACTGGCTGGTGGTGATGGCCTCCGGCACCACCCAGGACATCTACCAGTACCCGCCCAAGCTGATCCCGGGGACGCATCTCCTGGACAACATGCGGCGGGTGCTCGACACCGTCGATTTCTTCGGCTCGCTGTTCAACACCGTCGTCGTCGCCGTGCTCGGCACCGTGCTGGTGCTGTTCTTCGACTCGCTGGCCGCGTTCGCCTTCGCCAAGTACGAGTTCCCGGCGAAGAAGTTCCTGTTCGGCTCGCTGCTGGTCACGTACATGATCCCCGCGCAGCTCTCCCTGGTGCCACAGTTCGTCACCATGGCCGAGTTCGGCTGGGCCGGCTCGCTGAAAGCCCTGATCATTCCGGGCGCGGCCAACGCCTTCGGCATCTTCTGGATGCGCCAGTACGCCCAGAACTCGCTGCCCGACGAACTGCTGGACGCCGGGCGCATCGACGGCGCGGGCTTCTTCCGTCTGTACTGGCAGGTGGCGCTGCCACTTTTCCGGCCGGCCCTGGCGTTCCTCGGCATCTTCACCTTCATCGGCATCTGGAACGACTACATCTGGCCCCTGGTCGTCATGATCGACCCCGACAGGGTCACTCTCCAGGTCGCCCTGGCCAATCTCAACGTCCTGTACAACACCGACTACTCGCTGGTGATGGCCGGGGCACTGATGAGTGTCGTCCCGCTGATCATCGTCTTCCTGTTCGGGGCCCGGCACTTCCTGCGGGACCTGGCGGCGGGGGCGACGAAGATGTGACGGAGGTGAGGGCTTTTCTTCGCCCCCGCCGCCCCTACCCGTTCCCATCCCTGGGGGCTGCCGCCCCCAGACCCCCGCCATCGGCCTGCACGGCCTCGTCCTCAAACGCCGGACGGGCTGGGTTTCTCAGCCCGTCCGGCGTTTGAGGACAAAGGGGGGTCTGGGGGCTCAGCCCCCAGGGATGGGAACGGGCAGGGGCGGCGGGGGCGAGAACAAGCGCTGCGCGCCCCTCGCCTCGCACGCCTTGCTCGTGCCGCATGCCGGGCGCACGCTGGTCCCATGGGTGCGCACGAAGGCCCCACGCTCATCACCTCCGTCCAGCGGGCCTTCCGCCTGCTGGAGGCGGTGAGCGCGCACGAGAACGGCGCGCCGGCCAAGCAGCTGGCACGCGAGACGGGCCTGCCCCTGGCCACCGCCTACCACCTGCTGCGGACCCTGGTCCACGACGGCTACCTGCGGAAACTCGACGACGGCGGGTTCATCCTCGGCGACAAGTTCCAGACCCTGCGGACCACCGGCCGAGGGCAGGCGCTGCTCAGCCGGGTCCGTCCCACGCTGGCCGCGCTGCGCGACGAACTGGCGACCGCCGCCTACCTCACCTTCTACGAGGAGGGCGAGATTCGCGTCGCCGAGATCGTCGACGGGCCCAGAGCGCCCCGCGTCGACCTCTGGGTGGGGTTCGAGGACGCCGGACACGCCACCGCACTCGGCAAGTCCGTCCTGCGCGAGCTGGACGAGGACTCCCGCAAGGACTACCTCTCCCGCCACCACCTCGCCGACCTCACCCCGAGAACGATCACCAGCCCGCCGGAACTGCTCCGGCGCATCGACTCCTCACCGGTGGCCCCGGCCGTCACGGACCTGGAGGAGTACTCCCTCGGCACGGTCTGTGTCGCCGTCCCCGTCTACCGGGGCGACACGCTCGGCTCGCTCGGCGTGTCCATGCCGGTGGACCGGCTCTCCCGGCTGCCGGAGATCCGGGCCCGGCTGATGCCGATCGCGGACCGTGTGACCAGGCGTCTCTCGCTCACTATCTGAAAATCCGCTCCTTGTTTCCGACCCGGTTGATCGCGTTTCCTGATTACTGGATGAAACAGGCATATCGGGGGCTCACCCCGTACACAGGTGAGGACTGCGGACGGAACATGAGTCAGGCCCGACACCATGACGGCGACCACTGGCCGATGCGGACGTTCAGGAACAGCATGGCCGCGCTCCGGATCCTGCCCCTCTTGCCCCTCCTGCCCGTGCTGATCGTCGCCGGGGTCGTACTCGGCGACCTCGTCGGCGGAGCCGGGTCGACCTGGCTCCCGCTGCTCGCCGCCGGGCCCGCACTGGCCGCCACCACCAACGGACCGCGCGGTGTCTTCTGCGTCGGCCTCTTCGCCGGGGCGCTCGGTGCGGCACTCGGCAGCTGGAACGGCGTACCGGCCCGCGAGCTGGCCGCCGTCCTGTCCGCCCTCGCCGCCGTCACCCTGGCGAGCGGCCTGGCCAGCGCGCTGCGCGGACGCCGGGAGCGGGTCCTCGACGCCGTCCGCTCGGTCGCGGAGACCGCCCAGCACGCCCTGCTCGTCCCCGTCCCGGCGACGGTCGGCCCCTTCCAGGTGGCCGTCCGCTACAGCGCCGCGGCGGCCGAGGCCCGGATCGGCGGTGATCTGTACGCGCTGATACCCACGCCGTACGGGGTGAGACTGATCGTCGGCGATGTGCGCGGCAAGGGGCTGCCTGCCGTGGGGACCGCCGCGCTGGTCCTCGGTGTCTTCCGCGAGGCCGCCTACGACGAGCCCGATCTGCTCGCCGTCGTCGACCGCATCGAGCGGAGCCTCGCCCGCAACCTCGGCCCGGACGACTTCGTCACCGCCGTGGTCGCCGGATACCCGAGGCCGGGACACCTGGAGGTGGTGAACTGCGGCCACGCGCCCCCGCTGCTCGTCCACGCCTCGGGCGAGGTCACGGCCGTGGAGCCCGCGCACCCGGCCCCGCCCCTCGGCCTGCGCGCCCTCACCGGCCACACCCCCGACCTCCATGTGCTGCCCTTCGCCGACGGCGACCAGCTCCTCCTCTACACCGACGGGGTCACCGAGGCCCGTGACCGGGGCCGCGCCTTCTACCCGCTCGACGAAGGACTGGCCCGCCATGCCTCCGACGAGCCCGCCCGCACCCTCGACGCGCTCCACGAGGAACTCCTCGACCATGTGGGCGGGCGGCTCCACGACGACGCGGCGCTGCTCCTGATCCGCAAACCGACGGTCCGGGAAGTGGTGGTTCCCGAACCGTCGATGTGTGGGGCCACGGGGTGCGAGGTGCCCGTTACTCGCCCGACGGCGCGGTCAGCGTGACGCCGAGAGCCACCGGCGTACCGAAGTTCGGTGTGCCGTCGGCGTTCCAGGTGAACTTCTGCGCCCTGGTGGTGCGGTTCATGTCGCAGCCGCCGGAGGCCGAGTTGTTGGCGTGGTAGACGATCCAGTCCTCCGTCCCGTCAGGTGACTTGAAGAACCCGTTGTGGCCCGGCCCGTACACGCCGTTGGCGTTGGACCGCTGGAAGACCGGGTTCGGTGACTTGACCCAGGAGGCGGAGTTGAGCGGGTCGCCGGTTCCGTTGTACGTCAGCATCCCCAGCTTGTAGTCGGGCGTGGAGCAGTGGCTCGCCGAGTACACGATGAACGTCTTGCCGCCGCGCTGGAGCACCTCGGCGCCCTCGTTGACCGCGCCGCCGACCGTCTCCCAGCTGTAGGTCGGGGTCGACAGGATCCGGCGGGTGCCGCTCGCGGTCCACGGGTTGGAGAGCGGCCGGATGAACATGGGCTGCGAGCCGTTGTAGAACGTGCCGAGGAGATAGAGCTGACCGTTCAACTGGAGGATGCCCGGGTCGAGTTCCCAGGTGTTGTCCTGGGTCGGGTCGAGCAGGTCGGCCTTGAAGGAGTAGGGGCCCATCGGGTCGAGCCCCGCGCTCTCCAGTACATGGATGCGCTGGGTGCCCAGGTTGTACGGCTCCTGCCCGGCCGTGTAGTAGAAGTACCAGCGCTTGCCGTTCGGGCCGTCGAGCAGATGGAACTCCGGGGCCCACATCGTGCCCGCCCCGTTGGGTCGGGTCAGGTTGAAGATCACCTGGTCGGTGGCGGTCGCCAGCCCGGCGAGGGTGCTCGCCTTGCGCATGGTGATCGTCGAGTTCCAGGTGGTCGTGGCGAGGTAGTAGTAGCCGTCGTAGTACGTCAGCCAGGGGTCGGGCCCGTGCTGGGAGAGCGGGTTGGTGAAGGTGTGCGTGCCGGTGCCGTCGCTGGTGAAGCCGGGCAGCCGCCACACCCTGCCGTTGGCGGTGGCGCACGGGAGTTGGACGAGGTTGGTGTTCGAGGCGGACGAACCGCCGCTGGGCGTCACGCACTTGCCGGAGGAGACGGACACGATATTGAAGGTCTTGTCGGTTCCGGAGACCGTCACCGGAACGAGCCGCCACTGCTGGTTCGTCCCGTTGTGGCAGGGCCACTGGATGATCGTGGCGTTGTCCGCGGTGGACGCCCCGAAGACGTCGACGCACTGACCGGACTGCGTGGTGATCGTGTACGTGTCGGAGGTCCCGGCGACCGGGGTGTAGCCGAAGTTCTGGTTGGCGCCCGAGCTGCACGTGAACGCGCGCAGCTGGGTCGCGTTGGTCGTCGAACCGCCGGGCAGGTCAAGGCAGTTGCCGCCGTTCTGGTTCACGCCCGTCGAGCTGAACGTGACGGCGGCGGACGCGGGCGGCGCCACCAGGAGGGCGACCACCATGGCGAGCACGGCGACGAGTACGGCCGTACATCTGGAACGGGTCACTTCAGGCACATCCCTTCTCATCCCTCAGGGTCCGTACGCCTTGACTTCGAGGAGTCCGACGGAGCTGGTGCCGGTGGCGGTGAGCAGCACCCGTAGGCGGGTGGTACTGGTGGCCGTGAACGAGACGGAGTTGTACTGGTTCTTCGCCAGCCCGTACGCACCCGCGCCCGGCACGTCCACGTATGCGCTTCCGTTCCAGTACTGGAGCTTCCAGGCCGAGGGCATGTCGATGCCCTGGTCGTCGTCGAAGAAGTACACGTCGGCCTTGTTGAGGGTCTTCGCGGTCGGCCAGGTCAGCTCGGCCCACTGCTGGCCCGTCTCCGGCCAGGTGCCCCAGCGCGGGTTCACCGTGTCGTTGGACGAGGGCGGATCGATGCCGTCGTTGAGCGCGGCGACGCTCTCCCAGGCGGAGGTGTAGGACGCGGACGGTGTCGCCGAGGACGCCTGGTTGGCCGGTGGCTGCGGTGGCTGGACACCGCCCCGGTTGAAGGCCTTGACCTCGGTGAGGCCCGTCTTCGCGCCTGAGGCGTTGGTGGCCAGCACGCGGACGCGCTGAGCGGTGATCGCCGGGAACTGTACGAGGTTGTAGTTGGCGCGTGGAGCGGTCGGGGTCCTGGTCTGGCTGGGGGCGTTCACCCATGAACTGCCGTCGTAGTACTGGATGGTGTACGCGGACGGCGCCCGGTAGGTCGTACTGGCCGGGCGGCTGTCCTTGAAGTACAGGCGCACCTCGTTCAGTGTGCGGGCCGCGCCGAAGTTCAGCTCGTACCAGTCCTGGCTGTTGGCGGAGCCGCTGGCGCCCCAGAACGGCTCGTTGGTCGGATAGCCGTCGACCGCGCCCGACACCGAGCTGCCGGACCCGGTGTACGAGGCCGAAGTCGTCGCCCCGGACGCCAGGTTGGTCAGGTCGGCGGTGAGGTCGACGCCCGCCTTGGCGAGCATGTCGACCATACGGGGGCTGCTCTGGACGACCTGGTTGGGTGCCTGGAGTCCGGCGACCGTCGTGTTGTAGGTGACCGTGCCGCTGGTGGTGACGGAACCGGTCGCCGGGTCCCAGGTGAAGGGGACCAGGGAGCTGACGGTGGCTGCCCGGTTGCCGTTGACGTAGATCGAGTAGCCCTCAGGGACGCCCGGGTAGCGCACCACGCCGTCGGCCGGGTCGTCCCAGACGATCGACAGATCGGCGTTGCGGTAGCGGAGGTTGTTGACGGTGAAGTGGCTCCAGCCGATGTCGATCGGGGAGAGTTCCACCTTGGCGTCACTGCGCGGCCGGAGACCGGCGACGTCCTCGATCACCGTCCAGTTGCTGCTGCCCAGGATGTTGTGGTGGATCCAGGAGCGGTAGTCGATGGAGCTGCCGTTCCAGTCCGCCCAGAACTCGTTCGCGTCCGGCCACTGGGTGTTGCCGCCGACGTACTGCGCCCAGGTGTTCCAGTACAGGAGCTTCTTGTAGTCGGTCGCGTTCATCCACGAGTTGGGATAGTTGCGCAACACCGAGGAGTACAGCCGGAATTGGACAGTGGAGTTGATGGTCGAGAAGTTGTTGGAACCCGGCTCCCCGGCGTCGGCCGCCGCCTGCTTGTCGACCTGGTTGGCTGTGTAGAAGGGGAAGACCGGGTACTGGGCCGGGTCGTCGTACAGGCGCAACGCCTGCTTGTAGGCAGTGGTGTTGGGGACCGCGCCGACCGCGAACGGGTAGTAGTTGTTGATCTCCTTCCAGGGCACCCACTCGTTCGTCGACTTCAACCGGTGCTCGAACAACTGCCGGTTGGGGTTCCAGAGCACGTTGACGATGGCGTCCTTGATCTGCGTCGCCAGTGTCCGCATCTCGGTCGCCTTGGCCGTGTTGCCGATCGCCTCGTAGGCCTGCGCGGCGGCCAGTGCGCCGCTGTACTGGTAGGCGGACTCGGCGCGGTCCATGTTGCCGGGCTTCCAGTGGAAGGAGACCGCGTCGGCGTCGTTGCCGGTCAGCGCGCCCCAGTCGTACTCGATGAGCTTGTTGTTGTCGTGGTCGTAGTAGGCGAGTTGGCCCTTGACGTCGCCCTCGGCGTACCGCGCCAGGTTGGCGGCGATGCCCGGCTGGCCGCCGTGGATCTGGTAGCTCTTCCAGGCCGCCTCGGCGATGTACTGGGTGTAGCTGTTGGACCAGTTCTCCGGGTCACCCGGGTTGTCGAGGAACCGCCCGCCCTTCGAGGTCTGGCCGACGCTCAGCCAATCCCCGTACGCGTAGGCCGGGTTGCGCAGGTACTTCAGGTCGTCGATGTGCATCGGCTGGGTGAGCGCGATCGCGTTGTTGTAGCCGAGGACGCCCTCGGTCGACGTCGGGAACTGGAAGGTCTGCCCGGGGATGTCGGCGTCCAGGTTGTTGAAGCGCATCAGCCACCAGCGGTAGTAGACGCTCTTCTTGATCGCCGGTTCGGGTACGTCGATGTACGGCACGTTCTGCGCCCACCACAGGTTGTAGGCCCTGACGTGCGTCGCGAAGGCGGTCGCGTTCGAGTAGCCCGCGTAGGCGTTGTACTCGGTGAGCGACTCGGGGATCTCGTCGGTGACGAAGCCCATCACCACCTTCGCGGTCACCGTGGCGCCGGCCGCGACCGTCACCGAGCGGTTGAGACCGCCGCTGGAGACCGTGAAACCGTCGCCGGTGAGGCGGGGGCGGAGGGTGGTCAGGTTGTTGTACGCGTTGACCTGGCCGGTCAGCTCGCTGCCGGTGCCTGTGGTGGCGTACGGCGAAGTCGCCCGTAGTTGCAGGGTCGTTGAGCCCGTGCCGTTGTTCTTGATCGACAGGTTGGTCACGGCCACGTTGTTGTCGGTGATGAACTTGGTCTGGTTGACCGTGACCGAGCCGCTGGTGTGGACGCTGTTCCAGTGGCTGGGCACCTGGCGGCGCTGGGCGACCTGTTCGGTGAAGGTGCCCGGGCTGATCGCGACGGTGTAGGCGTTCTGGTTGTTGACGCTCTCCCAGTAGGCGACGTTGCCGCCGAAGCCGAGCACCGCCGGATTGTGGGTCTTCATGAAGAGGGCGCGGCCCCGGCTCATCAGCCAGGGGCCCGCAGGGTCGTCGCCGGTGCGGGCGAGCAGCCGGTCCATCCAGAAGTCGGTGCCCGAACTCTCCGCGTCGTAGATGGACTTCATCATGTCGCCGGTGGTGTGGGCGACGGGCGGGGCCGGGATCGCGGGTCCGCTGAAGGTGGGGAACCCGATGGTCTGCGCGGCGCGAGCGGGGGTCGCGGTGAGGGCGGAGCAGGCCACGAGCGCCAGGACGATCAGGAGGCGCTGTAAGGCGGGTTCGATTCGTCTTCGCATCGGACGGCTCCCCTTTGCTGAAACGACCTAAAAGGTTTTCGCAACGTAGGAGCGAGCTGATGGAGTGTCAAGAGTGGTGGTCGATAGCCCAGTTCATCGACGGCGGGATTCAGGACAGCAGCAGGATCCAGGACAGCGGGATTCAGGACAACGGTGCCGTCGAGCCCCGGATCACCACCCGGCAGGGCAGCGCCTCGATGCCCGAGCGCCGGCCCCCGCCGATCGCGGTGAACAGGGCGTGCGCGGCGGCCCGGCCGACCTGTTCGAGGTTCATGTCGACGCTGGTCAGCGGCGGCCGGGCGCCGGAGGTCAGGACGTGCCAGTCGTCGAAGCCCATGACCGACACGTCCTCCGGGACCCGCCGGCCGCGCTCGCGCAGTACGTCCATGGCGCCGCGCGCGATCTGGTCGTTGCCGCACAGCACCGCGTCGACGTCCGAGTGCCGGTCGAGCAGAAGCGCGGTGGCCGCCCGCCCCCAGCCCTCCGACCAGGCGCCGAACCTGGGCTCCTCGACCGGGGTCAGACCGGCGTCGGCGAGCGCGGCCAGGGCGCCCTCGGACCGCTCCCGCGCCGCGAGATACCCGGGGTCGCCGGTGATGTGCGCGATCCGGGTACGCCCGCACGCGAGCAGGTGGGTCACGGCGATCCGGCCGGCGTCGACGTTGTCGGGGACGATGGACAGATCGTCCGGGTCGTCCGACGGGGCGTACGCGTAGACCACCGGGACCGGCAGCTCCCGGCCCAGGGACGGACGCGGATCGGTCCGGCTGCCCACGACGATCAGACCGTCGACCCGGCGGCCCAACAGCGCCCGGACATGGTGCTGTTCGCGGATCGCGTCCCCCCGGGCGTCGCACAGGAACACGGCGACCTCGCCCGCCCCGAAGGCGTCCTCGGCGCCCATGAGGATCGGGATGCTGAACCGGCCCTCCAGGTCGCTGGTGAGCAGCCCGACCGTGCCCGTGCGCCCGGCGAGAAGACCGCGCGCCAGCTGGTTGGGGCGGAACGAGAGGCGCTCGGCCGCGTCGACTACGCGCTGTCGGGTCTCGGCGCGCACCTGGCTGCGGCCGTTGAGGGCCTTGGACGCGGTGGCGATGGACACGCCCGCCAGCCGGGCCACGTCGCTGAGGGTGGCGGGCTGCGAACGAGAGGGGCCGGTGGCCTGTGCCATGGATGAACTCCTGTCTCGCCTTGCGTGCGTAAACCGTACGCGAGTTGTTTCGGCCGAGGTGGCTCCCGCGCACTTTCACAGGTTTCGGTGTGCGTGGCGGGCGTGACATCAGGCTCGGACTTCCCTTCTGTGCAAGGGGATTGACGGGCCGTGAGCCGAGTCCTAGCTTCAGAAAGCCTTTTCGGTTTCTTTCCGGCGCGGAACCCACACGAGGGGGATCCTTATGGGGATCGTTATGGGGCACAGAGTTGCCACCGGCGCCGTCGCGCTTCTCGCCGCCGTGAGCCTGGTCACCGCCTGCGGTTCCGACGACAACGGCTCGAACGGTGGAGGAGGGGGTGGCGGGGGAGCGGCCGGTGTCACCGGCGTCGACGACGGTGCCACGTTGACGATGTGGACCCGGGCGGCGACCCGGCCGCAGAGCGAGGCCCTGGTCAAGGCGTACAACGCGAGCCACAAGAACAAGGTCGAGCTGACCGTCGTCCCCACTGACGACTACCAGGCCAAGGTCGGTGCGGCGGCCGGCTCCAAGGATCTGCCCGACCTGTTCGCCTCCGACGTGGTGTTCGTCCCGAACTACACCTCCAGCGGCCTCTTCGCCGACCTCACGGAACGCATCGACGCCCTGCCCTTCGCCGACAGCCTCGCCCCGTCCCACATCAAGGCGGGCACGTACGAGGACCGGAAGTACGTCGTCCCGCACACCCTCGATCTGTCGGTGCTCTTCTACAACAAGGACCTCTACCGGCAGGCGAAACTCGACCCGGAGAAGCCGCCCACCACCCTCGGCGAGTGGGACCAGCAGGCCCGTGCCGTGGACGCGCTCGGCGGCGGCGTCAACGGCACGTTCTTCGGCGGGAACTGCGGCGGCTGCGGGGTCTTCACCTGGTGGCCGTCCATCTGGGCCGCGGGGGAGGACGTTCTGAACGCGGACGGAACCGAGGCGACGCTGGACTCCGCCACCGCGAAGAAGGTCTACGACACCTACCGGGGCTGGGTCGACGACGACATCGTCGCCCCCGGCGCCCGTGACGAGACCGGCGCGACCTGGACCGGGGTCTTCCCGAAGGGGCAGGTCGGGGTCATGCCGATGCCCTCGACCACGCTGGGGCTGATGCCGAAGGACCTGGACCTCGGTGTCGCGCCCATCCCCGGACCCGACGGCGGCAAGTCCACCTTCGTCGGCGGCGACGCCATCGGCATCTCCGCCACCAGTAAGTCGGCTGACCAGGCCTGGAACTTCCTCGCGTGGTCCTTGGGTGACAAGGCGCAGGTCGATGTGGTCGCCGCGCACAAGGATGTGGTGGCGCGGGCGGATCTGGCGTCCAACAAGTACTCGGACGCGGATCCGAGGCTCGTGACGATCAACGAGCTGGTGGGGGAGGGACGTACTCCGTACGCCTTGAAGTTCGGCCAGACCTTCAACGATCCGAATGGGCCTTGGCTGAGCTTGATGCGGGATGCGGTGTTCGGTGATGGGGCGGATGTGGAGAAGGACAACGAGGCGGTGAGTGCTTCGTTGGCGGACTGAGGGTTGTCTGCGGGTGCGTGGGGGCTGGTCGCGCAGTTCCCCGCGCCCCTGAAGGGCGGGGCTGCGCCCCTGCCCTTCAGCGGCACAGTTGGCCGACTCTGTAAAGGAGCCTCATGCGCACCCGCAAGGCCCAGGGCCTCGCCTACGCCGCCCCCACCGCCGTCTTCGTTGCCGTCTTCTTCCTACTGCCACTCCTCCTTGTCGGCCAGATGTCCCTCAGCGACTGGCCCCTCCTCGCCGGTGACCGGGGCCTCAACACCCCCGAGAACTACACCGACGCCACCGACACCGCCCTCTTCTGGCCGGCCGTCCGCTTCACGCTTCTCTACACCGTGATCGTCACGGTCATCCTCCTCGGCCTCGCACTCCTCCTCGCCCTACTCGTGCAGGAGTCCCGACCGGCGGCGGGGTTCTTCCGTACGGTCTACTTCCTGCCCAGCGCCCTCGGGCTCGCCTCCGCGTCCCTGCTCTTCTGGGGGCTGTACAGCCCGACTACCGGCCCCCTCAGCGACATCCTCGAAAACCTGGGTCTCGTCGACGACCCGGTGTCCTTCCTCGGCACCCCGACCTCCGCGCTCCTCTCGACGGTCTTCCTGATCGTCTGGAAGTTCGCCGGGTTCTACATGCTGATCCTTCTCGTGGGCCTCCAGCGCATCCCCCACGACGTGTTCGAGGCGGCCCGGATGGACGGCGCCAGCCGGGGCCAGATCTTCCGCTCCATCACGCTGCCGCTCCTGCGCCCGTCCCTCGCGCTGACGCTGCTGCTCTGTGTGACCGGATCGCTGCTCGCCTTCGACCAGTTCTTCGTCCTCACCAAGGGCGGACCGGACAACAGCACCGTCACCGTCGTCCAGTTGATCTACCGGGAGGCCTTCCAGCGGATGAACCTCGGTACGGCGGCGGCTCTTTCGGTGATCGTCCTGGCCGTACTGCTGCTCCTCAACGCCCTCCAGTTCCGCGGTCTGCGCCGCGCCGACGAGTCATGAGAGGGGACCCGACCGTGCTGACCCGAGCCCTCGGCCGTACGCCCTACTACGTCGTCGCCGGAGGGCTGGCCGTCATCTTTCTCTTTCCGCTGGTGTGGAACGCCTGGGCCTCGGTCAGCGGACAACCCGGCACCGCACAGGAGTCCGGCTACGGCCTCGGCAACTACCGGACGCTCCTCGACTACGACGCGGGCCTGTGGCAGTACTTCCTCAACAGCACCGTCGTCTCCGCGCTCACCGTCGCCCTGACCCTCGGGGTGTCCCTGCTGGGCGGATACGCCTTCGCCCGCTTCGACTTCCCCGGCAAGAACCTGCTGTTCCTGCTGACGCTGGCCATCCTCATGGTCCCGTACGCCACCCTCCTCATCCCCCTCTACGTGCTGCTCGGCCGGCTGCACCTCCAGAACTCGCTCATCGGGCTGAGCCTCGTCCTGACCATGTTCCAGCTGCCGTTCGCCACCTTCATGATGCGGATCTCCTTCGAGGCGGTACCGCGCGAACTGGAGGAGTCGGCGTTGGTCGACGGCTGCGGTACGGCGGGCGCCCTGCGCCGGGTCCTTCTCCCGGCCGTACGACCGGGGCTGATCACCGTCGGCCTGTTCGCGTTCCTCGCCGCCTGGAACGACTTCATCGCCCCGCTGATCCTCATCTCCGACAGCGAGAAGGCACCCCTGCCGCTGGCCGTCGCCAACCTCCGTCAGCAGAGCATGGGCGCCGTCGACTACGGCGCCACCGAGGCCGGTGTGGTGGTCCTCGCGGTGCCCTGTCTCCTTCTCTTCCTGCTGCTGCAACGGCACTACGTACGTGGCTTCATGTCGGGCGCGCTCAAAGGCTGACGATCCGAATGAGAGGCATCAATTGGTGAGCGAGAACCGAGAGTTGTCGACCGTAGTGCCCGTGGCCCCGACCCGGGGACGGCTGCGCCCCCTGGGCCTCGACGAGGTCAGGATCACCGGCGGATTCTGGGCCCGGCGTCGCGAGACCAACGCCACCGCCACGCTCGCCCATTGCCGTGACTGGATGGAACGGGTCGGCTGGACCGGCAACTTCCGTGCCGTCGCCGAGGGCCGCATCCAACACGACCGGCACGGAAGGGAGTTCGCGGACTCGGAGATCTACAAGCTGCTCGAAGCGATGGCCTGGCAGGCAGCCTGTGGCACCGGCGCCGCGCTCGACCCCGACATCGCGGCCCTCACCGAGGCCGTCGCGTCCGCCCAGGAACCGGACGGCTATCTGAACACCGCCTTCGGCCACCCGGGACAGCAGCCCCGCTACAGCGACCTCGAATGGGGCCACGAGCTGTACTGCTACGGGTTCCTGATCCAGGCGGGCATCGCCCAAGCCCGGACCCGCGGTGAGGGCGAGCTGACGAAAGTCGCCCGCCGCGCCGCCGACCACATCTGCGCCACGTTCGGCCGAGGCGGCATCGAGCGCGTCTGCGGACACGCGGAGATCGAGATGGCCCTCGTGGAACTGGGCCGGCTGACCGGCGAGCAGCGCTACCTCGACCAGGCCGCGCTGTTCATCGAGCGCCGAGGCCGAGGCACCCTCGCCGAAGACGAGTTCGGCCGCGTCTACCACCAGGACGACGTGCCCGTACGGGACGCCACGACGCTGCGCGGCCACGCCGTCCGCGCCCTCTACCTCGCGTCCGGCGCGGTCGACGTGGCCGTCGAGACGGGGGACGAGGAGTTGTTCGCGGCGGTCGTACGGCAGTGGGAGGCCGGGGTCGCCCGGCGCACCTATCTGACCGGCGGCATGGGCTCGCACCACCGCGACGAGGCCTTCGGCGACGACTTCGTCCTCCCGCCCGACCGCGCCTACTCGGAGACCTGCGCCGGGGTCGCCTCCGTCCAGCTCGGCTGGCGGCTGCTCCTGGCCACCGGCGACCCGCGCTACGCCGACCTCGCCGAGCGAACCCTGTTCAACGTGGTCGCCACCTCCCCGTCCGAGGACGGCCGGTCCTTCTTCTACGCCAACAGCCTGCACCGGCGCCGCCGAGGTGCCGTACCCGCCGCCGACGAGGTGAGCCCGCGCGCCCAATCGAGCCTGCGTGCCCCCTGGTTCGCGGTCTCCTGCTGCCCGACGAACGTGGCCCGCACCCTGGCCCAGCTCCCCGCGTACCTCGCCACGGCCGACGACCAGGGCGTCCAGCTCCACCAGTACGCGGACGCGGAGATCACCACGACCCTCACCGGCGGCCACGCGGTCGCCCTCAGCGTCCGCACCGACTACCCGTCCGGCGGAAACGTGACGGTACGGATCGACACCTCGCCCCCGGCCCACCCCTGGACCCTGTCGCTGCGCGTCCCCGCCTGGACCGAGGGCGCCACCGCCTACCTGGTCGACCCGGACGGAACCTGCCGTACGGTCGACCCGGGGACCGCGGAGATCACCCGCATGTTCGCCCCCGGTGACGAGATCCGGCTCGAACTCCCCGTGGCCCCACGGTGGATCGCGCCGGACCCGCGCATCGACGCCGTACGTGGCACGGTCGCCGTCCAGCGCGGCCCGCTGGTGTACTGCGCCGAGTCCGTGGACCTGCCGGACGGACGTGAAGTGGACGCCGTACGGGTGGATCCGTCCGTCGAGCCGGAGGACGGGCCGGACGGCACCGTGGTCGCGCCGGGCGAAGTCGTCGAACAGGCCGAGGTCGATCCGAGTCAGGCCGCATGGCCGTACCGGCCACTGGACCGGGCCACCGTTTCCGCCGCCGAGCGTGCGGGAATCGTCCTGGTCCCCTACAACTCCTGGGCGAACCGCGGCCCTTCGACGATGCGCGTGTGGCTGCCGACGACCACCGAGCCCTAGAGCAGGCCCCCGAACCCCACGATCGGAGCCCGAGATGACCCGACCCCCCACCCGCAGAGGCCTGTTGAGACTCGCCGCCGCGAGTGCGGCCTCCGCGCCGCTCACGTACGCGATACCGGCGGCGCACGCGGCGGCCCCGGAGTTACCCGCGTCAGGCGCCGTCCTCCCCGCGCTCGCCCCGCCCACCACCTGGGCCGTACATCCCTTCCCCCTCGACCAAGTCACCCTGGGCGAAGGCGTGTTCCGCCGTAAGCGCGACCTGATGCTGGAGTACGCCAGGGCCTACCCGGCCGATCGCATCCTGGCCGTCTTCCGTGCCAACGCCGGGCTCGACACCCGGGGCGCGCAGCCGCCCGGCGGCTGGGAGACCGCCGACGGCAATCTGCGCGGCCACTTCGGCGGTCACTTCCTCACCCTCGTGGCGCAGGCGTATGCCGACACCCGCGAGGCCGCGCTGAAGGCCAAGCTCGACTATCTGGTCACCGCGCTCGGCGAGTGCCAACAGGCCCTGGCCGACCACGGATCGCCGAGACCGAGCCACCCCGGATACCTCGCGGCGTACCCGGAGACGCAGTTCGTCCTGCTGGAGAGCTACACGACCTACCCCACCATCTGGGCGCCCTACTACACCTGCCACAAGATCATGCGCGGCCTCCTCGACGCCCACACCCTGACCGGCAACCAGCAGGCCCTGACCATCGTCTCGAAGATGGGCGACTGGGTGCACAGCAGGCTGAGCCGCCTGCCCCAGGCGCAGTTGGAGCGCATGTGGTCGATCTACATCGCCGGTGAGTACGGCGGTATGAACGAGGTGCTGGCCGACCTGTACGCCCTCACCGGCCGGGCGGAACACCTCGCCGCCGCCCGCTGTTTCGACAACACCGCGTTGCTCGAAGCCTGTTCCGAGAACCGTGACATCCTCGACGGCCGGCACGCCAACCAGCACATCCCCCAATTCACCGGCTACATAAGGTTGTTCGACCACACGGGGGAGACCGAGTACGCCACCGCCGCGCGCAACTTCTGGGGCATGGTCGCGGGTCCACGGACCTACAGTCTGGGCGGCACGGGTCAGGGCGAGATGTTCCGGGCGCGGAACGCCATCGCGGCGACCCTCGGCGACAACAACGCCGAGACCTGTGCGACGTACAACATGCTGAAACTGAGCAGGCAGTTGTTCTTCCACACCCCCGACCCGGCCTATCTGGACTACTACGAGCGGGGGTTGACCAACCACATCCTCGCTTCCCGCCGGGACGCCCGCAGTTCGGACAGTCCGGAGGTCACGTACTTCGTCGGGATGGGCCCGGGGGTTGTGCGCGAGTTCGGCAACACCGGTACGTGCTGCGGTGGTACGGGGATGGAGAACCACACCAAGTACCAGGACTCGGTGTACTTCCGCTCAGCCGACGGCAACGCCCTGTATGTGAACCTCTATCTCGCGTCGACCCTGCGCTGGCCGGAGCGGGGCCTGGTAGTCGAGCAGACGAGCGATTATCCGTCCGAGGGCGTCCGCACCCTGGTCTTCCGTGAGGGCGGCGGCAGCCTCGATCTGAAACTCCGGGTGCCGTCCTGGGCCACGGGAGGCTTCGCCGTCGCGGTCAACGGGGTTCCGCAGGCGGCGACTTCCGCGCCCGGGAGCTATCTCACCCTGAGCCGCAACTGGCAGCCCGGCGACCGGATCACCGTCTCCGCTCCGTACCGCCTGCGCGTCGAACGGGCCGTTGACGACCCGACGGTCCAGTCACTGTTCTACGGCCCCGTCCTGCTGGTCGCCCGGAGCCTGACCACGACCTTCCGCACGTTCTCCTTCTGCAAGGACTTCACACTGCGCGGCGACCTCGCCGCCACGGTGAGGCCCGAGGGCCGTCCGCTGCACTTCACCACGCACGGACTGACCCTGGCCCCCTTCCATATCGCCGACACCGCCCGCTACCACGCCTACTTCAAGCGCTCCGAGCCCGTCGTGGTGTTCGGCACGGCGACCTCCGGCGTACCGAACCGCGCCCGCCCGGACGGCCTGACCTTCCTCGACGTGCTCTGGGAACGGGCTCCCTTCGCCACCCAGGGGGCCTTCCTGGACGCGGTCCGGGTCCTCGCCGACGACTGGCTCGCGCAGGGGCTGTTCAGCCGGACGGAGCGGGACGCGGTCGTCGCCGCCGCCGTCCGGGCGAACCTGAGGCGTTGACGCCCGTGGAGCCGCAGCGGCAGCCGTCAGGCAAGACTCTCCGCCGTGTCCTTGACCTTCTTCGGCGCGCGGAGAGCCAGGTAGAGAGCGACACCCCACCCGATGACCGATCCACCGAGGAACACATTGATGATGAGGATCAGCCACCGGTCCTTCGACCCACGGTTGAATGCGATGTACGACGGCAGCAGATAAAGCACGGCAAGAGCCAAAATGACGACTGCGGTCAGTGCACTTCCCACAACTCACACCCCAACTGGAACGGTATTTTGCAAACCGCAACTCTATGCTGCCATGTGCATAACAGGCCAGATTCGGCGTGTCGTCAGCGCCGTACGAGTGCGATCCGGTACGTCGTCGTCCGCGTCCCGTCCTCACCGGTCACCGTGACGACGGCCCGCGTCCGGCCGTGCTCGCGGATCGTCTCGACCGTGGCGTTCGCGTAGGGGTCGCGAGCCGTCGCCGTGACCACGGCCCGCGCCGGATCGCGGGTCGTGGCCCGGTAGTCGGTCGTCCCCGGGTCGAACGCCGCGAGCGGGACTCCGGCCACCTCGATCGACGCGGCGGCCGAATCCGAGGAGACGCCGGGGGACTTGGCGTACACCTCGACCTCGCTCATCGTGACGTAACCGCCCTGACGCGCCGTCATGACCACACGCACCCCGGTCGCCGGCCCCGCCGTCAGCGGTACGTCGATCACCGGCGTGCCCTCGGTCCCGACCGGGACGGGGTCGCTCGCGTCGGTCCATGTGCCGCTGTCGGCCGCCTGGACCTGCACCTTGAGGCTCTCCGGGAAGGACGCGTTGGACCCGTCCCGGTGGAAGTACGCGACGACCCGGCTCAGATCGCGGGCCTTCGGCAGCGTGAACGTGATCGTGTCCGAGGGGTTCTTGGTGTTCCCCGGCTTCCAGTTGGACCACGCCTTCTCCGACAGGTCGCCGTTGCGCAGCCGCTCCGCCGAGTAGCCGCTCTCGGTGAAGGTGGCGGCGACGGAGACGTCCGAGTCGGGCGCGATGTTCGTCGCCACCGGCTCCGTGACCTGGACGCGTACGGTCGCGTCGGCCGTTCCGCCGCCGACGATCCGGGCGGTGCCGTGGAGGGTGACGACCCCGGTCGTGCCGTACGCCCCGTCGGGCGCCGGGTCCCAGGTCACCGGAAGGTCGGTCCGGCCGTCGTGCGCGCCGACGCCGACGACCGTGGTGGGCAACTCCGGTCGGCCGCCCACGTATGTCTTGGCGCGACCGGGCAGGGTCGAGGCGATCGTGTCGACGGTGACGACCGCCGTCGCCGGGATCGTGCGCCCGAGCGCGTCGGTCGCCTCACCCCTGACCCGTACGGTCCCGGGATGACGCCAGGCCCGGTCCGACGGCACGTTCCACACGACGGGGAGGGCGCCCCGGGAACCGTCCCGGAACACCGGCGTCACCGTCGTCGGCAGCTCGGGCCGCAGACCGGGGACGGTGAACACCTTGGCGGACTCGGTGCGCAGGACCGTCTCGTCGGGCACCGCCCAGCGCTGGTTCGCCGCCGAAGTCGGGGTGTATGTCGACACCTTGGCGCCGTCCGCCGAGGACTGGCCGGTGACATCGAGCAGGCGGCCGGTGGCGGCGTTGACGAAGGTCCAGGTGTTGTCGCCGGTGGTCGACAGGATCCACTGGGCGGCGGCGTCGGGCTCTCCGGTCGGCGGGTCTTCCAGTACGGCCAGGTTGTCGCGTACGGCGAGTTGTCTCCCCGTCGTGGCGGTGGTGAGGGCGTAGCGTTCGCGGTTCTCGGTGCCGGGCGTCAACTGCCGTACGGACCAGAGCTGTTGGGGGTTCGTCGCGTCGGTCGTGCGGATGACGACGCCGGTGCCGTCGTCCGACGGGGTGAGCGACTTGCCGCTCTGGGCACCCTGGAGCCGGTAGACATGGCCGGGCTGGACAAGGGCGGCGTCCTTCGCCACCCCGCTGACGCCCTCGACCAGGAAGGTCGTGACCGACTTCGCGGGGGCGGTGAGCGTCGCCGAACGGTCGGTCACCCGGACCGGTGCGCCCTGTACGAGCGCGCCGTCGGCGCTCGTCACCACGGGCGTGACGGAGGCCTGGCGCCCGACCTTGCCGAAGCGGGAGAGATCGAGGGTCACGGAACGGGCGGACGTACCGCTGTTCACATGCACGGCCGTCGCCGCACGGCCGGACGCCTTCACCGCGGCGACGGTCGACGCGTCGTCGGTCTTCACGAAGTGGTCGCCGGGGCGGATGTAGTGGGTGAAGTTCCGGATGGTGTGGAACTTGGAGTTGGCCTTGATCGGGCAGGTCTCCAGGGTGTCCGTGGCCGTGCAGTTGAACGGGACATGGATGCTGCCCCAGTTCTTGCCGGCGGCGGCCTGCGGGATCGAGTCCTCGACGGGCTGCCAGAACACCCAGGCGGAGGGCTCCAGTTCACGCATGTCGTCGACCATCCGGGTGGCGATGCCGAGCCCCGGTTCCATGCCCGTGAAGTCGGTGCCCGTGCCCCAGGTGCCCTCGACCTCGCTCATCCACAGCTTCCGGTCGGCGCCCTTGGCGATGTCCCGGGCGCTGGTGCGCTGTCCCGTGCCGTAGGTGTGCACGTTGAGCTGGTCGACGGCGGCCCGGGCCTCGGCGCTGTAGGCGTTCCAGTTCTGGGTGAAGATACCGGGGTTCGTCTCGTCCATCGCGGAGATCGTGGCGTCGGTCCGCGCCCCGACGAGCGCCTTGTCGAGGGCCAGGATCACCTTCTGCTGGAGTCCCGGCCCGGCGTGCGCGCCTTCCTGACGGCCGCCCGTGGGCTGACCGTCGGCGCCCAACTGGGTACCCCAGTAGTTGGTGTTGGGCTCGTTCAGCGGATCGATGGTGTCGAACTCGATCCCGTGTCGCTTCTCCATCTCCTCGGTGACCTTCACCAGATAGGTCGCGAACTCGTCGACACGGTCCGAGCGGATCTGGTCCGTGTTCGCGTCGAAGCCCCCGGAGACGTATCCGCTGACGGTCTGGAACCAGGGCGGCGAGTTGCTGAACGCCTCCCAGGTGGTGACCTTGTCCTTGATCTGGTCCACCCACCAGCGCTGGCCCGCGTCGGCGTCCCAGTTCCAGTGGTCCGGGTTGTTCGGGTCCCACCAGTCCTTGTCCTTCTGGGTGGTGCCCTCGGGCGCCTTCCAGAAGCCGTCCATGGTCGCGCCGGCCTTCATGTAATCGGTGCGGACGTCCGGGGCGTTGCCGCCGCCGATGTTGTAGCGAGCGATGTTCAGGGCGAGCCCGTCGTCGCCGAACAGCATGTCCACCAGCTGTCTTCGCACGGGCTCCGGATAGCCGCCCGTCGCGTTGGCGAACCAGACGAGACTCGTGCCCCAGCCCTCGAACTCCTGCTGCTGGTACGACGGATCGATCCTTACCGTGACCGCGCTCTGCGCCGCCGGGCCCGCGTCCGCGCCCGCTGCGGACGGTGCGACCACGAGTCCCGCACCGAGCACCAGAGGAACGACTGGAGCCAGTACCCGGACGAGGCGACGGCGATGCCGAGAGGACACGGCACTCCCTTCGACGGAGGCGAACACACGGAGACGAACACACGAAGACGAACAGAACCGAACAGAAGGAATCGCGTTCACATGCTTGATTACGGGAATGAACACGTCAAGATGGTGGGCGGGCACGTTTCCTCTTCGGTCCTCCCCCCCCCCACAGGAGCCCCCATGAGTTCAGAGTCGAGTTCTCGGCGATCCCCTTGGCGCAACAAGGCAGTTGTGGCCGCACTGGCAGCCACGATGCTTGCAGGCCCCGGCATCGCACAGGCGGCACCGCAGCCCGCGCCGGTCGCCGGCGAGCGGGCCGCGGCGGCCACCATCACCTGGACCCTCGTCAGGGCGAGCAACCCCACGACGGACCAGCAGAGTGCGTACAACCTCATCACCACGGCCATGAACGCCGCCGTGGCCCGCTACAACAACCTCAGCGACCTCGGGAAGACCATCACCGTCCACTACGAGCCCGGTGTGCCCACCGCGGACGGCAACATCAACGGGACCATCCGCTTCGGCAGCAACCGCAGTTACATGACCGAGCGGACCGCCCTGCACGAGATCGCCCACACCATAGGCGTGGGCACCAGCTCCGGCTGGTCCTCGCTGGGCGGCAGCGGTACCTGGACCGGCGCCCAAGCCACGGCGCTGGTACGGCAGTTCGACGGGTCGAGCGCCAAGATCTCCACCGGCGGCGGCCACTTCTGGCCGTACGGCCTCAACTACGAGAACGAGTTCTCCGGTACGGCGGCCGATCGCCATGTCCGGATCGTCGCCGCGATGAAGGCCGACGGACTGTAGGCGGCCTCACGAGCATGAGGAGTTGGTGCCTGATGACAAAGGTGCCGACGGGAGCTGCGTTCTTGTGAGCACCGCCTGATCGCGTGGTCCCCGCGGTCCTACGGTCCCGCTATGAAGACGAGTCGCAGCAGAGGGAGTTCGTGGCGCAGCACCGCGCTTGCGGTGCTGCTGACCACCGGGACGCTCACCGTGGCGGCCCCGGACGCGCGAGGCGAGAGCACGCGTACCGAGGCCCCCGTGACGTTGTCGAGCCCGGGTGCGGTCGCCGGGGTGACGGAGACGGTGGTCCGGGTGAAGGCACCGCTGCCGGCGTCCTTCGGGGCCCGGCCGGCGGCGTGCGACTGGCTGTCGTACCTGCGCTACCGCTCCTCCGACGGGCCCGCGTCGTCGGCCGACGCCGACCGGATCCTCGTCGCCCAACCGGGCATCCTGGAGGGTGCCGGGGCCTTCGACAGCGTCGCCCGCAACACCGTGGCGCGGACCGCCGAGCGCGGGCTGCACATCGAGTTCTGGGCGCTGGACCGGCGCTCCAACTGCCTGGAGGACCACACCGGTACCGACTCCGGCGACCAGCACACGGCCGTCGACTACTACTACCGGGGCAAGCAGGTCGAGGGCCGTACGTTCGCCGGCTTCCTCGGCAACGACAAGCTCGGATGGATGGCGAAGCTCGGCATCGAGCAGACCGTGCGTGATCAATACGCCCTGCTCACCGCCGAGTTGCCCGATCAGGGGCTGCGCGAGGAGAAGGTGCTGTGCGGCGGGCACTCCCTGGGCGGGGTGATCACCGGGTACTTCGCGACCGCCGACTTCGACGGCAATCCGGCCACCACCGCCGACGCCGGACACCGTCAGTGCGCGGGCTACTTCGCCCTCGACACCACCGTCTCCACCTCGCTCGCCGACCTGAGCGGCAGCATCCCGGACGACACCAACCTGCCCGACATCGGCCTCGGTTACGGCGTCGTCCAGGCCGGGCTCGACAGCGGAGTGCTGCCGCGTTCGCTGTCCGCGCCGGTGCTGCTGAACGCCGAGACGATGACCCTGCTGGCCATCGCGGGCGTGGGCGCCGTACGGGACGGGGGCGGTGAGGCCGATCTGCCGTCGTATCTGCCCGCCAACGTCAACATCGAGGCGACGAACCGCTTCCTGTTCTCCAAGGACGCCGGTGTCTTTCTCACCGGCACACCGGCCGTGAAGGACTTCCGGCTCACCAACGAGGCGGTGCTCGGCGCGCTGCTGGACGACAACTCCGTACCGCTGGCGTTCCTACAGAGCAGCGTGGGGTTCTTCGACGGCGGGCCGATCGTGGACAAGACCTTCCCCGTCGCCAACGGCGGCGACCAGCAGCCGGGGCTGTTCGGTACGGCGTACAAGGCCATCCCGGACCGGCCGCACGGGCCCCTCTACACCTGGCGCAACTACGACCGCGTCGGCGATTCCGACGACCCCGGGTACCGGTCGGCGGACGGGACGCCGTTCACCGGCGCGGGCAAGGAGGTCACCGACATCCAGGAGCTGGCCCGCAGTCTCGCCGAGCAGCCGCTCGACTTCACCGAGCAGTACTTCCCGACGAAGCTGGTGACCGATCTCCAACTGGCCACCTCCCCGCAGGTGAAGCGGCTGATCGTGCACCCGGAGGGGCTCACCGCCGATCCGACGCTCACCGTGCTGGCGGGTGACGGGCTGCTCGCAGGCCGCGTGCCCGCCGAACTCGATCCCGTGGTCGCCGACGGCTATCAGCACCTCGACGTGCTGACCGCGGCGCCGGAGCAGAACAACGGCCTGCCCGAGCCGGTCTCCGCCGCACTGACGGAGTTCGCCCGGGAGCCCAAGTAGCTTCCCTCCCATGGAAGAAGGGCCCGGGAGGAAATTCCTCCCGGGCCCTTTCCCGCTCTGTACGGCCTACGGCCTTCGGCTCAGACCTTGGTCGCGGCGAAGTCGGCCGCCGCACCCGCGTTCGCGGTGTAACCGAGGTGGGCCAGTACGTCGTCGCCGCCGTTCTCGCAGATGGGGTCGCCCTCGGCGCAGAAGTCGATGGTGCGGCTCTGGTAGGTGCCGGTGACGCTCTTGCCGAGGGCCCGGATCGGGTTGCCGAACAGCAGCAACGCGGCGACCCTCGGCTCCAGCGCGGCGGGAATGGTGGCCACGACGGGGCTGCCGACCACCGCGCCGGCGCTGCTGATTCCGACGGAGTTGTCGACGACGTTCGCACCCTGCGAATAGCCGACCAGAATGAAACGCTGACTCGGGCAGGAAGCCGCCTGGCTCCTGACGTGGTCCACCAGATCCGAGTTGCCCTGGGCGGCCGAGGTGAGGGAAAGGTCCGCCGGATAGTCCACCTTGTAGCTGGACAGGCTTTTGCCCGTCAGTTTCCGCTGGAGCGCGGAATACACGGGGTCGCCGACGATCGCGCCGAGCGTGCCCGGCTCGAACGTGCCCCGAGCAGCGACGACGTCGATGTCGGTGCAGGCGGCGGCGGTCACGGCGGCGGACGCGGCGGGTGCCGGGACCGTGGTCAGTGCGGCCCCGCCGGCGAATGCGAGCGAGGCGAGACAGTAGCGGATACGCATGGGGGATCCTTTGCGGGTGAGGCGTGTCAGCGCCTATGGAAAAGGACGTCCCGAACGTATTCGCGTTGCCGCACTGAGGGTTATGGACGGGAATTCATGAATTCCTCGCCTTTTTGTGCCGAGGTGAGTGCCAGGATCAGATCGAGGCGGGTACCCGGATCGTGCAGTTCGGCCTCGCCGAAGAGTTTCTCCAGCTGGCGCAGGCGATAGCGGACCGTCTGCGGGTGGATGTGCAGCCGGGCGGCGACATCAGGCACGTTGCTGCCGCTGAGCAGCCACGCGATCAGTGTCTCCGCGAGCCTGCCGCGCTGCTGTTCCGAGACCTTGTCGAGGGGAGCGAGGGCGCGCGCCCGGAGTTGGGCGAGCATCGGCTCGTCGCTGTGCAGCAGCAGGGTCGACAGGTGGTCGGCGCAGCGCACCACCCCCTGCCGGGGCAGGATCCCGCGCCCCATCAGCCCGAGCGCCCGGGTGGCCCAGTGCAACGACCTGGCGGCCTCGGTGAGCGGCACCGTCGGCCCGATCGCCGCCGGCCGCCCGCGCAGTGCGAGGGTGAACGCCCGGCCGCCGAAGCCGCCCGAGCCGTCCGGGTCCGGCACCAGCATCCGAGGCGGCCGGGTCTCCATGTCCACCAGCGCCCCCGCCGCCGCCAACGGCCGCTCCTCGTCCCGCTGTTCGGGCGTGGCCGCGAGGACGACGACCGCGACGTACGGCGGTACGGTCCACCGGGCGCCGTGCGCCAGGTCCCGCACCGCCTCCGGGGACACCGGACCCTCGCCCAGCAACAGGGCGAGCAGCCGCCCCCGGCGCCGTTCCAGCTCGTCCGTGGAACGCAGCTGCCCCTCCGCGTACCCCGCCGCCGCGGCCTCGGCGACCTCGTGCACGGTCCGGAACGCCAGCTCGCCCAGCCCGGCCATGACCGAGGAGTCAAGACCGAGTTCCTCCGTCGTGCGGCCCAGCAGCCGCCAGGCGTGGAGCCCGCCGACCCGCAGAGCGGACTGGAGCGTTTCGAGGCTGTGTCCCTCCAGCGCCTCGCCGCGCCCCAGTTCGTGGTAGATCGCGGTGATCGAGTCTCCCCGGGCGCGCGGGTCGGCGATGTGGTCGACGAACAGGGTGAGCGCCTGCACGACCCCCGATCTGAGGAGCGCACGGCTCGATCCGTCGAACGACCGGGCGGCGTACTCCGGGACCTGGGTGAGTACCTCCGCCTCCACCTCGTCGGCGACGGCCTCCAACTGGTCGCGCAGCAGTTTGGCCAGTTCGGCCGGCACAGGGGTCGCTCCGGAGCCGTCCGGGGCGCCGTGCGGGGAGGGGGTGGCCACGGCGGGCCCTCCTTTCACCCGGAGACGGCTCACCCTAGGGCTGTTGCCCGTGGGGCGGGGGACAAGTCCAGGGTTGGACGGACGTCCCCTGCGCTCCGTTCCGTGCCCCGACGGCACGGGCCTCACTCCTGCACCCCCAGCGCACCGGCGAGCATCGGCCACGACGCGCTGAACTCCCCCTTCCAGTAGGCCCAGCTGTGTCCTCCTCCCGCGTAGTAGTGGGTGGTGACCGGAACGCGGAGCAGGGCGAGCGTGTCGGTGAAGGCGTGCGCGGAGAGCCACAGGGCGCTCTCCAGCGCCTCGGGCAGCCAGTCCCCGGTGCCACCGACGATCCCGCTGCCGCTGGAGACGTACAGCGGGGTGCCGCGCAGCCCTTCGGCGCGGGCCCGCGGGTTGAAGTCGCGCCAGGTGAGGAGGTTGAGCAGCGGGCTGCCCCAGAGGGAGCGGGGCGCGAGGTTCTCACGGGCCACGATGGCGTCCACGAGCGGGGGCACCCCGGGCGCGGTGGTGTCGAGGATGCCGCTGTACGAGGCCGCCGCCGCGAACATGCCCGGATGGCGCGCCGTGTGCGCCATCGCGCCGTAGCCGCCGGTGGAGACCCCGGCGACCGCCCGGACACCGGAGGCCCGGTACTCGCGGGCGAGCAGCGCGGGTACCTCCGTGAGCTGGAAGGTCTCGTAGTCGGGCCCGCCGCGCCAGGCACTGGGAATGCCGGTGGGCCCCGCGTCGGGCATCGCCACGATCAGGTCGCGGCCCTCGGTGAACGCCTCGATGTCCGTCTCCCGGGTCCAGGACGTGTAGTCGTCGTGGGCGCCGTGCAGGAGGTAGAGGACGGGATAGGTCCGCGTCGGCTGTGTCGCGAACCCCGACGGCAGGATCAGTCGTAGCGGCGCGCTGCGGCCCAGGGCGGGCGACGCCACGGAGACGTCCAGGGTGCGCGGACCGAGGCGGGTCGCGGCGTGCGCGGTGGCGGTTCTCGCGCCGAGCAGCCCGGTGAGCCCGACGGCGGCGGCTGCCTTGGCGACGGTGCGTCGGGACACTCCTGCGGCGTGGTGGTGGGACATGGCGGCTCCTCGTGGTCCGGTTCAGCGGCTGTGCTCGTCGAGCGCGCGCCGCAGATGGGCGACGATCTCGTCGACGTACGGCGGGTCGAGCAGCGACAGATGGTGCCCCGCTACCGGTACGACCGTCAGGCGCGGGCACACCTCGTCCCAGCCGAGCGCCTCGTCGTCCCGCTCGTACGCCGGGTCGCGCACGGTGTGCGGAGCGGGCTCGGTGGCCCGGTACAGCACCACCCGCCCGTCGTAGGGCCCGGGTTCGTGCGCCTCGCCGATCCTCAGGTCCAGATAGGAGGAGCGCTGGTGCTCCAGGGCGGCGGGCGGTACGTCGGCGACCTCGCGCAGGGCCCGCAGCACGGTGTCGATGCGCTCACCGTCGTCGTCCATCGCCAGCAACTCGTCGTACGGCAGCTCCAGTTGGACCCCGTACGCGTCGGCGACATGACGGGCGAAGCCCGTGAAGTGGGCGCGGATCCGGTCGGCCGGGGTGTCACCGGGCCGGGGGAGCGGCCGTACGGAGTCGAGGAGCGCCACGAGCCCGACCTCCCGCCCGGCGGCGGCGAGTTGCCGTGCGGTCTCCTGGGCGACGAAACCGCCGAAGGACCAACCGGCAAGCAGATACGGCCCGTTGGGGTGAGCGGCGGTGACGGCGTCGGCGTAACTGCGCGCCTTCTCGATCACCGTACGGGCGTCCGGGAGCCGGTCCAGACCGTACACGGGCCGTTCCTCGCCGAGCCGTTCGACGAGCGTCCGGTAGACGTCGGTCGTACCGCCGGCGGCGTGGACGAGGAAGAGCGGGGCACCGGAGGCGGTGGCGCGCAGGGTGCGCAGAGGGGCCGCCAACTCGCTTGTGCGGAGCGCCTGTTGGAAGCGCTCGGCCATGGCCTCGACGGTGGCGGCGCCGAGCAGGTCGCGCAGGGGCAGTTCGATCCCGAACTCGCCTTCCAGGGCGGTGCGGATTCGGACCGCCATCAGGGAGTCCAGGCCGAGGTCCGCCAGCGCGGTGGCGGGCGTGATACGGGTCGCCGGGTGGCCGGTGACGGCGGCGATGTGGTGCCGCAGCCGTCCGGCGGCGGACGTGTCCGGTACGTCCGCCTCCTTGGCGGCGGGTGTCGCACGTCTGCCGTCCGTCCACCAGTGCCGGACGTGCCGCCAACGCGGTGCGGGCAGGTCGATGACATGGCCTGGTGGCAATGGCAGCCGCCCGCCCGCGCAGTACAGGGCACCCACCTGGGCCAGGAACTCGGCGGAGGTGTCGGCGTCGCGGCGCAGGGTCCCGATGGCGAGCGCGCCGGGCGCGGTGTCGGTGATCGCCCTGGTCAGAACCGGGTGGGGCGAGATCTCGACGAAGGCGGTGTGACCGTCGGCGTGGGCCGCAGCGACGGCACGGTCCAGGCGCACGGGCCGTCTCAGGTTCGCGGCCCAGTGGGCGGCGTCGAAGAGGGAGTCGCCGCGCGGGTCGTCCAGGACGGTGGAGTAGACGGGGACACGGGGTCGGCCGCCCGGCATGTCTGTGAGTGAGTCGGCCAACTCCGCTAGCAGTGGGTCGACTTGGGGCGAGTGTCCCGCGCCGACGACACGCAGGGCGCGAGCGGTCCGCCCTTGCTGCTCCAGCCTCCGCACCAACCGCGCCACCGCGGCCTCCTCCCCGGTGACGACCTTCTGTCCGGGCGAGGAGTGCACGGCGACGCAGACACCGGGGAAGTCCCGTTCCAGGACGTCGAGTTCACCGTCGTCGAGGTCGACGACAGCCATGGCGCCGCCGCGCAGCCCGCTGAGCAGCCGGGCCCGTACGGCGACCACCCGGGCGGCCTCGGACACGTCAAGCGCGCCCGCGCACACCGCGGCGGCCACCTCGCCCACGGAATGGCCGATGACGGCGACGGGCTCGACACCGTACGAGCGCCACAGCTCGGCCAGCGCCAACTGGAGCCCGAACAACACGGGTTGGGCGACTTCGAGCCGGTCGAGGTCGCCGCCGGACGCCAGCTGGTCGTACAAGGAAAGCCCGCACTCCGGGGCGATCTGCGCGTCGAGCTTCTCCACGGCGGCGGCGAAGGCGGGCTCCTCGGCGAGCAGTCGGCGTCCCATGCCGGGCCACTGACTTCCGTACCCGGAGAAGACCCACACCGGCCCGCGCCCGGCGAGGTTCCGCGTGTCCGTCACGAGCCGTGGATGAGGGAGCCCCTGCGTCAACGCGCCCAGCCCGTCCGCGAGTTCGGCGCGGTCGCGGGCGGCGATCGCCGCGCGTACCGGCCCCCGCCCTCCTCGCCCGGCGAGCGTGCGTGCCACGTCGGCGGGGTGGGCGGCGCCGCCCTCGGGCGTCCGGAGCCAGTCGGCGAGCCGGGACGCCGTGTCGCGGAGCCGAACGGTGTCGACGTCGGAGAGGAGATGGAGGCGAGTGTTCGGGGCCTCCTCCCGGGGCGGCGGGAGGATCTCGGGCCGCCATTCCTCCAGTACCGCATGGGCGTTGGTGCCGCCGAACCCGAAGCCGGACACCCCGGCGGTGGCCGCACCGCCGTAACGCGGCCACGGCTCGCACTCGGTGACCACCCGCAGCCGTTCGTCGTCCAGGGCGCTCCCGTCCGCGCAGTGCAGGGAGGGTGGGATGACGTCGTGGTGCAGCGCGAGGACCGTTTTCACCAGCCCGGCGATGCCTGCGGCGGCCTCCAGATGGGCGAGGTTGCCCTTGACGGAGCCGAGCAGCAGCGGCTGGTCGGGGTCGCGGCCCGTACCGAGTGCGGCACCGAGCGCGCCTGCCTCGATCGGGTCGCCGAGCCGCGTACCGGTGCCGTGCGCCTCGACGTGGTCGATGTGCGCCGGGGAGAGCCCGGACCGGGCGTAGACAGTGGTCAACAGGGCTTGCTGGGCAGCGGGGTTGGGCGCCAGGAGGCCGTTGGAGCGGCCGTCGGAGTTGACGGCCGTGGCACGGATGACGGCGAGGACGCGATCGCCGTCCCGTTCGGCGTCGGAGAGCCGCTTCAGCAGCACGGCCGCGCAGCCCTCGCCGCGTCCGATGCCGTCGGCAGCCGCCGAGAACGGCTTGCACCGCCCGTCCGGCGCGAGGGCACCGGCCCGCTGGAACGCCACGCCGACGGTAGGGGAGAGGAGCAGGTTGACCCCGGCGGCGACCGCCGTGTCGCTCTCGCCGGTGCGGAGGCTGACACAGGCGTGGTGCACGGCGACCAAGGACGACGAACAGGCGGTGTCGACGGCCATGCTCGGCCCCCGGGTGTCCAGCACGTACGCCAGCCGCCCCGCCGTCACGCTCAACGCGCCGCCCGCCGGTGCCCAGGGATCGACGGCCGCCGGGTCGGCGCCGGTGAGCGAGCCGTACTCGGCGGCGGAGACACCGACGAAGACACCGGTGGCGGTACCCGCGAGGGAGCCGGCCGGGACAGAGGCGTGGTCGAGGGCCTCGTGGACGACCTCCAGGAGGATCCGCTGCTGCGGGTCCATCACCGCGGCCTCGCGCGGGGTGATGCGGAAGAAGTCCGCGTCGAACCCGGCGATGTCGTCGAGGTAACCGCCGTACAGGGGCGCGTCGGAGGGCGGAAACGCGCCGAAGTCGCGCCACCGGTCCTCGGGAACCCGGCGCACGGCGTCGACGCCCTCGGCAAGCAGCCGCCAGTAGTCGCCCGGCCCGTGCACACCCCCGGGCAGCCGGCAGCCGACCCCGATGACCGCGACGGGCTCGTCGGCCGTCGCCGGGGCAGAAGCCTGAGCGACCCCTGTCCTCGTCCCCGTCTCCGCGCGGCACAAGTACGCCACCAGGGCATCCCCGGTGGGCGCCTCCCACAGCAGCGTCGCCGCCAGCTCACGACCCGTCGCCCGCGACAGCTCCCCGGCCAGCACGACCGCGTCCCGCGAGGACATGCCGAGGTCCGCCAGCGGCCGGTCCATGGGCACGTCCTCGGCCGCGGTACCGCTCCACGCGGCCACCCGCTCGGCGACCAGCCGACGCAACCGGCCCTCGTCGACACCGCCGCTCATCCCGCCGCCTCCTGCCCGTAGGCACCTTCCAGATAGCGCTGCCGCGTCAGCGCGCGGGCCACCTTGCCGCTGGACGTACGCGGAATCGCGCCCGGCGGTACGAGGAGGACGTCCGCGAGCCGCAACCCGTGCCGTGCCGAGACGGCCGCGCGCACGGCACGCACCAGTCCCGGTACGTCGATCTCTGCGAAGCTGGTACTCCGTACCCGCTCGGCCACGACGACCACCCGCTCGCCCGCGTCACCCGCCACCCCGAACGCGGCGAGCCGGTCGCGCCGCACGGCCGGGTCCGCGTCCTGGACCGTGGCCTCCACGTCCTGCGGATAGTGGTTGCGGCCGTCGACGACGATCAGGTCCTTCAGCCGCCCGGTGACGATCAACTGCCCGTCCAGGAAGGTCCCGAGGTCGCCGGTGCGCAGCCAGTGGCCGGTACCGGCCGAGTCGTCGGTCGGCTCGGCGAACTCGGCGCCGAACACGCGCCGGCTCTGCTGCTCCCGATTCCGGTAGCCACGCCCCACGTTGGGCCCCTGCACCCAGATCTCGCCGACCTCTCCCTCGGACAACCGGGCACGGGACACGGGATCGGCGATCCGTACCCGCTGGCCCGCCGGAGTCCCGCAGCCGGCCAGCGTCACGGCTCTGGGATCGTCGGCCCGCGCGGGCAACGCCTTCCCGGTGGCGAGGGCGTCGCGGTCGAGCGCGAACCGGCGCAGCGGCTCCCCGGGTCTGCCCGCGCTGACGAAGACGGTGGCCTCGGCGAGCCCGTACGACGGACAGTGGACGTCCGACGCCAACCCCTGGGCGGCGAAGGCCGCGTGGAAGCGGTCGGCGGTGCCGGGGCGGACCGGTTCGCTGCCGTTGATCAGCGCGGCGACACCGTCCAGCCGCAGTCCTGATCTCTGGGCCTCGGTGACGGTCGAAGTGCAGTAGTCGTAGGCGAAGTTGGGCGCCGCGCTCAGCGCACGCGGATGCGCGGCGAGCAGCCGCAGCCAGCGCACCGGTTCGTGGAGGAACGCGGCCGGATCCATGAGTACCGACAGCAGACCTCGTACGACAGGGGCGGCGACACTCAGGACGAGCCCCATGTCGTGGTACAGGGGCAGCCAGCCCACACAGGTCACCGAACGGTCGTCCACACCGTAAGCGGCCAGCGCCTGACGGGCGTTGGCGACGACATTGCCGTGAGTGATCTCCACGCCCGCAGGAGACCGGGTCGACCCGGACGTGTACTGGAGGTAGGCGACCGCGTCGTCGTGCGGGGTGACCGACAGCAAGTCCCCGGCGGTGTCGGGCACTTGGTCGACCGCGATGAGCCGCACCGGGAGGACGCGGGCGCAGAAGTCCCGTACCTCGTCGAGGAGGTGACCGGTCGTCACCACGATCGCCGGACTCGCGTCCCCCAGTACGGTCGCGAGCCGGTCGCCGTGTCCGGGCAGGCCCGGCGGATACAGCGGAACGGCGACCAGTCCGGCCGTGAGTGCCGCCAGGAACGCGGTGACGTAGTCCGTCCCCTGCGGGCACAGCAGCGCGACCCGGGATCCGGGCTCGGCCTCCTCGGCGAGGCGGGCGGCCAACTTCCGTACTCGCAGATCCAGTTGGCGCCAGGTCAGGGTGCGGTGGACGCCGCGCGAGTGCGGGGCGGGATGGTCGACGAAGGTGAACGCCCGGCGGTCGGGGGTGGTTTCGGCCCAGTGGCGTACGTACTCCGGCAGACTCCGGTGGGCGGGGGCGAGCGGGGGGCGGCGGCTGTCCATCGGGCATGGCTCCTCACATCGCGGAACGGCGGGACTCACGACTTCACGAGTACTTGGGCGGCTCAGACGTCTCAGAGAGGCCAGAGAGACCAGAGGGGGCAGTGGGGGCAGTGGGGTCAGAGGGGTCAGAGGGGGATGTTGCCGTGTCTGCGCGTCGGCATCGGGGCGCGCTTTCCGCGCAGTGCGCGCAGGGCGCGGACGATGTGCGTGCGGGTGTCGCGCGGGGCGATCACCGCGTCGACGTACCCGCGTTCGGCGGCCAGATAGGGCGTGCCGTGCGTGCTCTCGTACGCGGCGACGAGACTGGCGCGCAGGGTCTCCGGGTCGGCGGCGGCGGCCAGTTCGCGCCGGTGGAGGATGCCCACCGCGCCCTCGGCGCCCATGACGGCGATCCGGGCGGTGGGCCAGGCGAGGTTGATGTCGGCGCCGAGGTGCTTGGAGCCCATGACCGCGTACCCGCCGCCGTACGCCTTGCGCACCACCACCGTCACCTTCGGGACGGTCGCCTCGGCGTACGCGTACAGGAGTTTGGCGCCGCGCCGGATGATCCCGGCCTGCTCCTGACGGACGCCGGACAGATAGCCGGGGACATCGGCGAAGGTCAGCAGCGGAATGCCGAACGCGTCGCAGAACCGCACGAAGCGCGCGGCCTTCTCGGAGGCGTCGATGTCGAGCACACCGGCCGCGTGGAGTGGCTGGTTGGCGACGACACCGACCGAGGAACCCTCGACGAGGGCCAGCGCGCAGATGATGTTCGGCGCGAACAGCTCCTGGATCTCCAGCAGTTCACCCCCGTCGACGACGGCGCGCAGGATGTCCCGCATGTCGTAGGCCTGCCCGAGCCGGTCCGGTACGACCTCGTCGAGACACACGTCGGCGGGCGGCGCCGCGGGCGTGTACTGCGGGGGCCGCTCCAGGTTGTTGGCGGGCAGGTACGACAGCAGGTCCCGTACGGTGTCGAGGGCCTCGACCTCGTCGGCGGCGAGGAAGTGGGCGTTGCCGTTGACGGAGTTGCTGGTGCGGGCGCCGCCCAGATCCTCCGCGCTGGTGCGCTCCCCGGTGACCGCCTCGATGACGTCGGGCCCGGTGACGAACATGTGCGAGGCGCCGTCGACCATCACGGTGAAGTCGGTGATGGCGGGCGAGTACGCGGCCCCGCCCGCACACGGGCCGAGAACGACCGAGAGCTGGGGGATGACCCCGGACGCCTGGACGTTGCGGCGGACCAGCTCGGCGTAGAGGGCGAGCGACGTGACGCCCTCCTGGATACGGGCGCCGCCGCCGTCGTTGAGGCCGATCACCGGGCAGCCGGTCTTCATCGCGAGGTCCATCAGGGCGATCGTCTTCTCCCCGAAGGCCTCACCCATGCTCCCGCCGAACACCGTGGAGTCCTGCGCGAACACACAGACGGGACGGCCGTCGACCGTGCCGTGTCCGGTGACCACGCCGTCCCCGTACGGGCGAGGGCCGCCGTCGACGGTGGCCCTCGCCCGTACGAACTGCCCGGTCTCGGTGAACGAGCCCTCGTCCAGCAGCAGGTCGATCCGCTCGCGGGCGCCGTACTCCCCGCGTCTTCTCGGGCCGCCCTCCGTCAGCGCCCGCGCCCGACGGCTCTCCAGAACGGTGATGCGGTCGGCGGTGCGGTCGGGCACGTGCGTCGCCCAGGATGTTGTCGCCTCTAGCGTCACAGCCACCTCCGAAGTGGCTTTCGAATATGGCAGCGCCGGAGGAGCGGACCGGGCCAATCACCGTTCTGTGTGCGGGAGGTGAGTCCTGCGGGACCGAGGTTCGTCCGTGAGTGACAAGTGTGGGTGCTGTGCGGCTGCTGTGTGTCAGGCGGGCTGCGGGACCGGCCTCCGGTCTCCCCAGCGCCGGGTGCGCCAGGCGCCCGCGAGGCGGCACAGGGCGTAGATGCCGAACGAGATCGTGGTGACGTACGGGCTGATGGGGATGGAACTGCCCAGGGCCAGCAGGATGCCGCCCTCGATGGACAGCACGGCGAACACGACACTGAGCAGTGGCAGCAGCACCGGGGACGCGGTGACGCGGGCGGCGGCCGCGGCGGGTGTCACGACCAGGGTCAGGACCAGCAGCGCTCCGACGACCTGGACCGACAGGGCGACGGTCAGCCCGAGCACGATCATGAAGACGAAGGACAGGCCGCGCACCGGCACACCACGGGCCGCGGCGACGTCCGGGTCGGCGCTCGCGAAGGTCAACGGCCGCCAGATGACGGCCAGGGCGACCAGAACCAGGGCGGAGGTGCCCAGGAGCCAGGTCATCTGCGGGGTGTCGACGGCGACGATCTGCCCGGTGAGCAGGCCGAACTTGTTGGCCGCGCGGCCCTTGTAGAGGGCGAGGAAGAGCACGCCGAGCCCGAGTCCGAACGGCATGAGGATGCCGATCGCCGAGTTGCGGTCCCGGGCCCGCGCCCCCAGCACCCCGATCGCACCGGCCGCGACGAGCGACCCCACGATCGAGCCCGCCACGATGTTCGTGCCCAGCAGCAGTGCCGCCGAGGCGCCCGCGAAGGACAGCTCGCTGATGCCGTGCACCGCGAACGGCAGGTCGCGCATGATCACGAAGACCCCGGCCAGCCCGCCGACGAGGCCGAGCGCGGCACCCGCGATGAGGGAGTTGCGGACCAGGGCCAGCAGCTCGCCGTAGTTCTCGAAGCTGAAGATCTGGTGCCAGACCCCCTCGGCGAGCGTCATCGGCGTACTTCCTCGGTCTCGGGCACGGTCTGGTGTGCGTTCTCATGTGCGTGATGGGGTGGTGCGGCCGGTCCGTCGGGGGCGCCGACGACCACGACCCGGCCCTGGACGCGGAGGACGTCGACCCGGGTGCCGTACAGCTGGGACAGCGACTCCGAGGTCAGGACCTCCTCCGGGGTTCCGACCCGGTGAGCGCCCGGCGCGAGGTACAGCACGCGGTCGACCAGGCCGAGGACCGGGTTGATCTCGTGGGTCACGAAGACCACGGACGTGCCGTGGGAGCGGCGGCGGGCGTCCACCAGTTCGGTGACGGCCCGCTGGTGGTTCAGGTCGAGGGAGAGCAGGGGCTCGTCGCAGAGCAGGATGCGCGGGTCGGTCGCCAGGGCCTGCCCGATCCGGACGCGCTGACGTTCGCCGCCGGACAGCATGCCGAGGGGGACATCGGCGTACGCCGACGCTCCGACCGAGGCGAGGATCTCGTCAACCCGGTGGCGGACGGCGCCGGTGCGCGGCCGGGGTCCGAAACGGTGCCCGTCGATGCCGAAGCGCACGAGATCGCGGGCGCGCAGCATGGCCTGCGCGGACAGTTCCGCCTGCTGGGGGACGTACCCGAGATGACGGCCGGCCTCGCGAGCGGGGCCGCCGAGGACGGTCAGAGTCCCCGCTGACAGGGGCTGCCGGCCCAGCAGGGCCCGTACGAAACTGGTCTTGCCCGAGCCGTTCGGCCCGAGCACGGCCAGGAACTCACCCGGCCGTACGTCCAGGTCGAGGCCCTGCCACACCACGCGCGCGCCGTACGACAGTTCGGCGCCGCGCAGGCTGATCACCGCCTCCGGGGCGGACCGGCTCACTTGGCGAGCGCGCTCGCGAGCGCGTCGACGTTGGAGGTCATCCAGCCGAGGTAGTCCTTGCCGGCGGGCAGGGTCTCGGTCACCGGTACGACGGGAATGCCGGCCGCCTTGGCCGCGGCCTTGGACTTCTCGGTCTGCGGGCCGGAGGTCTGCTCGTTGTAGACGAGCGCCGCGACCTGCTTGTCGGAGAACACCGCCAGCGTGGCCTGAAGCACCCGGGGGGAGACGTCGTCGCCCTCCTCGATGGCCTCGCTGAACGCCTCGGGCGTCTTGTTGACGAGACCGCTGGCGGTGGTGAGGTACAGCGGCACGGGCTCGGTGATGGCGATGCCCTCGCCCGCGTGCTCCTTCTTGATCTGGGCCTCCTTCGCCTCCAGCGCCGTGAGCTTCGTCTTGAAGGCCTCGGCGTTCTTGGTGAAGAGGGCGGCGTCGGCGGTGTCGGCCTTGCCGAGGGCGGTGGCTATTCGGTCGGCGATCTTCGCGACGGTCGGAAAGTCGTACCAGACGTGCTCGTTCAGCTCACCGCCCTTCGGGGCGGTCTTCCCGGAGACCTTGACGGCGTTGACGACCTCGGCGGAAGCGCTGCTGCTCTTCAGCATGCGGTCCACGAAGTCGTCGTAGCCGCCGCCGTTCTCGACGACGAGCTTGGCCTTGGACAGCGCCAGCTGGTTCTGGGTGTTGGCCTCGTAGGAATGCGGGTCCTGGTCGGGGTCGCTGATGATCGACGTGACGTCGACCTTCGCGCCGCCTATCTGCTCGACGATGTCGCCGTACACGTTGGTGGAGGCGACCACGGCGACCTTCGACGAGGCGACCGGTTCCTGCCCACCGCTTCCGTCACCGCCGGAGTCCGACGAACTGCCGCACCCCGCGAGAAGGGCCAGCGAGGCGCCGGTGATCAGGGCGAGACGCCGGGACGGGGACGGGGACATGGATCCTCCACGAGAGCAGCATGCACAGGGGGCCCGGTCGGCACGCGACGGACCGGCATGCGCCACGGTAGATGGAAATGAATGTCAAGAACATGGCCGATTCCGATCGATATGGAAACCATTGCCAACCCTTGACGCGCCCCACGTCGCTCGGGAGAAGATCATGACGATGTCGCGAGAGGCAGGCAGGCGCCCCAAGCAGAAGTAGAAGTAGGAAGCAGAAGGAGAGCGCGCTCCCATGAACCTGGTGGAATCGCTCCGGGCCCACCGCCTGCTGGCGATCGTACGAGGCAAGGATCCCGTCGCTGCCCTGCGCACCGTGCGCACGCTCGCCGAGGAGGGCATCGCGGCCGTCGAGGTCTCCCTGACCACCGCCGACGCCCTGACCGTCATCCGGCAGGCGCGCACCGAGCTGGGCCCCGACGCACTCCTCGGCGCCGGGACCGTACGCTCGGCCGCGGACGCCGCCCGCGCGGTGGACGCCGGCGCGTCGTACCTGGTCACCCCGGCGCTGGTCGATGGTCTTGAGCCGTACGGCGTCCCCGTGCTGATGGGTGCCCTGACACCGACCGAGGTCGAGGCCGCCCTCGCCCGGGGCGCCGCCGCGATCAAGCTCTTCCCCGGGGCACTGGGCGGCCCCGCCTACCTACGGGCCCTGCGCGACCCCTTCCCCGAGGTGCCCTTCGTGCCGGTCGGCGGAGTGGACGCACGGGCCGCCCGTGAGTACCTGGACCGGGGAGCCATCGCCGTTGGCGTCGGCTCACCGCTCGTCGGGGACGCGGCCGACGGCGGGGATCTGGGGCAACTCCGGGCCCGGGCGGCGGTGTTCCGCGAGGTGGCGGCGGGGGAGTCGCTGTGACGCCCTCGGGTCCTTACTCACCGCCGGATGCGGTGGCCTTCGGCGAGACGGTGGCGGTGCTGCGGGCTCAGGGCGCGCTGCGGCTCGGCAAGGTGGCGGCAAGGGGAGGCGCCGTGATGACTCCGGTCAACCAGTCCCCGCCGGATGTGGTGGCCTTCGGTGAGACGATGGCGGCGCTGCGGGCCGAGGACGTGCTGCGGCTGGGCAAGGTGGCGGCAGGGGGAGGCGCCGTGACGACTCCGGTTGTTGAGCCCCCGCCGGATGCGGTGGTCATCGGCGAGACGATGGCGGCGCTGCGGCTCGGCAAGGTGGCGGCGGAGGAAGGGCTGTGACGGCCCCGGGTACCCACTCCCCACCGGACGTGGTGACCTTCGGTGAGACCATGGCGGCGCTGCGGGCCCAGGGCGCGCTTCGGCTCGGCGGGAACCTCGGTCTGTCGGTCGCGGGAGCCGAGTCCAACGTCGCGATCGGGCTTGCCCGGCTCGGGCACCGGGTGCGCTGGGCCGGGCGGGTCGGCGCGGACGAACTCGGCGCGCTGATACTGCGTACGCTGCGCGCCGAGGGCATCGACACCGGCCACGCGGTCGTCGACGACTCCGGCCGGCCGACGGGCCTGCTGCTGACCGAACCCCGCCTGGGCACCCTCACGCGCGTCAGCTACTACCGCGCGGGTTCGGCGGGTTCGGCGGTCTCACCGGCCGACGTACTTCCGGCGCTGGCCCCCGGATCCCGCGTCCTGCACCTCACCGGCATCACACCGGCGCTCGGTCCGGCGGCGGCCGAGGCCACGCTCGCCGCGGCCATGGCGGCTCGCGACGCCGGCATCACCGTATGCCTCGACGTCAACTACCGCTCCCGCCTGTGGACCCCCGACCGAGCCCGCACGGCCCTGCGGCCACTGTTGCCCCACACCGACCTGCTCATCGCCTCCGAGGACGAGCTGCCGCTCGTGCAGGAACGGCTCGGCGCGGGCGAATCCGAGGCCGTGCACAGCATCCTGGCCGCAGGTGTCGACGAGGTGGTCGTCAAGCGCGGCGCACGCGGCGCGACCAGCTTCACCGCCGAAGTGGCGACCGACCGTGCGGCACGACAGGTCGACGCCGTGGACCTGGTCGGCGCGGGCGACGCCTTCGTGGCGGGGTACCTGTCCGGGCTCCTCGACGGCGCGGACATCCCGGCCCGCCTGCACCGGGCCGTCACCACCGCGGCCTTCGCCGTCGCGACCCGGGGCGACTGGGAGGGCCTGCCTACGCGGGACGAACTCGGCTTGTTGGACGCGGCGGAGGGTACGACCATTCGCTGAACCGGGAGATCGCCGGTGGGCTGATGGGCATGCCTGCGGCGAAGTCGGGCGCCCCCGTCTCAGCTCGTGGCTCCCGCGTTCCAAGTCCGTTCCAAGACCCGTCTGCATAGTTCGGTAGCAGGCCGGTTCAGGAGCCCGGCCACGACTACGGAGGCGGACATCTGGGCCAGCTCGGCGACACCCATGTCAGCGCGGGGCGCCCGCAGTTGGCGCACACCGAGTGGACCGCGGCCCTGCACATCCTCGAACGGCTCTGCCGCGCCGACGCCGACTGTCTGTGCGCCAAACTCCGCGAGCTTCGGTACCGGACGAACACCGCGTGTCGCCCTTTGCCTCGGCGGTCGTGAACACGACAGAATCGCCTTCGGGTACATCGCCCCCGGGTACGTGGACGGCCGATCGCCGGCGCCCGCCCGAGGCCATCGCGCACCATCACAGGCCACCGCGCACGACCACGACGTCTTCGACACCTCGAAGACGTACCGGCCGCGCGGGAATCCACCAACTCCAGTACCGGAAGGACGACATGACGGCCTCCTCCGAGGATCCGACGGCGGAGGCCGCCACGGCCCGGCCCGACCGGACCGACGCCGCGTCACTGCCTCTGCCACGCCGGTCGAGGGGTCCCTCGGCGATCGCCGAGGCGGCTGCGGCGCTGGGGTCCGCTGCCACCTCCGAACCCGAGGCTGTGCCTGACCCCGAGTCCGTGCCCCCGCCGCCCATGTCCGCGGCGGCGGCCGAGTTCGCGGCACTCACCGGGACCACGCCGGGCACCGCGGCGCCCGGTATCCGTACCGGGGACACGGCTGACCACCGCGCCGATGTCACAGCCGCTCCGAGCCGGTCCGTGCCGCTCCTCGTGCGGTACCGCAAGATGCTGCTGGCGGCTGCCGTCGGCACCGGCGTCGGCGTCCTGCTGGTCGGCTCCGTGTTCCTCGTGAGCGGCGGCGATGACAGCAAGGGGCGTCCGGCGGCGGCCGGTACCGGATCGGACACGGTCCCGGACAGCGGGGAGAACCCGGCCGCACCTGGCTCCGCCTCGCCGTCAGGTGGATCCTCCGCGCTGGAAGCCAACGCCACGAACGTCACGGAGAGTCCCGGCGGGCAGCCGACCCCGGGCGGCAGTTCACCGGCATCGGGCGACAACACCGGCGATACGACGCCCACGTCGAAGGGCGACACCGAGAACGGCGGGGCGCAGACCGGGAGTTCGCCCGGGGAATCCGCGACGGCTGTCGACTCCGGAGACGCCGACACCGACGTGGTCGAGGGCGTGCTGATCCGGAGCCACTCCTCGGACCGCTGCATCGACGTGAGCGGAGGCAGTTCGACGGACCACACCCGCCTACAGATCTGGGACTGCACGGGCGCCGCCCGCCAGCAGTGGCAGTTCTCGTCGGACGGGACCGTCCGCGCCCTGGGCAAGTGCATGGACGTGGACGGCGGTTCACGGGAGGACGGCGCGTGGATCAAGCTCGTCACCTGCAACGGCACCGGGGCCCAGCGGTTCCGGCTCAACGCCGCGCACGACCTGGTCAACATCCAGGCCGACAAGTGCGTCGACGTCACCGACCAGGGGACCGGCAACGGCTCGGAACTGCAACTGTGGAGCTGCACCGGCGGGGACAACCAGAAATGGAGCACCGGCTGAGGGCCCGTCCGCTGAACCCCAGGGCTTGCGCTTCTCGCCGGTCAGCTCCACGACGAGGGTGTCGGGCAGGCGGCGGCAGCGGGTCTTGGGGGTCAACTCGGCCTCCCTGCACAGCAGTTCGCGTGCGCTCACGACTCCGTGGTCGACGACCCCGTACGGCTGGGTCTGCCAAGGGGTCGGCATCTGCCGGCAGATGAGGGCTGCGGCGAGCAGGCCCGTCGCGTCCGGTGTGCTCGGTGCTGTCGGTCGCGCGCTGCCGGGTCCCGTTTCCTCGGGCCGCACCTCGCTGACGCATCACCAGCTCGCCGACGGAGGCCCTCAGGTGATCGACGCCGCGATGGACGACGCCGTACACGCGAAGGGCGTCTGCCCAGGAGTCTTCCCGGGCAGACCCCCCTCCCGCCAGGCCCCTGGAAGAAGCCGGCCCCTGCCAGAAGCCAAGCCGCCGCCTCCTCAGGGCAGGATCGAGTCGACGTATCCACCATCGACCCGCAGAGCCCCGCCCGTTGTGGCCGAAGCCTGGTCGGAGCTGAGGTACACGACCATGTTGGCGATCTCCTCGGGCTCGATCAGCCGTTGCAGGAGGGACTGCGGCCGGTGCTTCCGCATGAACTCGCGCTGGGCCTCGTCCCAGGGCAGGTCGCGGTCGACGAGTTCGTAGACGAAGTCCTCGACGCCGCCCGTGTGAGTGGGTCCGGCGATGACCGAGTTGACCGTCACGCCCGTGCCCGCCGCCTGCTTCGCGAAGCCTCGGCCGACGGCGAGGAGCGCGGTCTTGGACATGCCGTAGTGGATCATCTCGGCCGGGATGACGATCGCCGAGTCGCTGGCGATGTACTGGATCCGGCCCCAGCCGCGCTCCGTCATACCCGGCAGATACATGCGGGTCAGCCGTACCGCGGCCAGCACGTTCACCTCGAAGTAGCGCCGCCACTCCTCGTCGCTGATCTCCAGCGGGTCCGCGGAGCCGAAGATGCCGAGGTTGTTGACGAGGATGTCCACGTCCGGCAGCGCCTCCAGGACGCGTTGTGCGCCCTCCTCGTTCGCCACGTCGGCGGCCACCGGTACGAAGGAGGCACCCGGCACCTCCGCCGCCAGCCGCGCCACGGCCTCCTCGACCCGCCGCTCGTCCCGGCCGTTCACCCCCACGCGGGCGCCGGAGCGTGCGAGCCCGGCGGCGATCGCCGCGCCGATGCCCTGCGTCGAGCCCGTCACCAGGGCGGTGCGTCCCGTCAGGTCGATCTGCATGTGGAACCAGTCCCCTTGCGTGTTGTACGTGTGGCCGTCCTGCGCGTCTGTATGTCTGCCGTCAGCCTCGCCGGAGGCCGATCGGGTCGCCACTCCGGCCGATCTCATGCACGCGCCTCACCGCTTTCCGGAGAGGAACGGTGAATTCGGAAAATGGCGGGCGGTCATATGCCCCTATCGCGCTCGCCGAATCGCAGCGGTCTCGCGTCGAGTCGCCCGTCGGCGTGCTGCGGCTATCACCCCTCTCTCTTCCGGGGAGAGGAGATCCATGAGTTTCTCGTTGTTGACCCAGTCGTTCAGAAGGGCATGAGAACCTCCCAGACTCAGGGAGTACGCCCACATACTTCGCCCTTGTCGCGTTCCGTTCCATTCGGTTGCCCAGCTGAGCAGGTGATCTGTTCGCTGCTCCGGCGTGAACCTCATAACTCGCATGCCCGTCACCTTTCCATGGTTACGAGAAGGTCTGTTCTCCATCAGCCCTGTAGACGGGACCGAGAAGAAGGAGGTTCACGGACGGCTCAGAATCCGGTGAGCGTCATTTTGCCGACGGCGGAGCCGGACTCCAGGATTCGATGCGCCTCGCGCAGATGGGCGGCGTTGATCGCGCCGAGGTCCCGGGTGGCTGTGGTGCGCAGGGCGCCCGCGTCGACGAGCCGGGCGATCTCGCCGAGGATGTGGTGCTGCGCCGCCTGGTCCGGGGTCCGGTACAGCGAGCGGGTGAACATGAGCTCCCAGTGGAACGAGATGCTCTTCGACTTCAGCAGGCCGATCTCCACGGGACCGAAGTCGTCGATGGCGACCAGCCGGCCGAACGGCTTCAGGATGTCGGCGTACGCGGCGAGGTTCCGGTCCGTGCCGACGGTGCTGAAGATGTGGTCCACCCCGCCGGGCGCCACCTCGGTCACCTGTGCCGGCAGCGGGCGATGGTGGTCGACCACATGCGTCACGCCCATCCGGCGGGCGAACTCGACGGTCTCCGGGCGTGAGGCGGTGCCGATCACGGTCAGGCCGGTGAGGGCTCGCGCCAGCTGGGCCACCATGGCTCCCACACCGCCCGCCGCCGCGGTCACCAGGAGCGTGCCGGTCTGTTCCGGAGCGCCCTCGCGCAGGCCCAGGCGTTCGAACAGGCCCTCCCAGGCGGTCAGGGAGGTCAGCGGCAGCGCCGCCGCCTCGGTGAAGGAGAGCGTGGCGGGCTTCCGGCCGACGATGCGCTCGTCGACGGTGTGGAAGCGTGCGTTCGTGCCCGGCCGGTCGATCGCGCCGGCGTAGAAGACCTCGTCGCCGACCTCGAACAACTCCACCAGCTCACCGACCGCGACGACCGTGCCGGCGGCGTCCCAGCCGAGCACCTTGGGTTCGCCGCCCGGGTCGTTGCTCTGCCGGACCTTGTGGTCCACGGGGTTGACCGCGACCGCCTCCACCTGGACCAGCAGATCGTGCGGACCCGGCTGCGGTACGGGCAGCTCGACGTCCACGAGGCTCTCGTCGTCATCGATCGGCAGGCTCTTGCGGTAGGCGACGGCAGGCATCGTCGTCGTCTTCCAGGTCTCACTCATGATGGATCTCCTCGACGTGTGGGGTGGGCCGACGAGGGGCGGCGGCCATGGCCGCAAGGTATCCACTGGGGGGTAGTAACCTTCAAGGGAGCTTACTTCCCATGGGGAAGTGTCCAGGTGGGGTCAGTCGGAGTCGGGGAACCGGTCGATGTTCTGCTCGACCCAGGTACGCAGATGGGCGAGAGGTGCGCAGGCGTCCTTGCCGAGCGGGGTCAGGCTGTATTCGACACGGGGAGGTACCTCGGCGTAGATCCGGCGGTTGATCAGGCCGTGGTCCTCCAGGCGGCGCAGCGTCTGGGTGAGGACCTTCGGGCTCACGCCCTGTAGTTGGCCGCGCAGTGCTCCGAAGCGCCTCGGTCCGTCCTCGAGCGCACCCAGGGCGAGAGCGCTCCACTTGTTGGCGAGCAGATCCAGCATGTCGCGGCAGGGGCAGGCGGCCGCGTAGACGCTCTTGGGGTCGTCGCAGAGGTCCGATGTCGTCGTCATCCAGCGATAGTACCCATTGGGTACCGGCACCCTCGGCGTCCCCTGTCGGAGCGACCGGAGGCGCTATTGCGAGGTGGGCAGGTGCGGGGAGCGAAGTACGAGCAGGGTGATCTCGCTGGGGGCGAAGACGCGGAAGGGCGGGCCCCAGAAGCCGGTGCCGCGGCTGGTGTAGAGGAGGGTGCGGGTGCCGTGGCTGCTCAGGCCGGCGACGGCGGGCTGGTCTATGCGGACCAGGTGGTGGAAGGGCCAGATCTGGCCGCCGTGGGTGTGGCCGGAGAGCTGGAGGTCGATGCCGTCGGCTGCCGCCCGGTCGATGAACTTGGGCTGGTGGGCGAGGAGCAGGACGGGCAGGTCGGGGTCGGCGCCGTTCAGGGCTCCGGCGAGGTGGGCTCCTTGGCCCGGCAGGCCGGAGGACTCGGCGGTGACGTCGTCCACGCCGGCGACCACGAGGGTGTCGCCTCCGCGTTCGAGCAGCAGATGGCGGTTGCGCAGCGGCTCCCAGCCCAGCTCGTCCATCAGGTCGACCCAGCCCTGGGCCTCGCTGTAGTACTCGTGGTTGCCGGTGACGTAGACCCGGGCCCGGGTGGCCCGCACGGTACCGAGCGGGACGGCCTGGGCGCGGCGTCGTTCGGCCGTGCCGTCCGCGATGTCGCCGGTGTGGCAGACCAGGTCGGCTTCCAGGGTGTTCACCGTCTCGCACACCCGCTCCGACCAGCGGGCGCGGTCGAGGGGGCCGTAGTGGGTGTCGGTGATGAGGGCGACACGGAGGCCGTCCAGCCCGGCACCCAGCCGGGGGAGTTGCACGTCGAGGCGGCGCACGCGCGGCACGCGGCGGGCTTCGGCGTACCCCCAGGCGAGCAGGAGGGCGGTGGTGCCGAGGACGGCCCAGGTGACGATCCGGGCGCGGTCCTGGCTCTCACCGACGCCGGTCACGGTCAGGGTGAGCCGCAAGAGGATGCCGAGCAGGACGGACCAGGTGAACAGGACCCAGCCGGCGCCCAGCAGGGTGTCACCGACGATCGCCGCCCGGTCCTGCTGGCGTCGGCCGTGGCCGCGCCCCATCGCGAGCGGCATCACGACGAGGCCGAGGGCGGACAGGGCGGTGCCGATCAGCGTGACGGGCAGCGGCCAGTGCTGGCCGGTGTACAGGAGCACCCAGCAGGGCACGGCCCACAGCAGGACGGGTGCGATCAGGGGGAGGTAGCGCATCAGGCGGTGCAGTCGGCTCTGCCGCGGAGCCTGCGTCTCGCTGTCGGCGGGTCGGGTGTCGCTGGTGTCGGTCACGGTTCCCCTCTCTGACCGGGCTGCCGTCCCGCGCACTGTATCCGGTCGACCTCGGGCCGCCCGGAGGGGCGTTCATAGGTGCGGTTCCGTGGGGCGAGGGGTTCTCCGCGGGAGGGCGGGACTCCGCGAAGGGCTCCGGGTCTGACGGCCGGTCGACCGGTCACCTGGCGATCGGGGTGCTCACGGACCTGGTCTCCAGCGGATTCGGGGCCCCTGAGCCTTCGGCCAGGGCTCCGACCGGCAGACGGTTCTCCGTGGGAGGGCGGGACTCCGCGAAGGGCTCCGGGTCTGACGGCCGGTCGACCGGTCGCCTGGCGATCGGGGTGCTCACGGACCTGGTCTCCAGCGGATTCGGGGACCCCGGAGCCCTCGGCCAGGGCTCCGACCGGAAGACCGCGGGCACGCGCGGTCACTCCCACACCACCACATTGCGCCGCACCGGCACCGTCGAGGGCCCGCTCGCGAACAGTTCCGGTGAGTGTGCGCGGATGCGCTCGATGTCGCTGAAGACGGCCCGCAGATGGGTGCGCATGGCGGCGCGGGCGAGCGCGACATCACCGGCGACGACCGCGTCGTAGATCTCGCGGTGCTGGACGGCGAACACGGCCGGCGACACGTTCTCATGCAGGCCGAGCCGCCTGGCCCGGTCGAGGTGCCCCTTGGCCGCGGCGACGTTGGTCCACACGTTGCCGTGGCCGCTCAGCCGCATCAGGCCCTGATGGAAGGCCTCGTCCAGCTCGAAGAACTCCTCCAGGTCGAGATCCGCGCGCTGCTGCCGGTCCAGGTTCTCGCGCAGTTCCCGGTCGACCGCGGGGTCGAGCTCCGCGGGGAGATCGTCCAGTGAGGCGAGTTCGACGGCCTCCCGCAGGAACTGCGCGTCGGCGACCTGCGCCGGGTCCACCCGGGAGACGAACGACCCGATCTTCGGGAAGACCTGCACCAGCCCCTCCTGGGACAGCAGGATCAGGCTCTCCCGCACCGGTGTCCGGCTCACGCCCAGAGACGCCGCGAGTTCGTTCTCCGACAGGGCGGCGCCCGGGGCGAGTTCGAGGGTCAGGACCATCTGACGCAGTTTCAGATAGATCTCGCGTCGACTCGTGCGGTCCCGTTTCGGTTGAGCCATGGGGCCATCGTATCGGTGGGTGCGCGCCCGTGAGCTGCGGAGCCCGCGGTGGGGCAGGGGGCGTAAAAACGTGGCGACACGACCATTGCAACTTCACGACACATGCTTGTATACAAGTACTGGCCGACAAGTCGTACGCACCCTCGAAGGAGAGTCACCCGTGAGCAAGATCGAGCGCGTCGACGTGTTCGTCGCCTCTCCGGGGCGCACGTTCGTCACGCTGCGCATCACCACCACGGACGGCGTGACCGGCCTCGGTGACGCCACGCTGAACGGCCGTGAGCTGGCCGTCGCCAGTTATCTGCGCGATCACGTGGTCCCCCTGCTGATCGGCAAGGACCCCGCCCGTATCGAGGACATGTGGCAGTACCTCTACAAAGGCGCCTACTGGCGGCGTGGACCGGTCACCATGACCGCGATCGCCGCCGTCGACACCGCGCTCTGGGACATCAAGGGGAGGATGGCGGGGCTACCCGTCTACCAGCTCCTCGGCGGCCGGTCCCGGGACGGTGTCCTGGTCTACTCGCACGCCAGCGGCACGGATGTGCCGTCGCTGCTGGACGACGTCGAGCGTTACCTGGAGCTGGGCTACAAGGCCGTCCGCGCCCAGGCCGCCGTGCCCGACGTCGGCGGCACCTACGGCGTCCGCAAGGGCAAGGTCTACGAACCGGCCGCGACCGAACTGCCCGACGAGCAACCGTGGGACACCGAGGCCTACTTGGGGTTCGCCCCCACCTATCTGGAAGCCGTCCGGGAACGCTTCGGCTTCGGCTTCCACCTCCTGCACGACGTCCACCACCGGCTCACCCCGATCGAGGCCGCCCGCTTCGGCAAGAGCGTCGAGGAGTGCCGGCTGTTCTGGATGGAGGACCCGACCCCGGCCGAGAACCAGGAGGCGTTCCGGCTCATCCGGCAGCACACCACGACCCCGATCGCGGTCGGCGAGGTGATGAACTCGATCTGGGACGTCAAGGACCTGATCACCGAGCAGCTCATCGACTACGTCCGCACCACCGTCGTCCACGCGGGCGGCATCACCCACCTGCGGCGGATCTTCGACCTCGCCGCGCTGTACCAGGTGCGGACCGGTTCGCACGGCGCGACCGACCTCTCTCCCGTCAGCATGGCGGCGGCCGTGCACCTCGACATCGCCGTGCCGAACTTCGGCATCCAGGAACACATGGGTCACCCCGACGAGGCCGCCGAGGTCTTCCGCACCGGCGTGACGTTCTCCGCCGGCATGCTCCACCCGTCCGAGGAGCCGGGCCTGGGCGTCGAGTACGACGAGAAAGCGGCGGAGCGCTTCCCGTACCAACAGCGCTATCTCCCGGTCGCGCGCCGCCTCGACGGGTCGGTGCACGACTGGTGAGCGCGCGACCGAACCCTACGAAGCCGCTGAGCCGTACGACGCCGCTCGCCCCGCAGGCCAGGCCCGCGGTCGACCCCGCCGAACTGCGCACCCGCGTGGTCCACTTCGGACTCGGCGCCTTCCACCGCGCCCACCAGGCGGTCTACACCGAGAACGCCGCCGCCCGCTCCGGCGAGCCCTGGGGCATCACCGCCGTAGCGCCCCGCTCGGCGGACACCGTACGCGCCCTGCGGGCCCAGGACTGCCTGTACTCGCTCACCGAGCGTCGTCCGGAGGGCCCGCGCACCCGGGTTGTCGGCGCGGTGGTCGACGCGCTGGCCATGCGCCCCGACGCGAAGGCCGTCGACGCCCTGCTGGCCGATCCTGAGGTGACGGTGGTGACGCTCACCGTGACCGAGAAGGGCTACCACCGTCTCGCGTCCACGGGCGGGCTGGACACGGCCGCCGTCGCCGCCGACCTCGTCGCGGACCCCGACGGGCCGCTCACCACCGTGCTCGGGCGGCTGGCCGCCGGGCTGGCGGCGCGGATCCGGGCGGGCGGTGCGCCGATCAGCGTCGTGTCCTGCGACAACATGGCGGACAACGGCGCCGTGTTGAGCCGGGTCGTACGGGAGTTCGTCCGCGCGTCCGACTGGCCCGACCGGGACCGGATCCTGCGCCGGATCGCCGAGACCGTCGCCTTCCCCGCGACGGTGGTCGACCGGATCGTGCCCGCGGTGAGCGAGGCCGACCGGGTGGCCGCGGCGACCGCACTCGGCGTACGCGACGAGCTGCCCGTGACGGCCGAGCCGTACCGGCAGTGGGTGCTGGAGGACTCCTTCGCGGCGCCCCGCCCGCCGTGGGAACGGGACGGCGCCCTGTTCGTCAGGGATGTGTCGCCGTATCAGCTCACGAAGCTGTGGCTGCTGAACGGCTCCCACTCGGCGCTCGCGTACCTGGGGACGGCAGCGGGCCGCACCACCGTCGCCGACACCATGGCGACCGACTGGGGCGAGCGTCTCGTCCGTGCGCTGTGCGCGGAGGTCGCCCCCACCCTCCCGGCGGACGGCCCCGATCCGAGCGTGTACGCCGACGACGTCGTCGTACGTTTCCGCAATCCCGCGATGCACCACCTGCTGCGGCAGATCGGCTCCGACGGATCCCTGAAGATCCCGGAGCGCTGGCTGCCCGCCCTGCGCACGCTGCGCGCCCGGGGCACCAGCGCCCCGGTACTCGAACTCGCCCTCGCCGCCTGGGCGTTCGGCACCCGCCCACCCGGCACGTTCACCGACCCCGCGGCCGACACCTTCGCCGCCTGCTGGGACCCGGGCACCACCCCCGTGGAGACGGTCCGCGCACTGTTGCGCGCCCTCGGCGCGACGGACCTGGCCGACGACGACCCACTCACCACCGCGATCGCCGGCCGACTGCCCGCCCTCCATGCCGGACGCATCGAGATCTGAGCCCCGCCCCGCCCGTCCCCCGTCCCGTCCCCGACCCGCGTCCCCAACACGGCATACGAACAACGGAGTTCACGATGCACGACAGCCCCACCCTCGCGGAGACCGCTCACCCCGCTCGGCGAACCACACGCGATCTCACCAAGGCCGCCGTCTCCGGCTGGCTCGGTACGGCCATGGAGTTCATGGACTTCCAGCTGTACTCGCTGGCAGCCGCGATCGTCTTCAACAAGATCTTCTTCCCGGACGTCAGCCCCGCGATCGGACTGATAGCCGCGATGGCGACCTACGGCGTCGGCTACGTCGCCCGGCTCGCCGGTGCCATCTACTTCGGGCGGATGGGCGACCGGATCGGCCGCAAGAAGGTCCTCGTCATCACGATCCTGCTGATGGGCGCGTCCACCACCCTCATCGGCGCCCTGCCCACCTACGCCACGATCGGCATCCTCGCGCCGAGCCTGCTCGTCCTGCTGCGGCTGATCCAGGGCTTCGGCGCCGGTGCGGAGATCGCCGGGGCCACCGTGCTGCTCGCCGAGTACGCCCCCGTACGCAGGCGCGGCCTGATCGCCTCGCTGGTGTCGCTCGGCACGAACTCCGGAACTCTCGCCGCCTCCGGGCTGTGGGCCATCCTGATCGGCGTACTCAGCGAGGACCAACTCCTCTCCTGGGGCTGGCGGTTGCCGTTCCTGCTGAGCTTCGTCCTCATGCTCTTCGCGGTCTGGCTGCGCGGCGGCCTCAAGGAGAGCCCGGTCTTCGAGGAACGCCCCGACGTCGTCGACGGTGTGGCGATGGACCGCGGCGAGGTCGAGTCCACGATCGCCGCCGTCTCCGACGTCGACGAGCACCGGAGCAGCGTCCTCGCGGCGGGCATCCGCCAGCGCAAGGGCAGGGCGTTCTTCCTCGCGCTGGGGCTGCGCCTCGGCCAGGCGGGCAACTCCGGGCTGATCCAGACGTTCCTGGTCGGCTACATCGCCACCAACCTCTCGGTCGGACGTTCCATCCCCACGGACGCGATCGTCTACGGCTCACTCCTCGGCTTCGCCACCGTGCCGGCGGTGGGCATGCTCGGCGACCGCTTCGGACGCCGCCCGCTCTACATGGCGCTCTCCCTGCTGACCGTCGTCATGGCCTTCCCGGTGATGTTCCTCATCACGTCCGGCTCCACCCCCGCGCTGATGCTCGGCATGGTCCTCGGTCTGAACATCGGCGTCCTCGGCCTCTTCTCGCTGGAGAGCGTGACGATGGCCGAACTCTTCGGCTCCCGCACCCGGTTCACCCAGCTCGCGCTCGCCAAGGAGATCGGCGGCATCCTCACCACCGCGATCGGCCCGGTCCTCGCGGCCTCGCTCACCGCCGTCACCGGCAGCTGGTGGCCCATCGCGGTGATGCTCGTCGTCTACTCGCTCATCACCTTCGTCAGCGCGTTCCTGGCACCCGAGACACGGGGACGCGACCTGGTCCGGCTGGAGGACGCCGTATGAGTTCGTGCCGTACCAGTTCATGCCGTATGAGGGCGGTCGTGGTGCACGGCCCCGGCGACGTACGCGTCGACGAACGGGCCCGGCCGGTGCCGGGCGCCGACGAGGTGCTGCTCGCCCTGGAGTGGGGCGGGATCTGCGGATCCGACATCGCGTACTGGAAGAACGGGGCGTCCGGCACCGCCTCCCTGTCGCACCCGCTGGTGCTCGGCCACGAGGTCGCGGGCCGGATCGCCGCACTCGGCGACGGGGTCACCGGTCTGCACGAGGGACAGCAGGTCACCGTCCACCCGGCCCAGTTGGTCGGCGACGGCGTCCTGCCGGACCGGATCGCCGGACGCACCAACCTCTACCCGCACATCCGCTACTTCGGCTCGGCGGCCTTCGACCCGCACACCGACGGCGGGTTCAGTGAATACCGTACGGTCCGCGCGGCCCAGGTCAGACCACTGCCGGACGGCGTCGACACCCAACAGGGCGCCCTGGCCGAACCGTTGGCCGTCGCCCTGCACGCCGTGGGCCGGGTCCCGGCGCTGCGCGGCCGGACGGTCCTGGTCAACGGTGCAGGACCGATCGGCTCGCTGGTCGTGGCCGCCGCCAGACACCACGGGGCGGGCACAGTCATAGCCGCCGACCTATCTCCTTCCTCCCTCGCCGTCGCCCGCGCGATGGGCGCCGACGAGACCCGCGACATCTCCCGCGGCGAGGGTCTGCCCGAGGACGTGGACGTGGTCTTCGAGACGTCCGGCGCCCCCTCCGCGCTCGGCCCGGTCCTACGGGCCACAGCTCGCGGCGGCACGCTCGTCCAGGTCGGCAACCTCCCCGGTACGGCGGTCTCCGCCGCCCTCGGTGACCTGGTGACCCGCGAGATCACCTGGATCGGCTCCTACCGCTTCGTCGAGGAGATCGACGACGCCCTGCTCGCGCTGCGGGACGGTCTGGACGTGACACCGGTGATCACCCACCGCTTCCCGCTGGAACGGGCGGAGGAGGCACTGGCCGTCGCGGCCGACCCGGGCAGCGGGAGCAGCAAGGTGATGCTCCGCCTGACCGCCACCTGACCACCCGTCCCCTCCCGAGAACCAGGAGATTCCCGTGCCCTTGCCGCCACCGCCCCGTACGGCCGACGGACAGGAACAGGCGGCCGACGTCGTGTGCGTCGGCGAGACGATGGCCGTCCTCAGCCCACCGGGCAGCGGCCCGCTCGCCGAGCAGTCGACGCTCGCCATGGCCATCGGCGGTGCCGAGTCCAACGTCGCCTGCACCCTGGCCGCCCTCGGTCACCGCGTCGCCTGGGTGAGCCGCCTGGGCGACGACCCGTTCGCGCGCCGCATCCTGGCCGAACTCACCGCGCGCGGCGTGGACGTGACGGGGGTGGAGACCGACCCGGTCCGCCCGACCGGCGTCTACTTCAAGGATCCGACCCCGAACGGCACCCGCACCCACTACTACCGGAGCGGATCGGCCGCCACCCTGATGGGGCCGGACCTGACCCGGCTGCCCGCGCTGCGCCAGGCCCGCATCGTGCACCTGTCGGGCGTCGCCGCGGCGCTCTCCGACAGCTGCGCCCGGCTGCTGGAGTCGATCCTCGTCGACCGCGCCACCGGCGGGCCGACCGTCTCCTTCGACGTCAACCACCGCCCCGCACTGTGGCAGGGCGGCACCGCGGAGGCCGCGAAGAGCCTGCTGACACTCGCCCGCGCCGCCGACATCGTGTTCGTCGGACGGGACGAGGCCGAGGCCCTCTGGGGCACCGCCCACCCGGACGACGTGGCGGAGCTGCTCTCACCCGCCCCGCTGATCGTCGTCAAGGACGCCGAACACGGCGCGACCTCCTACGCCGACGGCACCCGTACGTTCGTCCCCGCGCTGCCCACCCGGGTGGTCGAGCCGGTGGGCGCGGGCGACGCCTTCGCCGCCGGCTACCTGGCCGCCGTACTGGAGAACCGCGACGAACGCTCCCGTCTGCGCCTCGGCCACCTGGCAGCCTCCGCGGCACTGCGGACCAGGGCCGACGTCCCCGCCCTGCCACCGCGCCCGGAGACCGACCGCCACCTGACCCTGGACGGCGCGGGCTGGTCCGGCACGACCCCACGCTGAACCCACAGACACGTGAAGGAGCCCTGGCACCATGAGCACCGACTTCCTCGCCCAGTTGTCGAAGGACCGGGTGATCGCCGTCGTCCGGGCCCCGGAGATCCCCGACGCCGCGGCCCTGTGCGAGGCCCTTCGCGCGGGCGGCATCCACTGGATCGAGTTCACCCGCACCACCCCCGGCCTCACTGCCCATCTCCGCCGCGCGGTGGCCGACGGCCAGGACGGCGTCGGCGCGGGCACGGTGATGACCGCCGGCCAGGCCGAGGAATTGATCGACGTCGGGGCCCAGTACCTCGTCACCCCCGGCTGTCGCCCGGACGTCGCCCGGACGGCAGCGGCGGCCGGCATACCGGTCGTCATGGGCGCCCTGACGCCCACGGAGGTCGGCCTCGCACTCGACCTCGACGTGGCGGCGGTGAAGATCTTCCCCGCCCGCGCCTTCGGCCCCCGCCACTTCCGCGACCTGGCGGGCCCCTTCCCGGACGTACCGCTGGTGGCGTCGGGCGGCATCAACGCGGCAAACGCGGCCGACTTCCTCACGGCCGGGGCACACGCGGTGTGCGCCGGTTCGGAGGTCGTACCGCCGGCCGTCGTGGCCGCGGGCGACTGGCCGGAGATCACCCGACGCGCGCGGGCCTTCACCGACGCGACCAGGACCGCTGGTACGACACAAGCAAGTTCTTGGTCTGCTGGTGGTACAGGTCTTGCATGTCGTTGACCAGGGGAATCGGCACATTTGCGAGGGAAGTGCGGTCGTTGGCCCGGATGCCGGGGCGGGGGGCGTGGCCGTCGTCTTGTGGCCGAGCTGCCGCCTGGGCGTGCTGACAGCGGGCGTCATGGTCAGAGAGGTCAGCCCACGGTGAATCCGTCGAACGTGGCGATGCCCCGTGCGCCGGTCCAGCCGTTGGCCGCGGTCATGAAGACCCCGACGTCCTGTGTGGCGGCCGAGCCTCCCGGCAGGGCCGTGCCCACCGTCGTCCAGGTGACGCCGTCCGTGCTGACCTCCCCGGTGTACGAGGCGCCGGACCTGGTCAGTCGCAGCCGCACCGGAGCGGTGAAGGAGCCCGCCAGCGCGATCGAGTCGAGACGGCCGTCGCCGTCGGCGTCCCAGCTCAGCGCGCAGCCGTTGGACGGTGTGACCGCCAGGTTCACATAGCCCGTGCTTCCCTGCGTGTCCAGGTCGTTGCGGACGACGAGGCCCGCCCGTGCCCAGCCCCCGGTCGCGTCCTGGGACGTGACCGTCACCTCGGCCACTGTTCCGTCGCTGTACGCGCCCGCCCGGTACACCGCCCCGAACTCGTTGGTGGCGCCCCACAGGTCGGCTCCGGCGCCCTCGACGGCGATCTCGTCGCCGGCTTGGCCGAACACGGCGTCGTTGGAGGAGACCGTGCGGTACGGGTCGCCGACCCCGGCCGCGGCCACCAGCCGCAGCGGCGCGACCACCTTCCCGCCACCCGCGTACGCCGCCACCGCGACGACCCGGCCGACCAGTTGCGTCGGTTCACCCGCCAGGGAGACCTCGAAGCGAGCGGTGAACGTTTCGCCGGGCGCCACCGACGCGGTGCTCGCCGGTTCGAGCGGCTTCGCCGCCATGCCCTCGGGGGCGGTGACGGAGAGGGTCACGCCGCGTGCCGCGGCGAAGCCGTTCTTGTTGGTGAAGGCGACCGTCACCGTCGCGGGCGTGCCCTCGGCCACCGCTCCCCGGTCGGCTCCCGCGGTGAGGGCCGCCTGATGGGGAGTGGCGGCGAGCAGGTCGCGCACGCGGCGAGCCAGGGCGTACGGGGAGCCGTGGGGTTCGGTGGGGTGCGTTTCGTGGGAGTGTGCCCAGCGGTCCTCCAGGGCGAACCAGTCGATCGTCGCCGGGTCCTTGCCGGCGGTCAGCGCGGCGAAGTACGTCTTCCAGCGGGTCCGGTACAGGCCGCCGACCAGCCCGGCCCACTCCCGGTTCGCGTAGTCGTGCAGGCCCTCGTCGCTGCTGGCGCGTCCGCCCCAGGTGGTGAGGAGGGAGCGGGCGTCGTACTCCAGGCGGTCCTTCTCCGCCCGGTCGGCGCCCCAGGAGCGCGCGTCGGCGAGCCACCGCCCGAGCAGGTGCGGGCCGGAGGCCGCCAGCAACTCGTCGAGGAGGTCCATCCAGTCCAGCCAGGTCCTGGTCAGCCTGCCGAACAGGGCCTTCTCCCCGGCCTCGTGCGCGGCCTTGATCTGTGGCAGCAGGACACGGCTGCGGTTGGACAGGACCTGCCGGGCCACGTCGACGACGTCGTACCGGTAGGCCGAGGTGCTCCTCAACTCCGCCCGCACGGAGAGGAGTTCGGTGAGAGCTGCGTCGAAGGCCGTGGTGTCGTAGCGGTCCTTCTCCGGGCCCCAGGCGGCGGCCTTGTTCGCCGTCAGACTCGGACGGGCACCGAACAGACCGTCGGGTGCCTCGCTCCAGGAGTCCGCGCGGGACATGCTGTACGCGGTGTCGCGGATCGTCTGCCAGGCCGCGGCGGCGTGCCGGTCGGGCCCGCCGTAGCGGGAGAGGGCGTACGCGGCGAACCAGTCGTCCAGGTCGATGACGCCGGGCGTCCAGGCCAGGTCGGTGAGAAGCGCGAGGGCGGGTGCGTTGTTGTCGGCGGCCTCCGGCATCGCCGCGATACCGGCGAGCGAACTGCCCTCCTTGTCACGCCACTTGGGGTACTGCTCCACCCAGTCCGGGGCGTTGGCGCCCATCGGGGTGTGACCGCCGAAGTTCCAGATGCTGCCGAAGGCGTACGGGGTGCCGTCCCAGTCGCGCTCGCGGTCGGTGACGGTGGTGTAGCGGTCCGACAGACCGTCCACGATCAGCATCCGGCTCTTGTCGACGCCGTCGAGCAGCGCCCTGGACGGGTTGGTCTGCCAGCCGAGGATCGCCCAGACGGCCCCCGGGTGGGCCTTCTGAAGCGCCGCCTCGACGGCCTTCGCGGCCTCGCCCACCGGCACGTCACCGGGGTTGCCGCCCTCGTGCAGCAGGTCCATCTTGTACATCGTGCTGTCGCCGAACCGCTCCGTCTGGGCCCGGTAGAAGGCGGCGGCCACGTCGTCGAAAGCCGTGGTGCGCGGGTCGAGCCAGTCCGGGCGTTTGAAGGCGCCCCAGCTGCCCTGTGCCACCACCGCCGCGTCCCCGCCGTGCTGGGCGGGGAAGTCGTCCGGCACGCTGCCGTAGTAGCCCGGCAGGACCGGCGTCATGCCCAGGTCACGTATCCGGTCGACGATCTTCTCGGCGAGCGCGGCGCGTCTCTCGATGAGCTGCCGGGAGACCGGACCGCCGAAGCCCGACATGTTCTGGAGCAGCCACCAGGGCTGGTGGGCGGGGGCCGGGATCCAGGCGCGCAGTGCGGCGTCGGAGTAGCCGAAGCGGCGGAAGGTGTCGTAGTACACCGCGTCGCCGCCGATGTAGACGAGGACCCGGTTGACTCCGTGCACGGCCAGCACGTCCAGCTCGTGCTGCCAGGCGTCCCAGTCGCGATAGGCGCCGGTGTAGCCCTCGTTGGTGTCGTTGAAGGCGAACCGGTGTGGCACGTCGGCCCGTCCCGTGATCTCCTCGGCGGGCGCGGGGAGGGTGCGCGGCAGGTTCAGCTGCTCGCCGGTCCAGGAGACGGAGGCGTGCACGGTCCGTCGTAAGTAGGTGTGGAGGCCCGTGAGCAGCACGGCGGGGCTGGTGCCCTCCACCGTGATGTGCCCGGCCCGGCCGGTGACCCGGAAACGGTCGGTGTCGTCGTCGACGGCCCGCAGGGTGAGCTGCCGGTGGTGGTCGGGAAGCAGCCGCTTCAGCGCGGCTGCGGCGGGAGCGGTGTCGAACAGGGAGCCGTCGGCCGCGTACGCGCCCTGCGGGCGGGTCAGCAGCGCGGCGCCGCCCAGCGCGACCGCACCCGTGAGGATCCGTCTGCGGGTGACACCTGTGCTGCCGGTGATGCCGAGGTCGCCTCGGTTGTCGTGCATGAACGTCCTTCCGGGAGAGTTCAGTTGATCGTCGTGAGCGTCATGGCGAAGATATGCAGGGCGGGAACGCCCGCCTGGAGGCCGTCGCTGACCTTGGGCAGGACCAGGGAGCGCAGCTCCTTGCCGGCCGCCAGATCGACGCCGAAGCTGAACAGGCTGACGGGGGTGTCGTCCCGGCCGGTGGTGATGTGGCGGTAGGGCACCACCACCGCGGCGGCGGGATTCGTCCCGTACCAGTCGGGGACGGCGACCGAGAATGCCTGCTCGGTGCCGTCGGCGTAGACGACCTTGCCGTTGCCCTTGCCCTCGCCCCAGGTGCTGGTCCCGAGAAAGGACAGCCGCGAACCGGAGCCCGACAGCAGCACGGTCTGGCCGGAGGAGACGACGTTGTCCTTGCCCCCGGGCCGGGTGTCCGGCCAGGTGAAGGGCACCCCGTCGTACGTGACCGCGGCACCCGGGGTCAGTCCCACCGATGCCAGCGCCTCGGCGGACAGACTGGAGTTCGAGCCGTCGATGTTGGCGACGGTGAGGGCGCCGTCGGAGGCGATCCCCGCGTTGTCGAAGGCCCCGGGCAGTGAGCGGTACGGCAGCAGGACGGAGGAGCCGGCGCGGGTGCAGTCCGAGCCGTGGCGGTGCACGTCGAAGAGAGCGTGCGCGGTGAACACGATCCGGCCCTCGGCGTCGTCGGCGAGCCGGGTCTGCCAGGTGCGGGTCACCGACCGTCCGGGCGCGAGGCTGCCCAGGCTGTCGGGTGTCCCGGTGTCGTCCACGGCGAGATAGAGCACCGCGGCGCGCAGCGCGATCTTGGTGGTGTTGGTGAGAGTGGCCGTCAGGGTCACCGCCTGGCCCGCGTCGGGGGCGGGCGGGGTGACCGTGAGCGAGACGGTCGGCGGGAGGAAGTCCTCGTCGGGGCGGTAGGCGTTCACGTCTCCTCCACGGTGAAGTGGTCGAACACGGCCCGGACCGTCGTGCCCGGGTAGTTGAGGTTCACGGCGCTCGCCACCACCCCGGCGTCCAGGGCGCCGTTCGCGGAGGGCACGCTCACACTCGCGATCTCGTTCCAGGCGAGACCGTTGTTGGTGCTGCTGTACGCGGTGCAGGTGGTGCCGGAGCGGACCAGGCGCAGCCAGGCGGGGTGGGCGGAGGAGCCGCCGCCGGCCCAGGTGTCGAGGTGTCCGTCGCCGTCGCTGTCGGTCATGAACTCCACGCCGTACGACTTGGACATGGTGAGCACGGCGTAGCCGCCCTTCTCCGGGGCGGTCAGGTCGTTGGCGACGGCGATCCCGTACTTGGCGCTGGGGTTGTCGCTCCCGCTGAGGCCGACCGTCTTGACCTGCACCACGTTCGACGCGGCGACGGAGCCGGGAAGGAGGATGCCGCCTTTCTCGTCACGGCCGCCGGACAGGTCACCGCCGCCCGCCCAGACCACCAACTGGCTGCCGTACTGGCCGAACCGGGCGTCGTCGGTGGTCGCGAACGTCCGGTACGGGTCCCGCACCCCGTTCGGCTCGTAGGGCACGCTGACGGTCCTCGCGGACCGCGCGCAGTCGGCGCTGCGTCCGTCCACGTCGAAGAGGAGGTGCGCGGTGAACGCGACATCCCCGGCGACGTCGGACGGCATCGACGTGCGCCAGCTGCGGGTGACCTTCGCGCCGCGGCGCAGATCACCGAGCGGGATGGTGCGTGCGGCGGTCGTCGCGCCCGGGTCCACCAGGTACAGGACGGCGCCGCGCAGCGGGAACGGGCAGTTGTTGACGATGGCCGCGGTGGCGGTGACCGTGTCACCGGCCGCCGGTTCGGCGGGTTCGGTGGTGACGGTGAGGGTGGGGCCCAGGGTGTCCGTTCGCGTGCTCACGCCGCTCACCGTCGTTCCCAGTCGACGGTGAAGGTGTTGGCGAGCTCGCTGGGCAGGGTGTCCGGGACGGTGATGTGCACCTTGCCGTCGGAACGGGACCATTTCAGCGGGCGGTTGTGGCCGAGCAGCCGGATCCGCGAGGTCGCGGAGAGAGGGATGTCCGCGGGCATGGAGAGGGTGCCGCCGGGGGCGCCCAGCACGATGATGTTGAACTTGCCCGGGGTGACGGTGTACCGGATGCCGAGGGCGCTGCCCTCCTCCTCCGCCCGTACCCAGGGCGTCGAGCCGTAGATCGCGGGCCCGTTGACCTTCAGCCAGGCGCCGATGTCCCGCAGCCGCCGCTGCATGACGTCCGGGATGGTGCCGTCCGGCTTCGGCCCGATGTTGAGCAGCAGGTTGCCGTTCTTGCTGGTGACGTCGGCGAGCAGATGGACGAGGAACTCGGAGGTCTTGTAGTCCTCCTCGACCTCGAACTTGTTGTAGCCCCAGGAGTAGCCCATCGTGATGCAGCACTCCCACTTCTGGGGGTCCATCGTGGGGTTGGTGCGCTGTTCGTAGGTCGCGAAGTCGAAGTGGGTGTCGAAGCGGTCGTTGACCACGACACCCTTCGGCCTTCTGCGGTTCTTGGCCTGGTTGTAGTAGTGGGAGATGGCTTCCTCACTGCGCCACGGCGGTTCGCCGGCAGGCCGGAACCACTGGCCGTCCGCCCACAGCAGTTCCGGGTCGTAGCGGTCGACGATCTCGTACAGCTGCTTCAGCTCGTAGTCCCCGATGTAGTCGTCGACCGGCCTGTAGCCGGTCATCGGGACCTCCGCACCGGTGTAGAAGTTCCTCATCGGCCGCCCGATCGCCGGGTTGAAGAACTCCCCGAGCGAGTAGTAGAGGCCGGGCCGTACGGTGCCGCGCCTGCGCGCGGCCGTCATCAGCTCGCCGACCAGGTCACGCTTCGGGCCGTGGTTCCCGGCATGACGGTCCGTCACCTCGCTCGGCCACAGGGCGAATCCGTCGTGGTGCTTGCTGGTCAGCGTGAAGTACTCGGCACCTGCCTGCTCGAACAGCCGCACCCAGGCGTCCGGGTCGTAGTTCTCGGCCGTGAACTGCGGGATGAAGTCGTCGTAGAGGAAGTCCTGGCCGTAGGTGTCGCGGTGGTACTTCCAGGTGGGATCGGTGTTGAAGCTCTGGTACCAGAGGTACCACTCGGCGGCCATCTGCCGGGCGGAGCCGGCCGGGACGGAGTAGACGCCCCAGTGAATGAAGATGCCGAACTTGGCGTCCTTGTACCAGCGCGGTACGGGGTGGGTGTCGAGGGACGCCCTGGTGGGCTCGTAGTCGGGGATGCCGCCGGTGATCGCCCGGGCGGTACCGGGTGGGGCCAGCAGCACTGCTGAGCCGAGAGCAGTGGCCGAGGTCAGGAAGCGTCTACGGCTGACGTTCACGGGAGGCCTCTCAGTCGGTGGTGACTCAGTCGGTGGTCGAGAAGGAGTCGAAGACGGCCGTGGTGGTCTGGCCTGGGTAGTTGAGGTTGACGGCGCTCGCGACCATCCCGGCGTCGAGGCCGCCGTCGTGGGATGCGCTCGGCACGGTCGCGGTCCCGATCCGCTGCTAGACGGTGCCGTCGGTACTGGCGTACGCGGTGTATGTGGCACCGTCGCGGGTGAGCCGGAGCCAGGCCGGGTGGTACGAGGCACCGCCGCCCGCCCAGGTGTCGAGCCCGCCGTCGCCGTCGCTGTCGGTCATGAACTCCACGCCGTACGACTTGGACATGGTGAGCACGGCGTAGCCGCCCTTCTCCGGGGCGGTCAGGTCGTTCGCGACGGCGATCCCGGCCTTGGCGGAGGGTCCGCTGCCGGTCTGGCCGACGAGGCGGGCGGTGAGGCCGCCCGAGGCGGGTACGGCGTCCGGCACATGGATGGCGGCCTTCTCGTCCTTCCAGCCGGCCAGGTCCTGACCGCCGGCCCAGATCGCGAACTGGGCGTCGTTCTGGGCATATTGGGCGTCGTCGGTGGTGGCGAACGTCCGGTACGGGGGCTGGACCGCGGACGGTACGGGGGTGACGTCGGCGGTCACGCCGTCGGTGTCGTGGCGCGTCCGGCCGCCCTGTCGGAAGGAGGCGCCCACGCCGATGTCGTACGGCCCCCATGCCGCGCCGACGGGCGGGGTGACGCGCCAGGTGACGGCGTAACTCCCGCCTGGGGCAAGGGAGTCGGTGCCCGTCTTGCCCTCCGCTTCGGCGGTCCAGCCGTCCGGCAGGCGCAGCCCGGTGGCGACCCGGGTGATCGCCTTGGAGCCGGTGTTGGTGACGGTCGCGGTGATCTCAGTGGCGCTGCCGGTCGGGAGGCTCGGGCGGTACGGGGTGAGCCGGACGCGGGCCGAGGGGCAGTCACGGGCCGCCCCGAGGCCGGTGAGGTCGACCGCGTCGGCGAACGCCTTCATCCCGGTGTCGTTGGGATGCAGATGGTCACCGGAGTCGAACGCGGCGGCGTAGCGGGTGGGGTCGTCCGGATCCCGTACCGCCTTGTCGAAGTCGGCGTGGCCGTCGAAGACGCCGCCGTCGCGAACGAACGCGTTGACCTTCTGCCGGTCGGCCTCCTTGGCCTCGGTCCAGTAGTCGCCCCAGCCCCGGTACGGGACCACGGTCGCGCCGATCACCCGCAACCCGCGGGCGTGGGCACGTCGCGCGATCTCCCGCATGCCGTCGATCACCTGGTCGCCGGTGGCGCCGCCCCAGCTGAGGTCGTTGACGCCCTCGAAGAGGATCATCGTCCGGGCGCCCGGCTGGGACAGCACATCGCGCTCCAGCCGCTCCAGCGCCGAGGGGTTGCCGTCGGTCCCGGCCGTGATGCGGTTGCCGCTGATGCCCTCGTTCAGCACTCCGGCGGGGGAGGTACAGGCCGACAGCCGGGCCGCCAGGTAGTCGGGCCAGCGCCGGTTGGCGTCCGAGGTGGAGGAGGCTCCGTCGGTGATGGAGTCGCCGAGCGCGACGACGGAGCCCAGCGCCGGGCCGCCCCGCACGTCGACGCCGGTGAGGAACGGGAACGTGGAGTCGGTCGTGGTGAACGCGTCGCCGCCGGCGTCCTCGGCGTGGTCGCCGACGCCGTCGGGCGTCCAGTAGACGGTCTGGAGGCCCATCCAGTGCTGGCTGACATGGGTGAGCCTGCCGGGGAAGTACAGGCTGACCACCAGATCGCTGCGTGCGGCCACGGGAATCCGCAGCCCGTCGCTCGCCGCCTGCCCGCCGGCCGGGATCGTCACGTCCTCCTTGCCGCCGAACGTGAGATCGCGCGGGCGGCCGGACACCGACGAGCCGCTCGCGCGCCGCCCCACGGTCGCGTGTCCGATCGTCACCGGCTGGTCGGTGAACTCATTGGTCAGCCGGATCCGGACACTCGTCCCGCCCGTGCTCACATGCACCGGGATCCGCACGGTCACCTCCGAGGTGCCCGGGTCGTACGAGGCGTGCTGTGCCGTCGCCCAGGTCCCTGTCCAGTCCTGCTGCGGAACCCCGGCCCCGGCCGCGGCCGGAGTCGCCGGGAGGAGGGCCGCCAGGACGATCGCCACGACCGTCGCGAGGGAGGCGCGTCTTCTTGTCACGGGCATCAGGAACCGCCTCCGCAGGTCAGCTTGGCGTCGGCCCAGTCGGCGTGGTCGAGGGCGTTGCCGTCCCCGGCGTCCGAGACGACGAGTTCGAGTCGGCGCGCGCCTGTCATGTCGACGTCGATCTGCTCCGTCGCGGTGTCCCGGTCGACGGTGCCGCTCTCGTAGACGGGGATTCCGTCGGCGAGGACGGTGTAGGCGACGGTGGCCGGGCCGTCGGACCGGCCATAAGTCTCCTGGTCGAGGCCGAGCGCGGCGTGGAAGGAAGTGCAGGTGCCGCCGAGCCACACCTGCACGCTGCTGGCGGCGTGGGTACCGAGGCCCTTCTCGTACACGGTGTCGTGGAGGGTGAGCGGCAGGCCGTCACCCTCGGCGTTCTCGCCGACGGACTGGTCGCGTTCCACCGGCCCCCACCCGTTGCTGCCGGCCTGGAACGGCAGATCGCTGACGTAGTGTTCGCCGGCCGTGAGTGGTGGTGGCTGCGCCGCCACCACCCGTTCCCCGGTCACCGAACCGGGCTTGCCCGCGCGGGTGAAGTCGGCGGTGACGCGGAGGATCGCGACGGTGCCGGTCTCCTGGTCGGCGGGCACGGTGACGGTCCACTGGGCTTTCGCGGAGGCACCGGGCTTGAGGGTGCCGAACCGGACCGGACCGGCCGGGGTCGCGGTCCAGCCGTCGGGCAGCTTCGGGCTCAGGGTGAGGTCGCGGAGCGTCCTGCCGTCGTCCGGCACGGCGGCCGTCGCCGTGACCTGGTAGCTGTTGCCCGGCTCCACGGTGTCGGGGGCGTCGACGGTCACCCGCGCCGGGGTGGCCGGGTCGGCGTAGGCGGCGGTGTCGTAGGCCGGGGCGGCCACATCGGCGACCTGCAACGAGGAGGTGACATTGCCGAGTGTGGTGAGGCCGACCTTTCCGAGGCCGCCGCTCTTCGCGTCCTCGCTCCACGACGCGATGGCGACGGTGTTCCTGCCGTCGGCGCGCAGAATGCCGTTCGGGATGGGGAACGTGTGCTGCGGACCGGTGTCGTTGACGTAGTTGCCCATCAGCCAGCCGTTGACATAGATGAGGGCGCGGTAGTTCCGGTCGGGGTCGTCGGTGATGGTGACGCCGACAGAGACGTCCTGGCCCTTGGGAAGCTTCGGGTTGAAGGTGGTCCTGTACCAGGCGATACCGGGAGTGGTGTCACTGACCGGCAGCGTGGTGTCGTCCCAGGAGCGGTCCGGGTAGCCGGGCAGGGTCCAGCCCGAACGCTCCCCGTACAGACCGCCGTTGTTCAGGTGCCCGCGCACGGTGTCGACGGGCTGCTCACCGCCCCGGGCACCCTGGATGCGCCAGGTGATCTGCGCGTCGGAGCCCGCGAGATACGCCGTGGTCAGGCCGCGCGGCTGCTTGTGGTCGTCGCTGTTCCAGGTGAAGTCCTCGTTGTGGCCCATGGTGCCGACCAGGACGGAGATCACGTTCTCCTCGCCCTTGCGCAGCAATCCGTCGGCGAGGGGAAAGGTCTTGCGCCCGGTCTGACTCGTCCCGGCGAACGTCCCGTTGATCCACACCGAGTACGCGCCCACCGCGGCCGAGCCGGTGTCCGGGTTGGTGGCGTAGGCGGTCAGGGAGAGGGACTTCTCGGTGCCGGTGGCCTTGAAGCGGCCGCGGTACCAGACATAGCCGTAGTGGTAGCCGTACTCGTCCTGGTAGAGCACCGGCAGAGTCCCGGGTCCGGTCGGGTTGTTGCTGCTCAGCTTGTCGGCGTACGTCCAGGACGCGTCGTCGAAGTCCGAGTCGGCCTCGGGGGTTTCGGCGGCCGTCTTCCAGCCGGTCAGCTCGGGGAGCTTGATGTCCTTCGGCCCGGGCACGCTGCCCAGCAGGCTGCCCGAGGAGGTCCGTCTCACCTTCAGCGGTACGCCGTTCCAGGTGACGCTCCGTACGCCGGGCGGGGCGAAGACCTCCAGCGGACCCGCCTTCTTCGCGTCGCCGGTGAGGGCGAGCGTCGTCCCCCGGCCTGTGACGGACGCCGTACGCACCAGTTCGGTGCCGCGTTCCAGCACGGGACCGGCCGCAGTGTCCTGCCGCCAGAAGCCGGCAGCTTCGGTGTCGGTTCCGATGAGGAGCACCAGATCGGGGCGGCCACCGCCCTGGACGAGGACCCGGGTGAGGCCGGTGTGGGTGTAGTCCAGCTTCAGGTCGCCGCGCTCGGCGTCCCAGGTGGCGTCCGCCTTGCCGTCCAGCACGGTGACCTCGGGCTCGGAGGAGTAGCGGAGCACGGTCTGCCCGGGGTCGCCTTCGCCGCCGTACAGCACGGCTTGCACGCGGTCACCGGTCCGTGTGCTGGTCAGCAGCTCGCTGGTGGAGTAGACGAGCCGCTGCCCGCCGCCGAGGTCGTGGCCGGCGACGAGAATCTTGCCGGTCTTGCCGTTCAGCCGTGCGGTGACCGGATACGTGCCGTCCGGGGTCTGCCAGTCGAAGGTGGTGGTGGCGTCGGCGTCGGCCATCGGGTCGCTGTGCCGGAGGTAGAGGAACTGGGTGCCGGTGTCCGGGTTGGCGCGGGCCTCGATGTGCACGGCGGTGTCGGAGGAGGCCGGCGCGTCGACCGGATCGGTCGCGGTGAGCGGTCCTGTGGTCGTGTAGAAGAGGCCCTGCCGCTTCATCTCGTCGTAGTCGGCGCCGGTCTGGCGGGGCTCGCTGATCGGTGCGCCGTAGTCGTACGAGGTGTAGACCTGGCGTGGGTCGGCGAGCCAGCCCCAGTTGGTGCCGCCGTACGTCATGTAGAGGTTCTCGATCGTCGTGCCCTGCATGACCTCGTGCTTGTTGACGATCTTCTGGTAGGCGGGGCCCATCTTCTCCCGGCACTTCTCGTAGCCGGTGTCGCCCCAGGTCTGGAACCAGCCGGTGCCCGCCTCGAAGATCGCCAGCGGGGCGTCGTCCTGCTGCCGCTTGAGGGCGGGCAGCCACCACTCGCCCTTGCAGAAGGAGTTGTACTGGTCCAGCTCGCCGACGAAGTCCAGGCCCTCACCGCCCGCGTACTGCGGCATCGGCTCGTTGCCCACCAGGGGCACGGTGATGCCGTCGGCGCGCACCTGCTTGGACAGTTCGACGATGTAGTCGCGGCCTTCGGGGTCGTACAGCTCGTTCTCGACCTGGTAGAGCAGCACCGGTCCGGCGCCGTCGGTGACCTGGCGGCGGGCGAGGATCCTGTCGATCTCATTGAGCCACTCGCGGGCGGCGTCGAGATACTCGGGGTCGGTGGAGCGGGCCTGTCCCTTCTGGGTCATCAGCCAGCCGGGGAAGCCTCCGCCGTCCGTCTCGGCGTTGATGTACGGGCCGGGCCGGGCGATGACATAGAGCCCGGCCTCCTCGGCCATGTCGAGGAGCTTGTCGACGTCACGGACACCGGAGAAGTCGTAGACGCCCTTCGCCGGGGAGTGGAAGCCCCAGTCGAAGTAGATCGACACGGCGTTCAGGCCGCTCGCCTTGATCTTCTGGAGCACGTCGCGCCACAGGTCCGGGCTGGGGAGCCGCCAGTAGTGGAACTCCCCGGACCAGACGAAGAGCCGCTCGCCGTCGACCTTGACGGAGTACTTGTCGTAACTGACTGTGTGGGGCGTGGGGTTGGCGGCGGTCGGGGCCGTGGCGTGGGCGGGTACCGCCACGGAGAGGACCGCGAGCAGCACGGCGGCCAGTGCGGCGGCCAGTACGGTCCGCAGGTGTCGAACTCGGGCGAGGTTCACGAGGTCCCTCCCGTACAGGTCAGCTTGGCGTCGGCCCAGTCGGCGTGGTCCGTGGAGACATCGCCGTCCCCGTCGACCAGCAGGTCCAGCCAGCGGGCGTCGGCCACGTCCACGTCGATTCCGGTGCCGCCGTCGGAGCCGCGCACCACCGGGGTCGTGGTGAGGGAGCGGCCGTCGGCGATCACCTCGAAGGAGACGCTGCCGTTGTCGCCGACCTCGTCGTCCACCCCGGCGGTCGCGGTGAACCGGGTGCAGCCGCCGCCGAGATAGACCCGGACCCGGCTGTTCGCGTGCACGCCGAGGCCCTTGGCGTGGACGGTGCCGCCGATGCTCAGGGGGCGTCCGTCGCCGGTCACGGACTCCCCGTTGGAGGTGTCCCTTTCCACCGGGCCCCAGCCGTTGACCGCCGTGACCAGGGTCAGGTCGCTCACATAGGAGTCGGCGGACAGCCCCGGCGGTGGCACCTGCACGGCCCGTACACCGGTGACCGTGCCGGGACGGCCGGGCTGGGTGAGCCTGGCGGTCGCGGACAGGACGGCGTAGTGGACCGGGTCGCCGGGCGGGGTGACGGTGTAGTCGGCGGTCACTGTGCCGCCGGGCCGGACCCGGTCGAAACGGGTGGTGTCGTCGGTGGTCGCGGTCCAGCCGTCCGGGACCTTCAGCGCCAGCTCGACGTTCCGGGCGGTCGGCGCGTCCTTCGGCACGCTGAGGGTGACGGGGACCCGGGCGGCGGTTCCGGTGCTCAGGAACGGTTCGGCGTCGACGGTGACACGGGCGCCGGCGTCCGGCACGGCGTACGTCCTGGCGTCGTACGAGGGCGCGGCCACCGTTGCGACCTTGATCCCGCCCGCCGAGGCGCCGAGGTCGACGAGCTTCGCCGAACCCGGGCCCGCACCGGACTCGGTGGACCAGACGGCCAGGGCGATGGTGTTGCCGCCCTGCTCACGCAGAATGCCCTTGGGGATGACGAACCGTGTCTGGGGTCCGGTGTCCGGCAGGTAGCGCCCGATCAGCCAGCCGTTGACGAAGATCTGGGCGCGGTAGCCGGTGCTGCCGCCGTTGGCTTCGGCGAGATCGATCGCGATCGCGTTGTCCTGGCCCTGCGGCAGGTCGAGCCGGGCGGAGGTGCGGTACCAGCGCACGCCAGGCCCGGTCCCACCCGTCTGCTGAGCGAGAGCGGTGCTCTTCCAGCCGGCGTCGGGGTATCCCGGGAGCGACCAGCCGGCCCGCTCCCCGTACAGGCCACCGTTGTTGTAGGGACCCCGGGCGGTGTCGACCGGGTCCGCACCGCCCCGGTTGCCCTGGATCTTCCACGTGAGGGTCGAGGCCCCGCCGATCACCTCGGCGCCGAGCAGACCGCGCGGCTCCTTGGAGTAGTCGTGGCCCCATTCCTCGTTGTGGCCCGCGTTCTCCACGAGGACGGAGAGGACGTTGTCGCCTTCCGCCTTGAGCGTGTCCGGCGGGATGTCGAATGTGTGCGTGCCGTCGCCGGAGCTGCCCAAGTAGTTCCCGTTGAGCCAGACCGCGTACTGGCCGGTCGCACCGGTGTTGGCGTCGAGTGCGAGCGCGGTCGCGGCGCCGGTGGTTCTGAACCGGCCGCGGTACCAGACGTTGCCGTGGTGGTAGCCGTACTCGTCCATCGCGAGGACCGGCAGCGACCCGGCCAGCTCCGGGTTGTTGGCGGTGAGGTGGTCGGCGGTGGTCCAGGTGGCGTCGTCGAAGTCCGGGGCGGCCTCCGGTGCCTCCTCCTGGTACTTCCACGTCGTCAGCGCGGGCAGCTCGACCGGGCGGGGTGTCTGAGTGACGGCGACCTTGCGGCCGTTCCACGTCACCTTCCTGGCGCCCGCGATGACCTCGATCTTCGCGGCCTTCGTGGAGTCGCCGGTCAACTTCAGGGTGCTGCCTGCCAGTTCGGCCGTACGGACGAGGGACGGGCCGCGTACGAGGACCGGGCCGGCGGCGGTGTCCTGTTGCCACCAGTGGGCGGTCTCGGCGGTGTCGGCGATCAGCAGTTCCATGCCGTTCACCAGGACGCGGGCCAAGCCCTTGTGCGTGTAGTTCAGCCGCAGGTCGCCGCGTTCGGCGTCCCAGGCGGTCGTGACCTCGCCGTTGAGGACGGTGACGTCGGGCCGCTCGGGGTACCGCAGCACGGTCTCGCCGGTTTCGCCTGCACGCCCGTACAGCAGCGCCACGTCCCGGTCGCCGATCCGGGCGTGCGTCATGATCTCGGATGTGGAGTAGACGAGCCGCTGGGTCTCGCTCAAGTCGTAGCCCGCGACGAGGAGTTTGGCGTCCCGGCCGTCGACAGTGATCGTTCCCTGCTGCGGCACGCGCGGATAGTCGCCGTCCGCGCCGGTCAGCGACAGGGTCGTCTCGTTCTTGTCCTTCACCCGGGTGTCGGCGTGCCGGACGGTGAAGAACTGGGTGCCGTCGTCGGGGTTGACCCGCCGGTCGACGCGCAGGGCGTCGTCCGACGGGACGGGCGCCTCGGCCTTGTCCGTGCGCGCCAGCGAGGTGACGGAGTTGACCATGTACCCGAGGCGCTTGAACTCCTGGTACTTGTCGGTCAGTAGGCGGGACTCGTTGATCGGGGCCCCGTAGTCGTACGACGTGTAGACCGCGTTCGGGTCGGCGAGCCAGCCCCAGTTGGTGCCGCCGTACGTCATGTAGAAGGACTGACCGCTCACCCCGGCGGCGATGTTCATCTTGCTGAACACCCGGGTGAAGTCGGTGCCGGTGAGCTTCGCGCAGTCCTGGTATCCGGTGCCGCCCCAGGGGTCGAAGGCGCCGCCCTGTGCCTCCGGGATGATCAGGGGAGACTCGGGCTTCCACTCGTTGACGTACGAATAGTCGGGCAGGTTCTTCCAGGTGTCGGGGTCCTTGCAGTCGAAGCCCTGCGGGTAGGCGTCGAAGCCGTAGATGTCCGGGGCACCCTTGCCGCTGACCCAGTTCTTGTTGGCGCCGCCGTCGTTGACGAAGGTCGGGACGTCGATGCCGTCCGCACGTGCCCAGTCGATGAGGGTCTGCATGTAGTCGGCGTCGTGCCGACCGCCCTGGTACTCGTTCTCGACCTGATAGAGGATCACATTGCCTGTGCCACGGGTGAGTTGGTGGCGCGCGATGATCGGGTTGATCCGGCTCATCCACTCCCGGGCCGCCTCCAGGTACTCCGGCTCGGAGGTGCGGTTCACGCCGGCCTGTGTCTTCCGCCAGGCGGGCATGCCGCCGCCGGAGACCTCCGCGTTGATGTACGGGCCCGGGCGGGCGATGACGTACAGGCCCGCGCGCTCGGCCTCGTCGAGCAGCCGCTCCACATCGCGGATGCCGGTGAAGTCGTACGAGCCGGGCTTGGGGGAGTGGTAACCCCAGTCGAAGTAGAGCGAGACCGCGTTGAACCCGCCGGCCTTGATCTTCTGGAGCACGTCGCGCCACGCGTCGGGGCTGGGCAGCCGGAAGTAGTGGAACTCGGCGCCCCAGAGGTACAGGGGCTTGCCGTCGACCTGCACGGAGTACTGGTCGTAGGTGACGGTGTGCGGGGCCGGGGCCTGAGCTTCGGCCTGGGCCGGGGTTGCGATACGCGCACTGGTCAGGGGCATGACAGCCAGAGTCGTGGCGAGCAGCAGGGACTTCCACTTCACCCTCATGACGTCAGCCCCTTCACCACGGCCGCCCGCGCGGTCTCGATGTCGCCCACGTCCTTCGTCCGGCCGTCCAGGTTCCGCGTCGCGGTGGTGAGGGCCTCGGTCAGCGCGTCACTGTCGGCCCCGCCGTCCTTCTTCCGCAGCTGAGCGATGAGTTCGTAGTCCTCGATGCCCTCCTTCAGCTGCTCCCAGCGGATGCTGGACATCGGTCCGTCCTTGCCCGGATAGACCAGGTACTCGTCGCCCTGCGTGAAGATGTGCACCGGCTGTTTGAAGGGGTCGCTGGTCCAGCTGTTGTACGACCAGCGCAGGAAACCGTCCAGATTCCGCTGGGCGGAGATCCACGGCAGCATCCGCGACTCGACGGCGGGCGAGTACGACAGCGTGTTGGGGTGCGCGGGGGAGCCGTACACGTAGAAGGTCGTGATCTTGCCGGCCTTGCGCCGCTCCGCCGCCTTCTCCTTCGTCATCGCGTCGATGCCGCCCCAGTCGACGGACAGGTTGGAGGCGACGCCCTCGGTGCTGATCGAACCGGCCACGGAGATGCGGTTGTCGAAGACCGGCGCGACCTCGTGGACGAAGTCCTTGACGACCCTCATGGTGTCGATGGGCCGCTCGTCGAAGGACAGCCAGGTGTTGTCCAGCCAGCCCTTCGCCTTCAGATGCTTCTCGAAGGCGGGAAGGAACGCTCCCCATGCCTCCCGCCAGCGCTTCCCGCCCAGATCGACGTTCTCGTAGACGGTTCTGCCGGTGCTGGTGTCGGTGTAGGTGAGGTGCTCCTGGTCCTGGAACGCCAGCATGGAGAAGGCGCCGATGTCGGGCCCGAGACCGGCGCGTCTGGCGGTCTGGACGTACTTGTCCCAGCGGCCGAAGTCGAAGGAGAACGTCCTTCCGTTCCAGGTCCAGCCCACCATGCTGGTGTACGGCGTGGCGGTCTGCGACTCCCGGGTGCCGAGCGACCACTGGTGGTGCCAGGGGTTGTCGACGATGGTGGTGTTGATGACCTTCTGGCCGCGCGACGCCAGGTCGCGGTCGTACTTCTCGATCAGCTTCCAGTGCTGGTCGGACCAGAGGCTGACACCGTGGTTCTTGGCGATCGTCTCCGGCTGCGCCCATACGTCGAGGAAGAAGCCGTAGTCCTTCGGGTCGGGCACGCTCGCGTCGGCGACCTCGATGGTCAGTGGGTAACCGGCCTGGGTGCGGCCGTCGGCGCTGACCTTCACCGTGCCGGTGTAGGTGCCGGGCCTGGCCTCCTTCGGGATGTGGAAGGTGAACCACAGGGGCTGCGCCGCGTACGCGGGCACGTCCACGGAGTCCCGCTCCTCCAGCGCGTCGCCGACCACGTCGGGGTTGCGGTCGCCGGAGACCTCCTTGCCGGAGCTGACCTGGTCGATGGTGGCGGACCAGTCGACCTCGCTCTTGGAGCGCTGCACGGGCACGTACTTGACGAACCGGACCTGGGTGTCGTCACCGGAGATCTTCGCTCCGCCGGGCCCGGTGAGGTCGCCGACCACAGCTTCGACGTCGTCGAGGTTGTGGCCGGAGGCGATCGCCAGCTGCGCCGAGACCTGCTCGTTGCGTACGGCGGAGAGCTTCAGCTCCCTGGTGTCCTTGCCCTGGACGGCGGTCATCGGGTAGCGCGGGACCCGCTCTTCCGCGGAGCCGGCGAAGGAACCGGTGGGAACCCAGGTGATGGTGTCCCTGGTGCCCATGGCATCGGCGACCTTGACGGTCAGCCAGGTGGGGGTGGCCTTGGAATTGAGGTCGGTGCCGGTGGTCGTGGCACCGGTGACAGCGATCGCGGTGGTGCTCGCTGCCACGACCACGCCCGCGACGAAACCGGCGACAGCTGAGGACGTTCGTGCCATGGGGTTGGGTTTCCCTCTCTCATGGACGTGCGGTCAGGAAATGACGGAGAATCCGCTGAAGACGGCTTCGATGTTCTCGCCGGGGTAGTTGACGTTGGCCGCGCTGGCGACCATCCCGGCGTCACCGGTGCCGGCGGCCGACGGCACCCGGGCGGTGCCGACCTGCGACCAGGTCTCGCCGTCCTTGCTCGCGTACGCGGTGTAGACGGCGCCGTCCCGGGTCAGCTTGAGATACGCCGGGTGGTAGGTGGAGCCACCGCCCGCCCAGGTGTCGAGCTTCCCGTCGCCGTCGCTGTCGGTCATGAACTCCAGGCCGTACTGCTGGGTCATGACCAGCACCGCGTAGCCGCCCTTCTCCGGTGCCGTCAGGTCGTTGGCGAAGGCGACGCCGGCCTTCCCGACCGGTGAGGTGCTGTTCTGGGAGACCAACTGGGCCTGCACCGTGGCCTTCTCGCCGGCCGCGTCGTCGCGGTAGATGACGCCCTTCTCGTCCTTCCAGCCGGACAGGTCCTGGCCGCCCGCCCAGATGGCGAACTGGTCGCCGCTCTGGGCGTATTGGGCGCCCCCGGAGGTGGTGTCGGCCGTCAGGTACGGCTCCTGCACGCTGCCCGGAGCCGCCTTCACCTGCGCCGGCACGGTGTCGGACACCTTCTGCGTGCCGTTGTGACCGGTGTAGGTGACGGTGCCGGTGAGGTCGTGGCTGCCCCATCGGGCGTCGTCGGCCGGGGTCACCGTCCACGTGGTGGTGAGTGTGGCGCCGTTCTTGAGGGACTTCGTGGTGGCCGGGCCGGTCGCCTTGGCACTCCAGCCGTCGGGCAGGTCCAGTGCGGCCTTGGCGTTCTTGAGGGTCCGGGTGCCCCAGTTGGTCACCTCGGTGGTCACCTCGAACGGCGTACCGGAGTCGGTGGACGGGGCGTCCGGGGTGATCAGGACCGAGGCGGCCGGCGCGTCGTGGCGCTTGAGCGCCTTGACGGCCTTGGCGGCGCCCTTGGCCTTGAGGTTGACGAAGGCGGGGGTGACGCCGAGCGGCGCCGCGTACCCCTTGAGGGTCTTGGGGCCGCGGATGACGGTGCCCTGGTTGACGTCGTACCACGTGCCCGGCGGCAGATGGACGGAGCGGGTGGCGCCCGTGCTCAGCTTGGGCGCGGCCAGCACGGCCGGGCCGAGCATCCACTCGTCGGTGACCGTGTAACTCGCCTCGTCCTTCGGGAAGTCGAAGAACAGCGGCCGCATGATCGGATCGCCGGTCTTCAGGGTGCTCTGCACCTGGTCCCAGATGTACGGGGCGAGCTTCTCGTGGGTCTCGATCGCCTCCCGGTAGAGGTCGACCGTCTCCTGGTCGTAGTCCATCTTCTGACCGGTGGTGGTGTCGTTGGTATCGACCGGGGAGGTCGAGGCGTACATCAGCGGCATCAACGAGGCGGACTGCGCCCACCGCACCAACACGTCCTTCGACGGTGCGGGCTGGCCGCCGGAGCCGCCGATCATGTCGGACTCGACGAACGGGTAGCCGATGGTGGAGATGGCCAGGTTCTGGGTGGCGGAGGCGCGCAGGGAGTCCCAGCCGGTTCCCTTGTCGACCTGGCGGGTGACGAAGCCCGCCTCGTGGGCCGTCCGGTTCCAGTGCACCCGGATGCCGGCGCCCTGGAGGTCGAACTCGTCGGCGAGCTGCGTGCCGAGCTTCTGGTAGTCCGTGGCCTGGTGGCCCTCGCGCGGCGCGCACTTCTCGTCGAAGAATCGGGTGTCGAACTTCAGCCCGTCGATGTCGTACGTGTCCATGAGGGTCTTGAGGTTGCCCTCGTACCAGGCCTTGGCGTCGGGGTTCGCCAGGTCGATGATCCCTGCCTGGCCGTTCCACCAGGTCACTTCACACGGCTTGGCGGTGTCCTCGGCGTCCATGAGCAGATAGCCGTGGTCGACCGCGTACTGGTAGTTGTCGGAGTCCAGGTTGATCCACAGGGTGACCCAGATGCCGAAGTCGAACCCCATGTCGTGGATCTTCTCGGACAGGCCCTTGGGATCGGGGAAGGTCTTGGGATCCCAGGTCAGATTGCCGTAGTTCGACTCCCACTTGTCGTCGAGCTGGATGGTGTGCCCGTCCAGGCCGTTGTCGTGGAGGTCGGTGGCGTAGTCGAGCAGTTTCTCCTGGTCGACCTTGGTGTAGAACTGCGCCCAGGAGTTCCACAGCGGCTTGGCGTACTGCTCGTACGTGGCGTCGCTCTTGGCAGGCTTGCCGACGATGCCTATGTAGTCGCGGTAGACCGCGAGCGGAGTCGACTCGACGAACACGGTGGCCTTGTAGGTGTCGGGCGACTCGACGGTGAAGGTGCCGAGGCCGTCCTTGCCCTTGCCCAGCGCCACATCCATGACGTGCCCGGTGTCGACGCGCAGACCGGTCGACTCGGACGTGTACCAGAACGGGTCGATCATGTTGTACGACGCCGGGCCGAAGGTCTCGTGGTCGACCTCCCCGGCGTCGAGCGGCCAGGGCTGGTTGACGCCGGGACCGCCCTGCTGAGTCTCCGCCTCGCCGTGGCCGTACCAGTGGCCGGCTGATGACAGGTCGTAGGCGAGGCCCAGTTGCTTCGCTCCGCCGCCGTGGACGTCCCAGTCGAGCTGGTAGCGGTCGGCGCCGGGGGTGATCCGGGCCTCCACCGTGGTGCCGTCGAGGGTGCTGTCGGCGGTGACGGTCAGGACGCCGTTCTTCCACGTCCAGCCGGTGACGTCGGTCGCGTGCTGCCACGTGCCGTCAGACGCGGTGAAGCGCAGGGCGCCGGTGTCGGCGGAGGCGGAGGCGGTGGCGAGCACGGTCTTCCCGGCGCGGCGCGTGGTCAGGGCGAGTTCGTCGGTGGCCACGTCGAGGGTGTAGCCGGGGGCTCCGGCGGAGGCCGGCACGGTGACCGTGACGGCGTGCGCGGTGCGGGCCACCTTCGGCCCGCCGGTGGTGGCGGTGGTGGGGCGGGCGGCGGCCGTTGCCGCGGCAGAGCCGGTGACGGGCGCCATCAGCATGGCGGCGGTCAGGGCGCCGGCGAGTAACAGGCCGCCGGGACTGCTCAGTCGGGCGTGCACTCGTGTCCTCCTGTCGGACAGGACGGTGACGGTGACTCAGGAGCTGCGGTGCGTGGTGCCGGTGGTATGTGGCTGCTTGGTTCTGCGTGCAGATGCAAGATTTAAGCGATTTCGCTCATGTTCTTGCGGTAGCCGCCACCTGTCAACAGGCGGGGCACGCGACCTCCCGAGTGGCAGGGGGGCTCTCGTGGAGCAGCTCTTGTACCTGGTGGCGGTCGGTCCCGGGACCTGCCGAGAGACCTCGACGGGCCCGGAAACCGTTCGTAACGGACGGGTAAATTTCCTCAGGTCAGGATCACGGAACGGGCCAGATGGCGCGGATTGTCCGGGTCCAGCCCGCGTGCCGAGGCGAGAGCGGCGGCCAGCCGGTGCACCACGACGAGGTCCGCCAGTGGGTCCCGGCCGAGTGCCACCAACTGCCCGCCGGTGCGGGCGATCTCGTCGGCGAGACCGGACGGCAGGGCTGCCGGATCCCCGAACCACCACGCCACACGGCCGGGTCCGGTGACGCTGATCGGGCCGTGCCGGTACTCCATCACCGGATAGGCCTCCGTCCAGGCGCCCGCCGCCTCACGCATCTTCAGCGCCGCTTCCTGGGCTATCCCGTAGGCCCAGCCCTGCCCCAGGAAGGTGAACTGCTCGGCCTCCAGCACCCCGGCCGGCAGGGGTTCGTCCAGCGCCGAGTGCCCCTGCTGCGGCAGATGTCCGAGGTCCTCGCCCAAGTGGGCCCGAAGGAGCACCAGTTCGGTGCTGGCGAACCGGGTCTGGACGACCGAGGTCTCGTCGGCGAAGTCGAGCACGACGACGTCGTCCGCCGACCCCGTCACCGGCGACTGCGGCACCGCGGTCACCGCGGTGGTGGGGGTGCGCCCGCGCAGTCGGCGGAGCAGCTCCAGCACCTCGGTCGTGGTGCCGGACCGGGTCAGCGCGATGACCCGGTCGTAGGCGCGGCCGGCCGGCATCTCGGAGGCGGGGAAGGCGTCGGTCTCGCCGTGGCCGCCCGACTCCCGCAGTGCCGCGTACGCCTGGGCGATGAACCAGGACGTGCCGCAACCGGCGACGGCCACCCGCTCGCCGGGCCGGGGCAGCGAGGCGGAGGCGGGGCCGTCGGGCTGCCGGGCCAGCGTCAACGCCTGCCGCCAGCAGTCGGGTTGGGTGGCGATCTCGATCTCGGTACGACTCATCGGGAGTCTCCCCTCCAGGGCGCACGGCGTGACCGATACGTGATGCGGCGGCCCTTGACGCCGTGCGCGTTTCATTGAGCATCATGTCGCTTGATGATTGATAGCACTATGAATCGAGCATAAACAAGCAAGCGGGCGCGCAATCAGGCGAGCACGCGCTGGACGAAGCACGCGATGCGTGCGGAGGGGTACTCCGTGAAACGGCACCTCGCAGGCCTCGCCGGGGGACTGTCCCTGGCACTGGCCCTCACCGGATGCGGCAAGGGCAGTTCCTCGGACAGCGGCGGATCCGACGGCAGGACGATCAGGTTCGTCGCGGCGAAGTACGACGACGACACCCAGGCCTACTGGACGGCACTGATCAAGGACTTCGAATCCGTGAACCCCGGCTACCGGGTGAATCTCGAAGTCGTCGACTGGGAGCAGATGGACTCCAAGGTCAAGACGTACGTCCAGACCAAGCAGGAACCCGACATCCTCAACTACAACAAGTTCTCCGACTTCGCCCGCGACGGTCTGGTCCACAAGGCGCAGGACGTCGTCTCCCCCGAGGTGCTGGCCGACTTCCTCCCGGTGTTCCGGCAGAAGGCGCAGTACGAGGGAGCCCAGTACGGCCTGCCCTTCATCTCCAGCGCGCGCCTCTTCTTCTACAACAAGGACATCTTCGCCAAGGCCGGCATCGCCCGGCCGCCGACCACCTGGGCCGAGGTCGAGGCCGACGCCAAGAAGATCAAGCGGGCCGGCTACATCGGCCTCGGGTTACCCCTGGGGGCCGAGGAGGCCCAGGCCGAGTTCCAGATCTGGGCCATGAACAACGGCGGCGGCTGGACCGACGCCTCGGGCGAGTGGGCTATCGACCAGCAGGCCAACATCGACACGCTCACCTATCTGCGGAAACTGACGAAGGACAAGGTCACCCAGCCCAACCCGGAGACCACCAACCGCAAGGACGTCTTCAACCAGTTCGCCCAGGGCAGGATCGGCATGCTGAACGGGGCGGTCTTCATGCGGAAGGGCTTCATCGACCCGGTCGACGCGAAACTGAACTACGGAGTCGCGGCCCTGCCCAGCAAGAACGGCAGTACGCACAAGACGCTCGGCGTGCAGGACTACCTCGTCGCGTTCAAGAAGGGTGACGGGTCGAACAGGACGGCGGTGAAGAAGTTCCTCGACTTCTTCTACCAGAAGGAGAACGCCGCCGAGTTCGTCTCCACCGAGGGGTTCCTGTCGGTCACCAAGTCTGCTGGTGAGGTGCTCAGTTCCGACAGCCGGAACGCCGCCTACTACAAGCCGTTCGTCGACGCCCTCTCCGCCGCGGAGTTCGCCCCCACCGACGACCCCGCATGGGCCGCGGTCGACGGCGCCGTGAAACAGCGCATCGGCACGGCGGTGGCGGGCGGCGACCCGGCGAAGGTCCTGGGCGAGATCCAGAAGACCGCGCAGAAGGACGACTGACCACGGTGGCCGTACACGACGTCACCGTAAGCGCCACCGGGGCCGAACACCCGGCCCCGGTGGCGCCGGAGCCACCCTCGCCGCGCCGCCGTCGCAGGACATGGCGCGCGCTGGAGCCCCTGCTGTGGCTCGGTCCCGCGATCCTCCTCATCCTGGCCATGGTCGTCTGGCCGGTCGTCGAGATGATCCGTACGTCCCTGACGCGGGTGAGCTCCACCGGGCAGTCCCAGGGGTTCGCCGGAATCCGCAACTACACCGACCTGTTCGCCGAGGGCGACCTGCCCGGAGTGCTGCTGCGCACCCTCGTGTGGGTCGTGGGAGTCGTCACCGTCACGCTCGTGCTCTCGCTCGGCCTGGCCGGGCTGCTGAACTCCCGTTTCCCCGGGCGCCGGTGGGTGCGGTGGGCGCTGATCGTGCCCTGGGCCTCGTCCGTGCTGATGACGGCGCTCATCTGGCGCTGGATGCTCAACAACTTCTACGGCGTGGTCAACCGGCTGCTCATGGACCTCGGCGTGCTGGACGCGCCCGTCAACTGGCTGGCCGATCCGGGGCAGGCCCTCGCCGCGATGATGGGCGTGGCGGTGTTCGTCTCGCTGCCGTTCACCTCGTTCGTCCTGCTGGCCGGTCTACAGAGCATCCCCGCCGAGGTGTACGAGGCGGCGCGGGTCGACGGCGCCGGCCCGGTCCGCGGCTATCTGGGCATCACTCTGCCGCTGCTGCGGCCCTCGCTGGTGGTCGCCGCGATCATCAACGTGATCAACGTGTTCAACTCGTTCCCCATCATCTGGGCCATGACGCGCGGCGGCCCCGGCTTCGCCACCGACACGACCACTACCTACCTGTACAAACTCGCCTTCGACAACCAGTCGGTGGGGGAGTCGGCAGCGATGGCCGTCGTCAACTTCGGGCTGGTCATGGCTGTGGTGCTGGTCTATCTGCGCATCGTCCGACAGGAGGACACCGCGTGAGCCGGACCACCGTCATCCCTCGCAGGCCCGCGCCGCGCAGGAAGCGGCCCGGACCGATGAAACTGCGCACCGTCCTGCTCACCGCCGTCGGATGGCTGGTGGCGCTGGCGTTTCTCGCGCCCTACGCGGAAATGCTGCTGACAGCGCTCAAACCGACGCCCGAACTGATGAAGTCCCCGCCGTCCTATCTGCCCTCCCGATGGGAGTGGTCGAACTTCACGCACATCTGGTCGCTCACCGACCCGCGCATCGCGGACGCCCTGCTGTTCTCGCTGTACGTCGCCGGGGCGGCGACGCTCCTCACCCTGGCCGTCGGGCTGCCCGCCGCGTACTACACCGCCCGGCACCGCTTCCGCGGGCGCGGCGCCTTCCTGCTGCTCGTACTCGTCACCCAGATGTTCGCGCCGACCGCGCTGCTGGTCGGCATCTACCGGGAGATGGTCGGCCTCGACCTGACCGACACCGCCGAGGGCCTCATCCTGGTGAACGCGGCGTTCAACCTGCCGTTCTGCGTGTGGATCCTCAACGCGTACTTCGCGAGCATCCCCCGGGAACTGGAGGAGGCGGCCTGGCTCGACGGCACCGGGCGGTTCGGCGCCCTCACCCGTGTCGTCCTGCCGCTCGCGATGCCCGGTGTGGTGACCGCGCTCGTCTACACCTTCATCGGAGCGTGGAACGAGTACGTGGTGGCGCTCACCATCACCTCGTCCAGCAACCGGGCGACCCTGACCAGGGCGATTCCCGGTTTCGTCACCTCGTACCACGAGCAGTGGCAGTACCTGTTCGCCACTTCGCTCGTCTCGATCGTGCCCGTGGTGGTGCTGTTCGTCTTCGTGGAGCGCCACCTCGTCTCCGGCCTGACCGCGGGCGGCGTCCGGGGATGACGCGGGAATACGCGACGCGGCCGGGGCCGGCACGGGAGCGGCGTGCGGTGTCAGGCGCGGATGACCTCCACGCCGGCCGCCGCGAACGACTTGGTCAGTTCGTCCGAGGCGGCCTTGTCGGTCACCAGGACGTCGATGTCCTCCACCGGGCAGATACGGGCGAAGGCCCGCCGGTCCAGCTTGGTGGAGTCGGCGACCGCGACAACCTGCTGCGCGCGGCGGGCCAGTGCCCGGTTGATGCTGGCCTCGCCCTCGTGGCTGGCCGTCGCCCCGTGGGCCACGTCGATGGCGTCCACCCCTATGAAGACCTGGTCCAGTGCGATCTCCGCGAGCAGTTCGGTGGCCAGCGGCCCGATCAGCTCATAGGACGCCGGCCGGGCCACCCCGCCGGTCACCACAAGCTTGACGTGGCGCCGTACGACCAGCTCGTTGGCGATGTTCAGCGCGTTGGTCACCACGGTGATCGCCGTCTCCGTGCCACCGGAACCCAGGTCGGCGCGGGTGGCCAGGGCCCGAGCCACCTCGGTCGTCGTGGTGCCGCCGTTCAGCCCCACCACGGCGCCGGCCTTCACCAGTCCGGCGGCCGCGTGCGCGATCCGCTCCTTCTCCGGAGCGTTGCGCGCGGCCTTGTAGCGCAGGGGCAGGTCGTAGGCGATCGCGTTGAGCGCGGCTCCGCCGTGCGTGCGGGTGACCATCTGCTGGCGGGCCAGCTCGTCGAGGTCGCGCCTGATCGTCGCGGCGGAGACCCCCAACTCCTCGGCAGCCGCCTCGACTTCGATCTTTCCGTCGCGCGTCAGCATCTCCAGCAGCGCGCTCCACCGGGCCTGCGGTGCCGCCATGTCTCACAACTCTCTGTCGACGGTGTGCGCCACAATGTGCGCACCTCCATGAAACCACAGCGCTTGATTGGGTGTTTTATGGTCGCGAAACGAGCAAGATCCTGCACTCTCCGCAAATCCTTGCCGCTGTCGCGGCCCTCGCACGCCGCGATCGGAGGCCGTCCGTGCCGCTGACACCCACCGCCGACATGGTGAGCTCCGCATGCCGCGACAGACGGGCCGTCGGCGCGTTCAACGTGATCACCCTGGAGCACGCCGAGGCCGTGGTCACCGGGGCGGAAGCCGCGGGCTGCCCGGTCATCTGCCAGATCAGCGAGAACGCCGTGCGGTTCCACGGCAGTCGGCTCGCCCCGATAGCGCGCGCCACCGCCGCGCTCGCCGAGGCGGCCGCCGTCCCCGTGGCGCTGCACCTCGACCACGTCACCGACGAAGCGCTGCTGCGCCGCGCCGCGGACTGCGGCTTCGGATCCGTCATGTTCGACGCGTCCGCGCTGTCGCACACCGAGAACGTCGCCGCCACGCGTGCCGCGGCGCATTGGGCGCACGCCCAGGGGCTGTGGGTGGAGGCGGAACTCGGCGAGATCGGCGGCAAGAACGGAGTGCACGCACCTTCGGCGCGTACGGACCCCGATCAGGCGCGCGATTTCGTTTCCGCCACCGGGGTCGACGCACTGGCCGTCGCGGTCGGCAGCTCGCACGCGATGACCACACGCACCGCCAGGCTGGACCACGGCCTCATCGCCCGCCTCGCCAAGGCGGTCCCCGTACCGCTGGTCCTGCACGGCTCGACGGGCGTGCCCGAGGCGGAGCTCCGGCAGGCGGTGGAGGCCGGCATGCTCAAGGTCAACATCGGCACGGCACTGAACGCCGCCTTCACCGGCGCGGTCCGCGACACACTCGCCGCGGCGCCCGCAGCCGTCGACCCCCGGCCGGCTCTCACCGCAGCGCGCCGGGCGATGGCCGACGCCGTGACCTCGGCGCTGCGGACCCTGTCGGGCGGCGAGTACAGGACGAGATGAGCCGACCGGGGTCCGTCGGACCCGACTCTACGTTCCGTGTCAGACGAGGCCGGACCCGGTCAGGGCTGTATCGATCCCTTCGGCCACTCGGCAGGCGCCCTTTTCTGAGCCTCTAGAAGAAGCCCAGCTTCTTCGGCGAATACGACACCAGGAGGTTCTTCGTCTGCTGATAGTGCTCCAGCATCATCTTGTGCGTCTCACGCCCGATCCCGGACTGCTTGTAGCCGCCGAACGCCGCGTGCGCCGGATACGCGTGGTAGCAGTTCGTCCACACCCGGCCCGCCTGGATCGCGCGGCCCGCCCGGTACGCGGTGTTCATGTCCCGGGTCCACACGCCCGCCCCGAGGCCGTACAGCGTGTCGTTGGCGATCTTGATCGCGTCGTCGAAGTCGTCGAACGACGTCACGGACACCACCGGCCCGAAGATCTCCTCCTGGAAGATCCGCATCCGGTTGTCGCCCTCGAAGATGGTCGGCTGGACGTAGTAACCGCCCTTCAACTCACCGTCGTACTCGACGCGTTCACCGCCCGTGAGGATCCTGGCGCCCTCCTGCCGGCCGATGTCCAGATAGGAGAGGATCTTCTCCAGCTGGTCGTTGGACGCCTGCGCGCCGATCATCGTGTCCGTGTCGAGCGGGTGACCCGGCTTGATCAACTCGGTGCGGGCGACCGCGCCCTGGACGAAGTCGGCGTAGTTGCCGCGCTGAACCAGCGCGCGGGACGGGCAGGTGCACACCTCGCCCTGGTTGAGCGCGAACATGGTGAAGCCTTCGAGCGCCTTGTCGCGGAAGTCGTCGTCCGCCGCCCACACGTCGTCGAAGAAGATGTTCGGCGACTTGCCGCCCAGCTCCAGCGTGACCGGCTTGATGTTCTCCGAGGCGTACTGCATGATCAGCCGCCCCGTCGTGGTCTCACCGGTGAACGCCACCTTCGCCACCCGCGCACTGGACGCGAGCGGCTTGCCCGCCTCCACCCCGAAGCCGTTGACGATGTTCACGACACCCGCCGGCAGCAGATCCGCGATCAGGCTCATCCAGTAGTGGATGGACGCCGGCGTCTGCTCGGCGGGCTTGATCACGACCGCGTTGCCCGCCGCCAGCGCGGGCGCCAGCTTCCACACGGCCATCAGGATCGGGAAGTTCCACGGGATGATCTGCGCTACCACCCCGAGCGGCTCGTGGAAGTGGTACGCCACCGTGTCGTCGTCGAGTTCGCCGAGCGACCCCTCCTGCGCCCGGATCGCGCCCGCGAAGTAGCGGAAGTGGTCGATGGCGAGGGGGATGTCGGCGGCGAGCGTCTCCCGTACCGGCTTGCCGTTCTCCCAGCTCTCGGCGACCGCCAGCGCTTCGAGGTTGGCCTCCATCCGGTCGGCGATCTTCAGCAGGATGTCGGACCGCTGGGTCACCGACGTACGGCCCCACGCCGGCGCCGCCGCGTGCGCCGCGTCGAGCGCGCGCTCCACGTCCTCGGCGGTGCCCCGCGCGATCTCCGTGAACGGCTGCCCGTTCACCGGACTCGGGTTCTCGAAGTACTGCCCCCGGGCCGGCGGCACGTACTCGCCGCCGATGAAGTGGTCGTAGCGCGCCTGGTAGGAGACGATCGCGCCGTCGGTTCCGGGCGCCGCGTAACGGGTCATGCTGGCCTGCCTCCCTGAGCAGAACCGCCCGCCGTTGGACGGCTCACGCCGCGAGGCTAGAAGCGGCGAGGTTGCAGCCAGGTTGCGTACGGATCCCGGCGGCGCCGTCCGCGCGGAGTCGGGCACAGACCTGTCATGCGTACGAGGGTGCCGCCACGTGTGCCGAGAGATGCCGGACACCCGCGTGAGCGCCGGGGACCCGCGCCCCACGATCCACGGGTCCTGGACGGCGCAGCCCGGGCAGCGGCTCCTCGGGCGCACTGTGCTGTCTTCTCGGCGGCGCTTGCCCTCCCCGGCGTGCCGGGCACGTGGGCGCCCGCCTGCCGTCAGTGCCGAACGGCCTGATGCGGCCAACCCCGTGGCGCCGCCTGTTCCGACTCCAGTTCGTTCAGGCGTGCCCGCACGGCCGCCGTCGGTCGTACGGCCGCGAGCGCGCGCCAGACTTCGAGGTCGTCCTCGCCCCACGGCGCGTGGGCCCAGTCGGCCAGCAGGTCCGGGTCCCGGCGGGCGACGAGCGCGGTGCGCAGACCGTCGGCGAGCCTGCGCCGCAGCCGGGCCACAGTCGGCGCCCGGGAACCGGGCAGCAGCGGCCCGGCGTACGCCCGCACCGCTGTCGTGACCGCACCCGACTCCAGCGCGCGCTCCACGACGGCGATGTCCGACTCGACCGGCACCGTCAGCCGATACGGACGCGACGCCAGCAGCCCGGGAGCCAGGACGCGGCGCAGCCGGGCCAGTTCGGCGCGCAGGGTCACCGGCGTCACCGACTCGTCCTCGTACAGCGCGCACTGCAGCTCGTCCCCGGTCAGCCCTTCCGGGTGGCGGGCGAGCAGGACGAGGATCTCGCTGTGCCGGCGACTGAGCCGCAACTTCCGTCCGGCGGCGAGCAGTTGGGCCTCGTCGCGGCCCAGCGCGGTCAGTGCGAGCACGTCCGTGGCGGGCAGGACCGGGGTGAGCAGCGCCAGCTGGGACTCGGCGGCCCGTGCCACCGCCTGTACGAACCCGAGGCTGTGCGGATGCGCGAGCCCGTCCCGGCCGGTGATGTCCACGGCACCGAGCACCCGTCCCGTACGCGGATCGTGCACCGGAGCCGCCGCGCACGTCCACGGCTGCACCTGTCGGCTGAAGTGCTCGGCCGCGAACACCTGCACCGGCCGGTCCACGGCGACCGCCGTACCCGGCGCGTTCGTACCGACCGCCGACTCCGCCCAGCGCGCACCGGGCACGAAGTTGATCCGCCCCGCCTGCCGTCTGGTCGCGGGGTGTCCCTCGACCCACAGCAGCCTGCCCTGCGCGTCGCACACCGCGAGCAGATGCTCGCCGTCGGCGGCGAAGGTGCCCATGAGTTCACGGATCAGGGGCATCACCCGGGCCAGCGGGTGCTCCGCGCGGTAGGCGCCGAGGTCGCCGTCCAGCAGCTCCACGCTCGCCGAGCCGTCCGGCCCCACCCCCGCCCGGGCGGAGCGGCGCCAGGAGTCCGCCACCACGGAACGCACCGGCCGGGTCACCGTCCCCGCCTCGGTGAACGTCTCGTGCGCACGACGCAGCACCCGAACCCGTTCGACGGGGTCGGCCCCCGGCTCCAGGGCCACCCATGGATCGGTCAACTCGGCCTCCCCGGTAGGTGATGGCGATGCGGCTGGTGACATCGTCACTCCGGGGCTGGACCCGGACAACCGTTTGGACGGAGTCGACCGAACCACGCCATCACTGTTTCGCTCAGGCGGTGTTGACGAGGCGTATGTAGCGCGTCCAGTCCCAATCGGGTCCGGGGTCCGTGTGATCGGTTCCGGGCACTTCGTAGTGCCCGATGATGTGCGCGCGGTCCCTCGGTATGCCGTAGCGCGCGCAGATCGTCGCGGTGAGCCGCGCCGACTCCTCGTACAGGACGTCTGTGAAATATCCGGGCCGATCCACCCACCCTTCGTGTTCGATGCCGATGCTGCGCAGGTTGTGGTCCCAGTCGCCCGCGTGCCAGGCGATGTCGTGCTCGCGTACGCACTGCGCCACATGTCCGTCGCCGGACCGCACGACGTAGTGCGCGGACACCTTCTTGTCCGGGTGCTGGAAGACGGCCAGGGTGTTGGCGTAGGACGCCTGGGTGACGTGGATGACGACGAGGTCGGGGACCTGGGTACCGGGGCGGCCGGCGGGCGTGTAGTTGGCGGTGCTCGCCGGCTCCCAGGTGCCGAGCGGATAGTCGAGGGACGGGGGCTGGGCGCCGATCCGGGGAGCGGGAAGCAGGGCGTAGGGGCCGACGGCGAGCGCGGCGTTCTTCAACAGCCGCCGTCTGCTGGGGAACGACCTGGTCCGCGCCATCCGTGAAGGGCCTTTCGACAGGGGAGTAACGGCAGGGGGGAGTAACAGGGGGCAGGGGAGTACTCGTTGGGAGACGCACTGATGTGCCAAGGGGGTTGCAGATGCCTGAGAGCCGGCTCCTGGCTCAGAGCCGTAGCGCCGCCGCCGTCTCGCGCAACTGTGCGTGCAGCCCGCGATGGGTCTCGCGCGTGGGCAGCCACTCCTTCCGGATCTTCGCCACGCACGTGTAGTTGGTGTTGCAGACATTGGCCAGCGGCGACTCGACCGCTTGCGTCGCGAACTGGTACGCGTCCAGCTCACTGAACCCGTAGTCCCGGACCAGCCACCGCACCAGGTCGAGCTGGGATATCCGGAACGCGTCCTCCAACGGCCGTGCCGAGCCGGTCGAGATGATGTGCGTGTCGGACTCGATGCGCGGCCAGGGGGTGGCGACTCCCTTGAGCAGTTCGACGATCACCACGGTGTTCATCGCACACTCGACGGCGACCCCACAGGTCTCGCCCTCGCCCTGACGGGCGTGCCCGTCGCCGAGGCTGAGCATCGCACCCTCGACGTTCACCCCGAGATAGCAGGTGACACCGGCCCGCATCTCCGGTGTGTCCATGTTCCCGCCGTGCGCGTCGGGCACCAGCGCGGACCGCACCTCCAGGTTGGCGGGCGCCACGCCCACCGTGCCGTGCATCGGGTCCATGGGCAGCTCGATCTCGATGTCGCTGTCCCGCGCGCGGAACAGCGCCGTACGCCGTGTCCGGTCGAGCTGCCAGATCCAGACCGTCTCCGGCAGCGGCGGCTGCAACGTGGCCGTGGTGTGTGTGGACGTGAGCGCCCCGAACAGCGGGACCGTCGTCGACGCCGCCCAGTCCCGGGCCGGTTCGATGGACACGAAGTGCACCGCGACGGTGTCGCCCGGCTCGGCCCCCTCCACATGGAAGGGACCCGTCTGCGGATTCAGGAACGGGAACTCGCACACTTCGGACACCAGGTCCTTCTCGGACCGCACCCGGCCGGCGAAACAGTCCTCCGTGTACAGGTCGAGGACGGTGCCCGGCGTGATCCGTGCGACGGGCGGCGCACCGCCGAACGTCCAGGCGTACTCGCCCGGTTCGGGGCGTACGGTCAGGATTTTGGGGTCGCTCACAGCTGCCAACTCCGTTCTGCGGACGGTCGGTGGAGGGGGTTCGCACCAACCGTCCCCATGACGGCCGGGCCTCACGTGGATCACGCTACGGCGCCCGGCGGTCGGGCAGGAAGAGCCCATGGAATTCGGTGGACGACCGAGCGATTGTGGATAACTCCGTCACCCGAACGGGTGAGGGTGGTGCACTGTGCGGCGGACGACGGCCGGTCGGAGCGGCTCAGTCGGCCCGCACCGTCCGACCGGTCGGAGTCGCTCAGCCCCGCCCCGCCACCGCCCCCGGATCGTCGAGCACCGCCCGCACCACCGAGTGCGCGGCGCCCAGCAGCGGACCCTCGGGCCCCAGCCGCGACACCGACACCGCACAGGCGGGTCCCGTCGTACGCCGGTCCAGTTCCGCCTCCAGCGACGGCAGCAGCCACGGCGCGAGCCCGGACAGCGCTCCGCCCAGGACGACCGTCTCGGGGTCCAGCAGATTGACCGCCCCGGTCAGCGCGATACCGAGCGCCGTGCCGGCCCCGTCCAGGGCCCGTCGTACATCCGGGTCGCCCTGGGCGGCGCGCTCCGCGAGCAGCCCGACCCGGTCCTCGCCCGGCTCGACGCCCGCCGCCCGCAGGACCGCCTCCTCACCCGCGTACTGCTCCAGGCAGCCACGACCGCCGCACGCGCACTCCGGTCCCTCCGGCCACACCGGCACATGCCCCAGCTCGCCCGCGAAACCCCGCGTTCCGCGCAGCAGCCGTCCGTCCACGACCACCGCCGCGCCGATACCGATCTCGGCCGACACATGCAGGAAATCGGGCGGGGTGCCGTCGCCGAGCCAGAGCTCCGCCAGCGCGCCCAGGTTGGCCTCGTTGTCCACGGTCAGCGGGAACTCGGTGGGGAACAGGGCGCCGAGATCCGTGTCGTGCCAGTCGAGGTTGGGGGCGCGGACGACCGTACGTCCGTCGCGGGCCACGAGCCCCGGCACGGCGACCGCGAGGCCGGCCGGCCACAGGCCCTCGCGCTCCGCCTCGGCGATCACCTTCCGCACCAGCCCGGTCAGTTCCTCGATCACCGGCTCGGGGGAGCGCCCGCGATGGGCGCCGTGGCGCACGGCGCGCGCCCGTACCTCGCCCCGCAGATCGACCGCGCACACCGCGAGATGGTCGACCCCGATCTCCGCGCCGATGCCGGCCGGGCCACGCCCGCTCACGGCGAGCGCCGATCCGGGGCGCCCCACCCGGCCCGGCCGCTCGGGGCCCAGCTCTTCGAGCAGCCCCGAGCGGATCAGCTCGTCCACGAGGGTCGACACCGCCGCCCGGGTCAGCCCGATGCGGGAGGCGACCGCAGCGCGGGAGAGCGGCCCCTCGGCGCTGACGGTGTGCATCACGCGCGCGAGGTTGCGGCGGCGCATGCCCTGCTGGGTGTCGGGCAGCCGGGCGCCCGCGCCGGGCGGACGGGCCTCGTGCAGCGGTGCGGTCATGCCTCCCTCAGTCCTCGGTGGGTGTCAGCGACGCCGGTTCTCTCGGACGTGCTCCTACGCCGGTTCGTATACGTCAGTCGACGTCCGTACCCCGCTCCAGCAGCGGCGATGCGTCGGAGAGTACCCCGGCGATCCGGTCCAGCGTCGCCTGGTCCCGCTCCACCGCGTCCAGGACCGGCCCCCGGGCCGTGTCCCAGCGCCGGGCCACCGCGGCCGGGTCCTCGCCGGTCAGCAGCCCCGCCGCCTGTGCCGCGGCGCCGAGCGCGACCAGTTCCTTCGCCTCGGGTACCTGGACGGGCCGCCCGGACAGTCGGCGTACGGTCTCCTGCCAGGCCGTGCCGCGTGCTCCGCCGCCGATCAGGAGCAGCGGCACCGAGCGGTCGGCGTCCGCGTCGAGCACCAGGTCGAGGGCGCCGAGCAGCGAGTGCACGGCCCCGTCGTACGCGGCCTGGAGCAGCTGTCCGCCGGTCGTGTCGTGGCGCAGCCCGTGCAGCAGTCCCGAGGCGCCCGGCAGGTTCGGGGTTCGCTCGCCGTCCAGGTAGGGCAGCAGGGTGACGGCCGTGCCGGGTTCGACGGCCTCGCGGTCCAGGCCGAGCAGGGCCGCGACACGGTCCACGGCGAGCGTGCAGTTCAGGGTGCAGGCCAGCGGCAGCCAGTCCCCGCGCGCGTCGGCGAAGCCCGCGACGGTGCCGGTCGGGTCGGCGGGCCGGTACGTCGAGACCGCGTACACCGTGCCCGACGTACCGAGGCTCAGCACCGGAGTGCCGGGGCGCAGCCCGAGTCCGAGCGCGGCGGCGGCGTTGTCGCCGGTGCCCGCGGCGACCAGGGTGCCCTTGGAGAACGGCAGGTCATGGCTGTCGCGGACGGTACCGGCCACTTCACCGGGCCGGACCACCCGGGGCAGCAGCGCGGGGTCGAGCCCCACGTGCGCGAGGACCTCCGCGTCGTACGCCTCCGTCCCGGACGCCCACCAGCCGGTGCCGGAGACATCGCCGCGGTCGGTGGTGCCCTGGCCCGTGAGCCGTTCGGTGAGGTAGTCGTGGGGGAGCCGTACGGCCTTGGTGGCGCGCAGTGCCTCCGGCTCGTGCTCCGCCAGCCAGGCCCACTTCGTGACCGTGAAGGAGGCGCCCGGCACGCTCCCGGTGCGCTCCGCCCAGGTCTTCGCGCCGCCCAGTTCCTCGACCAGCCGGCGGGCCTGCGGCGCCGAGCGCACATCGTTCCACAGCATCGCCGGACGGACCGGCTCGCCCTGGGCGTCCAGGGTGACGAGCCCGTGCTGCTGGCCGCCGATCGACACGGCGGCGGCCTCGCGTGCCGCGTCACCGCATTGGCTCAGCGCCTCGCACAGGGCGTTCCACCACTGCCGCGGGTCGCTCTCGCGGCCCGCCCCGGTGGTGACGGTGTGGGGGGCCTGGCCGCTCGCCACGACCTGTCCGGTGGCCGCGTCGACGACCAGTGCCTTGGTGGACTGGGTCGACGTGTCCACGCCGACGACGAGCGGACCCTCGGCTGCTGACATCGGGCTCTCCCTTTTCCGCGGCTCCGCGGGATCTGGCCTGGTCTTTTCCGGTGTCTGTCCGGGTCGCGGCGACCCGTCCCCACCCTCAGTCTCTGCTCAGGGAAACGTTTCAGGGACACGTTGTCTCTTCCCAGAGATGCTTCCGCATACTAATTTGTAAACCGCCATGACGAAATAGTCGGAGCAGCAAGGAGCCGCGGCATGAACTACCAGCCCACCCCCGATGACAGGTTCACCTTCGGCCTGTGGACCGTCGGCTGGCAGGGACGGGACCCGTTCGGCGACGCCACCCGCCGTGCGCTCGACCCGGTCGAGACGGTGCAGCGTCTGTCCGAGCTGGGTGCCCATGGGGTGACCTTCCACGACGACGACCTGATCCCGTTCGGGTCCACGGACGCCGAGCGCGAGTCGCACATCAAGCGCTTCCGCCAGGCCCTCGACGCGACCGGCATGAAGGTGCCGATGGCCACCACCAACCTCTTCACGCACCCCGTCTTCAAGGACGGCGCGTTCACCGCGAACGACCGTGAGGTGCGGCGCTACGCGCTGCGCAAGACGATCCGCAACATCGACCTCGCGGTCGAACTCGGCGCGGAGACCTACGTCGCCTGGGGCGGCCGGGAAGGCGCCGAGTCCGGCGCGGCCAAGGACGTACGTGTCGCTCTGGACCGTATGAAGGAGGCCTTCGACCTCCTCGGCGAGTACGTGATCTCCCAGGGCTACGACCTGAAGTTCGCGATCGAGCCCAAGCCGAACGAGCCGCGCGGCGACATCCTGCTGCCGACGGTCGGCCACGCCCTCGCCTTCATCGAGCGCCTGGAGCGCCCGGAGCTGTACGGCGTCAACCCCGAGGTCGGGCACGAGCAGATGGCCGGGCTGAACTTCCCGCACGGCATCGCCCAGGCCCTGTGGGCGGGCAAGCTCTTCCACATCGACCTCAACGGCCAGTCCGGCATCAAGTACGACCAGGACCTGCGCTTCGGCGCCGGTGACCTGCGTGCAGCCTTCTGGCTGGTCGACCTTCTGGAGAGCGCCGGTTATGCGGGCCCGAAGCACTTCGACTTCAAGCCGCCGCGGACCGAGGACCTCGACGGCGTGTGGGCCTCGGCGGCCGGCTGCATGCGCAACTACCTCATCCTGAAGGAGCGTGCGGCGGCCTTCCGCGCCGATCCGGAGGTCCAGGCGGCCCTGCGTGCCTCGCGCCTGGACGAACTGGCGCAGCAGACGGCGGCGGACGGCCTGGCGGGCCTGCTCGCGGACCGCTCGGCCTTCGAGGAGTTCGACGTGGAGGCGACCGCCGCGCGCGGGATGGCCTTCGAGCAGCTCGACCAGCTGGCCATGGACCATCTGCTGGGGGCGCGCGGCTGAGTCGCGTGCTGGGGGGACACCCGTCTTCGACGGGTGTCCTCGTTCACTGCCGTATCGGCTGTGCTCCGGTTGATCCCCTGTGACCGGTCCTCGCGCGGATTGCTCCGGAATCGTGCGGTCCATGGCATGAGGCCGTATCAACTTCCGCGTGGGGGTCGCGTGCTGACCGGTTCGCGGCGAGTCTTGACGGTATGGCCATGCCGCCCGTACCGCCTCAGCCGCCCGGGCCGCCGGGGGGCACTCCGCCTCCGGGCGGTGGCTTCGGACCGCCCCCTGAAGGCTTCGGCCCGCCCTCCGGAGGAGGCTACGGAAGCGGGGGCTACGGCCCTCCTTACGAGGGCAACGGCAGCAGTGGCTACGGTCCTCCTCCGGGCGGCGGCAACTGGCTGCCGCCGGAGCAGCCCGGGCAGCCCGGTGACCCGGGCGGACACCGAGGGCCGGGCAGGCGTCCGAGTCCGCTCCTGATCCTGATCGCCGCGATCGTCGTACTCGGAGCCGTCGTCGCCGTGGTGCTTCTGGCCTCCGGAGGCGACGACCCGGAGAAGAACCCACCGGAGAGCAGCCAGAGTTCGAGCGGCACCCCGGAGCCGTCGTTCAGCCTCCCGACCGAACTGCCCACGAAGCTTCCCACCAAGTTGCCCACGGAACTGCCGTCCGGGTTCCCCACCGAGCTTCCGACCGAGTTCCCCACGGATCTGCCGAGCGAGTTCCCGAGCGACCTGGAGTCGCTCATCCCCCTGTCCGGCGAAGAAGTCCCGTACTACATGCTGCGAACGGGCGACTGCTTCGACACCGACACCTCCCACCCCGGACAGGCCGCGAAGCGCGCGTGCGACGGACCGCACGACGCCGAGGTCGTGAAGGTGGCAGAGCTGGAGGGCAGTCACTCGACGGACGCCGCCCTGAAGAAGGCCGCGTCCACCCTGTGCCGGTCACCACTGGAGCGCGCGGCGGCTGAGCAGCCCGTCGGTACCGTGCGGGGCAGCCTGGTGCAGTACCCGGACACCGCGAGCTACCGGTTGGGCATCGACAAGGTCGCGTGCAGCCTGGCCGCCGACCTCGGCTCCGGCACCCGGAAACTCACCGCACCACTGACCTGACGTCTCGGCAGATCGAGCTCCACGCGTGCGTGCCGCTCGATCGGCCCCCATTCCAGGGCCTTCAGGGAGACTCCTCCGGGGCCATGTGCTCCAGCGACGCCAGGGCGGTCGCCGGGTCCTGAGCCGACCGACCGGCGGGCACCCAACGGCCGCTCTCCTTCCGGTACGGCCACCAGCGGCCGTCACGCCCCAGGCGCAGCTGGCTGCCCGCGCCGACCACCGTCCACCTGTTGCGCGCCGCCCGCAGCGCCGGTCGCTCGCCCTCGTCCCAGGCCGAGTCGAGAGCGGCACGCGCGCGTGCGAGTTCCTCGCCCTCGACCGCCCACTCCTCCTCCAGGACCGACAACGCCGCCGTACCTCCCGACAGCCAGGCCCGGACGGCCGACGCCAACTGCTCCCGGCTGCGACCGGACCCCTTGGCGAGCCGGTCCGAAACGGCCCCCGAAGGGCCGCCCACAGCCAACCGGACGGCGTCCTGAGCCACCGTCAACTCCGCCTTGACCGGCCGCCGCTCATGACCGGACCCGAGCGCCTCGGCCAGCAGCCGATGCGCCTCCACGGCCGTCCGCGCGGCCAGGAACTCCAGCGCACCCGGGTCCACCCCGGGCGCGGGCAGGCCCTCGGTGTCCAGGGACGGCGGTATCCCGGGCGTTTCGGGCAGCTGAGGCAGGGCGGGCAGCGCGGGGAGGATGTCCCCGGCCGCGTACGCCTCGGCCGCGTCCACACCCGGCGGCTCGGCGGAACCGTCGGCAGGTGCGGCGCTACGGCTCTGTACGGCGTCCAGCAGGGCGCGTTCGCCGCGTCCCCGCATCAGCAGCAGGACGAACGGGTCCTGGTCCAGCAGCCGCGCGACCTGGTAGCAGAGAGCCGCCGTGTGACCGCAGTGGTCCCAGGCGCCGCAGTCGCACTCCGGCTCCAGATCGCCCATGCCGGGCAGGAGTTCGACTCCGGCGGCGGCCGAGTCCTCCACCAGGTGCGGAGGCATCTCCCGGTCGAGCAGGGCCGCGATATGACCGGCCCGTTCGACGGCCATGTCCAGAAAGCGGTCCCATTGGTCGTCGGACAGCTCGTGCAGCAGGACGTCGGAACGGTGCGTGGTGCGGTCGGGGTCCTGGACGACGGCGGTGATGCGTCCCGGGCGCACCGACACGGCGCCCACGGCTCCCGCGCGCGCGAGCCGGCGTCCCGCCCGCACCTGTTGGGAGTCCAGCGCCGCGTCCTCCAGCGACTTCAGCCAGGCACGTCCCCACCACGTCTCCGCGAACGCGCGCCCCGGTGGCGGAGGCAGCGCGGCGAACGTGCGCTCCAGGCCGGCGCCGGACGCGTCCCCCTCGTACGCCTCGCCGTCGTAGTCGTCACCGTTGTGCGCGCCCCTGTGGTGCTCGTCAACGCTGTGCTGATTCATCGCGCGCCCCCTCGCAGCCGCACCAGATCGGCCAGTTCGGTGTCCGTCAGTTCCGTGAGCGCGGCCTCGCCGGAGCCGAGCACCGCGTCGGCCAGTGCCTGCTTGCGGTTCAGCATCTCGGCGATGCGGTCCTCGATCGTGCCCTCGGCGATCAGCCGGTGCACCTGCACGGGGCGGTTCTGCCCGATGCGGTACGCGCGGTCCGTGGCCTGGGCCTCGACCGCGGGGTTCCACCAGCGGTCGTAGTGCACGACATGCTCGGCCCTGGTCAGGTTCAGGCCGGTGCCCGCGGCCTTCAACGACAGCAGGAAGACCGGTACTTCACCCTCCTGGAAACGCTCCACCATCGCCTCGCGTTCCGGGACCGGCGTGCCACCGTGGAGGAACTGCGTGGGCACTCCGCGTGCCGCAAGATGCCGTTCCAGGAGCCGCGCCATCCGTACGTACTGGGTGAAGACCAGAACGCTCGCCCCCTCGGAGAGGATGGTGTCCAGCAGCTCGTCCAGCAGCTCCAGCTTCCCGGAGCGGCCCACGATCCTCGGCCGGTCCTCCTTGAGGAACTGCGCCGGATGGTTGCAGATCTGCTTCAGGCCGGTCAGCAGCTTCACGATCAGCCCGCGCCGGGCCATGTTGTCGGCGCCGGAGATCTCCGCCAGGGTCTCCCGCACCACGGCCTCGTACAGCCCTGTCTGCTCCTTGGTGAGCGACACGGCACGGTCGGTCTCCGTCTTCGGCGGCAGCTCGGGAGCGATCCCCGGATCCGACTTGCGCCGCCGCAGCAGGAACGGCCGTACGAGCCGGGCCAGACGCTCCGCGGCGGCCGGGTCCTGACCGCCCTCGACGGACTGCGCGTACCGCGACCGGAAGGTGCCGAGCCGGCCCAGCAGCCCCGGAGTCGTCCAGTCGAGGATCGCCCACAGCTCCGACAGGTTGTTCTCCACGGGAGTACCGGTGAGCGCCACGCGTGCGCGTGCACCGATGGACCGCAGCTCCCGGGCCGTCTCCGAGTACGGGTTCTTGACGTGCTGTGCCTCGTCCGCCACGACCATGCCCCACGGCACCTCGGCCAGCCGACGCGCGTCCAGGCGCATCGTCCCGTAGGTCGTGAGCACGAACTCGCCGTCGACCAGGGCTTCCAGGCTGCGCCGCGACCCGTGGAAGCGGCGTACGGGCGTACCGGGCGCGAACCGCTCGATCTCGCGCTGCCAGTTGCCCATCAGGGACGTCGGACAGACGACGAGGGTGGGTCCCGCTGCCGACTCGTCGGTCTGCCGGTGCAGATGCAGCGCGATCAGGGTGATCGTCTTGCCGAGGCCCATGTCGTCGGCCAGACAGCAGCCGAGCCCCAGCGAGGTCATCCGGGCGAGCCAGTTCAGGCCCCGCAGCTGGTAGTCGCGCAGGGGCGCGGCGAGAGCGGCCGGCTGACCGACCGGGTCCTGTGCCTCCGGGTCCGAGATACGGTCCCGCAGGGCCGCCAGCCACCCGGTGGGCCGCACCTCCACCCGGCGTCCGTCGACCTCCGTCGAGCCCGTCAGGGCGGCACTGAGGGCGTCGACAGGCGTGACCTTGCGGTCCTGCTGCGCATGGGCGCGGCGGACCTCCCCGGGATCGACGAGGACCCACTGGTCGCGCAGCCGCACCACCGGGCCGTTCGCCTCGGCGAGCCGGTCCAACTCCTCGCGCGTGAGCTGCTGGTCACCCAGGGCGAACCACCAGTTGAAGGCGAGCAGCGCGTCGGCGGACAGGAACGACGGGGTGTCCGACGCGGCCCTCCCGGGACTCGTGTCGTCGTCGGGCGGGCCGACCACCGCACGGGCCGTCAGCTTGCGGGCCAGCTCCTTGGGCCAGTGCACCTCGACCCCGGCGGCGGACAGCGCGCGGGCGCCCTCCCTGAGCAGCTCGGTGACCTCTTCGGCGGCCAGTTCGACGGCGTCCGGCACGGCCGCCGAGAGCAGGGGTGTCAGCGGCGGCCAGGTCCGGGCCGCGCGGCGCAGCGCGAGCAGGGCGTCCATTCGCGCGCGCGGGCCGAAGGCGGAGCCGCCGGTCCCGGCCCACACCTCGGCCGCGTCCGCGACGAGCCCCGGCTCGCTCACGCTGTGCACCTGGAGCACGGCCCGGAAGCGGAGAGCCGTCTCGTCCGGTTCGCCGGACGCCAGCCCCGGTACCTCGATCCGCAGCGAGATCCGTACGCCCGCGTCGTGCCCGGCGGCGACCTCGGCGGCCCACGCACGCTGCTCCGGCACGTGCTGCGGTTCGCGCACCGCGTAGGCGGCCCCGCCCGTGGCGAGAGAGGCTGCGGGGGAGCGGGGCAGCGCGTCGGCCACCGCGTCCAGGAACGCGCGCAGCAGTCGCTCCGGGTCGGGCAGCCGGGGCGGCTCCGTGCCCTCCGATGGCACGGCGTGTGCGTCCGGGGGCATCGCGGCGGCGAGTTCGCGGACCCGCTCCACGTCCTGCGCGCCCAGCGGACCGGCCCGCCAGGCGTCATGGTCCCGCGCGGACAGACCGGGCAACAGCAGCCCGCGCGCGGCCAGTTGCAGGGCGAGAACGGCGGCCGTACCCCAGAACGCCGTGGCCCGATGGGCCTGCGCGGCGGCACGCGCGCGCGTGAGGACCGGCAGCGCCGCACGCACCGGGAGGAGGACGGCGGTCACCCGTGTCCGCTCGACACCGTGCTCGCCCGGCAGGACAACGGTCAGCTCGTCGACGGTTCCTGCGGCGACTGCGGGCGGTGGGTCGCCGTCGGGCCGCCAGAACGCGACCGTGCCGGTGCGGGCAGGATCGGCGGGCACGAACACGGCACAGCAGCGGGCCAGTTCGGAGATCTCGGACGGTGTTGCCGCGGGAATCCTCTGCACAGCGATGGCCGCATTCCTCAAATTTGACTACCGGGGTCCGGGTCGCCGAGGGTACAGCACCCCGAAGTCCAACCCGGCATGGCCGAGTCATGACCCAGGTCACTTTGCCGGAAGGGTGCCGTCAACCCCCTCGAGGCGGCGGGGATTTCCCCCGCACGGACACGGGTGGTGGCGCCATGGTCGCCGAGGGTGTCCGCTTCGTACGTTTCCTCAGGTCAGCCCGATGCCCGAAGAGAGCCGGAGACCGACCATGTCCCAGACCGCCGCCCTTGCCGCCGAACCTCCGGGGTCTCCCGCCGCGCAGTCCGGCGGCAGCGACTTCGCCCCGCTCCTGCGCACCATCAGAGGGCAGGGCCTGCTGGAACGGCGGCACACCTGGTACGCCCTCGGTATCCTCGGCAACCTGCTCGCGCTGGCCGGCATCGTCACCGGCATCGTGCTGATCGGGAGCTCCTGGTGGGTCCTGCTCCTCGCACCGCCGCTCGCCGTGTTCTGCGCCCGCACCGCCTTCATAGGCCACGACGCGGGCCACTCCCAGATCACCGGCAACAAGCCCGTAGGACGTGCGATCGGCCTGGTCCACGCCGACCTGCTGCTGGGGATGAGCTATTCCTGGTGGATCGACCAACGCATAGTCAGATGTAGCTTTTAGGTATGACTGATGACGTACAGCGGGCCCACTGGGGCGACTTGGAAGGACAGAACTGGGCCGGTCTGGCCCGGCTCTCCACCGAGGAGATCGAGGGAGACGACTTAGCCGACGATTCGTCGGACAAGCACCGCTTCGTGCCGATGACCGGGCGGGACATCAAGAGCACGGAGGAGCAGGAGAAGGACGGCCGCCGGTTCGTGGAGAGCCGAGGAGGCCGGTACGTCCACACGTACATGGAGCCCGACACCTCAGCGTGGAAGCGAAGGAGGGTCCGCCTCCCGGACGGCCGTACCGCATACCGAGTGATCCGGCCCGTGTTCGAGGGAGCGTTGGAGGACCTCAAGCGCGGTATCGCGCCGAACGGCGAACGCGTTGACGGTCTGATCGTCTATGACATCGACCGCCTCACCCGCGATCCCCGCCACCTTGAGGACGCCATAGAGGTAGTGGAACACCACCACCGGCCGATCATCGACATCACAGGCACGTTGGATCTTCTGACGGACAACGGCCGCGCCATGGCCCGCGTGTTGGTGACCATGGCCAACAAGCAGTCCGCCGACACGGCCCGCAGGGTCCGGCGCAAGCACAAGGCGTTGCGCGAGCAGGGCATCCCGGTTGGCGGTTCACGCCCGTTCGGTTGGCAGGAGGACAAACGGACACTGCACCCCGAGGAGGCGAAGCTACTGCGGGACGCGGCCCGTCGGTTGATCGAGGGAGCCACCTGGCACGGGATCATCGCTGAGTGGAACCGCGAGGGGATCACGACTCCCCGAGGGAATCGCTGGACACGCGCTGTCCTCAAGGAACTGATGAGGAACCCCCGTCTGTGCGGTCACCGCTCATACACGATCTCCGACATCGACCCGGAGACCGGACGAGAGACGCGTCATATCGCCGTCGCCCAGGACGACGAGGGCAAGCCGGTAGTTGGGCAGTGGCAGCCGATCCTCACGGTGACCGAATGGCAAGCTCTGCTCGCGATCATCGGCGAGGGGCCGATCCGAGGCACCGGACACAACACCCGGACGTACCTGGGAACAGGGACGCTCCGATGCGGCAAGGAAGGCTGCGGCGCACTACTACGCGCGCTCAAGGCGGCACGGAGTCAGGGGAAGCCAGAGGGGTATTTCTACTACGGCTGTCACGGCAAGTCGACCGGCCGAGGCTGCGGGGGCATCAAGATCGGCGGACCGGAGACCGACGAGTTGATCGGCAAGCTCGTGATCGCCAAGTACGAGGAGGAGGCCGCCGCGCGGGAGGCGACCGTGGCCCCGCAGACCTGGTCGAAGGAGGCGGACTTGGCCAACGTCCGTGAGGACATCGCGGACCTCAAGCAGGCCCGGCGGAACCGGCAGATCAGCGCAGAGAGGTATTACGCCGATCTGGCCGAGTACGAGGCCGATGAGCGACGTCTGACGAAGGACCGCAACGCCTGGCAGCGCAAGACCCTTGCTGCTCACGGCAAGCCCGTTGACATGGACAAGGAATGGCGTCGGGACGGGATCACCTTGGTGGAGCGCCGAGCCTACGTCGAGCGCACCTTGACGGCCCTGGTCGTTCTCCCCGTAGGCAGGGGCAGCAAGGTGCCGTTGAGAGATCGCCTGGTCCCGATCTACGCCGAGGAGTAGGGGAGGACCAGCACACGCGGGCCCGTCACGTCGCACGGCGATGGTGACGGGCCCTGTCGTTCGTGGACACCTCCAGGCCCAGAGCGGCGTTGATCCTGCGCCATTTGGCATCAGACCAGCGGGGAGCCTTACGCGCGTGCGCTCGCGCCCAGGCCATGTCCGGATCTTCTACGGGGTCACCCGGACGAGGCACCCAGCCCGCTCCTCTCCGCAGCCAGCTCTTCCCGCGCGGCCTCACGACTGGCGGCGAGATCTGCGGCGATCCCAGCGGCGATGAGCGCGGCCCCCGGCGTGTGGCCGGAGCCGACGTAGCGCCAGTGCCCATCGGTCACTGTGCCGGGCACGGATTCATGACCTTTGTGTTCGGCGCGTTGGGCGCGCAGCGCGGCGTATGTCGTCGAGTAAGCGCGGGACTTGGTGAGGATGTGTCCTCGGTAGCCGAGGGTGTGGGTCCAAGTGCGGAGGCGGAGCGGCCCGTACTCGGGGAGGCTGCCGAGGAGCCAGGCTGTACGCATCAGGGTGCGGACGTGGTCGGACACGTGGGCAGCATCGATGCCCTGCAAGGTGGTGAGCCTGTGGTCGTGGCCGGCACCTGTGTCGCTGGCTCCCTTGGTGACGTACTTGGCGATGTACGCGGCCACGGCGTCGTCATCGGTTCCGTCGCCGTCGGTGTGCAGAGGGCGAGTATCGAGCTGGGCACCCCAGCGGAGGGCGAGTTCTCCGACGGCGGGGCTGTAGGGGGTGCGGACCAGAACCCGTTGGGCGGCTGCGCGTACCGCGTCGGTGAGTTGCTTGGTGGTGCCCCAGAGCGGGGGTTGGTCGTTGGGTCCGGCCGGGCCGTCGAGGCGGACCACGGCGTGCACGTGGACAGCAGCGCGCTTCTGGTATTCGGCGACGCGGGCGAAGGACAGTCGGGCGTGCTGGGGAAAGTGGGACTGGACGAGGCCTGCCGAGGTGGCGAGGTGTCGGCGTACGTCGCGGGTGAAGCGGTCCCACAGGATGCCCGCGTGGGCGTGCCAGAGCACGTGTCCGGTGTAGTCGTAGCAGTCGGAACACAGAGGTTGGCCTACGACAGGAGCGTCCGGGACGTGGACGACCCCGCAGCCGATAGAGCGACCGTGCGCGCAGTTGCCTCCATCGCGGCGGGGGCGGCACCGATTGTCCCCGGCATGATGCACCGGCCCGAACGAAGGTGCGGTCAGCGTGATGAAGAGGCGGGGGCGGTTGCGGATGGTGGTGGGGATGTTCTTGCCGCCGAGGAGGCCCGCGCGGACGAGGTGGTAGGTGTCGCCCGCGTGGAGGCGTGAGCAGGCCGGGCAGACGGTGGCGCGTCGGTTGCGGCAGCGGACGAGGAGGCGTTCGCCCGGTTCGGTGCGGGTGTCGTAGTGGCGGAGGATCTCGCCGGTCTTCGCGTCCAGAGTCGTCGTTGCCCCGGACAGGTGGACCGGGTGAGCGCACCCACCCGTGGCCGCGATCTGCTCCAGCCAGCGGGCGAATTGGGGGTGTTGGGCGATGCGGAGGGCGTCTCGGTCTGTTTCGGGGAGTTGGCGCAGGCGCGCCGTGCGGTCGAGGACGGCGCGCCTGTCGGCCGGGGCGATGTGCTCGGGGGTGATGGTGGTGACCTTCCGGGGTGGGCCGCCGTAGCGGCTCGGATGGGGGTGGGTGGCGCAGCGTGGGTCATGGGGATCACTCCTTGTTGGTTGGGGAGTTGGGGTGGGTTGGCCGGGTTCAGCGGATGGTTCCGGTGCCCCGGCAGACGCGGCAGCGGCGCAGTCGTCCGGTCCAGGTCTTGCGTGCTCCGTCGCCCTTGCAGACGGTGCATCTCACGCGGCGCATGGGCATGCCGTACGTCCCTTTCTGCTGTGTCTAGAAGTGGGAGAAGCCGCTGAGGACCCAGGTGACGAAGCCGTTGATGGTGAGGCTGACGGGGGTCTGGCCGAGGTAGAGGCCGAACAGGGCGATGCAGACGGCCTCCCAGGCGCGGACGTCGCGGGAGCGGACGAGGAGGAAGGTGATGATCCCGAAGACCACGACGAGGGACACGGCGGCACCTGTGCTGATCATTGGGAGTCTCCTTCGAGAGCGGCGAGCGCGCGGGTGACGGTGGGCAGTTCGGGCACCAGGCCCGCGTGCTTGCGGGTGACCGCGACGGCTTCTTGGGTGGGGGTGAGGTGGGAGCGTGCGCGGTTCCAGCCGCCGTCCGGTCCGGTGCACACGGCCACGCCCTGTTCCTGCGCGGTGATCGACTGAGCCACGGCCACGGCGTCCTTGTTGAGGTCGCCGAGGATCATTTCGGCGGTGCCGGGGTCGTTGACCCGGTGACAGATGCGTCCGCCGAGTTGGGCCCGCAGTGCGGTGACGCCGGGGCCGAGGTCGGAGCCGACGCGTTGTCCGGCGACGACCAGGTGGATGCCGAGGGCGGCGCCGAGCTGGGCCAGGCGTAGCAGGAGGGTGGAGCACTGTTCGGCTTCGGCTTTGCTCTCGCGTCTGCCGTCGGACAGGTAGAGTTCCGCGATCTCGTCGACGATCACGACGACCGGTACGGGCCGGAACCTGACAGGCAGTTCCCAGATGGATCGGGCCCCGGCCGTCCGGCAGACGCTCATCCGGTCCTGCATCTCGACCACCAGCGCGGCGAGCACCGCGACCGCCTCACGCCGACTCGTGGCCAGCGCGCTCAACCTCTGTGCAAACAGGCCGAGTTCCATGCCGCCCTTGCAGTCGATGCCGACCAGGGCGACGTGCTGCGGGGCGAGTTGGGCGATGAGCCGGGCCAGCAGGGTGGACTTGCCCGACCGGGTGGCCCCGGCGATCAGCCAGTGCGGCACCACCAGGAGATCCATCACCCACGCGCTCCCGCTCTCCAGCACCCCGATGAGGGCGGAGAGAAGCGCAGTCGGGGCAGTGGCCAGGCCGGGGCGTTCCAGCGGATCGGTGGCCGTGGCCGTCAGCAGCACCAGCCCTCGTTGGGGCGAGGTGACCCGTACCGCGTGGACCTTCCACGCGTGTACGAGGGCATCGGCCGCCTTGAGGTACATGGCCGGGGTCTGGCCCGCGTGCAGCCGCACGATCACGGTCAGCCCGGCACGCGTCGGACGAGGGAACGAGATCCGGGGTGCCACCGGGCGCAGCGGATCGCCCTTGACGATCAGGTCACCGAGGAGCCCGCGCGACGGACGACGGGAGACGGCAAGGTCGGTGAGCATCGTGACCTTGCGCCAGGTGAATACCACCCGCCACGCAGCGGCCGGGTATCCGGCGAGGTACCAGTGCCAGACCGGGCGATGCCGCCGCAGCAGATCACCGCCGCCCAGCACCCAGACGAGCACCAACAGCCCAAGGGCGAGAGCGAGAACGAGGGTGCTGGTCATCACGCACCACCGGCCTTTAAGGCGCCGGTCACGGGGGTGATGGTGTCGGCGCGGAAGCTGACGCCGTGCCGGTCGCCCATCGCCCACATGAACGCGGTCAGCCCGGTGACCTTGAGGATCATCCCTTCCTCGATGCCCTTGGGTTCGCCGGTGACAGCGATCTCGATGACGGAGATCCGCCGCCGGTCCTGCCGCACGGTGACGGCGACGGTGTAGACGGGGTTGCCGTCCCGGTCCTTCTTGACTTCCTGCGTCTCCTGGTTGCTGATCTTTGCTTCGGGGGCGATGGCGCACCGCAGTACGCCGAGCCGCCCGGTGTCCACGGGAATGGACTGCATGTCTGTGGCCTCCCTGGCCAGTCAGGACGCCTGACATATTCAGACGTCACTTGTCCTTACGAGTGATGACTATGAAGTGCTGTACGGCGAGGGTGCAACTACTTATGCTGACGAGTGATGTCGCGCGTGCGACGTGACTACGACCTGAACCCGGAGATGCCGCCATGTCGGAGATCCAGCGCCCCGGAGCCCTCTACCAGCAGGTGGCCGCCGCCATCCGGGAAGCGATCCTGTCGGGCGAGTTCGAGCCTGATTCCTTGCTGCCGTCCGAGGCCCAGCTCATGGCCCGCTACGGCGTATCCCGCCCCACCGTCCGCAACGCGGTTGCCGCCCTGCGCGCGGAAGGATTGATCGACGTCCGCCACGGCAAGGGCAGCTTCGTCCGCTCCGCCGGACAGCCCGCCCTCACCCTCGAACGCCGCATCACCCGCACCACCGACGGCACGTTCACGATGCCCAACGGCGATGCCTGGGACGAAGTCGAAGAGCCGAGCACCTACCGCACCCGCACCACCAAGGACGCAGGCCGCTTCCTCCAACTCGGCGAGGAAGAGGCCCTGTTCGGATGTGACCGTCTCCTGATCGACCCCGGCTCCGGGACGCGCGTCATGCACCGCACGCTGATCCCCTTCACGACCGCCGAAGCCATCCCGTTGCTCGCCGAGGAGCCGTCCACGCGCCCGGCAGAGATCTACGGGCTGCTCACCCAGGAGGGGCACAAGCTGTCCTGGACAGAGAGCGTCCGCGCCCGCATGCCACTTCCCGACGAGCGGACCACGCTCCGCTTGCCGGACGCGACCCCGGTCCTGCTCCTGGCCCGTGTGACGCACGGCACCGACGGCCGCCCGCTGCTCCTCGAAGAGCTGCGCTCCGGGGCGGACCGTGCCGAACTCGCCTACCGGATCACCGCCGACAAGCAGCCCACCCGGCGCACCCGCGCCTGAGTGGCAACGGGCATCGGTCGAATACGTCTTCACTTCCTCAAGGGCGCGCCTGCGGCGCGCCGGGGCGCCCGGCCGCCCCGGACGGGCGTGCGGCGTGGCCGCCGATCCCGTCCGGACGCCCGACGCCCCACACCGCAGCACGCACAAGGAGCCGATGCGTCGACCGACCTTCGCGGGCCGGGGTGTGGTGGGCTGGGGGTCGACGGCCTCCGAGACTTTAGGCAGCCACCATGGGGCGAGCCTCGAAGAACAGGGGGCCGATCGGGCTATTGCGGGCAGCTCCAAGGCCTGCCCGATCCGCTGGCGAGCGTAAGGCCCCCTGTTCACTCGCCCCATGGCAGCTCCCGCCCAAAGTCTCTGCGGCCGGCGACGTGCCCACCCGCACCACCCACCAGGGAGAACGCTCCTCATGCCGCACCGTCGCCAGGGTGCGACTCCAGGAACCCGGCGAGCCGCTCCACCGCGTCGGGCCAGCCCGTCACCCGGACCACGCCGCGTCCGTCCTCGTTCGTCGAGGCAACGGCCCGCATCTCTGACAGTTCGAACCCGGCACCGAGGAACGCCCGGTTCAAACGGTCGGCAGACTCCAGCGCGGCCCGCCACGCCCCCACGTAGTCGACACCGGGCACCCAGAGCCCGCAGTCCGGCCCCGAGTCGTCGATTCCGTCGCTCAGCCAGTTCTCGCCAGCGCCAGTCAATGTGCCCACCTCTGTCCTGGTCCAGATAACAGATCGTCAACTCTCTTTGGTCCAGGGCGGATGCACAGCACAACGACCCCGGTACCATCAGGCACCGGGGGTCGCTGTACTCCCTTCCGGACCACCCCGGTAGCTTCCAGGCGCGGGGGTGGTCCGGTCTTGCGTTTTCGGTTGTGAAGCGCGGCCCCTTGGTACCGGGTGGGGAACCCGGTGGCCCAATCCAAGAGGCCGCGCCCCGTGGGCCGGGGAAGGTCACATCCGGCCCGTATCCGGGTCACTCTCTGCTCCCGCAAGCAAGGGAGCAGAGCGGCACAGTGACCCGGCGCTTGTCAGCCCCATCTCTCGGACCAGAGCCGTTCGAGGTCGAGGCGGGCCCACACGTGCTTGCCGCCCTTGCTCCCCGGCGACCACCACACCGCATCGGCCAGGCGCTGAACGATCAGCAGCCCACGGCCCCGGTCCGGTAACAGCGCCTCAGAGAAGTCACCCGCCAGGTCGGGCGAGATGACCTCACCCGCCGCCAGCTCAGGCGGAGCCGAGTCTTCATCCCCAACACCGATGACCAGCAACTCCGGATACGTCATCAGCGACACGTCGATACGCCGTGCGGCACCCGGCAAGGCAAGCTGACGGTCCGGCACCGCGTGATGCACGACGTTGCCGACCAGCTCCGACACGATGAGTTCCGCGTCGTCGATCGCGTGCGGCAGCTTCCAGGTATGGAGGTACGAGCGGACCATGTCCCGCGCCGCCTTGCCGCAGTCCGGCGACTCGGCGAAGAGCGTCAGAGCCCTGAAGTGCCCAGTCGACGGGTCATGCTCCGAGCGACGGCGCGGAGGAGGCACCGCCAAGTGCTCATGCTGCCGAACTCCCCTCACGTCCATGACATGAACCACCGTCTCAGGTCACGCCTGCCGAGGCCCTCCCGGCAGGGTGGACCGAGGGTGCACCGTATGCATCGCCTGTCGCTCCCCCCTCTTGGGGACCCCCCTCGTGGGTACACTCGCGAGACGGGCACGAAGTGAAGATCGGAAGAGACGAATCGTCAGGTCAATCACGATGGGGAAGTGAGATGACCGAAGCAGCACCGACACCGGCAGCTCTACCGCCACACGTCCTCGAACGCGCGGACGTACGGTCGGCAGTCGCCAACCACGACTTCGGCGAAGTCTTCAGACTCGCCCGACTGCACGGAAAGATCAGCTACGCCAAGATCGCCGAAGCCGTCGGCTACAAGCGCGAGCACATCGGCCTCATGGCCCGGCCGGAGACCGACGGCAAGGGCACACGCCCACGGATCACCCAGCACCGCAAGATCCTCGAAGTGGTGGACGGGCTACGCATCCCCGGCCACCTCGCAGGACTCGCACCACGCCCCTGGGAACTAGCCCGGAGTGCCAGCGTCTCCGCGCCGGAGGACCCCAGCACCTTGATCGCCGAGGGCGGCGCGGGTCTCTGGGACATCGCCGAGTTGCTGCGGCGCACGGAGATGTCCAGCATCAACAGCGCCGCCCTGGAATCGATCGAGCAGGGCATCGATCAACTGGCCCGCGCCTACCCGTACGCCGACGCCGACTACCTGCACGAGCGCACCCGCAACGGCTTGCAGTACGTCACCAAGCAGCTCGAAGGCAGGATGACCCTGCGCCAGCACCGGGAACTTCTCGTCGACGCAGGCTGGCTCTTCCTGCTGAACGCGTGCGTGCAGTACGACCGGGGGCAGCGTGAGGCCGCCAACCTCAGCAAGGCCGCCGCCCTGCGGATCGGCGACGAGGCCGGACACGGCGAGATCAAGGCATGGGCGTTCGAGATCGAGGCCTGGTTCGCCCTCACCCAAAGCCGCTGGCAAGACATGCTGCAAGCCGTCGAAGCCGGACACATCGCCGACCAGACACACTCCGTGGGCGTGCAGTTGTACGCCCACAAGGCCCGCGCCGCCGCCCGCATGGGAGACGCCCGCCTGGTCCGCGATTCCCTGGACGCCGGACGCGCCCGCCTGGACCGGCTACCCCGCCCGGATCACCCCGAGCACCACTTCATCATCGACCCGGACAAGTGGGACTTCTACGAGATGGACGCCTACCGCCTCCTCGGAGACGACGAACGCGCCGCCACTCACGCCCGCTCAGTGATCCGGATCAGCACGGGCCCGGACGGTACCGAGATCTCCCCCATGCGTGCGGCAGAGGCCCGTCTCACACTCGGGGTTGCTGCCGCACGTACTGGCGACATAGAACAAGCCGTAGGTATGGGAACAACAGCACTTACGGCCGACCGAAAGTCCTTGCCATCCCTGCTTTTAGTCGCCGATGAGCTGGACAAGGAGCTCCGCTCCCGGTACCCACGGGAGTCTTCTACACGCGACTTCCACGAGAGGGTCATGGCTATCAAGCGAGGGACAGCAACGCCCGAACTCCCCTTCTGAGCCGTTCGAAGGGCTAAGGATGCGGATTGTGGCCGGGTGGTGCAGGACTCGCTGAATTAGCGAGGGCGGGAGAAGGAGGAACGGCAGTGTTGCCGATCGCTGGTGGATACGTGGTTCCGGCCGGTTGTGGCTCTGCTGCCTGAGCTACGCCGCCACGAATTGAGTCGAGCATTTCTCGTGGGCTGCCGATTTTCCTACTTCCCCAGACAGTTGCAGGCCCCAACAGGAAGATCAGTGCGCCCGGAATGACGGCCCCCGCCGGAATGCCGATGCTGATCAGGACGCCGACCATAACGGCTGCGGCTGTGGCGCCTAGGAGGACGACGCGACCATCCGCCTTACGTACCTCCTGATCTACTTCCTCGACTGAAGGCTGTTGATAGGCGGGGAGTTCGTGATCGTCTATGATGTTGAGCCATTTCTCTTCTGCGAGTCTTTCTAGGATTCCTGTCAGAAACTTAATGAGGTCAGGAATGGCGTCGGTGCCGTCGGTGAAAAGTCGCTCAGTGCGGGCGTCTAGGGCGGCGCTTACACGTGTGGTGTGCTCCAGGAATCGTTGTCTCCGTGCCGGGCTTGCCCGCGGAACGCCAGACTTCCCGAACCGAATAAGAGCGAGTCCGAGACGGTGAATTCGACTGTCGAGATAGAGGAGGGTTGATTTTCCTTGAGATGCGCGGTAGCAGACGATAATAGATCGACAGCAAAGGAAGAAGGCTATCCGATGGCTCTCTTCTGATATTACGGCTCTAATCCTGCGCAATTCGAGCGGCCACCAGAAGCAGGCGAAGGTGAAAAGGGCAATCGCGAGATAGAATTTCTCTCTATGGGGAATGTCTTGGAAATGTGACTCGTAAGCGGCTTGAATGAGTGGGCGCGCCAAAAGGGTGGAGGCGACGAAAGAGGCCGCAGGCAGGTAAAATAGCGTCAATATTGATGACAGGGGAAACGAATTGAGGGCCGTAAAGCCCTCCTTGCTCTTTCGGTTCAAAGTGGGGCCAGGGATTGAAAATCGCACTCCGAAGGTGCGGCAGGCCAGTCGAACCCTGGCGGCAGGCGCTGCACGTCGGAAATCGAGCCACAGGAGAGGTTCTATTACGGTTCCCCTCCTGTACCAGGGGAAGCTGCGAGCGAAATTTGTGGCAAAAAAGCTCGCAAATCTGGTTAGTGCAACAGAGGCGAATGAGGCCAGGATGCAGGTAATCGTGAACTGGCACCAGTTTAGGATACTCACGACGTAAGCCTAATGTTCTCCGCTGGTCGGCGGGGGTAGGATGCGGGAATTGGTTGGCTGGTGTGGGGTGACGCGTTAGTGGATCTCACCTCCAATGACACTCAGGGCAGTGAAGTCACATCTGTCAAGGTGTTGCGACAAGCACAACCGCCACCACGCCAACCCCAACCACATCGACAAGGACCCCGACGTCGTCGCCGACGTCCTGGTCTTCACCGGCGAACAGGCACGGCATCGCACCGGCTTCCGGCGCTGGCTCACCCGCAATCAGGCCTGGCTCTTCTTCCCGCTCACCCTCCTCGAAGGCATCGCCCTGAAGATCTCCGGCTTCAGGGACCTGCGCCGACAGGCGCCCCGGGAACGGGCCATGGAGGCCGTCCTTCTGGTGACCCACGTCGCCGCGTACACGATGCTGCTGCTGACCTCCCTCTCCCTCGGCCAGGCACTCGCCTTCGCCGCCGTCCACCAGGCGCTGCTCGGCCTCCACCTGGGCCTGGCCTTCGCGCCCAACCACAAGGGCATGGAGATGCCCGACCCCGACGGCGAGCGCTGGGGGCATCTGCGCCGCCAGGTGCTCACCTCGCGCAACGTCCGCGGCAGCGCCCTGACCGACTGGTTCCTCGGCGGCCTCAACTACCAGGTCGAGCACCACCTCTTCCCGAGCATGCCCCGCCCCCATCTGAGGCTCGCCCAGCCGACGGTGCGCGCCTACTGCCGTGAGATGGGTATTCCCTATACGGAGACGGGGCTCGTCGACTCGTACCGGCAGGCCCTGCGTCACATGTACGAGGTGGGAGAGCCCCTCAGGGGTATCTAAGGGTCGCGTCTCAGGGACGTCTCAGGGTCGCGGTCCGGAACCGTGGGAGGCGCGGACCCGTTTTCAGAGCAGAGAGCGGCCGTGGCCGCGAAGGAGGCGACACTCATGTCGAGGAACGCGAAGATCGCCGCAGGGGGCGTGGCAGTCGGGATCATCCTGTTGTTCTGGCTGCCGTGGTGGGCCGCGCTGCTGATAGTGCTGGGAGTCCCGGCGGCCGCCTATCTCACGCTGGACCCCGCACAGCGGCGCAGGCTGCGCCGTGTCTCACGCAAGGAGATCGGCCGCTGAGGCGCCGCGACCCGGTGCAGCCCGCGCCTCACCCCGGCTGACACCCCGACCTGCTGAACTCCGCCCGGAACCACAGGTGTCCGGGCGGGGCTCAACTGGGGCGTACGGCCATCTTGTCGAGCGCTTCGAGGAGGCCGGGCAGTTCCGGGCCCCGGCCCACCGGCAGTACCTCTCCGGGCTCGTCGTCGAGCAGGACGAAGGCGATGTCGTCGGTCCTGGCCACCATCGACCAGCCGGGACCGTCGGCACGCAGTGTCCGCGCCTCGCCCGGAGCGAAGGAGGAGCGGACGCGGCCGAGGGGCGGAGGCGTCTCCACGTACGCGCGTGCCTCCGCGAGGACGCGGCGGATCCCGGCACGGGGCCGGTTCACGGTGCCTTCGGCCCCGTTCACGGTGTCCTCGGCCGGGTCGGCCGCCTCCGCGACCTGGTCCGTGTCCGGCTCGGCGCCGTCCGGCTCGCCCCCGGATGCCTCGGGTGTCGCGGACCTGCCGCCCGGCGGGGTGAAGTCCTCGTCGCTGAGCTGCTCCCGCCAGGTCGCCCACTGGAGCGCGATCTCGTCGGCGCCAAGACGCCGCTGGGCCGGGCCCCAGGCGGAGGTGTCCGGCGGAGCGAGCGGCGGCCGGTCCGTGAGTTCGGGGCCCGGGTCGTGCGGGGCGGGCACATCCGGAGCCGCGACGGCGACCGCGAGGGGCCAGCCCGGCAGGGCGGCGACGACCGTGTGCTCCTCCGGGGACAGGTCGTACTCCATTCCGCAGTCCCACGAAGCGATCGCGACCGCGACCAGGGAGACGTCGTCGATGACCACCGTCCACCGCGCGCCGTCGCCGTCCTGGCCGAGTACGAGCCCGTACCCGTCGGCGAACGGCGCGAGGCCGAGCGCCGCACAGGCCTCCGGATAGTCGTCGCCCAGCACGCTCGGGAACTGCGCGGGCGTCAGCAGCACCGCCGTGAGCACATAGAGCGCGTCGTCCTCGGCGGCGACGGCCTCCTCGTCCGTCTCTGCCATCCCAGCCTCCCCATCGGTTCGTCCATCGGCGCGCACCCTAATCCGAGCGGAAGGCCCTTGTCACGACTCCCACCCCACCCGGAGCTGCTGTTTTCCCGCCGGACAGGGAGGAATCGACCGGATGTGCCTGCTTCGGTCAGGTGGCTGGGAGTCCGAGGAGATCCCTGGCCACCGTCCGCGGCGACTCGTCGCGCTCCCTGGCCAGCGCGATGACGGCACGGCACGCCAGCTCGTTCACCCCGAAGGACAACGCCTCCGGGGACACCCAGGCCACCGCCTCGTCCATCTGATCCTGGTCGTCCTCCGCGCATGCCGACACGTACACGGCAGCGGCCTCGAAGAGATTGTGTGTGCGCCTCTCCTGTCCCGCGCTCACTTCCGAGCGCCAGGAACGGAGAAATCTGGTGAACGATTTATGGATTCCGCCGAACATGTGGACCACCCTCCCCCTGTGTGGTTGCCATGGTTGATCGTTCATCTGCTCCTACCAACGTAGGGTTGGAGTTCCGGCGGCAGAAGAGGGCATGCGCGGGTGATGGGCTCCGTACGCCGTTGACGGCCCGGGTCAGACCGTCCGGACAGCCAGTGCCAGGAACCGGGCGTCCTCGTCCACGTACGACGTCATGCGCCACCCGGAACCGGCCAGGAGCGGACCGAGGTTGGCCTCCGCGCGCAGATCCTCCGGGGTGATCCGGCGACCCTGTCGGGCGGCGAGCGCGGCCCTGCCGATCGGGTGGAACAGTGCCAGGGTGCCGCCGGGGCGCACCACGCGCGCGAGTTCCCGCAGATTCTCGGCAGGATGCGGCAGATGCGCGATCAGACCTGCCGCGAACACCGCGTCGAGCGACTCCGAGCGCAGCGGAAGGGCTGACACGTCAGCGAGCAGCAACTGCCCGTCGAGGCCCCGCCCGGCTCGTCCCGCGGCCTCCAGCATGGCCGGAGTCAGATCCGCTCCCAGGACCACTCCGGAGCGCCCCACGGCGGCACGCAGCGGTGTCAGAGCGCGCCCGGTGCCACAGCCCGCGTCCAGCACCCGGGCGCCCTCGCGCAGCCCCAACTCGGCCACCGCGGCTGAGTAGGCGGGCCCGTCGTCGGGGAACCTGCGGTCCCAGTCGGCCGCGCGGGCGGTGAAGAATTCCTGGACGTGTGTGTGGTCGTCGCTCATGTTCCGCATGATCCCGCACGGACGCGAAGCAGCCCACGGCGCGCATGTTCGAGCCGGACTCGGTCGTTCAGTCGCAGTTCCCTGTCATATTTCACTACCTTTCGAAATGCGCCCCCTTCGTGCTCCCGTGCCCCCACTAGCGTCCCGTGGTCATGGGACACCTGGACCACGCGGCCTTCGGCTGGCTGACCCCCGTACTGTCATACGTAATGGCCTGCATGGGCGCCGCCCTCGGGCTGCGCTGCACCGTCCGGGCCCTCGGCGCGACCGGACGCTCGCGCCGCAACTGGCTCGTCACCGCGGCCTCCGCGATCGGCACCGGCATCTGGACCATGCACTTCGTGGCCATGCTCGGCTTCAGCGTCGGCGGCACCGACATCCGCTACAACGTGCCGCTGACCATCCTCAGCCTTCTCGTCGCCATGGCTGTCGTCTCCACCGGGGTCTTCGCCGTCGGCTACGGGCACGACCGCGCCCGCGCGCTCCTCGTCGGCGGACTCACCACCGGGCTGGGCGTGGCGAGCATGCACTATCTCGGCATGGCAGCGGTACGGCTGCACGGTGACGTGAACTACGACCCGGCGCTCGTCGCGCTCTCCGTGGTGATCGCCGTCGTCGCGGCCACCGCCGCACTGTGGGCGGCGCTGAACATCAGGTCGCCGATCGCGGTGACCGTCGCCTCGCTCGTCATGGGCGCCGCGGTCAGCAGCATGCACTACACCGGGATGTTCGCGGTGCGCGTGGACGTCACGCCCTCCGGCGAGGTGCTGCCCGGGGCCACGGCGATGCAGTTCATCTTCCCCCTCGCCGTCGGCCTCGGGTCCTATCTCTTCCTGACCTCGGCGTTCGTCGCGCTGTCGCCGACCGCCGGAGAGCGCGAGGCATCCGCGTCCGCCCAGCGACCGGTCGAGAGCGTCGCTGCCCGCTAGAGGAGCGTCCGAACCACACCACGAGCGAGGAGGCCATGCGTACACCCCGTAGGACCCCCAGAGCCGGCGCCGTCCCGGCGCCTCCGCCCCCGGTGCGCGGACGCCGCGCGCACGCCGGTCCGCCGGCCGACGAAGGCGCCGAGGAGCCCCCCGGAGCCCTGCCCGACGAGATACCCACGCGCGCGGGACGCCGACGCCTGCGACCAGGGACCGTCCGCGCCAAGATCGTCTGCCTTCTGATGGTGCCGGTGGTCTCCCTGCTCGCGCTGTGGGCGTACGCCACCGTCACCACGGCCCAGGACGTCGCCCGGCTGCGGCAGTTGCAGCGCGTCGACTCCCAGGTGCGCGCCCCGGTCGCCGTCGTCGTCGCCGCGCTCCAGGCCGAACGCACGGTCGCCGTACGCCATGCCACCGATCCGGCCGCCGTCCCCGGCATCGACCTCAGGACGCTTGGCGAGCGCACCGACCGGGCCGTGGCGAAGCTGCGCCTCGGCGACCGCAACACCGTCGCCGACGCCGAGGAACTGCCCGCCGGAGTCGCGGACCGCCTGGAGTCCTTCGTCGTCGGCGTCGAGCAACTGCGCGCGCTGCGGACCTCGGTGCTCGACCGCCGTACCGGATGGGCCGAGACGTACACGCGGTACACCAGGACCATCTCGGCGGCCTTCGCCGTGGGCGGCGCGCTCACCGGCATCCAGGACGCCGAACTCGGCTCCGACGCGCGCGTACTGCTCGAATTCTCCCGCGCCGGAGAGGCACTGGCCCAGGAGGACGCCGTTCTCGCCGGGGCGCGGCTCGCCGGGAGCCTCGACGGACAGCGGCTGCGGCTGTTCACCGGGGCCGTGGAGACCCGCCGCACCCTCGTCGGAGCCACCGCCCCGGACCTGCGTGGCCCGGAACGGATCACCTGGCAGGACCTCGCGACAGGCAGCGCGTACGCCGCCCTGGCCGCTGTCGAGGACAAGGTGCTCGGCAGCCACCCCGGCGCCAAGGCGATCGCCGCCGCGCCCGAAGCCGTCTGGACCAAGGCACACGCGCGCGTGCAGGGCGGTATGCGGGCCATCGAGGCGGACGCGGGCCACGACGTCGCGGACCGCGCCGACCCCTTCACCCGGGGCCTGCTCAGCCCGGCCGGCGCCGCGGTGCTGTTCGGCCTCGCCGCAGTCGCCGCGTCCCTGGTGATCTCCGTACGCATCGGACGCGGCCTCGTCGTCGAGCTGGTGAGCCTGCGCAACAGCGCCCTGGAGATCGCCCGCCACAAACTCCCGCAGGCCATGCTGAGACTGCGCGCGGGAGAAGAGATCGACATCCGCGCCGAGGCACCCCCTGGTCCGCCCCCCGAGGACGAGACCGAACAGGTCGCGGAAGCCCTCGCCACCGTCCACCGCGCCGCCCTGCGCGCCGCCGTGGAACGCGCGGAACTGGCCAGCGGAATCTCGGGCGTCTTCGTCAACCTCGCGCGCCGCAGCCAGGTCCTCGTCCACCGCCAACTGAACCTTCTCGACAGCATGGAGCGCAGGTCCGACGACCCGAACGAACTCAGCGACCTGTTCCGGCTCGACCACCTCACCACCCGTATGCGGCGCCACGCCGAGAGCCTGATCATCCTCTCCGGAGCGGCACCCGGCCGGGCCTGGCGCATGCCGGTCTCCCTGACGAACGTCGTCCGCGCCGCCGTCTCCGAAGTCGAGGACTACGCGCGCGTGGAGGTACGTCAGTTGCCCGAGGCGTCGGTCTCCGGTGCCGCCGTCGCCGACCTCACCCATCTCCTTGCGGAGATCGTCGAGAACGCCGCCCAGTTCTCACCACCGCACACCAGGGTGCGCATCACCGGCGAACCGGTCGGCAACGGCTACGCCGTGGAGGTCGAGGACCGGGGACTAGGGATGGGCAAGGAGACCCTCGCCGAGGCGAACCGCCGCATCGAACAGTCCGAGGCGCTCGACCTGTTCGACAGCGACCGGCTCGGCCTCTTCGTGGTCAGCAGGCTCGCCGCGCGGCACGACATCAAGGTGCACCTGCGGACCTCGCCCTACGGCGGCACGACCGCGGTCGTCCTGCTGCCCACGGCACTGCTGCACAGCGGCGCGGCGGAACGTGCACCGCGCGCCGCCATGGACCGGGAGCGTGCCGAGGAACGCGAGTACGCGCGCGTGCCCGCCGATGCCCCGCCCCAGGAACCGGTCCGGGCATCGGCTGAACGCCCCGCACTGGTGGCTCCCGCACCGGCCGCGGCGCAGAACGCCCCCGAGCCCCCACCGCCAGGAGTCACCGCCCTGCGACTGCACCGTCCGCCCGAGGATCCCGGCGACGCGGACGAGTCCGACGACCTCCCACGGCGCGTCCGGCAGGCGAACCTCGCCCCCCAACTGCGCGACCAGCGCCCCGAGGAACCGGCCCGGACCGCGGGATCCCGGAACGAGGACAAGCGCACCCCCGAGGCCGTACGGGACCGTATGACGGCCTACCGCGACGGCTGGGTGCGCGGCGGCGGCAGGTCACCCGGCCGCGGAGCCGCCCCGGGCCCCGAAACGGGCAGAGACAGCAGCGAAGGAGACCGCACATGATCAAGGACCCGGGCACCAGGGCGGAGCGGCGGTCCGGCGAACTCGACTGGCTGCTGGACGACCTCGTGCTGCGCGTCGGCGAAGTCCGGCACGCGGTGGTGCTGTCCAACGACGGACTCGCGGTGGGTGCCTCCACCGATCTCAGGCGCGAGGACGCGGAGCACCTCGCCGCGGTCGCCTCAGGCTTCCACAGCCTGGCCAAGGGTGCGGGCCGGCACTTCGGCGCCGGAGGCGTGCGCCAGACCATGGTGGAGATGGACGACGGCTTCCTGTTCGTGGCCGCCGCGGGCGACGGCTCCTGCCTCGCCGTCCTCACCGCCGCGACCGCGGACATAGGCCTGGTGGCGTACGAGATGGCACGGTTGGTGAAACGCGTGGGCGAGCACCTCCGCACAGCGCCGAGAGCAGCGGCGCGGCCGCCCGCCGCCCGATGAGGCGAGAGGGCGGTCCGCACAGATGACCGAGGACACGACAGGCACCCTGCGGGAACCGGGCAGCCAGTGGTACGACAACGAGGCCGGGCCCCTCGTCCGCCCCTACGCCATGACGGGCGGACGCACCAAACCCGGCCCCACAGGGGTGCGCTTCGACCTGATCGCGCTCGTCACGCTCGACCCGGGCGTGCCCAACATGTTCGACGACACCGCGCTCGGCCCCGAGCACCGGGCCATCATCGACCTGTGCCGTACGGAGACACAGTCCGTCGCCGAACTCGCCGCGGGCGCCGACCTTCTCGTCGGGGTGGTGAGGGTGCTGCTCGGCGATCTCCTCGAGCTGGGCTGCGTCACCGTCAGCCGTCCGGTGCCGCCCGCGCAACTGCCCGACGAACGCATTCTGCGCGAGGTGATCGAAGGGCTGAGGGCGCTGTAGAGCCGTGGACGAGAGACGCGGAACCACACGGACCGAGCCGAGTTGTGCACCCTTCCGGGCACCGAACAGCCGCGAGCCGGTCACATCGGGCTAATTGCGGTCCAACCATCCTTAGACGTCATCTCATTTGGTTCGGTAGCCTGTCCGTCGTGGTTTCGATCGTTGAGCGGCTGGTGCCGGATGAGTTGTGGGAGCTGTTCCAGCGAGTGGTGCCGGAGGCGCCGTCGCGGCCTCAGGGCGGCGGTCGGCGTCGGCATGGTGACCGGGAGGTACTGGCGGCAATCGTGTTCGTGGCCACGTCGGGCTGCACGTGGCAGCAGCTGCCGTCCGCGTCGTTCGGTCCGTCGGGAGCGACGGCTCACCGGCGCTTTGCCGAGTGGTCGAAGGCCCGGGTGTGGGCCAAGCTCCACCGCCTGGTCCTCGACGAACTCGGCTCCCGCGGCGAGCTGGACTGGTCCCGCTGTGCGATCGACTCCGTCAACATGCGGGCCCTGAAAAGGGGAGCTGACAGGCCCGAATCCTGTGGATCGAGGCAAGTACGGCTCGAAGATCCACCTGATCACCGAGCGGACCGGTCTGCCCCTGTCCGTCGGGATCTCCGGGGCGAACCTGCACGACAGCCAGGCGCTGATCCCGCTGGTGAAAGGGATACCGCCGATCCGCTCCCGGCGCGGACGCCGACGGCGCAGGCCGGCCAAACTCCACGCCGACAAGGGATACGACTACGACCATCTGCGGCGATGGTTACGCGGACGCGGCATCCGGCACCGCATAGCCCGCAGAGGCATCGAGTCCTCGACCCGCCTTGGCCGCCACCGCTGGACCATAGAACGCACGATGTCCTGGCTCGCCGGATGCCGCAGACTGCACCGACGCTACGAGCGCAAAGCCGATCACTTCCTGGCCTTCACCAGCATCGCCTGCACCCTCATCTGCTACCGCAGACTCGCCAAATGAGATGATGTCTTAGGGGAACAGCGGTTGTCATGATGAGAGCCATGGACGTCGACCGTTGCCGGCACTCCCGAGAGAAGTGATCGATGGTCTCCGAGCACTCCGACGCGACGGACGACGAGACGTCCGCCCTGGCGTTGAAGATACTGGTCGCCGGTGGATTCGGCGTGGGCAAGACCACCCTGGTGGGCGCGGTCAGCGAGATCAGGCCGCTGCGCACCGAGGAGTTGCTGAGCGAGGCCGGCCAGTTGGTGGACGACACCGACGGCGTGGACCAGAAGGTGACGACGACCGTCGCCATGGACTTCGGCCGTATCACCATCCGCTCGGGTCTCTCCCTGTACCTGTTCGGCACGCCGGGACAGGACCGCTTCTGGTTCCTGTGGGACGAACTGTCGCAGGGCGCCCTCGGCGCGGTCGTCCTCGCGGACACCCGCAGGCTGGAGGACTGCTTCCCCGCCGTGGACTACTTCGAGCACCGGCACATCCCGTTCGTGGTGGCCGTCAACTGCTTCACGGGCGCCCGCTCCTACGGCGCCCAGGACGTGTCGCGCGCCCTCGACCTCGACCAGGGCACACCCGTGGTGCTCTGCGACGCCCGCGACCGCGACTCGGGCAAGGAAGTGCTGATCAGGCTGGTCGAGTACGCCGGGCGCATGCACACCGCCCGGCTGCTCGACTCGGTGAGCTGACGCCGGCTACGCGTCTCCTGTGCCATGCGCCAGTCCTGCTTGCTCGCGGGACGGTCGTGGGTAAGGCTGACTGACCGGATCCTTCGGCTTGGAGGACCTGCCGCACGGGGAGATCAGAAACATGGCACAGAACCAAGGACTTGGCTGGCTGCTGGACGATCTGACCGAACGTGTCGAACACATCCGACATGCGCTGGTCCTGTCGAACGACGGGCTGGTGACAGGTGCGAGCACAGGACTTCGCCGTGAGGACGCCGAACATCTCGCCGCCGTGTCGTCGGGCCTGCACAGCCTGGCGAAAGGCTCGGGACGCCACTTCGGCGCGGGTCAGGTACGTCAGACGATGATCGAGTTCGACGACGCGGTGCTGTTCGTCACGGCCGCCGGCACGGGCAGCTGTCTGTGCGTACTCAGCGCCGCCGAGGCCGACATCGGCCAGATCGCCTACGAGATGACACTGCTCGTCAACCGCGTCGGCGAACACCTCGACGTGGATGCCAGGCAACCCGAGCAAATTCCGTTATCGGACTCCTGACCTGCGAATACGGCACTCCGGCGAGAGTTATCCACAGGCTCGCACGGTCGGCTGCCGAACCGGCTACGTTTTTCCCGAGGCCGGCGCACAAGGCGCTGGCCAGCCACTCCACGGGGGAGACCGACCATGTCCGGCGTCAGCATCACGAAACCCGCCCAGACCGCCGCCGCACCGGCCACCGACACGCTCCGCTCCTCGGGAGCGCCCTTCGCACCGAGCCGTGCCGCACGCGAACTGGGCTTGAAACGACGAGAGTTCGACCTCGCGGTCCATCTCGGATGTGTACGGACGGTGCCTGACGAAGGGGGCGGCGGCCGACGCGTCGGCCGCGACGAGATCGACCGACTGCGGGGCGACGAGCACTTCCCCGAAACGCTGCGCGAACGCGTGCGGGCCGTGGGCACGGCGGAGGGCGCGACACTCATGGATGTGACGCCCACCCGGTTCACCCGCCTCGCGCGGCTGGGCCTGGTGACGCCGGTGGCCTTCTACCTCAACCGCTACCGGGCCGTGGTCTGGCTGTATCTCGCCGACGAGCTACGGCAGTTCGCCTCAGGCAAGGACACCGCCCCGCTGCTGACCGGCCGCATCTCCCAGGACCAGCGCGACAAACTCGCGGAAGGCCTCGACCTGCGGCCCCGCAACTGGCGCGGGCGACAACTGGGATTCCTGCTCCGACCGGCCGACGATCCATGGGCGCGGGCCGCGGTCGTGGCGTCCTTCCTCGACCCCGCCCAGGTCGCGGAGATCGTCGACGACCCCTACGAACGCGCCCACTTGAACCGCTTCCGGCCGGATCAGCCGACCCACGGCGCACCGGGTTCGCCCACCGCCCGGCTCGCCGAGCGGATCATGACGGCGGACGACCCGGACGAGATCGCCTGGCTCCGCGCAGACCTGACCGGAACCCTGACCGAGGCCCGCGACCACCGTCCCGCACCCCGCCCGAGGTCGGAGCAGCACGCGACCGTGCACTGCGGCCAGGTTCAGGAACGCGTCCGGCCCGTGCCCCCGCAGCACGACAACCGACCCCAGGCAGCCGAGCGGCCCAGGACACTCGAGGTCCCCGGGGGGCCCGAGACGGCCGAGCGATCACGCGGCCTGCTGGGCCGTCTGCGCGGCAGAAGCTCCCGACCCGCACGCGACCGCGGCAAGCGCCCCGCGCGGGTCTGAACAGCGGCGGGACGCCTCAGCCCAGCTTTCGGAACAGACCTTCCTGGACGACGGAGACGAGCAGCCTGCCCTCGACGTCGTAGATCCGGCCGCGGGCCAGCCCGCGCCCGCCCGTGGCGATCGGGGACTCCTGGTCGTACAGGAACCACTCGTCCGCGCGGAACGGGCGGTGGAACCACATGGCGTGGTCCAGCGAGGCCATGTCGAAGGTCCGGGGGCCGAACAGGGGCTCCACCGGTAGGCGTACGGCGTCCAGCAGGGTCATGTCGCTGGCGTACGTCAGCGCGCACGTGTGCACGAGCGGGTCGTCCCCCAGCGGGCCGACCGCGCGCATCCACACCGCGCTGCGGGGCTCCAACTGCTGGACCTCCTCCGGGGTCCACAGCAATCGGTCCACATAGCGGATGTCGAAGGGCTGACGGCGCGCCATACGCTCGAACTGCTCGGGCAGCGCGCCGAGATGCTCCTTGATCTCCTGGGTGACGTTCGGCAGGGACTCCGGATCCGGGACCTTCCGGGCCGGCGGCAGCTGATGTTCGAAGCTGCCTTCCTCGGGCTTGTGAAAGGAGGCGGTGAGATTGAAGATCGTGCGGCCCTGCTGCACGGCCGTGACCCGACGGGTCGTGAACGACCGGCCGTCACGTACCCGTTCGACCTGGTACACGATCGGCACGCCCGGCCGTCCCGGGCGCAGGAAGTACGCGTGCAGCGAGTGCACCGGACGTTCGCCGTCCGTGGTGCGCCCGGCGGCGACCAGTGCCTGGCCCGCCACCTGGCCGCCGAAGACCCGCTGGAGGGATTCGTCGGGGCTCCGGCCACGGAAGATGTTGACCTCGATCTGCTCCAGGTCCAGCAGGTCGACGAGTCTCTCGGCTGCGTTCGTCATGGGTGCGATTCTCCTGTGCTCACAACTGGCCGACGGCGGTGACCTTGACGACGGCACGGCCCTCCGCGTCGGAGGCCACGAGGTCGACCTCCGCGCTGATGCCCCAGTCATGGTCGCCGTTCGGGTCCGCGAAGGTCTGCCGGACGCGCCACAGCCTGTTCTGCGGCTCCTCCTCGATCATCAGCAGCCGGGGGCCGCGGGCGTCGGGGCCGGTACCGAGGTCCTCGTACTCGTCCCAGTACTTGTCCATCGCCTCGCCCCACGCGTCGGCGTCCCAGCCGGCCTCCGCGTCCAGCTCGCCCAAGGCCTCCACCTGGTCGAGCGCGGCCAGCTCGACTCGGCGGAACATCGCGTTGCGGACGAGGACCCGGAAGGCACGCGCGTTGGCGGTGACCGGCTTGACCTGGTCGGCCTTCTCCTGGGCCTCCTCGGCGGTCATCACCTCCGGGTTGGCGAGCTGCTCCCACTCGTCCAGGAGGCTGGAGTCGACCTGGCGCACCATCTCGCCCAGCCAGGCGATCAGATCCTGGAGATCCTCGGACTTGAGGTCGTCCGGCACGGTGTGGTCGAGGGCCTTGAAGGCACCCGCGAGGTAGCGCAGCACGATGCCCTCGGTGCGGGCCAGCTCGTAGTGGGACACCAACTCGGTGAAGGACATGGCCCGTTCGTACATGTCACGGATGACGGACTTGGGGGAGAGGGGATGGTCACCGACCCACGGATGGCTCTTGCGGTACGTGTCGTACGCGTGGAAGAGCAGCTCGTCCAGCGGCTTCGGGTACGAGACGTCCTGGAGGCGCTCCATGCGCTCCTCGTACTCGACGCCGTCCGCCTTCATCGCCGCGACGGCCTCGCCGCGCGCCTTGTTCTGCTGGGCCGCGAGAATCTGGCGCGGATCGTCCAGCGTGGACTCGACCACGGACACCATGTCCAGCGCGTACGACGGCGACTCCGGCTCAAGAAGCTCGAACGCGGCCAGCGCGAAGGTGGACAGCGGCTGGTTGAGCGCGAAGTCCTGCTGGAGATCCACGGTCAGACGCACGATGCGGCCGGTCGCGTCCGGCTTGTCCAGCTTCTCGACGACGCCGCCGTCCAGCAGCGAGCGGTAGATGGCGATCGCGCGCCGGATGTGCCGCAGCTGCTGCTTGCGCGGCTCGTGGTTGTCCTCCAGCAGGTGGCGCATCGCGTCGAAGGCGTTGCCGGGACGGGCGATCACCGACAGGAGCATCGTGTGGGTCACCCGGAAGCGGGACGTCAGCGGCTCAGGATCGGAGGTGATCAGCTTGTCGAAGGTGCTCTCCGTCCAGCCGACGAACCCCTCGGGCGCCTTCTTGCGGACCACCTTGCGGCGCTTCTTCGGGTCGTCGCCCGCCTTGGCGAGCGACTTCTCGTTCTCGATGACGTGCTCGGGCGCCTGCGCGACGACGAAGCCCGCCGTGTCGAAGCCCGCGCGGCCCGCCCGGCCGGCGATCTGATGGAACTCACGCGCGCGCAGGGTCCGTACGCGATTGCCGTCGTACTTCGTCAGCGCCGTGAACAGCACTGTGCGGATGGGCACGTTGACGCCGACGCCGAGGGTGTCCGTGCCGCAGATGACCTTCAACAGGCCTGCCTGGGCCAGCTTCTCGACCAGACGGCGGTACTTGGGGAGCATGCCGGCGTGGTGGACGCCGATGCCGTGCCGGACGTAACGGGACAGGTTCTGGCCGAACTTGGTGGTGAAGCGGAACCCGCCGATCAGTTCGGCGATCCTGTCCTTCTCCTCGCGCGTGCACATGTTGATGCTCATCAGCGCCTGCGCCCGCTCCACGGCCTGCGCCTGCGTGAAGTGCACGATGTAGACGGGCGCCTGCCTGGTCTCCAGCAGCTCCGTCAGCGTCTCGGTCAGCGGGGTCAGCTTGTACTCGTACGACAGCGGGACCGGGCGGGTCGCCGAGCGGACCACCGAGGTCGGGCGGCCGGTGCGGCGGGTGAGGTCCTTCTCGAACATCGAGACGTCGCCCAGCGTCGCCGACATCAGGATGAACTGCGCCTGCGGCAGCTCCAGGATCGGGATCTGCCAGGCCCAGCCGCGGTCGCCCTCGGCGTAGAAGTGGAACTCGTCCATCACGACCTGGCCGACATCCGCCTGCTTGCCGTCGCGCAGCGCGATGGACGCCAGTACCTCGGCCGTGCAGCAGATGACGGGGGCGTCGGAGTTGACGGAGGCGTCGCCGGTCAGCATGCCGACGTTCTCCGTGCCGAAGATCTTGCACAGCTCGAAGAACTTCTCCGAGACCAGCGCCTTGATCGGAGCGGTGTAGAAGGTGACCTCGTCCCGGGCCAGCGCCGCGAAGTGCGCACCCGCGGCGATCATGCTCTTGCCGGACCCGGTGGGCGTCGACACGATCACGTTCGCACCGGAGACCACCTCGATCAGCGCCTCCTCCTGGTGGGGGTAGAGCGTGAGACCGCGCTCCTGGGCCCACGACTCGAAGGCTTCGTAGAGGGCGTCGGGGTCTGCGGTCTGCGGCAGCTGATCGATGAGTGTCACGCCCCCATCTTGCCTGTGATCCCAGGTGATGGGGGAATCGGATGCCGGCCCGAAGATCACGGCCGCTACGCTGTGTCGCCGACGGAGCGTCAGCGCACCCGGTCAACTGGACAGCGGCGTACGAGGAATAGGGCGGAAAACGGCCATGATGGGACCAGCACACTCACTCTCGGGGGCCGCTGCCTGGCTCGGTGTCGGAGCCGCCGCTGCCGCGGCCGGCAAACCGATGCCCTGGCCGGTCGTCCTGGTCGGTGCCCTGATCTGCGCCGGAGCCGCACTCGCCCCGGACCTCGACCACAAGGCGGCGACCATTTCGAACGCCTTCGGCCCGATCTCGCGCGGCCTGTGCGAGATCGTCGACAAGCTCTCGTACGCCGTCTACAAGGCGACGAAGAAGCAGGGCGACCCGCGCCGCTCGGGCGGGCACCGGACGCTGACGCACACCTGGCTGTGGGCGGTCCTGATCGGTGCGGGTGCCTCCGTCGCCGCGATCACCGGGGGCCGCTGGGCGGTCCTGGCCATCCTCTTCGTGCACATCGTGCTCGCCATCGAAGGCCTGCTGTGGCGGGCGACCCGCGGCTCCAGTGCCGACATCCTGGTCTGGCTGCTGGCGGCGACCAGCGCGTGGATCCTGGCCGGCGTCCTGGACAAGCCGGGCAACGGCGCGGACTGGCTGTTCACGGACCCGGGGCAGACGTACCTGTGGCTCGGGCTGCCGGTCGTGCTCGGCGCGCTGGTGCACGACATCGGGGACGCGCTGACGGTGTCCGGCTGCCCGGTGCTGTGGCCGATCCCGATCGGCCGCAAGCGCTGGTACCCGCTCGGCCCGCCGAAGGCGATGCGGTTCCGGGCGGGCAGCTGGGTCGAGCTGAAGGTGCTCATGCCGGCGTTCATACTGCTCGGGGGAGTGGGCTGCGCGGCGGCGCTCAACTTCATCTGACGCCCCGGTACGAAGCCCCTGGCGGGGCGGCCCGCTCAGCCCTGGCCGCTCCCGCCGCCGTACCGCCGTTCGAAGGCGGCGACGCGGCCCTCAGTGTCCACCGTGCGGGCCTTGCCGGTGTAGAACGGGTGGCTCTCCGAGGAGATCTCCACATCCACGACCGGGTACGTCTCGCCGTCGTCCCAGTCGATGGTCTGCTCGCTCGTCGCGGTGGACCGGGTCAGGAAGGCGTATCCGGCGACCCGGTCGCGGAAGACGACCGGGTGGTAGTCGGGCTGCTTGTCCTGCTGCATGGATGTTCTCCTTGCTCGGCAAGCTCGGAACGCTTGGTTCAGTCGGGCGGTCGGCCCCGCGGGGCCCTTGGGCAGGCCGGGCGGTCAGCCGGACAGGGCGTCCTCGTCGACGATGTGCATCGCGGCCTCCTCGGCCGAGGCCGCGGCGCCGTCGATGCCCACGTCGGTGGCGATCAGCCCGCTCTCCCCGTCCTCGTGCGCGCCCTCGTTCGGGGCCACCAGACGGCCGGAGCGTGCGGCGCCCACCTCGTTGTCCAGCGGCTCGCCGTCCGTGCCCGCGCAGTCGCCGATGCCGTCGCCGTCCGCTGCCGCGATGTCCGGAAGTTCCTCGGCGAGACGCTGGTCCAGGGTCTCGCCCTGCCGGCGTTCCGCTGCCGTCACACCGGAGCGCTCCACCGCCCAGGGCCGGTCCGGAGGGGACCAGCCACGGTCGAGGGGGTCACTGACCCCGTCGGTGACCAGGGTGTCCTCGCCGTCCAGCAGGCCCGCGTCGTCCTGTACCTCGGATCCGTCGGGCTGGTAGACGTCGTCTCCCCATCCCTCGTCACTGTCCACGGGTACCTCCAGGTGCGTGGGGACCGGCCCCGGCGCCGCCCGCAGGGGCGGGCAGCCGCTTCCAGCGTTCCACCCACCGTCGGGACCGCGCAACGGGACGAAGCCGATCCGGCCCCGCCTCGCCGCCCGGTCACCGGTGGGTCACCCGTGCCACGACCGCCACAGCGCCGCGTACGCGCCGTCCGCCGCGACCAGCTCGTCGTGGCTGCCCAGCTCGCTGATCCGGCCGTTCTCCACGACGGCGATGACGTCCGCGTCATGGGCGGTGTGCAGCCGGTGGGCGATGGCGACGACCGTACGGCCGTCCAGGACCCGGGCCAGGGACCGTTCCAGATGACGGGCCGCGCGAGGGTCGAGGAGCGAGGTCGCCTCGTCCAGGACCAGAGTGTGCGGGTCGGCCAGGACCAGCCGGGCCAGCGCGATCTGCTGGGCCTGTGCCGGGGTGAGCGCGAACCCGCCCGAGCCGACCTCGGTGTCCATGCCCTCGTCCAGCGCCCGGGCCCAGCCGTCCGCGTCGACCGCGCCCAGCGCCGCCCACAGCTCCGCGTCCCCGGCGTCGGTGCGGGCGAGGAGCAGGTTGTCGCGCAGGGAGCCGACGAAGACGTGGTGCTCCTGGTTGACCAGCGCCACGTGCGAGCGGACGTCCTCGGCGGGCATCCTCGACAGCTCGGCACCGCCCAGGGTGATCCGGCCGGTCCGGGGCGCGTAGATCCCGGCGAGCAGCCTGCCCAGCGTGGACTTGCCCGCGCCCGAGGGGCCCACCAGGGCCAGCCGGGTGCCGGGCGCGACCTCCAGGGACACCTGGCGCAGCACGTCCACGCCCTCCCGGTAGCCGAAGTGCACCCGGTCCGCGTGCACGTCCCGCCCGTCCGGGGCCAGCGAGGGGTCCCCGGCGTCCGGCTCGATGTCCCGGACGCCGACCAGCCGGGCCAGCGACACCTGGGCGACCTGCAACTCGTCGTACCAGCGCAGGACGATCCCGACCGGGTCGACGAGCATCTGGGCGAGCAGCGCGCTCGTGGTCAGCTGGCCCACGTCGATCCAGCCCTGGAGCACGAAGACCCCGCCGACCATCAGCACCGAGCACAGCACCGTCACATGGGTGGCGTTGATGACCGGGAAGAGCACGCACCGCAGCCACAGCGTGTAGCGCTCCCAGGCCGTCCACTCCCTGACCCGTCGGTCCGACAGCTCGATCCGGCGGTCGCCCAGGCGATGGGCCTCGATGGTCCGGCCGGCGTCCACCGTCTCCGCGAGCACGGCGGCGACGGCGGCGTACCCGGCGGCCTCCGAGCGGTAGGCGGAGGGTGCGCGCCGGAAGTACCACCGGCAGCCGACCACCAGCAGCGGCACCGCGAGGAGCACGGCCGGCGCCAGCGGCGGCGCCGTGACGACGAGGCCGGCGAGCAGCAGCGCCGCCCACACCACGCCGATGGCGAGCTGCGGCACGGCCTCGCGCATGGCGTTGGCGAGCCGGTCGATGTCGGTCGTGATGCGGGAGAGCAGGTCGCCTGTGCCGGCCCGCTCCAGGACGCCCGGGGGCAGGCCGACCGACCGCACGAGGAAGTCCTCGCGCAGGTCGGCCAGCATCCGCTCGCCGAGGATCGCGCCGCGCAGCCGCACCTGCCGTACGAACACGGCCTGTACGACCAGCGCGGCGGCGAACAGGCCGACGGTGAGCTCCAGATGGAGGTCGCGGGCGTTGTCCGAGACCCGTTCGACGAGGTCGCCCAGCAGGTACGGGCCGACCATGGAGGCCACCACGGAGACCGTGTTGACGGCGACCAACAGCAGGAAGGCACGGCGGTGCCTGCGGAACAGTTCGGCCACGTAGGCGCGTACGGTCGCGGGGGCACCGACCGGCAGCGTGCTCGCCGTGGTCGGGGCCGCCGGATCGTACGCCGGTGGCGCCACGCCGATCATGCCGTCTCTCCGATTTCCTTGAGTTCTTCCAGTTCGTTCAGCTCGTCGAGTTCGTGCAGCGTGTCGCCGACGGCCGCCTCGTCCTCGGTCTCCCGGGTCACCACGGCCCGGTACCGCGGCTCCTTGCGCACCAGTTCGCGGTGCACACCGACCGCGGCGACCTCGCCCTCGTGGACCAGGACGACCCGGTCCGCGTGGTCCAGGAGCAGCGGTGAGGAGGTGAACACGACGGTCGTGCGGCCGGTCCGCAACTCCCGTACGCCGTCCGCGATCCGGGCCTCGGTGTGCGAGTCGACGGCCGAGGTCGGTTCGTCGAGGACGAGCACCTCGGGGTCCGTGATCAGCGACCGCGCCAGCGCCAGTCGTTGGCGCTGTCCGCCCGACAGCGACCGTCCGCGCTCGGTGATCCGCGCGTCCATCGGGTCCTCGGCGTCCAGGGACCCCTGCACGAGTGCCTCCAGCACGTCCCCGCACTGGGCGGCGGCCAGCGCCTCGGCGGCGGTCACCGCACCCGACGCGGGCACGTCGAGCAGCTCGCGCAGGGAACCGGAGAGCAGCACCGGGTCCTTGTCCTGGACGAGGACGGCCGTGCGGGTGCTGGAGAGCGGCAGCTCGTCGAGCGGCACGCCGCCGAGGAGCGCCGACGTGCCCTCCTCGGACGGGTGTCCGCCGAGGCGCTCCGCGAGCAGTCCCGCCGCGTCCGGATCGCCGCACACCACGGCCGTCAGACACCCGGCGGGGGCCAGCAGCCCGGTCGACGGGTCGTACAGATCCCCGCTGGGCAGGGCCGCCTCCCGTGAGCCCGCCGTGTCCGTGGCGCGCTCCAGGGACAGCACCCGCGCGGCCCGTTTCGCGGAGGGCCGCGAGAAGGAGTACGCCATGGCGATCTCCTCGAAGTGCCGCAGCGGGTACGACATCAGCATGATCGCGCTGTACACGGTGACCAGCTCGCCGACGGTGATCCGGCCCTGCTCGGCCAGGTGCACACCGTGCCAGACGACCGCGATCATCAGCAGACCCGGCAGCAGCACCTGGATCGCCGAGATCAGTGCCCACATACGGGCGCTGCGCACGGCCGCGTGCCGCACCTCCTGCGAGGCCCGACGGTAGCGGTCGAGGAAGAGTTCCTCGCCGCCGATGCCGCGCAGCACCCGCAGTCCCGCGACGGTGTCGGAGGCCAGTTCGGTCGCGCGGCCGGCCTTCTCGCGCTGGAAGTCCGCCCGACGCGTCGCCCGGGGCAGCAGCGGCAGCACGGCGAGGGCGAGGACCGGGACACCCACGGCGACGACGATGCCGAGCGCCGGCTGGTAGACGTACAGGCCGACGCAGACCAGGACGACGGTCAGTGCGGCGGCGGTGAAGCGGGAGAGGGCCTCCACGAACCAGCCGATCTTCTCCACGTCACCCGTGGAGACCGCGACGATCTCACCGGCCGCGACCCGCCGTGTCAGCGCCGAGCCCAGTTGGGCGGTCTTGCGGACCAGCAGTTGCTGGACGCGGGCGGCGGCCGTGATCCAGTTGGTGACCGCGGCCCGGTGCAGCATGCTGTCGCCGAGGGCGATGGCGACACCGCACAGCACCATCAGGCCGCCCGCGAGGGCCAGCCGACCGCCCGAGCGGTCGACGACGGCCTGCACGGCGAACCCGACGCCGAACGGCAGCCCGGAGACGGCCACGAAGTGCACCAGCCCCCAGGCCATTGCGGTGCACTGTCCGCCGAGCTGGTTGCGGAAGAGCCACCACAGGAATCTGGAGCCCGAGCGTGCGTCCGGCACGCCTGGGTCGGGGTACGGAAGGTCTTTGATCTTCATGACGTCCCAGTGGCTCGCATCTCGCAGGAGGGGGGATGGGGGTATGGGGGGAGCCCGAAGGCCGACAACGGGCCGTGAAAGGTTCGCGTCACAGCGTGGCCGGAGGCAAACGGTTTTCCGTCGAGAGGCGGGGATTCGGACCGATTGGCCTTTGTTCGCCTCATTGCCGCGAGGGGCCGACTCCCCGTAGAACACCGGCCATGAGAAGCCGGATCATCATGTCCATGCTCGCCGGAGCGACCCTCCTGGCGAGCACCCTCCTCGGGGCGAGCCCCGCCCAGTCCGCTCAGCCTGTCGACGTACCGGCCGAGTTCGGCACCGACTGGCACGACCCGGTCACCGCCGCCCCGCCCGTCACCAGACCGACCGGCGTCCCGTCCTGCGAAGTCACCGTCGCCGAGGCCCGGTTCAAGGACTTCACGCCCTACACGGGCACGTACGCACCCCCGAGCGGCTGCGGCGCGAGCTGGAGCAAGGTCGTGCTGCGGATGGACGGCACGGTCAAGGGCCGTCAGTACGACCGCCTCGGTTACCTCCACATCGGCGGCGTCGAAGTTCTCCGTACCTCCACCCCGCAGCCCTCGCCCGACGGCATCGCCTGGTCCGTCGAGAAGGACATCACGCGCTACAGCGACACCCTGAGCGCCGCCCAGCCCGTCGAGATGCTCATCGGAAACGTTGTCAACGACACCTACACCGGCATCCTCGACGTCAAGGTCACCCTGACGTTCTACACGGGCAAGCCCGCCGCGAAGAACACCCCCGACCGCGTCCTCACCCTTCAGGGCGGCACCCTCACCACCCCGCGGAACAGCGAACGCATTGTCGCCGAGGTGTACGCGACCGGGTCCGGCGGCGGCTGCGAGGAGTACTGGTACCTCACCGTCCCCGACGCCGCCCCCTACTCCTGCAAGGCCACGGACGGTCCGTACCGTGAGGTGCAGATCAAGATCGACGGCCGACTGGCCGGAATCGCCGCCCCGTTCCCGACGGTATGGACCGGCGGCTGGTCGAACCCCTTTCTCTGGTACGTGATTCCGGGACCGCGCGCCTTCGACATCAAGCCGATCGAATACGATCTCACCCCCTTCGCCGGACTCCTCAACGACGGCCGCCCGCACGACGTGGAGGTCTCCGTCGTCGGTGTCCCCGAAGGCCAGTCGGGCTGGAGCACCCCCGTCAACGTCCTCGTCTGGCAGGACGCGAAGCGCGCGCATGTCACCGGCGGGCTCACCGTCCACCGCGAAGGCGACCTCACCAATTCCTCGACCTATACGCCCGGTTCGGCCGACGAGCAGCACCGCCTCGACACCGAGGGCGGTCACCGGCTGACCGTCTCCGGGTACGTCGACACCTCGCACGGCCGGGTCGCCACCACCGTCAACCGTGCACTCGCCAACACCTCCGTGCACCGCTGGACCGACGGCGAGAACACCGACGGACTCACCGCCACCTGGACCGACGCCGAGAACATCACCGTCGACGGGCGCGGACCGGCCCGGACGACCCGTACGGGGCGGACGTACACGATGGACGGCACGACCACGCTCGGCGCGGGCGACCGGCTGCGGACCGTGCTGACACTCGGCGACCGGGAGACCGTCACCGAGACGTCCGGGAACCGGCGTACCGCGTGGTCGTGGCTCGACGACGCCTACGCGGGCGACGCGACGTATGCGGCGAACGTCCCGCGCGACCAGCGGCACGCCGTCGGGACGACGAGCGAGCGCTACCGGCTGTACGGCTCGGCCGGATGTCATGACCGTTCGCTGCTGACCGTGCAGGGGGTGCTCACCGAGGACCGCGACGGCTGCTGAGGGCGCTGTGCGCGCACTGTGGGGGCGGTCGATGATTTACGCGGCTGAAATACGCAGGTTGCAGCCGGGATCCACGACTCCTCGATAGTGATCCGCGCGGAAGAGCTTTTCCGCATCCCAGAATCCCCCTGGAGGAGTGCTCGTGCCGCAGACCGTACCGTCCCTGCCGCGACGCGTCGCACGCATACTGCGTACCTCACTGTTCGCGCAGGTTGCCTGCGCGCTCGTGCTCGGAATCGTCGTCGGAAAGCTGTGGCCCGACGTGGCCACGGATCTTCAGCCGCTCGGCGACGGTTTCACCCGGCTCATCAAGACGATCATCTCGCCGCTCGTGTTCTGTGTGGTCGTCGTCGGTATCGCCAAGGCCGGTGACCTGAAGGCGTTCGGCCGGATCGGGCTCAAGGCCCTGATCTGGTTCGAGGTGGCGAGCACGCTCGCCCTGATCATCGGGCTGCTCGCCGCCAACATCGTCCAGCCCGGCTCGGGCATGAACGTCGACCCGTCCACGCTCGACACCTCGGCGGTCGACGCGAAGACGGGCGGCGGCTCGCTGCCCTCGACGACCGAGTTCATCGTCAACGCGATTCCCACCAGTTTCATCGGCGCCTTCGCCGAGAACTCGCTGCTCCAGGTGCTGATCCTGGCCTGCCTGGTGGGCGCCGCGCTGCTGCACCTCGGTCACACCAAGGTGCCGAAGGTCCTGCCCGCCATCGAGCAGGCCCAGGAGATCATCTTCGCGGTCGTCGGCTTCATCATGCGGCTCGCCCCGATCGCGGTGTTCGGCGCGATGGCCGTCCTGATCGGCCAGTATGGACTCGGTGTGATCGAGACGTACGCCAAGCTGATCATCCTCTGCTACGCGGCTGCCGCGCTCTTCATCGGGCTGCTCGCCGTCGCCCTCAAGATGGTCACCGGGCTCAGCCTCTGGAAGTTCCTGCGCTACATCCGTGAGGAGATGCTCCTCGCGCTGGGCACCGCGTCCACCGAGTCCGTCATGCCGCGCGTGATGCTGAAGCTGCGCAAGGCCGGTGCCCGCGACGACGCCGTGGGTCTGGTGCTGCCCACGGGGTACTCCTTCAACCTCGACGGCGCCTCGCTCTACCTGTCCATCGGCACCCTGTTCATCGCGCAGGCCGTGGGTGTGGACCTCAGTCTCGGTCAGCAGATCACCGTGATCCTGGTGCTCATGCTCACCAGCAAGGGCATGGCCGGCATCCCCGGTTCGGCCTTCCTCGCCCTGTCCGCGACCGCTTCCTCGCTCGGGGCGATCCCGGCCGGCGCCGTCGCCCTGCTGCTCGGCGTCGACCGCATCATGGACTCGATGCGCGTCGTCACGAACCTGCTCGGCAACTGCGTCGCCGTCTTCGCGGTCTCCCGCTGGGAGGGCGCGCTGGACCTGGACCGCGCCAAGAAGGTGCTCGACCGGGAGATCGTGATCTCGGAAGAAGGCGATGAGGAGGGAACTGCGGTGGCGGAGGTCCCCCTCCAGAAGGGCGACGTCAAGGAGCCCGCGAGCTGACCTGAGGCAACCGAACGGGCCGTGGGTCCCCCTCCAACCAGTACGGGAGGCGGACCCACGGCCCGTTGTCGTGTACGTCAGCAGCGCCGATCGGGCGGCGTTCCGGCGCCGTCCGTCAACGTGTCCAGCAGTACGCCGAGCACCGCGCGCTCCTTGTCCGTCAGCGGCGCGAGGATCTCCTCCGCCGCAGCCCGGCGCGCACCGCGCAGCTCGCTCAGCGCCTTGCGCCCCTCGTCCGTGAGTTCGATCCGGATCACCCGGCGATTGTCGGGATCGGGCACCCGGCGCACCTTGCCGCTCGCCTCCAGCGCGTCCACCAGCGTCGTCACGGCCCGGGGCACCACCTCCAGGCGCTCCGCCAGATCGGCCATCCGGGGCGGGGAACCGTGGTGCTGAAGGTGGTGCGAGAGGTTGCGCAGCAGCCGGGACTGGGCCGGGGTGATACCGACTCCGCGCTGCTCCAGCTGGTGTTTGTGGATGCGGTGCAGACGGCGGGTCAGGCTCAGAAGCTGGTCGGCGAGCGGACCGTCGGCGTCGGGGGAACTCATACGGGAACAATAACAGGACCCAGTTCATTGTGTACATAGGTAACAATGAGCTATGCTCCGTGAGTCGTCGTCACCATGTCTTCCGAAGGAGCCCATGAAACCCGACCGTCAACCTGCCTGGAACCCGTCCGCCGATGCGGCGGACCAGCCGCACCAGGTCCGCCGCATCCTGAAACTCTTCCGCCCCTACCGAGGTCGGCTCGCAGTCGTCGGCCTGCTCGTCGGCGCGGCCTCCCTCGTCTCCGTCGCGACCCCCTTCCTCCTGAAGGAGACCCTCGACGTAGCGATCCCCGAGGGGCGCACCGGTCTGCTCAGTCTGCTCGCCCTCGGCATGATCGTCAGCGCCGTCCTCGGCGGCATCTTCGGCGTGCTGCAGACCCTGATCTCCACGACCGTCGGCCAGCGCGTCATGCACGACCTGCGCACCGCCGTCTACGGCCGCCTCCAGAGCATGTCGCTCGCCTTCTTCACCCGCACCCGCACGGGCGAGGTCCAGTCCCGCATCGCCAATGACATCGGCGGCATGCAGGCCACCGTCACCTCCACCGCGACCTCCCTGGTCTCCAACTTCACCAGCGTCGTCGCCACGATCGTCGCGATGGTCGCCCTCGACTGGCGACTGACCGTCGTCTCGCTGCTCCTGCTGCCGGTGTTCGTCTGGATCAGCCGCCGCGTCGGCAACGAACGCAAGCGGATCACCACCCAGCGCCAGAAACAGATGGCCGTGATGGCCGCCACCGTCACCGAGTCCCTGTCGGTCAGCGGCATCCTGCTCGGCCGCACGATGGGCCGCGCCGACTCGCTCACCCGGTCCTTCGCCGAGGAGTCCGAGAGCCTGGTCGACCTCGAAGTGCGCTCCAGCATGGCCGGCCGCTGGCGGATGGCCGTCATCGGCATCGTCATGTCCGCCATGCCCGCCGTCATCTACTGGACCGCGGGACTCGCCCTCCAGTTCGGCGGCCCGTCCGTCTCGATCGGCACGCTCGTCGCCTTCGTCTCGCTCCAGCAGGGCCTGTTCCGCCCGGCCGTGAGCCTGCTCAGCACCGGCGTCCAGATCCAGGCCTCGCTCGCGCTCTTCCAGCGCATCTTCGAGTACCTCGACCTGCCCATAGACATCACCGAACCGGAGAACCCGGTCCACCTCGACACGGTCAAGGGCGAAGTGCGGCTGGAGGGCGTCGAGTTCCGCTACGACGACAAGAGCCGCCCCATCCTCGACGGCATCGACATCACCGTCCCGGCGGGCGGCAGCCTGGCCGTCGTCGGCCCGACCGGCGCCGGGAAGTCCACGCTGGGCCATCTCGTGCCCCGGCTGTACGACGTGACGGGCGGCCGGGTCACCATCGACGGCGTCGACGTCCGCGACCTCGACTTCGACACGCTCGCCCGCGCGGTCGGCGTCGTCTCCCAGGAGACGTACCTCTTCCATGCCACGGTCGCCGACAACCTGCGCTTCGCCAAACCCGACGCCACCGACGAGGAACTGCACACGGCGGCCCGCGCGGCCCAGATCCACGACCACATCTCCGGCCTGCCCGACGGCTACGACACCGTCGTCGGTGAGCGCGGCCACCGCTTCTCCGGCGGCGAGAAACAGCGCCTCGCCATCGCCCGCACGATCCTGCGCGACCCGCCCGTCCTCATCCTGGACGAGGCGACCAGCGCCCTGGACACCCGCACCGAACACGCCGTTCAGGAGGCCATCGACGCCCTGTCGGCCAACCGCACCACGCTCACCATCGCGCACCGGCTGTCCACCATCCGGGGCGCCGACCAGATCGTGGTCCTGGACGCCGGGCACGCGGTCGAACGGGGTACGCACGAGGAACTGCTGCGCCAGGACGGGCGGTATGCGGCCCTCGTACGCAGAGACGCCCAGCTGGAGCCGGCCGGGTGACATGTGACGTCGTACAAGATGAAGATATGCCGGGTTTGTAATGCTTTGCGGGTTACCGTGCCCGCATGCAGATGAACACTCCGTCACGGAGCACGATTCGCCTGACGCGCCGTGGCCGGGCCGTCCTCATCGCGACCGGGGCCGTCGTCGCGGCCACCGCCGTGGCGGTGCCGCTGCTGAGCGTCGACAGCGAAGGGGACACCCGGCCGACCTCCCTCCTCATCCCGGAGGGCTGGCGCTCGATCCAGGTGTACGAGGCGGTCGACAAGGCCCTCGCCCTGCCGGCCGGAAGCACCAAGAAGTCGATCGCCAAGGCCCGGCTGAAACTCCCCAACGACGCCGAGGGCAACCCCGAGGGCTATCTCTTCCCGGCGACCTATCCGCTGAAGGAGAAGGCCACCCCGGAGTCCCTGCTGTCGTTCATGGTCGACACCGCGAACCGGAAGTTCGGCGGCGCGCCGGTCACCGCCGGGGCGCAGCGCAACGCCATGAACGTCTACCAGGCCGTCACCATCGCGAGCATCGTCCAGGCCGAGGCAGCCACCAAGCAGGACATGGGGAAGGTGGCCCGGGTCGTCTTCAACCGGCTCGAGCGCGGGATGCCGCTCCAGATGGACTCCACGATCAACTACGCGCTGAACAGGTCCACGCTCAGGACGACGGCCGCCGACACCCGGCTGAACAGCCCGTACAACTCCTACCAGCGCATGGGCCTCCCGCCCACGCCGATCGCCAACCCCGGCGAGGAGGCGATGCGCGCCGCCATCAACCCGACCCAGGGCGACTGGCTGTACTTCGTCACCGTCAAGCCCGGCGACACCCGCTTCACGGCCGACTACGCCGAACACCGGCGCAACGTCGCCGAGTTCAACCAGAACCAGAAGAACCGGCAGCCCGCGAAGTGACCTGACGGGTCGAGGGACCGATGGATCCCGTACGGGACGTCAGACAGCGGCCGGCTCCTGGTCGAGCAGCCGCCTGATGTCCCGTACGGCCGCCCGCCCGGCCCGGTTGGCGCCGATCGTGCTCGCCGAGGGGCCGTAACCGACCAGATGGACACGCGGATCGGCGACCGCCCGTGTCCCCTCGACGCGGATACCGCCGCCGGGCTCGCGCAGTCGCAGCGGCGCCAAGTGGTCGATCGCGGCGCGGAACCCGGTCGCCCAGAGGATCACGTCCGCGTCGACCCGCTGCCCGTCGGCCCACTCGACCCCGTCCGGGGTGATCCGGTCGAACATGGGCCGCCGGTCGAGGACACCGTCGGCGAGCGCCTGCCGGATCGCGTCGTTCAGCGGCAGTCCGGTGACCGACACGACACTCTTCGGCGGCAGCCCCTGCCGTACCCGCTCCTCGACGAGCGCGACGGCCTCCCGCCCGAACTCCTCGGTGAACGGGCCCTCGCGGAAGACCGGCGGACGCCGGGTCACCCACGTGGTCCCGGCCGCGTACGGTGCGATCTCCATCAGGTGCTGGGTGCCGGACGCACCGCCGCCGACCACGATCACCCGCAACCCCGCGAACTCCTCGGGCCCGGGGTACTGCGCGGTGTGCAACTGCCGCCCCCGGAAGGTCTCCTGACCCGGATAGCGCGGCCAGAACGGCCGGTCCCAGGTGCCGGTGGCATTGATCAGCGCCCGCGTTGACCAGACGCCGTCCGAGGTCTCGACGAGCAGCCGTCCGTCCCCGTCGCCCTCACGCACGGCCCGTACGTCCACCGGCCGGCGCACCTTCAGATCGAAGGCGCGTTCGTACGCGTCGAAGTACTCGCCGATGACCTCGGAGGAGGGCCGAGCCGGATCGGCGTCCGTCAGCTCCATGCCGGGCAGCGCGTTGATCGCGTGCACCTTGCCGTACGTGAGCGACGGCCACCGGAACTGCCAGGCGCCGCCGGGCTGCGGGGCATGGTCGAGCACGACGAAGTCGCGTTCCGGCACGAAGCCGCTGCGTCGCAGGTGATAGGCGCTGGACAGACCCGCCTGGCCAGCGCCTATGACGACGACATCGACTTCCCGCACCTCGGCACGCACCCCGGAATCGTTCACGCTTCTACTAACCGGGGGAGGGGCGAGGATCTTCCCGGCCGGACGGGAACACTCAGCGGCCGCTCGCCACCAGGATCGGCGAACCCCCGGCCGCCCCCGGTGTATGCTCCAGCAGCCCGCGGGCCGCCAGCTCCGGAATGACGCCCTCGCCGAACCAGTACGCCTCCTCCAGATGCGGATACCCGGAGAGCACGAAGTGCTCGACGCCCAGCGCGTGGTACTCCTCGATCCTCCCCCACTGCCCTGAACGGGCGTGGGAGGTGCCCCCACGCGACCTCGCCATGGCTGCCGACGAGCGCGGTGCCCGCACCGCCCCGGACGAGACCGACACCCGCCCACAGGTTCGGATAGATCTCCAGCTTGTCGCGCGAACCGCCGTGCAGGGCGACCATCCGTTGCTGCCCGACCGACTCACTACGACCGAGCGCGGCCTGCGCCGCCGCGATCGTCTCCGCGTCGAGGTCGTCGAGCAGCCGGTACGCGGTCGACCAGGCCTCGGCCGACGAGTCCCGCGAGATGGTGTGCAGCCGGACCCCGAACCGGACCGTCCGCCCCTCGCGCTCGGCCAGCGACCGGATCCAGTCGATCTTCTCCTTCACCTGCGCGGGCGGCTCGCCCCAGGTCAGATACACATCGGCGTGCCGCGCCGCGACCGGCCCCGCGGCGGCCGAGGACCCGCCGAAGAAGAGCGGCGGCACCGGGTCCGGCGGCAGCGCCGTCAGCCCGTCCTCGATCTGGTAGTGCTCACCGTCGAAGTCGTACGGCCGACCGGCCCACGCCTGGCGTACGACGGACAGGAACTCGTCGGTGCGCGCGTACCGCCGGTCGTGGTCGAGGTGGTCGCCGAAGCGCCGCTGCTCGGAGGAGTCGCCGCCGGTGACCACGTTGAGCAGCAACCGCCCGCGCGTGACGCGCTGATAGGTCGCCGCCATCTGCGCGGCGAGCGCCGGTGAGATCACGCCGGGCCGGAACGCCACCAGGAATTTCAGCCGTTCGGTGTGCTGGGCGAGTGCCACCGTCGTCAGCCAGGCGTCCTCGCACCAGGTGCCGGTCGGCGTCAGCACGGCCTCGAAGCCCAACTGCTCGGCGGCCTTGGCTATTTGGGCGAGGTACTCGATGTCGGGCGGCCGGACGCCCTTGACGGGACGGTTCGCGCCACCGGTGTTGGGGGCGTACGCGTGCCGGTCGACGAGGGTGCGGCCGTCGCCGCCCGTGGGCAGGAACCAGTGGAGATGGACGGTCATCGCGCGCTCACGACTCCTTGCTGGGGCGGGGCGTGGTGGTGGACGGGGGCAGGTCGTCGTTGAAGCGCCGGTCCACGTACTTCGCGAAGTCGACCTTGTTCGGGATGAGCTTGAGGCTGGTGAAGGTGTCCGCGATCTCCTGCTCGGAGGCGACGAGCGCGTCGTCGATCGCCACCGGGATCCGGGTCGCGTTGGTCCGGTTCACCGACGCGAGCGCCACCTCGTACGGCAGCCCGGTGTCCTTGGCCCACACCTTGGCCCACGCCTCGGGGTGCTCGTAGACCCAGTCCTGGGCGCGCCGCAGCCGCTCCACGAAGTCCTTGATGGCGGCCGTCTTCTTGGCGTCCTTGAGCGCGGAGGGCGCCGCCACCTGGAAGTTGAGCCCGTTGACCACACCCTCGCCGTCCGCCAGGACGCGCCCCTGCCCGGCCTTGAGCACCTGCGAGGTGTACGGGTCCCACACCGCCCAGGCGTCGACGCTGCCGCTGGTGTACGCGGCCAACGCGTCGGCCGGCTGGAGGTACTTGACCTTGATGTCGTTCAGGGTGAGCCCGGCCTGCTTGAGGGAGGCGATCAGCTGGTAGTGCGCGGACGAACCCTGCGCCACGGCAACGGACTTGCCCTTGAGGTCGGTGGCCTTCTTGAGCTTGGAGTCCTTGGGGACAAGGATCGCCTCGCCCTGGGATCCGCCGCGCAGGGCCCCCACCACCGTGATCTTGGAACCGGCGCCGGCCGCGAAGACCGGCGGGGTGTTGCCGACGCTGCCGATGTCGACGGCCTTGGCGTTGACGGCTTCGAGGAGGGGTGGGCCGGAGGTGAAGGTGGACCACTTGACCTTGTAGTCCAGGTTCTTGAGTTCTCCGGCGGCCCGAAGCACGGCCTCGGCGCCACCTTTCTGGTCACCGACGTTGAGCGTGAGGGACCCCTTGCCGTCGGTACCGCTGCCGGAACCGATCGAGGAGTCGGCGGCCGAGTTCCCGCCGCAGGCGGAGGCGAGCAGGGCGAGGGGGAGGAGCAGGGCGGCGGGGACGAGGCGTCGTCGCATGGTCGTTCGTTCCGATCGTGTGTGTGCAACCGTGGGGGAGGGGAGCGGGGTTGATGGGGCTCAGGCGGCTTCGGCGGCGGTGTCGACGCCCAGGCGTTCCAGGAGCCGGCCGCGCAGTTCGGCGAAGCGCGGGTCGGTGATGTCGCGCGGACGGTCCAGGTCGACCGTCGTCTCGTACGCGATGACGCCCTCGTCCATCACGAGGACCCGGTCGGCGAGCAGCACCGCCTCCTCAACGTCGTGCGTCACCAACAGGACGGCGCAGCCCCGGCGTTGCCAGAGTTCACCGACCAGCCGCTGGGCCTTGATCCGGGTGAGCGCGTCCAGTGCGCCGAACGGCTCGTCGAGCAGCAGGAGATCGGGCTCGCGCACCAACGCCCGTGCCAGCGAGGCGCGTTGGGCCTCACCGCCGGAGAGGGTCTTGGGCCAGGCGTCCGAACGGTGGCTGAGGCCCACCTCGGTGAGCGCCCGCTCGGCGACCTCGCGTCCGGGCTTGCCGGGCAGCCCGAGCAGGACGTTGCGCCACACCTTCTTCCACGGCATCAGCCGGGGCGCCTGGAAGGCGACGGCCTTGCGGCGCGGTACGAGGACGGTGCCCGCGATGTCGCGGTCGAGCCCGGCGAGGATGCGCAGCAGCGTGGACTTGCCGCAGCCGCTGCGGCCGAGCAGGGCCACGAACTCGCCCGGCCGGACGTCGAGTTGAAGGTTGTCGATGACGGCACGGCCGTCGAAGGCGCGGGTCAGCCCCTCGACCCGTACGGCCGGTGAGGTCACCGTCCGGTGAACGTCGGTCGCCATTGCAGCAGCAGCCTTTCGAGGGTACGGACGACGAAGTCGGCCAGCAGGCCGAGGAACGCGTAGACGATGAGGCAGACCACGATCACGTCGGTCCGCAGGAAGTCCCGCGCCTGCACCATGAGGAAGCCGATACCGGCGTCCGCGTTGATCTGCTCGGCGAAGACCAGCGCCAGCCAGGCGATGCCGAGCGAGTAGCGCAGCCCGGTCATCGCCCCGGGCAGCGCGCCCGGCAGCACGACATGCCGGACGAGTCCCCACCGGGACAGCCCGAGCGACTCACCGGCCTCGATCAACTGGGAGTCCACGCCCCGGATTCCGGCGTAGACGTTGAGATAGAGCGGGAAGGTCACGCCGAGGGTGATGATCGCGACCTTCGGGGCCTCGCCGATGCCGAACCAGATGATGAACAGCGGGATCAGACCGACGAACGGCACCGTCCGCAGCATCTGCACCGGCGCGTCCACGAGATCCTCGCCGACCCTGAACAGACCGGAGACCAGGGCGAGTCCGGTGCCGATGACGGTCCCGAAGAGCAGCCCGAGCGCGACGCGCTGTAGCGAGGTGGCCATCGCGTCGCCCAGTGAACCGTCGGCGATCAGGTCACTGCCGACGTCTGCGATCCGCCCGGGCGAGGCGAGGATGTCGGCGGTCAGTACGCCCGTACTGCTGAGGACTTGCCAGAGCGCGAGGAGCAGCAGGGGGCCCGAGGTACGGCGCAGCCAGCGGGGGACACGGGCGCGGCGCGTGGAGCTGGGGACGATGGGTTCGAGGTCGGGGGCGGTGCGTTGGACGGCACCGGCGGCGGCATCGGACGCACCAGAGCTTGATTTAACCGATATGTCGGGCTCGGGGGAGCCGGGTGGGGCATGGCTGATGCTCATGAGTGCTCCACGAGGAGGAGAGCGACCGGGGTGGGGGTGTGCCTCGGCGCCGCCGCGTCCAGGACGGATCAGGGCAGATCGCGGACGTGCGGGTTGGACGGTGCCCAGGCGGGCGAAGGTGGAAAGAAAAAAGGCGTCAGCAGCCGCGACGACACGCGGCGGAGGCCACCCGCAGCAGGTCGATGTGACCGCGCGTGGTGAGCATGGCTGAACGCAACATGCCGCTGAAAGTAGCCAGGTGACGTGACCACGGTCAATGGTGTCTCGCGGAGTGGACCACCCGTATCAAGGGGCGGGAGAAGGCATGGGGGCCGGGTCGGGCACGGCTCCCTGCGCCGCGCGATGATGGAGGCATGTCCGATGCCTTCACCACGCGCGTCCTGAACATCGCCTCCGGTACCGAGGAGACGGTCGTCGACCTCACCCACGACTGCGAGACCTTCCTGAGAGAGGCGGCGGCCGGCCGGGACGGCCTCCTCAACATCTTCGTCCCGCACGCCACGGCCGGAATCGCCGTCATCGAGACGGGCGCGGGCAGCGACGGCGACCTCCTCGCGGCGCTGCACACCCTGCTCCCCGCGGACGACCGCTGGCAGCACCGCCATGGCACTCCCGGCCACGGCCGCGACCACGTACTCCCGGCCCTCGTACCGCCGCACGCGACGCTGCCGGTGGTGGGCGGGCGGCTGGAGCTGGGGACTTGGCAGTCGGTGTGCCTGGTCGACACGAACAGGGACAATCCACAGCGAAAGGTGCGGTTGACGTTCCTCGCGGCCTAGAGGTCCAGCTCCAGCACCGCCGACGCGGAGCGGCTCACGCAGATCATCATCGTGGTGGCGGTGGCGCGTTCGGACGGGTCGATCACCGTGTCGCGGTGGTCCGGAACGCCGGACGTGACCGGTGTCTCGCAGCTGCCGCAGTAGCCCTCCTCGCACGAGTACGGCACGGCCGGCAGCAGCTCCCGGACGACGTCCAGTACGGAACGGTCGGCGGGCACGGTCGTACGCAGTCCGGAGCGGCGCAGCACGACCTCGAACTCCGCCTCCGCGCTCATGACTTGCGTGCCTTCCTCGCCCGGGGCGAAGCGTTCTGTGTATGCCGTGGGGCACAGGGACATTACCGTGTCGAGCATCGGTGTCGGCCCGCAGGCGTAGACCGCGTGACCGGGCGGAGCGGCGGCGATCTCGGCGGCCAGGTCCGGCAGACCCGCCTCGTCCTGAGGTACGAGGAGCACGCGGTCCCCGCCCAACTCCACGAGGTCGTCGGCGTATGCCAGGCGGGAGCGGTCGCGGGCACCCAGGATCAGGCGCCAGGGGAGGCCGTGTGCGGTCAGTTTGCGGGCCATCGGGAGCAGTGGGGTGATGCCGATGCCGCCGGCCAGCAGGAGGTAGCCCTTGGCGGGGAGCAGGGGGAAGCGGTTGACCGGGCCTGTCACCTCCAACTCCCGCCCCACCAGCGCGGTTTCGTGAATCTCGCGTGAGCCGCCGCGCCCGTCGGGCACCCGGTGTACGGCGATCGTCCACGCATCGGTGTCTGCGGGGTCCCCGCAGAGGGAGTACGGGCGTCGCAGTCCTGAGGGCAGGGTGAGTTCGATGTGGGCACCCGGCTCCCACGGGGGCAGTGTGCCGCCGTCGGGCCGGGTCAGCCGGAGTTCCACCACGTCGTGGGCTATCCAGCGGGCCTGCCGGACCAGCAGAGGGCCCATGGACGGTGAGGCTTCAGAAGACACGGAAGTACTCCCGTTGTTCCCAGTCGGTGACCTCCTGCTCGAAGCGGGCGATCTCCGCGCGCTTGATACCGGCGTAGTAGGACACGAAGTCCTTGCCGAGCCGGGCCGCCAGGCCCTCGTCCGCCTCCAGCGCGGTCAGTGCCTCGCCGAGCGAGCGTGGCAGTGGCTCGGCGTGGGTGGCGTACGGCACGTCCGCCGCCGGGCCGGGGTCCGAGCCGTTCGCCACTCCGTCCAGTCCGGCGGCGAGTTGGGAGGCGAGGTAGAGGTAGGGGTTGGCCGCCGGTTCGCCGATTCGGTTCTCCAGTCGGGTCGATGACGGTCCGTCACCCAGGACTCGCACCATCGCGCCTCGGTTGTCGCGCCCCCACACCGCACGGTCGGGGGCCAGGGACAGGGACCGGAAGCGCTTGAAACCGTTGAGAGTTGGCGTGGAGAACGCGCTCGTGGCTCGTGCGTGGCGCAGTAGGCCGCCGAGGAAGGCGGTGCCGTACGGCGACAGGGGTGGCCGGACTCCGTCACCTTCTGCTGCGTCCGGCGCGAAGATACCCACCCCGTCCCGCAGCACGCTCTGGTGCAGATGCCAGCCGCTGGAGAACACTCCGGGCAGGTGGGGGCGGCACATGAAGGTGGCGTGGTGGCCGTGGCGGGCGGCGACCTGTTTGACGGCGCCGCGCAGCAGCACCATCGCGTCGGCCGTGCCTAGCCCGTCAGCGGGTTGCAGGGTCAACTCGACCTGGCTCGGCCCGAATTCGACCTCCAGGCTGCGCAGCGGCAGCCCCAGCCCCTCGATGTTCGCGCGCAGGACGTCGAGGATCGGGTCCAGCTCGTCGTACCGCAGCTCGCTGAGGTACTGGTAGCCATGGTTGAGCATGCCGACCTCGGGAGCGGCACCCGGCTGACCCAGATCGCCTGAACCCAGGCGTGGATCGGTTAGCCGGAAGAGGTGGAACTCCACCTCCAGGCCGGTGCGGTAGGTCAGGCCGTCCGTCTGTTCCAGGACCGAGCGCAGCAGGCCGCGCGTGCACAACGGCACCGGTGTTCCCGTGGTGAAGCGCAGGTCGCAGAGCAGCCAGCCCGTGCCCGGCGACCAGGGCAGCATCCGGAAGGTGAGTGGGTCGGGGACCATCACCATGTCGGCGGCGCCCCGCAGTTCGGGCAGCCCGAGCGGCGTCTCCTTGGTGAAGAGAGGGAAGACGGTCCGGCCCGAGGTGTCCTTGGCGAGCAGTGACGAGGCTATGCCGGTGCCGTCGCGCAGCACGTTCGGCAACTCCCCTACGGTTACGGTCTTGCCGCGCAGCAGGCCGTGCTGGTCGGCGAAGACCAGGCGTACGACCTTCATGCCGCCGCTCTCGGCGCGCTCGCGTATCTCCCCGGCCGCCGTGGTCTGTTCGGGGCTCCACAAGCCGTGGCGCTCGATGAATCCCACGTCGCTCAGCCGTCCGTTCCGACGGGCTGTGCCCAGCTGCTGTCGGCGCGTTGTTTGGCGGTGGCGGCTGCCCAGTGCTCCTGCCAGCCCTCCGTGGGGCCGATGCCGTCGAGCGTGACCGGGCCCTGGATCCGTGCGGCCTCCTCGGGCGGCAGTATCAGCGGCGGGTTCTCGCCGCGCTCCACGGCGGAGACGGCTTCGCCCAGCATCCGTCGGTACATCACGATCGCCTTGTCCGAGCGGCCCAGATGCTCGCGCGTACGGTCCTGGACGGCACCCTGGCCCTCCACCGCCCACTGGTCGTGCACGTTGATGTCGGTGCCGAGACCGGTGTACGTCGTCGTGCGCTGTTCCTCGGGGTCGTAGCCGTAGTTGTTCGTACGGCCGAAGCGCGGGCGGTAGTCGGGCAGGGTGACCGCGCCTACCCGTTGTCGACGCATCTCCGCCCCGTCCACCGGGGCGCCGACGCTGGTGAACAGGGCGTACCAGTAGGAGGAGTTGTCGTCGATCGGTACGTGCCACTGGGTGATGGCGGTCTCCGCGTCGAGCGGGATGTGGAAGGCGTGCGGGAACACCTGGTGGGTGACGCGGACATGGGTGCGGCTGCCGTCCATCGCGTTGCCCTGGGTGTCGGTGCCGTCCAGGGTGCGCAGGGCGGTGATACGGATGCCGTACGGGGTGCGCACGGCGTCGATGTCGGGACGGCCGTACTCGCGCAGGATCTTCGTCATCGGCAGGTCGGTGCCCCGGGAGGCGGCCCGGAACTGTCTGCCGTAGCTGTCCTCGGGGTCCTCGTCCTGGAAGAAGCGGTGGAGGTAGGAGGCGTGGGCGGGGTCGATGCCGACCTCCAGGGCCTGGAGCCAGTTGCACTCCAGCAGGCCCTTCCAGGCGAAGGCGTGGTCGGCGGGTGCCTGGAAGCAGTCCAGGGCGGGGAGTTCGGGCGGCTCGCCGGGGCCGAGGTAGCCCCAGACGATCCCGTTGATCTCGCGTACCGGGTAACTGCCCAGGCGCACACGGGACTTGAGGGGGCTGCCGAGCGGCTCGGCGGGGGTGTCCAGGCAGGTGCCGTCACGGCCGAACAGCCAGCCGTGGAAGCAGCAGCGCAGGCCGCCGTCCTCCAGTCGGCCGAGCGCCAGGTCGGCGCCGCGGTGCGGGCAGCCGCGGTCGACCAGGCCGAGTTCGCCGGCGTCGTCCCGGAACAGGACGAGGTCCTGGCCCATCACCTTGGGCGCCACCAGGGGCCGTACGCCGTCGAGTTCCTCGCTCAGGGCGATGGGCTGCCAGTAGCGGCGCATCCACTCGCCGGCCGGGGTGCCCGGGCCGGTTCGGGTGAGCCGTTGGTTCTCTTCCTCGCGCATCAGATGCCTTTCCGGGGTTTCGCGGAGGGTGGGGGCTGGGTCAGCCGCAGCAGTGGTCCGTCGGCGTCGCGGACGATGGCTGCTTCGGCGTGTGGCAGGAGACGGGGGCCGGCACGTCCAGGGCCGGGTTGCGGTCGAAGAAGCCGTCGGGCTCCAGCCGTAGCCGCGCCTTGGCCACCGGCATCACCGGCCATTCCTCGGGGCGCGGGAAGTGGTGGGAGCCGATCGTGGCCCACAGCACCAGGTCGGTGCCGTCCAACGAGCGGTTCTCCTCCTGCCACTTGTGCACTCCGTCGGCGCCCGGCTCGGCCTGGTTGGGGTACTCGCCGGCGACGAACCGCCGGTCCGGGTCGTAGGCCGTCGCCCACAACTGCCGTGCCACGAACGGGGCTCGGCGGGCACACACACTGTCCTCGCGCACCGGCAGCACCGCCGTGTTCTCCAAGTGCACGCGGTACGCGGTCGGTTCGCCCATCCGGTTGCGGGCCTCGGTGCTCTCCACCCGCCAGTGCAGGGCGCGGGAGGGGTCCGTGCTCCGGGCGCCCTCCGCCTCGTTGAGGATCGGACGCAGGACGGTGCGGGCCGCGTTGCCGTACGGGTTCAGGTCCGGGTCCGGCTCGGGCTCCGCCGTGACCTCGACCAGGCGGTTGTCGGTGCCGTCCACCGCCATGTCCAGGCGTACGGCGAAGAAGTGCTGGTGGTTGGTGACCGCGACGTTCGGGGCGACCCGGCGCGCGTACGGGGTCTCCTCGTCCTCCGTGACACCGGTCGCGGAGAGGATGCCGGTCATCTTGATCTCCAGCATCACCGAACCGTCCTGGTACAGCGACCAGTAGAAGCCGTAGTCGTAGTTGGCGACCGTGGCGAACGCCGAGATGATCAGACGGCGGGAGCGGCGCACCTCCGTCCGGCCGGTGCGGCCGTCGTGGTGCTTCCAGAGGATGCCGTCGTCCTCCTCGTGGACACAGACGGCGTTGGGGATGAGCCGGGGCACGCCGTCGCCGCCGAGCACCGCAGCGTCGAAGTACTGGATGACACCGAGGCAGTCGCAGCCCAGGGCAAGGGAGTTGGTGAGCGGGCCGGCGCCGTACTCGCCCCAGTCGAAGAAGTTCTTGCGGTACTGGGTGGAGGCGGTGTCGAAGTACGGGACGTACATCTCGTTGACCGCCGCACGCCGGATCACCTGTCGCGGGCCCTTACCTGCCGCGTCGAAGGTCAGGTCGTGCAGCACCAGGCCCTCGCGGTGGCTGAAGCCGACCCGGACCGACCAGCCCTGCCAGTCGAGCCGCTGACCGGTGACGGTGAAGCTGGGCCCGTCGGGCTGCACAACCTCCAGTGGTTTCAGGCCTGTTCGCTCCGGGACCACGCCCGCGCCGAACGTCCCGGACTCCTCCGACAGCGGGACGATCCCGTGGTCCTCGATGTGCAGGATCTCCATCGACTCCATGTCGATGATCGGTACGACGCCCTGGACCGGGCGCGCATAGCCGTTGTCGTCCTCGGAGGTGCGGTGCCAGACGCTGCCCCAGGTCAGCCGACGCCCCGGGTACTCGGGCGGTTCGAAGCCGCCGATCGACTCCGGGTCCACCATGACCAGCGACACGTCGTGGATGCCGCGCAGGGCGAGCGCCTCCCTGAAGCGCGGGTCGGCCCGGCACATGGCGGCGGCCTGACGGGCCTCCTCGGAGGAGCAGCCGGGGCTGCGTACGTCCAGCTCGCGCCAGGCCGTGCTCTGCGGCTTGTCGCCGAGTTCGAGGGCGACCTCGTAGGCGATGTGCGCGGAGGGACAGATCACGACCGCGCGGGCCCGTCTCGGATCGCCCGGGACGGCGCGGCGGGCGTGGTCCTCGTCCAGGGCCACGCCCCAGAAGCGGGCGTCCTCGGTGATCCGGGTGTCCGCCTTCAACACCGTGACGGCGGCGGCCAGTTCGGTGACCGTCAGTGGGTCCAGCGGGTGCGGTGCCTCGGTCGCCGGTACGGGTTCGGGGGCGAGGGTGCTCATGCGGGGGTTCCTTCCGGGACGGGGACGGCCGGGCCGCCGCACAGCACGGTGCCGCCGTCGGCGCGTGGATCGGCGGCGCCGTCGAGGCGGCCGTCGGCGGTCAGTCGTACGGCCTGGGTGTGGCCGGCCAGGTCGGTGCGGCCGGGCGTGACGACGACCGGCAGGCCCGACGGGAGGGTAGTCGTGGTGACGGGGATGGAACCGGGCTCGGCCAGCATGGTCTGGGTCTCGTGGCCGATGTCGCGGGCGCCGACCACCCAGCGCGGGCGGTCCAGTACGGCGGCCGGGTCGGCGTCTGGGTCCATCAGGGCGGGCACGGTCTGGGCGAGGATCTGCGGCTGGGCCCGGCCGCCCTGGCACCCGGCGGCCAGCAGGAGGTCGGCCGAGCGGCCGAGTACCGGGCACAGGGTGTGCGGGGGGCGCAGGCCGGGGCCGATGAGTGCGGGGTGACCGGGTTCCAGGCTGAACGCCGAGCCTCGGTTGTGCAGGACGATGCCGGTGGTGGGGTCGCAGATGCCGGAGCCGAAGGTCTGGTAGACGCTCTGGATCAGGGAGATGGCGAGGCCGGAGTCGTCGACTGCGGTGATGGCGACGGTGTCGCCGGCTGGGCGGGAGGGGGGTTTTGGTGGTTGGGCTCCGGCTAGTGGGGCGGGGTGTAGTAGTCCGTCGAGGTCGGGCTGTGAGCGGCGTGGGTCGCCCAGGAGGCGGTCGCGGGCCGCGGAGGCATCTTGGCAGAGGGGGGCCAAGTGCTCCGCTGTGTGGGTGAGTTGTTCGCTGCGGGGCGGTGGGGGCTGGTCGCGCAGTTCCCCGCGCCCCTGAAGGGGCGCTGCACCGCAACGGAGTTCACCAGTTCCGCTTGCGACAGTTGTGGCTACCGCGCTGTCCAGTACCGCCAGCAGCGTTGCCCCCTGGCTCGGTGGAGGTGCCGCCCACCAGCGCGTCTCGACTGAGTCCAGTGTCAACGGCTCCGCGGTCTCCGGCTGGTGGGCCGCCAGGTCGGCGGCCGTGAGTGGGCTGCCTGCCCGGCGCAGGCCTTCCGCGAGGGCCTCGGCCACCTGCCCCTGGTAGAAGGACCAGGGGTCGTCGGCCAAGTTTCGTAGTACGGCGGCCAGTTGTGGCTGGGGGAGCGGAGCGCCCTCCGTGAGCGGGGTCCCGTCGGGGGCGGTCAGCAGGGCGGTGAGTCCGGGGTCGGTGGCGATCTGCTCGGCGCGCTCGTCTATCGCGCGTGCCAGGCCCGCCGAGACCGTGGCGCCGTGCTCCGCCAGTTCGGCCGCGTCCCGCAGTGCGGCTGCGAGGGCGCCCGGGGTGCCGTAGGACTCGGCGAGGGCCGCCCAGCCGGCCACCACGCCGGGCACGGTCACCGTCTGCGGCCCTTGCGCGGGCATCCGGCGGTCCGTGGCGCGCAGGGCCTCGACGTCCACGTTCTGCGCGGCGGCCCCGGCCGAGATGATCGCGCGTACGGTTCCGTCGGGGGAGTGGACGAGGGCGATCATGTCGCCGCCCAGGGAGCACTGGTGGGGGTAGACGACGGCGAGCGCGGCGGCAGCGGCCAGCGCTGCGTCCACCGCGTTGCCGCCGCGCTCCGCCGCTCGGCAGGCGGCCGACAGCGCCGCCGGGTGCGGTGCGGCGAGGATCAGCCGGGAGCCGGCGCTCACGTGTCGTCCCTCGGCAGGAGAACGGTCCGCGACGGGGCTGCCTCGGCGCCCTGCAACGGCAGGGGGAGCGAGAGCATGTCGTAGACGCCCGCCGGGGTGTGCAGCAGGTCGACCACTTCGAGGATCAACACGTCGGCGGCGCACAGCAGTTGGTGGGTCTCCCAGTGGGTGGTGTAGGCGACGGCCTCGATGCTCAGGTAGTCGATGCCCGCGGTGCGCACCCCGGCCTCGATGAGGCGTTCCGCGCCGTCCGGGGCCAGGCCGACCCACTCCCTCGCCTTCCACGGGCTGCGCAGCACGCCCTCCGAGTTGCTGGTGCGCAGCAGCACCCGCTCCTCGTCGCCGAGGCCGACCGCGTCCAGGTCGGCGGCGGTGATCTGCTCCTTCACATGGGTCAGGTCGAGGACCCTCGCGGTGCCGTTCAGCGCGGACAGATCGAGCTGGTCGACGGTCTTTCCGCCGTCGATGAAGTGCGCGGGCGCGTCGATGTGGGTGCCGGTGTGGGCGCCGATGCGCCAGCGGCTCACGTTGGACGGGTCACCGGCGGTGCGGGACTCGACGATCTCCATCTCGGGGCGGCGGCCCCAGTGCAGCATTCCGGGGTGGATGGGGACGGACACGTCGATGGCCTTGGCGAAATTCAGGATCATGTTCATGCTGTGCTCCTATTGGATGCGGATATCATGGAAGTGGATCCAATAAGCGATGGCAGTGGATGCCTCGGGTGCATGGGAAACTGCTCCACCACCGCGCACCCTCCGACCGACCCCGAGAAGGGCTTGACCGACTCCGATGACGCCCCAGACAGACGAGGGCCCCCTCGTCGACGACATCGCGGCCCGCATCCGCGCGCGGATCATGAACGGCGAACTGGCGATCGGCAAACCGCTCCGCCAGGCGGCACTGGCCGCCGAGTTCGGGGTCAGCCGCACTCCGGTGCGCGAGGCGCTGCGTCAGTTGCAGAACGGCGGCCTGATCGAGATGCAGCCCCACCGTGGCGCGGTGGTCCGGGTGCCCGCGCCCTGGGAGGTGCGCCAGGCGTACGAGGTGCGCGCCGAGCTGGAGGGCCTGGCCGCCCGGCGTGCCGCCACCCGCATCACCGAGCGCCAGCTCGCCGAACTGTGCGAGCACAACGCCGTCCTGCGGGACGCGGCGGAGCGTGAGGCCGGTGGCAGCCCCGCCACCACCGCCGCCAACGACTGCTTCCACACCGTCGTCTGCGTGGCGGCCGACAACCCCTGGCTGAGCCGGATGATCGACCGCATAAACGAGAGCTTCCCGCGCAACGTCTCGTCGCTCGCCCTCGCCGGCGACGAACGCCACCGGCTGGAGAACATCCGCCAGCACGAGGCGATCATCGAAGCCCTGACCGCCCGCGACCCCGACCGGGCCGACGACGCCATGCGCGACCACATCGTCAGCTCGGGCGAGCATCTGACGGCCTGGTACGAGCGCCGCTCCCAGACCGTGTTCCACGGCTGAGACAACCGTGGGGCCTGTCATCGGGCCCCACCCGTCAACAGCCGTGCGGGGGAGAGGAACTCAAGGTCCGGACGAGCGGTTCCGCACACCAGATCGGCCAACGCCTCGCCGATCGCCGGCCCGAACTTGAACCCGTGCCCCGAGCAGGCCGACGCCACCAACACCTGCGGTACGCCCGGCACTTCGCCGACGAGGAAACGACGGTCCGCCGTCATCGTGTAGAGGCACGTCAGACTCTCGGTCACCGGTCCGGCCCCGGGCAGCACCTGCGCCACCGCCTCGGCGAGCAGGGCGAGTTCGTCCGCGCTCGCCGGAGGGCGGGGTGCGTCCGGATCCCAGGCCGGTCCGCTGTCCAGCCCCGCCTTCAGGCCACGGCCGTCGGCGGCGGGGAACCCGTACAGCAGGCCCTGCGGCAGATCCACCGAGAAGCTCCCCAGACCGGATCGGCCCAGCGGGCCTTCGGGGTCGGCCGCGAAGTAGGCGTTCACGATCCGAGTGACCGTCAGATGTGGGGCGAGGGTGGGGACTTGGGTTGCCGTCCAGGGTCCCGTGCAGAGCACCAGGCGGCGCGTGCGCAGTTCGCGGCTGTCGGCGGTGCGCACGACGACCTCTTCGCCGTCCGGCTCCCAGTCGAGGACCGGCGTACGGTCCAGCACGGCCGCGCCCGACCGTTCGGCCAGGGCGAGTTGGGCCCGCAGTGTCTCCCGCGCGTCGATGATTCCGGCGCTCGGGTCGTGCACCGCGCCGAATCCGGCGGGCAGTTGGAGCCCCGGGAAGATCCGTGCCGCCTCCTCGGGACCGACCTGGCGGCAGCCGGGGCCGCGCAGCGGATCGGGCCGGTCCAGCGGTGCCGCGTACAAACCCCCGGTGATGTCGAGGAGTTGGGTCTTCGCGGCCTCCTCCAGCTCCGCCCAGGCCTGGTAGGCGGTGTCCACCAGGCCGTCCCAGTCGGGGTGCGGATAGGCACGCCGGATCATCCGGGTCGCACCGTGCGAGGAACCCAGCTCGTGGCCCGACGCGTACTGCTCCAGGCCCAGGACGTCGAGTCCGCGTGCCGCCAGCCGGTGCAGGGCGGCGCTGCCGTGGACGCCGAGACCGACGACGATCGCGTCGTGGCAGCGGGGCATCACACGAGGTGTGGGGGCGGTCGTGACACTGGGCGCCGACATCTCCACGTCGGGCGTCTGCCCAGCCCGTACGTCCAGCCCGTGCCCCTGGACGACTTCCCGGATCTCCGCGTCGGGCGTCTGCCCGGTCCGTACGTCCACCCCATGCCCGTGTACGGCATCCCGGATCTCCGCGTCGGGCCTCCGCCCGGCCTGTACGTCCACCCCGTACCCCTGTACGACCTCCCGCGCCCCCGCATCAGGCCTAAGTGCCCCGCGCCCCCGCGCGATCTCCCGCACCGCCTCCACCAGGGCGTCCAGGTCGGACTGGTCGTTGTAGACGTGCACCGATGCCCGGACCACCTTGGTCAGCCCCCGGGGATCCATGTCCCAGCGCCCGTGCCCGGCGGGCACCGCGATCAGATGGACCCGGCGCTCGGCGAGTTCGCGCTGTACCTCGGAGGCGTCCAGGCCGTCGACCACGAAGGTGACGATGGCGCCGCCGGCGGCCGGGGGGTCGGTGATGTGTACGCCGGGTACTTCCGCGAGCCGTTCCCGCAGCCCTGTGGCGAGCCTCGCCAGATGTCCGGCGACGACGTCCACGCCCAGGGAGTCGAGGGCGGCCAGCGCGGCGCCCAGGCCGAGGCGCAGGGCGTGCGCGGCCTCCCACAGCTCGAACCTCTTGGCGTCCGGGACCAGTTCCCAGCTCCGCTCGGCGGTCCAGTGGGCGCCCCGGACGTCGGGGGCCTCGGGGGCGAGCCGTTCGAGGAGCGGGCGGCGGACCACGAGCAGGCCGGTGCCGCGTGGGGCGCGCAGGAACTTGCGGCCGGTTCCGATGAGGAGGTCACAGCCGATGGCGCCCATGTCTACGGGCAGTTGGCCGAGCGACTGGGTGGCGTCCAGGAGGAAGGGCACGCCGTGGGCCCTCGCCAACGCGCCGATTTCGGCGGCGGGTTCGACCAGGCCCGAGGAGGTCGGCACATGGGCCGCCGTGACCAGCGAGGCGGGACCGGCGCGTAGTGCAGTTTCCAGTGCCGCCAAGTCCACTGCCCCGTCAGGGCCGTTGGGCAGCACCTCGACGTGGATGCCCAGGTCGCGCTCGGCCGCCAGCAGGTGCAGGGCGCAGCTGACGTAGCTGGAGCGGGCGGCGAGGACGCGGTCGCCGGGGCGTAGCCGCAGTGCCGACACCGCGCGCTGCCAGCCCGCCGTCGCGCTCTCGACGAGGGCGACCTCGTCCGGGCCGACGCCGAGGAGGCGGGCGGTGCGTGCGTAGACGGCGTCCAGGGCGGGGGCCGCGTGTTTGGCGGCCTCGTAGCCGCCGGACAGGCTCTCGGCGCGCAGGTGGTCGATGACCGCGTCGACGGTGGCGTCGGCGAGCAGGGCCGCGCCGGCCGCGTTGAAGTGGTGGCCGGTGGCGGAGCCGGGGGTCCGGGCGCGCTCGGCGGCGACATCCGGCGTGCGGGTGGTCGGGGACGCGGGCGCGGCCGTGGTGCCGGTCGTCACGGGGGCGCTCACAGGGCGATCGTGATGCTCTTGAGCTCGGTGAACCCGTCGACTGCGGCGTCGCCGAGGTCCCTGCCGAGGCCGGACTGCTTCATCCCGCCGAAGGCCACGGCGGGGTCGAACTCGTTGTAGGTGTTGACCCACACGGTGCCCGCCTCCAGTGCGGCGGCGGTGCGATGGGCGCGCTGGAGGCTGCCGGTCCACACACCCGCGGCGAGCCCGTAGTCGCTGTCGTTGGCCAGCGCGATGGCCTCCTCCTCGGTGTCGAAGGGCATGACCGTGGCGACCGGGCCGAAGATCTCCTCACGGGCTATCCGCATGTCGGGCGTGACGCCCGTGAACACGGTCGGTCTCACGAACCAGCCCGCCCCGGGCATGGGTTCGCCGCCCACGGCCACCTCCGCGCCCTCCGCACGGCCCAGCTCGACATAGGCGCTGACACGGTCGTACTGCTCCTGCGACACCAGGGGACCGATGTTGATCCCGCCAGACAGGCCCGGACCGATCCGCAGAGCCTCCACCGTCGGCACCAGCAGGTCGAGGAACTCCTTGACGACCGTGCGCTCGACGAGGAGCCGGCTCCCGGCGGTGCACATCTGCCCGGAGTGCCCGAACACCGCACGCACGGCGGCCGGTACGGCTGCCCCCAGGTCGGCGTCGGCGAACACGATGTTGGGCGACTTGCCGCCGAGTTCGAGGGTGAGCCGCTTCACCGTCGGCGCGGCGGCGGCCATGATCAGCCGCCCGACCTCGGTGGACCCGGTGAAGGACACCTTGGCGACATCCGGGTGGGCGACCAGCTCCGCCCCCGTACGGCCGTCACCCGTCACCACGTTGACGACCCCCTCGGGGACGCCCGCCTCCAGGCAGAGCGCGGCCAGTCGCAGCGCGGTGAGCGGGGTCTGCTCGGCCGGTTTGACGACGACGGTGCAGCCCGCCGCCAGCGCGGGGGCGATCTTCCAGGCGGCGATCATGAAGGGGAAGTTCCACGGCAACACTGCCGCGACCACGCCGACCGGCTCGCGCACGCTGTAGACGTGCCGGTCGGGTCCCGTCGCGTGCACGGTGCCGGTCAGCCGGGCCGGGGCGGCGGCGAAGTGCCGGATGGCCTGGAGGCCGAGGTCCACGTCACCACGGGCACGCTCGATGGCCTTGCCGTTGTCCAGGGTGTCCAGGACCGCCAACTGCTCGGCGTCGCGTTCCACCAGGTCGGCGAGGCGCAGCAGTACGTCACGGCGTTGCCGGGGCGGCAGTCCGCGCCAGCGCCGGTCGCGGTGTGCGGCGGACGCGGCGGCGACGGCGGCGGCCACCTCTGCGGGGCCCGCCTGCGCGATGGCGGTGAGCTGCTCGCGGGTGGCGGGGTCGAGCACCGGGATCCGCTGCGGCGAGGTCCCCGTGGTCCAGTCGCCGCCGATGAGCATGGGCTCGCAGTCCGGCAGGTGGGGGAGGGTGGTGCTGGGGTCCAAGGTGTGCTCCTTCTGGGGCAAGGGGTCACGCAGGGGCGCGTACGGCGTCCGGGTCACGTACGGCCTACGTACGTCCGCCGGGCCGATGGGCCGGGTCGGGCCACGGCTCACGGACCGCCGCCGACACGGCCCGTGCGGTGGTCAGGACGCAGCGGTCGAACTCCGCCGCCCCGTGTTTGGCGTCGGCGTCGGTCACGTCCCTGCCCCATACGCCGGTCTCGCTGACCTGGTCCATGCGGTAGTCCCAGAAGGAGTCGACGTCGACATGGGAGGTCGCCCGGTCCATCCGCACCAGCTCCGGGGCCAGGTGCAACATGACCGAGGTCTCGAAGAAGTTGGCGTGCATCAGCGCCCGGCCGTAGGTGACGTGCCCGTCGACCTCGGGGCCGGGATACATCGTCACGTACCCCAACGCCCGTACTCGCGCGTCCCGGTGACGGACCCTCAGTTTCTCGGCCGAGACGTCGAGCGCCCCGTTGTTCCAGATGTGCCCGTTCAGCAGGACGAACTGCCGTACCCCGGAGGCGTACAGCGAGTCGATGACGTCCTCGATGACGGCGATCATGGTCTCGGGGCGCAGCGCCACCGTCCCGGCGAAGTCACCGTGGGACGCGGACACCCCGAAGCTCAGGGGCGGTAGGACGGGGACCCCCGTCAGGGCGGACACCCCGAGGGCGACGGCCTCGCAGATCCGGGTGTCCACGGCGAGGGGGAGATGCGGGCCGTGCTGTTCGGTGGCGCCCACGGGGATGATGACGGCGTCCTGTGCGGCGGCCGTGCTCCCGGCCTCCGGCCAGGTCAGCTCCTCCCACAGCAAGGGGGCGCCGGTGCCGCCGAGTTGGGCGGCGAGGTCGGGGACGTCCAGTTCCGTGGGGACGGTCCGTCCGGACGGACCGGTGATGAAGGTGGCCATGTCTCTCCTCAAGGTCATCAAGGTCGTCGCGGTCGTGTGTTCACCACTGGCGCCTGCTCTTCTCGGGCAGCAGGTCCAGGGCGCGCAGCGGGACCGGCTCGTCGCCGTCGACCGTGGTGACCCACACGGTGGCGTCCGGGCAGTAGTCGCTGATCAGCTCCCGGCACACCCCGCACGGCGCGATGATCCGGAACCGGCCCGCCGGTTTGATCTGCACCGACACCACGGCCGTGATGGCCAGCGCGGCCTCGCCCGGCAGCGTGCCCCGGGCGGTCCCCATGGCGACCCCCTCGGCACACACCGAACTGCGCCGACAGGAACCCTCCATGTGCACGCCGGTATGGATACGGCCGTCGGCGGTACGCAGCGCGGTCGCCACTTCATGCCGCCCGTGCTGCCATACCCGAGCCAGCAACTCCTGTGCGGTGGCGAGGAGTTCGGCGTCCTCGACGCTCATCGAAGGCGGAACGGAGACGGAGGCGACGCCGGCCGCGCTCATATCGGCAGACCCAGCAGCCGGGCCATGTTCCCGCCCTCGATCAGCGCCCGGTCCTTCTCGTCCTCGATCGCCTTCGCGATCTTCATACGCTCCAGGTCGAAGTCGGAGCCTGGCCACTCGCTGCCCATCAGGATCTTCTCCGGGCCCAGGCGTGCGTAGGCCCGCCGGACGTCGCTCAGCAGGGTCGCGGAGGTCTCCAGGTACACGTGCGGCTGACGCTCGGCCACGATGATCGCCTCGGGTACGTTCCACACGGCGCCCATGTGGGCGATGATCGTGGGCACTTGAGGGTGGTCGCGGGCGATCTCCTCGATCGCGAACGGCGCGCAGAACGCGTCGTCGAGCGCGTTGATGATCACCAGCAGCCCGCGCCGGGCGCACGCCTCGAACACCGGGTCCAGCAGACCGTGGTCGGCGACGTGGTAGCCGTGCAGGCTCGGATGCAGCTTCAGCCCGACGAGGCCCGCGTCGGCCATCCGGTCGATCTCCTCGATCGCGTCGTCGGCCTGCGGCAGCACCTGCCCGAAGCCGAAGAAGCGGTCGGGGTGCGCGGCGACCAGGGAGGCGATGAAGTCGTTCTCGATGCGCTGGGCCAGCGAGCACACCATCGCCATGTCCACCCCGGCGGCGTCCATCCGGTCGAGGATGCGCCGGGGATCGAAGGGCGTGTACGGCGGCGGGGCCTGGCCCTTGCGCGCGCCGGTGAGGTAGTCCGAGCGGCCCCGGACGTCCTGCGTGGTGTTGTAGGCGTCGATGATCAAAGCGTTACGTCCTTAATCGCTGGGCTCGCGGAACCGCCGGAGTCGGCCAAGCCGAGGTCGCCGGAGATCAGGGGCAGATGGCAGCGGACGCTCCTCCCCGGCGCGATCTCCCGCAGCTCGGGCATGCGTGTACGGCACTCGGGGGCGGCGATGGGACACCGCGTCCGGAACAGACAGCCCTCCGGTGGATTCGCGGGGTCGGGCAACTCGCCCTCCAGCACCTCCCGTTCGCGCGCCGGATCACCGCCGGGCCGCCGCAGCGCCGGTACGGAGGACAGCAGGGCCCGGCTGTAGGGGTGCGCGGGGCCGGTGAAGAAGGCGTCCCGGGAGGCGATCTCGATGATCTGGCCCAGGTACATGACGGCGATCCGGTCGGCGATGTGCCGTACGACGCCCAGGTCGTGCGAGATGAACAGCATCGTCAGTCCCCGGTCGCGGACCAGGTCCGACAGCAGGTTCAGTACCTGCGCCTGGATCGACACGTCCAGCGCCGACACCGCCTCGTCGGCCACCACGAACTGCGGCGATGAGGCCAACGCCCGTGCGATGCCGATGCGTTGACGCTGGCCGCCGGAGAACTCGTGCGGCCTGCGTGCCCCGGCCTCCGCGCCGAGACCGACCAGGTCGAGCAGTTCGGCCACCGCCTTCGCGGCCTCTCCACGGGTCGCTCCGCGCGCCCGCAGCAGCGGCTCGGCGACGATGTCGGCCACCTTGCGGCGCGGGTTGAGCGAACCGAACGGGTCCTGGAAGACCATCTGCAACTCGGCCCGGGTACGCCGCAGTTGACGCCCCCGCATGCGGGTGAGGTCGGAGCCGGCGAACTCGATCCGGCCCGCCGAGGGTTCGATCACCCGGAGCAGCGCCCGGCCGAGCGTCGACTTGCCGCACCCCGACTCGCCGACCAGGCCCAGCGTCTCGCCCTGGAGGATGTCGAGGTCGACGTCCCGCAACGCCCTGACCCGGCCCCCTGCCCTTCCCGGGTACTCGACCCGCAGCCGGCGGGCGGAGACGAGCGGCGCGCTCATTCGGCGCCCCCCATGGTGCGGGCCTCGGCGCGCTCGGCGCCGGGCAGTACGCAGGCGTCCACATGCCCGTCCCCGCCGTGCCGCCGCCGCAGTTCCGGACGCTCGCCGCAGGCGTCGTGCACGAACGGGCACCGGGGCGCGAAGGCGCAGCCGGACGGCCGCTCCACCCCGGTCAGCGGGCTCCCGGAGATCGCGGGCAGCCGTCGTAGCACCGGACCGTCGATCGGCGGAACGGAGCCCAACAACCCCATGGTGTAAGGGTGTTGCGGGCTGAACAGCACCTCGTCCCGCAGCCCCTGCTCCACGATCCGGCCCGCGTACATCACAGCCACCCGGTCGGCGACCTCGGCCACGACGCCCAGGTCGTGGGTGATCAGCAGCACCGAGGTGCCGTGGTCGCGCTGCACCCGCTTGAGGACCGCAAGGACCTGGGCCTGGATGGTGACGTCCAGGGCGGTCGTCGGCTCGTCGGCGATCAGTACGGCCGGGTCGTTGGCCAGGCCCATGGCGATCATCACGCGTTGCCGCATACCGCCGGACAGTTGGTGCGGAAAGGAGCGGGCTGCGCGGTCCGGGCCCGCGATGCCCACCTCGCCCAGCAGCTCCACCGCGCGGTCCCTCGCCTGCGCGCGCGGCACGTCACGGTGGGCGCGGATCATCTCGGAGACCTGGGCGCCCGCCCGGTGCAGTGGGTTCAGCGCGGCCAGGGCGTCCTGGAAGACGACCGCGATCTCCTTGCCCCGGACCGCCCGCAGTTCCCGCTCCGAGGCGGTGACCAGGTCACGGCCGCCGAAGGACACCTCGCCGGTGATGTGGGTGCGCGGGCCCCGGTTGAGGCCGACCAGGCTCATCGACAGGGCGGACTTGCCGGACCCCGACTCGCCCACCAGGGCCAGGACTTCACCCTGCCGGAGGGTCAGGTCGACGCCGTCCACGGCCGGGAGGCGGCCTCCGGGCACGTCGAACTGCACACGCAGGTCGCGGATTTCGAGTACGGGCTCCGACACGGCCTGGTCCAGGGGGTGTTCGAGGGCGGCCGTCATGAGGCGGTGCCGACGGCCAGGGCGGCCGTGTGGATCATGTCGGCAACGCGCTGTGGCCATACGAGAGTCGTGTAGTGGCTGCCGGGCACGTGCTCGACCGTCGCCTTCATCCGCTCGGCCATGTCCCGCTGGATCTCGGGGCGCAGGGTGCGGTCGTCGTCGGCGACCATGTACCAGCTGGGCAGCGTGCGCCAGGCAGGGAAGCCGGTCGCCTGCCTGAAGATCGCGTTCTCCGCCTTGCGTCCCTCCGCCTCGACGACGACCCGCTGCTCGGGGGAGAGGTCGGGCCCGATCTCGGCCCAGAACTCGGGGCTCGTCTCCGACTTCCACTCGCCGTTCGGGCCGCGCCGCATGTACTTGGAGATCTCGGCCTCCTCGTACCGCTCGACGATCTCGTTGACGGTCTCGCCCTCGTCGGGCCCGAACGCGCAGATGTACACCAGCCCCTTGACCCGTGGATCGCGGCCGACGTTGCTGATGACCGCGCCGCCGTAGGAGTGCCCGGCGAGCAGTACGGGGCCCCAGGTCTCCGACAGCACGGCGGAGGTGTGGGCGACGTCGTCCGCCAGGGAGGTCATCGGATTGGTGACGGTGAACAGCCGGTGGCCGAGGGCGGTGAGCAGGGGCTCCACCGCCGACCAGGTCGTGGGCCGTCCGCCGGCGCCGTGGACCAGCACGATGTCCATGCGGCTCATCCTTTCCGTATGCGGGGATCGAGGACCGTGTAGAGCAGGTCCACCGCGTGGTTGACGAGGGTGAAGAGGAGGGCGATGGCGAGCGCGGCGCCCTGGACGACGGGGTAGTCGCGTTGCAGGACGCCCTGCACGAGGAGGCGGCCGACACCGGCGTACGAGAAGACCGTCTCGGTGATCACCGAACCGCCGAGCAGCGAGCCGAACTGGAGTCCGAGGACGGTCACGATGGGCAGCCAGGCGTTGCGCAGCACATGGCGGCGGACGACCACGCCCTCGCCGAGGCCCTTCATCCGGGCCGTGCGCACGAAGTCGTCGCCGAGCACCTCCAGGACCGAGGCGCGCACGATGCGGGTGATGAACCCGGCCATCGACAGGGCCAGCGTCACGGCGGGCAGGATCAGATGCTGGATCCACGGCCACACCAGCTCGGGGCGGTTCTGGAGGATCGCGTCCAGCAGGACGAAGTTGGTCGTCGGGTGGTAGTCGAGCGAGCTGGGCATGCGGCCCAGGACCGGCAGCCAGCGCAGCCACACGCCGAACACGACGATGCCGAGCACTCCGAGCGCGAACCAGGGCAGCGAGAAGCTCACCGTGGCCACGACCCGGGTCGAGGTGTCGACCCAACTGCCCTTGCGCAGCGCGGCGATCACCCCGCTCACGACACCGAGCACGACCGCGATCGTCATCGCGGCGAGGGTCAGCTCGATCGTCGCGGGGAGGGCGTCCCCGAGCAGTCCGAGGACGCTGTTGGACCCGAAGAAGGAGGTGCCCAGGCGCAGATGCACCAGGTCGTTGAGGAAGTGGCCGTACTGCGTGAGCAGCGGCTCGTCGAGGCCGAGCGCCTTGGTGACCCGCTCCTCGTTCGCGGACACCTCGACCGCGGACATGTCGCCGCGGCCCGCCGAGAGCGAGGTCGCGGGCGAGCCGGGCAGCAGGCGGATCGCGAGGAACACCAGGGTGGCCAACGCGAACAGGACGACGGGGATGACCGCGAGCCGTCGTACGACCAACAGGGCGGTCCCGGAAGCCCACTTGGGCAGGTGCACGCGAGGAGCGAGAGAAGGCGTGGACGCGCTCATGCCGTCCCCCGTGGGTCGAGGGCGTCGCGCAGGTCGTCGCCCACGAAGTTGCACGCGACGACGAACAGCAGGGTGAGCGTGGCGGGCAGGACGACCAGCCGGGGCGCGGAGTACAGGAACTCCTGTCCCGCCTGGACCATGTATCCCCAGTCGGGCTGCGGCGGTTGGATGCCGAGGCCGATGTACGACAGCCCGGCGGCGAAGCCCGCCGCGACGGACAGCGTCATGACGACCTGGGCGAGCATCGGGCCCGCGATGTTCGGCAGCAGTTCCCGTACGAGGATGCGCGGGGTGCTTGTGCCGCCGAGGCGGCAGGCGACGACGTAGTCGCGGGCCGCCTCGCGGGCGGTCAACGCGCGGGCCAGCCGGGCGAGTCCGGGCGCGAGCGAGACGCCGATGCCGACGATCAGGCTCACTGTGCCCGGCCCGGCCGCCGCCACCAGCAGGATGACGAGAAGGATGGAGGGGAAGGAGAGGGCGAGGTCCACCAGGCGCATCAGGGCCTGTTCGACGACCCCGCCCGCGTACCCGGCGACGAGCCCGATCGCCGTGCCCGTGACGGCGGCCAGCGCGGTCGCCGCGAACGACACCAGCAGCAGCGGACGCGCCCCGTGCACCAGCCGGGCCAGCTCGTCGCGGCCTAGGTCGTCCGTGCCGAGCGGATGCCCGGCGGAGCCGAACGGCAGGAGCGCGGACGGGGTCTGGCGCAGGGGGTCGGCCTGGACGAGGAGCGGGCCGACGGCGGCCACGAGGAGTACGGCGGCCAGGACCAGCCAGGACAGGACGGCCGGCCAGGACAGCGCAAGCCGACGCCCGCGCAGGGCGGCCACGACGGACGGCCTGCGCGTGACGGTGGCCACGCCTGCGTCAGACACTCGCTTTCTCCATGTAACACCGGTGGTTCGCGAGGGCGCTGGTGTTCATGTCCTTCACCTGCGAGCCGCTGACGACGAGGTTGGTGAAGCAGGCCAGCATCGACAGGACCATGTACTCCTCCGCCCAGCGCCGCTGGATCTTCGTGTAGGCGGCGGTGCGCTGCTTGCCGTCGGGGAGGTTCTTGGCGGCGAACAGGTCGTCGGCGAGGGAGTCGACGCCGTCGAGGGTGTCCATGCCGGTGATCTTGGAGCCGTAGATTCCGGTGGGGCTGGCCATGGCGCCGACCATGTCGTTGGCGTCGGGGACGTAGGTGTTGCGTTCCCAGATCATCAGGTCGTGGTACTCGTCGTCCGGGTCGAGAAGACGGCCGAAGTAGGTGGCCGGGTCGACGGAGGTGGTCTCGACCTTGAACCCGACGTCGGTGAGGTTCTGGGCGATGATCTGGGCGGCCTTCGGATGCCACGAGTCGCTCGCCGCCATGATCCGGATCGTGCGGCCCCCGGCACCGGCCTCGGTGACGAGCCGCTTCGCCTGGGCGACGTTCTGGGTGCTCAGGTCGGCGAGGGCGGTGTCGTAGCCGTTCTGGGCGGGCGGGATGGTGTAGCCCTTCGGCTCGCTGCCCATGCCGAAGAACGCCTGGCTGAGGATGGCCTTGCGGTCGACGGCGAGGTTGATCGCCTTGCGGACCTTGATCTCGGGGATGCGGCGGGCGTCGATCATCATGATCGCGTCGGCGCTGTGCGGGGTGTCGTAGACGGTGACCGAGTCGTCGCCGCGCAGTTGGTCGGCGGCCGAGTAGGGCGTGAACTGGGTCGCCGACACATCGCCGCTGAGCAGTGAGCTGACGATGGCCGACGGGTCCTGGACCTGGCGCAGCACCAGCCGGTCGATGGGCGGTCTGCCGAGCCGGAAGCCGTCGAAGGCCTCCAGGGTGATGGCCTGGCCGGAGGTGGCGGAGGAGAAGGCGAAGGGGCCGGTGCCGACGAGGTGCTTGCCGATGTCGGCGCCGTACTTCTCCAGGGCGGCCTTGGAGATGATGCGGCCGCCGATGTCGGACAGCCGGCCGAGCACCGTCCGGTCGGGCTGCTTGAGGACCATCTTCACGGTGAGGTCGTCCTCGGCGGTCAGCGAGGCGACGTTGGTGCCGAGGCTCGCCAGCGGCCGGGTGCCGCCCTTGGGGAGTGTCTTGTCGTTCTCGTCGAACTGCCGCCCGAGGCTGGCCAGTACGTCGGCCGAGGTCAGGGTGGTGCCGTCGTGGAACTTGACGCCCTCGCGCAGGGTGAACGTGTACGTCAGCTGGTCGTCGGAGATCTTCCAGCTCTTGGCCAGGTCGGGCGTGGGCTCGTTGGTCTCGAAGGAGATGAAGGTCAGCCCGCGACAGATGCAGTCGACGGCCATCCAGTCGCCCAACGAGGTGTAGAAAGCCGGGTCGTTGACGGCGCTCGTCGCGTCGATGGCAAGGGTCAGCGTGCCGCCCTTGCCGCTGCCCCCGGCGTCGTCGGCCGCCGCACCGCAGGCGCTCAACAGGGCGGGCAGCCCGAAGCCGACACCCACGCCGAGGAGCCCCGCACCCCTGAGCATGGTGCGGCGCGAGACCTCCGGCGTGGTGGAGCCGGGCGAGAGCGATCCATGTGAACGGTCCGGCATATGGGCCTCCTTGGGCACCGATCCTAGGAAACTGGATCTAATGTGTGCTGGATTGGATCCAATATGAGCTTCAGGGGTCACGAAATCCTCCTCGTGTCCCAGGAGTTAAAGGCGTGTGAACCGGCGCCGCATCAACTCCGGCCAGACGACGGGGTCATGGCCGGGGATGAGCTCGTAGCCGCGTTCGGCGGCGATGCGCTTGAGTCGGCGGATCGGCTCCAGCGTCTGCTCCGGATCGACCCCGACGGAGGCGCCGATCGGCAGCTCGTGCTCGATGTTCTCGGTGAGGTCGGCGGCGTCGAAGGCGAACACGAGCCCTCCGCCGTCCGCGAGGTCGACCACGAAACTCTGGTGTCCCGGTGTGTGCCCGGCGGTGAGTACGGCCGTCACCCCGGGGGCGATCTCCACGTCACCGTCGGCCTGCCGCCAGTCGATACGGGGATCGTCGAAGTCGACCCGGAAGATCGAGTGCCGCTCCACCTCGGGCCGCCCCGACAACCCGTAGGCCAGCTCGGCCTGTTGCACGTGCACCGGCACCCGGCCCGCGAAGTGCTTCAGCCCACCCGCGTGGTCGGCGTGCAGATGGCTGACGGCCACCGCGTGGATCGCGTCCATCGCGATACCGGCCGCGTCCAGCGCCTCCTCCAGCGGTTCACCGGTGCCGGGCAGGATCGGACGGTAGTTGGGGGAGGCGTAGAAGCGGCGCCGGAGTGCGGGGTCCCGGATCAGGGCCGTGTTGAAGCCGGTGTCGAGCAGCAGCCAGCCGCCGTCGCACTCCAGCAGCACCGCGGGTACGGGTTCGCGCAGCCGCTCCTCGTACGGGGCGCCGTACACCGAGACCGACTTGGGGAGTTCCTCCCAGCCGAGCAGCAGCGGCACGATCCGCCGCACACCGTGTCGTGTCATGCTCGAACCCGGCCTCTCCGCCAGTCTGCAAGGATCCACACCATAGATATTTGGATCCAATGATGGGTTGCGGCGAAGTAAACAACCGGCAGGGCCGCACCCGGTCAGGAGAGGGCAGGGCCGGTCCCGTCAGTAGACGGACAGCCCGTATGCGCTCAGTACTTCCTGGATCGGCTGGTAGTAGGTGGTCCCTCCCGAGGTGCAGTTCCCGGTGCCGCCGGAGAGGATGCCGACGACCTTGTCACCGGCGTAGAGCGGGCCGCCGCTGTCGCCCGGCTCGGCGCAGATACTGGTCTGGATCAACCCGGAGACGATGGTGCCGCCTCCGTAGTTGACGGTCGCGTTCAGCGCGGTGACCACACCGCAGTGGACACCGGTGGTCGCTCCCCGACGGCAGACCCGCTGGCCGACGTAGGCGGTCGCGGTTCCGGTGACGTCGACGGTTCCGATGGTGCCGGGGTGAGGTACGGCCGGGTTGTCGTACCGGACGACACCGAAGTCGTTGCCCGGGAAGCTGGTCCCCGTGGTGGGGCCGATCGCCGTCGTCATGGCGGAGCTGGTGTACCAGGTGGACGCGCCCTCGGTGCAGTGGCCGGCGGTGACGAAGTAGTACGTGGAGCCGCTCTGCACGTTGACCCCTGCCGAGCAGCGCCAGCCGGCGGTGTAGACGCCGTCGCCGCCCGACAGGAGGGTGCGCAGTCGGCCGTCGAGCCGTTCGAGGGTCATGGCACCGGCGGAACGCGCGGTGGCCCGGCGGAGCCTGGCCAGGTCGGCGTCCGTGACCGTGGAGTCGGCGAGCACCCGCAGTCTGCCGGTGCGCTCGTCGACGGCCCAGGTCGTTCCGGCGATTCCCAGGGACTCGACGGCCGAGGCGGTGGTTTGCACGGAGCCGGGGCCGGGTGCCGCGGTCGCGCCGGTGTCGGACACCGCGAGCGCGGTCACGACAAGCAGGCTCACCACCGAGGCGATCAACCGTGGACGTCCGATGGCGGTACGGAGTGCTCTGATCACCGAGGTCTCCCCGAGGACGGTGTGCGGTGTGCGGTGATGAAGGGCAGTGTGCCCGGCCGCGCCCGGTGCGGGTAGGCGTCCGTCGGCCGAAGGAGTCGGGCGAAGGAGTCGGGCGAAGGAGTCGGCTGGCGGAGACGCACGGCCGACGGCTCGGTTCGGTGCGCGAAACGCGCGCGAAACGGACCTTTCCTAAGCTTCCGTATGTGCCTCTGACAGTTCTTGACGCCCCCACCGAGTGGAGCCGGTTCACCGACGGGTCCATCGAACGCCGGATGCTGCTCGCCCTCGAAGCCCGGCTCGGCACCGTGCTGCGCCCGAAGCCGCTCATGCTGCCCGACGGCAGCCGGGTCGAGGTCGAGGGGATCGACGCGGCCGGCCGGGTGCTCGTCCAGCTCGTCGCCAACCAGGGCGCCTACAAGCCCGCCTTCCGCAACAAGGTCATGGCGGACATGTTCAAGCTGCTCTGGCTGCGCGACTCGCTGCCGACCACCGAACGGACCGTGCTCCTCGTCACCGAGGTGATCGTGCCGGCGCTCGGCGGATGGGTGGCGCGGGCCGCCGCCGATCTGGGGATCGAGGTCCATGTGTTCGGCGGCGACGAGGCCGTAACACCGCTCGGTGCCGCGTGACATCCAGGAAACAGAACGGCGGGCCCTGACGAAACACAGGGCTTCTACCGTCGGGAGCACCTAAGCGGATTTCCGCGTGGCAGTTCTCGCACTCGCCACGCACGCTCTCCGACTTCCAGGATCGGGCCTCCGTGCCCGCGACATGGATGGGAGCGTGAAGGTGACTGGTACGCCAGCCCTCGAACTGCGGTCGGTGCACCGGACCTACGGGTTCGGACCAGCGGCGACGATCGCCCTCGACGACGTCGGGTTGACCGTCCCCGCAGGCCGTTTCGTCAGCCTCATCGGGCCCAGCGGCTGCGGGAAGTCGACGCTGCTCAGGATCGCCGCGGGCCTTGAGGAACCCGACCACGGCGAGGTCCGGGTGCACGGCGTGCCGCCGGCCCGGGCGTGCGCGGCGAAGATGATCGGGCTGGTACCCCAGAGCCCGGCCCTGCTGCCCTGGCTGTCGGTGCTGAAGAACGTCACCCTGCCGCACCGGATCAACAGGCGGGCGGCACGGCGGCGGGAGCGGATCACCGGCTCGGGCGAGCGGGCGACGAGCGCGCCCGACATGCGGGAACTCCTCGTCAAGGCGGGTCTCGGGGAGGCCATGGACAAGCTTCCCGCCGAGCTGTCCGGCGGAATGCGGCAGCGGGCCGCGATCGTCCGGGCCTTCGGTCTGCGACCCGACGTACTTGTGATGGACGAGCCCTTCTCGGCGCTGGACGAGTTCACTCGGGAGAGCCTCCAGGACCAACTCCTCGATCTCTGGGACGAGTTGAAGACGACCGTACTGTTCGTCACCCACTCCGTGTCCGAGGCCGTACGGCTGTCCGACACCGTGGTCGTGATGGCCCCGCGGCCCGGCCGGATCGTCGACACCATCGAGATCGACCTTCCCCGGCCGCGCAAGGACCGGCTCTTCGCGGAGCGCCGTTTCCACGAGTACGAGGACCTGGTCCGCGACCGGCTGCACAGCGCGTGGCACCGGGAAGCGGCGTGAGCGGCGTGGGTGAGATGAGCGAGGTGAGCGAGGTGAGCGAGGTGCGGGAGATGACCGTGGTCGACGCTCGCACCGAGCACGCCACCAACAGCAGGCCGCCCGTGGAACCGTCCCGCTTCAGCCTCCGCCATCCACGGTCCCGCATCGCGTGGATCCGGCCCGCCGTATGGGCTCCGTTTGTGCTGATGGTGGCGGTGCTCGCGGTCCTGTGGCACTGGGGCGCCGAGAAACTGCCCTATCTGCTGCCGCCGCTGTCCGACATCGGCCACTCGCTCAGCTCGGACCTCGGCTACTACACCGGGAACGCCATGGTCACCCTCGGGGAGGCGACGGCCGGTCTGGCGATGGGGTTCGCCGCCGCGTTCGTCCTCGCGGTGCTGACCAGCGAACTCCCGCCGCTGCGGCGGGCCGTCATGCCGATCGCGGTCGTCCTCAATGTGACCCCGCTGGTGGCCATCGCGCCCGCCCTGGTCGTGGCCTTCGGGTTCGGCCCGACGCCCAAGCTGGTCATCGCGGCGCTGATCTGCTTCTTCCCGATCTTCATCAACGTCTCGGCCGGCCTGCGGTCCGTACCCCAGCAGGTGCTCCAGGTGTACCGGACGATCGACGCGAGCCGGCTGGAACTGCTCTGGCACGTCCGTGTCCCCAACGCGCTGCCCTATCTGTTCGCGGCGCTGCGCATCGTCTTCCCGCTGTCCATCGTCGGCGCGGTGGTGGCCGAGATGTCGGCCTCGGGCTCGGCCCGCGGCCTGGGCACCGCCATCAGCGTGGCCTCCTCCATGAACCAACTACCGGTCGTATACGCCTCGATCCTCGTCCTGGCGGTCATGGGCGTACTGCTCCTGCTCGTCGTGAGCCTGGTCGAACGCCGCGTTCTGCACTGGCACGACAGCGCACACGACTGACCGGCCCGCTCACCGCACATACGACTCACCGCACATACGGCTGGCGCTCACAGCCGAGTCCCACCACACCCTCGCCCGGCGGACACCGCCAGTCTGGAGTCACCCATGCCTTCCCGCCTCAGCATCAGAGCCGCCCTCGCCTGTGCCGCCGCCCTCGCCATGACCGCCGGGGTCGCCGGATGCGGCTCCGGTTCCGGCTCCGACAGCGGCTCCTCGAAGGGCTCAGAGGGGTCCGCGATCTCCGCCGATCGCTGCGCCGAGAACAAGGCCGCAGGCAAGATCACCTACCTGTCGGGCTACCAGTACCAGTCGTCGGTGTCGATCCTCGAGTACATCGCCGCCGCCAAGCTCGGCTATTTCAAGGATCTCTGCCTCGACGTCACCCTCAAGCCCGGCACCGGCGACACCGCGCAGAACACCAAGCTCCTCGCCAGCGGCCAGGCCACCGTGAGCCCGATCTCCGAGCAGGACGTCATCCAGGCCCGGGCCAACGGGATCGACATCACCGGCGTCTCCTCGTACTCGAACTCCGGCCTGGACATCCTGATGACCAACAAGGACATCACCAAGCTGACCCAGCTCGACGGCGAGGTCGTCGGCCACAAGGGCTACATGCCCGCCACCGTCCGGGCGATGCTGGTCAAGGCCGGCGTGAAGTACGACTCGCTGAAGCTGGTCAAGCAGGGTTACGACCCCTCCGTACTGCCTCGCCGGCAGGGCGGCCTCGCCGCGCTCACCGGGTTCGTCTCCAACGAGCCCAACCAGCTCAAGGCGGCGGGCAAGCCGGTCACCGTGTGGCAGCCGTCCGACTTCGGTGTCCCCGGCTCGCTCGGCGCGATGGCCGTCAACCCGGCGTTCGCCGAGAAGCACCCGCACGCCGTCGAGGACATCCTGCGCGCCGCGCTGCACGCCTACGACTACTGCACGGCCGACACCACGAAGACCGCAGAGTGCGTCGGCTACGCGGCCGACCTGTCCGGGCCGACGTACGACAAGAAGCTGAACACCACCATCTGGAACACCGAGACACAGATCGTGAAGAACAGCCCGACCCCCGGCCAGCCGCGCGGCGGCATCGACACCGCCAACGTGAAGGGGATCGTGGACATGCTGCGCCAGTTCGACATCGTGTCCGGCGAGGTGACCCCGGCCGGCGCCGAGGAATGGTTCGACGGGTCCTTCGTGAAGAACATCCACGACGGGGACAAGCTGGTCTGGCCCGCCCCGTAGCCGCCGTCGTCCCGCACAGCCCACGAAAGGCCCGCAACGTGCCCACGAAAGAGTACGGAATCTTCCTCCCCATCGGGAACGGTGGCTGGATGCTGTCCACGACCGCGCCCCACCCGGAGGCGAACTACGCCTGGAACAGGCGTGCCGCGGTGCACGCCGAGAACATCGGCCTCGACTTCGTCATGTCGATGGCGAAGTGGCGCGGCTTTGGCGGCAGCACCGACCACTGGGGGCGCTCCCTGGAGTCGATGACGATGATGGCGGCGCTCGCCGAGGCGACCAGCCGGGTCAAGATCTGGGCGACCCTGCACGCCAACGTCCACAACCCGGCCGTCGCCGCGAAGATGTTCGCCACCCTCCAGGACATCTCCGGCGGCCGGGCCGGACTGAACATCGTCAACGGCTCCTACGCGGAGGAGTTCGAGCAGTTCGGCGAGTGGGACCCGAAGCTCGCCCACGCCGACCGCTACCGGATGACGGAACTGTGGACGGAGGCGGTCACCCGCCTGTGGAGCGAGGACTCCGTCACCCTGCGCACCCCGTACTTCGACCTGGTCGACTGCGAGTCCCGGCCGCGCCCCCAGGTCCGCCCCACCGTCATCAGCGCGGGCCGCTCCGAGGACGCCCGCCGTTTCCAGGCCAAGTACGCCGACGGCGCGTTCCTGGCCGCCGAGAGCCTGGAGGAGATGCGCGAACTGTCGGCGGACGTCCACGAGCGGGCCCGGGCGGCCGGGCGGGTCTGCAAGACCTACTCGATGCTCACCGTCGTCCAGGACGACACCGACGAACTCGCGGCGCAGAAGGTGCGCGAGTGGGGCGCCGGCCTGGACCGGGAGGCACTGGTCCACATGCGGCGGGCCTGGGGCATCCCCGAGGAGCAGGCCCGGGCCTGGGCCGACGGGGCCGACGGCGAGGCGGCGTTCCAGACCCCGTACGTCGCCGGGTCGGCGCGCACGGTCACCGACCACATCGAGTACATCGTGCGCGAGGCGGACCTCGACGGTCTGATGCTGATCTTCCCCGAGTACGACGAGGACATGGTGCTGTTCGGCAAGACCGTACTGCCCGAACTGCGCGCCCGCGACGGGGTGACGGCCTGATGCCCGGCACGGACGGCACCGACCTGCGGACGCGACAGTTCGCCCACCTCTCCCGCCCCGGCAGCACACCCGCGCTCCTCGTGGTCGACGTGCAACGCGACTTCGCCGATCCGGACCGGCTGACGGAGTACGGCCTGAAGGACGCCGCCCTGACCGCTCTCGACCGGGCCGTCACCCGCATCGGACACCTCGTGGACGCCGCCCGCGCGGCCCAAGTGCCCGTAGTCTGGGTGGAGTTGGGGAGCGATCCGGCACGGCCCTGGCGGGCCAGCAACTGGCTGCGCGGCGGGGACTACGACGCCCCCATGAGCCCCGACGAGCCCTGCCGCGTCGGCACGGACGGCGCCGAGTGGTACCGGATGCGGCCCGCCGAGGGCGAGGAGCGCGTCGTGAAGAGGGGCTACAGCGGGTTCCTCGGCACCGATCTCGACGCGCGGCTGCGCGCCGCCGGCTGCGGCTGGCTGACCGTGGTGGGGCTGACCAGCGAGTGCTGTGTGTACGCCACCGCCCAGGACGCCGTGCAACACGACTGGCCGGTCGTGGTCCCCACCGACGCCACGGCCGCCTACGACCTCGACGTCAACGCGGCGGCCCTCCAGCAGCTCGCGCTGAACGTGGCCGTGCTCGCCGACGCCGACGAGGTCACCGCACTGTGGGAGAGGAACTCGCGATGAGCGGCATGCACATAGGTTTCGACCTCTCCTTCACCCACACCGAGGGAGCCTGGGCCCGGCCGGGCTCCTGGGTGGGGCTGGACTTCCCCGACGTACGCATGTTCATGGAACTGGCGCGGACGGCCGAACGCGCCGGGGTGGGACTGCTGTTCTTCGGTGACGGCAGCGGCATCCCCAGCACCTGGCGCGGCGGTATCGGGCCCGCCGTGGAGTGGGGCATCCAGTGGCCGCGTCACGACATGTCGCCGGTCATCGCGGCGATGGCCACGGTGACGGAGCGGATCGGCTTCGGGCTGACGTACTCGTCGACGTTCATGCACCCGTTCTACGTCGCCCGGCTGCTGAACTCCCTCGACCATGTCACCGGCGGGCGCATCGCGTTCAACGTGGTCGCCTCCACCCGGGGCGCGGACGCGGCGAACTACGGCTACGGCGAGCTGATGGACCACGATCTGCGCTACGAGCGCATGGAGGAGTTCGTCGAGGTCTGCCGTGCGCTGTGGGACTCCGTGGCACCCGACGCCATCGTGCGCGACCGGGAGACGGGCCGCTTCGCCGATCCGGCCAAGGTGCACCCGATCGACCACAAGGGCCGCTTCTTCGATGTGAAGGGACCGCTCGCCTCCGTACCCGGCCCACAGATCCACCCGCTCATCGTCCAGGCGGGCAACTCGCCCCGTGGCATCGCCGCGTCGGCCCGCTTCGCCGACCTGATCTTCGGCTTCGGCGGCAACCTCGCCTCCCAGCTGCGGCACCGCCGACTCCTCGACGAGGCCCTCCTCGCCGAGCGCCGGGACCCGGCCGACACGGGCATCCTCTGGGCCACCCAGGTCATCGTCGGCCGGACGGCCGCCGAGGCACGGGCGCGCCGCGACGAGGTACACACCTTCTGGAACGAGGAGACCGTCGCCGTCCACCTCTCGCACAACATGGGCTACGACCTGTCGACGCTCCCGGAGACCTTCCGGCTGGGCGAGCTGCGCGACGAACTCGTCGCGGCCAACGCGTCCCCCGCCGGGCTCGTCGGCTCGCTCGTCGCGGAGTTCGGGGAGGAGTCGACGATGAGCCGCGACGAGTTCTTCGACCACGGCCGGGGCCGGGCGACCGGGCTCGACCACAGCATCGTCGGGGACGCGGAGTCGGTCGCCGACGCTTTGCAGGAGAACTTCGCGGCGACCGGGGCACGCGGCGGCTACATGCTGTCCAGCCCGCTCGCCATGCCCTCCGGTCTCGCCGACATCAGCGAACTGCTGCTGCCGGAACTGCGCCGCCGTGGCGCCCTAGCCTCCCCGGCCGCCGGCGCCACACTGCGCGAGAACCTGGCGGTGTGACATGACCGCAGGGAGCGAGCGACGGAACTGGCTCGCCCTCGCCAGCCTGTGCACGGGGTTCTTCATGCTGCTGCTCGACAGCACTGTCACCTCGGTCGCCCTGCCCGCGCTGATCGACGGGCTGCACACCGGCGAGGCCCGCGCGATGTGGGTCAACAGCGGGTATCTCATCGCCTACGCGGTCCCCCTGGTCATCGCCGGACGGCTCGGCGACCGCTACGGGCATCGGCGCGTCCACCTCGTCGGACTGGCCGTCTTCACCGCCGGGTCGCTGCTGTGCGCCCTCGCCACGAGCATCGAGGGCCTCATCGTGTGGCGGGTCGCGCAGGGCGTCGGCGCCGCCCTGATGACCCCGCAGTGCCTCACCCTCATCAAGGCCCTGTTCAGGCCGCCGCGTCTGGCCGTCGCCCTCGGCGTCTGGGGCGCGGTCGGCGGGGCCGCCGTGGCCGCCGGGCCGCTGGTCGGCGGGTTCCTCGTCGCCGTCGGCGGCTGGCCCGCGGTGTTCTGGGTGAACGTCCCGGTCGGCGTCGCCGCGATGGCCGCCGTGTCGGTGTTCGTCCCCGCCCTGCCGCGCCAGACGGCGGCCATCCCGGTCTGGGCGATCTGCGCCAACGCGGCCGGAGCCGGGGCACTCGTCCTCGGCGTCCAGGGCACCGACGCGACCGGCACGGACGTGTGGGGGATACCGCGCTGGCTGCTTGTCTGCGCCGGAGCCCTGACCGTCGCCGCCGTCGTGTGGCTGCAACGCGGCCAGGGGACACGCGCCCTGGTGCCAATCTCCCTGCTGCGCACCCGGGGGTTCGTCACCGCGACCTGGGGCGCCGCCGCAGCGGCCTTCTGCTCCGGGTCCGCCATGATCCCGGTGATGCTGTACCTCCAGCGGGAACGCGGACTCTCGCCCGGCGAGGCGGCACTCACCCTGATCCCGATGGGCCTGGTGTGCGTGCTCGGCGCTCCGGTGTCGGCCCGCCTCAACAACGGCGTCGGGACCCGTGCCGTCGCCGTTGTCGGTGCCTGCGCCCTGGTCCTCTCCGTCGGCGCGTCCGCCGCGCTCGTCGCCGCCGATGCCCCGGTCGCCGCCCTGACCTCGGCCTTCGCGCTGTACGGGGTCGCCAACGCGTTCGTCTGGTCGCCCCTGTCCATCGCGGCGGTGACCACCGTCGCCCCGGACGAGGTGGGAGCGGCCTCGGGCGCCTTCAACGCCATGAAGCAACTCGGCGCCGTGCTGGGCAGCGCGGTCTGTGCCGTGCTCCTGACCGCGTACGGCTATGCCGCCGCCCTCTGCTCGCTCGCCGCCGTCGGGCTGCTCAGCCTGCTCTCCGCCCTGCTGCTGCGCGTCGACCCGCCCAAGGCGCCACCCATACCGGACGCGGCGACCACCGCCGCGTCCGAACTACCCACAGGAGTCGCCTGATGAAGGCCGTCGCCGTCGTCGGAAACCCCAAAGCCGCCTCGCGCACCCGTGATGCCGCCGAACGACTCGCCGCCGCCCTCGGGTTGGACTGCGAGGTCCTCGAAGTCACCGAGCTGGGGGCTGGTCTGCTCGCCTGGGACGCCCCCGAGGTCAGCGCGGCCGTGGAGCGGGTACGCGCCGCCGATGTGGTGATCGCGGCGTCACCCACCTACAAGGGCACCTACACCGGCCTGCTGAAACTGTTCCTCGACCGGTTCCCCACGGACACCGGACTCGCAGGCCAGGTGGCGCTGCCCCTGATGCTCGGCGCGGGCCCCGCACACGCGCTCGCCCCCGAACTCACCCTCAAACCCGTCCTGGTGGAACTCGGCGCGATCTGCCCCGCCCAGGGCCTCTACCAACTCGACTCCACCTACACGACGGACGACTCACTGGCCCGCTGGACCGGGCGCTGGGGCCGGACCGTGCTCGACGCGGCGAAGGCGAGGACGGCACGATGACCGCGCTCGAAGGCTTGACCTCGGACCCCGACGAGGTGCGCGAGGCGTTCGGCGGATTCCCGTCGGGAGTCGCCGCCGTCGCGGCCCGAGTCGACGGCGAGCCGACCGTCATGGTCGTCTCGTCGTTCACCGTCGGCGTCTCCTACCAACCGCCCATGGTCTCCCTCGCCGTCCAACACACCTCGACGACCTGGCCGTTGCTGGCCGGCGCCGAGAAGCTCGGTGTCTCCGTACTGGGCGAGGAACACAGCGCCAAGACCCGCCAACTGGCGTCCCGGAGCAAGGAGGACCGCTTCGTCGGCCTCGGCACCCAGGAGGCCGCGTCCGGCGCGATCTTCCTGGAGGGCGCACCGATCTGGCTGGAGTGCGCGATCGAGCACACCTACCCGGCGGGCGACCACGACATCATCGTGCTGCGGGTGCTCGCCATGCGGGCCGACGACGACCGCAGCCCGGTCGTCTGGCACCGCCGACGGCTCAAGACCTTGGCCGGCTGACCGAACCGCAGTGCCCACGGGCCCGCGGAGTGAACAGTCACTTCACAGGAATCGTGTTTCTTTTATCGACAGCTTTTATCGACAGCAGAAAAGAATGAACCCAGAGTTCCCGCCATGCGCCCGCCCCCACCCCCACCCTCCGAGGCGTTCCCCGCTCACACCCCTGCCGCCGCCCAGATCTTCACCATCGTGCTCTCCCACGGCCCGGTCACCCGGGCGGAGATCGCGCGGCGCGCCGCCCTGTCCCCGGCGGCGGTGACCAAGGCCGTCCGGCCCCTGATCGAGACGGGCTATCTGCTGGAGGACGTCGACGAGGAACACCGGCGGGCGCTCGGCCGGCCCGCCAACCCGGCGCGGGTGCACGGCGGTCGCGCGCTGTTCCTCGGGGTCAAGGTGACGGGCGACGAGATCATCGCCGTACTGACGGATCTGTGCTGCCGTATCCGGGTCGCCCGGCACACCCCGCTCGGCGACCGGCGGCCAGGAGGCGTACTCGCCACCCTGAGCGACCTTGTCCTTGAACTGCTCGCCGCTGCTGAGGAGTTGGGTGCGCAGGTCAGGGGCGTGGGAATCACCGTCTCCGGCGATGTGGACCGCACGGAGGTCATGGTGCGGTACTCCCCGTTCCTGGAGTGGCGGCACGTTCCGCTCGCGCATCTCGCCGCCATGACCATAGGGCTGCCGGTCACCGTCGACAACGACGTACGCGCGCTCACCGTCGCCGAGCAGTGGTTCGGCGCGGGGGTGGGCCTGTCTGCCGAGGCCGTACGGCAGGAAGTCAATGAATTCGTTCGCAGCAGTGGCGAGTTCGATGCCGTGGCGGACTTCGACCGCTCCGCCCCCTGAACCCGACGGCGTCTACAGCGGCGCCGGTGAGGAAGCCCCCGCGATCAGCAGGCGGGGGCTTCCCTTGCCGTTCGCGGGCACGCTCCACAGGTCGCTGCTGCCGACTTTGCCCTCGGTGGGGAGGGCGTAGGCGAGGGTGTCGTTGTCGAGCCAGGTGGCCTGGTCGTCGACGCTGTGGCGTTCGGCCAGTGCCGTCTCCTTCAGGGAATTCAGGTCGAGGACGTACTCGTGCCAGAGGGCCGTACGGGACAGGACCCGCTTCTTGAAGGCGACGCGGGTTCCGTCCGGGGAGAGCGACGGGCACTCCACGTTCTCGATCAGGGTGGTGACCGTCTGCCTGGAGAGGGAACCCCGGACCAGATACGTCTTGTTGGCGGTGTTGAGGGTGGCGTAGAACGTGTCGTCGTCGGAGGCGAAGGTGACGCCCCAGAAGTTGACGTCCGAGGCGCGGTAGGACTTGCCGTCAAGGGTGATCTTGAACGTCTCCAGGCTGGGGATCAGCCGCATCGTGCGGGTGTCCAGGATGGAGGTCCGGGTCGAGAAGAAGGCCGACGCGTAGGACTCGCCGGAGACGAAGACCGTCCAGGCGGCGAAGCGGCCGCTGGGCGAGACCCGGGCGCGGCTGGGGGTGCCCGCGAGCGCGTAGGTGTGCACGGTGCGGAGGTCGGCGTCCAGGAGCAGGGCACGGTTGCTCTGCTTGAGGACACCGGGGACGGACTGGAGGCAGACGCCGGTGCCGGCCGCCGCGTAGAAGCGCACGCACTTCAGGTCCGAGGCGGTCCGGCCCGCGCCGGGGTCGGTCGACGGGACCGACGCGACGGCCGTGCGGTGCGGGCCCGCGGCCGCGTTGACGAAGGTCAGGCGGCTCTTCTGGTCGAGCGTCAGCTTGCCCGTGCTGACGGCGGGGCCGCCCGGCTGCGGCTTGTTCGCCTGCTCCGCGCGGTCGGCGGCGTGCAGGACGACGCCGGTTGCCAGGCCCGCGAGGAGCAGTACCCCCGTGACGAGTATGAGCAGACGGCCGCGCAGCGATGTCATCCGGATCCTTGGGGCGTTGTGGCTGTGGTGTCTGTGGTCTCTGTTGTGCCTGTGGGGTCTGTGGTGGTCGTCGGGTCCTTCGGGCGCAGCACGATGCCCGCGACTGCCGCGCAGCACAGCAGGCCGACCGCCGATCCGGCCAGCGCCGCGCTGTCGCCCCACAGCGTCCAGGCGGCGCCGAAGGACAGCGAGCAGCAGAACCGGGCCAGTGCCTGGCTGGTGCCGACGATGGCCAGACCCGTGGCGCGCAGTTGCTCGGGCACGATGTCGGCGAGGGCGGCCGGGAGTACGCCGTCGGTGGCCGCGTAGAACATGCCGTGCAGGGCGAGGACGAGAAAGGGCAGGGCCGGGGTGGCCGGGGACCACAGGAGGAGGGCGTAGGCGGTGAGCAGACCCATGTGTCCGGTGAGGAACACGATGCGCCGTCCGACCCTGTCGGCCAGCGCGCCGACGGGCACGGCCAGCAGCAGGAACACCGCGGCGGTGCCCAGCGGCAGCAGCGGGAACCACTCGTCGGCGATGCCCGCACGCCTTTGCAGCAGCAGATAGACGAACGCGTCGCTGACCGTGGTGAGGCCCAGCAGAGCGGCGCAGCCGGCGAGTGCGCGGAGCCGTGGCAGGCGCAACAGGGCCAGCGCGTCCCGTACGCGGACGGGTGGTGTGCTGCTCGCCGAACCCGCTTCGTCGCTCGGCTTGTTACCTGCTTCGTTCGTTCGCGTTACCTGCCCTCTGGCGGGTACGAACAACACCAGTACGAGCACGCCGAGCCCGGCGACGCACGCGCTGACCCCGAACACGGCGTCGTAGCCGTCGGCCGCCGCGCGCAGGATGAGGAAGGCCGCCAGCGGGCCGAGCATCGCGCCGGTGGTGTCCATCGCCCGGTGCACACCGAAGGCGCGGCCCTGCTTCTCGGACGGGGTGGACAGGGAGATCATCGCGTCGCGCGGGGCGGTGCGCAGGCCCTTGCCGGTGCGATCGAGGGCGAGGACCGTACCGAGCGTGCCGATGCTGCTCGCGAGCAGGAGCAGCGGTTTGCAGAGCGCGGACAGACCGTACCCGAGCCCGGCCATCAGTTTGTGATTGCGAACGCGGTCGGCGAGATGGCCGCCGGTGAGCTGGACCAGCGCGCTGACGCCGTTGTAGACGCCGTCGAGGGTGCCGAACGCCAGCGGGGTGAAGGCGAGCGTGGTGACGAGGTAGAGCGGCAGAACGGCGGTGACCATCTCCGAGGAGATGTCGGTTATCAGGCTGACCGTCCCCAGGACGAACACGACCGGGGCAACTCTGCGCCCCGGGGCGCGTCTTCGGCCCTGTTCGGCGTCCGTCTGTGCGGGGGCTGAGCGGTCGGTGAGATACATGATCGAGACTCCAGGTGCGGTGCGATCAGTTCTGCCGGCTGCTCTCGTCCCGAAGCCAGGTACCGAAGTCCTGTGCCCGGACGGCCTTTCTGGCTCCCCGCCGGGCGGCGACCGCCGCCGCGAGGAAGACTACGACACTGGTCACGAGCCTCGGCTCCCGGCGGACCATGGCCTTGAGGTCCGCGACGCTGGTGCGCGCGGAGGCCTCTTCCGGGCCCTGATGCTGCTCGACCTGGGCGGTGGACACCGCGGCCCTGATCCGCCGTTTCATCAAGTCCGGCCAGGTGCGCGGCGGATGGACCACGACGCTCGCTCCGCCGACGACGAGCCGCTCGTGCGGGGCGAACGCCAGGGACGCGGCCAGGTCGTCCGCCATCAGCGGCGGCAGTGCGGCGATCCGGGTGTGCCCGGCCTTGGAGACCGCGATGACACCCCGGCCGAACAGCCCCTCGCGCACGGCGGGCAGACGCTGCCACACCCGGTAGTAGGCGCGCACCCGCCAGGCGCAGCCGGTCAGCGGAATCCGCCGTTCAGGGGCGGTCGCGAGAACGTCCGAGGTGTCGTCGTTCAAGGGTTCGATCAGTGCTCGTACGTCGGTGCTCGCGAGGACGACGTCCGCGTCCACGTAGAGACGGGGGAAACCGTGGGCGTGGTCGTCCCCCGCGCGAAGGGCCGCGTGTTTGGAGGGCGTTGGTATCTCGACCACCCGGACGCGGGGTCCACGATCGGCCGCGATCCGCGCGGTGTCGTCCGTGCAGCCATTGCATACAACCACGATGTCGGTCTCGTCCTCGGCGGAGCCGGCCAGCAGCGAATCGAGGAGTCGTCCGATGACTCGGGCCTCGTTGTGGGCCGGGATCACGATGCTCGTCACGTGGGCAGTATGCCGCCAGTGTCACTAATGCGATGTGTGTTTCGTTCAACCGTTCCCGTGACTGCGTTCGGTGGTCTAGATTGAGTGCCGCCGGACCGGTTTGGGTGGGGAACTTGTCCTTGACTGCATGTCATGGTTCGGCTTTGTGCATGGATTTGAGCATTTCAGTACGGGCATGCTGGGGGGCATGAGGCGGTTGGGGAACCGCCGACGCTCCCTCGCTTTCCAGTGCCGCTGTGTGGAGGGCACTTCGGACGGGGGGTAGCCGCGCATGTGGTGGGGGGAGCATGACCATTGAGGTCACGCATGAGCAAGTGGTTGTGGAACGGACCAGTCCGGAAGCCCGCCGAAGACGGTGGGAACAGAAGTATCGATTCAGCTTGTTGGTCGCCGACGGTTTCGCAGCTGCTGCCGCGGCCTTCTTGATCCACGCGGCCTACGACCGCTGGACGGTCGCCCTCGTGCTTCCCCCGACGTGGATCGCGACCATGCTCGTCCATCGTTCCTACGACCGCAGGGCGTTGGGCGTGGGCGTCGAGGAGTACCGGCGGGTGCTCCGCGGAGCCGTCGCACTGCCGGCGCTGGCCGCGGGTGTTCACTACGTGTTCACCCACGACGCGGGACTTCTTCATGACATGGTCATGGCGACGATACCCGCTGTCGCGATCGCCCTGCCGGGCCGTTACGCACTGCGCCGCCGACTCCACCGAAGATGGGCCCGGGGCCGGGACCAGAGCACGGCACTCCTGGTCGGGCCGTCCCACGGCATCGCGGATCTGGTCGCCGTGCTGCGGCGCGGCGGCGAACAGGAACTGCACATCGCCGGGGTGTGCCTGAGCGATCCGCGCAACCGCGCGGAGATCCGCAAGCTGGGGCTCCCCGTCCTCGGCGGCGTCGGCGACATGGAGAACGTCGTCCGGGCCATGGGCATCGGCACCGTGGTGGTCGTGCCGGTCCCCGGGTCCGACGGCTCCGTCCTGCGCCGGATGTCCTGGACGGCGGCCGTGCAGGGCGTCGACTTCCTGCTGGCCCCCGTACTGACCGACGTGTCCGCCGCGCGGCTCTCGGTACGGCCCACCCACGGGGTCCCGCTGATGCGGATCCAGGCACCGAACCTCACCCAGACCTCCCGGCTGCCCAAGGAACTCCTCGACCGGTCGCTCGCGGCACTGCTCCTGGCGGTCCTCGCGCTGCCGATGATGGTGATCGCCCTGATCGTCCGCCTGGACAGCGCCGGACCGACCCTGTTCCGGCAGCAGCGGGTCGGCCGCTACGGCGACCACTTCACCATGCTGAAGTTCCGCACCATGCGGCCCGACTCCGAAGACCTCCGGGCCGAGTTGGAACACCTCAACGAGAACAGCGACGGTCTGCTGTTCAAGGTGAAGCAGGATCCGCGGATCACCCGGTTCGGATCGTTCCTGCGCCGCAGCTCGCTCGACGAACTGCCGCAGCTGCTCAACGTGGTCAAGGGACACATGTCGCTCGTCGGCCCCCGCCCTCCGCTGCCCGAGGAGGTCGAGGAGTACACGCCGGAGGTCAAGCGCCGACTGCTCGTCAAACCCGGCCTCACCGGGCTGTGGCAGGTCAGCGGACGCTCCGACCTGCCCTGGGACGAGGCGGTCCGGCTCGACCTCGGATACGTGGACAACTGGTCGATGGGCCTGGACCTGACCATCCTGGCGCGCACCGGCTCCGCCGTGGTGCGCGGAACGGGGGCCTACTGATGGACCGACCCGACCGACGGAAGAGGAACCAAGTGACGCAGGGCACGCAGCCGTTGGGCACCGGACCGTCGGGTACGGAGCCGTTGGGGGTCGCGGTCGTCGGGGCCGGCTACTGGGGCCCCAACCTCGTACGCAACTTCCAGGCCAGCGAGCGGTTCCGGCTGCGCTGGCTGTGCGACCTCGACGTGGACCGCGCCCAGCGCGTCCTCGGCGGCTACTCGACGGTCCAGGCCACCGCGGACTACGCGGCCGTCCTCGCCGACCCCACCGTCGACGCCGTCGCCGTGGCCACGCCCGCCGGCACCCACCTCGACATCGCCCTGGCCGCCCTGCGCGCCGGAAAGCACGTCCTCGTGGAGAAGCCCCTCGCGGCGACCTACGCCGACGGGATGCGCCTGGTCACCGAGGCCGAGGAGCGCGGGCTCACCCTGATGTGCGACCACACCTACTGCTACACACCCGCCGTGGGCCGTATCCGGGAACTGGTCCGCTCCGGCGAACTCGGCGACATCCACTTCGTCGACTCGGTCCGGATCAACCTCGGGCTCGTGCAGAAGGACATCGACGTCCTGTGGGACCTCGCCCCGCACGACCTGTCGATCCTCGACTTCATCCTCCCCGACAACGTCGAGCCGGTCGCCGTCGCCGCCCACGGGGCCGACCCGATCGGCGCCGGACAGGCCTGCGTCGCCTATCTGACGCTCCAGCTCAACACGGGGGCCATCGCCCACGTGCACGTCAACTGGCTCTCGCCGACCAAGGTCCGTACCACCATGGTGGGCGGCGCCAAACGCACCCTGATCTGGGACGACCTCAACCCCGCCCAGCGCGTGGCGATCTTCGACCGGGGCGTGGATCTGGCCGCGCCCCAGGAGATCGGCGACGACGAACGCCGGGACATGCTCATCTCCTACCGCTCCGGGGACATGGTCGCGCCCGCCATCGGCGAGAAGGAAGCGCTGCGCAGCATGGTCGACGAGTTCGGCGACGCCATCAGGGAACGCCGGGCGCCCCTGACCGACGGCCGGGCGGGCCTCAGGGTCCTCGACATCCTGGAGGCGGCGTCCCGGAGCCTGGAATTCAAGGGCGCGGTCGTCGGCCTGCGCGCCGGGCACTGACAGTCCCACATCACTGACAGTCCGAACCCATTGAGAGGGCAGCGCAGTTGAGCAGCGTACGAGGCAAGAAGATCCTGGTCACCGGGGGAGCGGGCACCATCGGCTCCAACCTCGTCGACCTCCTGGCCGAGGGCGGCGCCCGCGAGATCGTCGTACTCGACAACTTCGTGCGCGGACGGCGGGCCAACCTCGCCCAGGCCCTGCCCAGCGGTGTCGTGGAGATCGTCGAGGGCGACATCCGGGACGCCGCCACCGTACGGAAGGTCACCGAGGGCGCCGACCTGGTGTTCCACCTCGCCGCGATACGCATCACCCAGTGCGCGGAGGAGCCCCGGCTCGCCAACGAGGTGCTGGTCGACGGCACCTTCAACGTCCTGGAGGCGGCGGCCGCGGCCGGCGTGAGCAAGGTGATCGCCTCGTCCTCGGCGTCCGTCTACGGCATGGCCGAGGTCTTCCCGACGACCGAGCGCCACCACCCGTACAACAACGACACCTTCTACGGCGCCGCGAAGGCCTTCAACGAGGGCATGCTGCGCAGCTTCCACGCCATGTCCGGACTGGACTACGTGGTCCTGCGCTACTTCAACGTCTACGGCCCCCGGATGGACATCCACGGCCTCTACACCGAGGTGCTCATCCGCTGGATGGAGCGCATCGAGGCGGGCGAACCGCCGCTGATCCTCGGCGACGGGGCCCAGACCATGGACTTCGTCGACGTCCGCGACATCGCCAGGGCCAATGTGCTGGCCGCCGAGTCGGATCTCACCGACGAAGCGTTCAACGTGGCCAGCGGCACGGAGACCTCGCTGAAGGAACTCGCCCAGGGTCTGCTGGAGGCTATGGGCGCGTCCGGTCTGGAGCCCGAGCACGGGCCCGCCCGCGCGGTGAACGGGGTCACGCGGCGGCTCGCGGACACCTCGCAGGCCGCCGAACGGCTCGGCTTCACGGCGGAGATCGACCTGCGGACAGGGCTCAAGGACCTGGTCGCGTGGTGGCGCGCGGAGCGCTCCCTTTCAGAGGAGTCCGCCAAGTGAGCACCGACCGCATCCCGGTGATGATCCCCTGGCTCGGCGAGGAGGAGGCCGAGGCCGCCTCCGACGCGGTGCTGTCCGGGTGGGTCGCCCAGGGCCCCCGCGTCGCCGCCTTCGAGAAGGCCTTCGCGGAGCGGGTGGGCGCCGAGCACGGCATCGCCGTCAGCTCCTGCACCACGGCCCTGCATCTGTCGCTCGTCGCGCTCGGAATCGGGCCCGGCGACGAGGTCGTCGTGCCGTCGCTGTCGTTCATCGCCACCGCCAACGCGGTCCGTTACGTCGGTGCCGAACCGGTGTTCGCCGACGTGGACCCCGCCACCGGCAACCTGACCACGGCCACCGTGGACGCGGTCCGCACCCCCCGTACCAAGGCCGTCCTCGTCGTCCACCAGGGCGGCGTACCGGCCGATGTGCACTCCCTGCGCGCCGCCTGCGCCGAGTGGGACCTGCCCCTGGTCGAGGACGCGGCCTGCGCCATCGGCTCGACCGTCGGCGGCAAGCCCGTGGGGCACGGCGCGCTGCTCGCCGCCTGGTCCTTCCACCCCCGCAAGGTCGTCACCACCGGCGAGGGCGGCATGATCACCACCGACGACGCAGAGTGGGCGGCACGGCTGCGCCGACTGCGCGAACACGGGATGAACGCCTCGGCCGCCGAACGCCATGCGAGCAACCAGCCGGTCCTGGAAAGCTACTTGGAGGTCGGCTTCAACTACCGGATGACCGACGTCCAGGCCGCGATCGGCCTGGTCCAGCTCGGCAAACTCGACGCGATGATCGCCCGCCGCCGCGAACTGGCGGCCCGCTACGACGAGTTGCTGCGGGACGTCCCCGGCCTCACCCCCGTGACCGACCCCGCGCACGGGCAGAGCAACTTCCAGTCCTACTGGGTACTGCTGGCCGAGGACTTCCCCGTCGGCCGCGACGACCTGCTCGCCGCGCTCGCCGAGGCCGGCGTCTCCGCCCGGCGCGGGATCATGGCCTCGCACCTCGAACCCGCCTACGCGGACCACCCCGCCGTGCCGCTCCCGGCCACCGAGCGGATCAGCCGGGACTCGCTGATCCTGCCCCTCTTCCACACCATGACCGAGGCCCAGCAGGACCGGGTCGTGGCGGCGCTGCGCGAACAGGCCCGCGGATGAACGGACTTGTCGTCATCGGCGCGGGCGGCTTCGCCCGGGAGACCGCACAGGCCGTACGGGACGCGGGCGACTTCGAGCTGCTCGGGCACCTCGACGACAACCCCGACCTGCACGGCAAGGAAGTCGACGGCGTACCCGTGCTCGGCGGCTGCGACCTCGTCCACGCCCTGCCCGAGGCCAGCGTGGTGATCTGCGTGGGCAACCCGAGGGACTACGCGGCCCGCGCCCGCCTGGTCCGCAGGTTCGGCCTGCCCGTGGACCGCTACGCCACCGTGATCCATCCGACGGCGGCCGTGTCGGCGACCTCGGAGGTCGGCCCCGGCTCGGTGCTCCTCGCACACTGCGTCCTGACCGCCGCCGTGCGGGTGGGCGCGCATGTCGCGGTGATGCCGCATGTGGTCCTCACCCATGACGACGTGGTCGAGGACTTCGCCACGATCACCTCCGGCGTCCGCCTGGGCGGGGGCGTACGGCTGGAGCGGGGCGCCTATGTGGGCTCCGGGGCTCTGGTCAGGGAGGGCACGACGGTCGGCGCCTGGTCGCAGATCGGGATGGGAAGCAGCGTGCTCGGCGACGTCCCGCCGGGCGAGGTCTGGGTGGGGAGCCCGGCCCGGCGGCTGCGCGAGGCGGAGGCGCCCGCGCTCGACGAACTCGCGACACGGACAACAGTGGGGGGACCGCTGAAATGAACCAGATACCACTGGTGGACCTCAAGGCGGCACACGCCGAGGTCGCCGACGAGGTACGGGCCGGATTCGAACGGGTGCTGGCGAACACCGCGTTCATCGGCGGCGACGAGGTGGGCGCCTTCGAGCGCGAGTACGCCGACTTCGGCGCCGTCGCACACTGCGTGGGCGTCGCCAACGGCACCGACGCCGTCGAACTCGCCCTGCGGGCAAGCGGGGTCGGGCCCGGCGACGAGGTCGTCGTCCCCGCCAACACCTTCATCGCCACCGCCGGTGCCGTGGCCCGGATCGGCGCCCGGCCGGTCCTGGCCGACTGCCTACCCGACACCCATCTGCTCGACCCGCAGGCCGCGTCGGACGCGGTCGGCCCGGCCACCCGCGCGGTGGTACCCGTGCACCTGTACGGCCAGATGGCCGAGGTGACGCAGCTCGCCGCCCAACTGCCCGACCATGTACGGGTGGTAGAGGACGCCGCCCAGTGCCAGGGCGCCACCCGCGACGGCCGTACCCCGGGCAGCGGCGGGATCGCTGCGACCAGCTTCTACCCGGGCAAGAACCTCGGCGCCTACGGCGACGCGGGCGCCGTCCTGACTGACGACGAGGAGCTGGCCGACCTCGTGCGCGCGACCGCCAACCACGGCGGCGTCGCCAAGTACCGCCACGACGTCCCCGGGTTCAACAGCCGCCTCGACGGACTCCAGGCCGTCGTCCTGCGGGCGAAGCTGGCACGCCTGGCCGACGGCAACGCGGCCCGACGGGCAGCCGCCGCCCGCTACGACACACTTCTCGCCGACCTCGCGGCCACCGGACGCGTCGTCCTCCCGACGACGGATGCCGCCAACGTCCACGTCTGGCACCTGTACGTCGTCCAGGTCTCCGGCGCGGACCGCGACGACATCGTCGGCAAGCTCAACGCGGAGGGCATCGGCGCCGGGGTGCACTATCCCGCCCCCGTCCACCTCACGCCGGCGTACCGACATCTCGGCCACACCCAGGGGGACTTCCCCCACGCGGAGAAGGCGGCGGACCGGATCCTGTCGCTGCCGCTCTTCCCCCAGATAAGCCCCGACCAGCAGCAACGCGTCGTGGAAACGCTCGCCACGGCGCTCGAAAGCTGATCGGCCCCCACGGTCATCGCTCCACCCCGGCCTCATGGGCCGGCCCCGCACAGTGCACAGCACCGCTGAGAGGTACACATGAACAGATGGAGCAGACGGATCCGGGGCGGGCGCCTCGCCGTCGTAGCAGCACTCATATGGGCGGTGCTCCCGACGGGCTCGCCCGCCCAGGCGGCATCCGATCCGTGCGGCACGGGCTCGAACGCGATCGTGTGCGAGAACTCCAAGACGGGCAGCCCCATGTCCGACTGGTACGCGCCCAACTCCTACGGCGACATCAAGGGCTTCACCACCAAGGAGAGCGTCCAGGCCGGTGACACCGTCCAGTTCAAGATCCAGTCGCCGGTCACGTACCGCGTGGAGATCTACCGGCTGGGCTGGTACGGGGGCGACGGCGCGCGACTGATGTCGACGGCGGCCCAGGCGGCCGTGACCTACCCGGCCAACTACACGACCAACCCGGCCAGTTGCACCACCAAGGCCGGCACAGGCCTGGTCGACTGCGGCAACTGGCCCGTGACCGTGAACTGGACCGTGCCCAGCGACGCCGTGTCCGGCCTGTACATCGCCAACCTGACGCAGACCGACGGCGACGGCCTGATGCCGTACCCGTTCGTCGTCCGCAAGGACTCCAGCACCTCCGACATCGTCGTACAGACCAGCGACCAGACCTGGCAGGCGTACAACGACTACGGCGGCCAGGACCTGTACGGCGGCGCGGGACCCGCGCCGGACGGCCGTGCCTACGAGGTCAGCTACAACCGGCCGTTGGACATCGGCGGCGACAACGGCATCTACGGCTCCGAGTTCATGATGCTGGCCTGGCTGGAGCGCAACGGCTACGACGTCAGCTATCTGTCCGGTGTGGACGTGTCGACCCACGGCGACACCCTGCTGAAGAACCACGACGTGTACCTGTCCTCCGGCCATGACGAGTACTGGACGCAGAGCCAGTACTCCAACGTCCTGGCGGCCCGGAAGGCGGGTGTCAAACAGGGCTTCTTCAGCGGCAACGAGGTGTTCTGGAAGACCCGGTTCGCCGCGAGCAACGACGGCACCGGCACCGCGAACCGGACCCTGGTCTGCTACAAGATGACGAAGATGGCGTTCAACAACGGCATCGCCGACCCCAGCGGCACCTGGACCGGCACCTGGATGGATCCGACCAGCACCAACTACGGCCAGACCTACCAGCCGTCGAACATCCTCACCGGCTCCATGTTCCAGGTGAACGGCTCCCGCAGCGACGCGATCACCGTCCCCGGTTCGTACGGCAAGAACCGGATCTGGCGCAACACGTCCATCGCCAACCTCACGTCGAGCCAGACCGCCACCTTCCCGGCAGGCACTCTCGGCTACGAGTGGGACAGCGACATCGCCAACAGCACCAGGCCCGCCGGAGCGATCGCCGTGTCGTCCACGACAGTGGACATCGACGACGGCAAGTACCGCCTCGACTGGGGCAACATGTACGGCAACGGCACCGCGACGCACAATCTCGTCGAGTTCCGCGACCAGGACTCCGGAGCCCTGGTGTTCGGGGCGGGGACCGTGCAGTGGTCGTGGGGCCTGACCAACCTGCCGACGTACGACCCCGATGACGCGGTGGTCACCGAGGACGCCCGTATGCAACAGGCGACGGTGAACATCCTCGCCGACATGGGCGTCCAGCCGCTGACCCTACAGACCAACCTCGTCGCCGCCACAGCCACCACCGACACCACCGGCCCGACGATCACCGTGACGAGCCCGGCCTCCGGAGTCACCGTCCCGGCACTGAAGCCGGTCAACATCACCGGCACCGCCACCGACTCCGGCGGGGGCGTGGTGGCACGCGTGGAGGTGTCCACGGACGGCGGCAGCACCTGGAACGTCGCCACCGGACTGACGTCCTGGAGCTACAGCTGGACGCCGACGACCCCGGGCACCGCCTCCATCAAGGTCCGCGCGGTCGACGACAGCGTCAACATCGGCGCCGTCACCACCATCCCCCTGACCGTCGGCCCCCAGGCCTGCCCCTGCACCATCTGGCCCGCGACCGCCGTGCCCGGCACCGTCAACGCGGGTGACGGCGGCCCGCTGGAACTCGGCGTCAAGATCCGTACCACGGTGGCCGGTTCGATCACCGGCGTCCGCTTCTACAAGTCGCCCGCCAACACCGGCACCCACACCGGCAGCCTGTGGAGCGCCTCCGGGACCCGCCTGGCCACCGGCACCTTCACCAACGAGACGGCCTCCGGCTGGCAGCAGCTGAACTTCGCCACCCCGGTGACCGTCAAGGCCAACACCACCTACGTCGCCTCGTACTTCGCCCCCAACGGCGGATACTCCTACGACGGCGGCTACTTCTCCGGCAGTTCGGCCGGCCTGGCCCCGCTCACCGCGCTCCAGTCCGGCACCGACGGCGGCAACGGCGTCTACCGCTACAGCTCGACCAGCGCCTTCCCGTCCTCGGCGTCCTCGGGCAGCAACTACTGGGTGGACGTGGTGCTGGACACCGCGACGGCCAGTACGACCCCGCCCGTCGTCACCTCCACCTCACCGACGTCCGGGGCGACCAGCGCGTCGATCACGGCACCGGTGTCCGCCGTCTTCGACCACGCCATCGACGGCGACACGCTCACGTTCACGCTGAAGGACCCGAACGGCAACACCGTGCCGGGCGTCAAGACGCTCCCCGCGTCGAACCAGGCGACCTTCACCCCGTCGACGGAGCTGGAGCTGCACACCACGTACACCGCGTCCGTCCAGGCCGAGGACCTGTGGGGCAACGCCATGTCGGCCCCGGTGACCTGGTCCTTCACCACCAGCTCCACGCCACCCGCGGTCACCTGCCCCTGCACGCTGTGGAACACCAACACCGTGCCGGCCAGGACGGCGGTCACCGACGACCCCAACTCCCTCGAACTGGGCACCCGGTTCCAGTCCTCGGCGAGCGGCTGGGTCACCGGCGTCACCTTCTACAAGGGAGCCACCAACACCGGCACCCACACCGGCAGCCTCTGGTCCAACGACGGCACGCTCCTCGCCTCCGGTACCTTCACCACGGAGTCCGCCACCGGCTGGCAGACGATGACGTTCGCGACCCCGGTCGCGATCACCGCCGACACCTCCTACGTCGTCTCCTACCACGCGCCGAACGGCAACTACGCGGTGGACGGCGGCTACTTCGCATCGGCGCACAAGTCCTATCCGCTGACCGCCACCGCCGACATCAGTACGGCCCACAACGGGCTCTACCGGTACGGCAGTGACGTGGCCTTCCCCAACGGCTCCTACGGATCCGCGAACTACTGGGTCGGGCCCGTCTTCACCGCCGACGACCCGTCGGCGTCACTGGCGACGGTCGACATCTCGGAGGTGAGCGCCTCCTTGGTGGCACGCACCGCCGACGCTTCCAGACCCCTCGTCACCACGCTGCCCAGCGCGACCAACGTGGGTTCGGTCAAGGCAACGGTGACCGTCCTGCCGGGTGCGAAGGCCGCGGCCGCCAGGAAGCTCCACGTGAAGGCCTATGTCTCCTACGACCGGGCCACCCGCAAGGTGTCCGTCCATCTGTCCACCCCGCTGCCGGACGGCACGCGGTTCAAGATCACGGTCACGGCCCGGGACAAGAAGAACCACACGGTGAAGTCCCAGGTCTGGACCCTGACCAGCAAGACCGTCCGCAAGAAGAACTGACCGTCCGACAGAAGAACTGACCGACCACAACCCACCGCCGGTGGCCTCCCGCACACTCGCGGGAGGCCACCGCCGGGGATTGGCCTTCCCACCGATGAGCAGCGTCAGTGTTGTCATCCCCTGCTACAAGTACGGCCATTTCCTCGCCGACTGCGTGAGCAGCGTCCTGGACGAGCAGGACGGCGTTGACGTCCGGGTACTCATCATCGACGACGCCTCGCCCGACGACTCGGCGGAGATCGCGCACAAGCTCGCCGCCGCCGACCCGCGTATCGAGGTCCGCGTCCACGAGACCAACAAGGGCCACATCGCCACCTACAACGAGGGCCTCCTGGAGTGGGCGGACGGCGACTATGTCGCCCTCCTCTCCGCCGACGACCGGCTGGTCCCCGGCGCTCTGGTGCGCGCCGCCGCACTGCTCGACGCCCACCCGGAGGCGGGCTTCGCCTACGGCCGCCCCCTGCGCTTCCAGCACGGCGGCCCGCTGCCCAAGGCCCGTACGCAGAGCACCGGTTCGGTGGTCTACCCCGGGCACTGGTGGCTGGAGCGCCGCTTCCGCGAGGGCACCGGCTGCATCACCTCGCCCGAGGTCGTCGTCCGCACCAGCCTCCAGCGCGAGGTCGGCGGCTACGACCCCGCACTGCCCCACGCCGGCGACATCGAGATGTGGATGCGGCTCGCCGCCCGCGCCGACGTCGGCTACATCCGCGGCGCCGACCAGGCCTTCTACCGCGTCCACGGCAACAACATGTCCACCACCGACTTCGGCGGCCAGCTCGACGACCTCCGTCAGCGCCTGGTCGCCTACGACTCCGTCCTCGCCAAGTGCGCCGATCTGCTCCCGCAGGCCGAGCAGCTGGCCGACCTGGTGCACACCCGGCTCGCCCGCTACGCCCTGCGCCGCGCCTACCGCGCCTACGACCGCAGGCGCACCGACGTCGTCCCGGTCGACGATCTCGTCGCCTTCGCCGCCGAGTGCCGTCCCGGTTTCACCTCTCTCCCCGAGTACCAGGCGCTGCACCGGCGGCAGCGTGTCGGCGCCGAGCTGATGCCGTACCTCCAGCCACTGGTGTGGTCGGCCGTGTTCGAGCGCGGGCGGGAGTGGCTGTGGTGGCAGTCCTGGAAGCGCCGCGGCATCTGATGACCAAGCTCAGTCCGAGGACCGTGACCGGCCGCCCGGACCCACGGCTCCGTGGTTCAGCCCGCCACCGGAACCCCGCCGGGGCGGGGGAGCGGCTCCGAGGAGTCCGCCTTTCGCCTCCTGCGGTGCAGCGCGTACTGGTCGACCCAGAGCGCGCCGAGGATCGCGGCGAGGCCGCCCAGCAGCGCCGTACCCGCCAGTGCGCGGCTCTTGGTGCCCTGCACCAGGGCGGCGCTGGGCGCGACCAGGACGGATGCGTTGATCCGCGACCCGGCGGCGATCCGCTGCGTCTCCTGGAGCCGCGTCACATGACCGGAGTAGACCTCGATGATCCGACGGACCGCCGTGTTGGCCTCGTCGGGGCCGGCACCCCGGGCCTGCACCTGCAACGAGGGGATCAGATAGGCGGGCGTCGCGCTGGTGCCGCTGTTGCGCGGGATCAGCTGATACGTCCCCTGGACACCGGCGGACTTCAACTCCTTGCGCCCGGAAGGCGATTCGAGCTGCTGGACGACGCCGTACGAGAGCGTGGCGAGCGGCGGCTGCAGATTCGTCAGCTGGTTCGGCTGGTTGCCCGTCGCGGGCGGCTTGAGGACGACCACCGCCGAACTCAGATACTCCGGCGTGGGTCGCAGCACCGGATAGGCTCCGGCTGCGGTCAGCAGGAGCGCGAGCAACAGAACGTACCAGCGGCGGAGAAGCGCTTCGGCGACGTCTCGGGGCGACACGGGGATTCCTTCCGTCGGCACCGATCTTCGCAGGCGCGGGGGCAGGCCGCTACCGAATCACAGCGGGGAGAGTTCTCATGAGCCTGGGCGACCTCTGGGCCATCATGTGCAGGCGCTGGTACTTCATGGTGCCCGTCACCCTGCTCAGTCTGCTCGCGGGCGGCTACCTCTACCGGACGATCCCGGTGTCCTACGAGTCGCAGAGCTCCGTCACGCTTCTCGACTCCACGGCGGTCGCAGACATGGCGCCGACCTTCGGCAACCCCATCTCGAACGCGGGCGGTTCACTGGTCGTCACGGCCGACGTGCTGATCAGAACGCTCCAGTCGAGCGACTCGGCCAAGGAACTGCACTCCCGTGGTGTCACCGACCGGTACACGGCCGGTTTCGCGCCGGACGCCGACAGCCCGCTGCTCACCCTGAGCGTCACCGGAACCGACCGGGCGAAGGTGCTGCGGGAGACCACCGTCCTCACCAAGTTCGCCGGGGAGCAGCTGAAGGCCCTTCAGGCCGCCTCCAAGGTGCCGGCGAGGTACTCCGTGCAGGCCACGCCGGTCGTGCTGCCGCAGACACCGGTCTCGGAGCCCAAGGCCCGCTACCAGAACATCGCTGCGGTCCTCATCGTCGGCATGGTCAGCGCGTTCCTGCTGTCCATCCTGGCCGAGGGCGTCGCGGTCGTACGCCGCCGAGGACGCGCCCAGGCCGGATACGTCCCCCGGCGCCACCGCTCCAGGCCCCCCGAGCCGGCGCCCAGGGGCCTGCTGACGCGGAGACTGGACGCCACGACGATCCTCACCGGCTATCTGGTGCTGGCCTTCTTCGTCCCGTCGAACCTCACCCTGCCCGCGCTCGGCGGAGTCGGCACCCCGGCCAACGTCCTCGCCCTGCTGGGACTCCTCTGGTACCTCGCGACCTGGCTCGGCGGACGCATCCGCCCGGCCGAGGGCACCAGACTGCCGCGCGTCGCGATGTGCCTGCTCGCGATGGCGGTGCTGCTCTCCTACCTCGCGGACGCGACCCGCGCCGGCTCGCACCAGGAGATCCTCGGGGCCGACCGGGGGCTCATCGGCCTCGGGGTGTGGGTAGGGCTGGTGGTGCTGGCATCGGCCGGCATCCAGGAGCGCGGCCGACTGGAGACGCTGATGCGCCGGCTCGTCGTCCTGGGCACGGTGGTCGCCCTGATCGGCTACTACGACTTCTTCGCGGCGACCAACATCGCCGACTCCATCCACATCCCCGGCCTCCAGTCGAGCACCGCCGGGATGAGCGCCATGGACCGCGGCTCGTTCACCCGCCCGCGCTCCACCACGGCCCACCCACTGGAGTTCGGCGGGATGCTGGCCATCCTGGTGCCCTTCGCCGTCCACCAGGCGTTCGATCCCGTACGTCGTCACGCGGGCGCACTGCGCCGCTGGGCTCCGGTGGCGATCATGGCGGGCGCGCTGCCGCTGACGGTGTCCAGGACGTCCATCATCGGCGCCGCCATCGTGATCCTGGTGATGGTGCCCCGCTGGAAGCCGCAGCGGCGCTGGGCCGCGATCGCCATCATCGTGGGGTCGGTGGCCGGCTTCAAGGTGATCATTCCCGGGCTGATCGGAACCATCACCAACCTGTTCGCCACCTTTTTCGCCGGTTCCGACAGCAGCACCCAGGCGCGCACCGTGAAGTACAGCGCGATCGTCCCCTATCTCAAGGAACACCCCTGGTTCGGAAGGGGATTCGGCACCTTCACCCCCGACCTGTACTTCTTCACGGACAACCAGTACATGCTGACCCTGGCCGAGATGGGCATCGTGGGACTCGTCGCCCTGCTCGCCCTGTTCGTCACCGGCATCCACACCGGGGGCGCCATCCGCCGGCTCGCCCGCACCGACTCGGACCGGGAACTCGGACAGGCGTTCCTCGCCTCCGCGCTGGTCGCCCTGGTCATCAGCGCCACCTTCGACGCGCTCAGCTTCCCCATGTACGCCGGAATGTTCTTCCTGACCCTGGGCGCCGGCGGCAGCTACCTCGGCTTCGTCCGTCGTGAGGCGGCCGAAGCCGAGGCAGCGGAAGCCGTCGTGGTCCCCGCCCCCGGTAAGGCATCCGAAGCCCGGCTTCCCCAACTCGCGGAGTCCCGATGAGTCCCGTCGCCGTCATCGTCGTCACCTGGAACAGCGCCTCGGTGCTTCCCGGATTCCTCGCCGCGCTTCCCGGCGGCATGGCCGGCCTCGACTGGCGGCTCGTCGTCGCCGACAACGACTCCGCCGACGACACCGTCGAGGTTCTCCGGACACTGGCCCCGGACGCCACCGTCGTCCAGACCGGCCGCAACGCCGGGTACGCGGCAGGGGTCAACGCGGCGCTGGGCGCGGCCGGTGAGCACGGGTCCGCTCTGATCTGCAACCCCGACATCCGGATGCGCGAGGGCTGCGCCAAACGGCTCGTCGACAGTCTCGGCGAGGGGGTCGGGATCGCCGTACCTCTCCTCTACGAAGAGGGCAAGGACACGCCCCACCACTCGCTGCGCCGCGAGTCGAGTGTGACCCGGGCGCTCGGCGAGGCACTCATCGGCAACACGCGCGCCGGGCGCTTCCCGCGCCTGAGCGAACTCGTCACCGACCCCGCCGCGTACCAGCGGCCCACGCGCGCGGACTGGGCGACGGGCGCCCTCATGGCCGTCTCGGGGGACTGTCTGGCCACTTGCGGCCCGTGGGACGAGTCCTTCTTCCTCTACTCGGAGGAGACCGAGTACTGCCTGCGCGCACGGGACCGGGGATACGCCACGCAGTTGGAGCCGACAGCCGAGGCCGTTCACCTGGGAGGTGACTCCCAGGTGTCGCCCCGACTCTGGACCCTCCTCACCCTCAACCGGGTCCGCCTGTACCGCCGACGCCACGGCGCCCTCGCCACGGCGGCCTTCCGTACCGCCGTCCTCCTCCGGGAGACGTCACGCGCGGCACTGGGCCGCCCGGCCGGCAAAGCGGCCGCCGCCGCCCTCGCCCGGCCGGGCGCCCTGCGCGCGACGCCGGGACCATGATCGCGAACGCGGCCCGACAGCGCCTCAGAGGGGCGCGAGGGCGCATCGACATGCGGCTTCGCCGCATCAGGGGGGTTCATGAGCGCAGTTGAGGTCAACGACACATCGGACAGGTCTGTCGGAGCACAGGTCCACGGATCGAGGCTCCCGTCGCTGACGGGGCTCCGGTTCGTCGCGGCCTTCCTCGTCTTCTGCTTCCACATCTCGATATCGGGGCTGTTGGCCACGTCGTCGACGCAGCACGCGTTCGCTCGCGCGGCGGGTGCCGGAGCCGTAGGCGTCTCGTTCTTCTTTGTCCTCAGTGGTTTCGTCCTGACCTGGTCGGCACGGCCGGGAGACACCACTCGCGCCTTCTGGCGGCGTCGAGCGGCGAAGATCTACCCGAACTACGTCGTGGCCTTCGTCATCTCCGTCGTCGGGCTGTACGCGACCGGCCACGCCGTCGGGCTCCTCGTCGGAGCGACGAACCTGGGGCTCGTTCAGGCGTGGTGGCCGGACCCGGACATCTACTTCGGTGCGAACTCGGTCAGTTGGTCGCTCGCGTGCGAGGCGTTCTTCTACGCCCTCTTCCCGGTGCTGCTGCCCGTGTTGAGACGCATCCGTCCGGAGAGGCTGTGGGCGAGCGCCGCGGCGTGCGTGGTGGCCGTGTTCGCGGTACCCGTGGTGGCGACGCTTCTGCCTGCCGAGCGGCACTACTGGTTCGTCTACATCTTCCCGCCGGTCCGCCTGCTCGAGTTCGTGGTGGGGATTCTGATGGCGCTCGTCGTGAAGAGCGGGCGTTGGCCGCGGATTCCCGTGTGGTCCGTCGCGGCACTTCTCGTCGTCGCGTATGCCGTGACACCGTACTTCCCGCCGGACGCGGCGACTTCGGCCGTCACCGTGATCCCGTTCGCACTGCTCATCCCCGCCGTGGCTGTCGCCGACGTCGAGGGGAGGCGGAGTGTGTGGCGGAGCCGTACGGCGGTGTGGCTGGGAGAGATCTCGTTCGCCTTCTACCTGATCCATCAGTCGGTGATCGTGGATCTGATGCGGGGTCTCGACGCTCAGGGTTCGGCGCCGGCAACGGCGTGGGCGCTCACCGTCGGAGCGCTCGCTCTCTCAGTGGCGCTCGCGGGGCTCATGCACCGGTTCGTCGAGATGCCTGCGATGCGGCGACTCGGACGCAGGAGAACGCGCCCCTGACGCGGATCGGCCCCGTCCCTGAGAACTCGTCTCCGGGACGGGGCCGAGCCGACGGCGTCAGAAGCAGAACCGGAACCGGACGAAACACTACGAACCCGCGCCGCGCGGTCGGCAGACCATGGCGACGAAGTCGTGCCCCACGTCCGGGAGGGCCGCGTCCTCCGCCGCAAAGCACCGTTCCAGCAGCGCCAGCGTCTCCCGCTCCTGGTCACGGAAGTTGTGCGCGATCCCCGAGAACGCGATGTGCAGCACCGTCCCCCCGTACGGCCGCTCCTCGACGACGTCGAACTCGCGCCGCAGCCCCGGCAGCAGCGCCGCCGCGTCCACCGCCTCCGACGGATCGTCCAGCACCATCGACATCCTGCTCGGCCGCACGACCCGCCGCTTGATCCGCCCGTCGGCCAGCCGACGCCGCGCCTCCGGCAACTGGGCCAACAGCGCGTTCGCCGCGTCCAGTTGTGCGTCGGTCCACTGGAACCTGGTGGGCCCGACGAACTCGTCGACCACGAACGTCCCGCCGGGCTCGATCAGTTGGGAGAGCCGGGGCAACGTCTCGTCGAGGTTGTCGAAGTGGTGCAGCGACTGGAGGCCCAGCAGCACGTCGAAGCGTTGCCCGTCGGCCGCCATCCGGTTGACGTCGGTGACGCTGAACCGCAGGACATCGGCGAGACCGTTCTCGGCGGCGGCACGGGTCGCGAAGTCGATCCGCTGCTGCGCCACGTCCACGCCCTCCAGCAGACCGAACGCGCCGGTCTTCGCCCAGAGCAACTCGTTGCCGCCGGTGCCGCACCCGAGCGACAGGCCACGCAGATCGGTGCGCGGAGCGAAGTGCTTGGCGGCCACGTACTCGGGAAAGGACGTGTCCGCGTCGCCGGTCATCAGCAGGTTCCACCGCTTGATGACCGACGGAATCGCCCACCACTCGGTCAGCGACGGGTCGACCTGCGACCAGTGCTGGACCACCCGCGCACCGCCGCGCACCCGAAGCTTGGCCAGCACCGGATCCAGGTCCAGCTTCCGCACCTTGCGCAGGAGTCGGTCCGCGTCATGTCTGTTGACGAGGTTGTTCAGCATGCGGGCTCCGTTCTTACGGCTATGAGTGACTTCGGGGCACCGAGCACGCGCTCACTGAGAAGCACGGATCCGGGGAACAGGTAACGCATCTCGGTGCGGGTCAGCAGCTCGATGTTGATCACCGCGTTCATCGCCGACTCCGGGCTGTCGGGGCGACTGTGGACAAGCGGCCAGCGCCGTACGAGGCGGGCCCTGGCAGCCAGAGGCAGGAACTGGAAGCCGGGGGCCACGAAGTGCGGCTCGACGGGGAAGTAGCGGTACGGCGTCTGGATCCAGTGCAGCGGGGCCAGTTGCTCGACGGCGGCGACGAACCTCTGCCGCTGGCTGTGGCCGCCCACGTGCTCGATGGTCGAGTTGGAGAACACCATGTCGTAGCCGCCCTTGGCGCTCAGTTCGGCGGCGACCTCCGGGTCGGTGACATCGGCGTTCTCCGCCGTGATCCAGCCGGGCAGTTCGGCGGGATGCGCCTCCAGGTTGATCAGGTGGACGTGCTTGGCGCGCACCGGAGCGCGCAGCCACATCTCGGCCGTACCGCCCAGGTCCACGACGCTCATGTTCTCGATGCCGGGGAAACAGCGCCGGAACCGCTCCCAGCGGGCGACGCGCATGCGTTCGCCCAGCGAGCCGGGAGCGTCGACGAACTTGTTCCTGAGGGCGCGGGAGCGGGGCATGGGATCAACCACCTGTGGTCGGAACGGAATCGGAGGAGGGGGAGGGCCTCAACTGGGCTGCCCCCATTGCGTGTAGAAGCTGGCCGGGTTCATCAGGTACCGGACGGTGGGGTGCGGCACATGGAGCACCCGGTACCGACGTCCGTAGCGGTGGATCAGCTCCCAGTCCTCGCGGGGCATCACCTCCGGTGTCCGGCGCAGCCGGCTGAAGCGCAGAGAGCGATTGCGGCGGGCGACAAAGGCGTTGGTGTCCAGGAAGGACTCGCGGGCGGCCCTGCGCCGGTCGTAGGGCACCGACAGGATGTCCTTCTCGCTGCCGTCGGGCAGGACGCGGCGCAGCGCCGTGTAGACGCCGTCGGGCCCGTCGGGGGGCTCCAGGACCGCCAACGCCCGTTCCAGATGGTCGGATTCCCACAGATTGTCGTCGTCCAGGAACGCCACATATCGTGAGCGGCTGAGGCGGATCCCCACGTTGCGCACGACCCCCGCCACGCCGGTGTTGCGCGTCAGTGAGACCGCGAACAGCCTTGGGTCGTCGGGGAGTTCGGGCAGTCCGGCGCCGTCGTCGACCACGATCACGACCTGGTCGCGAACGGTCTGGTCCAGCGCCGAGCGCACCGCGGCACGCAGCGCCTCGGGACGACGGTGGGTGGCGATCACCGTGGCGACCAGCGCCGAGGGCGGCGACGCCGGGCCGACGGCCAGCCGTCGGGTCTCGGCGTCCTCGATCCGGCGCAGCCGCACCGCGGTGGGGGCCAGCAGGACCTTGTTCCTGGCCTCGAAGAGCACCAGCCAGCCGAACACCGCCTTGAGCAGCGACCAGGGCGCCCGTGCGACACGCCGCACGACCCCGCTCACGACGACGGCTCCGGCTGGATCAACCTGCCGTCGGACATCCGGTTGTCGCGCCACACGTTTCCGGCGCCGCCCGCGTTCCAGTGGGCGACCACGCCGTATCCGCCGGAGGCGGGGTGGTACTCCGTGGAGAAGATGTTGTCGGTGACCCTGATCCCGGTGGCGCCGGTGCTGCCGCCGTAGAGGGCGTACGCGCCGCCCGCTATCCAGTTGTTCTCCACGGTGACGTTGCGGACCACCCCGGTGTCCGCGAACAGACCGATGCTCCCCGAGGCGCCCTGCTTGAGGCTGGTCGGGTTCAGCAGGGTGTTGTGGCGGATGATCAGATGGCCGGTGTTGCCGCCGCCGCTGATCACGGTGTTGGTGTGCTGCCACTCGCCGCCCAGGTTGATGAAGGGGGCGAGGTCGTGCACGTAGTTGTCGTGCAGATTTCCCTGGCCCATGGCCAGGGCGTCGCCGAACACCGAGACGTCGCACCAGCCGACCTCGATGGAGCTGGTCCCCATGTTCGACACCGCGTAGTCCACGCCGCCGTTGTCCGGTCCCTTGCCCGGCACGGCCGTGATCTCCGAGTGCAGGACCTTCAGACCGCTGTAGCCGGGGCGGAGGTTGATGCCCCACCAGTTGTCCGAGGTGATCTTCGAGTCGATGACGGTGACGTTGTCCGCGTAGATGTCGAGCGACCCGGTGATGTCCTGGCCCCGGATGACGAGCCCGTCGGTACGGACCGCCCAGTACCCGGCCTTCTTGGGCTTGAGGGCGATCCGTGGACCGGTGCTGCCGGCGTCGGGGAAGCCGCAGTCGCCGGGAGAGGCGCAGTTGCTCCTTGCCACGGGCGTTTCGGGCGCCCCGCCGGAGGTTGCTGTCGCCGTGGGCTTCGGCGTCGGGGTGGGCTTCTGCGTCACCGTGGGCTTCGCCGTCGGGGTCGGCGAGGTGGTGGGGCTCTCTGCCTCCTCGCCGGGTGCCGTCGATGGACCGGAGCTGGGTGACGGCGAGGGCCCTCTCGTACGGTCCGCCGACGTGGACCGGTCGTCCGTTCCCGAGCAGGCTGCGCCCAGGACCGCCAGCAGGGCCGCGAGCAGCAGACCCGTGAACGAGTTGCGGCTGATGCGCCGTGACATCAGGTTCACCTCATGTCCTGTTGGGAGGACCGGTACCGGCCGTGTGGGGGCCGGTCGTCGCGGCCGACGCCGCGCAGGAAGTCGCGGCTGGGCAGTACGCACAGTGCGTACGCGGCCAGGGCGATCGTGCTGATGGCGACCAGAGCGAGTCGGCCGTCGCCGAGGGGCCGCTGTAGGCCGAGGATGACGGCGGCCATCACGGCCCCGCCGAGGAAGGGCCACGCACAGGCCTTGGCGACCCGCCCGACACCGATGCCGCCGCGGCTGAGGGCGACCAGGAACACGGGCACCACCAGGCCGCCCGCGACCAGGACATGGGCCTGTGAGACTCCGACGATGCCGTCCAGACGGGCGGCGACGAGGAGCACCGGGATCAGGGCCACCAGCCACAGGCCCTGCACCAGGAAGAGCGACCGGCGCTGTCCGATCGCGACCAGACAGTCGTAGGCGAGTTCGCTGCCGATGCGGATCAGCCCGAGGACCATCAGCCAGGGCAGTGCCGCGGCGGCGGGCGCCCACTTGCTCCCGTAGATCAGCTCGACGGCGGGCTCCGCGAGACAGGCCAGCAGGACGCACAGCGGAACGGTCGCGGTGATCACCACACCCAGGGCGCGGCTGAAGCCCTGGGCGAGCGCTTGCGGTGACTCGGCCAGCCGGGAGAAGCCGGCGAAGGAGACTCGGCGGGCGGCCTCGGAGATGATCCGCACGGGCCAGCCGGAGATGTTGAAGGCCAGCACGTAGAAGCCCAGAGCGACGTTGCCCAGAGTCGCGCCCACGACCATGGTGTCGACGTTGACCACCCCGAGCGCCAGCATGCTCGCCCCCGCCAGCGGAAGCCCGAACCGGAGCAGCGCCCGGGCCTGCTCGGGGTTCCAGCCGAACTTCAGGGTGCCCGGCGCCGCCAGCGCGCAGCCGATCAGTGTCACGACGTTGCCCGCCACGGCTCCCACGGCGAAGCTCATCGCGCCCCAGCCCTCGAAGGCCAGCAGCAGCGTCAGAGAGGTGCTGACCACGAAGTTGAGCCCGTCGATGACCATCCGCCTGCCCTGGGCGAACTCCCGGGTGAGGAAGTTGGCGGGCACCTGTGCCACCCCGTCGATCAGCACGCACAGGCACATCACCCGCAGTACGCCCGTGGCGTCCGGCGAGCCGAGCAGTTCCGCCAGTGTCGGTGCCGCCGCGAACAGCGCCACGTACAGCAGGCCGCTGGAGAGGGTGCTGAGGGTCAGCACGGTCGGCGCGAACCGCCGTGCGTCGCCCTCCCAGCGCACGATGGCCAGGCCCACGCCCAGTTCGTTCGCGGACAGCAGGACCAGCAGCACGGTCTGGGCGATGCCGTAGACGCCCCACTCCGCCGGTCCGAGGGCGAAGCGCGCCAGCAGGATGCCGGTCGCGAAGGTGCCCAGGCGCATCACGACGGTGTTGATCAGGCTCCAGCGGGCCGCCGAACGGACCTTCTTGCCGAGGCCGGGGGAGACAGGAGCCGGAGGAGCGGGGGTGTCGCCCGGCTCAGCGGTCCCGCTGTCCGGTGTGCGAACGCTGTCCACTGGTCGGCTCCTCGTCGAGCGGCTCGGCTGCGGGCGCCGTGACCATGGCGGGCCGCTCCGCCTTCGGCTCCTTGGCAGGTCTGTTGGCGGACCGGGCCCAGGCGGGCGGTGTGCGCAGAGCGATCGTCTGTTCCGCGACCGACTCCTCGTCCGACGACCGGGCCGCGGGGGCCGGGGAGTCGGTCGCCGGTTCGGTGGCTTCGGCCGGCTGTTCGGGCTCCTGCGGATGCGACCGGCGGCGCGCCTCCACATAGAAGACGGCGACCAGACTCAGCACCAGGCCCAGCCCCCCGGCCATGATCATGTACTGGAGCCGGGTCTTCGTCTGCGCCACCGGCGGCTGCGGGGCCACGATCGTCGTCAGCCGGATCATGGCCTGCGGGGCGACCGACTGCTGCTCCTGGAACTGCTCCAGCCGGTCCTTCGCGTACGTCGTCAGGATGCGGTCCGAGGCCAGGACGGCGGACTTGTCGGTGCCTGTGACGGTGAGCCACATCAGCGGCCCCTGGGCGTTGTCGGCGAGCTTGGCCTCGAACGTGCCGGTGGCACCACGGGACTTGAGCTCCCGGACGGAGACATCGGAGTTGAGATTGCGGGCCAGGCTGTCGGCCATGCCGGTGAGCGAGGTCTGGGTGCTGAGGAAGGGGTTGCCGTCGTAGGCACGGGTGGCCTTCTCGGAGTTGAGAAGGACCACCGTGCTCTGCGACTGGTAGGTGACCGGGACCAACAGCACCACGGCGGCGATCAGACCGCCGGTCAGCAGCAGTCCGGGCAGCAGGACGTACCAGCGCCTGCGCATGACCCGGAAGATCTCAGCGAGATCCATGGCGGTCCCCCCTTGCGATCAAACGTTCTGTGATCAAACGTTCGACGAGCGTGTATTTCAAGCGGATCATATGGGGAACGTTCGGTCCTCGGGTCTCGGCTGGTCGGTCGGTCTCGGCCGGGTGCTCGCCGTGCCCCCCGCCACCAGCACATCGGCAATGCGGTCGCTCGCCCGGCCGTCCCACAGCTCGGGCCTGCGCGGCGCGGGCGGATCGTCCAGCACCCGGTTCACGGTGGCGACGATCCGCTCCGGATCCCGCCCGGCCAGCACATTGGTGCCCTGCTCGACGGTGATGGGCCGCTCGGTGTTGTCCCGCAAGGTCACGCACGGCACACCCAGCGCGGTGGTCTCCTCCTGGATGCCGCCGGAGTCGGTCAGCACGACGCGGGCGGAGTCCTGGAGCGCGATGAAGTCCAGGTATCCGGCGGGCGGTACGAGCCTGATGCCGCCGGGGACACCGATCTCGGCCAGCTTGTCCGCCGCGCGCGGATGCACGGGCAGTACGAGCGGGAGGCGGCCGGCGATCTCGCCCAGGGCCTTGAGGAGCCCGGAGAGGACTTCGGGGTCGTCCACATTGGCGGGCCGGTGGAGGGTGACCAGGCCGTACTCGCCCTTGGTCAGGGCGTGTTCGGCCAGGACGTCCGAGGCCCTGGCCCGCTCCAGATTGGCGAGCAGCGTGTCGATCATGACGTTGCCGACCAGGTGGATCTGGTCCTCCCGGTAGCCCTCCGCGCGCAGGTTCTCGGCGGCGTCGGGGGAGGGGGCCAGCAGATAGTCGCTGACCCGGTCGGTGGCGACGCGGTTGACCTCCTCCGGCATGCTCCAGTCACGGCTGCGCAGCCCGGCCTCGACATGGGCGAGCAGCGGCCCCGCCTTGGCGGTGACCAGGGCGCAGGCCAGCGTGGAGTTGATGTCGCCGACCACGACGACGATGTCCGGCGCCACCTCGCCGAGCAGCGGCTCGAACGCGGTCATCACACGTCCGGTCTGCTCGGCGTGGGAGCCGGAACCGACCCCGAGGAAGCGGTCGGGCGGACGGATCCCGAGGTCGGCGAAGAACACGTCGTTCATGGCCGGGTCGTAGTGCTGACCGGTGTGGACGAGGACCACCTCGGCGCCCCGGCGTTCCAGGGCGTCCATCACCGGCTTGATCTTCATGTAGTTGGGGCGGGCCCCGGCGACGCAGACGACTCGCATGGGTCAGAGCACCTCGACAGTGGAGCCCGACGACAGCCGGCGACGGCAGTCGAGGACGAAGGGGGCGTGTTCGGCGACGAGTTCGTAGTCGAAGCTGTCGTGGTCGGTGAGCAGGACCACCACATCGGCGGCGGCCAGCTCCTCCGGCACCGGTTCGACCCGCACCAACCGCGTGTCCACGGGCAGGCTCTCGACGACGTGCGGGTCGGCCGCCCTGACCTGGGCGCCCATGTCGAGCAGGAGTTGGGCGATGCGCAGGGCGGGCGACTCGCGGGCGTCACCGGTGTTCTTCTTGTACGCCAGACCGAGCAGCAGGATGCGCGAGCCGTTCACGGACCTGCGTCTCTCGTTGAACAGGTCGCTGATGCGTCTGGCCACGTACTCGGGCATGTGGTTGTTGATGTCGTTGGCCAGCTCCACGAACCGGAAGCTCTGGCCGAGTTCGCGCTGCACCCGCCACGACAGGTACGAGGGGTCGATCGGCAGGCAGTGGCCGCCGACGCCCGGACCGGGCGTGAACCTCATGAAGCCGAACGGCTTGGTGGAGGCGGCGTCGATGGCCTGCCAGACGTCGATGTCCAGATGGTGCGCGAACATCGCGATCTCGTTGACCAGCGCGATGTTCACATGCCGGAAGGTGTTCTCCAACAGCTTGGCGAGTTCGGCCTCCTTCGGCGAACTCACCGGCACTGTGGTGTCGACGAGTTGGGCGTAGAAGTCCTGAACGGCCTTCAGGGACGCCTCATTTACCCCGGAGACGACCTTCGGGGTCTCCTTGAAACCCCAGACGGCGTTCCCGGGGTCGATCCGCTCCGGGCTGTACCCGAGGTGGAAGTCGGTGCCCGCGGCGAGACCCGAACCGTCCTCCAGGATCGGCGCGAACAGCTCCTGCGTCGTACCGGGATACGTGGTCGACTCCAGGACGACCGTGGCCCCGGGGCGCAGATAGCGGGCCAGGGTGACCGCCGACTCCTTGATGTAACGGAGGTCGGGAGTGCCCTCGTGCAGCGGAGTCGGCACGGTCACCACGGCGATGTCGAAACCGCCGCAGTCGCGCGCCGACTCGCTCGGGCGGTACGAGCCGGCGTCCAGTGCCGCCCGGATCCGCTCGGAGGAGACGTCCTCGACGAAGGACTCACCGGCGGCGAGGCTCTTGACCCGCCGGGAGTCGACGTCGTATCCGATCACCTCGTGTCCGACCTCGGCGGCGCGGATGGCCAGCGGCAGGCCGACGTATCCCTGTCCGACCACGACGACGCGCATCAGTTGCTCCTGTTCGCGGAAGCGGGCGACGGGGTGAGCCGGATCAGCTCCCGCGCCGTCATGAGGACGAAGGCCGCGTTGGTGGTGAGGTAGCGGCGGCCGAGGCGGCGCGGTTCCTGGAGCGCGCGGTAGAGCCACTCGACGCCCCACCGCTGCCAGGACTCGGGGGCCCGTTTGGTGATCCCGGCGAGGATGTCGAAGGAGCCGCCGACGCCGTGGACGACACGGGCGCCGGTGCGGGCGCCGTACGCGGCGGTGAAGATCTCCTTTTTCGGCGAGGTCATGCCAAGGAAGAGCATCTGGGCGCCGCTGTCCGCGATATCGCCCGCGATGGCCTCCTGCTGGGAGTCCTCGAAGTAGCCGTTGCGGCTGCCCGCCACCTTCAGCCCGGGGAAGCGGTCGGCCACCCGGCGCAGCATCTCCTCCAGCACCTCCTCCTTGGCGCCGAGGAAGTACACCGACATGCCCGCCGACTCCGCCTCGGCCAGGAGCCGCAGGAACAGGTCGATACCGGCCACCCGTTCCGGCAGCGGGGCACGCAGGATCCGGCTCGCCCAGACCACGGCCTGTCCGTCGGCGAGGACGAGGTCACAGCCGGACACGGCGTCCGCGAGGCGCGGGTCCCGCCGCATGTTCACCAGCTTGGCGGCGTTGACGACGCCGATCTCCAACTGCCTGTCGTCGCGCACCGCTCGGAGGCAGTGCTCGACGGTCTCGTCCATGGTCAGCGGGTCCAGCTCGACCCCGAACAGAGTCTGGCGCTCGCTCATATCCGTCCCCCCTGCCAGGCGTGGAGCATCCAACCGAACTCGTACGGACGGCATTCGCGGTCCACGGAGAGGGGGCGGTACACCCGGTCCAGGGACTTCAGCCGGAGGTTCGGAGCGACCCGGGTGCCGAGTCCCCGGGCGGCGCGTACGGCCTTCTTCGGGTCGCCCCGGTAGACCTTGCGCCAGGTGACGCCGAGTTCCTCGCGGATCATCGACTCCTCGTGACCGGCGGCCAGTTCGGGTACGTCGGTCATCCAGCGCAGGCCCTTGCGGATGGCCGCGCCGAAGTCGCTGCCGCCCGCGTCGGTCAGGTCGAACAGGGCGGTCGGCGCCATCGCGTGCTGGTGGACGCTGTAGACCGGGTAGCCCTCCACGACACCGCCGGTGCGCGCGTCGTAGTGCCACCACCACTGCCCGCCGTCGCCCTGGAGCTCGCAGATGCGCGCCGCACAGGCCTCGGACGCGGCCAACGCCTCGGGGTCGCCGCCCTGTTCGTCGCTGGCGTGTGCGCGGGCCAGGGCCTGGAGCGGGTACGTCTGGTCGGCGAAGCAGCTCACATGCGCCCGGTACCAGGGCACCAGACCGGGTCCGGTGGCGTGCGGGAACAGCGGGCTGTCGCCGATCCGGGCTTTCAGCAGCCGGTCCCGAGCTGCGGTGAAACGTCTCTCCACGTCGACCGTGCTGCGAGCCGCCGCGAGGGCCGACAGCACCCAGGCCGCCTCCACCGTGTACTGCGGCCGGCCCTCCTCGTCCAGGGCGTCGACCCGGGCGAGGGCGTCGGAGAGTTTGGGGTGCTCGGTCTCGGCGGCGGCCCAGGCGATGAGCGCCGCGTCACCGAGGTTGGTCACCGCGGGCAGCGACTCGACGAGCAGACCTGTGAACTCCTGCGCCGTGTGCCCGCCGAGCACCGCGCGTTGCCGGTCCTCGGGCAGAAAGCGGGCGCCCAGCACGGTGATGGCCGCGTACCGGGTGCTGGTCCCGCGCCGCTCCAACGTCCAGGAGCCGTCCGGGATTTGCCGCCCGGACATGGTGAAGACGAAGCCCTCGCCGCCGGGGAGGAGCATCGACGGGAGCCCCGACTCGGCGACGGCGAGCAGCCGTTGGGCGAGCGGGAGCAGCGGCGGCTCGTCACGACCGAGCGCCGCCAGACGTGTTGTGGTCATCGTTTGGGCACACCAACCCCCCTGTGGGTCCTCTGCTTTTGAACAGCCTGGTGATCGCCGCGGCGCCAAGGGCCGCACGGCGGAAGGCAGACATCAGACATCACGCGTCGGAGCGGTCCTGGCTCCTCGCTTCAGGCACAGCTGTCCCTACCCGGTAACCCCCCCTGGGCACTGGTTTCGTGTGCTCATTGTGCTAGGTCTGCATAGTTCGCACACATGTTATGCCTGAGGATGTTCGAAGATTTGCGTTTTGTGGGAAACATGGGAAAGAGGCGTCATGCGCGCTCGATGAGTTGGCCGTCCTTCTCGTCGAACAGCCCACCTGTCTCGGGGCACTCCCACACGCCCGGCTCGCCGTCCCGTTCGACCAGCCGTACGCCGGCCCGGCCGACCCAGCCGATCCGGCGCGCCGGAACACCGGCCACGAGCGCGAAGTCCGGCACGTCCTTGGTCACCACGGCACCCGCCGCGACCAGCGCCCATCGTCCGACGCGCACCGGCGCCACGCACACCGAACGGGCCCCCAGCGACGCCCCCTCGGCGACCACCACCGCCACGGCTGTCCAGTCGTCGCCGCGCTTCAACTTGCCCTGGGGGTCGACCGATCGGGGGAAGTAGTCGTTGGTGAGGACCGCCGCCGGGCCGACGAACACCCCGTCCTCCAGTACCGCGGGTTCGTACACGAGTGCATAGTTCTGAAGCTTCACGTTGTCGCCGATCCGCACTCCCGGGCCGACATACGCACCACGGCCGATGATGCATCCGGTGCCCAGCCGGGCGTCCTCCCGGATCTGGGCCAGATCCCAGACCGTCGTTCCGTCGCCGACCGTGGCCGCCTCGTCGACCTGAGCGGTCGGCTGGACTCTGAAGCTCACCTGGTTGAACCCTTCTGTTCGTCGGGACTCGTCGAGATCCGTGGAGTCCCTGGAGTCCGTGGAGTCCCGTGGGGACGACAAAGGCGCGTTCACGAGATCACCATATGTATGCCGAACTCGGGTGCGGGAGGGCTCAAATGTGAACGTTTGCTGCCTGTCAGTTGGCGACGGTGATCAGCACTCGGCCCCGTCCGCCCGCGTCGACCCGTTCGTGGGCCTTGGCGATGTCGGTGAGTGGGTAGCGGTCGCCGATGTCGACGGTGAGTGCGCCGACCGCTGCCGCCGCCGTGAGGTCACGGGCGGCCTGCCGTCTGGCATCGGTGGGGAAGTCGTCGCTGCCGAGCAGGCGCAGGGTGATGTTGTTGAACAGCATTGGCCAGAAGGGGAGTTCGGTGCGGTCGGCGTGGGTGCCGTACGCGGCGATGACCGCGTCGGGTGCGGTGACGGCGTTGTCGAGGTCGGCGTTGGTGGACAGGGACACCTCGACCACGCGGTGCACGCCGCCGGGTGCGTGGGCGCGGATGTCCGCGGCCGGGTCGGCGGCGTCCAGGGCGACGGCGTGGGAGACGACCGCCGGGTCCACGCGGTCCAGGTCGCCGGTGCGGCGGACGGTGCCGATGACAGCGGCTCCGCCCCAGCGGGCGAGTTGGGCGGCGAGTGAGCCGACGCCGCCGAGCACTCCGTGCACGAGGACGAGCCGCCCGTCGACCGGGCCGTCGGCGAACACCGCGCGGTGGGCGGTGATTCCGGGGATGCCGAGGCTCGCGCCGAGTTCGTCGCCGAGGTGGTCGGGCAGCGGGACGGCCTGGTGGTCGGGTACGACGGTGTACTGGGCGGCGGTGCCGGACGCGCGGTAGGACTGGGCGCCGTACACCCAGACCCGCTGCCCCACGCGGCGGGCGTCGACCCCGTCACCGACTCTGTCGACGACTCCGGCGGCGTCGCTGTGCGGGATCACGCGGGGGTAGGGCATCGAGGAGCCGAGCCAGCCGCGCCGCTTCTTGGTGTCGCCGGGGTTGACGCCGGAGACGGTCACGCGGACGCGGACCTCGCCGGGGCCGGGCTCGGGGTCGGGGAGTTCGCCGACGTGCAGGACGTCGGCGGCGGGGCCCTGTTCGTCGTACCAGGAAGCGAGCATGGACGTACCTCCGGAGAGCTGTGGATGCACTACTTCACGGAATGCACACAGAAACACATCGGATCTTTAAGTTTCAAGCGCTACGCTCGGGGCAGTCGAGTGGCCGCCGGAGTCCACCCACCGCGCGGTACTCGCTCCCCCCACCAGGCACAGGAGACTCGCGTGCGTGACGGCGACGTAGTGGTGATCGGCGGCGGTTATGCCGGCGTACGGCTGGCGAGACGGTTGGACGAGACGGCGCGGGTCACGCTGGTGGACCGCAAGGAGGTCTTCTTCCACCGTATTGCCTCCCTGCGGGCCGGCGTGCACCCGGAGTGGACGGTCGCTCCGTTCATCCCGTACGACCGGCTGCTACGCCACGGCCGTGTCGCCGTGGGCAAGGCGGTCCGTATCGAGACCGCCGAGCGGGAAGTGGTGCTGGCCACGGGCGAGCGCCTCCCGTACGACGTGGTGGTGATCGCCACCGGCGCCGACTATCCCGAGCCGGCCCGCTTCACCGGCACCACCGTCGAGGAGGCGGCCGAGTCGTTCGCCGGGCACCAGCGGCAGATCGCCGCCGCGGACCATGTCCTCGTCGTCGGCGGCGGGCCCTCCGGTGTCGAACTGAGCGCCGAGATACGCCTCGCCCGGCCGGACGCCCGGGTCACCCTCGCCCACTCCGGGTCGGCGCTGCTGCACGCCACGGGCAGCGAACGGGCCGGACGCAAGGCCCGCGCCTGGCTGGAAGCGCACGACGTGGAGGTGCTGCTCGACTCGTTCATGTCGCCCGGCAACGATTTCGGCACCTACCGCGACGCACACGGGAACATCATCGCCGCCGACCGCTCCTTCTGGGCCACGGGCACTACCCCCAACACCTTCTGGCTGCGCATGGCCGGGCACAGCGACTGGCTGAACGCCTCCGGGCATGTGAAGGTCGACCGGACGCTCCGGGTCGAGGGGCGGCCGGACGTGTTCGCGGTCGGGGACGTCAACGACGTCACCGAACTCAAGATCACTCCCATGGCGCTCGCCCAGGCAGACCTCGCCGTCCACAACATCCGCTCCTACCTCCAGAGTTCGGGCAGGCACCGCAGACAGCCCCGCTTCTACCGGCCGGTCCACCGCACCCCGCTGGTCGTGCCGTTCGGCCCCGCGGACGGGGTGACCATGGTGCCCGTGCCCGGCGGCGAGACCGCGGTCCTCGGCGGCCGCACGGCCACCCTGGCGAAGGCCAAGACCCTCATGACGCCGTACATGAGGCGTCAGTTGGGCTACACGGCGGCTTGAGACCGGCGGGGTCGGGTGGGACTGGGTGGGACTGGGTGGGCCGCAACTGTGGGTTGCGCCCCCGTTGTTACCGCGCCGTACGCTCTGCGATAGGGTCCCAGCGTTTCCAACTACCGGCTGAACGTAAGCCGGTACGGGGAGTGTTGGAGGGGCGACGCGACGATGGAATCCCAGTGGGGCGACGGCGGATCCGTGGACCTGGACGGCGCACGGTTGGAGGAGATGTCACCTGAACCGTTGCTGACCAGGGACTACGAGACGCGCCCCTCGCTCGTGTACGAACGGCTGAGGCAGCGGCACGGCCCGGTCGCACCGGTCGACCTGCTGGGCGTGCCCGCCTGGCTGGTCCTGGGCTACCAGGAGTCGCTCCAGGTCCTCCAGGACGACGACGGCTGGCCGAAGGGGCTGGAGAACTGGCGGGCCCGCTCGGAGGGCCGCGTGCCGTCCGACTGGCCGCTCGGACCGTCCCTGGAGGTCAACCATGTGCTGATCCAGGGCGGCCCCGGATACCGGCCGCTGCGGGCCGCGTGGGACATCGCGCTCAAGCCGTTCCAGGATCCCGGCCACCCCCAGGCGAGGCGCCTGAAGAGGGCCGTCACCGCCTACGCGGACGAGCTGATCACCCTCATGGGGCAGGGCGGCACCACGGGCCTCGCGGACCTGTCCGCCCAGTTCTCCCGGCCGCTGCCGCTGATGGTGGCCAGCCATCTGCTCGGTATCCCCGGTTCACAGGGCGACGACGCGCTGATGGACATGTGGCGGGTACTGGACGCCGGCCCGGACGCGGAACCCGCCCTGGAACGGCTGCTGGCGACGCTGGCCGAACTGGCTGCGGCGAAGCTGGACAGGCCGGGGGACGACTTCCCCTCCTACCTGCTGGCCGCGCACCCCGGGCTCTCGATCGACGAACTGGCCCGTGAACTGTTCATGCTGCTGGGCATGACCTCCGACCACGTCGGAATCCTCATATCCAACACGGTGGTCGAGGTCATCTCGGGCGAGGGCAGCGTGCGGGCCAGTCTGTCCGCCGGGATGGTGAAGGAGACCATGAACCGGGTGGTGATGCGCAAGCCGCCACTGGTCAACTTCGTGCCCCGCTTCGCCGCGAAGGACACTCCGCTGGGCAACTACACGATCCGGGCCGGCGACCCGGTGTGGGTCTCCGCCGCGGCGGCCCACGCCGACCCGCTCTTCGCGAAGAACGTGTGCCCGAGCACCACGGTCAGCACCCGGGCCCACTTGTCCTGGGGCGCGGGCCCACGCCAGTGCCCGGCGCGCGAACTCGCGTCGACGGTCGCCGCGGTCGGAGTGGACCGCCTCTTCGAACGCTTCACCCACCTGGACCTGGCCCTCCCGGTCGACCAACTCCCCTGGCGCTCCTCCCCGTTCATGCGCGGTCTGCGCTCACTGCCCGTGCGGTACGAACTCGCTCCGGTGGCCCCCGAACGACGCCTGGCCTACGACCAGGCAACACCGTCGACAGAGCCGGACCTGCCGGATCCCTCGGCCCGACAGCGGTCGTCGCTGTGGCGGTATCTGACGGGGCTGATCCGCACGGGGAGGTGACCTTTCAGCCCGTCCGGCGTTTGAGGACGAGGCCGTTCAGGCCGAAAGGGGGGTCTGGGGGCGCAGCCCCCAGGGATGGGAACGGGTAAGGGCGGCGGGGGCGAAAAAGGTCTCCAGGCCCACCACGACGGGCCGCGCTCAGGCGCCGTACACCGGCGCCGGCAAGGCCACCTCGGTGAGCAACTCCCGTACCGCCGGGCCGACCTCGCCCGGCGACCAGCGACGGTCGCGTACCCGCCGAGGACCGTGCTGCCACCCGTCGGCGACGCCGATAGTGCCGCCCTCGGCCTCGAAGACCCGCCCGGTGACATCGGACGACTCGGCCGAGGCCAGCCACACCACCAGCGGGGAGACGTTGCCGGGGTGCGCGGCGTCGAAGCCGGACTCCGGGGCGCGCATCTGCTCGGCGAAGGCCGCGACCGCCTCGGTCATCGGCGTGCGGGCGGAGGGCGCGATCGCGTTCACGGTGACGCCGTACCGGGCCAGTTCGGCGGCGGCGATCACGGTCAGCGCCGCGATACCCGCCTTCGCGGCACCGTAGTTGCCCTGGCCGACGCTGCCCATCAGCCCGGCACCCGAGGTGGTGTTGACGACCCGGGCGTCGACCGCCCGGCCCTGCTTGCTCAACTCCCGCCAGTACGCTGCCGCGTGTCGCAACGGCGCCGCATGCCCCTTGAGATCCACCTTCAGGACCAGGTCCCAGTCGGCCTCGGTCATGGAGACCAGCATCCGGTCACGGTTGATGCCCGCGTTGTTCACCAGCGCGTGCAGCGCCCCGAACTCACCGACTGCCCGCCCGATCAACCGCTCCGCGTACCCCCAGTCGCTGACGTCCCCCAGGTCGGCGACAGCGGTCCCCCCGGCTGCCCCGATCTCCTCGGCCACCACCTTCGCCGCCTCGCCCAGATCGTTGACCACGACCCGGGCCCCCTCCGCCGCCAGCGCGAGGGCATGCTCACGCCCCAGCCCCTGCCCCGCTCCGGTGACGACGACGACCCGGTTCCGACAGATCCCGCTCACGTGCGCGCTCCCTTGTTGACGATGCCGGAGCCGGCGTCAGCGGTGCCGCCGGTCGTCTTGACCTCGTCGATCACCGCCATCTGGGCCCCTACGGCGGCCGGCGCGAGGCCGTACTCGTGACCTGGGCTCCGGCCCGCTCCGGTGACGCGGACGACCTGACCCCGACGGATTGCGCTCACATCCCCGCTCCTTCACTGACGACGTCGAGTCCGAGCCGCCCCGCGATGAACTCCCGGTGCTGCGCGGGCCCGCCCCAGTCCGCGGCCAGTGCCCAGGCCCGTTTGGCGTACAGGTGGAGGTCGTACTCCGTCGTGTACCCCATGGCGCCGTGGCACTGGATCGCAGTACGGGCAGCCTTCCGTGCCGCGTCCGAGGCGAGCACCTTCGCCATCGACGTCCGTACGGCGGCCTCCGCATCCCCGGCGGCCTGAGCCCAGCCCGCCGCGAGGACCGCCGGCCGGGCGAAGCGCAGCGCCAACTCCACGTCGGCCAGGGCGTGCTTGACCGCCTGGAAGGAGCCGACCGGCACGCCGAACTGGTGGCGCTCCCGGACATGGGCCACCGTCAGTTCGAGCATCCGCTCGCCCAGCCCGATCAGCAGCGCGGCCGTGGCCAGCACCCCGCGCCGGTGGGCGACGGCCAGTTCACCAGGCCCCTCGGCCAGCAACAGCCCACCGCCCGCAGGGGCGTTGACCCGCGCCAGCCACCGGGAGCCGTCCACCGAGTCGACCGGCTCCAACTCCACCTCATCGCGGGTGTACAGGCGCAGCCCGGCGCCGTCGGGTACGGCGATCAGGTCGGCGCGGGCGGCGAAGGGGACCAGGGCGTCCGGGGTGAGCGACACCGTCAGCAGGGCCGATCCCTCCAGGACAGCAGGGAGTTGGGGGGCGCCCGCTGCGGCGAGCAGAGGGGTGCCGACGGCCACCGTCTCGGCGGCCGGTACCGGCAGACCGCTGCGGCCGAGGGCCTCCATCAGCGGCGGAATCGCGTTCTCGTCGAGCCCGAGGCCGTCGGAACCCCCCGAACCCCCCGAACCCTCGGGGACCAGCGCACCGGTGACCCCCACCCCCGCCAACGTCCGCCACACCGCGTCCACCGCCTCCACGCGGCCCCCCGGCCACCCCGCCCGGATCTGCTCGGCGCCGGCCTGCTTGGCCAGCACCTCACCGGCCGCCTCGGCGAGAGCCGCGTCCCGTTCCGCTACGGCGAAGCGCATCGCTTCCGGTCACCTCCTCGGCAGGCCGAGCAGCCGCTCGGCGACGATGTTGCGCTGGATCTCGTTCGTGCCGGCGTAGATGGGACCCGCCAGGGAGAAGAGGAAGCCTCGGCTCCAGGTGCTGTCCAACTCGGCCTCGGGTCCGAGCAGTTCGGCCGCGGTCTCGTGCAGGGCGATGTCGAGCTGGGACCAGAACAGCTTGTTCAGGCTGGACTCCGCACCGACCGGCCGCCCCTCCACGATCGAGGTGACCTGCTCCAGGGTGAACAGCTCGTAAGCCTGCGCCTCGATCCACGCCTGCACGACCCGGTCCCGAAACGCGCCCGCTCCCGCTCCCGCTCCAGCCCCCGTCCCCTTCGCCCGCGCCAGATCGAGCAGTCGCTCGGCGCTGTGCAGGAACCGTCCGGGGGAGCGCAGCGTCAGCCCCCGCTCGGACCCCGTCGTAGCCATCGCCACCCGCCAGCCCTCCCCGACCCCGCCCAGCACATCCGCGTCGGGCACGAGGACGTCGTCGAGGAAGACCTCGGCGAACCCCTCGTCGCCGTCCAGGCGCTGGAACCCCCGGACCGTCACACCGGGCGCGTCCAACGGGACAAGGAAGTACGTGAGCCCGCGATGCCGCTCCGCCTCCGGGTCCGTACGGAAGAGCCCGAACAGGTGGGTGCAGAAGGCCCCACGGGTCGTCCAGGTCTTCTGGCCGGTCAGCCGCCACCCGCCCGCCCCCTCGTCACGCACCGCCCGACTACGGATCGCGGCGAGGTCGCTCCCCGCCCCCGGCTCGGACCAGCCCTGTGCCCAGAGATCCTGTGCGGCGGCCATCCTCGGCAGGATGCGCCGCTGCTGCTCCTCCGTACCGAACGCGAAGACGGTCGGGGCCAGCAGGAAGATGCCGTTCTGGGTGACGCGGGCGGGCGCCCCGGCCCGGTGGTACTCGTCCTCGAACACCAGCCACTGCCACAGCGACGCGTCCCGCCCGCCGTACGCCTCGGGCCAGGACACCACCGACCAGCGGGCCTCGAACAGCGCGCGCTCCCACTCCAGATGGGCCGCGAACCCCTCGCGGGTGTCACCGGACGGGAGCGGGTTCCGCGGCACGTTCGACGCCAGCCACTCCCGCGCCTCCTGCCGGAAGGCCTGCTCCTCCGGGCTCCAGGTGAGGTCCATGGCTCAGCCCTCCCCGTCCGGGCGCCCGCCGAAGGTGTCGCGGACCTCGGCGGCGACGCCCGAGAGGTTGATCTCGAAGGTGAAGCCCTGTTCGTAGCGGTAGCTGCGTTTGACGTCCCAGAGGTCGATGCCGTTGAAGGCCTCCTTGGCGGCGCGGATCACCGTCGGGTTCTTCCCGGCGATCTCGGTCGCCACCTCCAGGGCCCGGTCCCGGAGGCGGTCGGCCGGTACGACGTCGAACACCGAGCCGAAGGCGTGCAGTTCGGCGGCGGACGCGGTGGCGCAGGTGTACATCATCGCCCTGGCCCGATGCTGCGGGACGAGACGCGAGAGGTGCGTCGCGGCACCCAGCGCGCCCCGGTCCACCTCCGGCAGCCCGAAGTAGGCGTCCTCGGCCGCGACGATCACGTCCGAGTTGCCGACCAGACCGATCCCGCCGCCGAGACAGAACCCGTGGACCGCCGTGACGACGGGCACCGCACAGTCGTAGACCGCCGCGAACGCGGAGAAGCAGCCACGGTTCGCGCCGATGAGGGCGGCGTGGCCGGTGTCGGCCTGCAACTCCTTGACATCCACACCGGCGTTGAAGCCGCGGCCCTCGGCACGCAGCAGCACCACCCGGACGTCAGGGTCGCGGCCGAGCCGCTCGACCGTCTCCGCCAGTTGGTACCAGCCCGCCACCGGAAGGGCGTTGACCGGCGGGCAGTCGACGACCACCTCGGCGACACCGCGCTCGTCGACGGTGGCCCTGATGATTTCCGTGCCCATGCGCTCTCTCCCGTCCTGGTCACCGTGCCTGTCCTGGTCACCGTTCGCCCTGTGCTCCGCCGGCCGTGGTCAGGCGGGTGAGGACCGCGTCCGCCTCCGCGACGATGCGTTCGACGAGTTCCGCGCAGCTGGGCAGGTCGTCGATGACGCCCGTGACCTGGCCGGAGGCCAGGGTGCCGAGGTCCGTGCGGCCGTCGACCATGCTGGCCCGCAGCATCATCGGAGTGTTCGCCGCCATCACGACCTGGGACCAGCCCAGTTCATGGCTGCGCCGCATCGCCAGCCCCTCGCGGACCAGGTCGGACCACGACGTCCCGGAGACCTTCCGGAACGCGACGGCGTGCCGCAGTGAACGCACGAGCCGCGCGGGCGCCCGTTCCCGCAGCAGCCGTTCCACCGCCTCGGTGCGCAGGACGCGCTGCGGGATGCCGTCGAGGACCGGGGTGACCACGGTGTCGGTGACGCCCCGCTTGAGATACTCGGCCTTGACCGAGTCCCGTACGGTGCTGTCGCTGGTCAGCAGGAACCGCGTGCCCATCGCGATGCCCACGGCACCCTGGGCGAGCGCGGCCACCAGCCCCCGCCCGTCCCGGAACCCCCCGGCCGCGATGACCGGGATGTCGACGGCGTCCACGACCTGCGGGACCAGGATCGACGTGGGCACCCCACCGGTGTGGCCACCGCCCTCACCGCCCTGTACGACCACCGCGTCCACGCCCCACGCCTGGACCTTCTCCGCGTGCCGGCGGGCGCCGATGGACGGGATGACGACCAACCCGGAGTCCTTCAGCTCCCGGATGACGCGTTCGTGCGGCGCGAGCGCGAAGGACGCGATCCTCACGCCCTCGCGCACCAGGAGTTGGCCGCGCTCCAGGACGTCGGGGGAGTCGCCGCGCATGTTCACCCCGAACGGCGCGTCCGTGCGCTCCCGTACGGCCCGGATGGCATCGCGGGTCTCGTCGAGCGAGAGGGTCGCACTGGCCAGGATGCCGAGCCCACCGGCCGCCGCGGTGGCCGCAGTCAACTCCGGTCCGGACACATACCCCATGCCGGTCTGCACGATCGGGTAGCGCACACCGACCAGGTCGCACAGCGCGGTGTGCAGGGCCGGATGGACGGGGGCGATGGGGGCGCTCATGCCGGGACTCCTTCCGCTTCCGAGGGGTTGTCGGTCGACCCAACGTAACCTAACAATTGTTTGCTAGGTAAGGCTGTGGATAACTTGGACGCGGGGGAGGAGCAGCCCATGGGCGACAAGTCGATGTCCCTGGCGGACGTCGCCGGAACCGTCGAGTCGGGCATGACGATCGGTATCGGCGGCTGGGGATCACGGCGTAAACCGATGGCGCTGGTGCGTGAACTCCTGCGCGGAGACGCGCGCGACCTGACCGTCGTCTCCTTCGGCGGCCCGGACGTGGGGCTGTTGTGCGCGGCGGGCCGGGTGCGCAAACTCGTCTACGGCTTCGTCTCGCTCGACAGCATCGCGCTCGACCCGCACTTCCGCGCCGTACGGGAGCGGGGCGGGGTGGAGACCGCCGAGTACGACGAGGGCATGTTCGTCACCGGTCTGCGGGCTGCCGCGAGCCGGCTGTCCTTCCTGCCCACGCGCGCGGGCCTCGGCTCCGACGTCCTCACGATGAACCCCGACCTCGTGACGATCGCCTCCCCGTACGACGACGAGGAGTACGTCGCGATGAAGGCGCTGCGGCTCGACGTGGCCCTGGTGCACGTCAACCGTGCCGACGCGGCGGGCAACGCCCAGTACCTGGGCCCGGACCCGTACTTCGACGACCTGTTCGCGATGGCGGCCGACCGCTGCTACGTCAGCACCGAGCGGATCGTGGAGCCGGGCGGCCTGCTCGCCGGCGGGCCCGCACAGTCGCTGCTGATCAGCCGCCTCTTCGTCAACGGGGTCGTCGAGGCACCCCGAGGCGCCCACTTCACCTCCTGCGACCCCGACTACGCGCGTGACGAGGCCTTCCAGGCGCACTACGCGTCGGCGGCCCGGGACGCCGACTCCTGGGAGCTGTTCCGCAAGACGTTCCTCGACGGCGACGAACAGGCGTACCACGAGGCCGTGGCCGAGTTCCACGCCAACCGCGACGGACGACAGGGGGAGGGACGATGACGGAGAGCACCCGGGCCCGGACGGAGACCACGCACGCCGACACAGAGATCACCCGCGCCGAAGTGTGCGCCGTCGCCTGCGCCGACGTCTGGCGCGGCGCCGGGGAGATACTCGCGCACACGGCCGGTGTGGTGCCCTCGATAGGCGCTCGCCTCGCCCGGCTGACGACCAGCCCGGACCTGGTCCTGACCGACGGCGAGGCCTACTTCATGAGCGATCCGCCGCCGCTCGGCCGAACAGCCGCCGACGGAGGCGTGGTCGAGGGCTGGGTGCCGTACCGGAAGGTCTTCGACATCGTCGCCAGCGGCCGTCGGCAGAGCATGATGGGGGCCAGCCAGATCGACCGGTACGGGAACCAGAACATCTCCCTCATCGGCGACTGGCGCCGTCCCACCCGCCAACTCATCGGCGTACGCGGCGCTCCCGGCAACACGGCCAACCACCGCACCGACTACTGGGTGGCCCGGCACACCCCGAAGGTCTTCGTCGAGAAGGTCGACGTGGTCTGCGGCGTGGGCAACGACCGCGCGCGCGGGGCAGGCGGAAAGGGCCTGAGGTTCCACCACCTGGGCGTGGTGATCACCAACCTCGCCGTCCTCGACTACGGGGAGGACGGGAGGCTGCGCGTGCGCTCGCTGCACCCCGGAGTCACCGCGGACGAGGTCCGGGCGAACACCGGTTTCGAGATCGACGCGAGCGGTGCCACCGAGACCCGGCTGCCCGACGAGACCGAACTGCGGCTGATCCGCGAGGCCGTGGACCCGCGCGGCCTGCGCGACCGCGAGGTGAGCCGGAGCACCGGGTCGCAGGGCCCGGCACCCCGGCTCGGAACGTGAGCTATCGGTCGGTCAGCAGGGCGAGTTGGTCTGGGTGAGCAGGCCCAGGCGCCACGGCAGGGTGTTGTAGTCGCCGGTCGCGTTCGGGTCGAGGCCCTGGTACACGTACTGGAGCTTGCAGCCGGGGATCGTCAGCGTCTGGTCGTTCCCCGCGCGGATCATCTCGCCGTGACTGATGTCCCGCGTCCAGGCCCCGGCCGGGAAGGTGACGTTGTTCGCCCGGGCGAACGGGTTGCTCTCGGTCGCCGCCAGCGCCGTCCACGACCCGGCGAGACTGGTGGAGGTCCAGGAGCGGAACCAGCGTTTCCCGTCCGATCCGATCGCCTCGACGAGCAGCAGATACTGGTTGGTGCCCTGGACCTTGTAGACGTTGGCGGCTTCGAACAGGGCGTATCTGTTGGCGTCCTGGGCCGCGATGACCGTGTTGGTGAATCCGTTGGGGAACTGGCCGACGGTCGTCTGGGAGCGGTACAGATGGCCGTTGTCGTCGGAGGAGAACAGATAGCAGTTGGCGCTGTCGCAGATCACCCACATGTCGACCCAGTAGCCGTTGCCGATGTTCTGCTTGATGATGTCCGGCATCGCCGAGTAGAAGTGGCGGGGCGCGGTCCAGCCGTTCGGGTTGCTGATGTCGGAGTTGGTGGAGAAGGAGGCGTTCCCGGTCTGGTAGACGAGGTACCACAGGCCCTGCGGCGCGTAGTAGAACACCTGCGGCGCGGCCCGGTACCCGGTGCCGATCGCGGAGCGGTCCAGGTAGTAGTGCGTGGCCGAACCGGCCTGCGACCAGTCCGTGAAGTTCAGGTACACCAGGTTGTACCCGGAGGCGCTCGCGGTGCTCGCGAACACGTGGTACCTGCCGTTGTGGTACACGACCGACGGGTCCTTGATCCCGGCGATGTCGGGGTGCGTCGAGTCGGACTTCGGAGCGATCAGCGAACTGCTCGAACTCCAGGTGAAGTTGGAGGGCAGAGCAGCCGCCGAGCCGGCCGAGCGGGTGCTCGCGGCGGACTTCGCCGCCACCGTGGCAGCGCTGCCGCCCAGCGCGGTCAGCGTCGCCGTGTAGGCCGCCTTCTTGTTGCCGCCGCTGTCGAACAGCAGCGGATTCTCCCCGGCCCGCCAGGAGTCGGTGTCGCGGATGCCCCACACGGTGATCCCGGTGCAGCGCGACACGTTCATGCACGCCCGCACGGTGTTCGTGTACGCGGCCGACGGCGCCTGCGCGATGTCGAGTTCGGTGATCTGTACGTCCACACCGAGCGCCGCGAAGCTCGACAGCGTGGTCTGGAAGTTCGACGGCGGGCCGCCGGTGCCGAAGTGCGCCTGGAAGCCGACGCAGTCGATGGGCACGCCCCGCGCCTTGAAGTCGCGCACCATGCGGTAGACGCCCTGCGTCTTCGCAGCGGTCCAGTTCTCGATGTTGTAGTCGTTGTAGCAGAGCTTGGCCGCGGGATCGGCCGTCCGCGCGGTGCGGAAGGCCTGCTCTATGAAGCCGTCGCCCAGCAGGTTCTGGAACACCGAGGCCCGGTGCGCGCCGCTACTGCCGTCGGCGAACGCCTCGTTGACGACGTCCCAGGAGTGGATCCTGCCCTTGTAGCGGTTCGCCACTGTGGTGATGTGGTTGTTCATCACGGTGCGCAGGGTGTTCGCGTCCGTGATCGAGCCGACCCAGCCGGGCAGTTGGGAGTGCCAGACCAGGGTGTGGCCGCGCAGCCGCTGCCCGTTCGACGAGGCGTGGCTCGCGATCCGGTCCGCGGGCGCGAAGTTGAACGAGCCGCGCGCGGGCTCCGTGGTGTCCCACTTCAGCTCGTTCTCGGGCGTGACCATGTTGAACTCGCGGTTCAGGATGCCCGTGTAGGTGCTGTCGCCGAGCTTCCCGGCGGCCACCGCGGTCCCGAAGTACCGCCCGGACTGGGCCGCTTGGGCGCCCAGGGTGGAGGCGCGGACGCCCGCCTCGGGCTCGGCGGCGGGCACGGCCGTGGCGGTGCCGGTCACCAGCAGGATGGTCGCGGAGAGCAGCCCCAGCGCCGGTGCCCGACGCCACCCCGCTCGTGTTTGTTGTAGGCATGACATGTGAAATGCGCTCCTCTTGGGTGCGGGTTAAGAGGTGTGCGAGGTCGGCACGGATACTAGGAGGCGCCCGGCGCGCGTCAATCCCCCTCGCATCATTCGCATTTCACTTCGAAATGTTTCGACACTTCTGTGCTTCCGCGGTCAGCCCTTTCCGGTGAGCAGCCGCTGCGGATTGGAGATCCGGAAGGCGTACGCCGCCGCTCCGCCGAGCCCGAACCCGGGATGCAGCGGCGGCTCCGCGTAGGGCCGGTCCGAGCCCTGGACGACGGCGCCGGTGCCGAGGGCGCGCACGACCGCGTCGACGGCACGGGGGCCGTAGGACGACGTGTCGACGAAGACACCCGGGTCCACGTCCCCGTCCTCCGGACCACCACCCCGGGCGGCGAAGCGCTCCCCGTGCAGCGGGGCCAGCCCGGCCAGCAGCGCGAAGCACACGCGCAGACGCGGATGGCGCGGCCGGCCGAAGGCGCGGAACGCGAACCAGGCGGCGTGCATCTGCTGGACGTACGGCACCATCGCGGGCCACCACCCGGGGCCCTCGGGCTCGCCGGCCGCCGGTCCCGGGTGGACGAACAGCGGCAGGTCGCGCTCTTCGAGCAGGTCGAGCAGTGGTGCGCAGCGCGCGTAACCCGCCGCGTCGGCAAGGGCGTTCGCCGGGAGCTGGAGGCCGGCGAACCCCCGGTCGAGGTCCTTGGCCGTCGCGTCGGCATCGATGTCGCGTACGCAGGCTGCGGCCCAGGCGTCGAATGGTTTCGGAAGAGCGGCCGATCCTTCGTGGTACGCGTCCAGCAGGGGCCGGGCCTCGGCGGCGGGCAGCCACTCCACTCCGATCGGGGCGGACAGCGAGACGAGCACCCGGCCGAGCCCGTCGGCGGCGGCGAGTTCCGCGCGGCGGGCGATGTCGTGGTCGGCGGGCGGGATCGCGAAGGGCGGCTCACCGCGCAGGTACAGGGTCCAGCCGTCCAGGAACGGTGGTTCGCGGCGGGCGCGCAGGGCCGCCACCAGCGACGGGGTCCACAGATGCTGGTGTACGTCGACGCTGGTCATGACGTTCCTCCCGCCGGTGCCGACGATTCTTCCAGCAATGCGCGCAGCGCGCCCCGGATGTCGTCGGACCCCAGGATGCCGTCATTCACCGCCGTCACGTCCACCCCGCAGGGCCGGTCGTCGTCGAGGCGGGGCACGGCAGCCCGGATCGCCCGGTGCAGCAGGCGCGATCCCCGGCCCAGCACCGGGGGTGCCGCCAGGTCCACCGCCTGCGCGGCGACCACGGCCTCCACGGCGAGCAGCTGCCGCAGCCGGACCAGGATCGTGGCCAGCCGCCGGGCGCCGAGCGACGCGTTGGTCGAGTCGTCCTCGACGGCGTCCGCGCCATGGCGGGGATCGGTGGACACCGGCGTGGACAGCAGCCGGATCTCGGCGACGAGCGCCTGCGCGGTCTTGGTCAGGGGCGCGAAGCCCGACCGCTCCGGCCCGTACGGCGACAGGTTCGCGGGCAGCCCGCTGACACCGGGATCGAGCAGCCGGCGCATGCGCTCGGCGGAGATCGAGGCCGTCTGGGTCAGGGCCAGCGCGAGGGTGTCGAGGGCGAGGGCGAGCGCCGGGGTGTGGAAGTTGCCGGAGGAGAGGATCTCGCCGGTGTCGGGCAGCACCACCGGGTTGTCGCCGCAGCCGTTCAGCTCCGGATCGAGGGCGGCCCCGGCGAAGTCCAGGGCCGCGTAGGCCGCCCCGTGCACCTGCGCGGCGCAGCGGAGGCTGACGGGGTCCTGGACCCGCCGAGCGTTGCGCGGATCGCCCAGCTCACCCCCGTCCAGCAGGGCGAGCAGCTCGCGCGCGGCGCGGGACTGGCCGGGCGCGGGGCGCAGGCCCAGTACCCGGGCGTCCAGCGGACTCGTGTTCGCCCGGAAACCCTCGTACGTCAGTGCCGTGACCGCCTGCGCCAGGGCGAGGAGTTGAGCGGCCTCGTGCAGGACGAGCGCCCCCTGTCCGGCCGCCAACGGGCTCGCGCTGCACAGCACATGCCCGTCCTTGGGGCCCAGCTCGGCCGGCGTGAGACCGGCCCGCCGCAGCGCCGTCGCGCCGTCGAGCACCTCGCCGTCGAACTCGGCACTGCCCTCGCCGATGACGACCAGGCCGACATGCGCGAGCTGGCACAGGTCGGAGGCGCCGATCGACCCCACCTCGGGGATCACGGGATGCACCCGCGCGTTGAGCATCGCCACGAGCAGCCGCACTATCTCCGGCCGCACCCCGCTGCCGCCGCCCGCGATGCCGTTGACGCGGGCGAGGACGGCGGCGCGTACGACGGCCACCGGCAGCGGATCGCCGACCGCGTTCGCCCGTCCCCGGACCGTACGGACGCTGAACGCCTCCAACTCGGCGCGCGGCAGGGCGTACGACGAGCGGGTGCCCAGGCCCGTCGTCAGGCCGTACGTCGGGACCTGGCGGTCGACGATGTCCTCGACGACGGCCCGCTCACGCACCAGCCGCGGCAACACCTCGTCGGCCAGGGCGACTTGGGCGCCGTGATGGGAGACGGCGACGACATCCTCGTACGACAGGGTCCGCCCGTCGACGACGACCGTGCTGCTGCCGATGCTCGTCATGAGAAGCGGAGCTTCTGGCCGAGGCCGCGCTCTTCGGCCTTCTTGAGCATGGCGGCGCCGAGTGCGATGTCGGAGAGGGAGAGGCCGCGGTGCCAGAACAGGTTCGTCTCGTCGGGGCTCTCGCGGCCGGGCTTGTGGCCCGCGACGATCTCGCCCAGTTCGCCGTGCAGGTTGTCCTTGTTGAGCCTGCCCGAGTCGACGTGGGTGCGCAGAGCGCCGAAGGGTCCGGCGTGGGCCTGGCCCCAGTCGTCGACGACGATCTTGTCCATGATGTCCGTGAGGCTGAGTTCCACCGCGCTGTTCGTGCCGTAGGGCACGACCAGGGCGCCGGGCGCGATCCACTCGGTCCTGAGGAGCGGCTCCGGGCGTTCGAGGCGGGACGCCTCCACCACGATGTCCGCGCCCTCCACACAGGTCTGCCAGTCCTCCGTGACGACGACCGGCTTGCCCAGGTCCCGTTCCAGCCGCTCGGCGAAGGCCTCACGGCTCTCGGGGCGGCGCGAGTGGACGCGGATCTCGGTGAGGTCGAAGATCCGGTCGAGCAGCCGGACGTTCCAGTACGAGGTGGCGCGGGCGCCGATGTGTCCGAGGACCCGGGAGTCCGCGCGGGCCAGATGGCGCGCCCCCAGCGCGGTGAGGGCGCCGGTGCGCATCTCGGTGAGGGCGGTCGCGTCGACCACGGCCACCGGCATACCGGTGCGCGGGTCGAAGAGGTTCAGCAGAGCCATCTCGGACGGCAGACCGGCCTTGTAGTTGCCGACGTAGTCGCCCACGATCTTGACGCCGGCCAGCGCGAGCGGGGCGACATAGCCGCGCAGCACGTTGAAGTGGCCGTCGAACGCGGGGTCGGGGACGAGATGGACGCGCGGTTCGATCACCGTCTCGCCCTGGCCCTGGGCGCGCAGACCCTGCTCGACGGCGTCCAGGATCTCTCCGTCGGTGAGTTCCAGCTGTTCGATGTCCGAGCCGTTCAGAAAGGTGAACCAGACCGGTTTCATGCGCTGTCTCCATACATTTCGGACGTCCCTGGCCTGATTTCGTGTGACTGTAACGTGCCGTTTACAGATGGGCATTGACTGTCATTCAGTCACGGATAACTCTGCATGACCATATGCAGTCGGGTAAGGGGCAGCTTTGATCAGATTCGACGCGGTGAGCAAAAATTATCCAAACGGCACCACTGCGGTGGACGATCTGTCGCTGGAGCTGGCCGAGGGCGGCATCACGGTCCTGGTCGGTCCCTCCGGCTGCGGCAAGACCACCACCCTGCGCATGATCAACCGCATGGTGGAGCCGACGGCCGGGACGGTGAGCCTGCGCGGCCAGGACATCCGGGAGGTCCACGCACCCGAGCTGCGGCGCGGCATCGGCTATGTGATCCAGCACGCGGGGCTGTTCCCGCACCGCACCATTCTGGACAACATCGCCACCGTTCCGCTGCTGCTCGGCTGGAGCCGGAAGAAGGCGCGGGCGCGGGCGGCGGAACTGCTGGAACTGGTGGGCCTGCCGAGCGAGATGGCCAAGCGCTATCCGAACCAGCTCTCCGGCGGACAGCAGCAGCGCGTCGGGGTGGCCAGGGCGCTGGGCGCCGACCCGCCGGTACTGCTGATGGACGAGCCCTTCAGCGCGGTCGACCCGATCGTCCGGGCGGAGTTGCAGGCCGAGTTCATCCGGCTACAGAAGGAACTCCACAAGACGATCGTGTTCGTCACCCATGACATCGACGAGGCGATCAAGCTCGGCGACAACATCGCGGTGTTCCGGACCGGCGGCAGGCTGGCCCAGTTCGACACCCCCGAGCGGCTGCTCGCCGAGCCCGCCGACGACTTCGTGGCCGACTTCGTGGGGCACGACCGGGGCATCCGCCGGCTGTCCTTCGTCGACGGGGCCAATGTGCCGCTGCGCGACGGCCCGGTGCTGCCCGCGACCTCGTCCGTGGCATCGGCCCGGACGGGCGACGAGCCCTGGGTACTGGTCGTCGACGACGCCCGACGGCCGCTCGGCTGGGCGGCGGTCGCCGACCTGCCGGAGAGCGGCACGCTCGCCGATGCGACCCTGGCGCCGCTCGGTCACACCTTCAGCCTCGTCGGCGACTCGGCACGCGCAGCTCTCGACTCGGCACTCCTGTCGCCCGCCCGGCTCGCGGTGGGCGTGGACGCGGACGGCGCGGTCGTGGGGGTCGCGGACGCCCACGAGCTGTCCGCCGGGACGCCGGACGTTGCCGACCCCGCCGGGGCAGCCGACATAGACGCCGATCCCGCTGGGACGGACTCGGGCGCCGACGGGACGGGCGGTGCGAAACGATGAGTGACGACGAACCGTTGATCCGGTGGCAGTGGATCGGCGACCACGCCGCCGAACTTGCCGACTACACCGGAATCCATCTGAGACTCGGTCTGCTGCCGGTGCTGTTCGGGCTGATCATCTCGGTGCCGCTCGGCATCCTCTGCCACCGCTGGCGCTGGCTGTACCCACCGGTGCTGACCGTGGCCAACATCCTGTACTCGATCCCGTCGCTGGCCCTGTTCATGATCTTCGTCCGCTATACGGGGCTCACCGAACGCACAGTGATGATCCCGCTGACGCTCTACACGCTGTCGGTGCTGGTGCCCAACGTCGTGGACGGGCTGGCCTCGGTCCCCGAACCGGTCCGGCTCGCGGCCACCGCGATGGGGTTCGGCGCCATACGGAGTGTCGTCCAGGTCGAACTGCCGATCGCCGTACCCGTCGTGATCGCCGGTGTACGCGTCGCCGCCGTGTCGTCCATCAGCCTGGTCGCGGTCGGACAGCTGATCGGACAGGGCGGACTCGGGTACTACATCACCCGTGGTCTGCAACTCGACTTCCCGACCCCGATCATCACGGCCATCGTGCTGATCATGCTGCTCGCACTCGCCACCGACGCCCTGCTGGTGCTCGCCCAGCGGCTGCTGACGCCGTGGTCCCGGAACAAGGTGACGGCGCCATGAACGACTTCCTGAACCAGGTCGAACTCGTGTGGGACTGGCTGACGTCCTCGCAGCAGTGGCACGGCGACGACGGCATCCCCCATCGGCTCCTCGAACACCTCACCTACAGTGGCATCTCCCTGTTCTTCGCCGCCCTCATCGGGCTGACCTTCGGGCTGCTCGTCGGCCACACCGGCCGGGGGGCGTTCGCCGTGGCGAGCGTGGCGAACCTGGCGCGGGCGATCCCCACCTTCGGTCTGGTGGTCCTCGTCGTCACCCTCGCCGGGCTCAGCGTGACGCCCGTCCTGATCGCCCTGGTCGCGCTCGCGGTCCCGCCGATCCTCATCAACACCTTCGAGGGTGTCCGGGGTGTCGACCCCGACACCAGGGACGCGGCGCGCGGGGTCGGAATGACCGAGTGGGAGGTTCTGGTACGGGTCGAGGTGCCGATAGCGCTGCCCCTGATCCTCCTCGGCCTCCGGGTCGCCGCGATCCAGGTCGTGGCCACCGCGACCGTGGCCGCCTACCCCGGTCTCGGGGGCCTCGGCCGGTTCATCGTCGACGGGCTCTCCCGCAACGACTACGAACTGGTCATCGGCGGCTCGACCGTCGTCGTCGTACTGGCCCTCGTCGTCCAGGTCGCCTTCACCGCGCTGCGGCGCGTCATCGTCTCGCCGGGCCTTCAGGTCTCGGCGTCGAAGTCCTGATTTTCTTCGTCTGAAGAGTTGCCGAGCCTCCGGGCTCCGAGAAAGGAAACACCATGAGCACCAAGCGAGGCATGTACCGTGGCGCCGCCTTCGGTCTGATCGCCGCACTCTCGCTGACCGCCTGCGGAGGCGGTGACAGCGACAGCAGCAACCCGCTGACGGGCGACAGCGCCGACAGCGGTGGCAGCGGGAAATCCATCGTCGTCGGCTCGGCGAACTTCCCCGAGAACCAGCTGCTCGCCGAGATCTACTCCCAGGCACTGGAGGCCAAGGGCCTCAAGGTGACGCGGAAGTTCGACATCGGCGCCCGCGAGGTCTACTACGACCAGGTCGTCAAGGGAGGCATCGGCGTCTTCCCCGAGTACAACGGCGCCCTGCTCTCGGTGGCGGTCGACAAGAACAGCACCGCCACCAGCACGGAGGAGGTCAACGCCGAGCTGAAGGCGAAGCTCCCCTCGTCGGTGGAGATCCTCGACTCGGCCGCCGCCGAGGACAAGGACTCGGTGACCGTCACCGCCGAGACCGCCGCCAAGTACAACCTCAAGACCCTCGCCGACCTCAAGCCGGTCGCCAAGGACATGACGATCGGGGCCGGTTCGGAGTTCAAGACCCGCAAGCAGGGCGGGGAGGGCCTGAAGTCGGTGTACGGCGTCGAGTTCGGCAAGTTCCAGCCGCTGGACGCGGGCGCCCAGACCACCCTGGTGAAGCTCCTCAAGGACGGCGACGTACAGGCCGCGAACCTGTACACCACCGACCCCGCCATCGTCGAGGACAAGCTGGTCGTCCTGGAGGACCCGAAGAACCTCTTCTCCTCGCAGAACGTCACGCCCCTGGTCTACAAGTCGGCGGTCGACGACACGGCGAAGGCGGCGCTCAACGGCGTCTCCGCCAAGCTCACCACCGAGGACCTGCTGGAGATGATGAAGAAGCTCGTCAACGACAAGGAGGACTCCAGCGACGTCGCCAAGGAGTGGCTGACGAGCGCCGGTCTCGTGAGCTGACCCGGTCCGGCTGTGGCAATACCGTCCGCCCTCTCTCCCGCCCGGCCCGTCGGGCGGGAGAGAGGGGACCGAACACGACCGGCTGGGGAGCAGATGAGCGACGGCGTCGGCACCGACACGGCCGAGGCGGCCGGTTCCTCCGTACGGCTGCACCAGCTCTTCGAGGGGCGTCGGCTCACCCCGACACAGCGCCGTATCGCGCACTGTCTGGTCCGGCAGGCGGCGGACGTGCCCTTCCTGTCGAGCGTGGAACTGGCCCAACTGGCAGGCGTGAGCCAGCCGTCGGTGACCCGGTTCGCGGTCGCCCTCGGCTTCGACGGCTATCCGGCGCTGCGCAAGCATCTGCGGGATGTCGCACCCACCGGCGCGGAGCCGGGGGAGCGGTCGGACAACCCGTACCAGCAGGCCGTACAGGCCGAGATTGACAACCTGCGGCAGCTGGCGTCCCTGCTCGCGGACCCCGGGCCCGTGGAACGGGCGGGACGGCTGCTCGCCGCCTCCCGGCCGCTGCCGGTGCTCGGGCTGCGCGCGTCCGCCGCCCAGGCACGGGGGTTCGCCTACTTCACGGCCAAGGTCCACCCCGACGTACGACTGCTCGACGAGGGCGGCTCGCTGCTCGCCGACCGGATCGACGCGGCCCGGCAGGCCGGTGCGAGCGCCCTCCTGTGCTTCGCGCTGCCGCGCCATCCCCGCGAGCTGCTCGACGCCCTCGACCATGCCCGGGACGCGGGGCTGACGGTGGTGACGATCGCCGACGGCACCTTCGCCCCGGTGGCCGCCCACAGCGATGTGCTGCTTCCGGCGGCCGTGGGCACCGGCCTGGTCTTCGACACCGTGAGCGCTCCGATGCTGCTGGGGCAGGTGCTCCTTGAGGCCATGTGCGACGCATTGCCCGACGCGCAGGCCCACTTGGAGGAGTTCGACGCGCGGGCCGCAGCGCGCGGACTGTTCGTCGAGTGAGCGCTTCCTGCCCAAGTGCCGCCCACCGAGAGGGAGTTCGCACCCCATGACACCCCACCTCGTCGACTCCTGCCCCCTCGGCGCCGAGACCACCCTCGCCGAACTCGCCGACGACCCGCACGCCCGCCTCGCCCTGCTCCGCGCACACGAACCGGTGTCCTGGCTGCCGGAGTTGGGCGGCTGGCTGGTCACCCGACGTGACCTCGCGCTGACCGTGATGCGGGACTCCGGGACGTTCACCGTCGACGACCCGCGCTTCTCCACCGCGCAGGTCGTCGGCCCCAGCATGCTGTCCCTCGACGGCGACGAACACACCCGTCACCGCGAGCCCTTCAACGCCCCCTTCCGGCCCCGGGATGTGCGCGACGGCTTCACCGCGTGCATCGAACGCGAGACCGACCGGCTCATCACCGCCCTCCCGCCGACCGGCGCCGCCGAACTCCGGCGCGCCTTCGCCGGACCGCTCGCGGTCGCCGTCGTGACCGAGGCGCTCGGCCTCACCGGCACCACCGCCGACACCGTCCTCTCCTGGTACGACGCCATCGTGCGGTCGGTCTCCGACATCACCGCCGGACACACGGCGAGTTCCGCCGGCACCGCGGCCTACGCCCAACTGCGGGCCGCCGTGGAAGCCACCGTCGCCGACCGGGACACCGCCTCCCTCCTCGGCTCCGCCGCCGGACGGCTGACCGTGCCCGAGGTGGCGTCCAACGCGGCCGTGCTGATGTTCGGCGGCATAGAGACCACCGAGGCGATGATCACCAACGCGCTGCTCCACCTGCTGGGGCATCCCGACCAACTCGCCGACGTCCGGGCCGACTTCGACCTTCTGGACGGTGCGATCGAGGAGTCGCTGCGCCTCGAACCCGGCGCGGCCATCGTGGACCGCTACGCCACCCGCGACACCGTCCTCGGCCCGGCCACGATCCGCCGCGGCGACCTGGTCACCGTCTCCCTCACCGGCGCCAACCGCGACCCGGACGTCTTCCCCGACCCCGACCGCTTCGACGTCCGCCGCGACAACGCCCGCCTCCAACTGGCCTTCGCCCACGGCCCGCACTACTGCATCGCCGCACACCTGGCCCGCCTGGAGACCCGTATCGCCCTCCACCGCCTCCTCGAACGCCTGTCCGGCCTGCGCCTCGACCCGGACCACCCCGTCACCCCGCAGGGCCTGGTCTTCCGCAAGCCGGCCACCCTGCATGTGCTCTGGGACGCTCCCGCCTGACACCACGTCGGACTGGGATGCTGGAGGCTCCAGCAGCGTCCCAGGAGGCATCCATGTCCCAGCCGTCCGTCCTCGCTTCGTTGGTGTCGGGCCTGCGCGGCGGGTCGATCGAAGTCGTCGACCTCACCGCGCCGTTGTCGTCGTCCACACCGGTGCTCCAGCTGCCTCCGCCCTTCGGCCAGACCGCCGTGTTCGAACTGGAGGAGATCAGCAGGTACGACGACCGGGGGCCGGCCTGGTACTGGAACAACTTCCGCAGCGGTGAGCACACCGGCACCCACTTCGACGCACCCAACCACTGGGTCACCGGCAAGGACCTCGCCGACGTGGCCTCCGTTCCGGCGGGCCGGCTCATCGCCCCGGCGGCGGTGCTGGACTTCACCGCCGAGGCGGCACAGGACCCGGACTTCCTGGTCGAGGTCGACCACGTGAAGGCCTGGGAGGCCGAGCACGGCCAACTCCCCGATGGGGGCTGGCTGTTGCTCCGTACGGGCTGGGACGCCCGCTCGCACGCCCAGGAGCCGTTCCTCAACGCGGACGAGAACGGCCCGCACACCCCCGGCCTGTCCCCGGAGTGCGCCCGTTGGGTGGCCGAGGAGTCGCCGGTGATCGGTCTCGGCGTCGAGACGGTGGGCACGGACGCCGGAGGCGCGCACTCCTTCGACCCGGCGTTCCCCTGCCACACGTATCTGATGGGCAGCGACAAGTACGGCCTGACCCAGCTCCAGAACCTCGCCGCGCTGCCGCCGACCGGTGCCGTCGTCGTCGCGGGCCCGCTGCCCATCGTCAGCGGGTCCGGGTCCCCGGCGCGTGTGCTCGCCCTGGTGGAGCGGTCATGAAGGTCGCGGAAGTCGTCGGACGGGCGCTGGCCGCCTCCGGCATCGACCATGTGTTCGGCGTCGTCGGCTCGGGCAACTTCCACGTCACCAACGCCCTGGTGGCGGCGGGTGCGCGGTTCGTCGCCGCACGGCACGAGGGCGGCGCGGCGACGATGGCCGACGCGTACGCGCGGACGAGCGGCGCGGTGGCCGTGCTGAGCGTGCACCAGGGGCCGGGCCTGACGAACGCCGTCACCGGGATCGCCGAGGCCGCCAAGAGCCGCACCCCGCTCCTCGTACTGGCGGCCGAGGTCACCGAGCCGAAGTCCAACTTCTACGTCGACCAGGAGGCCCTGGCCGAGGCGGTCGGCGCGGTCACCGCGCGGATCACCTCGGCCGAGGACGCCGTGGACGTGACCTGCGACGCTGTCCGACGCGCCCTGCACGAACGGCGCACGGTCCTGCTCAACCTGCCGCTCCAGGTACAGAGCCTGGACGTCCCCGACGGAGCCCTGGCACAGGTCGCGCCACCGCCCGAACGGCAGCCGGTCGTACCGTCGGCGGCCGACGTGACGGCGTTCGCGGACCTGCTCGGGCGCGCGCGACGCCCGGTCTTCGTCGCCGGCCGGGGAGCACTTGGGACCGGCGCCCGGGATGCCCTCATGGACCTCGCCGAGCGCCACGGCGCACTGCTCGCGACCTCGGCCGTCGCCCGTGGCCTCTTCCATAGCAGCCCCTGGTCGCTCGACGTCTCCGGCGGCTTCGCGTCACCCCTGGCCGTCGAACTGATCCAGGGCGCCGACCTGATCGTGGGCTGGGGCTGCGCCCTCAACATGTGGACCATGCGGCACGGCGCCCTGATCGGCCCCGAGGCGACGGTCGTCCAGGTCGACGACCAGGCATCGGCGCTCGGCGCCCACCGGGAGGTCCGGCTCGGCGTCACCGGCGACGTGGCACTCACGGCGCGGCACGTGCTCGACGCGGGCGGCGACCAACGGCAGGGCTACCGCACGGTCGAGGTCGGCGAGGCGATCGCCGCCCGGGTACGGATGCGGGACGTGCCGTACGAGGACGAGGGCGGCCGGGAGCGGATCGACCCGCGCACGCTCAGCATCGCGCTCGACGACATCCTCCCCGCCGAACGGGTGATCGGCGTCGACTCGGGCAACTTCATGGGGTATCCGAGCGCGTATCTGTCGGTACCGGACCAGCACGGCTTCTGCTTCACGCAGGCCTTCCAGGCGATCGGCCTGGGCCTGGCGACCACGATCGGCGCGGCGCTCGCCCGGCCGGACCGGCTTCCGGTGGCCGCGCTCGGGGACGGGGGCGCGCTGATGGGTGCCGCCGACCTCGACACGGTCCGGCGGCTCGGGCTGCCGATGGTGGTCGTCGTCTACAACGACGACGCGTACGGCGCGGAGGTCCACCACTTCGGGCCCGACGGGCATCCGCTCGACACGGTTGTGTTCCCGCCGACGGACATCGCCGCCGTGGCCCGGGGCTACGGCTTCGAGGCGGTCACCGTGCGCGCGCCGGCCGACCTGAAGGCCGTACAGGACTGGGTGGCGGGACCGCGCTCCGCGCCGCTGCTCATCGACGCCAAGGTGACGCGCGAGCACGGGTCCTGGTGGCTGGAGGAGGCGTTCAGGGGGCACTGAGCCCCGCCGACCGAGACGGAGTCCTGCCGAGCCATCAGAACCCGACCATCAGAACCGACCATCAGGATCGAACAGAGTCCGACAAGATTATTGCTTCGGCTGTGTTCGAAGTCCTAGGGTGAGGCTGGCTCGGCAGCTCCCACTGTCACCAGCAGTTGTGTGCTGACCCCATGTCAACTCCCGCACCGCCCAGGTGGGTTGAGCCGCCACCGATGACCACAGCGCTGCCGGATTCCGGGTCGGATTGTCAACAGGAACGAACAGGATCTGACGCTCTCTCAGTCCGTGCGGCGCACTGTCTGTCGTACCGAGGAAGGTCACGGTCATGCCGCACCCCCACGACTTCGCCGTCAGCCGCCGCCGTCTCCTGGAGGGAGGGGCCGCCGTTCTCGGCGCGCTCGCCCTGTCCGGAGCGACCACCGCCCAACGGGCCGTCGCGGCAGACGCGTTGGACGCCACGCCCGAGTGGAACGGCCACATCGACGTCTTCCGCCTCGGCACCGAGCCTCCGCACACCACGCTGATGCCGTACGCGACCGTCGCCCAGGCCCTCGCCGCCGACCGCACCCGCTCCCCGTACCGGCTGACCCTCGACGGCACCTGGAAGTTCGCGTACGTCGACCGCCCCGACGACCGGGCCGCCGACTTCTACCGCACCGATGTCGACGACAGCACCTGGGACACCATCCCCGTCCCCTCCGCCTGGCAGCTGCACGGCTACGACAGCCCGATCTACATCAACAGCGACTACCCGTGGTGGGGCGCCAACGGCCGGGGTGAGGACGCGCAGCCGCCCGCAGCCCCGACCCGCCACAACCCCGTGGGCCAGTACCGGCGCACCTTCACGCTCCCGCGCGACTGGTCGGGACGTCGGACGTTCCTGCACTTCGAGGGCGTCAAGTCCGCCCACTACGTATGGATCAACGGGCAGTTGGTCGGCTACCACGAGGACTCCTACGACCCCTCCGAGTACGACATCACCCCGCACCTGAAGCCCGGCACCAACCAGATAGCCGTCGAGGTCTACCGCTACTCCGACGGCGACTGGCTGGAGGACCAGGACATGATCCGGCTGAGCGGCATCTTCCGCTCGGTCTACCTGTACTCGACGCCCGCCGTGCGGCTGCGCGACTTCCGCCTCGACACCCCGCTGAGCGACGATTACACGGCGGCGGATCTGTCGGTCACCGCGAACGTGCGGGACTACGGCGGCCAGGGCGCCGGCCAGTACTCCGTCGAGACCCAGCTGTACGACGCGGGCGGGCACCCGGTCTGGTCGCGTCCGTTGCAGCAGACCGTCGCGCTCGGCGCAGGCGAGGAGACGTCCGTACAGTCCGCGAAGGCCGTCCCCGCGCCGCGCCTCTGGTCGGCCGAACACCCCAACCTCTACACGGCGGTTCTGCGGTTGCGCGACCCCGCCGGCAAGGTGATCGAGACCCTCTCCCACCGGGTCGGTCTGCGCGAGTTCGCCCTCAAGGACGGGCTGATGCGCATCAACGGTCGGCCGGTCTCCTTCCGGGGCACCAACCGACACGAGATGCACCCGGTCCACGGCTCGGCGCTCACCCGCGCGGACATGGTCGAGGACATCGGCATCATCAAACGGCTGAACATCAACACCGTCCGCACCTCGCACTACCCGAACAACCCGCTGTGGCTGGAACTCGCCGACGAGTACGGCCTGTACCTCGTCGACGAGACCAACCTCGAGACCCACGGCATCCGGGGCGAGTACCCCGGCAACCACGCCGAGTGGACCACCGCGTGCGTGGCCCGCGCCCAGAACATGGTCCACCGAGACAAGAACCACGCCTCGGTCGTCATCTGGTCGCTCGGCAACGAGGCGGGCGGCGGCACGACGTTCAACGCCATGTACGACTGGATCCGCTCCTACGACACCACCCGCGTCATCCAGTACGAGGGCGACGACCGCCCCGGGATCAGCGACATCCGCTCCGAGATGTACGACAGTCCCGCGCGCGTCGAGCAGCGGGCGAAGGACACCGCCGACACCCGGCCGTACGTGATGATCGAGTACTCCCACGGCATGGGGAACTCCAACGGCAACTTCAAGAAGTACTGGGATCTCGTCCGCCGCTACCCCGTCCTCCAAGGCGGCTGGATCTGGGACTTCGTCGACCAGGCCCTCGCCTGGCCCACCCCGACGCGCAAGCTGTTCACCGAGTCCGGGCCTGCCGCACTCCAGGGCGAGACCGTCGCCGGTGGCGCCACCTTCAGCCGCGACAAGGGCGTCTCCGGCGGGACCGTCTTCGCCCGCGACGCGGGCCTCGACCTCACCGGCTCCCTGACGCTGGAGGCGTGGATCACCCCGCACGTCCTCGGCTACCACCAGCCCGTCATCGCCAAGGGCGACACCCAGTACGCCCTCAAGCAGTCGGACAGAGGCCTGGAGTTCTTCATCTACGGCGGCGGCCAGTGGATCAGCGCCTACTGGGCCCTGCCCGACGACTGGACCGGTACGGAACACCACATCGCCGGTGTCTTCGACGCCACGACGGGCACCCTGACCCTCTACGCCGACGGCGTGGCCCGGGCCACCCGCACCACCACCCGGCGCCCCGACAACAACACCGCGTCCCTCGCCCTGGCCACCGACGTCGACAACCCCACCCGCGAGTTCAGCGGCACCATCCGACGGGCCCGCGTGTACGCCCGTGCCCTGAGCGCCGCCGAGTTGGCCTCCGACAGCCGGGGCCCCGGCGACGACGGCGTACGGTTCTGGTTCGACGCGGCCACCGTCGGCCTCACCGAGAAGCGGCCCCGCGACAAGACGTTCTACGCGTACGGCGGCGACTGGGGCGACAACCCCAACGACGGGGCCTTCTCCGGCGACGGCATCGTCACCGCCGACCGTGGCCTCACCGGCAAGTCCGCCGAGGTCAAGCGGATCTACCAGGCCGTGCAGATCAGTTCGGGGTCGGTGCCGGGTGCCGTCACCCTCACCAACGAGTACCTGTTCACCAACCTGCGGGAATTCGACGGGCGTTGGGAGCTGGTGAGAGACGGAAGGGTTGTGCAGCGCGGCAAGTTGAGCCGCAGTCAGTTGGATGTGCCGCCGCTGTCCGCGAAGGACATCACCGTGCCGTTGACGCTGCCCGGCGACCCGGCGCCGGGTGCCGAGTACTTCCTCCAACTGTCGTTCCACACCAGGGAGTCCACGGAGTGGGCCAAGGCCGGCTTCGAGGTGGCCCGGCAGCAACTCCCCGTCGACGCGGGCAGTCCCGCCGTCACGCCCGTACCGCTGGACAGCGTCCCGGCGCTGAGCCACGAGGACGGCGACGCGTCGGTCACCGTCAAGGGCAAGGGTTTCTCCGTCACCGTCGACAAGAAGACCGGCGCCATCACCTCGTACAAGGCGGGCGGCGCGCAGCTGATCTCCTCCGGGCCCGTCCCGAACTTCTGGCGGGCGCCCACCGACAACGACCGGGGCAACGGGCAGCACACCCGCAACCAGACCTGGCGCGACGCGGGTTCGCTGCGCACGGTCACCGGCGTCACCGTCCGGGCCCTGCGCGACCTGGCCGTCGAGATCAAGGTCGCCGGCACGCTGCCCACGACGACGGCATCGACGTACACCACCACCTACACGGTCTTCGGCAACGGCGAGATCAAGGTCGACAACACCCTTCACCCGGGGGCGAGTTCACTGCCGTACATCCCGGAGGTCGGCACCCTGCTGCTCCTGCCGGGCAGGCTGGACCGGCTGCACTACTACGGGCGAGGCCCCGAGGAGAACCACTGGGACCGCAACAACGCCACCGACGTGGGCCTGTACTCCGGCACCGTCGACGGGCAGTGGAGCGGATATCTGCGCCCGCAGGAGAACGGCAACAAGACCGACGTCCGCTGGATCGCTCTCACGGACCGCCGAGGCGCCGGTCTGCTGGTCTCCGCCGAACCGCTCCTTGAGGTCAACGCCTCGCACTTCACCCCGGAGGACCTGTCCGTCGGGATCCGTCACGACTACCAGCTCACCCCGCGCGACGAGGTCGTCCTGCGGCTGAACCACCGGCAGATGGGCGTCGGCGGTGACAACAGCTGGGGAGCGCACACCCACGACGAGTACAAGCTGTTCGCCAACCGCGACTACTCGTACAGCTACCGGCTGCGCCCGCTGACGGACGTCGACGAGGCGATGGCGGCCTCTCGGCGGCCCACGGCAGGGGAGTAGCCAGGTAACACAGGGGGCGTCATCCTTCGTCGGGGGTGGCGCCTTCGCCCAACTCGTCGGTCAGACAGGCGAGATACAGGGCCATCGTGGTCCGGTGTTCGCGGAGCGGGCGGCCGGTGAGCTGCTCGATCTTGTTCATCCGGTAGACGACGGTGTTGCGGTGGATGTGCAGGGCGGCGGACGTCCGTACGAGGTTGAAGCCGCTCTCGCACCAGGCGGTGATCGTGTCGCGCAGCACCGGCCAGTCCGGCTGGGCCCGCAGATTCGCGGCCGTCAGTTCGACGAGACGCCGCCGGGCAGGCTGGTTCACCGCCGCCAGGACCTGCTGGACGCGCAGTTCGGCGATCAGATGCACCCGGGGGCTACCCGTCACGCGGGCGCCGAGGCGCAGCGCGTCGCGGGCGTCCTGCCAGGAGTCGCGCAGACCGGCGACGGACACGGCCGGTTCGCCGATGCCCACGCGGGCGGTCAGGCCGTCCTGCGCGGCGATGACATCGGTGAGGCGTCGGCAGTCGGCGGCCAGGGAGGCAACTTCGGCCCGGGCCGGGAGGCGGCGCAGTACGCCGATCCAGCCGGGGGCGGTGGAGGCGACGATGTCCTGGGGGTCGGCGAAGACCTCACGGACCGTACGGAGCAACTCCGAGCGGATCAGCGCCATGTCCCGGGTGGGCGTGCTGCCCTGGCGTCGGGTGCCCGCGTCGGGCACGCTCACCTCGATCGCCACCGCGACCCGCTGAAGCCGCAGGTCGAAGCCCAGTTCGGCGGCCCGGAAGACGAGGAAGTCGCCCTCCACGACCTGCGGGTCGTACGAGGCGATGTCGGCGAGCAGGGTCTCCGCCGCCCGCTCGGCGAGCAGCCGGGAGCGCAGCATCACGGACTCCCTGAGCAGGATCTCCGTCTGGCGCTTCACCAGCAGGCCGAACCGGCGCACCTGGGCGGGCGTTCCGGTGATGCCGACCGTGCCCACCGCCTGTCCGCCCGTGACCAGCGGCAACGTCATGCCGGGGCGTACTCCGCGGAGCTGGTGGGCCTGTGAGGCGTTGTGCGTGGTGGGCTCCTGGGTGCGGATCACCTCGACCGATGCCTCGTGGAAGGTGCCGACGCGGCTGCTGTCGCCGCTGCCGATGACCATGCCGGCCGCGTCGGTGATCAGCACGTTGAAGCCGATGACGGCGGAGGTGTCCCCGGCGATCTCCTGCGCGAGTGACGGGCTCAGCACGCTCGTTCCTCCCGTCGTCGTCCTCTCGGCCGTCTTCGTGCCCCCGACGACTGGACGCAACGTACAGGAGAACGATCGAATTCAGCCACAACCTCGTACGGAGTGACCGGTGACGCAGCGTGCCCGGGTCCTTAGCGTTTGGGCCTCACCAGTACGGAAGGCCGACGCCCATGACCCGTATACGCTCCCTCGCCGCCGCACTCTCCGCCGCCCTCCTGACGCTGACGGCCGCCGCCTGCGGTTCCGGCGACGACGACGCCCCGACCAACGTGTCCGCGAAGACCGCCGCGCTGGGCACGCTCACGCCCGGTGTCATCAAGGTGGCCGTCCAGCCGTACGCCCCCTACACCACCGTCCAGGGCGACAAGATCGTCGGCCTGGACGGCGACATCCTCACCTACGTGGCCGAAAAGCTCGGTCTGGAGATCAAGCCCCAGGTGACCGACTTCGCCGGCATGCTCGCCGGAGTGCAGTCCCGTCGCGTCGACATCACCATCGGCGGCGTCGCCTGGTCCGCCGAACGGCAGAAACAGGGCCTGTTCACCGACCCGCCGTACTACTCGCCCCCGGCGATGGCCGTCCGCAACGGCAAGACGTACAAGACGGTCGACGACCTCAAGGGCCTCCAGCTCGGCACAGTCGAGGGCTATGTATGGGTCAAGTCGATCCAGTCCGTCCCGGACGCCAAGCTGCATGCCTACCCCGACGCCAACGGGGTCTTCGACGACCTCGGCGCGGGCCGCGTCGACGTCGGCTTCCTCGACCCGCTGATCATCATCGCGGCGCAGAAGGAACGTCCCGAGCTGAAGATCAGCACGCAGTACCTGACCCCGCCGACCGCAGCCGAGGTCAAGGCCAAGCCCGACTACCAGTACTTCCAGCCCTACCAGACCGGCTTCTACCTCCCCAAGAAGGCCACCAAGCTGGAGCAGGCGATCTCCGCGCAGATCGACGCCATGTACACCAACGGCGAGATGGCGAAACTCGTCAAGAAGTACGGCGGTGACCCCGAGCAGTTCCTCGAGCCCGCCGCCGATGTCGCCACCGCCCGCCGGGGCGTCGACCGGCCCCAGGACTGGACCCCGCCGTCCGTCGCACAGTGAGGGGATGCTGACATGTCCGACCTCGCCGGCGCTTTCGAAGTCCCCTGGTCCGACTACCGGTCCGACCTCCTCGACGCCCTCTGGCGCACCCTCTCCTACACGGCCGTGAGCTTCCTCGGCGCGGTGCTGCTCGGCCTGGCCGTGGCGCTGCTGCGGCTGAGCAGGGCATGGCCCGCGCGTGCCGTCGCCGCCGTCTACACCGAGCTGTTCAAGAACATCCCGCTCCTGGCCATCATCTTCCTCAGCTACTTCGGACTCGCCTCGGCGGGCATCCGGCTGGACGTCTTCACCGCCGGCTGTCTGAGCCTCGTGGTCTTCTACGCCGCCTACCTCTCGGAGATCTTCCGCTCGGCGATCAGCGGCGTGCACGCCGGACAGACCGAGGCGGGCCAGGCCCTTGGCCTCGGCAGGGCGGGCATCTTCGGCCAGATCGTCTTGCCGCAGGCTGTACGACAGGCGCTGCCCGGCACCAACACCATGCTCGTAGACCTGCTGAAGTCCACTTCCCTGCTCGTCACCGTCTCCGCCGCCGAGCTGATGTCCGAAGGGCGGCTCATCACGTCGTCGACCTTCCGTGCGCTGGAGGTGTACCTGGTCATCTCCGCCATCTACTTCGCCCTCTGCTACCCCCTCTCCCAACTGCTCCTCCTCCTGGAACGCAAGGTCCGGGCGGGCGTCCCCCTCTCCCCGTGGCGCCGCCGACGCCTGCGGGCGGCGCGTGCGCTGCTCGCCCAGGACGCCGCTCCGGACCAGGCCTCGGCCGCCGACATGAAGGCAGGTGCCGTATGACCGAGTCGCTCGCGGCGGAGCGCGACATGCCGTCGGCGCTCCCGGAAGCAGTCGTACGGATCGAAGGGCTGCGCAAGTCCTTCGACGGGCGGCTCGTCCTCGACGACGTCCACCTCACCATCGGCCGGGGACGCATCGTCAGCGTCATCGGCCAGAGCGGCGGCGGGAAGACCACCCTGATGCGCTGCGTCAACCTGCTCGAACAGCCCGAGCACGGCACGATCGAGGTCGCGGGCGAGGTCGTGCACCAGGACGGCCGTACGGTCTGCCGCGATCTGCCGCGCCTTCGCCGTACCGTCGGCATGGTCTTCCAGCGCTTCAACCTGTTCCCGCACCTCACCGCGGTGGAGAACGTGGTCCTGGCCCAACGCAGGGCGGGGGTGGCGGAGTTGGAGGCGCTGGAGCGCTCTGTCGCACTCCTGCGCCGGGTCGGCGTCGCCCACCGAGCGCTCGCCCTGCCCGACCAGCTCTCGGGTGGCGAGCAGCAACGCGTCGCCATCGCACGGGCGTTGGCCCTCAAACCCGAGCTGCTGCTCTTCGACGAGCCGACGTCCTCCCTGGACCCCGAGGCGACCCGGGAGGTACTGAGCGTGATGCGGGAACTGGCCGCCGACGGAATGACGATGATGCTGGTCACCCATGAACTTCCCTTCGCCCGCGAGGTGTCCGACCATGTCGTCTTCGTGGACGGCGGCCGGATAGTGGAGGAGGGCACGCCTGAGGACGTCCTCGGCGCCCCTGCCCAGCCCCGCACCCGGGAGTTCCTCGCGTCGTACGGCTCGACCTCATGACCGGCGGTGTGCCGGACAGCAGCCCTGTGGCCGTCGTGGGAGGCGGTGTCGTCGGCCTGTGCACGGCGTACTACCTGGCCGCGGCGGGCCTGCCGGTGGTCGTGATCGAGCGGCGCGGACTCGGGTCGGGCGTCTCCCGCGGCAACGCGGGCTGGGTCTGCCTCAGCCATTCGACGCCCGTCCCGGCCCCCGGCGTACTGCGCTACGCCCTGCGCTCGCTCGGCCGCCCCGACTCGCCGCTCTACCTCCGCCCGCTGCCCGACCCCGCGTTCGCCCGCTGGCTGTGGCGGTTCTGGCGCAGCAGCACACCGGCCGTGTTCCGGCGCGGCTACGCGGCGATCGCCGAGCTGAACCGGCCCACCTTCGACCTCTTCGACGGTCTGCGCGAGGCCGGGGTGGCCACGACCCTCACCCGGCCCGGCATGGTGCACGCGTTCCTGTCCGAGGCCGAGGCCCGCCATCACCTCGCGGTCCAGCGGGAGATGGCGGACGGCCACTATCCGATGCCGTCCGATGTCACCACGGGCACGGAGGCACATCTACTGGACGCCGCGTTGTCACCGCGGGTGCGCGCGGCCTACCTGGTGGAGGGGGAGGGGGTGGTGGACCCGGAGGCGTTCGCCCGCGCCCTCGGCGAGGCGCTCGGCGCGGCCGGGGTGAAGGTCCACGAGAACGCGGAGGTGACGGGGTTCAGGACCGAGGGAGGGAAGATCACCGCGCTGAGCACGAACCAGGGCGACATCCCCTGCTCGACGGTCGTCGTCGCGGCCGGCATGCGCTCACCCGACCTGCTGCGCACCCTCGGACACCGGCTGCCGCTCCAGGCGGGCAAGGGCTACAGCTTCTCCGTCGACCTGGACCCGGCACCCCGGCACACCCTCTACTTCGGCGAACGCAGGGCCGTCGCCTCACCGATCGGCGGCACCACGCGGATCGCCGGCACCATGGAACTGAGCGGCAACAACAACCGGCTCGACTGGCGCAGAATCGTCGCCGTGGCATTGGCGAGCCGCCACTACCTGGGCAACTGGTTCGACGACCCGGACGACCTGGTGAGCCTGATCCGCGAACCCTGGGTCGGCGGACGCCCGTTCCTCCCCGACGGCCTCCCGGTCATCGACCGCCTCCCCGGGTACGACAACGCGTACACGGCCACGGGCCACGGCATGCTCGGCGTCACCCTGGGCCCGGCGACCGGGCACTGGCTCGCGGAGTACATCCGGACGGGGAGCCGGCCTGAGGCGCTTGTGCCGTTCGGGTTCGATCGGCTGGGCCGGCCGCAGTGAACCAAGGCGCTGTGAAGCAGGCGGCGACCTGGTTCGCCCGCCGGTCAGGACCGCCGTGAACGGGCCGCCAGTACAGCGATGTCGTCCTCGGCGGGAGCGTCCGCGAGCTGAGCCAGTACGTCGTCGAGGATGACGTCCAGGGAGGCGCGCGGCGACAGCCGCAGCTGGGTCAGGCGGTGCAGCGAGACGTCGATGTCCTCGCCGCGCCGCTCCACCAGCCCGTCCGTGTAGAGCAGCAGCACGCCGTCCGGGACCGCCGGGCGGGTGAGCGTCGTGTAGCTGCCGAAGCCGGTGCCCAGGGGCGGGCCGGCGGGGACCTCGACGAGGGCGACCCGGCCGTCGGGGGAGAGGAAGGCGGGCGGGAGATGGCCGGCGTTCGCGTACGACACGGTGCGCCGGGCGGGATCCTCCAGGGCCACCAGACAGGTCGCGACCCGGTCGAACCCGGAGTCGGCGACCGTGCGGTCGGCGTGCGCGAGCAGCAGATGCGGGGGGAGGCCCGCCATGGCCAGGGCGCGCAGCGCGGAGCGGTAGTGGCTCATCGCGACGGCGGCCTCGACCCCGTGCCCCATGACGTCCCCGATGACCAGCAGGTTCCGGCCGTCGGGCAGCTGAAGGCGGTCGAACCAGTCGCCTCCGATGAGGGCCACGTCGTCGGCGGGCAGATAGCGGAACGCCGTCCGCGCGTGCGGGTCCGGCGGCGCGGTGGTCTCGGTGAGCAGGGCGTGCTGGAGTTCCAGGGCCATGCTGTGCTCACGGGTGTGCAGGGCGGCGCGCTCCAGGGCGCGGGCCGCCCGGTGCGCCAGTTCCTCGGCCACCGTCACGTCGTCGACCGTGAAGCCCGGGGAGTCGAACGCGCGCACGAGCGACAGGGTGCCCAGGGGGCGCCGGCCCGCGATCAGCGGCAGGACGAGGACCGAGTGGACGCCGAGGTTCCGGTAGGCGGTGGCCCGCCGCGCGTGCACCGCCCCGGACTGCCACTGCTGCTCGGAGATGCCGTTGCTCAGCCAGGGGCGGCCGGCGTCCAGGCATGCGCGGATCTCCGTGCCCGGCGGATAGTCCAGGGTGTCGCCGAGACCGGCCAGGGCCTGCACCGCGTCCTTGACGCCGGGCACCGCCGCGAGGGCAGCCCGGCGCAGCCGCAGCACGCCCGGCGGCGGCCGGTGCGGACCGGCCTTCACGTCGAGGTTCAGCTCGACCCCGGCCGCGTCCGCCAGGTCCGGCACCATGAACTGGGCCAGCTCGACGCAGGTCGTCTTCACGTCGGAGGTCGTGCCGATGAGCGCGGTGGCGGTGTCCAGCAGGGTCATCCGGCGGTGCGCCCGCTCCAGCTCGTCCACGTGCTGCTGCGGGGCGCTGATCTCCAGGAAGATCCCGGCGAGTCCCAGCACCCGGCCCTGCCCGTTCTGGAGCCGGTGGTAGGTGGCGTGCCAGGCGCGACGCGTGAAGGGCTGGTCCGCGCGGGTGTGCCCGGTACCCACCAGCTCACGGGGCTGTCCGTCGTACAGCACCTGCCGCAGCACGCTCTCGGGCCGGTCGACGTCCGGCGATGCCTCGGCCAGGGTCCGCCCCAGGAGTTCCTCCGCCGACAGACCACTGAGCCGGACCATGTGCGGATTGACGTACAGGAAGCGCAGGTCCGGATCGAGGACGACCACACCGGCCTCCGTACCCTCGACGAGCTGGTGCAGCAGCCCGTACTCCTCGACCAGCCGCGGCAGGTCCGCGGCGCTGGGGCCGTCGAGCAGCGCCTCGACGTTCTCGAAGAGCAGCGGCCGGAATGCGTCCATGGCCACCGCACCTCTCGTCGTCGTAACGCTTGCCGCACGGCAGAGACAATGATCGGCCCCCCGGCGGACCAGCGCACGTCGAGACGGGCCGTGAACCGGCCGCACGACACCCGACGCGGATGCGCTGGCCAGGGCCCACACCGTGCGGACCGGGCGGCCCCGCGCGCGGGTCACCGCGTTACGCGGCCCCCAGGGGCGGTCGGGGGATGCGAGGCAGCTGCCGGGCGGGCTCGGCTGCTGGGCGTGCCCAGGGTCCATGCCGTGCGGAACGGGCGCCCCGCGCGCCACCGGGTACGTGGCTTCCCAGGGGCGGTCGGTGGACGCGAAGCGGATGCCGGGCCGGTTGGGTTCGGCTGCTGGGTGTGCGCGGGGTCCATGCCGTGCGGCATCTGCCCCGGGCGCGCGCCACCGGGTTGCGTGGCTTCCCACAGGCGGTCGGCGGACGCGAGGCAGGCGCCGGGCGGGTTGGGTTCGGCTGCTCAGTGTGCCCGGGGTCCATGCCGTGAGGTCTCGGCTGCCCCGCGCGCGGGGCGCCGGGCTACGTGGCCCGCGGCCGGCAGACGCGAGGCAGGTGCCCGACCGGTCGGGCTCGACTGCCTGGCGGGCCGAGGGCCCCACCTCCCACGCCCCCGCCCGGCGTGCCAAGGGCCCCCACGCCCCCGCCCGGTGGGCCCGGGGACCTTGCCTCCCACGGCCCCGCCCGGCGTGGCCAGGGACCGCACCTTCCACGACCCCGCCCGGCGGGCCCAGGGACCCAGCCCCCCATGGCTCCGCCCGGCGGGCGTCACTGCACCAGCCCCCCGTCCACATGCACGCTCTGCCCAGTCAGTGCCGCGTTCTCGATGAGTGCGCCGATGACAGCCACGACCTCCTCCGGGGTGACCATGCGGCCGATGGGCTGGAGGTCGTTCACATGGCGCAGGGCCTCGTCGCGGGTCCAGCCCGCCTGGGTGACGATGGTGTCCACCGTCCGGGCGGTGAGGTCTGTGTCGACGTAGGCGGGGCAGACCGCGTTGACCGTGACGCCGGTGCGGGCCAGTTCCAGGGCCGCCGAGCGGACGAGGCCGATCACGCCGTGCTTGGCGGCGGAGTAGGCGCCGAGGTGCCGGAAACCGCGCTTGCCCGCGATGGACGACACGACGACCGCGCGTCCCCAGCCCGCCGACGCCATCGGGGGCAGCGCGGCGCGCAGCCACTGGAAGACGGAGGTGAGGTTCAGGGCGAGCATCTCCTGCCAGTGCGCGTCCGAGGTCCGCTCCAGTGGCGCGGACCGGTTCCGGCCGGCCGCCACGACCAGGATCTGCGCGGGCCCCCACGTCTCGGCCACCGCGTCCAGGACCTCGCCCGCCGAGTCGGCACCGGTGACGTCCGTGGGCAGCACGAGCGTCTCCCCGGGGCAGGACGCCGCCGTACGCAGCAGCTCGTGCTCGGTCCGCGACACCAGCGCCACACGGTGGCCCTCGGCGGAGAGACGCAGTGCCGCCGCGTGGCCGATTCCCCGGCCCGCCCCGGTGACGACACAGATCCGACCGGTCAATGTCCACCTCCCGCTCCCGTTTCCTGCCCAGGCTTCCCCGGCGGGAGATCACGAACGCGGACGAACGCATGGGACGGAGGCATTGAAACGCTCCGGAACATCATCACACCAATACTTGTGCGCTCCCCGCTCACGGCCCGTGCGCCCTTTCCGCAAGTGCGCCCTTGAAGCATTTCTTCGGATTCCGTGAACATCAGTTGACGCAACCGGCGGCGGCCCCGGAAACGGGCCGACGGAATCGGCGGTGGAATGCCGCGATGGGGTGGTCAGGATGAGTGGTGATGCCACTGCCGAAGACTTCCAGTCCTGTGTGCGAAGGGAATTTCCCGTACTGGCCCGCAAGACCTATCTGGACAGCGCGTGCATCGGAGTGGCGTCCGCGCGTTCCGTTCGCGCGGTCACCGACCTGGTGCAGGGCATGCAGTACTGCAACGCCGAATCCGGGACCGAAATGCACGGCGGTCTCAACGAGATCAGGGCAGCGGCCCGCCCCACGGCCGCACGGCTGATCGGAGCCGAGCCCGCCGACATCGCCCTGGTGGAAAGCACCACCCACGGACTGAAGATCGCCGTGGAGTCCTTACCCCTCGACGCCGGCGACCAAGTCCTCATGCCCGACCTGGAGTTCATCCAGATGGGACTGATGTGGCGCCAGCTCGCGGAGCGCGGCATCACGGTAGGCACCGTGCCGCACGACGAGGCCGGACGCGTCACCGTGGACGCCGTCCGCGCCCTGCTGACCTCCAACGTCCGCGTCCTGGCGCTGAGTTCGGTCCAGTGGACCAACGGCTTCCGCGCCGACCTCGCGGCCCTCTCCGAACTCTGCCGGCAGCACGGCGTGTGGCTCGTCGTGGACGCGGCACAACACCTGGGCGCGCTTCCCCTGAACGTCCGGCGGACGCCCGTCGACATTCTCGTGTGCGGCGGACACAAGTGGCTGTGCTCGCCCTTCGGCGCCGGATTCCTGTATCTCTCCCCGAGGATCCGCCCGCGACTGCGCCGACCCGTCGCCGGATTCTTCGCGGCGAAACCACCGGCCCGCACCTGGGGCGAGGCATTTCTCCGTACGGACATCACCCCGCTCCAGGACTACGAGTTCAGCGACGACGCCCATGCCTGGGAGACCGGCGGAACGGGCAACTACGCCGGGGCCGTGGGACTTTCCGCCGCTCTCTCGCTCATTCTCGAACTCCGGACCGAGCGGATCGAGTCCCACATCGGAATGCTCACCGAAATTCTCGTGGAGGGACTGGACCGGCTGGGCGTCGGAATCGTCAGCCCACGCGATTCCCGGCACCGCTCCGGGATCGTCACCTTCAGCACGGGGCGCGCTACCTCCGACATCGCGCTGATGCGCGCGCTGCTCACGGCGGGAGTCGCCGTCAGCGTGCGCTACACCTCCGGGGTCGGCGGCATCCGCGTCAGCTGCCACCACTACAACACCCTCACGGACCTCGACCTGCTCCTGACGACCGTCCAGGCCTGGCAACGCCGTCCGCGCAACTCCCAACGGCCTGTTTCCCGCGCTGAGTTGACCGGCGCACGCGCCGCCGTCGCCCAGGTTGCCCGCCAACGCGCCCTGATCGACGCCCTCGACGACGACCTGATGGGCCTGATCACGGCCCGTGGCGGAGTCAGCCGGGGCATCCGCGTCTCCCGCCTCGAAGGCGCCATGTCCCGCACCGACCTCGCCCGCGAGCGCGAGATCGTCGAGCGCTTCCACCACCGGCTCGGCCAGGACGGCACCCGACTCGCCCTGGAACTCCTGCGCATGTGCAAGGGCGACACCTGACATGCCCTGACCGGCATGCCTGACATACCGTCATCTCCCTTCCCCTTCCCACCAGTTGTGCCCACCCATGCTCCAGGAAGGGCCGTCGTGAAGATCACCGCAGCCGTCGCCGAAGGACCCCGGCTCCCCTTCGCCGTCCGCGAACTGGAACTCGAACAGCCGCGCCACGGCGAGGTGTTGGTGCGGCTCGCGGGCACCGGCATCTGTCACACCGATCTGATCTGCCGCGACCAGTGGTACCCGGTCCCGCTTCCCGCCGTACTGGGCCACGAGGGCGCCGGAGTCGTCGAGGCCGTCGGCCCGGGTGTAGGGCATCCGCTCCCCGGCGACCGGGTCGTCCTCAGTTTCAACTCCTGCGGCAGCTGCCGGACTTGTCTGGCGGGCCGGTCCGCGTACTGCGACGACTTCACCGCTCGCAACTTCACCGGGAACCGCCCCGACGGCTCCACCCCACTCCTCGACCGCACCGGAACCCCGGTCCACGGCACGTTCTTCGGCCAGTCGTCCTTCGCCACGCACGCCGTCGCCGCCGCCCGCTCCGTGGTCAAGGTCGACACGACCCTGCCCCTGGAACTCCTCGGACCGCTCGCCTGCGGCTTCCAGACCGGCGCGGGCAGCGTCCTCAACTCCCTGCGCTGTACGCCCGGCAGCAGTCTCGCCGTCTTCGGCGCGGGCGCCGTCGGCTGCGGCGCGGTCATGGCCGGTGCCGTCGCGGGCTGTACGACCATCGCGGTCGTCGGACGCAACCGGGCCCGCCTCGCCCGCGCGAAGTCCGTCGGCGCGACCCACACCATCGACCTCACCGCCACCGACCCGGTGACCGCGCTCCGCGACCTCACCGGCGGAGCGGGCGTCGACTACAGCATCGAGGCCACCGGGTCGGCGCGGATACTGCGCCAGGCCGTCGACTGCCTTGCCCAGGAAGGGATTTGCGGCCTCCTCGGCGCGGCGGCCCTCGGCACCGAGGTGTCCCTCGACATGGCGGCCCTGCTCTTCGGACGCCAGGTGCGGGGCATCGTGGAGGGCGACTCCACCCCCGCCTTCTTCATCCCGAGACTGCTCGACCTCCACCGCGCCGGACGCTTCCCCTTCGACCGCCTGATCTCCCTCTACCGCCTCGGACAGATCAACCAGGCCGTCGACGACATGCGCCACGGCCACGCCGTCAAACCGGTCCTCACCTTCCTCGGAGGCCCGGCATGAGCGCCCCCTTCAACGCCGCCGCCCATCTCGTCGACCGCCAGGTCACCCGTGGCCTCGGCGACCGGCCCGCACTGATCGGGCCCCGCGCCACCCTCACGTACGACACCCTCGCCGACCGCGTCGCCAGGGCGGGCGCGGGTTGGCGGGCGCTCGGCGTACGCCCCGAGGAACGCGTGCTGATCCACGCCGCCGACACCCCGGAGACGGTCGTCGCCCTGCTCTCCCTGCTGCGGATCGGCGCGGTCCCCGTCCCCGTGTCCACGATGAGCCCGCCCCGCGAACTGGCGGTGCTGGTCGCCGACTCCCGCTGCCGCTACGCACTGGTCGACGCGGAGTTCGCCCGGCACGCGCAGGGCGCCCTGGAGGATCCCTCGTACGTTCCCGATCTGCTCGGTGTCGTCGTCCTGGACGACGCCCCGGTGCGGCCCCCGTCCCCGGTCATCCGGATCAGATGGGAGCACCTGATGGCGGTCGGCGACTCCTGCGGCGACGGCGACCGGGCCCCGGACCGCACCACCGAGGACTCACCGGCGCTGTGGCTCTACACGTCCGGTACGACCGGCACCCCGAAGGCCGCGATGCACCGGCACGGCAGCATCCGCGTCGTGGCCGACCGCTACGGCCGCCAGATCCTGGGCCTGCGCCCCGGCGACCGCTGCTACTCGGTCGCCAGACTCTTCTTCGCCTACGGCATCGGCAACTCCTGCTTCCTGCCGCTCGCCGCCGGAGCCGCCGCGATCCTCGACCCCGCCCCGCCGACCCCGGCGAGCATCGCCCGCCGTCTCTCCGAGGACGAACCGACCGTCTTCTTCGGCGTCCCCACCTCGTACGCCGCCCTGCTGCGCGCCCCCAACCCCGTCGACCTCCTCTTCCACGCCGCCGGACAGCACGCCACCCACCCCGAGGCAGACCCGAGGGTCGGAGCCGTACTGCATTTCACGGGCAATCCGCCGGACCTGGCCCAACTACGCGGCCGGGTCAGCCGGCGGCTGGACCGGCTGCCGTGCCTCAGCCATGTCCTGCGCGCCGACGACGGGCCGCCCCGCTGGGCTCCCGTCCGGCCCGACCTGGAGCAGCACATCGGTGCACACCGCTCCCGCGCGGGCACCGACGGCGTCGACGACGCCGTACGGGAGCTGCTGCGGCAGCCCCTGCCCGTCGGCGCGCCCGCCTGGCGGCTGGTCGTGCTGGCCGGGCACGCGGCCCACGAGTACTGCCTCGTGTATCTCACGCCCCACTCGGTCCAGGACGCGGGGAACATCGTCTCCGTCCTGGAGACCCTCTTCGGCCCCGACCAGGACGGCACGCCCACCTCGTCCACCGTCCCGAGGTTCGAGGGCGCAGGCCTGCCCGGGCCCCGCCAGGTGATCAGCACCGTCGCGCACACCTGGCGCGGCACCCGCCCGCACGGGCTGTGGAGTTCGCCCGCCCAGCCACTGTCCGGCCGCCGCCACACCCTCTGGCAGGACATGCCGAACCGGCTGCTGCGCGAGACCGCACGCGCGTACGGCGCCACCCGCAACGACGTGCACCTCGCCGCGCTCACCCACGCGATCAGCCAGTGGGCCGCCGAACACCGGCCCGAGGCCTGCCGGGACCCGCTCCCGATGATGGTCCCCGTCAATCTGCGCACCCACGACGAGACGGCCCTGCCCGGCAACCGCTTCTTCCTCGCCCGCCTCGACCTGCCCGGCGGCTCGATGCCGGCCCCCGTCCGGCTGCGCCGCACCCTCGCGCCCACCGCCCCGCTCAAGGACCCGGCCTACCGGCAGTCCCTGTACCGGCTGACCCGCCACACCCCCAGAACTCTCCTCGACCAGGTGATCGCCCGCAGCGCCCAACCGGACAGTCTGACGGCCGTCGGCTCGATCTTCACGGCCCGCAAGCCCTTGCGGTACCACGGCGACCCCGTACACCGCTTCGCCCCGATCATCTGCTGCCCGAACGGCTTCCCCCTCGCCGTGGGCCTCTTCCTCTACGGCGAGACCTCCACCGCCTCGTTCCGGATCGACAGCGCGCTGACCGGCGCCGAGGCGATCCCCCGGCTGTGGCGGCAGGCCGTCGACGACATGGCCGCGAGCGTCGGCGCAGCGGTGGGCGGGGAGTGAGGCGCGCCGTGCGACAGACCCTCCGTTACGTGACGGAAGCGGGCCCGCCGGTCCAGGACCCGCCCTTCACCCTCGCCGCCCTCGCCCGCGCCTCCGGTGACCACGACCCCTACCTCGCGTACGAACAGGGGGAGTCCTGGTTCTTCGCGCGGGGCGCCCTCGCCCGGATCACCGTCGGCCGGACCCACCTCCACTACACCTGCGGCACGGACCGCAAGGACATCCCCTGGCACGACCGCCCCCTGCCCGCCCTCGCGGGGCTCCTCGCGGCACTCCCCGTCGAGGACTGGCGCGTCTACGGCACAGCCTGCTTCGAACTGGCCCACGCCCAACAGCAGGACACAGACAGGGACTTCCTCGACCGGACCCTGCACCGCCCCCTCCTCCACCTCTTCGTCCCGCACGAGGAGGTACGCCTCACACCGGCCGGAACCCTGCTGCGCGCGAGCGATCCGCACCGGCTCAGCCGCCTCGCCGAGCAGCTCCGCACCCCGCCCGCCCCGCCGCTCACCCCACCCCCGATGCCCTGGCCGGAACCGCCCGCGGACCCCTCGTACACCGCCGCCGTCCGTGCGGCGGTCGACGGCATCCGGGCGGGCGCCCTCCAGAAGGTGGTCCTGTCGCGCAAGGTGCCCGTCGGCTTCGCGGTCGACTTCCCGGCGACCTATGTCACGGGACGCCGCGCCAACTCGCCCGCCCGTTCCTTCCTCCTACGTCTGGGGGAGACAGAGGCAACGGGTTTCAGTCCGGAGACCGTCGTCGAGGTCACCCCGGACGGCACGGTCCGTACCCAGCCGCTCGCCGGCACCAGGGCCCGCCCCGCCGATCCTGGGGCAGCGGCGGCGCTGCGCGAGGTCCTGCGCCACGACGGCAAGGAGATCGTCGAACACGCGATCTCCGTACGGGCCGCCTACGAGGAACTGGCCGCACTCGGCGCACCGGGCAGCACGCATGTCACGGAGTACATGACGGTGAGGGAACGCGGCAGCGTGCAGCATCTCGCCTCGACCGTCGAAGCCCGCCTCACCGCCCCGCTCACCTGCTGGGACGCCTTCGCCGCCCTGTTCCCGGCGGTCACCGCCTCGGGCATCCCGAAGGCGGCGGCCTATCCCTGGATCAGAAGGCTGGAGGGGGAGGAACGGGGGCTGCACGCGGGCGCCGTCCTCACCGCCGCGAGTGACGGCTCCCTGGACGCGGCGCTGGTCCTGCGCACCGTCTTCCAGGAGGGCGACCGGACCTGGGTGCAGGCGGGCGCGGGCATCGTCGCGGACTCACGCCCCGAACGGGAGACGGAGGAGACCCGGGAGAAGCTCGCCAGTGTCGCGCCCTACCTGGTGCCCAGGCCCAGCGCGTCTACTTGCCCTGCCGCTCCCGCTCCTGCTTGTCCTGCTGCAACTCCTTGATGCGCGCGGCTTCCTTGCGGACGTCGGCCTGCACGGAGCGCTCGCGCCGGAGCCAGCCGGGGTCCTCCTGCTTCAGTTCGTCGATCTGCTCGGTGGTCAGGGGTTCGGTGACCCCGCCCCGGGCGAGCCCCGCGATCGAGATGCCCAGCTTCGCGGCGACCACAGGACGGGGGTGCGGGCCGTCGCGGCGCAGGTCGCTCAGCCAGGCCGGCGGGTCGGTCTGTAGCGCGGTCAGCTCGGCACGCGTGACGACACCCTCCTGGAACTCCGCGGGGGTGGCCTGGAGGTACACACCCAGCTTCTTCGCCGCGGTCGCGGGCTTCATGGTCTGGGAGGTCTGGTGCGTCGTCATGGTGCCAAGGGTATCGAGCGTACGAACCAGCGCCGACCACGACGATCAGGGGAGGTGGCGGGGCAGGTAGCCTGGCGCGGTGACTGGCTCGGAAGATTCCCCCGCGTTCCGGCTCGCGTACGTCCCGGGAGTGATCCCCGCCAAGTGGGTGCGGATCTGGAACGAGCGGCGCACCGACGTCCCCCTGACCCTGCTCCAGGTGTCCACCACCGAGGCGCACGACCTGCTGCTGGCCGGCGACGCCGACGCCGGCCTCGTACGCCTGCCGGTCGACCGTACGGTGCTCAGCGCGATCCCCCTCTACACCGAGACGACCGTTGTCGTGGTCCCCAAGGACCATGTCGTGGCCGCCGTCGACGAGATCACCGCCGAGGACCTCGCCGACGACATCGTGCTGCACCCCCTCGACGACACCCTCGCCTGGGAGAGCCTCCCCGGCCGCCCCGCGCTCGAGCGCCCCGCGACGACCGAGGACGCGATCGAACTGGTCGCCGCCGGGATCGGCGTCCTCGTCGTCCCCCAGTCCCTGGCCCGCCTCCACCACCGCAAGGACCTCACCTACCGCCCGGTCACCGACGCCCCCGAATCCCAGGTCGCCCTGTCCTGGCCGGAGGCCCGCACGACCGACCTGGTCGAGGACTTCATCGGCATCGTCCGAGGCCGCACGGTCAACAGCTCCCGCGGCCGCCGGGAGGAACCCAAGCAGGCCCAGCCGAAGCCCAAGAAGCGCTCCCAGCCTCCTGCGGGAAGGTCGGCAGCCCGGGGCAGGGGCACCCGCCAGGGCAAACCCCGCCGCAAGTAGGAGAACGGCCCTGGGAAGGCGGCGCGGAACGCGCCCCGAAAGGGGCGCGGGGAACTGCGCGACCAGCCCCCACCGGCCCGCGGCGAAGGAACCGCCTGTCCAGTTATCCGGGCCTCGACAACACCACGAAACAGTCCTGAACCCGCCCCGGAACCGGCGCCCCCGACTCCGCCACGAACTCGACCTCGTACACCCCCGCCGCCAACACCCTCCGCACCTCGTACCGCCCCGGCGAAACCTCCCGCAGAACCAGAGAAAACGTCTCCCCGTCCTCCCGAGTCACCGTCGCCCGCACCCGCTCCGGCGCCCGAGCAGCCCCCACGACCTGCGCACGCAAAGTCACCGGCACCGAACAGACATACGCGTCGTCGACCTCACTACTGATAGCCGGCGCCACCCGCGCCGGCGGATCCGACGGACCACGCACGTCCATCAGGCCCGGCGCCTGGAGACGCAGCAGCAGTTCGAGGAGCCGACCGGACAGCACACGCGGTGACTGGAGAGCGCCATGCGCCTCCGGCACGAACCGGCACCGGTCCTCCGGCATCGCCGGCGGCATCGCCGAGACCCGCGGCACCGCACCGTCCCCGTCCGCCAGCACCGCCGGAACCAGCGCTCCCGGCGGCTCGGCCGAGCAGACCACCCCGTGGCCGTTCCACCGCGCCGACTGGAGCGTGCCGCCCTGCCGGGTACCCACCAGAGGCAGCGTCACATGCTGGTGCGCGTACGCGGGAAAGCTCTCGGCGTTGTACGCGGCCGCCGCCGCGATCTCCCGGTGGAAGCCCAGACCGTCACCCACGAGATCCTGGCGCACCCCCGGCAGCGGCGCCGCGTCCTCGATCCGGATGTGCCCCGCCCCGGTGTCGATGACCGAGTACACCGGCAGCAGTTGGTGCACCGAGGGGAAGCCGCGGGTCAGGGTCCGTACGCCGGGCAGGTGCCGGAATCCGTTGGCGAGCGTGTCGAGCGCGCGTACCGAACCGCGGTGCGGGGTGCCCAGGGTGATCAGCGCCCGGCAGTCGCGCCAGCCGCCCAGCACCTCGACGTAGTAGCGGGCGATCAGGCCGCCCATGCCGTGGGCGATGACGACGGCCTTGGTGTCCTGCGCGCCGGTCCGCTCCCGGAACTCGGCGACATGCAGGTCGATCACCTCGGCCAGCCTGCGGGCATGGACCCGGTTGTCCAGCCGCCAGTCGTACGGGAACGTCAGCAGCCCGCCGCCCGGACCGTCCGTCACGTCGAAGTGCCGGCGCACCCAGTCGACGGTCTGCGCGTAGCCCCTGCTCCGCAGCAGGCCGGGCAGCACGGCGACGTCGGGAAACAGCCGTGACGCCCTGACCGACGAGGTGTCGCAGCGCAGCGTCAGCGGATGCCCGGTGGTGTCCGGATCCCGCAGCTCGGCCAGGGACTGGAGCAACGGCTTGCCCGGCGCCCACAGCGGACCCGTCGGCCCCTCCAGGACACTGCCGAGGATTCCCGGGACCAGGACGATCGGATGTCTCACAGGGCAACGCATGTGTCCGCCTCCGGTGGCCGGATACGGAGGCCCCAGGTGCCCACCCCCGTGGAGCACCCGGGACCTCCTCCTCGGTACCTCGGACCGGTACCGAGGAGACAGGGGACAGGAAGGGGGGAGCCGTTTCCGGCCCGGCCCGGGGACTCCCTTCGCCCGATCCTGTTCCTCAATGTGTTCTCCATACATTCGACGGGACGCTCCGTACGCCTTTTGGGCCAGCTTTGTCCGATCTCGCCGTCAGAGGGAGAGATCCGGTGTTGCCAGGGCATATTTGGCAACACCGGGCAACAGGCGGGCGAGGGCGGGCAGTCGTGGGGCGTACGGACGACGTGGTGAACGGCGTGGCGGACGAATCGGCGCGGTTCGGCGGGGAGTTACGCCGCCGGCGGCTCGCCGCCGGACTCTCCCTCGCCGACCTCGCGGGCCTCGTGCACTGCAGCCGGGGCTACCTCAGCCGTATCGAGAACGGCCACCGCCGGGTCACCCGTGAACTGGCCGAAGGCTGCGACGACGCGCTGGACGCCAAGGGTGAACTGCTCGACCTGGTCCCCGAGTCCCGCGGCGACACCCCCGGCGTACCGCCCGCGCGAACACCTGGCCTCCGGCGCGCGACACCGACGCACAACGCCGGCGCGGTCCCGGCCCAACCCTCCCGGTACGGCGCCGAGTTCGACCGGCTGCTGCACCGAGGCGACACCAGCTACCTCGCCGGGCGCATGGAGGAGGCGGACGCCTACTACCGCCAGGCCTACCGGCAGGGCACCGACAACCCCGAAGCGCAGGCGGTGGCCGTCGTACGGCGGGCCAGGCGCTGGTCCGATCCGGGCCGCGTCGACCACGAACTCCTGCACCTGATCCGGGAGACCCTGGCCACGCTCAAGAGCCGCGACGGCGCCGAGGCGGCCGGACTGCGCCTCCGTCTCGGCGCGCATCTGGCGAAGAAGCTCTCCATGTCCGTCAGCGAGGACACCGCCTGGCCGGGTGCCGGACCCGAACGCGGCGCCGACCTGGCCCGGCGGACCCTGGAAGGCCTCGCCACCGGCGGCCAGGACGAGGAGACGCGCTGCGAGGTGCTCACCGAGTGCCGCTGGGGCCTCTACGACTTCGTACCGCCCATCGAGTCGCTGACCACCTCCCTGCGGCTCCGGGACTGCGCGCTGCGCGCCCGCTCCCCGTACTTCCTGGGCGAGTCCCTCGTCGCACTCGCCATCGACCAGCTCCGCGTCGGCCGGGTGCACGGCGCCACGGGCACGGTGGCCGAGCACCGCAGACACGCGGCCCGTACGCGCAGCACCCTCGCGCGCTGGCAGCAGTGCACCCTGGACACCCTGCTCGACCTGTGGTGCGGCCGGTTCGACTCCGCCACCGACTGGATCTTCGGTGAGTCGCGGGAGATCGTCGCGAGCCTGGAGGCGGACCTCGCGGTACCCGCCGACACCCTGCTCCAGACCCGGCTGGGCCAGGTGTACTGGCTGCTCAGGGAGCAGGGCAGGATGGCCGAACTCTTCAGCTCCGGGCTCGCCGACGGCGTCGAACGGCACGGATACTTCCCCGTCTGGCGGGCCGGGTTCGCGCTCGCCCGCTGCGAAGTGGGCGACCACGACGAGGCGGCCGACCGACTGCTCGCCTTCCTCCGGGAGACCGCCGACTGCACGTCGCTCCCTCCGCACGGCTGGTCCGTACCGGCGCTGGTCCTGCTCGCGGAGGTCTGCGCCGGCCTGGACGCGCACGGCGGTTACAAGACCGAACTCGCCCACGCCGTACCGGTGTTGCGTGAGGCGCTCGCCCGCAGGCCGGCGGGGATAGCACTGGCGGGCTGGCCGGTGGTACTGGTCGGCCCGACCGAACGAGCCATGGGCCTGCTGGCGTTGGCGGAGGGAGACACCACGACAGCCCTGGGCCACTTCCGCCAGGCCGAACGCCTGGTGGTCGGCAGCTCCCCACCCCAGACGGCCCGCCTCAGAGCGAACGAGGCCCGCGCACTGCTCCGCGAGAAGGCCGGCACACGACGTTCCGAGGGCGTGGCACTGCTCCGCTCGGCACTGACCGGAGCGGAGGCGAACGGGATGCGACTCCTGGCGACGGAATGCCGAGACCTGCTGGCGGCGGAGGAACCCTCGCCCACTCGCCGGCCACGTCCTTGACGGACCTGAGGGGCTCGCCCTGCTTTTAGGGGCGCGGGGAACTGCGCGACCAGCCCCCACCGGACCCGCACCCGACAACGAACCGGCCCTATCCCTCCTGCCCAGCCGTCCCCACGAGCCACTCAAACGCAGCCCTGGCCATGAACTCCCCCTGCCCACCCCGCACCAACAGCCCCACCGAAGCGAACCCGGGATCATCGGCCTGCGCGGCAAGATACGGAATCGCGACGCACCGCATACCGGCCGCGCGCGCGGCAGCGGCACCCGGAGCCGCATCCTCCACGACCACACAGTCCGCTGGGGCCACCCCGAGCCGCCGCGCGGCCTCCAGGAAGACATCCGGCGCGGGCTTGCCGCAGGCGACCTCGTCCGAGGACACGAAGGTCCGCAGACACGCGTCCAGCCCCGTGCCCGCCAGGATCGCCTCGATGGCCCGCAGGGCGGACCCCGAGGCCACCGCCATCGGAACCCCCTCGCCCGCCAGCAACTCCACGAACTTCCGCATCTCGGGGTAGACGGGAGTGTCGGCCCGCGCCAGTTCCAGGTACCGCCGGTTCTTCTCCGCGAGCAGCTCCTCGACCGGCGCGTCCAGCCCGTACCGCTCCCGCCACAGCGTGACCGTCTCCCGGGTGCTGATGCCCACGGACTTCTCCTGGTCGGCCCAGGTGAAACCGGTGACGCCGTACGCGGCGAGGGTCTGCCGGCTCGCCTCGTAGTAGTTCGGCTCGCTGTCCACGAGGGTGCCGTCGAGATCGAAGATGACCGCGGTGGTGCCGAGAGTGCTCATGGCTCCCAGGATGCCAAGGGGCGAAGAAGGATCAGCCGGCGGCCGTACGCCCGATCGACTCCACCAGCGGCAGCAGCCGGTACGGGACCCGCTCGCGCAGCGCCACCTCCGTACGGGTACGGACCACGCCCGGCACACTGATCAGCGACTGGATCACGTCCTCCAGATGCGCGTTGTCGCGGGCCACGACCCGCGCGAGCAGATCACCGCCACCGGCGATCGAGAACGCCTCGACGATCTCCGGTACGGCCGCCAACGCGTCCCCGACCTCGTCGAGATGGCCCTGGGTGACCTCGATGTGCACGAATGCCAGCACAGGATGGCCGAGGGCGGCGGGGGAGAGCGACGGACCCGTCCCGGTGATCACGCCGTCCCGTTCGAGGCGGTCCAGGCGGGCCTGGAGGGTGCCGCGTGCGACACCGAGGACCCGGGCGTACTCGCGCACGCTGGTGCGCGGCTGCCCCAGCAGCAGCCGCAGGATGCGGGTGTCCAGCTCGTCCACGGCCATGGGTCCGGCCCTCCTTGTTGTTCATGGTCCGTTGGCTCGACAGTTGACACCCGTGGACCGATATGTCTGTGCCAATGGCTCAGCATATTCGACCCCACTTGAGCCAGTGGCGACTGTGATGCTGCAATGTCCCCGTCGATGGCGCTGCGGACCCCGCGGCGCCTTTTGCATGCCGATCTCGGATGGATCAGATGGGGGCGGGACAGCAGTGCTGAAGAGGGTGTTCATGGCGCCGGACCCGGGCCGCGCGCGGCTGCGCTTCGCCGCGCGGGGCGTGCTCGGCATCGGGCTGGCCGTCACCGGCTGCGGCCTCGCCGGGCACTCGCTCACCGGGGCCGTGACCGGCGGACTCGCCGCACTGCTCGCCCTGTTCACGGTCACCGACGCCACGGTGCGCGCCCAGGCGGTCACCACCGCGCTGCTGCCCGCTGTCGGTCTCCCGGTCCTCGCCGCCGCGGCCGAGCTGCACGATCGTCCGGTCGCCCGAGGGCTGGTCCTCCTCGCCGTCGTCGGCGCGGGCGTCTACGCGCGCCGCTGGGGCCCGCGCGGCCACAGCCTGGGCGTCTTCGCGTTCATGACCTTCTTCGTCGCCCAGTTCCTGCACGCGGGACCGGAGCAGCTGCCCGAGCTGTACGCCGCCGTCCTCCTGTCCGTCCTCAGCGCCTCGGCGGTGCGCTTCGGGCTGTGGTGCTACGAACGCCGTACGCCCCCTCCGCCCGCCCCCGTCGCCCCGGCCGGCGAACGGGGTCTGGCCCGCGCCACCACACGTCAGGCCGTCCAGGCGACGGCCGCCGCCGCCTTCGCGCTGGTCGTGGGCCAGTTGGTGTCCGGCGACCGCTGGTACTGGGCGGTCGGCGCCACCTGGTGGATCTTCGTGAACACCACCTCGCGCGGCGAGACCCTGGTCCGGGGCTTCCGCCGCATCCTCGGGACGGTGCTGGGTATCGGACTCGGCCTCGCCGTCGCGGTCCCGGTGGCGGGGGCTCCCGTACCCACCGCGGTGCTCGTCGCCGTATGCGTGTTCGGGATCTTCTACTCGGCCGCCGTGTCGTACACCTGGATGATGCTCTCGGTCACCCTGCTCGCCGAACTGCTGTACGGGCTTCTGGGCGTCCTCGATCCGGCCCTGCTCGCCGTACGGTTCGCGGAGACCGGCGTAGGAGCCCTGGGTGCGCTGCTGGCCGTGCTGTTCGTCCTGCCGATCACCACGCACGCCACCACCGACGCCTGGATCCAGCGCGCCCTGCGCTGCGTCCACGCCTGCACCGCCGAGGCCACCGCCCGCCTCGCCGGTGCACCGGGCGCCGCTGCGTCCACCGACCCGGCGGCGCGCGTGGCCGAACTGGAGCTGCTGCTGGGGCGTGTACGGCTCTCGGTCGCGCCGCTCGTGCATCCGCTCAACCCCGTACGCGCCCGTAAGCGCCGGGCCCGCCGGGTACTGGCGCTGCTCGACGACTGCGCCTACGAGATCCACGGCCTGGCCGCTGTGACCGCCGGCCCGGACGCCTCCCGCAACCTCGGGCTCGCCGCCGCCTTCCGGCGCGTGGAGACCGCCGTGGAGGCGCTCACGGAGGGGCGCGCAGACACCGTCACGGCCCCCGTCGACCGCCCCCACGCCACCGAGCCCGCCCTCGCCCATCTGCACGGCCTGGAACGGGCCCTGGCCGAAATGGCCAAGCCCCTGCGCGGCCCCTCGGGTTCGCCGCTGGTCGGGGCCTGAGGCCTCTCACGTACGCACCGGTTGTTGGTCTAGACCGATGAGGTACGGTCGCCCCGATCGAACAGCACATCGAGAGGGGACGGCAGTGGGACAACGGCGAGCGTTCATCGGCTCGTTCACGGCGGCCGGAGGGCCTGGGGTCCTGGTCGCCGCCGTGGACGACGACAGCGGCGCCCTGACGGTGCTCGGTGCGGCGGACGACGTACCCGACCCGTCGTATCTCGCCCTCGCCGCCGACGGGAACACGCTCTACGCGGTCAGCGAGACGGCCGAGGGCGCGGTGGCCGCCTACCGAGTGACCGGCGACAAGCCCGAACTCGCCGGGCCGCCCGTGCCGGTCGACGGCGACTCGCCCACGCACCTCGCCCTCTTCGCCGGGCACGTACTGACCGCCAACTACGGCTCCGGCAGCGTCTCCGCACTGCCCGTCCGCGCCGACGGCACCCTCGCCGACAGCGCCTCCGACGTGCTCCTGCACAGCGGCTCGGGACCGGACCCGGCGCGCCAACAGGGGCCGCACGCCCATCAGGTGCAACCCGACCCGAGCGGCCGGTGGGCCGTCGGCGTCGACCTCGGCACGGACTCCGTCCATGTGTACGCACTGCGCGACGGCACACTCGTACCGCACCGCGAGACCGCCCTGCGCCCCGGTTCCGGACCGCGCCACCTCGCCTTCCATCCGGAGGGCCTGTACGCCTATGTGCTGAACGAACTCGCCCCGACCGTCACCGTCTGCCGCTGGGACGCCGCCGAGGGCCTCCTGACGCCTCTGTGCGAGACGTCGGTGCTTCCGGGCGCCCCGGACGGCGAGGCCTATCCGTCGGGCATCGTCGCCTCGCCCGACGGCCGCTTCGTGTGGACCGCGACGCGCGGCCAGGACGTCGTCTCCGTGCTCGCCGTCGACGGTGACGGAGCCGCCCTGCGGCTGGTGGACACCGTGCCGTGCGGCGGCCACTGGCCCCGAGCGCTCGCCGCCTCCAACGGCTTCCTGTACGCGGCGAACGAGCGCTCCGGAGACGTGACCTGGTTCGCCCTCGACCCCGACACCGGCCACCCCCGCCGGACCGGCTCGATCGAGGTACCGGCCGTGTCCTGCGTGATCTTCGGCTGAGTGCGCGTCCGCGTCCGCCGGAAACGCCGAGGGCCCGCTCCTGGGAAAGGAGCGGGCCCTTCGGCGTACCGTGTTCCGGCCGTCGTACTGCGCCGCCGTACGGGGAGTGCTGCGCGGGTCAGCGGACCGGTGCGCCCTGCGGCTGCTGCGGGGCGATGCCCAGCGCCGTCGTGTACTTGGCCAACGCCAGCTTGCCGATGGCCGGATACGGGCCCAGCGCGTCGGAGGAGGCACAGCCCGCCTCCTTGGCCGCGGCCTCCAGCAGACCGGCGTCGATCTCCGGGCCGATCAGATACGGGGCCAGCGCGAGGTTCTGCGAGCCCGAGGCGCGCAACTGCTCGGCGATGGCCGCGATCGAGCCGTCCTGGTCGAGCGCCGCCGCCATCACCGGCACGGCGAGCCGCGCGGCGAGCAGCATGCCCGTGATACCGGCCGCCTGCACGGCCTCCTCGCCGCCCACGGAGGCCAGGATGATGCCGTCCGCGGCGGTCGCCACGGTGAACAGCCGGGCCCGGTCGGCGCGCGCGAGGCCCGCCTCGGACAGCCGTACGTGCAGCCCCTCGGCGAGCAGCGGGTGCGGGCCGAGGACATCGGTCAGGTCGGCCGCGATCCGGCTCTCCATGACGGCCTGGCGGACCTGGCGCAGCAGCGCGTTGTCCGGACCGGCGAGCAGCGGCACGACGACGGCCACGGGCCCCTCGGGCTGCTTGGCGTCCACACCGGCGGCGAGGGCCTGCTCGTAGCGGGCGGTGCGCTCCTGCGCGGTGTGCGTGAGCACCGACTGGAGCGTGGGGAACTCCGCGTCGTCACCGTCGAGGTACCCGATGCGGGCGTCGAGGCCGGGCAGCTCGGAGCGGGCGATGCTCACGACCTCCTCGGCGAGGCCGCGGGTGGCGGCACTGGGCGCGCCCGGCACCGCGAGGACGAGCGCGGGCGCACCCTCGGGAGCCGCCAGCGGTTCGGGGCGGCGGTGCCGGCCCGGCTGGCGGGGGCGCGGCATTCGTACGGGCAGGCCGGCGGGCCCAGTGGGGGAGCTCATGGCGCCGCATGTTACTGGCTTATTGGGCTCCCCTGTTCGGGGAGGGTGCAGGTGAGCGGTATCCGTCCGCTTTTGTCTGATGAGTTACGTACGGATCAGAAGTGGTCAGTACGTGGTGACTTCTCCGCCAGACGGAGGGGCGGGATTCGGCCGTCACGCTCCTCCGGTGCTGGTCAACCGCGCGTGATCGGCAACACCCGGTGGAGCGGCCCGACTTGCCCGGCAGGGGGACGAGTCGCCCCCTGTCCGACAATCCGGCCTGCCTGGTCAGGGCAGGCGCCAGTCCACCGGGGCGGCTCCCTGCCCGCTGAGCAGGTCGTTGGCGCGGCTGAAGGGGCGGGAGCCGAAGAAGCCGCGGTCGGCCGACATGGGGGAGGGGTGGGCCGACTCGACCGACGGCAGACTGCCGAGGATCGGACGGATGTTGCGGGCGTCGCGGCCCCACAGGATCGACACCAGAGGCTTGCCCCGCGCGGCCAGCGCGCGTATCGCCTGCTCGGTGACCTCCTCCCAGCCCTTGCCGCGGTGTGCGGCGGGACTGCGCGGAGCCGTGGTGAGCGCCCTGTTGAGGAGCAGCACCCCCTGCTGGGTCCAGGGCGTCAGATCGCCGTTGGACGGCTGGGGCGCCCCCAGGTCGGTGTTCAGCTCCCGGAAGATGTTGATCAGGCTGCCGGGCAGCGGGCGCACCTCGGGCGCGACCGAGAACGACAGCCCCACCGCGTGCCCCGGGGTCGGATACGGGTCCTGTCCGACGATCAGGACCCGTACGTCGTCGAAGGGTTGCTGGAAAGCCCTCAGGACGTTCGGTCCGGCCGGGAGATAGGTGCGTCCCGCGGCGATCTCCGCGCGCAGGAAGTCGCCCATCTCGGCGATCCGTCCGGCTACGGGTTCGAGGGCTTTCGCCCAGCCCGCTTCGACAATCTCATGCAACGGTCGTGGTGCCACGGCGTCACCCTACTGCCGTACACACGACAGAGATCAACCGGTGGTCGAAGGCCGACCGAGGATGACCGGACCGTTGCTGCTTCTGACCCTGCCCGTGCACACCGCCCCCTACAGTTCTGCCAGTTGGACCCGAGCCGTTCTCCGTGACCGTGTGTCAGTCGATCACCGCCGCCCGCACGCACAGCACGTCCGGGAGGTGGGACGCCAGCTGCTGCCAGCTGTCGCCGTCGTCCGCCGACGCGTACACCTCGCCGTTGCGGTTGCCGAAGTACACGCCCGCCGGGTCCGCGTCGTCCGTGCACAGGGCGTCGCGCAGCACCGTGCCGTAGTGGTCCTCCTGGGGCAGGCCCGCCGACAGGGGCTCCCAGTTGAGGCCCGCGTCCGCCGTACGGAAGACCCGGCAGCGGCGGTCGGCCGGGACACGGTCCGCGTCGGCGGTGATGGGGAAGACGTACGCCGTGTCGCCGCGGTGCGGATGGGTCGCCGCCGCGAAGCCGAACGTCGAGGGGAGGCCCGCGCCGATGTCCGTCCACTGCCCGCCCGCGTCGTCGCTCCGGTACACACCCCAGTGGTTCTGGAGGTAGAGCCGGTCAGGGTCGGCCGAGTCCTTCGCGATCTTGTGCACGCACTGGCCGAACTCCGGGTTCGGATCCGGCAGGAACACCGCGGAGACACCGGAGTTGGAGGGGGCCCAGCTCGCGCCGCCGTCGGTCGTGCGGAACACGCCGGCCGTCGAGACGGCGACCGTCATCGCGCGTGGGTCGCGCTGGTCGGTGATGATCGTGTGCAGGCCCTCACCGCCGCCGCCCGGCACCCACTGGGAGCGGGTGGGGTGCTCCCACAGCGGGCGGACCAGCTCGAAGGACTCGCCGCGGTCCTCCGAGCGGTACAGCGCCGCCGGTTCCGTGCCCGCGTAGACCACGTCCGCCTCCGCTGTCGACGGGTGGAGCTGCCAGACGCGCTCCAGCGAGGCGCCCGTGTCCTTGGGGAACCTCACGGCGGGCCGCTCCGGTTCGGTCCAGGTCCGGCCCAGGTCGTCGGAGTGGAAGACCGACGGTCCCCAGTGGGCGCTGTCGCCGCCGACCAGCAGCCTGGGAGTCTCTCGCCGGGTGTCGATCGCGACCGAGTACACGGCCTGTGCGTTGAAGTAAGGGCTCTCGTCGAACTCCCACGTGCCACCGCGCCGATGCCCGATGAACAGGCCTTTGCGCGTGCCGACCGTGAGCAGTACCTCGGTCATTCCGATCACCTCCGGGACGTCTTTGTCCAGTCATCGGCCAGTCTGCACCCCACCACTGACAGTCACCTCTGGAGACGGCGTCTGTACAGGTCAGAGCGGTCTGTCGGCGGGATGTGACGGAGACCTCGGAGGAGCCCTGAGCAGTGGCGGGAGATCGCGCGTATGGGAGGACGGCAGGGCATGTCCGTGTGCGCGTGAGGAGGATGCCTTCGATGGCGGCATTCCGTGGTCCGAGGGTGTGGCTGTGGCGTTGGCGGCGCAATCCGCTGAGGCGTCGCGTGGATGCCGTGGAGGGGTGGGCCGTGCTGGCCACCTGGGTCCTCACCGTGCTCACCGGAGTCCTGGTCGGTCTGGTGGCGACCCACTCCGTCGAGCAGGGGCTGGCCAGAGAGCGGGCCGAGTGGCGTGCCGTGACGGCGCTGGTCGTCGAGGACGCGCCGGGCACGGTCGGCAGCGAGAAGGTGTGGGCGAAGGTCCGCTGGACCGCCGCCGACGGCACCCCGCACACGGGGCAGGCCCGGGTCGACTCGGGCAGCACGGCAGGCAGCCCGGCGACGGTCTGGACGGACCCGCAGGGCCGCCTGGTGACCAAGCCGGCCACCGAGTCGGAGGCCCGCTTGCGGGCCGCCCTGGTCGGCGCCCTGGCGGGCGCGAGCGGCGCGACGGTGCCGTACGTGGCCTGGCGCCTCCTCCGTGGCCGTCTGGAGCGACGGCGAATGGAGGAGTGGGAGGAGGCGTGGGAGCGGTTCGATCCCATGTGGGGTCGCAATACACGCTGACACGTGTCGCGAAGGACGGGTTGCCACTCATCCGGCTGCGGGTCGGTGGGGGCTGGTCGCGCAGTTCCCCGCGCCCCTGAGAGCCTGCCCGTCCCGATTCGTTCGGCTGCGGGGCGATGGGGGTTGAGCGCGCGGTTCCTCGCGCCCCTGAAAACCCCGTCCTTCCCGGTTCGTTTGGCTGCGGGCGGGTGGGGGCTGGTCGCGCAGTTCCTCGCGCCCCTGAAAGATCCGTCCGTCCCCCGCTGTTCGGCTGCGGGTCGGTGGGGGTTGAGCGCGCGGTTCCTCGCGCCCCTGGAGGGGCGCCTCGGCGGGGCGGGGTTGGTAGGCACCGGGGTGCGGGTGCGCGGTCAGCGTGCCCAGCTGTGGGCGTGCGCCCACAGCTGGCGGTCCGTCAATCCGCCTTGCCGCGGGAACCCGCCTAGCTGCGGGCATGCGTGCCGCTAGGGGCGGCACGGGTGGGCGCAGCGGCACCCCGTACAGCGCCGGGCTGCGCGACCTCCCCCCCCGCCTCAGCCAACTCCGGAGCCTCAGGCCAGCTCCCTGCACGCCTTCAGCAACCGCTCGTCCTCCAGTACGTCCTGGCCGGAGAAGCCGCCCTGGCGTGCTCGGTGTCGTCGGTGGGTTGTGAGTTCCGTGTGGGGTAGGTCCCGTAAGGGGGCTGCCGCCGGGCCCAGCGCTATCAGGCAGGTGGCTATCGTGCCCCGGGTGTACGGGCTCCGCGTCCATGCCGAGCGGAGTACCGGGGCGACGACCGGAGCGGCGTCCCCGGTGATCTGCCACAGCGCGCACGCCGCCCGCGTCCGCTCCCACACCTCCTCGGACTCGCACAGGCGAAGCAGCCCCGGCACGGCAGCCCGGCCCGCAGGACCGAGCCGCGCCAGCACCTCGGCGGCGGCAGCGCGCCGGCGCCAGTGCTCGCCCGTCAACTCCCGCAGCAGCACGGGCAGTACGGCGTCCACGTCCCCCTCGACCGACCACAGCGCGTCGGCCGCCCGCACCGCCTGCGCGGAGTCGAGCAGCCCGCGCAGCACGGGCACGGAGTCACGCGCGGCGGCTCCGAAGGCGCCGATCGTCTCGAGCGCCCGTTCCGTCAGCCACCCCCGCTGACGCTCGCTCAGCCCGGGGCCCGCCGGTATCCCGCGCAGCACCCCCAGCACCTCCGGCGTGGCCGCCCCGTCCCCCAACGCCGCGAGCGCCGACAGCAACGGCACGGCACGGTCGTACGCGTCGGGAAGGTCGAAGCGCATGCTTCCGAGCCTCGCGCGCAGGGCAGGGGCCAGAGACACCGCGGCCCGGCCCAGGTGCGCGACCGTGTGGCCCAGGCCGTCCGGTGCGGCGGGGTCGGACAGCAGCTCCGCCAGGACGGGTATCGCCCGTGGATCCCCCGTGCGGGCCAGGGCGTTGAGCGGGCTGCCCACGGCGGGTCCGCCCCGCTCCCGTACGCGTACACGGACCTCCGGGCGTGCGGTGACGAGGGCGAACAGGTCGTCTGCGGCGGGGGCGGCCAGGGCGAACAGGTCCTCCAGGACGGCCGACGCTGCCTCCCTCAAGCGGTCCTCGTCGGCGCCGAGCTGCCGTCCTATGAGGGTCACCGGTCGCGTGAAGTCCGCGCGCCATTCGCGGAACAGGCCCGCCGACATCCACACCGCGTTGCAGCGGTCGGTCGGTGCGGGACTGCTCAACTGCCCGTTGAGCAGGGCGATCCGGGCGTCCACCCGGTCGTCCAGGGCGAGATGGAAGGTCCGCAGCAGCTGCGAGCCCTCCTCGTCCGAGGGACGCAGCCTGCGGAGGTGACGCGTGAGGGTGTCCTCCGCCAGGAAATCGGAGCACTGCGGCCGTCCCGTACGGCGTGCCGATCTCTCCCTGAGGAGAGCCACGACCGTCGGGACCAGATCGGCGGGGCGGTGCTCGGGCGCGGTCAGCGCGAGCTGGCCCAGCGCGGCCAGGCGCAGCCCCGGGTCGAAGGGCGGGGCGCTCAGCGTGACCAACTGGCCGATCGCCTCCGCCTCGTGCCCGCCGTGCAGGCGGGCGAAGAGGCCGAGGCTCTCCGCCAGGGCGAGCAGGACGCTGTCGTTCCGCTCCACCGTGATGCGCTGCCGCAACACGGCCAGCACGCGCGCGGGTTCGTCGAGAAAGCGGACCAGGGCCGCCGGCGCCGCCCGCCGCACCCCGGTGTCGCGGTCCCCGACCAGTTCGACGAAGACCTCTGCACCGGCCCGGACCGCCGCGGCGGCCTGTTCCGAACAGGCGCCGCCCGCCTCGCCGATGCTCATCACCAGCTCCACGATCCCGCCCCGGTCCCGCACCTCCTCCCGGGCGGCGAGCGCGAGCAGAAACGGAACGCAGGCGAGCGTCGAGTCGTACACGGCCCCCTGGTGGTGCACCGAGCCGTACATCCCGTCGAGTGCCGACTCGCGCTCCTCGGGGTCCGCCGAGGCCAGCCCCCGCAGCAGTCCGGGCACGTCCTCCGCGCTGCCGTACGCATGGTGCAGCGAAGCCCAGTCGACATCGTCGATCCCCGTGAACACGCTGCCCCTCCCGCACGAAGTACCACCTGATCGGGAGTCTGCACCACGGCACTGACAATCAAGCGGAATCGGGGGAGGGAGTGTGAACGCACCTTCGACACGGCGATCGGGAGGCCGCCGGACACGGGAACGGCGGTTGTACGAGGCGGGTGCGGGCCGCCTCGTACAACCGCCGGAGGGGGGTGGTTCAGCGGCGTCAGCGGTAGGTGATGTCGCTGCTCGCGTACTTGCAGTAGGTGCCGTCGGCGCCCGAGCCGTTCGTGGTCGGCTCACTGCCCGTGTTGTTGCCGATGTACTTCTGGCAGGGGACGATCTTCTTGCTGCTGTCCCCGACGATCGTGATGCCCTTCAGGGTCGCGCTGTCGCCGTAGTTGGTGTTGATGCCGACGAGCCTGCCGCCCGACCAGGTGGCCTCGATGGTGTTGAGGTTGATCGTCCGCTTGTACTGCGTCGAGCAGTTGCCGCAGGAGCGGATGAAGGTGCCGAAGTTCTGCACCGCGAAGTTGGAGACGTTGAGCGTCCCGGCGCCGTTGAACTGGAACACCTTGTCGCTGGCCGCCCGCGCGCCACCGCCGGAGACGGTGTAGACGTTCGACGACGAGCTGCCCCGGAAGGTGGCGGCGTCCTCGCCGACGTCCTCCCACCACACGTTCTGTAGCGTGCAGCTGCCCTTGCAGTGGATGCCGTCGGCGGCCGGGGCGCCGATGATGACGTTCTTGAGGACGGCGCCCGCCGCCAGTTCGAGGATCGGCCCCTGGTCCTCGTCCTGGCTGCCGGAACCGAGGTCCCCGGTGCCGTAGAGGCGCAGCATCCCGTAGTCCTTGGTGCCGGAGATCGGGATGGTGGCGGAGACACCCTGGCTGCCGCTGGCGGTCGGCCAGGTCGCGGCGCTCGCCGGGGAGAGCGCGCCGCTAGTCATGATCATGCCAAGCGAAAGGCCGAGGGTGGCCAGGGTGCCGGTCAGTGCGCGCCCGCGCGCGCGTGGAGGTGCCGTAGAAGTCATGTCCCGATGCCTTCTTCCAGTCGGTCGTGCTGTGTGGGGAGTTGACGCGGTCGGCGGAGATGTCAGAGTTTTCCGGCGCCCGCACCCGAGGTCACCGAGGCGACGACGGTCGAGGCCGGCTCCGCGGTGTAGCTGTACGGAGCGGTGGTGAAGGTGCCCACCTGCGAGACCTCCGTGGCGGCTCCGCCGAGGTCGTTGCCGCGCAGGTTGGCGTATCCGTCGACGTCACTGCTGCGGTTCGTGGTGACCGCGACCGGCGTCGAACGGAAGACGTTGTTCTCGACGAGCATCTGCGCGCCCATCCGGGAGTGCACGGCGGTCTCGGCGCCCTCGACGTAGTTGTCGTAGAAGTGGCCGGTGCCGAACCGCAGACTGGGGATGCGCGAGTAGACGTTGCTGAAGTGGTTGTGGTGGTACGTCACCTTCAGGTGGCCGGTGTCCTCGGACGCGTTGTTGTCGCTGTGGCCGACGAGCGAGCCCTTGAAGTGGTCCTTGAAGGTGTTCCAGGACACCGTCACGTTGTCGGAACCGTGGTTGATGTCCAGCAGACCGTCGTAGTAGTCCTTGTCGTGAGTGCGGTCTGCGGAGAAGGAGTTGTGGTCGATCCACACCTTCGTGGACTCCTGGACGGTCACCCCGTCGGAGGGTGCGAGCGGCTTGCTGATGTTGAGGTTGCGGACCACGACGTTCGTCTCCTCCTTGATCCTCAGGCCGCCCCCGGTGAACCCGGAGGACGAACCGACGCCCAGGACCGTGGTGTTGGAGCCGATGTCGACCTGACCGCTCAGCGTGATCAGACCGTTCACCCGCACGACCTTCGCCGCGTTGCCCGTGACGGCCGTCGTGAAGGCGGCGAGCGTCGTCACGGTGACCGGAGTGGCGCTGCCGCCACCGGTCGTTCCGGCGCCGAATCCGATGGGCGCGGTCTCGGCCGCCCCGGCCGGCTGGGAGGTGGCCAGAACGGCGACGGTCGCGAGAGCGGTGGCCACGGCCGCCACCGCCGCGGATCTTTGCGTCTGTGTACGTGGGGGGCTTGTACGCATGCGGGTGCGTCCCTTCACGAGGGCTGGCTGACCGTGGGGGCGATCAGATACATAAATTCTGTTCACCATGTTGTGTGTCGTGATGCTCCCTCGGGGAGTGCACTGTCCCCGGAGGTATGGGCTACAAGGCCGCTTCGAGGTCGTCTCGTCGAATGCGGATCGACATCGATGGGTCACATCGATGAACGGAAGGTAGGGGGTAAGCGCTTTCTGGTCAACGCTTTGCGCGCAACACGTGCCGATCGGCTCAGCAACCGCTGGTCAGCGAATGTTTTCGACGTGTGGGAGCGCTTCCATGAGGGCCATGCTCATGTCACGATGCGGGCGGGCAGCCCCGCAGAGCGGGACTTCGACTTCCGCCACGCGTACCCCCACGAGCCGTGTTGAGGAAGGGACAAGGACGTGTCCACCACTGTCGGCAACATCGCGAAGAGGCGCCTGCGCCGGGTGCTCGTCGCACTTCTCGGAGGTCTGCTGCCGTTACTCGCGGCGACACTGCTCACCGCGCCCGCGGCGACGGCCCGCACGGCGGCCCCCATCAAGGCCGCCGCCACGCTCACCGAGGTGACGAACTTCGGGACCAACCCCAGCAATCTTCAGATGTACGTGTACGTCCCGGACACCGTCACCACGCGCCCCGCGGTCCAGGTGGCCGTGCACTGGTGCACCGGCTCCGGGCCGGTGTTCTACTCCAACACCGAGTACGCCTCGCTGGCCGACCGCTACGGCTTCATCGTGATCTACCCGTCCGTCACCCGTGCCAGCAAGTGCTTCGACGTCTCCTCGCCACAGGCGCTCACCCGGGGCGGCGGAAGTGATCCGGTGGGCATCAAATCGATGGTCGACTACGTCACCCGGACCTACAACGCCGATACGGGCAGGGTCTTCGCCACCGGGGTCTCCTCCGGCGCGATGATGACCAACGTCCTGCTCGGCGACTACCCCGACGTGTTCGCGGCCGGATCGGCCTTCGCGGGCGTCCCGTTCGGCTGCTTCGCCACCACCAACGGCTCGGAATGGAACAGCGAGTGCGCCCAGGGGACGGTGATCCGTACCCCGCAGGAGTGGGGCGACCTGGTGCGCAACGCCTACCCGGGCTACACCGGGGCCCGGCCGCGCATGCAGCTCTGGCACGGCACCGAGGACGACACCCTGCGCTACCCCAACTTCGGGGAGGAGATCAAGCAGTGGACCAATGTGCAGGGGCTCACCCAGACGCCGACCGCGACCGACTCGCCCCAGTCCGGCTGGACCCGCACCCGATACGGCTCCACCGGTGACAGGGCGCCCGTGGAGGCCATCAGCCTCCAGGGCGTCGGCCACAACCTGATCACCACCGGCATGGCCGCCCGTGTGATCACCTTCTTCGGCCTGGACAGCGGCGGCACCGTGCCCCAACCCCCGGCCGGCCCCTGCAAGGTGGCCGTCTCGGTCAACGCCTGGAACACCGGGCTGACCGCGAACGTGACGATCACCAACAACAGCACGACGCCGGTGAACGGCTGGACGCTGGGCTTCACCCTGCCCTCCGGCCAGACCATCACCTCCGGCTGGAGCGCCACCTACGCACCGGCCTCCGGCACGGTGATCGCCAGCAACGCCACCTACAACGCGGTCATCGCGCCCGGCGCGAGCGTCGGCATCGGCTACCAGGCGAGCCACACCGGCAACAGCGCCGCACCGTCCGGCTTCACGCTCAACGGCACGGCCTGTACGGCCGGTTGAGCCCGAGCTGCCGGGTGCGTGCCACGAGCGCGCACCCGGTCGTCCCGCCCGAAGCGATCGACCCGACAAGACGTCCGTACGTCCGACAGGGCGTCGATACAGAGGAAGGCACCCGGCCCGTGAAGTCGCCCCGCCCCCAGCGGCCGTCCGGAAAAGCAGCGCTCGCCTACCTGGTCGCCACCTGCGTGTTCGTGCTGGCCCTCGCCGTGGCGTCCTCCGCCGTGGTCGCCCTGGTGAGAAGCCCGCAGCCGACGGTCGCCGACCCGGGCCGGGCCGCCCCGAAGTGGGTCAACACCTGGACGTCGATGCCGCAGCTCACCGAGCCCGGCAACATGCCGCCCGCGCCCTTCACCGGGGAGCGTGCCACCCTCGTCGACACCACCCTGCGCCAGACCGTGCGCGTCTCCACCGGCGGCGGGCGCATCCGGCTGCGCTTCTCCAACGCCTTCGGCACCACACCGCTGCCCCTGACCGCCGTGACGGTCGCCCTCCCGCTGAACGGGCAGGCCGGGGTCAGCGCCGTCGAGCCCGGCACCCTGCGCGAGGTGACGTTCGCCGGACGCCGGTCCACCACCGTCCCCGCCGGGGCCCAGGTCGTCTCCGACCCGCTCGACTTCGGGCTGCGCCCCGCGACCAACCTGACCGTGACGACGTACCTGGCCGGCGGCCAGGCCTCGCTCGCGCTCACCTCGCACCCGGGCTCACGCACCACCTCGTATCTGCTGGGCGGCGACGGCACGGCCGAGCAGGATCTGCCCGGGGCCACCCCGGTCAACCACTGGTACCTGCTCAGCGACGTCGAGGTGCTCTCCCGGCCGGGCACACGGGCCGTCGCCGTGCTGGGCGACTCGCTGTCGGACGGCCGGGGCTCCACGACCAACGGCAACAACCGCTGGCCCGACCAGCTCCTGGACCGACTCAGGGGTCTTCCGGGCGGCGACCGGATCGCCGTACTCAACCAGGCCGCGGGCGGCAACCGGGTCCTCAACGACGGCCTCGGGCCCAACGCCCTCGCCCGGTTCGACCGGGACATCCTGGCGCACAGCGGGGTCTCCTGGCTGATCGTCTTCGAGGGCGTCAACGACATCGGCACCGCCGAGGCCACCCCGGCCGCCCAGCAGCGCGTCACCGACGGCCTCGTCGCCGCCTACCGGCAGATAGCCGTCCGCGCACACGCCCAGGGCATCCGTGTCTACGGCGCCACCCTCACCCCCTTCGGCGGCAGCACGCCGTACGACGACCCGGCCGGCCTGCGCGAGACGACCCGGCAGGCCGTGAACGACTGGATCCGCACCGGGGGCGCCTTCGATGCCGTCGTCGACTTCGACCGGGCCGTACGCGATCCGGCCGACCCGCGGCGGCTGCGCGCGGACCTCCACGACGGGGACTGGCTGCATCTGAACCCCGAGGGGTACCGGATTCTGGCCGCGACCGTTCCCGCGCACCTGTTCAGGAGCGACTGACCGGGTTGTTGCCCGCCGCCAATGCGCCCATCCTGGGACATATGGCTACTGGGCCGCGCGAGGAAGAGCGGGTGGTCCCGTCCGGTGACGCCCTGGCGGTGATCGACGCGCACGGCATCCTCACGGGCTGGAGCGAGGGCGCCCGCCGGCTCACCGGGTACACCGCCGCCGACGTCACCGGCCGCCCGGCGGCGGACCTGGTGGCGGGCGACCCGCGCACGGCCTGGCGGGAACTGCGCGCGTCCGGCGCCGCCGTCGTGGCCGTACGGCACCGGGACGGGCGCCGCCCGGAGCTGGCGTTGCGCCTGTCCCCGCTGCTGGGAGAGCGGCGGGCGTACGTGGTCACGGCGGCGCCCGACGACGCGGGGCGGGAGCTGGGCGTGCTGGCGTTCCAGCAGTCCTCCGTGGCGATGACCGTCTTCGACACCGGGCAGCGGTATCTGCGGATGAACGACGCCTCCGTCGCCACCATGGGTGAGCCCGAGGCCACGTTCCTGCACCGGTACTTCCTGGACACCGTCGAGGACAGCGAGTTGAGCCGGGACTTCCTGCGCCATCTGGAGCTCGTCGTGGAGACCGGGCGGCCGGTCCACTACGAGTTCTGGACCCGGTCGCCCCTGAGAAGGCGTGAGCACGCCTGGACCATCGAGATGTGGCCGCTGCGGAACCCGGCCGACGAACTGCTCGGGGTCGGACTCACCGCCTTCGACAGCAGCGATCAGCACCGTGCGCGGCAGCGGCTGGCCATGCTCAACGAGGCCGCCGCGGGCATCGGCACCCGGCTCGACGTCGCCCGGACCGCCAGGGAACTCGCCGAGCTGGTGGTGCCCCGGCTTGCCGACTTCGCCAGCGTGGACCTGTTGGACTCGGTCCTCCAGGGCGACGAACCGACGGTCGGACCGGTGGACGCCGACGTGGAACTGCGCCGGGTCGCCCACCACTCGCTCACGGCCGGGGTCCCGGAAGCGGCGATCGGCCTCGGCGCGGCGGACGTCTACCCGCCGTACTCGCCGCCCGCCCGCGCGCTCGCCACCGGCCTGCCCGTCCTCGCCCGCACCGGCGACCCCGACCTCGACCGCTGGTTCGGCCTGCACGCGGCCCGCTCCGCGAAACTCCGAGACTCCGAGACCCACGACCTCGCGCTGATGGCCGTACCGCTGATGGCACGCGGTACGACGCTTGGCGTGGCCGTGTTCGTACGGCTGCTGACCCCCGAGAAGCCCGACGTCTTCGACGACGACGATGCGTCGCTGGCCCGGGAACTGGCCAGCCGGGCGGCCGTGTGCGTGGACAACGCCCGCCGCTACACCCGCGAACGCACCACCGCCCTCGCCCTCCAGCGCAGCCTGCTGCCGCAGACCATGGCCGGTCAGGCGGCCGTCGAGTTCGCCTCCCGCTATCTGCCCGCGCTGTCCCAGGCGGGCGTCGGCGGCGACTGGTTCGACGTGATCCCGCTGTCCGGGACCCGCGTGGCACTGGTCGTCGGGGACGTCGTCGGCCATGGTCTGCACGCCTCGGTGACCATGGGCAGGCTCCGTACGGCGGTCTGGACGCTGGCCGACGTCGATCTGCCGCCCGACGAGCTGCTCACCCACCTCGACGACCTGGTCGGCCACCTCGGGACCGACGAGAGCGGCGAGGCCGGTGAGATCGGCGCGACCTGTCTGTACGCGGTCTACGACCCGGTGTCCCGGCGCTGCACGCTCGCCGCCGCGGGGCATCCGCCGCCGGTCGTCCTGTATCCCGACGGCCGGGTCGAGGTGATCGAGGTGAGCGCGGGTCCCATGCTCGGCGTCGGCGGGCTGCCGTTCGAGGCGACGGAGCTGGAGCTGCCCGAGGGCGCGGTGCTCGCGCTCTACACGGACGGTCTGGTCGAGGCCCGCGATCTCGACCTCGACACCGGAACGGCCGCTCTGTGCACGGCACTCGGGGTCCCGGCCGACAGTCTGGAGGAGGTCTGCGACACGGTGCTCGACTCGCTGCTCCCGGAGACACCGGGCGACGACGTCGCCCTGCTGGTCGCCCGCACCCGCGCCCTGGACGCCGAACAGGTCGCGGTCTGGGACCTGCCCGCCGACCCGGCCGTGGTCGCCACCGCCCGCAAACACGTCACCGACCGGCTGACCCGCTGGGGCATCGACGAGGCCGCGTTCGTCACGGAGCTGGTGGTCAGCGAGCTGGTCACCAACGCCATCCGGTACGGCGGCGAGCCCATCCAGCTCCGGCTGATCCGCGACCGCACCCTCATCTGCGAGGTCTCCGACGCCAGCAGCACCTCGCCGCATCTGCGCCGGGCCCGCACCTTCGACGAGGGCGGCCGCGGCCTCCTCCTGGTCGCCCAGCTCACCGACCGCTGGGGCACCCGCCCGACAGGCATGGGCAAGACCATCTGGGCGGAACAGGCACTGCCACCAACTCTCTGAGAAACCGGGGGACTTACGCCCCTCGCCTCACATGGACCGGTGGTACTGGTCCGGCACGTGCACCTCGCCGCCCAGTTCACGGGCCGCGTGCCGGGCCCACGAAGGGTTGCGCAGCAGCTCACGCCCGAGCAGCACCGCGTCGGCCTCACCGTTGGCCAGGATCTTCTCGGCCTGCTCGGCGTCGGTGATCATCCCCACGGCGGCGACGGGCAGCGAGGTCTCGGCCTTCACCCGTGCGGCGAAGGGGACTTGGTAGCCAGGACCGGTCGGGATGCGTACGCCGGAGGCGTTGCCGCCGGTGGAGACGTCGAGCAGGTCGACGCCGTGCGCGTGGAGTTCGGCGGCGAGGCGCACGGTGTCGTCGGCGCTCCAACCGCCCTCCTCCAGCCACTCGGTCGCCGAGATCCGGAAGAACAGCGGCTTGTCGTCGGGCCACACCTCCCGTACGGCGTCGACGACTTCGAGCGCGAGGCGCACGCGGTTCTCGTACGAGCCGCCGTAGGCGTCGGTGCGGTGGTTGGAGTGCGGGGAGAGGAAACCGTTGATCAGATAGCCGTGCGCGCCGTGGATCTCGGCGACCTCGAAGCCCGCATCGAGGGCGCGCCGGGCCGCGTCCGCGAACTGCGCTACGACCTCCCGTATTTGATCGACCGTCAGCTCGGCCGGAACCTGGTGCTCCTCGTTGAACGGCACCGGGCTCGCGCCGACCGGCTGCCAGGCGTACGCGTCGTCCGGGCCGAGCGGCGCGCCGCCCTTCCAGGGCAGCCCGGTGGAGGCCTTGCGGCCGGCATGAGCGAGCTGGATTCCTGGAACGGTGCCCTGCGAGACCAGGAAGCGGTTGATCCGGCGGAACGCCTCGACCTGGGTGTCGTTCCAGATGCCCAGGTCGTACGGCGTGATCCGGCCCTTCGGGCTGACGGCCGTGGCCTCGACGATGACCAGGCCGGTGCCGCCGGCGGCGCGTGCCGCGTAGTGCGCGAAGTGCCAGTCGTTCGGCGCGCCGGTCCCGGGGCCCTCGGGAGCCGCTGAGTACTGGCACATCGGGGGCATCCACACGCGGTTGGGGATGGTCAGGCCGCGGAGGCGGAAGGGCTCGAAGAGCGCGCTCACGGCGGACTCCAATCGTCTCGTCATCGTCGTTCGTCACGGGTCACGGGGTCGCTGGACGACTCGTACGATAAGCATCGTAGTACGGCGAGTGTCAAACTACGAGAGTTCTCGTACAATGGGTTTCCCGACGAAGTGGAGCAGCCGTGACCACCGCAGCCCCCGCCCCCAGCAGCCGTGACCTGCCGCACCCGGTGCGCGAGGAGATCCGGCTGGAGGGCGTGCTGCACGCGCTCTCCGACCCGATGCGGCTCCAGGTCGTGCGAGAGCTCGCCGCCGTGAGCGACGAGCTGTCCTGTTCGCACTTCGACCTGCCCGTCACCAAGTCCACGACCACGCACCACTTCCGGGTGCTGCGCGAGAGCGGGGTGATCCGGCAGGCCTACCGGGGCACGGCCAAGATGAACGGCCTGCGCAGGGGCGACCTAGACGACCTCTTCCCGGGGCTTCTCGACAGTGTCCTGGCTGCCGCCGCCGGTCAGGCCGCCCGCCTCGGCAGTGTCACCGTCGGCTGAACTGCCTTTCCCCGCAAGGTGGTTGAAGAGCAGGTTCAGGACGATCGCCGTCAGGCAGCCCGCGCTGATGCCGCTGTTCATCACCGTCTGGAACCAGTCCGGGAACTTCGCGTAGACCGTCGGCACGCCGACCGGCAGCATGCCCACGGCCACCGAGACCGCCACGACCGTCAGATTGTGGTTGTCCTTGAACTCGACCCCGGCCAGCGTGCGCAGCCCGCTCGCGGCGACCGTCCCGAACATCACCAGACCCGCGCCGCCCAGCACCGGTGCCGGTATGGCCGCGACCACCGCGCCCAGCTTGGGCAGCAGACCGAGCAGCACGAGGATGCCACCGGCGGTTGCCACGACCCAGCGGCTGCGCACCCGGGTCATCCCGACGAGGCCGACGTTCTGCGCGTACGCCGTGTACGGGAAGGTGTTGAAGATGCCGCCGAGGACGGTGGAGAAACCGTCGGCGCGCAGTCCGTCGGCGAGGGAGCGCGGCTCGACCTTCCGGCCGGTCATCTCACCGACAGCGATCAGGTCACCGGTCGTCTCGGTCATCGTCACCAGCGCCACCACCAGCATGGAGATGATCGCCGACGCCTCGAAGGTGGGCGCCCCGAAGTGGAACGGCGTGCTGATGCCGAGCCAGTCGGCGTCCCCGACCCCGTCGAAGTCCGTGAACCCGAAGGGAACGGCCACGGCCAGCCCCACCACGATGCCGATCAGCACCGCGATCCGGCTCAGGAACACCGGCGCGAACCGCTGCACGCCGAGCACCACGGCCAGGACGAACGCGGCCAGGCCCAGGTTCTTCGGCTCGCCGAAGTCCGCCGAGCCCACTCCGCCGGCCGCCCAGTTGCCCGCCACGGGCAGGAGTGACAGGCCGATGATCAGGATCACCGTGCCGGTCACGAGGGGCGGGAAGAAGCGCAGGAGCCGTCCGAAGACGGGCGCCAGCAGGACGATCGCGAGTCCCGCGACGATCACCGAGCCGTAGATGGCGGGGAGGCCGCCGCCCGTCGTACCGATGAGGACCATGGGTGACACGGCCGCGAAGGTGCAGCCCTGCATGATCGGCAGGCGGACGCCGAAGCGCCAGAAGCCGACGCACTGGATGAGGGTCGCGATGCCGCACACCAGCAGGTCGGCGGTGATCAGGTAGGCGAGGTCGGCGGGGGAGAGCTTCATGGCTCCGCCGACGATCAGGGGGACGGCCACGGCGCCGGCGTACATCGCGAGGACGTGCTGGAGGCCGAAGGCGGCGAGTTGGCGTGCGGGTGGGACTTCGTCCACGGGGTGTACGGGTGGGGGTGGGGTCATGGGTGCTCCAGGAGCGGCGGTGGGGGAGCGGGGGTGCTGGACAGGGGGGATTGAACAGTTTGTTGATTGCTTACCTGTTGCCGATGTGTGTCATGCCCACCTGGATGCCCCCGCAAGGCTGTTTGTCGTCTGCGGGCCGGTGGGGGCTGGTCGCGCAGTTCCCCGCGCCCCTTAGGGGGTGTCCGTGCCCCGTGCTGCTGCCATCAGGGAGTTCCAGTCGGGGAGCTTCACCACGCTTCGGCCCAGCGTTGCGCCCAGTTCCGCCTCGGCTCGCTCGATGGCCTGCCAGCCTGCCCACTCCACCGGCCGGAATCCCTCCGCTCGCAGTGCCGTCAGTGGGTCCTCGGGGCGCTCCTGCTGTACGAGTTCGGGGGCGTCCGCGAGCAGAGACGTTGCCGTTTCCTTTGCGCAGGGGCGGTTGGTGCCGATGACGCCGGTGGGGCCGCGTTTGATCCAGCCGGCCACGTACTCGCCGGGGGAGGGGTGGCCGTCGCGCAGGACCCGGCCCGCGAGATGGGGGACTGTGCCGGTGGTCGTGTCGAAGGGCAGGTCGTCGAGCGGGACTCCGCGATAGCCGACCGAGCGGAGTACGAGCTGGGCCTCGATGTCCTCGTACTGGCCTGTGCCTGTGACGCCGCCGGTTCCGTCCGGCACCGTTCGTTCGAAGCGGACGGCACTCACCCGGCCCCCGGCGGCGAGCAGTTCGACCGGGCGGCGGAAGAAGCGCAGCCGGATGCGGCGGGCCGTGCTTGCCGGGGGCGTGGCCGCCCAGGTACGCAGTGCCTCCACGTTGCGGCGCTGGGCGGCCGGCAGGGTGGAGGGGTCGGTGTATGCCGGGTCGAGCCGCAACTCGTCCTCGTCCACGACGACCTGGGCGTCCGGCAGGGTGCCCAGCTCGCGCAGCTCCTTCGTGGTGAAGCGGGCCTGCGAGGGGCCGCGCCGACCCACCATGTGGATGTCGGTCACCCGGCTCGCCGCCAGCGCGGTGAGCGCCGCCTGGGGCATGTCCGTCGGGCTCAGTTCGGCCGGGCCGCGTGCCAGCATCCGGGCCACGTCCACCGCCACGTTCCCGACACCGATGACCACGGCAGACCGCGCCCCCTGGACGAAACCGTCGTCGACGGCGTCCGGATGGGCGCTGTACCAGGCCACGAACTCGGTCGCCGACCAGCTGCCCGGCAGCTCCTCGCCGGGAATCCCCAGGTGGCGGTCGGTGGCGGCGCCCACGCAGTAGACGACCGCGTGGTACAGCTCCCGCAGCCGGGTGCCCGGCAGCTCACCCGGTCCGGAGCCGATCCGGACACCGCCCAGGAAGCGCACCCGCTCGTGCTCCAGGACCGTGCGCAGGTTGTTCTGGAGCGACTTGATCTTCTCGTGGTCCGGCGCCACCCCGTACCGCACCAGACCGTACGGCGCCGGCAGCCGGTCCAGGACGTCGACCAGTACCTCCGGGTCCTGCTGGACCAGGCTCTGGGCGGTGTAGACCCCGCTCGGACCCGAACCCACGACGGCGACACGCAACACGGCGGAACCCCTCACTGCGGGACGCGGTGGAACTCCCTGTTGCTGACACCTTCAGGATCGCACCGCGGGCGCTGCGCTGACAGGGTGCCGGGCCAGACGGGTGTGCGTGTCCGTTCGTATGGAAAGTGATCATGCGGTTACGTTCCGTATGTGCTAGAAGCATCCTTTCTTAATCTCTCCGGTCGCTGCCCGACGGAAGGCACCGTGTCGGTACGGCCCGCCTGGGAAGTGCAGGAGTGCGAGGGCTCGGCGACCACGGCCTGGTTCGACGTCCGGCTCGCCTTCACCGACGGAGCCCAGGTCGACCTGCTCGCCGTGGTCCGGGAGGCGGGCGTCTCCATCGAGGACGTACGGGCACAGCCCGCGCTGTCCCTCGACGATCTGGCGGCGCTCGCGGACTGGATCGAGGGGCCGCTCTTCGATGCGTGCGGCGACGGGCCCGTGGAGGCCGGGGAGGTTGAGGTGTGTCTGCGACCCCGGCGTGCCCGGCCCGCCTGGCCGCGGGGCGTCGAGGGGCGGTGGCTGGTCGCGGAGGAGTACCGCGCGGCCCAGGAAGAGGGCGCCGACCCCGTTCTCGCCGTGATGTGCGCGACCGGGCGCAGTCGTCGACGATCGCTCAGGCTGATCTCGCAGGCGCGGGACGCGGGATTCTTGACACCTCGTCACGCTCGGCGCTGAGTAAGAGGGTTGAGGGGTTCGGGCAAGGGCTTTGAGGGAGCCGCCCGCCCAACTCTCCTCGCCCGCACTACATTTCGCGCATCCTGTTGATCTCCGTCGTCTGCTGCGCGATCACGTCGTCGGCCATCTCCTCGACGCGGACGTTGTTGCCCTGTCCCTTGACCTCCGTGGCCATGGTGACGGCACCCTCGTGATGCGTGATCATCACCGTCAGGAACAGCTCGTCGAACGCCTTGCCCTTCGCCGCGCGCAACTTGGCCAGTTGGGCCTCGGTCGCCATGCCGGGCATCGTCTCGTGGGTGTGCCCGGTGGTCTTCTCGTCGCCGCCGTTGTCCTTCAACCAACCCTGCATCGCGGCGATTTCGGGGCGCTGAGCGGCGGCGATGCGCTCGGCCAGCCGCTTCACCGGTGCCGACTCGGCGCGTTCCGGGACGAGTTCGGTGATCTCGATCGCCTGCGAGTGGTGCTCGATCATCATGCGGGCGTACGCGAGGTCCGCCGAGTTGGGCGAGTCGTCGGGCAGTTCCGCCTTCGCCTCGTCCGGGGAGAGTGTCCGGGCCGCCTCGCCGGGCAGGCCGGGCGCGATCACCGAAGGCCCTGTCGCCTTCACGGACTTGGCGTCCGCGTCGGAGGACGAGCCCGAGTCGCAGGCGCCGAGCGCGAGGGTGAGCGCGAGCACGGCCAGGACCGGACGGCAGGTACGGGACGCGCGACGGACGGGCACAACGACCTCCTGAGTCAGTTGAGTTGACGGACACCTCGTGAGTGCTGTGTCCGTCCTAACACGCTTCCATTCGCTGGTGATCAGAAACTTTCATTACAAATGCGTTGCTCCCTTTTGATCGGTGCATGATGAAGACGATACTTCGGAGGACCGTGAACCGTTCTGACCCGAACGGCTACCAGGGAGGAAGCAGTGACCCTGTTGAACGAATCCCGAACGCGGCGCAGACGCCTGGGGGTTGTCGCCGCGGCGGCCGGACTCCTGGCCGCGCTGCTGACCGCAGGACCCGCCACCGCGAGCCCCGACCCGGGGGACGGCCCGACGGTGTCGGAGGAGATCTCCCAGAGCGTGCAGAGCCAGGTGAAGAAGGCCCTGGCCGAGGGGGAGATACCCGGGGTGGACGAGATCGTCCACTCCGACAACATCACGCACCTCACGAACATCCCCAAGGACGCGCTGCCCGGCACCAATTCGGACCTCGCCTTCCAGGGGAAGTACGCTTTCTCCGGCAACTACGACGGCTTCCGCGTCTTCGACATCAGCAACCCGAAGGCCCCGAAGACCGTCTCCCAGGTGCTGTGCCCCGGCGGCCAGAACGACATCTCCGTCTCCGGGAACCTGCTCTTCCTGTCCACCGACGCCTCGCGCAGCGACAGCAGTTGCAGCAGCGTCTCGCAGCCCGCGACCGAGAAGTCGTCGTGGGAGGGCATGAAGATCTTCGACATCAGCGACAAGGCGAACCCCAAGTACGTCGCCGCCGTGGAGACCGCCTGCGGCTCGCACACCCACACGCTGGTGCCCGAGCGCAAGAACGTCTACATCTACGTCTCCTCCTACTCGCCCAGCGCCACCTTCCCCGACTGCCAGCCGCCGCACGACGGCATCTCGATCATCAAGGTGCCGCGAAAGGCCCCCGAGAAGGCGGCGGTTGTCGGCTTCCCGGTCCTGTTCCCCGGTGAGGGCCCCGACGGCGGCGGCAACCCCGGCTCGCCCACCAACCCGGGCGTCTCCAAGACCACCGGCTGCCACGACATCACCGTGCTGCCCTCCAAGGACCTCGCGGCGGGCGCCTGCATGGGCGACGGCATCCTGTTCTCCATCAAGGACCCGGAGCACCCGAAGGTCATCGACCAGGTCCAGGACAACGTCAACTTCGCGTTCTGGCACTCGGCGACCTTCAACCAGAAGGCCGACAAGGTCGTCTTCACCGACGAGTTGGGCGGCGGTGGCGCGGCCACCTGCAACGCGGCGATCGGGCCGAACCGTGGAGCCGACGGCATCTACGACATCGTTGGCAAGGGCGACAAGCGCAAGCTCGTCTTCAAGAGCTACTTCAAGATCCCGCGCTACCAGGCGGACACCGAGGTCTGCGTGGCGCACAACGGCTCGCTGATCCCGGTCAAGGGCAAGGACATCATGGTCCAGGCCTGGTACCAGGGCGGTGTCTCCGTCTGGGACTTCACCAACTCCTCGAAGCCCAAGGAGATCGCCTACTTCGAGCGCGGCCCGATCACCACGGACCGCGTCACGACCGCCGGCCCGTGGTCGGCGTACTACTACAACGGCTACATCTACTCGAACGACATCGCCAAGGGCTTCGACGTCCTGAAGCTCAGCGACCGGCGCACCGACCCGGCCAAGAAGGTCCGCGTGAGCGAGTTGAACGTCCAGACCCAGCCGGACTACTTCGACTGACCGTCGGTACCGACTACTGACTGTCGAGTCAGAAGCGCGACAGATCCCTGTCGCGCGTCCCGCCGGGCACCTCGGTGTCCGGCGGGACGCGCATGTCCGGGCAAGGCCACCGCGATTCCTCATTGACCAAGGGGCCGTGTGGGGACATGCTGTTACTTCTGCATTGACTTTTTGTCAGCTGGCACAGGTCAAAGCAGCCGAAACGGCTCTCTGAGGGCGGTTTCGGGCGGCCCGCCTGTCTGGGGTGACGCGGGGGATCACCTCAGACCGGCGTGCCCTTCCCGGAGCGGAGCCTCAGTCGGCCAGGTCCAGCACCGGCCGCAGCCCGTCCGGGCGTTCGGACACCGGCAGATGGTCCACGAAGTGCACCGCGCAGCCCAGCTCCGCCGCGCCACCGTCCGCGCGCCGGTCGTCACCGACCATGAGCACGTCCTGCGGGGCCACGGCGAGCGCGTCGCAGGCGACCTTGAACAGACGCGGGTCCGGCTTCTGGACGCCGTGCTCGTACGACAGGACGTAGGCGTCGACGTACGCGTCCAGCCCGTGCGCCCGGAACACGGGCCGCAGATCCCACCCGATGTTGCTGACCACCCCGACGGAGATCCCCCGCTCCCGCAGCGCGCCCAGCACCTCGACGGCATCGGGATACGGGGCCCACGCGGCCGGCGCCATGTGCCGCTCGTACAGCGCGTCGTACAACGCCGGGTCGGGGAGCGGCACTTGACGGGCGAGCCCGGTGTACGCGGCCCGGTGCAGTTCGGCGCTCTCGTCGCGGATCCCCCACACGGCGGCCAGTTCCTGAGGCAACCGCTGCGGCGAGGCCCCGCCCGGCAGTGCTCCCGCCACCTCCAGCGCCCGCGCCGTCACGGCGAACTCCGCCTCCGGCAGACCGAGTCCGTGCTCGGCGAGGACGGCACGCAGCCAGGACTCGGTGGACTCGATACGGAAGAGGGTTCCGGAGAAGTCGAACAGCACGGCAGCCATGCGCCGGACTTTACCTGGGCGTCTGTCCGGCGCACGGCCGTCGTGACGGACGTCAGTTCAAGGGCGCGGGCACCGGGGTGCCGTAGAAGGTCATGGTCGGCCAACCGCGGGATTCGAGATAGGCGTTGAGAGCGTTCGCGACGTCGATGGGATCGATCTGGTTCGGCCGGGCGGCGCCGGTGGTGGAGCAGCTCACCCGGAACGAGAGGGTCACGTGTCCGTCGGCCTCACTGGATTCAGGGTTGGGGATGTTGGAGTCGCCGCTGAATTCGGTGTTGTACGGGAACTCGGGCAGCGCGGTGGGGTCGTCCTCCGCCGCCTCCGCCTGTGTCGCCGTCCCCAGGGCCGCGCCCGCCGCGGCCGTCCCCGAGTAACCCAGCAGCGAACGTCTCGAAATGCTGGACAAGTTGCCCCCTGTTCGTCGACTTCTTGCGATGGCTCGGTCGGGTGTCTCCCGCAGCCGTCGTCGATCGTATGTACGGGTACGGGGCGGGTGGGGCTGAATTGGACCGTCCGTAAGTGGAGGAGCGAACCGCCAGGTCAGCGCCGCTCGGGCAGCCGCCAGAACCGCTCGTACGACACCACCGCCACCGTCACCACCAGCGCCCCGAGGAGCCAGCCGCCGAGCACGTCCGACGGCCAGTGCACGCCCAGCCAGATCCGGGTCAGACCGGCGCCCGCGACCGAGACCGCCGCGACCGTGACCGCCGTACGCCAGACCGCGCGTCCGACGCCGTACCGGTGCAGCAGCCACAGCAGGAGGCCGCACACCACCGTGGCGGTCATGGCGTGGCCGGAGGGGAAGGCCGCGTAGTGCGCGGAGTCGACGGGGTCGGGCCAGACCGGGCGGGCGCGGCCGACCGCCGCCTTCAGGGTCTGCTGGAGGATCGTGCTCAGCGCACAGGTGACCGCCAGCCACCACGCGAGCGCCCACGCCGAGTGCCGCCACACCAGCCACACCGCGGCGGCCGCGCACAGCAGGCGCATCGTCAGCGGGTCCCACACCCAGTCCGTGAGGATCCGGAACGCGTGCGTGAGCCCGGGCTCGTCGACCGCCCAGCGATGGGTGGCGCGTGCGATGTCGCCGTCGAGCGCGATCAGCGGATGCCAGTCCACCGCGACCAGGGTCAGCAGCAGTGCGGAGGTGAGGGTCAGGGCGACGGCGACGCGGACGGCCGGGTGGTGGACCGAGCGCCGGAGCCGGGGGAGGAGGTGCATGGGGGGCATGGTGCGATCCTCGCCGACCCATGGGGCGGGAGGCCAACCCAGGGGGTGGCGGGAGGCCGGCGGGCTATCCGAGTGCCCGCAGTCCCGGTACGAATGCCACCAGCACGGGAACCACCGGCACCAGGGCCGCCGCTGCCGTCAGCCGAAGCCTGTGGAACGGCGGCAGCCGGTCAGGTGCGGTCAGGAGCCGGTGCACGCGCTGGGGGAGATGGGCCTGCGGGGTCGGGGACGGGCCGAACACGCCCCGGTCCTCGTTGAGTTCGACCAGGGCGAGGGCGGTTGTCAGTCGGCCGAAGCGGCGGGAGGCCATGTCGTCGGCGGCGAGTTCCACCAGCCGGTGCATCTCGTCCTGGAACGAGGCGAAGACCGGCACCTGCGGAAACCCGTTGGCCAGCGCCCCCGAGCAGTGCAGCAGCCAGTCGTGCCGGGCCCGCGCGTGCCCCTGCTCGTGCGCGAGCACGGCGTCCAGCTGGCGCCCGGTGAGGCGGCGCATCGCGGCCGTGGTGACGACAAGGCCGGGCGCGGTGCCGGGCAGCCACCAGGCGTCGGCGCGCTCGCCCTCCAGGACCACCAGCCGGTCGGGACGCGGCTCCTCGCCGGGCAACAGCGGTGCACGCAGGAGGAGTTCGGCACGGTGTGACCTGCGCCGCCTGCGCGCCCGTACGACCTCACGGACCAACATCGCCGCGGTCCACAGCCCACCGCAGGCGAGCGCCACGGCCGTCGTCGCGGCCCAGGGACGGGACGCACCGAGGACGTACGCCTCCACGACCGCGTGCGGTGCCGGGGCGAACACATGGCCGCGCACGGCCTGCCAGGCCGCCGCCGCGCTGAGCGTCATCGACAGCGCGCAGCACATCAGTACGGCCGCCACCACGCACTGCCACACCCACAGGGCGACCACCGGTTCGCGGTCCGGCCAGTCGGCGCGGGCGAGCAGCCGCGGGGCGACGACGGCGGTCAGCGCGCCGAGCAGCAACAGTGCTGCGGGGACCATCATGGGTGCACCCTATGAGCGCGGCGGCGCTCGGACCTACGGTCCGTCGCGGCAAAGTGACGCAGACCACGGATTCGTACAGTCAGAGCGTGAGCAGCATGGCGACCGTCGCGATACCCATCGACAACCGGCAGGCGCGCGCCAGTTCGGGCCGGTCGCCCCAGCCGACCGAGCCGGTCCGGACCCCGCTGCCGCCACCGCCGACGGCCAGCACCGGCACCGACAGCAGCCGGACGCCGGACAGCAGCACGTACCCGGTGAAGTAGAGGAGCAGCGCCGTCGTCAGCAACGGGACTCCGGACACGCCGGACACGTGGTGGTGGGCGGGTGCTGCGGCCATCGCGGCCGCCATGTAGGCCATGGCGAACGCGCCCACCAGGTGGTGCAGATGGTGCGGCCCGGTGCGGACCGCCCACAGGGCGCGCAGCGCGGCCGTGCCGAACACGGCCGTGTACACCAGCCAGGCCCAGCGCGGCGGGGTCAGTACGGCGGCGGGCACGGCCATCGCGGCCATGCCGAAGCCCATCAGCGCCTCGCCGCCCGCGGCCCGGCGCTGCTCCTCGACCGTGCTGCGCATCCGCAGCAGGCAGTAGGCCCCGGTCGCCGCGCACAGCGCGACCAGCAGCCACCCGGGCGAAGCCGGACCGTGCACACGAACCTCCCCCTCGACCCCGAGACCTCCGCTGAAGAGATGCCCGCGCCGGCCGGTGCGCATGCAAGCGCAAGGGTGTACGCGGGGGAGCGTACGCCGGAGCACCGCAGGTGGGGGTATATATTTTACGAGTAAAACACCTGCTAATCTTCAAGGTTGAGCCCCGATTCCGCTACCACCCAGCCCGTACGGCGCCTCCCGCTGACCGGCGTGCTGCGCGTCGGCCGACCGTCGGACATCTGGTTCAAACCGGCCCTGAGCGTGATCGCCGCCGTCGCCCCGCCCTGTCTGACCCTGGCCGCGCTCGACCGCCTCGACCTGGCGATGTACGCCATGGCCGGGGCCCTGTGCGCGCTCTACGCCCACAACCGGCCGTACGCCGCCCGGGCCCGCGTCCTGGCGGGAGTGGTCCTCGGCATGCTCGCCGGACTGGCCGTCGCGCTCGTCACCGCCGCGATCACAGGGAACGCCGTCGTCCTGGTCACCGTGGGCGCACTGCTGGCCGCCGCACAGAAGACGCTGTGCGACGCCACACGCATCGGGCCGCCCGCGAACGTGGTCCTCACCTTCGTGTCGTCCGCCGCGCTGTTCGCCCCGCAGACCCTCGGCCAGGTACCCGGCCATCTGGCGCTCGCCGCCGGGGTGGGCGGCTGGGCCTGGCTCGTCGGCATGGCGCCCGGACTCGTCCGCCCGCACGGCCCGGAGCGCCGCGCGACGGCCCACGCCCTGAACGCCGTCGCCGCACACATCGAGGCGCACGGCAGTGGCATCGGCGGCCACGGGTACGCCCGGTCGCGGATCGCCGCCGAGACCGCGGTCCAGGCGGCCCGGCAGACCCTGTCGGCGGCGGGTGGTCGCTCGGGCACCGCCCGTGCCACGACCCGGCGCGCCCTCCAACGGCTGGTCGTGCGGGCCGAGTTGGCGCTCGCCGAAAGTCGGCCCGACGAACTACGTGCCTGGGCGAGGGAGTTGCGCGGCAGCGGACAGATCCCGACGCCCGGCGAGCATCTCGCCGGAGAGCCGCAGGCCGCCGAACTCGCCGCCCCACCACCACCGTTGTGGACCAGGCTGGGCCCGCTCGCACCCTTCGCCGCTCGCACCGCCCTGGGCTGCGCCCTCGCCGGATACGCCTCCCTCGCCCTCGGTGTCGGCCGCCCCTACTGGGCCCTCGTCACCGCGGCCTCCCTCTACCAGGCCAACGTCACCCTCACCTGGAACCGGGCCGTGCAGCGGACCGTCGGCAACCTCGCCGGGGTGCTGCTGTTCGCCGCCGTCGTACCGCTGGCCCACCTCGGGCCGGTCGCCCTCGTCCTGTGCTGCCTCGCCCTCAACTTCGGCGCCGAGGCGCTGATGAGCCGCAACTACTGGCTCGGCAGCGTCTGTGTGACCCCGATGGCGCTGCTCGTCACCGAGTTCACGGGGTTCCAGGAACCCGGCCGGCTGATGACCGAGCGGATCGTCGACACCTGCGTCGGCGCGCTGCTCGGCTTCGTCGCGGCCGTCGCGGTCACCAACCACCGCGCGGGGGTCCGCGTCGAGCACGCGCTCACGGCGGTGGAACACGCCCGCACCCACGCCGAACGCACTCTGACGGACGTACATCCCGTACCCGAACGCCTGGACGAAGCGCGCCGTGGCCTCGCCGCCGCCCTCTCCGACCTGCGCACCACCGCCGACACGGCCGCCGGGGAGTGGTGGCAGCGCACCCGCCCCCAGGAGCGGGTCGTGCTCGCCGAACGGTCCGGACACCGTACGCTCGCGGCGACGGTACGAGGTCCGGGGCTGCGCCCCCAGGGCCTGGCGTCACATTCCCGCCTGCCCGGGGCCCCACTGCCTTGAGGAGTGGGAGGTGGCCCCGGGCCCGCCTCCGGGCGGACGACGGGAACGCGACGACAGGCACTGGGCGGCTGCCGACACGCGGACGGACGACAGGGCGACGGAGGACGTACGGCCATGACGGCAGGGAACGGGGGCACGCCGCCCGGCAGAGGCGCGGCGGCCGAGGAGACAGCCACCGGGTCGCGAGCCACCCTCGGCCCGGCACACGACACCGTGGCCGGAGTCGTACGCCAGTGGCAGACCGTCCATCCCGGCCTCGACACCGGGCCCATGGAGATCATCGGCCGGATCAACCGCTGCGCCGCGCTCCTCCAGCAGGCCGAGGACGCCCCGCTGCGCCGGGTCGGTCTCACCCGCCCCGAGTTCGATCTGCTCGGCGCGCTGAGGCGTACCGGCCATGAACTGACCCCGAGCGAACTCACCCGTGAGACCTTCTCCTCCGGGGCCGCCGTCACCAAGCGGCTCAAGCAGCTGACCGAGCGGGGCCTGGTCGAGCGGCGCGGCGACACCCGGGACCGCCGGGTCGCCCACGTCCGCCTCACCGACGCCGGACGCGACCTCGTCGACGGCATCCTGCCCGAGCAGCTCACCTACGAGACCGCCGTGCTCTCCGGCCTCGACAACACCGGACAGCGCGAACTCGCCGGACTGCTGGGCGAGTTGCTCGGTCGGCTGGAGGGTCGGCTGGGCGCGTTGCGGTTCTGACCCGGGCCCGGATCAGCCCTCCGTGTACTCCCGGTGGATGCCGAACACCCCGCCCTGCGGATCCCGCAGCACCGCGATGCGCGGGCCGTTCGGCACGGTCGTGGGCTCCATGGTGATGGAGGCCCCCGCTCCGGCCGCCGCGTCCGTCGAGGCGTCCACGTCCTCGACCACGAAGTACGGCAGCCAGTGCGGCGGCACCTCCGGCGGGTACATGTCGCTCATCGCGAGCATCCCGCCGAACTCGGCACCGTCGACGCCGAAGTGCGTGTACTCGGGGGACGAGGTGACGGACCAGCCGAAGACCTCGGTGTAGAAGGTCCGCGCCCGCTCGGTGTCGCGCGCCGCCAGCTCCACCCAGCCGAGCGAGCCCGGCGCGTTGAGCAGGCCCGCGCCCGCGAAGCCCTGGTCCTGCCACAGCTGGAAGGCCGCGCCGTCGGGATCGACGGCGGACGCGAACCGTCCCATGCCCGGCACGTCCCCGGGTTCCATGGCCACCGAGCCGCCCGCCGCCCGCACCTTCGCCACGGTCGCGTCCACGTCCGCCACGGCGAACGTCACGAACCAGGCGACGGGCTGCTTCTCCTCGCCCAGCGGCACGAACGCGGCGACCGGGGCGTCCCCGAGGTGGGCGATCGTGTAACCGCCCATCTCCGCGGTCGGGTCCGTCTGCGGCCGCCAGCCGAAGAGGTCGGCGTAGAAGCGTTTGGTCGCCTCCAGGTCGGTGGTGCCCAACTCGGCCCAGCAGGGTCCGCCGGTCACGGGCTTGTCGAACTTCATGGCGTCACGGCCTTTCTCAGCGCGTGTGCGGTCCACTGTTCTCCACGCAGCACGCTAGACCCGGTGGTCCGGCGGCGCACCCCAGTGGGCAACCCTCAGATACCGGGCCGGTACCGCAGCGGATGGTCCGCCGGCACCTCCACCAGCACGATCCGCGTGCCGTCCGGATCCGCGATCCACATCTCGACGAGCCCCCACGGCTCCTTCACCGGCGGCCGGACGATCTCGACGCCCCGGGACACCAGCTCGTCGTGCGCGGCCGTCACGTCCGCCACCTGGAGCCACAGCCGTACGGACGGCGACGGGGGTTCCTCGGCCCGCCCCGACAGCTCCAGGAACCCGCCGCCGAGGAAGTAGACCGTGCCCCGCTCCGGCCCTGTCCCGAACTCGCGGTGGACGGCGAGCCCCAGCCGCTCGCCGTAGAAGACCCGGGAACGCTCCGGGTCGAGGGGCCGGAGAAGAACCCGGCTGCTCAGTACATGCACCATGCACCCGGAGCCTAGGGCCTGTCCGCCGTCGGAGTTACGCTCATCGGTGCCCGCGCCGCGCACCGGAAACACGAGCACCCAGAGAACATGGAGAGCCGCCTCATGGACACCACCGCCACCGGACCGACCTTCCGAGACGCCACCGAGGCCGACGTCGACACCCTGGTCGAGCTGATCGAGTCGGCGTACCGGGGCGACGCCAGCCGAGCCGGCTGGACCACCGAGGCGGACATCCTCGAAGGACAGCGCAGCGATCCGCAGATCGTGCTCGGCGTCATCAAGGCGGCCGACAGCCGGCTGCTGACCGTCGAACAGGACGGCCGCGTGGTCGCCTGCTGCCAGCTCGAACACCGTGGCGACCACGCCTACTTCGGCATGTTCGCGGTCAGCCCGACCCTCCAGGGAGCGGGCCTCGGCAAGGTGATCATCGCCGAGGCGGAGCGGTCGGCGCGCGAGACCTGGGGCACCCGCGAGATGCACATGACCGTGATCTCCGTACGAAACGACCTGATCGCCTGGTACGAGCGGCGCGGCTACCGCCGTACGGGAAAGATGACCCCCTTCCCGTACGGCGACGAGCGCTTCGGCATTCCGCAGCGCGACGATCTACAGTTCGAGCTGCTGGTGAAGGAACTCGTGTAGCCGCTACGCGGTGAAGCGGCCCGTGCGTTTGATCTGCGGGTAGTCGGTGGTGGCGCCGTCCAGTTCCAGGGCCCGCACGAGGCGCAGCTGGTCCTGGGTGTTGACGACCCAGCCGATGATCCGCAGGTCCGCCTTCCGCGCCCGCTCGACGATCTCCAGGGTGAGGCGGCGGATGTTGAGGCAGACGGTCGAGGCGCCGGAGCGGGTGGCGCGGTCCACGACGTCGGTGCCGTAGCGGCTGGCGATGAGTGCCGTGCGTACCCCGGGCACCAGGCGGGTGATCTCGGCGATCGCCTCCTCGTGGAACGAGGACACCTCGATCCGGTCGGCCAGCCCCCGGCGCTCCAGTACCTCGGCCAGTGCCCGCGCCGCCGCCGTGTCCTTGATCTCGGCCTGGAGCGGTGCGCCGACCGCGTCCAGGACCTCCTCGAACACCGGCACGCGCTCGTCGCGGCCCGCGTCCAGGGCGCGCAGCTCGGCGAGGGACTTCTCGGCGATCGGTCCGGAGCCGTCCGTCGTGCGGTCCACGTCGGCGTCGTGCATGACGACGAGGGCGCCGTCCTTGCTGAGGCGCAGATCGAGTTCGATCATGTCGAGGCCCGCCTGTTCGGCGGCGACGAACGAACGCAGGGTGTTCTCGGGCTCGACGCCCATGATTCCGCGGTGCCCGATGGTCAGGAAGTTCAAGGTCAACTCGCTTCCGTCGACGGCGGCTCGGCTGCCGCAGCCTAACCGCCGGGCCGGGCAATGAACCCGTACAGACGCGCCGGAACCACTGGCCGGAAGTGATGGCTCGGGAAGGGGGTGTGGAGCGGCGACCGCCGGGTACCGGAAGTAACCGTCCTTTTGGTTTCCGGCAGGAAAAAACACGGTGACCATGGGGGTCGGCAGGATAATCTCTCCTGGCTCGCCTTGTGGTCGGGAACCTCGTGCGCATACGGTGTTCTTACGCGAGGTTCTCCCGGGGAGGATGGGACATGACGGAAATTCTTGTGCAGGCGGTTCCGGACGAGCGGGTTCTTCCGCTCGGCAGGGTGGTGGAGCACCCGGCATGGCCCGTGCTCAAGGATGCCGTGGAGCAGATCCGGCCATGGCAGGCCAAGGACGGGTCGGTCGACTTCGACCGGGAGGACGCCCCGGACCACGCGGACGTCGATCTCGCCGTCCGCCGGATCGTGGACGCCGTCGCGGAGCTGTCCCCGCTGCTGCCGCACGACGCCGCCTACCACCAGGCCCTCGCCAAGGATCTGCGCCGCTGGTCCGACGGCGGGTTCCGGGTGCCGGACTTCCTCGACTCGCTGCTGGCCTTCCAGCCCGCCGCGAGCCGCGCGGACGGCCTCCAGCACCTGGTCGTCTTCCCGATGTACACGCAGAACGGCAACCCGGACCGCAACCTCGAAGCGGTCGTCCTGCGCATGGTCTGGCCCGACTGGCTGGCCGAGCTGGAGCGCACCCGCTACGACAACCCGCTGTTCTGCGGCATCACCTTCGAGGACTTCACGGCCGGGTACGACACCAACTCCGCCGTCCTCTTCCCGGAGACCATCGCCGTGCGCGAGGCGCCGGAACGGTTCACCTGGGGCGGCATCTTCTGCGACCGCGAGGCCGCCCGCTTCCGCCGGGTCACCGAGGCCGCCGTCGACATCCTCGGCCTCGAACTGCCCGCGGACGTCGCCGCGATGGTCCACGACCAGAAGCGCTGCGAGGAGGCCTTCGTCCTGTGGGACATGGTCCACGACCGCACCCACAGCCACGGCGACCTGCCCTTCGACCCCTTCATGATCAAGCAGCGCCAGCCGTTCTGGATGTACGGCCTCGAAGAGCTGCGCTGCGACCTCACCGCCTTCAAGGAGGCCGTGAAACTGGAGGCCGAAGGCATTCCGCAGGCCCGCGACGTGCAGTTCGCCGTCCTCTTCGACCGGATGTTCCGCTTCCCGGTCACCGGCGAGCGCGTCCGCAACTACGACGGCCTCGGCGGCCAGCTCCTCTTCGCCTACCTCCACAAGCACGACGTGGTCCGCTGGACCGACAACAAGCTGCACATCGACTGGCAGCGTGCCCCGCAGGTCACCAACCAGCTCTGCGCCGAGATCGAGACCCTCTACCGCGAGGGCATCGACCGCCCCAAGCTCGTCCACTGGTTCAAGGCGTACGAGCTGGTCTCCACCTATCTCGCCCCGCACCCGGGCTCCCGCTGGGCCAAGGGCCCCGACGCCCTCGACCTGAACCAGCCGCCCCGCAAACTCGTCGACGACGTGCTTCCGGACGAGTTTCCGCTGAGCATGTTCTATGAGGCCCTCTCCAAGAAGCTGAAGAACGTGATCGCCTCGACCAAGGGGATCGTCGGAGAGAGCGCAGAGCGGGTCGCCGCATGAGCGACCGCGCCACCGAAAACACTGCTCAGGAGGCGATGAACATGGGGAACGGGGCTCTCAGCGGTGCGGTGATCGCGGTCGCCGGCGCCGGCGGACCGGCCGGCCGCGCGACACTGCTCAGGCTCGCCGAGGCGGGCGCGACCGTCGTCGGCTCGGACAACGACCCGGAGCGGCTCGCCGAGGCCGTCGACGCGGCCAGCTACGCCCACGGCGGCTCCACCGTCGTCGGCGACACCGTCGACCTGCTCGACCTCCAGTCGGCCCGGGACTGGGCCACCCGTATCGAGAAGGACTTCGGGCGCGTCGACGGCCTGGTCCACCTCGTCGGTGGCTGGCGCGGCAGCGAGACCTTCACCAGGACCAGTCTCGACGACTGGGACTTCCTGGAGATGCTGCTCATCCGCACCGTCCAGCACACCTCCCTCGCCTTCCATGAGGCGCTCCAGCGCAGCGAACGCGGCCGGTACGTCCTGATCAGCGCAGCCGGTGCGAGCAACCCGACGGCCGGCAACGCGGCGTACTCCGCCGCCAAGGCCGCCGCCGAGGCGTGGACGCTGGCGATGGGCGACTTCTTCCGTAAGGCCGGTGCCTCGGAGGGCGCGGACGGGCCGACGTCGGCGGCTGCGATCCTGGTCGTGAAGGCGTTGGTGCACGACGCGATGCGCGCCGAGCGCCCCAACGCGAAGTTCGCGGGCTTCACCGACGTCAAGGAGCTGGCCGAGGCCATCGTCGGCGTCTGGGACCGGCCCGCCGCCGAAGTGAACGGGAAACGTCTGTGGCTCACCGAGAAGCCGTGAACCCTCCGAAGACCGACGCACGCCGTCATCACGACCCGGAGGCACGGGGCTTCGCCAGCGACAACTACGCGGGGGCCCACCCCGAGGTGCTCGCCGCCCTGGCCCTGGCCAACGGCGGGCACCAGGTCGCGTACGGCGAGGACGACTACACGGACAACCTCCAGCGGATCGTCCGCAGCCACTTCGGGGCCACCGCGGAGGCGTTCCCCGTCTTCAACGGCACCGGGGCCAACGTCGTCGCGCTCCAGGCGGTCACCGACCGCTGGGGCGCCGTGATCTGCGCCGAGAGCGCGCACATCAACGTCGACGAGGGCGGCGCCCCCGAACGCATGGGCGGCCTCAAACTGCTCACGGTGCCCACCCCGGACGGCAAGCTCACGCCCGAACTGATCGACCGCCAGGCGTACGGCTGGGACGACGAGCACCGCGCGATGCCGCAGGTCGTCTCCATCACCCAGAGCACCGAACTGGGCACCCTCTACACCCCGGACGAGATCCGCGCGATCTGCGACCACGCCCACGCGCACGGCATGAAGGTCCACCTCGACGGCTCCCGCATAGCCAATGCGGCTGCCTCGCTCGACGTCCCGATGCGGACGTTCACCAACGCCGTCGGCGTCGACATCCTCTCCCTCGGCGGGACGAAGAACGGCGCACTGTTCGGCGAGGCGGTCGTCGTCATCAACCAGGACGCGGTCAGCCATATGAAGCACCTGCGCAAGCTGTCCATGCAGCTCGCCTCCAAGATGCGCTTCGTGTCGGTGCAGTTGGAGGCCCTGCTCGCCAAGGACCTGTGGCTGCGCAACGCCCGCCACTCCAACGCGATGGCGCAGCGGCTCGCCGAGGGCGTGCGGGCCGTGCACGGGGTCGAGATCCTCCACCCGGTCCAGGCGAACGCGGTCTTCGCCCGCCTCCCGCACGACGTGAGCGAACGCCTCCAGAAGCACTTCCGCTTCTACTTCTGGGACGAGGCCGCGGGCGACGTCCGCTGGATGTGCGCCTTCGACACGACGGAGGACGACGTGGACGCGTTCGTGGCGGCGCTGAAGGAGGAGATGGCGCGGTAGCGGGCGGTGCGGGAGTGCATAGGTATGCGGTCACCTGAAAAGTCATTGACTCTAAGGTGATCGCTTTCCTATGCTCTGGACGCATGGAGCTGATCCAGAACACCCCCGACCTGTCTGCATATCTGGCCGCTGACGAGGTCATCGACCACCATCATTCAGTGGTACGAGAGACTGCGGCGCGTCTCGCCAGGGAAGCGTCGGACTCGTATGTCTATGCGCAGGCCGCGTACGAGTTCGTGCGCGACACCATCCCGCACTCCGCCGACAGCGGCGACCCGCGTGTCACCTGGCGGGCATCCGACGTCCTGGAGCAGCGCACCGGCATCTGCCACGCCAAGGCCCACGCACTGGCCGCGCTGCTGCGCGCCGAGGACATCCCCACGGCGCTCTGCTATCAGCGGCTCGCGCACGACGACGGGAACGGTCACGCCGTGCATGGCCTGGTCGCCGTACGGTTCAACGGCGCCTGGCACCGGCAGGACCCGCGAGGCAACAAGGCGGGCGTGGACGCCCGGTTCTCCCTCGACGGGGAGCGGCTGGCGTGGGTCCCGGACGTGAAGTCCAATGAGATGGACTATCCAGTACTGTACGCTGAACCTCATCCGGTCGTACTGGGCGTACTCAAGGCCGCGCCCGACAGGCCGTATCTCTGGAAGACGCTCCCCACCGCACTCTGAGGCAAGCGATGACACTCACCCTGACCGTGTCCGACGAGGTGCGCGCGCTCGCGCCCGGCTTCACCCACGTCGCCATCGAGGCGCACGGACTCGTCAACGGGCCCAGCACCGACGCCAGTTCGGCGCTCCTGGACGACGCGGCCCGTCGGCTCGCCGTACGCCTGGACGGCCGCGCCCCGCACGAGGACGCGCACATCGCCGCCTGGCGCGACACGTACACGGCGTTCGGCTCCAAGCCCTCGCGCACCCGCAACTCGGCCGAGGCGCTCGCCAAGCGGGCCCTGACGGATGCGGGTCTGCCCCGGATCAACGTCCTGGTCGACCTCTACAACGCGATCAGTGTGGCCCATCTGATTCCGGTCGGCGGCGAGGACCTCGACCGCATCCAGGGCGGAATGCGGCTCGTACGCGCCACGGGCACCGAGGACTTCGTGACCGTGGCCGGCGGTGAGGACGTCGTCGAGCACCCTGACGCCGGTGAGGTCGTGTGGTGCGACGGGGCGGGCGTCACCTGCCGTCGCTGGAACTGGCGCCAGGGTCCGCGCACGAGGCTCACGGAGGAGACGACGTCCGCGATCTTCTTGTTGGAGTGCATGGCCCCGCCGATGACGGTCGCCGAGGCGAATGCCGCCGGGGCGGAACTGGCCGAACTGCTGGAGAAGTTCAGCCCCGGGGCGCGGATTGCCGTGCGAAACGCGGGGTGAGTTCGGCGGTTCGTCGGCTGCGGGCCCGGTGGGGGCTTGTCGCGCAGTTCCCCGCGCCCCTAGTACTCCAGCCGTAGATCGTGATCTTCATGCTTGAGCAGCTTGTCGTCGGTAGTGGCTGGTCTGGGATCGGGCCTGGTGGCGGCGTCGCCAGACGGACCAGCCAAGCCGGTGGACAGGGTCAAAGACGCGTTGGATGACGAGCGTGATGAACAGTCGTTGGATCTCGTTGCAGGTGAGCGGTATCAGCTCGTCGGGTGAGGGATGACGGTCGTGTTCGTTCGCGCGGACGACGGCGAGGAAGGCGTGCGCAAGCATGGCCAGGGTGACCCAGCGGGACCAGGACGAGTAGCGCCGGACCTGGTGCTCGTCCAAGGCCGCCAAGCCCTTGCCGGACTGGAAAAACTCCTCGACCCGCCACCTTGATCCAGCGACGCGGACCAGGGTGGTCAGCGGCACTGCGGCCGGCGAGTAGCAGCGGTAGTACGCGAGTTCGCCGGTGCTGCGGTTGCGGCGGATCAGCAACTGCTGGCTCCCGGGCCGGGGGTCGGTGAGGTCGATGACGGCCCAGTCGTAGAAGCGGTGGCCCTTGGCTCCGACCCCTGCGGACAGCTTCTGCCAGGCCCTCTTGGGCACCTTCCTGGCCAGCGTATCCGCGCGGAACTTCCCGGCGCCTGTGGTGACTTCGTGCGAGCAGGCCACCGCTAGCACGTAGCCGGTGCCGCGTTCCTCCAGCGCGGCGCGCAGCCTCGGGTTGCCGCCGTAGACCTCGTCTCCCGCGACCCATGCGGCCCGGTGGCCGGCGTCCAGGAATCGGGTGACCATGCGGGCGGCCGGCTCTGGCTTGGTCGCGAACTCCGTCTTGTCACCGAGTCCGGCGGCCCGGCAGCGGTCGGGGTCGGAGGTCCAGGAACGCGGAACATAGAGTTCCCGGTCGATCGCCGCGTGCCCTCGCGGGGTCGAGTAGGCGAGGTAAACGGCTACCTGGCTGTTCTCGACGCGTCCGGCGGTGCCGGTGTACTGGCGCTGGACACCGACAGTGTCGGTGCCTTTCTTCACGTCGCCGGTCTCGTCGACCACCAGCACCGCCTCGTCGTCGTGCAGATGCTCCACCACGTAGTCACCCACGTCGTCGCGGACCTGGTCGGCGTCCCACTTGGCCCGCCCGAGCAGGTGCTGCATGCCGTCCGGGGTCCTGTCCCCGGCCCACTCGGCGATGGTCCAGCAGTTCTTGCGCGGGAGGTCCGACAGCAGGCCGAGTACCAATTTCCGGGCTCGGCGCCGGGATTCGACCCGCGTGAACCGTCCCGCTATCCGGCTCATCAGGCCCTCGAACGCCTCCTGCCAGTGGGCAGGGTTTACGCTGTGACCTGCGGCCACCGCATGATCGTTTGTCTTCACACACCGATGATCAACGGTGGCCGCACCCGTCTCCACAGCGCGTCAGGCTCGCGCAGCGTCTGCCTGCCGTCCTGTATTTGGAGGACTTGTGCAACGTGGCGAAGTCTGGTGGGTTCAGTTCGACGAGCGGAGGTTGGTCGTACTGCTGTCGGGAGAGGACACGTCCGGGATCCGGGTGATGCAGGTCGTTGCTCCGGCGGGCGTCGACATCAGCGGTCTGGGCATCGAAGTGATGGTGGGCGCCGGTGAAGGACTGCCGTTCGAAGGCGTGCTGCGGCTCGCGTTCCCGCGTCCAGGCTTCACCCCGTGCACGTGGCTGACCACTGTGTCCCGGGACGACCTGATAGAGCGGGCGGCCGTCCTGTCCTCGGCGAAGCTCAGCGAGATTGACGATGCCCTCCGACTCGCTGAACAAGCGCAGGAGCAGACCCCGGCGACGACCGCAAAGCTCAGCGAGATAAGGGATGCCCTCCGTCTCGGTGAACTCGGGTAGAGGGAGAAGGAGCCGACAGCGTGGGCGGTCTCGGCCAGATGGTCGACGCTGTCCGACTGTCGCCTCGGCGCCCTTACCATCGAGATCACGATCTACGGCTGGAGTACTAGGGGGTTTCAGCTTGCGCCGGTTTCGCTGACTTCTTCTGGCGTCGGGGCTGTGCCCCCGAGATGCGCCGGCATCCACCATGTGTCGTCCGGGCCCTTGGGGCGGACCGGGTACGCCCGCTGAGCCGCTTCCAGGAGTTCGTTCACGCGCTCGCGCAGTTGGCGCGTGATTACGCCCGCGTACTTGTCGCGGGACGCCTCGATCGCCTCGCCCACGCGGATCGTGATCGGGATGTGGCTGCGCTTGAAGTTGCGCGGGTGGCCCTTGGTCCAGAGGCGCTGTGTGCCCCACACGGCCATCGGGATCAGCGGGACGCCCGCCTCCTGGGCCATGCGCGCGGCGCCGGACTTGAAGGCCTTCAGCGTGAACGACTGCGAGATCGTGGCCTCGGGGAAGACGCCGACGATCTCGCCGGAGCGCAACGAGTCGAGGGCGTGCTGGTAGGCCGCCTCGCCCCTTTTGCGGTCCACCGGGATGTGCTTCATGTTGCGCATCAGCGGGCCGGAGATCTTGTGCCGGAACACCGATTCCTTCGCCATGAAGCGCACCAGGCGCTTCTGCGGGAGAGCCGCCAGGCCGTCGAAGATGAAGTCCAGGTAGCTGATGTGGTTGCTCACCAGCACCGCGCCACCGGAGCGCGGGATGTTTTCCGACCCCTTGCAGTCGATCTTCAGGTCCCAGGCCTTGAACAACGTCTGGGCGAGACCGACGGCGGGACGGTAGACAAGCTCAGCCATGGACGGGGTGGACCCTTCTCTCTGTTCTGCCTGGGAAGGGGGGTTCCCGGCGGGAAACTTACGCAGCCGTAGGTTTTACGGCATTGCGCAGATCGTGCCCCAAGAACGGACGAGTGGCCAGCCCTCGTGCCTGTGAACGGCGAGATACTTGTCACTCACTCCGTCCGTACCGTCATCCGGCGTACAACCAGATACATCTCGCACCCGAGGCAGTACCCGAACGCCGCGTTCAGGAACGCCGCCGCCAGCGCCGCCCCGGTCGCCGCGATTCCCAGCCACTCGGGGCCCAGCGCGTACCCGACGAGCCCCACGCCCGCGAAGACCAGACCGACCGCCTGCGCGAACCGCGGCGGCTCCGGCGACTCGAACTCCGTCGGCGGGCCGAGCCGCGGACGCACCACCTTGCGGAACAGCCAGCCGTACGGGGAGCGTCCCACCCCGCCCGCCGCACCCAGCGCGAACGCCAGCGTCTGCCAGCCCAACAGCCACGCGCTCCCGGTGATCAGCACGACCGCCAGCACAGCCGTCGTCACGGCCGCCCCGAAGCGCGGCCCTCTCACATCGATGTCCATGAACCGATCATTCCGCAGAGGAAACGTTTTGAGCCGGCGGGAATCTTTGCAGTCACGTGAATGCTGCAATCGGGGATGACCGGAATCGTGGTGTGCGTGGCGGTGCTCGCGGCGGCGAGCGCCTTCGGAGTGCTGCATCGGCGGCGGAGCGGGAGAGTACGCGTGCGTGGGCGCGACGACGGAAAGCTGCTCGGCGCGGCCGAGTTGGGCGAGAGCCTCGGCGAGCGGGCGACGCTCGTCCAGTTCTCCAGCGCCTTCTGCGCGCCCTGCCGGGCCACCCGCCGCGTCCTCGGGGAGGTGGCCGGCCTCGTCCCCGGCGTCTCCCACGTCGAGATCGACGCCGAGGAGCACCTGGACCTCGTACGCAGGCTCGACATTCTGAAGACGCCCACCGTGCTGGTGCTCGACGCCGACGGGCGGATCGTGCGGCGCGCGACCGGGCAGCCGCGCAAGGCCGATGTCATCGCCGCGCTGGGGGAGGCCGTTTGACGTGTGCCAGGTGTCCGAGTATCCCGATCCCGCCCCTGATGGTGTGTTCGGTGACGCATCTCCCAGATGCCGGAAGCCACTTGACTGCGCCCACCATCTATCGTCAGCCTGACCCTATGCCTCCGGAACTCCTTCTCCACGCGCGAGTCCATGTGGATCTCGTACGCACCGCGAGCGCGCGCTGTCCGGGCCGTTGAGCAGTCGCCGCCCCGCTCACCGCCTCCCGCAGAAGGACACGCCCATGACGGCCACGCCCGGCCTCGGCACCTCTCCGTCCGTCGTTCCCGCCTCTCCCGACCTCCTGCGCTCCGTCTTCCGGCAGCACGCGGCCGGTGTCGCCGTGATCACCGCCCAGGGGAGTGCCGGCCCCGTCGGCTTCACCGCCACCTCCCTCGCCTCCGTCTCGGCCGAACCCCCGCTCGTCTCCTTCGGTGTCAGCACCGGCGCCTCCAGCTGGCCCGCGATATCCGGGACCGGCCATGTCGGCGTGCACATACTCGGCGAGCACCAGCACGACCTGGCCGCGACCTTCGCCCGCAGCGGCGCCGACCGGTTCGGCGCGCCCACCGCCTGGCGAGAGGGCCCCGAAGGGGTGCCCGTGCTCGACGGTGTCCTCGCCTGGCTGGTGTGCCGGATCGTCGCGCGCGTGCCGGCCGGGGACCACCGGATCGTGCTGGCCGAGGTGCTGCTGGGCGATCCCGCGGGCCCCGGACGCCCGCTGCTCTACCACCAGGGGCGCTTCAACGGCCTCCGGGACTGACCCCTTGTGTTCGACCGATCGGTACAATGTGATTTTGGCGATGCTGCGAGGCCGCCGAGTTCCGGTTACGCTGCGTTGCGAAGGTCACACGTCAAAGCGCTTGCTTAGTGGGCGCGGAGTGGGTGTACTGGCGAGTAATATTTCGTTCGGGGCGCGGGCCGCCCCGACCGGGATCGGCCGCTTGGGGCGCCTATGCTGCCTGCAGGAAGGCAGCCCGGAACAGACGATGCAGTAGGAGAGCCGGCGTGAGCTTGAGGATCGTTGTCACTGTGAAGTACGTGCCCGACGCCACTGGCGACCGGCACTTCGCCGATGACCTGACCGTCGACCGCGACGACGTGGACGGTCTGCTCTCGGAACTCGACGAATACGCGGTCGAGCAGGCGCTCCAGATCGCCGACGAGGCCGACGACGCAGAGATCACGGTCCTGACCGTCGGTCCCGAGGACGCCAAGGACGCGCTGCGCAAGGCGCTTTCGATGGGCGCCGACAAGGCGATCCACGTCGAGGACGACGACCTGCACGGCACCGACGCCATCGGCACCTCCCTGGTCCTGGCCAAGGCGATCGAGAAGGCCGGCTACGACCTGGTCATCTCCGGCATGGCGTCCACCGACGGCACCATGGGTGTCGTACCGGCGCTGCTGGCCGAGCGTCTTGGCGTCCCGCAGGTCACGCTGCTCTCCGAGGTCTCCGTCGAGGACGGCGTAGTCAAGGGCCGTCGTGACGGTGACTCCGCGTCCGAGCAGCTGGAGGCCTCCCTCCCGGCGGTCGTGTCGGTCACCGACCAGTCGGGTGAGGCGCGTTACCCGTCCTTCAAGGGCATCATGGCCGCCAAGAAGAAGCCGGTGGCTGCCTGGGACCTGTCCGACCTGGACCTGGAGGCCGAGGAGGTCGGCCTGGAGGGCGCGTACTCCGTGGTCGACTCCGCCACCGAGCGCCCGGCGCGCACGGCCGGCACGATCGTCAAGGACGAGGGCGAGGGCGGCAAGCAGCTCGCCGAGTTCCTCGCGGGCCAGAAGTTCATCTAGGCCCCGTTCGAGGCTCGTTGAGCCCCGTTTCGCAGACCGCCCCTCATCTTCCGCAAGCAGGAGAGTAGAAGTCCCATGGCTGAAGTTCTCGTCTACGTCGATCACGTGGACGGTGCCGTCCGCAAGCCCACCCTGGAGCTGCTGACCCTCGCCCGCCGCATCGGCGAGCCGGTCGCCGTCGCGCTGGGCAACGGCGCCGCCGACACCGCGCCCGCGCTCGCCGAGCACGGCGCCGTCAAGGTCCTCACCCACGAGGCCGCCGAGTACGCCGACTACCTGGTCGTCCCGAAGGTCGACGCCCTCCAGGCCGCGTACGACTCCGTGTCCCCGGCCGCCGTGCTGGTTCCGTCCTCTGCCGAGGGCAAGGAGATCGCCGCCCGCCTCGCGCTGCGCATCGGCTCCGGCATCATCACCGACGCCGTCGACCTGGAGGCCGGTGACGAGGGTCCGGTGGCCACGCAGTCCGCGTTCGCCGCGTCCTTCACCACCAAGTCCCGCATCGCCAAGGGCACCCCGGTCATCACGGTCAAGCCCAACAGCGCCGCCGTCGAGGCCGCCCCGGCCGCCGGCACGGTCGAGGCCCTGGCGGTCACCTTCTCCGCCCAGGCCACCGGCACCAAGGTCACCGGGCGCACCCCGCGCGAGTCGACCGGGCGTCCGGAGCTGACCGAGGCCGCGATCGTCGTCTCCGGCGGCCGTGGCGTCAACGGCGCCGAGAACTTCCCGATCATCGAGGCGCTCGCCGACTCCCTCGGCGCGGCCGTCGGCGCCTCGCGTGCCGCGGTGGACGCGGGCTGGTACCCGCACACCAACCAGGTCGGCCAGACCGGCAAGTCCGTCTCGCCGCAGCTGTACATCGCCAACGGCATCTCCGGCGCGATCCAGCACCGCGCCGGTATGCAGACCTCGAAGACGATCGTGGCGGTCAACAAGGACGCCGAGGCCCCGATCTTCGACCTCGTCGACTACGGCGTCGTCGGCGACCTCTTCGACGTCGTCCCGCAGCTCACCGAGGAGATCAACACCCGCAAGGGCTGATCGTCCTGAGCCGTCCGAGGCCCCCGTGACCGCACGAACGGTCACGGGGGCCTCGGCTCATCCCAGGGTCAGCGAGGCCTGCACCGGCAGATGGTCGCTGGGGTACATCCCGTCGACGGAGAAGTTGTTGATCGCCGCCCAGTGTGTGGTCACCCCGGGCGAGGACAGGATCCAGTCGATGCGCCGGCCGCCGGGCTTGGGCGTCCGGTAGGCGGGGAACGTCCCGTACAGCGGACTGCGGGAGTCCGCCGTGTCCCAGGTGTCGACGAGCCCGTTCTCCAGCATCAGGTCGTACACCCGGTTGTCGTGGGCGGCCGAGTTGAAGTCGCCGGTGACGACGACCGGCACCGACGGGTCCCAACCGGCGATCGTCTCGCCGATGAGCTTCGCGGAGCGCTCCCGGGCGTACTGGCTGACGCTGTCCAGATGGGTGTTGAGGACATAGAACTCCCGCCCTCCGTCGGCGAGATCGGCGAACTTCACCCAGGTCACCATGCGCAGCCAGTCCGCGCCCCAGGTGTTGGAGGCGATCGTGTACGGGGTGTCGGACAGCCAGAAGTGGTCGAACTCGATCGGGTCGAGTCTGCGGGTGTCGTAGAAGACCGCCATGAACTCGTCCTTGCTGCCACCCCCGCGGCCGGTGCCGATCCAGTCGTAGTGCCCGCCGAGGTCCTTCTCGATCATGCGCACCTGCTGGTAGAGCCCCTCCTGGGTGCCGATGACGTGGGGGCGCTCGCGGCGCAGCAACTCCCGCATCACCGGCCTGCGCACGGTCCAGCGCGGTGTGTCGTCGACGACCGTCGCGAAGCGCACATTGAACGTCATGACGTTCAGGGCGCCCGGGTGCTCGCCGGCGACCGCCGGTTTGGACGAGCCCGCCGTGGTCAGCAGCGGCACGGCGATGGCGACGGCCGCCGCGGACTTCAGTCCTTGACGACGCGTCACTCCGACCTCTTTCGGCACGCGATCTCCTCCCCTTCGGATCAGGATGAACCTTGCACAGTGAATACGGAAGAAGATGCCGGGTCAGCAGTGATCAGGGGGAAGAGCTTGGGAAATCCCCTTTCGAGACGGTGTTGACCGGGGTGAAGACCGGAAGCTAGCTTCGCTCTACGGATTGTTGATTCCGCAGTGCGGAAGACGGAGGGTGTGGAATGGGGCAGGGCCGGCAGGAGAACGTGGCGACGAGTCTCGCGGGCGCCGTCAGCGAGGAGATCAGCGCTTCCCTCGCCCCCGTCGACGTGGAGCTGGAGCGCCGCTACCCGGGCGACCCGGGCACCCGCCAGCCCGTGCACACCGTCTACGTCCCCGGGGGCGCCTTCGCCGCCGACACCATCCGCTCCTGGGGCGACCAGGCCCTCGCGGCCCTCGACGAACACGCCCCGGACGCCGCCTCCTTCGCCGCCGTCCTCGGCCTCTCCGACGACCTCGCCGAAGCCGTCCACGACCGCGTCCGCGCCAAACTGGAGCGCGAGCCGATCGAAGACCTGCGCGTCGACTTCGAGGACGGCTACGGCCCGCGCCCGGACGCCGAGGAGGACGAGACGGCGGCCCGCGCGGCCCGGCTGATCGCCGAGGCGTACGAGAGCGGCACGGCGGCCCCGTACATGGGCATCCGGATGAAGTGCATGGAGGCGCCGGTCCGCGACCGGGGCATCCGCACCCTCGACATCTTCCTGACCGGCCTGATGGAGGCCGGCGGCCTGCCCGACGGGCTGGTCCTCACCCTCCCCAAGGTGACGTACGCCGAGCAGGTCAGCGCCATGGTCCGGCTGCTGGAGGAGTTCGAGAAGGCGCGCGGGCTCACTCCCGGCCGGATCGGCTTCGAGATCCAGATCGAGACGAGCCAGTCCATCCTCGCCACCGACGGCACGGCCACGGTCGCCCGGATGATCCAGGCCGCCGAGGGCCGCGCCACCGGCCTGCACTACGGCACCTTCGACTACAGCGCCTGCCTCGGCGTCTCCGCCGCGTACCAGGCCAGCGACCACCCGGCCGCCGACCACGCCAAGGCGATCATGCAGGTCGCGGCGGCGGGCACCGGCGTACGCGTCTCGGACGGCTCCACCAACGTCCTGCCGGTCGGCCCGACCGAACAGGTCCACGCGGCCTGGCGACTGCACTACGGCCTCACCCGGCGCGCCCTGTCCCGCGCCTACTACCAGGGCTGGGACATGCACCCCCGGCACATCCCGACCCGGTACGCGGCCGTCTTCGCCTTCTACCGCGAGGGATACGAACAGGCCGCGGCCCGGCTCTCCCGCTACGCCAACCGCGCGGGCGGCGACGTCATGGACGAGCCCGCCACCGCCAAGGCCCTCAGCGGCTATCTGCTGCGCGGCCTGGACTGCGGCGCCCTGGACACGGCCGAGGTGACCCGGGCGACGGAGGGGCTGACCAGGGCCGACCTGGACGGCTTCGCCCGGCCCAGGCGTGCGGACCTGACGGCGTCGCCCAGGTAGCACCCCTGTCACAAGAGCGGCCACGATCTTCCGCCGTCACACCCGCCCCGTAGTCTGTACGGACACACGGGTGGGTCACAGGAACGGGGCAGCGGTGTCTTCGGGGGAGCAGGGACAGACGTCCGGACGGCCGGAAGAACGGTCGGATGCACGGGCGGTGGAGCAGAAGGACGGGGCCGACCGGCTGCTGGCCGGCCGCTACCGGGTCGTGTCCCAGCTCGGGCGCGGCGGCATGGGCATCGTCTGGCGTGCGGTCGACGAGGTCCTCGGCCGCGAGGTCGCCGTCAAGGAGCTGCGCACGTTCACGGACGCCGCCGCACCCGAACTGGCCGCCCTGCGGCTGCGGATGCAGCGCGAGGCCCGCGCGGCGGCCCGAATACGGCACTCCGGGGTCGTCGCCGTGCACGACGTCGCGGAGATCGACGGCCGCCCGCTGATCGTCATGGAGCTGGTGGACGGCCTCTCCCTGGACGACGTGCTGCGTGAGCGCGGCACCCTGGACCCGCGCGAGGTCGCCCGGATCGGCGCCCAGGTCATGGACGCGCTGGCCGCCGCCCACCGCGTCGGCGTCCTGCACCGTGACGTGAAGCCCGGCAACATCCTGCTGGAGGACTCGGGCCGGGTCGTCCTCACGGACTTCGGCATCGCCACGATGGAGGACCCGGGCGACGGCTCGGCCACCCACCTCACCCGCAGCGGCGAACTCGTCGGCTCCCTGGACTACTTGGCGCCCGAACGGGCCCAGGGCAACGACCCCGGCCCCGCCTCCGACATCTGGGCCCTGGGCGCCACCCTGTACGCGGCCGTCGAGGGCGCCTCGCCCTTCCGCCGGACGTCGACCTGGTCCACGCTCACCGCGATCGTGGCCGACCCTGTCCCGGAACCCCGCCAGGCCGGTGACCTGGGCCCGGTCCTGCGGCTCCTGATGGCCAAGAGCCCGGAGGAACGCCCGGACGCGGAGACGGCAAGGGGCCTGCTGGAGGCGGTCGCGTCGGCAACGAGCGGTGCCACGGACACGCCCACGACCGGGCTTCGACGGCACGGGGCCGCCGCAGCAGGGGCGCAGGTGGGGGAGACGGCGGAGTCCGCCGCCCCGGCGGTCCCGTCGGGCTCCGGGCCCGCCGAACAGATTCCGTCCGCCCCCGAAGGCGCACAGCAACCGTCCCCCGGCTTCGGCCTGCCCGAGCCCATGACCGCCGGAGCACCAGGCAACGGCCCTGCCGGGCCCAAGGCGACCCTCGTCGACCAGGACGCCGACCACCTCGCGGACCCGACCACCTTCGCCTCCCCGGCTCCCGCCTCCGCCCGCCCCCGCCGCAGGGGACGTGCGGTGCTCACCGCCGCGGCCGTCACCGTCGCCCTCGCCGCCGGACTCACCGTGGCGCTCATCGGCGACGGCGACGACAGCGAGGCGAGCGACGGGCCCGTGGCTTCTCAGGAGAGCAAGGTCGGTACGCCCGCCACGGGCACCGGCCGGTCCGACACGGACCCCTCCGTCACCCCGACGCCCACCGACAAGGGCGCCGGAAAGCCCCCGTCCCCGACGACGACCACGCCCAGCACAGGGAACGACGCGCCCCCGGTCCCGTCGCGAACCTCCGGAACCGACACCACGGGCGCCACCCCCGGAGCCTCGGACACGACCGATCCGAGCGAAGGCGCGACCTCCAGTCCCGCCACCGCGTGCGTGTCCATCGGCGGCGGCAAGTACAACTGCTCGGTCTGGCGCACCGCCAAGTCCTACACCGCGTCCGGCACCCAGATGGGCGTCCTCTACTCGGGCACCAACTATTTCTACTGCCAGCAGGACCTGGGCCGCCGCGAGACCTCCGGCGAGTGGACGAACACCTGGTGGGCGAAGACCGACGACGACAGCGGCAACGCCGATGTCTATGTCAGCGACGTCTACATCGAGGGCGGCGCAAACGACGAACCGGTGCCCGGACTCCCGGTCTGCTGATCCCTCACGTACGACTCCAGACCGGACGCGACCACCAGCCCCTCCGCCGCGAACAGCAGGGTGCCCCGTTCGCACCGGTCCCGGTCGAAGCGGGCCCGCGTGCAGAACTCCTCGGGTGTGCCGCCGAACAGGTCCCTCAACCCCGGTGATCCGGCGAGGAGTTCGGTGAGCAGCGGGCGTTCTCCCGGATGGCGGCGCGGACTTCCGGACCCGTCGTGCAGCACTCCGCGCCGGTTGACGTACACGTACACGCCGGGCAGCCGCTCGCCCGACTCCAACTCGACGGTCACGTCGGGGGAGGGCAGCCATGCACGGTCGTACGGGCCTGTCGGCACCGGCACTCCCTCGCTGGCGTCGATGACGGCGAGCTGGTCCGTGTCGAGCCAGGTGACGAACAACTCCCGTACGTTTCCGGGGGCGTTGAAGGGCGACGCGGAGACATACCCGAGCAGGCTCACATGCGCCGAGACACCGACCTCGACACCGGTGACCTTGACCCGGGTCATCGGGAGCGGTGCGCGGATGCCGAACTCCGCCATCTTGTGCCGCAGTTGACCGGGGGAGGCGTTGGAGCCGACGGCGAGGACGGGCACGCGGCCGGGGAAGGGGGGTGCGTCGGATGCGTCGGAGGAGAGGGGGAGGAAGAGGTCGCCGTCCAGGATTCCGGACTCGGTCGGCCAAGTGCCCGGATAGGTGAGCGGGTGGTCGCGCGGGGCCTCGGCCAGGCCCAGGGACTCCAGGGTGCGCATCGGCGGCTCAGTCCGCCGGGGGCAGTTCCCCCGAGCCCCGGGTGATCAGACGGGTCGGGAGTTCGATGCGCTCCGGGGTGAGCAGGGTGCCGTCCAGCTGGCGGAAGAGGCGATCGGCGGCCGTGCGGCCGAGCTGGGCCGCGTCCTGGGCTACGACCGTGACGCCCGGCTGGAGCAGGTCGGCGAGTTCGAAGTCGTCGAAGCCCACCAGCGCGACGGGGCGGCGATGTTCGGCGAGGACCCGGACGACCGTGACCGTCACCCGGTTGTTGCCCGCGAAGATCGCCGTGACCGGGGACGGCCCGACGAGCATCTCCTCGGCCGCGCGGCGCACCCGCTCCGGGTCGGTGACGCCGAGCGACATCCACGCGTCCTCGACCGGTATCCCCGCGTCCTCCATCGCGGCGCGATAGCCGCGCAGCCGCTCGGCGGCGGTGTGGATGCGGGGCATGTCACCGATGAAGCCGATCCGGCGGTGACCGTGCGCGATCAGATGCGCGACACCGTCGCGGGCGCCGCCGAAACTGTCCGACAGGACGACATCGGCGTCGATCTGCCCGGCCGGCCGGTCCACGAACACCGTGGCGACGCCCGCCTTCAGCTCGGGCTCCAGATAGCGGTGGTCGTCACCGGCCGGGATGATCACCAGCCCGTCCACGCGCCGTGCGCACAGCGCCAGCACCAACTCCTGCTCGCGCTCCGGGTCCTCGGCGCTCGATCCGTTGATCAGCAGGGCGCCGTGGGCTCTGGCGATCTCCTCGACCGCACGGCTCAGGGGGCCGTAGAAGGGGTCGGCGAGGTCTTCCAGGACGAGGCCGATGCTCGCCGTACTGCCCTTGCGCAGCACGCGCGCGCTGTCGTTGCGGCGGAAGCCCAGCGCGTCGATCGCCTCCTGGACACGGCGTTCGGTCTCCGGGGTGACGCCCGGTTCGCCGTTGACGACACGCGAGACCGTCTTCAGTCCTACCCCGGCCCGTGCGGCCACGTCCTTCATGGTCGGACGGTTGCCGTAGCGGTTCTCCGGGCGGCGGGCGGTGTCGGCCACGATGCGCTGTCCTGTCCTGTCGTCCACGGGAATTCGGCGATCCACGGCGATCCGCTGCCGTGTCCTTGGACCAAGTTCTGGTCCGGGGGTGCGTCGTCCCTTTGTATGTATGAGGATGTGGCGTCGAGCATAGAGCCTGGACAACGTTGTCAGATGCGGGAGACACTGTCCACCGCTAACTCCGGACTGCGCCCCCACCGTCAGACCGGTCTGCCCTTTTACCGTGGTTGACAGGGAGATCCGACACTGATGCACACCGACCTCGTGGCCGCGCTCGACATCGGCGGCACCAAGATCGCCGGAGCGCTGGTGGACGGCCACGGCCGGATCCTGCTGCGCGCACAGCGCCCGACGCCCGCACGGGAGGACGGCGAGACGGTGATGCGCGCCGTCGAGGAGGTCGCCGCCGAGCTGACGGGATCGCCGCTGTGGGAAGGCGCGACGGCCGTCGGTATCGGCAGCGCGGGCCCGGTGGACGCCTCCGCGGGCACGGTGAGCCCGGTGAACGTACCCGGCTGGCGCGACTATCCGCTCGTCGAACGCGTCCGGGCCGTGACCGGTGGTCTGCCCGTCGAGCTGATCGGCGACGGGGTGGCGATCACGGCGGCCGAACACTGGCAGGGCGCCGCACGCGGCCACGACAACGCGCTGTGCATGGTCGTCTCGACCGGCGTCGGCGGCGGCCTGGTCCTCAACGGACGGCTGCACCCCGGCCCCACCGGCAACGCGGGCCACATCGGGCACATCAGCGTCGACCTCGACGGCGAGCCCTGCGCCTGCGGCTCCCGTGGCTGCGTGGAGCGCATCGCCAGCGGCCCCAACATCGCCCGCCGCGCCCTGGCGGACGGCTGGCAGCCCGGCCCCGACGGCGACACCTCGGCCGCCGCCGTGGCCGAGGCGGCCCGGGCCGGCGATCCGGTCGCCGTCGCCTCCTTCGCGCGCGCGGCCCAGGCACTCGCTGCGGGCATCGCCGCCACCGCGACCCTGGTGGAGATCGACGTGGCCGTGATCGGCGGCGGGGTGGGCAAGGCGGGTGACGTCCTGTTCACGCCCTTGCGCGCGGCCCTGAAGACCTACGCGACCCTGTCGTTCGTCCAGCGCCTGGAGATCGTTCCGGCGCAGATGGGCACGGACGCGGGCCTGGTCGGGGCGGCAGCGGCGGCGCTGACACGGAGGGTGGACGACGCGGCTGGGGCGGGCGTCTGAGGGGGCTTCTCGGGGGTGGGCGTCGGCCGGAACGGTCCTTCACCGGGCCGATGTCCGTTGCTTCTCTTCTCGGCCTGGTGTTGACGCGGAGGGAGGGCGGCGTGGCTGGGGTGAGCGTGGGGTGGGTGCGGGTCCGGCGGATTGGTCCTTCACTGGGCCGATGTCCGTCGTTCCTCCTCCCGGCCTGGTGTTGACGCGGAGGGTGGGCGGCGTGGTTGAGGCGAGCGTGGGGTGGGTGCGGGTGTCGGCCGGAATGGTCCTTCGTCGGCCGACACCCGCACCCCCTCTCTTCCCTCCCGGGCCGGCTGAGTGCGGAAACGGTTCAGTGGTCGTGAGCAGCGGCGACCGGCTGACTCAGCAACTCACCACCGCATCCGCCCAGTCCGCGTGGTCCGAGTCGATCCCGTCGCCGCCGTCGGTCACGACCAGGCGGATCGTGCGGGCGCCCGTCACGTCCGCCGAGAGGTTTTCGGCGGGCATGGCGTTGGTGAGGACGCCGGTGGAGGCGACCTTCGTACCGTCCGCCCAGATCTCGAAGGCGACGGTGCCGTTGGCGCCCTTCTCGTCGTCGACGCCCACGTCCGCGCCGACCGTCTCGCAGGCCGCCCCGGTGTAGAACTCGACGGCGCTCGACGCGTGGACGCCGAGCCCCTTGGCGTACACCGCACCGCCGATGGTGATCGGATGTCCGTCGCCCGCCGCGCTCTCCCCGTTGCTGGTGTTCCGTTCGACGGGACCGTACCCGTTGGTGGCCGACAGCCAGGGCAGGTCGCCGAGGGGTGAGGTGCCGGCGGGAGGTGCCACCACCACGGACGCGGTCAGCGGCAGCGTGCTATCGACGCGTGCGCCGGCCGGTGACCGGTAACTCGCCCTGAGCGCAAGGTCGTACGAGCCTGGGGGTGTCCCCTGTGCAGGTGTGAGCGTCCACCTCGTGCGCAGGGACCCGCCGGGTCGTACGACGGGGGCGTCGGTCGGGGACTTCGCCCGAACTGTCCATCCTTCGGGGGCCGTTAGAGCGACCGAGACGCGCGTGGCGGGGGTGCGGCCCAGGTCGGTGAGCGTCGTCGTGAGGGTGGTCGGCGTGCCCGCCTCGACCAACAGGGTGTTGTCCAGGGCGAGTTCGACGGCGGGCGGGTACTGGGACCAGCGGCGGTCGGCGGCCACCCGTACGAGGACCGTGCCATGTGCCGGGACCGTCGCCGAGACGGTGCCCGCGGTGTTGTACGTGCGGTGCTGCCACAGGTCGCGCAGGGTGTACGCGTCGGCGGCGGGCAGGCCGACGGCCGCCGCGGTCGTCGCGATCCGCCTGGCGCTGCCGGTCTCGTTGAAGAGGGCCACCGTACGGCTGCCGTCCGCCATCTCCTTGGCGACGACCCAGCCGCCGCCCTCGGACGAGACGACCGTGCCCTGGCGGCCCAGCGGGTCCTGGTCGACGGCGACGACCTCACGGTTGCCCAGGATGTCGAAGGTCGCGTCGGACGCGGACCGCAGGTCGGAGCCGATGAGAAGGGGCGCGGCCATGATCGCCCACATGGAGAAGTGGGAGCGGTACTCGGTGTCCGTCATGCCGCCGTTGCCGACCTCCAGCATGTCGGGGTCGTTCCAGTGGCCGGGACCTGCGTACTGGGCCAGCGGCAGGTTCTTCTTGAGGATCGACAGCATCGAACCCCAGGTGTCGCTGATGTCCCCGGTCGTACGCCACAGCTGGCCGACGTCCGCCGCCCACTCCCAGGGCTTGTTCTGGCCCCACTCGCAGATGCTGTAGACGATGGGCCGGCCGGTCGCCAGGAGCGCGTCGCGCATGGTCGTGTAGCGCAGCTTGGCGTCCACGCCCTGGTTGTTGCAGTTGTCGTACTTGAGGTAGTCGACGCCCCAGTCGGCGAACTGCTGGGCGTCGCTGTACTCATGGCCCAGCGCCCCCGGGAAGCCGGCGCTGTTGCACGTCTTCGTGCCCGCGCTGGTGTAGATGCCGAGCTTGAGGCCCTTGGCGTGCACGTAGTCGGCGACCGCCTTGATCCCGTTGGGGAATCGGACGGGGTCGGGCACGAGCTTCCCGTCGGCGTCGCGCTGCGGCAGGGCCCAGCAGTCGTCGAGGTTGACGTACTCGTAGCCGACGTCCTTGAGGCCCTTCGCCACGAAGATGTCCGCGATCCCCTTGACCATGGCCTCGTTGAACTCCGCCCGGCAGTGCGTGGAGTTCCAGTTGTTGAAGCCCATCGGAGGGGTGAGTGCCAGGCCGGCGGTCGGAGCGGTAAGGGCGGGTGTGGCTTCCGGGGGAGCGGCCAGTGCCGGGGCGGTGAACCCGGCCGTGAACAGCAGAGCCGTCGCGGCTAATGCTCCGATCACTCTGTGACGGGTTGTGCGGGTGTGAAGGTGACGCATCGTTACGTTCCTCCGTACTCGCGAGATATGGGATGACGTCATGTCCGCGTCATCGGTGTGCGTTTACGGTAGGCCGTATACCGGCGGGCAGCCAGACCTCCGATGTCCGGGTGGCTCGGCAGGAGTCGGGCTGGAGTCGGGTTGGAGTCGGACCGGGGTCGGACCGGAGCCGGAGTCGATCAGGGCGTGACCCCGGCCCCGGTTCCGCAGTTGATCCGGGCATGAAGAAGCGCAGCATGCTCGCCATCGCCTCCCTCGCCACCGGGTTCGTCGTCGCGGCGATCACCCCGTCCCACGGTCTCGGCGCCGACGCCCTGGGTGATCTGAACGTGGACGACACGCTCAGTGCCCTCGACCACACCGTCGCCAGCGACAGCCTGGCCGTGGACGACGACGCGCTGGGAGGCGACAGCACCACCGGCTGACGTGCCGGACGTGGTGAAAGTGGCGCCGGTGTCCCGTGAGACGGGGCACCGGCGCCACTGTGTCGGCGGCCTCAACGTGATCTGGTTTCCGTGGCAGGGTGGAGCGGGCAAGCCTCAGGGGTCCAACAGAAGAGGGGGAAACGTGATCGTCTGGGTCAACGGCGCGTTCGGTGCGGGGAAGACCACCACCGCACGAGAACTGATCGAACTGATCCCGAACAGCACGCTCTTCGACCCCGAGGTCATCGGTGGGGCACTCGCACATCTGCTGCCGCCCAAGCGCCTCGCCGAGGTCGGCGACTTCCAGGACCTGCCGATCTGGCGGCGGCTCGTCGTGGACACCGCGGCCGCCATGCTCGCCGAGCTGGGCGGCACCCTCGTGGTGCCCATGACGCTGCTGCGCCAAGAGTACCGCGACGAGATCTTCGGCGGTCTCGCCGCCCGCCGGATCACGGTCCGGCATGTGCTCCTCGCCCCGGCGGAAACGATCCTGCGCGAGCGAATAGCCACCCGGGAGGTCCCGGACATCCCCGACGGGGAGATACGGGTACGGCAGTGGTCGTACGACCAGATAGAGCCGTACCGGACGGCGCTCGCGTCCTGGCTCACGGCCGACGCCCACCCGGTCGACACCAGCACCCTCAGTCCGTACGAGACGGCCGTGCGGATCGCCGAAGCCGTCAGCGCCGGAACAGCGCCGGTGTGCGACATCGTGCAGACCCCGGAACCCACCGGCGAGACGGTGGCCTCCGGGGTCCTGCTGTTCGACGAGCAGGACCGGGTGCTGCTCGTCGACCCCACCTACAAGGCGGGCTGGGAGTTCCCCGGCGGGGTCGTCGAGCGTGGCGAGGCGCCCGCGCGCGCGGGCATCCGCGAGGTCGCCGAGGAGACCGGCATCCACCTCACCGACGTACCCCGTCTCCTCGTCATCGACTGGGAGCCGCCCGCGCCGCCCGGCTACGGCGGACTGCGCCTCCTCTTCGACGGCGGGCGCCTCGACAGCACCGAGGCCGGCCGGCTGCTGCTCCCCGGCCCCGAACTGCGCGACTGGCGCTTCGTCTCCGAGGAGGAGGCCGCCGGCCTACTCCCGCCGGTCCGCTACGAGCGCCTGCGCGGGGCACTGCGGGCGCGCGAGCGGGGTGCCGCGCTCTATCTGGAGGCGGGAGTGGCGGTGGGGGAGGTCGAGGTGGAGTAGGCCCGGGGCCGGTCGACGCGGGTGAGCGGAGTCCGGCCCGCCGCGGATCGGCCTGCGGCCGCCGCGTCTGCGGCGGGCCGCCGGCCAGTTCCCGGCCCTGCCGTCCGGATCACGGCGACCTCAGTCACGGCGCGGTACGCCGGCCGATGTACGGGGATGCGCCCCTGGCCAGGGGCGCGACCCGCCGTGCGGCTTCGCCCGCCGTGCGGCTTCGCCCGCCGTGGGGCTTCGCCCGCCGTGGGGCTTCGCCCGCCGTGGGGCTTCGCCCGCCGTGGGGCTTCGCCCGCCGTGGGGCTTCGCCCGCCGTGGGGCTTCGCCCGCCGTGGGGCTTCGCCCGCCGTGGGGCTTCGCCCGCCGTGGGGCTTCGCCCGCCGTGGGGCTTCGCCCGCCGTGGGGCTTCGCCCGCCGTGGGGCTTCGCCCGCCGTGGGGCTTCGCCCGCCGTGGGGCTTCGCCCGCCGTGGGGCTTCGCCCGCCGTGGGGCTTCGCCCGCCGTGGGGCTTCGCCCGCCGTGCGGTCCTGGGGGTTCGGTTCTATCGAGTGGTTCAGGATGCCGCGTAGTTCCGGAGGAACAGGGCCTCTGTCACCGACAGGCGTTCCAGTTCCTCCGGGGAGACGCTTTCGTTCACCGCGTGGATCTGGGCCTCTGGCTCGCTCAGGCCGATCAGGAGGATCTCCGCCTGGGGGTAGAGCGAGGCGAGTGTGTTGCAGAGGGGGATCGAGCCGCCCTGGCCCGCGTACTGCATCTCCTGGCCCGGGTACGCGACCGCCATGGCCTCGGCCATCGCCGCGTACGCCGGGCTGGCGGTGTCCGCGCGGAACGGCTGGCCCTGGCCGATCTGTTCCGCGCTCACCCGCGCGCCCCACGGCGTGTGCGCCGCCAGATGCGCCTCCAGGAGCTTGGTCGCGGCCGCCGCGTCCACGCCCGGCGGCACCCGCAGGCTGACCAGCGCGCGGGCGCTCGCCTGCACGGACGGGGTGGCGCCGACCACCGGCGGGCAGTCGATGCCGAGGACCGTGACCGCGGGGCGCGCCCAGATGCGGTCGGCGACCGAGCCGGAGCCGATCAGTTCGACGCCGTCGAGCACCTTGGCGTCCTTGCGGAACTGCTCCTCGTCGTACGTCAGTCCGTCCCACGACGTCTCGTCCTTGAGCCCGTCGACCGTCGTCGAACCGTCCTCGGCACGCAGGGAGTCGAGGACGCGGATCAGCGCGGCGAGCGCGTCGGGCGCGGCCCCGCCGAACTGGCCCGAGTGCAGGTTGCCTTCGAGGGTGTCGATCCGGAGGCGTACGAGGGTCATGCCGCGCAGGGTCGCGGTGACCGTCGGCAGACCCACGCGGAAGTTGCCGGAGTCGCCGATGACGATCGAGTCGGCCGCCAGCAGCTCGGGGTGTTCCTCGGCGTACCGTTCGAGACCGCCCGTGCCCATTTCCTCCGAACCCTCGGCGATCACCTTGACGTTGACCGGGACGCCGCCGTTCGCCTTGAGGGCGCGCAGCGCGAGCAGGTGCATGATGAAGCCGCCCTTGCAGTCGGCGGCACCGCGCCCGTACCAGCGGCCGTCGCGCTCGGTCAGCTCGAACGGCGGGGTCTCCCAGCCGGCCTCGTCGAGCGGCGGCTGCACGTCGTAGTGGGCGTAGAGGAGGACGGTCTTCGCGTCCTCGGGGCCGGGCATGAAGCCGTACACCGACTGGGTGCCGTCCGGGGTGTCGAGCAGCGCCACGTCCTGGAAGCCCTCGGCGCGCAGCGCGTCAGCGACCCAGTTCGCGGCGGCCTCGCTCTCGCTCTTCGGGAACTGCTCGAAGTCCGCCACCGATTTGAACGCCACCAGTTCGGTCAGCTCCGCCCGAGCCCTCGGCATGAGGGAGGCGACGGTCTCGGCGACCGGATTCGAGGACATGGGCACGCTCCTTGTGGGTGCGACGTTGTACTGAGGAAGTCCTGTGATCCTCCCACAGCGGACTGTGGCGAAGCCCGCCGTAGGATGCGGGGGGACCAGGTGCGGCAGGCGGATGGATCAGGAGCAGCAGACCATCGTGAGCAGCGAGAACTCTTCGGCGGACGACGTGGCGCGGGTGTGGGACGTCGTTGTTGTGGGTGCGGGACCCGCGGGGGCCTCGGCCGCGTACGCGGCGGCGGTCGCGGGCCGCACGGTGCTGTTGCTGGAGAAAGCGGAACTGCCGCGCTACAAGACGTGCGGCGGTGGCATCATCGGCCCCTCGCGCGACTCCCTGCCGCCCGGTTTCGAACTGCCCTTCCAGGACCGGGTGCACGCGGTCACCTTCTCCAACAACGGCCGCTTCACCCGCACCCGCCGCTCCAAGCAGATGCTGTTCGGTCTGATCAACCGGCCCGAGTTCGACCAGCAGCTCGTCGAGCACGCTCAGAAGGCGGGCGCCGAACTGCGTACGGGCGTCACGGTGTCGCGGGTCGAGCAGCACGGCTCGGCGGTCCCGGACCGGCGGACGGTCGCCGTCGTGCTCCAGGGCGGCGAGACGGTGCTGGCCCGCGCGGTCGTGGGCGCCGACGGCAGTGCCAGCCGCATAGGAGCACACGTCGGAGTGAAACTCGACCAGGTGGATCTCGGCCTGGAGGCGGAGATCCCGGTGCCGGAGACCGTCGCCGAGGACTGGCAGGGGCGGGTGCTCATCGACTGGGGCCCGATGCCCGGCAGTTACGGATGGGTGTTCCCCAAGGGGGACACGCTGACCGTCGGCGTGATCTCCGCGCGCGGTGAAGGCGCGGCCACCAAGCGGTACTTGGAGGACTTCGTCGCCCGGCTGGGGCTGGCCGGCTTCGAACCGAGCATCTCCTCCGGCCACTTGACGCGCTGCCGTGCCGACGACTCGCCGCTCTCGCGCGGCCGGGTGCTGGTCTGCGGTGACGCGGCGGGCCTGCTGGAGCCGTGGACCCGCGAGGGCATCTCGTTCGCCCTGCGCTCGGGGCGGCTCGCGGGGGAGTGGGCGGTCCGGATCGCGGAGGCGCACGACGCCGTGGACACGCGCCGCCAGGCCCTGAACTACGCGTTCGCCATCAAGGCCGGGCTCGGCGTCGAGATGGCCGTCGGCCGCAGCATGCTGAAGGCGTTCGAGCGGCGCCCCGGTGTCTTCCACGCGGCCCTGACCGGCTTCCGGCCCGCGTGGAACGCCTTCCGGGACATCACCCGCGGCTCCACCTCGCTGGGCGAACTGGTGCGCACCCACCCGATGGCCGGGCGCGCCCTGACCGCGCTCGACCGGCCCTGACCGCCGTACAGGTCACGCGTGGTGTTCACGGTTTGACGGTGATCCGGAAGACGGGGTGCTTGGGGGCGGCGGCGAGCAGTTCCGCGTCGGTGGAGTCGGCGTTGACGTCGCCGAAGAAGCGCCCCACCTCCCAGCCCCACTTCTTGAGGTAGGTGCGCAGTACGACCGTCTTCTCCGCGTCCGGCAGCTCGACCGCGGTGAACTCCTGGACCCGGCGGCCGACCTTGAGCCGTCCGCCGCCGGCGGCGCGCATGTTCCGCACCCACTCGGAGTGGCCGCGCGCCGAGACGAGGTACGGGCCGCCCTCGTACGGCAGCGGGTTGACGGGCACCTTGCGCCACTCGCCGCTCTTGCGGCCGAGCACCGACAGCTCGGCGCTGCCCATGAGGCTCACGCCGCGCCGTGCGAGCCAGCCGATGAGGTTGTTCGTGGCCCGGTCGAAGGCATTGGGCTTGATGTAGTGGGCCGACGGCGACGACATGGGGTCCTCCTGGGGTCAGAGAGCGTGAGTGCGATGCTTGCGAGAGCACTGCTCTCGCTTGAGAGCAGTCTGTCGGAGATCGGTGATCCAAAGCAAGAGCACTGCTCTCTTTTTAGTTCGGCGCTCTCGTTTGTGTGCACTGCTCCGAAAACATGGAACACTCGCACGTATGAGCACCGCACAAGGAGCCCGCGCCCGCGCCCGGATCGAGGTCACGTCGGCGATCAAGGACGAGGCGCGCAGACAGCTGGCGGCGGAAGGTGCCGCCAAGCTCTCGCTGCGCGCCGTCGCCCGTGAACTCGGCATGGTCTCCTCCGCGCTGTACCGCTACTTCCCCAGCCGTGACGACCTGCTGACCGCTCTCATCATCGATGCCTACGACTCCCTGGGCCAGGCCGCCGAGACCGCCCACGCAGCCGTCGCGGACGCCGGCGCAGGCCCGCTGCGCCGCTGGGTCGCGGTGTGCGAGGCGGTGCGCAGCTGGGCGCTCGGGCATCCCCACGAGTACGCGCTGATCTACGGCTCGCCGGTCCCCGGCTACAAGGCGCCCGACACGACGGTGCCGGCCGCCTCGCGCGTCGGTCTGCTGCTGATCGGCATCGTGCGGGACGCACACCGCAGCGTCGGTGTGGCGCGTACCCCGGTCCCCGCCGAACTGCGCCCGGAAGCCGAGCGGTTGGCCGCCGATCTCGCCCCCGACCTTCCGGCGGAGGTGGTGGCGGCGCTCGTCGCGGCCTGGGCCCAGGTGTACGGGCTGGTCGGGTTCGAGCTGTTCGGCCAGTTCAACCGCGTGGTCGAGGACCGGGAGACGTTCTTCCGGCACTCCGTGAGCCGGATCGCGCACGGGGTGGGGCTGGTGTTCCCGGAGAAGCGGTAGACGACCGGCGGCCTCGTACTTCCCGGGGAGTACGGCTGGTCACCTCGCCCGGCGGACGCCGTCGCCGCGTGGTGCCGTCTAGCGTGGCTGACATGGACGAGCAGCGCGTACGCGGGGGAGGCCCGCCCCGGTGGTGGGGGCAGGGGCCGCCGTGGTGGAACCGCGGTGACGGGCAGGGCGTGCCCGGGACGGACCGGGACGTGGGCAGCCGGTGGCCCTGGCGTTCCACCGTACTGCTGACGGTCTTCGTGCTCGCCGGTTCGAAGTACGCCGCCGAGCAGCAGGTGGGCGAGCACGCCGACCTGGACCTCTTCGCGCGCGTCCTGCTCGTCGTCGGTTCGGGACTGCTGCTGTGGCGGCACCGGCACCCGGTACTGGTCGCCTTCGGCACCGCGACGGCGGCCATGGTCTATCTCGGCGCCGGGTATCCGTACGGGCCGGTCTTCCTGACCGTCGCGCTGGGCTGCTTCAGCGCTGTCGTCGCCGGGCACCGCAAGGCGGCGTGGGCGGCCGTCGGGATGCTCTGGGCCGGGCATGTGCTGATCGCGCACTGGCTGTACCGGTGGCTGCCGCCGTCCGGGGACGAGCCCGCCGCCTGGGGTCAGGAGATCGTGGTCGCCGCCTGGGTGGTGGCGATCGTGGCGGTCGCCGAGCTGGTCCGGGTGCGGCGGGAGCAGTGGGACCGGGAGCGTGCCGAGCGTGCCCAGGCCGCCCGGCGGCGCGCGGACGAGGAGCGGCTGCGGATCGCGCGCGAGCTGCACGACGTACTCGCGCACAGTATTTCGGTCATCAATGTGCAGGCCGGGGTCGGTCTCGCGCTGCTCGACTCCGATCCCGAGCAGGCCCGTACCGCGCTGACCACCATCAAGGCGGCCAGCAAGGAGGCGCTCGGGGAGGTGCGTCAGGTGCTTGACACGCTGCGTACGCCGGGTGACGCGCCGCGCGCTCCGGCGCCGGGGCTCGACCGGCTGCCCGAGCTGGTGGAGCAGGCGGCGGGGGCCGGGCTGACCGTCGAGGTGCGGGGCGAGGCGCCGAAGCTGTCGCCGGGTGCCGATCTGGCCGCCTTCCGGATCGTCCAGGAGGCCCTCACCAATGTCGTACGGCACTCCGGTTCGCGGCACGCGCGCGTACGGGTCGATGCGGCGGACGGCGTCCTGCGGCTGCGCGTCGACGACGACGGGCCCGCGACCGGCGCAGACGCGGGCGGCAGCGGGAACGGGCTGGCCGGGATGCGGGAGCGGGCCGCCGCCCTCGGTGGCACGATCGAGGCGGGGCCGCGCGCGGACGGCGGTTTCCGGGTGCTGGCGGTGCTGCCGCTCAAGGTGACGACGGTGAAGGGGGACCGGTGATCCGTGTACTGCTCGCCGACGATCAGTCGTTGGTCCGCGCGGGGTTCAGGGCGTTGCTCGACGCACAGCCCGACATCGAGGTGGCGGGCGAGGCCGCCGACGGGGAGGAGGCGCTGCGTGGCGTACGCGAACTGCGCCCCGATGTCGTCCTGATGGACATTCGGATGCCCGTGCTGGACGGGCTGGCCGCGACCCGCCGGATCACCGACGACGCGGCACTGAACGACGTCCGGGTGGTCATGCTGACCACCTTCGAACTCGACGAGTACGTCTTCGAGGCGATCCGCTGCGGTGCCTCCGGCTTTCTGGTCAAGGACACCGAGCCGGACGAACTCCTGCGCGCCGTACGGGCGGTGGTCGCGGGCGACGCGCTGCTCTCGCCCGGGGTCACCCGGCGCCTGATCGGCGAGTTCGCCGCCCGCTCGAAGGAACCGGCCGCCGCCGACGCCCTGACCCGGCTCACCGAACGGGAGCGGGAGGTGATGGCGCTGGTCGGCATCGGCCTGTCCAACGAGGAGATCGCCCGCCGTCTGGTCGTCAGCCCTCTCACCGCCAAGACCCATGTGAGCCGCACGATGGTGAAGCTGGGCGCCCGCGACCGGGCCCAACTGGTCGTGCTGGCCTACGAGTCGGGGTTGGTCAGGCCGGGCTGGCTCGGCTGAGTGGCGACACTGTCGTCGGTCTCGCGGGTGAAGCGGTTCAGTACGCTCACCACGCGCACCACGAAGAGGACGGTGCCCAGCGTCGCGCCCGAGGCGACGAGCGTGTCCTGGGGGCCGTCCGACAGTTCGAAGACCCACGCCGGTCCGGCCACCACCCCGAAGACGACGGCAGCCAGGAACAGGGCGCTGCACAGGGCGTATCCGATCTCCACGGTGACCGCGTCCCGCCGAGCCTGGGAGCCTCGCGTACGGCCCTGCCCCAGATGTCCCCCGTAGTTGTCCATCCGGTGAGTGAAACAGGCGGATGCCCGGCCGGGCAAGCAGCCCCGGCCGGGCACGGACGCTGGAGAGGCTCTCCGATCAGTCGCGGGCAGCCACGCTCTCGGTGGTCGTGTTCTCCTGCTGCTGAAGGGACTTGGCGACGACGACGGACTGGCTCGGCCTCCGGGTGCGCAGCCCGGGGAGTGTGACCAGCAGGCCGACGAGGGCGATGCCCGTCACCACGATCAGGCCGGGGCGGTAGGCGTCGAGGACCGCCTGCGGTGAGGGGTTGTCGGGCGTGCCCGCGGTGACGACCGCCGTCACGACGGCCAGGAAGATCGCGCCGCCCACCTGGACCGAGGTGTTCAACAGGCCGGAGACCATGCCCTGTTCATGGTCGTCGACGCCGTTCGTCGCCTGGATGTTGAGCGACGGGAAGACCAGTGCGAAGGCCCCGCCGATCAGCACCATCGACGGCAGGATCAGGGTGACGTAGCTCGGGTCGAGGCTTACGCGCAGGAACAGGGCGTACCCGGTGATCATCAGGGCGAAGCCCGTCACGATCAGCCGCTGGGTGCCGAACCGGTCGACGATCGCCCCCATCTTCGTCGCGGACAGGGCGACGATGGCGCCTGCGGGCAGGAAGGCGAGCGCCGTGTGCAGCGCCGACCAGCCGAGCAGCGACTGGAGGAACAGGGTGACCAGGAACTGGAATCCGACGTACGAGCCGAAGAGCGCCATCGCACCGAGCTGGGCGCGGATCTGGGGTCCTGAGCGCAGCACGCCGAGCCGGATCAGCGGTCCGGCGGAGCGCTGCTCGACGCGGACGAAGACGGTCAGCAACACGGCGACGGCGAGGAAGGAGAGCAGCGTGCGGGCCGAGCCCCAGCCGACCTCCGGGGCCTGGACGACGGTGAAGACCAGCAGCAGCATCGAGGCGGTGCCGAGGATCGCGCCGGGGATGTCGTAGCCGTTGTGGTCCTTCTCGCGTGCGCTGCGCGGCAGCAGCTTCAGGCCCGCGATCAGGGCGAGTACGGCGACCGGCGCGGGCAGCAGCATGGTCAGGCGCCAACTCGCCTCGGTGAGCAGGCCGGAGAGGACCAGACCCATCGAGAAGCCGGTGGCCGCGCAGGTGGTGTAGATGGACAGGGCCCGGTTGCGCAGCGGGCCTTCGGCGAAGGTCGTGGTGATGATGGACAGGCCGGCCGGGGCGGTGAAGGCGGCGCTGAGTCCCTTGATGAAGCGGCTGGCGATCAGCAGCGGGCCCGAGTCGACGAGTCCGCCGAGCAGCGAGGCCAGCGCGAAGACACCGAGGGCCACCAGGAACACCTGACGGCGGCCGAGCAGGTCGGCGGTCCTGCCGCCGAGGAGCAGGAGTCCGCCGTATCCCAGGATGTAGCCGCTGACGATCCATTGCAGCGTCGAGGTGGAGAGGCCGAGTTCGGAGCCGATGGACGGGAGCGCGACGCCGACCATCGACACGTCCAGCGCGTCCAGGAACATCGCGGCGCAGAGCACCAGCAGGGTGCCCCACAGGCGGGGAGTCCAGCGTCCGTCGGACGCTGGGGTGGTGAGCGGAGAGGTCATGACGAAGACAGTACATGCGCATGCATTGAATGCAAGAGCATTTAATGTTGACGCAACAAACTCCGGTCGGTGTCAGATGACGGCGGACTTCTCCTCCCAGAGTGCGGCGAGCGCGGGGTCGCCGGTCACGGCGGGGAACGGCTGCCGGTTCCACAGGGCCAGGTAGAGGGCGGCGGCCGGGCCGGTCACCTCGCAATCCGCCTCCGGACCGGTGGTGCGTTCGGCCGCCGGGGGTTCCGACGACAGTCGTACGGTCCACACCGCGTCGTCCCTGTCGGTCGCCCGGACCCGTAGTGTCCGGGGCTCGTCCGTGCGGACTCGGCTCTTCGCGCGGGCGTGGAAGCCGCGCAGCAGCTCGTCGATGCCGTCAGCGGCGAAGTCCGGGGCGAGCGGGGTGGGCGCGACGCCGAGGGCGGACTCGGCGTCCACCCGGTGGACGGCCGTCTCATGGGCCTGGCGACGGGCCCAGAACGCGAGGGGCGAGGGGGCGGGCAGAAAGCTCCAGCACTCGACGTCGGGCGGGGCCGAGGCGAGGGTGTCGACGAGGGTGCGATGGCCCTCCCGGAACCAGGTGAGCAGCGCGCTGCCGTCGAGGTCGGGCAGGTCGCCGAAGGGGGACGGCGACGTGTGCCGCTCGGCGACGTACGCGGTTGCCCAGCGGTGCACCGCACCTGTGTGCAGCACCAGGTCGCGCACCGCCCAGCCCGGGCAGGTCGGCACTTTGGCTCCGGTGCCCGCCCGTTCGGCGGCAGCGGCGAGCAACTGGCCCTCCGTGTCGAGGATTTCCATGAATCGCGCGGTCTCGATCAATGCGGTCTCCATTCGGGATTGCGGTGGTTCGCCAGGTCCTGTCGGCCTAGCTCAGGAACGCTTCGGCGGTCGCCGCGAACTGCTTCGCGTCGTCCAGCCACGGGAAGTGTCCGGCGCCGGGCTGGACGATCAGTTCGGCGTGCGGGAACAGGCCCGGGATCTCGGTCATCGCGGGTGGTGGGGAGTTGAGGTCGACCTCCCCGGCCAGTACGAGGACCGGTGAGGCGAGGCGGGCGAGTGCCGCCCGGGTGGCTGCCGGGTCGAAGGCGCCCTCGGAGGCGAAGACGGCCGCGGCCTCGTCGTTGCGCTGCCGGTCCTCCGCGGCGCGGTGGGCGCGGGCGGCCTCGTCCCAACGGCCGTACCAGAAGGGGGCGATGGCCTGGAAGGTGTCGGCGCTCGCCTGTCCGGCGACGAGCGCCTCCAGGGCCGCGAACGCCTCCGGGAACCAGGGCTGGTCCCGGCGCAGTCGTGCCGTCGCGACGCGGACGTCCCCGGCGATGGTGATGCCGAGTGCCAGGACGCTCGGGGTGATCAGCGCGAGCCTGCCGACGCGCTCGGGGTGACGGGCGGCGTACAGCAGGGCCAGGTTCGTGCCGGCGGAGTGGCCGAGCAGGTCCAGCCGGTCGAGGCCCAGGTGCTCGCGCAGGGCCTCGACGTCGGCGACGAGGCGGTCGCAGCGGTAGGACGCGGGGTCCTGCGGTACGGCCGAGCGGCCGGTGCCACGGAGGTCGAGCATGATCAGGCGGCGGTGCGCGGACAGGCCTCCGAGGTCCCCGAGATAGACGGAGTCCTGCATCGGGCCGCCGGGCAGACAGACCAGCGGCGGCCCGTCCCGCTCCTCGCCGAGCACTCGACAGGCCAGCTCGGTTCCGTCGTACGCGGTGAAGTGCGTGGGGGAGGGTGCGGGGGAAGCGGACATGGCCGGGACTCTCGCAGGGGTGCTGCGGTCCGGCAACCGGGTTTCGTGGCGTGGTCGTGGGCAGGGAGCGACTGTTGGCTGCGCGGTGGTGCGGGCCGTGCCGTGAAGCGCCGACGCGCGATTGTCAGTGGTGGGTGTCAGGCTGATGGCACAACGATCTGCGAAAGGGAATCGCCGTGATCACCACCGACCTCGCTCCCGGCTCCCCCTGTTGGCTCGACCTCGGTACCCCCGATGTCCCCGCCGCCGCGGCCTTCTACGGCGCTGTGCTCGGCTGGGAGTACGAGTCCATGGGCGCGGGGGAGGACATGGAAGGCGGGATGTTCCGGAAGGACGGCAAGGTCGTCGCCGGGCTCGGCAAGCTGACGGAGGAAGGCGCTCGCTCGGCCTGGATGATCTACTACAGCGTCACCGACGCGGACGCCACGACCCAGGCCGTGGAGCGCGCGGGCGGCACGGTGCGGCTGGCGCCGAGAGACCTCGACGACTGGGGGCGGATGGCCCAGTTCAGCGACCCGCTGGGGGGCCAGTTCGCGGTCTGGCAGGCGGGCAAGAACTCGGGGTTCGAGCTGGCCGACGCACCGGGCTCCCTGACCTGGACCGAGCTGTACACGCGTGACGCGGCTGCCGCCAAGGAGTTCTACGGCGGTGTCTTCGACTGGTGGTACAGCGAGATGGAGATGCCGGGCGGCGGGGGCGCGTACACCCTCATCACCGCTCCCGGGCTTCCCGAGGAGCGTATGCAGGGCGGCCTCATGCAGGTCCGCGAGGAGGATCTCGCCCTGGCGGACGGGCGGCCGTACTGGCATCCGGTCTTCGCGGTCACCGACTGCGACGCCGCGGTCGCCGAGGTCACCAAGCACGGCGGCAGTGTGCAGATGGGGCCCGTGGACGCGGAGGGTGTCGGCCGGCTGGCCGTGTGCCTCGATCCGGCGAACGCGGACTTCGTGGTGCTGGCCCCGGCCGAGGGCTGAGCCCACGAGGGCCGGGACCGGGGGGCCTGGGCCGGGGGCGACCCTGCGAGCCGAGGAACCCGGGCGGGGTGACCCCTGGCCTGGGCATCGTGCGTGACCCCGGCGGCACGGCGTTGTCCGCGCGCCGCCGGGACGAAACCGTCCGGCCCGTGTGTCGAAACGGTCGTCGGCGGCGGCCACGACACCCTGGGGAAGTCTCGGCCCCGGACATCACGACACCGATGTCGCACGCCGGGTGACGAAGCCGATCACGGCTGCCGTCGCGGCCAGTGCCGCGACGCTGGTGAGGGCGGCGGGGAGTGAGAACCACTCCGCCATGAACCCGATGGCGGGTGGCCCCAGAAGCATGCCGCCATAGCCGAGCGTGGACGCGACCGCGACTCCGTCGGGGCCTGCCAGCGCGCCCGCGCGTTCGACGGCGACGGGGAAGAGATTGGCGAGACCGAGCCCGGTGATCACGAAGCCGACGAGCGCCACCCACAGGGACGGGGCGAGCGCACCCAGGAGCATGCCGACGGCCGCGGTCGAACCGCCGGATATCAACGTACGGGTCTGGCCCAGCCGTTCGAGCAGCCTCGTACCGGTGAGCCGGCCGATGGTCATGGCGAGCGCGAAGCAGGAGTAGCCGACGGCCGCGACGCCCGGAGAGGCGTGCAGATCCTGTTCGAGGTGCAGGGCGCTCCAGTCGGCGAGGGCACCTTCGCCGTAGGCCGTGCACAGGGCGATCAGACCGAAGACGATGACGAGTCCACGGGTGTGGGTGTCCAGGCGCTGCGGCACCGCTTCCTTCTGCTCTGTCTGTACCGCGCTCTCCGGTGCTGCCGGAGGCTGGATGCGCAGCAGGGTGCGGCCCGCCAGGGCGGTGACGAACAGTCCGATCACGGTGAGGCCGAGCAGGTGTCGCGTGGGGGACAGCGCCCCGGCCACGAGTCCGCCGAGCCCGGCGCCGATCATGCCGCCGAGACTGAACGCGGCGTGGAAGCTGGGCATGATCGGCCGGCGCAGGACCCGCACCAGGTCGACGGCGGCGCTGTTGAAGGCGACGTTGATGCCGCCGAAGGCCATGCCGAAGATCAGCAGGACGGCGCCGAGTGCCGGGGCGGAGTGGGTCAGCGGAGGCAGGGCGACGCTGAGACAGAGGAGGACGGCGCAGGCGACGGTGACCCGGTGGTTGCCGTAGCGCCGGCAGAGGCGGCCGGTGAGGATCATCGTGACGACGGCTCCGCCGGAGACGCCGAGGAGGGCGAGGCCCAAGGCGCCGGCGGAGGCGTCGGTCTGTTCCTTGATGGCCGGGATACGGACGACCCAGCCGGCGAAGACGAAGCCGTCGAGGGCGAAGAACACGGTGAGGGCGAGGCGGAGCCGGGTGAGGTCGTGGCCCGGCACGGCGTTGTGCGTTCGGGCTTTGTTTATTTGCGGCACAAAATCAGGCTAGGGGGCTGATCGAGGTGGAGCAAGGGAGCCGCCGGCCCCCGAGGCGCCCCTGACGGTCCCTCACCACTCAGCGGGACCTGTCTTTGGCCGCCGGTCCAGGGCGCTCTCACGCTCCGAGTCGAACCGGTCCTCCCATCGGGAGCAGCGGCCCAGTCCCCGGGCCGGTTCCTTCCGTTCCTTCCGTCGGAGAGACCTTCAGAGCAGGGCGCTCACTCCCCACCGCCCAACTGAGAGAGACCGAGATGTCGGCATCTCCAGAAACCAGTACCGGTGTCCGCCGCCCCTTCCGTCCCCTCCCCGTTCTCCTAGGACTTCTGGTCCTCGCGGGCGCCGTCAGCGGCTTCGCGGCGACCGCGATGTCGCCGAACCCTTCGGCCGCCATGTCGAGGAGCATCGTGAGATTCGTGCGCGTCAGTCCGATGCGGGCAACGGTTTGGCGCTCTTCACGGTCAGGGGCACGCCGCCGAGGGCGAGGGTGCCCTGGCCGGGTCTGGTGCACAGCAGTTCGACCGTGCCGTCCTCGGTGGCGTAGCGCTTGCCGAGGAGGGTTCCGGCCGACTGGGCGGGGTCGAGGGGCTGTCCGGTGCCGGGGTCGTCCTGTGCGGGGTCGACCATCGGCGCGCCTCCGCAGGTCACTTGCCGGTCTCCTGCTGCCCAGCGGACGACGACCACGCTGGTGCTGTCCACCGTGCTCGCGAGCATCATCCCGATGCCGATCCGTGGTGTCATCGCGATTTGTTCCTTCCTTTCTTCTTCGTTCTAGCGGGTCGGTGTCCGGCCGATGATCCCGTCGGCTTCCAGCGCGGCGATCTCCCGCTCCGTGAGCCCGAGTTCGGTCAGCAGGGCGTGGTTGTGCTCGCCGAGCAGCGGGGCACGGCGTACGCGGTCGTGGGAGAGCCGTACCGGCCAAGTGCTGTAGCGAGCGGGGCCGTTGACGGGGTGGTCGACCTCCTCGAAGAAGCCGCGGAACCGCAACTGCTCCAACTCGGCCTGGCGGTGCGGTTGCAGTACCTTGCCCACCGGGACACCGGCCGGCCAGAGACGGTCGACGATCTCGTCCGCGCCGCGCTCACCGCACCAGGCCGCGAGATGCCCGTCGATGGCGTCGTGGTGCGAGTGGCGCCCGTCGACCGTGGACAGGTCCGGGTCCATCGTCCAGTCGGGGCGGCCGAGGGCGTCGCTCAGCGCCTCCCACTGGCCGTCCGTGGCCACGGCGATCGCCACCCAGGAGTCCCTGCCGCCGAACTCGTCGGTGTCCGCGGTGAGATAGAGGTTCTGCGGGGCCGCCGTCGGTCCCCGGTTCCCGGCCCGTTCAAGGAGCGCGCCGTAGGCCGAGTACTCGATGACCTGTTCGGCGGCCACGTTGAGCGCGGCGTCGACCATCGCCGCCTCCACCAGCGCTCCTTCGCCGGTGCGGCGCCGGTGCTCCAGGGCCAGCAGGAGGCCGTTCAGCGCGTGGACGCCCGCGTTCGGGTCGCCGATCGAGTAGGGCTCGACCGGATTCCCGTCGGGGTGGCCGGTGAGCCAGGTCAGTCCTGCCGCGTCCTCGATGACGTAGGCGAAGGCGGCGTTGTCGCGCCACGGTCCGTCGAGGCCGAAGCCGGGCATGCGGACCATGATGGTGTCGGGGCGGGCGGCGCGTACCGCCTCGTAGTCCAGGCCGAGTTGGTCCAGGACCCGCGGGGTGTAGTTCTCGACGATCACGTCACAGGTCGCGGCGAGCCTGCGCAGCAGGTCCCGGCCCTGTTCGGTCCGGAAGTCGAGCGTCAGGCTCTTCTTGCCGGTGTTGAGGCCCGCGAAGATCGGCGACCTCTCCCACCACTGGTCCACGGACGGCGGTACGCCCGCGATCAGGCGGGTTCCGTCGGGTCGCGAGGTGGATTCCAGGTGGATCACCTCGGCGCCGAGCAGGGAGAGGGCGTGCGTGCAGGAGGGGCCGGCCCAGAAGGCCGTCATGTCCAGGACCCTCAGGCCGCTGAACGACAGTCCGGTGTCCTCCTTGCCAGGCGCGCGCTGTGCGACCCGGCGGCTCTCGGTGTGCTCGCCGAGGCGGGGAGCCGGGGCCGCGGGCCGTAGTCGGGCGGGCTCCAGGCGGAAGGGAGGAGCGGGCTGGAGGAAGCCGTCGCGCGGGTTGGGCAGGAAGCTCCGGCGCGCCTCGAAGTGGTCCATGCCCGGAGCGTTGGCACCATTGACCACAGCGGAGTTGGGGATGCGGAACGCCGTGGCCAGCTCGCGGATCTCGGCGACCGTCCGGCCGGAGATCCACTCCTGGACGACCGGCGCGACCTCGGTGGCCCGTTGGACTATCGAGAAGGGGTTCTTCTCGTCGATCCACTCGGGGTGGCCGACCATCGCACAGAAGTCGAAGAACTGCTGGGCCGTCGAACAGCCCAGCGCCACGAGTCCGTCCTTGGCGGTGGCCACGCCCGGCATGTTCAGTCTGCGGGTCCGCTGCCACGGGCGGTCCAGCATGTCCCAGAACGTCACCGGGTGGTAGGTCAGGGACAGGACATGGGCTTCGAGCATGGAGAGGTCGACCAGTTCGCCCGTGCCGGGCGTGCGCAGTCGTACCGCCATCGTCGCGGCGGCGGCGTACGCCCCTGACACCCAGTCACCGGCCCGGCCCCCGACGAAGACCGGCGCCAGGTCCGGCGCGCCGCGCCCCAGTCCGATGATGCCGCCGGACCAGGCCTGGAGGGTGAACTCGGTGGCGGCGCGGTCGCGCCACGGTCCCTCAAGACCGAACGGCGTGATCGACGTGACCACGAGGTGAGGGTGGGTGCGGTGGATCTCCTGCGGGGACAGCGGCGAGCCCGGCGACCACACCACGACGTCCGCCGATTCCAGGAGCCCTCGTATCAGGTCCGGTTCGCCGACCACGCTCTCCTTCGAGCAGGCCAGGAAGCTGAACAGGGCGCCGTCGTCGCCGGGTTCGATCGTGGCGCCGGACGCCGACCACCGTCGTAGCGGATCGCCTTGCGGCGACTCGACCTTGACGACCTCCGCACCGCCGTCGGCCAGCAGTTTCGTGCAGTAGGCGCCGGGGATGCCCGTGGACAGGTCCACGACGAGACAGCCGCTGAGCGGCGGTTCGACGGGAGCCGCACTCATGAGCCGCCGTCTTCCCGCTTGCGTCCCGACCTGCTGAGGCGGAAGTCCGGCGGGAACCGGTCGTCATTGCCCCTGACCGCGTTGGCGATCCCCCCGTCGACCGTCTCCTCGTCGAGCATCAGGTCGTTGCCGTCGGCCCTGGCGATGCCACCGATCGACTCGAAGAGACCCGTGAGCAGCGAGCCCATGTACTCGCCCTGGTGTTGTTTGAAGATCTCGAAGAAGACCTTCTGCATGAACACCGTGTCGGTTGGCCGGGTGCGCGCGCAGGCCAGTGCGTACTTCTCCACCTCCGCCTCCAACTCGCCCCGGGGGACGACGCTGTTGAGGAAGTTGCACTCGTACATCTCCTGCGCGGTGAACGGCCTGCCGGTGAAGACCATCTCCTGGAACTTCCGCAGGCCCATCGTCTGCGCCCAGGTCCACATCCGGGGCGCCCAGCCGATGTACCGGAAGGAGGGATGGCCGAAGAGGGCGTCGTCGGAGGAGATCACCAGGTCGGCGTCGGCGGCCTGGTAGAAGTGCCAGCCGTAGCAGTAGCCCTTGACCTCCAGGATGCTGATCTTCTTGAAGTCCTGGAGGCTGCGGCAGCCGCCCGGGGGAGTCGCGTACCACTGGGCGGGGGTGCCGCCGTAGCGGTAGGAGTCCTTGGGCGGATAGCGGACGTCGTCGTCCTCGCCGATGCCCTGCTCCGCCAGGAGCGGTCCGGCGGTGGGCGCGGCGTGCATCTCCATCGTCTCCGCGATGTCGGCGCCCGAGCCGAGGTCGTCGCCGACGCCCCGGATCACCAGGACCTTCACCTCGTCGTCCACGTTGGCCCGGTGCAGCAGCTGCGCGAAGCGCAACCGGGCCGCCGCGGTAGGGGCGTTGAGGGCGTCGGGCCGGTCCAGGGTGAGCGTGGCGATCTTCGTCTTGGGGTCCTTCTCGTAGCGGATGATCTCCTCCGCCGAGGGACGCGTGGTGTCAGCCATGTACTGGGGTCCTTTCCCCGGCTGTGCGAGGGCGGGTCGGGGTCGTGGGGCTCCGGCCCCGACCCGCCGGACTAGGGTTTCCAGACGGGGCTCGACGTGAGCAGCTCGGCTCCGTCGTCGGTGATCAGCACGGCCTGCCGTCCCAGGACGGCTCCTACGCCCTCCTGCCAGACGTAGCCGGTGACGGCCAGCGCCATGCCGGGTTCGAGCCTTTCCTCGGCGGCCGTGGCCGGCAGGCCGGAGGCGACCACGGGCGGGTCGAAACCCAGGCCCAGGCCACGGGCGACGGGCATCGGGGGCAGCGGCTCGCCGACCGTGTCGTAGGCGGCTAGCAGGTCGTCGGCCGGTGCGCCGGGACGGCAGGCGTCGAGGAGCCGGGCCCACAGTTCGTCCCACCGCCCGTACAGGGAACCCGGGTTCCCGCCTTCGGCCGGCCACGTACGCGCGACCTCGCCGATGTATCCACCGGCCACCACTCCCGAGGTGAAGGCCACGAGGTCGCCCGCGCCCACCCGCCGGTCACCGTTCACCTTCCGCCACGGGTGTTCCCGGGAGGTCACCCAGGCCACCTCCTGGGTCGCGGGGGTGCTCACGCCTCCGGCTGCGGCTGCCTCCAGCAGTACGCCGGACAGGTGCTGCTCGGTGACGCCCGGCCGCAGCTCGGCAACCGCCTTGGCCAGACTGGCCTCGGCCACTCCGACGGCCTCCCTGAGGGCCACCACCTCCTCGGGCGTCTTGACCTGGCGGGCGGCACGCATGGCCGGTTCACCGTCGACCAGCTCGGCGGCGGGGAAGGCGTAGGGCAGCAGTTGGGCGAAGGTGGGCGAGATGGTGTCCGTGCCCACCCGCCGTGCCGTGGCCGTTCCCTCGATGCCCTGGAGTGCGGTCACCCAGTTCATGGGGTTCCAGGTCAGGCCGTAGAGGTGCTCCCGGGGGATGTCGTCGGGCACCCCCTCGTCCCAGGTCATGAGGGCGTGGACGGCTCCGGTCGCGCGGACCACCACTGCGCCGGGGAAGAAGGGATGGGTCCCCGCCGTCCAGAGCCCCGGGGACCCGGTGACGTAACGGACGTTGGCCATGCGGGCGAGGACGAGGATGTCGAGGTCGTGGGCTTCCATGTGTGCCAGCGCGCGTTCCCGCCGCCCGAGGCGGAGAGCGCGGTCGTCCGGCAGGACCTCAGTGGCCATAGGGGGCGTAGGTGTAGTCGGTCAGGGCCGTGAAGCCCTCGTCCTCGATCACGAGGACCTCCTCGCTGCGGTAGCCGCCGGTGCCGTCCTCCCAGACGACGGGTTCGAGAACGAGCACCATGCCTGCCTGGAGCACCAGTTGCTCGTCGAACTCCTCGCCCAGGTCGGTGCCGACGAAGGGCATCTCGGCGGGGTCGGTGCCCATGCCGTGGGCCAGGTAGAAGTGGGGGAGCCAGGGCTTCGTACCGCCGTTCGCGGTGATGGCGGCCCGGGTGAGGTCGGAGGCGGTGGCGCCCGCCCGCAGTACGTTCTTCACCGCGGAGTGGATCTCCCACCACCTGCCGAACTGTGCCTGCTGGCGCGGGTCCGGATCCTGCCCGACGATCCAGGTCCGGCCGAAGTCCGAGCAGTATCCGGCGTAGCCGATGCTCACGTCGGTCCACAGCACGTCGCCCCTGGCCAGCTCCCGCTCGGTCGTCAGCAGTGGAAGGGCGAGGTCGCCGTGGGTGGTCCACACGCCGGCCTCCCTGGACTCCGGCATCACCTGCCAGATGGGGTCGAGTACGTTCGCCTGGGCGCCGTGCTCGTAGGCCTGGCGGACGAAGCCGGCCGACAGGTCGATCTGGCGCATCCCGGGCGCCAGGGACCCCGCGATGTCGGCCATGGCCCGCTCGGTGATCCGCAGGGCGGTACGGATGCAGGCCAGTTCGTCGGGGGTCTTGATCAGCTTCGCCGCCGCCAGGACGAGTGCGGCGTCACTCGGAGGCCCGCCCGGGAAGAGCGACTTCTCCGCTCTGCGCATCGCCCCGGTCAGCTCGTCGGCCGCCACCGTCGCTCCGGCGGGCACGAGGTCGGAGATGACGCCCGCGAAGGTCCGTACCCCTTCGTCGTACTCCAGATAGACCGGCGGATGGACGTGGTCGGAGGGCAGCGGCGACTCGGCGGAGGTGCCCTCGCGGAACGGCATGAACAGATGGGCCCACGGGTCGTCCGCCACGACCACGGCGACAGGACGGTCGGCGTGGGCCAGACCGGAGTCGCCGAGCGGCCAGCTCACCCCGGTCGCGTAGCTCACCGCGGTGTTGCCGAGCAGGATCAGGGCGTCGACGCCCTGCTGGGCCATGGCGGCCCGCAGCTTCGCGCCGCGTTCACGGCCCATACGGGCCAGGTCGGGTTCGGACGGGATGTCGATGACGGTCATACCCGCCTCCGTAACAAGGTCGTTGAGCTACAGGCCGAGGTATTCCTTGATGTTGCCGCTGACGATGCGGGCGGCCTGCTCGGGACCGACGGCGTCCACCACCATGGCGACCGACTTCTCCGAGTAGCCGAACGTGCTTTCGTTGTGCGGGTAGTCGGCGGACCACATGACCCGGTCCGCCCCGATGTCCTCCAGCAGCCTGAGCCCGAGCGGGTCGACCATGAACGACGCGTACATGTGGTGGTCCCAGTAGTGCCGGATGTCGTGCTCCAGCGGGCGGTCCAGCATGTGCCGGTAGGAGGCGAGGATGTGCTCGGCGTCCTGGAGAGCGGAGGGCACCCAGTTCGCCCCACCCTCGAACCACCCGATGCGCAGGCCCGGATGACGGTCGAGGACGCCGCCGAAGATGTACTTCGCCCACACCTCCCGAAACGGCGAGACGTTGACGACCATGCCGACGGCGATCGCGTTGGACTCGCAGGGGGCCTTCAGCGTGCTCTCCCCGATGTGGTGCGAGACGGGGAGCCCGGCCTCCTCGATCGCCTCCCAGACGGGGCGCATGGCGGTGCTCGCGTAGTCGACGGGGTTGCCCTCCAGGTCGTTCCCCGCCGACAGCGGCATCAGGAACGTCCTGATCCCGAGGCTCTTGAGCTCCTCCAGGGTCCTGCGCGCACCCGGCCCGTCCCACCAGTTGATGAGCCCGACCCCGTAGAAGCGGCCCTGGGAGCGTTCTTGCAGGCCCGCTAGGTACTCGTTGTAGATCCGGAAGGTCAGCTCCCGGACCTCGGGGTCCGGGTAGAAGAACATCGCCAACAGCGCGTTGGGGAAGGCGAGTTCCCTGTCGATGCCGTCCGAGGAGAGTTCCTCCAGACGGCCGTCGAGGTTGTCCGTGCCGGCGCCCATGAGCGGGTCGTACTGCATGAGGACGCTGCTGAACTCCTTGGGCAGGAACGACTTCCCGCCCATCCCCAACTCGTAGGCGCCGTCCTCGTACCAGATGCGCGGTGCCTGGTCCTTGAGCCGCTCGGGGAACCTCTCGACGAAGATGTCCTCCGCCAGCGAGATGTGGTTGTCGGCGGAGAAGATCTCGGTGCCCGGCGGGAGGTTCAGGGCGCTGCCTGTGTGCCCCTGTCGGTCCTTCGGCGCGCCGAGGCCCTCGGGCGGGTAGAGCGTGTCGGCTTGGCTGGACATCGTCGTCCTCCATCCATGGGTGGTGCTACGAGGTGGTGGCGGCCCGTATCGGCTTCAGGCCCGCAGTGGTTCCGCCGTCGACCGTCAGCACGGTCCCGGTGACGTGCAGTGACCGGTCACCGCCGAGATAGGCGACGGCTTCGGCGACGTCCCGGGGGGTGCCGAGTCGTGCGAGCGGCTGAGTGGCCGCCATGTGGGCGCGGATACGCTCGGTGGTTCCGGCGTCCGCAGTCGCGGAGGCGAGCAGGCCGGTCGGGATGCCGCCCGGCGCCACGCAGTTGACGCGGACGTCGTGGGCGGCGAGGTCCAGCGCCACGCACTTCGTGAAGTGGACGACCGCTGCCTTCGAGGCGCGGTAGGACAACACCCCGGGTCCGGCCTGGACCCCGCCGATGGAACTGACGTTGACGATGGAGCCGCCGCCGTGCGCGGCCATGTGCCGGGCGGCCGACTGCGTACCCGTCATCACGCCGAACAGGTTCACCGAGAGGACGCGCGGGAAATCGGCGAAGTCCTCGTCCAGCAGGCTCTGGTGCATGGCCCCCGAGACGCCGGCGTTGTTGACCATGAGGTGCAGTCCGCCGAACTCCGCCACCGCGAACCCGACGAGTTCCCGGACCTGCCCGGCGACCGCGACGTCCGTCCGGCGGAAGCGGACGTCCGGGCCCAGGTCCGAGGCCAGGGACTTGCCCGACTCCTCGTCGAGATCGGCGATGACGACCCGGGCCCCGTCCTCCAGGAGCCGCTCGACGGTCGCGCGCCCCAGGCCCGCCGCACCGCCGGTCACCACGGCGACTCTTCCCGACAGTTCTTCGGCCATCGTGGTCACCCCCAGGTGACGGGCAGCGAGTAGACCCCGTAGGCGAGCCGGTCGTGCTTGAACCGGATCCGGTCCAGCGGCTCGGCCAGGCGGAGGGTGGGGATGCGGCGGAACAGCGTGCCGTAGACGACCTGGAGCTCCACCCGGGCCAGTTGCTGCCCCACGCACTGGTGGATGCCGAAGCCGAACGCGTTGTGCTGCCGGGCGTTCGGCCGGCGCAGATCCAGCAGGTCGGGCTCGGGGAAGACATGCGCGTCGCGGTTGGCGCTGAAGAGCTCCACGACGATGCCCTCGCCGGCGCGGATCACCTCCCCGCCGATCTCGATGTCCTCCTTGGCGATCCGCCGCTGGCCGCCGTGGATGATGCCCAGGTAGCGCAGCAGTTCCTCCACCGCGCCCGCGACGACCTTCGGATCGTCGGTGTCGCGCAGGACCGCCAGTTGGCCGGGGTGCTCAAGGAGCGCGACCGTGGCGAGGCCGATCATGTTGGCGCTGGTCTCGTGCCCGGCGATGAGCAGTCCCAGGCCCATCATGGCGGCCTCGGACACGGTGATGTCGCCGGAGGTCACCCGTGCCGCGATGTCGGACAGGGCGTCGTCCGCGGGCTCGGCGGCCTTCTGCTCGACGAGCCGCACCAGATACTCGTTGAGCGCCATGAAGTTCCGCCCGCTCTCCTCGGCGGACACGTTGTGGGCGATCCCGCGCGAGGCGTACTCCTGGAAGAACTCGTGGTCCTCGTACGGCACGCCCAGCAGTTCGCTGATCATCAGCGTGGGCAGGGGGAGTGCCAGCTCCTGGACGAGGTCGGCCGGCCTCGGTCCGGCCAGGAGCTTGTCGACGAGGCCGTCGGTGATCTTCTGGATGGTCGGGCGCAGCGCCTCCACCCGTTTGAAGGTGAACGGGCCGGTCATGATCCGCCGGTACCCGGAGTGTTCGGGGGCGTCCGAGTTGAAGACGGAACGCGGGCGGTGCGCCACCGCGGCCGCCATGCCCTCGTTCCAGTGCGGGAATCCGGGCAGCCGCTCGTCGACGCTGACCCGCGGATCACTGAGCAGGGCCCGCTGTGCGGCGTGACCGGTGACGATCCAGGGGGTGCTGCCGTCCCAGATCCGTACTTTCGCGAGCGGCTTCTCGGCGGTGAGCGTCCGTAAGCCCGGAGGAGGATCGAACGGGCAGCCTTCCGCCCGGGGCATCGGCCACTCGGGGGCCCGGGCTTCCCTGATCGTTGCGGCGTCTGTCGGTGCGTCGGGCATGTCCATCCTCTGGTGGTCGGCCGGGGTGTCATTCCTTGATGTGGATCGCCGGCGCGGGACAGACGGCGGCCGCGCACTGGCCGGCCGCGACGCATCTGTCCTGCTCGACGGTTACTTTCACGGGCTGCTCCGCATCGCCGGAGGGAAGTGCGGTGTGGTCGTCCGTCGACCGCGCCACTGAGTGAACTCCTGCCCAGTTCCTAAGTCAATCGATTGATTCAAAATCTCTTGAGAGGGCGCGATGGAGCTTTGGCGGAGGTGCGGTGGTGGGTGATGTCGTCCGTGACGGACCGTCAAGAACCTTCTGTGACAGGGGCCGTCCACACTCCGACGATCGCGTCGACCAGACCGGTGGCGGCATCGTGCCAGCTCGCCCTGGGTGTCGGAGTGCCGAGGGCGAGTGAGCGCTCACGCTCGGCGCACATGTGGAGGATCAGCTGCCGGGTCATGGCGGTGCGTTCCGCGCGCACCACGGTCGGCAGGTCGGGCAGACACCGATGCAGACCGTCGAGGATCTGCCGCCACATGGTGGCGTCGAGTGTCTCGTCGACGACGATCTCGTGGAGCGCGGGGTCGGCCATCACCTGGGCACAGAACCGCGCGAACCAGGTGGGGCTGCCCAGCTCCGCCAGATACTCGGTGGTCGGCCGTACCAGGCACGCCACCCAGTCCCGGAGTTCGGTGGAATCGCCCGTCTCGGCCAGCAGCCGCTCGATCACTCGCTCAAGGCGTGCGGTGTGATGGCGGGTGATCGCACGTACCAGGTCCGCCTTGGTGCCGAAGTGGTATCCGACCACGGCCGTGTTGCCCTGTCCCGCGGCCTCGCTGATCTGACGGTTCGACACGGCATGGACCCCGCGCTCGGCGAACAGCCGCTCCGCCGTGTTCCGGATGACTTCCCGGGTCGCTCGGACCTGCTCGGCCCGGACACTTCTGCCCGCCATGTCCGCCACCGTACCGGGATCGGTGGCCCTGGACGGAAATCAATGAAGTGATTTAGGTTTTGGGCTCGTCGGTCGACGGGACAGGTCGGCCTGGGGGCCGGAGATCCCGGAAAGGTGGTGATGATGGCAAGCGGGACGAGACGGGACGCTCAGGTCAGGGCGACACGGGAGGCGCTCCTGGACGCGGCGGAGCGGCTGTTCGCCGAGCACGGGGTGTACGCGGTCGGCAACCGCCAGATCAGCGAGGCCGCGGGGCAGGGCAACAACGCCGCCGTCAGCTACCACTTCGGTGCCAAGGCCGAGCTGGTGCGGGCCATCGTCCGAAGGCACGCCGAGCGGATCGAAGTCGTCCGCGTACGCATGCTGACCGCCATCGGCGACTCCTCCGACCTGCGGGACTGGGTGGACTGCTCGGTCCGGCCCGTCACCGAGCACCTGGAGACCCTGGGCTGTCCCAGCTGGTACGCCCGGTTCATCGCGCAGGTCTCGGCCGATCCCGCCCTCTACGCGATCACGGAGGAGGAGTACTACGAAGCCTCCCCGTCCCTGGGCAGACTCGAGGACGGCCTCACGCGCTGTGTGCCCGGACTGACGGCGGAGGTGCGCGCCGAACGTGCCGTCATGACACGGCACTTGATCGTCCAGATCTCCGTCGAGAGGGAACGGGCCCTCGCCGACGACACCGCCGCCCTCCGGCCGACCTGGCATGACGCCGCCACCGGCCTCGTCGACGCGATCGTCGCGCTGTGGCAGGCACCGGTGACGCCCGGCGCCTGACCGGTGGGCCGCTCACGGCGCGAACTGGCCGTCGCCGAGGGGGACTTGGTAGAACGCCGGTTCCCGGCCGCGTACCGGAACGGCGACCGGCGACCGGCTCGTCGGGGCTCTCGCGGTCGGCGTCAGCCCGGATTCCACTCAGCGGGAGCGCGAAGGCGTCTGCCGACCCCCGAACCTACGGTTGAACTCGCGTGCCGGTACCCGGAGTTGGGCTGCCGTGCCGAGCAGCGGAGGAGGCAGGTCGTTGACCGGATGGGATCACGCGACCGACTTCCTGGTGGTGGGGAGCGGTGCGGGCGTCGTCGGGGCGGTGCGGGCGCGGGCGCTCGGCAAGGATGTTCTCGTCGTGGAGAAGTCCGAACTGTTCGGCGGGTCGACCTGTATGTCGGGCGGCGTGATGTGGCTTCCCCACAACCCGCTCATGCGACGCGAGAGCGTTCCCGACTCGGTCGATGCCGCACTCGCCTACTTCGACACCGTCGTCGGTGACGCGGGGCCGGCGTCGTCGCCCGCCCGCAGACTGGCGTACATCAACTCCGGTGTCGAGATGGTCGAGTTCCTCGAATCCGAAGGCCTGGAGTTCCGGCGCTGCGAGGGCTACAGCGACTACTACTCCGGTGTCCGGGGCTGCGAGGGCGGCTCGGCGCGCGGCAGGGCGATCGAGGCGAAGGCCTTCGACAGGAAACGGCTCGGGCCGTGGCAGGACAGCATCCGTCCCGGTGTCTCCGGCGGCCTTACCGTCTACACCGGCGAGGCGGGGCCGATGATGCTGATGCGGACCCGGATCGGGCTGGCCGTCCTGGCCAGGGTGGGGCTGCGTACGGCGCTCGGCCGGATCCGCGGCCAGCGGCTCGTGACGAACGGGGCGGCACTGACCGCCCGCCTGCTCCAGGTGCTGCTGCGGCAGGGCGTCGACGTGTGGCTGGAATCCGCGCTGAAGGACCTAGTCGTCCAGGACGGCCGGGTCATCGGCGCCGTCCTTCACCAGAACGGTCGTGACGTACGTGTCCGAGTGCGCGAGGGCGTGCTGCTCGCCGCCGGCGGGTTCGCCCGCGACAAGGAGATGCGCGAACGGCATGCGGGCGGGCGGCCCACCAGCGACCGGTGGACCTCGGCCAACCCGGGCGACACCGGAGAGACGATCCGCATCGCCATGGCCCACGGAGCCGCGACGGACATGCTGGACGAGGCCTGGTGGATGCCCTCGTGGATCATGCCCGACGGAACCCCCACCATGTGCCTCTCCGAACGCAGCAAGCCGGGCGCGGTCATCGTCGACGCAGCGGGCCGTCGGTACTTCAACGAGGCGGTCGCCTACCAGGAGGCCGGTCAGCGCATGCACGCACACGAGCGGGAGTTCGGAGGTGCGATCCCCTCCTGGCTCGTCGTCGACTCCCGGCACCGCACCCACTACCCGTTCGGGATGTCTCCCCCTGGCCGGACACCGGAGGAGTGGATCACCAGCGGTGCGATGAAGCGCGCCGACAGCCTGGAGGATCTCGCCGGCCGGTGCGGGATCGACGCCGGCGGACTCCTCAAGACGGTCGAGCGGTTCAACCGCTTCGCCGCGGCGGGCGCCGACGAGGACTTCCACCGGGGAGAGGGCGACCACGAGAAGTACTACGGCGACATCACCCACGAGCCCAACCCCTGCCTGGGGCCCGTCTCGAAGCCGCCGTTCTACGCGGTCGCCCTCTATCCCGGGGACATCGGCACCAGCGGCGGACTTCTCTGCGACGAGTTCGCCCGGGTACTCGACACCGACGGGACACCGATCGACGGGCTCTACGCCACGGGCAACTGCACCGCGTCCGTGATGGGCCGCAAGTACCTGGGCGCGGGAGCCAGCATCGCCGCGTCGGCGGTGTTCGGCTACGTGGCGGCGAACCACGCGTCGCGGTGACCCACAAGGCCGTCGCATCCGCGCTGCTAGCGTGGTGACGGTGCGAACGGGGCACCGCCTCGGTGTACGCCCGCCTGCGCACTCGACCGCTTGGGGGAGATGTGGGGAGAGGCACCGAGCCGAGGCGGCCGGCCGCTCCGGTCTCGGGGCGGCAGGTCGCCCGGCGCGTCCGAATCCTCCGCGCGGCATCCGAACTCGCCGCCCGTGACGGGCTCGCCGGCATCCAGATGCAGGACGTCGCCAAGGAGGCGGGCGTCGCCCTCGGCACGCTGTACCGCTACTTCCCGTCCAAGCCCTATCTGTTCACCGCGGTGTTCGAGTGGCACATCGAGACGACCCTCGAAGGGTACGGCGTGGACATGGTCGTCGACGCGACGACGGACCGGGCGACCGAGGCGGCCGACACCCTCGTCGCGCTCAGCGTGAAGCTGTTGGACAGCCCGCTGCTGGCCTCGGCGACGGCCCTGTCGGCCTTCAGCGAGTACGCGGCGGTGATTCCGACCCGGTTCGACATCGTCGAGAGCTGCCTCGGCCAGACCCTGCTGCGGGTACTGGGCGTCAGCGAGGCCGGGGAACGGGACCGCAGTGTCGTACGGCTGCTCATCTACAGCTGGTGGGGGCTGTTCGTGGCCATGCTCACCCAGGAGATCACCGCCCGGCAGGCCGAGTCGGACCTGCGGCTGGCGACGAGGCTCATCCTCGCGCCGTACGACGAAGGCTGAGCCGGCGTCACACCGCGGCGGGTGCTGCGAACCGGCCGATTTCCCCGTGCACGGCCCTTGGGTCGTGCACGTCCGCGTTGGTACGTTGGCGGCGGCAACAAACTGGAATAGATTCTAGTTTCAGCAGAGAGGCGCCGACGACGATGTCTGCCCTTCACCTCGGCTCGCGTCTTGAGGCCGAACGGCCCGTACTGCCTCCGTCGATGATGGAGCGCGTGACGTTGATCATGGATCTCTTCGAGCACCCCCGAACGCGCCTGACACTCGAGACGGTCTCCCGCCGGACCCGGCTGCCGCGCTCGACGGCCCACCGGATCCTCGACCAACTGGTCCGGCTGGACTGGCTCCACCACACGGAATCCGGCTACGCGCTGGGACCGCGGGCGCTCGGCCTGGGCGGACGCGAGACCGGACACAGCACCCTGCGTGCCGCCGCGGCACCCCAACTGCTCGACCTGGCCATGCGGACCAGGATGGTCGTGCACCTCGCGGTGCTCGACGGGCTGGAGATCTACTACCTGGACAAGATCGGAGGCCGGGCAGCCGTGGACGTGCCCTCACGGGTCGGAGGCAGAGCCACCGCGCACTGCACCGGCCTCGGCAAGGCGATGCTCGCCTGGCTGAGCCCGGAGGAGATCGACGCGCGGTACGCGCCCCTGATGGAGCGGCGCACGCGTCACAGCATCGACCGCCTCGACGTACTGCACCGGGAACTCGGCGCGGTACGCGGCCGGAACGGGCTGGCCCTCGACCAGGGGGAGTGTTTCGCGGAGATCGCCTGCCTCGGACTCGCCATCCGCGGGCCCGAAGGGGCGGTCGGAGCGATCTCGGTGGTCGCCGACGCACGCTCCGCGGTGGAACGTGTCGCACCCCTGGTCGTCAACGCGGTCCGGGCCGTCACCGACGAGTTCTTCACCGGCCGACGCCCCCGCAGTGCGCTGCGGGCTCTCGGCCCCGCTTGAGCGGTCCCGTCCGCCCGAGGTGCGCGGCACATCGATCGGCAGTACTGGAGTGCCCCACCTTCCGACGCCTGCTCAAGGCCTCCGGATCACCGGCGCGTCCGTACGGTCCACGATGTCCTCGGCTGTCACGCCCGGCGCGCACTCCACGAGTACGAGGCCCTCCGGCGTGACGTCGAGTACGCCGAGGTCGGTGATGATCCGGTGGACGCAGGTCTCGCCGGTGAGCGGCAGGGTGCACTCCTTGAGGATCTTCGGGCTGCCGTCCTTGGCGGAGTGTTCCATCAGGACGATCACGCGGCGGGCGCCGTGGACCAGGTCCATCGCACCGCCCATGCCCTTGACCATCCTGCCGGGGATCATCCAGTTGGCCAGGTCGCCGGCGGCGGAGACCTGCATGGCGCCGAGTACGGCGGTGTCGATGTGGCCGCCCCGGATCATGCCGAAGGAGAGCGCCGAGTCGAAGAAGGAGGCGCCGGGCAGGACGGTGACCGTCTCCTTGCCCGCGTTGATGAGATCCGGGTCGACCTCGTCCTCGGCCGGATACGGGCCGGTGCCCAGGATGCCGTTCTCCGAGTGCAGGACCACCTGGATGTCCGGCGGGAGATGGCCGGGAATCAGGGTGGGCAGGCCGATGCCGAGATTGACATAGGAGCCGTCGGTGAGTTCGGCGGCGGCGCGGGCGGCCATCTCGTCCCGGGTCCAGCCCAGTTGCGTACCGAGGGTGGTGCTCATGCGCGTACGGTCCTCTTCTCTGGTTGCTTATCGGCCGTCTGCGCTGCCGTCAGTTCCACCACCCGCTGGACGAAGACGCCCGGCAGATGCACCTCGTCCGGGCTCAACTCGCCCGGTTCCACGAGCTGTTCGACCTCCGCGACGGTGATCCGGCCGGCCATCGCGGCCGGCGGGTTGAAGTTGGCGGCGGACTTGCGGAAGACCAGGTTTCCGTGGCGGTCGCCGCGCCAGGCCCGTACGAGGGCGAAGTCGGTGGTGATGCCGTGCTCCAGGACGTACGCGCGGCCCGCGAAGTCCCGGGTCTCCTTGGGCGGGGAGGCCACCGCGACCGTGCCGTCGGACGCGTGGCGCCAGGGCAGCCCGCCCTTGGCCACCTGCGTGCCCACTCCCGCCGGGGTGTAGAACGCCGGTATGCCCGCTCCGCCGGCGCGCAGCCGCTCGGCCAGCGTGCCCTGCGGCACCAGCTCCACCTCCAGTTCGCCCGACAGGTACTGCCGGGCGAACTCCTTGTTCTCGCCCACATAGCTGCCGGTCACCCGGGCGATCCGCCCGTCGGCCAGCAGGACCCCGAGTCCGTGCCCGTCCACACCGCAGTTGTTCGACACGACCCGCAAACCTGTGGTGCCCTGGGAGTGCAGGGCCCGGATCAGCACATCGGGGATGCCACTGAGACCGAAGCCACCGACGGCCAGCGACGCGCCGTCGGGTATGTCGGCGACCGCCTCGGCGGCGCTCGCACGGACCTTGTCCATGGGAAGTGGGCCTTTCTGCTGCTCTGCTCTACGGGTGCACGGCGTCCGAGATCGGTTTGGCGCCGCCGTGTGCGGTGAGGCCGCCGTCGACCGGGATCTCGGCGCCGGTGATGAAGGACGCGTTGTCGGACAGCAGGAACGTCACGAGCGGGGCGATGTCGTCGACGCTCCCGGTGCGGCCGAGGGGCGTCCCGAGGAGGTTCGCCTCACGGAAGCCCGGTGCGGCGAAGGCGGTCATGTCCGTCTCGATGAAGCCGGGGTGGACGATGTTCACGCGGATGCCGCGCGGCCCCAGCTCCATGGCGGCGGTTCGCGTCAGGCCGCGCAACGCCCACTTGCTGGCCGTGTACGCGACGGGATAGTGGGCGGTCAGCGCCGCCGAGGAACCGACGTTCACGATCGACGCCCCCGGCCGCATCAAGGGCACGAGATGCTGGATGCCGAGCAGCGGGCCGGTGACGTTGACGGCGTGGACCCGGGCCATGTCCTCGGGGCGTACGTCGTCGATACGGGCCCGCCAGGTGACGCCCGCGTTGTTCACCAGGCCGTGCACCTGCTCGTACGACTCCCGTAGTTCGGCGGCGAGTTCGGCCCACTCCTTCTCGCCGGTGACGTCGAGCCGGCGGCAGCCGGGTGCCTCGGTCACGTCGGTGGCGATCACCCGGGCGCCCTCCCGGGCCAGCGCCTCGGCCTCGGCGGCACCCTGGCCGCCGGCCGCGCCCGTGACGACCACGACCTTGCCGAGGAGCCGCTGCCGGCCGGCGTCGGTCACGGCCGCTCCCGCAGCCGCCGCCGGGCGACCGGCACAGGCACCGGATCGGCCCCGGCCACCACGGTGTTGGAGACGCTGCCGATGCCCTCGACGGTGAGCGTCACCGTGTCGCCGGGCCGCAGCGGCGCCGGGTCCTGATGCCCTCGTACGCCCCACAGCTCCGCCAGACACCCGCCGTTGCCGCAGGTCCCCGAGCCGAGGACGTCGCCGGGGCGGACGGCGGTGCCGCGCGAGGCGTAGGCGACCATCTCCTCGAACGTCCAGCTCATGTTGGACAGCAGGTCCTTGCCGACGGTCGTGCCGTTCACCTCCGCCGTCAGCTCCAGGCGCAGGAACCCGTCCGCGTCGCGGTACTTCTCCAGCTCGTCGGCGGTGACCAGGTACGGGCCAAGCGTCGAGGCGGTGTCCTTGCCCTTGCAGGGGCCGAGGCCCACCCTCATCTCGGCCGACTGGAGATCGCGGGCGGACCAGTCGTTGAAGACCGTGTAGCCGACGATGTGCTCACGGGCCTGCTCGGGAGTGAGGTCGCGGCCCTCCTTGCCGATCACGGCGGCGACCTCCAGTTCGAAGTCGAGCACGCTCGACCCCGGCGGCATCGGGATGTCGTCGTGCGCGCCGTACACGGCGTACGGGTTGGTGAAGTAGAAGGTCGGGGCCGCGTACCACCGCTCCGGCACCCCGGCGGCCCCGTCCACCGACCGTCGTACGCCCTCGACGTGCTCCTCGAAGGTGACGAAGTCCCGTACGGTGGGCGGCTGGAGCGGTGGCAGCAGCCGTACCTCCGACAGGGGGACGGGCGCGCCCACGGGGTGGGCGCCGACGGCTTCGAGGGGTGACGTGCCGTCCGGGAGGGCTCGTACGACGCTGCCTTCCACGATGCCGCAGTGGCGACGCCCCTCGTGCAAGTAAGTGGCGATACGCATGAGTTGCCTCTCAGACCGGCGGGGCGACGAACACCCCGCGGTCGACGTCGTTGAAGGACTCCTTGGCGACCAGTTCGTTCATCGGGTTCGCCGTGCCCCACTGGTCGGTGACCTCGGGCTGCGAGAAGTCGTAGACGTGGGGATGCCAGGAGTCCTCGTCGAGCAGCTCCAACTCCGTCGTGTACTCGACGGTGTTGCCGTGCGGGTCGAGGAAGTACGTGAAGGTGTTGTCGCCCGCCATGTGCCGGCCCGGACCCCAGACCTTCTGGAAACCGGCCCGCATCACCCGGCCGGAGCCGCGCATGTACTCGTCCAGGCCGCGCATCTCGAAGGACACGTGGTGCAGGGAGGTGTGCGGGCCCTTCGCGATGGCCATGGAGTGGTGCTGGTTGCTGATCCGCATGAAGTGCATGACGTCACCGACGTACGGCGAGCTGAGCGTGTCGGAGTGGCGGAAGCCGAGGTGACGCTCGTACCACTCGCGGGTCCTGTCGAGGTCCGGCGAGTTGAGGACGACGTGCGACAGCTTGACCGGGATCGCCTCCTTCTCCTCGATCCGGCGGTGCTGCCTGACCTCGACATCGGCGGAGACCTCGATCGTGCGCCCGTCGACGTCGAAGAAGCGGAAGCCGTAACCGCCGCCGGGCGTGTCCACCTTGCCCGGCTGCGACACCAACTGGACGCCATCGGCAAGCAGTTGCTCGGCGAGAGTGTCCACGTCGGCCGCGCTCCCGGCACCGTAGGACACCAGGTCGAGCCGCTTCTCGTCGGCCTTCCGCAGCCGTACGACGTACTGCTCGGGCGAGCCCTCGGCGGCCAGGAAGGAGATCCCGGAGTCCTCGGCGACCTTGGTCAGGCCCCACACACCGGCGTAGAAGTCGAGCTGCTTGTCGTAGTCGGGCACGGCGAGGTCGACGTGCCGGAGGTGCGTGAGCGGACGGTCACTCATGGGGGGTTCCTCCTAGGACGAGGTTGAGCAGGGCGGCGGCGTTGCCGCCCCGCACCGCGTGGAAGTCGTGGTCGGGCAGATCTGCCGTGCGCAGCGCGCCCAGCGGGTCGTCGGTACCCATGTCGAAGGGGAAGTCGGAGCCGAGCAGCACCCGGTCGGCGCCGACGGCCCGGATCAACTCCCGCAGTACGTACGGGTCGTGGACGAGCGAGTCGAAGTACAGCCGCTTGAGATAGCTGCTCGGTTCCCGCACGCAGTCCCGGGCGTCGGGGCGGATCCGCCAGGCGTGGTCGGAGCGGCCGATGTGGGTCGGCAGATAGCCGCCGCCGTGCGCCGCGATCAGCTTCAGGCCCGGATGACGGTCCAGGACGCCGGAGAAGATCACCTGGGAGAGGGCGACCGCGTTCTCGGTGGGCTGGCCGACGGTGTTGGACAGGTACCACCGGTCGAGCCGCTCGTCGAGCGTGCAGCCGAAGGGGTGCAGGAAGAGGACGGCACCCGTCTCCTCCGCACGGGACCAGAAGGGTTCGTACGCCGGATCCGACAGCTCGTGACCGGGTGCGTGCGAGGAGATCTCCACGCCCTTCAGGCCCTGTTCGAGTGCGTGGTCGAGCAACTCGACCGTGAGGTCGGGGTGTTGGAGCGGAACCAGGCCGAGGCCGTGCAGCCGGTCGGGTGCCTTCGCACAGTGCGCGGCGGTGCCCTCGTTGGCCAACTGGCAGAGCCTCTCGGCCAGTTGCGGCTCGGCCCAGTAGTGGTAGTGCGACGGGGACGGGCTGACCAGCTGGATGTCCACGCCCTGCGCGTCCATGGCGGCGAGGCGCACGGCGACGTCCGTGAGCCTCGGCACGCGCGCGCCGACCATGGGACCGTTGACGGCCAGGGCCGCCCGGCCGTTGCGGCGGGCGTCGAGTGCGCGGGCCTCGGCGAGACCGGGCCGGCCGACGACGGCCTCCTCGACCTCCGGGAGCAGGAGATGGGCGTGGACGTCGATCGTCGGGGGCGAGAGGGGCTCGGTCACGGGAGTTCCTTCAGAGCGCTCATCGTGCGGCCCATCAGCGCCGCCACGTCCTTGCCGCGTTCCTGGTCGGGCGCCCTTTCGAGCAGCCACCGGCCGACCTGTACGGAGGCCTCGACGACCATCCGCACTCGGGGCAGCCGTCGGGCGTGGTAGTCGGTGAGGAGCTGGTCGTCCCAGTCGTCGCGGCCGGTCAGCAACTCGGCCAGGACCAGGACGTCTTCGAGGGACATCGCGGCGCCCTGCGCGAGCGTGGGCGGACAGCAGTGCACGGCGTCACCGACCAGCACCACCCGGCCGCGGTGCCACGGGCCCTCGACCAACAGCTGGTCGAAGTACGCGTAGTTGACGGCCTTCGGGTCGGTGAACGCGGTGCGGATCTCCTCCCACGCCCCGCCGTAGCCCTCGCTGAGCGCTCGCATCTCGTCGGCGTACGCGTCGGGGTCCAGCGCGGCCCGGTCGCGGGCCCGCTCCACGAGATAGGCGTAGACCGTGTCCTCGCTGGTCGGGCAGTACCCGGCGATGAAACAGCGACCGCCGTACATCATCTCGGTACGGGTGACACCGGCCGGGCGGGGCGCGGGGGCGCGCCAGATGCCCATGCCGGTGGGTTCGGGTCTCTCGGTGATGCCGATCATGTCGCGGGTGGCGGAGTGCAGTCCGTCGGCGCCGACCACCAGGTCGTAGCGGCGGCTCGTACCGTCCGAGAAGGTCACGTCCACGCCCTCGCCGTCCTGCGCGAAGGCGGTGGCCGTCGTGCCGAGGCGGACCCCGGCGCCCGAGGTGCGCACCCGGTCGATGAGGAGCTGCTGGAGACCGGGCCGCTGCATCCCGATGTGGGCGGGCAGGTCCTCGCCGCCGGTGCGGAGTTCGTCGTGGGCGTAGATCACCGTGCCGTCGGGGGTGAGGATGGCGACGCCGTCGGCCGCGTAGCCGTCCTTCTCGATGCCGCCGAGGACGCCGACCTCTCGGAGTACGCGAAGGGCGTTGCCCTGAAGGGTGATGCCGGAACCGGCGACGGCCTTCCAGTCGGGGCTCGCCTCGACGAGGTCGACCTCGATGCCGGCTCGGCGCAGGAGGACGGTGAGGGTGTTGCCGGAGGTTCCTCCGCCGATGATCAGGACGGTGCGGGTGAGGCCGTTGGCCATGTCGGGGTTACCTCCGGGGTGAGGCCGCGCGGCTTTGGGCGGCAGGGTGCTCCGTTGAGGGCGGTACGTAGGGTGCGGGCTGTGTGTGGCTGGTCGCGCAGTTCCCCGCGCCCCTTTGGGGCGCCCGGGCTCGCGCCGGACTTCAGAGCGGGCTACTTCACCGCGATGGGGTTGACCGGGGAGCCGACGGCGCCGGTTATGGGTAGTGGGGCGGCCGTGAGCCAGAACTCGTATGCGCCGTCCTCGGCGCAGTCGGCTGCCAGGGTGTCCAGGTCCCACATCTCGCCGATCAGTAGGCCGATGCTGGGGATGACGACCTGGTGCAGTGGCTGGAAGGCGTGGTCGAACTCGTTCGGCCGTACCTCGAAGCCCCACGTGTCGGTGGCGATCGCGGTGATCTCGGTGCTGTGCAGCCAGCCCGCCGTGGTGAACGACAGGCCGGGTGCGGGCCCGCCCGCGTAGTCGCCCCAGCCGTCGCGCCGGGCGCGGGTCAGCTGTCCGGTGCGGACGAGGACGATGTCGCCCCGGCCGACGGTCACCCCGTGCGCCTCGGCGGTGGCGCTCAGGTGCTCCTCGGTGATGGCGAAGCCGTCGGGCAACTCGCCCCGCTCGCCGATGACTTGGCCGACGTCGAGGAGTACGCCGCGTCCGGCGACGTACGGCGCCATGTGCTCGATGCCGGTGACGAGGTCGCCGTCGGAGGTGACCACCTTCTCGGCGTCGCGGCCGTTCCACGCCTTGCCGTGGTCGAAGATGTGCCCGAGCCCGTCCCACTGCGTGGAGCACTGCAACGGCATCGCGATCACGTCGTCGGCGCCGCCGATACCGTGCGGGAAGCCCTGGTTGCCGAGGGCCGCGTCGGTGCCGGTGTCGAGCATGGTGTGCACGGGGTTGGTGCGCCGGCGCCAGCCCTTCTGCGGCCCGTTCATGTCGAACCGCTGCGAGAGCGAGAAACTGACGCCCCGTCGGACGAGTGCGGCACCTTCGCGCCGCTTGGCCTCGTCGAGGAAGTTGAGGGTGCCCAGCACGTCGTCCTCGCCCCAACGCCCCCAGTTGGAGTACGACTTGGCGGCCTCGGCGATGGCGCCCTCCGGGTCGTGACGGTCGAGGCGGCCGGTGTGGTCGACGTGGTCGAGACTCATGCCGACTCCTCCGCCGTACAACGGGTGCGCTGCACACCCAGACCGGTGATGGAGCCCTCCATGACGTCGCCGTCGCGCAGCAGCCGTCCCCAGTGGATGCCGTTCCCGGCCGGGCTGCCGGTCAACACCAGGTCACCGGGCAGGAGTTGGGCGGTCTGCGAGATGTACGACACCAGCCGTGCCACGCCGAAGAGCATGTCCTTGGTGGACTCGTCCTGCATGGTCTCGCCGTTGAGCTTCAGGGTGACCCGCAGATCGCCGGTGTCCGCGACCGACCCGGCCGGTACGAGCCAGGGGCCGAGCGGGGTGAACCCGGGGGCGTTCTTGCTGCGCAGCCAGTCGGTGCCGATGGCCTTCATGTCCCGGCGGAACACCGTGGCGCGGTCCGTGAGGTCGTTGGCGATCGTGTACCCGGCGACGTACTCCAGAGCCTCCTCCACCGGTACCCGGTGGGCCGACTTGGCGATGACGACCGCCAACTCCAGCTCCCAGTCGGGCTGTTCGGCCCAGGAGGGCAGTACGACATCGTCGTACGGGCCCGTGATCGTGCTCGGCAGGCCGATGAACACGTACGGCAGGTCCTCGGCCGCCCGGCGGTCCATGACCGCGGCGATCTCGGCCCGCGCCTCCTCGACCGTGCGCGGATCGTCGGGGGAGCGGTGGGCGACCTCCAGGTCGATCACGTGCTGCCGATAGTTGGCGCCGGACTGGAATATCTGCCGCGGCTCCAGCGGCGCGTGCACCCGCAGGACATCCAGCGGCTGCCAGCCGAGGACGGTGTCGGCGGCGAGGGCGTGCAGGACGGGGAGGGTCTCCTCCCACCGCTCCACCACGGCACGGACGCCGGACGGCGCCCAGTCCAGGGCCGTGCTCAGGTCGAGCACCCGGTCCTCGACCAGGAGACCGGGGAACGGCTCCCCGTCCGGTGCGGAGAACGTGCCGAGCGCGAACGGGCCGGCAGGTTGCGCGAGCGTTGCCATCAGATTTCCTTCTGCTGGGGTGCGGTCTACTCTGACCTCGAACTACCGATCACGGAAATCAATCTTCTGTATGTGCCGAATCCATGGCATGGATGGCTCTCGCTCGCTAGGCGGTCCCCGGTGAACCTGTCCAGACTCGACCTCAATCTGGTCCTCGCCCTGCGCGCGCTGCTGGAGGAGCGCAACGTCACCCGAGCGGGTGAGCGCATCGGCCTCAGCCAGCCCGCGATGAGCGCGGCACTGTCCCGGCTGCGCCGCCACTTCGACGACGAGCTGCTCGCCCGGACCGGCAACTCCTACGAGCTGACCCCGCTCGGCACCGCCCTGCGGGACCGCAGCGCCACCGCGTGCGACCTGCTGGAACGGGTCTTCGCCAGCCAGGCCGACTTCGACCCGGCCGCCGAGTCCCGCGAGTTCACGCTGCTCGCCTCCGACTACGGGGCGGCCGTCTTCGGTGCCGCGCTCGCCCGCGCCCTGCACGAGGAGGCGCCCGGCATCCGGCTCACCTTCCAGCACCCGGCGCCGTCCGTCCAGGAGAACACCGCCACCCTGCTGAGCACCGTCGACGGACTGCTGATGCCGCACGGCGTGATCGACGGCTTCCCCGCGGTCGACCTGCATCAGGACCGCTGGCTGTGCATGGTCGCCGACGACAACCCGGAGGTCGGAGACGAGCTGACGTTGGACCAGCTGGCGCGGCTGCCCTGGGCGGTCTACCAGCGCCCTTACGACGCCCCGGTCGCCCGGCAGCTCAGCATGATAGGGATCAGCCCCCGGACGGAGGTCTCGGTGCAGACGTTCCAGTTGCTGCCCCACATGGTCGAGGGCACCCGGCGGGTCGCGATGATCCAGGAGCGCCTGGCCCGCAAGGCGGTCCGCTCCGCGGCGGTGCGTGTCCTGGCCTGTCCGTTCGAGGCGGTTCCCGTGCGGGAGGCGTTGTGGTGGCATCCGGTGCACGCGCAGGACGCGGCCCACATCTGGCTCCGCCAGAAGGCGGCGGCTGTGGGCGCGACGCTCACTGGACCCGCCTAGGGGCGCGGGGAACTGCGCGACCAGCCACCCACCAAGCCGCACCCGCCGACTCACACTCCGCAGCAGACGCGACTGCGGGTCGTACGTGGTTGCTCGCGCCCACGCGGCGGAGCCGCAAGTTGATACAGCCCCGCGCCCCTAGGTGGGCTGTCCTGCCCTCAGTCCGATTGCTACGAAGGCCGTGGCGAGGCCCAGCAAGCCCACCGCACCCGCCAAGCTCCCCACCGCCGATTCGCCCGCCAGAAGCACCAGCGGGCAGACGAACTCCCCGCCGAAGAACGCCGCCATCCACAGCCCCGTCCCGCGCCCGCGGTCCTCGAAGTCCAGGCGGGACATCGCGCTGGTCAGGAGGGCCGGCAGGAGCATGCCGGTGCCCACGCAGTTGACGACCGCCCCGGCGACCAGCAGTGGGGCGCTGCCCGCGAGGAACATCAGGACGAAACCGGTGGCGCAGACCGCGAGGACGGCGGGCAGCATCGGGTCGGGGGAGCGTCCCAGGCGGGCGAAGGTGATCGCGCCGCCCACGGTGGCGGCACTGGCGATGGCGGTGGACAGGCCGATCACACCGGAGTTCTCCACGCCGAGGTCGTCGAGCAGGTACGCCATCTCCACCGGGACGGTGTAGAAGACCATCGCCCCGAAGAAGGTCAGCGCGCAGATGCCTCCCAACTGCCGCCAGGGGAAGGGACGGTGGGCCTCAGTACCGGCAGTGACCTCGGAACCGGAGGCCGGTCGAGCCGCAGGGTTGGGCAGCGCGGCGGCCATCAGCGGAGCGAGCGCCAGGCTCACCGCGTACACCCAGAACGGGACGCGCCAGCCGGCGGATCCGGCGGCGCCGCCGATCACGAAGAAGGCGGTGGCCGACGCCGAGGCGCACATGGTCTGGAGGGCGAGGTACTTCACGCGCCGGCGACCGGAGTAGTAGTCGCCGATCAGGGTCGTGCAGCACGTCATGATCGCGGCCTCCGTGACCCCGACCAGGGCACGGCTGGCGATGATGCCGCCCAGCGAGTCCAGCCAGAGCGGCGCCGTACCGAACACGGCGTACAGCAGGGTCGCCACGATCAGCAGGCGCTTGCGGCCCACCCGGTCCACGATCACCCCGGCGAACGGGGCCAGCAGCGCCAGCGCCAGCGCCGGAACGGTCAGCGCGAGGGGCACCAGCGCCTTGGCGCCGGGGACCGACGCGAAGTGGTCCTGCATCTTCGGCAGCACCGGGGCGATCAGCACCGCGCCCAGGATCGGCAGACAGCTGCCCGCCATCAGCAGGGTCACCCGCAGGAGATGGGCCGGGCCCGAGACCTCCAGGGAGGACGGCGCGTCGTCGTCGACCGTGGCGGAAGGGGGTGGCAGGACGGGACCGGGCATGGCGACTCCAGGGACGGTATCGGGGGAGCGGGCATGCCGGTTCTCACGGGCGCCGACGGCGCGCGGCATGCTGCGGACGGCCGCACGACGGCGGCTGGTCCGGACAGCTGCGTGCGGGTAGGGACGACTATGGGTCGTCGTACGCCGCGTCGCCATCCTCCACGCGATCCGAATCCCGTATCCGGCTCATCCATACGGTGGATGAGTAGTCGCCCCGCACCCCGAAGGGGCGCGGAGCGCTCGGCAGTGGTCAGAAGCCTCCGGGAGTGCGGCCGAGTGTGCCCGTCGGGTCGCCGGGGTCGGCGCCCTCGACCCGGCCGAAGTACAACTCGACCTGGGAGCGGAAGCGTTCGACGGCCGCGCGGTCGGACATGAACCTCGCGAACGCCTTCGGGTCGGTGTTCCTGTACGAGGCCAGCGGCTTGAGGCCGGTCGGTGGTGCGACGTCCGCACGGACGGACCAGGTCCAGGTCGCGATGGCGTTCTTCTGCACGGCCTGGGAGTCGAGCCAGCTCATGAAGAGCCTGGCGCCCGCCTTGTGCGGGGCGTCCTTGAAGATGGCGCCACGCTGGGCCCAGGAGTTGAAGCGCTCGCTGTCGGAGAAGACCTGGGTGCCGTTCGGCCGGGCGTCGCCGCCGACCGCGATCGAGGCCAGGTAGTCACCGCTCGCCACTCCGGCGGCGGAGCCGGGGACCCCGCGGATCAGCTTGGGGTTCTGCTCGATCAGCTGGGCGAGGTAGTCCCAGCCGTACTCGTCGACCATCTGCTTGTAGCCGAACAGCACGGCGTCGTCGTCGTTCGGGTAGGTGAGGATCAGCTTGTTCTTGTACTCGGGCTTGAGCAGGTCGGTGCCCTTGAAGTCGCTTGCCTTCGCCGGGAGTTGCTTGTTGTTGACGATGTAGGAGAAGGCGCCGTAGAAGACGCCGGTGTAGTAGCCGTCCTTGTCCTTGGCGTCGGCGAAGATCTTGTCCCAGCCCACCGGCTTGTACTTCAGCAGGTCGCCCTGCTTCTTCCAGCGGTCGAAGTCCTGCGTGGTCTGGAGGATCGCGGCGTCGGCGGTCAGCTTGCCGCTGGCGAGCTGGTTGTCGATCCGGGCGTCGTGGTACTTGCTCAGGTCGGTGACCAGGTTGAGCTGCATGTCCGGGAACTGCTGCCGGAACGCGGACGCCAGGCCGTCCCACTGGCCGGGCGCGTCGCCGCCCATGTACACGGTGACCTTGCCGCCCTCGGCCTTCGCGGCCTTGTAGAGCGCCTGGAGCTGGTCCTGCTCGCTGACGGTGGTGTGCCGGGGCGTGGTGGTGCCGGCCATGGCGGTCGTGCCTACGGCGGTCAGGGCCAGGGCGGTGGCGATGGCCGCGCCGATCAGCTTGTTCCTGTGCTTCATGGCGTAGTGCTGCCTCTCATGTGCTGGTGCGCGCGTTGCTGGTGCGCGAGTGCGCCCGGCAATCGTTTGATGTTTCAAACGTTGCGTTACGGAGCACGCTAGAGGAGGAAGTTTGAAAGTTCAAACGTGCGGGCCTAGGATGTGACCATGCCCACGACGCCCCGCTGGCTGGACACCGAGGAACAGCGAGCCTGGCTCGCCTACGTCGAGTTCTCCACGCATCTGTCCGACCATCTGAACCGTCAGCTGCGGCGGGACGCCGGGCTGACCCACGCGGATTACACGCTGCTGGCCCATCTGTCGTCCGTCCCGGACGAGGCCCTGACCATGTCCGAGCTGGCCGAGCGGCTGAAGATCACGCGCAGTCGGCTCACCCATGCGGTGACGCGACTTCAGCAGGCCGGTCACGTGGATCGACGCGACGATCCCGTGAATCGGCGCAACCAGCTTGCCGTGCTCACCGATCAGGGGCGTGAGCTGTTGGAGCGGGCGGCGCCTGGGCATGTGGACGCGGTGCGGCGGGCCGTCTTCGATGCGTTGACTGCCGAGCAGGTGCGGGGGTTTGCGGAGATCGGGGAGGCTATTAACGCCGCGTTGCGGCGTGTGGACGCCGGGGATGACGATGTTGAGGCGTTGCCTTGGCGGCGCCGGTAAGGGAGTGCGGTGAGGGGTTGTCGGTTTGCTGCTGGTCGCGCAGTTCCCCGCGCCCCTTTGGGGCGCTGCCGGACCGTAGCTGGTCGCGCCCACGCGGCGGAGCCGCATATGGATACGGCCCCGCGCCCCTTGGTCGGTCAGGGCGAGGTCCCCGCCATCGCGCCCGGGATCACCGCGCTTTGCGTGCCGGAGAAGATGACACCGGGTTCGGACGGGGCGTGGTTGAGGACCCACAGGCCGATCAGGGTGGCGAGGGTGAAGACGACGGCGATCAGTACGGCGAGGACGAGGCGGCGGCGTCGCTCCCGGCGTAGCCAGTCGCCGCGTGCCGTGCGGTAGGCGTCGGGGGTGGGTGCGGCGCTCACTCCGTCGGCCAGGGTTTCCAGGGCGGCCCGCAACTCCCTTTCCGTACGGTCCTGTTCTGTGAAGTGGTCGTTGTTCATCGCCGTGTCTCCATCGCCTGGGTCAGAGCGGCGATGCCGCGTGCGGTGTGCGTCTTGACCGAGCCGCAGGAGATGCCCATCGCGGCGGCGATCTCGCTCTCCTTGAGGCCCAGCCAGTGGCGCAGGACGAGTGCCTCGCGCTGTCGGGCGGGCAGCTGCTGGAGGGCGCCGATCAGTACGCGCTGGTCGTCGTGGAGGAGAGCGGTGCTCTCGGCGGAGGCGACCGAGTCCTCCGGTGGGGGAGGGTTCTCCACATGTCGGCGGGCGACCTGGAGGTGGCGTATGCGCATCCGGGTCAGATTGCACACCGTGGAGCGCAGATACGCCTCCGCCGCCCCGGTCTCCCGCAGCCGCCGCCACTTCCGGTAGAGCTGGTAGTAGGCCTCGGCCACCACGTTCTCCGGGTCGTCCGCGCCGAGCAGGACGGCCAGCCGCAGCATCGAGGAGTAGTGCAGCTCGAAGAGGCTGGCGAGGGCGGCCTCGCGTTCGAGGTCGGCCGGATCGCCGACCACCGGTGCCAGGATCTCGCTCGCGGCGGCGGGCCGGGGAACCGACGGCGTGGTGACGGCCGGTTCGGCCACGGCGGCGGCGCCCGGTGGCAGCACCGGCAGGCGTGTGGGCTGTCTGCGTCTCACGGGTTGTTCGCTCCCGTCTCGGGGCGCCGCCTGACGATCAGGCGGGACGGCAGGTCGGTCGCGTCGGCGCCGCGCGGGACGCCGAGACGTTCGAGGGCCGCCGTGCCGAGGACGGCGACGGCCAGATTGAGCAGAAGGGCGGCCAGACCGGCGTAGATCTGGAGGGGCTGGTCGGCGGAGCCGAACGCCACGATGGACGAGAAGCCCTCGCGCACCACCATGAACGTTCCTGCCACCATGCCGACGGCCCATCCGGCGAGCAGCGCACGCGGATGCAGCCGCCCGGTGTAGAGCCCGACGGCGACGGCCGGGAAGATCTGGAGGATCCAGACGCCGCCGAGGAGCTGGAGATTGACGGCGTCCTGGTCGCGCAGCCCGAACACGAACGCCACCGCCCCCACCTTCGCGGTGAGCGACACCGCCTTGGCGATGCGCACCTGCCGCTTGGGCGTGGCCGTCGGGTGCACGTACTCGACGTACACATTGCGTACGAAGCTGGTGGCGGCGGCGATCGACATCACGGCCGCCGGGACAAGTGCCCCCACGGTGATCGCGCCGAACACCAGGCCCGCCAGTGGCCCCGGCATCAACTGGTCCACGAGCATCGGCACGGCTGCCTCGGCACCGCCCTCCGGTGCCTGGACCCCCGCCGCCAACGCCGCGATGCCGAGGAAACCGAAGAGCGCGAGCAGCCCCGTCCACGCGGGCAGTGACACGGCGACCTTGCGGACCGTGCGCGTCCCGTCGGCCGCGAAGCCGGCGGTCAGGACGTGCGGGTACATCAGCAGCGCCAGTGCCGAGCCCAGGGCGAGCGTGGCGTAGGCCGGCTGCTGTTCGGGGGAGAGGAGCAGGGGCGAGTGGGCGGCGTCCGTGCCGCCGAGCCGGCGTGCCGCCCCGTCGAAGACCGCGCCGGGCCCGTCGAACCTGTCGAGCACCAGCCAGCACACGGCGGTCAGCGAGACGAAGACGGCCACCGCCTTGAGCGCCGAGATCACGGCGGGTGCGCGCAGACCGTGCCGGTACGTCGCCACCGCGAGCCCCGCGAACAGCGCCACCATGACCAGGTCCCCGGCGGCACCCCGGGGGTAGAGGCCCCCGGCGGTCAACACAGCCCGTATGCCAAGGAGTTGCAGCGCCAGATACGGCATCGTCGCGAGGATCCCGGTCAGCGCGACCACCAGGGCCAGCGGCGGCGAACCGTACCGCCCGCGCACGAAGTCGGCGGCCGTGATGTAACCGTGCCGCCGCGCCACCGCCCACAGCCGGGTGAGGAGGACGAAGGCCAGCGGGCAGACGATCACCGTGTACGGGACCGCGAAGAACGCCGGCGCGCCGTTTCCGTACGCCAGTCCGGGGACGGCGGTGAAGGTGTACGCGGTGAAGATGGTGCCGCCGAGCAGCAGCCAGGTCCACACCGGGCCGAGACTCCGGTCGGCCAGCGCCCAGCCCTCCAGCGAGGGCAGCCGGTCGCTGGGGCGCAGGCGGCGCGCGGTCACGGCGAGCAGCGACGCCCCGCCGATCACGGCGAGGAACGTCGCGGTCATGGCGCTGTCCGCCATGGGTCACCGTCCTTGGTGTGCCTGGAGCCCTCGCCGGAGAGTTGCGCGGGTGGCCGGTTCGGAGGACAGGGAACCGACGGGAAATCTTCTGGAAATTCGGTGTCAACCGTTTCCGGCGGGTGGGCAACTCTTGCACAGACCCACAGCGAGCGGGAGAGGAGCGCAGGTCATGGCACGGACCGGACATCAACGGCTACGACGCGTCGCCGTCGCCGTACTGCTCCTCGCGCCCGCGGCAGGGCTGCTGTGGGTCCCCTGGTACGCCGGTGCGGGCCCGCGTCTCGCCGGTACGCCGTTCTTCTACTGGTACCAGCTCGCCTGGGTACCGGGCGGCGGGCTCTGCCTGCTCGCCGCGTACGCGCTGACCAGGAAGGACGCCAGCGACCCCTGACAAGGTCGGCCGACCGCCCACGTCACTCCCGCTGAGCCGCTCCGTCCCTCGAACCCCAGCCCAGCCATCCACCCGTCACCGTCAGGTGAGGAGCCGCCATGTCCGCATCAGCCATGCCCGAATCCGCCCTCCCGGCACCGGAAGGCCCACCGAACCAGCCGTCCGGATCCCCCCGGATGTCCCCGCGCTCGATCCTGCTCTGGACCACCGTCGCCCTGGCCGGGGCCGTCGGCTGGGGTGTCCTCGCGCTGGCCCGGGGCGAGGAGATCTCCGCGGTCTGGCTGGTGGTGGCCGCCCTCGGCTCGTACGCCATCGCCTACCGCTTCTACTCCCGCTTCGTCGTCCGGCGCGTGCTGAAGCCGGACGACAGCCGGGCCACTCCCGCCGAACGCCTTGAGGACGGCGTCGACTTCCAGCCCACCGACCGCCGGGTGCTCCTCGGCCACCACTTCGCCGCCATCGCGGGCGCAGGACCGCTGGTCGGGCCGGTGCTCGCGGCACAGATGGGGTACCTGCCCGGCACCCTGTGGATCGTCGCCGGAGTGATCTTCGCCGGGGCCGTGCAGGACATGGTGGTGCTGTTCCTGTCCATGCGACGGGACGGGAAATCGCTCGGGCAGATGGCCCGGGAGGAGATCGGCCGGGCAGGTGGCGCGGCGGCGCTGATCGCGGTGTTCGCCATCATGATCATCCTGCTCGGGGTGCTGGCCCTGGTCGTGGTCAACGCCCTCGCCCACTCGCCGTGGGGCACCTTCTCCGTCGCCATGACCATCCCCATCGCCCTGTTCATGGGCTTCTGGATGCATGTCGTACGCCCCGGCCGCGTCGTCGAGACCAGCCTCATCGGTGTCGCCCTGCTGCTGCTCGCGATCGTCGGCGGCAGCTGGATCCAGAACTCCTCGCTCGCGGACGCCTTCACCCTCAGCCCGACCACCCTGGTCTTCTGTCTGGTCGGCTACGGCTTCGTCGCCTCCGTGCTGCCCGTGTGGATGCTGCTCGCGCCGCGCGACTACCTCTCCACCTTCATGAAGATCGGCACCATCGCGCTCCTCGCGGTCGGTGTCGTCGTCGCGGCGCCGGTCATGCGGGCGGACGCGGTGAGCGACTTCGCCTCCTCGGGCACCGGGCCGGTCTTCGCCGGGTCGCTCTTCCCGTTCCTCTTCATCACCATCGCCTGCGGCGCCCTGTCGGGCTTCCACGCGCTGGTCGCCTCCGGGACGACCCCGAAGCTGATCCAGAAGGAGTCCCAGGTCCGGATGATCGGCTACGGCGCCATGCTGATGGAGTCGTTCGTCGCGATCATGGCGCTGATCGCCGCCGCCACTCTCGAACCGGGCCTGTACTACGCGATGAACGCGCCCGCCGGACTCCTCGGCACCACCGCCGAATCCGCCTCCCAGGCGGTGGCGGGCCTCGGCTTCACCATCACCCCCGACCAACTGACCCAGGCCGCCAAGGCAGTTGAGGAACAGGCACTGATCGCCCGCTCCGGCGGCGCGCCGACCCTCGCGGTCGGTATGTCGGAGATCTTCTCCGGGGTCTTCGGGGGTACCGCCCTCAAGGCCTTCTGGTACCACTTCGCGATCATGTTCGAGGCGCTGTTCATCCTGACGACGGTCGACGCGGGCACGCGGGTCGGCCGCTTCATGCTCCAGGACATGCTCGGCAACGTCTGGAAGCCCATCGGCCGGGTCAACTGGAAGCCCGGCATCTGGCTGTGCAGCGGCATCGTCGTGGCCGCCTGGGGCTACTTCCTCTACACCGGCGCCACCGACCCCCTCGGCGGAATCAACCAGCTCTTCCCGCTCTTCGGCATCGCCAACCAACTGCTGGCCGCCATCGCCCTCACCGTCTGCACGACGGTACTGATCAAGTCCGGCCGACTGCGCTGGGCCTGGGTCACCGGCGCTCCGCTCGCCTGGGTGGTCGCGATCACCTTCACCGCGGGCTGGCAGAAGATCTTCTCCGACGACCCCCGGGTCGGCTTCTTCGCCCAGCGCGCCAAGTACGCCGACGGCATCGACGCCGGCCAGGTCATCGCGCCCGCCAAGTCCCTCGACGACATGCACACCGTGGTCACCAACTCCACGGTCGACGGCGTCCTGATCGCCCTGTTCCTGCTGCTGGTCACGGTGGTCATCGCCAACGCGGCCGTGGTCTGCGTACGGGCCGTACGCTCGCCCGTCCCACTCCCGACGACCGAGACGCCGTACGTCGAATCCCGCATCGATCTCCCGGAGCAGGCCTCCGAGCCGCTGGTGGGGGCCCGCTCATGAAGGCCCAGGTCCGGGCCGTGTTCCGGAACGTGCGCTGGTACCTGCGCGAACTGACCGGAGAGGCGGAGTACGACCGCCACTGCGAGCGCCATCGCGGCAGGCACCCGCACACCCCCGTACCGACCCGGCGCGAGTACGAGGTCCTGCGCACCCGGCACCGGGAGACCCACCCGCAGAGCCGCTGCTGCTGACACCCTGCCGGCCCCGGCGTTTCGACGCCGGGGCCGGCGGCGGTCGCTCAGTCGCGCGCCGGGGGCGTGTAGAAGTCGCCGACGGACGTCCAGACGCCGTTCTTCACCTCCACCCGCTGCACACTTCGCGTGCCGAGGTGGTTGCTCGCGCTGAACTTCATCACCGGCGACACCCCCGGGTCCACGGAGGACGCCTTCGCGTACGCGGCGCTGATGGCCTCGGACGTGACGGGGCCCTTGATGGTCTTGGCGATCTCGGCGAACACCTTCGCGTTGCTCCAGCCCCACAGCGCGAGGAAGCCGGCGTCCTGACCGGGCTCGTACTTGGCCATCGCGGTGCGGAACTCCTTCACCGCGGGGTCAGGGTCCGAGGGTGCCTTCACCAGCTGCACGGCCTTGAGGCCCTCGGCGGCGTCCTTGGCCAGCGAGACCGTCGACTCGGCGGCCACCGGCGCGTAGGCGTAGGTGGGCAGGTCGAGCCCCTGGAGCTTGGCCTCCTTGAGGAAGGCGGCGGCCTCGGGGGAGGTGAGGATCACGATCACCGCCTGGGTCTTCGCGGCCTTCACCTTGCTGATCACCGGGGTGTAGTCGGTGGTCTGGTACTTGACCGCCAGCCGCTCGACCTCGACCGAGGGGTCCACCTTCTTCGCCACGGGCTCGACCTGCTCGGCCACGTTCACGAACGCGGCCGGGTCACTGTGCACGACGAGGATCTTCTTCGCGCCGTCCTGCACCGCCCACGCGGCGACCGCGGCGGCCTGGTCCTCGTACAGGGTCTGGGTGCCGAACAGGCCGGCGCGCGGCGGGTCGTACCAGGCCTCGCTGCCGCCCACCTCGTTGAGAACCGGGATCTTGGACTGGGTGAGGACGAACGGGAAGGCCGCCTCCGCCTGGGAGGTGCCGTTCGCGTTCACGATGGCCACGACCTTGTCCTGGCCGACGAGTTCACGGGCGATCTGCACGGTCTGCTGCGGATCGGCCGCGTTGTCCTCGACCGTCCACTTGATCTTGCGGCCGTTGATGCCGCCGGCCGCGTTGACCATCTTGAAGTACGCGTCGGCGCCCGCCTTCTCGGGCACGCCGTACGAGGCGGTGGCCCCGGTCAGAGGGAGCCACGCGCCGATGTGGATCTCCGTATCGCTGCCGGCGGCGCCCGCGGAGTCCTGGTCGGCACAGGCATTGGCCGTCAGTGAGACCACGGCCAGGACGGCGAGGGCTCCCAGAGTGCGGCGAGATCTATTGATTGTGCGGAACACGATCCACCTCGTTCATGCTCGTTCATGACGTGATTTCAGTTCACTTGGGGTGCCCGGGCGGCGGTCGCCGCGGTCGTGGCGGTGGCGGCGGCTTCCAGGCCGCCGCTGAAGTAGGCGGCTTCGGCGAGGTCGGCGAACTCCGGGTCGCCAGGCCGTCCATGGGCCGCGACGACGCCCTCGTGCAGTACGGCCACCTCGTGGCAGACGGACATGGCGCGGCTGAGCAGTTGTTCGAGCAGGACGACGGTCAGGCCGTCGTGGGCCAGCCGCACCAGCCGGTCGTAGACCTCGTCGACCAGTGCGGGGGCCAGCCCGAGCGCCGGTTCGTCGACGATCAGGACATCGGGGCGGACGATGAGCGCCCGGGCGATGGCGAGCATCTGCTGCTCGCCGCCGGACAGCCCGGCGGCGGACGCGTTCAGCCGGTCGCGCAGCCGTGGCGGCAGCCACTCGACGGTCTCCGTCAGCCGCTCGCGCAGTGGCGCACCGGTGATCCCGGCCGCGTACGCCGCGACTTCGAGGTTCTCGCGCAGGGTCAGCGTCTTGAACAGGGCACGGCCCTCGGGCGCCAGGCAGGTGCGGACGGCACCGCCCGTCTCCCGGTCGCCGTGGGCGGGTTTCAGTGAGCCGTGCAGGATGCCGGCCAGCGTGCTCTTGCCCGCGCCGTTGGCGCCCGCGATCCCCAGGACGACGCCCTTGCGGACGTTGAGGTCGACATCCCGCAGGGCGGTCACACCGCCGTAGACATGGCCGACACCGCGCAGCCGGATCATGCTCTGTTCGCCCACGTGCTCAGGGAGTTGGGCCCGGTTGCCGACCGTCCCGAGGTACGACGACCGCACCTTGGGATCCTGGAGGACGGTGTCCGGGGTGCCTCCGCCGATCGTGCGTCCGAAGTCGAACGCGATCACGCGGTGGGCGACGGAGAACAGGTCGTCGAGGACGTGGTCGATGACCACCACGGCGGTGCCGTTCGCGTACAGCCGCCTGATGTGCCCGGCCAGCAGCGCCCGTTCAGCCGAGTCGAGGCCGCCGAACGGCTCGTCCAGCACCAGCAGTTTGGGTTCCTCGGCCATCGCACGGGCGAGGTCGAGGCGCTTCTGGAGCCCGAACGGCAGCTCCGTGGGCCGCCGGTCCGCCACGTCCGCGAGGCCCACGGAGTGCAGCAGCCGCATGACTTGGGCGCGGTCCCGGGCCGTGACCCGGCGCCGCGTGCACAACACGTTCTCGGCGACGGTGAGTTCGGAGAACACCTCCGCGTGCTGGAACGTACGCCCGATGCCCAGCCGCCGCCGCGCGGTCGCCCTCGCGTTCAGCAGCGGCCGTCCGGCGAACTCGGCGGTCCCGCTCACCCGCCCGTTGCCGGTCAGCCCCGACAGGGCGTTCAACAGGGTGGTCTTTCCCGCCCCGTTGGGCCCGATGACGGCCAGGATCTCATCCTGACGGAGGGTCAGCGAGGCGTCCTCCAGGGCTTTGAGCCCGCCGTACGAGACGGACAGGTGCTCCAGGTTCAGAAGGACGGTGTCGTCGGACGCGGGCCGCAGCGGTACGGGGTCCGCCGACGGCTCGGGGGCGGGCGCGGGCCGGACATCGGGCCGTCGCAGAACACGTCGTACGAGAGCGCGCACCGGTTTGGCGAGGAACGGCACGACTCCGCCCGGCAGGAAGAGCAGCACCGCGATGAGCACGGTGCCCTGCACCACCGGCTGGGGCAGACCGACCGCCGACGACAGCGAGGGATTCCAGGTCAGATAGATGCCGCCGGCCACCGCGCCGACGATGGTGCCCACCCCGCCGAGCACGCACGCCGCGATCAGCGAGATGCCCAAGGTGAGCGAGAACGGATCCGGGCTGACGAACCCGGTGAGCAGACCGAGCAGCACGCCCGCGAACGTCGTGCACGCGCCGCTCACCGCGAACGACAGCGCCGACTGCGCCTCGGGCGCGATCCCGATCGTACGGGCGGCCAGCGGATGGGACTTGGCGGCCACCAGCCGCATCCGCAGCCCCGAGGCCGCGGCCGGCACCGCCAGCCCGAGGACCACGGCGGCGGCCCCCACCGCCAGGTACTGCGCGTCGGTGCCACCGCCCAGGACGGTGCCCAGACCGAGGACGCTGCGCAGCTGGAGCACCGGGACGCCCTGGTCGCCGCCGGTCACGCTGCTCCAGCGGTTGACCAGTTCCAGGGTCACCGTGGTGAAGGCGAGGGTCAGCAGGGCGATGTACAGCGTGGAGAACCTGGCACCCGCGTACCCGATGAAGCCGCCCAGGACGGCACCGGTGGCGACTGCCCCGAGGACCACCGCCTCCAGCGTCCAGTCGTGGCCGCTGCCGTACGCGGCGAAGTAGGCGCCGATGGCGAAGAACGCGGGATGGCCCACCGACCAGATGCCCGACCAGCCGGCCAGCAGACCGACCGACAGCACGACGATCGTGTACACGGCCGCCAGCCCCACCGAGTACATCTGGTACGCGGGGATGGCACCGGACGCCATGAACGCCATGAGCACCGCGCCTGCGGCCGGGCCCAGGGCGGCCCTCGCCAGGAGGGAACGGTTGAAGACCATGGATGCGACCCCTCAGACCCGTTGGAAGGTGCGGGTGCCGAACATGCCCTGCGGGCGGATCAGCAGGACCAGCACGGTGAACGCGAAGACGAAGGTGTCCCGGAAGCTGGCGGAGACGTAGTTCGCCGCCAGGTTGTCCAGGACGCCGATGGTCAGCCCGCCGACGACAGCGCCGTACATGCTGGTCAGACCGCCGAGGAAGATCCCGGCGAAGGCCCTGAACAGCGGGGCGACGAGTGCGGTGGGCACCAGCCCGGAGCGGGGCGCGTACAGACAGGCGGCGAGCGCGGCGAGACCCAGGCCGAGGGCCCAGGAGAGCCGGGCGATGCGCTGGGCGCCGAGGCCGACGATCCGGGCCGTGTCCGCCGACTCCGCCACCGCGCGCATGGCCGAGCCGAGCGTGGTGCGGGCGAACAGATAGCCCACCAGCGCCATCGCCACGGCGGCGACGGCGATCGTCACCAGGCTCTGTACCGGCACCGCGGCACCCGACCAGCGCACCGTCCCGTCGACCAGGTTGGGGAAGGCCTTGGGCTGGTCGCCCCAGATCGATCCGGCCACGCTCTCCAGCACCAGGGACACACCCATCGTCACGACGAGCGCGGAGAACAACTGCCCCTGGCCCAGCGGCCTGATGACCGTCTCGCGGACCAGGAGACCGGCCGCCACGGTGATCGCGACGGCGGCGAGGATACCGACCACCGTCGCCACGCCCCGGTCGTGCAACGAGACCGCCACGTACAGGCCCAGGGTCGCGAGGGACGCCATCGCGAAGTTCACGACGTCCGTGGCCCGGTAGATGATGACCAGCCCCAGACCCATGAGGCCGTACACGGCTCCGCTGGCCACACCGCTGACCAGGACGAGCAGGAACTGACTCACAGCCCCTCCCCGGGGGAAGGACACATTCGCGCCACCCATACAGGAAGCATGATCACCTCACGAGCCGCAGAGTTAAAGTGAACTCAATTCAGTAAGCTAGGCACTCCGGTGCCGGACGGGCAAGCCTCGTGCACGGGATTTGTGCCGTACGGCGACCGGGATTCAGGAGCCGGTGACGGTCGGCGTCCCGCCGAGCGCGGTGCGTGCCGCCGCGAGGCCGAACACCAGGGCGGGAGCGAGACCGCCGGCGTAGGCGCGCCGGTACAGCCCGCCCGCGTCCGCCCCGGCCGCCAGCAGACCGGGGATCCGGCTGCGCCCGTCCGAGTCCGCGGACAGTGCGTGCGCTCCGGCGTCGATCAGCAGGCCACCGAAGGTGAAGGTGATCGCCGGAGCCGCCTCGATGACGTAGAAGGGCGGTTCGTCGAGCGGTCGGGCATCGAGCAGCCGCCCGGGGGTCTGGGTACCGCCTGTGCCCGCGGCGGCGTTGAACTCCCTGATGCGGTCGCGGATCACGGCGCCCGGATAACCCCACTCCTCGGGCATCGACGCGAAGTCGTCCAGGCTCTCCGCGACCGCGCTGCGGGCACCGGCACGATGGCAGAGCTGGAACTTGTCCACGCCGGGGATGCCCTCCACGTACGAGGCGCTGATCCACTCGCGGTGCACCCGCGCGTCGGCGACCAACAGGCCACGGGCGCCCGGCCGTTCCAGCAGCGCCATCGTGGTCAGATGGTCGCCGGCCGTCTCGTCGACGAAGCGCTCGCCCGTGGTGTCGAACAGCAGGGCGTGCTCGCTGTAGTAGAGCGCCAGGTCGACGAAGCGCGCCGGGTCGGCCAGGGACACGCCGGCCGGCATCAGATGCCCGTAGAACCCCGCGTCCTTCTTGCCGAACGCCGCGCCCGCCGCACTCCCGAGCGCGAGACCGTCACCCCGGCTGTACGGGTTCGCCCGCAGCCCGATGTCGGCGGCCTGGGGGTGGATGCGCTCGGTGCGCAGGGCCGGATCGCCCTGGAAGCCGCCGGTGGCGAGCAGGGTCCAGGTGGCCTCGATCCGGCGTGCGGTTCCGTCCGGCAAGATGCACTCCGCCCCCTTGACCGTGCCGTTCTCCGTGAGGAGGGCGCGTGTCCAGGTGTCGGTCAGCACCTCCTGGCCCCGGTCGCGGATCAGCCGCTCGCAGGTGTCGAGGTAGTGGTTGGTGTCGACGTGGTGGCCACGTCCGAAGCCGAGTACGGGCACCGGCGGCCGGCACTCCACGCCGAGCGACCGGATCCATGCGATGTCGTCCGCGAACCCGTCGATCAGGGCCTCGGCCAGCTCCGGGTCGCCATCCGGGTTGACCCGGCGCAGCTCTTCGATGGTCGGCGCGGTCCACACGAAACCCGCGAAGCGCGCGGAGCCGCCGACGCGTTCCGCCTTCTCCACCAGCACCACCGAGCCGCCCTCGGCCGCCACCCGCGCGGCGGCCGAGAGACCGGCCATCCCGCCGCCGATCACCAGAAGATCAACTGACTCCACCGACTCCACTGATTCCGCACCCATAGCGGGCCCACCGCCTTCGTCCGCTTCGTGTCACCGGGATGAAACACGACGCTAATTGAACTCACTTCTGGAGTCGAGAGGTCGGACGGCGGACGGTCGGGCAGTGCGAGTTCAGGCCGGGCGGGCCGCACGATTCGCATCGGTCGCGACGGCCGGATCAGTCGGGTATGAGAACCGCGCGTCCCCGCACCCCGCCGGAGCGAAGCCCCTCGATCGCCTCCAGCGCACGCGACAGCCCGAACCGCTCGACCTCCACCTTCAGGACGCCCTCGCGCGCCAGCGCGACGACCTGCTCCAGCTCCGGCAGGGTCCCCCAGAAGGGGAGGGAGATCCGCGTCCCGGGCGGGAGCACACCGGGCTTGCGGACCGACAGCTCCCCGCCGCCGCTGCCCACCACGGACAGCTCCCCGCCCGCCCGCAGCACGCCGATCGCGAGGTCCAGGCTGGAACGGCTGCCGACGAAGTCGAGTACGGCGACCGCCCCGACCCCGCCCGTCCGGCCCCGCAGGACCGCCGCGCTGCCGGGCCGCAGGAGCGTCCCGAAGTGCGCGCCGCACGCGTCGGCCAGGGCGAGCGCCTCCTCCCGTACGTCCACGGCCAGCACCCGTGCCGTCGTCGTGGCGCGCAGGATCTGGACGGCCAGATGCCCGAGCCCGCCGACACCGATCACGACCACGCTCGCGCCGTCGTCGATCGCCCGCCGGACCCCGGCCACGGCGTGGTACGCGGTGAGCCCGGCGTCCGACAGCGGCGCGGCCTGTACGGCGGCCAGCTCGCCGACCGGGACCAGCAACCGTCCGGACGGCACCAGCAGCAGGTCGGCCATGCCGCCGTCGCGTCCGAGCCCCGCCCCGGTTCCGGTGCGGTCCGCGTCCAGTGCCGTACGCCGGTCGCAGTAGTTCTCCGCGCCGGCGGCGCAGCGCGCGCAACTCCCGCAGCCCCAGGGGCCGTACACGACCACACGCTCACCGACCGCCGGACCGATGGCGCCGGGACCCCGCTCCGCCACCCGGCCGGCGACCTCGTGGCCGAGGGTGAACGGGGTGCGGTAGGGGAGGGCGCCGTCTCGTGCGTCGATGACATGGAGGTCCGACCGGCACACGCCGGCCGCCTCCACCCGAATCAGGACCTCTTCGCCCGTGGGGACGGGCCGTGCCACCTCGCTGACGACCGGTGGGCCGCCCCACCGCGTCAGCCTGACCGCTCTTGTCCCGCCTGTTGACATGTGTGAGACGGTAACAAAAATGAAGTCAGTTCAGGAACAAGTGCGAGGGCTGGAACTGGTGCGGGGAGAGGATCGCGCATGGGCGGCGAACACGCGGGACGCTTCGGCGGGCGGATCGCGCTCGTCACCGGCGCCGGATCCGGCATCGGCGCGGCGGTCGCACGGCGGCTCGCCGCGCAGGGCGCCGAGGTCTTCGCCGCCGACATCGACGGTCCGGCCGCCGAGGCCGTGGCGAAGGAACTGCCGCGAGCGCACCCGCTGACCGTCGACGTGGGCGAGTCCGCGGAGGTCGACCGGGCCTGCGACGAGGTCGTACGACGGCACGGGCGGCTCGATGTCGTGGTGCACGCGGCCGGGGTCGACGACCCCATGGCCAAGGAGTGGATCGCCGAGGCCCTGGGCGCGGACCGGCCACCTGAGGTGACGGGGAGGCTCGGCGACGAGGCCTGGCGGCGCGTCATGCGCGTCAACCTGGACGGCACCTTCCATGTCCTGCGCGCCGCCCTGCGGGTCATGGCGCCCCGCCGGTCCGGAGCCGTCGTCACCGTCGGCTCCTCCTCGGCCTTCGACACCCAGGCCGGCTACCCGCACTACGCGGCCTCGAAGGCCGGCGTGCACGCGCTGAGCCAGTCCGTCGCCAAGGAGGCCATCGCCTTCGGCGTCCGCGTCAACACCGTGGCGCCCGGACCGACCGAGACCGGCATGGCCGCCAGGACCCCGGCCGCACTGCGCCACGGCTTCGCCGATCCACGCGTACGCCCGTACGCGACTCCCGAGGAGATCGCCCACATCGCCCTGTTCCTGGCGAGCGACGAGGCCGCGAACCTCGTCGGCGCGGTCCTCCTCGCCAACGGCGGACGTTTCACGGTCTGACGGACCAGGCGACCCCGCATGCCCGAAGGAGGCTTGGATGTTCCGGCTCGACCCCGATCCGGCGCTGCTGCTGGAGAGCGACGAACGACACCAACTACGCGATGTTATACGGCAGTTGCTGGCCGAGACCTGCGGCCCCGAGGAGGTCCGCGCACAGGCGGACAGCCCGCGCGGACACGACCGCGTGCTGTGGGACCGGCTCGCCGGTGAGATCGGTGTGCACGGGCTCGCCGTGCCCGAGGAGTACGGCGGCGCCGGCTACACCTTCGCCGAACTCGCCGTGGCCCTGGAGGAGACCGGGCGCGTGCTGTGTCCCGCCCCGCTGCTGTCGACCGTCGTCCTCGCCGGACACGCCCTGTCGGCCAGTGGCGACCGGGAGGCCTGCGCCCGCCGGCTGCCGGGCATCGCGTCCGGCACGCGCACGGCCACGGTCGCCGGATTCCTGCACCGGGCCGACGTGACCGCCGAACGCGGCCCCGGCGGCTGGGTGTTGCGCGGAGAGGCCGACTTCGTACCCGACGGCGAGGGTGCCGACCTGCTGCTCGTCGTGGCCCGAGCGCCGGACGGGGAACGGCTGTTCGCCTGCGAACCGGACGCCGCGACCGTCGACCGGGTCGCCCGCCGCGTCCTCGATCCCACCCGCCGCCAGGCCCTGATCCGCTTCCGGGGAGCGCCGGCGGAACCGGTCGGCGAGTCCGGACAGGCGCCGGGGATCGTCGACGCCGTCCTCGACGCCGGGCGGATCGCACTGGCCGCCGAGCATGTGGGCGGCAGCGCACACGCCCTGGACGCCGTCCTCACGTATGTGTCCCACCGAACCCAGTTCGGCCGTGCCATCGGCTCCTTCCAGGCCGTCAAGCATCGACTGGCCGATCTGCTCGTCGAGGTCGAGGGCGCACGGTCGGCGTCGGCGTACGCGAGCGCCTGCCTCGCCGGGGGAGCGCCGGAGGTCCCGGTGGCGGCGAGCGCGGCGGCGGTGGCCTGCACCGGCGCCTACCGCCTGGCGAGCACGGAATACGTGCAGCTCCACGGCGGAATCGGCTTCACCTGGGAACACCCTGCCCATCTGTACGTACGCCGCGCACGGGCCGACGAGGCCCTGTTCGGCACCGCCGACGACCACCGGCTGCGCCTGGCCGGACTGCTCGGCCTCACCGGACACGGCGACGGACCGGTCGACGGGAACGGATCGGTCCACGGCGACTGATCGTCGTGCCCTGTCCATTGACAGGGCCAACCACCGCACCCAGAATCGTACTGAATTCAGTTCAGGTTGGAGGAACTCATGGCAGTCGAAGACGAGATCCAGTTCGAGCGCGACGGAGCCGTTGCGCGGGTCTGGCTGAACCGGCCGCACAAGAAGAACTGTGTGACGGTGCCGATCCTCAATCGGCTCGACGAGATCATCACCGAGGTCGACGCGGACCCCGAACTGCGCGTGCTGGTCCTGCGCGGGCGCGGCAACACCTTCTGTTCCGGGTTCGACCTGGACAGCCTCAAGGCCGACTTCATCGGCAGCTCCACCGCCATCGACGTCGCCGTGCTGTCGGCGAAGGTCTGCGACCGGCTCTACTCGATGAAGACCCCGTCGATCGCCGTCCTCGAAGGCCATGTCACCGCGGGCGGCTTCGAGCTGATGATCTCCTGCGACTTCGCGATCGCCGCGGACGACGCCCTGATCGGTGACTTCCACATCCGCCGGGCGCTGTTCGGCGGCGCGGGCCCGATCTACCGCGTGCCGCGCATGATCGGCGTCCGCAAGACCAAGGAGCTGATGCTCACCGGCAAGCTGCTCACGGGGGTCGAGGCCGCCGAGTTCGACCTCATCAATTCCTCGGCGCCCGCCGACAAACTCGACGCGACGGTCGAGGAGTTCGCCGACCAGCTCATCGACAAGAGCCCGTTCACCATGTGGATCACCAAGATGACCATCGACCGGAGCCTCGACGCCGACATCCAGTCCCTGATGGTCATGGAGCACCTCGCGGTCGGCGTGATGCTCAACTCCGAGGACGCGGCGGAGGGCGTCGCGGCCTTCCTGGAGAAGCGGGAGCCGCAGTGGAAGGGCCGCTGAGCGGTCGGCTCCACGGGTCCCGGTGCGCCGGGTGCGCGGTGGCCGTGTACCCGGCCGACCCGGCGTGCCCGCGCTGCGGGGGCCCGGCCGCCCCGACCGTCCTCTCGCACACGGGCACGCTGTGGACATGGACCGTACAGCGGTACGCGCCCAAGTCGCCGCCGTACGTCGTCCCGGCCGCCGGGTTCGAGCCGTTCGCCGTCGGATACGTCGAACTCCCGGACGGAGTAAGGGTGTTGGCCGTCCTCGACGTACCGCCCGATGACGTCACGATCGGCATGCCGCTGCGGATCGGCGCGGCGGACGGTGTCCCCAGGGCGGCAGCCGTCGGAGCCGCCGTATGAGCACCGAGGACGTCATGATCTGCGGCGCCGGGATCACCTCCTTCGCCCGCACGGAGGCCACCGGCAGGCAACTCGCCGTGGAGGCCGTACGGGCGGCCCTCGCCGACGCGGGGCTGCCGTGGTCACGGGTCCGGGCGGCGTACGGCGGCAGCGACGCGGCCGGGAACGCCGACACCCTCGTGGCCGAACTCGGCCTGACGGGCGTGCCGTTCGTCAACGTACGCAACGGATGCGCGACCGGCGGCAGCGCGCTCGTCTCCGCCGTCAACGCCATCCGCTCCGGCGCGGCGGACGTCGCCCTCGCCGTCGGCTTCGACAAACACCCGCGCGGTGCCTTCGATCCACGGCCGGCGGACTGGGGGCTCGACGAGGCCTACGGCCACGAGGGGCTGATGGTCACCACCCAGTTCTTCGCCATGAAGATCCAGCGGTACATGCACGACCACGGGATCACCGCACGCACGCTCGCGCTGGTCGCGGAGAAGGCGTACGCCAACGGGGTCCGCAACCCGCACGCCTGGCGCCGGAAGCCCCTCGACGCGGCCGAGATCCTGGCGTCCGGCATGGTCAACGATCCGCTGACCCGCTACATGTTCTGCTCGCCAGGACAAGGCGCGGTCGCCCTGGTCCTGTGCAGTCGGGCGGTCGCCCGTGAGCTGGAGGCCGACCCCGTCGCGCTGCGGGCGGCCGTCGTACGGACCCGGCGGTTCGGTTCGTTCGAGGTGTTCAGCCCCTGGGCGCCGCCCGGCACCCCGAGCAGCGTCAGTACGGATGCCGCACAACTGGCCTTCGAGCAAGCCGGGTTGGGGCCAGGTGACATCGATGTGTGTCAGCTCCAGGACACCGAGAGCGGTGCCGAGGTGATGCACCTGGCGGAGTGCGGGTTCTGCGAACACGGCGAGCAGGAGCGGCTCATCGCCTCCGGCGCGACCGCGATCGACGGCACGCTGCCGGTCAACACCGACGGCGGCTGCATCGCCAACGGCGAGCCCATCGGCGCCTCCGGACTGCGCCAAGTCCACGAGATAGTCCAGCAGTTGCGCGGGAGAGCGGGCGAACGACAGGTGCCCGGCGACCCGTCGAGCGGCTTCACCCATGTGTACGGCGCCCCCGGTGTCAGCGCCTGCACCGTACTGACCCGCTGAGTCGGAACCGCCGAAAGGAACCGACGGAAGGGAGCACGATGAGCGGCATTCCCGGCCCTGAGGAGTTCCGCGCCGAGGCCCGGCGCTGGCTCACCGGCACGGCGAAGGCCCGCGCCGCCCGCCAGGAATGGGGCCGCGGCGACGACTCCGTGGCCGTCTTCGAGAACCGGACCGAGGCCGAGGAACGCGAACACACCGACCGCACCCGGGAGTGGGAACGCACCCGGTACGACCAGGGGTGGGGTGCGCTCGACTGGCCGAAGGAGTACGGCGGACGCGAACTCCCCGCCCACTACGAGCAGTTGTACCGTGCCGAGGAAGCCGCCTTCGACGTTCCCCGGCGCACCGAGATCTTCCCCGTCACCCAGCAGCTCGTCGCCCCCGCGATCCGGATCTGGGGAACGGCGGAACAGAAGCAGCGCTGGCTGCGGCCCATGCTGCGCACCGACGAACTCGCCTGCCAGCTCTTCTCCGAGACGGAAGCTGGCTCCGACCTGGCCGCCGTCCGCACCCGGGCCGTACCGGACGGCGAGGGCTGGGTGCTGCGCGGCCACAAGGTCTGGACGTCCGGCGCCCAGGTCGCCACCTGGGGCGTCGCCGTGTGCCGTACCGACCCGGACGTGCCCAAGCACGCGGGCATCACGGTCTTCCTGGTCCGGATGGACGCCCCGGGCGTGACCGTACGGCCCATCCGGCAGATGACCGGCGGCTCCAGCTTCAACGAGGTCTACCTGGACGACGTGTTCGTCCCCGACACCGACCGGCTCGGCCCCGTCGGCGAGGGCTGGCGGGTCACCCTCACCGTGCTCGCCGCCGAACGCCTCGACTCCGGCGGCCTCGGCCTCGACAACGTCGACCGCGCCCTCGACCTCGCCCGGCACCTGCCCCGGCCGCTCACCGGCGGCGAACGGCAGCAGGCAGCCGACCTGTTCGTCCGCTCCCTGGTCCAGCGGCTCATCGGCCTGCGCGTCACCGCGGCCCTGGTCGCCGGGCGTGAACCGGGCGCCGAGGCCTCGGTCGGCAAGCTCCATGCCACCGCGACAATGCGCGCCACCACCGACCTCGTCCAGCAACTCCTCGGGCCGCGCCTCGCCGCCGACACGGGGGAGTGGGGCACCTTCGCCTGGACGGAACACCTGCTCGGCGCCCCCGGCTACCGCATCGCCGGCGGCAGCGACGAGATCCAGCGCACCATCCTGGCCGAACGCGTGCTGGGACTGCCCAAGGAGCCGAAGGGAGCCGGGAGTTGAGCACCGCGACCGACGTGACGGAACTCGCCGCACGAGTCCGCGCCCAGCTGGCCGACCACCATCCGGACGAGCCCTTCGGTGACCTGCGCACCCTGCCCGGCGGCCACTCCGGGCTCACGTACGCCATCACGGCGGGGACGACCTCGTACGTCGTGAAGGCGGTGCCACCCGGGCAGCGCCCCATCGGCCGCAACGACGTGCTCCGGCAGGCCCGGGTGCTGCGCGTCCTCGCCGGATCACCGGTGCCCGTACCCCGCGTGGCCGCCGTCGACGAACGCGAACCCGCGTGGTTCGCGATGGAGTTCATGGCGGGCGAGGCCGTCGAGCCGGTCCTCGACGAGCACCGGCTCATTCCCGACCTGTGCCGGACACGGATGCTGGCGCTGGCCGGAGTACTGCGGGACCTGCACGACACGAAGGCGGAGACGTACGAGGCGCAGGCCTCCGAACCACCGCTGGATCCGGCCGGTGAACTGGAGCGATGGACCCGCACCATGCGGGCCGTACCGCTCGAACTCCGCCCCGGAGGCGAGGAGTTGCTCGACTCGCTGGCCTCCCGGGTCCCGTCGGACGTCCCGCCCGTGCTGACCCACGGCGACTTCCGTCTCGGCAACGTCCTGTGCCGGGGCGAGCGGCCGACGGCCGTCGTCGACTGGGAGATCTGGGGCGTCGGCGACCCCCGTATCGACCTCGCGTGGTTTCTCCTCTTCGCGGACCACCGCAACTTCCCCCAACTCGGCCGCCCGGTCCCCGGTCTGCCCGGCGAGACCGAACTGCTCGCCGCCTATCTCGACGGCCGCCCCGAACCCCCCGCCCTCGACTGGTTCCGTGCCCTGGCCCGCACCAAGATGGCCGCGATCATGGGCCACAACCTGCGCCGGCACCGTGAGGGCAAGCACCACGACCCCGACCAGGAGCGACTGCCGCCGACGATCGCGGCGATGATCCGCACGGCGCGCGACATCGTCGCCCCCAGGCCCTGAAGGAGCGCCACCATGGATTTCGGACTCTCCCCGAAGGCCGAAGAACTCCGCACCCGGATGGCCGCGTTCATGGCGGAGTACGTCCTGCCCGCCGAGGCGGTGTACGACCGGCAGCTCGCGGAAGCCGACGACCCGCACGAACTCCCGCCCATCATGCGCGAGTTGAAGGAGAAGGCCCGCGCCGAAGGACTCTGGAACCTCTTCCTCGCCCACGGCGACTGGGGCGCCGGCCTCACCAACCTCGAATACGCGCCCCTCGCCGAACTGGCCGGACGCTCGGTGATGGGCCCCGAGGTGTTCAACTGCTCGGCCCCCGACACCGGCAACATGGAACTCCTCGCGCTCTTCGGCACCCCCGAACAGCAAGACCGTTGGCTGCGCCCCCTGTTGGCCGCCGAGATCCGGTCCTGCTTCGCGATGACCGAACCCGAGGTCGCCAGCTCCGACGCGCGCAACATCCGCACCCGGATCACCCGGGACGGCGACGAGTACGTCGTCAACGGCCACAAGTGGTACACCTCCGGCATCATCGACCCCGACTGCCGGCTGATCATCCTGATGGGCGTCACCGACCCGGACGCGCCCACCTACCGGCAGCAGAGCATGCTGCTGATCCCCCGAGACACCCCCGGCATCACCGTCCTGCGCGACCTGCCGATGTTCGGCTACACCGACCGCTGCGGCCACGGAGACGTGCTCTTCGAGGACGTACGGGTGCCGGTGGACGCCATGTTGGGCGGTGAAGGGGAAGGATTCGCTCTGGCCCAGGGGCGGTTGGGGCCCGGGCGGATGCACTACGCCATGCGGGCCGTCGGATTCGCCGAACGTGCACTGGAGTTGATGTGCCGCCGCACCCTCACCCGCACCGCCTTCGGGGGCAAGCTCGCGGAACAGGGTGTCGTGCGGGAGTGGATCGCGCGCAGCCGGATCGAGATCGAGCAGCTGCGGCTGCTGGTCCTCAAGTCGGCCTGGCTGATGGACACCCAGGGCAACTCTGCGGCCCGTACCGAGGTCGCCGCCATCAAGGTGGCCGCCCTGGAGGTCGCCCACCGGGTGGTCGACCGCGCCGTCCAGGCGCACGGCGCGGCCGGCGTCAGCGACGACACCGTACTGGCGCGGCTGTACGCCATCACCCGGGCACTGCGGATCGCGGACGGGCCCGACGAGGTGCATCTGCGGACGGTCGCACGGCGCGAACTGGCCAGGTATCCCGAGGAGTCGGCGTGAAGGAACAGGTACTGAACGGCCGGGTCGCCGTGATCACCGGCGGCTCCCGGGGCATCGGCCTCGGCATCGCCCAGGCGTACCGGGAGGCGGGCGCCCATGTGGTGATCGCCGCCCGCAAACCGGACGGACTCGCCGCCGCGCGCGAGGAGTTGCTGCGCGTCAAGGGCGACGGCGAGATCCACGAGGTCGTCGCCAACGCGGGGGAGCCGGCCGACGCCGAGCGGTGTGTCGAGGAGACCACGGCCCGGTTCGGCAGGCTCGACGTGCTGGTCAACAACGCGGCCACCAACCCCTACATGGGCCCTCTCCTCGACCTCGACCTGCCCCGCGCGGAGAAGACGGTACGGGTCAACCAGTACGGCATGCTCGCCTGGACCCGGTGTGCCTGGCGGGCCTGGATGGCGGAGCACGGGGGAGCGGTCGTCAACATCGCCTCCGTCGGCGGACTGATCGTCGACCCCCACATCGGCTGGTACAACGCCACCAAGGCGGCCATGCTGCACATGACCCGCCAACTCGCCTACGAACTGGGCCCGATGGCACGCGTGAACGCGATCGCGCCCGGCCTGATCAAGACCGAGCTGGCCCGGGCCGTCTGGGAGCCACGAGAACCGATCCTGACCGCGAAACTGCCCCTGCGCAGACTCGGAACCGTGGAGGACGTGGCACACGCGGCCGTCTTCCTGGCGTCCGAGGCCTCGTCCTGGATGACGGGACAGACGCTGGTCCTGGACGGTGGAGCGACAGTGCTGCCGATCGGGGTGGAGGGATGACCGCCGTGGCCGAGCCGCTCACGGAGCTGTTCTCGCTACGGGGGCGGACGGTGGTGGTCACCGGGGCGTCCTCCGGACTCGGCGCCCGGTTCGCCGCCGTACTCGCGTCGGCGGGCGCGACGGTGTTCGCTGCGGCCCGGCGGCTGGAGAAACTCAAGGAACTCGCCGACACGGACCCCCGCATCCACCCCGTCGTCTGCGACGTCGCGCGCGAGGAGGACCGGGTACGGCTGATCACGACGGCGCTCGACGAGACCGGCCGGATCGACGTCCTCGTCAACAACGCCGGCGCGCCCGGAGCCGTACGCGCCGAGGACGAGAGCCCCGACGACTTCGCGGACGTACTGGGGGTGAACCTGGTCGCGCCGTTCCACCTGGCACGGCTGCTGGCTGAAGCGCCGACACCGACCACGACGCCGACAGCTGCGTCGCCGTCCGGTCGTACGAGGTCGGTCGTCAACGTCTCGTCCGTGCTCGGGCTGGTCTCCGGAGCCCCGCTGGGAGGTGCCGCCTATGCCGCCTCCAAGGCCGGGCTCGTCGGGCTGACCCGTGAACTGGCAGGGCAGTGGGGGCAGTCGGGCGTGCGGGTCAACGCGCTCGCACCCGGCTGGTTCCACTCGGAGATGACCGAGGAGCTGTTCGCCGACGAGCGCTCCCGGCGGTGGGTCGAGCGCGGCACGATGCTGGGGCGCGGTGGTGAACAGGGGGAGCTGGACGGGGCGTTGCTCTTCCTGGCGTCGGACGCGTCCTCGTACTGCACCGGGCATGTGCTCACCGTGGACGGTGGGTGGACCGCGCGATGAGGGCCACGGTCGAGGTCGACGGGGACGGGCTGGCGCACATCGAGATGTGCCGGGGCGCGGGCAACGCGATCGACCTGGCGATGGCCCGGGCGCTGCTGGACGCGGCCCGGGAGTGCGAGAAGGCGCGGGCGCGGGCGGTGCTGCTCACCGGACGGGGACGGTCGTTCTGCGTCGGCGGTGATCTGAAGGAGTTCGCCGCACTGTCCGGGGAGCGCCTGTCCGGCCATCTCACCGACGTCACCGACGCACTCCACGGAGCGCTGCGCATCCTCGCCGGTCTTGACGCCCCGCTGGTGGTCGCCGTCCAGGGGGCCGTCGCGGGAGCGGGGCTGGGCCTTGCGACCGCGGCGGACGTGATCCTCGCGGCGAGCGACGCCCGCTTCACGGCCGCGTACACCGCGATCGGATACACACCCGACGCCGGGACCAGCTGGTCGCTGCCCCGGCTCGTCGGACCCCGACGGGCCATGGACCTGCTGCTCACCAACCGGCGGGTACCGGCCCCGGAGGCGCTGGCGATGGGGCTGGTGAGCCGGGTCGTCGCGCCGGAGCTGCTGTACGAGGAGGCCGTCGAGGCTGCGGGAGCGCTGGCGCGCGGGGCCACGGTCGCGTATGGCGCGACACGGCGGCTGGTGGGACAGGCACTGCTGGCCGGCCTCGACGAACACCTCGACGCGGAGGCCCGTCAGCTGGCCGCCGCCGCGGTGTCGACGGAGGGCCGGGAGGGCGTGGCGGCGTTCCTCGCCGGCCGCCCGCCCGATTTCGCCCGTCCGGAGACCACGGGGGAGACCCGGGCGGCCTTCGATTCGAAACCGACTTGAACTTGGGTCTACTCTCGGACGACCGGACGGTGATCGGATCCGTGCGTGGAGCAGAGGGAGAGACGATGGCAAGGGCACGGATCGTGGATCCGGAGGAGGGGCCCAGGTCGAAGCGTGGCGCGATCCTCGTGGCCGCCGTGGAGCGGTTCGGGGAGGACGGCTACGAGAACACGAAGTGGTCGGAGGTGGCCGACCGGGTCGGCATCGGGCAGACCGCCCTCTACCACTACTTCGAGTCCAAGGCCCACTGCCTGCTCACCATCATGCGCCTGGAACTCCAGCGCTCCCACGACATGTTCGTCGAGGCCACGGCCGACGAGACGGAACCCGTGGAGGAGCTGCGCGCGGCGGTCCGGGCCGCCTTCGCGGTGACCGATCAGGAGATCCGCCAGATGCGCATCCTGCAGGCCAACATGTCCCTGCTCGCCAACCCGCGGAAGTCCAAGCGCGAGGAGACCGAGCGCGTCGCGGCCCGGCAGCTGGTCCAGATGGTCGAGCGGGACTGGACGAACCTGCTGATGCGCGGCATGTCGAAGGGTGCCTTCCCGGTCCGGGACGCGCACACCCTCGGCCTGGGCGTCCTCGGCATGATCGTGAGTGTCTGGCGCTGGTACCGCCCGACCGGGGCGATCCCCCTGCCGGAGATCAGCGAGATGATCGAGGGGTGTGTGGTGAGGATGGTCGCCGAATAGCACGTCGCCCCGCCCCTTGTCGGGGGCGGGGCGGCTGCCTTACAGTCAAACTGAACTGAACTCAGGTTGTTTGATGATGGTTGTTCCATGGCGCTGAGGGAGAGCGATCAGCAATGGTGCTTCGCGAATACATGGCCAGAATGGACGGCCAGGACCCGGAGAAGGCCCTCGAACTCCTGGAACCGGACTTCCGGTTCCTCATCGCCCTCCCCGGCGCCCAACGGACCGGCACGACCCGTGCGGACTTCGCCGACTACATCGCGGGACGCGCCGCTGTGGACCGTACGCACGAGATCAAGCGGTACTCGGTCGACGGCGATGTCGAGACGGCGTACGGCTTCGTCGTCGAGAAGGGCGTGACCACCGGCGCGTTCCTGTCCGCCGTACAGGTCTCGCCGGCCGGGCTGATGGCGCGCTACCAGTCGTTCTTCACGACCGACTTCGACCTGGTGGACCGGACATGACCACACACACGGCCTCCTTTCTCAGCAACTGGTTCGCGATCCTGGACAGCGACGACGCCGACCGGATCCTCGACCTGATCAGCGACGACTTCTCCTTCTCCATCCTGTTCTCCACCGGTGGCGACGGCGCGACCGACTTCCACGGCGGCCGTCCCGAGATGGAGGGCTATCTCGCCCAGCGCGCGGTGGGCGTCCGCACCCACCACCGGCTCACCGCGAGCACGGTCGGCGAGGACGAACTGTTCCTCGGCGAGGTACGGCGGTCCGGCGTGCCGGAGGCGACCTTCGTGGCGTCGGCCCGGCTCGACGGAGAGGGCAAGGTACGGCGGTTGATGATCGGGCGTTCGCCCGCGGTCCTGTTCACGTGATCGACCAAGGAGGGCGGATGTACAACCTGGTACTGCTGGCGGCCCGGCCGCCCGAGTGGACGCATGAGCGGTTCATCGACTGGTGGCGCGGCGACCACGCCGAACTCACCCGTCGGCTGCCCGGCCTCAGGGCCTGGCGGCACACGGACATCGACGCGGCTCTCGAACCGCGCTCGGAGGGTTGGGACGGGCTCTCCGTCCTGAGCTTCGACACCGCCGACGACCTGCACAAGGCGCTGCGGAGCCCGGAGTGGGCGGAGGCCGTCGCCCAGGTCGGCGACATGCGCGGACGCCGGATCGCCGTCATGGGCGGCGAGCTGGAGATGTACGCGGGCTGAGCGCGGCCGGGCCTTCGCGGACCCGGCCCAGGGCCTGGGCATTCTGGACAACCCCTTCGCGAAGAGGCGAGGAAGCGGATGCGACAGACAGTGCGGGAGTTCTACGACCGGTCCCAGCGGGCCGACTTCACAGCGGTCGTCGACGACCACGGCCGACACGGCGCCCGCGACCTTCTCCAGCGTGCGGCCGATCTGGCCGAGGCGATGAGCCCCGAATGGGCGCCGGGCGGCACGGTGCTCCTCCAGGCCGACAACTCCTGGCGGACCGTCGCGACGACCCTCGCCGTCGGACTGACCAACGGCGTCCTGGCGCTGGTCAACCGGCATACGACCCCTGCCGAGTTCGCGGCGGCCATGGAGGACATCCGGCCGGACGTCGTGATCGCCGAACCGTCCGCGATGGCGGAGTGGGGCGTCGACCGGGCCATGCCGGACGCCCGGACGGTACAGGCCCTCGACGGCTGGACGGTACGAGCCGGCCACGGCCCGCGCGACGTGTCCCGCTGGTCGGGCGGCACCCTCATCGGGCTCACCTCCGGCTCGACCGGACGGCCGAAGGGTGTCGTCCAGTCCGAGGACGCCCTGCGGTACGCGTGTACGTGCACGATCGACGTCAACGGGCTGCGCGACGGGGACGCCGTGGCCGCCGTGGTCCCGCTCTCCTCGACCGCCGCCTACTGCTTCGGGGTCTGTCTGGCCCTCATGCTGGGCGGCCCTCTCGTCCTGACCGGCCGCTGGGACCGCGAGGAGGCGCTCGCACGCATGGCGGCCCATGACGTCCGGTGGACCATGTGCGTACCGACCATGGCCCTCCAGATGGGCTCGGCCGCGGCCGGCTCGAAGGTCCTCGACGGGGTCCGCTCGATCACCGTCGGCGGCGGCCCCATGGACAGCGGCGCCCTCGCCCGAGCCGAACGCTCCCTGGGGACCAGGATCCTGCGCGTCTTCGGCATGTCCGAGTGCCTGGGACACACCTCTCCCCACCCCGACGACCCCGAGGAGATCCGCCTCGGCCGCGACGGACGCCCTTTCCCCGGCACCGAACTGCGCGCGGTCGCCCCCGACGGCACAGTCCTGGCAGCGGGTGCGACCGGCCGGGCCCAGGTCCGAGGCCCGTCCCTGTTCCTCGGCTACGCCCGGGACGGCAAGACGGAACCTCCTGCCTTGACCCCCGACGGCTTCTTCCCCACGGGCGACCTGCTGACGACCGGCGAGGACGGCACGGTCACCGTCATGGGCCGGGAGAAGGACGTCATCATCCGTGGCGGACGCAACCTCGACATCACCGAGATCGAACGCGCCGTCGCCACCCATCCGGCAGTGGCCCGTGCCTGCGTCACGCCCGTCCCGGACCCGCTCCTCGGCGAACGCGCCGCGGTCCTCCTCGTGTTGGAGGACGGCAGCACCGGACTCGGGCTCGACGAGATCCGCGAACACCTGGCCCGTACCGGCCTGTCAAAGTCCAAGTGGCCCGAATTCGCGTTCAATGTAAGCGAGTTGCCGCAGACGACAGTCGGCAAGCTCGATCGCTCGGGAGCCCGCGGCCTCGCCCGCGAACTGCACGCGAGGCTCCCCGAACACGCCGAACAGCACCGCCAAGGAGACGCATGACCACCCCCACGACGCCCACCCCCCGCTTCGACCGCGGACGGTGGGCGGAAGGCGGACCCGAGACCGTACGACCCGGCGTCCACCGCATTCCGCTCCCGCTGCCGGACGACGGACTGCGAGCCGTCAACGTCTACGCGCTGGAGGGACTGACGGAGGGGCTGGTCCTCATCGACGGAGGATGGTCGATCCCCGAGTCCCGCAAGGCACTTGAGAACGCCCTCACCGGACTGGGCCACGACCTCGGCGAGATCAGCCACATCCTGGTCACCCACATCCACCGCGACCACTACACCCAGGCCGTCGAACTGCGCAGGCTGCTCGGCTCCCGGGTCTATCTCGGCGCGGGGGAGCGACGCGGGCTTGAACTGCTGGGGGAACTGCGCTCGAACGAGCCGGTCGGTTCGCTCCGGACGCTGCGGAGGGCAGGGGCGGTCGAACTCGCCGAGCGGGTGGCGGCGATGTACGACAAGGACTTCGACCTGAGTGTGTGGGAGGCGCCGGACCGCTGGTTGGACGAGGAGGAACTCCGCTTCGGCGACACGTCGCTGTCGGTCGTCCCGACGCCCGGTCATACCCGGGGCCATGTCGTCTACCTGGACCGGGCCCGGGGCCTGCTGTTCTCCGGGGACCACGTCCTGCCGCACATCACCCCCTCGATCGGATTCGAACTGGGCGGTACGGCCCTGCCGTTGGGCGACTACCTGGACTCACTACGCCGGATGACCACCCTGTCCGACGCCCAACTCCTCCCCGCGCACGGTCCGGTCGGCGCCAGCATGCACGCACGCACGGAAGAGCTCCTGGCCCACCACGACGACCGCCTCACCGAGACGCTGACGGTCCTGGGTGCGCGTACGCGCAACGCGTACGAGGTGGCAGGGGAGTTGGGCTGGACCCGAAGGAAACTGCCCTTCACGGACCTGAACGCCTTCAACCAGATGCTCGCCGTCAACGAGACGGCGGCCCACCTGGACGTACTGGTGTCCCGTACCCAGGCGAGCTGCACACGAACGAACGGCATCAACTGGTACAAGGCGACGGCTGCTTGAGAACAAACACTTTCCTCGCCCCCGCCGCCCCTACCCGTCCCATCCCTGGGGGCTGCGCCCCCAGACCCCCGCTGTCGGCCTGAACGGCCTCGTCCTCAAACGCCGGACGGGCTAGATGGTGCGGGGCGGCGAAAAAGGGCGGGCTAAACGCGCTTGCCCTTGAGCCTCGGACGGGCTGGGTGTGCCGACCGGTGCTTGATCTCTGAGCACCGGCCCGCATTTCCAGCCCGTCCGGCGTTTGAGGACAAGGCCCGTTCAGGGCCGTGGCGGGGGTTCGGGGGCGGCAGCCCCCAGGGATGGGACGGGTAGGGGCGGCGGGGGCGGGAAAACCAACCACCTCAGCGTGCCGTCCAACCCCCATCCACATACAACTCAGACCCAGTCACAAAGCTCGCGTCATCGGAAGCCAGAAACGCCACCGCCCCCGCCACCTCCTCAGGCGTACCCAGCCGCCCCAACGGCGTCCCCTCCACCATCGCGGTCAACCGAGGCGTGTCACGCCACAGTTCACGAGACCGAGGCGTCTCGATGAACCCAGGATGCAGCGAGTTCACCCGAACCCCACGGGTAGCCCAGTGCAGCGCGGCATTCTTCGTCATCAACCGCACCGCCCCCTTCGCCGCGTGATACGAGAACTGCGCACCGAATCCCCCCACCGTCCCGAAGATCGACGCCACGTTGACGATCGAGCCGCCCCCGGAACGCTCGATCGCCGCACCCCCGTACTTCATCCCGAGCCAAACCCCGGTCTGGGTCACGCCGAGCACCCGCTCCCAGGACTCCATGGTCTCCGTCTCGACCGTATGCATGGTGGCGATGCCGGCGTTGTTGACCAGCACGGACAGACCCCCCAACTCACCGGTCACCGCATCGACGACCGCACGCCAAGCCGACTCGTCCGAGACATCGAGCGTCAACCCCAGCGCCCCACCCCCGACCTCCTGGGCAAGCTTCGCGCAGCGATCACCGTCGAGGTCGGTCACCACGACCACCGCACCCTCGGCAGCGAGCCGCCGCACGACGGCATCACCGATACCTCCCGTGGCCCCGGTCACCAGCGCCGTCTTTCCACCCAGCCTCGCCTGCATCGAACCACCTGTCCCCATTGTCCCAACCTTGGATCTCGACGCGCCCACTCCTCCTCAGCCCTCAGCCCTCAGCCCTCAGCCCTCAGCCCTCAGCCCTCAATCCCGCACCCCAAGCCACGCAAGCGCACCCCCATCGATCACATACGACGCCCCCGTGATGAACGCCGCGTCGTCCGACGCCAGAAAGCACGCCAGCTTGGCGACCTCCTCCGGACGCCCGAGCCGCTCCACCAACTGCGGCGCGGTCAGCTCCCGTTCCATGGCGTCACGGTCGGTCGCGGCGGCGAAGTGGTCCTGGGCGAGCGGGGTGTCGATGACGCCGGGGCAGAAGCAGTTGCAGCGCACGGGGGCCAGGTCGACGGCGGTCACCTTGGTCAGGTGGATGACACCGGCCTTGGTGACGCCGTACGCGGGGGCGTTGGGAAAGCCGGTGAGGCCGGAGACGGAGGCGGCGTTCACGATGGCGGGCCCCCGCCGCGAGCGGCGCAGATGGGGTGCGGCGAACTTGGTGGTCAGCCACACCGCCTTGAGGTTCACCTCGTAGACGGCGTCCCAGACCTCCTCGGAGAGCGACTCGACCCCACGGTCCGGCTCCGCCGTGAACGCGGTCTCGATCACCCCCGCGTTGTTGACCAGGACGTCGAGCCCGTCGAACCCCTCCGCCGTACGCGCCACCATCGCCTCGATGTCGTCCCGCACGCGCAGATCGCACACGATCGCCTCGGCCCGCGCCCCCTCCGCGCGGACGAGGTCGGCCGTCTCGGCGGCGGTCTCCTTGTTCCGGTCGGCGACGGCCACGGCCGACGAGCCCTGCCGGGCCATCTGTACGGCGATCGCCCGCCCGATCCCTTGCCCCGCGCCGGTGACGAGGGCGGTCCTGCCATTGAGGGAACCCAGCATGAGTCTGCTCCCGATCCCGAGTACGCGACGCACATCACGAAACAGGCCGTACATCCTGAACTGAACTGGCTTCATTTTCTTCGAGTCTAGATTTGCGCGACAGCGGGGGGCAAGGCTCACGTCAGAGTGAAGTTCGGCCGAGAACCGCCGGGCGGGGTCCCCCGAAGGCCACTCTGCCCCTTACGTTCTTCTCCTCGCCGATCTCACCTGCCCGGCCCGTCCGACCTGCCCAACCTGTCCGACACGCCAACTCCGCGCACTGGGAGCCCTCTTGGACGCCGAAGACACCTCCAGCACCACGGACGACGACACCCGGTTCGGCCCGCTCTCCCGCCGCAGATTCCTCCAGGCGACCGCCACGGCCACCGCCACGGCCACCGTCACGACCGCCGCACTCGCCACCGCCGGTACGCCGGCCGCGATCGCCGCGTCTCCCAAAACGAACCTCACCTTCACCGCCGCAACAGGCGGTTCCGCGACCCTCGCCCCCGCTGGTGACCGTCTCGTCGCCGAGGTCCAGAACGTGCTGTGGTCCGTGCCGCGCGGCGGCGGCACCGCCGTCCCGCTGACCGCGCCCGGCCTCGAACCCACACGCCCCCAGTTCTCGCCCGACGGCAGCAGTCTCGTCGTATGCGCCTACCGCGGCGGAGGCTTCCACCTCTGGACGCTGCGGCCCGACGGCACCGGCCTGCGGCAGCTCACCGACGGGCCATGGGACGACCGGGGCCCGGCCTGGTCGCCGGACGGCACCCGGATCGCGTTCGCCTCCGAGCGCGGGGGCGACACCGTGACCGGAGCCCCGTACCGCGTCTGGGTCGTGGACGTACGCACCGGCGCGCTGACCCGGCTCACCGGGCGCCCCGGCCAGCAGGGCCCCGGCCAGGACACCGCCTGGGAGGACTTCGACCCGACATGGTCGCCCGACGGCGAGCGAGTGCTGTTCGTGCGCGCGACCGTCCCCGCACCCGGCACCCTCCGCGCGACCACCGTCGCGTCCGTTGCCGCCGACGGCTCGGGCCCGGTCGTCACCGAGCACACCGACGACTCCGGCGCCCAGCTCATGACCCCCGCCGTCTCACCCGCCGGCCGCCTCGCCTACCTGCGCACCACGGCAGCCCCCACCGCCTCCTGCACCCTCGTCGTGGACGGCACACCGGTCCCCGTCGACGGTGACCTCCTCCCGGCACCGCCCCGCTGGACGGACCGCGAACGGCTGCTGCTGAACATCGACGGCCACTTCCACCTCCTCGACCCGGACGCACCGGCACCGGCCGACCGCGAGGAGATCCCGTTCACGGCCACGCTCCCCGTGCACCGCCCCAAGTACCGCGTCAAGGCGTACGACTTCGAGGGCGCCGGCACCCGCCCCGTCCGCGCGCTCCACCTCCCAGCCCTCTCACCCGACGGCCGGTCCGTCGCCTTCGCCGCGCTCAACGCGCTGTGGACCGTCGGGACGACGGGCGGCCGGCCACCCCGCAAGGTTCTCCAAGTCCCGGCCACCCGCTATGTGTTGGCGCCGACCTGGACACCCGACGGCACGGCACTGGTGTACGCCGACGACCGCGACGGGCTGTTCGCCGTACGGCGTCGCGACCTCGACTCCGGGACGGAGACCGTGCTCGCCGAGGGCGGCCGGGTCTTCCCCGCCCTCTCGCCCGACGGGACCCGGCTGGCCTGCCTGGACATGTCGGGCAACCTCGTGGTGCGCGACCTGCCCGACGGCCCCGAACGGGTCCTCGCGACACCCCTCGGCGCGGGCGGTCTCCCCGGCCGCCCCAGCTGGTCGCCCGACGGCCGGTACGTCGCCCTCTGCGACCGCAACCGCGTCAACCAGCGCTTCCGCGAGGGCTTCAACCTCATCCGGGTCGTCGACACCACCACCGGCACCGCCGCCCTGCACGCCCTCGCCCCGCACACCTCGCTCGCCGACCGCTACGACTCCGGGCCCGTCTGGTCCCCGGACGGCCGCTGGATGGCCGTCGTCGCCGAGTCCGCGCTGTGGCTGCTTCCGGTCCGCGCCGACGGCACCCCCGACGGCGAGCCCCGCCAACTCACCACCGAACCCGCCGACCACCCGTCCTGGTCCGCCGACTCCCGCACCCTCCTCCACCTCTCCGTCGGCACCCTGCGCCTGACCGACATCGCCGACGGCAGCACCCGTACCGTCCGCGTCCCCCTGGACTACCGCAGACCCCGCCTGGCCGACACGGTCGTCCACGCGGGCCGCTTCTGGGACGGCACCGGGCCGGATGTCCGCGAGGACATCGATGTCGTCGTCCGCGACGGCCGGATCGCCGAGGTCGCCCCGCACCGGGCCGACCGCCCCGCCGTGCGCCGGATCGACGCGAGCGACCGCACGGTGATCCCGGGCCTGTGGGACGCGCACACCCACCCCTGGCAGTCCACCTACGGCGGCCGTCAGACGGCACTCCAGGTCGCGTACGGCATCACGACCGCCGTCTCGCTCGGCGGGTTCGCCTACGAACAGGCCCGTATCCGGGAGGCGGTCGCCGCCGGTGCCCTCGCCGGACCCCGGCTGCTGTCCACCGGCGAACTGCTCGACGGCGGGCGCGTCGCCTACAGCATGGCCCGCGCCCACCGCACACCCGAGGGTCTGCGCCGCTCCCTGACCCGGGCGCGGGCGCTCGACTGGGACTTCGTGAAGACGTACGTACGCGCCCCCGGCTGGGTGATGAAGGAGGCCGCCGACTTCGCCCACGACCGGCTCGGGGTGCGCAGCGGCAGCCATCTGTGCAGCCCGGGCGTACAACTGGGCCAGGATCTGACGACCCATCTACAGGCCACCCAGCGACTGGAGTTCGGGCACGCGACCACGGCGACGGGCCGCGCCTACCAGGACCTGGCGGAGATCTACACCCGTACCGACTTCCACCTGATCGCCACCCCGTTCACGGCGGCTCCCCTGCTTGGCGCCGACCCCGCCCTCGCCGACGACCCGCGCGTCACGACCCTCATGCCGCCGTGGGACACCGCACTCGTCCGGCAGCAGGCCGGCGTACCGCCCACCGCAGCTCAACTGGCGACACTGGACCGCGAGTCGGACGTCTACCGGCGGATCCTCGCGGCCGGTGGCCTGGTCGCGCTCGGCACGGACCAGCCGCTCGTCCCGGTGGGCCTGCACCTCCACCTGGCCCTGCGCGCGCTCCACCGCGCCGGCCTCTCACCGGCCGAGGCGCTGCGCACCGCCACCCTGCTCCCCGCGCGGGTCTTCGGCGCCGACGCAGACCTGGGCACCCTGGAGGAGGGCAAGCTCGCCGACCTCACGATCGTGGACGGCGACCCCTTCACCGACTTCGCCACCCTGATCCGTACCGTGGCCGTCCTGCGAGGAGGCGTCCCCTTCGAACAGGCGGCCCTGGTCGACGCCTTCGGCGCCGACTCCACGCGCCGCCACGGCCTCCAGCAGTCGCCCTCGGCCGAGGACTGGCTGGAGGTCGGCCACCGTATGCGGCGCGACGGATGCTGCGATCCGGAGAGCGGGGGCTGAACACCGCCGTAGGAGTTCCGCACGGTCCGCACGGAACGCGAGGGGTCATTTGGCCGCCCCGGGCCTACTCTGGGGAGGCATGGCGGGGGATGCGGGCAAAAGCGTGTCCGGTGAAGTGCCGGACTCGGAGTGGTCGTTGGGGCCACTCGTGATCGCCGGGCAGCCGGCGTTCCTGCGGGCCGCGCGCGTCGAACTCCCCGAGGAGAACCCCGATCCGACCGTGCTGCCCACGATCACCCTGCTGGAGCGTGCGGCGTCCCGGGGGATCGACGCGAAGGAACTGCCGCTGCCGCCCGGGCAGTTGCTCGCCGGGCAGTACCTGTTGATCCGGCCGCTCGGCTACGGCGGAATGGGCGAGGTCTACCTCGCGCTCGACACGAAGGTCGACGACCGCGAGGTGGCCATCAAGATCCTGCACCCCGAGCAGGCGGTGGTCGAGGCGGGCGCTCTGGTCCGGGAACGACGGGCCCTGGTCGACCTCAGCCACGACGACATCATCCGCGTATACAACTACGGGCACCACCCCGAGGTCGGCGACTTCCTCGTGCTCCAGTACGTGGACGGGCTGACCCTGGAGGAGGTACGGGCGCGGGCGCGGTTGAACCCGGAGGAGTTCGGCGGCGCGCGGTTCCACGAGTTCGTGCTCGCGTACGGCCTGCGGATCCTGTCCGCCCTCGGGCATCTGCACGCCGACCTGCCCGGCAAGGTCTACGGCGATCTGAAGCCGGACAACGTCATGCACGACGGCACCACGACGAAGATCATCGACGTCGGGAGCGTTCGCGCCGCCGGACTGCCGGGGCTGACGACGAGAGGCTTCCGCGCCCCGACGGTGGGCCGGAACGGTGAGTGCACCGGCCAGGACGACCTGTTCAGCCTGGGGGAGACACTGCGGCGGCTGAGCGGCCTAGGCACCTCGCTCCAGGACCTGGCCCGGCTCGGCGACCTGGGCGCTCCGGACGGTTCGACGGCCGCGGCCACCGAGGAGACGACCGCTCCCGCTCCCCGCGGCCTCGGCCTCGTCTCGCTCGCCCGTGTGCTGGATCGGGCGACCCGGAGCGAGCGGCACGAGAGATTCGCCGACGCACGCGAGATGGCCGAGCAACTGCGCGGTGTCTTCCGTGAGTTGAGATCCCTGCGGACCGGCACCGAGACCTTCGAACCCTCACCGCTGTTCCTCCAGTCGGCCTACGCCCTCGACGGCGCCCTCGGATCCGCGCCACCCCTCGCCCACTGGGCCGCGCCGGGCACCCTCTCGCCGTACGCGCCGCCGTCACCCGCCGAGGTCGCGTACCGGCTGCCCGTCCCACGGCCCGACCGCCACGACAGCCACCACGCCGAACTGAGCAGACTGGCCGACGCCGCCCCCGAGGCACTCCTCCAGCACACCGGGGACTGGCGGGACTCCACCGAGGTCCATCTGCTGCGCTGCCGCCTGCGCCTCAGGGCGGCGGGCGGCGGACCCGACGCCGCCGAACGGGAACTGCGGGCCGCGGAGGAGTCCGTCGGACCCGAACGCGCCCCGTACGACTGGCGGTTGGACTGGCACCGAGGACTCGTCGCGCTCGCCCGGGACCAAGTGGAGGTCGCCGGGCGGCACTTCGACCGGGTGTACGCGGCGATCCCCGGCGAGTACGCGCCGAAGCTCGCCCTCGGATACTGCGCCGAGCGTCTTGAGCGGTGGCACGAGGCACTCACGTTCTACGAGGCGGTGCGGCTGCGCAACCCGTCGTTGGGCAGCGCGGCCTTCGGCGCCGCGCGGGCCCGCCTCGCGCTGGGCGGTGAACGGTCGCGCGAGGAGGCCGTGCGCGAACTGGACGCGGTGCCGCAGCACTCGCGGCACCGAACCGCCGCCCGTACGGCGGCTGTTCGCATCGGGGTCGAGCATCTGCGGACCGCCGGGCGGAGCGGCGAACTCCCGGAGCGGCTGCGTGAGGTGCTGCGACGGCTGGCCCTGCTCTTCCACGCGCACGGGCTGACCGACGAGGAGGCCAGGGCCCGGATGACCCTCGAAGCGTGGGAGGCCGTCCAGGGCGCGCTCGCCCGAGGCGCCCTCGACGCGACGGAACTGGACACCCTGGCCGCGGACGCCGATCCACGGCTGGGCCTGCCGTCCGACGAGCCCGGCCTGCGCAAGGACCTCTCCCGGCTCCACCTCGCCCTCGCCCACCAGGCCGCCCGCTCCGCCGCGCCCGAGGACGCGACCGTCGCCGAAGTCCTCCTGGACCGCGCCTACGAGGTGCGTCCGCTCGCCTTCCGACACCGCAGGGACAGTCCATGGCCCGGGAAGAGACTCACCGACTGGCTCCGGACGGCCGCCTCCGCGACCTCGCAGAGACAGCCGTCCGCCTCGGACGGGCCACTGCCTCCGTAGCCGCCGAACTCGCCCGCCGCGTCCGGCGTTACGCCTGGCCGTCGACCACGGGCCGCCGCAACCGCGCGTATCTGCGGGACCGGCTGGTCGCGCTGCCGCTGCTCGCCGTGGTGGCCTTCGGGGCGTTCGGATGGGCCTACGCGGACGTGCGCGGTGACTCCGCGTACGTACGGGACCGGGTCGCGCCCGCACTCGTCGACCTCGCGGACGCCAAGGCCTCGCTGCTCATCGCGCAGGGCGAGGCCGAGAAGAGCCTCGACGAGGGACGGGCGGCGGAGCTGGGCGGGCTCAACGAGCGTTACCGCACCCGGATCGCGCGAGCGACGCAGCGCCTGAACCAGGTCACCCGTGGCGGGGCGCTCACCGTCGCCGAGGAACAGGACCTGCGCGTGGCGTCCGCACTGGTCGTGGACTACACCGGCTGGATCGGCCGGGCACAGGGCCACGCGACCGACCCGGTCCTGCGGGACGCGGAACTGACGTACGCGCGCAGCATGCTCTGCTCGGCGCCGGCCGTCACCGAGGAGCGCGAGGACCGCTATCCGGAGTGTTCGGCCGGGACCGGCCCCGGCGCGACCGCGATCGTGGACCGGGTGTCGGGCCTGGAGGAGCGGCTGCGCGAGCGGCTCGCGGACCGGGCAGCCTGGGGCGCGGGCGTGATCACCGCCGCGACCGTCTCCGCGCTCGCCTTCGTCCTGCTCGCCGCCGGTCTCTGGCGGACCGTGGCCTTCCTGCGCCGCCGCTTCCGTATCCGGCTCAGCATCCCCCTCACCGCCGCCGCCCTGCCGCTGCTCGCCCTGCCGCTCCTGACGGCAGACGCGCTGCTCGCCCAGCACGCCCAGGACGCTGCCGTCCCGGTGGCGGACGCGCTCGCCGAGCGGACCTCGCCGGCAACGGAGGCGATCGTGGAGGAACGCCCGTTCGACGGCCCCGATCCGGGGGCCATCGAAGTACTGGAGTCCCGCATCGACGACGAACTGGTGGACGGACGGCTCGCCCTCCTCGACGGAGCGGCGCCGCTCGTGTTCCCCACCGGTCTGGCCTGCGCGGCCGTCATCGGCGGCGCCCTGCACGGGTACCGCCGTGAGTACCTCGTCGTGACCCGCGGAGGAGCCGTCTCATGAGACGCGTCCTGCACGCCCTTCTCGCGGCCTGCCTCCTCGCCCTGGTCCCCGGCTGTACGTCGGACACCCCCGACCCGCTGGTCGTCCTCGGCCCCTGGACCGGCGCGGAGGGCAGGGCCTTCGAGGCGGCCCTGCGGAAGCTGGACGACGGCACGGGACGGACGTACACCTACGAAGGAACCCGCTCGCTGCGCGAGACACTCGTCTCACAACTCGAGGCGGAGGCCCCGCCGGACGTGGCGATCCTCAACAGCATCGGCGAACTCACCGAGTACGCCCGCCGCGACAAACTCAGACCGCTCGTCGAGGCGACCGCCGAGCGCGCCTATCCGCCGTGGGCGCCGACCCTGATCGTGGACAGCAGACGGCGGACGTACTGGGTGCCGCTGAAGGTCGATCTGAAGAGCCTGGTGTGGAGCAAGGAGGGCACCTCCTCCGAGGACCCGGAGTGGTGCGTGGGGCTCGCCTCGCAGCAGACCTCGGGCTGGCCCGGCACGGACTGGATCGAGGACATCCTGCTCCACCAGGCGGGCCCCGCCCGCTACACGGAGTGGGCCACAGGCAGGCTGAGCTGGCAGGACCCGGCGGTCGAGCGGGCCTGGCAGACCTGGGCGCGACTGCTCGGCGACCGCTCCCGGACATCGCTCCAGCGGTCCCTGACCACGTCGTACGAAGGCACACCGCAAGCCTCCGGCGAGCCACGCGGTCTGCTCGACTCCCCGGGCTTCGACTGCACCCACGAGCACCAGAGCGCCTTCATCCGGTACGTCTACGCAGGCGACGACATCCGAGTGGAACCGTCCGCCCGCTTCCTGGACGGGCAGCCCGAATACCGGGACGCGTACGAGGTCGCCGGCGACATGGCCGCCGTCTTCAGCGACGACCCGGCGGCCCAGGAACTGGTGGAGCGGCTGTCCGGCCCGGCGGGGCGCGAACTCTGGCGTGAGGCGGCGGGCCCGGCGGTGCGGCCGCTGTTCCCGGACCCGGCCGGACTGCCCCCGACTGCGAGCGCAGACCCCATCGAACAGGAGATCGACTCCCTGCTCACGTCCGGGGCCCGCACCCTGTGCTTCGACGCGTCCGACGTGATGCCGCCCGAGGTGCGCGACGTCTTCTACCGGGCGGTGCTCGAGTTCTTCCGGGACCACACGACGAAGCACCTCGACTCGCTGCTGGGTCAACTGGAGTCCGTACGTGCCCAGACGGTCGAGAACTCCGGCGACGACCGCTCCTTCCGGCCGCCGGAGGACATCTGCGCGCCCGGCGGATGAGACGCGCGGCCCTGCCGAGGTGACGGCCGCATCCCGGTGGCTCGCGGTCTCATTTCGCGTATCGTCATTTCTTGGTTGATATCGCTCATGGCGTCAGTCGTATCCGAGGAGGCTCGGGCAGTCATGACGGACCCCACCCGTATCGACGTCCACCAGCACCTGATCCCGCCGGAGCGCGCCCGCGCGATGGCGGGCCGTGCCGCCGGCCTCGGCTGGCCCGCGCCCGTGTGGGACGAGGCGAGCGCGCTCGCGATGATGGACCGCCGGTCCATCGCCACCGGCGTGCTGTCGTACGCCGCACCGCTCGCGGCCCCCGACGACCCGGAGGGCGCCCGGACCGGGGCACGGAGCGTCAACGAGTACACCGCGGAACTGGTCAAGAACCGGCCCGACCGCTTCGGCCTGTTCGCCGTGCTGCCCCTCCCGGACGTCGACGGCGCGCTCGCCGAGGCCGCCCACGCCCTGGACGAGCTGAACGCCGACGGAGTGATGGTCCTGTCCAACGCCCAGGGCCGCTACCTCGGCGACCCGGAGTTCGAGCCCCTGTGGGCCGAGCTGGACCGCCGGTCCGCCGTCGTGCTCGTCCACCCCACCGCGCCGCCGGGCCCTCCGGACCCCGCGCTGCCGCCCGCCCCACTGGTCGATTTTCCCTACGACACCACCCGCACCGCCCTGCATCTGGCGATGCGCGGCGTGCCCCGGCGCCACCCCCGGATCAGGATGATCCTGCCGCACGCGGGCGGCTTCCTGCCGTACGCCGCCCAGCGGCTGGCCCTCGCCGGACACCTCGACCCCGACACCACCCCCGAGGACTTCCTCGCCGACCTGCGCCGCTTCTACTTCGACACCGCCCTCGCCGGCAGCCCCGCGACCCTGCCCTCGCTGCTGGCCTTCGCCGACCCCGAACGCGTCCTGTTCGGCAGCGACTTCCCCATGCTCCCCGAGGAGTGGGGCACCGGCTTCGACAACGGCCTTGACGGGTACGCCGGTTGGGACCCCGGCCAGCTCCACGCGATCAACCGTGGCAACGCCGAGGCGCTCATTCCGCGACTCGCGACGGGTTAGTCTCGGGGCATGCGGATCTCCGTCTCCTCCGACATGGACGAACCCGTGGCCCGCGCCCTTCTCGGGCAGCTGCGCGACCGCGGACACGACGTGGTGACGTACGGGGCGCTGAGCCCCGGCGACGATCCGCAGTGGGCCGCCTGCTCGGAGGCGGCGGCCCGCGAGGTCGCCACCGGGAACGCCGACCAGGCCGTCGTGTGCTGCTGGACAGGCACGGGCGCGTCGATCGCCGCGAACAAGGTGCCCGGTGTACGCGCGGCCCTGTGCACGGACGCCTACACGGCGGACGGCGCCCGCCGCTGGAACGACGCCAACGTGCTCGCGCTCAGCCTGCGCCTGACGTCGGAGCCGCTGCTCAAGGAGATCCTGGACGCCTGGTTCGCGGCCGAGGCGAGCGCGGACGCCGAGGACCGGGAGAACGTGGCACGCGTCGAGCGGCTGGACAACACGAGAACCACCCCCTGAAGAAAGGCTAGTTGAAAGAGGCCCGCGGTCACCGAGACCGTGATGGCCCAGACCGCGATCACTCAGACCGTGATGACTCTGAGCCCGGCCTCCTCGAACCGCCCCACCGTCTCCTCGTCCGCCGCCGTGTCCGTGACCAGCGTGTCCACGGCCTCGACCGCGCAGATCCGGGCGAACGCCCGCCGCCCCAGCTTGCTGGAGTCGGCGGCCACCACCACGCGCCCGGCGCGCTCGCACAGCAGCCGGTTGATCGCGGCCTCCGCCTCGTCGTTCGCCGCCGCCCCGTGGGTGACGTCGAGGGCGACCACGCCCAGTACGGCCATGTCGATGGTGATCTGGCTCAGCACACCGTCGGCGAGCGGCCCGACCAGTTCGTACGACTGCGGGCGCGCGACCCCGCCCGTCAGCACGATCTTGAACTGGGGCCGTACGGCAAGCTCGTTGGCGATGTTCAGCGCGTTCGTGACGATCGTCATCGCGGGCGAGCCGACGGTCAGATCACCGCGTACGGCCAACGCCCGCGCCACCTCCGTCGTGGTCGTCCCGCCCGTCAGGCCCACCGCCTCACCGGGGGCGACCAGATCCGCGACCGCCCGCGCGATGCGCTGCTTCTCGGAGGCGCGGCGGGCGGTCTTGTAGCGCAGCGGCAGTTCGTACGACACACCGTGCACGACCGCGCCGCCCCTGGTGCGTACGAGCATCTGCTGCTCGGCGAGCTGGTCGAAGTCACGGCGGATCGTCGCGGCCGACACCCCCAGCTCGGCCGCCGCCTCCTCGACCTCCAGCCGGCCCCGCTCGACCAGCAGGTCCAGCAGGGACTTCCAGCGGGCGTCCCGGGACATCCGGACTCTCCGTTCCTCGATCTTCCGCGACCCTAGCGCACCGAATGTTCACAGTCCCTGCTGCTCGAATGCTTGATTCTGCTCGAAACGTGGTTATATCTTGCAAGAACGAGCATGAATCGGCTCTCTGGGGGAGAGGCACCGCATGACCCATGTCGAGGACGAACTGAACAGCCAGCCCGAGTGCTGGACGCGCGTCGCCGCGGAGGCGGCCGAGCATGCCCACGCGCTGCCGGTGGCGGGGGAGCGGGTCGCGATCGTGGGCTGCGGCACCTCGTACTTCATGGCGCAGGCCGCCGCGGCCCTGCGGGAAGGCGCCGGTCAGGGGGAGACGGACGCCTTCGCCGCCTCCGAGTTCCCCTACGGCCGCCCGTACGACCGGGTCGTCGCCCTCACCCGGTCCGGCACCACCACCGAGGTGCTCGAACTGCTCGGACGACTGCGGGACGGCACGCCCCCTGGCGCGCGGACGCGGACCACCGCGATAACCGCCGATCCCCGAACTCCGGTGATGGAGGCGGCCGATGACCTCGTCGTACTCGACTACGCGGACGAACGCTCCGTCGTACAGACGAGATTCGCCACCACCGCGCTCACGCTGCTCCGCGCCCACCTCGGACTGCACGACGAAACCGTGCTCGACGACTGCCGTACCGCGCTCTCGACTCCGTTGCCCGAAGGGCTCGTCGAGTGCACGCAGTTCACCTTCCTCGGCCGAGGTTGGACGGTGGGGCTCGCCAACGAGGCCGGACTGAAGATGCGCGAGGCTTCCCTGTCCTGGACCGAGGCCTATCCGGCGATGGAGTACCGGCACGGCCCCATCAGCGTCACCACCCGCTCCACGGCGACCTGGATGTTCGGCGAGGCGCCGGAGGGGCTGGCCCAACAGGTGCGGGACACCGGTGCTTTGTGGGTGACCGGCGTCCTCGACCCGCTCGCCGAACTGGTGCGCGCGCAGCGCCTCGCGGTGGTGGTGGCGGCGGCACGGGGCCTCGACCCCGACCGCCCGCGCCACCTCACCCGCTCGGTGATCCTCGCGCCGGCACTCTGACGCCTCGTCCATGTCCTGGAAGGAGGAGACATGCCCCTCGTGACCACCGGCGAACTCGTCACCCGGGCCGCCGCCACGCACTCGGCGGTCGCCGCGTTCAACATCATCACCCTGGAGCATGTCGAGGCCGTCATCGCCGGTGCGGAGGAGGCGGGTTCACCCGTCGTCCTCCAAGTCAGCGAGAACGCCGTCAAGTTCCGCCGAGGGCAGGTCCTTCCGCTGGCCCGCGCCGCAGCCTCAGTCGCCGAACAGGCCGCCGTACCCGTCGCGTTGCACCTCGACCACGTCCAGAGCGACGACCTGCTGCGTCAGGCGCCCGCCGCCGGATTCAGCTCCGTGATGTACGACGCGGCGCGGCTGCCGTACGCCGAGAACCTCGCCGCGACCCGGGCCGCCGCCGACTGGGCGCATGCCCAAGGGCTCTGGATCGAGGCCGAGTTGGGTCAGGTGGGCGGCAAGGACGGACGGCCCCCGCTGGACGCCCACGCACCCGGCGCCCGTACCGACCCCGCCGAGGCCCGTGCCTTCGTCGCCGACTCAGGGGTGGACGCCCTCGCCGTGGCCGTCGGCAGCACGCACGCCATGACCACCCGTACGGCGGCCCTCGACCACGACCTCCTGAAGCGGCTCTCCGCCACCCTGGACGTCCCCCTCGTCCTGCACGGCTCGTCCGGCGTACCGGACGACGAACTCGTGTCCGCCGTCGCCGCCGGCATTACCAAGGTCAACGTCGGTACGGCCCTCAACATCGCCATGACCGGCGCCATCAGGGAGTTCCTCGCCGCCCACCCCGAGACCGTCGACCCGCGCAAGTATCTGAGCGTGGGCCGGGAGGCGATGGTGCGGACGGTGACCCGGATCATCGGCGTACTGAGCTGACACAGAGCTCAAGGCCACCAGCGCTGGTATTTTTTCACCATGCACGAAACGGAGCTGTACCTCGGCGAGCCGCCCCACGTCGCCAACGCGGGCGTCGGCGTGCACGGGATCGCGAGCCGCACCGACGTCTTCCGGCTTCCGGAGCTGTGGCAGCTGCACCTCTACCAGTACGAGGCCGAGCTGATCGTCGGCGGCACCCCGCACGTCGTCCGCCCCGGCCACGTGAGCCTCGTACCGCCCGGCACCACGGTCCGCTTCCGCTACCAGGGCCGCTCCGAACACCTCTACGCACACCTGCGCATCCCCACCACCGGACCCTCGCGCACCGTGCCCGTCGTCCAGGACGCGGGCCCCGAACTCCCCACCTTCACCGGCCTGTTGCTCGCGGCCATCGCCGCCGTGCCACGCGCCCCCGAGCACACGAGAGCCGAGATCTGGACGGCGCTGTGGCGCATCGCCCACCTCACCCCGGACACCGAACGCCCCGGCCCCGGCCCGCACCCGGCGGTCAGCGCGGCCATCGCGTACATCGAGGGCCAGCTCGCCGCCCCCCTCACCGTGCCGGCCGTCGCCCAGGCGGCCGGCGTCTCGCACAACCACCTGACCAGGCTGTTCAAGGCCGCGACCGGCGACACGGTGGTCGGCTACATCCGCCGCCGCAGACTCGACCGCGCCCGCCACCTGCTGCGCGCCTCGACCCTCTCCATCCCGGCAGTGGCCGCCTCGGTCGGCATCCCCGACCTCCAGGCGTTCAACAAGGCATGCCGCCGCGAACTCGGCGCGTCACCACGAGCCCTACGGGGAGAGACGACCACCACCGGCACCTGAGGTGGTAGAAATTCACCCCGGACCGCTTACCGCGTCACTGCTTCACGGCCTTCAGCACCACGAACTTGGCATCACTCGCGACGAGCCGACTGTTGCCGAACAGCTTCCGCAGCTTGAGGTGATAGCCGAGATGCCGGTTGCCGATCACCCACAGCTCACCGCCCGGCCGCAGCGCCCGCCGGGCGCCGGTGAACATCCGCCAGGCCGTGGCGTCCGACGTCGCTTGGTGGGTGTGGAACGGCGGATTGTTGAGCACGAGGTCGACGCTCCCGTCCGCGATCCCGGCCAGCCCGTCGCCGACCCGGAACTCGGCCTGCCCGTCCGGCAGTTCGTTGGCCCGGTAGGTCTCCTCCGCCGAGGCCACCGCCTGGAACGACTCGTCGACGAAGAGCAGCTCGGCCTCCGGCGCGGTCAGCGCCACCGCCGTACCGACCACACCGTTCCCGCAGCCCAGGTCGACCACCCGGGCGGCACCCGACGGCTCCGGCAGATGCTGGAGGAAGAACCGGGTGCCGATGTCGAGACGCTCGGCGCAGAAGACGCCCGCGTGGTTGACGACGGTGTGCCCGGAGACGGGGCCGATGCCGTCGGGCAGCGCGTAGCGGAGCGGCCAGGGATTGACGCCCTTGCCCACCGACGGACCGACACCGGAGTGGACGAGCCGGGCCTTCTTCTCCGCGAGGGAGGTCCGGGTCGGGCCGACGATCCGCTCGAACAGCTTCAGCGTCGAGGTGTGGATCTCCTTCACCATGCCGGTGCCGACGACGACCGTGTCCTTGTGCAGCGTGGGCGCCAGCCGCAACAGCTGGTCCTCGAGGAGCGCCAGGCTCTTCGGCACCCGCACGAGCAGCACGTCGACGCGCTCCGGCGCCGGATCCTGGGTGGTGAGCAGCCGTACGGAGTCCTCGTCCACTTCGGCCCGCCGCAGGTTCGCCCGGGTCGCCTCCTGGGCGAGGAACGAGTCGGTGATCTGCGTCGGCCGGTGCGCGGCGAGCGCCGTGGTGAGCGCGCCCCAGCGGTCCCCGACGACCACGACCGTGCCGGAGAGATCGGTCCCGGCCTCCGCGAGATGCCCGAGAAGGTACTCGTCGGCGGCGTCCCACGCACGGAGCCGCTCACGCGGATCGGCGGGGAAACGGGTCAGCGTCAGTTCGGCCCAGGGAGTCGTCATACGGTCGGTCATCGTGGCCCCACCCTACAGAGCCGCAGCTCACACCCCGTCGGGCAGGATGGGATCCATGGACGCCGAGCTGTTCCCCAGAGCCCGTACGGAGATCGCGCCGGGCGCGGTGCACGTGCCGGACTGGCTGGACGCGGGACGTCAGCGCGAGCTGCTGGACGCCTGCCGCGACTGGGCACGCCCACCGGCGGGCCTGCGCACGGTCCGGACGCCCGGCGGCGGCACGATGACCGCCCGGCAGGTCTGTCTCGGCTGGCACTGGTACCCGTACGCCTACGCCCGCACCGTCGTCGACGGCGACGGCACGCCGGTGAAACCGTTCCCCGACTGGCTGGGCGAGCTGGGGAGAGAGGCGGCCAGGGCAGCGGCGTACGACGGCGACGCCGCCTACGACATCGCGCTGATCAACTTCTACGACGCCGACGCCCGCATGGGAATGCACCGCGACAGCGACGAGAAGTCGGACGCGCCCGTGGTGTCCCTGAGCCTCGGCGACACCTGCGTCTTCCGCTTCGGCAACACGGAGACACGGACCCGGCCGTACACGGACGTCGAGCTGCGCAGCGGCGACCTGTTCGTGTTCGGCGGCGCCTCTCGCCTCGCCTACCACGGGGTGCCACGGGTGTACGAGGGCACGGCGCCGCCGGAGTTGGGACTGACCGGCCGGCTGAACGTGACGCTGAGGGTCAGCGGTCTCTAGGCGGGTCCGGCGAAGTCCGCTACGGTACAGCGCCCCTGGAAGGCACCCCGCAGGGGCAGCCTTACAGGGGCGCGGGGCTGTGTTGAATTTGCGGCTACCGCCGCGTGGGCGCGACAAGCCCCCACCGGTCCGCAGCAAATGAACGGCATATCCAGCGGAGCGCGTCGTACGGATCATGGGAGACTCGCCCTCATGAGCGGCAAGGTCGAGGGGACCACTTCAAAGACGCGGTTGGACCGGGGGCGCGGCGCCCTCGGGCCCGCCTTGGAGCTGGTGCACACCGGCCGGGCGCCCACCCGGGCCGTGCTCACCGCCGAGCTGGGCGTCACCCGGGCGACGGCCGGTGCGGTGGCCGCCGAGCTGGAGGCGCTCGGGCTGATCAGCGTGGACGCCCGGCCCGGCGCGGCGGCCGGATCGCAGGGACGCCCCTCGCACCGGCTCGACGTCGCCGAGGACGGGCCGGTCGTACTGGCCGCCCAGGTGCACGCCGACGGCTTCCGGGCCGCGCTGGTCGGGCTCGGCGGGCGGATCGTCGCCACCGCGCCCGGCTGCGAGACCGTCGACGCCGACCCGGCGAAGGTGCTCGGCTCGGTCGTCGACGCGGGCGCCGAACTGCTGCACGACACCGGACGGCGCTGCGTAGGCGCCGGTCTCGCCGTGCCGTCGGCCGTCGCCGAACCCGAGGGCCTCGCCCTGAACCCGCTGCACCTCGCCTGGCCGGCCGGCGCGCCGGTACGGGAGATCTTCGCCGAACGCGTCCGGGCCGCCGGCATCGCCGGACCGGCCTTCGCGGGCAACGACGTCAACCTCGCCGCGCTCGCCGAACACCGGCACGGCGCCGGACGCGGCGCCCGCGACCTGCTGTGCGTCGCCACCGGGCACCGGGGGGTCGGCGGGGCGCTGGTCCTCGACGGCCGTCTGCACACGGGCAGTTCGGGCCTCGCGCTCGAAGTCGGCCACCTCACCGTCAACCCCGAGGGCCGCCCCTGCCACTGCGGCAGCCGGGGCTGCCTGGACGTCGAGGCCGACCCGCTCGCCTTCCTCACCGTGGCGGGCCGCGACCCGGGCCCCGAGGTGTCCCTCCTCCAGCAGGCCAACGACCTGATCCGCGACCAGTACACGGACCCGGAGGTCCGCACGGCCACCGAGACCCTGATCGACCGCCTGGGCCAGGGCCTGGCAGGCCTCGTCAACATCCTCAACCCGGACCGCATCATCCTCGGCGGCCTCCACCGCACCCTCCTGGACGCCGACCCCAACCGCCTACGCGCAGTGGTGGCCGACCGCAGCCTCTGGGGCCGCAGCGGCGGCGTCCCCATCCTCGCCTGCACCCTGGACCACAACAGCCTCGTAGGAGCAGCGGAGTTGGCGTGGCAACCGGTACTGGACGACCCACTGGCGGCACTGGCGTAAGGGTCCGTCCAGTTTCAAATGCGCTGTGCGGAGACGCGCCCCAAAGGGGCGCGGGGAACTGCGCGACCAGCCACGACGCACCCGCAGCCGTACTACTGCCCCACCCACGAAGCTCTCATCCCGTAAGACTCCACAACGCCGCAACCTGAGGCCGCCGCAGATCAGCCCGCCGCACACACAACCCGATCGGAAACGGCTCGAGCACCGGATCGACCGGCACAACCACCAACCGCTCCCGCACCGCACTGTGATCAAGAACAAGCCGAGGCACAACCCCCGTCCCACACCCCAGCGCAACCAACGTCAACAACCCTTCGTGACCGTCCGGTTCAGCAGCCACCTCGGGCGAGAACGAAACACCCCGCGCCCGGAACCACCGATCGGCCGCCTCCCGCACCAACCCCCGGTAAGGCAGCACGAACGGCCCCGCCAGCCCCGGATCCGGCCGATCCCGAGCCGTCACGAACACCAACTCCGTCACGGCAACCGTCCGACTCACCAACGGCTCCGGCAGCCGCGCCGGAATCCCCGCGACGGCCACATCGACCTCCCCCTCGTCCAGCCGCGCCAGCGCCGCCGCCGCGTCACCGGTACGCAGATCGAGCCGTACGTTCGGATGCGCGGCCCGAAAGGGCGCCAACAGCCCCGGCAGCAGCACCTGACAAGCAGTCACCGTCGCGAACACGGCCAACCGGCCGGTGAGTTGAGCGGGGTCAGGGTGCTCCTCACGGTACGCACGCCACAACTCCAGCGCCTGGACGGCGTATTCACGGAACCGATGCCCCTCCGCCGTCAGCGACACCCCGCGCGGCCCCCGGTCGAACAACCGATGCCCGAGATCGGTCTCCAGTCGCTGCACGGTCCGAGTGAGCGTCGCCGGACTGACATGACAGTCCAGACTGGTCCGCCCGAAGTTCAGCGTCTGCGCCAGATGAACGAAAAGTCGCAGCTCCCGATGATCGTCGCGCATACCGTGACCTGGCCCTTTCATTCCCCGCAACAGCCCGCTGCACAAGTTGCGCTTGCCGCAACACTCGCCGTGACCCTACAACTCGACCATGACCTCGACACCGCACAGCACTACCCACACCTCCCGCGTCTTCGCCCTGGAAACGATGGACGTGCCCGGCGGAACGGAGACCATCCTGCGCGGCGGACGCCACCTCTTCCCGCTGCTCCCGCAGGCCTTCGAAGGCATCCGCCGCATCGGCGTCATCGGCTGGGGCCCCCAGGGCCGCGCCCAGGCCCTCAACCTGCGGGACTCCCTCGCAGGTACGGACATCCGGGTGACGGTCGGGCTCCGCCCGAACTCCACCTCCGCCGCCGACGCCCGCGCCCACGGCTTCACCGAGGCGGACGGCACCCTCGGCGACTGGCTCGCCGTCACCGCCGACAGTGACCTGGTCATCCTGCTGATCGCGGACGCGGCACTCGCCGCCCACCACCAGGAGATCTTCGCGACCCTCGAGCCGGGCGCGGTCATCGGACTCTCGCACGGCTTCCTGCTCGGCCATCTCCGGTCGTACGGCGGCGAGTTCCCGCCCGGACACGGGGTGATCGCCGTCTGTCCCAAGGGCATGGGCGACTCGGTGCGGCGCCTCTACGAGCAGGGCGCGGAGATCAACGGCGCGGGCATCAACAGCAGCTTCGCCGTGCACGCGGACCCGGACGGCCGGGCCACGGACCTCGCCCTCGGCTGGTCGGTCGCGCTCGGCTCGCCGTACACCTTCCGTACGACCCTCGACAGCGAGTACCTCTCGGACATCGTCGGCGAGCGCGCCATCCTGCTCGGCGCCGTCCACGGCATCGTCGAGAGCCTGTACACCCGCTTCCGGCTGGCCGGGGACGACGAGACGACCGCGTACGAGAAGTCCTGCGAGAACGTCACCGGCCCGATCGCCCGCACGATCTCCCACGAGGGGATCCGTGCCGTCCGCGAGGGCCTGGCCCCGGCGGACCGGGACACGTTCGACCGCGCGTACACGGCCACCTACCGCCCCGCCCGTGACCTCGTCGCCGAGATCTACGACGAGGTCGCCGACGGCACCGAACTGCGCAGCGTCATCCTCGCCGAACAGCGCCTCGGGGCCCGCCCGATGAGCGGGATCAGCGGCTCCCCGATGTGGGCGGCGGGGGAGCGGGTGCGGGCCCGGCGGGCGGAGCGCGAACTGCCCGTCGAGCCGTTCACCGCAGGCGTGTTCGTGGCCACGATGACCGCCCAGATCGACGAGTTCGCCGAGCGCGGCCACCCCTGGTCGGAGATCGTCAACGAGTCCGTCATCGAGGCCGTCGACTCGCTGCTGCCGTACATGCGCGCCCGTGACGTGGCGTACATGGTGGACAACTGCTCGCGCACGGCCCGCCTCGGTGCCCGCCGCTGGGGCCCGCGCTTCCAGTCGGCGTACGAGCAGATCGCGTACCCGGCGGCCGAACTCCCCGCCTCCGACGCCCTGTTGGCGGCCTTCGACACCCACCCGGCGCACGAGGCCCTGGCAGCGGCGGCGAAGCTCCGGCCGTCGGTCGACATCTCCGTGGCCTGACACAGGCCCGACACCCCCGGGAAGCAGCCGCAAGAGGCCCACGTACTCCCGGGGAGGTACGCGCACTCCCGCCGGCCGTACGACGACCCGGACCCCCTCCCGGCGCGAACGTGGAGTCATCGCACAGAACCCCTGCCTGGGAGATGACTCGACATGAACACCCTCGCGAACTGGGACGGCGGGCCCGGCCCCTGGATCCTCTTCTTCCCGCTGATCTGGGCGGCCGTCGTGATCGGCGTCGTCACCGTCCTGCGCCGCACGGTCTGGCGCGGACGTCGCGGCGGCCCGTGGCGCGCCATGAACGGGCGTTACGACGCCCAGGACCGCCTCTCCGGCGACGCGCCGCTCGCCGTCCTCGGCCGGCGCTTCGCCTCCGGTGAGATCGACGAGGACGAGTACTGGCGGCGGCTCTCCGTCCTGGACGAGCAGTTCGGTGCCACGGGCGGCCGTGCGGGCAAGGGCGGTGCGGCATGACCACCGCCACCACCACGACCCGTACGGCGGCCCAGGTCGTCGACGCGGTGAAGGTGTACGGCGGTGGCGACACCGCCGTACGGGCCCTCGACGGGGTGAGCGTCGGCTTTCCGGCCGGCCGCTTCACCGCGATCATGGGGCCCTCGGGCTCCGGCAAGTCCACCCTGATGCACTGCGCGGCAGGCCTGGACACCCTCACCTCCGGTGCCGCGTTCATCGGCGACACCGAACTGGGCGCGCTCGACGACCGGCGCCTCACCCTCCTGCGCCGCGACCGGATCGGCTTCGTCTTCCAGGCGTTCAACCTGGTGCCGACGCTGACCGTCGCCGAGAACATCCGGCTGCCGATCGACCTGGCGGGCGGGGGCGGCGACCGGGAGTGGATCGACGCGCTCGTCGACGTGGTCGGTCTGCGCGACCGGCTCCACCACCGCCCCGCCGAACTCTCCGGCGGCCAGCAGCAACGCGTCGCCGTGGCACGGGCGTTCGCCGGCCGGCCCGACGTCGTCTTCGCCGACGAACCGACCGGCAACCTCGACAGGCGCTCCGGCGAGGAGGTCCTCGGCCTGCTCGGCCGCGCGGTACGCGACATGGACCGCACGGTCGTCATGGTCACCCACGACCCGGTCGCCGCCGCCCACGCGGACCAGGTGCTCTTCCTGGCCGACGGCCGTCTGGTGGACCGGATGGAATCCCCGACCGCCGACAAGGTCCTGGACCGGTTGAAAGCCTTCGAGGTGCCGTCATGAGCGACTCCGCACACCCTCTCCGTCCCACCGTCCGCATCAGCATGTCCTCTCTCCGCGCGCACAAGCGCCGCTTCGCCGGCACGTTCCTGGCGGTCTTCCTCGGTGTCGCCTTCCTGGCCGGGACCCTGGTCATGGGCGACACCCTGCGCGCCAGCTTCGACACCATGTTCGGCGAGGCGACCAGCGGCACCGACGCCGTCGTCCGCAGCGCCGACGCCATCACCACTCCCGGCGAGAGCGAGGGCGTACGCCAGCCGGTCCCCACCGACCTGGTCACAACCGTCGAGCAGGTCCCGGGCGTCGCGGCAGCCGCCCCCAACATCCAGGGCGCCGGCCAGCTCATCGCCGCCGACGGCGACCCCATCGGCGGCAAGGGCCCGCCCACGCTCGCCGGCAACTGGATCACCGACCCGAAGCTGAACCCGTACCAACTCGCCGAAGGACGCGCCCCGTCGAAGTCCGGCGAGGTCGTCGTCAACCGGGGCACGGCGAAGAAGGGCGGCCTGAGCATCGGGGACACGACGACCCTGCGCACGCCCGACCCGGTCAAGGTGACGATCGTCGGCCTCGCGACGTTCGCGGGCGAGGACGGCATGGCACAGGTGACGTTCACCGGGATGACGCAGGCCGACGCCGAGAAGTACCTCACGGCCAGGCCCGGCGAGGCGGCGAGCATCCAGGTGCGGGCCGGTCCCGGCGTGGGGCAGCAGGAGCTGGTGGACCGGCTGGCGTCCGTACTGCCCAAGGGAGTTGAGGCCATCACCGGTCAGGAGTCGGCCGAGGAGAACACGGAGATGATCTCCAGCCAGTTCCTGACCATCTTCACCTTGTTCCTGCTCGTCTTCTCGGGCGTGGCGATCCTGGTCGCGACCTTCTCCATCCACAACACCTTCGCGATCGTCGTCGCGCAACGCACCCGCGAGAACGCCCTGTTGAGGGCGTTGGGGGCATCTCGCCGCCAGGTCACCGCGGCCACGCTCGTCGAGGCGACCGCCGTCGCCGTGACGGCGTCGATCGGGGGTCTGGCCGGTGGCATCGCCATCGCCGCGGGCCTCCAGGCACTGTTCCCGGCCATCGGATTCCCCTTCCCCGAGGGCGACTTGGTGATCGGCTGGCTGTCCATGCTGCTGCCGCTCGCGGTCGGCGTCGTGGTCTGCCTGGGCTCCGCGCTGCTGCCCGCCGTACGCGCCGGCCGCACCGCACCCCTGGCCGCGCTCCGCGAGACGGCCGTCGACCAGTCGGGCGCCTCGTCCGTCCGGGCGGTCACCGGCGCGGGCCTCGGCGCCCTCGCGATCGCCATGACGCTGACCGGCGTCCTGGTCTCACCGTCCTTGTGGCTGGCGGGACTTGGCGCCGTACTGGCTCTCGTAGCATTTGTGGTCCTGGGTCCCGTCGCGTCGACCACCGCCGTACGAATCCTCGGCGGCCCTCTCGACAGGCTGCGCGGAGTCACCGGCGCCCTGGCCCGGCGCAACGCCCTGCGCAGCCCCAAGCGGACCGCCGCGACCGCGAGCGCCCTGATGATCGGCGTGGCCGTCGTCTCGCTGTTCACGGTGTTCGGCGCCTCGCTGAAGGCCACTATGGACCAGACCGTGTCGCGGTCCTTCGCGGGCGATGTGGCCGTGAGTACCCCGTCCTTCGGGGCAGGCGGCAGCGGACTCAGCCCGGCCCTCGCTCCCGCGATCGCCGTGCAGCCCGTGGTGGCGGACGCCGTCGGACTCGGCCGAGGAGTCGCCGAAGTCGACGGCAAGGGACGGGCGTTGACCGTCGCCGACCCCGTCACCCTCGGCAAGGTCTTCGACCTCGGCCAGGTCCACGGCTCGCTCGACAACCTCGGCACCGACGGCATCGCCATCACCGAGTCGGAGGCCGACCGGCAGCACCTCACGACCGGCGACACGACCCGACTCACCTTCACCGACGGCCAGAAGGAGACCTTCACGGTCCGCGCGGTCTACGGCCGGTCCGAACTCGCCGGCGAGTACGTCATCACCCGCGCCGCCTGGGCCCCGCACCGCACCCAGGACTCCGACACGCTCATCGCGGTCTCCTTCAAGGGCGGCGTGAGCACGGACGCGGGCAAGGCCGCGGTGGAACAGATCGCCGCACGATACGGCGACCCCGAGGTGCAGACCCGCGACGAGTACGCCCAGTCGTCGGCCGGAGGCATCGACATGATGCTCACCCTCGTCTACGCCCTGCTCGCCCTGGCCGTCCTCATCGCACTCCTCGGCATCGCCAACACCCTGACCCTCGCCATCCACGAACGCACCCGCGAACTCGGCCTGTTGAGGGCAGTCGGCCAGACCCGCGTCCAACTGCGCGCCATGGTCCGCTGGGAGTCGGTCCTCGTCGCGGCCTTCGGCACGGTGGGCGGGCTCGCCCTCGGCGGCTTCCTCGGCTGGGTGCTGGTGAAGGCCTCGGACGGCGCCAGCGACAGTGCCTTCGCCTTCGCACTGCCGCCCACCCAGCTCGTGGTCGTGGCCCTGGTGGGCGTCGCGGCCGGAGCACTCGCGGGCCTGCGCCCGGCCCGGCGGGCGGCCCGCCTGGACGTACTGCGGGCCATCGCCACCGAGTGACGTACAGACCAAGAGAGGGACGCCAGAGGTCACCGCCCGGTCAGCCTGCGACGGCCGACCGGGCGGGAGCGTGTTCCGGCCTGCGCCGGTGAGCCCCCGGCTTGTACCCCTTGTCGTCGCACAACGGCTCCTCGAACACCTGACGCACGGGCGTCGCGCTCGCGGGCCGGGTCTCCGGGGCGGCCACCACCGGCGCGACCGTCGGCAGCGTGAACCACACGACCTTCCCGGACTCGCCGTCCGGCCGCACACCCCAGCTCTCGCTCACGGCGGCGACCATCGCGAGGCCGCGTCCGCAGGTGGCGGTGGGATCCGCGTCCCGCAGCTCGGGAATGCGTGGGTCGTGGTCGTGCACCGAGACCGTGAGGCGGTCGAGCAGGACCTCGATCTCCACGGTGCACAGCTTGTCGGGCTGGGCGTGCCGGTGGACGTTGGTGAGCAGCTCGGTCACACCGAGCGAGGCCCGGTCTATCAAGGGATCCAGATGCCAGTAGCGCAATTGTGCAGAGACGATTCTGCGGACCTGGCCGATCCGCGACGGAAGAGCTTGCAGCTCCACCGTGCAGTGCCTGCTTGGGTGGCTGATCACGGCTTGCGACTCCCCGAATTGAGGTCCGGAAGAAGACACGAGATCGGATCCAGCAGAATGCCTGCGTGCAATGGCCGCCTGCTGTCGTGGCCGGCGGGCTGGTTCGCAGCGTTATCGCCGGTAAACCCAGAGTGACGTGTGACAAGCGTGGCTCAGGGGACGGAAACCCGCAACTCGCGGCATGGCGCACAGCACGCCAGATGTCCGTACGAGATACGGCCCCGCGGTCCCCGGCCTGCTCAGCGCCCGCGCCCGGCCGCCTTGCGCACGGCCTCTATGAACCGGCGTGCCGTGGGCGGCCCGGTCTCGCCCGGTGCCGGGTCGTGATCCCCCAGGGTCAGCAGGTAGCGCTGGCCGTTGAGGTCCGCGAGCGCCCGGTCGTCGGCCGCGAACCAGGGCTTCGAGGCGCGCACCGCCTGTACGGGAGCGCTGTCGATCTCGCTGCCGTAGCTGGTGAGCAGCTCCAGCCTGCCGTCGCTGATCCGGACCTGCCCGGCCCGGGTGAGGGAGCGCAGCCTCTTCCCGATTCGCACGCCCGTGGCCGTGAACTCCGGCTCCGCCATGATGCTCCGCCCCCTTGTCGGCTTCCGCCGAGATGCGTGGTGATCCCGCCTGGAACGTGATCCATTGTGCGCCCCCGTGCGTTGCAGTCTGCCTGCCCCCGGCGTCGAGCACCAGTGCGTACGGCACTCTCCGGCAACGGGCGGAAGCACTCACCGGGATGCGCCCCACCCCCCGCCGGCTCCCGCCCGACCCGCGGCGGCCCCCTGTCCACAGGGTTGCCTTTGATCCGCTCAAAGGGATGTTTATGCAGGTGAGAGGCGTGAGGAAGGTGTCTATGATCGGGATGTACGGCTGCGCCAGGACGCCGTCGGCAAGCGCATCACAAGGAGCCCGACGTGAGCATCCCCGACCCCACCGGGACCGCCGAAACCCTCGACGTCGACCGCAGTGACGCCGACTACCGCGCCTGGCTCAAAGAGGCCGTCCGCAAGGTCCAGGCGGACGCCAACCGCTCGGCCGACACGCATCTGCTGCGCTTCCCGCTGCCCGAGAAGTGGGGTATCGACCTGTATCTGAAGGACGAGTCGACCCACCCCACAGGCAGCCTCAAGCACCGCCTCGCCCGCTCGCTCTTCCTGTACGGACTGTGCAATGGCTGGATCCGTCCCGGCCGCCCGGTGATCGAGGCGTCCAGCGGTTCCACGGCCGTCTCCGAGGCGTACTTCGCGAAACTGATCGGCGTGCCCTTCATCGCGGTGATGCCCCGCACGACCAGCGCCGAGAAGTGCCGCCTGATCGAGTTCCACGGCGGCCGGTGCCACTTCGTGGACGACTCGCGCAAGATGTACGAGGCCTCCGCGGCCCTCGCGGCCGAGACCGGCGGCCACTACATGGACCAGTTCACCTACGCGGAACGGGCCACGGACTGGCGCGGAAACAACAACATCGCCGAATCCATCTTCCGCCAACTGGAGTTGGAACGTTTTCCGGAGCCCGCGTGGATCGTCGCCACGGCCGGCACCGGCGGCACCTCGGCGACCCTCGCCCGCTACGTCCACTACACGCAGCGCGACACCCGTATCTGCGTAGCCGACCCGGAGAACTCCTGCTTCTTCGAGGGCTGGACCACCGGCGATCCGGACGTCACCTGCGACTGCGGCTCCCGCATCGAGGGCATCGGCCGCCCCCGCATGGAACCCAGCTTCGTCCCCGGCGCGGTGGACCGCATGATGAAGGTCCCCGACGCGGCCAGCATCGCCGCGGTAAGAGCCCTGGAACAGGCGATCGGCCGTAAGGCGGGCGGCTCCACGGGCACGGGCCTGTGGAGCGCCCTCAAAATCATCGCCGAGATGGTGGCAACGGCACAACAGGGAAGCGTGGTAACCCTCCTGTGCGACCACGGCGACCGCTACCTGGACAAGTACTACTCGGACACCTGGCTGAAGGACCAGAACCTGAACATCGCGCCTTACAGAACGAGGATCGAAGGGTTCCTGAAAACAGGCGCGTGGTGAGACCCACCTAGGGGCGCGGGGAACTGCGCGACAAGCCACGACGGCGCAGCACACGCAAACGCACTACCAAGCCACCCCTCTAGGCGCCCTCACCCGCAACAACCAGCCTCCGCAAATGCTCAGAAACCTCATCCCGAGCCTCAGAAACCAACCCCGAGTCCGTGACCAACGTATCCACCTGCTCCAACGCCGCGAACGAACTCAACCCCACCGTCCCCCACTTGGTGTGGTCGGCAACCACAACAACCCGCCGCGCGGACTGCACAAGCCGCCGATTCGTCTCCGCCTCCGCGAGATTCGGCGTGGACAACCCGGCCTCGACAGATATCCCGTGCACCCCAAGGAACAGCACGTCGAAGTGCAGCGACGCAATCGCCTGATCGGCCACAGGCCCGACCAGCGAGTCGGACGGAGTCCGCACCCCACCGGTCAGAACGACCGTCGCCGCCCCCTGCCGCTGCCCCGACACCCGCTGCGCCGCATGGAACACGTCAGCGACCCGCACGGAGTTCGTCACGACAGTCAGATCCGCCACGTCCAGCAGCTGATGCGCCAGCGCGTACGTCGTCGTCCCACCCGACAGCGCGATCGCCGACCCCGGCGCGACCAGCTCCGCCGCCGCCCGCGCGATGTCCTCCTTGGCCGTCAGCTCAAGGCCCGACTTGGCCTCGAACCCCGGCTCATGGGTGCTCGCCTCGACCACCGGCACCGCGCCGCCGTGGACCTTCTCCAGGACGCCCTGGCGGGCCAGCGCGTCGAGGTCGCGGCGGACCGTCATGTCCGACACGCCGAGCTTGCGGGTCAGTTCGTTGACGCGAACGCCCCCGCGCCGCCGTACCTCGTCGAGGATCAGGGCGCGCCGCTGCTCCGCGAGGAGGTTCTGGTTGTCATTCACGACCGCTCCACGTCTTTCCGGGGTTCCTCCGGGCCTGTCGGTCCACTTGCCCCCACCATCTCCGACACGTCCCGCACACCCGCTGCGAACCTGCTGCGAACCCGCTCCGACAAGGACATTCCTCCTGCTACCGGCCCGGCGGACGTCCCATACTCGCATGGGCCGGTACTCGTCGCGCCACTGCCCGTCACGACGCGAACATGTCACTCTGGCAACACGGGCTCCTCGCACGTCACACGGATCGGGGAGATTCCGTGACGAGAGGTGTACGGAGCCCACTCGGCGGAGATCCTCCAGTCCCGCACGGCATCGTTCCCGGACCGGACGACAGCCGTCGGTGTGACACGGGGGAAGTACGAGCAACGGGGGAAGTGCGAACAGTGGAACAGGCACAGGAACGAGCCTCGAAGTCCGGGGCGAACGGCGCGGCGAGGCCGCCCGAGGAGACGGGGGCGACCAGCGGTATCGCCCTGGAACTGCTGGTCCACGGCGTGGGCGGCGCCACGCCGGAGAAGATGCTCAACGATCCACGGACCGTCCGCGTCACCGGCGACGACACAGCCGCCGTCTTCCGGCGCGTGGACGACGCGGACGCGGAGGACCGTCCCGTCGACCCGGACGGCGCACCGGTGCGCGAGGCGTACGTCTGGTGCAACCTCACCTCCGGCAACGGCACGCGCGCCCTGTGGCTGTTGCTGCTGCCGTTCATGGTGGTCAACCTCGCCCACTGGATGCGCCCCACGGCCCGCAACCGACCGGGCACGGTCCGGCTGTACGGCCTCCTGGTGCGCCTCGCCGGTCTGACCCTCACGGTCCTGCTGGTCGCCGCCGCCTGTGAGGTCGCCCTCGACCTGACGGCCTGGCAGTGCGCGGGCACGCGCGCGTGCGCCGAGGCGCACTCCTGGCTCGGCTTCCTCTCACCGACCGAGTCGGACGGCGGCTGGTGGAGCGAGCCCGGCCGTCGCCTCGCCCTGGCCGCAGTGGTGCCCGCCGCGCTCACCGGCCTGCTGTGGTTCCTGTCCCGCCGCACCTGGAGCGCGTACGAGTCCCAGAAACCGCTGACCCACGCCCCGGAAGCCGCCGACGACAACATCCGTACGGCCCTGGGGCGGCCCGGGTTCTGGTACGGGCGGCGACTGGTCGCCCGGCTGCGCGCCGCGCACACCGCGGCCGGCCTGCTGACGGTCGCCGCGGCCCTCGGCTCCGCCGCCTCCCGCCACGACCGCGAACCCGGCGGTCCGGCGGCCCTGGAAGCACTGTCCCGGCTCCTGGACGTGGCGCTGATCGCCGGGGCCGTCGCCGTGGTGTGGGTGGTGTGCCGTCGGGGGCGCACCGAGAGACGCCTCGACCAGGAACTCGACGCCCGGCTCGTCCGCCTCCTCCCGGGCGCCGCGCTCGCCCTGCTGCTCCTGACGGCCGTGTACGCCGGCTGGTCGCGCCCCGGGTGGCGGTCTACGGGACGGCTGCCGGGCGACACGACCTTCGGCACCATCGCGCTGCTCCAGGGCCTTCTCGTCCTCGGCCTGGCCGTCGTCGCCCACCTGCTGTACCGCGCCCATCCCGACCCGCGTGCCGCGATGCGCGGCTTCGCCGGACCCGCCGTCGCGACGCTCGCCTGCGCGCTCGGCGGCGTGATGTCCGGTGGCGTGTCCCAGCGCGTCGCCGACTGGCTGGACGGCACCGGCGGCACCATCGCGGGCCCGCCCGTCCTGCTGACCTGGCAGGCGTCCGTGATCCCGGCCGCCCTCCTCGTGGTCCTGGGCCTGATCGGCTGGCTGGCCCGGCGCACCCTGCAACTGCGCCGCGGCGAGTTGGAGGCCGTGGAACGGGACTACGACGACGGTTCCGGGGAGCGTATGGACGACGCGCGTACCCGCCGGATCGCGAGCACGCGCGCGATGGCCGCCCTCACGGACCGGGCACCCCGCATCCTCGGCATCACCTCCGCGGTGACGCTGCTCCTGGGCGCCGCCGCACTGGCCGGGGCCCAGCTCACGGACGACACGCCCGGAGACGCCTCGCACGGCTCGTACGCCGTCGTCCAGGGCGCCGCCGAGACCGCCCAGGCTCTCGGGTCCTGGCTGATCGGGGTCGGCTTCCTGCTGTTCGTCACCTGGGGGCGGCGCGCCTACAAGGACGCCTCCGCGCGGCGCACCATCGGCATCCTCTGGGACGTCGGCACCTTCTGGCCGCGCGCCGCCCACCCCTTCGCGCCGCCCTGCTACGCCGAGCGGGCCGTGCCCGACCTGACCTGGCGCATGGCCACCTGGACCGAGGAGACCGGCGGCCGGCTGGTCATCTCCGGGCACTCCCAGGGCAGCGTCCTCGCGGCGGCCGCCGCCTGGCAGCTGAAGCCGTCCGTGCGCAAGCGCGTCGCCCTGCTGACGTACGGCTCACCGCTGGAGCGCCTGTACGGGCGCTGGTTCCCGGCCCACTTCGGCCCCGCCGCGCTCACCTCGCTGCACCACGACGTGGCCTGCTGGCGCAACCTGTACCGGCTCACCGACCCCATCGGCGGCCCCGTACACCTGCCCGGCGACTGCGGCCCCGAGGTGGACCGCGCACCGCTCAAGGACCCGCTCTCCTACGGCCGTACCAAGAAGCATCCGCTGCCCGCGCCGATCCTCGGCCACTCCGACTACCAGGCCGACCCGGCCTTCGCCGAGGAGCGCGAGGAACTGCTGAAGCGGCTGCGGCCCCGCGAAGGGGTGCCCGCTCAGGGCAGCTCGGGCAGATCCTCCGGGTAGAGCAGGGTCAGGTCGTCCGTGCTCGGCTCGGGGTGTTGGGCGACCCGGCCCGCGTGCCGCTCGACCATCGCCTCGAACGTCTGCCGGGCCGTACGGCCGTTGCCGAACGTCGCTCCCTTGGGGATCTCCGTGAAGTACTTCAGGAGGGCCTCGGGGGAGCCGGGGCCGAGCCGGTACTCGTGCTCCTCCGACTGCTGCTCAACGATCCGCAGCAGTTCCTCGGGGCCGTAATCGCCGAAGGTGATGGTCCGCGAGAAACGGGACGCCACACCGGGGTTGACGGAAAGGAAGCGGTCCATCTCGGCCGTGTAGCCCGCGACGATCACGACGACCGCCTCCCGGTGGTCCTCCATCAGCTTCACCAGCGTGTCGATGGCCTCCTTGCCGAAGTCACGGGCGGAGTCCTCCGGGGACAGCGCGTACGCCTCGTCGATGAACAGAACACCGCCGCGCGCCCGGTCGAAGGCCTCCTGGGTGCGGATCGCCGTCGAACCGATGTGCTCGCCGACCAGGTCCACCCGGGACACCTCGACGAGATGGCCCTTCTCCAGGACGCCGAGCGCGGCCAGGATCTCACCGTAGAGCCGCGCGACCGTCGTCTTGCCCGTACCGGGGGAGCCCGTGAAGACCAGATGGCGGCGGGCGGAGGCGGCCTTGAGGCCTGCCAGCTGACGGCGCCGGCCGACCTCGATCATGTCGGTGAGGGCCCGCACCTCGCGCTTGACGCTCTCCAGGCCCACCAGCGCGTCGAGTTCACCGAGCACGTCCTTCGAGGACCGCGCGGCCTTCTCCGGCTCCGGGGCGGTGGCCGCCGACTCCTGCTCGGTGGCGCGCTGGCCCGGGATCGAGCCCAGCAGCCCCGGCGACTGCGTGACCGTCTGGACGGCCGTCTCCGGCACCGGGGACGGCCGCAGAGCCGCGCTCTCGTCGCTGGTGCAGTCCTCGACGACCGGACCGCCACCGGGGGCCGTGCCGGGCCCGCCCTCCGCGAACTCGTAACCACCGCGCGCGCACCGCTCCGTACGGCACTTCGTCAGCGTCGTCCGGCAGCCGTCTATGACATGGAAGCCATAGCCCTCACTGCCCGTCACCCGGCAGTTCAGGAAGCTGCCCCGGCCGCCCGCCGACACATAGAAGCCCGCCTCGGCGGGGGAGTCGACGGTGCAGCGCTCGACGGTCGGGTCGGCGCCCTTGGTGACGATCACACCCGTCTGCGTGCCGACCACCGTGCAGCCGTTCAGCGTGCCGCCGCTGCCGTGGTCGCGGAACCAGGCGCCCGTCGCCGCGTCCTTGATCCGGCAGTCGTCGAGCTGGGCGGTCGCGCCGTCGCTGACCGACACGGCCGTGTTGCGGACCTGGGTGAGGTCGCTGTCGACGACGTCCGCGCGGGAGCCCCGGTCGAGCACGAACAGGGCGTCCGGCACGTCGTGCACCCGGCAGGACTCGAGGACCGCCGTGGCGCCGTCGCTGATCCACACCGCCGGGTAGTCGCCGGTGCTGTCGAAGATCTCGCACTGGTTGGCGTCCACGCGCGTGCCCGGGTCCCACACCGACAGCCCGTTGCGCCCGAACTGACGCACCGTCGTGCGCGTCAGCGTGAGGACCGAGCGGGACCGCAGATCGACCGCGTTCTCCGGGATGTCGTGGATACGGCAGTCGGCCAGGGTCAGTACGGCGTCGGTGTCGAGCGTGACGCCGTCCGCGGACGTCCGGTGCACATCGCAGTCGGTGAGGTGGGCGGTCGCGCGGCCGGTGACCTGGACGCCGCTGCCCTTGACCTCGTACACCTCACAACCGACGCCCTCCAGCGCCGAGTTCTCGCCCGAGACGGACAGCCCGACGCCCGAGGCGTGGTGCACTCGGCAGCGCTCCAGCCGCGGATGCCCGCCGTCGCGCACGGTCACGCCCGCCTGTCCGGCCGCGACGACCTCGCACTCCTCGAACACCCCGCCCGCGCCGTCCAGTACGGCGATTCCGGCGCCCGCCGGGTTGTCGACCGTGCAGCGCCGGACCGTCGGTCTCGCGCCGCCGCGCACCTCGATGCCGGCGGCGGACCGCGTCACGATCCGCAGGTCCAGCAGCTCCGGTGTGCCCTCCTCGACGAGCAGGGCAGGCGCGGTCGAGTCCTGGCCCTCCACATGCAGGTCCTGGACGACCGCGGAGGCCCGCACGGTGAGCGGCACCCCGTCCACGGGCGCGATCCGTACGGAGCCGGGGGAACCCTCGGGGCCGCGCAGCGTCACCGCCCGCTGGACGACGAGGTTCTCCCGATAGGTGCCGGGGGCGACCGTGAGGACGTCACCGTCCGCCGCGGCCTCCAGGGCGGCGGCGAGCGACGCGTACTCACCCGTGCGGCGCCGCCACCTCGATGTGCCGGTGTGCGTCACCTGGACCGTGCCCTGTGCCATGGCGCTGCTGTGCCCCCACCTCGTGGAACGCGGGATGTCGCGGAAGGTGCCGAACGATGTCGGCCGGTCCACCGTAGCGTGCGCGGGCACGGTGGGTTGACCAGAGCCGGAACGAGGTCAACTGCCGGTCCCGGTCCGGCCCCAGTCGGGTCCGGCCCGGTCCCATGCCTGGTCCCAACGGGCGTACCGGCGACGGACCATGCGCCAGACGATCAGGCGCCGGCCGCCCTCGACGAACCCGGCCGACAGGACGGTCGCGCCGAAGCCGGCGAGAACCGCGTGGGTCGTCGCGGTGGCGGTGTCCAGTGGGCGGGCGGTTATTCGCCCCTGTTCGTCCGTCCACAGCGTGAAGTGGTCGCCGGGATGCGGGGACTTGAGGTTCGCGAGGACCTTGCCGTGCTGCTCGGTGCCGTCGGGCCCCGTCCAGTCGGCCTCCACGCGGCTTCTCGCGGACTGCGCGGAGGACGTCTCGGGATCGGGTTCCAGCGCGGAGCGGGCGAGCTTCTTGACCACGGTGGCCGTCACGAGATGCCGGGCCGCGCGCTGGTCCCGTACGGCCTGTTGCAGCGCGTCCTGGGCGACACCGCCGATCAGGAGGCCGATCAGGGGAGCCGCCAGCAGGATCAGCAGCAGGGCCGTCAGCGCCACCCAGGCCTCGGCCAGGTCGGTCGCGCGGCGCAGTGGATTGTGCCGCCAGCGCCAGAGTCCGCCGATCGCCCGCAAAGCCGCACCCCCTTCCCGCTCCGTGATAACCCCGGTCGGAGCAGTTCACGCACAAAGCCGGGCGAAGAGAGAGCGAAATCACCTCTCACCGGCTCTTACCGGCCGTCTCGTGAACTTCTCACCAAAGCCAACGGTCAGGCCCCGTGCCGGTGTTCCCGCCTACGCGAGGATCCTGAACGGATCGCCGACCCGGATCGTCCCGGGGTTCTCGGGGACCAGGTTCTGGCCGAACACCAGCTGGTTGCCGAAGCGGCGATGGCGGCCGAGCGTGCGCAGCGGTTCCCGTCCCCGTTCGGCGGTCTCCTGGTCGGTGGTGGTCACCACGCACCGCCCGCACATCTTGGCCACCCGGAAGGCGACCTCGCCGATGGCGATCCGGGACCAGCCGTCCTCGGCCCAGGCGGCGGTCCCCGCGACCACCACGTTGGGCCGGAAGCGGTTCATGGGCAGCGGGCCCTCCTGCGGGTGATCCCCCCGCGCGATCAGGGAGTTGAGGGCGTCCAGCGACGCGAGCGTGGTGAGCAGCAGCGGGTAGCCGTCGGCGAAGCTCACGGTCTCGCCGGGCCGCGCGAACCCGGGGTCGACCGCGCGGCGCGTGGCCGGGTCGTCCATGTGCAGGAGACGTACGTCCTCGCCCAGATATCCGCTGCACCACGCATGGGCCCCGTCACCGGCGGGCACGGCCTCCACCTTGGTGCCGAAGATGTCCACCGTCGTCGTGTCCGTCACCTCCGGGACGGGCACGGTCAGGGGCGCGCGACCGGGCGAGGACAGACGAATTCCGCCGCCGGGCAGAAGCTCGGCGGCGGCCTGTGCCAGACGCGGTTGCTGGCGCTGTGTGACGACCTTTCCCCCGGCGTCAATCAGGACCCAGCGTCGGTCTCCGGCCAGCCCCCAGGGCTCCACCTCGGCTTGCCGGGGCGACTCGCCCCGGAACGCCTTGACCGGATGGATGTGAATCGAGTGCAGCTCCGCGTTCCCCATACCGCCATCGTGCCAAGGCACGGACACTCCGGGGGGCAGATCAGTACCCGCGGTACTGCTGGTTGTTGTACGGCTCCTGGTACGGCGCGGGGGCCGGGCGGGGAGCCGCCGGGCGCATCGCCTCGTAGCCGGTGGCCGCCGCCGGACGCTGCTGCTGCATCGGCTGGCCCGCACCGGCGGGGTAGCCGCGCGGCGGTGCCTGCTGCGGGATGTACGCGGCCGGCGCCTGCTGAAGCGGCGAGGGCTGCTGCGCCTGCGGGTAGCCGCCGCCGTAGGAGGGAGTCTGCTGGGACGGGCCGGCCGGCAGCGCGGGGAGCGCCGACGGCAGCGCGGGCAGATTGAAGCTGCTGCCCGTGTCGTACGCGGCGGGCACCCGGATCGGGGCGATCTGCGGGGTCCCCCGCTCGGCGACGAGCGAGTCGTAGATCGGGGTGTCCGGGAAGGCGGAGTAGTAGCCGCCGCCGTAGGTGGAGCGGGGGGAGGTCATGGCACATAAGTTAAGCCCACGATGAGCTGGTTGGGGAGACCGATAAGAGGGTTGTTTTCCGTGTCGGCAGTGACGTGGGACCCCCAATGCGAGCGAACTTGCCAAAAAGGGGCACCAGCTCATGCTGAGATCAGGTAAAGGCCAGGTTCCGGGCGGGTTACCGACGGGTCGCCCCGCGTTCCCCAGGCGTTCGTCAGGGGAGTTCAACAGGAGTTCACAGGCCCGGGAGAATAGGTTGGGCCGCGAGGCGATCAGAGATGGGGGCAGCCATGTCAATGTCCAAGGGATCGAACGTCCCGGTGCCCACGGCGGCGCTCCGGGTCGAGCTGGGCTGGCGCTCCGGACCGGGTGTCCCCGACGCGGACGCCTCCGCGCTGCTCCTGGTGGCCGGAAAGGTCCGTTCCGACGGCGACTTCGTCTTCTACAACCAGCCCGTGCACTCCTCCGGGGCGGTCCGGCACGAGGGCAAGCGGGACAGTGGGGGCCGGGTGACGGACACCCTGCTCGTCGACCTCGCGCGCGTGGAGCCCGCGGTCGAGACCGTGATCCTCGCCGCCTCCGCCGACGGAGGAACGTTCGGGCAGGTCCCCGATCTGTACATCGAGGTCCGGGACGCGGCGCAGGGCACGGTGGTCGCCCGCTTCGACAACGCGGGCGCCAGTGTCGAAACGGCGTTCGTGCTCGGCGAGTTCTACCGCAGGCAGGGCGCCTGGAAGTTCCGCGCGGTCGGACAGGGCTACAGCAGCGGCCTGGCGGGCCTGGCCACGGACTTCGGCATCACCGTGGACGAGCCTCAGCACACGACGCCCGCCCCGCAGGCCGCCCCCACGCCTCCGCCCGTCGCACCTCCGGTGACCATGCGCCCGCCGGTCGCACCGCCCGCGCCGCCCGCCCCTGCCGCGACGCCGGTACGCCTGACCAAGGTGACGCTCACCAAGGAGGCCCCGTCCGTCTCGCTCACCAAGCAGGGCGGCACCTCGGGCGCGCTGCGCGTCAACCTCAACTGGCAGGTGCACAAGCAGTTCTCGGGGTGGGGCAGCAAACTCGGCCGCGCGATCGCCCAGCACTCCGATCTCGACCTCGACCTGTGCGCCCTCTTCGAACTCTCCGACGGCAGCAAGGGCGTCGTACAGTCCCTCGGCAACGCCTTCGGGGCGCTGCACCAGCCGCCGTACATCCACCTCGACGGCGACGACCGCACCGGTGCCATGTCGAGCGGCGAGAACCTCACCGTCAACCTGGACCACAAGCAGGCCTTCCGGCGCATCCTCATCTTCGTCACCATCTACGCGGGCGCGCGTTCCTTCGCCGACCTGCACGCCACGGTCACCCTGACCCCGGCGAACGGCGCGGCCGTCGACTTCTCGCTCGACGAGTGCACGGTGCCCTCCACGGTGTGCGCGCTCGCTCTGATCACCAACACGGGCGGCGATCTGATGGTCCAGCGCGAGGCCCGCTATCTCGTGCCCGAGCGCGGAGTGAGCCCGCAGCGGACCGTCGACCACGCCTACGGCTGGGGCATGAACTGGACCCCGGGCCGCAAGTGAGGCAGGCCGGTCAGCTCTCGTCCGTGGCGGCCTCCGGACGTGCGTACGTCCGGCCCTTCCAGGCGGCGCCGCGCCCCCGGTAGTGCTGTACCGCCGAGTCGACCGTCATGAGGAGGTACAGGAAGGCCGTGAACGGCAGCAGGGGAGCGAGCCACAGCGGCTGCCCGTAGTAGCGCAGCATCGGGACGTAGGTCCCCGCCATCACGAGCCACGCGAGCCCGCCGCACACCGTCGCGGCCGTCGTCCCGGTGACGAGCCCGGCCAGCAGGGCGAACGGCGGCACCAGGTACACCAGGGCGAGGCCGAGCACCGTACCGAGCAGGAGCGGCGGGCTGTGCCGCAACTGCGCGTACGCGCTGCGCGAGACCATCCGCCACAGGTCGTGCAGCCGCGGATAGGGCCGCACGCTGTCCACCCGCTCGGCGAGCCCCAGCCAGATGTGGCCCCCGCCGCCCTTGACGGCCCGCGCGAGCGCCACGTCGTCGATGACGGCCTGCCGGATGGCGTCCGGGATCCGGGCCCGCTCGGCCGTCTCCGTACGCAGCAGCACGCACCCACCGGCGGCAGCCGCCGTCCGCGACCCCCTCCGGCCGATCCGGCGGAAGGGATAGAGCTGCGCGAAGAAGTACACGAACGCCGGTACGACGAACCGCTCCCAGACGCTCTCCACCCGCAGTCTGGCCATCAGCGACACGGCGTCGTAGCCGCCGCCCCGCGCCGCCGCCACCAACTCCCGCAGACTGTCCGGCGCATGGGCGATGTCCGCGTCCGTGAGCAGCAGGAACTCGGGTCCACGCGCGCGTGCCAGCCCGATGCCATGGCGTACGGCCCACAGCTTGCCCGTCCAGCCCGGAGGCGGTTCACCCGGCGAGTCCACGGTCAGCGGCAGCCCACCGTGACGCCGAGACAGCTCCCGGGCCAGCTCCCCGGTGCCGTCCGAACTGCCGTCGTCGACCAGGAAGATCTCCGCCCGCCCCGGATAGTCCTGCGCGAGCAGCGACGGCAGGCTCGCGGGCAGCACGGCGGCCTCGTCGCGCGCCGGAACGACGACACATACGGAGGGCCAGGTCTCCGGCTCTCGCTCGTACGACGGCAGCCTGACGTCCGTACGCCAGAAGAAGCCCTGGCACAGCAGCAGCCACAGCCAGGCGGCGAGTGATCCGACGGCGATCCACACAACGGCGCTCACCCGCCGCAGTCTGCCCCACCCCAAAGGGCCGCGAAGGCACGCCGTTTATAGTGACCGGGTGAAGATCGCGCTCATGGACTCCGGAATCGGACTTCTGCCGGCGGCCGCGGCGGTACGGCGGCTGCGGCCCGACGCGGATCTCGTGCTCTCCCTGGACCCCGCGGGCATGCCCTGGGGTCCGCGCACCCCGGAGGATCTCACCGAGCGCGCCCTGGCCGTCGCCGAGGCCGCCGCCGCGCAGCGGCCCGACGCCCTGATCGTCGGCTGCAACACCGCGACCGTGCACGCCCTGACCGCCCTGCGCGCCCGCCTCGAACCGGAGCTGCCGGTCATCGGCACGGTCCCGGCGATCAAGCCCGCCGCCGCGGGAGGCGGGCCCTTCGCGATCTGGGCGACCCCCGCCACCACCGGCAGCCCCTACCAGCGCGGCCTCATCAAGAACTTCGCCGAAGGCGTCGCGGTCACCGAGGTGCCCTGCTGGGGACTGGCCGAAGCCGTCGAACACGCGGACGAGACGGCGATCGACGCCGCCATCGCCGCCGCGGCCGCCCTCACCCCCGACGAGGTAACGACCGTCGTCCTGGGCTGCACCCATTACGAACTCGTCGCCGAGCGCATCCGCGCGGCCGTGCAGCAGGCCGGCAGCCCGCCGCTCGTCCTGCACGGCTCGGCGGGCGCGGTGGCCGCCCAGACGCTCCGCAGGCTCGGCGCCCACCCCGCCCCCGAGGCGCCGGCCGACGGCACCCTCACCGCGCTGCTGAACGGCGTCGCGGGCCCGCTGCCCGCCCCCGCGCTGGCCTACGAGGAGGGCAGGCTGCTCCAGGCGGCCACCCCCGTCCGCTGACCGGAGCAGTCACCCTCCGCAAGCCACTGCCCGCGCAGCGGAACCTGAGTAGTCTCATAGGCATGAGGGACCACCCCCACGACGAACACGTCGACCCCACCCCGACCGAGGTCTGGACCGGCCGGGCGACCAACCGTGCCCAGTGGATCCTGGCCCTCGGCGGCTGCGCCTTCATGGCACTCGGTATCGAACTGGCCGTCGACTCGGCATGGACGTCCGGCGTCGCGCCGCTCGCCATGTCCGTCGTGGGCTGCATCGCGGCCGGCCTGCTCGTCCTCTTCGGCACCATCGCGTTCGTGCACGTCGCCGTGAAGGTCGACAAGGACTCCCTCGAAGTGCGCTGCGGCCACATCGGCCTGCCGCGCCGGCGTATCCCGCTGTCCCAGATCGTCGGCGCCGACTTCGTGGCCAGGGTCACCCCGCGGCAGTGGGGCGGCTGGGGCTACCGCTGGCGCCCCCACCAGGGCACCGCGGTCGTCGTACGCCGGGGCGAGGGTCTGGTGCTGCGTCTCGGGGACGGGCATACGTTCACGATCACGGTGGACAACGCGGAGGCGGCCGTTCGCGTCATCCGGGACCGGCTGCGGTCCGGCGCGGCCGGGGCCACGCACTGACGTTCCCGTCGCCCTCGCGGCATTCTAACGGCGTTCCCGCGCGCGTGTCGTTGTCGTGTCCGGTGTCTCGTAGGCCAGGGGGCGGGCCGTCGCCAGGCCCGCCAGGAGGCCCGCGCCCGCCGTCACCGTGGTGAAACTCAGCACGTTGCCGACCGTCGCCAGGACGGCCAGACCCGTCAGGGCCGCGCCCGCGGTGAGCGCGACGGGCGTGGGGCGCGGGGTGCGCCACAGGGCGTACAGCACCCAGCAGAAGACCGCCGCCAGCAGGACCACGCCGACCACACCCTGCTCGGCCGCCTGCTGGAGCGGCGCGGAGTGCGGTCTGGACTCGGCGGGCAGCGCCTGCGAGGCCGTCTGGCTGAGTTCCGCGAACCTGCCGGGGCCCACACCCAGCGCCGGATCCCGGTGGGCCAGCAGCAGGGCGTCGCGCCACAGACCGACCCGGTGACCGCTCAGCTGCCCCTCCAGCGAGTCGGCGAGCCCGTCCGGCAGGACGTCCTCGGCGACCGCCCAGGCCGTCCCGGTCACCACGGCCGTCGCCAGCGCCAGCCCCGCCAGGCCCACGCCCCGGCTCCGCATGTGGTCGGCGGCGAGCGAGCACAGCAGGACGGTCGCACAGAGGGCGAAACCGGCGATCGGGCCGAGGACCAGCGACGCCACGGTGATTCCGGCGGCCAGGGCGCGGAGTGCCAGTCGCAACAGGGGAGAGCGGGCCGCCCAGGCCGCACAGCAGGCGGAGCCCGTGGCCAGTACCAGCAGCGCGGCCACGGCCCCGAGATGCCCGGGCGGGGTGGCGATCTGCGGCCCCGGCAGGGTGTGCGGGGCGGCCACCGCCAGACCGAGCCCGGCCAGCGCCGCAGTACAGGGGGCGGCGACCGGCAGCAGCGCCCCGCAGATCCGGCCCGACGCGTATCCGGCGGCCACCGCGAGCACCGCCAGGAGCACGCCCTCGGGGCGGCCGTCGTGCGTGGCCGCCGTGATCAGCGACCAGGTGGCGCACACGCCCAGCACGACGACGCCCGCCGCGTCGGAAACGTTTCGTCTCTCGCCGTCCGCCGCCGCGTCGGCCGCAGACGTCCTCCCCGTGGAACCCAACCCGCCGCCCCCCGACCTGTGACGGGCCCCGACCGCGCGGGCCGTCACCGGCGCGCACGTCAGAGGCTCCGGCACACGGTAACGGCTGGTGCGCCATTTGTGGACGAGTTACGCAGGAACGATGCGGCGGACGGGCCGGGGCGGGCCCGGCTGCCGTAACGGGGCCCCGCAGATCCGGCCTGACCCGTGACCGGCGGCCACCGCGAGGAGCATGCTCTCGGGGCGGCCGTCGTGTGTGGCCGCCGTGATCAGCGACCAGGTGGCGCAGCCGCCCAGCTGCGGCAGCCTGGCCCGGGCGGGCCCCCTCCCACGGGCCGGACCGTGCTGTCGGCGTCTTACGCAGGCGCCGTACACTCCCGGAGTGACCGCCACCGCTCCTTCCACCACCGAGCCGGACCAGCTCGAACCGCAGCTCGCGCCCGCTTCGCGCCGCGCGCGGCTGCTGCGCCTCTGGCCGGCCGCCACCGCCGCGCTCGCCGGAGTGCTGCTGTACGTCAGCTTCCCGCCGCGCACCCTGTGGTGGCTCGCCCTGCCCGCCTTCGGCGTCTTCGGCTGGGTGCTGCGCGGCCGGTCCTGGAAGGCCGGACTCGGTCTCGGCTACCTCTTCGGTCTCGGCTTCCTGCTGCCGCTGCTGGTGTGGACCGGCGTGGAGGTCGGCTCGGGGCCCTGGCTGGCGCTGGTCGCCGTCGAGGCGGTCTTCGTCGCGCTGGTCGGCGCGGGTGTCGCCGCCGTGTCGAGGCTGCCCGGATGGCCACTGTGGGCGGCGGCCGTGTGGATCGCGGGCGAGGCGGCACGCGCGCGCGTGCCCTTCCGCGGCTTCCCCTGGGGCAAGATCGCCTTCGGCCAGGCGGACGGCGTCTTCCTGCCGCTGGCCGCGCTGGGCGGCACCCCGGTGCTCGGCTTCGCGGTCGTCCTGTGCGGATTCGGGCTGTACGAGATCGTGCGCCAGGTGATCGAGTGGCGCCGCACCGGTGCAGTGCCGCGCGCTGCGGCCGTCGTCGCCGCACTGAGCGTGGCCGTCCCCGTGGTGGGCGCCCTGGCCGCGCGGACGCTGGTCAGCGACAAGGCCGAGGACGGCACCGCGACCGTCGCCGTCATCCAGGGCAACGTCCCGCGCGCGGGACTCGACTTCAACTCCCAGCGGCGTGCCGTCCTCGACTACCACGCGCGCGAGACCGAGCGGCTGGCCGCCCAGGTCAAGGCGGGCAAGGTCGCCCAGCCAGACTTCGTCCTGTGGCCGGAGAACTCCTCCGACATCGACCCCTTCGCCAACCCCGACGCCGCCGCGGTCATCGAGAACGCGGCCAAGGCGATCGGCGCGCCCATCTCGGTCGGCGGCGTCGTCGAACGCGGCGGCAAGCTCTACAACGAGCAGATCCTCTGGGACCCGGAGAAGGGCGCGACCGACACGTACGACAAGCGGCAGGTCCAGCCCTTCGGCGAGTACCTCCCGCTGCGCTCGTTGCTCGAACACATCAACAAGAACTGGACCACCATGGTCCACCAGGACTTCAGCCGGGGCAGCAAGCCCGGTGTGTTCACCATGGACGGCGCCAAGGTCGGCCTCGCCACCTGCTACGAGGCCGCCTTCGACTGGGCGGTGCGCGACACCGTCACCCACGGCGCCCAGATGATCTCCGTACCGAGCAACAACGCCACCTTCGACCGCAGCGAGATGACCTACCAGCAGCTCGCGATGTCCCGGATCCGCGCCGTCGAACACAGCCGGACCGTCACCGTCCCGGTGACCAGCGGCGTGAGCGCGATCATCATGCCGGACGGGAAGATCACCCAGAAGACCGGCATGTTCGTGGCCGACTCGCTCGTCCAGAAGGTGCCGCTGCGCTCCTCCGAGACCCCCGCCACCAAGCTCGGCATCCTGCCCGAGATGCTCCTCGTCCTGGTCGCCGCCGGCGGTCTCGGCTGGGCGATCGGCGCCGGTGTGCGCGGGCGGCGCGCCGGTGGCGTGTAGCCGTACGCCGGTGGCACGCCCCCTTGATCAACAAGGGTGACCGGGCGGCCCGGTTAGGGTCGTGGCATGGCTACTCCTGACTTCATCAGCGCTCTCCGTGCCTCCGCCGGCCGCCAGTTGCTCTGGCTCCCCGGTGTCACCGCCCTCGTCTTCGACGACGAGGACAGAGTGCTCCTGGGCCGGCGCACCGACACCCGCAAGTGGTCGGTGGTCGGCGGCATCCCGGACCCGGGCGAGCAGCCGGCGGCGTGCGCGGTGCGGGAGGTCTACGAGGAGACGGCCGTCCGGTGCGTGCCCGAACGGGTCGTGCTCGTCCAGGCCCTGGACCCGGTGACGTACGAGAACGGGGACGTCTGCCAGTACATGGACATCACCTTCCGCTGCCGGGCCGTCGGCGGGGAGGCGCGGGTCAACGACGACGAGTCGCTGGAGGTCGGCTGGTTCACGGTGGACGCGCTGCCGGAACTGAACGAGTTCGCGCTGTTCCGGATCAAGCAGGCGATGGCCGACGCCGATGCGCCCACCTGGTTCGACACGACGGGTTTCGCCAGCTTCGAGTGACCCGGGGTTGTCCCGCCGGACACTCCGGCGGGACCCCCGTGGTTCGTTCAGCCGCGGGCCAGCGAGCGCGTCACGACGACGCTGAGGACCCGCACGCCGTGGGTGGAGCCCGGTTGGATGCCGGTGAGTTCGTGGGCGCGCTGGAGGCGGTAGTCGAGCGTGCGGGGGTGGACGTTGAGGGCCGCCGCGGTGCGGGTCCGGTCCATGTCGTGCCGGTAGTAGCTGTCGAGCGTGGTGATCAGGTCGGGCCCGCGGGTGAGGTGGCCGGCGAGGTCGCCGAGCCAGTTGTCGACCTCCGGCAGCCGGCTGACGCCCAGTTCGACGAAGACGTCGTTCATGGTGTGCGGGTGCTGCCGCCCGGACTGCATCGGCGCGACCCGGCTGACCCGCCGGGCCCGGTCGAAGGCGGCGGCCAGGGCACCTGCCGCTCCGACGCTCGTGCCGATGGCGCAACTGCCGCCCACCGCCTCGGTGATGTCGTGTACGACGGACAGCGCGCGGTCCTGCCGGGTCGGTACCGTCGGCGCGTCGGCCGGATCGTCGGCGGACTCGGGTGTGAGGGCCACCAGTTCCTCGGGGTCGTGCCACATGATCGGCACCTGACGGCGGCGCAGGAGGGACTCGGTGATCTCCTCGCGGCGGGCGTTCGTGGGACGCGGCCTGCCGGGTACGCGGACGACGGTCACCCGATAGCGCGGATGGACGCGCATACCGACGCCGGACGCCAGACCCGGCGCGGCCGGGTCGTCGGAGAGCAAGGCCTCGGCCAGCAGTCGGACCCGGCCGACGAGGGACATCCGGCGCCGCTGCCCCGCCATGAACCCCGAGAGGTAGGCCTCGCCGCCGCGTGTGCCCTGGGGGCCGAACCAGCGCATCAGACGCATGAGGTCGTCGCCGTCGTCGGGGCCGGTCGAGTCGTTGATCTCGCGCAGCATCAACCGGGTGTGCGCGACGACCAGTTGCTGGTGGCCCGGTAGGGACAGCCCTTTCCCGGCCCGCTGTTCGCCCACCGAGGCCATCAGCCTGAGATCGTCCGCGCCGAGCGGCTCTTCCTTCGCCGCCAGTTCGACGGTCCGGCGCCGTAACCACACCGAGTACTCAAGGGCTTCCCGGCGCGAGCGGGCGTCCCGTTCCAGTACCTGGTACTCGGGGACCTCGCGCCGGTAGACGTCGGTCGCGTGCCGTGCGTTGCTGTCGAGCTGTCTGAGCAGTTTCGTGAAGAGATTCCCCATGTCACCCTCCTCATGGCACCGTCGGCGGGGCGTCCGCCCAGGAGCTGTTCGTTCGAACTCCTGTTTTGGATGTCATGTACTGGGTGACATGGGCGACATCGGGTGTCAGTCGCGTCCCGTGCCCCGGTAGAGGTCCAGCTCGCCGTCGAGTTCCACGGCCAGGACGGTCGCGTACTCGTCGAGGTCGGCCGTCCCGGGTGCGTCGATCCAGGTCACGCCGGGCACCTGGTCCAGGCCGCCGGTGACGTGATGGCCCAGCTCGGTGCCCGTACCGACGACCGAGACACGCCGTACGGCGTTGCGCAGGCCCCGGATCGACACGGCCTCGCGTGGCGCGTCGAAGCAGATCAGGTACAGCGTGCGTCGGTCGGCGGAGAGGGTGCTCGGCCCGTAGTGGTGCCCGGCGGGCAGGCCGGCGACCGTGCCGTACACGGCGTCGGCGTGCTTGGTGACCCAGGTGCCGAGCCCCTCCAGGCGCTCCACCTGCTCCTCGGGGATCGTGCCGTCCTCCATCGGGCCGGCGCCGAGCAGCAGATTGCCGCCCATGCCGATCGTCTCCGTGAAGTAGCGCACAAGCTGGCGCACCGACTTGAAGTCGCGGTCCTTGGCCCGGTAGCTCCACGAGTCGTTGATCGTCAGGCACAGCTCCCACGGGCCGTCCGGGGCGATCAGCGGAACGCCCTGCTCGGGGGTGGCGTAGTCGCCGTAGCTGAGCATGCGGGCGTTGAGGATGGTGTCCGGGTTGCCCGCGAGGATCAGCTCGGACAGCTCCCGCATCCGCCACTGCTCCTCGGTGCGCTCCCACTCGCCGTCGAACCAGAGGATGTCGGGGCGGAACCGCTCGACCAGCTCGCCCACCTGGCCGTCGCGGTACGCGAGATAGCGCGCCCAGGCCTCCGGGTCCTCCTCGCCGGGGCGGGCGTGGGAGTAGTCGTTGGCCTCGACGATGTGCGGGCCGGGGTGGCGCTCGCTCGCGTAGTCGGGGTGGTTCCAGTCGGAGTGCGAGTAGTAGAGGCCGACCTTCAGGTTCCGCTCGCGCAGGGCGTCGACGAAGCCGGTGACCAGGTCGCGGCCGGCCGGGGTGTCCCGGACGACGTCCAGGTTGCGGTGGTCGGTGTCCCACAGGGCCACGCCGTCGTGGTGCTTGGTGGTGAGGACGGCGTACTGGGCGCCGACGCGGGCGAACAGCTCCGCCCAGGCCTTCGGGTCGTAACGCGAAGCCGTGAAACGGTCGAGCTGTTTCATGTACTCCTCGTGCGAGACCTCGCCCGTGTAGAAGGACCAGGACTCGGCCCAGCCGTCCACGGCGTAGATGCCGTAGTGGATGAAGATGCCCAGCTTGGCATCGGGGAACCAGGGTTGCATCGGCATACGAACACGCTAGGCACGGGCCCCCGGAGCGCGCGTGGGCGCCGGTCACCACTACTGGTCCGTTTTCACCATCGGGGCCGGTCGCTGTGACATCCCTTTACGTGACTGTCATGTACCTGTAGCTTCCGCGCTGCAAGTGTTTTCAGGAACTTTCCGGTTCCCCTTGCAGTCCAGAACCGAGCATTCCGGGCCGTATTGGAGTCACTCATGAGGCAACCCCTGGTGGCGCTGGTGGCGGCTGCCGTGCTGGTGGGAGCGGTCCCGCCGGACACGGGCTCCGCGCCCATGGCGAAGGCGGCCGCCGCCGCGTCCAACACGGCGACCGTCTTCTACTACACGAAGACCAAGAGCTGGCCCACCACCTATCTCCACTACGCCCCCGACGGCGGTTCCTGGACCACCGTCCCCGGCACCCAGATGGAGTCGGCCTGCACGGACTGGGTCAAGAAGACCGTCGACCTGGGCTCGGCCGCCGGACTCCAGGCGACCTTCAACAACGGCAGCGGCACCTGGGACAACAACGGCGGCGGCAACTACGCGCTCGGCACCGGCACCATCACCGTCAAGGACGGTGTGATCGCCCACAGCGACCCGTGCGCCGACACCGGGACGGGCACCGGAAACCAGGCCATCGTCTACTACTCGACCGCCACCTCCGGCTGGACCACCGCCAACATCCACTACGCGCCCACCGGCGGCTCCTGGACGACCGTCCCCGGCGTCGGCATGGAGACCGCCTGCACGGGCTGGTGGAAAAAGACCCTCGACATCGGCACCGCGACCTCGCTCAAGGCGGCCTTCAACAACGGCAACGGTGTCTGGGACAACAACAACAGCGCCGACTACACGATCGCCACCGGCACCACGACCGTGAAGGACCGCACGGTCACCGCGAACGCCACCGACCCGTGCGCCGCCGAAGCCCCGGACACCGAGGCCCCGACAGCGCCCACCGATGTCACTGCGAGTGCCACCAACACGTCGGTCGTGGTGAGTTGGGACGCGGCGACCGACAACAAGGGCGTGACCAAGTACCAGGTCACCCGCACCGGCGGCACCCAGGGCGCCGTCGTCACGGACATCGGCTCAACGGTGTTCTCCGACACGGGACTCGATGAGCGGACCACCTACAGCTACACGGTCAAGGCCGTCGACGCGGCCGGCAACACCTCGCCCGCCTCCGCCGCCGCGACCGCCACGACCGGCGACCAGGCCCCCGCACCGGCCTCCGGCACCCCGCTCGGCACCGACCCGCGCAAGGACCCCATCTACTTCGTCCTCACCGCCCGCTTCTACGACGGCGACACGGGCAACGACCGCGGCGGCAGCCAGCACACCAAGTCCGGCAACGCGGCGAACAACGACCCCATGTTCCGCGGCGACTTCAAGGGACTGGTCGAAAAACTCGACTACGTCAAGGCGCTCGGCTTCTCCGCGCTCTGGATCACCCCGGTCGTCCTGAACCGCTCGGACTACGACTACCACGGCTATCACGGCTACGACTTCTACAAGGTAGACCCACGCCTGGAGTCGGCCGGCGCGAGCTACCAGGACCTGATCAACGCGGCCCACGCCAAGGGCATGAAGATCTACCAGGACGTCGTCTACAACCACAGCTCCCGCTGGGGCGCCAAGGGCCTGTTCACCCCCACGGTGTACGGCGTCCGGGACACCCAGTGGAGCTGGTACTACGACGAGAAGGCCGAGGGCTTCGAGTACGACGGACTGACCGTCGAGCCCAAGTCCGGGAAGTCCTACTACAACGGCGACCTCTGGTCGACGGCCGAACCGACCGGCAACACCTGCCTCAACTGGGGCACACCGACCGGCGGAAAGAGCGCCGAGGGCTACACGCTCTACAACTGCCAGTGGCCGAGCCCCACTTCGGGCATGTTCCCCAAGGCCTACTACCACCAGTGCTGGATCGGCAACTGGGAGGGCGAGGACGCCCGTTCGTGCTGGCTGCACGAGGACCTCGCCGACTTCAACACCGAGAACACCACCGTCCAGAACTACTTGATCGGCGCGTACGACAAGTACATCGACATGGGCGTCGACGGCTTCCGCGTCGACACGGCCGTCCACATCCCGCGCGTGACCTGGAACCGCCGCTTCCTGCCCGCGATCTACGACCGGGTGACGCAGAAGTTCGGCACGGAGGCGGCGAAGAACTTCTTCGTCTTCGGCGAGGTCGCGGCCTTCGTCAACGACAAGTGGAACCGGGGTTCGGTCAACCACTCGGCGCAGTTCTTCACCTGGAAGGAGCGCAAGGAGTACAGCGCCGACGACGAGACGGCGGCCATCGAGCAGTTCAACTACGAGAACAACCTGGGCACCGCCAACCAGCCGACGTCCACCAACGCCTTCCTGAGCGGCAACAGTTACCACACGCCCGACCGCAGCCAGTTCTCCGGAATGAACATCATCGACATGCGCATGCACATGAACTTCGGTGACGCGCCCAACGCCTACAACAACGGCAAGGACTCCGACGACTCCGTCAACGACGCCACGTACAACGTCGTCTACGTCGACAGCCACGACTACGGCCCCAACAAGTCGAGCAACCGCTACAGCGGCGGCACCGACGCCTGGGCCGAGAACATGGCGCTGATGTGGACCTTCCGGGGCATCCCAACGCTGTACTACGGCTCCGAGATCGAGTTCCAGAAGGGCAAGCAGATCGACTGCGGCCCGACCTGCCCACTCGCGAACACGGGACGGGCGTACTACGGCGACCACCTCGCCGGAACCGTCACCGCGACCGACTTCGGCACGGTCGGCTCGGCGAGCGGTGAGGTCGCCAACACGCTCGCCCAGCCCCTGGTCAAGCACCTCCAGCGACTCAACCAGATCCGCCGGGCAGTCCCGGCCCTTCAGATGGGCCAGTACTCCACCGAGGGCATCAGCGGCCAGATGGCCTTCAAACGCCGGTACACCAGTGGCTCGACGGACAGCTTCGCGCTGGTCACCGTCACCGGCGACGCCACTTACACCGGCATCCCGAACGGCACGTACACCGACGCCGTCACCGGTGACGTACGAACCGTCTCGAACGGCACGCTGACCGTGGCGGCACCGGGCAAGGGCAACCTGCGGGTGTACGTCCTGAACGGGCCCGGGAGGATCGGGGCCGCCGGGCCGTATCTGAAGTAGCGACGGGCCGGGTCCCGGGCCACGCATGGCCGGGACCCGCTCGGGTAGGCGACCTGTACTGTGCCCGGGACCGGCGTGTCCCGGGCGGCCCGTACGACCCGCCGCTACCAGGGGACCCGCCATGGAGACACCCACGCGCCACCACACCGCCACACCGGCCCGACGTGCGCTGGACGCGCTGGCCGGCAACAGCGAGGACTCGGCCGCGCTGGACGTCCTCGCCAGGAGTGAGGTGCTCGTGCCCGTACCGGACGACGTCAGCGACGCGGACGCCGGCGATCCCTCGATGGTGGCGCTGCCCGTCCTGGAGGAGCCGGACGGACGGGAGGCGGTGCCCGTGTTCACCTCGGAGTCCGAGCTGGCCGGGCTGCTGCCGGCCGTCTCCCGCTACCGTCTCGTCCCGCTCGGCGCGCTCGCCGACCAGTGGCCCACCGGCGACCTCGCGCTCACCATCGACGCGGCCTCCCCGCACGGCCTGACGATCACCTCCGAGGGCGTACGGACCCTGCTGGCCCGGCCGTACGAATACTGAACCCCTTCCCTGCTAAAGGGACTTGCCCGGGTTGAGGATGCCCCGGGGATCGAACGCGTCCTTGATCCGCCGTTGCAGCGCATGTGCCGCAGGGCCCAGTTCGTCGGCGACCCACTGCCGCTTCAGGACCCCCACCCCGTGCTCGCCGGTCAGCGTCCCGCCGAGCCGAAGTGCGAGGGCGAAGATCTCGCCGGCCGCCTCCCAGGCCGCGTCGGGCAGTCCGTCCAGGGACGGGTCGACCACGATGATCGGGTGCAGATTGCCGTCCGCCGCGTGGGCGACGGTGAACACCGGGACGTCATGGCGCCGCGAGATCTCCCGGATCTCCCGAGCCGCCTCCGCCAGCCGGGAACGGGGTACGGCGATGTCCTCGATCAGCGGGCGGCCCAGCCGTTCCAGGGCGGGCAGGGCGCCACGGCGGGCGGCGAGCAGCGACTCCGCTTCGGCCGGGTCGTCGGTCCGCTCGACCGACGTCGCCCCGGTCCTGGCGAGGACCTCGGCGACCGCTGCCGCCTCCGCTCCGGCACCCGCCCCGTCGCACTGCACCAGCAGCAGTGCCGCGCCCCGCTCCCGCAGCGCCGGGTCGACAGCGTGCAGGACAGGCCCGTCGACCAGCTCCGCCAGCGCCGGTACGACCCCGGCCCTGCCGATCGCGTACGAGGCCTCGGCGGCCTCTTCGAAGGACGGGAAGTACGCGGCGACGGTGGCCGTGGCCACCGGCAGCGGGCGCAGCCGCAGGGTCGCCGAGGTGATCACCGCGAGGGTGCCCTCCGAGCCGGTGAGCAGTGCGGTCAGGTCGTAGCCGGTGACTCCCTTGACGGTACGGCGGCCCGTGCGCACCACCGTGCCGTCCGCGAGCACCGCCTCAAGGCCGAGCACACTGTCCCGCGTCACGCCGTACTTGGCGCAGCGCAGCCCGCCCGCGTTGGTGGCGATGTTCCCGCCGATCGTCGACAGGGCGGCGCTCGCCGGGTCGGGCGCGTACCGCAGGCCGTGCGCGCCCGCCGCCCGGTCCAACTCGGCTGTGATCACGCCGGGTTCGACGACGGCGAGCTGGTCGTCCTCCGACAGTTCGAGGATGCGGTTCATACCGGAGAGGTCGAGGACGAGGGTGCCCTCGCCGGCCGTCGCCCCGCCCGACAGCCCGGTACCGGTGCCGCGCGGCACCACCGGCACACGCAGGGCGTGCGCGTGCCGGAGGGTGACGGTGACGTCCTCGGTGCGTCTTGCGTGGACGACGGCGAGCGGTCCGCCGTACGGCCGGGTGCCGGAGCGGTCGGTGGTGTGTGCGGCCAGTGTCAGCGGGTCGGTGGCCAGCCGGTCGGGCGGCAGATCGCGGGCGAGGAGGCCGAGGAGCTGGGCGGAGGCGGTCGTGGTCGGGGCGGTCACCGGTCCTCCCGGGCCTCTGTGTCGGCGGCCTTCTCCAGCGCCTTCGTACCGATCGCGAGTACGGAGATGTCCTCCTGGGGTGCGTGCACGGGCGCGCACTGGATGTCGCGGAAGTGCCGCTCCAGGGGGTTGCCCCGGGCCAGCCCCGGATTGCCGAGCAGCCGCACGGCCAGCCCGACGGCCCGTACGCCGTGGCGGTCCGCCAACACCCGTGCCCCCAGGGCCTGTTCGGGGGTGTACGAGGGGTCTGCGGCGTCGACCCTGGCCGCGCCGCCGAACACCAGCTGCTCGGCCCCGGCCAGCAGCACCTCGATCTCCCCGGCCGCCCGGCGGAAGCGTTCCGTACGGGCCACCGGATGACCGAGGTTGGCGGGCACCCGGGTGTGCGCGAACGTGTGGAAGAACGCCTGCGCGGCCCGGGCGACCCCCAAGTACAGGGCGGCGAGCGGCAGATGGAGGGAAGCGCCCGCCCGGTTGTCCTGCTCGGCCGCCGGACCGTACGGTGCGAGGCCGATGACCTGCTCGTACGGCACCTCGACATCCCGGAAGGTGACATCGTGGCTGCCGCTCGCGCGCAGCCCCAACTGGTCCCAGTTGCCGCTGATTTCGATGCCGGGGGAGTCGCCGGGCGCCAGGAACGTGCCCACGCGTGGCTCCGGCTCGTCGGTGGTCGCCCACACCAGGAACCAGTCCAGCCCGTCGGCGCCCGTGACGAAACGCTTCGTACCGCTGATCGCCCAGCCGTCCCCGGTGCGCCGGGCCCGGGTGGCGGGCAGCCCGCCGCGCGCGGGGGAGCCCAACTCGGGTTCCACGCGGGCGTGGTTGACGAGCACGGGACGTACGAGCGACTCCTTGACCACCCGTGCGTACAACTCCTCGGGCCAGTGCGGTTGTACGGCCTGGCGGTTGTGGGTGGTGAGGGTCATCGCGGCGATCAGGGCGACGGACGGGTCGCCCCGGCCGAGGGTGTGCAGGATGCGCGCGGTCTCCTCGACGCCCGCGCCCCGGCCGCCGTACCGCTCACCGATGGTGGCGGTGAGCAGGCCGGCCTCGTGGGCGGCCTTCAGGGACTCGGCGGGGAACGCGCCCGAACGGTCGTACTCGGGGGCCAGTTCGGCGATGCGGGCGGTCACGGCAGCGTCTTGCGGCGTGGTCACAGCTTCTTCTTCAGGTCGGCGGCCAGTTCGGTGTTGAGCTTGGTCGTCCAGAAGGACTTCACGTCCAAGTGCTCCTTGAGGGCGCCGAGTTCGGTGAAGACGTCCGCCACCTTCTGCTGTGAGGCGATGGTGTCGTCGCCGACCGTGCGGGCCTGGGTCGGGCGCTGGTTCTGTGCGTCGACCAGGTCCTTCTCCGCCTGGGCGAGCGGCTGGTGCGTGTTGTCCGACACGACCTTCGCGAACTCGGCCTCGTGGCCGTCCCGGACGTACGCGTACGCCTGGGTGATCCGGGCGATCAGGTCGGCCGTCGCCGCCTGCTGGGCGGGGTTCTTCAGGACGCTGTCGCGGGCCGTCCAGAGGAAGTTGCCGGAGAGGATGTCCTTGCCGGAGCCGACCGTGGTGGCGCCCTGCTGGTGGGCGGTGATGATCGACGTGCCGTAGGAGGCGAAGGCGTCGATGCCGCCGCCGTTCAGGGCGGCGAGGCCGTCGTTGGGCAGGAGCGGCTTGGCGTCGACGTCGGACCACTTCAGGCCCGCCTGCTTCAGCAGTTGGAAGAGGAAGTAGTGGGCGGTGGTGTTCTGGACGTAGCCGACCTTCTTGCCCTTCAGCCCGGCGATGTCGGTCACCTTCGAGCCCTTGGGGACGACGACCTCCTGGTTGAGCGTGGCGGCGCGCTGCACGGCGACGACCTTGAAGTTCGGCCTGCCGTCGGCGGCGGCGAAGATCGGCGGGATCTCGCTGGAGGAGGCGACGTCGAGGGCGCCGGCGCGGATCGCCTGGAGTTGCAGGTCACCGCCCTGGAAGACGCTCCACTTCACCTTGTAGGGGGTGTCGTCGAGGTGGGCGAACTTCAGGATGGCCTCCTCGACCTTCCAGCCGGTCGCGCCGACCCGCAGGGTGACGGCGGACTGGTCGGACGACGACTCGGCCTGGGCCTGGCTCCCGCAGGCCGCCGTGAGGGCGAGCAGCAGGACGGCGGCGGACGTGCGCAATGAGCGTGAGCGGCGGAACACGGAGTCTCCATAAGGGGATTCGCAGACAGGGGTGGGTGGATGGGGAGTTGGGCAGGGTCAGGCGGCCTGGGTGGCCGTCGTCGCGCGGTGCGCGAGCTCCTGGCGGACCAGCGGAAGGACATAACGCGCGTAGTCGATCGCGTCGTTGAGCGGGTCGTAGCCGCGGATCGACAGCAGGTCGCAGCCGATGTCGACGTAGTCGAGCAGCGCCGCGGCGACCGTCTCCGGAGTGCCGACCAGCGCGGTCGAGGCGCCGGCGGCGTTGGTCGCGACCGCGGGTGCGGTCCACAGGCAGCGGTCGTGCACCTCGCCGCGGTCCGCGATGTCGAGGAGGCGCTGGGAGCCGACGTTGGCGGGGCGGCCGGTGGTGCGGTAGTGGCGCAGCAGCTCGGTGTTGGCGGCCTGGTCCTTGAGCGCGCCCAGCGTGCGGTGCGCCTTCTCCCAGGCCAGTTCCTCGGTGGGCGCGATGATCGGGCGGAAGGAGACCCAGATACGGGGGTGGGGGCGCCCGGCGGCATCGGCGACCGCGTTGACGGCGGCGATCTGCTCGGCCGTCTCCTTCAGCGGCTCGCCCCACAGACCGAAGATGTCGCCCTGCTGGCCGCCGACCCGGTACGCGTCCTGCGAGGAGCCGCCGACCGAGACCGGGACCAGCCCGTTGTAGGGCTTCACGTCCGAGTAGTAGCCCTCGAACTTGAAGAATTTGCCCTCGTGCGAGACGGGCCCGTCGGCCTGCCAGACCTTCCGCAGGATCTGGATGTATTCGTCGGAACGCTCGTACCGCTCCGTCTTGTTGAGGTAGTCGCCTTCCCGGTGCTGCTCCTCGTCGCTGCCCCCGGAGATGATGTGCAGCGACAGGCGTCCCTTGCTGATCTGGTCCAGGGTGGCGAGCGCGCGGGCCGCGTGGGTCGGAAAGATCACACCCGGCCGGTGGGCCAGGATCGGGCGGATCCGCTCGGTGTTGGTGGCGACGAACTGGGCGAGCTGGAGCGCGTCCGGGGACGCCGAGTGGTAGGCGACCAGGGTGTGGTCGAAGCCGCCGTCGTCCAGGGTGCGGGCGTACTTGCGGACGAAGTCGGGGTCGAAGCCGCCGGTGCGGTTGCTGGAGGCGGGGCCGTTGGACCCGGAGTCGGTGTGGACGGCGCTGATGAACTCGACAGGCATGAGAGAACTCCCTTCGGAGAGCGGCTACTTGAGGAGGGACGCGTCCGCCGACTTGGCCACGTCGACGTTCGGGTCCAGGACACCGATGCTGTTCATGAGGTCGGCCACGTCCTGGACCGTCTTGTTCACGTCGTCGGTGATCGGCAGGACCTCGCCGTACGCCGCCGAGGCCAGCGTCTTCGCCACCGAGGCGTCGGCGCCGTTGCGCTCCACGATGGCCTTCGCGTAGGCGTCCTTGTTCGCGCTGGTCCACTTCAGGGCAGTACCGAGGCGCTTGAGGAAGTCGGACAGCGCGGCCTTCTTCGCCGAGTCGGCGAGGGCCTTCTCGGAGGCGTTGACGAAGCCGTAGCCGCTGACCCGGCCGTCCGCGCCGTCGACCAGCAGCTTCCCGCCCTGCTCCAGGGCGACGGCCTGGTAGACACCGAAGATCGCCCAGACCTTGATCTTGCCGGAGGAGAAGGCGGCCTGGGCGTCGGTGGGCAGCAGGTACTGCACCTTGACGTCCTTGTAGTCCAGGCCGTTCTGCTTGAGGACGTTGGCCAGCAGGTACTCCGAGATGCTGCCCTTGGCGGAGGACACCACGACCTTCTGGCCCTTGAGATCCTTGACGCTGTCGATGCCGGAGCCCTTGCGGACCACGATCCCGACATGCGTGCCGTCGTTCTTGAGGGCGGCGATGTTCTTGATCTTCACACCGCCGCTGAGGGCCTGGAGAGCCGGCAGATCGGCGGAGAAGCCGGTGTCGGCGGCGCCCGCCTGTACGGCCTGGTAGAGCGGGGCCGCGCCCTCGAACTCGGCCCACTTCACGTTGTACTTGGCGCCCTTGAGAGCGCCGGAGGCGGCGACGATGGTCTGGAGGGTCTTGGCCTGGTCGCCGATGGTGAGGGTCACTTTGGAGCCGCTCCCGGCGGCGTCCGCCGAGGAGTCCGCGCCGCAGGCGGTCAGCGCCAGCAGTGCGGTGACGCTCAGCGCGGCGGTGGCGAGTCTGCGTATCACGAGGGGGTCCCTTCGAGGGTGTGTGCGGTGACACCGAGCCAGCCGAGGAGGCGGGCGCGGAGGGTGACGAACTCGGGCGAGGTGAGATCGCGGGGGCGGGGCAGATCGACGGTGAGGTCGTGGGCGATCCGGCCCTCGTCCATCACCAGGACGCGGTCGGCGAGCAGCAGCGCCTCCTCCACGTCATGGGTGACCAGGAGGATCGCGCAGCCGTGCCGCTGCCACAGCTCGGCGACCAGCTGCTGCACCTTGCCCCGGGTCAGCGCGTCGAGCGCGCCGAACGGCTCGTCGAACAGCAGGAGTTCGGGCTCGCGGACCAGGGCGCGGGCCAGCGAGACCCGCTGTGCCTGGCCGCCGGACAGGGTCTTGGGCCAGACGGTCGCGCGCTCCTCGATGCCGACCTCGGCGAGGGCCTTGTCGGCCAGGGCGCGGTCGGGCCGTCCGGGCAGGCCGAGGACGACATTGCGCCACACCTTCAGCCAGGGCAGCAGTCGGGGCGACTGGAAGGCCGCGCTGCGCCGCGCGGGCACGGTCACCTCGCCGCCGATCTCGTCGTCGAGCCCGGCGAGGATCCGCAGCAGGGTCGACTTGCCGCAGCCGCTGTGCCCGAGCAGGGCCACGAACTCGCCCTCGCGGATGTCGAGATCCAGCTCGTGCAGCACGGTGTTGCCGTCGAAGGCCCGCGAAAGCCCCCTGATTTCCACGCTGTTGGCCATGGGGATCACGCCTCGCCCTCGAAGTTGGCCCGCCAGGTCAGCAGCCGGCGCGACAGGACCCGTACGGCGAAGTCGCAGGCGAGGCCGAGCAGTGCGTACACCGCGAGGCAGAGCACGATGATGTCCGTACGGAAGTACTGCTGGGCGTTGCTCATCAGATAGCCGAGCCCCGCGTCCGCGTTGATCTGCTCGGCGAAGACGAGCGCTAGCCAGGCGGTGGAGAGCGCGTACCGGAGCCCCACGAGGGCGCCGGGCAGCGCGCTCGGCAGGATGACGTACTTGATCAGACCGAACCGGCCGAGGCCCATCATCCGTGCGGCCTCGACGAGTTGGGCGTCGGTGGACCGGATGCCGCCGTAGATGTTGAAGTACAGCGGGTAGGTGACACCGAGCGCGACCAGCGCGATCTTCGGGGTCTCCTCGATGCCGAACCAGACGATGAACAGTGGGATCAGACCCACCCAGGGGATTGCCCGGAACATGCCCATCGAGGAGTCGATGACGTCCTCGCCGAGCCGGAACAGCCCGGCGAGCAGGGAGAGAACGAGAGCGACTGTCGCTCCGATGAGGAAGCCGATGGCTGCCCGGCGGCCCGACGCGGCGATGGCGCCGGGCAGTTCACCGTTCTTCGTGAGGTCGACGGCCTGCTTGAGGACGTCCACGGGGGAGGCGAGCACCGACTCGGGCAGTACTCCGGTGGCCGAGGTCAGGAACCAGAGGAGTACGAGGCCCACAGGGCCTGCGGCCCGGCGTACCGAGCGGGGCAGCTGGAGTCGGCGGGTGGTGCGGGTGGCGCCTCGGATGGTGATCCGGGGTGCCGGTTCCGGGGGAGTGTCGGTGCGCGGCGGGGCCAGGGGCGCCGCGTCGAGCGGTTTGGTGGTCATGGCGGGGTTCCTCTCGCGGGGCCCTGGAGCCTCAGGACGGGTGCGGGCCGGTCGCGGCCGGGCGGGTGGGATCGGTGGACCAGGCGGACCAGGAGCCGGCGAAGAGGGTCGCCTCGTAACCGGCGAGAGCGAGCGCGGCGATCTGGTGGGCGGCGGTGACACCGGAACCGCAGTACACGCCGATGCGCGAGGCGTCACCGGCGCCCCGGTCCTCGAACCGCTTGCGCAGCAGGTCGGGTGCAAGGAAGGTCCCGTCGGCCGCGAGGTTCTCCCCGGTGGGCGCGGACACCGCACCGGGGATGTGGCCGGCGCGCGGGTCCACCGGCTCCACCTCGCCCCGATATCGTTCACCCGCGCGGGCGTCCAACAGCAGTCCGTCGCGGGCGAGTTCGGCGGCACCGTCGGCATCCGTGAGCGGCAGCCCGCCCGTACGCAGGACGACATCGCCGGGTTCCGGATCGGCCGGGACACCGGACTCCAGCGGCAGTTCCGCCGCCCGCCAGGCACCCAACGCGCCGTCCAGCAACGTCACTTCGGCTACCCCGGCGTACCGGAGCAGCCACCAGGCCCGAGCGGCGGCGGTGTTGCCCAAGTCGTCGTAAATGACGACAGGTTGGCTCTCCTGGAGCCCCCAGCCACGGGCTGCCGCCTGCAACTCGCCGATCTCCGGCAGCGGATGGCGCCCGCCCTCCGGACTCGGCGGCGCGGCCAGTTCGGTGTCCAGGTCGACGTACACCGCGCCCGGGATGTGCGCGTCCGCGTAGTGGTCGCGGCCGTACGGGTCGCCGAGCGCCCAGCGGACGTCGAGGACCAGGGGCGGCTGCCCGGAGGAGAGGGCGTCGCGCAGCTCGGCGACAGTGGTCGTCACACGCTCGGTGCTCATGCGAGGCCCTCCGCGATCGCGGGCAGCTCGGGGGAGAGGCGCAGCCGTTCCAGGAAGAGGACGACCGTGGCGGCGGCCGTGCGGTGCAGCGCGTCGTTGAGCACGTCGTGCCGGCCACCGTCGAAGGTCACGGTCCGGACGTTCGCGTGGCCCTCGTAGGCGCCGAGTGCCTGGTCGAGCGGGCTGATCCGGTCGTCCTTGCCGTGCAGGGCGAGTACGGGCACCTCGACCTGGTCGAGCCGCAGCTCCGGCAGGTCGACGGCCGCGTCGATCGCCCCGCGCCGGAAGGCGGAGTCGCCGGCGAGGCGCCCCTGGTGGGTCGGGCAGGCGGTCCGCGCCGCCAGCTCGCCCTCCCAACTCCCCGACTCCCAGGGCCCGGTGGGCAGGCCGACGAGGATCAGCGCGTCGACGCCCGCCGGGTGCTCGGCGGCGAGCTGGACGGCGTACCGGGCACCCGTGTCCGAACCGACCAGGACCTTCGGGCTCGGCAGTGACTCGTCGGCGAGGAGCTTGGCGGCCTCGTCGAGCACGGACGGATCGGCGGACGGGTCGCCCAACGCCCTTACCCGGTAGGCGTCGAAGGCGAGTCGGCGGCCGAACCGCTCGTACAGACCGCCGTGTTCGCCCCGGCCGGGCAGCACGATCAGTGTGCCGCGCGCGGCGAGACCTTCGGGTTCGTCCCAGGAGGCGGGGGAGGGCAGGGCAGAGGGCATGAGGAAGCAACTCCCGTTGCGGGGTGAGGGAAGAAAAAAAGGGGGGTGGAGAGCGTGAGCGGGTGCGGCCTACCGGCACGCGGGCAGCGCGAAGCCGATCAGTGGAGGCCGTACGGAAACGCCGGGAGGCGGCGTGGGATCAACGACAGCGCGCGGTGCACGCGACGCCGAAGTCGATGACTCGGCGCTGCGTGAGCAGGGCAGCAGATGCGGTCGGATACGCCATGCCCTCATCATGACCGGCACCCGTGTGCGACGTCCAACGACGATTCCGCATCGAAATCGATCGCAATCCGTGATCGATCAAGAATGGCGATCGATGACCCGCGCGGGCTACGGTCACCGTATGCCCCAACCAGTCCTCGACATCGTGGCCCTGCGCAGCCTGACCGCGATCGCCGACCACGGCGGCTTCCATCGCGCGGCCCAGGCACTCGCCCTCAGCCAGTCCGCGGTCAGCCAGCACGTCCGCAGGCTGGAGAAGATGCTGGGCAGGCCCGTCGTCGAACGTGAGGGCCGGGGCACGCGGTTCACCCCGGAGGGCCGGCTGCTGCTGGAACAGGCGCGTCGTGTCCTCGCCGTCCACGACGAGGCCGTACGCACCCTGCTCGACGTCGACGGCGACACGATCACCCTCGGCTCCACCGAGCACGCCGCCGACCAGTTCCTGCCCCGGCTGACCGCGGCCGTCGAGGCGGTGCGCCCCGGCTGCCGGGTGCGGTTCCGGATCGACCGGTCGGCACGCCTGGTGGAGGCGGTGGAGCGCGGCAGCGTGGATGTCGCGGTGTACGTCACGGAGGCCGCGGCGACGGAGGGCACACCGGTGGGCGGCCTGCCCCTGACTTGGCACGCCCCGCCCGGCTGGGCACCCCCGGCAGCCCCCGCACCCGTTCCCCTGGTGGCGATCGAGGACCCCTGCGCGATCCGCCGCCGAGCCATCGCGACCCTCGCCGAGCAGGGCGTCCCGGCGTCGGTGGTGGGCGACGCGGGCTACCTGGCAGGCGTCCTGGACCTGGCCCGCACAGGCAGGGGAGTGGCACTCCTGGCGGCGGTGGGCCCGGCCCCGGACGGCCTCACCCCGTACAAGGACCTCCCCCCGGTCCCCCCGATCGCGATGAGCGCGTTGGCCCGCCCAGGAGCAGACCCGGCAACGGTAGAGGCCGCGTTCAAGGCGGTGAGACAACTACTGAGTTAGGCGAGAGCGCCCCTTCAGGGGCGCGGGGAACTGCGCGAGAAGCCCCACCGGCGCGCAGCGAACGAACTACCTGTCTCCCAAGGACCGTTCCAACGCGGCCCGTTGAAGCGGCAGTACCTCGTTGTGCAGCTCACGACCACGCGCCGTCAAAGCCACGCGCACCCCCCGCCGATCCTCCACACACATACTCCGCTCGACCAGCCCGTCCTTCTCCAACCGCCCGATGAGCCGGGACAACGCACTCTGGCTGAGATGAACCCGCCCGGCAATGTCCTGCACCCGGCACTCCTCGCCCGGATCGGAGGCGGCCGCCTCGGAAACCAGGACGTCGAGCACCTCGAAGTCACTCGCCCCCAGGCCGTGCGGATGCAGCGCACGATCGATCTCGCACATCGTGCGCGCATGCGCCGCCAGGATGTCCCGCCACTGGTCCGCCAGCCCCGCACCGGCCTTGTTCACTGCCATGCACCCCATGTTAATGCGTATGCATAAAAACAGGCACGCCTCAGGCGGACCCCCGCTTGATCAGCTCGGTCGGCAGGATCACCGCCGCCGGATCCTCCCCGCCGATCTGTGCGAGCAGCACCCGCACCATCTCGGCGCTGATCCGGTCGTACGGCTGTCGGATGGTCGTCAGCTGGGGCCGGGCAGCCAGCGCGGCCGAGGAGTCGTCGAAGCCGCCCACGGACACATCCCCGGGAACGGACCGCCCCGCACGCTCCAGCGCCGTCAGCACTCCCTGTGCCATGAGGTCGGACGCGACGAACACGGCGTCCAGGTCGGGGCACTGCGCCAGCAGCCGCTCCGCCCCCGCTTCCCCACTGGCCCGGCTGTAGTCGCCGGAGACGACGAGGCGCTCGTCGTACGCGATGCCCTCCTCGGTGAGGACCTCCCGGTATCCGGCGAGGCGCTCCACACCGCCCGGGGTGTCGAGCGGACCGGTCACCACGGCGATACGGCGACGGCCCAGCGACAACAGATGCCGGACCATGTCCCGGGCACCGTCTCGGTCGGCCGCCGCCACGTAGCTCACCTTGGAGCCGAGCCCGATCGGCTTGCCGCACGCGACCAGCGGTACGCCCGCCTCGCACAGCTCCTGCGCGACCGGGTCGCCGGAGTGGCTGGAGACCAGGAGCACCCCATCCACGTGACCGGCGGTGATGTACCGCGTGATGCGGCGCCGTTCGTCCTCCGTGCCGGCCAGCATCAGCAGCAGCGGGATGTCGTGCGCGGCGAGCGCCTGGGTACAACCCCGCAGCAGGACATTGAAGTTGGGGTCCTCGAAGAACCGCTCCTGAGGCTCCGTCAGCAGAAAGCCGATCGAGTCGGAACGGCCGGTGATGAGCGAGCGGGCGTGGCGGTTGACCACGTACCCCGTCTTGCGGATCGCCGCGTTCACCGCCTCCTGGGCGGTGGGGCTGACATAGTGCCCGCCGTTGAGCACGCGCGAGACGGTGCCTCGTGAGACCCCCGCCTCGCGCGCCACGTCGTGGATCGTCGGCGGTTTGCGCCGGCCCCCGGTATTGCTCATGGTCATGACTTTACGGCTCCGGACAGCAGGTCGAGGCTCCAGAACCGCTGGATGACCAGGAAGAGCGCGATGAGCGGGATGACCGCCAGGAACGCGCCGGTGATCACCAGTGTGTAGAGCGCCGGCGTGTTCGCTCCCTGTTCGAGAAGCGTGAACAGACCCAGCGTGATCGGGAACTTCTCGTCGTCGCTGAGCATGATGTAGGGGAGCAGGAAGTTGTTCCACACGGCCACGAACTGGAACAGGAAGACCGTCACGAGGCCCGGGATCATCATCGGCAGCGCGACCCTGGTGAAGATCCGCCACTCGCCCGCGCCGTCCATCCGCCCGGCCTCGACCACGTCGGCCGGCACTGCCGCGGCGGCGTAGATCCGCGCGAGGTAGACGCCGTACGGGGAGAGGACCAGCGGCAGCAGCACGGACGCGTAGGAGTCCGTGATGTCGGCCTTCGCCAGGAGCAGGTACTGGGGGATCGCGAGGATCACCGGCGGCATCAGCACACCCGCCATCAGGACGCTGAACACCGCTTCCCGGCCACGGAAACGGTAGATCGCGAGGGCGTATCCGCTGATGGCGCTCACCGCCGTCGACAGAAGGGCGCCGAGGCCGGCGTACAGGGCGGAGTTGCCCATCCACTTCCAGTAGACGCCGTCGCGGTAGGCGCTCAGCTCCTTCACGTTGTCCGTGAAGCCGCTGCCGGGCAGGAACGTGAACGTGGAGAACAGTTCGCTGCCCGACTTCGTCGCCGCGATCACCACCCACGCGACCGGCAGCAGGCAGTACAGGGCACCCAGCAGAAGCGTGATCGTCGGGACCAGGGCGATCCGGCTGCGCAGTGGCGGGCGTTGCGCGGTGCCGGGCCTGGTGCCCGTCGCCGCTTCCGCCTTGCCCACGGCAAGGGAACTCATCGTGCTGCCTCCTGCTTGTTACGGGAGTTCGCGGCCCGCAGGAAGCCGAACGACAGGACCAGCGTGACGATCGCGATGATCGTCGCCTCGGCGGCGGCCGAGTAGATGTCACCCTTGCCGAAGGCGTCCTGGTACACCTTCATCAGCGGACTCCACGTCGTGGGCACGGAGTTGGTGAGCGGTTTGAGGGTGGTCGGCTCGCTGAACACCTGGAGTGTCGCGATGATCGAGAAGAAGAAGGTCAGCACCAGCGAGGGCGCCACCATCGGGATCTTGATCCTGAGCGCGACCTGTAGCGGGGTGGCGCCGTCCAGCTTCGCCGCCTCGTACACCTCGGCCGGGATCGACCGCAGCGAGGTGTAGATGACGATCATGTTGAAGCCCGTACCGCCCCACACCGCGATGTTGGACAGGGCGAGATACAGCGGACCGCCGTCCAGCAGGTCCGGCTGTGGCATCCCCAGTTTGTCGAGGACGAAGTAGAACGGGCTGACGTCCGGCAGGTAGAGGAAGCCCCAGAGCAGCGCGGCGACGACGCCAGGGATGGCGTACGGCAGGAAGATCGCGAGCCGGGTGAAGGGCGCGAGGCGCACCTTGTCCGCGTCGAGCATCAGCGCGAAGACCAGGGCGAGACCCAGCATCACCGGGACCACGATCGCGCCGTAGCCGACCACGCGCAGCGCGCCGTCCAGCAGCTCGCTGTCGGTCAGGGCGTCGGTGTAGTTGCCGATCCCCGCCCAGACCTCCTTGCGCGCCCCTGAACCGAGGCCCAGGCCGGACACCTTCACCTTGTGGAGGCTCAGCCAGAGCGCGTAGCCGATGGGCAGCGCGAAGAACAGGGCGAAGAGGATCACCGCGGGGAGGAGGAAGGCGTACGGGGCCCCCTTGACCCCGTACGACCTCCGGCGTGCGCTGGTCACTCCGCGACTCCGAAGCCCTGCTTCTTCAGGTCGGCGACCGTGTCGTCCTGCATCGTCTTCAGGGCGGCACCGAAGTCCGACTTGTTCTTCGCGGCCGCGGCGAACGCGTCCTTGAACGAGGTGTACGCCACGTTCACGTTCGGGCCCCACGCGGAGGGCGCCGTGGTCTTCGCGATCTCGGCGGCCTTGGTGTAGAAGTCCGCCTGGTTCGAGAAGAAGTCGGGCGACTTGAGGAACGCGCCGCTGAGCTGGGCGCCCGAGGCGGCCGGGTAGATCCCGCCCTCCTTGGCGAGCGCGGCCAGCGCGTCACGGTCGGTGTTCAGCCATGCGGCGAACTTCGCGGCGGCCGACTTGTGGCTCGAGTCGGTGGTGACGGCGGTTGAGGAGCCGCCCCAGCTGCCCGTCACGTCCTCGGAGACCGACCACTGGGGGAGCGGGGCCATGGCCCACTTGCCCTTGGTGTCCGGCGCGGCCGTCGTCAGCGTGCCCGGCGCCCACACCGCGCTGACCCACGCGATCTGCTTGCCGGTGTTCAGCGCCTTGTTCCAGGCCGGGGTGTACATCGGCTGGTTGTCTATGGCGTCCTCCTTGACGAGGTCGCCCCAGAACTTCGCGACCTTCTGGGTCGCCGCGTCGTCGATACCGACCTTCCACTTCTCGCCGGAGGTCGTCCACCACTTGGCGCCGGCCTGCTGGGCGAGGCCCGCGAAGAGACCGGAGTCGTTGGCGGAGAAGGTGGTGAGGTCCTTGTCCGGGGCCTTCTTCTTCAGGTCACGGGCGGTCTGGGCGAACTCCTCCCAGGTCGTCGGGACCTTCAGGCCGTACTGCTTGAAGAGGTCCTCGCGGTAGTAGAACATCATCGGCCCGATGTCCTGCGGCACCGCGTACACCGCGTCCGTGCCCAGCGTCGTCTGCTGCCAGACTCCGTCGGCGAAGTCCTTCTTCGCGTCGCCGACCTCGCCCGAGATGTCGGCGAGCGCGTCATTGCTGACCAGCGTCGGCAGCGCCTGGTACTCGGCCTGGACCAGGTCCGGCGCCTTCTTGGCCTTGTGCGCGGTGAGGATCTTGGTGACCAGGGTGTCGCCGGACGCCTGCTTCTTCACCGTGACGGTGATCTGCTGCTCCTTGCCCGGCCCCTTGTTCCACAGGTCGACGACCTTGTCCATGCCGGGCGTCCAGGTCCAGTACGTCAGCGACACCGGGCCCGACTGGGCGTCGCTGTCGTCGTCGGACCCGCATGCGGCGAGTGTGGTGGCGCCGAGCGTGACGGCGACCGCGGTTGCCACGAGGCGCCACTGCTTCGTGTTCGGCATGGAACGTTCTCCCCTGACCATGGGGCTCCCGCCTGCTGCGAAAGCCCGCCATGCTTCTGTGAGCGTTCACAGTAGAGAAACATCCTGGACACTTGTCAATGGTTGTTGCCATGAGGTTATCTAGGCCCCGCGCTGCTAAAGCTGTGTGTGCACGTTCCCAAGATACGTTCCAGAGCGACAGACCGATCGGGAGACAATCCATGCCGGAGACCACCCCCACGGGCCTCACCAGGCTGGCCTTCGGCGGGGACTACAACCCCGAGCAGTGGCCGGAAAGCGTCTGGCAGGAAGACGTCCGGCTGATGCGCGAGGCCGGCGTCACGATGGTCAGCGTCGGAATTTTCTCGTGGGCCCTGCTGGAGACCGCGCCCGGGGTGTACGACTTCGGCTGGCTCGACCGGCTCCTGGACCTCCTGCACGAGAACGGCATCCGCGCCGACCTCGGTACGCCCACAGTGGCCCCGCCGGCCTGGTTCTACCGCGAGCACCCGGAGGCCCTGCCGGTCACCCCGGAAGGCGTGCGCTACGAGTTCGGCTCCCGCGCCGCGATCTGCCACAGCAACGCCGACTACCGGGCCGCCGCAGCCAACATCACCACGAAGCTCGCCGAGCGCTACGGTGCCCACCCGGCCCTCGCCATGTGGCACGTCCACAACGAGTACGGCGTCCCGGTCTCGGCCTGCTACTGCGACTCCTGCGCCGCCCACTTCCGCCGCTGGCTGGAGACGACGTACGAGACCGTCGACGGCGTCAACGAGGCCTGGGGAACGGCCTTCTGGGGCCAGCGTTATGCCACCTTCGAGCAGATCAACCCGCCGCGTGCCACCCCCACGGTCGGCAACCCGGGCCAGGCGCTGGACTACAAGCGGTTCGCCGACGCCACCATGCGCGAGAACTTCGTGAGGGAGCGGGACATCCTGCACCGCCTCGCGCCCGGCATCCCGGTCACCACCAACTTCATGACCGCGCTCAGCCAGTGCGACTCCGTCGACTACTGGGCCTGGGGCCGCGAGGTCGACATCGTCACCAACGACCACTACCTGATCACCGACGGCCGCCGCACCCACGTCAACCTGGCGATGGCCGCCGACCTCACCCGTTCCGTCGGCGGCGGCGCCCCCTGGATCCTCCTGGAGCACTCCACCTCGGGCATCAACTGGCAGCCCCGCAACCCCGCGAAGGCACCGGGCCAGATGGCCCGCAACTCCCTCGCCCACGTGGCCCGCGGCTCCGAGGGCGCGATGTTCTTCCAGTGGCGCCAGTCCCGGCGCGGCGCCGAGAAGTTCCACTCGGCGATGCTCCCGCACGGCGGCACGGAGACCCGCGTCTGGCACGAGGTCGTCGAACTCGGCGCCTCCCTCGACTCGTTGGCCCCGATCCGCGGCACCCGCACGGTCGCCGATGTGGCCGTCCTGTGGGACTGGCACTCCTGGTGGGCGCAGAACCTCCAGTGGCGCCCCAGCGAGGACCACGACCCGCGCGAGCGCGCCGACGCCTTCTACGAGGCCCTGTACGACCGCCACCTCACGGTCGACTTCGCCCACCCGGAAGCCGACTTGTCGGCCTATCCCCTTGTCGTCGTACCCGCCCTGTACCTGATGACGGAGGCCGCCGGGAACAACCTCAAGGAGTACGTCGAGAACGGCGGCACCCTCGTCGTCTCGTACTTCTCCGGCATCGTCGACGAGCACGACGCCGTGCACGACGGCCCCTACCCGGGCGCCCTGCGCGACGTACTCGGCCTGACCGTCGAGGAGTTCTCGCCGCTGCTCCAGGGCGACACCGTACGCATCACAGGACCCGACGGCTCCGAGCTGACCGGCGACGTCTGGACCGAGTTCGTCGTCCCGCGCGGCGCCGAGACCGTGTGGACCTACGCCGACGGACTCACCGCCGACCAGCCGGCCGTCACCCGCCACCGCCTCGGCGAGGGCACCGCCTGGTACGTCTCCACCCGCCTCGACGCCCACGGCCTGGACGCCCTGCTCGGCTGGGCCACCGAGGACGCCGACCTCGCACCCCGCGCAGACCTCCCGCACGACGTCGAACTCGTCCGCCGCACGGGCGAGTCCGGCACCTACCTGTTCGCCGTCAACCACACCACGTCGGACGCCAAGGTGCCCCTGGAGTCACCCGGCACCGAACTGCTGACCGGCGAACGAGCCTCGGGCCGCCTCGCGCTGCCCGCCGGAGCCGTCCGGGTCGTACGACTCGACAGCTGAGTTCGGAAGCCGATTCCGGCGACCGAGTTCGCGACGGCTGAGCCGCAAGTTCCCCTCCGCCCGTGCGTGCCACGAGAGCCGCGGGCGGAGGGGCCCTCCTTCCCCTCGGGAGGGACACCCCCAACCCATCACGTCGAAGGGACGACGGACGACGATGTTCCATCCCAGACGCACACCCGGCCGCACCACCAGGGGCGCACTCAAGGCCCTGCTGCTTCCGCTCGCCGCGGGCCTCGCCCTCACCGCCCTCCCCGCCACCTCAGCGCAGGCGGCCAGCACCCTCACCAACGGCGGCTTCGAGGCCGACGGTGCGGGCGCGGCAGTCCCCAACGGCTGGTCGGAGTACGGCAGTACGGGTGCCTCGTACGTGGAGTCCGGTGGCCACGGCGGCAGTTACCGCCTGTCCCACTACTCCGCCTCCGCCTACAAGGTGGAGACCTACCAGTACCTGTCCGGGCTGACCAACGGCAACTACAAGCTCACCGCGTGGGTGCGCTCGGGCGGCGGCCAGAACTCCGCCTACATAGCCCTGAAGAACTGCGGCAGTTCGGAACAGCGCACCGACCTGCCCGTCTCCGCGAGCGGGTGGATCCGGATCGTCGTGCCGATCGCGGTGACGAACAACCAGTGCACGATCAGCATCAACTCCGATGCCAACGCGGGCAACTGGATCAACGTCGACGACCTGACCTTCGCCTCCGGCACCGGCGGGCTGTCGATCAAGGGCGCAGACATCTCCTCCCTCCCCAAGAGCGAGGCGCTGGGCGGTACTTACAAGACCAGCGGCGGGACGACGAGCGACGCGCTCACCGTCCTCAAGAACTCCGGCATGAACTACGCGCGCGTCAAGGTGTGGGTCAACCCGGCCGACGGCTACAACAACAAGACACGCGTCCTCGCCATCGCCAAGCGCATCAAGGCGCAGGGCATGAAGCTCCTGGTCGACTTCCACTACTCGGACATCTGGGCCGACCCGGGCGCCCAGTCCAAGCCGGCCGCCTGGGCCGGACACTCGTACAGCCAGTTGAAGACGGACGTCTACAACCACACGTACGACGTGCTCAACGCCCTCAAGTCCCAGGGCACCACCGCCGACATGGTCCAGGTCGGCAACGAGATCAACGGCGGCATGCTGTGGTCCGAGGGCTCGACCGACAACTGGTCGCAGCTCGCCGGGCTGCTCAACTCCGGCTACGACGCGGTCAAGGCGGTCAACTCCGGTACGACCGTCGCGCTGCACCTGGCCAAGGGCGGCGACCTGTCGGGCACCCGCTGGTGGTTCGACAGCGCGGTCTCCAACGGCGTGAAGTTCGACGTCATCGGCCTGTCGTACTACGGCTACTGGCACGGTTCGCTCTACGACTTCCAGACCACCCTGGACGACGCGGCCTCCCGCTACGGCAAGCCGGTGTACGTCGCCGAGACGGCCTACCCCTTCCGTCTCGACAGCGAGGACTCGCACGAGAACATCATCGACCTGAGCAGTGAACTGGTCTCCGGTTACCCGGCGTCCACGGCCGGGCAGTCGGCCTGGTTCCGGGACATCCTGAACATCGTGGAGGCCGTGCCGAACGGCCGCGGTCTCGGCGTCTTCTACTGGGAGGCGACCTGGACCGCGGTCACCGGCAACGGCTGGGACCCCACGGACTCCTCCTCCGGCAACGGCTGGGAGAACCAGGCCCTGTTCGGCTACGACGACAAGGCGCTCCCCGCGATGACGTGGTTCAGCCACCGCTGAGCCCGAAGTGACAGGGGCCCGGACACCTGAGGGGGGTGTCCGGGCCCCTGCGCGTTGATGTGCAAGGGCTTGCTCGAACTCACGTACGTGACGAGGAGGGTTCGACCTCGGCCAAGAGGTGCGAAGCCCCGGACGTGGCGGCCCTGTCTGCGGGACATTGGGAAGTGCGGCACGCGGTGACCGGGACGAGGAGGCGCGATGCTGAAGAGACCGGGGGGCGGGCAACGCCTGGAGATCCTGGAGTGGCTCAAGGATCCGGCCGCGCACTTTCCGGCCCAGCGGCACGGGGATCCGGTCGAGGACGGGGTCACGGCTGCGGCCGTGGCCGCGAAACTCGGGGTTCCGCGCTCTGTCGCCCATAGCCATCTGGGGCTGCTGGCGGGGATCGGGGCGGTTCGTACCAAGCGGATTCGGTGGCGGACGTTTTATCGGCCTGACGAGGTGCGGATTGCTGAGGTGGCTCGGATGTTCGAGAAGGGGTGGTGAATGGGTTGGTTGAGTTGGCTGCGGGCCGGTGGGGGCTGGTCGCGCAGTTCCCCGCGCCCCTTTCGGGGCGCTCACCGTAGCCCGGATACCGAGTGCAGCCCTCGCATCCCCGGCGTTACCCTGCTGACCTGCCGTGACTCTCGTTCGCGGCGGTGAGTAGGAGTTGTACGAGCATGACCGCCCCCGCCACCCCCGTTCTGCGCGGTCAGGCGCCCGTCGTCGCCGTGGTCGCGGTCGGTGGTGCGATCGGTGCCTGTGCCCGGTACGGGGCCGCCCTCGTTTGGCCTGCGCACAGGGGCGGATTCCCCTGGACCACCTTCTGGGTCAACGTCGTGGGCTGTGCCGTGATCGGCGTGTTCATGGTCGTCGTCACGGAGATCCGGGCCGTTCACCCCCTCGTACGGCCCTTCTTCGGTACCGGTGTGCTCGGGGGGTTCACCACCTTCTCGACGTACGCCGTCGACATCCAGAAGCTGGTCGAGCACGGTCGTCCCGGCACCGGGTTCGCCTACCTCGCCGCCACCCTCCTCGCTGCCCTCGCCGCCGTGACGCTCGCCGCGACCGCCACCCGGCGGGTCCTGAAGGGTAAGAAGTCGTTGTGAACTGGCTGCTCGTGATCGCGGGCGGAGTGGTCGGCGCGCCCCTCCGGTATCTCACCGACCGGGTGGTCCGGTCCCGGCACGACACCGCCTTCCCCTGGGGCACCTTCGCCGTCAACATCACCGGCTGTCTGATCCTCGGTCTGCTCACCGGCGCCGCCCCGGGCCAGCACCTCCAGCTGCTCCTGGGCACGGGGTTCTGCGGTGCGCTGACCACGTACTCGACCTTCTCGTACGAGACCCTGCGGCTGGCCGAGGACGGGGCCGGTCTCCTCGCCGCCGCCTATGTGACGGTGAGCGTGGTGGCCGGACTCGGGGCCGCCTTCGCGGGCGTCTGGCTGGGTGGGGCCTTGTAGGGGGTCGGGAGGGGGTCCGGGTCTTGCCGGCGTGTAGTAGGACTGGCCGCCGCAGCCCGCCCGCCCCCAGCAGAACTGGATTCCATGAGCGCCATCTCCGTCGGTCAGGCCGTCGTCCTCGGAGCCGTCGAGGGGGTGACCGAGTTCCTGCCGGTCTCCTCGACCGGCCATTTGAAGATCACCGAGGGGCTGATGAACATCCCCGTCGACGACGACGCCGTGGTCGGGTTCTCGGCCGTGATCCAGGTCGGCGCGATCGCCGCCGTGTTCGTGTACTTCTTCAAGGACATCGTCCGGATCGTGTCCGCGTGGGGGAGGGGCCTCGTCAACCGTGACGAGCGGCACCACCACGACTACAAGTTCGCCTGGTGGGTCATCTGCGCCACGGTCCCGATCGTCGTCGTGGGCCTCGCCGCCAAGCCGCTGATCGAGGGGCCGCTGGCCTCGCTGTGGGTGGTCGCCGCCTCGCTGATCGTCGGGAGCGGGGTGATGTGGGTCGCGGACCAGATGGGCCGGCACAAGCGCGGCGAGGACGACACGTCGTTCAAGGACGCGATGCTGGTGGGCAGTTCACAGATCCTCGCCCTGCTCTTCCCCGGCTTCTCCCGCTCCGGCGCCACGATGTCGACGGCGCTCATCCTCGACCTCGACCGGGTCGCCGCCACCCGGCTCTCCTTCTTCCTCGGCATCCCCGCCCTGACCGGCGCCGGGCTGTACGAGCTGAAGGACGCCCTGGGTGCGGGGGTGGGCGTCGCGCCGCTGGCCGTCGGCACGGCGGTCTCCTTCGTCGTCGCCTACGCCTCCATCGCCTGGCTGCTGAAGTTCGTCGCCAAGCACTCCTTCAACGCGTTCGTGATCTACCGGATCGTTGTCGGGGTGCTGCTGCTGGGGCTGCTCGGGGCGGGCGTACTGAACTGAGCGTTCAGGGTCAGCCGGAACCGCTCGTGCGTCCGGCCGGGGTCACGGGGGCGCGGCGAACGCTCTCCCGTGGGCTGGAACCCCATGCGCAGGTAGAGGTCTCGCGCGGCCGTGTTGCCGTCCACCACCGTCAACGAGACCGAAGCGGCACCGCGCCGAGCCGCGTGCTCGACAGCCGCGTCGATCAAAGCTTCCCCCACGCCCCGACCGCGCCAGGACGGAGCCACCCACATCGCGTCGAGCCGGCGTTCGTCCCCGGACGGCGCCGGTGGCGCCACCAACGCGACGACGCCCACCGCCTCCTCCGCGGCCCGGGCCAGGAACCAGTCGCCGACCAGGATCCGCCGACGCCAGAACACCTCGTCCCGCGCGCTCTCCTCGGCCAGGGTGGCACCGAACGCGTCGGCGTCCACCTCCAGTGCCCGCAGACGCACCGCCTTGAGCGCGGCCCAGTTCTCGTCGCCCACCCGTTCGACCCTCAACATGCCCATATGGTCGTGGTATCCGGGCAAGGACCTCCACGGATTTTCCCGCCGAGAGCTGCCTCAAGCTGCCTCCGTACCCGGAGTGTGAGGCGGTCCCGGGCCGCACACCCTTGACAGCCCCCTCCCGTCACCCGCAGGATCACCCCCGTGAACCTGTCAGACAGCCAGACAGGTGGCTCGGTGCCGCGGCGCGTCAGCGCGATGGAAGCGGTCCTCGGTCATCTGCGCAGCGCCATCGAGCGCGGAGACTACGCCGTGGGGGACAAGCTCCCCTCCGAGGCCGAGCTGTGCCGGCGCCTGGAGGTGAGCCGGCCCGTGCTGCGGGAGGCCCTGCGGGCCCTTCAGACCATGGGCCTGACCGTCTCCCGTACCGGCAAGGGCACCTTCGTGGTGTCCAGCACCGTCGAGGACCCCACCTTCGGCGACTACGCGGCCAGCGACCTCCTCGAAGTCCGCCGGCACGTCGAGATCCCGGTCGCCGGCTACGCGGCCGTACGACGTACGCCCGAGGACCTCGACCACCTTGCCCATCTGCTCGACCGCATGGAGCACGAGACCGACACGACCGCGTGGGTCGCCATGGACACCCTCTTCCATCTGGCCGTGGCGCAGGCCGCCCAGAACCCGGTGTTCCGCCGGGTGATCGAGGAGATCCGGGACGCGCTGGCCCGGCAGTCGGCCTTCCTGAACGAGCTGGGCGGCCGGCGCGAGCAGTCCAACCGCGAGCACCGGGCGATCGTCGAGGCCCTGATCGACCGCAGTGAGGACGACGCGGTGGACGCCATGTCCCACCACCTCGACCGGGTCTCCCGGACCCTCACCGACATCGTGCGCCCCGCGCACACGGACACTCCCCACGAGACATCCCCGGAAGGCGGAACCGACGCGTGAGCGAGCAATCCCTCCAAGACGGTACGGAGCACAAAAAGGCCGTTCACGTCGACGCCGGTGACGCGGGCTACAGCAAGTCGCTGAAGGCCCGGCACGTCAACATGATCGCCATCGGCGGTGCCATCGGCACCGGCCTGTTCCTCGGCGCGGGCGGCCGACTGGCCGACGCCGGCCCGTCCCTCTTCATCGCCTACGCGGTCTGTGGCGTCTTCGCCTTCCTCGTCGTCCGGGCACTGGGCGAACTCGTCCTGTACCGGCCCTCCTCCGGCGCGTTCGTGTCGTACGCCCGTGAGTTCCTGGGCGAGAAGGGCGCGTACATCGCGGGCTGGATGTACTTCCTGAACTGGGCCACCACCGGCATCGCCGACATCACCGCGGTGGCCCTCTACACCCACTACTGGGGCCTGTTCTCCGACATCCCGCAGTGGGTGCTCGCGCTGATCGCCCTGGCGGTCGTCCTCACCGTGAACCTGATCTCGGTGAGGATGTTCGGCGAAATGGAGTTCTGGTTCGCCATCATCAAGGTCAGCGCCCTCGTCGTCTTCATGCTGATCGGCATCTTCCTGCTGGTCACCCAGCACGAGGTCGACGGCACCACCCCCGGCCCGTCCCTGATCACCGACAACGGCGGCGTCTTCCCCAACGGCCTGCTGCCCATGCTGCTGATCATCCAGGGCGTCGTCTTCGCCTACGCCTCCGTCGAACTCGTCGGTGTCGCGGCGGGCGAGACCGAGAACCCCGAGAAGATCATGCCGAAGGCGATCAACTCGATCATGTGGCGTGTCGGCCTCTTCTACGTCGGCTCGGTCCTCCTCCTCTCGATGCTGCTGCCGTGGAACAAGTACACGTCCGGCGAGAGCCCCTTCGTGACCGTCCTGTCCAACATCGGTATCCCGGCGGCCGGCGGCGTGATGAACCTGGTCGTCCTCACGGCGGCCATGTCGTCCCTCAACTCGGGCCTGTACTCAACCGGCCGCATCCTGCGCTCCATGGCGATGTCCGGCTCCGCGCCGAAGTTCACCGGCAACATGAGCCGCAGCCAGGTCCCGTACGGGGGCATCCTGCTCACCAGCGGTTTCTGCGTACTCGGTGTCGGCCTGAACTTCGTCGTCCCCGCCGACGCGTTCGAGATCGTGCTGAACTTCGCCGCGATCGGCATCCTCGCCACCTGGGGCATGATCATGATCTGCCACCTGGTGTTCTGGCGGAAGACCGAGAACGGCGAGCTGACCCGCCCGAGCTACCGCCTCCCCGGCTCCCCGTGGACCGAACTCGTGACGCTGGCCTTCCTCGCCTCCGTCCTGGTCCTGATGTACGCCGACGGCGGCGCCGGCCGCACCACCGTGCTGTGTCTCCCGCTGATCGCCGGGGCACTGGTCGCGGGCTGGTACGGCGTCCGAGCCCAGGTGGCCCGCAAGGCCGCCGAAGGCAACCCTTCCACCCCCTCCACCCCGTCCACCGGATCCAACGGGTCGGCCGGAGCCGACGCGTGAACCACGCAGTGATGCAGGATGCAGTAATGCAGGAAGCAGCGCAGACAGCCATGTACGGCAGTTCCCTCTCGGACGCTCCCGCGATCCGCGAACCCCTCCACTCTCCCGTCGCGCACCTCGTGCGCGGCGGGGTCATCGAGGGCATCCACTACGGCTCCGTCGTCGTCCTCGGCGCCGACGGACAGGTGGAGTTGCAGGTCGGCGACATCGAGGCGGCCTTCTATCCGCGCTCGGCCCTGAAGCCGGTCCAGGCGGTGGCGATGCTGCGGGCGGGCCTGCCTCTCGACGGCGAACTGCTGTCCCTGACCGCCGCCAGTCACTCCGGCGAGGAACGCCACCTGGCAGGCGCCCGCCGCATCCTGGAACTCGCCGGTCTCACCGAGGACGACCTGCGCAACGTGTCGGACCTGCCGTTCGACCCGGTCGTCCGGGACACCTGGATACGCGAGGGCCGACCGCCCTCCCGCCTCGCCCAGAACTGCTCCGGCAAGCACGCGGCCATGCTCTACACCTGCAAGCTCAACGGCTGGCCCCTCGACACCTACCTCGACCCCGCCCACCCCCTCCAGCAGGCGATCGCCGAGATCGTCGAGGACCTCACCGGCCAGCGCATCGCCCAGGTGACCGTCGACGGCTGCGGCGCACCCCTCTTCTCCATCTCCCTGCATGGCCTCGCCCGTGCCGCCGCCCGGATCACCACCGCCGCCCCGGACACCCCGGAGGCGCTGGTCTCGGACGCGATGCGCGACCACGCCGAGATGGCCTCCGGGTCCGGCCGGGACGTGGCCGCGCTGATGCGGGCCGTGCCCGGGCTGCTCAGCAAGGACGGTTTCGAGGGCGTTCAGGTCGCCGCACTGCCGGACGGGCGTTCCGTCGCGGTGAAGATCGCCGACGGGGCGAATCGGGCGCGTGTTCCGGTGACGGCGGCGGCGCTCGTGCGGGCCGGGGTCGCGGAGTCGGCGCTCGCTGAGTTCGCGGGCGAGGCGCTGCTGGGCGGTGGGCAGGAGGTCGGACGGGTCCGACCGGTCCGCGCGCTCGATCCGGTGGCGCGTCGATAGGGGGCCGCGCGGAATCCTTTTTTCGCCCCCGCCGCCCTTACCCGTTCCCATCCTTCTGGGGGCTGCCGCCCCCAGACCCCCGCTGTCGGCCTGAACGGCCTCGTCCTCAAACGCCGGACGGGCTGGAGGGCGGAGGTGCGGCGGGTGGGTGGGAAAGTCGCGCTGAACATGCTCGTCCTCAAACGCCGGACGGGCTGAAATGCCCCAGCCCCTCTCACGAAAGCAGGCCCGCCCCACCATGACCGCAGCAGCCCAGCGCAGCGCCGCCGCAGTCCATCGCAGTGAACACGATCTGCTCGGTGACCGTGATGTTCCCGTCGAGGCGTACTGGGGTGTCCACACCCTGCGTGCCACGGAGAACTTCCCCATCACCGGCATGACCATCTCCGCCTACCCGCACCTCATCGACGCCCTCGCCGCCGTCAAGGAGGCCGCAGCCCTCGCCAACGAGGAACTCGGCCTCCTGGAGCCGAAGAAGGCCGCCGTGATAGTCGAGGCGTGCCGGGAGATACGGGACGGCAGGCTGCACGACCAGTTCGTGGTGGACGTGATCCAGGGCGGGGCCGGCACCTCGACGAACATGAACGCCAACGAGGTCGTCGCCAACCGGGCGTTGGAGCTGCTGGGCCACGAGAAGGGCCAGTACCAGCACCTGCACCCCAACGAGGACGTCAACCTCGGCCAGTCGACCAACGACGTCTACCCGACCGCCGTCAAGGTCGCGACCGTCTTCGCGGTGCACGAACTGCTCAAGGCGATGGCCGTGCTCCAGGACGCCTTCGCCCGCAAGGCGGTTGAGTTCCGCGACGTGCTGAAGATGGGCCGTACGCAGCTCCAGGACGCGGTACCGATGACGCTCGGGCAGGAGTTCTCGGCGTACGCCGTGATGATCGAGGAGGACCGCAGCCGTCTCGCCGAGGCGGTCGAGCTGATCCACGAGATCAACCTCGGCGCCACCGCCATCGGTACGGGCCTCAACGCGCCCGCCGGATACGCCGAGTCGGCCCGCCGCCACCTTGCCGAGATCACCGGCCTCCCGCTGGTCACCGCCGCCAACCTGGTCGAAGCCACCCAGGACTGCGGGGCGTTCGTCCAGATGTCGGGGGTCCTGAAGCGGATCGCGGTCAAGCTGAGCAAGAGCTGCAACGACCTGCGCCTGCTGTCCTCCGGGCCGCGCGCGGGCCTCGGCGAGATCAACCTGCCGCCGGTGCAGGCGGGTTCGTCGATCATGCCCGGCAAGGTGAACCCCGTGATCCCCGAGGTCGTCAACCAGGTCGCCTTCGAGGTGATCGGCAACGACGTCACGATCACGATGGCCGCGGAGGCGGGCCAGCTCCAGCTCAACGCCTTCGAGCCGATCATCCTGCACTCCCTCTCCGAGTCCATCACCCACCTGCGCACCGCCTGCCTCACACTCGCCGAGCGCTGCGTCGACGGCATCACCGCCAACACCGAGGCACTGCGCGCGAGCGTCGAGAACTCCATCGGCCTGGTCACCGCCCTCAACCCCCACATCGGCTACACGGCCGCCACCGACATCGCCAAGGAGGCCCTCGCCAGCGGCCGAGGCGTAGCCGAACTGGTCCTGGAGAAGGGCCTGCTACCGGCGGAACGCCTCGCGGAGCTACTCCGCCCGGAGAACGTGGCGGGCACGGGCGCGGCAAGGTAACCGGCCTACGGTGCAGCCGGGGCGCGTAGCGCGCCCCTCAGGGGCGCGGGGAACTGCGCGACCAGCCCCCACCGGGCCGCAGATTCATCACTACCGCCCCAACGAAGCGCCCAGCACACACAAACGCGCATCAGGACCTGCCCGGAGGGACAATGGCGATCATGGCATCCGCACCGTCGCCCCCGACCTTCCAGCCGGTCCTGGACCGCATCGCCGAGGAGATCGCCCGCACCCCGGGATGCGGGCGCCCCGCCGACTACATCCCTGCCCTCGCGTCGCAAGACCCCCGCAGCTTCGGCATGGCCGTCGCCGAACTCGACGGCACGGTGTACGGCGTGGGGGACTGGCGGCAGCCGTTCTCCGCACAGTCCGTCACCAAGGTGTTCACCCTCGCCCTCGACCTGGCCCGCGAGGGCGACGAACTCTGGGAGCACGTGGGTCGCGAACCCTCCGGGAACCCCTTCAACTCCCTGATCCAGCTGGAGTACGAGAACGGCATCCCGCGCAACCCGTTCATCAACGCGGGCGCGCTCGTCGTCACCGACCGCCTGCACACCCGTACCGGCGACGCGGCCGGCGCGCTCCTCGACTTCCTGCGCGCGGAGTCGGGCAACCCCGGCCTCACCTTCGACAAGGAGGTGGCCGCCTCCGAGGCCGGACGCGGTCACCGCAACGCGGCCCTGGGCCACTTCATGGCCTCGTACGGCAACATCGACAACCCGGTACCGGACCTGCTGGAGCAGTACTTCCGCCAGTGCTCCATCGAGGCGTCCTGCGCCGATCTGGCCCTCGCGACCGGCTTCCTGGCCCGCCACGGCGTCCGCGCCGACGGCACCCGCCTCCTGACCCGCAGCCAGGCCAAACAGATCAACGCCATCATGCTGACCTGCGGCACCTACGACGCGGCAGGCGACTTCGCCTACCGAGTGGGCCTCCCCGGCAAGAGCGGGGTCGGCGGCGGCATCATCGCCGTGGTCCCCGGCCGCTGCACGCTGTGCGTCTGGAGCCCCGGCCTGGACGAGAGGGGCAACTCGGTAGCAGGCGTCACAGCGCTGGCCCGCTTCACCACACTGACGGGAGTGTCGGTGTTCTGATCGGTTCGAGTGATCTGAGGGAACATCTCAATGCCCTGCGGGAGACGTGCCCTGTCTTCAGGGGCGCGGGGAACTGCGCGACAAGCCCCCACCGGGCCCGCACCCGACACTCAACCCCCAGAGATCACCCGCCAGTAACTCCCAGGTCCCCACCCGGAGAGCACTCCTTAGCCTCCCGGCCACCCACGATTGACACCCTGACCGAGTGTTGGCCAAGGCTCTCCCCATCAACCTCCCCCGCTGCCAGGCCACAGGCCTGATCGGCACCGCCTGCCTCGCCCTGGGAGGCGAGACCGCCGGCGCCCTCCCCGTACGAGAACTCATCGCCCCCTCGACGGGCCGGGCGGCGCTGGGCCTCGTCGGTGTCTACTTCGGCGTCGTCCTCCTGATCGCCGCCTGGACCATGCTCGGCAAACTGGTCCGCAGCCAGGACCCGCCCACCGTACGGTCCCTGATGCTCGTGCTCGTCGTCTGGGCGGCCCCGCTGCTCCTCGCCCCGCCCCTCTTCAGCCGTGACGTGTACAGCTATCTCGCCCAGGGCGCGATGGTCGAGGCGAACATGGACGTGTACACGCACGGCCCGGCCCTGCTCGGCGGCCCGCTCGCCGCCGAGGTCGCCCCGGTGTGGCAGCAGACCGGCGCCCCGTACGGCCCCGTGTTCCTCGCCGTCGCGTCCGGGCTCTCCGGACTGACCCGGGGCGAGATACCCGCCGGCCTCTTCGGCATGCGGCTGGTCGCGCTGCTCGGCGTGGCCCTGATGGCGGCGGCCCTGCCCCGCCTCGCCCGGCACAGCGGCGCCGACCCGGCCGCCGCACTCTGGCTCGGCGCCCTCAACCCGCTGGTCCTGCTGCACCTGGTGGCCGGCGCCCACAACGACGCGATCATGCTCGGGCTGCTCGGCGTCGGCCTGGTCACGGCGCTGGGCCGCTGGCCGGTCCTGGGCGCCGTACTCGTCACACTCGCCGCCCTCGTCAAGGCACCCGCGCTGCTCGGCCTCGCCGCGGTCGTGGCCCTCCAGATCCGCGCGGGCCGCAGCCCGCTCCGGGCGGTACTGACCACGGCGGGCGCGGCAGCCGCCACCACCGTGGCCGTCACCACGCTGGCCGGTACCGGGTACGGCTGGATAGGCGCCCTCAAAACCCCGGTGTCACCCCAGAACTGGGCCCTCACCAGCCTCCTCGGCCGCGCCACGGCCGCCGTGCTCACGGAGATCGGCAGCGACCTCGCGCCGCTCGCCGTGCCGGCCTGGCATCTGCTCGGCATCGCGCTCACCGCCCTCGCCGTTGCCCACATATGGCTGCGCCGCCCACGCCTCAGCCCGGTCTACGCACTCGGCCTGAGCCTGGCCGTCGTGGTCGTCCTCGGCCCGGCGATCCGGCCCTGGTACGCCCTGTGGGCCCTGTTCCTCATCGCCGCCGCCGCGCCCAGCAGTTCGGTACGGCGGCGGCTCGCGGCCGTCACGGGAGTCGTCGCGCTCCTCGCCCTGCCCAGCGGCGCGCCCGCCGGCACCGAGGAACTGGTCCTGGCGGTCTCCGGCGGCGCGCTGGCCGTCGTCGTCCTCTGGCAGGCCCACCAGGCGGCCCAGGCACCCCTGCGGGAGAGCACGGTATGAGCATCAGCACTGTCAGACTGCCCCGCACCGACCGGGGACGGCTCCTCCTGGTGCTCGCCCTCGCCGTCGCGGTGACCGTGTTCACGGCGACCGTGCCCCTGCTGCGCGGCTGGTTCGACCTGCGCGTCTACTACGGAACCATCGACACCTGGGTCCACCACGGCGGCCGGATCTACGACTACCGGGTGCCCGGTACGACGTACGGCTTCACCTATCCGCCGTTCGCCGCCGTCAGCATGCTGCCGATGGCACTCCTCGGACTGCACGCCGCCATCACCGCCGCGCTGCTGCTCAACCTGGCGGCGCTCGGCGCGGTGGTGTGGATGACGGCCGGGCCGGTGCTGCGCCGCCACGGCTGGTACGGCTGGGCCCTGACCGGCTGCGCGCTGGCCCTGTTCGAACCCGTTCGCGACACCTTCAGCTTCGGCCAGGTGAACCTCGTCCTGCTGGCCCTCGTCCTCGTCGACGCCTGGCTGCTGACGACCGGCAGGGCGCGCTGGGCGGGCATCGGGATCGGGCTCGCCGCCGCCATCAAGCTGACGCCCGCCCTCTTCATCGGGCTGCTGCTGCTCGCCGGGCGGCGACGGGCCGCCGGGGTCGCGACGGCCGTCGCCGGTGCGGCCACCGGCCTCGCGGTCTGGATCGCGCCGGACGCCTCCCGCTTCTACTGGGGCGAGGCGCTGTGGGACACCCAGCGCATCGGCAGGCTCGCGTACGTCTCCAACCAGTCGCTCCAGGGTGTGCTGGCGCGGCTGGCCGTGCCGGGCGAACCGAGCCGCGCCGTATGGCTGGTGGTGGTTCTGGTCGTCCTCGTGGTCTGGGCGTGGCGGGCCCGGCGGGCCGTCGTGGTGGGGGACTGGTGGGCCGCGTTCGCCCTCACCGGGCTGACCGCCTGTCTGGTCAGCCCGATCACCTGGGTGCACCATCTCGTCTGGCTGCTCCCGTCGTTCGCCGTCCTCCTGCGCACCGGGCACGCGCGCGTGGCGGGCGCCCTGTACGCGGTGCTGTGCACGAGCGTGGTGTGGCTGTGGTTCGACGACGCGTCCGGCGTCGACGGGTTCATCGGCGGCAGCGCGTACGTCTGGGTCACCCTCGGGCTGCTGCTGTGGCTGCCGGTGGACGGCGCCGATCAGGCCCGCCGTACGCCCGCGATCCGCAGCGCCAGCGACACCGCTGCGGCCCCGAGCACGGCCGCACCCACGATCGTCCAGGTCTCCGGCCAGCCAGGCCCGGTCCCGGACGTCACGGTGGCGGCCACCGGGACCGAGCGCGGCGCCTGCGGACCGGCCTGCGGTACGGGCCGTGAGACGGCCAGCGAGCCGACGGGATCGACGCGTCCGGCGGCCCCGAAGCCCCAGTCGAGCAGCGAGCGAGCCTCCTCGTAGACGGCGTACCCGCCGCCCTCCTGAGGGTTCATCACCGTGACGACCAGAGTGCGCTCGCCCCGGCGCGCGGCGGCGACCAGCGTGTTGCCCGCCTTGCTGGTGTAGCCGTTCTTGACACCGACGACGCCGGGGTAGCGCCCGACGCCGTCGGCACCGGTCAGCAGCCGGTTGGTGTTCTGGATCTCGTACGACCAGCCGCCCCCGCCGGGGAACTTCGCCCGCGCGGTGCCGCAGTAGTCGGCGAAGTCGGCGTTGTGCAGTCCGGCCCGTCCGAACACCGCGAGGTCGTACGCCGACGACACCTGCCCCGACGCGTCGTACCCGTCGGGAGACCGTACGTGCGTGTCGCGGGCGCCCAGGGAGCGGGCCTTGGCCTGCATCCGGGCGGCGGTCTCGCGCCAGCCGCCGCTCATGGCGGCCAGGACGTGCACGGCGTCGTTCCCGGAGTTGAGGAACACGCCCCGCCACAGGTCGGCGACCCGGTACGTACGCCCCGCCGCGACCCCGACCAGACTGCTGCCGGCCCCGATGCCCGCCAACTCGTCCTCCGTGACCTTGTGCCGCAGGCCCGCGGGCAACGTCGGCAGCACGGTGAGGGCGAAGAGCGTCTTGAGCGTGCTGGCCGGGGGCAGCTTGCGGTGCGCGTTGTGCGCGGCGAGCACGTCACCGGTGCGGGCGTCGGCCACCAGCCAGGACAGTGCGGACACGTCCCGGGGGAGGCGGGGTGCGCCGGGACGGAGGCGGGCGTGTGTGCCTGTGCGGTACAGCAGCTGGGCGTCCGCCGTCGGCGGCGTGGTCTGCGTGGTTGCGTCGGCGGTGGCGCGGGCGGATGCCGGGGCCGGTGCGAGGGCCAGTACGCCCGTCGCGCACAGCGCACAGCAGGAGACGGCGACGCGAGAAGAGAATCTGATCGTCATACCGCAAACGTAGGAACGGATGTGCGGTACGGGGTGGTGCCGGGGCCGAGGGCTGGGCCCTAACACCCGGATGCGCTAGCGCTCCGCTGGGTGGGGCCGCTTTTTGGCCGCGGGTCGGTGGGGGCTGGTCGCGCAGTTCCCCGCGCCCCTGTCGGGGGCGCTGCGCGGCCCCCGACTTCAGCCGGTCGTGGGCAGTGTCGGCTGGATTCGGCGCAGGAAGGTCGCGTTGTCGGGGGTGTCGCGCAGGCGTTCCAGGAGGGTCTCCATGGCCGACTGGCCGTCTCGCGTCTGGAGGACCCGTCGCAGGCCCTGTGCGGTCGTCAACTCGGCCGGGGGCAGCAGGAGTTCCTCGCGGCGGGTGCCGGACGGGACGATGTCGACGGCCGGGAACACGCGCCGGGACGCCAGCTCGCGGCTGAGTCGCAGCTCCATGTTGCCGGTGCTCTTCAGCTCCTCGAAGAAGAAGTCGTCGGCGCGCGAACCCGTCTCCACCAGGGCGGTGGCGAGGATGGTCAGCGAACCGCCCTCCTCGGCGAGGCGCGCCGCGCCGAACAGCCGCTTCGGTCCGTGCAGCGCGGCGGCGTCGACACCGCCGCTGAGCGTACGGCCGCCGGAGGCCGCCGCGTTGTTGTGGGCGCGGCACAGCCGGGTGAGGGAGTCCAGGAGGATGACGACGTCCTCGCCCGCCTCGACGAGCCGCTTGGCCCGCTCGATGACGAGTTCGGCGAGGGCGATGTGCTGCTTGGGCGCCTTGTCGAAGGTCGAGGCGTACACCTCGCCGCGTACGGAGCGCCGCATGTCGGTGACCTCCTCGGGGCGCTCGTCGAGCAGCACCACCATCAGGCGGCACTCGGGGTGGTTGCCGGCGACGGCCGCCGCGATCTGCTGGAGCAGTACGGTCTTGCCGGTCTTGGGCGGGGCCACGATCAGCCCGCGCTGGCCCTTGCCGACGGGCGTGACCAGGTCGGCGACGCGTCCGGCGAGTCCGGCGGCCGGGTGTTCGAGGCGGAGCCTCTCACGCGGGTGCAGCGGGGTGAGGTCTCGGAAGTGACGACGGCCGCGCAGCTCTTCGGGCGTACGGCCGTTGACCAGCCCGACCTCGGTCAGGGCGCGCTGGGCACCGCGGGCGCCGGCGACGAGGTCGCCCTTGCGCAGGCCGTACCGGCGGATCAGCGCCGGGGAGACCTGGAGGTCGGTGGGGGAGGGCAGGCAGCTGTCGGCGGCCCGCAGGTATCCCTTCCCGTTGCCGTCGATGTCGAGGACACCGGTCGCGACGCGGGTCGGGGGCAGTTGTTCCACAGGGGGGTGTTCGAGTGTGGTGGTCATGAGACTGGGTCCTTTCAAGGACGGAGACGCATGCCGCATGAGGCACGCGGAGACAGAGAGGAAGGGGGAGAGGCCGCTGGAACTGAGCGCGCCGAACGCGCTACGGGCGGCGGAAGAGCCGATGCGCCGGTCGGAAACCGACGGGCGGGTCAGCGAGAGTGAGAATGAACTGGCACCGGCGCCCAAGACAGGGCGTACACAAGTGCTGTGGGCACCGTACCACACGATGCACGGCCACGGCTGTGAGGTGTGACTCAGCGGCTCGACGCCCGCCGAGGTGCGGACGCGCCCCCGACTCCACTGCCCGCATACCTGCCATACGAACCCCCGATGGACCTGAAGCGACGCATTTCTTGTTCTGCCCAATGGCCGTACCTACGCTTCCACCACCGCACTCCGGCGGTACGGGACAAGGGACATGGCAACCATGGGTCGACTGGCCGGGAAAATCGCTTTCATCAGTGGAACGGGGGCCGGAATAGGTCGCGCCGCGGCCCTCGTATTCGCCGCGGAAGGCGCCACGGTATTCGGCTGCGACCTGGACGAGGCGAACGCGTCCGAAACCGTCGAACTCGTCGAGAAGGCCGGCGGAACCATGAAGTCCCTTGCCCCCGTGGACCTCTCCACCGAAAGCGGCGCCCGGGAATGGATCGAGGCGGGCCTGGCGGCCTTCGGCGGGATCGACATCCTCTACAACAACGCCTCCGCACTGCGGAACGGGCCGTTCGACACCCAGCCCGTCGAGGACTGGTACTTCACCATCCGCAACGAACTGGACATCCCCTACTTCTGTACACGCGCGGCCTGGCCGCACCTGATCGCGCGCGGCGGCGGAGTCGTCCTCAACGTGGCCTCCGTGGCCGCCGTACGCGGGGCGCCCTTCATGCCGATGGTGCCGCACGGGGCCGCCAAGGGCGGGGTGCTGGCGATGAGCAAGCACCTGTGCGCGGCCGGCGCCCCGCACCACATCCGCGTCAACACCATCGCCCCCGGCATGACCCGCACCTCGGCCACCGCCCCCTTCCTCGACGATCCGGACGGCCCCCGGGCCCAGTTGGAGGCCCGTATCCCCGTCGGGCGGGTCGGCGAACCGGAGGACATCGCCCGGGCCGCGGCCTTCCTCTGCTCCGACGAGGCGGCCTTCGTCAACGGCGCCAACCTCATGGTCGACGGCGGCGACAGCGCGATGGCGGGCTGAGCGGACGTGACCACCCGACTCGACCACGTGGGCGTCAACGTGCGCGATCTGCCCGCCCAGACCGCCTGGTACCAGGGCGCGTTCGGCCTGAGGACCGTCTTCGAGTTCCACCTCGAAGGACCCGGACTGCGAGGAGTCGTTCTCGAACATCCGGACGGCTGGCGCATCGAACTGCTCGCCCGGCCCGGTTCCGCCCCGGGCCTGCGCGCACCGGACCCGCTGACCGCCGCCCTCACCGAGGGATACGGGCACTTCGCGGTCACCACCCCCGAACTCGACCCCGTTCATGACGCCTTGGTCGCCCATGGAGCGGGCGAGGTCATGAAACCGGGGCCGTCCCCCGAACCGGGCGTGCGTATGGCCTGGGTCAGTGACCCCGAGGGAAATCTCATCGAACTCATAGAGAAGAAGCCGCGATGACGCAACCAACGAAATCGATCTCCCTGAACAGACTCGACAAGGGCACGCTCATAGCCTGCTGCCTCGCGGTCGCGGCGGCGCAATTGTGCATTACCGTTCCCTCGCCCATCAACGGGGAAATCCAGGCCGCATTCGGGGCCTCGGGTTCCCAAGTGGCCTGGGTGACTTCCGCCTTCATTCTCCCCACCGCCATTCTGGAACTCAATTTCGGTGTGGTCGGAGATCTCTTCGGCCGTAAGCGCCTGCTGGTCCTCGGCGGACTGATCCTGGCCCTCGGTGAACTCCTCAACGCCACCGCGCAGAGCATCGGCATGCTCTGGACCGGCCAGGCCCTCGCCGGTATCGGCGCCGCCGCGCTCTTCCCCAGCTCCCTCGCGGTCATCGCAGCGGCCACCCCGGACCAGAAGGACCGGGCGAAAGCCGTCTCCACCTGGGCACTGAGCATCTCGCTGGCTTCGGCGCTCGGACCGCTGTCCTCCGGTGTCCTCGCCACCGTCGCCGACTTCCGCTGGGCGTTCGTCCCGCCGGTCGTCCTCGGGCTGATCGTCGCGGTCGCCTGCTGGAAGCTGGTCACCGACTCCAAGGCACCCGAGGGCCGCACCCTGGACTGGCCCGGCCAGATCACCATCGCCGTCGGCCTCACCGCCCTGCTCTGGGGCATCATCGAGGGCGGCGAACGCGGCTGGAGCAGCGCGGCGATCGTCGGCTCCCTCTCCCTGGCCGCGGTGGCCCTCGTCGGGTTCGTCGTCGCCGAACTGCGCGCCGCCTCACCGATGTTCAACCTCGAACTGCTGAAGATCCCCTCGTTCGCGGCGGCGGCCGTCGTCGCCCTCGCCGGGATGTTCGGCTTCATCGGTACGGCGTACTGCGTGTCGATCCGGCTCGGCGCGGTCATGCACCTGAGCGCCCTCAAGGCCGGCATGCCCTTCGTCATCCTCCAGCTGATCCCGCTGCTCCTCGCCCCTGTGCTGAGCAGAATGCTGACCAGGATCGACGCCCGCTGGCTGCTGATGGGCGGTCTGCTGCCCATGGCCGCCGGTCAGTTCTGGATCGCCGCCCTGCCCATCACCACCACCTCCCTCGCGGCCTTCATCGGCCCGGTGCTGCTGCTCGGCGTCGGCTTCATCTGCGTGGTCTCCTCGCTGACCTCCGCCGCCGTCAACGCCGTACCGATCCACATGACCGGCATGGCCAGCGGTGCCACCAGTCTCGTCCGTGAGTTCGGGCAGGGCCTCGGCCCGGCCGTCATCAGCACGATCGCGATGAGCGCCGCGTCCTCCGCCCTGGTCGGCAAGCTCAGCGGGGCCGACGCCGGGATGGAGGCGGCGGCCGGACCGCTCGCCGTCGTCAACGCGGGCAGCGAGAGCGCCCGGGCCGCCGCGCAGGATGCCCTCGCCCACGGCATGGCGCTGGGCGTGGTGATCTGCGGTTGCGCCTCACTGCTCGGCGCGGTCGTCACGCTGCTGCTGGTCCGCAAGAACACGGCCCGGTCGGAGGTCGACGCGACCGGGGAGGCGGCGGTGCAGCCCGCGACCGCGTGATCCGTAGGGCGTACACGAGGAGGAGGCCGGGGCACCCGCCCCGGCCTCCTCCTCGTTCGCACATGAACCAAAGGCGTTCGTCAGGACGCGTCGAGCGCGTTCGTGATCGCCTTCACGCCACCGTGTGCCGCGTAACCGCCGTCCACCGTGATCTCCGCGCCGTTGACGTACGACGCCTCGTCCGACAGGAGATACACGACCAGGGGCGCCACTTCGTCCGTGGTGCCGGGACGGCCTTGAGGCGTCATCGCGAGATGTGCGCTCACGAACACCGGGTTCGCGGTAGCCATCAGCGGCGTCTCGATGTACCCGGGGTGGATCACGTTCGTACGGATGCCACGCGGCGCCAACTCCAGTGCGGCCACTCGCGACAGGCCCCGCAGCGCCCACTTGCTCGCCGTGTACGCGACCGCGTGGTGAGCGGTGAGACCTGCCACCGAGCCGACGTTGACGATCGACGAACCGGTCGGCATCAGCGGAGTCAGTGCCTGGATGCCGAGCAGCGCACCCGTCGTGTTCACCGCGAACGCCCGGTTCCAGTCGGCGAGTTCGACGTGCCCGAGCCGGGCCCGTACGGCGATGCCCGCGTTGTTCACCAGCCCGTGCACGACGTCCAGCGAGGCCGCGAGGGTCGCCCAGTCGTCCTCCGACGACACGTCCAGGTGCCGGTAGGTGACGTCGAGGCCGTCGGCGCGCAGGGAAGCGGCGAGTTTCTCGCCGGGCTCGTCGAGGACGTCGGTCGCGATCACCGACGCGCCCTCCCGGGCGGCCGCCGACACCTCGGCGGCGCCCTGTCCCTGCGCGGCTCCGGTGACGACGACGGTACGGCCGGCCAGACGCGTACGGCTCACGGTTCCTCCAGGAGGCTAGGGGTCTTCCCCTGCCACGCTAGGAAGCGGGGGCCAGATCCGGAAACGCGCGTTCCTCATGGCTGGCATCCGTGTCCACGATCGCCTCGGTACCGTCGGTCGACGGCTCCTCGTCCAGCGAGGCGCCCACCCTGCGCATGGTCTCGCGCAGCCAGCGGTGCGCCGGGTCGGAGTGCCGGTTGTGGTGCCAGTACATGGCCTCCACGAGAGGTACGTCCGGGAACGGCGTCGGTACGGCGACACAGCGCGCGAAGCCCTCGTAGCGCCGGGCGAGCCGCTCGGGCACGAGGGCGACCAGGTCGGTGCCGCCCACCAGGAACGGCAGCACACTGAACCCCGGTGCGCTGACCTGCACCTTCGGCACGATGCCGAGGGTCTCCAGCTGCCGGTCCGCGGGCGTCTGACTCTTGCCGAACGCGGAGGCGGCATGCGGCATGTCGGCCAGGTCACGGAGCGTGAGCCGGCCGTCGACGAGGCGCGGGTTGTCGGGGTCCACGATGCAGACGAACCGGTCGTGCATGACGGCCTCGCTGATCCCGGGCAGCCGGTAGCCGAGCGGTACGACCATCAGATCGTGGCAGCGCAGATGGGTCTCGTTCTCCGGCTGGCCGTGCACCAGGGGGTGGAAGTCGATGCGTACGCCGGGCGCCTCGTCCGCGATGGCCCGCAGCAGCGGCTCGACGAACACCGTCATCACGTAGTCCGACATCACCACCGAGAACCGCTGCCGACTGCGCTCCGGGTCGAAGCGCCGGGTCAGCGACAGGGCCTCCTCGGCCTTGTACAGGGACGCCTGTACGACGGGCAGCAGCCGCTCGGCCAGCGGGGTCAGCTCGTACTCGCGGCCCACGCGGACCAGCAGCTCGTCGTTGAAGTGGCGGCGCAGCCGGGCGAGCGAGCCGCTCATCGCGGACTGGCTGGTGGAGAGCCGGACGCCGGCGTGCGTGACGTTCTTCTCCTCCAGCAGGGCCTCCAGCGCCACCAGAAGATTGAGATCGATCGCTCCCAGACCCACGGATGTCCCCTTCCGTCACGCCTGGCGGCAGGCGCCGGCCACATCGTCGTACGGCCGTGAAACCGGAGCGTAACTTCGGGAGGACGTCATGAGGAAGGTCCGTGCGCGCATTCTCAGAAACGCGGATGCGAGCCATCGCGCCCGGGAATACGCGCAGGTCGGCGGGCCTGCGCCCGCATGGGCAGGACACAGGCCCGGCTCGGCGGACGCACAGGATTCCGTGCTACGGCCGTGGGGTGCGGCCCCGCTTTCGGGCGCGTGGAAGGTACACGTCCGTACGTCCGGTGACGATGCGGTTGGAGAGGCTGCCGAGGCGTTCCACGGTGAGTGTCACCTCGTCGCCGGGGGCCAGCGGCGGGGGAGTGCGCTCGCCGACGCGGCCCCAGAACTCCGCCAGGGCGCCCCAGCCGCAGGTGCCCGAGCCGAGGATGTCACCGGGGCGCACCCAGGCGTCACGGGCCGCGTAGGCGATCATCTCCTCGAAGGTCCAGGAGACGTTGGCAAGAGTGTCCCGGCCGATCAGCTCGCCGTTCAGGGTCGCGGTCATCTCCAGATCGAGGAAGCCGTCGGCGTCCCTGCGGTCGTCCACCTCGTCCGCCGTGACCAGGAACGGGCCGAGCGTGTTGGCGAAGTCCTTGCCCTTGGAGAAGCCGAGGCCAAGATTCTTCTCCGGTTTCTGAAGGTCACGCGCAGACCAGTCGTTGAAGACGAGATAGCCGACGATGTGCTCACGGGCCTGCTCGGGCGTGAGGTCACGCCCCGCCCGCCCGATGACCACGCCCACCTCCAGCTCGAAGTCGAGCACCGAGCAGCCCGCCGGAATCGGCACCTCGTCGTGAGCGCCGTAGGCCGCGTGCGGATTGGTGAAGTAGAAGTTGGGCGCCCGGTACCACTCCTCGGGCACGTGCTCCAGCCCGTCGAGGGACTTGGAGACCCCCTCGATGTGCGCCTCGAAGCCGACGAAGTCCCGGATGGACGGCGGTTTGAGCGGCGGCAGCAGCCGCACCTGATCCACCGTCAATTCGCTTGCCCGGCCCAGTGCTTCGGCCCCGGCCGCGTGCAGTGTCTCCGTCTCGACGAGCGAGAGGACGGTGACACCGTCCGGCAGCGGATGGATGGTCTGCCCCTGGACGGCACCGGCGCGCTCCACGCCCGCGTACTCGTATGTCGCGAACCGCATGCCTCACTGCTCCCAGTGGTTGGTGTTGGTGACGGCCCCGGCGCTCAGATACCCGGCGAAGAGGCCCTTCGGGTCGCGGACGGCCCGGATCTCGCGCAGCCGCCGCCACTGCGCGTCGCCCATGAACCTGACCTGCCGGACGGTGAAGTCGGAGTCCCCGAGGTACTGGCCGGCGGTCACCGGCTCCATGTCCGCCATCGCGTCGTCGAGCCAGGCCCGCAACTCGGCGTCCCGCTCGGGCTCGTCGTGCACGACGTAGGTGGCGCAGTAGATCTCCGACTGCAACGAGAAGGCCATGTCGGGGAGTTCATGCAGCGGGGCCATCGAGAACCAGATCGTGAACGTCTGTCGAGTGGGCTGCTCGGTGAACGCCTTCCGGATGGCCGGTACGACCTCCTCGGCGGGCCCGGTCAGCCAGGCGTTGTCGACGAGATAGCGATACCCCTCGGGGTTCGCGCTCCGCTGGCCCTGGAGCTGCTCGGCGAGCGTGGTCGGCTGCGCCTCGACGCGGAAGACGGCCCGGTCGGCGTACGGATTCGTGTGCAGCGGCGCCAGCGCCTCGGCGGCCTGCTCGGCGGTGTCGGTCATCGACACGCCTGTGACCAGCAGCAACGGCTCGTCGTGGCCGGGTGGGGTCTGGGTGAGGGCGACGATCTCGACCAGGTCCGACACCGTGTGGTGCATCCCGTGCAGCCAGGACATCACCTCGTCGAAGAGGGCGACCGGGTACGCGTGGACCGTGTGCGCCAGATGCTTCGGCAGGGGACGCGTGCGGAGGTGGAAGCGGGTGACGACGCCGAAGAAACCCGGGCCGGCTCCCCGCGCCGCCCAGAACAGGTCGGAGTTCGTCGTCTCGTCCGCGCGGACCAACTCACCCTCGGCGGTGACGACATCGATCGCCACGAGGTTCTCCGCCGCCCAGCCCCAGCCGCGCGCGTTCCAGCCCTGGCCGCCCTGGAGGAGGAAGCCTCCGATGCCGACCGAAGGGCAGTGCCCGCCGTTGAAGAACCGGCCGAACTCGCCCAGGAACGGGTTGAGTTCATCGCCGCCCTTGACGCTGGGGGTGGCCGTCACGATCCCGGTCGTGTCGTCGTACGTCATCTCGCGCAGATCCCCGAGGTCGATCAGCAGCGCGTCCGTACGCACCGACCAGGCGGCCCAGCTGTGCCCGCCGGAACGGACGGCGACCTGCCAGCCCCGCTCCAGGGCCAGCCGTACGCCCTCCACGACGTCCTGCTCGGTCGCCGCCCGCAGTACGGCGGCCGGTGAACGGTCCGACGGTCGGCGGGCGTTGAAGACACGCCCGAAGCAGGCCTCGTCGAAGTCCTCGTCACCGGGGAGGTGGAGGGTGCCGGAGAAACGGTTGGTGTTCATCGATGCCGTACTCACTTGACCGCGATCGGGTTGACGGGGGCGCCCACCGCGCCGGTCACCGGCAACGGCGCCGCGACCAACAGGAATTCGTACACACCGTCCGCCGCGCAGTCCTCCGACAGCTCCTCCAGGTCCCACATCTCGCCCAGTGGCAGGCCCATGTTGGGAATCGCGATCTGGTGCAGCGGGGACATCGCCCGCTCGGCGAACTCGTACGGTCGCACCTCAAGTCCCCAGGTGTCGGAGGCGATTGCGGCGATCTCCGTACGGTGCAGCCAGCCGAGGGTGGTGAAGGAGAGGCCGGGGGCGTCGCCAGCCGCGTAGCCGCCCCAGTCGCCGAGCCGTCGTACGCGGCCCAGTTGGCCCGTGCGGACGAGGACGAGGTCGCCGCGGCGGACCGTCGAAGTGGCGCCCTGGGCCTCGATCGTGGCCCGCAGATGCTCCTCCAGGATGGGGAAACCGTCGGGGAGTTCGCCGTGTTCGTCGCCGATCGCGCGGCCGACGTCGAGGAGGACACCACGTCCGGTGAAGGCGTCCTTCATGTGCTCGATGCCGGTGACGGAGTCGCCGTCGCCGTTCACGATCGTGCATGAACGGCCGTTCCACGCCTGCTTGTTGTCGAAGATGTGGCCGAGCCCGTCCCACTGCGTGGACGCCTGGAGCGGCATCACGACATGGTCGTCGGCGCCGCCGAACCCGTGCGGAAAGCCCTGTGTGCCCGCCGCCGCGTCCGAACCGGTGTCCTTCATGTAGTGCACGGGGTTGATCCGGCCCCGGAAACCGCGCTGCGGGCCCTGCTCGTTGAACTCCTGCGCGAGCGAGAAGGGCCGCCCGCGCCGCACCAGACCCACCGCGTGCGCACGCATCGCGTCGTCGACGTGGTTGAGGGTGCCGAGTACGTCGTCCGGGCCCCAGCGCCCCCAATTGCGGTACGCGGAACGAGCCTTGGCGAGCTCTTCCTCGATGGGGCCGAGAGTGGGACCAGGGTTCGGGCCGGAGTTCATCGGACGCGTCCTTTCAGCAGCAGGTCGTAGGCGTTGCCCCCGGCGACGGCGGACCGGTCCGCGGCGATGAGCCCGGAGGCGTCCAGGCGGTCGAGCGGGTCGTCCACGCCCATGTCGAAGGGGTAGTCCGTGCCCAGGACGACCCGGTCCGCGCCCACCTCCTCGACCAGTTGGCGCAGCGCGCGCGGGGTGTAGACGAGCGAGTCGAACCACATGCGCCGCAGATACGTGCTCGGCGGCTCGACACACCCGCGCGCGTCCTCGCGGACCCGCCAGGCGTGGTCGGAGCGCCCGATGTACGTCGGCAGATAGCCGCCGCCGTGCGCGACCACCAACTTGAGGCGGGGGAAGCGGTCGAGGACGCCGGTGAAGATGAGATGCGAGAGCGCGACCGTCGTCTCGACCGGCTGTCCGACCGTGTTGCCGAGGTAGTTGGTGGCCAGGCGGGCGCCGAGCGAGCAGCCCCACGGATGCACGAACACGACCGCGCCCAGCTCCTCGGCCCGCCGCCACACCATGTCGCGCGCGGGATCGGCCAGCTCCCGCCCCTCGACGGTTGTGGACACGCTGATCCCGTACAGGCCGTGGTCGACGACCGCCGCGCCCAGCAGGGCGACCGCGAGTTCCGGGTGCTGGAGCGGAACCGTGCCGAGCCCGTACAGCCGCTCCGGCGCCTCGGCACAGTGCGCGGCCACCGCTTCGTTGACGGTATGGGACAGGCGTGCGGCGAGGTCGGTGTCGGCCCAGTAATGGTGCATCGGCATCGGGCCGACCACCTGGGCGTCCACGCCCATCGCGTCGAGATCGGCGAGGCGTGCGCCGACGTCCGTCAACTTGGGGGCCAGTCGTTGGAGTTGGGCCCGGTTGACGGTGAGGGAGGCGGGGGAGTGGGCGCGCTGTTCGGCGGCGAACTCGGCGGCGAGACCGGGCGTACCCGCGCACAGCGCGTCGGCGTCCGGTACCGCGAGATGCCCGTGGAAGTCGACGACGGGGCCGCTCACGCCGCCGCCGTCAGGGAGTTCAGCGTCCGCGACATGATGCCCGCCGGGTCGGCGCCCGGTGTGCCCGGGGCGATCTCCCACGCGGCCAGCTGGAGCGAGTTCTCCAGCACCATCCGCACCCTCGGCAGCCGTCGCGCCATGAAGTGCTCCAGGGCCAGGTCCACCGGCTCGTCCCCGGTCACCAGTTCGGCCAGCAGCACCGCGTCCTCCGCGCACATCGCCGCGCCCTGCGCGATGAGCGGCGGGCACGCGTGCGCGGCGTCGCCGATCACCACCGTACGGCCGCGATGCCAGGGTTCGTCGACGAGGATCGCCTCGATCCAGCGGTAGTCGACCGCCGTGTCGTCGGGCAGCGAGGCGAGTATCTTGCCCCAGGTGCCGCCGTACCCGGTACCGCGCTCGCGCAGCAGCCCGAGGGGGGCGCGGGGGCCGACGAGGGAGGCGTCGAGGTTCTCGTCGAGGAGGTAGGCGTAGCACTGGTCCGGGGAGATCGGGCTGTAGCCGGCCTTGTAGCGGGGGCCGCCGTAGTACACCTCCGCACAGTCCATCTCGGCGGGGCGGTCGGCGACGACCCGGAAGATCGACATACCGACCGGGTGGGGCCGCGTGTCGATACCGATCTGTCCGCGCATCCGCGAGTTGATGCCGTCGGCGCCGACCACCAGGTCGTACCGCCCGGTCGAGCCGTCCGTGAAGGTGACGTCGACGTGGTCGGAGGCCTGGTCGAGCCGCTCGACGGTCAGCCCGAGCCGGACCCGTACCCCGTGCGCGTGCACGGCGTCGCACAGCGCGTTCTGTAGATCGGTGCGCAACGCCCCTGCCGTGGACGGCAGTTCGGGCCCACCGGTGTGGGGCGTCGGCAGCTCGGTGAGCAGCTCACCGTCGGCGTGTCGCAGCCGCATGATGTCGAACGGCACCGCCCGGGCCAGCACCCGTTCCAGTACGCCCACGGAACGCAGCGCCTTGAGGGCGTTGCCCTGGAGGGTGATGCCGTGCCCCACCCCGAACCACTGGGGCGACAGTTCCACCAGCTCGGCCTCGGCACCGCGCTGGGCCAGCGCGAGGCACAGCACGCTTCCGGTGATGCCGCCGCCGACGACGAGCACCTTTTCAACGGGCATGGGGATCCTTGCGAACGTAGGGGGAGGTAGAGGTAGGGGGTGGCCGGCAGAGGTCAGCCGGTGAAGCGGGCGGCGCGCTCGCTGTAGTGCTCGACCACCGGCGGCGCGGCGAAGAACGGGCCGACCAGCGCACGCCAGCGGGCGAAGCGTTCGGACTCGCGGAACCCGACCGTGTGGTGGGCGACGGACTCCCAGCCGACCAGCAGCAGATAGGTGTCCGGCCGCTCCTCGCAGCGCAGCAGCTCGGTCCAGCGGAACCCGTCCGCCTCGGCGAGAACGAGGCGCGCCTTCTCGTAGGCCTCCTCGAACGCCTGCTCACGACCGACTTCGACGGCCAGCTCGGCATGCTCGACGATCACGACTGTCTCGCTTCTTTCTTAGGGCTCGGTTCGCCTCCGGGGCGCTACAGACGGTGTCGAGGGGGCGACCGTGCTCAGCCCTTCCTTCGTCAGGGCCTCCGCGCGCTCGCCCCCTCGACACCGTCGCGCCCCTTTGGCTCACTCGCCGGGTTCGGTGGGTGGTCCGAGCCTGCGTGGGCGGTGGATGCAGGGTCAACGGATCGAGGCATCGGCAAGGGGCACGTCATCCATTGCGCACGGCGATGGGCCGCTGATCACGGGCCGTACGGGCCGCTGATGCCAGGCATCGCCAATCACCATTTCCGCCGCCGGGCAGCGCTGCCTAGCGTCAATGGCAGCCAACGCCCCCGCTTTCACCAGTCCGCCCGCCCGTACGTCGTACGAGGAGACCGCCCGTGTCCGACCGACCCCCCTCCCACGCTGGCCCGTTCGCCCTGGGCACCTTCGAGGCCGGCAACGGCACGTTCCCGGGCCTGGTCGTGGGGCCGAGGGTGCGCGACCTCACCGACCTCGCGCCCTCCGTGCGCGCGATCGTCGAGGACTGGGACACCTGGCTGCCCCGCCTCCACGACCTCGCCGCGGCCGCCGACGGCCCTTGGCTCGACCTGGCGGCGGTTCGCGTCCTGGCCCCGGTCGAACCCGGCCAGATCCTCCAGAGCGGCGCCAACTACCGCAAGCACGTGGTCGATCTGGTCGCCGCCGAGAAGGAGAGCGTGCACGGCGCGACACCCGAGGAGGCCCGCGCCGACGCCGAGAAGATGATGGACGTACGGGCACGGAACGGCGTCCCGTACGTCTTCCTCGGCTCGCCGCGCGCGATGTGCGGCCCGTACGACGACATCGTGCTCCCCGCACTCGGTGAACAGCACGACTGGGAACTCGAACTCGCCCTGGTCATAGGGAAGTCGGGCAGGAACATCCGCACCGAGGACGCGATGGAGTACGTCGCCGCCTACACGATCTGCAACGACCTCACCACCCGCGACCGCCTTTACCGGCCCGATCTGAAGGCCATCGGCACGGACTGGTTCACCGCCAAGAACGCCGACACGTTCCTGCCGACCGGCCCCTTCCTCGTCCCGGCCGCCTTCGTCGGGGACTCCTCCGACCTGCGGATCACCCTGCGCCACAACGGAGTTGTGCGCCAGGACGAGTCCACCAAGGACATGATCTTCGACATCCCGCGGCTCATCGCGTACGTCTCCACGACCACCACCCTGCGCCCCGGCGACCTGCTCCTCACCGGCTCCCCTGCCGGCAACGGCGCGCACTGGGGCGTCTTCCTCAAACCCGGGGACGTCGTGGAGTCGGAGATCACCGGCCTGGGCCACCAGCGCAACACCGTCAGGAGCGACGCATGAGCACCCTGGACACTCCCTTCCAGCCCATCACCCATCTGCGCCATGTCGACCTGGCCGTACCGGACTTCGCCACCCAGCGCGCCTTCTACGGCAGCACCTGGGGCCTGACCGAGGTCGCCGACGACAACGGCATCGCGTTCTTCGCCGCCGAGGGCAGCCCCGAGCAGTACATCGTGCGGATCCGCCAGGACGAGCGGAAGCGGATGGACCTGATCGCCTTCGGGGCCGCGACACCGGCCGCCGTCGACGAGCTGGCGGTACGGCTAGGCAGCGCAGGTGTCCAACTGGTCCATGAACCAAGGGCGTTGGACACCCCCGGCGGCGGCTACGGCTTCCGCTTCTTCGACCCGGACGGCCGGGTCGTCGAGGTGTCGGCCGACGTCGCCACCCGCGCACACCGGAAGATCGAGGAACGCGAGGCCATCCCGGTACGGCTCTCGCACTGTGTCGTGAACTCCCAGGACCCGGAAGGGCTGCGGGACTTCTATGTCCGGCACCTCGGCTTCCGGCTCACCGACACCCTCTACTCGACCCACATGGGCGACCTCATGTACTTCCTGCGGTGCAGCCCCCTCCACCACTCCTTCGCCATCGCGCGCGGCCCCCATGTCTCCCTGCATCACGCCTCGTTCGAGATGCGGGGCGTCGAGGAGTACATGCGCGGGACGGGCCGTGCGCTGCGTGCCGGGACCCGGCTCACCTGGGGGCCCGGCCGACATCTGGCCGGCGACAACACCTTCTCCTACTTCCACGACCCGCACGGCAACACCGTCGAGTACACGACCGAACTCGCCGTCCTCGAAGAGGACTTGTGGCACCCCGGCCGCCATGACGTCGACGATCCGATCACCCAGGACCAGTGGGGGACGGCCGATCCGATGAGCGAGTCGGTCGCCAAGGAGCAGTTCAACGACCCCGACGTGCTGTTCACCGCGCCGCCCGTCTGAACCGAACTACCCACGGAAAGGCCGCAGTTGTGGCAGAGATCCTGAAGCACGCCGTACCGAGGTCCGAAGTCGCCGCCTCCCTCGCCCAGGTGCGGGAGACCGTGACCGGCGTCATCGCGGACATCCGTGAACGCGGTGACGCGGCCGTGCGCGAGTACTCCGAGAAGTTCGACAACTGGAGCCCGGACTCCTTCCGGCTCTCCGACGAGGAGGTCGAGAAGATCGTCGCGTCGGTGCCCGAGCAGGTCATCGCCGACATCCGCTTCGTGCAGGACCAGGTCCGCGCCTTCGCCCGCCAACAGCTGGACTCCATGCGGGAGTTCGAGGTCGAGACGCTGCCGGGCGTCCGGCTGGGCCAGAAGCACATCCCCGTGAAGGCGGCAGGCGCCTACATCCCGGGCGGCCGCTACCCGCTCACCGCCTCCGCCCACATGACCATCGTCACGGCGAAGGTCGCGGGTGTACCGCGAGTCGTCGCCTGCACGCCGCCGATCCGTGGCGAGATCCCGGCCGCGACCGTCGCCGCGATGCACCTGGCGGGCGCCGACGAGATCTGGCTCCTTGGCGGAGTACAGGCTGTCGCCGCGATGGCGGTCGGGACGGACTCGATGCGGCCCGTGAACCTGATCGCCGGACCCGGCAACGCCTATGTGGCCGAGGCCAAGCGGCAGTTGTTCGGCGGGATCGGCATCGACCTGTTCGCCGGGCCCACCGAGATCCTCGTCCTCGCCGACGAGGACGCCGACCCGTTCGTCTGCGCGGTCGACCTGCTCTCCCAGGCCGAACACGGCCCCGACTCCCCGGCCGTCCTCATCACCACCTCCCGCGAGGTCGCCGAGCGGACGATCGCCGAGGTGGAACGGCTCCTGCCCGGCATGCCGACCCGCGACTTCGCCGGACCGGCCTGGCGCGACCACGGCCAGGTGCACGTCGTCGACACCCTGGACGAGATGTACGCACTCGCCGACGACTTCGCCTTCGAACACGTCGAGGTCCTCACCGCCGAACCACGCCTGGCCCTGGAGAAGATGACCCAGTACGGCGCCCTGTTCCTCGGCGAGGGCACCTGCGTGTCCTTCGGTGACAAGGTCATCGGCACCAACCACGTCCTGCCCACACGCGGTGCCGCCCGCTACACCGGCGGCCTCTGGGTGGGCAAGTACCTCAAGACGGTGACGTACCAGGAGGTCACCGACACCGCCTCGCAGGCCCTGCTCGGCCGCCTCTGCGGGCGCGCCTCCCGCGTCGAGCTGTTCGAGGGCCACGCTCGCTCCGGCGACGTACGCGCGGCGAAGGCCGAGGGTGACGCCCTGCCGTGGAACGGCGTCGCATGAGCCTGCACGGGCGTACGGCACTGATCACGGGCGGGGGAGGACCGCTCGGGCGGGCGTTCGCGTCGTCGCTGTCGGACGCGGGCGCCCGGGTGATCCTCGTCGGCCGAGACGAGACCGCCCTCGCGGACGCGGCGGACCGGATCACCAAGGAGGGCGGCGAGGCGCGTACGGCGGTGTGCGACGTCTCCGCCCCCGACTCGGTAAGCGCGCTGGCATCCCAACTGGCCGACGAGGACGTGTCGTTGCTGGTGAACAACGCGGGCGTCGCGGGCCCCGTGAAGCCGCTCGTCGACATCGAACCGGACGAGTGGGACGACGTGTTCGCCGCCAACGTCCGGGGCGTCTACCTGATGTGCCGGGCCTTCCTGCCGCCCATGCTGGCGGCGGGCCGAGGCGACATCGTCAACATCGCCTCGGTGAGCGGCAAACGCCCCCTGCTCCACCGCACCCCGTACACGGCGTCGAAGATGGCCCTCCTCGGCCTCACCCGCACCCTCGCGGGCGAGGCAGGCCCCCAGGGCGTCGCGGTCAACTCCCTTTCCCCGGGCCCGGTTCGAGGCCCACGCATGGACCGCAACTTCCGCCTGACTGCCGAACTGACCGGCTGTACTCCGGAGGAGGCGGAACGTGACTTCGCCTCCCGGGCCGCACTGGGCCGCTTGGTGGAAGCGGACGAGGTGGCCCGCGCCCTGCTGGCGATGCTCGCGATGCCGGGCCTGTGCGGGGCGGACATCGACCTGTCGGCGGGGATGATCGCCCCGGCGTAGCCGACCGATGGTGCCCTGATCAGCAGGCCCTTATGGACACGCTGTGTGAATGTCATGGACCGGGCCGTGCGATCCGAGGCATCGGGTTCCGGGATGGGTGCGCCGGGCCCCTTCTCCCCGTTGTGCAGGGCTGATTCACTCCCGGGAGTGCTTCATCGGGCCTCAAGTCCGAGCCGTGGCCGCCGTGTTGAGGCGGCCGGACAGTCACTCTGCGCGATTCCGCATCTGCGTCCACTCGGACCGCACCGCGCATTCGATCCCTGGGAAGGCATGCCATGACGCTGATCACCCGACGTTCGATCCTCATCGCCGGTACCGCGACCGCCGGTGCCGTACTGGTCCCGGTGGCCTCCGTGAGCGCCGCGCCGGCGACCGCGCGGGGCGCGCGGATCACGGTCGCCGCCGGGGAGACGTACGAGCTGTCCGCGACCACCCGCGTGGACCGACTGTCCATCGCCGAGGGCGGAAAGATCGTCGCCCCCGACGGCTACAGCGTCACCCTGACCGTCGACGGCGTGGAGACGGGTCAATTGCTGACCGAGACGGGCGGTACGGAGACGCTGATCCAGGCCGGTACCTACCGGGGCGATGTCGTCCTCACGGTGGCCGAGGCGAACCCGGTGACCTACGAGACGCTCACCTTCCCCTTCCGGCAGGCCCTTTACGTGGACGCCGACGGCGTAGCGCGCGCCAAGTCCGTGCTGACCAGCGTCATCGGGGGTCGGCTCGCCGACTCCGTGGCGAAGAACGTGTCGATCACCTCGACCGGCGAGTGTTTCGACGGCGTGTATGTGAAGGACGCCGACTACACGCTGGAGCGGCCCGTCATCTCCTTCACCGGGAACGGGCGTTCCGATTTCGCCGGGTACGGAGCCGCAGTCGTCGGCGCCGGATCGGCGACCAAGCTCGTGCTCGACGGCGCCCGGATCGCGACCAAGGGCGTCGTGCGTACCGGTGTCATCGCGGACGCCGGTGCGAACGTCGTCGTCAAGAACTCCCGGATCCACACCCGCAACGGCGTCCTGCCCGCCGACTACCAGGCCACCGTCGAGACGCCGTACATGCAGTCGGTGCCCTGGATGCTGGGCCTCGACGGGAACGTCCGCGCCACCAACCTCATCGGGGCCAACAGCCGGGCGACCTATGTCAACTCCACGGTCTTCTCGGAGACTTGGGGCGCGCTGTCCGTGGAGGGCGGCCGGGGTCTCAAGCTGACGGTCGTCAACAGCCATGTCGGCAACACCGGTTCGTACGGCTACGGCACCTACGCCATCGGCGACGCGACCGTCCGCGTCCTCGGCTCGCGGTTCGACGTGGGCAGCTACGCGACGATCATCGCGGGCCCGGCGGCCGTCGTCCACTACGGCGACAGCACGCCCGCAGCCGTCGCCGCACTCAACACCGAACTCGAACTCGGTCTGACCAAGACCGAGTTGAAGGCCGTACCGGCCCGGAACACGGTCGTGAACTCGGGGCACTTCGGCTACATGTTCTTCGGTGCCGGAACGCTGACGCTCGACGGCGGGACCGTCATCAACTCCGAGAAGGCCACCTTCCTCAACAAGGGGCAGCAGACCACCATCACCGTCGACGGCTCGCAGGGCGCCCGGCTCAACCCGCGCAACGGGATCGTCCTTCAGATGATGGAGCTGGACGACCCGGGACCGGTCCCCGTCGACGGCAAGATGATGAACGTCGGCGTCTACACCGAACCCACCGGCGACCCGGCCGAGGACACCACCTTCGACGTCACCGCCGTCCACACCGCCGACGGAGCCGCCACCTTCACCTCCATCGCGCTGAAGGGCGACTTCTACAACGGCATGCGCAAGGGCAAGAACCTGGTCCTCACCTTCGACGACAGCAGCGTGAAGGGCGTCATCTCGGCCTCCAGGACCCAGCACTACGTCTCCACCATCGACGCTTCCACCTTCTACGAGCTGGGCGAGGTCACCAACACGAAGCAGGCGGCCGTCAACAACGGGGTGATCGTCCAGCTGGGCGCCGGCTCCGCCTGGACGGTCACCGGCACCTCGTACCTGACGAAGCTCACCCTCGCGGCCGACGCGGTGGTCGAGGCACCCGGCGGCAAGAAGCTGACCATGACCGTCGACGGGACCGTCACAGCCGTCACGGCCGGGCAGACGTACGCCGGAGCGATCACGCTGACCGTGGGGTGAGCCGTCCCCGGCAGGGAGGCCAGGGGCCCGCTCGGGCGGGCCCGACGGCCTGAGCGATCCGCCCGCTCTCCCCCTAAGCTGAGCCGATGTTCAGCCCCGAAGGTCCCACCCTCCGTGAACTCGCCGTACAGGCGCTGTCGTCCGTCGAGCACGGCTACGACCTGCTCGCACCGAAGTTCGACCACACCCCGTTCCGTACGCCGGACACGATCCTCGACGCCGTGGCGTCGGCGCTCGGCGGCCTCGGGCCCTTCGACGACGGCCTCGACCTGTGCTGCGGCACCGGCGCCGGTCTGGACGTACTGGAGCGGGTGTGCCGGGGGAGCGTCACCGGGATCGACATCAGCGCGGGCATGCTGGAGGTGGCCCGGCAGCGGACCGGGGCGGGTGAGCGGACCGGCGGGCCCCGCGTCTCCCTGGTACGCGGCGACGCCCGCGCCCTGCCCTTCGCCACGACAGCCGCACCCACCCCCGCCTTCGATCTGGTCGTCAGCTTCGGGGCGTTCGGGCACTTCCTGCCGGGTGAGCTGCCGGGGCTGTTCGCCCAGGTCCATTCCGTACTGCGGCCGGGCGGGCGCTTCGCCTTCCCCGTCGTGGCACCGGCCCGCCCGGGAACGCGCGCCTACTGGGCGCTCCTCGGCTTCGACGCGGTGATGCGGGTGCGCAACGCCGTGTGGAAGCCGCCGTTCGTCATGTACTACCGGGCCTTCCGACTGGCCGACGTACGCAGGGAGTTGACCCGCGCCGGCTTCGACGTGGAGACCTGTGCGCTCCCCGAGTTCGGACGGCGACCGGACGGCAGTCCGCGCTGCCGGATGGTGGTGGCGACGCGGACACCGGCCGGGTAGGCCTTCAGCACTCCTCGGCGCAGTCGTGGGCAGCCGGGTCAGAGCGCCCCGTAAAGGGCGTCGATCAGCGCCATCTTCCGCGGGTCGTCGGCGATATGCGGCCCCATGCGGTTCATGACGTACCCGAGCGACACGCCCGCCTCCGGGTCGGCCAGCCCGCAGGAACCGCCGAAGCCGTCATGGCCGTACGCCCTCGGGTTCGGCCCGTACGAGCCGCCCGGGCCACTCAGCCACAGCCCCAGCCCGATCTCCGTCTCGTGGCCGAGACCCGCGCCGAGCACCAGGTCGCGGCAGCTGCCCTGCCCCTCGCGCACCCGCTCGGCCGCCTCGGGGGAGAGGACGCGCTGTCCGCCGTACGAGCCCTGCCCGGCGAAGACGCCGTACAGCGCGGCGATCGCGCGGGCCGTGCCGTGGCCGTTGGCGGCCGGTACCTCGGCGGCCCGCCACTCGGGGCTGTTCGCCTCGGCGGCGCCCAGAACGGGATTGGCCAGGGCGGCGATCGCGGCGGGCGTCAACTGGGCGAAGATCGCGGCCTGTTCACTGGACGAGGCGGCCGGTGGCTGCACCAGCTCGGCGGCCCGCCCCGCCTCCTTCTCCGGCAGCCCGATGGTGAAGTCGACGCCCAGCGGCCCGGTCACCTCCCGCTCCAGGAAGGCACCCGGCAGCAGCCCCGACACCCGGCGGACCACCTCACCGACCAGGAAGCCGTACGTGAACGCGTGATAGCCGGACTGCGTCCCCGGCTCCCACCAGGGCTCCATCGCGGCGAGCCGCTGGGTCGTCAGCTCCCAGTCGTAGAACTCGGCGAGCGCGTGGGGCTCACGCAGACCGGCCAGGCCCGCGCGGTGCGACAGCAGATGCCGTACGAGCACACCCTCCTTGCCGCCCGCCGCGAACTCCGGCCAGTACGTGGCCACCGGGGCGTCCAGGTCGAGCACGCCCCGGTCGGCGAGGATGTGCGCGCACAACGCCGTCGGGCCCTTCGACGTCGACCACACGTTGACGAGCGTGTCGCGCTCCCACACGCGTGTGCGGCCCGCGTCGGCCCAGCCGCCCCACAGGTCTACCACCGTCTCGCCGCCGACCGTGACGCTCACCGCCGCGCCCAGTTCCCCGCGCTCGCGGAAGTTCTCCTCGAACGCCGTCCGCACCGCCGAGAAGCGTGCGTCGCAGTCACCGTGAACGTCTGGTACGTGCTCGGCCATGGGACCTCCGTCGTCCGCCGGAAAACCGGGCCACGACACTGTGACCCGGCACCGCCGAACATACCGACTGGTCGGATCGCGGGGAAGGGAGGGGAAGTCATCGGAATCGACGAGTTGGCCGTCGCCGTTGCCGCTCTCCCTGCCGCTGCCCCGACCGCAGCCGCCCACGGGCCCGTCAGGCGTACGAGCGCAGCCACCTCACCTTCGTCGCCTCCTGGAAGGGGCCGCCGCCCTCGTGGTCGTTGAAGTCGTAGACCTCGACCTTCTTGTCCTCGTGCGCCCAGGCGTTGAAGGCCGCGAAGACCGTCGACGGCGGGCAGGTCTGGTCCTCCAGGGCCGCCGAGAAGAGCGCCGGGGCCCGGCCGCGTGCCGCGAAGTGCACGCCGTCGAAGTAGGCGAGCGTGTTCTGCACGTCGGCGCTGCGGCCCCGGTGGGTCTTGAGGTAGTTGCCGATCTCGCGGTACGGGTGGCGGTCCGTGAGGGTCGCCGCACGCGGGAAGTCGCACAGGAACGGCACGTCCGGGGCGATCGCGACCAGGTCGGGGACCAGCCCGCCGACCGCGATCGTGATGCCGCCGCCCTGGCTGGTGCCGATGGCCACCGTGCGCGCCGGATCGACCAGGGGATGCGAACGGGCGGCCTCCACCGCGCGCACCGCGTCCGTGAACACCCGCCGGTAGTAGTAGTTCTCGGGGGCGTCGATGCCACGGGTCATGAAGCCGGGGAACGCGGGCGCGTTGCCCACCGGGTCCGCCGTGTCACCGCCGCCGCCCCAGGCGCTGCCCTGGCCGCGGGTGTCCATGACGAAGTGGGCGCGGCCGGTCGACGCCCACAGCAGGTCCCCGTGCGGCAGGCCGCGCCCGCCGCCGTACCCGATGAACTCCACGACCACCGGCAGCGGCTCGGACGCACCGGCGGGCAGCCGCAGCCAGCCCTTCACCGGGTGACCGCCGAAGCCGGCGAACGTCACGTCGTACACGTCGACCGTGGTCAGGCCCGTGTCCACCGGCTCGAAGCGGGCGTCCAGGTCGTGTTCCCGGGCCTCCTGGAGGGTCTTGGACCAGAAGGCGTCGAAGTCCTCGGGCTCGACGGACGCGCTGCGGTACTCGTGGAGTTCGTCGAGGGGGAGGTCGAACTGTGCCATGCAGGACCGCCTTTGTGGGGTGACAGCAAGCGATTGCGGGTGATCACACCGTACGTGGGAGGCCTGGACGCCCGCCAGGCCTCATGCCCCGGACGGGCCCCGGACGAGCCCCGGACGCGGGCCCGGACGAGATCCCCTAGGGGCTCGCGCCGCTCTACGATGACGACCATGTCGACTCCTGTGGAACTGCTGGTCAGGGACGCCGAACTGCTCGTCGTGGACGGCGGGCGCGAGATTCCCGGCGGGTGGGTCGCCGTCGACGGCGGGCGTGTCACCGCCGTGGGCGCCGCCGGGACCGAGCCCGAGGCCCGGACGACCGTGTCGGCGGCCGGGCGACTGGTCACCCCGGGCCTGATCAACACGCACCACCACATCTACCAGAACCTCACGCGGTCCTACGCGCCCGCCGTCAACGGCACCCTCTTCGACTGGCTGACCACGCTCTACCCGCTGTGGGCGGCGCTCGACGAGGAGGCGGCGTACGTGTCCGCGTACGTCGGCATGGCCGAACTCCTCATGGGCGGCTGCACCACCTCCTCCGACCACCTGTACGTGCACCCCCGCCCCGGACTCGTCGACGCCGAGATCCGCGCCGCCCGCGACATCGGCTTCCGCTTCCACGCCACGCGCGGCTCCATGACCCGGTCCGTGGAGGACGGCGGCCTGCCGCCCCGCAGCGTCACCCAGACCGAGGACGAGGTCCTCGCCGACAGCGAGCGCCTCATCAAGACCCACCACGACCCGCAGCCGGGCGCGCTGATCCGGGTCGCGCTCGCCCCCTGCTCACCCTTCTCGGTGACCAAGGAGCTGATGACGGCCACCGCCGAACTCGCCGAGCGCCACGACGTACGCCTGCACACGCACCTCGCGGAGGACCACGACGAGGACACCTACTGCCTGGAGACCTACGGCTGCCGGCCCGTCGAGTACTTCGAGGAGGCCGGGTGGATGAGCGACCGCACCTGGGTCGCCCACTGCATCTATCCCAACGACGCCGAACTGCGCCGCCTGGCCGCAGCGGGCGTCGGGGTCGCGCACTGCCCCAGCTCCAACATGCTCATCGGCGGCGGCACCGCGCGCGTGAAGGAGATGCGCGAACTGGGCCTGCCCGTCGGCATCGGCTGCGACGGCTCCGCCTCCACCGACCACGCCTCCCTGTGGATGGAGACCCGCGGCGCCCTGCTGCTGGGCCGCTACCGGGGCGGCCCCGGCGCGATGACCGCGCGGGACGCCCTCGACATCGCCACGCGGGGTTCGGCACGCTGTCTGGGCCGCGCCGACGAGATCGGGCATCTGCGGCCCGGTGCCTGTGCCGACCTGGTCGTCTGGGACCTGCACGAGGTCGCTCTCGCCGGTGCGCTCAGCGACCCCGTGGAGGCGTGGCTGCGCTGCGGACCCGCGCGCGCGTGGACGACGATTGTCGCCGGACGGGTCCTGGTCGACCGGGGCGAGCCCGTCCTGCCCGGCCTGCGGGACGCGCTCACCGACCACGGCAGGATCGCCCGCCGGATGCAGGAGCGCGTGTAGATCCCGTCACGCCCGACGCCGCGTCCACTCCGGCTCCGTACGCGCCCACGCGCGCTCCCACTCCACGAGCCGACGCTGAACGGACGTATGGTGTACGGCGCTTCGGGCAAGGAGGGCGACGCCGACGGTCGCACCCGCGGCGCAGATCCCGACCGCGACCGCGTGCTGCCGGACCGCGGCTGCGCCGGGCGGCGGTGCGACGGCCTGCCCCTGCGCGTCGAGCCACAGGTCGATGACATCACCGCGCCGCGTACCGGCCGGAACGTGCGCCGTCGCCGTACGCGCCCCCGCGCCCGGCTCCGTCCACAGCACCTGTACGCGGTACAGGTGCTGTCTGCCCACGAGCGCCGAAGGCTCCCCGGGCCCGGCGACGGCCACCGCACGCACCTGATGCCGCTCCGCCCGCTGTGCGTCGGCCGTCGCCCGCGCCTCGTCGTGCGCCCACCGGGCCGCGAGGGCCCCGACCAGGGGCGCGCCGACGCACAGCACCACGGCGACGACGAGCACCGTCCACGCCTCCACGACGTCCGACCGACGGCGCAGCGGATTGCGCCGCCACCGCCAGCCGTACACCCGCGTTCCCCTCCGGACCTCCACCCACCCATCGTCGCGCGCGACATCGACCGAACGGGAGCCGCGCACGAGGGGTCGTGCACACGGCCGGCCCACGCCCCCATGGATCCGGCGCACCACCGTGGCCGTGGCCTCTGGCGCGGACGGGAAGGTGCGGGGCCGCACAGTTACGTCGGGAGGCCGCCACCGGGGGCCGGATTCAGATCCGGTTCACGGGTCGGCTCGCCGCGACCAGCAGTCGTGGCGCTGCCGGGTGTTCGGCGAAGGCGTTGGAGCCGCGCGCGTACGTCACGCACCCGCGGCCGACTGCTCGGCGGCCGGCACCGGCGGGCGCATGGGCACCACCAGGAGCGGGATCCTCAGCCGAAGCGTTCGACGCGGATCCGATCCACGGGCTGGCCCGCCGCCACGAGCAGCCGTGAGGCGTGTTCGGCGAAGGCGTTGGAGCCGCAGACGTACGCCTCCCATCCGCCCGGGGGGTGTTCGGCGTCCAGGAGGGGCGTCACATGGGCCGGTGCCAGTCGTCCGACCGGCACGCCCTCGGGGGCCCGGCGGGTGAAGACGGGGGTGGTCTCGGAGCCGTACTCCCGCGCGTAGATCAGATCCTCGGGGCCGCGCGCGGACACCAGCAGCCGCAGTGGCACGGACAGGTCCCGCGCGCGGTGGTGGCGGACCATCGACATCAGCGGTACGACTCCGGAGCCCGCGCCGATCAGCAGTGCGGGGCGGTCGCCCGGCCAGGCGAAGAAGCCGCTCAGCGGGCCGCGCACCTCCACTTCGTCGCCGGGTTTGGCCACCGTGTGGAACCAGCCGGAGACCTCGCCGTCCTCGACATGGTCGAGGGTCAGTTCGATGTGCCCGGTGTCGTCCGGGGGCGAGGCGATCGAGTAGTGGCGCTGGGCCGTGTAGCCGTCGTCGGCGGTCAGTCGCAGCATCAGGTGCTGGCCGGGCAGATGCCCCGCCCAGCCGGGCACCGCGAACCGGAAGGTGGACGCCTGGGGCGTCTCCCGGCGGACCTCGGTGAGGGTGGCCGTCTGCCAGAGGGCGGCGGCGCGATTGCTGACGGCGATCCGGCCGGGCACCGCGAACCGCGTCACCGGCACGAAGTCCGAACTTTCAGCGGAGCGCTCAGTCACCGGAGTACCTCTGTTCCTCCCACGGGTTCCCGCGCGCGTGATAGCCGTTCTGCTCCCAGAACCCCGGTTCGTCGTGGTCGAGGAGCCGCAGCCCCGCGATCCACTTGGCGCTCTTCCAGAAGTACAGATGCGGCACCAGCAGCCGCGCCGGACCGCCGTGCTCGGCGGGCAGCGGCCGGCCCTCGTACTCCCAGGCGATCCACGCCCGTCCGCCGGTCAGATCGGCGAGCGGCAGGTTCGTGGTGTACCCGGTGTGGGAGTAGGCGACGGCGTGTGTCGCGGACGCGTCGGGCCGCACCGCGTCGAGGAACGCGTCCAGGGACACACCCCCGAACCGCACCCCGAACTTCGACCAGCTCGTCACACAGTGGATGTCACCCTCGTACGCCGACGCGGGCAGCGCGTGGGCCTCCGCCCAGTCCCAGGTGCGCGGTGCGGCCACCAGGCCGTCGATCCGGAAGGACCAGTCCGCGGGCGCCAGATCGGGGGTGACCTCGGCGGACAGGACGGGCCAGTCGTCGCCCGCGTCGTACTGGCCGGGCGGCAGACCGGCGTTGTGGACGCGCGGGCGTCCGGTGAAGCCTCGGGTGACGTTCATAGGGTGGGCGCCTCACGGTCAGGCCTGGTCAGTCGGTACGCGTACCACCGTACGGGGTCGCCGTGCGTGCCCCTGACCCCGGGCCCGTGGTGATCATTGCGGCCGTATGAACTCTCGGCCGTCACGGGAATAGCGCTCCGGAGATCGACCTTGCCCTGAATACCGGTTGATCCGGATGGTCCGGCGGTGAGCGAAGGAGAGTGGGAGCAGATGCCCAAGGCGTACGTCTTCACACGGTTCGGCGGTCCGGAGACCGAGGCGTTGGTCGACGTGGACCGGCCGCGCCCCGGTCCCGGGCAGCTGCTCGTGGCGGTCCGCGCGGCCGGTGTGAACCCCGTCGACTGGAAGCAGCGCACCGGCTACGCGCGCGCGGGCGGCGGGGCACGCGAACTGCCCGCCGTCTTCGGCAACGAGGTCGCCGGAGTCGTCGCGGAGGTCGGCGAGGGCGTCACCGGCTTCGTCGTCGGGGACGAGGTCTTCGGCAACCCGGTCGCAGGCGGCTACGCCGAGTACGCCCTGCTGCCGGTCACCGTGACCGCCCACAAGCCCGCCGGGCTCTCCTTCACGGACGCGGCGGCCCTGCCCGTCGCGGCGGCGACCGCGTACGACGGCATCGTCCAGCTCGCCCTGCCCGCGGGCGCGACCCTGCTGGTCACCGGCGCGGGTGGCGGGGTCGGCGCCGCGATCCTCCAGATCGCCCGGGCCCGGGGGCTGCGGGTCGTCGGGGTCGCGGGCGACGGCAAGAAGGACTTCGTCGAGTCGCTGGGCGCGGTACACGTGCCGTCCGGCCCCGACCTGGCGGCACGCGCGCGTGCCGCGGCCCCGGAGGGCGTCGACGGCGTCTACGACCTGGTCGGCGGCGAGGTGCTCGACGAGGCCGCGACCTTGCTGACCGACCGCACGAAGCTGATCACGGCCGGCGCGTCCGCCGAGGCCGTGGAGCGGCTGGGCGGCGCCCGGGTCGTCCGCGCCCGCGACGCCGCCGTTCTCGACGCGGTCGCGGACCTCGTCGTACGCGGTGCCCTGGACCCCTATGTGACCAGCACCTTCCCGCTCGACCGGGCCGGTGAGGCACTGCGTACGGTCGAGGAGGGCCACGCGCGCGGCAAGACGGTCATCACGGTCGAGGTCGCCCGATGAGCGACGGCACGCATGTTCTCGACAACCCCGCCCTGGCCTCGCTGACCGGCCCGCACGCCCACTTCGCCGAGCGGCGCGGTCGGGTGCTGCGCTATCCCGTCGACGTCTCGCCGTGGCTGGCGCTGCCCGACGAGCCCGACGCCGACGACTGGGCCGACGCCGCCGCCCTCGCGGGCCCCGGCGCCGAGGTGCCCCTGGCGGGCTTCGTGGGACAGGTCCCGAAGGGCTGGGAGATCACGTTCGAGATCGACGGTGTGCAGTTCGTGGACGACGGCATCGCCGCCGCACCGGACCCGGAGGCGGTCCGCCTCGGCCCTGCCGACGTCCCCGAGATGCTCGACCTCGTCGAACGGACCCGGCCGGGACCCTTCCTGCCCCGCACCGTCGAGATGGGCACCTATCTGGGCATCCGGCGGGACGGCGCCCTCGTCGCCATGGCGGGGGAGCGGCTGCACCCGCCGGGCTGGACCGAGATCAGCGCGGTCTGCACCGACCTTTCGGTTCGTGGCCAGGGCCTCGCGACCCGGCTGATCCTCGCCGTCGCCCATGGCATCCGCAGCCGGGGAGAAACCCCGTTCCTGCACACCGCCGCCGAGAACACCAACGCCATCCGGCTCTACGAGTCCCTCGGCTTCCGGCTGCGCCGCAGAACCGCGTTCCTGGCCGCCCGCGTACCCGAACGCCTCGGCGACGAGCGGGAGTTGGCGCTGCCGTAGCAAGAGCGTCGGGGTGCGGGAGGGCGTGGGCCCGACCGTTCGGGTAGTGTTGCCGTCCGGCTGCGGAACGCCCCAGCCGGACATTCACCTGGGAGGTGAGACCCATTACCGCTGTGTCAGGTCGGGTGCTCTCACCTCGAGGCAACGCGGACCGCCTCCGCTAGGCGACCGCGAGAGCGCCCTTCGGCTTCCGAAAGGCTCGCGGCTCCATGCCCCCCAGTTCTTCTTCGCTCGATCCCTCCCCGGCCGTGGTCGCCGCTCTGCGCGCCGCCGGCTGTGTCTTCGCCGAGGACGAGGCCCGGCTGATACTCTCCGCCGCCCGTGACCCGGACGAGCTGGCCGCCATGGTCGCCCGCCGCGCCTCGGGACTGCCGCTCGAACACGTCCTCGGCTGGGCCGAGTTCAGCGGGCTGCGCATCGCCGTCGAGCCGGGCGTCTTCGTGCCGCGCAGACGTACCGAGTTCCTCGTCGCCGAGGCCCTCGCCCAGGCTCCGGACGCCTCCGTCGTCGTGGACCTGTGCTGCGGCTCGGGCGCGGTCGGTGCGGCCCTGGCCGCCGTACTCACCGGTGTCGAACTGCACGCCGCCGACATCGACCCCGTGGCCGTGGAGTGTGCCCGTCGCAATGTCGCCGCGTACGGCGGACACGCCCACGAGGGTGATCTGTTCGACGCGCTGCCCGTCGGTCTGCGCGGGCGGGTCGGCATCCTTGCCGCCAACGTGCCGTACGTCCCCACCGAGGAGGTGGGACTGCTGCCACCGGAAGCACGCGACCATGAACCGCTCGTCGCCCTGGACGGGGGTGGCGACGGGCTCGACGTGCTGCGGAGGGTCGCTGCGCGGGCCTCGGAGTGGTTGGCGCCCGGTGGGTGTCTCCTGGTCGAGACGAGTGAACGCCAGGCGCGTTCGGCGATTTCGGCGTTCGAGGGGGGTGGGTTGGATGCGCGGCTGGCGGTGTCGGAGGAGCTGTATGCGAATGTGGTGATCGGGGTTCGGAGTTGAGCGGGTTGTGGGGGATGGTGCTTCGGCTGCTGCGCCGTCGTGGCTGGTCGCGCAGTTCCCCGCGCCCCTGGCGGGGCTGGCGCCCCTCCCCCGCCCGGTCCGCCGGCCCCTAGCGGGGGCGGGGGACGGGACGGGCGAAAAGGCGGCGGGGGGTCAGAGTCGGTACGGCTTTGAGCGGCGGCGTAGTGCCCATGCCGCTGCCACCGCGCCGCACACCACCAGGGTGCCGCCCGCTGCGAAGGTGAGGGTGCCGTAGTCCTTGGTGGCGCCGCCCAGGCCGCCCATGACGCCCCGGGAGGGGGAGGCCGTGGCCGAGATGGTGGGCGTCGAGGCGGTGCTGACGATGACCGCCTGGGAACCTGCGGTGGCACCGTTCGCGCACCGCACGGTGACCGTGTAGGTGCCGGTGCCGACGCTGGACCAGACGGCGGACTGGCTGGCGCTCGTACCCGAGAGCGTCACCACACGCCCTTCGTCGAAGGACCGCTGACTGCTGTTGAGGAGCGAGGCGCTGCCGTAGCCGCTGCCGCTGCTGGTGGGGCACGCACTGGTGGTCACCGAGACCGTGGACCCGCTGGTGCTCACCGAGATCCCGGCCGCCGAAGCGGTCTGGGCGGTCAGGACGAGCGGAAGCACGGCGGCGGCCGCCACGGTCAGGCCGGATCGGAGGAGGAGTGGAACGGTTCGCATGTGGACTGCCCTCCGGCGGCACGGTTGGCGGTACGTCCCATGCGCCGCCGAGGGTCGGGGATCGCCCGTGCTGCCTCGGGGCCAGCCAACGTGCCCTCGCCCCGGCCCGCACCCGGACGGCGACCGGGCAGGTGACGGATTCGTTCGTACGGCGGACCGGTGATGGGCTGTCACGGTGGTCCGGGACCGCGGCGGGCCCCTCGGCTCTACGGTGCCGTCACCGCCGTCCGCTCCGCCGAGAACCCGCCCCACGTCCCGTCCGGCAGCCGCGCCCGGATCCGCACCCGGTACTCCGCCCCCGCCTCCCGGCCCACATAGAAGCTGTACGACGCCCGTCCGCGCGGAACGGGCCCGCCCCACACCAGCGAGGTGGCCGGATGTCCGTCGAGCTGGATCTCGTACTCCGTGATCACGCCGTCCGCGCGCGGCGGGATCCAGGACAGGTCCAGGTAGTACGCCCCGTCCGTGCGATGCGTCGTCGCCCGGAAGCCGGTGGGGGCGGTCCCCTGTCCGGTGTCGGTGCCGGGGGCGGTCGTGAGACGTACGGGGGCGCCGGCCGCGGAGACGTTGTCGGCGGCGTCCCGGGCGCGGACGGTGAAGGTGTAGCGGGTGCCCGGCCGAAGACCGGTGACCACGGCCGTCGTCCGGTCCCCGGCCACCGTGTGGATCCTCGCCCCGCCCTGGTGGATGTCGTACGAGGCCACTTCCCGGTCGTCCGTCGACGCTCCCCAGGACAGCTCCACCGACCGGCTGCCGGTGGTCTCGCCCCGCGTGCGGCCGGGGCGGGTCGGGGCGGTGGTGTCCGTCGCGGACGCTGCCCGGGTCGTCGCGCGGACGGTCTTGCTGCGGGGGCCGGAGTGTCCGGCCGTGTTCCGGGCCCGCACCGTGAAGACGTACGTGGTGGACGGGGTGAGCCCGACGACGTCCACCATGTGCTCCGACCCGGGGACTTCCCTCACCTTCGCCGTGCCGCGATACACCTCGTACGCGGAGACCTCGGGACCGTCCGGCGCGCGGTTCCACATCACGTGCACGCTGGTCGCGCTGCCCGCGGCGGCCGTGACCCCGGCCGGGGCGGGCGGGAGCCCACCGTCCGTGCCGCTCCCGCCCGCGTCCCCGGTCCAGGTGCAGGAGGCGGTGAGCAGCAGTGTCCCGCAGACGGACGTGACGTACCTGGTCACGCGTCGCACAGCTGTCCCCTCCTCCGCCCCTCCCGCACGGTATTGGTCCGGACCAATATGGACCCGGTGGGGCGGGTGCATCAAGAGGGGTGCGGTTGCTCCGTGTCCGCCGTGATTACGTATGCTGAGGCTCGTCAAGGCTGAACTCGCCCCGCTGTCGGGGCAGTTCATGTCAGGGGCGCGGAACCGCTGTCGTCGCAGGACCCGCGCCGTCACGGGTGGCCGGGTCGCCGGAGCCGACACGGGCTCAGGCGCCCGGCCCCTGTCGCGAGTTCGGGGCATGCACCGTACGGCCCCCTAACGGTGGACGCGTGATCGGACCGGCACCAGATTGGGCCGAGTGTCCGTCAGATCCCCCAGGAGAGGGCCCCTATCGTGCGTGTCCACACGCTGACACTCGCCGCGGCCGGTGCCGCCCTGCTCGCCCCGACCGCGCTGCCCGCCGCTCACACGAACGCGCCGGCGCGGTACGAGGGCAGCGTCCGGGCCGTCGACCTGCTGGCCAGGGTGCAAGGCTGCACTCCTGTGTCCAACGGCCACTACCGCAGCGACGCCGGAGCCCGCGCGGACATCCCGGTCTGCGGCACCGACGAAGCCGTCTACTGGACGGCCGACATGGACATCGACTGCGACGGCCAGGCCGGCCCGCGCTGCAACAGCCGCACCGACCCCTACTTCGCCGACACCACCGCCTACCAGCAGTCCGACGGCCGCCAACTGGACCCCGAACGGCTGCCGTTCATCGTCGTACCGGTCGCCAGCAGCATCTGGAACTACCGCGACTACGGCATCCGGGGCGGCTCGGTCGCGGCCGTCGTCTACAAGGACCGGGTGCAGTACGCGGTCGTCGGCGACACCGGCCCCCGCGACATCATCGGCGAGGCGTCCTACGCGACCGCCGACGCGCTGGGCATCAACCCCGACCCGCACGGCGGCGGAGCGGCCTCCGGCGTCACGTACATCGTCTTCAAGAACTCGAAGGTGTCGCCGATCGAGGACCACGCGGCGGCGGTGGAGACGGGGGAGCGGCTGGCGAAGGAGTTCGTGGGCGAGGGCGTCGGCCGTGCCGGGGCCGTGGACGGCGACTGAGCAGGCCCGTGAGGGCGCGGCGGGCCGGTCCTCGAACCGTTGCCCGCCGCTCCCGACCCCCTACACCTTGCGGTACGTGTACGCCTCCGCGGCCGCCGCCTCCACGGCCGCGAGGTCGGCTCCCGTCGACGCGGTGACGACCGCCGCCACCGCTCCCTCGACGAACGGCGCGTCCACCAGGCGGGTGCCGTCCGGGAGTTCGTCGCCCTCCGCGAGGAGCGCCTTCACCGTGAGGACCGCGCTGCCCAGGTCCATCAGGACCGCGACCCCGGCACCCCGGTCCACGGAACGGGCCGCCGCGGTGATCAGTTCGGCGCTCGTGCCGAGTTCGCCGGACTCGGTGCCGCCCGCCGCGGCGACGGGAACGGCCGCACCGCCGCCGACCAGCGCCCGGGCCAGGTCCGCCACCGAGGCGGCCACCGCCGCGCTGTGCGACACCAGCACGACCCCGACCAGGCCGCTCCCGTCACTCACCGGCGGTCTCCGCGAGAGCCGCGATCAGCAGCGCCGACGAGGTGGCCCCCGGGTCCTGGTGACCGATGCTGCGCTCGCCGAGATAACTCGCCCTGCCCTTGCGGGCCTGTAGTGGCACGGTCGCGAGGGCGCCCTGTTCGGCGGCCGTCCGTGCGGCGGCGAACGAGACGGCGAGGGCGTCCACGGCGGGCACGAGGGCGTCGATCATCGTCTTGTCGCCCGGCGCCGCACCGCCGAGTGCCATCACCGCGTCCACCCCGGTGCGCAGCGCGTCCGTGAACTGCTCCGCGCTCACCTCGGCCGCCTCGCCGAGCGCCTTGCCGGTACGGCGCAGCAGCGTTCCGTACAGCGGCCCCGAGGCGCCGCCGACCGTCGAGATGAGCTGGCGTCCGGCGAGGACGAGGACGGCGCCGGGCGTGGCCGGCGCCTCCTTCTCCACGACGTCGGCCACGGCGTTGAAACCGCGCCGCAGATTGCTGCCGTGATCGGCGTCGCCGATCGGCGAGTCCAGGGCGGTGAGCCGCTCCGCCTCATGGCCCACGGACACGGCTGTCGCCGTCATCCAGCGGCGGAAGAAGTCGGCGTCGAGCACGGGATCTCCTTGCGTGGTAGGTGCGTGCGTGGTGGGTACGTCGGTCACTGCCGTACCCGGGCTCACATGCCCCAGCGCAGACCCGCCGTGCGCACCGGCGCGTCCCACAGCCGCAGCAGCTCCTCGTCGATCTCGCACAGGGTCACCGAGGCGCCCGCCATGTCGAGCGAGGTGACGTAGTTGCCGACCAGTGTGCGGGCCACGGCGACCCCGCGCCCGGCCAGCACCCGGTGCACCTCCGCGTTGAACCCGTACAACTCCAGCAGCGGTGTCGCGCCCATCCCGTTGACCAGGAGCAAAACGGGATTGCGCGGGTTCAGATCCTCCAGCACCGCTTCCACCGTGAAGTCGGCGATCTCGCCCGAGGTCATCATCGGCCGCCGCTCCCGGCCCGGCTCGCCGTGGATGCCGACGCCCAACTCCAGCTCGCCCGGCGGCAGATCGAAGGTGGGGCTGCCCTTGGCCGGGGTGGTGCAGGCGCCGAGCGCGACACCGAAGCTGCGGGAACTGTCGTTGACCTGCTGGGCGATGGCGCGCACCTGCTCCAACGGGCGCCCCTCCTCCGCCGCCGCGCCCGCGATCTTCTCGACGAACAGCGTGCCGCCCGTGCCGCGCCGCCCGGCCGTGTAGAGGCTGTCGGTGACGGCGACGTCGTCGTTGACGAGCACCTTCGCGACCTGGATGCCCTCGTCCTCGGCGAGTTCGGCCGCCATGTCGAAGTTGAGGACGTCGCCGGTGTAGTTCTTGACGACGAACAACACGCCCGCTCCGCTGTCCACGGCCGCCGCGGCCCGCACCATCTGGTCGGGCACGGGAGACGTGAACACCTCACCCGGACAGGCCGCCGACAGCATCCCCGGTCCCACGAACCCTCCGTGCAGCGGCTCGTGCCCCGAACCGCCACCCGAGACGAGGGCCACTTTTCCGGCCACGGGAGCGTCCCGCCGTACGATCACCCGGTTCTCCACGTCGACGGTCAGCTCGGGATGGGCCGCCGCCATGCCCCGCAGCGCGTCGGCGACCACGGTCTCCGGAACGTTGATGAGCATCCTCATGGGTACCTCCTGGGGAGCTTAGCAGGCCGGGCCACGGCCTGCTTCTTTGCTGGTCAGAGTAGTTGAGGCTGATTGCCGATCTTGGCGGTTCATGGCGGCCTGTGGCGGGTTCTGGCGGTGCTGATGCTGACTCAATGCTGACTTCTGTGACGGGGTGTCAGGTAGCTGCGGAGTGCTGGTTGGACGGCGGCTGGAGTCCTGCTGTGGGCAGTATCGGCCTTGCGGCAGTGAAGGTCACCCGCGCCGACGGTGTGGCTTGCTGCCGCCTTGCGGCTCCTGACCGCAAGGGTGCGTCGTGCCGCCTGCTGAACCGCGCCGTCGCATTCATGTCCCGTTGCTTCGGGAGGATGCCAACGCGGCACGAGTACTGGCTGCGAAGTGGGCCTGCCGGTGCAAGGCTGACGGGCCGCTGGGCAGGTGGAAAACACATCTGCGGTTCCTCTTTCCGTTCTCATGGGAATGTCGCTCGGCGCGGTGCGACTGCCACCACCGCACCGAGGCAAGCCGCGATGTTCGACCTGGTCCACATCAAGCCGCTTTGCCACAGGAACGAGGCGGTGCGGGGGAGGGGCAGCTGATCCGGTCCTCCCGATAGATCGTGATTCAGCCAATTTGTTGAGGCGCCTTCCGAGTCCCGATTCATGGGCAGAAGGGCGTGTGTTCAGGGAATACGCAGTAAATGAGCGCGTAGGGTCGCAAGTTACTGCTGAGTCATTGCGAAAGATCACCTCCGCGATTCTCGCCAGGCCATGTGGATCAGGTGACATCCACAGACTCAAGCGTGTCTAGTGACGCCATGAACGCTCAGGGGGGCGAACGGAACGTATGGGCGGACGAAGGACTCACGCGCAGGCTCAAGGCCCTGGCCTGCACAGCGCCTTTGCACGATCTCGACATCCGCAAAGCGAAACTGCCATGGCTGGACGGCTCTCACTACCAGATGGCCGAAGTTGCTCTGCAGATCATCGATCATGTGGCCATCGCGATGGACTACGACACCGGGGCGAACCATGAACAGGTCCTAATCAGGGCCAGGGGCTTCGTCGGCTGGCAGGCGCCTGACCGTCCGGTCGACGAGCACGCACGGGTCGCCGGATGGGTGCTTGACTCCCTGATCAACGTACGGGACACGGACAGGGGTTTCCGCCGCTACTACGGAGAGGTGGATGCTGCGGGCTCGTATGCGCTGAGAAAGTGGGACTTCAAGCTCATCGAAGAGCGTTCGGACAGCAATGGGGATCTGTATCTGCGCGCCTCCAATGAGGCGTTGAACGTTCTGGTCGGTGCGTTGGATACGGACGTCGAATCAGCTCAGATCGCCGCCGAGGTGAGGTTGCGCAACCTCATCGGCAGGGGACAGCTGGCCGACGCGAAGGCCGTGGCCGAGCAGGCGCGCATACGCACCATCCAGTACGCGGAGATCATTCGCGCCCAACTCGACGCCACCAGTCGCAACGTAACGACGGTCGACTGGACGGACGAGGTGCCGAACCTTCTCAACGAGGCTCTCGACCACGTCGATCACCGGCTTGAGGAGGAGTCAGCGATCGCCCGGTCCGTCTCCACCGATCGTGACCAGTCCCAGGATCCGATCCGCAGGCGGCAGGCAGCCGAGCTGGTCGACGTCGTGGAGGACTGCATTCGCCGGCACACTCGGCTACAGATCCGATTGCGCGGTGCTCGCACGCTCTTCCTCGACGAACAAGACCGCCAACAGTTCTCCGGCACCGCACTCAGGGCTTCGGTGGACGTCTATGGCGACCTCCTTCAGCCGGTGCTCGGACTCACGCTGGCCGATGCCGCCCATCCAGTGCGGTCCTTCTACGAGCACTCCATGGGGCCGGCGGTGGATGACCAGCTCTGCCTGGTCACGCTGGTCCCCACGTTGCTCGCCCCGCCACCGGAACGAGCCCGGTTCACGGGAGAGGAAGAGGTACCGGAGTTCGTCCCGGTGGTGGAAGTACGCGGATACACCGACGATCAGCAGCGCCTGGCCGACTCCTTGCTCGATCTGATCGAGGAGGCGCGGCCGTTGTCCGAGCTGCTGGAGGAAGCCGCTGCTATCGATCCGGAACTCCCCGACCTTCTGGTGTTGTTGGCGTTGCGGGCCTTTAGCCCACAGCTGGGGTCGGCGTTGAGTGAGGGAGCCGACCGCGTCCTGCTTGCCGTATCGGCGGGAATCCCACTGGACAGTCAGGGGTTCGAGGGCGACGACCTGCTGCTGACGTCCGCGGCATTCGACCGTGCGGCTCTGGATGCCGACCGTCTGGAGAGGAACAGCGGACGATCATGAGTATCGAGACCATGGCCGAGGACGCGGAGGCAGCGGGCAGACTCATCGGCTACGGCTTCAAGCCCAAGACCCGACCTGCGCGCGACAGCGCCTACGCAGTACTCGTGAAGCGCTACGCAGAGGATCCTGACTTCGAGACGCTCGTCACCCGGTACGCGGAGGGCATGGGACTGCGGGTCATCGCCGTCACCTCGCGTGCCGGCATGGTGCACACCGCGCTGCCAGGGTCGGTCTTCGAGACACGGATGGACCAGTACGCCCGGCACGTGCGGATGCGGGAGAGTCGGGAGGCCGAACGCATCTTGTACGGCCTCACACACCTGGCTGTCGCGGCCCTGGCCTTCCCCCGGCCCGAGGACTTGGCCGATGACGGCTATCAGGGCAAGGTCCGAGTGTCGGCCGTCGACCAGCTCGTGCGGTCGGTGTGCCGAGTGCTGGCGGAACGTGTCGCCGAGAGCGAGGAGTCGCAAGATCCACCGGCTGACGCTCCGGAACTGGAGAAGGCCTGGCGAGCATACGAGCGCCGACCCGAAGTGGCCCCGACCAAGGGTGGGCGACCGGGAGCATCGGCCACCCGCACCCTCATAGGCCGGGCTCTCGTACACCTCGTCGACCGCGGAATGTTCATCCAGGGCAGACCCGACTCCGACGACGGGGAGAAGATCTTCGCCGCTACCCACCGCTATCAGCTCCAAGTGCGCGAGCTGGCCAGCACCCGCGCTTACGAGGAACTGACCGAACTCGGGGTGCTGCCTCCCATTGCCGGGACCCGGACGCTCCGGACCACCCGTGCCGAGACGCTGTACGACTAGGAGAACCGCGCCATGTACGAGCTGTCCCGCGTCCGGCTGAGAACTGTCGGACCGGCCGGTGCCCGTTTCCACGACGTCACCCTGGACCTCAGTCGCGCGGGGCGCCCGGTGGGTGTCGAGCAAGGGGCCCTCTTCGACGCCGCCACCACGACCTACCGGCCGTCCCCCGCCACTTTGGTCCTTCTGGAGAACGGGGGTGGCAAGTCCGTTCTCCTCAAGCTCGTTTTCTCCGTGGTTCTTCCTGGACGTCGCCACACCGTGGGCACGACCAACACGCGTGTCATCGAGAAGTTCGTGATGCCCAAGGACGTGTCCCACATTGTTCTGGAGTGGATGAACCCGCTCACCGGCGATCTGCTGCTCACCGGCAAGGTGCTCGCCTGGCGCAGCCAGATCGCCTCCGAAGTCTCCGACAACCTGCGCGAACGTTGGTACTGCCTGCGTCCCAGTGACGAGATCAACCTTCGAACGCTCCCGATGGCGGTCGGTACCAAGTCGTGTGCCCTGGATACATATCGGGACGAGCTCCAGGAGGCGTACACAGCCGACCAGAGCCTTGAGCTGTACTGGACACGGCATCAGGGCGACTGGACGAATCGGCTGCAGCTGCTCGGCATCGACCCCGAACTCTTCCGGTACCAGCGGGAGATGAATGTCGACGAAGGCGAAGCGGCGAACTGGCTCAAGCTCGATTCGGACGTGAAGTTCGTCGACTTCCTGCTACGGGCGATTGTCAGGTCCGAGGAGATGGACGACCTGGCGGCGCTGGTCGCCGAGCACGTGGAGCGGCTCGCGGGACGCGGGTTGCTCCTCACGGAGCGGGCGTTCGTTGCCGGCGCGCTCGATCTCCTGGGCCCGATCGTCGAACTGGCTGGAGCGGCCCAGCAGTCGCGTCGCCGTGCACAGCAGGCCACCCGTGACGTCGTGGAACTGGTCGGACGGCTTCGGGTACGCGCGCGTGACGAGCAGAACGTGGTGCTCGCCCAACGATCACAGGTCGACCAGTCACAAAAGGAACTCGGTAAGCTGACAAGTGCCGCCGGTCATGCCGAGGCAATTGTGACTGAACTACAGCGTCTCCTGGCCGAGTTGAAGCACAAGAAGGCCGAACGGGAGCTGACGGCGCGCGAAGAGGGACTGCGCAAGGCGCGAGCTCTGGTGGACGCGTGGCGAGCAACCCCCATTGTGCATGAGCATGACGACAGCGTCGCCCAGGTCAAAGCGGTGACCGATCTCATCGGCGCCGAGGAGGAGAAGGCGCGCCCGGCGCTGGAAGAACGCGACACCGCGGCACGCCGCCTGGCGCGCAGCCTGTGGGCGACGGCCGACGAGGCCGCCCAGACTGCCTCCGACGAGTTGAAGCAGGCCGAGGATGGGGAGAAGGAGAAGCTCGCGGCGCAGAAGCGTGCCCGCGAGGCGCACCGGGACGCCACGAAAGCCGAACACGAGGCCTCCCAGTTCGACCAGTTGATCACGCGACTGCGTGAGGACATCGAGGCGGCTGTCGGTGCCGGTCTGCTGCACGACGCCGCCGCATTGCCTCGGACCGTGGAGACCGTTCAGGAAGGACGCGACAACACAGCCCAGCGCGTCACGGATCTGGAAGGAGAATGGGCGGAACTCGCAGAGCGAGAGGCCCTCGCGCAGGACAAGTTGCGCAAGGCCGAGGCGGAGGCAGGGGACCTGCTTCGGCGTCATGAGCAGCTCACCACCCGCCTGGACGAGGCCCGCTCACAGGCGGTGCGCTTGGAGACGAACCCCCGGCTCTCCGGGCTCCTCGACGTGGCGGACATCGACCTCGAACGCGACATCACCTCGCTCCTGGACGCACTGAGTACCGCACGCAATGAGGCCGAACGGGAACGGACCGAACTCAATGTCGCCGAGTCCATCGACGCACAGGCACGCCTCGCGCTGGCCGCCGGCGACCTCCTGCCGCCCACCCAAGTGGTCACCGACGCCTGCAAGGCCCTTGAGGACGCCAAAGTGGTCGCGGTCCCGGGATGGCACTACCTCGCTGCCATCCCTGACGCACATCGGCGACGCGACATCGTGGAGCGACTGCCGCACCTGGCCGCGGGTATCCTCCTCAACGACCCTGACGACATCGACCGGGCCCGGGAAGTACTCACGGCACTGCGTCCCCAGCCAACTGTCTTCGTGTCGGTCTCGACAACCAGGGCCTTCACCGACCCCGAGACAGAACTGACAGGCGGCGTCGTGGCGGTGATCCCGCCCCACCCCGCCCTGTATGACGTGGACGCGGCGACCGCCGAGCACGTTGCGATCGATGCTCGGCACGCCGTACGCAGCGCCCGGACCCAAGAGCTGGCCACTCGCATGGAGGAGGACAGCAACCTGACCTACGCACTCACGGCCTGGCGCACGCGCTACCCGGAAGGCAGTATCACCGCACTGACCGAAGAGCATGCAGGCGTGGTGCGGGAGCAGACAGTCGCCGAAGCAAAGGTGGTTGAACGCAAGGAAGTGCTCCAGACGTTCCAAGAGCGGCGGAGGAAGATCCAGGAGGAACTCCCTCCCCTGCGCGAGACTCGGGACTCCCTCACCAAGCGGCTGCAACGTCTCACGGAACTCGCCGGTCGTCACGGCCACCTGCCGGAATGGACAGAGCAGGCCTCGTCCGCGAAGGAGAGGATGCGGGAGCGCCAGGAAGCCGCTGGGGAAGCAGAGGGCGAGGCCATCGAGTTGCAGAAGCTCGTCACGGACCATCTGCGCAGAGCCGACGAGCACCGGCGCACCGTGCGTATCGTCAACGACGACCGGGCCAAGCTCCCGGGGAGCGAGGACGTCCGCCGTTCCGATCCGGTTCCCGAACTCTCGACGGCCTTGCTACGGAGTACGTACGAAGGGGCCGAAGCGCGATACCTGCGGGTTCAGGTCGGGAGCGATCTGCTGGAAGAGCTCGGGCGAGCCAATGAACGCGCAGCCACCGCGAAGCGTGGCTACTTGGCGCTGTCCGAAGACGTCCGTGACAGGGCGGCCGTACTGTTGAAGAGCCCCGAGGGATCCGACGAAGCGGCACGTGCGACAGCTCTGGAGAGTGCGGACCGCGCTGCTCAGGCAGCCGACACCGGGGCGCGAAAAGCAGCAGTGGCCGAGTCGCGCTGCGCGGACGAACTAACAGCTGCGAAGAACCGCGTGACAACTCAAGTAGAGCTTCCCAAGTACCCAGCCGATATCGAGTCCTGCACCGAAGCCGTCGACGAAGCCAGGCAGAAGCAGACGCTCTGCGCTCGAAAAGCGGCGGACCAACAGGAAGTACTCACGCGGCTCGGACTTCAACTGGCCGATGCCGAGGTGTCGGCGAAGGCCTTCCAGTTCATCGTCGACGGATTCACTACGGACCTGGCAGAGGGCGACAGCGACGCCGCTGACACCGCGCCCTACGAGGGGGACGCGGACACGGCCCAGGAACTCGTCGCCCGGATGGGCAAGGAACGTACGACCCGCGAAGGGAAGGCCCGGACCGACGAGCAAACTCTGCGCGCGGCTACGGAGAAGATCACCCACCATGCCGGGGCCCAGGAGTTCAAAGACCTGCATGTCCGTGTGCAGACACAGATTCGTATCGCGGGTTGGGAAACGGTGGCGGCCCGTGCCACAGAGTGGTCCGATGCCCTCAGGCCGCGCCTGCGCGCCTTGAACGAGGAGATCGACCAGACAGAGCGACACCGCACACTGATCGTGCGCAACCTCAAAGCACAGGTCGACAAGGCGTTGGCCTCGTTGCGCCAGGCGCAGCGGATGTCACGACTGCCGGCAAGCCTGGAAGACTGGGCGGCCCAGGAATTCCTCCGCTTCCGCTTCACCCCGGCACAGGACGACACCGCGCACCTGCACATCGGGGAGGTCATCGACGAGGCGGCGAAGGGCCATACCGCAGACGGGCGGACTGTGCGCAGGGACGGGATGTCGCTGCTGCTCGCGGGGGTGAGGGCAGCAGTCCCCAAGGGGTTCCGGATCGACATGCTCAAGCCCGACGCCGTGCTGCGCAACGAGCGCGTCAGGGTCTCCGAGATCAAGGATGTCTTCTCCGGCGGGCAGCACCTCACCGCGGCCATCCTCCTGTACTGCACCATGGCCGCTCTGCGGGCGAGCAACCGGGGCAGGGAGAGGGACGCGCACTCCGGTGTCCTGTTCCTCGACAACCCGATCGGCCGGGCAAACGCGGACTATCTGCTTGCCCTTCAACGCAAGGTCGCCGAGGCACTGGGCGTGCAACTCATCTACACGACAGGGCTGTCCGACGACGGAACGCTGAGGCGCTTCCCTCTCATCCTGAGGTTGCGCAACGACGCTGATCTGCGGGCGGGGCGCAAGTACCTCACTGTGACCGACCGGATCCAGGAAGCGCTCGACGCGTTGGACGAGCCGGATGGCACAGGCAACGTCACGACAACCAGAATCTTCAAGCGAGAGGCGGAGGGCGGACACCCCCGTGAAGCACAGGCAGAGTGAGTTCATCCGGCACCTGAGAACCGGTGCTACCGAGGCGGGCTGGAACGGTGTGCGCAGGACGCGTGTCGCACTGGACGACATCTGGACGGCATTCCGAAAGGTGAACAACCGCAACCCAGATGGTGAATACGAACCCCTGCTCATGTCAAGGCAGTTGGACGAACTCGAAGACCAAGGCCTGATCGAGCAGATGAAACAGCGCACCCGGGACAAGGTGTCCCTGCCTGTCAAGATCTGGCTCTGTCCTACCGCGCCACCGCGACCCGCTGTACCGCCCATGCCGCACTGGCACCCTGACCTCTACACGCTCGCCGGGGAGTGGCCGACTGCGACTTCGAAGCAGCGCTCTGCGTACGTGGCCGTCAACCAGTGGCTGATGGGCGATCCGGACCTATTTCCTGTGCCGCTACGGGAGCGGGCTCTGGAGATCTTCGGAACGTACGGCAGCGAAGCGGATTTCCCCATGCCGGAGAAGACTTTCGACACCCTGCGCTCAGGGCCTCTCTTCGGCGACCTCGACCGGCTCCACGCCACTCTGCGCACGTTCACGACACACCCGCCGCTGCTCACCGAGACGTTTCTGACCGAAATCGGGGACGGTTACTACCAGCGTGTCGGCGCCGGAGACATCCTGCTCGTGGTCGAGAACTCGGCCACCTGGTGGTCTCTCGTGCACAGCCTCCCCGACGACCACCGACTTGGGTACGTCGCTTGGGGACTCGGCGGCACATTCCGCGCGTCAGTCAACACACTCGCGGCCAAACACCGCATCGAGGAGATCCGCTACTTCGGCGACCTCGACCTCAGCGGGATCCGCATTCCGCACGCGGCATCCAAGACAGCGACCGACCGGGGCCTTCCTTCTGTCCAGCCCACTGAGCGCCTGTACGGCGCGCTGCTGGAACTCGGACGCGCCCGCGGTGCGAAGGAAAAGGCTATTGAAGCGGGAGAGGCTTCCGCCCTGGTCGAATGGATGCCCGGGCCGCACCGAGCGAAGGCGGCCGGCCTCCTGGTGGCAGGCCGGCGCCTGGCCCAGGAGTGGGTCGGCTACCGGTACTTGACCCGCGACACGGCTTGGCACGCCGACCTCGTTTGATCAGGCCGGGCTCACCCCGAGGCTGGCCTTGCAGGAGGAGGCGGGCCAGCTCCCTCGCCCCCTGTTCGGCGTCTTCCTCCACACGCTCGTGGGTCAGGAGCAATGCTTCGGGACGGGAGAGGGAATCGATGAGCGAAGTGAGGAAAGAAGCAGCTCGGTCAAAGGGGTCAGTCGTGGCGGCGGCCGCATACGCTCCAGTCATCGGGCTCTCGCTTTTCGAGCGTGGAATCGGTTGGTATTTTCGATGCTAGGGACGAGAGCCCGACCCCACACCGGCGCGGCCGCGCACGGCGGAGGACCCCCGCCTGCTCCGGCGCATCCCCGGCCGCTGTCAGGGCCTCGCACGGCGTGAACAGTCCGGGCCCCTCCTCCGCCCCAGCCAGCCCCGCTCGACCAGCCGCTTCAGTTTCGACCGGAAGCCTTACACCTTGCTTTTGTCCGTCGACAGGCCCAGCGCGGCACGCAGGTGATGCGCCCGCATCGGATGCACCGCGTCCTGGGGAACCTCGACGATGTCCCGGTACGAACCCGGCAGCACCTCTATCCCCAGCCCGGGCGTCCACTGCGGCACCAGCCGCACCCCGACCGGCGAGCCCGCCGGGGACCGGTACTCCTCAACCCCCGCCCCGCCGGCGTCCGCTTCCGCCCCGGCAGCCGTGACCGTGCCGTCACCGGACAGGATCTCGGTCATCGTCTCCCGCGTGATCTCCAGCCGGGACAACACCCCCTCCCGCTCAGCAAGACACCTGCTCAACTCCCCGATCCTGTCCCACAGTTCGGCAATCTCCTCCCGCGCGGCAGCCTCCCGCCGATCGAGCTCCTCCAGCCACGACAACCATCGCCGCCTCCAAGACCACGTCCTCGGACACGACAATCCGCCGTCCGACCACACACGGCAGCAGCGCACGGCATCACCAGCTCACTGCAGAAGAGTTACACCCTGTTCCTTTCAGGTCCTTCCCACGGGGCAGACCACTTCAAGGCGTCTTCACACATCGCTGCCGAAATGGCGTCAGCGGTGTCAGTGGCGGCGGGTCGGCTGCCAGCCCTCGCGGGGCACCGCCGCGAGGAGGTCGCGGGTGTATGCGTGCTCCGGGGCGGTCAGCACCTGGTCGGTGGCGCCGCGTTCCACGACGCGGCCTCGGTGCATGACGATCAGCTCGTCGGTCACCTGCTGGGCGACGGCCAGGTCGTGAGTGACGAAGAGGTAGCTGATGCCGAGTTCTTCACGCAGGTCGGCGAGGAGGTTGAGGACTTGGGCCTGGATCGACACGTCCAGCGCGGAGACCGCCTCGTCGAGTACGAGGATCTTCGGGCGGGACACCAGGGCGCGGGCGATGGCTGCCCGCTGGCGCTGTCCGCCGGACAGGGCACTCGGTGTCGAATGTGCCATCCGGGTGTCCAGGCCGACGCGGTCGAGAAGTTCGGTGGCGCGGCTGCGGCGCAGGTCGCGGTCAGGTTCGTGGAGGCGCAGAAGTTCATCGATGCCGTCGCCGACGGTCTGGCGCGGGTCGAGGGAGGCGTACGGGTCCTGGAAGACCAACTGGACCCGGCGTGCCTGGCGGAGCCGCTCGGCGCGGCTCGGGCGGGCGGCGGTCCGGCCGGTGGGCACGGGTTCGCCGGAGATGCTGATCGTCCCGGCTGTCGGGGTCTCCAAGCCTACGAGCATCCGGGCGACCGTGGTCTTGCCTGAGCCGGACTCGCCGACGACGCCCATGGAACCCCCGGGAGCGAGAGCGAGGGAGACATCGTCGACGGCGACCCGGTGGCCGGGGAATTCCTTGCGCAGGCCGGTGGCCTCCAGGACGGGAGTAGTCATGAGGTCGTCTCCAGGAGGGTTCCGGCCGCGGCGAGTTCGGCCACACGATGGCAGGCGACCAGGTGACTGCCGTGTGCTTCGAGACGCGGGCGCTCCGTACGGCAGCGCTCCTCGGTGAAGGCGCAGCGGTCGGCGAAGACACAGCCAGGGCCGGCTTCGAAGGCAGACACGGGCCGGCCTGGGAGGCTGACCGGGCGAGACCGGGTGCCAATCGCCGGCCGCGAGCGCAACAGGCCTGCTGTGTAGGGGTGCTGCGCGGTTCGGTGCAGGCCCTTGGAGGGCGCAAGCTCGACGATGGTGCCGGCGTACATCACCGCGATGCGGTCGGTGACCGCCGCGGCCAGGTCGAGGTCGTGGGTGACAAGGACCATGGCGAGTTGATGCCGTCGGCGTTGCTCGTCGAGGATGGCCATGACCTCCTGCTGGGTGGTCACGTCGAGTGCGGTGGTCGGTTCGTCGGCGAGCAGTAGCCGGGGGCCGGCGGCGAGGGCTGCGGCGATCATGACGCGCTGGAGCAGCCCGCCCGAGAGCTGGTGGGGATGCTGGCGCAGCCGCTGTTCCCCGTCCGGGATGCCGACGTCGGCAAGGTGCCCGACCACCCGATCGGCGGCCTGCGCACGCGGTACGCCTCGGGTGCGGACCAGGACTTCAGTGAGGAAGTCCCCGACGGTACGCACGGGGTTGGCGGCGGCTCGCGGATCCTGCGGGATCATCGCCACCTGGCCAGACCGGAACGCGCGCAGCTCGCGCGGGTTCATGGCGGTTACGGAGCGCCCGTCGAAGGTGACGTCCCCCGTCGTACGGGCTCCTGTGGGCAACACGCGCAGCACAGCCTTGAGGCTCATGGACTTGCCCGAGCCGGACTCCCCGACCAGGCCCAGGGACTCGCCGGGCCGGACGGCGTACGACACGTCGTGCAACACGGTCCGCTTCCCCGTCAGGTCGATGCGCAGGCCGCTGATGTCGAGCAGGGGCTGTTCTGCCGTGGGCGCGTTCATGCGCGTACTCCCGCCGTGTCCGAGTCGCTCGCCCGCTCACCGATCGTGTTGACGGCGAGGACGACGAAGATGATCAGCAGCCCTGCCGACAGCGACTGCCAGGGCGCTCCGCCGAGCAGCGCGGACTGGCCCTGGGACACCATCAACCCCCATTCGGAGTCGGGCGGTTGGACCCCGAGACCCAGATAGGAGACGGCCGCGAGGTCGACCAGCGCCGAGCCGAAGGCGATCGCGGACTGGGCGCGGATCACCGGCCACACGGCCGGGGTGAGGTGGCGCAGGCAGATCGCCCAGCCGCCGAGGCCGTGGGTGCGCAGCGCCTCGACGTACGCAAGGTTGCGTTCGCGGACGGCGATGGTGCGGGTGACACGCGCGATGTACGGGGTGTATGCGAGAGCGAGCGCGGTCACCGGGGCGAGGAAGCCGGTGCCGATCATGGCGACGGCCAGGACGGACAGCAGCAGGCCGGGGAAGGCGAAGAAGAAGTCGAGGATCCGGCTGATCACCGCGTCGAACCAGCCGCCCAGCCACGCCGAGGCGATACCGAGGGCTGTGCCCAGGACAGTGGCCGCCGCGATGATCAGCGTGGGGCCGAGCAGGCTGAGCCGTGCGCCGTACAGCAGCCGCGAGAGCACGTCCCGCCCCAGCTCGTCCGCACCCAGCCAGTGGGCAGACGATGGGCCGGAGTTGGCGGCCAGGATGTCGGTCGCAGCCGGGTCGTACGGGGCGATCTGCTGGGCGAGTACGGCGGCGAGGGCGAGGAGCAGCAGGAATGCGCCGAGGACGGCGGACACGGCGTCGACACGTGGGCGGCGGCCCCGCGACGCGGGGAGAGCGAGGGTGGTCGCCGTCATCGGGCCTGCCTTTCACGGGGTTGAGCCTCGGCGGTTGGGCCGGCACCGGTCTTCGCCTTGGCGGTCGCGGCGCGGATGCGGGGATCGAGTGCGCGGTGCAGGAGGTCGGTGGCGGTGGTCGTGACGATGAATGCGGCCACCATCAGCAGGCTGATCGCCAGGACGACGTTGCTGTCCTTGTTGGCGACGGACTGGACGAGGAAGGAGCCGAGGCCTCCGATACCGAAGGCCTGTTCCACCACGACGGTGCCCGCGATGAGCCCGGCGACCGCGAGCCCGGACACGGTGGTGATCTCGGGGGCCGCGTTGCGCAGCGCGTGTCGCCGGAAGACGCCGACTGGGCTCAGGCCCCGGGAGCGGGCGATGGTCACGTGTTCCTGCGAGAGGCTCTCCCGCAGCGCGGCGCGAACCACTTGTGAGAGGTACGCCGCCCAGGACAGAGCCAGTGCGAGGGCGGGCAGGATCAGGCCGCGCACGTCGCCGACACCGGTGGAGATGGCGGGCAGCCAGCCCAGCCAGAGGGCGAAGACCTGGATGAGCAGGGTCGCCGCGACGAAGGACGGCACCGCGACCCCGACCCCGGAGAGCATGGTCAGGGCGGCGGAGCCGGGGCGGCTCAGCGCCCCCGCGATACCCGCCCCGATGCCGCCCACCAGGATGAGCAACGCGGTCAGGCCGACCAAGGCCAGGGTCTGGCCGACGCGGGGCCCGAGAAGGGAGGAGACGCTCTGCTGGTACTGAAGCGACAAACCGAAGTCGCCGTGCAGGCAGCCCTCAAGCCAGTGCAGATAGCGCAGCGGCAAGGGCTGGTCGAGGCCGTTGGCGTGGCGGATCACTGCGATCTGCGCGTCCGTCGCCTTGGAGCCGGCGAGCCGGGAGGCGGCGTCGCCGGGAGAGGCTTCAAGTGCGACGAAGATGGCGATGCTGGAGGCGAGCAGGGTCACCAGGGCGCCCAGGGCGGTGCGGAGTGCGGAGCGCATCGTCGTCTCCTCGCGCTACTACTTCGCCGAGCCGATGACGGCGAGCGAGGGTTGGAAGATCGCGGCGGTGGTGAGCGGGGCCCCGGTGACGCGCTTGTTGAGGTAGGTGACCTCGTTGATGCTGAGCAGCGGGACGGACCAGGCGGCCGCCTCGTACCGGGCCTGCGCCCGGACGATGTACTCGGCGCGTTTGGCGGCGTCCGTGGTCTGCCTCGCCTTGGCGATCAGGTCGGCGGTCTTGGCGTCGTTCCAGCCGATCCAGTTGAACTGGCCGTCCGGCACCGGGCCGAGGGCGAGGTAGTCCAGCGGGTCGGCGACGCTGAGGAAGCCCTTGGTAAGCATGAAGTCGATGCCCGCCCGTTCCTTGGGATCGTAGAAGGCGGTGCTGAACTGGAGCGGCTGCATCTGCTTGATCTGGACCTTGAGTCCGATCTTGCGGGCCTGTTCCTGGATCAGGGTGACGGTGGTGACCTCAGTGGCGTCGCCCGCCTGCACGCCGATCGTCACGGTGGAGCCCTTGAGCGGGCTCTTGGCCAGTTCCTGCTTCGCAGCGTCGGCGTCGCCGCCGGGGGCGGGCTTGTCGAGCTTGTCGTAAGCGGCTTGGAAAGTCTGCTTGGCTTCCGTGTCCCAGCCCGACGACGGGACGAACGTGTAGAGCGGGGAGGCACTGTTGCGGAAGACGACGGTGGCGAGGGCCTTGCGATCGATCATCTTGGATAGGGCCAGCCGTATGTGCTCGTCCCTGCCCGCGGGGGTGTCATTGGGGGCCAGCTGGTACGAGCCGAGGCCCGAGCCCTGGTGGATCGCGCCGGTCGTCGCGCCCGTGAGGGCTGGTATCGCGGCGGCGGGGACACCGAAGGCACCGTCGAGCTGGCCGGACTTCAGGCCGAGGGTCAGGTTGGTGGTGTCGGTGACGAAGGAGACGTCGACCTTGGCGGCGCGGGCGCGGAAGGCCTTGTCCCAGTAGGAGGCGTTCCGTACGAGGGTGATGCTGGTGTTGGCCTTCCAGCCGGAGAGCTTGAACGGCCCGGTGCACATGACGCCATTCGCGCCCTTGCCGTACGCGGCGCCCTTCTCCTTGATGAAGTCGGCCTTGGCGACGACTCCCGACGTGGCCGCCATCTCCTTGTTGAACAGCTCGTCCGGCTGCTTGAACTTCACCGTCACCTCCAGCGGGCCGGTGGCCTTGATCGCAGTGACGTTGACGAAGTTGGGGAAGTTGTTGGAGGCAACCTTCTCGTCGACGTTGCGGTTCAGGCTGTAGGCCACGTCGGCGGCGGTCAGGGCGGAGCCGTCCCAGAACTTCACCCCCGAGCGGATCTTGTAGACCAGGGTGGTCGGGTCCGGGCTTCTCCAGGAGGTCGCCAGGCCGGGTGCGTACGAGAGGTCGGCTCTCATCCTGACGAGGGTGTCGCAGAGGTTGGCGACGATCACGTTGGAGCTGTAGTCCCCGGCGCGGGTGTAGTCCAGGCTGCCGGGCTCCCCTGCGGGCAGATCCCAGCGCAGGGTGCCGATGTCGCCCTTGGCGGTGGGCGTAGTAATACCGACGGAGAGCGAGGCCCCCGAAGAGGCGTCGCCACCGGAGCCGGTCGAGGGCTGGGCGCCTGTACACGCGGTGAGTCCCAGCAGGGGGACGGCGGCCAGGAGGGGCCAGCGGGATGCGCGGTGCTTCGGGGACACAAAAGCCTCCCAGAGAAGGGTGGGGTGCGGCATGAGGCCGGAGACGGCCGGAGGAGGGCCTGTCCCGCTCGTCGCGGTTCCCCGACAGTGACAGCACCCGAATACCTTGTCAACGATGACAAAGTAACGACCAGGTTTCTCCACCCCTGCCGCAAGACATCACACTCGTGGCGTCGCCGCACCGTTTGCGCTGGCGGTGACCGCCCCCAACTGTGCGACCAATGCCTCGCCGGCCACCCGGATCAGCCCACCGGAGGCGAGCGCCCTGTCGAGGTCCGACATCATCGCGTTGCCGAGGGCGAGGCAGAGCAGGCCGTACGCAGTGCCGCGCCGCATGGCAGGCGCGCTGTCCGGGAACTCCGCGGCCAGCCCCGAGTCGATCGCGCCCAGCATCATCCGGTAGCCGGACATCATCGCCTCACGCAGAGTCTCATCGCTCTGACCTGCCCTGATGAGCTCCAGGATGACCGCACTCTCGTCGCCCACCCCGAGGAACCAAGGCCCGAACAGGTAGTCCATGGCTACTCCGAGGCGCCGCTCGGGCGGCGCCTGCTCCACGGCGGCGGCGAAGGCCCGGTCGTCGCGCTCCTGCACCCACTCCACGACCGCGAGCAGTAGGTCGTCCCGGTTGCCGACATAGTGCCGGATGTGGCTGCGGCTCAGCCCTGACTCCTCAGCGATCTTCTCCAGAGTAGCCCCGGCCAGCCCGTGCCTGGCCAGGCAGCGGCTCGCCGCCTCCAGCACCTGCTGCCGCCGCTCGGCGACCAGACTCCGACGCCCCATGGCCGATGTGCCTCCCCTGCGATCCGAGCACCAGATGAGCCGAAGCATCGCACACCCCGTCGAGCCGGCCCTTGGGGGAAGCATTTTGTTTGTCGGCATTGAAAAACTAAACTCTAGGTGTCACTGTGTGCAAAGCCGTCGGGTTTCCCGCCCGCGCCTCCACCCCACTCCCATCTGAGGCTGCCTGTGAACGCGCCCTTCGCGCCCCACGCGTCTTCCACGCCCTCCGCGTCGTTCGCGTACTTCGAGACCGTCACGCCCGCGCCCGTCGATCCCTCCGCCCTACCCTTCAAGGTCCGGATGCGCGACGGCGTACGACTGGCCACCGACGTCTACCTCCCTGACAGCCAGTCAGCCGATGAGCCCGGCCCGACCATTCTGGTCCGGCTGCCGTACGACAAGTCCGGGACGTATGCCGCGCTCCCTCTCATCGCCCGCCATCTGACAGGCCGCGGCTATCGCGTCGCCGTCCAGGACGTGCGTGGGAAGTTCCGCTCCGAGGGCGAGACACTGCTATTCGTCAATGAGGTCCACGACGGCTACGACACCCTGGAGTGGATCACCCACCAGACCTGGTCGGACGGCATCGTCGGCATGTGGGGCGACTCGTACTACGGCTACACCCAATGGGCCGCCGTGGCGAGCGGGCATCGCGCTCTTCGCGCCATCGCGCCCCGGGTCACCGGCACCGAACTCGGCCAGGTCGTCGAAAACCCGGACGGCACACGGGATGTCGAGATGGGTATCCACCTCGGCTATATGGCCACCCACTACGTGGGACCAGATACCTACGAGTGGGAACCGGACCCAGCCCGCCGGCCGCTGATAGCCCCCTTCGAGGAGTTCTTCCAGACGCTGGGCCGCCGCTCACCCTCGTTCGACATCGCGTTCCCGCAGGAGGTACGGCTGCGGCGCTGGCCCGAAGGGCACCCCTTCGACCACCGCGCCGTCCCCGTCCTGCATACCGTCGGCTGGTATGACAACTGCGCCCCCTGGCACTGGCGCGACATCGAGGAACTCACCCGCCGTCCCGACTGGGCAAACCAGCAGTACCTGCTGATCGACGCCATCGACCACGAGAACTACCACCTCAAGGGCGCCCCGTACGACGACGAGTCGACCGACCACGCACTCAGCGAGGACGCGTTCCGCACCCTCCTGCCGGGATACCTCGACCCGGCCCTGGACTTCTTCGACGTCTTCCTGCGGCGTCAGGGCAGCCCCGCCGACCTGCCGCGCGTGCGCTGGCACCTCGTCCACGGCGACGAGGAGGACTTCCGGACGGATGCCGTCTGGCCGCCGACCGGCAGCCAGGCCCTCACTCTCCATCTGGCACCCGGGGCAGCAGCCCCGGACGGAGACACGCCCGGCCTGCTCAGCCCGACCCCACCCGCGGACCTCAACACGGCGATCTGGACCCATGACCCGGAAGACCCGGTGCCTTCGGCTGTCCCCAACGCTTTCGCCTACCTCCAGACCAACCCTCGACTGCACGACTGGTCCAAGCGCGGCGACATCCTGGTCTTCGACGCCGAACCGGCCGCCTCCCCCCTCGACTTGGCGGGGCCGGTATCCCTCGACCTCGCGCTTACCACGACCGGACCGTCCACCGATCTCTTCGTCAAACTGCTGGACGTCCACCCAGACGGCGAAGCCGAACTCGTAGCCCAAGGTCGCGTCCATATCGACACCCCGAGCAGGCGGCTGACACTGCCCCTCGGTCACGTCGGATACCGGCTCCACCGCGGCCACCGACTGCGGCTGCACGTCCACAGCAGTGACTTCCCCGAGTTCGTCCTCCACCCCGGCACCGACGAGAACCCCTGGCTCGCCACCCACACGAATATGACGACCCAGCAGATCCAGCTGGGCGGCAACGGCGGAGCGCGACTCAAGTTGACCGCCACGTCGACAGGGCATCTGGACGACGCGGCGCGGTCATGAACTGCGCGCAGGGACGCAGCACGGCCGACAACGCACGAGACGCCGGACACCGGCCGGGGGTCCGGATCGGCGCCTGGCGTTTCGATGCGTGCGAAGGGGCTACCTCTTCGTCAGCGGTGTGACGTCGACCTGTTCGATCACCGGCGCTAGGGGCGAAGTGCAACTGGAGTACTAGTACTCCAGTTGCACTTCGCCATATGCCCTGGTCGCGGGGCCCTTTCGGAGTCTAGTCGACTGACGCTGTATCAGGTTGGGACAGGGCCATCGTGCGCTCCTCCGGTTGAACTGCCCGTTCACCAAGGAGACTTGCGCGATTGTCTGCTCTCTGCCCTGTTCAGGGAGCAGGCGGCGGAAGCAGATGCACACCCCTGGCAGACACCCGCGCGTTTCCGACCTGCGCCAGATCGCCGCTGTGAGCGTGAGGATCCGGCACAGGACGCGGGCCGCCACCCCCGCCGGGCCTTGCCGCAGTATCGTTCCAGGTCGAGCTGTCCCTTGAGGCTCTGGTCGATCGACTCGATGGCCTGCCGCAGCGGCTTGAACAGGTGTGCCCCGGCCCGTTCGGTCTTTCCCTTGATGGCTGGCCGCAGCAGCTCAAGGTGATGCTCGGCAGTTCGCTGTCGAGGGGCATCGAGCCAATCCTGCGGAGCTCTGTTCAACACCTCGAGAAAGACCGCCTCGCGAGATTAGAAGTAGCGCAGAACGTCCGACTTGGCCAGCCCCGCCCTGCGGCTGGGTTCGCTCAGGCTGACATCCGCCGCCAGCTTGACGGCGAGCAGATCTTCGGCGGCGTCCAGGATTGCCCGTCGGCGCTGCTCGGGCTGCGGGCCCGCTGGAATTCACTGCCTTGAATCTGACTCATGCCCCTTCCCTTCCTTGGCCCTTCCTGAAGTCTGCCGTGCCGACATTCCAAAGTATCAGACCCGCAGTCTCTTGCCGAAAGACCGTCGGTCCGTTAATGTGGAGCCCGTAAGGGACCATCGGTCCTTTGCGGGGGTGAGGGCTTCAACCCGCCCGCAACGCAAGCTGAAAGCGAGATGCACCATGACGTCGTCGTTCGACAAGCTCTTCATCGGAGGTCACTGGGTCGAGCCAGCCGGATCGGAGGTCATCGAGGTTCATTCCCCGCACGACGGTTCCCTGGTGGGTACGACTCCGCATGCCAGTCCGGCGGACGTGGACGCTGCGGTGGCCGCCGCCCGCGAGGCGTTCGACCACGGCCCGTGGCCCCGGATGGCCCCCGAGGAGCGGCAGAAGGTGGTTGCCCGCTTCCACGAGGTGCACACCGCCCGCGCTTCCGAGCTCGCCACCCTGGTCACTTCGGAGAACGGCTCACCGGTCGCCGTGACCGGCGGGCTGCACAACTACGTGATCCCCGAGCAGACCGCGGCCTACCTGCGTGCCGCGGAAAACCTGCAGTGGGAGGAGAAGCTGCCGTCCGGCGGTCTGCTGCGCCGCGAAGCGGTCGGTGTCGTCGCCGCCGTCATTCCGTGGAACGCCCCGCACCAGTCGGCCCTGGTCAAGCTCGTGCCCGCCCTGCTGGCCGGCTGCACGGTCATCCTGAAGGCGTCGCCCGAGACCCCGATCGACTCACTGGCGCTCGCCGAGATCTTCGCTGAGGCCGGCTTCCCCGAGGGCGTCGTCTCGGTCCTGCCCGCCGGCCGTGAGACCAGCGAGTACCTGATTGCCCACCCAGGCGTCGACAAGATCGCCTTCACCGGTTCGACCGCTGCCGGCCGCAGGATCGCCTCCATAGCGGGCGAGCACCTCAAGCGGGTCAGCCTGGAACTCGGCGGCAAGTCCGCCGCGATCATCCTCGAGGACGCCGACCTCGACGCCGTCGCCCAGGGCCTGAAGTTCAACTCCCTGGCCAACAACGCCGAGAACTGCCAGGCCCACACTCGGATCCTGGCCCCGCGCAACCGCTACGAGGAGGTCGTCCAGGCGCTCAAGACCATGATCGAAGGGCTCGCCGTGGGCGACCCGTCCGACCCGGCCACCTTCATCGGCCCCATGGTCCGTGCCGGCCAGCAGCAGCGCGTGCGTTCCTACATCGAGCTCGGCATAGAGGAGGGCGCCCGCCTTGTCACCGGCGGCCCGGAGGTCCCCGAAGGACTGGAGGGCGGCTTCTACGTCAAGCCCACCCTCTTCGCCGATGTCGACAACTCCATGCGCATCGCCCGCGAGGAGATCTTCGGTCCCGTCCTGGTCGTCATCCCCTTCGACGACGAGGACGACGCGGTCCGCATCGCCAACGACTCCGACTACGGCCTGGGCGGCGGCGTATGGTCCGCCGACACCGAGCGCGCCCTCAACGTGGCCCGCCGCGTCCGCACTGGCCTGCTCCTGGTCAACGACGCGCCGGTTCCGATGGACGGCCCGTTCGGCGGATTCAAGGCCAGCGGCATAGGCCGCGAGTTCGGCGCCGTCGGGCTGGGCCAGTACATCGAGTACAAGACCATCGGCGTCTGACCCCGGCCTGCGCGCGTGGGCCGGTCAAGGCCCCGCCCACGCGCGCGGCAAGGCCTCGTGCCGCTGGGTGCAGAGCGTGTCGTACGCCCGGCCAGGCCGGACCTCTGTCCGCATGAGCCATCCGGCAAACGCAGCCATCGATGAGCACCCAGCCCACGGATGGCCCTCAGTGTGACACCTGGCCCCGTACCCTCTCGGCGGCCAGACCCCCGATCCGACCGCGTCGCTGATTGCCCCTTCCGGCAAGGAGCAGCCCCCACGTCCCTCTTCTCCGCCCGCTCGCCCGGGCACTCCAGAGCACATCCGCCCCCAGCCGACGCCCGAGGTGACCTACCCGGAGATCCCCGGACGCACGAAGCAGCTCACCATTCCCACCAGCCAGGGCGACGCGGAGTGCACCGTTTACTACCCGCCTCAGGACCTGGACACCATTCCCCGGTCTACGTCAACTTCCACGGCGGCGGCTTCGTCATCTCGGCCACCCCCGAGCTGGACGACCCGATGTGTCGCTACCTCGCGGCACATGCGCCCGCCGCTGTCGTCAACGTCGACTACCTCGTCGCACCGCAGCACCCCTGGCCGGCCCCGGGTCATCACCTGCGAGTACGACCCGTTTCGCGATGAGGGAGGTCGTACGCCGAAAGGCTGCGTGCCACCGGCGCACTCCTGGAGCACCGCGACCTCAAGGGCGTCGACCACGCCTGCGACATCCTGGGCAAGGACACGGAACCAGCCCGCGACATGTACGACCTGATCGCGCAGTACATCGCGAAAGTCCAGGCCGCATACCCCCGCGCAGTGCAGACTGTTGGTCTTTTGACATCAGACTGACGGTCCCTTACGTTGGGGGGATCCCAAGGGGCCGGCGGTCTGCAATCCGGGGCGGTGCGGCACTGCCACCCGCAGCCCAACTCAAACAGGACGAGAACTCTCATGTCCAAGGTCTGGTTCATCACCGGAAGCTCTCGCGGCCTGGGCCGCGCATTCGCCGAGGCAGCGCTGAAGGCGGGCGATCAGGTCGTCGCCACCGCCCGCAAGCCGGCCCAACTCGAGGACCTCGTCGCCCGTCACGGAAGCCGCATCCTGTCGCTGGCGCTCGACGTCACCGACAACGACGACGTCCTGGACGCAGTGCGGCAGGGTCTGGAAGCCTTCGGCCGCTACGACGTCGTCGTCAACAACGCTGGTTACGGCGACATCGCGTCCATCCAGGATGTCGACCTCGATGCCTTCCGCGCCCAGATCGACACCAATTTCTACGGAGTGGTACAGGTCACGAAGGCCGTGCTGCCGATTCTTCGTAAGCAAGGCTTCGGTCACATCTTCCAGGTCTCCTCCGTCGGCGGCCGGATCGGTTCGGTGGGGCTGAGCGCCTACCAGAGTGCGAAGTGGGCGGTCGGCGGCTTCTCCACCGTCCTTGCCCAGGAGGTCGCCCCGCTCGGCATCAAGGTCACCGTCCTGGAACCCGGCGGCATGCGCACCGACTGGGCCGGGTCATCCATGACCATCCCTCCGATCAGCGAGCCGTACGAGCAGACGGTAGGCGCATTCGCCAGCCGGCTCAGGGCCTCCTCCGGCTTGGAGGAGTCCGACCCCGCGAAGGTCGCCGAGGTCGTGCGCACGCTTGCCGGTCGCGAGGACGCTCCCGTCCGGATCGTGCTCGGCACCGACGCCTACCAGTACGCGCAAGCCGGCGCCCGGAGCCTCGCCGAGTCCGACGCCAAGTGGCGCCATGTTTCCGAGTCCGTCGCCGTCTAGCACCCGCCGGGGCGGCTTTGGTGAACGGGCCCGCCAGACTGCCCCGATCTCGCAGCCCCATCCCGGGCCGTCAGCTCAGCTCGAAGGAAGCGCATCATGTCGCGAGACAACGAATTCCAGAACAAGGTCGCTCTCGTCACCGGAGCGGGCACCGGCATGGGAGCCGCCACAGCCATCCTGCTCGCCGAACGCGGGGCCCAGGTGACCCTCGTCGGCCGCCGGGAGCAGCCACTGCGCGAGGTGGAGGAGGCCATCGTCAAGGTCGGCGGCGAAGCGCTCGTCGTAACCGCCGACGTCTCCGACCCTGAAGCCGTCCAGAACGCGGTCACCAGCACGGTGGACCGATTCGGCGCCCTGCACTACGCAGTCAACAACGCCGGGATCGGCAGCGAGAGTCACGACCTGCCCGACATGCCCATGGAGGTGTGGGACTCCACCCTCGGGATCAATCTGTCGTCCATCTTCTACGGCATGCGCTCCCAGCTGCCTGCCATCGAAGCCTCGGGCGGGGGCGCGATCGTGAACGTCTCCAGCGTGTACGCGGACCGTGCCCTGCCGATGCGTGCCGCCTACGCCACGTCCAAGCACGCCATCCGCGGTCTCACCCGCGTGACCGCCCACGACTGGGCAGCCCGCGGAATCCGCATCAACGAGCTCCAGCCCGGCGTCATCGAGACCCCGATGCTCGGCGGCGCGGGCGCCGAAGAGCTGAAGGCCATCAGCTCAGGAATCGCCGCCCGGCGCGTCGGCGAGCCTCGCGAGATCGCGACTGCAGTCGCCTTCCTTCTCTCGGACGACGCCTCCTACATTACCGGCGCCCACTTGGCCGTCGACGGAGGCTTCCTCACCTGAGGGGGACGGTCAGCCCCGACAGGCGGAGGCGCTCCGCCTCCGGTGCATGCGACTTGGGCCTGGCCTCGGCAGTCGCTGACCGTCATCTGCCCGACGGACTCCGGTTCCACGTGGCCGCAGGGCACACACTCCAGCCCCGCCTGCCACCCGTGCAAAGAGGAACGAGCATGACCACACCCGCCGGGATCGACCGAGCCGCACCGCCCTGCTCCTGATGGACTACCAACCCGCCATCCTGCAGACCCGGCCTGACGCCGAGTCACTCGTCGAGCGGGGGTAGACAGTGCAGCTGTCGGGGCGACGGGTGTACACGGGTGGATGCGAGCCTTCGCGACCGACGCTCCTCTTGCGCTCTTCAAAAAGGCTGAAATTAAGAGACCGTCAGTTTGATGGCAAGAGACCTATAGTCTGTAGCATGGGGATATGACGACTTTCCAGCGTGCGCGCAGCGAGGAGCAGCGTGAGGTCCGGCGGCGGGCGATCCTCGACACTGCGGCAGCGATGCTTGAAGAGATGTCGGTGAGCGAGATCAGTCTCAATGAGCTGAGCCGACGCGTGGGCCTGGCGAAGTCCAATGTGCTGCGCTACTTCGAGTCGCGTGAAGCAGTCCTGCTGGAGCTCCTGGACAGTGCGTGGAAGCAGTGGACGGCCGAACTCCCCGAGCAACTGGCCGTCGGAATCGACCCGGACGGTTCGGTGTGGCAGCGTGGCGAAGAGCTCGCCGCTGTCGTGACCCGTTCCTTCGCGCAGTACCGGGTGTTCTGTGATCTGCTCAGCGCCCAGGCCGGCGTCCTGGAGCACAACGTCTCCGCCGAGGTGGCCGCCCGGTACAAGAAGGCGGCTGTCGACAACGTCATCGCCCTGGCCACGCCCGTACGCCAGCATGTGCCCGAACTCGGCGACCGGGCCGAACAACTGTGTGCCCAGGTACTCATGGTGGCCGGCACTGTGTGGACCTACGCCCGGCCCTCCCCGGCCATGCTCGCCGCGTACGACGCCGATCCCTCAGTGGCAGCCTTGCGCATAGACTTCACCGCCACTCTTGAGGAGATGCTGAACACCCTCATCGCTGGCACACTCGCCCGGGAAGCTCACTGACCACCGCGCAGGCCGGCCCTCGTCAGCCGGGGCGCCGACGGGTCTCGCTCCCGACACCGGCTCCCGGCCTTCACTCAACTCCCGGGAGCGGCCATGCGTGTGGTCATCTTCGGAGCGTCTGGATCAGAGCATCGACGACATCCTGGTCGTCGGACGTGCACCCCTGCACCTGCGCCATCCGAAGGTTCACGAGATCATCCACGCGGACTTCACCGACTTCAGGGCGAGCCAGCGCGAGTTCGAGGGAGCCGACGCCTGCTTCTTCCGTCCTCGGCATCTCCTCGTCCGGCAGTGGTGAGGAGGAGTACACCCGGGTCACGCACGCCTACACCCTGGCCGCCGCACGCGCCGTGAGGTGGGCGCGAACAACCCAGACCTGGCCTTCGCCTTCGTAGCGGGCGGGACCGACAGCACAGGAGCGGGCCGTTCCACGTGGTCCAGGGGCAAGGGCCTAGCGAGAACGAGCTGCTGGCGATGCCGTTCCACGCCTACATGTTCCGGCCTGCTTACATCCGGCCCCGGAGCGACGCCGTCTCGAAGACAGCCCCCTACCGGCGGACGTACCGCTTCACAGCGTGGCTCTATCCCCTGCTGCGCCGGATAGTACGCAAGCACATGACGAAGACCGAACATCTGGGACGCGCCGTGATCGCCGTCGTGGGCCCTGTCCACGAACAGTAGCCCCTCCGTGCTCTACAGCCCTGACATCGACCGCTTCGGTGCTCCCGCCAACACGGTCGCTCACGCTCGGGTGACCGGTGGCGCCATCTGAGGCCACTGGCCATCGCTGTGCGTGGTCGGCGACTCCCCTGGCGCGGCGTGGCCAGACCGTGAGACAGAAACCGGTCACGGCGGCGGGTCCCGCGAACGTGGTGGCGCCGGGCTGCTCCTGTACCGCGCCCGCGGTGCCGCAAGAGACATGTACGGTTGACGCCTCAACGATTCACCGCGGAAAGAGTGGGGGCGTGCCTCGGAGAACACAGGCCGATACCGCCCGGGCACACGAGACAGCGCGTCCTTCCCCCGTTGCCCCGTGGGGGGAGAGCGCTCAGCCCTCCCTCCCTCAGCTCCCTGATCCGGGACTGCGGCTCAATCGGAAGGTGACGTGCCAGTGAGAGGCAAGAAGAACGCGAGTGAGCGGGATGGCCGCCCCCGGCCCGAGCCGATGCTGCAGCGCGAGGGAAGCAGCCGTCTCACGTTGCTGACCGGAAGCGTGGCAGCGGGCGCCGTTCTGGCTGCGGTTCCCGTCATCGGTCCGGCACGAGCGCAGCCGCAGCCGCCCACACCCACCGTTCGTTGACCCGCAGAGTCGCCTTGCGGGTCAACAGCCAGGCCAGCACCGTCGACCTCGACGTTCGCACCAGCCTGCTGGACGCATTGGCGGCACTGCCTCTCATCCGTGAGGCGCTGCAGGCCGAAGCCTCCCCACAAATCCGTAAACATGGCCACCGTCGGCGGAAGCATCCTGCAGCGTGTGTGCTGCACCTGACTTCGGGCTGCCGGAGTTTGCCTGCGACCGGCGCGATCCCGGCCGCGCGTGTGCCTCCCACGGCGGCGGCTCCAAACAGGCATTTTTCGACGGGACCGCCTCCTGCATGGCCGTACACCCTTCGGACCTGGCGGTGGCGTCGGCCGCGCTGGAAGCCGTGGCCCTCGTCGCCGGGCCGAGCGGCATCCGCCAAGACCCCATGGGGTCCTTCCACCGGCTGCCCGCGGAGATCCCGCGGCAGGAGACCACGCCCGCCAGCACGGGCGGCACTCGCACCACCTGAAATTTCGTGACCACGCACCGTTCGTATTCGCGCTGGTCCCCGCGTTATGCTCCGTGCCTTGTGCGATCTCGTGTGTATGGCACATGTTTCGGCTCGGGCGCGTTGCACCGAGCGGACAGGACTCGGCAGCCAGCTCTACGGGATGCGACAGAGCCCCTGCGACACGGGTGCGGCCGGAGCCTGTCCGACAGCCGCGATGCCGGGTGCGTCCACGCTTAGCGGTGGCGCGTCGCAGATGTTTACGGACTCCTCGGGCGTGGCCGCCGCATCCCGTGTGGCTGCGTGGCGGTGTGCTCCAGGACGAGGCCGCGCCTGGCCCGCCGCCCCAGGCGGCCGCATGGCCTGGCTGTTGCCGGCCGGGGCGCCGCGCGGGGTGTGTCTGCGGCAGGGCGCCGGGCGGCGGCGTGCCGTGGTCGCGCGGCCCGGTCCGGGCCCACCATCGCCTGTCGTGGACACCGGATCCGCCATGGTCTCCGAGCGCGCCGGCCCGTCGGCATACGTGGAGGTGCGACGGCGGCGGGTGCGCACCACCAGAAGAACGACCAGGGTCACCGCCGCGGCGGCACCGGCCCCGGCGACACCGGCGGTGCGGATGAGCTTTTCGGCCGAGGCGCCGAGGAAGTACCCGGCGAGGACGCTTGCCGTCCCCCAGAGGACCGAGGCCGCCGAGCTGTAGAGAAAGAACCGGCGGAAGGGCATGCCGACGGCTCCTGCGGCGAACGGCAGAAAGGACCGTACGAAGCCGATGAACCGGCCGGTGAAGACGGCGGCCCCACCGCGGCGCAGCAGGAAGTCCTGGGCGCGGTCGATGCCGCCGCCGGGCCGGATCCGTCGGCGCAGCCGTTCGGCGCTCGGCCGGTGCTCGTACCAGTGGCCGAGGGCGTAGCCAAGGCTGTCGCCGGTGATGCCCCCGCCGATCACGGCTGCGGTCAGCAGGACCGGGTCGAGGTCACCGCGCCCGGCCAGGGCGGCGGCGAGCAGGATGATGGTTTCGCCGGGGAGGAGCAGGCCGATGAAGGCGCTGGTCTCTCCGGCGGTGATGGCGAACACCAGCACGTACGTCCACAGGCCGGCGGCCTCGATGAAGTCGGTGGGGATCATGGTGATCACCCGGCCCTGCGAAGCGGCGTCGGCTCCGCGGCGGGAAATGCCGGCGGTTCGGACCGAACAAGCACCAGCGGCTGTGCGGGCACTGGTTCAGGTGCGGATTCGGGCACCGGGAGCGGCGGAAGACCGCGCAGCCGGGCAGGTGCCGTTGGGGGTGCCGAGGCCGAGTCGACTGCGGTCGGGCTCGTCCTCCGGGTCGGCAGGTGCGCTGCGGCGTACCAGCTCACGGCAGCCAGGGCCGCTCCCGCGACGGCGTCGAGCGGCAGGTGGCCGGCGGTCAGCACGACCGCGGTGTCCATGGACAGCGTGAGTGCCACCGCCACCACACGGACCCAGGTCCTGCGCGTGGCGGCGAGGACCGCCAGCGTGATCAGCAGGTTCAGTGCCACGTGGAGGCCGGGCAGCGTCGCGTACTGATCGACGAGGGCGGTGGTGTCCAGGACGGGGTACGCATCCGACCGCACCGGACCCCTGCCGGTGTCGGCGGCCGGGGCGATGGCGAAGAGCGTGAGCCCGATGGCGCCGGTCAGCACTATCGCCGTGGTGATCCGTACGTAGACCCGGTGGTGACGGGGGGCCAGCCACAACAGGGTGAGCGCGACGACCGGCCAGTGACCGTAGGAGTAGATCCAGTCGAGCGCCTGGGTGACGGCGTGGTCGACGGTCGCCAGACTCCGCTGGACGGTTTCCCGGCCGGGATGCGGGATCCGCTCGGCCGCCGTCACCAGACCGGCGCTCCTCTGCGTGGCGTTCGGACTGCCATCGGTGAGCGCCCACATCCCGACGTAGGCGAGTGCCGTTGCGACGGAGACGCCCATCGGCAGGATGAACCGGCGCACCGATGTGTGCCGCGCGTCGGCCGCCCGCAGCGGACGGTGCAGCGGGTGACCGGTGACCACGTCGTACAGCAGATGCCGGGCATGCTGGGCGCATGGCGCCGTGGAGCTCATCGCCGGACTCCCGCGCCTTCGGGCCCGGGCACTTCGGCGGCAAGACCGGCCACCCGGTGCCATCCGTCCTCGTACGCCTGCTGCTCGGCGCGTACGACGTGCAGTACGGCGTTGATCAGGGCGAGGTGGGTGAGTGCCTGGGGGAAGTTGCCGAGATGGCGTCCGGTGCGCGGGCTGAGTTCCTCGGCGTAGAGCCCGAGGGGACTGGCGGCTGCCAGCAGCCGCTCGCACAGCGCGCGTGCCCGGTCGCCCTCACCGATCTCGGCGAGGGCCGAGACGAGCCAGAAGGAGCAGGCGAGGAAGCTGCCCTCGTCGCCTTCGAGTCCGTCGTCGGTGGTCTCGGTGCGATAGCGCAGGACCAGGCCGTCCTCGGTGAGTTCGTCGGCGATGGCCAGGACGGTGGCGCGCAGCCGCGGGTCGTCGGGCGGCAGGAACCGGAACAGCGGCAGCAGCAGGAGGGAGGCGTCCAGGCCGTCGGAGCCGTACGACTGGGTGAGCCGGCCGGACGCGTCGACGGCGCGCGCGAGTACGTCGGCATGGATCTCGTCCGCGGCGGAGCGCCAGCGGTCCGCGCGTGCGGTGTCACCGCGCAGGGCGGCGAGCCGCGCGCCTCGGTCGGCGGCCACCCAGCACATCACCTTGGAGTGGGTGAAATGGCGGGGTTCGCCGCGGACTTCCCAGATGCCGCGGTCCGGCAGCCGCCAGCGCGCCAGGGCGGCCTCCACGGCGACCTGGACGAGGCGCCAGGAACGTTCCGAGAGCGCGTCACGGCCGCGGGTGTGCTGGTAGACGCAGTCGACGACGGCACCGTAGATGTCGTGCTGGTCCTGGTCGTACGCGGCGTTGCCGATGCGGACCGGGCGGGAGCCGTCGTAGCCCGACAGGTGGTCGAGGAGGCTCTCCGCCGCCTCCCGTGCGCCGTCCACGCCGTACAGGACCTGCAGTTCACCCACGGTCTCGCCGCCGTCGAGAGTGTCGGCGAGGAAGGCCAGGAAGTCGTCGGCCTCGGTGTCCAGGCCCAGGCCGTGCAGCGCCCAGAGGGTGAAGGAGGCGTCGCGGATCCACGTGTAACGGTAGTCCCAGTTGCGTTCGCCGCCCGGCTGTTCGGGCAACGAGGTGGTGGAGGCGGCGAGCAGGGCGCCGGTGGGCGTGTAGGTGAGAGCCTTGAGCGTGAGGGCGCTGCGCTGCAGGGGCTCGCGCCAGGCATGGTCGGGGAACGCCGCCGCGTCCAGCCATTCGCGCCAGAACCTCTCGGTCTGCGCCAGGGACTCCCGGGCTTCTCCGAGGTCGGCGGGCAGGGGGCGGGTGCCCCAGCCGAGGGTGGCGTAGCAGGACTCCCCGGCCTGCAGCCGATGACGTGCGTGGACCGCCCGGCCGCCGATTCCGAGCCGCAGGTCTCCGGCGAGGCGCAGGGTGACCGGCCCGGGTGTGGTCGTGGCGGCCTCGTCGTAGCCGGCTCCGGTGTACTCCCACGTGGCGTCGGTACGGCCGTAGTCGAAGGAGGGCTCGCAGTCCAGGGCGGTCTCGACACTGCCGTACACGCAGGTGGCGATCCGTATCAGGACGTGGTCGGCGTCGAAGTCGCCGGGGGTGCGGCGGTGCAGCGCGGAGCGTTCGCGGGTGCGGTGCCAGGGGCCGACGGCGAGGAAGTCGGTGACGACGAGCCAGCCGGTCCGGGTCTGCCAGGTCGTCTCCAGCACCTTGGTGCCCGGCAGATAGCGGCGGCTGGCAGGCACCTGGGTGTCGGCCGGGCCCAGCCGGAACGATCCGGCGGAGCGGTCGAGCAGGGTGCCGAACACGCTCGGGTCGTGGGGGCGGGGCAGACACAGCCACTCCACGGCTCCGCCGGGAGCGACCAGGCAGGTGTTCTCGCAGTCGGAGAGCACGACGTAGTCGGCGATGGCGGGAAAGGCCGAGGGGGCCGCGGCCGGCCCGTACGTCGTCTCGCCAGCCTCTGCCGGAGCCTGCAGGTACGGCCGGTGCGCCGAGCGGGCGGACCACAGCGGGACGACGCTGCCGTCGTCCGCCGTGCTGCCGGTTTCCCCGGACGGAGAGGGTGGGTGGTTCACGCCTGCCTCCTGAATCGGCCCTGGGAGCCTTCTAAGGCACCGAGACCCCAGTTGATCCTGTCGAGGCAAGGTAACTGGAGGTGTATTTCCATTTATTCCCCAGTGTGGCGTGGTTCACTCGATCGATCACGGGAACCTGTCATCGTCTTGCGCTTCCGGATATATGGAGAGTAGCTTCCACTTGTCGGTGAGTGGCTGGACGGCCGGACCGCTGCCGAACGGGAACCGAGGAAAGGACTGCCCCATGACCGTCGCTTTCGTCTTCCAGGGCGGTGCCGGCCTCGCCGCGGTGCAGGTCGGGATGGTTCGCGCGCTGACCGACGCCGGTATACGGCCCGACATCGTGGTGGGCTCGTCCGCGGGAGCGCTCAACGCCGTCGCCTTCGCACAGGATCCGACCGAGCGAGGTCTCGATGAGCTGCGGCGGCTGTGGGTCGGCGTACGGCGCAGTGATGTGTTCCCCGTCAGTCTCCGATCCCTGGCAGCCGGACTGACCGGGCGCGGGGACGGCCTGGTGGCGTCGGACGGGCTGCGGTCACTGATCGAGCGCGGCCTGCGCGTGCGCGATCTGCGGGACACCGTGATCCCTGCGCACGTGGTCGCCACCGACGCCCTGACGGGTTCGACCGTGCTGCTCTCCCACGGGCCCGCGGCCCAGGCGCTGCTGGCCAGCGCGGCGATCCCCGGGATCCTGTCGCCGGTCGAGCGCGACGGACGGCTGCTGATCGACGGCAGTATGTCTGCGGACATCCCGATCCTGCAGGCTGAGGCGCTCGGGGCGACGACGAGTTACGTACTTCCTTCGCTCGTCCCTGCGAGCCCGGCGGGAGCGCCGAGCGGGGCGCTGCCGATCCTCCTGCGGACCATGGGCATGCTGCTGGACCGCACCGCTACCCGTGATCTCGCCGCCGCGCGCGGAGATGTCCATGTGCTGCCTGCGCCCAGCCTGCGCGGAGTGACCCCGCTGGACTTCCGGCATGGTGTCGAGCTCATGCGCCTGGGGCGCGAGACTGCCCTGGGCTGGCTGGCCGAGCGTGCGGGAGCCGCTGCCTGAGCCGTCGCCATGCCCTGACGCCGGCTCAGGGCATACTGCCCTCGATGCTCTCCTCGTTGCCGCTCTCCTCGTTCCGGACCGAGCAGATTCCCTTACTGTGGGCGTTGCCGATCATCGCCCGGTATGTCTGCGAGGGGGTCGGCGCGGCCGGCAGCGGGTTGGAGTGTTCGGCCCGGAATCCCTCCAGCAGATAGGCGACCAGTCGTCGCCAGGCGTGCGGGGCGGCGTCCCGGGTCGCGTGGATCACCCCGGCGGTGGCCATGAGCAGCAGCGGGATGTCCTCCGCGACGAAGTCCTGGCGCATCGTCCCGGCCGCCTGCGCGCGCCGGATCAGTTCGATGAGGGTGTGGTAGCCCCGGTCCCGCAGCCGCTGCGCCTCTTCGGAGGCCGGCAATGCCATGACGATCACATCGGTGAAACCCCGGTCGGCCGCCTGCAGGGCGCAGATCCGCTCGATGTAGCCGGTGAATCCGGTCCAGGGGTCCCGGGCCTCCAGTTCCTCCTCGGCGGCTTTCGCGTGCTCCAGGAGCTTGGACTCGAAGACCGCGACGACAAGCTCTTCCCGGGTGGCGAAGCGCCGGTACAGCGTGGCAATGCCCACCCCGGCCCTGTCGGCTATGTCCTCCAGCGGTACGTCCAGGCCCTTCTCCGCGAAGACCGCGCGGGCTGCCTCTACGACGCGCTGACGGTTCCGCTGGGCGTCTGCGCGCAGTGGGCGGCCGGTGTTCTGTCCGTCCTGAGTTGCTCCCATGTTCCCAGTCTAGCAAATTGGAGGAGTCTCTCCGGTTACTTTTCGGTCTTTCGCCGCGGCCCGCGAACGCTTGACCTGGAAGATGTCCCATGACCCCGACGGCCTTGTACTGGATGAGGTCGGGCCGCACGAGGGCGCCGAGTGAGTCCACGTCGCCCTGCTGGAAAAGTTGGTCGAGCGAACGCGCCGCCGGCCAACAGGCGCGAAGAGCGAGCGGTACGGCCGTGGTCCCGGTGAGTTCCGGCGGTCTCCATGCGCCGTAGCGCGGAGTCCAGCAGTCCACTGGCCCCGCCGTCTTCTGCCGTGACGCGCAGCAGTCCGTACTCAAAAGGTGTCCCGATGTCGGTGTGTGGCCCGCCGGCGGCGAGTCGGCGTGGTCGGCCGTAGCAGCGCTTACCCCCCGAGCGATTACTGGAGTAGTGGCTCCGATTAGGATGGTGGTCTAACCGGACCCAGGGGTCCTTTTTCTTGGAGCGGCGATGAAACAACCTCAGGAAGCCGTGCCGGTGGCGCGCAGCCTGCCCATCCTGGCTCTCGCGGCACTGGCGTTCTCGTTGGCCCAGACCTCGATCGTGCCGGCCATCGGTCAGCTGGCGGTCTCCCTGCATACCAGTACACAGAACGTCTCCTGGACGTTGACCGGATACCTGGTCTCGGCTGCGGTTCTGACTCCAGTGCTGGGGCGGCTCGGCGACATGTTCGGCAAGCGTCGCCTGCTCGTCGTCTCCCTGGTGCTCTTCGCCGCGGGCGGAGCGGTGGCCGCGCTGGGCGAGAGCCTGGGGCTGGTCGTGGCTGGGCGCGTGTTGATGGGTGCGGGCGGTGGCATCTTCCCGCTGTGCTTCGGCATCATCCGCGATGAGTTTCCGGCCGGGCGTCGGCCCGGCGCGGTCGGGCTGGTCTCGGCGACCGCGGGGATCGGCGGTGGCATAGGGCTGCTGCTGGGTGGTCTGCTGGTGGACCATACGTCGTACAAGTGGATCTTCTGGGCCGGTACTGCGATGGCGCTGATCGCGGCTGCCGGGGCCCAGCTGGTCCTCCGGGAGTCGCCGGTGCGTACCCGGGGCCGGGTGGACGTGCCCGGCACCGTTCTGCTGGCGATCGGGGTCACCGTCCCGTTGATCGCGATCAGCAAGGCGAGCGCCTGGGGCTGGGGAAGTGGCCGTACCCTCGGACTGATCGTGGGCGGCCTGCTGGTCCTGGTGGTGTTCGGGCTGGTCGAACGGCGTGTCAAGGAGCCCCTGGTCGACATGACCGTGCTGGCCCGGCCGCCGGTGCTGATCACCAACATCGCGACCCTGCTGGTCGGTTTCAGCATGTTCGGCATCTTCCTGCTCGTCCCGCAGCTGGCCGAGACCCCCAAAGCCTCGGGATACGGCTTCGGGGTCGATGCCACCCAGGCCGGGTTGCTGATGCTGCCCGGCAGTCTGATGATGATCTTCTTCGGGCCCTTGTCGGGGGCGCTCACCCGGCGTTACGGCGGCAAAGTGCCCCTGGCGCTCGGCGGTCTCGCCACGGCCGCGGGACTGGCACTGCTCGCCGTCGAGCATGGATCCCAGGCGGCGGTGCTGGGCTTCACGATGGTGGTCTTCAGCGGAATCGGCCTGGCGTTCGCCGCCATGCCGAACCTGATCGTCGACGCCGTGCCGGCAGCCCAGACCGGGCAGGCCACCGGCGTGAACGCGCTCATCCGCTCGGTCGGCTCGTCGCTCGGCACACAGATCATCGCCAGCATCCTGGCTGGAAGCGTCACCGCGGCAAGCCCGCTGCCGACCGATCACGCCTACAGTGTCGCCTTCGCCGTGGGAGCCGCCGGTGGCCTGGTCGCCGCTGTCGCGGCCGTGATCATCCCGCGCGCCTCGCGCCACCCCGACCCGTCGGTGCTGCAGGCGGCCGGAGCCGTTGCTCAGCCCGGTGGGCCTGCTCCGGCCACCGACCAGGCCCACCCCGATTCGACCCGATCCCGCTGACGTGAGTGGCCCCGGCCCGACAGGACAGACCGAATCCATGCCGACCTCGCGCGCCGCCAACCCGCCCGAATCGGGGACGGCGACCCCGGACTGGTCCTGCCGCCGCGCGGATGCCCGCCGCAACCATGAACGGATCGTCACCGCCGCCCTCCAGGTCTTCGCAGAACGGGGCTTGGAAGCCACTGTGCCGCAGGTCGCCGCGCGTGCTGGAGTGGGCAAAGCCACGGTCTATCGCAGCTATCCCACCAAGGCCGACCTGATGGCCGCTGTCGCCGAACACCAACTCCAGTGGCTGGAGGCACGAGCCTTGGCCGCCACACGGGAGCCCGAACCCGGACCGGCTCTCGGGGAATTGCTCGGTGACGTCTTCGAACGCCTCGCCCAGGACCGTATCCTCGCCGAAGTCATACCACGGGGCGCCGTTCCGGGAGCCGAGCAGAGCATGCAGCGCATGGTCGCCCTCATGGGCGTGCTTCTGGCTGCCGCGAAGGCCGAGGGCCGGATCCGCTCCGACGCGACCAGCGAGGACCTGAGCATTCTGATCGCCGGCTGCGCCCATCAGCTGCGACGGCTGCACCCCCGCGACCCAGCGCAGTGGCGACGCTACGGAGAACTCGTACTCAACGCCTTGCGCCCCTGAACCGCCGACCCCGAAATCCGGTTGTCACCGAGGACCGGCCCGCCGCCGTGGGCGTAGTGGACCGTCGGCAGTGCTGCGGTGCCGGGGGGCGATGAGCAGCAACACGGTCGGGGCGCCGGGCGGGCCCGGGACGGTCCAGTCCTCGATCTCGAAGGCCCTGTCGCGGTACAGCTCCTCGTCCGAAGCCTGCCCAGCCATGCCACAGTCCCGTATGGCGGGGACCAGTTCCAGGGCGATCGACGGCGGAATGTGTTCGGCGAGCACCTTGAGCACCGCGCCGAGTTCCGGGTCGAGCGGCGGCGGACTCACGGGAGGGGGCGGTCGTCTGTCTCTCTTTCGTCTGGCTGAGCGGGGGACGAGCTCAGACGGCGGACCAGCCGTTGCCGACCGGGCGTACGACTCCGTTGATGTTGCTGGCGGCGTCGGACGCGAGGAAGACGATCGCCGCGGCGAATTCAGCGGCTTGGGCGAGGCGGCCGACGTTGTTCTGGTAGGCGGCGAACACGGTGGGCCCTACGGCTCCTTCGGACTCGCCGATCTGGATGTTGGTCTGTACGCCGCCGGGGTGACGGCGTTGATGCGGACGCCGCTGTCGCGGTACTGGACGGCAGTGGCCTTGGTGAGGCCGACAATGCCGTGCTTGGCGACGGTGTACGCGGTGCCGGCGGCGCTGCCGCGCAGCGACGCCGCGGAGGCGGTGTTGACGATCGCTCCCTTGCCGGCGCGGAGCAGGTGCGGCAGGGCGGACGGGGTGAGCAGGAACGGTGCGGTGAGGTTGATACGGATGCCCCGTCCCCACACGGCGTCGTCGAGGTCGCCGGTCACGTCCAGACCGTCCATGATGCCTGCATTGTTGACCAGGACGTCGATACCGCCGAAGGAGTCCACGGTGGTGGCGATGACCTTGTCGACGACTGTCTGGTCGCTCAGATCGCCGGTGATCGGCAGGGCGGTGCCGCTGGTGATCTCGATCTCCTTGGCGACGGCGGCGGCACCGTCGGCTCTGATGTCGGTGACGACGACCTTCGCGCCCTGGGCGGCACAGCGGAGCGCGGTGGCGCGGCCGATGCCGGAGCCGGCGCCGATGACAATGACGCTCTTGCCGGTGAAGTCGAAGCCGGCGGCGGGGATGGTGCTCATGGGGGATTCTCCGTAAGGGGGCGGTGTGGAGGGGAAACGGGTTGTCAGCGGCGTGGGGTCGTCGCGGTGTGGCGCATGGCCAGGCAGGCGAAGGTGGTGGCAGGGCTGATGGCCGAGCCCGGTCCGGGGCAGGTGCGGCCCAGCACTGAGGCGGTGGTGCTGCCCGCCGTGTATAGGCCCGGGACGGGGCTACCGTCCTCGCGCAGTACCCGGGCGCGCTCGCTGGTGCTGAGACCGCCCTTGGTGCCGAGGTCACTGGGGTACAGCGCGGTGGGGTATGAAGGGCACTTTGCCGAGCGGCCCGAGGCTGGGGTTGGTGCGCGGATCTCCGTAGGACCGGTCGTACGCCATGTCGCCGCCGAAGTAGGTGGTGCCGGCGGGCTCATGTGGGGGGTGTCGGGTATCCAGAGCCCACCGCCGGACATTGCCGAGGCGCCGTCGCCCTTGTCGGACTGCTCGATCAGGAACGGCCGGTAGACGGCCTCCTCGGCGGTCGGCCTGGCGGCGCCGGTTCCGGTGATCAGCACATCAACGGTGGTGGTCCTTTTGAGCACCTTCCACTGCGCTTCCGAGCGTTACGGAAGGGGCACAGGCGCCTCGTTGGGAGGAAGGCGCCAAGACGGCGAGCGTGCCTGCAGGCGCATCGGAGTCGCATGGGGTAAGTGAAGAAACCGGAAGGCCTGCTCCGAATCGTCGGATCCGCGCCGGGTGATCTGGTGGCGGTGAGCCGGGAGTGAGATGGCAGCGTCATGATCCTTTGGCCGTGCAGTCAGGGGCTGGCCGGCTGGTCGCGGATCGGCCGGAGGGTGGCCCGGTGTGGCTCGGCGGGTGCGGGGATGAGTGGTTTTGGCACCTGCGGTGTTGTGTACGTCTGGGCGCGCTGTCGGTGCTGAAGGGTGTGCCCTGAGGTAGAGGTCTGCACGTGACCTGTAGGAATCCACGGCCTGCGCGGCCGCCTGGTGAGGCCGCGGGACGCTGCGGGCCGGGTTGGCATGGCGGACGCCTCTTACTGGATCGGCCGTGGCGGGTGAGGGGGTTCACGGTCGGCAGGTTTCCGAAGTCGCGGTCGGCGGCCTGCGCGGCGCACGCCTCCTCGGCGTGCGCCGCGGTGCAGAGTGGCTGGGTGGCTTTGGAAGGCTGATTTATGGCGTGAGGCAACTAACTGGACGATCCCATCCGTTTATGGGTTAGGGTGATCCGCGAACTGGGTGGCCCATTCCGATTTGGGTGGGTCGAGGTCGATCGGCGTGGCGAACATCGCCAGCTGTTTCCGACCGTGGCCTTTGTTCCGATGCAGGTGAGCATCATGTTCACCGATGTGCGCGGCAGGATGTACCCCGTCCGGCCGTGCGCCGCCCCCTGAATTGCAACACGAGAGGCACGACCACCATGGCAAAGCACAGTACGGCATCCGGACGTTCTTCCAGCCCGCTGACCGGTCTCAGCACCGGCCACTGGATCCTCGACGCGGCCGGCTCCTCGGTCGGCATCCGACACAAGTCGATGTGGGGCCTGGCCACCATCAAGGGTCTGTTCACCAGGATCAGTGGCGAAGGCGAGATTGGTACCGACGGCGCAGCGCACGGCACGCTGACCATCGACGCGGCGTCGATCAACTCCAAGCAGGCGAAGCTCGACACCCACCTGCGCTCCGCGGACTTCTTCGATGTCGACCGGCATCCGACGTTCACCTTCGCCGCCACCGAAGTCGTCCCCGACGGCGCCGGCGCCGCGAAGGTCAGCGGCAGCCTCACGGTCCTCGGCAAGACGCGGACCCTGTCCTTCACCGCCCATGCCACCGCGTCCGGCGCGGACGAGGTCACCCTCAGCGGCGAGGTTGTCATCGATCGTGCCGACTTCGGCATGACCTGGAACAAGGCCGGAATGATGAAGGGGCTCACCACCGTGGCCCTCACCCTCCGTTTCACCCACCGCTGAGCCGGAAATACGCAGCAGCAGGCGACGATGAGAAGCAAAGAGACCCCTTACGGGGACGCGGCTTCGGAGCACGACTGATCAGACGCTTGCCGGCGAGCAGGCCGCTCGAGAGGTACTTGAGCGGCTGGCGCTGATGCCGGGCGGGTACCCGGCCCGGCGGACACGCTCGCTGTCCTGGCGAGCCGTTCCACCCCGCTGTGTCTGCTACGTGCCTTGCCCGAACCGACACCGCGCGCCAAAGGTGCTCGGGAGGGCGGGTTCGCGTGGCGCGAGGGACATGCCTACGCCACCGTCGTGGTGGACATCGAGACCGGACATCCGGTGGATGTATCGCCCGACCGGAGCGTGCCGACGGTGGCGAAGCGGCTCGCGGATCATCCCGGCGTCGAGAGGATCTGTCGCGAGCGCTCGCCCGCCTACGCCGAAGTCGGACGGCTCGGTGCACCGAACGCCGTCCATGGCGCAGATCGACCGCACCTCTGGAGGAACCTCGCAGACGCCGGCGAGAATGGTGTCAATCACTACGTCGCCCTGCTGGGCGGAATCAGAAGAGAAGCCCCAGGCCCTCGTGGTCCTGGACAACACGGAACTTGATTCTGATGTCCAATCGGGCCGCGGCGGTCCTGTCGTCTGACGAACCAGGTGGTGGGACCGACGCGAAGCTGTCCAGGCTCCTGCTACTTCCTGCCGTCGGTTCCGGCCGTGGGTGAACTGGAGTCGCTCCCCTTCCAGGCCCCTGCCGCCCTGCTCCGGACGATGCGCTGATGGTCGGGCGGGCCACGAACGGAGGCCTGGCAGTCGCGCGGGAGTGTGTCCACGTATTGACGCCGACGGCGCGGGGGTTGAGTCCGATGGGCTTTCCGCGCAGCGCCGAACCTAGCCGCCTCGGACGTGACAGTGCCCGGCGCCGGGCTGGCCGACCCTGCGGAAGCGGCGGCGGCAGCGTGAGATGTGGTGACGTCAGTCCTCGGCTCGGGAGGCCGAGTGGAGTCCCTTGGTTGCGGCGTAGTCGATCATCGCCCGCTCCGTCTGTGCGGGTGTCGGCGCTGCGGGCAGTGGACCGGAGTTGTCGGCCCGGCAGGCTTCCAGTACATAGGCAGTCAGCCGCCGCCAGGCATGCGGAGCGGCGTCACGGGTCACTTGGACCACGCCCGCGTTGGCCATGAGGATCAGGACAATGTCCTCCGGAACAAAGTCCGCGCGCAGGACTCCGGCTTCCTGCGCTCGCCGGATCACTTCGACAGTGCCCTGGTAACCGCGTTCCCACAGGTGTTTCGCCGTTTCCGACGTCGGCAGCACCATGGTGATGACATCGGCGAAGCCTCGGTCGGCCGCCTGCATGGCGCAGATCCGCTCGACATAAGTGCAGAAGCCGGTCCAGGGGTCGGGGGAGCGCAGCGCTTCCTCGGCGGTCGTCGCGTACTCCAGGAACTTCACCTCGAACACCGCCGCGACGAGTTCCTCGCGTGTGGGAAAGCGCCGGTAGAGCGTGGCAATGCCAACGCCGGCCCGGTCGGCGATCTCCTCCAGCGGTACTTCCAGGCCACGCTCCGAGAAGACGGCACGTGCGGCCTCGACGACCCGTTGGCGGTTACGCTGGGCGTCCGCGCGCAGTGCCCGGTCGGCGGTGTGTGTGTTCAGAGGTGCTCCCATGCCGATACTCTAGCAAACGGAGTTGAGTCTCCGTTTGGTCGTGGCGCTCTCGGCGTACCGCGTCGTGGAGGGAAGCGCGACCGGCTTGCGGTTACGCCCTCACCTCACGCAGGTCACGCCGTCTGGACGGCTGGATTCCTGATCGCTCGGACTCTGGACCGGCCAGGGCATGGAAGGGACCATCGAGTGCACCCGGTGAATGAGGAAGACCGCCATGGGCAGCTCGACGAAGACCGCCAGCGCGCCCGACAGCCAGATGTCCGGGGTCCCGAAGGCGAGCGATACGTCGAACCACGCGTCGCAGACGAGCAGTACAGCCGTCGCGATCGCGGAAGCGACGACGGCCCGGCGGCGGCGCCAGCCGAAGTGCACGGTGGAGGCCATGGCCGCGACCAGCAGGACGTCGAAACCGACCCAGGTGGCCCGCCACTCGTGCACCTGGTAATCGGACGGCAGGGTCAGTGCCAGCAGCACAGTCCACGGAACGAGACCGACGGCGCAGACCGCGAGCAGTTCGAGAGAATGCCGCCGATGCCGCCGATGCCGCTCGTATGTGTCGTCACGGCGATCGGCCCTCTCGCTGCGGGAGCGGGGATTCGACCGGATCCTGGGGAACGCCTGGGCTGAGTCTGCCGCCCCGACTGCTGTCCCGGTCGCGTGGCTCATTCCGTCCCCATCTCTTGCGGGAGGCCCCCGCTGGGGGTGGGGCGGGGGCGCCAGGCGGCGAGGCGTCCTGTGACGACCCAGCCCAGGCCCGCCAGGGCGATGCCCGCGACGGCTTCGGGCAGGCGGCGAGTCGTCACGAGGTACGCGGCGGTCACGTCCAGGACCACCGCGAACGCTATGGCCCACACTCGCAGGCCGGCTCTGTGCGCCGCGGCGCCCCGGAACCCGCGCGCGGGCGACCGGACGCGTCGGATGCCGGGTGTCAGGGCACTCACGGGAGCCACCTGCTCGACAGGGAGTCGGCGGACGGACGGCCACGTCCGTCCTCACCGCTCACTGGTGTCTCGCGCATGTCGGCCTCCCTGGCTCGGGGTTCTTCGTAAGCTTCAACTGGAGGGCTTACTCCAGATATTCCCCGGGCCGGTGAGGCGAGTTGCAGGTCACACGCCGAGGTCCGCCAACGCCGTCTGCAACGTGGGTTCGGTCCGGGACCGGACTTCCTGCACCGAGACACCGGGAGCGGTTTCGACGAGCAGCAGGCCGTTGTCCGTGATGTCGATGACAGCCAGGTCGGTGATGATGCGCTGGACGCACGCTGTGCCGGTCAGCGGCAGCGTGCACTCCTGGACGATCTTGGGGGCTCCGTCCTTGGCCGTGTGTTCCATCAGCACCACGACCTGGCGGGCCCCGTGGATCAGGTCCATCGCGCCACCCATCCCCTTGATCATCTTCCCGGGAACGGTCCAGTTCGCCAGATCACCGTTCACCGACACTTGCATGCCGCCCAGGATCGCCGTGTCGATGTGTCCGCCGCGGATCATCCCGAACGACAGTGCGGAGTCGAAGAACGCCGCCCCGGGGAGTACGGAGACCGTCTCCTTGCCCGCGTTGATCAGGTCGGGGTCGACCTCGTCGTCGGTCGGGTACGGTCCCACGCCGAGGATGCCGTTCTCCGACTGGAGGACCACCTGTACGCCTTCTGGGAGGTGGTTGGGCACCAGCGTCGGCAGCCCGATGCCGAGATTCACATACGAGCCCGGGGTCAGCTCCCGGGCCGCGCGGGCCGCCATCTCATTCCTGGTCCAGGCCATCAGCCGCTCACCGTTCCTCGTGCCGGGCGCGCGGAGATCGTGCGCCGCTCGATCCGCTTGTCCGCCGCCTGCCGCGCCGTCAGCGGCAGCACACCCTGGACGAAGACTCCGGGCAGATGCACCGCGTCCGGGTCCAGCTCGCCCGGCTCGACCAGCTCCTCGACCTCGGCGAGCGTCACCCGGCCGGCCATCGCGGCCAGCGGATTGAAGTTCCGGGCGGACTTGTCGAACACGAGGTTTCCGTGGCGGTCGCCCCGGGCGGCACGGACGAGCGCGAAGTCGGTGATGATCGACTCCTCCAGGACGTACGCAGTGCCACCGAACTCGCGTACTTCCTTCGCCGGTGACACCACCAGGGGCTGTCCCTCGGCGTCGTACCGCCAGGGCAGACCTCCCTCGGCGACCTGCGTGCCGACGCCGGCCGGGGTGAAGAAGGCGGGGATGCCGCAGCCGCCGGCCCGCAGCCGCTCGGCGAGCGTGCCCTGGGGCACCAGCTCGACCTCCAGCTCGCCGGAGAGGTACTGGCGGGCGAACTCCTTGTTCTCTCCGACATAGGAGCCGGTGGCGCGGGCGATGCGCCGGGACTCCAGCAGAATGCCGAGCCCCCAGCCGTCCACGCCGCAGTTGTTGGAGACGACGCTGAGGTCCGAGGCGCCCTGCTCGTGCAGCGCCTGGATCAGGACCGCGGGGATGCCGCACAGTCCGAAGCCGCCGACCGCGATCGAGGCGCCGTGGGATATTCCGGCGACCGCGTCGGCTGCCGAGGTGATGACCTTGTCCATCAGCGGGCACCGCCGCCGGTGAGGCCGAGTTCGCGGGCGAGCAGCATCCGCTGGACCTCGCTCGTGCCCTCACCGATCTCCAGGATCTTGGAGTCACGCCAGAAGCGTGCGACCGGGTATTCGTTCATGAAGCCGTAGCCGCCGTGGATCTGGGTTGCCTCGCGGGCGTTGTCGACGGCGATCTCGGAGCTGTAGAGCTTGGCGATCGTCGCCTCCTTCTTGAACGGTTCGCCGCTGACCAGCTTGGACGCGGCGTGGTACCAGCTCAGGCGGGCCGTGTGGGCACGCATCTCCATGTCGGCGATCTTGAACTGGATGGCCTGGTTGGCGCCGATGGGACGGCCGAACGCCTCGCGCTCCCGCGCGTACTTGACCGACTCGTCGACGCATCCCTGGGCCAGGCCGGTGGCGAGAGCGGCGATGGCGACCCGGCCCTCGTCGAGGATCTGCAGGAACTGGGCGTAGCCGCGGCCGCGTTCGCCCAGCAGGTTCGCCGCCGGGACGCGGACGTCGGAGAAGGAGAGTTCCCGGGTGTCCGAAGCGTTCCAGCCGACCTTGGAGTAGGGCGGCGCCACGGTCAGACCGGGGGTGCCGGCCGGGACGATGATCGCGCTGATCTCCTTCTTGCCCTCGGCGGTGCTCCCGGTGACGGCGGTGACCGTGATCAGCGCCGTGATGTCGGTCCCGGAGTTGGTGATGAAGCACTTGCTGCCGTTGATCACCCACTCGCCGGTGGCCTCGTCCAGCCGGGCGGTGGTCCGGGTCGCTCCGGCATCGGAGCCGCCGCCCGGCTCGGTCAGCCCGAAAGCGCCCAGGGCCTCGCCCGCGCACAGCCTGGGCAGCCACTGCCGTTTCTGTTCCTCGGTGCCGAAACGGTGGATCGGCATCGCGCCGAGGGAGACTCCGGCCTCCAGGGTGATGGCCACCGAGGAGTCGACCCGGGCGAGTTCCTCCAGCACCAGGCCCAGGGCGAGATAGTCGCCGCCCATGCCGCCGTACTCCTCGGGGAAGGGCAGCCCGAACAGGCCGAACTTGCCCATCTCACGGATGATCGAGTATGGGAAGGTGTGGTTCTCGTAGTGGTCGCCGATCACCGGAGCGATCACATCGTGGGCGAACTCGGCGACGGTGCGCCGGAGTTCCTCGTGCTCGGGGCTGAGCCTGTGGTTCAACATGTCGTCCTCTTGTCTGAGCGAGGGGGAGCGAGGCGGTTCAGGCGTCGCTGTCGTCGGCCAGGGGCCGGACGTCCAGACCGTGCGGGTCCGTTCGCTGCCCTGCCAGAGCGCGTACGGTCCGGGAGGGGCTGGGGCGGCCCAGCTGCTCGGCCATCCAGACGCTGGTGCCGGCCAGCGCGGCCAGATCGACGCCGGTCTCGATGCCGAGGCCGTTCAGCATCCACAGCAGGTCCTCGGTGGCGAGGTTGCCGGTGGCGCTCTTGGCGTACGGGCAGCCACCAAGGCCCCCGGCCGAGGCGTCGACCACGGTGACCCCGGCCTGCAGGGCGGCCAGGGTGTTGGACAGTGCCTGTCCGTAGGTGTCGTGGAAGTGGACGGCCAGCCGGTCCGTGGTGACGCCGACGGCGGTGAGCGCCGCCAGCAGCGTGTGGACCTGCCCCGGTGTGGCCACCCCGATGGTGTCGCCGAGGCTCAGCTCGTCGCAGCCGAGGTCGGCCAGCCGCCGGGCCACGTCGACCACTTGGGCCACCGGGACCCTGCCCTCCCAGGGGTCGCCGTAGCACATGGACAGATAGCCGCGTACCCGCAGGCCGCGTTCCGTGGCGCGTCGCACCACGGGGGCGAACATCTCCAGTGACTCGGCGACCGTGCGGTTGAGATTCTTGTGGGCGAAGGTCTCGGTGGCGCTGGCGAAGACCGCGACGTGCCGAACGCCCAGTTCCAGGGCGCGGTCCAGGCCGCGCTCGTTGGGGACCAGCGCCGGCAGGTCCAGGGAACCGGGCAGCTCCGGGTCGGCGGACAGCGCGGTGACCAGTTCCTCGGCGTCGGCGAGCTGCGGGATCCAGGAAGCGGGCACGAAACTGGTCGTCTCGATCGTGGTCAGGCCGGTGGCGGCGAGCCGCCGGATGAACTCGGCCTTCACCTCGACGGGTACGATCGCGGACTCGTTCTGCAGGCCGTCGCGCGGTCCGACCTCGTGGATGCGGACCGCTGTCGGCAGCCCGGTGACAGCGGTCACGTCGGGCAGCAGATACGGCGTGCTGGTTGTCATGCCACGACCTCCTCGGTAGCCGGTTCGACCAGTGGCTCGATGACGGCGAGGAGCTCGTCCATGGCGACGTTCGCGCCGGGAACGGCGCGCAGTTCGACAACCGTGCCGTCGAAGGGCGCGGTCAGGGCGTGCTCCATCTTCATGGCCTCGACGACCAGGACGGTCTGGCCGGCCGTCACGGTGTCCCCGACGGCCGCCTTGACCAGGGTGACCGTGCCGGGCATGGGGGCGGTCAGCGAGCCGCCGCTGCCCTCCCCGGCTGCTTTGGTCCCTGCGAGCCGCAGGGGGTCGGCTGCCCGCAGCCGCCAGGTGTCCGCGCCCCGGGCGAGCCAGTGCACCTCGCCGGCCGCCGTGTGTTCCACGGCGTGGTCGAACCGCCGGGTGGCCCCTGACCAGGAGAGCAGGACGCTGCCGGGCGGGCCGCCGCGGAGCGAGGCCTGCACGGGCTCGGCCCCGTCGACCGAGACTTCGTGACCGCCGGACTCGTGACCGCCGGGTGGATTCACGGCCCGGACGCGCACCTCCACGGGTTCGCCGTCGCCGGACGCGAAGCGATGTGTGCTCCACGCGGGGCTGCCGATGCGCCAGCCGGTTCCCGCTGAGAAGGGGTTGGCCCAGCCGCTGCCGTCGGCAGACGTGGTTGAAAGCGCTCCTCGGGCGAGCAGCGCCGCCGTCACCGGGACCTCCGGCGGCATCGGGGCCCGCACCAGCGAGTCCAGTCGGGCCTCGACGAGGCCGGTGTCGAGCCGCCCGGCGGCTACGTCCGGGTCGTCGAGAAGGCGGCGCAGGAAGCCGGTGTTGACGGTGACGCCGAGTACGCGGGTGTCGTCGAGGGCGGCACGCAGTCTGCGCAGGGCGGTCTCGCGGTCCGGGCCGTGGGCGATGACCTTGGCCAGCATCGGGTCGTACCGGCTGCCGACCTCGTACCCCTCGACCAGACCGGAGTCGACCCGGATGCCCTCACCGGACGGTTCCCGCAGGGCCAGCACCCGTCCGCCGGTAGGCAGGAAGCCGCGGTCCGGGTCCTCCGCGTAGAGGCGGACCTCCACGGCGTGCCCCTCGAAAGTGACCTCCTTCTGGCTGAACGCCAGGGACTCGCCGGCGGCTACGCGCAGCTGCCAGTCGACCAGGTCCAGGCCGGTGATCAGCTCGGTGACCGGGTGTTCGACCTGGAGGCGGGTGTTCATCTCCATGAAGAAGTACTCGTCCGGCCGGTCGGCGGAGACGATGAACTCCACCGTTCCGGCGCCGGCGTAGCCGCAGGAGCGGGCGGCTTCCACGGCCGCGGCGCCCATCGCGGCGCGGGTCTCTTCGTCGAGCAGGACCGAGGGGGCCTCTTCGACGATCTTCTGGTGGCGGCGCTGGAGACTGCACTCGCGTTCACCGAGGTGGACCACGTTGCCGTGGGTGTCGGCGAGTACCTGGATCTCGATGTGCCTGGGCCGGTCGATCCAGCGCTCCACCAGCAGGGTGTCGTCGCCGAAGGCGCCGCGGGCCTCGCGCCGGGCGGCGGAGATCTCCTCCAGCAGCAGTTCCGGGTCGCGGACGAGGTGCATGCCCTTGCCGCCGCCGCCGGCCGAGGGCTTGAGCAGCACGGGCATGCCCACCTCGTACGCCGCCTCGGCGAGCTGGCCGTCGGTCAGTCCACTGCCGCTGCTGCCGGGCACCACGGGGACGCCGTAGGCGCGCACCGTGTCCTTGGCGCGGATCTTGTCGCCCATGAGCTCGATGGCGGAGGCGGGCGGTCCGACGAAAGCCAGGCCGGCGTCCGTGACGGCCTGGGCGAAGGCCGCGTTCTCGGACAGGAAGCCATAACCGGGGTGGATGGCCTGCGCGCCGTTGTGCAGGGCGGCGTCCACGATCTGGCCGATGTCGAGGTAGCCGTAGGCCGGGCCGCCGGGGCGCAGCTCCACCGCGAGGTCTGCCTCCCGGACATGCCGGGCGTCGGCGTCCGCGGCGCTGTGGACGGCGATCGCGCGGATGCCCAGCCGCCGCAGGGTACGGATCACCCGGACCGCGATCTCGCCGCGGTTGGCGATCAGAACGGTGTCGAACACCGTGGGTCTCCTTGGTTCGTTGGAGCAGAGCGGGTTCCAGAGATCACATGCGGAAGACGCCGAAGGCCGGTTCGGCGAGCGGCGCGTTGGCGCAGGCGGTCAGTGCCAGGCCGAGCACGGTGCGGGTGTCCAGGGGGTCGATGATCCCGTCGTCCCACAGCCGGGCGGTGGAGAAGTAGGCGCTGCCCTGCTCGTCGTACTGGTCACGGATGGGCTGCTTGAAGCTCTCCTCGGCGTCGGCGGACCACTCCTCGCCGCGTGCGTCGTACTGGTCCCGGCGGACGGTGGCCAGTACGGTCGCGGCCTGCTCGCCGCCCATCACCGAGATCTTGGCGTTCGGCCACATCCACAGGAAGCGCGGCGAATACGCCCGGCCGCACATCGAGTAGTTGCCCGCGCCGTGCGAGCCGCCGATGACGACGGTCAGCTTCGGCACCCGGGTGGTGGCCACCGCGGTGACCATCTTGGCTCCGTGCTTGGCGATGCCGCCGTTCTCGTACGCGCGGCCGACCATGAAGCCGGTGATGTTCTGCAGGAACACCAGGGGAATCCCGCGCTGGTCGCACAGCTCGATGAAGTGCGCGCCCTTCTGGGCCGATTCGGCGAACAGGATGCCGTTGTTCGCCACGATCCCGACCGGATGTCCCTGGATCCGTGCGAAACCGGTGACCAGCGTGGTGCCGTACTCCGCCTTGAACTCCGCGAAGCGGGACCCGTCCACGATCCGGGCGATCACCTCGCGGACGTCGTACGGCGTGCGGTTGTCGGACGGGACCACGCCGTACAACTCCGCCGGGTCCACGGCCGGTTCCTCGACGGGGACGGTGTTCCAGGGCCTGGGGGAGCGCGGCCCGAGGGTGGCCACGATGTCGCGGACGATGCTCAGGGCGTGGGTGTCGTTCTCGGCCAGGTGGTCGACCACGCCGGAGAGCTTCGCGTGCACCTCGCCGCCGCCCAGGTCCTCGGCCGTGACGACCTCACCCGTGGCGGCCTTCACCAGCGGAGGTCCGCCGAGGAAGATCGTGCCCTGGTTCCGTACGATCACGGTCTCGTCGCTCATCGCGGGGACGTACGCGCCGCCCGCGGTGCAGGAGCCCATCACGGCGGCGATCTGCGGGATGCCGCGTGCCGACATCCGGGCCTGGTTGAAGAAGATCCGCCCGAAGTGGTCCCGGTCGGGGAAGACCTCGTCCTGCATCGGCAGGAAGGCGCCGCCGGAGTCGACCAGGTACACGCACGGCAGGTTGTTGTCCAGCGCGACCTCCTGGGCCCGCAGGTGCTTCTTGACGGTCATCGGGTAGTACGTGCCGCCCTTGACGGTGGCGTCATTGGCGACGATCACGCACTCGCGGCCGCTGACCCGGCCGATACCGGCGACCACCCCGGCGGCCGGGGCCTGACTGTCGTACATCCCGTCGGCGGCCAGCGGGGCCAGCTCCAGGAACGGTGACGCCGCATCGAGCAACGTCTCCACCCGGTCGCGGGGCAGCAGCTTTCCCCGCGCCGTGTGCCGTTCACGGGCCCGCTCACCGCCGCCCAGGGCAGCCTCGGCCAGCCGGTCACGCAGCGCCCCCGCGGCTGCGGTGTGGACGGCGGTGTTGCGGCGGAAGTCCTCCGACGCGGGCGCTGCCCGGGTCTCGATTCTGGCGCCCAGCACGCGGTCGTCCGGGCGGACTTCACTGGCGTTGGTGCTCACGGTTGCCCTCCCGAGGGTCTCCGGACAGTGGAAGCGATGCGCTGGTAACAGCGCCCTCATGTTTGTTAACGTTCACTAACCTATTTGGAGGCTAGTCTCCATTACTGTCTGGTGTCCAGGCTGTGGGGGAGGAGAATGCGGCATTCCATCTCGGCGCGACTCTCGACGGCTGAGTCGTGTAGGCGGTCGTTGCCGCCATGCCGGGTCGCGGGCGTGGCCGTTCGGCCGGGCGCCGTATGGGTGATCGTGCAGGGTTGGGCATTTGAGCGAGGGGCCGGCCGCGGCCGGAAAGGGGTCGCGGGGCTCGACCGGCACCGCGACCTTGCCGCCTGGTTGTTGGACTCCGTGTGGCCATGGGCGTCCACGACTGAGTCCAGCTCGCGGTAGGCCGTCCCGGGCTGGTTCCAGTGCCGCGGGAGGAGCGTGGAGCGCAGACCGGAGATTGATGCGTTCCACGCGGCGGTGTGCCCGGGGGTGCTCGGCGTGTCGAGGTGGATCGCCCGCGGCGGGTTCTTGGTCGGGGCTGGATCCCTTGGTCGTCCAGCCGTGGACGGTGTCGGCGGCTGCGGAGGTCTCGGTGGGCGCCGGGGGTGCAGGCGATGTCCCGGCCGTCCACTTTCCGGAGACGGACCTCCGGTAAAGTGCTACGCTGAATCTATCTGGAGGAAAACCTCCAGTCTCGTCTTGTGAATCGTAGACCGAAAGGCGACGCCATGACTCACCTACTGCACATCGACACCTCGTCCGCTCCGGCGAACTCCGCTTCGCGTGAGGTGGCCGCCACCTTCCGTCAGGTCTGGGAGCAGGAGCACCCGCACAGCGCTGTCACCTACCGTGACCTGGTCGCGGACCCGGTGCCGCACCTGGCCCCGGCGGGCATAGCAGCCCGTTTTGTCGACGCCGGAGAGTGGTCGGACGAACAACGCAGGGCCGCTGCCGTACAGGACTCTCTCATCTCGGAGCTCGCCGACGCCGACGCCTATCTCTTCAGCGTTCCGATGTACAACTGGGGGATTCCCTCTGTCTTTAAGGCTTGGCTGGACCAGATCATTGTCTCGGGTCGGACTACTGCCTTCGGAGGGGAGCCGCAGAGCGTCGCGGGTCGGCCGGCAACCCTGATCGTCAGCTCCGGTGGCTCATACGGGCCCGGGACGCCGCGTCACGGCTGGGACTTCGCTGCCCCTTACCTGAAGACGGTCCTGTCGGGAGCGCTCGGAATGGATGTGCACACGATCAAGGTCGAGCTGACCATGGCTCCCCATAACCCGGCCATGGCCGACTTCCTTGAGCAGGCCGAGGCCAGCCGCGCCCAGGCGCATGCCCAGGCGGAGACGCAGGCCCGTGCCCTCACCGGGTTGTCCGTCGGCTGAGAGCGAAGGACTCTATCGGGCGGAAGTGGAAGCTGTCCGCGGTGAAGAGCCGGACCGGGTCCGAGGTGCTGACAGGGCCTCGTCGGGCGAGCCGACCAGGCCGGACAGATCACAACATCGTGCATAGTCCGGAAGGGCGACTTCCACGACGGCCTTGCCGCTGAGGCGCTCCGGCGCCTGGTGAACATGCAGGCCGACGGAATCACGACGACGACACCTGAGGGCTGCCTGTCGTCACGGGGGGTAACGACCTTACGGGCGAACCATTTCATGTTCGCATCCGTGCAGGAGAAGGCAACGCGGCGGCCTCCCTGGGCTGCCCACCCCACGCTAGGGACGACGAGCTTCGGGCGCGGCGTTGCCGATGATGGCGCGACTTCGTCAGGGCCAGACCCATGGGCTTCCGCGCCGGGTGTCGCGACCACGGCCCATTTCTGATGGAGAGTCAGGTGCCACGGGTTCCGAGCCGCCTGATGAGGTACGCGATCTGCATCTTCGCCGTGATCGCGGCAGTACCACATGGCGGGACACACCCCTGGACTTCGACAGCGGTCCGTCCTTCGATGCCGTGCTCTCCCGTGCGTGGCTCCACACCTGCTACGAGAGCCGTTCCATGCCAGGAAATCCGCGTCTGCGAAGTCCACGACGGGCGGGCTGATCTCCCCGACAAAGCATGGCCACCTCACCGGAGAACATGCCCCGGGCGGTCGCCCACGGAATGGGACGACGGCCCGGGGCATCCACCGCAGAGCCCGCGTGGTCAGTGGCCGCCGGCGAAGCCGGTCTCCTTACGGATGGCGGGGGCCACTTCGGTGGCGTAGAGCTCGATGGAGCGGTTGACGAGGTGGGACGGCAGGCCGCCGAGGTCGATCTGGCCGAGGAAGCGGTCGGTGCCGAGGATCTCGCGTTCGGTGAGGATCTTGTCGATGACTTCCTGGGGGCTGCCGATCATCAGGGCGCCGGCGGGCCCGGCGATCTGCCGGTACTCGTCAGGGCCGACCAGCCAGCCGCGTCCGTCCGGGGTCTTGGGACGCAGATACTCGCGGTAGTAGGGGTAGAAGTCGGCGCGGCTGTCCTGGGAGGTCTCGCCAACGAAGAAGTGGCTGGTCAGACCGAGCTTCAGCGATTCGAGCGGGTGTCCGGCCCGGGTACCGGCCTCGCGGTAGAGGTCGACGACCGGTTTGGCACGCTGGAAGTTTCCGCCGATCAGACCGAGTGTCATCGGCAGGCCGAGCGAGCCTGCTCGGTGCGCGCTGCCCGGGCTGCCGCCGACCCCCAGCCACAGGGGCAGTTTCGGCTGCGCGGGGCGGGGTGGGACCTGGGCGTCGTCCAGCGGTGCGCGGAAGCGACCGGACCAGGTGACGCGGTCGCTCTCGCGCAGGGCGAGCAGCAACTCCAGATTCTCCGCGAAGACCTCGTCGTACGAGGCGGGGTCGACGCCGAAGAGTTCGAACGCCTCGATGAAGGCGCTCCGCCCGGCGATGATCTCCGCGCGGCCGGCGCTGAGCAGGTCGAGGGAGGCGAAGTCCTGGTGCAGGCGTACCGGGTCGAGGGCGGTGAGCACCGACACCGCGCTGGTGAGGCGGATCTTGTCGGTGGCCTGGGCCACGGCGGCCAGGGTCACCGCGGGTGAGGACACGGCGAAGTCCAGGCTGTGGTGCTCGCCGAGTGCGAAGACGTCCAGGCCCAGGCGGTCGGCGAGGATGCCGTAGGAGACGATCTCCCGGGTACGGGTGGCTGCGTTGTGCAGGCGCCCGGTCTCGGGGTCGCGCTGCAGATCGCTGAGGGAGAGGATGCCGAGTTCCATGGCTGTCTTCCTTGGCTGTCGCCCTGAGGCGGTTTCGGTGTTCGGCCGTTGGGCTCGACGTGGTGTGCGCTCGTCCGGCACTGCCGGGGCGAGCTTGGCGGGTGTGCCGGTCAGGAGAACCGGCACACCCCACCTCTCGCGCACGGTGTGTGTGGAGGGGCTGTTGTCCTGGTGGGCTGATCAGTCCGCGAGGGGCTTGACGGTGGGTGCCCAGCTCTTGGCGATGAACTTGTGTCCCCAGGCCTCGGAGTTGGAGGGGTTGGCCTGGACGAAGCTCTCGTCGAGGAGTGTGCCGCCCGCGCCGAACTCGATGTCGAAGCCGGTGGGCGAGCGCATGTAGAAGGAGACGAGGTTGTCGGTCATGTGCCGGCCGAGGGTGATGGTGATCGGGAGCTCGCGCTCCTGCACCAGGTCGTAGGCGCGGCCGACGTCGTCGAGGTGGTCGGACTCGATCGCGATGTGCTGGACGCCGCGCATTCCGGGGACGGCGACGAAGCCGAGGGCGTGGGTGCGCGGGTTGCAGCGGTAGAACTGCGGGCCGGTCTGCCGCCCGTCGGCGGTGGTCGCCACCCAGTCGCCGAACAGCTCCATGCCGAGCACGTCGGTGGCGAACTCCTCGAGCTCGGGGGTGATCTCGGGCACGACGAACACTACGTGCCCGACGCCGTCGAGGCCCGCGACGAACTTTCCTGTCATGGGCTTGCCCGGGAGGAAGGACCCGGAGGTGAAGGTGGCGCCGTAGAAGATCTCGTGGACGAAGTCGAAGGGGTCCTGGAAGCGGGCCAGCCCCTGTACCTGGCGGTCGGCGGTCTCCTCGGGCGTGCCCAGCCGCGGGGAGAAGCCCTTGTCCTCGAGCTCCTTGACGGCCGCGCGGAAGGCGGCCTTGTCCTTCAGCTCCCAGCCGACATAGGCCAGGCGCTCCTCGTCGCCGGGGTGGACGGAAATGCGCTGGTGACGGTCGTCCATCCGCAGCCGGACCGTGCCGTCGGCACCGGGTTCCCCCAGCCCGAGCCCGAAGATCTCCGGACCGAAGGTCTCCCACTCCTTGAAGTGGGGCGACTCGAAGCCCAGGTAACCCAGCGAACGGATTTGCATGGAGTGACTCCTGTCAATGAGCGGGCGAACTGCGGGGAGAGTGGTTCAGAAGGACCGCGGGCCGCGGCACGTCCGTGGCGGTTGTCAGCCGCAGGCGACGGCGAGTTTGCCGAGCGCTCCGGCGCCGAAGTCGGCGAAGGCCTGGGGCGCGTCGTCGAGCGTGTAGGTGGCGGTGACCGGAACCCGGAGGCGGCCCGCGGCGACGTCGGCGGCCAGGCGCTCGAGGGTGGCGGTGTTGGCGTCGGCCATCACGGAGACCGCGGTCAGCTCACGGCCTTCCACGGCCTCGGGACCGAAGCCGAGGGTGGAGGCGATCCGGCCGCCGGGCGCCACCAGGTCGGCGAGGGACCCGCCGTCACCGGCCAGGTGCAGTGCCGCGTCGACGCCCCCGGGGGCGATGGCCCTCACCTGGGCGCCCAGGTCGGCGGTGTAGTCCACGACGTGTACGTCCTCGCCACCGAGCGACCGGATGAAGTCGGCGTGGCCGCCCTGCCTGGCGGTGGCGATCACCCGGGCCCCCCGGGCGGCGGCGTACTGCACGGCGATCGCGCCGACACCGCCGGTCGCCCCGGCGATCAGCACCGTCTCGCCCGCCTTGGGATCGATCGCGTCCAGGCTGTCGACCGCGGCGGCCCCGGCCAGCCCCAGCGCCCCGGCATCGGAGACGGACACGCCGGCGGGGATACGCGCGACGCCGTATCCGGCGGGCACGGTGACGTACTCCGCCAGCGAGCCGGTGCCCAGGAACGCCTTCGCCACGACACCGAACACCGCGTCGCCGGCCGCGAAGCCGGTCACATCCTCACCGACTGCCTCGACGGTGCCGGCGAAGTCCTTGCCGAGCACCAACGGGAAGCGGTGCTCCATCATCCCCTGCAGGTACCCGGCGGCGGTGGCGGCGTCGAAGCCGTTGACCGAAGATGCCTCGACCTTCACCAGCAGCTCACCGGCCTCGGGTCGCGGCGCGGGCGTCTCAGCGACGGTGGGAGCGGTGGGGACGGAGTGAACGATCAGAGCACGCATGGCATGCCTCCTCGGAAGAATAAATGGATGGTGTTCTCCGGTTTCTCTTGGCTTACGATAACAGAGGAAATGGATGGGGTGCTCCATTTGGCTTAGAGTGGGGTCATGACTCAGCCCGCAGTCCCCGAGGAGGTACAGCCGTCCCTGCGTACGGACGCCGAACGCAACCGCTCACTCCTTGCGACGGCGGCCCGCCAGGTCTTCGCGGAGCAGGGACTTGACGCGCCGATGGCCGTGATCGCCCGCCGCGCGGGTGTCGGCATCGCCACGCTCTACCGGCGTTTCCCCACCCGCGAGGACCTCATCGGAGCGGTGTTCGCCGACCGAATGGACACCTATGTCGACCTCATCGACGAGGCCCTTGCCGACCCCGACCCCTGGCACGGCTTCCGCACCTACATCGAGCACATCTGCGCCATGCAGGCCGCCGACCGGGGCTTCGCCGATCTCCTCACCATGACCCTGCCCATGGCCAAGGGCTTGGAGGCCAGGCGGGCGGAGGCGTACGAGCGCTGGCTGGAACTGATCGCCCGTGCCAAGGAGGGCGGACGGCTGCGCTCCGACTTCTCCCCCCAGGACCTTCCCGTCCTGCTGATCGCCAACGCCGGCGTCCTCGCCGCCACCGTCGACGCTGCCCCCGACACCTGGCGCCGCCAGGTCGCCTACCTGCTCCAGGCCTTCGCGGTCCAGGGGCCCGACCCCCTGCCTCCCGCTCCGGCCCCCAGGGACCTGTTTCGCGCCATGCGCCGATTCACCGATCGGAGCGACGTCGACCGCTGATCCGGGCCGGCGCGCCGACCAGGCGTCCAAACCCCACCGCCGGAGCCGGGGCTCCACTCTCAGGGCCCGTTCGCCGGGTCCGGGGCGGGCAGGATGAGGCGGGAACGCAGAGTCGCATGGCAACCGACCGCTCCAACGCCGTAGGCGGATACGGCGCTCCGGGCACTCTCGCGATACCGCCGACATCACCGCCACAGTCGAACACTGATTCACCTTCGATGTCGCTCACCTCAACAAGAAGGGGTGGCGGGAACCGGCCCGAAGTCACGGCCGACACGACCAATTCGACGACATCGCCCCAGCCATCGCGGGCCTGGTCTCCAGGCGGCAAGCGGATGGCCGGGCAGGCCTCCGGAATCGGGCCCGTGCGCCTGGTGGCCGGACGGGCCGACATGGGGTGTGGCGGCGGTCGTGTCCGGTGCCGCACCGACGCTCGGGCACTCGTGCTCACCATTGGCGTCACGGACGCGGCGAGAAGCGGGGCGGACGGCGGCGCCGTCACTTCGCCGGAAGTTCGTGCCGTCTACCCGCTCGTGCGACGAGGGGGAGCACGCGGTAGCCCACGCGCTCGCTGAGCGCGACCTCCGTCTTGGTGCGGACGACGCCGGGCAGCCCGATCAGCTTCTGGATGACATCCTCCAGATGGGCGTTGTCGCGAGCGACTGCCCGGCAGACCAGGTCGCCCTCCCCGGCGATACTGAATGCCTCGATGACCTCGGCGATTGCGCCGAGATGAGTGGTGACCTCCTCCAGTCTGCCCTGTGCCAGGTGGAGGTGGACCAGCGCGAGTACGGGATAGCCCATTGCGGCGGGACTGAGCCGAGGGGCGAAACTGGCGATCACGCCCTCCCGTTCCAGGCGTGTCAGCCGACTCTGCACCGTCCCCCGGGCGACCCCCAGTATGCGTGCGTACTCCCGCATGCCGGCGCGTGGTTCCTCAAGCAGGAGGCGCAGCAGCGCCGCGTCCAGATCATCCATGTCCATGGCTGTACCGATTGCCCTTCTCGTCGGGCGGCGCGCGCTCAGAACTGGGCTACTGGCCCAGCTGAACCCAATTGGTATTGACCCGATGGCGTAAGTGGAGCCTAACATCCGGTCCATTGGGTCAGGTGTTGTGCTGGCAATCGGAATTCAGGCGGTAGGACATGGCAACTGCGGTGACCGGTACGGCTACGGGCAGCAGCTTCACCCTCGAAGACCGCTACGTGCGTGAGGAGGGCACGGTCTACCTCACCGGCGTCCAGGCTCTCGTGCGCCTGCTCTTCGACCGGGTCAGGCACGACCGACGCGTCGGTCGGAACTCCGCCGCGTTCGTCTCCGGCTACGAGGGCTCTCCGCTCGCGGGATTCGACCTGGAGCTGGGCCGCCGCTCGAAGCTGCTCAACGAGTACGACGTCGTGCACCGACCTGGTCTCAACGAGGAACTCGGTACCACCGCCGTCATGGGCAGCCAGCTCGCCGGCACGGTCGGCAAACTGCGGCCGGACGGTGTGACAGGAGTCTGGTACGGCAAGTCGCCGGGCCTGGACCGGGCGAGCGACGCCTTCCGGCACGCGAATCTGGCGGGCACCGATCCGCGCGGTGGTGCGCTGGCCCTGGTCGGTGACGATCCGGTCGCCAAGTCCTCGACCGTGCCGTGTGCCTCCGAGCTAACCCTGGCAGACCTTGCGATGCCCACCTTCTATCCGGCCGACTCACAGGACATAGTCGATTACGGCCTGCACGCCGTGGAACTGTCGCGGGTGAGCGGAGTGTGGGCGGCGATGAAGGTCGTCACCAATGTCGCGGACGCGGCGAACACCGCCGTCGTACGGGGCGACTGGACACCGCCCGAGGTGCCGACGCTCGGTTTCACCAAGCCCTACTCACACAAGCCCAGTACCCATCTGCTCGGCGCCAGTCTGGCCGCCCTGGAACGCAGCCTGTACACCGAGCGGCTGCCACTGGCCCTGGAGTACGTGCGGGCCAGCGGCGTCAACCGGATCATCGGCGGCGCCCGGCAGGGGGACCGGATCGGCATCATCGCGGCGGGCAAGCCCTACCTGGACCTCCAGCAGGCGCTGCGAACCCTCGGTCTGGACGAGTCGGCCCTGGAGCGGTACGGGGTCAGGCTGCTGAAGCTGGGCGTCATCCACCCCCTGGACCCCACCCTCGTACGGGAGTTCGCGACCGGACTGACGGAGATCATCGTCGTCGAGGAGAAGCGGTCGTTCATCGAGCTGGCCGTCAAGGAGATCCTGTACGGCGTCACCGGCGCACCCACCGTGCACGGCAAGACCGCGCCGGATGGAACCGTGTTGTTCGGCCAGGCCGGGGAACTGGGCGCGGACGCCGTCGCGGCCGGGCTCGGGCGGCGGCTGTCGGCGCCCGAGTACGGGGACATCGAGCCGGTCGCCACCTGGCGGGAGCGGCGCCGTCGGGAGCGCGTCCAGCTGCCGCTGCTGGGCGCGGCCCGGACCCCGTACTTCTGCTCGGGCTGTCCGCACAACTCCTCGACGAAGGTCCCGGAGGGCTCGCTGGTGGGGGCCGGGATCGGTTGCCACACCATGGCCGTCTTCATGGAACCCGACCAGGTGGGCACGGTCACGGGCCTCACTCAGATGGGCGGTGAGGGCGCCCAGTGGATCGGGATGGCTCCCTTCACCGATCATCAGCACTTCGTGCAGAACATCGGCGACGGCACCTTCACGCACTCCGGGAGCCTCGCGGTGCGCGCGGCGGTCGCGGCGGGCGTCAACATCACCTACAAGCTGCTGTACAACGACGCGGTGGCGATGACCGGTGGCCAGGAGGCGGTCGGCGGGCTGTCGATCGACCGGGTTGCCCAGCTGCTGCTCGTCGAGGGTGCCGCCAAGGTGATCATCACGACCGAGGATCCCGAGCGGCTGCGCAAGGCAGGGATCCCCAAGCGGGTGGAGGTCCGGCACCGCGACGAACTGATGCGCAGTCAGGAGGAACTGGCCGCGACCCCGGGTGTCACGGTGCTTGTCCACGACCAGGAGTGCGCTGCCGAGAAGCGCCGCAAGAGGCGCCGCGGCAAGGTGGAGACGCCTCCGACCAAGGTCGTGATCAACGAGCGGGTGTGCGAGGGCTGCGGCGACTGCGGAGTCAAGTCCAACTGTCTGTCCGTACAGCCGGTGGAGACCGAGTTCGGCCGCAAGACCCACATCGATCAGTCGTCGTGCAACGTCGACTACTCGTGCCTGGCCGGCGACTGCCCCTCGTTCATGACCGTCGTGCCCAGCGGACGCAAGGCCGAGCACCGCCAAGCCGCCGAGCTGTCGGCGGAGGCACTGCCCGAACCCGAACGGCGCGTGAAGGGAGACGACTTCACCGTACGCATCACGGGCGTCGGCGGCACCGGCATTGTGACGGTGGCCCAGATCCTCGCCATCGCCGCCGTGATCGACGGCAAGCAGGTCCGCACACTCGACCAGACGGGCCTTGCCCAGAAGGGCGGTGCGGTCGTCTCGGACGTCAAGATCACTTCGTCCGTCGTCGAGCAGGCCCCGAAACTGGCCAACGCGGAATGCGACCTCTATCTGGCCTGCGACTCGTTGGTCGGCACCGACCCGCAGTACCTCGAGGTGGCCGACCCGGACCGCACGGTGGCGGTCATGTCGACCACCGAAGTGCCCACCGGTAAGATGATCATCGATACGACGGCGTCGTTCCCGGAGCAGAGCAGCATCCGGGCGGCGATCGACGCGGCCAGCGCGCACGCGCTCTACCTCGACGGACGCGGGCTGGCCGAAGCTCTCTTCGACGACGACCAGTACGCCAACATCCTGCTCCTGGGCGCCGCCTACCAGTCCGGGGGGCTCCCGCTCCCGGCGGCTTCGATCGAGCAGGCCATCCAGCTGAACGGCGTGGCCGTGGAGCGCAACATCCAGGCGTTCCGACGTGGCCGCCAACTGGTCGTCGACCCCGAGGCCGTGAGTGCCTCCACCAAGCGCGGCGGCGCTCGTACCCCTGGACAGCCGAGCGTCGCCGCCCAGCACCTCAGGGCCCTCGTGCACGCTGAGCACGGCACGGAACTGGCCCGGTTGCTGGACATCAGGGTGCCGGAACTCATGGCCTACCAGGACGAGAAATACGCCCGTCGCTACGCCGAATTCGTCGAGCGGGTGAGGGTGCTGGAAGGCGGTCCCCTCGACGTCACCGAGGCGGTGGCCCGCAACCTGCACAAGCTCATGGCCTACAAGGACGAGTACGAGGTCGCCCGCCTCCACCTCGACGAAGGACTGCTGGCCGACATCGAGGCGCAGTTCGGCGAGGGTTCGACGTACACCTACCAGTTGCATCCGCCGGTGCTGAGGGCCATCGGCATGAAGCGGAAGATCGGCCTCGGCCCCCGCACCCGGCCGGCCCTGCGCGTCCTGCGCGCGATGCGCCGGGTGCGCGGGACACGGCTGGACCTCTTCGGCTACGCGGGCGTACGACGAGTGGAACGCGCGCTCGTCGAGGAGTACAGGGACGCCGTACTGCGCGCCCTCGAAATCGCCCGCTCTCACGGCTCGGCCACCGAGACCGTCGTCGAGCTGGCCGAACTGCCCGACATGGTCCGCGGCTACGAGCACATCAAGCTGGCCAACGTGGCCGCCTATCGGACCAGGCAGGCCGAGTTGCTGACGAAGCTGGAGCTTCCGGTGCCAGCCTGAGGCACACCGTGTCACGTCCGTGCCGCACTCCCTCCCCGCAGTAAACCGATTCGGGCCCCGGCTGATGGCGAATTCGAGGGGTCGCTGCAACACTGCTGGTCAGCTGGCTAGGTCCAGTAGCTTAGCGAGGCGCTCGGCTGGGGTTTCCCAGTCGAGCGTTTTGCGTGGGCGGCTGTTGCCGACATGTCTTTGACGGCGCGGGAGGTGCGTTTGTGGGCCTGGCGGTGCGGGCGCCGATGGGCCCGGCCGGTGCGCAGGGAGCGGGTCAGTTCCCGGCGGAGTTCTCCGCGGCCCTGGACGTAGAGGGCCTGGTAGACGGTCTCGTGGGTCACGTGCATCTCCGGCCGGTCGGGGAAGCGTGCCCGCAGAGCCTGGCAGATCTGTTCGGGGCTCCACCGCATCGTGAGGTGGTCCTGGACGAAGTCCCGCAGCTCGGGGTTGTGGCCGATCTTGCCGGTCTTGGGGCGGGGCCGGCGGGCTTCGGCCCGGGCCTGGGCGGTGTGCGGCCGGTAGTACCAGCCGCCCTTGGGCATGGTCCGCCGGTTGCGCCGTACCTCGCGGCTGATGGTGGACGGGCTGCGGCCCAGCTCGGCGGCGATCTGCCGGAGGGACGCCTTATCGCGCAGCCGGTCGGCGATGTGGATGCGGTCGTGCTCCTGGAGATACCGCGACGCAGCAAGAGGCGGCCCCTCCGGCTCCGGTGGTCCGGGGCGTGTGCCCGGGCTCCTGGTAGATCGGAGGGACCGCCTTGCGGCCCTTTTGGTGGCCGTTGCGCCACTTCTTGCCCGTACGGCGGTCGATGCCGACGATCCGGGCCGCTTCCCGCGTGCTGTAGCCCTGCTCCATGAGCTGGAAGTATGTGGCCCGCTCACGAGTCAACGGCTTGCGCCCCTGCGACTTCCTGTCCTTGCGGATCTGGAAGTCCATGACACCCCTTGAACTGGGGTGTTGCAACGACCACTGGAACTGGAGCGAACAGGGGCCCGAATCACGCGTCCGCGGGGGTGGGTCAGAACATGCCGTTGTCGTTGGCGGAGGTGGTCGGCACGGCCTGGATGATGTCCCAGAACTCGACGACCTTGCCGTCACGGACCCGGAAGATGTCCACGAAGGCAGTCCCGGGATCGTCGGCGGTGCGCTTGAGGTGGTACTGGAGCACGACCAGGTCGCCCTCGGCGACGACCCGCTTGATGTTGAAGGTGACGTCGGGGGACTCGGCGAACAGGTTCCTGAAGAGTTCCTTGGTCGCCGCGATGCCGTTGCCGACGTAGGCACTGTGGTTGTAGTAGGGGTCCTTGGCATAGCGGTCGGGGGCGGTGAGGTCCCGGTTGATGGCGGCCGCGGTGAAGAATTCCAGGGCGATCCTCTTGCTCTCGGCGCCGGAGGCCTTCGGGTCGGGCCCGGGCAGCTGCGGTGAGCTCACGGTGGTGAACATGTCGTTACCGCTGGGGATGGCGTCCGGGACCTGCTGGGAGACTTCCCAGGTCTCGGCGATCCTGCCGTCCTGCATCCGCAGGATGTTGACGACGGTCAGGCCCTTGGTGCCGGGCTCCAGGATGAAGTTGCTGTGCACCGCGACCAGGTCGCCCTCGGCGACGACCCGCTTGATGGAGACGGAGGACTCGGGGTACTGGGCCTTGAGGTCGGCCACGAACGTCCGCAGGCCCGTCGCGCGGTCGGCGACCGCCGGGTTGTGCTGGATGAGGTCGGGCCGTACGTAGGTGTCGATCGCGCTCAGGTCGCCCTCGTTGAACAGCTGGTTGAAGAAGCGCACCACCACCTTCTTGTTGGCGGCGGTCTGGAGCTTGCTGCCGTGGTGGGCCGAGGTTCCGGCCGTGTCGGATGCCGGGGCCGCGGAGGCCGCCGGTACGACCGTGAACAGTGTGGCTGCCGCGACGGCCATTGCGGCGAGCGGCCGGCCGAGGTGGGCACGGCGGAAGGACGGTGTGGACATTGTTCCATCTCCTTGGGTGCGGGTGTGGTGTGATCGCCAGCAGGGCTCAGGCCAGCCAGTGGGGCACGTGGTGGCTGGGCGCGAAAGCCGACTGCTTCAGGAGCCGGCGGGCGCGATGTTCTTGTTGAACCGCAGCAGGTTGTGCGGGTCCCAGGTGTTCTTGGCACGGACGAGCCGGTCGTACTTCTCCGCGGAACCCCACACCTTGCGTCGCCATTCGGGCCCCTGGTCACGGGTGAGGTTGATGTAGGTGTTGTCCCGCATGTGGGGCCGCATGTCGGTGTTGAGGGCGTCCACCCAGTCGCGCAGGACCTGGTCGTCGGCGGGGTCGTCCCAGACCGCGACGGCTTCGCAGAGCCAGTTCGCGCCCTCCCGGGAGAACGCGGCGGACGACTCGTCGAAGTCCTCGCTGATCGCTCCGCCCAGGGCCCAGATGTTCTGCGTGGCGTTGGCCCGCGGACGTACCTCGTCGGGCAGCAGGGCGGCGTGCCGGACGGCGACCTCGATCGCCTCGTCGGACAGCTCGGACAGGTAGCCGCCCTTGCTGTGGGCACGACGGCCGGGCGTGAAGATCATGTCCAGCATCCGGTTCGTCTCGGACCAGCGCCGACGGGTGATCTGGGAGAGGATCGGCCGGCCGAGCGCGGTCAGCGGAGTGGTCGCCGCATCGGCCTTGTCCAGCGGACCCACGTACACGACGATCATCATCAGGATGTCCGTGCCGTAGTGCTCCTCGGGCACCCCGGGCAGCGGCGGACACTGGGTGACCAGGCCGATGCCGGCCAGTTCCCGCGGGGCCTTCGGCATGTGCTCGCGCAGGCCGGCCAGGACGTCGTTGATCTGCTCGCGGGGGTAGAGCACCAATCCGGAGGCCACCTCGCGGTTCATCGGCCTGGCCTGGAACTCGAAGGAGGTGACGATGCCGAAGTTTCCGGCTCCGCCGCGCAGCGCCCAGAACAGGTCCGGGTTCTCGGTCTCACTGGCCCGCACCAGCCGTCCGTCGGTGGTCACCACGTCCATGGAGAGCAGGTTGTCGACGGTGGCCCCGTAGCGGCGCATGTTGTAACCCACGCCGCCGCCCAGCGTCAGACCGGCGACCCCCGTGGTGCTCACGGTGCCGGCGGGCACCACGAGCCCGTACTCCTCCAGCGCGGTGTCCATCTCGCCGAGCACCACGCCGGAGCTCAGTCGCACCACGCTGGTGTCGGGGTCGACGGCGATGTCCTTGAGGGAGCCGAGGTCGAGGACGAGTGCGTCCTGTGGTGAGGCGTAGCCGTCGGCTCCGTGTCCTCCGGCGCGCACTGCGAGGGGGGTACCGGTCTCGGCGGCGTACCGCGCCACGGTGAGCACGTCCTCGGCGTCCGCGGCCCTTGCGATCAAGGCGGGAGCGCCGATATCGGGTGTCGTGATCATGGTCTTGCGGGCGTCCGGGTAACTGGCATCGGCAGGCCGGTGGACCGTGCCGCGGAAACTCTCGGGAAAGTCCTTGAACGCGTCCCCATTCGAACCAGGCATGAGACCTCCTCAGACTTTGGACGCTTGGACGGCGTCCAAGTAGTGAACCCAATAGACTTGGACGATGTCCAAGATGTCAAGTCGTGCATCGGCCCCCGGGAAAAGCCGCGCCCCGGCGGGAATCTCATACACCCAGGTGCTGGCGGCCGCCCTGGAACTACTCGACGAAGCGGGTCTTGACTGTCTGTCGCTGCGGCGGGTGGCGGGCGGAATCGGTGTGCACGCCAACACGGTCCAGTGGCATGTCGGCGACAAGGCCGGCCTGCTGAGAGCCATGGCCGACAGCCTGATGGCCGACTGCACACGTGAACCGCTGCCACCGGATCCGGAGTACCGCGTCCGGACCCTCCTCCAGCGGTTCCGGAGTGCCCTGCTGAGCCACCGCGACGGCGCCCGGATGGCGACCGAGGGGTATTCGCCCGTCGAACCGAACACCCTCGCGCTGACGGAGGCCATGCACCACGCCCTGCTGGAGACCGGCCGTGATCCGCGCGACGCGGCCTGGACCAGTTGGACGCTGGTGTACTTCGCGCTCGGCCTGGTCCAGGAGCAGCAGTCCTCGCCCAGCCGGATGCCGGGGTTCCATGCGGAGGTCTTCGACCTCTCCGGCTTCCCCGCGCTGTCGCGCACCCTTCCGCATCTCAGCGGGAATGACTTCGACGCGCGCTTCGAGCACGGCCTCGACCTCATTCTGGGCTGTCCCCGGGGGCCGTCCAGTCGGCCCGGGTGACCTCCGGCCGACGGCAGTCATCGGTGGCTCAGGGGCGTGGGCCCACGGTGTTGCGCAGTACGCCGATCCGCTCGATCTCCGCCTCGATGACGTCGCCCGGCTCCAGGTAACGGCCGTCCTCGGCGCCCACTCCGTCGGTGGTCCCGGTGAACAGCAGGTCACCGGGACCGAGCGAGGTCCGGGCGAGGACGTACTCGAGGCATTCGTCGACGTTCCACAGCATGCTGCGGGTACGGTCCCGCTGCCGTTCCTCGCCGTTGACCCGCAGCACGATCTCGGTGTCGGGCTGGCCGGAGCCGCCGAACTCGTCCTTCGTGGTGATCCACGGGCCCACGGGGGTCGACCGGTCGAGCGCCTTCATGCTGAACAGGTCGAACCCGCCCAGCGGAGAGGGCGTGTCGCGGGCGCTGACGTCGTTGCCCACCGTGTAGCCGAGTACGCCGTCCGTCGGCCGGGGGAGGGCGGACAGGTCGGACGCGCCGATCACCGCGACGAGTTCGACTTCGAAGTCGAGCTGCTTGGTGATCTCCGGGTAGGCCATCTCCTCGTCGGGGCCGATGATCGCGGCGCGCGGCTTGAGGAACCCAAGGGTGCTGGGCGGCCGTTCGGTCACGCCCAGTTTCTCCAGATGCGACCAGTAGTTCATGCCGACGCCGACGATCGTAGAGGTCGCGGTCAGCGGGGGGAGCAGCTGGACGTCGCCGAGCTGCAGCGGTTTCCCCTCTGGAGTGGGGGTGCCGTGTCCGGCGGTGAGGGCGGGTCCCCAGTCGGTCAGGTCGCCGGCGACCGGCTGGAGTTCACCAGCCTCGATGTCGACGATGCCCCAGGCGCTGCGGCCTTGGTGCCGGAAGTGTGCGATCTTCATCATCGTCCCTGTTCTGAGACGCGGAGCGTCTCGAATTCGCTCTCGTACCGGGAAGCCGGGCCGTCGTACGAGCAGGGGCCCCGGCCTGTGGGCGTACGCCCCGTCCGTCCGGCCGCCCCGACGGCTCTTGGGTCGGGCCCCGGCCGCCTCGAACTGCCTGGGCTCAGGTCCGGGACAGCCACCAGTCGGCCGGGATGAACTCCTCGTCCAACCGGCCCTGCTCCTCGAGCAGTTCGCGGAAGCGGTGGAGGTGGTGTGCCATCGCCTGCGCGGCCTGCTCGGGATCGCGCTCCTCGACCGCGCTGAGAACCGTGTAGTGGTCGTGCCGGGCTCCGTCTTCGTCGGCTCCGCCCAGGTGCAGGCCGGAGGGACTGGAGGAGAGCCCGTGGTGGAGCATGGTGACGGCCATGCGCAGAAAGGAGTTGTTGCTGCACTCGGCCAGTACGGTGTGGAACCTTAGCTCCTCGTGCGGTTCCGTTTCGACGGTCCGCCGCAGCTCGGCGCGTTGCTTGTCGGTGGCCGTCCGGGCCGCCGCCGCGGCGGCCTCGGGTTCGATGAGCAGCCGGTAGTCGATGAGCTCGCGCACCGTCACCTCGGCCATCGTCAGCATCACCACGATGGAGTTCCCGATCCGGTCGATTCCGGGCCGACGGACCAGGATGCCGCCTTCCCTGCCGCGCCGGATCTCTATCAGGCCTTCGGATTCCAGGAGCCTGAGTGCCTCCCGGACCGTGCCGCGAGCCACGCCGTAGCGGGAGATGAGTTCGGCCTCGCTGGACAACCGGTCCCCGGGTCGCATGCCGTGGCCGAGGATGATCGCCCGCAGCCGGTCGGCCAGTTGCTCGGAGACCTTCGGCGCCCGTGGCAGGGATTCCCGCCGCTGGACCGGTCGCTCTACGCCCTCGGTCATCCATCCGCTCTCTAGCGCTACCACTACCGCCGTCACCCAGCCTGTGGGGCATAAACGGTATCAGGTTTGATCGGACTTGTTCGCGCCGTCCTTCTTCTCGTCAAGGGCCTTGCGGAACTGAGCCCGGAAGTCCGGGTCATGAGTGTGGATCATATTGAAGTTGCCCTTGAGGTCATCGAACTCGTGGTGGCCGGTCAGGTCGCGGTCGTCGTCGGCGTAGTCGGCGGAGTAGCCGCCGGGCCGGACCGAGACGATCTCCCACCAGTTCCCGTCGAGGTCGCAGAAGTAGAAGGCGCTGTCGCCGTGCGAATGGCGCGGCTTCTGGACCTGCTTCAGGCCGTACTCGTCCTTGACCCTCAGGAGGGTCTCGTAGGCGGCGTCCACCTCCTCGACGCTGCCGACGTTGAATCCGTTGTGGTTGAGCAGGATCATCTGCGCGTTGACCTTGCCGGTCTCCACGACGGCGTAGGTGTGGTTCGACCCCTTGCGGATCATCAGCGAGCGAGGGCTCGTCTGCAGCACCTGCAGGCCGAGAACCTCCTCGTAGAAACGCCGCGACTGGTGGATGTCGACGCATTCGAGCGTGCCATGGGCCAGCTCCTGCGTCTTCAGCAGCGGTTCGCCCTCGTAGCGGTCGGTGATTCCTGGCATGACGTCTCCTTTGACGTTGTTCCGGGATTCCTCTGGGGCGGCCGGAACGTTAATGAGGATCAGGATAGACCTAATTTGCTGGGGAGGTAACCCCAGTGTTGCGATCAGGCTTCAAGCGTGACTGGACCGTCAGAGGTCGAGGACGAGGCGGGGCGTGCGGGACCAACTGGTGCAGATCATCATTGTTCGCCCGCTGTCCGCCTCCTCCTCGGACAGGACGGTGTCGCGATGCAGCGGAACACCCTCGATGACGGTGGCTTCGCAGGAGCCGCAGTAGCCCTCCTGGCATGAGTAGGCCACCCCCGGTGCGACGTCGAGAATCGCGTCGAGGATGGTCTGTGGGGGCTCGACACGCAGCACCGTGCCGGTTCGGCGCAACTCGACGTCGATGGCGGTGGCGGGCGTGGCTTGGGCCGACTGCGGTGGTGCGCCGGCGGAGAACCGCTCGACATGCAGCGAGCTCGACGGCGGCAGGTCCGAGCAGGACGCTTCCACGGTGCGGAGCAGGCCGGGCGGGCCGCAGGCGTATACGGCCGTGCCGGGAGCCGCACTCTTGATCACCGCGTCGATGTCGGGATACCCCGTCTCGTCGTCGGTGAAGATCTCCACCGCGCTCTGCGGAAGGCGTCCGATCTCGTCGAGGAACGCCATCGAGTCGCGTGTCCGGCCGCCGTAGACGAGTTGCCAGGCCGCTCCTCGGCCCTGCACGGCGCGGATCATCGACAGGATCGGAGTGATGCCGATCCCGCCGGCGATGAACAGATACCGATCGGCGTCGACCAGCCGGAAATGGTTCCGCGGGTCGCTCACCTGCAGGACGGAGCCTTCGTGGAGCAGTTCGTGCACCTCGTGCGATCCGCCGCGGCCGTCGCGTTCGCGGAGTACGGCGACCGTGTGGCTGTGGCGGTCGGCCGGGTCGCCGCAGAGTGAGTAGTGCCTGATCAGGCCGGAGGGTAGGGCGACCTCGATGTGCGCGCCCGGTTCCCAGGCAGGCAGCGGGGATCCGTCAGCTGAGGTCAGCTGGAGGGCCATCACCCCCTCGGCCAGGATCCTGCGTTCTCGCACGAGGAGTTCCCGGACTTCCGAGGCGGCTTTCGAAGCGGCTTCCGGGGGGCGGGTGGCGTTGGAGGGTGTGGGCACGGGGCTCGCCTGTCTTTCGTCATGATCGCCGGCCGACTCGGGCCTGGGCGGGAGCGTGGGGGCCGGGGGATTCCGCCGGCGTCGCCGAATCGGCTCCATCCCGTCGCCGGGCCTTCGGCGGAACTGCATCGTCCATGCATTCCGACCATGCCGCTACGGCACGTGGCCAGAAGTGCGTACATGCATGAATGTACTGTGCGGCGCAAGGGTGTCGCTGTCAATGATTGAGATGTGCTCGGCGGAAAGATCGCTGCCCAGGAGCTGTGCACGCGCCTTGACAGGGCTCTCACCGCCCCTCCAGCATACATGCGTGTATGTATGTTCAATGGTGAACGCCCTCTGGCCTTGCGGTGTGGGGATGCCTCGAAGATCGGGCCTCGCTCCGTGCCTGTCGCCGGTCCCGTGAGGGTGGCGCCCTTGTCGCGGGATCGTCACCACCGACCGCTGTGGTGACGGGTCGACGGAAGCGCAAGGAGGGGCGAATGTTCCAGGCGATTCTCGGGGGGCTTGTCGCGGGGGCGATCTACGCGCTGCTCGGCATCGGTATCGCGACCGCATTCCGGGTCAGCAAGGTCGTCAATCTCGCCCAGGGCAACTTCTTTGTTCTGGGGATCATGGTCGCCGCGTCACTCGCCGGGCCGCTGCCCCTTCCGGTGGCGGTCCTCGGGGCGGTCCTCGTCTGCGCCGGTGCCGGCGCACTCCAGTACCGACTCGTCATCCGCCCGGCGTTGTCGGCCGCGCACGCCACCCAACTGCTCGTCACGCTCGGCAGCGGACTGGCGCTCTCGGGAGCGGTGCGTGTCGTCTGGGGTCCTGACGACCGCTCACTGAGGGCCATGTTCGAGGGGACGACCCGGATCTGGCACGGACGCCTCACTTATCAGGGGATCGTCGTCGTCGTCGCCGCCGTTCTGCTGACCGCGGCCCTCACGCTGTTTCTGCACCGCACCGACGCCGGCCTGCGGATGCGGACGATCGCCGACTCGCCATCGGTGGCCTCGTCCCTCGGCATCAACGTCGCCCGGACCTCCACCGCCGCGTTCGCGCTCTCCGCCGGTCTCGCCGGTCTCGCCGGTGTGCTGATCGCGCCGCTGCTGTTCGTGAACTTCTCCTCCGGGCTCCTCATGACCGTGTACGGGTTCGTCGCGGCCAGCTTCGGAGGATTGTCGTCACTGCCTCTGACGCTCGCGGGCGGCCTCGCGCTCGGCTGCCTGGAGGCGATCGCCGCCCACCAGTTCGACTCCGCGTTGAAGACCCCGCTCGCCATGACCCTGTTCCTGGCGATCGTGCTGGTACGCAACCGGGGCGGCCTCATCCAGCAGGCGCGGGTCGTCCAACGGATCGTTCCGTGGAGAACGCCGGGACGTGGACGGCCGTCGTTCAGAGCTCCGGGTGCCGCGCTCCCGACCGGAGTCAAGGCTCCGGGCGCCGCGCTCCCGGCCCGCAAGGCGTTCTGGCGGCGGAGGAGTGCCGGCACGGCGGCGGCCATCGCCCTGGCGGCTCCCCTCGGGGCGCAGTTCATCGACCCGTACTGGCTGTCGGTCCTGTCGTTCCTCGGCGTATTCGTGATCGTCGGTCTCGGTCTCGACCTCCTGCTCGGCTACACCGGGCTGCTGTCGCTCGGTCAGACGGCGTTCATGGGACTCGGGGCGTACCTGGTCGCCCTGGCGCCGAAGTGGTGGGGGCTCGGGCCCTGGGCCGCCATCGCGGTCGCCGTGCTCATCAGCTGTCTGGCCGCCGCGGTCGTCGGCACCCTCGTCCTCGGGCTTCGCGGCTACTACTTCGCGCTTGCCACGCTCGTGCTCGCCATCACGGCCGAGCTGGTGGCCAACGGATCGCCGGGGCTCCTCGGCGGACCGTCCGGCGTCGACGTCCCCGGGGAGCTGAAGCTCTTTGGCATCTCGTTGGACACCCCGGAGCGGCTGTTCCTCGTGATCTGGGTCATGGTCGCCGCGATCGCCTTCCTGCTCTCCCGCACGGTGACGAGCCGGTTCGGCCTCGGCCTCGACCTGGTGCGCTCGGACCCCGACCTCGCGGCCGCGGCCGGGGTTCCCGCCGATGTCCTCAAGCTTCAGGCGTTCGTGTTCTCGGCGGGCATCGCCGCGGTCGGCGGGGTGCTGTACGCGTATCTGCTGCGGTTCGTGTCGCCGCCGGCCATCGGCTTCGAAGGGGGTATCGACGCGCTCGTCGGACTGATGCTGGGCGGACTGGGCACCGTGTGGGGCGCGTTGGTGGGTGTCGCGGTCGTACGCCTGCTGCCGGAGTGGACCGGGTCGTCCGACACATATCAACTCCTCATCTACGGCGTCCTGCTCACGGCGATCGCGCTGGTCTTCCCCCGGGGGATCGTCGGGAAGGTCGGACACTGGGGCCGGGACGTCGGGCGAAGCCGGACCGCCGGGCCGAAGCGGCTGCCGGCACCGGCCTCCCGGCAGGTCCCGAGCGCGCCGACGGCACCGGCCTCCCGGCAGGTCCCGAGCGCGCCGACGGCACCGGCCTCCCGGCAGGTCCCGAGCGCGCCGGCGGCACCGCGGAGCCACGACCCGCGGCCGTTGCTGGAGGGGCGGTCGCTGACGAAGCGGTTCGGTGGCGTGACCGCGGCCGACGGCATCGACATCGCCCTCGTACCCGGCGAGGTCCATGGCCTGATCGGGCCGAACGGCGCCGGCAAGAGTACGACGCTCGCGCTGCTCAGCGGCCGCCTTCGCCCGACGAGCGGGGCGGTCCGGTTCGGCGGCAAGGACGTGACCGCCCTGCCCGCGTGGGATCTCGCCTCGCTCGGCGTCGTCCAGACGTTCCAGATCCCCCGCTTCCCCGCCGACCAGACATGCTGGGACGTCGCCGCGATGGGAGCGTTCAGCCAAGGGTCGGGAGGGCTCCTGCAGGGTGCCGGACCACGCGGCTCCCGCGTGGTCGGCATGCTGTACGACATCGGCCTCGACTGCCTGGAACGAGTGGGCCTGCTGGGCCAACGCGACCGGCTGGTGAGCGAGTTGAGCACCGGACAGCAGAAGCTGCTGGAACTCGCGCGTGCCCTCGCCGCGCGTCCCCGGGTGCTGCTGGCCGACGAACCGGCCGGTGGCCTGTCCGCCGATGAGCACGAGCGGCTGGGGGTGCTGCTCCGGTCGGTGGCCGAGCAGGGCACCGCGGTCCTGCTGATCGAGCACTCGGTTCCGCTGGTCATGAACGTCTGCGACCGGGTCACCGTGCTGGCCGAAGGCCGCCTGGTCACCTCCGGCAGACCCCGTGAGATCAGGACCAACCAGGAGGTCATCGATGCCTATCTCGGAACCTGAGTGCGTACTCACGCTGGAGGACGTGGCTGTCGGCTACGGACGCACGCGGGTCGTGGGACCGTTGTCCCTCACCGTCGGCCGAGGCGAGATCCTCTGCCTGCTCGGACGCAACGGCGTGGGCAAGACCACACTGCTGCGCGGGCTGCTGAACCAGGCGAAGGTCCAGCAGGGCACGGTCCGCCTCGCGGGTACCGCCATCAGCGGGCGGTCCCCGCACGCCGTCGCCCGGATGGGGATCTCGATCGTGCCCGAAGGGCGCCGGCTGGTGGACGAGATGTCCGTCCGCGACAACATCGCGACCGGCGCCCTCCGGCTGCCGCGGAAGGACCGCAGGCCCGCCGTCGACGCCGAACTCCGCAGGGCCGAGACCTGGCTCCCGGCCCTGCGGGACCGCAAGGGGCTTCGGTCGTCGAAACTCTCCGGCGGTGAGCAGCAGATCGTCGCACTGGCCCGGGCGCTCGCCGGCCGTCCCCGGCTGCTCGTCCTCGACGAGCCCTCGCTCGGCCTCGCTCCGCTCATCGTGCGGCAGTTGTTCGACCATCTCCGCGAACTGGCCGCACAGGGGCTGGCCATCCTCGTCGCCGAACAGAACTTCTCCGCGGCCCTCCGGGTGGCGGACCGCGCCCACGTCCTCGAAGGCGGCGGCATCGCCTTCACGACCTCGCGGGACGCCCCCGCGCACGACGAGGAGGTCATACGCGACCTCGTGTTCGGCCGGACACCCGGCGACAGCGAATCAACGACGACCATGGAGGAACGATGACAAGGCGACCGCATCGACCGTATCTCCCCGTTCTTGTCGCCGGTCTGGCCCTCGTGGCGAGCGCATGCGGCAAGGGCGACGCCGGGACGGCCGGCGGCGGTCAGGGCGGTGGGGGAAAGTACAAGGTGGGGCTCAGCCTCTCGCTCACCGGACCGGCGGCCGCCGTCGGGCGCGACTTCAAGTCCGCGTTCGAGGTGTTCCGCGAGGTGGCTCCCGAGGCCAAGGGGCTGAAACTGGAGTTCGTGGTCTGCGACGACCGTTCAACCCCGGACGGAGCAGCCGCCTGTGCCCGCAAGCTGACGGTCCAACAACGGGTCGACATCGTCTTCGGCCCGCTGCTGGCGGGCACGTACGCGGGCGCCGCCCCGGTGCTGAAGCGGGCTCAGGTCGTGTCGATCGAGCCGTCGCCCTACGTACGTCCGGATCCCGGCACGCCCATCTTCGCCACGGCTGCCCGAGCCGAGGACGCGGACCGAAGAACGCTCGAGTTCGCCAAGAAGAGCGGAGCCGGCCGGCTGGGCGTGCTGGCCACCACCGATGTGTCGGGCGAGAGCGCGGTCGAGAACGTACGCACGATCGCCGCGGATCTCGGTCTCAAGGTCGACATCGAACGGATGGGGCCGGCCGACGTGGACGCCACGGCGCAGCTGAACAGTCTGACGAGCAAGAAGCCCGACATGCTGTACATCCCCGCCCCCGGCGCCGCCTCGGCCGTCGCCCTGAAGGGACTCAAACAACTCGGGGTCGACCTGCCGACCGCGTTGAACTGGGCGAACACCACCAATGAGTTCCTGACCGCGGCCAAGACCGCGTTCCCCAGTGAGGTGTACTACGCCGGTCTGCCCGCGTGGCTGCCGGACGAGCTGGAGGACTCCAAGCGGGGCGAGCAGGCCCGCCGCTTCCAGCAGGCGTTCCAGAAGCGGACCGGGAAGCCGGTCTCGATGGCGGTGCAGAACGGCTATGCCGGATTCCAGGTCCTCGCCCTCACCCTGAAGAACACCGGCGGCCGGCGAGCGGAAGCCGTGAAGTACCTGGAGTCGCTGCACGGCTTCCAGTCGCTCGACTGGAAGATCAGCTACTCCTCTTCCGACCACACCTTGCGGGGCGAGTACGGGATGTTCCGCTATGACGCGACCACGGGCCGGTGGTCGACAGCGACGGAGGCCGGCGCATGAACAACCAACTGGAAGGCAGGACGGTCCTGGTCACCGGATCGTCCCGGGGGATAGGCGCGGCAACCGCCCGGATGGCGGTTGCCCAGGGGGCCCGGGTCGTCCTGCACGGGCGTACCGACAGCGAGGCCCTGCGGAGCATGGGCCATGAGCTGAAGGCGCCGGTCATCGCATGCGACGTGGCCGACCGTGAGGCCGTGGACGCCGCCGTGGAGAGCTGTCTCAGGGAAGTCGGCCGGGTCGACGTCCTGATCAACAACGCGGGCTTCGCCGCCCCCCGGCCCTTTCTCGAACTCGGCCGGGACGAGTGGCACGAGGCGTTCGACGTCAACTTCCTCGGTGCCGTGCACTTCGTCCAGGCGCTGGTACCGCACATGCGGGACAGCGGAGGCGGACGCATCGTCAACATCGCCTCTCTCGTCGGCCATGCGGCGACGACCCAGCCCAGGGTCGTCGCCTACGCGGTCGCGAAGTCGGCGCTGGTCACACTGACGGCGTCGTTGGCGAAGGAACTCGCCCCGGACATTGCGGTCAACGCCGTCTCGCCGGGCTATACGACGACCGAGGCGAATGTGAACTGGAACGAGGAGGCGCGGAGCCGGGCGCGGCGCTCGCTGCTCGGCCGCACGGCCTCCCCCGAGGAGATCGCCGAAGTGGTGCTGTTCCTCGCCGGATCCGGTGCCAGTTTCGTCGTGGGGCAGACGTTGGTCGTCGATGGCGGGTTCACGCTGGCGGGCTACTGAGCGGCTAGGGAAGAGTGTTCCATGAACGTCCGTGGTTCCCGCCGGCGGTTCGGGTCAGCTGCCGTGGGCCGTGTCGGCAGTGTGCGAGGCGCCCGTCGCCAGAAGCACCTTGAGCTCGTCGAGCCTTGTCCGGTACTGCCGCACGTTGGCCAGCTTGATGTCCTCGTAGCCCCGCACGGCGTCCGGCAGCGAGGCGATTTCGACCGCAAGGGCATGGTTGTCCGGGCCGAGAAGCGACAGCGACCGCTCGATCACATCCCGGTACTCCCTGATCAGTTCGCGTTCGACACGGCGTACGTGGGCGTAGCCGAACACGTCGAGACGGGTGCCGCGGAGCCGGCGCGAGGCCGCGAGCAGGCGGAAGGCCGGTTTGAACCAGGGGCCGAGGGTGAGCTTGTTCTTCATTCCCACGGCCCGCAGCACCGGCGGATGCAGTCGGTAGGAGATACGCGCATCCGCCCCGAACCGGGCCTTGACCGCCGACTCCGACGCCGGGTCGAGGGAGAGCCGTGCCACCTCGTACTCGTCCTTGTAGGCCATCAGTTTGTGGAGATGGCGGGCCACGGCCTCGGTGAACTCGGTCCGGCCGGGGACGCGTTCCGCCTCGGCGCGGCGGACGGACTCGACCGTCACCGCGTACTCGCGTGCGTACCCGGCGTTCTGATAGGCGACGAGGTCGGGTATCCGGATCGCGACCAGCCGGGCGAGTTGGGAGCCGGCCGGAGCGCCCACGGTGGTGATCAGCTCGTGTGCCTCGGCCGGAACGGCGGGCGCGGGCCGGGTGCCGGCCGTGAGTTCGTCCAGCGCGGCGGCGAACCCCTCCGGGTCCGCGACCGCCTGCCGCCCTCGCCGAAACGCCTGCAGATTGGCGTCGGTCTTGACCCCGTTGAGCCGGATCGCCTCTTCGATCTTCGCGGCGGGCAGCGGCAGGGCACCGGCCTGGTAGGCGGCTCCGGTCAGCAGGATGTTGGCGAACTGGTCCTCGCCGAGCAGTACGTCGGCGAGGTGGCGCGCGTCGAGGAAGACTCCGTGCTCGCCGCGGGTCGCGCGCAGGATCCGGTCCTTGATCCGCCCGGTCTCCGGGAAGGAGGCGCTTGTGTCGATCACCATCTGTCCGGTCGGGACCTCGGCGGTGGACACCACCGCGACTGTCCGGGCCGGGTCCGCCGCGGAGAGGTGCTTGTCGTCGGCCGCGACCAGAAGGTCGCAGCCCAGGTAGAGGTCGCACTCGCCGTCGGCGGCCTTGCCGGCCTGCGCGGTCGGACCATCAGTGATCTTGATGTCCGAGACGACCGCGCCGCCCTTCTGCGCCAGCCCGGTCTGGTCGAGGGAACGGACGTGCCGTCCGGTCAGGGTCGCGGCCATGCTCAGAATCTGCGACAGGGTGACGACGCCGGTTCCGCCCACGCCGGTGATCCGTATCGTGTGCGCCCCGGCCGGGACGATGCGCGGCGGCGCCGGGAGGGCGTCGGCGTCGATCGGCGGCGCGAGGCGCCGCTTCGCCGCCCCCTCTTCTCCGGCGCTGCTCCCGGCCTTGCTCTTGGCCTTGCCCGGGACGACGGTCAGGAACGAAGGGCAGTCACCGTCGAGGCAGGAGTAGTCCTTGTTGCACGAGGACTGATCGATCTGTGTCTTGCGGCCGAATTCCGTCTGGATCGGCTGGACCGACAGGCAGTTGGACTTCTGCCCGCAGTCGCCGCAGCCCTCGCAGACCCGTTCGTTGATCACCACCCGCTCGACGGGATCGGGCGCGAGGCCCCGCTTGCGCTTGCGGCGCAGCTCCGTCGCACACTCCTGGTCGTGGATGAGCATGGTGACGCCAGGCACCTTCGCCAGGACTTCCTGTGCCTCCACCAGCCGGTCCCGGTGCCAGACCTGGACACCCGGCGGCAGGCTCACCCTGCGGAAGCGCTTCGGTTCCTCGGTGGTGACGATGATCTGCTTCACGCCCTCGGAGACGAGAGTCCTGGCCAACTCGGGCACTGGCAGCACACCGGCCGGCTGCTGGCCGCCGGTCATCGCGACAGCCGAGTTGTAGAGCAGCTTGTAGGTGATGTTGACCCCGGCCGCCACCGCCGCCCGCACGGCCAGGCTGCCCGAGTGGTGGAAGGTGCCGTCACCGATGTTCTGCAGGAAGTGGTCGCTCTTGAGGAACGGAGCCATCCCGATCCATTGGGCGCCCTCACCACCCATCTGAGTCACCCCGGAGACGTCCCCGACCTGGCCCGGATCCATCATCAGAACCATCGCGTGACAGCCGATACCGCCGCCCACCAGCGATCCTTCGGGAGTCTTGGTGGAGGAATTGTGCGGGCAGCCGGAACAGAAGTACGGGGTACGGGACACCAGCGGCAGCTCGATGCGCCCGCGCCGCGGCCGGGTGTTCTCCAGCCAGCGGTCCACCGAAGGGAAGCCGCCGAGTGCCGACAGCCGGACGGCGAGTGCCTTCGCGATCAGGTCGGGGTCCAGCTCCCCGTCCCGCGGCAGCAGGGCGGTGCCGTCCGGGTTGTGCTTCCCGGTCACTGCGGGCGCCTGCGCCCGGCCGTAGAGCACGTCCTTGACGGCACTTTCGAGGAAGGACCGCTTCTCCTCGACGACGACGATCTCTCGCAGTCCGGTCGCGAAGCGGGTGACGATCGAGGGCTCGAGCGGGTGGATCAGGGCGAGCTGGAGCAGCCGGACCCCGCGCCGGGCGAGTTCGGCGTCGTCGAGCCCCAGCGTGCGCAGGGCCTGGCGGAGGTCGAGGAACGTCTTGCCCGCCGCCACGATCCCGATCCGGTCGTCCGTGCCGCTCAGGACGATCCGGTTGAGTTCGTTGGCGGCCGCGTACCGGCGGGCCATCTCCAGCCGGACACCCTCCCGGCTGCGTTCGAGCTCGCCCAGGACCGGCTGGATCATCCGGGCCGTCACCTCGTGGCGGAACGGGCGGCCGTTCACTTCGAGCTCCGGCACGACGGGGACGATCCGCTCCGGGTGCACCTGGACCGTGCCGGAGCCGTCGGCCACATTGGTGACGATCTTCAGGCCCACCCACAGACCGCTCGCCCGCGACATTGCCACCGCGTGCAGACCGAGGTCCAGGGCGTCCTGCGGATCGGCCGGGTACAGCGTGGGCATGCCGAGATCCGCCAGCAGCAGCTCGGAAGCGCCGGGGACGGTCGAGGACTTCGCCGCCGGGTCGTCGCCTACCAGGGCCACCGCTCCGCCGTGGGGGTCCGTGCCCATCAGGTTGTTGTGGCGCATCGCGTCGGTGGCCCGGTCCAGGCCCGGCGACTTGCCGTACCAGATGCCGGTCACTCCGCCTACGCGCCTGTCCGGCGAAGCCGAGGCCAGCTGAGTTCCCTGAACGGCGGTGGCGGCCAGTTCCTCGTTCACCCCCGGCCGGAAGAGGACGCCGTACTCGTCGAGCAGACGCTGGTTCCGGGCCAGTTCCAAGTCATAGCCGGCCAGCGGGGATCCCTCATAACCGGAGACGAACACCGCGGTGTCCCGGCCGGCACGTTGGTCCGCGCGACGTATGTCCAGCGGCAGCCGGGCGAGTGCCTGGATTCCGGTGAGAGGGATCAGGCCGTCTTCCAGCACATACCGGTCGTCAAGCCTTGAAAGAACAGCCACGGGACGGGCTCCTTCGGCGTTGGTATGGGGGAGTTCCATAAAATAATCGCAGGGGTGATGCGTGCTCAGGACCTGCGAATTCGCAGAACAGCGGCCGAGTTATCCGTGAATTTCACAACGAGAGGCGTGGGCATGATGAACGAGGTCAATGTCGGAACGCTGCTGGACGAACTCGCCGGGCGAGTGGACGGCCTGGCCGACACCATCACCGGACGGATACGGGCCGAGGTTCCGGGCTATGCCCAACTCCCTTATGCGGAGCACCGCCGTGACGTCCGCGAGCAGATCAAGAATGTCGTCGAAGGTGTCGGGGCACGGCAGCCACCACCGGCCGCGGCCATCGAACACGCGCGGGCGGTCGGACGGCGCCGCGCCGCCCGCCATGTGGCCCTGCCCGATGTGATCGAGGCGTACCACATCGCCTATCGCGAGATCTGGGACGAACTGCTGACTCGGGCGAAGGACTTCCATCCCGACCTCACCTCCGCACTGGTCGGCGAGGTGGCACTGCTCTGGAGCTGGTTTCACCGGCTCAGCGCTGCGGTCGCCGACGCGCACGCCGAGGAGACCCGGGTCAGGGAGGCAACACAGCTCGCGCTGCGACGGCGGTTCGTCGAGACGCTGTCCGGCACGGTGTCGAATCCGGAGGAGCAGGACAGCCTGGCCCGCTCCCTCGGATTCGCGCCCGACGGCGAGTTCGTGGTGGCGGTGGCCGCAGGCGTCCCGGAGACCCGAGTGGAGCAGATCAACACCTCGCTGGGGGAGACGGCGGGCGTCGCACACTGCGCCTATGACTCGGGACGGACCGTTCTGGTGGCCCAGCGGTGCACCCACGAGGAGCTGCTCGGCGCCGTGCACCACGGCGAACCGTCCGCTCTGACGGGTACGGGCCTGATCCGCCGGGGACTTGAGGGCGCCGCGCTGAGCCTGACCGACGCCACGGAGGCACTCGGCTGGGCCCTGACCGAAGGGCGGGACGTGTGTTTCTCCGACGACTGGCTCATCGTGGTTCTTTCCGGTGTCCGGCACCGGATCGACGAGTTGATTGCGCCCGGTGCGGCTGCCGCTCGGCGCTACCCGCACATAGCGCAGGCCGTACGGGCCTTCGGGGACAGCCGCTACTCGGTCTCGGCCTCCGCACGGCTGCTGAACGTTCATCCCAACAGCGTCAAGTACCGTCTCGACCGCTGGAAGTCCCTGACCGGCTGGGACGTACACACCTTCAGTGGCCTTGCTTCCTCGCTCGTATCCCTCGAACTCGGCGAGATCTGACGGGGTCCGTCACTCGAACGCAGGTGCCAAGGACCGCAGTTCGTTCATGGGTATCCGCTCGGGTTCGGCGGTCAGGACCTGGACACACACGTGATCCGCGCCGGCGGTGCGGTGCTCATCGAGGCGTTTCGCGATGGAGGCAGGATCGCCCCAGGCCACGAGGGCGTCCACCAGGCCGTCGCTGAAGCCGTCGGCGAAGTCCTCCGCAGTGAAGCCCAGTCTCTCCAGGTTGTTCCGGTAGTTGGGAAGCGCCAGGTAATCGACGAGATACCGGCGGGCCAGCCCTCTTGCCCGCGCCGGGTCAGACTCCAGCACGACGGCCTGCTCGGCCACCAAGGTGCTCTCGGGCCCGAGCGCTGCGCGGGCAAGCTCCGTGTGGCGCGGTGTGCAGAGGTATGTGATCACGCCTGATGTGCGCTGCCGAGCCAATTCGAGCATCTTCGGTCCGAGTGCCGCGAGAAGGCGTCCGCTGTCCGGCACGGGCGGTTCGGCCGCGTCGAGGCGGTCGAGATACGCGTCCATCGCCTGCAGTGGTCTGCGAAAGCGCCCAGGAGACTTACGGTCCACAACTGCCGCGTGGCTCGCGCCTATGCCGAGCAGGAGCCGGTCCGCCCGCGTGCCCAGCGAGGCCCGGAACGCGGCAACCTCCTCCGCCTCGTGTTTCCAGAGGTTCAGCACGGCAGTGCCCACCGGTATGGCTGTCGTCGCGTCGAGCAACCTGGAGAGAGGGGAGAAGACGTCGCCGCCGACGTCGGGGATCCAGAGGGCCGAAAAACCGAGGTGCTCCAGCTCGGTTGCCGCTTCGCGAATCGCATGCGGCTCGGCACGACGCAACTGCCATGCCCACACACCGGTCCCGGTCAGGCTCACGCGGGTCTCCTCATTCTTGGAGGCTGTCCTTCACGGTTGTCCGCAGCAATGCGAGGCTTTTGTCGAGCATCGCGTCGATGCGGTCGGGATCATCTGTCACCAGGGAGCGGATCGCGGCCCCCCGTACCGCTGAGTACGCCATCCACACCACGGTCTCGGCCACGTCCCACGGAACGCCGAGAGCTGTCAGGTGATCGGCCCACATGTCCTCGACCGGGTGTCGCAGACGGGTGTCGATCTCATGCAGCAGACCCCGGGTGTCGCTGTCCCGCATCGCTCCGATCATCACGTCGAGACCGGCGAAGAAGTCGTTGTGGAAGTACGACGCCCGGGCATCCGCCAGGAGGGCGTCGAGCACCTCGTCGACGCTCGACAGGGACGTCAGGGACTCCGCCGCAGACTGCCGGCTCCGCCCCTGGGCGCTCTCGAACAAGTGCTCAAGAGCGGCCAGCAGATAGGCCTCCGTCGACTTGTAGTAGTGCAGCGGCGCACCTCGGGTGACTCCGGCCACCTTTGCCGCCTCCACCGTGGTGAAGCCGAGGTAACCACGCTTCCTGATCACCTCGATCGCCGCGTCGAGCAGTCTTTCCCGCATCTGCTCGCTGCGCTCGACCTGACTGAGATGACGCCGTGGCTCCGTGCGGGAGTCCTCCGCTCGGGACGTTGGCAACCGAATCACCCCATCGATGTAGTAGCAGTACATACGTGAATGTATGCATGATGCTACTACATCCGACCGGCGACGGCTTTGCAGAAAGCGGTGGCGGTGGCGGAACCGCCCTGGTCGGGTGTCAGATGTCGGCCCTCCGCGTAAATGCGTTCAACTGCCTTTGTGAGGGCGTCGGCCGCGTCGGGAATTCCGATATGCCTCAGCATCATGCAGGCCGAAAGCAGAGTGGCGGTGGGATTGATGGTGTTCGTGCCGGCGATATCGGGGGCGGTACCGTGAGCCGGCTCGAAATACGCATAGGTGTCTCCGTAGCAGCCGCTCGGTGCCAGGCCGAGGCCGCCGACGAGCCCGGCGGCACCGTCGGACAGGATGTCCCCGTAGAGATTGGGCATGACCACGACGTCGAAGCGCTTCGGGTCACGCACCATACGGCAGGCGAAATCATCGATGATGAGAGTCTCGAACTCGATGTCGGGGTACTGGCCCGCGATGGTGCGCGCGATGTCCGTGAACAGGCCGTCGGTGGCGGGGAGCATGTTCGTCTTGGCGGTACAGGTCACGCGGCCGGTGCGTTGTCGTCGCCGCGCGAGTTCGAAGGCATGTCTGATCACACGTTCGCTGCCTGCCACGGTGGTCGTCTTGATGGCGAAGCGGCCGGGCCCTGATGCGGCGAGGGGTCTGCCGCTCCGGTCTTTCGCGGCTAGGGGGCCGAGAGTGTCCAGATCGCCCTCGACGCCGACGTAGAGATCCTCCAGGTTCTCGCGGACGATGACGAAGTCGATCCTGTGCGGATCGGCCAGCACGGAGCGAGCCCCTTCGAGGAACCGGCACGGACGCTCATTGGCGTACGTCTCCTTGCCCCATCTCAGATAGATGAGGGCCTCCGAGGAACTGCCGCTGGAGGAGCCGAACAGTGTGGTGTCGGCTGCGTCGATCATTTCCCGGCTCGCCGGGGGGAGCGCTGATCCGGATGCCTCGATGGCGGCGTCGCCCACCAGCGGATACACCCAGTCGATGCCGAGGGACAACCCGTCGATGAGCTCGACGACCGGACGGACGGCTTCGGGCGCGGAGTCGTCGCCCTCGATGACGGCGACTCGCCTGACGCTGCGCCCGGTCACATCGACGCCTCCGCGAGAGGGGCCGTCGAACGGTCCCCGCTCAGGCGCCGCGCCCACTCCATCCAGAACAGCCGGATGTTGCCCTCCTCCTCCTGCGGCCATTCGCTGGCGTCGAGCCGTCCCTTGGACACGTCGTTCCATGGCGCGAACTCGGCGTTCATCCGGTAGCCGCGCTGGCACTGCTCCAGGGCTTCGATGTCGTCCGGCGTCGCGAAGCCGCCCGGGCCGAGGAACTCCAGGAAGCTCTGGAGCCGCAGCCGCCGCAGCTTCTCGCTCTCGCCGCAGGCGCCGAGAGCACTGCTGCTCACAAAGCTGTTGCCGGCCGTGTCCGGATGGGTCACCCGCAGAGTGAGGCCGGTCCCGTCCACGATGTGCAGATTCGGGAAGATCAGCAGATTGCGCGAGTTCTTCGCGATGCGCTCGGCCCGTTCGGGGCCCAGGCGCTCGCTGTTGTCCCGCAGGACCTGCTCGACGTCGTCCTTGGTCTCCTTGCCCATCACGGGGCTCCAGCTGCCCGCCACCCGCCCCCAGGGCACGGCGTACTCAAGCGCCACATGTCCGTTGCCGAGGTCGTACGTGGAACCCACGACGGGCCTGCGGGTACTGCCGCCGCTGTCGGCGAGCGGCTCGAAGTCGGGGTGGATCGACTTGAGGTACTGGAAGTACGTGACGTGCAGGGTGGCGGCGTGGTTTCCGTCGATACCGTTCTCCGTGACCAGCTTCCAGTTGGCTTTGACGGAGTATTCCTGTGTCCCCGGGACGACCTCCATTCCCTGCGGCCCCTGGTCGAGCGCGTCGTCGATGAACGGCTTCGCCCGGCCCAGGTAGTCGGCGAGAGAAGGTGTTTCCCGGTCGAAGCAGACGAAATACAGTCCGCGGTAGTTGTCCAGCCGGGGCACGCCGACCATGTCGGCGCTCCCATCGTCGTTGAAGCCGGGGGGAAAGGACTGTTCACGGTCCGGGAGCACACGCAGTTTGCCGTCCCCGGTGAAGGACCACCCGTGATAGTAGCACAGGAAGGAGTTGGTGGTTCCCGCGCGCTCGGTGCACAGCCTGGCCCCGCGGTGCGGGCAGATGTTCAGGAAAGCGTTGACCTTCCCCTTGTGGTCGCGGTTCAGAATGACCTCGCGACCGCCCGCGAAACGGACGACGAACTGGCCGGGCTCCTTGAGCTCCGACTCGTGCGCCACATAGAGCCAGCACTTCTTGAAGATCGCCTCCTGCTCGTCCTTCAGGACGTCAGGGTCGATGAGTGCCCGGCGTGCGACACGGAAGATCCCCTGCTCCTCGTCCACCTGGAGGTAGGGGCTCCGCGGAATTGAGATCGTCATTGAGACTCCTCTAGAGGATGATGCTGATGCGGGACTGGCTCTGCAGGTTGTCGCAGTCGATGACACAGCGCTTCTCCCGGATCTTGAAGCCTTCCGGGCTCTTGACCAGGCGGTACCGGGCGACTCCGAAGAACGCGTCCGCCCGGTCGCGCCATCGGTGGACGACGAGGTTGCACGTCGCGGCGATCTCGTCTTCGTCCCCGGGCGCTACGCGCACGTTGGAGACGAAGTGGCGGGTCCGCGAATGCGGGTACTCCGCGATCGCCAGTCGTTTGTAGAGGCGCGAGACGCGCTCTCGTATGTGGATCTGGTCGTCGGCGATGTAGAAGAGCGCGCTCTCGGGTGAGGCGGTGACGGGCACGTTCGTGCCGTGCACGAAGTAGCTGCCGTCGTCGGTGAAGAGTGCCCCCCACTCGTGCAGTTGCCAGTTGTCGAGCAGTTCGGCCTCCTGGAACAGGAAGTCCTCTATCTCCGGGCGGTCGACCGTCATCTCCATCACTCGATTCGTGGTGTGGGTGTAGCGCCTGAGCGTGTGCAGGCTGGTCCGTCGACGACGGAGGCGTTGCACATACATGCATGCATGTATTATGTTTCACGGCATGACAGTGCTGTCAACGGCTCGCCCCGGAGCGACGCTCTTCGACAAGGCGTGGAGCGCCCACGTCGTGACCGACCTCGGCGGTGGGAGCGTTCTGCTGCACATCGACCGACATCTCGTGCACGATCTCGGGGCGTTGGGCATCACCGGCCTCCGGGACCGCGCCCTGCGTGTCCGCAACCCCGAGCTGACGTTCGCCACCATCGATCACACGGTGTCGAGCGCGCCTGGTCGCGACGCCGAGACCAACCCGGCAGGCGCGCCGCTGATCCACGACCTCCGGCGCAACACGACGGAGCTCGGGGTGCGTCTCTTCGACCTCGGCGAGACCGGGCAGGGCATCGTGCATGTGATGGGCCCGGAGCTGGGCTTGAGCCTGCCGGGCACGACGGTGGTGTGCGGAGACAGCCACACCTGTACGCATGGCGGGCTCGGGGCCCTGGCGTTCGGCATCGGCACCAGCGAACTCGTGCACGTCTTCGCCACCCAGACACTCGTGCAGCGCAAACCCAAGCGGCTGCGCGTCCGGTTCGAGGGAGTTCTGCCCTTGGGCGTGACGCCCAAGGACCTCGCGCTGGAACTCATCCGCCGGCACGGCGCGTCCGGGGGAGACGGATACGCGATCGAGTACGCCGGATCGGCGATCACCTCGATGGGCGTCGAAGGGCGGATGACGATCTGCAATCTGTCGGTCGAGTTCGGTGCCAAGATCGGCATGGTCGCTCCGGACGACACCACGCTGGAGTACCTGGCCGGCCGCCCGTTCACGCCGCGCGGCGCTCTGTGGGACGAGGCGGTCTCCTACTGGAGGCGGCTGCCGTCCGACGAGGACGCGGTGTTCGACCGGGAGATCGTCATAGACGTCGCCGGACTGGCGCCACGGATCACCTGGGGGACAAGCCCGGAACACGCCATGGCGGTCGACGGCCGCGTGCCGGACCCGGCGCAGGCCGGCTCGGCCCAGGAACGTACGGCGATCGATTCGGCGCTCTCGTACATGGGGCTCAGGCCCGGTCAGACGCTGCTGGGAACCCCCGTGGACTGGGTGTTCATCGGCTCGTGCACCAACAGCCGGCTCTCGGACCTCCGCCAGGCCGCCGCCGTGGTCAAGGGCCGCAAGGTCGCCGAAGGAGTCCAGGCGTGGGTCGTACCGGGATCGGAACAGGTCAAGCGGGACGCGGAGGCGGAGGGCCTCGACACGGTCTTCCGGTCGGCCGGCTTCCAGTGGCGCGAATCCGGTTGCTCGCTCTGCCTGGCCGCCAACGGCGAGGCGGTACCGCCGGGCAAGCGCTGCGTCTCGACCACAAACCGCAACTTCGTCGGCAGGCAGGGCCCCGGCGCCCGGACCCACCTCGCCAGTCCGGCGACGGCGGCGGCCTCGGCCCTGGCCGGCAGTATCGCGGACCCACGACGGATCATGACAACGGGAGTCTAGGGTGGAGCGTTTCACCTCGCTGACGGCGATCGCGGCTCCGATGCTGCGCCAGAACGTCGACACCGATCTCATCATCCGGATCGACCGCCTGATCGGCTCGCGGCGCGTCGATCTCGGCCAGTTCTGCCTGGAAGCGCTGCGCTATCGCCCCGACGGGACGAACGACCCGGGCTTCATCCTGAACCGCACCCCGTACGACCGGGCCGAGATCCTCCTTGCCGGACCGAACTTCGGCTGCGGATCGAGCCGCGAGCCTGCCGTGTGGGCGCTGATGGACATGGGCTTCCGTGCCGTTGTCGCACCGAGCTTCGGTGACATCTTCCACAACAACTGCTTCCAGAACGGCTTGCTCCCGGTCGTACTTCCGGCACCGGCGATCGAGGTCCTGGCCGGCGACACCGCGCCCGACCCCGCCCGCCGACTGGTGACCGTGGACCTGCTCCGGCAGGAGGTGACCTCGCCCGGCGGGCGGGCGTACCCGTTCTCCGTCGACCCGCTGCAACGGCAGGGCCTGCTCGAAGGCCTGGACAGCGTCGGACTCACTCTCCGCCGGGAGGACGACATCGCCGCCTTCCAGAAGCGCGACCGCCACGAACGCCCCTGGGCCTACTGAACCGTCTCGGCCCGGCCTGGCGACGAAAGGATTCCGCTCATGGCACAGCTGCAGACCGATCCGGCCCCGGAAACCTCCGAGGGCCCGGGCATCGACGACTACGCCGCCCGCCTCGCGCCGCTGAACGCGGTACCCGGATGGCTGCTGTTCGCCGACTACTTCCACCGGACGCCCGTTCCGGAGATCCTGCCCGCGCACTGGCGCTACCGCGATCTCCGGCCGTATGTGCTCGAAGCCGGCCAGGTCGTCAGCTCCGAGCAGGCGGAACGCCGAGTGGTGACACTGGAGAACCCCGGGACGCCCGGCCGGGCGGGAATCACCCGGACCATGACGGGCGGGCTGCAACTCGTCCTGCCCGGCGAGATGGCGCCGACACACCGGCACACCTCCTCGGCCTTCCGCTTCGTCATCGAGGGAAGCCTGGCGTCCACGACGGTGGACGGCGAGAAGGCGTCCATGCGGCCCGGTGACTTCGTCGTCACACCCCCCTGGGCGTGGCACGACCACCGGAACGTCGGCGATCTCCCGATGATCTGGCTCGACGGTCTCGATCTCCATCTCGTCAACTACTTCGACGCCGGATTCTTCGAGAACCACGCCCAGCGCGAGCAGGACATCACCCGCGCGGAGGGAACCTCGGACGCGGAGGCCGGCCACAACCTCCTTCCCGTCTCCAGCACTTCAGGCACAGTTCCCCGCTCTCCGCTGTACGCCTACCCCTACAGCCGTTCCAGGGAAGTGCTCGACCAGCTCTCCCGCAGCACCGGCCCGGACCCCTGGCACGCCTACAAGATGAAGTACATCAGCCCCACGACGGGGACCTGGCCGCTGCCCACCATCGCCACCACGATCCAACTCCTGCCGGGCGGCTTCAGCACCCGCCCCTACCGCTCCACCGAGTCCGCCGTGTTCGTCGTGGTCGAAGGCCACGGAGAGAGCACCATCGACGGCCAACGGTTCGCGTGGGAGCAGCACGACATCATCGTCGCGCCCAGCTGGGCCACTCACACCCATACGGCCTCGGCCGACTCCGTCATCTTCAGCTACTCCGACCGGGCGGCCCACGAAGCCCTCCACCTCTTCCGCGAGGACCGGCTCTGGGAGGAGAGCCGGTGAAACTCGTCCGCTTCAACGGCGGCCGGGTGGGCGTGGTGCGGGGCGACCTGGTCGTGGACGTCACCGAAGCCGCGGGCATCGATCCGCAGGCCTTCCCGCCGGTCGGCACGGTTCGGCTCATCGCGGAGTTCGACCGGCTCGGGCCGCAGCTCGCGGCGGTGCGGGGCGAGGGCGTCCCGATCGCGGACGTGACGCTGGAGACGCCGATCGCCTGGCCGCAGAAGGTCATCGCCCTGCCGGGCAACTTCAGGGCACACCGTGAGGAAATGGCCGATGCGCCGCCGGTACTGGGCGCCCGGGGGTTCTTCCTCAAGTCGCCCAGTGCACTGAGCGGCGCCGGTGAGCCGATCGTCCTGCCCGAGGTGCCCGGCCGAGAGGTCCATCACGAGTCCGAACTGGGAATCGTCATCGGCCGCCGAGGACGCCATGTCTCCCGCGAGGACGCCCTTGAGTACGTCTTCGGATACGCCTGCGCCCTCGACATCACCGTGCGGGACATGGTAGTCGACCGGATTCTCCGCAAGTCGTACGACAGTTTCGCGCCGTTCGGCCCCTGGATCGTGACCGCGGACGAGGTCGGCGACCCCAGCGAACTCGGCATGCGGCTGTGGGTGGGAGACGAACTCCGCCAGTCCGCGAACATGCGCGATCTGATCGTCGACATCCCCGGGATGATCGCCATGGCGTCCTCCGTCATGACCCTTCACCCGGGCGACCTCATCTTCTCCGGCACACCGGCCGGGGTCGGACCCATCGTGGACGGCGACACCGTCACCATCGAGATCGAAAGGGTCGGGCGGATGTCCGTCCCGGTCCGGCAGGGCCATGGCGGCAACAACCTCGCGTTCCAGGGCCTTGAGAATTCCCAGCACTGAAGGAGGAGAGGACCCGATGATCGTGCTCGCCGGCTCGTTTCTCATTCCGGCCGAGAAGGTGACGTCCGCACAGCCGTTCTTCCGGTTCATGGTGGAGCGGACCCGTGCCGAGTCCAAGTGTGTCTCGTGCAGCTACGGCACGGATGTGGTCGTCCCCGGCCAGATCAACGTCGCACTCTGCTTCGAGGACCGGGACGGACTGATCGCTCACCGGCTGGCGCCCTACGTCACCGACGACTGGAACCGCTTCGTCAAGGACTTCGGAGTAACCGAATTCGACGTCGACGAATTCGAGGCGGAAATTCCGAAGAAAGCCGATTGGACGGACGCATGAAGATCGGCATGTATCTGGACGCGCGGAATCCACCGCAGTGGCGCCGCCCGTGGCCGGGCCACTACGAGCGGCTCATCGAGTGGACCGTCGAGGCGGAGCGCCGGGGCCTGGGATCGGTCTGGCTCAGCGAACACCACTTCTTCGAGGACGGCTATCTGCCCCAGCCGCTGACCCTGGCCGCCGCGATCGCCGCCCGGACATCGAAACTCCGTATCGGCACCGGCATCCTGGTCGCTCCCCTGCACCCGGCGGTGGACATCGCCGAACAGGCGGCGCTGGTGGACGTGCTGAGCGACGGCCGCCTTGAGCTGGGCCTGGGCGCCGGCTATCGCATACCGGAGTTCGAGGCGTTCGGCGCGGACGTGAGCCGCCGCTTCTCCGTCCTCGAGGAGCGAGTGGCCGAGATCCGCAAGCTCTGGGAGACGGGTCTCGTGACGCCGCCGCCGGTGCAGGAATCCCTCCCCCTCTGGCTCGGCGGGAACGGTCCAAGGGCGGGCCGGATCGCCGGCCGGCTCGGCGTCGGCCTGCTCACCCTGCGGACCGAGCCGCGCGAACACTATCTCCAGGCGCTGCGCTCGGCCGGACACGATCCCCGGACCGCGCGGGTCTCGGGCACGGTCAATCTCGTCCTGGCCCGCGATCCGGAACGCGCCGAGGCCAACTGGCGGCGAATCCGGCCGCACCTCGCCTACCAATGGCAGAGCTATCAGCGCTATGGCGCGCAGGGCCGGCCCTCGGGCAAGGCCGACGACGGAGCCTTGCGCCAGGTCGACGCCAGTGCCGCCGACCCCGACGCCATGCGATCGGCGGGGCCCGAGATGAACGCGCCGGCCTTCGACGTGGTCACCCCCGCCGAGGCCGCGCGTCGCCTGCGGAGCTGGCTGTCGGACGTGCCGGTGGAGCACGCCTTCTTCTGGGCCTCGATCGGTGGGATGCCCGACGACATGGTCGAGGAGCATCTGGAGCTGCTGGCCACCGAACTGGCCCCGTCGGTGCGGGACGTCGGCACCTTGCTCGCCGCGGCAGCAAGTCGAGACGATGGCTGAAGCGGTTCCCTGAGCCGCCCTTGCCCTTGCACCGCGGCGGAGCGTTGGGCGCGTCGACTCAGAAACGCCGGCTGGGTCGTCCCCCGACCGAGAGCCGGCGCTACCGTTTCCCTGGCGCTGGCGCTGGCGCTGCGGGCCTGGATGCCGATGCTCGCTGACCGCTCGTCGGCTCGGCGGTCCACGCCGGAAACCGCCGCCGAGCGTACGGTGCAGCTCCGCCGACCCCTCACTCGCAGGGGCGCAGTTACTATTGCTGCTTCAGCCCTGACAGAGCGAGTCCGTGTACTCAAGCGCAACCTGAGCCACAGGCCTGGGCTGCGACGCGTCCCAACTGCCTTCCTGCACGGAGGGAAAGCGCTGTAACGCCCGCGGTGTTACAGCCACCGGCGAAGCCGATCCCGGCAAAACGAGTCCGTTGGCGGTGATCCCTCCGGAGAGGGCGCGGGCCGAAGGGATGTCGGCGTGGCCTCGGTGCAGTGAACCGGCCGGGGCGTGGGCGTCTCAACGCTCGTCGGTGACGACGACCCTGCTGAACTGCTGGTTCGACTCCCTGTATTGATGGGCGTCCGCGGTCTTGTCGCGTTTTTCGAAGAACCAGCCCACGGCGGGCTCCAGCACACTCGTGCGCAGCCCGGTGCTGGTGAAGTGTTCCATCTGCCGCCGGGCCCCGGGATCGCTCATGGTGGCGCTCAGCGCGTAGTTGTGGATCGTCAGCGGCGGCTTGCGCCGCAAGGGCACCGGGCTCTCGTCCATCCAGCCGTACACAATCAGATCGCCGCCGGGTACGAGCGTGTCGGCGAGTGCGGACAGGCGCCGGCCGGCGACGGAGTCGAAGACCACGTCCGCGCCCCGGCCGCCGGTCATGGCCTGTACCCGCTGGGCCAGGCCCCCTTGGTCCAGGGCGATGACCTGTGCCGTCCCGCCTCCAGCAGTCGCTCCCGTTTGGCCCTGGTCCGCGTGGTGACAACCGGGGTCGCGCCGAGCGCGTTCACCGTCTGGATCGAGGCCAGTCCCACACCGCTGGATCCGGCGCCGATCAGCATGGTGTCGCCCGGCTGGACGTGCGCGGCCTCTGCCTGCGTGCCGTACGCCGTGCCGAGGCGCCGGTGACCGGCCTTCACGGGCCGAGTCCGCCTGGCCATGGGTGGTGGGACGTGCCCGCCAGCGAGGTCTCCGCATCGACCTTGAGGTTTTTGTCAACTGCCGGTACGGATACGACATCCAGTGCGAGATCGAGGGTGAGACGGGCCTGGTCCGGCTGCCCGACCCGGCGTCGGTCGGCGTTCGCGGCGCGGGCCGGCGCGGCACCGGTGCGCTGCAGGGCTGGAAGGGCCGGTTCGCGGACGCCTTCGACACCGAGTTCCGCGAGTGGATCGTGTCCGTCGCCGACGGCGGCGTGCCGACCGCCCGTCCGCGTGGGACGGCTGCACCGCGATCGTCATCGCCGACGCCACCGTCCGGGCCCTGGAGTCGGGCCATGTGGTGGACATCGGCATCAAGCCCCGTCCGCCTGCTACGCCGCTGGGAGCGCGGCAGGAAAGCACCCTCGATCCGTACATGTTCCGTGCCCTGCCCATCGACGAGACGGTGCGCACTGTCGCAGAACTCGGCTACGAGTACATCGAGTTGTCGCCCCGCGAGGACTTCATGCCGTTCTTCCTGCATCCGCGGGCGGACGACGCGCGGGTGCGGGAGCTCAAGGACTCCCTGCGCACGCACGGCGTGAAACGGACGTCCGTGCTACCGCTGCACAAGTAGCCCTCACCTGAGGAGACCGGGCGGCAGACCGCCGCCCGCTACTGGAAGCGCATGGTCGAGATCACCACCGACCTCGGAATGCCCGCTGACGTCGATTCCCGGGAAACGCACCACCACCGTTTCCCGGGAATCGAGGTTAGACGACCTGCCAGAGCAGACCCGTCAGCAGGAACCCGGCCACACCCATCACGGTCACCAGGACCGTCCAGGTGCGCAGCGCCGCTCCGACCTCCAGGCCCACCAGTTTGGAGAACATCCAGTAGCCGGCGTCGTTGATGTGCGACAGCGCCAGCCCGCCCGCGCCCATCGCCAGGCAGACCAGGGCGAGTTGCTGCGGTGACAGGTCCGCACGCGCCACCAGCGGGGTGATGACGCCAGCCGTGGTGACCAGCGCGACGGTCGTCGAGCCCTGGACGGCCCGCAGCAGCATCGTCATCGCGAAGGCCAGTGCGAGCAGCGGCAGTCCGGTCTTGTCGAGGATGTCGGCGACCGCGTCACCGATGCCGGTCTTCACCAGCACCTTGCCGAACACTCCGCCCGCGCCCGCGATCAGGATCACCATCGCCACACCCGGAATGGCCGAGCCCATCACCTCACCGATGTGCCCCCGCGACCAGCCGCGCCGGTGCCCGAGGAAGTACGCTGCCAGCGCGACCGCCACCAGCAGCGCGACCATCGGCGCGCCGAGCACGGTCAGGACGGCGCGCGGATACGAGCCCTCGGCGAGGGTGTTGTTGCCGATGGTGCCCAGCAGGATCAGCAGGATCGGGGTGACGATCAGCGCGACGACCATGCCGAAGGACGGCGGGTTCTCGACGCTGCCGTCACTCGGGGCCTCGGCCTGCTCGCCGTACACCAGCTCCTTCACCTCGGGCGTCATCGGGTACTCGCGACGGGTCATCCGCCTGGCGATCAGGTAGCCGAGCAGAATCACGACAGCCGTGAGCGGGATACCGAACAGCAGGATCCAGCCCTGGTCCGCGCCCAGCGCCACCGCGGCGGCGACCGCGCCCGGGTGCGGCGGCAGGAAGGCGTGCACGGTGAGCATCGCCGCGCCCATGGGCAGGGCGTAGACCAGCAGCGGCTTGCGGGAGGCGCGGGCGACTCCGTACGCGATCGGCATCAGGATGATCAGGCCGACCTCGAAGAAGACCGGGATGCCGAGCAGGAACCCGGCGGCGGTGAGCGCCAGCGGGGTGCGCTTGTCACCGAAGCGCTCGATGAGCGAGTACGCCAACGAGGCGGCGCCGCCGGACAGTTCGATGATCCGGCCGACCATGGCGCCCAGCGCGATGATGGTGGCGATATGGCCGAGGGTCGAGCCCATGCCCTCCTCGATCGTCGCGACCAGTTCGCCGGCGGGGACACCCGCGGCGAGCGCGACGCCGATGCTGACGACGACCAGGGCGACGAACGGCTGAACCTTCGCCTTGAGGATGAGCAGGAGCAGGAGGGCGACGCCTCCGGCGGCTATGAGGAGGAGCGAGCTGTCGCTCATCGGTCCTCTCCTCTCGGTGTGGCGGGGGAAAGGACGGTGACGATGCTGGAGTCGTCGCGGGCGGCCAGGCCCGCGCGCTCACCGAGGAGGTAGAGCTGTTCGGCGGCCGAGGCCAGCGGAACGGGGACGTGCGCGTTCTTCGCGATGCCGGTCACGATCCCCATGTCCTTGACGAAGATGTCGAGCCGGGACCGCACCTCGACCGCGTCCGCCTCGTCGCCGTACGCCTGCGCCATGCGCGGACCACGGTCGGCGAACATGAACGAGCCCGCCGCGCCCTGGCTCAGGCTGTCGATCACCGTCTGCGGGTCGAGCCCGAGGCCGCGAGCCAGCGCCACCGCCTCGGCGGCGGCCACGATGTGCACCCCCGCGAGCAGCTGGTTGATCGCCTTGAGCGCCTGACCGTCGCCCGGCCGGTCGCCGATGACCGTGAGCGTCGAGGCGAGCCGGTCCAGCACAGGACGGGCCAGCTCGAGCGCGGTCCTCTCCGCCCCGACGACGATCAGCAGATCACCGTTCCCGGCCCGGGTCGGGCCACCACTGACCGGCGCGTCGACCAGCAGCACGCCCAGCTCACCGAGCCGCGCTGCGGTCAGCCGCGCGGCCTCCGGGCCGACCGTGCTGGTCAGCACGACGACCGACCCGGCCGTCAGGGCTGCGGCAGCGCCGTTCTCGCCGAACAGGGCGCTGTCGACCTGCGCCTGGTCGCGTACGGCGAGCACCACGACCTCCGCGGCACGCGCGGCCTCGGCCGGGGTGGCCGCCTCTGCGGCACCATCGGCCGCGACGAGTGCTCGCCGCTCGGCGGCGATGTCGAACACGGTCACGTCGATCTGGGTTGCGGCGAGTCGGCGGGCCATCGGCAGGCCCATCGCGCCGAGGCCGAGCACGGCCGTACGGGGGTAATCAGACATGCGGGTGTCCTTGCAGGGAGGGGATGTTGGGGAGGGGGAGGTTGAGGAAGTGATGCTGGGGAGGGAAGTTGAGCCGGGGCGGGATCGCGCCCCGTCGTGCGACCCGGGGTCGCCGGTGGTAACGCCCGTACGCCTGGAGGGTGTTGGGGGTGTGGGGTGGGACGGGGTGGAGAAAGGTCAGCGGGCGGGGCCGAGCTGCCGTGTGATGCGCGTCGCCGCCGCCGTGACCGCGTCGCGCCCCGCGTGCCACGTCGCGACGGCGTCCGACCCGGCGAGCGCGCCGGGGAGCGCGTCCCGTACCGCCCGCAGATATGCCCGGCGCAGCTCGGCGTTGACGTTGACCTTGGCCACGCCCCGCGCGAGCGCCCCGCGCAGCTGCTCCTCGGGGAGGCCGCTCGCGCCGTGCAGCACCAGCGGCACCGGCACGGCGTCCCGGATCGCGGCAAGCCGGTCGAGGTCGAGCCGGACTGGCTCGGCGGTGAAGCCGTGGACGTTGCCGACGGCGACGGCGAGGGCGTCCACCCTCGTGGCGGCGACGAACTCTGCTGCTTGTTCGGGGTCGGTCATGGTGCCGCCCGCGGCGACCGCGTCCGTCGAGACGTCCTCGTCGCCGGCCAGGGCGCCGAGTTCGGCCTCGACCCACACGCCCGCGTCGTGTGCGAGCTCGACGGCCTTCCGGGTCAGGGCCACGTTCTCGGCGAAGGGCAGGTGCGAGCCGTCGACCATCACCGAGGTGTAGCCCGCCTCGACGCACGCGGCGATCTCGTCGAGCTCCCGGCTGTGATCCAGATGCACGCCGATCCGGGCCGACGACCGCCGGGCCGCGTCCAGTGCGAGGGTCATCAGCGCCTCGCGCCCGGCGTGCTTGAAGGCGCTGGACCCGGCCTGCAACAGCACCGGCCGGCCGGTGGCCTCCGCGGCGGCGACGATGCCCTGCACCGTCTCCAGGTTGTAGGCGACGAAGCCGGGTATGGCGGTGCCCTCGCGGGCGGCGGCAAGAAGGTCGGCTCCGGACCGGTCTCCGTACGGCAGCATCATCGGCTCCTGAGCAGGTCGAGCGCGTCCGCGAGGGCGTCGTCGTCGCCGACGTTCCCGGCGAACACGATGTACGGGACACCGGCGCTCGGGCCGGACTCGGGCTCCCAGAGCGAGACGATGCCGGGGAGCAGGGTGCCGCGTGCCCAGGCCCGGCGGATCTCCAGGCCCTCGGTGGCGATGTCGCTCGACGTGATGCCGCCCTTGGCGATGACGAACGCGGGCCGGCGGGCCGCGCTCACCGCGCGTACGGCCTCCACCAGCGCGGCGGAGACGCTGCGGGCGATGGCGAGCGAGTCGTCGGCGTCGGCTCCCGTGACGACGGAGCGGGTCGTCGTCACCACGACATCGCTCCCCGCCAGCGCCTCCGCGGCGGCCCGTGCCACCTCGGCGATGTGTGCGGAGCGCCGCTGCTCGTCGAGCAGCGCGGGCACGTCCAGCTCGAACCCGGTGATCCCGCCGCGCTCGCGCAGGCGGTCCAACTGCCGTGTCGTCAGCCCGACATGGGAACCCACCGCGATCAGCCCGTACGGCGTGTCGCCCGCCCGCCGGAAGGCGGCGAGCTCTGCCGCGCCGAGCGGTGCCCGCGCGGACTGCCCGGCCCGGGCCCGTACGAAGGACGGCCCGCAACGGTACAGCAGCCGCACGCCGGCGGCCTCCGCCGAGGCGGCGGCCAGCGCCAGCACCCGCAGGTCGTCGTCGCACAGTGCGTCGGCGACCGCCGGGCGGCCGTCGCGCAGCGACCCGAGCAGCGCGGCGACGTGCTGCGGACCGCGAAGGCGCAGGTCGTCGAGGGTGATCCGCAGGACGTCACCGGCTGCGACCCGCCCGCCTGTCTTCTCCTCGATCCACTCCGGCAGGCGGGAGTTGGCGTAGCCGAAGGTGGCGTCCTTGGCGAACTCGCTGTCGCCGACCGGCAGCATGGAGCCGTCGCCGGCCCGCATCCAGTGCACGGAGTCGGCGGTCAGCCGCCCGGCCTCGATGTAGGCGGGCACCAGCACCACACCGTCGACCGGCACCTCCTGGGCCAGGACGTCCGCCTCCAGCGGGAAGTGCCCGCGCAGTGTGGAGTCACCGCGGCTGGCCAGTACATAGCCGACGCCCTCGGCCGCCGAGGCCTGCGCCAGGGCGCGTACGACCTCGCGGTTGCGGGTCGCGGCATCCTCCGGGGCGAGACTGCGGGTGTTGGTGAGTACGAAGAAGGCCGTGCTGTCCTGGCGCAGCGCCCACCGCAGGTCGTCGGCCGTCCACCGGGTCAGCACGGGTACGTCGGCGACGGTCTGGGTGCCGGTCGGGTCGTCGTCGAGGACGACCAGTCGCGCGCCACCTGCGACGGCGGCCGCGACTTCGCTCGCGGAGACCTCGCGCACCGGCGGCAACGTGTGCCGGTCGGGGAAGGTGAGGGGGACGGGAACGGGGACGGAGGGCTGGAGCATGTCGGTTCTTCTTTCGTACGTTTCCGGGCAGGCCGGCATGGCCGCGTGGCGGCCGGGGGGGATTAGGCGGGCGCGGGCGCGCTAACGCTCGTGGCTGTGGCTGTGCCTCTGCCTGTGCTTGTGCGCTCAGTCCTGCTTGCTGATGACGTGCGTGCGCAGGTCGTCCGCGGTCTGCACCATGTGGTCGTCCATGGCGCGCCGGGCCTTGTCCGCCTGCCCGCTGCGCAGCGCCTCAAGGACCGCCTCGTGGTGCGCGATGGCGTTCGTACGGATCTGGGGAACCGCCGAGGTCTGCCTGCGGCCCTCGATCAGCAGCCGCCCGAAGGGCTCGAAGAGCAACGGCACGAAGGCGTTGCCGGAGGCCCGCATCACCACCTCGTGGAAGGCGATGTCGGCATCGACGAAGGCCTCGGTGTCCCCGGCCTCGGCGGCGTCCCGCATCGCGTCGAGCTGCTCGGCGAGTTCGACGAGGTCGTCGTCGGTACGCCGGGCGGCGGCGAGCTGGGCGGCGCCCACCTCGATCATTTGCCGTGCCTCGATCAGCTTCTCGGAGATCGCGCCGCTCGTCCGGGGCGCGGCGGCCGCGGCCCGGATCATCGGTTCGAGCGCGGTCCACTGGTCGGGCGCGTTGACGTACGTACCGCGTCCACGGTGGATCCGTACGACGTTCTGCGACCGGAGGACCTTGATCGCCTCACGCACGGTGAGTCGACTCGCCTCGCACTGCTCGGCCAGTTCCCCTTCCGGGGGGAGGGCCGTGCCGGGCGGGTAGTGGCCGTCGATGATCGAGGACAGCAGGCGTTCGGCGATGTCGTCGGACAGCGGCATTGCTGTCGACCTCCTTGCGGTGATCCATCTGACATCAGACATCTGATGTCTCGGAGGCAGGCGGTAGGCGGCGCTCCGGTGCCAGTCAATACCTCTCGTGAAAATAGCGGCGGCGAGGCTATGTATAGGAAGGTCTCCACGAAACCGGGGGATTGACAGGACTGATCGGCGCGCTCATCGCCGCGACAGCCACCATGGTCGTCCCCGGTCACGAATTGTGGCACCCGAACCCGGGCTTCTACTCAGGCCCGGAGCCCCTGTGGGACATGCGCCCGTACTACGTGTTCGCCCTGGTCACGCTGCTTGGCCCGGCCACCTCGGTGCTCGGGACCGCCAGCCGCACCCGGCCCACCAGGGTCATCACGTCCGGTCCGCGCACCGGGGAAGTGATACCGGTCAGCATCAACATCAACATCCACGTCACCGGCATCCTCACGCATGCGTCCGGGGTGCTGTCCACCCTCGCCATGAGCTTCGACGCCGTCGCCACGAAGTCGGCGAACATCGAGATCCACGGCGAGACCGGCAGCCCCGCAGTCCCAGACCCGAACCACTTCGCCGGGGAGGTGCAACTGCGCCGCCTCCACAGAGACGCATGGGAAAACCTCCCCATGTCCGCGGGGTACCGCGACGTCGGCAGGGGGTACGGAGTCGCGGATCTGGCGTTGACACCGCCCGGTGAAGAGCCGAGAGCCGGGGGCGCCCTCGGGTATCACGTCCTGGACGTCTGGAATCCGTCCTCACTCCTGCCGTCGACGACCGAAGAGCGTGCGTGGCGAGCACAGGAGAGCGACCTGCCCCCCGTTCGCCTCCAGCCACTCGACCATGAACCGCCTCTACATGGTCTGCTGAGGTCGGCAGCCGAGCCGCCAGGACGAGACCTTGCAGAACCGGTGGCATGGCAACGGGGGCGCAGACACGTGGGCGTCTCCGAGTCCGGCGGCCGCCCCTCCATCCCGTGCACGCGCTGACGCCGTGCCCCGAGGCGGGGCCGGGAGCATAGCCCGGGAGTACCTCCGGACGCGCTCCTGGCCGGGGGAGGAGCCACACCCCTTGCTGTCGACTCGGTGCTGTCGAGGACCCTTCCCTACCTGGGCGGAAGCGACTTCGACGAATGCTTCGAGCACGGCATCGATCTGATCCTGAGCCGTCCCGAGGGGATGGCCGGCGGATCGCGGAGAGTTTGGTGGGTGGTGGGTGCGGCCGGGCGCTGCCCGGCCGCACCCACTCGACCTCACTTGACGGTGATGCGCCCGATCTTGCTGGCGGCCGCCTCGGTGAACCAGATCTGTCCGTCGGGGCCGGATGTGATGCCGTAGGGGAGCGCGTTGGCGGTGAGGCCGGCGGAATATTCCGTGACCTTGCCCTTGATGGTGATCCGGCCGATGCGGTTGCCGTCGGTCGCGAACGGACCGCCGAACTCGGTGAACCAGATGTTCCCGTCCCGCCCGGTGGCGATCCCGCGCGGCAGGCTGCCAGGAGTGATCCCCGTCCCGAACTCCGTCACCTCACCATGTGGCGTGATGCGGCCGATCTGATCGCCGAGAGCCTCGGTGAACCAGAGGTTGCCGTCCTGGCCGACCGTGATCTCCGCAGGTGAACTGCCGGGCGTGATGCCTGTGCTGAACTCGGTCACCTCGCCCCGCGGGGTGATGCGCCCGATCCGGTCCTGCGACTCGGTGAACCAGAGATTGCCGTCCGGGCCGGGGGTGATGTCCTGGACCGAGCTGCCGGGGGTGATGCCCTCGCTGAACTTCGTGATCTTGCCGTGCGGGGTGATACGGCCGATGAGGCCGCCCCTGTCCTGGGTGAACCAGACATTGCCGTCCGGTCCCGCGGTGATGTAGTTGATCCCATCGGCAGGGTTGAGACCTTCGGAGAATTCCGTGACCTTGCCGTGTGGGGTGATGCGGCCGATCTGAACCTTCTTGGGTGCGGGGCCCGTGCCGTCGGTCGCGAATCCTTCGGTGAACCAGATGTTCCCGTCGTGGCCCCGGGTGATGAAGGCAGGAGCGGAGCCCTGGGTGATGCCGTCGCCGAACTCGGTGATCTTGCCGTCGGGTGTGATGCGCGCGATCTTGTCGGCCTTGGTTTCGGTGAACCAGAGGCTGCCGTCGGGGCCGGGGACGATGTCCAAAGGCTGGCTGTCGGCGGTCGGGGTACCGAACTCGGTGATGCTGCCGGCCTGGGCGTTCGCGGTGGACATGGCCAATCCGCTGAAGGCGAGAACGGCGGCGCCGAGTACGGCTCCTCTGCGGGTGAGGGCTCGGAGGTGATGAAGGCGTGTCTTGGGTGTTCCGTCGGACATGAGACTCACTTCCGTCATTCAGGGGATGCCTGGGCGTGGCCAATATTCGGAGACGTGTCTCCATTTGGTGCCACGTCACCACTAACTGGAGTAGTGTCTCCGGTTGTTCCCTGTGTCGGTGTGTGAGATGTCACGCACAACTAGCCTCACTTGCAAGGGAGTTGACCCCTGACTGGGGTCAGGGGCGTGTGCCGTCTTCTCTGGGGGCAACCGTGTGGCACGGCGGATGGAGACCACTTTGTGCAGCTTGGCGCCGGGCAAGCGAGACCGTCTGGTGTAACACCTGTAACACCAGTGCCACTTTGGAGCGGTCCCGTCCCGTGGCCCCGAAAACGTGAAGATGCCCCACTTGAGAGCGTGGGCCCTGGCGATCTCGCAGTGGGGTTGGGAAGTGAGTACTGGCCCCACCCTGCGGACTTCGACCCTCCGGCGGGCCACCGGGGCCGATCAGGTGGTCGATGACCCGGCGGCCGTGCCCTTGTCGGCTGCTGGCGCAGTCCGGGGTGGAGCGAGGGGCTCGGCCTCGGCGGAGATCCTCGTGCCTGCCACGAGAGTGCCCCGCTGTTCGGTGCGGAGACAGCCTCGGGCGGGTTGGCCGGGGTGGTGGTTGCCCGGCGGGAGCGGGCGAGCCGGGTCACGGTCTGGGGATTCGGGTTGACGCGCACTGCCTCGGTGTGAAGAACGTGAACGGGCCGCACACGATGGGATCGGGTTCTCTCGATGCCTGGCGGCGGGAGTTCTTCTGACCTCCTTCGCGGTTTCCGCGGGCTGCCGCGGAGCGGGCGGACGGGACGTCTCACATTGTGGGGTCGAGGACGGCCAGCAGGGCGTCCGGCGATTCGGGGCCGGTCAGGGCCTGCTCCGTCCAGATGCACTTGCCCGTCGCTGTGTACCGGGTGCCCCACCGCTGGGACAGCGCGGCGACCAGTTGCAGGCCCCGGCCGCCCTCGTCCGTCTCGGACGCCCGGCGGATCCGGGGCGTGGTGAGGCTGCCGTCGGATACCTCGCAGACCAGCGTGCGGCTGTGCAGCAGGCGGAGCAGCACCGGGCCCCTGGCGTAGCGCACCACGTTGGCGACCAATTCGCTGACCAGCAGTTCCGTGGTCATCGCCAACTCGTCCAGGCTCCAGATGGAGAGCTGTTCCCGGACCAGTTTGCGCGCCTGGCCCGCCGCCTGCGGCTCCAGGGGCAGCGGCCAGGCGGCGATCGCGTCGGGCGGGAGCCCGTGCACCCGGACGGCGAGCAGGGCCGCGTCATCGGCGGACTGCTGCTGGACCGGGAGGAGGCCCGCGATGAGCTTGTCGCAGAGGAGGTCGAGGTCGCCGCCGCGGTTCTCGGCGAGCAACCGGGCGAGACGGGCCATCCCGGCTTCGATGTCGCGGTCGACGGACTCGACGAGCCCGTCGGTGTAGAGGATCAGCAGGCTGTTCTCCGGCAGCACGAGTTCGACGTTCTCGAAGGGTGGCTCGGCGGCGCCCAGCGGAGGGTTCGGAGCCGAGTCGGGGAAGACGACGGTGCCGTCGGCATGGACGACAGCGGGCGGCGGATGGCCGGCGCGGGCGAAGGCGCAACCGTGGGTGACGGGGTCGTAGACCGCATACAGACAGGTGGCGTACGAGTCGTCGCCGAGCCCGGAGACGATGTCGTTGAGGTGGGCGAGGATCTCGTCCGGGGGCAGGTCCAGCTCGGCGAGGGTGTGTACGGCGGTGCGCAGTCGCCCCATGGTGGCCGCCTCCGGAAGCCCATGGCCCATGACGTCGCCGATGACGAGGGCGACCCGGTCACTGGAGAGCGGGATGATGTCGTACCAGTCGCCGCCCACGTCCATGCCCTGCCCAGCCGGCAGATAGCGGGCGGTAGCTGTGCAGGCGGGCAGCGAGGGCAGCGCCTGGGGCAGCAGGGCGCGCTGAAGCTCCTGCGCGCGAGTGTGCTCCGCGTCGAAGAGCCGGGCCCGTTCCAGCGCCTGGGCGACGAAGCCGCTGATCGCGACCAGCAGCGTGCGTTCCTCCCCGGTGAGGTCGCGCGGCCGGTCGAAGGAGATCACGCACACCCCGATCGGATGGTCCGAGGCGACCAGCGGCAGGAACGCCCACGCCTTCTTGCCCGCCGCCTCTGGATGGTCGGCCAGCGCCGGGTAGCGCGCGACGTACTCCTCGGGAGAGGAGAAGAACTGCGGGGTGCGGGCGGCCAGGGCGTCCGCGACCGCGTTGTGCCCGGACAGGGAGAGGCCCGTGATCCGGTCGAGGAATTCCTGGGAATAGCCGACGCTGCCGACGGGATGCATCCGGGTGCCCTCAATGACCTGTACGACCATTCCGACCGCGCCGAACGGCGGCAGTACGTGCCGGGCCACGGCGTCCGTCACATCCGCGGCGCCGGTCGCGCTGGCCAGCGCCGCGGTCAACTCCGCGATGCGGGCGGCCCGCTCGGCGTCGGCGCGTACGGCCGCCTCGCGCTCGGCGTCCCGCGTCCGCTTGGCGTGGATGTCGGTGAAGTAGAAGGCCAGGCCGTCGGGGAGCGGGACCAGCCGCAGGTGGTACCAGCGCCGGGTTCCGGGTGCCCGGATGTCCAGTCCGGTGGGCGTGGACAGGGCGACTGTCTTCTGGCACAGGGCCCGTAGATCGGGAACGTCGAGCTCGGCGGCGAGGTCCCACACCGGGTGGCCGACCAGCTCCTGGCCGCGGCCGAGGACCCGCTCCGCCTGCGTGTTGAGGAAGGTGATCAGCCACTCGTGGTCCAGCGCGAGAAAGCCGTCGCTCATGTATCGCAGGGCGCGGCCGACCGCGTCGCGGGCGCTGCGGGACTCCGTGCTGTCCCAGACCGTACCGACCGTGCCGAGCGGCAGGTCGTTCTCGTCGCATTGCACCCGGCCGCGTACCTGGATCCAGCCCGTGGTGCCGTCCGGGCGATTCACGCGGTACTCCGTGCCGAACATGCTCCGGTCCCGGATCGCCTTGTCGGTCGCGATGGTCAGCGAGGGCAGGTCGTCGGGGTGGATGATGTCCATCCATGTCTCGGTCCGCCTGTCGAACGTCTGCGGATCGATGCCGAGCACGGTCATCGCCGCCTCGTCGAGCAGCAGTTCGCCGGTGACCATGTTCCAGTCGTAGGAACCTACGTGTACGGCGTTGAGCGCCTGCCGCAGTCCGCTTCCCGGAGGGCTCGCGGGAGACGGCTTCTCGTGCGGTTGCGGGGGCCCGGGCGGGAGTGGGCGGCGCAGCCGCTCGGCGGCCCAGGCCGCGACGGCTTCCAGGAACGCCCACTGCTCGGGTCCGGGCTCGCTTCGGGCGGCGGCCAGGACGGTGAGCGATCCTATGACTCCGTCCGGGTCTGACACCGGGACGGAGGCGGCGCCGGGAAGACCGGGGGCGGGGGCCGCGGACGGCCGGGGTGAGGGCTCGCCGGGCAGCGGCGGCGCGGGAACCCAGACCGGGCCTTCCGCACGCACGGCACGGGCCGTGGGCGAGTCACCTCGGTCGTCGAGGGACACCCAGGGCTCGGTCATTATCCTGGGCAGCCCGCTGCTCGCCACCAGGCGCAGATTGTGCTCACGCCCATGCCCATACTCACGCATATGCGCCATGCCGCCCATTCCGCCGAGCTCGGCCACGGCCTGTTCCAACGCGAGACGCAGGGCTTCGATGACCTCTGTGTCGTCGTCGATGGCGCTGAGTATGGGCCGCCGATCCATGTCATCAATGTATATAGAAGTCCATAATCATGGCGAAATTTGTGCCGGTGATCAGCTCGGCTCCGATGCCGATTGCCCCATGCGTGAGCGTCCGGCGGTCGGCGAGACAGAGGGCGGGGGAGGGGGACGGCGACCCACACCTATGACAGCGCCGACCGCATCACTGACACCGGCTGCACCCACGATGCCTTCGGCCGCACCACGGCCCTCCCCGACGGCACTGCCATCGCGTGCTACACCAGCGACCTCGTCCGGCGGGAAACCGCCGGCACCACCAAGCAGACCTGGACCCTGGACGCACCCACCGCCTCGCTGACTGGACCACCGGGACCGCCTCCGACTGCGGTGCCACGTGTGGACCACTACTTCCACCAAGACCAACCACTACGGTGACGGCATCGACAGCCCCGCATGGACCGCCTGTGAACGATTACGCAATTCCGTGATCGCTCACACGAAGTTCACCGAGATCGGAGCGTCTGGTCGCTGGTGGGACGTGCAGTCGATCCCCACGGTGACGAGTGCGGGATCGGCGTCCTCGGAGTCGCCGGTCAAGGTCAGTAGGATTTCAGGGACCGTCTTGGCTCCGGGAATCGTGCACCTGACGTACTTCGCTGACGATCAGGGGCGCCAGGTGTGACGGAGTTCCTTGTGGCGCCAGACCGGGACGGGTTGGCGCTTGTACTTCACCAAGGGACTTTGGCAAGCTGAAAAGAGTCTCCGCTGCCTGCGAGGGCGGCGGGAACTCACCTGGTTCCGTGTGGTCACCCAGCTTTGGAGTGCTGTTCGACGCGTGCGCGAGCCAGACCGAGGCCATGGCCCCCGTGCCGTTTACCGGTAAGCACCAGGCCAGCGGTGTCGTCGTCAACAGCCCACACACCGCGGTCAGCACCCCGTTCATCCGCTGTTCCCTCCGGGGCCGGCTCGGCCCCGGGCCCAGCACCACCGGAGCCGGTTCGCCGTCCGGCGTCGACGGCGTGTACTTCAGCCAGACCATGAACGAGCCCATGTCCCGAGCCGCCTGCGGCCATTGCCGCCTTGTGATCCGGCCCACAGCAACTACAGCGGCACACCCTCGGCATACGACTTGGTCGTCAGCTCGGCGCGCTTGCGGCCAAACCGCAAGAACCTCAGCAACTGATCAGCGACCGACACCACCTGGAGATCGTCGTCGACGACCGTGGCAACAACACACCGCGCAGGTCAACACTCCAGAGAAGCCCACGGTGTGTTGCGCAGTACACCTATCCGCGCGATCTCCGCTCGATGAGATCGCTCGGCTTCACGTAACGGCTGTCCTCGGCGGCGACACCGTCCGTAGTGCCGTTGAAGAGCAGATCGGGTTGGCCGGAGCCTCCGGACTCATCCTTGGTGGTGATCCAGGGGCCCAGTGGCGTCGTCCGGTCCAGGGCCTTCATGCTGAACAGGTCCACCCGACCCAGCGGCGAGGGCGTGTCGCGTGCACTGACGTCGTTGTCCACTGTGTCCCAAGGGCCTCGTCCGTGGGCCGGGGTGTCGGCGTACGAGGTTTTCTGGCTCTGGCAAGAATTTCGTAGGCGGAGATCATCTCGGGGTGAGGGTCAGCCGGTCCGCATCACGGGCAGGATCTGACTGTGCACTATTGAACTGCCTTGCCTGTTACCGCACTTGGCGGACGTACTGGTGGTCTCGATTGATGTCTCTGAACCGGCGGTGGTGGTCCGGGCCAGGACACGGGCCCGCGCTCCAGCGTGGTGTACGGGGTGCGGGGCACCGAGTGAGTGGGTCCACAGCCGCTACGAACGCCGCCTCGCTGATACGGCTCTGGGCGGCCGACCGGTCCGAATCGACTTGAGTGTGCGCCGTCTGTACTGCGAGAACGCCGACTGCCCGAAGGTGACTTTCGCCGAGCAAGTGCCGGGACCGACCGTCCGCTACCAGCGGCGCACGCCGCTGCTGCAACAGGTGGTCCAGGCGGTCGGCGTCCTGTTGGCGGGCCGCGGCGGGTCCCGCATGCTGCGCGTCATCCACGTCGCGCTCTCCCGGTGCACGGTGCTTTCCCAATTGATGCGGGTGCCGCTGCCACCGCCGGTCACACCCCGGGTGCTGGGCGTGGACGATTTCGCACTCTACGGCGACACCTACGGCACCCTCCTGGTCGACGCCACCACCCGCCTTCCCCTCACTCTCTGGGAAGGCCGGGACGCCGAACAACTCGGCCGATGGCTGCGCGAGCATCCCGGTATCGAGGTCGTCTGCCGCGACGGCTCTCTCACTTACCGGCAGGCCATCACCTCCGGTGCCCCCGAAGCCCTCCAGGTCAGCCACCGCTTTCACCTCTGGCAGGGCCTGTCCCCGCAGATCCAGAAGATCGCTTCCGCCCACCACGGCTGTCTGCCCGCCGCACTCCCGGAGCTGGAACCCGCACCCGCCAGCGACTCGTCAACAGCACCTCCACCAGCAGAGACCCCTGCGGGGCTACACGCACAGCGGCTGTTCGAGGCCGTACACGCCCTCACCGACACAGGCCGCTCCTACAGCAGCACGTCCCGGGAACTCGGCCTGGACCGCCGTACGGTGCGCAAGTACGCCCGTGCCCGCACTTGGCAGAAGGTCATGCGCCGCCCTCCCCGCCGCACCACCGCCCTGGACCCCTACCTCGACCACTTGCAGCAACGCTGGGACGAGGGCGAGCACAGCGCGAAGATCCTTCACCAGGAGCTTCAGATCAAGGGGTACTTGGGGCACTACCAGCGGGTCAAGATGGCCGTCGCACCCCTGCGCCTCGGCCTGCCCCTGGACGCGCCGCGCGAACGGCCGCCTTCCCCGCGTGAAGCCGCACGCTGGATCATCACCGCTCCCGAACGGCGCACTCCGCACACCACGCAGCGCCTGCATCGGCTCCTTGAGCACTGCCCCGAACTTCAGCACGCCCACCACCTGGTCCGTCAGTTCGCCGCCATGCTCGATACCCGCGACGCCGCCCCGTTGGCGGACTGGCTCGACCAGCTCACCGGCAGCGGGCTGCCGCCACTCGCCGGCATGGCGAAAGCCCTGCACGAAGACCAGCCCGCAGTCATCAACGGAATCACAACCCGCTACAACTCCGGCGTCAACGAAGGCCGTATCACCGATGTGAAACTCCAGAAACGCCTGATGGCCGGACGCGCCGGCGTCCCACTTCTCCGCCACCGCGTCGTACTGATCGCCCACCTTCGGCGCCGTGATGCGGACCGGCTGACCCTCACCCCGAGATGATCTCCGCCTACGAAATTCTTGCCAGAGCCACGTTCAGGTGTACGCCGACACGGGGAGGGCGGAAGGGTCGAACAGGCCAATCACTGCTACGAGTTCTACCTCGAAGTCGAGTTGCTCGGTGATCGCTGGCTAGACCAGGTCGTCCTCGGGACCGACGATCGCCGCACGCAATTTGAGGAAGCCGACGGTGCTCGCCGGGTGTTCGGTCACGCCCAGCTTCTCCAGGTGCGACCAGTAGCTCATGCCGACGACCGTCGAGGTCGCGGTCAGCGGGGAAAGTATCCGTACTTTGGTGAGGGGAGGCGGCTTCCTCTCCGGGTGAGGCGTGCCGCCCCCGGCGGTGAGAGCAGGGCCCAGTCGGCTAACCGCCCCACAACTGGCTGCAGTTCACCGGCTTTGATGTCGACGATGCCCAGACGCTGTGTTCCTGGTCCCGGTGTTCGTCCTGGCGCTGGAAGCGTGCGATCTTCATTGCCGTTCCTGTTCTGGGGGCTCTGAGACGCAAAACGCCTCGCTGTCGGTCTCTGTGGCGCTGCCCGTTTCCCGGACGCGCCTCCCCAGGGCCGCTTCAGATACGGGACAGCCACCAGTCGGAGGGGATGAGCCGGTCGTTGAGCCGGTCGTGCTCGGCCAGCAATTCGCGAAACCGCTGGAGGTGCCGCGTCATGGTCAGGCCCGCCATCTCCGGGTCGCGCTGTTCGACGGCCTGCAGGATGGCGTGGTGGGCGCGGCGGGCCGCCTCCTCGTCGGCCGGGGTGATCCGGTCGAGGTAGGAGTGTGCGGTGAGCGCCTTGTGGAGTGTGGTGATGGTCAGCCGCAGCAGGGAGTTGTCGCTGCACTCGGCCAGCGCGACGTGGAACTCCAGTTCCTGGTGCGGCTCTTCGGTGGCCAGCCGCCGCAGGGCTGCGCACTGTTTATCCGTGGCGGTCCGGGCCGCCGCCCCTGCGGCGCCGGGCTCGATCAGTAGCCGATAGTCGATCAGTTCGCGGACAGTGACCTCGGCCATCGTGAGCAGTACGACTACGGCTTGGCCGATCCGGTCGGGCTCAGGCTTGCGGACCATGATGCCGCCCTGCCGCCCCCGCCGGATCTCGATAATGCCCTCGGACTCCAGGAGCCTCAGCGCCTCCCGGACCGTGCCCCGGGCCACGCCGTAGTGGGAGATGAGTTCGGCCTCGCTGGACAGTCGGTCCCCGGGCCGCATGCCACGGCCCAGGATGGTCGCACGCAGCCGGTCGGCCAGCTGCTCAGAGATCTTGGGCAGCCGCGGCAAGGCCTCCGGCCGTTCGACTGCTCGCCCTACGTCCTCGGTCATCCGCTCGCTCTCCACTGCCACGTGCCGCATATGCGAAGAATAAACGGTATCAGCTTTACGCGTCGGTGGCTTATGGCGCAGATCGTCGGCCTCTGGACATCGGCCTGCAAGGTGCGGGCCTGTCAGGCCCGACTCACACCGCGCCGGACTCCTTCTTTTCTTGGAGCACCTTGTGGAACCGCGCCCGGAACTCGGGGGCATGGGCGTGTATCGAGTGCTAGTCGCCCTTGAGGTCGCTGAACTCGTGATGTCCGGGATCATCTGCGCGTTGATCTTGCCCGTCTCGACAACCGTGTACGTATGGTTGGAACCTTTGGGGATCATCAGCGACCGACGCTGGCGTGCGGCGCATCGAGGCCAAGGACTTCCTGGTGGAAACGGCGACTCTTGACGGTGTCGACGCACTCCAGGGTGCCGTGTGTCAACTCCTGAGTCTTCAGCAGTGGCTCGCCCTTGTAGCGGTTGATGATTCCTGACCCGACGAATCCTCCCAGGCGCTCACATGAACAACGGAACTGAAGGCACTGCGCGTCCTGGCACCTTTAATGAGGATCAGGATGGACTTAAGAGTCACGGAATGAGTCTGTTGGTGATCTTCAGGGGGTGCTGACAGCTGCTCCGGGCGGTGCTTCAGTGGAGACAGCGGGGCGGCGCCGAGGTCGAGGCGGGCCTGATGTCGTTGCAGCCGAGGGACTATCAGCGGATTCCGGCGCGGACCGTGCGCACGGCCTGGGCGGCGTGCCCGAAGGGGGCGCCCGCGATGCTGGTGCGGGACCGTCTCGATGTGCAGGGCAGTTGGCGCTCGTCTCGGTGCTGGAGTTCGCCGAGGATCTGTCGGACCGGGCGGCGGCCCAGGCAGTGCGTACGCGGATCGACTGGAAGTACGCTCTGGGCCTGGAGTTGGAGGACACGGGGTTCGACTACTCGCTCCTGTGCGACTTCCGCGCTCGTCTGGTCGAAGGTGACGCGGCGGCCCGGATGCTGCAGGTGATGCTCACGCGGCTGACCGAGGCGGGGCTGCTGAAATCCGGCGGGCGGCAGCGTACCGACGCGACGTATGTGCTGGCCGCGGTGCGACGCCTCAGCCGCCTGGAGCTGGCCGGGGAGAGCCTGCGCGCGGCTCTGGAGGAGCTGGCCGTGATCGCGCCGGGGTGGCTGCAGCCGTTGATCGAACCCGAGTGGGACAAGAGGTACGGACGGAAGATTGAGATCCGGAAGGTGCCCGGTGGGCCTGAGGCCGTGATTACGCGAGCGGAGGTCTTCGGACGGGACGGGCAGAAAGTGCTGGCCGCTCTGTGGGCCTGCGGTGCACCGGGCCGGCTGCGGACCCTTCCGCAGGTTGAAGTCCTGCGACAGGTGTGGGTCCACCACTACTACTGGGACGAGGGAGGACAGCTCCGCCGGCACGGCGGGCACGCGCTGCCACCGGCGAGCCTGCGCCTCGGCTCTCCCTACGACACCGACGCGCACTACTGCACCAAGAACGGCACCGAGTGGAGCGGCTATCGCGTGCACTACACCCGAGACCTGCGAGGAACAGCGGCCCGAGATCGTGGTGCACGTCGCCACCACGATCGCCCCGGTCCAGGACGGCAAGCTCACCGAGCAGATCCACGACGACCTGGCCCAGACAGCCCTGCCCCCTGCTGAGCACGTGGTCGATGCCGCCTACATCACCCCGCCCCATGTCCAACGCGCCCAGCAGGTCCGCGGGATCACACTGCTCGGCCCGATCGTCGCCGACCACAGCCGCCAGGCCAAGAGCGGCGAGGGCTTCGGGAAGTCCGCGTTCGCGATCGACTGGGACCTACGGCAGGCGACGTGCCCCCGCGGCAGGACCAGCTCCCAGCCGGGGACGCTCCGCATCAACGGCCACGAGTACCTCCAGTTCCGCTTCGCCAAGGCCGACTGCCTGGCCTGCCCGGACCGTCACCCGTGCACCGCATCGGCCACCAGGCCCCGCTCGATCGCCTTGCTCCCACAGCCGTTGCACGAGATCCAGGTCCGTAACCGCCTCGACCCGTAGACCGGGGAATGGCAACGACGCTATGCCGGCCGCGCCGGCATCGAGGCGACGCTCTCCCAGACCGTCCGGAGCAACGGCCTACGCCACACCCGCTACCAGGACCTCGGCGCCGACTACTTCACCCGCCGCGACCCCGAACGCGCCATGCGTCGCATGACGAAGGAAGCCAACCGCCTCGGCCTCACCGTATGCTTCGAGCCCATCGCAGCAACGGCCTGACCAGCACACTCACTCAACTTTTCGTGTCAGAGTCACGGCATTGCGCCTAGCCGCTGTGGCGGTTTTCAGCGAGACCAACCAGATCATGGCCCCCGGGCTCGAAGAGCAGGGAGGGCGCCATCGATTTCGCCTCGAACTTCTGCTACGACCTGGATGTCCACCGCCCGGCGATACGCCGGGCCGTCACCGAGGTCGCTGGTGTCGATCGCCTGCTGCAGGGAGACAACTTCTCCGGCTCCGGCAGTCATGCCGGTCACGTGACCGACGGATTCGGGCTGGCCGATGAGGCTTGCGAAAAGATCCGCAGTGGCGACGGCCCGAAGCTGCTGAAGAACCTCGGCGAAACGGACCGACGACGCAACTGTCGCGCAGGCGCACGCGCGACAGTTGCGTCGTCGGGTCTCTGGGAAAAGTCCGGTTCCCCAGGCCCGAAGAGAGCGGACCCGAGGAACCGGACAGTTGCAGTGAGCTGAGCCCGCCGCCGAGTGAGAGGGAGGTCGGCTTGAACGCCAGGCTCGCGGACGATGAACCGGGCGAATGCCGGACGAGCACATCGGGCCGGGCGGCCTTGCCGGAGCTCACCTCTGCTGGGGCAGTGCGGCAGTGTGATCTGTCTTATGCGGCCTTGAGCGTGGAGGCTTCGGCCAGGGCGGCGTCCAGGGCGACTTTGCGCTGTTCGGGGCCGTAGTTGACGCCTTCCGCGCGGACGAACTCGGTGTTGTTGACGCCGAGGAAGCCGAACCAGCTGATGAGGAACTTTTCCTGGTGCTCGAACCCGTCCATCGGCGGCATGCTGTAGATACCGCCGCGGGAGGAGGCGACGATGATGCGCTTGGCGCCGCACAGGCCCTCGGCGCCGGCCTCGGTGTAGCGGAAGGTCCGGCCGGGTGCGGCAAGGGCGTCGGCCCAGGCCTTGAGCTGGCTGGGGATGCCCAGGTTGTACATCGGAGCGCCCACCACGACGATGTCGGCCGCCAGGAATTCCTCCAGCACCTCGTTGATGGCGTCGAGGTCGTGCTGCGCGTCGGCGGTCTCGCCCGTCACCTCGCCCCCCGCCACCTTGACGGCACCCGTGTTGAGGGCCCCGCTCTGGGCGGCGGCGGCCATCTTCAGGTTCTGCAGGGCCTCCGTGTGGTGGGGCACGGGCGCGGCGGCCACATCGCGGTACGTGATCTCAAGGCTGGGGTTCTCGCGCTTCAAGCGGTCGACGACAGCAGCGGAGATCTGACGGCTCGCAGACTCGTCGCCCGAGATGCTGGAGTCGATGTGCAGGAGTTTCATGTCAGTGGCCTATCTCTGGAAAGTTAACGGGGAAAGGTAACTCGGGTGCCGCTTCGGAGCTTCACCGGGCCGTGAGAGCCTCAGTGTTCTGCCGGAGCGTGGGCGGTCCTGCTCTCGACGGCGAAGCGTCGCACGCGTAGTGCGGCGCCCTGCCCGAACAGGCGACTGTCCGGACGACTCTCCTCGTCGACGAATGTCTGGGGGTGCGGTGCGCCCTTGCCGGGGTGGAAGTAGACGCCGTCCGAAGGGGAGAGACGGACGAGGCCCGGCGCTCCGTGCAGCGCTCCGTCGAGAAGCGTGACCAGACCGAAGCCGCCGTGCAGCCGACTCGGCGTCACGAGCGCGTCCTGTCCCCCGTGGTCGAGGAGCATGTTCCTGCGCTCGGGGCGGTGACCGACTTCGGTGACCCGGTGGACCTCGGCGTCGTCGACGAGCCAGCGGGCTACACCCTGTTCCGCGTCGTACGCGATCGTCAGGTGGTGCTCCTCCTGGGGGGAGCGGTTGACGACCGGAATCGCCGTGGTGAACGACGCGTAGTCACCGAGGTGCGCCCGGAGCATCGGGAGCCGCTCGTAGACGGCGTAGATGCGTTCGTTGGTGATCAGGAAGTCGAAGACCTGCCCGCTGGCCGCGTCCATGACGTTCATGGCCGCCGCGCCGAGCCGGATGTCGCTTTCCGGATCGTGGACGGCATCGCCGAAGGGGTGGTCCTTGGTGCCGTAGGTCTCTCCGGACATCCAGGCGTGGAAGGCCAGTTCGCGGCCGGATTCGACTTCGAAACCCGCCGGCTCCGAGGGCGTTTGGTGGCTGGCGTAGACGAGCCACTTGATGTGATCGAGTGCGCCCGGCAGATCGTCGCCGCTCTTCTCCTGGGGGATGGTGAGGGTGTAGGCGGGCGCGCCGGTCTCTTTGTTGACGCCACTGGCTGCGACGCGCAGACCCTTGGGCGTCGTGGTGACGACTCCGTCGGTGGGCGTGTGCGGACCGACCGCCGCGTACGTCCACCGTGGGTGTGCACCCTCGATGTCGAAGCCGTCACCGAAGTCGTCTTCCCAGACGATGCGTGAGGTCATCAGTTCGCCCCGGTGGGGATGCCGGTGCTGCTGCCGAGAGCTTCCATGCCGATCAGCGGGTTCCAGAAGTCCTTGTAGTGGCTGATCTTGCCGTCGCGGGTCTCGACGACGGAGATATAGGTTTGGTTGTAGGACTTGCCGGTGCTGATGGCGATGCCCTCGCTGTTGAACTCGGCGATCACCAGGGCGGGGTCGGCGGTCTCGTGGAAGCGCACGTTGACGAACTTGAGCCGGAAGGTCTCCGGGAAGTGCTGCATGTAGTCGTAGAGTGCGGCGTGGCCCTTGAAGTAGTCGGGAGTACCGGTCGGCGGGTAGGGGAACTCCAGTACGCCGTCCTTGGTGAACAGATTCACCCACTCGGGGATACGGCCGGAGGACAGGTACTCCAGGTGGTGCTTGAACGTCTGGCGGGCCCTGGCGCGAATGGCGTCGTTGTGGTGCTGGCTCATGGCTGAGCCTCGCTTTCGGGTCGAGGTGTGCGAGTCGGCTTGGGCGGTGGTAGTGGATATTGCTGCGATGAGCGGGGTGGCGGCAAGCGCGCCACCGAGCAGTTTCCGGCGGTCCATGGGACGTCCTCCTGGATGCGCCGCCGACGAGCGGACGGCGTTGGGTCCTGTGATCAAGGGTTGTTCTTCCGAGCCTATGAGTGATTAACCACTCACTCTTCCGCTCTCCGCAAGACCGAAGGCCCCTGATGCTGTGTGAGTAATGAACCACTCATACATCGGCTCGTCAAGCGGCGGCTCGACCGGCTTCCGGGGTGTGAGGCGTCTGGGGTCGGCTCCTGCGCTGTATGCAGGCCTGATCCGCCCGTATTTGACAGCCGCGAAGGAAGAGTGATTGATTACTCACATGGCTTCGATGGGAAAGCGGCAGTTGTCGACTGCGGACGAGCGGCGCGAGACGGTGATGCAGACCGCCATGCACGCGTTCGCCGCCTGCGGCTACTACGGCACCACCACGACCCAGGTCGCCGACGCCGCCGGCATCTCGCAGGCCTATCTCTACCGGCTGTTCCCCAACAAGGAAGCGCTGTTCGTCGAGCTCATCAGACACTGTGCGTGGTTGATGCGCGAGCGGATGTCCGATGCCGCGTCATCGGCCACCGGCACCGATCCGGTGGACGTACTTGTCGCGATGGGATCCGCCTTCCGGAAGATGGTCGTCGAGGACCGGAGCATGGTGATGGTGTTGCTCCAGGCCAACGGCGCCGCGAGTGAACCGGCGATAGGCGCAGCCATGCGTGACTGCTATGCCAAGCAGGTCGAGTACGTGCGGGCGGCTTCCTGCGCGTCCGACGAGCAGATCAGGGTGTTCTTCGCCGAGGGCATGCTCGCGAACGTGCTCGTCGCGCTCGACGCGTACGCCGTGGATGCCCCCTGGGCCCGCACCCTGACTGGCCAATAGTCCGTAACTGAAGGTAACGACCCCCCCCCACCTGAGCGGGACCTCGCGCGCTGGAGCTTTGTCCCGCGATTGAGTCTGCGCCTTTAGTGAGTGATATATCACTCATTGTGGGCGCCAAGGAGACTTTTGTGAACCTCAACGAGAACGTGACGCGGGCGGGAAGGATTCTGTCCCGCCCCTTCAGCCTGGGCGGCCTGACCTTGCCCAACCGGATCGCCATGGCGCCGATGTCGCGCTATTTCGCGCCCGACGGCGTCCCCGGCTCTGACCTGGCGGAGTACTACGCACGGCGCGCTGCCGGCGGCGTGGGACTGATCATCACCGAGGGGACGTATGTAGACCATCCGTCCGCAGGGAGTAGCGACAGGGTTCCGCATTTCTTCGGAGAGAAGGCGCTCTCCGGATGGGCCGGTGTCGTGGACGTGGTGCATCAGGCCGGTGCCCGGATCGTTCCGCAACTCTGGCATGTCGGCGCCACCCGGAACTTCGGGTCCACGCCCGCACCGGACGGAATCGGCCCGTCGGGACTGGGCCTGACCGGAGAACCGGCGGGACGGGCGATGAGCCAGACCGACATCGACAACGTCATAGCGTCCTTCGCCACCGCCGCCGCCGATGCGGAACGTCTCGGCTTCGACGGTATCGAACTGCACGCCGCCCACGGCTACCTCATCGACCAGTTCCTCTGGGCCGGCACCAATCGGCGCGACGACGGCTACGGAGGCAGCCTGGCCGCTCGGGTCCGCTTCGCCACCGAGGTCGTTGCCGCCTGCCGTGCGGCCGTGTCGCGGTCCTTCCCGGTCATCTTCCGGCTGTCCCAGTGGAAAGTGGACAACTACACCGCCAAGGTGGCCGAAACCCCCGACGAGCTGGAGCGCCTGCTCGTGCCGCTGGCCGAGGCCGGCGCAGACGTCTTCCACTGCTCGACGCGCCGATACTGGGAGCCCGAGTTCGAGGGTTCGCAGCTGAACCTCGCCGGCTGGGCCAAGAAGCTCACCGGACGCCCCACCGTCACCGTCGGCTCCGTCGGGCTGAACAAGCAACTCATGGCGGATGAGACGCCCGACGACCCGATTGCAGCCGAGAGCATCGACGGACTGCTCGACCGGATGGAACGGGACGAGTTCGACCTGGTAGCGGTCGGCCGTGCCCTGATCGCCGATCCCGAGTGGGCCGCGAAGACCGTACAAGGGCGCACCCATGAGCTGGTGCCTTTTGACAGTGGGATGCTCGCCACCCTGCATTGAGCAGCGAGCCGCCGTCGATTCGGAGGGCCGTCTCCGGGCGGCCCTTGCTCGGGGCGCGCGACGTTCTCGGCTTCGATCGGTCTGTCGGCCTCACAGGCATGTCCCTGGTCGTCCTGTGCGTCACGAGCGCCTCAGCCCACGACGCTGGACCGGCTACTGCAGCCCCTTTGGGGATGCCGTTCGGCTGGGCAGGCCCGTGGGCTGTGTGCCGTCCGGGTCGAACCGGATCACCCGGCCGGTCGGCGCTCACGCCGTGCCCTGGTAGTCGGTGACGAACATCGCGCCGCTCCCACGACGTGTCCGCGGCCCGGCGGGCTGCAGACGGTGTCCCCACGCGGACGACGCCTGCGCTGAAATTCTCCCCGGACAACGGCTCTTCCGCATCGCGCTTCAAAGCGCCGGCCTGCCCACCGTCCCGATCACCTCAAGGAACAGGCGTCGGCCGTCCGCTTCCAGGAGCGGACGGCCGAGCGGTTCGTTCTTGTCAGGCGGCCTTCACGCGGTGCCGCCGTAGAACGCGGGTCGGGGCTTCATGTCCGTGGCGACGATGCGGCCCGACTGCCGTGCTTCGACCGTGGCGTTGGAGATGATGGTGGCGGCGTAGCCGTCCCAGGCGGACGGGCCGGTGGGCTCCTTGTCCGCCGCGATGTTCGCGATCCACTCGCGGAACTCGGTATCGAAGGCGTCCACGAAGCGGCCCACCCAGTCCGTGAGCACCTCCGTACTGTGCTGCCCGGCGGTGCGCACGCCGACCGAGGAGGGGTCTGGCAGCCGGACAAGGCCCTCTTCGCCCACGGTCTCGCACTGGATGTCGTAGCCGTACTGGCAGTTGACGAAGACCTCGAGGTCGATGCGGACGCCCTTCGCGGTCTCGAAGAGCATGATCTGCGGGTCCTTGAGGTGCGGGTACCGCTTGCTCGTGGAGCGCGGCAGGACCACCTGGGCGGAGACGATCTCGTCGTCGAGGAGCCAGCGCAGTACGTCGATCTCATGGACCGCCGAGTCGAGCGCGGCCATGTCGGTGTGGTACGACTCGGGCACGGTCGGGTTGCGGTGGGCGCAGTGCACGATCAGCGGCTCGCCGATGCGGCCGGAGTCGATGACCTGCTTCATCTGGCGGTAGCCTGCGTCGTAGCGGCGCATGAAGCCGACCTGGACCAAGCGGCGGCCGTGGGCCGTCTCGGCCTCGATGATCTTCAGGCAGTCCTCGGCGGTCGTCGCGAGGGGCTTCTCGCAGAACACCGGTTTCCCGGCCGCGACGGCGTTCAGTACGTGTTCGGCGTGGGTGGGGCCCCAGGAGGTGACGAGTACCGCGTCCACGTCGTCCGCCGCGATCAGCGCGGCCCCGTCCGGGAACACCCGGGCGCCCACCCGGGCGGCCGCCTCCTCGGCGCGAGCGGCGTCGATGTCGGTCACCGCCGTCACCTGGGCACCGGTCACGGTCTCGGTGAGCCGGCGGATGTGTTCCTGACCGATCCAGCCGGCCCCGATCACTCCTACGCGCACAGTCATGAGTGTTCCTAATCCTTGAGTAAGCGCCCTCAGACATCCGACGGGACCCGGGGCAGGGGGTGTTCAGGAGAAGCGGGCCTTGAGTTCGTGCTCGAGGTCTTCGAGGGTGCGTCCGCGCGTCTCGGGCACGTACAGCTTGACGAAGGCGACCGCGAGGAGTCCCGCGGCGACGAAGACGAAGAAGGTGTTGGACACGCCGACCGCGTCGACCAGGACTGGGAAGACCAGCCCGATGAGGAAGTTGGTGATCCACAGGGCGAAGGCCGCGATACCCAGGCCGAAGCCGCGCATCTTGAGCGGAAAGATCTCGGACAGCATCAACCAGGTCACCGGGGAGATCGCGCCCTGCTGGAAGGCGAGGAAGGTGACGGTCATGGCGAGCACCGCGAACGCGCGGCCGTCACCCGTGGGCAGGATGAGGGAGAAGACACCGATCAGCAACTGGGCGGCGATGGTGCCGAGCTGACCGATCATCAGCATCGGGCGGCGGTTGACGCGGCCCAGCAGCCAGATACCGACGAAGGTGGCCAGCACCGAGATCACGCCGTTGGCGATGTTCGCGGTCAGAGCGCTGTCGGCGGCGAAGCCGGCATCGGTGAGGATCTGAGTGCCGTAGTACATGATCGTGTTCACGCCGGTGATCTGCATGACGATCGCGATCCCGATTCCCACCAGAACCAGCCTGCGCACCCATGGCACGCGCAGGTCGTTCCATCCACCGAGCTTGGCCTTCTCGTCTTCGATGGCCATCGCGGTGACCTTGCTGAGCTCGGCCTCGGCTCGCTGCTCGGAGCGGACCTCCTTCAGGACGGCCAGTGCGTCCCCGTACCGGCCCTGGGAGGCGAGCCAGCGCGGGCTCTCCGGCATGACCAGCATCCCGAACCACAGAGCCACTGCGGGCAGGGTCGCGACGACCAGCATCCAGCGCCAGATGCCGCCCGACTCGCCGCCGACATTGGCGATGATCGCGTTAAAGGTGAACGCGGCCAGCTGACCGCTGACGATCATCAGCTCGTTGCGGGTGACCAGGCGGCCGCGGTGCTCGGCCGGGGAGATCTCCGCCAGGTAGACCGGCACGGTCACCGAGGCGCCACCGACCGCGAGGCCGAGCACGAAGCGTGCCACGACCATCAGTTCGGTGTTCGGCGCCAGGGTGCAACCGAGTGCTCCGAAGAAGAACAGCACCGCGAGGAGCAGGATGTTGCGGCGTCGGCCGCGCGTGTCGGACAGTCGGCCGCCGATGAGCGAGCCGAACGCCGCGCCGAGCAGCAGTGAACTGGTGACCAGGCCTTCCGTGAAGGGGGTCAGTCCGAGGTCGTCCGTCATGTACGGCAGGGCGCCGTTGATGACGCCGGTGTCGTAGCCGAAGAGGAGTCCGCCGAAAGTGGCGATGACGGTGATGATCCGCAGCCGCCTCCGGACGGGCGGCGGAGTGTCGTCGATGAGGGCGGATGGCGTTCGGGCCTGGGACACGGCGTCGTCCTTGACGTCCATGGCCGTCTCCTGTCGCTGAGGGGTCGGGGAGGGGTTCCGGCGGGTCGCCGCAGGCTTGGTGCTCGCGCGCGTACGACTATGGGAGCCAGGGGTCTTTGTGCGGGGCGGTTGTCTGTCGTCAGTTGGAGGTGGGGAAGCTGAAGCCGGCGGTGGCCTGCTGCTTGGGCTGGGGCCAGCGGGTGGTGACGACCTTCGGGCGGGTGTAGAAGCGGATGCCTTCGGGGCCGTGAATGGGGGAGTCGCCGATGAGGGAGTCCTTCCAGCCGCCGAAGGAGTAGTAGGACATCGGGACGGGCACGGGGACGTTGATGCCGATCATGCCGACCTTGATGTTGCGCTGGAAACGGCGTGCTGCCTCGCCGGAGGCGGTGAACAGGGCGGTGCCGTTGCCGTAGGGGTTGGCGTTGATGACGTCGATGGCCTCGTCCAGGGTGTCCACCCGGAGGATCGCCAGCACCGGGCCGAACAGCTCCTCCTTGTACGCCTCCATCTCGGTGGTGACGTGGTCGAGGAGGGAGGGGCCGGTGAAGAAGCCCTCGGCGTACGCGGGGTCGTCGATCTTCAGGCCGCGGCCGTCCACGACGACGGTGGCACCCTGCGTTGCCGCCGTGCCGACCGCGCTCTCGACGCGCTCCTGGGCGGCCTTGGTGACCAGCGGGCCCATGTCGGTGCCGGGTGCGTCGCCGGGGCCGACCTTCACCTCGCGTGCCTTGCGCTCCAGTACCTCGACCAGACCGTCGGCCGCGTCACCCACGGCCACGGCGACGGAGACGGCCATGCAGCGTTCGCCTGCGGAGCCGTAGGCGCCGGCGGTGATGTGGTTGGCGGCGAATTCGAGGTCGGCGTCGGGGAGGACGACGGCGTGGTTCTTGGCGCCGCCGAGGGCCTGGACGCGCTTGCCGTGCGCGGTGGCCTGCTCGTGGACGTACTTGGCGATCGGGGTGGAGCCGACGAAGGAGACGGCTTCGATGCCGGGGTGGGTGAGGATCGCGTCGACCGCGTCCTTGCCGCCGTGGACGACGTTGAACACCCCGTCCGGCAGGCCTGCCTTCCTGTACAGCTCGGCGACGAAGTTCGCGGCGGACGGGTCGCGTTCACTGGGCTTGAGGATGAAGGTGTTGCCGGTCGCGATGGCGATGGGGTGCATCCAAAGGGGCACCATGGCGGGGAAGTTGAAGGGCGTGATGCCGGCGACGACGCCGAGCGGCTGGCGGAAGTTGTGGATGTCCACCCCACGCGAGACCTGGTCGGAGAAGCTGCCCTTGAGTACGTCGCCGAGGCCGCAGGCGAACTCGACGACCTCCCGGCCGCGGGTGATTTCGCCGCGGGCGTCGTCGACGGTCTTGCCGTGCTCGGCGGAGATGATCCGGCCCAGCTCCTCCTCGTGCTCGACGAGCAGCTGGCGGAAGGCGAACATGACCTGGGTGCGCTGGGTGAGCGAGGACTCCGCCCAGGTCTCGAACGCGGCGGAGGCGGCGGCGACCGCCGAGTCCACGTCGGCGGCGTCGCCGAGGACGACCTGGGCCTGCTCGGCGCCGGTGGCCGGGTTGAAGACCGGCTGGGTGGCGGAGGCGGCCTCCTGGACGGGGGCGCCGTTGATCCAGTGCTGGACGGTGGTCATGGTGCGGGTTTCCTTTGCGGGGAGGGGAGTTACAGGTAGTGGCGCTGGTCGAGCTTGTGGGCTGCGTAGGTCTCGTACGCGGCGCGGGTGGAGTCCAGGGCGGAGGTCTGGGCGACGGGGACGTCCCACCAGCCGTGGCCGGGCGGGTTCGGCCCGTACAGATCGGTCTCGACGTGCACGACCGTGGTCCGGGTGGCTGCCTTGGCCTTCTCCATCGCCGCCCGGAACTCGTCGACGGAGGTGGCGTGCAGGACGTCCGCGCCGAGCGAGGAGGCGTTGGCGGCGAGATCGACGGGGAGGACATCGCCGTCGAGCTGGCCCGAATCGCCGTCGCGATAGCGGTACTTGGTGCCGAACCGCTGTGAGCCGAGCGACTCCGACAGTGCCCCGATGGACGCGAAGCCGTGGTTCTGGACGAGGACGATGATGACCTTGAGCCCCTCGGAGATCATGGTGACGATCTCCTGAGCCATCATCAGATACGAGCCGTCGCCCACGAGTACGACGACTTCGCGCGACGGATCGGCCATCTTCGCGCCGACGCCGGCGGCGACCTCGTAGCCCATGCAGGAGTAGGCGTACTCGACGTGGTAGGCCTTGGGATCCCGGGCCCGCCACAGCTGTTGGAGGTCGCCGGGCATGGAACCGGCCGCGTTGATGACGACGTCGCGGTCGCCCAGTACGTCGTTGAGGGCGCCGAGGATCTGCGTCTGCGCGGGCAACTCGCCCGTGTTGCGGTCGGGTGCGAAGCACTCGTCCTCGATCTCCCGGGTACGGGCGATGAGTTCACGCGTGCGCCTGCGGTACGACTCCTCGACCTCCCAGCCGTCCAGCGTCCCGGCCAGGGCCTGGATGCCGAGCCGGGCGTCGGCAACCAGCGGCTCCGCCGAGTGCTTGACGGCGTCCAGGCGGGCGACGTTGAGGTTGACGAAGGTGACGTCCGGGTTGGCGAAGACGGTGTGGCTGGCGGTGGTGAAGTCGGAGTAGCGGGTGCCGATACCGAGGACGACATCGGCATCGCGGGCCAGTTCGTTGGCGGCGTACGCGCCGGTCGAGCCGAGGCCCCCGACGGCGTACGGGTGGTCCCACGGCACCGCGCCCTTGCCGGCGTGGGTGTCGGCGACGGGGATGCCGGTGGCCTCGGCGAAGGCGCGCAGCGCGGTCTCGGCGCCGGAGTAGACGGCGCCGCCGCCGGCCACGATCAGTGGCTTCTTGGCGTTGCGGAGAAGGGCGGCGGTCCGCTGCACGGCCTGGGGTTCTGGCACCGGGCGGCCCACGTGCCAGACGCGGCGCCGGAAGAACGCGACCGGCCAGTCGTAGGCTTCCGCCTGCACGTCCTGGGGCAGGGCGAGGGTGACGGCGCCGGTCTCCACCGGGTCGGTGAGCACGCGCATCGCGGCGAGCGCGGCCGGGATCAGCTGCTCGGGCCTGGAGATACGGTCGAAGTACTTGGACACCGCGCGGAAGGTGTCGTTGACGGTGACGTCCCCGCCCCGGCTGTCCTCCAGTTGCTGGAGGACGGGGTCGGCGGCGCGGGTGGCGAACATGTCGGACGGCAGCAGGAGGACCGGGATGCGGTTGGTGGTGGCCAGCGCGGCACCGGTGATCATGTTGGTCGAGCCGGGCCCGGTCGACGCGGAGCAGGCGAAGGTGGCGAGCCGGTCGCGCATCTTCGCGTAGGCGACCGATGCGTGGACCATGCCCTGCTCGTTGCGGGCCAGGTAGTAGGGGAGATCGGCCTCTTGGGTGACGGCGGCCTGGAGCAGCGCCTGTCCGAGTCCGGCCACGTTGCCGTGCCCGAAGATGCCCCACACACCGGGGATGAGGCGTTGCTCCTGGCCGTCGCGCTCGCTGTACTGGTTGGCCAGGAAGCGGACCAGGGCCTGGGCGGTGGTGAGTCGTACGGTGTTCATCGCTCTTCGTCCCCTCCGAAGGGAAGCCGGGCGTCGACGTCCTGGGAGTCCCATGTCGTGCGCACCCAGCCGTGGGCGGGGTCGTCGCAGATCAGCCAGGCGCGGTCCTGGCCCGGGCCGGCCATGACGTTGAGGTAGTAGAGGTCGTAGCCGGGCGCCGCGATCGAGGGCCCGTGCCAGCCGTGCGGGATCAGCACCGTGTCGCCGGAGCGGACCTCGGCGAGCACATCGATCGGCCGGTCCTCGGTGCCGTAGACCCGCTGGTAGCCGAAGGCCTGTTCGCCGCCGTCGACCTGGAAGTAGTAGATCTCCTCCAGCTCCGACTCCTGTCCGGGGCGGGCCTGGTCGTGCTTGTGGGGCGGGTAGGAGGACCAGTTGCCGCCGGGTGTGAGGACTTCGCAGACCAGCAGTTGTTCGGCGTCGAAGGTGCCGGGCAGGCAGTAGTTGTTGACCTGGCGGGAGCAGGCTCCGGCGCCGCGCAGCTCGACGGGCACCTTTGCTTTGGACCCGTACCGGGCGGAGAGTGAGCTCCGCTCGGTACGGGCTGAGGGCAGCGCGAACCGTCCTCCGGTCGCGCTGCTGATCAGGGCCTCCGACTCGCGGGGGAGGTAGGCGAAGTCGGTGGCCGAGGCGAACACGCCTGTCCGCCCGGCGAGTTCGAAGGCCTTGCCGTCCGTGGTGACGGTGCAGGAGCCCGTCAGCGGCAGGACCAGGAACTCGCAGTCCCGGGTGGACAGGACGTGCGCCTCGCCCGGCTCCAGGGTCAGGATCCTGAGGCCGGAGTATCCCCAGCCCGCCGACTCGGGCGTGACCAGGAGGTCGTAGGGCCCGTCGGCCGAACTCCCCGCAGGGAGGTGGTACTTGCCCGTGTCGCTCACAGCAGGCTCACCGCCTTGTCCACCGCACCGGCGACATCGCCGTTGGACGGGTAGAGCAGGGAGCGGCCGACGACCAGACCCTGCGCGGTGGGCTGCTTCAGCGCCCTGCCCCAGGACGCGAAGGCCGCGTCGGCATCCTTGACCTCACCGCCCAGCAGCAACGCCGGCAGCGTGGAGGAGGCCAGAACGCGCTCCATTCCGTCCACCACCGGCAACTTCAGCCAGGTGTAGGCCGTACGGCGACCGAGGCCCGAGGCGATGGTGACCGACTTGACCACGGAGTCCGTGGAAAGGTCGTTGCAGATCTTCCCGTCCTGCCAGATGGAGAGGAACGGCTCGACCAAGGCGATGAGCTGACGGTCGTTGAGCTCGTTGACAGCGCGGGCGGTGTTTTCCAGGACGGACGGGGTCGCCGGGTCGTCGAGCGCGATGCGGGTGAGCATTTTGCCGCCGTCGAAGCCCATCGCCGCGATGGTCTCGGCGTCGTAGCCGGTGAACCGGTCGTCGATCTCGAAGACGGAACCCGCGAGCCCGGCACGGTTCATCGAGCCGAAGACACTCTTGCCGTTCAGCACGCCGAGCAGCAGCAGGTCTTCCAGGATGTCGGCGGTGGCCAGCACGCCCGTCACGCCGGGGCGTTCCAGGGCGGTGCACAGGCGGTCGAGGAGTTCGAAGCGGTCGGCCATGGCGCTGGGGTCGGCGCCGACGCCGTTGGCGCCGCGCGCCGGATGGTCCGCCGCGATGATCATGGCCTTGCCGTGCTCGCCGAACAGCGAGGTGGCTTTCACGCGGCGTGCGGCGGCGGCCGCGATGGCGCCGGGATCGCCCACCCGGGCGGACACGATCCGGTTCACGTTGTCGGACAGCACGTCGTCACGCCTTTCGTTCGATGGAGGTGGGGGCGAGGGTTGTCTCGCGGAGTTTGGCGTCTACCTCGGTCGCGGTCGGCATGGCGTCGGAGCAGGCCAGGCGGCCGGCGACGATGGCGCCGGCGGCGTTGGCGAAGGCGACGGTTCGGCGGGTGTCCCAGCCGGACAGCAGGCCGTGACAGAGCGCCCCGCCGAAGGCGTCACCGGCACCGAGCCCGTTGACCACGTCCACCGGTACGGGAGGGATCTCGGCGGCCGAACCGTCCTTGTCCATCGCCAGGACCCCCTTGGGACCCTGCTTGACCACTGCCAGCTCCACACCGGCGGCGAGCAGTGCCTTCGCGGCGGCGTACGGCTCGCGCTCTCCGGTGGCGACCTCGCACTCGTCGAGGTTGCCGACCGCGACGGTGGTGTGGCGCAGGGCCTCGGCGTAGTAGGCGCGCGCCTCGGTCGGGTCCGTCCAGAACATGGGCCGCCAGTCGAGGTCGAAGACTGTCGTCCCCGCTTTGGCCCGGTGCGCGAGGGCCGTCAAGGTCGCCGAACGGCTGGGTTCCTCGCTCAACCCGGTGCCGGTTACCCAGAAGACTTCGGCTTCCCGGACGGCCCCCAAGTCCAGCTCGTCGGGGCGGATGTCCAGGTCGGGGGCCTTCGGGAGTCGGTAGAAGTACAGGGGGAAGTCGTCCGGCGGGAAGATCTCGCAGAAGGTCACCGGAGTGGGCGCGATGTCTGACCTACCGACGAACCGGCCGTTGACGCCGTAGCCCTCCAGTGCCGTGCGGACGAAGTCCCCGAACGGGTCCCGGCCCGTCTTGGTGATCACGGCCGCGGAGTGCCCGTACCGGGCGGCCGCGACGGCCACATTGGTCGGACTTCCCCCCAGGTACTTGCCGAACGAGGCGACCTCGGCCAGCCCCACGCCTGTCTGGAGTGGATACACATCCACTCCGACGCGGCCCATGGTCAGCACTTCGAATGCCATCACGCTGGTTTCCCTTCGCTTCGGAGACCCCGGGATCGAGGCGGCGGTGAAGACACCGATAGATTTAGAGCGCTTTAATAGTGCGCTCTAAGGCGAGTACGATGCCGTCGGGGAAATGTCATGTCAATAGGTTGTTGCTGTGAGGTTTCTGAAAGCTGGTACCTCAGCCCTGCCGAGGCGGGCGGCGCGGGTGCTGAACAAGCTGGGACACAATCGTCATGATCGCTGTGCACCAGCCCTTCCACGGGGATCTCCTCCAGGGGATCTATCCCGAGGCCGAGCGGCTCGGTCGTGACGTCCTGCTTTCCGGCACCGCTCCGGGCCGTGGCGAGGCCAAGGCGGTCGAAGCACTGCTCAGCCATCGCTGCGAAGCGGTGATCCTGCTGGGCTCCGACGCGGAGCCCACCGACCTCGGCGGACTTGCTCACCGTACGGCCGTCGTCTCGATCGGCCGCCGTGCCTCCGGAACCCGGGTCGACAGTGTTCGCATCGCCGAGGGGAAGGCGTCCGGCAGGCGATGGACCACCTCGTTGCACTCGGCCACCGCCGAATCGTGCACATCGACGGCGGCCCCGGCTCCGGCTCCGGCGAGCGTCGGCACGCCTACCGGGGTGCTGTGCGCCGACGCGGCCTCTATTTGCGGCGCCGGATGCTCGTACGGGCCGGTGTGACCGTGGTACAGAGTCGGCCACCTCTCACCTGGCGAAGCCCGCTCGGCGATCATTTCGACGAGTTCCGCGGCGCTCGACTGCCGTGGAGGCGGAGTCACTTCCAAGCGGCCAGGTATCCGTTGATCTTCTCCCGCATGAACACGGAGGACTCCTTCGCCTTCTCCTCCCAGGCGAACACGCAGGCGGTGAGGGTGCCGTCGAAGCCGTTGGCATCGAGTTCGCGGAAGAGCTCGTCGAAGTCGACCTCACCCTCGCCCATGTTCAGGTGCTGATGGATGCGGGCCGGGGTACCAGGCGGGTTGAGGATATAGCGGTTGCCCGAGGACGCCGTGTGGTTCAAAGCGTCCGCCAGGTGGATGTGAGTAAGCAGGTCGCCCGCGTACTTGATGATGCCGGGGGCGTCGTTGCCGATGTGGAAGGTGTGCGGGGCGCAGTAGAGGAAGGTGACGTTGGGGTTGTTGATGCCCCTGATCAGGTTGATCGCGTCGTAGCCGTTCTCGATGAAGTCGTCCGGGTGCGGCTCCAGGGCGAGCTTGATGCCCTCGCGCTCGAACACCGGCAGCAACTCGTCCAGTGACTTCCAGAACTGGGCCTCGCTGCGGTCGGCGTCCTCGGGGCGGCCGTTGAACTCCGAGATCATGCTGTCCACGCCGAGGTCGGCGGCGATCTGGATCGAGCGCTTCCAGTACCGTACGGCGGCCTGGCGGGCGTCCTCGTCCGGGCCCGACCAGCGGAACAGCGGCAGCAGCGAGGAGATCCCGACGCCCGCCGCGTCCAGCGCCTTGCGGAACTTCCGAACCGTCGCGTCGTCCACACGCGGGTGCCGGAAGAACGGGATGAAGTCCTCGCGGGGGGACAGCTCGATCCACTCGTAGCCCAACTCGGCGACCACGGCGGGCAGTTCGAGCAGCGGGACGTGCCGGATCATGTACGGGTCGAGGGCGATCTTCATGGTGAGTGCTCCTTGGTGTCATCGGCTCTGGCGGTGCGAGGATCGCCCGAGCCGCTCCCCGTTGCCCCGGTAGGGCTGTGGGTCGGTGGGTCCGCTTCGCGGCGAAGCCGGCGATGTTGGACTTGTCGACGAAGGCCGGGCCGGCCAGGACGGGCTCCTCGCCGCCCCCGATTCCGTAGCTGATGCTGCGGCCTCGTCGTTCCATTCTGCGTAGAAGTGTCGATCGTGTTGCTCAGACAGGACGAGGTGTACCGCTGGAGGCGCTGGTGCCGCCGTCGACGGGGATCACGGCCCCCGTGATGTATCCGGCGTCGGGGCCGGCGAGGAAGAGCACGGCACGCGCGATGTCCTCGGGCTGGGCGACCCGGTCGAGCGCGACGCGATCGAGGAGCCGCTTGGAGAACACTGGGTCATCGAGGCGCTCCTGGGTGAGCCGGGACACGGTGAAGGCGGGCGCGATGGCATTCACCCTCACTCCGTCGGCGCCGAGGTCGAGGGCGAGGCTCTGCACAAGCGCGTTGACCGCTGCCTTGGTGGCGTTGTAAGCGAACTGGCCCCAATCGCCCCGTAGGCCGGCGATGGAGGAGATCGCCACGAAGTTGCCGCGGGTGGCACGCAGCAGTGGAACGGTCAGGCGCGCGACGCGGATGACTGCGTCGAGGTTCACCGACCGCAGGCGTTCCCAGGCGGCGTTGTCGAAGGAGTCGATGCGGCTGGGCTCGCTGGTGCCGGCGTTGGCGACGACGACGTCGAGGCGGCCGAAGCGTTGGATGATCGCGGCCACCGCGCCCTCGAGCGCGTCGGGGTCCGTCACGTCGGCGGCGAGCACCTGAACACGCTCGGCGTCGAAGCCTGCCACAGCCTCGTGTAGCGGCTCCCGACGGCGACCGAGCACCGCCACGCACGCTCCCTGCTCGAGGAATGCACGTGCGGTCGCCCGGCCGATGCCGGTGCCGGCTCCCGTGACGAGGACGATCTGGCCCTGGTAGGGGTAGGTGGCCCACGCGATCATGACCGCAAGGATTCCTGCAGTGCCGCGTCGGCCGCCTTGAGTACTTCGGCGGCCACGGCGACACCCTCGACGGGGCCGAGTTCGGTGTCCTCGTGCTCGATGTTGACCAACATGTCCGGGTCGACCTCGTGGAGGGCGCGCAGGAACTCGGTCCAGTAGGCGACGTCGTGCCCCTTGCCCAGGGCGACGAAGTCCCAGGCGGACGCCTTGGGCCACTCGTTGGCCCACTCGTCGCCACCGAGGTTGGTGCGCGGCTCGTCGGTCGACAGACGCCGGAAGCTGTTGTCGAGCACCCCGTTGAGCGCCGCGTGCTCGGGGTTGATGCGGACGTCCTTGGCGGCGGCGTGGAAGACCAGCTCGCCGAGGTGCCGGACGACCGCGACGGGGTCCATCTGCTGCCAGAACAGATGCGAGGCGTCCAGCTCGACGCCCACATGGGTCGCGCCGGTGAGGTCGATGAGCCTGTGCACGTCCGCGGAGTTGAACACGACATTCTGCGGGTGCAGTTCCAGGGCGACCTTGACGTCGTGGTCACGGGCGAGCCGGTCGGTCTCGCGCCAGAAGTCCGCGACGATCTTCCACTGGTGGTCCAGCACGTCCAGGGCCGCGGAGTTCCACGCGTTGACGATCCAGTTCGGGCGGGACGCGCCGGACTCGCCGCCGGGCAGACCCGACATGGTCACGAGGCGGTGCTGTCCGAGCCGTTCGGCCAGCCGGATGGAGCGGCGGATGTCCTCGGCGTGCTTCTCGCCGATGACGGGGTTCGGGTGGAGCGGGTTGCCATTGGCGTTCAGGCCAGCGATGGAGACGCCGGTGCCCTCGAAGAGACCGAGGAAGTCGTCCCGGGCGGTGTCGCTGACCAGGATGTCGTCGAAGGCCGGCACATGCACGGCAGGGAGGAAACCACCGGTGTTGATCTCGATGCCCGTCAGGCCCAGATCGGCGATGACCTTGATCGCCTCCGGAAGCGGCCGGTCGTGCAGGATCGCGTTGTAGAGACCCAGCTTCATCTCGTGTTTCCTCAGTCCTTCTCGGTGGTGACGGCGGTGCGGGCGGGAGAGGCGGGGACCCTCACTGGACGGTGACGGCCTTGCCGCCGGCGTCGGCGGAGGCGACGATCGCGTCGATGACACGCAGGTTGTGCAGCCCCTCGGCGAGGGTGGGGCAGGACGGCAGCCGGTCCAGGCCCGCGATCTGCTCCAGGAAGGCCCGCGCCTGCCAGACGAAGAACTCGTGCTGGCCGTGGCCCACGCTCGGGAAGTCCATGGGCAGACCGCCGGCGACGTAGGGATGGCCGGGGCCGACCACCACCCGCCGGTAGCCGTCCACCGGGTCGGAGGCCGCCGAGTCCACGATGGTGAACTCCGCCGGACGCGACAGTTCGAAGGTGGCCGCGCCGCCCTTGGTGAACACCTCGAAGCCCAACGAGTTGGCCAGACCACGGGCGATGCGCGAGACGGAGAAGGTGCCGACGGCTCCGGAGGCGAAGGTCGCGGTGAAGGTGGCGATGTCGTCGTTCTCGACGGGCTCGCGTTCCTGGCCGACCTGGACGTCGGACGAGTGGCCCACCGCGGTGCCCAGCGGCACCGGCCGCTCCTGCACCTGGGTGGACAGCACGGCGCCCTGGACGCTCTGCACCGGGCCGCAGAAGTACTCGCCGAGATCGATGAGGTGGCTGCCGATGTCGGACAGTGCCCCGGAGCCGGGTCCGCCCCGGTAGCGCCAGCTGATCGGTGCGTCGGGGTTGTGGCCGTAGTCGCACCAGTAGTGTCCGTTGAAGTGCTGGACCGGGCCGAGCGAGCCTTCCCGCACCTGCTGCCGGACGGCGTTGACGGCGGGGGAGCGGCGGAAGGTGAAACCGGTGGCCGCCACCAGGCCGGTGCCCTCGGCCGCGGCCACCATGGCCTGCGCGTCGGCCACGCTCGGCGCGAGCGGCTTCTCGCACAGCACGTGCTTGCCTGCCGCCAGCAGGGCCTCGACTATCTCGCGGTGCAGGTGGTTGGCGACCACGACGCTGACCGCGTCGATGTCGTCGGCCTCGACGATCGCGCGCCAGTCGGTCTCCGCGCGTTCGAAGTCGTAGCGGCGGGCGGCGTCCTGGGCGAAGGGCTCGTGGGCGTCGGCGACGGCGACCAGACGGACCTCGGGCAGCCCGGCGCCGTACAGGGTCGCGGCCTGCCGGTAGCCGTTGAGATGGGCCCGGCCCGCCATTCCGGCCCCGATGACCGCGACCCCGATCGGCCTTGTGCTCATGGTGGTTCCTCTCCGGCGCGTCTCCGCGCCGTGCCTAGGGGGACTCGGGGACGAGCGCCACTGGTCCCGGTTCCGTCCCGGGTTCAGTCAGCCAAGACCTCGCTTAAAACGCTTTAAGTTCTGGTACTATCAGCGGCGTCACAGACAGATGTCAAGGGTGTTGCCGCAAGTCTCCGGGAGGTTGTGTGGATGAGCTCGGTTCCGTTGCCCCCGCGGGTGGCAACGGCGCGATTCCGCGCCCTCGGCTGGAAGACGTTGCCGCACGCGTCGGCCTGTCCACGGCGTCGGTCTCGCTGGTGCTGCGCAACGTGCCCGGTCCCAGCGAGCGCACCCGGCAGCGCGTACTCAAGGCGGCGGCCGACCTCGGCTACCGCCCCGACCGCACCGCCAGTGCCCTGGCCAGCAGGCGCAGTCGGCTGCTCGGAGTCATGATCGACGTCCACAGCGCCTTCCAGGCCGAGCTGGTCGAGCACCTGCATACGGCCGCCGAGGAGGTCGGCTACGACCTCGTCCTGAGCACCCAGACCCGGACCCGCGACGAGAACACCGCCATCGAGACGCTGCTCGCCTTCCGCTGCGAGGCGCTGATCCTCCTCGGTCCGGTGGCCCCCGTCTCCGTCCTCGCCGACCTCGACCGCAAGGCGCCCGTCATCTCGTTGGGTCGCCGGATCGCCGGAGCCGATCTCGACGTCGTGCGCAGCGCTGACGACGATGGTGTCGGCCAGATCGTCGACCACCTAGTGGGTCTTGGCCACCGCGCGATTGTCTACGTCGACGGTGGCAAAGGGGTGATCGCCACCGACCGGCGCCGTGGGTACCGGGGTGCCATGCGCCGTCATGGTCTCGACACGCAGATCAGGATCCTCCGCGGGGATCTCACCGAGGAAGCCGGTGGCAAGGCTGGCCGGCATCTCCTTGATGACGGCGATCTGCCGACCGCTGTTGTGACGTTCAACGACCGGAGCGCCATCGGTCTGCTCACGGCCTTCCGGGGGGCCGGCGTCGACGTCCCCGGCGACGTCTCGATCGTTGGCTATGACGACGACACTCTGTCCCGCCTGTCCTGCTTCAACCTGACCACGGTCAGTCAGAACGCCGAGGAGCAGGCCCGTCAGGCCGTCACGGCCGTCGTCGAACGCCTCGATCGCGGCCGCACGGAGCCCCGCGAGATCGTCCTCGCCCCCTCCCTCGTCGTTCGCGGGACCACGGCACAGCCGCGCTGACCTTTTCTGAACCGCTCTGCGCAGGTGGCCGTGGCGTGTCTCGCCTGCCGTGGGACCACGGTCGCGCAGGCGTCAAATATGTGGCCGATGCAGCTTTCGCGGTTGATAACGGAACAGCGTGCATTTTGTGAGCAGACCCTTGACACGTATCGGAAACACAAGCATGCTCTGGCCACTGCTTAAAGCGATTTAAAAGATCGCGGAGCCCTTACGTACCGCTCAGTCCGGCGTATCCGTGGTCGGTGCCGGGACACTCCCCGCGACGAGCCGTTCTATTGATCGTCGGCGCCTCTCCGCCGGCCCAAATGAATACCCGGTGCTGCGGACGCGCCGGTTTTCCCCGCGCATTCCGCGCGACCCGGTTCGCGGGCACCCACCGTCGCACAACCACACCCCGAGACCTGCCTGGCCCCGCTCACGCCCCGCCCGGCATCACATGAAGGAGTACCCGCACATGGAACGCACTCAGACCCGGCGGCCGTCCGGTCGTCGTCTCTCCAGAAGAGGCCTGGCCGTGGTGAGCGTGCTCGCCGCGGCGGTGACCGCGCTGACCGGGTGCGCCAGCGGCGAGGCCTCAGGCGGCGATGGGGGCCAGTCGACGGCGACCGCCGGGGGCGGATCGACTGCCAAGGCGAACAGCAGCGGCAAGAACTCGATCTACGTCATTGGCGGCAAGTCTGACGACCCGTTCTTCTCCGCGGTCAAGCGCGGTGTCGAGGACGCGACGAAGCTGGTGAAGGCGGGCGGCGGCAAGGTTACCTACCTCGGCCCGCAGACCTACGACAACCTCGGCCCGGACGTCGCCAAGCTGACGCTGACCGCCATCTCGCAGAACCCCTCGGCGATCCTCGTACCGGACTGGGTGCCCGAGAACCAGGACTCCGCGATCAAGCAGGCCATCTCCAAGGGCATCCCGGTGTTCATCTACAACTCGGGTGGCATCGCGGCGGCCAACCGGGTCGGCGCCGTGAAGTACATCGGGTCGGACGACTATGAGGCGGGCAAGGCCGGCGGCGTCAAATTTGCCGAGGAGGGCGCCAAGAACATCCTGTGCGTCAACACCGTGCCCGGCTCCGCCAACCAGGAAGCCCGCTGCAAGGGCATCAAGGACGGCGCCACGAGCAAGGGCTCCTCGTCCAAGCAGCTTCCCCTGCCCTCGTCCAACTTCGGCAACCCGTCCGCGGTGACGCAGGCGATCAAGGGCGCCCTGCTGAAGGACAGCAGCATCGACGCCGTGGTGACCATCGGCGTCGGGGACGCCGACAGCGCAGCCTCCGCGATCGACCAGGCGAAGGCCGGCGACAAGGTCAAGCTGGGCACGTTCGACCTCTCCCAGAGCCAGCTCGACCGGATCAAGGACGGCAAGCAGCTGTTCGCCATCGACCAGCAGCCGTACCTGCAGGGCTTCTACGTCGTGTCGATCGCCAACCAGTACCTGTCCTACGGCGTGCTCCCGCCGCAGAACCCGCTGCTGACCGGCCCGCTGCTTGTCACCAAGGACAACGTCGACGCGGCCATCGACGGCACCAAGGCCGGCGTTCGCTGATTCACCCACAGGAGAGGTGCCGGCCCCGGGCCCGGCACCTCTCCTCGAGACCCCGACTCGCACCACATCCGGTTCCACGAAGGTGACATGATTCCGATGACAACCTCACTTCCCGACACGACGGCCGAGAAAGAGACCGCTGTCGTTCCCCCGAAGCAGACCGAGAGCCCGCTCGCACAGTTGCGACATCGTCCTGAGGTCGGGGCGCTCATCGGAACGCTGGGCGTGTTCGTCTTCTTCGCGATCTTCGGCGGTGAGAAGTTCCTGGCCCCGGCGGGTGCGGCGAGCTGGCTGAACATCGCCGCCGAACTGGGCATCATCGCGATCCCCGTCGGGCTGCTGATGATCGCCGGTGAGCTGGACGTGTCCGTGGGCTCGGTGCTGGCGGGCAGCTCGATGACCCTGGCCATCGTGTCCGGGCACTGGGGTGCGCCGATGATCGTCGGCATTCTGTGCGCGCTCGCGCTGGGACTGCTGGTCGGCCTGCTCAACGGGATCATCGTCACGCGCACCAACGTGCACTCGCTGGTCGTCACGCTGGCCACCATGTCCGGCCTGGCCGGCCTCACTCTGGGCCTGTCCCGCGTCACCACCGGCACCACCAGCGTGCCCATCAGCCCGGACCCCGTCTCGAAGTCGGTGTTCGGCCAGCTGATCGGCGGCCAGTTCGAGGTCGCGATCTTCTGGTGGCTCGGCATCGCGGCCGTCGTCACCGTGGTGCTGCAGATGATGAAGTACGGCAACTGGATCTTCGCCATCGGCGGTGACAAGGACAGCGCCCGCGCCAACGGCATCCCGGTCGACAAGGTGAAGATCGCCCTCTACATGGCCAGCGGGCTCGGCGCGGCCCTGGTCGGAGTGATCCAGACCATCCTCTACAACGGCGCCCAGGTCGCCAACGGCCAGTCCTTCGTCTTCAACTCCATCATCGCCGTGGTCATCGGCGGCGTGCTGCTGACCGGCGGTTACGGCTCGGTCGTCGGTGTCGTGCTCGGCACCCTGACCTTCGCCATCGTCAACCAGGGCATCTACTACACCGGTTGGAACTCCGACTGGGCCAGCCTGATCCTCGGCATCCTCATCCTCACGGCGGTGCTGATGAACAACACCTTCCGCCGGCTCGCCCTGTCCTACAAGCCCCGCACCGCGAAGAAGGCCTGACCATGACCGCACCCGTTCTCCGCCTGGACGGCATCAGCAAGTCCTTCCTCGGCACCAACGCGCTGCAGGACATCTCCCTCGAAGTGAACGCCGGGAAGGTGCTGTGCCTGCTCGGCGACAACGGCGCCGGCAAGTCCACCCTCATCAAGATCATGTCCGGGTTCCACAAGCCCACCACCGGCACCGTCGAGGTCGACGGCGAACCAGTCGTCTTCGACAGCCCCCGCGACGCAAGCGCCCGGGGCATCGCCACCGTGCACCAGTTCGGCGGCACATTCCCGCTGATGGGCGTCGGGCGCTGCTTCTTCGTCGGTGCCGAACCCACCAAGGGCTTCGGCCCCTTCAGGCTGTTCGACAAGAAGCTGGCCGGCGAGATCGCCGTACGCGAAATGCAGTCCCTCGGCATCACTCGTGTCACGGACGGCAGCCGCCTCGTGGGCAGCCTGTCCGGCGGTGAGCGCCAGGCCCTGGCCATCGCCCGCGCCGTCTACTTCGGCGCGAACGTCCTGATCCTCGACGAACCGACGGCGGCGCTGGGCGTCAAGGAAGCCGCCCACGTCCTGCGGATCGTCATGCAGGCCCGCGCCAAGGGCGTCGCCGTCATCCTCGTCACCCACAACGTCCGCCACGCCATGATGGTCGGCGACCACTTCGCCGTCCTCATCCGCGGCCAGAAGGCAGACGACTTCCGCAAGGGCGAACGCACCCGGGAAGAGATCACCGACCTCATGGCCGGCGGCGAAGCGATGGCCGACCTCGAGGCCGAACTCGCGCAGCTGGAGGCAGGCGCCTGATCGTCCCGCGGTGCGGTGCGCGACCGCACCGCGGAACGGGCGCTACCTCCTTCTCCTACACCACGGTCTGTTCATCCTCCTCACCGCATCGCGGTGGAGCGGCGGACGACGTCCAATGGCGACCTGGACCTGGACGCCCTGCCGGACGAGGCGTTTGCGGCGCTGAGCCGCTGCCGTACGGTCGTCGCCGACAGCGTCGGCGGCATCCACCTGCTGTCCCGCACCGCTGCCACGAACCCCCGTGTGACCAAGGGATGGGCTGACACCGGCTACCGAACGAAAGCCATCGACCACGGCGCCCGCCTCGGTATCGACGTGGAAGTCATCCAACGCGACCCCGGCGTCAAATGATTCAAGATGATCCTCCGACGTTGGGTGGTAGAGCGGACCATGACCCAACCGGCCGGGTCATGGACCACCGCCGACTCGCCCGCGAGACACACCCCCATCGCTCCGAAGCCAAAATCCACGTCACGATGATCGACTTCCCAACGACGTTGTCAAGGTAGTGCTGTGACAGGTGGTATGGCTTGATAGCACCGTCTGTCACTCAGGAGTGTCCAGAGGACGTTGACGCGGCGGCGGGCGAGTGTACGCACGGCCTGGGGGTGCCGTTTGCCTTCCGCTCTTTTGCGATCGTGGAACCTACGGGACTCCGCGCAGGTGCGGATGCTGATGAGGGCGGACGTGTAGAAGACGCGTTGGAGTCCGCGGTGATAGCGCTTCGGGCGATGGAGGTTGCATCTGACACGGTCGTCGTGGCGCGGGAGCGAGGCCGGCGAAACCCGCCAGCCGTTCGGGAGCGGCGAAGAAGCTCATGTCCCCGCTGGTGGCCGCCAGAAATTCCGCTCCGAGCAGAGGGCCCATTCCGGGCAGGCTGGCAATCACTGGGGCGCGTTGGTGCTCGCGAAACCGGCTTTCGATGAGTTTGTCGACCTCGGCAATCTCCTTGTTGACGGTTATCACTGCCGCTCGGCGGTCTCGAACGCGGAACGCGCCAGTGCGGAGGCACCGCGGACCTTACGGTTGCGCAGCCACGACTCCAGACGGTTCGCCCCCATGCGGCGGATCGTCGCTGGGGCCTGGTATCCGGTCAGCAGTACCAACGGGCTGGCGTTGGGTCAGTTCCAGAGCGCGTTCGAGTACGGGAAAGATAGCCGTCAGCGTTCCGCGGAGCCGGTTGATGACACGGGTACGGTCGCAGACCCAGTCGATGCGGCGGGCAGTGCACAGCTTCAGCTCCACCGTGGCCTCGTCCCGTGGACGCAAGGGGTTCAGGTCATGGCGCATAGGAACCTAGTGGGCGTGCCGTCAGACGGAACAAGGGTTGCTCGCTTCGTGTGTTAATACCCAGCCTGACCCAGGGGGTGCCCCCTTTCCTGATTTCCTGATTGAGTAGCACGTACGGCAACCCTGCCACAGCGCAGACCGCAGACGAGTTTCTGCTCCGCCCGTCGGCTTGCGGGAACGGGAATCCAATCGACTGGTCCCCTGGATGGTCCGATGTGCTCCGTCGCTATTCTTGGATTGTGGTAGTGGTCCCGAGCCGGACCTGGCTGGCGGCGATCGTCAGGATGGGACTCAAGCGGGTCTGCGACGATCACCGCCGCTGCAGGCGGTGGCTGTGCGAGCAGCACGGGTAATCCTCAGCGCCGCCTGAGAAGGCGGGCGGAAGAAAGGAGCAGCCATGAGGGAGCTTCTAGGACGTCTCTCGGCGCTCGACCCCGACGCGGAGAACGCGGTTCGGGTGATCGATTTCTTCGACGCACTCGTCGCAGCTCATTCGGGCCTCGACGGCCTGATCCGAGGTGCGGCCGTGCTGGCGGGTGTGCCGGCCGGGCTGGACGAGGCTGATCGTCACATCCGGCTGCGCATCGGCCCCGATGGGCAGCGTCTCGATCCGGTACCACTGCGGGACACCTGGGCCATGACCAGCCTGGGGGACTCCGGGACCGCGCGGGTCTGGATCGAGCGGACCTCGGGCCTGAGCGGTTCGGATGCGATGATCCTTGAGCGTCTGTCCGCCGGTGTTCAGCTGGTGCTGGATCGTACGCGGACCAAGTCCGCCTTCAGGGACCCTGCCCTCGTGGAGGTCCTTCTGGACGGGAACGCCACGGACGCGGTACGGCGTGACGCGGCCCGCAAGCTCGGTATGCCCGACCAGATGAAGGCTCGCGTCGTCGCCACGCTGCCCATCGGTGCCGAAGTGGAAGAGAGCGGCGCTGTCGACTGGTTGCCGTCCGCTCTCCTGCGCTGGCACACGCGCATGGGGCGAGTGGGAGCCAGCATCGTCCCCGTGACCCGGGACTGGACTGGTGACGCCGACACGCTGGTGCGGGCCGGCATCGGCCCGGTCACGGGTCTGACCGGGCTGCCCAAGGCGTGGCAGGCCGCGTTTGACGTCCTTCGGCTGACTGCCGCCGGCACGCTGGAAGACCCTGGGCCGCGCCAACTGCGGCACGACACCATCGGTGGGCTGGCTCTGCTTCCCCGGTTGACGGACCGCGAGATCGCCGAGATCGACGATGTGCGTGCGCTGGAGTCGGCCGAGCGCCTCGGGCCGTGGACCTTCACGGTGCTGGAGGCCATCACGAGCCACAAGAGCCTTCGGCAAGCTGCGTCCTCACTGCACATGCACCACTCCACGCTCAGTGAACGCCTGCGGCAGCTCGAGTTGGAACTCGGTTATTCGTTCGACGCTCCGGAAGGACGTGGTCGCCTCTACATAGCACTCGCACTGCGCCGCCTGCAGCGCAGCAGCAACCTTCCTTGATCGTGGGAAACCGCCCCGTCCATGCCGGTCAATGTGCCCGCGGACACCCGGGGGAGGGCGTTTCCCCGGGCGCATCGACCTGACATCGCAGAGGTCAGAGACTGAGCAGACGGTGCAGCCAGTCCGTGCGGGCGGCCTGGGCCGCCTGCGACACGGCCGCCTGGGGGAAGATCGTGTCGAAGCCGTGGACCCCGCCCGGCCAGATGTGCAGTTCGGCGGAGCCGCCTGCCTGCCAGATGCGGCTGGCGTAGTCGACGGCCTCGTCGCGGAACACCTCGACCTCGCCCACGTCGATGAAGGCCGGGGGCAGGCCGGACAGGTCGGTCTCCCTGGCCGGCGCCGCGTAGGTGGAGACATCGGGGCCGCCCCGTCGGTCTCCCAGCAGCGCGTTCCATCCCGTGAGGTTGGAGGTACGGTCCCACACGCCCTCGCCCTCAAGCATGTAGCTCGACGGCGTCTCGTTCCGGTCATCGAGCATCGGGCATACCAGAAGCTGGCCGGCCAGCGTGGGCCCTGCGTGGTCGCGGGCCATGAGGGCGACGCCGGCGGCGAGGCCGCCTCCCGCGCTGGCACCGCTGATGAGTAGACGGTTCGGATCGATACCGAGTTCTTCGGCGTGCTCGCCCACCCAGAGCAGACCTGCGTAGCAGTCCTCGACGGGCGCCGGATCGGGGTGCTCCGGCGCCAGCCGATACTCCACCGACACCACGATCAGACCGAACTCCACCGCCCAGTCCAGGTACGGCTCGATCCCCGAACGGTTGCTGCCTACCACCATGCCCCCGCCGTGGGTGTGGAAAATAGCCGCGGTCGGCGCCGTCAGAACCGTGGGGCGGCATACGAGAACGGAGATGTCGGGGGAGTCCGGCGGGCCGGGAACCGTCAATTCGTGGAACTCCAGGGTGCCGCCGCGACGCAGGTCCTCGTCCGAGGCGGTGGCCATCATCTGCGCACGGCGCAGGTCTTCTATTCCGTCCGGCGTTACGGTGACGACAGCGCTGTCGCCGAGGAGAGCCAGTCCAGCGGCGATCTCCGGGTCGATTGGCGGGCGTACGGGCTGTACAGCGGTCATGGAGACTCCTGTGTCACTTCCTGCGAACGGCCGGTCCCCAGATTCTCGTTGGTATGCCGCAGCAACTTGCATTCCAGTTGGTGGACAAACCCGGCCTTGGCCAGCCGTATGGCCAGGAGGGCTTCTCGGACGGGGCTGATCACCGGGGGCTCGACGAAATCCCAGCACGGGCGGTCATCACTCGCGGGATCGATTTCCGGACCGCTGTAGACGAGCTGCAGACGTCGAAGCCCATGTCGTGCGGAGCTGATGAGTAGCATCTTTTCTACCGTGCCGCTCCCCCGCCATAGACCTGTGCGCCAACTTCAGCCACCTTGCTGACGCCCTACCGGTGCAATGCCAGACCCGCCGGGCGACGAAGGGAGAGAGGGGAGAGAGGCGAACGCACATCAGATCACGAACGCACATCAGATGACGAACAGGCATCCGCACCTCGGCACGACCGTGACGCACTCCACGCGGTGAGCTCTTCCGTCGCCGTCCGGATCTGGTGTCCACTTGTCCGGCGTTCGACCCTCCTACCCCAGCTCACGCTCGGATGCCGACACGATCACTTGACGGTACTGGCGGCGAACGGCTCTGGCCGTGTGCTGCCACGCGGAACGGCCCCTACCGGCGGGGCGCGCGAGCCCTCATGATGCCGCTGCCGCTCGCAGTCACCCGGTCGAGCGTCGCCATCCCCAGTCTGTGGGCCACCGCCGGTCCACCCCCAGCTTGGAGGAGGTCTCCTTCAGTGAGCCGTACGAACACACAGGATTTGGCCCATAGCGTCTCCGGATCTGCCACTCCCCCGGACAAGTACGAGGTGGCACGCCAGTGGGAACAGGTGCGCGCCACAATCGAGGCCGTCGAGACTCCGGAGAACATGGGCGCCCTGGTCGACCGCGCCGAGAGGCTCTACGGACAACACCTCGCGTGGTCGTTCTTCGAGAGGGGGGAACAGCTCACCTTCTCCGAGGTGGCGATCGCCTCGCGGAAGGCTGCCAACGCACTCCGGTCACAGGGGATAGCCCGCGGGTCCCGCGTCGCGATGATGGTCCCCAACAGTGCGATCTATCTGTCCACCTGGCTCGGCCTCGCCCGGCTGGGGGCAGCGCTGGTTCCGGTCAACGGACGTTACACATCACGGGAACTGGCGCATGTTCTGAAAACCAGCGGCGCGGAGATGCTGATCATCGATCCGGAGTTCCGTCCTCTGGTGGACGAGATCGCCGACGCCGACCTGACCGTGCCACGCGACGGGATCCTCCTGTCGGCCAACGGCGACGAAGAATGCTGGGAACGCATCGTCGACACGGCTTCGGACGAGTTCACCCCCTCCGTCGAAGTGCACGGGGACGACATCCTCAATGTCCAGTTCACCTCCGGCACCACGGGCTTTCCCAAGGGCTGTCTGCTTCCGCAGCGTTACTGGACCAATGCGGCAGTCACCTGGGGTGAATACACCGCCGGTGTGACGATCGACCGATTCCTCTGCAATCAGATGCTGTTCTACGTGGACGGCCAGTTCAACGCGGCTTTCTGTCTCTACCGCGGTGCCACCTTCTATTGCTGCGCCAAGCCGAGCAGTTCCAGATTCCTCGGCTGGGTCCGGGACTTCCGTATCAACTCCGTTTTCTATTTCGATCCCCTGTTCAAAGCTCCGCCGACCGAAAACGACGCAGCCAACGACCTGAACCTCCTTCACATCTTCGGGTTCAATCCCTCGCGTCACCAGGAACTCCAGGAGCGCTACGGCGCACCGGCCAGAGAGTCCTTCGGGATGAGTGAGTTCGCGCCGTCGCTGCTCATGCCCCTCGACGCGGATGTCATGGTCGGATCCGGCTCGTGCGGACTTCTGGCTCCTTTCACCGAAGCCCGCCTGGTCGACGACCAGGGCAACGACGTCGAACGAGGGGCCAAGGGTGAGCTCGTTGTGCGGTCGCCGGCCATGATGAAGGGATACGTCAACAACCCCGAAGCCACTGCCGAGACGCTCAAGGACGGCTGGCTGCACACCGGTGACCTGTTCCGGCAGGACGACGCCGGATTCTTCTACATTGTCGGCCGGAAGAAAGACATGATCCGCCGCAACGCCGAGAACGTCGCGTGCGCCGAGGTCGAGGCGGTGCTGCGGCTGCACCCCCAGGTCCTGGAGGCGGCAGTCGTGGCCGTGCCGGACGAAGTGATGGGCGAGGAGATCAAGGCATACCTCCAGCTGCGGCCCGATGCCGTGTCCCAGCGGACTGAACCGGCCATGGTACTGGCGTTCTGCTCCGACCACCTGGCCTCCTTCAAGATTCCCCGGTACGTCGCCTTCGTCGATGCCTTCCCGATGACCGAATCCGCGCGCGTGGCGAAGAAGGAACTGATCAAGGGGTCCCCGGACTTGCGTGTGGGTGCCTATGACCGGGTGGCGGGACAGTGGATCACCTCATGAGCAGCACACCATCGAATCCGGCGAAGCCATCGAAACTGGAAGACTTTCCGGGGCTGGTCGGCGAGGAGTTCGTCGGCGACTGGTTCACGCAGTCCCCGGAACGGCAGCAGCAGTTCTACCTGGGCACTTACCTGGACAAGACCTACGGCGAGTCGATGGACCCGGAGTATCCCGAGGGACTCGTCGAGGGCTTCAACCAGCTGGGGCTCCTCGACTACCTCTCCGCGGAGATCATCGGTCGCTGGCACGGATACAACTACGGCCTGGACCGCGTTCGTTTCCTGACGCCTTTGACGGTCCGAGACCGGATCAGGCTGCGGTTGCGAGTGGAAACCGTGGCCGAGCGCGGCGACGGTTTTCTCGTGAAGTACGACAGCACGCTGGAAATCGAGGATAATCCCAAGCCTGCGATGGTCGCCCAGTGGCTGGTTCTCCTGCTTCCGGTCCACTGTCTGTAACCGAGAGTGCATCCCGAAAATATCCGCACCGCCCCCACTTCGGAATCTATATCAGGAGGAAATTCTTATGGCGCACCAGAAGGATTTCGTCACCACTAACGACAATGTGAATCTTGAGTACATCGACACGGGCGAAGGCCCTGTCATCGTCATGATTCCCGGCGGTGTGGGCGGGCCTCCCGAAATCTACGATTCGTTGATCGAAAATCTCAGCAGGGATCACCGAACCGTGTGCGTCGGCTCACGCGGAACCGGCCTTTCCGGCCGCCCCGACTGGGGATTCAATGTCTTCCGCCATGCCAGGGACATCTACGACACGATCACCGCACTGGACCTGGAGGGCGTCACGCTGTTCGGCTATTCGGGTGGTCAGGACATTGTTTTCGCCTATTACGAGATCTTCCGCGGCGAGCGGGTGTCCAAGCTGATCCTGGGTGACAATCCGCCGGCGAACGTGTTCCACCCCGAGTGGTCCAAGGAAAGGATCCTGAACTCCGGCTCATACGCTACTCCTGAACAGTGGTACACCTTCTGTAAAATGGTGGGCGACACGTCGCTCCTGGCATTGCAGACGAGTGAGGGTGCCGAGGCGGTCAACGGTGACCACATGATCGAAATGTGCGTCAGTCATGGTGGCCAGGATTGGATGGGGCTTTGCGGCGCCATCGAGATCCCTTCCTTGATTATTCGGGGAAAAACCTCCAACAACGGCACCGAGCGAGGAGCGAAATGGATGAACTGGGCCATCAAGGGCTCTCGGCTGGCCATCATCGAAGGTGACCACATGACGGCCATGCAGGGCGACGGAATCAACGATGTGATTCGAGATTTCATCGCCACCGGCGACAAGTCATTCGAGGCGGACCGTTCGGCCGCGCTGTCCGACACCACCGCATTTGATGAGCCTTTCGATGAGGATGCCCCGATCAAGAGCTGTGCCGCATCAGATCTGGAAATGCTGGAGCAGATGATCGCCGGCGGCCAGCTGCCCGGCAGCCCAATGGAGAACGTCCAGGCCACGGAGTGACCGGCCGCTCCACCGAAGCTGTTCCGGCGTCACGCTGAACTGAGGCGTGGTGAAGGATGACGACGGCCTTCACCCTGCCGGTGATCCGGCGGCCGGTGCCGGGCCGCTCCGGGCAGGGCCGGAGATGCCCGCGACGCGGTGCCCGTACCCGCTACGGCGCCCTTGATCACCTCCGCCGCACAGCTCCCGCAGGAGCGGGAGCGCCGAGGCGGTTGATGTCGCGGCTGTAGAGCACCGTAGGGCCGCCGCCGTCGAGTCCGACGACGGCGATCATCGCGCGCCCCAGGTGCTCGGTCGTTGTCACATGACCGGGCGCCAGCCTGTTCAGGAGGGGGTACAGCCACGACGTGAGCCGGTAGGTCCAGCGATAGGCGGCTGTCTTCGAGACGGCGCCGGCCCGCGGCTGGATGTATCCGGGGCGGAACATGTAGGCGTGGAACGGGATCGCCAGCAGTTCGTTCTCGGTACGCCCCTTGACCCTGGCCCACATCGAACGGCCCGTTTCCGAGCTGTCGGTCCCCTCGCCCGATACGTAGGTGAAGGTCAGGGCAGCGTTGTCCACGATCATGGCCCGTGCGGCGGCCAGGGTGTAGTCATGCGTGATCCGGGTGTACTCTTCCTCGCTGCGACCCGATGCGGAGACACCGAGGCAGTAGAAACAGGCGTCTGCATCCTCGAACTCCCGGCGGATCACCGTGAAGTCGGTGAAGTTCGCGTGGATGATCTCGCGGACCTTCCGGTGGACCACGTTCAGCGGCGTGCGTCCGACGACCAGGATGTCGTCGACGCTGCGGTCCAGAAGGCAGGCGCGCAGTACGCCCTGCCCCACCATCCCGGACGCTCCGAAGATGACCACACGCATGACTGCTCCCGTGAGTTGGACGAACGCAGGAGGTCCGGTGCCGGAGACCGGGCCCCGTCCGCGCCCGGCGGACGATGTCCGGTCCAGCGTGCCAGAGTCAGCCGCTCGGCGACCGTCGTGCGACGGGGTCGGCGAACAGCGGGGTCTGCCGGAACGTCCGGCTGAGGAGCGCGGTGGTTCCCCACGTCGTGACGGCCGAGGTGAGGAGCACGAGACCCAGGGCGGAGACCGAGTCGATCGCGATGCCGAGCAGGCCCACCACGAGCGCGGGCGCACCGGCGGCAACATAGCTGAGCAGGAAGAACCGGTCGAGGCCCGAGGGCAGCTCGGCCCGGACGGCGGACACCAGCCGGAGGCCGCCGAGGAAGCCTGCTCCGAGGCCGCACCCGATCGCGACCACGGCGACCACGACGAGGGGTGTCGAGCCCGTCCAGAGTCCGGCCGCGAGGAGTGAGGCACCGAGGGTCGAGGCGACCGTACCCGCGAACGCGAGAGGGACCCGTGAGCCGCTGGGCAGCAGGCGCCCGATGCCGAGCTGCGTGCCGAGGGCCATGGTCATCACCGAGGTGACAAGGACCGGAGCCAGCCACTGCGGCGCGGTCGGCAGGGCGGCCGGGAGCACATTGGTCAGCAGCCCCAGAACCAGCCCCGCACTCGTCCAGGCCGCGACCGAGGAGAGGCACCCGGCCAGAACGGCCCGGCGGCCCTCCCGGGGCGCATCGCGCCAGGCCACCCGCTGCACCGATCGCGCCGACAGCGGGGCTACGGGCAGCCGCACGAAGAACGATGCCGCGAGCACCGCGGCGATCAGTACCACGGCGATTCCGAAGGCACCCGAGGGTTCAGCCCGGTCGAAGGCGATCCAGCACGCGCCGATCGCCGGGCCCACGATTCCGCCGATGAGGGTCGATCCGGCGCTGAGCCCGACGCCCCGCACCGGCGCCGAGTGCAGCGCCAGCGATGACAGGAACACCGAGAGCACGCCGACGACGATCCCCTGCAGGGCACGCGCGACGCCGATGCCGGCCGCGCTCCCGGCGACGGCCGAGAGGATCTCGCCGGCCAGGCAGAGCGCCAGACCTGACCGGAGCAGGACGGCCGGTCTGACGCGTTCCCTGATCCGCCCCGCCGCGAGCAGAGAGGGGACGAGGGTGGCGAAATACGCGGCGTACAGCCAGGACGACACCGTCACGTCGAACCCGAGCGTCGTGGACAGCGCTCCGTAGAGCGACGACGGCAGGTTCGACACCAGCATGACCGTCGTCGTGGGCCACGGCGAGCACGGCGGCGGAAGGGCCGGTCACCCGGCGCGCAGGGAGCGGAGGGACGGTGGTAGCGCTCATCGATCGGAGCCTTCAGTCGAGAGTGAACCCGGGGGACCCCGGAACCGAATCGAGCAGGGTCATCGTGTACGCGTTCCGGGGGTTCAGGAACAGCTCCGACGACGGGGCGACCTCCACCAGCTCGCCGCGGGACATCACGGCGACGTCGTCGCACACCTGATGCACCACGGCGAGGTTGTGCGAGATGAAGAGCATCGTGAGATCGAGCTCGGCCCGCAGCTCCGCGACCAGGGCGAGCACCTCGGCCTGCACCGAGACGTCGAGGGCGGAGGTGATCTCGTCGGCGACGATGAAGGCCGGCTGGACGGCGAGCGCCCGGGCCACGGCGATCCGCTGCCGTTGGCCGCCGGAGAACTCATGCGGATAGCGCCACATCATGTCCGGCGACAGACTGACGCGTTCCAGCCAGTACGCGACGGCGTCGGCATGGCGTCGCACGTCGGCACGGCGGGGTTCGATCGCGCCGGCGATGGACACACCGATCGTCATCCGGGGATCGAGCGACGAGTACGGGTCCTGCGGGATCAGCTGCACGAGCTTGCGCCAGCGCGCGCGGCCGGCGGCGAGTCCATCGGCCAGGTTCACGCCGTCGACCTGCACCGTGCCCGCGGTCGGTGCGACGAGACCGACGATCACCTTGGCGAGGGTCGACTTGCCCGAGCCGCTCTCGCCCACGAGGCCCATGGTCGTTCCACGGCGGATGGCGAGGTCGAGCGACGGAATGACGCGGGCAGCACGCCGGCCATGGCCGTAGCGCACTTCGAGCCCGGTGATCTGCACCATGGCGGGGTCGACCGCGACCGGATCGGCCTCAGTGGGCATCGTTGGTCTCCTTCGTCTCGCTCGCACCGGAGGGGTGCGCGCGTGCGGGCAGCGTCGGGGTGGCCGCCAGCAGAGCCTGGGTGTAGGGGTGCCTCGCCACGCCGGCGCGCAGTTCCGCTCCGGTGAGCGTCTCGATCACTTCCCCCTCGCGCATCACGAGGGTGCGGTCGCAGAGCTCCTCCACCACGCCGAGGTCGTGGGAGATGAACAGCATCGCGGTGCCGCGGGTGCGGTTGATCCGGCGGAACTCCCGAAGAATGTCCGCCTGCACGGTGACGTCCAAGGCGGTGGTCGGTTCGTCGGCGATGATCAGGTCCGGGTCGCTGGCGAGTGCGGTGGCGATCATCGCCCGCTGGCGCATTCCTCCGGAGAGCTCATGGGGATGCTGGTTCAGGCGCTTCTCGGGTTCGGTGATCTGCACGAGGCGTAGCGATTCCAGGATGCGTGCGCGCGCGGCCGGCTTGCTGAGCCCGGTGTGCCGGCGGAGCACCTCGGTGAGCTGCGGACCCAGCCGCAGGGCCGGGTTGAAGGTGGTTCCCGGGTCCTGATAGACGATGCCGATCCGGGTGGCGAGCGACTTCTTGGCGACGGGCCTGCGCAGGTCGAGGTCGTCCAGCCGGAGGGTGGTGGCGCGGCTGTCGAGGCCGCCTGCCAGGAGCTGTGCTATGGCCATGGCGGTGAGCGACTTCCCCGAACCGGACTCGCCGACGACTCCGAGCACCTCACCTCGTTCGATCTGGAACGAGATCCCCTTCACCAGTGCCGTCCCGTCACCGCGGGAGACCACCAGATCGCGCACCTCGAGCAGGGCCTCGGGCGCGGGGATCGAGGGGGTGGGTACGTCGACGACGGGCTTGCGCCGGGCGAAGCCACGAGCGGCGCGGACGTTGAAGCCGGCGGCGAGTCCGTCGCCGATCAGCATCGCTGCGAGGCCGGTGATGACGATCACCGTCACGGGTCCGACGATCTCGATCGGCCGGGTGTAGAGGGTCGGCAAGGCGTCGACGAGCAGGCGGCCGGCGTCGTAGTCGGGCGATTGGACGCCGAGGCCCACGAACGACAGCCCGGAGATCTCGATCAGCGAGGTCGCGAAGGTGCTGGCCGACAGAACCAGCAGCGGTTCGGCCATGTTGGGCAGCAGGTGGGCCCGGACGATCCGCCATGGCGGAGTGCCGAGCAACCGCGCGGTGGCGATGAACTCCCGTTGCGAGAGCGCGCCGGCCATGTTCGCGGTCATGCGGGCGAAGGTGGGTACGCCGGCGATGCCGATCGCGAGGATGGTGGAACTGATTCCCTGGCCGAGGACCGCGGCGATGATGAGCGCGATCAGGAGCCCGGGGTAGGACACGGCGATCTCGATGGCGCGGAGGCCGGTCTCTCTGATGCGGCGCGGCGCCAGCCAGACCAGGGTGCCGAGCAGGATCCCGCCGAGCACGGCGATCGCCGTGGCGGAGACGGTCATCACGAGGGTCAGCCGCACGGCCACCAGCGTGCGGGCGAGCATGTCCCGGCCGAGCGCGTCGGTGCCGAGCGGATGCCCGGGGGAGGAGGGCAGGTTCGCCTCGTCGGTCAGGGTCGATGCGGCGTCGTTCCAGATCAGCGGCGCCACAAGGGCGAGCACCACGAGGATGCCGCCGAGCGCGAGGCCGATGATGAGGCCGGCTGTCCATCGGAAGCGCCGGGGCCTCTTCGGCTGAGGGAGGACGGGGCGACTGATCGCGGACTCAGCGGACATTCTTTCCTCCGAGAGTGCGGGAGTCGACGAGACCGAGGGTGATGTCGACGAAGAGGTTGACAAGGGTGGCGAGGATTCCGAGGACCAGAATGATCCCCTGGATCAGCGGGTAGTCGCGGTTGATGATCGCCGCGACGATCGCCGTGCCGAGGCCGGGCCAGGCGAACACCGTCTCGACGATGATGGTGCCGCCCAGGAGCGAGGTCAGCACGAGGCCGCCGAGGGTGAGCGTGACGGTGAGGATGTTCGGCAGCAGATAGCGCAGGTAGAGCGCGGTCGACGGGATGCGCCATCCGCGGGCGGTGCGGATGTAGTCCTGCTCCATCACCGTCTCGGTCTCCCGGCGAACGACCCGGGCGATCGTACAGACCGGCCCGATCGACAGAGCCACGATCGGCAGGACGGCCGACGCAGCGACATCGCTCCGCGAGAACGCAGGAGGCACGAGCCCGAGGCCGATGGCGAAGGGCACGATCAGGACGGTCGCCAGCACATAGCTCGGTGCGGTGGAGAAGAGTCCGGTGAGCCAGCCGAAGCCCGTGTCGAGCCAGCGATTGCGCCCGCCCCTGGTGAGTACGGCGGTGACCATCCCGAGCGGGATTCCGATCACGAGCACGAGCGCCATCGCGATGAAGGCGAGGGGGGCGGTGAAGGACAGCCGGCCGAGCACGAGATCCCAGACCGGTCGGCCCCACATGAACGAGGTTCCGAGGTCGCCGGTCAGCACGCCGCCGAGGTAGGTGAAGTACTGCTGCCAGAGCGGCAGATCGAGGCCGAGACCGGTGCGGATGGCGTCGATCTCCGCGCTGTTGGCGTTGGGGCCGGCGACGGAGACCGCGGGGTCGCCCGGGATGAGCGGCACGATCAGGAAGGTGATGGTGGTGATCACGAAAAACGCGAGGACCAGTCCGCCCAGGCGGCGGACGGCGAATCCGGCCCACGGCGAGCTGAAGCCGTCGGCGAGGCGCGAGTGCGGTGCTGCCCGTTCGGCGGCGGGCGGTGTCGCATTCACGATGAGAGTCTTCGCCATGAGGGTCTTTCTCCTCGAGTCTGCAGAGTTCTCGAACGGGACTGAGCTGAGTACGGGTGGCGCGTCCTCGGAGGCCGACCGTGCGCCACCCGGAGGCGACGAGCCTCAGCCGGCGACGCGGATCGTCTTGTAGTCGACGTTGCCGTTGAACACGCCGACCGTGAGCCCGTCACGCATCACGAGCTCGTTGGTGACGGAGGCGAGCGGCACGACTGCCACGTCGTCGAGGATGATCTCCTGCACCTTCGCGAAGGCGGTGCACTTGGCGTCCTGGTCGATTGCGGAAAGTGCCTGGTCCAGCGCGGCATCGGCCTTGGGGAGGTCGGCCCCGGTGACATTGCGGCCGCCTTCTTCCGCGGGCGTTCCGAACACGCGGGTGAGGGAGGTGAGAAGCGGGGCGTTCGCCCCGAGAAGGGTCAGGTCCCATGGCTTGCTCTGCTGCGTGATGACGGTGGCCCACCCGGCGGTGTCGGTGTTCTTCAGGGTCACATCCGCGCCGGCGGCGGTGAGGGCTTCCTGGACGTAGGTGTTGCCGGAGCCGCCGACACCGAGGGAGTTCGCGCCGATCATGTCGATCGACCGACCGGCCAGCGCTTTGGCCGCGGCGTCCTTGTCCTCCGGCACGAGCAGCGAATCGTCGTCGATCGCGCACTGGGTCTGGGCGTCGGCGATGCTGGCCGATACCGGTGAGCGACCGTTCGAGACCGCGTTGACGTACCCCTTGCGGGAGAGGGCCTGGGCCACGGCGGTACGCAGTGCGATGTTGTCGTGGAACACGCTGCCTTTACGTTGGTTGAAGGCGACGTAGGTCCAGCCGATCACGGCCTGTTCGACCGAGTAGTCCTGCGACGACTCGAAGCGGCTCACGTTGTCGTCGGCGATGCCGGCGAAGTCGAGGTCGCCGCTCTGCAGTTGATTGGCGATCGTTGAGTTGTCGGTGCTGATGCCGAAGTTGATGGTCGCCGGTGCGACGCCTTCGAGCTTGCTGGTGTATTCCGGCCACTGGTCGTAGTCCGTGCGCAGGGCCAGCTTGTAGTTCACGCCGGGCTGCGCGGTGACGAGGGTGTAAGCGCCGGAGTAGGCGCCGTCGACAGGGCGGGTGGCGAGTGCCTTGGGGTCGGCCAGTCCGGTCGGACAGACGATCCCGGACTGCGAGAAGGTCATGCCTGTCGGTAGCTCGGAGAACGGCCGGCTGAGCCTGATGGCCACGGTCGACGTCGCGTCGTCCGCGGTGATGGTGGCGTCGCCCGGGCCGAAGACCAGTGCGCGTGCCGATGACGCGGTGGCCGGGTCGGCGAGCTTCGTGAGTGAATCGGCGACCACCTGAGCGGTGATCTCGGTGCCGTCGGAGCATGTCGCGCCGTCTCGGATGGTGAACGAGTACGACGTCGCCGAATCCGTCGTCCAGTCGTCGGCGAGACCGCCGACGAGGGTGTTGTGGGCATCGAGGCGCAGGAGCGTGTCGTAGAGGAGGCTCTGGATCTGGGTGTCGACCTGGATCCGGGAGGCGAGCGGGCTGAAGCCCGACGGGTCGGCGGGCAGCACGGTGTTGACGGTGACGTCCCCTCCCGGCTCTGCGAGCGAGGCCGAGCAGCCGGTGAGGGCAAGTGTTGAGGCGACGACGATCGCCCCGATGACTCTCGGGTATCGGGACAAGGATCCTCCAGGGTCGGGCGGTGCGGCGGGGAAGCCCGGACCGCGTGGTGATCTGCGTGGTGATCTGTTCGTCCAGAACGCTGTACTAGAGATGCGAACCGAGGCTAGGCAGTGAGCGTTTCGCGCAGGGCACGAGTGATTTCCGCTGGGTGAACTTTGAGTACCGCAATTATGGGGATTTTTATGGACTAAGTATCCCGACGATCGGTGAGGTCGGATGGCCCTAGCCGCTGGAAACATGCCCGCCACAAACCGCGTCTATGTTGTACGGCGTACTAGCGATGTAGGCAAGAGCGTTCGCGGCCGCTCGCCCGACAACAGAGGAGCACTTCGCCACCATGCGATCGACCCTGATTCAGAACGTGCTCGACGCCGAGCTTCCCGCCATCGAGAGCGCGTCGGGTGTCTGGCTCACCGACACCGAGGGGCGCCGGTACTTCGACGCCTGCTCCGGCGCGGTCGTCACCACCATCGGTCACGCGCATCCGCACGTGGTGCGGGCGATCGCCGAACAGGCGGCCAAGGTCACCTTCACGCACCGGGGCGCGTTCACCAGCACCGCGACGGACGCCCTCGCCGACCGCCTCACGGCGATGACCGGATACGCCGGTGCCTGGTTTGTGAACAGTGGCTCGGAGGCCACCGAGGCGGCCATGCAGTTTGCCCTGCAGTACTTCCGCGAGACCGGGCGGCCCGAACGCCAGTGGTTTCTCTCGCACCGGAAGGGTTATCACGGCAACACCCTCGGCGGGCTCTCGCTCTCGGGGCATGCCCGGCGCGGCGTCGCCGGTGAGCTGGCGCACGACTTCCCGGTGCTCACCGCCCCCTATGCCTTCCGCGATGCTCCCGGCCTGACCGATGCGGAGTACTCCGCGGTACTGCTCGGCGACGCGCGCCGGCGGTTCGAAGAGCACGGCGGCACGCTCGCGGCCGTCGTCGTCGAGGCGGTCGGCGGTGCGACCCTCGGATGCACCACGCCGCCGGACGGCTACCTGCAGGGGCTGCGCGCCCTCTGCGACGAATTCGGCGTTCTGATGATCGTCGACGAGGTGATGACCGGAGCCGGGCGGACCGGCACCATGCTCGCCGTCGACCACTGGGACGTGCGCCCCGATATCGTGGCGCTCGGCAAGGGCCTCGCGGCCGGGTACAGCCCGATGGCCGCCACGCTCGTGAACGAGCGGGTGCTCGGCGCCATCCGTGAGGGCAGCGGCCGGATCCACGGCGGGCACACCTACGCCGGGAACCCCTTGTCGATCGCGACCGGAATGGCAGTTCTCGACGTGCTCGAGAACGAGAAGGTGATCGAGAGGGCCGCCGCTCTCGCACCGGTCTTCCAAGCGCACATGGAACGTGTCGCATCCGTCCATCCGAGCATCGTCGACGTGCGCGGTATCGGGATGATGCGCGCCTTCGAGTTCGAGCTGACCGACGGGAGGCAACGGGCGACCGGAGCGCTCGCCGCGCGCTTCGCCGCGATCTCCCAGCACGAGGGTGCGATCGTCTACGCGACCACAGGGGGCTACAACGACGCCGTCTCGGTGGCCCCGCCGCTGGTGGCCACCGAGACCGAACTCGACGAGCTCTTCGACATCATCGACCGTGCGCTCACGGTGTTCGAGACCGAGCTCGGGATCGGCGTACCGGTCCTGGAAGGAACCGTCTCATGACCGCCGGGCCGGCGGTCGCCCTCGCCATCGGCTCGCGGCCAGTCGTGACGCCCAGCTACGAGCACCTGTGTTCCGCAGCAGACGAGGGAGCGTCGGGGCGACAGCCGGATTTCGCGCCGGACGGCCGACGGCAATGATCACCACCGAGCAGTCCGGCGCCTTCACGGTCGAGAACCCTGCGAGACTACTCACATGACCGAGGTGAACGAGCGACGTGAGCGGGCACGAGCCGATCGGGCGGCATTCCCCGACGGCGGTTCGCTGAGCGGCGCACAGGTGCTCGACGCGGCGCTCGCCCTCATCGACCGCGAAGGCATGGATGCCCTCAGCATGCGCAAGCTGGCCGATTCGCTAGGGGTCTATCCCGCCACCATCTACTGGCACGTCGGCAACAAGAACCAGCTGATCGCCAAGGTCTGCCAGCGAGTCTTCGACTCCATCGAACTCGCTGAGGTCGGCGACGTACCGTGGACGGCGTGGATCCGTCAGCTCGCCACCTCCGCGCGGACCGTCATGGGGAGGCATCCGAGCCTCGCCGCGGGCTTCACCTCCACGATCCAGGTCAGCGCTTCGAGTCTTACCCTCGCCGATCGCCTGATGCAGGTGCTTGAGGGGGCAGGTTTCCGCGGGGAACGCCTCGTGATGGTCTACAACACCGTGCTCGGAACGATCTTCGGCTGGATCTCGGCCGAGTTCGCGACAGAGCTGGCCAACTCCGATTCCGACTGGACCGCGGAGTACGCGGCTGCGCTGAACGAGGCGAGTGACGAGGAGCTGCCCGCGATCCGCCGCAATCTCCTGCTCGTGGCCAACCGCGTCTTCATGCTGCGCTGGACTTCGGGCCGGACGACCCCGATGGAGGGCAGCTTCGACTTCATGGTCGAGACCATGATCGCCGGTCTGGAACGCATGCTCGAGCGCGACGACCGGCCGCTGTAGACCGCCCCCCGCCCTTGCGAACGCAGGCTGGGGTGGTGGTGATCTACTTCGATGGATACTGGCCGACCAGGCCTCCCGGTGGTCGGCCGCGACGGTCCACGAGCGGCTGCTCGCGGGTGGCAGAGACCCACCGGATCAGGGGACTTGGCCTCTGATCCGGAGGGCCGGGACGGTCAGACGATGGCCAACAGGCGGGCCGGGTTGTCGATCGTGAGCTGCCGGATCGTCTCCTCGCTCAGCTCCCAGATGTGCATGAGCGGCACGACGTTGCGGAGATAGTGCCCATAGCCCCAGCCGCCGTACGTGGCGAGCTGGTGCTTGAGGTGGATGTCATGACCGACCACGATCTGCTCGCTGTAGCCCAACTCGGCGAGTTCGCGGATCTGTTTGATGCGCCCCGTGTCGTTCGGCATGTCGGGCATGTGGTCGTCGGCGAGTGCGGCTGCCGCGGGGTAGTAGCCCTCCATGCCGAACACGTCGTACTCGATGGTCATGCCGCTGTCGAGCACGTCGCGCTTGGTCTCGAGTTCGTAACCGCAGCGGTCCATGTGCCCCATCACCACGCGCGTGAGATCGGCGCCACCCTCGGCGAGCACGTCGCGGATCTGGCCGAGTGCGGCTTCGTTGCGGCCCGGATGGATCGAGATCGACACACCCGTCTCCCGCTGGGCGATCGCGCCGGCGAGCAGCACCTTGCGCTCGTTCGGCGTGAGCGGCCAGGAGCAGCCGAGCTCGCCGAGGAGGCCCGCCTTCGCGCCCGTCTCCGGATTGCCGACAAGGATGTGGTCGATCAGCTCCGCGGCGATCTCGTCGACGGTGCGTTCACCGATGCGTGCCTCGGGCTTGTGGGCCTTGTCGATGAAATGACCCGCCCCGGCCACGATGTTGATCCCGGACGCGCGGGAGAGCTCGACGACGTGGTCGAGGTTCTTCGGGCCGTGCATGGTCAGTTCTGTGATGGTGCCGCCGCCGGAGCGCTTGAACAGCTCCAGTTCGCGGAGCCACTCCTCAGCCGAGGCGGCCGTGTTGTTCTCACGGCTTTCCCGCAGGTTGTACCGGATCCACCAGAGGTTCTCGAGCGTCACCGGGGCGCCGAACATCTCTTTCCCGATCGGGTCCTCGGGTTCTGTGAGGTAGGTCGATCCCGTGATGGTGGGTACGCCCGGCTGCATGATGTGCTCGTGCATCATCGTGTGGCCGAGCTCACTGGGGTCGATCAGGCCCAGGACGGTCTGGACCTTACCTCGGCGTTCTTCTGGCATGGTCTCCTCATTCGTTCGAGGTGGTGTACGACGCGCGTCAGGGGGTGCAACTCCTAGTACGATGTACTAGGAGCCTCGCCCCGACGGTAGTCCGCTTGTATTACGAACGAGTTTCGATTGCCCGGCCCGGCAGTGCGACAGTCGCAGTCTCGGCACTATGCGAGGGTGAATCTGCACGGGGGAGAAGTTGTGCGAAATGATCAGGAAACGCAGGCGCGTTAAGTTCCAGATCGTTTATAGGACGATGTTCTAGACATTCGGATCGGCCAGGAGGCCCCTCATGACTACGCGATCCCCGTTCCAGTCGCCCCGAGCGCGAGTGGGCACCGCCGACCCGGGCGCGTCCTGGACGCTGCCGGCGGCCCGGTTCGGTGTGACCGTGGTGAACGACCAGACGATCACGATGTCCGACGGCGTGCGGATCGTCGGCGACATCGCCTACCCCGCCGACCTCGAGACGGGCGCCATCGCGGAGGGAGAGTTCCCGGTACTGCTCTCGCAGACTCCGTACACCGGCGAAACCGCTGAGTCGAACGACGTGGCCACGGCCGCGCGCTACTTCACCGAACGCGGGTACATCTACGCGAAGACGTGCATCCGCGGTACCGGGCGGTCGGGCGGCGAGTTCGTGTTCTGGTCGCCGCAGATCGGAGCCGACGGCGTCGAACTCGCCGACTGGGCGGCGGCGCTGCCCGGCTCCAACGGTACCGTCGGCCTGGTCGGATTCTCCTACCTCGGAATCGCTCAGCTCTACACCGCCGCGGCGCTCGGGCCGGACTCCCCTGTCAAGGCGATGGTGCCGGCGTGCGCGGGGGGCGACGTCTACCGCAGCCAGATCGTCGACTACGGCGGAATGCCGAGCCCGATCGTGGACCTGATCCGCACCTTCGGACAGGTGGCCGGTGACCGAGCGGGCGCGATCGGCGTCGAACTCGCCGACGCCATTGCCGCGGGGGAGGACGAAGCCTACTTCCGCGACTACTGGCGCTCCACAACGGTCGGCGACGAGGCTCAGGCGATCGTCGATTCCGGAGTGCCGATCCTGCAATGGACCGGCTGGGACGACCCGGGGATGCCCTCGACCCTCGAGCTCTACAGCGCGCTGCAGAACGCATCCGCCGGACGTGACCTCTTCGCGCCGATGCGTGCGAGCGACAGCACGGATCCGCGTTACCAGGTCGTGGTCGGACCGTGGCAACACGGCGTCGGACTGAGCGACGCCGCCACACTTGCCTGGCTCGAGACCTGGATGTCCGGTGCCGGCACCGGCCTGGCCGAGAGCGCGACTCCGCTGCATCTGTGGGAGAAAGGCACCTCGGGCGACGGCGGCACGGGTTCCTGGCTCGAGACCTCGGCGTATCCGCTGGTCTCCGACTACTCCATCGCCGCGCTCGGCGACGGCACGCTCGAGACGACCGTGCCGACCGCCACGAGCACCACGACCGTCGACTGGGCACAGCCGACCGAGACCGGCGCCTCGGTGAGCTACGACTCGGAGCCCTTCGCCGAGGGCCTCACCCTGGCCGGTCCGGTGGCGGCCACGGTGTGGGCGAGCAGCAGTTCCACGAATCTGCGGCTGATCACGACCCTGGACGACGTGGCGCCGGACGGCACCACGTCCCTGGTGTCGAACGGGAACCTGGTCGCCGGCCTTCGCGACCTGGACGAGGCGCGAACCTGGACCGACTCCGAGGGCAGGGTCACGAATCCCTACCACACGTTCCTCGACGACTCCCCCCTCACTCCCGGCGAGGCCGTCAAGCTGTCGATCCGCCTCGACCCCGTGATCACCGACATCGAACCCGGGCACTCGCTGCGGCTGACGATCACGACCCAGGAGCCCGGCCCGATCCTCCCGACGCCTGCGCAGCGGGCCACGCTGCCTGGTGTCTACACGATCCACTCGGGGGGCGCCTACGATTCCGCCCTCACCCTGCCCGTGGTGCCCTACCGCTCGTTCGACACCGTCGGCTCCGGCGAGGTGCCTGCGGCATTCGTGTTCGAGCAGGGCGGGGAATAGCCGGGCCCGTTGGCAGGCAGCGCCCGACACTCTGGCGATGGGCGCCTGCGGCGCAGCCGCCCATCGGTCCCCGGCAGGTGTCTCCGGTCACCCGCTTCTCAGGCGAACGCAGGTGGCGGTTCGACAGACAGACCGCCGAGGAACGCGGATGCCGCACGCAGGATCAGCGCTTCCTGGTGCGGTCGCCCCACGATCTGCATACCTATGGGGCGCCCGTGAAGGAATCCGCAGGGAACCGAGACGGCGGGGTATCCGTAGATATTGAAGAGGTGAGTGTAAGCGCCGTACGTAGCCATGAAGTTGCTCCGGCGGTGATCGGAACGCTTGCAGAACACGTCCCATTCCGCGACCGTCGGCGCGGTGAACTGCAACGTCGGGCTCAGCAGCAGGTCGTGTCGTTCGAAAACCCGCTCAAACCTGTCCCAGTTCCGTCCGTACAGCTCTTGACCGGCTTGCAGGCTGTCCGAAGTGTGTGATGCCGCGAACGCCACCACGGTGAGGGGCGGGCCGTAGGCAGACGTCATGGCGGTGAACGCCGGCCAGTAGTCCTCCCAGCTTTCGTCGGCCGCCTCGACCTTCGCACCGAGTTCGACGAAGCGACTCGCCGCATCGCGGATCGCGGTGACGACGTCCGGCGTCTCCTCCACCGCATGCTCTGCGGCGAACCCGAAGTCGTCCGTCCACGCGAGCCTGAGTCCGGAGACACCGTCATCCAGACCGGTGAGGTAGTCCGGTGCGGCGGTGCGGATCACGAACGGGTCGCGACCGTCCGGGCCTGCGATCGCCTGCATGACGATCGCGGCGTCCCGGACGTTACGTGCGAGCGGGCCCGTTGAGCCACCCTGGGTGACGACGGGCGCCTCGTAGTCGACAGCCGGGACCCGGCCCTCGCTCGTATGGAACCCGATGATGCCGCTCATGGCCGCGGGGAGACGAACCGATCCTGCGCCGTCCGAGCCTATGGTCAGCGGGGTCATTCCCGCTGCGACGGATGCCGCACCGCCCGCGGTGGAGGTACCTGGGATCCGCGTGGTGTCCCAGGGGTTGCGGGGATGGTCGGCGAGGTCGGGCATCGTGGGGTCGGTTCCCACGCCCGGCATGATCGTCGTGCCGACGATGATCGCGCCCGCGCGGCGGAGGCGCTCGACGAGAATGGCGTCGGCCGCCGCCACACCTGTGCCGCCCTGTGCGGTGATGGTCCAGTTCGGCAGACCGGCCACGTTGATGTGTTCCTTGATCGAGATCGGGATGCCGTGCAGGGGGCCGAGGGCATCGCCCTTGGCGACGGCGTCCGTAGCGCGTCGCGCCTGTCCACGAGCTCCTTCGGGATCGAAGGTCCGGAAGGCGTGCAGGACCGGTTCGAGAGCTTCGATACGGGAAAGGAAGTGCTCGGTCACTTCGAGCGGTGAGATCTCGCGTCGCCCGACCATCTCCCTGATCTTCCAGGCAGGAGTCCACGTCAGGTCGCCGGCGGAGGTGGGCGGGACTGCTGCGCTGGTGGCGCTCATCGGTTCTCCGTCTCAGCAGGGATGATCGGCAGGACGAGTGCCGATGGATGCCGGTCGTCGTGCAGCACGGTCTGCCGGGCGGTGGTGGACTCCCCGTCCTCCAGGCTGCTTCGCCCCGTATTGGGATTGACATCGAAAAGGGGGTAGTTGCTCGACGCGATCTGCAGCCGTGCCGCGTGCCCCGGGAGGAAGAGGTAGCTGGTGGGGGTGAGTTCGATCGTCACACGCTGAACATCGCCGGGCCTGACCGGTCCGGGCGCATCCGGCCGGAAGCGCAGGCGGGTCACGCCGTCGCACACATTCGTCGACCTGCCGTCAGGATCGACATCGGTCAGTTTCGCGGTGAAGTCCGTGTCGACCGCGGACGTGGTCACCCAGAGCTCGACCGTCACAGGCCCGGTCACCTCGAAGCCTTCCGCCGACGGCGCGGAGGTGTACACGAGTACATCCTGACGACTCTCCACGTCGCGCTGGTCGAAGATGCCGGCCGGTGAGCCGGTCCCGAGCGACGTACCTCCACGAGTGGGGACGGGTACGGAGGGGTCGTGGACATAGGAGTCGGCAGGCTCCCCGGCCGACGGGGGCTCCTCCGAGAGCCGGCCGTCCCCAGCCGCGCTGTTCGCCGCGCCGCCCCCACGCAGGTGCAGCCTGCGCCAGTCGGTCCTGGCCAGCGGCCACTCCCATTCGTCGCGCCACATGTTCGCCCGCTGCACGTAAATACTGATCGGCGCCTCGGTGTCAACGCCGTTCTCGGCGCCCCGCAGGAACCGGTCGAACCACCGCGTGACGATCTGCGGCGTCGGCGCGTAGGAACTGCCGCCCATTTGCAGCGTGTCCGGAACCACGATGTCCGCCGGCGTCCACTCGGAGGCGGGTGCCAGCGGTCCGAAGTGGGTGTACGGCGAGATGACGAGCTTCTGCGGGCCGGCACCGGGATTCCGCTGAACGCGCAGGAAGTTGCGGATCGTGCCCCGGATGAAGATGTCGTGCCAGGCTCCGGCGTGCAGCATGGGCACAGTCACGCTGCCCATTCCCGACGTGGGGTCCCGACGCGCCCAATAGGGGTCGCGGGGATCCGGATGGGCGACCCACTCACCCACCCACGGCAGGTGGCCCGACAGCCAGGAAACCAGTTCGTGCGGGCTCTTTTCGTAGATCGCTTCCGCTGCGACGGACTGCTCGGCCATCAGCTCGGGGAGCCGTCTCATGAGTTCGGCGACCTGATCGGGGGTGACGTCCTCCTGCGCCATGAGTGCGGCGGCGACCGTCCGAAGCGGAAAATCAATGATCCGGGTGATGGCGGGGTCGTCGACCTTCTCCCCTGTCTGCTTGAGGACGTCCTCAAGCAGACTGGCGATCGGCCAGAGCAGCAACGCGTCCGTCTGGACCACACCCGGACCGAAGTAGCCGTATCCGTCGAACGGCCCGGCCGCCACCGCCGGAACGGCAGCACGGACAGCCGGATGGCCGCCTACAACGCCCAGCAGCGTGGTCAGCCCGAGGAACGAGCTCCCGGCCAGGCCCACTCCGCCGTCCGACCACGGCTGCGACACGATCCAGTCGATCGTGTCGTGCGCGTCGTCCCGGTCGTCGTCGGCAAGCTCGAAGGCACCTTCGGAGCCGTAGCGTCCACGCAGGTCCTGGACAACGATCACGTACCCCTCAGCCGCCGCTTCCTTCCCCCATGAGTCCAGCCCGGAGTACGTCTCATCCTTGCCGTACCCGGTGCGCAGCAGGAGGGTGGGCCACACACCGCCGCCTCGAGGGGCGTAGACCGACGTGGCGAGCCGAGTGCCGTCGCGCATCGGCACCAGGACCTCGTGGGCGTCGATCTCGGTGATCTTGGATTCGGGCAGCTTCTGCATCGTTCTCCTTTGAACTCTCAGTCGCTAGATCAGGTCGGGTACGGACGCTCAGCCCGTGGGTGGTGGGTTGCAGGGGCGCGGGAAGCCACGGAGAGGTACGGCTCGGGATCCTCGGTCCTTTTGACCGGGGCCCGTAGGGTGCCGGTCGTCCAGGGTGCGAGCAGCCTGCGAACCCAGTCCGTGCGCGTGGCGATGTCGGTCTGCGAGACAGCCGCCGATAGACGATCTGACCGAGTCCGTGAACGCCGCCGGGCCAGACGTGCAGCTCCGCAGTGCCACCCGCCAGCCAGATCTGACTCGCGTAGGCGATTTCCTCCTTCGCGGATGGCCGGACTCGACGTTCATGAGGCCAGTCTGCCTCGGACGACGGCGGCGGCCGGGCGCCGTTTGGCGGCCGAATGCCTTACAGCGACGCCAACTGGTGAGGTGTCCCGCAGAGGGCGATCATGGCCGCCTCAGGATCGCGACAGCATGACGTTTCGGTGCATTTCTCCAGGCAACGGGATTCAGGGAGCCGGAACCTCCCGCGCGGGGTGGAAACGGAGCAACGCACGACTGCCTCGACCGTCGCATCGGCCTGCAAGGCAAACGTCGTCACGGAAGAACTCGACGGAGTCGACGTCGATGAATGCCGGTGGTAGCCCGGAGAGATCGGTTTCCCTGGCTGCTGCGGCATGGCGGAACGTATCCGTACCACCTCGTCGATCACCTGCCGGGGTTGAACTCGTGGGGTGGGGCTGACATGAAGATGACCTGCAGTCGAGATCCTGATCAGGTTGTGGCGACGGGCTCGAAACGGTTGGACAGACCGAGGCTGTCGGGCTTTTCGGTTCCTGGGTTTTCGCTGAGATCGATTGAGAGACGGCGGCTTCCTACGAGCCATTCGTGAGCGAAACCGAACGGTGGGGCGGCCATGGTCCCTGTACGACCGCTGGGGAACCTCGGCCTGCCCGTATCCCACGACTCCGTTGTCCGCAGTGATGCGCACGATCGTCGCTTGGCAGGTGCTGTCCGCGTCGCTCAGGGCGTGGTGCTCTCCCGGGGGAGCATCACCGTCGGAACTTCCACATCCGTGATCTTCATCGAGCTTCCACCGGCCCTACCGTCCTTCGCGTGGTGGATGAAGGGCACCATCCGGTGTCATTGTTCATTTTTATGAATAATTCAATTAGCGCTTGATGAACGGGCCGTCTAGCCTTGGCGGTCAACCATCAGGCTGGGCGAGGTGCGCGCACCTCGTCCTTACCGATCGACCGGGGATGTGTGATGAGCGCGGCGCGTCTGGATTTCCGCTTCGGGACAGCGGACTCCCACGGCGGCCGGGGGCCTGACGCGGTGGTCGATCAGATCGTCCTGGCGATCCGCTCCGGCGCGTACCGCAGTGGCGATCACCTGCCACCTGCTCGGGCCCTTGCCCAAAGTGTTGGTGTGTCCCAGGGCACCGTCAGCGGAGCGATCAAGATCCTCGAGTCGCACGGCATCGTCAAGTCGACCCGCGGCAACAGCGGGGGCATCCGCGTCATCCGGGACGACATCCCGCGAGAGCTGCTCCGGATGCTGTCGCGGCACTCCGACACATGGCGCTCACGGGCGCATACCGAGCTCGTCCAGGCACGCAGGGCGATCGAGGTGCCTCTGGCGGTCCTGGCGTCGTTGAACGCCACGGCCGCCGACGTTGAGCACATGAGGGCCTGCCTCGACGAGATGCGAGCAGCGCACCGTGATCGCGACATGGCCGTATGGCTCAACGCGGATCTGCGCTTTCACTACGGCATGGGGCACGCCGCACGCAGCTCCGTGCTGGCCCGCTACCAGCATGAAGTGCTCACCGAACTCGCCCTGCTGGTTGACGCCAGCCATGACTTCCAGGATTCGGACCGGGTCGTGGCCATGCATGAGGAACTGGTGTCGTCCCTGCAGGCCCGGGACGAGGCGGCCGTCCGTGCCTTGATGGAGGGGCTCATCAGATTGGCGGACGCACCTTGACGGCCACCCCGAAATACAACGCGCCAGGCAGTGGCACGGGACGCAGTGTCCGCGTCCGCGCGACTGCCAGGGCGTAGAGCGTCTCAGGCGCCGAGGGCGCGCCGAAGCCATTCGGTCCGGGCGGAGTTCGCGGCCTTCGAGAGCGCGGCCTGAGGCGCGAGGACGTTGAATGCGTGATAGCCACCGGGCCAGACATGGAGTTCCGCGGACCCGCCCGCTTGCCAGATGCCACCGGCGTAGGCGACGGCTTCGTCCCGGAAGGTGTCCACTGATCCGATGTCGATGAACGCGGGCGGAAGACCGGAAAGGTCCGTCGCGCGTGCCGGCGCGGCATAGATGGACACGTCCGGTCCGCCGAGCCGATCGCCCAACAGCGCGGTCCAGCCCGTGCGGTTGGAGGTGCTGTCCCAGGTCGCGTCTCCGTTGAGCATGCGGCTGGAGTGGGTGTGCATCCGGTCGTCAAGCATCGGCTGCATCAGGAGCTGTCCGAACAGGGCCGGACCGCCCCGGTCACGGGCCATCAGGGCAGTGCCTGCCGCCAGCCCGCCGCCCGCGCTGGTGCCCGCGATCAGCAGGCGCTCCGGGGCGATGCCGAGTTCGACGGCGTGCTCGGCGGTCCAGACCAGCCCGGCGTAGCAGTCCTCGATAGGTGCGGGATCAGGGTGCTCGGGCGCCAGCCGGTACTCCACCGAGACCACGACGGCCCCGAACTGCACAGCCCAGTCAAGGAGATCGCCGACCTGAGTCCATTTGTCGCCCACGATCATTCCGCCACCGTGAGTGTGATAGATCCCCGCCGCAGGCGTGGAGAGCCCCGTCGGACGGCCGATCAGGAGTGAGATGTCCGGTGCGCCGTCGGGCCCGGGGACGGTTCGTTCCTCCAGCTCGATGGATCCGCCCCGGCTCAGGTCTTCATTCGCTGCGGCCTGGCCGGCCGCCGACTGTGCACGGATGGTCTCGATGAGGTCGGGTGTGATCGATGCCGGGATGGTCTCGGACAGGACCGTGAGCGCCGGGACGAGTTCTGGATCGTATGGCGGGCGCGCGAGCTTGGTCTTGGCCATTCGTACTCCTCGCATTCAGAGCCACCGCGTCGTGGCCCTGGCCTGCATGATGGACGGTGCTCGCGACGGGCAGTAGGCGCCAAGTGGTGTCGATATGGCTCCACGTCACGTCAAATGGCGCTTGCGCGCACGGGGTGATCCACATAGTCCGTGCCCAGATGTCGGAGCCGACGGTCAGCCTGGGGGACACCGGAAACGTGTGGCAGGTCACCACATAACCGGTGGCTGCCGCTGTGGATTCGAGCGCATGGCGGCGACGCATATCGGCCTCGTTGTCCTCGACTGTCAACGACCACATTTCTCCCCGGAGTCACTCGATAGAGAGGAGCACGGTGGGTGCCGCAGACGCCCCCTTGCTCGCGCAGGGTGTGTCGGGCCGGATGTGCGACGCCCCGTCCAGGACTGTGGACCCGCGGGCGAGCGAGGCAGTGGTGGAGCGGTCGTCGGGCGTGATGGTGACCTGGCGACCGGCCTGTCGGTCGGTGCGCCTGGTGCCGCATGGGCCGGACCGGCTCGTCGTCGGTGAAGAAGAGTTCCTGGTGGGCGCGTTCGAACGGTACGTCGAGGTCGGTCAGGAGCCGCTGCGCAGTGCCGATCATGATGAGCGAGCCGCACAGGGACCGGCGGTCTGCGGCGACGAAGCCTAGATGGGAGCGGCAAGACGCTCGGTGTCGAGGTGCCCGGACGGCGACTCGGCCTCGTGCGGCTCGCGTGACAGGACGTGGCGGCCGGCCTTCGGCCTTCATCGACGTGGGCGAGGTCGGAGGGTTCCGCGACGAGGCCGTCGACTACGCCAGCCGCGGCCGGCAGGCTGGCGACTCCGCCGAACTGCACATCGGGCCGAGCGGAGTCCACGGCTTCGAAACGATCTTCCTCCCAAGCGGCAGTGTCCCAAGACGTGCTTGCGCCCCAGACCGACAGCCACGAGCAGGTAGCCGCACCGGGGATCCCGGCACCCTTGTTCTTCAGCGCGCTGGGGCGCTCCACATACAGTGTCTCCATGTCATCCGGAAACGCCGTCGTCGCGCGGAACACGCGTGTCCTTCGAGAGCAGAGAGGGTTGTCCCTGGCCGAGCTCGCCCGCCGGGCGGGTCTGGCCAAGCAGACGCTGTCGAAACTGGAACAGGGCGTCGGTAATCCGACTGTGGACACCTTGTTCGCCATCGCGTCCGCCCTCGGTGTTCCGGTGACTCGGATAGTGGCCGAGCGCGAGCAGGTGATGACCGTCCAGCGCGCCGGCGAGGTCGTGTGGGACGAGCACAGCGGATTCGAGACCCGCTCCTTGGATCATGTCTACGGGTCCGGCGTCATCGAGAACTATCTGCTCCGCGTCAAGGCGGGGCAGGCGGCAGCCGGTGCGCTGTCGGAGCCGCATCCGGTGGGCACCCTGGAACACCTGTATGTGATCAGCGGCCGTGTGCGGGTGGGTCCGGCCGAGAGCCCGGTGGAGCTGGGGGCGGGCGATTTCGTCCGGTACCCGGGTGATCGGCCGCATGTCTACGAGTCGCTGGAGGGAGAGAGTCTGCTGCACCTGGTGGTGAGCGTCCCCAGGGTGCAGCCGGGCACCGGCGGGATCGGTGCGACGCGGACGCATGTCAACGGTTCGGACAACGCGGCACCACACGGCTGATCACCGCGTTTCGCGGGACGGCACAGGTGGTTGGCTGGGACCCGGGCCTGGAGTGACGGTGGCACCAGCCGATCGAGAAGGCGGTGCCAAGTGGTACTTCGTTGCGTGGTGGTGGGTTCGGGCAATATCGGCTCCGACCTGATTGCCAAGATCCAGCGGTCCCCTGGACTGGAGGCCGGGCTTCTGGTGGGGATCGATCCCGATTCACCGGGCCTCGCCCGAGCCCGTGAGATGGGCATAGAGACGACCAGCGACGGCGTCGCGCGACTGCTCGAGCGCGCCGAGGAGTTCGACCTCGTCTTCGAGGCGACCTCGGCGGGCGCCCATGCGGCCAACGCCCCGCGCTACCGTGCGGCCGGACTGACCGCGCTCGACCTGACGCCCGCGGCGGTGGGACCCTTCGTCGTTCCGGCCGTCAACCTGGACCAGGTGAGGGCGGAGCCCAATCTGAACCTCGTCACCTGCGCAGGGCAGGCGACCGTACCCATTGTGGCGGCGATCAGCCGGGTCGTCCCGGTGGTCTACGCGGAGATCGTGGCCACCATTTCCAGCCGCGCGGCCGGGCCGGGTACGCGGGCCAACATCGACGAGTTCACCGAGACGACGGCGTCGGCGCTGGAGCGGGTCGGCGGAGCCGGGCGGGGCAAGGCGATCATCGTCCTCAATCCGGCCGATCCGCCGGTGATCATGCGCAATACGGTGCTTTGCGGGGTGGACCCGGCGTTCGACGAACAGCAACTGCTGCGGTCGATCGAGGACATGGCCAAGATCGTCTCCTCGTACGTGCCCGGCTACCGGATCACTGCCGGCCCTCTGATCGAGCCCGGCCTGGGCCCTGGCGGCACCACCAAGGTGAGCGTCTTCCTGGAGGTGCGCGGCGCCGGGGACTACCTGCCCGAGTACGCCGGCAACCTCGACATCATCACGGCGGCGGCCGTCGCCACCGCCGAGCGGCTGGCGCCCGCCCTGGCCGGAGCGGGACGACGATGACCGACATCAAGCGGAGTGCAGAGATGACCCAGCGGCGTGGCCCGTCCGTGATCGACTCACCCGTGACCGGCGACGGCACCCAGGGCCCGCTGGCCGGTCGTGAGGTGCTGGTCTGCGACACCACCCTGCGCGATGGTTCGCACTCGGTCGGGCACCAGTTCACGACGGCACAGGTGCGCGCCGTCGCCCGAGGGCTGGATGCCGCTCAGGTGGCTTTGGTGGAGGTGACGCACGGAGACGGGCTCGGCGGCTCGTCCTTCACCTACGGTTTCAGCCACACGTCCGACATCGAGTTGATCAAGGAGGCGCGCGAAGAGCTGACACACGCCCGGCTCGCCGCGCTGCTGCTGCCCGGCATCGGCACCGTCGAGGACCTGAAGGAAGCGGTGGACGCGGGAATCGACGTCGTCCGGATCGCCACGCACTGCACCGAGGCCGATATCGCCGTCCAGCATCTGAAGGCTGCCAAGGAACTCGGGCTGGAGACGGTCGGCTTTCTGATGCTCTCCCACATGATCTCCCCGGAGGGGCTCGCGGCGCAGGCCAGGATCATGAGCGATGCCGGAGCCGACACTCTGTATGTGGTCGATTCGGCAGGAGCCCTGCTGCCGCACCAGGTCACGCACCGCGTACAGGCGTTGCGTGCGGAACTCGGTGAGATGGTGCCGCTCGGCATGCACGCCCACAACAATCTGGGCTGTGGTGTGGCGAACGCGCTTGCCGCTGCGGAGGCGGGTGCTGTCATCCTGGACGGCTCGCTCCACGGCCTGGGCGCCGGCGCGGGCAATGCCGCCACGGAGGTGCTGGCCGCGGCCCTGGAGCGGGCGGGAGCGCTGACCGGCATCGACGTGCTGGCCCTGACCGATGTGGCCGAGGACGTCGTGGCCAGGGAGTGCGCCGGCCGGCTGCCGTCGCTGGACCGGGGCAGCCTGATGCTCGGTTTCGGCGGCGTCTACAGCTCGTTCCTGCTGCACGCACGTCGCGCCGCTCAGCGTTTCGGGGTGTCCGAGTCCGACATCATCCTCGAACTCGGCCGTCGCCGCGTGGTGGGTGGCCAGGAGGACATGATCGTGGACGTGGCGCTGGAACTCAGGGAAGCGGCTGGTAGGACTGCCTGAACGTGACGGCTCAGGGGCGGATGAGTGCCTGTGCCGCGCCCTCGGGTGCGTGAGCCCGGATTGACGCGCGGGCCCTTGCCGCGGCCAGGGCCCGCGCGGCGTCGTAGGCCACCCGTCGTAGAGCCGGGGCGAAGGAACTCGGATCGAACCGGTGGTCTGCGCCGGCAACCGACAGCGCGGCCACCGGACGCCCGAGGCTGCCCATGATGGGCACGGCGACGCAGGCCAGGCCGGGCGCGGCCTCCTGCCGGTCGTAGGCGATCCCGCTCTGACGGATACGACGCAGTTCGCCTCGGAACAGCGCCGGATCGGTCAGGGTGTACTCGGTGCGCCGGAACAGACCTTGGCTGATGGCGAGCTCGGCCGCGTCGTCGTCGAAGGCCAGCAGGGCTTTGCCCACTCCGGTACAATACGCGGGCATCCGCGCGCCGACCTTCGCGGGCGAGCGTGCTGCCCGATGGCCGTGGATCTTGTCGACGTAGACGATCTCGGTGTCGTGCAGAACCGCCAGGTGCACGGTTTCGTGGGTCAGTTCGTACAGGTCGGCCAGATAGGGCAGCAGGCACTCCTGCAGCAGGGCGGTCGCCCCGTAGGCGCGGCTACCGATGTCGAACAGGTGTGTGCCGATCCGGTAGTTGCTGCCGACCCGCTCGACGACCTTGTTGCGGTGCAGGATGCCCAGCAGCCGAAACGCCGTGGACTTGGTCAGCTGGGTGCGACGGGCCAGTTCGCTGACGCCGATCTCTCGCTGCTGCTCCGCGAGTGACATGAGGAGTGCCAGTGCCTTGTCGACGGCCGTCTGCTGTTCCGGGTCACCTGCCGGGTCGAGGCCGGTGATCTGTACGGGGGACTCCTGAGAGGGCATGGCAGCCTCCGGTACTCGGTATGGGCGACCATCAGAGTGGACGTGCGTCAACTTTAGGTGACCATTCGGGGGTTGTAAACGCCCCTCGTGGGACGATCTGTACGAGCCGTTCGGGGGTTGCGTGTGGGTGCGGCGCGCGCACCCTCCGTAACGGTGAGGGAGCCGCGCCGCGGGCGATCGCAGGTATCAGCTCACACGGATGACGACCTTGCCGGTCAGCTCGCCGTCGAGCATCGCCCGGAAGCCCGAATGGATGTCGGACAGCGGCAGGACGCGATCGACCTGGGGCCGGATTCCCGCGCTCTCCATGAAGCGGAGCAGTGAGACGAACTCCTGCCGGGTCCCGCCGGTGGAGCCGAGCACCCGCTGTTGCCGGTAGAAGATCCGGTCCAGGTGGGCCGACGGGCTCGCGCCGCTCGTCGCCCCGGCCACCACCACGGTGCCGCCGGGGCGCAGCGACTTGAGCGAATGCTCCCAGGTGGCCTCGCCGACGGTCTCCACGACCACATCCACCCGCTCCGGGAGGCGGGCGCCCGAGAGCGCGACGTGGTGAGCGCCGAGCTCCAGCGCGGCCGCCAGCTTGGACTCGGACCGGCTGGTGGCGTAGACCGTCGCGCCGGCGGAGGAGGCGAGTGCGATGGCCGCGGTGGCGACGCCGCCCCCCGCCCCTTGCACCAGCACTCGGTCACCGGGGCGGATCCGGGCCTGGGTGAAGAGCATGCGGTATGCGGTCAGCCACGCCACCGGCAGGCACGCCGCCTCCTCGAACGACAAGGACGCGGGCTTGGGGACCAGATTGCGGCGCGGCACGCAGAGCAGCTCGGCGAACGCCCCGTCGTGCTGTTCGGAGAGCAGGGCTCGCCCCGGATCGAGCGTTTCGTCACCGCCACCGGCGGCCGGGTCACCGATGACCGGATGGATGACCACCTCGTTGCCGTCCTCGTCGATACCTGCCGCATCGCACCCCAGAACCATCGGGAGCCGGTCCGCGGGATGCCCCACACCGCGCAGGGTCCACAGGTCGTGATGGTTGAGCGCCGCCGCGACCACGCGCACGACAGCCCATCCCTCGGGTGCCTTCGGGTCGGGCACCTCGCGCAGTTCCAGACCGCTCAGCGGATCGTCCGGGTCCTGGTGTACGGCAACGGCGGCAAGCATCGGTCCTCCATGAGCTGTCTGTATCCGCGGGTATGCGGGATCCGCGGGCATGTGAACGAAGACAACCCTCGGCGTGCCCCATTGATCCAGCGAGTGTTCCGGCGCGCGGCACGGATGCGACTCCAGGGTGTCGGCAGTCGGGTCCGTGCGAGCCGGCGGAGGAGCGGCGGCACCTCGCCCGGCCTGCACTCATCACGATGTGCCGCATCTCGGCACGAGTTCTGGCTCTCACGTGCCCAGTGGCGTCTGCTGTGGTCATGCAGCGATACGACAGCGCGCCGAGCGTCGTCCCCGACGAACTCGCCGCCGTACTGCGGAAGGCCGAGGCCGACCGCAGCCCGGTGGAGCCCCTCACCCGGCTCCACCCGGGACTGACCGTCGCCGAGGCCTATGCCGTTCAGGACGCCAACACCAGGGCGCGCCTCGCCGCCGGGGAGCAGCTTGTCGGACGGAAGATCGGCCTCACCTCACAGGCGATGCAGCGTCAGTTCGGTGTGGACCAGCCCGACTTCGGGGTGCTGTTCGACCGCATGGTGATCGCCGACAGCGGGGTCATCCGCACCGGCGAACTGATCGCACCACGCGCCGAGGCCGAGATCGCCTTCGTGCTCGGCAAGCGCCTGTACGGCCCGGACGTGACCGCGGACGACGCTCGTGCCGCCGTGTCGCACACGCTGCTGGCGCTGGAAGTGATCGACAGCCGGATCGAGGAGTGGAAGATCGAGCTGGCCGACACGGTCGCCGACAACGCCTCGTCCGCCCGAGTCGTCGCCGGCCCCGCGATCGAGGCCACTCCGGAGCTGCTGCGGGATCTCAAGGACGAATACGTGGAGATGTCTGTCGACGGGCGGCGGGTGGCGGCAGGGGCCGGCGCGGCACTCCTCGGCGATCCGCTGGAGCCGGTGGCCTGGCTGGCGCGCACCCTCTACGCCTACGGGGTCGGCATCGAGGCGGGCGAGCTCGTCATGGCCGGAGCGGTGGACGCCGCCGTGCCACTGACCCCGGGCAGCACGCTGTCCGTGCGCTCCGGGCGGCTGCCGGCTCTGACGGCCACCGTCCACTGAACCACGAGTGAGCAAGCAAGCAAGAACGGAGCCGTCATGCAACTGAGCGGACTGGGCTACTTCGGCCTCCGCACCGGCAGGATCGATCAGTGGCGAACCTTCGCCGAGGACGTCCTGGGGCTGCGGGTCACCACGACCGATGACGGACTGCTGCTGCGCGCGGACGAACGCGCCTGGCGCATCGCGCTGCACGAGGCCGACACCGAGGCCTTCGGATACGTCGGCTGGGAGGTGCCGGGACCGGCCGAACTGGCCTCTGCCGTCGCCGAGTTGGAGACGGCCGGGGTCACTGTCAAGCACGCCGACGACGAACTGCTGCGGCAGCGCGACGTGCTGGGCCTGATCCACATCGAGGACCCGAACGGCATCCGCGTGGAGATCTTCCACGGAGCCCGCACCGCGGTCACCCCGTTCGTCTCGCCCACCGGCGCGCGCTTCGTCACCGGTGACCAGGGCCTCGGCCACGTGGTGTTCAACGTCGGCGACTTCGAGGCGACCTACCGCTTCTACACGCAGCTGCTCGGCTTCCGCCCCAGCGACTTCTGCGACCTGGGCCGCAAGCGGATCGCGTTCCTGCACACCAACCCGCGCCACCACAGCCTCGCCTTCGCGGGCCTGGTCATCGACCCGGAACGCAAGCCGAAGAAGGACATCGACCCCGGGGAACTGTTCCACTTCATGCTGGAGGCCGACGACTACGACACCGTCGGGTACGCGTACGACCGCGCCCAGGACTCCGGGACCCCCATCGCGCTGACGCTGGGCCGGCACAGCAACGACAGGATGCTGTCCTTCTACGCGGTCACGCCGTCCGGGTTCGAGGTCGAGTACGGCTACGGCGCGATCACCGTCTCCGATCCGTGGACCGCCACCCGTGTCGACGGCACCAGCCTGTGGGGCCACCGCCGCCCCGAGAGGCAGGGGGCATGAAGGTCTCCGACGTCAGCGGCCACTTCGACCTGGAGCACGGCCTGGTCGACCGTACGATCTTCGCCGACTCCGCCCTCTACCAGCAGGAACTGCGCCGCGTCTTCGCGCCCAGCTGGCTGTTCCTCGCGCACGAGAGCCAGTTCACCAAGCCCGGCGACTTCTTCACCACATACATGGGCGAGGACCCGGTCATCGTCACCATGGGCCGCGACCGCAAGCTGCGTGCCTTCCTCAACGCGTGCCGTCACCGCGGCATGCGGGTGTGCCGCGCGGACGCCGGCGCCACCAAGGCCTTCACCTGCAGCTACCACGGCTGGTCGTACGACACCTCCGGCAAACTGGTCAACGTACCCAACCGCGAGGACTATCCGGCCCACTTCGACCAGGAGCAGTGGGGCCTGACCGAGGTGGCCCAGCTGGACACGTACAAGGGGCTGGTCTTCGCCACCTGGAACCCGGGTGCTCCCTCGCTCGCCGCGGCGCTGGGCGGGATGACCTGGTACATGGACGCGATGCTCGACCGCGACCCGGAGGGCACCGAGGTCATCGGCGGCGTCCACAAGTGGGTGCTCGAAGGCAACTGGAAGCTGGCCGCCGAGCAGTTCGCCTCCGACTGGTACCACGTCAACATCTCGCACGCTTCCGCCCTGATGGTCATGTCACCGACCGGCAAGGGCCCCAGCACCGAGATCGTGCAGACACCGGGGCGGCAGTACTCCGACGAACTCGGCCACGGCCACGGCTTCCCGACCCACCCCAAGAGCCGCTTCGACGACCGCGTCGTGCATCAGTACTACGACTACGAGAAGCTGCGTGAGCGGCTCGGCGACGCCCGGGTCGAGGGACCGATGACGACCGGTCATGCCACGGTCTTCCCGAACTTCTCCTACCTCCCGGTCAACGGGAGCATCCGCGTCTGGCACCCCAAGGGCCCGGACAAGATGGAGGTCTGGGCCTGGACCCTGGTCGACAGGTCGATGCCCGACGAGGTCAAAAACGCGCAGCGCCTCTACAACCTGCGCACCTTCGGCCCCACCGGCATCTTCGAGCAGGACGACGGCGAGAACTGGAGCGAGGTCCAGGCCACGGCGCACGGCTTCATGGCCGGCTCGATGACCCTCAACTACCAGATGGGCCTGGGCCTGGAGGCGGACGACGGGGTGCACCCCGGCACGACCGGCCGCCTCTACACCGACGGGGCCGCCCGCGGCTTCTACGCCCGCTGGCGAGACCTGATGAACACCCCTGCCTGGCACGAGAAGGACCCGTCATGACCAGCACCACCGAAACCGGCATTCGCGTAGCGGCCCTCGGCGACATCCCCGAGGGCGAGGCACTGAAGGTCGAGGCCGAGCTCACCGGCCACGACGACGCCATCGCCGTCTTCCACGACGAGCACACCTACTACGCCCTGGACGACACCTGCACCCACGGCCGGGCGTCCCTCTCCGACGGCTGGATCGAGGGCGGCGAGGTCGAATGCCCGCTGCACAGCGCCCGCTTCTGCCTCCGGACCGGTGAAGCCCAGTGCATGCCGGCCACCATCGGCATGCGCACCCACCGCGTCGAGGTCCGCTCCGGCGCCGTCTGGCTCTACCCGGGGCAGGAGCCCACCGGATGAGCACGCCGCACCGGATCGTCGTCGTCGGGGCAGGCCTGGCCGGCGTCTCCACCTGTGACGCACTGCGCGCCGGGGGGTTCGACGGCGACCTGCTGCTGCTGTCGGCCGAGGACGGACTGCCCTACGACAGGCCCCCGTTGAGCAAGGACGTACTGCTCGGCAAGGCCCGCTACGAGGATCTCCTGCTCCGCCCGGCCGCCTGGTACGCGGACAACGCCGTCGAACTCCGCACCGGCGCCGTCGTCACCGCGCTGCTCCCTGCCGAAGACGCCGTCGAGCTGGCGGACGGACGACGGATCACCGCCGACCGGGTGGTGCTGGCCACTGGCGGCACACCACGCGCCCTGCCCGTCGAGGGCGGCGACGACCGAGCCGTGCACACGCTGCGGACCTGGGACGACGCCCTGCGCCTGGGGGAGCGGCTGCTGCCCGGGGCGAGGGTGGCCGTCGTCGGGGCCGGCCTGATCGGCGCCGAGACCGCAGCCGCCGCGGCGGCACTCGGCTGCCGGGTCACTCTGATCGACCCGGTACCGGTACCGCTGGCCGCCGCGGTGGGCAGCGACATCGCGCGGGCACTGCACCACAGACACGCCGAGGCGGGCATCCGCCTGGTCACCGGCGGCGTCGAGCGTATCGAACGCAGGACGGCAGCCGACGAGGTGCTCGTGCACACCACCGGCAGTGACGCGCCGCTGGCCGCCGACACGGTCGTGGTGGGCATCGGCATCCGGCCCGGCACCGCACTCGCCGAGGCGGCCGGACTGCACACCGGCAACGGCGTCGTCGTCGACGACCGGCAGCGCACCTCTCACCCGCGTGTCCTCGCCGTCGGCGACCTGGCCCGCCGCGACGGACACACCCTGCGCCACGAGCACTGGGACGCCGCACAGCGCGACGGCCAGGCCGCGGCCGCCGGACTCCTCGGCGCCGCGCCACCGGCCGGGCAGACGACCTGGTTCTGGTCGGACCGCCACGGCTCCCGGCTGGAGGCGGTCGGCACCATGGCCGACGCCGAACGCACCGTGCTGCGCGGCGCACCGGACCACGGATCCTTCACCGTCTTCGGGCTGCGCGGCGACCACCTGGTGGCAGCCGCGGCGATCGACCGAGGCCGCGACATCAGGACCGCACGACGGATCATCGACCGCGCCGCACCGGTCGACCCCTCCCGTCTCGCCGACGAAACCGCCGACCTGCGCGCCCTGCTGCGCGTCTGAGACCGGGGCCGGCCCACCCCGACCACCACGCGCCGCACCACCCGCAACGGCGGCCGGCCAGGAGGAAGCATGACAACGCATTCGCCCCAAGCCGCTCCCGCGGATCCCGCCGCACGACTCGACGACGACCTGCGGCTGCACTTCGAAGTACAGCGGCTGTACACCTACGAAGCACAACTGCTCGACCAGCACCGGTACGCCGACTGGCTGGAACTGCTCGCCGACGACCTGCACTACTGGGCGCCGGTGCGCACCAACCGGCTGCGCCGCCAGCAGTCGCTCGCCGACGGCGCGGCCGGTGAGGTCGCGATCTTCGACGAGACCAGGGCCAGCCTGCAGTGGCGCATCCGCCGCTTCGACTCCGGCATGGCCTGGGCCGAGGACCCGCCGTCCCGCACCCGCCACCTCATCACCAACGTCATGGTGCGCCCCGACGAGGAACGCCCCGGCCACTACGTCGCCGAGTCCGCGTTTCTGTGCTACCGAAACCGCCTGGAACGCGAGGTCGACCTCTACGCGGGCTCCCGTACCGACCTCCTGCGCCGAGACGGCGACGGAAGTCTGCTGATCGCCCGCCGCACGATCCTCCTCGACCAGAACGTCCTGCTCGCCAAGAACATCAGCACCTTCTTCTAGTTCCCCTTCCCCCGAGGACCCACTGTGACCACTGCTGAAGAGCCGAAGCTCGTCGAACACACCGTGCCGACCTCCCTCGGCCCGATCTCCGTCACCGAGGCGGGCGACGGCCCGGCCCTGGTCATGCTGCACGGCGGCGGACCCGGCGCCGACGGGATCGCCAACTACGCGCAGAACCTGCCGGCACTGGCCGCGCACCACCGGGTGATCCTCCCCGACCAGCCCGGCTTCGGCCGCAGCTACCGGCCCACCGAGCAGGACCTCGACGAGCGTTCCATCACCGACATCACCGTCGACGCCCTGCTCCAAGCCCTGGACGCCCTGCACATCGAGCGCTTCCACCTGCTGGGCAACAGCCTCGGCGGCGCCGCCGCCCTCGCCACCGCCCTCGCCGTCCCCGAGCGGGTCGAGAAGCTGGTGCTGATGGCACCCGGCGGCGGCTGGCTGCCGTTCGGGCCGACACCGACCGAGGGCCAGAAGGCGATGTTCCGCTACTACAACGGCGAAGGCCCCACGGTGAAGAAGATGCGGGACTTCGTCCGCGTCATGACCGCCGAACCGAAGCGCTGGGAGAACACCGTCCAGGCCCGGTACGAAGCATCCCTGGAAGCCTCGCACACGGCCTTCTACCACGCCTACAACGCCGCCTTCGCCAAGCGGCACGGCATGGATCCGCTGTGGCAGCGCGTCCACCGCATCAAGGCCCCGACCCTGCTCCTCTGGGGGCGCGACGACCGCACCATCACCCTCGACGGCGCCCAGCTGATGCTCAAGCAGATCCGCGATGTCCAGCTGCACGTCTTCGGCAACTGCGGCCACTGGGTCCAGCTGGAGCGGCAGCCCGAGTTCGAACGCCTGGTCATCGACTTCCTCGAAGAGGCCTGACCCCATGGGCTGGCTGGCGGGCGATGTCGCCCTGATCACCGGCGGCGGCTCCGGCATCGGCCGGGCGGTGGCGCTGCGCTACGTGGCCGAAGGCGCGAGCGTTGCGGTGCTGGGACCCGACGCCGACCAGCTGGCGGAGGTCGTGGCCGCCGCCGGCGAGCACGGCGGCCGCGTCCTGGCGGTGCCCGGCGACGTCCGCTCCACCGACGATCTGCACCGCGCGGTGCAGGCCACCGTCGAGCGTTTCGGCAAGCTCGACATCCTGGTCCCCAACGCCGGGATCTGGGACTACCACCGCAGCGTCACCAAACTCACCGGCACACAGTTGGCGGATGCTTTCGACGAGATCTTCGCCGTCAACGTCAAGGGCTACGTCCTTGCCGTCGAGGCCGCCTGGCGCGAGCTGGTCGTCACCCGCGGCAACATCATCATGACGCTGTCCAACTCCTCCCTGCACACCAACGGAGGCGGTCCTCTCTACACCGCCAGCAAGCACGCCTGCCTCGGCCTGCTCCGCGAATTCGCCTACGAACTCGCCCCCAAGGTCCGCGTCAACGGCGTTGCCCCCGGCGGCATGCGCACCCAGCTGAGGGGCCCCGAGAGCCTCGGCCTCGACGGCAGAACCCTCGCCGCGTCCTTCGCCCGCAACGAGGCATCCGGGGAGCAACAGCCCCCGCTGATCCCGTTGTACGACTCCAGCGTCGAGCCGGAGGACTTCACCGGCCCGTACGTGCTCCTCGCCTCCCGTGTCAACAGCTCCAACGTCACCGGAGCGGTGATCCCGGTGGACGGCGGCATCGCTGTGCGCGGCTTCCAGAGTCCCGCCGGTGGCGCGAACCTCTGAGCACACCTCCCGGCAGACCTCGCCGCCCGGCCCGTACGACACATGCCCCTCGATCTCCCGCGCCGCCCACTCGACCGGAGCCGTCATATGCACCTTCCTCCCGGGACCGTGCCCGGCCCGCCCGCGCCTGCGCCCGAACTCGGCGAGGGCTGGACGTTGCGTGAGATCGGCCCTGCATCTGCCGCCGGCGGCTGTACCCGGGCCTACCTGGCTTGCCTGGCCGGCCTTGGCGGCGAGGCAGTCCTCCGGCTGGAGATCTCCCGGGTGCTGTGCCACCCCCTGCGCGGCTGTTATCCACCGGGCGCTCGTGATCTCGCGCTGGACATCAGGATCGGTGAAGCCGGCCGCTCGGGGCAGCGTCTGGCTCCTGGTTTTCTCCGCACTCTCACGCCCGCCCTCTTTGCCGCGGATCCGCGGTGCCGCCGAGTCGTCGCCGCACCGGCCGTGGCGGACACCGCCGTGCGGCAGGTCTTCGATGCCGCGGGTTTCCGGGAGACCGGCGAGGCCGATCTCCTCGGTCACAGTGTCGTGCTGCTGGTCGCGGAACCGACCAGGATCGTCAGCCAGTCCGTCGCTCTGGACGACATGCCCCATTGATACGGCGCCCGGCCGCCGTAGCCTGCATACATTGATTTGAATAGAACCGATTGAGATTCAGATCACACAACAAAGAGTTCGTGACATAAACTATTCCTGGACCTCTGTTCTTGTGATGTCAATCTCACGCCCCTCTGTGGCAATGTCACGCCCCTTTCCGTGTGGCCCACGCCAGTTGGCGGACATACCTCGTTGATTCCCGCCAACTGCCGGGACATGGCCCGGCATGACGGGCGGCACACTGTGGACGTCCCAAGGGACATGCATGTCCATTCACACAAGCCAACCGTCCGCCGAACTCCGCGTCCGGCTTGAAGGAATCCGCGGCCGTGAACTCAACTGACGCACGCCGCACGGTTGAAGATGCTTCACAGCGATGACAAGCGATGACAGAGGGGAACACCGGTCCAGATGACCAGGACGACCAACGACGGTCTCACCCGAGTGCAGTCGTACCCGCCCCCGGCGGACTTCGTGGCCTCGGCCAACGCCGGCCCCGACCTGTACTCGGCAGCCGAGGAAGACCGTTTGGGCTTCTGGGCCGACCAGGCTGCCCGGCTCCACTGGCACGAGCCCTGGACACAGGTGCTGGACTGGGACGACGCACCGCTGGCGAAGTGGTTCGTCGGTGGAAAGCTCAACGTGGCCTACAACTGCCTAGACCGTCATGTGATCGACGGGTACGGCGACCAGGTCGCCCTCCACTGGGAGGGCGAGCCGGGCGACAGCCGTGACATCACCTACGCCGAGCTGCTCGCCGACGTCAGCCGCGCCGCCAACGCGTTCACGCAGCTGGGGCTGGTCCCCGGTGAGCGGGTCGCGATCTATATGCCGATGGTGCCCGAGGCGATCGTCTCCATGCTCGCCTGCGCCCGGCTCGGGCTCACCCACAGCGTGGTGTTCGCGGGATTCTCCGCCACGGCGCTGCGCTCGCGCATCGACGATGCCCAGGCCCGTCTCGTGGTGACCACCGACGGGCAGTGGCGGCGGGGCAAGGCCGCCGCGCTCAAGGACGCCGTGGACACCGCGGTCGACGGCGCCGCGTCCGTCGAGCACGTACTCGTCGTCAAGCGCACCGCTTCACCGGTCGACTGGACCGAGGGGCGCGACCTCTGGTGGCACGAGACCGTGGCGAAGGCGTCCCCCCAGCACGAGGCCCAGCCGTTCGACGCCGAGCACCCGCTGTTCATCCTCTACACCTCGGGCACTACGGGGAAACCGAAGGGAATTGTCCACACCTCCGGCGGCTATCTCACCCAGACCTCATACAGCCACCACTATGTGTTCGACCACAAGGCCGGAAAGGACGTCTACTGGTGCACAGCCGATATCGGCTGGATAACCGGGCACAGCTATATCGTGTACGGGCCGCTCTCGAACCGCGCCACACAGGTGGTGTACGAGGGAACGCCGGACTCGCCTGACGAGCACCGGCATTGGAATGTGATCGAGAAATACGGGGTGTCCATCTACTACACCGCGCCCACTCTCGTGCGTACGTTCATGAAGTGGGGCCGCCAGATTCCGGACGCCCACGACCTGTCATCGGTGCGCCTGCTCGGGAGCGTCGGTGAGCCCATCAATCCGGAGGCGTGGCGCTGGTTCCGCGAGGTGATCGGCAAGGACACGGCTCCGGTCGTCGACACCTGGTGGCAGACCGAGACCGGCGCGATCATGGTCTCGCCGCTGCCCGGGGTGGCCGCCGCCAAGGCCGGTTCCGCGCAGACGCCGCTGCCCGGTATCTCGGCGAAGGTCGTCGACGACGCCGCGGAGCCACTCGGTCCGGGCGACAGCGGCTATCTCGTACTCGACCAGCCCTGGCCTTCGATGCTGCGGGGCATCTGGGGCGACATGGAGCGCTATCGGGAAACCTACTGGTCCCGGTACGGCGATCGCGGCTGGTACTTCGCCGGTGACGGCGCGCGCCTCGACGAGGACGGCGACCTGTGGATCCTCGGACGGGTCGATGACGTGATGAACGTGTCGGGACACCGTATTTCGACGTCCGAGGTCGAATCGGCGCTGGTCGGCCATCGCGCGGTGGCCGAAGCCGCGGTCGTGGGCGCGGCCGACGAGACCACCGGACAGGCCATCGTTGCGTTCGTGATCCTGCGTGGCGGCGTCGCGAACACCGGTGCCGAACTGATCACAGAGCTCAAGGCCGAGGTGTCCCGGGAGATCAGCCCCATCGCGAGGCCGCGGCAGATCGTGATCGTTCCCGAACTGCCCAAGACCCGCAGCGGCAAGATCATGCGACGCCTGCTGCGTGACGTCGCCGAGGGGCGCGAACTCGGTGACACCTCCACCCTGGTCGACCCCAAGGTGTTCGACGCGCTGCGTACCACGGACTGACAAGAACCGAAACGAAGGACCCCCGCCCGTGCGACTTCTACTCCTCGGCCCTCCCGGCGCCGGCAAGGGAACCCAAGCAGCCCTCCTGTCAAGTAAGTTCGGCGTGCCTCATATCTCGACCGGTGACCTGTTCCGAAACAACATCGCGCGGGAAACACCACTCGGTCTCGCGGCAAAGGAGTATCTCGATGCCGGCGAACTCGTCCCCGTGGAACTGACCGTCGAGATGACCAGGAACCGGCTGCTCGAACCGGACGCCTCCAACGGCTTCCTTCTCGACGGGTTCCCCCGAACGATCGTCCAGGCTGACGCGCTGGCCTCGATCCTCGCGGAGTTGGGCCAGGGTCTGGACGCGGTACTGGAGTTCCGGATCGACGACGACCTGGTGGTACGCCGCATGCTGGACCGGGGGCGGGCCGACGACACCGAGACCGTCATCCGCCATCGCCTCCGGATCTATCACAACGAGACCCGCCCGTTGCTCGACCACTACGCGGACCGGACGGCCTCCGTCGACGCCGTGGGTGACGTGGAAGCGGTCCATCAGCGCACCCTCGTCAGCATCGGCGCATCTTGAGCCGAAGTGGCTTGGTCCTCCGGCTTGTTGGGAAAGCGTGATCGAGGTCGGGGAGACACGTCGGTTGGCACAGGCAGAAAGCGCTTCGAGCGGTCACGTCCACGCCGTGCTGGCGGAAGTGGACGTACCGGTCGGGGCGGAGGACCACGAGAACAGCGACACTGACGCCGATCGCCCGGAGCTACGGCTCCCCGCCTCCCGCAGTGTGCTCGCGCGACGTGCGACAGGCGGTCGGTCCGGCATGGCATGCCGGACCGACCGCGTCGGCTGACGTCGTGACAGGGCCGCAGGGCCACCGTGCCTGTGACCGGGTCAACCTCCGGTCACAGACATGTCCCTGCCGCTCTGCCGCCGTGGTGAGGGACGCCGGATCCAGGCGCCGCGAAGAGGGAGCGCCACGCTGAGAGTAAAGTCCCGTTCGGGCCACTTTGGGAAGGGTTTGGGTACGAAAGGCGACCCGCTGCGACGACAGCCCCGGCGGGTGGAAGGTAAAGGTACGTGACCAGCGTAATCTCGGAAGCGGGGAATCTGCCCGTGGCCCTCACCAGCTTCGTGGGCCGGCAGCGCGACATCGCCGAGGCACGCCGCGTCCTCGGCTCGACGCGGCTGCTGACGCTCACCGGGGTCGGCGGTGTGGGCAAGACACGGCTGGCGCTTGAAGTGGCCGCTCTGTCCAGGAAAGCTTTCCCGGACGGGACATGGCTGGTCGACCTGGCCGTGGTGCGGGACCCGTCGACGGTGGCGAGCGCGGCCGCGACCGCGCTGGGGGTCGCGGACCTGGGCGCCCGGCCCGCCCTCGACCAGCTCGCGAGGCATCTGGCTGGGCGCCGCGCGCTGATCGTGCTGGACAACTGCGAGCACCTGGTGGACGCCTGCGCCCAGCTCTCGCACGCCCTGCTGTCGGGCGCCCCGGAACTGCGGATTCTGGCGACGAGCCGCCATACGCTGGGCATCGCGGGCGAGCACGTCCTCACCGTTCTGCCCCTGTCGGTGCCGGACGAAGCGATCGAGCTCTTGCGGGACCGGGCCACCGCTGTGCGGCCGGAGTTCCGGATCACCGACGGGAACTGGGACGGGGTCTCCCGGCTCTGCACCGCCCTGGACGGGCTGCCGCTGGCGATCGAGCTGGCCGCGTCCCGGCTGCGTACGCTCACCGTGGAACAGGCGGTGGACCGGCTGGAGGACCGTTTCACCCTGCTCACCAGGGGCAGCCGGACCGCGCGGCCGCGACAGCGCACGCTGCGTGCGCTGATCGACTGGAGCTACGAGCTGTGCACGCCGGCCGAGCAGTGGCTGTGGAACCGGCTGTCGGTCTTCGCCGGCGGATTCGGGCTGGACGCGGCCGAGGGCGTCTGCTCGGGTGCGGGTATCGCTCGGCAGGAGGTGCTGGACCTCCTCGACCGGCTGGTCGCCCAGTCCGTCGTCCTGACCACCGAGCACGAGGGCCAGCCGCGCTACCGGTTGCTGGAGACCATCCGCCAGTACGGCAGAGCCCGGCTCGCCGAATCGAGGGAGGAACAACGGCTGCTGCGGCGCCACCGCGCCTTCTTCCTCGCCCTCGCCGAGCGGGTCGCCGACACTTGGTACGGCCCCGGCCAGGAGGAGGCCCTGGCCCGCCTCCGCGCCGAGCACTCCAACCTGCTGGCGGCACTCGACCACGGCGGCAGCCCGCAGGCCACACTTGCGCTGGCCGCCGCGCTGCGCTTCCACTGGTGTGCTGGCGGCTTCCTCGGCGAGGGACGCCGCCGGCTCGCCGGGGCCCTCGCAGCCGCGCCCGAGCCCACCCGGGCCCGCGCCCGGGCACTGTGGGTCGCCGCCTGGGTGGCGCTGCTGCAGGGCGATCACGCGGCGGCCGAGCCATGGCTGGCCGAGGCCGACGAGCTGGGCGAGCGACTGACCGATCCGTTGGTGCTCGCGTACGTGACGGGCTTGCGCGCCGGGCTGGCGGTGTTCCAGGGGCGGATGGACGAGGGAGTGCCCTTGTACGAGCGCGCGATCACCGCCCACACGGCGGCCGAGGGGGCAGCCGGGTCGGTCTTCGTGCTGTTCCAGCTGGCAATCGCCCAGACTCACCTCGGGGACCCGAGTGCGGCGGAGACCGGCAGGCGAGCGTTCGCCGTGGCGGAGGCGCACGGCGAGCGCTGGGGCCGCGCGCACGCGCTGTGGGCGCTGGGCTATGACGCCTGGGTGCGCGGTGACCGCGAGAGCGGTATGGCGCTGATCCGGGCCGGGCTCGGGATCGAGCGGGGCTTCAACGACCACCTCGGGGCGGCGCTGATGCTGGAGCTGCTCGCCTGGATCACCGCCTCCGACGGCGAGTACGAGCGGGCGGCACGGCTGCTGGGTGCGGCGCGTTCCCTGTGGCGGGATCTCGGCACCAGCCTCTCCGCGTTCGGCCCGCTGATGGTCGAATACCACGCGCGGTGCGCGGAGTCGGTCGTAGGAGCCCTGGGCGCGGTGGCGTACGAGCGGGAACTCGCCCACGGAGGCGGCCACGACAGCCCCGGCCGGGCCATCGACTACGCCCTGGGCACCGGCACCGCCACCGACCAGGCTGCCCAGGCCACCGCCCCGAGTTCGCTGACCCGCCGCGAGCGGGAGGTGGCCGCGTTGGTGGCCAAGGGCATGAGCAACCGGCAGATCGCCGCCTCGCTCGTCCTCTCCCCGCGCACGGTCGACGGCCACATCGAGAACATCCGGGCCAAGCTCGGCTTCGGCTCCCGTGCCCAGATTGCGGGCTGGTGGGCGGCGAACGAATCACCCACGCAGTAAAACCCCCGTAAGGACCCCCGTAAAAATACCCATGGGCCGGGGTGTGCCGCGGCCCGCATCCTTTCGGCATGACGCCACACCGAGGCGGACCAGGCCCGCTGCGACGGCCTTTCCGCCCCGGCGTCCCATGGCGCCAGTACAACGGGACCCGGGCAGCCGGGCCCTGTCACAGAAGCATCCGCATCCGACAGCTGTCGAGTCTTCGCCATTCGCTGCGGCGACTGGCCATGAGCGACCGAACCCGGTCCACCTGGTCGCCCGCCATCGGGAACACCCGGTGCCGCAGAGCCTCCCCTGGAATGCCTCGACGGATGCCCTCGGGCAACCTCGCCTCATCCCTCCGGGATACACGTCACCTACGCAGCCCCACAGCCGTCGAATCGGATCTTTGCGTACCGCTCTGGAAGGAAGACCATGCGAAGAATGAACGTGGCCGGGACGGGGCGAGTGGCCGCCCGCGTCATGGCCGCGCTGCATCGTGGCCCAGCCGCCACGGAGGCTCCCCCTCTGGTCCGCACGAGCGCCGCGCTGCGACGGCGGATCTCCGCCGGCGCCGTCGCCGTCCTGTCCCTCGCGCTGGCCGCCGGCGCGCTGACAACCGCCGCGCCGGCCCAGGCCGAGATCACCAGCGGTCTGCTGCTGCGGTACAAGCTCGACGAGACGTCCGGCACGGTCGCGGCCGACTCCTCGGGCAACGGCCGCAACGGAACGGTCAACGGCACCGCCTCATGGGGCGGTGAAGAGGGGCTGGCCTTCAACGGCTCCAACACGTACGTCAAGGTGCCGGACAACATCATGGCCGGGCTCAGTTCGATCAGCGTCGACTTCGACGTGTGGATCGATCCGACCATGGGCAAGCCGTACTTCCTCTACGGGTTCGGCAACTCCAGCGGCACCAGCGGCAACGGCTACCTGTTCTCCACCGGGAACCAGTTCCGCACCGGGATCACGCAGACCACCTTCACCGCCGAGCAGCAGACCCGGCCCGCAACCTCGTACCAGCTGGCACGCGGCATGTGGAAGCACGTCACGTACACCCAGACCGGCAACACCGGCATCCTGTACGAGAACGGGGTGGAGAAGGCCCGCAACACCAACGTGACGATCACCCCGGGCTCGATCGGCGGCGGGACGACGACCGCGGACTACATCGGCCGGTCGCTGTACTCCAACGACCTGTACTTCAAGGGCCGGATGCGGGACTTCCGCGTCTACAACCGGGCCCTGTCCTCCTCCGAGGTACACAGCGTGGCCACCGGAACCGAAGACCAGTGGGAGCAGGTGCAGGCCCTGGCCGCCTACAACGGCGCGCTCGGATCGTTCCACGACCCCGAGGTCGGGCCCGTCGTCATCTTCCCGTCGGACTACACCGGCGACATCAACGACCTGCAGCGCCCACCGGACTGGACCAACGAGTTCGGGCAGGTCCCCACCGACTGGCCCGTCCCCGTCACCGGGTTCAGTCAGCAGTTCACGTTCGACCAGATCACCGATCTCCAGAACGCGGTCAAGGCACAGATACAACCGAACGACGACACCAACTACCGGGTGAGCGCCTACTACGACGTATCGATCGACATGATGGTGGTGAAGACCGACGCCCCGGCATCGGTCACCGATCCCCTGGTCGCCCAGTACCCCGGCAAGATCGTGCTCGAGGGGTACACGCTCGACGACCCGCCACCGGCCGATTGCGCTCCGGAGCAGGCGACCGTGGACAACGTGCTGAACGTTGACGTCGCGCCGGCGGCGGGTGTCAGCGATGCCGCGACGAAACTGGCGTGGCAGCAGGTCCAGGCCCTCGCCGACTACAACTGCGCGCTCGCCGCGTTCGACGACCCCACCATCGGACCGGTCATCATCTTCCCGTCGGACTACGCCGGCGACATCGACGACCTGCAGAAGCCGCCCGGGTGGACCTCCGAGTACGGAGAGGTCCCGGCCGACTGGCCTGTCCCCACCACCGCCAAGAGCCCCCAGTTCACGCTCGCCCAGATCACCGACATCCAGGACGAGGCCATCCGGCAGGTATCGGCCGACGGCGACACCACCGCCTACAGCGTCACGGTCCGCTACGACGCGATGAGCGACCGCGTGGTCGTGGAGACCGACGCCCCGGCATCGGTCACCGATCCGCTGCTCACCGCCTACCCGAACAAGGTCGTGATCAAAGCGGTCACGCCACTCACGCCGGCCTCCACCGACAACACGACGGCCACTGTCCCGTAGCCGACCCCTCGCGCACCCCTTCGCGCCGTCATCGGCGCTGGCCAGAAAGGACAATCGATGAGAATTCCCCTCCCTCGGGCATCCGGTGGGAAACAGCATCGCCGCGGCAGCGGTCGAACAGGGCTGAGATTCCTTGTGCCGCTGTTCGTGGTGACGATGCTGGCGAGCCTGCTCGTCACCCTCGGGGCGCCGCAGCGCGCCTCCGCCGCGGTGACGGACTATCGCCCCGCCACGTACAACATGCAGGGCGGCGACGGCAAGTGGACGGCCGACATCGTTCAGATCATCAACCACGGCTACAACGTGATCGCGCTGCAGGAGGCCGGCCCCAGACCGCCGGGAAGCGCGCGTCTGGAATGGACGAGCCCCTACCTGACGGGCAACGACCAGTGGAACGGGTGGCGTGTACAGGAGTGGCTCTGGCGACCGCAGGGCCAGGCCGCGGACTGGCACATCTACTTCGTGCGTACCGACTTCGGCGGCAACCGGGTGAACCTCGCCATCCTGACCCGCTACGACGCCAACCAGGTACACATCGCCCGGCCCGCCTTCTATGGCAACAACGGGCTTCCGACGTCCCGGCCGGCCTTGGGCATCACCATAGGCAATACGCTCTTCTACACCGTGCACGCGTTGGCGACCGGGGGCAACGACGGCGCACAGCTGGTGCGGAACATCGCCGGTCAAGCGGGAAGCCGCATATGGGCCGCGATGGGCGACTTCAACCGCGACCCCAGCACCCTCCAGATCGAACGCGGTATGCACAAATACGTCACCAACGAACCCACCCAGCAGTCTGGTGGAGAGCTGGACTACATGGTGACCAACCAACGGATCCCTGGCTACGGTGGCGCCGCCATAGGCTACGGCTCCGACCACTACGCCGTCATGTTCGACGTCCTACGGGCCAACGCGGGCGTCTCGCTGTACAACGCCCACGACGGCAACCGCGCCATTGAGGTGGAGGCGCAGAACGCCACCACCTATGGTGCCAGCATCGTGTCCCGCAACAGACGGGCAGGGGCGTGGGGCCACTTCAGGTTCGTCCCTGCAGGCAACAACAACTACACCATCAGGGTGACCCAGAGACCAGCGGGTACGAAAGAACAGTGTCTGGACGCCTGGGACCAAAGGCTTCGCCGATACCCCTGCGACGGCACCGACGGCCAACTCTTCGACATGCAGTACTGGGACGACACGGGCCAGCTCAGGATCAGGTCCGTCAGGCGGAACACCTGTCTCGCGGACGACACCGACAGCGGATGGGGAAGCGAAATCGTGACCACCCAGAGCTGCTCGAAGGGTGAGGGCAGGTTCAACTTCCGGTTCGACCGGGATCCCGACGGCAGCGCGGCTGCTGTGGCCTTCTAGACATCGACGTGCGCCGGTGCGGGCGCGCCCGCACCGGCCATGCACAACTGAACATCAGCCAGGGGGTCCGGGGTCACCCGGGCCCCCTGCCCGCGTTTCGCGCATCCGGCGGCGCGCATCCGGCGCGGTCGGGCGAGCCGCTCCCGAGGGCTGCCGGTGCACGCGCTGAACTCCGCGGTCCCGGTGCGTGACGGCAGCGGACGCGGCCCAAGCAGGCGGGCACACCGCGGAGTCCGGCCTGGCCGCCTACCCGGGGTACTGGTCCGCCGACTTTCCGGGGTGCGACGCGGGCGTCATGACCGCGGACGCGCGACCGGAACCGATGCTTCCGGCCGAGGTTTCTACAGATAGAGGAATTCGCTCCGCGAGACCTCGACACGGGAAGGTCGTGATGCCGGTTGCATCGGCCAATACTGCGTCAGGTCCGGCGACTGAGCCACGTCGGCCACAGCCAACAGGCGGAACGGACACCAGAGTTCGGTACTACAAGGGGTTTCGGAGTCAGTTCACGGCATTCGGCCACAAAGGAGTAGCCATGGGTACTGCCACCACATCAGCCTTATCCACCGGGTCCACCGTGTCGAGGACGCGCATCGCCGTTGCCAGCTTCATCGGTACGGCGATCGAGTTCTACGACTTCTACCTCTACGGTACAGCGGCCGCGCTCGTGTTCGGCCAGCTGTTCTTCCCGACGTTCTCCGCGCTGGCGGGCACCCTCGCTTCGCTGGCCACGTTCGGTGTCGGCTTCGTCGCCCGGCCGATCGGTGCCGTGGTGTTCGGACACTTCGGCGACCGGATCGGCCGTAAGGCCATGCTCGTGGTGTCGTTGCTGACCATGGGCACCGGGACAGTGGCGATCGGCTTGCTGCCGACCTACGATTCGATCGGCGTTGCCGCGCCCGTGCTGCTCGTGATGTGCCGGTTCCTGCAAGGCTTCGGCCTGGGGGGCGAGTGGGGCGGTGCGGTCCTGCTGGCCACCGAGTACGCGCCCCGGGACCAGCGGGGCCTGTGGTCGAGCTTCCCGCAGGTCGGCCCTGCGGTCGGGTTCCTCATCGCCGGGGGAGCGTTCCTGCTCCTCGACGGCCTGCTGCCGGACAGCTCCTTCTCGTCCTGGGGCTGGCGGATTCCGTTTCTCGCCAGCTCGATCCTGGTCGTGGTCGGCTACTACATCCGGATGAAGATCGCCGAAACCCCGGTGTTCGAGAAGGCCATGAACGAGCAGGAGAAGGCCCGGGTGCCCATTGTCGAGGTGGTCAAGCGCCAGCCGCGGACCCTCCTCCTGGCCACTGGCGCGTTCATCCTCGCGCACACCCTCTTCTATACGATCACCACGTTCTCGCTGTCGTACGGCACCGGAGAGCTGGACCTGAGCAGGACCATGCTGCTGCTCTGCACCATGGTCGCCGTGCTGGTGATGGGACTGGTCACGCCGCTGCTGGCCATGTACTCCGACCGGATCGGCCGTCGGCGGGTCTGCCTCGGCGGCGCCATCCTCGCGATCGTCTGGGCATTTCCGCTGTTCGCTCTGATCAACACCGGCCGGCCGGTGTTGATCACGCTCGGCATGTCGGTCGGCATGATCGCCTTCGCGGCCCTGTTCGCCCCGATGGGAGCGTTCCTCCCAGAGCTGTTCGCGACCCGTTACCGCTATACCGGCGCCTCGGTCGCCTACAACGCCAGCAGCATCATCGGCGGCGGCGTCAGCCCTCTCCTGGCTACCCAGTTCATCGCCTCGACCGGCTCCTCACTCCCGGTCTCCGGCTATGTGGCGTTGATCGCGCTGATCTGTGCCGTCTGCGTCTGGTTCCTGCGGGAGACCCACACCGCGGACCTGACCACCGAACCCGCTGCCCGCTGACCAGCCGTACTCAGGGAGACAGGTATGAGGTCGATTCGACGAACCGCAACGGCCCTCGCGCTCGCCCTTGTCGGCATGGCCGCTCTCGGCGGGCCCGTTGCCGCGCGTGCGGACGGCGCCGACCGGACCGGGAGCGCGCGGTGCAGCGACCACGGCCCGCACAGTATCGGGGACGCCTTTCGGTCCGACCCCAACACCAAGATCGTCAAAGTGAAGGCCTTCTACAAGGGTGACTACCTGGCGCTGCCGGGGACACCCCTCAACCCGCTGCCGTCCGTCGCGAACAATGACGTATGTCTGGTGAAACTCCTCGTGGGGCCCGGCAATCCCGGTCCCGCGGACGCTCCGTCCACGTCCGAGGGCATCGGCATGGAAATCTGGCTTCCCCAGCACAGGCAATGGAACGACCGTTCCCTCGCACTGGCGGCCGGCGGCTGGATGGGCGACCGGAACGTCGCGTCCCCGGACGGCCTGGCGTCGGCCATCGGTGGCCGTGACAACGGGCAGTGGGCCGCTGACGACGGGTACGTCGTGGCGCTGAGCGACGGCGGCCGTCGGACCCGCGCGGACAGCGTGTACGGCGGACGCGGCGAGGGCATGTTCAGTCCCGACGGCAGCATCAACGCGACCGGCTGGCGAGACCTCTCCTACCGCAGCACCCATCAACTGGCGCTCAAGACAAAGGTCCTGACGTCGTACTACTACGGCCGTTCCGCCGCCCACTCCTACCTCGTCGGCGGATCGAGCGGCGGCCGCGCCGCCTACCAGTCGGCGCAGATGTATCCCGGCGACTTCGACGGCATCCTGGCCTGGGCGCCCTCGATCCAGCAGACCCAGCTGCTGCCCTCCGACATGTACGGCCAGGTCGTGGTCCAGCGTGATCTCGGCGGCAGGCCCATCGCCATGTCGAAGCTCAACGCCGTGTCACGAGCCGCGGTCAACGCCTGCGACACGACAGTGACAGGCCGCCACGACGGCTACATCACCGACTTCGCAGACTGCCGGTACAACCCGGTCAAGGACCCCGCGGTGCTCTGCGTCTCCGACGGCGGTACGAACACCACTCCGAACTGCGTCTCGCCCCTCCAGGCGCGTGCCATCACCAAGATGTGGTACGGGGCGACTCCCGACGGCTCGGTGCCGTCGCCGGAAGTCGACAACGGCTTCAACATCAGGCGTCCGGCCGGCCAGATCTGGTGGGGCCGCACGCCGGGTACGTCAATGATCGCCGTCGCCGGATCCGTCAACGGTGTGCCCGTGCCGTTCGAGATCGTCGCGGACCAGATCGCGCTGAACCTTCAGGACCCCTCCTACGCGACATCGTCGTTCCAGACTCCGGCAGGCAACGGACAGGACCGCTGGAAGTCCCTGTCCTACGCGGAATTCGCCGCCATGATGCACCGCGGCAAGGTGCTGAACCCGGCCTTCGCGAACATCGATTCCGACAACCCCGACCTCACGAAGTTCCATGCTCTGGGGAAGAAAATGATCACCTTCCACGGACTTGCGGACCAGACCGTCTCACCCCAGAGCGCCATCAGCTACTACACCCGTTCGGCCAAGGCCATGGGCGGACTCACCGCCGAGCAGAGGTTCCACCGTCTGTTCCTCGTACCCGGTATGGGCCACTGCGCAGGCACCTGCGCCGGTACGGCGGGTGGGTCCAACCCGCCGATGGCAAGCCTGACGAAGATGCTCGGCGCCGTCATCTCGTGGGTCGAGCAGGGCAAGGCACCATCGTCCGTCGAGGGAACCACCCTCGACGGGACGGCGAGCCGGCCGCTCTGCATGTACCCGAGGCAGGCCACATACCGCGGCGGCGACGTCAACGCGGCGGCCAGCTACAGGTGCTCCTAGGCTCGGGCCTTCCCGGGCGTGCTCGGCCATGCCCTGATAAGACAGAGCCCGGAGCAGACAACGCCCTGATCAACTAACTGGAGAGTGCTGCTGACCTGCAACGATGTGGCTTTTTCAGGGTCCTGTCAGCTGCGCGGGCAGAAGCACTCTCCAGGTGCGGGTGCGAACGGATCATCCGGAAGGCCCCCGCGTTCAGCTGACAGGTGCAAGGGCCTTGGCGAGCCACTGGAAGTGTTCGTCGACCGCACGCAGCGCCTTGGCGGCATCCCCTTCGGCCACCGCGTCGTAGACATTCCGGTGCAGTTGACGAACATACTCACGATCGTGGGAGACCGATGAATCACCCGGCCCCCCTTGGACGGTGCGCGCAAGCAGCACTTCCAGCGCATCGGGCAGGACGGCGGGTGCCGCGGAACTCGACGCGGCGAACAGCGCCTGGTGGAAGGCGATGTCGGCGTCATGGAACTCCTGCGGGTCGTCCGTGCCCTCCATGCGTTCAACGGCCTCGGCGAGAAGGGCGATCGGCGCCGTCGCACCGTTCATGGCCGCCTCGTAAGCGGCCTTGCGCTCCAGCTGCGTCCGCCACGAGATCAGCGAGGACAGCGAGGCCTCGTCCTCACCAGGTGACTGCGTGCGGGTGAGGCTGGACAGTGCTCGCCGAGCTTCGCGCCGGATGCCCTGAACCTCGGGGTCGGGCAGCGGTGAGGCCGACAGCAGTGCCTGTGTGTACGCCTGCTGAGGAGTGTCGATGACCTGCTTGTTGGTGCCCTGTTCGACGAGGATTCCCTGGTGCAGCACGGCGACCCTGTTGCTCACATGGCGCACGACGGACAGGTCGTGGGTGATGAACAGGTAGGCCACGCCGAGGTCGCGTTGCAGTTCGGCGAGCAGATTCAGGACCTGGGCCTGAACCGAGAGGTCCAGCGCCGACACCGACTCGTCGCAGACGACGAGCCGTGGCAGCGGCAGCAGAGCACGGGCGATGGCGATCCGCTGACGCTGGCCCCCGGAGAACTGCGCGGGGTAGCGGCTCATGGCGCTGCGGTCGAGACCCACTCGCTCCAGCATGTTGCCGACCCGCTCGCGAATGTCGTTCTTGTCCAGGCCGGCCTGCGTGGTCAGCGTTTCGCTGACGGTCTGGCCGACTGTCCGGTGCGGATTGAACGAGCTGTACGGATCCTGGAAGACCGCTTCGATCTCCTGGCTCAGCTGCCGTCGTTCGGTCCGGTGCAGGTGAGTGATATTGCGGCCGTCGAACGTGATGGTCCCGCTGGTGATCGGGACCAGACCGAGTACCGCGTTGCCGATGGTGCTCTTGCCCGATCCCGATTCACCGACCAGGCCGAGCGTCTCGCCGGCGGAGATGGTCAGGTCGACGCCGTCCACTGCGACTTTGGGGGTGCCCCGGCGTCGTCGACTCTGATACGTGACGGTCAAGCCGCGGATTTCAAGCAACGGCTGGGGCATCCCGGTCCTCCTTCGCGAGGAGCAGATCTGTGTGCAGGCAGCGGCTGCGCGTGCCCGGCAGGGGGGAGTGCATGGGTATGGGTGCGTCCGTGCAGTCGGGCTGGGCGAATGCACACCGGGGGGCGAACCGGCAGCCCTCCGGCCAGGAGCCCGGCGGTGGCACGGAGCCGCTGATGACCGGGAGGGACGTGCCGGGTTCCAGGTTTGCCGGTGTCGAACGCAGCAGGGCCTCGGAATACGGGTGAGCCGCGCTGTGGAAGAGTGAGCTCAGGTCGGCTTCTTCGACGGTCTGCCCGGCGTACATGACGATGGCACGGTCGCAGGCATCGGCCAGGACACCCCAGTCGTGGGTGACCAGTATCAGGGCCATGCCGGTCTGCTCACGCAGGTCGCGGAGCAGGTCCAGGATCTCCGCCTGGACGGTGACGTCCAGGGCCGTGGTCGGTTCGTCGGCGATCAGCAGCTTCGGACGACCGGCCAGTGCGCGGGCGATCGCGACGCGTTGCGCCATCCCGCCGGACAGCTCGTGCGGGTATTTCCCCGCCACCTCGGCGGGGTTGGGGAGGCGGACGGTGGTCAGCAGTTCCAGCGCGATGGCGCGCGCGGCCTTCCGGCCCACCTTGCGGTGAACCCGCACCGCCTCGGCGATCTGGGCCCCTGCGGTGAACACGGGGTCGAGACTGGAGACAGGTTCCTGCGAGATATAGGCGATGCCCTTGCCCCGGATCCTTGTCATCTCGGCCTCCGACAGACCGAGCAGGTCGGTGCCGTCGAACCGGCAGCTGTCCGCCGTGAGCCGCGCACCGGGCGGGAGTACGCGCAGGAGTCCGGTGACCGTCATCGACTTGCCGCAGCCCGACTCGCCGACGATGCCGACCGCTTCGCCGGCCGCGACCTCGAAGCTGACGTCGTCGACGACCGTGGTCTCGCCCTGGTCCCCCTGGAGCCGCACGCTCATACCCTCGACGCTGAGCAGGGCTCCCGGCCCGGGCGCCTTGGCGGCCGGGACACCGGTAGCGGTCACCTTCGTGGCCAGGGTGCGCCAGCTGAGGCTCAGCTTGGTGCCGGTGCTCCGCCCCGAGTAGGCGTCACCCACCATCGAGCCGAGCAGGGCCGTCGCCAGGGACATCACGACGAGGATGCCGCCCGTGGGCACCAGCAGCCAAGGGTGCCGGTTGATCGCCTGCTGAGCGTCGGCGATCATGTTGCCCCAAGTCGGTGTCGGGGGCACGACCCCCAGACCGAGGAAACCGAGGGAAGCCTCCACGAGCAGGGCGATTCCCGCGACGAGGGAGACCTGGGTGAGGATCGGGCCGGTCACCGCGGGCCGAATGTGCCGCCACTGGATCTGCCTCGTGGACAGCCCCGCCACACGCGCGGCGGCCACGTACGGTTCGGCCCGCACCGCGAGACTCGCGCCCCGCACCACTCTGGTCAGCGCGGTGGAGAACAACGCCCCGAAGGTGACCATGGCCGCGGTCTCGTTGTGCCCGAAGATCGACAGGATGACCAGCAGCATGATGAGCGCGGGTATCGACTGGAGGAGGTCGCACAGGCGCATGATGAGGGAGTCTGCCAGGCCGCCGAGAGTTCCGGCCGTGATGCCGAGCCCGAGTCCGAGGACGAGGAACACGGTGACCGCCTCGAGTGCGCCGAGCAGGGTCACCCGGCCTCCGTACAGCAGGCGGCTCAGCTCGTCGCGTCCCAGTGCGTCGGTGCCGAGCCAGTGGCTTCGGCTCGGGCCGCTGAGGAGATCGTTGAGATCCTGCGTCTGCGGACCGTAGGGAGCGATCCAGCTCGCGAAGACGCACGCCAGCACGATCAGGACGACGATGGCCAGGCACGCGACGGCGAGCGGCTGGCGCAGGAGTTGTCGGAGGAAGTGGGACTGTTCGACCTTCGGCGGGCTACTGGTCGCGGTACCAGGAGTCACCGTCGTCATGACATCACCACCTTCGGGTTCAGATAAGCGAGCGCGACGTCGTTGAGCGCGAAGACGACGATCACTATGAGGGTGTAGAGGACCACGAGGCCCTGGACCACGGGCAGGTCGTGCTGGTTGGTGGCGCTGGTCGCGAGGGACCCCAGGCCGGCCATGCCGAAGACCTGCTCCATCAGGACCGTGCCGCCCAGCAGACCGACGAACAGCATGCTGACGATGGTCATGACCAGTCCGCCCGCGTTCCTCAGGACGTGCTTGAAGAGAACGCTTCGGGCGGGAATTCCGTTGGCGCGCAGACTGCGGACGAAGTCGCTGCGCAGAGCGGCAAGCATGGCGCTGCGGGTGTTCATGGCGATCGTGGCGATGGCTACCGCCGCTATGCAGAAGACCGGCATGACCAGAGACGAAATCCATGCCGAAGGAGAGTTCCCGAAAGGAACGTATCCCGAGGCCGGGAACAGTCTGAACTGCACCGCGAAGACAGCGATCATCACCGTCCCCAGCCAGAAGTTGGGGATGCTGAGCATCAGCACGGAAACGCTGTCCGTGATACGCGCGACGACGCCCCCGAAAATGGCCCCGACGGCACCTGCGGCGACACCGATGACGATGGAGATGACCAGCGCCAATACCGTCAGGGACAGCGTCACGGGAAGTCGGTCGGAGATGAGGGAGGTCACCGACTGGCCGCTGAACGTGGATGAGCCGAGATCTCCGCGGAAGGCCGCCGACAACCAGTCCCAATAGCGTTGCAAGAGGGGCTGGTCGAGTCCCAGTTGATGGTTCAGCTTGGCCACGGCCTGGGGGGTGGCGCCTTCGCCGAGCATCGACTCCGCGACGTTTCCGGGGGCGAACGAACCGAGCACGAAGCTCAGCACGGAGACCACCAGGAGCAGCGGGACAGCCGACAGCAGTCTGCGGCTCACTACACGGAGCACGGGCGATCACCACCTGCGAGATGAACGACTGCAGGGCGCGGTTCACCCGCCGTCGGCATATGTGTGGCCGGGAAGTCGGCCGGTTCAGAAGTCATGTCGTACCTCGATCGCTCGGTGCGTAACGGCTGGGCGGCCGGGTTCGGCGCATGGTGGGAGCCCAGGGTCGGCCGGCTGTCAGGTGCCGACCCGGCACGCGCCTCAGCCCCGCCGAAGGTCAGCTCGCGGGCTTCCAGGACAAGTAGTCGAAGCCGCCGATGATCGCTGTCTTCCCCATCCCGGCCACGCCCTTGGAGAACAGATACGCAGGCGCGTGCGCCACGGGTACGAACCACGCCTTTTCGGTCACCACGCGGTTGAGTTCCTGGGAGAGGGGAGTGATCTGGTCCTGCGGCGCCGCGGCCAACGCCTCATAGGCTTTGGTGATGTCCGGGTCCGTGGCCTTGAAGGGGTCCCAGGCGGTGTTGTACGGGGGTGCCAGCAGGCGTGCCGCATCGAAATACGTGTCACCGAGCAGGGCGACTGCCGTGCTGCCCGCGGGATACGTCTTGGCGGCCACCTTGGTCAGGAACGTGCCGTTGGTGATCGTGTCCACAGTGACCTTGACGCCGATCTCGGCCCACTGCTGAACGATTGCCTGGGTGAAGTTTGCGACGGTGTTGTCCGTCCCGATGGTCATCCGGAAACCGTTCGGATAACCCGCCGCTGCCAGCAGACTCTTCGCCTTGGCAGGGTTGTAGCTGTACTTGTTGTCCAGCGAGGGGTCATAACCCGTGACTCCCGCCGGGACGAACTGGTCGAACGGCTCATAGGTCGTCCCCAGGACCTTCGCCAGCGCGGGCCGGTCCACGGCGTAGTTGAGAGCCTGTCGCACGCGCTGGTCCTTGAGGGCCGGCGCCAGCTTCCCGTCGCGGTCCCACAGCATGAGTCCGGTGCCGAGCTGGAGGCCCTCGGTGATCTTCAGGCCGCCGGCCTTGGCCGCGCCGAGCAGCGTCCCGTCGGTGGTGCTCGCCACCTGGATCTGGCCGGTCTTGACCGCCTGCAGAGCGGTGTTCGCGTTCGGGATCACCTTGATGACGATCCTCGACCAGTGCTGCTGAGACGTGTCGTAGTAGTTCGGGTTCTTCACCAGGGTGTAGTGGTCGCCCGCGACCGTCGCGGAGGCATCGAGCTTGTAGGCGCCGGCGCCGAACGTCTGGGTGCCCATCTTCGCGGGGGCTGCGAGACCGGCCTTGCTGATGATCAAGCCGTTGTTGCATTCGCCGTCATTGGCCAGCAGTGTGGTCATCCCGTTGAACGGCTTCTGCATCGTGATACGGACAGTCGATTCGTCGGGCGCCTCGATCGAGGTGAACGGCTTGAGGTAGCCCTGGTTGATGCCCGGGTGTGTCTTGTTGTACGTGAGTGTCTGGACTACGTTCGCGGCGGTGAGCGGAGTTCCGTCCGCGAACTTCACTTTCGGACGGATCTTCATGGTGAACACGGTGTTGTTCTTCGAGTACTGCCACGAGGTGGCGAGCCCCGGCCCGTAGCTCCCGTCCGGCTTGATGCTGATCAGCGAGGCATAGGTGAGGGAGAACAGCGGAGAGCTGCAGTTGGTGGCCAGCGCGAGACCTGTCGGCGCGTTGGCGATCGACATCGTCAGCGTGCTGCTCGTCCCTCCTCCGCTCGCATTCTGCTGCGTCCCGGCGGTACATGCCGATGCCGTCGCGATTGCCGTCAGAACACATGCACCGGCCGTTCCCATTGCGCGGAGGCGCTTAGTCGTTCTTGGTGGGCAGCTTATTGGCGTGACGTCCATCATTGCGGGGTCCTCATTCATGAGAGAGCCGGTGGAATCGTCTGGCGTCGGTGGCCTGAGCGGTCGAACCTCGCCGGTTGAAGCGGAGCGGTCGGCGTCGCCTCGCCGGTGCTTCCGATGGCCATCACGGTAATACCGCTGCAAGTGAGTGGCAATACCTATGACGCTCACGTGATCGGCTTGTTTCGGGTGTGTTCCAAGGTCAGGCGGGCGACTCGGTTGCCTTGGAATTGATCGATCACCTTGTGTGGCGGAGCGGCCGGGTAACCGTCGGGGGCCCGTGTCCGCCGGCGAACACGGGGATTTCTGATGCTCAATCAATTATTCTGCTGAATAAGGGAGTTGGGATGCAGGGCGGATGTATTGGATCCCTGTCGGACGCCGGGAATGTTTCAGGGCCCGGAGCGGGACTCCGGGCCCTGGAGACCTGTCGGCCTGTGGAGGGGCTATGGATTGTGCGGCGCTGGTCGTGCTGGTTCGTTACGCCGTGATGTTCTTGTGGTCTTTCCAGATCCAGCGCATGGTGGCAGGGAAGATTTGTCCGCCGTGCATGAGTGTGTGGCCGCCTTCGCCGACGATGTACTGGAAGTCGTATTCGCTGTAGCGGAGGGCGGCGGCCATCTGGTCGTTGGCCAGTGGGATGTTGCCGAGGGCGATGTCCAGGTCTTTCTTGCCGGTCTGAAGGAATACCTTGATCGGGCGGCGGCTGTGGCGGCGGATCCATGTGGGGTAGTTGTGTGCGCCGTGGATGTCGATGAAGCTGCCGCAGTGGCTGACGACCTTGCGGAACTGGTCGGGCCTGAACCAGGCCGCGGTGAAAGCGCAGACGGCGCCGGAGGAGATCCCGCAGATTGCCCGTCCGTCCGGGTCGGCGGTGATGATGTAGGTCTTGCGCAGCTCGGGCAACAGTTCGTCGACGAGTAGGCTCGCGTACTCCCCGTTGGTCGTGTCGTACTCGACCTGCCTGTTCCCGGTTCCTCCGTAGACCGGAGTCCCTGGACCCGGACTGCCCGGGCTGACGAACAGCCCGATCGTGACCGGCATCTCACCTGAGTGGATGAGATTGTCGAACACGGTAGGGATGTTGGCCTCGGGCCCCATGTACATATCGCCGTCCTGGAACACCATCAGGCAGGCGGGCTCGTCCGGTGTGTACTGGGCCGGCACATAGACCCAGTAGTCACGGGACGTCAGCGGATAGACCTTGCTGCCCGTCCATTCATGCTGGGTGACAGTGCCGGTCGGGACACCCGGCTTCGGGAGCGAATCCGCCCCAAGCGTGTACGGCTCGTCTCCGCTCATGCTGTACGCGTAAACGGCGCGATCCTTCACCGGCAGCCCCGGCCATCCGGCGAACGGATCCTTGGTCTCTTCTGCTTCGCTCAGTTCCTCTGCCATGGGGTCCCGCCCTTCTTCTCCGAAGTCGGCGTGCGGACAACCTCGGGTTTCTTGGGTGCGGACCAGCGCTGCTGGTCTGCTCTTCTATGTCGGCGCACTCATCCTCGGCGTCGACTCAGGCCCGGGTGAGGCCTCCGTCGACAGCGATGACCGCGCCGCTTACGTAGGTTGAATCGTCACTGGCCAGCCATGCCACGGCGGAGGCGATCTCGGCCGGATCCGCGGCGCGTCCGAGAGGTATGTCGAGATCGTCGTAGGTCGACTGGCCTTCGGTCATATTGGTCCATACCAGGCCGGGGGAGACCACGTTGCTGGTGATACCGAGCGGCCCGACTTCGCGAGCGATCCAGCGGGTCAGGTTGACGACACCGGCCTTGGATGACGCGTATCCGGCTCCGGATCGTCCGCCCGAGCCACTTCCCAGAGCTCCGATGCCGCCGAGCAGGGCGGATGCCGAGGCGATGTTGATCAGTCGTCCATGGCCGGCTGCCCTCATGTGGGGGTATACCGCCGCTTGGCAGGTGAGGAAGGTGCCGAGCAGATTGATGCGCACATCGGCCATGAACTCGTCTGCGGACGTGGCGGCGAAGGACGACCGGTGCGCCACTCCGGCGGCATTGACCAAGATGTCGATTCCGCCGAGTTCGCGGGCGATGTCGGCCATCGCGTCGGCGACGGAGCCTGGATCCGTCACGTCCAGTTGTGCGGACTTCGCCAGCTTTAGTTCGCGGCATAGATCGTGGACGGACTCCGACCTGTCGACCAGGGCGACAGCGTGTCCGTCACGGCTCAGTCGCTCTGCCGTCGCTCGCCCCAGGCCGCCGGCGCCGCCCGTGACCACCGCAACGCGATGGCTGGATCGACGGGATGACTTGGGGCTGGTCGCTGCCATGTATGGGGGCTCCTTGAATTGGTGGGAGGTGACCCGTATGTCGCTGGACCTTCGGTGGAGCGGCGTATCGGCTGGAATGTCACACGAGCGCCCAGCGGGACTTTCGCATCGTGAACACGTCGGGTGCGGATCGCCGCAGATGCGGTCCTTGGGGTGAGCCGCTATGAGCTCCTGGACGGATCGCCTGGTGCCGGAAACCGGTGGCTGCGCCGGAGGCCCAAATCGGTACGTCCATTTATGAGCTTGGTAGCACCATTAGGCCCTGTCAAGAGGTCGGCGTGCGATGGTTGGGCGATCTCCCCGCACCCACCGATCTTGGGAAGGGGTGGCGAGTCGGGGGCATTGGTTGACCGAAAGGGGTATCGGTACGACCATTGGTTTGGACGCTGAATCAACCCGGAGTGGAGAGTGTGAGTTTCGTGGTCGACGAGACGCTGGTGTCGGATTACTTCGACGACCCGCTGACAGCCCAGCTCGTTCAACAGGTGCTCGCCATGTCACCGGGCGCCCAGCTCCAGAGCGAGCGTGATCAGGCCGAGCAGCTCGGCGTGAGCCGTACGGCGCTTCGGGACCGTCTGCGTCACCTTGAGGCGGTGGGCGTGCTGGAGCGGCGCAGCGGTGCCGGGACCTTTGTGCGGCAGATCCAGCCGGAGATGGTCAGCCAGTCCCTCGCCCTGGGCCTGATGGCCTCGCACATGACGATGCCGTCGCTGCGTTCGGTACGGATCGCGCTCGAACGACAGGCTGCGATGGAGGCATCGCAGGCCAGGGACCACGTGAGCATCGCTCAAATGCACGTGGCGGTGGACCGCATGGAAGCGACCGACGACCGCGCCGAGATGTACGCCGCTGACCTGGACTTTCACCATGCCTTGTTCCTGGCCTGCCGTTCACCCGGATTGAAGTTCTTCGCGGACTCGCTGTCCAAGCTGCTGTCGCGTTCCTTCGTCAAGCTCGACACCGACGATCAACGCGTGCAGGTTCGCTCCGTACACCGAGCGATCTACGGAGCGGTTGCCGCCGGTGATCCAGTCGCCTCCATGCAGGCGATCGATGATCATTTCGATCTGCTCGACAAGCTGAACCAGCACTTCGAAAGCCTGGCGGGGGCAGAACAGAAGGACCGGGCCGCCCTGTCTCCTTCGTCGCTCGACGGCGATCAATCCGTCGGCTGAGGGACGTTCACGGTGCTCGCCGACTGATGTCAGCCGTATGGTCGACGAGGACGGCCTGTGGGTTGAGGATTCCTGTGGGATCGAGCGCGGCCTTGATCGCGTAGTGCGTCGCGACCCCGACCGAGCCCAGCTCGGTCGCCAGCCATTGCCTCTTCAGCCTGCCGACGCCGTGCTCTCCGGTGACCGTGCCCCCGAGACGCAGGGCCTCCTCCACGATGGAGTCGAACGCCGTGCGCGCGGCATCGCAGGAGGCCGGATCCCCGGCGTCGTAGATGATGGTGGGGTGCAGATTTCCGTCTCCGGCGTGTCCGAACACGCCGATGGTCAAACCGGACCGCCGACTGATCCGTTCGATCCGCGCCATGAGAGAGGCGATCTCCGTGCGCGGCACCGAGACGTCGTCAAGGAGCCAGTCCCCGAGCTTTTCCAGAGCTGGCAGGGCGAGGCGACGGGCTTCCAGGAGCATGGCACCCTCGGTCGGGTCGGAGGTGGCGTAGACCTCTGAGGCGGCGTGCTTGATGCAGATCTGTTCGATCTCGCTGAGCGCGTCCACCGCGTGCGGGTCGTCGCTCTGGATCAGTAGCAGAGCGGCGTCGTCGCCGAGGCCCATACGGGTGAGCCGGTCGACCGCCCGGATGGTGGTGCGGTCGAGGATCTCGAGCATGGACGGGGTGATGCCGGCGCCGATGATCCCGGCGACCGCCTGGCCAGCATCGGACAGGGTGCCGAAGGGGGCGACGAGCGTGTGCGGCGGACGGGGCTTCGGTACGAGTCGCAGGACTGCTTCGGTGACAACACCCAGGGTGCCTTCGGAACCGACGAACAGGTGCGTCAGGTCGTAGCCGGCGACTCCCTTGACCGTACGCCGCCCGGTGCGCAGGATCCGTCCGTCGGCCAGGACCACCTCCAGGCCGAGCACGAAGTCGCCGGTGACGCCGTATTTGACGCAGCACATTCCGCCCGCGTTGGTGGCGATGTTGCCGCCGATTGTGCTGAATTCCACGCTGCCGGGGTCGGGCGGGTAGTACAGGTCGACTGCTGCCGCCGCTTTGCGCAGTGTGCCGGTCACGACTCCCGGCTGGACCACGATCAGCCGGTTCGCCGGGTCTGTCTCGACGATCGCAGCCATCCGGTGGAGGCTGAGCACGATCGCGTCCGTGGGGGGATTGGCTCCGCCGGACAGCCCGCTGCCCGCACCCCTCGGCACGACGGGGACACCGTGGCGGTGGGCCGTGGCCAGGCACGCGGACACCTCGCCGGTCGTCCGCGGCGTCACTACGGCGGCGGGTGTCGCCCGAGTGGTGAGGCGGGACTGGTCGCCCGCGTAGGCCGGCAGGATGTCCGGGTCGGTGATGACGATCTCGGCGGGCAGCGCGGTCAGGACGGCCCGCACGCCGGGCGGGGCGGACGCGCTCACGAGGTCTCCTCCGCGGGCGGCCAGCCCTGCGCTTCCAGCCGGGCCCGTATCGTCCGCTTGACGATCTTTCCGTATCCGGACTTCGGCAACTCGTCCCAGAGCAGGAAGTGCCGGGGAATCTTGTAGCGGGAGAGCCGGGGTCCGAGCCAGTGCCGTAGCTCGTCCGCCGAGACCTGGGAATCGGGCCGGGCGACGCACACCGCCGTACCCACCTCACCCCACAGCGGGTGCGGCATGCCGAGGACCGCGACTTCGGCGATGGCCGGGTGGTGGAGCAGCTTCTCCTCGATGTCACGGGGATGGATGTTGGACCCGCCGGAGATGTACATGTCCGAGGATCGTCCGGTGATGTAGAGGTAACCCTGCTCGTCGAACAGGCCGAGATCACCGGTACGGAACCAGCCGTCCCGGAAGGCGGCGTCGTTGGCGGCGTCGTTGTCGAGGTAGCCGGCGAACACCGCCGGACCCGCTACGCAGATCTCTCCCTGGACGCCGGCGCCGAGTGCGCTGCCGTGTTCGTCCTGAACGCTGATCTGCATGCCGGTGCGAGGGGAGCCGCACGTGGTGAACTCGACGCCGTCCGGACCGGTCCTGTCGTGTTCGTCGGGCCGCAGCACCGTGATGTTGCCGGTGACTTCGGCGAGACCGTAGTACTGGACCAGGACGTCACCGAGGGCCTGCCGTGCGCGCCGCTGGTCCGCCCGGTACATCGGAGCGCCGGCGTAGATCACGTGCCGGAGCGAGCTGTGGTCGTGTCGGTCGACCGCCGGGTGCTCGACCAGGAGCTTCAGGATCGTCGGCACGGTAAACATGTTGGTGACGCGCTCCCGCTCCACGAGCTGCCACACTTCGGCCCCGTCGAGCCTGCCGGAGGCGGTGAGCACGGTGGCCGCGCCGCGGGCCACCTGCGGCAGGAGGTGGACGCCGGCGCCGTGCGACAGGGGTGCGACGACCAACGAGACGTCCTGGTGGGTCGTGCCCGGCAGCAGGTCGGCGAGCTGGTTCGTGACCACGAATCCCATCTGGTTGTGGGTCAGCACGGCAGCCTTCGGGGCTCCGCTGGTGCCGGAGGTGAAGAAGTACCAGCACGCGTCGTCCACACTCACCGGCGTGTTGTCCACGGAGCCCGGCGGCAGGGCGGCGACCGCGTCCGCGGTGTCCGTACCGGCGCCGATCCACAGGGTCCCGGCCGGCAGGGGATGACCGGCCCGGACCGCCTCGGCGTGCTCGGCGAGGTCGCGATGACACAGCACGGCCACCGGTCGGCACACCCCTGCGATCACCGCCACCTCAGCGGGAGAGAGCCTGGAGTTCGTGGGTGCCAGGACGGCACCGATCCGCCAGACCGCGAACATGGCCTGGACGAACTCGACATGATTGGGGCTGTGCACCAGCACGCAGTCCCCGGCGCGGACTCCCCGGCGCCGTAGCTCCGCCGCCAGCGAGCCGACCGCCTTCTCCAGGTCCTGCCAGCTCCACCTGACCTCGCCGCACACCAGTGCCAGGTCCGCAGGCAGCCGACGGGCCGTCTGGGACAGCAGCTCGGCCAGGTTCACCGCACGGTCGGTCTGCCGCTTCATCGTGCGCTCCCCAGCACCGTGGCGTAGTTCGCGACCGCTGCCCCGCCCATGTTGAACACCCCTACCCGGTCCACCGAGGGAAGCTGCATACCACCGGCCTCTCCGGTCAGCTGCATAGCGGCCATCACATGCTGCGACACGCCTGTGGCGCCGACCGGGTGCCCCTTGGCCTTCAGCCCGCCGGACACATTCACCGGCAGTGCTCCAGTACGTTCGGTGATGCCCTCGGCGATCACGGTGGCGCCCTTCCCCGGCTCGGCCAGGCCGAACGCCTCGTACTGCAGCAGTTCGGCCACGGTGAAGCAGTCGTGTGTCTCCAGCAGGTCGAGGTCATGCACAGAGCAGCCGGCTTCCGCGAGCGCCGCCGTGAACGCGCGCGAGGCCCCGTCAAACCGCAGCGGGTCCGGGCGGCTGCTCAACTGGAAGGGTTCGTTCGCATGCGCCCGGCCACGCACCGTCACCGCCCGGCGGCTCCCGCGCGCCACGTCGGACGCGGCCACGACGACCGCCGCCGCGCCGTCGGAGACCATCGAGCAGTCGGTGCGCAGCAGCGGTCCCGCCACCCGGGGGTTGCGCGCCGACTCGGTGGCACAGAACTCGAACCCCAGGTCCTTCTGCAGGTGGGCGTACGGGTTCTGGACGCCATTGCGGTGATTCTTCGCGGCGATCCGCGCCAGTGCCTCGCGCTGGTCCCCGTAGCGCTCGAAGTACTGCTGCGCGAGCAGTCCGAAGATGCCGGCGAAACTCCCGGCGCCTGATTCGGTACGGCGGTGACAGGCACCCAGCAACGCGTCGTTGACCTGGTCGGGCGTGACCGCTGTCATCTTCTCCGCACCGATCACGAGAGCGGTCTTCCCTCGCCCGGACTCGATGAAGTCGAGCGCGGTGAACAGCGCCGCGCTGCCGGTGGCGCAGGCGTTCTCCAGGCGGGTCGCGGGAACCCGCGCCAGTGCTGGAGCGGCCGAACCGACCAGGGCGGCCTCGAAACTCTGCTTCGAGAAGCCGGAGTTGAAGACGCCCACGAACACGGCGTCGATGTCACCCGGTTCCAGCCCGGCATCCTCGACGGCTGCCGTGGACACCTCTGCCATCAACGACTCGACGTCGTCATGAGCCGACTTGCCGAAACGGGTGTGCGACCAACCGGTCAGGCTTGGTGGTGCGGCCATGCTCAACCTCCGGAGGAGCGGATACGCGCTTGCCGGGAGTATCGGACGCTCAACCCGGAGCAGGACACCGCGTGTAGTCGAGGGCGCCATGGCAAGATTTCTCTGTTTGTAGAAGCTGGCACGTGATCGACTCCTCCTGTACGTCCTGCGCCATGGTCCAGCAGGCCGCCGGGCAAGATGACGGGCCACGGCCGTGACCCCCAGCGCGCCGGGGGCTACTTCACGCCTTCCAGTAGCGTCAGCACACACAGCCCGACGTGCAGGTTCAGCCGGTCGTCGCCTCTGGTCAAGTCGAGACCGGTGATCTCCTCGATCTGACGCAGCCGGTAGTACAGCGAGGTCCGGTGGATGTGCAGGGCCGCAGCCGCTTGCGGGCTTGACCCCGCATGATCGAGGTAGACGGCGAGTGTCTGCACCAGCCTGTTGTGCGAGTCCTGGGCGATGAGGGCGCGCAGTGGTGCGGGGACGAGGTTCGGCGTGAGGCGCTTGGCGGGGATCTGCAGGAGCGGCGCGTAGGCCCCCAGTTCCGCCCATTGGGCCACACCCTCGAATCCGGGCAGCATCCTGGCCGCCCGGGTCGCGATCGCCGCACGTTCGTACGAGACCCATGCCTGGTCCAGGCCGGCGCACGGATCACCGATCCCGACGACACAGCGGGCACCGCCTACGACCGCGTCCTGCACCTGTTGAGCGACAGCGGTTGCTTGACGGCGCAGTTGGTCCTGGGCGGGTTCCTTGTCTCCCAGTTGCAGGAGCACGGCCCGACAGTCCTTGACGAAGTAGGCCGCCGCGGCCGGATCGGGCCGCGCGAGCGTCTCCATTGAGGCGCGAAGCGCGAGTTCGATCTGCGCGGTCTCCGTATCGGCCTCGTCCCATACATCGAACACGCTCACCGTCACGGACGGCACCGTGCGCACGCGTTGCCCCTCTTTCAGAGACTCAAGAGCCTTCTTACGCTGCTTCTCCGATCCACTCAGGACTTTACGGAGAGCGGTCTCCCGGGCAGCGCGGTGCCGGTCCGCCACAAGGAATTCGCGGTACAGCACCGCTGCCATCGCGGCGACCGCGTCCTGAACACGGTTCATCTGGTCAGATGTCAGCGAGCGGTCCGGGTCGATCACCATCAACAGAGCCAGAAGGACCCCGCGCCAGCGGACCGGGGCGCACAGCCGAGCCTGGAGACGCAGGTCCGGACGGGCCGGGATCACCCCGGGCTCGGTCCACCGGGTGACGCCCTGTGCCAGCAGATACCCGATGACGGCGCTTCCCGCGTCGCGCTGCAGCACAGCGTGGACACGCACGGCGTCCTCGTCGCCGAAGTGCCTACTGGCGCACAGCAGGTGAATCGTGGGGTCGTTGATCGCCACGGAGCGTCCGAGGCTCTCGGCCAGAGCATCCACTATGCGCTGCAGTTCGTTGTCGATCATGCCGGTCGAGCGGGCACTCAGCGAGTCCGCCCTGCCTCCGTCCGCCGTTGAGCAGGCGCGAGCCTGCCGTTTCCTACAGATGGAGAAAACGCTACCGCTCGGTCTCGACACCACGCGGTACACCGCATTAGGCCTGACGCGAATACTCGGGCTCGTCACTGCCGTCACCACGGCAAGCCGTCCGAGCCGGGGTCACTCTCCACGCTCGGTGTCCCACGAGGAGGGGCACATGCTACGCCAGCCTTTCGATCTCACCAGCGAGGCAGCAGCCGAGCTCGTCGAGCCCCCGCAGCCACTGGTCCATCCGGGGCCCCGGAACACCCGTCGCCGCACCTCGGTGGCGACGGATTCCTCATCGGTCCATACAACCCTCACCACTGGAATGCGACTCCTCGACTCTCTCGGCCGGGCCGTCGATGACACCGGCTGCACCAGCGCGCAGGTCGAGCTCATGGGGGGCACGCTGAGCCGGGTCTCCTACTGTGTCCCGGCGATCTGCACAGACGGCTCGGTTCCCTTGACCTACAGCGCCACCAGGGAAGCCGAGACACCGGCTCAGCTGTTGACGGCGTCCGTCACCCTCGGCCATCGCGACGGTGAGCGTTTTATGCACTGCCATGCGGCCTGGATAGACACACGGGGCAACGTGAGCGCCGGCCACCTCTGGCCGGAGACCTTGATCGGCGACGTACCGGTCTACGCCGTGATCCACACACTGCCCGATGTCGATCTGATCAGTTCGACAGACCCCGAGACCGCCATGCCGACGTTCGTGCCTGCCGCGCGGACGCTGGCGGTTGACGGACCCCGGTCGTCGGGGAGTCGGGCTGTGATGTCCCGGGTAGGACCGGGCGAGGACCTGACCCGGGCGGCGATGGAGATCTGTCGGGAGTACGGCTTCGCACACGCGATCGTACGTGCGAGCCTCGGCAGTCTCGTCGGAGCACGCCTGAGGCAGGGCAACGACCTGCAGGCCGTCGACGGCCCCGGGACGGAAGTCGTGAGCGTTGTCGGAAGGCTGCACGCGCGGGGTGACACGGTCGACGGTGAACTCGCGACCATTCTCGTCGACCGTCACGGGCAGGTTCACGCGGGTCAACTGATGCGCGGCCACAACATTGTCGCCATCACTTTCGAATTGTTCATCACGGAAGGAAGCTGAGGCAGCGAGCTATGGGTCGTCGTCTGGCCGGAAGTCGCCCTCGTCTTCGGCGCCGGATCGAGTGGCGACTGCCATGAGCAACGGCAAGGCCACAGCCCTTGCCACCCGGGAAGGCGCCCGCGTCGCGGCGATCGACGTCCATCCCCTCCAGGCTGTCGGCGTACGGACTTAGATGGCCCTGGCAAGTTTTCCGTGAAGCCGGGATGTGCCCCCGTGCGCCGGTAACATTCCGTCACGGGTAGCGGCAGTGTCGGCGAGCGCCCTGGCAGCGTTCCGCCTCAGTGATCCTCGACGATGAAGCAGGCCCGCTCGTAGAGTTCGTCGAACGTGATTACTTCGACGTCCTGGATGGATGTCCGGTACAGCTCGAAGGAGCTCATCTTCTCCGGGTTCACGGCGCCGTTGTGGGTGAACTCGCGCAGGCTCCCGATCACCACGACCTGTCGCGGGCGGGTGGTGGACAGTTCGGTGTTTGTCGGGGTGCCGTCTTCCTCGTAGATCCGGGTGAGGAACTGGCTGGAGATGAGCTGTTGGGCCTTGCTGGCCGTCTTTTGCACCTGCGCCACGCCGCCGCCGAGTTCCTTGGATGCCTGGTAGACGCCCGCGCGGTACGGGGTCCTGGAGAGCAGTTCGGTGTCGTGGGTCTTGATCTCGCAGAAGAGCATGCTGCTGATCAGGCCCTTGGACCGCATGATGGCGTCGATGCGTTTCCCGGCTCCGCCGAAGATGTTGGCGCCGGTGGTGATGCGTTCCAGTTTGCCGTCGTTGATGGATTCGCAGGCGATGAGGTTGAGGCCGTAGCCGAATATCCACTGATTCGCCTCGAAGAAAGCCTGCCAGACCGCCTCCGCCCCGCGTGTCGTTGCCAGGCTCTCCTCCTGCCGGAAGTGGTCCGGATCGATCAGCAGTCGCTCGAACCTTTGGAGCTGTTCCTTGCGGTTGCTGATCAGCCGGATGTCCTCCTCTGTGAGCCCGCCGCCGATGGCTGTCCTGACCGCACCGAGAACCGTCGTCCGGTCCTGGCCGGTCAGCAGCTGGGCCAGTTGGGCCTCGTCGCTGGCCACGAGCTGGAGGGAACTGCCGGGTGTGCTCAGGCCGGTGCAGCTCTGGAGGAAGTTGATGACTTTCCAGAAGTTCTCGTGGACGTCCCCGGTGTCGACGAGCGCCTTGACGGCCCGGGTGGTCCCGGTCTCAGGCACTTTCTGCGTGGCGGAGACTTCCCCAGCCTTCTTCTTGTCCTTCTTCCAGAGCTTGATCCTCGGCGTGAAGGTGTTGCCCTTCTTAATGATGGTGACGCTGCACAAGGTCGCTACCTGCGGCCGGTCGTCGAGGACGAAGTCGGTGATCATCCGGCGTGCGCGGGTGTCATAGAGGTAGTGGAACCCGCTGCTGTCCTGCGAACCGTGGATCTCTAGGTCGGTGAAGTCCCTGCGGGTGACATCGAACTCGGTGGTGGAGAAGGGGAGTCGGAAGCCTCGAACGATGGGGGTAGCGGGCGCTGCGGCTTGGGTCCGCCAGTCCGGTGGGATGTTGGGCAGCGGCCGGGTGTCGCCTTCGACCACAAGGTCCTGGACGTCGATGCGCCCAAGCTGGGTGAGCACGGACTGCAACGTCCGCCAGACCACCTCCTTCACCCCCGGGGTGCAGGTGGGCAGAAGTTCGCGCTCCACCGTCAGGACCGCCTCGTAGGTGTCAGCCGTCCAACCGTCACCAGGTGTGGGATGGAAGGAGCCGCCATCACGGCGGAGGGCCAGGACCGCGGTGCGGAGCAGGTCGCGTGGGGTCTCCTCGCCAGCGCAGTCCAGGAGACTGAAAGCCTGGCCGAGGACCAGGTCGAGCTTGCCCGTGTCCTCGTCCTCCAGCGGCAGCGGAATCAACGGGCCTCTAGGCGCAACTCGTACCGGCTCATACAGGGGGCGGCCCGAGAGGAACTCGTGCGAACGCAGCCCCCATCCGTCCGGCGCCAGAAGCAAGTTCAGTTCCTCGACGTGCTTTATAGCCTCCTCGACGTCAGCCGCCACTTCAGGATGGACCATCCGTACCAGAAAGGTGAGCAGTACCTCGTCCGGTCCGTGGGAGAGCTCCAAGCGGGAGTCCTCGAAGATCCAGTCGTCGGGCAGGTCTTGGTTGTTGAACCGGTGCTGCTGGATATCGGCGCGGACAGTCGGAAGCTGGCTGTTGCCGACTGGAGGCCGGTCCAGGTCGTAGAGGCCCTCCAGGAACGTCACCTCGTCCATTTCGCCCCACCAGGGTCGCGACATCCCACGCAGGTACTTGAAGATGTCACGTCGTGTCACCGCCGTGATTGTCGGCGGCTCGTTCGCTCTGGCGGGATCGGTGGAAGTCATGCGTCCAGGATGGACGGTTAGGCAGTAGGGCGCCGGACAATTGAGACTTTCACCTCGTCGAACACGCTGCCACCCACACTCGCCCCCCGCACCGCCTCCAGGTGTGGGGACACAATCCGTGCGAGGTCGCCACACTCGCCGACACTGCCGCTACCCGTGACGGAGTGTCACGGGTAGCGGCGCTGGAGTCCGGCCATGAGGATGACGCGGTGGCGGAGGAGTGGAACCCCGGCACGGTACGACGACCGAACTCACGAAGGCAGGGGCCTGAACCGCATCCCTCTTGTCGAAGCACTCACGGTGCTGCATACATCCCAGACGTCTCGCCGGCCCCTGCCAGGACTGGCCAAACGACCAACCCACGTGTCTATTAGGCGTACTTCTCCGCTGGACACCTGGCCTGGCTGCGCGAGCGCGGGCTCGTCGCGCGCATCGCGCGGCCCGGCATCGAGTCCGGCGAACGTCTCGGTCGGCACCGCTGGAAGATCGAACGGTCGATCGCCTGGCTCTTCGGCTACCGTCGCCTCACCGTCCGATACGAACGAAAGCGCTCGCACTTCCTCGCTTTCCTCGGCCTGGCCGCCGCCCTGACCTGCTACAAGAAGCTCGCGAAACTTGCCACGTGAGACAACCTCTTAGGCAGCCTGGAGCTGGGAGGCCTCGGTCAGGGCGGCATCGAGGGCGAGCTTGCGCTGCTCGGGGCCATAGTTGACACCTTCGGCGCGGACGAACTCGAGGTTGAACACGCCGAGGAAGCCGAACCAGCTGGCCAGGAACTTCTCCTGATGCTCGAAGGCGTCCATCGGCGGCGCGGTGTACACGCCACCGCGGGAGGAGGCGACGATGATCCGCTTGCCGCCGGCCAGGCCCTCCGCGCCGGACTCCGTGTAGCGGAAGGTCTTGCCCGGGGCGGCGAGGGTGTCGATCCATGCCTTGAGCTGGCTGGGGATGCCGAGGTTGTACAGCGGGGTGCCGATCACGACGATGTCGGCGGCCAGGAACTCCTCCAGGGCCCTGTCGATGGCCTGGTAGTCGCTGAGGACCTGCGGGGCGACGTCGCCGGCGACCTCGCCCGCCTCGACCTTGACGGCGCCCGCGTTGAGTGCCCCGCCCTGGGCGGCGACAGCGAGCTTGTGCGCCTGCACGGCCTCGCTGTGGTGCGGGACGGGCTCGGCCGCCACGTCGCGGTAGGTGATCTCCAGACCGGGGATCTCCCGCTTCAAGCGCTCGACGACGGCAGCGGAGATCTGGCGGCTGGCGGACTGGTCACCGGAAATGCTGGAGTCGATGTGCAGGAGCTTCATCTCTGTCCTCTGAACTGGTTATGCCGGGGCACCGCGCCCTTGTGGCCGGTGTCTGACGGTTGGCGTTTCACGCATGCGTATGACGGGCATGGACGTGTGGGGCGAAGTCGCTGCCGTGCGCCATTGCCGCAGCTGCGTGGTCAGGCCGGGATCACCGGACCGCTTTCTTATCGTTCGCTAATAAATAGACTACACCGCTTTCTTAGCGTCTGCTATAGAATAGTTGTCATGAAGACCACCACCGGTCGGCCGCGTGCCTTCGATCGGGACACGGCACTGGACCAGGCCATCCGTCTGTTCTGGCGGCACGGCTACGAGGGCACCTCGATCGCCGCCCTCACCGAGGCGATGGACATCAGACCACCGAGCCTGTACAGCGCGTTCGGCGACAAGCGGACTCTGTTCAAGGAGGCCGTGCTGCGCTACATGACCACCTACGGGGCTGCTACGACCCGCGCACTGGCCGAGGAGCCCACGGCACGGGCCTCGATCGAGCGGATGCTGCGGGAGGTGGTCGTCGCCTACACCGACCCGACTCACCCGACGGGCTGTCTCGTCACCTCCGGGGCAACGAACGTTACCCCGCAGTCGGCCGACGTCGAAGCCGATCTGCGCCGGTGGCGCAATCTGGGCAAGCAGGCCATCACCGACCGGATCGCCGCCGGGATCGCCGCCGGTGAGTTCCCGGCCGGTACGGACGCCGACGCATTGGGCACCTACGTCGTGACAGTCATGCAGGGCATGGCCCAACAGGCACGCGACCTGGCTGGCCGCGAGGTCCTGGACAGCGTTGTCACCGCCGCGATGCGCGCCTGGCCCGCCTGACAGTGCGTCATGTGGTGACAGGCGTGCTCCCGACCACGAACCGGCTGACGCTGAGTGCTGCACCCTGCCCGAACAGCCGGCTCTCGGGCCGACTCTCCTCGTCCACGAACGCCTGGTCCTGTGGCGCACCCTTGCCGGGGTGGAAGTAGAAGTCCTCTGCGCTGGAGAGCCGGACCAGCTCCGGGCCGCCGGCCGACGCTCCGTCGAGCAGGGTGACCAGGGCGAGTCCGCCGTTGAGGCGGTGCGGTGTCACGAGCGCGTCCTGGCCGCGGTAGTCGAGGAGCAGATGCCGGTGCTCGGGGCGGTGGCCGACCTGGGTGACCCGGTGGACCTCGGTGCCGTCGATGAGCCAGCAGGCGAGGGTCTGGGCCGGAGCGTAGGCGATCGCCAGGTGGTGCCGGTCATGCGGGGAGCGCCGCGCGACCGGGATCGCCGCGGTGAATGAGGCGGAGTCGCCCGGCTGGGCGCGGAACCTAGGCAGCCGCTCGTACACGGCGTAGATCTGTTCGTTGGTGAGCAGGAAGTCGAAGACCTGCCCGCTCACCGGGTCCATGACGTTCATCGCCGCCGCGAGGCGTATATCGCCCTCCGGGTCGGGCACCGCGTCGCCGAACGGATGGCTCTTGGCACCGTAGACCTGGCCGGACACCCAGGCATGGAACGACAGTTCACGGCCGGGCTCGACATCGAAGCCGACGACCTTGGTGGACGCCTGATGGGTGGTGGAGGCGTGCCACTTGATGTGGTCCAGCGCGCCCGGCAGACCGCCGCTGCGCTTCTCCGGCTCCAAGGTCAGGGTGATCGCCGGCTCCCCGCTCTGCTTGTTGAAGCCCGCGACCACGACGCGCGGCCCCTCGGCTGATGTCGTGACGACACCGTCGTTCGGCGCGCGGGGTCCGGCCGCGGCGAACGTCCACCGGGCATCGGAGCCCTCGGTGGCGAAGCCGTCACGGAAGCCGCTTTTCCCAGGGCCTGCGGGATGCCATGACGGAACCTTTCATCGGAGTAGGCGTTCCCGAGGGTGTACGGGCCGGGCGGAGGCGGGCTCGCCTCCGCCCGGCGAGTGAGCGGGACCAGCCCGCCGCCCTCCTACAGCTGACCGCCGCCGGTCGCGTCGATCAGGGCGCCGGTGATGTAACGGGCATCGTCGGAGGCGAGAAAGGCCACAATGTCGGCCATGTCCGCCGGTTGGCCCACCCTGCCGAGCGCCGCGACGCTGGACAGCCACGCGCCGGTCTCGGGATCCTCCATGAGGGGCGCGGTGGCGTCGGTCGCGATGAAGCCGACTGCGACATTGTTGACGGTGATGTTGCGGGCTCCGAGCTGCTTGGCCAGGGTTCGGCCGAGCACGTCGAGCGCGCCCTTGGTCATAGCGTAGGAGATCGCTCCCGGGAACGCGATCCGGGTGACGCCGGAGGAGATGTTGATGATCCGGCCGCCGTCACCCATCAGGGGCAGTGCCCGCTGGATGATGAACAACGGCGCCTTGGCGTTGACCGCGAAGACGTGGTCGAAATCCTCCGCAGTCGCCTCCTCGACGGATCCGGTCGAGCCGATTCCCGCGTTGTTGACCACGATGTCCAGGGCGGTCTCACCGGTGTGCTTCCGCAGCCCTTCCTCCAGCTGGGTGAACAGGTTCTCGACGTCCCCGTCCTTGCCCAGCTCGGCGCCGATCGCGAAGGCGCGTCCGCCGGCCTCGCTGATGGAGGCGACCACGTCCTTCGCGGCGGCCTCGTTGGTGCCGTAGTGCACGGCGACCAGAGCCCCGTCCCGTGCAAGCCGCTGTGCGATGCCGCGCCCGATGCCGCGGCTCGCGCCCGTCACCAGAGCGGTCTTGCCCTGCAAATCAGTCATGATCAATCCAATTCGGTGGGCCCTGCGCGTGGCCGTGAGCAGATCCACGTTCCGTTGAGCCACGGCGCTGCTCCGACCCGACGGGCAGGGATGGATTCGGGTGGGTCAGAACATGCTGTTGTCGTTGGCCGAGGTCGCCGGAATCGGCTGGATGATGTCCCAGAACTCGACGACCTTGCCGTTCTGGACCCGGAAGACGTCCCAGATGGCCAGTCCGGGCTCATCGGGGGTGCGCTGCATGTGGTAAAGGAGCGTGACCAGGTCGCCCTCGGTGATGACCTTCTCGAAGGTGACGACCGCGTCGGGGTATTGAGCGAAGGTCTGGGCGAAGAGTTTCTTGCCGGGGGCGATGCCGTTGTCGACCACCGGACTGTGGGTGGGGTACGGGTCGACGGCGTGGCGGTCGAGCGCGGTCAGGTCCCGTTCGATGGCGAGCTCACGGAACATGGTGATGGCGACCTGCTCGCTGGCGGCGGCGGAGGCGCGCGGGTCCGGCCGGGACGTGCGCGGGGTGGAGATGACGGAGAACATGTCGTTGCCGCTGACGGTGGTCTCCGGGACCTGCTGGGAGACCTCCCACTGCTCGGCGATCCTGCCCCGCTGCACTCGTACGATGTCGACGACCGCCAGCCCCTTGGTGCCGGGCTCCAGGATCAGGTTGCTGTGCACCGCGACCTGGTCCCCCTGGGCGATGACCCGCTTGACGAGGAGACGGGCCTGGGGGTGGGCGGCCTTCAGGTCGGTCACATGGCGTCGCAGCGCGGCCGCGCCGTCGGCCAGGCCGGGGTTGTGCTGGATCAGGTCGGGCCGCACATGGGTGCCGATCGCAGCGAGATCTCCGTGGTTGTAGAGCCGGTCGAAGAAACGGGTCACCATCACCTTGTTGAAGGCGGTCCGGCCCTGGGCGTCGAAGGACGCCGCAGTGGTGGCCGTGCCCGCATGGGACGGGGACGCGGAAACCGCGGGCGCGGTGGCGAGCAACGTGGCCGCCGTGACGGCCAGCGCGGCGAGCGACCTGCCCGGGTGACGAGAGCGCAGTGTGGACACAGTCCTGCCTCATTTCGTGGGTGTGACGGGAAAACGAGTTCGGCGAGCCTGCAAGGTGCGGGTGACGCGGCTCTGCCGCACCAACCATCCTTATCGGTCACTACAAAACAACGTACACCAACTTCCTTAGCGAACGCTATAGAAGCTGGTGCCGACCTGAAACGCGGATTTGATCGGGTCGCAATACGCAACCAAGCGACCTTTCCAGCATGTGAAGGGCGGGGAACGGCGGGACACCGCCTGCGCCCCAAGTCGGCCGTGACCTCCCGCGTCTGCGCCGTGGACCGGACGACCGCGGGCGCCGGATGGGCCTTGGGGCAAGGCCCAGTCTCCTGCTGGAGGCATACTACGAACCGCGGTTCTCGGCCAGGTCGCACGGTTTCCGCCCCGGCCGGGGCTGCCACACCGCACTCGACGAGATCGCTTCGACATGGACGGGCACCACCTGGTTCATCGAGGGCGACATCAAGACTTGCTTCGACAACGTCGATCACCACGTCCTCATGGGCCTGGTGGCCGAACGCATCAAGGACCGCAAGATCCCGCAGCTGGTCAGCGCATTTCTGCGGGCCGGAGTTGTCGAACTGCACGGTGGATTCGCGGAGACCCTCACGGGCACTCCACAAGGAGGAGTGGCCTCTCCGCTGCTGGCCAACATCTATCTCTCCGTCCTGGACCGGCATTTCTCGCGGATCTGGGACACCGAGATGAGCCCCTTGCGCCGCCGGGCTAAGAGGTCCTAACAAAGGCGCTGGATACGCCGGTGGGTGATGAGGCAGGTGGCGAGGCCGAGGAAGGCTTCGTGGATGTCGTCGCGGCGCTCCCATCGGATGCGCAGGCGGCGGAAGCCGTGCAGCCAGGCGATCGTTCTCTCGACGACGTACCGGAAGATGCCGAGGCCGGAGCCGTGTGGTTGGCCTCGTTCGGCGATGACCGGGCGGATGCCGCGGGCCCAGAGCAGGCGCCGGTACTTGTCGTGGTCGTAGCCGCGGTCGGCGAGGAGTGCGTCGGGCCGGTGCCTGGGCCTCCCGACGACGTCGGCCACGGCAGGGACCTTGTCCAGCAGCGGCAGCAACTGCGTGACGTCGTTGCGGTTTCCGCCGGTCAGCGACACCGCGAGCGGGATGCCCTGTCCGTCGGTGAGGACGTGGTGCTTGCTGCCCGGCCGTGCGCGGTCGACCGGGCTGGGCCGCTTTTGGGCCGCGCCGAGCGGCCCGCACATGGGAGGAGTCGATCACCGCCCGCGACCAGTCCAGCTTCCCCGCGGCCCGCAGCTTCTTCAGCAGCACCAGGTGCAGTTCGTCCCACACGCCGGCCTCGTTCCATGCGGCCAGGCGCCGCCAGCATGTCATCCCCGACCCGAAGCCCAGCTCCTGGGGCAGGTACTCCCACTGGGTGCCGGTATGCAGCACGAACAGAATCCCGCACAACGCCTGCCGGTCCGGCACCCGCGGCCGGCCCTCCACCAGCTTCGGACCCGGCTCGGGCAGCAACGGCTCGATCGGCGACCACAGTTCATCCGACACGATCCAAGGCCGCGACTGACGTTTCCCCACGACCAGACCAATGACCACCCAAGCCGAAAGTCACATGATCAACAACTTCTGTTAGGACCTCTAAGTCCTGGCTCATCGCTCCGACTCGTCGATGGGCAGCTGGCAGAGGTGCTGCGGCCCCGGATGGCTGGCGGAGGGGGCGCGGGCATGAGCAGGCCGAATCCATCGTCGAGGCAATCACCCCGCCATGCTGAACTAATATTACACTTTGAGTATTGTGTGTTCCATTCGTCGTGCTGCAAGCTCTGTGTGTGCGCCTGTTCGCGCACGCAGCTGGACAGGGAGAGGACAGACTCGGTGCCGACCTTAGGTATGCGGTTCGATATGAGGGTGCCGGAGTGGGCGGCGCCGCCGCAGGCGCTGTACGCGGCCGCTCTAGACCTGGCCGCCCACGCGGACCGCCACGGTTTCGATTTCCTGATGATCTCGGAGCACCACGGCGCGGAGGACGGCTACTGCCCCTCGCCCCTGATGCTCGCCTCAGCTTTCGCCGCCCGCACCTCGCGGATCCGGCTGCGGATCGCCGCGCTGGTCCTGCCGCTGTACCACCCCCTCCGGGTGGCCGAGGACGTGGCGGTGCTCGACCTCGTCAGCGGTGGCAGGGCCGAAGCGGTGCTCGGCGCCGGGTACCGGGAGGCCGAGTTCCGGATGCTCGGCGCCGACTTCGCCGCCCGCGGGCGGCTGTTGGACGAGGGCGTTGAGGTCCTCCTCCAGGCGTGGACGGGGGAGCCCTTCCAGTTCCGTGGCGAGACGGTGCGGGTGACCCCGAGTCCGATCCAGCGGCCCCACCCCCGGCTGCTCATCGGCGGTTCGTCGCGAGTGGCGGCTCGGCGGGCGGCTCGGCTCGGGCTTGAATTCGTCCCGACCGATGCCACCTTCTTCGCTGCATATCAGGCCGAGCGGGCGGCCCGAGGCCTGCCGCCGGGGCCCGAGTTCCAGCTGGGCCCGTACTTCCTGCACGTCGCCGAGGACCCGGAGCGGGACTGGCGGCGCATCGCCCCGCACGCCCTGCACGATGTCGACACGTACGCGCGCTGGAACGCGGACGCCCATGACAGCCAGAAGCGGATGTTCGAGGGGACCTCGGCCGACGATCTCCGCAAGGGGTCGCGTTTCAAGATCCTCGATCCGGCGGGCGCCGTCCGGCTCATCCGCGACCTCGGCGAGGACTCGATCGTTCAGCTGCACCCGCTGATGGGCGGCATGGATCCGGACCTGGGCTGGGCGAGTGTGGAGCTGTTCACGTCCAAGGTGTTGCCCGAACTGGGCATCGCACGTGGTGTGGAGGAGACGGTATGAGGCTCGGCGCGGTCATGATGTGGGGCGACGACCTGGAGGTGTTCCGCAGGCAGCTCCGCCTGGCGGAGGATCTGGGCTACGAGGTGATCGGAATCGGGGACTCTCCCGCCGCCTGGCACGATGTGTATGTGTCGTTGGCGGTTGCCGCACAGGAGGTACGGAACGCCACACTTGCCACGATGGTGACCTTTCCCTTCGTACGGCATCCCGCCGCCACGGCCGGCGCCGCCTCGACGCTTCACGAACTCACCGGCGGGCGCTTTCAGCTGGCGCTCGGCGTTGGTGGCAGTGGTACCGCGACGCTCGGTCGGCCGCGCCCCAGGATTTCCGAGGTGCGCGCGTACCTCGGCGCCGTACGCGAGTTGCTGGAGGGAGGCCGCGCCGAGGTCGACGGCTTCACCACCACACCGCTGCGGTGGGCCCGCAGCCTGCCGATCCACCTCGCCGCGGACGGCCCGAAAGCGCTGCGACTGGCCGGTGAGATCGCCGACGGTGCCATCATCGGCGTCGGGCTGTCGCTCGACCTGGTGGCCGAGAAGGTCGAGATGGTCCGAGAAGGTGCCCGTGCGGCGGGGCGTGACCCCGACTCGATCGAGATCTGGGGCATGGGCTTCGTCTCTGTACGGGACACCCGTGCCGAGGCCAACGCGGACATTGTCGCGATGCTCGCCTCCACCGGCGGGATGGGCCTCAAAGCGCCGCACATGCGCGCGCTTGTCCCGCCCCATTTGCTGAGCGCCGTCGAACAGCTGGAGCGCCAGTACACCCCGGCCGATCACCTGGTGATCGGAAGCCGTCAGGCGCAGCTGGTGGAGGAGCTGGGGCTGACCGACTTCCTTGCAGGGCTGCGGGGTGTGACCGGGAGCCCTCAGGAGGTGCGCACCTATACCGAAGAGCTGGAGAAACTGGGCGTCAGCTGCCTGCTGGTACCGCTCCCGGGACCCGTCGACCCGGAGGGAACCCTCAGGCGGATGAGCGCGGCCGTTCGCGGCTGACCCGTCGGGACACCGGCTGCACATCGAGAGGGGCCTGGGCCGCCGACACGGGGGAGTCCGCCGTCGTGGCGCCTGGCCCGGTGACCGACGCGGCCATCGCCGAGGGCTCCAGGACGTGACCGCCGAGTCGGCGAGCGCCTGCCGCCACGTTCATCCCCGCCGTGCCACCGCCTCTTCCTCATCATGCCGAAGGCTGTCCCGGCGCCGACGACAAGACCGACCGAGCGTGACCGGCGGCTGGTCGGTTTCCATCGAACGGCATACGCATGACGGCACACCTAAGGAGCTGACATGACGGATACCGGCCTCGACACCGAGACCGTGGACGAGATCGCCGCCAAACTCCGATGGCCTCGACCCGTGACTCGGCAGCGACCCGTACAGGGTCTGCACCGCCATACGGGAGCGGACCTCCGGCTCGCCCCGACGCCATCCATCGACAGGCCGGCCGAGCGGCCGGCCTCGCCGCCTCACACGCGGCGCATGGGGAGATGACGTATGACCACCCATAACCCGATGTCCCTGAATGATCCGTCGGTGATCGAGTGCCCGTTCCCGGCCTACCGGACGCTCCGCGACCGGGCTCCTGTCGTGGAGACGGCCGCAGGCCTGTACCTGGTGTCGCGTTACGAGGACGTTCTGCGCATTCTCAAGGACACGAAGACTTTCTCCTCCCGCTGGTCGAGGGACGCCTTCGACATGTTCGGCCCGTCTCCCGTACGGGACGAGATAGGCGAGATGCTCGCCGGCTGTCCGGAGACGCCCACGCTGCTGGACAACGATCCACCCGACCAGACCGCGGTCCGCTCCCTCGTCGCCAGGGTCTTCACTCCGCGCAAGGTGAAGGCCATGGAACCGCGGATCCGGGTGCTGGTAGAACGGCTGTCGGAGCCCTGGGCGGACCGGGGCCGGGTGGAGTTCGGCTCCGAGTTCGCCGAGCCGCTGCCCGCCCTGGTCACGGGGGAGGCACTCGGTACCGATCCCGGCATGGACGAGCGCCTGAAGTTCTGGTCCGACGAGATCATGAGCCGGGGTGCTGGGCCGCAGCCCCCGGAACGCCAGCTGGAAGTGGCCCGGCACATCGCCGAGATGAACGACTACTTCCTCGGACTGATCCATACACGGCGGCGCACGCCACGTGAGGACCTGATGTCGCTGCTGGCCGGTGCGCGCCTGGACGACGGCTCCGCCTTGACGGACACCCAGATCGTCAACATCGCCAGGACCTTCCTCATCGGTGGCAACGAGACGACCACCTTCCTGCTGACCAGCACCCTGCACCGGCTGGCCACCGACCCGGCGCTGGCCAGCCGGATACGCGCGGAGCCGAAGCTGATCCCGGGGCTCACGGAGGAACTGCTGCGCCTGGAGTCGCCCGCTCAGGGAATGCCGCGCTATCCCGTCCGGGATGTCGAGATCGCGGGGGTGACCATTCCGAAGGGTGCAACCGTCTTCGTGATGTTCGGCTCCGCCAACCACGACGACGAGGTCTTCGCGGACTCCGACGAACTCGATCTGGACCGGGATTCCCAGCGGTCGGGCCGCCACCTCGCCTTCGGTTTCGGAGCCCACTTCTGCCTGGGTGCCCCACTGGCGCGGGCCGAGATGCGCATCGCGCTGGAGACGCTGCTGCCGCGGATGGGGGACATCGCGCTCGACCCGACAGGGCGGACGGTCCGCAACCAGAGCGCGATGCTGCGTGGACTGACGCACCTGGACCTCGTGTTCCAGCCGATCTGACCAGACCACCGTGTCGCCAAATTGCCAAGGAGGCTACTCATGGGGGGACCGGGGCGCGACGCAGTCGAGGACGTCGCGGCCATTCGGCCGAAGCGGAGGAACGTGCTCACCCCCTCCGTGGTCGACGCCCGTGCCCCGACACGCGGATCACGGCCGAGGCACCCCGGCGGTTGCCGTCCGCGAACGGTGTTCTGGCCGAGTTCCGGACCGGGGCGTCGGCCGTGGCATTCGAAGGCCGGTCGCCCGTGCTGGACCCGGTGCGGGCCTGAACCGAAGCGCCCGAGGGCGCTGGGACCCGCCTGGAGAGGCGGGCGCCTCGGCCGTACGGCAGGTGGGCGGCGACCTCCGGCAGCGACTCGGCGCCGATGGGACCTGGTACACGACCGCCGGGCGACAACGTCGGAGCCGACCGGCAAGGCGGAACTGAGTCTGCCCGCTGCGACGCCGAGCGGCGGGACTCTCGGCTGTGCGTCCGGGGCGAGCACGCCCCGTTCCGTACGCCGTTGGTCGCCGCAACCGGGCAACGGTCGCTGACGCAGCGTCACACCATCGGGCCCGAGCGGTCCAGCGGCTCCTGACCAACGACCAGGCCGTGCGACAGCGGGCCACCGAAGTGGCCGCCGAGGCCATGGCGACCCCTGCGCACGGCACGATCGAGTTCGCCGACGAATACCCGCCGTATCCGGCCACCCATGACAGACCCGGAGCGACCGACCCGAACCGACGCCCCGCAGGCCGGACCCACGGGCTGCATCCGCACAACCCTCCTGTTCCCCCACCGTGCTGAACGCGCGAAGGAGCCGCACCCATGACCATTCAAGAACGGTCCGATGACGTCAGCGAAAACTCCCCGGAGAGCGGAGGTGTTTCGGGCTTCCGTGAATTCGCCGTCATCGCCGCTCTGATGTTCTCCGCCATGCCCTTTCTGCTGGCTGAGTCGCTCTATTCGCCCGCTCTGCCGGCATTCGCGGCCCACTACGACAAGCCGATCTCCGATGTGAGCTGGCTGCTCACCGGCCACACCCTGTTCGCGGCGGTGATCACACCGGTCGCCGGCCGGCTGGGTGACCTGTACGGCCGGGGCAAGCTGCTTGTCGTCGTCATCACCGTCACCGGGATCGGAGCGGTCGTCTCGGCGACGGCTCCCAATCTCACGGTCGTGATCATCGGCCGGGTGCTGCAGGGGGCCACGGTCGCCGCCGTGCCGCTGGCGCTCAGCGTGGTCCGGGACGCGCTCCGCCCCGAGCGCGTCGGCTTGGGCGTCAGCCTGCTCAGTGCGGTCTTCGGGGTGGGCGGGGGATTCGGCTTCCTTTTCTCCGGACGGATCGTCGACAACCTGGGACTGGACTGGCTGGCCTGGTCGGTGGCGATCGTCGCGGCGATCGGAGTACTGCTGCTGCTCGCCACGGTGTACCACTTCAAGCCGTCGGCCGCCGGCGGACGCAAGAACGTCGACTGGTACGGCTCGCTCCTGCTGGCGGTCGCGCTCGTACCGCTGCTGCTGTACATCAGCAAGGGCACCGAATGGGGCTGGCTGTCATCGAACGGGTTGATGTGCCTGGCACTGAGCCTGCTCGGTGCTGCCGCCTTCACGAAGGCGGAGCTGACCGTACAGCATCCGATGGTGGACCTCCGCGCGCTCTCCCGCAGGGCCGTGTGGTCGCTCAACCTACCGGCCCTGGCCGACAGCGTCGGCAGCCTCGGGGCCAACTTCCTGATCCCACAGCTCGTCGTGATCGGAGCGGTAAGGACGGACTGGAACTGGGGGCAGACGGCCACTGACGTGGGAACACTGATGCTCGCCGGCAGCATCGGCATTCTGCTCGGTGGCCCGCTGACGAACGTTCTCAAGAACAGGATCGACCACACAACGATGCTGGCAGCCAGCTTCGCCATCTTCTTCGTGGAGTACACGATGATCGCGCTCTTCCACGGGACCCATGCCATGGTGGCCGTGGCGCTGTTCCTCGGCGGCGTCGGCTTCGGGATATGCAGTGCGGCCGTCGCCAACCTGGTGATCCGGGGTGTCGAACCATCGCTGACCGCCGTGACGATGGCGGCCAACTACACGCTGCGGCTCATCGGCGGATCGATACTCGTGCAGGCACTCGCGGCCATTCTGACCACGAGTGCCTCCTCTCATGGTGGTGCGCCGACCGAAACGGCTTTCCGGACAGCTGCGTTCACCTGCGCCGGGCTGGTGCTGCTCGGCGGGCTGTCGACCAGGCTGATCCCGAGGGGCGCCGACCACTCAGCACTCGCCCCTGTGCGCTGAACGGCCCGCGACGGCTCGACCTCGGGCTGCCACTGTGCGCGGGCAGGATCTTGCTGACCGCCTTCTGGAGAGCGTGGCGCGTCTGGGACTCGCCGATGCTGGTGCTGAGCCGCATGCCATGTTCCGCTTCGGAGTAGTCCGCGATGGTTAGGCTGGGGCGCGGTGCTGCCCGCCCCCCTGGCCGCGCCGTCGACGAGGAGCGTCTGCCCGTAGGCGCGGCGATGACTGTGAAGTCGGTGGCGGCGTTTTGCCCGCCTCCGAAGACCTCGCCCCCGCTCACACCCGCTAGGCCGCGGACCTCGTCCACCACGCCGGCCGCGCCGATACCGATCGAACCCGAGAATTCGCGACGGTCATTGCGGGCGACCTGCGCCTTGCGCACAGATTGACCGTGGCTGTCTCCCGGTCATAAGGTCGTTACCGGGACGCTAAGAATATTGATCGTCCCTACGTGTCCGGCAATGACGCCGCGTCGCCGTACTGTGCGCACGCGCCATGACCTGCCGGTCAGCTGCGGCGCGAACTCCGCGCCTGGGCGGCGGAGGAACAACGGTATGAACGCGACCGGGGATGATGTCCGTCAGGCCAGCAGCAGATTGGTGCAGAAGCCGAAGACGGTTCGGGAAGCGGAGATGGTCCAGCGCATCGTCACCGGTGCGCTCCGGGCGGCGAGCCGTCGCGGCGTGAGCGGGCTTTCGGTGCACGATATCGCGGTCTCTGCGGGTGTTTCTCGCGCCACCGTCTACCGGTACTTCAGCAGCCGGGAAGCCGTACTGGACTGTATGGGCGCGCGGCTGCGGCAATACTGGGAGCAGGCCCTGCGCGAGGCCATTCGGGCGGATCCCGATCCTGACCACCGGGTGCGTCTGGTGATGCAGAGCATGCTGTCCATGGATGACCTCATTCCGGAGACGAAGGCTATCCGTGAGCGGGAGCTCGGGTTTGTCCTTGCGTACGTACAGCGGCACTTCGTGGAATATATCCAGGTCATCGAGTGGGCGTTGGCTCCGGTCGTGGACCGTTCGAAGGCGGTGTGGACCGGGGCGCTCACCAGTCGGGAGGCTGCGGAGATGCTGCTGCGCATCGTCATGGCGGACAGTTTCGTCCCCGGTGGCCGACTCGGTGGACTCACTGAGCGGGTCGATGCGTTCCGGGCGCTCGTCGGCGGCCGCGTGCCCGATTCCGATACGAGGGCAACAGCGCCCGCTGCTCAGGGGCCGGGCCTGGGACTCCGGCTGCTCCCCGGCCGCGGTACGGGGTGAACACCCGCGCCCGCTGAATTACGCGTATTCGACAGAGGCAGGGGCCCGCAGCGGACGCGTGTCCGTGGGCCATCGGGGATGGTGAACCCCAAAAGCAGGTAGCGCAGAGGCCTTGGTGTGACCGCATGAGCTGGCAGGAGCCTGGAGCCGTGGTGCAGGGGCGGTCCCATGTCGGGCGACATCCAGGATCGCGCGGAGTCGAGCGCCTGGCTGTGCTCAGCCCGCAGCGCGGGTGAGGCGGGCCGTTGATTCAGGGGTGGCAGTCACGGATCGCCAGAGGGCGGCCACGCGCCGAGCGGTCTGGTCGGAACCGGACGACGGGACGAGATACACGGACAGGGTCAGACGGATGAACATCTCGGCCAGTTGTCGTTTGGTGAGAGTGCCGTCGCGTACGGGTGGGGCTCCCTTGAGGACAGGGTCCAGGGCTTCCGAGATGATCGCGAGCAGGGTGGCGAACTGCTGGGAGAGGAAGTCCAGTACGAACGAAGGTTCCGCGTCCACGATTCGCACCATGTCCGGATGGGTCGTGCGGTAGTCGAGGAGGGCTTGCAGTACGACTTCCAGGCGGTCCTCGGGGTCGGGGTGACCCGTGACGGCGTCCTTGAGGGTGGTGCGAAAAGTGCGGTCGACGTACTCACCGACTGCTTCCAGGACCTGGTCCTTGCTCTTGAAGTACCTGTAGAGCGTGCCTCGGGAGACACCGGCCTCGGTGCAGATGTCACTCATCGAGAACTTGCGCACTCCGTAACGGCCCATGGCGCGGATGGCGCCTTCGGCAATCTTCTCGGGTGTGCTGCTATTCGAGGCCACCGGACCACTTTACCATCAGATGAGTCATGATCTGTTCAATCCGACCAGAACAGGGGGAGTGGGAGACGGCTCGGGTCGGCCTGTTACCAGGCGCGCAGTGATGCCCTGGCCCGAGGCCGGGCGGGGGGTGGAGCGGCTGCCCCCGCCCGGCCGGCGGCGTCAGTGGGCCGCACTGTCCACCGGCAGCACACTCTTCGGCATTCCGGGCGAGACCGGCTTGTGCCCCCAGATGCTGACGCTCTCCGGGTTGCGTTCGCCGATGAGTCCCCAGGAGTCGCTGGTCATGCCGCCATTCATGTATTCGAACGCGAACCCGCTGGGTGTGATCGGGTAGAACGAGATCACCGGGTCCTGGGTGTGGCGGCCCAGGGAATTCACCATTCCGGTGCCGCGCTCCAGGACGAGGTCGTTGGCGATGCCGACGTCGTCGAGGTCGTTGACGCCGATGCCGATGTGGTGCAGTCCTCGGTGCCCCGGGACCTTTATGTAGGCGATGCTGTGGCTGAGCGTGGTCAGCTTGGCCGCGTAGAAACCGATTTGGCCCCGCTTGCCGTTGAATCCCTGGCCGAACCAACGGAAGCCCATGACCTCGGACAGGAAGTGGTCCAGCTCCGGGGGATATTCGGGGGTGATCAGGACCATGTGTCCCACACCCAGCTCGTCGGCGACGAAGCCTCCGTGCGGCCGACCAGGGACGAACGAGCGTGGGGCGAAGCGCTGTCCGAAGAACAATTCGTGCTGGTAGCCGACCGGGTCCTTGAAGCGGGCGACCTCCAACACCGCGCGCCTTCCGGCGAGTTCCTCGTCGCCCATGGTGACCTCGGTGCCATTGGCTTCGAGTTTCGCGATCGCGGCGTCGAACGCGGGGCGGTTGGCGACCTCCCAGCCGATGTACGCCACGCGCTCGGTCTCTCCCGGATGGATGGCGATCCGATACTTCCGGTCGTCCATCCGCAGGTACACGCTCTCGTCGCCTTCCCGTGCGGCCGCGAGACCCAATCCGAGCACCTCCGGGCCGAAGGTGGTCCACTCCCGGTGATTCGGCGACTCCACGCCGATGTAGCCAATCCCCAAGATGTCCATCGCAATCTTCCTTTCTTGCCCGCCAGCCGCCTGTCGTGGGTTCGGCGTTCCCGCATACCTTCCGGTATACGTCCAGATGAACACATAATACGCAGACTGTAAACTCTGTCTCCCTTTTGGGGGTGTCGATGTAATCCAGGCCGATGCAATGCGGCCCGCCCGGCGCTAGAGTGCGGCGAATGTCTCACGCACGGTTACGAGGACACGGTCTGCCTCGTCGGCATCGACCAGATCGGCGTGATGGCCGAGCAACGATCCGCCTCGCCACTCCTCGGGAACGTCGGCGCCCCGCGCCATCAGCATCACGTGGAAGTGCAAGGCGTTCTCACCGGCGTACATGACATAGACGCGCTCGGGTGCGCAGGCCTGCCGGATAGCCTTGGACAGCTTCGTCAGTAGCCGACCGAACGTCTCCGCTTCCGTGTCGTCGAGTTCCCAGACCCCGTCGTTGTGGCGGTTGAGGAAGAGCATCATCCAGCCGGGTACGGCTACGGAGCTTGCCGCAGTCCAGTAGTCGTCCCTGTAGACGATCTGGTCTTCGGAGGCCTTTGCGCCGAGTTGACAGACATGGCAGTCGACATGAGTCACCAGGGGATCCTTCGGTCGGAATGTCACTTGATCAGCCGTCGGAGTGCTCGGCGGCCGAGGGGGGCAACCCATGAACTGCGTGCGGTCGACGGCACGGCTACTGACGCCGATGCCGCTCTCGCGGCGGGATCGCCCAGGCCCTCAGATCGCCGACATACCGCCGTCGACGACGAAGTCGGCTCCGGTGATGTAGGCCGCGTCGTCCGAGGCGAGGAAAGCGGCGAGGCCGACGACGTCCTCGGGTAACCCCAGGCGGGGGAGGAGGTTCTGCGCGATGAGCGCGGTGCGCACGGCCGGGTCGGTGAGCTGGGCGGTCGTGCCGGGCGTCTCGATGATCCCGGGGCTGATGGTCACCGCGCGTATCCCGTGAGGCGCGCCTTCGGCGGCCAGTTGGCGGGTCATGGCGAGGATCGCGCCCTTGGCCGTCGCGTGCGCGAGCATCGGGACCGTTCGGCTCCCGATGTGTCCGGCCATGGAGGCGACATTGATGATCACTCCGCCGCGCTCGGCGAGGTGCGGCCACGCCGCCCTGGTGACATGGAAGACCAGGTCGATCTCGTTGCGCATGGTGAACCGCCAGTCGTCGTCGGACAGCATGTCCACCGGTCCGAAACGAGTGGCCGAGGCGTTGTTGTAGACGATGTCGATCCGGCCGTGCGCGGCTGCTGCCCGCTCCACCCATGCGCGGGCGGCGGCGCTGTCGCCCAGGTCCACGGGGGCGTTCGTCGTCATCTGTCCGCCCGTGGCCTTGACCGCGGCGGCAGTCTCCTCGGCGGACTCCGCATCGAGGTCGCAGCCGACGATCAGCGCGCCCTGCCCGGCGAAGTGCAACGCCGCCGCCCTGCCCTGGCCGCCGCCGGTGCCCGTGATGAGGGCCACACGGCCGTCCAGGCGAGGTGCGGTCGTCACGACGGCGCCCGCTCCCCGGTGGGCCGGGGGCCCACGGTGTTGGTCAGCGCGCCGATGCGCTCGATCGTCACCCGTACGGTCTGGCCCGGCTCCAGATAGCGCCCTGTCTCGTGTGCCACGCCGGCGGTCGTACCGGTGAAGAGGATGTCGCCGCTGTGCAGGCTGCTGCGAGCGTCGACGTAGTCGAGCAGTTCGCCGACTCCCCACACCATGCTGGATGTCCGGTCCTTCTGGCGGGGTTCGCCGTCCACGGTGAGCCCGATCTCCAGGTCCGGGTGGTCGTCGCCGAACTCGTCGCGGGTGACGATCCAGGGGCCGATGCCGGTGGTGCGGTCCAGGGCCTTCGCCGAGAACATGTCCATCCCGGTGACGCCGCCGCCGAACTGGAGGTCGCGCGCGGACACGTCGTTGCCGACGGTGTAGCCGAGCACACTGTCCAGAGCCGCCGATCGGCTCCCGATCCGCTCGGCGCCCACCACGGCAACCAGTTCGGCCTCGTAGTCGAGCTGCGTGGTCAGGGCCGGGTAGGCGATCTCGTCGTCGGGCCCGATGATCGATTCGTACGGCTTGAGGAAGGCCGCGGGCTGCGTGGGCATCTGCAGGCCGAGCCCGTCGACGTGTTTGGCGTACGTCGCCCCGGCGGCGACGATCTTGGCACCGGGCTCCACGGGGGCCAGCAGGCGCAGGCCCTTCAGCGGGCGTTCGGGCCCGGCCCAGGGCGGCTCGGCGGAGAGGTCGGCGGTGAGTGCCGGGGCCCACTCGGAGAACGTTCCGGTCAGCGGGCGGGCGATGGCCGCCGAGGTGTCCAGAACGGCCCAGAAGGCCGCCTTGCCGTCGTGGCATCGACCGATCTTCATGGTTCGGGGCTCCTTCAGCTGCTTGTGGGGGTGGGAAGGTCGTTGAGCGGGGCGTCGTGGTCAGCCGGCGCCGTACGGTCCGCGCGTACGGCGGGGGAGGTGGGTGAGAGCCCGCGCCCGGGATCCGCCGAACTGCGCAGAGCGGTCGACCGAGCCTTCGGACATCAGCCCTCCGCGGCTTCGAGGAGGCGGAGTTCGTCGGCGTAGGACGCGGTGTGAGCGGTGAATCCGCCGTCGACGGGGATGGCGCAGCCGGTGATGAAAGCTGCGCGGTCGGAGGCGAGGAAGCTGACCACCTCTGCGACGTCCTCCGGTTCGCCGAGCCGTGGAGTGAGGTGGTGACTGGTCATCATGTCCTGGACGGGCTGGGCGAAGTTGGCCTTGAGCGCTTCGGTGGCGATCAGCCCGAGGGCCAGGGCGACGCAGCGGATGCCCTGCTTGCCGTATTGGGTAGCGATGCTGCGGGTGAGCCCGAAGATGGCGGCTTTGGAGGTGCCGTAGGCGGACCGGCTGGGTTCGCCCAGCAGTCCGGTGCCGGAGGAGGTGTTGACGATGACTCCGCTGCCGCCGCTTTCGAGCATGGCAGGGATGGCGTGTTTGGCCCCGAGGGCGTAGCCGCGCAGGTTGACCCGCATGACGCGGTCCCACAGCTCGGGGTCGATTTCGGTGATCAGGGTGTCACGAGTCATCACCTCGGGGCCGGCGAGCGCGGCGTTGTTGTGCAGCAGGTCAAGGCGGCCGAACTCGCGTACCGCGACATCGACCATGGCGGCCACCTGTGCCTCCTCGGCGACGTCGGTGACGGCCGGAACCGCTCGGCCCCCGGCGGCCCGGATCCGCTTGGCGACCGCTTCGGCGCCGCCGGCGTTGATGTCGGCAACCACCACAGCGGCCCCTTCCCGGGCCAGGACCCGGGCGGTCGCCGCGCCTACTCCAGACGCGGCACCGGTCACGATCGCGACCTTGCCATCGAGCTCAGCCATGTTGCTCATTCCTCCTCGCGGGGGCGCCCATCACCTCAAGCTGCGCGTAATGGGCATGCGCGTAATGGACATATTATGCGCCTTCCGTTCAGGTCGACCCTGAAGGTGAGGCAAGTTGAACAGATTCAGCTCTGTGTGTACAGTCTCGACTGGAGATTGAATTTAGCTGCTCGAATTCGGGCCTCGATGGTTGCCGTTGCGGCGTGGGCCTGACGGTCAAGGGCTTGGCGTGCTCCACGGTGAGACACCTGTAACTATTAGTGTTCATTGCGCCCGGGCGGTGCGATGTTCACCCCACCCGCAGAGGAGAGTTGATCGTGCTTATCGACTTGCATGCGCATCAGCTGACCAAGGAGATGTTCAACCAGCACCCGCACTGGGGGCCGTTCTGGGACCAGGGCACCTTGCGTGTCGGTGACTGGTCCCTGGGTACCAAGGTGGACTACGCGCCCTCGCTGGATCAGTACTACGAGGAGAGTTTCTCGCCGGAGGTGCGGGCCGAGTCGTTCCGCAAGGCGGGTATCGACAAGGTCGTGCTGTCACTGCCGTTCCACATGGTCAGCTATCACACCGAGCCGGACTATGCGATCCGGTACGCGAGGACGGTGAACGACAGTCTGGCCGCCTACCGCGCGAGCAACCCGGGGTTGTTCAACTTCTGGGCCCATATTCCCGCCCAGGACCCGAAGGCCGCCGCGGCCGAACTGGAGCGCGCCGTCACACAGTTGGGCGCGGCCGGCGTCAGTATGGGCGGCGCCAACTTCGGCGGCAAGGAGGTGTCCGACCCGGCGTTCCGGCCGCTGTGGGAGAAGGCCAGCGAGCTGGGCGTGCTGATCTTCGTCCATGGTTACAACCAGTCGGTGAACTGGGGCAAGGATGCTATGAAGGACCCGTACGACACCACGTCCATCATCGGCATGAACCACGACGAGACACTCTTCTTCTGGCACCTTGTCAACGGCGGCGTACTGGACGACTTCCCGCAGCTCAAGGTCTACATCACGCATGGCGGTGGGTTCATCCCCTACCAGCTGTGGCGGTTCAACGAGACGAACAAAACGATGGCGCCGGACTCGAAGAACAAGAAGGACGTCATCGAGTACGCCTCGAACTTCTACTACGACCTGGATGTCCACCACCCGGCGATGCGCCGGGCCGTCACCGAAGTCGTAGGTGTCGACCACCTGCTGTACGGGGACAACTTCTCCGGCTCGGACAGCCACTCCGGCGACTTGACCGACGGCTTCGGATTGGTCGACGAGGACCGGGAGAAGATCCGCAGCGGCAACGCCCTCAAGCTGCTCAAGAATATTGTTTGAAACTAGCCTCCGGCGAGCGAATGGAACGGCCGGCTGGAGATCGGCGTCGACTGAACAAGCCGGGACGGACCATTTGCTAGATAAGTCGCCGGGCCGTTGAGGCGCTCGCCTCAAGGCGCGAGAACGGCCGCACGGGTCAGGTGACTTGCGAGTCAAGCCTGGCCCGTGCGGCCTTTGCCCGTTCCGCCCTGTCCGGTGTCTTCTCACATGCTTCGGCTGAGTTGCTCGAAAAGACCTGTGCCCGAGCGGCCCTGCCGTTGTGGTCACCCAGCGGCAGGGCTGCTCGGGTACGCCGTCTGCACACGCTGGAGATACGCGGGCCGCAGTTCGCGCACGCGTTCCTTGAGAATGGTGATGCCTCGGTGCCGGCCGATCCGCTCAGCGATCACCGTGGCCGGCATCGTCGGAGTCTGCTTCAGCAATTCGCGGATCTGCGGCTCGACCGCGTCGACCACCAAGCCCTTCGCGTGCCGCCGGTAGACCGGCGGCCGGTCGGTGGCCAGCGCCCGCTTCACCGTGTTCTTCGAGATGCCCAGCTGCCGGGCGACCGCCTGGGTCGGCATCTCCTCGGCCTGGTGCAGCCGACGGATCTCAGCCCAGTCCTCCACGGAAATCACCCTCTCATCCTGATCCTCGAACAAGATCAGGATGGTCAGACGACCGTGGGGTGGGTCGCTTCTGCACCGCCGTTCAGCGGCCAGCTTTCAGGTTCTGGATCACCTTCAGTGTCGGAAGGACGGAGGGGCACCGAAACCGCGATCATGAACGGCTGTGGGTGATGTCTTCCTTGAGAACCCGTGGTTTCACCGGGTCGATGGTGCTCGGATCGAAAACGTAGTGGTGGAAGGCGAGTTGCTGGTCGTGCGGGCCCGGGCAACAGCGGAGCGAGCCGGGTGTTCTGGCTGCGGGGTGAAGTCCGCGCGGGTGCACAGCCGGTATGTACGCCGCCTTGCGGACAGCGCGGTTGGGCACCGCCGGGTGGTGATCGAGTTACAGGCCTGTCGGTTCCGCTGCGGTGAGGGCGCGTGTCCGCAGACAGCCTTCGCCGAGCAGGTCGGCGGGCTGATCTTCCGCTACGGCCGGCGCAGTGCCGGTCTGCAGGTGGTGTTGCAGAAGCTGGCGCTGATGCTGGCCGGCCGGGCGGGGGCCCGGCTGGGACACGCTCGCGGTTCCGGCGAGCCGTTCCACGCTGCTGCGCCTGATACGGGCCCTACCCGAACGGGCACTGCACACGCCCAGAGTGCTAGGAGGTCGGCGAGGTCGGCGTGCGCCGTCTCGGCGGCCTCGGGGTACGCCTGGGTCTTTCTCGTGCTAGGCCAGAGCCCGGTAGATGCTGGTGAGTTAGGGCAACGGCCTACGCCGCACCCGCTACCGAGGGCTCGCCAAGACGCATGTTCAACACGTACTCACCGCTATGGCCTGCAACCTCACCCGCACCGCCGACTGGATTGCCGAAACACCCCGAGGACGCACACGATCAAGCCGTTTCCACACCCTCTGCACCGCAGCCACCGGATAACCCCTGAAGATCGCCAACAGAGTCACGGCATTGCGTCTAGCGGATGTTCTCGCGCTCGGTCTTGGCCATTGTCTCAAGCCTTCTGGCACCTGTTCTCGATGTTCAGCAAGGCTGCTGGAACCCCTGTGAGCTGGGGTTGTGACGTGGTTATCCCCCCTTCATCCATGACGTGGATGAAGGGGAGGAACCATGCTCGTACAGCGCGTCGCGTTGTCAACGGTGCGGGTGGACTCGTGGACGGTGCTGGGGGGGGACGACGACGTCCCGGTGGAGCCGATCGAGCGCTACTTGGCCTATCTGACGGACGTCGACAGATCGCCGAACACCGTCAGGGCCTACGCCTACGACGTCAAGGACTACTGGACGTTCCTGGCCCACCGTGGCCTGGACTGTCGTGAGGTCCGCCTGGAGGACCTGGGTGAGTACGTCGTCTGGCTGCAGCTGCCGCCGTCGGGTCGCGAGGGGGAAGTCGCGGTGAGGACAGGCAATGCGCTGCGGCCCGTGTCCTACCTGGACACGGGCCGCGTTCCATGAGCGGGTCAGCCGGTGTACACGGACTCGGCGTTGTCCCGCTTCTCGTACAGGTCCCAGTACAGGGGGGCGATGTCATCGGCTTCGGCGGAAGGGATGCCTTCGGGGCCGCCGGAGCCGATCCAGACTCCGATGGCGAGGTGTCCGGCGAAGACGCCCCTGCCGGTCAGGACATTGTTGAGGTTGAGGACCCAGTTACGCAGGGCGGCGGAGGCGGCGTTGACGTTGCCCATCATCGGGTTGGGGGTCACGGACCCGGCGCCGGTCGTAAACAGCAGGGCGCCAGCTCCCGCGTCGAGCATGGCCGGCAGGACCGCGTGGGCGGCGGCCACGGCGCCGTAGAGGTTGTACTCGATCTGGGGCTGGAGGTTCTCCGGGGTGGTTTCCAGCGGTCCGGCGATCTCGACGCCGGGAGTGGGGGTGTGCGGTGCCGGCGAGTATTCCAGCACGTCGATGCCGCCGAAGTGCTCGGCGGCTGCCTCCAGAGCGGCGGTGAGCGCGGGCCGGTCCATGATGTCGGCGGTGAACGCGGCTGCCGTGATGTCCTGCTCGGCGAGAGTGGCGACCAGCCCGTCCAGTTTCTGCTGGTTGCGGGCGATCAGGGCGACGTCGAAGCCGCGGGCTCCGAAGACCTTGGCGATGGACAGGCCCATGCCGGGGCCGGCCCCGACGATGGCGATGGTAGGCATGATCAGCTCTTTCTTTTCCGGTGGTTCAGGAGCAGGTGACGGCGAGCTTGCCGAGAGCGCCGCGGCCGAAGGCGGCGAACGCGGCAGGGGCCTGCTCCAGGGTGTAGGTGGCGGTGACCGGGACGCGGAGCGCGCCGGTGGCGGCGTGGTCGGCCAGAGTGGCGAGGGTCTGCGGGTTGGCGCTGGCGATCACCGAGTGCGCGGTGAAGTCCTGGCCGGTGTCGTCGGGGCCGAAGCCGAAGGTGGAGGCGATCCTGCCGCCCGGCCGCAGCAGGGCGGCGAGCTGGGCCGGATCTCCCGCCAGATGCGGCACGGCGTCCACGCCGCCCGGGGCGATGGCGCGGACCTGGGTGTCCAGGTCGCCGGTGAAGTCGACCAGGTGCACCCAGGCGCCGGTCAGCGCGGTGACGAAGTCGGCCTCGGCCCCGGGGCAGGCGGTGGCGATGACCGTCGCGCCGCGGGCGGCGGGGAGCTGCACGGTCAGTGCCCCCACGCCTCCGACACACCAGTGGAACAGTCGTGCTCAGTCGCGGGTCACGGTCAGTATGATCTTGCCGCTGACGTGACCGCCTTCGCTGCGTTCGTGTGCCTTGGCGGCTTCCTCCAGAGGGAATACCGAGTCGACGGCCACGGTGAGCTTCTTCTGCTCGAAGAGCTGGACGGCCTTCTGGAGAGCGAGCTGTGGCTGGGTTTCTCCCATGCCGGTGGTGAGCCGCACGCCATGTTCCGCTGCGGAGAAGTCGGCGATGGTGACCACCTTGTCCGGAGTTCCCGTGATCTTCACCAGGTCCGGCAGGGAGCCCTTGCCCGCTGTGTCGAGCGCCGCGTCTATACCGCCTGGCGCCAGCTCGGCCACCCTGGCCTCCAGGCCGGGACCGTAGGTGGTAGGTACTACGCCCAGGGACCGCAGATAGTCGTGGTTCGCCTCACTCGCAGTGCCGATCACGGTGACGCCGTCGGCGATGGCGAACTGGGCCGCGGTGCTGCCCACTCCGCCGGCCGCGCCGTCGATGAGGAGGGTCTGCCCTGCGGCGGGGTTGAGGAGATTGAGGGTGCGCAGTGCGGTTTCGGCCACTGCGGGAATTCCTGCGGCCTGCTCGAAGCTCAGGGCGGTGGGCTTCGCGACGAAGTGGTCGAGGACTGTGAACTCGGCCGTGGCGTTCTGCCCGACCCCGAAGACCTCGTCGCCCACGCTCACCCCTTCCACGCCTTCTCCGACCTCGTCGACGACACCGGCGGCATCGCTGCCCACAGTCGCCGGGAACTGGGTGGGCATCATGTCCTTGAGGTACCCGGCCCTGATCTTCCAGTCGAACGGGTTCACGGCCGCCGTACGTACCTTGATTCGCACTTGGCCCTGACCCGCATGTGGCTCCGGCACCGTGGCGACCTCAAGAACGGACGGGGGGCCGTACTCCGGGAAAGTCAGCGCGAACATCTCTCGTCCTCTCGGCAAGGCGGTCCCACCAGTCGTACGACCACCAACTTATCTGTCTCGCGAGTCAACGGACGAGGCAAGCGGATTGTTCCCTCCAGTTCATTTCCTGCGGAACCCTAGCCGTGACCCGGGCGTCGATCGTGCCTGCGCCCCGGTCTGTGTCGGCAACCGGGAACGCCCTGCGGCATGGCTGAGACCAGGACGGGTTCACGCGGGCCGATGGGAAGGGGTGCGCCGTACCAGGCGGACCGAGAGGTCGAGACAATCCGTGATCATTGTCGAGTCGCTGACAGTCGGGCGTTGCGGGGGCGTTGACCAGCTGCTTCGTGGGGTGGATGCGGCCCTATGGGCATCGCCCGGGGGATGGAGTGCCGGCACTTCGGGGATGGGGTGCCATGCTGGATTGCAGAGGGGGAGGCAGTAGGTGAGCAGCGACGGGAGGCCGGGGCGCACGAGTTCGGCCGGTGCGCAGTACCGCGCACCGGGCACGGGTGCTGTTGTGGAGTGCGCTCCGTATGTGCGGTCAGGGAATCGAAACGGATGTTGTCCTCCGTCACTAGGCAGCATTCGTCTTCACTCATGCGATACGCCAATTCAGCGAGTCAGGTCAGCTCGCCTGCGGGGTGCTCGCTTGCGTGGGCAACCCCTTCGGCCCCGTCACTGGGCTGTTCCGCCCGGCGAGCGGGTCAGTGTGACACGGGCCAAGACCGAACTTGCCCCCGATTGCTGTCGCGCCATTGACAGGACGGACGCCGCCGGGGCCGCCGTCGACCTGCTGCGGCAGTTGCTCGGCGCGCTGCTCCTGCGCATCGTCCGCCTCCCGGATGAGGACCCGGCCGACCGCACGAGCGGCGGTGACACACTGCGTCGCTCCACCATGGGCTGGAGCGAGCGGTCCTGCACCACCGGCAAGGCCGCCGACCGTACCCGCCCGGGTACTCGCTGCGCAGCCTCCACTGCACCCAGCCGAGCGCCACGGGCCGCACGCCAAGGCACTCATTGACGCCCGCGTTCTACTGAAGGCCAAGCATCTTCCGGCCCACACCGATCTATCGGTGGCGACCATCAGCCACTGCCGGGGCTTCACCGAGCCGACCTGCGCTTCGGCGAGTGTTTCACCTACTCGACCGGCAGCACGCCTGGCGTCCTCCGCACCCGGGAACAGTGCTGACCTGCGGCAGTGCCGACTAGGGTGACTGCCATGACCGACGATGCTCTCGAACGCAACAAGGCCACCGCCCAGGCGTTCTACGACCTCATGTTCAACCAGTGCCGACCGGCGGAAGCCATTGAGCAGTATGTGGGCGACACCTACATCCAGCACAACCCTCACGTGGCCGACGGCAAGAGGGCATTCATCGACTACTTCGAGCGGATGGCTGCCGAGTACCCGGGCAAGCACGTGGAGTTCAAGCGCGCCTTCGCCGAGGGCGACCATGTGATCCTGCACTGCCGCCAGGTGTGGCCCGACGAGGAGTACGCCGGGATCGACATCTTCCGCTTCGACGACGACGGAAAGATCGTCGAGCACTGGGATGTACTTCAGGTCATTCCTGCTACATCGAAGAACGGCAACACCATGTTCTGAGTGGGCATTTGGTCAACGCTGAATAGATCAGGGCATCGGGTTCAAGCCGGGGCGAGCAGGAGGCCTGGGAATCTCTGGTATCACAATCGTCATCCCCGTCCAGGTCGTTCCTGGCCGCCGCCACAACCCTCGCGCTCATCGGCCTGCTGCTGCCCTGGCCGCGCGCCCCGAGGTGGGCCGGGCAAAAGACACCGCCGGCGTACGCGTCATCCGCGCTCTCGCCCGCCGCGGCATCCTCGCCGGGACGGTCGAGGCCGCGCTGCTTCCGGCCCTGTTGGCCGCCACCTCGCCGGACGCACGCGGCGCCCACCTGTACGGTCCCAGCGGACTCGGGCACCTGTCCGGCGAGCCCGCCGAACAGGCCGTCTACTCCCGGCTTCGCGGCGAGGACGACGCCGAACGCATCTGGCGGATCTCCGAGAACCTCACCCGCACCTCCTTCCCGGCCGACGAAAGTGCCCGCCCCAGCCTGGGATCGACAGGCCCTGGCAACCGTCGACCTCGGTGATCAGAGTGGGCAGCGCCTGGAGCCGGTCGGCTGTGCCGACGGAGCAGTGCGTCTCGCAGCGACATCTACGGCAGCTGGAGATCTGCGGCCCCGGTTTCTACAATTGTCGAAGGGGGACCGAGAAGATCTCGCCGGGTTTTCTCCGGAAACACAATCGTTGATTTCGCAGGGCCTGAATCACTGGAATTCAGCCCTCAGTCGATGCGGATGATGCCCCGGCCCAGTGCGGCGGTGACGGCGGCGGTCCGGTCGCCGACGTCGAGCTTGGCGTAGATGTGCAGCAGGTGGGTCTTGACCGTGGCCTCGGACAGGCGCAGGGCGCGGGCGATCTGCTTGTTGCTCTGTCCCTGGGCCACGGCGGACAGAACTTCGAGTTCCCTGCCGGAAAGGCCGGCACCCCGGTCGCCGCGCAGATGGGCGAGGACCTTGGCGGCGACCGAGGGGGACAGCGCCGCACCTCCCCGGGCGGCGGTACGGACCGCCTCGCACAGCTCGTGTCGTCCGGTGTCCTTGAGCAGGTAGCCGATCGCGCCGGCGTCGATGGCGGCGGTGATGTCGGCGTCCGTGTCGTACGTGGTCAGGATCAGTACCTGGACATCGGGGTGGGCGGCGCGGATGGCGGCGGTCGCGGCGGTGCCGTCCATGCCGGGCATCTGGAGGTCCATCAGGACGACGTCGGGTGCGAGTGAGGCGGTCCGGTGCAGTGCCTCGGCGCCGGTGGTGGCCTCGCCGACGACCGTGAGGTCGGGCTGGGTGGCGAGCATGGCGGCGAGCCCGTCGCGGACCACGGGGTGATCGTCGACGAGGAGGACCCGGATCGCGGGACCGGTCGATGTCCTCATGACGCCGGGGCCATCCGCTCAGCGCCGGGCATGCCGGACAGGGGTGCAGGTCCCGGGGCCGAGGGCTCGACCGGGAGCGGCACCGTGACGGCGACCGTGGTGCCCTCACCGGGGGCGCTTTCCACCGCGAGCAGGCCGCCCAGGGCCGCGATACGCTCCCGCATGCTGGTCAACCCGATGCCGGTGTGCCGGACAGCGGGAGCGAATCCCGTGCCATCGTCCTGGATGTCGATGGCCAGGACGTCGACGAGGTAGGAAAGGGTGACCGACACGCTCACCGCGTGGGCGTGCCGCCGGGCGTTGGTCAGGGCCTCCTGCACGACGCGCAGCAACTCGCCCTCGGTACTGGGAGGCAGGGCGACCGGTCGGCCGGTCACGACCGTGTAGGCCTCGATGCCGGTCTCCTCCGTCAGCCTGGCGGTGAGCTCGCGGACCGCGTCCGCCAGGTGCGTGCGGTCCAGCGGCGCCGGGCGAAGGGCGTGCACGAGGCGGCGGCTCTCGGCGAGGTTGTCCCTGGCGGTCCGCATGGCCTGCTCGACACGGCGGGCCACGGGAGAACCGGGTGGCAGGTCGTCGCGTGCGGCGTCCAGCAGCATGGCGATGGACGCGAACCCCTGGGTCAGCGTGTCGTGGACCTCGCGGGCCAGGCGCTGGCGTTCGGCCAGGGTGCCCGCCTGGCGCTCCGCGGCCGCTCGTTCGGCCTGGGTGGCGGTGAGCTCGTCCAGGAGCAGCTGCCGCTTGTGGCTCTCGTGGTCGAGGGTGGCGACGTAACAGGCGATGGTGACCGCCACCGCGATACCGAGCACGCAACCGGTGAGTGCCCGCACATCGACGGATCCGTCCGTTCCGTCCGTGGTGAAGCGCTGCCACGACCAGGCGGCGCCCAGGACCAGCACCCCGCCGGCCGACCACCAGGCCCGTCGCAGCCAGTACGGGGTCAGCACGGCCACGGCGACCGGCAGGAGCGCCGGGTCCACCACAGTCATGACCACCCACCCCGCCAAGGCCCCGCCGAGGTAGGGCAACGGCGACCGATCGCGGCCGCCGCGCAGCACGATCCAGTACGTGTACCAGGCGGCGAGCCCCAGGGCCGGACCGATCCGCAGCAGTGTCTCGACGGCCGTAAGGTCCTGCCCGGCCAGCGCTCCCAGCACGGTCAGGGTGAGCACGGTGGTGAAGAAGGCGTGCTGCCCCACGGCCTTCCAGCGCTCCCACTCCCATGTTTGTCGCAGTGCCATGGCGCTCAGCGTAGGCGCGGCCACGTAGCGGGAGGATCAGTCGGTCGGCGGGAGACGGGTCCACCGATCGGTGGGCGACGGGTGCGTCGATCGGTCGATGTGCGGATCGCCGACCGAGGGGACGATCGGCCCCACGGCCGACGATCCGCTGCTCCCACCGCGACCTGTGAGGAACCACCAGTGCCCCTGGCCTTCATTCCCAGCCCGTCCATCGGCGAGGTCCACCTGGGTCCGCTGCCGCTGCGCGGCTACTCCCTGATGCTGATTCTCGGCATCGCCGCCGCGATCTGGCTGGGCGGCCGCCGGTGGGCCGCACGCGGCGGCGAGAAGACCGTCGTGGCCGACGTCGCCCTGTGGGCGGTCCCGTTCGGTGTGGTCGGCGCCCGCCTTTACCACGTGATCACGTCCAGCGAGCCGTACTTCGGTGAGGGCGGCGATCCCGTCAAGGCCCTCTTCGTCTGGGACGGCGGCATCGGTATCTGGGGCGCCATCGCCGGCGGCGTCGTCGGAGCCTGGATCGGCTGCCGCCGCAAAGGCGTCGCGCTGTCCGCGTACGCCGACGCCGTCGCCCCCGGCATCGCCCTGGCCCAGGCCATCGGCCGCTGGGGCAACTGGTTCAACCAGGAACTCTACGGCCGGGCCACCACCCTCCCCTGGGCCCTGGAGATCGACCCCGAACACCGCCCCGACACCACCCCCGACCTGGCTACCTACCACCCCGCGTTCCTGTACGAGTCGCTGTGGTGTCTCGGCGTGGTCGCCCTGGTCCTGTGGGCAGACCGCCGCTTCCGCCTCGACCGGGGCCGGACGTTCGCGCTGTACGCCGCCGTGTACACCGTCGGCCGATTCTGGATCGAGTACCTGCGGGTGGACGAGGCCCACCACATCCTCGGCCTGCGTCTGAACGACTGGACCGCCCTGCTGGTCTTCGCGGCCGCCGTCGCCTACCTCGTGACCGCGACACGACGCGCGCCCGACGACAGGAGCGGCTACGACGACCATGCCAACGAGGGCGCGCTCAGGTCGGCTTGAGCTGCCATTGCTGGCAGTTGTTGTTCAGCCAGGACCACTGGCGTACATCGGCTCCGTCGGCCGTGGAGCAGTCGGTGACGTCGGCGACCTTGCCGGTGGCCTGGTTGACGATCCGTACATAACCGCCGCTCGTGGCGAGGAACCGGAACCGCTGACAGGTGTTGTTCAGCCAGGACCACTGGCGCAGGTCCGCGCCGTCGGCCGAGGAGCAGTTCTCCGTGTCCAGCACCTTGCCACTGGCGACATTGACCAGCCGGTGGGTGTCATCGCCCAGATCCTCGAGACGCCAGCGCTGGTTGTTGCCTCCACTGCACGTCCACTGCTGCACATTGGCCCCGTCTGCGCTCGAACTCCCCGCCAGGTCAAGGCACTTGCCGCTGTTGCGGTTGACGACCGTGTACGTCGTCGAGGCGGACGACGGCTCCCCCGAGGGACCGGCGAGCGAGGCGCCGAGCCGCACCGGCGTACCGAGGTTCGGCGTACCGTCCGAGTTCCAGGTGAACTTCTGCGCCCGCGTCGTCCGGCCGTTGTCGCAGCCTTCGCTCGCGCCGTCGTTGGCGTGATAGACGATCCAGCTCTCCGTGCCGTCCGGCGAGTTGAAGAAGCCGTTGTGCCCCGGCCCGTAGACGCCGTTCGCGTCGTTCCGCTGGAAGACGGGCGTGGACTTCTTCGTCCAGGAGGAGGCGGCCAGGGGGTCGGAGCCGGTCAACTCCAGTTGGCCGAGCTTGTAGTCGGGCGTCCAGCAGCCGCTCGCCGAGTAGATCAGGAAGGTACGGCCGCCCCGCTGGAGTATCTCCGGGCCCTCGTTGACCGTGCCGCCCGAGCGCTCCCAGTCGTACGTGGGCGTGGAGATCGTCGAGAAGGAGCCGCTGACCGTGTACGGGTTGGACAGTCTCGCGGCGACAAGGTTCTGCGTGCCGCCGCTGGCACTGCCGAACAGATACAGGCTTCCGTTGATGGTCGCCACGCTCGGGTCGAGCATCCAGGCGCTGCCCAGCTGGTTCTTGTAGGTGTACGGGCCCATCGGGTCCGAGCCGGCGCTCTCCAGGACGTGGGTGCGCTGGGTGGGGATGTAGTCGGAGATGTTCTGGCCGGCGACGTAGTACAGGTACCAGCGGCCGTTCAGGAAGTGCAGCTCCGGCGCCCAGATGTTGCAGCAGCGCGAGGCCGCGTCCCCCGTCCACACCTGGACGCTCGGCGCGGTGGAGAGACCGGCGAGTGTGGTCGACTTGCGAATGGTGATGGCGTCGGTCCAACTCGTCGTCACCAGGTAGTAGTTGCCGTTGTGGTACGAGATCCAGGGGTCGGCGCCCTTCTGGACCTTGACCGGGTTGGTGAAGGAGGCGGCGCTCGCCGGGGACTGGCCCAGGGAAAGCGCCAGCAGGAGGGCAGCCAGCAGGGTCAGTAGGCGACGGGCCATCCGCTGCTCCAGTTCAGAAGGTTGATGCCGAGTTTCGGAGTGCCGTTGTCCTGGCCGTCGTAGTAGTGGTAGACGATCAGGTCGCCGTCCGCGTCGTTCATGATCGACTGTCCGCCGGGGCCGATGTACCGGCCGTGCGACTCCAGCACGGGCGTGCCGCCGTTGTTCATCATGGCGACGCCGTTCTTGTCGGAGTACGGGCCGGTGACACTGGTGGCCCGGCCGACCTTGACCTTGTACGTGGAGCCGGTGCCGGCGCAGCAGGTGTCGTACGAGGCGAACAGGTAGTAGTAGCCGTTCCGTTTGACGATGTACGGGGCCTCGACGGCCTTGGTGCCGGTGGGGCGGGAGGCGAGGGAGTAGCGGGTGGTGTTGGACGAGAGCTGCTTCCCGGTCGACGGGTTGAGCTGGATCATCTTGATCCCGGTCCACCAACTACCGAAGGACAGCCACCACTTGCCGTCGTCGTTCACGAAGAGGTTCGGGTCGATGGCGTTGTAGTCGACCGAGGAACTCGACGTGTGGACGATGCCCTGGTCGGTCCAGCTGCCCGGCAGTCCGGTCGTCGACGTCGCCAGCCCGATGGCCGAGTTCTGCGAGCCGAAGGACGAGACGGAGTAGTACATCAGGTACTTGCCACCGTGGTACGAGATGTCGGGCGCCCAGGCCTCCGGCACGGAGGAGTAGGTGCGCCACCAGCTCGGTCTGCTGGAGAAGGCGTCCGCGCCGCCGCTGAAGGCGATGCGGTTGGTGGACGTGCGGTTGGCGATGCCGCCGCCGGTGGCGTACAGCAGGTACTGGCCCGACGAGGTGCGGATCATCGTCGGGTCGTGGACCACGGTCGAGCCGGTGACGGTGCCCGGGTTCGGATATGCGGACGCCGAACTCGGGACGAGGGCGAGCAGGATCGCCGCGGGGACGGCGAGGAGAGCGGTTCTGCGGGAGGTGCGGTTCACGCGGATCCTCCTTGCGTGGGGGAGGGAGGGGAACGGCCCCGTTCAGACGTGTTCGATATGGTGAACACCGGTCACGACTTCGAACGGGACCGTAGAATCGAACCCCTTGCGCGTCAACGGTTCGCGCAGCGACTCCCGTCACGACGGTCGTCGACCGCGTTCGACGACTCACCTGTCGCACAGGCCGCGACGGCCTCTCACTGCCCCGCCAGTCCCGTATGCGCCACCCCCCGCACGATCTGCCGCTGGAACAGCGCGAAGACGACCAGGAGCGGCAGGCCCGCGATGACGACCGACGCCATCATCTGCTCGTAACGCAGGCCGTAGGACGTCTGGACGTTGACCAGGCAGCCCGGCCTTGGCGCAGACGTCGGTGTTGTAGTAGAGCACCATGGGGTGGGTGTCGAGCGGGATCGCGTACTGCTGCCCGTCGATCGTTCCGCCCCTGAAGATGGCCTCGGGAAACTGGCCGGTTCCGACGCCCAGGTCACGCAGCAGGTCCAGGTCGAAGGGGTCGAGGAGCCGCCCCGGCCCGGACCCCGAGAGCCGTGCGAGATGCAGCACCGCTACCTCAGGCGCCCGCCCGCCGACCCCCGCCATGCCCAGCTTGGTGTAGTACGGCGTACCCCACTGAAGCTGGGTCGCCTCCAGGTCGATCCCCGGGTGCTCCTGGGCGAACGCGTCGACCAACGCGGTCATATTGGCCCCGTCGCCACCACCGAAGAGATGCCAGTAACGCAGCCGGGTCTTCCCCTCGGCCCCGAAGGAGGGCGCGGCACACCCCGCCGCACCCAGCATGAGCCCTCCGGTGCCGACGAGTAACTTCCTTCTGCTCAGACGTGGTTCATCGATCACGGCCCGTCCCTCAGTCGTCCGACCTGGCCGGCTGCTGATCCGGACGGCACGGTCCCGGCCGCCCGCGAGGTTCACGCGGGCGGCCGGGACCGCTTCTCAACGCCGGGCCGACGGCTGGGTGTGTCCCGCCTGGCCTGGTGCGACGAGGGGAGTGTCCGGACCGTGGCGGGGCTTGCTCCGGCTGCGCGGACCTTGACCCACAGGCGTGAACCGCGCTCCACGCTGCCGGATCAGTTTCCTACGCCCCGGTGGCGCGCGATCCCCGCCGACCTGCGGGCTTTCGCCCGGCGGTCAGGAGCGTCCACCGCAGGCGGATGCGGTTGACCAGTCGAGTGGCTGGTCCGTGCCCCCACTTGTCGGGGTGACACCACTGCGGGTATCGCGGAAGCAACTACTGGGCAGCAACGGGACGTTGAGCTGCGAGGGAAACTCCTTGCCGTAGTGAACGGTATAGGTGCCGCCGGGCAGGGTCTGCGTTTGTGGCGCCGTGTGGTAGCAGGGGAGCTCCTCCCACGCCCGCTGAGTGCAGACAGCGGCGGGAGTCTGGGTGTCCAGCGTCAGCCGGAGCGAGTGGCCCTGCTTGACGCTGAAGAGCCTCGGCTCCATGGCGATGTCCAGGCGGTAGACACGTCCGGGGCTGAGGTATTCGTCGCGGTCCTGCTTCGTCCAGGGCCGGATGATCTTTCCTTGGGAATCGCGCCATGTCATCGTCGCGTCGAGCTTGTGCTGGCTGCCCAGGACGGGGTTGTACCCGGAGATCTCCTTCACCGTTCCATCAGGAGCGACATCGGAAAGCGTTGCCTCGAGTTGCAGGTTGGTGTTGCTCGAGCTGGCGTACACCGTGGCGCTGATCGGCCCGGCCACCGTGACGCCGTGGCTCACCGGCTTGCTCGTGTAGGTCAGCTCGGAGCCTGAGGTGTCCGGTTGTGCCCAGACGAGGCTGTCCGTGGCGGCCCTGGTCTCCTGCTCCGCTGTGAGGCTTCCGGAAGACCGCAGGTGGTACGTCGTGTAGTCGGAGGCCAGGGGATACCGCGTCGTGTTGATCCACGCGCCGGTAGCCGTGTCCTGGAGGTGCAGTGGACTGGTCGTCTGGGCGAGACCGGTGTTCTCGTTCTTGATCCAGGTGTCGTACCACTGCAGCAGGATCCCGTTGTCCAGGCCCTCGCCGTGGGCCCAGTCACCGACGACCAGCTGGTGCTTGCTGGTTCCCGACTGCTGCCAGGACTCCATGGGCTTTGTCACCGAGCGGCCTATGTAGGCGTTCTGGGTGCTGGCGTACTGCTGCAGTGCCGAGGCTTCCGTCTCGTCACGGAAACCGGTCACGAGCAGCGAGGGTACGTCGCTGTCGACGATGCCCTGTGCGAAGTTCTGTTCCCGGTCCTTCCAGAACGCGCCGTCATAAGCGCGGGGTCCGCCTGCGAAGAGTTCCGTCTGGAGGTCTTCCCAGAACTTGACCGTGCCGGGCTGTCCGCCGGTGAAGGGGCCGAAGACACCTGCCTGGGCGGCGAATTCCGTCAGGAACCCGCCCTTGATGAGAGTCTCGTGGCTGAAGTACCCCGGTGCCGCGGCGGAGCAGAGACCGGCGACGGCCTTGAGCGGTGAGCCCGGGCCCACCGATGCCGCGTCGGTGAGCGCGTGGAGCCCGGTGTAGGAGCATCCGTACAGGCCCAGCCGGCCGTTGGAACCGCCGAGGTCGTGTGCCGCCCAGTCGATGATCTGCACACCGTCCTTGCGGTCCCGCGCGCCGGCCAGGCCGACATCGCCGCCCGAGGTGCCGTTGCCACGGGGACGGACGTTGGCCCAGATATAGCCGCGCTCCACGAAGTAGGCGTCGGACTCGCCGCTGTCCCCGTAGGGATTGTGGTGCACGATGACGGGGAAGCTGCCCGGAGCCCGCTCTCCGGTGGAGAGCGAGGTCGGGTAGGTGACGGTGGCGGAGAGTTCCACTCCGTCGTCCATGGTCACGGTCGTCGTGACCGTCTTCTTCGCGCCGTATTGCGCGGGTCCCGGTTCCCAGTGCCCGCCGGGATAGGAAGTCGGTGCTCCGGCCGCCGCCGGCTTCGTGGCGGAGGCGGAGGCGGGACCAGTCATGGTCGGCACTGCCGCGAGCAGTGCCGCCGCGCCGAGCAGGGCAAGGCGCCGCCCGGTCCGAGTGAGGCCACGAGAGGCCGGCCGACGCCGCTCACCCATGGGCTCTCGTCTGATGGTGTCTGCGCGTAGTCTGAATTGTCGATGCACTGATCGTCCCTTCGCGGTCCGGGAACGGCGTCTGCCGCCGTTGTCACGGATCGCCTGTCTGTGATGACGAAGGTCGTGGAACATACACGTGGGTGCGTCTGGCGGCGCGCTGGTGGAGGGGATGCGGCCGGCCGGGTTCCCGGCACGGGGCCGAGGCCCATGTCACTGCGCTCGCCCAGTCCGGCACCTGGACCAACAGGCTCGGTTCTTCTTCGGTCAGCTCGACGAGTCCCGGGGCGAACGGGGGGCAGTCGCTCCGGAACCCGCGGTCGTACTACGCGAGCCAGGCGCGGTGCAGGCGGAAGCCGCCCAGCGGCCCTGCGGGGGAGGCGCTGACGCCCTTCACGCGTGCCGCGAGCCCGTCGACGTAGTCCATGTTTCCCCAGATGACATAGCCACCGGTGTCGAACTGGAGCTTCTGGAAGGCGTGCCACTTGTCCTTCGCCGCAGCCGGGTTGGTTTCGGCCATGGCGGCGAGGAGCAGCTTGTCCGACTCGGGCGTCGCCCAGTGCGACTCGTTGTACGGACTCTTGGACCACAGGAGGTTGACGGCGAACGTGGTCAGTGAACTGACGAGGGTCTGGTAGGCGTCGGTCGAGAACGGATAGGAGAGCCACGGCGGCGAGTTGAAGTACGAGCTGACGTCCCGCTTGTTGATGCGGACTTTCAGCCCGGCAGCCTTGGCCTGCTGCTGAAAGAACGTCGCCGATTCGACCTGTCCCGTCTGGTACGCGGCGGTGTCGATCGTGGCGATCATGTCCTCCTGCCCGGCCGCCTTCAGCAGTGCGCGGGCGCGCTCGGGGTCGTACTGCGGAACCAGGTCATCGGCGAAGTTCGGCGCGCCGTACGGGGCGAGGTCCGTTCCCGGCTTCCCGTAGCCGGATACGAGTGTGTCGACCATCTTCTCGCGGTCGAGGATCAGCTTCATGGCCTGTCTGACGCGCACGTCGGTGAAGGGCTTGACCTGGCAGTTCATCACCAGCGACTGGCATGAGGGCGAGGTGGCACTGATGACGTTCACGTTGCCGCGCCCCTTCTGGGCGCTGGCCAGGGCGAAGGGCATGGCGGGCATGAGGTCCGCGGCACCGCTGAGCAGAGCGTTGAGCCGCGCCGTCTCGTCCTGGTAACTGGAGTCGATGACGAGGGTGTCCACGTGCGGGACGCCGTCCCAGTAGGACTCGTTGGCCGTGAAGACGCTCCGTACGCCCGGCTTGAACTCCTTGAGCTTGAACGGGCCGGTGCCGACATGGTCGCCGCCGGTCGTGATCGACTGCCCGGCCGGGATGACGGACAGCGGCTGACGGGTGAGGATCGAGGGGAACTCGGCGGCCGAGATGAGGAGCGGGATCTCGACGGTCAGGCTGTCCACCTTCTTGACCTTCGCGAAGTCGATGAACGGCTTCACCGCGCCGGATCCGCCGCTCTTCGCCGATTTCCAGGTCCCGATCGTGTAGACGAGGTCGTCCGCGGTCAGCGGCTTGCCGTTGTGCCATGTCACCCCTTTACGGAGCCTGAAGGTCCATACCGAGGCGTCCGCGTTCGGGGTCGCCTCCTGGGCGAGCGACGGCACGACGGTCTGGTTCGCGTCGAGCCGGAACAGGGTGTCGTACAGGTTGTAGACGCGGAACTGGTCGGGTGTGTTCACCGCTCCGGCCGGCACGATCGTCTCGGCGGTTCCCGAGGTGATGAGCGCCATCGTCAGCGTGCCGCCCTTCTTCGGCGAACCGCCGCCGCTCGCGGCCGACGAGGCCTTGTCGTCGCTACAGGCGCTCAGGAGCCCGATCGAGGCGGTGGCGGCCAGGCCGCCGAGCACGAACCCTCGACGGGACGGGCCGGACTGGTTCCGGGCTGTTCCGGGAGTCCACAAACGATCGTTTGCCATGGCAGTTCTCTCTTCGTGCGTATGCGATGTGGTTTCCAAGGTGTGGCGCAGCCACGGTGCGTGCCCCACAGGAGTTGAGTTGTGGCTAGCTGTGTGGCTCGGTCGTGGCAGGTGACCTGCCGGCCGCGGGGCCGACGAGTCCCTGACCGATGGCCTGCGAGACGCTGGGAGCCGCACGCAGGAGTTGCGCTGTATAGGCATTTCGCGGTTGGGCCAGAACCGATCCCACATCGCCTGCCTCGCACAGACGACCGCGTTCGAGTACCAGGACCCGGTCGGCCATGCTGGCCACCACCCCCAGGTCGTGGGTGATGTACAGGATGGCGAGGCCCAGATCCCGCCGCAGGTCGTCGAGGGTCATGAGAATGGCGCTCTGGACCGACACGTCCAGCGCCGAGGTGATCTCGTCACAGATCAGGACCTTCGGCTCGGCCGCCAGGCCCCGGGCGATGGCGACCCGCTGCCGCTCACCGCCGGAGAGTTCCGCGGGATACCGGCTGCGTACCCGCTCGGACAGCCGCACCGACTCCAGCAGCCGGGTGACTTCCGTGGAGGCGGCGCTACGGCGCAGACCTCGCAGGGACCGGAGCGGACGCGAGATCGCCTCCTCGATGGTCTGCCTGGGGTTCAGGCTGTCCGTGGGGTTCTGCAGCACGATCTGCACCAGGCGTCGCTGCTCCCGGGTGCGCCGGCGAGCCGTCGGTGCGAGGGGCTCGCCGTCGAGCGTGATCCGGCCGCCCGACGGGACGTGCAGCCCCGCGATCACACGGGCGATCGTCGTCTTGCCGCTGCCCGATTCGCCGACGAGGGCGACGCATTCGCCGCGGCGGGCCTCGAAGTCGATGCCCTCGGCCGCGACCACCGACTCGCGGCGGCCCCGGTGCTCGGCACGGAGGCCGACGACCTCGAGCACCGGCGGGTGCTGGTCGGCAGGCACGGAGAGGAGCCGGGGCTCAGCCGGCACGAGGGTGACGTCCGCCGCTCGGATACACCTGGAGTGGTGTTCGGGCGCCGTGAGGGCGAGTGCCGGAAGCTGTTCCTCGCATGCGTCGACGCGCAGTGAGCACCTCGCCGCGAACGCGCATCCCTTGGGCCACGCGCCCACACCCACGGCGGAGCCCCGCAACGGTTTGAGCCTGGCGGGCCGAAGGTGGTCGGGAATGGCCGCGAGCAGTTCGGCGGTGTACGCGTGCCGGGGCGTGGTGAGCACCTGCCGCACGGGTCCCTCTTCGACGACCCGGCCCGCGTACATGACCGCCACCCGGTCGGCCAGCTGCGAGACGACGGCGAGGTCGTGCGTGACGTAGACCATGGCGAGGTTGCGCTCGGTCCGCAGCCGGACCAGCTCTTCGAGGATCTTCGCCTGGGTGACGACGTCGAGTCCGGTCGTCGGCTCGTCGAGGACGACCACCGGCGGCTCGGCGACCAGCGCCACCGCGATGCACACCCGCTGCTGCTGGCCACCGGACAGCTGGTGGGGGAACCGGCGGAGGAATTCCTCACTGGTCGGCAGCCCGACCGCGGCCAGCAGGTCCGGAAGCAGGGAGGCGTCGAAGGGGACGCCGCGGTGCGTGCGGAACATCTCCGCGATGGCATCACCGATGCGCATCGTCGGGTTGAGCGCCGTCCCGGGGTTCTGGGGAACGTACGAGACGATGCCGCCCCGCAACCGCCGGGCACTCTGTTTGTCCCTGGGGTCGAGCCGCTGTCCTTGGAGATCGACGAACCCGTCGGTGATGCGCGCCGACGGATTCGTGTAGCCGAGCAGGGCGAGTGCGGTCGTCGTCTTGCCCGAACCCGACTCACCCACGATCCCGAGGATCTCGCCACGCTTCACGGAGAGGGAGACGCCTTCGATGATCGGTGCCCCGGTCGAGGCCCGGACGGTCAGGCCGGTGACTCGCAGGGCCGCCTCGTCACTCACCGACGGCGCGGAGACGGTCTCGCCTGATGCTGTGGAAGGTGTCACGCCTGCGCTCTCCTCGGAGGTTCGTACGCCAGGGGATGATCTCTTGACCTGGATGCCCTGGTGCCCCTGTCGGCTGCTCATCGGGCGACGGTCCCTGTCGGCGGGGCCGCGGCCGTGCTGAGCGGCTTGGTCCGCCGTCGCTTCCACCGAGCCGAACTCGTCGAGGAGCGGCCGACCGACTTGAAGTAGGCGTCGACCATGAGGTTCACGGAGATGGTGACGAGGGCGAGCAGGATGGCGGGAGCCAGCACGCCGGCCAGGTTCAGACTGATGAACTGCCGGTTCTCCGAGACCATCAGGCCCCAGTCGGCGGCGGGCGGCTGAAGGCCGAGTCCCAGGTAGTTCATGCTGGCGATGAGGATGATCGAGTAGCCGAAGCGCAGGCTGAGGTCGGCGAGGACGACATTGGCGATGTTGGGCAGGATGTCCCGCCTGAGGATCGACGCGGTCGAGTCGCCACGGGCGACCGCCGCCTCGACATAGCCCTTGTGCGCGATTTCGAGGGTGGCGGTCCGGATGAGGCGGGCGACTGTCGGCAGCTGGACCAGGGTGACGCCGATGAGCAGGACCAGCACCCCGGAGCCGGCGCCACCGGTGAGCAGGAGCAGGATCAGCAGGCTCGGGAACGCGAGCAGGATGTCGACCATGCGCATGAGTACCGGGTCCAGCCAGGAGCGGCTGTAGCCGGCGGTCATTCCGATCACGAGGGCCGCACCGAAGGACATGGCGGTGGCGGCCCCGCCGTAGAGGAAGACCGAGGCTCCGCCGTGGAGCAGCCGGGAGAGCACGTCCCGGCCCAAGTAGTCGGTGCCCAGCATGTAGTCGGATCCGGGTTCGAGTCCGGGAGGTCCGACGGGCTCGTCGAGGTCGTGCGGAGCGAAGAGCGGGCCGACGAAGGCGGCGACGAGCAGCGCGCCGAAGACGGTCGCTCCGACGGCACCGGACGGTGTACGCAGGAACCGGGGCGGGCGGATCATGACGCGGTCCGGAGTTTGGGCACGAGCACCGTGACGAGCACATCGGCCAGCAGGTTGACCACGACGTACACCGCCGCCAGCAAGAGGGCGATGACCGACATCATCTGCAGGTCGCGCAGGCCGACGGCCTGGACCAGCGTGCTGCCGATACCGGGGTAGGAGAAGACACTCTCCACGATGATGACGCCTCCGACGAGGTAGCGAATGGTCGTGGCGATGACCTGAACGTTGGGTGCGAGCGCGTTGCGCAGTGCGTAGCGCAGGACGACGCGGCGCTCCCGGTAGCCGTTGAGTCTCGCCATCGTGACGAAGTCCTCCTGCAGTGCCTGGAGCGTCGTCGCGCGGATGAGCCGCACCGAGTAGCCCAGGCAGGCGAGCAGGAGGGTGAGGATCGGCAGGACGAGCGACTTCGGGTTGTCGAGGGGACTTGTCCCCGGCGCGACCTGGGCGATCGGTGGCAGCCAGTCGAGCCAGGAGAAGAAGATCACGATGACGAGGGTTCCGATCAGGAACTCCGGCATGGCTCCGATCGCCATCAGGGGCATCGAGACCGCGTGGTCCTCGGGCTTTCCGGCTCGTACGGCGGTCAGGACGCCGAGCCCGAAGGCCAGCGGAACGAAGACGATCATGGTGATCGCCGACAGCACGAGGCTGTTGGTCAAGGGCTCCTTGATCGCTTCCCACACCGGGACGGTCTGACCGTGCACGAGCGCCGCGGTGGAGTTGCCGAGGTGGCCGGAGAGGAGGTCGCCGAGCCAGCGCCCGTAGCGGGAGAGGAGGGGTTCGTCGAGATGGAGATCGGTGCGGATGGCCGCGGTCTGCTCCGGCGTCGCGGTGCTGCCGAGGACCGCCGACGCGACATTGCCCGGCAGCGCTTGGGCGGCCATGAAGATGAGGAACGAGGCGATGAGGAGCGTGAACACCCCCGCCACCGCACGGATCAGGACGAACGATGCCAGCGGATGCAGACGCGAGCGCCGCGGACTTTGCACGTGCGCGGGCGGCCCACCTCCAGGCATCCCCGCATCGGTGACGACAGGCGTCACGGTCATCGGCTTCTCCTTCTTCTCTGCCTCACCACAGCGCTTGCGGATCAGTCACATCGCGACTTCTCAAGGCCTCGTCGTTGAGTTCCGTGCCGAGCCTGTGCCCCTTGGGCCCCTGCGGGCGGCCGTCGTGCAGCCGGAAGGCGTGTTCATGTCGTTGCTTTGAGGGACGGTCGCTGCCCCGGGCCGGGCGAATCCGAGCAGGTCAGGTGCTTCGTGCCGCTTGGAAGCAGTGCGCCCCGGTGGTGCGGCCACGAGGAGTGGCCGGGCCCGGAAGGTCTGCTGGCAACAACGGAATGGTCTGCACTCCGGGTCGGAGCCAACAGGGTTCGTTCCGTATGTCGGCACGGAGTGTCGTCCGAAGTGCATGCGCCGGGCCGGCTTCGTTCACCGTGGTGGTGCCGGTGACTGCCGCTCGGGCGGATCAGTCGCAGCGCAGCTTTTCGACGACTTCGTCATTGAGCTCGATGCCGAGTCCGTGTCCCTCGGGCACGTGCAGCCGGCCGTTTTGCAGCCGGAAGGGCTCACGGAGCAGTTCTCCGCCGCCGGCGAGCGGCGAATCCACCACCGAGAACTCGCTGAAGGACGTCTTGGCGAGGGTGGCGACCAGATGCAGGGTCGCCGCGACGAGGACACCGGTCGACCAGCAGTGCGGGATGACCTCGATGCTGTGTTCCTCGGCGATGCGCGCCACTTGCAGGCCGACGGTCGGGCCACCGCACCGGGCGAGATCGGGCTGCAGCACGTCCACGCCGTGTTCGGCGAGCCGGCGGTACGGAGGGGCAGTGGCCTCCTGCTCACCGGCCGCGACCCGCACGTTGGTCGCATCGCTCAGGCGCTGGTACGCACTGAGGTTCTCGGCGAAGAAGGGCTCCTCGAACCAGTACAGGCCGATGTCCTCCACGCGGCGGGCCAACTCGGTCGCGCTGCGCACGGTGAACTTCATGCCGCCATCCAGCATCAGGCCCCGGTCCGGACCCAGTGCTTCGCGGGCTGCCCTCAGCCGCAGTTCGTCCAGCCGCAGGTCCTGACCGAGGGTGCCCCAGCCCAGCTTGAGGGCGCTGAACCCATCGGCGACGGCCTTCTCCGCGACCTGTCGCGTCTCCTCGACCGTCGGCGGCATCAACTCGCTGGCGTACGGCTTGACAGACTTCTGGCGGGCTCCACCCCACAGCTGGTACAGCGGCTGCTCGTAGTACTTGCCCGCCAGATCCCACAGGGCCATGTCCACAGCGCTCATCACATGGAGCGCGAACCCGAAGCGACCGTAATAGTAGGTCGCCATATACATATCGTTCCAGAGGCGGTCGATCTCCAGCGGATTCCGCCCGACCAGGAGCTCGCGCAGGCTCTGCGCGTAGCCATGTGACGACGGCATCTCGACCATGGTTTTCGCGAGGTACGGAGAGGTGTCGGCTTCGCCGAGCCCGACGAGCCCCTCGTCGGTGTGCAGCCTGATGAAGAACGCGTCCTGCGTGCTGTCCGCGCGGTCCGTGTTGACCGATGGCATCTTGACGACGATCGGTTCCACGTTGGTGATCTTGATAGCTGGCTCCTTCGGGCACTGATCGGGATGTGCTGGCGCTGCTCCTGCCAAGGCTGGACGAGGCGGTGTCCGCACATGAGGCGGTCCGCTCGCGGGTCCATATCAGGCCGATTGCCTGGCCGATCGTCGGCGGTGGATCGAGAGCTGTTAATGTTCATTGATTTGAGCTATGAAGTTAGCTCATAGGGAAAGTGGACGTCTAGGGCACGTCCAGAGTCTGTTTGCGATCGAGATTCGCTGTTCCGCGTTCAGCCTCCCCGCCTCCGGAGGGAGATGAGCGCCGCCATATGGACTTCCGCTTCGAGCCGGTCTCGGCGCTGGGTGGCCGGGCACCGGAGGCCGTGGCCAACCAGATCGTGCTGGCGATCCGGGCAGGTGCGTACCGGGCCGGGGAGCATTTGCCGCCCGCTCGCGAACTCGCACGGCGGTTCGGGGTGTCGCAGGGCACGGTCAGTAGCGCGATCAAGGTTCTCGGGACGTATGGGCTGGTCAAGCCGGCCCGGGGCAACCAGGGCGGGATCCGCGTGACGCGCGACGACATTCCCGCCGACCTGCTGCAATTACTGTCCCGGCGGTCTGACGACTGGCGCGCACACGCCTACGCGGAGCTCGTCCAGGCGCGCAGGGCGATCGAGCTACCGCTGGCCGTCCTGGCCGCGGAGAACGCGAGTCCAGCCGACCTGGCTCACATGGTTGCCTGCCTCGACGAGATGACGGTGGCGCACGAGAACCACGACATGGACGCCTGGATCACTTCCGACCTGCGCTTCCACTACAGCTTGGGACATGCCGCGCGCAGTTCGGTGCTGGCCCGCTATCAGCATGAGGTGTTGATCGAGCTGGCCCTGCTCGTCGACATGACTGAGGATTTCCAGAACTCCGGCCTTGTGGTGCGTATCCACCACGAATTGCTCGCGGCCATGCGGACGGGAGACGGAGCAGCGGTCCGGGACGTGATGGAGCAGCTCATCGAACGCACCGAGTGCCCTTAGCCCTTGGTCAGGGCCTGTCTGGAGTCGTGATCCGGGCTCGTCGGCGGGCCCGGCGCCGGCACTTGCCGGTGGGAATCAGCCGGGGCCGTGGTCGCCGTAGGCGGTGACGGACAGGAACCGGATGGGGAGTTCGAGGAGCTCCTGAGGGCCGTGGGCACCCTCGCCGTCCAGCTGGAGGGCGTCGCCGGGACGCATGGTGTACTGCGCCTCGCCGTGGCCGTAGACCATGGTGCCTTCGAGCATGTAGAGCAGCTCGGTGCCGGGGTGCTGGAAGAGCGGGAAGACCTCGCTGGCCTCGGTGAGGGTGACCAGGACGGCTTCCATGCGCTTGTGCGGGCCGCGCAGGGCGCCGAGGAGTTCGTAGAGATGCCCGACGCGGCTGCCCCGCCGCACGATCTGTGCTCCGTGCCCGGACGGGACGAAGACCGCTTCGAGTTCGGCGTCGACGCCGCGGAAGAGCGCGGTGACCGGGACGCCGAGGCCGACCGCGAGCCGGCCGAGGGTGGTCAGACTGCAGGAGGTCTGGGCGTTCTCGATCTTGGACAGCATGGCCTTGGAGATGCCGACCCGGGTGGCCATCTCGCCCACCGACAGCCCGGCCGCGATCCGGTACTGACGTACCTGGCGCGCGATGGTGGCCTCCAGGTCCACGGACTGCCCGGCCTGGGAGGGATCGATCTCGCGGTCGGGCAGGCCGGCGGCGCGGTCGTGGAGCTCGGGGTCGGTGGCCATGGCGTCATTCTGCCTGACTGACCGTTGCTTTCTGTCGGCGGTGTCCGGAGACGGGGGCGCCGGGATCATGGGCGGCGGATGAAGTGGCGCCCGCCGGTTGCGGCGTGCCACCGCGCGAGCCGCCCAGCAGGTCGTAGGCGCTCTCCGCGTGCAGTGCCACGTCCAGGCCCTCGCGCTCGGCATCGGCGGACACCCGCAGGCCCATCGTCTTGTCCAGGGCTTTGGCGATGAGCCAGGTGAGGGTGAAGGAGTAGACGAGGACGGCGAGGGCGCCCACCGTCTGCTGGCCGAGCAGCTTGAACCCGCCGCCGTAGAGGAGGCCGTCGCGGGCGCTGGGGGCTTCGGCGGTGCCCAGCACACCGACCAGGAGCGTGCCGAGTACGCCGCCCACGAGGTGGACGCCGACCACGTCGAGGGAATCGTCGTAGCCGAAGCGGTACTTGAGGCCGACGGCCAGGGCGCAGACCGCTCCGGCGACGGCGCCGAGAGCGAGGGCGCCGACGGGGCTGACGGCACCGCAGGCGGGGGTGATGGCCACGAGTCCGGCGATGGCTCCGGAAGCGCCGCCGAGGCTGGTGGCATGGCCGTCGCGCAGCTTCTCGACAAGCAGCCAGCCCAGCAGCGCGGAGCAGGTGGCGGCGAAGGTGTTGAGAACGACGACCGAGGCGGCGTTCCCGGCCGCGAGCGCGGAGCCGCCGTTGAAACCGAACCACCCGAACCACAGGATGCCCGCGCCCAGCATCACGAAGGGCAGATTGTGCGGGCGGGACTGCTTGGCCGGCCAGCCGTTGCGCTTGCCGATGACCAGGACCATGGCCAGGGCCGCGGCTCCCGCGTTGATGTGTACGGCGGTGCCGCCCGCGAAGTCGACGACGTGGAGGTCGTTGACGATCCAGCCGCCGACCACGCCCTCGCTGTCGAACGCGAACACCCAGTGTGCGACGGGCAGATAGACGACCGTCACCCAGATGCCCGTGAAGACCATCCAGGCGCCGAACTTGATCCGGTCCGAGATCGCGCCGCAGATCAGCGCGGCGGTCAGGGCCGCGAAGAGCGCCTGGAAGGCGGCGAACAGCGAAGCCGGGATGACGGCGCTCGGGTCGTCGGTGATGACGCCCTTCATGCCGAGGTACTCGCCCACGTCGCCGAGCAGTCCGGCGCCGCCGATCGAATTGCCGAAGGCCGCCGAGTATCCGTACAGGACCCAGATACAGCCGACGAGGGCGACCGACCCGAAGGTCATCATGATCATGTTGAGGGTGGACCGGGCGGCCGTCATGCCGCCGTAGAAGAGGGCGAGCCCCGGCACCATCAGACTGACGGCTGCCGTGCTGGCCAGGATCCAGGCGGTACTTCCGGTGTCCATCTACTCTCCTCGCGTATCGCGTGAGGAATCCTTGTATCGCGAGAGTGAACACAAGGGCTGTTACGCGGGCCCGCCGTGACCGGTTAACTCGGAGTTTCCGCAAGCCGCCGGCGGGCCAGGGCGAAACGTGGGTGAGCCCGGGTCCTGCCGAGGGCGAGGTCCGCCGTCATGCGGCCGACGAGCGGGGCGAACTTGGCGCCATGACCCGAGCAGGGGGAGACGAGGACGAACGGGCCGACGCGGTCGAGGACGAAATCCTCGTCCGGGGTGGTGGTGTAGAGACAACTGGCCTCGGCGACCGGCGTCGGGTCGAGGCCGGGCAGCACCGCTTCCACCCAGGCGGTGACCTTGGCGCGGGAGGCGGGGTCGACCGTGCCGGTTCGGGTGCCCGCCGTCGTGGGGGTGCCTTCGTCGTGCTGGGCGACCTTGACGGCGGGCAGCGCCCCGCCGTCGGAACCGGATGGCAGGCCGAAGATCTGCAGCTGTTCCTTGTGCACGAAGACCGGCCAGGCGGCGGCGGGGTCACGCTGCCGGAAGTGGAACACCTGCTGCTGAGTGACGTGGAGGGGCGGTAGTCGCGCGGGGACGCCGAGGACGTCGGCGAGTTCCGGCAGCCAGGCCCCGGCCGCGACGACGACCGTCTCCGCGACCACTTCCTCCCCGCCGTCGGTACGGAGCGACACCCGGCCGTCGGGCAGGACGTCGGCACCGGTGACGCGGGTGCCCGTGAGCACGCGGGCGCCCAGTCCGGCGGCCCGCCGTGCCGTGGCGGCGACGGTGGCGTCCGCGTCGACGGTGCCCGCGTCCGGGTGGTGGAGGACGGGACCCGAGAACCGGAACTGCGGCCATCGGCCGTTCGCCTCGGCGGCGGTCAGCAGCTCGCTGGGTACACCGGACTCGGTCAGCGTCGCGTACAGGGACCGCGGGTCACGACCGGCCCCGAAGTCGAGTCCGCCGGTGAGGCGCAGGAGCGTCGCGCCGGTGTCGTCCTCCAGCTCGTGCCAGAGGGCGCGGGCCTCGCCGGTGAGGCCGACATAGAGCGGATCGGCGTACGCGCGGCGGTAGATGCGGGAGCTGCCGTGCGAGCTGCCGTGCTGGTGGCCGATGTCGTAGGCCTCGATCAGTGTGACCTCGTGGCCCTGCCGGGCCAGCTGCCAGGCCGTGGCGGCGCCCATCAGCCCGGCGCCGACGACGGCGATCACCGTCCGTCCCCGGACACACCGGGGATCCAGCTCGTGCCGGCCAGGGGCACCCTGGCCATCGCGGCGGACTCGATGGTGAGGGCGACCAGGTCCTCCGGCTCCAGGTGGTGGAGGTGGGCCTTGCCGCAGGCGCGGGCGAGGGTCTGCGCCTCCATGGTCAGGACGCGGAGGTAGTTGGCGAGCCGGCGGCCGCCCTCCTCGGGGTCGAGGCGGGCGGCGAGTTCCTGGTCCTGGGTGGAGATGCCGGCGGGGTCGCGGCCGTCCTGGAAGTCGTCGAAGTAGCCTGCGGCGGAGCCGAGTTCGCGGTACTCGGCGTCGTAGCGGGGGTGGTTGTCGCCCAGGGCGATCAGCGCGGCGGTGCCGATGGCGACGGCGTCGGCGCCCAGCGCGATCGCCTTGGCGACATCGGCCCCTGTGCGGATGCCGCCGGACACGATGAGCTGCACCTCGCGGTGCACACCCAGTTCCTGGAGCGCCTGGACGGCCTGCGGGATCGCGGCGAGGGTCGGGATGCCGACGTGCTCGATGAACACCTCCTGGGTGGCGGCGGTGCCGCCCTGCATCCCGTCCACGACCACGACGTCGGCGCCGGAGTGGACGGCCAGCTTGACGTCGTAGTACGTGCGGGTCGCGCCCACCTTGACGTAGATCGGCTTCTCCCAGTCGGTGATCTCGCGCAGCTCGCCGATCTTGATGGCCAGGTCGTCCGGACCGGTCCAGTCCGGATGCCGGCACGCACTGCGCTGATCCACGCCGACCGGCAGCGTGCGCATACCGGCGACGCGGTCGGTGATCTTCTGTCCCAGCAGCATGCCTCCGCCGCCAGGCTTGGCGCCCTGGCCGAGGACGACCTCGATGGCGTCGGCCTTGCGGAGGTCGTCGGGGTTCATGCCGTAGCGCGACGGGAGGTACTGGTAGACGAGGTGCTTGGACTGACCCCGTTCCTCCGGGGTCATCCCGCCGTCGCCGGTGGTGGTCGACGTGCCCGCGGCGGTGGCGCCTCGCCCCAGTGCCTCCTTGGCGTTCGCGGAGAGCGCGCCGAAGCTCATGCCCGCGATCGTGACGGGGATGTCCAGGTGCAGCGGGTACTTGGCGTGCCGGGTGCCGAGGAAGACGTCGGTGTCGCAGCGCTCGCGGTATCCCTCCAGCGGGTAGCGGGACATGCTGGCGCCGAGGAAGAGCAGGTCGTCGAAGTGGGGGAGAGGCCGCTTGGCGCCCCAGCCCCGGATGTCGTACACCCCCGTCGCGGCGGCGCGCTGGATGGCGTGAATGGTGGCGCGGTCGAAGGTCGCCGACTCGCGCAGACCGTGGGAAGCGTGGTCCACGGGTGAACTCCCTGCCTGATCCATCGGTGAACTCCCCTTAGTAGGCGGTCGAGTTGTCGACCTTGAAGTGGTAAAGCCGCCGCGCCGAGCCGTAGCGCCGGAAGCCGGCGGGGTCCTCGTCCCGTTCGGCCGCCTTCAGCAACTCGGCCAGTTCGGTGACGTGTTCGTCCCGCATCTCCTTCTCGACGCAGTCGGCGCCGAGTGACTTGACCGTGCCCTTGACGTAGATACGGGCTTCGTAGAGGGAGTCGCCGAGCGCGTCACCGGCGTCGCCGCAGACGACCAGCCGGCCCGCCTGGCCCATGAAGGCGCTCATATGGCCGACGTTTCCGCCCACGACGATGTCGGCCCCCTTCATGGAGATCCCGCAGCGCGCGGCGGCGTCGCCGTCGACGACCAGCAGCCCGCCGTGGGCCGTGGCCCCGGCCGACTGGGAGGCGTTCCCGTGTACCCGGACCGTGCCGGACATCATGTTCTCGGCGACGCCGGTGCCGGCGTTGCCGTGCACGGTGACCGTGGCCCGCTGGTTCATTCCGGCGCAGTAGTAGCCCACGTGGCCCTCGATGTCGACGGCCAGTTCCTCGGCCAGACCGCAGGCGACGCTGTGCGCGCCGCGGGGGTTGAGCACCCGCCACGCGGTGGTGCGGGCGGCGTCGGGGGAGTGGAGTGCCCGGTTGAGGTCCCGGACGGAGGATTCGGCCAGGTCCACGACGGTTACGGGTACCGTCAGGCCCCCCACGGCGTTGTCCAGGGACTCTCCGGTCAGCGCTGCCATACGTACACCTCTTCCGGCTCGGGTTCGAAGATGCGGGCGTTCTCGATGCCCGGCAGGACGTCCAGGGCCCGGTACTCCGAGGCCATGGCGACCCACTGCGGGGTCTCGGCGATCAGTGCGGGCTTGCAGGCGATGGCGTCGCGTACGACGGCGAAGGCGTCGCCGGTCGCGACCAGCAGGGTGTAGAAGCCGTCGAAGCGCTCGCAGAGCATGCGCAGCGCCTTCTCCAGATCGGCGCCCTGGGCGAGTTGGTGGGCGACGTAGCGGGCGCCGACCTCGGAGTCGTTCTCGCTGTCGAACCGCACGCCCTTGGCCCGCAGTTCACGGCGGATGGTGGCATGGTTGGCGAAGGAACCGTTGTGCACCAGGCACTGGTCCGGCCCCACCGAGAAGGGGTGCGCGCCGCCGGGCGTGACGGCGGACTCCGTGGCCATGCGCGTGTGCCCGACTCCCTGCCAGCCCTGAGCCTGCGCGAGCCCGAACGACTCGGCGAGGGTGTCGGGATGGCCGGTGCCCTTGAGCACGGCGACATCCGTGCCGGAACCGATGACGGTGGCGTGGGGGAGGAGGTCGGCGATGGCGGCCAGCAGGGCCCCGGTGGGTACCGGGGCGTGGACCACGGTCGTGGCGTCGGCGCCGATCGCGGCCACGTCCGGAAGCCGGTCGCGCAGTGCGGCCTCGACGAGGGCCGGGTCGGGGCCGGCGTCCAGCAGGGAGACCGTCGAGCGGCCGGGCGGAGTGAGCCGGGGATCGCCGTAGACGGCGACGCCCGCGGAGTCCGGGCCGCGTTCGACGACCTGCCCGAGCATCGCCGTGAGCAGTTCACCGAGGTGGGGATGGAGGGAGGGCTCGCGCAGATGGAGCCCGACAATTCCGCACATGCGGGATTCTCCTGGTGAGAGTGTCCGGAAAAGGCAGAGATCAGAAGGCGGTGAGGTAGCGGTCCAGCTCCCAGGGGCCGACCGTGGCGTGCCAGTCGAAGAACTCCTCGCGCTTGATCTCGCCGAAGTACCGGCTGACGCCGGGGCCCACGGAATCGAGCGCCCCGCTGACCACCGGATCGGCGGCGAGCGCCTCGACGGCGTGCAGCAGCGTCGGCGGCAGCTCGGGCCGGGCGGCGGTGGCCGCGGCGTCGCCCGGCGCACCGGGATCGAGAGCGCGCTCGATCCCGTCGAGCCCGGCGGCCAGTGTGGCGGCCGCCGCGAGGTAGGGGTTGGCGGCGCCGTCCCCGCCGCGCAGCTCGATGCGGTTGCCGTCCGGGACACGGACGAAGTGCGTGCGGTCGTTGCCGCCGTAACCCGCCCTGCGCGGGGACCAGGTGGCGCCGGACCGGGTCGAGACGGCACCGGTGCGCTTGTACGAGTTCACGGTCGGCGCGATCACGGCCTGCAGGGCGCGGGCGTGGTCGAGGATGCCGCCGATGAAGGAGTACGCGAGCGGGGACAGACCCAGCCCATGGGCGTCGGAGACGTCGGGGAAGGCGGCTTCGCCGTCGCGCCACAGGGACAGGTGCATGTGCATGCCGGTGCCGGTGCGGTCGGTGAACGGCTTCGGCATGAAGGTGGCGATCATGCCGCGCTGCTCGGCCAGCACCGACACCAGGTACCGCATGGTGATGACCCGGTCGGCGGTGGTCATCGCGTCGGCGTAGGCGAAGTTCTGCTCGAACTGGCCGTTGCCGTCCTCGTGGTCGTTCGCGTAGTTGCCCCAGCCGAGCGAGTTCATGGCCTTGGACACCGCCGTGAGGTGGTCGTACATCCGGGTCAGACCGCGTGCGTCGTAACAGGGCTGGGCGGCGGTGTCCCGGCTGTCGGCGACGGTCAGCGTGCCCTGCTCGTCACGGTTGACCAGGAAGTACTCGACCTCCGCACCGACCGCGAGCGAGAGGCCCTGGGCGGCGGCACGTTCCAGCATGGCCCGCAGGATGACACGGGGAGCGTAGGGCCAGGGCTTGCCCTCGACGTGGGGATCACAGTGGACCAGGGCGAGGCCGGGGCGCACGAACGGCAGTGGGGTGTACGAGGAGACGTCCGGCAACGCGATGATGTCCGGGTCGCTCGGCTGCTGGCCGAGCGCGCCGGCCGCGTAGCCCGCGAAGCCGACGCCGTCGGTCTGCAGTTCCTCGACGGCTTCGACGGGGACCAGTTTGGCGCAGGGCTTGCCGGTGAGGTCGACGAAGACGGCCAGGATGAACTCGATGCCGTCCGCCCTGGCCCGGGCGGCCAGGTCCGGCATCGGCTCCGGGTCGGGCACGGGATCGGCCGACGGGGCCGATCCGGCCGGTGCTTGGGCGGTGTCGATCATCATGGGCACTCCCGGCATCTTGTTTCCCGTTATGAATCGTCGTTGCATCTAAGGAAACGTAGAGATTGTTGCCGGGTCATTTCGTTCAGGCAAGGGGCGTGTTGCGAATCCCCGCAGTGGCCTCGCTGGTGCGGATACCTGGATTTAACGCGTCAGGAATGGCGACTTAATGTTTCACCGCATTACTCATTGTCAACTGCTGGTTGGTGGAGCGTTCCTGTGACCCTGCCCAACCGCCCACCAGATTCCCGGCGTTGTCCGCATCCATATGAGGAGTCTCAATGACGAAGTCAAGCCGCTTGCGCGACTGGCAGCTCGGGGGTGAAGACCCGGTTGTCGCGCAGGAGTGCCCACAGCACGCTGGCCCGGCGGCGTGCCAGGGCGATGACGGCCTGGATGTGTTTGCAGCCCTCGCCACGCTTCTTGAGGTAGAAGTCCCGGTTCGGTCCCTCGCGCATCATGCTGGTCTGCGCGGACATGTAGAACACCCGGCGCAGGCGGCGGCTGTAACGCCTGGGCCGGTGCAGGTTGCCGGTCCGGCGTCCGGAGTCGCGTGGGACGGGCACCAGCCCGGCCGCCGAAGCCAGGTGACCGGCGTCGGCGTAGGCAGTGAGGTCACCGGCGGCCACGACGAACTCAGCGCCGAGTATCGGGCCCATGCCGGGCAAGGACTCGATGATCTCGGCCTGCGGATGGCTGCGGAACGTCTCGCGGATCTGCCTGTCGATCCGCTTCAGCCGGTCGTCCAGAGCCAGGATCTGCACGGCCAGGTCGGCCACGATCTGGGCGGCGACGTCCTCGCCGGGCAGCGCGGTCTGCTGGGCCTGTGCGGCCTCCAGCGCCGTCGCGGCGACGGCGTCAGCACCGCGAACACCGCGGTTGGCCAGCCAGGCCGTCAGCCTCGCCCGGCCACGGCGGCGGAGAGCCTCCGGCATCTGGTAGCCCGTCAGCAGAACCAGCGCGCCCTTCTGCGAGCTGTAGTCGAAGGCCCGCTCCAGTGCGGGGAAGACGCCGGTCAGGGTGTCACGCAGACGGTTGATCATCCGGACTCGGTCGGCCACGAGGTCGGAGCGGTGGGCCGTCAGCAGCGCGAGGTCGGCGGCCAGCTGGGCCGGCACGTCGATCGCCGCGAAGTCCCGGCGGTTGCGTGCGGTTTCGGCGATGACGTAGGCGTCACGGGCGTCGGTCTTCGCCTCGCCCCGGTAGGCGCCGGACATGCGGTTGACGGTCCGTCCGGGTACGTAGACGGCCTGCTGGCCGTGGGCGGCGAGCAGGGCCAGCAGCAGCGCGGAGGACGTGCCGGAGATGTCCACCGCCCAGTGGACCTCGTCGGCCAGGTCGAGGATCTCGCCCATGGCGGTCAGGATCGTCGACTCGTCGTTGTCGACTTTCTTCGACCACAGCGTCGCACCGGTCTCGTCGACCGCTGCAGCCCAGTGATGCCCCTTGCCCGCGTCGATACCGACCCAGACCTGGGCCCGTCGCTCGCTCACTCGCCCCTCCTCGCTCCGAACAGCATGCCGTCGGCCCGAGGAACACCCCGCTGTCATCTCCGTAATCAGCGACTGAAGCGCACATCTCAATCAGCAGCCAGGGCGCCCCGGAGGGCCGGGCGGCCACTCCTCGGAAGCCACTGAAGGCAGAGAACCATAAGCCACACCCGGCCCTCCCGGGCCGCCTAACAACTTACGGAGAACCATGGAGAGCACACCCGGCCTGCCGATCCCCTTCCGCGTCACCCCTGATGGCTTCAAGGGCCTGCCCAGCATGGAGGTCGCGGGCACCGAGGCGTTCATCGGCGACGTCTACAGCAACCCCGACGGGTCCGAGATGGCCTCAGGGTTCTTCGAACTCCGGCACACGGACCAACCGTTGGACTACGAGTACACCTACGACGAGATGAAGATCGTCATCGAGGGTGAGTTCCGTCTCGAGAACAAGGACACCGGACAGGTTCTCATCGCGAGGCCCAAGGACGCCATCTTCTTCCCCAAGGGCTCCCGCATCCTGTTCTCGACCCCGGACCGGGCGCTGGCGTTCTACGTCGGCCACCGCTCCTTCGCCCCCTGACCGCGATGCCCACCAGCGTGCCCGTATGGAGCGGGCAGCCCCCCGATCCGGACGTATCGGGCCGTAGTTTCACGATCATGTCGGTGGGCGACCAGGCGCGGGCGATCGCCCGCGCCTGGGCCCGCAGCCTGGAGGAGTCCGGCGCCGTCGCCGTGGCGCGGCACTGGCCGGACGCCGGTCAGGTCGCCGTCGAGGCCCTGGCGCAGGAGATGCGAAGCGCCACGGTCGGCTGGCGGCTGATGCTGGCCGGACCTGAGGCCGACGTGCTGGTTCTGCAGGCCGCCGCCCTGCGCGAGGGCGCGGTCCGCACCGAGATCCGCACGCACGCCACCGACCGGCAGGAGCGCCGCACACTGTGCACCCACTGCGGCCACATCACGAGATCCCGCACGGCTCTCGGCGCCACGCACCCCTGCGGGGGCTGCGCACGCACCCTCGTCGTGTACCACCATGTCTCCCGCCGGCACGCCGCCTACATGGGATACATGGCAGACGCGGAGGAAGCCCCATGACGACCACGGCAAGCCCTCCCACCGAACGGACCACTCCCGACGTCCCGTTCACCCTGCGGGTGACGCGGGCACACGAGTCGGCCCCCGGTATCCGTACCCTCCGGCTGAGCGACCCGCACGGCGCCACCCTGCCCTCCTACCCCCCGGGCAGCCATGTGGTGGTCCACTGCGGGGAGCGCCCGAACGCCTACTCCCTCACCGGCCCCGGCACCGAGCCGGACCACTACTCGATCTCCGTGCTGCTCCGGCCCGACGGCGACGGCGGCTCGCGCTGGCTGCACGAGCACGCTCACGTCGGCAGCCTGATCCGGGTGAGCCCTCCGCGCAGCGCCTTCCCGCCGATCCCCGCCGCGCGGCACCATCTCCTGATCGCGGGCGGGATCGGCATCACCCCCCTGCTCGCCCATGCCCGGGCCGCCCGCGCGTGGGCTCGTTCCTTCACTCTCCTCTACGGCCATCGGCCCGGTGCCGCCGCACATCTGGACGAGCTGCGTACGTTGTGCGGCCCGGCCCTGGAACGGTTCGGGGACCGCGGCGCGCTACGCGACCGCATCACCACGGCCCTCACGGAGCAGCCTCTCGGCACCCACCTGTACGTCTGCGGGCCCTCGGGCCTGACCGACTTCGTGCTGGACCGGGCCCGGGCAGCCGGCTGGCCCGAGGCGCGGGTGCACAGTGAACGCTTCGAGGCGGCCTCACTGGACCCGGGGCGCCCCTTCAGAGTCCGGCTGGCCTCCTCCGGACGGCGGGTCGCGGTGCCGTCCGGTACCAGTCTGCTCGCCGCGCTGGAGGGCGCGGGTACGCCGGTACCCAGCCTGTGCCGGCAGGGCGTGTGCGGCCAGTGCCGGGTCGGGGTTCTCGCGGGCCGCCCGGAGCATCGGGACCACTACCTGTCCGAAGAGGAACGCGCCGCCTGCGACAGCATCATGGCTTGTGTCTCCCGCGGCGCGGACGACGAGTTGGAGTTGGAGCTGTGACCACGTCCACCCTGCCGGCCCGCATTGCCCGCTTCCCCTTCCCCTTTCCCGCCGACAGCTACCGCTACAGCACCAATGTCGAACCCGCCCGCCAACGGGTGGCCACAGCCGCTGGCGCCTGGGGCGAGAACATCCTCGACATCGACGAGGACTATCGCGCCGAACTCGCCCTGCGGCAGCGCATCCTGACCGAGGACCCGTCCCGCTGCACAGTCCTGCCCCATATGCGGGCCGCCTGTTGGGACACCATGCTCACCCTCATGCGAGAACTGGCACGCACCCACCCGCAGACCATGTCCCTGCAACGCACCCCGGACAGCGGCTGGCTGTGGACCAACAGCCTCCTGGGCATCGAGCAGGCTTTCCGCGCCGGTGACGAGAGCTCGCTGCCCGCTGACCCGCTGCGCTACATCGGCGCCCAGGTGCAGGAAGACCTGGTCCTGCTGGACCAGCGGGAGGGCGACCTCTTCGCCGACGCCGGACTGGTCACCTTCGCCGCCGACTGGTCGCTCGCCTTCGACATCGGCATGAGCTTCCTTGAAGTCCACGGACCCGTCCCCCGTGTCCACGAGAACAGGGTCATCAACCGGGCACATCAGTTCCTGATGCGGCTCCAGCCCGGCGATGCGTACCGCCGCACCAACTGGACCATGACCGTGGACCACAAGCTCGACACGTCCACCGAGACATATCCGGAATGGGGCCGCGACCGCAGACTGGTACTCGCCGACGGAGCGGCGGAACTGGCTCGACGGCTCCATCTGCGAGTCGAGGTCCAGCACCTCGTCCGGCTCGCCGAATCCGGAGCCGTCCTCTTCCTCATCCGCAGCTACCTGCTCCCCCTGTCCGAACTCGCCCGGGTACCCGCCTGGCGGTCCCGGTTCGCCGCCGTCCTGGCCGAACTGCCCCAGGACATGGCCGATTACAAGGGCATCAGCCGATACCGCGAGGAGGCAGCCGCCTGGCTTGCCCAGTAGGCCGAAAACCGGGACACGGCGGGCCGGACGCAGCCGGCCGGCCTCGGCCAGGGGAGCGCCGCGAGGGGGCACGAAGGCCTTTCTGCCGCTGGTGCGGATGCCGCCATCCGCACCAGGTCAGAGGGCCCTCGCCCCTTTCAAGATCCCTCAGCCGAGACCTGCATCACCCGTCGGGGAGTCCAGTCGGCGAGGGCTGCGGTCAGGCGTCGGACCGCCGGCGGGCTCGGGCCGGCTCCACGTACCCGGCCCGTGCGGTGACGGGACCCGGTTCGCCGGGGACTTCCGGCGGCCCGTTCCGCCCAGGCCGCGCGACACGGTGAACGTTCGCGGTCAGGCTGCTCAGGCCATGGAGATGAGGACGGACTTGGTCTGCAAGTACTCGTCGAGCCCCTCGGGGCCGCACTCGCGGCCGTAGCCGGACTGCTTGACGCCGCCGAACGGCACGGCGACATCGAGAACGCCCCAGCTGTTGACCCAGACCAGGCCGGCCCGCAGCCCGGCGGCGACCCGGTGCGCGCGCCTGACGTCGCTGGTCTGGAGACCGGCGGCGAGCCCGAACGCCGTGTCGTTGGCCAGGCGTACGGCCTCGTCCTCGGTGTCGAAGGGCTGCACCGTCAGGACGGGCCCGAAGATCTCCTCCTGGACGTACGCCGAGGACTGTTCGACATCGGCGAGGACGGTGGGCGACACATAGAAGCCGGAGCTCCCCTCGGGCGCCGTGGTGCCCCCGAGGACGCGCAGTCCGTCAGCCTGGGCCCGGCTCAGGAAGGACCGGACCTTGTCACGGTGGCGCGAGCCGGCCATCGGCCCGACGACGGTGCCTTCGTCGAAGGGGTCGCCCACGGGTACGTACTGCACACTTTCGCCGAGGGCCTTGACGACGTCCTCGTAGACCGGGCGCTCGACGAGGACGCGGCTGCCCGCCATACAGAACTGCCCGGTGTTGAAGACGATGCCGCCGATCGCGGTCCTGACCGCGGCCTCGATGTCGGCGTCGGCGAAGATGATGTTCGCGCCCTTGCCTCCGAGTTCGACGGTCACGTGCTTGAGCGTCCGGGCCGCCGCCGCGGCGATGCTGCGACCGACGGCGGTGGAGCCGGTGAACGCCACCTTGTCGACCTTCGGGTCGTTCACCAGCGCGTCGCCGGCCGGGGCGCCACCGGTGACGACATTGAAGACCCCGTCGGGAACGCCGGCCGCCTGGAGGACCTCCGCCAGGCGCAACGCCGTCAGCGGCGTCTCCTCGGCCGGTTTGTGCACCACCGTGTTGCCGGCCGCGAGGGCTGGGCCGATCTTGGCGGTGGAGAGGATGAGCGGGAAGTTGAAGGGGGTTATCGCGGCCACGACTCCGAGGGCCTCGCGCCGGGTGTAGGCCATCATGGGGGCCGCGGTCGAACGGACGGATCCTTCGATACCGGCGGCGAGGCTGCCGTAGTACTCGATCATCTCGGCGGAGGTGGCGATGTCGACCGTTCTGCTGAAGACGATCGGTTTGCCGGTGTCCAGGGACTCCAGCCGGGCGAATTCCTCGGCGCGGCCGCGCAGCAGCTCCGCGGCCCGGAGGAGGACGCGGCCGCGTTCGCGGGCCCCCATCGCCGCCCACGGTCCGTCGTCGAAGGCCTGGCGAGCGGCCCCGGTGGCCGCTTCGACGTCATCCGCACCGGCATCGGCCACGGTCGTCACGGTCGTCCCGGTCGACGGATCGATCACCTCGCGTCTGTCGTCGGTGCGGGAGTCGACCCACTGGCCGCCGATGAACAGACGGCCGGGACTCACCTCGATGTCCGGCCTGCCCGCCTGGGCCGTATTGCCTGTACCTGCGTTGGTCGTCGCGGTCATCGCGTTGCTCCTCTTGATGGTGGACCCTGCTGTACGTCGCGAACGGCGCCGGTCGCCGGGGGTCCCGGGCCTCCGGGGAGCACGTCGGTACTCCCGCGGACGGTTCGCGCCCTTGAGGGCCGGTGAGGTTCCTGCCGCTGACGTCCACTGCGCGTGGCGTGCGGCGGCGCGGCGGGCGCCGTATGCCGGCCGGCCGGTAGCGTCGTCCCCATGAGGTGTGCGCCTTCTCTTCGTTGAGTAGGTGATGTGCCGGCCGGTCCCGCAGTCAGCGGCTGAGCCGAACGCGGACCGGGAGCGAGTCCAGGGCGCGCAGGGTGTTGTTGTGGTGGCGCCGGGCAGGCCCGGTGAGCTCGATGCTGTCGACCCGCCGGGCCAGTGCGGTGACCAGCGCCTCGGCCTCCAGACGGGCGACGTGCTGGCCCACGCACTGGTGGATGCCCATGCCGAAGCCGACATGGCCGGACGGGTCGCGGCCGAGGTCGAAGGCGTCGGGGTTGTCCCAGCGCCGGGGGTCCCGGTTGGCGGCGCCGAGGAACATCAGAATCTTCCGGCCTTCGGGAACGGCCGTGCCGGCGATGCGCACCTCGGACGTGGCGGTACGGAAGAAGGTCTGGACCGGTGACTGCCAGCGCACGGCCTCGTCGAAGGCCACCCGCACCTGCTGTGGCTGCTCACGCAGCCGTCGCCACTGGTCCGGGTGGGTGGCGAACGCGTACAGCACTGCGGCCAGGCCGTGAACCGTGGTGTCGACCCCTGCGGTGAGCAGCGACCGGACCACCACCGGAGCCTGTTCGTGGGTGATGTCGCCACGGTCTGCGGCGGCCCAGATCTGCGCCCCGAACCCGTCGGCGGTCAGGGCCTCGCGGGCACACTGCGCGTTCACCCACTGCGACAGCCCGGCCATCCGCGGGGCGTCGTCGGCGACCAGGTCGTTGTACGGCCCGAACGCGTTGAAGGCGAAGTTGCCGTACGGGAGCAGGTTCTCCCGGCCCTCCTGCCCGATGCCGACAGCGTCCGGAAAGACCTGCAGGGGAAACGCCTTGGCGAGGGCGGGGACGGCGTCGAACTCCGGTTCGGCCAGCACCCGGTCGACGAGCTGCTCGGCGGCGGTGAACATCTGCTCGCGCAGTCGGCGCAGGGCACGCGGATCGAGGATGCGGCGCAGTACGTGCCGGGGGGCGTCGTGGCGGGGAGGGTCGGCCTCCAGCAGCAGGCTCGGCGGCCGCCACGGCTTGTCGTGCCGGAAGTTGCTCAGGCCCACGCCCGCGGCCGACTGGAAGTCCTGCCAGTTCACCAGTGCCGCGTGCACCTGCTCGTAGCGGGCCATCGCGTACACGTCGTAGCGGGTCAGATACACCAGCGGCCCGGCGTCGCGGAGGCCGGCGTGGAACTCCGCCGGGTCCTCCAGAATGTCGTGGCCGAACGGGTCGGCGTCGGTCGAGGGGAGGGTGTCGATACGTTCGGTGGTCTCGGTCACGGGCCATCTCCACAGGTGGTCGGGCGCGAGGGCGGCGGGAGGCGGTCGGGCGGAGTCAGAGGTCGAGGACCAGGCGGTCGGTGCGGGAACGGGAGACACAGATGAACATGGAGTCGTCCGCTGCGCGCTCATGGTCGGCGAGGATCGAGTCACGGTGATCGGGGCGGCCGTCGAGGACGGTGGTCTCGCAGGTCCCGCAGGTGCCCTGCCGGCAGGACGAGAGCACAGCGGCCCCGGCGCTCCGCACGGCATCGAGTACCGAGACCTCCGGAGTGACCGTGACGGTCGTACCCGACCGGCGCAGTTCGACCTCGAACGACTCGTTCCGCACGGGCTCGCCCTGTTCGCCGGCCATGAACCGTTCGGTGCGCAGCGTGTGCTCGGGCCAGCTCCGGCAGGCCGCTTCCACGGCGGTCAGCAGGGGGGCGGGACCGCAGCAGTAGATCTTCATACCGGGCCGCTGCTCGGCGAGCCGGGCCGCCAGATCGAGCCGCCCGAACTCGTCCTCCGGGACCAGGTGCACCCGGTCGCCGTAGCCGGCGAGGTCGTCGAGGAATCCCATCGACGCCCGACGGCGCCCGCCGTACAGCAGGTTCCACTCGGCGCCCAGCAGATCGGCCTGGCGGACCATCGGCAGCAACGGCGTTATCCCGATGCCCCCCGCGATGAACAGGTATTCGTCCGAGGGAACCATCGGAAAGTTGTTGCGTGGCCCGCCGACGCCGACCCGGTCGCCCGGCCGTAGCTCGTCGTGGACGTAGGCCGAGCCGCCACGGCCGTTGAGCTCCCGGAGCACCCCGATCCGGTAGGAGTAGGCGTCCCAGCGGTCGCCGCACAGCGAGTACTGGCGGGTGGTCCCATTCGGCAGGACCAGGTCGATATGGGAACCGGGCGTCCAGTCCGGCAGCCGTGCGCCCTGCGGGTGTGCCAGAGTCAGCACCACCACACCTTCGGCCACCTTGTCCTTGGCTGTGACATCCAGTGTCACGACGTTCACCGTGGACGTGCTTTCAGTAAGGACATCCTGATTGCTGCCAGCATCGATTATGGCCACCTGGCGTCTCCCCTCTGTTCGGGACAAGAGGAGGATGCGGACGACGCCGGTCGGATCGCGACCGTGTTCTCACTGAATGAGAGCCCAGCTTCCGGAGCAGCTACTCCTCAAGCCTGCGGAAGTCCAACTGACGGGAACGCGCGGGTGATGCCGCGCGCCGCAGCCGTCAGGACGGGGATGACGGTCTTGCCGTCGGCGTTGTTGGGGACGATCACCGAGAGGGTGGCCACCACGGTGCCCCGGGTGTCGCGCACCGGCACCGCGACTCCCAGCGCATCCTCATGCATATGTCCCGGGCAGAAGGCGAAGCCCTGGCGCCGGACGTCCGCGAGGACGGAGCGCAGGCGCCGGGCGTCGGTTATCGTGTGCGGCGTGTAGCCGCGCAGGGGATCGCCGAGTATGCGTTCTTGCAGTTCACGGTCACCATGGGCGAGCAGAACCAGGCCACAGGACGAGGCGTGCAGCGGCAGCCGGCCAGCGATGCGGGTGTAGCTGATGACCGCACCGGGCGCAGAGAGCCTCTCGATGAACAGCGCCTCGTCGCCGTCGAGCACGCCGAGCTGAACGTGGTGGCCGACAGCCTCATGCACGTCTTCCAGGAACGGCATCGCCGCATCCCGCAACATCAGAGTCGGTGACGCGCGCAGTGCCAGCTCCCACATGCGGATGCCGATGCGGACCCGGCGGTCCGGTTCCCGCGCGAGGAGGCCGTGCTCGACCAGCTCCGCGACCAGCCGTGACGCCGTCGCCAGATGCAGGCCGGTGCGCCGGGCGATCTCGGAAACCCGCAAGGTCGTGTCATCCGCGGTGAATGCCTCGAAGATCCGGACCGCCCGGGACAAGACCGACTCACCTGTCTGCGATCGCACCGTCCTAGTGTGGCACGGCGCCGGAGACCGGCACAGCGCCTCGGACGCACGCAAGGGCTTACCCGGTTCCGCTTCGCCCGGAGCCGGACCGGAAGGTCCCCGGCGCGGGGAGTCCGGAGGTGAAGTGGTGTGTTCCCGGGCCGTGCCGGGTGCTGGTTCCGTCCGGGAGGCGGACTTCGGCGTGGGTGCCCGCCGGGACGGTCGCAGTGAGGTGGAAGGTTCCGTCGTCGATGCGCCAGGCGGAGGCGATCCGCCCGTAGGGGCTCTGGTGTTCGGCCTCGGCGGAGCGCAGGTTGCCGCCGGGGTGCGGGGCGATCAGGAAGCGGCGGTAGCCGGGTTCCAGCGGCCGGATGCCGGCGGTGCGGGTGTGGAGGAAGGAGATGACGGCGCCCTTGCTGTAGTGGTTGAGCGAGTCGTGCGGCGTGCCGTCGTCGGTGATGCCCTCCCAGCTTTCCCAGACCGTGGTCGCGCCCCGGTCGATCATGGCAAGCCAGGACGGCGGGGTGCGCTGGAGCAGCAGTTCGTACGCGAGATCGAGGTGGCCGTGGTCGGCGAGGACCGGCAGCAGGTCGGGGGTGGCCAGAAAGCCGGTGCCCAGGTGCGTGCCGGCAGCGCGGACCAGGGCGGCGAGGCGGTCGGCGGCTGCCTGGCGGAGCCCTGACGGTACGAGGCCGAAGGCGAGGGCGCGGACGTAGGTGGCCTGGGTGGCGGGGGCGAGGGTGCCGTCGTCGGCGAGGCAGTGGGCCTGCCATGCTTTACGGGTGCCGTCGGCGAGGGCGGCGTAGTGCTCGGCGTCCTCGGAGCGGCTCAGCAGGCGGGCGGTGCGGGCCAACAGGTCGGCGGAGCGGTGGAGGTAGGCGGTGGCCACGTCGCCCCGGTCCAGGGTGGGGTCGATGACGGAGGTGCCGCCCGGCTCCAGCCACTCGCCGAAGTGGTGCCCGGTGTCCCAGAGATACGGGTCGTTCACCAGCTGGTCGGGGTGGTGACGCTCGCGGGCGCAGCGGGCGGCGTAGTCGACCCAGGCGGTCATGGACGGGTACTGCTCGTGGAGGATGTCGAGGTCCCCGTAGGCCTGCCACAGCTCCCAGGGCACGATGACGGCAGCGTCGCCCCAGCCCGCTGAGCCGTCGAGGGCGTCCATGATTCCGGAGGGGCCGCGCGGGATGATGCACGGGACGTTGCCGTCGGGCCACTGGTCGGCGGCGAGATCGCGCAGCCACTTCACGCTGAACCCGGCCACGTCGTAGAGGAAGGCGGCGGTGGGGAGGTAGAGCTGCCAGTCGCCGGTCCAGCCGGCCCGCTCACGGGTGGGGCAGTCGGTGGGGATGTCGCAGGTGTTGCCGCGCAGGCTCCACACGGCGGCCTCGTGGAGACGGTTGAGCCCGTCGTGGTCGCAGTGGAACCAGCCGGTGCGGCGCAGGTCGGTGTGGACGACGACGCCGGTGATGTCGTCGGCGGTGAGGTCGCGGGGGTGGCCTTCGACGCGTACGTACTGGAAGCCGTGCGTGGTGTGGCGGGGCTCGAAGACCTCGCAGGGGCGGCCGGAGGCGGTGACCTGGTCCTGCTGGCGGAGGCGGAAGGGCTCGCCGGTCACGTAGTGATGGGCGGTGAGGTGATCGAGCGTCACATCGCCGTCGGGGGCGAGCGCTTCGCCATGGGTGAGGGTGACGGTCGTGCCTTCCGGACCCGAGTCGGTGAGGCGGACCCAGCCGTTGATGTTCTGGCCGAGGTCGACGACCTGCCGGTCGGGGTGCGGGCGGGTCACGGCGACCGGCCGCAGCTCCTGGACCCGGCGTACCGGCGGGGCCGGTGAGGAGACGAGCCGGGTGAGGTCGTCGTAGGGGTGGCCGGTGGCGGGGCGGACGGGGCGCCAGTGCGGGGTCGACCGCAGGTCCGTCGTCTGGCCCTCCAGCAGGTCCGCCGTGCGGATCCCGGAGACGCCACTGCGCCACTGCGGTCCGGTGCCGAGCACCGTACGGCTGCCGTCCGGGTGTTCGGCGACGAGCTGGGCGAGGAGGGCGACGCGGTCGCCATAAGGGTCGGGCACTTGGAGAGCGCCGGTCACCCCCCGGTACCAGCCGTCGCTGAGGAGGGCGCCGAGCGTGTTGGCGCCCTCGCACACCAGCTCCGTCACGTCGTAGGTCTGCACCTGGAGCCGGTGATGGTACGAGGTGAAGCCGGGGGTGAGTTCGAGATCCCCTGCCCGGCTCCCGTTCAGATACACCTCGTAGACGCCGTGGGCGGTGGCGTAGAGGCGGGCCCGGACCGCGGGGAGCGGAAGGATGAAGTCGTGTTCGAGGATGTACGCGGGGCGGTGACCCGGGACGGGGACTTCGGTTTCGGCGGGTTCGATCCAGCGGGCGGCGGCCCAGTCGGCGGGGGAGAGCAGGCCCCATTCCCACCACCCGGGGCGCGACCAGCCGCTCTCGACGGCGTCGTCCGTCCAGACCTTGACCTGCCAGTCGACGCGCGTGCCGGACCGGGCGGTGGGCCCGGCCCAGGGGACGAAGAGGTGGCGGTCCGACTCGACGCGGCCGGAGTCCCAGCCGCCGCTGCGTATCCGGTAGGCGGTCTGCGCGGGAGCGCCGTCCGGCAATTGCCAGGACAGCCGGGGCCGCTGCTCGGTGATGCCGATGGCCTCGTCGAGGTGCTCGACGCGCAGGCAGACAGGCGTGGTGTTCACTGTGTGGCTCCGGGGCGCCAGGTGCCAGGCGGGCCCGCGGAGTCGCGGACGACCACATGGGTTCCCATGGTCAGATGTTGGACGGGAGTGGTATCGCGGTTGAGGGCGAGTCGGACGGCGGCCCGGCCGAGCTCCTCGTGCGGGACGTGGACGGTGGTCAGTTCCGGCAGGAGGTCCGTGGCGAGCGGGATGTCGTCGTAGCCGACCACCGACACGTCCTGCGGCACCCGGATTCCCGCCTTGCGCAGCGCCTTGAGCACGCCGGCGGCGATCATGTCGGTCACCGCGAAGACCGCCGTGAACTCCGTGCCCTTCGCGAGGAGTTCGTGGGTCGTCTCGTATCCGGACTCGCGGTCGTAGTGGCCAGGGATGACGAGGTCGGGGTCGAAGGGCAGGCCTCGACTGTCCAGGGCGCGGCGGTATCCGGCGACGCGTTCGGTGGCTGTGGTGGTGGGCTCGACGCCGAGCAGGGCGATGCGTTCGTGGCCGAGGGAGAGCAGATAGCTGGTCATCGCGAAGGCACCGCCCTCGTTGTCGTACTGGACGACGGTCTCGGGGATGCCGGGGCCGAGGGAGGGACGGCCGCAGAGCACCAGGCGGGAGCCTTCGGCGTCCAGGGAGCGGGCGAGCTTGACCATGTGCTCGGTGTACTGGGGGGTGCGGACGGCGCCGCCGACGAGGATCACGGCCTCGGCGCGCTGCTCGCGCATGAGGTTGATGACGGCCAGCTCGCGGTCCGGGGCGCTGTGCGTGGTGCACACCAGGCAGAGCCGGCCCTCGGCGGTGGCCTGCTGTTCGACGCCCTGGGCGATGTGGGCGAAGAAGGGCCCGGTCACGTCGTTGACGATGAAGGCGACGGTGTTGCTGGTGGCGTTGCCCAGCGCGCGGGCGTTGGCGTTGACGACGTAGTCCAGCTCCGTCAGCGCCCGCTGCACCCGTATCCGGGTGGCCGCCGCCACCGGATACGTCCCGCCGAGGACCCGGGACACGGTCGCGGTGGACACCCCCGCCCGGGCCGCGACCTCCTTGACCGTCGCCCGCTTGTTCCCCTCGTCGGCGTTGTCCGCCGTACGCCTGGCCATCGCTGTGATCTCCCCTCGTCCGCGGTCGTCCTACCGCGGTAAGTATCCGGATGCGCATTCCGTACGGAAGGCTCAGGCGACTCTTGCCAGGTCTGCCTCCCGCACCGCGTGGGCCGGCGGAAGGCCGTCGGCCAGCCGCTCCAGCTCCTCGACGACGGTGCGGCCCATGCGCTCCAGCTCGTTGCCGACCGACCCCGCGATGTGCGGGGTGAGGAAGACGTTCGGGAGGTTGCGCAGCGGGGAGTCGACCGGCAGCGGCTCCGGCTCGGTGACGTCCAGTACGGCACCGAGCCGACCGCTGACCAGCTCGTCGGTGAGCGCTACGGGGTCGATGAGCGCGCCGCGCGAGGTGTTGATCAGCATGCCGCCGTCCGGAATGAGCGCGAGCCGGACGCGGTCCAGCATCCGATAGGTCTCGGGGATGTCGGGGGCGTGCAGGCTGACGATGTCGCTGCCGCGCAGAAGCTCGTCCAGCGGCAGCTTCACGGCGCCGAGCGCGGCGGCCTGGGCCTCATCGACGTACGGGTCGTACAGCGTCACGGCCAGGTCGAACGGGCGCAGCAGCTCCAGCAGCCGCCTGCCCACCCGCGAGGCGCCGATGACGCCGACCCGGCGGCCGAGATTGCCCAGCCCCGCGAGGTCGGTGACGGGCGGGTAGGCGGGCTCGGTGCGGTAGCGTTCGCGCAGCGTGAACACATCCTTGCCGGCCAGCAGGATCACCGCGAGGGCGTACTCGGCCACGGGCAGCGCGTTGGCCTGCACCGCACTGGACAGTTGGATCCCCCGCTCCCAGCAGGCCTCGCTGACCAGGGTGCGGACGCTCCCGGCGGCGTGCAGCACGGCTCGCAGCCGTGGCGCCGCCTCCAGCACACTGGCGTCGATACCGGGGCAGCCCCAGCCGGTGACCAGGATTTCCGCCTGCGCCAGCGCCCCGGCGACCGCGGGATCGCCGAAGTCCTGTGCGACCAGGGAGGGGTCGATCCGCACCAGGCCCTGGAGCCGACGCATCAGACGAGGCGGGAAGAGGGCGTGCAGGTGCTCCGGATTCATGGCGAACAAGGCTGCCGGTAGCTGTGCGGAGGGCATGGCGCTCCTGAGTAAGAGAAAGTAACCGAGTACTACGCTAACCGCGCTCCCCGGGGTGGTCAACGCCCCTCGTGCCCCCCGGTGGCTTTCGATGCCATGGGGTTTCCGAAACGATACAGACCCATAAAGATGCAGGTCAGAGGCATTGTGGGAAACTGGCGGGAGACTCCGCCGAAACAAAGTAGCGCTTCCCCCTTGTCGGGCACATGGGGTGAGTCGTACGTTCCTCGGCAACCGATTACTACGGCCTGGCAAGCTCATGGAGTGACGAATGGACAGCAAGCGGACGACTCGGAGGTGCCTGCCGTGACCGTGTCACACCAGGCCGGCAAGACCTCCGAGCCCGGTCCGGATGTACGCACCGACGGCACCGACGCCATGCGCAGGACGGCGGCGCGGCCGTCATCCACGAGAGCCCTGCGCATCCGGGCCGGAGGCAGGCGCGGTATGAGTCCGCCCTGGTGGTTCCTGGTCCCCGGGCTGCTGTTCTACGCCTACATCGTGGTCGTCCCGAGCATCCGGGGCAGCGCGTACGCCTTCACCGACTGGACCGGCCTCGGCGAGCACTTCAACTGGGTCGGCCTGGACAACTTCCGCGACATCCTCGACGACGACGCGGCCCGCAGCGCGATCACCAACACGCTGCTGCTGTCCTTCGTCGTCACCGCCGGGCAGATCCTGTTCGGGCTGCTGCTCGCCCTCGGGGTGCACTCCCGGGTCAAGAGCCGTTACGCGCTGCGCGTGATGTTCTTCGCCCCGGTGGTGATCACGCCGCTGGTCTCGGGCTTCGTCTGGCAGTACCTGCTGGCCCCGACCGGCTCGCTCAACTCCTTCCTCGGCGCGATCGGGCTGGAGTCCTGGCAGCAGGACTGGCTGGGCAGCCCGCACTGGGCACTGTGGTCGGCGTGCGTGGTGATCATCTGGCAGCACACCGGAATCTCGATGTCCATCTTCCTCGCCGGGCTGCAGAGTGTGCCGCAGGACGTCATCGAAGCCGCGCACCTCGACGGCGCCGGACCCTTCCGCCGTTTCTGGTCGGTCGTACGGCCCTTCCTGCTACCGGCTTTCACGATCAACCTTTCGCTGGCGATCATCGGTGCGCTCAAGCAGTTCGACATCGTGATGGTGATGACCGGCGGCGGCCCGGGCAACGCGTCCGACACCATTTCCACCCTCATCTACAAGGACGCCTTCACCCTCGGCCAGTGGTCGTACGGAGTCGCCCTCGCCCTCGTTCTCACCGTCTTCGTCATGGTCATCTCCGGCCTCCAGTACGCCCTGATGAACCGTGCCGGGAGGTCCTCATGACGCGCTACACGTGGCGGACCGGGATCCTGGAAGGCTTCCTGCTGCTGGCCGGCGTCGCCTTCCTCATCCCCCTCTACGCCCTGCTCAACATCGCCCTCAAGCCGGCCAATGCCGACTCCGGCCTGCTCACCCCGGCCCTCCACCCGCACTTCAGCAACTTCTCCGACGCCTGGTCCACCGCCGCCCTCGGCCCCGCCCTCGGCAACAGCCTGCTGATCACCGTCGCCAGCCTGGCACTGCTGGTACCGATCTCGGCGTTGGCCTCCTACCCACTCGCGCGGATCACCCGCGCATGGTCGAAGATCACCTTCTACGCGGTCGCGGCCGGCCTCGTCCTGCCCATGCAGCTCGCCCTGCTGCCGCTCTACACCAGCATCCGCGACCTCGGCCTGCTCGGTACGCCCTGGTCACTGATCCTCTACTACGCGGGACTGACCTTCCCGTTCTCCGTCTTCCTCTACACCGGCTTCCTCCGGGCGCTGCCCGCCGAGTACGAGGAAGCCGCGGTGATGGACGGCTGCTCCCCGCTGCGCACCTTCGTCAGCGTGGTCTTCCCGCTGCTGCGGCCGGTCACCGGCACGGTGGTGATCCTCAACGCGATCGCCATCTGGAACGACTTCTTCGCCCCACTGCTGTTCCTGTCCGGCACCGACAGCCAGACCGCGCCGGTCGCGCTCTACGGCTTCGTCGGCCAGTACGTCTCGCAGTGGCCGATGATCTTCGCCGGTCTCGTCATCAGCGTGATCCCGGTACTCATCGCCTACCTGTTCCTGCAGAAATTCATCATCCAGGGGTTCTCCGGCGGCCTGAAGGGCTGACCGTACGCCGTCATCCAGCACGTATTCAGTACTCAACGAGGAGTAGTTGTGAGCAAGGCAAGAACTGTCTCGGCCGTGGCCCTGCTGGCCGTTGTCCCGGTCGTCCTGACCGCCTGCGGTGGAGGCGACAGCACCAGCACCTCCGCCACTGAGGGCACGGTGACCCTGGTCACCGACACCAAGGCCGACGTGGAGCCGCTGATCGCCGCCTTCGAGAAGAAGTACCCCAAGATCAAGGTCAAGCTGACCGTCCCGGCCGCGGGCGCCATCATGGCCACCGTCCGCACTCAACTCTCCGCCGGTACCGCCCCCGACGTCATCCGCGTCTGGCCGGCCGGCGGCAACCCGCTCAGCATCAAGGAACTGACCAAGCAGAACCTCCTCAAGGACGTTTCCTCCGACAGCTGGACCAAGGGGCTCACCGACGCCGACAAGACCGCCATGTCGATCGACGGCAAGGTGTACGGGGCCCCGATCACCGTCACCGGCATCGGCGCCCTCTACAACCAGCAGGCCCTGGCCGCCGTCGGCGCCACCGAGCCGCAGACGTTCAGCGACATCCTCGCGCTGTGCGCCAAGGCCAAGGCCAAGGGCAAGAGCGCCTTCTCGATCGGCGCCAAGGACTCCTGGACCACCCAGATGGTCCCCTACGCCCTGACCTCCACCCTGGTCTACGGCCCCGACCCGGACTTCTCCGCCAAGCAGGCCAAGGGCACCACCACCTTCGCCGACTCGGGGTGGAAGAAGGGCCTGACCGAGTTCCAGACCATGGTCAAGGAAGGCTGCTTCCAGAAGAGCCCGAACGGCACCAGCTACGACGAGTCGATGAGCCGCGTCTCCAAGGGTGACTCCGTCGCCGTACTGATGGCCACCAACGCCGAGGCCGCACTGAAGCTGAAGGCCGCGAGCGGCACCACGTTCGGACTCTTCCCGCTGCCCGCCACCGAGAACGCGGCCGACACCTACCAGGTCGGCGGCATCGGCTCGGCCTACGCCATCAACGCCAAGGCGAAGCACCCGGCGCTGGCCCAGAAGCTGCTGGACTTCATCACCTCCCCGCAGGGCGTCGCCCTCATCGCCACCGCCACCGGCTCCGGCCCGGCCCTTCCCGCCGGGTCCGAGTACCAGGCCACGGACGTCCTGAAGCCGATCCTTGCCGCCCAGAAGGCCGGCAAGCTCACCGCCGCCCCGGACCAGGCCTGGCCTGACGCGACCGTCCAGGCCGCGCACCTCACCGCCCTCCAGCAGATCCTCGGGGGGCAGCTCGACGCCGGCGGCGCGCTGAAGAAGCTCGACGACGCCTACGCCAAGGCCAACAAGAAGTAACCGACTCGGCCAGGGCCCGACGGCCCACCGCCCCGCCCGCTCACTCCCGGCTCCGCCCGCCGCCCGCGTGATCGTCCCCGATCTGCGTGGTCCCGGCCGGCCACCGGTGCCGGCCCAGGACAACACCCCGGCGTCGGTGGCCCGTGACCTGGCCGCGCTCGTCGACCGGCTGGGGGCGGGCCCGGTCACCGCCGTGGGCCACTCGATGGGCGGCCAGGTGGTCAATCTGCTCGCAGTCAACCACCCGGACTCCGTATGGTCGGTGATCGCACTGGACCCGGCCCACGGTGCACCCGGGACAGAACTCCCCGGCATGCGACGGAATCCGGCGCTGTATCAGGCCGAGGGCGTGGTGGAGGCCGCCGCCGACTTCGTCTGCGGGGCCTTCGCCAAGGACGCCACCACCGGTCTGCGCACGTACGCACCATGCTTGGCACCCCGGCCAGGCTATCGCCCAGTCCTACGTCGGCAGGTCTCTCGACGTGGGCGCGGTGGGCCCGTGCCCGGCGGCCGAGGAGTGCTTGCGCCGTCGCACGCAGCTCGCGCTCATGGTGTGGACCGCCGGGCCCTACACCGACTGGGGGCGCGGAACCCTTCACGTCCCGGGTTCCCGCGTCGACCACTGGCCCGCCACCGGTCACTGCCTGCAAGAGGAACGCACGGCCCGCACCGTCCGGCTCATCCAGGACTGGATCGAGGCATCATGACGGCCCAACCTCCGCCTCCCATAGTCATCGCCGTGAACCGCCACGCCTCCGGCACCCGCTCATCCGCTTCTGGAGCGCCTGCGTCGGTGCCGGGCGGGTCGGCGAGGACCTGCGCGCAGGCCGGCAGGAGCAGCCGCAGCTGGTGGCGGACGCGGCGAGCAGACCGTACTGCTGCGAGAGGCGGGGCACGCGGTCCGGCGGGTGGTCCGGACCACCGTCGGCAACGGGTGCTTCCTCTTCGACGAGGACGTCCAGCCGTGGAGCTTGGTTCTGTTCCGCCGGCGCTGACCGCCCGCCCCAGAAGCTCCCGAGGAGTGAGGACATGACCCGCAACCTGTCAGCGATGCCGACGCTCGCCCAGATCGCCCGGCTGGCGGGCGTCTCGGTGCCCACGGCGTCCCGGGTGGTCAACGGCCGGGAGAACGTCGCCCCGGCCACTCGGCTACGGGTGGAGGAGGTGATCCGCCGCACCGGATACGCGAGGCGACCGCGAGCCGACGAGGCCGGGGCGCAGCCGCTGGTCGATGTGCTGGTGCCCAACCTCGACAGCCCCTGGTGCGGCGAGATTCTGCGCGGCGTCGAAGAGGCCGCTTCCGAGACCGGCCTGGGCATGGTGCTGTCCGGGCGGCTCCGGCTCAACCGGAGCGGCAGTCCCGGGGGCGGCTGGTTCGACGGCCATCGGGCGCGCGGCACCAGCGGAGTTCTGTTTGTGCACGCGGAACTGACTCCCACGCAGCACCTGTGGATGTCCCGGCGCCGCATCCCGTCCGTGATGGTGGCCCCCAGCGCCGAGCCGCCGCGCGGGATGCCCGTCGTCACCGCCGCCAACCGGAGCGGGGGCGGCAGTGCCGCCGAGCATCTGCTGGCTCTGGGACACCGCCGGATCGCGGTGATCGGCGGCCCCCAGCGCCTGCTGTGCAGCACGCAGCGCCTGGCGGGCTTCCGCGCGGCGCTGGACGCCGGAGGTGTCAGGCATCGAGGCGAGTACGTACGCCGTATCACCCTCAAGCCAGGCAGCACCGAACAGGTCACGGAGGAACTGCTGGACCTTCCCGAACCGCCCACCGCTGTCTTCGTCTGCGCCGACGAGATGGCCGTGGACGTGATGCGGGTGGCCGCCCGGCGCGGGCTGCGGGTGCCGCGCGACCTGAGTGTTGTCGGCTTCGACGACATCCCAGGGGCCCGGTGGACCACGCCCGAACTCACCACGGTTCACCAGCCGATCGCCGAGATGGCGGCAGTCGGCATGCGCGCCCTGGCCGACGTGATGTACGGCCGCCCGCCGGCAACTCAGCACACCGTACTGCCCACTCGGCTGGTGATTCGGGCAACCACTGCGCCACCACCGCGACTTCCGTCCCACTGAAACTTTCAGGTCCCTGCCGGACCGTTGACACACTCCCGGAACGGGCGAAACCATCCCGTAACTCTCATTCAGCCCCATTCCAGCTTCGAGCATGGAGAACCACATGAAGCCCATGAGCCGCCGGAACATCCTGCGCGGAGCGGGAGCGCTCGCCGGCGCCGCCACCGTCAGCGCCCAGTGGTGGATGCCCGCCCAGGCCCTGGCGGTGGACAACGCCACGGCAAAGCCGTCGGGGCCCGTCCTCGACACGGTCGTCTTCGGCAACGCCGCCTCCGAGACCGCCCACAGCCTGAGCTCCGAGCTCTCCGACGTCATCGCGGGCGAACTCGGTCAGTCGGCGCGGGTGCTGAATCCGAAGCAGACCGCCGAGTGGTGGGGCGGCACCACCGCCTTCACCCTCAAGGTCGACCCGCAGGCCGCCAACTACGTCTCCGTCAAGTTCTGGGGCGGCGACTACGCCGAGACCGCCGACGACGCCTGGCGGCTCCAGCTCTTCCTGGACGGCAAGCCCCTGGGCTGGTTCGACCAGGGTGTGGTGGACAACATCGACATGATCGACGTCGCGCCCCGGCTGCCCGGCAGGTTCTTCTGCCACACCCTGCCGCTGCCGCTGAGCGCCACGCGGGGCAGGACGTCGCTGGCGATCGAGATCCGCGGCATGGGCCGGATCTGGCCCTACGGCCAGGCCAACAACTTCTACTACCCGATGACCAAGCCCTCGCGCGGGCTGTACCGGGCCTACACCCACACCGCCCCGCACTTCACGCCCGCCGCGGGCGACGTGTTCGGCAGCGTGGGCGCGCCGACGACCCGCGCCAGCACCGACGACGACATGATCGCCAAGGTCAGGGCGCGCGTGCTCAAGGACCAGAACAGCCTGCTCTACGGCTCCACCGCGAACGGCATGGACGCCTGGGCGTACGAGACCCTGCTGCGCGGCTACTACTGGCCGGAGTCCCCGGCGTACCAGAGCGCCGCCGTGATGGAGAAGGTCTGCCAGGCCATCGACAGCCGCTATCTGGCGTGGAAGAAGGACAGCAAGGTCCTCACCGACTCCGACCAGCAGTGGGAGGGCTTCGGCCGGGTGGGCCTGGCGCTGTTCACCGGCTGGGACGACATCCAGGACGCCCTGGACGGCAACGTCACCTCCGGCCCGACCTCGCTGAACAACCTCGGCTTCGATGGCGGGGACGACACCCCGTACGGCTGGGTCAGCCCCGGCTGGGCCAGCAACGGCACCTTCAGCCGCGACACGAACGTCACCCACGGCGGCAGCGCCTCGCTGAAGGCCGTCTCCTCCGGAAGCACCCTGCTGGTGTCACCCAGTGGCAAGGCCAGCACCGGTCTGGGTGACTTCACCTACTCGGCGTGGGTGAAGACCGACGGCTCAAGCGCCCACATCGAGGCGCACTTCTGGGACGACAGCAGCACCTACGTCGGCCAGTCGAGCAGCACCTACGTCGCTTCCGGCTCGTCGGCCACGTCGGACTGGCAGAAGCTGACCAATACCTTCAGCGTCCCGGCGGGGGCGACGAAGTACGAGTTCTGGATGGTCGTCACCAACGGGGAGACCGCGTACTTCGACGACGTCGCGATCACCTCCCCCGACCCCTCCGTGATCAGCGCGCCGCTGTCCAACCTCGGCTTCGAGGCCGGTTCCGCCACCCCTGCCGGCTGGACCGTCCCCGGCTGGGCGAGCGGCGGCTCGTACGCCCGTGACACCGACGTCTCCCGGACGGGTTCCGCCTCGCTCAAGATGGCCTCCTCCGGCGGCACCCTGCTGGTCTCGCCCAGCGCCAAGGCGGTGACCGCCGCAGGCGACCTCACCTTCTCGGTGTGGGCGAAGACCGACGGCACGGTCACCACGCCGCGCGTCAGCGTGCAGTTCTGGGACGACAACCTCAACTTCGTCAGCGGATCGGCCGAGATCCGTGTCGCGGCCGGCACCACGGACTGGCAGCAGCTCACCAGGACCGTCACCGTGCCGTCGGGCGCCACGAAGTACGAGTTGTGGATGGTTACCAGCGGCGGCGCGACCGTCCACTTCGACGACATCGAGATCACCGCGCCCCAGCCGGACGCCGCCGCCCCCGTCCCGCGCCGGACCGCGTACAAGGACATGCTGGTCTCCAGCCGAGACTACTGGCGGCAGCACCAGCGGCACTACACCAACCAGGCGATGTTCACCGCGCTGGGCATCTACGAGTGCAACCGAGGCCTGAAGCTGCTCTCCCCGGGCGACGCCTGGGACGAGGCCACGGCCATGCGCTGGGTCTACGAGTGCGTCGGCCTCGTGCCCTGGCGCGGCGCCGAGGACGAGGACGGCACCGCGAGCTGGCCGCTCGGCAAGGACTACCTCGTCGTCTCGCCCAAGGGCCTGTCCCGCGAACTGGGTTACGTCGCCGACTACGGCGAGACCTCCGGGATGCTCGCCCGCATCTACGAGTCGGTCGCTGACGGCAAGGGCGGCTACGAGGACCCCAAGCTCAAGAACCGCATGATCGAGATGGCCAAGGCCCGCGGCTGGTTCCGCTACCCGGCCGAGGACACCGACGGCAACAAGGCCTTCCGGATCGAGACCCAGATCGGCTGGCGCAACGAGCCCTTCCCCGGCGACATCGTCTACACCGAGCGCACCGCCTGGGACGACACCCCCATCTCGGCCACCGCCGTCTTCGCCGACCCCGACCTGCTGGGCTGGAGCCAGCAGATGATCGCCGACGGCCAGTTCGCCCCGCAGCTCGAACTGCTCGTCAGCACCAGCCTCTACAACCGGGTCGGCCTGAGCGCCTTCAAGTTCATCTCCAGCCATCTGCCCGCCTTCAAGAAGCAAGCCGCCTCCAGAAGCCGCATGCCCGCCGGCTGGGACCGTCCCGACTTCGTCTTCACCGACGAGGTCAACGGCTGCCTGGCCCTCAAGCGCGGCAAGGAGATCTTCTACTCCTCGCTCTACTGGCGGGCCCGCCAGGGCGTCAACGACCTGGCCCGCGTTCACCTGATCACCCCGCAGTCCGAGCGCTCGGGCACCGTCCGCGAGACCTCCGTCTTCGACAAGGCCAACGCCGACACCTTCACCGTCCAGGACTGGGTCTGCTGGGACTTCGCCATCAACGACTCCGGCAGCGCCTCCTCCGTCCCGGCCGGCGGCTGGACCTACATCGGTCCCACCCTTCACCAGGCCTTCGCCGGTGAGACCTTCCACCTCGCCCCCGTACCCGCCGACGTCGACCCGGGCCTCGGCACCACCACACTCGGCGTCGAGAAGGTCCTCGTCGGCAAGGCCCCCTTCTACCTCCTGGAATACGCCGGCTACATCGTCGCCATGAACACCACCACCGACCGGACCATCACCCACCGCCTGCCCGGCACCGGAGCGGCCGTCAACCTCAGGACCGGCCGTCCCGTCGCCCTGGGCCGCGACATCAAAGTGCCGCCGCTCACCACCGTCGTGCTGTACGCGCCCGAGCGCCGCGACTGCTCCTGACCGACGCCTCACCGAGGCCGCCGAGGGACTCGGCGGCCTCGGTGGCATGCCCGCCGGGGGCCTCGGCGACAACGGTGGCGTGCCCGGGGACCGGCAGATCGACACCGCCGGGCGATTCCGGGGTTCCGCCGCGCTGAAAAAGTTTCCTGTTCGGTCCGCGGTGCTGCGGATGGTGCGAACGGCTGGTCATGATGCGGGCGCCGCACCCCGTACGACCCCGCACCCGCACCCGCAGAAACGGAATCCCCATGAACGACGGAATCACCACCGAGTCCGGACAAGGCCCCGCACGGCGGAAGTTCCTCCAGCTCACCGTCCTCGGCGCCGGCGTGGCCGCAGTGCCCGGCGCCTTGCTGGCCACGGCCGGCCCGGCGAGCGCGGTCACCTCCCCGCTGACCTCCTTCACCCACCCGGGCATCCTGCACAACGGCACCGACCTGGCCCGGATCAAGAGCAAGGTGGCCGCAGGCGCCGCGCCCTGGCTCGCCGGGTACAACAAGCTCGCGGCGAGCGGCTACTCCTCGTCGTCGTACTCCATGGCCGGTCCCTACGCGACGGTCCAGCGCGGCACCGCGGGCTACAGCGGCAACGACGCACTGTGGACCGACGCCAACGCCGCCTACCAGAACGCCCTGATGTGGACGATCACCGGCACCACCGCCCACGCCACCAAGGCGCTGCAGATCATCAAGGCTTGGTCCTCCACCCTCACCCTGATCACCGGCACCGAAGCGAAGCTGGCCGCCGGCATCTACGGGGCCAAGCTGGCCGCCGCCGCCGAGATCATGCGCTACACGGCCCCCTCCGGCAGCTGGACGTCCTCCCAGATCGCCCAGACCGTCGCGATGTTCGAGGACGTCTTCGTCCCCGTCATCGAGGGCTACGACGACAGTGGCTGGGGCGTGATGTGCGTACGCGGCATGTTCCAGATCGGCGTCTTCTGCGACAACCTCACCGTCTTCAACTCCGCCTACAACGCCTTCTACACCAACAGCTGCTGCTCCCTCGGCCGCATGATCAACAGCACCGGCCAGTGCACCGAGAGCGGCCGCGACCAGCAGCACACCCAGAACATCCTCGGCGCCCTGGCGGAGATCTGCGAGACCGGCTGGATCCAGGGCCTGGACCTCTACGGGGCCGCAGACAACCGACTGCTCTCCGGCTTCGAGTACACCGCCAGCTACAACCTCGGCAACACTGTCTCCTACACCCCCTGGGGCGGGTGCAAGGTCACCTACAACACCATCTCCACCGCCTACCGGGGTGAGTTCCGGCCGATCTACGAGATGGTCTACAACCACTACGTCAAGCGGCTGGGCGGCTGGGCCGGCTACACCTCCCAGGTGGCCGCCAACCTCCGCCCCGAGGGTGCCGCCTTCCAGTGCGACCACCCGGGGTTCGGCACTCTGCTCTACACCCGCTGACGCGTTGTCCCTGGACGCCTGCCAGGATCCCTCTCGTGTCCGTCCGTCGGCCGGCCGGAGTCCGACCTGGCCCCCTGGACGGCCGCGCGGACCGGCTCTTGGCTCCTTGAGGCTCTGGGCGGCCAGGCCGCCGCCCGTGCTACGTCGGCGCTTGTTGTTCGGCGTGAGCGCGGGCGGTGGTGTGGCGGCGACCCTCGTACGGCCTCGCATCCCCTGCAATTCCCGTACCAGCTATAGGAGTTGGTTAGCAGCGTCCGGACCGCCCGAGCTAGAAGTTGGCCGCCTGCAGGGTCCGGGCGCCCACCTCCAGCCCTTCCAGCTGAGCGAGTTCCATGTCTTCGTGCTCGATGTTGACGGCCATGTCGGGGTCGACCTTGCGCGGCGCGTCGAGGAAGCCCCGCCAGAATGCCTCGTCGCGTCCTCGTCCGACCGCGACGAAGTCTCAACTCGACTCGGCGGGCCAGGCGTTGAGCGTCCGTTGGCCGCCTAGTCCGAGCGGGTTGTCGGTGACCGGGTGAAGTGGTCGTCGAGGATGCCGCTGACCTTGCAGCGGTCGTTGATCCGGGTGTCCTTGGCCGCTGCGTGGAAGACCAGTGAGATCATTTCATCCTCAATTGCCTGTTCAGGCCCTTTGTGCGAGTCGCGGTCGGGGCGCTTGCGCTGGCAGGCGGGGTGATCGTCGGGTCGAGATCATCGGTCATCGCTGGACTTCGCTGGTGGCCAGGACGAGCAGGGCTCGCAGGAGCGTGGTGGCGTGACGGGCGTTCATCCGGAGCTTGGTCAGGATGCGCCAGGACTTGAGGTTGGCAAAGCCGTGCTCGTTGGCCGCGCGTTCGCGGCTGACCAGGCGGTTCGCTTCCTTCTCGGCGGCGGTCAGCCGGTGGTTGCGGGTGGCCTTGCGGCCGGTGATGATCACCGGGTCGTCGTCGGGCTGGCCGTTGAGGCCGGCGAAGCCGAGATCGGCCAGGGCGCCGAGGCCGGCCTCCCGCAAATGGTCGGTGATCTTGTCGTGGTGGGCGGCGGTGATCTCGCTGGACCGGCCGGGGTGGGCCGAAGAGATCCAGATCAGGTTGCCCCTCTCGTTGGTGAGCGCGAGAAACAGCAGGCCATGGGCCTTGGCCTTGCCGGAGTAGTTCCTCCGGTTGTCCTTCCCGGTGCGGCGGCGGGTGCGGACCAGGGTGCCGTCCAGGAGGACCACGACCCCGCCGGAGCGGGCGATCTTCTGCAGGGCCCGGTCCAGGCGTGGGGAACGTGCGGCGAGGAGTTCGATCACTTCGCTCACCCAGCGGCGCACGGTCGAGGCCGAGACGGTGTATCCGCCGGCCATGTAGGCAAGGCGCTGGTCGTGCCGCAGGTGGGCGAGGACGACGATGGCCTGGCTGCTTGCGCCAGCGGGTGCCCAGCTGCTTGCGGCGCCGGCGTATCAGGTCGGCCACGAGATCGATGGTCCGCTTCGACAGCGGGAGGCGGACCTGGTATGCAACATCCTGAGTGCCCTCGGCGGGCTGGTTTTTGGTCATACATCTACCAACTCCCGCTGGGGGTCCTCGCGTTACGGCCGGAATCGCCCGGTCCGCCACCGGCCCGGGCAGGTCAGCGCACGCGATAGCGCCCCGCACCGGTCCGTTCCGGGGCGAAAAGGGAGGCTTCCTCGCCGGTTCCGTGACCCGTCGTGCGTGGAGGACCGTCCGGAAGGCTGAGCTGACCGAGCGGGAGTACACATCTCCGATGGGGAAGCGCATCTACGTCGAGCCGGTCCGTGGCCAGCTACGCAAGCTCGCTGACCGGGGCTGGCTCGTGCGGCTCGGAGGACACCGGAAGGTCCGCCTGCGTCTGGGGCGCCGGCCCCGGCACCGCCAACCCCGGCGAACTCCTCACCGAGACCGCCACACCGCTCACCCGAGAGCAGGCCCAGTCCCTCGCGATCGACCTGTCCCGCCGCAGCACACCGGCCGAGGGCGGGTTCTGCACCTTCCAGCCCGTCGTCGAGGGCGGCGCCTGCCCCTGGAACCTTGACTGCCACAACTGAGACAAGTTCGTCCTGTCGGGGGCCGACCTCCTCTACTGGCGGTGCAAACGCGAGCAGTGCGGCTGCTGGCCGAGGGCGCCCCCGACGACGCCACCGCCGACTACCTCCACCGCTACTTCGAACCCACCGCCCGCGCTATCGACGGCCTGGAGAGCGCCCTGGCCGGCCTCGGCCTCCTCGAGGACGCTCTCGCCCTGGACCTGCGCAAACCCCACGACTACTTCCACCGCGTCTGGTCCACCGCCTTCCGCGCCGCCGACCTCGCCCAGACAGCCGGCGACGAGCAGGACCAGGCCGCGGATGTTACCGACGAACAGGAGCAATGCGCGTGACCACCACGATCCCCGACCCGCGCACGGCCGGCGCCCTGGCCGCCCGCCACCGCAGCACTGAAGCCGCCCTCGCGCGGGTCCGCGACGCCATCGCCCGTCTCCGCCGCGAGAAGGCCCAGGTCAGCGGCGCCGCCGTCGCCCGCCGCGCGAACGTCTCCTGCACCTTCCTCTACGACCACCCCGACCTCTACCCTCTACGACCACCCCGACCTCTACGACCACCCCGACGCCAGAGCCGCAGTCACCACCGCGATGGCCGAAGCCGACGAACGCCGGACCCAGTTGCTCGCCGACCGGGACGAAGCGCGCGAAGCGACCTGGCGTGAACGGGCCTTGAACGCCGAGGACGTCCTCAAGGCCGCCCACGCAGAGTTTTTCACTCAGCGCACCCGCATCGGCGAACTACTCGGCCAAGTCCGCGACTTGGAAGCCGAGTGGACTCAGGAGGCCATCCAGCGGATCACCACCCAGAACACCACCCTCAAGCAGCGCGTCCGCCAACTCACCGCCGACAACCGGTCCTTCGACGAACGCCTCAAGGCCGCCCGCTCCAACCTGCGCTTCCAGGACCGCAGGATCGCCGACCTCGAAGCCCAGATCACCAGTTCACTCGGCGGAGCCTGAGCCGCAGCCGAGTCGGGGCGGCCGCCCGACTCGGCTGCTCCCGGTCCTGGGGCGGCCGGGGTGCGGGGCGAGAGCAGCAGCGGCTTCGGCCGCGTCACCGAGCGCGTTCATGCTGTCCCGCCGCCGTCCCGCGGACCAGCCCCGCCCGAGGCACTCCCGAGTTGCTGCACGGTCACCCACACCAGGCGGATCTCGATCGGCGCACCGTGCTGGTCCACGGTCCACCCCTCGACGTCGCAGCTGGGACTTGCCCGGCCGATCACGTGACTGGTTACGCTGGCCCATCACGCCGAGGAGACGGAACAGCACCGCCAGTTGACAGACAGGGAAGCTCGCCGGCTTGTGTTGCCGGTACGCCCGGGCACGGTGCTGCACCGGCTCAGGCCTGGCCGCGTGTGGCTGCGCGGAAGGCGATCGGGGTGGTGCCGGTGCGCTGGTGGAAGTACTTGCTGAAGTTCGTGGCACTGGAGAAGCCGAGCTGGGCGGCGATCCGGGTGGCCGACCGCTCGCCGTGGGCGAGCAGGCGCTTGGCCTCCAGGACGACCCGCCGGTCGATGAACTCCTTCGCGTTGACCCCGGCGGCGGCGAGGGTGGCACGGGAGAGGGTGCGCGGTGAGTAGCCGAGCGTGTGGGCGTAGTCGTCCAGGCGGCGGGTGCGGCTGAAGTCGCGTTCGACGGCGTCGCGGAAGCGCAGGTAGGTCTCGCCCGGCTCGAATGCGGGGCTGCTGGCGGGAGCGGTGAGGTGGGCGAGGTTCAGGACGAGGGCGGCGAGCAGGTGGCGCAGGACGGCGACGTGGATGTCGACCGGTAGCCGCAGGTGGGCGTGGAACTCGCGGTCCAGGTGGTCGGCGGCGGCGCGCAGGGCTTCGCGGTCGTCGCCGACGGGTGTCAGCGCGACCGGCGCGTACGGGTCGTCCAGGCGCGTGGAGGCTGCGGTGGCCGGGTCGAGGAAGCCGCGTTCGAACAGGATCAGTGTGCCCTGGGCCTGTTCGAGGTCACCCCATTGCTGCACCTGACCGGGCCGCACCCACAGCCAGGACCCAGGATTGAGGGCGTGCCCGGTGAAGTCCACCGTGTGCCACAGAACGCCGCTGGTGAGGGTGAGCAGATGATGGAAGTCCGGCCGTTGAGGGACCTCAAGGCTCCCAGCGGGTGCGCGGGATCGCAGCTCGGCCAGGGACATCACCTCCACCCCGGCGGGGGTGCCGACCGGTGCGGCGAACGTGACCTCGGGGATCTCCCGCGCGACCTCCTGTCTGATTTTGACCATCATGAGTCACCAGCGTATCCGGGTGAGCCTCGATTCCGTCCCTAACGTAGGTGATGTCACCGCAGTTCAGCGGCGTATCGCGAGCCCCAGGCCCGCAGTGGCCGTCGGCACCCGGCGCGAGGCGGTGACAGAAACAGTGCACCCGCGGCGCCGGACGAGGAGAGGACCCCGTGATGGAGCGCACCCGACTGACCTACGCCTTCGACGCCTACTGCGGCTGGTGCTACGGGTTCGCCCCGGCTTTGCACGACTTCGCCGAGGCCAACGCCGAGCGGATCGAGCTGCGGGTGTGGTCCGGCGGTCTGTTCACCGGGCCCCGGGCGCTGCCCGCCGCGGCGTACCCGCACATCCCCGGGGCCAACGCCCGGATCGCCGAGCTCACCGGCGTCGCCTTCGGCGCCGGCTACCAGCGGATGCTCGCTGAGGGCACCACCGTGATGGACTCCACCGACGCGGCAACGGGCCTGCTCGCCCTGGCCGGGCAGCCAGGAGTCAGTGCCCTGGACGCCGCCGCGGCGATCCAGCGCGCCTGGTACCTGCAGGGCCGCAGCCTGTCCGACACCGAGGTCTACCGGGACATCGCCACCGAGCTGGGCCTGGACCCCGACGCGGTGACCGCCTCCTACGCCGATCCGGCCACCCGAGCCGCGGCCGAGGCCCAGTTCCTCCAGCTCCGCCGCCTGGGTGTGGACAGCTACCCGACGCTGCTGCTGCACACCGCCCACGGCACGCACCGCCTGGGCAGTCCGGTCTCCTCTACCCAAGCCCTCACCCGCGCCCTCGACCAGCACCTGGCCTCCGTGGCCGCCTGACCCCCCCGCACCTATACAAACGCAAGGAGTACGACCATGAGCACCACCAAGGACATCGTCCTCACCGCCGCCACCGAGATGTTCGGCGACAAGGACGTCACCGCCGTCGACCGCTGGGTCGCCCCCGGCTACATCCAGCACAACGCCACCGTCGCGGACGGCCCACAGGGTCTGCGCGCCCTGATCGCCAGCCTTGGCGAGGACTTCCGCTACGAGCCGCACCGGGTGATCACCGACGGCGACACCGTGGCCCTGCACGGCACCTACTACGGCTTCGGCCCCAAGCCCATCGCCGCCTTCGACATCTTCCGCGTCGAGAACGGCAAGCTGATCGAGCACTGGGACGCCCTCCAGCCCAAGGCCGACACGACCCTCAGCGGCCGCACCGAGACCGACGGCCCCACCCAGGTCACCGACCTCGACCGGACCGAGGCCAACCGCACGCTGGTGACCGACTTCATCCAGCAGGTCTTCCTGGCCGGCCAGGGCGAGATCACCGACTACGTCAGCACCGCCCAGTACGACCAGCACAACCCGCACATCGCCGACGGCCTCGACGGGCTCGGAGCGGGGCTCGCCGCATTCGCCGCACAGGGCAAGAACATGGCCTACGCCACCCTCCACAAGGCCATCGCCGAGGGCAACTTCGTCCTGACCGTCTCCGAAGGCACCCTCGGCACCGCTCCGACCGCCTTCTACGACCTCTTCCGAGTCGCGGACGGCAAGATCGTCGAGCACTGGGACATCACCCCGGCCATCCCGGACGCCGACAAGATCCCGCACGACAACGGCCTGTTCTGACCCAACCGCCCCACCAGACCAGAAGTGCCCGCGATGTCCGCCCCCGCCCGCAGCACTGCGACCACCGACCTCGGCCTGCTGGTCATCCGCTTGGCCATCGGCGTAGCCATGGCCCTGCACGGCACCCAGAAGCTGTTCGGCTGGTTCGGCGGTGGCGGCATCCACGGCACCGGCACCTTCCTCGCCGCCTCCGGCTACCCACCAGGAACTCTTCGCCTACATCACCGGCACGGTTGAAACCCTCGGCGGCCTCGGCCTAGCCCTCGGGCTCCTCACCCCGCTCTCGGCCGCCGGAGTCATCGGCATCATGACCAACGCCATGGCAGTGAAATGGCACGGCGGCTTCTTCGCCACAAGCGGTGTCGGCGTACGAGTGGATGTGGCCGTGGCAAGATTTTCGTAGCCTGAGATCATCATGGGGAGGGAGGGCGCGCACTGTCTGGCGCTGGGCATCCTCCTGTTGTGTGTTGTCGAACTTCCTTTGCTGCTCCCGTATTTGACCGGCGTGAGGGTCGTCTCGGTCGACGCGACGGGCCCTGTCGTGGTCGTCCAGGCCCGTACGTGTGACGAAGATCCTGTTCCGTGTACAGGGTGTGAAATCGCCAGCGACCGAGTGCACAGCCGCTACGTACGCCGTCTCGCCGACAGGGCGATCGGTGGCCGGGCGGTGCGGATCGGGTTGAGCGTGCGTCGCTTGTACTGCGAACCCGGGCCACCCGACCACGTTCACGTGTACGCCGACAAGCGGCGGCATCGAGTACGAGACCCTACTCACCGCCACCGCAACCGGTCTCTCCCTCACCAGCGCCGGCACCTGGTCCCTCGACCGACACCTACCCCTCCTACGCCGTCAGTCCACCGTCCACCAGCCGCAGGCGTGGCCCTCGGCGTCACCTCCGCCACAGCCGTACTGCTCCTGGCCCGCGCCTGACTGACGGAAGCGGGGTCCGGTACTGATGGGCTCGCATATCCACCACTCCTGCCGGGTGCCAGACACCGCAGGACGGCACACCAACCCTTCCGCCATCGAGCTCCGGACCCTGCTGCGTATCCCACTGCCCCTCGGGCGAATACCCCGCGTGATCGGGGTCGATGACTTCGCTCTGCGACGGCGCCACCGATATGCCACCGTGATCATCGATGCCGAGACCCACGAGCGGATCGAGTGCTGCCCGACCGCACGGCCGACACCCTGGAAGCATGGTTACGCGCTCATCCGGGCGTCGAGGTCGTCTGCCGGGACGGCTCCGCTACTTACGCCGAGGCCATCCGTCGTGCTCTGCCCGAGGCGGTGCAGGTTGGTGATCGCTGGCATTTGTGGCACAACCTGTGCGAAGCCGCACTGAGCGAGGTCAAGGCGCACAGCACCTGCTGGGCCACCGTCCGGAATCGCCCGGTCCGCCACAGGCCCGGGCAGGTCAGCGCACGCGATAGCGCCCCGCACCGGTCCGCACGAGCCAGCCCCGGTCGGCGAGCTCGCGCAGCTGGCCACGGACCGGCTCGACCTTCGCCGGAGTTGTCTCGCGGCCCAGCGCGACGGCGACGTCCTTGGCCATCACCGGCCCGTCCGCCCCGGCCACGATCTCCATGAGCCGCTGATACTCCGCGGTCAGGGCCTCCCGGCCCATCCCCTCGGCCCGGTCCGGGACGACCCGCATCCCACCAGCTCCCGGCCCCACCGCGACCCGTTCCGGCTCCGGCTCCACGATCCCCGACGGCCGGCGTCCGCCGTCGGTCGCACCGGCCCACTGCCCGAACACCATCTCGGCCGCCTCCAGCCGGGCCACCTCGACCTCGGCCAGCTCCTTACGCAGCAGCTCAGCACGCTCGGCCAGCTCAAGGCGCCGCTCGATCGTCCACGTCAGCACGTCCGTCATGAACATCCCTCCCGACGCGCACCTACGGATCGGCCCGAGTTCCCCGTGCGAGAACCCCAGAGACCACCCGTGACGGACGATCACGTGCTACCGATCTCCACCCCTACCAGCACGAGCAGCCCCACCACACATCACGCCAGCCCCACTGACCAGCAGGAATCACGATGGCGCTATCTCAGTGGGCCGAGGTCTTCGATGGCGGCGACCGGATCGATGCCCTGCCAGAAGAGGTGGCTGGGGTCCAGCTCGGCGCCGATGTGTGTCGCGCTGACCCGCTCGACGAGGCGCTTCAGCGTGGCCGGGTTGAACACCAGGTTGTGCGGGTGCATCTCGATGCACACCCTCACCTCGTGTTCGGCGGCCAGTGCCTCGATGTCCCGCCAGAAGGGGACGGTGGCCTCGTCCCACTGGTACTCCATGGAGTTCAGATCACTTCGCCGGCGTAGGCCTTGACCGATCTCTGCCGAGCCCCACCCCAGAGCTTGGATCAGGTAGGCGACGAAGCGTTTCCCGGTTTCCGGTGCGGTGCAGGCAGTAGTGGCCGTTGCCGCCGCCGCGGTTGGGCCGGCTACCTGGTGGTGTCCGGTCGGTCGATGACGGGGAGGGTGAGTCGGCTGGGGTGGACGGGTCCGTGGTGCAGGCGGTTGACGGCGGTGATCATGTCGGCTTCGGTTTCCTGGGCGATGATGCCGCCGGTGTTCGTGTTGACGTTGTAGCGGGGGAAGTTGCTGCTGGAGACCTCGAGCCGGATCCGGTGGCCGGGGAGGAAGACGTTCGAGGTGACGGCGAGGTCGACGGTGACTTCGTAGATGTTTCCGGGTTGCATGAGTTCGGGATCGGCGAGCGAGTTGCGGTAACGGGTGCGCTGCATGCCCTCGCACAGGATGATGGCGCGGCCGTCGGGATGGACGTCGACGAGTTTGCCGGTGAAGTCGGTATCGACCGCGGAGGAGGACGCGAACAGTGTCAGTGACACGTGGCCAGTGACTTCGACGGGCTGGGTGAGCACCGGCGTGGTGTAGCAGAGCACATCCTCACGCGTCTCGTTGGGCCGCTGATCGACCGGACCGATGGGGTCTTCCGGCCGTAGACCGAGAACAGTGCCGCCGAGGGTGGGCACGGGCCGTCGGGGGTCGTAGAGGTAGGTGTCCTGGCAGCCGGCTTCCGGCGTGGTGGTGGTGAGGAGGCCACCGCCGGTCGCGGTGTTGGCGGGGCCGCTGCCGGTGAGATGGTAGTCGATGTACTGGGTGTCGGGCAGCGGCCATTCCTGTTCGTCGCGCCACTGGTCGATTCCCATGACGAAGATCCGCACGGGTGCGACGTCGTCGAGTGCGTCTTCGTTGCCTCGCAACCAGCGGTCGAAAAAGCTCAGGTGGGAGTTGGTCAGTTGGGCGGCGTCCATGCTGCTGGCCATCCCGAAATGCCGGTCGGGATAGACCCCGCTGTCGCCCCGCCCGTGCGCCCATGGGCCGATCACGAGCCGCTGACCTTTCCTGGCCTCTTCGGACCCGCCGTGGCGGCGCATGGTGTTGTAGGCGTGAAAGGTCTCGTTGATGAAGATGTCGTACCAGCCGCCGATGTTCAGCGCCGGCGCGGTGATGGACTCCGCGTGTTCTATGGGGGCGAGACGCCGCCAGTGCTCGTCGCGATCGGGGTGCGCGAGCACGTCCGTGGCGAGCCAGGGCGCGTACTTCTCCAGCAGCGGATGGGACCCGGTGGGCATGAGACGCATCAGGTCCGGCAGGTCGGCCAGCAACCCGGCGAGCGTAGCCAGGTCCGCCGGATCGACGCTGCGCCCCTTGGCCAGTTCGAACTGGCCTCGCATCAACGAAGTCACGGTGGTCCAGGACAGCGCACACTGCGACGAGAACGCGCCGCCCGGTGAGTACCACGGCCCGTGGTAGAAGTCGTCCGAGGCGGTCGCCGGAGCGATGGCCTTGAGCCCGGGGGCGCCGGTGGAAGCCGCCTGCCACTGGACGAATCCCATGTAGGAAGGGCCGAACATGCCCACGTTCCCGTCGCACCAGTCCTGCCCGATCAGCCACGCGACGGTGGCGGCACCGTCGCCGCGGTCATCGACGTGCGGGATGAACACGCCCTCGGAGTGCTGCGCTCCCCGAATGTCCTGCAACATGACCGCGTACCCGGCATTCACGAAGGCAAAGATGTCCGGAATCACGGGCGCCCCGAACACATGGAGGTCATCAGTGCCGTACGGGCTGCGCAGCAGCAACGTCGGAGCTGGTTCTCCCGATGCAGGTCGCCAGACCTTCGCGGCCAGCGAGATGTCATCCCGCATCGGCACCCGGACCTCGGTGTCCACGATGAAGTGCATGTGTGTCCCCGTCTCGATGACTGTGCACAACAGTGTTCGCCCACCTGTGGAAATTAGGCGAACCCTGAGGGTGCGAGCGCCCGGCAACCGACTGGGGATTCGTGCCAAATGGCGCTGAGCGGCGCTGAGTGGTGGGGTTCGGGCGAGTGTTCCGGCAGCTCGAACACCACCATGATCTGACCCTGTAGCGGTCAGCGGCGTGAAGACGATCAGTTGACCTGTCGGTCCTGGTCACGCCAGAAAGGCTCGCGAAGCTTGAACTTCTGGATCTTGCCGGTCGCTGTCCGGGGCAGTTCGTCGAGGAATTCGACTCGCTTCGGACACTTGTAGCCCGCCAGGTGTTCCCGGCAGTGTGTGATGAGCTCGTCAGACGTGACCGCACGGCCGTCGGTGACGACGAGCGCGGTGACCAGCTCACCCCACTTCACATCCGGGATACCGATCACCGCGGCCTCGCGGACCGCCGGGTGTGAGTTGAGCGCGTCCTCGACCTCGATCGAGGAGACGTTCTCGCCGCCGGTGATGATGACGTCCTTCTTACGGTCGGCGATGGTGAGGTAACCGTCGCTGAAGGCGCCGCCGTCGCCGGTATGGAACCAGTGACCTGCTTGGACGCGAGCGGTCTCCTCGGGGTTTTCCCAGTAGCCGGCGAGGCTTGTGTTGGTCTGGGCGAGTACCTCGCCGTCGCCGTCGATCCTGATCCGGACGCCGAGCGCGGGACTGCCGGCGCGGCCCAGCAGGCGAGCCTGTTCGTGGGGGTCGAGATCGGTCCACTCCTCGCGCATCCGGTTGATCGTGAGCAGGGGCGAGGTCTCGGTCAGGCCGTAGATCTGGATGAACTCCCAGCCGAGCTCGGCGCGGACGCGTTCGATCGTGCGGGTCGGCGGAGGCGCACCCGCCACGATGGCCCGGACCCGGTCGCGGCCCGGGACCTCGCCGTCCCAGTTCGCTGCCGCGTCGAGCGCGGCCGAGAGCACCGCGGGCGCCGCGCAAAGGATGGTGACACCGTGTTCGTCGACGCGTCGCAGGATCTCGGCGCCGTCGACCTTGCGCAGGACGATGTGCCGTCCGCCGAGGCCGGTGACCGCGTAAGGCATGCCCCAGCCGTTGCAGTGGAACATCGGCAGGGTGTGCAGCAGGACATCGCTGTCGTTCAGGGTCGTGTGCAGCCCGAATACCGCGGCGTTGAGCCACAGGTTGCGGTGGGTGAGCTCGACACCCTTGGGGCGTGCGGTGGTGCCCGAGGTGTAGTTCACCGTCGCGGTCGCGGATTCGTCACCCGCCCAGGGCCGAGGGTCGCCGTCACCGCCGAAGATCTTGTCATCGTCCTCGCCCAGAACGAAGACGTGTTCGGCGGTCACGCTGTCGAGCAGGGGTTTGAGCTCGGGGTCGACGAGCAGCACGCTCGCGCCGGAGTGCTCCACGATGTAGCGCACTTCGGCCGGCGCGAGCCTGAAGTTCACCGGCACCAGCACCCGGCCCCAGCTGGAGACCCCGAAGAACGACACGAGCAGTCGTGCGGCGTTGTGCGAGATGATCGCGACCCGCCCACCGACGGGGACGCCGAGCGCGTCGAGGTTCGCGGCCTGTGCACGCGCCAGCCCGGCCATCTCGCGGTAGGTCAGCGATCCCCATGATCGCGCGACCTGGTTCGGCTCGTCCACCACGGCGACCCTGTCCGGATACACCAGTTCCGCTCGGTCCAGGAAGTCCCGAATGCCCAAATCGAAGAACACGTCCCGATCCCCTTCGCTCGTCGTCAACGTTGGCGACGCGGCCACTCCGGCCAGATGGTGACACCTCTGGAGAACTCCGGCTACCCCAGAAAGGGGGTGGCGGCCGGCAGCAGCCCGGCTGCTCGGGCCTTGTTGACCGCTTGGATCCGATTGGTGGCGTCGAGCTTGCACATCGCGTTCTTGAGATAGGACTTCACGGTGTTGGGCTTCAGGTCGAGATGCGCGGAGATCTCGTCGTTGGTGCAGCCCGCGCTGACCGCGGCGAGCACTTGGGCTTCCCGTGCGGACAGCGTGACGGCGGCCGACTCGCACTCCAGATCGGCGGGCGGCTTCAGGCGCTCGCAGACAGCCAGCAGTCTGGCTCTGGCCTGCCCATCGGCGATCGACCCGGCGATTGCCGTGAGTTCGGCGCGGAGTTCGCCCACCGCCTCGCTAGGCGCCGCGGCCGTCCAGGTCGAGGACGCGGCGATCCGTCGCCACACCTCTTCCTCCACCAGGATGTCGCGTTCGAGGCGCGAGACCACTTCGGCCGCCGCACGCAGTACCCGGTCACCGCAGGTGGCCTGGTCGCGCGTTGCCACGTAGAGCACAGCGCGGGTCACGAGCCCGGTACGTACGGGTATTGCGACCATCGCACGCAACCGCTCTGGAGCGACCGCCCGGTCGTACTCGTGGGTAATCCCCTTTGCGCTGAAGTAGTTCCTGACAGTGGAGACCCGGCCGAGTGCGACGGCCTTGCCGCCGAGTCCGGCACCGGCATCGACGAGCAGGTTCTCCAGGGACCGGGTGAGCGTGCCGCGCAGCTGGTTGATCCGCAGCGCGTGATTCACGCTCGAAACAGGACCACCGAAGGCGACGGGCAACCCTGTCGCCCGTTGGAGAGCGGGTAGCGCCCTGGCGATCAGGGGATCCAAGTCGGGCGGGAGCCGGTGCGGAGGCGTCGTCATCGGCTGGTGGAAAGGGTTGGCCACGGGTAGTCCACGACCGGGACCAGGCCTCGTGACAGGTGTATCCGCACGATTCCACGCAATGCGGCCGGCAATCGAACCGATCCGTGGCCGTCCGTCCCGATCGTGATCGGGACCAATCCAGCCGCGACGGCGGAGACTGCCCTCTTGACAATCATGTCGCGCAGTCGCCAGGGGGGCAGCCAGGTCAGATCTTCCGGCATGTGCTCTCCTCAGCTCTGCGTGCGATCCCGCCAAGGGGTCGGAATCGCACTCCATCCGCCATTTCCGGTGCGTTCTGCTGTCGGATTCGGCTGGCCGACCGTATATCCGCTGACCGTATATCCGCCGTGGTCCTGGAAGAGCCGCCGCCTGGCGTCGAGTAGGAGCAGTGTCCCGCCATCTGGCGATTGCGCGTCAGCCGCGTTGACGGGTCTGGCGGGAGATCGGTGTTGTTCGGCACCGATGACCGCCAGGTGGCGCGAAGCGGCCTGATACGTTCGCCGCTTGGCGCTGTAGCTCACCCCCGTGTGCGATCGATGATCGTAGGACGGTCGAGACGGGATCGCGGCGGTCGCACCAACCGCGTACGGCCAGTTCTCAGCGGCTGAGAAGACAGCCGTCCTTCCACGAGGAGATGTCGATGGCTGTACGTCGTGTTCGCCCGCCGCTCGATCCCGAACTGGCCGCCGGACTGGCTGCCGTTCAGGCGCAGGGTATTCCGATCAACTTCCGGCCGGAGAATCTCCAGGATGCGCGCAGGATAGGCAGAGAAAGGTTGATCTCCGACCGTGAGTTGCGCGAGCGTGGCATCGATTTCGAGGAGCTGCGGGTACCCGGTCACGCTGGTGGCGAGATCTCCCTGCTGATCTGCCGGCCCGCCGGATTGTCGAAAGTAGCGGCGGCCGTCTACTACATCCACGGTGGCGGCATGGTGATGGCCGGAAATCGCGTGGGGATAGAAAGCATGCTGGACTGGGCTATCGAGTTCGGCCTGGTGGTGGTGTCGGTCGAGTATCGTGTCGCGCCGGAATATCCGGATCCGATACCGGTGGAGGATTGCTACGCGGGCTTGGTCTGGACGGCTGACCACGCTGAGGAATTGGGGATCGCCGCATCACACATGCTGGTCGCGGGTATCAGCGCCGGCGGCGGGCTGGCCGCCGCGACCGCTTTGATGGCGAGAGACCGCCAAGGGCCCGCATTGATGGGACAAATTCTTGGCTGCCCGATGCTGGATGACCGGGAGATCACGCCTTCCAGTACGATGCTGGACCAGGATTCTCCTTGGGACAGGGGCTCCAACGATACGGGGTGGAATGCTCTACTCGGCGCTCGTCGTGGGGGCCCGGACGTGTCGGCGTATGCAGCTCCTGCGCGTTCAGCCGATTTTGCTGGGCTACCGTCCGCGTTCATCGAAGTTGGTTCGGTGGATACCTTCCGCGATGAAAGTGTCGACTACGCCAGCCGGATCTGGCAGGCGGGTGGGGCAGCCGAGCTGAACGTGTGGCCGGGGGGCTTCCATGGCTTTGACGGGGTCGTGCCGCAGGCAGCTCTGTCGCAGATGGCCCGTTGGGTGCGGACCGATTGGCTACGCCGTTTGCTCGCGGCCCGACAGTGATTCTGGGCCTTCTTGGTATTGGCCCGTTCGACACACGGCCGACACGTGTTGAGACACTCGCCGCGTAGATGAGGGCGGCCGAACGCCTTGCCGTCCGCCATGGCATACCCGACGTACCAGCTGAAGCGGATCGAGCAGCTCACCGGACACAACCGGCCACCTTTCGCGGGCCGTGCACACGCTCGGTACGGCCTTGGCGATGCGGGGGCCAGCCTCTCCGGCCCGTCGAGCGAACTCGGCCGGAGAGGCTGGCCGACATCGCGCCCAGGACTTGGGCGTCCACCTCACGCGAAGCGAAGCGGGGCAGCCACCGGCCTGCCGTCGAGGAAGGCGTACGCCGCGCGGACCACGAGTGCCTCCCGGTCGGGCTTGCCGATGATCTGCAACGCGATCGGGAGCCCGCCGACCGTGCCGCAGGGCACCGAGACGGCTGGGTAGCCGTAGATGTTGAACAGGTGGGTGTCGGCCGTGTAGGCGGCCGTGGGGTGGTGCCGGTACTCCGTCCGCTTGAAGTGGGTGTCCCACTCGGTGACCGTTGGCGCGGTGAACTGCAGGGTCGGGCTCAGCAGTAGGTCATGGCTCGCGAAGACGCGTTCGAACCTGTCCCAGTTCCGCCCGTAGAGCTCGTGGCCGGCCTTCAGACTGGCGGGGGTGTGCGAGGCGCCGAACGCCAGCACGGTCAGCGGCGGGCCGTAGGCCGAGGTCATCGCCTTGAAGGCGGGCCAGTAGTCCTCCCACGACTCCTCGGTCTGCTCGACCTGGGCGCCCAGGTCGGTGAAGCGGCGGGTACTGTCGCGGACCGCGGTGATGATCTCCGGGGTCCCGGGCTGGGCGTGCTGCGCGGCGAAGCCGAAGTCGTCGGTCCAGGCGAACCGCAGGCCCTCGACGCCGTCGGCGAGCCCGGCGAGGTAGTCCGGCGCTGGTGTGCGGATGGCGAACGGGTCGCGGCCGTCCGGCCCGGCAAGCGTCTGCATGACCAGCGCGGTATCACGTACGTCCCTGGTCAGCGGACCGTACGAGCCGCCCTGGGTGACGGTGGGGGAGTCGAAGTCGACCGAGGGGATCCGTCCCTCGCTGGAGTGCAGGCCGACGATCCCGCTGAGTGCGGCGGGCAACCGGGTCGAGCCCGCTCCGTCGGAGCCGATGGTCACCGGAATCATCCCGGCGGCCACCGACGCCGCCCCGCCCGCCGTGGATGTGCCGGGGACTCGGGTGGTGTCCCACGGATTTCGCGGGTGCCCGGCAAGGTCGGGCATGGCGGGGTCGATCCCGACGCCCGGCATGATCGTGGTACCGACGATCACCGCTCCGGCGCGGCGCAATCGCTCCACCAGGATGGCGTCCTCGGCCGCGACTCGCGATCCAGGCAGGTCGCCGATGCCCCACACCGGGAGCCCGGCCACGCCGATGTGTTCCTTCACGGAGACCGGGATGCCGTGCAGCGGGCCGAGATCGTCGCCGCGGGTGACGGCCTCGGTCGCGCGTCGGGCCTGGGCGCGCGCCCCGTCGGCGTCGAGGCTGCGGAACGTGTGCAGGACCGGATCGAGCGCCTCGATCCGAGCGAGAAAGTGTTCGGTGACTTCCAGCGGCGAGATCTCGCGCGCCTCGATGAGCTCGCGGATCCGCCAGGCGGGAGTCCACATCAGCTCGCCGGTGTCGGCCGCCGCGGCGTCGACCGGCACCGGGCCGGTAGCGGGTGTGGACGTCGAGGTCATCGGGGATTCCTCTCATGATGGGCCGGCGGGAGGCACGACGGCCTGTGCGCACGGCCCTGCGGGTGGCGCGGTATGCCGGGCCGACACGGACTCGCCCTCTGGGGCGCACGTGGCGACGGCGTTTTCGTTTGTCTGAGCGAGTCTGAATGCACAGGGCGAATGTGCTTGCCGCCAGCTGTCGGGGTATTGGCTGCTCATTCCCGCCATGTGGCGGACGGGCCGGTAGTCGCCGCCCCTATGGCGGCGCAGGCCGGTCGTCGGCATTGGCACACGCGGGATGGAGCGCGTCGGGCCCGCGCCGTCCTGGACTTCTCACCAGGGAGCGCCAGGGGGAATGTGCCATCTGCGCTCCGATGTCCCTCCAGAGTCAGGGGGTCATATGTTCGAATTATTGTCGCGGTCCACGACGACCCCGGGGGTGCGGTAGCCATCTGGCGGCTCAGGCCCCCAAAACGTAGCCGCGCGGCCGCAGTTGGGCCGTGGTCCAGGTGGGAGCCTGGCTATCGGGCGCGGAACGAATTTCGACTTGGGTCGCTATTCGAGTTGTGGCAAGCGCGCATGCTCATCGCCGGCGATGAGCCCCGCCAAGCTGGAAAGGTATTCGATGTCGTATCCCGAGCCAGGGCAACCGATTGACCGTGCAGCGCTTCCAGCAGATGGTCGTGGGTGGGCGCGCCAATCCTCGGCCTGATCGTGTGTCCGGCCGGCCCGGGGAACCGGTAGGCGAGCTTTCCCGGCCGGCAAGAGTGTGGATTCTGAACTCACCGACATACCCAATGGAGGGTTGTCACCATGGGCTGGAAGCTGCCGCGCATCGAGGGAAATCGTGCCGACTATCGTGAAGATCCACGTTGGGTTCACCCAGAGCTGGTGAACTACGAGAACTGGCAGGGGTCGCCTCGGAACACGGACATCGGTGCTGTGCTGACCGATCCGGACAGGCCGATCGAGGAGCGGAAGAAGGCACGACTCGAGTTCAGTGAAGGTGTGGCAGCGAAACTGAAGGAGGCCGAAAGCCGGCTTCCCGAGAGCGTTCGCAACCAAGGAGTCTGGAAGGAATTCCGGGGGGATGCCTACCCTGACATCGATCCCGATGACGACGAGCTGTCGCCCATCCATGTGCTCGTGCGTGAGCCGCGAGAACGTACCGGCGAACCACTGCCGTGTGTGTTCCGGATAGCCGGCGGCGGGATGATGTTCGGCGATCCTCGTGAGTTTCAACCCTGGCTCCTTGAGACTTCCCACAGGCAGAATGCCGTGGTGGTTTCCCCGTGGTTTCGAGGCAGCGTCGAGGGTCAGTACCCGGCCTCCATCAATGATCTGCACGCGGCATTCCGGTGGACCGTCGAGAATGCCGAGCTGCTCAACATCGATCCGGACAGGATAGTGATCACGGGTGCGAGTGGCGGCGGACTCCTCGTGCTCAGTTTGGCGTTCCGGCTCAAGCGATTTGGTTACCGCCCGCGAGGTTGTGTGGCCAACGAGCCTATTACCGAGGACCGGATGGTCTACCCCTCCCAAAAAGGGCTCAGTGGCCAGTGGGATGGCATTCACATGGCGCGCGGCCTGAAGCAGTACTTCACTCGTGAAGACTACAACTCTCCGTTTCTGGGTCCGGAGGCCCTGGTCGGACGGGCAACTGTCGAAGATTGTGTCGGCCTATGCCCGATTTTCATCCACACCAGCGAACATGAGCCTGATCGGGACCCGACTCTGGCATTCATGAAAACGCTCTATCAGGCAGGCGTGTATGCCGAGGTGCACCAGTGGGGCGGCACCATACATGGTTCTCTCTATGTCGGCGATGCCGATCAACCGTACAAGCAGCGGTACGAGTCGATATTTCAGGGAAATATCGCGGACTGCCTCAAGTACGACCTGCGGCGAGATTGGTACTGGGACGAGAAAAATCTTCGTTGACCTCGGCCACGGAGAGTAATCCAATTGCGGCGCGGCTGTCCGTCGAAATCGGTATGTGCACCACAGACGATCATCGCAGCTGTACTGGTGCAACTGTCGCTGCGCTCACCTCACTGCCAAGGACGACAAGAGGGAGAAGCAATCCATGACCGATCCCACTGAGATCTCCGAGTACGGCCCTGTCCGATGGTTCCCCACCGACGGCCTTACGCCCTCCCCCGGCATCGCGGACCGGTGCACAGTTGACGTCGTCCGGCAGGCCGTCGCCCACATCGAGGGCGTCGAGGTTACTTCGGTGGCGGTGAACACCAGCGGGCGCCACGAGATGGCGGTCGGTGGGGGACTTCCGGACTTCTGTGACGTACGTCTTCGGCAGCGCGGTCCAGGGGGGCACACCGCGGCGATCACTGTCTGGGTCCCGCTCGCCTGGAACGGCCGTTTCATCGGGACCGCGGGGGGCGGCACCCGCACCACGACCGATGTGCAGCACTCCGACGTCTTCCGCATCGTGACCCTGCAGCGGGCGCTGATGAACGGGTTCGCCGCCGCGTCGACGGACGCGGCGAACCGCGATGAGCGGCCTTCCAGCTGGGCACTGGACGTCGGAACCGGTGAACTGGACTGGGAGCTGATCCGCAACTGGGTGCATCGCAGCACCCACGACATGACCGTCGTGGGAAAGGCGGTTGTCGAAGGCATCCACGGCTCGGCCCCGCTGTACTCCTACTTCCAGGGGACCTCCGGTGGCGGACGACAGGCTCTGATGGAGGCGCAGCGCTATCCGGAGGACTACGACGGGATCTGGTCGGCGGAACCGGCGATCAACTGGTCCCGGTTCGTTCCCGCCGCGATCTGGCCCGTGCTGGTGATGAAGGAGTACGCCAACCCCCTCGCACCGGCGAAGCTCGAAGCCTTCCGGCAGGCGGTGATCGAGGCCGGGCGCGGGGCGGACGCCGCGACCCCGTTCGTCACCACATTCGACCCGCCCGTCTGGGATCCGCACGAACTGGTGGGCACCTCGACGGAGGCGGGGGTGATCACGGCCACCGATGCGACCGTCATGGGGAAGATCTGGGAGGGGCCGAGATCGCCCGACGGCGGCTTCCGCTGGTTCGGGCTGCGACCCGGGACCGAGAGCTGGGGGAGTACCGGCGCCGAGGCGGGGCTGGCGATGACGGCGGAGGTGGACGGCAAGCTGGTCCCGGCGCCGTTCCCCATAGCCGAGGCCTATGTCGGTGCCTGGGTGTGCCGTGACCCGGAGTGGGACTGGACCACACTCACCTTCGCGGAGTTCGACGATCTCTTCGATCGCAGTGTGCGGGAGTTCCACGAGCTGGACACCGACAGTCCTGATCTGTCGGAGCTGCGGGACCGCGGCGGGAAGCTGCTGCTCACCCACGGGCTCGACGACGAGGTCATCTTCGCCATGGGGACGGTCCACTACTTCCGCCGCGTGCTCGACGCGATGGGCGGCGTCGAGGGCACCGATTCGTTCGCGCGGTTGTTCCTCACCCCCGGCGACGGTCACTCCCACGTGACGGCCGCCGGTCCCGGCGTGACGCTCGCGGCGGGGATGGCCGCGCTGATGGACTGGGTCGAGAACGGCCGTGCCCCCGACGCGCTCCAGGTCAAGCGGTACGACCCGACGGGGAGCACGGTGACGATGACGGGAGCCGTGGGTGCCTACCCGTCCGCTCCCGCAACCAGGGAGCCCAGTATTCCGGAGAGTGCGTCCACAGCGGTTTCGCCGACGACCTGACCGGGTGCGGCGTTGTATCGATGATCAAGTGGAGGTCACGGCGGCGTGGCCACAGTGTGGAGGAGCGTTCGTGACTACGTCCAAGCCCGTGTGCCCACCGGTCGATCCTGAAATCGCGCCGGCGTTGAGACTGCTGTCGGAGGGGGTGCCACCGTCGATCACGCCGGAGATGATCGGGGCTGTCCGGGAGTACACGGCCGCCCAGCCTGTGACCGATGAGGCGCTGCGGCGCAACGGCACCATCGAATTCGAGGAGCGGACGGTTCCAGGGCCTGCTGGTGCGCCGGATATCGGGCTGCTCATCTGTCGTCCGGCAGGCGTTGTCGGCACCGTCGCCGGGATCTACCACACGCATGGCGGCGGAATGTTCACGGGTGACAATCGGACCCTGCTCAGCCCGCTGCTGGAATGGGCGGTGGAGTTCAAGGCCGTCGTGGTGTCGGTGGAATACCGGTTGGCGCCCGAACACCCCGACCCGGCTCCGATCGAAGACTGTTATGCCGGTCTGGTCTGGACCGCCGAACACGCCGATGAGTTGGGGATCGACCCTGCTCGCCTGCTCATCGCCGGGACCAGCGCCGGTGGTGGTCTCGCCGCCGGTACGGCCTTGCTCGCACGCGACCGCGGCGGGCCGGAGCTCATCGGGCAGATCCTGATGTGCCCGATGCTGGACGACCGCATGCGGACGCCGTCGAGCAGGATGCTGCACGGCGAGGCCACCTGGGACTTCACTTCGAACCAGACCGGCTGGACAGCCCTGCTCGGTGACCGGCGCGGGGGACCGGACGTGTCCGGCTACACCGCCCCCGCCCGCGCCACGGACCTGACCGGACTGCCGCCAGCGTTCCTCGATGTCGGCACGGTGGACACCTTCCGGGACGAGGTTGTCGACTACGCCACGCGTATCTGGCAGGCCGGGGGAACGGCCGAGCTCAATGTCTGGCCCGGAGGATTCCACGGGTTCACCGCGGTGGCCCCGGCAGCCGCGCTCTCGCAGGCCGCGGAATCCGCCCGTACCGACTGGGTCCGGCGGCAACTCGGCGAAGGAAAATAGTATACGAAGTGGCACTCGGCGGCGCCGCCGCCGAGTGCCACTGTGATTCCTGAAGGTTGCATATGAAAAACCCGCTTGCCGATAGCGCGAGTATTTCACCGCCTGACGTCCGGCCGTCGGGCGGTGATTTACGGTCTTCACCCCGACTGGTCATTGGGCTTCTGGTCGCTTCGGCGTTCGTCATGATCTTCAATGAGACGATCATGAGTGTGGCACTGCCGAATCTGATGAGCGATCTTTCGATCGGCGTGACCACTGCCCAATGGCTCACCAGCAGCTACCTTCTGACCATGGCTGTGGTCATACCCACCACTGGCTTCCTGGTGCAACGCTTTCCGTCAAGAGCTATCTTTCTGACCGCGATGGCGCTTTTCGTGGCAGGGACTTTGCTGGCCGCCTTGGCCCCCGGTTTCTCCGTACTCCTCGCCGGCCGGATCGTGCAGGCATCCGGCTCCGCGATGATGCTCCCCTTGTTGATGACAACGATCCTCAGGCTCATTCCCGGAGAACGGCGTGGCCGGGCCATGGGCACCATCTCCGTCGTCATCGCCGTCGCGCCGGCGATCGGTCCGACCATGTCGGGCTTGGTTCTCGCGCGGCTGGGCTGGCGGTGGCTGTTCTGGAGCGTGCTGCCTCTCGCGGTCTTCGCGCTCGTCTTCGGAGCCCTCCGCTTCCACCTCGCACCACGCGTGAGGCGCGTTCCTCTCGATGTTGTCTCAGTCGTCCTGTCGGCGATCGGGTTCAGCGGTCTTGTCTACGGGCTGAGCAGCATCGGTGAGGCCGCCAGTGGTGGGCACCAGGTGCTACCGCCCTGGAGCACCCTCGGCGCCGGAACTGTGGCCCTCGTCGCTTTCGTCCTCCGGCAGCTGCGGCTGCAGCGCACCGAGCGCGCGTTCCTCAACTTGCGGCCGCTGTCGTACCGGCCCTTCGTGCTCGCGGTGCTGCTGATGGGGCTGAGCATGGTGTCGCTGTTCGGATCGATCACTCTGCTGCCGCTCTACGTACAGAACGTCCAAGGCCGCGACACGCTGACCACCGGCCTGCTCCTCCTGCCCGGTGGGTTGGTCATGGGCCTGCTCGCCCCGTTGGTCGGGCGGCTCTACGACCGCCGTGGCCCGGTGCCGCTGGTCGTTCCCGGCGCGATCGTCCTGAGCGCGGCCCTGTGGTCGTTCACCACTCTCGACAGCGCGTCACCGCTCTGGCACGTCGTCGCTTTCCACGTCGGGATGAGTGTCGGCGTCGCGCTGATGCTCACTCCGCTGATCACCAACGCCCTCGGATCGCTTCCCGACGGGATCGACTCCCACGGCAGTGCGATCGTCAACACCTTGCAGCAGGTCGCAGGCGCGGCGGGAACAGCTGTTTTCATCACCGTGATGACGGCGAACTCCACAGCCCCGGGCGGGGCGGCCGACGCGCCTGGCCTGCACGCCGCATTCCTCGTTGCGGGGCTTCTCTCGCTCGCTGCGGTTGCCGTCTCGCTCCTGGTCCGGCGCACCAGCACGGGTGGCTCGTCGGCGAGGACCATGATCCACTGAGCCCAGGCTCATCCGACGGGTGGGCGCTCGTCGCGGGGGTTCGCCTGCTGAAACGCTTGTCCAGCGCGGAAGACGAGGGCCTCATCACCCGGTCGGCCGACAATCTGAAGGCCGACCGGCAGGTCGTCGACGAAGCCGCAGGGCACTGACATCGCCGGGAAGCCCAGCAGGTTGAACATGGCGGTGTGGCCTGTGTAGCGATACACCATCTCGGTCGACCACGGGGCCGCCAGTTCCTCGGGGCTTGGCGCGACCATGGTGCACGTCGCACTGACCAGCAGGTCGTGTTCCTCGAAGAAGCGCCGGGTCTGGTGCCAGACGCGCCCTCGAAGCTCTGCCCCGGCCTGGTACTCCGCGGGCGACGGACGCCGCTCTGGTCCGGGCAGTGAGCCGATCAGCGTGAACGGGTGGAACGTGGCGGCCATGGCGTCGTATGCGGGCAGCGGGTCGTCCCAACTCGTGTCTGTCCCGGTCACGGCGGCGCCGAGATCTTTCAGGCTGAACGCGGCCTCGCGGGCCGTCGCCACCACGCGCCGCGTCTCGTCCGACATATAGGTGCGCGAGAACCCGAAGTCGTCCGTCCACCCGATGCGCAGGCCCGCGATGCCGTCGTCGATGTGTTCCAGATAGTCGGGTGCCGCGAATGGGGAACAGGCGATGTCCCGGCCGTCCGGACCGGCCAGCACCTGCGTGACAATCGCTGAGTCACGAACGGATCGCGTGAGCGGCCCCGTCGACAGGAGGAGCGAAAGGGTCGGCCAGGGGTAGTCCACGACCGGGACCAGCCCCCGCGACACGTGCATGCCGACGATCCCGCACAGTGCGGCAGGCAGTCGAACTGAGCCGGCACCGTCCGTGCCGATCGCGACGGGAGTCAATCCGGCCGCGACGGCGGCACCACTTCCCCGGCTCGAAGGTCCTGGGTCACGGCTGAGGTCCCATGGATTCGCCGGAGTGCCGACGACGTCGCTGTCGGTGTGGAACTCGACCGGCATCCCGCCCAGCGAGCTGCGAGACCCCGCCAGCTGCTCGCGGCGATCAGCGCGGCTGGTCATCGCGGTCGTCCCGAGGATGACCGCCCCGGCGTTCCGCAGGCGTTCGACAGCGATGTAGTCATGAGGAAAGGAGGCGATTCCGGCAGCGGGTGCCGGCAGTCCCTTGACGCCGATGGTCTCCTTGACCGCGACCGGCACTCCATGGAGGACGCCGACGGGTTCGTTGGCCAGGACCTTGCGTTCGGCGGCCTTAGCCTGCTCTCGTGCACCGCTCGCGTCGACCGTAGCGAAGGAGAACAGCTTCGGATCGATCTCCTCGATCCGGTTCAGGAAGTGGTCGGTCACCTCGACAGGCGAGATATCCTTCTCGACGGCCAGCTCTCGCAGGCGCCATGCGGGCAGCCAGGTCAGGTCCTCCGGCATGTTCTCTCCTCAGCTCTCCGGTACAGCCTCGCAAAGGCCGGATCGTTCGTTCCCCGTCGATTCCGGTGCCCTCCGACGTCGGAGCGAGCTAAAGGTGAGAGTACGGCGACGGTGTTTCAGGGCAGGCTGCCATCTGGCGTCGAGTCGGACTGGAGTCCCGCCACACGGCGGTTGAGATTGCCGAAGGCACAGGACGTCACGTGTCCCTTTCTTTTTCCTTCCTTTCGGCTGTCCCGAGGGCAGGGGTTGCCCACCACGGTGCGCGTGGGGCAACCGCGCCCAGGCGGTGTGCCGGACAGGGACAGGTCAGACAGGGAGAGGTCAGCAGTGACGGGCAGGCGCGGGAAGTCCGTTCCCGGAACGTGTGCTCGCCGTTTGGCGGATTTGCCCGAAGAGTCCCAGCCAGATGGCGCGTCCGACGGTGTCGCTCCTCACTCAGACTCCCTTGAAGTGGTCACGAGGACGTGACCTCGGTGAAACGGAGTGAGTGTGACCACGGTGGCAGCCAATGCGCATCCCCCGGTTGATCCGGAGATTGCTGACGTTTTCGCCGTCGCACGTGCGAATCTTCCGTCGAGCGCGACGACGTCCGCAGCCCAGTACATCGCCGCGAGGCGGGAGATGGTGAGCGGTGCGGCGGCGACGGACGAGAGCCTTTCCCGTGGCGGTGCGATCGCGATCCAGGAGCTGACCGTACCGGGTCCTGCCGGTGCGCCGGATGTCCCGCTGCTTGTGTTGCGCCCGGTCGGCATGACCACGCAGGCGGCGCCCGGCATCTATGCGATCCACGGTGGCGGGATGATCGCCGGCGACAACAGGACCAGGATCGACACCTTCGTGGACTGGGCGGTCGAGTTCGGGGCGGTGCTCGTGTCAGTGGACTACCGTCTCGCCCCGGAGTGCCCGGATCCGGGACCGGTGGAGGACTGCTATGCCGGTCTGTCGTGGACGGCCGAGCACGCTGAAGAACTAGGCATTGACCCGGCCAGGCTGATCGTCGCAGGGGGGAGCGCCGGTGGCGGACTCGCGGCTGGCGTCGTGCTCATGGCCAGGGACCGAGGCGGCCCGGCACTGCTGGGCCAGGTGCTGATGAGCCCGATGGTCGACGACCGGCACGAGACCCAGTCCAGCACGATGCTCGACGGGGTGGGTGTCTGGGACCGGAACGCGAATCTCATCGGCTGGACGGCGCTGCTGGGGGAGCGCCGAGGCGGGCCGGACGTCTCCGTCTACGCGGCACCGGCACGCGAGGCCAACCTCGCCGGGCTGCCGCCGGCGTTCATCGACGTCGGTGAGGTCGACGGATTCCGCGACGAGGACGTGACGTACGCGACCCGGATCTGGCAGGCGGGTGGAGCCGCCGAACTTCATGTCTGGCCGGGCGGCCTGCACGGGTTCGACCAGTTGGTGCCCGGGGCGGAGGTATCCCGAGCCGCGATCTCGACCCGGACCGACTGGGTCCGTCGGCTGCTCAGCAGCCAGGCGTAGGACCACCCCCGAGACCCGAACAGACGCTAGTACAGGGCTAGTCCGAAGGAGGATGTCGTGCAGCAGGCAGCATTGATTCAGGTCACCCAGGAAATGGTGCCGATGCGGGATGGCATCCGCCTCGCGACCAGCATCCACCACCCCGCGGGTGAGGGGCCATGGCCAACGGTGCTATTCCGTACGGGATATGGGAAGGACGAACCCTATTCCGGACTGGACCAGATGGGCAGAAGGGCGGCCGAGCTGGGATTCGCCTATGTCGCTCAGGACGTCCGGGGCCGGTACGGCTCGGAGGGTGACTACGAGCTTGCCCTGAACGATCGAACGGACGCGTACGACACGGTCGACTGGCTGGTCGCACAGCCCTGGTCGAACGGCGCGGTGGCGCTGGGCGGAAGCTCCTACCTGGGCCTCACCGCATTGCTGGGAATGGTCGGCAACCACCCGGCGGTCAAGGCCGTGGCGTCCTCGCTGGCGGGCGGGATTTTCGACGGCTTCGGCTACTACGCACCAGGTGTCGCGCAGATCGACGTGCTGGTGATCTGGCCGCTCGCCAGTATTCTCCAGGACGCGCTGAGGCGCAGCGGGGCGGCTGTCACGGACCCGGTCGTCCTGAAGTTGATCGAGTTCCCGCTGCGGGACGTCGCGGCTGAACTCATGGCGGCGACACCCCCGACCCCCGAACGTCTCGCCGAGTTGGTCTCGCAAATCCAGACTCTCATGGCGGAGCAGGTCGAGACGGTCGGCCGGATCTACCAGCGCCCGCCGCACGAGGTCATCCAGCTCCTGGCCGAGCACATTCCGTGGGTGAAGGAATGGGCTTCGCACCCGGATCCCGGCGACTCCTACTGGCTGTCGCGAGATATCTCCTCCGGTATGGAGGACGTGACAGCGCCGGCACTCTATGCCACTGGATGGCACGACCTCTTCATTCGTGGCGCGATTCGCACGTATCTGCGCGTGCAGGCCAACCCGAATTCGGGACCACAGAAGCTGGTGATCTCCCCCTATTCGCATTACGGCACCATGTTTCCCGTGTCCGAGTGGACTCCGCAGGATGTGATGACGCCCGACGCCATGGAGATAGGTTCGGTTTCGTACGCCCCCAACTCGGTCATGACCCGTTGGTATGAACGCTTCCTCAAGGGTCATGACAACGGCATCGATACCGAGGCGCCGATCAGTATCTACGTGCAGCGGGCCAATGTCTGGCGTGACGAATGGGAGTGGCCGCTGGCGCGGACCGAGTGGACGCGGCTCCACCTCCGCGGCGGCGGAGCCGCGAACACCGCGGCCGGTGACGGCCGGCTCTCGGCCACGCCGCCCGGCGACGAACCCCCCGACTCGTACAGCTACGACCCTAAGGATCCGGTGCCGACCCGCGGCGGCACGACCCTGGGCACGGGATCTCCGGCCGGCATCACCGACCAGTCCGACGTCGAGACCCGCCGTGACGTCCTCGTCTACACGGGGGATCCGGTGGAGTCCGGGGTCGAGGTGACCGGCCCGGTGACGGTCGAGCTCTGGGTCACCACATCCGCGGTGGACACCGACTTCACGGCCAAGCTCACAGACCTCGCCCCCGACGGCCGGTCGACCAACGTCTGCGACGGGGTCACCCGGCTGCGCTACCGCCCGGAGGCCCCTGGGCTCGTCACGCCCGGTGAGGTCCAACGGATCACGATCGAACTGACGCCGACGAGTTATCTGTTCCTGCCCGGCCACGCCTTCCGGCTGCAGATCTCGTCCAGTAACTATCCCTTGCAGGACGTCAATCTCAACACGGGCGAAAGCAGTCTTCTCGGCGACAGTTCGGTGATCGCGCGGCAAACCGTCCTGCACGACGACAGGCACCCGTCCGTACTCGTGCTGCCGGTCATCCCGACGTGATGTGGGCGTCGTGCCCGTTAACCAAGGTCAACCAAGGCGTTCACCTGTTGCGGGCATGACGCTTCGCTGCGTCCTTCGAGACCGTAAGACGTTCGTACGGACCGACTGTCAGACCAGACCTCGGCGCGCATCGCCAGGGCGGCCAGGATCAGGTCGCGGTTGTCGAGGGCCGGGGTGCCGTCGGGAAGTTCTGGCCGTCCTCGAATCCGATGCGGGCCTGGTGGCAGTCCTCCAGGGCGGCTCTGAGCACCGGCCAGACCGTCGCGGCCTCGCCGTGGTGAAGGAGCGGGCAGGTGACGCCGGCGGCGAGGATGGCGGCGGCCATGGTCCGGGCGTGCGTCACCGCTGTGCCGGGGTCCTCGTCCATGGGCTCGATCAGGATGCGCACCTTGCGGTGAAGGGTGGGTGAGGCGAGGAGGGCGGGGACGCCGTCCATGCTCCAGATCGCGCTCTCAAAGCCCATGCCACGAGCCACCACGAGCGCAGCGGTCTCGGTGGCGCCATCCTCGCTGAAGGCGACGGAGGCGAAGTCGGGCAGCACCTCCCATGCCTCGACCAGGGCGAGGCGTTCTTCCGGGCCGGAGCAGGTCCACAGCCCGGTGGTCGTACCGATCACCGGGTCGGGGGCCGCCGCTCGGACTTTGCGCAGCACGGCGGCGAGTGCGTCGGGACAGCTGGTCTGGCCCTCCGCACCGTCCCTGACGTGCAGATGTACCGCGTTCGTGCCGGCGGCGAGTTCCGCGGCCGTCACCGGGGCGGCGGGGTATTCGGACGTGGTCCGTCCACCGTTGACGGCGGCCTTGAGGAACACGGTGGTCCTTCGGAGGCGTACGGGAACGTGACAGCAACATCAGTCGGTCAGGAGGCCAGCAGCTTCTCGACGACTGCCGTGGCGCCGGTCAGTGCGCCGAGCGGTTCGCCCTGCCGCAGGTCGGCGATCAGGCCGGGTTCCTCGGCGTCATCGGCGATCGCCTCGTCCAGCACGGCGGCGAGCCGCCCTGCGGGGGCGATCAGCAGGCCGTTGGCGTCGCCGAGCACGAGGCCGCCGGGTGCACGGGCATTCCGGCGCAGGTGACAGGGACATTCAGGCCGCCGTCGGCGATGCCGTGCAGTTTCGTGGTGAGCAACGACAGGCCGTAGGCGTAGACGGGCAGACCGATGGCGCTCAGCGCGTCGATGTCGGTGCAGACCCCGTCCACGACCGCGCCCGCCGCGCCGCGGGCGGAGACGGCGTTGGCGACGGCCTCGCCGAGGGGGGCGTGCCGACGATCGCCGCCGCAGTCGACCACCGCCACGTCACCGGGCCGCACGAGACTTGCGGTGTGGTGCAGCAGGACCGAGCGTCAGCCGGCGTCAGGGCCTATCGGCGTGGGGCCGAAGATGCGGCGGAGGTAGCTGAGCCTGGCCGTGATCGCCGCACGCGTGACCTCCGCCTTCGGTGCGACGCCCTCGGAGCCGTGCATCGCGCCGGCCCAGATGTGCAGATCCACCGGCACACCTGCCTGCGCGAGCCGGGCCCCGTAGTCGATGGTCTCGTCACGGAAGGTGTCCGCCGATCCCGCGTCGAGATAAGCCGGAGGAAGGCCGCTGAGGTCGGTCGCTCGCGACGGCGCCGCGTACGGGCTGACGTCCGGGCCCCCGCACTCGTCGCCGAGGATCGCAGACCACCCGGTCCGGTTCGACGTACGGTCCCAGATGACGTTCTCGAAGTGGCTGGAGACCGTGATCTCCCGGTCGTCGAGCATTGGGCTCAGCAGAACCTGATGGCTGACCGCCGGGCCGCCCCGGTCTCGGGCGAACAACGCCGTGGCTGCGGCGACCCCCCCTCCGCCACTGGCCCCGAACAGGGCGATCCGGTCCGGGGCGACGCCCAGCGACGCCGCGTTCTCCGCGACCCAGAGCAGACCGGCGTACCCGTCATGCACCTGTGCCGGATGCGGGTGCTCGGGCCCGACCCGGACGGCGACCACCACCGCCACCACGTTGAAGTCGGCCACCCAGTCGAGCAGGCCCAGAATGTCGACCGCCATACGGGTGCCGCTGGCCACTTTGCCGCCACAGTGGGTGAAGCAGATCCCTGGGCGGGGCCCGGAGCCTGCGGTCGGCCGGAGGACGAGAACGGGTACGTCGGGTCCTCCCTCGAACCCGGGAACGGTGAGCTCCTCGAACTCCACTCGACCGCCGTGGCGAAGGGTCTCATCGCTGGCAGACAGAGCCATGGCCTGTTCCCGGAGCGCGGGGATTCCGTCCGGCGTGAGGCTTGTGACGCCCATCCGGGTCGGGCTGTTGTCCCCGGCTGAATTCGTGGTCACAGCGGCCTCGACCTCGGGGTCCAGGACCGGGCGGGTAAGGTCCGTCATCGTTTTTCTCGCTCTCGTCGACTGGGCGGTTGCTCGTGGGGTGCCGGATGCCGGATGCCGGATCCGGAGGCGCAGCCGCACCCCGCAGGGCACGGAGGCACCGGCGTAACGGCCTGCCGGAGGAACCGACAGACCGTTAGGCAAGACTGAGGTCACCTCCGGGGCGAGCGGCGTGCCTGCGGTGAGTGTGCGCGGGTCACGAGCGCTCTTCGGGTGGTACGAACAGCCTCAGAAACAGGGCCACATCATGTCTGGGAGATCCGCGCCGCATCGCCGAAGTGGATGTGACTCACTCGACGAAGGCATGCGGCGTGTCGGCCGGGTCACGCGGGGAGGTCAGCGGCTGCCGTGGCGGCCTGTCCGCGCTGGGCGGCGACAAGCGCCAGAGCGGTGATCGTCCCTGCGGCGGCGATGATGCCCGGGACCAGGAAGCTGAATCTGACACCCGAGAGGGAGTAGAGCGGGATCCCGTTCATCATGGTCGCGAATGAGCTGTTCAGTATCGCGATCACCACGACCGGAACAGCCGACGAGAAGACGCTGATCATGACCGATGCCATTCCCGCGATGGTCGCCTGCAATGTGGAGGGGACCAATTCGATGATCAGGTTGTATGCCGATCCTGCCGCCATTCCGACGCCGACGCCGACAACCGCGATGGGGACGAGGATCCCGGCCGCCGAGGTAATGGTCGCGGCGGACGCCACCGCACCGACGACGGTGATGACCTGTGAGATGACGAGGGTTCGCGCCGGGCCCACCCGCTGTGTGAGCTGTCCTCCGATGATGCCGCCGATCAGGACCCCGAGACTGAAGGGGGCGAGATACCTGGCGATGCCGAGGGAGTCGGTGCCGAAACCGTATCCGAGCCCCAGCACCGGAGGTGTCTGGGAGACAATGCTGATCATGAGGAAGAAGCAGGCGCCGCTACCGCCGGCCAACCCGGCGATCAGCATGGTCAGCACCAGCGGCCGCTGCTTCAGGAAACGCACATCGACCAGGGGTTCGCGGGTGCGCAGTGCCTGGAACACCCACAGCACCAGCACTGCCAGCCCCGTGATGAAGAGGCCTGTCGTCTTGAGCGAGAGCCATCCCCAGCCCTCGCCGAGGCTGATGGCGGCCAGTACCGCCGCCAACGCCGCTCCCAGCAACAGGGCACCCAAGAAGTCGACTCGTCCCTGGGCGCGGACCGGGGACTCCGGGATGAGCGCCCGCACACAGGCGGCGACGACCAGCGCCATAACCGCGGGGAACCAGAAGACGCTACGGAAGCCCGTGCCGTCGACCAGCCAGCCCATGAAGTAGGGCATGCCCGCGGTGAGCAGGCCGGACCCGGTGGCGACGACACCCACACCGACGGCGATGGTCTTCACGGGGAAGGTCTGGCGGACCAGGGAAATGCAGAGGAACGGCGCCGCGAGGACAGCCCCCTGGAGAGCCCGGCCCGCGAGCAGCCAGCCGAACGTCGGCGCCACCGTGCACAGCAGCGATCCAGCAGCGCTGATGAGCAAGGTGATGATCAGGAGTCTTCGCTTGCCGTGGAGATCGGCGTACTTGCCCAGAATCGGCGCCCACACCGCGCCGACGAGGGTGACAGCGGTCGTGATCCATGCGGATTGACTCGTGTGGTAATGCGTGAGGATCTTCGGCAACGCGACCAGTGGCGCGGCGTAGATAATCGAGGCGACTTCCACGGAAAGAACCAGCATCAGCAGCCAGCTGAGTGTCTTGGGCGTCCACCCCCCGCCGTCGGTCGTCGGCACGGGGGCGGTTTCTGGCGGCATCTCGGCCTCAGTACCCGCGGTCGATTGTGTTGACATGGAGAGCCCTTTCGCAGAAGCGGACAGGAGGATGACCGGCGTTGTACGACGCCAGATCGATTCCGCATACGAGACGGAATGCGGGGGGCGGCGCCGTGTAGTGACTAGTTCTGAAACTGGCCGACGAAGGCGCTCCCGATGGGGATCGCACAGTCCGGCCCACTGCCCATGACAGTGCGGTTGGTCACCGCAGCGAATCGGTCATGGTGTGCCCTTCTCCTGCGCTGCAACATGGTGATGTTCACCGGATGGAGCGGCGTCGTTCCATGACATGGAGTGTGTCGCTCACGTAACATCCACGAGCCCTACATATGGCGGGAATCGGTGCGAAATATCCGCCATCCGGCGCGGGGGATCTTCTTTTGGGGCGAGGTACGTAGTGACTCATGAGGGCTTCCTCGACGGCGTCCGCGTCCCGACTCCACACTGTTGATCAGCGCGGGACCATACGTGTCGGCGTCGGCTGAACTCGGCCGTCGTCGAGAGTACGGATCAGGCCGTCGAGTCGGATGACCCCGCGGTTCAGCATGGGGTTCGCAACGATATGGCGCACCAACGCCGCGAACCCGGCAGGTCACCGAGCCGGGAGGGATATGCGGAACCTGGCGGCGGAGGGATTACCTCACCTCCGGCCTCCAGGGGGAGGCCCGAGGTGAGCGGAGTGCCGAAGACCCACGTGCGATGGAGACGACTCAGATCTGGTGCTGAGCCAGCCCTCGTACGGCGGGCAGGATCAGCCGGGAGAAGCCGACCGCGTGTCGCGATCCCCGCGCAGGTGACAGCGACACGCAGCGTGCCGAGCCGGAGGCGGACTCCACCGCGGCCTGAACAGTGACAGGGTCGGTCACATCGCAGGGCACGAACCGGGCTGCCGATTCGGAAGCGGCCGGCTTGGCGGCGACTTGGTCGCAGCCCGACGGCATGGCCTGCTGCCCTGAGGACAGACCGACTGCGTGGGGCCGACAGGGGAGCAAGCCGGTCTGCGCGGTCGCGCAACGAGGTGACGAGTTGCGTGTTCGACCAAGACGCAGCCTCCCCTGATGAGCGAGCCCAGATCACGACTCCAGACACGTCCTACGTGTGGGACACCCAGACCTGAGCGCGGTCAAGGCGGGCTGATGCGCGGTCGAGGGGCTCAGGGACTGAGTAGTCGTCGTACCCAGCCGGTTCGGGTCGATATCGACACTTGGGACACAGCTGCCTGCGGGAAGATCTGATCGAAGCCGTGGACGGCTCCGGGCCAGATGTGGAGTTCGGCCGAGCCGCCGGCCTGCCAGATGCGGGTGGCGTAGTCGACGGCCTCGTCGCGGAACACCTCTACTTCGCCGACGTCGATGAATGCGGGGGGCAGTCCTGCGAGGTCGCGTTCTCGGGCGGGGGCGGCGTAGCTGGAGACATCGGGTCCGCCTCGCCGGTCGCCGAGCAGCGCGGTCCAGCCGGTGAGGTTGGAGGTGCGGTCCCATATGCCCTCGCCGTCGAGCATGTGGCTGGAGGGGGTTTCGTTGCGGTCGTCGAGCATCGGGCACATCAGGAGCTGGCCGATCAAGGGCGGGCCGCCGCGGTCGCGGGCCATGAGTGCCATGGCGGCCGCCAGTCCGCCACCGGCGCTTCCGCCGACGACGAGCAGTCGGGCCGGGTCGATGCCGAGCTCCTCGGCGTGCTCTCCGGTCCAGACCAGGCCGGCGTAGCAGTCCTCCACCAGGGCCGGGTCGGGGTGCTCGGGAGCCAGCCGGTACTCCACCGATACCAGCACCACGCCCAGTTCCACCACCCAGTCGAGGAAATTGTCGATGCCGGCCCTGTTGTCGCCGCCGATCATTCCGCCGCCGTGCGTCACATAGATGCCCGCGCTCGGCGCCGTCGTGCCACTGGGCCGACAGACGAGCAACGAGATGTCCGGGGCGTCCGCGGGGCCGGGCACTGTTATCTCATTGAATTCAATGGCGCCGCCCCTTCGCAATTCCTCATCCGAAATCAGATATTCGGGATTCACCTCGCGCAGCTTCTTTATGTCCTCTGCCGTGATGGTGGTGGGTGCGCCCTTGCCCAGAAGTGCCAGCCCTGCGGCGATTTCTGGGTCGATCGGCGGATGGCAGATCCGGATAGTGGTCATACACACTCCAGTTTTTCTGGCCACACCATTGTAGCCACTGCAGATAATTCTCAGTGACGAAACTCACCGGCTCGAGCGCCAATCGGCGGAGATATCGCCCAGGCACCCGCCATCCGGCGGGCGGTGGCACTTCCCGGCCTTGGATTCGGTGCCGGGACCGTGGGCGTCCGCTGGACCGCGCCAGTTGGCGGGGATGTCCCGCCATTTGACGAGTACGGGAGCGCGGTCACCCATCTATGTTGAAACAGGATCATAGGCGATCGCGTGGATGGGATAAACGGATGAGCTTCATCGTGGACACTGGCGTCCAGGTTCCTGTTCGGGACGGATCCCTTCTCGCGACGACTGTCTGGCGTCCGGCGAGCGGAGCACCCGCGCCGACGCTGCTCATGCGCCATCCCTATGGCACAGACATCACCTCGGGGTATGGCGGCACCCAGAGTCCTGACATCCTCGCTCTCATGGCGGCCGGATACGCGGTCGCGGTGCAGGACTGCCGGGGGGCTTTCCACTCGGAGGGTGTGTTCACCCCTCATGTCGACGACCGGAACGACGGTGTCGACACGGTGGCGTGGCTGGTCGAGCAGGAGTGGTGCGACGGGAGGGTGGGCACCTACGGCGCGTCCTACGGGGGGTTCGTCCAGTGGCTGACAGCCTCCACCGGTGTCGAGGCCCTGAAGGCGATGGTCCCGACCGTGACCTCGGACGACTTCTACCTGTCGCCGTGGTACTCGCCGGGCGGCGCGCTCTCACTGGAGACCGTGTTCTCCTGGACCACGATGGTGGCTCTCATGCGGGCCCAGTTCGAGGTCAGCGGTGGTGGTGGGGATCCGAAGGAACTGATGGCGCTCGCCGAGGTCATGGCCGACCCGCGGGGAGCCATGAGCGTGGCGCCCACCAGTTCGCAGGAACTGCTGGAGAGGCATCTGCCCTGGCTGGGGGATGTGCTGCGGCACCCGAGCCGCGATGAGTACTGGCAGCGTCTCGGCCCTGTGCGAGACGTCTCGTCCATCACCGTGCCGGCGCTGAACATCGGCGGCTGGTACGACCTGTTCGTCACCCAGACCGTGCGCTCCTACACCACCATGCGCGAGGGCGGTGGAAGTGTGGAAGCCCGGGAGGGGCAGCGGCTCGTCATCGGCCCGTGGGCGCACACGCCGGGCGGTGACACAGGCATCTATCCGGACCGGCACTTCGGTATGGCCGGAAGCGTCGTCGGCTCGCAGCTGACCGACATCCAACTGCGTTTCCTCGACCGCTGGCTGCGGGGCAACGAGGACGCACTGGAGGGTACGGCCCCGGTGCGGATCTTCGTCATGGGCCTGGACCAGTGGCGTGACGAGCAGGAGTGGCCGCTGCCCGACACCCAGTACACGGACTACTTCCTGTCCGCTTCCGGCCCCGCCAACACCGCCGAGGGCGCCGGTCTGCTGTCCAGCGCGGAACCGGAGTCCGAGAAGCAGGACACTTACCTGTACGACCCGCGGCGGCCGGTCCCGACCCTCGGCGGCAATATTGTCGCCCTGGCTCCGCAGGATCTCGCGGGGCCGGTGGACCAACGCCCGGTCGAGGCCCGAGACGACGTGCTGTGCTTCACCACTCCGGTGCTCGAGAACCCCGTCGAGGTCACCGGCCCGGTGTCGCTCACCGTGTTCGTGTCGTCCTCGGCGGCGGACACCGACTTCACGGGCAAGCTCGTCGATGTCTTCCCCGACGGCCGCGCCATCATTCTGTGCGAGGGCATTCAGCGCGGCCGGTACCGCAACTCGCTGGCCGATCCGGAGCTCATGCAGCCCGGCGAGATCTACGATATAACGCTCAACATGTCCGTGACGTCGAATGTCTTCCTGCCAGGACACCGGATCCGCCTCGAGGTCTCCAGCAGCAACTTCCCCCGCTACGACCGCAACGGCAACACCGGCGGCGTCATCGCCGAAGAGACCGAGGCCGACATGGTCATCGCCGTCAACCATCTCCACCACGGCCCCGCACACCCCAGCCGGCTCACCCTTCCCATCATCGATCGGTGAGTGTGCAGGGACGGGCATGACGGTGTCCGTCCGCGGTCGTCAGCGCCACCGGCGGTCAGGTGATTTCCTGAGGGCCGGTGGCGTTCATGCCCTCCGGCATCGAGGCCTCCTGCGCCACAATGCCACGGCATTGTCCTGCGCCATGCCGGCATCCGTCAGAGCGCGGTGGGTGAGTCGTGGCCGGTGGCGGGGAAGGCCTGCTCAGCCCAGATGATCTTGCCGGTGGGGGTCTGACGGGTGCCCCAGTGGTCGGTGAGCTGGGCGACAAGCAGCAGACCGCGTCCGCCTTCGTCAAAAATGCGGGCGCGCCGTAGGTGCGGGGCGGTGCTGCTGGGGTCCGAGACCTCGCAGATGAGCGTGGCGTCCTTGATGAGGCGGAGCTGGATGGGGCCACCGCCGTAGCGGATGGCATTGGTGACGAGTTCGCTGACCACCAGTTCCGTCGTGAAGGTGATGTCTTCCAGACCCCAGGCCGTCAACTGGTTGGCGGTGTGCTTGCGGGCATCGGTGACGACAGCGGGGTTGGCGGGCAGATCCCAGGCGACCACCTGACCGGCGTCGAGAGCGTGGGTGCGGGCGAGGAGAAGGGCGATGTCGTCGGTGGGGCGTGTGGACAGCAGGGAGTCCAGGACGAGGTCGCATGTTCCCTCCAGCGACGGGGAGGGCTGACTCAGGGCTTGGCCGAGGAGGGCGAGCCCGGCGTCGATGTCCCGGTTGGAGGTCTCGATGAGGCCGTCGGTGAACAGGGCGAGCAGGCTGCCTTCGCGCAGCTCGACATCGGCTGTTTCGAAGGGGAACCCGCCCACGCCCAGTGGCGGGCCGACCTGCAGCTCCAGGAACTCCACCCCGCCGTCGGGGCTGACCACGGCGGGCAGCACATGCCCGGCGCTGGCCAGGGAACAGGTGCGGGAGACCGGGTCGTAGATCGCGTACAGGCAGGTGGCACTGATCTCGCCGGCCGGTGACGATGCCTCCCGTTCCAGGCGGATGACCACGTCGTCGAGGCGGGTCAGCAACTCGTCGGGTGCCAGGTCGACGTCGGCGAGGGTGCGTACCGCTGTCCGAAGCCGGCCCATGGCCGCAGAGGCGTGCAGACCGTGGCCGACCACGTCGCCCACCACCAGGGCGACCCGGGCTCCGGACAACGGGATCACATCGAACCAGTCGCCGCCCACACCCGCGCGAGAACCGGCGGGAATGTAGCGGGAGGCGACTTCCACGGCGGACTGCCGCGGTGTGTGCCGGGGCAGCAGGCTTTGCTGAAGGGCGATCGCGGTGGTGCGTTCGCGGGTGTAACGGCGGGCGTTGTCGACGCACACCGCTGCCCGGGCCGTGATCTCCTGGGCGAGCCGCAGGTCGTCCTCATCGAAGGGGTAGGGCGTTCGGTGGCGGAAGAACTGCGCGAGTCCCAGAGTGGTTCCGCGGGCCTGCAGCGGCACCACCAGCAACGAGTGGATTCCATACGTCACGGCGCTGCGCGTGCGGCCCGGATGCGCAGCCACCCACTTGGGAACGGCGGCGCCTTCGAGGTGGTGCCGGGAGGGGATCCCGGTGGCCAGGGCGCGGGACGGATCCGAGTCCTCAGGATAGCTGTGGGTTCGCCCGACGTGGATCACCGCTTCCGGGCAGCCCTCCAGCACGGACTGCTGGGCAACCCGCCGGAAGACGAGCGGTGTCGCCTCCTGATCCGATTCCTCGCCCTGGAGCGCGGAGTCCAGGAGATCGACGATCACGAAGTCGGCGAAGCGGTCGGTGCCCACATCCGCCAACTCCTGCGCGGTTCGGGAGACATCCAGGGTGCTGCCGATCCGGATGCTGGCCTCGTTCACCAGGGAAAGCCGTCGGCGAGCCCAGTACTGCTCGGTGGTGTCGTACAGCGCGGTGCCGACGCCCCGTATCTGTCCCTCCGGGTCCTTCAACGGAAAGAACACTGTCGACCAGGAGCGCTCGCGGCTCTCGGCAGGTGCCCGTCCGACGAAATCACCGGACACCACGTCCCCCATACGCAGCGCCCGCTCAGCGAGGGCAGGGAACTCCTCGGCACCGGGGAAGAACTGTCCGGGCTCTGTCTCGCCCATCCGCAGCCCGAGGGATTCCGTCTCCGCCTTCCCCGCCAGGGCACGGGATGCGTCGTTGAACCCCATGATCCGTCCGTGTCTGTCGCCCACCGCCACGGCCATCGGAAGCTGGGTCAGTGCCCACTTCTTCAGCTTGTCGGCGTCGGGCTCGTTGTCCGGTTGCTCGGGGGCACTGGCCGACACGATCCACAGCGGGCCGCCGGTGGCGCCCTGGAGCGGCTGCGCGAGAACCGCCAGCTCCAGCCGATAACCGTCGCGGTGCCGCGCCGAGACCACCCCGCTCCACGCCTCCCGCGCGGCATACCCTCGCTTGGCCGCAGCAGGCAGTTCCGTGGCAAGTAGGCCGTGCACAGACTGTCCCACCACTTCGGCGGGTTCGTATCCAAGCATGCGCTCGGCGGCCATACCCCAAGCCGAGACTCTGCCACGACTGTCGACCGCCGCCAGGGTCTCTGCCACCGAGGGCATCCCCGCTACGTCGGCGTCCGCGTCGGCAGCGACACCCTCGCCAATGGATCTGTCTCTCGCATTCCGCACAGGTGACTCCTTCCCCCAGTCTTCCGCACGATCCCGGGTCTGACCACTCACAAGCGGCGTCGGCGTCGGCTCCGAAGCGGTAACGCCCACGCTTGCACGGTTCCGAGGGGGACGGCTCGGCGGGATCGGCCGCCCGGCGCCTCGCGACGACTCGGCCGCTGATCGGGATGCGCGAACAAGATCGCTGGGTAAGGGCGCGACGGCGAGGTCGTGAGCTGGAACCACGAGCGCCAGCGGTACGACGGAGGTGCCCGTGCCCGAATCGTGGGCCGGCATAGACGCAGGCAAGACCCACCACCACTGCACTGTGATCAACGCCGAAGGACAGCGGCTGGTGTCGCGGAAGATTGCCACCGACGAGGTCTCACTCTGGACCTCGTCGGTGATGTCTTCCAATTGGACGACGGCGTCGCCTGGGTAATCGGCGTGAAGAGCGGTGGTGCCGCCCTGCTGATCGTCTTGGCCGGTGAACGACGGGCAGCAGTTGCACTAAATCCACAGCCGGACAGGCCACTCATCGCGCCTCCGAGGGCTACCGCGGCGAGGGCAAGACCGGCGGGGAGGACCATCGCGGTCGCGGTGTTCTCCGGCTGGTCGGGCCGAATGACAGATCGGTTCCATGCCTTGTCGGCGAAGCGCTCCACCTGGCGGGCAGATCGGGGAATCGAGTCAGTAGACCCCCGGCCCACCGGCTGCGAGATCGATCATCGTCTTGCGGGACACGGCGGGATTGCGTGCGGTCATGAATCTCTCCGTCGGGTTGAAGTCCCGGGAAGGGGGGAGCCGTATGCCCAGCTCATGTCGTCCGGCGGTCGAGGACGCCGGTGACGACGGCGTGGGTTTCGGCGAGCGGGGGATGGGTGACGAAGTGGCCGAAGGTGTCGTTGGCGAAGAAGGTCACTCCGTCGCAGCGATCGCCGTACTGGCGGTAGACCTGGTGCTGGTACTCGAAGTTCTTCCGGTCGTCCAGGTGGACGCGGTACGTGTACCAGGGGTCGACGAAGTCGAAGGAGAACAGCACTTTCGGGCCGCCGCCGTGCTGGTCGCGGATACGCAGTCGGCTCTCCAGATTGGGGATGATCTGTGTGCGTTCCACCAGCACCGCGAAATTGCTGACCATGACCGCGTCGAGACGGCGGTAGTTCTCCGGGCTCATGGCCCATCGTTCGCCCTCGACCTCGGCGGGCCAGTAGGAGTCCATCCAGTAGATGAGCCTGTCGCCCATCTGTTCCCGCAGCCCGTCGAAGAATCGGGTGATCCCGGCCCGGCGTTCGGGGGTCGGCTCGGGAGCGTTGTCCGGATGCCAGAAGCCGAGGAGGCCGAACTGGTTGCCCAGGAAGACTCCGTCCAGCTCCATGTCCCGGGTGAAGGCAGCGGTCTGCGCCGCGACGAAGTCACCCGTGCACAGGCCTTCTTCGATGCCCTGCGGGTAAGCGGCGTACGCACGCTCGTCGGCGCGCAGCGAGGAGCACACGTCGATCACGCCCGTGGCCATGGTGCCGCCCGCGTCCGCGCTGCCCGGTGCGCCCTCGGGATGGCGGTGGGTCTTCCACTCGCTGCGGCAGAACTCGGGTCCGGGCTCGAGGTATTCCAGCAGCCGAAGCTCTATGCCCCGGCGGTCCGCTTCCTCCCGCAGCGCGGCGTAGATGCGCTGCAGCACCCGATACGTCATGACCTGCTCGCTGAGGATGAACATCGGCCCGGCGCAGTACGGGTTGTACGAGCGTTCGCCACCCTCGCGCACCCGCAGGAGCCAGTTGAGGTTGTGCGCCATCGCATCGGCGTGTTCGCCGGCGTAGCAGTTGTAGCGGGCCCAGTCGAAGGAGTCCTGAACGTTCTCGAGGCCGCGGTAGTTGAGGATGTGGTCGCCATTGCCCGCGCAGAAGACGACGACCACCTGGTCGGCCGTAGTGGTCCACTCCGCGTAGTGGTCGAAGAACTCCCGCACCCGAGGCAACGGATCGCTCAAATCAGGGAAGATCTTCGGAGTCAGCCACAGACATACCTGGTGCTTGGCAGCCGCCTTGTCGGACGCCACGATGTGAGTCTCCTGTCGTGAAGTGAACGTAAGTTGCCCGGTCGTACGTCGCACGGCGCCAGCCGCCTGATGGGGCCGGCGCCGACATGATCAGCAGCCGCGGCGGTCGGCTGTGTACAGCACCAGCGTCGAAGACGACGGTGTCGAGGGCGGAGCCTGCCGTCCCGCCCGCGGCCTCGGCGGGTGTCCACCACTGGGCGTTGAGGGTGGCCGCGCCGACTCCCCGCAGGATGTTGCGGCCGCTGGTCGCGTTCATGGACGGTGCTCCCTGCTGCTGTGAAGGGAAGACGTGATTGACCGGCTGTGACGGGTGTACGTCGGTGACCGGCCGGAGGAAGAGGGAGTCCGCGCGGGGGATCAAGGCACGGGCGGGGGAGGGGCGGTGCTGCCGCGCACGACGAGCCGGGTGGGAAGGTCCGTACGGGTGTCGTCGACGTGCAGCCCGTGCAGCAGGCGCACCAGGGTGCGCAGGGCCGTGGCTGCCATCTCGGCGATCGGCTGGTGCACGGTTGTCAGACCCGGTACCAGGCGGCGAGCGTCGGGGATGTCGTCGAAGCCGACCACGCTGAGGTCGTCCGGCACGCGCAGCCCGCGCCGACCGGCCGCCCGCAGGACTCCGAAGGCCATCTCGTCCGAACAGAGGAAGAGGGCAGTGGGCGGCTCCGGAAGGTCCAGCAGTTCTCCCGCAAGCTGCTCGGCCCGGTCGGTATCGAAGCCGGCATGACGTACGTATTCCGGCCTGGGCTTGATCCACGCGGACGTGAGTGCCTGACGGTAGCCGTTGATACGGGCGTTGCTGCTCGGCATCCGCCGGTGACCGCCCAGCACCGCGATCCGCCGGTGGCCCAGGGCCAGCAGATGTTCGGTGGCGGCCCGGCCGCCGGAGCGATTGTCGGCTCCGACGGCGGGCACACCGGGCGGCGGCTCCACGCCTGGCTCCAGGACGGCGTACGGGATTCGACGGCGGGAGAGCCAGAGGTGCTGGGTGGGGTTGAGCCTTGTACCGGCGAACAGCACTGCGGACGTCCCGTGGGCCGCCAGTCGGTCCAGGCGCCCCGCGCGGTCCCGCAGCCATGAGGAGACCACAATGCCGAGGCCCAACTCGGCGCCGGCCGCTTCCGCTCCGCGCAGCACCTCGCCGGACCAGCCGCTTCCGAAGCCGGGCAGTACCACGTCCACCAGGGGGACGGGACCGGACGGGGCCGACTGCGGCCGTCGTACATAGCCTGCCTTGCGCACCGCTTCCTCCACCCGTAGCCGGGTCTCCGGCGCAACGTTCTCCCGGCCGTTGACCACCCGGGAGGCGGTGGGGACCGAGACACCCGCGATCTGGGCGATCTGGGCGAGCGTCGGCAGCGACGTCGTACGTGGCATGGTCGTCACTCCTCCCGGCCCTGGTGCAGCAGGATGACGCTCCACGGCTCGATGTCCTCGTCGAACAGGAACCGCCCGTCCGGGCCGACGCTGCGGATGACCCGGCGTATGGCGTGACCGGCGGTTCGCAGCAGGGCGGTCTGTTCGCGGGTGGGGGTTTCGGGGGCTCCCATGGCGTGCCAGGCGGCGACGGCGTTGCCGTGCGCGCCGTCCAGAGTCTGGATCGTGACCGCCGACCTCGGTCGCAGATGGACGAGTTCGACACGGAGGCGGCGTGGTTCACCGGTCGCGGGAACGCGTTCGGTGCAGTCGTGCGAGCCGCTGGAGTCGGGTGGAACCTGGGCGGCCTCGGGCGGGCAGTGGTAGCCGAGGGCGGCGAGTGCGCCGGTGGCGCTGTGCCGGGTGACGACCAGGCCCTGCACCTGGGCGAGGAGTTCGTCGCCGAGCAGGTGCAGCATCCGGTAGGCGTGGAAGGCGGGTTTCGGCACTCCCTGGTGGGTGACCAGTCCGAAGTCGCCGTGGAAGGGGGCGCTCCCGGCCCGGGGCGCCCCCAAGGGGTCGGCGGACCCGCCAGGGGCGATGGAGTGCACGAGGCCGATCGAGTCCAGGCTGGTTCTGACCGCGAGAGTCGCGGCTCGGAGCAGGTTGTGCGGGGACGGGCCGGGGTCCGAGCCCGTGAGGTGGATCTCGGCGTCGGGGTAGGCGCTCTCGCCGACCACGCGGCGCAGGGTGCGCAGATCGCGGGTGGTGGCGGGGGCGTGCTGTTCGTGCGCGTCCGCGGCCCGGCCGGTGGCGTACGAGGGGCAGGAGACGAAGTCCACCGGTAGCCCGGCGGCGTGGCAGAAGGCGAGGAATTCCCGCACGCCGGAAGCACGGTCGCCGGTCGTCCGGCCGCCGACGCGCAATCCGTGGTCCGCCTCCTTCAGGGCCCGGACGGCGACTCCGTACAGATCGAGATACCCGCTGTGCGAACCCCGTAGGAACGGGACACGGACGGGCTCGCTCCGCACTTCGAAGTACCAGGAACGGACCTCGTCGAGCCCGTAGCGGTCGATCCAGTGTTCGGCGAGCTCCCGAATCCGCTCGCTCCACTCCTCCAGGTCGGGCAACGGAGCCTCGTAGGCGTGCGACCGGTCTGCCAAGCTGGCCTCGTCGGCGAAGTCGCCCCGGGGGAAGTCGAGTTCGAGGAAGGGGCGGACCCCGGCGTGCAGCATCCGGTCAAAAAAGTCGTCCAGGTACGGGAAGTCGAGTACCGCCTCGCCTTCCCCGTCCCGCCGGCGCAGGAACATGCCGGCCTGCGGCAGCCCGGAGACCCGCACGAAGCGGAAGCCGGCCGCATCCTTCACCAGTCGCAGTTGCTCCTGCCAGTCGGCCCGGAGTCCACCGGGGGCCCGTCCGGCGCCGGCGCAGGCGGACCAGAGGTGGGCCAGTGGGGTGCCGGGGGCACGGGCGCCCACCGCGAGGGAGAGAGTCATGCGGCCGACACCCAGTCCCGGATGAGCCCGACAGTACGGTCCGGGTGTTCCTCGTGCAGATAGTGGCCGGTGTCGGGCCAGTGGTCCACCCGGGAGCCGGGGACACGGAGGGTGGCGCGTTCCCAGTCGGCGGCCTCGGCCGAGGTCCATACGGTGAGCGCCGGGCAGGGGCGGCGGCGCAGATACGTCTCGCTGTGCGGGCGGACTCCCACGGCGTCCGGGTCGGTGTACATCCCCGCGTACGCCTGGGCGATGACATGGCCGGGGGTGCCCAGCATGGTCCGGATGTGCGCGGTACGCAGTCCGGGCGGAGCGTCGGCGGAGAAGGCGCCGGCCACGAACCCGGCCGCCGCGGCGGAACCCTCCTCCTGATACGTGGTCAGGCGGCGCGGAATGTCCGCTGCCTCGGCCCCGTGCGCACCGTGCGCGGGGTCGAGAGCGACCACGGACCGTACGGCCCTCGGGTGGTGGACGGCGAGCAGGTTGACGACCTGCCCGCCCATCGAGTGCCCGACGGCGAAGACGGGTGCGGTGCCGAGCCGGTCCAGCAGCTCGGCCAGGTCGTGCGCCATCTCGGCCGGTGTGTTGTGCTTCTCCGGCACCTCCGAGCGTCCGTGTCCCCGCAGATCGGGCACGACGACCCGGTACCGGTCAGCGAGCGCCTCCGCGTGCGGCGACCACTCGCGCCCGTCGCCGCCCCAGCCGTGCACCAGCAGCAGCGTGGGCTGGTGGGCCGGGCCGAGGTCGGTGTGGAAGAGCCGGGCGCGCCCGCCGACGGCTGTCATGAGTGGCCGGTCCGGTAGGTGGCGTAGGCGAAGTCCGCGTGGACTCCGCTGCCGTCGAGGTCCTGGACCCAGAGGCCGAGCATGGCGCCGGTGAAGCCGAGGGTGCGGACGCGGCCGTCCTGGAATTCGTCGGCGGCCTCGTCGGAGACCGTCGTGGCGTCGAGTTCCACCGGGAACTGGCGCACCCGGTCGCCGATGTCGTACGAGAAGCGCAGCACCGGTCCGTCGAACTCGACGCCCAGCACGACGGGCGCCCCGCTCTCGACGGCGATCCCGGGCTCATGGAGGGTGAGCCGTCCGGCCTCGCAGCTGAGGACTCGCAGGAGTGGGGAGCCGTGGTCGCCGGCTGTCAGATGGAGGTAGTGCCAGTTGCGGGTGTTGTAGTAGGCGGTGAGGCCGGCGAGGTGGTCGGAAGTGCGGGGTTCGAAGTCCATCCGGGTCTCGAACACGCAGTGTTGATCGGTGACCCTGCGGGCGACCAGGCTGGGGGCGCGGCGGCTGCCCGCAGACTGGCCGCCGACGATCCGCAGGCGTCCCGGGGCGGGACTGACCCAGTGCGGCGCGGCGGGGCGGCGCAGCGTCGACCACTCGGGCCCGAGCCGCGGTCCTTCGAAGAGATCGGTCGCCGGGGGCTCGGGTACCGGGGCGTTCGCAAGCGTGGGGACCGGGATCTCGACGGCGGGGATGCCACCCGCGATGCGGGGCCAGCCGTCCTCGCTCCACTCGACGGGTTGCAGGGCGGTCTCGCGCCCGAGCACACAGCGACCGCGTTCGCCGTAGGGCCGGGCGGTGATGTGGGCGGCGTACCACTGGCCGTACTGGGTCTCGACCAGCGAGCAGTGCCCGGCTTTCTGCAGCTCCAGCGACGGGTCGTGCCGTGACGTCAGCATGGGACCGGCGGGGTCGGTCTCGTAGGGGCCGTCGATGCTGCGGGAGCGCGCGACGGTGGTCTGGTGCTCGTAGCCGGTGCCGCCCTCGGCGGTGACCAGGTAGTACCAGCCGTCACGGCGGTAGAGGTGCGGGCCCTCGGTGACGCCGAGGGCGGTGCCCCGGAAGATGGTGCGGGGTTCGCCGGTCACGCGGCGGGCGGCACGGTCGTAGCGCTGGAGCTGTATCCCGGCGAACGTCTCGTGGCCGGGCCGCCAGTCGAAGCGCATGTTCAGCAGCCAGCTGCTGCCGTCCTCGTCGGTGAAGAACGAGGTGTCGAAGCCCCGGGCGTGCAGCGGCACCGGATCCGACCAGGGGCCCTCGATCGAGGGTGCGGTGGTCAGGTAGTTGGGGACGTCCTTCCAGCCCTCGCCGTAGGTGTCGACGACGGTGAAGACGAGGTGGAACAGGCCGTCGGCGTAGGACAGCCCGGGTGCCCAGATGCCTCCGGAGTCCGGTACGCCCTGGAGATCGAGCAGCCGCTTGTCGTCCAGTACGCCGCCGAGGCAGCGCCAGTTGACGAGGTCGCGGGAGTGGTGAATGCGGACGCCGGGATACCACTCGAAGGTTGAGGTGGCCAGGTAGTAGTCCTCGCCCACGCGGAGGATGGACGGGTCGGGCTCGAAGCCCCGCAGCACAGGGTTGCGGAGCACGGCAGGGAGGTCGCTGTGGGTGGTCCCCTGCTCGCGGAGCTGGGGGAGGGGTTCGGGAAGGGGGAGGGGTTCGGGAAGGCGGAACCCTTCGCCGTGTGCGGTGGTGGTCACGATGCCGGTCGTCCTACTTCTTGTCGGCCTTGGCGCAGGCGTCGTCGAGCTTCTTGAGAGTGTGGCCGACGCTTGGCGAGCGGCCAGTGCGAGGGCCGGCGCCCGACGCGGGCTGCGGCTCGAAGGCAGTTGCTGGGACACGGTCGCGGCAGTTGCCCAGGAGTCATAGTAATCGGTTGCTGGAAACGTAGGGTCGGGATCGCCGCAGCTGCAAGAGTCGAGGTCCATGTATTTCAGAAAGTCTCCTGTTGGAGGCTGGCATCCCATGTCCATAATCATGTCGTTTATGGGAATTTGGGCTACTTGACTTCGCGGTCATGGCCCAGCGGCCGTGATTTCTTGCGCATGCGTTGACCTTGCTCGGAGGGCGTGGTGAGCTCTAGTACGCGATTACTATTGCTGTTGCTGATTCACTGGCCCGAAGCGCAGGAGACCCATGAGTGACCGTCCGGCGGCTCTGTTCGCCATGAACCCCGTGCACCTGCCCGAGCTCTTCCCGCGCCCAGCTCTGGACCGGCTCGGTCAACTGGTACGGATCGACGAGAAGGCAGTCGCTCAGGACTTCACCGACCCGGGCGTCACGGCGGCGCTCGCCGAGACGGAGATCCTGATCACCGGTTGGGGCTGCCCGTCCGTCGACGCGGCGGCGCTTGCCGCCGCACCCCGGCTGCGCGCCATACTGCACGCGGCCGGAAGTATCCGCAGCGTGGTCACCGACGCATGCTGGGAGCGTGGTCTGATCGTCTGCAGTGCGGTCCAGGCCAATGCCCTGCCCGTGGCCGAGTACGCCCTGGCGATGATCCTTCTCGCTGGGAAGGACGCCTTCGCGCTGAACGAGCGCTACCGCCGTGAGCACACATACCCCCTGTCCCAGGACCTCACCGGTCTGGGCAACAACGGACGGCGGGTGGGCATCATCGGTGCCTCCCGGGTCGGCCGCCGGGTACTCGAACTGCTGCGCCCCTTCGATCTGCGGGTCACGCTGCACGATCCGTATGTCGACGAGGCCGAGGCAGCCGCTCTCGGCGCACGTCTGCTGCCCCTGGACGAACTGCTGCGCGCCAGCGACATCGTCAGTCTGCATGCGCCCGAGATTCCCGCCACTTACCGGATGCTCGACGGCGAGCGGCTTGCCCTCATCCCCGACGGCGGTGTCCTCATCAACACCTCACGCGGCTCGCTGATCGACCCTGTCGCACTCACCGAGGAACTGGTCTCGGGCCGCATCGGTGCCGTCCTCGACGTCACCGAACCCGAACCGCTGCCCGGCGACTCCCCACTGCACCACCTGCCCAACGTCTTCCTCACCCCGCACATCGCCGGTTCGGTCGGCAACGAACTGGCACGGCTCGGCGGCACCGTCGTGACAGAACTCGAACACCTCACCGTCGGCCAGTCCCCGATGTACCAGGTCCGACGCTCCGACCTCGCGCACTTGGCCTGACGCCGTATCGGTCTCAGAACCCGTCCGCCGCGGGCCGGCGCTCGTATGCGGGCCGCGTTTCCGCTGCCGGGCTCCCGCCACCTTGTGGGATATCCCGCCGATGGCTCTGCTGTCCCGCCCTCGTGGGTGAGCGGGAACTCCGCATCCGTGCCGACGATGAACCGTCCTTGCCCGCTGCGGAGAGTGACCCCGGGCAGGGAGCGTTGCTCCCCGGGGGCAGGTGCCTCGGGTGCGGGCCGAGCCGCACCACGGCGCCGCAGATTACCGTCGGCCCACCCGGCGGTGCCGGAGAGGTCCGCCGCCCGAGTGTCCGTGCAGGTCGAGCTGGTGGCGGCCCCACTCGGCGAGGCGGACGCCGTCCCGGCGGAAGAACGCGTCCTCCAGCAGGGTGGCGGCAATCGGGCTGCGTACGCCCCCGACCTCGGGCTCCAGCCACAGACCCGGCACCATACCCGCCTCGCGGATGCGGTCGAGGATCTCGCCCAGCCCGCCCGGGAAACGCGCCGCCGACTCCGCCCATACCGCTGACGGCATCCCACCAGCCGGGCACCCCGCCCGGGGCGACGGCGCCGGGCCGTTCCGCGTCGACGCAGAAGACCTCGGCGCTCGCTGCCGCTGCCGCGTCCACCCGGGGCAGCAGGGCCTTCGTGGGGCTCGCCCATCAGGCTGTTCATGAAGTCGTTGAAGACCACCGGAAGACCTTGGTGGTCCGGGTGCTGCCGACGGCTGGCACGGCGGTGCAGGGTCATGGCGCCCAGCGCGGGCTCGACGCCGCCGGACGGCACGAGGGCGACGGCCACCGAGACCGTGCGGAAGGAGTCACCCGGGTCCAGGCGCCGACGCCACTGGTGCTCGCGGTCGTTGGGGCCGCCGAGGACGAGGCAGACGTCGTCGAAGCGTCGGAGAGTTCGGCGTGCCAGGAGCCGTTGTGTTCGATCTGCCAGAGCAGGGCGCGGCCGGTCGTGGTCTCCTCCAGGCAGCCCGACGGCAGGCACTCCGAGGATGACCACGAGCCCGTACTGGTCACGGCGATCCGGTTTTTAGAGCCGGTCTGGCCGTACGGCACCATGCCTACGTCGTACAGGCCGTGCTACGCCAGCGTGGCGCGCGCCCACCGGAACTCGCCGCTCCAGGGGTTGGCCGCCTTCCACAGGGACAGACCGTCCTCCCAGCGTTCTCCGTCGGGCAGCTGCCGGGCGAGGTTGGACACAGCGAAGGAGGAGACGAACTCCAGGGTGACGGGCTCGGCGCCGGCGTTCTCCACATACGCCTGCGAGCCCAGCACCAGCACGCCCGCGCGCTTGCAGACGCCGAACAGGGCCGTCCTGATCCTTTTCGTGGCCGACGTAGCGCAGAGCCCGCGCGGCGCCGTCCACGTGCCGATTGCCCGAGGTGCCCAGCCGCCCGCTGTCTGGACCTCGACCAGGGGAAGCGTGCGGCGGGCGAGCCGGCCGGACAGCTCGGGCTCGCTCAGGGGGTCGGGCAGCGACATGGCTTTGCCTGCCGCGAGAAGTCTCACCGGCTCCGCGGGGGTGTGGGAGATGAGCAGGGACAACGCATCGGATCCCCAGCGCAGGTGGGTGACAGTCATGGGTGCGGACTCCACGGGGTGCGATGGCCCCGGATGCAAAGGGGCGCTCTCGGTCGGGGTAAGTCTCTTCGCCCAGACAGCGAACGGCGAAGGTGATTCAGTCGCATCGCGGTCGGGACATGACAAACGCGCTGGGATGACCGCCGACCGGACTGCCCGGCGCGGGGGTGGGCAGGCGTGCAAGCCGGCAACCCCGCCAGGCGCCGGTGGCGCTCTGTCTACTTCGGGCGCACAGGCCCCGCTGATCCGCGTACGACGACGTGGGTGCCCATCTTCACGTACTGGACGGGGTTTTCGGCCTGGTTCAGGGTCATGCGCACGGCGGTGCGCCCCAGTTCCTCGTGGGGGATGTGGACCGTGGTCAGTTCTGGGAAGACATCGGAGGCCAGCGGGATGTCGTCGTAACCTGCGACCGAAATGTCCTCCGGTACCCGCACCCCCTCCTCCCGCAGTCCTTTCAGCAGACCGGCGGCGATCATGTCGGTGACCGCGAAGACAGCGGTGAACTCCAGGCCGCTGCCGAGCAGTTCACGGGCCGCCCGGTGGCCGAACTCGCGGGAGAAGTCGCCGGGGACCACCAGGTTAGGGTCGAAGGCAATGCCACGGCTTTCCAGTGCCCGTCGGTAACCGGCCACCCGTTCCGTCGACGTGGACACGTCCATCGTGCCGAGCAGCACGATGCGCTCGTGCCCTGCTGAGAGCAGATAGCTGGTCATCGCGAAGGCGCCGCCCTCGTTGTCGTACTCGACGACAGTGTGCGGGACATCCCGGCCGAGGGAGGGGCGCCCGCACAGCACCAGCCGGGATCCGGCCGAGTCCAGGGCCCGGGCGAGCTTGGCCATCCGCTCGGTGTACTCGGGGGTCTGGTGTGCGCCGCCCACCAGGATCACCGCTTCGGCGCGCTGCTCGCGCATCAGGTTGATCACTGCTATCTCGCGCTCCGGATCGCTGTGCGTGGTGCATACCAGGCACAACCGCCCCTCGGCGGTGGCCTGTTGCTCGACACCGCGAGCGATGTGGGCGAAAAAGGGGCCTGTGACATCGTTGACGACGAAGGCGACGGTGTTGCTGGTGGAAGTGCCCAGGGCGCGGGCATTGGCGTTGACGACGTAGTCGAGTTCGCTGAGTGCGCGTTGCACGCGAGTGCGGGTGGCGGCGGCCACCGGATACGTGCCGCCCAGAACTCGGGAGACGGTTGCCGTGGAGACACCCGCCCTGGCCGCGACCTCCTTGATCGTCCCGCGCTTGATCCCGTCCGCCGCACCATTGGTGGCGTCCCTGGCCATGGCTCTGCTCTCCCGTCGTTCCTGCTCGGTCATGGTAGATGCGTGGACTGTGCCAGGGGACGATCACCGGCCCACCGGTCGGGTCAGGCCCAGGCGCGGTCGAGTCAGAAGAGAACTCGATAGTAACCGCGTACTACCGTAGGGACGGCCTTCGAGGTCGGTCAACGCTCGCGTTGCGTGTGCCCTGCGAGGCTTCGAAAGCTTATCAAGTATGGCAAATAGGCATCCCGGTTACCTCGCTCGGCAACCTTCATGAAGATCTGGGGAAGCAAATTCACTTCATCCCTATGTCTCTTCGGAGTAGGGAGTCGTCGTTCTATGGCAAGTGGTTTCTATACCGCATCGCACGACCCCGACCCAGAGGACCAGTGAACAACACCCGTGCCAGAGCGATCGTCGCGGGCGCCGCGGCCACTTCTCTCCTGCTGCGATCAGCTCGTTCCAGGTGGTGGGAGCCTGCCCAGGTGGCCTTCTCCCAGCAGGCCGGCGACACCGTCTGGGTCGGCCCGCGCAGGAGCCTGGTCCTTCGCCGGGTCTGACCCGCCTCTGACGTGGCGACTCGGGTGACGCAGAGGGCGGCGGCCCGGAGGACTCTTCCTGACCTGGACGGGTCACCGTTCCGCGGGGGTCGGCCTTGTGGGGGATGTTCGTGGTCCTTATGCTGCGGCCGGTCGGCGCACAGTTCTACAAGGGCCCGGAGGTGGAGCCGTGACAGGTGATCCTCCTGTTGTGGCCGTAGGGCTGCTCGGCGGGTTCGTACTGTCACGTGACGGCACACCTTTGACGGGGAATTGGCGCCGCTCCAGTGCCAGGACGGTGGTGAAGGTGCTCGCGCTCGCCCCCGGCCACCGGCTGCATCGCGAGCGGGTGATCGACGCATGCTGGCCAGGCGTGGCGGAGGCGGTGGCCGGCCGCAATCTTCGGGCCGCCCTGCACGCGGCCCGGGACTTCCTGGAGGCGGGCCTGGAGAAGGGGGCCGGACGGAGCTATCTCGTCGCCGACGGTGAGATGGTGAGCCTGTGTCATGTCCGGGTCGACATGGACGAGGTGCGGTCGGCGCTGCGCCGGGGCGACCGCGCGGCCTTGGTGGCTGCCGTCGGAAATCTCGGCAATGAGCTGCTGCCGGAGGACCGCTATGCCGACTGGCTGGTGCCCTACGAGGCCGAACTGGTCGTGCTGCGCGAGCAGTTGGTCCGGGCGTTGCCCGTCGCACCGGACGGGCCTCGGCTGCCGGAGGTTGTGAACCGGCACGTCGACATGCCCATGCGGGGCAGAGAACGGGTTCTTCAGGAGCTCGCCGCATCGCGTTGGCCGGTGACTGTGATCAGTGGGGAGGCCGGGGCCGGGAAGACGCGGCTCGCGGCCGAGGCGGTACGACTGGCCGCCGACGGCGGGGCCCTGGTGCTGTGGGGGACCGCGCACGATGCCGAGGGGCCGACCCCGTACGGGGTGATCGGTGATGCGATCGGGAACTATCTGGCCTCGTTGTCGGATGAGCTCAGACAGGCCGCATTGGTGCGGCATCCGGCCCTGGCCGGACTGCTGCCGGTGACGGGCGCGCCGGTGAGCCGGGGCGGGCCGGAGGAGGAGCGGGCCCGGCTGTTCCATGCCGTGGCCTCACTGCTGGTCGACGCGGGGCAGGAGACGCAGGGCGGGCTCTGGCTCGTCCTGGACGATCTGCACGCCGCGGACCTGGGCAGTTTCCAGCTGCTGTACCACCTGGCACGGGTGGGTGCCGGACGGCTTCGGGTCCTGACCACGCTGCGCGAGGGCGAACTTGGTTCCGGCGATCCGAGGGTGAGGACACTGACCTCGCTGCTGGCCCAGGGGATGGCGGGCCGGGTGGAGATCATGCGGCTGGCCGAGGCGGACTGCCGACGGCTGGTGATCGACGCTATGGGCATCGACGTGATCGGCGAAGCCGACGAAGCCATCCTGCGGGCCTGCTGTGAACTCTCCGGCGGCAACCCGCTGTTCGCCCGAGAGCTGGCCGCGGCGCCGGACCGCGCGGCCGCGCTGACGCGGGGCGCGGGAAGTGTGCCGGAACGCGTCAGCTATCTGGCGGCTCAGCGCATTCAGGCCCTGGGCCCCGGCGCGCAGACGGTCGCCGAGCTGCTCGCGGTGGCGGGCGAGCCGATGCACCTGGATGAACTCGCCGAAGCAGCGGCCGAGTTGGGGATTGCGGTCGGAGCGCTTCTCGACGATCTCGATGAGGCCGTCCGCAGCCGGATCATCGGCGAGTCCCCGGTGGTGAAGGCCGGGCTGCCGAGCGTGGAGTACGGCTTCCGGCATCCGCTGATCCGGCTGGCCTGCCGGGACGTGCTCACCGCCGTGCGACGGCGCAGGCTGCACATACTTCTCGCCGACGCGCTGGTACGCCACCGCCCCGAGGCGGTCGACGCGGCGGCCTACCACCTCAGCCGCGCAGACGACCCGCGAGCGGTCGAGTTCCTGCGCCGGGCGGCGCACCGGGCTGCCGCGATGTACGCCAACGACACCGCCGACGGCCACTACTCCGAGCTTGTCGCCCGGCTGGAGGCCGCCGGCCTTCCGGCCGCCGAGGAGCGCCACGCCTGGGGCGTGGTGCTGCGGGCACTGGGGCGCTACGACCGGGCTGCCGAAGTCCTTGGTGCGGCCCGGGTCGGCTTCGGCGCAGTGGGGGAGACGGCGCGATCGGTACGGACGGTCGCCGCTCTGGCTGAGGTGCTCAGCCGCGCCGGACGGCCTGCGGAAGGACTGGACCTGCTCGCCGGGCATGATCCCGGTGCGTTGGACTCCCGTACGGCCGCCCTGTTCCATCTCGCCGAGAGCGTGTTGTACTTCGGCACCGGCCGGTATGCGGAGACGCTGGACGTCACAGCGAGAGCGGAGGCCCTGTGCGGTGGCGATCCGCAGCTGTTGGCCAGGGCCCTGGCCAACAGGGCGTCCGCGTTTCTGCTGCTCGACCGGCTGCCCGAGGCGCGGCGGACCGCAGAGCGTGCGCTGGGCCCGGCGGAGGCCTCCGGGGACCCGGCGCGTCTGGTCGGGCCGTTCAACGTACTGGCGCAGCTTGCCCAGCGCGAAGAGCGATTCGCCGAGGCCCACGCGAATGGGGAGCGGGTGCTTGAGCTGGTCGAGTTCGCGGGCGATCCGGCGGAGATCGTCCTGGCCCGCGGCAACCTCGTACAGCAGACCCTGAACCTCGGGGACCCTGCAGCCGCGGCCGAGCACGCGTCACAGGCGTTGACACTGGCGCGGCGCCTCGGCGAGTCCTGGTGCCTGCCCTACGCGCTGACCAACCAGGCCCGGGTACTTGTCCGGCTGGGGCGAGAGGGCGAGGCCGCCGGTCTTCTCGATGAGGCGCTCGTGATCGCCGAGTCCACCGGTGACAGGCAGGCCCGCGCGGCGGCGACCGGACTCCGTGAGCGGCTGGGCCAGTTACCACGTCGGGGAACGCGGCGGTAACTGCCGGATCCTACGGTGACGGGCACAGACCGACAGCGCCCGGAGCCACCGTGAGGATGCATGGCAGAGGACACCCCGCAGGCAGTCGTCGACGCGGGCGGCGAGGGGTGGCCCCGGGTCGAGCCACTCCTTGAGCGCTACGCGCGTGAACTGTCCGGCGGAGTACTGGAGATCCACACCGCGCATCCCGAGGTCCCTGCGGCCATGGGTGAGTGGTGCGCGACGCGGGGCCACACCGTACTCGCCACGCAGACATTGGAGGGCGTGACCGGTCTGCGTATCCGGCTGTCCCACCCATGGAGGCGCCATGACATTCCCTGACATTCCACTCGGTAGTGGTCCGCAGCCAAGACACAGACCCGGCAGGGCACTTGCGGTCGGCCTGGCCCTGGCGCTGCTCGGTCCGGCCCTTGTGGCGTCGATCCCCGCAGCCTCGGCCGCGGACGACCCCGCCGAGATCACCGCTCAGGTCACCGAAACCCTGGAGAAGAAGAAGGCCGCCGATGTGTGGCTGGTCTTCGACGACAAGGCCGACCTGGCCAAGGCTTCCGCGATCAAGGACTGGAACAAGCGCGGCCAGGCCGTCGTCGACGCGCTCAAGGCCACCGCCATTTCCAGCCAGGCCGAGACGAGGGCCGAACTCACGGACGCGGGAACGGAGTTCACCTCGTACTGGATCTCCAACCAGATACGCGTACCCGGGGCTTCCAAGAAGCTCGTCACCCGGCTCGCCGGGCTGCCGGGCGTGGAGAAGATCACCGAGTCGAAGCCGGCCGAGCTGGTCGAGCCCGAGGACGCCAAGGACGCGGCCGAGGTCAACGGCGTCGAATGGGGTCTGGCGGCGATCAACGCCGACGACGTGTGGAAGGAGCGGGGCGCCACCGGGCAGGGCATCACCATCGCCAACATCGACACCGGTGTGCAGTACGACCACCCCGCGCTCGCGGCGCAGTACCGGGGCCGGCAGGCCGACGGCACGGACAACCACAACTACAACTGGTACGACCCGGCCAACGTGTGCGGTTCCCCTTCCGTCGCTCCCTGCGACAACCAGGGGCACGGCACCCACACCATGGGCACGATGGTCGGCGACGACGGTGCCGGCAACCAGATCGGAGTGGCACCCGGCGCGAAGTGGATCGCCGCCAAGGGCTGCGAGTCGGACTCCTGCACCACCGAGTCGCTGCTCTCCTCCGGACAGTGGATGCTCGCCCCGACCGACCTGAGCGGCCAGAACCCGCGCGCCGACCTGCGCCCCGACATCATCAACAACTCATGGGGCGAGGACAACGGCAGCGACGAGAACCCGTACTTCGACGACATCGTGAAGGCCTGGACGGCCTCCGGGATCTTCGGACTCTTCTCGAACGGCAACGCGGGGCCGAACTGTGACACGGCCGGTTCGCCCGGCGACTCCGCGTCCGCCTATGCGGTGGGCGCGTTCACCAGTGGCGGTTCTATCGCCTCGTACTCCAGCCGCGGGCCCGGCGCGGACGGCAAGGTGAAGCCGGACATCGCCGCGCCCGGTAGCAACGTTCGGTCCTCGGTGCCCGGAAACGGCTACGCCTCGTCGTCCGGTACGTCGATGGCCGCCCCCCATGTCGCGGGCGCCGTAGCCCTGTTGTGGTCCGCTTCGCCCGGGCTGATCGGCCACTACAAGGAGACCAGCGCACTCCTCGACGACACCGCCGTGGACGTGAACGACACCACCTGCGGCGGCAGCGCCGACGACAACAGCGTGTGGGGCGAGGGCAAGCTGGACGTCCTGGCCGCCGTCGGACGCGCCCCCGGCGCCGAGTCGGGTGTACTGAGCGGCACCGTCACCGACAAGGCGACCGGCAAGCCGGTCGCCGGTGCGCGCCTCGACCTGACCGGCGCCTCCGACCGCAATGTCGTCACCGAGGAGGACGGCAGCTACCAGCTGACCGTGACCCCTGGCGAGTACACCGTGAAGGCCTCGCTGTACGGATACGAGACCGGCACCGCGACCGTCCCCGTCACCGACCAGGGCACGGTCACTCAGGACTTCGCGCTGGAGCCCAAGCCGGTGTGGAAGGTTGCCGGGACGGTGACCACGGACGCGGGCAAGGCGGTCGCGGGGGCCACGGTGTCGATTCCCGGCACTCCGGTCCAGCCGGTGGTCACCAAGGATGACGGCCGTTACACCCTGCCCGAGGTCGCGGCCGGTACCTACACCCTCCAAGTCGCGACCCCCCAGGGCTGCTTGGGCTCCGCGACGGTCGAACTCACGGTGGACGGCGACGAGAGCGCCGAGGTGACTCTCGGGTCGAAGACCGACGCCTTCGGCGACACCTGCGTGGTGGAGAAGTCGCAGTACATCGAGGCGGACGAACCGTTCGACCTCACGGGCGACGACGTCAGCGCCAAGCTCGACCTGCCGTTCGCGTTTCCGCTCTACAACGATGTCTACCGCAGCGGTGTGCTGAGCAGCAACGGCTATCTGAGCTTCCTGCCCAACCTGTCCAACCCGTTCAACACCGCGATTCCGGACCAGCGCACCCCCAACGCGGCGATCTACGCCTTCTGGGACGACGTACGGCTCCTGAACGGCGTCTCCAAGGTCTATACGAAGACGGTGGGCACGGCCCCGAACCGCCAGTTCGTCATCGAGTACCGCAACGCCGGCATCTTCGGTGGCGGAGACGCCCGTTTCGACTTCGAGACGGTGCTGCACGAGACCACGGGTGAGATCGTTCTCGCCTATCGGGGTCTCGACCCGGACAACCCGTACGAGACGGGCCACTCGGCGACGGTCGGTATCGAGAACGCCGCCGGCACGGACGCCCTCCTGTACTCCTACCTCGGCTCCGAGCCGCTGAGCGACGCGCGTGCCATCCGGATCATCCCGGCCACCGGCGGCTACATCCGGGGAACGGTGACCGACGGCAACGACGGCGACGCCGTCAAACGGGCCACCGTCGCGGTCTCGGCCGGCGGCAGGCGGATCGCCGCCACCACGACGGACACCAAGGGCGGGTACGCCTTCCGCGTCCCGACCGGCACCGGTTACGACGTGTCCGTCAACGCCTCCGGCTACTCGACCCAGTTGACGACGGCGTCCGTGAAGACCGACCAGTGGACGGACACCGACTTCAAGCTTCCCGCCGGGGCTCTGAAGGTGGAGGTCGGCGGCGACCTCGACCCGTGGGTGGTGAAGAAGGGCAGTAAGGCGCGGATCCCGGTCAAGGTCACCAACACCGGTACGAAGCCGCTCACCTTCGAGATGGCGGAGCTCGGCGGTGCGGCGAAGACGGCCGCGGCCCGCGAACCGGGGCAGGTGATCAGCGAGTTCGAAGCCCCCGGCCTGGAGAACATCTCCGGCACGGCCGTCGACGGGGCCGGCAACCTCTGGCTCAACAACTTCCCGACCCGCAGCTTCGTCGAGTACGACCGGAAGAAGCTGAAGCCCACCGGGCGGGCGGTCGACGCGTGGTACTCGTCGGACGACGTGGACATCGCCTACGACAGCAGGCACGGCCTGCTGTGCCAGCCGACCGGGATCGGCCCGGCGGACCTGATCGCCTGCACGGACCCGGACAAGGGCACCACCCGGCACATCGACGTGTCGCCGGTCGGCGGCGAGGTCTCGCGTGGACTCGGCTACCGAGCCGACGACGACACGTTCTACCTGGGCAGCGCCACGACCGGGAAGATCTACCAGGTGGCAGGGCTCTCGCACGAGAAGCCGGGGAAGCTGATCGCCAGCTGCCAGTGGACGATGCCGGTGTACGGCGTCGCCTACCACCCCGGCACCGGCGGCCTGTACTTGATCGGCTACGGCGATGTCTACACGTACGACATGAAGACCTGCGCGCAGACCGGCAAGCTCCCCGACCCGGAGGCGCAGGCGACAGCCGTCTCGGGGCTGGAGATCGACCCGAGCGGTGACCTGTGGGTGTCCGCCCCGAACACCCGCAAGGTCTACCGGATGAGCAGCGGGCAGACGGCTCCCACCGACATCGGCTGGCTGTCCGCGAAGGCGACCACCACCACTCTGAAGGCGGGGGAGTCTGCCACGGTCACCGTCACCGCGGACACCGCGGATCTCAAGTCAGGCACTTACCAGGCCTATTTGGAGGTCTCCAGCGATTCCGGCCGGGTCCAGCCGGTGACGGTTCCGATAGAGCTCGTGGTGTCCGCCTACCGGCAGGCCGTTGATGCCGGAGCGCGTGAGGCCTACACCGACACCTCGGGTCGGGAGTGGGGCGCGGACCAGCAGTACCGGCTGAACTCCTATGGCTGGGTAGGTAGTTCGCGGACAGTTTCGGCCGGTGCCACGACCGGGATCGCGGGAACGGTCGAGGACAGGCTCTACCGGTCCCAGCGCGAAGGCATGGACGCCTATCGGTTCGACGGCCTCCCGGTCGGTACCTATCAGGTGACACTTGACTTCGCCGAGCTGAGGAAGCGGGTTGCTCCGAACTCGCGGGTCTTCGACGTCACCGTCAACGGGAAGTCCGTGCTGTCCGGATACGACATCGCCGAGGCGGTCGACGCGCTGACCGCTGACCGGCACACCTTCCTGGCGAAGGCGGGAGAGGGCGGCAGCGTAACGGTCGGCTTCACCGGACCGCGGGGATCCCTGCCGCCCATGGTGGCCGGTGTGGTCGTGGAGCACCGCCCCGATCTCGGCTGACGGGTGACCTTGCCGTGTGTCCTCGCCCGGTCGGCCGAGCCGGCGGGGACACACGGCTCCACTGCTTGGCAGCCGGGGTTTGCACCAGGCGGACCATGGCCCGATACAGGTCTATGGGCGCGGGCAGGACTCGAACCTGAGACCAAGCGCTTAGCCCGGCGCTGGGTCGCGCGGACGCCCATGCCAAGACTCTGGCGGCAAAGCACGACTCCTCGGTGAAGAAGATGGTGGCCCGCCAGCGGGCCACCATCACGACATCCCAGGGGCCACGCCGATGCTACGAAGCCAGGATCGAACGCGAGGGCAAGCAACCATTGGTCGCCAGGTTCGACGGGATACCCCTCGCGCGGCACAAATACGCGGACCTCACCGACCGCATGCCAGGCCCTGCTCCGCGCGAAGCGCAACTGTCGGTTTCGTCCGGCCGACTCCTCCTGCATGGTATTGCGAATATCACGTAATGAAGAAGGGGACCCCGATGACGGCAACTCCGCCCTCGCGGTCTGTGCCGTGCGGTTCAATCACGTTCTGCCCGATGTTTTTGCAGGTTTCGGTCTGGCGGTCGCGGTAGCCGATCCAATCCCGGTGGCCAGAGGCGGTGATCTTCTGGCTGTAGCGGGCCTCGGGATTGCGCGGGGTGGCGATCTCCATGCTCGACCAGGGCACCCGCGCGGTGGCCGCAGCCGGCCTGCCGTCCGCCGAGGACTTCCCGGTGCTCCGCTGCTCGGTGTTCCGGCGGCTGGCCCGGTTACGGGTGGACTTCGGTCCCCGCCAGCGCAATTGGCCGTCCTCGTCCAACCAGTACTGCTGCACCCATACCTGCCGTCGGCGCCAATCTGCAGGACGTAGGCGATCAGCGCCTCTCCGCCGCGACAGCCGGTCGTAGCGCAGCTGCCGGCCGTAGCGGTCGACCCACCCCGACGTGATGAGTCCCGCGAGCCAGTCCTCGGCGTGCACCGAGAGTTCCTTCAGCGCGCAGCGCAGGCTCTCGGCGACCAGTTCACCGCGGTTGAGCCTGCGGACTGCGGCGAGTACGTGGGTGGATTCGGTGCGCAGTCGGCCGCCCCGCTTGACCAGCCTCGCCGCCACAAGACGGTCCACCATGACGGGAAAGTAGGCGATCGGCTCGGTCTCCTTCGGCCATCCGGGCTCGGAACTCGCTGAGCACGGAGTGGTCGAATCCCGGATCGTCCAGCTCCAGGCCGAGACAGTACTTCCAGTCCAGACGGCAGCGTACGGCCTTGGCGGCCTGCCGGTCGGTGAGGTTCTCCGCGTACTGCAGTACTGACACCAACGCCAGCCGGGCGGGCGAGAGCCTTCTGCGTCCGTCGGCCGGATACCAGCCAGCGAAGTCCTCGTCGGTGAACAGGCCATCCAGCCGGTCCCGCATCCACATCGCTGTCGTGCCCCGCGGATTGCTCGCCTGTGCCATCCGCACCGTCAACAGCGGGATCAACCGCCCCGGTGCATAACCCATCGCCATTGCGGCCCCCCGATCGCCGAACCTGCCCAGCTCAAGACACCAGAGCACGACGCGGCCCCAACCGAACGCTAAATCAGGCGACTTCACCCCACAGAGCGAAGATCACCAACAGCATCCGGCAATGCGGCCAGAGCCGTTTTCGAGAATCGCCATCAGGTCAAGCCGGATGATGTACCAGCAGCCGGACGTCGACCTCACCACCGCACCTACGTAGTCGATCCCTGAAGAACTCCGCGAGCTGGTCGCCGTCATGCTCGACCCGAATGCGTTCAGCAACAGGGCGTTCGCGGCCACCGACCCGGCCGAGATCGACTTCAACTTGTCTGAGGTGCAGGCCGCGGAACTCCCTGCCTCCAACGGCATCGGCACGGCACGCGGGCTGGCCCGCATGTACACCGCGTCGATCGGCGAGGTGGATGGCGTACGCCTGAGCACCCTGGAGACCCTCGCGTCGGTGACCAAGGCGCGGGCCGTTGACGGCCACTGGGACGGACCTGGTGATGGTGGTGCCGAGCCGGTTCGGCTCCGGAGACATGCTGCCCACCGAGACCAACCTCATGACCGGACCCAACTCCTTTGGCCACGCTGGCCGGGGCGGCTTGCTCGCCTTCGCTGGCTATGCCCACGAGCAGAGCATCGCCTTCGGCTATGTGATGAACCACATCATCGAGGACCCCGGCGATGTGCGGGCGGCGTCGCTGGTCGACGCGGTGCGGAGGTCGCTGGCGTCACTGGGCGAGGCTGACCCTCGACGGGCGGTCTCGCCCGACCTGAGGGGAGGCCAGGGCCCCGCAGCTGGTCCACAGCTCCGTCAGGCCACAGCGTTCTTGGTCATGGACTTGGGTACATCGACATGCCCCATGGCCCGGTCGATCGTGATCTCGATGACCACGCGCTCCGGATCCGGAGCCGGAGTCCGCCCGTACCGCTTGCCGTAGCGCGTCACGGCGTCGTCGACAGCGGCTGGGTGGGTGCGGACCTCGGCCGTGCCCTCCAGCGTCGCCCAGCGTCCTCCGTCCACTTGGCAGACGGCGACGCGTGCTTGGTCGGGCAACGCTGCCTGAAGGTTGGCGACTTTCCTACTCGATTTGCGAGTAATAACCCGAGCGATACCGGAGTTGGCGTCCACGGTGACCCCAACCGGCACGACATGCGGGCGGCCGTCTGGCCGAAGCGTCGTCAGGGTGCACAAGTGGTACTCGTTCCAGAACTTCAGGTAGCCGTCACCTTGGCGGTTTATCTCGGTGTGCATGGCAGGGAATCCTAATCGTGAATGATGTCCAGGCTGTCTGAAAGTGGCTAGGGCCACACTTCACCCTTCGACCCAAGAGTTTGGGAGATTTAAGCATTGATAGAAGTTTTTGCCCCATGTGCTCATGGTGCAAAAATCTCGAATTTATAACGAACTTAGCATCCCTCACGATGCTTGGCGTGGGCGCGTCAGGCGCAGGAAGTGCCAGCTCAAAAGCATGATCGACATCTTGCTGTGATGATTTGATGTGATTTGTTGTTTGGGTGTCTCTGCGGCTTGATGGGCGACTTTCAGACAGGTCATGACGTGGGCTTCGCGTAGTGTCCGATGAAGTTCCCGAAGCCTGCCGAGGGCACTTGATGTCGCGTCATTGCATGTTCGCGCTAGCGACTTTCGATGATTGGAGATCTCGGGTGCGCACCTCTGCTGTCCATGGGTAGGGGGCGTGCGCGGCCTGGAGCGACGTACTGGCCTCGATGTCCGTGATCACTTGTGGCTGCGTCGTGCGGCGGGGACTGGACCTGATTCGAAACGGGCGCGGCCGTTGCCCGGCTTCCTGGACGAGCCATCCACGGCTGGTACGAAGGGGATTACTGATGTGGCCGGGAAAAAGTGACCGCGACGCGGCTGAACCCGAGGTGCCTGCGCAGGGCGGAGTGAGCCGTCGGCGGTTGGGTCGGTGGCGGACAGCTCAGAAGCGGACGGTGGAGCGAGACCTGCACCGTCGGCTGCGGCGAGAGCTCCAGGACCTCGGCGTCCAGCCCCCCTTGGACGTGAAGGAACTGTGCCGGGCACTCGGGGAGAGACGGGGACGCCCGATCGTCCTGCGGCCTTTCCCGCTGGAGAAGCCTGGACCGTCGGGGCTGTGGGTCGACATGCCGCAGATGGACGTGGTCCTCTACCAGCAGGAAACGACTCCTCTGCACCAGGACCACATCATCCTGCACGAGGTGTTCCACATCATCGTGGCCGAGGACGAGCCGGGCGAGGAGGAGCAGGAACCCCCGGACGACTTCGTCGAGGGCTGGGCCACGATGATCCCGGTGCTCGACCCCGCGCTGATCCGGCGTGTGGCGCGCCGGTGCTCGTACGACGACGGGGAGGAGTGTGCCGTCGAACTCGCGGCCACGATCATCCTGGAGTGGTCGTCGGTGCTTGATCACGTCACCCCGCTGTCGGAGGACCCCTCGGTCCGACGTGTTCAGGCGGCGCTGGGTGACCGACGAGGGTGGCTCTGACCCGTGACCGGATTGATCCTCCTGGGCCTCGCCGCTGCCGTCGTCTGGAAGCTCTACCAGTGGTCGAGAGCACCCCATGACAAGCCGCTTCGTTCCGTCACACTGTGCCTGCTGAGCGCCGCGCTGTCCTATCCGCTGGCCATGCCCGGTGGCGCCTCGGGCGTCGACACCGTGGCCGGGCACGGCACCGCGAAGCTGATCCAGAACGTGCTGCTCCTGCTCACGGTCTACTTCCTCATGTGCTTCTACCTGTACTCGGCCGACGAGCGGGCCGGGCGGCTGCGCGCCAGGTGGGAAGCCCTCGTTGTGGGAGCCGTGGCAGTGGCGATCACGGTCGCCGCGTTGTCGGTTCCGCACGAGGTGTTCGCCGGTTCCTTCAGCACGGCGGACATGACGATCCCGCAGATCGCCTTCTTCTACGGCGGCGCCGGCCTGTACCTCATGTACGCCCTCGGCGTGGCCGGCCGGTGGACTTGCCGCTACGCCCGACTGTCGAGGCGTCCGCACGCCACGGGCCTGTGGATGGCCGCCATCGGTCTGAGCGTAATGGCGATGGCCTGCGCCGTCCGGGCAATCTTCGTCGTCATCCGTTGGAGTGGTAAGGCCGTGCCGCAGCCGCTCATGGCGGGTGTCGCGTTCCTTCTTGTGGTGTCCATCCTGCTGTTCTTCGTGGGTGTCACTTATCCGGGGGCCCGCGGGAGGGTTACGGCGGTGCGGCTCTGGCTGCGGCGTCGCCGAGACCACCGTCGGCTGGCCTCGCTGTGGCAACTGCTCGCCGAGGCCTATCCCGAGAACGTGCTGCAGCCTGCCTCCTCCGAACTGTGGGATCGGTGGCGGGCCCGTGGCGTGCACCGTCGCTACCACCGGCGGATAGTGGAGTGTCGTGACGGACTGGTTGACGTCAGCCCCTACCTGGCCGACGCGTCGGAGGACACCGAAGTGCTCGACCTGCCTCCTGCCGTGTTGGCGGACCGCCTTCGGCACGCCGTGAACATGATCGGAAAGGGAGCCCTTGCGCCACGTCCGGCGGTACCGCTGGCAGTGCCCACGGAGGACAACCGGGAAGCAGACGTCCGTCAGTTGATCGCCGTGTCGGACGCGCTGCGTCTGCCGGCCTAATCACTGAAGCCAAGGAGAGTTCAGATGCTGATCACCGCAGGCCGAGTCCTTGTCGACTCCGGGACGTACCTGGACGACGGCGCCATCCTCATCGAGGGCGACTCGATCACGGCGGTGGGGCCGCGTGTGCAGATCGCGGAGCAGGCTGACGCGGACGCGGTGCACCTCGCGTTCCCCGAGGGAATAGTCGTGCCCGGTCTCATCGACGCACATGTCCACCTCGCGTTCGACGGAGGCACGGATCCCGTGACCACGCTCCACGAGTCCACCGACGAGACCCTGCTGAAGGACATGCGGCGCCGTGCGGAGCAGCTCCTGCGCAGCGGCGTGACGACGGCCCGCGACCTGGGCGACCGCAACGGCCTTGCCCTCCGCCTGGACGAGGAGATCGCCCGAGGCGGCACGCCGGGCCCTCGGATCGTCTCGGCGGGAACGCCTGCGACCCCGCCCGGGGGACACTGCCACTTCCTCGGGGGCGAGGTCTCTGGCGTGGCCGAGGTCCGCGACCTCGTACGGCGCAACATCGCGGCGGGTGCCGGCGTGATCAAGGCGATGGTCACCGGAGGCGGCCTGACCAAGGACGGGCCGAAGAGCTGGCAGAGCCAGTTCACCTGGGAGGAGTTGCAGGCCCTGGTGGACGAGGCCCACCAGGCCGGCGTTCCGGTGGCCGCGCACGCGCACGGTACGGACGGCATCGCCGCGGCCGTGGAAGCGGGCGTGGACACGATCGAGCACTGCACGTGGATGACGGGCGACGGCTTCGACCTCCGGCAGGACGTCCTGAAGAAGATTGTCGACGACGGCATCGCGGTCTGCCCGGCCGTGAGCCCCCACTGGCAGATGCTCCCGCGATTCTTCGGTGAGGAGCGGGCGGCGGCCATGTTTGATCTGGTCCGGCAGATGGCGGAAGCCGGCGCCAAGCTCGTCGCCGGAACCGACGCGGGAGTCCAGCGTGCAGGATTCGACGGGCTGGTGCCTGCCCTGTCCTTCTATGCGCATCTGGGCCTGCCGACCAGCAAGATCCTCGACATGGCGACAGCCGACGCGGCCGACGCGCTGGGACTGGGCGGGACGACGGGCCGGATCGTTCCTGGATTCCGAGCGGACCTGCTGGTGATCGAGGGAGACCCCCTCGAAGACCTCGACGCGCTGCGTGCGATCCGCGCCGTGGTCGCCGCGGGTCGGCATCACGAGCTGTAGAGAGCAGACCCTGTGTAGTAGCTGACGCGCATCCTGTCCGGGGCCTTCAGCCGGGCTTCGGACAGGCGCTACTCGTTCGCGTCCGGCTCTCTCTCCTCCAACTCCGTGACCAGGTTGTTGACGAACTCCATGACGTTCGTCGGCAGCCCCTGAGAACCCATCCCGCGCCCCTTGACCCGGCCGACGGCCCCCTTCCTCGACGCCGACAGGAGCTGGAGGCCCTCGTAGACCTGACGGGCCACGGCATCATCCGGCTGGAAGTACATCGGCGACACACCGAGGAACGCTGCCAGGCCCTCAAGGACCACAGGCGAAGCCGTTTCTACTGCGCCGGTACGCAGATCCAGAACCCCTGCTGCGGAGATGACCCGGGCTCCAGCACGGGCGTTGACCGCGTCGGCGATCTCCGCGTCCGTCGGAGGCCCCTGTTCTCCGGGGTACGAGCGCTCCAGGACCAGGGTGATCTTCTCGGCCAGTGTGCCGGGCGGTCCCGCAGAGCCCAGAGCAGTCCCGGTGGCCTCCAATTCGGCTTCACCGCCCCGCGCCTTGGCGATCGATCGGTCCTCTGCTCGCCGCAGCTCCTCTTCGCTCACCCCGTAGGCCGCCGCCAAGGCCGGAACGTACTTGTCCTTCAGTCGCCGTTCCCCGCGTTCGGCTCCCGCCACGGGACCGGCACTCTTGGTCCCGATCAGCGTCGCCGTCTCGTACTGGTAGTAGCCGGCATCGCATCGCAGGTCGGTCAGATCGGGGAGGCCCGTGCGAGGGAACAACTTGTCCAGTTCCCGGTCGAGTGCCTTCGCCAAGGCAGGCAGTTTCTCCGGATCGGGAGTTGCCAACCCGGTCTCCCAGCCGGCGACCGTCGAGCCCGCTACGCCGACGGCCGTCGCCACGTCGGTCTGCGCGACGTTGGCGGCACGCCGCACAGTGCGCACGTGGTCTCTGTCGAAGTGGCGAGCAGACATCGAGCCTCGCTTTTCGGCAAACCGAGAGAATCTCGGTGTGTTGACTTTTTCTGGGACTAGTAATAGCTTCAGCTTAGCGAAAAACGGGGAGCCTCGCACGCTCTCCCGGTCTTCGCCTTTCGATCTTCTGAGGCGCCGAGACCGAGGGGGTCGATCTGCGGGGGTCCCGCGCTGATTTGTGTGCGGGGCTTTCGCAGGGCGTAGTCGGCGCCGGAGGGGTCGTATTCCTCGGACACCAGACGGTACGTGCTCCAGCTTTGCGGCGGGGCAGTGAGATCACATTACGGCTGCTCAGTGCCCGTGCGCGGTACTTGCAGAGTGGCTGTCACGCAAGGAGTTTCGTATGTCTCTGCTTCAACCGGCGGCCTACCGTATGGCCGTTCGGGCGGGACTTGCGAGTGGTGCAGAGGCTGCAGCCCGTATTGACGTGCCGTTAGCTTCGCGGGCGCAAGGCGTTCCAGTGCGCCGTGTTGGTTATGAACTGGCACGCCCGCGCTGGTGAATATCGGGTGCGGATGAGCCGTGAGAGCGGAAGCGTAGTTCGGTAGTGCTTCCGGAAACCCTTCTGGTCAGATACCCCTATGCCCTCCATCGCCCGCGCAGCGGCTTGATGGCCACCGAGTTGAAGGCTGCGCTCGGTTCAGTTGTTCGGAACGGAAACGCACCGTCCCAGCGGTATATGTCGAGTTGGCGTCGAATCGGCCCACTGCCCGCTGTCCGCTGGAGTGTTGCGAGCGGCATACATATGTTGCTGGTCCGCCGGCGAAACCGCCGAATCAGAACCCGCTCAGGGGAGGAAACCAGAGCCACATCGGACATCAAGTCCGCATTTTTCAGCGGGAGATGAGGCCGGGCGCCCAGAAGTTAGCAGCTTCCGGGCGCCAGGCCCGCCACCCCTGAGGGCGCGGATTCACAACCGGGGCGAATCGGCTGACCTTTTCGACGAGAACGGCCGTCCCACCCCACCTACGAGTGAGGAATTGTCGCATGCCCGAGTCCTGGACCGGAAGGGCGCTCGCCGCCCAGCCCGCCAAGACCCTTGACCCCACCGCCGGTACCCGCCGGCACCGCCTGGCTGTTCTCCTCGCGGACATGGTGCCCGGTGCCCGCACCGTCCGTGTCTCGCAGCACCAGCCCAGTCAGACCTGGCCGAGCCCCTACACCCGCGCGTACGACGAACAGGGGCAGCTCGTACCCCTCAACCGGGCTCAGCGCGTGACCACCGCACGCTGGGTGATCCGCGCCCACCCCGAGGCGAACTGGGACGAGGCGCACGACCTCGACCTGACCACTGGGGCCCTGCGGCCCGCCGCAGAGGCATGTGCCGTCGTGGACGGAGGCCGCTGACCGTGGCCCGGATCCGAACGATCAAGCCAGAAGCCTTCGCCTCCGAGTCCCTTGCAGCCGTCTCGATCGCGGCAGAGCGAACCTTCTTCGGCCTCCTTACCCAGGCCGACGACCACGGCCGCTTCCGCGACCAACCTGCCGTTCTCGCCGGGCTGCTGTGGTCTCTGCGCCCGGAGCACGGCCCTGTGGAGGTCGAGGACGACCTGTCCCAGCTCGCCTCCGCCCACCTGATCTGCCGCTACGAGGACGACGACGGCAAGCGGTATCTGCACATCGTCACCTGGCGCCGGCATCAGCGGATCAACCGTCCGAGCGGCGTTCGTTTCCCCGCCTGCCCGACCCACGAGGTCGAGCAGCGCGATGCGGATGCACCGCAGGCGCACGGAGCAGTCGCTGAGTCCTCCGTGAGGGCGCACGGAGGACTCAGTGAACCCTCACGCACTCCGCATAAGCCCTCAGTGAACCGTGAAACCCCAGGTCAAGATGCCTTCCGTGAGTCCTCGCGGAGCTCTCACGGAGGACTCAGTGAGCCTGCAGTGAGACCTCACCGTCCGGATCTAGGACCTAGGAACTTGGATCTAGGAACTACTTCTCCTTCGGGAGGCGCAAGCGCCACCGCACCGGAGACCGTCTCGACAGAGCTGCTCATCGACGAGTACGCCGCCGCCTGTGCTCACCGCCCGCCCAGCGGCGTGCTCGGTCACCTCCGACGCGAGACGGCCAAACTCCTCGCCGAGGGCATAGCCCCCGACCACATCCGCGCCGGGCTGGCCCGTCACCGAGCCAAGGGCCTGCACCCGAGCACCCTGCCGAGCCTGGTCCACGAGGCGATGAACGCCACTCCGGCCGGTTTGGTACGGCCGGAATCGCGGCCTAACGTGCCCGGTCACCGGGCCTGGGCCAACCCCGCCGACCCTGCCGCTGCCTACGCCGAGGAGCTGTGATGCGCGACCGTGACGCTCAGCCCGTCGGCGGCATCGCCCGCCGCCTGGCCACCATCCTCACCTCCCGGGGCATCGACCCGACCGCCCCGCTCATCGACCCGGTCGAGCCCATCCCCGCCCTCCAGGCGGCGCAGGCCCGCATCCCGGCCCGCTATCAGGCCGCCGTCGCCGACCATCCGGCGGTCGCCGCCTGGGTCCGCGAAGTCGCCCAGGCAGGGCGGCCCGGGATCGCGGGAGCCCCGGGCCTTGCCCAGGGACGCTCGCTGCTGATCGTCGGCACCACCGGAACCGGCAAGACCCACCAGGCGTACGGCGCAGTCCGGTCGCTGCTCATCGCCGGAGTCCGGCTGCGATGGAAGGCGACCACGGCCGCCGACCTGTACGCGGAGCTGCGACCCCGCCCCGGGCACGACGGTGAGCGGGAACTGATGGATCTCGCCCGTTGCCCGCTGCTGATCATCGACGACCTCGGCGCGGCCAAGAACAGCGAGTGGACCGAGGAGATCACGATGCGGCTCATCAATCGCCGCTACAACGAGATGCTCCCGACCCTCATCACCACCAACCTCGGCATGGCCGACCTGCGCCAGCACATCGGCGACCGGGTCGCTTCCCGGCTGACCGAGATGACCGACAAGGTCATCCTCGACGGTCCCGACCGCAGAAGAGCCCTCGCAGCCGAGCGTCGCCGCATCGCTGCCAGCTGAGCTCTGCCGCGACCGGCTGCCACCGCTTCCGCCTCCTTCACGCACCAACCCCTGGGCCGCGCATGCCCAAAACGCGCCCGGGGTGACCGGAGACCCCCACATGCACAGCACCGAGAACCAGATGCCGCGCACCCTCGGCGACCACACCTGGCACGAGAGTGCCGCCTGCCGCTCGACGCCCCATCACCAGGTCGACCCGGACCTCTTCTTCCCCGAGCCGGACGAGATGGACCGCATCCGCGACGCCAAGGCCCTGTGCGCGCAGTGCCCCGTCCGTGCCACCTGCCTGGACGCCGCCCTCGAAATCGGGGACCGCGACGGCATCCGGGGCGGCATGACCGAAGAGGAACGCGACCCCCTGCACCGCAACCTCCAGAGCCGCTTCGACTACGCCCGCGTGAACGCCGTACTGGCCGGCCGCGACATCCACCTCACCCAGGCGGAACGCGACGCCGTCGTCCGCGCCGCCTACCAGGCCGAGATGCCCGCCGAACGGCTCGCCTGGCTGCTCAAGGTCACCGATGAGCACGCCGAGAAGCTCTACCGCCGCACCCGCCGGGAGATCCGCAATCGGGCCGTCGACCAGCAGAAGAAGGCGAACAAGGGGAAGAAGAAGCCCAAGAGCCCCACCCAGGTGCTCAAGGCACCCCCAGCCGAGACACCCGCACGAGGCGACCTCGGGACGGCCGCGTGAGTCGCAGCGCGCCTATACCGGCGCGGATCACCGGCTGGGACCGAGCCGCGATCGTCGCCCTCGGCGGCGCCGGGTGCGCGCTCTCGTATGACGCCCTGCAGCAGATGGCCACCGCCATTCACGTCCGAGGGCCCCTCACGTTCGTCTTCCCCCTGGTGATCGACGGCTTCATCGCGTACGGGGTACGCGCTCTCCTGGTCCTGCGCACCGCCTCCTTCGCCGCCCGCCTGTACGTGTGGATGCTGTTCGGCACGGCGACGGCCGCCAGTATCTGGGCCAACTCCCTGCACGCCGTACGCCTCAACCAGCAGCGTCCCGAAGGCGGCGGGCTACGGCTGGGCGATGTGACCGTCGGCGCCTTGTCCACGCTCGCCCCGCTCGCTCTGGCCGGAGCCGTCCACCTGTACATCCTCATCGCCCGGCGGGTCACCGAAGCCGGCCACCACGGAGACCCGGACACCTTCGGCGTCCGGACCGACCGGGTCACCGCTGACCGACCGGAGACCCCGCTCGCGGCGGACGGACACCGGCGGGTCCCGGTCACCGCCGGACACTCGGCCGCCCTTTCCGGTCGGAACAGCAGCCGCCCGGCGGTCACCTCCGGCCGGGACGTACCGCGAGCGGTCGACCGGGAGGAGCTGTCGGGACACCCCGAGAGCGTGCCGGGGCCGGAGTCGACGAACGGCGGAGACACCGATGACCTGGGCGGACAGCCGGTCAGCAGACCTGCCCCGGTCGCCCGCCTGCGGCTGGCCGCCCCGTCGGTCACCGAGCCGGAGACCAGTCCGGACATCGCCTCGGAGACCCCGGACAACGGCGGCCCGGACACCGCCCTGCCGACGGACACCCTCCTGCCGATCGCCCGCCGGGCGGTCGCCGACGCGGGCAAGACCACCCGTGAGGTCGTCGCGGACGCCATCCGCGGACAGGGCAAAACCCTGGCCAACGACCGGCTGACCGCCCTGATGCGCCAGCTCCGCGCCGAGACCGGCCAGGACTCGGCCACCAAGAACGGCTGACCGACCAGCCCGGACAAGCGGGCGGCCAATGGGACCAACCCGGCCGCCCGCTCCGCACCCCGCCAACTTCCGTCCACGTACCGGAGGCACACGATGCGCACCACACCGGCCACACCCGCCGAAGCCGACGCCTGGATCACCGTGCTTCGGCAGTACGGACACCTCCACCGCGCCGAACCCGACCCGGACGGCACCTGGACCGTGCAGCGAACCCCCACCAGCACGCCCCGAACCCTGCACCACCCGGTCCTCGCCCTCGACTTTGTCGCCGAGGTCCTCCACGACGTGCGCCGTACGAAGGCCCAGACGCCCCGATGACGCGCCCCGAGTCGGCCGAAACCACCTCCGACCTGCAGCAAGACCCCTGCTCGGCACGAAGCCGAGCAAGCTGTACCTTCCGAAACTCCTCCGCTGCCCAGGGCCGCGGAGGAGTTTCGGAAGGGCATGCCTCCGCCCCGGGAGGGGCGGGGGAGACCCGGCACCAGGGGGCGCCGGGCTCGAAGGCTGCGACCGAGGGCGGATCGCAGCCAGAAGGAGAAGCAGAGCCGAGTGCCGCGACGCGTACGCGCCCCCGTCTGCGCCAGAGCGTCCACCGCGACCAAGTCCGCAGCGTCCGCCTGACCCGAGACGAACTCGACATCGTGAAGCGCGCCGCTGAAGCCGTCGGTCTGAAGACCGCCGGGTTCCTTGCCGACGCCGCGGTCGCGGTCGCCCAGGCCCAAGGCGGTCCGAAGACATGGCTGTTGGACCAGCGTGGCCGAGTGGAGGAACTGATGGCGGCCAGTGCCCAACTCGCCCGCGCCGGCAACAACCTCAACCAGGTCGCCCGTGCCCTGAACTCCGGCGGTCAGGCACAGTACGCGGACGAGGCGGTCGCCCGTGTCCTGCGTGCTGCCGCCCGCATCGAAGCCGCCGCCACAGAGATGGCGCGACGCTGACAGTGGTCCCCGACATCTCCACCGGCAGCCGCACATACGGACTGCTCAACTACCTCTACGGACCCGGCCGTCGGGACGAACACACCGACCCCCACCTCGTCGCATCCTGGATGCCAGGGCTCGCCCCCGACCCCGGACGCGACCCGGACGCCACGCTCAAGCAGCTCACCGATCGGCTCGACCTTCCCGTTCGGGCCCTGCCGAAGAACCGCCGTCCGGCCCGGCACGTGTGGCACTGCCCTGTCCGCACTGCGCCCGGCGACCGTCAACTCACCGACGCCGAATGGGCCGAGGTCGCCCGACGCATCGTCCACGCCACCGGCATCGCCGAGGAAGGCGACGCCAAGGCGTGCCGCTGGATCGCCGTACGCCACGCCGACGACCACATCCACCTCGTCGCCACCCTCGTCCGCGAAGACGGCCGCCGCCCCCGTCGCCACGAGGACGGCATCCGTGCCCAGGCCGAATGCCGAAAGATCGAAGCCGAGTTCGGCCTGCAGATCCTCGACGGCGGCGACCGTACCGCCGCCCAGCGCCCCACCAGCGCCGAACGCTCAAAAGCCGAGCGATCCGGTCGGACGGAGACACCCCGAGAAACGCTGAGGGAGAGCGTCCGCCACGCTCTGGCCGGAGCCGCCAGCGAGGAGGAGTTCTTCTGCCGCCTCGCCGAAGCTGGCCTTCGGGTCGAACAGCGCATTGCCCCGTCCGGCGATACCCTCGGATACAAGGTCGCCCTCCCCGGCGACCGCAACCGCGACGGCGAACCTATCTGGTTCTCCGGCTCGAAACTCGCCCAGGACCTCTCCCTCCCCAGGATCCGACAGCGCCTCGACGCCGGACTGCCCGACGATGATGCGCACATCACCGACCACACCGACGAACGAGTGCCCCGCCCGGCCCGCGCCCGTCGCCAGGCTGCTGCGGTCGCCGAACGGGCGGTGTCGACACTCGACGGGGACGACGACGAGGACTCCGCCGCCCAACTGGTCGGTGTCGGTGAACTCCTCGACGCCATCGCCCAGACCTCCCCGGCGTTGACCCGCAAGGAACTCGTCGAGGCCGCCCGCGTCTTCGAACGCGCCACCCGCTCCCACATCCGCGCCGAGCGCGCAGACAACCGAGCCATCCGCTCCGCCGCCCGCGGCATCATCCGCGCCGGCAACTCCCTCGGCAAGGGCGAAGACGGCGGCGCCACCGCGATGCTCCTGTCCACGATGGTCCTCATCGCCATCGCCGCGGTTCGCTGGCACTCCGCCCGCGGTCACGCCCAGCAGGCAGCCGCAGCCCAACGAGCCGCTCAACACCTGCGCACCGCCTACCGATCGGCTTCCGCCGTTCCCATGAACCTGATGCGCGAGCAAGGCCGGCGGCTCCCCGAACACGTACGAGAGCGGTACGCCGGCACCCTCGGAACCGTCCTGCCCCAGCAAGCCGACCGCATACGTCGCGAACCGGGCTGGGACGCCCTCGCCGCCACCCTCGACCAGGCCGAGCGAGCAGGACACGACCCCGACGCACTCCTCCAGCAGGCCATCGAATGGCGCGAATTGGACACCGCGGACAGCGTCACCGACGTGCTCGTCTGGCGACTGCGCCGGATTGGCAAGCTGCCCGCCCCGGCGGATGAGTCCCGCGCCCGTACGAAAGCGCGGACAACACAGTCGCGACCCCAACCCTCGACGCCGCAGGTCCCAGCGACACCGGTCGGAACCCACCGTGTCGACCCTCGCCGAGGGCCGAGGCGCTGACCAGCACGAAAACAGCTGGACACCGACCGCCAGTGCCTGTTAGTGCTGGTCAGACATGGAGAAGGAGACGATGTAGATGCTCGACCAAGGCCATCAGCCCCAGAGAACCGTTCTGCCGGAGACGGTCTTTGGAGACGACCCCCTGCTTCGACTCCAGCAGGAGACGCAACTCGGCGACGGCAACATCCGTCTCCGCGCCACCACCCACCCCGAGGAAATCGTCATCACGGGGATCCCTGTGATGTGCCCGCAGTGCGGCGCTCGGCGCGACTGGATGGTGATCTGCGACCGCAACGAGATCAGCATCCGCTGCCGCTGCGCACATCAGTGGGTCGAGCGCGAGCTGACCCGCTCGGACTACGACGCGATGATCGACGTCGGAGGGCAGGACTATCCGAGCCTGGAGGCTGCAGCCCGAGCCACGGGCTACGACGGCACGTACATCGGCATCTATCTGGATTGACGAGTGCAATCGCATCGTTACTCGGCGGGCGGCGTCCGCTCCTCCTGCCATCCTCCGGTCCCGGCTGCAGGTGGGCACCCCACTTGCGCTGAGCGTTGCTCCGTCACCCCGGCTACCCTTCCGGAGCCGCCGGAGAGGAACTCTGGGGGAAGAAGCCGAAACGGTGTCCGCGTGCTTCCCGGCTGAGCATGTAAACCTGTGCCTGCTCCTCGATGTGCGCTGGCGGATCGCTGTTCTCGACGACGATCGCCTGGCCGGTGAAGTCCGTCAGCAGGATGCGGTAAAAGTGCTGCATCACCCCGTCGGGCAGATCGGCATCCCGCATTCCGGGCTCCCGGTCGGTGGCCAAGGGGGAGTCCAGGACGACGAAACCGGGGTGGCTGTCCTCCCTGCGCAGACACATGCTGGTGAGCGGGATGGCGAAGGACGCGTGAAGAACGGCCCGCATGCCCGTGTCGTGTCCGGTCTGTGGGCGGTCGCCGACGTGGAGTTCGGCTGTGTCTGGTCGTAGGACACAGCATTGACCCTGCGTACCGACCAGGCATCCAGGGTCCGCTCGATGTTTCGTTCGAAGTCGGCGATGGTGCTGAGGCCTGGTCACCTTGGTGTTTCGCCGGGAGGAGCCAGCTGTATCCCGCCTGGTTCACTGCGGCTCTTGGGCCGCGACCCGGAAAGCTTTCGTAGATCGTCTTGTGTCAAATACCCTGACCCTGCGTGTTGTTGACGTGGTGCATGGTCAAGACGGTGAGGTGAGGGGGCGCAGTGGCGGCGGTGTTCGTCGACCGTGAGGACAGCCTGAGCGTGATCGGGAGCGTCGCGAGGAGACTGGAGGAGGGGAGCAGCAGTGTCCTGGTCGTTGAGGGTGACTCGGGCATCGGCAAATCGTCGCTGCTGGCCGAGGTGCATCGCCGGTGGTCCGGCGGAGCGTGCCGCGTGGTGCTGGTGAGCTGTGTGCCGGGGCTCGGCAGGGGAGGCGAGTACGGACCGTTTCTCGACGCTCTCGACGAACTGAGTTCATCGTCACGCGGCGGGAAGCGCAGATCGATGTGGGCCCGCGCGATGGGACGAGGCGCCGCTGCTGCCACACCGGTTCTGCTGTCCGCCGCCATTCCTGGGTTCGGAGGCGTGGTCGAGGCGTGGCGGGCGGCGGCCGAGGCGGCCGTTGGCACCGGGTCCGTCCCGGGAGACAGCTTGGGGCCGCCGCGGATGGCCATGACCTACGGGATCGTCGAAGCGCTGCTGGCGGAGGCGCGTGACGGCTTACCGCTCCTGCTGCTGATCGATGACGTCCAGCTGTTCGACGAGGGGAGCCGCGAACTCCTGAACATGCTGCTGCGTAACCTCGAAGGCGAGCCGCTCAGCCTGGTGCTGGGTATCGGTTCGTACGCGTCGTCGACGGTGAGTGGTGCCCAGGTCGAGCAGCTGCTCCATGTGTGGGAGAGGAGACACAATCTGCTGGTGGCACGCCACAGGGTCCCGCCCCTACCGGACTGGGCCGTCGGAGAGCTGGTAAGCGTCCGGCTACAGGGCCAAGACGTTCCCGTCGGCTTCGCGGAGCAGGTGCACTCGCTGACCGCCGGGCGTCCGGTCTTCGTGGACCAGGTCCTGAAGCTGTGGCGCCCCGGCTATGGGACGGACGTGCCGCTGCCGGACGAACTGCCGGACGCGTTCAGGGAACGCTTCCTGCGCATCGACCCCGAAGTCCGTGAACTGCTTGTTCTCGGAGCCACCGCAGGCGAGTTCTTCTTCTCGCACACGCTCGCCGAAGTGACCGGAATCCCCCAGATCCGTGTTCAGGACCTGCTGCACCGCGTCGGGCGCGAGCACGGGCTGGTGCGCGAACGGCGTCGTGCGGACATGCCACGGTGGGCCGACACATTGCACGTCGACTGGTACGACTTCGAGCACCGTGCTCTCCAGTCGTGCATCCGGCAAGAGCAGCAGGACGAGGGGGCGCTGCTGCTGCGGCACGCTCGTATAGCCGAAGCCCTGGAACGACTGCCGCGTAGCGGTGAGGATCTTCCGCGTGAAGTCCGCGTCATGATTGCCGGACACCTGCGCGCGGCCGGCCCGGCTCGTGCTGCCGCGAGCTCTGCTGCCCACTACCGGCTTGCACGGTCCGTGGCCGTGGAGGAGCTGTCGTTCATTCAGGCGGAGAAGTACTGCCAGACCGCCCTCGACTCGGCTCGGCAGCTACCCGAAGGAAGCCCGGAACGTGATCGGCGGCTCGTGGAGGCTGCCGAACTGCTGCTGAGCCTCACAGAGGTGCGCTGGAAGGGCAGCGGGAGCCGGCCGGAGGCACCCGGTATCGACACGCTGGCGGCCGAGGCCGAGGAGTCGGCCCGCCGCCTCGGTGACCGGTTGCTGATCGCCCGCACCGCGCTGCTGCGCGGCAAGACGCTTCTCGCGGTACGCGGCCTTGAGCCCTCGCTGGAAAAACTCCACGAGGCGGTCACCCTCGCCCGGGAGTGCGGACCAGAAGGTACCGAAGTGCTCTACGTCGCGCTCGTCGAGTACGGTCGCCAGCTCCCCAAACGCGACCTGGAAGCCGGCCTGGGGGTTCTTTTCGAGGCCGAAGAATTGTACGCCTCCTCCGCCGAACTCGGTGACGTCGCGAACCCGGTACTTCAGCACGCCCGCAACCTCAATGAGATGCAGATCGGCGTCAATCTCTTCGACGCCGGCCGCTTCGACGAAGCCCTGCAACGGTTGTTGCGCTGCGTGGAGCGGCTGAGCGGTGAGGTGATGCGCGGCGAGCTGCCCGTAGCGTTGAACTATCTTGCTCAACTGCGCATGGCCTTGGGCGACACGGAGGAAGCCGAGGCCGTACTTGCCAGGGCGCTGGGCTTCGAGGAGGAGCACCAGGAGAAGGGCGAGAGCATCAGCGGCTGGCACGCTTACAACAACGCACTCCTGGCCCTGATCGCCTCCCGTACACCCGAGCGTGCGCCAGAAGCGCTCTGGCGGATCCGGGCAGCCTGGCTTGAGACCCAGGAGACGTGGCTGGTCAACCTGGTGCCCATCGTCCGCAACTTGTACGTGGACGTGCTCACGGCCGTAGGAGAGGATTCCGGACAGGCCCTCCGGCTGATCGGGGACACACTCGTCGAGACGGAGACAACGCAGATGGCCCGCAGCCGCATCGCCGCGTTCTGCCTGCGCAGCCGCCTCCGGCTCGAGGAGGGCGATGTCCGGAACGCGGTCGACGACGCCCGTGCGGCTTACGCGATCCTCGTCGAGCGGGGTGCGATGCCTGCCCTGCGCACGGAAGAGGTGCTGTACGACGTGTCGCGCGCTCTGGCCGCAGCGGGCGACGACGAGGAGGCGGGCAGCCTGCTGGTGCGGGCCCGCGCGGAGGTAAGCCGCAAGGCGGACAGCATCGGCGATCCGCGCCGACGGGACCACTTCCTGAACGCCGTACCGCTCAACCAGGCCTTGTTCGCGGATGTGCCGTCGGTGCCCGCCGAATCCGCGGTTACAGTGCGGGACCAGGGTGATTCCCGCACGGAGGAGTAGAGGGAGGCGGAAAGCGTGTACACCATAACCAAGGAGTTCCACTTCTCCGCGAGCCATGTGCTCGACCAGCTGCCCGCATGGCACCCTTGCGCACGCATGCACGGCCACAACTACATCGTCGTCCTCGAACTCTCGGCCGAGGATGACGCGCTCACCCCTCCGGGATTCGTACGGGACTACAGGGACCTCGACACGTTCAAGAAGTGGATGGACGACACCCTCGATCACCGGCACCTCAACGAATCGATGGGGGGGGGGGGTGCTCTCCTTCGGCAGAGAACCTCGCCAAGTGGATCTTCGACAGATGGCGTGACGAACTACCCGAACTTTCGGCGGTGAAGGTATCGGAGACACCCAAGACGTGGGCGATCTACCGGCCGTAGTCGCGACTTTCCCGGCTCGCACGATGTCGGGTGTGGCCGCTTTCCACAGCTCAGCTTCGATACTCCAACGAGCCGAGGGCTGCCCCAGTTCGTGGGGCAGCCCTGGTGGCGTTCGAGACGATTGATCGTTAGCTGGCGGCCAGGTGGTTGGCGAGGCACAGGGCGTCAGTGGCCACGGACAGTGCGGCGTAGAGACCGATGACCTCCAGCACCGTGGGGTGTACGACCGGGGTCCAGTCGCCGTGAAGGTCCGGCCAGTTGGCGAGGAGGGCATCCGTCGCGGCCAGTCCGAGGTGGGCGTTCACGTTCATTCCGCCTGGGAGGCTGGGCTCCCAGCTCAGCAGGACGGAGCCGGGGCGGAGGCAACCGGCCCTTGGACCGGTTGCCCACACCGTGCGGATCGGCTGCGTGGGAAGCGGGGGAACCGAGCGGATCAGGGCACCGAGTGCGGACTGTGGCATGGGGTATCGGACCAGGTCACTGAGGATCAGGTGGTCCTGGGAGCTGATCGGCGACGCAGCGGGCTGGGTGCGGGGGCGGCAAGTCATACGCTGGCCCAGTCCAGCTGGTTTCGGGCTGCGGGCGGTAGAACGCCCTCCTGGCCGTTTTCGGCTATGTAGACGGCTCCGTCCGTTCCGGTGATCTCCACGATGCGGCCGATACGGTGGGCGTACGGCCAGTCCGGGTTGACGGCGAAGTACGCGGGCAGGTCGGGGTCGACGGTCTGAAGCTGATGGATCAGGTGGCCGACGGTGATCGTGTGGGGCAAGGGAGTCTCCTGGGCGGTGAGGGGGTGAAGCGGGAGCGTGGCCGGCGTTCAGTCGTCCGTGTCGAGTCGAAGCAGCTCGCGAAGCACAGCTGGGCCCTTCGACGGCGCCGGTGACTCCTCTTGCTGCTGTGCGGCGCGGTGGCGCCTGCCTTCTGCGATGGCGTAGTTCTTCGTCGACGAGGAGCTGCTAGTCGAGGTCGTGCAGCTGCACGTGGAGATGAAGCGGTCCTGTCCCGTGCACCCCTCCGTGAGCGGTTCACCGGTTCTGGTGTGCTTGTGTTCGGAGGGGCAGACGGTGTCGTCGGAGTGGTAGGCGGTCACGGTGATCGAATGGCGGGGCATGGAGCGACCTCTCGGGCGGTGGGTAGGGCTTGTGGCGGCTGCCGGGCGGCCGTCAGACGCAGGTGCAGTAATGGGTGGGGACGGCGATCAGGGCGGCGAGGAATCCGGCGACGGCCTGTGCTGGGGTGTCCGGCCCGAATGCCTGGCGCCAGGCCGTGGTGGCGTCCTTGTCCGTGACGTGGATGTGCCACAGCTCGCCGCGCGCTGCCTCCCGGCTTTCGGGGAGGAAACCCACGTACACGCGCCGGTCGGGGCTGGAGCAGTGGACATTGCAGTCCAGGTCGGTGACGACGTCCCAGCCCTGGCCGTGGAGGAGGTCGGTGACGGGACGGGCGCAGTGGCATTCGAGGAGCCATTGCCGTGCGCCGAGGGCGGGCAGCGGAGGTTCGGACAGAGGCTGGAACGAGATGGTGGTGGTGGGCGACACGAGCAGAGAACCCTTCGTTGACCTGCGGTTTTTTCGGGCTCCCGTACGTTGACATGGTCTGGGGCGGGGTCTCCACTCGTTGGCCGCAGCGCGCGTCTGCCGTGGGCGAACTGGCCTCGGATGCGACGGCTGATGTCCGTCGAAGGCGGAATGAAACGGTCGTTCCCGCAGCTGTTGCGGAAACGACCGTTTGCAGCCTGGAGGAAGGGGGATCGGACTTGGCCGACGAGGAGATCCGTGTGTACGACGAGGCCGTCGATGACGTCGAGGCGGCAGCCTTGGGCCGTGCCCGGATGGCCGATGGGCGGCGGATCGAGGTGACGGTGGAGGAGTTGACGCGGCTGCTGGCAACCGGGGACGGGAGAGCACCGCGAGCGGGCGGCCACGGACGGGCCGAAAACGCTTAGCGGCGCGGAGCGTGCCCCTTGTTGTCCCCCGTGCCGTGATGTGCTGGGGATTCGGTGCCCGGCGGGTTCCTCGGCGATGCGGACACTGAGGTGGTCGAGCGCGCCCTCGCTGCCTCGGTCCGCGGCGCAGCGGACCGGTTCAGTGACCGGGCCAGGCCTTCGGCCAGGTACCCCTCGGGGTAGGCGTCAACGATGGATCGGACTGCGTGAACGCGGGCCTGGCTGCTGGCGTGGGCGCTCAGCAGGTCGGAGGACGAGGAACCGATTCCCTTCAGGTCGTGGAACAGCGGGACGCGGGCGGGCCGGGTGAAACGGTGCACGCGCTCACGGTGGTTCGCGATGTCGGTGCCATCGATTTCAAGTGCTCCGCGTATCCGTAGGGCCGCCACGAGGGCCGGGTCGTTCACCCTGCCCTCGCGCAGGTACACGTGAAGATCCTCCACGGGGTGTCCCCAGGCCGATTCGATCATTTGGTCGGCGGCTGCCAGGTCGGTGGGATCGGACATGATCCTTGCTTTCTCAGTGGATGGAGGAGGCGGGCGGTCAGTGCGAGTGGTGGCGGTGGCTGCGGTGGACGCAGCGAGTGTCGTACCGGTCACGCGGTCTGCAACTTTGCTGCGGTGGTCGGCCCGGCGCGGTCATCGGCGGTACGGCGAGCGGACGGGGAGGCGGGAGCCCGGACCGGCTGGGGCGGGCGCCGCCGGGGCGCGTACGAGGTGCTTGGCAACGGTGGAGCTGGCCCGTGCGGCGGAGGCACGGCGGACATCCAGTGGAGTGGGCACCGGCGGCCTCACGGGGGTGATGTGAGCGGCTCCCCGGTTTCGGGCGGGGACGTCGCGCGGGTGCCGGATCACGGGGGTGGGGTCGGCCAGGCGTGCTGTGGTGGCCGCGATCAGACGGACGGGTGTGTGGGTGGTGAAGGAGGCGTACCAGCGTGAGATGTAACCGTCCCGGCCTCCCCACAGGAGCCAACGGGCAGCGTCTTCGCGCAGTTCGGCCTCTGGGGTGAGGAAGCGGCGCGAGTAGGTGAGCCCGGCGAGTTGGTCGGGTGCGGTCAGGAGTGTCTCGGCCCGCAGGTATTCGTGTTTCCAGCCCGCTTCGGTCAACGGACGGAGTCCCTCCTCGGCCCGGAGTGCCGTTCCAGTGAGGTAGGAGTCCGGGCCTTCGGCGTGACTGTTGGCGAGGGCGGTGGTGAACGCGGTCACCAGCTCGATGGGCGTGGCCGTGTCGAAGGTGGCCATCCAGCGCGGGGGTTCGAAGAGGTCGGTGTGGACGGTGACCTTCCACAGCGTGTGGTCCGGCCCTTCCGGCAGGTAGCCGAGCCGGATGTCCTGGGCTGGTGAGGAGACGTACACGTTGTGCGCGTCGTCATGGTTCACGGCGAAGCCGAGATCGAGGAGAGGCGCCAGGGCGGGGTCGCCGGTGAAATCGGAGGTCGGGCCGGCGAGGTAGAAGGGGGAGACCTGGACGTCTTCGAAGCGGGCGGAGTTGGGCACGGTGGGACTCCAGAACTCTGGGCGGGGCGCTATCGCTGGCGCCGGGGTCCGGCGTGCGGGGCGAGCACGGCGGGCGCGGCCGGGGACGGCGGCACGGGCACTGCTCGGACATGCGCGCTGCGGGCGAGGGCCGCAGCGGCGCGCGGGACCAGCGCGGCAGGCTCCGGGAGGGTGACCGACACCAGGGCGCGGTGGCGGTCCGGAATGTGCTCAGCGGTGCGCAGCACGGGGGCGGGGTCGGTGAACACGGCGGCCGACGCCGCGATGAGGTGCTGCGGGGTGAATCGGCTGAAGAACGCCTGCCAGGCGGGCGCGAAGACGGGGTCAGGGCCGGCGGACATGTGCCACGTCGACTTCGCGGGGCTGATCAGCTCGTCGTATTCGTGGAGCCATCCCACCTGCATCTGGTAGGCGGCGTGCCGGTCGGGCGAGAGCGTACGGAACGGCTGGGAGCCGTGTACTGGTTGCCACCCATGGCGTGCGATCAGTGAGGCCGGGCTGGTGCCCGTGTGGTGCTTGCCGCCGCTGAGGTAGTCGGCGAAGTTGTTGTGCAGTCCGTCGACGAGGGGCTCGGTGAACGCGGCGACGATCTCGCTGGGGGTGTTCCGATCGAACGTGGTGATCCAGTCGGGAACGCCGAGTGGGTCCTCCGCGTAGGAGACGGTCCACCCGCCGTAGTGGCTCTCCACAGGGTTGGCGACGCGGACGCGCTGGCACGGGCTGGTGTAGTAGGTGTCGGTGCCGAAGGCGACGGTCTTGGTCCAACCAGCGGCGTTGTCGAGGATGTTGAAGACGGCCGTGCTGGGTCCGGGGCCGGCGAGGTAGCCGGGGCTGACCAGGACTTCGGCATCCGCTGCGCGGGTACGGGGTTCGGTGCTGGGCATGGGGGAGACCTCCGTCGGGGCGGCGAACGGGCGCCCGCGCGAGTGGCGTTCGGCTTCGCACGGGCGCCGTGGGAGCGGCGGGATCTTTCTGCGGGCATGGGGGATCACCTGGTCCGTGAGGGGCGGGAGAGCGCTGTGATGTGCCCGGGGACGCGTGGCTGCGGGTCCGGGGCGTGCGAGAACAGTCCGGGGAAGGCGGAAGGACTGCGTCGTACGGCCGCTGTCGCCCGCGCCGTACCGGCCGTCTGCTGAGCCGCCGTGCTGTGCTCACCGCTGCGGGGAGCGAGGACTGCCTCGCTGCCACGGGCGAACGCCGTGAGTTCCGTGTACACGGTCGAGAGGGACCGGGCGGCGGGCGTCAGGGTGTACTTGGCGCCGGAGAAGTCGCTGGTCCGCGTGAGGAGCTGGTCCGTCTTGAGTTGATTGACGCGGTAGTGGAAGGTACCGGTGGCCAGCCGAGCGGCGGCCCGCAGTTCGCCGTTGGGGAGCGGGCCGTACTGCGTGAGGGCCTCCAGAACCTCGATGGCGCCCTTGCCACGCAGCCGGCGAAGGGCGTCTTCGGCACGCTCGGCCTCGGCGAGTGCGGGTCCGGTGTCGGCGAAGTGAGCGCGGTGCCAGGAAACGAGCGCGCGGTGGGCGGGCTCCGCGCTGCGGCCCAGCGGTGAGAGGGCGTACACACCGTGCTCCGGTCGTTCCAGAAGGCTGGCCGTCTCCATACGGCGTACGACCTGCGCGGTGTTCTGGATACCGATCCACGGCAGCGCGGAGGAGATGTTCGCGACGCGCAGGGGGCCGCGCTGTTGGATGGTCTGCAGGGTCCAGGTGGTCCATCGCGGTGCGAGCCGGGCGATGGCCTGATTGATGAACTTGACGTGCTCGTGCGCCATTTCGAGGTCGGGCATGGTCATTTCTCCGGGAGCTGGTTGCGGAGCCGTCAGCAGGATCGCCCTGTTGTTTGAGGCGTGTGGTCGGTGACGGCCAGCGAGGAGGCGGCGTGAAAAGGGGATCAGCGGGTGTGGCGGGTCCGCTGGTGCGTACTGGGACCGGCAGGGGGCGGCGGGCTGGCGGCGGTTCCTTGGCCGTTGCTGCCGTGAGGGGAACGGGACCTGGCCGCTTGGGCGCGGCGTCCCAGGGCGGAGGTGTTGGTGGCTCCTCGCTCGCGCTCCAGCCGGAGGGCGGCGGTGCGGTAGGCGGCCTGGTCCTGGCGCTCGCCGACGGCCAGGAGATAGATCTCCCGCTTGTGCTGTGAGGAGGCGGGCGCGTCCCGGTACTGGATGACCAGTCGCCACCGGGTCTCCGGGTCGACGTAGACCTTGTGACAGCCCGCCAGTTCGCGTTGCAGGGCGGCCCCGCGTTCGTTGCCGTGGACCAGGTGCTGCAGTTCGAGGAGGGCCAGGTCGCGGATGTCCTCCGGTACGGAACGCAGATCGGCGAGTGCCTCGGGATGCGCGGCGAAGGCGTACCGTGCCCGGCTCACAACGTGCCCCCACGAGGACGCGGCGGAGGAGGCCCTGCTGACCGTGGCGGGGAGACCGGCGCCGGGGCTACGGCGAGGCCGTTGCCCCGGAGCGTGGAACGGGCGCGTGCGGCGGCCGTCCTGCGGTCGGTCGAACCGGGTGGGGGAGGTGCCAGGGGGAGCGGCGAGTCGCGCTCCGTGGCCCAGGCGTCCGCCGCGTCGGCGCTGGCGAAGGCGCCCTCCCGGAGGGTGTAAGAGCGCAGGTCCTTGGTCGTCTCTTCGAGGAAGAGGCGGCATGGCGTCTGCGCGGAGTCCGGGTGACTGTCGTAGACGAGGGCGCGGACTTCGATGCCGGAATCGGCGGAGGACGGGTTGTCGGTGTAGTGGTCGAGGACCTCGTAGCGGTCGCCGGGGTTGGTCCTGAGCAGGTCCTCAAGGCGTGCCGAGAGTGCGTCGGCGGGGCGGGGCCCATGGGGGTCGGACAACTCGGCGGCTTCCCCTGGGCACCCCCGGTGGACGAGCCAGTTCTGTGCCAGGGGAACGACCGGGTGGCGCTCGGACGTGAAGTCGAACGTCTGCTGCTCGACGTCCCGGGTGATGTGCAGCGTCACGTACTCCGCCGTACCAGGGATGTCCCAGATCGCGGCCCGGTCGTACAACAGCAGGTAGCTGTCGCGGCCGTCGGCGCTGTGGTAGTCGGTGAGGGTGACGAACAGGTCGTCGGTGAGCGTGACGGAGGAGAAGTCCTCCTCGATCTGCTCGGTAGCGGCCTCGAAGCCGTCGATCCGGTAGTCCGGTACGAGCGGTTCGTACGCGTGGGTCATCTCAGACTCCGGCGGGCACGGGTGAGGCGAGCAGCCGGTGGTGGGGGCGGGCCGCGCTCGTCGTGCACGCGCCGAACGGCCCATCGGGGGTGCGGAGTTGGAGCAGTGTTGGGTCGAGGTGATCGCGGTGCCACGTCGAGGGACCGGTGAGGCCGGCCTGGACGTCGGTGAGCTGCTGCCAGGCGAGCCAGAGCGCGTGCAGCCGGGCGACGGCCTCGGGGTGCTCCTGCCACTGCCGGCACCACGGGCGGCCGGTGGTGATCTCCCGGCCGTAGACCGGCATGAGCAGGTCGTGCACCCAGTTCGTCAACGCCGCCAGTTCTTCGGCGTACGCCTTGGGGGCGAGCGCCAGGATGAAGACGGAGGCGGGCTCCTCCGCCGAGGGGGCGTTCGGATCGCCGGCCGCTCGAGACGGGGGCGATGCCGCGGGTTCGGGGCGATCGGCGTCGCCCGGGTCGTCGTCCTCCTGGGACGGGTGGTCGTCGGTGAGCAGGGCGAGCGTCTCGCCCTGCTTGCGGCTCTCCGCGACGAGCCGGGTGACCGTGGCGACGAGGTCGTCCAGGTCGTGGTCCGGTATGCGTACCGGCTCGCTCTTGTGAGCGGGTTCGGACATAGCTACCCCTGTGCAGGATCTGTTGGGTGGGGTGTCGAGGGTCCGGAGAAACCGGGGTTTGGCCCGGCCGGACATCGGGTGTAGAAGGCACTGCTCAACCCGGCGTGCGGTGACGGCAGACGGAGCGAGGTGGCGCCAGGATCCGCAGCGCGCGGGCAGCCTGTTGCGACACAACTCCGTTGCCCAGAGCGGTCAGTTGGGCCGGGCGGACCAGCCCGGGTGTGTCGGTCACCCAGCCCGGCGGGAGGCCCTGCATCCACTCCACGAACAGCGGGCTCAGGCGGCCCGCGTCATCGGTCGGCCGTGGTGCGAGACGGGTGACCGTCTCCCATCGGGCGATGGCGGCGGCGTAGCGTCCCCAGGTCCCGGCCCGTCCTTCGTCGGAACCGGCTCGGCGAACAGCGGGAGTACCACTGCCGAGAGGCGCGGCAGGAAGCCTGCTCCCGGTCGACGGACCGGTGTGCCGGTCTCCCCTGCCCGGTGTGTCGGACGCAGCCGGGCTGCCGCCGAGGGGGCAGGGTCAAGTCCCCATTGCCGTGGCGCTGGTTGGGTGAACCCTTCGTACCGTCCGAGGCTTTCGGGGTGGGCAGGAGCCACTCGACCTCGTCCGCCAGGTTCGGGCCGTGGCCGCCCTGCTTGCGTTTCGCCGGGTGCTGACTGCCGCCGTTGGCCCCCAGGTTGCTGGTCGGCATCTTGAGCAGGGGCGACCCGTCCGGACGGCCAGGCGGCGAGGAAGATCCGCTCCCGGCGGTGCGGGGCTCCGACGTCAGCGGCGCGAAGCACGCACCAGCACGCATCGAACCGGAGGTCGGCCAGGGAGCCGAGTACGGCACCGAGCGCTCGCACAGCAGGCTGACCTGCGGTGTCTCCCAGACACCGCAAGCAGAATTCCACGTCGCCAGGGGAACCGGCGGGCGAGGTGAGGAGCCCTCGGACATTCTCGACCACCACCAGGCAGGGGTTGAGGGCTTCGACGGCGCGGACGACGTGGTGCCAGAGCCCGGAACGGGTGCCTTCGGCCAGTCCGGCGCGGCGGTCGGCGTCGGAGACGTCTTTGACAGGGGAAGCCGGCCGTCAAGACGCACACCCCGGGGACGTCGGCCCAGTCCACGGCGGTGATGTCGCGGAGGTTGGGCACGGTGGGCCAGTGGCGGGACAGGATCCGGGAGGCGCCCGGATCGACCTCGGCGTGCCAGGCGAGCGTGCCCCCGAGGGCGGCCTGGGCGCCCAGGTCCAGGCCGCCGTAGCCGGAGCACAGGCTCCCGATCAACGGAGGCGTCGGCGACCCCGGAAGATCAACGTGCGTGGCGGGGTACGGGGGTGAAGGCGAGGCGGACCGGTGCAGGCGCGGGCGGTTCGGGGCACGCAGGGAGGCGTTCGGGCGAATCGGCGGGGAGGACCGAGCGGCTCAGGGCCGCCAGCATGTGCGGCGGGGTGCCGTCCAGGCGGTCCGCCGCACGCCGCAGGTCGACGACGACGTCCTGCAGGCTGTCCCGGACACGCTCCGTCCGCTCCTGGATAACCCGGAAGGCGGCCTTCCGGGCATCGCGGAGATCCCCGGATTCAGGGGCCTTGGCGTACCGGTTGAGGAAGCCGAACTGTGCGAGCGCTTCGGTGTGGTTCTTCAGGGCCTGTCCTGCGGGGACGGCTGCGCCAGCGTAGGCGTGGACGACCGGGCCGAGGTCGAGCGCGGCGGTGTTGTCCGTGGCGCGGAAGAGGACGTCGTCGGACAAGTCCTTGATCAGGTCGGCCAGCACGGCGAGTTGTTTGGCCGCGGTGGCGAGGCCGACAAGCTCGCTGGGTGTCTGGGGAACGCTGATGTCGTCCCGCAGTTTGTCGAACTCCACGGCGAAGAGATACAGCTCGCCCTGCTCGATGGCGGCGCGGCCAGTGCGGTGCATCACGAATGGCTCCGGCGGGGGTGTCGATCAGGGGTAGGGGAGCATGCGGGCGTGGCTGATGCCGTGGCCGGCGCGGGGGCCGTTACAGGAAGAGGACTGCGCGAGCGGGCGGCGTCGATTCGTGTGGCCGCAGGCGCGTCTGTTGGGCCGGCCGGACGGAGCGGCGCAGTCTCGCTCTCGGAGGCGGCTCGCCAGCGGCGGCGGACGTCGTCGAGTGGTCCCAGGGCGTGCAGGGCGTAACCGATCAGCCGTCCCGGGGCCAGGGCCTCGGTGTCGGCCAGCGCCCGCACCTGCCGGGCTGCCATGGCCGCCGCTCGTACGAGGGATGCCTGAACGATGCGCTCGCCGAAGTACTCGGCCGCTCCGGAGAAGGCCAGCGGGTCGCAGATCCGCAGGACGCGCTCGGCGTCGAGGCTCCCGTCGGCCAGTGCGCCCCGGCGCTGTGTCTCCCACAGCATGGTGAGCTGGTCGATGGGTTCACCGCGGTGGTGCAGTGCTCCTAGGGAGCGGTAGATGTGCTGGTGGCCGATGTCGGCGAAGTCGTCGGGGTGGAGCCATCCGACGACGTCGAGCAGTTGGTCGGGGCGGACGCTGAGACAGCCGAGGAGGAACTCCTCGTCGGCCAGGACTTCCTCGTCCACAGGCTGCGGCTGGTGTGCCGACGGCTGACTCGGTGCGGGCGGCGCCAGGGGGCGTGGGTCGGTGCCCCACCGGTGGGCGAGGTCGGTGAGGACGTCGGACAGGATCTGGGCGTGACGGATCGTTTCCTCGACACCCCCGCGGACTCCGTCGGCACGGGCGGCCTGGTGGAGGCGGATGGCGTGTTGGGCCACACTGCGGTGGATGGCGCCTTCCAGGACCATCCGTCCGTAGACCGGGGCGTGCGCGGGGCGCGGACAAGCGGACACGAGCGAGTGGGCGTACGGCGCCGTCAGTCCGCGCGTGCGGGTGCCGGCCTCCTGCAGGGTGTCGGTCACCCAGGCCAGCGGCAGGGGCTCGCCGGCGCTTATCGTGGTGGCGGGGTGGCCGTCTGCTCGGAGTTTGAGCATCGCGGCGTACAGGGCCCGGTGCGCGGGGCGGGAGAAGTGGTCAGGTCGCAGCCAGGGGGAGAGGTGGTCGAGTTGGCCGGGATCGAGGAAGACGGCGCCCAGGACCGCCTGTTCGGCCTGTATGAGCGGTGTCATCGGGAGACCTCGCCGACGGGCCCTCGGCCGGAGTTCAGGTGTGCGACGGCGCGGTTGGCGGCGGCCAAGTCGGCGGCGAAGCAGTCCAGTTCACTGGTGAAGGCGGCATCCGAGGCGGGCAGAGACCCGGTTGGAGAGACGAGCCACCAATGGCCGTCGCGGCGTACGGCGGGCGTGTCGGCAAGTCGCTCGACGGGGCGGACGGACGCCCAGGTCGGCGGTACGGGATGGGACATCGGAGCACCTCAGGCAGAAGGGGAACGAGCAGCGGCTGGGCGGAGGCAGGCACCAGGCCTAGGCGTCTGGTGCTGACTCGCTGCCGTACCGGGGCGGTCACGCGGCCGGGCCGAAGTCGTCGCGACGCAGGTGCTTGGCCAGCGCCCGCTCGGTGATGGCCGCGGTCGCCTCGGCGGAGGCGGCGCCAAGACGGTCGGCGTCCGGTTCGCGGAACCAGGGCTTGAGGTCGAGCAGCGCCGGACGGACGCCGGTGGCCAACAGGAGCGCGGAGCCCTTGGGCAGGGCCCGGATTGCGTCGGCAGGCAGCACACGCTCCTGACGCATCGAGACCGATGTCGACTTGCCCGACTCACTCGTGGATACGGAGACGGTGCGTACGTCGTGGTCGCCGACGAGGCGGGACAGCTTGTCGGCGAAGTCGGCGTCGTCGATGCCGGAGCCGATCAACTTGATCGTCGCGGCGGACCACAGGGCGTCCATGCCGGCCTCGCCCCAGACCCGTACGCCCTGGCGGTAGGACTGGAGGATCGTGATCGGGATGACGCCGCGGGAGCCGAGGTGGGAGTAGAGGTCGGGCAGGTCCGCGATCTTGCAGACATTGGCGGCCTCGTCGAGGATCGCCAACAGCGGCGCGTCGAGGCGCCCGCCGTCACGTTCGGCCTGGAGGACGGCCGCACGCATCACCGCGTCGGCGGCTGCGGCGATGATCGCCGAGGCGGAGCCGCCGCCGTCCTTCGACAGCAGGAACAGCGTGTCCTTGCTGGTCGCGAACTCCTGCGGCTTGAACTCCCGTACCTTCTCAAGACCGTTGGACGGGGTAACCCAGGCGGCGATGGCCGGGTCGAGGAGACAGCTCGCGTACTGCCGGGCGGTCTCGAAGATGCCGTCGCGGGTCTCGACGGCACCGGCCACCGTGCCCTGGAGCTGTGCGGCGACGGCGTCGAGGCCGGCGTCCTGGAGGAGGTCGATGGGCGTGCGGTCGGCGGGGGAGGCGAGCCAGGCCAGCACGTCGGTGATCGGGCGGCCGTCGCGGGCAGCGGCGAGGAACAGGGCGGTGAGAGTGTTGGCGGCGGCGGTGGACCAGAAGTCACCCGCGCTCGACTCGTCCACAGAGGCGGTCACGAAGTGCCCGGCCAGCCGCCGGGCCCCGGCGAGATCATGGGCGTCGGCGAGGACGTCCCACCACATGATCTGCGGGGCGTGCGCGATCTGCTGCGGGTCCAGCGTCCATACCGTGCCCACCCGGGAACGCTCGCCGAGCGTCGCCGTGAAGGCGTCGCGTGCCGCCTTGTTCGAGGTCAGCAGTACCGGGCCGGGGGCACGCAGAATCGCGGGTATCGCCAGACCGGACGTCTTCCCGGACCGAGGCGCCATGATCGCGAGAAGCACGTCCTCCCAGGAGGAACGCACCTCGGTGGCACCCGGCTTCAGTGTGCCGAGCAGCACGCCGCGATCGTCCGGCTCCACGTCCTTGGGCTTGGTGCCCTTCAGACTGGGCCGCAGATCGACCGCCTTCTTGGCGATCTTCCGGGGCAGCAGATCGGCCAGGTCCCGCCGATCGGCCAGCCCGCTGGGATTACGGCGAAGACGCAGCCAGAGCCGGGCCCCGAGAACGGCTGCCACGGCGAGCACGGCGCTCGGCAGCAGATAGCAGCCGGTGAGGACGGCGGGGTGAGGGAGATGCGGCCAGACCAGCCTGGGGTGCAGGAGCGCGTTGGTCGGCTGGAAGGCGGCCCACGGATCGGAGCCGGCAACGACGTTGGCGAGATTGCCGAACAGCCAGGCCAGCGAGCCTCCTGCCATACCGAGACCGGCGATGCCGATCAGGAGGTAGAGGAGGAAGTCGGTGCCGGTGGTGGTCGAGGGCGTGTTGGTACGCGGAGATGACAAGGCGGGATCCAGAGGGGTGCGGACCTACGGGTGGCGGTGGGACGACGCGTTGATCTGGCGGTCACGAGCAGGCTCCTAGCGGGTGCGGCGGCGGATAGCGGAGTCGGGCGCGGTGGGGGAGAGCGTGGTGGGCTCGGCGCATGCCGCAGACGTGGCGGCGGCAACTGCGGGCGAGTCAAGGGCGGCTGCCGTGTTGATCTCCGCGTGACGCTGCCGGATCTCGGCGAGTACGGCGGCGAGCGCCGTCTCGGATACCAGATCGTCGGCGACGTGCGCGTCGAATTGCTCGGCTCGCAACAGGCACACGGCACGGGTGGCCCGGCTGCGCTGCTCCTCGTCGGCCAAGCACTCGGGCAACTGGTGCCAGACGTACTGCGGAACAGCGGTCATCTCGACGAACCCGCAGGCGACAAGAATCCGGTGGGCGAGAGGATCGCTGCAGTCGGCGATGACCTCGGTGCCGAGCGGCTTGCGGTAGATCTCGGCGTCGGTTCCGTACTCCTCGTGGAGGAAGGACACGAAGCGGCCTCCTTATCTAGGGGGATTCAGCGGGCCCGGCCCGGCGACTGAGGTGTCCCGGGCGGCGTGGCTGCGGGCTCAGCCGACACGGCGGCTGCTGGTGCGGGGCGGCGGTTGGGGGCAGTCGCGTTGTAGCGGGCGACGCCTTCCTGCCAACTCCTCTGCGCGGGAGGGGCGAGATCCCGCATGCGGTCGCTGGCGGCATGTAGGTCCGTGCCGAGCTCCCTCGCCGTCGCGGCGGCATCTTCGAAGACGTATGACAGGTCCCAACCGCGTTCGGTATCAGTGGCGTTGGCCTGTGCGGCGGCGGCCTCGAAGAAGTCGCCGAGGCGGACGAGAACGCCGTCGTCCGGGTCCAGAACCTCGTCGACGACGTCCGCCGCGTCCCTGTACGTGGTCGCGCCGTTGAGTCGGTCGACGAGCATGAGCACGCTGTGTCCGATGACCCGATCACCGGCGGGGTCGGTGGGCGTGGTGACGCGGGTGACGTCCAGGCCGGGGTCGAGATCGACGTGGTAGCCGACGGCGGTCAGCATCCCGGCGGCGTGGGTGGCCATCCGGTTCTCGTGCGCTTCGCCCATGTCCCAGGGCAGGCGGTACCAGAAGGAGCGCGGCGTGGTCTGGATGACGAAGCCCGCGCGTTTGAGGAGGGTGGTGGCCAGCTCGTCGCCGCCTTCGGCGATGACGTTCCCGGTCGGCTCGCGAGTGATGACCACAGAGGGTGTGGTGGACATGGAGGCCTCCGGGCGCGGTTAGAAGTGCGGGTTCTCGGTCGGCCGGTCGTTCGTGGCGGCGGCTTCCAACAGCTCGGGGAGGTCGGCAGGGTCGGCGTCGCGTTGATCGAGCCACCACCCGGCCCGCGTCAGGAGCCGTACGGTGTCCTCGATGGCCTCCCACTCCGTCTCGCTTGTGGTGCCTTCCAGGGCGAGGGCGGTGTAGGCGGCAGAGACGAGCTGGTGGCGGCAGCGGGTGCCCCAGGCGACCGCACGGTCGGTGCCGTCCAGCGGAGGCATCCGGTAGCGCGCTGACCACTCCTCCGCCTCGTCCTGCTCGGCGGCTCGCTTTTCCGCCAGCCACTCGGCCTTCGACTCGGTGTCCTCGCCTTGGGCGGCACGCCAGCAGCCGGCGCAGTCACGCTCGGCGAGCCATCGGGCGTAGCCGGCGCGGCGGTCGGCCGGGCGGTCGGAGAGATCAGCCCGGGAGGTGTGTCCGCAGGCGTGGTTGATGGTCCAGGACTTCTTGACGGCCATGAGCCGGACTCCTTGAGCTATCGAGAGCGGGATCAGCGCGAACGGCGGGTGCTGGGCGGGGGAGCCTGGGCACGGACGGTTGCGTCCGGCGGTTCGGGGCCACCGGCGGGGGCCGGGCGGTTGGGGGAGGACGCCAAGGCCGCGCGCGAGCGTGCGGTGTGCGTGACAGACGGGATCTCGTGCCGGGCGGGGAGCGGCACCTCGGCCAGGGGCGGCGCGTTGTCCGGAGTCAGGTCCGGCATGACGGCCAGGTCGAGCTGGGCGGTGACGAGCTGATCGCCGAGGAACGCGACGTGGTGGGCGATGGTGCGCAGATGCACGCCCAGCTCGCGGCCGTTGGGGGTACCGAGGCGCTCGCACCAGACGGCGGCCGTGTCGACGAACTCCTCCAAGTCGCCGACGACACCGTGGTGTTCGTCGAGGATCTGCTCCAGTACGTCGGCGACATCGGCCGAACGACGCAGCTCGTGCAGTTCTCCGGTCAGCGCGGTCAAGGACTGGCCGGGCAATGCCTGGCGTACGGGCACCCGGTCCGGGGTGGGGATGGGCGGCGGCAGCATGATGCAGGGATCGGCAGCTACCGAGAGTCCGACGTTCTGGAAGTCGCGGCTGGCGCGGGCCACGGTGCGCACCGCCGTGTTGTGCGGGGTGTCGCCGGGCAGCAGGTAGAGATCGAGGGTGCTGCTGTAGCGGAAGTGATGCTTGCGCAGGACCTCGTCGAGGAACGGCCGGTCATCCGCGACGGCGGCCGTCACCCCGAGGTCGGGGTCAACTCCGAAAGCGACGTCGGGCTCGAGTTGCAGATTCATGGCGAAGGCTCCCTTCGGCGCAGGCGTCTAGCGGACGCGGGCCGGCTGCTGGGCGGCGACGGGCGGGCGGTAGGCGACCGCGGTGTCGGGCCGAGGTGGCACCGAGGCGCCCGCGCGGCCGGGGGAGATGGCGACGGCGGCCCTGGCCCGGCGCTGCTGGGTCGACGGAGTCGGATCGGGACGTCCGTTACCGCGGATGTAGGAGAACGCGTCGAACGCGAGGGACGTGTTGTCCAGCCGGGACTCGACGTACCGCAGATCGCCCTCGCCGTGCAGCAGCACGCCCTCGCGGGTGCGCAGGTCGGTGCCGACCGCCCGCAGCGTGCCGTCGGGATCGCGTACCTCGTCGTGCACGACGATCCGGGCGGCACGGATGTCGGCATCGAGCGCGCGGGCGGACGCGAAGACCGCCTCCTCGCCACCGACGGCCTCCGGCCGGTCGAGCAGACCTCGCCCGCCGTGGAGCCGGGTGGCGGGCTTGACGTCGTACACGGCGTCGGAGGTGACGCTGTACTGAGCGGCGCGCAGGGACTGGACGGCCTGCTGGCCTCGCCGCCTCGGGTCGTGCGTCGGCTCGGGCAGGGCGTACAGGTGACTATCGGGCATCCGTTCGAAGCCGACGAGCCGCAGCATGCGGTCGGCGGCGTGGTTGTCGTGCGATGCCGCGGCCACGACGCCGTACTGGTCGTGGTGGGCGATGGTGATGTGCGGAGGTATTTCCGCCACAAGAGTTGCACCTCGCAGTGGTCGGGGCGTGCGGAGGACGAGGATGCGGCCCGAAGACGGATTTGGCGGTGCCGGGAATCCGCGCTAGCGCGATCGGGTCGGGCGGTCGTGCCTGAGGACGCCGAGCGGCGGAGCAGCGGCGGACAACGTCGCTACCGGGGCGTTCTGGCGGATCGCGTGCGGAGACCGGGCGCGGGCTGCCTCGGCCTGTGCGGAGTGCTGTGGCCTGTCCCGCCAGCCGCGCACGGCTCGCTCGGCCCGCGCCATCTCGACGAGCGCGCCGCCGTTCTCTGTCCAGGTCAGGGAGTAGTGCCAGCCGTCGGCATCGCGCTCGGCTACAGCCTTCGCGAAGGCCGCTGCGGCGCGAGGGCGATCCGGCACCAGTGCACCGGCAAGAAAATCGAAGTCGGCATGTACCTGTGCGCCGCCTTCCAGGGCCTCGCGCAGCACCCGAAGCCGGTACGGCCAGCGTCCCTCCGCACGATCACCAGGATCCAGGAGCGGGAGTGTTGCGTCGGCGTGGGCGACGAGGGCCGGCCCGCAGGTGAGGGAGGGAGCGAACTGCGCCCACATCTCCGCTTCCCGTTGCTGCTGGCGCAAGCCGTAGCGCTCGTCGAGGGGCCGGTGGTCGGCGTCGCACAGGCTGCCCGACACGGCATCCCACTCAGCCAGGACGCGTTCCCCGGCGGCCACGCGCGGGCTGAACGGGGCAGCAGACACAGTGCCGTCGTCACCGGCCAGAGGCATCGCGGGCGACGTCTACGGCGGGGCGGGAATGTCAGAGAAGAGAGCATGGCGTGGCCGTGGGCGGATGACTGCTGACCGCGGCAGGGTTGCACCAACCAACCAACCAGGCGGGATGAGATGCGGGTCCGGCCGTGTGCGGATTGTGCTGGATCACTTACGCAGGAGTCATGATTCGTGCTACTCGTTTAGCGGGGTGATCTGGCGAGATGGGCGGGGGCGTATGACGTCGGACGGCATGGAGGTACGGACGCGGAGGGCGAGCCGGGTTCAGGATGCCGTACGCATCCTGTTCCTGTTGGACCACTGCGCAGAGCCGGATACCGAGTGCACGGCCCATCCGGATGCGGTGACGGTTCTGCGCGGGCAGAAGAAGCTTCAGGCGCTCGACTTCTGGCTTCGGAATCCCGACTACCTTGCCGATGAACTGTTGAACGCTGCAGAGACCGGCCGGAGCGTCCCGGGAGTCAGGCCGGTCGATCGGGCGGCAGCATTGCTGGACGGCGATGAGCCGGATCTCGATTCCTACCCCATGATCCGCTGGCGCTACGGCGCCTACGAGTCGCTCGATGACGCTCTGGCTCTGCTGGTCGCACACGGGCTGATCGGCATCGATGCGATCGGTACAGCGCCCGACATCGACCGCTGGGATTACTGCCTACTGCCAGCGGGCCGACGGGACGCACAGGAGATGCGCACGCAGGAGCCGGATCTGTCTTGGTACGACGAACGCGCCGCACTCGTACTGCTGCTGGCCGGGGACCGTAGCGGCAGCGCCCTGAAAGAGCTCCAGTACGCGCAAGGTGAGTACGAACGCACCCATATGGGCGAGGACATAGCCGGCATCCTCCCGCGTGTCCGGGCCCGCCTGGCGGCACTACAGAACAGGACGAGCGAGGGGCTGAGCGCATGAGTAACTTCACCGAGGCCGTCGCCCGCCGTGCCGGTGTGGACGTCGCGGAGGCCGCAGCAGTGCTTCAGCACCACCGGGTACGGGAGAGCAGCGTGCTGCCGCGGCCGCACCGCCTGGCGCTGACCTCCATCGAGTTCTCGGGAACCAAGGCAGGCAAATTCACTGACGACTTCCGCTTCACATGGCCGCTCAGCGACGGGTTGTGGTGCCTGGCCGCCGACAACCTCAAAGGCAAGAGCACCGTCCTGGAAGTGATCTGGTGGTGCCTGCGCGGCAAGAACAAGAGACTGCAGGACACCGCACGCAGGTGGATCTCCCAGGTCCGGCTCGAAGGCCACATTGATGGTGACCCCTTCAGCGTGACGTTCAGGCACAGGGACGGCATACCGACCGGACGCTTGGAGACCGGAAAGGGCACACCCGGGGTCGACTTTGCCAGCGAAGCTGAGTTCGCGTCCGTGATGAGCCAGTTCATGATGAATCGTCTCAACTTGGAGATCCTACGCGGATGGCACTCCGACGTCCAAGGCGAACAGGACGGTAAGGCCACCGTCACCGACTGGGCGCTGTTCAGCCATGCGCTGATCTGCCGCAACCGCAACGCTGAAGTTCTGCTCGGAGAAACCACCGAGAACGGATCCGTCGTCAGCCTGCTGCAGATGTTCATCGGTTTGCCCTGGACCAGCACACGCCGTGACGCCGATACCGCCCTGAAGACCGTTCGTCAGCAACAGCGGGGAGACAAGCGCCGCGCTACTGAAGACACCCAGGCTCGCACGGACTCTCTGCAACAGCTCAAGGACAAGATCACGGCAGCCGAGGCGGCCCTCGCCAATACTGGCGCCGCTCCATCACTGGAAGACCAGGCCATGGCCATCGAGCAGGCCGCGGCCCACGTCGCGTCCTGCGCAGAGCGCCATGCCACTGCCGTACAGGTGCACCTCACCGTCCAGCAGAACCACACCGAGCTGCACCAGACACTCTTGGAAGACCGGAAACGGCTACGCGACATGAAGGAGAACACGGCAGCCAAGCGGTACTTCGGGGCACTCACCCCCACTTGCTGCCCGCGCTGCACCACCACCGTCGCTGACCTCCTTCACGCGCGCGGTGAGCAGGCTGCGGACCAGTGCTCCGTATGCGGCAGCGCAACTCCCGAGGATGCTCCGGAGGACACCACAGCCATCGACCAGCTGAGCGAGAGCATCGACTCCCTGACCGTCGCAGACGACCAGCTCCGCACAGGATTGCGCCGGGCGGAGAAGAAGCGGAACGAAACTGAAGACCAGCTTGAGGCCGCCCGCCGTGCGATGGCCGCTGCCCAAGCAGGGCTGCCGGATGCTTCCGTCCTGCGACGCCAGCTTGACCTGGAACGTCTGCGGGGCGCCCTGACCGAGCGCGAAGTCACCCACGCTCGCGCGGGCGGAGCAGCGCAGACGGACCCGGAGGAGAAGATTCTCGAGGCTGCGTACAAAGAAGCAGACGCGCGCGTTGGGAAGGCCAGCAAGCCCATCATGGACCGGGTCAGCAGCGAAATCTTCGACCTCGCCGTACGACTGGGATACAACAACCTCCAGGGTGTAGCGCTGCAGGCCAACGGCCCCATGAAGCTCCACTTGGACGATGGGCCGACCTGGTTTCAGAAGGTGACCGAGGGCGAACAGCTGCGCCTGCGCATGGCGACTCTGCTCGCCCTCCTCCGCGTCGGCCAGCAGCACGGTGGCCGTCATCCCGGCCTGTTCCTCATCGACTCCGCCGGAGCCCAGGAGATGATCCCGACCGACCTGGCCGAGACGCTGCAGCAACTGCAGGCCATTTGCGACGAGACCGACGGGCTGCAGATCATCGCCGCTACTGCCAACCGCGAACTCGCCCGTGCGGTCATTCCTGACGACCGCACGAAGATCGCTGAAGCAGGTTCCTTCATGTGGTGACCAACAACCCGTTGGGGCGTTAACGCGCCAAAACCCCGCAGGCCGCCGCACGACAAGGAGGGCCACCGTGACTCCACTGGAGACACTGCTCGGCCGCCACGGAGACTCCCCCACACTCGAAGACTTCGGCGGCGAAGACCAAATCTGGACCCAGGCGAACGAACTTGCCACCTCCCGACTGTGGTTCCGCGCGGCCGAGACCCTCCTTGCTGCCTGGGACCGCCTCAGCAGCCCCGACCGCGCCGCAGCCTTCATCGCCGAAGCCCTCACGACTGAGAACCGGCCGGGCGTCGTCGGTGACCTCCTCGACCGACTGTGCGACCATTCTGGATACCTCGAGCACCACGCCGCCACGCTGAATCGCATCGCCCTGCGCCGGACGGGGTCCCACGCCACCGCCCTCGAAGCCGAGACCGCCGGCCTTTTCCTCGAAGCCGCACTTCGCCTGGCACTCGCTGGAGGCGCTATCAAGCGCTATGGGCTCCTCGACATCCTCGTCGACCCACAAGTCGTCTCCGCACCAATCGGATACGCGCGTCAAGTCGTACGGGCACTCGGAGCCGCCTATGAACAATGGCGCGACGAAGACCTGACTACCGCGCTCCATGCATTCATCGACATACCAACGCTGCGCTCCGACGCCGCGTTCGAGCTGGCCATGTGCTACCTCTCTGACGCTTTCAACGCCGCAGATCGCCCCAGCCTCCTGACCCAGCTCACCACCAGCCGCACCCACTTCAGCGAAGCCATCGGCTCCGACGAGGACCGCCCGGACGCCACGGCATACCGAGCCGCGATCAACGCTGTCCTAGCCTTCGAAGCCGGCGACAATGAAGCTCTCGCCGCCGAGGCAACGCAACTACGTCGCTCCACTTCTGAACACAGGCTCTGGCTCACAGGTCTGCGGACTGGCTGGCGAGATGGCCGCTACGACACCGAAGCTGCCTGGTACACCCTCAGCACTGACCTTGAGCGGGCCGCCACCCACCTCAACGCACCTCTCCCCACCTGGCCAAGCCAGACGATCCAGCACATCCTCGCCGTTTACACCGCTCACCGCTCCGTACGCCTCACCTCAACGGGAACTGCTTCCGCGCTGCAGCTCCTCGTAGCCCCCCGCATCGAGGACGCCTTCGCCGCCCGCGAGGGGCTCCTACTGCACGTGCGCGGGCTTCTCGCTGATGCCCCACCGGACTGGGATCGGCACGCCGCCGAGGAACTCCGCTCAGTAGTCGAGTCCCGGCTCGGGCTTCAGCCTGAGGAAGCTGCCGAGGACGGCCCGGGAAAAGACGGAGCGGCGGGCGACTTGGCCGCCGCACTCGGTAGGCAGGTACTAGTAGGGCTTGGTCAGGTGCGGTCCGTGATGGCGTGTCTTCTTGATCGGTTGTGTCGTTGGTCGGGTGTGCTGGGTGGGGAGTTGGCTGCGGTCCGGTGTGATCTGGAGGACTTCGCGGCGGAGATGTTCGAGCCGTTCGCGCGGGCAGATCAGCGGCGGTGGGGCGAGGTCTATCTGCGGGGCCTGCTGCTGGACGGCGGGCGCAAGTCGGTGGAGCCGATGGCCGCCCGCCTGGGCGAAGACGGGAACCGGCAGGCCCTGGCCCACTTCGTCACTTCCAGCCCGTGGGATGCGGCACATGTGCGAGCCCGTTTGGCCTGGCGTATGCAGCCGGTCGTCAAGCCCACCGCGTTGATCATCGATGACACCGGGTTCCTCAAGGACGGGGACGCGTCCGCGTGCGTGACCCGGCAGTACACCGGCACTGCGGGCAAGGTCACCAACTGCCAGGCCGGGGTCTCGCTGCACCTGGCTTCCAACGGCGCCTCGGCGGCGGTGAACTGGCGTCTGTTCCTGCCCGAGAGCTGGGATCCCGCCTCTCCGAAGGCCGATCCGGTCAAAGTGGTCCGCCGTGACAAGTGCGCCATCCCTGCCCAGGTGGGCCATGTCGAGAAGTGGCAGCTGGCCCTCGACATGATCGACGAGACGCGCTCCTGGGGTATCGAGGTGCCCCAGGTCATCGCCGACGCCGGCTATGGGGACACCGCCGCCTTCCGGCTTGGCCTGGAAGAACGCGGTCTCGACTACGTGGTGGGCATCTCGACCACGACCACCGCGCAACCCGAGGACGCACAGCCGTGCACGCCGGCCTACTCCGGCCTGGGCCGACGGCCGGTTCCTGCCTACCCCGATCCGGCGCAGAGGGTGAAAAGCCTGGTCATCGCGGCCGGCAAATCTTCCGCACGGCCAGTGCAGTGGAGGGAGGGATCGCGGCCGGGCAGTGGCCGCAGCGGGCACAAGCGCATGTACTCGCGCTTCGTGGCCCTGCGGATCCGGCCCGCCGGACGTGAGATCCGCAAGGCCACGGCCGCCACCGAGCTTCCGACGCGCTGGCTGCTCGCCGAATGGCCCACCGGCCAGGACGAGCCCGTGCAGTTCTGGCTCTCCAACCTGCCCGAGACCACCCCGTTGCCCGTCCTCGTGCGCACCGCGAAGCTTCGCTGGCGCATCGAGAACGACTACCGCGAGATGAAACAGGCCCTGGGCCTGGCCCACTTCGAAGGCCGAACCTGGCCAGGCTGGCACCACCACGTCACCCTCGTCTCCGTCGCCCACGCCTTCTGCACCCTCCAGCGACTGAGCCGATCCCCAAAAGAGACGGCGTCGGCCTGAGCCTCTACCGAGTCGTTCGCGAACTGCAGTTACTCCTCGTGATCTGGACCGGCGCCTGCCCCACCTGTCACCGCGACATGCCAGACCTCGCACCAACCTGACCAAGCCCTACTAGCTGCCCTACCCCCTGGGGTACTCAACGGCCTCCACGAGCAGCTCACTGACAGCGATCTCAACCACATCGCATCGCTGCCCAAAGCTGAGCAGGATCTCTTCAACAAGGTTGTTGAGGGGTTGCAGCAATGCCCAGACTTCCAGTCTCTTCTGGTGCGGAGACACTTTATCCGCCTCGTCACCGCGACTATCCGATTCCTTGCGAACAGGATGGACCGTGGCCGCGACAAGCACACGAAGAAGACCGCCTATCTCTTCGCTCCCAAGCCGGGAGAAACGCTCCCGCATGAGATCGAGCTGCAGGAAGATCTGCACGACTATCTCGACAGTGCGTGCTTCGAGGTTCAGATGGAAACCATCGACCGCAGCGGGGGGCGCGCTGACATCCTGGTTCTATTCCCGGAATTCAGCATCGTGATTGAGTGCAAGCGCGAACCTAAGAAGGCAGAACCCGAGGATCTCAAGCGCTACCTGGGGCAGACTGTGGCCTACCAAGCCTCAGGAGTCACGCTCGGCATGCTTGCCGTTCTGGATCTTACGCCGAAGCCCCACTGGTTCCCCAACCTGCGCGACAACATGTGGACCGAGCATGTTCCCGCCCCCGATTCCCGGCAGCTGGATCGCTGGGCCGTTGTCGTCCGGGTGCCCGGAAATCGCACTACCCCTCACGACATGTAAGGGCTAGCGAGTTCAATTGTCCGGCGATGAGCATGACGGACATGAGCGGCAAGGACGGAAAACCAGAACTGGACCCAGGGGCACGGTGGGGGCGGGGAATCGGAGCGCGACACCGACGCCCCCTCAGGAGCGATTGAAATGATCAAGAAAGAGTGATCTTGGACATTCGGGCGTCCGTGTCGAACAGGTCGCGCTCACGCGGATGAAGAAGATGTTGAGTAATGAACGACCGGCCTGCGACCTTCCATAGTCCGCGTCCCTTGGTGAGCGCGGAGACGGCCTGGGTCTCGACGCCGGTGAGCCCCAACAGGGCTGCGGCCGAGGCGAGTTGGTCGGCTTCCTGCCGGTAGATGATCCGGGTGGAGCAGTCGGTGAGCAGGCCCTCGGCCAGGGCCCGGCCCCGGGAACCGGCGTCACCCGCGGCCAGCAGGTCGCTGAGGCGGTGGATGACCATCAGGTTCGCGATGCCGAGGCCGCGGGAGAGCTTCCACTGGCTCTGCATTCGCTCCAGCAGAGCAACCTGGCGCATCACGCGCCACGCCTCGTCGTAGATCGCCCAGCGCCGTCCCCCGGAGGGGTCGGCCAGCGCGGACTCCATCCACGCGGACGCGCAGGTCATCGCCAAGACGAGCGAGGTATCGTCGCCCGCACCGCCGAGGCGGGACAGGTCGATGGACAGCATCGGCGCATTCGGGTCGAACGCCACGGTGCTCGGCGCGTCGAACATCCCGGCCAGATCGCCATGCACGAGCCGGCGCAGCGCGTGTGCCAGGTCTTCGGCGGCGTGCCCGAGGCGGCCGGACAGCTCGCCGAGCGCGGCATCGAGTCGCTCAGGAGAACCGAGGACGTAGGCGACCTCGCCCAGCAGCGGGGTGGTGCCGCGGGATCCGGCGTGGGCGACGACCTGGTCGAGCGCCACATCGAGCGCGGTGTGCTCCATGGGATGCAGTTCGCGCCCCAGGACCGTCTTCGCGAGCGAGCCGAGCAGCAGAAGGCGCCGCTTGCGGACCTCGCCGGTCCAGTCGTCCTCGCTCACGCCGTACGGCCGGGCGGGCGCGTCCAGGGGGTTCAGGCGTCCCGTCAGTCCGGGACCGAGCGCGATGGTCTGGCCGCCCAGTTCCTGGGCGACGACGGTCCACTCGCCCTTCGGGTCGCAGGGCACGTAGATCCGGTATCCGAAGGCCACGGCGCGTACGGCGAGGGACTTGGCCAGGGCGGACTTGCCCATGCCGATGATCCCGGCGAGCAGGATGTTGGGGTTGGTGAAGCCGTCGAGGCGCCCGTACAAGGAGAACGGGTCGTAGGTGAAGGCGGCTTCGGCGTGGACGTCACGGCCGATGTAGATCCCCTGGGCCCCGAGGCCGCCCTCCGCGAGAAAGGGGTAGGCCCCGGAGGCCGTAGCCGTCGTCATCCGGTGGGCGGGGAGCTTGAGACGGCCACCGCGGGCCGAGGCCGCACCGGGCCGGCCGGCGACCGGGTAGGTGGCCCGCAGCTCGGGATCGAGACCGGGCGCGGGGCTGCGGGCTTCGGGACGGGCGGCATGGCGGGCCTGGTCGCGGGCGGCGGCGAACTGATGACGGGCTGCGCGGGCCGTGCGGCGGTCGCTCTTGCGGGGGACGAACAGCGGGCTGGCGCTGGCGCGGGTACGAGAGGGCATGAGGGTGGTGCTCCTGGCTGTCAGTGGCGGGTGAGGCCGGTGAAGGGGTCGCGCAGATCGGCCGGGGTGTGGTCACGGCGGACGCGGGCGGCGGTGGCCAAGTGGCGTTGGCACACGGTGAGTTCGGGTGCTCCCTCGGGCAGCCGGGCCCGGCACGTCTCCTGGGTGGGGAGGCGGCCGGAGCCAGAGTGAGGGGCGGTGTGAAAGGCGGCGTGGAGGTGCTCGGCTGCCTGCCACAGCCGGATCCGGCATGCCCGCAGGTGGTCGCCCTCCACCCTGGCCACGGGGGTGGTACGGGCGGTGTGGGCGTCGAGCAGCCCGTAGAGCGCGACGACGTGGGCGTGCAGGGAGTCGAGTTCGGCACGGCCGGCGGCGACGGGGGCGACGGGCATGTTGATCGCCTGGTGGAAGTCAAGCGCGGCGGTGGCGAACGGGACGAAGTCCGGAGCCAGTTCGGGCAGGGGCTCGGTCGGCATGAGGGTGCCCTTCGGTTGAGCGCGAGACGGTGGTGCCGGTGCGCTACGGGCGGGCGAGGGGCAGGGCGGCGTTGGTGAAGGCCTCGGCCTGCTGCCAGGTCAGAAGGCGCAGGTCGACGAGGGCGGCGACGGCAGCCGTCTCGATTGCCGCGCAGGCCGCGTTGAGCTGTTCGTCGGTGTCGGCGCTGACGGTGAGCAGGCCGGTGAGGGCGACGTCGGCGTGTCCGGCGATCAGCTGGCGCTCGCGCTGCTTGATGTCGGCGTACTCGACCGAGTCCTCTTCGGAGTCGACCTGTCCCTTGCGCTGCCGCTCGGCGGCGTCGGCGATCACGGTGGCCTTGCGGCGCTGGACGTCCTTGAGCGCGGAGTCCAGTCCCTTGGGCTCGTACGTCAGCGAGAGCGTGCGGCGGACTCCGGAGGTGAACAGGAGCTGGTGCAGGAAGCCGGGTGAGGTTTCGATGCGGGGCCAGTTCTCGATCCAGAACGTGGCGTGGTGGGCCGAGTCGGTCTGGATCCGGTCGGCCTTCTCGACCAGGACGACGGGGCCGGCGGCAGCGGGCTCGGCCTGCGCGCGGCCGGAGGAGGACCACTGGTCCAGGGCAGCCGACGCCTTCGGGTCGTACGCGGTACGGATCACGGCGGCGATCTCGGATGCGCCCAGCCAACTGCTGGGCGTGAGACCGGAGTTGCGGGCGGCCTGGTCGAAGGTGGCGGTGAGCTGGGCCAGGACGGCCAAGCTGCCGGTGAGCCCGCCTCCGGCCTGGTTGATCAGACGGCGGGCGGCCTTGAGGTCGAGGGCGAGTATGACGTACGCCTCGTGCGGGGCTGCAGCCGGTCCGGCGGCGGCCAGCAGGTCACGGTAGATGGGTCCGGCCAAGTGGGTCGCCTCGTCGCCGTGGTCGTGCCAGTAGCGGTTGAGCGCGTCGCCGGAGTCGGGGACGGTGCGCTCCAGGACCTGGACCCGGGCGATGTGCCCGGTGCGTGCCAGAGCCGCCAGCGTGCGGCCCCAGCCTGCGACGTTGCTGGACTGGGTGGCCGGGTCGAGGAGGGCGAAGGCACGGGAGGAGACCTTCACGACGGCGGTGAGGGTGCCGTGGTGCGGGTCGTGCACCGCGCCGAAGCCGCCGCGGGGAGAGGTGACCACCCGCAGGGACGCCGCGGTGCCTGGGAGGTGGAGCAGGCCCTCGCGCTGCGGCCGGGTGGACGGCCGGGCCAGCCAGATGAGCTGGCCCCGGAAGCGGCGCAGTGCGTATTGGGCGGCGATAGGTGCCCAGTCGGCGAGGGAGCGCCCGCGATGGCGGATGAACACCGCCGCCAGGATGACCGCCCACAGCGGTACGAGCTTGAGCGCCCCGGCGACGCCGGAGGTGAGCAGCACCGCGAGTAGTAGCAGGCCGGTGACGGTGACGACGATCAACTGAGGAGCCGACAGGCCGAGCAGTACGCCGCGCCGCGAGCGATGCGGGAACTTCACGGTGGCCGGGCCGTCAGGCTGAGAGGTGTCGGAAAGCATGGCGAAGCCGTCCTTGGAACGTGGAGAGCAAGGAGGTTGGGGGAGGAAGGACGGGGCGGGCGGCGCCGGAGGCGACCTGTGCCGCCCGCCCCGTCAGGGGAGGGCTACGAGTCCGGTCCACCTGGCGGCTCGGGGTAGACCCACTGCTGCGGCGTGGCCCCGCCCTGCGGAGAAGGCCCGCTCACCGCGGACGATCCGTTGCGCCGGGGTGCCGGCGGATCCAGGTGCGTGACCTGCGGCTGTGCCACCGCCGCGCCCTGGGGCGTCGGCCCGGAGGAGACCGGTGCCGCGTCGGCCGCCGTCTCCTGGCCGGGACGCTGGATCAGCGGCTGACCACGGTCACCAACGGTGGGAGGTCGTCGGATCAGTGCCCGACCCTTGTCGCCGGTGGCGTTCGGGTCCTCGCCGAAGGGGAAGTGGGTCTGCTTCGGCTGGTCGTTCCCGGCCGAACCGCCGGTCGGGTCGATGCCGGAGGCGACACCGCCCGAACCCTGGCCCGGAACCTTCGACGGGCCCTGCGGAGCGGGCATGCCGGTGCCGACCTGCATCGCGAGCTGGCCCGCGGTCTTCGCCGCGCCGGTCGCCACCGCGACTCCTGCGAGGCCCGTACGGTGCAGGTCGTCCTGGCCGCCGCCGTCGGCCGCCCAGTGCACGAACTTGTACGTGGCGTAGGGACACAACATCACCAGAACCATGACGACGATGCCCGCCATGGCGTCGGACAGGGCGGCGAGCCCGTCGGAGGCGTCGCTCTTGCCCATGGCCGAGACGCCCAGTAGAAACACGATCGTCATCAGCAGCTTGCTGACGATCAATGTGCTGGTCGCCTCGATCCAGCCGCGTCGCCAGCGCTTGGCGACTTCCCAGCCGCCGCCCGCGCCGGCGAACACGGCGAGCGTCACCAGGACCAGGATGCCGACCTTGCGGGCGACCATCACTGCCCAGTACAAGAAGGCGCCGATGGCACACCCCAAGCCGACCATGGCGGGGATCGTCCAGCCCAACGCGTACATCGGGCCGAGGTTGTTGACCTCGATGACGCGCCGGATCGCGTCGTCGACCGAGCTGTTCGCCGCCTTGAACAACCCGGCGGAGAGCGCGTCGACCACAGTCAGTGCGACGGTGGTGCAGGCGATGGCGGCGAACGCGAACAGGACACCCGCCACCGTCCCGGTCACCGCCTGCGCGAGGGCACGTTCGTCACGGCGCCAGGCCGCGCGCATCAGCTGCAGACAGAACGTGCCGACGGTCAGGATCAGACCGATGGGCAGCAACAGCTCGTAATTGTCGCGGAACCACTCGGCGTTGAGATCGACGGCCGTGGTCTTGTCGACGGCCGTCGAGGCGAGGTCGGCGGCGGACTGGGCCAGTTCGCCCATCGACTTGGCGATCCAGGCACCGATGCCATCGGTGATTGCCTCGCCGGTCGAGCCGACGACGCCGCCGACGGTGCTGCACACCGTGTCCATCAGGGGAAGGTCACAAGCCCCCATGAGGGCACCTCCTTTCGGGGATTGGGGGCGATCAGGGCGCGACGCTCGGCAGCACACCGACCAGGGCACACGCCCGGGCGGGGCGGCACTGGACGGCGAGCGTCGTGGAGCGGGACTCGGCTCCGGTCCCGGAGCCCTTCCACGCGATTGCCTGCTTGCCGGTGACCGTGACGGCGTAGACGTACGCCTCGGTGATCGCGCCGGGGTCCTGGGCCAGGGCGGTCTTGAACGCCTGCGGGAAGTGGCCCTCGCCGACCTTGGCACTCGCGTGCTGGCGGTTGTCGTGCATCCGCGACCACAGCACCGGGCTCGGCACCTGATCGGAGACGGACGTCCAGTCGGCGTACTTCTTCTCGCTGGTCATCCACCGCTTGAGACCCGCGACGTGCTCGACCTGGGAGAAGGCTCGGGTGTCGTACGTCCACAGGACCTTGGTGGCCGCCTTCGCGAACTCGATCGGATCGCTCGTCCGGGGCGGCGACGCAACGGCCTCACGCTCACCGGCGGTCGCCGTCGGCGAAGCCGCCTGCGGCGTGGACTTCGGGGCCTGGGAGGGCTTCGCCGAGGCGGGGCTCTCCGCGCGGGTCAGATACGCGAGGAGACCGGCGACGGCCAGCAGCACCGCAAGCACGAGGCCGCCCATCACGGCACGTCGCAGGACCGAGGACGGCGACCCGTACGTGCGTTCCTGGGTGGCGAGGGAACGTTTCTTCGACATCAGTGGACCTGCGTCCCCATCGCCGAGAAGAAGGTGACGATGCCGTTGGCCGCGCCGAGCAGCAGCGCACACCCGGCGGCGATGACGGTGCCCTTCTTCCCGTTCGCCTCGGCCTGGTGACCGCCGCTGTGGTGACCCCACGCCCAGACGATGGCGGAGATGGCCAGGGCGCCGACCACCGCGATGATCCCGAAGAGGTTGATCGAGGAGACGACGTTCTTCAGCACGTTGAGGCCGGGGAGGCCGCCCTCCTTCGGCGTGATGCCGGGGTTGTACGCCAGATACCGGGCGTGCTGCATGAGCTTCACTTGGAACTCCAGTGCGAATTTGGGCCCGCGAGGGCCCGAGAGGGAGGGGATGGAGCGAGGGGAGGGGGGCGAAGAAGCTGGTCAGACGACTCGGCGGGCGGCGAGGATGTCTGCACGCCAGTCGGCGAGGGTCGAGATCTTGACCACGTCGCCGGTCTTCGGGGCCTGCAGGATCAACCCCTGGCCAACAAACATCCCGACGTGCTCCGGCACTTGGGCCGTGCCGCGGGTGAACAGGAGGTCGCCCGGCTTGAGGGCATCGACGCTGACTGCCTTGCCCTCCTTGACCTGCGTGTACGTCGTCCGGGAGATCGAGACACCGCCGGCCTTGTACGACGCCTGCATCAGGGACGAGCAGTCGCACCGGCCCATCGGGTCCTGGCCGTGCGGAGCGGAACACGTACCGCCCCACTCATACGGCGTACCGAGCTGACCGAGACCCCAACGGATCGCCGTACGCACCGACTTGGGTGCACTGGCCGGGATCGTGTAGCCCTCGGGGACGGACCCGGCGGGAATCGGGCCGAACGAGGACCCGTCCTCGCCGGTGCCGCACCCGGTAGCTGCCGAGGAGGAGACCGCCTGCTCGCCCTTACCGCTCGTGACGCTGTCACTGTCGGAACCCCCGTTCCGGCCAAGTGATTTGGCGATGGCGATCTGAAGGGCCGTGGCCAGCGGCTCCCACTTCGCGTACTCGTCGGGGAAGCCGCTCTTCTGAACCGCCTGCGCGGCCTGGGCGATGGTCATCGACTGCCAGCCCGAGACCTTGAGCAGGCCCTCGTAGAACTTCGTCGAGGCGTACACCGGATCGCGAACCTGCGCAGCCGTACCCCAGCCCTGACTGGGACGCTGCTGGAAAAGACCGAGCGAATCCCGATCGCCGTAATCCAGATTCCGCAGCCGCGACTCCTGCAGAGCCGTGGCCAGGGCAACGATCTGCCCCCGTGTCGGCACCTTCATCGCGACGCCGGTGGCCTGGATCGTCTTGGCGTTCGGTATCTGCTCCTCGGGTTCATCCAACCCCGAAACGGACACGGACCCCTTGCCGTCACCCTTGAGGATCGACTCCACCTGCTTCGCGACGGCCGCGCTGTCCACAGCCTGTGCGCCGTCGGCGGCACAGGAGGCTTGGGCGCTGCTGGAACCAGCGAGAGCGACAGCGACCGGCACGATCAACAACGTCGGGCCGAGTGCCACGGCCCCCGCTATGGCAACGACCTTCTTCACCGGCGATGTCCGAACGACAGCCGGAAGGACAGGGAACCTGGCCCTGGGGAGGGGCGCGCCTGGGCATGCTGCATCGACAGCTCCTTACTCGTAGACAGCGCGGCACAGGCGTTCTCGTCGAAAAGGCCACCGACACCACGCCGGTTATGAATTCGCAATCCCTGAGGGAAACAGGGAAACCAGGGCCGGGAGCTGCTAACTCCCGGCCGCTGGACCCCTTACTGGAAAGCGGCAGCCAGCCGCGCTCTTAATCTCACTCGCCACATTGGGATTCCCCTTCGTCGATTAGGAAGCCAGCCGGTGGGGTGCCAGGCGCGCTGCCCTTCGGACCAGCACGCATCGACACAGCTCACCAAGGGGAAGCAGGTCCCGTCCTGTGAACACAGCGAGACTGTAGGGACGAAATCCGGCCGCACCAAACGGCCCGTGCGTCGGGCGGTTTCGGGTTGCTAAGCGGAGATCCGACTCATTGGGTGCGGCCGGAATCCGGAGTTAACCTCCAGTGCATTGCTCGCCCCGGCAGCTGCTTCAGCGGTTCTGCGGAGCGACCCATGCCGACGTGCGCAGCCCTCCGTGAGCGGAGAAGTGCGCGCACGACCGCCGTCCTGAAGGAGAGAACCGCGCAATGCCGTACACCCTGTATCGAGGCGACGCGCTGACCGCCCTCGCCGGCATCCCTGACAACAGCGTCGATGCCGTGATCACCGACCCGCCCTACAACAGCGGCGGCCGAACGAGTAGCGAGCGCACCGGCCGCTCCGCGCGCGCGAAGTACACCTCGGCCGACGCCGAGCACGACCTCGCCAACTTCCCCGGAGAGAACCGCGACCAGCGCTCGTACGGATACTGGCTCACTCTCATACTCACCGAGTCCTATCGCGCGACCGTTGAGTCCGGCACCGCGCTCGTCTTCACCGACTGGCGGCAGTTGCCGACGACGACGGACGCCCTCCAGGCCGCCGGGTGGACCTGGCGGGGGATCGCCTCGTGGCACAAGCCGGTCTCCCGGCCGCAGAAGGGCCGACTCAAGCAGTCGTGCGAGTACATCGTGTGGGGAACCAAGGGGCCCGTCGACGCCAACCGCAACCCCGTCTACCTGCCCGGTCTCTACACGGCGAGCCAGCCGAGGAAGGACCGTGTGCACATTACGCAGAAGCCTGTGGAAGTGATGCGCGAGCTGGTGAAGATCTGCCCGTCGGGTGGAACGATCCTTGACCCTTTCGCTGGCTCCGGGACGACCGGCGTCGCCGCTCTGAAGGAAGGCCGCCATTTCATAGGCGTTGAACTCTCCGAGCACTACGCCGACATCGCAGAAGCTCGGCTATTGGAAACGCTGCAACAGACCGCACGGCGCGAGGACTTCGACCTCGCCGGACCTGAGGAATGACAGCGAGACGCCCCGGCGAACGGGCCCGAACGCAGAGACAGGGCGGGTGTACCACCCGGCATCGGTGGTACACCCGCCCTTGATCGTGCGGTTGTTCAGGCGGCTTCGACGCTCCGCCGAATGAGCTCACCAGCGCGTGCGAGATCCGCGTGCGATCCGATCCGCACCTCGATGCCGTCACGGATACCGAGGCACCCCAGACCACGAATATCGCGCGAGAATCCGTCGTGCAGCTTCACCGTGTCCGGGTCCAGCTTGAGGTTGACCACGAGCACCCTGTTCCGCGTCTGAACGCGCACTGTGGCAACGTTCTTGATCCGCCGGTACGCGATGTAGTGAAGCTGGGTCTCCTTCCGAACGTCACCGTACGACAGGAGCACCTTGTCGAGATCCGCGAACAGGTCCTTCAGGTCCTGCGGTGCCTTGTCGAGGTACCGCAGGACCGACTTCGGAGCCGTCGAACTGGCGCCCCGGGGAACACGTGGAGCTCCTCCCCGTGCCGGTGAGACTGCGCCGGCATCCGAGGCGACGAGTTGCAGAGTGAGCACATCGTCGAAGACCCGGTAGACCACCAGGTCGATCCGACGGCCGATCATCTCGACCGCCACAGCGTCGTGGTGCGTGAAGATGCCGGCGACGCAGACGATGCGGGGATTGCTCCAGTCGATCTCCCCAGCCGCTTTGATGCCGAGCCTCTCTCTGACCAGGCTCTCGAACTCGTGGTGGTGGTCGTGGAGCCACGACAGGTACGAAAGCGCCTGATTGACGACGTTCTGGTCGCGGGAGCGCTTGTACTCCACGATGACCGGTGTTCCGTTTTCATCCACACCGAGAGAGTCGATCCGACCGCGATGACGACCGGTGCGGTACTCGGTCGCCAGGAAGCGGATACCGAGCATCGCTTCCATGTTGGACTCGATGAGAGTCTGCAGCTCGCGCTCGACGCTCACGGAGGTCCCCGGTATCTCGGTGGCTTGCCAGCCTCTCACCCTGAAGACCTTCAGGTTACTCATGCGCCTCCCGGCCTCATCTCGATCACCAAGAACGAACAATCGAGGCCAGGAGTCGTTTATTCCGATGGCACAAACGGGGGCTCGGTTCCACCGAGCCGGCCTTGTCATCGAGAGGTGGATGAACGCTCAGCCTCTTTCATCCTGTGCTGGAGGGGCGAAATAGGCTGGTCAGCGAGGGTGGTGACGTGGCAGAGCCCCTCGTCGTTGGCGTGGTGATCTCACTCATCACACCGGCGACCGAGAGGCTCTGTTGGTTCCGTATCCTTATCCATCCATGCTCGACGTCCCGCATGAGCTGGTCGAGCATGTCTCTTGGCTCATCTACACCCGAAGACGTGAACTGAACTCGCCCTGGCGAAAGCTCGGTTGCTTCAAGCAGGCTCTGCTTGCCCTGGCCTACCTGCGGAAGAACGAGACGTTCGCTCAGGTCGGGGCCGGGTTCGGGGTGTCCGAATCGGCGGCGTGGCGATACGTGGACGAAACCGTCGAGGTCCTGGCCGCCCGGGCGCCGGGCTTGCACGAGGCCCTGGTGGGCCTGGGCGAAGGCGACTTCGTCATAGTCGACGGGACTTTGATTCCCACCGACCGCATCCGCGCGGACGAGTCGTACTACTCGTAGAAGCACAAGAAGCATGGCATGAATGAGCCTCTTCGAGCTGGCCACCGATCAGGTGATGGTCCACGAAGCGCAACGAGCGAGGCCCCCGGACAGTTGATCGAGATGTCTGACGTCTCAACCACGCTGCTCGGGGGCCTCGTTGGTCATCTATCCTGCCGCACTCGACCTGCCCCATGCCCTCGTGGAGTGGGTCACGATGCTCATCGTCACCCGCGAGGGTGACCGGCGCTGCAAGCTCCGCCCGTCCCAGCGCGCGACGGTGGCACTGGTGTACCTGCGCGAACACACCACCCTGGCGAAGATCGCTGCCGGGTTCGGGATCAGCGAGTCCACCGCCCACGCCTACACCAGCGCGGTCATCCACCTGCTCGCCGAACGCGCGCCGGGTCTGCTGAAGGTCCTGCGCGAGACCGACCCTGACTTCGTCCTGCTGGTCGGCACGCTCGCCGAGTGCGACCGGGTCGGCGACGGACGGGCCGACTATTCCCACAAGCACCGCCGGCACGGGGTGAACGTGCAGGTGGTCACCGATCCGGGCGGCCGACTGCTGTGGCTCTCACCCGCGTTGCCCGGCCGGACTCACGACCTGACCGCCGCCCGCACCCACCGGATCATCCGCATCTGCGAACGCCAGGGCGTCCCCATCCTGGCCGACCTCGCCTACCAGGGCGGAGGCCCCTGGATGACCACCGGCATCAAACGCAAGCCCCTGCAGGAACTCACCCCCACCGAGAAGACCCTCAACCGCGCGCTGTCCGCGGCACGCGCACCGGTCGAACGCGGCGTCGCACACCTCAAGACCTGGCGCATCTTCCGCAGATCCCGATGCAGCCCCAACCGCATGACGTCAATCGCCAAAGCCATCCTCACCCTGGAGCGGCAACGCTGAAGAAGCTCAATGTTCAGGTCATCACTGCACCGGACGGAACCCCGCTGTGGTTCTCAGGGGCAAGGCCAGGACGGACCCACGACCTGACCGCAGCCCGCGCCCAAGGCATCGTCCAAGCCTGCCTGACCCGGCAGGTCCTGGTCCTGGCCAGCCGCGCCTACCAGGGCGTGGCGCCATCGTCCGCACCCCGTACTGCGAACACCGCGAACTGCCCGAGCACTACCAGCAGTACAACCGCGACCACGCCCGCCTGCGCGCATCCGGCGAACGCGCCTTCGCCCAACTCAAGCCCCTGGCGCCTGCTGGCAAGCGCACGCTATTCAACCAATAGCTTCGGTCGCATCGTCCGCGCTGTGTATCCCCATCTGATCTGTGCAAACACAGGATGCAAGGGGCTCACTGGGGAGTTTCGGGAGCGCGAAGAGAGCCCTGACCGTCACGGGGCGATCGGGGCCTTCTCCTCACAGGTGGGGGAGCCATCTGGGTCAGGTGGCCTCTACTCCGCGAGGGGCTCGGGGGAGCTGGACGATCCGGGGCAGGGTGTCCATCCGCTCCATGGAGCGCTCGTGCATGGTCAGCAGTTCCTGCACGCACTCCCGGCAGGCGTACAGCGGGGTCTCGCCCTCGTCGCTCGTGATCTCACCGAAGCGGGTCACCTGGACCCGGCGACGGGAGCAGCGGAAGCAGGTGCCCATCTCGTACTCGTACGCCGCGATCAGGACGCCGAGGCGGTCGGTCGAGACGTGCTCGGGCAACTTGGTCACTTGGGCCGGCCGGTGTCCAAGGGCACGGTGACCGTCAGCCGCTCGGGGTCGTTCTGGGTCCACTCGGTGCCCCCGCCGGTGAGGGGACGCAGGAAGTACGTACCCCCGGAGACGTCCGTGACCATTCCGGTCCGGCCTGCGTCCTCGTCGCGGACATGGTCGCCCACCCACGCCTTGCCGTCCTTCACTGCTCGACCTCGCATTGCAGTTCGCCCCAGACCCGCTTCCCCCACCGGTAAAGGTCGGTGCCCCACCGGTCCGAGAGGGCGTCGATCAGGAGCAGCCCCCGGCCGCCCGTCGAGAGGTTGTCATCGTTGGACGTCTTCATCTCCGGCATGGTGCGGGACTTGTCGACCACGGCGATCCGTACGAACCGTTTGCTCGGTCTGGTGATGACGACCCGGATGAGACGGCTGTTCGTGTGCTTGACCGCGTTGGCCACCAGTTCGGAAACGAGGAGCGTCCCGGCGTCCGTCAGTTCCTCGAGGTGCCAGGCGGCCAGCGCCGTCTTGACGAGCTTGCGGGCGACCTCGGCGCTCTCCTCCAGACCGGGGACGGTCTCGGAGTATCCGTGGTGCCCTGTGGGGCATGGCTGCGTTGACACGATCATCTGTACCTCAGGGGTGTCGGCGTACGGCGGCCTCGCTTCAGTCAACGGCTGTGCACTGCTGTCGAGGAGGAAAAGTCGGCCCCGTGTGTATCGCGGTCAACCGGAAATTTCTCGACACTCGCCCCTACTGACGTGGCCGAAGTGGCTACCGTGGGTGCGTGGAGGGGAACACGAGTCTCATCAGCGCCATGGCCGAGTCGGGCCTCAAGCAGGCCGAGTTGGCCGAGGCCGTCAATGACCTCCTGCGTTCTCGCGGGTACGACGGAACGGTGAGTGATCGGACCGTCCGGAACTGGCTCACCGGAAAAACCCGCTGGCCCCACCCCCGTCAGCGGGAAGCCTTAGAGGCAGTATTCGGATGTACGGCCGATGAGCTGGGCTTCAGTCCGCCACCGGCAAGACACACCATCACCGAACCGGAGCCATCCGTGAGGCGCAGGAATTTCTTCTCCGCCACCGCCGGTACCGCCGTTGCCGTCGTGGCGCCCGTCGTGGATCTGCGGCCGACCTCTGTCGGCACCTCGGACGTGATCCGCTTGCGCAGCGGCCTGGACGCCCTGATGGCCCTGGACGCGTCCCGAGGCGGTCACGAGGGCCTGGAGCGGGCGGCCCTCGCCGGAGCGGACGACGCCCTCGGCAAGGTCAAACGGGCTGCCTCCCAGCGCATTCGCCAGCGGCTGTTCGCCGTGGCCGCCAACTACATGTCAACGGCTGCTTGGGCCGCCATCGACGGTCGCCAACTCGACCGCGCTCAGGCCCGCCTGGACCGCGCGCTGTACCTCGCCGGGATGGCCAAGGACCCTGTCGTCGAGCTGCGGGTCTGGAACTCGTACGCCATGCTCGCCCACCAGCGGGACAAGTTCACCGACGCCGTGGATGCCGGGTACGCGGCCCAGGCGACGGCCATCGCCCGGAGGGATCCCTTCTACGGCTCACTCGCTCACGCGCGTACGGCCGTCGCCCACGCCAACCTCGGCGACCGCCAGGCAGCCATCCGCTCCCTGGGGTACGCCCAGGAGTCTCTGAGCAAGGCGCCCGATGGCGAGCCCCGGCCGAGCTGGGTGACGTTCTACGGGGCATCCGAGCTGACCGCGATCAGGGCGATCGTCCGGGATCGGATCGGCGACGCGGCCGAGTCGGAGGCCGCCTCCCACCAGGCCCTGGCCACGATCCCCAAGACCTTTCGCCGGAACCGTGCTCTGGCCACCACACGGCTGGCCCTGGCTCAGCTCCACCAGCGCGAGATCGAGCGGGCGTGCACCACGGCTTCCACGGTCTTCGAGCTGATGTCCGGCAACCCCATCCCCGGCCGAATGCGGTCCCTCCTTGGGGACTACTACCGGGACTTGATCACTCTTGCGCCGGACACAGTCGTCGCACGAGAGTGGGGAGACCGCTACCGATCCGAATGGAGCCGAGCCTGATGGCCGACTTGGACGTCCGTCACTTCACCCACGACGACCTGCCGCAGATTCGACAGACGATCATCGATCTGCACGCCGCAGCGGCGGGCCCCGACCGGGACGACGACTTCAAGAAGAAGTTCCCCTGGTTCGTCGACCACTGGGGCGGCAATCCCGGCTTCGCCTGCGTGATCGCGTACGACGGCGACGAGGCAGTGGGCTTCGCCTACGGGGCTCCGGCGGTCCCGGGGCGGGAGTGGTGGCGCGAGTACGTCGATCAGGCACCGGAGAAGGACCTGACGTTCTCCTACTCCGAGTTGGCCGTCCACCCGAAGAAGCGGAAGCAGGGCGTGGCGGACCTGCTCTCCCGAACTCTCCTGGAGGACAGGGACGAGGACCTCGCGGTCCTCCTGGTGGACGTCATGCATCCTCGGGTCCAGGCCCTGTACGAGGACTGGGGCTTCCGGAAGGTGGGCGAGCGGCAACCCTTCCCGGACTCTCCGGTGTACGCCGTGATGCTGGCCGAACTGCCGCTTTCGTAGGTCCTGAAACGACAAGAACGCCCCCTCCCGGCCGGAGCCGGAAGGGGGCGCGGATCTTCCTTACGGGGTGGGCGCAGGAAGTTCCGGCGCGGATCAGGGGATGCGAAAGCCCCGGCCGGGGAGCCGAGGCTTTCGAGGTGCGAGCCAAGACCGTCGTGCAGGCCGCCGAAGTCGACACACTCAGCGCCACTGAGGTCAACGCCCAGGCCAAGGCGGATGACGAAGCCGCGCGCATCGTCGAACTACTGGGCCCGAACCTTATCCTCAAGCCCACCAACGAAGGTCGCTCGGTCGGACTGCGCCTTACCCACAACCGTGACGAACTCGCAGCAGCTCTGCTGGACGGCTCGAAGCAGTGACATCGGAGGGGGTTACACACAAGCCGCGCAGCAGAATGGTGACCAGTGCGTCTACCACTGCCCAGCCGAAGTCACGCCTGTGACGGAGGAGAAGCTGCGCCGCCACGACCTCTCCGTCCACCAGGCCTTGGGCTGCCACAGCTACGGCCGCCACGACTTCGCAGTCACCCGAAGCGGCCAGGTGCTGTGACTGGAAGCCAACACCCTTCCCGGCCTGAGCCGCTAGGGCAACCTCGCTCGCATGGCCCGTGCCGATGACATCAGCTACGAACGGCTCATTAGCCACATCCTGCGTGGCGCGCGCACCGTCGGCGGGCCCACTCATGAGAGGGGAGTACCGCGCCGTGCCCGGCATGACGTCCGTCAACATGCTTGGCGCGATGGACCTCCTCGGCCGAGAGGTCGTGTGGACTCCCATGTTTACGTCCACCGCCTTCGACTCTCTTCTCGGCGGGTGCCAGATGCGGGTGGAGGCCGAGAACGCGCGCACCCGATCCTTCAAATTCCGCAGCGCCTACGACGCACTTGCGACGTGGATTCGCACCCGGCGGTCCGCCGGAGTCATCGCCGCGCAGGCGACTGCCACCGCCACCCCGGCGGTGCTCAGTTGAGGTTGGGACAATGGCCTCGTTGGGCGCGGCCGGGAGAATCGCGTATACCTCTTGTTGAGCCTGCCCCGGAGGTAATAGTTGGAACGCCAGTACGTAGGAGTTGCCGAAGCGGCAGCCTTTCTCGACATGACCGAGCGTTGGATGTATCGAAGAGTCCCAACGGCATGGCATTCATAGGTACTACTTCGGTGGCAAATTGAAGTTCAAGATCGCCGATCTTGAACGATGGGCGCGTCAGCAGAAGGTCGCGTGAAGGGCCGGGCGATTGCCCGGCCCTTTCGCGTCAGAGGCTGTCGTTGAGGAGTCGAGCCGCGCGGCCGATCGACGCCGGCATGAGGTGGCGATAGATCTTGAAGGTCATGTTGATGTTCTTGTGGCCCATCCATTCGGCGACGTCTGTGATGGGTATCCCCTTGGACAGGCAGTTGGACGCGAAAAAGTGACGCAAGGAGTAGGGGGTGAGCCTCCTGGTGATGCCTGCCCGCTTCTTGGCCACGTCCCATTGGTAATCGAGTGTCGTGTGTCCCCAGTGCACGGATCGTTGGGTGTGGAGCAGGTATCCGTCTGTATCGACGCCATGTTCCTTCTCGTATTGAAGGACCGACTCACGGACTGTCCAAGGCATGGGGGATTCGCGGTACTCTCCGGGCTTGCGGTGCTTGAGGCGTGCTTGCTGGCGCGTCTTTCCGTCGATCTGTTCGGTGATGCGGTAGACGTCGTCAGCGACCATTCGGTCGAGGTTGGCGGCGTAGGCCTCCCCGTTCCGGCAGCCGCAGCCTGACATCAGGTCGATGACGACACGTAGCCCGTCGCTGCCGACAGCCTTGAGTGCGTGGATCTCGTCCAGTGTCGGGATGGTGATCTTCCGAGGGATGTACTCGGGCGGGATCACTCCGTCGAAGGGGTCTTGGGTGATCCCGCCGCGACGACGTGCATCGAGAAGGATCTTCTTGAGGGTGTCGAAGGCGTTCTGTTGTGCGGCGAGCCCGACGGAACGTTCCTCCATCGACATGATGAAGTCGTCGACGACCGTCGACGTGAACGTGCCCATCCGACGGGATTCCAGGGCCGGTAGAATCTGGCTGCCGAGAACCTGGTTGACCGAGCGAACACTGCCGGGGGCGTAGTGGCGCTGCCGGGTGAGCCATGCGGAGGCGTACGCGCCGAAGCGTTGTTTACCGATCTCGCGCTTGAGATCGACCTGCTGGCGCGGGGTGCTTCGTTTCTCGTCGTAGACCTTGGTCAGCCGGTAGAGTGCGTCCTCCTGCCTTGCGTACCCCGATTCCTCACACTGGCGTCCAGTAGCGTCGCGATAGCGAACGGTGTAGGGGTGAGAGCAACGACTCTGGTGGGAACAGGCGCAGTTCTTGAAGAAGCTGCCCATCCCACGTATGAGTTGGGTCGCCAACGTGCACGTCTCCTGACTCATGCTGGGAGTTTGCTGACCAACGGACCCTCAGCATGGTCCTGACCTGCGGCCGCACCAAACTACGAGACGTTGATGAGCATCTTCACGGGTACCTCCTGGTGAGATTGAGAGATGAGCCTCTGGCCTATGTCTTCGCAGGTCAGAGCCAAGATTATTCGGTTGTCGATCTCGCGGTGCACGACGGTCGGAAGCGGGCTGCGGCGGTACTGATGCTGACTCGACGCCGACTTTGATGACGGGTCGTCAGACATGGCTGACGTGCGCTTGCGTGGCTCTGGAAGCCTTCTCCGAAAGTATCAACGCTGACTGAGCGGGGGCCACGTGTGCGGACGCCGACGGAAGTGCGCGGGGTTGCGCTTGACGTCCTTCCGGGCGCGTCGCTCAGCAGCAGGGCGGCACGGGGTTCGTGCTGCCGGGGGCCGACACGGTCGGGTCGCGACGCGGGGACGGAGGTCCTGCGGGCCCGTATCCGAGGCGGATCACCATGTGGGCGGGACCGGTGGCATCGTGGCGCTCCGCGTCGGTGGTGAGCCGGAGAACGCGGTTGGTGTCGGCGTGGGAGACGTACGTCAGGACGGCGCCTCCGGAGTGGGCTGCTTCGGCGGGTTCGGCCGGCACCGCGGCGGGGAAGGAGCGCTCGGAGAAAAACGGGAAACGGCTGCTGGGCCGGCGCCGCAGAGCGTCGTAGAGACCGGGGGAGGAGCCTCGGACGAGGCCGCCGAGCCTGATGGCCGGCAGCTCGGGCTGGTCGGGGCGCGGCAGGAGGCGGGTCAACGGATCCCAGCCGCACTGTGTGATCGCCACCCGCAGATTGAGGACGGCGCAGCAGACCGACGGGTGGAGGGCGCGGCCGGGTCGCCGTGCCGCAGTCCGCGGTCCGTGGCCGCGCGGCCACGCAGTGTGACCGTGTCCGCCCTCGATCGAGCCTGACACGCCAGGGCTGAGTGTCGTGGATCGAGGGGGCTGTCACGGCGGCCGAGACCAGCGTCTTCAGGTTCCGGGCTTCGAACAGGGCGGAAGGCACCGGCGGTGGCGCCCCCGGTTGGGGAGCGCCGGGACAGGGGCAGTCCGGCCCGTCGCGCGGTCCCGATGGGCCTGCCCTTCGTCACTTGGGCCGTTGCTCGCCCGCCTCGGACTGCCCCAGGTGGGAGGCGAGGACGGCGGCCTGGACGCGGCGCTGCACGCCCAGCTTGGCCAGCAGGCGGGAGATGTGGTTCTTGACGGTCTTCTCCGACAGGTAGAGCCTCTTGCCGATCTCGCGGTTGGTCAGGCCGTCGCCGATCAGCGCCAGGATGTCCCTCTCACGCGGTGAGAGGCTCTCCAGCTCGGACGGCACGGACGGCGCCTGAACCGGGTCGGCCCGCAGCGACCGCATCAGGCGGGCCGTGGTCGCGGGGTCCAGCATCGACTGGCCCGAGGCCACCGTGCGTACCGCCGAGACGAGGTCGGTGCCCTTGATCTGCTTGAGGACATAGCCGGAGGCGCCGGCCATGATCGCGTCGAGCAGGGCCTCCTCGTCGTCGAACGAGGTCAGCATCAGGCAGGCCAGCTCCGGCATCTGGCTGCGCAGCTCCCGGCAGACCGAGATGCCGTCGCCGTCCGGCAGACGCACGTCGAGAACGGCGACGTCCGGGCGCAGAGCGGGGCCTCGGGCGAGCGCGTGGTCGACGGTGCCGGCGTCGCCGATCACCGAGATGTCGGGTTCGGCGTCGAGCAGATCGGCCAGGCCGCGGCGGACGACCTCGTGGTCGTCCAGCAGGAACACCCGGATCGGGTTCTGCTCGGTGAAGACGCGTGGCTCTGGCATGGTGACCTCTCGTTCCCCGACGGAGGACAGACTGCGGGCTGTCCGTGGAGCCGATCATCACCCGCCGGGACCGAATGCACTAGGGCCGACCGGCCCCACTCGCCCGGAGGAAGCTGCCCTGACAGTCCCACGACCACCTGGTCCCGGCAGGTTCACGCGTAGTCGGCGTTCTCGGTGTCGCCTGCGGGCGCTTCCTTGGGGTCTTCGTGCCGGGTGAGACCGAACTTCACGTCCACGACCCCCTCGACCGCGCGGACCAGCCGTGCCGCCACCGGCACCAGGGAGGTGTCCCGGACGCGGCCGACGAGCGTCACGACGCCGTCCCGTACGTTAGCGCGTACGTTCGAGTCCGGCGTGGGGAACAGATAGGACACGACCTCGCGCCGTACCTCCTCGGCGATCTCCTCGTCGGTACGCAGGAAGACCTTGAGCAGGTCGGCACGGCTGACGATGCCTTCCAGTACGCCCACGGCGTCGACCACGGGCAGTCGCTTGACCCTCGCCCGGGCCATGGTGCGGGCCGCCTGGGCGAGTGTGGCGTCCGGGCGGACGGTGAGGGCGGGGGAGGTCATGAGTTCCTCCGCAGTGACCGCGCCGGCCTTCTCCAGGTCGGACAGGCGGCGCAGCTGGGTGTACCGGTCGGGATCGCTGTCGCGGAACTCCTCCTTGGGCAGGAGATCCGCCTCGGAGACGACGCCGACGACGCGGCCCTCGCCGTCGACGACGGGCAGGGCACTGACCTTCCGGTCCTGCATCAGCCGCACGATCTCCTTGAAGGCCGCCCCGCGGCCGACCGCTGCGACCGTGTGGGTCATGACATCGCTGACGATGTGCGGGGTGCCGTGCATGGTCATTCCTCCGTGATGTGTTCGGGTCAGATGGTGCTTCCGGCGCCGTACGGGGCGTACAGGTCCAGCAGGCGGGTCCTGGCGGCGCGGAGGCGGTGGGCGAGTACCCCACCGACCCACTGGGCGACGTCGTTGCCCAGCACCGGGTCCTCCTGGCACATGGCCCGGACGACCGTGGCGTCGAACTCGTAGGCCCGCACAGGGGTGGTCGCCTCGGCGCCCAGGTGCCAGATGTGCGGAGTGAAGAGCCAGGACCAGCCGACCAGTTCGTTGTGCCCGAGGTTCTCGATGACGGCCGCACGACGGCCTGGCACGTGCATGTCGAGCTCGATCCTGCCGCTGCGGATGATCCAGAAGCGGTTGGCGCGTCCGCCCTCTTCGAAAAGACGTGTCCCCTGGGGGATCGACACCTCCCGGGCGGCGCTCATGAGCCGTTGGCGGTGTTCGGCTGACAGAGCGCGCAACATGCTGGGGCTGGGAGTGAGGGAAGCGTTCATGGCGTGCCTCCGTAGCCGGGTGTACGGGCTTCCAAGGCCAGCTTGCGCCGGGCCCTCCGGGCGGGCCATGGGCCACCTGGTCCCATTCCGCGCCACACGGCACCGAAGAGGAGTTTTCGGGTGCCGCGTGGGAGCGTCGCGTGCGGCAGGAACCGGTTCCTGTCTCCGGTCCGTCGGAGGTCCGGGCACCGACGGAAGCTCAGGGCGACGCCAATCATCGTGCGCCCACGACGAGTTGGGGCCGCCCGGACTTCTTCGACCGGGACCTTCGGTCCCCCTGCGGGCCCTGACGGCCGCTGCCCTGATCCGGTGTGGCGCAGAAGCATCGTTCGTGGAGCACCCCATCCGCAGCAACCCGCACAAGGAGCACAGCCATGCCCAGGACCTCATCGACCGGTGACCCAGCCGCGCCGGAGCCGAAGGCGGCGCTCGGGCTCCCGGCTGCGTCCGCGCTGGTGATCGGGACCATCATCGGCACGGGAATCTTCGCCCTGCCCTCCGCCCTCGCCCCCTACGGGCCGGTCTCGCTGGTCGCCTTCGTCATGGTGACGGTCGGCGCGCTGGCGCTCGCGCTGACCTTCGGGGCGCTGTCGAAGCGGGTGCCGGCGAGCGGCGGGCCGTACGTCTACGCCCGGGAGGCGTTCGGCGAGTTCGCGGGATTCCTCAACGCGTGGTCGTACTGGATCACCGCGTGGGCCGGCAACGCGGCGATCGCCGTGGCGTGGGTCGGATACGTCGAGGTGTTCGTCAACACGGGTCACAAGACCTGGATCTCGATGGGCATCGCCCTCGGCGGGCTCTGGGCGGCGGCCGCGATCAACCTCACCGGCGTCCGCAACATCGGGGCGTTCCAGGTGGTCACCACCGTGCTGAAGTTCGTGCCGCTCGTCTTCATGGCCACCATCGGGCTGCTGTTCATCGACCCGGACAACTTCGGTGCCTTCAACGCCGGCGACCAGTCGGCGCTCGGCGCGATCTCCGCCGCGGCGGCCATCGCCCTGTTCAGCTACCTCGGTCTGGAGGCGGCCTCGGTGGTCGCCGGCCGGGTGCGCGATCCGGAGCGCAACGTGCCGCGTGCCACCGTCTACGGCACGCTCCTGTGTGCCGTCATATACATCCTGGGCACGCTCGCGGTCTTCGGTACCGTCTCGCACGGGGCGCTGGGCGACACCGTCGCGCCGTTCACCGACGCCGCGAACAACATCGTCGGCGGCACCTGGGCGGGAGACGTCGTGGCTGTCGCCGCGATCATCTCGGGCATCGGCGCCCTCAACGGCTGGACCATGCTCTGCGCCGAGATGCCGTACGCCGCCGCCCGCGACGGGCTCTTCCCCGACGCCTTCGCGAAACTGCGCGGACCGAGCGGCGTCCCGGCCTTCGGCGTCATCGCCTCCACCGTGCTGGCCTCGCTGATCACCGTGTTCAGCTACACCCGCTTCGAGGACGTCTTCACGAAGATCGTGCTGTTGAGCGTGCTCACCGCAGTGGTCCCGTACCTGTTCTCCGCGGCCGCCCAGCTGTACTGGCTGCTGGTGCGGGGCAGGGAGACCCTCAGTCGGCGGCGCCTGGCCCGCGACGTCACCGTCGCCGCGCTGGCCCTGGCCTTCTCCTACTGGTCGATCCAGGGCAGCGGCTACCAGACCGTCTACTACGGACTGTTCGTGCTGCTGCTCGGCGTGCCGGTCTACGTCTGGCTGAAGCGGGGCCAGGGCCGCTACGGCGACGACCCGGCCGAGGTGATCCCCGCCCCGCGCGAGGAGCGCGCCCCGGAGACGCCGGCACCGCCCAAGCGGCTCTCCCGAGGACTGCGTACCAACCGGGTCGGCGGCCCGCGCAAGCGCAACGCCCACCGGCCGCAGGACTGACCCCACCGCCCCCTTACGCCCTCGCGCCCACCCACCTGCGCAAGCAGGGCATCGAGATCGTCACCATTGCCGGCGCCGAACTCGGCCGTGGCCGTGGCGGCCCACGCTGCATGAGCTGCCCCAGCGAACGAGACCCGGCCGCCTGAGCCACGTACAAGAGGACCGCCATGACCACCACCGCCACCAACGCGACGAACGTCGACCTGCGAGGCCGCTCCTACCTCAGCGAACTCGACCCGGACGTGAGGTTCATGCACTGCCTGCCGGCCCTGCACGACCGCCGTACCCACCTCGGTCAGGGCCTCTTCGACCGCTACGGCCTGGACGGACTCGAAGTCACCGACGGCGTCTTCGCCTCACCGGCGTCGATCGTCTTCGACCAGGCCGAGAACCGGCTGCACACCATCAAGGCCGTACTCGTCGCCACCCTGGAGGACTGAAGCCATGCGTATCGTCGTCGCCCTCGGCGGCAACGCCCTGCTCCACCGCGGCGAACGCCCCGACGCCGCGATCCAGCAGGCCAACATCGACCGCGTCGCCACCGCCCTGGCCGCCCTGGCCCACGAGCACGAGATGGTCCTCACCCACGGCAACGGCCCCCAGATCGGCCTGCTCGCCATGGAGAGCGCGGCCGATCCCGACCTCACCGCCCCCTACCCGCTCCATCTGCTCGGCGCCCAGACCCAGGGCATGATCGGCTCCCTGCTGGCCTGCACGCTGCACGACGCCCTCCCCGGCCGCCCCATCGCCACGATCGTCACCCACACCCTCGTACGGTCCGACGACCCGGCGTTCGCACGGCCCACCAAGTTCGTCGGCCAGGTCTATCCCCGGGAGGTGGCCGACGCCCTCGCACGCGAACGCGGCTGGCACATCGCGCGGGACACCGCCGGCTGGCGCCGCGTCGTTCCCTCCCCGGCACCGGAACGCATCCTGGAGACCGACACCGTCCACGAACTGCTGAACAGCGGCACCCTCGTGATCTGCGCGGGTGGCGGAGGCATCCCCGTCACCGCGGACAACGACACCGGCGCGTTGACGGGAACGGAGGCCGTCATCGACAAGGACCTCACGGCCGCCCTGCTCGCCGAGGACCTGAAGGCCGACTTCCTGCTCATCCTCACCGACGTCCCGTGCGTGTACGAGGACTACGGGTCCCCCGCCCAGCAGCCCGTCCCCCGTGCCACCCCCGCCGAACTGCGCCGCAAAGGCTTCCCCGAGGGCTCCATGGGGCCGAAGGCCGAGGCCGCCGCCCGGTTCGTCGAACGGACCGGAGGGCTCGCCGGCATCGGAGCCCTGGACGCGGCGTACGAGATCGTCCACGGCCGGTCGGGCACCCTGATCCGCCGGGACCTCACGGTCGGCTGACGGGCGGGTGCGGAGGAACGGCGGGCTGCCGGGCCCCCTGAACCCGGGGGCCGAACGGCCCTCCCGTGGGCGCTGTCCGGCACTCCCCGTGACGATCACGGACGACGAGCGTCGAAGCGCAGGACACGAACGGGGGAGAGGAACGGCGACGACCGCAACCGTGAAGGTCGGAGACCGGGTCGACGTACTGCCCTTCCACAAGCTCGGAGCACCGAAGTGCGAGGCACTCGGCATCCCCTTCCCGCTGCGCGACCCCCGGTTCCCTCCCCCGCCCTGGTCGGATGCGTCCACGAGCGCTTCAAGGAGCGGGGCGTGCCCGCCTACGGACGGGCGAACAACGCGCGGTACGCGGCAACGGCTGCCGTCGGCGACGCGTGGCGTCCGGCGTCCCCGGCGGCGAGCGATGCGATCACGGCGGCCGTCATGAGGGTGGGCGTGGACTCGGGGCCGACCGACAGCGGCCGTGAGGAACCGAACAGCGCGTACAGCGCGGGGACCGGCAGGATCGCCCACAGTCCGGTGACCGACGGCAGCCCGGCCACGCCGGCGTAGGCCATGGCCTACGGCACCAGGTATGCCGCCACGGACATCCCGGCGAGCAGGTCACCCCTTGAGCCACGCCCACCGGTAGCCGGGACGTGTGACCAGGCCTGGCGCCGGCCGGTGCCACTCCGGCAGGTGCCTGGCCGAACCCTGGGACATGTGCCGCCTTCCGTCGTCCGGCCCATGATCCACCGGCGCGGGAACCAGGGCGGGACCCCGCGCCCCGGTGTGCCGCACCCGGCCCAACGGCCCCTGCGAACAGGGCCGTTCGACCCCGTGACCGTGGACCTTCGGCATCCGTCGCCGGTCGGCGTGCGCGGCCAGAGTGAGCGGTGTCAGGGACCGACCCGACCGCCCCCGAAGGGAACCATGACCATGGCCGTGCACGAGCACCCGCACCGGAGCCCCGGCTTCCACCTGCCGTCGCTGCGCAGGAACCGGACCGCCTCCGCAACCGAGCCGGACGTGTCGGCAGCCACCGGCACCGCGCGGGCCTACGCCTTCGCCTCCCTGCGTCTGTTCACCGGGTTCGTCTTCCTGTGGGCGTTCCTCGACAAGACGTTCGGGTTCGGCTACGCGACCCCGTCCGGCAAGGGCTGGATCGACGGCGGCTCGCCGACGAAGGGTTTCCTCGGCTCCGTCGCCGTCGGACCGATGGAGTCCACCTTCCGCTCCTGGGCCGGCGACCCGTGGGCGAACTGGCTGTTCATGCTCGGTCTGCTCGGGATCGGCGTCGCCCTGGTCGCAGGAGTCGCGCTGCAGCTCGCCGCCGTCGCCGGCACCGTGATGATGGCGCTGATGTGGATCGCCGAGTGGCCGCCGGCCAAGCACCTCTCGGACGGCTCGGCGAGCATGTCGACGAACCCGTTCGTCGACTACCACCTGATCTACGCCGTCGTCCTGATCGTCCTGGCCGCTGTCGCCGCCGGCGACACCCTGGGTGCGGGGCGGCTCTGGGCCAAGCTGCCCTTCGTCCGCGACCACAGCTGGCTGCGCTGACCACAGACGGTGCGGTGGGCCCCTCACGCGGCCCACCGCACCGACGCGTGCAGGGGGTCGGTCGGCCCTGAACCGGGACCAGTGGCCCCTGCACGCCGAACCGCCCGAGGACGAGGCTGGAACCGGATCCGTCACCCCAGGAGGTGGAGATCATGCTCCGCACCATCACCGTAGGTCTCGACGGCTCGCAGGAGAGCCGGGCCGCCGCGGAATGGGCGGCCCGCGAGGCGAAACTGCGCGGCCTGCCGCTGAAGATCGTGCACGTGTGGGAGCCGGTGCCGGCCCCCATGGCACAGGCCCCGCTCCTGGGAGCCGAGACCCAGCAGCACTGGACCGAGAGGATTCCCCGGGAAGCCGCCGCAGGCATCCGGCTGCGCCACCCTGGCGTCGAGGTGTCCACGAAGCAGGTCTCCGGCAACCCGGGTGACGCACTGGTCGAAGCGGCGAAGAACGCCGAACTGCTCGTCCTGGGCTCGCGCGGCTTCAGCGGGATCGGCGGGTTCATGGTCGGCTCGGTCGGCCTGTCCGTCGTCGCGCACGCGGACCGCCCCGTCGTACTGGTCCGCGCGCAGGAAACGGCCGCCGACGAACACGAGATGGACCCTGCGGGCATTCCGTCCGCCGCGACCCCGTTCCGGCCCGTCGTCCTCGGACTCGACGTCGAGCACCCGGACGAGACGCTGATCGAGTTCGCCTTCGATGCCGCCAAGCGCCGCGCGACCTCCTTGCGGGCCGTCCACGGCTGGAACCCGCCCGCCTACTACGCCTACGACACGCCCGGCAACCGGGCACTCGCCCTGAGCGCGTCCGAGGCCGTGACCAAGGTGCTGCACCCCTGGCGCAAGAAGTTCCCGGACGTGGAGGTCGTCGAGACGTCCCGCTTCGGCAGCCCGGCCGTCCACGTCGTGGAGGCCTCCAGGGAGGCCTCCCTGGTCGTCGTGGGCCGGCGGATCCGCCGTAACCCCTTCGGCGCCCACATCGGCCATGTCGCGCATGCCGTCCTGCACCACTCCGCCGCCCCCGTCGCCGTCGTCCCTCACGACTGACCCGCCCCTCCTGGGGAGAAGAGCCCCACGGCGAAGCCGGTGGCTCCCGCCCCGGGGTCGCGGGCGTTCAGGCCGGGAACCGCCTCCGCGAGGAAGGGGTCCCCGGTCTCTTCGAGGACCAGGACGACGGGACAGGACGAAACGGCCACGGTGTCCAGGTCCCGCACGCCGGTCACGACCGGTTCCGCCGCCCCGGGGACGGCCGGGTCCAGTGCCGGTTCACCCGGGGCGGCAGCCCGCGCCGGGGCGCTTCCCAGGAGGGCCGGCGGACGGCCGCGCGGCAGGGTGCCGAGCGGCCGACGTGGGCGACGATGACGCGTTCCACAAGGTCTTCCTTCTTCTGCCCTCCGGCCGGATCGGCCGATGTCGACCGGCACCTCGGGCGGCTGGCGCAGGGCGTGACGACGAAAGGTCCGTGGCTGTGCCTTCTCGCGGTTTTCCGAGGAGGCACAGCCTCAGCCGGTGCGGTGCCCCCACTGCGGGCCGACCAGGTCCCACTCCCGGTCCCAGCCCGCCATGCGCCGCTGGTCGAGCCGCCGGCGGGCGAGCGCGCCCACGGCGTGGACACCGCCGACGAGGGAGAGCCCCGCGAAGCCGCCCATCACGGCCCCCTCGACGGTGGCCTCCGTGGCACTCGGCGGTTCGGTGACCAGCGTGCCCTGGCCGTCCTGCCAGAGCACGACACGGGTTCCGGACTTCAGACCGGTGTCGACCAGGGTGTTGTCGGTGCGGCTGGAGCCGTCGGGGGCTGTCCAGCGGACCTCGGCCAGGGCTTTGTCGCCCGAGGACCCCCTGCCTGCTGTGGGGTTCGGTACGTCGGTGAGGAGGACGGCGTTCACGGTATGCCGCTCCGCGCGCTGCTGGTCGAGTGTCGCTTCGGTGGCGTGTGCCGCGACCAGGCCGACGGCGGTGCCTCCCACGACGGCGAGTGTCCATACGGCGAGCACGACCCAGGCCTCGACGATGTCGTCACGCCGACGCAGCGGGTTGCTCCGCAAGCGCCAGAACCGCTTCCTCGTCGGCTTTCCGCGTCCCATGGCTCCGCACCTCTTCCGGTCGTTCGTCACACCTCGAAGGTGGCAGTCCTGCCGGGGGCCCGACACGGGCCGACCAGGTGCGGTCGTGGGGCCGAACGGCCTGGATCGCAGCGGGACTTGGCAGGACCTCCGACACACAGGGGTGGATCTCGAAGACCCCGCCGAGCCCGGCGGCGCGGACGACCCGCGAGAAATTGCCACCGCCGGTGACCAGGCGCAACCGTCCGGATCGGGCCAGGACCCGGTTGCGGACCCGGCACAGGGCCCCGAGCCCGGCGCAGTCGATGAAGGACACAGACGTGAGGTCGACCACCAGGTCGGGGTGCGGGCCGCAGGTCAGCGAGTCGAGGAGTGCCCTCAGCGGGATCGCCGTCGCGAGGTCGATCTCGCCGGACGGCGTCACGACGGTCGTTCCGCCGACGGTGCGGACCGTCGGGACCGTGGAGGGAGGTACGGACCTCGTGAGGGTGTCGGTCATGGTCAGATCCAAGCCGCGCCGACGGCCGGTCCGGAAGAGTCGAACGGTCCCCTTCTGCCCGGTCCGGTCGGCCCTCGGCCACCCTTTGCCGCGGGTCGCGCCCAGGCTCCCGTCCCGTCGGCCGAGGGGGCCGACCGGCCCAAGCGGCTCCCACGCACAAGGGCCAGACTGGACATGCGGGGCGATTCGGTGTGAGGGCGCAACCGGTCCCCGACCGGCTGCCGACACCTCACCACCGGGCCCCCGGGCCCCGCAGCGGAACGAACTGGGGTGAGGAGCGCCATGAAAGCCTTCGTGTTCCACGGTGCCGGACAGTCCGCCTGGGAAGACGTCCCGGACCCGGCAGTCAAAGAGCCCACCGACGCCGTCGTACGCGTCGACTCGGTCACCATCTGCGGCACTGACCTGCACATCCTCAAGGGCGATGTACCCGAGGTGCGCCCCGGTACCGTGCTGGGCCACGAGGCGGTCGGCGAGATCGTCGAGGTCGGCAGCGACGTGCGGACGGTACGGCCGGGAGACAGGGTTCTGGTCTCCTGCATCACCGCCTGCGGGCGCTGCGCCTACTGCCGTCAGGGCGGCTACGGCCAGTGCCGGGGCGGCGGGGGATGGATCCTCGGCCACCTGATCGACGGCACCCAGGCCGAGTACGTCCGTGTGCCGTACGCCGACCTGTCCGTACATCCACTGCCCGCCGCCATGGACAGCGCCGACGCCGTCCTGCTGGCCGACATCTTCCCCACCTCCTACGAGGTGGGCGTCCTCAACGGCCACGTCCGGCCCGGGGACACCGTCGTCGTGGTCGGCGCCGGACCCATCGGGCTCGCCGCGATCAGCACGGCCCGGCTGTTCTCCCCCGAGCGGATCGTCGCCGTCGACCTGGCCCCGGCCCGGCTGGAGGCCGCGCGCAAGCTGGGTGCCGACGCGGTGGCCGACGCCCGCGAGGCTCCCGAGCAGTTGGTCGCCGACCTCACGGACGGACTCGGCGCGGATGTCGTCATCGAGGCCGTCGGGGTGCCGGAGAGCTTCGAACTCTGCACCCGGACGGTCCGCCCCGGCGGCCATGTCGCCAACGTCGGCGTGCACGGCAAGCCCGCGACCCTGCACCTCGAAGACCTGTGGATCAAGAACATCACCATCACCACCGGCCTGGTCGACACCTACTCCACCCCGACCCTGCTGCGCATGGCCGCCGCCGACCGCCTGCCCACCTCGCAGCTGGTCACCCACACCTTCCCGCTCGACCGCATGGAAGAGGCGTACGACGTCTTCGCCCGCGCCGCCGACACTGGCGCCCTGAAGGTCGTACTCGGCGAAGAACGGCACGACGTCGTGGCCGTGGGCACGGTCTGAGGGAAGGAGATGACGACCATGACCGAACGGACACCGGCCGATGCCGGGACAACGGCGGACGAGCGCCCCCTGGGTGACCTGGGCCGCCGTATCTCCGCACGCCGCGCACGAATGGGCCTGAGCCGGCAGGAGACGGCCGACCGGACAGGCATGGCACTCAGCTACCTGAGCTACCTGGAAGAACATCCCGGCGCCGCACCGAACCGCGGCACGCTGGAAAACCTGGCCGCGGCCCTGGAGACCACGGCGGCGGAACTTACCGGCGGCACCGCCGATCTCCCGCCCGGCCGCGAACAGGCCGCCCGTGCACCGGAGTTCACGAAGATCGACGCCGACGAGTGCCGGGCCCTGCTCGGCACGCACGGTGTGGGGCGGATCGCTGTGACCACCACCGAGGGGCCGGTCGTCGTGCCCGTCAACTACGGCGTCTTCGACGGCAGAATCGCCTTCCGGACGGCCGCCGGCTCGACGCCGTCGCTGGCGGACGGGCACCGGGTGGCCTTCGAGGTCGACCGTATCGACGACGCGTTCAGCTCCGGCTGGAGCGTGCTCGTGTGCGGGCCCGCCCGCACCGTCACGGACCCCGACGAGACACACCGGCTCGACGCGGAGACGTTCAGCGCGCCGTGGGCGGGCGGCCCGCGTGACCTGTGGGTGCGGATCGAGGCGCGCACGGTCACCGGGCGACGGATCACCACATCCTGATGCCCCGTGCGTAGCCCGAGCCGGTGAGCGGCCGGGAACTCATGGGCGGGACCACGGTCTACGGCCCGGAGCCCAGTCCTTGAGGGGCTGTGGCACTGAACAGTCGTACGCCCGGTGCCGCAACGGCGCCGGGCGTACGACTGCCTGGGGGAGCGACATCAGGGGACATCGGGAAGGCGCCCCCGCGCAGTACCCGCTCAGTGCTGCCGGACGGGCCCGCGCCGGGCCACGGCCTGCCGCAGGCCCGTCTCCGTGAAGGTGAGCGCCGCGGCTGCGATCGCCGCGAGCAGGAGCAGGCCGATCGCGTAGGTGCCGTACTCGCCGTACAGCGAGCCCATCAGCAGGGGCGGGACGAACCCGCCCAGGCCGCCCGCGGCGCCGACGATGCCGGTGACCGAGCCGACCTTGTTCGCCGGAGCCAGCAGGGCGACCAGTGCGAACACGGCGCCGCTGCCCGCGCCGAGGGCGGCGCCCATCGACAGGAAGGCGAGGGTGCCGACCGGCGCCAGGGCGGGAGTGAACGCCTGTGCGAAGGCGCCGGCGAGCACCACGGCCAGCGAGCCGCCCAGCACCCGGACCGGGCCGAAGCGGTCCGACAGCCAGCCGCCGAGCGGCCGCATCGCCACCGCCAGCAGCACGAACCCGGCCATGCGGTTGGCCGCGTCGGCCTGGGTGAGGCCGTAGCCGGTCTTGAGGTACGTCGGCAGATAGACGGAGAAGGCCACATAGCCGCCGAAGGTGACCGCGTACAGCGCGGACGCCTGCCAGGTCACGCCCAGCCTCAGGGTGGCGGCCAGCCGCCGGGCCAGCGGCTCGGTGGGCACCGTGCGGCCTGGCGCGTCCCGCAGGACCAGAGCGGCCAGGACCGCGTAGGCCGTCAGTACGCCGGCGGTGATCAGGAACGGGTCGGCCATGCCGTACGCGTCGACCAGCCTCACGGTCGAGAGCGCGCTGACCGCGGTGCCGCCCATGCCCGCGCCGAAGATCCCGATGGCCAGGCCCCTCCGCTCGGGCGGGAACCAGGCACTGACGAACGGCACGCCGACGGCGAAGGCGGTGCCACCGACACCGAGGAAGAAGCCGCCCGCCAGCAACGCGGTCAGCGAGTCGTGTCCGGCCAGGCCCAGGTAGAGCACCGGGACGACGGTGGCCGCCGAGACCAGTGGGAACATCACCCGGCCACCGAACCGGTCGGTGAGCGCACCGACCGGGACCCGCCCCAGTGCCCCGACCACCACCGGCACCGCCACCAAGAGCGACTGCTGGAAGGAGGTCAGGCCCAGGGTGTCCTTGAACCGCGGGCCCAGCGGGCTGAGCAGGGCCCAGGCCCAGAAGTTGACGGCGAAGCCGGTCGTGGCGAGCGCCAGCATCAGCCACGCGCGAGGCGGGACGGACGTGCCGGCCGGCGGGATCCCGTCCTGGTTCCTCGGCTTCCTCGACGGATGGAGCATGGCCATCGGTTCCTTTCCGCTCGCGCTGTGGGGCGGCCCCGGAGAGCGTCTCGGGGACGAGGGCCTTCGGCGGCACGGAGCGTGCCGGTCGCCCGGCGGCCACTCTCCGCTCGGGACCGGTCCCCGGAGATGGGGCCGGAGGTCCCGGACTCCGGGCCCGGCGGCCCTCGTTCCAGGAGGCCGACGGGGCCGGACTGGTGGGCGACCCGGTCGAGCGACCCCGGGGCGCGGCTAGGGCCGGGGTCAGGGACCGACCGGGCCCTGGGTCGGGGCCGTTCGGCCCAGCGCGGTTCGTGGCCCGGCGCGGCTAGCTTCTGCGGCCATGGAGGACGAACAGAACGCACGACAGGGACAGCCGAACGGCACCGAGGGCTGGCCCCTGGCCATGCGTCGGCTGCTGACACGCCGTGAGGTGTCGGACGACGGACGCGCGGTGTTCGGCACCGGCGACCCGGCCTGGGAAGGCTTCTACCGGGACCGCTGGTCGCACGACAAGGTGGTGCGCTCCACCCACGGCGTCAACTGCACCGGTTCCTGTTCGTGGATGGTGTACGTCAAGGACGGCATCATCACCTGGGAACACCAGGCCACCGACTACCCGTCCATCGGCGCCGACTGCCCGGAGTACGAACCGCGGGGCTGCCCGCGCGGGGCTTCCTTCTCCTGGTACACCTACTCGCCCAGCCGGGTCCGCTACCCGTATGTGCGGGGCGAGTTGCTCAAGTTGTGGCGCGAGGCCCGGCGCCGCCTGGGCGACCCGGTGGCCGCATGGGCGGAGATCACCGGCGACCCGGCGAAGGCACGCGCCTACAAGCGGGCCCGAGGCAAGGGCGGTCTGGTGCGCGCCGACTGGGACGAGGTGTCCGAACTGGTCGCCGCCGCCCATGTGCACACAGTCAAGGAGTACGGTCCCGACCGCGTCGCCGGTTTCTCGCCGATCCCGGCGATGTCGATGGCGTCCTTCGCGTCCGGGGCCCGCTTCCTCTCGCTGATCGGCGGCACCCTGCTGTCCTTCTACGACTGGTACGCCGACCTGCCGATCGCCTCGCCGCAGGTCTTCGGCGACCAGACCGACGTCCCCGAGGCCGCCGACTGGTGGAACACCGGCTACCTGATCATGTGGGGCTCCAACATCCCGGTCACCCGCACGCCCGACGCGCACTTCCTCACCGAGACCCGCTACAACGGCACCAAGGTCGTCGCCGTCAGCCCCGACTACGCCGACAACGTCAAGCACGCCGACGAGTGGCTCGCCCCGCACCCGGGCACGGACGGGGCGTTGGCGATGGCCATGGGGCACGTGATCCTGCGGGAGTTCCTCGTCGACCGTGAAGTGCCCTACTTCCAGGACTACTTGCGGACCTACACGGACGCCCCCTTCCTGGTCGCCCTGCGTGAGCACGGTGACCACGGACTCGTCCCCGACGGATTCCTCACCGCGGCCGACCTCGGCCACGGCGACGAGGAGACCGACGAGAACTCGGCGTTCAAGACCGTCCTCCTGGACCGGGCCACCGGCGAACCGGTGGTCCCCGGCGGCTCGCTCGGCTTCCGGTGGGGGGAGGCCGGGCGAGGCCGCTGGAACCTCGAACTGGGTGACGTCGTACCCGAGTTGAGCCTTCTGGAGCGGGCCGAGGACACCGTCTCGATCGCGCTGCCCCGGTTCGACGAGGGCGACACGGAGGGCGGCTCGGTCATGGTGCGCGGCGTACCGGTCCGCCGGGTCGGCGGACGCCTGGTCACCACCGTCTTCGACCTCATGCTCGCCCAGTACGGTGTCCACCGCCCCGGCCTTCCAGGCACCTGGCCCACGTCGTACGAGGACGCCTCCCAGCCGTACACCCCGGCCTGGCAGGAGACGATCACCTCCGTCCCGGCGGATCAGGCGGCCCGCATCGCCCGGGAGTTCGCCCGCAACGCCGAGCGCACAGACGGCCGTTCGATGATCGCGATGGGCGCGGGCACCAACCACTGGTTCCACTCCGACACCATCTACCGGGCCTTCCTGGCCCTGACCACCATGACCGGCTGCCAGGGCGTCAACGGCGGCGGCTGGGCGCACTACGTGGGCCAGGAGAAGATCCGCCCCATCACCGGCCTTCAGCATCTCGCCTTCGCCTTCGACTGGCAGCGGCCCACCCGGCACATGGCCGGCACCTCGTACTGGTACCTGAACTCCGACCAGTGGCGCTACGAGGCCTTCGGACCGGACGAGTTGGCCTCCCCGCTGGGAGACGGCCGGTTCGCGGGGAAGTCCACGGCCGACTGTCTGGCCCAGGCGATACGGCTGGGCTGGACCCCGGGGCATCTCGGGTTCAACCGCAACCCGCTCGACCTCATGGACGAGGCCGCTGCCCAAGGACGTACGCCTTCCGAGTACATCGTCGACGAACTCACCTCGGGACGGCTGAGGTTCGCCGCCGAGGACCCCGACGACCCCGCCAACTTCCCGCGCGTGCTGACCGTGTGGCGTGCCAACCTTCTCGGTTCCTCCGGCAAGGGCAACGAGTACTTCCTGCGCCACCTGCTCGGCACGGACGCGGCGGTCCGCGCCACCGAGACACCGCCCGAGGGCCGGCCCAAGGACGTGGTGTGGCGGGAGGAGGCCCCGGAGGGCAAGCTCGACCTGCTGGTCACCATGGACTTCCGGATGACCTCCACCGGGCTGCTCGCCGACGTCGTCCTGCCGGCCGCGACCTGGTACGAGAAGGACGACCTCTCCAGTACGGACATGCATCCCTTCGTGCACGCCTTCACCCCTGCCATCGCCCCGCCCTGGCAGGCCCGCACCGACTACGACGCGTTCCTCACCATCGCCGACCGGTTCAGCGAGCTGGCCGCCGGGCACCTGGGCACGCGTACAGACGTCCTCGCCGTACCGCTGCTGCACGACACACCCGACGAACTGGCCCAGCCCGGCGGGGTCGTGCGGGACTGGAAGGCCGGGGAGTGCGAACCGGTCCCCGGGCGCACCATGCCGAAGCTCGTCACGATCGAGCGGGACTACCCGGCGGTGGCGGAGAAGATCCGTGCGGTCGGTCCGCTCCTCGACCGGCTCGGCACGACGACCAAGGGCGTCACCGTCCAGGTCGGCCCCGAGATCGACGACCTGCGCCGCCGCTGCGGCACGGTCCGCGAGGGCATCGCCGCAGGCCGGCCCTCGCTGGCCACCGCCACCCATATGTGCGAGGCGATCCTGGCCCTCTCCGGCACCACGAACGGCCGTCTGGCCACCGAGGGCTTCCGCCGACTCCAGGAGCGGACCGGCAGTCCGGGCCTGGTGGAACTGGCCGCCGAACGCGAGGCCGAGCGCATCACCTTCGCCGACACCCGTGTCCAGCCCCGGGCGGTGATGACGTCGTACGAGTGGTCGGGCTCGGAGACCGGCGGCCGTCGCTACTCGCCGTTCGTCATCAACGTGGAACACCGCAAGCCCTGGCACACCCTCACCGGCCGCCAGCACTTCTTCGTCCAGCACGACTGGATCGCCGAGCTGGGAGAACAACTCCCGGTGTACCGGCCTCCGTTGAACACCCGCAGACACTACGGCAACGAGGAACTGGGCGGTGACCGGGCCGAGGTGACGGTCCGTTACCTCACCCCGCACTCCAAGTGGTCCATCCACTCGGAGTACCAGGACAACGCCTACATGCTCGCCCTCTCCCGTGGTGGCCCGGTGATCTGGATGTCCGTGGCGGACGCCGAGAAGATCGGCGTCAAGGACAACGAGTGGATCGAGGCGTACAACCGCAACGGCGTCGTCGCCGCGCGGGCCGTGGTCACCCACCGGATGCCCGAGGGCACGGTGTACATGTACCACGCCAAGGACCGCACGGTGAACGTCCCGAAGACCGAGGTCAGCGGCCGTCGCGGCGGCATCCACAACTCGCTGACCCGGCTGCTGGTCAAGCCCACCCATCTCGCGGGCGGCTACGCACAGTTCACGTACGCCTTCAACTACTACGGCCCGACAGGCAACCAGCGCGACGAGGTCACCGTCATCCGCCGCCGCAGCCAGGAAGTGGAGTACTGAGATGCCCCGTGGCGAAGCCACCATCGGACGCGTCATGGCCCAGGTGGCGATGGTCATGAACCTCGACAAGTGCATCGGCTGCCACACCTGCTCGGTCACCTGCAAGCAGACCTGGACCAACCGGCCGGGTGTCGAGTACGCCTGGTTCAACAACGTCGAGACCAAGCCCGGCGTCGGATACCCCCGCCGCTACGAGGACCAGGAGCAGTGGAAGGGCGGCTGGACGCTCGACAGGCGCGGACGGCTCGTCCTGCGCTCGGGCGGTCGCGTCAAACGGCTGCTCTCCCTCTTCTCCAACCCCGACCTGCCGTCCATCGAGGACTACTACGAGCCGGTCACCTACGACTACGACAACCTGGTCGGTGCCCCGGCGGGCCAGGACATCCCGGTCGCCCGCCCGCGCTCGGTCCTCACCGGGAAACCCACGGCGATCACCTGGGGCGCCAACTGGGAGGACGGCCTCGGCGGTGCGCCCGAGAACGCGGGCGACGACCCCAACCTGACCGGCGAGTGGGCCGAGAAGGTCCGCTTCGAGTTCGAGCAGACCTTTCTCTTCCACCTGCCGCGCCTGTGCGAACACTGCCTCAACCCGGCCTGCGTGTCGGCGTGTCCGTCCGGCGCGCTGTACAAGCGGGTCGAGGACGGCATCGTCCTGGTCGACCAGCACCGCTGCCGGGGCTGGCGCATGTGCGTCACGGCGTGCCCGTACAAGAAGGTGTACGTCAACCACGCCACCGGCAAGGCCGAGAAGTGCACCTTCTGCTTCCCGCGCGTCGAGGCCGGACAGCCCACCGTCTGCTCCGAGACCTGCGTGGGCCGCCTGCGCTACCTCGGACTGCTGCTGTACGACGCCGACCGCGTCGGTGAGGCGGCGGCGACGCCGGGGGAACAGGATCTGCTCGACGCACAGCGCGGAGTCCTCCTCGACCCCCGCGACCCCGAGGTGATCGCTGCCGCGCGCGCCGAGGGCATCCCGGAGGACTGGCTGGAAGCGGCCCGGCGCTCGCCGGTGTACGACCTGGTCATGCGGTACAAGGTCGCGCTGCCGCTGCACCCCGAGTACCGCACTCTGCCCATGGTCTGGTACGTCCCGCCGCTCTCTCCCGTCCTCGACGCGGTGGACGCGGCGGGCGGCGACCAGGACGACCCCGACCACGTCTTCGCCGCCGTCACCCGGCTGCGCATCCCCCTGGAGTACCTGGCCGAGCTGTTCACGGCCGGGGACACCGATCTGGTCGCCGGGGTCCTGATGAAGCTCACCGCGCTCCGCACCCACATGCGCGGACGCGCCCTCGGCCAGGCCGGTGACGAGAGCGCGCTCGAGGCCGTCGGGCTCACCGTCCGCGAGGCGGAGGACCTGCACCGGCTGCTCGCCGTCGCCAAGTACCAGGACCGGTACGTCGTCCCGGCCGCCCACAAGGAGGACGCCGCCGCGCTCTCCGCGATCGAGAGCCGCTGCCCGGTGGACTCCGCCGAGCCGTCCGAACGCCGGGTCCTGCTCGGCATGCCCACCCTGCGCCGCACAACCGACGGAGGCCACGCATGAGCCCCCTGCCCTCCACCATCCCGGCGATCGTCCGCACGCGCGTCAAGGCGGCCACCCGCCGCAGTCGCCCCGAGTCCCCCGAAGAAGTCGAGCGCCGCGCACTGCTGCTGCGCCTGCTCTCCCTGCTCCTGCAGTACCCGGACCGCCAACTGACCGACGGAAGAGGCCAGTTGGCGTCGGCTGTGGCCGTGCTGCCGGCGTCCCCGGCCGCCACCGAACTCACGGCCTTCATCGGCTGGTTCACTCGGGAGGACCCGGACGCGCTACAGCGGCACTACGTCGAGATGTTCGACCTGCGGCGCAAGAGCAGTCTCTACCTCACCTACTACCTGCACGGCGACACCCGCCGCCGGGGCATGGCCCTGCTCGCGCTGGCCCAGCGCTACCGGGCAGCCGGCTGGGAGACCGACGGCGGCGAACTCCCCGATCACCTCCCGGTCGTCCTGGAGTTCGCGGCACTCATGGGACCGGGCAGGGGCGAGGCGCCGCTCAGACAGCACCGGCGTGGACTGGAACTGATCCACCGCTCCCTGACGGACGCCGACTCGCCCTACCGTCATCTGCTCGCCGCACTGCGGGCCCTGCTGCCGCCGCCCACCAGGGCCGACCTCGCCGCCGTCGCACGGCTCGCGGCCGAGGGCCCGCCCGCCGAGGAGGTCGGCCTGGACCCTTACGGCTACGGCGAGTTCGCCCCGCCCGGCACCTTCGTCCCGCCCGAGCCCGCTCGGCCCACACGCCAGGAAGACACCCGATGAACGTCTCGACCGCCGACCTGCTCCTGTGGGTCGCGTTCCCCTACGCCTGTCTCGCCGTCTTCGCCGTCGGGCACGTCTGGCGCTACCGGCACGACCAGTTCGGCTGGACCACCCACACCAGCCAGCTCCTCGAACACCGCTGGCTGCGCTGGGGCAGCCCGCTGTTCCACGCCGGCGCGTTCGCCGTGATCGCCGGGCATGTGGTGGGACTCGCCGTCCCCGCCTCCTGGACCGATGCCGTCGGCGTCTCCGAGCACGCCTACCACACCACCGCCGTCTGGCTCGGCTCGGCGGCGGGCGTCGCCATGGTCGCCGGCCTCGGCATGCTGTGCGCCCGCCGGCTGCTGACCCGCAGGATCCGCCTCACCACGGACCGCGCCGACAAGGTGCTCTTCCCGCTGCTGGCGGCCACCGTCCTGATCGGCATCGCCGCCACCACCGCCCACAACGTGTTCGGCGGCGGCTACGACTACCGGGAGACCGTCTCCGTCTGGTTCCGCGGCCTCTTCGCCCTCCAGCCGCGGCCCGAGCCGATCAGCGGCGCGCCGCTGCTGTTCCGACTGCACGCACTCACCGCCTGCCTCCTCTTCGCCGTCTGGCCGTTCACCCGGCTCGTCCATGTCTGGAGCGTCCCGGTCGGCTACCTGGTCCGCCCCTACCTGGTCTACCGACACCGCGCCACACCGCCGGCCCTGGAGCCGCAGCCGCGTCGCGCCGTATGACACGCGGCGCGACATGGCCGGAACGGCCCCGTTTCCAGGGGCCGTTCGACGTTCCGGGGAGTTCCTCCTGCCCCTGCCCCTGCCCCTGCCCCTGCGTCGTGGCACGGCGAACGACGAGGATCGCCGATGGAAGGGCACCGACAGAGCGCGCGGAAGGGAGTCGGGCCCATGACTCTCCTCCGTCACGTGGTCGTCGGCGTAGAAGGCTCGCTGGTCTCACCCGGGAGCTGGACCTGGCCGCGGACGAGGCGGACCGCCGTGTCCGTGCGGACGGAGGCCGCGGAAGGGGAGCCGTACAGGTGGCGACCCGTGAGAGCGCGGACGCGGCCCTCACCGTTGTCGGCAGCAGGAGGCCCGGCGGGTGGTCCGCCTGCTGTCGGGCGCCGTGAGCCTGCGGCCGGCCGCACACACGAGAGGTCCGCTGCTCGGCGTACGCGGAGACCGGCCGCACGACGACGATCGCAGTGACGTGCTGCTCGGCCTGGAGGACGACACCGGCATGGAGGCGGCCGTCCATGCCGGTGGAGCAGGCCGAGCGGCGCGGTACGCGCGTGCGGGTTCTGCACTCCTGGACGCACCGGCACACCGCGTCCGCGCCTCCCTCGCCGATGCCGGGCGGGACACCCCAGTCGTCGTCGAATCGCATCGGCCCCATGGCCCTCACGGTGCCGGCTTCGGGGCGGACGCCCACGCTCTTCTGCACCATTCGCCCTGTCCTGTGTTCCCTCTCCCCACCGGGTGAGCGGTACCCCGCCGCCCGCCGCCTTTCGGCCGCCCCTGCCCGGCTCAGGCCTCGCCAGGGCGGTCGTCCGTGGTGAGCAGGAGACCGGTGACCAGGTCCGGTCGGATACGGATCGCCTGGTCCATCGTCCGGTCCACCCAGGGACGCAGCATGGTCCGGTAGCGGGCCAGCTGCACGGGGTCGGTGACGAGGTGGGCGTATCCCGTCACCACCACGCTCCAGCCCAGATGTGTGTCCGGGTCGATGCGGTCGGCCTCGTAGGCGACGACGACGCCGAGACCGTCCGCCCGCCGGGTGTACGCACTCACCTCGGCACCCTCATGGGTACGGATGACGATGTCACCGCTGTCCAGGACGTGATTGACCGGACGTACGGTCGGCAGGGCGTGCCGGGTGAAGACGATCCTCCCCAGGGACACGCTGCCCAGCAGGCGCAGCGCCTCAGCGGCGTCGAGCTCGACGCGCCGGCGCGGCTGCGCGGTGACGGGCGGCTGGTCTTCGTGGGTCATGGTGGGCTTCCGTCGGGGCGGCGAGTTGTTCCCGGACCGGCAGGTTGCTTGCCGCCGGTCGGTGGACGAGCGGAGCGGACCGCGGGGGATCGGTGCCGCTCCTGGCTTCACTGTCTCCGGGACCATGATTCTTCCCTAGGGCCGGATGGTCCCGGGCAAGGGGCCGTACGGCCCTCACATCTCGGGTGGGGCGGTCTCCCCGCTCGTCTCCCCGCCTCGCCACGGCGGCGTGGAAGAAGTGGACGGACTCCGGGCCGCCCGCAGACGCCGGTCTTCGTGGCTGGACCCGGTGCCACTGCCCGAGCTGTCGTCGTACACGTTCTCCCCGCGTTACCTGGGGCACTGGGGTGTACGACTGCGGCTGGAACGCGGGTGCCTGGGGGGCGAGGTGCCGGCGTCCGGCGGTTCACCGATCGGCATCCGGCTGCCGGACCGCGCGGTGCCCGTGGCCCCCGGGGGAGACGTGACGGCTGATCCTGGCGGACCGATCGCCCGGCCGAAGCACGGGTCGGACGAGGGCCGGTCGGCCCCCGCAAAGGACCTGGCAGCCCATCCTCCCGCGCGGGCCGCGGCGCCAGGCTGGGAGCAGGACGGAGAGCCGACCAGCCCTGGAGATGTCGCGATGGTGCTGCCCGTTGTCGCCGGAGTCGACGGTTCCGCCGAGAGCCTGGCCGCCGCCGCGGGGGTACCTCCCACGCCTTTCGGGCAGTGGGGGAGGGCGGCCCGCGAGGCCGTACGGCGTGAGCGGCCGTTGCGTCTGGTGCACGCCTGGAACGGGCATCCGCGCCAGGAAGAAGGCGAGAGGGAGATCGCGAACGCCGCCCAGGGGCATCTGGCGCGGCGTTCCCTGCGGCAGGCGGAGAAACGGATCCGCGCTGCGTGCCCTGGGGTCCGTCTCGCCGACGAGCAGGTGGAGGGGCCCGCGACGGCGGCCCTGCTGAAGGCCGCCGACCAGGCGGAGCCGATGGTGCTGGGCTCGCGCGGGCTGAGCGGCTTCACCGGGTTCCTGGTGGGCTCGGACGCGCTCGGCGTCGTGGCGTGGGCCACCTGGCCCGTTGTCCTGGTCCGGGCGGACGAGAAGGCGGCCGACGAACACCTCCCGGCGTGCGACCGGAGCCCTGCGACGGACACCGGCCACCGGGACGTCGTGCTCGCCTTCGAGGCGGCCGGGCCGCGCCACGCCCGTCTGCGGGCCGTGCACGCCCGGCAGGCGCCCGGTCCGCTCGGCCTCGGTGCCGGGAGGTCGGCCTGGTGCTGGAGCCCCAGCAGTCCTACGAGTGGCTGGGCTTCCCCAGGGCCGTGCTCCAGGTGTGGCGGGACAAGTGCCCCGACCTGGAGGTTCTCGAGAGCGTCGTCGAGGACAAGCCCACGACCGCGCTCGTGCGGGCCGCGACCGGAGCGGGCCTCCTCGTCGTCGGCCACCGCCTCGCCGAGCGGCCGGTCGGCCCGCGCACCGGGCACGTCACCCACGCGGCGATCCACCACGACGGCTGCCCCGTGGCCGTCGTACCGCATCTGTGAGGGATCGCCGAACATCAACTGCACCGACAACAGAGGGAGCTGACGACCATGCTGAAGCCTGTCGTAGCCGGTGTCGACGGTTCGCGCGAGAGCATCGCCGCAGCCGACTGGGCAGCCCGGGAAGCGCTGTTGCGGGGACTGCCACTGCGTCTTGTGCACGCCTGGGAGGGCCTGCCCGAGGACGACGGCGATGCCGATCTTCCCGAGCTGAGGGCACCGCAGTACCACGCGCGCCGGGTGCTGCGCGCCGCTGTCGAGCGGTTGAACGATCGTTACCCGGGGCTGTACATCGCCGCCGAGCAGGTGCGCAGGCAGCCCGGTCCGGCGCTGCTCGCCGAGGCGGAGGACGCCGAACTGCTCGTCATCGGAAGCCAGGGCCTGGGCGGCGTCGGCGGCTTCCTGTCCGGGTCGGTCGCAGGCGCCACCATGGCCCACGTGGACCGCCCTGTCGTCCTCGTCCGCGCCGCCGAGACCGAGGCGGACGAGCACCTGTCCGACGGCCCCCGGAAGGCGTCGGCCCGCACCCCCTACCGGGAGGTCGCGGTCGCCGTCGACACCGACGGCCCCTGCGACGACGTCCTGGACTTCGCCTTCCGTGCCGCCGAACTCAGGCACGCGCCGCTGCGTGCGGTGCACGCCTGGCACGTGCCGCTCAGCCGGGGCGTGGCAGGGCCGGAGGAGCGGGCGCGGATCCGGGCGGAGGCGGAACGCGAACTGACCGCTGTGCTCGAACCCTGGCGTGCGAAGTACCCCGGCGTCACCGTCCACGAGACCCTCCACGAGGGGCGCGCCGGGCACGTCCTCGTGCGGGCCGCGGAAGGGGCCGGCCTGCTGGTCGTGGGCCGGCGCAGGCGCCGCGTCGGGGTCGGCCCGCACACCGGTCCGGTGGTGCACGCGCTGATCCACCACGTGCCCCAACCCGTCGTGCTGGTGCCGCACGACTGAACGGATGACACGGCAGAAGTGCAGAAGTAGGGTGCGGGCCGCCTCCTGCGGCCCGCACCCCACTCGGTTGTCACCTGCCTCAGTCGTGCGGTACCACGGCGACGGGGCTCGCGGCATGGTGCAGCGCGGTGTGCGCGACGGGCCCGAGTTTCCACGTCAGGGGAGAGGCGTGCCGACGGCGGCCGATCACCGTGAGCCGGCTGCGCACGGAGGCGGACACCAGAGCCTGCCCGGCCGAGCCCGTGACGGCCTGCTCCACGACGGGCACGTCGGGGAACTTCTCCCGCCAGGGCGCCAACGCGGCACCGAGCAGGGCGCGTTCCTCGGCCTCTGCCCTGCCCTCGTGAGCGCGTGCCCGTACCGCACGCACACCCACGCCGTACGACTGTGCGGCGGTGAACGCGAACTCCAGCACCGGGTCCGCAGCCGCCTCCGGGTCCCGTACGCCCACCACCACCTCGTCCCGTTCCGCCGCTGCGGGGTGTCCCCAGCTCTCCTCCACGGCCAGGTCGCCGGCCCGGACGGTGACCGTCGGACACGGTGCGAGCCCCAGCACGTGCAGGCTGATGGAACCGAGCAGGAAACCGGCGAGCGAGCCGTGCCCACGGGAGCCGAGGACCAGCACGGACGCGTCCGCGCCCCGTTCGAGCAGCGCGTGGGAGGCGGTGTCCGACACCAGCTCCGTGGTCAGGTCGAGATCGGGGCGACGGTGGAGCAGCTCGGCCTCCGCGCGCCGCAGTACGTCCTGCCCGTACCGCTGCTTGCTGCGGGCCTCCTGCGGGATCGGCACGTTGAGCGGCTGCGTGGTCCACGAGTGCAGCAGGACCAGGGGCAGCCGCCTGCGGGCCGCCTCGTCGGCGGCCCACCACGCGGCGGTCACGCTCGCGGGGGAGCCGTCGAGTCCGACGACGACGGGTCCGGTCATGGCAAACCTCCTTGGTCTGGCGCGACCCGTGACGGGCAGCCGCGCGGCACGGTCCTGTCCTGGTTAACAGCGTCACGGGACGGGCTACGGCCGACACAGGGCCGGACGGTGTGCTTCAGGGGACCGGCCGGCCCTGTCCCGGCCCCGCGCGTGAGGAGAGCCTGAGGCGGGGGAAACGGGACCGGGCCGCCGAGCCCGATGCCGCCGTGCCGTGCGCCCGGCGGCCTGCGGCTGCCCGGGTCGTCCAGGCTGAGAGGGAAAGAGGGGACCGTCATGAACGGTTCGGTGGTGGGTCCCGCGGCGGGGCCGGTCGTGGTGGGCGTCGACGGCTCACGGTCGTGCATGGCCGCGGTGGAGACAGCGGCACGTGCGGCCGACCGGCTCGGGGTGGGGCTCCTGCCCGCGCACGCCCTGCAATGGCCGTCGGCGCACGTGCTGCCCGGTGTGCCACCGTGGGACCGGGGCGCGCCCGGAGCGCGCGAGGTGGTCGACGGCGCGCTGGAGGACGCCGAGCGCCGGGCCCGGCGGGCCGCACCCCGCGTACGCGTCACGCACGAGATCCTCATGGGCGACCCCGCGACGGTCCTGGAGTCCGCCTCCCGGGACGACTCCCTCACCGTGGTCGGCGGCCGTCCAGCGGCCCGTCGGCACGGCGGCGGGCGACGCGGCTCGGTCGCCGGACGGCTGGCCGCTCACGGCTGCTCACCGGTGCTGGTGGTACGGGGCAGCCCGGTCCCGGCCGGTCCCGTCGTCCCGGTCGCCGAGACCCCCGAGGGCGGGGCGGCGGCGGAGTTCGCGTTCGCCGAGGCGTCGGGGCGCGGCGCGGACGTGACCGTCCTGGACGGGACGCGGGCGCGGAACGCCTCGTCCGCAGCCGACGGCTCCGCCGATCTCCTGGCCGCGCCGGAGAAGAAGCACCCGGACACGGCCTTCCACCACGTCCGCGTCCGGGGCGGACTCCACCGGGCACTCGTCGAGGCGGGTACGGAAGCCCAGCTCGTCGTCATCGCGCCGCGCGGCCCCGAGGGCCTTCTGGGCGCGCTGCCGCACCCGACCCGCCGAGGGGCACCGCCCCACGCGGACCGCCCCGTCGCCGTGATCCGACCGGAGGAGGACTGACCATGGCCGAGCCGACGACACTCGCCGAGACAGCGCAACCCGGATCCGCCGAACCGCGCCCAGCCGCGGACGCCCACCGGCTCACCCCCGCGCAGGTGACGGCCCTGCTCGGCGTCGACCCGGCAGCGGGCCTGCCCACCGGGGCGGCAGCCGAGCGGGCCGCCGTCCACGGACCCAACCAGCTCGCCGAACCCGCCCACCGTCCCGAGTGGCTGAAGTTCCTGGACCAGTTCCGAAACTGGCTCATCGGCATCCTGCTCCTGGCCGCCGTGGTGGCGGCCGCCATGGGAGACCTCAAGGACGCCGTCGTGATCACCGTGGTCCTCCAGATCAACGCCGTCCTGGGCCACCTCCAGGAGCGCCGCGCCGAACGGAGCCTCGAAGCCCTGCGCCGGATGCTGGTGCCCACAGCCAGGGTCCGCCGTGACGGCACCGAACGGGTCGTCGCGGCACACACCCTCGTACCCGGGGACATCGTGCTCCTGGAGGCCGGCGACCGTGTCCCGGCCGACGGACGGTTAGTCGTCGCCGAGTCGGTGGAGGCGGCCGAGGCAGCCCTGACCGGCGAGTCCCAGCCCGTCGCCAAGAACACCGCGGCCACCGACCCGGCCACCCCGGGGCCGGTACCGGTGGCCGAGCGCACCGGCATGCTCTTCATGAACACCTCCCTGACCCGCGGCCGGGCCGAGATCATCGTCACCGCCACCGGCATGGACACCGAACTCGGCACGATCGCCGCCGAGTTGCGCACCGGGACCGAACCTCCCAGCCCCCTCCAGATCCAGCTCGACAGCCTCGGCAAGCGGCTCGCGCTCCTCAGCGGTGTAGCGGTCGTGCTGTACGCCCTCACCGCACTGGTCCGCGGCGAGTCGCTGTCCGACATCGCGCTGCGCGCCGTGGCCCTGGCCGTTGCCGCGATCCCCGAGGGGCTGCCCGCCGTGCTCGCCCTGACCCTGGCCCTCGGGGTGCACCGGATGGCCGGCCGGGGCGCCATCGTCAAGCGCCTGGCCGCGGTGGAGTCGCTCGGCTCGGCCACGGTCGTGTGCAGCGACAAGACCGGCACGCTCACCCTCAACGAGATGACCGTACGGTCGCTGTGGACCGCCGGGAGGCATTACGAGGTCACGGGCGAGGGCTACGCGACACGAGGTGAGATACGTGCTCCCGACGACCAGCAGTCCATGGGCGGCGGCGAGTTGAAGGAGGTACTGCTGCCGTTCGCCCTCTGCAACGACGCCCGCCTCACCGACGAGGGCGACGAGAACGGCGCCGGCGGCACGGGCTTCGTCGGCGACCCCACCGAGGCCGCACTCGTCGTCCTCGCGGCGAAGGCCGGCCTGGACGCCGACCGTCTGCGCACCGAGCGGCCCCGCACGGGCGAACTGCCCTTCGACGCGGCCACCAAGTACATGGCGACCTTCCACCCCGAACCCGACGGCCGCACCCGGGTCCTCGTGAAGGGCGCGGTGGACGTCCTGCTGGACCTCTGCACGGACATCGTCACCGAGGACGGAGTCCGCCCCCTCGACGAGACGCGCCGCGGTGAACTCCTCGCCGTCACCTCACAGATGGGCGGCACCGGCCTGCGGGTACTCGGCGCGGCCACGGCACTGCTCGACGAGCCCCCGGCCGCCTACGAGGCAGCCGCCCTGCCCGCACTGACGTTCCAGTCGGTCGTGGGGATCGCGGACCCGCCCCGGCCGCAGGCGCGTGAGGCCATGGCGCTGTGCCGGACGGCCGGGGTAGCCGTCAAGATGATCACCGGGGACCACGCGGACACGGCGGCGGCGATCGCCCGCGAACTGGAGATCACCGGCGACGTCGTCACCGGCGCCGACCTGGACCGTATGACGGAGGACGAACTCGCCGCGCGCATCGACGACATCGGCGTCTTCGCACGCGTCGCACCCCAGCACAAGGTCGCGATCGTACGGGCGCTGGCGAGCCGGGGCCACATCGTCGCGATGACCGGCGACGGCGTCAACGACGCCGCCGCGCTGCGCGCCGCCCACATCGGGGTCGCCATGGGACGCGGCGGCACCGACGTGGCCAAGGAAGCCGCCGACATGGTCCTCACCGACGACGACTTCTCCACCATCGTGCGGGCGGTGCGCGAGGGCCGCGCGATCTACGGCAACATCGTGAAGTTCGTACGCTTCCAGCTGGCCACCAACTTCGGGGCGATCCTGACCCTGCTGGGAGCCTCCCTGGCCGGGCTGCCCGCCCCGCTCACCGCCGCGCAACTCCTGTGGATCAACATCATCATGGACGGGCCGCCCGCGATGGCCCTGGCCGTCGACCCGGCCCGCGACGACGACATGCGCCACCCGCCCCGCGACCCGGGGGAACGCATCCTGGACGCCCGCCGCCTCTTCGCCATCGGCCGGGCCGGCGCGGTGATGGCCCTGGGCACGGTGACCGTGCTGGCCCTCGCCCGCCCCCGCGTCGGCACGGACACAGCCCTGACCATGGCGTTCACCACGTTCGTCCTGTTCCAGCTCTTCAACGCGCTGTGCGCCCGCGCGGAGGGCGGCCCCCTGCTGGGCCGTCACCAACTGCGCAACCGCACCCTGTGGCTGTGCCTGACCGGCGTACTCGCCATCCAGGCCGCGGCGGTGCACCTCCCCTGGGCCCGCGACGCCTTCGGCACCGTGCCGCTCGACGCCGGGCAGTGGGCCGTGTGTGCGGGAACGGCGTCCACCGTGCTGCTGGCCGAACTGGTGGCGCGCGCGGTGGGGGCGGGGTGGCATCGCGGGACCGACGTGACCTCCCGGACCCGCCGGAACACGGCGTCCTGACGTGCCGTCCGCTGCTCGAGCCGGGCCCGGGCACTGCGTCTCGACGCTTTCCGGCACGTGTTCACGAGGCTCACGGGGAGCGGGTGGTGGTGCACGCCGCTGAGCGCGGCGTACGGCTGCGCACCGACGCGCCGCATCGGACTCGGGGCCTTTCCATCTGCCGCTCGGCGGGTGTCGGGCTGATCCTCTGCTCAGCCTTCCGTCTCGCCTGCGGTGAGCGTGGCCAGGGCGGCGTCGAGGCGGCGGGCGGCCTCTTCGGCGACCGGGCGGAGCCCGTCGAGTTCGGTGAGCGCGATCATCGTGTTCGGGTCGAGGGCCTGTACGACGGTGCGGTCGCCGTCGCGGCGGACGACGACGTTGCAGGGCAGCAGCAGTCCGATGGTGCGGTCGATCTCCAGGGCGCGGTGGGCGAGGGGAGGGTTGCACGCGCCGAGGATGACGTAGTCCTCCATGTCGTGGTCGAGCTTGGCCTTCAGGGTGGCGGTGACGTCGATCTCGGTGAGGATGCCGAAGCCCTGGGCGGCGAGAGCCTCGCGGGTGCGGGCGACGGCGGTGGCGAAGTCGGTGTCGAGGTGGACGGTTCGGTCGTAACGCATGGGCGTGGGCCCTCCTGGATGGCTCGGGCGGGGCGGGACGGGGTGTCCGGCCGTGTGTGAAGTACTCGTGAGGCGTTTCCCGGGGCGTTCCCTACCCTTTGGAATACCCCCATGGGTATTCAGGCTACCTTCACAAGTATACCCCCCGGGGTAATTCGTCACTGGAAGGGAGTACCGCGTGTTCTTCGTCGACGATCGAGGTGTCGGGGCTCGGCAACCGCAGTTGTCTCGCCGGCGGTGAGCGGACGGCCGTGGCGGTCGACCCGCCCCGCGACGTGGACCAGGTGGTCGTGGCCCCGGCTCGGCAAGGGGTGCGGATCTCGCACGTCGTCGAGCCGCACGTCCACAACGACTACGTCATCGGCGGCCTGGACCTCGCCCGGCTCACCGGCGCCGCCTACCTGGTTCCCGCCGCGGCGCGCGTCTCCTTCGAGCCCGTACCGGTGCACGACGGTGATCGGACGCCGATCGACACCGCGGCCGGCCTGAGCCTGCGGGCCCTGGCCACGCCGGGCCGCACCCCGCACCACACCTTCTACGCGCTGGAGGAGAACGGCACGGCGATCGCGGTCTTCACCGGCGGCCCCCTGCTCATCGGCACCGTCGGCCGCCCCGGCCTGGTGGCGCCGCGGCTGACCGAGCACCTGGCCCGCGCCCAGCACGCCTTCGCGCACCGGCCGGCCGCCGAACTCCCCGACGATGTGGCGGTGTTGCCCACGCACGGCTTCGGCAGCTTCTGCTCCTCCGCCCAGGCCGAGGGCAGCGACCCGAGCATCGGGAAGGAGAAGGCGTCCAACGAAGCCCTCACCCGGGACGTCGACTCCTTCGTCGCCGACCTGTTGGCCGGCCTGGACGACATCCCCGCCTACTGCACGCGCATGGGCTCGGCCGACGCCGCCCGCCGTCGCGGACGCCGGGGAGATCACCGCCCGGCCGGCCGCGGGGGAGCGGGTGGTCGACCTGCGCAACCGTGTCGCGTTCGCCGCCGGGCATGTCTCCGGCTCGTTCAACTTCGAGGCCGAGGGTCGGCTCGCGACGTATCTGGCCTGGCTTGTCCCGTGGGGCAAGCCAGTCACGCTGCCCGCCGAGTCGCCCGGGCAACTCGCCGCCGACGAGCGTGAGCTGGTCCGGGTGGGCATCGACCGGCCGGCCGCCGCGACCACCGGCGGACCGGTCGGCCGAGTGCGCGAGGGCGAGGTGCCGGCCTCCTTCCGGCGGGCCAGGTTCGCCGATCTCGCCGTGCGGTCCCGGGAGGGCGTCGTCGTCCTCGGCGTGCGCCGGGCGTCGGAACGGGCCGACGGGTACGTCGAGGGCTCGGTCCACATCCCGGTCCACATCCCGGTCCACACCCTGCACCGTCGCCTCGGAGAGGTCCCCGAGGGCGAGGTGTGGGTGCACTGCGCGGGCGGCATGCGGGCCGCGGTCGCCGCCTCCCTGCTGGATGCCGTCGGCCGTGCCGTCGTCGCCGTGGACGACTCCTACGACGGGGCCGAGAAGGCGGGACAGGTCGTCCGGACCGACTGACGGCGCAGGGGATCGTCCGCTCATCCGCACCGACACGCGAAACAGGAGCGAGAAAACCGAGATGAGCGTCTTCCGGCGAGGCACGGGCGGCCGGGGGCGCGGGACCGTGCAGCAGGCAGCCGTGCGCACCGGTCATGCCGGCCGGGGTGGTGACGCCGTACTGCTGGACGTTCGCGAGCCGTGCGGGTGGCAGGCAGAACACGCGCCCCGCGCCGCGCACCTGTCCCTGTCGGCCTTGGCCGCAGGCGCGGTCGCGACCTCTGATCGTGAGCTGCCGTTCCGGCAACCGGTTCCGGCAGGCTGTGGAACTGCTCGTCGCCCGCGGCACGCAGGCCGTGGACGTGATCGGCGGCATGAGGGACTGGGCCGGAGCGGGTCTGCCGGTGGTGGACTCAGGTGGCAGGAACGGCACCGTCGCACGAGTGCTCTCACTGCTCGCCCTGGCGGCCGGGGCTGTGGTCGGTCCGGCGCTCGGTGCGACCGGGGGCGGCGGCAGCGTTCTGGCCGTCCCGCACTCGTCCACCTGCTCGGCTTCGGTCCGGTCGGCGCCACGACCGCGAGCCTGGTCATCGTCACGCTCACGTCGGTCACCGCGCTGGTCACGCACGCCCGGGACGGGAACATGCGCAGGCGGACGGGGCTGCTGTTCGCGGCGGCCGGGATCGGCCCGGCGATGCCCGGCGGCGCGCTCGCAGCCCGCATCCCGGCAGCCGTCCTGACGGCGGCGTTCGCTCGTCGCGGGAGTGGCCGTCCCGCGCATGCTGTACTCCCGGCCGACCGCGGAGGGGGCCGCGCCGACGCGGCCGGGGCGCGGTGGCCGACGCCGGGCTGGGCGCGGTCACCGGTGTCCTCGGTGTCGGCGGCGGCTTCCTCGCCGTACCGGCGCCGGTGGGTGTGCTCGGCACGCGGATGCGCCACGCCGTGGACACCAGCCTGCCGGCCCCCACCGTCAACTCGCCGACCGCGCCGACGACCCGGGCGGAACGGTCGAGGGGTTGGACCGGGCGGTCGTCGGGCCGTTCATCGGGGCCGCGATCCCCGGCGCCCGGGACGGGAAGGCTGTCGGCGAAGGTCTCGGGGCCCATACTTCAGCGGATCTTCGCCCCGGTTGCCGGCCGTGGCCGCGTTCATGCTGATCGACGCGGTCGCGTGAGGCGGCCACCGCGCGTGATCACGCCAGGGACAGGAACAACTTCTCCAGGCGGGCGCGCATCTGCTGGGCGTCCTCGCCGTTCTTGCGGCCGGACTCGATGTCGGTCATGCACTGCTGCATGCCGGTCGCGATGATCGCGAAACCGGCGCGGTCGAGGGCGCGCGAAGCGGCGGCGAGCTGCGTGACGACGTCCTCGCAGTCCCGTCCCTCTTCGATCATCCGGATCACACCGGAGATCTGCCCCTGTGCCCGGCGCAGCCGGTTCAGCACGGACTTCAGGTCCGCACCCTCAAGCTCCAGTTCCACGATCACTCCTAAAAATACCCCTAGGGGTACTGTACGTCCCGCTTCGGGACGGCGTCGACCATTAAGGATCACACCTGTCGTGTCCGGCACTCCGACGCCCGCCGAGTACACCTCCGGCCACCTCCCGACGCCCTGGACTCCCCCTGGGTCGCATCCGGAACTGCCGGCGTCCTCGTGCTCCCGGGCCTGGTCTTCTCCGCCCTCACCGACACACCCGAGGCGTGGTGGTCGTGCCTGGCGAGCCGGGGCCGTGGCGGCTGTGGGTGCTTCGCGGGTGCCCCGGTGTCAGTCGGCTCCGCCGGCGTCCGCGGTGGCCTTCCGGCGCACGTCCTCCGTGTCGACAGCGCGGATCTTGGTGATGAGGTCCTCCAGAGCCTGCGGCGGCAGTGCGCCGGGCCGGGTGTAGAGCACGGTCCGGTCGCGGACGGCCATCAGGGTGGGGATGGAGGATATCTGGAAGGCGCCCGCGAGTTCGGGCTGCGCCTCGGTGTCGACCTTGCCGAAGACGATGTCGGGGTGGCGTTCGGCGGCCTTCTCGTAGACGGGGCCGAACATCCGGCACGGTCCGCACCAGGCGGCCCAGAAGTCGATCAGCACGATGTCGGAGCCGGTGACGGTCTCCTCGAAGTTGTCCTTGGTCAGTTCGACGGTCGGCATGGGACTCCCTCTTCTCTCATATACCCGGTGGGGTATGTCCGTCCGCCTGGTTCAACCGGCGCCGGACCGGGTTTGTTCCAGGCAGACGGGCGGCAGCGGGAACCAGCGCATGCGCTCGAAGTCGGCCGGCAGTCCGGTGACGCCGTCGTCGAGCCGGTCGGGTCGGCCGGCCGGCACCGCGCGGGCGGCGTCGAGTTGAGCTGCCAGGGCCTCCTCGCCCAGTCGGCGACGGCGGACGGCCGGGGAGGTGATCCGCCCGTCGGCGCCGAAGCGCACGTCCGTCAGCCTCAGCGGGGGCTGCGTGGGGCCGTGGTGGTGGCGCCACTGCCCGGTGTGCGGGTCGAATCGGTAGTCCGGCAGGAGCCGGTGGCCGTGCGTGGCGATCAGGTCGACGGCGTCGATGAGGTAGTCGCGGACGGTGTCGCTGATGAAGTAGTTGAAGTTGACGCGGGTCCAGCCGGGTTTGATGCCGTCGCAGCCGTGTGCGACCTCGTCGAGGAGGGCGTGGGAGGTGGCCGCGTCGATGGCGAGCAGCCGGTGGCCGTACGGTCCCGCGCAGGAGCAGCCGCCGCGGGCCTGGATGCCGAACAGGTCGTTGAGCAGGGCGACGACGTAGTTGTGGTGCAGGTAGGAGTGTTCGCCGTGGCGGATGCGGAAGGAGACGATGGACAGGCGGCGGGCGTGGTGGTTGCCGAGGACCTCGATGCCGGGGTTGCGCGCCCAGGCCGTGAGGGCGCGGCGCCAGTGGTGTTCCTCGGCGGCCTGGATGGTGTCGGTGCCGACCGCCTGCTTCAACGCGAAGACCAGCCCGGCGCGGACGGACTCCACGATCGCCGGGGTGCCGCCTTCCTCACGCGCGACCGGATCGTCCAGATAGCGATGGCCGCGAGGGTCGACGAAGGCGACCGTGCCACCGCCGGGCGCGGTGGGCACCGGGTTGCGTACGAGCTCTCGCCGTACGACGAGCACGCCCGGGGTCTGCGGACCGCCGACGCACTTGTGCGGGGACAGGAACAGTGCGTCCTTGTGGTCCCCGGCGCCCGGAGCGCTCGGGCCCGTCCGGATCGGGACGTACGGTGCCGCGGCCGCGTAGTCCCAGAAGGACAGGGCGCCGTACGCGTGCAGCAGACGCGCGACGCGGTCGGTGTCGGTGAGGATGCCGGTGACGTTCGACGCGGCGGAGAAGCTGCCGATCAGCAACGGGCGGCCGGTGTGGCGCCGTAGCCCCGCTTCGAGCTGTGCGAGGTCGATGTGGCCGTCCGTGTCCTCGTCGATCACCACGACGTCGGCGATGGACTCGCGCCACGGCAACTCGTTGGAATGGTGCTCGTAAGGGCCCACGAACACCACCGGCCGCTGGGCCGGCGGCGGCCGGTCCGGGTGGCGCAGTGCCAGGATGCCGACCAGTTTGTTGACCGCGGCAGTGGCGCCGGAGCCGCAGAAGATCACCAGGTCGTCCTCGGTGCCGCCGACCGCGTCGCGGATGATCCGGCGTGCGTCCTCGCGCAGCCGGGTGGTCTGCAGACCGGTGCTGGAACTCTCCGTGTGGGTGTTGCCGTAGCGCGGCAGCACCTGTTCGCGGACGAAGTCCTCGACGAAGTCGAGGGAACGGCCGGAGGCGGTGTAGTCGGCGTAGACGATCCGCTTCGGGCCGTAGGGACCGTCCAGCACCTCGTCGTCCCCGATGAGCCCGGCCCGGATCCGGGCCGGCCACGCCGACACGGCCGGCGGGGAGGCCGTGCTCATGGCTCCAGCTCGATGTCGATCTCGGGCGGCCTGTGCAGGGTGTTGTGGACGGTGCAGTGCGAGACCACCGCCAGCAGGGCCGCGCGGCGCTGCTCGGGCAGCTCCGGCGGTGGAACGACCACGAGTCGCAGGGCGGCGACCCGCGCCGGGCGGTCGGTGGCCATGGTGAATTCCGTACGGACACGCAGCCCGGTGCCGGGCAGGCCGTGCCGGTGGAGGTAGCGGCCCGCGTAGAAGGCGACGCAGGTGGCCAGCGAGGCCGCGAACAGCTCGGTGGGGGTGGGCGCGGTGTCCGTACCGCCGGCCTCCAGCGGCTGGTCGACCTGGAGGCGGTGTCCGCGGATGTCCACCGTGTAGACGTCCCGCTCGACGTGCGCGACCTCGAAACGGTGCACATCCATGGACTCCGGCCGGTTGGTGGCGTGGGTCTGCGAGGTGGTGTCGGTCATCGTCGGGCCCTTTCTCCGGCGTCGGTGGCTCCGGTCTCCAGTCGACCGCACGGGGTGCGGCGGATGAAGAGGCCTACGGGGTGGGGAAGGGGCCGTTCGGCCCTCGTGTGCCCAGTCGTGGCGGTATACCCTGCCGGGTATTTTTCCAGGAAATTTACTGCGTCCGAGGGGGAGCTGCGAGTCCCGAAGGGGTACGGCAGGTATACCCGGGTGGGTACCAGGGCAGGGACCAGTGGCCCATCCTTTGCTCTCATCTCCCGCACGACAGTGGGGACATGGGCAAACACATCGTGATTCTCGGAAGCGGAACCGCCGGCACGATGACCGCGAACCGCCTGTGCCGCGCGTATGACGACAGCGAGCTGCGGATCACGGTCGTCGACCAGGACGACGGCCACGTCTACCAGCCGGGCCTGCTGTTCGTGCCGTTCGGGCTGGCTCAGCCCGACCACCTCGTGCGATCCCGCCCGCGGCAGCTGAACCCGGCGGTCGACTACAAACAGGCACGGATCGAGCGAGTGGACCTGGACGCACGGACCGTGTACCTCGTCGGCGGCATCCGACTGTCCTATGACGTCCTCGTGGTCGCCACCGGGGCCCGGCTGCTGCCGGAGGAGACCGAGGGACTCACCGGCCCCGGCTGGGGCGAGAAGGTCTTCACCTTCTACGACCTGCCCGGAGCCGTGGGTCTGCACGGCGCGCTGGAACGCTTCGAGGGCGGACGCCTGGTGATCGACGTCGCCGACCTTCCCCTCAAGTGCCCCGTCGCGCCGCTGGAGTTCGCCTTCCTGGCCGACTGGTACTTCCGGCACCGGGGCATCCGGGACCGGGTCGAGCTGACGTACGCCACCCCGCTCGACGGCGCGTTCACCAAGCCGGTCGCCGCCAAGGCGCTGGGTGGGCTGCTCAAGGCGAAGGGAGTCGAGCTGGTCACGGAGTTCACGCTCGGTGAGGTCGACGGCGAACGCGGGCGGCTGGTGTCGTACGACGAGCGGACGTTGCCGTTCGATCTGGCGGTCGTGGTGCCTCTGCACGGCGGCGCGGAGTACGTCGGACGTTCCGAGGGCCTCGGCGACGAGCTGGACTTCGTGCCCGTCGACCCGCACACCCTCCAACACCCCGACCACGCCGAGGTGTTCGCCATCGGGGACGCGGCCGGACTACCCGCCTCCAAGGCCGGATCGGTGGCCCACTTCGAGAGCGAGGTGCTGGTGCACAACATCGGCCGCCACCTCGCCGGACAGCCGCTGGACGCCTCCTTCGACGGGCACGCCAACTGTTTCGTCGAGACGGGCTTCCACAAGGCGCTGCTCATCGACTTCAACTACGAGACCGAGCCGCTGCCCGGCCACTTCCCGGGCCCCGTCGGCCTGCCGCTGCTGAAGGAGTCCCACGCGGCCCATCTCGGCAAGCTCGCCTTCGAGTGGCTGTACTGGCACAGCCTGCTCCCCGGCCGGGAACTGCCCGGCATCGGATCGGCCATGCCCGAGCACGGCAAGCACCACGTCCACGCCTGAACCCAAGGAGCACCACCATGCCCGACGCCACGTACGGCGACACGACCGTCCCGGTCGACGAGGAAGGCTTCTTCACCGACCCCGGCCGGTGGACCGAGCCCATGGCCGAGCAGCTCGCCCGCGAGGCCGGCATCGAATCGCTGACCGACCGGCACTGGACGGTCCTGCGCTTCATGCGCGCCCAGTACGCCGAGAAGGGCACCGGCCCCACGGTGCGGGTGCTAGGCAAGACCTCCGGCGTGAGCGTCAAGGAGCTGTACCAGCTCTTCCCGAAGGGGCCGGCGAAGACGGCGGCGAAGATCGCCGGGATTCCCAAACCCCGCGGCTGTATCTGACATTTCCGCCATCGAGGAGCGTTCTGCCATGGCCGACACCGCCACGATCGAGAAGGTCTCGATCATCGTCTCCAAGGGATCCCTGGAAGGGATCTACCCGGCCCTCATCATGGCCAACGGCGCCCGCGCCGAAGGCATCGAGGCCGACCTGTTCTTCACCTTCTTCGGACTGGACGCCATCACCAGGAAGCGCTGGGAGCACATCAAGCTGGCCACCGTCGGCAACCCCGGCCTGCACCTGCCGACCCTGCTGGGTGGCATGCCGGGCGTCCCGGACCTGGTCACGCGTTACATGGAACGCAAGATGGACAAGCTCGACATCCCGCCGATCCCCGAGTTCATCGAGATGATCTCCGACACCGGCGCGGGCATCTACGCCTGCAAGGCGTCGGTGGACCTCTTCGAACTCGACAAGGACGACCTGGTCGAACAGGTCCAGGGCGTCATCACGGTCGGCGAGTTCTACGAACACGCCGCCGGCGGCCAGATCATCTACACCTGAGACGACCGGCACAGATACCGGACGCGGCCTGCCGCAAGGAGTGCGGCGCGCGCCGGCGGTGGTCGCCCGTGCCGACGACGAGTCGTCCGGCCTGGGCGGCTCCTCGCCCTGCTGTCCGACTCCGGCGTGTCCACAGCTGCGCCCTGCTCCACGCACGGCGATTCCACGCACGGCGATGCGCCCACTCTCCAGGGCACGCCGGGCGACCCGCACACCGTGCGGGCCGACGAACTCACGTGCGCGGCACGGGAACCGGGCGTCGAGCAGGTGGAGTCGGCCGGACACCTGGACGGTGCTCTCGACGACATCCCGGTGCCCCGGCTCCCGGCTCGCCCCGGAGGCCGGCCGCCTGCTCGGCGAGCGGTGCCCCTGCCACCTGCGGGTGTTCGACCCGGGAGGGGGCACCGGACACCGTGACCACCGACGGGCCACAAGCGCCGCGCTGTTCGCCGCGTGACGGTCCTGTGCCGCCGTCGTCCTGGGCCGGACACTGCCACAGGACACGGTGGACCGCTTGAACGCCGAGTTCCGTACGTCCTTCGTCGGCGGGATCCGGCCGACTGCCGTTTCATCCATCCGGTGCCGCGGGAACGGCAGCGGCGTGCGACCACCTTCCCCCCGTCTCGGCTAGCCCGACCGGGAGGTACCCGCCGTCACCGATCAGCCGACGGCGTGGTCAACGGGGAGGGCCGTCCTTCCGCGTCAACTGTGCGGGGGTGCGGCGCGCTCGGCCAAGCCTGCGTGCAGAAGGAGCAGGCGGGCCAGGTCGCGCGCCTCGTCGGGGGTGAGCGCCGCCCACGCGCCCGGCTCGTCTCCCTGGTCCCGGCCCATGTCGAGGGTGACCCGGGTGATGGGCCGGTCCGCGGGCGCGAGCCGCAGGTACCGCACGGCGATCCTGCGCCCGCAGGTGGTCACGAGAGAGGCGTCCTCACTTGTGGGGGGCCGGTCACGTCCTGCTGTCGCCATCCTTCTCACGCTCCTCCGTCCGGTCGGGGCCGTCCCGGCGGTGTCGTCCGTGTTCTGAATACCCGCTGGGGTATAAGAGACAGCGCTGCGCGAGGCTGGATTGTTCCGCGTTTCACGCACCGGCGCCCGCTCGCGGGATGGGCAGCGACGACGGGGCGGCCGACGAAGGAGGACCGAGACCGTGAGAGGGATCCTCCGACGGCCGTCTCCGGCCAGCCCGTCCCACCCACCAACCCCGCACTGCCGCTCATCGGGGACAGGGCACCGGACTTCGAGGCCGAATCCGCCCACGGCCCGGTCCGGCTGGCCGGCGACAGGGTCGAGGTCACCGACTGGTATGTGGCGACGGCGCCCGGCACACCGGCCTGACCCGCGGCGCGGTCTCGCGGGACGGTGTCACGTCCGCACGGCACGGACGAGCGTGTCGAGGGCCGTGCGGCTGCCGCCCTCGGTGTCGGTCACCGGCCGGGAGACCGTCTCGGCGCGCAGGATCTCGGCGTGAGGTCGCCACAGGTCGGTCACCCGCTCAGGCGTGTACAGCACACGCGGATCCTGCGGGCCGCCGTACCCGTGCTCGGGATTGGCCGCGTCGTGGCCGACGAGCAGCAGGGTGCCGCCCGAGCGGACGGCAGCGGCGGCCCGGGTCAGCACCTGGGTCATGTCCGGCCACGGCAGGTGCAGATACGCGATCAGTACCAGGCTGTACGTCGCCTCCGGGGGCGCCCAGAGTGCGAGATCGGCCCGGACGGTACGCAGCCGGACACCCCGCTCGGCGGCCAGCCCCTCGGCCTTCTCCAGTGCTACGGCGGAGAAGTCGACGGCGTCCACCTCCCAGCCCCGTTCCGCGAGCCACACCGCGTTGCGCCCTTCGCCGGCGGCGAGGTCCACCGCCCGCCCGGACGGCTTCAGAGGTCCTAACAGAAGTTGTTGATCATGTGACTTTCGGCCTGGATGGTCGTTGGTCTGGTCGTGGGGAAGCGACAGTCGCGGCCATGGATCGTGTCGGATGAACTGTGGTCGCTCATCGAGCCGTTGCTGCCGGGACCGAGGCCGAAGTTGGTGGAGGGCCGCCCGCGGGTCCCGGACCGGCAGGCGCTGTGCGGGATCTTGTTCGTGCTGCATACGGGCATCCAGTGGGAGTACCTGCCGCAGGAGTTGGGCTTCGGCTCGGGCATGACGTGTTGGCGGCGCCTGGCCGCGTGGAACGAGGTCGGCGTGTGGGAGGAACTGCACCTGGTGCTGCTGAAGAAGCTGCGGGCCGCGGGGAAGCTGGACTGGTCGCGGGCGGTGATCGACTCCTCCCACGTCAGGGCGGCGCGGCGCGGCCCAAAAGCGGGCCCAGCCCGGTCGATCGCGCACGGCCTGGCAGCAAACACCACGTCCTCACCGACGGGCAGGGGATCCCCCTCTCCGTGTCGCTGACCGGCGGCAACCGCAACGACGTCACGCAGTTGCTGCCGCTGCTGGACAAGGTTCCGGCGGTGGCAGGCGTCGTCGGCCGGCCCCGACGCAGACCCGACGCGCTCCTCGCCGACCGCGGCTACGACCACGACAAGTACCGCCGCCTGCTGTGGCAGCGCGGCATCCGCCCAGTCATCGCCGAACGAGGTGTTGAACACGGCTCTGGCCTGGGCGTTTTCCGTTGGGTGGTAGAGCGCACGATCGCCTGGCTGCACGGCTTCCGCCGCCTGCGGATCCGCTGGGAACGACGCGACGACATCCACGAAGCCTTCCTCGGCCTCGCCACCTGCCTCATCACCCACCGACACGTCCAACGCCTTTGTTAGGACCTCTCAGACCGGACAGCTCCTCGGCGACGAATCGGTTGGGCTCGGCCTTCCACACCAGTTCGCTGCCCCGGTACCGCTCGTCCCAGCTCGCCGCGTCCATTTCCTCCGCCTCATTTCTCCGCATTTGTCCGCGTGCGCGGAATCGTCGTCCGTGTCCATGTCGTCGTCCGGGTCCATCGTGTCGTCCCCGGCGAGCAGATACGGGCAGGGGCAGTTGCTGGGGTCCGGAGCGATGCGGGCGTTGCAGGGGCGGGACCGGTCGAGAACGCACTTCGGGGTCGGCCTCACGTCTCGCCGCCTTTCTCGGCCAGGGCGGCAACGTGTTCGGGCAGCTGCCCCGAGGCACGTTTGAACGCCAGGACGGGCACGTAGTGCCGTACGCGCGCCGGCGAAGAACACGAACGCCTCCGCCTTCGCCGCTGCCGTCGCCAGTGTCGGTGGGCCGGTCGGGTGTCGGGGCAGTGGCTGCCCGGCTTGACGGCCCGGTCGGTGATGACGGCTCGGGAGATCGTCTCGCACCCCCTGCGACGGGAATCGGGGTTCGCGTCGGGCGTCAGGAACAGCTTCTCCGGTTGGCCCCGCTCAGTGGCGGGACGTGTCCCCGTTGTCGTCCGGTGAGGCACCGTCGAATGCCGCCCGCCACCATCTTGAAGCCGGCCCGGTCCAGGGCGCGGGAGACCGCGGCCAGTTGTCCCTGGGCCCGGCACAGTCGGTTGAGCACCTCGGGCCACGAGTCCGCTTCCTTGTTGTCGGTGTTCACGACTTCGGTGGTGTTCACCGGGCACCTCCTCGGCGCCGGGTTCCGGGAGCGTGTACTGAGCCCCTACGCGTCCCGTGGCGACGCGCCTGTGCCGTTGCTGAGTACCGTCTCGGCGCGGACGGTGAGCGGGACCGTAGGTCCGCTCGCGTCATCCGACACGTCCGGTGCGTCGCCCGTCTGCTCCGGTGTTCGTCCCGAGCGCCTGAGCACGTACCAACTGAAGGCGATCCCCGCCGCCGTGGCCACGGCGGCCCACGTCCAGGGGCTGGTCAGCAGGGTCTGACGCAGGTCGGCGCTGATCTGCCGGCCGAGGACGAAGACGCCCATCACGGCGACGAACCAGCCGAAGGACTTGCGCAGTGCGTCTTGAGGGATGCGTCCGGCGAGCAGGCCCCCGAGCAGGCCGCCGACGACGGCGGTCGCCGTGACGAGGGCCGCGAGCCCCCAGTCGATGTGCACGCCGGCGAGGTAACCGGCCAGGCCGGCGAAGGACTTCATGGCGATGACCAGCAGGGAGGTGCCGACGGCGACGGTCATGGGCAGGCCGCCGAGCAGCGCGAGGGCGGGGACGACGAGGAAGCCGCCGCCCGCGCCGACCAGGCCGGTGACCAGGCCTACGGCGATACCCTCCAACAGGACGTGAACGACCGGGAGTTCGTGGTGGATCTTGGTCGGCTGCCGCCTGCGTCCCCGGATCATGGCGACGGCGGTGGCGATCATCATGAGGGCGAACGCGAGCAGCAGGACGGTGCCCGGGACGAACTCGGCGAGCCGTCCGCCCGCGTACGCGCCGGTCATGCCGGCCAGACCGAACAACAGACCCGTACGCCACCGGACGCGTCCGGCACGGGCGTGCGAGACGACCCCGGCGGCGCTGGTGACGCCGACGACGAACAGGGAGGTGGCGATGGCCTCCTTGGTCTCCATGCCGGCCAGGTAGATCAGGATGGGCACGGTCAGGATGGACCCGCCGCCGCCCAGGACGCCGAGGCTGACGCCGATGAGCAGGGACGCGGCGATGATGACGGCGATCACGACGAATCCCGCAGAGCGGCGACGGCGGTGTCGAGGTCGGTGCGCGGGCCGCGGTTGTAGGGCAGCTTCGCCAGCAGCATGCCCATCGCGCAGGTGTTGGTGAGCGCGGCGACGGTCAGCCCGGCCCCGACGGCCGTGCCGATCAGGTGCAGTCCGGGCACGAACAGGCCCGCGACGCCGGTCACCAGGACGAGAACTCCCGCGACGAGCCGGACCTGGCGTTCCAGGTCCCAGCGCTGGGGGCCGCGGGTGAGCGGGCCGCCTGCGGCCTCCCAATCCATGACGCCGCCGTCGAGGACGCGCAGGTTGGGCAGTCCGGCTTCGGCGAGGGCCTGTTCGGCCTGGGCGGCGCGGGCGCCGGAGCGGCAGATGAGTACGACGTCCTCGTCGAGGTGGTGGCGCAGTTCGGCGCGGTGCTCGCGCAAGGTGTCGAGGGGGACGTTGTAGGAGCCGGGGATGTGGGCGGTGCGGAACTCGCCCGGCGTACGTACGTCCAGCAGGCGCGGGCCCTCCCCGTCCCGGGTGAGGTCGCGCAGGGCGGCGGGATCGAGGCTCGGTTTGTCGGCGTGGATGGTCATCAGTGGGTTCCCTGGTGTCTTCGAGGCGGGTGGGGGCGGGCGGCGGCCGATTCCCGTGACCGCCGCCCGGAGCGCGGTGGATCAGACGTCGGCCGGTGCCGACAGGGCGAGCCAGGCGCCGTAGCCGCCGAGCAGGTCGGAGACGTCGGTACGGCCCTGGTGGCGCAGCAGGCTGGCGGCGATGGAGGATCGGTGACCGCCCGCGCAGTGGACTACGAGGGGCCGGCCGGCCGGGATCTCGTCGATGCGGCGGGAGAGTTCGGCCAGCGGGATGTGCAACGAGCCCTCGATGAAGCCCTCTTCGCGCTCGGCGGTGTTGCGCACGTCCAGGACCAGCGGGGGCTCGTCGCCGTCCCGCAGGCGGCGCAACTCGTCGGCGGTGAGCCGGCTGGCCTGTTCCATCTCGGCGGCCAGCGCGGGGAAGGCGCCCTCGGGCTCGCGCAGGTAGCCGCCGACCTTGTCGAAGCCGATCCGGGCGAGCCGGGTGACGACCTCCTCCTCGCGGTCCTGCGGCGCGATGACGACGACGTCCTGCTCGGGGGCGACGACCATGCCGGCCTGCTCGGCGAAGCGCCCGTCGGCGGGCACATTGACCGAGCCGCGCAGATACCCCGGGGCGAAGTCCTGCGGCGAGCGGGCGTCCACCACGACCGCACCGGTCGCCCGCTGCTCCAGGAACTCTTCGACCGACAGCGGCCGGGGCGCGGCGGCCGAGTCGAACAGGCCGTGCTCCTTGCGGTTGAGGATGGCGTCGTAGACGAAGTAGGCGGGGGCGGACGGCTGGCCCTCGGTCACCAGCGCCATGAACTTCTCCTCGCTCATGGGCCGGCAGGCGTAGTTGGTGGCACGCTGCTCACCGATGGTGGACCGGCGCTGGGTGGAGAGGTTCTTTCCGCAGGCCGAGCCGGCGCCGTGCGCGGGGAAGACCCGGACCGCGTCCGGGAGGTCCATCAGCTTGTGCTGGATGGTGTCGTAGAGCATGTGGCCGAGTTCGTCGGCGGTCACCCCGATGGAGGCGAGCAGGTCGGGCCGGCCCACGTCGCCGATGAACAGCGCGTCGCCCGTGAGGACGCCGTAGGGGACGGTGTCCTGCGCGTGCTCGTACACCAGGACGCTGATCGACTCCGGGGTGTGGCCCGGTGTTTCGAGGATCCGCAGCTGGACGTCGCCGAGGGTGATGCGCTCGCCGTCGACCAGTTTGCGGATCGGGTATTCGGCCTCGGCGCGCTGTCCGTAGCCGATCCAGGCGCCGGTGCGGTCGGCCAGCTCCAGGTGGCCGGCGAGGAAGTCGGCGTGGAAGTGCGTGTTGACGACGGCCTCGATGGTGAAACCGTGTTCGGCGGCGTCGGTGAGGTATTCGGAGATGTCGCGGCGGGGGTCGACGACAACGGCCTTGCCGGTGGTCTCGTCGGCGATCATGTAGGACGCCTGGGAGAGGCAGTCCAGGTAGTACTGGGCGAAGAACATGTTGGGTGACCTCCATGCCGGAAGGGGTCTATTACCCCGGGGGGTATATAGAAGGGTCGGGTCCGCCCTTGTCGAAGGGCGGGGAGGGGGGCGGCCCCGGGGCGGGGGATGTCCCGGGGCGACCGGTCAGAGGCGGCCGGTGAGCATGCCGCGCCAGTACACCGGCGGCAGTCCGTACCGCTTGAACAGCCACATCGTGCGCCGCTCCTTGAAGGGGTCGAGCAGCGGGAACGAGGGCGTGGGGTTCAGGTCGTAGTCGAACTCGGCGAGCAGCATCCGGTCACGGGCGGTCACCAGCGGGCAGGACGTGTAGCCGTCGTAGCGGTGCGACGGGGAGTGGCCGTTCATCACCTCCAGCAGGTTCGCCGCGACCACCGGGGCCTGCTTGCGCACGGCCGCGCCGGTCTTGGAGGTGGAAAGGTTCGCCACGTCGCCGAGGGCGAAGACGTTCTCGTAGGACGGGTGTCGGAGGGTGTGCTTGTCGGCGGCGACGAACCCCTGCGGGCTCGCGGGGTCGGTGAGCGGGCTCGCCTTGATCCAGTCGGGTGCGCTCTGCCGTGGGACGGCGTGCAGGAGGTCGTAGCCGATGGTCTCCTTGGTGCCGTTCGCGTGGTCGGTGACGGTCACGGTGCGGCCGTCGCCGTCGACGGCGGTCATCTCCGAGCGCAGCCGTACCTCGATGCCGTAGCGGGCGGCCACCTTCTCCAGGACCTGTGACCAGGCGGGCACCTTGAACATCGCCGGGTCGGGGATGACGAGGACGATGCGGATGTCGTCCAGGACCTTCCGCCTGCGCCAGTGGTCGGCGGCCAGGTAGGCGATCTTCTGCGGGGCTCCGCCGCATTTGAGCGGGCTCGCCGGGTGGGTGAAGACGGCGGTGCCGGAGCGCATCCGCTTGATCAGCTCCCAGGTGCGCGGGGCGTACTCGGGCGCGTAGTTGCTGCTCACCCGGTCGTGGCCGACAGCCTCGGCCAGGCCCGGCACGCCGTCCCAGTCGAGTTGTAGACCGGGCGCCACGACCAGGTGCTCGTAGGTGAGTTCGGCGTCGCCGGACAGGGCCACCGTGCGGGCGTCGGGGTCGACGGCCAGGGCGCGTCGGCGGATCCACCGCACTCCGTCCGGTATGACCGAGCCCTCGGGGCGGCGGGAGGTGCGCAGGGGCGCCTGGCCGCCGCCGACCAGGGTCCACAGCGGCTGGTACCAGTGGGTGTCGGACGGTTCGATCAGGGTGATGTCGGTGACGCCGGCGCGGCGCAGGCGGGCGGCGACGCTGATGCCGGCGCTGCCGCCGCCGATTACGGCGACGCGATGGCGACCGGAGACCGACGAGTCGGTGGGGGAAGGGATGGCGGCCAAGGTGGTACTCCTTTCCGGCTGACCGGTGTGCGGGGGTGGACGGTCAGGCGGCGTGCTCGTGGGAACCGGCCGCCACAGGGCGCCCGCCACGGGCCCGGGCGCCGGTGCCGCCCACAACGGAGTAGGCGTCGATGCCACGGGAGTTCATCCAGTCGGCGGCGGTCCTGCTGCGGTTGCCACTTGCGCAGATCACGAACACCGGCCGGTCGGCGGGCAGTTCACCGCACCGGACGGGCACGGTCCGCAGCGGCATCAGCAGCGCGCCCGGGACGTGCCCGGCCGCGTACTCGTCCGCCTCCCGTACGTCGACCACGAGCGCGCCGTCGGCCCAGGCCGCCGCGAACGCTTCCTGTGTCACTTCACGAGCCACTTCGTTGCCTCCTCAATTACCCCCTGGGGTATCTCTCCGGCGAGAGTAAGGCGGCTCGGCGGGGAGCGTCAAATACCCCTGGGGGTATTTGCCCGAGAGGTAACTCGCGGCTCGGCGTCGAGGCCCAGGCCGAGTCGCGGTCCTTGTGGCGCGGACCTGGGCAGCCGGAGTGTCAGCCGTGTTCCGCCGTTCGGTCCGGAGGCGGCGGTGACCGTGCCGCCGTGGGCGGTGACCAGTTCTTTGACGACGGCGAGGCCGATACCGCTGCCGTCCGTGGCGCGAGCGCGGGCTCCGCGCCACAGACGGTCGAAGACATGCGGCAGCTCGTCGGCGGGAATGCCGGGGCCGTTGTCCGCCACCTCCGCGAGCGCTTCGGAAGGCGTGGCGGAGGTGGTGACGGTGACGGTGTCGCCGGGACGGCAGTGGCGGGCGGCGTTGCTCAGCAGGTTGCCCAGGGCCTGATGCAGCCGGTCCGCGTCCGCGCGGACCAGCAGCGGAACAGGGCCCGGGGTGGCGCGTACGGTCAGTCCGGCGGTGCGCAGTTCGGGCTCTCGCTCGGCCGTGGCGGCCTCGGCCAGGGCGGTCAGATCCACCTCGGCCAGGTGCAGGGAGAGCCGGGCCGACTCCGCCTCGGCCAGCTCCCCGAGGTCGTCGACGATGCGGCCCAGCCGCAGAGCCTGGTCGTGCAGGGCGGCAAGGCGGTGCGGGGTCGGCTCGGTGCAGCCGTCGCGCAGTTCCTCCAGCCCCGCCCGCAAGGAGGCCAGGGGTGTGCGCAGTTCGTGGGCGACATCGGCGGCGAGGCGGTGGCGGGCCTGCTCGGTGTGGCCCATGTCGTCGGCCATGGCGTCGAACGCGTGGGCGAGGTCGCCCAGCTCGCCGGGTGCGTCGATCCGGGCCCGTGCGGTGCGGTCACCCGCGGCCAGCGCACGCGCGGTCGCGGCGATCCGGACGACCGGAGCCGTCAGGCGCCGGGTGACGAACCAGCTCATGCCCAGCGCCAGAGCCAGTGCCCCGACGGCGGCCACGACGACCCACCTCCAGGCGACGGACAGACCCGCCGATCCGGACCCGGCCGAGAAGACCAGCGACACGGAACCGACCGTGCGACCGTCGGCCACCACGGACGCGCTCGCGGAGGGCCCCGAGCCGGCACCCTGCCCGTGATGCCCGCGACCCGAACCGGGCATGCCGTGCTCGTCCTCGGTCCCGGAGCCCGTCCCGGAGCCACCGGAGACCGTCTCGTCGTCCGCGTCCCGCACCGTGAGCCCGGCCCCCGCACCGGAAGCGAGCGACCGGACCGCGGACAGGTCGGCCGACGTCCAGCCGCCCGCCGCCCGGTAGGCGTCGGCGGCAGCCGCGGCCACCCGGTCGGCGGCGCGCTGCCGGTCGGCCTGGTGGGCGCTGCTGAGCCCGCGGTCGGTTCCGATGAGCGCCGCGACCGTCAGCAGGGCCACGGACGCCAGCGCGACCACGGCGAACGCGGCGAACAGGCGTCGCCCGAGCGGGCCGAGCCCGCCGGACGGCCACACACCGGCGCGTGGCGGACGCGGCTCAGGGATCACGGGACCACCCCAGCCGGTAGCCCACGCCCAGTACCGTCTCCACGAGGTCGGGGCCGACGCCCCCGAGCTTGTGCCGCAGGTTCTTCACATGCGAGTCGATCGTCCGCTCGTATCCGGCGAACTCGTAGCCGCGTACCCGGTTGACCAGTTCGTAGCGCGAGTACACCCGGCCCGGCACCGAGGCGAGCGCGGTCAGCAGACCCCACTCGGTGGGTGTCAGCTCCAGTGGCATTCCGTCCAGGGCCGCCTCGTGCCGGGCCGCGTCGATCCGCAGCCGCCCCTCGCCGTACGACAGCACCGGCGCCGCGCCCGTCGCCGTACCCGTGGCCCGCTGCAGCACCGCACCCACCCGCAGTACCACCTCGGTGGGACTGAACGGCTTGGTCACGTAGTCGTCGGCGCCCAGCCGCAGTCCGTGGATGCGGTCCTCGACGGTGGTGCGCGCGGTCAGCACCACCACCGGTACCCGTCCGCTCTCGCGGGCCTCCCGCAGCACCTCGTCCCCGTCCACGTCGGGCAGCCCGAGATCGAGCAGCGCCAGATCGATGCCACGCTCACCCAGCAGCCGTACGGCCTCGGCTCCCGACCCGGTCGTCAGCACCCCGTACCCGGCGCGTTCCAGGTAACGGCGCAGCAGCTCGCGGATCTCCTTCTCGTCCTCGACGACGAGCACGGTGGAGGTCATGTCCCACACTTATGCGCCACACGCACGCTCTCGGGAGGGGCCGAACAGCCCCAACCCGTCGTCGGCCGTCTCCATCCCGTCTCCACACGCGGCGCACGGCGACTGCAGGGCCCGGCGCGACGGTGACGGTGCGGGAACGGAAGACGCTCCCGCGGAACCGAGGAGGTTCGCCATGAAGCGCGACATCAGGATCGCGACAGCGGTCACCGCGGGCGTGCTCGTCATCGGCGGGGTGCTGACCGGCGGCGCGGTGGCGGCGGGCACCGACAGCACCCCGACACCGGGACCCACCGTGCGGCAGCAGATGATGACGGGCCGTCAGCATCACGCCGAGCGGCACGGCGACGGCACGTACGACGTCCGCCGCGACGGGAGCTGCACCGGCTACACCGCCCTGGCCTCGCAAGGCACCCTGACGGTGGCCCAGAAGGCCACGCTGGTGGGCATGGCCGAGGAGGAGAAGCTCGCGCACGACCTCTACACAGCGTTCGCCGAAGGCCACGACGCGCGGGTCTTCGAGCGGATCGCGTCGGCGGAGGCCCGGCACCTGACCGCCGTGCGCACCCTGCTGGACCGCTACGACGTCACCGACCCGACCGCCGACAAGCCGACCGGCGAGTTCACCGACCCGGCGGTTCAGGCCACCTACGACCGGCTCCTGAAGCAGGGCGAGGACAGCCTGTCCGCAGCCCTGGCAGCGGGGCGCACGGTCGAGACCGACGACATCGCCGCGCTGACCGAGGCGGTGTCCGGACTCACCGCCCCGGACGCGCGCCAGGTGTACACCAACCTGCTCGCCGCCTCGGAGCGGCATCTGGCGGCGTTCGAGCACTGGCTCGCAGTCGAGCGGGCCGAGTGAGCAAGGCGGGGGTCCCGGCCGGTACGGGCCGGGACCCTTGAGCGTGGCCGTTCGCCATGACCACGGCGGGCGGCGTCGAGCAGCGCGCTCAGAGGTGTCGTCCGGCGCTGCGGACCAGAGGTTCTTCCCGTGCCGGTCATGCTGTCTCGTCCTACGGCAGCGTCATCGAGCGGTGTCCTGTGCCGGGAGTCGGGTCGGGCCTCCGGTGAGGGTGACATCGAGGCCGGTGTCGGTGACGTCCAGTGAGGTGGTTTTGGGGCCCAGGGGGTGGTCGACGCCTGCGCGGTCGGAGAGGCCGTCCTGGAATCGGTCGACGAGTCCGGCGGGTGCGGGGCTTCCGAGGATCTCGGCGTCTTCGAGGTGCAGGGTCGGACGGCCGTTCTGCAACTGGGGCCGCAGTGTGGCCTCACCAAGGCCCCCTTGGCCGAGGACGAGCGTGAGGGTGTCGGCCGCGTCGTGGAGGCGGACGGCCGAGACCGGGAGGCGCCCGCCGGAGCCGGCACCCTGGCCGGGAGTATCGTCCTGCTCACCACCGCCGTGGCGGCGATGGCCTTGGCGTTCACCGGGCTGTTCGCCTGGCGGATGATCCGTACGAACGCCGAGGCCCAGGAGCGCGACCAACTCCTTCGGCAGGCGGAGGTTCTGGCCCGCACCCCGCCCCTGGCCTCCCTGATGCTGGACCGGCAGCAGCGGATCGCCGGCCCCGGCGGCATCGAGCTCGCCCGCGTCCAGCCCTCCGGCGAGGTGGACGGACCGGCGGCGGTCGTCGGCACCGCCGGGCGCAAGACGCCTGCGCCGGGTCGCCCAGACCCACCAGGCAGGCGTCGAGGTCGCCCGCACCGCCTACCTCGGCAACGACCGGCCGGAGGGAGTCGGACGCGAGGAACTGCTGGCCCGCGCGCAGGCGGGCGACGTCGTCGTCCTGGACGTGCGTCCGGCCGAGGAGTACGCCGCCGGTCACATCCCGGCGCCCTCTCCATCCCGGTCGGGGAACTCGCCGACCGGATCGCCGAGTTGCCCGCCGACACCGACACCGACACCGACACCGACACCGACACCGACACCGACACCGACACCGACACCGACACCGACACCGAGGCCGTCGCCTACTGCCGCGGCGAGTACTGCGTCCTGGCCCACGACGCTGTACGGCTGCTCAACGCCCGCGGGCGGCGAGCCGTGCGGCTGTCCGACGGCATGCTGGAGTGGCGCCTGGCGGGCCTGGCGGACGGCCCGGTACATCTGGACCACAACGCCACCACCTCCTCCCCGTCGATCCCCGCGTGGCCGACGCCGTGCTGCCTCGCCTCGGGCATTGCTTCGGCGACCCCTCAGGCCGGTGGGCGGACCGGTTCACGCCGTCCCAGGGCGGCCACCGAGGTCCCTCCCGCCTCGTCGGGGGCAGGGAGCGGGGCCGGATACGCTGGCGGGATGATCGACAATCCTCCTCCCTGTCCGAAGTGCTCGTGCGAGTACACCTACGAGATGAACGCCCTGGTGGTGTGCCCGGAGTGCGCCCACGAATGGGACCCGGCCCAGAGCGACACCGGCACTGGCTCCGTCCCGGGTGAGCGGGTCATCAAGGACGCCGTCGGCAATGTGCTCCAGGACGGGGACACCGTGGTCGTCGTCAAGGCGCTCAAGGTCAAGGGCAGCCCTTCGGGGATCAAGGCCGGCACCAAGGTGCGGGGCATCCGGCTGGTCGACGGAGTCGACGGCCATGACATCGACTGCAAGATCGACGGGTTCGGGGCGATGCAGCTCAAGTCCGGCGTGGTCAAGAAGGGCTGAGTCTCCGGCCCCGCTCGCAGGGGCGGCCCGGCAGTAGCCGGATGCTGAATTGCAAAATTTCGCAATTGGCTAGATGCTGTGTTGGTTGTGTCCGCAGGTAGCTGCGGGCGCAGTCTTCACTTGCCCCGGGTGGGGCGCTGTCGGGGAAGCCGAGGGATCGTGTCCGTTCCGCTGTACCAGGCCAAGGCCGAGTTCTTCCGGATGCTGGGGCATCCCGTACGGATACGGGTGCTGGAGCTGCTGCAGGACGGGCCGCTGCCGGTACGGGAGCTGCTGGCCGCGATCGAGGTGGAGCCCTCCGGCCTGTCGCAGCAATTGGCCGTGCTGCGCCGTTCCGGGATCGTCACCTCGACGCGTGAAGGCTCGACGGTCGTCTACGAGCTGGCCGGCGGAGACGTCGCCGACCTGATGAGGGCCGCGCGCCGGATCCTGACGGAGATGCTGGCCGGGCAGGGCGAGCTGCTGGCCGAGCTGCGGCATGCCGAGGTCGCCACGCGATGAGGGGCTGGATCAACAAGGCGATGGCCCGGTTCACCGTGCTGCTGCCCGGCCGTGGCGATCTGACGGGGATGCGCCGCGACCCGCGCCGGGACCTGCTGGCCGGCCTCACGGTGGCGATCGTCGCGCTGCCGCTCGCGCTCGGCTTCGGCGTCTCCTCGGGGCTCGGTGCCGAGGCGGGGCTGGCGACCGCGGTCGTCGCCGGTGCGCTGGCCGCGGTGTTCGGCGGTTCGAATCTGCAGGTGTCCGGGCCTACGGGTGCGATGACGGTCGTGCTGGTGCCGATCGTCGCGGAGCACGGGCCGTCCGGGGTGCTCACGGTGGGGCTGGTCGCGGGCGTGATGCTCGTCGCGCTCGCCCTGCTCAGGGCCGGGAAGTACATGCGGTACGTGCCCGCACCCGTCGTCGAGGGCTTCACCCTCGGCATCGCCTGTGTGATCGGTCTCCAGCAGATCCCGAGCGCCCTCGGGGTGCCCAGGCCCGAGGGCGACCGCGTCCTCGTGGTGACCTGGCGTGCCCTGGAGGAGTTCGCGCGGCACCCGAACTGGACCGCCGTCGCCTTCGCCCTGGCGGTCGCCGCCGTGATGCTGACCGGTGCCCGCCTGCGGCCCACGATTCCCTTCTCCATCCTCGCGGTGATCGCGGCCACCGTCGTGGCCCAGGCGGCCGGCCTGGACGCGGCGAAGCCGATCGGTGAGCTGCCGTCCGGTCTGCCCGCTCCGTCCCTGGCCTTCCTCGACCCGGGCGCGCTCGGCTCGCTGCTCGCCCCGGCCGTGGCGGTGGCGGCGCTGGCCGCCCTTGAGTCCCTGCTGTCGGCCTCGGTGGCCGACGGCATGACGGTCGGCCAGCAGCACGACCCGGACCGTGAACTGTTCGGGCAGGGCCTCGCCAACATCGCCGCCCCGCTGTTCGGCGGTGTGCCCGCGACCGGCGCGATCGCCCGCACCGCGGTCAACGTCCGTACCGGCGCCGGGTCCCGGCTCGCCGCGCTCACCCACGCCGCGGTCCTCGCGGCGATCGTCTTCGCGGCGGCGCCCCTGGTCTCGAAGATCCCGCTGGCCGCGCTCGCGGGCGTGCTGCTGGCCACCGCGATCCGGATGGTCGAGGTCGGCTCGCTGCGCGCCATGGCCAGGGCCACCCGCTCCGACGCGCTGATCCTCGTCCTGACCGCCGTGGCAACCCTCGCGCTCGACCTGGTGTACGCCGTGATCATCGGCCTGGTCGTCGCGGGCGCACTGGCGCTGCGCGCGGTGGCCAAGCAGGCCCGCCTCGATCAGGTGCCCCTCGACCGCGGCGACCACAGCGCGGAGGAACACGCGCTGCTGGCCGAGCACATCGTCGCCTACCGTATCGACGGCCCGCTGTTCTTCGCCGCCGCCCACCGGTTCCTGATGGAGCTGGCCGAGGTCGCCGACGTCCGCGTGATCATTCTGCGTATGTCCCGGGTGACGACCATCGACGCCACCGGCGCCCTCGTCCTCAAGGACGCCGTCGAGAAGCTGGGCCGGCGCGGCATCGTCGTCATGACCTCCGGGATCCGCCTCGGCCAGCGGCAGGTGCTGGACTCGGTCGGCGCGCTGGAGCTGCTGCGCCTGGAGGGGCGTGAGTACGCCACCACCCCCGAGGCGATCCAGGGTGCCCGCGCCCACCTGGAGTGCGCCGGCGTGATATCGCCCACCTCCACCCGGAAGCCGCGGTCCGTCAGAGCGGAAACAACAGTGGAAACAGAGGAAACAGTCGGATGAGCACGCCGCCCGCATCGCTGCGCATGGTCGAGGTCTCGGGTGCCGAGGCCCTGTGGCTGCTGGAGGGCAGCGCACTGGGACGGTTGGTGTATCCGCAGCGGGACCTGACGGTCATCAGGCCCGGCCGGCACACCTGGGAGTACGGCCGTCTGGTGGTGCGCACGCCCGCCCCGGCTGCCGCTGTGCCCGTCACCGCGACGTACCACGTGGACGAGGTCCGCGCGGCGACCGCCACCGGCTGGACGGTCACCGTGGCCGGACGGGTCGACGTGATCACCGACCGCGATGAGGCCGCCCTCCCCCATTGCCTCAAGGGCATGGGAGGTGCCCCCAAAGAGCGCACCCTCGCCGGCTGGACCCACGGCCCGCACGACACCCTGCTGCGCCTGCACCCCAGGACGGTCACCGGCTTCCGCCTCGCCCGCGCGGAGGCGTGATGCGCACCCGGCTCGAAGCCCTGCCCCACCGGCACGTGCTCACGCTGCCCGCGCAGCCGTCCGCGGTCCGGACGGCCCGGGAGACCGCCGAGCAGACCCTGACCGGGTGGGGCATAAGCCTGCGTCACCCCGCGGTGGATCCGGCACTGCTGATCCTCAGTGAACTTGTCACCAACAGTGTCCGGCACGCCGTGGTGCTCTCGCCGGAGGTGACCGTCATCTACGCGGCGGGCGAGGACTGTCCGGCCTTCGCCGTGCACGACCGTCACCCGTACCAGCCGTCGTTGTTCGTGCCGGTCACCGATGCCGGAAGCGGCGGCCTGGCCACCGTCATGGAGCTCACCCTGGGCCTGAGCGGCACCGCGGTCGTCCGCAGCGACGCCGACGGTCAGGGCAAGAGCATCTGGATCACTCTCCCCCTCTGAGCCCGCCTCCTTCGAACCGACAGTCCGACCGCGCAAGGAAGTTGACGACGATGACCAGCGAGGGCACTGCCCGTCCTCGCCGACGGCGGTGGGCCGGCACTTGAGACGGCAGGCGGGGCACTTGAACCAGGCGACACCCGCGCCACGCAGCGGAATGATTCTCACGCAAGCCTCCCTCGCATCATGTGTGGAGTTGCTAATCGTGGCAATTGCCGAGGTCGTCACTATTGAATCCGGGCGGCTCGGCTCTCGTGTGCGGAATTCGGCGTGGGAGCTGCCGCAGGCGAGGATGGGCCTCATGTGTGTGACGAGTAGCAGGTGGATGCGATGCGCCGAGGACCGGCCGGTACGGCCGTACTGCTCCGCGGGGGAGGCGACGGCACGGTGAGTGCGCCGCTGTACCAACTGAAGGCCGAGTTCTTCAAGACGATCGGCCACCCGGCGCGCATCAGGGTCCTGGAACTGCTGAGCGAGCGCGAGCACGCGGTGGCGGAGATGCTGCCCGAGGTGGGCATCGAGCCCGCGCATCTGTCGCAGCAGCTCGCGGTGCTGCGGCGGGCGAACCTGGTGGTGACCCGTAAGGAGGGCTCGACCGTGTACTACTCGCTGACCAGTCCGCACATCGCCGAGCTGCTCCGGGTGGCCCGCACCATCCTGTCCGGCGTGCTGGCCGGGCAGGCCGAGCTCCTCGCCGATCTGCAGGCCGCCCAGACCCAGGCCGAACCGCCGTCGTGACGACGGCCCTCAAACGGCGGCCGTCTCCTCAGAGCTGAAGCGCTCTGTGTCGGTGGACGGCGGCCGCGTTCACCCCCGAGTGACGTAACTCCGGTCGCGGGTGGCCGAGCCTGCCCCGCCGCGCCCGGAGGACGAACAGCCTGCCGCGGCCGACGAGTTCGGCGGCTCGGTGCAGGTGCGGTGCGTGGACGCAGGGTTCTGCAACGGCTGTGAGAGCGAGATCGCCGCCGCCTTCAACCCGGTCTACGACGCCGAGCGCTACGGCGCCCGGCTGGTGGCCTCGCCCCGCCACGCGGACGTGGCGCTGGTGACCGGGCCGGTGACGCGGAACATGGCCGAGTCGCTGCGGCGTACGGTTGCCGCGATACCCGAGCCGCGGCTGGTGGCCGCGGTCGGCGACTGCGCGGTCGACTGCGGGGAGTTCGCGGGCGGGTACGGCGTCGAGGGCGCCGTCGGCGATGTCGTACCGGTGGATCTGGCGGTGCCCGGTTGCCCGCCGTGGCCGGAGGAGATCGTGGCGGCGCCGCGGAGGGTGACCGGGCGGTGAGCGTGATCCCGCCGCGCTTACGACGGCCGCCGCGCTCCGCGTGGCGGGCGCTGCGGCCGGGCTGGTCCTGCCGCAGCGGGTCCGCGGCTGGGCGCTGATCCGGGAGCTTCGCGACTGCGTCGCCACCGGCGCGGTCCTCGCGCCCCAGCCCGCTGCGGGGGCCGGCCCCCGCAGCGGTGTCGGCCTCGTCGAGGGCTGGCGCGGCACCATCGCGACCCGTGTCGAACTCGCCGCCGACGGCACCCTCGCGCGGGTCAAGCCGGTCGACCCGTCCTTCGTCAACTGGCCCGCGCTGCCGGTGGCCCTGAACGACACGATCGTTTCGGACTTCCCGCTGACCAGCAAGAGCTTCAATCTCTCCTGCGCGGGCAACGACCTGTGACCGGTCAGGATCCCGACTCGCCGCGCACCAGCCGGTAGCCGCTCACGATGTCGGCCCGGATGCGCACCACGCGGTCCATTTCCGTGTCGACCCAGGGCGTGAGCACCGTCAGGTAGCGGCCGAGCTCGGCGGGGTCCGACACGGCGCAGGCGGCGCCGGTGACGACCACGCTCCAGCCGGTCCGGGTGGCCGGGTCGAGGTCGTCGGCCTCGTAGGCCACCACCTCCGAGACCGCCGCACGGCCGAGCAACGCGGCCCCGGTGTGCGTACGGATGACGATGTCTCCGTTCGCCTCCACGAGATGGTTGACCGGACGGATCGCGGGCAGCGCCTGATGGGAGAACACCACCCGGCCCAGCGGAGCCCCGGCCAGCAGTATCAGTGCCTCGTCCCGGCCCAGCGCGACCGTGCGAACCCGCGGTGGCGTACCAGTCGTCATGACGACTCCTCCCCGGGTTCCGGCACACGCTCGGCGCCCTCCGGCCACAGCACCTGGACGTCCATGCCGTGGCTGTGGGCGTAGGCCACCAGGTGGGCAGTGGTGTCACCGCCGTTGGAAGAGGAGCCGTCCCAGACCGCCACCACGCGGGCGCACGCGCGCAGCAGCCGCTCGTCGGCGCGGACACAGGCATCCCGGTCCGCCGGGTCGTACTCCAGGAGCCGTACCTGCCGCGACAGCAGCAGCAACTCCCCGGCCGCCGGCCGGTCCCGCTCCCGCAGCAGCGCGGGCACCCGGTTGAGCGTGGGCAGCACGGTCACCAGCGCCAGCCCCGCCTGCCTCGCCGCCCGTCCGAACGCGACCGGCAGCCCCTGCCCCACCCGGACCAGCCCCGTCCCGCCCGCGTCGGCACACCGGGCCAGCCGTGCGCGCATTTCCTGCTCCAGCAGCGCCAGGGTGCAGGGCGCGAGATCGGCATGCCCCACAACAGCGATCACCCTCGGCGACCCCTTCTCCATTCATGCCAGTTACGGCAACATGCCAATTGAAGAAGCCTTCAAGCCGCCCCGACGAGTGGCCCGCGGGGCAGGGGGAGCGGACGGCCGCTCGGGGGAGGGACGGCCGCCCGCTGACTCTGCCGATGCACAGCCTCAGCGACGCTTCATCGGCTCCACAAGGGCTGTTCGGCCCCAAGACGGGGTCGGCCGGGCCTTGTCCAGGGATACCTCGAAACCTCGCCCCCGGCTACTTGTTCGCGTGCTCGCCCAGGTAGAAGAGCAGCCACACGAACCCGGCGAACAGATGGGTGCCGAAGATGTAGAAGCCTGCCCGGATCGCGACACCGCGCTCGATCCAGCTGTCCCGGTCCGTGTGTTCTTCTTCGCGGTGCTCGCTCTCCGGCCGGTCCGCGGTCCGATCTCCATCACTCACGGTGTCGTCTCCTGCTTCCCACAATTTCCACGTTCCGACAGTTCGGCGACGCTGCTGCTCCATGGCTGCTGTGGGCCTGCTCTGCGCCACGGCGAACGGAACGGGTGCCCGCGCCCGTCACCGCGCCGGCTCCGTGGCGCGCAGTTCCTCCAGCAGTTCTTGTTGGCCCACCAGCAGCACGGACAGGATCCGGCGCGCCGCGGCCAGCAACTCGGCCACGTCCCCGCCCGCCAGCTCGTACATCACGGTGGAGCCGGTGCGGGTGGCGGTGACGATCCCGGAGCGGCGCAGCACTGCCAGCTGCTGCGACAGGTTCGACGGCTCGACCTCGATCGCGGCCAGCAGGTCGCGCACCGGCTTCGGCCCGTCCTGCAACAGCTCCAGCACCCTTATCCGCACCGGATGCCCGAGCATCCGGAAGAACTCCGCCTTCGCCTCGTACAACGGAACCGGCATCCCGATCACTCCTCGTCCGCCCCCGCCACCTCGATGTCGAGCCCGTACCCGCGGGCCAGCCGCACCGCGTCGTCCAGCTCGTCCTGGGCCACCGCAACGGCATACGGGTCACCGGCCGCCACCGCGTCCGCCAGCCCGGCCCGGGCCGCCCGCACCCGCGCCAGCAGTGCCTCGACGGCTGTGCCCACCCGGACCTCCACACCCTGGATCATGTACTGACCAACGCAACTAGCGAATTGAAGAACTCTTCAATTGTAGAGGGTGTGAAGAGTCGACGTCGCGCCCTCACCCGATCGAGCCTCGAACGAGATCACCGAGCGGCCGTCGACACACCACCTCGGCGGACGCGACTCGCGGCGCCGTCGCGGTGGACGTCCTGCCGTTCCACAGGCTCGGCGTCGCGAAGTACGAGGCCTCGGCATCCCGTTCCCGCTGCGCGACAACCCGGTTCCTCCGCGGGAGCCGGTCGAGCGGGTGCGGGAGCGGTTCCGGGAGCGCGGCCTGAAGGCCTACTGAGCCGGGGTGAGGCGGTCGATCAGGTGACGGGCCACACCGGTCAGGGCCTGTAGGCGGAAGTGTGCCTCGTCGGTGTGCGAGGTGCCCGGACGCGGTCCGTTGGTGTGGGTGATCGGCCACACGCCGCGCACGAAGGAGCCGCCGCCGTTCTCGGGCAGCAGGCCCTGGTCGACGAGGTACCGGACGGCCGTTCCTCCCGCCCCCTGCTTCGTGGTGGTGAATCCGTGACCTGTGGCCACATGCACGGCGACAGCCCCGAACATCTCCCTCGACCGGCCGTTCGCCGCCTCGAAGCGCTGCTCCACCAGGTTGTCCACGGCCCAGCGGCAGCCGTTCCTGGCGACCTTCGTCCCGAGCCGCTCGAAGTCGTGCTCCAGGGCTGTGATTTCGCCAGTGAGCGGCGCACGCGGCTCGGCCGGAGGCAACAGCCGGACGCCGACCGGATTCGTTTCCGGTACGCCCCGCCTGGCCTCGGAAGCCTCATACGGCGCGACGAGACAGAAGCCGTCTGCACGGACTGCCTCCCGCAGTGCCTCACGTGCCGTCGGATCGGCCTCGGCCGCCCGACGGTGGGCGTTCCGCACTGTGCCCGATCACGGGTGACGAAAGCAGTCCGGCCCGATCAACCTGCCGGGTCCGCGCCCCAACGGTCCCCGGAGTCAGGGCCGTTCAGCCCAGGTGCGACAGACCTTCGGCATCAGGCAGGCGCCGCCGCACGAGACGAGAGTGAGGAGCGTCAGACATCGATCGAACTCTCTCCCACCCTCACAGAAGGGATCACCGCCATGGCCGTGCACGAGCACCCTCACCGGAGTTCGGGCTTCCACCTGCCGTCCTTCCGCAGGAACCGGAACGCCTCCACCTCCGAGTCCGCCGTGTCGGCACTCAGCGACACGCACACCGCGCGGGCGTACGTCCTCGCGTCCCTGCGCCTGCTCACCGGGTTCGTCTTCCTGTGGGCCTTCCTCGACAAGACCTTCGGCCTCGGCTACGCCACCTCCTCCGGCAAGGGCTGGATCGACGGCGGCTCGCCCACCAAGGGCTTCCTCAGCGGAGTGGCCGCCGGGCCGATGGAGTCCACCTTCCACGACTGGGCCGGGGCCGCCTGGGCCGACTGGCTGTTCATGCTCGGCCTGCTCGGGATCGGCGTCGCGCTGATCGCCGGTGTGGCGCTGCGGTTCGCGGCCCTCGCGGGCACCTTGATGATGGCGCTGATGTGGGTCGCCGAGTGGCCGCCCGCCCAGCACCTCTCCGACGGCTCGCCGAGCATGTCGACGAACCCGTTCGCCGAGTACCACGTCGTCTACGCCGTCGTCCTGATCGCCCTGGCCGCCACTGCCGCCGGGGACACCCTCGGCCTCGGCCGACTGTGGGCCAAGCTCCCGCTCGTCCGCCGCAGCCCCTGGCTGCGCTGACCCGCGGGAGGCGCGGCGGACCGGGCCGGTGGGTCCGCCGCACCGCGACACCGGCCCATGGGGCCGGTCGGCCCTTGGCAGGGACCTGCGGCCCCTGCCAAGGGCCTCGTCCTGAGACGAGGCTCGTATCGGAGCCCCCGAATCAAAAGGTGGAGATCATGACCCGCACCGTCACCGTCGGCCTCGACGGTTCGAACGAGAGCCTGGCAGCCGCGGAATGGGCGGCCCGCGAGGCCGGACTGCTGGGCCTGCCGCTGAAGCTGGTGCATGTGTGGGAGCCGGTTCCGGCTCCCATCGCGCAGGCGCCGCTGCTCGGAGCCGAGACGCAACAGCACTGGACCGAGCGGATTCCGCGTGAGGCGGCCCAGGGCATCCGGCTGCGGCACCCCGGCCTCGACGTCACCACCGAGCAGTTGTCCGGCCAGCCCGCCGACGTCCTGGCGGACGCGGCGAAGGACGCCGAACTGCTGGTGCTGGGCTCGCGTGGAATGAGCGGCATCGGCGGCTTCATGGTCGGCTCGGTCGGCCTGTCGACCGTGGCACACGCCGAGCGGCCGGTCGTCCTGGTCCGGGCCGGGGAGCAGGCCGCCGACGAGCACGAGATGGACCCGGCCGGCATCCCGTCCGCCGCGACCGCGTTCCGGCCCGTCGTCCTCGGTCTCGACATCGGGAGCCCGGACGAGGACCTGATCGAGTTCGCCTTCGCGGCAGCGGCCCGCCGCGGTACCTCCCTGCGCGTCGTGCACGGCTGGAACCCGCCCCCGTACTACGCCTACGGCCTCTCCGTCGACCTCGAACTCCACGGCGCCCTCGCCCGCCGCGAGGCCGTCGCCCTGGCCGAGTTCCTGCACCCGTGGCGGGAGAAGCACCCCGACGTCGAGGTCACCGAGGAGTCCCTCTACGGCACCCCCGGCAACCACCTCGTCGACGCCTCCCGGGAGGCCTCCCTGGTCGTCGTGGGCCGTCGGATCCGCCGCAACGCGTTCGGCACCCACATCGGCCCGGTCGCCCACGCCGTCCTGCACCACTCCGCCGCCCCCGTCGCCGTCGTCCCGCACGACTGACGTCCCGCCCCCCCCAAGACCCCCAGAAACCCGAGGAGAAGAGACCCATGAAGGCAGCGGTCGTACGAGCGTTCGGTGAGCCCCTGGTCATCGAGGAGCGCCCCGACCCGGAGCCCGGCCCCGGCCAGGTCCGGGTCCGTGTGGAGGCCTCCGGGCTGTGCCACACCGACATCCACGCCGCCCACGGCGACTGGCCCGTCAAGCCGACCCCGCCCTTCGTGCCCGGCCACGAGGGTGTCGGCCTGGTCGAGAAGCTCGGCGAGGGCGTCACCCACCTGGCCGTCGGGCAGCGGGTGGCCGTGCCCTGGCTGGGCAGGGCGTGCGGGCGGTGCGAGCACTGCCTGTCCGGCTGGGAGACCCTCTGCGAGCAACAGGTCAACACCGGCTACGGCTGCGACGGCGGGTACGCCGAGAAGATGCTCGCCTGGGCCGACTTCGCGCAACCCGTGCCGGACGGGGTCAGCGCCGTCGACGCCGCCCCGCTGACCTGCGCGGGCGTCACGACGTACAAGGCCCTGAAGGTAGCCGAGGTGAAGCCCGCACAGCTCGTGGCGATCTCCGGCGTCGGCGGGCTCGGGCACCTGGCCGTGCAGTACGCGAAGATCGCCGGGGCGACCGTGGCGGCCATCGACGTCACCGACGAGAAGCTCGAACTCGCCGCCGAACTCGGCGCCGACATCCTCATCGACGCCCGCAAGGACGACGTCGGCGCGGTCCTCAAGCGGCACGGCGGCGCGCACGCCGCGATCGCGCTCGCCGTCAACGACGCCGCGTTCGAGGCGGTCAACGCCGGGCTGCGGCGCGGCGGCAAGCTGGTCATGGTGGCCCTGCCCGCGCACGGCACGGTCCGCGTGCCGATCTTCGACACCGTCCTGAACGGCACCTCCGTCATCGGTTCGATCGTCGGCACCCGTCAGGATCTCGCCGAGGTCTTCCAGCTGCACGCGGCCGGCCGGACCCGGGTCATCAGCGAGACCCGCCCGCTGGCCTCCGTCAACGAGTCGATCGACGAGGTGCTGCGCGGTGAGGTCAAGGCCCGGATCGTCTTCGACCTGGGCGCGGGGCGGTGACGGCGATGACGACGGACCTGCCGATCGTCGTCGGCGTCGACGGCTCCGAGCCCGCTCTGCGGGCCGTGGACTGGGCGGTGGACGAGGCCGCCCGGCGCGGGGCGCCGCTGCGACTGGTGTACGCCTCGCTGTGGGAGCGGTACGAGGGCGCCCACCTCGCCGAGGACCTGGGCAAGCCGTCCGAGCAGGTACGGGCCGAGGACGTCGTGGCGACCGCCGCCCGGCGCGCCACGAGCCGACGGCCCGAGGTGAAGGTCTCCACCGACGTACGGGCCGAGGAACCCGAGTACGCGCTGGTACGGGAGAGCCGCAGCGCCTCCCTCCTGGTGACCGGCTCCCGCGGCCGCAGCGGCATCGCCGAGGCGCTGCTGGGCTCCGTGAGCCTCACCGTGGCCGGGCACTCCCACTGCCCCGTGGTCGTCGTGCGCGGCAGCCACGACAACCAGGCCCTGCCCGCGACCCACAACCGTGTGGTCGTCGGCGTGGGCGAGCAGCCGGTGGCCTCGGCGGCGGTGCGCTTCGCCGCCGAGGAGGCGCGGCGGCGCGGGGCCGAACTGGAGGCCGTACGGGCCTGGCGGTGCCCCGCGCACGAGACCACCGACCATCCGTTGCTCGCGGGGGAACCCGCCCGGCTGCACGAGCAGCAGGCGGTGGAGGCTCTGGAGAAGGCGCTTCAGGACGTCCCGGCCGGGGTCGCGGTGCGCCCCCGTACGGTCGAGGGCCACACCCGGACCGTCCTGGTGGACGCCTCGCGCGACGCCGACCTCCTGGTCCTCGGGGCCCGCCGCCGGCAGCGGCACTTCGGGCTCCAGCTGGGCCGGGTCGCCCACGGCGTGCTGCACCACTCCGCCTGCCCGGTCGTCATCGTGCCCGAGGAGGTGTGAGAGATGACCGGCTGCTCAGAGGCTCGCCGCGTGGTCGGGGACGTAGGTCTGCAGATCGCGCGGCGGGCGCAGGTAGCCGGTCGACGGCGGCCGTTCCGGCAGCTTCAGCACCGGCGGCGGCACCTCGTGGTAGGGCACGGACGACAGCAGGTGGGCGATCATGTTGAGGCGCGCCTTGCGTTTGTCGTCGCTCTCGACGACGTACCAGGGCGCCTCGGAGATGTCGGTGTGCACCAGCATCTCGTCCTTGGCCCGGGAGTACGCCTCCCAGCGGGTGATCGACTCCAGGTCCATCGGCGAGAGCTTCCAGCGCCGCAGCGGGTCCTCCATCCGGCGCCGGAAGCGCTCCTGCTGCTCGGTGTCGCTCACCGAGAACCAGTACTTGCGCAGCAGGACCCCGGCCTCGACCAGCATGCGTTCGAAGATCGGACACTGACGGAGGAACAGCTGATGCTCCTCCTTCGTGCAGAAGCCCATCACGTGCTCGACGCCGGCCCGGTTGTACCAGGACCGGTCGAACAGCACGATCTCCCCGGCCGCCGGCAACTGCTCGACGTACCGCTGGAAGTACCACTGGGTGCGCTCGCGCTCGGTCGGCTTCGGCAGCGCCGCGATCCGGGCCACACGCGGGTTGAGGTGCTCGGCGACCCGCTTGATCGTCCCGCCCTTGCCCGCCGCGTCCCGCCCCTCGAACACCACCACCAGCCGGGTGCCGGTCGCCCGCACCCACTCCTGCAACTTCACCAACTCCGTTTGCAGGCGCAGCAGTTCCTTCTCGTACGAGTCGCGCGGCAGTCGTGCCGCCTTCTTGCCGGCCATGCCGCCTCCACCGCCCGATGACCCCTACGTCGACGACTTCCGGAGTCTCTCCCATGTCCAAGGTCGAACACCAGGACGCCACCGTACTTTCCGACGACGAGCTGCGCACCCTGGACGCGCACTGGCGGGCCGCCAACTACCTGACCGCCGGGCAGATCTACCTGATGTCCAACCCGCTGCTGACCGAGCCCCTGACGCCGGAGCACATCAAGCCGCGCCTGCTCGGCCACTGGGGCACCTCGCCCGGCCTCAACCTCGTGTACACGCACCTCAACCGGGTGATCAGGAAGCGGGGGCTTGACGCGCTGTGCGTGTGGGGGCCCGGTCACGGCGGGCCGGCGGTGGTCGCGAACTCCTGGCTGGAGGGCAGTTACAGCGAGACCTATCCGGATGTGTCGCGTGACGCGGAGGGCATGGCGCGGCTGTTCCGGCAGTTCTCCTTCCCCGGCGGTGTGCCCAGCCATGTCGCCCCCGAGACGCCCGGTTCGATCCACGAGGGCGGTGAGCTCGGCTACTCGCTCTCCCACGCGTACGGCGCCGCCCTCGACAACCCGGGCCTGCTGGTCGCCTGCGTGATCGGTGACGGCGAGGCCGAGACCGGACCGCTGGCCGCCTCCTGGCACTCCAACAAGCTCCTCGACCCCGTCCACGACGGCGCGGTCCTGCCGATCCTGCACCTCAACGGCTACAAGATCGCCAACCCGACGGTGCTGGCCCGGCTGCCCGAGTCCGAACTCGACGAGCTGCTGCGGGGATACGGCCACGAGCCGATCCATGTGACCGGCGACGACCCGGCCCAGGTGCACCGCGACATGGCGGCGGCGCTGGACGACGCGCTGGACCGCATCGCGGTGATGCAGCAGACCGCCCGCGAGGACGGTGTCACCGAACGCGTGCACTGGCCGGTGATCGTGCTGCGCACCCCGAAGGGCTGGACCGGTCCGGCCGAGGTCGACGGCGAGCCCGTGGAGGGTACGTGGCGTGCCCACCAGGTCCCGCTGGCGGGAGTGCGCGAAAACCCGGCCCACCTGCGGCAGTTGGAGACCTGGCTGCGCTCGTACAAGCCCCAGGAACTCTTCGCCCCGGACGGTCGCCCCGTCGCAGACGTCCTCGCCTGTGTCCCCGACGGCACCAAGCGGCTCGGCGCCAGCCCGCACGCCAACGGCGGGCTGCTCGTACGCGACCTGCCCGTCGCGCCGCTGGACGAGTTCGCCGTGCCCGTCGACAAGCCGGGCACCACACTGCACGAACCGACCCGGGTCCTGGGCGACCTCCTGGCCCGGGTGATGAAGGACACGGGCGGGCGCCGCGACTTCCGCCTCGTCGGTCCCGACGAGACCGCGTCGAACCGGCTGCAGGCCGTCTTCGACGTCAGCGGAAAGGCCTGGCAGGCCGAACACCTGCCGGTCGACGAACACCTCGAACATCACGGCCGGGTGATGGAGATCCTCTCCGAACACACCTGCCAGGGCTGGCTGGAGGGCTATCTCCTCACCGGCCGGCACGGACTGTTCTCCTGCTACGAGGCGTTCGTCCACATCGTCGACTCGATGGTCAACCAGCACATCAAGTGGCTGCGGACATCGCGGGAGCTGCCGTGGCGGGCGCCCATCGCCTCCCTCAACTACCTGCTCACCTCGCACGTGTGGCGCCAGGACCACAACGGTTTCTCGCACCAGGACCCCGGCTTCGTCGACCACGTCCTCAACAAGAGCCCCGAAGTCGTCCGCGTCTATCTGCCGCCGGACGCCAACACCCTCCTGTCCGTGGCGGATCACGCCCTGCGCAGCCGCGACTACGTCAACGTCATCGTGGCGGGCAAGCAGCCCTGCTTCGACTGGCTCTCCATGGAACAGGCGCGGGTCCACTGTGCGCGTGGCGCCGGGATCTGGGAGTGGGCGGGCACCGAGAACGGCGGTGAGCCCGACGTGGTGCTGGCCTGCGCGGGCGACGTACCGACACAGGAAGTCCTCGCCGCCGCCCAGCTGTTGCGCAGGCACCTGCCGGACCTCGCCGTACGGGTCGTGAACGTCGTCGACCTGGCCCGGCTGCTGCCCCGTGAGGAACACCCGCACGGCATGAGCGACTTCGAGTACGACGGGCTGTTCACCACGGACAAGCCGGTGATCTTCGCCTACCACGGCTACCCCTGGCTGATCCACCGTCTGGCCTACCGCCGCACCGGCCACCAGAACCTGCACGTGCGCGGCTACAAGGAGTCCGGCACCACGACCACGCCCTTCGACATGGTCGTCCGCAACGACCTCGACCGCTACCGCCTCGTCATGGACGTCATCGACCGCGTCCCGGGCCTCGCCGTACGCGCGGCGGCCGTACGCCAGCACATGGCCGACGCCCGCACCCGCCACCACGCCTGGATCCGCGAGCACGGCACCGACCTGCCCGAGGTCGCCGACTGGACCTGGAACGCCTGAACATCCCTGTTCCGCAAAGGAGTTCACTGTCATGACCGTACGCGTCGGCATCAACGGCTTCGGCCGTATCGGCCGAACCTACCTGCGTGCCGCCCTCGATCGCGCAGAGGAAGGCACCCAGGACGTCGAGGTGGTCGCCGTCAACGACATCACCTCACCCGCCACGCTGGCCCACCTGCTGGAGTACGACTCGACGTTCGGCCGCATCGGACGCGACGTCCGGCACGACGACAGCTCCATCACCGTCGACGGACGGCGCATCGCCGTCACCGCCGAACGCGATCCGGCCGCCCTGCGCTGGTCCGACCACGGCGCCGGCATCGTCATCGAGTCCACCGGGCGGTTCCGCGACCGGGACTCCGCGGCCCTGCACCTGAAGGGCGGCGCCCACACCGTGCTGCTGTCGGCACCCGGCAAGAACGCGGACGCCACCATCGTCATGGGCGTCAACGACCGGACCTACGACCGGCACCGCGACCGCATCGTCTCCGCAGCCTCCTGCACCACCAACTGCGTCGCCCCGATGGTGAAGGTCCTCGACGACGCCTTCGGCGTCGAGCGCGGCATGATGACCACCATCCACGGCTACACCAACGACCAGTCCCTGCTCGACGGCCCCCACAAGGACCTGCGCCGGGCCCGCTCCGCCGCCCTCAGCATCATCCCCACCAGCACCGGCGCCGCCCGCGCCGTGGGCCTGGTGATGCCGGAACTGGCCGGGACACTGGACGGGATCGCCGTCCGGGTGCCCGTGGAGGACGGCTCGCTCACCGACCTCGCCGTGGTCCTCGCCCGGGAGGCGAGCGCGGACGAGATCAACGCCGCGTTCGAGGCGGCCGCGGACGGTCCGCTCAACGGCATCCTGCGCGTCTCCAAGGCCCCGATCGTCTCCCGCGACGTCATCGGCGACCCCGCGTCCTGCATCTTCGACCCGGCGCTGACCCAGGCCAACGGCACCCTGGCCAAGGTCTTCGGCTGGTACGACAACGAGTGGGGCTACACCAACCGCCTCCTGGACCTGACGGCACTGGTGGCGGACGACTGACGCGTTCCGACCGCTCGTCGTGACGGGGGAAACGGGCCGGTCGGCGGCCATGGACTGGGCCGACCGGCCCGGGGACGGCCCCGGACAGCCCATGGGCCCGTCCTCCGTTCCGCCGGACGATCGAGGTATCGAGAGCCATGGAGGAGACCTGCGATGACGGACGACCTGCTCGACCGGCGCACGGTGCACGCCCTGCTCGCGGACGGCACCACCGTGTGCATCCGACCCGTGCGGCCGGGTGATCACGACCAGTTGCAAGGGTTCTACGAGGAGATGTCGCCGGAGAACCTCCGTCTGCGCTTCTTCGCGGCGAGCCGGCGCTCGGCCGCCATGGCCGCCGACCGGGCCTGTGCCCCGGCCGGTCCGGGCTACCGGGCCCTGCTGGCCGAGGTGGACGGCCGGGTGATCGGCATCGCCGAGTACGGCACCGTCAAGGAGACGGAGGAAGGCGGGGAGAGCGGCGCCGAGATCTCCATCGCCGTCGCCGACGGCCTGCACCACCGGGGCGTGGGCACCCTGCTCGTCGAGCACCTGGCCTCGGTGGCGCGTGCGGAGGGCATCACCACCTTCACCGCCGACGCGCTCAGCGAGAACCACGAGGTGCTCCGCCTCTTCGCCGACCTCGGCCTGCGCACCTCCCGCCGCTTCGAGGGGCCCGAGGTGCGCTGCACCGTCCACCTGGACCAGGACGACACCTACCTGTCGGCCGTCGAGGCCCGCGGCCGTGCCGCCGACGTGGCCAGCCTGCTGCCCCTCCTGCGACCGTCCACCGTCGCCGTGGTCGGCGCCGGACGCACGCCCGGATCGGTGGGCCGGGCCGTCCTGCACCACCTGCACTCGGGCGGCTTCGCGCATCGGCTCTTCGCCGTGAACCCCGGCGTCACCTCGGTGCTCGGTGTGCCGTCCCACCCCTCGGTCGTGTCGCTGCCGAAGACACCCGACCTGGTGATCGTGGCCGTCCCCGCCGCCGCGGTCCCGGCCGTCGCCGACGAGTGCGGCCGGGCCGGGGTGCGTGCGCTCGTCGTCGTCACCGCCGGCCTCGACCACACCCAGGCGCAGGCCCTGCTGACCGCCTGCCGCACCTACGGCATGCGTCTCGTCGGCCCCAACTGCCTCGGCGTCTCCAACACCGACCCGGAACTGAGCCTCGACGCGACCTTCGCCGCCGAGCACCCTCGCCCCGGGACGGCCGGTGTCGCCGTGCAGTCCGGCGGGGTCGGTATCGCGCTGCTCGACGGACTGTCCCGGCTCGGCATCGGCGTCTCCTCCTTCGTCTCCCTCGGCGACAAGTACGACGTCAGCGGCAACGACATGCTCCAGTGGTGGGAGAGCGACGGCCGCACCGACCTCGCCCTGCTGCACCTGGAGTCGTTCGGCAACCCGCGCGCCTTCTCCCGCACCGCCCGGCGCGTCACCCGCCGCATCCCGGTGCTCACCGTCGACGCCGGCCGTACCGACGCGGGCCGCAAGGCCGCCGCCTCGCACACCGCTGCCGCCGCCACCCGCACCATGACCCGAGGCGCGCTGTTCACCCAGGCCGGCATCACCGCGACCCGCTCGGTCGGCGAACTCCTCGAAACGGCGGCCCTGCTGCACTCCCAGCCGCTGCCGGAAGGCAGCCGCGTCGCGATCGTCACCAACGCGGGCGGAGCGGGCGTCCTCACCGCCGACGCCTGCGCCGAGGCCGGGCTCGCCCTTCCCCCGTTCACCCCCACGATGATCGACGAACTCCTCGCCGTACTGCCGGACGGCGCCGCCATCGGCAACCCGATCGACGCCACGGCCGCGGTGTCCGAGGAACAGCTCACGGCGTGCGTCGACCGCCTGACCCGGTGCTCCGGCATCGACGCCGTCGTGGTGGCCCTCGTGCCCACGGCGGTCGCCGCCGCCACCGGTGACGACCTGGTGCGGGCCGTCACGGCGGCTCCCGGCCGACGGGCGCGCCCCGTGCTCGCCGTACGCCTGGAGCAGGACCGGTCCGTCCGGCTGCTGCCCGCCGCGGACGGCGGCACGATCCCCTCCTACGCCGAACCGCAGGGGGCGGCCCGCGCGCTGGCGCACGCCGCCGAGCGTGCGGCCTGGCTCGCCCGGCCCGTCGGCGTCGTCCCCGGCCTCGACGGCATCGAGACCGAGCGGGCGCGCAAGGTCGTGGTGGAGTACCTGGCCGCGCACCCCGACGGCGGCTGGCTCGATCCGCGTACCTGCGCCGACCTGCTCGCCTGCTACAGCGTCCCGCAGATCCCGTGGGCCTGGGCCGAGACCGAGGACGACGCAGTGCTCGCCGCCGAACGGCTGCGCGGCTTCGACGGCCGGGTGGTCATGAAGGCGTACTGGCCCGGACTGCTCCACAAGACCCAGGAGCACGCCGTCCACCTCGACCTGCGCGGCGACTCCCAGGTCCGGGCCGGGTTCCGCGACCTGGAGACCCGATTCGCGGGACTCATGACCGGTGTGGTCCTGCAACCCCTCGCCGCCCGCGGCACCGAACTCTTCGCGGGCGTCGTCCAGGACGAGGTCTTCGGGCCGCTCGTCCTGTTCGGGCTCGGGGGCACGGCCACCGAGATCCTCGCGGACCACGCCGCCCGGCTCGCCCCGCTCACCGACCGCGACGTCCACGACCTGATCACCTCGCCGCGGTGCGCCCCGCTGCTGCTGGGCGCGAACGGGAACACCCCCGTCGACCTCAAGGAACTGGAACAGCTGCTTCTGCGGCTGTCCCGGATGGCGGCGGACCTGCCGCAGCTCGCCGAGGCCGACTTCAACCCCGTCCTGGCGACACCCGGCGGCGTCACCGTGCTCGACGCACGGATACGCCTGCTGCCGCGCCGCCCCCAGGACCCGTATCTGCGCCGGCTGCGCTGAGGAGGGACACGACCATGAGGCACAACAAGGTCGGCTCCGTGATGACCACGGACGTCGTCCGCGCCGAGTACGGCACACCGTTCAAGGAGGTGGCCCAGCTGCTGGCGTCCCACCGGATCAGCGGACTGCCGGTGGTGGACGAGGACGACAAGGTCGTCGGGGTCCTGTCCGAAACGGACCTGATGATGCATCAGGCGACCACTCCGGACCCGTACGAGCCGAAGCACCGTGCGAGGCTCGCCGAACTGACCCCGGGGGCCAAGCGCCGGACCGCGAAGGGCAAGGCGCGCACCGCCGGTGAGCTGATGACGGAGCCCCCCGTCACCGTGCACGCGGACGACACCATCGTCCAGGCCGCCCGCACCATGGTCCGGCGGCACGTGGAACGGCTCCCCGTCCTCGACGAGGAGGACCGGCTCGTCGGGATCGTCACCCGCCGCGACCTCCTCCAGGTCTTCCTGCGGCCCGACCAGGAGATCCGCACCGAGGTGATCGAGGAAGTCCTGGTGCGCGCGCTGTGGCTGGCGCCGCGCAGCGTCGAGGTCTCCGTGGCGGAAGGCGTCGTCACGCTCACGGGACACATGGAACGCAAGAGCGAGACGGAGATCGCCGTCGCCATGACGCGCCGGATCGACGGCGTGGTCGACGTGGTCGCCAAGCTCACCTACCGGCTGGACGACGCGGACCTGCGTGCCGAGGCACAGACACAGACACCGCACGGCGTGGCCGACGACTGGCTGCGCCGGCGGTGAAAGGAGGCGGACCGTCATGACCGACACCGTGCTGGTCACCTACGGAACGACGAACGGAGCCACGGCGGAGATCGCCGAGGCCGTCGCCGGCGTCCTGGGCAAGGGCGGGCTGACCGCCGAGGCGCTTCCGGCCCGGTCCGTGAAGGACGTGGCGCGGTACGACGCCGTCGTGGTCGGCGGCGGGCTCTACGCGGGGCGCTGGCACAAGGACGCGCGGCGGTTCGTCCGCCGGCACCGCGCCGTACTCGCGGAGCGTCCGGTGTGGTTCTTCAGCAGCGGACCGCTCGACGCCTCGGCCTCCGAGCGGGACATCCCGCCGGTTCGCGGCGTGCAGCGGGCCATGATCCGGCTGGGCGTCCGGGATCACGTCACCTTCGGAGGATGCCTGGAGGAAGGCGCCAAAGGGCGGATCGCGGGGATGATCCTCCGCTCCGGGAAGGGCGGCGACTTCCGGGACTTCGGCGTGATCGAGGCCTGGGCGCAAGGCATCGCCGACGAGCTGACGTCCTCTCAGGGCCCCTCGTAGGAGGGGACTCTGCCCGGTCCTGCGAGGCCGGCCGCGAGACCCGGTTCGCGCCGGGTCTCGCGGCCGGCCTCATGGCGCCTCCCGGGCCGGTACCACGGCAACGGGGGAGGCAGCCTCGTGCAGGAGAGCCCGCACGACCTCGCCCCACTCCGTACCGGGCTCTCGTCCCACCACGATCAGTGCGGCGCTCTCGGCGTGGTGCAGGAGCGCCTGAACCGGCGGGAGGAGAACGACGTCTTCGCGCACCGCAACCCGCGGACACCTCGCACGCCACGGACGCAGCACGTCGGCCAGCAGCTGCACCTCCTGGTCCTCCCAGGTCGCACGCTCGGTCTCCGGCACGGCGAAAGGCCACTCGGCGGCACAGGGAGGAAGCGACCAGGTGTGCACCACGTGCAGGAGGGCATCGCGTACCCGGGCGCTGTCGAAGGCGAAGTCGATCGTGCCGTCCGAAGGGTCTCGGGCGTCCATGCCGAGAAGGACCTTCCCGGAGCGGTGCGCGGACGCGCGGCCGTCCGGAACGAGCACCAGCGGACGGTCGGTTGCCCGAGCGGCAGCCGGAAGCAGGGAGCCGAGAGGCCGATCGGTGTCGTCGGCCCCGTGAGGGGCGCCGCACACGATCACTTTCGCCCGGCCAGGGTCAGGTGGTGCGCCCAGGAATGTACGCATCGGCAGGCCGTGCAGCCGTGCCTCCTGTTCGGCCCAGTCGACCGCGGAACGGCTCGGCGCCGACGGGTCGGTACAGGCAAGGATCACTTGGTCCATCGCGGTCGGCCTTTCCGGGGCGGCGGGACGAGCCCCTTCGGGGCCCAGCCTGGCGTACGCCTTCGCGTCCGGGCAGGGGCAGAACGGTCCCGCGGAACGGTGCGGCCGGGCCCGCCCGTGGCAGAGGCACACACAGGAAGGCTCCAGGCCGCTGTTCGGCCCGGAGCCAGGATCCGTCGTGCGTTCAGCTGGTCTTGTGGCTCCACTCAGGTCCCACCTGGTCCCATTCCCTGCCCCACCCGTCGACACGGCGCCGGTCGAGCTGCGACCGGGCGACAGCTCCGGCACCGAACACCAGGCCGGCGAGGCCGGCCGCGGCTGCGGCACCCAGGAAGCCCGACTCGATCGCCGCCTCGGTGGAACTCCGGGGCGCGGCGGTGAGACGGCCCTGGCCGTCCTGCCACACCGTGACCCTGGATCCGGCCTTGCGGCCGGTGTCCACGAGGGTTCGGCCCGTGCGGGCCGAACCGTCGGGTGCCGTCCAACGCACGCTTGTCGTCCGACGATCGGAGGTGACACCGACCGCCGTGGTGCTGACGAGGACGTCGTCGAGGAGCACGGCTCGGACGGACTGCCGCTCGGCTCGCTGCCGTGCGAACACCTCGTCCGCCGCATGGAAGGTCACCAGCCCGGCGACGGTGCCGCCCACGGCGAAGACCGTCCACACGGCCAGCACGATCCAGGCCTCGACGATGTCGTCGCGTCGTTGCAGCGGGTTGCCGCGCCACCGCCACAACCGCTTCTTCGCGTACTTGCCACCGGTCATCGGTCCGCACCTCCTCGTCGTCGTGACACGTCCGAAGGTGACAGAGAGGGGCCGTGCCGCGACATGGGCCGAGCAGGCGCCGCCACAAGGCCGTTCGGGACCGGACTCCGCGATCTGAGAGGGCCCTTCGGCCCACGCGGCCGGTACTCGGCGCCGACGCCCCCGACCTGCCTGCCACCGTGCGGCGGGGGGCCGCCGCCGGGTCCACGGGCCACCGGGGACGAACGTCGAACGCGTCGTGCAGGCCCGTGCCGATGAAGGACACGGTACGAAGATCGAGCACCGGGTCGGGGGACTGGCCGGCGGTCAGCGCGTCCAGGCGTGCCGCGAGCGCGGGCACCGTCAGGATGTCGATCTCGCCCTGCAGGGCCAGGACGGCCGTGCCACCGGATGTGCGGTGAGAGCGGAACTGCGTGGACCTCGTGTGGAAGGGGGAACAGGGTCACTCTCAGGAAGCCGGGGACCGGTGGCCCCTGGCTGGGGACGCCTGTGCCACTCGACGGTGGACAGTGCCCGTACCGCGATGTCAGGTGAGAGACGAGAAGGCAGATGGATGCCAACGACGGATTCCGTGAGCTCGACCGGCAGGAGTGCCTGAGCCGCTTGGCCGAGGCGCCGGTGGGGCGCATTGTGTACACACGGCAGGCGTTGCCCGCCGTGCTGCCGGTCAACTTCTCCCTCGAGCGTGACGGCGCGGTTGTGGTGCGCACCTCCGCCGTGTCGGATCTGGTGAGCGCGGTCGACGGAGCCGTGGTGGCCTTCGAGGCCGACGCGGTCGACGTCACCACCCAGTCCGGCTGGAGCGTCGTGGTCATGGGGCCGGCCGCCCTGGTGACCGACCCCGTCGAGCACGCACGGCTTCTGCGCACCGGGCCGCGTTCCTGGGTGCCGGCGCCGCAGGAGGTCTTCGTGCGCATCGCCCCGGAGCTGGTCACCGGACGCGAACTCGTCGGCGGACGCACCCTGTACGGCGTGCACCTTCCTTCCTGAACCTCGGGCGCCACGTCCTTGGGGACCTCGTCACTCTGCCCTGTCCCGGACCGAACGGCCCTTGAACAAGGGCCGTTCGGCGTTTCTTCGGGTCTCCCGGCTCCTGCCCGTGCGGCCGGCCCCCGAGGAACATCGTCCGAGGAGGCCGGTGCGTTCGCCGAGCGTCGCTTCCGCCGAACGGTCACTCGAAGAAAGGACGGGTACGGCCATGACCTCGCATCACATAGTCGTCGGAGTGGACGGCTCGCTGAATTCCGTAAGGGCGTTGGACTGGGCCGAGGCCGAGGCGGTACGACACGGCACCGGACTGCGCGTGCTGTACGCGGTCCCCGACCGTGACGAGGCCGCACCCGTTCTGCGATACGCCGCGTCGCGCACCCGTGCCCGGCATCCGGAACTGTTCGTGGAGACCGTCGCGGCGGAGGACGGCGCGGTGCGGGCGTTGGCGCGCGAGAGCGCGGACGCGGCGCTCACCGTCGTGGGAACACGCGGGCTGGGTGCGTTGACCGGTCTGGCGTTCGGTTCGGTGAGCCTGAGGCTGGCCGCGCTCACGCAAGGACCGCTCCTGGTCGTCCGCGGGGACCACCCGTGCGGCGACGGCCGGGATGTGCTGCTCGGCCTCGCGGACGACACGGACGAGCAGGTGGCCGCGTACGCCTTCGAGGAGGCCGAGCGGCGAGGTGTGAACCTCCGTGTCCTGCATTCCTGGAGCCACCGGCACGTCACCCCCGAACTTCCCTCCCTCGTGCCCGCCCGCAGCCCGGGCCAGGAACGGCTGGCCAGGGAAGCCCGGGCGGAGGAGGCCGTACCCCGTTACGCCCTCACCCGTCTACAGGACCGGCATCCCGGCGTCGAGGTGGAGATCCGGACGGTCCGCTCGGCTCCGGCGGACGAACTGCTGGGAGCGACCCAGGACGCTGCCGTGGTCGTCATCGGCGCCCACCGCCGTAGCAACGTGCTCGGCCCGCGCCCCGGTCCGGTCGCCCACACCCTGCTGCACCGGGCGCACTGTGCCGTGGTCGTCGTCCCCCACATATGACCGGCCCGCCGCGATGCCCTCATGCACCTTCCCGAAGGAGGCCCGCTCATGTCCCGGATCGTCGCCGTCGGTCTGGACGGTTCGAACGAAAGCCTGGCAGCGGCGGAGTGGGGCGCTCGTGAGGCCGCGATGTACGGGATCCCACTCCGCGTCGTGCACGCGGGGGAGCAACCACCCCACGACTACGTGCCGTTCGCCGGCCATCCCGTTCCCCCGCCGGGAGCGGACCCGTCCGCCCGTCTGCTGACCGAGACGAAGGCCCGGCTGACCCATCGCCACTCCGGGGTACGGGTGAGCGCCGAGCAGATCGCCGGCCGGGCGGTGCCCGTACTGGTCGCCGTCGCGAGGGAGGCCGAACTCCTGGTGCTCGGATCGAGGGGCCTCGGCATCGTGGCGGGGGTCCTGCTGGGCTCCGTGGCGTCGGCCGTGGTGGCGCGGGCGGAGCGGCCGGTCGTGCTGGTCCGCGACGACGAGGAACGCGGGCAGGGACGCCGAACGGAGGTCTTCGGCGGGTCCGCTGATACGACGCCGTACCGCGATGTCGTGGTGGGACTGGATCTGCGCGCCCCCGACGACCGTGTTCTGGAATTCGCGTTCGACGCCGCTTCCCGACGGGCCACCGGACTGCGTGTGGTCCACGGCGGTGAACCCGCCGCTGACACACGGCAGGGGCCGGCCGACGTGCTCCGCCCCTGGCGGGACAAGTACCCGGGGGTCGAGGTGACGGAGGAGGCCGTGGTCGGTGACGCGGGCGCGCACCTGGTCGACGCCTCGCGTGACGCGTCACTGGTCGTCGTGGGACGCCGCGGCCAGGAAGGCTCGATCATCGGCCCGCACATCGGCCCGGTGGCGCGCACCGTCCTGCGGCACGCGGTCGCACCGGTCGCCGTCGTCCCGCACGACTGACGCCGTTCAGGCCGACGCGGACGGATGGCCGGCCGTGAGGCGAACCCCGGTGACCAGATCGGGGCTGATCCGGACGGCGTGATCCGTCTTCTGCGCCACCTGCGGACGCAACAGGGTCCGGTAGCGGGCCGGTTCGCGTGGGTCGGGTGACCGCCCACGCGTAGCCCGTGACGATGGTGAGCAGCCCGAGGGGCAATCGGGCCTCCGGTCCCGCCGGTCGGGCGGGGAACCGTGCCCCCTGCGGTTTCCCGGCACCAGGCCGTGCGTCACCGGGCTGTCGGCCGCCTCACCGGGCCGGAGGACCCACCCCGGCATGGTCCCGGGGGACGGGCGGCGGGTCGTCACCGACGGTCTCGCGTCACTTCAACGGTGCGGAATCACGCCGTGGGGGAGTCCTCCGCGGTTGCACCGCACCACGGAGGTGCCGTCGTCCGGGGCATGTCGTCCCGGGCCCGGGCTGCCTTGCCGGTCCGGCGGCGCAGCCGGTCCGGAGCCGGGCGACGGCCTCCTTGCCCGCCGTCTCCCCGGCCGTCGCGACCACCCGGCGGCTGTCGATGCGCGGGTTCGCCGCGGCCGACCACGGGTGGCCGGCGTGGTGGGCGGCACCGCTCGCGCGATGTGTGCCTCGGCGGTCGTACGGATCCCGGTAGTGCGCCGCCGAAGTGCCCATGCAGCCTGCGCGGTTGCCCACTAGGCCGGGTGCGGCTGCTCCGGAGCGGTCAACCGACGGCGCTGCACGGGTCGTCCGCGGTGTGCCGACGGTGACGGTACGGCCGGGCACGCTCGCCCCGCAAGGACTCGAAGACGGCCAGGACCGCCCGGCACAACGCTTCGGCCGGTGAACACGGGAAGTCCCCGGTCTCCCGGCGGATCAGGTCCATGCACGTTCCGGCGAACCCGGCCAGGACCGCCGCGTTCAGGTCCAGGTCGTTCGTCGCCTCCTGCCTTCGATCGAGGCCGGCGACGGCGTCCTCGGTCGTCTCCGTCGTGCCGGGCATGGAGAACCGCGCCCCGGAGCGGACGGACAGCGGCAACGGGTCGTCCGGCCGCCCCGCCTGCTCCAGGACGGCCAGGCGGGCGGGGACCTCGTCGGCCTTTACTGCTCGGCCCGGTGCCATCGGCGTGGAAGGCCCGGCAGGCCTCGGTGGTGACGGTGAACCCGGCGGGACCGGCAGGCCCAGCCTGGTCATCCCGGCCAGGTTCGGGTCCTTGCCGCAGAGGAGGCCGGCCAGGTCACGGCCGCCTGGCGTGAAGTCGTACACGGGACGCACCATGACCCCGGTCTCCTCCGCCGGACCTCGGGCTGGACACCTCTCCGGCGTCCGACCGCCGGGACCGGAAGGGACAGGCGCTCCCGGTCCCCTCCACTGGGCCGATCGGCCCAGGCTGCTTCGAGACGGGGCCGTCGTGGGACCCGGCGGATTTCGGGCAGCGGCCCAGGCCAGGCGTGATGTCGGTGAACCGGACGTGCGGGGACCGGGCCCTGTGTGCTGGGCTTGATTGGCTACCGGACCTCGCAGTCGACCACTACCGTGACACATGACCGGACCACTGGGCGTCCGTGCGTAACAGGGGACCTGGAGGAACGCAGGGTGGAAACCCCCGAGGAGGCTCGCGTGCGCCTGCCTCAGCTACGGCTGGACGAACTGCTGGACGAACTACAGGTTCGTCTCGACGTGGCCCGCGGCACCAGGGACCGGGTGCACAGCCTGCTGGAGGCGGTGCTGTCGGTCGGCCGGGAACTGGACCTGGAACAGGCCCTGCGCAGCATCGTGGAGGCCGCCGCCCTGCTGGTCGACGCGGAGTACGCGGCGCTCGGCGTGATCGGCCCGGACGGCAGGCGCCTGTCCGCGTTCCACACCGTGGGGGTCAGCGAGGAGCAGATCGCGCGGATCGGCCCGTATCCGGAGGGCCACGGCATCCTGGGGGAGCTGATCCACCACCCGGAGCCGCTGCGCCTGGCGAAGATCTCCGAACACGAGGCCTCGTACGGCTTCCCGGCGCACCACCCGCCGATGAACACCTTCCTGGGCGTCCCCATCCGGGTGCGCGACCAGGTCTTCGGCAACCTGTATCTGACCGAGAAACGGGGTGGCGCCCAGTTCGACGAGGACGACGTGTCGGTCACCCTGACGCTCGCCGTGGCGGCAGGCGTCGCGATCGACAACGCCCGGCTGTACGAGGAGTCCCGGCTGCGGGAACGCTGGCTGCGGGCGAACGCGGAGGTCACCCACAGCCTGATGTCCGGCAGTGAGCGCGCCGAGGTCCTCGCTCTGATCGCCGAGCGGGCCGGCGAGATCACCGGATCCGCCCTGGCGGCGGTCTCGGTGCCCATGGAGGACACCGGGGCGCTCGCCGTGGAGATCGCCGTAGGAATGGACGCCGAGGCGCACCGGGGCCTCGTACTGGCCATGGACAAGAGCCTGATGGGGCTGGCGTTCTCCGGCGCCGTCCCCGTCACCAGCGCGGACGTCACCCACGACGAACGCATCTCCCTGGAACCTCCGCGGTTCGGCGGACTCGGCCCCGCCGTGGCCGTACCCATCGGCACGGGCGACCCGGGGCCGCGAGGCGTGGTCCTGCTGGCGCGCAAGGCCGGGCAGCCGGTGTTCTCGGCGACGGAGACCGAGACCCTTCAGTCCTTCGCCGCACAGGCCGCCGTCGCGATGGAACTGGCGGAACGCCGCCAGGACGCCGAGGCGGTCGCGGTGCTCATGGACCGGGACCGCATCGCGCGCGACCTGCACGATCTGGCCATCCAGCGGCTGTTCGCCACCGGTATGACGTTGCAGAGCGCCGGCCGCTTCATCGAGCACGGGGAGGCGGCCGAGCGCGTGGCGCGCGCGGTCGACGACCTCGACGAGACCATCAAGATCATCAGGTCGACCATCTTCGGCCTGCGCACCCGTGAGGGCGCGGGAGAGACCGGCCTGCGCGCTCGCGCCGTACGGGTCGTGGGGGAGGCCGCACCGGTCCTCGGCTTCGCCCCCGGTGTCCGGATGGAGGGCCTGCTGGACACCGACGTACCGAAGGACATCGCCGACCACGTGGTGGCCGTGCTCTCCGAAGCCCTGACCAACATCGCCCGGCATGCCCGGGCGAACCGCGCCGACGTCCTCCTGGCCACGGACGGGCGCGAGGTACGGCTCTCGGTCACCGACAACGGAGTGGGCATTCCCGCCGACGGCCGCCGCAGCGGGCTGCGCAACATGGCGGAGCGCGCCGAGCAACAGGGCGGCAGACTGGAACTGAGGACGCCCGAAGGCGGCGGCACCACGCTCGTGTGGCGGGTGCCGGCGCGGAAGCCGTAGGACCGGGGCCCCCGGCGCCCGCGCTCGACGGCCTCTCCGGCCCGCGAGGGCGGAAAGAGACAGTCGGGCCCCCGGACGGGGTCATTGGGCCCATGCCGTCACCGGCGTGGGGGCGGATGCTGGAGGGTGACGCGGGACGGCATCCGAGCACCTGGAGGACGCCATGCCCTACCTCGTGAGCGACGTGATGACGCGGACCGTCGTCGCCCTGCGTACGGGAGCGGCCTTCAAGGACATCGCCAGGACCATGCGGCGCTGGAAAGTCAGCGCGCTCCCCGTCCTGGACGGAGACCGCCGGGTCGTCGGCGTCGTGTCCGAGGCCGATCTCCTCCCCAAGGAGATGTTCCGCGACGGCGACCCGGACCGGTACGCGCGCTCGCGCGGCCGTTCCGACCTCGCGAAGGCGGACGCGGTGGCCGCTGCGGACCTGATGACTGCTCCGGCGGTCACCGTGCACGCCGACGCCACCGTGGCCCGGGCCGCACGCATCATGGCGCGGCACAACCTCAAGCGGCTGCCGGTCGTCGACGACGAGGGCGTGCTTCAGGGCATCGTCAGCCGAACCGACCTGCTCAAGGTGTTCCTGCGGCAGGACGCGGAGATCGCCGACGAAGTGCGCCGGGAGGTGGTCGCCCACTTCCGCACCGCGTCCGGCGATCCTGTCCGGGTCGCGGTGCGCGACGGGGTCGTGACGCTCACCGGCCGGGTGCGGGACACGTCGCTCGTTCCCGTCCTGACGAGGCTGGTGCGGGCGGTGGAAGGCGTCGTGGACGTGGACTGCGCGCTGTCCGGCCCACTCCGGGACCCGGACACCGATCCCTCTCTTCCCGCCGACGCCCGGACCGGATGGGCCGGCGGTCCCGGCACCGTGCTGTGACCGTGCCGCACCGGAGGAGGTGGCGAGTCCCATGGCCAGGACACGTCGGGCGAAGGCGACACGAGTGTGGTTCTGGCGATGGCGGCACAACGCCCTGAGACGGCACAGCGACGTGGTCGAAGCCAGAATCGTGCTCGCCACATGGATTCTCGCGCTCCTGGGCGGAACCCTCCTGGGCCAGGCGGCTGCCGAGGGACTCGACCACAGCCTGGCAGATCGGCGAACGGCCGCACACGCTGTCACCGCCGTGCTGACCGAGGACGCCTCGAAGATTCCGCCCGTCACGACCGGATTCGACGACGGCAAGGTGTGGGCCAAGGTCCGCTGGACGACCACCGACGGCGTCACACACACGGCACGGACGAAGGTCGACCCCGATGCCTCGACGGGCACTCGCGTGACGGTGTGGGTGGACGGCAGCGGCGCGCTGGTCGCCGAGCCGGCCACGGCGACGGAGGCGGAGCTGGAAGTGGTCGGTACCGGACTGTTCGTCGGGTCCGGCACCGGATCCATGGTGCTCGCCGGTGGCTGGCTGGTACGCAGGCGCCTGCTGAGCCGACGGCTGGTGGAGTGGGACGCGGAGTGGAAGCGCGTCGGCCCGCAGTGGCGCGACCTCAGCGGAGGCAAGGGATGACAGACGGCCGACGCCTCCCAGGCCCCGTACCCAGCCTGGGGAGCGCTGCATGCGGAGGCCCTGGCACGACGGGGCGGGAAGGACGCCACCCGCTTCTCGCGGATCCTGATTGCGCGGTGCGCGGTCCCTGTCGGCCGTTTCTCCGCGCCTCTGCCGGGTCCTTCCCGCCATCTCCAGCACACCACCCGGAAGCCGCGGCCACCAGGGCCGACCGGTCCAGATCCTACGGAGACCGGACACCGAGGAGACCCACGTCACGACCACTGCCACCGCTCCTGCCGAGGCTCCGTCGACCGCACGGCCGCGCCCAGCGCTGTGGTGCTGCCTCGCTCCGGGGAGCACGTGCTCGTTCGCTGACGGAGCGGGCCCTGCCCGCGGGGAGGCCCGTCTGCCGGCCGGCCCCACGCGCAAGGGCCGGACCGCACCTGTGTGCGGCCCTCTCGGCTCATGCGCCCCGACCTGTGGCGGAGTTGGCTGGAAGCAGGGAGAACGACGCCGATCAGGGAGGGTGAGGACAGTGGGTACCAGTCTCACACCGGAGTTCTGGGAACGGTTCGCAGTGCTGCTCGTGCTGGCCGTGGGGCTGACATGTGTCCTCGTGGCGGTCTTCGACGGTCTCGTCGACCGGCTGATGCGCCGTCGGACCCCCAGGACGACGCCACACGTGCCGCACCCGTCGGCGCGGAGGAACCACCGCACGTCGGTGCACTCCTGACGTGCTGACAGGCACTGCTGTCATGGGCCGGGGACGTGGTCCCCGGCCCAGCAGTGGTCAGGACCCGGGTACGGAGGGCCGGCAGGCCGGTGCTCCTGCGGACGCGGGTGATCGTCGAGGTTCCCGCCGGGGTGCGGATCCCGTCGGAGACCAGGATTCAGGGTGGCGGCGGACTCCCGAGGGCATCGCGGTGGCCGGAACACGCGGGTACGGCCCCCGGCCCGGACCGCGCCACCCCTGCTGACTCGCACCGGCCCGGACCGGGGACCCACTGCGGGGAGACGCCCGCCAAGCGGCACGGGCCGGGCCGACGACCCACGTGCGGCCACAGCCCGCCACGAGGCTGTCTCCCCGGCGCGGACGCCGTTTCCGGCCGGGGGACGGGGAGCCCCTTTGCGAATGCCGTGCCCGGCGCCCGCGCTGATTCAAGGATCACTCTGCGGGAAAGCGGGCGAGAGGGCCGGACGGATCCGAGGTGAGGCCGGTGAGGACCTTGCGCCGCGCTCTCTCGGGTGCGTCCCGTGCCACCGCACCGGAGGTGCTGCGGGCGATCGCGGCACCTCCGGTGGAAGGCGTCAACCGGTCCGGTGCCCCCACGTCGGCTCCACCCGGTTCCACTCCGTGCCCCATTGATCGATTCGCCGCCGGTCGAGCCGTCATCGTGCGAGCGCTCCGGCGCCGGTCACCACTCCAGTGACGGCGAGTTCCGCCGCCGTGCCCAGGAGCGCCGACTCGTAGGCAAGCCTCCGCACGGCTGGGCGGTTCGGTGGTGAGCCCGGACCGGGTGTCAAGCCAGATCACGATGCCGGCGCCCGCCTTCCGGCCGGTCTCCACCAGCGTCCTGCCCGTACGGGCGGAGCCGTCTTCGGCCGTCCAGCGGATCTTCGCCGCGATCCGATTGCGCGCGCCCGCGACTCCCGAGGCCCCCGAAGGCCGTTGTTGCGCCGGCGCCACAACCGCTTCCGTCCGCTCCTGTCGCCCTCGATCGAACCGCGCCTCCTCGGCGCCGTGACACCGAGCGTCGGCAGCGGGGCGCCTTGGGCGGCATGGGCCGATCAGACGTCGGAGGGGGACCGGTCGGAACCGATTCGGCGCCGGGGACGGGCCGTTCGGCCCCCGAACCTCGTGACAGGGACCATCGGCCCCTCGCCGTCGCATCGCCGGCCGGTCACGCTCGGAGTACGGCATCACCGCCCGTCGCCGGGAGGTCATCATGCGGAGCACGTCTTTCGACGCCGTCACCCTGGAGACCTGTGTCGCGGCAGCGTCCGCCGCACCGTCGATTCTCAACACCCAGCCATGGCACTTCCAGGTGGATCCCGGGACTCCCGTGTTCCAGGTACGGGCCGCTTCGGAGCGCGGCCTGCGCCGTCTGGACCCGACGGGACGCGCCCTGCATGTCTCGGTGGGGGCGTGCGTCCTGAACCTGCGGGTGGCGATGGCACACTTCGGCCGCTCACCGGACACCCGGCTGCTGCCCTGTCCCGGAGACCCGGAACTGCTGGCCGTCGTCCGCTCGACCGGGCCGGTGGCACAGGACGGGGCGGACGGCCAGGCAGACCTCTACGAGGCGATCCGGCATCGCCACAGCAGCCGCACCCCGTTCTCCGGCGCACCCCTCTCACCGTCCCTCAACGCCGCACTCGCGGACGCGGCTGCCTCGGAGGGTGCCAGGCTCGTCCTCCCCCCGCCCGAGGAGACGGGGCGCCTTCTCCGGCTCACCGCGGAGGCCGAACAGCGCAACCGCCTCGACGCCGACCGTGCCATGGAGAGCCGGCGCTGGGTGCGGCACGACCCGTACGAGTCCGCGGACGTCGGTCTGACCCGGTCGGGGCTCGGCCCGCAGGACGCCCGGGAGTTGCTTCCCATGCGGGACTTCACCGCCCAACCGCACAGGGAACGGCTCCTCGCTCGCGATTTCGAGGTGACTCCGGTCCTCGCCCTGCTCAGTACGGAACACGACCGGCGTGTCGACTGGCTGCGCGCCGGACAGGCACTGGAGCGCGTACTCCTCGTCGCCACGACCCTCGGCCTGCGCACCTCCCTGCTGCACCAGGCGATGGAGTGGCCGGACCTGCGCGGCGCCCTGGCCCCCTCGCCCGATCGCACCGGGCACGCCCAGATGCTCATCCGCCTGGGGTACGGGACCGCCGGCCCCGAATCCCCACGGCGTGGCGCGCGCAAGCTGATCGACGTCCGGTCGTGAAACCGTGGGCCGGCCCGGCCCACGTGCTGCCGGAGACAACGCGCGAGGCGGCCGCCGTCGACATCGGCGGACACCGTCGCACCGGTGCGGCAGGCCGCCGCCGTCGCACGCTGCGGAGGCCGAACAGGCGGTACGCGCAACGGAGTCGCTCGCCGGGGCACTGCTCCTCCGACGGCACAGGCGCCCGCATGTCCGGGTGCGGGAGGAGGTGGCCGTGGACACGGCAGGCGTGCCGCCGTTCCTGTCCCGGTCGTTCCGTACGGCTCAACTGACTCGCGTGCCCCCCGAGGTGCTTCGTGGGACCGCTCAAGTGGGGTCCTGTGGCGGGCGGTTGTGGCCCTGCGGCCCATCCCCGGGTCCGGCCCGCGGAGCGATGCTGGGAAGTGGGGCAGGGCCCCTCGGGGTCCCCCATGGGGCCCTTCGGCCCCTACAGCCCGCGTCGCACGCGGGTGAGGCTGATGCGACCAGTCGGAGAGAGGCACGTGGGAGGTGCCATGGACGCTTCCGCCGCCTCGGTGTCCGCGCTGCGCGCGGCGCACGAGCGGTTCGTGATCTCGTCGTCCGGACCGGCGCAGGGAGTACGGCCCTTGGTGGCCGACTCATGGGCCCGTTGCACGGCGTGCGGTGTACGCCCCGACGGTGGCACCCTCCCACCCCTGCGTCAGACCTCCGGGGACCTGGCCTCGTACCGGCGCGGCCATCCCCTCGCCGGCGCCATGCCGCTGCTGCGCGACCTGCTCGGCACCGGCGCCGCGGACGACGGACACGTCTTCGCGGTCGGGGACACGGACGGCACCCTGCTGTGGGTGGAGGGCGACTCAGAGGCCCTGCGCCGCGCCGAACGGATGCGCTTCGTCGAGGGAGCCCGGTGGTCCGAGCGACTGGCCGGGACCAACGCCCCGGGTACGGCCCTGGAGTTGGGGCGGGCCGTCCAGATCGTGGCAGGGGAGCACTACAGCGCCGCGGTCCACAACTGGTCGTGCGCGGCCGCCCCCGTACGCGATCTGCGAACCGGCCGCCTGCTCGGCGTGCTGGACCTCTCCGGCGGCGCGAGCATCGCCACGCCCCCGGCGCTGGCCGCGGTGCGTGCGGCCGCGCTGGCGGTCGAGGCGGAACTGGCCCGCACACCCGGTGGCGCCCTGCCCGCCCCCGACGCCGTACGGCTCCTGGCTCTGGGCCGCGACAGCGCCCTGCTGGACGACGCCGGGCGGGTACGTCGGCTCAGTCCGCGGCACAGCGAGATCGTGGTGGCCCTGGCGCTGGAGGGCCGGGGCGTGACCGGTGACCGGCTCGCCGTGGGCCTCTCGGAGCAGGAGATACCCCCCTCGACGCTCCGCGCCGAACTGACCCGGCTGCGCGCGGTGCTCGGGCCCGATCTCCTCGGCTCCCGGCCGTACGCGCTGCTGCGCCCGGTGCGCACCGACTACGACGAGGTGGCCGGACTGCTGTCCGAGGGACGGGTGGACGAGGCTCTCGCCCGGTACCCGGGCCCGCTGCTGCCGCGGTCCGAGGCTCCGCTCGTCGAGGAACACCGGCGGTCGCTGGAGCAGCAGCTGCGCGGTGCCGTGCTGGCCGGCGGTTCCGTGGGGTCGCTGCGCCGCTGGGTCGCCTCGGAGTGGGGAATCGACGACGTGTCCGCGTGGGCCGTGCTCGCCCGCACGCTGCCCGCCGGCTCGCCGCAGCGAGCCGCCGCGGCCGCCCGTGCGCTGGACCTTCGGGGAGCCGTCGTGCCGCAGGCCAGGGGCCATGCAGCGGTATTGCAGCGTTGCCGCTCCTAACGTCTGGGCATCACCACGATCGTCGTGACCGGCGGTGATCAGGAATTGATCGGAAAGGGGACGGCCATGAAGTACGACCCCCCGGGCAGGCCGGGCAGTCCCGTGGACGTCGCGCCACGGTACGAGAACTTCATCGGAGGCAAGTGGCAGGCACCCAGCACCGGGCAGTACTCGCCCAACCTGTGCCCCGCCACCGCCAAGCCGATCTGTGAGGTCCCGAAGTCGGGGCCCGAGGACATCGAACTCGCCCTGGACGCCGCGCACTCCGCGCAGGAGGCGTGGGGCGAGGCGAGCACGGCACAGCGGGCCGCGGTGCTGAACAAGGTCGCCGACGCCATCGACGCCCACCGTGAGGAGCTCGCGGTCGCCGAGAGCTGGGAGAACGGCAAGCCGGTCCGCGAGACCCTCGCCGCCGACATCCCCCTCGCCGCCGACCACTTCCGCTACTTCGCGTCCGCGATCCGCGCCGAGGAGAGCTCGATCACCGAGATCGACAAGGAGACGATCGCCTACCACTTCCACGAGCCGCTGGGTGTGGTCGGCCAGATCATCCCGTTCAACTTCCCGCTGCTGATGGCCGCGTGGAAGCTGGCTCCCGCCCTCGCCGCCGGCAACGCCTCGGTCATCAAGCCCGCGTCGCCGACCCCGTGGTCGATCCTGAAGCTGATGGAGGTCGTCGGCGACATCCTGCCGCCCGGCGTCCTCAACGTCGTCAACGGCCCCGGAGCCGAGATCGGCAAGGCGCTCGCCACCAACAAGCGCATCGCCAAGGTCGCCTTCACCGGTGAGACCACCACCGGCCGGCTGATCATGCAGTACGCGGCGCAGAACATCATCCCCGTCACCCTGGAGCTGGGCGGCAAGTCGCCGAACATCTTCTTCAACGACGTGGCCGCCGAGGACGACGACTTCCTGGACAAGGCCGTCGAGGGACTCGTCCTGTACGCGTTCAACAAGGGCGAGGTCTGCACCGCTCCCTCGCGCGCCCTCGTCCAGGAGGACATCTACGAGGAGTTCATGGGCCGCTGCCTGGAGCGGATCCGCGCCATCAAGCAGGGCGACCCGCTCGACACCGACACCATGATGGGCCCCCAGGTCTCCAGGCAGCAGGTCGAGAAGATCGCCTCGTACGTCGAGATCGGTCTCAAGGAGGGCGCCGAACTGCTCGTCGGCGGCCACCGGCCCACGCTCGGAGGAGAGTTCGCGAACGGCTACTTCTACGAGCCGACCGTCCTCAAGGGCCACAACAAGATGCGGGTCTTCCAGGAGGAGATCTTCGGCCCCGTCCTCGCGGTCACCACCTTCAAGGACGAGGCCGAGGCGCTCGCCCTCGCCAACGACACGCTGTACGGCCTCGGGGCCGGCGTGTGGAGCCGCGACACCAACCGCACCTATCGGATGGGCCGCGCGATCAAGGCCGGCCGGGTCTGGACGAACTGCTACCACCAGTACCCCGCGGGTGCGGCGTTCGGCGGTTACAAGGTCTCCGGCATCGGCCGTGAGACGCACAAGATGATGCTCGAGCACTACAGCCAGACCAAGAACCTGCTGGTCAGCTACGGCACCAAGCCGCTCGGGCTGTTCTAGGAGGAGGCAGGGACATGCCCGCGAAGCTGCACAACGGCACTGTCGGGCGCGTCACGGCCACCCGTGCGGCGCGCAAGGCGATCGCGGCCCTGCGCGCCGCCCACGGCGCACCGGTGATGTTCGTCCAGTCCGGAGGCTGCTGCGACGGCAGCGACCCGATGTGCTTCCCGGGCGGCGAATTCGCCCTGGGAGAGGGCGACATGCTCGTCGGCGTCGTCGAGGGCTGCACGTTCCACATGAACGCCGACCACTACGAGGCCCTCGGCCGCCCCTTCTTCGTCCTGGACGTCGAACCGGGCACACCGGGCGGCTTCTCCCTCGCAGCCGGGGACGGGCTGCACTTCGTGACCCGGGTCGAGGCGCCCCGGAAAAGGATCAGTTGAGGAGCGGACGCCATGAAAGCAGCGGTAGTCACCGACTTCGGCAAGCCCCTGGAGATCCAGGACCTGCCCGTCCCCGAGCCCGGCCCCGGCCAGGTGCTCGTGAAGATGGAGGCCTCGGGGCTCTGCCACACCGACATCCACGCGGCCCACGGCGACTGGCCGGTCAAGCCGCAGCCGCCGTTCGTCCCCGGCCACGAGGGCATCGGCATCGTGCAGTCCGCCGGCGCCGGCGTCTCCGCGGACCTGACCGGCAAGCGGGTCGCCGTCCCGTGGCTCGGCTCGTCCTGCGGCACCTGCCGTCACTGCCTCTCCGGCTGGGAGACCCTGTGCCTGTCACAGGTCAACTCGGGCTATTCCGTGGACGGCTGCTACGCCGAGTACGCCGTCGCGGACGCGGGCGCGGTGGTCCGGGTGCCCGACGGGGTGTCGTCGTTCGACGCGGCGCCCCTGACCTGCGCGGGTGTCACCACCTACAAGGCGATCAAGGTCGCGCGGGTGGTGCCGGCCGAGCGGGTCGCGATCTTCGGCGTGGGGGGCCTGGGCCACCTGGCCGTGCAGTACGCGCGGCTCGTGGGCGGTTTCGTCACCGCCGTCGACCTCGAACCCGACAAGCTGGGCCTGGCCCACCGGCTCGGCGCCGACCAGCTCGTCAACGCCCGTACGCACGACCCGGTCGAGGAGATCAAGCAGGCCGGCGGCGCGGACGTCGCCGTCGTGCTGGCCGCCGCACCCAAGGCGTTCGAGCAGGCCTACCGGTCGCTCAACCGGGGCGGACGCCTCGTCATGGTCGGGCTGCCCGCCGACAACGCGGCGATCGACGTGCCGATCTTCGAGACCGTCCTCAACGGCATATCCGTCATCGGCTCCATCGTCGGCACCCGTCAGGACCTGACCGAGGTGTTCGCGCTGCACGCGGCAGGCCGCACCCAGGTCATCGCCGAACCGCGGCGGCTGGACCAGGTGAACGACTCCTTCGACGACGTCCTCGGCGGACGGGCCGAAGCACGGCTCGTCTTCGAGTTCTGAGAGTTCCGCGGCCCGGCACCACCGGGCCGCGGGGAGAGGCAGCACATCATGGCCACCGTCACCGTAGGTGCCGTACGGGAGCGGGCGCCCGGCGAACGCCGCGTCGCCCTCGTCCCCGAGGCCGTCACCCTCCTGCACCGGGCGGGCATCGACGTCCTGGTCGAGACCGGGGCGGGCTCCGGGGCCTGGTTCACCGACGCCGACTACACCGCGGCGGGAGCGGCCGTCGTTCCGCCCGACGAGTTGTACGCGAGGGCGGACGCCGTCCTGTGCGTGGGACCACCGGACACGGACACCGCCCGGTCGCTGCGCGCCGGCCAGACCCTCGTCGGCCTGTTGGAACCATTGCGGCACCCCGTGCTGGTCCAGGAGCTCCGCGGGCGCGGTGTGCGCACGGTGAGCCTCGACCTGCTGCCCCGCACCCTCAGCCGCGCCCAGTCGATGGACGCGCTCACCTCGCAGGCGAGCGTCGCCGGGTACCGGGCGGCCGTCGTCGCGGCGGAGTCGTACGACCGCTTCTTCCCGATGCTGACCACCGCGGCGGGCACCATGCGCCCGGCGCAGGTCCTCGTCCTCGGTGCCGGAGTGGCCGGACTCCAGGCCATCGCCACCGCGCGCCGCCTCGGTGCCGTCGTCACGGCGTACGACGTACGCCCCGAGTCACGAGGGGAGGTGGAGTCGCTCGGCGCCCGGTTCCTCGACGTCCAGAGCCCTCAGGAAGGGGAACCGGGCACCGAACGGGGCGGCTACGCGAAGGAGTTGACCGCCGACGAGCAGAAGGCCCAACGGGCGGCGCTCGACGAGCACATCGCCCGCTCCGACGTCGTGATCACCACCGCCCAGGTTCCGGGACGCAGACCACCCCTGCTGGTGACGTCGGCCGTGCTGGAGCGGATGAGGCCCGGCTCGGTCGTCGTCGACCTCGCCGCGAGCGAACTCGGCGGCAACGTCGAGGGATCCGAGCCCGACAAGACGGACGTCCTGACGGGTGGCGTCACCGTGATCGGCGCCGGCCGGCTGCCGTCCGCGATGGCGACCGCCGCGTCCACGGCCTACGCCAGAAACCTCGTCGCCCTGCTGCGCCACCTGGTGCGGGACGGCGACCTCGTCCTCGACCCGGCCGACGAGATCACGGGAGCCCTGATGGGAGGCGAAACGTCATGAACGACCTCGATCTGCTCACCGCGGTCACCGTGTTCGTGCTGAGTGTGCTGGTCGGCGTCGAGGTCATCAGCAAGGTGCCCGCGACCCTGCACACCCCGCTGATGTCCGGATCCAACTCGGTGCACGGCATCGTCGTCATCGGCGCGATGCTGATCGCGGCCGAGGCGCACACCTGGCTCGGATACGTCCTGGCCTTCGCGGCCATGGTGTTCGGCGCGATGAACGTCGTCGGCGGGTACGTGGTCACCGACCGGATGCTGGAGATGTTCAAGGCGCGTCCGGCCACCGAGAAGAAGGCCGAGGAGTGAGCGTCATGGTTTCCGACACCGTCCACTACGTCTTCCTGGCCGCGGCCGCCTGCTTCGTGATGGGCCTCCATCTGATGAACCACCCGCGCACGGCCCGCCGCGGCAACACCCTCTCCGCCGCCGCCATGGCCGTGGCGATCGCCGCCACCGTGTGGCTCGTCGCCGACGAGGGCGCGATCAGCCGCACCGGCTGGCTCGTCCTGACCTCGGGCGGCCTCGTGGGCGCGGCGCTCGGCCTCTGGGCGGCGCGCGAGGTGCAGATGACCGCCATGCCCCAACTGGTCAGCCTCTTCAACGCCGTCGGCGGCGGCGCCGCCGCGCTCATCGCCGTGGGCGACCTGCTCCAGACCGAGGATCCGGCAGGGCTCGGCGCACGGGTCTCGCTGCCCGGGGCGCTGGACATCGTGATCGGCGCGGTCACCTTCTCCGGTTCGCTGATCGCCGCCGGCAAGCTCCAGGGCGTGGTGTCCGGTGCGCCCGTCGTGTTCCCCGGGGCACGGCTGCTGAACGTGCTGCTGCCGGCGTCCTTCGTCGTCGGTACCGGCTGGCTGGTGCTGGCACCCGACTCGCGCACGGCGCTGTACGGGCTCGTGGTGGTCGCGCTGCTGTTCGGCGTGACGATGGTGCTGCCGATCGGCGGTGCCGACATGCCGGTCGTCATCGCCCTGCTGAACGCCTTCACCGGGTCGGCGGTCGCGATGGCGGGCTTCGTGCTCGACGAGACCGCGCTCATCATCGCGGGCATGCTGGTCAGCGCCTCGGGCGGCATCCTCACCAAGCTGATGGCCGATGCCATGAACCGCTCCATCGCCAACATCGTCATCGGCGGCTTCGGCACCGGCGACAGCGCCCCCGCGACGGCCGCCGAGGGCGGGACACCGGCGCAGGTTCGGTCCGTGTCCGCGGACGACGTGGCGGTCCAGCTGGCGTACGCGAGCAAGGTGATCTTCGTCCCCGGGTACGGTCTGGCCGCCGCCCAGGCCCAGCACGAACTCGGGGATCTGGCCAAGCTGTTGACCGAGCAGGGCGTCGACGTCAGTTACGCCGTGCACCCGGTCGCGGGCCGTATGCCGGGGCACATGAACGTGCTCCTGGCGGAGGCGAACGTGCCGTACACCCAGCTGAAGGAGATGGACGACGTCAACCCCGAGTTCCCGCAGGCGGACGTGGCCCTGGTGATCGGCGCGAACGACGTGACCAACCCGATGGCCCGCCGCCCCGGCAACGCGATCTCGGGCATGCCGATCCTCGACGTCGACAGGGCGAAGAGCGTGGTCGTGATCAAGCGGTCGATGGGCCACGGGTACGCGGGCATCGACAACGAGCTCTACACCGACCCGAAGACCGGCATGTTCTTCACCGACGCGAAGAAGGGACTGAGCGAACTGAAGGCAGCCGTCAATGAGTTCGTCGGCTGACGTACGGCGGCGAGACGGGCCCCGCGGACGATGTGGGGCCCGTCTCGGCGGTCGGTCCCGTCTTCACTCCTCCGGCACCATGTCGACCGTCCCGCCGTCCCCGCCCTGTCCGACCACCCGGACGTCCGTGCGGCCCTTGACGCGCAGCGCGGCGGCGACCCCGGCGGCGACGGCGGGCGCGTTGCCGAACAGCGAGTGCAGCCAGGGCAGTTGCCAGGACGTCTCCGGGTACGGCGTCGAGAACACCTCCAGACAGCCGGTCGCGTTGACCGCGATCACCTTGCCGCCGGCCGCCCGCTGTGCCGCGTCCAGGATGTACCGGGCGCCGAGCGCCTCGCCGCAGCCCTGGCAGGCACGGTGACCTGAGGTGAGTGCGTTGGACCGGTCCGGGTCCGCCTGGTCCGACTGCATCTCGGGGCCCAGCAGCCGGTTTCCGGCGGCGAAACTGCCGACCTGATAGAACCTCACCTGCCGTGCGGTGCTCATCGGTTGCTCCCCACGTCACGCAGGATGTTCTCGGCCGAAGGCCCGGACCGCCGGGTCCGCGCCATACGCGCCAACTCCCGCTCCACCAGGTCGGTGTCGAGGTCCAGGAACGTCAGCTGTCCGAGCCGCCCGGCCGGCGCGTCGGCGAACAGCCGGTGCAGCGAGGCCTTGGTGATCGCGCGCCCGCCGAGCCCGGCGATCACGGTGTGGCCGTCGAGCTGGATCCCGGAGAGCGCGGTGCGGACGTTCGCCGAGACGATCCCGCCGATGCCGACCGCCAACGCCCTTTCCAGCACGACGACCTGGCGGGCCCGGCCCAGTGCGGCACGTACCGCCTCCAGCGGGAACGGCCGGAAGGACGTGATCGCCAGAGCGCCGATGCGCACCCCGTTCTCCCGCATCTCGTCGACGACGTCGCACACCGTGCCGAACACCGACCCGAGGGCCACGACGATCGTCTCGGCGTCCTCGCATGCGTACGGATGGACCAGACCGCCGCAGTCCCGCCCGAACACCTCGCGGAACTCCGCCGCGATCCTCGGGATCGCCTCCAGCGCCTGCATCTGCTTGGCGTGGGCGAGGTAGCGCACCTCGGTGAAGGCCTCCGGGCCGACCATCGCGCCGATCGACACCGGCTCGGCCGGGTCCAGGACCTGGCGGGGTTCGTACGGCGGCAGGAACGCGTCGACCTGAGCCTGGTCGGGCACCTCGATCCGCTCCCAGGCGTGCGTGAGGACGAAGCCGTCCATGCACACCATCACCGGCAGGGACAGCTCCTCGGCCAGCCGGAAGGCCTGCGGGTGCAGGTCTGCCGCCTCCTGGTTGTCGCGGGCGTACAGCTGGATCCAGCCCGAGTCGCGCTGGGACATGCTGTCGCTGTGGTCGTTCCAGATGTTGATGGGCGCGCCGATCGCCCGGTTGGCGACCGTCATCACGATCGGCAGCCCGAGGCCCGAGGCGTTGTAGAGGGCCTCCACCATGTACAGCAGCCCTTGGCTCGCGGTCGCCGTGTAGGTACGGGCCCCGGCCGCCGAGGCGCCGATGCACAGGGACATCGCGGCGAACTCCGACTCGACGTTGACGTACTCGCACGGCTTCAGCGCACCGGACTTCACCAGGCGGCTGAGTTCCTCCACGATGTGCGTCTGCGGGGAGATGGGGTAGGCGGCGATCACTTCCGGGCGGCAGTACGCGACGGTCTCGGCGACCGCGCGCGAGCCCTCAGTCCGCTTCAGCATGAGCGGGCTCCTCACGAAGGATCTCGACGTGCTCGTACGCCTCCCGGGCGGCGTCCGCGTTGGCCGACCCCAGGCCGCCGGGGAAGCGTTGCCGGATCGCGGCGGTCAGCGAGCCGAGCGTCACGCAGCCGGTGAGGGCGGCGAGGCCGCCGAGCGGGACGGCGCTGGGCACCGGACGCCCGACATGGCGCAGGGCGAGTGCGGTGGCGGGGACCGTGAGGACCGGACCGGTGAGTGATTCCAGGCCCAGGTGATCGGCGCCATGAGGGGAGTTGACCAGAACCGGGCCGCCGGGCCGCAGCCCGGCGAAGACGTCCACCTGGTGCAGCAGCGTCGCGTCCTGGACCACCAGGGCGTCGGGCCGGGTGACGGGCTCGCGAACCCGGATCGGCCGGTCGTCGATCCGACAGAACGCCATGACCGGCGCCCCTGTCCGCTCCGAGCCGAAACTCGGGAACGCCTGCGCGTGGCGGCCCTCCAGAAAGGCCGCCACCGACAACAACTCCGCGGCCGTGACGGCACCTTGACCGCCGCGGCCGTGGATGCGTACCTGGAACACGGAGCACCCTCCTTGCCTGGGATCCGGTGCGGACACTCACCGGTGCGGCACGACGGCGACCGGGCAGTGGACGCGGTGCATCACCGCGTGGGTGACGGGCCCGGTGTGTGTGCCCAGCCTGGCGGGGCGGATGCGACGGCCGACGACCAGCAGACCGGCGTCCTTCGCGGCGTCCGTCAGCCGCTGGCCGGCGCTGCCCTCCTGCGCAAGCTCGTGGACCTCGACGGTGGGAAACTTCTCCCGCCACGGCCGCAGTACGGCGGTCAGCGCTTTCGAGGTACCCGCCCGCACCGCCCTGCGCGCCCTGGCCGCCGCGGCGGCCTCCACGTACGGCAGTTGCCATGTGTGCACGGCCCGCAGCGGAGCCGCCCGCAGCATCGCGCTCTCGAAGGCGAACGCGAGCACCTCGTCGCACGCGTTCGCGGGGTCGACGCCGACGACGACATCACGGTACGGGGTGGTGGCCGAAGGGCGGTTCTCCGCGTCCGGCAGGTGCTCGTCCTCCGGAGTCCGCCCGGCCCGTACGAGGACGACGGGGCGCGTCACATGGGCGACTGTCGCCAGTGCGACCGAGCCGGCCATGAATCCGCCGAAGCCGCTGAACGCACGGCTGCCCAGCACCAGCAGCTCGGCCTTGTCGCCTGCCTCCACCAGGGCGTCCGGCGCGGACCCGGCTATCTGCTCGATGGTCGGCACGATCTGTGGGAAGCGTTCGCCGAGCCGCTCCACGGCACCCCGGAGAGTCCGGCGCGCCCGGTCGCGCGGCGCGTCCAGCTCGGGCAGCTCCGACGGGTCGGGAGCCGTCCCGCCCTCCCAGGCGTGCACCAGGTGCAGCGGCAGACCACGCCTGAGTGCCTCCTGGGCCGCCCACTCCGCGGCGGCGAGGCTCTCCCTCGATCCGTCCGTTCCCACGACAACGGGGCGCAGCATGGCCGACACCTCCTCCGGTCGGTGTCCGCGCGCAGATGCGCGGACCCTGCCCCACCAGAGTCGCCGAGCCGGCCCACCGCCGTCAGGGGCCGGTGCGTCCCGACCGCAGGGCCGAACGGCCCCTCTGGGGCGTCAGCGGTGGCGGCCACAAGACCTGGCCGACGTCGCGCGCCTTCGGAACCCGGCCAGGCCGAGCGTAGTCAGCGCGGCAGCGACCGTCGCGAGCAGTATCGGCGCGGCGACGCCCGGGTCGCGCATGGCGGGCAGGGGTGGGATGTGCTCGAACGGAGAGGCGTCCACGGCCCGGTCGGGCAGGTGGACCTGCCGCACCCGGACGGGTCGACGAGGACCATGAACTCGCTGTAGGCGATGTCCAGTTCGAGTCCGGCGACGGCAGGGTGGTCCATCTTAGGGAAGCCACGGGTCGCCTTGCGGAAGGTGGCGGGTGCCATGACTGTTTCCTACCGGAATCCGTGGGACGGACGGACGGAGCGGGCAGGGCCGGGCCCGACGGGACCACCCACCAGGGCCGGTCGGCCCATGCTCCGGTCAGGGCCCATGACCGAGGCTGAGGTCGGGGAGCCCATGTCCGTGACGACACGCGCACCTGGCGCCGTGGGAGGACACCATGCACAACACCCCGCACACCGTGAGCGATGTGATGACCCGTACCGTCCTCGCCCTGAGGTCCGGCGCGACGTTCAAGGACGTGGTGAAGGCTATGCGGGAGTGGAAGGTCAGCGCCCTTCCCGTGGTGGACGACGGGCACCGGGTCGTGGGGGTCGTCTCCGAGGCCGATCTGCTGCTCAAGGAGGAGTTCCGGGACGGCGACCCCGACGGGTACGCCCGTCCGCGTCGTCCGGACGACCTGGCCAAGGCCGGGGCGCGTACCGCCGAGGAACTGATGACGGCCCCGGCGGTCACCGTCCGCTCGGGTGCGTCTCTCGCGCAGTGCGCCCGGATCATGGCGCGCCACCGGGTGAAGAGGCTGCCGGTCGTCGACGGCAACGGTGTTCTGAAGGGGATCGTCAGTCGCTGCGACCTTCTCGGGGTGTTCCTGCGGGACGACGCCGACCTTGCCCGGGAAGTGCGCCGCACGGTCGTGGAACGCCTCGTCCCCCACACGGCGGAAGCGATCCGGGTCGAGGTCCGCGACGGGATCGTGAAGCTGACCGGCCGGGTCCGGGAGGTCGGGCTCGCCCCCGTCGCCACCCATCTGGCGCGGGCCGTCGAAGGCGTGGTGGACGTGGACTGCGCACTGTCGGGACCTCACCGCCACCCCGACCCGGATCCCGGCCTTCCGGACGTCGAAGCGGCTGTGGCGAACCCCGGATCCCCTCCCGGGTGAGCCGGCCCGGCTCCTGGACGACCGGGCGGAGGCCTGGACCGTCCTGGCCGCCTGTCTGTTCGCCGTGGCGGGAGCCTGGTCGTGCGCTGCTGACGAGGGGGAGGAGACGAGCGGCTGACAGGGCCCGAAGGGCCCCGCGTGGGGCCGGTCGGCCCTGCCCCGCCTGTGCCGCGGCGCGCGACGCTGGTAGTAGGAGAAGAACGAGGAGGGTGACATGAGCGGCATGATCGAGAGGCTGCCCGGCTGGACGACGCTCCCCGACCTGTTGGGGTGGATCGACAGCGGGCTCCCCGTGGCGCACACCGCGCCGGGGACGCACGGCATCCGTGTCGAGGAGCGGCTGACGGACGGAACATACGTGCTTCGGGCCGAACTCCCGGGCATCGACCCTGAGAATGACGTCGAGATCACCGTCGCGGAAGGCCTGCTGACGCTGCGCGCCGAGCGCACCGAGGAGACGAAGGACAAGCACCACACCGAATTCCGCTACGGCACCTTCACCCGCGTGGTCCGGCTGCCGGCCGGTGCCGAGGGGGACGAGGCGACCGCGGAGTACAAGGACGGTGTCCTGACCGTCACGGTCCCGGTGCCGGAGAAGAAGGAGGGCACCAGGACGATTTCCGTGCGGCATGTCTGAGCGCCGTCGCGCGCCGAGCCGCACCGCGTGTGCGTGGCCGACCGTCCGGCCACGCACACGTTTCGTTGCCCGATTTCCCTCCGGAGAGATGAACGGCGCGGCGGCCGGAACGGCGGTGCCGACGCCCCAGCGGTGGGTGAACAGCCGGGCGTACTCGTCGTCGTCGACGCGGGCGGCCTTGAACCGATGCTCGGCGGCCAGGCTGTCCTCGGCCTCCCCGGTGGCGGCCGTCCAGGCCTGACCCGGCCGCCGCGACCAGGATCGCGCCGTCTGCCGTGTCGCGCCCGGCACTCGTCGGCCCGCGCGCGGCAGCCTGCCGGGGCCGTGCGGGTCCTGGAGGGCGTGGGCGAGGAAGGGCAGCGCCACCGCGGTGAGCGGGACGGGAGCGAACAGGAACAGCTCGGTGAACGGCCGTCACAACACCTTGTGGCGGGGCGGAGGAGCTGGTCGGGGCCGGGCGTCCGCCGCCTGGGTGGACAGTCCGCGCGGGGACGTGCCGCGAACGGCTGGAACACGTCGTCCGGGCGCAGCCGCTGCGCCGACGTGGCCGGCTCACCGGGCGGAGTGTCCGCTCGCGGCCGGTCGGTGCCGGCCGGAGCGTCGGTGGGGTGACTCGGCGCCGTACCCCCGTTCGGCAGGTGTGTCAGACAGGTGTGCCCGGCTCCAGCCGCACGTCCGTCTCGGGCTGCCCGTGCAGGGTGTTGTGGACGGTGCAGTGCGAGGCGACGGCCAGCAGGTCCGCGTGGCGCTGTGCGGACAGCCCCGGTGGGGGAGTGATGAACAGCCGGACGGACGCGATCCCGGGGGGACGGTCCGCCGATGTCGTGAACTCCGTACGGATCCGCAGTCCGGAGCGGGGCATGCCCTGGCTCCTGAGGTATCGGCCCGCGCAGAAGGCGACATGGGTGGCCAGGGAGGCCGCGAACAACTCCGTCGGTGTCGGGGCGGTGTCGTTGCCGCCCTCCTCGGTGGGCTGGTCCACCAGGAGCTGGTGGCCGCGGATGTCCACGGCGTACGCCTCGCCGTGGACATGGGCGACGTCGAGCCGGTGCACCTGTCTCTCCACGGGGCGTGTCGTGGCGGTGGGGCGCACTGCTGTCTCGGACATGACCGTGCCTTTCTCGTCGACGTCGAATGCCGCTCACTGCCTTGCGGGGCGCTGTCAGCGCGCGATCAACTGGTCCTCCACCTCGAACACGTCCGGGATCGCCGCCACTTCCTCGATGAGCCGCGGAACCAGGCGGGCGTCGACCGTGCCCCTGAGGGTGACGGTGCCGTTGCGGACACGCACGTCCACCTGCCCGGGACCGATGTGGAGTTCGTCCCGGACGACATGGGAGACGATCTCGGAGCGGATCGCCGTGTCGTCCCGCACGAGGGCGTGCAGCAGTTCCGCGCGGCTGACGACGCCGACGAGCCTGCCCCTGTGGTCGGTCACGAAGATCTGCCGGATCCGGGAGCGGGCGGCCGCGCGGGCCGCTTCCAGCACGGATGTCCAGGGGTGGACGGTGAGCGCCGGGGCGGTCATCAGCGTGGCCGCCGTGCCGCCCGCGTCACCGGTCTGCTGCCGGTGGCCGAGCAGTCCGGCGAACCGGCTCCGGTGTCCGTCCGGGAGCGCGAGGGCGGCTGCCCGGGCGAGCAGGTCGGACTCCGCGATCACGCCGATGACACGCTGGGCGTCGTCCAGCACGGGGGCGGCGCCGATCTGCCGGCGGGCCAGCATCCGCGCGATGTCGAGGAACGACGTGTCGGCGGGCACCCCGGCGACGGACCGCTTCATCACGTGTCGCACCTGAAGGCCGGCGATCGTGGACGTCCCGGCGGAGGCCGGTGAGGCAACGGCGGGTTCGGTGACCGTCGCTTCCTCGGCGGTCGCACTCGCCGAGTGCGCGGCCATGGCCTGGAGGTAACGCACCATCATGGTCTGACGGAACTCCTCGCTCGGTTTGCCGGCGTACGAGGGCATCGAGTGCCGTGCCTCGGCCGGCGCGGCCCCGGCGCCGTGAGCGTCCCGGTCGTGCATGGCTGCCTCCCGTGGTGTGCGTACCAGATGTCCTGTGCCCACCATCTCCCCGTCGCGGCCGAGGGGACAGGGCCGCTCGGCCCCTTCCACCGGTCGACCGGCCCCGGGGCGGGCACGCGGGGTCCGGCCGAACGAGGGATGACCGCCTGGACGTTGCGGCCCGGTTGCTCACCGCGCCGGACCCGGGATCGGGCCAGGGGCACGGGGCCCGCGATCTGGTGGACGGCGCGAAGGCGCCCAGATGTTCGGAGAGGTCGGAGAGTACGTACCTGTGCGGGACCGGGCAGTGGCTGTGGGGAGTTCCGGCGCCGGACGTCGCCTGCCTGGTCCGCGGTGAGCCCGGCGCTTCGGCCGCCCTGCGCGGCCTGGCCGCATCGACCGTACGCCGCGCCGGACAGCCGTCGTACCGTGTTCGGGGCTGCGGTGCTCGCCCGGTGACGGGGCAGCCTCAGTAGGGCATGGGCCGCCCGGAGGGCGTCCGCAGGTCCTGGGGCTCCGGCCGCCGCGGAGTGCGGGGGCGCCTGGCCTCTTGAATCCGCCTCATGACGTCGCCTCCTCGTACGTCGTCCGCGATCCGCCGGGGCTGTCCCGGTACCCGCGTCCGTGGAGAAGCCTTGTCCGTGCCGGGCTCCCGGTCATGAGGCCACCGACCCCGGATCATGGGCCGGGCAGCCCTGCCTTCGAGGGCCGGTCGGCGCACGCGGCCCGTCCGTCACGGAGCCGGCCGGAGGCGAGAGGCGTCGCCGGCCGATGCGGCGAGGATCGTGGGCACGGGTCTCGCACCGGAGTTCTCGGGGCTGTTCACGCCGATGCTGTTCGCGGTGATGGGCCCGACGATCGCGCTCGGCGCGCTGATCCGACGGGCTGTGGCACCGCCGCACGCCCAGGCCGATGGCGCGTACACCGCGGACGGCGGGCGGAGACCGGCCGCCGCGGACCGGACCGCAGACGATCGCGGCACTTGCCCTTCGACGGCATTCGGGGCCAGGCCGCCGTCGGCGGGTCGCCCGGCCGTCGATGACCTGATCCGTCCACCGGACGTCGGACGGTCACCCGGCCTCGGCCCTCGGCCCCGGCCGCCGAGGGCCGAGGCCGAGGGCCGACCGCTGTCCGCCCGGTGCACCCGCGGGTGGCGCCGGACGCGGTCGCGTGTCCCACCGGTCGGGCGTGCCGCTCGTGCATACGGTCGCCCCCCTTGCCGCCCCCTTACGCGGCTCCCCGCCGCGAGCCGGAGGACGCGCCGACAGCCCTGAGCGGTGCGGTGTGCCGTTCGGTGGCGGGCACCGACACGACGGGCACCGTGGCGCTGCGCAGACAGGCGCGGCCGACCATGCCGAAGGCGGGCGGACCGTCCTGCCCGCGCGCCTTGTGGCCCAGTGCGAGCAGCACGGCTCCACTCGCCTGTTCCGGCAGCACACGCTCGGGCGGTCCTTCCAGCACGACGGCCCGCACGGGGTCGTCGATCCGCGGGCCGAGGACCTCCCGCACGGTCGAGGCGAGCAGCCGGGCTGCCTCGGCGCGCTGCTCGGCGTGGGTCGGACGGGCCGACACGGGAGCGTAGGGGGCGAATCCGGAGCCCAAGGGCTCCCAGGCGTGCACGGCGACGACGTGCGTGTGCAGTGCGCGGGCCTGCTCGACGGCCCATCGCAGCGCGGCCATCGACGCCTCGGATCCGTCGACGCCCACCACGATTCCGTCTTCGGCTGCGTGTTCTTCCATGGCGGCCTCCCTCGCTGTCCCGTCGGTCCCACCGTGCCCGGGACCCGGCACGACCGCGTGGGCCGATGGGCTCCGGCCCCGGGCCGAACGGCCCATTGGCCGTGAACCGGTTCAGTACAGCGGTCTTGGCAGGCTCGTCAGAACCGAGGTGATCACGCCTGTGTCCAGCAGGAGGCCGGCTGTCAGCCACGGGCTGAACCAGAGGGCCTTCAGGATCAGCCCCATGACGGCGCCGGTCGCCGCCGGTATCGGCCAGCCGTCGCTCTGCGTCGCGGCGGAGGTGCCCGCGACGGCGCACAGCAGGGCGGTGGCCGAGGCGAAACCGACGGCGGCCAGTTCCACGGCCTCCGACCGGGGCGGCGCGGCGGCGGTGAGGACCCAGGAGCGGCCGGGGTCGAAGGGCAGTTGCTCGGCGGCGTCCTGCGGCAGCCAGATCGCCAGATGGATGAGTCCGTGGACGAGCAGGGACGCGCAGAGGAGTGCCGTGATCATGACGGAATCCCCGGTTGGTCGCCGCCCGGTGAGACGGTGGGGGGTGTGATCTGTCGCTTCAGCAGGCGGAGACGTCGCGATCGGGTGACGGTCACGACCGGTAGTGCTGATGGTCGTCGTGGTCCCCCAGATAGCGGCGTTCGATGACCACCTCGTTCTCGCCTGGGCGTCGGATCGTGCCCTGTGCGCCGACGAACGCGATGACACCGAGGACGCCGACGGCCATCAGGGCGAAACCGACGATGAAGGAGCTGTAGCCGAAGACCAGGCATGCGCCCAGCACGGCCGCGCCGATCAGAATGAGCGGAATGAGTAGCATTGCTGCCCCCCTTTGGGCTGGTCGGCCCTGGCCGGGCCGACCGGGTCGGTGAGGCGCCGGGACGCCGTCTCAGAGCTTGCGCAGCCAGTCGTCGGCAACGCCGTGCAGGGCCTGTTCGGCCGGCTTCAGGCGGCGGTCGTCGAGGCGGTACGTCAGGTTGTCGACGACTCCGAGTACACCGTCCAGACGACGGGTCATGGCGAGCGCGATGGACTTCTCACTGCGCCGCTCCAACTGTCCGCCGAGGGTCACGACTCCCTCGCGCACATCCACCCGGACGATGTTCGGGTTCAGCCAGAGTGTGTCGGCGAAGACTCCTTCCCGCACGTCCCGCCGGATCTCGTCGTCGGTGCGCAGAAAGACCTTCAGCAGGTCACGGCGGGTGACGATGCCGATGAGGCGGTCCTCCTCGTCCACCACCGGGAGGCGCTCGACGCGGTGGCCGAGCATGGTCCGGGCAGCCTCCGTGGCGGTGGTGTCCGCCCGGACCGTGACAGCGGGCGACGACATCAGCCCGTCCGCCGTCAGGGCCCGGCTCTTGTGTCCCGCGCGCCGTACGAGGCGGCTCAACCGGGCTCGGAGGGTGGTGTCCCGCTCGGGCCGTCGTGACTGGCGGAGCATGAGGTCGGTCTCGGATATCACCCCGAGCACCCTGTCGTCCTCGTCCGTCACCGGAAGCCCGCTGATGCGGTGTGCCTCCAGAATCCGGGCCACTTCCTTGAACGGGGTGTCGCGGTCCACGGTGACGACTTCGTCGACCATGAGGGTGCCGATCGCCGTGGGTTTCATGACTGTTCCTCCTCGGGGACTACGGGAACCCGGTCACAGCGCAGTCGGCGTGGACACGGGTCGTCCGGGTGGCTCGGCAGGAGTCGCACGCGGCCGTCGAGAGCCTGGACGCCGTACGACCGGTGCGACAGTTGCCCCAGCGCCTCGACGTCCGCGGTGCGAGGCCCGCCGTGGTCGAAGGGCAGCGGGGCGCGGTGACCGGGGCGGGCGGCCCGGGGCACGCGGCCGGCGGTACGCCGTGCGGAGGTCCGGCCGACCGTGTGGAACCGCGGCCACGGGTTCTGCGGCGACAACTCCTCGTACATCCGCGGCACGGCGTCATGGCCGGGGTGGCTCGCCCACTCGATCCGGACGGTGGTGCCGTCCCCGAGCAGGGCGAGCGCCGGTGCTTGCTGGACATCGGTCATGGCGGACCTCCGGGCCTCACCTCCAGAATCGTCTGCGCGGGCCGGTCGGATCAGGGGCTGAACGGGCAGGTGACCGGGCCGACCGGCCCTCGTCCGCGGTACGCACCGGACGTGGGCCCGGCGAGCGCAGCAGTGCCCGGGGCGATGGGCCGAACGGCCCCGACGGGGGGCCGAGTCACCCCTGCCGCACCCCGGTCCCCGGTGGGACGCTGACGCTGAGACCTCTTTGCCGCACCCTCGTGCGGCTCGACGACAGGCGGTGGGAAAGATGGAGCTGCCCCTGGTTGTGGGCATCGACGGATCGGATCCCAGCCTCACGGCGGTCGACTGGGCCGCGGACGAGGCTGCCCGGCTCGGTGTGCCGCTGTGCCTCGTGTACGCCTCCCTCTGGCAGCGCTACGAAGGGGACGTGCAGTCCGGCAGCCTCGAACGCCCCTCGGAGGAGGTGATGGCGCAGAACATCGTCGCCACCGCTGCCGAACGCGTCCACCGGCGCGACCCCGAGGTGAAGGTCTCCACGGCGGTGGTCCCCGCCGAGGCCGCCGACGCCCTCCTGCGCGAGGGGCACAACGCCTCCGCCCTGGTCACGGGATCCCGGGGCCGAGGCGAGCTGACGGGCCTGCTCCTGGGGTCCGTGAGCCTGGCAGTGGCGGCCCGCGCCCACTGCCCGGTGATCGTGGTCCGGGGCGACAAGGCCGGGCTGGAAGGCACGCACGAGCGGATCCTGCTCGGCGTGGACGAACCCGCCCTCTCCGGTGAGGCCGTGCGGTTCGCCTTCCGCGAGGCCGAAGCGCGCGGCTGCACCCTGGACGTCGTACGCGCCTGGCGCTGCCCCGCCCATGAGACCGCCGACGATCCCGGTCTCGCCGACGACCCGGCCCACGACCACGAGGCGAGGGCGTCCGCCCTGCTCGACGCGGCGTTGCACGACGCCGTCGCCGACCACCCCGGTGTTCCGGTGCGCCGCAGCACCGTGGAAGGACCGGCCCGCAGGGTGCTGCTGAGCCGCTCGGCCGCCGCGGACCTCGTGATCGTCGGGGCCCGGCGCCGGACCGGCCACTTCGGACTCCAGCTGGGCAGGGTCGGGCACACGCTGCTCCACCACGCGGACTGTCCGGTGGCGATCGTCCCGCAGCGGGTGTGACCGTGTGCCGCCCCGCGAGCACGACTCCGTCCCATGACGTCCTCGTGCCCGCACTGCGGGACGTGCGGGCGGTCGTGTTCGACACCGACGGGGTGATCACCGACTCGGCCCGGGTGCACGCCGCGGCGTGGAAGACGGCCTTCGACACCCACCTGGACGAGCATCCGCCCGAAGACCCCGGTCTGCGGCGTCCGTTCGACCCGCAGGACGACTACCTGCGGTACGTGGACGGCAGATCCCGCCTCGACGGCGCCGCGGCCTTCCTCGCCTCGCGCGGCATGGACACATCGGCGGGGACGGTACAGGCCGTCGCGGCGGAGAAGGAACGCCTGTTCACCCGGAGTCTGCGCGAGCACGGCGTCGACGCGTTCCCGGGAACCGTACGACTGGTACGCGCCCTGCGCGAGGCGGGAGTGCCCTGTGCGGCGGCCTCGGCCTCGCGGCACGCGGGCGAACTGCTCGGCCGGGCGGGCGTGCTGGACCTCTTCGACGTACTGGTCGACGGCGGCGAGGCGGCCCGGCTGGGGCTCGCGGGCAAGCCTCGGCCCGACCTCTTCCTGGAGGCGGTCGGCAGACTCGGAGTTCCGGCCGGCCGCTCCGCCGTCGTCGAGGACGCGCTGGCCGGCGTGGAGGCGGGCCGCGACGGAGGATTCGCCCTCGTCGTCGGAGTGGACCGCACCGCCGGTCCGGGCACCCGGGAGAGGCTCCTGCGCCACGGCGCCGGCATCGTCGTACGGGATCTGGCGGAGCTGCTCGTCAGCGAGGCACCGCGGTGACCGGCCGGACGTGGGAGTACGAGGGGTACGACGCCGGCCAGGAGCGGCTGCGGGAGGCGTTGTGCACGCTCGGCAACGGCTACTTCGCCACCCGGGGCGCCCTGCCGGAGTGCGTGGCGGACCGGGCGCACTATCCGGGCACGTACGCGGCGGGCTGCTACAACCGCCTGACCTCCGAGGTGGCGGGACACCAGGTCGAGAACGAGGACATGGTCAACCTGCCCAACTGGCTGTCACTGCGTTTCAGGCTCCCCGGCCGGACGTGGCTCACGCCGGACACGGCGGGTGTACTCGCCCACCGTGTCGTCCTGCACCTCCCGTCGGCGCTGCTGGAGCGCCGTACGCGCTACGACCTCGGCGCGGGACGGGTGCTGTCGGTGCGTCAGCTGCGGCTGGTGCACATGGGCGATCCCCATCTGGCCGCGCTGCGCACCGAGTTCACGGCCGAGGGCACGACGGAGGAACTGGAGGTGGAGGCGGCCCTCGACGGCGGGGTCACCAACTCAGGCGTCGCCCGCTACCGCGACCTGGACGGCCGTCACCTCACCCACGTGCACACCGGGACCGCCGAACCGGACACGGTGTGGCTGCGCTGCCGGACCCGCACCTCCGACATCCGCATCGGTATGGCCGCACGGCTGACGGCCGGGGCGCCGGCCACCGTCCGGTACGAGGAACCACGCGTGGTCCAGCGCCTCCGCCTGGAACTGCGCCCCGGGGAGCCCGTCACCGTCGACAAGACCGTCGCCCTGCACACCTCGCGGGACCCCGCGATCAGCGACCCGTTGTACGCGGCCGTCGACCGGGTCGGCCGCGCCCCGGGCTTCGACGACCTGTTGGAGTCGCATCTGACGGCGTGGGACCAGCTGTGGCGCCGGGCCGACATCGACGTCCCCGGAGAGGCGGGCCGCATCCTGCGGCTGCATCTCTTCCACGTGCTCCAGACGCTCTCCCCGCACACCGCCGACCTCGACGTCGGTGTCCCCGCCCGCGGACTGCACGGCGAGGCCTACCGGGGCCATGTCTTCTGGGACGAGCTGTTCGTCCTGCCGTACCTGAACCTGCACTTCCCCGAGGTCTCCCGCGCCCTGCTCCGCTACCGTCGCCGGCGCCTCGAAGTAGCCTGTTCCGCCGCGCGTGCCATCGGCCGACGCGGAGCGCTGTACCCGTGGCAGAGCGGAAGCGACGGCCGGGAGGAGACCCAACGGCTCCATCTCAACCCGCGCTCGGGCCGCTGGCTGCCCGACCACTCCCGGCTCCAGCACCACGTGGGCTCCGCCATCGCGTACAACGTCTGGCAGTACTGCGAGGCGAGCGGCGACACCGAGTTCCGCGACACCGAGGGCGCCGAGATGCTGCTCCAGATCGCCCGCTTCTGGGCCGACTCGGCCACCTGGGACGAGGACCTGCGCCGGCATCGCATCAAAGGGGTGATGGGGCCGGACGAGTACCACGACGCCTACCCCGGCGCGACGGAACCCGGGCTCGACGACAACACGTACACCAACGTCACCGCCGCCTGGGTCCTCACCCGCACCCTGGAACTGCTGCGCACCCTGCCCGAGCCCCGCCGCCGAGAACTGATGGAACGCACGGGCCTGGACGGGGGCGAACTCGAACAGTGGGAGGATGTCTCCCGCACCCTGTACGTGCCCTTCCACCAGGGAATCGTCAGCCAGTTCGAGGGATACGGCGATCTCGCGGAGCTCGACTGGGAGGCATACCGGAAAAGGTACGACGACATCCGTCGCCTGGACCGGATCCTGGAGGCCGAGGGCGACACCGTCAACCGCTACCGGGCTTCCAAGCAGGCCGACGTGCTGATGCTCGGATACCTTTTCTCACCGTCCGAACTACAGGGCCTTTTCAGCCGGTTGGGGTACCGGATCGACGAGGAGATCTGGCGGCGCACCGTCGACCACTACCTGGACCGCACCAGCCACGGGTCCACGCTCAGCGGCCTGGTCCACGGCTGGGTCCTGGCCCGTGCTCGGCGCACCGAAGCCTGGACCTTCTGCCAGGAGGCCCTGCGCGGCGACATCGCCGATCTGCAGGGCGGCACCACCGGTGAGGGGATCCACCTGGGTGCCATGGCCGGCACCCTCGACCTCGTCCAGCGTGGACTGACCGGACTGGAGACCCGCCACGGCGCGCTGTGTCTGGACCCGGTGCCGCTGCCGGAGCTGTCGTCGTACGGGTTCGCCATCCGCTACCAGGGCCACTGGGGCGTACGGCTGAGGCTGGAACGCAGGCAGCTGGAGATCACCGTGCCGCCGTCCGACGGGGAGCCGATCGACGTCCTGCTGCCGGGACGAGCGGTCAGCCTCCAGCCCGGAGAGACGAGCAGGCTGGTGCTCCCCGAATGACCGTCAGCCGGGGACGAGGGCGAGCGGACACCCGGTGTGCCGGGCGACCGCGAGGGCGACCGCCCCGAGCCCCGGGGCGCCGGTCCGCCGTCCCAGCACCAGCAGCACGGAGCTGACCGAGGTGCGGACCAACGCCCTGGCCGGGTCGCGGAGGACCACGTCCTCCGTGACCCGCACGTGCGGGAACTTCGCGCGCCACGGGTCCAGCACCTCCGCCAGGATCTCCATCTCCCGGGCCGACCGGGCCGCGTACAACGGTGCCGACGGCGAACACGACGTGCGCCCCTTAGCCGCGACCGGCGGTGGCCCGGCATGCAGCGCGTGCAGCCGTGCGCCGCGGAGCCGGGCCTCGTCGAAGGCGAAACCGAGCGCACCGTCCGCCGGGTCCCGGGCGTCCACGGCGAGCGTCACCTTGTCCGGGCGGCGGGGTGTTCGGCCGCGGGCGAGGTCACTGGGCACCAGCACCACCGGACAGGACGCGGCACCGGCGACGGCCCGGGCCGTCGGCCCCGGGAACAGCCCGGCCCGGCCGCCCTCGCCCCGCAGGCCGAGCACGATCATCTCCGCGACCGTGCCCCACGCCATGAGTGACTGAGCGACGGTGCCCGCCGCCGGTAGGTGATCGATCGTCAGCCCCGGGTGCCGTCGGGCGAGTTCGGCGGCGAACCGGTCCGCCGCCGACTCCGGGCGGTGCCGTTCGTGCGGCGCGGCTGCCGATGGCACGTGGATCACGCGCAGCGGCAGTCCGCGCAGCGCTGCTTCCCGCGCCGCCCAGTCGGCGGCGGCACGGCCGCGCGCCGACCCGTCGACACCGGTGACGATCACTCGCTCCATGACGTGAGCCTCCCGGACGGGGGACGGACGCTCAGGCCTGCCCGTCCGTCCGGACGCCCGAGATGAGACCCGTGCCCAGATCGGACTGGACCATCAGGTGCGTACGGTGGGAACGGCCCACGTGGTCCTCCCAGGTGAGGGTGACCCGGGTCCAGCAGTGCCCCATGCCGCTGTCGTTGTAGCCGACCTCCCAGGCCACCGGCACGCCCTCGGCGCGCAGCATGCCGTCGGTGCGGTGCTCTTTCTCCCAGCGCGCCAGGTCCGTACGCAGCCTGGCGGTGAGGTAGTGGCCGCGCAGCGCGTCGGCCACCGTGGTGCGGCCGGAGTCGTACAGGACGTCGATGTAGGCGCCGTAGAAGTCGGCCACCCGGTCGACGGCCGAGCGCGGACTGCCCTCGCGGGCCGGAGCGACCGTGGCGGCGGTGTCCGTGGCGTCGACCCGGGTGACGGTGGAGGAAGCCGAGTGCGGTGTCGCCGCCAGGGCCCGTACGGCGCCGGCCAGAGCGACGCGGTGAAGTGCGGGGGTCGTCCTCATCGTGTTCCCCTTCCGATCCGGAGAGCGGATGCGTTTCCCAACTCCAGTAGATCGCGCCCGGGTTGTCGCCGGAGTGGGCCGGTCGGCCCGAGTCGACGGGCCGACCGGCATGCGTACGCCGCGTGTCACCTCTCTGGTGCGGCGTTGAGCCGGTGCCGCAGGGCCAGGGAGGCGAGGGCGAGGAGAGCCGCGGCGAACGCCCCGAGGACGGCCAGGTCGGTGAGGATCGCCGACAGGTCCCCGTCCCGGGAGAGGAGTGCCGTCCACGCGTCGACGGCCCAGGCATGCGGCAGCGCGTGCCCGACCGTGCTCAGCCAGTCGGGGACGAGGGCCAGCGGCCACATGCAGCCGCCGAGCATGCCGAGCGTGATGCCGACGGTCGGGCCGACCGCGTGCACCTGCTCAGGGGTTCGGAACACCGCCCCGGCCAGGACGCCCGCACCCGTACCGACGAGGGCCCACAGCGTGACGAGGATCCCGGCGGCGAGCGGATCACCCCAGTCGACGTCGAAGGCGACCGCACCGACCCCCACGATCAGTGCGGACTGGAGCAGCGCCAGCAGCAGGTACGCGACCGTCTCACCGAGCACGAGGGCTCGGGCGGGGACGGGTGCCGCCAGGGCGCGGGCGTACACGCCCGTCCTGCGGGTCTGGACGATGGTCGCGCCGCCCGCCAGGGCGTTGATGAACACGAACAGCACCAGCATGGTGGGCGTGCTGTAGCTGTAGCCCAGCGGCAGGTAGTCGCTCTGGCCGTTGACGGTCTCGGTCCGGACGGCGATGGGGGCGGCGGCCTGTTCGGCGCCACGGGCGGCCGAGAGACCGCCCTCGAAAGTGCCCCCGGTCTGTTCGGCGGCGAAACGCGCTGCCTGGAGACGTGCCGCGTGGTCGGCGACGACGGCCGACACCGACGACACCGCCGCGTGCCCGGCGCTGCCGGAGGGCTCAACGAGCACGGTGACGGCGACCGTTCGTCCGTCCAGGACATCCGCGTCGAGACCCGCGGGAACCACGACCACGGCGTCCAGTTCGGCACGCCGCAGCGCGGTGCGCGCGTCCGCGGCGCTCTCGTAGGTGTGCGTGCGCAGACCAGGCGCCTGCCGCAGGTCCGCAGTCAACTCCTGGGCCACGGGGCCCGGTCGGGCCGCCGGGACCACGCCCACCCGGAACACGTCGAACCCGCTGATCGTGACCCCCAGCACGACGATGATCGCCACCGGGAGCAGCACCATGAAGAACAGGGCCCCGCGGTCGCGCAGCGCGCGCAGCAGGGTGGCCCAGGTCACGGCGAGGGCGGTCATGTGGTCCTCCTCAACCGCAGCAGCACGGCCGTCACGACAGCGACGGCCGCCGAGAAGGCGGCGATGCCGAGCAGCGGCATCCCGACCGCCGCCCAGCCGCGCACGCCGGTGCCCAGGTCGGTGAACCCGCGCAGGGCCCAGCCGTTGGGGGTGAACAGCGCGAGACGGCGGATCGTCGGCGTGGTGCCCGAGGCGAAGACGAAGCTCCCGCCGAGCAGGGCCAGCGCGAACACCGTGACCGACGCGAGCCCCTCGGCCTGCCGCTCGGTCCGGGCGAGCGCGATGACGAACGCCGTCAGACACACCACGGTCACCGCCATGGCCACGCTGAGCGCCGCGACACCGAGCGGGTCGGCCCAGCGGGCGCCGAAGGCGAGCCAGGACACGACCGTCACGGTGGCGAGCCCGGCCAGGCTGTACACGAAGGCGGACAGCGACTTGCCGAGCAGCAGCGCACCGCGCCCGACGGGCGCCGCCGCGATCCGGTCGAGGGTGCCCTGCTGCTGCTCCACGAAGTAGCCACGGGCTCCGAAACCGACGGTGAACAGCACGAAGAACATGCCCATGCTGGGGCCGAAGTAGCTGATGACCTTCAGCGGGTCGTCCGTCAGGCCCTGTGTCCGTACTTCTTCCGGCAGCCGCAACAGGGCGGCCTCGGCCGCCAGCCGCTCGGTGTCCCGCGCGGGAGCGCCCGCCGCCACGGCGGTCGCGACGGACAGCCGGTCGGCGTTGACCTGGGCGACATAGGACTCCGTGACCGCCCGCACGAGCTGCGCCTGGAGACCGAAGTCCACGCTGTCGAGCACCTTGACCGGCGGCGCGCCGCCGCCGCGCAGCGCCGACGTGAATCCCTCGGGCACGACGATCGCGGCGTGCACGCGTCCCGCGTCCACCGCGCGCCGGGCGGCGCTCTCGTCGTCGTACGCACGCACATGGACCGTGTCGGCCAGCTGTGGGTCGGTCAGCACCCGGGTGAGGCCGGCGGCGGCCCGGCCGCGGTCCAGGTCCACGACGCCGATGTCCGCGCGGAACTCGGAGTTGCTGTTGAAGGCCAGGGCCATGAGGGCGGAGATGAGCACCGGTGCCAGGAACAAGATCACCCAGGCCGACCGGTCGCGCAGACGCTGGCGCAGGTCCTTGGCCGCGATGGCGAGTACCACACGCACGGTCGCTCACTCCCTCAGCGCGGTGCCGGTCAGGTGGAGGAAGACCGCCTCCAGGTCGGGTTCGTCGATCTCCACGCTGCGGATGTCGACACCGTGGTCGTGGGCCAGGCCGATGAGGTTCGGCAGCAGACTGCGGGCGTCCTTGACGACCAGTTCCACGACCTCGCCCCGCTCACCGGTGCGCGCCGCGCCCTCCACCCGGGCAAGCCCGCGGCACGCCTCGCTGTACGCCGCCAGGTCGCCGACGGCTGTCAGCCGTACCCGGTCGCGCTCGGCCACCAGGGTCACCAGCTCGCGCGGGCTGCCCTCTGCGACGAGGCGGCCCCGGTCGATGATGCCGACGCGGTCGCAGAGGCGTTCGGCCTCCTCCATGTAGTGCGTGGTGTAGAGGACGGCCATGCCTTCCTGCCCGAACCGTGTGACGCTCTCCAGGATCGCGTGCCGACTCTGTGGATCGACACCGACCGTCGGTTCGTCGAGCACCAGCAGTGTCGGTGAATGCACCAGCCCCGCGCCGATGTTGAGGCGCCTGCGCATGCCGCCGGACAGCGAGTCGACGCGGTCCCCGGCGCGGTCGCCCAGTTCGACGAGACCGAGGACCTCGTCGACACGGCGCTCCAGCTCGCGGCGCGGCAGCCGGTAGAGGCGGCCGAAGAACCGGAGGTTCTCGCGGACGGTGAGGTCCGGGTAGAGGGCGACGTCCTGCGGGACGAAGCCGATGAGCCGCTTGGCCTGTCCCGCGGCCGTGGTCACCCGCCGGCCCGCCACGTGGACGGTCCCCGCGTCGGGGCGAAGCAGTCCGCACACCATCCTGATCGTGGTGGTCTTGCCGGCACCGTTCGGCCCGAGGAGCCCGTACGTCTCACCGGGCGCGACGTTCAGGCTCACGTCGTCGACGGCGGTGCGTTCGCCGAACCGCCGGACGAGACCTTCGCAGGCGAGCACGGCGGCACGGCTGTTCGCGGCGGTGTTCATGGCATCACCTCGGGGCTGAGTGAGAAGTAGCTCTCTTCTTCTTGGGCGAAGTGCAGGCGCAGCACGGTGTGCAGCCCGTACAGACAGGCCCGCAGGTCGTCGAGCTGCTCCGGGGCGAGGGACCGGTCGGGCCCGGCGAGCGCGAGATGGGTGGAGACGCGGCGGGCGAGCCGTTCGATCTCGGCGTGGGCGCGGCTCATGGTGGCGGTGGCCTCCGGTCCGCCGAGCGTGGGGGCGAGCGCGGGATAGAGCTGGTGCTCCTCCGCGTACTCGTGCGGCAACAGCCGCTCGGTGAGCAGTCGATGGGCCTCGGCCACCGCCGTGAGCGACTCCGGTCCGGCGCTGTCGCTGAGGCGGTCGGCCGCGGACCGTACGGCTTCCAGTACGTCCTGGAGGTCGTCGTGCTCGGCGGCGAAACGGTGGATGAGTGCCTCCGTGGCCGGTTGCAGCACCGGCCGCGCCGCCCTGTCGTCACCCAGTGCGCGCAGGGCGTTGAGGATCACCACGACGTCGATGCCCTCCTGGAGCAGGGCACCGAAGGCGGGCGCGAGCAGACCGAAGGCGGCCAGGGCCATCGCGGCCAGCGAGAGGGCCATCCCGCCGAGCGCGCTCTGCACGGCGATGCGCCGGGACCGTACGGCGATGAGGACCGCGTCGGCCAACCGGTCCACCCGGTCGGTGGTCAGGACGATGTCGGCGGCCTCGGAGGACGCGGTGGAGCCACGGGCGCCCATGGCCACGCCGATGTCGGCGGCGGCGAGAGCCGGCGCGTCGTTGACGCCGTCGCCGACCATCACGGTGACCGCGCGTTCGCGTTCCGCGTGCACCGCGGCGACCTTGTCCGCCGGGGAGAGACCGGCCCGCACGTCGTCGAGGCCGAGCACGGCACCGACCTCGCGGGCGGGTTCGGCCCGGTCGCCGGTGAGCATCACCAGCCGTTCGATGCCCGCCGCGCGTAGCCTGCGCAGCGTCCGGGGCGCGTCGGGGCGCAGCGGATCACGCAGCAGGAGGGCGCCGACGGGACGGCCGTCGACGGTGAGCCAGGAGACGGCCGCCCCGTCGAGGAGGGCCCGGTTGTCCGTCGCGCGGGCCCACCCCGGTTTCCCGGCGGCCGGGTCGAGCCTGCCGACCGCCATCCGGCTTCCCGCGACCGTGCCCATGGCACCCTGTCCGGGTTCCTCGGACACGTCCGTCGGTACGGACAGCCGCAGCCCCCGTTCCCGGGCGGCGCCGACGATCGCCTGTGCCAGCACGTGCGGGGAGAACTGGTCGAGGGAGGCGGCCAGGCGCAGGATCTGCGACGGGTGCCGGCCGGGCTCGGCGACCACGTCGACGACCTGGGGGCGGCCTCGGGTCAGGGTGCCCGTCTTGTCCAGCAGCAGGGTGCGGGCCCGGCCGAGGTTCTCCAGCGCCCCGCCGTCCCTGACCACCACACCGAGCCGTGAGGCCCGGGACAGACCGGAGACGACGGCCACCGGCGCCGCCAGCAGCAGTGGGCACGGCGTCGCGACCACCAGGACCGCCACCGCGCGCACGGCGGAGCCGGTGACCAGCCAGGCGAGCCCGGCGGCCGCCAGGGCCAGCGGCAGGAACCAGGCCGCGTACCGGTCGGCCAGCCGCACCACGGGCGCGGACTCGGCCCCGGCCAGGCGGGCGAGTCGTACGATCCCGGCATACGTGCTGTCCTGCTCGGTCGCCGTGGCGCGCATCTCGAACGCGTGGCCCGCGTTGACCACACCGCTGCGCACCGCCTCGCCGGGCGGGCGTCGCACCGTCAGGGGCTCCCCGGTCAGCACCGATTCGTCCAGCACGGCCGTGGTGTCCGTCACGCGCCCGTCGACGGGAACGACCTCGCCCGGGCCGACCACGAGCAGATCGCCGGCCGCGACCTCGGCGGCCGGCACGGTACGCACCTCGGTGCCGGTGCGTCGCCGCGCGGTACGGGGCGCGTGTTCCAGCAGGGCCCGCAGATCGCGGGAGGCGCGCCGCTGGGCGGCTGATTCCAGGGTGCGCCCGGTGGCCAGCATCAAAGCGATCAGGGCCCCGGCCAGATACTCGCCCACGGCGAGGGTGCCGCCGAGGGCCACGACCGCGATCAGGTCCACACCCGCGTGCCCCCGGCGCAGGGCGCCCAGCACCCAGGCGACCGAGGGGACCACGGCGGCGACGGTGCCGAGGGCCCAGCAGAGGTCGGCGAGGTCGCGGGCACCGAGCAGCCACGCGACGGACCCGGCTGTCAGCGCGGCGGCAGTGACCGCCAGGAGGACCGGTTCGGTCCCCGGGAGCCGGATGGTCCTGTTCTTCACGACGAGTTTCATGGCGGTCCTCGCGGGGGCGGCCGGAGGCTGTCAGCCGTGTGGGGCGGCGGCGACCGGACCCGCTGGGTGGTGTGCGACGGGACCGGGATGTCCCGAAGAGGCGGGAGAGGTCCTTGTCGATGCCGCGTTGCTCACCGGGGGACCGTCGCGCCCCACGACGCCGGGACCGGTCATGACACACCTCCGGTGGCGCGACGGCCGGGCGTGAGCCGCGCCGAGCACCTCTCCGGCACCAGTCTCCTTGCCGCACAGCCGGCCGACGAGGGCCGGTCGGTGCGCTTGTGGGGCCCGTACGGCCCAGCGCGGTGCGGCCCGGGCCGGGGGTGAGGAGGACACCTGGGCCGGGCCGGGGCCGGAAGGCCCATGGGGCCGCGCACCGGAGTGGTGGACGCTGGAGGCGGACGGGTCACCGAAGGACGGAGCCGATCATGGACATGGCCTACCGGAACCCGGGCCGTGCGGCCCTGCACCTGGCCCGTGCGGCATCCTTGGCGCCTTCGCCGCACAACAGCCAGCCCTGGTTCTTCGTCGAGGAGGGCGACGACCACGGCTTCGAGGTGCACATCCACCCCGGCCGACGGCTGACGTCGACCGACCCGGGGGGCCGGGAGGCCGCCATCGCCGGGGGTGCCGCGCTGTTCAACGTGAGGGTCGCCGTACGGCACATCGGATTCCGGCCCGTCGTGGACGTGCTGCCGCGGCTGGGCCGGCCGGGTTTCCTGGCCCGGGTGGGCTACGGAGCACATGCTCCCGTGACCGGTACCGAGGCGAGGACGGCGTGGGCGGTGGGTCACCGTCGTACGGTCCGCGGGTGTTTCCTGCCCGGGCGGCTGCCGGAGAACCTCCTCGACGAGCTGCGCGCACACGCACGGGCCGAGGGCGCCGAGCTGGACCTCGTCGACACCTCCGACCGGTTGGAGGTGCTGGCGGGCCTGGTGCGCACCGCCGAGGAGCAGCACCGCGCGGATCCCGCACACGCCGCCGAACTGGCCCGGTGCATCAGCCCCCGTCAGCTTCCCGCCCAGGCGTGCCGGACGCACCCCGACCTGACACTCCTGGCCGGGCGCGACTACCTGGGACTGGCCGGCCGGTACACCGTCCCGGCCCGCGTCCCCCGGACGGGGACGGGGGTCGTCCTCGTGCTGTCCACGGTCGGCGACGGCCGCGTGGACTGGCTGCGGGCCGGGCAGGCACTCCAGCGTGTCCTGCTGCACGCCGCGGCCCACGACGTGATGGCGGCCTTCCACACACAGCCGCTCGAACTGCCCGCGCTGCGTGCCGAGCTGCGGACCCGGCTCACCCCGGGCCGCTTCCCGCAGATGGTGCTGAGGATCGGCCGTGCGGAACCGGCTCCGCACATGCCGCGGCGTCCGCTCGCCGACCTCCTCGGGCGCGGCGGTCCGCGGCCCGGACGGTGACGACGGCCGGAGCCAAGGGCCCGTTCACCGTTCCGTCCGCCGGAAAGCGGAACGGGATCAGCAGATGCGGGGCAACTGCTCCCCGAGGGGCATGTCCACGATGCGCCGGGCACCCACCAGGGTGCGCATCGTCACCCGTCCGCCGGGCCCCTCCCGCAGGACCTCGCCGATGCGCACGGCCTGCGCGCCCTCCGGCAGGGAGCGCAGGGCCGCGAGGGCCGCCTCCGCCGCGTCCGCCGCGACGAAGGCGACCAGGCAGCCCTCGTTGGCGACGACCAGCGGATCCAGCCCCAGCAGGTCACAGGCGGAGGCGACCGCCTGCGGGACGGGCACGTCGCCCTCGCGGATCTCGACGGCGACGGACGAGTCGCGGGCGATCTCGTTGAGGGCGGCGGCCAGTCCGCCCCGGGTCGGGTCCCGCAGGACGTGGATGCCGGAGCCCAGCGGCGTCAGGGCGGCGACCAGCCGGTGCAACGGGCGGGTGTCGGACGCGATGTCGCTCTCGAAGCCGAGTCCCTCCCGGGTGCTGAGCACGGTCGTGCCGTGCAGCCCGATCGGACCGGAGAGCAGTACCGCGTCTCCTGGCCGGGCCAGTGCCGCGGACGGGTGCAGCGAGCCGTGCCGCTCGCCGACACCGGTGGTGTTGACGAACAGTCTGTCGGCGGCGCCGCGTCCCACGACCTTGGTGTCCCCGGTGACCACGGGCACCCCGGCGTCCTGGGCGGCCTTCCCCAACGAGGTCATGACGGCCCGGAGTTCGGCCAGCGCGAGTCCCTCCTCGATGATGAGGGAGACGGCCAGCGCGAGCGGCCGCGCACCCCGCATGGCGAGGTCGTTGACCGTGCCGTGGACGGCCAGGGAACCGATGTCCCCGCCCGGGAAGAACAGGGGGCTCACCACGAAACTGTCGGTGCTGATCACCAGCTCCCGGTGACCGGGCAGCAGCGCCGCATCCTCCAGGGGCCCCCGGCCGCCGCCCACGGCGGGCAGGATCAGCTGTCCGAGCAACTCGGCGGTGAGACTGCCGCCGGCACCGTGGCCGAGCAGCACGACCTCGTCCTCGGAGCGGGGAACCGGGCATCGGACGGTCATGGCGTGCTCCTCGCAGGTGTGCGTCCGGCGGCGTGGAAGGCGGCGCAGGTGCCCTCGGACGACACCATCGGTGCGCCGAGGGGATGACGGGGTGTGCAACGGGTGCCGTACGCCGCGCAGTCCGTGGGCAGTTTCGCCCCGGTGAGGATCGCGCCGGCGATGCACTCGGTGTCCTCGACCGGGCTCAGGCCGCCCACGTCGAAGCGGCGGGCCGCGTCGAACCGCGCGTACTCCTCGGCGAGTTCGAGGCCGCTCCCGGGCAGCGTGCCGATGCCGCGCCAGGCCCGGTCGGCGACCCGGAAGACCGTGCGGACAGCGTCCTGGGCGTCGGTGTTCCCGGCCCGGCGCACGGCCCGCACGTACTGGTTCTCCACCTCGTGCCGGCCGCCCTCCAGTTGCTGTACGGCCATGAGGATGCCTTCCAGCAGGTCCAGCGGCTCGAACCCGGTCACCACGATCGGCACCCGGTAGCGGGCGGCGATCGGTTCGTACTCGTGCCAGCCCATCACCGCGCACACATGCCCGGCGGCGAGGAAGGCCTGCACCTCGCAGTCGGGGTCGTCGAGCAGTGCGGTCATCGCCGGGGGCACGAGGACGTGGCTGACCAGCATCGAGAAGTTCGTCAGTCCCAGGCGGGCCGCGTGCAGCACGGCCGTGGCGTTGGCCGGCGCCGTCGTCTCGAAGCCCACGGCCAGGAACACCACTTCGCGCTCCGGGCACTCGGCGGCCAGGCGTACGGCGTCCATCGGGGCGTACACGACGCGGACGTCCGCGCCCCGCGCCCGCAGGGACAGCAGGTCGGTGTCCGTGCCGGGCACCCGCAGCATGTCACCGAAGCTGGTGAGGATCACGCCGGGCCGGGCGGCCACGGCCATGGCCCGGTCCAGGGTCTCCAGCGGAGTCACGCAGACCGGGCAGCCGGGCCCGTGGATCATCCGCATCCCGGCGGGCAGCAGTTCGTCGATGCCCTGGCGGACCAGGGTGTGGGTCTGACCGCCGCACACCTCCATGATCCGCCAGGGGCGCGTGGCGGTCCGCCGCAGCTCGCCCAGCAGCCGCCGGGCCAGCGCGGGATCGCGGTACTCGTCCAGGTACTTCATCGGTGTGTGAGTTCGATCCGGATGTCGACGACCCCCTCCACCGCCCGTACCGCCCGGGCCACGACGGGGACGAGCGTGCGGTCGGGCAGGGGGCCGCCCAGAGTGACCACGCCCTCGGCCACGCCGACCGTCAGGGCGGTGGTGACCGGGAGACGGCCCAGGATGGTGTGCCGGATCTCGTCTGCGATCTCCTCGTCGGAGCGGAGGAACACCTTCAGCAGGTCGCCGCGGCTGACCACGCCCTGGAGGACGCCGACCCCGTCCACGACGGGCAGCCGCTTGACGTGGCGACGGGCCATGATGCGGGCGGCCTCGGCGATCGTCGCGTCCGCGTGCACGGTCACGGCCGGCGTGCTCATCAGTTCGCCCGCACTCACCGCACCCGCCTTGGTGCGCTCCGCCGGTTCGCCCTCGTCGGTGTCGCGGAACTCCTCCTTGGGCAGCAGGTCGGCTTCGGAGACCACTCCGACGACCCGGCCCTCCCCGGCCAGCACCGGCAGGGCGCTGACCTTCCACTGGTCGAGCAGCTCGACGATCTCCTTGAAGGAGGCCTCACTGCCGACGGCGACGGCGGTGTGCGTCATCACATCGCTCACGGTGTACGGGGAATCAGGCATCGCTGCCTCCTCGGGTGCGAACGACCGTCAGGTCGAGGAAGTGGGTGGAGCACGAGATGCACGGGTCGTGGTTGCGGATCGCCCGCTCGCACAGGGCGGTCAACTCGTCGTCGTCCGGGTCGTGTTCGGCGATGGCCCGCTGGGCCAGGCGCCGCAGGTCGTCCTCGATGGCGCCCTGGTTCTGGGCGGTGGGCGGCACCAGCAGCGCGCTGGTGACGATGCCGTCGGCGTCGAGTTCGTAACGGTGGTACAGCAGCCCGCGCGGTGCCTCGGTCGCGCCGTGTCCGGTGCCCGCGACCGGCGGCACCTCCGTGTACGGGTGCGCGGGCGGCTCGTACGCCTCGATGATCCGCAGGGCCTCGTCGACGGCGTACAGCGTCTCCACCGCCCGCACCAGGATCGACCGGAACGGATTGCGGCACACGGCACCCGCCAGTGGATCGCCCAGCCCGGCCGCCACGGCCGCCTGCCGCGCCACCGGCGACAGCCGCGCGCCGCTGATCGCGAACCGAGCGAGGGAGCCGGTGAGATGGAGCCGTCCGTCGAGCCGCGAGTGCAGCGCGGTGGAGTGCGCGACGTGCGTCTCTCCGACGTGCTCGGTGAAGTCCCGTACGGGGAAGACGGACGTGGTCCCGTCGGCGCGCAGGACGGTGGGCGTACCGCTCTCGATGGCGTACGTGTCCGGTTCCGCCAGCGCCAGCAGGTCGGCCTCGACGCTCGCGTCCGGGAACTCGAAGCCGGCGACCCAGCGCACGGTCTCCCACGCGTCGTCCAGGGCCTGCTTCAACTCCTCCTTCAGCGGCCGGAGTTCCGCGCGTGTCGGCACCCGGTGGAAGCCGCCGAGGCGGACGTTCACGGGATGTACGGCCCGTCCACCGAGCAGTTCCATCAGCGAGTTGCCCGCCTTCTTGAGCCTGAGCCCCCGCTCCACCTCGGCCCGGTGCGTGCGGGCCAGGTCGATCGCGCTCGCGCGGCCGAGGAAGTCGGGGGCGTGCAGCAGGTAGATGTGCAGGGCCTGGCTCTCGATCCACTCGCCGCAGTACAGCAGCCGGCGCAGATCACGGATCACCGGATCGACGCTCACCCCGCACGCGTCCTCGATCGCCGCGCAGGCGCTCATCTGGTACGCCACCGGGCAGATCCCGCACACCCGCGCCGTGATGTCCGGCGGTTCGGTGTGGGAACGTCCGCGCAGGAACGCCTCGAAGAAGCGAGGCGGTTCGTAGATCTCCAGCCGGGCCTCGGTGACCGTGCCGTCGTGCACACGCAGGCGCAGCGCGCCCTCGCCCTCGACCCGGGACAGCGAGCCGACGTGCAGCACACGGGATCCGCGGTGCGTCACTTGGGCAACTCCTTCTCGAAAGCAGGGGCGTTGAAGGTGTGCAGGAAGCGTTCGACGGCGTCCTCGTCGAGGCCGTCGCGGCGCAGCAGCGGGATCAGCGCGGGGAGGTTCACCGACCTGGACGGGCCGAAGCAGCCGAAGCAGCCGCGGTGGTACGCCGGGCACAGGGCCCCGCATCCGGCGTGCGTGACCGGGCCGAGACACGGAGTGCCGTGGGCGACGGTGACACAGACCGTGCCGCGTCGCTTGCACTCGAAGCACACACTGTGGTTCGGGACGTCCGGTTTGCGGCCGGCGAGGAAGGCGGTGATCACTTCGAGGAGCTGCCGTCGGTCGACCGGGCAGCCACGCAGCTCGAAGTCGACGTCCACGTGGGCCGACACGGGTGTCGAGGTGGCCAGCGTGTCGATGTACTCGGGGTGCGCGTACACCACGCTCCGGTACTCGTCGACGTCGGCGAAGTTCCTCAGGGCCTGGATGCCCCCGGCGGTCGCACACGCTCCGATGGTCACCAACCTGCGTGAGGCGGCGCGGATCGCGCGGATCCGCTCGGCGTCCTTCGCCGTGGTGACCGAGCCCTCGACCAGGGACAGGTCGTAGGGTCCGGGTGCGACCGCACTGGACGCCTCCAGGAAGTGCGCGATCTCCACCTCGCCGGCCAGCGCCAGGAGTTCGTCCTCACAGTCCAGCAGTGTGAGCTGACAGCCGTCGCAGGAGGCCAGCTTGAACACGGCGAGTTTGGGTGCCATCACAACTCCCTCACCGACAGCAGGGGTTCGGCTTCCGCCCAGTCCACGACCGGACCGGCCCGGCACAGCAGCAGCGGACCGAGCTGGCAGTGCCCGCAGTGCCCGGTCGCGCAGCGCATGTTGCGCTCCAGGGAGACCCGTATGCGGTCGCGGGGCAGACCGCGGTGGGCGAGTTCACGGGCGGTGGCCCGGATCATCGGCTCGGGCCCGCAGACGAACGCCCAGGCGCCGTCCGGATCGAAGTGCGCCCGCCCCAGCAGCTGGGTGACCACGCCGACGTCCCCGCGCCAGTCCCTGTCGGGCTGGTCGACCGTGACCGCGGTGCACGCCGTGGCCCAGCCCGCCATCTCGTCCCGGGAGATCAGGTCGCCCGGGGTGCGCGCCCCGATCAGGACGTTGACGCGTCGGTAGGCATCCGGGTCGGCCAGCGCGTCCAGGATGAGCGGCCGCAGCGGGGCGAGCCCGATGCCGCCGGCCACGATCAGTACGTCCCGCCCGTGTGCCCGCTCCAGCTCCCAGCCCGTGCCGTAGGGCCCACGGATGCCGACGACGGCGCCGACCCCGGCCGCGCACAGCCCGTCGGACACCGCGCCCACCGCACGGATCGTGTGTGCGAGGCCGCCCATGGCCTGCACGGAACTGACCGAGACGGGGATCTCGCCACGGCCGAAGCAGTGCACCATCGCGAACTGCCCCGGCGCGAAGTCGGGCAGCGCCGCGCCGACCGGTTCCAGCCGCAGGGTGACCGTGTCCGAGGTTTCCGGCAGGCGGGCCACCACACGATGGGGGACCGGTACGGCGGTCATCGCGGTTCCTTCGTCTCGTAGGTCCCGTACAGGTCGACCAGCCGGGCACGGGCCGCGTTCAGCCGGTGGGCCAGCACGCGGCCGACCCAGTGCTCGACGGCCCGCCCGAACTCGGGGTCGTCGAGACACATCAGACGGACGGCGACGGCGTCGAACTCGTAGGCCCGCACCGGGGTCACGGTCTCGGCGCCCAGCTGCCAGACGTACGGTTCGTACAGCCAGGACCATCCGACCAGGTCACCGGCGCCGAGCGTCTCGATGACGGGCGGGCGGTGGCCGGGCACATGCATGTCGAGCGCGGCCGTGCCCTCCCGGATGATCCAGAAGCGGTCGGCGCGTCCGCCTTCCTCGAACAGGCGGCTGCCCTGCGGGATGCCCGTCTCGCGGCCGACCCGCAGCAGCCGGTCGCGGTGCTCGGCGGGCAGCGCGTGGTTCATGCGCAGGGTGATCGAGGGCGTCATCGGGCCGTCTCCGTTCCGGGTGCCGTGTGTTCGGTGTTCAGCGCGGCGACTTCCTCCGTGATGTCGATGCCGGCCGGGCACCAGGCGATACAGCGACCGCAGCCCACGCATCCGGACGTGCCGAACTGGTCGTGCCAGGTGGAGAGCTTGTGGGTGAGCCACTGCCGGTAGCGGCTGCGGGCGGAGGAGCGGACCGGGCCGCCGTGCAGGTACGAGAAGTCCAGGTCGAAGCAGGAGTCCCAGCGCTGCCACCGCTCGGCGTGGTCGCCGGTGAGGTCCGTGACCTCCTCCGTGGTCGTGCAGAAGCAGGTCGGACAGACCATCGTGCAGTTGCCGCAGGTCAGGCAGCGGTCGGCGACGTCGTTCCAGCGGTCGGCGCTCGCGCTCGCGCCCAGGAGGGTCCGCAGGTCCACCGGCGGCAGCGCACGGCCCATGCGGTCGCGCGCCGCGTCCACGGCGGCGCGTGCGGTGTCCTGGGTGGCCGCGTCGGCGGCGCTGTGGGGGACCTCGTCCAGCAGCTCGGCGCCCTCCTCGCTGCCGACGCGCACGAGGAAGCGGCCGTCCACCTCGGTGAGGGCCAGGTCGTAGCCGGGGTCGGCCGCGGGGCCGCCGCCTGCGGAGACACAGAAGCAGGTCGCGCCCGGTTCGGTGCACTCGGCGGCGATCAGGAACACCTTGCTCCGGCGCTTCCCGTAGCCGGTGTCCTCGTACCGTCCGCCGGTCAGCACCCGGTCCTGGATCGCGATGGCCCGCAGGTCGCAGGGGCGGACGCCGAGGAAGGCGTACGACGGGGCCTGCGGCTCTTCGGACGTGTAGGAGAGAGCGCCCTCCGGTGTCCGGTCGGCGCTCCACAACCGCTCTCGTGCCGGGTGCAGGAAGTTCTTCCAGGACTGCGGGCCCGCGCTGTGCGCGAAGGCGGCCCCGTCCGCACGGCGGACCAGTCGATAGCGCCCGGCGTCCAGCTCGACGCCCCAGCCGTAGGGGAGGGCGTCGGCCGAGGTCAGTTCGGCCAGCACGATCGCGCCGTCCGCGACGGTCGGTCCGATCACAGTCCGTCCGCGTGCCACCAGCGCGGCGACCAGCGCGTTCAGTCCGTTCCGGTCGAGTACGGCAGGGGCTGGGCCGGCGGTCATGGCGGCGCTCCTTCTCCAAGGCGGCTCCGTAGTCCTCCACCCCCCAGTCTCCGGTGCGGGACGACGTGTGCGGCAGGGGCTGACCGGCCCTCCTGACGGGCCGACCGGGCCCCGGGGCGGGGGCTCGGAATGCTCCGCGACGGTCCGAAATCGAACGGGTGAACGTCTGGCGGGGGTGGGTCCATGGACGCTGCCGAGCCCCACGTCCACGTCGACAGGGACGCGAACCCGCTGCGACGCCCGTGCACGTGACCTGTCGGCCACCACGGTCGGCCGGCCGGTGATCTTCCGGGGCCGGTCGCGACCGGCCGGGGCTGCGGGTGCCGTGTCGCCCCGGGGTGCCGATCCGGCCACCGCCCGCGAGCTGATCACCACAACCGCCCACCCGGCGGCCGATCCGCAGACGGGGCGTACGCGCTGGCCCCTCCGCGGCACGGGAACGCCACCTGCCCGGCCTGCCGCGAGCAAGTCCGCCGTCGGCACCCGGCCCTGGGCCGGGCAGACGGAGCGACTTGGCACCGTGCCGGGCCACGCCATCGCCCGAGCCGAGTGCACCGGGCGGTCGAGCACTCCCGGGACCTGGCGCGCAGACGCGCCGACGGCGACCGGCCTTCGGCGGGTCCCCTCAGGGAAGCGGCTCGCCGAGTTCGCCCTCGACCGCGTCGGCCATCGCCCGCAGCACGTCGAGCGTGCGGCGTGCCTCCGCCTCGTCGACCTGGGTGATCGCGAAGCCGACGTGCACGATGACGTACGACCCGACGTCCGCTCCGGGCGTGCAGCTGAGGCAGACCTCGCGCCGGATGCCGCCGAAGTCGACGGTCGCCATGCGCAGTCCGGCGTCGTCGTGGATCTCGACGACCCGGCCCGGGATGCCCAGGCACATGTGCGTTCACCCCTCTCCGGCCAGCCGTGCGGCGGCCACCGCCGCCTGGCCGTAACTGATGCCGCCGTCCCCGACCGGGACCTGACCGCCGACCAGCACCCGCAGCCCCTGGGCGCGCAGCCTGCGCTTCACCTCGGTGAGCAGCCGCCGGTTGGCGAAGCAGCCCCCGCCCAGGCACACGGTGCGCGGCGCGCCCTCGGCCACGGCCCGTGCGACGAGATCCGCGGTGACGACCGCGAGCGTCAGATGGAAGGCCGCGGCCAGCCGGGGCACCGGCTCCCCGCTCAGCTGCCGCTCCAGCAGATCGGCCAGGGTCGGCGCGGGGTCGTACACCCACAGGCCCTGCACCCGCACGACGCGCTGGGCGAGTGGTACGGCGTGCTCGTCGCCCGCCGCGGCTTCGAGGAGCACCGCGGCCTCGCCCTCGTAACTCACCCGGTCGCACAGGCCGAGCAGTGCGGCGACCGTGTCGAAGAGCCGCCCGGCGCTCGACGCGCGGGGGCAGTTGACGTCCCGCGCGATCATGGCGCGCACCGCGACGGCCTCGGCCGGGTCGAGTCGGTCCGTGAAGGGCCGGGTGAGCCAGGGGTACGGGCGCGGTGAGCCCAGCGTCTCGCCGCCCAGCAGGTGGCCGAGGGCGGTGCGGGACGGATGGCGTACCGCACTGTCGCCGCCGGGAAGCGGAGCGGTCGCGAACCTGCCCGCACGGCGGTAGCCGGTCAGATCGGCGACGAGGATCTCGCCGCCCCACAGCGTGCCGTCGTCGCCCAGACCCAGCCCGTCGTAGGCGACGCCGAGGAACGGGCCCCGCACCCCGTGCTCGGCCGCGCAGGCGGCCACGTGCGCGTGGTGGTGCTGCACCGGGATCCGCCGCAGCGGCTGTGCCTCGGCCCACCGCGTGGACGGATATCCGGGGTGCAGATCGTGGGCGAGGGCCACCGGTTCGATGCCGGTGAGCCGCTTGAGGTGTCCGTACGAGGTCACGAACGCGTCGTACGTCGGCAGGTCGGCCAGGTCCCCGGTGTGCGGCCCGATGTGGGCCAGGCCGTCCGAGGCGAGGGTGAACGTGTGCTTCAGCTGGGCGCCGACCCCGGCGACCGGCTCCCGTACGGCGAGCGGCACCGGGGCGGGAGCCAGTCCGCGGGCCCGGCGGACCGTGATCCGGGTGCGTCCGGCGAACTGCACCACCGAATCGTCGTACCGTGACCGGATCGGCCGGTCGTGGGTGAGGAAGCCGTCCGCGACGGAGGCCAGGGTACGGGCGGCCTCGGTGTCGTCGACGGTGATCGGCTCGTCGCTGAGATTGCCGCTGGTGACCACGAGCGGACGGGCCAGTTCGTCGAGCAGCAGGTGGTGCAGGCCGGTGGTGGGCAGGAACAGCCCCACACGGGTCAGCCCGGGATGCACCTGGTCCGTGAGCGGGGCCACGGCCGAGCGCCACCGGCGCCGGGACAGCAGCACCACGGGCCGTTCCGCGGACGTCAGCGCCCTGCTCTCGGTGGCGCTGATCCGTGCGAGCCGGGCCGCCGCATCCAGGTCGCCGACCATCACGGCGAACGGTTTCGACGGACGGCGCTTGCGGCGCCGCAGCTCCGCCACGGCGGCCGGATCGCCCGCGTCGCACAGCAACTGGTACCCGCCCATCCCCTTCAGCGCGACGATCCCGCCCTCGTCGACGGTCTTGACGGCCGCCCGCAGCGCTTCCTCACCGCGCAGCTCGCCCCACGCGAGCCGGGGACCGCAGGCGGGGCAGGCGACGGGTTCGGCGTGGAAGCGCCGGTCGCCGGGATCCGCGTACTCCGCCGCGCACTCCTGACACAGCGGGAAGCGGCGCATGGTGGTGCGGATCCGGTCGTAGGGCAGGTCCTCGATGATCGTGGCGCGGGGGCCGCAGTCCGTGCAGTTGACGAACGGGTAGCGGTGGCGGCGGTCGCGCGGGTCCCGCAGTTCGGCCAGGCAGGCGGCGCAGATCGCCGAGTCGGGCGGGATCTCGCGTGGTGCCGTGCCGGAGAGTCCCGGGGGACTGTGGCGGACCTGGAAGCCGGGCGCGTACGACGACTGCCGTGCACCACCGGTCAGTTGCACACGGCGCACCCGGGCGAGGGCCGGCGCGTCCGAGCGCAGGCGGACGGCGAACTCCCCGATCTCGCGGGAAGGCCCCGCGACCTCGCCCTCCACATGGCCGTTGACGTTGGCCACCCAGCCGTCGAGGCCGAGTTCGGCCGCGGTCCGGTACACGAACGGCCGGAAGCCGACGCCCTGGACGATGCCCTCCACACGGAAGTGACGTACGGTCATGACGACTTCCCCGCCATCTCGCCCTCGACGGCCGTCACCAGGGGTTCCACGGTGGCCGCCACGGCGGGGGAGAGACCGGTGCCGAATGTGCCGTCGGCGCCCTCCACCGCGTACACCACCAGACGCCCGGGCATGAGTCCCAGCACCCGTGCGAGTTCGACGGCCTCACCGAGACCCAGCCCGTGCGAGCTGGTGGTCGAGGGCTGCGGGAGGAGCCCGTCGTCGAGTTCGAGGCGGTGCACTCGGCCGGGGGTGCCCGGGTGGGCGTGGGCCGCGTCCACGACAACGGCCAGGCCGGCGCTCTCCCACAGCCCGATGAGTCGTGCGGGGTCGCCGTCGCACGTGGCCAGGACGGTGTCCGGCGGCAGCGGCCGTTGTTCGGCCCGCTCGCGCAGCCGTGCGAGGACGGCCCAGCCCACGCCGTCGTCGCGCCGGAACGCGTTCCCGACGCCGATGACCACGGTCCGGCCATGCCCGCTCATGACTCCTACAGTGGGCCGGGCCCCCGCGCCCCACATGGGCCGAACGACCCCGTTCCCAGGGCCGACCGGGGTCACGAAGGTACGACGGCGACCGGGACGCGGCTTCGTGCTGCGGCGTGAGGACGACGACGGCGGTCGAGCGGTGCGCGACCGCGACCGGTCCGGGGTCGGGGAACGTGGCGCATGCCGGGGCGGGGGAGAGTGGCGGCACGTCCTCCGCGACGCCGGCTTCCCCGGCGTGACCGCCGTTGCCATGGCTGCCGAGGACGAGCGGTCGCGCCCCTGTGGCCGCGGCACGCAAAGGTGCCACCGGGTTCCTGGTGAGGCTCACGGCCCGGGCCGCCGACGCCGGGTGCCGTACGCCGAGTTCGGCGAGAGCGCGTCCTGCCGCCGTGTCCGGCGGGTACGGCCGTTGACGCGCGGGTTCCCGTAGGTACGGCGGTGGCACAGGGACCGGCCGCAGCCCACGCGGCGGTGCCTCGCGTGCGGCCCGGTCGGCGGCGGTACGGCTTCGAGCCGGCCGGTCGACTCCGCCGATGACGCGCGAAGCATGGTGCGCACCTCCCGCACTGGACCGGTCAGGCCTCCGCTCGTAACCGGCCGATGTGCAGGGGCCGAACGGACTCGGCAGGCGACCTGTCGGCCCATGCCCGCCGGTAGGCCACGGAGGGACGCTGAGACCGGGACAACAGGCCCAGCGCGGGAGGTGCGCACCATGATTCGCCCCGTCATCGCCGGAATCGACGGTTCCGCAGAGAGCCTTGCCGCCGCCGAGTGGGCCGCCCACGAGGCGGTCCGCCGTGACCGTCCGCTGCGTCTCGTGCACGTCTGGAACTGGCACCCGCGCCAGGACGGCGAGCTCGCCACCGCGGCCGCGCGGCACCTGGGACGGCGTGCTCTGCGGCAGGCCGAGGAACGCATCGGCCATGTCTGCCCGGGCGTTCGACTCGACGACGAGCAGGTCGAGGGTCCCGCGACCACCGCGCTCCTGCGCGCGTCCGAGCAGGCGGACATGCTGGTGCTGGGCTCGCGCGGGCTGAGCGGTCTCACCGGATTCCTGGTCGGCTCGGTCGGCCTGGGAGTGGTGGCGCGGGCCCGCCGGCCCGTCGTCCTGGTGCGGGCGCGCGAACAGGCCGAGGACGAGCCCCTTCCCGCGGACGACGGCAGCGTTTCGACTCGCCCCGGACACCACGAAGTCGTGCTGGGCATCGACCTCGGTGACCCCTGCGACCAGGTGATCGACTTCGCCTTCGAGGCCGCCCGGACGCGGGGAGCGCGCCTGCGGGCCGTGCACGCCTCACAGCCGCCCGGCCCGTTCGTGCCGGGCCCGGGGGAGGTGGGCATCCTGGAGGGGCCGCAACGGGCCGAGGAGTGGCTCGGCTTCATGACCGCCACCCTGGAGGTGTGGCGCGACAAGTACCCCGATGTCCAGGTCACCGGGACCGTCACCGAGGGCCGGGCCCAGTCCGTACTGGTCCGGGCGTCCTCCGGCGCGGACCTCGTGGTCGTCGGCCGCCGGATCACCGGGCGTCCCGGTCTCGCGCACACCGGGCCCGTCACTCACGCCGCCATCCACCACGTCGTCTGCCCCGTGGCCGTGGTGCCCCACGAGTGAGAGGACCGGCCCCAGGGGGAGCCCGGAGCAGGAAACCGCTCATGGACTTCGGCTGCGGCAGGGCGCGTCGGGCCGGACCAGGTGTGTGGGCGGCCGGTGGATCGCCGGCCGCCCACACCGCCGCCCACGCCCAACAGCCGCTGGACACAGCGAAGTCGACCGTCGGACGGCACACACTCGGCCGACCGCCTGGATTCTCCGCCTGCCCGTGCCGGACGTGCGGCCACGGGCATCGGTTCTGTGCCGTCCACCGGTCCCGCGAGGGTCACGACGCTCTTCGGGGACCTCGACTTCGGCGGCCGGCCACGGGCGAGTGGACCGCACGGGCCCGATGTCCCCGACGCCCCGTCCCGGTCCGGGTGGTGAGACGAGTGGTCAACGGCGCCGCGGCCGTGACCGGTTCGGTGTGCCGGATGGTCCGATCGGTCGCCGCGGGTGCGGGTAGCATCAGCCGCGCCGGGATCACGGGGGCTGTCAACGAGGGTTCCCGGCTTGGGGATTGACATTGTGGAGGGGTGGGGGCCGGGCATGACGACGCCACCAGGAGGCGGCCAGGATCCGCAGACGAGCCTGCGTGATCTTGAGACGATGCTGGACGCGGTCACGGACCACGCGGTCGTCAAGCTGGGGCCGGGTGGTGAGGTGGTCCGCTGGAGCCGCGGCGCCCAGGCGATGACCGGCTACACCGAGCCCGAGATGGTGGGGCGGTCGGTGTCGGTGCTGCACACCGAGGAGGACCGCGGCGCCGGGCTGATGGAGCAGGAACTGGAGTCCGCCCGCCAGGACGGACGGCGCGAGTTCCAGGGCTGGCGGGTCCGCAAGGGCGGCAAACGGTTCCTCGCCCACCTGGCCCTGACACCGGTGCGCGGCGAGGACGGGGCGGTGACCGGCTTCGTCAAGGTCTTCCGGGACGTCACCGAGAGCGCGCGGGCCGAGTCACTGTTCCACGGTCTGCTCGAGTCCGCCCCGGACGCGATGGTGATCGTGGGTTCGGACGCGCGGATCGTGCTGGTCAACCGACAGGCGCAGACGCTGTTCGGTTACGAGCGCGAGGAGTTGGTGGGCCGGGAGATCGAGGTGCTGGTTCCGCCGCGGTTCCGGGACCGCCACGTCGGCCACCGTTCCGGCTTTCTCGCCGACCCCCGGCTGCGGCCGATGGGGGCGGGGCTGGACCTGTCCGGGATGCGCCGGGACGGGACGGAGTTCCCCGTCGAGATCAGTCTGAGTCCGCTGGAGACCTCCGAGGGCCGGTTGGTGGCGGCCGCCATTCGGGACGTCACCGACCGCCGGGAGACCGAGCAGCGGCTGCTGCGGCAGCGCGACGAGATCCTGGAGCTGTCCACGCCGGTGATCCAGGTGTGGGACAAGGTGCTCGCGCTGCCGATCATCGGCACTCTGGACACGCTGCGGGCCACCCGGCTGACCGAGGGCCTGCTGGAGAAGATCGCGCAGACCCAGGCCGAGGTCGCCATCCTGGACATCAGCGGGGTGCCCACCATCGACACCCAGGTCGCCCAGCACCTGCTGAAAACGGTGCAGGCGGCCGCCCTGATGGGCACGGTGAGCATCATGAGCGGAGTACGGCCGGAGACGGCCCAGTCCATCGTGCATCTGGGCATCGACATGGGGCGACTGCGCTCCCGCAACACCTTGCAGGACGCGCTCCAACTGGCGTTGGCGGTCCTGGCGGAGCGGGCCGGGACCGCGGCTGCCGCCGCCCGGGCGCTGACGTCGGGGGAGTCACGGTGACCGAGGACGTCGTTCCCGTCATGAAGATCGGTGACACGCTCCTGGTCGCCCTGCACGGCGACCTGGACGACACCACGGTGATCCGGATCGAGGAGCAGCTCACCCGCGAGGTCGCACGCACCGGTGCGTCGGGCATGCTCATCGACGTCAGCCGGCTCAGTGTGGTCGACTCGTTCATCGCCCGGGTCCTGGCCAGGATCGTCGCCATGGTCCGGCTGTTGGGCGCGCAGGCGGCCGTCGTGGGGATCCAGCCGGCGGTCGCCATCACCCTGGTGGAACTCGGCGTGCCGATGGGGCATCTGGACACCGCGCTCAACGCCGAACAAGGCCTGGCCCTGCTGGAGCGGCTGCGCCGCGCCGATACCGGTACGGACCGCCCATGACCGGCGCCGGGGCTGTGACGGACAGGGAACCGTCCGTTTTCGACATCGTCGACGAGTCCGACCTGATCCGCGTCCGCAAGGCGCTGCGCGCCGAGGCCGAGGCGGTGGGGCTCAACCTGGTGGACGCGACGAAGCTGATCACGGCCGGCAGCGAGCTGGCCCGCAACATCCTCAACTACGCGACCGGTCGCCGTGGCCGGGTCGGCGTCGAGCAGGTGTCCCGGCAGGGCCGACGGGGTGTGCGGGTCACGTTCGCCGACGACGGTCCGGGTATCGAGGACATCGAGGCGGCTCTGACCGATGGCTTCAGCACCCGGGGCAGCATGGGGCTGGGCCTGCCGGGAGCGCGGCGGCTGGTGGACGACATGACCCTCACCTCCGCCTCCGGGTCGGGCACGACCGTGGTGATCGTGAAATGGCAGCGATGAGGGTGGCGGGGGTGTGCCAGCCCTGAGCGAGAGCGAACACCGTCGCCAGGACGTCGCGGCGGAGGAGGATGTCGGAGCCCTGCGCCGGGCGGTGGCCCGTATGGCCGCCGGCCAGCGCGCGCTGCGCCCGGGTGTGGCCGAGCTGGTGGCCACCGAACTCGGCACCAATCTGCTCCGGCACGCCCACCCGGGCGGCTACGTACTGGCCCGGAAGGCCGGCGACGGGATCGAGCTGCTGTCCGTCGACCGTGGGCCGGGGATGACCGCCGCGGCACTCGCCCCGTCGGCCGGGGCGGCCTCGCCCGTCGCGCTGCCTTCGTCCCGCGGCGGCGGTCTGAAGGCGGGGCTGAACGTCGTCCGGCGCAACGCCGCCGAGTTCGACTGGTACGCCACCCGCCGCGGCACCGTCATCTACGCCCGGCTCGGGGCCCCCGCACCGACCGGACACCCGGGGTGGCTGTTCGGCGGGGTCAACGTGCCTCTCGGTGGCGACGGCGAGTCCGGGGACGCCTGGGTGGTCGCGCCGGGTTCACGGACAGCCGCGTTGGTCGTCGACGGGCTGGGCCACGGCCCCGGAGCCGCCGCCGCGGCCCGCGCCGCGGTCACCACGTTCGAAGGCGCTGCCGTCACCGATCTCGACCGGTTCATTCAGCACACGCACGGGGCGATGCGCGCCACCCGGGGCGGAGTCCTGGGCGCGTGTCTGATCGACCCCGAGCGCGGGGAGTTCGTCTACGCGGCGGTCGGCAACATCACCGGCCGGGTTCTCACCGGCGGCCGGTCCGTGCACCTGCTGGATCGCCCCGGCACCGTCGGCACCCAACTGTCCCTTCCCACCGTCCGCCTTCAACGCGGCCCGTGGGAGCCCGGATCGACGCTCATCCTGGTCTCCGACGGTATGCGTTCCGCCTGGAGTCCGGAGGACCACCCGCGCCTGCTGGAGCGGCATCCCGCGATCATCGCCGCCGTGCTCCACCGCGAGTACGGCCGGGGCACCGACGACGTCACCGTGCTCGTGGTCCGCCAAGTCACCGCCGTGGCATGATGAATCGGTTCTCGTCGTCATGTGAAGGGTGGCCGGGCATGGGAGATGCGTCTGGCCTCCGGACTGCCGACGGCGTGGACGACGCGGCCGCACAGCAGGCCGAACTGGCGCGTCGCGCACGGCTGGTGGACGAACTGAGCCAGGAGCTGGACGACACCAACCGCGGTCTGATAGCCCTGCACACCGAGCTGGAGGCCGCCCGGCGTGCCGAGGCCAGGCTCGCGGCCATCGTGGCGTCGTCCGACGACGCCATGATCTCCGTGGGTTCCACCCACGTCGTCCAGACCTGGAATCCCGGCGCCCAGCGGCTGTTCGGCCACACCGAGGACCACATCGTCGGCCGGACGATCGATTCCCTCATGCCCGGCGCGGCCTTCGACGTCTTCCGGGCAGTGGTGGAGCAGATCCGTTCCCAGGGGCACGCCGACTCCTACCAGAGCCGCTGGAACCGTGCCGACGGCACGGATGTCGACGTGGCGGTCACCGTCTCACCGATGCGGGACGCGGAAGGGGCCCTGATCGGCTTCACGACGGTGGCGCGGGACATCACCCACCAGCTGGTCGCCCAGGCCGAGTTGGCCGCCGCCCGCGCCGACCGCGAGGTGATGGCCGACCGCGACCGCATCGCCCGCGACCTGCACGACATGGTCATCCAGCGGGTCTTCGGCGCCGGACTGGCTCTTCAGAGCATCACCGCCCGCCTCGCCCACCCCGACACCCCGGCGCGCATCCACACGGTCATCGGTGAACTCGACGCCACCATCCGGGAGTTGCGCGGCACCATCTTCAACCTCAACCAGCCCACCCAGAAGGCGGCCAGCCTCCGCGCCCAGGTCCTCGACGAGACCTCCACCGCACAGAACCGGCTCGGCTTCGCCCCCTCGGTCGAGTTCGACGGCCCTGTCGACGCCGCTCTGCCGGACGAAACCGCCGCGCACCTGCTCGCGGTATTGCGCGAAGCCCTGTCCAACGTCGCACGCCATGCCCACGCCACCGCCGCCTGGGTCGCCGTCCGCGCCGGAGACGAACTGCTCCTGGACGTCACCGACAACGGCCGAGGTCTGGGCCGGCCCACGCGGAGCAGCGGCCTGACCAACCTGCGCCGCCGGGCGGAGAAGCTGGGCGGCACGTTCGAGGTGGCCGACCGCCCCGAAGGCGGCACCCGCCTGCGTTGGCGCATCCCCGTCACCACCGAAGACGCGACTCGCACCTCCTGACCCCGTCCGGCCGACAGCCGACAGCCCGGCACACACCGTCCGCGCTGCGCCACCCCTGACGGACCGGCGCGGCGGGCCGGCCGTCGACGCGGGGTCGCACACTCGGGTCGGGCCGGATTCGCGCCCTTCCTCCGGCCGGGCGGGCCGTGTCGTCCGACAGCGAGTGGTGAACTCGGCGGAAACACCGGGCCCGTGTCCGCAGGGCGGGCCGCTGGGGCCTGTGGTTCGGAAGGGGAGCCGGGGGACCGCCTTGCCCCTGCGGCCGACTGGTCATGGGAGTCGGCCGATGCCATCAGGGCCGCCTCGCAACGGCGGCATGCGAGTGTCCGGTCCTCCCGCCGACTTCTCCCGCGTCAGCGGGAAGAGCGTCTCTCGTGGTCGAGGTGGCGGTCGTGATGCGGACGGTGTGGACGGGGCCGGTGCCACGACGCGTATGTGCCGGTGGTGCCGGCTCCGCGCCGGAGTCGGGTCCGGGACCGCGTGACCGACACCAGCCGGATCGGACCGTGCCGTGCGGCTACCGGCGGTGCATGGTTTCCAGGGCGGCGGCCAGTACGTGGGGGTCGTGGTGACCCTTGTAGACGGCAGGCGGCCTCTTGTCGAGGTGCAGGAGTTGAGCCACCGCCGTCCAGGCGGTGCGTACGGAGTACTCGACGGTGAAGACGACGTCGTCGGGCACCTCGGCGAACTGGCCGATGAAGGCGAGGTTGACCGACCCTTCGGGTACGACCTTGGGCCGGTCGTCGCGGCGGCGGGCCAGGAACTGGCTGGTGATGTACGGCATCAGGCAGGGCACGACGGTGGAGTCGGCCAGTACGCGGGCCGCGGTCTCCTCGTCGAGGTGCAGATGGTGGAGGACCTCTTCGAGGATCTCCCGGCCGGAGCACATCGTCATCGGTTTGGGCGTGTGGTTGCCCGCGCGGCCGGGGAAGAGGCCGTAGCCCCACCAGACCGAGACACCGTCGGGCTGGTCGCGGTAGACCGGCTGGCGGTTGGCGACGATGCTGAGGAGCCAGTTGGAGCCGGTGAACGTCATCAGGCCGCCCCTGCCGGTCTCGCGGCCACTGAACCTCTCCAGGGCGTCCAGGAAGGCGGGGTCCTTGGTGGTGACGGTGAACGACTCCCAGCGGGACTCCTTGACGTGCTTGTCGAAGGCGGCCGGGTCGCCGAAGTCGTCGCGGCCCCGGGCCAGGCGGTGCCAGAGCAGCCAGGCGTCCGAGCGGTGCGGAGCAGGTGGCGGAGCGGCGGTGTGCGAGCCGAGGCTCGATGCGTCGGTCATGGAGCCGTTGGTGACCAGGACCAGGTCCTCGGGGGACACCGCGATCTTCTCGTCGTGGCCGCCCCGGGAGAGACGGATGGTTTCCACCGTGGTGGTCCGGTGCCCGGGTGCGAGGTCGAGGTCGGTGACGTGGCAGCCGGTGTGGACGGTGACACCGCGCTCGCGGAGCCAGGCGGTCAGCGGTCGCACGATGGAGTCGTACTGGTTGTAGCGGGTCCGGTAGATGCCCGACATGGACGAGAACTCGGGGAAGAGGTGGATGAAGCGCCTCAGGTAACGCCGGAACTCGATCGCGCTGTGCCAGGGCTGGAACGCGAACGTGGTGCACCACATGAACCAGAAGTTCGTGGTGAAGAAGTGCTCGTCGAAGCAGTCCGTGATCCGCTTGCCGTCCAGGTGTCCCTCGGGGGTGGCCAGGCACCGCACCAGGGCCAGGCGGTCGTGTTCGGAGAACCCCATCGAGCGGGTTTCGACGATCTTGCCGTCGCCGTCGACGAGGCGTGCGATGTCGTCCCAGGCGAACTCCTCGTGTCCGGCCAGGATTTCCTGCGTCACGGACACCGAGGGGTCGTCGAGAGTGGGAATGCCGGCCAGCAGGTCGTACGTGCAGCGGAACTCGGCCTCGAACATCCGCCCGCCGCGCATGGTGTAGCCCGCGTCCGCCGTGCCGCCCGCGTCCAGGCTGCCACCGATGGTGCGCTGCCCTTCGAAGAGGTGGATGTCCGAACCCTGGAAACCGCCGTCGCGGATCAGGAACGTCGCCGCGGACAGTGCCGCGATCCCGCTGCCCACCAGATAAGCCTTCGCCATCACACAACTCCTCGTCCTCGCCCGTCGATCGGGAACCACGTCACCCACGGTCCCCTGTGTCGCGACGGCCGTCAGTGGGCCGATGGTCACCCCTCGCGGTCCGACCGGACCTGACCGCGGCGACCTGGACTCCGAGGCAGCCGCTCGCCGTACGCGCGCAGTGACGCGGAAGGGACCGCGGCCCGGGCCCCGGCGCGCGTGGAAGACGCGGCTGCCCGGCGTCGGGACCTCCGCCGCCGGACGGCCGATGCATGAGGGGCGGGTTCACCAGTGGCCGAGAATCTTCAGCCACACCGCGCCGACGCCCATCCAGATGACGATGTTGGCCGCGGCGGCGGCCAGTCCGGTGCGCCACCACTCTCCGAGGGTGACGTAGCCACCGCCGAACAGCACGGGTGCCGGGCCCGAGGCGTAGTGGGTCAGCCCTCCGTACAGGGAGCTGATGAAGCCCAGCACCAGCGCGGCCATCACCGGTGGCGCACCGGTGGCCACCGCAGCCGTGAGGAACGCGGCGTACATCGCGGCCACATGCGCGGTGTTGGAGGCGAACAGGTAGTGGGAGAACAGGTAGACCAGGGTCAGGGCCACGAAGGCGGCCTGCCAGCCCACGCCGGAGACGGCATCGGTGATCGAGTCGCTGAACCAGCCGATCACGCCGAGGTCCTGTAGCCGGCCGGCCATCATGACCAGGACCGAGAACCAGACCAGGGTGGTCCAGGCAGGCTTCTCGGCGACCAGGTCGTCCCAGGTCAGTACGCCGGTCACGAGCAGCAGGGCGACGCCGGTGAAGGCGGAGACGGTGGCCGACAGGTCCCAGGCCTGGCCGCCGACCGACCAGAGAAGGAGCAGCAGGACGAAGACCGCCGCCATGGTCCACTCGCTGCGGGACATCCGCCCGAGCTCGGCGAGTTGCTCGCGGGCCTGCCCCGGTGCCTCGGGAGTCCGGCGCAGTTCCGGCGGGAAGACGCGGTACAGCAGTGCGGGCAGGACGAGCAGGGCGACCAGGCCCGGGACGATCGCCGCGACGGCCCAGGAGGTCCACGTCAGGTGCACACCCTGGTCGGCGGCGAGCTTCTGCACCAGTGGGTTGGCGGCCATGGAGGTCAGGAACATGGCGCTGGTGACCGTGTTGACCTGCATCGCGGTCACGCTCAGGTAGGCGCCCAGCTTGCGGCGGCTCTCGTCGCCGGGGTGCGAGCCGGCGGTGGCGCTGAGCGAGCGGATGACGGGGTGGATGACACCGCCGGAGCGCGCCGTGTTGCTGGGCGTGGCCGGAGCCAGCACCAGGTCGGTCAGGGTGATGCCGTATGCCAGGCCCAGGCTGCTGCGGCCCAGTGCCCGGACGAACAGCAGCGCGATCCGGCGGCCCAGGCCGGTCTTGGTGAAGCCGAGGGAGATGAAGAACGCGGCCACGATCAACCAGATCGTGGGCTCGGAGAAGCCGCTGAGGGCGACGTCCGGCTCAAGTGTGCCCGTGATCATGGTGGCGGTGAGGCCGACCAGGGCGACGGCGCCCAGAGGCAGGGGCTGGAGGATCAGGCCGAGCACCGTCGCGGTGAAGATGGCCAGGACCGCCCACCCACCGGACCTGATCCCGTCGGGTTGCGGCAGCAGCCAGACGATCAGCCCGGCTGTGACGGGCGCGAGCCACTTCAGTGTCGTCCACGCGGTGTCCCTCCTGGATCTGGACCTGGACGTGGTGGGGTCCGGGGCGGACCCGGCGGGTGATCCTTCGGTATCCCGGAACGGGCTCATGTGTGTCTTCCCATGCGTAGGTCCCGGCACGCCTCGGAGTGCTCAGCCGGAACAGGTTCGGGCTTTCGCGTTCACGGTGACGGGCGGAGAGGAGTTCCGGCGCGAGGCGACCGGCCCCAGTCGCTGGGCCGAACGGCACTCCGGGGGACTCCCTGACGGCGCGGTGCACCGGGCCGCATGACGCCGGGTCGGCACAAGCACGGGAGCGTGCCGCGACGACCGTCGGCGTCGTCGTGTCGGCGTTCGCGGCCGGGAAGGTCGGCCGGTGACACCGGCGCAAGGGCCGACGGTTCCTGCTCGCGGGCGTGGTCCGGCGCAGGACCGGACGAGCCGATGGCCCGGCCGTCGGTGCCCGCCACCATGGTGCCGACCGGCTCCGGGAGCGCTCATCGACGACGTTCCCGGGCCGGTCGGGCGGCCTGTGGCCGTACGTCGGCGGAGCCGGGACGTCCGGTTCACCGGCAGCCGGTCCCCGATCTCATCGCCCGCAGGGCCCGTGCCTTCAGGAGGCCTTCTCCCCGGCGCGGGCACCGTTCCGGCGGGGACGGGGAACCGTACCGCCGCCACCGGCGGACCGGATGGTCTACCTGTCCGGTCATGTGAGTGTCCGGCAGTCGCACTACGGTGGTGGGTGACGGGTGTGTGAGGAGGGTGCGATGCCCCTGCGAGAGCTCGATCGGAAGACGGTGACCGCGCTGGTCGCCGCCGCCACGGCGGCTCCGTCCATGCACAACGCCCAGCCCTGGCGCTTCCGCTTCGTCGCCACCGAGCGACTGCTTCTGCTGCGCGGCGATCCCGAGCGGGCCATGCCCCGGTCCGATCCCGGCAACCGGGCGCTGCACATCGGCTGCGGGGCCGCGCTGTTCAACCTGCGCGTCGCCGCCGCGCACGCGGGCCTGATCCCGGAGGTCCGGCCGCTGCCCGAGCCGGGCGACCCGCTGCTGTTCGCCGCCGTCCAGTTGGCCGACCCGGCCGGGCGGCCGCGCGACGACGACCTGACGCGGCTGCACCAGGCGATCCGGCAGCGGCACACCAGCCGCCATCCCTTCGCCGACAAGGAACTGCCCCAGGAGGTGCGGGACGAGTTGAGAAGGGCCGCGACACGGGAGGGAGCCCAGCTGCTCTTCGCCGGTCCCTGGCATACCGAGACCGTGCTCGGCCTGGTGGACGACGCGGAGAGCCGGGATGTCCTGGACCCCGACCGCAGGGTCGATCTCGACCGCTGGACCCGGCTCGGCACGGAGGCGGACACCGCCGTGGACGGCGTCCCCGAATACGCTTTCGGCCCGCGCCGCCGCGACGGCAAGGCCCCGCAACGGGACTTCGCCGGCCGCCGACCAGTGGCCGACCGAGGCGCCACCACCTTCGAACACACCCCGCACCTGGGGCTGCTCAGCACCCCCGGCGACACGCCCGCGGACTGGCTGCGTGCCGGTCAGGCACTGGAGCGTGTCCTGCTGGAGGCCACTTCGGCCGACCTGGCCACCTCAGTCACTTCCCATCCGTTGGAGACCTCCGACCTTCGGCCGCTGGTCCGTGACCCGGTGGAGGGCAAGGGCCACGTACAGATGGTGCTGCGCCTCGGATACGGCCCCAGGGGCCCTGCCACGCCCCGCCGACCCGTCGGGGATGTTCTGGAGTTCGGGTAGTTCGGGCATGCTGACGCCACGTGTCCCGGCGCCAGCCGTGACGTCGTTCTCGACAAGCGTGACATCGGTCCTGCCAGGAACTGCTCCACCTGGTGCGGATGATCGGTGTCGGCCCGGCCCCGGACAGGATCTTGCGGAGGCCTCGGGTCCCGGCGTGGGGCGACCGTCCCTCTCGCCGCTCCGCCTCGGTCGAGGTCCGCAGGTGGGGACGGGTTGCGCTGCCGTATCGGAACGACCGGCGAGACGAAACGCGGGGGTTCCGGGCGTGGTCACGGCTCGTTGAGGTATCCGCATCCCCGGTCAGTGATGCGGGACGACCGCGACCGGTGCCGTGGCGTGGTGCAGTACTGCATGGGTCACGGGCCCGATACGAGCGCCGAGCGGGGCGTGGCGGATGCGCCGGCCGACGACGACCAGCGACGCGTCGGCCGAGGCGTCCACCAGGTGTCCGGCCGCGCTCCCGACCGCGGCCTGCTCGACGACCCCGACGCCGGGGAACTTCTCGCGCCACGGCGCCAGGACCGCCTCGACGGAGCCCTCCTCCTGGCGGTCCGGTCCACTGACCGGTCCCCGGTCCGTGGTGAGCCCGTGGGTGAAGTGAGGCGGCAGGCTCCAGCCGTGCACCACGCGCAGTCCCGCCCCGCGACGGGCCGCGGCCTCGAACGCGAAGGCGATGACTCCGTCGTCGGGGTTCTCGTGATCGAGCCCCAGTACGACGTCCCGGAAGGGTGTGGCGGTCGAGGGGTGGCCGTCCGCGTCCGGCAGGTGCTCGTGGTCTGCGCGTGCCCCGGAGCGTACGAGGACGACGGGCCGTTCGGTCTGCGCCAGGAGGCCGAGCCCGGTGGAGCCGACCAGGAAGCCGGTGACGCCGCTCAGGCCCCGGGAGCCGATGACCAGCGGGTCGGCGTCGCCGGACGCCGTCAGCAGCGCGGTCACGGGCGGCCGGCGGACCTGCTCCGACGTGATCTCCAGATCCGGGTGGCGTTCGTGCAGCCGCTCTGTCGCCTCCCGCAGGATGCGGCTGCCCCGGTGCCGGTGCGCCGCGTCGCCGGGCACCGGCTGGACGCGGGGCTGCCCGTCCCAGGCATGGATCAGGTGCAGGGCGAGGCCCCGCAGTTCCGCTTCGCGCGCGGCCCACTCCGCTGCGGCCAGGCTTTCGGGCGAGCCGTCCAGTCCGACAGTCACGGTACGGGGCATGGCGAGGACCTCCTTGGGGTGGACGGGGGCCCTGTGCGGCCCGGTGACACGGTGTCAGCCGGGGCTGCCGCGTCGGCAGGGCCGATCGGCCCGCTGTCCGGCGGCGTACGGCCCCGATGACCGGAAGGGAACGCACGGGCCGGATCTGCCGACGCGGCCGTCCCGCCCGTACGGCCGGGGTACCGGCCGGGCCGTCGCCCGGTGCGGGGACATCACCAGAGCCCCGGCCCACGAGGTCGGCTGCGACCGCACGCCGACCACGAAAACCCCGTCCGCCCGTCCCGGCGACACCTGCCGCCCTGACCACGCACAACCCGGCACCTGTCCGGCGGACCAGGTGACTGCGCCTGTCCTGGCTGTCCGACAGGCCCCGTGCAGGTGGCCGTTGCCCTCCCCGCGCCTGTCGGCCCACAGGGCCCACCGGCCCCGGTCGGGGACCTGTGGCCCCTGCACCGCAGACCCCCGCGACCACCAGGCTGGGTTCACATCCCCGTTCAGGAGGCAGAAACCATGGTCCGCAGTGTTGTCGTAGGTCTCGATGGTTCGGCCGAGAGCCGTGCCGCCGCCGAGTGGGCGGCCCGCGAGGCGAAGCGGCGTTTCCTTCCGCTCGAACTGGTCCACGTCTGGGAGGCGGTTCCCGCACCGATGGCCCTGGCGCCGCTCCTCGGTGTACCCCCGGCCGATGGGCGCGGGAGCATCCTGCGCGAGGCGGCCGAGGAAGTCCGGCTGCGGCACCCCGGGTTGGACGTGATCGTGGATCAGGTTCCCGGTCGGCCCGCCGAGGTGCTGACGAAGGCGGCGAAGGACGCCGCACTGATGGTCCTGGGCTCCCGAGGGCTGGGCGGTATCGGTGGATTCCTCGTCGGTTCCGTGGGCCAGGCCGTCGTGGCACAAGCCGAGCAGCCGGTGGTCCTGGTCCGTGCCGGGGAACGGCTCGCGGACGGGCATGCGACGGATCCGTCCGCGGTCCCGTTCGCCGGGACCCCGTTCGGGCCCGTGGTTCTCGGGCTCGACACCGACAGCCCTGACGACGCGGTGATCACCTTCGCCTTCGAGGCGGCGGCCCGTCGCGTCACACCCCTGCGGATCGTCCACGCCTGGAGCCTGCCGCCGTACTTCGCGTACGGTCTGCCCGCCGACCCCGAACTCGACGCCCTGCTGGCAAAGCAGGACGCTGCCGCGCTGGCCGAGGTGCTGCACCGCTGGAAGGAGAAGTACCCGGCCGTCACGGTCGTCGAGGAGTCCCGCGCCGGCAGTCCCGCCGTGCACCTGGTCGACGCCTCGCGGGAGGCATCCCTGGTCGTCGTGGGCCGACGGGTCCGCCGAAGCCCGCTCGGTGCACACATCGGCCCCGTCACGCACGCCGTCCTGCATCACGCCGCAGCCCCCGTCGCCGTCGTCGCGCACGACTGACACAGGGCCCCGAAGGTGTCCACCGGTGTGCCGCCGGAAATGCCGGAGTACGCGCTGGTGGGGGAGGGCCGGCACCCGGGCGCTCTTGCCCTGGGGACCCGTCACGACAACCGGGTGATGCCCGCGGTCCGCGGACACGTCGTCGTGGGTGTCGGCGACACCGGAACCGTCCGCGGCCGTGCGCTTCGCTTCGAGGAGGCGCGGGGCGTGGGGTTCCGCCGGCGGGCGTACGGGCCTGGCGGTGCCCCGCGCACCGGACCACCGGCCGTCCGCTGCCGGTAGGGAAACCCGCCCGAGCGTACGAGGAGCAGGCCACCGAGACGCCGGAGCGGCTGCGTGACACCCCCGCGAGCGTGGAAGTGCGGCGGCCCGCCATCAAGGGCCACGCCCCCGAAGGGCTGCCGGACGCCTCGTATGGGGCCCCGATCTGCTCGACGTCGGCGCCCGCCGCCGCGAGGCCACCTCGGGCTCCGGCCAGGCCGGGTCGCCCACGCGGTCCCGCACCATTCCGCCTGCCCGGTCGCCGTCGTACCCGAACCGGGGTGAGACCGGCGGCCGGCCGCACAGGGGCTACACGCGGGTTGAGATGTTCCGAGCCCCGTTCGGTGGCGCCGTCCTTGCCTGCCGTGTCCCGCCCCCGCGAAGACGACGACCGGGCGAGCGCCCTCCGCGCACACCCACACCCACTCCCGCGGTCCGACCAGGCGCAGTCGGCACGCGGGGCGCGCCGCCGCGCTCAGCGGGCGGCTGACAGGGTTCCTAGGCCCGCACCTGTTCTGCTGTCCTGCGCGGGGAAGGCGGTCCCTCCGGTCCGTATCCGAGGCGGAGCACCATCTGGGCGTGAGCGTGCCGGTCGCCGGGCGCGCGTCCGAGCCGGTCGCGCAGGTCGGGCCACTCCAGTGCCTGGTGCAGCAGGGATGCCCGTACACCGTGCGCGGTGGCCGTGAGCAGGACGCGTTCGAGCGCCTGGCCGGCTCGGAGCCAGTCGGCGCGCCGGTCGTGTCCCGTGGAGAGCACCATCAGGGTCGGCCGTGCCTCGAAGGGCCGGGCGGTCAGCACGGCCGGGTGCCGGTGGGCTCCGAAGTCCCGCATGGGGATCCGGTCCCGGAAGTCCTGCGGGCCCAGTGTCCCGGGCGGCATACCGAGGGCGGCACCGTTCGGTTCGTGCACCCAGCGGCGGCTCTCGGAGGCCCGGTCGGGGTCGGCCCTGTTGCGGTGCTCGGCCTCGCGGGTGAGCTGCAGCAGGTCGTCGGCCTCGCCCGGCCCGGGACGGCTCAACAGGGCGCCTTCGGCGTGCGCGGCCTCCGCGAGCTCGGTCAGGACGGCGCCGGGCAGCGGCCGCTCCGAATACGGGAAGCGGCTGCTGTGCCGACGCCACAGCGCGTCGTACAGGTGCGGTGTGGAGGAGGCGGCGGTGGGGCCGCCGAGCCGCACGGTCGCGAGCAGATCCGGCTCGTCGGGCCTGGGCAGCAGCCGGGTCACCGGTTCCCGCCCGAAGTGGGCCACCGCTACCCGGAGGTTGAGCACCGCGCAGCCCACGGAGAGGTGCAGGGCGCGCCCGGTCGGATCGATGTGCCGCAGCGCGCGCTCCGCTGCGGCACGGATCTCCAGCGTGACGGCGTCCGGAGCGAGTCGGAACCGCCAGGGCTGTGTGTTGTGGATCGAGGGGGCGGCCACGGCCGCGGAGACCAGGTCCTCCAGGTTCGGGACAGTGAGAACCGCAGAGCGCATCGGGAACTCCTCCCCGCCCTACGCCGACGGGGCGGCGGGGCTTGTCGTGAGCGGATCCCAGAGTGACCTCCACGTGCCTGGCATCAGGAGGGGCCGTACGGCCCTATCCGGTTCCGAAGGGCCCGACCTCACTTCGCGGGACGGCGCGGGCGGGCGCGTGGTCCGTCTGCGGACCCGAACGCAGGGCGAGGCCCGGCCGTCGGTCCGGTGGCCTTCCTGGTGTCCGGAGACGACGGGAGGCGATCCCGTGAGGCTGGTCAACTCCCGGGGTCAGGACGGCGGCCCGTTCTCGCTGACGCGGACGGCTGACGCCGGGGCGGGGAAGAGGTACGACACGACCTCCCGGCGGATTTCCTCCGCGATGTCCTCGTCCCTGCGAAGGAACACCTTCAGCAGGTCGGCGCGGCTGACGATGCCCGGCAGCACGCCCACGTCGTCGACGACGGGCAGTCGTCCGACCTTCGCGTGTGCCATGGTCCGTGCCTCCTCCTTGGGCAGCGGGTCCGCCTCGGAGACGGCCCCGACGACCCGTCCGTCGCCACCGCCGGCCTCGCGGCGGGCGGTGGCGACGGTCGTGCTCATGACGTCGCTCACGATGTGCGGGTTGCCGTGCATCGCCCCTCGCCGGGGATTCGGTTCCGGTGACGCGGTCACCGGAGACCGCCGCTGCCGAAGGGGGCGTACAGGTCCAGCAGTCGGGTCCGGGCCGAGCGCAGGCGGTGGGCGAGGATGTCCCCTGCCCACTGGGCGACGCTCTGACCGAGCGCGGGGTCGTCCTTGCACATCGACCGGATCGTGGTGGCGTCGAACTCGTATGCGCGTACCGGGCTGGTCGCCTCGGCACCCAGGTGCCAGGCGTGCGGAGAGAACAGCCAGGACCAGCCGATGAGTTCGTCGTGCCTGAGGGTCTCGATGACGGCCGCGCGGCGGCCGGGCACGTGCATGTCGAGGTCGACGGTGCCGCTGCGGATGATCCAGAACCGGTCCGCCCTGCCACCTTCCTCGAAGAGACGGGTGCCCTGGGAGAACGAGACCTCCCGGGCGAAGCGCATCAGCCGGTGCCGGTGCTCGGCGGGCAGCGCCCGCAGCATGCCGGCCGTGGCGGGAGCATTCACGACGTGCCTCCGATCGTGTGTACGAACCTGTCGGGTCCAGCGTCGTCTCGTGCCCCCTCACAGGCCATGGGCCACCCGGCCTTGGGGGGCCGGGACGCCCGGTACCCCGGCAGAGCCCTTGGGCCCCCTGTGCCGCAACGGGTCCCGCGGTTCGATGAAGTCGGGAGACAACCCGTCGGAAGGGGGTGTTCATCGTGGGTACGTCACTGACCCCGGAGTTCTGGAGGCTGTTCGCCGTCCTCCTGGTTACCTCCATGGCGGTCGCCTTCGTGCTCAGCGCCGCGCTCGACGCGCTGGTGGTACGGGCGCAGCGGCGCCGCATGCGTCGTCGGCAGACGGCCGCACGGACGGCCGAGGCGTCTCGTGAGCCTGTTCGGACCCTGGTCCGTCACTGAACCCTGGTCGTCCCTGAGCGGACGCCGGCACGCGTGTGAGCCCTCCGGACACGGGAGTGGGGCCGAAAGGGTCCTTGAAGGGCCTGTACGGCCCCTGCCCACAAGCCCGTTCCTGCGCAACGCTCGGACCGGAAGAGCAAGCAGGCTCGGACGGAGGAGGCAGGCGGCATGGTTCGGCAGGTCACCGCAGGAGTCGACGGTTCCACCGAAAGTCTCGCGGCCGCGCACTGGGCGGCCCGGGAAGCCCTGCGTCGCGGAGCCTCACTGAGGCTGGTGCACGCCTGGATGTGGCACCCCCACCCGTCCCCCTCCGTACCGGCGGACGCGAGTGAGGGCGATTGGGCCGAGAGGACCCTGGACCAGGCGGTGATGAGCGTCCGTGCCGCGCATCCCGGGCTGCGGATCGTCGACCGGCTGGTGTCCGGCTCCGCGGTCGCCGCTCTGCTCGAGGCGGCCGAGGAGTCGGAGTTGCTGGTGCTCGGCTCCCGCGGGCTCGGCGGGATCGCGGGGTTCCTGGTCGGCTCCGTGTCCCAGCGGGTCGTCGCAAGGTCCCCGCGGCCCGTGGTGCTCGTCCGTGCGGGCGAGGCCGCGGCCGATGAGCACCTGCCGGCCCCGGACGGTGTCTCGCCGGAGGAGATCCCGGGGATTCCGTACCGCGATGTCGTCCTCGGGCTGGACATCCGACGTCCCTGCGACGAACTGATCGAGTTCGCCTTCGAGGCGGCCCGCCGCTACGGCGCCGCCCTGCACGTCATCCACGCCTTCAGCGTTCCGTCGGCCGACGGCGCCGACCTTCGTGCGATCACGGACACCGGGCCGGAACTGCTCGCGGTCCAGGAACGCGCCGTCGTCGCGACGCTTCGTCCGTGGGCCGAGAAGTATCCCGGGGTCTCCGTGACCGAGACCGTCTCCGAAGGACGGGCGGCATCCACACTGGTGCGCGCGTCGTCCGGGGCCTCCCTGGTCGTGGTGGGGCGCCGTACACGGGACAGCCACCTCGGAACGCACATCGGGCCCGTGACGCACGCGGCCCTGCATCACGTCGGCTGCCCCGTCGCCGTCGTACCGCACGCCTGAACCGGCTCCCGAGGTGCAGCCGTCGGCGCCCGGCACCTGCCGGGCGCCTCGTGACCACCGAACCCGCCTGGACCGGGAACCGTTCGACACCCAGGGCCTCGACCGGCCGGAGATCACCGGCGAGGCCTTTCCACCGCCCACCCGAACCGTCTTCGACCAGGCGGAGAACCGGTTGCACACCATCGAAGCCGTGCTGGTCGCCACCCTGGAGGACTGAACCGTGCGCATCGTCATCGCCCTCGGCGGCAACGCCTTGCTGCGCCGGGGTGATCGTCCCGACACGGCAGTGCAGCAGGTGAACAGCGACCGGGTGGCCACCGCCGTCGCCGCCCTCGCCCTCGAACACGAGGTCGTCATCACCCATGGCAACGAGCGGCAGATCGGCCTGCTCGCCATGGAGAGCGCGGCGGACCCGGTCCTGACCGCCCCTCGTCCGCTGGACCTGCTCGGCGCCCAGACCGAGGGGCTGATCGGCTCGCTGCTGGCCCGGACCCTGCACGACGCGATTCCCGGCCGCAAGATCGTCGCGCTCGTCACCCACACCCTGGTGCGACCCGACGATCCGGCCTTCGCGCGGCCCACGAAACGCGTCGGTCCCGTGTACCCCGGGGATGTCGCCCGCTCCCTCGCGCGAAGGCGCGGCTGGCACATCGCCGAGGACGCAACCGGGTGGCGCCAGGTCGTCGCCTCCCCCTCACCCGAGGCCGTCGTGGAGACCGAGGCCATCCACGACCTGCTCACCTGCGGCGTGCTGGTCATCTGCGCCGGCGGCGGGGGAGTCCCCGTCACCGCCGACGACGACACGGGAGCGCTGCACGGAGTGGACGCGGTCATCGACAAGGACCTCACCGCGGCCCTGCTCGCCGAAGACCTCAAGGCCGACTTCCTGCTGATCCTCACCGACGTGCCGTACGTCTACGCCGGCTACGGCACCCGGCACCAACGGCCCATCCTGGACGCCACTCCGGCCGACCTGCGCCGTTGCGGCTTCCCCGACGACTCGATGGGCCCCAAGGCAGAGGCCGCGGCCCGGTTCGTCGAGCGGACCGGTGGCCTGGCCGCGATCGGTGCCCTCGACGCGGCATACGAGATCGTCCACGGGCGGTCGGGGACGCTCGTCCGTCCTGAACTGTCCATCGGCTGAAGCCCGTCGGGGCGGGGCCGGCGGGCCGAACGGCCCCATGGCCCAGGGACGGACGGCACCGTTCGCGGGCCCCCTCCGGCACTGCGCGCGAGCACGCCGGAAGACGAGCATCGGCAGTGAGAGACGCACGTGTGCGAATGACGCGCGTATGCGAACAGGGAGAGGACATCCGGCAATGACCACGACGGTGACAGCTGGCAGCCGAAGGACCGAGGCGTGGCGAGGCTTCGGCGGGACGCGCTGGCGCGACCGCATCGACGTTCGTGACTTCATCCAGACCAACTACACGCCGTACGAGGGCGACTCGGCGTTCCTGGCCGGTCCGACCGAGCGCACCCTCATGGTCTGGCGCAAGGTCAGCGTTCATTTCCCCGAGGAGAGGCGCAAGGGGATCTTCGACGTCGACCCGGGCCTGCCGTCCACCATCACCTCGCACCGGCCGGGATACATCGACCGCGACCGGGAGCTGATCGTCGGTCTGCAGACCGACGCCCCGCTCCGGCGGGCCATCATGCCGAACGGCGGGCTGCGCATGGTCGAGAACAGCCTGAAGGCATATGGCTACAAGGCGGATCCCTTCGTCACCCGCGTCTTCGGGACGTATCGCAAGACGCACAACGACGGTGTCTTCGACGCGTACACCCCCGAGATGCGCGCCGCCCGCAGGGCCGGGATCATCACCGGGCTGCCCGACGCCTACGGCCGCGGCCGGATCATCGGCGACTACCGGCGCGTCGCCCTGTACGGCACCGACCGGCTGATCGAGGCCAAGCGGGCCGAGAAGGCCCTGCTCGACTCCCGGCCGTCCACCGAGCACGTCATCCGGGACCGTGAGGAACTCGCCGAACAGATACGGGCGTTGGGCGAGCTGACGCGGATGGCGGCCTCGTACGGCTGTGACGTCTCCCGTCCGGCCGCCACCGCGCACGAGGCCGTGCAGTGGCTCTACCTGGGCTTCCTGGCCGCGGTGAAGGAGCAGAACGGCGCCGCGATGTCACTGGGCCGTACCTCCACCTTCCTGGACGTCTACGTGCAGCGGGATCTGGAGGAAGGCCTGATCGACGAGACGCGCGCCCAGGAGCTGATCGACGACTTCGTGATCAAGCTGCGGATCGTGCGGTTCCTGCGCACCCCCGAGTACGACGCCCTGTTCTCCGGCGACCCGACCTGGGTGACCGAGTCCATCGGCGGCATCGGCGAGGACGGCCGCACGCTGGTCACCCGCACGTCCTTCCGCTTCCTGCAGACGCTCTACAACCTCGGCCCGGCCCCCGAGCCCAACCTGACCGTCCTGTGGTCGCCCCGACTGCCGCCCGGGTTCAAGGAGTTCTGCGCCCAGGTGTCCATCGACACCAGCGCCGTGCAGTACGAGTGCGACGACCTGATGCGCCCGCGCACCGGCGACGACACCGCGATCGCCTGCTGCGTGTCGGCGATGGCGGTGGGCCGCCAGATGCAGTTCTTCGGGGCGCGGGTGAACCTTGCCAAGGCGCTGCTGTACGCGATCAACGGCGGTCGGGACGAGATGAGCGGTGAGCAGATCGCCCCCGAGTCCCGCCCGCTGACCGGCGAGTACCTGGAGTACGGGGAGCTGTCGGCCGCGTACGACCGCGTGCTGGACTGGCTGGCGCAGACGTACGTCAACACCCTCAACGTCATCCACTACATGCACGACAAGTACGCCTACGAGCGTATCGAGATGGCGCTGCACAACCACCCGGTGCACCGCTACATGGCCTGTGGCATCGCCGGACTGTCGGTGGCCGCCGACAGCCTCTCCGCCGTCAGGCACGCCCGGGTGAAGGTGATCCGGGACGCCACCGGGCTGGCCGTCGACTTCGAGACCGAGGGCGAGTTCCCGGCGTACGGCAACAACGACGACCGTGTCGACTCCATCGCGGTCGACCTCGTGAAGTCCTTCATGGCGAAGGTGCGCGAGTACCCCACCTACCGGAACGCCGAGCACACCCAGTCGGTGCTGACGATCACCTCGAACGTTGTCTACGGCAAGCACACCGGCAACACCCCCGACGGCCGGCGCGCCGGAGAGCCCTTCGCGCCCGGCGCCAACCCGATGAACGGCCGGGACCGGCACGGGGTGGCCGCCTCCGCCCTGTCGGTCGCCAAACTGCCGTACGAGCACGCCCGCGACGGCATCTCCCTGACCACGACCATCACCCCCGAGGGGCTCGGGCACAACCCGGGCGAGCGGCCGGGCCACCTTGTCGGCATCCTCGACGCCTACATGGCCTCCGGCGGCTTCCACATGAACGTCAACGTCCTGGACCGGGCGACCCTGGAGGACGCCATGGAACACCCGGAGAAGTACCCCGAGCTGACGATCCGGGTCTCCGGATACGCCGTCAACTTCGTCCGCCTGACCCGCGAGCAGCAGCTCGACGTGATCAGCCGCACCTTCCACGAATCGCTGTGAGCACCACAGTGTCGCCGGTGACGGGCCGGATCCACTCCTGGGACCTGTCCACGGGAGTGGACGGCCCCGGGACCCGGTTCGTCCTCTTCGTGAGCGGCTGCCCGCTGCGCTGTCTGTACTGCGCCAACCCCGACACCTGGCACATGCGGGACGGCCGGGAGGCCACGGTCGACGAGGTGACGGCGGAGATCGAGAAGTACCGGGGCTTCATCACCACGGCCGGGGGAGGAGTGACCGTCACGGGTGGCGAGCCGCTCCTCCAGCCGGCCTTCACCGCCGCGGTACTGCGCCGCTGCAAGGAGGCCGGGCTGCACACGGCCCTGGACACGTCCGGCTTCCTCGGCGCCCGCGCCACCGACGAACTCCTCGCCGACACCGACCTGGTCCTGCTCGACATCAAGTCCTTCGACGTCCGCGCCTACCGCGAGCTGACCGGCGGGGAACTCGCCCCGACCCTGAACTTCGCCACCCGCCTGGACCGGCTCGGCAGCAGGACGTGGATCCGCTACGTCCTGGTCCCCGGCCGGACCGACGACCCGGAAGCCGTCGACGGCCTCGCCGGTTTCCTCGCCGGCCTCGGCAACATCGACCGCGTGGAGGTCCTGCCGTTCCACAGACTCGGCACCGCGAAATACGACGCTCTCGGCCTGCCCTTCCCCCTCCGGGACACCCCGAGCCCGGGGCCCGAGCTGGTCCAGCGGGTCCGGGAACAGTTCCGGGAGCGGGGCCTGACCGCGTTCTGACGCCGACATCGCCGCCTGCGCCCGGCCGGGACCCACCGTGGGAACCGGTCGGGCCGACTGGTGGCCGGCTCGCCACCGTTCTCGGTCCTCTTCCGCCGGACATCCGGCACCCGAACACGGAACAGTAGGGAAGAGCACCAGGACGCTCCGCTGCGTGGCCGTCGGAGTGGACGGCTCACCGGTCGCCGTACGGGCGTTGGACCAGGCCTCGGACGAGGCGGCGCGGCGTGGTGTCGCGCTCCACGTCGTGTACGCCGGGTCCGACCACGACGAGGCGGGACCCGTCCTGGCATCGGCCGCTTCCACGGTCCGACAGCGTCACCCCGGCCCTGCCGGTGGTGGTGTCCGCCGCGCAGGGCGGCGCTGTGGAGGCGCCGGCGCGAGCGAGTGACGGCGCCGCGCTCACTGTCGTCGGCGCCCGCGGACCGGGCGGGCCCGCCCGGTCCGCTGCTCGGTTCGGTGAGCCGGCGTCCGGCCGTGGACGCGCCCGGTCCGCTGCCGGTCGTACGCGGTGATCACCCGTGCGGGGACGGCGGCGGAGTGCGGCCGGGCCTGGCCGACGACACCGACGCGGACGTGGCTGCGTACGCCTTCCGCAAGACGGAGCGTCGCGGCGCCCGACTGCGCGTCCTGCACTCCCGGACCCACCGGCACATCACCCCCGAACCGCCCTCGCCCATGCCCGCGACAAGCCCGGGTCGGCGGACTCCGGTGCCGCCGCCCGGGTCCTGCGCAGGGACGGGAGGTGGAATCCCGAGTGCCGTTGCCGTTGCCGGTGGTTGTGGACTGTCATGACGCTCGTCCCGGCCTGCGGCTCGCGGCCGTCGCCGGGACCGCGACGACGGCGCTGATGTGGATCGCGGAGTGGTCGGCCCGCCGAGCACCTGTCCGAGGGTGTGGCGAGCATGTCGATGAATCAGTTCATCGACCACCACCTGATCTGCGCCGTCGTCCTTGTCGCCCTCGCCCTCGCGGGAGCCGGCGCCACCTGGGGCCTGGGCAGGGTCTGGGCGCGGCTGCCGTTCGGGATGCCCGCCCAGGCAGCCGCCCGACGACCGCTCCTACTCGCCAGGCACGTCGGCGGGGCCGTAGTAGGCCGCCTTCATGAGCTGCTGCATGTCGTCGAGCATCGGCATGCGTGGATTGGCCGGCGCGCACTGGTCCTCGAAGGCGTTGAGGGCCTGTCGGGGCAGGGCGTCGAGGAAGGCGCGTTCGTCGACGCCGAGGGCCTGGAAGGAGGGCTCGATGCCGACGGCGGTCCGCAGCCGTTCCACCGCGGCGGCGAGGGACTCGACGCTCTCGGCGGGGGTGGCGGCGGGCAGGCCGAGGGTGCGGGCGATGTCCTGGAAGCGTTCGGGGGCGCGGTAGCTCTCGTACTTGGGCCAGCCGGTCAGCTTCGTGGGGACGGTGCCGTTGTAGCGGATGACGTGCGGCAGGAGCACGGCGTTGGTACGTCCGTGGGCGATGCGGAAGGTGGCGCCGAGAGTGTGGGACATGGCGTGGACGATGCCGAGGAAGGCGTTGCCGAAGGCCATACCGGCGATGGTGCCGGCGTTGTGAATCCTCTCCTGCGCCTCGACACTGCCCGCGCGGTCGTTCACCGCGGCGTCCAGGTTGTCGAATATGAGCCTGATGGCGTGCAGGGCGGGTCCGTCGGTGAAGTCGTTCGCGTACACGGACACATACGCCTCGATGGCGTGTGTGAGGGCGTCGAAGCCGCTGTCCGCCGCGAGAGCCGGGGGCAGGTCGGCGGTGAGCAGCGGGTCGACGATGGCGACGCTCGGGGTGAGCGAGTAGTCGGCCAGTGGGTACTTCTTTCCGGTGGCGGGGTCGGAGATGACGGCGAACGGGGTGACCTCCGCGCCTGTGCCGGAGGTGGTGGGGATGCACACCAGACGGGCCAGCCTGCCCAGGACGGGGAAGCGGAAGGCCCTCTTGCGGATGTCGGAGAACTTGTGCCGCATGTCGGCGAAGTCGACGTCCTTGCCCTCGGCCTGCTGCTCGTACAGCAGCCACATGACCTTGGCCGCGTCCATGGGGGAGCCGCCACCGAGAGCGATGACGGTGTCGGGGCGGAAGTCGCCCATGAGGCGGGCGCCGCGCCGGACGGAGTCGATGCTCGGCTCGGGTTCGACGTTGTCGATGACCTGGATGGTGACCGGCTCACGGCGTCGCCGCAGCACACGCTCGATCCGGTCCACGAATCCGAGGCGGGTCATGGTCGCGTCGGTGACGACGGTGACACGGTGCACGTCCGGCATCGAGGTGAGGTACCGGATGGATCCCGGCTCGAAGTAGATCTTCGGCGGGACCTTGAACCACTGCAGGTTGTTGTGGCGGGTGGTGACCCGCTTGATGTTCAGCAGCTGGGCGGCCGAGACGTTGTTCGACACCGACGTGCTTCCCCAGGAGCCGCAGCCGAGCGTCAGTGACGGCAGCAGACTGTTGTAGATGCCGCCGATGGCACCCTGCGAGGAGGGCGCGTTGACGATGACCCGTACTGCCTTCATACGGGTGCCGTACGCCTCGGCCAGCGCCTCGTCCCCGGTGTGGACGACAGCGGTGTGGCCCTGGCCGTGGAACGCCACCATGTCGGCGGCCAGGTCGAAGCCCTGCTGCTCGGAGCCCGCTCGCAGCACGGCGAGGACCGGGCAGAGCTTCTCGCGGGTCAACGGCTCGTGCGGGCCGACCCGTTCGGCCTCGACGAGGATGATCGAGGTGCCCTCCGGCACGCTGAAGCCGGCCTGTTCGGCGATCCACGACGGGCTCTGCCCGACGGCCGCCGCGTTGACCTTGGGCTCGCAGCCCTTGCCCGCGGCCTTGTCGGCCGGGAAGAGGAACGCCTCCAGCTTCGCCTTCTCCTCGGCCGTCGCCAGGTGGGCGTGCAGCGTACGGAACTCGGCCAGGGCCGCGTCGTAGATCTCACTGTCCAGGATGACGGCCTGCTCGGAGGCACAGATCATGCCGTTGTCGAACGACTTGGACAGCACCAGGTCGTTGACGGCCCGGCGCAGCTTGGCGCTCTTGTGCACGTACGCCGGGACATTGCCCGCGCCGACGCCGAGTGCGGGCTTCCCCGCCGAGTACGCGGCCTTCACCATCGCGTTGCCGCCGGTCGCCAGGATCAGCGAGACCCCGGGGTGGTGCATCAGCTGACCGGTCGCCTCGATCGACGGTGACTTGATCCACTGCACGCAGTGCTTCGGGGCTCCCGCGGCGACGGCCGCGTCGCGCACGATGCGGGCCGCCTCGGCACTGCACCGCTGGGCGGAGGGGTGGAAGGCGAAAACGACGGGGTTGCGGGTCTTGAGCGCCATGAGCGCTTTGAAGATCGTGGTGGAGGTCGGGTTGGTGACGGGAGTGACCGCGCACACGACGCCGACCGGTTCGGCGATCTCGATCATGTCGTCGATGTCGTCGCGGGCGATGACGCCGACGGTCTTCATGGGGCCCATGCTGTGCGTGACGTGCTCGCAGGCGAACATGTTCTTGGCGGCCTTGTCCTCGAAGAGGCCGCGGCCGGTCTCCTCCACGGCGAGCAGGGCCAACGCGGTGTGCTGGTCGAGGGCGGCGACCGATGCCTTCTTCACGATGTGGTCGATCTGTTCCTGCGTCAGTGCCTCGTAGTCGGAGAGCGCCTTGAGCCCGTTGGTGACCAGTCGGTCCACCGCGACGGCGGTCTCGGAGGGCGCGCCGTCAGGGGCGGCGGCTCGGGTTCGGGCGTCCTGTCGGGTCATGGGGATTGTGCCTCCGTTGTCGAGGTCAGGGGCCGGAAGACCGGCGACTTGCCGTACGGGAGGGGCATCGCGGGGGATCGGCACTGTGCGCCGCGGCGGCGCCAGGGACTAACGCTCGGGGAGCCAGTGGTGGGCGATCCGCCGCGACGGGTGCTTCTCGGGCGGGCGGGTGTCGTCCATGCGGAAGGTGAGGCTGTTCATCACGCCCACCACGCCGTCCACCCGCCAGACCAGCTGGACCACCAGCGGGATGTCGCTGCGGCGCTCCAGGCGTCCCTCCAGAGTGACCGTACCGTCGTGGACGGAGACGATGACCGTGTGGGGCGGCAGGCACATGGAGCGCGTCAGGACCTCGTCGATGATCTCCTGGCCGATCTCGTCGTCGGTGCGCAGGAAGACCCGCAACAGGTCGCGACGGGTGGCGATGCCGATCAGGCGGTCCTCCTCGTCCACCACCGGCAGCCGTTCGATGTGGTGGCGCTCCATGACCCGTGCGGCGTCCGCGACGGGCTGTTCCGGATGGACGGTGATCGCGGGTGTCGACATCAGCTGTCCGGCGGTCATGGCACGGGCCTTGGCGGCTGCGAACCGCACCTTCCGGCGCAGCGCCGGAAGCCGGAACCGGCGTCCCGGGTGGCCCTGTTCGGCCTGAGCCGCCTGCCGGCGTATCAGGTCCGTCTCGGAGATCACGCCGAGAACCTTGTCGTCGGCGTCCACCACCGGCAGGCCACTGATCCGGTGCCGGGCCAGCAGCTGCGCCACATCCTTGAACGGCGTCTCCCGGCGTGCTCCGACGACATCGGACGTCATCACCTCGCCGACTTTGGAGGTCTTCATGGAAGTTCCCTTCGCCGGTGGTGCGCACGGAGCGCAACCGGGTCCATTGCCTACGGCCCCTGCGGGCCGGCGGGTCCCCGCGGGGCTTCCTGCTCCTGCGGGTGGGCATCGGGGGCCGGTACTCGCGGGGTGAGTACGGCCGGTCCGACCGTTGCTGTCCCGTTGGACGGTCCCGGGTGGCCGTCCCCCCGATGCCCTTTCAGCCTCCCGCGTGCCGGCCTGACGGCGCAGGGGCCAACCGGTCCTTCGTCCCGGGCCGACCCGCCCTCTTCCCGGCCGCACCGGATCGGGGCACCGAACCGCCGCACAGCAGGTCAGGCGGTCGGCCCATCGTGCCGTGGGGCGACGAGAAGCGCGGCGTCGAGCGGGGAAGGACAGTCGCCTCGCCCACGGGCACGAGGGCGGCGGCAGCCACGCGAAGCGCGGTGGTTCCGCAGGTACGGGCGCGGTGCGCCGCCGCCGTGGTCGGGACCGGGGCGCCGTTCCAACGGTGGGGCGGTCCTGGCGCTGCCTGGATCCCCGCCCGGCAGGTCACACCGAGCCGGTGTCCCGCTGTCCCGCGTCGAGTCCGGCGGGGCCTTCGGTCGGCTGCCCGCCCCGCCACGGCGGGCTGACCGGCCGGTGGGCGTCGATGGCCCCGTGGGCCGCTCGCTCCACCTGACGGCGCAGCCGGTCCTGCAACTGGTCGGTGACTTCCTGGCTGGTGGCCTCCCGCGCGTGAACGACCACGACGGTGCGGCCCACCCGGAGGTCGGCCACGGCCGACCACGGGTGCTCGGCGTGATGGGCCGCGGCCTTGGCGATCCTCACCTCGCCGGTGACCGCCGGCAGCCCCGGCCGGTTCACGACAGCGCCGATCTTGGTCCGGGCGTACGCGAGGGCTTCCTCGCCGACCTCGCCTTCGGCCCGTACCAGGACAACGGCGGCGGTATCACGGGTTCCAGTGACCTTGCCGGTCATGCCGACCACTCCTTCTTGTTCTCGTTCTCAGTGGCCCCAGCCTTTCGCCCGGACCGGCCGCGGTCCCAGGGCCGATCGGCCCCGGCGGACGGGCCGTGAGTCCCGTCGTGATCACGGCCGGTCCGCTCGCGGGGCGGGCGCGCACAGGGGCGACTCGTCGTCTCGCTGCGCTGACGGGAGACGACGAGTCCTTGAGGACCGGCACCCCGAACGCGCGGGGGCACGGATGACGGGCGATACCGGTGACAGGCCTGTCGGCAGACCTTGACCGGCGGCCTGCCCGGAGGGCCGAGACCGGGCTTGCGGCTTCGGCCCTCCCGGGAGGTGTCACCTGCTGTCGCTGGCCTCCGTCCCGGTGAGCGTGGCCCGGCCCGCTTCCAGGCGGGCGACGGGGACCCGGAACGGTGAGCAGGAGACGTAGTCGAGGCCCGTGCCATGGAAGAAGCGCACGGATTCGGGGTCGCCTCCGTGCTCGCCGCAGACGCCGATCTTCAGGTCGGGGCGTGCGGCGCGGCCCTCGGCGACCGCGATCTCGACCAGGCGGCCCACGCCGTCGCGGTCGATCGTCTCGAACGGGGACACCTTGAAGATGCCCTTGTCGAGGTAGGTGGAGAAGAACGCAGCCTCGACGTCGTCGCGGGAGAAGCCCCAGGTGGTCTGGGTGAGGTCGTTGGTGCCGAAGGAGAAGAACTCGGCCTCCTCTGCGATCCGGCCCGCTGTGAGGGCGGCTCGGGGCAGCTCGATCATCGTGCCGACCGGGCACTCGACGAGGACACCTGATGCCTTGGAAACCTCGGCCAGTACTTGCTCCACCTCTTCGCGGACCAGCCGCAGCTCCTCGACCGTGTCGATCAGCGGCACCATGATCTCCGCCCGCGGGTCGCCGCCCGCCCGCTTGCGTTCGACGACCGCCTCCGCGATGGCCCGTACCTGCATGGCGACCAGACCAGGCGCCACCAGGCCCAGACGCACACCGCGCAGGCCGAGCATCGGGTTCTCCTCGTGCATGCGGTTCACGGCCTCCAGCAGCTCGGCGTCGTGCGCGCTGGGCGGGTTGCCGTGTGCCTCGGCGGCGGCGAGCCGTACGGCGAGTTCGGTGCGGTCGGGCAGGAACTCGTGGAGCGGCGGGTCGAGCAGACGGATGGTGACCGGCAGGCCGTCCATCGCCTCCAGGATCCCGATGAAGTCCTGCCGCTGGAGCGGCAGCAGCGAGTCCAGTGCCCGTTCACGTTCGGCGTCGGTGCGGGCCAGGATCATCGCCTCGACCAGTTGCCGACGGTCGCCGAGGAACATGTGCTCGGTGCGGCACAGCCCGATGCCCTCGGCTCCGAAGCGGCGTGCGCGGGCGGCGTCCTCGGGCGTGTCCGCGTTGGCCCGCACACCCAGCCGCCGTACACCGTCGGCCTGTCGCATGGCCCGGGCGACGGCGTCGACCAGGCCGGCGGAGTGCTCGCCCGTCTCGAAGTACCGCATCACTGCGGAGTCGACCAGGGGAGCGGGGCCCGGATAGACGGTGCCTTCGGAGCCGTCCACGGAGATGACCGCGCCCTCCTCGACGGTGGTGTCGCCCACGGTGAAGCGGCGTCCCTGCGGATCCACGGTGATCTCCTCGGCACCGCACACGCAGACCTTGCCCATGCCGCGGGCGACGACCGCGGCATGGCTGGTCTTTCCGCCGCGGCTGGTCAGCACCGCCTGGGCGGCGATCATGCCGGGCAGGTCGTCGGGGTTGGTCTCCTGCCGTACGAGGACGACCTTCTCCCCGGCGGCGGCACGGCGGACCGCCTCGGCGGAGTCGAACACCGCGGCGCCGACGGCGGCGCCCGGTGAGGCCGGGATGCCGTGGGTGAGCGGGGCTCCGAAGGCCGAGGTGTCGAAGCGGGGGAACATCAGCCGGGCGAGGCCGTCCCCACTGACGCGGGCCAGTCCTTCGTCCGCGCTGATGAGCCCCTCGTCGACCAGTTCGGCGGCGAGGGCGAACGCGGCCTCGGCGGTGCGCTTGCCGACCCGGGTCTGTAGCATCCACAGCCTGCCGTGTTCGATGGTGAACTCGATGTCGCACAGATCCCGGTAATGGGCCTCCAACGCCTCCATGTGTTCGCACAGTTGAGTGAACGCCGCCGGGTTCAGACGGCTCAGTTCGTCCAGCGGCACGGTGTTGCGGATGCCGGCGACGACATCCTCGCCCTGTGCGTTGGACAGGTAGTCGCCGTACACGCCCCGGGCGCCGGTGGCCGGGTCGCGGGTGAAGGCGACGCCGCTGCCGGAGTCGGCGCCGAGGTTGCCGAAGACCATGGTCTGCACGTTGACCGCGGTGCCCAGGTCGTCCGGAATGTGCTCGCGACGGCGGTAGAGCCGGGCGCGCTCGCCGTTCCACGACTCGAAGACCGCCAGAACCGCCCGGCGCAGCTGCTCCGCGGGGAGCTGCGGGAAGTCCTCCCCGGTTTCGTACTTGATCAGGCCCTTGTACGTCTCCACCAGCTGGGCGAGGTCGCCGGCGTCCAGGTGCAGATCGTCCGGGGCGCCGCGCAGGTCCTTGAGCAGCGTCATGGCCTGCTCGAACAGCGCCGGATCGACGCCCATCACGGTGCTGCCGAACATCTGTACGAGGCGGCGGTAGGAATCCCAGGCGAAGCGCTCGTTCCCGGAGGTCTTCGCGAGGCCGAGCACGGACGCGTCGTTGAGACCGATGTCGAGGATCGTGTCCATCATGCCGGGCATGGAGAAACGGGCGCCGGAGCGGACGGACAGCAGCAGCGGATCCTCCGCCTGCCCCAGCCGCCGCCCGGCGGCCTCCTCCAGGGCGGTCAGGTGGCCGGAGATCTCGTGGGCCAGCCCGGGTGGCTCGGCGCCCGTGGCGAGGAAGGCACGGCACGCTTCCGTGGAGACGGTGAACCCGGGCGGCACCGGTAGGCCCATCCGGGTCATCTCGGCCAGATTGGCGCCCTTGCCGCCGAGCAGGCCGGCCATGTCCCGGCTGCCCTCGGTGAACTCGTACACGTAGCGGACCATGACGTGTGCTCTCCTTTCCGATATCCGACGATGTCCGGTTGGACCCGCCGTACGAGGCCCGCCCGCCGCCTGTGGTCCCCTTCGGGACCCGGCGTGCGGCGGACAGGGCGGGTGTCTCACATCTCGAAGACGATGCGTGCCTTGATCCGGCCGTCCAGCACCTGGGCGCTGGACTCGTCGACCGAGTCCAGCAGGCGGGTCTCGTAGACCACCTTGGTGCGTCCGGTGGCGTGCGGCTGGAAGACCTCGTCGAGGTCCTGGCGGGTGCCGACGACGGAGCCGATGACGGAGGTGCCGTTCAGGACGGTGTCGAAGATCGGCACGCTGACGGTTCCGCCGGCCGGCAGGGCGACCATGTGTGCGGCGTGGATGTCGGTGTGGCACAGCCCGGACGCCTCCACCCGCACCCGGACCTGGCCGGGGCCGGGCTCGGGGTCCGGGCGCTCCTCGATCACCAGCGGCCGGCCGAAGGACCGGACGACTGCTGCCTCCATGTGACACTCCTCGGTTCTGTCTGATCGGTGCGGTTCCAGCGTCGAACGGGCCCTGGCGAGGCGGGCAGGTCCTGGACGTCCCCGCCTGTGGGGCCGCTCGGCCCTCGAGCCGTGCGGAAACCGGCCCTCAGTCGTGCGGGACGACGGCGACCGGGGCGGCGGCGTGGTGCAGGACGGCATGGGCGACCGGCCCGATGCGCATACCGAGAGCGGGCCGGTGCACCCTGCGGCCGACCACCACGAGACCGGCCTGGGCGGCGGCCTGTAGAACGACGCCTGACGCGCGGGCGAGATCGACCGTGCGGGCGACCGGGACCTGCGGGTACCTGTCGCGCCACGGCTTGAGGGCATGGGACAGCGCCTTCTCCGCCTGTTCCGTGGCCCCGTCCTCCCGGCCGGCAGGGAGCCCGACCGCGGGGCCGTATCCGTACAGCGGCGGCAGGCTCGGCGCGTGCACGGCGTGCAGTGTGGCCCCGCGGGCGGCGGCCGCGCGGAAGGCGAACTCCAGCAGCGGTCCGGCCGGGTCGCCGAGGTCCTGGAGTCCGACCACGACCTCCCTTCCGTCGTGTTCGGCGGCCGAGCGGGCGTTCGGCCGCACCATGACCACGGGGCTCTTCGCCCGGGCGAGGACATGCTGGCCGACGGAGCCGAGGAGGAACCCGGCGACGGCGCTGTGACCGCTGGAGCCCAGCACCAGCAGGTCCGACTTCTCCGCCCGGTCCAGCAGCACCTCGTACGCGGTGTCGGACAACTGCTCGGTGGTGACCGTCAGTTCCGGGTGCCGACCGCGCAGTTCCTCCTCGGCATCCCGCAGAACGCGCTGGGCCCAGCGCCTCTGCGTGGCCATGTCCTCGGCGGCGGGTACGTCGTGCGGCTGCCAGATCCAGGCGTGCACGAGATGCAGCGGCAGCTCGCGGCGCTGTGCCTCGCGGGCCGCCCAGTCGGCTGCGGCCAGGCTCTCGGGGGAACCGTCCAGGCCGACGGTGATGGGGCGAATCATGGGAAGGGACCTCCGTGTCCGTGACGGGACCAGCGGGCCGCGGACGGTTCCGCCGACCCTTGTCCTGAGCTTCTCGACAGGGCGGTCGCGGACTCCAGGGGCCGATGGTCCCGATCCGGACTGACCGGCCCTGTGGGCCGCATCCCCCTGTCCCGCACGGCGTTCGGCACCGCAGGAGGGGAAGGGGCGGACCGGCCCTGGCCCTTCGGCCCGGAATCACGGAGGATCTCTCACACGGAGGGACCGGTCCCGCCCACCGGGCGGATTCCGGCGCGCGACACCAGACGACGCAGGACAGGAGCCGTCGATGACGGGCAGTGAGCAGACCACCCCCAGGCCCCCGATTCGGGTCTTCCTGCTGGACGACCACGAGGTCGTACGGCGAGGGGTGCACGACCTGCTGAACGACGAACCCGACATCACCGTGGTCGGCGAGGCGGCCAACGTCGAACAGGCCCTGGCACGCGTCCCCGCCCTGCGCCCGGACGTCGCCGTCCTCGATGTCCGCCTCCCCGACGGCGACGGCATCTCCGTGTGCCGGGACCTGCGCTCGCGCATGCCGGAACTGGCCTGCCTGATGCTGACCTCGTTCGACGACGAGGAGGCACTTCTCGACTCGATCATGGCCGGAGCCTCCGGATACGTGCTCAAGCAGATCCAGGGATCGGACCTGGTCTCCGCCGTACGCACGGTCGCCACGGGCCAGTCCCTGCTCGACCCGAGCGCCACCACGAGACTGCTGGCCCGCCTGCGCAACGATCAGCAGAAGGAGGAGGAGCCGGACGCGCTGCCCGGCCTGACCGGCCGGGAGCAGGAGATCCTCGTCCTGATCGGTGAGGGACTGACCAACCGCCAGATCGGCCAGCGGCTCTTCCTCGCCGAGAAGACCGTGAAGAACCACATCTCCCGACTGCTGGCGAAACTCGGCGTGGAGCGGCGCATCCAGGCCGCGGTCATCGCCACCCAGGTCCAGGAGAGGCTCAAGCACGACGGGCCCTGACAGTCCGCACAGCATGGAGGTCCGCCGGGCCGAACGTCCCTCACCTGGTCCCCGGTCGGCCCAAGCCCGAACCGATCCCCTGCCACCAGGCTGGCAGCACACACCAGAAGCGGATCGATCGGGAGGACAACGGACATGAGCGTGCGCGTGGGCATCAACGGCTTCGGCCGTATCGGCCGCAACTACCTGCGCTGCGTGCTGGAGCGCGCGGAGGCCGGGGCGAGCACGCCTGTCGAGGTGGTGGCCGTCAACGACATCACTTCGCCGGCGGCCCTGGCCCACCTCCTGGCGTACGACTCGACGTACGGCCGCCTCGGCCGCACCGTCGAGCACGACGACGACTCGATCACCGTGGACGGGCACCGCATCGCCGTCACCGCCGAACGCGACCCCGCCGCCCTGGCCTGGGGCGAACTCGGTGTGGACGTCGTCATCGAGTCCACCGGCCGCTTCCGCACCCGCGAGGCCGCCGGACAGCACCTGAGGGCCGGCGCGCGCAAGGTGCTGCTGTCGGTGCCGGGCAAGGACGTCGACGCCACGATCGTCATGGGCGTCAACGAGGGAACGTACGCCCCCGACCGGGACCACGTGGTGTCCAACGCCTCCTGCACCACGAACTGCGTGGCTCCGATGGTGAAAGTGCTCGACGAGCGATTCGGTATCGACAAGGGGCTGATGACCACCATCCATGGCTACACCAACGACCAGGTGGTCCTGGACGGCCCCCACAAGGACCTGCGCCGTGGCCGCACCGCCGCGGTGAACATCATCCCGACCAGCACCGGAGCGGCCCGCGCGGTCGGACTCGTCCTGCCGGAGCTGTCCGGCACCCTGGACGGCATCGCCGTGCGCGTGCCCGTCGAGGACGGCTCCCTCACCGACCTGACCCTCGTGCTCGACCGGGAGGTGACCGTCGACGAGATCAACTCCGCGTTCCTGGAGGCCGCAGCCGGGCCCCTGAAGGGCGTCCTGCGGGTGTCCGACGCCCCGATCGTCTCGCGCGACGTCGTCGGCGACCCCGCCTCCTGCGTCTTCGACGCCCCGCTCACCCAGGCCCACGGAAACCTGGTCAAGGTCTTCGGCTGGTACGACAACGAGTGGGGCTACACCAACCGGCTCCTCGACCTCACCGAGTACGTCGCCGCCCGGCTCCCGTAGAGCTGACGGACCGAGAGGCGGCACGGGGCCGTCGGGGCGGACACCGAAGCCGGCGCCGCGCTCGGTGGGGCGCCCGTGAGCCCGGGCCGGAGTCACAAGCAACCCTGGTGCAGGGGCCGTTCGGACCCTGCACCCTGTCGCCGCACGCGGCGCCGTGTGGTCCCGATGCGTGGCCCGTGGGCGGGGACCGGACCTGGCACGCCGGAAAACCGGCCTTCCTTCGAGGGCCGATCGGCCCGCCTTGTGACCCGCACAGCCCATGGGGCTCCGCCCCGTTCCGCTGGACGCTCCGAGTGTCAAGGGACCTGGAGGAAACCCGCGACGAGGGACGACGCGTGCGGAGTCAGTGCGCTCGGTGGCGCGTACGCCTGCTGCCGCACGGGCCCCAGGACCACTCTCCGCGCAGGCTCCGCCGAGGAGGAACAGCCATGAAGCACAACAAGGTCGGCACCGTGATGACCACCGAGGTCGTCCGCGCCACATACGGCACCCCGTTCAAGGAGGTGGCACGACTTCTCGCCGAGCACCGCATCAGCGGGCTGCCGGTGGTCGATGAGGACGAGAAGGTCATCGGCGTCGTCTCCGAGACGGACCTGATGCTCCGGCAGGCGGCGACCCCCGACCCCTACGAGCCGAAGCGCCGTTTCCGCCTCGCCGGTCTGACGCGCCACGCGAAGAGGCAGGCGGAGAAGGCCGAAGCCCGCACCGCCGGCCGGCTCATGACCGAGCCGCCCGTCACGGTCCACGCCGACGACACCATTGTCGAGGCCGCCCGGACCATGGCCCGGCGCCGCATAGAACGGCTTCCCGTTCTCGACGAGGAACAGCGGCTCGTCGGCATCGTCACCCGGCGCGACCTGCTCCAGGTGTTCCTGCGGCCGGACGCCGAGATCCGCGACGTGGTCATCGACGAGGTCCTCGTCCGGGCGCTGTGGCTGCCGCCACGCGGCACAGACGTCTTCGTCACGGAGGGCGTGGTCACGCTGTCCGGCCAAATGGAACGCAAGAGCGAGACGGAGATCGCCGTCTCCATGACACGCCAGATCGACGGCGTGGTCGCGGTGGTCGACAAACTCACCTACCGGCTGGATGACACACACATCAAGCCCGACAGGCAGGCTCTGCACGGCGTCGCCGACTGATGGCCGCGCAGCGCCCCGGCTCGTGCCTGGTCCTCCCATGCGATCAACGGCGGAGGAGGCGATCACGGGAATGTGCGTCCGAAAAACGCCTCAGAGGGTGAGGAGAAGCGTCCCCGCACCGATGTCCCACCCTTGGGCATCGCGGGGCCGGTCCCGGCCCCGGCCGGAGACCCGCTGCTCACCGCGAAGCTCTCGATCCCGGCGACCGCTCCCCGCCGCGTACGGCGTGAGCGCCTGCTGAGCAAGCTCACGACAGGGGTGAACGGGCCGCTGACTCTCGTCACCGGCCCGGCGGGCGCCGACAGGACGACGCTCGTCGCGACGTGGGCGCGTGCGGGAACGGTGCCCGGCCCTGTCGTACGGCTGTCGCCGGACGGCGACGACACTCCTGGCGTGTTCTGGCCGTACGTGCTTGCGGCCTACCGGCACGCTCTTGTCGTTCCGGCCGGCGACATCGGTGCGCCGACCTGTGCCGACCGCGTCGACCATTCGCTGCTCGTGCGGCCCGGGGCACTGGAGCGCAAGCCCGGGCCGCTTGTGCTGGTACTCGACGGCCTGGACAAGGCGCCGGGCCGAGAGGTGGCTTCGGGCCTGGAATTCCTGCTCGACCGTGCCGGGACGTGTCTGCGGCTGCTCGTGATCAGCCGCACGGACCCGCTGCTGCCACTCCACCGCTTCCGGGCCGAGGACCGGCTGCACGAGGTCCGTGGCGCCGATCTGGCGTTCACCGAGCCCGAGGCCGCCGCTCTGCTGAGCGAGCACGGGCTGAAGCCGGGGACGGAAGCCGTCGCCGCATTCGGCAGACTCACCCACGTGGTCGACGGTGTACGACGGATCGCCCCTGACCCGCCCCTGCTCACACCCGTCGCCGACCTGATGCCCGGCGCCGGACGCGAGGAACTCGAACGAAGCCTGCGCGCGCTGATCGAAGGCTACGGGCACAGCCTCACCACCGAACGCCGACACCTTCTCGAACGCTTCCTACTGGTCGACATGGCGCGCAAGGTGGTCGGGGTCGGCAGCGTCGGAACCCGCTGCTGGATCGCCCTCATGCTGGGCCGGGACGAAGACGATCCGCTGCTGCTCCAGGCCAAGGAGGCCGGAGAGTCGGTCCTCGCTCCGTACCGGGCAGCCGGCGGGTACGACCACCAGGGGCAGCGGGGCGTCGTCGGGCAGCGGCTCATGCAGGCGAACAGCGACATACTCCTCGGCTGGGAACGCGTCACCGGCCTCGACGGGCAGCAACGTGACTTCTGTGTCAGGCAGCTGCGCGACTGGAAGCGGACACCCCAGCCCGAAACCATGGCGCCCGACATGCTGCGCGTCCACGGGGGCGTGTGCGGCGGCTCGCCGGCCCGTGCCCACGCACGCTCCGGCGATCCGGTCGCCATCGCCGCCTACCTCGGCACCGGCGGCTCCTTCGACCGGGCCATGGCGGAGTTCGCCGAGGCGTACGCCGAACAGAACCAACGCGACCACGAGACTGTGACCGAGGCCGCACAGGCGGACCGGATCACGGCCCGGGCTGCCCGAGATGCCGTCGCCCACCACCATCGATCACCCTTCCGGGGTGAGGACGGACCGGCCGGCCAGGCGGAAACTCGATCAGGAGTGGCCGTCGGCCGCGGCCGCACGAGAACCGGAGGTTCGCCATGGCCACCACTACCCATCACCACCGCTCAGCACGCTCTGAGGCGGTTGCCGGAGGCCTGACGGTCTTCGCGGCCGTCATGCTGTTCATCGCCGGGGTCCTCGACCTCTTCCGCGGCATCATGGCGATCGCCGAGGACGACGTCTTCGTCAGCACCCCCAACTACGTGTTCAAGTTCGACCTGACGAGCTGGGGCTGGATCCAGCTGGCGCTCGGGGTGATCGCCATGGTCGTGAGCATCGGACTGTTCTCGGCGGCCACCTGGGCGAGGGTCCTCGGGGTGGGCATCGCAGGGCTGCTGATCATCGCCAACTTCCTCTCCATCCCGTACTACCCCGTCTGGTCGCTCACGCTGATCGCCCTGTACGGGTTCGTCATCTGGGCACTGTGCGTGGTCAAGCGGGATTCCCCGACCGCATAGGGAGGCGGCAGAGGGAGCTCCGGACACCGCCGAGTGTCTGGTCCGCTCCCTCCGCTCCCTCCGCCGGCCATCACCGTGATGGCCGGACCCCAGATCATGTCGGCGATCATCTGCGTCACCACCCCGCGTCCTGTACGCGTGTCGCTGGCCTTTCTCCTTGGTGTCCTCATCGGGGCCTCGTCCGGTGTGGCGAGCTCAAGAACCCCCGACCGTGATGTCACGAGCGCGCCAAGGAGAAGGTGCTCGCCGGCTGACGGAGTCCGAGGAAGGGACCGCGTGCCGACACGCGCATGAGGAAAGGACCCGTGATGTTCCGCCGTTCGGTCGCCACCCAGGACAACCGCAAGCCTCTGCTCGCCGCGGTGGCCGGTGCCGTCGTTGCCGTCGGCACGGCGACCGCCGTTTTCAGGCCGGGCCGCCAGGCACCGAGCCGCGGAGACGGCCGCCGAGCAGTTGGCCGCCTGGCGCAACGACGTACATGCCGCGATCCAGGCAGAGCCGGTGCCTGCCCGCGTCGAAGAGGAGATTTCCCATCCCGAGCGTCTCCCACATCATGGCGAGCTGACCGCTGACCAGGATGCGGGCGCGCCTACGAGTGATCGGGCCGGGACGGCCCGAGCCACCGTACGAACGGCATCGAAACGGCAGCCAACTGGCCGAGGGCGATGCCCGCGACGATCACGCAACAGTCCGCGATCAGCCACGAGAGCAGGGCGAAGACGTAGCCCAGGGATCCGAACTGTGCCATGCTGCGCTCCATTGCCGCGGGCATGAACACACCCGACGCATACACGAACGTCACCATTCCGACGCCCGCGAGAACGCCTCCGGGCAGCAGGGGCATCCAGCCGACGCGACCACTGAGCAGCAGATGCTGGGTCCACCACCACAGCAGAACGGCGATCGGCAGCGAGAGCAGCACGCCGAGCCAGGTGCCGCCTCCGAATCCGTGCCGCAAGGGAGCCTGCAACAGCACCGCGGCCACCCACCCCGCCAGCCACGCCAGCCACCGCCAGGCGGTCAACCGCGCGCCGGCCCTGGGCAGATCCCAGCAGCGTTCGCAGACCCGCTGCAGCGCCCGACTCAGTGCGGTCGCCGAAATGAGCGTGACGACGACCCCGACAGCTCCGAAGGCGTCCTTCGTCACGCCCTGCGCGGTGAACGTCTCCTCGATGTTGTCGACCGGCGCGTCCTCACCGAACAGAGCGCGAACGGAATCGACCAGCACGTCCTTGACACCCTGCGGCGCGAATGCGGCCAGGACGATGAGCAGTGGCAGCGCGGCGAGGAACGTCTGGGCCGCCAGCCGCGCGCTGGCTTCCATCCAGTTCACGCTGATCAGTCGGCCGAGCATCCGCCCGACCACCGGCGTCCGCCGCGGGATCTCGCGCGCCGCCCTGGTCCAGTCCCCGAGCTGTTTACGAATCACAGTCCACTCCTCGCAATCCGAGCATGCAGCGCTCGACCGACCAGCTCGCCGGAGTTGCCGCGCGGCGCTTCGCGCGCCACGGGGGTCGGGTGCGCCGCCTGCGGACGGCCCGGCGGGGCAGCGTGCCGTTCTGTGCTGTCACCGCGATCGCCTCGCTCGTGCGGTACCTGCGCCGCCGCTGACTCATCCGCGTGACAACGCCAGGTCACGCAGTCGCCGCCAGTCCAGGCGCGACCGCGGCCGGGACACCCCGGGGGCGGTGACGCGGGACCCGCACGCGCAGCGCTCGGGGGCTGATCACGCAGCGCACGGGAGTCCGGAAGGAGAGTGCTTCGCCGTCGACGCCGGCCTGCACTTCGGGCCTGTCGGCGTCGATGACGACCTCGTGGGCGGTCAGAGCGGTGAGTCCGGACGCGTGCCTGCCGCGGAGCAGTTCGGCCGCCTGCACCGCGTTGTCGACCTTGATGCTCACCACCCCGAGGACGCCGCCGTCGAGTCCGTCCCGGAGTCCGAGGCCGGCCAGGTCGCCCATGCGGTAGGGATTGTTGCTCACGAGTACCGCCTGGGGGAGCTGATCCGGACTCCCGCGCCCTGAACGGTCAGGCGGGAGCCGAGGTGATGGGTCAGGACGTCCGGCAACATGCGAAGGATGGTGTGGATCTTGTCGCCGCGGTAGGCGGGGCTCTGTACCACCTCCGCGTGGGCGCCGAACGACACGTTGTCGACGAAGGTCCGCTCTCCGATGCGGCCGAGGTCGATGTGGAGTTCGACGCCGTCCGTGAGTGCGTGCAGACACCTGGACGGGTCCTCGCGGTCGAGTCCGAGATCGAGGGCGAAGTGATTCCGGGTTCCGGCCGAGATCGCCATGAAGGGGACTCCGTGCTCCGCCGCCACACCGGCGACGAGGGCCTGCGTGCCGTCTTCGCCGGCCACGCCGAGGAGATCCGCGCCGTCCGCCACAGCGGCGCGTGCGAGCGAGGCAACGTCCTGCGGACGCGCGGGGTCGAGCAACACGACCTGGGCACCCAGCGCTTCGGCCCGCTCCGCCCACCCGAACCTTCCGACCTTCCGGCCGCCCGAGCTCGGATTCATGATCAAGAACGGGCGCTCGGGCGGCGGGGTGCGGTATTCGCCCACAGCGGCCTGTCCGGTGTTCTCACCGAGTGCGGCCCAGCCGGCGAAACACACCACGGCCCACAGCGCCAGCATGACGATCACGACCCAGGGCAGGCCGACGGCGACGAACAGCGCGATCACTGCGGCCTGTGCGGCCACTGCCGGAGCCACCGCGAGCCACCTGATCAGGCCTCTGTGGCTGAGAGCCCACCACGCCCCGGCCGTGTTGACGACAAGCCCGGCCAGGCCCACGGCGGCCGGCCCCAGGCTCTTGAGACCGGCGACCACCAGCGGGAGAGCCACTGCGGTGCCCACCGCGGTGATCGCCGGTCGGGCCGCCCACCGTTGCGTCGTACGACCGTTGTACCTGGCGACGTCGTCGCCCATGATTCCTCCCTGGCTCGTCCGTGCACTATCGCGCGGTGGATGGGTGCCCGGCGTCTCTCTCCTCGGGCGCGCCCTCCCGTAGGCCAGCGGCCTTCCTGTGCCAGGCGCCGTACCGTTCGGACACAACGGCGGCAGACATTCCGTGCAGCAGGATGCTCAGCGCGACGGTGACCGCGATCACCCGGTCGAGGAGCTGGACCCCCGGGTCGTGTTCCTTCACCACGAGAAGCCCGAGGACGACGGAGGCGAGTCCGCGCGGTCCGAACCACCCGAAGCGGCCGACCGTGGGAAGGGCCAGACTGCTCCCGGTCAGGGAGAGGACGACCGGCAGCATCCGGACCACGGTGAGGCTCAGCACGGCATACGTGACGTTGCGCCGGTCGAGGTGCTCCAGCGCCGGACCGAGCAGGACGGCCCCGAAGGCCAGGAAGCTCAGGCACGCGAGCAACTCCGCCAGACGCTCCGCGAAGCGGGCGGTGTCCTCGCCGCCGGGCGAGAACCAGTCCGCACACCACTCCCAGACGTTGCCCCACATGTTGTTGAGGCCGTAGTCGTTCGGGGGATACGCGGTGACGGGAGCCGTGCCGTACCAGCCGTCCTCGGCGGTGTTGTGGTCGGGAAAGCCGCCTTGCCACTCGGCCTCGGTCGGCAACCGCTTCCCCGCCCAGGCGGCATAAGCCGTGGCGTCGTTCCACGAGACGTGGACGACCGGGTGGTCGGCGCGGTCGCGTACATCGGACGCGGGACCCTCGGGGTGGCGCCGGCACGCCCCGAGGACCTGGGCCACGAGGGGGCCTCGGCGACCGCCCGGGTTTCGGGGAAACCGGTCGCGATCCAGAAGGGTGTGAGCCCTACCGGGTGAACAGGCCGCTCTCCGCCGCCGATCACGACCCACTCGTCCTCCGCCCCCATCAGGAACAGACCGCCGGGCACGCGCACCATGCCGTCCGCTCGCGCGCCCGCCGAGGGTGTGAACGGCGCGGGCGCGGTCACGTGTTGTGTCGGCTCATCCCGGGACGGAGCACAACACCTCCCGAATGACCTATTTTCTGACATTAACTACCAATCAGGATCAAATCTGCCAAATCTCCATGATCGGACCTTGATACGTCCACGCCCGGCACCGACACGACGCGCCGCGGTCGACCGGGACTCTTCGGCCGCTGCGGCTCCTTGCCGTTCGCAGGGTGGGCACTCCGGAGGGCCCACACCGGGGTGCCGCATCCGCTCCGATCGGGAGGAATGGATACCGACGGCAGGCGGACAGCCGCGCCGCACTCCTGGAGGACGGATGACCAGCCCGCTCGGCCCCGCCCCGGAGGGTTCACCGTCGAGTGGCGGGTGGCACGTTGCCGGTGCGGGGAGACTCGCGCGGAAGACGGTCTCGGCGGTACTGCTCGTCCTCGCCTGTGTCCTCATCCCCGTGTCCGTATTGACGGTGTGGGTGCACGACATCGTCCTCGACACGGACCGTTACGTCGAGACGGTCGAGCCGCTCGCCTCCGACCCCGCGATCGAGGCCGCCGTACGTGGTCACATCGTCCGGGCCGTCGAGGTACGCGTCGATGCCAAGCGGGTCACCGCCGAACTCGCGACCTGGCTGGAGTCGCGGGGCCTGCCGCCGACGGCGGCCGGAGCGGTCGAGGGGCTGGCCCCGCAGCTGAACGCGGCCGTGACCGGTGCCGCGGACAGGGCGGCGAAGCGCCTCGTCGGGAGCGACAGCTTCGGGAAGGTGTGGGCCTCGGCCAACCGGGTCGCCCACTCGACCGTGGTGCACGCCCTGACCGGACGGGGCCGGGGGGCGGTCGGCGTGCACGAGGACACCGTGACCCTCGATGTCGGTACCGCTGTCGACCGGGTCAGGAAGGAACTCGTCGACTCCGGTGTGACGCCGGCCGCCGACATCCCGGACGTCGACAAGCAGATGGTGCTGTTCACGTCCGGCAAACTGGAGCGCATGCGGGGCGCCGCGCACGCCCTCGACGTGATCGGTACCTGGATGCCGGCGACGACGGTGCTCGTCGCGACAGCGGGAGTACTCCTCGCCCACCGGCGCAGACGCGCCCTGGCCAGGGCCGCCCTGGGCGCCGTCACCGCGTGCCTGATCGTCGCCGTCGGTCTTGCCGTAGCCCGCCGCTACTACCTGGATCACCTGCCCCCGCGGGTTCTGTCGGAGGCCGCCGCGGCAGCGGTCTTCGACCATCTCCTGCGCTTCGTACGGGCCACGTTGCGTACCGTGATCGTGCTCGGTGTGGTGGTCGCTGTCGGCGCCTGTGCCGTCGGTCCCGGGCGAGGGGCGCGCGCCCTGCGAGCCGCTTCCGAGCGCACCGCCGACTCCGCCGCCCGCTGGGCGGACGCCCACGACATGCACGCCGGGCGGGTGGGGACGTGGACGGCGGACCATCGACACCGGCTCACCGTCGGTGTCCTGCTCGCGGTGGCCCTGCTGTTCGCCCTCTGGAATCACCCCACTGTCCTGACGGTGCTTCTGCTGGTGCTCGTCCTGCTGGCGGTGCCGGCGTTGATCGCCCTGGTGGCGGCGACCGGCCCCAGGACACAGGCGTCAGGGTCCGCCTCGTCGGCGGACTCGGGACCGGCGGGTAGACGGCCTGCACTGTGAGGTCCGGGGCTGTCGGCGAGCGGGGCATGCATGTCCGGCCGGCGCTCGACGGGTCCCGTGCCGCATCCCGCACGCCTTCAGGGTGAGAGCTGAGCGCGACGCGGGGAGTCGGCGTCCGTGGTCGTGCTTCCGCTGTCGTCGACCTTGAAATCCAGGTGCTCGGAGACGTCGACCACCCCGTCCACACCGTGGCACAGCCGCAGGGCGACCGGTATGGCGCTCTTGCGTTCGACGACGCCGCGCAGGGTGACCCGTCCGTCGACGACATGCGCCGTCACAGTGGTGGGCGGGATGCCCAGCGTGCGCATCAGCACGTCACCGGTGATCTCCTCGCGGATGGCGCGGTCCCCACGGAGGAACACCCGCAGCAGGTCGGCGCGGCTGATCACGCCGACCAGCCGACCGGAATCGTCCACCACCGGCAGGCGCTTGACGCGGTTCTGCTCCATCGCCCGGGCCGCCTCGACCACCGTCCAGTCGGGGCGGGCGACGACGGCCGGACTGGTCATGAGCCCTGCCGCCGTCGTTGCGTCCGCCTTGGTGCGCTCTGCGGATTCCGGGTTCGGAGTGGGCAGGCGTCCCGTCGTTCGGAGTCGGCTCGTCTCTTTGCGCAACAGGTCCGCTTCGGAGACCACTCCGAGGGGCCTGTCGGTGTCGTCCACGACCGGAACGGCCGTGATGCCGTGCTCCGCGAGCAGTTTGGCGATCTCCGTGAAGGTCGCGTCCTGCCGCACGTTCACGACGTCCGTCGTCATCAGCTCGCTCACGATGCGGTGCCGCATGGCTGCTGCCTCCTTCGGTGTTGCCCTTCTCCACTTTTCCGGCAGCTTGGGCCGATCCCGTAGGGGCCAGTGGGCCCCACCTGTGGCCGACCGGCCCCGCTCGGCCTGGTCATGGGGACCGAGTGGCCCATGCGGCTGGCTGAGAGAACAGGGCAGGGAAGAGGCATCGTCATGCAAGCGCTGGTCCTTCGCGGCCCTGGACGGGCGGCGCGGGAGGAACGTCCCGGACCCTGGGATCGAGGGCGCGATCGGCCGTGCCGACGCCGTTACCGTCTGCGGTACGGACCTGTACGTCCGCAAGGGCGCTGTGCCGGAGGTACGCCCCGGCACAGCAAGGACGCCGGGCTGTCGGCCGACATCTCCCCACCGCTTATGAGGTGGGCGTGCTCAACGGGCGCGTACGGCGCGGAGACACGGTCGCAGTGGTCGGGGCGGGGCCTGTCGGGCTCGCTGCGATCGCCGCGGCATAGCTCTGCACACCACAGTGGATCACCGCAGTGGACCCCGCCCCGGCTGGACGCGGCCGGACAGCTCGGCGCGGACGCCGTGGCCGCCGCGGGCGAAGAAGCCGAACAACTGGTCGCCGCCCCACCGAAGGACTCGGCGCCGACGTCGTGATCGAGGCGATAGGGGTGCCGGAGAGCTTTGAGATGCGCGCGCGTACGGTGCGCCCCGGCGGGCATGCGGCCAGCGTCGGTACGCACGGCAAGCCCGCCGTTCCGCACCTCGAGAACCTGCTGGCGCACAGCGATCCTTGGGTGGGCGGCGAGCGCGCTCCATGGGTGCGCATCGACACCTGTGGGCATCACCGGGCGAGAGATCACCGTGCGTTGAATCCATGAGTGGGCCGGGTGAGGCAGGACGAGGTGACAAGGTTGTGTGCCAGCCCGAGGCCGCGGCTCTGGCCTGGTCCACGTGGAGTTGCCCGTAAAAGATCTAAGACGCCGCCACCGGCAGGGCGATCACGGCAGCACCTCCGGCTCGCTCGTTTCCGTCCCTCCCATGTCGAGTCGGAACGGCGGGTAGGCGTCGGTCAGCAGGGCGGCGTAGGCGGCGACCCGCAGCACCCATCGGTTGAGGCCGAGGATCAGGTCGAACAGGCTCTGGGGGTACTTCCCCGTGACGGTCATCGCCAGGGCGGCGATGACCGTCAGCACCGCGACGAGTCCGCCGTCCCACCATCCGAGGTGGTAACCGCCCAGGAAGAAACCGACGACGATGTAGTGCGGGACGGCCAGCAGCCACCACTTCACGAGCACCAGGCCGCGGGAGAGGCGTTCGGGATAGGCGATGTCCAGCCGCGCGGGGTAGTCCGGTTCCTCACCCAGGCTGAACGGTGGATACCGGTCGGTGCCCAGGGCGCCGTACGAGTAGTATGCGACCCGCCAACTCCAGCGCAGCACACCGAGGTTGAAGTCGAACAGGGTGCGTGGATAGCGCTCGGTGAACAGGATGCTGAAGAACGCGGCCACGCTGACCAGGGTGAATGCCACCCAGAGGAAGAACAGCACCACGTAGTGGGGGAAGGCCAGGATCCACTTCGCCAGCCACACCCACCGCGACAGCGGCGCGTCCAGAATCGCGTTCACCCGGACCGGGCTGTCCGGTGTTCCCGCCAGGGTTGTCATGGCGATCAACTCCTTCGACCCCGGCGGGTGCCCGCCGGTGGGGCCTGCTCGCCAGCGTGGCCGCCGACCGGGCATCGTCAGGAGGGCCGTGTGGGGTCGTTCCGGAGGCCATCGGTCCCGGCTGTGCCTCAATCGGTCGTTTCGAACGCACCGTGGCCGACGAGCTGAGCAGCCTGCTGCCGCAGTGTGATGTCACCTCTCCCGCGGACCTGGTCGCACCCGCGACGGATGGGCACTGCGTCAGATGCGGCCTCACGACGTCGGCACTCGAATGTTGATGAGCGGGATGCTCGCCGTCCATGCCACGTCATCGCCCCTCTTCAGCCCCGGCGTGCTGTCGCCCCAGGCCCGCTGCGAGCATCTGCCGGCAAATCCGACGACGATCACGCGAAATTACTAGAACGATTTAGCGTTCTTCCTGTAACATCGCCGCTTAATCGATCTGGCATTCGTTCCCCTGGCGGGGTGTGGGGTCAAGGAGGTTGCCGCAGATGTCAACCGTGCAGGGCGCCGCCGTAGGGCGGTCGAGAACACCCATGGGGCTGGAGGGGCTGGCGTGGCCGGGTCGACGCCTGTTCATGGGGATTCTCAACGCCACGCCCGACTTCTTCTCCGGCGGTGGTCTGTACGAGGGCGACCGGTGCGCCGTCGATCGGGGTCTGGAACTGACCGCTCAGGTTGCGGACATCGTGCACGTGGGCGGCGAGTCCACTCGGTCGGGTGTGCGACCCGCGGGCCCGGAGGAGGAGTTGGCCCGGACCGTACCGGTGGTGCGTGAACTCGCCCGTGCCGACGTGTGCGTGAACGTCGACACCATGCATGCGTCCGTGGCCCGAGCCGCCGTCGAGGCGGGAGCGTCTCTGGTCAACGACGTCAGTGGCGACCTGGTCGACCCGGCGGTGGCGTCGACCGTCGCCGCGGTCGGCGCTCCGTATGCCGCCATGCACTGGCGTGCGCCGAGCCCGGAGACGGACCGGCATGCGGACCACCGGGATGTCGTCGCCGAGGTCGGGGCCGAACTCGGCCGACATCTGAAGGAGTTGACGGAACGGAGAGTCGGCCCGTTCGTCGACGCGGCCCTCGCGGGTGTGTTCTGCGTGCGCGTGAACGATGTCCCCTCCACCGCCGATGCCGTGCGCATGGCATCCGCGCGCCTCGGCCACTGCAACCGCGACACCGGCCAGGTCCGCGCGGCCCCGGCCGGTGCGGGGTGTGGGCTGTACCCGTAAGTAGTCCGCAACCCGGCACTCGCTCGGGATCGGACCGCTCTGACAGCTTTCGCTAGATCGTTTTAGCAAATACTAGATCGATTTAGTTTTCTTGGGACAGATCGCGTGAACCGTGTGGATCACACAGATCCCTATGGGCAAAGGAACAAGGAGCCCCACATGACAACCCCCTCCCTCCAGGACGCCATCGACAAGGCCGGATCGCCGATCCAGCTGCTGTGGCGGCCGGGTGCAGAGCCGTGGACCCCCGAGGTCGTGGAGCGCGAGTACGCCGGCTGGAGCCGGGAGCAGGCCGCGTGGCACGAGGGCGTGGCGCTGCTCAACCTCTCGCACCACATGTACGACATGTGGATCGAAGGCCCGGACGCCACCCGGGTGTTGGCCGACCACGGCGTCAACAACTTCGAGAAGTTCGCGATCGGGCAGGCCAAGCAGTACGTGCCGGTGACCCGGAACGGCCACATCGTCACCGACGGGATCCTCGCCCGCGAGGGCGAGAACAAGTACTTGCTCAGCGGGATCCCGGCCGCCCAGCACTGGGTGCAGTACCACGCGGAGCAGGGCGGCTACGACGTCGGCTTCGTCACCGACCCGTCCTCCGCGTTCCGTCCGGGCGGCGGCGATCCGAAGCTGTTCCGGTACCAGATCCAGGGGCCGCTGGCGACGGAGCTCGTCGAGCGGGTCTTCGGCGGGCCGCTGCCGGAGACGAAGTTCTTCCACTCCAGCGCCGTCTCCCTCGACGGCCGCGCCTTCCGCGCCCTGCGCCACGGCATGGCCGGCCAGGCCGGATTCGAGTTCATCGGGCCCTGGGAGCACGCCGCGTACGTCCACGAGGCGTTCCTGAAGGCGGGCGAGCCGCTCGGTCTGGTCCAGGTCGGAGCCCTCGCGTACGCCACGCCGAGCGTGGAGAGCGGCTGGATCCCCTCGCCGGTGCCCGGCATCTACACCGACCCGGACCTGCTGGAATACCGCAGGTACCTGCCCCTGTTCGGCATCGAGGGCAAGCGCCCGCTGAACGGCAGTTACTTCTCGGAGGACATCGAGGACTACTACGTGTCCCCGTACGAACTCGGCTACGGGAAACTGATCCACTTCGGCCATGACTTCGTGGGCCGGGACGCCCTGGTGAAGGCCAAGGACGAGGTGCCGCGCGCCAAGGTCACCCTCGTCCTCGACCCCGACGACGTCCGCACCGTCATCGGACAGGGCGCGGACCCCGGCTTCGTCCTCAGCTACGCCCGGCACCGGGTGGAGAACGTGACCGGCATGGTCGGCATGACCATGCAGACGGCGTCCATCGACCCCGTCGGTGCGCTCCTGTCACTGACATTGATCGACAAGGAGTGCGCGGAGCCCGGCACCGAGGTCTGGGTGGTGTGGGGCGAGCACCCCGGTGCCGGTACCGACCCCGAGGCCGACCTCGGACTCCCGCGCATCCGCGCCACCGTCCGGCCCGCGCCGTTCGACCAGCACGCCCGCACCCAGTACCGCCGCGACCGCTGACGTGGGTCCCAGGACTCGGCCCCCGCAGACGAGAAAGCGAGACGCAAGACGATGAACCCCGCGAGCACGGTACGAACAGCGGTCAGTACGTCGCTGCTCGATGACTTCTCCCTGGAGATGACCGGGAAGGACGTCCCCAAACTGGAGGAGGCCCGCGACTCCATTCCGCAGGGCACCCGGATCAACGTCACCTTCCTCGGCAACGAGGACCTCTCGATGCGGCTGGACGCGGCCCGCGCGGTCAAGCGGCTCGGCTTCGTCCCCGTACCGCACATATCCGCCCGGCGCCTCGGGTCGCGCGACGACTTCGAAAGGTTCCTGGCCGGTCTGCACGCCGACGGCACGTCCGACAACGTGTTCGTCGTCGGCGGGGATCCGGCGCATCCCGAGGGGCCCTACGCCGACTCCCTGTCCCTGATCGACACGGGGCTGCTTCAGGAGCACGGCGTCCGCCACGTCGGCATCAGCGGTTACCCGGAAGGCCACCCCGCGATCGACGGCACCGCCCTGTGGTCCGCGCTGCGGGACAAGCACACAGCCCTCACCGCCCACTCCCTGGAGGGCGGCGTCATCACGCAGTTCGGCTTCGACGTCGACCCGGTGCTCACCTGGGTGGCAGAGGTACGGCGGCGGGGAATCGGGCTCCCTATCAGGATCGGGGTGCCCGGCCCGGCCGGAGCGCGCCGGCTCATGGCGTACGCCGCCCGGTTCGGCGTGGGGACGAGCGCGTCCGTCGTCAGGAAGTACGGGTTCTCCCTGACGAACCTGATGGGCACCGCGGGCCCCGACCGGTTCCTGCGTGACCTCGCCGCGGGCCATGACCCGGCCCGGCACGGCGAGTTGAAGATTCACTTCTATACGTTCGGCGGGCTCAGGGCCACCTCCGAGTGGGCCGCCCGCTTCCGCGAGGAGAGCCTGGCATGACCCTCACCCAAGACGCCCCGGCGCACACCACCACGGGCAGGCCGTCCGCCCCGCAGGCTTCGCTCATCGTGCAGGGCGCCGACGCCACGGGCATCGTCGCCGCCGTGACGTCGGTCCTCGGCGGCCACGGCGCGAACATCGTCTCCCTCGACCAGTACTCCGACAACCCGCAGGGCGGCGCCTTCTTCCAGCGCACCGTCTTCGGTCTCGACGGCCTCCAGGCCGCGCTGCCCGCCCTGCGGGCCGACCTGGACAAGCACCTGGTGGACGCGTACGGGCTGAGCTACACCCTGCGTGACCTGTCCGTGCCCAAGCGGGTCGCGATCTTCGCCTCGAAGTCCGACCACTGTCTGCTCGACCTGCTGTGGCGGCACCGGCAGGGCCAACTGCCCGTCACCGTCGCCATGGTGATCTCCAACCATCCCGATGTGGCCGAGGAGGTACGCGGCTTCGGCATTCCCTTCTTCCATGTCCCCTGCCAGGGCGCGGACAAGTCCGCCGCGGAGGCGGAACACCTGCGGTTGCTGAAGGGCAACGTCGACTTCGTCGTCCTGGCGCGCTACATGCAGATCCTCTCCGGCGACTTCATCGCGGACGTCGGCGTCCCGATCATCAACATCCACCACTCCTTCCTGCCCGCCTTCATCGGCGCGGGCCCCTACGCCAAGGCCAAGGAACGGGGCGTGAAGCTGGTGGGCGCCACCGCGCACTACGTCACCGAGGACCTCGACGAGGGCCCGATCATCGAGCAGGACGTCGTCCGCGTCACCCACGCCCACACCGCGACCGACCTCACCCGCCGCGGCGCCGACGTGGAACGCGCGGTGCTCTCCCGCGCCGTGCTGTGGCACGCCGAGGACCGGGTCATCCGCGACGGCAACCACACCATCGTCTTCGCCTGAGGCCAGACGGCGAGGCGGGGCCCATCGACTCCCACCGACAGGAAGACCGCCCGGTGCAGGGATGGCAGGGACAGCCGGTCCTGTCGTGCGCCACATCCCCGAACGACCGAGCCGGCCGTCCCGCCCCCAGGACGACCGGCTCGGTCCCGGCGCCGTACAGCACGCCCCCTCTCACCCGGGCGAGTCGTTCCCCATCACACGAAGGCGGTCCGCCACCATGACAACCAGGATCGACGGCACCGGGATCGCCCGGCGGATCCGTTCGCAGGTCGCCGAGGAGGTCGCCGCGGCCGCCGGTTCGGGACGCGCTCCCGGGCTGGCGACCGTCCTCGTCGGCGACGACCCGGCCAGCGTCGTGTACGTCGCCGCGAAACGACGCGCCATCAAGGAAGCCGGCATGCGCGACTTCCACCGCCATCTGCCCGAGCACGCGACGCACGACCACGTGGCCGCCGTACTCGACGAACTGGCCGCGGACCCAAGGGTGTCCGGCATCCTGCTCCAACTCCCGCTGCCCCGGCAGCTCGACGCGGCCACGCTCATCGACCGTATTCCGGTCAGCAAGGACGTCGACGGTCTCACCACCGCCAGCCTCGGCCTCCTCGCCCGCGGGGAGCGGGGGTTGCGCCCCTGCACGCCCAGCGGCGTCATCGAACTCCTCGACGCCGAGGGCGTTCCGCTCAAGGGCGCGAACGTCGCGGTGGTCGGCTGGGGCGAACTCGTCGGCAAGCCCCTGACCCAGCTGCTGCTGCGGCGCGGGGCGACCGTGTCGGTGGCCCACGAGTTCACCACCGACCTCGCGGCGGTCACCCGGCCCGCCGACATCGTCGTGGTCGCCACCGGTGTCCGCGGGCTCATCGGTCCCGAACACGTCGGGCCCGGCGCCGTCGTCATCGACGTCGGCATCCACCGGACGCCCTCGGGCCTGGCCGGAGACGTCCGCTCCGCCGAACTCGACGGCATCGCGGGTCGCATCACGCCCGTCCCCGGCGGGGTGGGCCCCATGACCATCGCGATGCTGCTGGTCAACACCCTGCGTGCCGCCCGATGGAACGCCGAACTCGAGGCCGTCGCGGCCTGAGGACCCGATCGACGGGGAGCCGCCCCCACCGAAGGAGGCCGGAAATGGGCCAGTTCCCTCCCATGGCTCTGCTCGGCGGACACCTCGCCACCGGCCTCGCGGACGTCACCGGCGACCCCTCGGCACTGGACTCCGCGGGCTTCTGGGCCGTGGCCGCGGACTTCGAGGGACACCTGACGTGCGCCCGCTTCCGCGACGTACGACAGATCGAGGACCGACGCGTCTCCACGACGTCCTGGCGCGGCCCGCGCCCCGACGCGTGGACCACCTCGCTGGACCGCCTCACCTACACGAACGGAGTGACACGCATCCGCGAGCACATCGCCGCCGGCGAGGTCTACCAGGCCAACCTCTGCCGGGTGCTGTCCGCCCCGGTCACGCCGGATGCCGATGTGACGGCGCTCGGCGGGCTCCTGGCACGGCACAACCCGGCGCCGTACGCGGGCGTCATCCGTCTCCCTCGGCAGGGGGTGGAGGTGGCCACCGCCTCCCCCGAACTCTTCCTGCGGCGCGACGGGAGCGAGGTGACGTCGGGTCCCATCAAGGGAACCGGCCGCACCGAGGCGGACCTGCTGGAGAAGGATCACGCGGAGAACGTGATGATCGTCGACCTGGTCCGCAACGACCTCGGCCGGGTCTGCGTCCCCGGTTCCGTCACCGTGCCCGACCTGTGCTCCGTGGAGAAGCACCCGGGGCTCGTCCACCTCGTGTCCACGGTGTCGGGGCGACTGCGTGCCGGCGTGGGCTGGCCCGGGCTGCTGGCGGCGACGTTCCCGCCCGGCTCGGTCACCGGGGCGCCCAAGGAGAGCGCCCTGCGGATCATCGAGGCGTTGGAGACCTCGCCCCGCGGCCCCTACTGCGGCGGCATCGGCTGGGTCGACGCCGATCGCGGACGCGGTGAACTGGCGGTCGGCATCCGCACGTTCTGGATCGACCGTGCCGAAGGGCTCCTGAAGTTCGGCACGGGAGCGGGCATCACCTGGGGCTCGGAGCCCGAACGGGAGTGGCGGGAGACCGAGTTGAAGGCACGTCGGCTGCTGGCCATCGCGAGCGGAGGCCCGACGTACCGGTAGACGGGGGAACGTCCCTGCCGTCGGATCGGAGTGCGCACCACGTGAGTGCCGGGAAGGGCTCGCAGACCGCACGGGTTCCGCGGGCCGATCGAGGCGCGTCCTCGTCCGGAGAGGTGAAACGATCTAGCGCGTAGAGTGAACTCCACGTGCTCGGACGTTCCACAGGCCGGCAGCCGGTCCCGGCCGACGGGGCGTGGAGCGTGCGGGGCTGACGGATGGGAGTGTGCCGACATGGGCCGTTCGGGCCGGGTGACGTTGAGCGACGTGGCCAAGGCGTCCGGCGTGTCGCGGGCGACGGTGAGTTTCGTGCTGAACGACGACCCACGGCAGACGATCTCCGCGGCCACCCGGGAGCGGGTCGTGGGGGCCGCCCAGGAACTGGGATACGTCCCGCACGGCATCGCCCGCGCCCTGCGCGAGGGCTCTTCGCGGATCGTCGTCCTCAACGTCGACTGGGGCATGGAGGGCAACTTCTCCCGCAGCTACGTCCGGGGCCTGGACGAGGAGTTGGCCGAACACGACCACATCCTGCTGGTCCGGCACGGCCACTCGATCCCGGAAGCCACACAGAAGGTGCTGGACACCATCGTGCCCCGGGCGGTGCTGCGCCTCGGCGAGGTCTACATGCAGGGCGACGAACCGCCCGAGCAGGACTGGGAGAACGGGTTCGCCGCCAACGCCGCGATGCAGATCGGCTACCTCGCCGAACGCGGGCACACCCGGATCGCGATGGCCATGCCCGACCACGAGTTCCCGCTCACCGAGGCCCGGCTGGGATTCGCCCAGGAGGCCGCCCGGCGCCTGGGACTGCCTCCGCTGGAACGCTTCGTCGTGCCGGGACCCCGGGAGGCCGGCGCGGCCGCCGTCGAGACCTTCCTGGCAGCCCACGCGGACGTGACGGCCCTGGCCGCCTTCGACGACGACATCGCGCTGCGCAGCCTCACGGCTCTGCGTGATCTCGGGCGGCGGGTCCCCGAGGACGTGGCGGTGATCGGCTTCGACGAGACCGAGTACGGCTCCCTGTCCACCCCCGCGCTCACCACCGTCCACATCGACGCCGAAGTCCTCGGACGGATCGCCGCCCGCAACGCCCTGGGAATCGACACCGGGGCGCTGGCGCCCGCGTCCGGCCGGATCGTCGTACGCGATTCGGCGTGACCGCCGCGCACCCGTGAACGGGTGAACGGCGGGCGGACCGCCGGGGTGACGCTGTCACGGACAGCAGCCGCACGCCCGTGCGCGGAACGGTCATGGCATATCCCTTTGTGACGTTTTGGGTTTCCGGGCCTCGCGGCTCCGGGCGGTCTCTGTTAACTTTGCTAGAACGATTTAGTAATGCTGGGTGTGCCGTACCACCCCATGTTCGACGCGGCCCGCAGGGACACCGGAGCCGTTGACGACCGGAGGACCCCCATGGACCGTCTGCTTCTCATGCGCAGCTTTGTCACCGTCGCCAACATCGGCAGCTTCAACGGCGCTGCCAAGGCGCTGAGTTCGTCGGGGTCGCTCGTCTCACGTCATGTCGCGGAGCTGGAACGGCAGATCGGCGTGCGCCTCGTCAATCGCACGGCCCGTTCGGTGAACCTCACGGAACAGGGTCTGCGCTATGCCGAGTTCGCCTCGCGCATCCTCAAGGAGATCGAGGCGGAGGACTCGAGTATCGCCCATCTGCACGACCGGGCCGAAGGCGCACTCAACATCATCTGCCCTAAATGGATAGGGAGCTATGATCTCGGCGACGCCATCGCCGCCTTCTCCGCCGCCCATGCGAAAATCCATGTGCGGTTCGAACTGGGAGGGCTGTCCGACCGGACCTATGACTTCATCGACGGTGGATTCGATGTCGCATTCCACACGCGCGATCTGAGGGATTCGAGTGTCCGCCTCAGGAAGATCGCCTCACTGCCCTTCGTCCTGTGCGCGTCGAAAAAGTACATCGACCGGTGCGGCCCCGTCTCCCATCCGAATGACCTGACCGCCCACGACTGCCTCGTGCACGTCAACGACCCGGTGTGGCGCCTCGGCCACGGACCCGCCAGCACGCTGCACAAGGTGCGCAACGTCGCTTTCTCGTCCAACTCCTATATCGCCCTCCAGAAAGCGGCCGTTCACGGGCGTGGCGTCGCCATGCTGCCGCAGCGGCTGGCTTACGACGAACTCGTGTCCGGCGCTCTGCGGGTCCTGCTGCCCCATGTGGCGGCACCCGACCGCCCCCTCTACGCGATCTACGGGCCCGATCGGAACACCCCGCGAAAGATCGCCGTTTTTCTGGAATTCCTTACCGAATGGTTCACGGAGAATCCGATTCCCACCATCGGGTACTGAATCATGTGCAGAAAATGATTTCGGTCACGGCCGGCTCGGCTCGGGCTGCGGCGGGGCGGCAGCCGAGACATACGGGAGCTTCTTCTTTGCTTGCAGAGCGCGTATCAACAGAGTCGTTGCACGGCTGTCGCTGAGGTCGGCACGATCTGTTAGCGTCCACTGAATCGATCTAGTGCGCTTGGTCGAGGATCAGTGGAAGGGCGACAGGAGGATCCGTCGCCTCGCAGAGTGGGAGTACGAAATGGATTTGGTCGCACAACAGCGCAGCACCTACGAAGCGGTCCTCCGACAGAACGACGCGCCGTTCATCACCGAGCGCCCGGCGTTGTTCAGCCCGGCCGCGGCTGCCCAGGACAAGGGCAACACACGGGGCACGTTCGGCCGCTTCGCGCAGATCCTGCTCCCCGAGGAGTATTCGGACTGGGTGGAGGAGAGCGTCGCCCACGTCGGGTCGTGCTACATCGGCGACTGGACCTCGCTGCACAAGGTGAAGGTGCACGGCCCGCAGGCGCTCGAGTTTCTCGACAGGCTGGGGATGCGGGATCTCTCGCGCTTCGAGACCGGGCAGGTCAAGCACCATGTGCAGCTCGACGAGAACGGCTGGATCGCGTCCGAGGGCGTGCTGTGCCGACTCGGCCCGCAGGAGTTCGTCTACACCGCGGGCAGTTGCGACTGGCTGCTGTGGCAGCTCGGCCGGGGCGGATGGGACGCGGCGGCGACCGACATCAGCCCCGAGGTGTTCATCTTCGGCGTCCAGGGGCCGGCGTCCCTGGCCACGCTGGAGAAGCTGACCGGGGACGACCTGCGCGACATCGGCTTCAGCCGCAGCAGGATGTCGACGGTCGGCGGGGTCCCGGTACGGGTCCTGCGCACCGGTATCTCGGGTGAACTCGGCTACGAGCTGCACGGGCCGACCGAACACGCCAACGAGGTCTGGGCGGCGGCCGTGGCGAGCGGGCAGGACGTCGGCATCCGCCAACTCGGCTTCCGCGCCCAGCCCGTTCAGCACATAGAGGCCGGTATCGCGACCAACGGGCTCGACTACCTGCCGGCGTCGATCCTCACGCCGGGTGCGCCGAGGCAGTTCCGCAAGGGTGCGCCCACGGGCAGTTTCGTCCCCGCAGGCGGGGTGACCGACTACTTCCGCAAGCCGGGCGAACTGGGCTGGGGGTTCCGCAAGGGCGTCCCCGATCGGGACTTCATCGGCCGGGACGCCCTCGTCAAGGACGCCGAAAGCGGTGTCCCCGCACGCAGGTTGGTGGGTCTGCGGTGGAGCGAACAGGATGTCACCGGCGTCCTCACGTCGCTCCTGAGCGGCGCCGAGCTGCCCGACCAGATGGAGATCCCTCGCTCGCGCGGTCCCCACTTCGACCATGTCCTGATCGAGGGCGACCCGGTGGGCGTGGCCACGGGCCGGACCGTGAGTCCGACCCTGCGGGCGATGATCTCGCTCTGTGTGATCGCCCCTGAACACGCGACACCCGGCAAGGAGGTCGTCGTCCTCTGGGGCCGTCCGGGCACCCCGCAGCGGGAGATCCGGGCGACGGTCACCACGCTGCCGTTCAAGCCGGACAACCGGCGAGCCGAGACCGCCAGGCTGTGACGGTCCCTCTCCCGGCTCCGCGCCGACCGGCCAGGTGACCACCGGCCGACGGGGGTCCGGAAACCTCCCCGCCGGAAGACGCGCCGGACATGCCCATGAGCGTCCAGCCCCGTCATGTGCAGTTCCCCTGTTCAGGGGGATGAGAACCTTGAGGGCTTCACGCAGGCAAAGGCTGCCACACTGAGGGACGTGGCCCGTGAGCAGCAGGCAAGAAACAACGGCACCGAACTCGGGCGCTTCCTGCGCGCCCGACGGGCGGAGATCGGTCCCGAAGAGGTCGGCATCACGGTGGGTCCGGGACCGCGCCGGACACCCGGGCTGCGGCGGGAGGAGCTGGCCACCCTCGCCGGGGTGAGCATCGACTACTACGCCCGCCTGGAACGCGGCCGGGAGATCCACCCCAGCCCGGCCGTCCTCGACGCCCTGGCCCAGGCGTTGCGGCTGGGGGAGGTCGACCACAAGCACCTGCACGACCTCGGTCTGCGTGCCGCCCGCAGACCGTCCCCGGACCGGAGCGCGCCCAGCCGCACCGTGGACCCCGGTACCGAGCTGCTGCTGGAGCGGCTGCGGCCCTTCCCCGCCCGGGTGCTCAGCCGCACCATGGATCTGCTCGCCGCCAACCCCGGAGGGCTGCGGACACTGGTCGGGATCGAACGCTGGCCCGCCGGGCGACGCAACATCGCGAAGTACGTCTTCCTGCACCCCGCGGCCCGCGAACTCTTCCCCGACTGGGAGGTGATGACCCGTGGCTGCGTCGCCCGGCTGCGCGCCCTGGCGGGCACCGACCCGGACGCTCCCGACCTCGCCGAACTCGTCGACGAACTGCTCCTCAAGAGCCCGGAGTTCGCGCGACAGTGGGAGTCCTACGACGTACGGGCGTTCGCCCAGGGCCAGAAGACCCTGCACCACCCCGACGTCGGCGCTCTCACCCTCCGCTACCAGTCCCTGCTGATCGAGGGCACCCCCGGCCATCGCCTGGTGGCGTACTACGCCCTTCCGGGCACTGAGGACCACGACGCCCTGGTCCGCCTCGACCAGATGGACCAGGGCAGCCACGGCGCACGACCCCCTGCCGAGCGGTTTCCGGGCTGAGGAGGGGGAGCGTGCCTCCGGGTCGCATCGATGGGCAACGTTTTCCAGAGGCGGGATCCAAGGTTCAGTCGAATGGTTCAACGATCCCGTCGTGACTCGCCCCTCGGGCCTACTCCGGTGGCGGGGCCGTGGTCCGGCGCGGTACCAGAGTCGGGGACAGGCGGACCTGCCCCGTGGGCTTGTGCCGGTCGGCGATCCGTTCCAGGAGGAGGCGGGCGGCGTTCCTGCCGATCTCCCGGCCCGCCTGGTCGACGCTGGTCAGCGAGATCGGGCCCAGCGCGGCGAAGGTGGTGTTGTCGTAGCCGGCCACGGAGATGTCGCCGGGAACGGAGAGCCCGGCCTCGCCCACCGCCTCCAGTACCCCCAGGGCCACGACGTCCGCACCGGCGAAGACGGCCGTGGGAACCCGGGGACGGGCCAGCAGCTCCTTCGCGCCCTCGTAGCCGCCTTCCTGGGTGTAGCTGGTGGAGACCACGTCGATCCACTCCGCGAGCCCCAGCCTCCGCATGGCCTCCCGATACCCCTCGGCGCGCCGGGCGTTGGGCATCTCCGCGAGGCGTGTCGGGTCGGTCTCGTGGTGCTCGATGTGGGCGATGCGGCGATGCCCGAGACCCGCGAGGTGGCCGACGGCCAAGGACGCCCCCTCGGTGTCGTCGTCGACCACCGTGTCGTACACCGGCGACGACCCGTGCCGTCCGACGACGACGGTCGGCACGGAGGAGGCGACGTGTTCGAGATGGGCGCGCGATGAGACGGGCGCGACCAGGACGAGGCCGTCCATGCCACGGTCCAGCATCGCCGCGGTGACCCGGGCCTCCTCCTTCTCCCCGTTGCAGCCCGGCCCCAGCAGCACCTGGTACTCCGTGTCCCCCAGCCATCCGGTGATGCCGTCGAGCACGTCGGGGAAGAAGGGATTGCGGATGTCGGGCAGCATCACGCCGATGGTGTACGTCTGCCCGCGCAGGCCCCTTGCCCCCGCGTGCGGCCGGTAGCCCAACTCGTCGATCGCGCGGCGGACCTTGGCGCGCATCTCGGGGCTGGCCCCGTACGCGTTGCGCAGCACCTTGGACACGGCGGTGGTGGACACCTGGGCGTGGCGTGCGACATCGACGATCGTGACGCGACGGCGCGGCGCGGGCTGCTCCATCCGATTCCTTTTCCCCTGGGGAACGCTGGCGCCGAGTCTACGGACGGGCCGGTGGCCCGGCGGACGTCCTGTGCTGCCGCGCGGTGCCGCCGTCGTAACAACCGTGCAGCGTGCGCGGCATCTTGACGTCACGCGTGACGCTCTCTAGGGTCTGGCCACACCCCGTGGGTAACGTTACCCACGATGTTGCCCACGACCTCCACGGCGCCATCGGCGGGCTTCGCCCCACCGCGACCCGGCGTTCGCCCCTCCATCCACCCGCTGACCGCGACCACCGCCCGCCAAGCCCCATTGAAACGATTCATGAAAGGAGGTGTGCCGGTGGCCCTCGCCCCGCACGAGCCGCATCCCGACCAGGACCGGCTGCCGGATGCCGCATCCGTCCCGGGCATCCGACGGGCGCGAACCACCCCGCCCTGGTGGTTCGCGCTGCCCGCGGCGCTGCTGTTCGCCTTCGTCGTCCTGGTGCCGAGCGTGCGCGGTGTCCACTACGCCTTCACCGACTGGGACGGCCTGGATCCCCACTTCTCCTTCGTGGGGCTCGCCAACTTCTCCGAGCTGCTCCACGATCCCGACGCGACACAGGCCATCCGGCACACCCTGCTGATCGCCGTGTCGATCACGGTCGTCCAGAACGCGCTGGGCTTGCTGCTCGCCCTCGGGGTCAACACGGCCATCAGGTCCCGCAACGTGCTCAGGGTCCTGCTGTTCGCCCCGGCCGTGATCACCCCGATCGTCACCGCCTACCTCTGGCGCAATCTGCTCGGCCCCGACGGCGCCGTCAACAGCCTGCTGGGCGCGGTCGGTCTGGACGGGCTGCGGCAGGACTGGCTGGGCAGTCCACGGCTCGCCCTGTGGGCGGTGGTCGGGGTGATCGTCTGGCAGTTCGCGGGCTACTCCATGGTGATCTTCCTGGCGGGACTCCAGTCCGTGCCCAAGGAGGTCCATGAGGCCGCGGCCATCGACGGGGCGGGGCCTGTCCGGCGCTTCTGGTCGATCACCCGGCCGCTGCTCGCGCCGGCCCTCACCATCAACCTGATGCTGTCGGTCATCGGCGGGATCAAACTCTTCGACCAGGTCTACGCGTTGACCGGCGGCGGCCCCGGCCACGCCACCGACACCCTCTCGACGCTCATCTACAAGGACGCCTTCACGCTGGGGGAGTTCGGCTACAGCATCGCGCTCGCGGTCGTCCTCACGATCATCGTGGCGGTCGTCTCGACCGGACAGTACGCCGTGCTGTCCCGCAGTGAGAGGGCCGCGTCGTGAACCGTTACCGCCGTCGGACGTTCGCCCTGGAACTCTCGATGATCGCCGTCGCCCTGATCGTCGGCTTCCCGGTGTACGTCCTGGTCAACCTGGCCGTGCGGCCGGCGTCGGACACCTCGTCACCGATCGGCCCGACCACCTCGCCCACCCTCGACAACTTCTCGCAGGCGTGGCAACAGGGCGCGCTCGGCGGGGCGTTGTTCAACAGCGCGCTGGTGACGGTGTGCAGCGTCGCGATCGTGCTGGCCGTCTCGTCGCTCGCGGCCTTCCCGCTGGCCCGCGTCACGGCCCGCTGGTCCCGGGGAACGTACCTGGGCTTCCTTCTCGGCCTGGTCCTCCCCTTCCAGCTCGCCGCGCTGCCGCTGTACCAGACCATGCGTGACCTGGGCCTGCTCGGCACACCATGGGCGCTGGTCCTCTTCTACTCCGGCCTCCAGGTGCCGTTCACCGTCTTCCTCTACGTCGGCTTCCTGCGCGCCCTGCCCCGGGACTTCGAGGACGCGGCACTGATCGACGGCTGCACACCGTTGCAGGGCTTCCGGCACGTGGTGCTGCCGATGCTCAAACCGGTCACGGTGACCGCCCTGGTGCTCAACGCCGTGGCCGTGTGGAACGACTTCTTCACCCCGCTGCTGTACCTCAGCGGCAGTGACCGGCAGACCATGCCGGTCGCGATCGCCGGATTCGTCGGCCAGTACGTCACCGACTGGAACCTCATCTTCGCCGCGCTGGTGATCAGCGTCCTGCCCGTCCTGCTCGTCTACTTCCTGCTGCAGCGCAGCATCATCAACGGCTTCGCGGGAGGGCTGCGCGGATGAACACGTGGCGCTTCCCCGAGGGGGACATCATGAAGGCACAACAACTCCCGGTCCTGATCGCGACGTTGACGTCCGTTGCCGTGCTGGCCGCGTGCAGCGGCGGTACGAAGGCGGGCTCCGAAGGCGGTTCGGGCGGGTCGAAGACGCTGACGCTCGCCTCGGTCGACCAAGGGTCGGTGGAGGACGTCGTGAAGGCGTTCGAGAAGGCGAACCCGGGCGTCAAGGTCCGCTACACCACCAGCGGCGCCGACCAGTACCAGCAGCAGATCCGCACCCAGCTGTCCTCGGGCACCGCACCCGACGTGATGTCGGTCTGGCCCGGCAACGGCAACCCGGCCGCCACCCACGTCCTGGCCGAACCCGGCTATCTGCGCGACCTCTCGGACCAGCCGTGGGCCGCCAAGATGCCCGACGCGATCAAAAGCGTCGCTCAGTACGACGGGAAGACCTACAACGCGATCTTCGGGCAGAACGGCATCGGCGCCGTCTACAACGAGCAGGCCATGACGAAGGCCGGACTCACCCCGCCGGAGACGTGGACCGACCTGCTCGCCTTCTGCCGGGCCGCGAAGGCCAAGGGCACCCCCGCCTTCGCCCTGGGCAACCAGGACAACTGGGTGACGCAGCTCGTCCTGTACGCGCTGGTCGCCACGACCGTCTACGGCGACGACCGCGACTTCGACCAGAAGATGCAGGCGGGACAGGCCACCTTCGCGAAGTCGCCGTGGACCACCGCCCTGGACAAGTACCTGACGATGGAGAAGACCGGCTGCTTCCAGAAGAACCCCCTGGGCACCAACTACGAGGCCAGCCAGCAACTCGCCGCCACCGGCAGGACGCTCGGCATCGTGCAGGGCAACTGGGTCATCGCCCTCCTCAAGGGCAAGAACCCGAAGGGCACGTTCACGCTCAAGGCACTGCCCGCCACCGACACCCCGTCCGAGACGCTCGTCCCGGCGGCGGCCGGGGCCGGCTACGGCGTCAACGCCAAGGCGAAGAACGAGGAACTCGCCCTGAAGTTCGTGAACTTCGTGATGTCGCCCGAGGGCATGAACCTGTTCGTCGGGAAGCAGGGCGGACTGCCCTCCCTGCCCGACACGGGCTTCAAGGCGGACCCCTCGCTCGCCGAACTCTCCACGTTCATCGGCTCGGACCGCACCGTGCCGTTCATGGACCAGCTCTGGCCCGACGCGAAGGTCCAGCAGACCATGCTCAGCGGCCTCCAGGAGATCTTCAGCGGTCAGTCCACCCCCAAACGGCTGCTCGACGAGATGGACGCCGACTACAGGGCCGGGAGCTGACTCTCCCGGCCCGCCGGAACCGAAAGGACGAATGCGTGAGCCATGAAGCGCGCAGTACGGATGGCGCCGACCGCGAGGCCGGTGAGGGGATTCCGCCCCGCGGGGACGGCACGGCGCTGCGGCGTCGGACCGTGCTCGCCGCGACCGCCGGTGCCGTGTCGCTGGGGGCCGGTGTCGTCGGAGGCGGAACGAGCGCGGCGGCGCAGGCGTCCCGCGGTGAGAGGGGCGGAGCAGTGCTCGGACTGACCGTGGAACACCGCGCGAATCCCCTGGGCGTGGACGCCGGCCGGCCCCGCTTCGGCTGGCGCATGCGGTCCACGACTCGTGGGCGGAGCCAGGGGGCGTACCGGATCCTCGTCGCGAGTTCCCCGGACAAGCTGACCGACGGCCGGGCGGACGTCTGGAACAGCGGGCGGGTCCGTACCGCCGATTCGGTGGCCGTCCGCTACGCGGGCGAACCCCTGCGCGCCTCGACCCGCTACCACTGGACCGTCACGGTCTGGGACGCCGAAGGCCGGTCGGTCGGTACCGCGGACCCCGCGTTCTTCGAGACGGGCCTGATGAGCACCGACGGTGTGGCCGGATGGGAGGGCGCGCGGTGGATCGGGATGAAGGGCAAGGCTCCCGACTCGGCCGGTGCGCCGATGCTGCGGAGGGAGGCAGCCCTCGAGAAGCGGACCCAGGTCAGTGCGGCGCGGCTGTACGTCTCGGCCCTCGGCGTGTACGACGCCTATGTCAACGGACGACACGTGACCGTGGAGCAGGACGGCGGCACCACGATCGAACTGCTGCCGCCGGGCTGGACCAACTACGACGTGCGCGTCAACTACCTGACCTACGACGTCACGGACCTCGTCGCGCGAAAGCCGGACGTCACGCTCGCGGTCGTCCTGGGGAACGGCTGGTACAACGGCCGTATATCCGAAGGCAGTACGTACTGGTCACCGGACGGCAACGCCCTGGCGGTCAAGGCCAAGCTGCTGGTCAGATACGCCGACGGGACGTCACAGACGGTCGTCACCAGGCCGGACGGAGGCTGGAAGGCCACCGACACCGGCCCCTACCGGGCCGACGACATCTACGACGGCCAGACCTACGACGCCCGGAGGGAACTGCCGGGCTGGACCTCGCACGGGTACGACGACTCGGCCTGGTCGGACGCGGAGCGCGTCGCCTTCGAGGACAGGTACCCGGGCGTGGAACTCCTCGCCTACCCGGCCGAGACCGCGCGCCTGATGGCGAAGTGGGACCGGCGGCCGATGTCGATCACCGTGGCCAGCGGTGTCACGGGACAGGACGACAGCGCCAACGGCCGGGGCCGGATCGTCGTGGACCCGGTCCGCACGGTGACCGACCCGGCGAAGGCGGCCACCGCCCCGGTCACCATCGGAGCGGGCGAGACAGCCGTCTTCGACCTCGGCCAGAACATGGTCGGGGTACCCCGCTACAGCCTGCGCGGCCCGGCCGGGACTCAGGTCGAACTACGGTTCGGGGAGATGCTCAACGACGACAGCGCGGGCGCGGACGGTCCCGAGGGCTCGGTCTACCGGGCCAACCTCCGCAGCGCCAGGGCCACCAGCACATACATCCTCAAGGGCGACCCGCACGGTGAGACCCACCAGGACTCCCTGACCTTCTACGGCTTCCGCTACGCGTCCGTCACCGCGTCGGACACCGTCACGATCACCGGCCTGACCGGCAAGGTCGCCACGTCCGCGATCCGCGAGACCGGCACCGTCACCACCGACGACCCGGACATCAACCAGCTGGCGAGCAACATCCGTTGGGGTCAGCGCGGCAACTACCTCTGGGTGCCCACCGACTGCCCGCAGCGCGACGAACGCCTCGGCTGGACCGGCGACACCCAGGTCTTCGCCACCACGGGCCTGTACAACGTGGACGCCGGCGCATTCCTCCACCACTTCCAGGACACCGTCATCGACTCCGCCGTCATCTACGGCGCGGACAAGGCGCAGTTCACCGGAGTCGCCCCGGGCGGACGGTACAACTTCCCCGGTGGCGGGAGCGGTTGGGCGGACTGCGGTGTCGTACTGCCCTGGACCGTGTGGCAGATGACCGGTGACCCGACCGTCGTCGAGCGCAGCTGGCCGGCGCTGACCCGCTACCTGGACTGGATCCAGGCACAGACCGGCGACACCTACGCCGGACAGGGCTCCCTCACCGGCGACTGGCTGGCCCCGCAGAAGACCAGCGCGCAGCTCATGAGCGACGTCTACTACGGGTACAGCACCCGGCTGATGGCCCAGCTGGCCCGCGCGATCGGCCGTACGGCCGAGGCGGAGGCGTACGACCGGCTCTTCGCACGGATCAGGCAGGCGTTCATCACCAAGTACCTGAGCACCGAGGGCGGCACCGTCACGGTGAAGTCCAGCCTCGGCGACGCCTCTCCGATCGAACCGGGCTCCGACCCCAACCAGAAGACGGAGGACAACAGCCAGACCGCGCTGCTCTGGGTCCTCAAACTCGGCTTCTACGAGACGGAGGCACAGCGCCGCACGCTCGTCGGCCATCTCGCCGACAACATCGGCAACGACGACGCCTACAAGGCCGCGCACCCGGACAGCATCCGGGTCCGGTACGCCGAGAACACGCTGTCCGTCGGCTTCCTGGGCGTCAACGTCCTCGCCCCCGTCCTCACCGACGAGGGACGTGCGGACCTGGCGTACAAGCTGCTGCACCAGGACGCGCTGCCGTCCTGGCTGTTCTCGGTGAAGAACGGGGCGACGACGGTCTGGGAGCGCTGGAACTCGTACGCGAAGGAGGACGGGTTCGGCCCCGTCGGCATGAACTCCTTCAACCACTACGCCTACGGCGCGATCATGGAGTGGATGTACGCCTGCATGGCTGGCATCGCCCGCGACCCGGACAGCCCCGGGTTCAAGCACTTCCTGCTGCAACCGCACCTCGATCCCACGGGCGGGATCACCCAGGTCTCGGGGGTGTACGAGTCGCCGTACGGGGAGATCAGGAGCGAGTGGCGCGTGAAGGACGCGGGCAGGGTCCTCGCGTACGACGTGGTGGTGCCCGCGAACAGCGAGGCGACCCTGCGGCTTCCGGCGGCGTCGGCCGATGCGGTCCTTGAAGGACGTACCCCGCTGGCGCGTGCGGAGGGAGTGCGCTTCATCGGCCACGCCGACGGGCTGTACGCCTGCCGGTTGGCGTCCGGCCGGTACCGCCTGACCGCCCGGCTGCGCTGACCACCTTGTGTGTCCCACCCGTCAGGCGGAACCCAACTCGAACCAGTCGAAGGCCGCGCTGCCCCGCGTCGTGTACATGCCGAGGACACGGCCCGTGAAGCCGCCGGCGACCTCGGTCGTGAGGTAGCGGCCGTCGAGTTCGGCGAGGATCTCGAAGTCGCCGCCGTCGGTCTCGTAGCCCAGCCGGAGGGTGTCGGGGCCGCCGGCCCGGAGGCCGGGCGGGGGAGTCGCTTCCTCGCCCGTGCCCCGGGTCGTGACCGTGGGCGGCAGGACGTCGGAGGTCGACACGTCGATCCGCAGGGTCAACGGGCCGGACGGCACCGGCCGTTCGGCGACGGCGTGGCGCAGCGGGCCGATCCTGGCGATCGCGCGGACCGTCCCGTCGCCCGCCTCCACCTCGTAGTGGTGCGCCTCGTCCAGCCGTACCGCGAGCCCGCCCCGGCCGCCCTCCGTGACGTCGATCAGCGTGCGCGCGGTGCAGTTCGCGTCTTGCTGGCGTCGGCCGACGAAGATCGCGCCGGGTGTGTCGAGGCTGTCCGCGCGGGCGTGGAGCACCAAGTGGCCGGGCCGCTCGTCGAGTTGGACCGCTTCCGGGTCCTGGCGTCGGAGCGACACCCAGCGCGGAGCGAGCGTGGGGGAGTCGAAGTCGTCCCGGTCCGGCTCCGGCGGCCAGGGGTGAGGGGTCAACTCCGGTGCCTGGGCGCGCAGTTCCAAGGGGCCGGGCAAGGGCCACCCGTCCTCCCACCGCACCGGCGCCAGGAACGTCTCCCGGCCCATGCCGTGGTACATCGGGGTGTCACCGCGCGGCCTGGTGCCCAGCAGCACCATCCACCAGGAGCCGTCGTGTGCCTCGACCAGGTCGCCGTGGCCGGTGTTCTGCACCGGATGACCGGTACTGCGGTGCGACAGCACGGGATTGGCCGGGTGCGGCTCGAACGGCCCCGGCAGGGCACGGGCGCGGGCGAGCGACAGCGCGTGCCCGCGTTCCGTACCGCCCTCCGACAGCAGCAGGTACCACCACTCGCCGATCCGGTACAGGTGCGGCCCCTCGGGATACTGGAGCCCGCTGCCCGACCACATCGGCACCGGATCGCCCAGCGGCTCCCCGGACTTCGGGTCGATACGCACCCCGCGGATCCCACCGTCCGAGAACACGCACCAGCAGGTCCCGTCCTCCTCCCAGGCGAGGTCGGGGTCGATACCCGGCACGCCGACCGGCACCGGGTCGGACCACGGTCCGGCGGGATTCTCGGCGGTCACCAGGACGTTGCCCGCTCCGGCGACCACGGTGGTGATCAGCCAGAACAGACCGTCGTGATGGCGCAGCGTGGGCGCGTACACGCCCGTGGAGGACGCGGCCGTGTCGGGCAGGGCGAGCTGCGAGGGCCGGTCCAGCGCATGCCCGAGGAGCCGCCAGTGCACCAGGTCACGGCTGTGCCAGATCGGTACGCCGGGCACGTACTCGAAGCTCGACGTCGCCACGTAGTAGTCGTCACCGGCCCGGCAGATGCTCGGGTCCGGGCTGAAGCCGGGGATCACGGGGTTGTCGAAGAATGCCATGGTCGTCCGTTCCGGGGTGAGCGGGCGTGGCGGTGCGGAGGGCGGTTGCAGGGTCTGGATCGTTGAAGCGCTTCGAAGTTGACATGCAGGGCAATCAGCTGTCAACAGATCTTCAGGACATGATTGTCGAAGCGCTTCGACTGTCGAAGGTCGACCGGGCGTGGATGGGCCCCGTGCTCCAGGTCAGGGGCGTGCCCGAGCCGTGATGCGTGTGGGCGACGATCTCCGCGGCGATGGAGACGGCCGTCTCCTCGGGGGTGCCGGCGCCGAGGTCGAGGCCGATCGGGGAGTACAGACGGGAGAGGTGCTCCTGCGGTACGGCGGCCTCCCGCAGCAGTTCCAGACGCTGGGCGTGGGTGCGGCGCGAGCCCATCGCGCCGACGTAGCCCACGGGCAGGCCCAGCGCCAGGCGCAGCAATGGGACGTCGAACTTCGCGTCGTGCGTCAGGACGCAGACGGCGGTACGGGCGTCCACCTCGGTGGCGGCGAGGTAGCGATGCGGCCAGTCGGCCACGACTTCGTCGGCGTGCGGGAAGCGGGCGGCGGTGGCGAAGACGGGACGGGCGTCGCACACCGTGACCCGGTAGCCGAGGAACCGGCCGATCTGGCTCAGGGCGCCCGCGAAGTCGACGGCGCCGAAGATCAGCATCCGGGGGCGGGGCGCATGGGTGTGGACGAGCACGGAGAAGCAGGTTGTCGTGTCTCCGCCCAGCTCGACCAGTCCGCCGCGGCCCGCCCGCAGATACGCGCGAGCCTGTGCAGCCACCGCGCGTTCCCAGTCGCCGCCCGAGGTCGCAGTGTGCGTACTGCCGTCGCCGGTGACGCTCAAGGTCCCGCTGAGGAGTTCTTCGGGCCCGTCGACGATCTGGGCCACGGCCGCGGGCCGTCCGGACGTCACCTCGGCGAGGGCCGCGGTGAGATGGGGCTGGTCGGTGGGGTCGATCCGCTGTACCAGGACGTCCAGTTCGCCGCCGCAGGTCAGGCCGACGGCGAAGGCGTCGTCGTCGGAGTACCCGAACCGCGCCCGCGTCGCGGGTTCGTCGCCCTTGAGCACCTGTTGGCACAACTCGTAGACGGCCCCCTCCACGCAGCCTCCGGACACACTGCCGACCACGGCGCCGTCGGCGTCCACGGCCAGCGCGGTACCGACGGGCAGGGGTGCGCTGCCGCTGACCCGGACGACGGTGGCGAGGGCGAAGGGGCGGGCCTCGCGGCACCAGTCGTACAGCGTGTCCGCGATGTTCAGCATGGGCGGTATCTCCAGAAGGGACAGCCCGGGCAGCGGTGTGTGTGCACCGCTGCCCGGGGTTTGGCCTACAGCAGGGACTCGGTGGTGATGGGCAGGTCGCGCACCCGTCGGCCCGTGGCGTGGAAGACGGCGTTGGCGATGGCGGGCGCCACCCCGACCAGGACGACCTCGCCGAGGCCCTTGACGCCGAGCGGGTCGGCCTCGTCGTCCCGGCCGTCGACGTAGATCGCCTTCAGGTCGCGGACGTCTGCGTTGACCGGGACGAGGTAGTCGGCCAGGTTCGCGTTGACGATCCGGCCGTCGCGGTGGTCGGTGACCGTGTGTTCCAGCAGGGCCATACCGATCCCGCCGACCATGGCACCGATGGCTTGACTGTCGGCCAGCTCCGGGTTGACGATCCGGCCCGCGTCGAACACGCCGAGCATCCGACGTACCCGCACCAGGCCCAGCCGGGCGTCCACGCCGACCTCCGCGAAGACCGCCCCGTACGCGTACATCGAGGACCGGGACTGACCGGGGGTCCAGGAACCGAGCGCTTCGAGGTACGCGCGCTCGTTGCGGGTGAGGAGCTGCTTGTACGTCTCCCCGCGCGCGGGGTTGTCCGTCTGGTGCAGCCGGCCGCCCCGTACGACGACGTCCTCGGCGGCGACGCCGTACAGCGGTGATCCCTCGTCCCCGACGGCGAGTTCGATCGCCTGCTGCCGCAGCTTGTCGCAGCCGTCCTGGACGGTGGACCCTACGCTGGCCATGGTCAGCGAGCCGCCGTGGAGCGGGGCCGTGGGCATGTCCGTGTCGCCGAGCCGGAAGGTGACGTCGCGGACCGCGAGGCCCAGGGCGTCGGCGGCGACCTGGGTCATGGAGGTGTAGGTGCCGGGGCCCATGTCGCTGGTCGAGGACTCGACCAGGGCGGTGCCGTCGGCGTCCAGCCGCACCGACGCCTGGCCCGGGGCCCGCAGGGTGTCGTAGAGCGCGGTGGCCATGCCCGTGCCGATCAGCCAGTCGCCGTCGCGGGTGGAGCGTGGCCTCGGGTCGCGCCGGTCCCAGCCGAACTCCCGGGCACCGACGGTGTAGCACTCGCCCAGTCGCCGGGTGGAGAACGGCCGCCCGCTGGACTGGTCGTTGTCGGGTTCGTTGCGCCGCCGCAGCTCGATCGGGTCGATGCCCAGCTCGTGGGCGAGTTCGTCCAGCGCGCACTCGACGGGGAAGGCGGCGCTGGAGTAGCCCGGGCCGCGCATCGGGGTCGGGGTGTTCACGTCCAGCGGCACCGTCCGGTGCGTCTGGGAGACGTTGGGGGTGGTGTACAGCATCTGCCCCGGGGCGAGCACACCGCGCTCCGCGAACGTCTCGTAGCGCGATGTCTCGGCGCGCAGGTCGTGGGTCATGGCCGTCAGCCGCCCGCCGCTGTCGCTGCCCAGGCGCACCTTGTACTCGTACGCGGGCCGGTAGCCCACTCCCGAGTAGAGCTGCCGGCGCGTCAGTACGAGCTTGACCGGGCGGCCCGTCTCGCGGGCGGCGAGGGCCGCGACGGTGATGTGCGGCCAGGCCCGTGCGGCGTTGCCGAAGGCGCCGCCGACGAACGGGGAGACGACGCGGATGTTCCCGGCCGGAATGCCGAAGTTCGCGGCGAGTTCGTCACGTGGGCTCTGCACCCACTGGGTCTTGTCCCACAGGGTGAGCCGGTCGCCGTCCCACTGGGCGACGGTGGCGTGCAGCTCCATCGCGTTGTGGTGGTTGCGGGCGGTCCGGTACGTCATCTCCAGCCGTACGGGGGCCTCGCGCAGGGCCGCCTCCGCGTCGCCGCGCGTGTACGTGCGGGGCTCGCCCGCCGCCGGGGCGTCCGCCAGGTCGGTGGTCGGCCGCTCGGTGTCGTAGCCGATCTCCACCAGGCTCGCCGCGTGCTGGGCGGCCTCCAGGGTGGTGGCGACGACGACGGCGACCGGCTGGCCGTGGAAGCGGACCCGGTCGTCCTGGAAGACGCGCAGCCGCTCGCCGGGAAGGTTGAGCGACCCGGGGTTGGGCCCGTAGGGCAGCGTGGGGGCGTTTCCGTGGTGGAGCACCTCAAGGACGCCGGGCTGGGCCTGGGCGGCGCGGGTGTCGATGCCGGTGATGCGGCCCCGGCCGATGCCGCTGTCGACCACGACGGCGTGCACGACGCCCTCGGGCTTGTGATCGGCGGCGTACTTCGCCTGCCCGGTCACCTTCAGGCGCCCGTCCACCCGGGAGAGGGGTGCGCCGACGGCTGCCTGCGGCTGGGGGCTCATCGGCTTCCTCCTACGATGCGCAGCTGCCGTTCGACGGTGCGTTTGAGCAGCTCGACCTTGAAGCGGTTGTGCTGGAGTGGGCGGGCGCCGTCCGCCGCGTGTGCGGCGGCCTCGGCCCAGAGGCGGTCCGAGGGGCGTTCGCCGAGGAGGGCCGCTTCTACGGCGGGCAGCTTCCACGGCACCGTCCCCACACCGCCCGCGGCGACCTTCGCCTCGCGGATCACACCGCCCCGGACGTGCAGGGCGACGGCCGCGGAGGTGAGGGCGAACTCGTAGGACTGGCGGTCCCGCACCTTCAGATAGCCGGACTTCAGCGGGCGGGGATGTGCCGGGATCTCCACGGCGGTGATCAACTCGCCTGAGCGGAGGGCCTGTTCGCGGCTCGGCGTGCTGCCCGGACGCAACAGGAAGTCGGCGAAGGGGACTTGGCGGCCTCCGTCCGGGCCCAGCAGGTGCACCCTCGCCTCCAGTGCCGCGAACGCCACGGCGGCATCGGAGGGGTGGGTGGCGACACAGGCGTCGGACGTGCCCAGGATCGCGTGGGTGCGGTTGACGCCCTCCAGCGCGGCACAACCGGAGCCGGGCGCACGCTTGTTGCAGGCGGCCGTCACGTCACGGAAGTAGGAGCAGCGGGTGCGCTGCATGATGTTGCCGCCGATGGTCGCCATGTTGCGCAGCTGGGCGGACGCGCTCAGTTCCAGCGCCTGCGAGACGACGGGATACAGGGTGCGCACCTTGAGGTGGGCGGCGGCCTCCGCCATGGTCACCAGCGCGCCGATACGCAGCCCGCCGCGTTCGGTGACGGTGACCTCGCGCAGCGGCAGGGCGCCGATGTCGACCAGTGCGGCCGGGCGTTCGACGGTCTCGCGCATCAGGTCGACGAGGGTGGTCCCGCCGGCGATGTATCGGCCGCCGTGCCGGCCGGCCTCGAGCGCCGCACGCGTGTTGGGTGCCTTGGTGAAAGCGAACGGATGCATCGACACTCACTTCCGGCCCGAGGCCTGCTCGACCGCGCGCACGATCTTCACGTAACACCCGCAGCGGCAGATGTTGCCGCTCATCCACTCCCGGATCTCCTCCGGCGAACCGGTGTGACCTTCCCGCATGCACCCGACGCCCGACACGATCTGGCCGGGTGTGCAGTAGCCGCACTGGAACGCGTCCTGGTCGATGAACGCCTGCTGGAGCGGATGGAGTCGACCGCCCTTGGCCAGGCCCTCGACGGTGGTGACCTCGGCTCCCTCCAGCCGTACCGCGAGGGTGAGGCAGGAGTTGACGCGCCGTCCGTCGACCAGCACCGTGCAGGCCCCGCAGGCACCGGCGTTGCAGCCCTTCTTCGAGCCGGTCAGGCCCAGGTGCTCGCGCAGCAGGTCGAGGAGCGAGGTGCGGTTGTCGACCGTGACGGTGTGCCGCTTGCCGTTGACGGTCAAGGAGACACGGCTGCTGGGCGGCGCCTCGGCGGCAACGGCCTCTTCCGCGCCGAGCAGTGCCGGACCCGCGACCAGACCGCCCGCCGCGATGACACCGCCGGCCGCGGAGGTCGTCGCGATGAAGGTACGGCGTGACGGTGCGGGCGGGGGCCCGGTGGGGGGAGGCGGGGCGGCGGGAGCCGTGGCGGACTCGGGGGTTTCGGTCGACATGCTCACTCTCTCGCAGGGGGAACGTGGGGGCATGCCCAGCCTGGTCGGCCAACTGGCCGCGTGGCAGGCCGTGTTGTGCCGGGGAACGGTCTGCCAGGGTGTGACAGGGCCCCTCTCTCACCTGTCCCACAGGGCACGGCACTGCCAGAATGGACCGCTTGGCGACGCGGTCAGTCGCGGAGGAGTCCGATGCTCCGCAGCCACGACCGGACCTCGGCGTCGGCCTCCCGGACCTCCTCGCCGCGCACCGCGAGACCCTGCCCGATGGTCGCGCCGGTGCAGAGCGCCGCGTAGTCGCGCTCGGTGGTGCCCAGGCCGCTCATCGCATGCGTCGTGACCGGGTGGACCGCCTTGCCCCGGAAGTCGTACCGCTCGGCGAAGGTCGACATGATCATGGGTGGGCGGACGTTCCAGACGGGACTGGCCAGCAGCACCAGGTCGTAACGGTCGATCCCCGGCAGGGGGTTGGCGATGGCCGGTCGCGCATCGGCTTCCTGCTCACGGACATTGCGGGCGACCGTGGCGTCGTAGCCGTCGGGGTACGCGTCGACGGCCTCGATGCGGTGCACGTCGCACTCGATGTGCTCGCTGATCATCCGGGCGAGGACTTCGGTGTTTCCGGTCTTGAGGTCGGTGCGTCCGCCGTTGAAGTAGTTCTCGCCAGGGCGGGAGAAATAGGCCAGCAGGACCCGCGTCCCGGACGAGCCGGCGGACGCGGGCCGCTCGGCGGGCGATGGCGTGTCGCCATTCGACGCGACCCCGTTCGACGCGTCCCCGCTGGGCGCGGACGTGGAACAGCCGGCGAGCTGGACACCGGTCACGACGGTGGCTCCTCCCAGCAGCGCACCACGAAGGAACGCACGTCGTCCCGGCGCGGCGGGCCGGCTCCCTGCGGATCGTCGACGCGCCGCGCTGCCGTCCCCGGTCGCCCGGCGGACGCGGACGGGCTCAGCGGTTGATCCATCGCTGCATGTGTTCGGGGTAGCGGTCCCCGCTGACGTCGACCCGGTCGGCCGCCTCGGTGATCTCCGCCAGGTCCTTCGGGGTGAGTTCGACATCGACGGCACCGGTGTTCTCCCGTAGACGGTGGATCTTCGTGGTTCCGGGGATCGGCACGATCCAGGGGTGCTGGGCCAGCAGCCAGGCCAGCGCGATCTGCGCGGTGGTGGTGCCCTTGCGCTCGGCGACCGACCCCAGCAGGTCGACCAGGGCCTGGTCGGCCGCGCGGGCCTGCTCGGTGAACCGGGGGAGGCCGCCGCGCAGGTCGGAGTCGCCGAAGGACGTGGCGCTGGTGATCGAACCGGTCAGGAAGCCCTTGCCCAGTGGGCTGAAGGGGACGAACCCGATCCCCAGTTCGAGGAGCGTGGGCAGGATCCGCTCCTCGGGCTCGCGCCACCACAGGGAGTACTCGCTCTGAAGCGCCGCGACCGGCTGTACGGCGTGGGCGCGGCGGATGACGTCGACCCCGGCCTCGGACAGGCCGAAGTGCTTGACCTTGCCCGCCGTGACGAGTTCCCTGACCGCCCCGGCGACCTCTTCGATCGGTACGTCGGGGTCGACCCGGTGCTGGTAGAGCAGGTCGATGCTCTCCACGTCCAGCCGGCGCAGGGAGTCCTCCACGGTCGCCCGGATGTGCTCGGGGCGGCTGTCCAGGCCGGTGGACCGGGAGCCGTCGTAGGAGAAGCCGAACTTGGTGGCGATGACGACCTCGTCGCGCACGGGGGCCAGGGCCCGCCCGACGAGTTCCTCGTTGGTGAACGGGCCGTACACCTGAGCGGTGTCGAAGAAGGTGACGCCCAGGTCGACGGCGGCGCGGATCAGGGCGATGCCGTCCCGGTCGTCGACCGCGGGGCCGTAACCGTGGCTGAGCCCCATGCAGCCCAGTCCGATCGCGGAGACCTCCGGTCCGCTGCTGCCGAGCGTGCGGGTGTTCACAGCTCTTCTCCTCAATCACGTGCGGAACGACATGCGGAAACGACGTGGCTACGGCTCAGGCGTCCACGCGCCGGGCGCTGAGCCAGCCGACCATCGCCGGGTCGTGGTGGTCGAAGAACAGCGTCTCCCCGGTGTCCAGGGCGGCGACGGCCGCCAGCTGGTCGTCGGTCAGCTCGAAGTCGAAGATGTCGATGTTCTCCGCCATCCGGTCGGCACGGACCGACTTGGGGATCGCGACGACCCCGCGCTGCGTCAGCCAGCGCAGTACGACCTGCGCCACGGACTTGCCGTGCTTCTCGCCGATCCCGCTCAGGACGGGGTGGGTGAAGATGTCGTTCTTGCCTTCGGCGAACCCGCCCCACGACTGGATCTGGATCCCGTGCTCGACCATGAGTTCCTGGTCGGCGGTGCGCTGGAAGAACGGGTGGGTCTCGATCTGGTTGACCGCGGGGGTGACCTCGTTGTTGAGGGTGAGGTCGAGGAGCCGGTCGGGGTAGAAGTTGGCGACACCGATCGCCCTGACGAGGCCCTGGCGGTTCAGGTCCTCCATGGCCCGCCACTGGCCGTACACGTCGCCGAAGGGCTGATGCATCAGATACAGGTCGAGGTGGTCCAGGCCGAGCTTGGTCAGGGACGTCTCGAAGGCGCGCTTGGTGTTCTCCTGCGCGGGCGCGTCCTGGACCCACAGCTTGGTGGTGACGAAGAGTTCCTCGCGCGGGATGCCGCTGCTCTTGATCGCGTGGCCGACGGCCTCCTCGTTCTGGTACGCGGCGGCCGTGTCCAGCAGCCGGTAGCCGGCGGCGAGGGCGTCGGTGACGGCCTGCTCGGTCTGCTCCGCCGGGATCTGGAAGACACCGAAGCCGAGAACGGGCATCTCCACGCCGTTGTTGAGGGTGACGGTCTGCATGGGGGGTTCCTTACGTGTCGCGGGTTCTTCGAGCATCCCGCCGATCCGGCCCAGGTGGCAGGCCGAGCTGTGCCAGGGAGTGACGTTCAGGGGTGTGACAGAACCCCCCACATGGCTGCCATGCAGGTCAGCGCGGTGTGACACTGGTGATATGGCATCCGAGCAGAGCACCGGCAGGAGCGCCGACATGGAACTGGGCCGGTTCCTGCGTGCGCGTCGCACCCAGACCAGCCCCGGCCAGGTCGGCCTCACCGTGGGCACCGGCCTGCGCCGCACCCCCGGTCTGCGCCGCGAGGAACTGGCCACGCTCTCCGGGATCAGCATCGACTACTACGTCCGGCTGGAACGCGGCAAGGAGACCCGCCCCAGCCCCTCCGTGCTCGACGCCCTCGCCCGTGCCCTGCGCCTCGACGACGCCGAGCACCAGCACCTGCGGGACCTCGCCGCCCGCGCGGCCCGGTACGCCCCCGAACCGGCGCCGCCGCCCAGCCGCACCGTGGGCCCGCACCTGAAACTGGTCCTGGAGTCGCTGCGGCCCAACCCGGCCTACATCGTCAGCCGCAGCATGGACCTGCTCGCCTGGAACCCCGGCGGCCTCGCCCTGTACGCGGGCATCGCCGACTGGCCCGCCACCCAGCGCAACCTCGCCCGCTACCTCTTCCTCCACCCCACCGCGCCCGCCCTCTTCCCCGACTGGGACAACCAGGTCCGCGGCTGCGTCGCCCGGCTCCGCGCCCAGGCCGGCACCGACCCGGACGCCCCCGACCTCACCAGCCTGGTGGGCGAACTCGTCCTCAAGAGCCCCGACTTCGCCAAGCTGTGGGACCGTTACGACGTCGTCGGCCGCAAGAGGAAGCAGAAGAAGTTCCACCACCCCCAGGTCGGCACCCTCACCCTCAGCGGCCAGAGCATGCACCTCGAAGACACCCCCGGCCAGCGCCTCGGCGTCTACACCGCCGAGCCGGGCACCCCCGACCACGACGCCATGCTGCTGCTCGACATGACAGCACCGCAGCCTGCCGGGCGGCCCGAGAACCGGGGCGCCCGGTCCTAGCCGCACAGCAGCCCGGCGCCCGCCAAGTCGCCGCCGGCAGCGGGGACTTCGGCCGCTCCGAGGCTCGCCGCGGCCTCCTGGCGCTCGGGTGCCGGTACAGCTTCCGCAGCCGCAGGGACGGCGGCCCCCGGGCGCGCAGGGCCGCGCCGATACGGACCGCGAGCAGGGAATTGCCGCCCAGCTGCAAAGAGTCGTCGCGCGGGCGGGCCGGGACGCCCAGCACCTCGCTCCAGATCTCCGTCAGGCCGGCGGCCGGACCTCCGTCGGGGGCGGTCACCTCATCGACGCCATCACCGAACCCCGAACCGCCTCACCCCAGGCCCGGGTCCACATGGAACTTCGGCCCCGGACCCGCGCCCGCCGGACGCTCACCCGCGAGGATCGCCCCGACCTGATCCAGACCCACCGTCGCGGCGACCAGCGGCCTCGGATCGACCGAACCCTCGGCGTACGCGCGGATGGTTGCGTCGAGACCGGGGGAGGCGGACAGGACACCGACCGCGGTCACGTCCTTGAGGACGAGCGTGCGCGTGTCGATGCGGCTCGGTGTGCCGGACAGACCGATGTAGACGACATGGCCCGCCGGTTCGACCGACTGAAGGGCCAGGTCGGGGAGATGGGCCGCATTGGAGGCGTCCACGACGGCGTCGTACGGCAGATCCGGGACGGAGTCCTCCCGCCAGGCGTGCTCGAAGCCCAGCTCGCGGGCGAAGGCCAGCGAGGCGTCCGTCGCGCCCATCAGGTGGACCTCCGCCCCGGCGGCACGGGCGAACATCGCGACCAGCAGACCGATCGTCCCCGGACCCAGCACCAACGCCCGGTCGCCTGGGCGTAGTTCGGCAGCCCGGGTGGCGCGAAGGGCGTTGCCCCCGGGCTCGACCAGCGCGCCCAGCACCGAGTCGACGGAATCGGGCAGGACGTGCAACGAGGAGACGGGCACCGCGAGTTGCTCGGCCAACGCACCGGCCCGCCCACCACGGATGCCGACCTCCTGCCGTTTCTCGCACACATGCTGAGCGCCCCGCCGACAGCGTCGGCAGACACCGCAGCCGAGCATGGTGTCGCCCATGACCCGGCGGCCGATCCACCCGGGGTCGACACCGTCACCGACCGCCGCCACCCGCCCCGACCACTCGTGGCCGAGGCGCATCGGATAGGAGGAGTGGCCCTGGTGGAGGTAGGCCATCGCCCCGGTGTGGAACTCCATGTCGGTACCGCACACGCCGACCCGCTCGACGTCGACGACGACCTCCCCGGGGACCGCCACCGGGGCGGGGACCTCCTGGACCTCGTACTTCCCAGGAGCCGTCAGGACGAACGCGCGTATGTGACGACGGGCGTTCACCGGGGGCCGAGCACGCGCTGGCGCTGGCTGCCGAGGCCGGTGATGCCGAGTTCCATGACGTCGTCCGCCCGGAGATACACGGGCGGCTTGAGGCCCATGCCGACACCGGGCGGGGTACCGGTGTTGATCAGGTCGCCAGGTTCCAGGACGAGGAACTGGCTCAGGTAGTGCACGATGAAGTACGGGTCGAAGATCATGGTCTTCGTGTTGCCGCTCTGACGGCGGACATCGTTGACGTCGAGCCACATGTCGAGCGCGAGGACGTCGTCGATCTCGTCGGTGGTGGCCAGCCAGGGGCCCGCCGGGTTGAAGGTCTCGGCGGACTTGCCCTTCGCCCACTGCCCGCCCCGCTCCAACTGGAAGGCGCGCTCGCTCACGTCGTTGACGACCACGAACCCGGCGATGGCGTCCCGCGCTTCCTCGACCGAGTCGAGATAGCTGGTGCGGTGGCCGATCACGATGCCCAGCTCCACCTCCCAGTCCGTCTTGGCGGACCCGCGCGGAATGCGTACGTCGTCGTTCGGGCCGACGAGGGTGTTGGGCGACTTGGTGAACAGGATCGGCTCGTCCGGCACCGCCATTCCGCTCTCGGCCGCGTGGTCACGGTAGTTGAGCCCGATGCACAGGATCTGGTGCGGACGGGCGATCGGGGCGCCGATCCGCTCCCCGGCGAACCGGGACACCTGCCCGGCGGCCGTCCGCTCGGCCACGACGGGACGGACACGGTCGAGGCCGCCCGACCCGAAGAACGCCTCGTCGAAGTCGGTGACGATGTCGGAGAGGTCGACGTACGTCTCGTCGTCGACGCGGGCGACGGGCTTCTCGGCGCCCGTGGCACCGATGCGCATGAGGTACATGGGGTCAGTCTCCAGTTCGACCGGTAGGGCGGTGTGGACGGGGGTTCTGCTGGTGGCTCATCGGTGTGGCTCGCCCAGGGGGCCGAGCAACTCCCGGATTTCGTCGACCGCTTCGACCAGAGCGCTCAGCGGCGTCCGGTACGTGAGCGCGCTGACGCTCACCGCGCCGGAAGGAGTCGTCGGTGAGGTCGCGTACACGGGCAGGGCGAGGCAGTTGACGCCCGCCTCGTTCTCCTGGTCGTCCACGGCGTACCCCAGGTCGCGGGTGGCACGCAGGTCCTCGTACAGGTCGGCCGCCGTGCACCGCGTCCGAGGCGTGTGGCGGACCAGGGGCGTCCCGCCGATCCATGCCTCGACGTCTGCCACCGTCGTCAACCGGTGGGCGAGCAGCGCCTTTCCGACGGCGGTGGCGTGGGCGGGGTTCCGGCCGCCCACCGTCGACGTGAGCCGGACGGAACCGTCCGGCGGATCGACCTTGGCGCGGTAGACGACCTCGCGGCCGTCGAGGACCGCGTAGTGCGCCGTCTCGCCGAACCGGTCGGCCAGCGCGTCGAGCACGGGACGCATCCGGACATGCTCGGGGCGATCCTCGTGGTGGGCGAAGGCCATGCGCAGGAACTCGTCACCCAGGACGTAGCGACCGCGGGCGCCCTGGTCGGCCAGTCCGGCCCGGCGCAGGGCTCCCAGCGCCCGGTGCACGGTCGGCTTGGGGCTGCCGACCACCCGGGTCAGCTCCTCCAGACCCACGCCGTCGGGATACCGAGCCAGTTCCTTGAGGACGGCGAGCACCCGGTCCGACCCCACGAGCCGCGCGGCGTCACCGTCGCCACCGGCGACTTCCTCGGTCACGGGGGCTGACGGGCCGTCGTGCATCTGCCTATGCTCCATGAGGTTCCGAAGAGTAGACCACTGTACCAATTATTGGAAAGGGTCGACGGTGAAGCTTCGCAGCGCACAGTGGTACGAGGGGCAGGGCCGCAACGCCTACATCCACCGGGCCTGGATGCGCCGGGGCGCACCGGACGACGCCTTCACCGGCCGGCCGCAGATCGCCATCGCCAACACCGCCTCCGACCTCACCCCCTGCAACGCGCATCTGAACGAGGTGGCCGCCTCCGTCCGCAACGGTGTGTACGAGGCCGGGGGCATCCCCCTCGACCTGCCCGTGGTGTCCCTCGGCGAGACACAAGTGCGGCCCACCGCCATGCTCTGGCGGAACATGGCCGCGATGGCCACGGAGGAGATGCTGCGGGCCAACCCGATCGACGGCGTCGTCCTGCTGGGCGGCTGCGACAAGACGATCCCCTCCCTGCTGATGGCCGCCGCCTCGGTGGACCTCCCTGCGGTGGTCGTTCCCGGTGGGCCCATGCTGACCGGGACCTTCCGCGGTACGCCGCTGGGCTGCGGGACCGACGTGTGGCGGCTGTCGGAGGAGGTACGGGCCGGCACGCTCTCCCAGGAGCAGTTCACCCGCTCCGAGTCGTCGATGATCCGCAGCCGTGGGCACTGCAACACCATGGGCACCGCCTCGACGATGGCCCTGGTGGCCGAGGCGCTGGGCACGGTCGTGCCCGGGGTGGCCGGTACCCCGGCGCCCGACAGCCGACTGCTGGAAGCCGCCCACGGCACGGGCAGGCTGGCGGTGGACATGGTCGCCGCCGACCGTCGTCCGGGCACCTTCCTGACCAAGGCGTCCTTCCACAACGCCATCGTCGCCCTGGCCGCCATCGGCGGATCGACCAACGCCGTCGTGCACCTGCTGGCCATCGCCGGACGCCTCGGCATCGGCCTGTCGCTGGACGACTTCGACCGGATCGGCTCCCGCGTCCCCGTCCTGGTGGACCTCCAGCCCGCCGGCCGCTTCCTCATGGAGGACTTCCACCGCGCCGGAGGCCTGTCCGCCGTCCTGCGCGAGGTCCGTGACCTGCTCGATCCCGACGCGCTCACGGTCACCGGGGAACCGCTGGTGAGCCATCTCGACGACGCCCCCATCTGGGACGCCGAGGTCATCCGCACCCGTGAGAAACCGCTGGTCGCGGAGGGCGGTATCGCGGTCCTGCGCGGCAACCTCGCCCCCGACGGAGCGCTGATCAAGCCCGCGGCGGCCTCCGCGCATCTGCTGCGCCACCGGGGCCGGGCGGTCGTCTTCGACTCGATCGAGGACTTCCACGCCCGTATCGACGACCCGGACCTGGATGTGGACGCCGACTCGGTGCTCGTCCTGCGCGGCTGCGGGCCCAAGGGCTACCCGGGCATGCCCGAAGTCTCCAACATGCCCCTGCCCAAGAAGCTGCTCGAACAGGGCGTCCGTGACATGGTCCGGGTCTGCGACGGCCGGATGAGCGGCACCGCGTACGGCACCGTCGTCCTGCACGTGGCCCCGGAGGCGGCGGCAGGCGGCCCGCTCGCCCTCGTCCGCACCGGCGACGTCATCGACCTGGACGTCGGGGCCCGGCGCCTGGACGTCGACGTACCCGCCGAGGAACTCGCCCGCAGGACCCCGAACGAGGCCACCGTCACCGGTTTCGCCAACCCCCGGCGCGGCTGGGAACGCCTGTACGTCGACCATGTACAGCAGGCCGACACGGGCGCCGACCTGGACTTTCTCATCGGGTCCAGCGGCTCGGAGGTGAGCCGGGAGTCGCACTGACGCGAGCCCCGCGGGAGACGGCTTGTGCGGGCGCGGAAAAGTCGTCACACTGGACACCGAACGAATGGTCGGTTGGGGAGCGGGTAGCGATGACGACGACACACTCCGCCGCCTCGGACACGGGCGGCGCCGCGGAGACTGCCGAGGGGCCGCTCGGTGAGCACTTCGAGGCGACGATCGCGCGGGACCGGCGGATCGAGCCGCGCGACTGGATGCCCGAGGGCTACCGGAAGACGCTGGTCCGGCAGATCGCCCAGCACGCGCACTCGGAGATCATCGGTATGCAGCCGGAGGGCGAGTGGATCACGCGTGCGCCGTCGCTGCGCCGCAAGGCCATCCTCTTCGCGAAGGTCCAGGACGAGGCCGGCCACGGCCTGTATCTGTACTCGGCGGCGGAGACGCTCGGTGCCGACCGTGCGGACCTGACCGAGCGGCTCATCGAGGGTCGCCAGAAGTACTCGTCGATCTTCAACTATCCGACGCTGAGCTTTGCCGACGTCGGTGTGATCGGCTGGTTCGTGGACGGCGCGGCGATCTGCAACCAGGTGCCCCTGTGCCGGAGTTCGTACGGGCCGTACGCGCGCGCGATGGTGCGCATCTGCAAGGAGGAGTCGTTTCATCAGCGGCAGGGTTACGAGCTGTTGCTGACGATGATGCGCGGTACGGCGGAACAGCGCGCGATGGTCCAGGACGCCGTGGACCGCTGGTGGTGGCCCTCCCTGATGATGTTCGGCCCGCCGGACGACGCCTCGCCCAACTCCGCGCAGTCCATGGCCTGGAAGATCAAGCGGCACACCAACGACGAGCTGCGCCGGCGCTTCGTCGACATGACCGTCCCGCAGGCCGACAAACTCGGCGTGACCCTGCCCGACCCGGAACTGCGCTGGAACGAGGAGCGCGAACACCACGACTTCGGCACCCCCGACTGGGACGAGCTGATGCGCGTCATCAAGGGCGGCGGCCCCTGCAACACGGAACGGGTCGCCCGGCGCCGGACCGCACACGAGGAGGGCGCCTGGGTCCGCGAGGCGGCCACCGCACACGCCGCCAAGCAGCGCGCGCGGGCCGCGAAGGAGGCAGTGGCATGAGCGACGGGACGTCTTCGAACTCTTCGCACTCTTCGAACGAGTGGCCGCTGTACGAGGTGTTCGTACGCGGCAAGCGTGGCCTGAACCATGTCCACGTGGGCTCGCTGCACGCGGCCGACGACCGGATGGCACTCACCCACGCGCGGGACCTGTACACGCGGCGCAACGAAGGCGTGAGCATCTGGGTGGTGCGCTCCGAGCACATCGCCGCCTCCTCGCGCGACGAGAAGGACCCCTTCTTCGCGCCGAGCGCCGACAAGGTCTACCGCCACCCGACCTTCTACGACATCCCCGACGACGTCCCGCACATCTGAAGGAGAGGGCATGAGCGACGACCACGTCTACCTGACCCTCGCGGAGGGGCACGACGACGACACCCGCTGGGCCTACGGCACCGGCTTCGAGGACCCCCTGCACGGGGTCGACACCACCGTGCCCGAGGGCGTCGACCCCGGCGAACTGGCCGCCCTCTGCCTGACGTTGGCCGACGATGCCCTGGTCTCGGCCCAGCGACTCGGCGAGTGGGTCACCCGCGCCCCCGAGCTGGAGGAGGAGGTGGCCCTGGCCAACATCGGCCTCGACCTCCTCGGCCAGGCCCGTCTGCTCTACGCGCGCGTGGGCCAGGTCGACGGCACCGGCCGCGGCGAGGACGCCTACGCCTACTTCCGGGACGCCGGCGAGTTCCGCAACGTACGCCTGGCCGAACTCCCGGGCGGGGACTTCGCGTTCTCGATCGTGCGGCTGCTGGTGCTCTCCAGCTGGCGGCTCGCGCACTTCGAGCGGCTGGCGTCGCACCCCGACCCCGTGCTGGCTGCCATCGCGGCGAAGGGCGCGAAGGAGCTGGCCTACCACCGGCAGTACGCCGCCGAGTGGGCGGTGCGCCTGGGGGACGGCACGGAGGAGTCGCATCGGCGGATGCGCCGGGCTCAGGACCAGGTCGCCCCGTACCTGGGTGAGTTGTTCACGGCGTACGACGTACGGGACGAGGTCGTCGCCGTCCTGCGTCAGGTCACCGACGCCGCCGGACTGCCCATGCCGGTGTACCGGCCGCTGCCCGGATCAGGCCGCGGCGGCGAGCACACCGAGCATCTCGCCCCGCTGCTGGCCGAGTTGCAGAGCGTGGCCCGCGCCCATCCGGAGGCGACATGGTGACCACCGTGCTCGATGCCCGGTACGCCCGGCGGATCGCCGCCCGGGTGCCGGACCCCGAGCTGCCCATGCTCACCCTGGCCGACCTGGGCGTTCTGCGGGGCGTCGAGCTGGCCGAGGACGGCACGGTCGTCGCGAGCCTGACTCCGACCTACTCCGGCTGCCCGGCGATGGCGGAGATGCGGGCGGACGTCGCGGCGCGGTTGACCGACGCCGGGTACGCGCGCGTGGAGATCCGTACCGTCCTCGATCCGCCCTGGACCAGCGACTGGATCACCCCGGCGGGCCGCCGCAAGCTAGCCGAGCACGGCATCGCCCCGCCCGGCGCCGCACCCCACGGCCCGGTCGCCCTCTCGCTGCTGCCCACCCGCCGCATCGTGCCCTGCCCCCGCTGCGGTTCGGCGGACACGGAGGAGACCTCCCGGTTCGCCGCCACGTCCTGCAAGGCCCTGTGGCGCTGCCGCGCCTGCCGCGAGCCGTTCGAGTACGTCAAGGAGATCTGATGGCCGCGACCGTCTCCCCGATCACCCTCCCGGCGGCAACAGCCCGTCGCCGCCCGGTCTTTCACGCCCTGAAGGTCACCGACGTACGACGGCTGTGCGCGGACGCCGCCACCGTCGGCTTCGAGGTGCCGGACGGTCTGGCCGCCGAGTACGCCTTCGCGCCCGGGCAGTCGCTCACCCTGCGGCGGGAGTTCGAGGGGCGCGAGGAGCGGCGGTCGTACTCGATCTGCGCCCCGGCCGGAGAACAGCCGCGCATCGGCGTACGGGTCGTGCCCGGCGGCCTGTTCTCGTCCTGGCTGGTCGACGAGGTGCGCCCCGGTGACGTGCTCGACGTGATGACCCCGACCGGCGCCTTCACCCCCGACCTGACCGCACCCGGCCGCCACGTCCTGATCGCGGCCGGCTCCGGCATCACCCCGATGATGTCGATCGCCGAGTCGGTCCTGGCCGCCGACGACCGCTCACAGGTCACCCTCCTGTACGGCAACCGGCGTACGGACACCGTGATGTTCGCCGACGAACTCGCGGACCTGAAGGACCTGTACCGTACGCGCTTCCAGCTGGGGCACGTACTGTCCCGCGAACCGCGCGAGGCCGAGCTGTTCTCCGGCCGCCTGGACGCCGAACGGCTCGCCGCGCTGCTCTCCGGCCTCGTCGACGTCCCCGGCACCGACCACTGGTGGCTGTGCGGACCGCACGGCATGGTCCGTGACGCCCAGGTGCTGCTGGGCGAGTTGGGCGTGCCCGCGGGCCGCGTCCACCAGGAGCTCTTCTACGCCGACGACCAGCCGCTTCATGAGGTCCGGCACACGGACGCGGTCGTGGAGGGCCCGGTGAGTCGGGTCACGATCACCCTCGACGGCCGCTCCACCACGACCGCGCTCTCCCGGCAGACCACCGTCCTGGACGGGGCCGCACGCACCCGCCCCGACCTGCCGTTCGCCTGCAAGGGCGGGGTCTGCGGCACCTGCCGGGCCCTGGTCACCTCGGGCGAGGCGGACATGCGCCGCAACTACGCCCTCGAACCGGCCGAGGTCGAAGCGGGCTACGTCCTGACCTGCCAGTCGTTCCCCGTCTCGGAGACCCTGACCGTCGACTACGACACCTGACCCGGAAGGGAACGACCGGGTTTGTCGGGGCCGGTTGCGGCAACCCGATCCAGGTGACCTCTACGACTACGCATACGTCTTCGCCTTCGCAAGAGGAACTCTTCCGGTTCCTGGAGGACCGGTTCGTCTGCGCCCAGGCATGCACCGAGTGCGCACGGGCGACCGCACTGCGCGCGAGCTTCGTGGACCCGGACGGATCCGCCGACGATGCCCTCGCACGCCGCAAGGGCATCCTGTGCGCGGAAGTGTGCGACGCGACCTGCCGCCTGCTCTCCGAACAGGCCCCCCAGGACGAGGCCGCGCTCCGCGTCCAGTTGGAGTGGTGCCGCACGGTCTGTCTGGAGACCGCCCAGATCCTCGACGACCACCTCGGAGCCGAGGACGCGTCGAAGGCCTGCCGCGAGTGCGCACAGGCGTGCGCGGACTTCATCCGGACGCTGGAGACGCCTGGCGCCGTGCGCGACGGTGGCGGCTGAGAGAGCCCTCATCCGGCACTCCCGCTACTCCTCGTACTCCCCGTGCGGCGCCCCGAGCCGCGACCCCACCCGTACGTTCCAGCGCCCCGCCCGGCCGCTCAACTCCGTTGCCGTCAACGGCGGAACGTCGATCCGCCAGAACGCCGACTCGGGCGCCCCCAGCACCCGTACCGTCACCGCCCGTACGACCTCCGGCTCGACGACCGCGATCGAGCGGGCCGTGACCTGGGCCGCCGTGTCGTCCAGCCAGCGCGCGACCCGGTCGCACAGCGCGCGGACCGACTCGCCGCCGTGCGGGGCCGACTGGGGGTCCGTCAGCCACTGGGCCAGCGCCTCGGGTTCCTTCTCCGTCACCTCGGTGAGGGTCGCACCGCGCCAGCGGCCCGCGTCCAGGCCGGCCGGGCCGGGGACGGACACGGAGTCGAGACCCAGTGCCTCCGCCGTCTCCCGGCAGCGCGCGGTGGGGGAGACCCAGACCCGGGAGACCGGCGGCAGCGCCCCGGCCGTCGCCCGGGCGAGCCGCAGGCCCGACTCGTCCAGGGGGCAGTCGTCGTCGAAACGCGCCTCCCGCAGGGCCGCGCTGATCGCCGGTGAGATCAACATCACTCGGCTCGTCATCCGGTCGCTCCCGCGCTGCTCATTCCCGCCCCAATGTCGTTGTCATGTACGGAACTTGAGGCAGCGTACGGCGCACCGGAGCGCCGTACGCCGTCCCATGCGCCCTTGGCCGGATGCCCGCTTCGCGGTACGTTCTCGTCGATATTGACGACGGTTCGACGGAAGCCGGTGGGAATCCGGCACGGTCGCGCCACTGTAAGCCCCGTACGCACCCTCCCCGGTGCGGTCCGGGGGCAAGTCAGACCCGTGGCTGTCGTCCTCCGCACCACCGATACGGGACGCGAGTTCCCCCAGGAGGTCCTGTCATGGCACAGTCCGCCGTTCAGCCGACCGCTGCCCCCACCGCCGTACCCGCGAAGCTGCCGATCGGGGCGATCGCCCCCTGGGCGGTCTTCTTCGGCGTACTGATGCTGGTGCTGCTCTACTTCGTCGGCGCCGAACAGGGCGCCACCTCCCTGGTCTCCGGCGAGGGCGTGCACGAATGGGTGCACGACGCCCGTCACCTGCTCGGCTTCCCCTGCCACTGACGACGACAGGGAAACGTACGAGCCGATGAACTCCACCACTGTCAGAAACCTCCTGGTCCGCGGCATGCTCGCGGGCCTAGTCGCGGGCGCGCTCGCCTGGGTCGTCGCCTACCTCCTGGCCGAGCCGCTCGTCGACGACGCCATCGCCTTCGAGGAGGCGCACGCCGCGCACGAGCACGGCGGCGAGGAACTCGTCTCCCGCGCCCTCCAGTCCACCGCGGGCCTGGGCACCGGTGTCCTCGTCTACGGCGTCGCGTTCGGCGGGATCGCCGCCCTCGCGTACTGCTTCGCGCTCGGCCGGGTCGGCCGCTTCGGGCCGCGCGCGACCGCGTTGCTCCTCGCGGGGTCCGGGCTGCTCGCCGTGTACGTCGTGCCGTTCCTCAAGTACCCCGCCAACCCGCCCGCCGTGGGCGACGCGAGCACCCTCAACCAGCGCACCGCGCTGTTCTTCCTGATGGTCGCGCTGAGCGTGCTGCTGGCCGTCGGCGCGGTGATCCTGGGCAAGCGGCTCGCCCCGAGCCTGGGCAACTGGAACGCGACCCTCGCCGCGGGCGCCTTCTTCGCCTTGGCCGTCGGACTCGCGTACGCGTTCCTGCCGTCGTTCAGCAACGAGGTCCCGGAGGGCTTCTCCGCGAGCCTGCTGTGGCAGTACCGCGTGGCCACCCTCGCCATCCAGACGACCATGTGGACCGCGTTCGGCCTGGTCTTCGGCCTGCTGGCGGAACGGCTGCTGGTGCCGAGGGCGACAGCGGCCGTCGGCGCGAGCGGCGCCGAGCCGCAGGCAACTCCGGTGGCGCACTGAGCAGTTCGCGGCTCCAGCCGTGAGGGGGTCCCGGATGTCCGGGACCCCCTCACGCGTGTGCGCACCGCCATTCCCAATTTCTGGAACACGTTCTACCGTGTGCGCCGACAGGTCCGGCCCAGGGGAGCCAGCAGGAGGCGCCGTGCATCTCGAATACACGCCCGAGCAGCAGCGACTGCGCACCGAACTGCGCGCCTACTTCGCAGAGTTGGTACCGGAGCGGGCCTACTCGCGCTTCAACGACCATGTGGCCCAGAAACGCTTCTACCGCGAAACGATCCGCCGCCTCGGCGCCGACCGCTGGCTCGGCGTCGGCTGGCCGCAGGAGTACGGGGGCCGCGGCCTGACCCCGATGGAACAGTTCATCTTCTTCGACGAGGCCGCCCAGGCGGGCGTGCCGCTGCCGCTCATGGCGCTCAACACCGTCGGCCCGACGATCATGCGGTACGGCAGCGACGAGCAGAAGACGTACTTCCTGCCGAAGATCCTGGCGGGCGAGATCGACTTCGCGATCGGCTACAGCGAGCCGGAGGCGGGCACCGACCTGGCCGCCCTGAAGACGCGCGCGGTACGGGACGGCGACGAGTACGTCGTCAACGGCCAGAAGATCTGGACGACGAACGGCGACACGGCGGACTGGGTGTGGCTCGCCGTCCGTACGGACCCGGACGCCCCGCCGCACAAGGGCATCACCATGCTCCTGATGCCGACCACCGACCCCGGCTACTCCTGCACCCTCATCCGCACGCTCGCCTCGCACGACACCACCGCCAGCTACTACGAGAACGTCCGCGTCCCCGTCGCCCACCGCGTCGGCGAGGAGAACCAGGGCTGGCGGCTGATCACCAACCAGCTCAACCACGAACGCGTCACCCTCGCCGCCCACGGCACGATGGCCATCCGCTCCCTGCACGACGTACAGCGCTGGGCGGTGGAGACCAAGCTCGCCGACGGCCGCCGCGTCATCGACCTGCCCTGGGTCCGCCGCCGCCTCGCCCAGACCCACACCAGGCTCGACGCGATGAAACTCCTCAACTGGCAGATGGTGAACGCCGTCCAGGAAGGCACCCTCACCCCGCAGGACGCCTCCGCGGTCAAGGTGTACGGCTCCGAGGCCCGCCGCGAGGCCTACGCCTGGCTCCTGGAGATCGTCGCCGCCCCGGGCGCCCTCAAGGAGGGCTCGGCCGGCGAGATCCTCCACGGCGAACTGGAACGCGGCTACCGCTCGGCGGTCATCTTCACCTTCGGGGGCGGCAACAACGAGATCCAGCGGGAGATCATCTCGTGGATCGGGCTGGGGATGCCCAGGGTGCGCCGCTGACGGCATGGGGGACGGCGCGGCGGCTGCGGGCGCGTGCAGCAGGAAGGGACCGCCGATCCATGGACAAACTCTCCTCTCCCGGCCTTGAAGTGCGGCTTCTACGGTCGGTGCTGCGGGTGGTTCACCGGCCCGCAGGAGCGAAATCCCAGGAGATGACCATGAAGACCTCTGTCTCTCGCCGCCGAGCCGCCCTGGCCGCTGTCGGCGCGATCACCGCAGTCACGCTCACCGTCGCCGGTACGGCCTCGGCCAGTCCGGAGTCCGGTGGCAGAGCGCACCAGGCCGAAAGCCAGGTGCAGCACAACAAGCGCGTCGCCGTCGCGTTCCTGGACCTGGCCTTCAACAAGAAGCAGCCCCAGGCGGCCGCGGACCGTTACGTGGGCGGCGAGTTCATCCAGCACAACCCGCTGTCCGCCGACGGCACGAAGCCGTTCGTCGCCTACGTGACGTGGCGGACCAACCTGTCCCCGGACCTGAAGTTCGACTTCAAGCGGGTGTTCGGCGAGAAGAACCTGGTGGCGGTGCACTACAAGCGGACCTACGACGCGACCGACCGCGGCGCCGCGGTGATGGACATCTTCCGGTTCGAGAAGGGCAAGATCGTCGAGCACTGGGATGTCATCCAGGACATCCCGGAGACGTCGATGAACGACAACACCATGTTCTGAGCAGCCGTTGTCCGGGGGCCGGTCACAGGCCGTACATGGTGCGGAAGAACTGGTCGATCTCGCGGCGGCTGGGCGCGGGCCGGGGCAGTGTCTCGGAGCTGGGGGCGCGCAGCCCGTCGAGCAGGACACCGACGCAGCGGTCGCCCAGGTCCACCGTCGGGCCGGCGTCGTCCGGGTCGGGCAGGCGTGGGGGGATCGAGTTGAGCATCAGGACGATGTCGTAGGCGGTCACGTCCTGGCGCAGGGCCCCCGCACGCTGGGTCCTGGCCACCAGGTCTTCCAGGGCGGTCAGGAGCCGGGTGCGGACCTCGGCCAGTTCGGGTCCCGGTTCCTTGGCCCGCCCCCGGGACACGGGGAAGAGCTGGCTGCTGCGCAGGCGCACCATGTGGCGCACCACCCGGGTGAACGCGGCCCATGTGGCGGGTTGTTCGGCCAGGGCGCGTCGCACCTCGTCCACGCTCTCCCGCATCACCTTGACGGCGACGTGTTCCACCAGGGCGGTCTTGTTCGGGAAGTGCCGGTAGATGGTGCCCATGCCCAGACCGGAACGCCGGGCGACCTCCGCGATCGACGCCTGGTAACCGAGATCGGCGAAGACCTCCTGGGCGACCTCGAGGATCTGCTCGACGTTCTGCCGGGCGTCGGCACGCAACGGACGCCCGGCAGAAGGTGTGGACGGGCTCATTCGGCTCCGATGCTGGCCATCTACGAGGCGGCCGGAAAATGGTTCTCTGCCTGGTCCCGACGACGTCGTCGGGGTTCGGATCCTACGAGTCGTCGCGGGCCTGTTCGTCGAGTGTCCGCTCCAGGTAGTCGAGGTCCTCGCGCAGCAGTGCGAGGGCGGCCCTGGGACCGGGTGTGCCGGGGGTCCTCGTGGTCGTCTGCTGCACCATGGCCAGGGCCAGTTCGGCGATCTGCTCCGCGACCTCCTCGGGGCTCTGGCCGTGCTCGCCGGTCGGGTGGTGCCACCAGGCCACCCAGTTGCACATCCCGGCGACCGCGAGTGCGGCCGTGCGGGTCTCGACCGGACGGAACTGTCCCTTGAGGACGCCCTCGTCGATCACCTGGATCAGATGGCGCAGGGTGCTGCGCTGGGCGGCCCGCTGGGTCTCGGCCACCGCCGGCGGAAGGTCCGCCTCCGAGCGCAGCAGCAACTGGAAGCGGCTCGGCTGGCTCGCCCGTTGCAGGGTGATGAGGTGGGCGATGCGGCGCAGCCGGTCGGCGGGATCGGCGTCGGAGTCCGCCGCGAGGGCTTCGATCTCCGCCGCCGGTCCTTCGGTGATCTCCTCGACGAGCTTGGCGAGCAGCTCGTCCTTGCTCTTGACGTAGTAGTAGAGGGCCGGCCGGGTGATGCCCATGGCCTCGGCGATGTCCCCCAGGTTGGTGCCGGCGAAGCCGCGCTCGGCGAACAGCCGGGACGCCTGCTCGAACATCTCGTTCTCGACGAGCTCGCGCCGGGCCGAGGGGCGACCGGCCGAAGTGCCCTTCGCCCCGCCGCTGGAGGTGGACTCGGCTGCGGTCTTTCGCGCGCTTTTCGTCATGAAGACGATCGTAGCGACGCCGGACGCGCGGGAACGGCATAAAATCTTTGCCGACAGCGAATTTTTGACCTTGAAGTAACTAGGCGAAGGCGGTCAGCATCGCGCGGTACTGCTTGCCCGCCGTCACGACATCCTCGTGGGGGACGCCGAAGTTGGTGCCGTACAGCTTGAAGGCCGGCTGTATGTCGAACTGGCACAGGCGCAGTGTGCTGTCCCAGTTGTTGAGGAGTTCGTCGGCGGTACGGCCGACCAGGCCCTCGTAGGTGTACTGGTCCTGCGTGCCGCCGATGGTGACGGCGACCATGCCCTTCTTGCCGGCCGTCCGGCTCCGTCTGCCCTCGTAGTTGAACGCCCAGCCGTGCGTCAGGACGATGTCCTGCCACTGCTGGAAGAGGGGAGTGGTGTTGTACCAGTGCATCGGGTGCTGGAAGACGATGACATCGTGCTCGGCGAGCAGGTCCCGCTCCGCGTCGCCGTCCACGGCGAAATCGGGGTACGTGGCGTAGAGATCGTGCACGGTCACATGGCCGAGGTCCTTGACACCGTCGAGCAGTGCCGCGTTGTACTTCGACCGGGACAGATCCGGATGACCTACGAGGATGAGTACTTTCGACATGCTGGGCCGACCTTTTCGTTGTTTCCGGGGGAGGGAGTCGGAGTCGGTGCCGGAGGAGTTCGTCTGTGCTGCGGTGCCGGTCACGCGGGACCGGCGTCCGGGCGGCGCGTGTTCTCTCCCTCCCTGATGACTCGTACGATCCCGGAGAAGTCCTCGTCCGCCCCCGCGCCCTGGGCGAACTCCGCGAACAACTCGGCCGCGCGCAGGCCCAGTTCGGCGTTGACCCCGCCGGCCCGGGCGGCGCTGGCGGCGAGACCCAGGTCCTTGGCCATCAGCGGGGCGGCGAATCCGGGCCGGTAGCCGTGGTTGGCCGGGCTCGTCGGCACCGGGCCGGGCACCGGGCAGTTGACGGTCAGTGCCCAGCACTGTCCGGAGGAGACCGAGGCCACGTCGTAGAGCGCTTCGTTGGACAGGCCCAGGCTCTCGCCGAGTACGAACGCCTCGCTCACCGCGATCATGGAGATGCCGACGATCATGTTGTTGCAGATCTTGGCCGCCTGCCCTGCGCCCGCGGGACCGCAGTGCACCACCTTGCGGCCCATCGCCGTCAACAGCGGCTCGGCCTGCGGGAGATCCTCTGCGCCGCCGCCCACCATGAAAGTGAGTGTGGCGTCCTCGGCACCGATCACACCCCCGGAGACCGGTGCGTCGAGGGCGCGGTGACCGGCCCGGACGGCGGCCTCGTGGGCGGCGCGCGCATCCGCCACGTCGATGGTCGAGCAGTCGATGAACAGGGTGCCGGGTGCTGCCGCCGCGAGCAGGCCCTCCTCCTGGTAGACGGACAGGACATGGCGGCCGACGGGCAGCATGGTGATCACCGCGTCGGCGCCCGCCGCGGCCTCCGGCGCCGACGCGACCACCTCGACGCCCGCCGCGGCTGCCGCAGCCCGTGCTTCGGGCGCCAGATCGAAGCCCCGTACCCGGTGGCCGGCCTTGACCAGATGAGCGGCCATCGGTCCGCCCATGTGGCCGAGACCGACGAAACCCACGTGTGCGTTCACTGGGGCGCCTCCTGGAGGAAGTCATCGAGGGTGATGGTGAGTTCCCGCTCGCCGAGCGGGGCGAAGAAACGCTCCACGGCCGCGTCCGTGACGTCGTGGAGGGAGGCCGGGGACCAGCGCGGGGCGCGGTCCTTGTCGATGATCCGGGCCCGGATGCCCTCCACCAGATCGGGAGAGGAGAGGGCCGCGCACGACACCCGGTACTCCTGCTCCAGCACACGTTCCAGCGAGTCCAGGGAACGGGCGCGGCGCAGCGCGGCCAGGGTGACCTTGAGCGCGGTGGGCGACCTGGCCAGGACGGTTTCGGCGGTGGCCTTCGCCTCCGGGTCACCGCAGTCGAGCAGCCGGTCCACGATCTCCTCGACCGAGTCCACGGCGTAGCAGTGATCGATCCACTCCCGGTGCCCGGTCAGCGCACCGGCCGGTGGTTCCGCGGAGTAGCGGGCGAGCGCCTCGGGCACGGGTGATCCGGCAAGGGCGGCGAGGAACCCCGGCACCAGGACGGACGGTACGAAGTGATCGGCGAGCCCGCACAGGACCGCATCGGCCGCACCGACCGGAGCGCCGGTCAGCGCCAGGTGCGTACCGAGTTCGCCGGGTGCGCGTGCCAGCAGACGGGTGCCTCCCACGTCGGGGGCGAGGCCGATGGCGGTCTCGGGCATGGCGACCTGCGAGCGTTCCGTGACGATCCGTACGCTCCCGTGGGCCGACACGCCGACCCCGCCGCCCATCACGATGCCGTCCATGACGGCGACATAGGGCTTGGGGAAGCGGGCGATGCGGGCGTTGAGACGGTACTCGTCGGCCCAGAAGGCGGCCGACGCCCGGCCGTCCCCGGTGCGTGCGTCGTCGTGGAAGAGGCGGATGTCGCCGCCGGCGCACAGGCCCCGCTCTCCCGCGCCGCTGATCACCACCGTCGCGACGGCCGGGTCGCGCGCCCAGGCGGCGAGCGCCGCGTCGATCGTACGGATCATGGGGTGGGTCAGGGCGTTGAGTTTTTCCGGCCTGTTGAGGGTGATACGGCCGGCGCGGCCTTCGACCCGCAGTAGTACGTCGGTCTCGTCGGCGCCACCGGTGTCCGCGAAAGGCATGATCGTTTCGCTTTCTGCCCTCCCTGCCGCTCAGTGCATGTCGGTGGGGCGGACCATGATGTCGTTCACGGTGACGCGGCGCGGCCGGGTGACGATGTACTCGATCGCGTCCGCGATGTCCTCGGGCCAGAGCTTCTCCACGTCGGCCAGCCACTGCGCGAAGTGCTCCCGGACGGCCGGCCGCTGGTGGTCGAACAACTCCGTGTCCACGGCGCCGGGTTCGACGATCGAGACCCGCACGTTGTGCGGAGCTGCCTCCTGGCGCAGGGCCTCGCTGAAGGTGTTCACGCTCATCTTGGTCGCGGCGTAGACGGCAGCGCCGCCGCGAGCCGTCCGGGCGGCGCCGGAGCTGACGTTGACCAGGTCGGCGACCCGGCGCGAACTGCTCTCCGCCGCGCTGATGAGGTGGGGGAGGGCCGCGTGCGAGACGTACAGCAGGCCCATGAGGTTCAGGGAGACCATCCGCTCCCATTCGTCCACGGGAGCCTCGTCGGCGGGGCCGGTGAGCATCACTCCCGCGCAGTTCACCACGGTGTCCAGCCGTCCGAGGTCGCTCATCGTGCGCTCCACCGCGGTGGCCGCCTGCTTGCGGTCGGTGATGTCCGCGTCCAGGACCGTCACGGTTCCTCCCGACGCGCTGATCTCGTCCGCGAGTTCCGTCAGCCGGTTCCTACGGCGTGCCACCAGTGCGACGGCCGCTCCCTGCGCGGCCAGTTGCCGGGCCGCGGCGCGGCCGATGCCGCTGCTAGCGCCGGTGACCATCGCTACGGTGCCGTCCAGTTGCTCAGCCATGTGTTCGGTACTTCCTTCCGGGAAACGCGGGTCGAGGAATCTGCCGAAGAGGGGGGCGGCGTACCGGCCGGGCCTCGCAGGGCCCGGCCGGTACGCCATGGATCACCCGGCGTCGGCCGGAGTGATGTTCTTGTTGAAGCGGAGCAGGTTGCGGGGATCCCACTCCGTCTTGACCTCGGTCAGCCGACGGAACTTCTCCGGGCTGCCGTGGACACCGCGTCGCCACTCCTCGCCCTGGTCGTGAGTGAGGTTGGTGTAGCCGTTCGCCAGCGCGTGCGGGCGGACCGCCGCGAGTGTGGCCTCGGCCCACTCCTCGTACTGCGCGTCGTGCTCCGGCGTCTGCCACATGTTGACGGCCTCCCACAGGAACGCGGCGCCCTCACGGGAGAAGGCGACGGCGTCCTCGTCGACGTCCTCGGAGATCGCGCCGCCCAGACACCACACGTTGAACGTGGTGCTCGCGGTGGGGTGGCGCGGTACGACGGCGGCACGCTCCAGCAGGACGTCGATGACCTCGCCGGTGAGCGCCGGCAGGTACCCGCCGCGCAGGGTCATCCGCACGCCGTAGGGGGCGATGGCGTCGAGCATCGAGTTGGCCTGGAGCCACGGCATCCGCCCGACCAGATTGGCCACGGGGTGGCCGAGGGCGGCGAGGGGCTCGATCACCTTGTCCGCCGTTTCCGGGTCCCCGCTGTACACCGGCATGAGGACCAGCACCGGCTGTCCGTGCGCCTCCTCGGGCAGGGCCGGCAGCGGGGGCGCGTCGGTGATCGCGATCAGCAGACCCAGCTCACGAGGAGCGTCCGCCATGTGGCCGGGGATCTTCGCGAGGATCGAGGCGGCCTGGTCCCCGGGGAAGATGATCTGTCCGCTGACGACGTCCGGGCCCAGCGGGTGGGCCTGGAACTCGAACGAGGTGACGATCCCGAAGTTGCCGCCACCACCGCGCAGCGCCCAGAACAGCTCGGGGTTCTCCTTCTCGTCCGCGCGGACCTTGCGGCCGTCGACGGTGACCATCTCGCAGGCCAGCAGATTGTCGACGGTCGCTCCGAAGCGGCGCATGAGGTGCCCGATGCCACCTCCGAGAGTGAGTCCGGCGACGCCCGTGCTGGTGACCGTCCCGGCCGGCACCACGAGACCGTGCTCCTGCGTGGCGGCGTCCAGTTCCCCGAGCAGTACGCCGGGCTGCGCCCGCACGACACGCGTCTCGGGATCGACGCTGACCGCGCGCATGGCCGACAGGTCGACGACCAGGGCACCGCCGGGCATCGCCAGGCCGTCCGACATGTGGCCGCCACCTCGTACGGCGATCGGGATGTCCCCCGCCGACGCGTACCGCAGGACGGTGACGACGTCGTCCTCGTCCGTGCACCGTGCGATGAGCGCGGGTCCGGAGTCGGCGGCACGGCCGTTGTACACGGCCCTGGCCTCGTCGTAGCCGTCGTCACCGGGGCGGAAGACGGCGCCACGGAAGTCGGCGGGGAAGTCGAGGTGCTGGTTCGAGGTAGGGGCCGTGGTCATGGATGCCTCCAGGCTGGATCGCTTCGAGCTAAACGGAAATTCAATTTCCGGTTACGGGGCGAGGCTAACGCAGTCATGGACGGTGTTCGTCTCGGGCCCCGGGTCCTCCGCGCCCCCGGGCCTGGTGGTCCGGGAGTGCTCGCCGTCACCCCGCATGTCGATGGCGTCAATTATCTAACTGTCGTGTCGAGAGGCGTCAAGGTGGCGGGGACCGCGAATTTGACGACGCGTTGACGCCGAGTTCGCGCGCGAGTTCAGGGCAGCGGCATCAGGCGTCCCCGTACGCCGCCCTCCGTCGGCATCCGGGATCGCTGTTCCGGCCTCGTACGATCAGGTCATGAGTGAGTCCGGACTGCGTGCGGATGCCGAGCGGAACCGGCAACTGATCCTGGCCGCCGCACGGGAGCTCTTCGCGAGCGAGGGTGTCGGCGTCTCGATGCGGCAGATCGCGCTGCGGGCCGGGGTCGGCGAACCCACCCTGCGCCGACGGTTCCCGTCGAAGGGCGCGCTGCTGGCGGAGACCTTCCAGGACCGGGCCACGGCGTACGCCGACCTCGCCGAGCAGGCGTTGGACGACCCCGATCCCTGGCACGGGTTCGTGGTGTTCGTCGAACAGGTCGCCGGTATGCAGCTCGCCGACCGCGGCTTCACCGAGGTGCTCACCATGAGCTTCCCCGAGTCCATCAGGTTCGCGAAGGAACGACGGCGCGCCTATACGGCGTTCCAGCAGGTCATCGCCCGTGCGCAGGCGGCGGGCCGGCTGCGTGAGGACTTCGTCCCCGAGGATCTGATCATGCTGCTCCTCGCCCACGCGGGCGTGGTCGCGGGCGGCGGCGGGCAGGCCGGCCGGTTCTCCGCCCGGCTCATCGCCTACCTCGTGCACGCCGTCAAGGCGACCGCGGAGGCGGAACCGCTGCCGCCCGCGCCCACGGCTACCGAGACGTACGGGGAGCTGCGTCGGCTGAGCCGTTCGGCCGGGTCCGCGAAGGACCGGCCGCGCTAAGTGGAATACATGCGCCACTTACGCGGTTCTCTCCGCCGTGAACCCATGGGGAGAGGACTGATACGGCATGGAGATCGGCGCATTCACCTTCGCGGACGTCGCCATCGGACCAGGTGTCGACGCCGCACGGCGCGTTCCGGAGTTGATCGAGGAGATCGTCCTGGCCGACCAGGTCGGCCTTGACGTGTTCGGCATCGGCGAGCACCACCGCGCCGGATTCGCCGCGCCCGCACCCGCGGTGATCCTGGCCGCCGCCGCGGCCCGCACCCGGAACATCCGGCTGACCAGCGCCGTGACCGTCCTCAGCTCGGACGACCCTGTGCGCGTGTTCGAGCAGTTCACCGCCGCCGACCTGGTGTCAGGAGGGCGCGTCGAGATCATGGCGGGACGAGGGGCCCTGCTGGACTCGTTCCGGCTGTTCGGCCAGGACGTACAGGACTACGACGCGCTCTTCGCGGAGAAGCTCGACCTCCTGCTCGCGCTGCGCTCCGGCAAGCCGGTCACCTGGTCGGGCAGGTTCCGCCCTCCGCTGGTCGACGAGCTGATCCTGCCCAGGCCCGTCCAGGATCCGCTTCCGGTGTGGCTCGGGGTCGGCGGCAATCCGGGCTCGGTCGTCCGGGCCGGCCGGCTGGGTCTGCCGATGGCGCTGGCCATGCTGGGCGGTCACCCCGCCCGGTTCGCCCCGCTGCTGGATCTGCACCGTCAGGCGCTGGAGCAGTCCGGCCATGCCCCGCAGCCGTCCGCCGTCACGCTCCACGGCTTCGTCGCCAGGACCTCCCAGGAGGCCGCCGACACCTACTATCCGGCGGACGCCGATCTGTTCGCGTCGGTCCTCGGTGACCGAGGGGTGCCACGGATGACCCGCGCCGAGTTCGACGCGAAGACCGGCCCGCTCGGTGTCTATGCCGTGGGGTCGCCGCAGCAGGTCATCGAAAAGCTCCTGCTGCACCACGAACTCTTCGGTCACCAGCGCACGCTCATCCAACTCGCGGTGGGTTCCCTGTCGCATCTCGAACTGATGCGGGCCATCGAACTCCTCGGGACGGAGGTCGCCCCCGTGGTGCGGGCCGAGGTCCGTTCGAGGCCGACTCCCTCGCCGTCACTCTCCACCCCGCAAAGTTTGACGTGATCGATAATTAAGTGACTGTGGTGTTGATGATGGAGGTGTGGCGGGGTTAGCGTCTTTTCGGACAGCGTTCGAACCAGATGAGCCAGGTGAAAGGTGGCACGCCATGCCCCGTGACGCAGTGGTCGTGGAAGCGGTGCGGACGCCGATCGGGAAGCGCAGAGGCGCGTACGCGGACGTTCATCCGGTGGACCTGTCGGCGCATGTGCTCGACGCGCTCGCCCACCGCTCCGGCCTCGACCCGGCGCTGGTGGACGACGTCGTGTGGGGCGTCGTCGAGCAGGTCGGTGAGCAGGCGTTCAACCTGGGCCGGAGTGCCGTACTGGCGGCCGACTGGCCGGAGTCGGTCCCGGCCGTCACGGTGGACCGGCAGTGCGGATCGTCGCAGCAGGCGGTGCACTTCGCCGCCGCGGGAGTGATCTCGGGCCAGTACGACATCGCGGTGGCCGGCGGCGTCGAGTCGATGACGCGGGTGCCGATGGGAACCGCCTCCGGCGGGGACCTCAAGAGGCCGATGGGCCCGATGGCCGCTTCCCGGTATGCCGGGCAGCGGATTCACCAGGGTCTCGGCGCCGAGCTGATCGCCGAGAAGTGGGGGCTGTCACGACAGCAGGTGGACGAGTACGCGGCCACTTCCCACGAGCGGGCGGCGGCGGCCATCGACTCCGGGGCCTTCGAAAAGCAGTACGCCGTCGTACCGGGGTCCGGGCTCAGCGTCGACGAGGGTGTGCGGCGCGGGACGAGCGTGGAGAGCCTCTCGAAGCTGAAGCCGGTCTTCAAGGAGGACGGCGTCGTCCACGCGGGGAACGCGTCGCAGATGTCCGACGGCTCCGGCGCCCTGCTGATCACGACGTCCGAGCGGGCCCGTGAGCTGGGGATGAAGCCCCTGGTCCGGCTGCACACGTTCGCGGTGGCCGCGGACGACCCCGTGATGGTCCTGACCGGGCCCATTCCGGCGACCGCCAAGGCCCTCGCGCGGTCCGGCCTGTCGATCGGCGACATCGGGGCGTTCGAGTGCAACGAGGCGTTCGCTCCGGTCGTCCTGGCGTGGCTGGCCGAGACCGGCGCCGACCCGGCACTGGTGAACCCGCTCGGCGGTGCGATAGCCGTCGGCCACCCTCTCGGCGGCTCGGGCGCGATCCTGATGACCCGGCTGATCCACCACATGGTCGACAACAGGATCCGCTACGGACTTCAGACCATGTGCGAGGGCGGCGGACTGGCCAACGCGACCATCCTGGAACTGATCCCATGAACCAGGTCATGCCCCTGCGGGAGAGGGCCGCAGCGGTCTCGGACGGCGATCACGTCGCTTTCGGCGGCCTGGTCCTCGGACTCATCGCCCTGATCCGGCAAGGCCGCGATGGAGACGTGCGTGCGCACGCTCGTCTGTCAGGAGCGGCGGCACGGCGTCCACGTGAACATCGTCACTGCCGGGCTGGTCGCGACCGAGATGGGGCGGAGGCTGGTCAGGGCCCCGACGGGCTCAGTGCGAGGGGGGATGCCGTCGGGCCCCACCGTTCGCGGTGGGGCCCGACGTCGTGTGTGAGTCGCGGTTGAGGTGTCCGGGGGCGTCGTCCGTCGCTCAGCCGCGCTTCGGGTAGCCCAGGGCCATGTTCAGCACGCGGGCGTAGTCCGACATGGTGATCAGGCGGTACACGAGGATCGCGCCGCTCGCGGTCCGCAGGGCGCCGTTCAGGGCGTTGCGGGCGCTGTCCTGGGGCACGTTGTTCAGCAGCATCCAGTTGAACCGCTGGCTCAGGTTGTCCCAGCTGGTCTCCTGGTCGATCAGATGGGGGTCGATGGTGGTGCGGTAGCGCCAGTTGTCCGCCGTACTGTCGGCGAAGCCCTGCCAGCCGATCGTGTCCGCGATACCGCGGAAACGCGCCGCTTCCGCGACGAACTGGGTGAAGAAGAGCAGGGACTGGGCCAGGAACTCGGGGTGGCGGTAGTCGGCGTTCCAGAGAACGCCCGCGCCCGAGCTGACCGCGTCCTGGTTGAAGTTCAGGCGGCTGCGGTTGGTCCGGGCCAGCCTCTCGATCCGGTCGTAGCTCGCCCCGGCGAGCAGCTGCCGGCTTCCGCCGCGGGCGCCCGCACTGGCGGCCTGGCGGTGGTCGTTCGGGATTCCGGCCTGCCATGAGTTCCCGATGTAGTTGTAGGTGTCGTTCGAGTCGAACCAGCCCATGAGGTACAGGTTGTCGCGGCGAAGGCGCAGGCGTACCTGGTGTCCGTTCCGGTCCCCGATGACGACGTCGAAGAACCCGTGGTTGTTCGTGTCGGTGTGATCCACGGTGTTCGCGGTGCCGGGAACGTTGTTGCTGTCCGCGTGGATGGCCCGGCGGATCGAGTTGAGGAAGCCGAAGTAGTCCCATCTGCTCCCGTTCCACCAGAACAGGGGGGTCTGGTTCTGGACCGTCTCGATGCTCGCGGCATCCAGGGTGACAGTGCGGGCCTGCGCCTTCGGGGCGGGTGTGTGCGAGAAACCGGAGACGAGGACCGCACCCGCGGCCAGTACCGCGCAGGCCCCTGTCAGCCGGACTCGACGGGACTTCCTCGGCGTGGCGGCCTGCTCGGGGACGGCCGTGACATCTGAGTGGGACATGGCGCTGTTCTCCAGCTTCTCCGGCTTCTCCGGGTGGTGATCGCTGTGCCGGGGTTCCGGCTCGTGTCACGACCGACATTCGCAACCGGAGAGTTGATCGGCACGTCCCTTCTGCCAGCGCAATCAATCCCGTCACCGTGCGCCAAATGTTCTGAAAGTAGCTTTTCATCGCCTTTCATTTGCCTCCTCGTAACCGGATCCATGCCCGTACGAGATGTTCCGGAACGTATGGTCGCGGCTCCTGGTATGGCATTTCGCCATTTGTGCGGAGGTATCTGTTCATGGGTCGTCCCGAAAGGCCGGTGGACCCGGACGCCGGTCCCGTACAACGGCTCGCCCATGAGCTTCGGGAGCTGCGCCGGACCGCCGGAAGCCCGTCCTACCGCGCCATGGCCAAGACGGCGGCCTTCTCGGCGACAACGCTGTCGCAGGCCGCGGCCGGTGAGAGGCTGCCGACCTTCGACGTCGTCCAGGGTTATGTACGGGCCTGCGGCGGTGATCCGGGGGAGTGGGAGACCCGGTGGAAGGCGGCCGAGGCGGTGGCCGCGGGGACTGCCCGCGAGGACGACGCCGACGCGGCACCGCCGTACCGGGGGCTCGCGCGGTTCGAGCCGGGCGACCGGGAGCTGTTCTTCGGGCGGGACCGGATGGTCGAGGAACTGTGCGCGCTGGTGTGCGGGCACCGGTTCGCGGCGGTGTTCGGCGCGTCGGGAAGCGGCAAGTCGTCGCTCCTGAGGGCCGGGCTCATCCCCCGCCTCCAGCAGGAGATCGCGAACCGGGGGCGCCCGGCGGTACTCCGGGTGCTCACCCCCGGGGACCGACCCGCCACCACGTACGGGCCATCTGCTGGCCCCGGCCGAGGGGGAACCGGAGAGCTGGGTGGTCGTCGACCAGTTCGAGGAGGTCTTCACCCTGTGCCGGGACGGGGCCGAGCGGGCCCGCTTCGTCGAGCTGCTGCTCGCCGCCCGGAACCGGGACAGTCGGCTCAGGGTCCTCATCGCCGTACGGGCCGACTTCTATCCCCGATGCGGTGAGTACCGGGAACTCGCGGACGCGCTGCACGGCGCCGGGCTGCTGGTCGGGCCGATGACGGCGGACGAGCTGCGCGAGGCGGTGATCAAGCCCGCGCAGGCGGTCGGCCTGCTCGTCGAACGGGAGCTGACCGCGCGGATCGTCGACGAGGTGCAGGACCAGCCGGGCGCCCTGCCGATGCTCTCGCACGCCCTGCTGGAGACCTGGCGCCGACGCCGCAGCCGGATGCTGACCCTCGCCGCCTACGAGGCGGCCGGCGGAGTCCGCGGCGCCATCGCGGCGAGCGCCGAGGAAGTGTACGGCCGGCTGACCGGACCCCAGGCGTCCGCCGCCCGGCGCCTGCTGCTGCGGATGATCGAGCCCGGCCGGGGCACCCCCGACACCCGGCGCCCGCTGACCCGGGCCGAACTGGACGAGTGGGACTGCCCGGACGTGCCGACGGTGGCGGAGCGGCTGGCCCACGCCCGGCTGCTGACCGTCGACGAGGAGGGCGTCCACCTCGCCCACGAGGCGCTGATCACCTGCTGGCCGCGCCTGCACGACTGGATCGAGGAGGACCGGGAGCGGCTGCGCCACCACCGGGCGCTGACCGAGGCCGCCCGCGCCTGGCTGGAGCACGACCACGACCCCGGTGGTCTGTACCGGGGCAGCAGACTGGAGCGCGCCGAGGAGTTCTTCGCGGACGACGACGGCATGCTCACCGTGCCGGAACGGGCCTTCCTCACCGCCGCGTCGGAGACCCGGGACGCGGAACAACGGGCCGCCGCCCGGACGACCAGACGGTCCCGGGCACTGCTCACCGCACTGTCCGCCGTCCTGGCGGTGGGGCTGGTGGTGAGCCTGACCGCGTGGAGCCAGCACCGCGACAACGAGCGGCAGCGCACCGACACCGCCGCCCGCCGGATCGCCGCCGTCGCCGACTCCCTGCGCACCACCGACCCGCGCACCGCGATGCTCCTGGGCGTCGCCGCCTGGCGTGTCTCACCGCTCCCCGAGTCCCGCCGCGCCCTGCTCGGCGCCCTCGCCCAGCCCGAGCAGGACACGTTCACCGACCCCGCCCCGGGCGACAGCCCGCACCGCTCCCTCACCGGCTCCGGCCGCGTGCTGCTGAGCGTCGAGGGCCGTACCTGGGCGACGTACGACGTCGCCACGCACCGTCGCACGCGCTCCGGCCGGCTGCCCGCCGGGGGAGCCATGGTGGTCGGGGCCTCGTCCGACGCGAAGGTGGTGGCGCTGTCGGGGCACGGCGAGATCCGGCTGTGGAACACCGTCACCGGACGCTGGACCGGCGGCGGGCCGTGGCCGGCGTACAGCGATGTCTCCATCGGCGACCACACCTTCCTGGTGACCGGCACCGACGACGACCGGGCGGAACTCCGCTCCCTCACCGACGGCAGACTGCTGTTCGAGAGCCCGGCGTCCACCCGGGCCGACGTGGACCCCGGCCCCGGCGCCCGCACGGTGGCCGTCTGCCCCACGGGCGGCCAGGGCGCGGTGCCGCAGGTGTGGGACACCGCCCGCCACCGCCGCCTGCCCGGCGACTGGTCGGACGACCAGGACGTGTGCGCCGACGACGCGTCGACACTGGTCCTGGGCCAGGGGGAACGCATGGCCGCCGTCTCGGAGAGCGGGATCCGCGTCTGGGACACCGGCTCCGGGCACCAACTGGCCGACCTCACCGCCCCCGGCGTGCAGTACACCGCCTTCAGCGCGGACGGGCGCTTCCTGGCGGCGGTCGACGGCACGGAGATCAAGGTGTGGCGGCTGTCGTCGCCCGACGCCCCGGTCTTCCGCCACTCCCTCAACAACCAGTACGTGTACGGCGGCCTCGCCTGGGATCCCGCACACCCGGTCCTGCGCTACCTGGAAGGAGCCACGGTCCACTCCCTCGACATGGCGACGGCCGTGACGCGGGCCTGGCGGGACCGTGACCTGTCCGCCGTACGCTTCGCCCCCGACGGCCGCACCCTCGTCACCGCCGAACGCGTCAGCACCGGCTCCGGTTACCGCTTCCGGCTGCTCGACACCCGCGACGGACACGTCGTACGGACGCTGCCGTCGCCCCCGTTGCCCGGTTCCCGGAACGGCGCGACCCCGGTGACACCGGGGGACACCATGGCGGTGACCGCCTTCAGCCCCGACGGCGGGTCGCTGGCGTACGGCGTCACGGTGCCGGGGCAGGAGGCGGCGCCCCAGCGGATCACGGTCCGGGACCTGCGCCACGACCGGGTGCGCAGCACCCTGGACCTGGCCGCGTCGGGTTCGGACGCGGCGGTCATCGACCTCGCCCTGAACTCCGGTGGCAGCACCCTGTACGCCGTGCGCACGCCCACCGACGGCGGGGACCCGCGCGACGAGGTGTGGGACACGGCACACCATCGTCGCGTCACCACGGTGACCGGTCTGACCAGCAGTCATCTGGCCGTCCGTCCCGACGGCCGGGTTCTCGCCGGCGACAACCGGGTCGCCCGCCTCCCGGGCGGCGCGGTGACGGTGCGGGACCTCGTCCAGGGCGACCAGATCGGAGCCCTCGCCTTCAGTGCGGACGGCTCATGGCTGGCGGCCGGGGACCAGACAGGCCGGGTCGCCCTGTGGGACGGGGAACTGCGGCGCAAGGCCGGTGTCCTTCAGAACGTGTTCCCGGCCAGGCTGGGCGACAGCCCGGAGGGCGTCCACGCACTGGCGCTCAGCCCCGACGGCCGCACGCTCGCCGTGGGCGGCGACGCCGGCTCGCTCCAGCTCTGGGACACCGCCACCCGGCAACCGCTCGGCGGTCTCCTGACCACCCCCGGCGACAGCATCGACACCCTCGCCTTCAGCGCCGACAACGACACCCTCTACGCCGGCAGCGTCCACGTCCCGCTCCAGCGGTACCACGTCGCCTCCACCCGGGCCGTCATCCAGGTCTGCGCCCGCGCCGGGAACGCCGACCTGACCCGCGCCCAGTGGCGCACCTACGTGCCGGACGCGCCGTACCGCAGGGTGTGCGGACATTGATCGCCCTGACGGAAACGGCTGGCTGATCAACTCCCCGGGCCCTGACGATCTGGTCAGCGCCGCCCGCCGGGCAGCGCGTCCGGACATCCGACGGGCCTCCCGCGCCACGCCATCGGCGAGCGGGCGGCCCGCCCCCGACGAGGAGAACGCCTCCATGAACGTCCTCAACGCCGCCGGCCGCAGACGACTGGGCCTGCTCGCGCCCGCCCTCGCCGTGCTGATCCTCCCCTTCTCCACCGGGACGGCCAGCGCCGCGTACGACAACTCCAATCTCACCCCCGGCTGGGACCCCAACACCCACCCGGACGTGATCGCCGACTGCAACGGCGGCCACGGCGGTATGAAGCCGGACCTGTGCCAGTACCACGAGACGCAGGCCTGGACCTCGCTGGGCAAGCGGCACCAGGCCACCAACGTGGCCGCGAACTGCGCGGGCTCCGACAACGGGACCTACTCCTTCACCGCCAGCTACGCGACCAACACCTCGTACTCCTAACCGCCGAGGAGGAGACGAAGCTGGAGGTCAACGCCGGGTTCTCGGACGTGTTCGAGGGAGGCGTGAAGGCGAGTACGTCGAGCACCGAGAAGTGGACGGTGGGCGACACCCGCACCACCACCCAGACCCTCACCAACACCATCCGCCCCGGCTACAAGGGCGCGTACTGGTTCGCCCCGTACATCCGGCACTCCCGGGGCTGGCTGGAGGTCCACTACAACAAGCGGAACCACGGCCACTACTACTGGTACTACCCGGGCAAGGGCGCCGCGAAGGTGGGCGTCGACACGCCCGTGGCCCTCAACAGCGGTGAGCTGAAGGGCGTCATGTACTGGGCCGTCTGGAAGTGCTGACCCACGACGTCGGCGTCGCCGTTCCGGGGTGCGGATGGCGGCGCCGACGACGGATTGCCGTAGCCCTCGAAGGCGCGCCTGTGCTTCGGGTCGTCGACCCAGTCGTACACGACCCAGATTCCCGTTGCGGAGTCGGCGTCCACGATCTCGATGTCGGGCATGAGCGCATGGTGGACGGACAGCGCGTGGCTCACGCGGGCGCGCACGAATTCATTGATCGTGGCCGTTCTTCGCATGCGCAACCAGAGATCATCGATCCAGGGACAACCGGTCCTCTCCTGTCCACGCGCCGACACTCCTACGGTCGGGTCTCCGGGGGCCAGGAGCGACAGGAGAGGGAGTCCCTTGACCAAGGATGGCCGCGGTCGATGCGGCGCCCCCGCTGACCGAGAAGCTCCAGGAGAGCGTGACCCGCTGGTGCTTCGGTGACATCTGGCAGCGCGACGGGCTGACCGTGCGGGAGCGGAGCCTCATCACGGTGGCGATGCTGGTCGCGCTCGGCCGGCCCACCGAAACGCGCAATCACATGAAGGGTGCACTCGCGAACGGTGTGTCGGGCGTGGAGCTGCGGGAGATATGCCTGCACGCACTGCTGTACGCGGGCATCCCGGCGACCGGCGAGGCACTGAGAGTTCTTGAGGGCGTACTGGAGAGCGAGGGCGGGCCTGCTCAATAGGCGGGCGCGGGCGCTCGTGGCCGGACCCCTCAGGGTGTGCCGGTGAGGTTGCCCATCACCTGGTACACCTGCTGCGAGGTCAGCGGGCCGGTGGGGAGCGGGTGGGCGGCCTCGGTGCGCAGGCCGTCGAGCATGAAGGCGGCGCTGCGGCGCCAGGCGTCGGGGGCGGTGTCCTTGGCGGCACGGGCCAGCAGGGCGTTGGTGCCGAAGACGAACAGCAGGTCCTCGCGGGTGAAGTCGGGGCGCAGGGCGCCGGCCTGCTGGGCGCGTTCAATGATGCGTTCGGTGGCGGCGTAGGAGCGCTGGCAGACGGTCATCAGGCGCTCGGCGCCCGGGTAGCGGCCGGCGACCACGTCACCGATCGCGGGGTCGGTGGCCTGCAACTCGCAGAGCGTCTCGATGTAGTACGCGAATCCGGCCCAGGCGTCGTCGTACGCCAGGGCCTGCTCGGCGGCCTCGTCGAGGCGGGCCGCCGCCAGGTCGGCCACCACCTCGTCGATGAGCGCCTCGCGGGTGCCGAAGAGGTTGTAGAGGGTGCCGTGGCTCACGCCGGCGCGGCGGGCGATCTCCTTCAGGGGTGCCTGGAGGCCGCGTTCGCGGAAGAGTTCGGCGGCTGCGGTGCGCAGCTTCTCCGCGTTGCGTTGCGCGTCGGCCCGCATTCGGCGTTCCTCCTGGTCGTGTGTCCGGACTCCATGGTCCCATTCCCTCGTCCAGTCAACTTGACCTAGGGGTCAAGTTCCATGTTACCTTCGAAGTGAAGTTGACCTCTGGGTCAAGATACCTCTGTCGCAAGGAGTCGCCCCATGTCCAAGGTGATCGCCGTCTTCGGCGCCGGTACCGGTCTCGGCGCGTCCGTCGCCCGGCGCTTCGGCCGTGAGGGCTTCCGCGTCGCCCTGGTCGCCCGCCGCAAGGAACCGCTGGACACCCTTGCCGCACAGCTTGCCGAGGAAGGCATCGAGGCGGCTGCCTTCCCCGCCGACCTGTCCGACACCGCCGCGGTCCCGGCCCTCGTCGGCACCATCCGCGACCGCTTCGGCCGCATCGATGTCGTCGAGTACGCCCCGATCGCCGCCGACATGACGTTCACCCCGGCCATCGACCTGGACGCGGCCACCCTGGAGTCGCTGGCCCGGCTGTACCTGTTCACCCCGGTGGAGGTGTTCCGCTCGGTGCTGCCGGAGATGATCGAGCGCGGTGACGGCGCCGTCCTGATGGGTACCGGCTACTCCGCGGTCCAGCCGATGCCCGACGCGAGCGGTGTCGGCCCGGCGATGGCCGGAGCCCGCAACTACCTCTACTCCCTCAACGCCGAACTGGCCGACAAGGGCGTCTACGCCGGCACGCTCTCCGTCGCCGCCCTGATCGCCAACAGCGCCGCCGCCGTGGCCGTCGAGGCCCGGACAGGGGCCCCGGTCGGGACCGAGCCCATCACCATGCCCAACGGTCTCGAACTCCCCGTCGTCGACCCGGACGACCTCGCCGAGCACTACTGGAACCTGTACACGAAGCGCGACCGCGTCGAGCAGATCCACCCGGAGCCCGTGGCCCCGCAGGCCGGCACCGCCGCGTAACGGCCGGACGCCGCTCACCTCGCGTCTGACGACGATTGGACTCCTGATGCCCGACTCCCTTCTCCAGCCTCTCCGGAACGGCACGGCGGGACAGCCCGTCGAGGCCCTGTCCGATGGACCGGTCGGCGCGGCCGAAGCCCGTCCGGACACGGAACAGGCCGACTCTCCCCTCAAGAACCTCGGTTCGGACGACGCGGCCGTCTGCACGGACGGGGTGTGTGTCCTGTGAGCACACAGTCGAATTCGCTGTGCATCGACATCTGGTCGGACGTCGTCTGCCCGTGGTGTTACATCGGCAAGCGGCGCCTGGAATCGGCGCTCGACCGCTTCGAGCACGCCGACGCGGTCGAGATCCACTGGCACAGCTTCCAACTCGACCCCGCCCACCCCAAGGGCCACCGCCGCCCCGTGTTCGAGACGCTGGCGCAGAAGGTCGGCGCACCGATCGCCCAGGTGCGGACGATGACCCGGCAGATCACCGAACTCGCCGTCGCCGAAGGGCTGACGTACGACCTGGAGCGGGCCGTCTCGGTCAACACGATCGACGCCCACCGCCTCAGCCACCTGGCCGCAGCCCACGGGCTGGGCGACCGGATGCACGAGCGGCTCCTGCGCGCCCACCTGTGCGAGGGCGAGATCGTCGACGACCCCGACACGCTGGTGCGGCTCGGCGTCGAGGTGGGCGTACCCGAGGACGAGATCCGGCGGACGCTGGCCGGCGACGAGTACGAGGACGCAGTACAGGCCGACTTCGCCGAGGCCCGCGGCTACGGGGCGACAGGCGTGCCGTTCTTCGTCATCAACCGGGCCTACGGTCTCTCCGGCGCCCAGCCGGTCGACACCTTCCTCTCCGCCCTGCGCACCGCCCACGCGGACACCGCCCGGGCGACCCGCTGAGCCGAACCGAACCGGATCGGCCGGAGGACGGGAACGGCTGGAGGGTCGCGCACATGCTGTGCGCGGCCCTCCAGCGCTTCAGAGACCCGGTACTTCAGTGATCAGTGCGTCAGGACTTCTTGAGCTTGTACGCCTTCTTGACCGTCAGCTCGAAGGACGAGGCGCGGTCCGTCCCCTTGACGCGCAGGCTGACGTAGCCGTGCCCGTTTCGGTCGATCTGTGCGGCGGGCAGCGTGGCGAGGTCCGGGTGCGTGACGAGTGCCCGGTTCTTGACGACCGGCACCGTCTCCCAGGTCGTACCGCCGTCGAAGGACGCCTCGACGGTCAGCGCACGCAGCCTGCCGCGTGCCAGGTCGCCGGTGCGCTGGATGTCGAACGGGACGGCGACGACCTGGTTGTGCTCGGCGCGCGACCACTCGTCGACCGGCGGTTCGAAGCGCACGGTGGTGAGGGGCAGCGCGGCCGTGCCGCCCTCGGTGACCGGGCCGGACCTGAAGGTCCACACGGCGTCCATCTCGGGGGCTGTGCTCCACTTCGGCTTGCCGTCCCACGTCAGACGGGCGACGCGGGCCCTGAGGGTGTACGTGCCGGTGTCGGCCGGGACCGTCCAGGCCGTGAGCGCGGTGTTGCGCGGGGACTCCGTCGCGCCGTTCCTGCTCTTGGCGATCTCCTTGCCGTCCCGGCTGAGGGCGTAGGAGTAGTCGGCGGTGAAGCCCTCGCCCACGAACAGGTGCCGACTGTCGGTGTCGCCGCCCAGCGGCAGATCGGCGGTGAGGGTGTCGCCGGTGCGGGTGAACTGGCGGCCGTCGGGGGAGAGGGCGACGGTGCTCACCGGATAGTTCCAGTACTCGGCGCGGTGTCCGGGCCGGTACGCCCGGGGCTCGGTGAACAGGGCGCCGTTCGCCACCGAGCCCGTACCGTCGGCGTTCTGCCAGTACCTGCGCAGTTCCTGGGTCCAGGTGATGTCCTTCGAGGCGGTGTAGAACTCCGTACGTGTGCTCGGCGAGGGCACGTTGACGCGACGGCCGCCGAGCGGGATGCCCTTGAGGGTCGCCGCGGCCAGCTTCGACCTCAGCGGGAAGTACCGGTCGGCGGTGCCGGTCTGTTCGGCGGAGCCGTAGTGGGCCTCGGTCCGCGAGAGTTGGGAGTCCCGCACCCGGGGGGTGAGGTCGGCGGGGATGCCGCCCTCGTGGACGGCGCCGAGGTAGTAGACCGGTCCGGCGGCGGTGGGGTAGTCGTACCCGTCGCCGGGCGCGCCGTCGGGGATGTCGCCGGTCCGGTAGCCCTCGGCGAGATCCTCGCGGTAGTACACCGTGTAGGTGGCCTCGCTACGGGTCGTGGAGGGGACCGCCCAGTACACCGGCGGTAGGTGGTTGAACGACACGGTGGTGTCCACGCTCAGCGGGGTGTCGAGCCCGGCCGGTGTCGTCCGCTGCTTCTGGAGGATGCCGATGGCCTGGTGGATCCGCTCCACCTTGTCGTTGTCCACCGTGTGCCCGAGCTTGCGGGCCGCCGTGCCGCCCAGCGTCATGGTGGTGTCCTTGTCCACCCGCACCAGCGGTTCACCGGCGGCGATGATGTCGCTGTCGTACCAGTACGTGTCGGGGCCGGTGTGGCGTCCGACGAGCGCGGAGACACCGTACGCGCCCGCGGGCACCCGGAGGTCGACGGTCGAGCCGACGGTGACCTGGTGCATGCCCTCGAACGGCTCCAGGCCCCGGTCGAGCGGCATGACATCGACGATCGAGATACCGGTGGCCGGATTGCCCAGCTGGTCCTGGAGCCTGAGCGTGAGCCCGTAGCTCTCGGGTTCGAGGGTGAGGCCGACCGGAACCTGCACGGTCGTCGCGCCGTCACCGCCCTCGGTGACGCTCTTCGCGGTCAGCAGGGCGGAGAGCGTGCCGCCGGTACGGACACCGGAGTCCCGGAACTGGACGACCGCGGAGGCCGTGCCGTGGGCGGGGACGGTCAGCCGGTCCTCGGCCAGGCCGAGCAGGGCGGCGGACAGGTCGCCCCGGGTGGATGTGACGTCGAGGGAGAGGTCCAGTACGACGTCCTGGTCGGAGTCGTTGGTGAAGGCCACCTTGCGCCGGTTGTCGTCGGTGCGGGGCCAGGTGAGCCGCCCGAAGTCCACCGAGGACAACGTTGCCCGCACGGGCTGGCCGATGGCCCGCTGGACGTCGACCAGTCCGGCACCCTGGTCGTAGACGCTCTCGCCGGCACTGGGGCGGGCGCTGGAGGTGAGCGCCCGGGTCACCTGTTGGGGCGTCCAGTCCGGGTGGGCCTGCATCACGAGGGCGGCGGCCCCGGTGACCGCGGGCGCCGCCATCGACGTACCGGACAGGCGGGTGTAGTTGTCGTCGATCGGTCCGACGGGACCCGCCGGGTCGGCGTCTCCCACGGACGTGCCCTTCGCGCGGGCCGCCGTCACGGCGACCCCGGGGGCCTTGATGTTGGGCTTGACGCTGTAGTCGCCGAAGAGCGGGCCGCGGCTGGAGAAGCTCGCGATGGCGTTGTCGCCCCCGGCCGCACCGACGGCCAGCGCTCCCTCGGCGGCGGCGGGCGGGGAGACGGAGAAGGAGCCCGGGCCGGAGTTGCCGGCCGAGACGACCGGAAGCACTCCCCGCGCCAGCAGCGCGTCGGTGGCCAGCGACCACGGGTCGGTGCCGTCGGTCCGCGCGCTCGTTCCGAGGCTCATGTTGACGATGTCGACGCCCTCGTCGGCCGCCCACTCCATGCCGTCGATGACATCGGAGAGCGAGCCGCCCAGCGCGCCGGACAGCACCCGCCCGCTGAGGATCTCGGCGCCCGGGGCGACCCCCGCGTACTTCCCGGCCGACGCCGCGCCCGTACCGGCGATGATTCCGGCGACATGCGTGCCGTGCCCGTCGATGTCGCCCGTCTCGTTGTCCGAGCCGATGAAGTTCGCGGACTTGGAGACCCGGTCGGTCAGGTCGGGGTGCGTGGCGCGTACGCCCGTGTCGATGACGGCGATCCGGACGCCCGTGCCGTCCAGGCCCCGGTCCCGGACCTCGTCGGCGTTGATCTGCCCGACCAGGTCGGAGACCGTGACATCCCCTTGCGGCGTGGTCTCCGGGACGTCCGCCGTGTCCGTGGGTTCGACCGGAGTGTCCAGCCACACGGTCTCGATCGAGGGACGGAGGCCGCCCCGCGCGCTCCCGGCCGGGGCGGTGAGGGTTCGCCACAGCTCGCCGTTGTCGCTCCCGGGGACGGTGACGGCCGTGGAGTCGATCGATTCCAGCGGGACGGTCTCCCGTTGGACGGCCGCGGCACGGGTGGCGGCCGGCAGCTGCTCGCCCTTGTGCCGGACGATCAACGGCAGTGCCCGGTTCCCGGCGGCGTCGTCGAGGCCCAGGCGTTCCAGGGCGCTGAGGTTGAAGAGCTGTTCGTCGACCTGGCCGGAGGCCACCAGCCGGGCGGCATCGGTGGGGACGACGCTGATGTCGTCGCCCGTCCTGGTCTGTAGGAAGCCGACGCGCTCACGGCCCGGAGCCGGTTCGGCATCGACACGGGCGCCGTTCCCGGACGCCTCGACGGTGACGACGTCTCCGGTGACGAGCGTGAACTGCTTGCCCTGAAGGGCGGTGGGGGCGGTGGGGGCGGTGGGGGCCGCCATGGGTAAGGGGGAGGAGGCGGTGGATATACCGCTCTGGGTGGTGACGAGCAGGACGGCCGCGAGAGCACCGCTCGTCCACGCCGGGACATGACGTCTTGTCACGCGAACTCCGTTCGATGTGGGGGTGGTGGGGGGAAGGGGAAACGAAGGAGCAAGTGTGAAGATAGCGCAAAGATTGGTCTTGGGTGTGCGATTTTTGTCCCTCAAGTCAAAAGCGCGGCAAGGGAGTTGAGGAGTCCAGTCAGCCGGCAGTCACGTAGACCTTTCGCAGGGCCGAGCGGACCTCCCACTCGGTCCGTTCCCCCGCGTGCAGGCGTACGACGAAGACCTCGTCGACCTCGACGTCGCGGACCGTGTCGACGGTCAACGTCCACAGGCCGAGTTCCGCGCCGCCCACGTCGCCCAGACTCCGCACGGCTCCCTCCCGGGGTTCCACGAGCGGGTCGACGGTGTGGGCGGTGGTGCCGTGCACGGCCCGCACACCCCGGCACGACCACTGGCGGGCAGCGTCAGGCCCTGGGACTCCGCCAGTTCGAGGAGCTTTCCGGACTCGGGGGTCCACTTGGCGGTCACCCCCGAAGCTCGACAGGTCACCTCGAAGGGGCCCGGGTGCGGTGCCGGCCGGGGCGTGATGTCCACCGTTCTCGGTGAGTAGAACGCGTCGTACCGGATCGAGTCGGCCGGGACCCCCGCCGCCTGGACGGCCGTCCTCATGCCGGTCACGAACGAAGTGGGTCTGCACAGTTGGACCTCGGTGGACGCCGGATCCGTCAGGATGCCGGTGACGAGAGCGGGGTCGGGGCGTCCGCGGTGATGTTCCACGGCGGCGTCCTCCGGCCGTGGCCGTGTCACGTACAGCCGCAGGCGGGCCCGGCTCAACCGTGCCGCGGCCTCCTGGAGTTCGTCCCAGTGCGGAAGGCTTCCGGTGTCGCGGACGACGTGCACGAAGTCCACCGGGCGGGCGCTGCGGGCGGCCACCAGGGCGTGCGCAGTGGCCGGCGCCGGAGTGATGCCGATGCCGGCCGTCAGGACCAGCAGCGGGCGGTCGCTGTCCGCGTCGACGACGGCGTCCCCGAACGGGCCGCTGACGAGTACGCGTTCGCCCTCGCGCAGCCCGGACAGCCACGGTGACACGACGCCGCCCTCGCGGAACTCGGCGGTGATGCGTGCGGGTCCGTCACCGGCGCGGCTGATCGTGTAGTTGCGCCGTCCCGGGGAGTCCAGGCCCGTACGGTGCACCCGCAGATACTGTCCGGGACGCGCCGCCGAGAGGGCGGGGCCCGGGTCCTCGAACTCGACGCTCGTGGCGGTGGCCGCCGGCCGGCTCACCGAGGTCACCCTGGCCGTCGCCGCGATCGTCGGCCGACGGCCCATCACATAGCGCGAACGGGGCCCCGAAAAGGAGCCCCAGGACCACGTCACAGCCGTAGGAGTCAGGCAGCCTTGAGGGCCGCCTCCTTGCCCTTGTTGGTCGCAGCCTCGAGGGCCTTGGCCTTGGACTCCTCGGCGAGCGGGATCAGCTCGGCCATGGACGGGTTGGAGTGCGCCAGCGTGAGCTCGGGGACGATGAAGTCGACCTCCACGCCCATCATCGTGGTGAGGACCCCCTCCAGGTAGTTCTGGACGTACTCAAGGGGTTCACGGGGGGTGCCGGGGGCGTAGGAGCCGCCGCGGCTCGCCACGACGTACACCGGGGTGCCCTTGACCGCGGACTCCTCGATGAGTGCGGTACGGCCCACGAGTATCACCTGGTCGATCCACGCCTTCAGCGTGGAGGGGATCGAGAAGTTGTACATCGGGGCGCCGATCAGCACGACGTCCGCGCTCTCCAGTTCCTCGATCAGCTTGATCTGCTTCGCGAACGCCGCCGCCTGCTCCGGAGTGTGGTCGGCGGGAGGTGTGAAGTCCGCGGAGGCGGTGAGCGTGTCCAGGTGCGGGATCGGGTCGGCGTTGAGGTCGCGGTAGATCACCGTGCCGTCGGGGTGCTGTGACTCCCATGCCTGACGGAAGGCGGACGTGACCGCGCGAGAGGCGGAGTTCTGCTCCGGCCACAGGGCCGAGTCCAGGTGCAGCAGCGTTGCCATGAGGGGTCTCCAAAGAAAGCGGTGTGCGACAGGGACGCCAGGAAGAGACGGGCTGTAATTCCGTGCGTTCCTATTGATAACACAGGAGCTTACTTTTTCTCACCCCGCCTGGTCTCGCAGTAGACTGCCGACATGACTGAGCCGGTCCCGGAGCCCTGCAAGACGGTCGACGGCGCGATCACACGCGTCTTCGCACTGCTCGGAAAGCGCTGGACCGGCCCGATCGTGGCCGTCCTGATGGAGCACCCGGTGCACTTCGCCGACCTGCGCCGCGCCATCCCGGGCATCAGCGAGCGCATGCTCTCGGACCGGCTGACCGAGCTGAGCGCGGCGAGGCTGGTCGTGCGCGAGGTGGACGAGGGGCCGCCGCTTCGTGTCTCGTACCGCCTGACGGAAGCCGGCGCGGCGCTTGAGCCGGCTCTCAGAGAACTGGCCGCCTGGGCGGAGAAGCACCTCCCGGAGGCGGACCGGAACGCGGCCCCGGCTCCCTGCTGACCTACCGCCGCACCGGTGGGACCGCCCACCGGCTCGCGGAGCCACCGGACAGGTTCTCGACGATTCGGATCTTCAGGATTCACACTCCGTCGGCCCGGACCGTCCGCCGCACCAGGTCCACCCAGGTGGCCTGGAGGCGTGCGGTGGGGATCTCGCATCCCCCGTGCAGGTAGTCGGTCGTCTCGAAGTTCGCGAAGGCGAGCAGGGCGTGGGCGAGCATGTCGTGGTCCCCGTCGACTCCGGTCTCTCGCAGGAGAGTCGAGACGTGCCGGTGGAACGCGCGGCCGGTGTCGGAGCCGTGGCGACGCTCGTGGAGCACCTGGCGTCCCAGCGCGGCGCCCAGGTCCGCGTCGGCGGCGATGCGCTCGATCAGCGCACAGCCGAACGCCTCCAGCCGGTCCTTCGCGGGCGCGACCGGGCCCAGCGGCGGAGGGCCTTCGGTGTACGCCGTCCGGAACTCGGCCTCCGCCTCACCGAGGAGGGCGAGCAGGAGTCCGTCGCGGTCGCCGAACCTGCGGAAAAGGGTGCCCTTTCCCACCCCGGCGGCCTCCGCGACCGACTGCATCGTCACGTGCTCGGCCCCGCGCTCGGCCACCAGCCGGACGGCCGCCTCCAGCAGCCGGGCACGGTTGCGGGCGGCATCGGCCCGCTCGGCGGCCGTGTCGTCCAGTGTGTCCATCGGGGTGTTCCTGTCGTTGCCGGTGCGCGGGTCGAAGCAGGAGGCGTTCGACCGGAGCTCGACGGTGTCCGGCCCGCGGCGGCACGTGTGAGCGTGGCCGATCGTCGAGGACGACGACACGGGTCGGGTCACGACGTCATGGGGTGAGCTGCTGGTGCCCTATGACGGAGAGGAGTTCCAGCTTGCTGTGGCTCTCGGTGCCGGGGCGGGTGGTCAGCACCACGAGGGTCTGGGCGCGGTTGTCGGTGAAGAGGACCTGCCCGTCGACCTCGATGCGGCCGAGCTGGGGATGGACGATCGTCTTGCTCTCGTCGTAGCGCTGGGCGACCTCCTGGAGCTCCCATGCGCGGACGAACTCGGGGCTGTGCTCCTGGAGTTCGGCGAGGATGCGGGCGGCCCGGGGGGTGTCGCTGCCGGCCGACAGCGCGACCCGCAGACGTGCTGCCTGGGTGCGGCTGTGGTGCTCGTGGTCCTCCTCGGGGTAGACCAGGCGCTCGGCGGGGTCCATGAACCAGCGGTAGTAGGCGCTGCGGGCCAGGCCGGTGTGGTGGGTCTGGTCGCCGAGGAGGGCGATGGCCAGCGGGTTCATCGCGAGGGTGTCGGCCATGTCGGTCAGCACCAGGGCCGGCGAGTCGTCCAGGCGGTCCAGGACCCGCATCAGGGTCGGGCTGACGTGCTCGGAGCGCTGGAGGCGGGCCGGGGCGTTGTGGCCGATGAGGACGAAGAGGTGGTCGCGTTCGTCCTGGGTCAGCCGGAGTGCCCGGGCGAGGGCCGTGGTGATCTGGACGGAGGGCTGGGGGGCGCGCTGTTGTTCCAGACGGGCGTAGTAGTCCGTGGACATACCCGCGAGCTGGGCGACCTCCTCGCGGCGCAGTCCCTGGGTACGCCTGCGCGGTCCCTCGACCATTCCGACGTCGCGGGGGCGCAACGTCTCACGCCGCCGGCGCAGGAATTCCGCCAGTTCCTTCTTGTCCATGCCGTCATCCTCGCCGCATCACGCCCGGTTATCCAGAGACCGCCGATCCATGGATAAGCGCTCCCCTCCCGCCCTTGCGAAGGTGCTCATACGGTCGGCGCCGAGGGCGCTCGCAGCGGGACGAGCCACACCACGCCGCTGCCGACCAGCCTCCCTCCGAGCGAACGGAAGAACAGATGACCGTTTTCAGCGATCACACCATCGAGCTTTCGCAATTGACTTTTCACTATCGAGAGGCGGGCGATCCGGCTGCGCCGCCAGTCGTTCTGCTGCACGGTCTCATGTACGACGCGCGGGACTGGGACGAGATCGCGAGCTTCCTCGCCGAGCACTATCACGTCCTCGCTCTCACACAACGCGGCCACAGCGACAGCGCGTGGCCCGGCACATACTCCTTCGAGCTGGGGTGCGGCGATCTCGAAGCGTTCACCGCTGCTCTCTCCGTGGACCGCTTCACGCTGATCGGGCATTCGATGGGCGCACGGGTCGGGTGCGTCTTCGCGGAGAAGTTCCCCGAGCGGATCGAGCGGATGGTCTGGGAGGACACCGCCCCCATCGACGTGGACTTCCCGGAAGGGTCCGGGGAAGTCCCTGGTGGGGTGTCCATCGATTTCGCCGCGGCCACCCAGCTGGTGCACCAGATCCACAACCCCGATCCGTCCTGGTGGAACGACCTCCCCAAGATCACCGCCCCGACACTCGTCATCGGCGGAGGGTCCACCAGCTACACCCCCCAGGAGGAGCTGGCCGAGGCTGCTCGACGCCTCCCCGCGGGTCGCCTGGAGACGATCGAGGGTGCCGGGCACATGGTGCACCGGACTTTCCCGAAGGAATACAAGGAACTTCTGCGGGAGTTCCTTCTGGAGAACGGCAACTGAAATGAGTACGCAGCGCATCACACTCGACCTGGGTGAGACCAGGATCACCGGCATAGCGGAACCGGGCCGTCCCGGAATGCCGTTGCTGGTCTGCATTCCCGGGGGCGGCTACAACGCGACCTACTTCGACGTGGCCGGATATTCACTGGTGGACGCCGCGCGGCGCGAGGGCTTTCCCGTGGTGTCCCTCGACCGGCCGGGCTATGGCGGCAGCACCGCGCTGAAGGGGGAGGTCTCGTTCCGTCGGAATGCCGAAGTGCTCCAGGGGGCGGTCGCCGAACTCTGGCGCCGGAATCTCTCGAACGTCCCCGGGATCGTCCTCGTCGGACACTCGATAGGCGGTGCGATCGCGCTGCACCTGGCGGTCGGCGACCGCACCTGGCCGCTCCTCGGTGTCTCCGTCAGCGGAATCCACCACGAGTCGCAGCGGTCCAACGACGCGTTGAGGTCCCAGCCGCAGAACAGCTCGCTCGAGTTCAGCCGTGAGCACCTCCTGCGGTTCATGTACGGACCTGAGGACACGTACGACCCGGGCGTGCTCGACATCGCGAAGCACGCCGAATCGCCCGTTCCCATAGCGGAGTTGGTGGAGGTGGCGGGGGACTGGTGCGGGGATTTCGCGGGGATCGCCGCGAGGGTCGAGGTGCCTGTCCACTACGGGCTGGCCGAGCACGAAGGGTTCTGGCACAGCAGCGACGAATCGGTCGCCGCCTTCGGGAAGGCATTCACCGCAGCCCCCTCGGTGACCGCTCGGCGCATCCTGGGCGGTGGCCACAACATCGATCACCACTACGTCGGCGCCGGCTTCCACAAGGAACAGCTCGACTTCGCCAAGAGGCTGGCCACCCCGGCCCGATAGCGACTCGTGAGCGATGGCGGCCAGGGAAGCTCCATCGCCCGGGCAGACCCGGGAAGGCCATGGGCACCCGGGACTTGAGCCCCCGTCGTCGGCCGGTCCGCATCCCATCGCACATTCCCCGGCAGGGGCCGCGAACGGCGCCGCCCCTCCAGCCCCGCTTGGTCAGCGGGGCTGGAGGGGCGGTATGAGTCGGCCAGGTCATCGTCGTACGTGCCGTCGGCCCGCGTGCGGGAGGCGGCCCGATGGGTCAGTTCAGCCGTATGGCCCGCTTGGAAATGCGCCAACCGTCGGCGGTCTGCCGCAGTTCGTCCGTGTACACGGCGCTGATGACGGTGCCGCCGTCGACCACGCCCAGGCCCTTGGAGAGGACCCGGGCTTCGTCGCCCGGGCCCTCCGACACGACGATGTTCGTCGTGTGATGAGCGCGCGCGTGCCCCTCGGCACCCAGGACGGCGGTGACCGCTTCCAGCCCGACGGCCGGTTCGAGGCCGAAGGCGCTCGCGTCCCACACCGCGTCCTCGGTGAGGACTTCACCGAGCCGGTCCAGCTCGTGGTCGTCCATGATGTGGCCCCACAGGGCCAGCACCCGTGCGATTTCGACGGTGTCCTCGTCCGTGGGCTTCACGTCGTCGCTTCCCCTCTGTGTCCTCTGCGCGTCACGAACGGGCTCAGCGGCCGCTGAGCATGGCGAGGACCTGGTCGTACGCGCCGTTGCGCTCCGCGTCGCGGACGAACTTGGCGCGCTCGACGACGAGTTCCTTGGCCTCGGGGTTGTCGCGCAGGATCGCGAGGGTCTCGTCGAGGAACTCGTCCAGCGGCATGGAGTTCGGGTCGTCCTGCTGGCCCAGCAGGGTGGTGCGCACGCCGGGCGGGGCCACCTCGATGACCTGGACGCCGGCGTCGGCGCCGTCGAGCTGGACGCGCAGGCTGTCGGAGAAGGAGTGCAGCGCGGCCTTGGTCGCGTTGTAGGTGGGGGTGATCGGCAGGGGGACGAACGCCAGCGCGGAGGTGACGTTGATGACGGCCGCGTCGGCCTTTCCGATCAGGAGGGGGAGGAAGGCGTACGTCACCCGGATCGAACCGAGCAGGTTGACCGTGACGTGGTCCTCGGCGATCGGGAGCTCGGCCGGGTCGAGGAGGTTCTCCCGCAGCATGATGCCGGCGTTGTTGACCAGGACGTTCAGCTCCGGGTAACTCGCCGCCACGGTCTCACGGGCCCGGGCGATCGAGTCGGGGTCGGCGACGTCGAGGACGAGCCCGTCGATGCCCTGGTGCTCGGCCGTGATCTCGTCGAGGAGTTCCTTGCGCCGGCCGGCGACGATCACCTTGTTGCCGGCCTCGTGCAGGCGTACGGCGAGTCCGCGGCCGATGCCCGAGGTGCCGCCGGTGATCAGGATCGTGTTGCCGGTCATCTTCATGGGGTCTCTCTCCTTCGTCATGGCGGGCAGGTGAGTGCCCGCGGTCTCGACCGTAGAAGCGCCCGAGCAAGGGCGGGAGAGGAAGGTTTATCCATGGATCGGCGGTCCCTGTCTGGTGAGGGCTGGCCGTGCCCGGCGTGGGGCATAGCCGACGCAGGGGCGTCCGCGGCGCAGGAAGGCGGCGCCCAGCCTGTCCGCCCCGAGGCGTCGCACGGTTGCCGCAGACCGCGCACCACTTCGGGCGATTGATCGCCGATTGAAATCGCGTCCTCGACCTTGACGGCTCTCGACGTCTACGTAAGATAGTTGACGGGCGTGATGGCAATCTGGATGTGGAGCACGCCCGACGCCCGAGGAGCCGACAAATGATCATCATTCATGACCGCAACGACGTCCGTCACGAGCTCGAACCCCACGACAAGAAGGCTCTCCTTCTCCAGCTCCGGCCGATGAAGGTCGGGATCATCGGTCTGTGCAACGGCAACGCGGCCTGCGGGACGTGTCACGTCTACGTGGAGAAGGAGTGGCTGGACCGGTTGCCGGAGCCGGACGAGTACGAATCGGAGATGCTCGACGAGGTCGCGGAGCGCCGGGAGAACTCCCGGCTCTCCTGCCAGATCGAATACGGCCCCGAACTCGACGGTCTCGAAATGACGGTCGCTCCCAGCAGCTGACCACTTGGCAGATCCGCAGTACACCGCGCACAAAGGAGTGAACGCGTCATGGCCGAAATCAAGCCGAAGATCACCAAGAGTCACCGTACGGCGAAGCCGCTGATCAAGATCGAGATGATCTCGCACGGCACCCTGTCGGTGGTCGACATCCAGAAGTCCCGCCGCTTCTACGAGGAGGTCCTCGGCTTCGAGGTGATCCAGCACGCCCCCGTGGGCCTGCTGATCCGACTGGGATCAGAACACGTCTACGTCGTCATCGAGGACGGGCAGAAGAGCCCGATGCGCCTCGTGGACCACAACGGCCTGGACCTGGAGAGCAACGAGGCCGTCAACGAGGCCCACGCCACGTTGGTGAGCCTCAAGGAGGAGTACGGCCTGGGGCGCATCCACAAGCCGCAGGAGCAGCACGGCGCGTACTCGTTCTACTTCCAGGACATGGACGGCAACTGGTGGGAGATCCTCGCCGGCCGCGGCCGTGGATACACCTTCGCCTACGAGGACCCCAACCGTGACATGACCCAGCGGGACGACATCGACCCCGAGCGCATGGACCACTCCTTCGACGACGAGTTCGTGGGAGAGCTGGCGGCCAAGCGCGACCAGGCCGCGCAGGACTGAGGGCAGAGCGGACATGCTGAGCAACATCGTCGTGGTCGGCGGCAGCGTCGCGGGCGTGCAGGCACTGGAGACGCTGCGCGCCGCCGGCTACGACGGTCGGCTGACCCTCGTCGGCGCCGACCCGGAACTCCCCTACAACCCGACGCCGTTGTCGAAGGAACTCCTCATCGGCGAGATGGAGGAGGACGAGGTACGCCTCATCTCCGAGGACGACCTCGCGGACCTGAGGGTGGACCTGCACCTCGGCACCCCCGCGAACTCCCTCGACCCGGCGTCGCGCAAGCTGGGCGTGGGTGCGTCGCATCTTCCGTACGACGGACTGATCATCGCCACCGGATCCCAGGCCGTACGACCGCGAGGCTGGTTCGGCCTCGACGGCGTGCACACCCTGCGCACGCTCGACGACGCCCGGCGCATCAAGGAGGCCATGAGCACGGGCAGTCCGTCCGTGGTGGTGGTCGGCGCCGGCTTCATCGGCTGTGAGATCGCGGCGGCCGCACGTCACTTCGGTCTGGACGTCACACTCGTCGAAGCCGCGCCCTCCGCGCTCCAGCGGGCGGTGCGCCCGGACCTGGCAGAACCCGTCGTCCGTCTCCACCGTGCCAACGGTGTACGGGTGACCTGCGGGGTCGGTGTGGCCAGGCTCCTGGGCACCGACCGGGTCGACAAGGTCGAGCTGACGGACGGCACCGTACTGGACGCCGATCTCGTGGTCGTCGGGATCGGCGCGGTCCCGGCGACCGGGTGGCTGGCCGACTCGGGGCTGGCCGTCGACGACGGTGTCGTCACCGACGCGACGCTGCGGACCTCCGCCGCGGGTGTGTACGCGGTCGGCGACGCGGCCCGGTGGCCGCGCCCGGGAACCGACGAGACCATCCGGGTCGAACACTGGACCAACGCGCGGGAACAAGGGAGACGGGCGGCGCTGAACCTGCTCGACCCAGGGGCGGCGGAACCGTACTCCGGGGTGCCCTATGTGTGGTCCGACCAGTTCGGGCAGCGCCTTCAGCTCGCCGGAACGGCCCGCGCGGAGCATGTCCACTTCCTCGACGGAGGCCCGGAGGAAGAAAGCTATCTGGCTGTGCTCGGAGACGGCGAGACGGTCGTGGGCGCGGTGGGATTCGGCGGCAACTTCCGGCAGTTCAACAGGGCCCGACGCCTGGTCGCAGGCGGCGCCTCCTGGTCGGAGACGGTAGGCCGGGATGCATGATCAACAGCGCTTGCACCCTTACTTACATGAGGACCGCATGTCACTGGCGAACACTGTTCCGCACCAGGGCGGAGACATCGATCCGAGGAAATTCCGTGATGTCCTCGGTCAGTTCTGTACCGGCCTGACCGTCGTGACGTCGACGGCCGGCGGCACACCGACGGGATTCACCTGCCAATCCTTCTCGTCCCTGTCCCTGGACCCGCCGCTGGTGGTCCTCTGCCCGTCGAAGTCGTCGACCACCTGGCCGCGGATCAGGAACTCCGGACGTTTTTGCATCAACATTCTCGCGGACCACCACGAGACGCTCAGCGACAAGTTCGCCGTGTCCGGCGGCGACAAGTTCACGGACGTGGAGTTCGGCACCTCGCCGAACGGATCTCCGCTGCTCCCGGACGCCTTGGCCTGGCTCGACTGCGGTCTCCATGCCGAGTACGACGGCGGGGACCACTCGATCGTCGTCGCGAGGGTGCACGCACTCGACGCCGTTTCGGACTCGCGTCCACTGCTGTTCCACCGCGGCCGGTACGCTCGTACCGCCGAACAATGAGACCGATCTCGCGTACCACCGCCGACCGGGCGGAGCGCCCCCGCCCGTCGCTGCGGCGTGCGGCAGCAGCGCCCCGTAGCCGTGCTCTTCATCATCTGCTCGGTGACCGCCGGCAGTCTGCCGATGAGCTGCCCGGGCGCTCTGCCGATCGGCCTCGACCACACGCTCGCGCACCGAGGCGATCGTCCTGGCGGTTGGTCCGACCGTCGCGGAGAACCCGCGTCTCGCCACCTGTCGGGGTTCGGTGGAGGAGACGATGCCCCCCCCGGCTGCGCGCAGTCCGTTGGGCGCTCAGTGAGGCCGTGACCCTCCCGCCCGTCGGCAGCCGGATCGCCTCGGCCGCGGTCGCGAAGAGCCCGCCTTCGCTCGAGGGCCCCCTGTCCTGACGGCAGATTCGGACCGTCCGAGATCGGGGAGGTGCCCGGGTCACCCGGGCACCTCCCCACGGCATCAGCCCGTCCGTGTGCCGGCGACCGGATCGACGATCACCATTGTGGAGGACGTCTGTGTTCCTTCACGTCCTGCCCGGCGGGGGGCCTGCCGTCACCCCAGTTCCCGTGCCGCGACCTCCGCGAAGGTGGTGGCAGGGCGGCCGAGCAGCATTTCGAGCACCCGCGGGTTGCCGAGGTAGCCGTGCTGGTCGTAGTGGGCGAACGTCGAGATCATGTCGGCCGCGGCCATGGGGTTCGCGGCCGCGACCGGCGGCAGCGGGCCGTCGGCGACCGGTACCTGGCGGGTGATCAGAGACCTGCCCGTGGCCGCGGAGATGTCGACGGCCATCTCCTTGAGGCTTGTGAGCGGTCCGGCCAGCTCATAGGTCGCGTAGTCGTGCCCCGGCTCGGTCAGCACCCGGGCCGCGGCCTCGGCGAGGTCGCGCAGGTCGAGCATCGAGATGCGGGACTCGGGGTTGAACGGGAGGACGACCTCGCCGTCGGCGCCGCCGGCGAACATCAGCAGCGCGACCTGGGCGAACATCGACGGCTGAAGGATCGTCCAGCGCAGGCCGCTGTCACGCACAACGGCCTCGGCGTTCGCCTTGCGGATGTGGTTGCGCAGCACGGGTGTGTGCGGATGCATCACGGAGTGGTGGACGAGGCGCGGTACACCGGCGGCCACGGCAGCCTGTACGGCGTTCCCGACCAGCACGTCCTCACGGGGGTGCAGCGACGGAGGGATCACATGCACGGCCTGCGCACCGGCGAACGGCTCGCGCAGCTGCGCCGGCTGAGCGAGGTCCGCGCGTATCACGGCCGCCCCCGTGCCACTCAGCCGTTGCTCACCCGCGTCGCTGTGGCTGACCGCGACGACCTCGACGTCGCGAGACCGCAGGGCGGCGATCAGACTCCGGCCCGCCGCTCCGGCGGCGCCCACAATCACGATGCTCATCAGACGACCTTCCTCGAAGCCCCGGAGCGACGGCCTGGCGCGCGTACGGATGACCTTCCTCAACGCCGGACGACCCCTGGGGTGTTCAGTTGACTGTTTGACGATTCCGCGCCCGGCACGTTCTCGGGCCACGCCGACCGCAGCTCGGCGATCCGGTCCCAGAACGTCGCCGCACCGGTCCGGGGATCGCGGTGCCTGCCCCAGAAGTAGGCGTAGAGCGCGTCGTAGATCACCATCGAGTGGTCCAGGTTCCGCTGGTCGGAGGGGTGCCGCAGCATGATCCCCTCGGAGAGCGCGAGCAGGCCGAACCCGAGCGAGACGGACTCCTGCGACAGGTCTCCGAGATCACCGCCCAGCACCTGGTGGACGCCGGCGCGGACCCCGTCGGCGATGTCGAGCAGTACCGGGTCCGTCAGCTCGTAGCGGGCGAGGAGCTTGTCGAAGGTGGTGCCGTCCTCGTCGTGCATCCCGATCTCCGCACCCGGCATGGCGAAGGAGACGGCGTCCGTGGGCCATGGCCCGTCGGGGTCGATGAACACGAACTCGGCCTCGGGGTCGATGAAACGGCGGATGAGCCAGGGTGAGGCAACCCGGTCGAGGTGGACATCGGCTCTTGTGACCCAGCGCATGTGTCTCTTCCCAGGATTCCGATGGATTCGACGCCGGATGGACGGACGGGTGGGGCGGACGGTCCGTCAGCCCTTCAGCGCCACTCGGTTGCGCAGCGTCCCGGCACCCTCGATCAGGACCTCGACGAGGTCCCCGTCCTTCAGGTACGGGCCGTCGAGGCCCTGTTCCATCGCGGTGCCGCCCGGGGTTCCGGAAAGGATCATGTCGCCGCCGGCGAGGGGCGCGTACTCCGAGATATGGGCCGCGGTGGCCCCGAAGGAGTACTGCATGCCGGAGGTCGAACCGTCCTGGCGCACCTCGCCGTTGACCTTGCACATGATGCCGAGGCCGTCATCGGGGATCGGCTCGTCGACCACCATGAACGGACCGCAGCTGTTGCCGGTGCGGAAGTTCTTGGTCAGTGACCAGGTCAGCGGGCCGTGGTCGGTCTTCGACAGACCGAGCGCCGCGTCCCTGATGCTGAAGTCGTTCCAGGCGGTGAAGCCCCAGACGTCGATCCGGTCGCTGCCGGGCTCGTGTTCGCCGCCCGCAAGCACGACCGCCACCTCGGCCTCGTAGTCGAGCTTCTGGGTGCCGGGCGGCGGGGTGACCACCGCGTCCTGGCCGACGACGGTGCCGGGGATGACGTAGAACCCCCACGGCGGTACGCCACCCGCGGCCCCCTGCCGCACCGATTCCGGGAGCTCCATGGCTCCGCCTCCGTCCATCCCGGAGACGTGCAGGGGGAAGTTGCCGCCGAGGGCGAAGACACGGACGCCCGGGTCGGGCAGGGGCGGATCCAACCGCGCCGCCGCCAATGGCTGGACCGCCGAGGGTGTGTGCTGTCCGCTCCCCACGACATCCACCAGAACACGCAGGTGGTCGCGGACGTCCTGCCACCGCTCGATCAGCGGAAGCCAGCTTCCGCCGCCCTGGGGGAAGTACGGCTCCAGGGTCTCCACCAGTGTTCGCTCGCGCCGTCGGAGTTCATCCAGGCCGCGCGCGATGTCCACGACGACCTCGCCGCCCGCGGGGCCGACCACCAGGCCGGTGCCCGTGCCATGGATGCGCACAAGCTTCATGACGTTCTCTTCCCTGTCGAGGAACAAGCCCGATGTGCCTTACCCACTGCATCAACAAGTGTGATGGTTATTGAACATAGATGTCAATGATCAGGGATCGGCCGGCCGGTCACCCTTGACGAGTGTCGACGCTAACGTAGGATAGTTGACATACGTGATGGTCAAATCTTGCTGTGCTGCCCGCAGCGTGCGCGCCAGGAGTCGCCAAATGATCATTGTTCACGACCGCAAAGACGTCCGCCATGAGTTCGACGTCCCCGAGGGCAAGGCCCTCATGCTCCAGCTCCGGCCGAAGAAGATCGGGATCATCGGCCTGTGCAACGGCAACGCCGCCTGCGGGACGTGCCACGTCTACGTGGAGAAGGAATGGCTGGACCGGTTGCCGGAGCCGGACGAGTACGAGGCGGAGATGCTCGAAGAAGTGGTGGAGCGCCGGGAGAACTCCCGGCTCGCCTGCCAGGTCGAGTACCGGGCCGAACTCGACGGTCTCGAAATGACGGTCGCCCACCGCAGCTGATCGCCCGCCGGACACCCGGCGGAGCGTATGCGGCCGGTCCCTCCTGCGTGTCCTGCATTCATTGAAAACCGACCACGGCGCTGTTCACACCGGTCGCCGGGGAGTCAGAGAGGCAAGTCATGGTCGTTGGTGTCGCTTCGGCGGGTCCGGAGATACGGGACGATTCCCGGCGGGAGCTGCTGCGGGTTCTCGGCAGTGTCGAACAGCGTGTGCTGTGGCTCGCCACCGCGATCGTCGATCACGCCAACCGGGTGCGGCCCAACCCCTCCGGGCTGAAGGTCGGTGGCCACCAGGCGTCCAGCGCGTCGATGACCACCATCATGACGGCCCTGTGGTTCCACGAACTCACCCGGGACGACCGGGTGTCGGTCAAGCCGCACGCCTCACCCGTGCTGCACGCCATCAACTACCTGCTCGGGGAACTGGACCCGGCGTACCTCACCGAACTGCGCTCCTTCGGCGGTCTGCAGAGCTACCCCAGTCGTTCCAAGGACCCCGATCCGGTCGACTACTCGACGGGGTCGGTGGGCATCGGGGCGACCGCGCCGGTCTGGGGAGCCCTCGCGCGCCGCTACGTCGACGGGCAGTTCGGCGGTGCCGGAGCCGGCCGGCAGTACTCGCTGCTGGGGGACGCGGAACTGGACGAGGGTGCGATCTGGGAGGCCGTACAGGACCCGACCGTGGCCGGTCTCGGCGAGATCGTCTGGGTCGTCGACCTCAACCGGCAGTCCCTGGACCGCGTGGTGCCCGGAGCGGCGGCGGAACGGCTGCACGGCATGTTCGCCGCGGCCGGCTGGCAGGTCCTGACCCTCAAGTACGGGCAGCTCCTGGAGGACCTGTTCGCCCGTCCCGGCGGCGACGAACTGCGGCTGCGCCTGGACGTCATGGAGAACCCCGAGTACCAGCGGCTGCTGCGCTGCACTCCGCAGCAGCTGCGCGACCGGCTGCCCGGCACCGGCTCGGGTTCGGAGCCCATCGCCCGGCTGATCGCGGAGATCGACGACGACACGCTGCACAGCGCGGTCCGAAACCTCGGTGGCCACGATCTCGGGGCCCTGCTGGACGCGTACGACGAGATCGACGACTCCCGCCCGACCGTGATCTTCGCCTACACCGTCAAGGGGCACGGTCTGCCGACCGAGGGGCATCCGCAGAACCACTCCTCCCTCCTGACGGGGGACCAGATGGCGGAGCTGGCGACCCGTCTGGGCGAGGATCTCGACGCCCCCTGGCGGGACTTCGCCGACGGTACGGCGGAGGCGGCGCTGTGCGCCGAGGCGGCGGAGCGGCTGCGCAGGCCGCGCCTGGAGGCGCTGGAACCGCCCGCGATCCCCGCCGACCTCGGCCGAGCCGCCCCCGGTGGCGTCGGCAACACCCAACAGGCCCTCGGGCGCGTGCTGTTGGACCTGACCCGCAAGGCCCCGGGCGCGGCCGGCCGGATCGTCACGGTCAGCCCGGACGTCAGCTCGTCCACCAACCTCGGCGGCTGGCTCAACAAGGTCGGGGTCTGGTCCCCGGCCGAGCGCACCGACTGGTTCGCCGACGACGCCGAGACCATCCTGCACTGGCGGGAGAAGCCGACCGGCCAGCACGTGGAGCTGGGCATCGCGGAGACGAACCTGGTCGGGGTGCTCGGCGAACTGGGCGCCACCTGGAGCCGCTGGGGACAGCCCCTGCTGCCCATCGGCGTGGTCTACGACCCGTTCGTCAACCGGGCCCTGGAACCCTGGTCGTTCGGCATCTACGCCGGCGGCCAGTCCATCCTGGTCGGCACCCCCTCCGGTGTCACCCTCGCCTCGGAGGGCGGCGCCCACCAGTCGATCACCACGCCGTCGCTGGGCATCGAACAGCCCGGCTGTGTGTCGTACGAGCCCGCGTTCGGGATCGACATGGAGTGGTGTCTGCTGGCGTCACTGTCCAACCTCGGCAAGCCCGACGGCAGTTCGGCCTATCTGCGGCTGTCCACCCGGCCGGTGGACCAGAGTCTGGCCGCCGTGCCGGCCGATCAGGCGGCCAGGGAGCGTCGCCGGCGTCAGACGGTCGCCGGGGCCTATGTGATCAGACGTGCCGAGACGCCCACCGTCACGATCGCCGCCATGGGCGCCATGGTCCCCGAGGCGCTGGCCGCCGCCGACCGCCTCGCGGCGCTCGGCCACGCGGCCGACGTGATCTGTGTGACCAGCCCCGACCTGCTCTTCCGCGCCCTCCAGGCCCGGCGGGGGCAGGAGGACGCCCCCGGCTGGATCCTGGACCAGGTGTTCCCTGCGGACCGGGCCGCACCCCTGGTGACGCTGGTGGACGGCCACCCGCACACCCTGGCCTTCCTCGCCACGGTGAACAACGTGCCCGTGACCACGCTCGGAGTGAGCCGGTTCGGCCAGTCCGGCGCGCTGGACGACGTCTACCGCTACCACGGCATCGACACCGACAGCGTCGTACGGGCCGCCCTCGACCTCGTCGACTGAGGGGGACTGCCCTAGGAGCGCTGCTTTGGATCAACCGCCGGCCGAGCCCTGTCCTGCCCGACAATCGGCCGGCGGTTCCTTGTCCGAGGAAATTTGACGCATGTGAAAAAATATTGACTACAAGGTAGAACTCGGGGTATCTGTAGAACATGACAGTTCGACGTGTTCACGTACTCGGGGGCGGACCCGCGGGGCTCTTCGCGGCCCGGCTGCTGGCCCTTCGGCATCCCGACTGGCTCGTGTCACTGCATGAACGGAACCCTCCCGAGGAGACGTTCGGCTTCGGGGTCGGCCTCACCGGCGGGCTTCTCAAGGCGCTGCGGCAGGCCGACCCGGACCTGTACCGGGAGATCACCGAAGCGGCGTACACCTTCTCGTCGAGTGGCTTCCGGCTGCCGCAGGGCGATGCGAGCCTCGGCCGGTTCCACAGCGGCGCGATCAGCCGCGCGCGGCTGCTGCGGATCCTGCTGGAGGGGGCGACCGGTGCGGGCGTGCGGGTGGAGAGCCACTCGTGCGACGTGACCGACCTGCTCGACGACGCCGACCTGGTGATCGCCGCCGACGGGGCCTCCAGCGCCACCCGGAACCGCTACCAGGAGGAGTTCGGGGCCGAAGTCACCCCGGGCCGGGGCCGGTTCATCTGGTGCGGAGCCGATGTGCCGCTCGACGGCGGGGTGTTCATCCCGGTGAAGACCCAGGACGGGCTGTTCGTCGCCCACGCCTACCCGTACGGCGAGAAACGCTCCACCTTCGTGATCGAGGCGTCCGCCGACACCGTGAGCAGGGCCGGGTTCGGCGACCGGCGGTTCTCCAGCGAGGGCGAGTCGGACGACGCGGCGCTGGAGTACCTGTCCAAGGCGTTCGCCGAGCAGCTGGGCGGCGGATCCTTCTTGGGCAACCGGTCGAGATGGGGCTGGTTCAACACCGTGCGGTGCGCCCGGTGGCATCACGGCAAGGTCGTCCTTCTCGGGGACGCCGTGGCGACCGCGCACCCCTCGCTGGGCTCCGGGACGAAGATCGCGATGGAGAGTGCCATCGCACTGGCCGACGCGTTGGCGCCCCTGGGAGACGAACCGGTCACAGCCGCCCTGGAGCGTTTCGAGGAGGCGCGGCGCCCCCAGGTCGAGCGACTTCAGGAACGTGCCACGCGGAGCCAGCTGTGGTGGGAGTCCTTCGAGACGCGGCAGTACCTCAGCCCGGCCCGGATGGCCATGGCCTACCTCAGCAGGGCGGGAGCCGTGTCGCTGGACGACGTACTGGTGTCCGACCGGGAACTCGCGGCCCGGGCCCTGGCGGAGTTCGCCGGTGTCGAGCCGGACGAGGTGCCGGAATCGGGGGTCACGGACTGGGTGCTGGAGCGGCCCGTCAGTACGCCGCACCACCAGTACCCCCGCCGGCTCCACGACAGCCCGGGCCGGACCACCGTGACCGTCCGGGTGGACGGCGGCGACGCCTGGGGGCCGGACGGCACCGAACTGATCGAACAGGCACAGGGGTTCCTGCGCCAAGGAGCCTCGGTCATCCGGCTGACCGGCGAGGACTCCCAGGGCGCCCTGCTCGACCGCCTGGCCGTCGGGGAACGGATCAGAGCCGAGCTCCCGGTCCTCGTCGACGTCGCGGTCGGCTCCCTGCATCTGCGTCACGCCATCGACGGAGTGGTCGCCGGGCGAACGGACCTCGTCCACGTGACGGAGGGATCATGAGCACGGACTCGTGGGAGAGCGGCTCCGGACCGCTCCTGCGTCGCAGGTTCCGGGTCGCGATGGGCGACACGGACGCGGCCCAGGTGATCTACTTCGCCGCGCCCACCAGATGGGCCGAGAGCATGTCGAGCGAGTGGCTGGCGGACGTGGGGTTCGCCACGTCGCGGATGCTGGCCACCGGCTTCGGCCTGCCTGCCGTGCACGCCGAACTCTCCTATCGCAGCCCTCTCCGGCTGGACGACGAGCTGGACGCCACCCTGTGGCTGGACAAGCTCTCCAAACGCTCGCTCACGTTCCGCAGCGACTTCGCGCTGGTGGGCGCTCCGGAGCCGGCGGTGCAGATGCGTCTCACCCAGGTGTACGCGCGGACCTCGGGGGAGGGGCTGGAGTCCATTCCCCTGCCCGACGAACTGGTGGCGCATCTTCGGGGGGTCGGCGAAGGGGTATCGTTGCCCACTCCATCTATTGACACACGCGTAGAAAAATCGCCATGATGGAAAACATGGAATCGGTGAAGGGAACTGCTGTGCTTCTCCAGAAGGCCTCCACCGGCAAGGGTGAGGCCAACAAGGTCGGAACTCTCGGGGCGAACCACACCGCCTTCCCGTGCTGGGACCCGGTCGAGACGGTCCACTTCTACGGGGAGCTCCTCGGATTCCCGCTCGTCCACGCTGTGCCGGCCGTCGGCTGGGGCAAGGACGACAACCCCGACATGGTCCACTTCTTCTTCGACATCGGTAACGGAGACACCCTCGCGTTCTTCTACTACTTCGGCTGGCCGCAGCCGGAACCCGTCCACCAGGTGCTGCGACAGTCCAACCACATCGCCGTCGAAGTGCCCGACGAGGCGGCCCTGATGGCCTACCGCGACAAGCTCAAGGCCGCCGGGTACAAGGTCATGACGGTCGAGCACGAGACCATCGAGTCGATCTACGTGGACGACCCGAACGGGATCTTCTTCGAGTTCACCCGGCCGCTGCGGGAACTGACCCGGCTCGACGCCGACGACGCCCAGCGGACCATGGCCGGGCTGGCCAGGGCGCTCGAGTCGGGCGGCACGTCCGTCCAGGACGTCTGGCGCGCGAAGGCGCAGGTCAACTCGCCGGTCGGTGGTCCCGCCATCCACGTGGTCGACCAGCCCGAGTGGAGTGGCGCGGTGGACTACGCTCGCCGGTCCGGCCTCCTCGTCGAACAGCGCGACGGCTATGCCGTGATCCACAGCGACGGCCCGTTCGAGATCGACCGCAAGGAGTCAGGGCTGCACCTGGCCGTGTGGTTCACACTGCCCGCGGGTGGCCTGGAAGGCCGGATCACGCGGTTCGACCGCGACACACTGAGGGTGGAGGCATGACCGAGACCACGACAACCGGCACAGCGTCCGCCCGGGTCCCCTCGGGCCGCGGCAGGGCGACCCTGGCGACGGACTGGCATCCGGCGGCCCTGCCCGACAGGACCGCCATCAGCCTGCACACCCTGATCTCGTACGACGGCGAGGTGTCCCGGGGCACCCTCTACGAGCCCGCCGCGGCGAGCCGCACGGTGTACTGCCTCATGCACCCGCGCCAGGATCTGCAGCGGCACCCGTTGATCACCGGGCTGCTCGGGGCGGGTCACGCCGTCTGGGCGCAGGCCGGCCGCGAAGTGGGCAACGACCTGCGGCTGGTCCACGAGACCGCGCTGCTGGACGTCGCCGCCGGCATGGAGTTCCTGCGCGAGCGCGGCTTCGAGCACATCGTGCTGATCGGCCACTCCGGGGGAGCGGGCCTCTACTCCTTCTATGCCGAACAGTCACTGACGGCCCCCTCGGACCGCATCGCCCGTACGCCGGGCGGGGCGCCGGTCAAGCTGGGGGAGGCACCGATGCCGGCGCCGGACGGGCTCGTCCTCGTCGCCCCGCACCCCGGACAGGGGCGCCTACTGCTGTCGATGATCGACCCCTCGGTCACGGACGAGGGCGACCCCTTCTCGGTGGACGCGGACCTCGACCCGTACAACCCGGCGAACGGCTTCGGCGAGGCTCCCGAGGGCTCGCGCTACTCACCCGAGTTCCTCGACCGTTACCGGGCGGCGCAGCACGCCCGGGTCGCGCGGCTCGACGAGTGGGCGCGTGAACTGATCGCAGGCCAGCTCGCGGCCCGCAAGCGGTTCAAGGGTGGCTCGGGTGACGCGGCGGACCGGCGACGCAGTGTCCTCACGCCGATCATCACCACCTACCGGACGGACGCCGACCCCCGCTGCACCGACCTCCGCCTGGACCCGTCCGACCGGCCCTACGGTTCGGTGATCAGCGCACGGCCGTCGGTGTCGAACTACGGAGTCACCGGCTTCGGACGCCTGACCACCCCGGAGGCATGGCTGTCGACCTGGTCCGGCATCTCGTCGAACGCGTCACTGATCCGCTCCCTGAGCGGGGTGACGATCCCTACCCTGGTCATCGAGTACACCGGTGACTGCTCGGTGTTCCCCGGCGATGTCCAGGACGCCCTGGCCGCCCTGAAGTCGGACGACGCCACCCATCTGCGCATCCGGGCCGACCACTTCGGCAGACCACTCGCCGAGGGCGACGAGTCCGGGACCGCAGCGGCAGTACGCGAGCTGGTTCCCTGGACAGAGGAGCGACTGAGCCGATGAACACCACCTCCGAGTCAGCGTCGACTTCGGAAACGAACAGCCCCGACGTCGTCGCCTTCCCCGAAGAGGCGGTACGCCGCTACCGCGCGGCCGGCGTGTGGTCCGACCGCACACTGGCGCAGGAGTTCCGCGCGATGGCGGACACGCACCCCGACCGTCTCGCGGTGCTCACGCCCGACGCGCGCCTCACCTATGCCGAACTGGACCGGCGCACCGACCTGATCGCCCTGGGGCTGCGGGACCTCGGACTGCGGCCCGGCGACCGGGTGCTGTTGCAGGTGACCAACCATGTCTGGACCGTGCTGGCGTGGTACGGGCTGCTCAAGGCCGGGCTGGTGCCCATCGCCACCCTGGCCCAGCACCGCCGGCACGAGATCCTCGAGATCGCCCGCCAGTCCGAACCGGCGGCGCACCTCATCGAGCCCGGCTTCCGCGGCCACGACCTGGCCGCCCTCGCGGCGGAAGTGGCCAAGGAGCAGCCGACGCTGCGCCGACTGCTCACCGTCGGAACGGCATCGCCGCCCGCGGGCGCCATCGCCCTGGAGACACTGGAGTCGTCGGGTCGCGCCGAGGATCCCGCAATCGCCCGCGCCGCCGTGGAGGAGATCCAGGAGGCCATCCCCGGCGATTCGCTGGGCGTGCTCCAGCTCTCCGGGGGCACCACGAACATCCCCAAACTGATTCCCCGGCTGCACACCGAGTACTGGTACAACGCCCGCACCTACGCCGAGGCCATCGACCTCGACTCCACCGGCACGGTCGCCCATCTCCTTCCCATGGTGCACAACGCGGGCATCGTCTGCGGACTGCACGCCGCGCACTCCGTGGGCGGCTGCTTCGCACTCGCCGCCCCGGAAGCCACCCAGGTGAAGGCGATCGCCCCGCCCCTCACGCACACGATGCTGTCTCCGGCGCTGGCGGCCATGGTGAGGCAGGACCCCGAGCTGTTCGACGCGCTGGACGGACTACGCGTGCTCGTGTGGGTGAACGGCCCGCTGTCGGCCGACATCGTGGCAGCCTTCGAGACACCGTCGCGCACGATCATCCAGATGTTCGGCATGGGCGAGGGTCTGTGCATGGTCACGCCCACCGCGGCGCCCGCCGAGATCAGGCACCGCACCGTGGGCACTCCGGTCACCCCGTTCGACGAGGCCCGCGTGTACGCACCGGGGACCGAGGAGCTCGTACCGCCGGGGACCCCGGGCGAGCTGTGCGCCCGTGGCCCGTACACCATCCGGGGCTACTTCCGCGCGCCGGAGCGCAACGCCGAGGCCTTCACCGCCGACGGCTTCTACCGCACCGGCGACATCGTCGTCGAGGTCCCGCACGACGGCCGCAGTTTCTATCGGCTCGAGGACCGCATCAAGGACCTGATCAACCGGGGCGGCGAGAAGGTCAACGCCGCGGAGATCGAGCACCTGCTCGTCCGGCACCCCGCCGTGGAGCGCGCGGCCCTGGTCGCCATGCCCGACGAACGGCTCGGGGAACGCGCCTGTGCCTTCATCGTTCCCAAGCTCGGTGCCCAGGCCCCCGACCTCGGCGAGGTCCAGCGGTACCTCGACGGGATCGGTGTCGCCAAGTTCAAGTGGCCCGAGCGCATCGAACTGATCGAGGAGTTCCCCTTGACCAACATCTCCAAGGTCGACAAGCGCGTCCTCAGAGGCAGGATCACGGACATCCTCGCCGCCGAACGCCCCCAGTGATCACTCAACTCCCCAGTCGTGCTCGACGTCTTGGCTTACCTCGGGAAGGCAACAACATGTCCGAAACCGTGATCACCGAACAGCTCGGCGAGCGGGGCGCACTGAAGATGCTGAAGTTCGCCGTCGAGAAGGCCCGCGAACTCGGCACCCCGGTCGGCGTCGGCATCGTGGACGCCGGCGGTCATCTGCGGGCCTGGGCCCTGATGGACGGCGCCCCGAAACTGGCGTACGACGTCGTGCTGAAGAAGGCGCGGACGGCGGCGTACATCGGTAGGCCGACCGGTGACGTTCCGCCCGAGCCGGCCGCCGCTCTGAGCCAGGCCGCCGCCGACTTCGTCAACCTGCCCGGCGGGCTGCCGGTGATCAAGGACGGTCAGGTGCTCGGCGCCATCGCCGTCGGCGGCGGTGATCCCAAGACCGAGGTCGTCGTGGCGGAGGCGGGCATCTCCGCACTCGACCTGACCTGACGGCCCCAAGTCGCCCGCAGGGCAGCGGCCCTGACGACTCTTCAGCTGTCCTGCGGGTCACCTTCCCGCCGCCTCCCGAGCCGGGGCGGCCCACGATCGAAGGAGCGTCATGCCGGTGCGTGCGGAAGTCGAAGACGCCGCCGAGGCTGCACGGAACGAGGTGACCGGCGGTGCGCTGTCCGGCGTACGGGTGCTGGAGATCGGCTCCATCGTCGCGGGCCCCTTCGCCGGGCGGCTGCTCGCGGACCACGGCGCCGACGTCATCAAGATCGAGGCTCCCGGCCGTCCGGACCCCCTGCGGGACTGGGGGCAACACGCCTACCGCGGGCATCGGCTGTGGTGGACGATCCACGCCCGCAACAAGAGGTGCGTCACCCTCGACCTGCGTTCGGAACGCGGACAGGACCTGTTCCTCGACCTCGTACGTCAGGCCGACGTCGTGATCGAGAACTTCCGTCCGGGCACGCTGGAGCGCTGGAACCTTGGCTACGACCGGCTGGGCGCGGCCAACCGGGGCCTCGTCCTAGCCCGGGTGTCGGGCTTCGGACAGACGGGCCCCTACCGCCACCGTCCGGGCTACGCCTCGGTGGCCGAGGCCATGGGCGGGCTACGGGCGATCAACGGATTCCCCGGCCAGGCGCCACCCCGCATGGCGGTGTCCCTCGGCGACTCGCTCGCCGGGATGTTCGCTGTGCAGGGCGTCCTCGCCGCCCTGCTCCACCGGCAGCGCACGGGCCAGGGACAGGTGGTCGACGTGGCCCTGACCGAGTCCTCGCTCGCCCTGCTGGAGTCGGTGATCCCGGAGTACGACCGGCTCGGCAAGGTCCGTCAGCCCTCGGGGACCCGGCTCGACGGCATCGCCCCCTCGAATCTCTTCCGTACCAAGGACGAGAAGTGGCTGATCGTGGCGGCCAACCAGGACACGGTCTTCCGGCGGCTGTGCACGGTGATGGAACGCCCCGAACTGGCCGTGGACCCGCGCTTCGCCACCCATGTGGCCCGCGGGGAGCACCAGGACCTGATCGAGTCGATCGTCGCGGACTGGGTGTCCGAGCGGACGGCCGACGAGACGCTGTCCCGGCTGGAGGAGGCGGACGTCGTCGCCGGCCCGGTGTACACGGCCGCGGACATCGTCGCCGACCCTCAGTTCCGGGCCCGGGACATGCTCGTACCCCATCACGACGAACGCCTCGGCGAGGACGTCCTCGGCCCCGGTGTCGTACCGCGGCTGTCCGGGACACCCGGCGCGGTGCGCTGGGCGGGCCCGCCGGAACCCGGGTGGCACAACGAGGAGGTCTACGGCCAACTCCTCGCCCTGGGACCGGACGAGATCGCGGAACTGCGACGCGAGGGTGTCGTGTGACACCCCTCGGCGCCATGGACCTGCCGGACTTGATGGACTTGAGCGAAGGATCCGAACCCCCATGAGGACGACACTGCCGCCGCTGCCTCCCCGCATCAACCTGCGTGAAGTGGGCCCGCGCGACGGTCTGCAGATCGAACGCCCGATCCCCACCGCCGAGAAGATCCGGCTGCTGGAACTGCTCGTGCGCAGCGGCCTGAAGCGCATCGAGGCGACCGCCTTCGTCTCCCCGCGTGCCGTGCCCGCCATGGCGGACGCCCGTGAGGTCGCGGCGACGCTGTACCAGTGGCCGGACGTCCAGTGGTCCGCGCTCGTGGCGAGCGAGGGCGGAGCCCATAGAGCCCTGGAGGCGGGGGTCCGCAACATCGAGTACGTCGTGTCCGCCGCGGACGGCCACAGCCACGCCAACGTCAGGCGCACGACCGCCGAGTCGCTCGCCGGGGTCGGCAGGATCGCCGACCTGGTGCACGACGCGGGCGGCACCTGCGAGGTCATCGTCGCCACCGCATGGGACTGCCCCTTCGACGGCCCGACAGCGGACGACCGCGTTCTGCACATCGCGCGGGAAGCGGTGTCCCAGGGAGCCGACGTCCTGTGCCTGGGCGACACCATCGGGACCGCCACCCCCCTCCGGGTCGTCCAACTGATCGGCGCCGTACGGGAGATCGCCCCGGGCATTCCCGTGGGCCTGCACATGCACAACACGCGCGGCGCCGGACTCGCGTGCGTCCTGGCGGCCATGCAGATCGGCGTCGTCGACATCGACGCGTCCATCGGCGGACTGGGCGGCTGCCCGTTCGCACCGGGGGCCAGCGGCAACGTGCCCACCGAGGAACTCGTCTATCTCAGCGAGGAGATGGGTGTGGCCACCGGGTGCGATCTGAACGCTCTCGTCAGAGCCGCGGGTTTTGCCCAGCGGGCCGTCGGCCGGGAGCTGCCGAGCGGGGTGCTCAAGGCGGGCGGCAGGCCCGGAGCCCCGAGCCCGGTGCCCGCGCACTGAACCCGGCACCGAGGAGGGCGGCCCCCTTGCGGGAGCCGCCCTCCTTCTCACTCCGGACTCCGCTCGGTCAGCTGGAGCCGAGCGGCTCGATGTTCTTGTTGAAGCGCAGCAGGTTCTGGGGATCCCAGTCGGTCTTCGCCCGCACGAGCCGTGCGTACTTCTCGGGGCTGCCCCACACGCCGCGGCGCCACTCGGGCCCCATGTCGGTGGAGAGGTTGATGTAGCAGTTGTCCCGGACGTGCGGCCTGAGTTCCGCGTACACGCCGTCGACCCAGTTCTGGAACGGCTTGTCGCCCTCGGGCTGGTCCCACTGGGTGACGGTCTCCCAGAACCAGCCGGCGCCCTCCCGGGAGAAGGCCATGGCGTCCTCGTCGTAGTCCTCGCTGATCGCGCCGCCCATGGCCCAGATGTTCTGCACGGTGCTCGGCAGCGGAGGACTGGACTGCGGCTCGTGCTTCGCGGCGTGGCGAACCATGATGTCGATGATGTCGTCGCCGAGTTCGGACAGGTAAGCGCCCTTCATGTACATACGGCGGCCGAACGGGGCGATGGAGTCCAGCATCCGGTTCGCCACGGACCAGGGCATCGGCTGGATCACCTTGCCGATGGACGGCCCCAGCGCCGCGAGCGCGTCCGTCACCTCCTCGGCCTTGTCCGGCGGGCCGGTGTAGACCACGACCAGCATCAGCACCTCCGCCCCGTGCTTCTCGGCCGGCACCGGCGGAAGCGGCGGGCACTGGGTCAGTGCGGCGATGACGGAGAGCTCCCGCGGCGCCGTCGGCATGTGCTCACGCAGCGCGGCGAGCACCTGGGGGGCGTGCCCCAGGTCGAACGGGATGAACCCGGCGGCCACTTCGGGCTGCATGGGGCGGCCCTGGAACTCGAAGCCGGTCACCACGCCGAAGTTGCCGCCACCGCCCCGCAGCGCCCAGAACAGATCCGGGTTCTCCGTCTCGCTCGCCCGGATCAGCCGGCCGTCGAGTGTCACCACGTCACAGGCCAGCAGGCTGTCCACGGTGGCCCCGTACCGGCGCATGTTGTAGCCCACGCCGCCGCCCAGGGTTAGCCCGGCGACGCCCGTCGTGCTCACCGTGCCGGCCGGGACGACCAGCCCGTGCTGCTCCAGCGCGACGTCCATGTCGCCGAGCAGCACCCCGGCACCCAGCCGCACTACGCCGGTGGCCTTGTCGACGTCGATGGCGTCGAGTGCGGTGAGGTCGACGACGAGTGCGCCGTCCGGCATGGCGGTTCCGTCGCTGCCGTGCCCTCCGGCGCGTACGGCCAGCGGAGTGCCGGTCTCCGTGGCGAAGCGTGCGACGGCCAGCACGTCCTGCTCGTCGGCGGCTCGCGCGATCAGGGTCGGCGTCGCATCGCTGTCGCGCATGTTGTAGATCGCTCGCGCCGCCGTGTAGCCGACGTCCCGGGGGCGGAAGAGTTCGCCCCGGAAATCGGTGGGGAAATGCTTGAACACGCCCTGCTCGGTCTCGGGCATGACTTTCCTTTCGGGGGAGTGCTACGGCTCAGATGAACGCCACACCGGGTTCCAGCCCGCACAGGACACGGCCGTGCAGTTCCGCGTTGGTGCTGTGCAGGATGAAGGAGTGCACCGACAGGGCCTGTATGTCGCTGACGATGCGTGAGAGCGGATCCTTGCGGTGAATGGCGGAGGCGCCGGACGCCTGCTGGACGATCTCCACGACCTCCCGGCACAGCGAGGTGGTCCACGCCGCGTCGGCGCGGCACCGGACCCGCAGCGCGGTGTCCGACGGGTCCTCGGCCACCGACGCGACGGTGGCCGCGGCCCGTTCGGAGTGGAACCGGGCCTGGTCGAGCTTCATGACCGCCGAGTCCATCTGGAAGTGCGTGATGGAGGCATCCGCCTGGCGCGTGTACTGCGTGTAGGTGATGCCCCGCTTCTGGACACGGTCCTTCATGAGGTCCAGGGCGGCACTGGCCATGCCGAGGGGCGTCCCCGTGGCACCCGTCGCGAAGAAGGGGATGAAGGGCATCTTGAAGTAGGGGTCGTCCGCGAGGGCCTTGGAGAGCGACAGCACCGTGGTGGGGTCGGAGAAGGGCAGCACCCGGTGCTCGGGCACGAAGACGTCTGCGGACAGGGAGGCCGATCCGGTTCCGGAGAGCCCCGAGACCTGCCAGTCGTCGGCGCTTCGGCACTCACCGCGCGGGACGAGGAACTGCGCGGGCATGGGGGGTTGGCCGTCCCGCATGATCAGGGACGAGAGCAACGCCCAGTCGGCGTGGTGCTGCCCCGTACAGAAACGCCAGGTGCCGGTCAGACGGTAGCCACCGCTCACCGGCACCGCTTCGCCCGTGGGGTTGAACGCGGCCAGGACCTTCGGATTGTCCGTGGCATAGACATCGTCCTGCGCCTCGTCGGAGAAGCCGGCGACCATGTACAGGGTTCCGATGTAGATGCTGGCGACCCAGGCCGTCGAGGCGCAGCCGCGTGCCAGTTGCTCGCCCACATCGATGAACGTGCTCAGGGAGATCTGCCGGCCACCCCGGATCTTGGGCGCCATGAGCATCAGGAGCCCGGAGTCCTCCAGCGCTTCGATCGCCTCGTCGGTGGGGCGCCCGAGAGTGCGAGCCTCTTCGGCCTTCGAGTCGAGGAGCGGCACTAGACGGGCCGCCGTCTCCACCGCCTGGGCCGCGATCACGTCCTGCTTGTCGTCCACGGCTGGCGCTAAGCCCGTCCCACTGGCCGCGCGCGTCGATCCCATCGCCATTGATTGCCTCCTCGTGGAATCCACCGGGATCCGCCCGCAGTCGCTCGGCGACGGTGGTGATCTGGAACATAGATTAGTTTGACTCATGCGTCCATAGTTCGTCACTCAAGTCATTGACTGGGCGAGGGTCGTTGTGCGCTCAATTGTTCGCTGCTAGCATCAAATAATCGACGTGAAAGTAGAATCGCGTTGCCCGATCTTGCTGGAAGGGTGCCTGACAGTGCCGTCACCATCCCCGCGGGGCCATGATCTGCAAGAGTCCGCTCTGACCGATTTCAGTACCTACGGGACAACGCCGGCCGAGGCCCATGAACGGCTCTCGGCGGCTCGGGGGAAATGCCCGGTCGCCCACAGTGAGGAGCTGGGCGCTTTCGACATCCTGCTTCGGTATGCCGACGTCAGGAGTGCCGCAAAAGACTGGAAGACGTTCTCGTCGAGGCCCTCGGCAGTACGCCCGGTCGCGGCCAGGGCCCGTCTCGCGATCGACTGGGACCCGCCGGAGCACACCGCGTGGCGCAAGATAGTCGACCTCGGGGTGGACGATTCGACCCCTGATCGCATCGAAGGACTGGTGCGCGCCGACACCGTCGGTCTGATCGAGTCGTTCGCTTCCAAGGGAGAATGCGATCTGGTCGCGGAATTCTGCGAGCAGGTACCGCTCCTGGCGATCTGTCACATCCTGGGATTCGACTCCGAGCACAAGGACGAGATCCGTCGCCTGTCCAGCGACGTACTCGCGAGCCTGAAGGAGCCGGAGCGGCTCAGGAAGGCGCTGGGCGACTTCTCGAAGATCGCTACGGCGCCGGTACTGGCACGCCGGGGCAAGGAGGGCGACGACTTTCTGACCCTGCTCGCGAACGCCGAGGTGGACGGTCGGCCGCTCGAACCGCAGGAGATCACGGACACCATGATCAGTCTGCTCCTCGCGGGGCATGAGACCACGGTCTCCGGGCTGGGCAGCCTCTTCTACGAGGTGCTGCGGAACCCGGAAGTACGCGACAGGCTCGTCGCGGATCCCGACCTCATCCCGGCGGCGGTGGAGGAGGCGCTGCGTCTGCATCCGCCTGTCTTCGGGTTCTATCGGCGCATCACGTCGGATGTGAACGTCGCGGGTGTGGATCTCGCCGAGAACTCGACGGCCTACCTGTGCTGGGCCGCGGCGAACCGCGACCCGGAGAGGTTCACCGACCCCGACGAGTTCCGGCTCGACCGTGGGATGTCACGTCACCTGACGTTCGGATTCGGCATCCATACGTGCCCCGGCCAGGCGGTCGCCCGAATGGAGATGACCATCGCCGCGACCGAACTCCTGAAGCGGCTCCCGGACATCCGGCTGAGCACCGACGACATCCGGCACGAGTTCCGTGGTTCGGAAACCGAGTCCGTTTCGGCGTTGCCCTCAGTTTTCACACCGACGTCGTAAGCCGGTCCGTTCCGCGGCCCCTGCAAGAGGGAGATCCATGCAGTACCGCACGCTGGGCCGGACCGGCATCAAGGTCAGCCCCTACTGTCTGGGCGCCATGATGTTCGGCGCCATAGGCAACCCCGACCACGACGATTCCGTACGCATCATCCACAAGGCGCTGGACGCGGGCATCAACTTCGTCGACACCGCCGACTTCTACTCGCGCGGCGAGTCGGAGGAGATCGTCGGCAAGGCTCTGAAAGGCCGCCGGGACAACGTCGTCCTGGCCACCAAGGCGCACCTTCCGATGGGGGACGACCCCAACCAGCAGGGCAACTCGCGGCGCTGGCTGGTCCGTGCGCTGGAGGACTCCCTGCGCCGGCTGGGGACCGACCACGTCGACCTGTTCCAGATCCACCGGCCCGCGCCGGACACCGACATCGAGGAGACCCTCTCGGCCCTCACCGATCTGGTGCACGCCGGCAAGATCCGTGCCTTCGGTTCCTCGACCTTCCCGGTCTCGGACATCGTCGAGGCGCAGTGGGTCGCCGAACGGCGCGGCCTCCAGCGCTTCCGGACCGAGCAGCCGTCGTACTCCGTCCTCGACCGGGGCATCGAACGCGAAGTGCTGCCGGTCTGCGAACGCTACGGGATGGGCACGCTGGTCTGGAGCCCGCTGGCCGGGGGGCTGCTCACCGGTCGCTACCGCAAGGGCCGGCAGGCCGCCACGCATCGCGGCGGCTTCGGCTTCAAGCACATGAGCGACGAACGCCGGCTCGACGCCGTCGAACAGCTCGTCCCCGTCGCCACCAAGGCCGGGATGTCTCTGACACATCTGGCCATGGCCTTCACGATCGCCCACCCCGGTGTCACCTCGGCGATCATCGGACCGCGCACCATGGACCACCTCGACGACCTCCTCGCAGGCGCCGAGACCACCCTGACCGACGAGACACTCGACCAGATCGACGCCATCGTGCCTCCCGGCACCGAGGTCGGGACACTTGACCTGGCCTACAACCCGCCCGCCATCCAACAGCCTGCGCTGCGCCGCCGCCGGCCCGACGAGCGCTCCGCCGCCTGACCCGTCCCCGGGACCGGCTGTTCGGCGACGGCGAAGACCCCCGGCGGGACGAAGACCCCCGGCGGGACAAGGGGGAAGTGTCCCGCAGGGGGTGGCTCGGCAAGCTGTCGTCAGAGTGTGTGCCAGAGGGCTATGGCCAGCTGGGCGTCGATGGCCGCCAGCGTCGTGAGGTCGCCGTTGCCGATGTGGAAGCGCGGAGCCGCGTGGTTGTGGGTCGCGTTCTGGGTGGCCCGTGAGAGGGCTCCCCAGCTGTTCTCGAGCTGTAGGCCCGTCACACTGATCAGGTCCCGGCCGCTGTTCGACCCGGATCCTGTGCTGCTGATCGTCGACGACGTTCCCGTGAAGTAGCTGGTGGCGCTCCTGATCCCCTCGCTGATGCGGTAGGAGAAGTAGTCGAAGCGGGCGCCCTCGGCGAAGGCCTGGGTGAGGATCAGCAGGGCCCGCGCCTGGTTCCGGCCGGCCGCTGTGTAGTGAAGGTTGCCCAGATCGCTGATCGAGCCCTGGATGCTGTCCATCGAGATGGCCAGGCTGCCTCGGTCGATGTTGGCGGCGCCCTCCATGTCGTTGTAGTTGAGCCAGTTCAGATTCGTGGTCCTCGCTCCGGCGAAGGACTTGGGCCCCGCGCCCAGCCGGTATTACCGGTCCGTGCCGTCATTGCGCCAGCCCACGATGTACAGGTTCCGCGCGTTGAACACGAGAGTGATCTGACTGCGGCCCATGGCCAGGGTGACGGGGAAGTAGTCGTCCTGGTTGCGGGTGAGGGTGATGCCGCCGTAGAGCGGAGTTGCCCTCACCCGCCCCCGGATGTCCCGGATGATGGCGTCGTACCTGCGGCCGACCTCGCTCCGGTTCGTACTCGTCATGTCGTAGCTCATGCCGTCGGTCGGGACGTTCTCGTCGACCAGCTGAACCGCTCCCCCCAGTGACGAGGGGGGTGCCTCGGCGAGGCCGCTCACGCCGGTGACGGCGAGGACGCCGACGAGAGCGGCCGGGACGACGGCCGAGGGGCGGAGCCTGCGGAGGATCTGGAATCGGGACATCGCACTGTTCTCCCGGTGCTCGGTGTGCCGGATACCGGCCTTGCTGTCACCGACGTTCGCAACCCGGGAGTTGATCGACACGCCCCTTTTGTCACGGAAATCAATCCAGGACGACCGATTCCGTACCGTCCGGGGTCAGCAGCGTCGTACGTCCTTCGTCAGCACGCCCTGTTCCGTGGCGAGCGTGTGGTCGTAACACGCGCCGCCTCCTCGGAGCCGGTACCGCTCGCTCGTCGTCGCCACCGCGTGCCGGTCCTCACGGGCCACGCCCAGCGTGAACGTCGCGTCACCGGCGTACTTGTCGTCGCGCAGGACCCCGTCCGTGCGGGCGTGGTCGTCGATGGACATGATCACGCGGAGCCGGTTGTCCGAGTCGATCGTCGCGCGGCCGTCCAGGGTGTACGTGCGGTCGGTGCGGGAGGCGTGTCCGTTCACGGTGACCTTCTGGGCGTCGGTCCAGCGGCCGGTCTGGTTGTCGGTGTTCTCGTCCGGGGTCCAGTGGTGGGTGATCGCCGTGGTCAGTGACCGGTCGACCGTCGTGGTGACCCGGCCGTGGGAGGTGTCGAGGTAGCCCGAGACCTTCAGGCTGTGCGCGCCCGCCGTCACCAGACTGCGCAGCGAACCGTCCTCGTACGTGTTCGTCACCTTCGGCGCCGACGTCCTGTACGAGGTCACCGCCCCCGTCACCACCGACTTGTGGGCGTCCTGCCAGACCAGGATGTTCGTCGGCGCGCTCCATCCGGTCTGTCCGCTCGGCACCCCGAGCACCGACACGTCGACCGTGTGTGCCTTGCCGTCGTTCAGCTCGCCGGCGAAAGGGGTCAGGTCGAACTCCAGCGGCCGTACGTCGAAGGCGGTCGGCGACGGGAGCACCGACCACAGGTACGGGGACCAGCCGCCCGTCCACACGTTCGGGTAGGGCGAGGCGATCCCGGCCACCTTCCCGTCGATGCTGACCTCGACCTCGCGGTACGGGCCGTCGTCCGCGCCCTGGCAGGAGTAGGACGCCGACGGGGTGACCGCCGAGTACCAGAACTCCTCGCAGCCGCCGCCCGATCCGGTCGCGTACACCTCGGCGAGGATCCGCTCGGAGTTGCGGGGCGTGGTCAGCGAGGCGCCCGTGGTCACACTGTTCGCGTCGCTGAGCGGGATGACCTGGTCGGGGGCCGACACGGTGCTGCCGGGCCCGGGGGAGTAGAAGGTGAGCGTGACCTTGATGTCGAGGATGCCGGTGTAGGTGTCGTTGACAACGTTGCCGATGAGCATGTCGACGGACTGGGTGGTGCTCAGCGTCTTCTCGTACCGCGTCACGTCCTTCTCGACGGACCAGTCGATGCCGTCCTGCGAAGGTTCCGGCGTCGACGTACGGAAGACCTGGACGCCGCCGATGTCGAGGTAACCGAGCCGGTCGTACTGCCGTCCGGCCACACTGCCGTCCATCCGCAGCACGACCTTCGACCAGCGGCCCGGCGTGCCGCAGCCGGTCGGCGGGGTGTAGGTGCCTGTGTAGGGGGTGAAGTCCTTGAACTTCGCCTCGGCGACCGTGACCGAACAGGACGTGGTGTGCGGAGTGGCGACGGCCGGGGCGGCGGTGAGCGGGTCGTGATAGTCGGTGCCGAACTCGGTCGGCACCGTCACGGCCCCGGCGGGCGAGGTGGCGCTCAACGCCAGGCCGAGCGAGGCGACCGCGCAGGCGAGCCCGAGAGCCGTCCGGCGAAGTCGTCCGAGGGTCGTCAGATGTTCCATGCAGCGCAGTGAACCCACTCCTCCGGGGTCGTCACCAGCCATGCCGGGGAGGATTGAAGAGGTCTTGACCAATCGACGGGTGGGTGCCGGGCAGGGGTGGCCGATCCAAGGATGAACCTTCTTCTCCCGCCTCGGCCTCGGCATCAGGTGATCCTGCTCCTCCTGGTGGCCGCAAGCCTGCGTGGGCTCGCTCGGCAACCGCAGCAGCGGGGAAGCTCTCATCGGTGGGTCAGCCGGCGGCCGTACTCGGCTGCGCCCCTTCGGCATCGAGGTGATCACGCAGATGGGCGATGGTCCGTGTCCATGTCGCGCCGGCCGCGTCGGCGGAGTCGCCGAGGGCGGCCGACCCGAGGAAGCCGTGGCCGAGCCCGGGCAGGACCGTGTGCTCGAAGTGCGTGTTGGCGGCCCTGGCCCGCTCGGCGTAGCGTTCGACGCTCGCCAGGCCCACGGTGTCGTCCTGGTCGCCCCAGAACGCGAGCACCGGCCCGCGCAGTGAGTCGACGAGATCGATCGGCCGCGGTGGCGGTGACACGACCCATGGCGGCGGCTCGGGGAAGCCGTAGTAGGCGACCGTCACGAGGTCGTCCTGTGTCGACGCCAGGTCGAGTGCGAACGTTCCGCCCATGCAGAACCCGATCGTGCCCACCGCCGTGCCCGCGCAGCGCGCGCCGAGCCAGCCGACGGCGGCGCGCAGGTCCTCGACGCTCTGCCGCTCGTCGAGCTTGGCGCGGCGCGCGATCGCGGCCTCGGCACCCGCCTCCGCCAGTGGCCCCTGACGGAAGAAGACGTCGGGCAGCAGTGCCTGGAAGCCCGCGGCGGCGACCAGGGCGGCGAGGTGCTCGTAGAACGGACTGCGGCCGAGCATGTCGGCGATGATCAGTACGGCGGGCGCGCCCGGAACCGTGACAACGTGCCGCGCGGGCATCGCCTCGCCGGTGGGCAGACCGATCTCCACGTCGCGGCGCACGACGTCGGGCGTCGCCTCACCCGGTGGGATGTCGGCGTGGCACATGGCGGTATGTCTCCCGTCGGTCGTGAGGATGTGCACCTGCCCGGCCTACGGGGGCGGGCAGGAGGGGTGCTCTCATGCCATCAGTGATGCCACGCCCGTCGCGAGTGTCAGCAGGCCGAGTACCGCCGGGACCGACGTGTTCATCGCGGAGTCGTCTGCGCGGACGTGGTAGACGACCGCGCCCACCATGAGGAGGGTCAGTCCCACGGCTGCGGCGAACTGTAGTGGCCGCCACCACAGGCCGATCACCAACCCGGCGACCGCGGCGATCTCGAGCAGCGCGACCGTCACGTGCAGGCGGTGGGAGATGTGCAGCAGTCGCGCGCTTTCTTCGACGGCCGGCAGGCGCACCAGCTTCGCCACTCCGCTTCCGATGAAGACCAGCGCGAGTATGACCGAGAGTACTCCGGCGAATGCCGACATTGATCTACTTCCTCACGAGTGCGCCACGGGGTGGGCGGGGAGCCGGGCCGCCAGATTACGTCTGTGTTTTAAATTCGACAAGAATGTCTACACAGAACGATTGGACATTCCATGAAGGCGCTGACATGAAGGCACTGAGCGGAGTCGAACGAGAGTGGTCCGGAGCTTCGGCCGTTCGCCAACCGCCCGAGCCGTCCACCGGTCGTCCGCTTCTGGTCGCGGGTGGCAGGATCGGCGAGGTCGTCTCTCAAAGGCAGACGGACGACTCCTGGGCCGAGGACGGGCCGGGCGTCCCGTCCGGAGCACGACACGGTGCCTCCACCCCGGAGGGCGACGGGGACGGGGGGCAGTCCCGAACTGGCGGATGGCTCCTGAAGATCACCATCAGTGCCGCGCCCTCCGTCGCCGACCGGGAGAAGCAGTGGCAACTGCCGTGCTGGAGAGCTGCGTCACGGCAGCCCGGGAGTACAGCGCCGACGTCCAGATGGAAGCTGTGCCCGCTCCCGACCGGTGGCCCGGCCCCGTCTTCGCCTACCCGCCGACGGCACCGTCACTGTGAGGTCCGAACCGCTGAACCATCACCAGTAGCGCGGCCCAACTTCCGGATCGGACAGTTCAGACCTCGCCGACATCCGATCGCGAGTTGACGAAAGTCGGTCCTACAATTCCCCCTTGCACCTGCACGCTGGAATCGGGGGGTTCGGTGGGGGAACGAGGCGTGCCCGTGGGCGTGTTGCGGTTCATCGCGCTGCGGGCGTGGGTGTACCGCGCGCTTCTGGGTGCCGCCCTGCTGACCGTGCTGCTGACCACGACCGTGCTTGCCGCGCTCACCGCCTACTCGGGCGCGATAGGCGACGCGGCGCTGCGGCGGTCGCTCGCCGAGCAGCGCACCGCCGCCGAGGCCGCATTGGTGGTCAAGGGCGATGTGCCGGCCGACGAGCGAAAGGCGGCCGACGACGCCGTGCGGGCGGGGGCCCGCACCATCTTCGCCGGGCTGCCCGTGCGGGTGCGTACCCTGCTGCGTTCCGGCCCCTACGCCCTGCCGCCCGCGCCGCGGCCGGCCGCCGAGCGCGACGGGAACCCTGACCTCACCCACTTCGCGGCCCTGGACCGCACCCAGGTGCGGACCGTCGCCGGGCGGCTCCCCCGTGAGGCGGGGACCGCCGGGTCCATCGAGGCCGCACTGCCGCAGAGCGCCGCCCAGCGGCTCGGCGTGGCACCCGGCGCCCGGCTGACCGTCACCGACCGGCTGGGCGGCCCGGCGGTGCGCGTGCTGATCACCGGCGTGTACCGGCCGGCGGACGTCCGGGCACCCTACTGGCAGTTGGACGACCTGGACGGCCGCGGAGTCGAGGCGTCGAGCTTCACGACGTACGGCCCCCTGCTCACCGCTGAGGGTGTGCCGACGTCGGGGCGGGTGAGCGTCGGTACGTCGGGCTGGCTGGCGTCGGCCGACTACTCCTCGCTGACGACGGGCCGGATCCACCCGCTGCGCGAGGCTGTCCGCTCGGGGAGCGCGAAGCTGCGCGCCCAGCCCGTGCTCGGCGGTGCGACCGTGGCGGCCACCGGGTTGCCGGAGGTGCTGGACCGCGTCGAACGCTCCCTGCTCGTGACGCGGGCCGGCATGCTGATCGTCGCCGGCCAGCTCGGACTGCTCGCGGCCTGCGCCCTGTTGCTCGTCGCGCGGTTGCTCGGCTCCGAGCGCGTGGCCGAGGCCCGGTTGCTCCGTGCGCGCGGTGCGACCCGGGCACGGCTCGCGGGACTGGCCGCGCTGGAGGCCCTGCTGATCTCCGTACCGGCGGTGGTGGTGGCGCCGCTGCTGTCGGGGCCGTTGACGCGGCTGCTGGTCGGGCAGGGCGCGCTGGGCCGGACCGGGATGCGTGTCGAGGTGCCGTTCGGGGGCCGGCCCGAGGTGTGGGCGGTCGCCGCGGGCGTGGCCGCGCTGTGTGCGTTGGCGGTGGCCGTCCCCGCGTGGCGGGCGTCCTTCGCGGGTGCCGTCACGGTGCGTGCCGGGGCGCTGGCCGCACCGCTGCGCGCCGGTGCGGACGTCGGACTGCTGGCCGTGGCCGGTGTCGCTTTCTGGCTGCTCGAGAGCCAGGGCTCGGGAGCCGTCACCACCGACCGGGAGGGCGTCCTCGGCGTCGACCCGCTGCTGGTGGCGGCACCGGCCGTGGTCCTGCTCGCCGGAACGGTTCTGGTGCTGCGGCTGCTGCCCCTGCTGGCTCGGGTCGGCGAGCGGCTCCTGGCCCGCGGGCACGGGCTGACCGCGGCCATGGTCGGCTGGCAGTTCAGCCGCCGGCCGATGCGCGGGGCGGGTCCGGTGCTGCTCCTGGTCGTCTCCGTGGCGCTGGGCGTGATCGCGATCGGGCAGGGCGCTTCCTGGCACCGTTCCCAGGCCGACCAGGCCGACTTCCGCGCGGGTGCCGAGGTGCGCGTCCTGACCTCCGGGGACGGCGGTGCGGGCCGTACGGACGTCTACGCGGACCTTCCGCACGTCGACGCGGTCGCCCCCGCGGTCCGTGGCACCGTGTCGCTCTCCGGCAGTCGCACCGCGACCGTCGTGGCCCTGAACACGGCGGAGGCGGCCGGGACGGTACTGGCGCGACGCGATCTGACGGACGGTCCGCTGCTCGCCGGACTCGCGCCGCGCGGAGCGCCCGCGGGCATCGGGATACCGGAGGGCACGGCCCGGCTCACCCTGACCGCCGCCCTGCACAGCACCACGCCGGGGCCGGGCGCGGACGTCACGCTCACGGTGCGGGACCGGCACGGAACCTCCTACGACATACCGTCCGGCCGTCTCGCCGCCGACGGCCGCCCGCACCCGCTGACCCCGGATCTGAACGGCGCCCGGGGCCCGTTGTCGCTGACCGGGCTCACCCTGAGCACGTCGCAGCCGACCGGTCGTGCCCACCGGCACCGCCTGGTTCTTGCCGCGCTCACGGCGACAGCGGGCGACGGTGACATCCGGCAGTTGACCCTGCCGACGAGATGGGCGACCGCCGCCGAGTCCGACTCGGCCGCCTTCGCCCCCGACGACGACGCCCGGCCGACCCGCCCCCGGATCACGTCGACGGCACCCGTCACCATGACCTACAGCACCGGCTACCTGCCGCCGGACGTCCCGCCGGCCGCCGCGCCGCTGGAGGTCCGGCTGAAGGTCCCCCAGCCCAGGGCGCCCGAGATCGCCGCCATCGCCACCCGCCGGTTCCTCACCGCGTCCGGTGCGCGTGAAGGCCAGCGCGTGGACGTGACGTTCGACGGCCGTTCCGTGCCCGTACGCATCGTCCGCACCGCGAGCGCCCTGCCCACGACGGAGACCACCGCGCAGGACGGCGGGGCCCTGCTGGTCGATCTCCGGGCCGTCGACCGGGTGCTGCAAGCCCGCTACGGAACCGGCCTCACACCCACCGAGTGGTGGTTGCGCACGGCCGCGCCCGGTGCCGCGGCAGCCGCCGTGCGGGCCCTGCCCGATGTCGACCCGGAGCAGGTGGTGGTGCGCGACGAGATAGCGGCCGGATTGCGCGACGATCCCTTCGGAGCGGCCCCGGAAGCGGCGCTGGTCGCGGCAGCCGGGGTGACGGTGCTCTTCGCCTCGCTCGGCTTCGGGGTGAGCGCGGCAGGGGCGATGCGGGCCAGGGACGACGAGTTCGCCGTCCTGCGTGCCCTGGGGACACCGCGCCGTCGGCTGGCCCGGCTGGTCGCCGTGGAGCACGGAGTGTTGGTGGCCCTGGCGCTGCTGATCGGCACGGCCCTGGGCGCGGTGCTGACGTACGCCCTGGTTCCCCTCGTCGTCCTGACCGGGCAGGCCACCCGGCCGCTCCCACCGGTGCTGGTCGAACTCCCGCTCCCGCGCCTGGCCGCGCTCCTGGCTGCCCTCGCAGCGGGCCCCGCCCTCGTGACCGTGGCCCTCGCACTCCGGCGGGCGAAACCCGTGACGACTCTCAGGGACGAGGTGACGCAGTGACCACGCGGAGCGGCGGGACAAAGTCGGTGCCGCCGCACGTACGGGCCGGGGTGCGGGCCCGGCTGAGGGCCTTCGCCGGTACGTCCGTGGCCCTCGCGCTGCTGGTGACCGTGACCGCCGCGCTGGCGGCCGCGTACCCGCGTGCCGTCGACCGGTACGGGGACGCGGGGCTGCGCCGGGCGGTCGAGCAGGCCCTGCCCGACCGGACGACCGTGCAGGTGGACGCCCCGCCACCCTGGACGGACACGGTCGAGGAGGCGGAGGCCGCCCTGCGCACCGGTCCGCTGGCCGCAGCGCGGAAGGAGGTTCTCGCCACCACGAGGGCTCCGCTGGTTCCCGACCCCGCGCAGTCGTCGTACGGCGTACGCACGACCGTCGGCCTGGCGGCGTCCGACCCCTGGCTTCCCTCGCCCGCCGGCATGCCCGCCCAACTGGTGCTAGCCGCTCAGCAGGACCTGGCCTCCCACGCCCGGCTCGGCGCGGGCCGGCTGCCACGCACCACGGGCGAACCGGTCACCGCGGCGACCGCGCAGGTCGAGGCCGCCGTCACTGCGGACACCGCCCGCACGCTCCACATCCGGGTCGGCTCGGTGATCCACCTGCCAAGACCCGTCCGCGCCCCGCTCGCCGTCCGGGTCACCGGGATCGTCGTCCCGCGCGCTCCCGCGGGCGCCTACTGGTCGACACTGCCGGTGCTGCGCACCCCCGCGCTGAGCCGCCTGCCCGGCAGCGCGCTGCCGGAGGTCTACTGGACCGGCGGCCTGCTCCTCGCCCCCGATGCCGGCCCGGTCCTGCTGGGCACCGCCGGTGTCCCACACCGGTACTGGCAGGTGGCCCCGGACGTCGCCGGTCTGCGCGGCCACGAACTCGACCGTCTGGCGTCCGCCGTGGCCGCCCTCGAGTCGGGCCCGGGAGTGCAGCGGCTGCGGGCGGTCGTCGACCCGCGCCTGGAGGCCCGGACGAATCTCGACGAGGTCCTCGCCGACCATGCCCGACTGCGGTCGGGGATCGACCCGCTGCTTCTCCTCGCCGCCGTCGGGACCGGCAGCCTGGCCGTGATCGTCCTGGCCATGGCCGGCGGTGCGGCAGCCGACCGCCGACGCGCCGAGCTGGCCCTGCTGCGGGCCCGCGGCGCCTCACTGTCCGGCCTCGCCCTTCGGCTCCTGGCGGAGACGGCGGTGGTGGCCGTACCGGCTGGCGCCCTCGGACTGACCGCCGCCCTGCTCCTCCTGCCCGGTGCCCGCAGCGCGTCCGCCGTCACCGCCGCCCTCGCCGTCACCCTGCTCGCCTGCGTCGCGCTCCCCCTGCGCGGCGTGGTGGCGCACCGCACGGTCCGGACGCACGACGGCCGGGAGGGCCTCGCTTCCGCCCGGCCGTCGCGGCGCCGTACGGTGACCGAACTGACCGTGCTGGTCATCGCGTCGGGGGCGGTCGCCGTACTGCGCCGACAGGGATCCGGCAGCACCGGTCTGGTGGCCGCCGCCCCGCTGCTGACGGGCGTGGTCGCGGCTCTGCTGCTGGCACGCCTCCACCCGCTGCCACTGCGTGCGCTGAGCAGGGCGACCACCCGGTTGCGCGGCCCGGTGGTGCCACTGTCGCTGGCCCAGGTGGCCCGCGCCCCCGGCTTCGCCGTGCTGCCGCTGCTCGCCCTGCTGACCGCCCTGACCACGGCCGCGTTCGGCGGCTCGGTCCTCGCCGGGGTCACAGCGGCGCGCGACCGGGCCGCGATCCTCGCCGTAGGCGCCGACGGCCGTATCGAGAGCCCCACGGGCGAGCTCCCTCAAGCCCTGCCGGACCGCGTCCGCCGGCTGCCCGGCGTACGGGAATTGACGGAAGCGAGCGTCATCAACGAGGCGAAGCCGCAACAGGGCAGTCAGCCGGTTCCGCTGGCCGGAGTCGATCCCGACGCCTACGCGCGCCTGTCGCACCGCACGGGACTGGGGGCGTTCGACGCGGCGGACCTCCGGCAGGGGCCCGCCGGTACGACGGCCGACGCCGACCGGCCCCTGCCCGCCCTGGCCTCACCGCGCGTGGCGGAGGAGTACGGCACCGGCCCCTACCCCGTCCTGCTCCCGGACGGCACCTCCGTCACCGTACGGATCGTCCTGGTCCGGGAGCACACCTCTGCCGTGATCGGTGACGACTTCCTGATCGTGGACCGGGCCGGTCTGCCCCGTGACGTGGCGCGTACGACGACCCTGCTGCTGACCGGTGACGCCCTGAACGGCCGGGCGCTGCGCTCGGCGGCGGACGGCACGGCGACATCCGTCCGGCTGCGCGGCGAAGAACGCGCGCGGCACGTCGACTCACCGCTGCAATCCGGCGCGGAACGCCTCTACGGTGTCGCGGTCGCCGCGGGCGCCGGATACGCGGTCCTCGCCCTTCTGCTGACCGTGCTGCGCACCGCGCCCGAACACAGTGCCCTGCTCGCCCGGTTGCGCACCATGGGCATGAGCCGGTCCCAGGGCCGACGACTGCTGATCCTCACGGCCCTCCCGCAGGCGCTCCTGGCCGCGGCGGGCGGTCTCCTGACCGGCTGGGCCGGTATTCACCTGCTGTCGCCCGGCGTCGACCTGACGACCCTCGCCCTGGCCTCCCCGTCCGCCCTCGAAGGGGCCGCGCTGCGCACCGATCCGCTCTCGTTGGGGGTTCCGGCGCTCACCGTGCTGCTGCTGGCCGTCGGTGTGCCCGCAGGCCAGGCCTGGTGGACCAACCGACGCGGCTCGGTACGCGAACTGAGGATGGGTGACGACTAGACAGTGAACAGAGCCCTGAGACCGAGCTTCCTCCGGTACCGGCCCGTGTCCCTCCGTCCGTCCAGGAGCAGCCGATGACCAGCAGCCCGACCTTCCATGAACTCACCGACCGTGCCCGCACCGCGCGCGACGCCGCCGTCTACGGTCACGACGCCCTGATCACCTGCGACCGGCTGGTACGGATCTTCTCCGCCGACGGCGTGGAGGTCCAGGCACTGCAAGGCCTCGACCTCCTCGTGCGCAAGGGGGAACTCATGGCCCTGGTCGGTGCCTCCGGCAGCGGCAAGTCCACCCTCATGAACATCCTGGCCGGACTGGACAGACCCACCGCCGGCGCTGCCCGCGTCGCCGGCCACGACCTGGTCACGATGTCCTCCAAGGAACGTCTCGCCTACCGTCGCAGGACCGTCGGGTTCGTCTGGCAGCAGACCTCCCGCAATCTCCTGCCCTATCTCACCGCCGCGCAGAACGTCGCCCTGCCGTTGCAGTTGGCCCGCGCGCGAGGCCGGCGCTGGACCAGGGCCGATCGCGCCATGGAACTCCTCCGCCTGCTGGACGTCGCCGAATGCCGCGACCGTCGGCCGCACGAGATGTCCGGCGGCCAGCAGCAGCGCGTCGCCCTCGCGGTCGCCCTCGCCAACGATCCCGCGGTCCTGCTCGCCGACGAGCCCACCGGCGAACTCGACTCCCACACCGCCGAACAGGTCTTCGCCGCGTTCCGCACCGCCAACGAGGAGCTGGGGACCACCATCGTGATCGTCACCCACGACCAGTCCGTCGCCGGTGAGGTCCGCCGTACGGTCGCCATCCGGGACGGCCGTACATCGACGGAGGTCCTGCGCCACAGCGAGGTCGACTCCGCCACCGGCCAGGAGAACCTGGTCGCCCGTGAGTACGCCATGCTCGACCGGGCCGGCCGCCTCCAGCTCCCCGCCGAGTACACCCGGGCCCTGGGGATGCGCGACCGCGTCGCCCTGGAACTGGAACCCGACCACATAGCCGTCCGCCCGGACGACACGACAGGACCTAGGAACCGGTGATCCTTCCGTCCTTCAGCTCCAGCACACGATCCGCGAGGTCGAGAAGTGTCCGGTCATGGGTGGCCACGAGAGCCGTGATCTGTTCGCTGCGGACCACCGCGCGCAGCAGTTCCATCACGGAGTGCCCGGTCTCCGCGTCCAACTGACCGGTCGGCTCGTCGGCGATGAGGATCGAGGGGCTGTTGGCCAGGGCGCGGGCGACGGCGACACGCTGGCGCTGCCCGCCCGACAACTCGGCCGGGCGCTGCGCGGCATGGTCCGCGAGCCCCACGAGCGACAGCAGCAGTTCGACGCGCTCCCGCCGCTCGCGCGGATCCGCCCTTCGCAACCGCAGCGGCACGCCCACGTTCTCGGCGGCCGTGAGAATGGGAATGAGCCCGAACGACTGGAAGACGAAGCCGATGCGCTCCCGGCGCAGCGCGAGGAGGGCGTCCTCACTCTGATCCCGCAGCTGCATCCCGTCGACGGTGACGTGTCCGCTGTCCGGCTCGTCCAGCCCGCCGACGATGTTGAGCAGGGTGGTCTTGCCCGAGCCCGAGCGTCCCTTGAGAGCGACGAGTTCCCCCCTGGGGACCTCGAAGGAAACGCCCCGCAGCGCATGAACGGCGCTGACGCCCCGGCCGTACGACTTGTGCACATCCGCCACCCGCAGCATGGCCGCGGTCACCGCCTGGCCCATCACGCCCCCGTATGCTCCGCCGATTCCGCGGCGCGCCAGTCTCTCACCCGTCACCACAACCGGCCAAGCCTCCTGAACAGCTCACGGACGTGTTCTCAGGCGCTGTCGATCGTGGTGAGGAAGTCATGGAAGGCCCGGTGCGTGCGCTGGGCGTCGCCGGTCGCGTCCAGGTCCATGAGGAGGCCGCGGATGACGGCGAGTACGACGGTGGCCAGCTCGGGGCGTCCGAGGCTGCGCAGGCCGGCTTCGAGGGGCGCGAGCCAGTCGGTGGTCGCGGTCCGCCGGAAGCCGGGCCAGAGGGGCCCGCCCGCGGTGTCGTGCAGCCGGCTGAACATACGGAGGTAGGGCGCGCCTTCCGGCCCGGAGATCGCGGACCAGGCGCGGGCGAGGGTCGTCGGGTAGGGCTCGTCGGGTCGCAGACGGATCAGGTCGGTGAAGGCCTGGAGCTGGCGCTGCCGGGCCTGTCCGAGGATCTCGCGGAGCAGTCCGTCACGGGTTCCGAAGTGGTAGATGAGCATTCGGCTGGAGGTGCCCGCGGCTGTGGCCAACGGCTCCAGCCGGTCGGGGAGCCCGTGTTCGAGCGAGTAGTCGGTGCACGCGGCGAGCAGCCGCTCCCTGATCTGTGGCTGCCGCTGTCTGCCCATCGAGCCACTTTTTCACGTAATAGCGAGTACGTCTAATGTGATTCGAGAGGCAAGCGGAACTCGCGCGTGACGGACGAAGGGGTCGTGATGAGGGTCGTTTTCGTGCACGGGGCATGCGTCAGGGACGGATCGTGGTGGTGGCACCGAACCGGTGAGCTGCTGGCCGAGAGGGGTGTCCTCAGTGAGGCGCCCGCCCTGCCGAGCTGCGGCGAGACGGGTGAGCCGGCGGGCGCGGGCGGCCCCGGGCTGGCAGAGGACGTCGCCGCGGTCCGGGACGTACTGACCGCGAGCGACGAGCCGACCGTCGTGGTCGCCCACAGCTACGGCGGGATCGTCACCGCTGAGGCGGCTGCCGGTATCGACGCCGTGCACCACCTGCTGCTCGTGTCGAGCTATCTGCCCGAGGTCGGGCAGAGCCTCGCCTCGTTCGGGGGCGAGGAACCCGCCCCGTTTCTCGACATCGATCCCGAGGCAGGCACCTTCACCGTCCGGCCCGACGCGCTGGCCGAGACGTTCCTCCAGGACTGCGATGAGCAGATCCAGCGGCAGGCCGTGGACAGGACGGCCCGGCAGAGCCTGACGGTCCTCGAACAGCCGGTGAAGGCGGCGACATGGCGACACGTGCCCTCGACGTACCTCGTCTGTGCCCAGGACAGGGGCACCCCCGCCGAACGGCAGCGGGAGTTCGCCGGCCGGGCGGGCAGCGTCGTGGAGCTCGACACGGGCCATCATCCGTTCCTCTCCCGGCCGGCCGCTGTACGCGAACTGATCCTCGGGCTGTGAACGCTCCGAAACCCCTTGTCCGGGCCACGAGGGCGATGCGCGAGGTCCTACGGGAGGAGGACGATGCCGTCGTCGTCGGCGTGGAGCCGGTCGCCCGGGCGGAAGGTGACGCCGCCGATGACGACGGGCACGTCGACCGCGCCCTCGGCGGCCTTGCTGCTCTTGCGCGGGATGGTGCCCAGGGCCTTGATGCCGAGTTCGAGGGTTGCCAGGGCGGCGGAATCGCGGACGGCTCCGTGCAGGACCAGACCGGCCCACCCGTTGTCCTGGGCGGCCCCGGCGATGAGGTCGCCGACCAGGGCGGTGCGAAGGGAGCCCTGGCCGTCGACGACGAGGACGTCGCCGTGGCCCGGGGTTCGCAGCAGGTCGCGCAGCAGGCCGTTGTCCTCGTGGCAGGAGACCGTGCGGACCGTGCCGGTGAAGGAGCGGTGGCCGCCGAACTGGCGGAACTGGAGGTCGCAGACGCGGAGTTCGGCGCCGTACTGGTCGACGAGGTCCGCGGTGGGCAGCGGGGCGGGGGAGTCGGGCATGGGAGGGAGCTCACCTTTCGGGCGGTCGGCTGCCGCGCTCACGTCGTGTCCGGCCGTCGGGACGGGACGGGCGCGAGCGCGGAAGCCTGTTCGGGGGTAAGGGGACGGGTGGGGTGGCCGTGAGGTAGAAGGAACAGTCTGCCTGTCTCCTCCGGTTCCCCGGCCGCGTGGGCGGCCTGCTGGAGGCCGTGGTGACGGCCGTGGTCGGCGAGCAGGAGGGTGGCGTCGGTGAGGCGGACGAAGAGGCCGGCGGCCGGAAAGACCGGGGACACTGGCCGTGTGGACGGCATTTCCGCAGGCGACCCGGGGCTGTTCGGCCCGAATTCCGTGACCTGGCAGATGCACGGCGACCCCATGATGTGGGTCGCCGGAATCCGCGCGCTCTACCTCCAGGCGCTGCACCCGCGCGCGATGGGCGGAGTCATGCAGAACTCGGACTTCCGGAAGGACGCCTGGGGCCGGCTGATGCGCACCGTCCACTTCCTCGCCACGACGACGTACGGGACCACCGAGGCGGCTGAGAAAGCGGGCGCCCGCGTACGGAAGATCCACAGCATGCTGTCCGCCGTCGACCCGGACACGGGGGAGCGGTACGGCGTCGGTGAACCCGGACTGCTGCTGTGGGTGCACTGCGCCGAGATCGACTCCTGTCTGCACATACTGCGCCGCTCCGGATACCCGCTCACCGACGCCCACGCCGACCGGTACATCCGCGAACAGCTGGTGAGCGCCCGGCTGGTGGGCCTCGACCCCGCCGACGTGCCCGCGGACCGGGCCGAACTCGCCGCCTACTTCGAGAAGGTCAGGCCCGAGCTGGCCGCCGGAGCCGACGCACACGAAGTGGACGACTTCCTGCTCCGTCCACCGACGCACCCGCTCCTCGTCCCGGCGCGTGAGGTGCTGTGGCGGCGCGTGGCGCAGCTCGCGTACGCCTCTCTGCCGCCGTACGCCCACGAGTTGTACGGCCGAGCCGCACCCGAACCACCCACCGTCACCCGGCAGTTGCGTGCCACGGGCACCCTGCTGCGCTGCGTTCCCGCACGTGTGCGCTGGCAACTGCCGCCCAAACACATCCTGCGGGCCGTGTCACGGGTCGGCCCCGGCTCGCACCCCGCGCCGTACAAACTCGGACGATAGCTCGCCATACTGGACGGGCCAGGGGAGGGCGGACGGAACCGGGGGCGGCAGCAGGACATGGCGGACACCAGACTGATCCAGGGCCGGTACCGGCTGCTCGATCTGATCGGGCGCGGTGGCATGGGGGAAGTGTGGCGTGCTCGCGACGAGTCGCTCGGGCGGCAGGTCGCCGTGAAGTGCCTGAAGCCGCTCGGGCCGCACCACGACCACTCCTTCACCCGCGTCCTGCGGGAGCGCTTTCGGCGCGAGGCCCGGGTGGCCGCCGCGCTACAGCACCGCGGGGTGACCGTCGTGCACGACTTCGGCGAGTCCGACGGGGTCCTCTATCTCGTCATGGAACTGCTGGAGGGGCGCAACCTGAGCCAGCTCCTGGAGGACAACAAGCATCACCCGCTGCCCGTCCCGGACGTCGTCGACATCGCCGACCAGGTCGCCGCCGCTCTCGCCTACACCCACCAACAGGGCATCGTCCACCGGGACTTGAAGCCCGCGAACATCATGCGGCTGACCGACGGCACGGTGAAGATCTGCGACTTCGGCATAGCGCGCCTCGGTCACGACATCGGCTTCACCTCCCGGCTCACCGGTACCGGAATCGCGATGGGCACCCCGCACTACATGTCGCCGGAGCAGATCAGCGGCGGCGAGGTCGACCAGCGCAGCGACCTGTACTCCTTCGGGTGCGTGCTCTACGAACTGGCCACCGGGGTACCGCCGTTCGACCTCGACGACGCCTGGGCGGTGCTCGTCGGACACCGCGACACCCCGCCCGAGCCGCCGCGCAACCACCGCTCCGAGGTGCCCGAGTTCCTGGAGCGGGTCATCCTCGCCCTCCTCGCCAAGCTCCCCGACGAACGCCCGCGCGACGCACGGGAGTTGGCCCGCCGGATCAGTGCGGGCCGGGCCACCCCGCTGTATGTGCCGACCCTTGTCACCCCGCGGCCCCAGCTCCCGCCTCCCGAGCCCGCCGCCCGTGAACCCCGGCTGCCGTCCTGGACCCGGGGCATGACCACCGGCCACAAGGCGACCGGCGCCGGGATCGACACCACACCCCCGGACCCGGCGGCCGGTCTCACCGGCGACTGGATCGCCCGCCCGGCCACCGGCCGCCCCGAGGAACCCGTACCGCAGCTGCCGCCCGCCCCCTCGCCCCAGACGCTCAACGCGCTGGCCGGACGGCACAACGCGGGCCTGAGCCTGGGGCGCCTCGGTCGCTGGGCCGAGGCCGGCGAGGTGCACCGCGCGGTCGCCGCCGAACGCGAGCACGTCCTCGGCCCCGCCCACCCCGAGACCCTCGCCAGCCGCTACGAGGTCGGCTTCACCCTCAGCCGCACCGGCCGCGCCGCCGACGCCCTGCGCGAATACACCCACGTGGCGCGGGAGAGGGCGCGGATCCTCGGCGCCGAGCACCCCGACACCCTGGCCGCCCGACAGGAAATGGCGTACGTCCTGGGGCAGTTGGGCCGTCATTTCGAGGCGCACCAGACCTACACGACCGTCCTGGCCGCCCGGGAGCGCACGATGGGCGCCGACCATCCGGACACCCTGCGCTGCCGCCACAACCTCGCCTTCAACCTGAGCCGTCTGGGGCGCCTGGAGGACTCGTACCGCATGGCCTGCGAGGTGGCGACCGCACGCGCCCGTGTGCTCGGCGCCGCCCACCCCGACACCCTGGTCACGCAGTACGAAGTCGCCTACGCGCTCGGCCAGTTGGGGCGCTGGCCGGAGGCCCTGGCGACCTACCAGGAGGTCGCCGAGGCACGCGCCCAGGCCCTCGGCCCCGACCACCCCGACACGCTCGCCGCCCGCTACGAGGTCGGGATCAGCCTCGGACGGCTCGGCCGCAGCGCGGAGGCCCTCAAGCTGTACCGCGACCTGATCGACGACCGCACCCGCGTCAACGGCCCCGCCCACCCCGAGACCCTGCGCGCCCGGCACGGACTCGGCGTCAACCTCGGCAGGCTCGACCGCTGGGAGGAGGCGCTCGCCGAGTCGCGCGACGTGTGCGCGATCCGCGAGCGGGTCCTTGGCGCGGACCACCCGGACACCCTGGTCAGCCGCCGCGAGGTGGCCGTCGGCCTGGGGTGGCTCGGCCGCTGGCCCGACGCCCTGACCGAGTACCGGCGGGTCGCCACGTCCCGTGAGCAGGTGCTGGGTGCTGACCATCCCGACACCCTGGCCAGCCGCAATGACGAGGCGCACTGTCTGGAGCAGCTGGGGCGGGGGGTCGAGGCGGTCGAGTTGTATCGGAGGGTGGCTGTGCTGCGGCAGCAGCGGGCCTCCGGCCATTGAGAAGCGTCGGCTGGTGTTGTCGGTTCGCTGCGGCGCCGTCGTGGCTGGTCGCGCAGTTCCCCGCGCCCCTTAAGGGCGCTGCCGAACCGTAGTCGACTTCGCTGCTCCGCTGGGCCGTACTGCTCTGGCCGGGGTGGATCATCGCGTGTTACGAAGAACCATGCCCGCACACGAGCGCCCCGACGGACCCGACCGACACGACGTACGCGACCGATACGACGCGGTGATCGTCGGCGGGGGCCACAACGGCCTCGTCGCCGCCGCCTACCTGGCCCGGGCCGGGAAGTCCGTGCTGGTTCTGGAGCGGCTGGCCGGTACTGGAGGAGCCGCCGTGTCGACGCGGCCGTTCGCCGGGGTCGACGCCCGGTTGTCGCGCTACTCCTACCTGGTCAGCCTGCTGCCCCGGAAGATCGTCCGCGATCTCGACCTGGACTTTCGCGTGCGCGGGCGCACCGTCTCCTCGTACACCCCCGTGGAACGGGCCGGCCGCCCCACCGGACTCCTCGTCGGCGGCGGCGAGCGCCGTACCCGCGAGGCCTTCGCACGCCTCACCGGAGGGGAACGCGAGTACGAGTCCTGGGAGCGTTTCTACGCCATGACCGGCCGCGTCGCCGAAAAGGTGTTCCCCACCCTCACCGAGCCCCTGCCCACCCGCGACGAACTCCGCCGCCGCGTCGACGACGAGGACGCCTGGCGCACCCTCTTCGAGGAGCCCATCGGCGCCGCCGTCGAGGCCAACTTCGACGACGACCTCGTACGCGGTGTCGTCCTCACCGACGCCCTGATCGGCACCTTCGCCGACGCCCACGACCCCTCCCTCCGCCAGAACCGCTGCTTCCTCTACCACGTCATCGGCGGCGGCACCGGCGCCTGGGACGTGCCCGTGGGCGGCATGGGTGCCCTGACCGACGCGCTGGCCGGCGCCGCCCGGAACGCGGGCGCCGTGCTCGCCACCGGCCACGAGGTCGTACGGGTCGACACGGACGGCCGGTCCGCCGAGGTGACCTACCGGACGGCCGACGGGGAGGGCACGGTCGCCGCCCGGCACGTCCTGGTGAACGCCTCGCCGCAGGAGCTGGCCGCGCTGACGGGCGACACGCCGCCGAGCCCCGCCGAGGGCGCCCAGCTCAAGGTGAACATGCTGCTCACCCGGCTGCCGAGGCTCAAGGACACGTCGGTCGACCCGCGCGAGGCCTTCGCCGGGACCTTCCACATCGCCGAGGGGTACGAGCAACTGGCCGCCGCCCACGCCCAGGCGACGGCCGGTGAACTGCCCGCCGCGCCGCCGTCCGAGATCTACTGCCACTCGCTCACCGACCCGACGATCCTCGGCCCGGACCTCGTCGAGCGCGGCTACCAGACACTGACCCTGTTCGGCCTGCACACGCCCGCACGCCTGTTCGCGCGCGACAACGACGCCGTCCGCGACGAGCTGTTGAAGTCGACCCTCGCCCAGCTCGACGCCCACCTCGCCGAACCCCTCGCGGACTGCCTCGCCACCGACGCCGACGGGCGCCCCTGCATCGAGGCGAAGACCCCGCTCGACCTCGAACGCGACCTGCGGCTGCCCGGCGGCAACATCTTCCACCGCGACCTGACCTGGCCCTACGCCCAGGAGGACACCGGGCGCTGGGGCGTGGAGACCGGGCACGCCAACGTCCTGCTGTGCGGGGCGGGCGCGGTGCGCGGGGGTGGCGTGAGCGGGGTGCCGGGGCACAACGCCGCCATGGCCGTGCGGGAGGCGGACGAGGACTGAACGCCGGGCGTTCGGTGAGCGATTGCGGAGAGAGGCCGCCGAGCGCTTCGCCCGATGTCCGCTGCGATGCGACTCGGTCGTCGTGTCATCGAATGCGGCCGAAGGTCTTCCGGACCTGAGCGTGCCAGGATGCCGAGGACACGACTGCGCGCACGTCGAAAGGGCAGGAACGAGCCATGATCAACGGTGCACATGTCATCCTCTACAGCCAGGACGCCGAGGCGGACCGCGCCTTCCTGCGTGACGTCCTCGACTTCCCCGGCGTCGACGCGGGCGGCGGCTGGCTGATCTTCAAGCTGCCCCCGGCCGAGGTGGCCGTGCACCCGACCGATGGCCCGCCCCAGCACGAGTTCTTCCTGATGTGCGACGACCTTGACGCCCAGCTCGGCGAGTTCCGCGCGAAGGGCGTCGAGATCACCCGCCCGGTCAGCGAACAGCGCTGGGGCAAACTGACTGCGATCCGGCTCCCCAGCGGCGCCGAGCTGCCGCTGTACGAACCGCTGCATCCCGTCGCCCACAGCCTGTGACCGCAGCACTTGGCTCAGCGTGACGCATCCGAACTTGGTCGCCGCAGGTCAAGGCGCCGCAACCGACTGACTTCGATGACACCGGACAGACGACATCACGCATTCAAGGTCAGTCGTTCGCGGATGCCGTCCAGCCCACCGCCTCGATACGCGCCGCGTCCGCCGGGCGCGTCTCGTCGAAGACGATGCCGTCGTCGCCGCGTACGGTCAGGCCGTCGACGTACGCTCCGCGGCCGACGTACAGCCGGTCGGTCGTGTACCGCCAGCGGAGGATCAGGGTCGGTGTGGCCGCCAGGTCCGCCGAAAGGCCGTGCCAGACGCGCCCCGACCAGCCGGTGACCGAACCCGTCGGATGCTCCTGAGCGTCGTTGTCACCCCGCGCTGTCGTCGTGAAGGGGACCGGCTGCCAGGTCGTGCCGCCGTCGGTCGAGGCCTCCAGGAACAGGGCGTCCGACTGCGGCTCGGTGTCCCACCAAAGGGCGCAGCACAGACGGGAGTTGGCCGTGGTGGAGAGGGGTGGCAGGGTCAGCGTCGCCGTCGTCGTGCTCGCCATGCCGGAGAACCAGGCCGTACGTCCATGACGTGGGCGGACCGGTACCGCGCGGGCCAGGTTGTTCGCGGCGGCGACCCGGGGCGCGGAACCGGAACGCCAACTGCGCACCGGATGCACGGAGTTGCCGAGCACGACGAGGAAGGAGTCGGTCGACGGATCGAGGACCAGAGAGGTGCCGGTGAAGCCGGTGTGCCCTGCGGTGCTGGGCGTGGCCATCGCGCCCATGTACCAGTGCTGGTACAGCTCGAAACCGAGCCCGTGCTCGTCACCGGGGAAGGCGGTGTTGAAGTCGGTGAACATCAGCTCGACCGAGGCCGGCGACAGGATGCGCGCCCTGCCGTACGCACCGCCGTTGAGCAGCGTACGGCCGAGCACGGCCAGGTCCCAGGCCGACGAGAAGACACCGGCATGGCCCGCCACCCCGGCCAAACTGAACGCGTTCTCGTCGTGCACCTCGCCCCACACCAGGCCCCGGTTCAGCCCCGACCAGGGCGCGCGGGCGTCCTCGGTGGCGGCGATCGTCGGTTTCCAGGAGGCGGGCGGGTTGTAGCGCGTGCGGTGCATGCCGAGCGGGGCGGTGATCTCGTCGTGGAGCAGTGTGTCCAAGGGGGTGGAGGTGATCTTCTCCAGTACCAGCTGGAGCGAGATCAGATTCAGGTCCGAGTAGAGGTACTTGGTGCCCGGCGGGTTCAGGGGCGCCTGGTTCCAGATGAGTTCGAGCTTCTGCTCGTACGTCGGCGCGTTGTAGAGCGGGATCCAGGCGCGGAAGCCCGAGGTGTGCGTGAGGAGTTGACGGATCGTCATGTCCTGCTTGCCCGCCCGAGCGAACTCCGGCAGATACGCGGCGACCTTCCCCTCCAACTCCAGCGCGCCCCGCTCCAGTTGCTGCACGGCCAGGATCGAGGTGAACAGCTTGGAGACCGAGGCGAGGTCGAACACCGTGTCCTCGGTCATCGGGATCTGCTCGGCGGCCGGGAACTCGACCCCGGTGTCCGTTTTCTCGTCGTACGACGCATAGCGCACCGCCATACCGATCGGCTGATGCAGCGCCACGGTGCCGCCCCGCCCGGCGAGCAGGACCGCGCCCGCGTACCAGGGGTGGTTGGGGGAGGGGCCGAGGAACGCCTCGGCGTCCGTCACCAGTTGGCGCAGATGCTGGGGGAGGAGGCCTGCCTGTTCGGGTGAGCCGGGGCGCAGGGTCGGGTGCCGGCCCGTTGGTCCGGGGGTGGCTGCGGCCGGGCTCATCGGGAAGGAGGCGAAGGTCAGGGCGCCGCCCAACGCCAGTGTGCGTCTGGCGAGCTGACGACGCGTCAATCCTTGTCCGTCCGTTGCGTCTTCTGTCATTGGGGGAGCCTCCCACAGTCAAGAATCTGACGGTGTATCAGAAAAGGTCTTCCCTCGTCCGGAGGACTGCGGCATCCTGCGGCCATGCAGACGGAGCTGAGCAGGAAACTGGGAATCGAGCACGCCGTCTTCGGCTTCACGCCGTTCCCCGCCGTCGCCGCGGCCATCAGCCGGGCCGGCGGTTTCGGGGTGCTCGGCGCGGTCCGCTACACGGCACCGGACGACCTCAAACGCGACCTGGACTGGATCGAGGCGCATGTCGAGGGCCGGCCGTACGGGCTGGACGTCGTGATGCCGGCCCGGAAGGTCGAGGGGGTCACCGAGGCGGAGGTCGAGGCGATGATCCCCGAGGGGCACCGCCAGTTCGTCCGGGACACCCTCGCCAAGTACGGCGTGCCCGAGCTGGCCGAGGGCGAGGCGTCCGGGTGGCGGATCACGGGGTGGATGGAGCAGGTCGCCCGCACCCAGCTCGACGTGGCCTTCGACTACCCGATCAAGCTGCTGGCCAACGCCCTCGGCTCGCCGCCCGCCGATGTCGTGGCCCGCGCCCATGACCAAGGGGTGCTCGTCGCGGCCCTCGCGGGCAGCGCCCGGCACGCGCGCAAGCACGCCGAGGGCGGGATCGACATCGTCGTCGCGCAGGGGTACGAGGCGGGCGGCCACACCGGCGAGATCGCCTCCATGGTGCTGACGCCCGAGGTCGTCGACGCGGTCGATCCGTTGCCGGTGCTCGCGGCCGGCGGTATCGGCAGCGGACGGCAGGTGGCCGCCGCGCTGGCCCTCGGCGCCCAGGGGGTCTGGCTGGGGTCCATGTGGCTGACCGTCACCGAGGCCGACATGCACTCGACCGCGCTCACGCAGAAGCTGCTCGCGGCCGGTTCCGGCGACACCGTCCGCTCCCGCGCCCTGACCGGCAAGCCGGCGCGTCAGCTGCGCACGGACTGGACCGACGCCTGGGACTCGGTCGAAGGACCCGGCACCCTGCCCATGCCGTTGCAGGGTCTGCTCGTGGCCGAGGCCGTCTCGCGCATCCAGAAGTACGAGGTCGAGCCGCTCCTTGGCACGCCCGTCGGTCAGATCGTCGGCCGGATGAACAGTGAACGGAGCGTTCAGGCGGTCTTCGACGAGCTGACCAGCGGCTTCGAGGAGGCTGTGAACCGAGTCAACAGGATCGCGGGACGGAACGCCGACGGAAAGGGCGAACAGTCGTGAGCGAGGTTCACAACGGTTTCTGGGCGCAGGCCGCCGCCGACCCGGAGCGCATGGTCCTGATCGCGCCCGACGGCGAGGAGTGGACCGCAGGACGGCTGCACGCCGCCACCAACCAGCTCGTCCACGGGCTGCGCGCCGCAGGGCTCGAACGCGGTGACGCCTTCGCCGTCGTCCTGCCCAACGGCGTCGAGTTCTTCGTGGCGTATCTGGCAGCCGCCCAGGCCGGGTTCTATCTCGTCCCCGTCAACCATCACCTTGTCGGGCCCGAGATCGCCTGGATCGTCGCCGACTCCGGTGCCAAGGTGCTCATCGCGCACGAACGGTTCGCCGACGCGGCCCGCGCCGCCGCCGATGAAGCCCGACTCCCGGCGGAGCGGCGGTACGCGGTCGGCGAGGTCGACGGATTCCGCCCCTACGCCGAACTCCTGGACGGACAGCCCGAGTCGGCGCCCGGCGACCGCACCCTCGGCTGGGTCATGAACTACACCTCGGGCACCACCGGCCGCCCGCGCGGCATCCGGCGCCCACTGCCCGGCAAGCCGCCCGAGGAGGCGTACCTCGGCGGATTCCTCGGCATCTTCGGCGTCAAGCCGTTCGATGGGAACGTGCACCTCGTCTGCTCGCCGCTCTACCACACGGCCGTGCTCCAGTTCGCCGGCGCGTCCCTGCACATCGGGCACCGCCTGGTCCTGATGGACAAGTGGACGCCGGAGGAGATGCTCCGCGTCATCGACGCCCACGGCTGCACGCACACCCACATGGTCCCCACCCAGTTCCACCGGCTGCTGGCACTGCCGGAGGACGTGCGGCGGACGTACGACGTGTCGTCCATGCGGCACGCCATCCATGGCGCCGCGCCCTGCCCCGACCATGTGAAACGGGCGATGATCGACTGGTGGGGCGACTGTGTGGAGGAGTACTACGCGGCCAGCGAGGGCGGCGGGGCGTTCGCGACCGCCGAGGACTGGCTGAAGAAGCCCGGCACGGTCGGCAAGGCCTGGCCGATCAGCGAACTCGCCATCTTCGACGACGACGGCAACCGGCTGCCGCCCGGCGAACTCGGCACCGTCTACATGAAGATGAGCACCGGCGGCTTCGCCTACCACAAGGACGAGGGCAAGACGCAGAAGAACCGCATCGGCGACTTCTTCACCGTCGGCGACCTGGGCCTCCTGGACGAGGACGGCTATCTCTTCCTCCGGGACCGCAAGATCGACATGATCATCTCGGGCGGGGTCAACATCTACCCCGCCGAGATCGAGGCCGCCCTGCTCGCCCACCCCGCCGTCGCCGACGCCGCCGCCTTCGGCATCCCGCACGACGACTGGGGAGAGGAGGTCAAGGCGGTCGTGGAGGCCGCGCCCGGACACCTGCCGGGCCCCGAGCTGGCCCACGAGATCCTCGGCCACTGCGCCCGCCAACTCGCCGGGTACAAGCGGCCGAAGAGCGTCGACTTCATCGACCGGATGCCGCGCGATCCCAACGGCAAGCTGTACAAGAGGCGGTTGCGGGACCCGTACTGGGAGGGCCGTACGCGGCCCGTGTGAGCGGCCGTGCGATGTGGTCCCGCCCCGGAGACGGGACGGGACCACACCGGCCTGACCGTACGTGCGTCAGCCGTGCACCCGGATCACCCGCAGCGCGGGCGACGACAGGATGTCCTTCTCGCAGAACCGCGCGCTGACCCACTTCTCGGCCGAGAACAGCCGCGTCTGGTCCGCGAAGTGCGGCGAGTCGGCGTTCGACGACTGGGAGTACGTCAGCAGCGTGCGGGCCACCGGGCAGCGGCTGCCGTCCCAGCCCACGGCCTGGATGTGGCTGGACCCGAACGCGCTGTCCCGGTAACCACCGTTCGCCGTGTCCCACACGGGCTCGATCTTGTTCCACACCCCCAGGGACTCCGTACCGCCACCGACGGGCAGACGCTGACCCTTCCGTACGACGTACTGGTGGTCCCCGAGCCGGGAGTTCAGCGGGATGCCCGCCGCCCGCAGCTCCGTCACCGCGTCGGCGAGGGCCTTGGTGAAGCCCGGCGCTTCCGTGTTCAGCGTGTTGGGCGTGCCGACCGGGTCCGCCGCCGAGAACGGCACCTTCCAGCGCTGCGGGGCAGGCACGGCGGCGAGGAGCTTCCGCCAGAACCGGTCGAAGAGCAGCGCACCCCGGCTGTCGCTGTTCATGGTGCGGTCCCAGGACGCCAGCACACCGCAGGCCTCGCCGACGTCAACTGCCGTTCCGTCCGTGCCCGTTGCCGTGCCGCCGGGCAGCGCCGCGCACGCCCGGGCCGCGTCGGCCGCGGCCAGCGCACCCGTCGTCGAGCGGTTCGCGAACTGCTGCCGCTGGAGATCCGCGACCGTCAGCCCGCCCTTCGCGGCCAGCGCCGCCACGTCCGCGACGGCACCGCGGGTACGCGGCGAGGCGGTCGTACGCTCCGGGCCGAAGATCCGCTCGTAGCCGGTGATCGGCCGGTCCAGGTTGGTCAGCCACGCACTGTCGTTGGAGTTCTCGACATACGGCGTGTCCCGCAGCGTCGGCATCCGCGCGGGCCCGAATATCCCGGGCGCCACGGCGTCCGGGTCGTCGCCGATCGCGCAGTCGGTGCGTGAGCCGTCGAGGATCGCGACCCCTGCCGCCGGGTAGGTGACCTTGCCGAGCGGGGTCGAACACGCCGCCGCCAACTCGTTGGTGACCCGGGGCAGTACCTGCGACTGGGCGAACAGCGAGTGTCCCGAGGAGTCGGCGGCGACGGTGTTCACCCAGGGAATGCCCTGGTGCTCGTCGAGGGAATCGAGGACGTCGTCCGTGCCGCGCGCCTTGCTGAAGTCGAGCGAGGTGTCGTAGAAGCGCAGGTTCGCCGCGTTCGGGTCGTTCAGCGCGTACGCCGTTGTCGTGGTCCACGGCAACGGAAGCCCGGTGCTGGGGGACAGGATGACCGGGCCGTAGCGGGTCCACCACTGGGTGCGGGTCACCGGCGCGCCGTCCTTCACCGGGACGGTCACCGACCGGCGTGTCATCCGCTCCGGCTTGCCGTCGACCAGGTACGTCGTCGGGTCGGCGGGGTCCAGCTTCAGCTGGTGCAGGCTGAGCGGCACACCGGTGGACACGGTGTGGCTCCACGCCACGTTCGCGTTGTACCCGATGGAAATGGTCGGGGAGCCGAGCAACGACCCGCCCGCGACGTTCAGTTCACCCGGGATCGTCAGCTGGGACTGCCAGAACCGGCGCCCGCCCTGCCACGGGTAGTGCGGGTTGCCGAGCAGCAGACCGCGCCCGTTGGCGGTCGTACCGCCGTTGAACGCCACGGCGTTGGAGCCCATGTCGGAGATGTCGAACAGCTCGCGCGCGCCCTTGGCGGCGGCAGAGGCGTCCGGAAGGGAGGAGCCGGTGGTGGCCGCAGCTGTGGCGGGCGGCTGCGCGGTGGTGATCTCGTTCACCATGCCGCCCTGGCCGCCGAGCACCGCGAGGGCGTACGCGCGGGTGGCCACGTCGAGACCGGTCACCGGCCGGACCCAGGACGCTCCCGCGCACGCCGGGTCCTTGACCCGGTTCTGCTTCAGCCAGGCGTTGTAGCCGGCCGCCCAGCCGTTCATCAGGTCCTTGACGGCCTTGCTCGGACCCTGCGGCGCGGGCTGGGCGAGCAGGCGCTCGACCGTGCCGCTGTCCCGCACGCCACGGAAGTACAGGTCGCTGGAGAGGTTGTCGGAGGCGTCGGAGAGCGAGAAGTCGGTTGCCGCGTCCGGTCCGAAGTAGCGCGAGCGGTCGCCGCGCAGGGTCGTGAAACCGTCGGCGAGCACGCACACCTGATCGGCGGCCTGCGCCCAGCCGTTGCCGAAGCCGAGGTTCGCGTAGTTCTTCGCGACGATGTGCGGGATGCCGTACTCGGTGTAGCGGATCACGGCCGACAGGCCGCCCTGGGACGGATGTTGCTGTGACGCCTGTGCGGCTTCTGCTGCCTGTTGTTGCCGGCTCTGCGCCGTGGCGGCCGGCAGTGCTGTCGTGGCGGTGAGTAACGCGACGGCCGTGACGACGAACCGTCTTGTGCGGGTGCGCATCGTGCCTCCCAACATCATCGGGGGAAAGGGCGGTTGAGCGTACCTAGGGGTATGTGCACTATGTGTGCGCTGACCTGCTTCGGCGCTTGACCTCCTTGGGGGCCGGAACCAGGATCACGGGTTATGACGCAGCAATACGGCAGCACGGTTGACGGGGTCCTGCGACGCAGCGCCCAGCGCGTTCCGGCGCGGGTCGCGGTCGAGTACCGAGAGCGCTCCTGGACCTACGAGGAACTGGACGAGGCCGTCTCCCGCGCGGCGGGCCTGCTGCGCGGCGAGGGCCTGGCCCCCGGTGACCGGGTCGCCGCCTACGGCCACAACTCGGACGCCTATCTGATCGCTTTCCTCGCCTGCGCCCGCGCCGGACTCGTGCACGTCCCCGTCAACCAGAACCTGACCGGTGACGACCTCGTGTATCTCGTCGACCAGTCCGGCAGCACCCTGGTCCTGGCGGACCCGGACCTCGCGGCCCAACTCCCCGACGGCGTACGGACCCTGCCGCTCCGCGACGCCGACGACTCGCTCCTCGCCCGCCTGGCCGACACCGCCCCCTACGACGGTCCCGACTCGCGCACCGAGGACCTGGTGCAGCTGCTCTACACGTCCGGGACGACCGCGCTCCCCAAGGGCGCGATGATGACCCACCGCTCTCTGGTGCACGAGTACCTGAGCGCGATCGCTGCCCTGGACCTGAGCGCAGGCGACCTGCCCGTGCACTCGCTGCCGCTCTACCACTCGGCCCAGATGCATGTGTTCCTGCTGCCGTATCTCGCCGTCGGCGCGACGAACGTCGTCCTCGACGCACCGGACGGCGACACGATCCTCGACCTCGTCGAGGCCGGCCGGGCGGACAGCCTGTTCGCGCCGCCGACCGTGTGGATCGGCCTGGCCAACCGCCCCGACTTCGCGACCCGCGACCTGAGCGGACTGCGCAAGGCCTACTACGGGGCGTCGATCATGCCGGTCCCGGTCCTGGAACGGCTGCGCGAGCGGCTCCCGAAACTCGCCTTCTACAACTGCTTCGGTCAGAGTGAGATCGGCCCCCTCTCCATGGTTCTCGGGCCCTTTGAGCACAAGGGCCGACTGGACTCCTGCGGGCGTCCGGTGCTGTTCGTGGACGCCCGGGTGGTCGACGAGGACGGCGAGGACGTGCCCGACGGCACCCCCGGTGAAGTCGTCTACCGGTCCCCGCAGTTGTGCGAGGGCTACTGGGACAAGCCCGAGGAGACGAGCGCCGCCTTCCGCGACGGCTGGTTCCACTCCGGTGACCTCGTCGTCCGGGACGCCGACGGCTACTACACCGTCGTCGACCGGGTGAAGGACGTCATCAACTCCGGTGGCGTACTGATCGCCTCACGCCAGGTCGAGGACGCCCTGTACACCCATGAGTCGGTCGCCGAGGCGGCCGTCGTCGGCCTGCCCGACGAGCGCTGGATCGAGGCGGTCACGGCGGTCGTCGTCCCGCGCGGCGAGGTCACGGAGGCCGAACTCATCGCCCACGCCCGCGAGAAGCTCGCCCACTTCAAGGCACCGAAGCGGGTGGTGTTCGTGGACGAGCTGCCGCGCAACGCGAGCGGGAAGATCCTCAAGCGGGAACTCAGGGACCGATTCGCGGACTCCTGACCGTCACTCCTTGTCGTTGCCCGCGAAAGCCAGTTCCGCCGTACTGACCGTCCCGGCGGTACGTCCCGGCGCGGTCTGGTACTGCCAGTAGAGGTTGGTGTGCGAGATGACCTCGGCCGGGATCGGCGCGCCGTACTCCGTGAGGTCCTCCGTGGTGTGGGCGTCGCCGACCAGGGTCACGTCGTACCCGCGCACGAAGCCGCCGTGCAGGGTCGCGCGGACGCACGCGTCGGACTGGGCGCCCGTGACGACCAGTCGGCCGACGCCGTGCTCGGCGAGGACGGACTCCAGGTCGGTGGCCTCGAAGGAGTCGCCGTACCTCTTGTGGACCAGGGGTTCGGCGTCCCGGCGGACCAGTTCCGGCACGATCTCCCAGGGTTCGCTGCCGGCCTTGAACTCGTCGCTGGAATGCTGCACCCAGACCACGGTCACGTCCTCCGCGCGGGCCTTGTCGACCAGGGTGCCGATGTTCGCGATCACGGCCTCGCGGTTGTGGCCGCCGGCCACCACGCCGTTCTGGACGTCGATGACGAGCAACGCGCTGTTCGGCCTGTCGGGCAGAGTCGTCATGGGGAACCTCTTTGTCTCCTCGGCGCGGATCCTCTTCTCGCCACCCACACTAGAGCCGACCACTGACAACGGCACCTGACCTGCGAATCTCTTGGTCAGTCGGGATCTCAGTCAGGCCTGAGATCCACCACCCGCCTGATCTTCCCCACCGACCGCTCCAGTGTCTCCGGCGCCACGATCTCCACCGCCGCCGAGATCCCGATGCCGTCCTTCACCGCCGTCACGATGGCGTGGGCCGCTGCGTCCCGGATCTCGGGGGTGGCGCCGGGGCGGGCCTCGGCGCGGACGGTGAGGAGGTCGAGGCGGGACTCGCGTGTGAGCCGGAGCTGGAAGTGGGGTGCGACGCCCGGAGTGCGCAGCACGATCTCCTCGATCTGGGTGGGGAAGAGGTTCACCCCGCGCACGATCAGCATGTCGTCGCTGCGCCCGGTGACCTTCTCCATCCGCCGGAAGACCCGCGCCGTACCGGGCAGCAGACGCGTCAGATCCCGGGTCCGGTAGCGGATCACGGGCATCGCCTCCTTGGTGAGCGAGGTGAACACCAGTTCCCCCTTCGCCCCCTCCGGCAGCACCTCGCCCGTGATCGGGTCGACGACCTCCGGGAAGAAGTGGTCCTCCCAGACATGCAGACCGTCCTTGGTCTCCACGCACTCCTGGGCGACCCCCGGGCCGATCACCTCCGACAGCCCGTATATGTCGACGGCGTCGATCGCGAACCGCTCCTCGATCTCCTCGCGCATCCGTTCGGTCCACGGCTCGGCCCCGAAGATGCCGACCCGTAGGGAAGTACTCCGAGGATCGACGCCCTGCTTCTCGAACTCGTCGAGGATCGTCAGAAGATAGGAGGGCGTCACCATGATGATCCCGGGCTCCAGATCCCGGATCAGCTGGACCTGGCGGGCCGTCATACCGCCGGACGCGGGGATCACCGTACAGCCGAGCCGTTCGGCGCCGTAGTGCGCGCCGAGACCGCCGGTGAACAGGCCGTATCCGTACGCCACATGGACCGTGTCGCCCGGCCTGCCGCCCGCCGCGCGGATCGAACGGGCCACCAGGTCGGCCCACAGGGACAGGTCGTTGTCCGTGTAGCCGACGACCGTGGGGCGCCCGGTGGTGCCGCTCGACGCGTGGATCCGGCGGACCCGGTCCCGGGGGACGGCGAACATCCCGTACGGGTAGGTGTCGCGCAGGTCCGCCTTGGTGGTGAAGGGGAACAGGGCCAGATCGGCGAGGGAACGACAGTCGTCCGGGCGTACGCCCGCCTTGTCGAAGGACTCGCGGTAGAAGGGCACGTTGTCGTAGGCGTACCGCAGCGAGGTCCGCAGCCGCTCCAACTGGAGGGCGCGCAGCGCCTCCGCGTCGAGACGCTCGCCCGCGTCCAGCCACTCCGTCGCATCCGCCATCGGGCGTCTCCCTCACATCGCGGCCACCTGGTCCGGCACCGGCGACCGACCATTCGGTCGAGGTGCTCTGGATCAGTAATCCAGGAGGGCTCGGTGCTTGCAAGAGGTCGTACGCCAAGAGACACGGCCGACGGAGGTCCCGGCTCCGGTGGAGCCGGTCCTCCGCGCGGACCGCGCTACTTCTTCTCCGGTCCGTACGCCGTCATGAAGCGGTCGCGGAACTGGTCCATGCCCCACTTGGGGGCGTCGGCCGCGGGCTTGAGGCCGTCCGTCCAGCCCCAGTCGGCCACGCGGTCCAGCACCTTCGGGTCGCGGGCGACGATCGTCACCGGCACGTCCCTGTTGGCGCTGCCCCCGGTGACCGTCGGGACGGGCTGGTGGTCGCCCAGGAAGACCAGGACGGTGTTGTCGTCGCCGCAGCGCTGGACCCACTGGGTCAGGCTGTCCAGGGAGTACTGGATGGCCTTGCGGTACTCGGTCCGTACGCGCTTGGCGCTCTTCCAGACCTCCGTGGGGTTCGTGCCCTCCGCCTTGATCTTGTTGAAGACCGTACCGTCCCCGAGGTCGTTCCAGTCGATCGTGCGGGCGATGGGGGACCAGGGGTTGTGGCTGGAGGCCAGGATGATCTCCGCCATGATCGGGTCGCGGTCCTTCTTGCCGTGCTCCAGCTTCTGGAAGGCCTCCAGGGTGAACTGGTCCGGCACCGGGGTCCAGCTGAAGAACGGCCCCTGGTAGCCCAGGTGCGTGGAGTCGTAGATGTTGTCGAGGCCGAAGTACTTGCCCTCGGGCCAGGACTTGCGGACGCCGGGGACGATGCCGACCGTGCGCCAGGCGCCGGTCTTCTGGAAGTAGCTGGTGAGGGAGGCGCGGTCACTGGTCGTCACGGTCCGGTACCGCTGCTGGTTCTTGACCCACAGGCCGGACAGGAACGTCGTGTGGGCGAGCCAGCTGCCGGCGCCCGTCACGGGTGACGTGAGCCAGCCGCTGCGCGCCGCGAACCCGGCGGACCTGAGCCTGGCGTCGCCCTCCTTGAGCGTCTTGTCGATCTCCGGCGCCATCGTCGGATCGTCGATCGCCACCCGGCCGTAGCTCTCGACGAAGGTGAACAGCACGTCCTTGCCGCGCAGCCCCGTCAGCAGTTGGTCGGACGGGGTGCCGGCGAAGGCGTCGACGTGCAGTTGCTTCTCGAAGACCTCGGCGTCCCCGAGGCCTTCGCGGACGTACTGCACCTTGTTGGTGAGGTACTGGGAGTAGCCCTTGGTCGCGATCGTCACACCGCCCGGCTGCACGCTCATGGTGAAGCAGACGATCCACGCGGTGCCGAGGACCAGCGTGCCGCGCACGGCCACGGGGCGGTGCCGGGCCATCAGGTCGGCCAGCCGCACCATCGCGAGCGCGCTCAGCACGAGAACCGCGATCAGCAGGACGATCACGCCGATCACCACGAGCACCTCGCCCGAGCGACCGAGCGAGTCCTTCAGGAAGTCCGCCGCGTCGTTCAGCAGCACCCAGTCGAAGACCAGGTCGAACGGCCGGGCGAGGGTCTGGTAGAAGCCCATGTCGAGACACTTCAGGACGGTGGACAGCCCGAGGAACGCCCCCAGGACGACCGCCGTGATCCGCCGTGCCCTCGACGGCAGGACGAGCAGCACAGCTGCGAGGAAGATCGCCTCGACGGGCAGGCGGAGGAACGACTGGGGGGTGATCCGGTCGAGCCGGTTGGGTATGAGGAGCGCGCCGAGCACCAGCACACCGGCCAGGACACTCGTGCCCACCCGCACGCCACGTGCGGCGCGGGGGAAACGACGGCGCCAGCCGAACCAGCCGGGGCGGACGGAGGCGGCGGCGGCCCCGTCGCTCGGGTCGGGTTCGTCGGTGGACGCAGGATCGGATGCCGTCGCGTCGGCGGATTCCTCCGCCTCGGCGGTCGTCGTCGGCCCGGTCGCCTCGGCCGCTTCCTCGTGTGCCGGATCCAGGTCCGCCGGGGCGTCGGGCTCGGTGTCCTTCACCTCGGGAGCGGCCGAGGAATCCTCGGCCGTGGTCCCGTTCGGTGAGTCCGCGTCCGGCTCCGGGAGTTGACGAGGGGGCGTGAGGTGCGACACCGAAGTGTCCTTCCGTGCGATGACCGGTGGTGCGTGACGAAGCGGCCGAAACGGCCGACGCCGACACTACCGGTACGGCTCGCATTCACCTCCGGTTCAGTCCCGCGCGATCATTGACCCGACGTTGAACAAACCCTTACTGATCTGCGGCTACGGCCACTTCACGCGCCCACCGGTAGTCCGCCTTGCCACTCGGCGACCGCTGGATCGCCTCCGCGATGACCAGCTGCCGGGGGATCTTGTAACCCGCCAGCTGCGTACGGCAGTGCAGTTGTACGTCTGTCAGGCTTGGCCGCGTCGCCCCCTCGCGCAACTGCACCACCGCCGCCACATGGTTGCCCCACGTCGCGTCCGGAACGCCGGCCACCAGAGCGTCGTACACGTCCGGATGGGACTTGAGCGCCTGCTCGACCTCCTCCGGATACACCTTCTCCCCGCCGGTGTTGATGCACTGCGAGCCCCGGCCCAGGACGATGACGACACCCTCCTCGTCGACCGTCGCCATGTCGCCGAGCAGCGACCACCGCTCGCCGTCCTTCTCGAAGAAGGTCTCCGCCGTCTTCCGGGGGTCGTTGTAGTAGCCGAGGGGTACGTGGCCGCGCTGGGCGATCCGGCCCACCTCGCCCGGCGGAACCGGCTCGTGGGTGGCCGGATCCACCACCTGCGTACGGGAGTTGACGCGGATACGGAAGCCGCGCCCCGGGCCCGAGTCCTCGGTCGCCGTACCGTTGAAGCCGGACTCCGACGACCCGAAGTTGTTCAGCACCATGCAGTTCGGCACCAGGGCCTGGAACTGGGCACGCACCGTCTCCGACATGATCGCGCCGGACGACGAGACGCTGAACACGGACGAGCAGTCCGTGCCCTTCATCGGCCCGTTGAGCGCGTCGATCAGTGGACGCAGCATGGCGTCGCCCACCAGGGACACGCTGGTGACCTTCTCCTTCTCGATCGTGCGCAGCACTTCCTCCGGCACGAACTTGCGGTGGATCACCACCCGTTGGCCGAAGTTGAAGGCGATGAACGCGGTCAGGGTCGAGGTGCCGTGCATCAGCGGGGGAGTGGGGAAGAACGTGATCCCGTCACCGCCGGCCGCGACCCGCTCGGCCAGCTCCTGCGGGGACTTGACCGGCTCGCCGGTCGGGGCGCCACCGCCCAACCCCGAGAAGAACAGGTCCTCCTGACGCCACATCACCCCCTTGGGCATACCGGTGGTGCCGCCGGTGTAGATGATGAACTGGTCGTCGCCGGAACGGTCCGGGAAGCCGCGCCCGGGTGACCCGGCGGCCTCGGCATCGGCGAAGGCCACCGCGTCCAACTCGGGCGCGTCCGGGGCCGGTTCGCCCACCCGGATCAGATGCCGCAACGCCGTGGCCCGGGGCCGTACCCCCGCCACCCGCTCCGTGAACTCCGCGTCGAAGACCAGGGCGACGAGGTCGGCGTCCCGGTAGAGATACGCCAACTCGTCTTCCACATAGCGGTAGTTGACGTTGACCGGCACGACTCGCGCCTTCAGGCACCCCAGCACGGTCTGGAGGTACTCGATCCCGTTGTAGAGATGCAGCCCCAGATGCTCGCCCGGACGGATCCCGTTGTCGATCAGATGATGGGCGACCCGGTTGGCGGCGGCGTCCAACTCCGCGTAGGTCAGACGGCGTTCCGCGCCCGTGCCCGGATGGTCGATGTACATCAGTGCCGCGCGGTCGGGCACCACGTCGACCACCGACTCGAACAGGTCGGCAAGGTTGTACTCCACCGCTCCTCCTGACCCCGGGCACTGCTTGCGGTTGTCGGCTCGCCGGTCATCAGAGCAAAGGGTGCGGCAACTGTGAAGGGGCCGCGTCGAAGAAATCTGACTACCTGTCAGAAAACCCTTGAAGTGCTTCCTCCGCTCCTGCAACCTGTTCTCGTTCTTTCACCTGTTCTCGTTCTTTCAGAGGGGAGACGGTCGATGGGTGGCACGGAACACCTGACCGTGCGGCGCGAGAACGCCACACTGGTCCTCACGCTCAACAGGCCGGAGGCCAAGAACGCGCTCTCGCTGCCGATGCTCGTCGGGCTGTACGACGGCTGGGTCGAGGCGGACGAGGACGACGCCGTCCGCTCCATCGTGCTCACCGGAGCCGGGGGCGCCTTCTGCGCGGGGATGGACCTGAAGGCCCTGGCCGGGAACGGAATGGAGGGCGAGCAGTACCGCCACCGGCTCAAGGCGGACCCCGATCTGCACTGGAAGGCGATGCTGCGCCATCACCGCCCCCGCAAACCGGTGATCTCCGCGATCGAGGGGTACTGCGTCGCCGGCGGCACCGAGATCATCCAGGGCACCGACATCAGGGTCGCGGGCGAGTCGGCGACCTTCGGGCTCTTCGAGGTCAAACGCGGCCTCTTCCCGATCGGCGGCTCCACGGTCCGCCTCCAACGCCAGATCCCGCGCACCCACGCCCTGGAAATGCTGCTGACCGGCCGCCCGTACACCGCCCAGGAGGCAGCCGCGATCGGCCTGATCGGGCACGTGGTCCCCGACGGAACCGCCCTCGACAAGGCGTTGGAGATCGCCGAACGGATCAACGCCTGCGGCCCGCTGGCTGTGGAAGCCGTGAAGGCCTCCGTCTACGAGACCGCCGAACTGACCGAGACCGACGGCCTCGCCGCCGAACTCAAGCGAGGCTGGCCCATCTTCGACACCGCCGACGCCAAGGAAGGCACCCGTGCCTTCGCCGAGAAGCGCCCGCCCGTCTACCGGCGCGCCTGACCCCGCGAAGGAGCACCCCGGATGACCACCGAAGTCCTCAAAGCCCCCCTGGTCGTCGAATTCCCCTTCACCCGTTCCCTGGGCCCCGTCCAGAGCGCCTTCCTCACCGGCCTGCGCGAACAGGTCGTCCTCGGGGTCCGCACCACCGACGGCCGCACCCTCGTCCCACCCGTCGAGTACGACCCGGTGACCGCCGACGAGATACGCGACCTGGTCGAGGTCGCCCCCACCGGCACCGTCACCACCTGGGCCTGGAACCACGCCCCGCGCCGGGGCCAGCCCCTCGACACGCCCTTCGCCTGGGTCCTGGTCCGCCTCGACGGCGCCGACACCACCCTCCTGCACGCCCTCGACGCCCCCGGCCCCGATGCCGTCCACACCGGCATGCGCGTCCGCGTCCGCTGGGCGGCGGAACGCTCCGGCGCGATCACGGACATTGCCTGCTTCGAGCCGTACGACAGCCCGAGCGCGGGTGAACCGCCCGACCACGACGGGCAGTTCGAGTCGATGGTGACCGGCATCGTCGCCGAGGCCCGACTCGACTACACCTACTCGCCCGGCCGTGCCCAGACCGCCTACATCACGGCCCTCGCCGACCGGCGGATCGTCGGCGAACGCTGCCCGTCCTGCCGGAAGGTGTACGTCCCGCCGAGGGGCGCCTGTCCCACCTGCGGTGTCGCCACGTCCGAGCAGGTCGAGGTGGGCCCCGGTGGCACGGTCACCACGTTCTGCATCGTCAACATCAAGGCGCGCAACCTCGACATCGAAGTGCCGTACGTCTACGCCCACATCGCCCTCGACGGCGCCGACCTCGCCCTGCACGGCCGGATCGGCGGCATCCCGTACGACCAGGTGCGCATGGGGCTGCGCGTCGAACCGGTGTGGACAGAAGGGGGCCGCTACCCCGACCACTACCGGCCCACCGGCGAGCCCGACGCGGACTACGAGACGTACAAGGAGTCGCTGTGACACGCGAGATCGCCGTCGTCGCCTTCGCACAGACCGAACACCGGCGGACCAGCGACGAGTTGTCCGAAGTCGAGATGCTCATGCCGGTCCTGCACGAGGTCCTCGACCAGACCGGCCTGAAGACCAGCGACATCGGCTTCACCTGCTCCGGCTCCTCCGACTACCTCGCCGGCCGCGCCTTCTCCTTCACCCTGGCCCTCGACGGCGTCGGCGCCTGGCCGCCGATCTCCGAGTCCCACGTGGAGATGGACGGGGCATGGGCGCTGTACGAGGCCTGGACCAAGCTGATGACAGGTGACACCGACACCGCGCTGGTCTACTCGTACGGCAAGTCCTCACCGGGCTCGGTGCGGGACGTCCTGACCCGGCAACTCGACCCGTACTACGTGGCCCCCCTGTGGCCGGACTCCGTGGCGCTCGCCGCCCTCCAGGCGCAGGCGCTCATCGACGAGGGCTACACGGACGAGCCCGCGCTCGCCGCCGTCGCCGCCCGGAGCCGGGCGGATGCCCAGGCCAACTCCCATGCCCAGCTACGGGGTTCGGTGGTGCAGGGGGAATATGTCGTACGTCCCCTCCGCACCGGGGACTGTCCGCCGATCGGCGACGGGGCCGCCGCCGTGATCCTCGCGGCCGGAGACCGAGCCCGGGAACTGTGCGAGCGGCCCGCCTGGATCCGGGGCATCGACCACCGCATCGAGGCGCACTCGCTGGGCGTACGTGAGCTGACCGACTCGCCGTCGACGCGCCTCGCCGCCGAGAAGGCCGGCGCCTTCGAACGGCCCGTGGACACCGCCGAGTTGCACGCGCCGTTCACCTCGCAGGAGGTGGTCCTGAGGAAAGCCCTGCGGTTGGGCGACGAGGTCCGCGTGAACCCCTCCGGGGGTGCCCTCGCCGCCAACCCGATCATGGCCGCCGGGCTCGTCCGCATCGGCGAGGCCGCCGCCCGGATCCACCGGGGCGAGTCCGACCGGGCCCTCGCCCACGCCACCTCCGGGCCCTGCCTCCAGCAGAACCTGGTCGCCGTACTAGAAGGGGAGCCCCGTCATGCCCAGTGAACCCGTGGCGGTCGTCGGGATCGGCCAGACCAGGCATGTCGCTGCCCGACGGGACGTGTCCATGGCCGGGTTGGTGCGAGAGGCCGCTCAACGGGCTCTCGCGGATGCCGAGTTGACGTGGGCCGACATCGACGCCGTCGTCATCGGCAAGGCGCCCGACTTCTTCGAGGGCGTCATGATGCCCGAGCTGTATCTCGCCGACGCGCTCGGCGCGGTCGGGAAACCGATGCTGCGCGTGCACACGGCGGGCTCGGTCGGTGGGTCCACGGCGCTCGTCGCCACCAACCTCGTCAGGTCCCGCGTCCATGCCACCGTCCTCACCCTGGCCTACGAGAAACAGTCCGAGTCGAACGCCATGTGGGGACTGTCCCTGCCGATCCCCTTCCAGCAGCCCCTGCTGGCCGGGGCGGGCGGTTTCTTCGCCCCGCACGTCCGTGCGTACATGCGACGCAGCGGCGCCCCCGACACGGTCGGCTCGCTCGTCGCGTACAAGGACCGGCGCAACGCGCTCAAGAACCCGTACGCGCATCTGCACGAGCACGACATCACGCTGGAGAAGGTCCAGGCCTCGCCGATGCTGTGGGACCCGATCCGCTACTCCGAGACCTGCCCGTCCTCCGACGGCGCCGTCGCGATGGTCCTCACCGACCGCGCCGGAGCCGCCCGCTCACCGCGCCCGCCCGCCTGGCTGCACGGCGGCGCGATGCGCAGCGAACCCACGCTCTTCGCGGGCAAGGACGCCGTGTCGCCGAAGGCGGGCCGGGACTGCGCGGCCGACGTGTACCGGCAGGCCGGGATCGCCGACCCCCGGCGGGACATCGACGCCGTCGAGATGTACGTACCGTTCTCCTGGTACGAACCCATGTGGCTGGAGAACCTCGGCTTCGCGGCGGAGGGTGAGGGCTGGAAGCTGACGGAGTCCGGGGTCACCGAGCTGGACGGGGACCTGCCGGTCAACATGTCGGGCGGTGTTCTGTCCACCAATCCGATCGGTGCCTCGGGCATGATCCGCTTCGCGGAAGCGGCGCTTCAGGTGCGCGGGCTGGCCGGAGAACACCAGGTGGACGGGGCTCGCCGGGTCCTTGGGCACGCCTACGGGGGCGGCTCCCAGTTCTTTTCGATGTGGCTCGTCGGCAGCGAACCGCCCACCTCCTGAAGCATCCCCCTCACGTGGCCTGTCGGCGGCAGGAAGCGATGGCTAGGCTGACCGCGGACGACGAAACCGGGAGGAGCACGGACGTGGCCGAGAGCACGATCCAGGAGCACCCGCTCGCGGGCTGGGACAAGCCGGAGCTGGACCTCAGCAACGCCGACTGGCAGTCCAGCAGCAGTGGGCGGGGGGATGTCCAGATCGCCTTTGTCGAGGGATTCATCGCGATGCGCAACAGTGGCCGCCCGCACAGCCCTTCCCTGATTTTCACGCCCGCGGAATGGGGCGCGTTCGTGTCGGGGGCACGGGAAGGGGAGTTCGACCTGACCTGATGCTTTCTCGCCCCCGCCGCCCCTACCCGTCCCATCCCTGGGGGCTGCGCCCCCAGACCCCCCTGGGCTGGGTATTCAGCCCCTCCGGCGTTTGAGGAGCGGGGGTTCGGGGGCAGCGCCCCCGAGGATGGGACGGGTAGGGGCGGCGGGGGCGAGGAAAAATCGCGCTAATGGGTGTGGCGGGGCTTAGCATTAGGGCCATGCGGGACCTGATCACCAGCGACGCGCGGCTCGCCCTCGACCTTGCTCTCACCGTCCGCCATGACGGTGAGGGCGGTGTCGCCGACGACCTCACCGGCCCCACCGGCCTCACCACCTGGGTGCGCGCCCACCGCGACACCCTGCCGGACACCGACCGCTTCGTCGCTGACGAGGCCGCCCTGACCGCCGTACGAGAACTCCGTGCCGCCGTCCGCACCCTGTTCGCCCGCGCGGTGCGGCCCGGCGAGCCGAGCCCGGCGGACGCGGCACGGCTGCTGCCCCTGCCCGAGGCGCTGCGGCGGCTCAACGAGGCCGCCGCCCGTACGCCCACCGTCCCCGTGCTCGACTGGGCCGACGACGCCGAACCCGTCGTACGCCACCAGGGCGTACGCGGCGAGGAGGAGATCGTGGCCGTCCTCGCGCAGGCCGCTGTCACCTTTCTCGCCGGCCCGGACCGGGCTCGGCTGCGGGCCTGCCACGCACCGCGCTGCGTGCGCTACTTCCTCAAGGAGCACCCGCGCCAGGAGTGGTGCAGGCCGGCCTGCGGGAACCGGGCCCGGGTCGCCCGCCATCACGAGCGGCACAAGCAGGCGAGCTAGCGCGGTGTCGGTCGGCGGTGCCCGAGGGGCATGGAGGTCCGGCGGGACACGTACCATTGCTGTATGTCGTTCCTCCGCCGCCGCAGTGCCACTCCCGCCGGCCCCGACTTCGATGTTCTGGCCATGGATCCGGGTGACTGGCCCGGCAATCTGGGTGCGGGCCTGCTGCCCGCGCCCGACGGCAGCTGCCAGGGGGTGTTTCTGCGCTACGACCTGTTCGGTGGCCGTGGTCCCGCGATGGTCATCGGCAATCTGCCGGAGGGCTCCCCGGCCCGTGACGTCGCCGAGGACGAGGTCCCGTTCGAGGTCGCCCAGCTGCTGCTGGCCCTGGAGAACGAGGAGGAGGTCACCGTCGTCGGCACCGAGGACGTCCCGGTGATGCAGGGCGACAACCTCCTGATCGTGCGCCGCCTCAAGCTCTCCGAGAGCCGGATCGCCTGCGTGCAGTTCGACCGCAGCGACAACGTGCTGGTGACCATCGCGGCATGGGACCGCCCGATCACCGACGACCTGTACGCCCTGCTGAAGCCGCTGCCCGCGGAGCTTTTCCAGACCCAGTGACGTGATCGACGCTGGTTGCGTACAGGGCGGGGGCCAGGCCCCCGCCCTGTAGCGCTTTGCTCAGCGGAGCGTCAGTCGTACGTCCGCCGCCCTCACGAACGCCACCCGGTGGCCGAACTGGATCTCGTAGTACTGGTCCTGGCCGACCACGACCCGGTGCGCGGACGTGTCGAAGGTGACCGCGTAGTAGTACTCGCCCGGCACCTTGTCCCCGGCCACGTACTTCTGGCCCGCGGGCAGCTTGTACGGCAGCGGCGAGACCGCCTGGGCCGGGACGCCCGCCGGATAGGCCGAGGCCTCCGGGTACGCCCTTCCGTACACCGGGATCTCCGTCAGACCGTCCCTCGGTGTCACCAGCGTGCCGACACCGCTCACCGCCGTCGGGTTCGCCGCCGGGTTCTGGAACCAGGCCTTCTGGCCCAGGTACCAGATCGCCGTCCAGTCGCCCCTGCGCTCCGCGACCGCGTACTGCTGGCCGGTGGAGGCCCGCGACCCGATGTCGTTGACGCCGATCGTCGACGTGCCGTCGCCCGTGGGGTGCGTCCCGATGTCCTTGATGAGTGCCGAGGTGGTGTCCGGCTGGGAGTACAGGCGGACCTCGCTCGAACCGTGGGCCGCGCACGCCTGGCCCGCCGTGGCGCAGCCCGTGTACACCGGCCGGTTCGACGCGTAGTCCGGCCGGATCGTCACCAAGCTGCTGTCGCCGTCCGCATCGACCGTGGGCTCGAAGGGGCGGCCCAGCAGGGTGAAGTAGTGCTGCCAGTCCCAGTACGGGCCCGGGTCGGTGTGCATTCCGGAGACCGTCGAGGTGGTCGGACCCGGCACGTTGTCATGGCCGAGGATGTGCTGCCGGTCCAGCGGGATGCCGTACTTGGCCGCCAGATACTGCACCAGCCGCGCCGACGCCCGGTACATCGCCTCCGTGTACCAGGCGTCCGGATTCGCGAGGAAGCCTTCGTGCTCCAGCCCGATCGACTTGGCGTTGACGTACCAGTTGCCCGCGTGCCAGGCCACGTCCTTCGCCTTCACATGCTGCGCGATGTGCCCGTCCGTCGAGCGCAGCGTGTAGTTCCAGGACACGTAGGTCGGGTCCTGGACCATGGTCAGTACGCCGTTCCAGGCGCCCTCGGTGTCATGGACGACGATGTACCGGATGCTCTGGCCGGCAGGCCGGTTGCCCAGGTCGTGGTTGCCGTAGTCGCCGTCGCCGAACTCCTCGTACGGCGCCGGAATCCACTCGCAGGACACCGTCACCGGGCACTCGGTGCCCTCGGCGGACACCGTCCGCAGCCCGGTCCGCCTCAACTGGGCGGTGTCGGGGGCCAGTTCGGGGCGCGCGGCGAGGGCGACCCGCTGTCCCGCGTCGGTCGTGCGCCGCTCGCCGGTGCGCAGGACGTCGTACACGTCATCGGCGTACGCCGCCGCCGTCGCGGTGTCGTCGGCGCCGGAGAAGCGGGCCACCGCGCCGTACCAGTCTGCCGGATCGGCGCTGAGCGGCTCGGCGAGGTCCTGCTGGGCGGCGGCCAGCAGGGCGGCGCCGCCGGCCACATTGGCCGCCGGGTCCGTGCGGAGCCGCGACGCCGGCAGCCCGGTCAGCTCGGCAGCCTTCGTCAACGTGCGCAGCCGGGGCGGGAGTTCGGCCTCCGTCGGCACCTCCGTAGTGGGGTGCAGAGCCGGACGGGCACTGTCGCCGCGCGCATCCTCCGTGCCCTCGCTGTGGTGCGGGGCGTCGGCCAGGGCGGTCCGGGCGTCGGTGAGGTGCATCGGGCCGTAGCCGCCGGTGACGCTGGGCGCCCCGGCGTGCGTGTCCCAGCGGGACTGGAGATAGGAGACGGCGAGCAGGACGCTCTGCGGCACGTGGTACTCGGCGGCCGCCGCGGCGAAGGCGCGCTGGAGCCGGTCCGCCGGGGCGGCGGTGTCGGCCGGGGCCGCGCCGAGCAGCGGCAGCAGCAGCGCCGCCGAGGCGAGCGCACCTGCGGTTCTGCGCAGGCGTCTGTGTCCGGGATCGGTGGGGTGTCTGGGGTCGGCGGATCCTCGCAAGGCGGCCTCCTGGGACGGGCGGTCGTGGGGGTGCGTACGGGGCCGAAACGTAAGTCAGTGCTATCGGCTGCCCGACGATCCGTCAATGATGCCCAGAGGCCAATGAGTTCCCATGTCAATAAGGGTGCGGGCGGCGTTTCGCGGCCTCCCGCTGCCAGGCATGACGAAGGCCCGCGCTGCGCCGCTGTCCAGGCGCATCGCGGGCCCACGTCCCCCGTCAGCGAGTGCCGACCGCCGCTCGTACGGCCCGTCGGGCCAGCTGGCAGTCGTCGTGCAGCCGCCTCAGCAGCAGCCGCTGTTCCTCGCCGGACGGCGCAGCACCCGGTCCGGCCGGTCCCGGTGCCGCCGGGGTCGTCTCGTGCATCGAACGCTGCACGGCCAGCTCGTACGTACGGATCTCGCGCGTCAGTACCAGCATCAGGTTCACCAGGAAGGCGTCCCGTGCCGCCGGTCCCGCCGACTGCGCGAGCTGGCTGATCTGCCGCCTGGCCACCGGCGCGTCACCGAGGACCGCCCACAGCGTCGCCAGGTCGTACCCCGGCAGATACCAGCCCGCATGCTCCCAGTCCACCAGCACTGGACCGGCCGGTGAGAGGAGGATGTTGGACAGGAGTGCGTCGCCGTGGCAGAACTGGCCCATGCCCTGGCGGCCCGCCGAGTGCGCGATGCCGTGCACCAGTTTCTGTAGATCACCCATGTCCCGGTCGGTGAGCAGACCCAGCTCGTGGTACCGGGAGATACGGGCCGCGTAGTCCAGCGGGGCGTCGAACGTGCCCGCCGGGGGACGCCAGGCGTTGAGCCGGCAGATCGCGCTCAGCGCCGCCCTGATGTCCGCACGTGGCGGTGCCTCGACCGGATGCCGATGCAGGGCCGCGACCCGGCCCGGCATCCGCTCGATGACCAGCGTGCAGTTGTCCGGGTCCGCCGCGATCAGCCGGGGCACCCGCACCGGCGGGCGATGCCGGACGAACGAGCGGTAAGCGGCTATTTCGTGCCGGATCCGCTCGGCCCAGGCCGGCGACTGGTCCAGTAAACACTTGGCGACGGCCGTGCTCCGCCCTGTCGTCCCGACCAGGAGCACCGAGCGTCCGCTGCGGCGCAGCACCTGCACCGGCGCGAACTCCGGGCAGATCCGGTGCACCGACGCGATCGCGGTGCGCAGCTGGGCGCCCTGCGTGCCGGACAGGTCGAGTCTCCCGCTGAGCGGCTGCGTACCGATCCCCGGCAGCCGTCGTGCTCGGCCGGCACCAGCCCCGAGTGCGGGGGCCGCCGGACGCGCGGGGTCGAGGTAGGGGCCGCTGCCACCCGGGCGGGGGTGCAGCAGCCGGGGAGGGGCGGACACGGAGGACGATGCTGCGTACATGGGAGAAACAGATCCCTTCGTGTGCCTGCGTCGGTCGTGCGCTGCCCGGCCCGGCCGCTTCGGTGCACCCTGGGGAGTGTTCCTCGGCGACCGGGTCGGGGTGGCGCTTTCCTACCTGACACCGGTTGGCCAGTGGCACACCATCTGGCGAACCCTGGCGAACCCTGGCGAATAGTCCCGGAGCATCTGACAGACGGTTACTGTCAACTCAGCCGAGAACCTGGGGGCTTGACGTGAGCGGACAACCCAACACTCGTCTGACGGACCTGTTCGGCCTGGCCGGCTGGTCCAAGGGCGAACTCGCGCGACTGGTCAACCGGCAGGCGGCGGCCATGGGCCACCCCCAGCTGGCGACGGACACCTCGCGGGTGCGGCGGTGGATCGACACGGGAGAGATCCCGCGCGATCCGGTGCCGCGTGTACTGGCTGCCCTGTTCACCGAGCGTCTCGGCCGTGTCGTGACCATCGAGGACTTAGGTCTGGTCCGGCACGGGCGTGTGGGGAAACGGCCGGGCGCCGGGAGTGCGGAAGCTCCCGACGGCGTGCCGTGGACGCCCGATCGGACTGCCGCGGTCCTCACCGAATTCACGGGAATGGACCTCATGCTCAACCGACGCGGCTTGGTGGGTGCGGGCGTCGCGCTCACCGCAGGCTCCGCACTCAGCAGTGCCATGCACGACTGGCTGCACACCGACCCGACTCTCTCCGCCGACGCTCCCGACCTCGACAACCCCCTGCACGCCGATCCCGCCGGTTTCGACCGGTACGAGGCCGCCCCCATCGGGTGGCAGGAGATCGAGGAACTGGAACGCGCGGTCGAGGTGTTCCGGGCCTGGGACGCCGCCCGCGGCGGCGGGCTCCAGCGCAAGGCAGTGGTGGGACAGCTCAACGAGGTGGGCGGCATGCTCGCCTACCGGCACCCCGAACCCCTCCAACGGCGCCTGTGGGGCGTCGCCGCCAACCTCGCCGTCCTCGCCGGCTGGATGTCGCACGACGTCGGCCTGGAACCCACGGCCCAGAAGTACTTCGTCATCGCCGCCCACGCGGCCCGAGAGGGCGGCGACCGGCCGCGCGCCGGGGAGGCGCTCTCCCGGGCGGCCCGCCAGATGGTGCACCTCGGCCGGCCCGACGACGCGCTCGACCTCATGAAGCTCGCCAACTCCGGTTCGGGCGAGGAGACTCTGCCCCGCACCAAGGCCATGCTGTACACCGTCGAGGCCTGGGCACAGGCGTCGATGGGGCACGGCCAGGCGATGCGCCGCACCCTCGGCCAGGCGGAGGATCTCTTCGTCTCCGACAAGGGTGATGTGCCGCCGCCGAGCTGGATGCAGATGTTCAAGGCGGAGGACCTGTACGGCATGCAGGCCCTGGCCTACCGCACCCTGGCCGAGCACGAGCCGGGCGCGGCCGTGCACGCCCAGTACTACGCGGAGAAGGCCCTGGAACTGCGGGTCGACAACCGCCAGCGGTCGAAGATCTTCGACTACCTGTCCATGGCCTCCGCCTGCTTCATCGCGGACGACCCCGAACAGGCCGCCGGATACGCGCGGTTGGCGCTGGTGTCGATGGGCTCGAACTCCTCCCACCGCACCTGGGACCGGCTGCGCGAGATGTACCGGCTCACCGCCGCGTACTCCAGCTACCCGAAGATCAACGAACTCCGCGAGGAGATCAAACTGTCGCTGCCGAAGCAGACGAAGGGGAGGGGCGGCAACAACACCGGGCGGGTCTAGCCCGCCCGGCAGTCCAACCCTGGCAGTTCTTCTGCACCGTCCGTCCTACGGGGCCACTTTGACGACGAGTACGCAGGCGTCGTCCTCGCGCTCGGCCTCGCCGAACTCCTCCACCACCGCCCGTACACATTCCTGCGCGGTCCGCGCCTCGCCGAAGCGCGGGGCCAGTTCGAGCAGGCGGTCTGCGACGGCGGTACCTTCCCGGCGCCCGGGCACCAGTCCGTCGGTGTGCAGGAGGAGCACATCGCCCGGTTCCAGGGTCTCCTCGGCCTGTCCGTAGACGGCGCCCGAGGTCGCGCCGAGCAGAACACCGCTCGGTGGGTTCAGCACGCGCCCCGTCCCGTCGCGGAACAGCAGCGGGGCGGGGTGTCCTGCCTGTGCCCAGGTGAGGGTGCGGGTCCCGGGCCGGTAGCGGCAGCAGATCGCGCTGCCCAGGGCCGGCTGGACGGACGCGTCGAGCAACTGGTTGAGCCAGGACATGAGTTGGCCCGGCTGGGTGCCCGCCACGGCCATGCCGCGCAGTGCGCCCAGCAGCATCGCCATGCCCGAGGTCACGGTCACCCCGTGCCCGGTGAGGTCGCCGACGCTCAACAGGGTGTCGCCGTCGGCCAGTTCGAGCGCGTCGTACCAGTCGCCGCCGATCAGCGCGCTCGTCGAGGAGGGGAGGTAGTGGGCGGCCAGGTCCAGGGCCTGGGGTCCCTGGCGCGGGAGCCGCAGGGAGCCGCGCCACGGCGGCAGCACAGCCTCCTGCAACTCGACCGCGAGCCGGCGCTCGGACTGCGCGTGGTGCCGGTGACGCTGGAGCGAGTCACGGGTCTCGCTCACCGTCCTTTGGCTGCGGCGCAGTTCGCTGACGTCCCGCAGTACGGCCCACATGGAGGCGGTGCTGCCGTCGGCGTCGAGCACGGGCTCGCCCATCATGTGCACGGTCCGCACGCCGCCGTCGGGCCGTACGACACGGAACTCGCCGTCGATGGGCTTGGCGTCGATCAGACAGTCCGTGACCATCGCGGTGAGCCTTCGGCGGTCCTCGTCGAGGACCAGGGAGGGCAGTTCGTCGAGGGTGAGCGGCTCCGCGGCGGGGTCCCGGCCGAGGATCTGGTACAGCTCACCGGACCAACTGGCCTCGTCCGTAAGGAGGTTCCACTCCGCGCTGCCGACCCGGCTGAGGAGCGAGTCGCGCCGGGGAGCGGTCGGCACGGCTCGCAGGGCGGGCACCGCATCGGCGGCCACGGGAGCCTCGGGCACGGGCTGCGGTCCGTCTCGCAGCTGGGCCAAGTGTTCGTCGAGGTCGCCCAGTTGACGCAGCGCCAGATCGTACAGAGCGCGCTGCCAGCGTTCCTCCGGGTCCGATCCGTCGGCAGGAGTGTCCCGTCGTACGGCGTCCACGTCGCCCTTGAGCCGGCGGGCCTGGGTGATGAGCGCGTCGACCGAGCCGCGCGCGGGCGGCTGGGCGGCTGGGCGGTCCGCGGAGAGATGGGGCGGCATGACGCACTCCGATGAAGGGACGGTACGACCAAGGCTGTCGGAAGGACCGGTTACGACTCTTGCACAGCCTGCGACGCCCTGTAAGGGATTTGGCAACACCCGATACGGTGGTGCTTCTGGCATATGCCACAGTCTTCTCGGACGGTTTTCCTGGGGCGAAAGCGGTAGGCGCCCGGTGTGCCAAGTCGTAGTCGGGGTACGCGACTTGATGGATCGATGGAGATGAGTGGCAACTCATTCACTCGCGTGTTCGACGGCCATTTGTGCGATGTGCGGCCGTGTGTTGCCGGGGCGCACGGTCAGGTTGCCCCCGAATCGCCCGTCGGTTCGCGATCCCCGCGGAAAACCACGCCAGTTAGTGATGCAGCTCACAATAAAAGCTGCGGATTCCGCGTAATCGGAGAGGCCATTTCGGGGTCGTAACACCACGTCGGCACAACGCGTCGGCATCAGCATCGTCGGCCCGAACCGGAGCGGAGACTGCCATGGACGTCACCCTCGAACAGCCCGCGCGCGCACGCCTGATCACCTCGGAGGAACAGGAGCTGCCCGTCCGTGCCACGCTCCGCTACGCCTCGACCGATCCACTGGCCGTGCACATCGACTTCCCGGCGGAGGCCGCCCTTGACGGCGAGGGGGTGAGCTGGACCTTCGCCCGGAGCCTCCTGGAGGAGGGTGTCCGACGGCCCGCCGGGGGCGGTGACGTGCACATCTGGCCGTGCGGGCCCGCACGGACGGTCCTGGAACTGCACTCGCCGCACGGCCTGGCCCTGCTCCAGTTCGACACCCCGGCCCTGCGCCGCTTCCTGCTCCGTACGTTCGCCGTCGTGGCCGCCGGGAGAGAGGACCTCGGCGACGCCGTCGACCGTGGCCTCTCCGACCTCCTGGGCGCCCCTTCGGCGGGCGGTGAGGGCAGGGAGCAGTGAGAGGGCCCAGGGCGCCTCAGTCGGCCTCGTCCGCGCCGCAGGAGCTGCCGTCGGCCGGGAGGGAGCCGTACAGCAGGAAGGCGTCGACCTTGCGGTGCACGCACTTCGAGGACGCGTACCCGGTGTGGCCCTCGCCCTTGTTGTCGAGGACGACCGCCGACGAGCCCAGCCGCTCGGCCGTCTCGGTCGTCCAGCGGTACGGCGTGGCCGGGTCGCCGCGCGTGCCCACCAGCAGCATCTTCGGGGTGTCGACGTCCCGGACCTCGGTGCGGATGAAGTCCGTGCCCCTGGGGCGGCCGTAGCACGTCAGGACCTCGGTGAGGCGGTAGCGGCCGAACACCGGGGACACCTTCTCGTACGAGGCGCGCAGGGCGGCGAGATCCTTGGTGATCCGGGCCGCCGTGGGGCGGTCGGGGTCGTCCGCGCAGTTGATCGCCATCAGCGCGGCGGGAAGGTTGTCGATGGGCACCTCGACCTCGTCGACGAGAGGGCCGTCGGAGTCCGGCGAGGGACTCTGGCGTACGGAGTTCCGGCCCGTGGGGCTCTGTTTCGGGGGGACGGCGACACCTCGGCCGGCGAACGCCATGACCCCCCTCGCGTCACCGTCCTCGACCAGCCCGGCGAGAGCCCGCTCCAGGGGCGGCCACATCCGCTTGCTGTAGAGCCCCTGACCGATGGCACCCACCAGATCCTGACCGGAGAAGCTGTCGCCGTAGCCGGTCGGCACCGGGTCCTCGTCGAGGGAGTCCACCAGGTCGACGACCCGCTGGCGGGCGACGCGCACGTCCTGCCCGAACGGACAGGCGATGTCGATCACGCACCAGGTGAGGAAGGCCTCCAGCGCGGTCTGCTGCCCGGCGGCGCCCGCGAGACCCTGCTCGGCGAGCGGCTCGGTGAGGGTGTCGACGCCGTCCAGGACGAACCGGCCCACCTTCTTGGGGAACTGGGCCGCGTACACCGCGCCGAGCCGTGTCCCGTACGAGAAACCGAGGTAGTTGAGCTTCTTGTCGCCGAGTGCCTGGCGCATCACGTCGAGGTCGCGGGAGGCGTTCACGGTGCCGATGTGCCGCAGGACGGGCCCGGAGTGCCTGGCGCAGGCCTGGGCCGCCTTGCGCAGCTGTTCGAGGACGGCACGCGGGTTGTCGCCGGCCTCGCCGCCGGTCACCGCGACGTCCGCGGCCGTGTCCGTGCCCTCGCCACAGCTGACGGGGGAGGACCTGCCGACGCCGCGCGGGTCGAAGGTGACCACGTCGTAGCCGTTCGTCAGGCTCATGAAGTCCTTGCCCGCATAGGCGAGTTGGCTGACGCCCGGGCCGCCCGGGCCGCCGAAGTTGAGCAGCACCGAACCCCTGGACGTGCCCGTGGCCCGGTAGCGGGCCATCGCCAGTTCGAGGGTGTCGCCCCCGGGCTTCGCGTAGTCGAGCGGGACGGTGACCTTGCCGCACTGGAGGCCGTCCGTCGGCGGCTCGTACAGAGCCCCGGCGGCGCAGGCCGACCAGTCGATCTCCTGGTCGTAGAAGCGGGACAGGCCGGGCTCGTCGTCCGCCGCGGCCACCGTCGGCGAGCCCGCCCCCAGCAGGGCGAGTGTCGCGGCCGAGGCGAGCGCCCGGCGTCGGTACGCGGACCGCATGATGCCTCCAGGGGCGGGGTCCCGGCTGTGGGCCGGGGCGGCGCCCTCGAACACGATATGCGGGTGACCAGGGGCTCGCCTCCCGGCGGCCGGGCGTGGGCGACGGTTACGCTGGGTGGTCGCGCCCCAGCCGAGAGCCATGGCCCAGAGTCGTGGACGGACGGGGCCGTATCCCCCCCCATGGAACGGAACGGAGCACACCCATGACCACCTCCGCCGACCCGGTCTCCCCGGGCCCCGAAGACCTCCTCGTCACCCGGGCCACGCCCGAGGACTGGCCGGTGGTGACCGGATGGGCGGGCGACGAGGGCTGGAATCCGGGGCTGTCGGACACCGCCGGGTTCTTCGCCCAGGACCCCGAGGGCTTCTTCATCGGCAGGCTCGGCGGGGAGCCGGTCTCGGCGGTCTCGGTCGTCAACTACGGTGACGCGTACGCCTTTTTGGGTTTTTATCTGGTCCGTCCCGACGTACGAGGCCGTGGCTACGGAATCACCACCTGGAAGACCGCGCTGGCCCACGCCGGTGCCCGCACCGTCGGCCTCGACGGTGTGGTCGCCCAGCAGGACAACTACCGCCGCTCCGGCTTCGAACCCGCCCACCGCACCGTCCGGTACACCGGAACCGCCCCTGCCGCCGACATCCCGGCGGGCGTACGTCCCGTACTGCCGGAGGATCTGGCGGCGATCACGGCGTACGACGCCCTCTGCACCCCCGCGGACCGGCCCCGCTTCCTGGAGTACTGGCTGACGGCCCCCGGCCATCGGACTTTCGTGTGCGAGGCTGCCGACGACGACCGTGCGGGGAACGGCGCCATCACGGGCTACGGAGTCGTCCGCCCCGGCCGTGACGCGTCCCGCATCGGCCCGCTGTTCGCCGACACCGCCGACGAGGCCCGGGCGCTGTTCGCCGCGCTGACGGCCGATGCGGCCGGGACGGAGGTCGCGATCGACGTCCCCGAGCCGAACACGGCCGCCGTCGCGCTGGTGGAGGAGGCGGGCTTCGCGCCGTCCTTCGAGACGGCACGCATGTACACGGGCCCGGTACGGGAGTTCGCGGGGGAGAGGGTCTTCGGGGTGACCACGCTCGAACTCGGCTAGCGGCGAACGTCCGTACGGGTCACCCTTGTCGGTGCGTGGTGGCCTGGAACCGGCGGTGCAACTCCCGTACCTCCTCGGCCAGTTCCGGTACCGGTCCCTCGACCGTCACCCCGGGCGCGATCTCGTTGACCGGCAGGGGCCGTACCGGGGCTGCGGGTACGCCCAATTCACCCAGCCAGGCGGTCAGTTGCTCGGACGAGGCGACGTACACGATCCGTCCGAGGCCCACCCAGGCGTGTGCGGCGGCGCACATCGGGCAGTGCTCGCCGGAGGTGTAGACGGTGGCCGCCGCCCGCTGCTCCGGGGTGAGATGGGCGGCCGACCAGCGGGCCAGCTCGAACTCCGGGTGGCGGGTGCGGTCGCCGGACGCGACCCGGTTGTGGTCCTCCGCCAGCACCGCGCCCCCCTCGCCCACCAGGACGGACCCGAAGGGCTCGTCGCCCGCCGCCAGGGCCTCGGCGGCCAGCTCCACGCAGCGGCGCAGATAGGGCAGTTCGTCGCTCTTCACCATGGCTGACGGCGCCTCCTCGTGGTGCGGTTTCAGGGTGCAGGGTACGTCCGTGTGGTCGGGAGGGCCTGGTGATCGCCGGATGTCACCGTGGCGGCGCAGGAAGCAGAGCAGGAAGCAGAAATATGCTTCGCATGCGCGAATGATCGGAAGGGTGACGTATCCCAGGTGCCAATACCGTTGCGCTTGCCGCATCAGGGTGCTGGAGTTACGGCATGGATCATGTAGGTGTGCTCGCCCTTTACGACCGGGACATGCGCGAAGGGGCACAGCCCGACGGGCCAGGCGCCCGGATCGAACGGGTGGGCGGGGTGGTGCGCCAGGTCGCCGACGCCCAGGGCTGGAACGGGGTGGTCTGGTCCGACCTCGACGCGGACAGCGCCGACGAGGCGATCGCCGAGCAGATCCGCCACTACAGCGGCCTCGGACGCGGGTTCGAGTGGAAGCTCTACGGCCACGACCTCCCCATCGACCTGGGGCAGCGGCTGCGGACGGCGGGGTTCACGCCCGAGCCCGAGGAGACGCTGATGATCGGCGAGGTCTCCGCCCTGACCTTCGACACCGAGCCGCCCGAGGGCATCCGTCTCGTCCCGGTGACCGACCGGGCAGGCGTCGATCTCGTGGCCGACGTGCACGAGAAGGCCTTCGGCACCGACAGCTCCCGACTGCGGCACCAACTGCTCGCCCGGCTCACCGACGACCCGGACACGATCACGGCCGTCGTGGCGCTGGCCGGCGAGGAGCCGGTGAGCGCGGCCCGCATGGAACTGGTCCCCGGGACCCGGTTCGCCGGCCTGTGGGGCGGCGGCACCGTCGAGGGCTGGCGCGGCAAGGGCATCTACCGCGCCCTGGTCGCCCACCGCGCCCGCGCGGCCGTGGAACGCGGCTACCGCTACCTCCAGGTCGACGCCTCCCACCAGAGCAGACCCATCCTCGAACGCCTCGGCTTCGAACCCCTCACCACGACGACGCCGTACGTGTACGAGCCCTGAGCGGCGCGGGGGCCGCACCGGGCGCGGCGGCGGGCCCGGGCCCGTGCCGGGGCTGACGCCAGGGCGGGCGCTGACCGACGCGTGGGGCGGGCAGCCGGCCGACACCGGGCGGGCCACCGGCCGTGGCTTGGCGGGCCGAGCTGGGACTCCATGGTCCCGGCGCGTGGCGGGCACAGCCCAGGCCTGTGGCGGGGGCGGACCCCCACATGTGGCTGGCCGACGCGTGGGTCGGGCCGGCGACCGATCCTGGGCGAGCACCGGTCGCGGTTTGGCGGGCCGAGTCGGGACTCCATGGTCCCGGTGAGCCGAGCACGAGCCCTGCCCTGTGGCGGGGGCGGACCCCCCAGATGTGGCTGGCCGACGCGTGGGTCGGGCCGGCGACCGATCCTGGGCGAGCACCGGTCGCGGTTTGGCGGGCCGAGTCGGGACTCCATGGTCCCGGTGAGCCGAGCACGAGCCCTGCCCTGTGGCGGGGGCGGACCCCCAGATGTGGCTGGCCGACGCGTGGGTCGGGCCGGCGACCGATCCTGGGCGAGCACCGGTCGCGGTTTGGCGGGCCGAGTCGGGACTCCATGGTCCCGGTGAGCCGAGCACGAGCCCTGCCCTGTGGCGGGGGCGGACCCCCACATGTGGCTGGCCGACGCGTGGGGCGGGCCGCCGACCGACCCCGGGCGAGCACCGGTCGCGGCTTGGCGGGCCGAGGTGGGACTCTACGGGCCGGTGCGTGGCCGGGTCCGAGCCCTGGCCCGTGCCGGGGGTCGGACACCGGGCGGGCCCCGCGCCGGGCCGGGGGCTGACGCCGGGCGGGCCGCTGGCTGAGACAGGGCGGGGCGGGTTGCTGGCCAACACGGGCAAGCCGCGTGCTGCCACCGGGGCGGGCAGCCGACCGGCACCGGGGCCACCGGCCGACACCGGGGCAGGCCCCTGACCGAGAACAGCGCCGGGGGCCGGCCCCGAACGGGGCGAGCCGCTGACCGGCATCGGGCGGCCCGTCGGCCCTGGCTTCATAGGCCGAGTTGGAACTCCACCGCCCTGTGCGTGGGTACGTACCCCAGTTCGTCGTTGATGGCGAGCATCGGTGCGTTGCTGTTCGCGGTGTCGGTGAGTAGGCCGGTCAGGTTGGGGTGGTGGGCTCTGGCCCGGCGGATCGACTCGGCCTTCATCCAGCGGCCGAGGCTGTGGCCTCGGTGCTCGGGGAGGACGGCCGTGCCGTAGTGCTGGCCGTCGCCCCGGCCGTTGCCCGGGACCACCAGTTCGGAGAAGCCTGCGACGGAACCGTCCGTCGCGTCGAGCGCGGCCACGGTGTGCAGCAGGTCGCCGCGCTTCGCGATCGCCTCGGCCGCCGCCAGGACGCGGTCGACGTCCCACACGACCGTGCCGTAGTCGGTGTCCTCCATCGGCATGTCGTCCATGGCGCGGCGCGAGTCGGCGTAGCTCTGGGCCAGTTCGGGCGGAACGGCGCCCTCCCAGGACGTCAACCGGTAGCCGGGGTGCGGGAGTTCGGCGAGCCGGGTGATCTCCGCGAGGTCGGCGTCGGCCAGGACCAGCCGGGCGTACGTCAGAGTCAGCACTCGGCGGAAACCCCGGTCCGCCAGGAAGTGGTCGCCGGGGGAGTCCTCCTCGGCCTGCGCGACGAGTGACCGTCGGCTGTCGCTCCGGGCCGCTGTGACGGCGGCCTCCAGGAGCGCGGTGCCGATCCCCTGCCGGCGCTCGGCAGGGTGGACGGTTGTCTCCAGCTCGGCGAGATGTTCCTGGCCCTCCTTGGTGAACAGGCGGAGGAAGGCGGAGCCGAGTGGTGTGCCGTCCGGGGCGGAGGCCAGCCATGCGAGCCTTCGGCTCGACGCGCTGACGTCGGGGTCGGTGAGTGCGGTGATGCGTGGGGGCAAGTCGTCTCCGTGGCGGTGAGTGGCGGCGGTCCTCAGGCTGCGGGTCCGTTGTGGCTGGTCGTGCGGTTTCCCGCGCCCCTTGGGGGCGCGGGAAACCGCCAACAGGACTCCGCCCGGCCTGTCTAGTCCCCGCCGCTCAGTGCCTGCAAGGGAATTCTCAGCGCCGCCTGCTGCCATGGCTGCGCCCCGGTGCCTTCGCCCGGTCCAGTGCGGCCACGCCGAACGCCGCGAGGCCGATCTGGATGAGCCACTCGACCCAGTCGACGCCGTCCGTGTCGGACACGTCGAAGCCGGCGGCTATCGCCGAGCCGATGAGCGCGGCCACGATGCCGACCGCGATCGTCCAAAGGATGCCGATGCGCTGGCGCCCCGGGACGACGAGCCGGCCCAGTACACCGATGACGGTGCCGATGATGATGGCGCCGATGATGCTGGAGATCGTCATTTCCGCCCCTCTATGCCGATATTGCCGATGCATGGCTAGTGCCCGCTGTGGACCGGGACAGTCTGTTCAGGCCCCGAACCGTCATGTACATTTCAAAGCTGCGTTGCGTAGGTGACGGCCGGTGGCCGTTCTACGCGCGAAGACTCCCTCCTCGCACAGCCTCTTCCCACCCCAGACGGAGGTTCGCCGGATGCCCTCGTTCAGAAGCTCCCCGCATCGAAGACTCGGTTCCGGAGTCACCACGGCGGTTGCCGTGTTCGGTCTGCTCGCCGCCAGTGCCGCCGTCCAGATGTCCACGGCCGCCCCGGCCGAGGCGGCCACCCCGCACCGCATCCTGTTCGACAACTCCAAGGCCGAGACGGCAGGCAACGCCGACTGGATCATCAGCACCAGCCAGCCGGACCCGCTGAGCCAGGACTCCAGCCCGTCCTCCGAGACCGACTGGACCGGAGCGATCTCCGCCTGGGGCGTCGCCCTGCAACAGACCGGCGACTACTCGCTGAAGACGCTCGCCTCGGGCGGCACCATCACCTACGGCACCTCGGCCGCCACCGACCTCCAGAACTTCGACACCTTCGTGCTGCCCGAGCCGAACGTCCTGCTCTCCACGGCCGAGAAGACCGCCGTGATGACGTTCGTGCAGAACGGCGGCGGGCTCTTCCTCGTCTCCGACCACACCGGCGCCGACCGCAACAACGACGGCGAGGACGCCGTCGAGATCATCAACGACCTGATGAGCAACAACAGTGTCGACAGCACGAATCCGTTCGGTTTCACCGTCGACACCCTCAATGTGAGCACGGACGACCCGAGCGCCATCTCCAGCAGCACGGACCCGGTCCTCAACGGCGCCTTCGGCACGGTCACCGGCAGCATCATCCGCAGCGGTACGACGGCCACGCTCAGCCCCTCCGCCAACTCCTCCGTCAAGGGCCTCGTCTACCGCACCGGCTACTCCGGCAACACCGGCGCCTTCTTCGCCACCAGCACCTTCGGCAGCGGCCGGGTCGCGTTCTGGGGCGACAGTTCCCCGATCGACGACGGCACCGGCCAGTCCGGCAACACGCTGTACGACGGCTGGAACGACACCGCCGGCACCAACGCGGAACTCGCCCTCAACGCCACGGCCTGGCTCGCCGGTGCCACCGACGACGACGGCGGTGACGACGGAGGCGGCGACGGCACCTGCACCGCCGCCCAGCTGCTCGCCAACCCCGGCTTCGAGTCCGGCAGTTCGTCCTGGACCGCGACCAGCGGTGTCATCACCAGCTCCAGCAGCCAGGCCGCCCGTACCGGCTCCTACAAGGCCTGGCTGGACGGCTACGGCTCCGCCCACACCGACACGCTCGCCCAGTCGGTGACGATCCCGTCCGGCTGCTCGGCCACCCTCAGCTTCTATCTGCACATCGACACGGCCGAGACGACCACCTCGACGGCGTACGACACTCTGAAGCCGCAGATCCTCAACAGCAGCGGCACGGTCCTGTCGACCCTGGCCACCTACTCCAACCTCAACGCGGCCAGCGGCTACACGCTGCGCAGCTTCGACCTCAGCGCCTACGCGGGCCAGACGGTCACCGTCAAGTTCACCGGCGTGGAGGGCTCCACCCTCCAGACGTCCTTCGTCATCGACGACACGGCACTCAACGTGAGCTGAACCGTCAGTCGAACGGCGAGCGGCCCGGTCCCCTCCGAGGACCGGGCCCGCTTCCGGTCATGTCCTGCCGGAGCTCTTCGCTGTCGCGCCCGCACTCAACAGCCCCAGGAACAGGGCCAGGGCACCGACGATGATGTTGTTCAGTACGACACCCGCGTCAGGGCTGTCGCCGACGATCCATGGCGAGATGATCATCCAGATGCCCATCGCGCACAGGGCCCCACTAAGGCCGTACATGCGTTCGGGGGTGTTGGTGAACCCGAGGGCCAGCAGGCCGATCGCGATGCCCATGATCAGGTTGTGGGTCACGAGCGGGGGCTGGCTCGTCGTGTAGTGGAGTATCCAGGGGGATGCCGCGCAGTACAGACCGACGAGGAACACCGGTCCGTCCACGAGCGCCACATCGCGACCGCCGAGCATACGGGCGTACCGCGCCCGCATTTCGTGTACATCAGGGTGGCTGGAGATGTCACCTCTGGTGGGCGAGACGTTGGCCATGACTCGTCTCCTTCGACTGTGCAGGCCTGACCGCGTCTGATGCGGTGTGCGGTAAATGCCGCCTACTTGCATTCTGCTCTTATTTTTCCTTTATGCGTAGTGTGGCGACGTTGGGTGCCCCGTCCGGCACGGTGAGTGTCCCGCCCAGCTCACGGGCCCGGCGCACGAACACCTCGTACAGGTCCCGCGCGGCCAGCGGCACGGACTCGGCCCGGCGCCGCTGGAGCGTCAGCAGCACCTGGGTGGTGTCGTCCTCCGTGATCGGCCGGTAGGTGAGGATCCCGGACCGCTCCAGCGGGTCCCCGATCACGCTGAAGTCGGGCAGCACCGTCGCCCCGAGCCCCTCCGCGACCATCAGCTTGCCCATCTCGGCGCCGTCCGTGGAGTACGCGAACGCCGCTCCGTCGCCGCCCAGCAGCCGGTGCAGATAGCGGTGCATGACATACCCGGCGCGCATCGCGATCAGCGGCCCGGCGAGCAGGTCCGCCACCGACACTGCGGGCAGGGCCGCGAGGGGACTGTCCGGGCGTACGCACACCACGGGCCGTCCGCGCAGCAGCTCGGTACTCTCGAAGCCGGCAGGCACGTCGTCGCCCTCCAGCTGGTTCACCAGGCCGAGATCGAAACCGCCCTCCGTGAGCCCCCGGTGGATCTCCGCCTGCTGTACGTCCACCACCTCCACCTGCGTCAGCACGTGCGCCGCGCGGAACTCCCGGACGGCGGGGATGAGCAGCGGCACGGTCGCCGCGTTCACCGTGCCGACGCGCACCATGCGGCTGATGCGGTGCTGCTCGCCCGCCGCCGCTCTGAGCCGGTCCACCGCGTCCAGCACATTGACGATGTGCGGCAGCAGCTCCCGGCCCTCCGTGCTCATCGTCGCGCCCGAGCGTTTGCGTTCCAGGAGATCCACTCCCAGCTCGCGTTCCAGATTCCGCACCGTCTCGCTCAACGCGGGCTGGGAGAGGCGCAGTTCCTCGGCCGCCCGGCGCAGCGAACCGAGCCGGGTGACGGCCGCGATGTATTCCAGCTGTTCAATACGCACCGCAGCAGAATGCGGGCGCCCGAGCGGCCCGTTCAAGGGTTTCCCTGTCACGCCTTCGTGAAATCAGGTGGTCCGCGATACGAGACCGGTCGGGTTTTCCTTGACTGCCCTCTTCGGCGGCTGTCACGATCGATGGCATGAAGATGCGACTGGACCTCACGCGGCGACGCCACGTCGACCTCGCGCGCGTCTCCAGCGCCTCCTGTTGTTCCGCGGCCTGATCCCCGTCCCGATCCGCCGCGCGCTTTCCGTAACCGCCTGACATCTTGCCGGATTTCGCTCCGGCCGGAATTGGCGTGCCCGGAAACGCATTCCGCAACAGGAGTTCCGCATGCCCGCAGAGGCCGTTCCCACAGATCCCATTCCCGCAGAGCCCGTGAAATTCGCCTACTGGGTCCCCAACGTCAGTGGTGGACTCGTCACCAGCAAGATCGAGCAGCGCACCGACTGGGGTTACGACTACAACCGCGAACTCGCCGTCCTCGCCGAGAACAACGGTTTCGAGTACGCGCTCAGCCAGGTCCGCTACATGGCCAGCTACGGCGCCGAGTTCCAGCACGAGTCGACCAGCTTCAGCCTCGCCCTGCTCCTCGCCACCCAGCGACTGAAGGTCATCGCCGCCGTCCACCCCGGGCTCTGGCACCCGGGTGTCCTCGCCAAACTCGGCGCCACCGCCGACCATTTGTCGAACGGCCGCTTCGCCGTGAACGTCGTATCCGGCTGGTTCAAGGGCGAGTTCACCGCCCTCGGCGAGCCCTGGCTGGAGCACGACGAGCGCTACCGCCGCTCCGAGGAGTTCATCCAGGCGCTGCGCCAGATCTGGACCGAGGACCACACCGAACTCGCCGGTGACTTCTACCGGTTGCGCGACTTCTCCCTCAAGCCCAAGCCCCTCAACTCGCCCGAGCGCCCGCACCCCGAGATCTTCCAGGGCGGCAACTCCACCGCCGCCCGCGCCATGGCCGGCCGGGTCTCCGACTGGTACTTCTCCAACGGCAAGGACTTCGACGGGGTCGTCGAGCAGATCGCCGACGTACGGGCATCGGCCGCCCAAGTAGGCCGCCGCGCACCGAAGTTCGGCCTCAACGGCTTCCTCATCGCCCGTGACACCGAGGCCGAGGCCCGCGACACGCTCCGCGAGATCGTCGCGAACGCCGACCGGGAGGCCGTCGAGGGCTTCGGCGCCGCCGTCAAGCAAGCCGGACAGTCCGCCGCCGACGGCAAGGGCATGTGGCAGGACTCCACCTTCGAGGACCTCGTCCAGTACAACGACGGCTTCCGTACGGGGCTCATCGGCACGCCCGAGCAGATCGCGGAGCGGATCGTCGCGTACAAGAGGCTCGGCGTCGATCTGCTCCTCCTCGGCTTCCTGCACTACCACGAGGAGGTCGAGTACTTCGGCAAGCGGGTGCTGCCGCTCGTGCGCGAGCTGGAGGCCCAACTGCCCGGCACCGCAACCGAGTCCGCGCCCGAGTCCGTCGTCCCCGCCCAGGTCTGAGGAGGTCATCGAGATGAGCATCGCCACGCCCGCCGACTGGCGGACCCGCCCCGCCCCGCACACCGCCCAGGACTGGATCGCCCGCGCCACCGAGGTGGCCGCCGTCCTCGCCACCGACGCCGCCGAACGCGACCGCGCCGGCGCGACCCCGTACGCCGAGGTCCGGCTCCTCAAGGACTCCGGGCTCGTCACCCTGCTCGGCCCCACGGAGCACGGCGGCGGGGGCCAGGACTGGACGACGGCCTACCGGGTCGTCCGCGAGGTCGCCAAGGCCGACGGCTCCATCGGGCAGCTCCTCGGCTACCACTACCTGTGGAACTGGGCCGCCCGGTTGGTCGGCACCCGCGAACAGTGGGAGCACGTGGAGGCCGAGGCCGCCCGGGGCCAGTGGTTCTTCGGCGGGGCCGTCAACCCGCGCGACAAGGACGTCGTGGTCACCGAGGACGGCGACGACCTCCTCTTCACCGGCCGTAAGTCCTTCTCCACCGGCAGCAGGGTCTCCGACGTCACTGTCCTCGAAGGCGTCCTGGAAGGCACCGACCAGCATGTCTTCGCGATCGTGCCCTCCGACTCCGAGGGCCTGACCTTCCACGACGACTGGGACAACATCGGCCAGCGCCTCACCGAGAGCGGCGGCGTCACCCTCGACCGGGTCCGTACGCCGTGGTCCTCGGCCGCCGGTTACGTCGACAGGGAGTTCCGGCCGCGGACCTACAACACCCTCAACGTCCCCACCATCCAACTGGTGTTCGCCAACTTCTACCTCGGGATCGCGGGCGGCGCCCTGGAGACGGCCGCCGGCTACACCCGCACCAAGGCCCGGTCCTGGCTGCACGGCGGGCACGAGCGGGCGGTCGACGAGCCGTACGTCATCGACACCTACGGCGATCTGACCGCCAAGCTCTGGGCGGTCGAGGCCCTCGCCGACACCGTCGCCGCCGAGGGGCAGCGGCTGCACGACGACCCCGACGCCGTCACCCCGAAGACGCGTGGCGACTTCGAGGTCAGGGTCGCCGCAGTCAAGGCCCGCGCCACCGATGTCGCCCTGGAGATCGCGGGCCGCATCTTCGAGGTGACCGGCGCCCGCTCCACGGCGAGCACCGAGGGCCTCGACCGGTTCTGGCGCAACGTCCGCACGCACACCCTCCACGACCCCGTCGCCTACAAGCGGCGCGAGGTCGGCCGCTGGGTCCTCGAAGGCGAACTGCCCGAACCCACCTGGTACTCCTGACCACTTCCCCCGGGGTGCCCGCGCCGGCGCGCGGGCACCCCGACCTCCGGATCGCCTCCGGAAAGCCTCCAGAAAGAGGACCCATGGCCACCGTCCTGTCCGTCTCCGGCAGCCCCTCCGTCTCCTCCCGCACCGGCAAGCTCCTGCGCCACCTGGACTCCCGGCTGGCCGTCCAGGGCCACGAGGTGATCCCGCTCGACGTCCGCACCATCCCGGCCGAAGCCCTGCTCGGCGCCGACTTCCGCCATCCGGCGATCGTCGAGGCCACCGAACTGTTCGCGCGCGCCGACGGTGTCGTCGTGGGCACCCCGGTCTACAAGGCGTCCTACTCCGGTGTCCTCAAGGCGCTCCTCGATCTGCTCCCGCAGTACGCGCTCACCGGAAAGACCGTGCTGCCGCTGGCCACCGGCGGCTCCACCGCCCATGTCCTGGCCATCGACTACGCCCTGCGTCCGGTCCTCAACTCGATGGGTGCCGCCCACATCGTCCAGGGCTGGTTCACCCTCGACAAGGACATCACCGCCCACGAGGACGGCTCCATCTCCGTCGCGCCGGCCACCGCCGAGGCCCTCACCCAGGTCCTCGACCAGTTCTCGACCGCGCTCGGCCGCTCCCCGGTCTTCGCCGCGGCGGTCTGATCCCATGACCGCGAAAGTCATCGCCGACGACGTGGAGGCCCTGACCGTGGCGGCGGCCCTGGCGGACGAGTTCCGCACCGGGGCCGCCGCGCGGGACGCCGAACGGCGGCTCCCCCGCGCGGAGTTGGACCGTCTCTCCACCTCGGGACTGCTCGCGGTCACGGTGCCCGCCGAGTACGGGGGAGCGGACGTACGCCAGGAGACCCTGGCCGAGATCTTCCGGCTTCTCGCCTCGGCCGACGCGAGCCTCGCCCAGATCCCGCAGAGCCACTTCGCGTACGTCAATGTGATCCGCCGTCAGGGGGCGCCGGAGCAACGGGAGTTCTTCTTCGGCGAGATCCTCGCGGGGCGGCGCCTCGGCAACGCCCAGTCGGAGGCGGGGACGAAGAACGTCCAGGACATCCGCACCCGGCTGGAGCGAGGGCCCGACGGCTCGTACGTGCTGACCGGCGTCAAGCACTACTCCACGGGCGCCCTGTTCGCCGACTGGATCCCCGTCCTCGCCCGCACCGAGGACGACAACCTCCATGTGGCGTACGTCGAGCGCGACGCGCCCGGGCTCACGGTCGTGGACGACTGGGACGGCATGGGCCAGCGTACGACGGCCAGCGGCACCGTCCGGCTCGACGCGGTCCCCGTCCCGGCCGACCGGGTCCTCCCGCACCACCTCACCTTTCAAGGACCCCAACTCCACGGCGCCGTAGCCCAGTTGCTGCACACGGCCATCGACGTCGGTATCGCCGGGGGAGCGTTCGCCGAGGCCGCCGAGTTCGTGCGGACCAAGAGCCGGCCCTGGTTCGAGAGCGGCGCCGAGACCGCCGCCGAGGACCCGCTGCTGATCCAGCGGTTCGGTGAACTCGCCGTCCAGCTACGGGCGTCCGAGGCGCTGCTGCGTGAGGCGGCCCGTGCGGTGGACGCGGCCCGCGCCGACCTCACCGACGAGTCGGCGGCCGAGGCGTCCATCGCGGTGGCCGTCACGAAGGCGCACGCGGCGACCACCGCCGTGGAGGTCACCGGTGCCCTCTTCGAGGTCGCCGGCACCCGCTCGGCGCTCAACTCCCTTAACCTGCACCGGCATTGGCGCGACGCCCGCACCCACACCCTGCACGACCCGGCCCGCTGGAAGATCCAGCACATCGGCCGCTACGTACTGAACGGCACGAAACCGCCTCGCCACGGCCTGCTGTAACGCGACGACGTTCCCCGCGACGTTCCCGATCGGAGATCTTCGGTGTCCCTCACCTTTCACTGGTTCCTCCCCACCAACGGCGACAGCCGTCATGTCGTCGGCGGCGGTCACGGCACCCCGGCCACCGCCTTCGGACAGAACCGCCCGCCGACGGTCGCCTATCTGAGCCAGATCGCCCGCGCCGCCGAGGACCTGGGCTTCGTCGGCGCGCTCACCCCCACCGGAGCCTGGTGCGAGGACGCCTGGCTGACCACCGCGATGGTCAGCCAGCACACCGAGCGCCTGAAGTTCCTGGTCGCCTTCCGCCCCGGCTTCGTCTCCCCGACCCTCGCCGCGCAGATGGCGTCCACCTTCCAGCGCCAGTCCGGCGGACGGCTCCTCCTCAACGTCGTCACCGGCGGCGAGAGCCACGAGCAGAAGGCCTACGGCGACTTCCTCGACAAGGACGCCCGGTACTGTCGTACCGGCGAATTCCTCGAAGTCGTACGGGAGTTGTGGGAGGGCAAGACGGTCGATCTGGCCGGTGAACACCTCCGGGTCGAGGACGCCAAGCTGGCCCGCGTGCCCGATCCGGTGCCCGAGGTGTACTTCGGGGGCTCCTCGCCGATCGCCGGTGAGGTCGCCGCCCGGCATGTCGACGTGTACCTCACCTGGGGCGAGCCGCCGGCCCAGGTCGCGGAGAAGATCGCCTGGGTCAGGGGGCTGGCCGCCGAGCAGGGGCGCACCCTGCGGTTCGGGATCCGGCTGCATGTCATCACCCGCGACACCGCCGAGGCGGCGTGGGCGGAGGCGGACCGGATCCTCGCCGGGTTCGACCCGGCGACCGTGCGGGACATCCAGGCGGGGCTTGCGCGGAGTGAGTCGGAGGGGCAGCAGCGGATGTTGGCCCTGCACGGGGGTGGAAATCGGGACGGGCTGGAGATTTATCCCAATCTGTGGGCGGGCATCGGGCTGGTGCGGGGTGGCGCGGGAACCGCGCTTGTGGGTAGCCATGACGAGGTTGCCGATCGGATCGCCGAGTACCACGCTCTGGGGATCGACGAGTTCGTGCTGTCCGGGTATCCGCACTTGGAAGAGGCGTACTGGTTCGGGGAAGGGGTTTTGCCTCGGCTGGCCGCGCGTGGGTTGTGGCGGCATCCGGTTGCCGGGGCGGGTGTGGTGCCTGTGGCGCAGGTGCCGTTTGCTGGGTGAGGGGTCTTTGGCCGCGGGGCCGGTGGGGGCCTGTCGCGCAGTTCCCCACGCCCCTGAAAGGCGCGCTTCGCGCTCTTTCAGGGGCGCGGTAGCGCACCTCGCCACTAGTCGGTCAGTGAGCCCAGGTGGGCTGTGCGTACGTCCGTTGTCTGGCCCTGGATCAGGAGGAACATGCCCTCTCGGGCCAGGCGTTGGGCTGGGCTGTTGAGGTCCAGGGAGCGGCCTCCTCCCGCCACGATCGCCGCTGTTGTCGCTGTGCGCATGAGGTCGTAGGCGCTTGTTTTGAGGGCCAGGCGTTGGGCGATGTGTTCCTGGGGGCGGCGGTGGTCCGCGAGGGCGTATGCGTTGCGGCGTACGGCGTCCAGGCGGGTGCGGAGGGAGCGGGCCGTTGCCGTGGCGTCGGGGTGGGCGGCGAGGAGGTCCAGGGCCGCGTATGCCACGCCGAACACGGCCGGGTTGGTGTTGGTCGCGCGGGGGAGGTCGTCGAGGGCGAATTTCTCGCGCGGGGTGCGCAGGACGACCGCCTCGTCCGGGAGCCTGAGGCCCTTCAGTTCCAGGGAGACCGTACGGGCGGCCGTGAGGGCCGCCAGGCGCATGATCGGCGAGGCGCGCAGCCCCGACTGTTCGCGCGCGTCGGCGAATGCGAACACCACCTCGTCCGTGTCCGTGAGTCCCGCGAGCAGCATGACGTCGTTCAGCCCCCAGCCCGTGTACCAGGGGACCGTCCCGTCGAAGCGCCAGCCGCCGCGCTCGTACCCGGCCCGCACCAGGACGTGCGGGAAGGAACGCAGATGCGCGTACGCGATGCCGGAGAGCAGCGCGCCCGTCGAGAGCGGTCCCAACAGGCGCTGTCGTACCGGAAGTTGAGACTCCGTCAGGAGCTTCACGGGGGTGTGGTGCTGGGTCTGGACGAACCAGGTCGAGCAGCATGCCCCGGCCAGGATCTCGGCGACCTCGCGGGCCACCGAGGCGGGCGCCCCCGCACCCCCGTACTCCTTCGGCGCGCTCACTCCGAGCAGCCCCGACCGTTTGATGGCCTTGATGCTGCTCGCGGGCACGCCCTCCTGGTCGACCCGGCCGGCCTGCGGGGCCAGGACCTCGGCGGCGAGTCGGCGGGCTTCGGTGACGAGCGGGTGCGGAGTGACGGTCATGAAGAGATTCTCCCGGTGTCGGGGTGCGTTGTGTCTCTACAGCGGTGCTCCCTTCGTGTAGGAGAGGGGGCAGAGTCGTGATGCACAGGAGGACGCGATGAAGTACTACCTGCTCAGCGCCATGAAGCCGGTCGGCGAAACGTCCGCGCCCGAGACCATGGTGGAGATCAATCGCAGACTGAACGTCTTCCACGAGGAGTTGCGCGAGGCCGGGGCCTGGGTCTTCGCGGGCGGACTCCACCGCCCGGACGCCGCGACCGTGGTGCGGCCCCTGGGCGACGAGGTCGAGGTGGTCGAAGGGCCCTACGCCGAGCACAAGGAGTTCCTCGGCGGGATCTGCCTCGTCATGGCCCCCGACCTCGACGCCGCCCTGGAGTGGGGCCGCAAGGCGGCACTGGCCACCACCCTGCCGGTCGAGGTCCGTCCCTTCCTCGGCGAGGTCGACGACTGATGGACCGGCATCATGGTTCCGGTGCGGTCCGGCGAACTTCCGTCCCGCTCATACGATTCCGTCTCATACGATGTACGCACCCCCGGGACCGAGGAGCAGGATGACCACATCGTCGCAGCGTCGGCCCCAGGACCTTCTGCGGCTCCTGACCCGGGCCGAGCGGCTGGCCGCACGCCGTCTCCAGCCCGTGCTGGACGAGCACGGCTGCTCGCTCGACGCCTGGCGCGTGCTCGCCCTGCTCTCCGACGGCGCCGGTCACCACATGACCGCGATCGCCGAGGCCGCCTTCCTGCCGCCGCCGACCCTGACCCGGCTGGTCGACCACCTCGTCGACCAGAACCTCGTCCACCGCCGGGTCGACCCGCACGACCGCCGCCGCATCCTCGTCCACCTCACCCCGCGCGGCACGGAGTACTGGCGCCGCATCGACCGCGAGGTCCGCGCGGACTGGCCGCAGCTCAGCGACGGCGACGAGGAACTGCTGCGCGCCCTCCTGGACCGGCTGGCCGAGACGCTCGACGAGACGACGGCCCAGGTCTGACGTCGACGTCGACACTCGTGGTAAGTGTCGGTCACCTTCAGCTACTTTCATGTATAGGGAATATATTTTGCCTGGTGCGGGGTTGGCCTGGTGATCGAGAACATCGAGAACGTCGAGTACGCATCGAGCCTGAGCGAGGCACCGTGAACCACCCCATGTCCACCGAGCGGCCAACCGAGCAGCCCACCGACATCGTGGCGCGCCTGCGCACCACCTTCCGTACGGGCCGCACCAAGCCCGTCGAGTGGCGCAAGGGGCAGCTCTACCGCCTGCGTGACCTCCTCACGGAGCACGGCGACGACGTGGCCGCCGCCCTCCATGCGGACCTCGGCAAGAGTTCGGCCGAGGCGTACCGCACGGAGATCGACTTCACGATCCGGGAGATCGACCACACCCTCGACCACCTCGACGGCTGGCTGCGCCCCGAGTCCGCGCCGGTCCCGGAGCGCCTCGGTGCCGACGCCACCGCCTGGACGCAGTACGACCCGCTGGGCGTCGTCCTGGTCATCGCCCCCTGGAACTATCCGGTGCAACTGCTGCTGACCCCCGTCGTCGGTGCGCTCGCCGCCGGGAACGCCGTGGTGGTCAAGCCGAGCGAACTGGCCCCCGCCACCTCCGAGGTCGTCGCCCGGCTGCTGCCGGAGTACCTGGACACGGACGCGGTCGCCGTCGTCGAGGGCGGTGTCCCGGAGACCACGGCCCTGCTCGCCGAGCGCTTCGACCACATCTTCTACACCGGCAACGGCACCGTCGGCCGGATCGTGATGCGCGCCGCCGCCGAGCACCTCACCCCGGTCGCCCTCGAACTCGGCGGCAAGTCCCCGGCGTTCGTCGACACCGGCATCGACGTGGACGTCGTCGCTGTTCGGCTGGTCCGGGGCAAGTTCCTCAACGCCGGCCAGACCTGCGTCGCCCCCGACTACGTCCTGACCGACCCCGGGACCGCCGCCGCGCTGGAGCCCGCGCTCGCCGAGGCCGTCGAGAAGCTCTTCGGCGCCGACCCGGCCACCTCCACCGAGTACGGCCGGATCGTCAACGAACGGCACTTCGACCGGCTCGGGGGCCTGCTCGACTCGGGCCGGGTCGTCGTCGGCGGCGCCAAGGACCGGACGACCAAGTACATCGCGCCGACCGTCCTCGCCGATGTCGACCCCGCCTCGCCCGTGATGAGCGAGGAGATCTTCGGACCGATCCTGCCCATCGTCACCGTGCCCGGACTCGACGAGGCGATCGGCTTCATCAACGACCGCGACAAGCCGCTCGCGCTGTACGTGTTCACCGAGTCCGGCACGACCCGCGAGCGCATCGCCGCCGAGACGTCCTCCGGTGCTGTCGGCTACGGTCTGCCGCTCGCCCATCTCACCGTCTCCGACCTGCCGTTCGGCGGGGTAGGGGAGAGCGGGATGGGCAGCTACCACGGCCGCTACTCGATCGAGACGTTCAGCCACCGCAAGGCGGTGCTGGCGAAGCCGCTGAGCTGACCCGCCCCGCCTTCTTCGCGGAACTCACTCTCTCCTTTGGTGCGTTGGCTGGTCTATACCCTTGACTGGTCCAGACCAAGGGAGTTGAGTGTGCCTCCACACCCCCCACCACGGCCGCCCCACGCCGTGGCCGGCTGAGGCCGGCACGTGCGCCAAGGGCCGGCTCCACGCTCCCCCTGGGCGGGAGCGGCCGTGCTCCGCGAAGGAGTTGACCCTGTGTCGAGGCGCCGTATCTCCGCACTCCTGACCGCACTCGTCCTCGGAACCGCCGCGCCGGTGCTCCTGCCGGCACCGAGCGCGTCCGCCGCCGCGTGTTCCAGCTACCCGGCCTGGGTGGCCGGCAAGGCCTACGTCACCGGCAACATCGTCCGCTACACGGACGGCAAGGCGTACATCGCCGAGCACGACAACCCGGGCTACGACCCGACCATCAGCACCTGGTACTGGGAGCCGTACGCGTGCGACGGCTCGACGGTACCCTCCGGATTCGTGGTCTCCGAGGCGCAGTTCAACCAGATGTTCCCGAGCCGGAACTCCTTCTACACGTACAGCGGGCTGACCGCCGCGCTGAGCGCCTATCCGGCGTTCGCGAAGACCGGCAGCGACACCGTGAAGAAGCAGGAGGCGGCGGCGTTCCTCGCCAACGTCAACCACGAGACCGGCGGGCTGGTCCACATCGTGGAGCAGAACACCGCCAACTACCCGCACTACTGCGACTGGAACCAGCCCTACGGCTGCCCGGCGGGCCAGTCCGCCTACTACGGGCGCGGTCCGATCCAGCTCAGCTGGAACTTCAACTACAAGGCCGCCGGTGACGCACTCGGCCTCAACCTGCTGGGCAACCCCTGGCTGGTGCAGAACGACGCGGCCGTCGCCTGGAAGACCGGCCTGTGGTACTGGAACACCCAGTCGGGGCCCGGCACGATGACCCCGCACAACGCCATGGTCAACCAGGCCGGCTTCGGACAGACCATCCGGTCCATCAACGGTTCGCTGGAGTGCGACGGGAAGAACCCCGCCCAGGTCCAGAGCCGCGTCGACGCCTACCAGCGCTTCGCCTCGATCCTCGGCGTCAGCCCCGGCGGCAACCTCTACTGCTGACGCGTCCAGCTGCTGGCGCATACGCCTCGTCGCCGCGGAGAGTGAGAACGTCGCTCTCCGCGGCGGTGGCGGTTCAGGCGCCGGAGATACCACCGAGGCAGAACTGCCACACCTCGTCCGCGGTCACCGGGTGCGCGTGGCTGTCCGAGGGGACGCCGTTGGCCTGCGCAGAGAACATGACGGTCTGCATGAGGAGCGCCGCCAGCCGGCGGGGCTTGTCCGCGTGGATGCTGCCTGTTTCGGCGGCCTGCTCCAGAAGCTCTGTGAACAGGGTCAACAGGGGCAGATGCGCGGTGGCCACCTGGGCCGGGTGCTTGACCAGCAGTTGCAGGGCGAAGTCGCTGAACAGGGGGCGCTGGACACCGGGGTTGGGCAGCGACTGCTCGAACAGCATCTCCACCGCGATCCGGAGGCGGGGCAGTGGCTCGCCGGTGCCCGCTGTGGCCTCGCGGATCTCGGTCGCCGACGTGGACAGAGCGTCTTCGAACAGGGCCAGCAGCAGCTCGTGCTTGCCGTCGAAGTGCTGGTAGAAGCTGCGCAGCGACTGCTTCGAGCGGTCGACGACCTCCTGGACGGTGAAGTCTGTCGTCCCCTTCTCCGCGATGAGTTCCTGTGCCGCGTCCAGGAAGCGCTGAACGCGCTGCTCAGCACGTTGTTTGGCGGCACGGGTGGATCGCTCGACGGCGCGTTGGCGCCACGCTGGCTCTTCGGGGATGGCGGTCACCTGTAGAACGATACTGCACTTCAGCGGTAATCAGGCGAAGCTCCCTACCGAATCACGCACCGCAGCTTTCGAGACTCTTACTTGCATGGAATGAGAATGTTATTCTCGCCTGCATCGCGGACGTCCGGAGCAGTGCCCGCGCGGCATCGAGTCGTCGAAACGAGGGTCGTCTGACATGGCATGGGACTTTTCCACCGAGCCCGAGTTCGAGGAGAAGCTGGAGTGGATCAGGAGGTTCCGCGCCGAGCGCGTGGACCCACTGGACCTCCTCTACCCCGACCGCGCCTACCATCCCCTCGACGACGAGACCGGCCCGGTCGTCCGCGCCCTCAAGCAACAGGTGCGCGACCAGGGCCTGTGGGCTCCGCACCTCGGTCCCGAACTGGGCGGACGCGGCTTCGGACAGCTGAAGCTGGCCCTCATCAACGAGATCCTCGGTACGTCGAGCTGGGCACCTGTCATCTTCGGCACGGCGGCCCCCGACACCGGCAACGCCGAGATCATCGCCCGCTATGGCACCGAGGAACAGAAGGAGCGCTACCTCCAGCCACTGCTGGAGGGTGAGTGCTTCTCCTGTTTCTCGATGACCGAACCGCAGGCCGGCGCCGACCCGAAGATGTTCACCACCCGGGCCGAGCGTGACGGCGACGACTGGGTCATCACCGGCCGCAAGTACTTCTCGTCCAACGCCCGCACCTCGAAGTTCGTCATCGTGATGGCGGTGACCGACCCGGACGTCAGCCCCTACAAGGGCATGTCGATGTTCCTCGTACCGAGCGACACCCCCGGCATCCGCATGGAGCGGAACGTCGGGCTGCTCGGCGAGGGCCCCGAGGACGGCATGCACGCGCTGATCGCGTACGACGGCGTCCGCGTCCCCGGTGACGCGCTGCTCGGCGGGGAGGGCCAGGCGTTCGCCATCGCCCAGACCCGGCTGGGCGGCGGACGCGTCCATCACGCCATGCGCGTCGTCGGGCAGTGCCAGCGGGCGCTGGACATGATGGCCGAGCGGGCGCTGTCCCGCGAGACCGAGGGCAGCCGGCTCGCGGACAAGCAGCTCGTGCAGGCCGATCTCGCCGACTCCTACGCCCAGTTGACGCAGTTCCGGCTGATGGTTCTCTACACGGCCTGGCAGATCGACAAGTACAACGACTACAAGCGGGTCCGCAAGGACATCGCCGCGATCAAGTTCCTGACGCCGAAGGTCCTGCACGACGTCGTCTACCGCTCGATGCATCTGCACGGAGCCCTGGGCGTCTCCAACGAGATGCCCTTCGCCGACATGTGGACCGGCGCGGCTGTCATGGCCGTCGTCGACGGACCGACGGAGGTCCACAAGATCACCGTGGCCCGCGATCTCCTGCGCGGCTACGAGGCCACCCCCGGACTCTGGCCCACCCAGCATCTGCCCGCACGCCGGGAGTGGGCCCGCAAGCAGCTGGAGAACCTGTGAACACAGAGTCGCTCGCCCGCTGGCTGGACGGCCAGGACATCGCCCCCGGCGAACCCGTCGAGGTCTCCCTCATCTCCGGGGGCACCTCCAACGACATCTACGAAATACGGCGCGGCGACCGCCAGTTGGTGTTGCGCAAGCCGCCCGAGAAGGTCCCGCCGGGCCGCAACGAGACCATGCTCCGAGAGTTCCGGGTGCTGAACGCCCTGAACGGGACGGACGTTCCGCATCCCGAGGCCGTCGCGGTGTGCGAGGACACCGACGTCATCGGGTCCTGCTTCTACCTCATGGGCCATGTCGACGGCTGGTCGCCGATGAACGTCGAGGGCGGCTGGCCCGAACCCTTCAAGAGCGACCTCGCCCTGCGACCCGGCCTGGCCTACGAGTTGGTGGAGGGCATCGCCCGGCTCGGCAACGTCGACTGGCGGGCCCAGGGTCTTGAGGGCTTCGGCCGGCCCGACGGCTTCCACGACCGTCAAGTGGACCGCTGGCAGGCCCACTTGGCCAAGTTCAAGTTCCGCGAGATACCCGGCCTGGACGCGGCCGCCGACTGGCTGCGCGCGCACCGGCCCAGTCACTGGACCCCGGGCATCATCCACGGCGACTACCAGTTCGCCAACGTGATGTTCCAGCACGGCGCCCCCGCCCGCCTCGCCGCCCTCGTCGACTTCGAGATGGCCACCGTCGGCGACCCGCTCCTCGACCTCGCCTGGGTGATCATGGGCTGGCCGAACGCCGACGAGGACCGCACCCAGAAGGGGTACGTCAGCTACGAGGGCATGCCCGACCGGGCCGACCTGCTGGAGCACTACGCCAAGGTCAGCGGCCGGGACGTGAGCGAGATCGACTACTACGTGGTGCTGGCCCGCTTCAAGATGGCCATCGTCCTCGAAGGCGGCTACGCCCGGCACGTCAAGGGCGAGGGCGGCAACCCGAAGATGGCCTTCTACGGCGACACGGTCCTGACGATGGCCGCCCAGGCCGCCGAACTGGCCGCGACGACCCGGCTATGAGAGCCGCCCGCTGTCACACCCTCGGCGGTCCGGTGACCGTCGAGGAGGTCCCGGAGCCGACGGGCGAGGTGCCGGTCGATGTGAGGTTCGCGGCGATCAACTTCGCCGACGTGCTGGTGATCGAGGGCGCCTACCAGGTGAAGGCCGCGGTGCCCTTCACCCCCGGGAGCGAGTTCGCGGGCGTGGTCGCCCGGGACGGGCACGGATTCCGCGCCGGGGAGCGGGTCTTCGGGTCGGCGTTCATCGGCGCCTTCGCCGAACGCGTCGCTGTTCCCGCCACCAGCCTCCACCGCGTCCCCGACGCCGTCCCCATGGAACGCGCGGCGGCCTTCGGCGTCTCGCACGCCACCGCCTTCAACGCCCTGCGCCTGGTCGCCGACGTACAGGAGGGCGAGCGGGTCGCGGTGCTCGGCGCGGCCGGCGGGGTCGGCCTCGCCGCCGTCGAACTCGCCCTGCTGCTGGGCGCGGAGGTCATCGCTGTCGCGTCCAGCGAGGAGAAACGCGCCGCCTGCGCCAAGCTCGGTGCCCAGACCGTCCTGCCGTACGACAACCTGAAACGCGCGCTCCAGGAGGTCGGCGGTGCCGATGTCGTCGTCGACCCGGTCGGCGGGCCGCACTCCGAGCAGGCGCTGCGCGGGATGCGCTGGGGCGGCCGGTTCGTCAATGTGGGTTTTGCGAGCGGGGAGATACCGGGCATCCCGTTGAACCTGGCGATGCTCAAGGGCGTCACGATCCACGGCTTCGACTTCGGCGGCTGGGCCCGGCACGACCGGGAGGCGCTGGTCGCCGCCCGCACCGAACTGCACCGACTGTTCGCCGAGGGGGCCATCAACCCCCGTATCCATGCCGTCCACCCGCTCGACGAGGTGGGAGCCGCGCTGCGGCTCGGCCGGGGTGCCATCGGCAAGGTTCTTCTGGAGGTCGCCCGTGGAGTTTGAATTCGACGAGGACCAGCGGATGCTGCAACGCATGGTCCGCGAGACGGTGGCCAAGTCGCGCGCCCTGCCCGAGGACCAACTCTGGTCGACCTACCTGGAGTTGGGCTGGCTTGAGGCCCCTCCGGTGGAACTGGCGATCATCCTGGAGGAGTTGGGGTACGCCGCTGATCCGACGCCCTTCCTCGCCACGGCCACCTGGTTCGCGCCGCTGGCCGGACGGCTGCCGAGCGGCTCGGGGACGGCGGTCTTCGACGGCGTCGGGGAGTTCGTCCTCGACGCCGACCGGGCGGACGAGATCGCGATCCTCACGTCGGACGGTGTGGTCGTCCGGAGTGGCGCCGAGGTGCGTGCCGAACGGGTTGCCGTTTTTGACCCGACGATCCATGTGGCCCGGGTCGAGCAGAGTGAACTCGTCGCCGGTGTACCCGAGTTGGCGTTGATGGGGCTGGCGATCTCCACCGTCGGCAGCTGTCGGCGCATCCTCGATCTGGTCGTCGCGCATGTGAAGCAGCGACAGCAGTTCGGGGTGCCCATCGGGTCCTTCCAGGCGGTCAAGCACAAGGCCGCCGACATGTACGTCGCGATCGAACGGGCCCGGGCACTCGCCCTCTACTCCGCCCTCACCATCGCGGAGGACGACCCGGAGCGGGCGCGGGCCGCCGCGATGGCCAAGGCGTCGGCGGGGGAGTGCCAACGGCTGTGCTTCCAGAGCGGGTTCCAGCTCTTCGGCGCGATGGGCTACACCTGGGAGAACGAACTCCAGATCCACCTCAAACGGGCCAAGGCCGGTGACCTCCTGCTGGGTACGGCGTCCGTGCACAGGAAGGCGCTGCTGGTATGAGACTCGCCGCCGACCCCGAGATCGAGGAGTTCCGGGCCGAGTTCGCCGCCTTCCTCGACGCCAACCTGCCCACCGCCGAGGAAGCCGTCCCTCGTGCGAAGTCCAGCGCGGACGTGCCCGGTTGGGCGCGCGAGTGGCAGCGGAAGCTGTTCGACGCGGGCTGGCTGGTGCCCGGCAATCCGCCCGAGTACGGCGGACGGAACGCCTCCCTGCCCCAACTGCTCGCCCACGCCGAGGAGTTGTCCCGGCGCCGGATCTACCACAGCTTCAATCCGCAGGGCGTCGGCATCATCGCCGCCTCCATCCTCAGCTTCGGCACCGAGGAGCAGAAGCAGCGGTGGGCCGCGCCCATCCTGCGCGCGGAGCTGACGGCCGCCCTCGGCATGAGCGAGCCGGGCGCAGGTTCCGACCTCGCCGGGCTGCGTACGCGCGCGGCCCTGGAGGGCGACCACTTCGTCGTCAACGGGCAGAAGGTGTGGACGTCGGGGGCGCATGACGCGGACGTACTGCTGACGTTCGTACGCACCGATCCGGAGGCGCCCAAGCACAGGGGCATCAGTGTGCTGCTGATCCCCACCGACACCGAGGGCGTGGTCCGACGGCCCTTCGGGTCCATCGCGGACCCCGACGACTTCGACTTCAACGAGGTGTTCTTCACCGACGTCCGGGTGCCCCGGGAGAACCTGATCGGCCCGCTGAACGAGGGCTGGAAGGTGGCCAACGGCTCGCTCGGGCACGAACGGACCCTGCTGTGGCTGAGCTACGCCGAGCGGCTTGAGGACCTGATCCGGGACGCGGCGTGCGACGAGGAGTGGTACGCCACGCTGCTCATGGACTTCCAGGCGCTGAAGCTGCTTGGCTATCGACGACTCGGCGCCGACCGGAATCCGGCCGAGGTGTCCGTGCTCAAGCTGTTCGGCTCGGAGGCCGTGCAGAACGCCACCCTGCGCGCCCTGGAGGCGCACGGCACCGAGGCTCTGCGTCATCCCGCCTCGACGGCCCCGCACTTCCACATGAACATGGAGGTGTTCTCGTCCAGCTGGTTCGAACGGTACGCGCGCAGCTTCGGCGGGACCATCGCCGGCGGCACCTCCGAGATCCAGCGCAACATCATCGCCGAGCGCATCCTCGGCCTGCCCAGATAGCCGCCGGGACCGACAGAGGGAGCACGCGGATGGACCAGATTCTGTACGAGGTCAAGGACCGGGTCGCGGTCATCACGCTCAACCGGCCCGAGGTCGCCAACGCCCAGACGATGTCGCTCCTCGACGATCTCGACGACGCGTGGAGCCGGGCCGCGGCCGACGAGGACGTACGCGTGATCGTGCTGCGCGGCAACGGGCGGCACTTCTCCGCCGGGCACGATCTGAAGGACCGCTGGCCGGGTCCGAAGGAGATCACCCTGGAGTGGATCTACAACGCGGAGACCCGCCGGTATCTCGACTACACCCTGCGCTGGCGGAACATTCCGAAGCCGTCGATCGCCGCCGTGCAGGGCAAGTGCATCGCGGGCGGGCTCATGCTCTGCTGGCCCTGCGATCTGATCGTGGCCGCCGAGAACGCCGAATTCTCCGACCCCGTCGTCCACATGGGCATCGGGGGCGTCGAATACCACGGCCACACCTGGGAGTTGGGCGCCCGCAAGGCCAAGGAGATCCTCTTCACCGGGCGGGCTGTCACGGCGGCCGAGGCGGAGAAGGTCGGCATGGTGAATCAGGTCGTTCCGCTCGACGAACTCGACGCGGCCACCATGGACCTGGCCGACCGTATCGCCCAGATGCCGCCCTTCGGGCTCCGCCAGGCCAAGCGGGCCGTCAACCAGAGCCTCGACGTCCAGGGTTTCTACGCGGCCATCCAGTCGGTGTTCGACATCCACGAGACGGGGCACGGGAACGCGCTGAGCGTGAGCGGATATCCGGTGCTGACCCGGCTGGAGGGCATGAAGGAGCACATCAAGAGCCAGTAGCCGGGCCGGAGTTGCGAGCGGCGGACGCGAACGGGCCGCTCGGCGGGGGTGTGCGCTACCCCGCCGAGCGGCCCTGTTCGTGCGGCTCGTGTCACGTCCGCTCGTCGCGGAAGACCTTGCCCCCCTTCATCACGAACCGCACGTCGGCCAGGACCGACATGTCCTCAAGTGGGTTGCCCGGTACGGCGATCAGGTCCGCGAGCAGGCCCTCCGCGATGCGCCCTCGGTCGTCCGCGTCGATCAGCTCGGCCGCGTTGACCGTCGCCGCCCGCAGCACCTCCAGCGGCTCCATGCCCCGCTCGACGAGCGCGACCATCTCCTGGGCGCCCTTTCCGTGCGGGATCGCCGGCGCGTCCGTGCCCACCGCCATCCGGACGCCCGCCTTCGCGGCCCTGGCGACGACCGACCGGGCGTGCGGGAACACCTCGGCGGCCTTGGCGCGCAGCTCGGGCGCCGCCCGGGAGACGTCCATGCCGTCGATCAGCGCCGTCGTCGGTACAAGGAAGGTGCCGCGCTCCGCCATCAGTTCGATGGTGTCGTCGTCCAGCAGGAAGCCGTGCTCGATGCAGTCGATGCCCGCCTCCACCGCCGACCGCACCGCGTCGGCCCCGTGGGTGTGCGCGGCCACCTTGAGCCCGCGCCGATGGGCCTCGTCGACGATGGCCCGCAGCTCCGCGTCGGAGTAGTGCTGCGCGCCGGGCGTGCCCGTATGGGACATGACACCCCCGGACGCGCAGACCTTGATGAGCCGCGCCCCGTGCTTGATCTGGTACCGCACGGCCTTGCGCACCTCGTCGACCCCGTTGGCGACGCCCTCCTCCACGGAGAGCGGCATGATGCCCGGGGCCAGCGCGCCGAACACGCTGGGGTCCAGATGACCGCCGGTCGGCGTGATCGCGTGCCCCGCCGGGATGATCCGGGGCCCCTCGATCCAGCCGGCGTCGACGGCCTTCGCGAGGGCCACGTCCAGCAGATAGCCGCCGGTCTTCACGAACAGCCCGAGGTTCCTGACCGTGGTGAAGCCCGACCGGAGGGTGCGCCGGGCGTTGCCCACCGCCCGCAGCATGCGCAGCGGCGGATCGTCCTGGACCATCGACAGCACCGGGGTCTCGCCCCGGCCGCCCATCAGGAGGTTGACCTCCATGTCCATCAGACCGGGCAGCAGGGTGACGTCTCCCAGGTCGAGTACGTCACCCCCGGCGTCGCCGGTCCGCGCGATGCGGTCCCCGTCGACATGGACGAGGCCCGGTTCCTCGAACTCCCCGGTCTCGACGTGCAGTACACGCGCCGCTTTGAGCGTGACCACGACCGGTCAGACCTTGGGTTCGACGACGAGGTCCATATAGGCGGCCCCGCTGTCCGGCACCCGGGCCTGCTTCCACACCTCGACCGGGAACGACACGTTCACCAGGGAGAACATCAGCAGGAGCAAGTTCCGCTCGGGCTCCGGCAGTTCGTCGAGCGGGAACTTGTCGAGATGGTCGGAGGCCTGCTCAAGGAGCGGGAACGCCACGTCGTAGAAGGCCTGCATCTCCTCCATGGAACTGGCCAGCCGCTTGCTGTAGCGCTCCCGTTCGGTCTCCAGGACCCAGGCACCGAACGGTTCGAGCACCGCGAACTCACTGGGCAGCATCGGTGTGCTCCTTGACGTAGTCGGCGACCGTCTTGTGCAGATGGCGGAGCAGCAACTCCTGGTCGCAGAGCGGGAAGTCGGTCACGACCCGGCTCTTGAGCATGGTCTGCGTGGCCTCCAGGGTGTTGCCGTCCTGGAGGGCGTACTCCTTGAACGTCACCGCCGTGAGTTCCTGCTTCAGCCGCTCGCGTGCCGTCTTGGCGGGCACGAAGTACAGGTTGGCCTCGAAGATGTGCTTGTCCACCGCCGTCGGCCAGTAGTGGTACGTCAGATACCAGCCGGGCTTCCAGATCAGCAGCGTCATGTTCGGGAAGAACTCGAAGGAATCGTTCCCCCACGCCCGGTGGCCGCCCGGGTTGAGTCCCGGGGGCAGGGGGTCGAGCCCCTCGATGTCGGGGGCCTCCCAGGGGCCGAACAGGCCGCTGCGCAGGACGCGTTCGATGGGCTTGACGATGCTCAGGTCCTTGGGCGGGGACATGCCTCCCCAGGACGAGATCATCGAGTGCGGGCTGTGGATCTCGTAGTGCAGCGCCTCGTACCCGACGTTGAAGAGCTTGTCGGCCTCGTCCTTGACGGCCTGCTTCATGTGCAGGACGGGGGCGTGGTAGAACTCCGCGAACGCGTCGATGAACAGCTTCCAGTTGCTGCCGACCTCGGCCTTGTACGTGAAGACCTCGGTCATCTCGTGGAAGGGGTAGCCCTCGAGGCCCTTGGCGAACTCGCCGAGGTACTCCTTGAGCGGCTGGGCGTTCGGGTCCAGGTTGACGAAGATGAACCCCTCCCAGACCTCGCAGCGGACCGACTTCAGGCCGTAGTCCGCCTTGTCCAGGTCGAAGAACTCCTGCTCCTGCTGGACGAAGGTCAGATCGCCGTCGAGGCTGTAGCGCCAGGCGTGGTACTTGCAGGTGAACTGACGGCAGGTGCCCTTGACCTCCTCGCCCGGGAAGTCGTTCCACACCAGCTTGTTGCCGCGGTGCCGGCAGAGGTTGTGGAAGGCGCGGACCTCCTTGTCCCTGCCCCGCACGATGATCAGCGAGCTGTCCACGACCGCCAGTTCCTTCGTGAAGTAGCTGCCCGTCCTCGGCACCTGCTCCACGCGTCCGACGTTCAGCCAGGTCCGCTTGAAGACGGCCTCCCGCTCGGCCTCGTAGTACGCGGGGTCGATCGAGTCCTCGTAGTTCACCGGACTCGTGCCCAACTCGGGGTACTGCTCGGTCCAGCTTCCGGCCGCCGGCTTGGCGAAGTGTGGCATGATCACTCCCTTCTCCAGAATGAGAATAGCATTCTCATTCTGGGTTATTGAAGTTCTCGTCAGGGATTCCTGGATCCAGCTCCACCTCGAAGGTGTTGAAGGCCGTGGCCAGCAGGCCGTACGTGCCGACCGTGAACACCAGGTCCATGAGCTGGCGGTCGTCCAGGTCCGCGGCGAGGGCCTCGTACGTCGCGTCGGACAGCCGCGAGTCCGTCTCCAGCTCGTCCACCGCCCGGTTGAGGGGTGTGGGGGCTCCGGTGCGGATGAGGCCGATCTCCTCGTCGGTGACTCCGGCCTTCCGGGCGATCAGGACGTGCTGCGCCCACTCGTACCGGCACCGGCGCCGCCAGGCCACGCGGAGGACGGCCAGCTCGCGGATGCGATTGGGCAGCGTCGAGTCGACCAGGAGGTACTTGTTGAACGCGAGGAAAGCCTTGGCCAGTTCGGGATGCCGGGCGAGCAGTCCGAGCGCGTTCGAGGGCGGTTTGCGGGCGTCGGGCGCCGAGGAGCCCAGCGCCTCCATGTACTCGGCGTACGGGAGGGGGGTGACGCGGCGCGTGCGGTTCACGTGTTGCGCCCGCCGTTCACGCCCAGGATCTGCCCGGTGATGTACCCGGCCTCCTCCGAGACCAGGAACGCGCAGGCCGCGGCGATGTCCTCGGGGCGCCCGACCCGTCGTACGGGAGTGCGCTCGATGTGCTCCTCGACCGTCCCGCCGAGCAGCTCGCGCGACTCGGCCTTGCGCAGCATGGGCGTGTCGATGAAGCCGGGCGGCACCGCGTTGACGGTGATCCCGGCCGGACCCAGTTCGAGCGCGAGCGCCTTGGTGAGGCCGTTGACCGCCGACTTGGCCGCGACGTAGTGCGTCATGAACTGCTGCCCGGACTGAGCGCTGGAGGAGGAGATGTTGACGATCCGGCCCCAGCCGGCCTCCAGCATGTCGGGCAGTGCGGCCTGGACGCAGTGGAAGACGCCGTTGAGATTGACGTCGATGATCCGCTGCCAGGCTTCGAACGTCAGATCCTGGAAGCGCTTGTAGCCGGCCACCCCGGCCGCGTTGACCAGGACGGTGACCGGCCCGAGCCGCTCCCGGACGGCGGCCAGCGCCGCGTCCACCTGGGCGCGGTCGGTGACGTCGGCGGTCTGTGCGAACGCCGGGGCCGAGTCGGAGGGGTTCAGGTCGAGGGTCGCGACCTGGTAGCCGTCGGTCTTCAGTCGCTCGGCGATCGCCAGCCCGATTCCGGAGCCGCCTCCGGTGACGACCGCGGTCTTCATCGTGTCGATCATGGAAATCTCCCTTCCGTGATTGAGAAGCCTATTCTCGCTACCGGTCCGGCGGGTAGTGTCGTGCGGATCTCGGCTCGATGTCGTGGGAGGTCGGGATGTGGGGTGATGTGTCCCGGCGGCCCTCCGCCCACCTCCCACTTCCTGTGACGCCGGACATTCTCGTGTTCGGATGGTTGATTTGCTGAAAGTGAGAATGTAGTTTCCGCCACATTGGAGCAAGCCGCCCATCCCGAGCAAGGAGACAGGATGCGGTTCCAGGACAAGGTGGCGATCGTCACCGGTGCGGGACAGGGAATCGGCGAGGACTACGCCCGGGCGCTGGCCGCCGAGGGGGCCCGCGTCGTCGTGGCCGAGATCAACGAGGACCAGGGGCAGCGGGTCGCCAAGGACATCGACGGGGCGCTCTTCGTCCGGGTCGACGTGGGGGACCCCGAGTCGGCCGAGGCGATGGCCGCCGCCACGGTCGCCGAGTTCGGCCGGATCGACTACCTGGTCAACAACGCCGCGATCTACCACAGCATGAAGCGCGAGGGCCTCACCACCATCGACCTGGGCTACCTCAACCACTTCATCCAGGTGAACCTGATGGGCGCGCTGTACTGCACCCGGGCGGTCGTCCCGCACATGACCGAGGGCGGCGCGATCGTCAACCAGTCGTCCACCGCTTCCTACATGGCCTCCGGGTACTACGGGCTCGCCAAGTCCGGCATCAACCACCTCACCGCCTCGCTCGCCGCCGAACTGGGCGGACGGAAGATCCGCGTCAACGGCATCGCCCCGGGGCCGACGGACACCGACGCCACCGCCACCGTCGTACCGAAGGAGCACCAGGACGCGATGGCGCAGCGGCTCGCCCTCGGCCGGATGGGACAGCCCAGTGACCTGACCCCGACCGTGCTGTTCCTGCTCTCCGACGCCGCCGGCTGGCTCACCGGACAGGTCGTCGCCGTCGACGGCGGCCAGGGGGTCCGGCTGTGAGGCGGCAACTCAGCGACGTACGGGGGGTCCTGCGGTGAAACGGCTGCTCATCGACGGACAACTCGTCGGGACCGAGAACACCTTCCCCTCGCTCAACCCCGCCACCGGCGAGGTCCTCGACCAGGCCCCCGACGCCACGGTCGCCCAGACCGAGGTCGCCGTGGCCGCCGCCCGCCGCGCCTTCGACACCACGACCTGGGCGACCGACGTCCAGTTCCGCATCCGCTGTCTCGACCAGCTCCACCAGGCGCTGACCGACCATCTGGAAGAGCTGCGCGAGCTGACGATCGCCGAGGTCGGCGCACCCCGCATGCTGACCTACGGCCCCCAGCTCGACGATCCGGTCAAACTGGTCCGCTTCTACGCCGACCTGCTGCGCAAGTACCCCCTCACCGAAGATCTCGGCGAGGTCGAGATCCGCGGCCAGCGCCACCGACGCTGGGTGGAGAAGGAGGCCGTCGGGGTCGTCGCCGCGATCACCGCGTACAACTACCCGAACCAGCTGGCCCTGGCCAAACTCGCCCCCTCGCTCGCCGCGGGCTGCACGGTCGTCCTCAAGGGCGCCCCGGACACCCCGCTGACCACGCTGTTCCTCGGTGAACTGATCGCCGAGCACACGGACATCCCGCCCGGTGTGGTCAACGTGCTGACCTCCACCTCCGTCGAGGCCGCCGAGGTGCTCACCACCCACGCCGACGTCGACATGGTCTCCTTCACCGGGTCCACCGCCACCGGCCGACGGATCATGGAGGTCGCGAGCCGCACGGTGAAGAAGGTGTTCCTGGAACTCGGCGGCAAGTCCGCCATGATCATCCTCGACGACGCCGACTTCACCACCGCCGCCATGTTCGCGGCCGGCACCATCTGCTCCCACTCGGGACAGGGCTGCGCGCTCACCACCCGGCTCCTCGTACCCCGGGCCCACCACGACGAGATCGTCGAGAAGGTCGCCGCGGGCCTCGCCCGGATGCGCATGGGCGACCCCACCGACCCCAAGACCTTCGCCGGCCCGCTCATCAGCGCCAAGCAGCGCGACAAGGTCGATGGCATGGTCCAACGTGCCGTCGCGGCGGGCGCGAAACTCGTCAGCGGCGGTACGAAGGTCGACCCCGGGTTCTACTTCACGCCCACCCTGCTCACCGATGTCGACCCGGACGGCGAGATCGCCCAGGACGAGGTCTTCGGACCCGTGCTCGTGGTCATCCCGTACGACGACGATGACGACGCCGTCCGTATCGCCAACAACTCGGTGTACGGGCTGTCCGGCGGGATCCAGAGCGCGGACGACGAGCGGGCCATCGCCCTCGCGCGCCGCATCCGCACCGGCACCTTCAGCATCAACGGCGGCAACTACTTCGCCGCGGACGTGCCGTTCGGCGGCTACAAGCAGTCCGGCATCGGCCGCGAGAGCGGTGTTCCGGGGCTTGAGGAGTTCCTGGAGTACAAGTCCTTCGCGGCGGTCGTCCGGTGAGGCCACTGGAGGGAATCCGCGTCCTCGAAGTCGCCATGTACGGCTTCGTCCCCTCGGCGGGCGCCGTCCTCGCCGACTGGGGCGCGGACGTCATCAAGGTCGAGCACGCCGTCAACGGCGACCCGCAGCGCGGCCTCAGGCAGACCGGCACGTTCGTCGTCGAGGGCGATCCCAACCCCAACGTCGAACACGCCAACCGGGGCAAGCGCAGCCTGGGCCTCGACATCTCCCGGCCCGAGGGCCGCGAGGTGCTGTACGACCTGGCCAGGCGCGCCGACGTGTTCCTCACCAGCTTCCTGCCCGGACACCGCGAACGCTTCGGCATCGACGTGGACGACATCCGCGCCGTCAACCCGGACATCGTCTACGCCCGGGGGAGCGCCCTGGGCCCGCGCGGCCCCGAGGCGGTCAAGGGCGGCTACGACATGACCGCCTTCTGGTGCCGGGCCGGCACCGCCGCCAGCATCACCCCGGCCGGCACCGAGGGCATGATCAGCCCGCCCGCACCCGCCTACGGGGACACCATCTCCGGGACCAACCTCGCCGGCGGCATCGCGGCGGCCCTGCTGCGACGCGAACGCACCGGCGAGGCCTCGGTCGTCGACGTCTCCCTGCTCGGCAGCGGCGTCTGGGCCATGGGACACGCCACCGCGCTCTCCCTCCACCTCGGCCGGCCCTGGGTCGCACCCCCGGCGGGCGCCCACGGCTCCCCGGCCAACCCCCTGTCCGGGCTGTACTCCACCTCCGACGGCCACTACCTGGCCTTCGTGATGATGCAGCCCGGCAAGTTCTGGGCCGACGTGTGCCACCACATCGACCGCCCCGAACTCGCCGACGACCCCCGCTTCGCCACCGCCGAACTCATCGCGGCCAACACCGAACAGGCCGTCAAGATCCTGCGCGAGGTGCTCTCGGGCCGCACCCTCGCCGACTGGACCAAGCGCTTCGCCACCCTCGCCGGACCCTGGGCCCCCGTACAGGACACCCTCCAGGTCGGCGAGGACGCACAAGTGCGGGCCAACGAATACCTCGTGAAGGCAGGCGAACTCCAACTCGCCGCCAGCCCCGTGCAGTTCGACGTCACCGCCCCCGTACCGCTCGGGCCCGCGCCCGAGTTCGCCGCCCAGACCGAGGAGATCCTCCTCGAACTGGGCCTGGACTGGACCCGCATCCTCGAACTGAAAGAGGCGGGCGCGGTCACCTGATCACCGCAGCTGGGTGATTCCCGTAGTTCCAGAACCTTCTCACCTGGAGGACCGATGAGACGACTGCTCATCGCGACCGCGCTCGTCCTGGCCCTGGCCGGGTGTTCCGACCGCTCCACCACCACATCCAGTGCCGGCGAGCCGTCCACATCCGGATCCGGGGCCGCCGCCAACGCGGACTTCGGCACACTCAAGAACGTCTGCCACTCCGGCAGCCCCAAGTCCGTGACCGAACAGGGCATCACCGACAGCGAGATCAAGGTCGGTGTGTTCAGCGACATCGGCTTCACCAAGAACCCCGAGTTCGTCAACGCGGCCAAGGTGTTCACCTCCTGGTGCAACGCCGCCGGCGGCATCAACGGACGCAAGATCGTCCCCGTCACCCGCGACTCCAAGCTCATGGAGGTCCAGCAGCGGATGATCGAGGCCTGCCGGGACGACTTCGCCCTGGTCGGCGGCGGCGCCGCCTTCGACGGCACCGGCGTCAAGGAACGGCTGAGCTGTCTGCTGCCCGACTTCCCCGCACAGTCCAGCACGATCAACGCCCTCGGCGCGGACCTCCAGGTGCTCGCCCAGGGCGCCGGAGTCGGCTACGCCCCCTACACCGGCTACTACACCTGGCTGATCAAGGAGGCCCACCCGGACTCCGCCGACCACGTCGGCATCATCTCCGGCGACGTCCCGCTCACCAAGGTCCTCGCCGAACAGGCCAAGGAACTGATTCCGGCCATCGGCGGCAAGGTCGCCTACACCGACGTCTACCCGGCGGCCGGGGTCTCCGACTGGACGCCGTACGCGCAGACCATCAAGAGCAAGAAGATCAAGGGCCTCATCTTCAACGGCCAGTTCAGCCAGCTCGCCAAGCTGGAACAGGCGCTCACCAACACCGGCTACCAGCTCGACTGGATCGACACCAACAACAACGCCTACGGCCCCGCCTTCCTCCAGCTGGCCGGCACCTCGCTCGGGAAGCAGAACAACTACGCCGACCTCAGCGGTGTCACCCCGCTGGAACAGGCATCCACCAACCCGGCGACCAAGCAGGTCGAGGACCTCTTCGCCAAGTACGCGCCCGACGCGGAGGTCACCCTGCCCGCGCTGCGCTCCTTCGACGCCTGGCTGCTCTTCGCCACCGCGGCCGGTGCGTGCGACGAGCTGACCCGCAAGTGCGTGTACGAGAACGCGATCAAGCAGACGGAGTGGACGGCGGGCGGACTCCAGGCCCCGATGGACCTGACGAAGGTCACCAACCCGCCCGAGTGCTTCAACGTCGTCAAGGCGACCGACAAGGGCTGGACCGTCGCCGACTTCAAGCCGGATCAGGGCTCCTACCGCTGCGACATCCCGGCGTACAAGTACAAGAAGTCCTACGGCAAGCCGATGACGCTCGCCGACGTCGGCAAGTCCATGGCGGACCTGAAGTAGCGGGCGGGAGCCCCAAGTCGAGGCAGAACGCCCGAAGTTGCGGCAGGAAGGATGCAGGTCGTGAAGGTACGCGTCGACCCGGAGCGCTGTCAGGGGCACACGCTCTGTGCCATGCGGGCGCCGAAGGTGTTCGAACTGAGCGAGATCGACGGTCACTCGTCGGTGATCGACGAGGAGGTTCCGGACGACCAGCAGGACCAGGTCGTCGAGGCGGTCAGGTCCTGTCCGGAACGCGCGATCTTCGTTTCCTGAGGGGAGAACCACGACACGATGACCACGGACGACGACGCCGACCGAAAGAAGCACACGGTCCACTTCGACCGGCACACCCCCGAGTACCGGCACCAGTTCACCGACACCACCCACGAGTTGCAGTCCAAGTGCCCCATCGCCTGGACCGAGACGCACGGCGGCCACTGGGTCGCCAGCGGCAACCGTGAGGTCTTCGAACTGGCCCGGGCCGCCGAGTTCATCTCCAACGACCACGACGTCAGGGGCGAGCGGCGCGGATACCAGGGCATCACCATCCCGCCGCCGTCCAAGGAACGGGGCCAGGTCCAGGGCGGGTTCCTGGAGATGGACCCGCCGGAACAGCGCCACTACCGCCAGGCACTCAACCCCTATCTCTCCCCGGCGGCCATCAGCCGCTGGATCCCGGTCGTCGACGAGGTGGTGCGGGCCGCCATCGACGAGAGGATCGAGTCCGGCCGGATCGACTTCGTCGACGACCTCGCCAACGTCGTCCCGGCCGTCCTCACCCTGGCGATGATGGGCATCCCGCTCAAGGACTGGACCGTCTACAACGAGCCGGCCCACGCCTCCGTCTACACCCCGCCGGGCTCGCCCGACATGAAACGCGTCGCCGAGATGGCCCGGAACATGGGCATCGGCCTGGCCACGGCCATCGCCGAGATCCGTGCCGACCCCAGGCCCGGCCTGGTCGACGCCCTCATCCACGCCGACATCAACGGCAAGACCCCGCCGGACAGTGAACTCCTGGGCGTACTCGCCCTGTTGATCGGCGGCGGCTTCGACACCACGACCGCGCTCACCGCACACGCACTGGAATGGCTGGGCGAGAATCCCGCTGAGCGGGACCGGCTCAGCCGCGAACGGGACACCCTGCTGGACTCTGCCACGGAGGAGTTCCTGCGGTACTTCGCGCCCGCGCCGGGCGACGGACGCACGTTCTCCGCCGACTGCGAGATCGCCGGAACACGCTTCAAGGAGGGAGAACGGCTCTGGCTGTCCTGGGCGATGGCCAACCGAGACCCCTCCGTCTTCCCCGACCCCGACACCATCCACCTGGAACGCCCGGCCAACCGCCACAGCAGTTTCGGCCTCGGCATCCACCGCTGTATCGGCTCCAATGTCGCGCGTACGGTCTTCAAGCGCATGGTCACCCAGGTGCTCGACCGTATGCCCGACTACCAGTGCGACCCGGAGGGCACCGTTCACTACGAGACCATCGGCATCATCCAGGGCATGCGCCACCTCCCGGCGACCTTCACTCCCGGTCCCCGGCTCGGCGCAGGGCTCGACGAGACGCTGGAGAAGCTGCAACAGGTCTGTGACGAGCAGCGGATCGCCGAGCCGGTGACCGTCCGCAAGGCGAAGGCGAAGATCACCCCATGACCGACGAGACACCCGACATGTCGGGACGCGCCGCGCCGGAGATCACCGAGGAGAACGCCTTCTTCTGGGCCTCCGGCGCGGACGGCCGGCTGCGCCTGACGGAGTGCGGGTCCTGCGCGGCCCTCATCCATCCGCCGCAGCCGGTGTGCCGCTACTGCCACGGGCACGAGACCGGCGTGCGGGCTGTCTCCGGCTTCGCGACCCTGATCGGCTTCACCGTCAATCACCGTTTCCCCGCACCCGGGTTGCCGACCCCGTTCGTCGTCGCCCAGGTCGCCATCGAGGAGGACCCCCGGGTCCGCCTCACCACCAACGTCGTCCAATGCGAGCCCGAACAGCTGAAGTTGGGCATGCGCATGGAGGTCGTCTTCGAGCGGGCCGGGGAGTCGTGGCTGCCCCTGTTCCGCCCGGCGGCCGACCAGGGGGAGCCGGCGCCCTTCCCCACGGACGCCATCGAACCGTCCCAGTTCCGGGCCCACGTACGGCCGATGGTGACCCCCGAGAAGTTCGAGGACAAGGTCGCGATCACCGGCGTCGGCGCCTCGGAGATCGGGCGCCGCCAGCTCGTCCCGCCGCTGTCGCTGACCGTGAAGGCGTGCCAACGCGCCATCGAGGACGCCGGGTTGACCATCGACGACATCGACGGTCTGGCGGCCTACCCGGGCGCCGGAGCCTACGGAGGCTTCGCCGAGGGCGGGGTCACCGCGCTGGAGGCCGCGCTGGGCGTCCAACCCACCTGGTACAACGGCGGCAGCGAGACCTTCGGCCCCGGCGGCTCCCTGGTCGCGGCGATGCTCGCGGTCGCGGGCGGTCTCGCCCGGCATGTGCTGTGCTTCCGTACGGTCTGGGAGTCGTCGTACGGCGAACTGGTCAAGCGCGGCCGGATCGCCGCGCCCGGCGCGGGCGCACCGGCGGCGGGCTGGATGAAACCCTTCGGGGCGTACTCGGCCGCGCACACCCTCGCCATGAACGCGCAGCGCCACTTCGACCGCTACGGCACGACCCGCGAGACCCTCGGCTGGATCGCCCTCAACCAGCGGGCGAACGCCGCGCTCAACCCCACCGCGATCTACCGCGACCCGATGACCATGGACGACTACCTCCAGGCCAGAATGGTCACCACCCCCTTCGGCCTGTACGACTGTGACGTGCCCTGCGACGGATCGGTCGCCGTGATCGTGTCCGCCGTGGACGCGGCCCGGGACCTCGCAAAACCGCCCGTCCTCGTCGAGGCGGTCGGCACCCAGATCCTCGAACGCATCGAGTGGGACCAGAGCACCCTCACCCACGAACCCCAAGTCCTCGGCCAGTCCGCCCACCTCTGGACCCGCACTTCACTGCGGCCGACGGACGTCGACATTGCCCAGCTGTACGACGGCTTCACCTTCAACTGCCTCTCCTGGATAGAGGCGTTGGGCTTCTGCGGGATCGGCGAGGCCAAGGACTTCCTGGACGGCGGCAAGAACATCGCCCGTGACGGACTGCTGCCCCTGAACACCCATGGCGGACAGCTCTCGCACGGCCGCACCCACGGCCTGGGGTTGGTCCACGAGGCGATCACCCAACTGCGCGGCGAGGCCGGCGCCCGCCAAGTGGCGGACGCCCGGGTCGCCGTGGTCAGCACCGGCGGACTGGCCCCGAGCGGTGCGATCCTCTTCCGGACCGACACATGACCGGTGCCTCACGCGTCGTCGTCGACGTGGATGGCATCGCCGTGTCCGCTCTGCTGCGCGAGGCACGGCAGCCGCGCGCCGTCGTCCTCGCCCTGCACGGCGGGGCGGCGTTCTCCGGGTACTTCGACTACCCGGACCGGCCCCGTATGTCACTGCTGCGCACCGGCGAGGCCCTCGGCTTCACGGTCATCGCCATCGACCGCCCCGGATACGGCAGTTCGGCCCCGTACGCCGACGAGTTCACCTCCGCCGAACGGCGCGTCGACGTCGCCTACGGAGCCGTCGAACGCCTCCTCGCCGCTCGCCCGCGCGGAGCTGGCGTCTTCGTGCTGGCCCACTCCATCGGCTGCGAACTCGGAGTCCGCATGGCGGCCGACGAGCGCCGCGGCGGGGACCTGCTCGGCCTGGAACTCGCCGGCACCGGACGCCGTCACCACGACGACGCGGCCGGCATCCTCGGCGACTGGCGGCACCGGCCACCCAACAGCGGGGTGCGCGACCTGCTGTGGCAGCCGGCCCGGCTCTACGCGGACGACGTGGTCGGCGGCGCCCGCATCTCGTCGCGCTCACCCGCGTACGAAGGGGTCGTGGCCCGTAGCTGGATCGACACGTTTCCCCTACTCGCCCCGAGAATAGGGGTCCCCGTTCACTACACACTCGGCGAGCATGAACGGGTGTGGAGTTCCGGACCCTCGGCGCTCGCCGACATCGCCTCCCTGTTCACCACGTCGCCCCGGGTCGCCGTCGACGAACAGACCGGCGGCGGACACAACTTGAGCATTGGGTTGACCTCTATGGCCTATCACCTCAAGGTGCTGTCGTTCGTGGAGGAATGCGTGCTCGCACGCGAGGAACAGACTTCGGCGGCGGAGGTCGCCGAACGGCAGCAGGGGAGAGCAAGTTGACGAACGCGGAAGTGGTCGCGTTGCTGGTCGTCAGAGTGGTCCTGGGCGTCATCATGATCGCGCACGGACTCAACCACTGGCGGGGCGGCGGAAAGATCGAGGGCACGGCCCGCTGGTTCGGCGGACTCGGACTGCGGCAGGGCAAGTTGCAGGCGTGGATGAGCGTGGTCACCGAGATCGGCGCGGGCGCGCTGCTGGTCCTCGGTCTGTTCACCCCGCTGGCCTGCGCGGCGGTCGTCTCGGTGATGCTGGTCGCGGGGCTCCTCGCCCACCGGACCAACGGGTTCTTCGTGTTCAAGGACGGCTACGAGTACGTCCTGATGCTGGCCGTGATCTCCCTGGCGCTCGGGGTGTTCGGGCCCGGCAAGGTGTCCCTGGACCACGCGGCGGACATCGAGATCACCGGCTGGGCCGGCGGCGGCATCGCGCTCGGCGTGGCCGTGGCGGCGACGGCGGGACTGCTCGCGACGTTCTGGCGTCCCGAGCGGCCCGCGAAGACACCGGAGACGCCGGCGGCCGAACCGGCCGCGCAGGAGGCCGGCTGATGCGCGTCGGATTCATCGGGCTCGGCAACCAGGGCGGGCCCATGGCACGGCGGATCGTCGACGCCGGATTCACGACGACCCTGTGGGCGAGGAGACCCGCCTCGCTCACCCCGTTCGCCGGTACGCCCGCCCAACGTGCCGTCTCCGCCGCCGAGTTGGCCGCCGCCAGTGACCTCGTGTGTGTCTGTGTCGGCGACGACGCGGACGTCGAGGAGGTGATCGTCGGCGACGAGGGTGTCCTCGCCGGGCTGCGGCAGGGCGGGGTGATCGCCGTGCACAGCACCGTCCATCCCGACACCTGCCGCCGGCTCGCCGACCGGGCACGGCTGCGCGGGGTCGCCCTGGTCGACGCGCCGGTCAGCGGAGGCGGCGGCGCGGCGGCCGAGGGACGGCTGCTGGTCATGGTCGGGGGCGAGTCCGGGACCGTCGCCTTCTGCCGACGGGTGTTCGAGACGTACGGCGATCCGGTCGTCCACATGGGCCCGCTGGGCTCGGGGCAGGTCGCCAAGCTGCTCAACAACGCCCTGTTCACGGCGAACCTGGCGACCTCCGCCGACGTACTCGCCCTCGGGCGCAGCCTCGACGTGGACCCGGCCGGCCTCGCCGACGTCCTCGCGCACGGCAGCGGGGCGAGCTTCGCGCTGCGCCGGGTCGCCGCGGACGGCGGCACCCTGGAACGCCTGGCGGCCCACGCCGGTCCGCTGCTGCGCAAGGACGCGCGGCTGCTGGCCGACCTCGCCGAGGAGGCGGGCAGCCCGGCGGGCACGACCGTGATGCGGACCGCCGACGACGCCCTCGCCCTCATGGCGCAGAGCGCCGTGATCCCGGCGTCGGGGGTCCGCCCGGTCCGGGGAAGGGTGCGTGGGCGCCGGGCCGGATGAGTCGGTACAACCCGTCAACTACCGTTCGCCACAGTCGAATCCCAACCGATTCCCGCAATTGGAAACGGCCTTCTCATTATTGAAGAGCATTGATATCGTCCGGTGTGAGGGTGACGAAGGGAGCCGTACAGGCCGTGAACGACTTCGACGCGATCGACTTCTTCCGGGACGAGGGCCCCGTCGCGGACCCCTACCCCTACTTCGAGGCTCTACGCGGCCGGTGCCCCGTACAGCGCGAGAGCCATCACGACGTGATGATGGTGACCGGGTACGACGAGGCGGTGCAGGTCTTCAGCGACTCCGAGACGTTCTCGTCGTGCGTGTCGGTGACCGGGCCCTTCCCGGGGTTCCCGGTCCCGCTGGAGGGCGACGACGTCAGTGAGCTGATCGAGCTTCACCGGGACGAACTCCCGATGAGCGACCAGCTGCCGACGTTCGACCCGCCCATGCACACGGCCCACCGCGGGCTGCTGATGCGGCTCATCACGCCGAGGCGCCTCAAGGAGAACGAGGCGTCCATGTGGCACCTCGCCGACGTCCAGCTGGACGAGTATCTGGCCGCGGGCGAGGACGACTTCATCGGCGGTTTCGCAGGGCCGTTCACCCTGCGGGTCATCACCGACCTGCTCGGCATCCCCGACGCGGACCGGGACGAGTTCGTCGAGGCGCTCAACCGGCCGCATGCCGACCCGGGTGTCGGCAGCACCAGTGGCGAGATGACGCACACCCCGCTGGAGTACCTGTACGACCGGTTCGCGGCCTACGTCGAGGACCGCCGCCGCGAACCCCGCGACGACGTGATCACCGGCCTCGCCGTCGCGACCTTCCCCGACGGCTCGACCCCCGACGTCGCCGACGTCGCCCGTGTCGCCACCAACCTGTTCGCGGCCGGTCAGGAGACCACCGTCCGGCTGCTGAGCAACGCGCTCAAGATCATCGCTGAACAGCCCGAGATCCAGGCGCTGTTGCGGGCCGAGCGGGACCGCCTCCCGAACTTCATCGAGGAGGTGCTGCGGATGGAGAGCCCCATCAAGGGCGACTTCCGGCTCTCCCGCACACCGACCACGGTCGGCGGCGTCGACGTCCCCGCCGGCACCACGCTCATGGTCCTCAACGGCGCCGCGAACCGCGACCCGCGCCACTTCGACGACCCGCAGACCTTCGACCCCACGCGCGCCAACGCCCGCCATCACCTCGCGTTCGGCCGCGGCGTCCACACCTGCCCCGGCGCACCCCTCGCCCGCGCCGAGGCCCGCGTGGCCATCGAACGCATCCTCGACCGTACGTCCGACATCAGGATCTCCGAACGGGTGCACGGCCCGGCCGACGCCCGCGAATACCGGTACCTGCCGACGTACATCCTGCGCGGACTCACCCACCTCGGCCTGGAGTTCACCCTCGCAGAGGAGCCCGCCCGATGAAGGCCGCCGTGGACGAGGACCGCTGCCGGGGACACGGCGTGTGCTGGACCCTGTGCCCCGAGGTCTTCGACCTCACCGACGACGGGTACGCCGAGGTGCTGCTGCCCGAGGTTCCCGCCGAGCACGAGAGCGCGGTGCGCACGGCGGTAAGCAGTTGCCCCGAGCGGGCCATCGTGTTGAGCTGAGGCCCGACCGCACAGTGAGCCGAGAGGAGTTGGCGATGCCCAAGGGGTATGTGATCGTCACCGAAGCCATCAAGGACCCGGCGGGCATGGAGGCCTACGCCCGCGCCGCGGGGGCGACGCTGGCGGCGCACGGGGCGAAGATCCTGGCCGTCCACGACGGGGCGGAGTCGCTGGAGGGCGAGTGGCACGGCGACCGGACCGTCGTCCTCGAATTCGAGTCGGTGGAAGCGGCCCGTGCCTGGTACGAGTCCGCCGAGTACGCGAAGGCCAGGCCCCTGCGGCAGGCGGCGGCCGACTCCAACGTGGTGATCGTCGCCGGTTTCGAGCCTCCTGCCGGGAACGGCTGACGCCAGCCCGGAACACAGAGTCAACGCCCGCCTTTCCGGCGGGCGTTGGTGTTTCTGGCGCACTCTGCCGAAAACCGTCGCCGACCGCCAGTGGCCGAAAGGGCCGATTGTGTGGTGTGGTGACCGTACTGTCACATCGGTGTGCCAGCGGCGGAGAGGGTGACGCGTGGAGACGACGACCCGGCGCGAGGAGATCCTGGGTGCTGCCCTGGAGGTGTTCGCCGAGCGCGGCTACAGAAGGACCTCCATCGACGCGGTCGCCGAACGAGCGGGCCTGACCCGGCAGGGTGTCCTGCACTACTTCCCCAGCAAGAAGCGCCTGCTGCACGCCCTCCTCCAGCGCCGCGAGGACCTCGCCCGCGAACACCTGGCGGGCCACGCGTACGAGGACCTGCCGAGCCTGGTCGCCGACGTCGTCGCGTACGACCACCAGAACGCCGGCCTCGTCCAGATCCACAGCGTGCTGATCGCGGAGGGGATCATCGGGGACGACCCCGCCCACGCGTTCTGCCACGACCACTACCGATCGATCCAGGACAACACCGTCGCCCATCTGACCAAGCTCTACGGCGACAGACTGCCCAGCGGCCTCACCCCGCGCGCCGCGGCGAGCGCCCTGGTCGCGATGCTCGACGGGATGCAGCTCCAGTGGCTGCTGGACGACGAGCAGTCCGACTATCCCGAGATCATGCGGGACGTGATGACCCTTCTGATCGGGTCCACGCCAGAATGAACCCGGCCATGGCCGCCACCGCCTCGGGCCGCAGCCGCTCCGCGTCCTCCCGGACCCGCAGATCCACGGTGACCCCGGAGCGGGCCGCCCGTGCGGCGAACCCCAGCGAGTCGTCCAGCAGCGGATCGGTGCCCGCGACCAGCAGCTGCACCGGCGGCAGCCCGTGCAGATTGGCGTGCAACGGGCTGAGCAGCGGGTTCGTCGGCTCGGTGCCGGCCGCGTAGAGAGCGGCGCGCAGTCGGAGTTCGTCGACGTCGAAGGAGGGCTCGGCCGCCGCGTTGAACAACAGGCTCGGCGCGTCCAGGGTGAGATCGAGCAGCGCCGACCCGAGCACCGCGCACTGCGGCGCCGCCGCCCCCATGTCCCGCAACCGCACCAGCAGCGAGGCCGCGAGCCCGCCCCCGAGCCGCTCCCCGGCCAGCGCCACCGGACCCCGGGCCCGACAGGAGTCGTACACCGCGTGTACGTCGTCCAGGGCGCCCGGGAACGAGCTGCGGTAGCGCGGACAGACGACCACCGCGCCGGTCCGCAACGCGAGCCGCTCGGCGAGGTCGAGCGCCGACTCCGGGGTGCCGGAGAGGTGCCCGTTGCCGTGGAGATAGAGGATCACGAGATCGGTGGGGTCCGAAGGGCGGACGATCGGCCCGATCGGGCTCGACTCGACGCGCACGGGGCCGAGTTCGTCCGCCGTGCCACCCGGTTCGGTGCGGACGTCGGTCAAGTCGGGCTGGGCGGGGGTGGGTTCGGCCGGGGTGCGCGGGCGCTCGGTGCGGGCTTGCGTCAGGACGGCGGGGCCGCCGGATCGGCGTGCGGTCGCAACTCGGGTCCGTGCCGGGCCGGTTGCCCTCGCATCGGGTTCCACCCCTCGTGTATCGGTCGAGTCGGGCTGCGCGGGCGCGGGTGGGCGGTCGGTGTCCGCCTCTGTGGCAACCCCGGCGGCGCCGTATCCGCCTGCGGTCTCAACTCGTGTGTCATCCACGGGACATCACCCTTTCCGCTGCCTGCCAGTGCTCGTCGGACACCCACAGCCGGGCGAAGGCGTGGGCCGCCTCGTCCGCCGTCAGGTCTCCCGACACCACCCGCTTGATCTCCTGTGCCGGACGGGTGGCGAGTGTGCGGGCCAGCGTGCGCCAGCCCTCCTCGAAGGCGGACCGGGGGAGTACGCGGTCCACCAGGCCGAGGCGTTCGGCCTCCGGGGCGGCGAGGATCTGCGCGCTGCCGGCGAGCAGGAGCGCGCGGCCCCTGCCGACCAGTGCGGCGAGCCGTTCGGCGCCGCCCCACGCGGGCATGATCGCCAGGGCCGTCTGGTTGAAGCCGATCCTGATGTCGTCGGCCGCGACCCGGATGTCGGCGGCCACCGCGACCTCGGCGCCGCCGCCGAAGGCGTGCCCGTTGAGGGCGGCGATCACCGGTCCGGGGAACGCGGCGAGCCGGTCGCAGACGCCGCGCATCCGCAGGGCCATCGCGAGCGCCTCGTCCTCGGTGCGGATCGCGGCCAGTTCCTTGAGGTCGCCGCCCGACACGAAGGCCTTCTCGCCGGCGCCCGTGATGACCAGGGCCCGCGCGCCCGCCGCCGCGTCGAGGGCCTTGTCCAGCTCGTCCATGGTGGCCGGTGCGATGGCGTTGCGGGCGTGCGGGCGGTTGATGGTGATGACCGCCAGGCCCTCGTCCAGTTCGAGTTCGAGATCAACCATGTGTGCCTCTTCGGTCGGTGGGGCGCGGGCGTCAGTCCTCGTACTCAGCTCTCGTACTCGACGGTGACGTGCGGGGTCACCGGTTCGCCCTGGCAGGTCAGGACCCAGCCCTCGGCGACCTCGTCGTCGTCCAGGGCGTTGTTGACGCGCATCTTGGCCTCGCCCTCGGTGAGCCGGGCGATGCAGGTGCCGCAGTTGCCCATCTCGCAGGAGAAGGGCGGCATGAGGCCGGCCCGGCGGGCGCTCTCCAGCAGGGACTCGCGGGGATGCTGGTCGACCGTGCGCCGCTTTCCGGCGAGGACGACGGTGACCGTGCCGCCACCGGTCTCCGGTACGGCTTCGGCGGGCTCACCGGGTGCCTCGGGCGCCGGAGTGAAGCGTTCCGCGACGATCTGCCCGGTGTCGGCCCCCTGCGCGAGAAGCGTGCTCTCGGCCAGCTCCATGAACGGTGCGGGACCGCAGAGATAGAAGTCCGCGTCCAGGTCGTCCCCGACGAACGCCTGTATCTCGGCGCCGGTGACGAGCCCCTGGGCGTCGTCGAGGTGGTGGCGGATCTCGAACCGGCCCGGGTGCCGTTCGGCCAGCTCGGACAGCGTGTCGCGGAAGATGACCGAGTCCGCGTCCCGGTCGGCGGCCAGGACCCGGACCCGCCGTCCGGTCGTGGCCAGCGCGGTCTTCACGAGCGAGAGGACCGGTGTGACGCCGCTGCCTCCGCAGAGGGCGACCAGCGGTGTCGTCCCCTCGCGCAGACAGAAGACCCCTGCCGGAGACGTGGTCTCGATGAGGTCGCCGGGGGCGAGGTGGTCGTGCATCCAGTTCGACACCAGACCCCCCGGCACCCGCTTCACCGTGGTCGTCAACTCGCTGTCGGTGTCCGGGGAACTCGACATCGAGTAGCTCCGCAGGGTGCCGCACGCTCGTACCGTCAGGAACTGCCCGGCGCGATAGGGGAAGGGGGCGTCGAGCACATAGGTGCGCGTGTCGGCTGTCTCCTGGACGATCCGCTTGATCCGGACCGGGTGGAAACCGTGGTCTCGTACCATGTATGGAATTTACCTTCTCCCTCTGCGAGAGTGCAATTCTCGTTACAAGGGAGGGAGTTCCCGCGATGCGAACCATCCCCACACGCACGGTCCCCGCCGAACTGGCCAAGCGCTATGAGGCGGAGGGCTGGTGGACCCGCGACACGCTCGGCGACCTGCTGGCTCGTGGTCTGGCAGCCGCCCCCGACACGGAGTTCCGCGTGCACTCGGCGGTACGGCCCTGGGTGGGCACCTTCGCCGACGTGGAGCGTGTCGCGCGTCGGCTCGCGGCCGGGTTGAAGGCGCGCGGAGTGGGTCCCGGTGACGTGGTCGCCTTCCAGCTGCCCAACTGGATGGAGGCGGCGGCGGTCTTCTGGGCGTCGGCCTTCCTCGGCGCGGTCGTCGTGCCGGTCGTCCACTTCTACGGGCGCAAGGAGGTCGGCTACATCCTGGACGCCGTCCGGCCGCGCGTCTTCGTCACCGCCGCCCGCTTCGGCCACCTCGAACACCGACCCGACCTGAGCGCGGACGTGCCGGTGGTCGGTGTCGTCGGACGGGACTTCGACGACCTGCTCGCCGACGAACCCCTCTCCGGGGTCCTCCCGACGGACCCGGCGGGCCCTGCCCTGATCGCGTTCACCTCCGGAACGACCCGTGATCCCAAGGGAGTTGTGCACAGCCACCAGACCCTCGGCTTCGAGACCCGCCAACTCGCAGGGCTCTACCCGCCGGACCGGGGCAGCCAGCTCACCTCGGCGCCAGTCGGCCACTTCATCGGCATGATCAACGCCTTCCTCATCCCGGTCCTGGACGGAAGTCCGGTCAACCTCGCCGACACCTGGGACCCCGGCGCCGCGCTGAGCCTCATGAAGAGCGACGGGCTGACGGTCGGCGGCGGTGCCGCGTACTACATGACGAGCCTCCTCGACCACCCCGACTTCACCCCCGCCCACCTCGCCCGCATGAAGTACGCGGGCCTCGGCGGCTCGGCGGTCCCGGCCGCCGTCACCAACAGGCTGGCGGCGCTCGGTATCACGGTCTTCCGCTCGTACGGCAGCACCGAGCACCCCTCGATCACGGGCTCCCGCCACACCGCGCCCGAGGCCAAGCGGCTCTACACCGACGGTGATTCCCTCCCCGGAGTCGAGGTCAGGCTCGCCGAGGACGGCGAGATCCTCAGCCGGGGACCGGATCTCTGCCTCGGCTACACCGACCCCGCGCTGACCGGGCGGGCCTTCGACATCGACGGCTGGTACCGCACCGGCGACATCGGGGTCATCGACGGCGACGGCTATCTCACGATCACCGACCGCAAGGCGGACATCATCATCCGGGGCGGCGAGAACATCGGTGCCCTGGAGGTCGAGGAGGTGCTGCTCGCCCTGCCGGCCGTGGCCGAGGCCGCGGTGGTGGCCGCCCCCGACGAGCGGCTCGGCGAACACGCGGCGGCCGTCCTGCGGCTGAAACCCGGTCACCCCGCGCCCGGGCTCGACGAGATGCGCGCCCACCTCGACCGCGAGGGCCTCGCCCGGCAGAAGTGGCCGGAGGAACTGCACGTCGTCGACGAGTTCCCGCGCACCGCCAGCGGCAAGGTTCAGAAGTTCGTTCTCCGCAAGGACATTGCGGGCCACAAGAAGTGAGAATAAGATTCTCGCAATCTGCGAAGGAGGATCTCAATGCCGTCGCGCGAGCTGCCGTATCCGCTTTTCGACGCGGACAACCACCTGTACGAGACCGAAGAGGCGCTGACCAGGCACCTCCCCAAGCAATACGCGGGCGCGATCCAGTACGTGCAGGTGAACGGCCGTACGAAGATCGCGATCCGGGGGCAGATCAGTGAGTACATCCCCAACCCCACCTTCGAGGTGGTCGCCCGGCCAGGGGCGATGGAGGACTACTTCAAGTTCGGCAACCCGGACGGGAAGACCCGCCGCGAGATCTTCGGCGAGCCGATGCGCTCCATCCCCGCCTTTCGCGAACCGGGGCCCCGGCTGGAGCTGCTGGACGAGCTGGGCGTACAGCGGACGCTGATGTTCCCGACGCTCGCCAGCCTCATCGAGGAGCGGATGCGGGACGATCCCGAACTGATCCACGCGGTGATCCACTCCCTCAACGAGTGGCTCCACGAGACATGGGGCTTCAACTACAAGGACCGCATCCTCACCACCCCGGTCATCACCCTGCCCATCGTCGAAAAGGCGATCGCGGAGCTGAACTGGGCGGTCGAGCGCGGGGCCAAGGCGATCCTGGTGCGCCCGGCCCCGGTGCCCGGCTACGGCGGCTCGCGCTCCTTCGCCTCACCCGAGTTCGACCCGTTCTGGAAGCGCGTCGTCGAGACCGGCGTCCTCGTGGCGATGCACTCCTCGGACAGCGGCTACGCCCGGTACACCAGCGACTGGGAGGGCGGGACCAACGAGATGCTCCCGTTCAAGCCCAACGCCTTCCGCGCGGTGTCCGAGTGGCGGCCCATCCAGGACGCGGTGGCGGCCTGGGTGTGTCACGGCGCGCTGTTCCGGGTCCCGGGGCTGAAGATCGCGCTCATCGAGAACGGCTCCTCCTGGGTGGCGCCGCTGCTCGACCAACTCCGCGACGTCTACAAGAAGATGCCGCACGAGTTCCTCGGCGACCCGGTGCAGGCCGTCAAGGACAGCATCCATGTCAGCCCGTTCTACGAGGACGACCTCGGTGACCTCGTCGAACTCATGGGCGTGGACCGGGTGCTGTTCGGCTCGGACTACCCGCACCCCGAGGGCCTGGCCCAGCCGCAGAGTTACGTCGACGCCATCCAGCACCTGAGCGTCACGGACCAGGCCAAGATCATGGGCGGCAACCTCTCCAGGCTGATCCCGGAATGAAGTGGGAGACCATCCCGCGGATGGTGCTGAGCGCGGCCGACCGCTTCGGTGACGCCGAAGCGGTCGTCGACGGCGAACTCAGGCTCACCTTCACCGAGTTGGTCGACCGGGTCCGTACTGCTGCGGGCGCCTTCGCCGCGGCCGGGATCGGGAGGGGCGACCGGGTCGCGATCTGGGCGCCCAACTCCGCCGAGTGGATCGTCGCCGCCTTCGGACTGCTCACCGCCGGCGGGGTGCTCGTCCCGGTCAACACCCGGTTCAAGGCGGACGAGGCCCACGACATCGTCCGCCGCAGCGGTGCCAGACTCGTCCTCGTGGAGGCGGGTTTCCTCGGGCTGGACTTCGAGGGCCCGCCGGGCGTGCCCGTGATCGACCTCAAGTCGGGCTTCCTGGCGAGCGGTTCGCCGTTCGAGCGGGCGGTCAGCGGCGACGACGTCAGCGACATCACGTTCACCTCGGGGACCACCGGGCGGCCCAAGGGCGTCCTGATGACCCACGCCCAGACGCTCCGGCTGTACGGGGAGTGGTGCGACCTGGCGACCCTGCGGGAGGGCGACCGCTATCTGATCGTCAACCCGTTCTTCCACATCTTCGGCTACAAGGCGGGCTGTATCGCCTCCCTGATCCGGGGCGCGACCATCCTCCCCGTACCCGTCTTCGACGTGGACCGCGTCCTGGGCCTGGTGGAACGCGAGAAGGTGACGGTCCTGCCCGGTCCGCCCACGCTCTACCACTCGCTCCTCGCGGCGGGGGACCGGCACGACCTCTCCTCGCTGCGGGTGGCGGTGACGGGCGCCGCCGACATTCCGGTCGAGCTGATCCGCCGGATCGTCAGCGACCTGCCGTTCCAGCACATCATGACCGGGTACGGCCTGACCGAGGCGGGCACGGCCACCGCCTCGCGCCCCGGCGACTCCTTCGAGGACATCGCGACGACGGTCGGCACCCCCTGCGAGGGCGTCGAGGTGAGCGTCGCGGCCGACGGCGAGGTCCTGATCCGGGGCTACAGCGTCATGCGCGGCTACCTCGACGATCCCGCCGCCACCGCCGAGACCATCGACGCGGACGGCTGGCTGCACACCGGAGACCTCGGCACCCTCGACGACCGGGGGCACCTGAGGATCGTCGGCCGCAAGAAGGACATGTTCATCGTGGGCGGCTTCAACGCCTACCCGGCGGAGATCGAGGGCTTCCTCCTCGAACACCCGGCCGTCGCCCAGGCCGCCGTGATCGGCGTACCGGACGAGCGGCTCGGGCAGGTCGGCAAGGCGTACGTCGTCCGCAGCGGGCCCGTCTCGGCGGACGAACTGATCGCCTGGAGCCGTAAGCGGATGGCCGGGTTCAAGGCGCCCCGGTCCGTGGAGTTCCTCGAAGAACTGCCGTTGAACGCCACCGGCAAGGTGATGAAGGACCAGCTGCGATGACCCAACCGCACGAAACGGCCTCAGGCATCCCGCTCCAGGCGGTCTACGGACCCGCCGACCTGAGCGGCGAACCCCCCGAGCCGGGCAACTACCCTTTCACGCGCGGCAATTACGCGACCGGCTACCGGGGACGGCTGTGGACACTGCGCCAGTACTCCGGCTTCGGCACGCCCGAGGAGTCCAACCGCCGCTACCGCTATCTGCTCGAACAGGGCGGTACGGGACTGTCGGTGGCCCTCGATCTGCCCACCCAGTGCGGCTACGACTCCGACGACCCCGAAGTGACCGAGGAGGTCGGCCGCGTCGGCGTCGCCCTCGACACCCTCGCCGACGCGGAGATTCTCTTCGAGGACATCCCCCTCGACAAGATCAGCACCAGCTTCACCATCAACGGCACGGCGGCGATCCTCCTTGCCTTCTACGTCGCCGCCGCCGAACGAAAGGGTGTGCCGCGAGCGAAACTCACCGGCACGATCCAGAACGACATCCTCAAGGAGTACGCGTCCAGGGGCACTTGGATCTGGCCCGCCCAGCCCTCCCTCCGCCTGATCGCGGACACCATCGAGTTCTGCGCCGCCGAGGTACCCCGGTTCAACGCGATCTCGGTCGCCGGTTCGCACTTCCGGGACGCGGGCGCCAACGCCGTGCAGGAGATGGCGTTCACGCTCGCCGACGGGGTGACGTACGTCGACACGGTGCTGGAGCGCGGCCGGATGACGGTTGATCAGTTCGCTCCGCAGATCTCCTTCTTCTTCTACACACACGGCGATTTCTTCGAGGAGATCGCCAAGTACCGTGCGGGGCGGCGGCGTTGGGCCACTATCGTGCGGGAGCGGTACGGCGCCACGAGCGACAAGGCGTCCATGTTCCGCTTCGGCTGCGTGGCCGGCGGAGCCTCGCTCTACGCGCCCCAGGCCCAGAACAACACCGTCCGGGTGGCGTACGAGGCGCTGGCCTCCGTACTCGGCGGCGTCCAGTCGATGTTCACGGCCGCCTGGGACGAGCCGTTCGCGCTGCCCAGCGAGGACTCGGCGACCCTGGCCCTGCGCACCCAGCAGATCCTCGCCCACGAGACCGGCGTGACCCGGGTCGCGGACCCGCTCGGCGGTTCGTACTTCGTCGAGGCGCTCACCGACGCCACCGAGGCACGGATCGTCGAGATCATGGACGACCTGGAGCGGTACGGCGGCATGGTCCGCGCCATCGAGGACGGCTATCTGCAAGGGCTGATCGCCGACGAGGCCTACCAGCTGCACCTGGACGTCGAGGCGGGCACGCGCCCGGTCGTCGGCGTCAACCGCTTCGTCTCCGACGAGCCACCGCCGGACCTCGCGACCTACGAACTGGACGCGGAGGGCCGTGACCGGCAGCTCAAGCGGCTCGCCGATGTGAAGGCCACGCGGGACGCCGCCCTCGTACGGGAGCAACTGGCCCGGCTGGCGCGCGCGGCGGACGGGACGGAGAACCTGATGCCCGTACTGATCGACTGCGCCAACGCCTACTGCACGGTGGGGGAGATGGTCGCCGCGCTGAAGGCGGTCTGGGGCGAGTTCCAGCAGCCGGTGGTGTTCTGATGGGCGCCGCCGCACGGATCCTGGTCGCCAAGCCCGGCCTGGACGGTCACGACCGGGGGGCCAAGATCGTCGCGCGGACACTGCGTGACGCCGGCTTCGAGGTCGTGTTCACCGGCATCCGTCAGCGCGTCGACACCATCGTGGCGACCGCGGTCCAGGAGGACGTGGCCGTGGTCGGGCTCAGCATCCTCTCCGGCGCGCATCTCGCCCTCACCACCCGGGTGGTCGAGGCGCTGCGGGCCGCCGGGGCCGACGACATCGCCGTCGTCGTGGGCGGCACCATCCCGCCGGCCGACGTACCCCGGATGCGGGCGGCGGGCGCGGCGGCGGTCTTCCCGACCGGTACGCCGCTCGATGTGCTGGTGGCGGAGATGCGGGCGCTGACGGGGAGCGCGGCCACCGGTTCATGAGCCCCGGGACCTGTCTGTAGCTGGACACCTGTCGATAGCTCTCGATACCTGTCGTACCTGGAGGCACTGTGCGGGTCGGTGTGATGATCGGGCCGGAGCGTGGGGATTCCGCGCGCAAGGTCGCGCGGATGATCGACGACGTGACGTGGGCCGAGCAGGCGGGCCTCGACACCGCGTGGGTGCCTCAAATACCCACGGACTTCGACGCGTTGACGGCCGTGGCGCTGATGGGTGCGCGGACCGAACGGATCGAGATCGGGACGGCGGTCGTACCGCTCCAGGCCCAGCATCCGATCGCCCTCGCCCGCCAGGCGCTGTCCGCGCAGGCGGCGACCGGGGGAGGACGGCTGGCGCTGGGCGTCGGCCCCTCGCACCACTGGATCGTGCGGGACATGCTCGGACTGCCGTACGAGAAGCCGGCCGCGTTCACCCGTGACTACCTGGACGTCCTGGACGCGGCTCTGCACGGCCCCGGCCCGGTCGACGTCGAGAACGCCACCTTCACCGTGCACAACCCGCTCGACCTCGGCCCGGTCGGCCCGCTGCCCGTCCTGATCGCCGCACTCGGCCCGGTCATGCTGGCCCTCGCGGGCGAGCGCGCCGACGGCACCGTGCTGTGGATGGCCGACGAACGAGCGGTGTCCGACCACGTCGTCCCGCGCATCACCAAGGCCGCCGAGGGCGCGGGCCGCCCGGCGCCCCGGATCGTCGCGGGCATCCCGGTCTGTCTGTGCCGTCCGACGGAGGTCGACGCGGCCCGTGAGCGCGCCAACCGCATCCTCGGCGAGGCCGAGATCTCGCCCAACTACCAGCGTCTGCTGGAGTACGGCGACGCCCAGGACATCGGAGACCTGTGCGCGGCCGGCGACGAGGCCGCCATCCTGGCCCGTTTCCGTCGCTTCGCCGACGCGGGAGTCACCGACCTCTCCGTACGGCTGCTGCCGATCGGCGAGGGCAGGGAGGAACTGGTCGCCTCCAAGCGCCGTACGCGGGAGATGCTCGCGGCGCTGGCGGTGGAAGTCCGATGACGCCAGGGCCACTTGAGGGCATCCGCGTCCTGGAGGTCGGCCATATGCTGGCGGGCCCCTACGCCACGATGATGCTCGCCGACCTCGGAGCCGAGGTCACGAAGATCGAGCCGCCCGGCGGGGACATCTCGCGGCAGGTGAGCGACGCCTACTTCGCCAGCCTCAACCGGGGCAAGCGCAGCGTCTGCCTGGATCTGACGACCGGGGCGGGACAGGACAGGCTCGGTGAACTCGTTGCCGGCGCCCACGCGTTGCTCGTCAACCTCAAGCCGTCGGCGATCCACCGGCTGGGGCTGACCTACGAGGCGCTGCGGAAGTGGAACGAGCGGATCGTGTGTGTCGCGCTGACCGGCTTCGGGCTGTCGACGGGAGACGAACCCGCCTTCGACTACGTCGTCCAGGCGGCCACCGGCGTCGCCGCGCTCACCGGCGATCCCGACGGCCCGCCGACGCTGCCCGGCTACTCCGCCGCCGACAACTCGACCGGCCTCACAGCGGCGTTGGGCCTGCTCGCGCAGATCGTCTCGGGTCGCGGCGGCCAAGTCGACGTCTCCCTGCGGGATGTCATGCTGTCGCAGCTCAACTACCGTGCCTCGGCCTACCTCAACGAGGGCACCGAGCCACGGCGCCTCCCGCTCGGCGCGCACTCCTACTACGTACCGGCACAGCTCTTCCCCACCGCCGAGGGCCACTTGGCGCTGTTCATCACCCACGACGGCTTCTGGAAGTCCTTCGCGGCCGAGGCGGGCGTCGAGGGCTTTCCGACGATGGCCGAGCGGGCGGCGCGGCGGGAAGAGGTGCTGGACGCGGTGACACGGGCCCTGGCCGCCGACACCGCCGCCGCCTGGGAGTCCCGGCTGCGGCCCCTGGGCGTACCGGCCGCCGCCGTACGCACGCTCCCGGAGGCGCTGGCCGCCACGCCCGAGGCCGTGGTGACGGCGGGGGACTACCGGTTGGTCCGCAGCCCCGTACGGATCGCGGGCCACGAGCCCGACTACGGGCCGCCGCCCCGACTGGGCGAGCACGGCGATGCGGTGGGGGAGTCATGAGGGGCGAGGATCAGTTCCATCTCGGCATCGTCGCCGAGGACTTCGAGGGGACGCTGGCTGGCCTGTCGGCGGCGTTCGGATACGAGTGGTGCGCGGAGATCTCCGGACCGCTGACCATGCTGCTGCCGACCGGCGACGCCGTCGTCCGGCTCAGCTGTGTGTACTCGCGGACCTCACCCCGGCTGGAGATCATCCGGAACATCCCCGGCACTCTCTGGGAAGCGGCACCCGGCGGGGGCGTCCACCACGTCGGCTACTGGTCCGACGACGTCGCCGCGGACTGCGCCGGACTCGCCGACCTCGGCTACACCGTCGAGGCGTCCCGGATCGGCTCCACCGGCTCCGACTTCGCCTTCGTACGTGGCCCGGACGGCGTGCTCGTCGAACTCGTGGACCGGGCGGCACAGCCGATGCTGGAGAAGTTCTGGGCGGACGGAGGCGGCGCGAAGTGACCACGGTGGGAATCGCGACGGGTGCCGGACGCGGAATGGGACTGGCGTGCGCGCGGCGGATGACCGGCACGGTGGACACGCTGCTCCTCGTCGACCGCGACGAGGAGACGGTGACAGAGGCGGCGAAGGAACTGACCGCTGCCGACGGGGGCGCGGCCGTCGAGCCGTTCGTCCTGGACGTCACCGACCGGGACGGCATGGCCCGGCTCGCCGCCCGCACAGCCGAACTCGGCACCCTGCGCGCCGTCGCCCACGCCGCCGGCATCTCACCCACGATGGCCGACTGGCGCAGCATCTTCGCCGTCGACCTGGTCGGCACCGCGCTGCTCGCGGAGGCGCTGCGCCCGCTGGCCACGGAGGGCACGGCGATGGTGTGCTTCGCCTCGATGGCCCCGCTGCTCGGCAACCTGGAAGCGGATCCGGCCGTGGCGGCCGTCCTGGACGACCCGCTCGACGACGCCTTCCTCGACCGGCTCCACGACGTCCTGGGACCGGCCGTCGAGGACCCCGGCACCGCCTACGCCTGGGCCAAACACGGGGTACACCGCTTCGTACGACGGGAAGCGCTGCGGCTCGGCCCGCTCGGCGCCCGGATCTGCTCGGTCTCGCCCGGCGTCATCGACACCCCGCAGGGCCGCCAGGAGGCCGCGAAGCAGCCCGCCATGGACGCGCTCGTACGCGGGTCCGCGACCGGCCGCCCGGGCCACGCCGAGGAGGTCGCCGCCGGGGTCGCCTTCCTGCTGTCGGCGGAGGCGAGCTTCGTCACCGGCATCGACCTGCTGATCGACGGCGGTGCCTGCGCGGCTGTGCGGGGACAAGCGGGCCGGTAGGCGTTCACACCTGATGTATCGGTTGCCAACTGCTGCACAAGGGCCAGCAGTTGGCAACCGGCATGCTCTCCTCAGCCGACCGACTCCGACCGCTGTACGGTCCCTGTGATCCCGCCCGCGTCCTGCCCGGCCAACAGCACCGCGGCCCGGCCCATCGCCTCCGGGGGCTCCACCATCTCCGGCGGGATCTTCCGGCCACCGCCCGCCGCCTGCCACCCCTCCGTCAGGACGATCCGGGACGGGGCCAGGCAGTTGACGGCGATGTTGTCGGCCCGCAGATCCGTGGCGAGCCCGAGATAGAGCCGCTCGACGGCGGCCTTGGACACCCAGTACGCGTTGGCACCCCGGTCGGTCATCCCGACCCCGCTGGTCGTCACGGCCACCAGCGAACCGCCCCCGCGCTCCCGGACGTACGGAATCACGGCCTTGGTGACCAGGAAGACACCCGTCAGATTGACGTCCAGACAGAGCTGCCAGCGCTTGAGCGGGGTGGACTCGACCGGGCCGAGCCACAGCACCCCGGCGTTGGCGATCAGGATGTCGATACCGCCGAACTCGGCGACAGTCGCCGCCACGGCAGCCTCCACCGACTCCTCGCTGCTCACGTCGCAGGGCACCGCGAGCGCCCGGCCACCCGCCTCCGTGATCCCGTCGGCGACCGAGTGGATCGTCCCGGGCAGCCGACCCGCCTCCTCGGACCGCGCGGCGACCGCCACCGACGCCCCGGCCTCCGCCAGAGCCACGGCGACCGTCCGCCCGATGCCCCGGCTGGCCCCGGCGACGAACGCGACCTTCCCCTTCAACGACCCCTCTGCGCTGCTCACTTCGGCGGGAACCTGAGTGCTCCGTCGAGGCGAATGACCTCGCCGTTCAGATAGTCGTTCTCGCAGATGTGCTCGACGAGCGCCGCGTACTCGGGGGAGCGGCCCATCCGCCGGGGATGCGGGATCTGGGGCCCCCAGTAGGCCTCCAACTGGTCACCCGCCTTGCCGTAGGCGGGAGTCAGGAAGGTGCCGGGGGCGATGGTGACGACCCGGATGCCGAGCGGGGACAGATCACGGGCGGCCACCAGCGTCATGCTCACGACGCCGCCCTTGGCCGCCGCGTACGGGAGTTGGCCGATCTGGCCCTCGTACGCGGCGATCGAAGCGGTGTTGACGACAACCCCTCGGCCGCTGTCCTCTGTCGGCTCCTGCTTGGCGATCGCGGCGGCCGCCAGGCGCAGCACGTTGAAGACGCCGGTCAGATAGACCTCGATCGTTGTCCTGAAGCCCTCCAGGCTGATCGGCGTACCGTCCTTGCCGATCAGCCGGCCGCCGCTCGCCGGGCCGCCGTGGCAGTCCACCGAGATGCGCAGCGGGCCCGCCGACTCGGCCTCGGCCAGCGCCGCCAGGACGTCCTCCTCGGAGGTGGCGTCCGTGCGGACGTAGCGCACGCCCAGCTCCTGCTCCAGCGCCTTGCCCTTCTCGTCGGCGAGATCGGCCACGACCACCTTCGCTCCCGCCGCGTGCAACCGGCGGACGGTGGCCTCGCCCAGGCCTCCCGCCCCACCGACGACGACTGCCGAGCTGCCACTGATCTGCATCAAGGTTTTCCTCTCTTGCAAGCAGGGCTCTAGTGAGATGAGAATAGCATTCTCATGAATATAACCATGATTCTGGAGATGGCCACCTCGGCCGGAGACCGGGTGGTGGTGACGGCGGACGACCGTTCCCTGACCGCCTCGGAGTTGCTGGACCGCGCCCGGGCCGCCGCGCACCGCTTCCGGCACCGTTCGGCCGTCCTGTATCTGGGCGCCAACCATCTCGCCTACCCCGTCGCCCTGTTCGGCGCGGCCTTGGCGGGAGTCCCTTTCATCCCCCTCAACTACCGCCTCGGTGAACACCAGTTGGCCCGGCTCCTCGACCGCCACCCGGGCGCCTTGGTGCTCCGCCCCGCCGACCTCGACGCACTCCTCTTGGTCGAGCAGGTAGAGGGGGACGAGTCGGCCCCCGACGACCAGGACGCCGTCGCTGTCGTGCTCTACACCAGCGGTACGACGGCCGAGCCCAAGGCGGCCCTGCTGCGCCACCGCCATCTGCTCGCCTACGTGTTCAACACCCAGGAGTTCGGGTCGGCCGAGCCGGACGCCGCGACGCTCGTGGCGGTGCCTCCGTACCACGTGGCCGGTCTGATGAACCTGCTGACGAACCTCTACTCGGGGCGCCGGATCGTGTACCAGTCGGCCTTCGACGCGCCCGACTGGCTGGCCACGGTCCGACGCGAACGCGTCACCCACGCGCTGGTCGTCCCGACGATGCTGGCCCGGATCGTCGCCGAGGTCCCCGACGGCGCCACCGCCGGGACACCGACCCTGCGCAGCCTCGCGTACGGCGGCGCCCGCACCCCGCGACCCGTCGTCGAACGGGCGCTGCGGGCCTTCCCGGACACCGGGTTCGTGAACGCGTACGGCCTCACCGAGACAGCGTCCTCGATCGCCGTACTCGGCCCCGACGACCACCGCGAGGCGCTGGTGTCCGACGAACCGGCGGTGCGCGACCGGCTCGGTTCGGTGGGGCGGGCGCTGCCCGGAGTCGAGATCCAGATCCGCGCCGAGGAAGACGAGGAGGCGGCCCAAGTCGGGCGTACCGGGCTGGTGTTCGTGCGCGGGGAGCAGATCTCCGGCGAATACGGCGGTCGCCCCGACGCGCTCGACGGCGACGGCTGGTTCGCCACCCGGGACCGGGGGCGGCTCGACGCCGACGGCTATCTGTTCATCGAGGGGCGCGCCGACGACACCATCATCCGGGGTGGCGAGAACATCGCCCCGGCCGAGATCGAGGACGTACTCCTCACCCATCCCGGCATCGTCGAGGCGGCCGTGATCGGGCTGCCCGACCCCGAATGGGGGCACCGGATCGTCGCCGTGCTCGTCGGGGAGGGCGACCCGGACGAGATCCGCGCCTGGGTGAGGGACCGTCTGCGCTCCGCCAAGACGCCCGACACCGTCGTCTTCCGCGCCGAACTGCCGAAGACCGACACCGGAAAGCTGCTGCGCCGCACCCTGCTCGCCGACCTGGAGACCACCCATGCCTGAAGCAGTCATCGTGTCCGCCCTGCGCACTCCCGTCGGCACCGCCTTCAAGGGCACCCTGCGCGACACCACGGCCTTCGACCTCGCCCATCACATCGTCGCCGCGGCAGCCGCCACGGAGGGCGTGGACTCAGCCCTCATCGACGACATCGTCCTCGGCGAGGGCCTGTACGGCGGCGGTGTCATCGCCCGGCACGCGGCCGTGACCACCGGCCTCACCTGGGTTCCCGGACTCGCCCACAACCGGCACTGCGCCGCCGGGCAGGCCGCCGTGCAGAGCGCGGCGGCGAGCATCCGCGCAGGCATGGACGAACTCGTCATCGCCGGCGGCGTCAACTCGGCCTCCACGTCCCCGCGTTCGGTGACCAAGGTCGACGGCGAGTGGGAACCCTGGATGTCGCCGACGCACCCTGCCAAGCCGGACGCCCCCAACACCGACATGTCGATCACCGTCGGCTGGAACACGGCCGTCCGGGCGGGCATCAGCCGCGCCGAGATGGACGACTGGGCGCTGCGCTCGCACCGGAACGCCGTACGCGCCATCGACGAGGGCCGCTTCGACGCCGAACTCCGCCCGATCGACACCCCGCACGGCCTGTTCTCCGTCGACGAGCACCCGCGCCGGAACACGAGCGCGGATCGGCTGGCCGCGCTGAAGCCGCTCCACCCGGAGATCGAGGGCTTCAGCATCACGGCGGGCAACGCGGGCGGCGCGAACGACGGCGCGGCGGCCCTGGTCATCGCCAGCGACCGCCTCGGCCTCCCGGCGCTCGGTACGGTCCGGGCGTGGGCGTCCGTCGGCGTGGACCCCGCCGACATGGGCCTCGCCCCGGTGACCGCGATCCCCAAAGCCCTGAAACGCGCCGGGCTTTCACTCTCCGACGTCGACCTCTACGAGATCAACGAGGCCTTCGCCGTCGTACCCGTGGCCGCAGTCAAACAACTCGGCCTCGACCCGGACCACGTCAACGTGAACGGCAGCGGCTGCTCACTCGGCCACCCTGTCGCCGCGACGGGCGCGCGCATGCTGGTCACCCTCGTGCACGAACTGCGCAGGCGCGGCGGCGGGATCGGCGTCGCCGCCATGTGCGCGGGCGGCGGGATGGGCTCGGCGACGGTGATCGAGGTACCGGCGCCGTGAGCCGGCGTCCGGTCAGTTCTTGAAGCGGAGCAGGGCTTCCTGGGCGTACGAGGCGACCAGGGAGCCCTCTTGGGTGAGTACGTCACCGTGTCCGTAGCAACGACCGTGCGCCACAAGGGGGCTGTGCTGGCGCAGGAGCAGCCAGGAGTCGGTCCGGAAGGGGCGGTGGAAGCGCACGGTGTGTGCCGTCACGGCCGAGGTGAACACCTTGTTCGCGTCGTACTGGCCGACCCCCTCGACCTGGCGCAGAGCAGTGCCGATGAGAGTCAGATCGGTGGCGTACGCCGTGAGGGCCGGGGTCAGTTCGGGCGCGACGGCCGGGGTCCGCATCCAGAGTTCGTACTCCGGCGCCTCCGACTTGGGGGTGTCCAGGTCGGTGACCGCACGGGTGTCCCAGGGCAGCAGATTCAGATCCACCGCGTGTTCCTCGCCGGGTACGGCGGGGACATGGAACGGCACCTGATGGTCCTGGCCGTCTTCGAGGACGTGCATCGACACCGACGCGGTGGCCATGACGCCGTGGGACTGGCGGGCGACGATCCCCAACGTCGCGAAGGTGGAACCCTCGTGATGCCGCGTCACCTCGTAACGGACGGGCTCGTCTGGCCGTCCCTCGCGTGCGAAGAGGGCGTGTACGGACTTCACCGCCTTGTCCGGGCAGGCCGACGAGCCCGCCCGCACGAACTGGCCCAGCAACTGCCCGCCGAACAACCGGCGGTAGCCTAGGCGCTGGTTGGCCCCTTCGAACGCCAAGTCCCCTTCAGCTGCGCGGAGTTCGAGGCAGGCGAGCAGGTCACTCCAGAGATCCGTCACAGTGGCTCCCAAGGTGAGAAAGAGAGAGTGTCAGAGCTGAACCAGCCGAGGAGCCGACCGCCCCTCCCGTACGAGCGCCCCCGCCTCCCGCGTCAACTCCCTTGCGCTGCCCAGCAGTCCGTCCAGCACGAGCACCCGTCGGACATGCCGGTGCAGATCGTGCTCGGCGGTGAAGCCGATCCCGCCCAGGACCTGCTGACAGTGCCGGGCCGCCGTCAGCGCCGCCCGCCCGGCCGCGGCCTTGGCCAGCAGTGAACCGAGGTCGTCGGCGGCGGCCACGAGGGTCGCCTCGGCGCCGTCGAGCGCGACGAGCGTCTCCGCCAGCCGGTGCCGTACCGCCTGGAAGGAGGCGAGGGGCCGGCCGAACTGGGCCCGGTCCAGCACATGCGTACGGGCCGACGCGAGCATCGCCCGCCCGGTGCCCAGCAACCACCAGCCGAGCGCCCGCCGACCCGCGCCGAGCGGAACAGGATCCCCGACAGGGCTGACATGCAAGGGAAGTTCACCGTCGAGAGAGACACCGGCCGTCCTGCTCTCACCGTGCTCCCACACCGCCCACGAGCCGCCCGTGTACGGCAACGGCAGCGCACCCCCGAGCGGTCGGCCCGCCGCGTGCAGCACGACGTCGTTGAGGAGCGAGGCGTGGGCGCCCGTCTCGCCGAGGAGCCGGAACACGAGCGGGACCGCGACCTCGGGCGCCTCCGTCAACAGGTCGGCCCAACCGAGGTCGGTCAGTGCCGAGTCGAGCGCCGGACCCGTCGCCGTCGCCATCGTCTTGCGGAGCGTCTCGGCCAGCAGATCCTGTTCGGCGGCGTCCATCGCTAATCCTTCCCGAGGTTCAGCAACCGGCGCGCGATGATGTTCCGCTGGATCTCGGCGGTACCGCCGTAGATGGTCGCCGCGCGTGAGTACAGGTACTCCGACCGCCACGACGTCTCCGTCAGCTCCAGCACACCGGGCAGCAAGTCCCGTACGGTGTCGAAGAGTTGTTGCTCCGCCGTGGCCAGCAGGACCTTGTCGACGGAGGTCTCCGGCCCCAGGTGCTCCCCTTCCGCCAGGCGCCGTTGCGTCGCGTGGGAGCGGCAGCGGGCCGTGTGCAGGGCGAGATAGGCGGCGCCGAGGGCGTCGTCGTCCTGGGCGGAGTCCGGTGCGGGCGTCTGCTCCAACAAGTGGTCGAGTCGCGTGTAGAGATGGGCGATCCGGTGCCAGAAGCACGTCGAGCGCTCGTGCGGAAGCAGGTCCATCGCCAGCTGCCAGCCGTCGCCAGGACGGCCCAGCATCCGGTCGCCGGGGACGACCACGTCGTCGAAGAACACCTCCGCGAACTCGTCCACACCGTGCATCGTGCGCAGCGGCCGGACAGTGATCCCCGGGGTGTCCATGTCGACGAAGAACGCGGTGATGCCCGCGTGGCCGGGAGCCGTGCGGGTGAGCAGGACGCAGCGGGCCGAGTACTGGGCGAGGCTCGTCCACACCTTCTGGCCCGTCACCACCCAGTCGTCGCCCCGGGGGACGGCCCTGGTGGTGAGCGAGGCGAGGTCGCTGCCCGAACCCGGTTCCGAGAAGCCCTGGCACCACTGCTCCCGGCCGCCGAGCAGCCGCGGGACCATCTCGGCGGCCAGTTCCGGACGCGCGTACGAGATCATCGTCGGGGCCAGCACCTCGACCATGGAGTAGATCCCCGGCTCGGCCAGGCCCCGGGTGGCGACCTCCTCGCCGAGTACCGCGCGCAGTACGGCGGGCCCGCCGAGCCCCCTCACCTCGGCGGGCCATCCGTACCGCATCCACCCCACCTCGTACAGCGCGCGCCGGACCCGGGCGAGCTGTGCGACCTGCGCGTCGAGCGAGTCGTCGGGGCCGGGGGAGAGGTCGTTCGTGTCGAGCCAGCGCCGCAGGTCGGCGCGGAACTCGGTGACGTTCATGTCCCCGGGCGCTGGTAGGCGTGCGGGCGGCCCGAGTCGTGCGCGCCGCTGCGGCGGATGAACGTCATGGCGCGCGTGCGCAGCCGCCAGCCGTCGGCGGTGCGCACGTACGTGTCGTTGTAGTAGCCGATGCGCAGGTCGTGGGTGGAGTGGTCGACGAAGCACAGCGGCTGGGTGCCGGACGCGGAGTCCTTGTCCGCGCCCGGCTCGACCACGGCGGTCCCGGTGAGGAAGAGCCCCTTGGGGGCCGCCGCGACCAGCGCGGGGAACTCGTCGAGGGCGTAGGTGTCCCCGAAGGCGCTGTAGGTCCCGTCGGGGGTGAAGACCGCGAGCACCCCGTCCAGGTCGCCCTGGGTGATGTACACCGCGTACCGGGCCAGCAGTTGCTGGATCTCCATCAGGTCGTCAGTGGACATTGAGAATTCCATTCTCTTATGGAGAGTGGAAGGTTCTCACGGCGGGGGTGGGAGCGTCAACGGTCCTTCCGCAGCTTCGAGAAGTCCCAGCTCACCACCTTCTCCGTCGTCACCCGCAGCCATGCGTGCCGCCCGTCGTACGGGAAGTCCTTGCCGCCCGCGTACTTGTCCGCGAACAGCCTTTCCGGCTCGCGGAGTTCGTCCACGGGAGCCCCCTTCCGGGGTGTCTCGCCGACCACTTGGACGCTGCCCTTCAACTCCACGCCCCGCAGTTGCATGAAGTCGGCGCCGCCGTCGTCGACGATCACGCTGAGCCTCGGGTCGCGGTCGAGGTCGGTCCAGCGCTGGCTGCGGACCAGCGAGTTCAGCCACAGGGCCGTCCCGTCCCACACGAACCACAGGGCACTGACATGGGGGTGCCCGCCCGCCCCGACCGTCGCCACCCGGCACACGGGCTGGGCGCGCAGAAACGCGTCCCGTTCCGACTCCGTCATGGCGATCGAGGTTCCCCTGCGCTGTCCGGTCATCGTTTCTCCCAGCATTGTCCGAATGGTTGATTCTCGCTAAGTGAGAAGCTAGTTTCCAGCCCTAGAGAGGGGGACACTCAGTCGGCCTACCCCGGCATCGAGTGGCGGCGCGTCATGGACCAGTTCCTCACCTTCGGGATCGTCGGCCTCAGCACTGCCGCGATCTACGCGGTCATCGGCAGCGGTCTCGTGCTCACCTACACCACCACTGGCGTCTTCAACTTCGCCCATGGCGCCGCAGGCATGCTCTCGGCGTTCACCTACTGGCAGCTCACCGTCGGCTGGGGCTGGCCGGTGCCGCTCGCACTGGCTGTCGTACTGCTCCTGCTCGCCCCGGCGTTCGGTCTCCTTGTCGAACGCTTCATCCTGCGGCCTGTCCAGGCGCTGGGGGAAGCGGAACGACTGGTGATGACCGTCGCACTATTGAGTGGCCTCATTGGGGTGGCGCGCTGGATCTGGGACCCGAACGTGGCCCGGCCCCTGCCCGCCTTCTTCGACGACCGGGCCCCCTTCCACATCGGCCCGGCCGCCGTCACCTGGCACCAGGCCATCACCATGGGCGTCGCCATCGCCGTCGCCGCAGGCCTGCGGATCCTGCTCTACCGCACCCGCGCCGGCGCCGAGATGCGCGCCACCGTCGACGACCGCGCGCTCGTCGGACTCACGGGCGCCGATCCCGTACGGGCCAACAAGGCAGCCTGGATTCTGGGCACTCAACTCGCCGCGCTCGGCGGCATCCTGATCGCGCCGAGCGTCACGCTCGACGCCGCCCAGCTCTCCCTCCTGATCGTCAGCGCCTACACCGCCGCCGTCTTCGGCCGGCTGCGCAGTGTGCCGCTCACCTTCATCGGCGCCGTCGTCATCGGCTGCACGGAGAGCTATCTCACCGGCTACCTGCCCCAGAACGACTATCTGCCGGGCCTGCGCCTCGCCGCGCCCGCGCTGCTCCTGTTCATCGCCCTGCTGGTGTTCCCGCACCGGCGGCTGCGCGGCCGCGACCGACGGCTGGCGCCGGTCCCGGTGCCGACGGCACGCGGCACACTGGTGTTCGCCGCCGCCACCATCGCCTTCGGCGTCGTCCTGGCGTCGATGCTCGGCGAGGCCGACCTCATCACGTACGGGCCGATCTTCTCGCTGGGCGTGGTGGCACTCTCGTACGTCCCCCTGACCGGTTACGCGGGCCAGATCTCGCTGTGCCAGCTGAGCATGGCCGGGATCGGCGCCGTCGTGTGGGCGCACTTCGGGGCGCACGGGCAACTGTGGGCCCTCGGCCTCGCGGTGCTGGTCGCGGCCGTGGCCGGAGCGCTGATCGCACTGCCCGCGCTGCGGCTGTCCGGCGTGTATCTGGCGCTGGGGACCGCCGCGTTCGCCGTCGTACTCGACCGCTGGATCTTCACCCTGCCCGCCTTCCATGTCTTCGGCGTCGAGATCGTGCTGTTCGACCAGGGCTCGGTGGAAGTGACCGGCCCCTCGCTGTTCGGGCTGCGACTGGACAGCGGGGAGGAGACGATGGTGCTCGCCGCGGTCTGTCTCGCCCTCGCCTCGATCGGGGTGGCGGCGCTGCGGCGGGGCCGGTTCGGGCGGCGGCTGATCGCCCTGCGCGACAGCGAGGCCGCGTACGCCACCCTCGGCGGCAACCTCCTCTTCGCCAAGGTGCTGGTGTTCTCGCTGGCCTCGGGCATCGCGGGCCTCGGCGGCGCGCTCTACGGAATGCAGCAACGGGCCATCACCCCCGACCAGTTCAACCTCATCGCCGGGCTGCCGATCTTCCTGGTCGCGGTGATCGGCGGCCTCGGCGCGGTCGGCAACGGCCTGTTCACCGGTACGGCGCTCATCGGGCCGACCAACGCCCTGGTCGCCGTGGCGCCCTCGCTCCAGAACCCGGTCGCCCTGCTGCCGGCCCTCGCGGGCATGGGCCTCGGGAAGAACCCCGACGGCATAGCGCCCCACTTCCGGGCCCAGTGGGAACCGCTCGGCCGCGACCGTATCGCGCTCACGGCACTCGTCGCCTGGCTGGCGACGGCCTGGTTGCTGCGCCTCGGTGACCTCATCAACGGCTGGACCTTCCTCGGCGGAGCCCTCGTCGTGGCAGTGGCACTACGGACATGGGCGAGCGTCCGGCAGGCCCCGGCGGCCGAGCCGGAGATTCCGGTCGAGTGGTGGGGCGTACGGCGTGACTGGCGCCCGGAGGACGGGGAGGTGCTGGCCCGTGGCGTCGCTGCGAGTTAGTGGAGTGACGGTCGCCTTCGGCGGGAACCGGGCCCTGGACGGGGTCGGCATGACCGCCGAGCCCGGCCGGATCACCGGGCTCATCGGGCCCAACGGGGCAGGGAAAAGTACCCTGTTCGACGTCGCGTCCGGACTGCGCAGACCGTCGTCGGGGCACGTCTTCCTCGACGACCGGGACGTCACCCGGATGCGTCCCTCAGCCCGCGCCAAGTGCGGACTGGCCCGCACCTTCCAGCGCCTGGAGCTGTTCGGCCGGCTCAGCGTGCACGACAACCTGCTCGTCGCCGCCGAACTCGGCCCCGAACGGCCGCGCGCGGCAGGCGTGGTGAAGGAGATCCTCGAGCGCCTCGGCCTGACCGGCATCGCCGACACGGCCCCCGACACCCTCCCCACCGGCGTCGGCCGCCTGGTCGAGGTCGGCCGGGCGCTCGCCCTGCGCCCCAAGGTGCTCCTCCTCGACGAACCCGCCGCCGGCCAGGACGCCGAGGAGACCGAACGCTTCGCCGCCCTCCTGCGCTCCCTCGCCGACGACGGCACCGCCGTCGTCCTCGTCGAGCACGACATGAGCCTCGTCATGGGCGTGTGCGACGACGTGTACGTCCTCGACCTCGGGAAGGTCATCGCCGTCGGCCCGCCCGAGGTGATCCGCAACGACGAGACGGTCCTTGCCGCCTACCTGGGGGACGCGTGAACGCGCTACTCGAACTGCGCGGCATCCGCGCCGCCCACGAACGGATCACCGTCCTGCACGGAGTCGATCTCGGCGTCGCCGCCGGCGAGGTGGTGGCGCTACTCGGCCCCAACGGCGCAGGAAAGACGACCACGTTGAGGATCGCGGCGGGCGTCCACCCGGTCGACTCGGGTCAACTCCTGCTCGGCGGACGGGACATGACGGGTGCCGACCCGCGCGACCTGGCCCGCGCCGGAGTCTGCCTGATCCCCGAGGGGCGCGGGGTGTTCCCCAACCTCTCGGTCCGCGACAACCTCCTGATGATGACCTACACCGGCCGCACCCGCGCCGAGATCGAGGACATCGCGTTCACCCGCTTCCCCGCCCTCGCCCTGCGAGCCTCCCAGCCGGCCGGCACCATGTCCGGCGGCGAACAGCAGATGCTCGCCCTCGCCCGGGGCCTCGCCACCGACCCGGCCGTCCTCCTCCTCGACGAACTCTCCATGGGCCTCGCCCCGTTGGTGGTCGCCCGCCTCTACGAACAGGTCGCCGAGATCGCCCGGCAGGGCGTGGCCGTCCTGGTCGTCGAGCAGTTCGCCGCCGCCGTACTCGACATCGCCGACCGCGCCGCCGTACTCGTCCGCGGCAAGGTCCAACGGCAGGGCCACCCCGACGACGGGTTGCGCGCCGAACTGTCCGCCCTCTACCTCGGGAGTTCCGCATGACATCCACCGAGCCACGTGCGGACCGCTTCGTCCGCGAACTGACCGAACTGAAGATCCCCGACCCCGCCGCCGCTCGCTCCACCCTCTGGCTGCGCCTCGGCGGAGCCCTGATGGCCCTCGGCGTGATCCTCGGCGCCTCCGGCTACCTGGTCACCCACAACACCCTCGACCCCCTCGTCCAGAACGACGGCCTCGCCCTCGGCATCGCCGGAATCGCCTCCGGCGTGGTGGGCTCGGCGCTCTTCCTGCGCTACTCCCTCACCGGCTTCCTGCGGTTCTGGATGGCCCGCCAGTCGTACGACGTCAGCCTCCTCGCCGAACGACTGCGCGAACCGGACCGGCTGCGGGACCCGGAATGACCCCGAGCCCCCGACCGACAGTCCGAAAGGGAACCCGGCCATGACCACCCCGGCAACGACGCTGCGCCCCGGCGACCAGCTCGCCAGCACCGCCTGTGGCACCCGCGTGGTCGTGATCCGGGCCCCGGCCGACGCGCAACCCCGACTCACCTGCGCGGGCGCGCATATGGTCCCCGCGGCCTCCGCACCACAGACCAAGGACCCGGGCTCGGGCACGGTCATCGGCAAACGGTACGTGGACGCCACGGGCACCCTCGAACTGCTCTGCACCGCCTCCGGAGCGGGCGAACTGGCCTGCGACGGTACCCCGATGACCATCAAGGCGGCCAAGCCGCTGCCCGCGTCCGACTGAACCGAACGGGAGTTGTCATGCCGCAGGACGAGCTGGTCCTGACCGAACGGGTGGGCAACGTCCTCGTGGCCACGATGAACCGGCCCGAGGCGCGAAACGCCCTGAACCCAGAGCTGCTTCAAGACCTGTCGGCGGTACTGAAGGAGGCGGACGCCGACCCGGCGGTGAGAGCGATCGTCCTCACCGGGGCGGGCCCGGCTTTCTGCGCCGGCATGGACCTGAAGGCGTTCGCGCGAGGGGCGCGCTTCGACGGCCTGAGCTGGTTCTACCGCGACGGCGTGGCCACCCCGGTGGTCGCGGCCCTCAACGGCTCTGCGGTGGCCGGCGGCTTCGAACTGGCCCTGGCCTGCGACCTGGTGGTCGCCGCAGACACCGCGTCCCTCGGCATCGCCGAGGTCAAACGCGGCCTCTTCGCGGCGGGCGGCGCCACGACCCTCGCCGACCGCATCCCGCTCGCCGTCGCCCTGGAGATGGGCCTCACGGGGGAGCTGATCACGGCGGTCAGGGCACGGGAGATCGGCCTGGTGAACCGCGTCGTCCCGGCCGACGCCGTGCGTGCGGAGGCGCTGACCCTAGCCGAACAGATAGCACGGAACGGCCCGTTGGGCGTGACGATGACCAAGAAGCTGATGCGGGAACGCCGTTGGGCCGAACCGGCGGAGATCGAGGCGGTGTTCCGCAGCGCGGACGCGACGGAGGGGGCAAGGGCGTTCGCGGAGCGCAGGACGCCGACGTGGACCGGGAGGTGACGGGCGGCGCGGGGCCCTTGTCCGGCCAGGCCACTTCGGCCTGTGCGACCGGCACGGTGAGCACCCGCGCACAGATGCCGTGGATGGCTCACATCCGCAACCGCTTGTAAACGCCTTCCCTCGGGATCCTCCCGGGGCCCTCAGCCGTACGCCGCCGTGTCCCACTCCCGCCCCGGGGTGGTTCCCGACAACCAGGACAGGTCGGCAAGCCGGATCTCCAGCACCACGGACGGGACCCGGTCTGGGTCCTGCCACAGTGCGCTCCAGGCGTCCAGGAAGGCGGCCTGCCAGGCGGTGGCGTCGGCCGGGTCGAGCCCGCGTGCGCGCAGGTCGGCCTCGACGGCCCGCCGGGCCGCGCCCTCGTCGAAGGGCAGACGGTACCGGGCGGTCATGGAGACCGCCGCGATCACCCGGTCCGCGTACGCGGCGAGCGCGACCGGGTCCCAGTAGGCTCCCGGCCCGGCCTCGCGGTACAGCCGTTCGGGGTCGGTGTCGGCCAGCAGCCGCATCGCGAAGGCGGCGGACGCGGACGGCTCCCCGGCGTCGGGGTGGACCGCCGACAGGGTCAGCTCGACGGTGTCGCCGCTCACGCGACTGACGCGCACCCGCCACAGACTCGCCAACGAAGGCTCCCTTCCTCGTGACTGCGGCCGCCCTTCCTGTGAAGGCGGCCACCCGTCAGGTGGTGATTCTGCCGGTGCCGATCAGATTGGCCAGGGTGGCCAGCTGCCTGTCGTTGCCGATGCTCTCGGAGAACGTGACGGAACCTCGCGGGCGGGACTTCATCTGCGAGAACGCGTGGATCACGGACTCCGTGGCCCCCAGGTCAGCCGCCGCGTTCACCTCCCGTTGGAACTCCCCGTTGCGGTTGCCGCCCGTGGCGATCGACTGGAGGAAGGCGACGTCGTCCGCGTCCCACTTTCGGTTCGCGGTGATCTGCTTCAGGTCCGGGAGGGTCATGGTGGCGGCGGCCAGCGCCTGGCCGAAGTAGGTCGGCTGAGGGTCTGTGAAGGGGAACGGGAGCGCGGCGGCGAGGACCTGCCAGGTCCCGGCAGTGGGGTCGTACCGCTTGAAGTGAACGGTGAGAGACCGGACGAAGTACGGGGCGAAGGACTGCTGGTACGCCGAGGTCTGGGCGTTGGCCGTCCCGTAGTCCACGTCGACGCCGAAGTAGACGTAGTGCCGCGGAGCGTTCGCCGCCAGGGTGGCGTTCGCGGTCGCCACGCTGTTCAGCTCCTTCTTCAGCGCACTCTCGATGCTGGCCTCGTACTGGCTGTTGTCGCGCTTGGAGGCGGGCACCAGGTTGTTCAGCGTTCCGGGACCGCCCGCCTGCATGTTGATGAGATGGAAGCGGATCCAGAAGTTCGTCAGACCGAGCTGGCGGATGTAGGTGTAGCCGGTGGGGTCGACGGCCGGGGGTGAGCCGATCAGCGAGCCGTCGCTCATCATCTCGATGGACGTCGTCCGGCCCAGGGCGTCCACGACGGGGTAGATGAACCGGTTCTGCGGAACGGCGTTCGTGTTGTAGGCGACGCGCTGGACCTGCCGCCGCCGGCCGGAACCCCCCTGTTCGGAAGCGTGCGCCGCCCCCTCCTGGGAATCGGCGCTCAGCTGCACGGGAACGGGCCCCGACATCACCCGGGCGGCGTTGGCCTCGGCGGCCCGCTCGAAGGCGTCGCCGGGATCGCTGACCCGCAGTCCGTCGCCGGTGTCGCTGCCCGCGACGGGGCCGCTGCGCTGCTGGATCACATGGGTCAGCTCATGGGCCAGGGTGTGCTTGTCGCCGCCGCCCTCGCCGATGACCACATGGCTGCCGGAGGTGTAGGCACGGGCCCCGAGCTGGGTGGCCGACCGTCGGGCGGCACTGTCGTCGTGCACACGTACGTCGCCGAAGTCGGCGTCGAGCCGGGCCTCCATCTCCTGCCGCAGCGGCGCGTCCAGCGGACGGCCCCCGCTGCGCAGCACCGCGTCGACCTCGGGAGCGCGCTGGACGGCCGTGCCGCCCGAGTGCCCGCAGCCCGGGCCGTGTTCATGCCGTTCGTCGGCGACGAGCTGGGCCAGCGCCCGGTTGCCCACCGTCCGCTGGAGGACGGCGAGAGCTGCGGGCGACATCCCGCCGACACGGCCCAAGTCGGCACCGGCGTGCACGACGGCCGACCGGACGGCCGCCGGACGCAGGCCCCGCTCCTGCCGCGGCCCCTGAGCCTGCGTGTCCTGCTCCCGCGCCCGCATCGCTGCTCTCCTTAGCCCTCGGCCATGCACAATCTCCACCATGTTTCCGTCCGTACGGCCCGGACGCGAGGGCTGTAGGGGCAGACTTGGGAGCAACGTTTCCGTCCGGCGGGGTGTGGCGGCGCGAAGCGCGCCCCTAGGGGCGCGGGGCTGTGTCGATATGCGGCTCCGCCGCGGGGCGCGACCAGCCACGATGGCGCCGCAGCCTCAATACAACCCTCCGCGCGGAGCGCTACTCACCCTCCACAACCTCGTCGACCAACCCCCACCGAAGCGCCTCCCCAACCCCCAACGCCACCCCCGACAACGCCAGATACGCCGTACGCTCCCGCCCCACCCGCAACGGCAGACTCGCCGTACCCCCCGCCCCCGGAATCAACCCCATCCCCACCTCGGGCAGCCGAATCACCGTGTCCGGCGCAGCCACCACCCGCCCCGCGAACGCGGTCAGCTCGATCCCCGCCCCCACACACGCACCGTGTAGATGCGCGATCACGCGCCCACCGCACCGCTGAAGCAGCGCGGCCGGACTGCGCTGCACGCGCACGAGATGCGCCTGCGCGGGATCCCTTGCCGTGCCGAACTCGCTGAGGTCCCCGCCGGCGCAGAAGGCGGGCCCGCTGCCGTACAGGTCGACCCGAGTGATCGACGGGTCGGCGACAGCGACCTCCAGCGCCTCGCACAAGGCGTCCCGCGTACCCGCGTCCATGGCGTTGCGGGCCTGCGGCCGGTCGAGGGTGATGGCGAGCCGGTCACCGTCCCGGCTCAGCAGCACCGGCGCCGGGGAGGGGCGCGGCACACGAGCGGGTGCCGAGTCCAGCCACGTACGGAAGACGGCCGACCCCTGGAGCGTCGAATAGGCGAGCGACTCGGCCACGAGACGGTCGGGCGGCGCCAGCGCCGGACCCATCCGCAGCACCTGCATCAGGGCGACGGAGGCTGCCGGACGCTCCGCGACGATCTCCGCGAGCCGCTGAGCGGTGGCGTACGGGTCGGCGCAGCTCACCCAAGGGCGGGGCGGATCGGGGTCGGCGGTGAGGAGGATGTCGAAGTCACCGTCGGCCTCAACAGGCTTCTCCGCGACGCCCACGAGCACCTGCCCGGCCACTCCCGCCGTCCCCAGGCCGGGATCCGGACGCGGTGCACCGTCGAGGTCGACGAGGACGAAGGGGGAGTCCAAGGTCACGGGCGGAGTGTAATTTGGGGCCACCTCGGAAGAGAAGGGCGTTTGACCATTGGAGAACGACGCTCTCGCCGCGCTGGTGGGGCCGTGGATGGAGTCGGTCGAGCCGCATCTGCCCCCGCTGACCTCGGTCGCGAAGGAGTTCACCGCTCTCACGGGCGTGCCCGTCGACCTGCCCACAGCCCTCTTTCTCCGCGCCCACCTGACCGGTCACGCCCTCCCCGCCAGAACCTCGGCCGGTGGTTCGTGCCACCTCCTCGAAGCGTCCGACGGCTGGACCGCCGTGAACCTCGCCCGCCCCGACGACCTGGCATCCGTACCGGCTCTCGTCGCACTCCTGTCCGGATCGGAGGGTGAACCACTCCCCGAGGTGGCCAGCCGGTCGACGGCCGCCGAAGTGGCGGCGAAAGCGCAACTTCTCGGGATCGCGGCCGCGGAACACGCCTCGGCGAGCGGGCCTCCCGTACGGGCAGAGCACCTCGGCGAGCGACGCGTACGCGACCCAGCAGCTCTCCGCGTCGTCGACCTGTCGGCCCTCTGGGCGGGCCCCCTGTGCGCACGCCTCCTCGGCCTGGCGGGCGCCCAGGTCGTGAAGGTGGAGAGCACGACCCGACCGGACGGCGCCCGCGCCGGATCGCCCGCCTTCTACCGCTGGCTGCACGGCGGTCACGACAGCCTGGTGCTGGACTTCGCCTCGGGCGCGCTCGCCGAGGTGATCGCCGGGGCCGACATCGTCATCGAGGCCTCCAGGGCGCGGGCGCTGCGCCGGCTCGGGGTCCACGCGGAGGAGTTCCTCGCCGCCCGTCCGGGCCGGGTCTGGGTGAGCATCACCGGGTACGGCAGGGACGACGACCGCATCGCGTTCGGCGACGACGCCGCCGTCGCGGGCGGTTTGACCGGCCTCGACGCACACGGCGACCCCGTCTTCATCGGCGACGCGCTAGCCGACCCGGTCACCGGCATCTACGCCGCCCACGCCACGGCCCACTCCCTAGCCACCGGAGGCGGGGAACTGCTGAGCCTCTCCATGTCGGCCTGCGCCGCGTCCCTGGTCCCGTCGCCGTGCTGATCAGAAACGTCGAGGTCGCGGGTGCGGGCGAGGTGGACGTACGCATCCGGGACGGGCGGATCGCGGAGATCGGACAGCGGCTCGACGCGAGAACCGAGCCCGACGCCCTCGACGGACGCGGCGGCGCCCTGCTGCCCGGCCTCCACGACCACCACATACACCTCGCGGCGCTGGCCGCCGACGCCGCGTCCGTCAGAGTCGGCCCGGCGGACGTCACCGGCCGGGACGGACTGGCCGCCGCGCTGCGCGGCGGGGCGCCCAACGGCTGGGTACGGGCCGTCGGCTATCACGAGAGCGTCGCGGGCGAACTCGACCGACGGGTCCTCGACGCCCTCGCACCGGACCGGCCGGTCCGCGTCCAGCATCGGACCGGCGCACTGTGGGTCTGGAACAGCGCGGCGTTGCGGGCGGCCGGCCTGGACACGGAAGCGGGGTCGGCGTCCGGCGACGGGCGGTTCTGGCGGGAGGACGAGCGACTGCGCGGCTTCGTACCGCCCGTGCGGCTGGACCTGGAGGGCGTGGGGCGCAGGGCGGCGGCGCTCGGCGTCACGGGGTTCACCAACGCCGATCCGCATCCGGCTGACGGCCTCCTCGACCTGCTGTCGGTGCTCCCGCAGCGACTGCTCGTCATGACGGTCGACGCGCCCGTGAAGCTGCTGCTCGACGACGCCACCCTGCCCGCACCGGCCGAACTCGCCGCCAGGATCGCCTCGTTGAGGCCACGGCCGGTCGCCGTCCACTGTGTGACCCGGGTGCAACTACTGGTGACCCTCCTCGCCCTGGACGAGGCCGGTCCGGTCGACGGCGACCGTATCGAGCACGCGTCCGTCGTCCCGGCCGAGACGATCCCCTGGATCGAGCACCTCGGCGTGACGGTCGTGACCCAGCCACACTTCCCCGCCGAACGAGGCCACGCCTACGCCACCGACGTGGACCCCGACGACCGCCCCCACCTCTACCGCTGCCGCACCCTCGCCGACGCGGGCATCCCCCTGGCCGCAGGCACCGACGCCCCGTACGGAACCCACGACCCGTGGGCGGTCATGCGGGCTGCCGTCGAACGCACCGGGGGAGAGGCCCTGTACCCGGAAACGGCCCTGAACCTCTTCACCGGCGAGCCCCAGCACCCGGCCAGGGCAAGGAGATTGACGGTAGGCGCGACAGCAGACCTGTGCCTGCTCCACGTACCCTTGTGGGAGGCACTGGACGTACTCTCGGCAGACACCGTAAGGGCGGCGTTCGTCGGGGGCCGACGCATCACCGTCCCAGGGAAGGGCGAAGCCCGCCTTTAGGGGCGCGGGGCTGTATCGATCTGCGGCTCCGCCGCGGGGCGCGACCAGCCACGACGGCGCCGCGCGGACCACTCAGACGCTGTACCCCCCATCCACCCCCAACGCCTGCCCCGTAATAAACCCCGCCCGCTCCGAAGCCAGAAACACCACCGCCTCCGCGACATCCGTCGCACCCCCGAACCGCCGCAACGGAATATTGCGCCGAGTGACAGCAAGAGCCGCCTCGTCCAGTTCCCCAGTGGCGATCAGCCGGGCAGCGATCCCGTCATTGAGCATCCCGGGCGCAACGCAGTTGACCCGCACCCCATACCGCCCCTCCTCCGCCGCAAGCGCCCGAGCAACCGCCTCGACGGCCCCCTTCGTGCCCGAGGACAACCCGTCCCGCACCGGGAAGCGACGCGTGGCCACCGTCGTCACGGCCACGATGCTGCCGCGCGTCTCCCGCAACCTCGGCAGCGCGGGATGGACCAGATTGAAGAACGCCCCGGCATCCGCGTCGAGTTGGGCACGGTACTCGCCCGGCGTCACCCTGCTGAGATGCCTCATCGGTACGTGTGGACCGGCCGCGTACACGACTGTGTGCAGCCCTCCGAACGCCTCGCAGGCCTCGGCCACCGCCTCCGCTGTCGCCGACTCGTCCCCCAAGTCCAGCCGCAGCGCCAGGACTTGACGGCCGTAGGCCTTCACCTCACCGGTGAGCGACTCCGCCGCAGCCGCGTTGGCGCGATAGGTGAACGCCACGTCACTGCCCCGCTGGGCCAGCATCCGGACGATCTCCGCACCGATGCCCCCGGTGCCACCGGCGACGAACGCGGCGCCCGTCCGCCCCTCGAAATCCGCCATCCCGAACTCCGGCATCACAGTCCCAACGACTTGGCGATGATGACCTTCATGACCTCGCTCGTGCCGGCGTAGATACGCGTGATGCGCGCGTCCGTGTAGAGCCGGGCGATCGGATACTCCTGCATATAGCCGTATCCGCCGAAGAGTTGAAGGCAACGGTCGACGGCTCGCGCCTGCATCTCCGTGCAGAACAGCTTGACCTTTGCCGCGTCCGCGCCGGACAGCTCGTCGTCGACGAGTTCGAGTACCGCCCGGTCCAGCATCGTCTGTGCCGCCTCCAACTCGGCGGCCACGGCTGCCAGTTCGAATTTGGTGTTCTGGAAATCGGCGACCGGCTTCCCGAAGACCTTGCGCTCCTTCACGTACTCGACCGTCGTGTCGAGTGCGGCCCGCGCCTGCGCGACCGAGCCGACCGCCACGGTCATCCGCTCCTGCGGCAGGTTGTGGCCGAGGTAGCCGAAGGCGGCGCCTTCCTCGCCGAGCCGGTTGGCGACCGGGACGCGGACGTCGTCGAAGGCCAGCTCGACCGTGTCCTGCACCCTGATGCCCATCTTCTTGAGGACCCGGCCCCGGGTGAACCCCGGCATACCGTCCTCGACGACCAGCAGGGTCAGCCCGGCGCGCCGGTTGTCGGGATCGGTGGCCGTCCGTGCCACCACGACCACCAGATCGGCGAGCAGCCCGCCCGTGATGAACGTCTTCGCCCCGTTGAGGACGTACGAGTCGCCGTCCCGTACGGCGGTCGTCCTGATGCCCGCGAGGTCGGAGCCCGTGCCGGGTTCCGTCATGGCGACGGCCGTGAGCAGCTTGCCCGCGGCGAGGCCGGGGAACCAGCGGGCGCGCTGCTCCTGGTCGGCATAGGTGAGGAAGTAGGGGAGTACGACGTCGAGTTGGGTGCGTACCGTGCCCAGGGTGACGAGCGCGCGGGCCGCCTCCTCCTGGAGGACCACGTTGTAGCGGTAGTCGTCGAGACCCGCCCCGCCGAACTCCTCGGGCACGGACATGCCCAACAGGCCCAGCGAGCCGAGCTGTTCGAAGAGTTCGCGGGGCAGCCGCCCGGCCTCCTCCCAGTCGGCGTAGTACGGGACGACCTCGTTCGCGACGAAGTCCCGGACGAGCCCGCGGAACGCCTCGTGGTCGGGCGTGAAGATGTCTCGGCGCACAACTGCTCCCGTCAGGAGGCGAGTTCGACGAGGGTGGCGTTGGCTGTGCCGCCGCCCTCGCACATGGTCTGGAGGCCGTAGCGCAGGCCGCGTTCCCGCATGTGGTGGATCATGCGGGTCATCAGGACCGCGCCGGACGCCCCGAGCGGATGCCCGAGGGCGATGGCCCCGCCCAGCGGATTGAGCAGCGACGGATCGGCGCCCGTCTCGGCGAGCCAGGCCAGCGGTACGGGCGCGAAGGCCTCGTTCACCTCGAACACCCCGACCTCGGACCGACCGACGCCCGCCTTCCGCAGCACCCGCTCGGTCGCGGGGATCGGCCCGGTCAGCATGAGCACCGGGTCGGAACCGACGACCACACCCGCGCGGTACCGCACGAGCGGCGCCAGGCCCAGCTCGCGCGCCTTCTCGGGCGTCGTCACGAGCAGGGCGGCGGCGCCGTCGGAGATCTGGGAGGCGTTGCCCGCGTGGATCACACCGTCGTCCTGGAAGGCGGGCTTGAGCTTCGCCAGGCTCTCCACGCTGGTCCCTCGCCGTACGCCCTCATCGGCACCCACGGTTTCCGCGCCGACGGACACCGGCACGATCTGCTCCTCGAACACCCCGGAGTCCAGGGCAGCCGCAGCCCGCTCGTGCGAGAGCGCGGCGAACTCGTCGACCTGCGTCCGCGTGAACCCCCACTTCTGGGCGATCCTCTCGGCGGACACCCCTTGGTTGAACGAGAAGTCGTCGTAACGCGCGAGGACTTGGGGCCCGTACGGCATCCCGGAGGCCCGCGCCGAGCCCAGCGGAACCCGGCTCATCACCTCGACCCCGCCCGCCACCACGACGTCCTGCTGCCCCGACATCACGGCCTGCGCGGCGAAGTCCAGCGCCTGCTGACTCGACCCGCAGGCCCGGTTGACCGTCGTCCCCGGAATGCTCTCGGGCCAGCCCGCCGCGAGCACCGAGTAGCGGCCGATGTTGCTCGACTGGTCGCCGATCTGCGACACACACCCCCAGACGACATCGTCGACAACGCCGGGATCGATGCCCGTCCGCTCGGCGAGCGCACCCAGCACGACAGCCGACAGGTCGGCCGGGTGGACGCCCGCGAGGCCACCACCGCGCTTCCCCACAGGGGTGCGTACCGCCCCCACGATCACCGCTTCACGCACTACGGCCTCCTGACCGAAGGGGCGCCGGGCGCCGCCGAGTCGATCGCATCCGGGCCTCTCCCCGGCACCGCCCACCGCCCGTCGAAGAACGGCTCGCGCTTCTCCGTGAACGCCGAGAACGCCTCCGACACATCGGCCGTCGCGAAGTTGACCCCCTGGGCGCGCGCCTCGTTCGCGAGCGCGTCCCGCAGCGTCCGGTCGGCACCCTCGTTCAGCAGCGCCTTGGTCTGCGCGAGCGCGACGGGCGCACCCGCCACCAGCCGTGCCCCGAGACCGTCGACGAAGGCATCCACCTCATCGGCCTCCACCACCCACGTCACCAGCCCGAGGGCCCGCGCCTCCTCGGCACCGATCGTCTCGGCGAGCAGCGCGAGCCGCCTGGCCTGCTGCAACCCGACCAGCTTCGGCAGCAGCCAGGAGCCTCCGAGGTCCAGGGAGAGCCCGCGCCGCGCGAAGATCTGCGAGAACCGTGCATCCGGCGTGGCCACGACCAGATCGCAGCCGAGCGCGAGATTCCACCCCGCCCCGACCGCGACACCGGTCACCTTGGCGATCGTCGGCACCGGCAACTCGTGCAGCAGCAGGGCGACTTCGCTCAACGTCCGCATCCGGTACAGCGGATGGATGCTGCTGAGGCCCCCCGAGATGTCGGCACCGGAGCAGAACGCGCCCCCGGCCCCGGTGACCACCAGCGCCCGCACGGCACGATCACGCCCGGCGTCCGCCAACGCGTCCCGAAGCGCGTCCCACAACTCCGCGTCGATGGCGTTCTTCCGGTGCGGCCGATTCAGCGTCAACGTTCGTACGCCGTCCCGGTCGTCGCTCAGCAGCACGGGCTCACCGCCGCTCACCTCGCCCCGCCCCCACCCACGTCCTCACCCCGGTCGTCGATGCCCAACTCGGCGAGCACGGCGGCCGTGTGCTGCCCCAGCGCCGGAATTGCGCCCATCGGCGGCTCGTACCCCGAGATCACCGGCGGTGGCAGCAACGCGGAGATCGGCCCGTACGGCGTCTCGACCTCCCGCCACCGGTCCCGCGCCTTCAGATGCGGATGCGCGACCACTTCGCTCGGCTTGTTGAACCGCGAGTTGCCGATGCCGGCCGCGTCCGCGCTGCTCTGCACATACGCCAGCTCGTGCCGGGCGCACCAGGCGCTGATCTCGCCGTCCAGGACGGCACGATGGGCGACCCGACCGGGCGTCGTGGCGAACCGCTCGTCGTCCGCCAGATCGGGGCGGCCCAGCAACTCCCGTGCGAACCGCTGCCATTCACGGTCGTTCGTCGTCCCGAGAACGACGGTGTGACCGTCGGCCGTCGCGTACGCCCCGTACGGTGCCACCGCCGGGGACCCCATGCCCATGGGCTGCTGATCGACCCCCGAGTGCTGGGTGTACGTGAGCGGATAGCCCATCAACTCCGTCATGGTGTCGAACAGGGACACCGCGACCGACGCCGGACCGGTGCGCCGCCCGCGTCCCCGCTCGTACAGCAACGCCATGATGGACAGGGCCGCGTACAACCCCGCGCCCACATCGGCCATCGGCGGCCCGGGCTTGGCCGGCGCCCCGGCCAGACCGGTCACCGCGCACGCGCCCGCCTCGGCCTGGACCAGCAGGTCGTACGCCCGCTTGTGCGAGAGGGGCCCGCCAGGACCGTACCCGTCGATCTCGACCGCGATCAGCTCCGGATGCCGTACGGCCAAGTCGGCCGGGGCGATGCCCAGTTTGGCCGTGGTGCCGGGGGTGAGGTTGGAGACGAGGACGTCGGCGCGGTCGAGCAGGCGATGCAACACCGCCATTCCCCCAGGTGACTTGAGATCCAGGGCTACCGACTCCTTGCCCCGGTTGATCCACACGAAGTGCGCCGCGAGGCCGTTCACCACATCGTCGTAGTGCCGGGCGAAGTCGCCGCCCTTCGGGTTCTCCACCTTGATGACCCGTGCGCCGAAGTCGCCGAGCGTACGGGTGCAGATGGGGGCGGAGACGGCCTGCTCCAACGTCACCACCGTGATGCCGTCGAGCGGCCCGACCGTCCCGGCCGCGCCCGCTGCTTCGTCGTCCATGTCAGGCCTTCGCTTCGAAGCGGGCGCGCAACTCGTCCTTGAGGACCTTCTGGCTGGCGTTGCGCGGGAGTTGGTCGCTGAAGCGGACATGGCGCGGCACCTTGAAGTTGGCCATGTGCTCGCGCGCCCACTCGACGACAGCCTTCTCGCTGACCTCGTACCCCTGTCTCGGCACGACGAAGGCACAGCCGACCTCGCCGAGCCGCTCGTCGGGCACCCCGATCACGGCGACCTGCCCGATGGGCTCGTACGCCAGCAGCAGTTTCTCGATCTCGGCCGGATAGGCGTTGAATCCGCCGACGATGTACATCTCTTTCTTCCGGTCGACGATCGCGAGATTCCCGGACGCGTCGAGCCGCCCTATGTCCCCCGTGTGCAGCCACCCTTCACCGTCGATCGTCGCGGCGGTCGCCTCGGGGTCCTCCCAATAACCTCGGGTGACGTTGTATCCCCGTACGAGGATTTCGCCGTCCTGTTCCGCCGGGAGTTCCTGTCCCTCCTCGTCGACGATCCGCACCTCGACGTCCGGTATGACACGTCCGGTCGTGCGGGCCACCGTCTCCTCGGAATCCCCGATGCGTGTGGTCGTCACCAGCGCGGACGACTCGGTCAGCCCGTAGGCGCTCATCACGATGTCGAAGGACAACTCCGACTTCATGGCACGGATCAGCGACTCCGGAATGGTGGTTCCGCCCGTCATGGAAACGCGGAGCGAGGAAAGGTCGTGGTCGGATCGGTCGGGGTGGTTGATGAGGTCGTGGAAGATCGTGGGCGGGCCGAGGAGAATACTCACCCTCTCCCTGTCGATGATCTCCAGCGCCTGACCGGGGTTGAACAGGGCCATCGGAATGACCGTCACCCCGTGTATCAGGGAGGCCAGCCAGCCCGCCTTGTAGCCGAAGCAGTGGAAGAACGGCGGGATGACGAGGAAACTGTCGCCGCGCCTGAAGGTGTACTCCTCGGACATCCAGCCGTAGGCCCGCAGTGACTGGCCGTGGGTGAGGATGACGCCCTTGGGGTGGCCCGTCGTGCCGGACGTGAACATCACGTCGGAGATGTCGTCCGGGACGAGCCGCCCGATCGACTCCTCGGCCTCGGACGAGGCGACCGTCTCACCGGCCCGCAGGAATTCCGTCCAGGACAGATCCGCGGCACCCTGCGGACCGCGAATCGACACCGTCCTGCGCAGTGCCGGTAGGTCGGGGTCGTGTTTCAGCAGCTCGGCGATGTAGTCGGTGTCGAGGAAGGCGGACGCGAAAACCGCCTTCGCTCCCGACTTGCGCAGAATGTAGGAGATCTCACCCGCCTTGAAACGGGTGTTGAGCGGCACGACGACACCTCCCGCGCCCTGAATACCGAGCGCGGCGAAGATCCATTCCGCGGAATTGGGCGCGCAGAGTCCGACCCGGTCACCTTTCTCGACCCCCAACCCGATAGCAGCCCGCACTGCCTGCGTCATCCGCTCTTTCAGCTGGCGGAAACTCCACCGGCGGTCCCCGTCGATCAGCGCGATGTCGTCCCCGAAGCGCTCGGCGGCCACTCTGATGACGTTGGGAATGGTCAGCAGTTCTTCGTCGTATCGCAATCGCATCGAGAAGGCTCCAGGGGCTCCAGGGCTCAGGACTGGCCGGACTGGCCGGACGAAGAAAGACGCAGGACCCGTTTCGCGATGATGTTCCGCTGGATCTGGGAGGTACCGCCGTACACCGACGCGGCCCTGGAATAGAGGTACTCGCCGAATATCTCGCCGCCGTCCTCGGCCAGTTCCTCCGGGAACACCTTGAGCGCCGTCTCGTACAGACGCTGTTCGGCCCTCGTCATCAGGAGCTTGTCGATGGACGACTCGGGGCCGGCGGCCTGCCCGCTGAGGCGTTCGGCGGTCCGGCGCCGGGCATGCGCCACCAGGACCTCGTAGTCCACATAGCACTGCCCGATCTCGGAGCGCAGCCCGTCCGGGAGCGTGCCGGCCCGCTCCTGGGCGGTGGACCGAAGACGTTCGACGAGCAGGCCGTACTTCGACAGATGGCCGGTGTCGAGGGCGTTGCGCTCGTACGACACCGTCGTCATCGCCAGCGGCCAGCCGTCACCCTCGGCCCCGACCCGCTCGGAGTCCTCGATGCGGACGTCGTCGAGGAACAACTCGCAGAACTCGTCGTCCCCGTTGGCGGCCCGCAGCGGCCGTACGGTCACGCCCGCGCGCTCCAGAGGCAGCGCGAACGCCGTGATCGACCGGTGAGGCGAGCCCTCGCGGTCCGTACGGGCGAGGAGCAGACAGAAGTCGGAGTACTGGGCGTAGCTGGTCCAGAGCTTCTGGCCCCGGACGATGTAGTGGTCGTCCCGGCGTTCCGCGAAGGTGCTCATCCCGGCGAGGTCCGAGCCCGCGCCCGGCTCGCTGAACCCCTGGCACCACACATCGTCGCCCGCCAGCATCCTCGGCAGCATGCGCAGTTGCTGCTCCTCGGAGGCGAACTCCAGGAGAGCGTGGGCGAGATAGCCGATCCGGGGAACACCGGGTGCCCGGCAGGCCCCCAACTCGTCGCTGATCGCGACCTGATGAAGGGCTGTCAGACCACGACCGCCGTACCGCTCCGGCACATCGAGACCGACCCAGCCGCCGGAGTGCAGGAGTTGGTGCCAGCGGTGCAGGAAGACGGGGACCGGTTCGTCCAAGTGCCGTTCGGGGAGCGGGTGTTCGGCCAGCCAAGCGCGGAAGTCCGTCCGGAGCCGGTTCAGGTCGGCCGGGTCGCCGAAGTCCAGCGGGGTGTCGTTCATCGGGCCGCCCCCGGTTCTGCCGTCGGCTCCGGTTCGGCCAGCAACGTCAGCAGATCCGCCGTCGTGGCCAGTACCGTCGCGCCCACACGGATCTTGCGCAGATACAGGTGCGCGATGTGCTCCCACGTCTGCGCGATCCCGCCGAACACCTGCATACCGGCGTACACCGCCTCCAGCGCCGAGTTGTTCACCTCGGCCTTCGCGACCCGCGCGGCGGCCAGCGCCCGCTCCGGCGACTCGTGGTCGAGGCACCAGGCGGCGTACCGGGTCGCGCTCGCACAGCCCTCCACGAGCACGGTCGCGTCGGCGAGCAGATGCTGGACCGCCTGGAACGACCCGATCGGCCGCCCGTACTGGCTGCGCTCCCGCGCGTACTCCACGCCCTGCCCGACGAACGACCGTGCAGCGCCCACGAGTTCGGAGGCCACGACGATCAGCGCGTACGCCTGCCAGTGCCGGTGTCCGGCCGGGTCGAGCCGTCCGACCACGCGCTGCACGGGCCCCGCCGTATGGATCGTGCGCAGCAGGTCCACGCTCGGTGCCGCCCGCCCCAGCCCGGCCGCGGTCACCGTCCCGTCGGGGTACACGCACAGTGCCTCGTCCGCGCCCTCGCTGTCCCACGCGACGAGCGGGGAGGGACTCGCGTGGGGGAAGCGAAGGTCGCGGGCGAGGCCGATCGTCGGGGTCCTGCCCGGCGCCGCGGGTTTCCCCAGCAGCCGGAGCAGCTCCGGGGCGAGCAGGACCGTACCGAGGAGCGAGGTGGGCAGCGGCAGGCTGCCGTGCTCCTCGGCGAGCAGCGCGCACTCCTGCACGGTGGCGGCCGGGGGAGTGGACTGGCGGAGTTCGCCGAGGCCCAGCTCGGCCAGTGCCTCCTGCGCGGCGGCGCCGGCCGAGGGCTTCACGTCATCGGCGGAGCCCACGCGGAACCGGGCGGCGAACGACCGGAACAGATCGCGTACGAGCACGAACTCCTCGGTCTCCACGGGCTGTCACCCCCCGCCCTTGGACCGGCGTTCCGCCCGCGACGCCAGTTCGTCGATGATGCGGATGTGGTCCGGGCTGGTCATCGTGGCCCGCTCCGCCATGAGCGCCGCCTCCATACCGCCCCGGGTCGCCTGTTCCACCACGGCGGCCAGCGCCGCCTTCGTCGCGCGCAGCGCCTCCGGGGGCTGCGCCGCCAGCCGATGGGCCAGCGCCAGCGCCTCCTGGTGGAGGTCGGCGGACGGTACGACCCGGTTCGCCAGGCCGAGTTGGACCGCCGTCTCGGCGGGAATGCGGTCCCCGGTGAAGAGGTACTCCTTCACCCGGAGCAGACTCGTGAGCAGCGGCCAGAGGGTCACACCGCCGTCGCCGGCCACCAGGCCCACCGAGATGTGCGGGTCCGCGAGATAGGCGTCGTCGGCCATCAGTACCAGATCGCAGCCCAGCGCCAGGCTGCAACCCAGGCCTACCGCAGGGCCGTTGACCGCCGCGACGACGGGCAGCGGGAAGCGGATCATCTCCGTCTGGATCGTCCGGTCGAGACGGATCGACCGCTCCCGCAACTCGGCGTCGGTGTGATGGCGGCGCAGATGGTCGAAGTCCCCGCCCGCGCTGAACGCCCGTCCCGCGCCGGTGAGGACCACGGCCCTTGCCTTGGCGTCGTCGGCCAACTCCCGCCAGATCTCGGCGAGTCGGCGGTGCAGCTCCTCGGAGACCCCGTTGAGCCTGTCGGGCCTGTTCAGGGTGACGACCCGGACATCGCCGTCGGCGGTCACGGTCAGGACGGAACCGGCCTCGCCCATGCGCACCCTCTCCCTTGCCACTGGTCGGTCGACCTCGGATGCTAGTAAAGGTCAGACCGAAAGTGAAGAGTGTCGTTCACGCTGAATGGAAATATCATTCTCGCATGGGTGGGGGTCGGCTGGGGAGGGGTGGGACCACTCCCGCCTCGTGTACGAACCGATGTCAGTCGCTGTCCGCCTCGGGCAGTTCCACGCGCTGCCGCTGGTCCACCTCGGCCGCCGCCCGCGCGAACCCGCACACATGCCGGGTCATCCGCCGCATCGCCGCCGGCCCGTCCTGCGATCGGATCGCCTCGGTGATCCGCGCGTGGGCGCGAGCGGTGACCTCGCGGATCTCCGCGTCCATGAACTGGTCGATGTCCGTGGCGGCGTAGATCGACTGGGAGAGCGCGGTCATGAAGCCGATCAGCAGCTCGTTGTCGCCGGCCTTCGCCACGGCCGTGTGCCAGCGCACGTTGGCCCGCAGAAAGCGCGGGATGTCCTCGTCAGCCGCCACCAACTCGGCGTGCGCCGCGTCGAGTTCGGCGAGGTCGGCCGACGTACGCCGTTTCGCGGCCAGCGCTGCGCACGTCGGCTCGATCGCCTCGCGCGTCTCGTGCAGCGCCTCAAGCCGGATCTGTTGGCCCCGGATGACCAGCCGTACCGTGTTCGCCACCGACTCATGGCCCGGCCGGTGCACAAAGGCCCCGCCGCCGCGCCCCGGCCTGATCCGCACCAGCCGTTCGACCTCGAGGATGCGCAGCGCCTCGCGCACCGTCGCCCGGCTCAGCCCCGTCTGGTCGACCAGCTGACGCTCCGGCGGTAGCGCCATGCCCTCGACGAACTCGCCGGAGAGGATCCGCTCCCGCACCTCGGCGGCCAGCACGTCCGACGCCTTGGGCACCCTCACCACGTCGAAGCGCGGGTCACTGGCGGAATGTCCGGCGCTCTGCACGGGTTCAGGCCTCTCGTCGGTGGCTCTACTTCGGCCGGACCATTCAATACGGACCCGTGCGGCCTGTCACATGACATCTCGGCCCGCCCGTCACATGACCAGGCCCCCGTCCACCGGCAGCACCTGCCCGGTGATGAACGACGCGGCGTCCGAGGCGAGGAAGACGAAGGAACCCGCGATCTCCTCGGGCGCCGCCCAGCGGCCCAGCGGGATGCGCGCGAGCATCGGGGCCGCGAACTTCTCGTTGGTGCGGATCGTCTCCGTCATCGGCGTCGCGGCGAGCGGCGCCAGCGCGTTCACCAGGATCTGCCGGCGCGCCAGTTCACGCGCCAGCGACTTCGTGAACCCGATGATGCCCGCCTTCGCGGCGGAGTAGTTCACCTGCCCGAGCGTCCCGACGAGACCGGCCGACGACGTGACGTTGATGATCCGCCCCCTGCCGTCCTCCGGGAGGAACGGCAGCGCGGCCTGTGAGCAGTGGAAGGTCCCCATCAGATGGATGTCGACGATCCGCCGGAAGGAGTCCTCCTCCAGCTTGTCGAACATGGCGGGCGCGGTGACTCCCGCGTTGTTGACGACGATGTGCAGTGTCCCGCCCGCCAGTTGGGCCGCCCGCGCCACTGCGGCATCGGCGGCGGACCGGTCCCGTACGTCGAGAGCGGCACTGTCCGCCGTCAACCCGGCGGCGGAGATCTTCCCGGCGACGGCGGCAGCCGCGTCCCCGTCCACGTCCGTCACCAGCACGGCGGCACCGGCACGGGCGAGCGCCTGGGCGACGGCCGCACCGATTCCGCCCGCGGCCCCCGTGACCAGCGCCGACCGGCCGGTGAGATCGAACAGCCCGTTGTTGTCGCTCATGACCTGCTCCCGGTGACTAGTAACTCCTCGGCAGGCCCAGCACATGCGAGCCGAGATAGTTGAGGATCATTTCCTGGCTGATCGGCGCGATCCGCATCAGCCGCGCCTCACGGAAGTAGCGGGCCACGTGGTACTCCTCGGAGTAGCCCATCCCGCCGTGCGTCTGGAGCGCCCGGTCCGCCGCCGTGAACCCGGCGTCCGCGCACAGGTACTTGGCGGTGTTGGCCTCGCGCCCGCACGGCCGGCCGTGGTCGTACAGCCAGGTCGCCTTGCGCAGCACCAGCTCGGCCGCGTCCAGCCGGGCCAGCGAGTCCGCGAGCGGGAACTGCACCCCCTGGTTCATGCCGATGGGCCGGTCGAACACGACCCGCTCCTTCCCGTACTGGACGGCCTTGTCGAGCGCGACCCGCCCGATACCCAGCGCTTCGGCGGCGATCAGCATCCGCTCCGGATTGAGCCCGTCGAGGAGATACCGGAACCCCTGGCCCTCCTCGCCGACCCGGTCCTCGACCGGCACCCGCAGATCGTCGATGAACAGCTCGTTGGACGTGACGGCGTTGCGGCCCATCTTCGGGATGGGGCGGATGTCGACATGGGCGCGGTCGAGATCGGTGAGGAAGAGGGTCATCCCGTCGGTCTTCTTCGCGACCTCGCCGACCTTCGCCGTGCGCGTCAGCAGCAGGATCTTCTCCGACTCCATCGCCTTGGAGATCCACACCTTGCGGCCGTTCACCACGTAGTGGTCGCCGTCCCGGCGCGCGTACGTCGTGATGCTCGTCGTGTCCAGACCGGCCCCCGGCTCGGTCACGCCGAAACAGACGTGCAGGTCACCGGTGGCGATACGGGGAAGCGTCCGGCGCTTCAGCTCCTCGGAGCCGTGCACCACGACGGGATGCATCCCGAAGATCGACAGATGGATGGCGCTGGCGGCGTTCATCCCGCCGCCCGACCGCGCGACCTCTTCCAGCAGCAGCGTGGCCTCGGTGATCCCGAGGCCATGGCCGCCGTACTCCTCGGGGATGGTGAGCCCCAGCCAGCCGCCGCGTGCGACGGCGTCGTAGAACTCGGCCGGGAACTCGTGGTCCCGGTCCTTCTCCATCCAGTACCGGTCGTCGAAGTCGCGCAGAAGTCCGGCGACGGCCTTGCGGATCGTTTCCTGGTCCTCGGTCAGCTCGAAGTCCACAGTGCGAACGCCTCCCGCAGCCTCGGTGGCGTCGAAACATACCAAAGGTCAGACCGAAGTCATAGACGGCGGCTGAAAGGTTGGGTTGCGCGTGTGCCGAGTGTGCTGACTTTGTACGGACCTTCGTGATGTCATGCCCCTGCCGACCGAGCCGTCGAGCCTCCGCGTTCACGAAGGGCCTCGTCAATGCCAACCCCCCGCACCGCACTGCTCACCGCAACCGCCGCCCTGGCAGCGGCAGTTGCAACACCAGCACCGCCCGCCCTGGCCGCCCCCGTACCGGCCGCCGGCGCCTACTACGTCCAGAGCGCCACGACCGGACTCAACGCCGCCGACGACGCGGGAGCCGTCGAGCAACACCGGCCCAAGGGCAACGAGGACCGCCAGCAGTGGACGCTGCGCGCGAGCGGAACCTCGTACCTACTGGAGAGCACCGACACCGCGGGCTCCTGCCTCGGCCGCTCCGGCGACCAGGCCAGGACCGTCGCCTGTACGAGCGCCGACGCGCCCTGGGAGATCACCCCCTCCGGCACCGACCAGTACACGCTCAAGGCCCCGGGAACCACCCGCTACTTGACGGTCGCCGCCAAGCCGTCCGGCGCCAACTACCCCGACCAGCTGGCCATCGGCGGCGCGGGAAGCCTGGCCGCCTGGTACCTCACCCCGGTCACCCCCGCGGTCAGCCCGATGCCCTCCGCCGACCAACGCACCCTGGACCAGGTCACGTTCCTCACCTCCCACAACGCCTACGCCAACGGTGTCGACGGCGGCTTCGCCCCGCCCTTCGTCAACCTCGTCCCGAACCAGACACGCGGCATCAACCAGCAACTCACCGACGGCGTACGGGGGTTCATGCTGGACATCCACCAGACCTCCGACGGCGCGATCCTCTGCCACAACAGCTGCACCCTTGTCAGCAGCCCGGTCGCACTCTGGGTGGACCTCCAGCGGATGGTCGACTTCCTCAAGCAGAACCCCACCCAGGTCGTCACCGTCTTCCTGGAGGACTACGTCGACCCGGGCGTCCTGCGCAGCGAACTCGCCCGCGTCAGCGGCCTGTCGGACGTCCTCCACCGCCCCGACCAGACCGGCGTACGCCAGAACGGCTGGCCGAAGGTCGCCGACCTGATCGCCGCCAACGACCGGCTGCTGATCTTCACCGACCACAGCCGCTCCGCCGACCAGACCGCCGGCCTGACCCGCGACACCTTCGGCGTGATGTACCAGCGCGAATGGACCGTCGAGAACTACTGGTCCATGGGCGGCGGCCTCGGCGCCTCCGACTGGTCCTGCTACAGCCGCTGGTACGGCGCCGACTCCAACACCCCGCTGACCCTCACCCAGGGCGCCTTCAAGCCCCTCTTCGTCATGAACCACTTCCGGGACGCGGCGATCACCTCCACGGCGACGACCGACAACACCAAACTCGCCGACCGCGCCCAGCGGTTCTGCCAGCCGGCCGCCCGCAAGAAGCCCAACTTCCTGGCCGTGGACCACTACAACCTGGGGAACCCGGCTTCGGCGGTGGCCACGCTGAACACGTACGTGTATCCGTAAAAGGAGCCAAAAGGACGGTAAGAACGTCGATCCGGTGCCCGGGGCGCGTGCGAGACTCCGCCGAATGACCTCGCAGACGATCACCGCGGACGCCGCGGGCACCTGGAAACTCGGCGATCTCACCGTCAACCGGCTCGGGTTCGGAGCCATGCGGCTCACCGGCAGCGCGGCCTTCCACCTCGGCACGCCCAGCGATCGCGAACGGTCGCTGGCCGTGCTGCGGAAGGCCGTCGAACTCGGCGTCAACCACATCGACACAGCCGCCTTCTACTTCTCCGCGCTGCGCTCCGCCAACGAACTGATCAACAGCGCGCTGGCGCCGTACCCGGACGACCTCGTCATCGTCACCAAGGTCGGCCCGTACCGCGACTACTCGGGGGAGTGGGGCACCTCCGCCCGCCCCGACCAACTGCGCGGACACGTCGAGGAGAACCTGCGCCAGCTCGGGCGCGACCATCTCGACGTGGTCAATCTGCGGCGGACACGGCAGGACTCGATCGCCGAGCACTTCGGCGCGCTCGCCGAACTGCGCGAGGCCGGCCTGATCCGCCACCTCGGGATCTCCGGGGTCGAGCCCCGACACCTCGCCGAGGCGCGGGCGATCGCCCCGGTGGTGTGCGTGCAGAACCGGTTCGCGCTGGACCTGCCCGACCCCGAGGGCGAAGAACTCCTGCGGCTGTGCGGGGAGTTCGGCATCGCCTTCGTTCCCTTCTTCGCCGTTGCGGGCAGTGGGGGACCGCGGGGCGCCACCGACACCCACGACGACGCGGTACTCGCCGTCGCCCGGGCACACGGAGTCAGTCCCGCCCAGGTGCGGATCGCCTGGAGCCTGCACCAGGGGGCGCATGTGCTCGCCATCCCGGGCACGGGCAACCCGGAGCACGTCGTGGACAACGTGGCGGCGGGCGGACTGCGGCTGACGGAGGAGGAGTCGGCCGCGCTCGGCGCGACACATCGCCCGTAATCGCCCTCAAATGCCGTTTCCCGGCCGGTGGTTACTCGTGTGTAAGAGCTTTACGTGAAACCCCGGCCGGGCCTCCCGGTGGCGTGGATCTTGTCGGTACGGTCCTGCCTTGTGTGCACCGGGAGGGCTCCAACGCCCGGTCTACGCGCGCAGATTCGGCACCCGCACCGCCTTCCCCCACATCCCCCCACCCATGGAGGAACGCCAGATGTACGCCATCACCGGGACCCGGCACAGACTCGCCTCGGCCCTCGCCGTGCTCGGCCTGATCGCCACCGGCGTCGCCGTCCAGGCCACCGCCACCGCGACCCCCGCCCACGCGGCCACCACACACCGCGTCCTCTTCGACAACGCCCACGCCGAGACGGCAGGCAACGCCGACTGGATCATCTCCACCAGCCAGCCCAACCCGCTCTCCCAGGACTCCGCCCCCTCCGACGAGACCGACTGGACCGGCGCGCTCTCCTCCTGGGGTGTCGCCCTCCAGCAGACCGGCGACTACAGCCTCAAGACGCTGCCCTCGGGCTCCAGCCTCGCCTACGGCGGCTCCACCGCCACCGACCTGTCGAACTTCGACACCCTGGTGCTGCCCGAGCCCAACACGCTGTTCACCACGGCCGAGAAGACCGCCATCATGAAGTTCGTCCAGAACGGCGGCGGCCTCTTCATGATCTCCGACCACACCGGGGCCGACCGCAACAACGACGGCGAGGACGCGGTCGAGATCCTCAACGACCTGATGACCAACAACAGCGTCGACTCCGACGATCCGTTCGGCTTCTCCATCGACGCGAAGAGCATCAGCTCCGGCTACCCGGCCGCGATCAGCGACAGCACGAACGCCGTCCTGCACGGCAGCTTCGGCACGGTCACCAAGAGCCTCATCGCCAGCGGTACGACGGCCACTCTCACACCCGCCGACAACTCCGCCGTCAAGGGCCTGCTCTACCGCTCCGGTTACTCCGGCAACACCGGCGCGTTCTTCCTGACCAGTACCTACGGCAGCGGCCGGGTCGCCTTCTGGGGCGACAGCTCCCCGATCGACGACGGCACCGGCCAGTCCGGCAACACCCTGTACGACGGCTGGAACGACACCGGCGCCACCAACGCCCCCCTCGCCCTCAACGCCACGGCCTGGCTCGCGGGCGCGAGCGACTAGCCCGACGGGCGGGCCCGGGAACCCCGGGCCCGCCCACCGCCGTACGGGAGCCGGCGCTCAGCGCACCCGCTCCCGCAGGAACGGCACCGTGCTCTCCCACGCCCGCGCCGCCGACTCCGCGTCGTACACCGGGCGGGAGTCGTTGAAGAAGGCGTGGTCCGCCGGGTAGACGCGCAGATCCGCGGTGATACCCGCCTGCTTCTTGATGGCCTCGCGCAGCGGGTCCAGGCTCTCCACCGGGATGCTCGCGTCGAGTTCGCCGTAGTGGCCGAGCACCTCGGCCCTCAGGCCGGAGAAGTCGGGCAGCTCGCCCTGGATGACACCGTAGAACGGCACGGCGGCACTGACGCGCGGGTCCGCCGCGGCCTGGTAGAGCACGAAGCCGCCGCCCATGCAGAAACCGACCGAGCCGACCGTTTCCGAGGTGACCTCGGGTCGGGCCAGCAGGTAGTCGACCGCGCCGGTGAGGAGTTCGACGCCCTTCGGCACCGGCAGGGCCCGCAGCATGCGCAGCGCCTCCTCGCTCTCGTGCGCCACGTTGCCGCCGTAGAGGTCGGGGGCGAGGGCGACGAAGCCCTCCTGCGCGAGCCGGTCCGTGACGTCCGCTATGTGGTCGTTGAGGCCCCACCACTCCTGGATGACGATGACACCGGGTCCGCTGCCGGACGGAGGCAACGCCAGATAGCCGTGCGCGGTGGTGTCAGCGCTGGGAAACGTCACGTTCTGGCGGGACGGGTATCCGGTCGGCTTCGGCAGCTCGGACATGGCACTCAACTCCTGGAAGGGCGGCGCTCGGTGGGGGTGCGTCGCAGCCGTCGGACTCCGACGCGATCTCCACCCTGCCACGCGCGGGTTCGGCCCCCGATCCCGGCCCCGGTATGCCGGGCAGCAGTGCCCCGCGTACTCCGGCCCCGTCGCCTCGCAGCGCCCCGCGAATCCCGGTCCCGTCCCCGCGCAGCACCTCCGCGCACGCGTCCGGTGCGAAGCGCGTCACCGCGTACGCCGCCAGGCCCAGCCACCACGCGGCGAACAGCCAGCCGCCGACGACATCCGAGAACCAGTGGACGCCCAGATAGACCCGGGTCAGCCCGACCAGCACACCCCAGCAGCCGACCGCGGCGGCGATCGCGGACCGCCCGCGCGGGGCCCGTATCCACACGGCCAGGACGAGCAGCCCGGCCGTGACGGCCGACGTCGTCGTGTGGCCCGAGGGGAACGACCAGTGGCCGGCGTCCGTCGCCCAGTGCGCCACGGCGGGCCGGGGCCGGGACAGCAGTGCCATCACCGAGAACCGCACCGCCTGGGCGGTGACCAGACAGACCAGACAGGCGGCGGCCGCCAGGATCCGCTGCCGCGCGGTCCGGCCGAGCAGACAACCGGCGAGGGCGACCAGGGCGTACGGAACGAAGCCCGAGCCGGTGTGGGTCACCACCCGGGCGAGGGTGACGACCGCCTCCGGGCGGTGCGCGAGCGACCACTCCAGCAGATCCCGGTCGCCGAACAGCGTGCCGCCGCCCTGGACCATGACCGTGACGGCGAGCAGCACGAGCAGCACGAACGCGACCAGGCTCCCCAGCATCGGGGAGCCCGCCCTTGCGACAGCCTGCTCACGGTTCACATCTGCTCGACGATCACGCTTCGGCGATCGTTCCCGGAACCTCACGGACGCGGACGAGATCACCCGTGCGGGTACGGAGATGACACACCCTGGGTGTTACGTATAACCTCACCCGTCAACCGCACGTGATCCGCAGGTCAACCGGACAGTCCGGCGCATCCGCGCCTGCGCCCGGACCGCACCCGCACCCGAGAGGCAGAGGAGAGCCGATGAGACGCATCGCACTTGTCACCCTCGTCGTGGACGACTACGACGAGGCGATCCGTTTCTACACCGACGCCCTCGGTTTCCGGCTGGTCGAGGACACCCCACGCCCCGACGGCTCCCGCTGGGTGGTCGTCGAGCCGGGTACCGCAGGGGCGGGCACCGGCCTGCTGCTCGCCCGGGCCAAGGACGAGGACCAACGCGCCCGGATCGGCGACCAGACCGGCGGACGCGTGGGCTTCTTCCTGCACACGGACGACTTCGCCCGCGACCACGCCCGGATGAGCGCCGCAGGCGTGACCTTCCTGGAGGAGCCGCGCCACGAGCCGTACGGCTCGGTCGCCGTCTTCGAGGATCTGTACGGCAACCGCTGGGACCTCCTCCAGCCGACCGCCACCGACTCAACCGCAGCCACCCACCCCACCCCACCGCACCACCACCTGCCGAGGAATCACCGCACATGACCGCGTCCCACGTCGACACCGACACCCTCCGCCGCCTCCCCAAGGCCGTGCTGCACGACCACCTCGACGGAGGCCTGCGCCCCGCCACCCTGGTCGAGCTGGCCGCCGAGGTCGGGCACACCCTGCCCACCACCGACCCGGACGAGCTGGCCGCCTGGTACTACGAGGCCGCCAACTCCGGTGACCTGGTGCGCTACATAGCCACCTTCGAGCACACCCTCGCCGTGATGCAGACCCGCGAGGGCCTGCTGCGTACCGCCGAGGAGTACGTGCTCGACCTCGCCGAGGACGGTGTCGTCTACGCCGAGGTGCGCTACGCCCCCGAACTGAACGTGAACGGCGGGCTGACCCTCCCCGAGGTCGTCGAGACCGTCCAGGAGGGTCTGGCGGCCGGTATGGCGAAGGCCGCCGCTGCCGGGACCCCGGTGCGGGTCGGGACGCTGCTGTGCGGGATGCGCATGTTCGACCGGGTCCGGGAGGCCGCCGACCTGGCCGTCGCCTTCCGGGACGCCGGTGTCGTCGGCTTCGACATCGCGGGCGCCGAGGACGGCTTCCCGCCCGCCGACCACCTCGCCGCCTTCGAACACCTGCGCGGCGAGAGCGTGCCGTTCACGATCCACGCCGGCGAGGCCCACGGCCTGCCCAGCATCCACCAGGCCCTCCAGGTCTGCGGCGCCCAGCGCATCGGCCACGGCGTCCGCATCACCGAGGACATCGTCGACGGCAAGCTCGGCCGCCTCGCGGGCTGGGTGCGCGACCGCCGGATCGCCCTGGAGATGTGCCCGACCTCCAATCTCCAGACCGGCGCGGCCACCTCGATCGCCGAGCACCCCATCACGGCCCTGAAGGACCTGGGCTTCCGCGTCACCCTCAACACGGACAACCGGCTCGTCTCCGGCACGACGATGACCCGCGAGATGTCCCTGCTGGTCGAGGAGGCCGACTGGACGGTCGAGGACCTGCGCACGGTGACCGTGAACGCGGTCAAGAGCGCGTTCATCCCGTTCGACGAGCGCAACGCCCTCATCGAGGACGTGGTGCTCCCCGGCTACGCGCTCTGAAGCAGTCCCCGCAGATAGGCGGCCTGGCCGACGTGCTGAAGATCGTCGGCCAGGACGCTCACCAGCCGGACGCCGAGCGTGACCGGCGGGTCCCAGTTCTCGTCGACGATGTGCTCCAGGTCCCCGGAGGTCAGACCGTGCAGGGATGCCACGGTCTGGGCGTGCACGGCGTCGTAGTAGCCGGTCAGCAGCTCGGGGGAGTCGACCCGCACCTTGGCGACCTGCGCCGAGGTGTGGCCGTACCCGATGTCACGGGGCTTCAGGCCGAGGCCGAAGCGCTTCTCCCAGTCCTGGGTCAGCCACACCTGGTCGAGACCGAAGGCACCGGCCACATGGTCGTCCTGGACCCGGGTGAGATGCCAGACCAGCCAGGCGATCGAGTTGGCGTCGGGGCCTGGTCGGTGGTTGAGGTCGTCGGGGCCCAGGCCCTCGACGGCGGCGTGGACTTCTTCCTGGATGCGGGTGTACGCGTCGATGAGGATGTCCTGTGCATGCATGAGGTACAGCCTCGCGCATTCCGGCCCGTCATGCCCCCTCGGTCTCCCGCTCGGTCTCCAGAAGGGCCATGAGCGCCCGCGCCGCGGGACTGGTCGCCTCCGAGGCAGGAAGCAGGGCGACCGTCTCGTACACGGTCTCGCCGGTGCCCTTGACCGGGAGCGCCGTCAGCGACTCGCGCTTGTGCCGGAAGTGCCGGGGTACGACGGCCACCCCGAGGTTCTCGTCCACCAGGTCGAGGAGACTGTGCACGTCGTTGACCTCCAGGGCGACCGTCCGGCGCACGCCCGCCTCGGCGAAGGCGGCGTCGGTGGTGCGGCGCGGCCCCCAGTCCGGGTGGAAGTCGACGAACACCTCGCCGCCCAGGTCCTCCGGGGTCACGGCCGCGCCGATCGCCGCGAGCCGGTGGCTCGGATGGCACAGCATGGTCATCGGCTCGCTGCTCAGCGGTACGGCCCGCAACTGGTCGGTCTCGTCCCGCGTCCCGCGGACGGCGAAGGCCAGGTCCAGCCGCCCCGCGGCCACCTCCTCCGCCAGCGCGCCCGAGCCCGCCTGCCGCAGGCAGATCTCCACGTCCGGGTGCTGCCGCCGGAACGCGGCGAGGAGCCCCGCCACATGCACCCCGGCGATGCACTGCTCGGAGCCCAGCGCGAGCATCCCGCGCAGCACCCCCTGTACCGCGGCCACCGCCTCGTGGGCCGACCGCACCTGGGCGAGGATCCGCTCGGCCTCGCCGAGCAGCGCACGCCCCGCCGGGGTGAGCGTCACCCGGCGGGTCGTACGCACGAACAGCGGGGTCTGGAGCTCCCGCTCCAGCGCGCGGATCGAGGCCGACAGACCCGACTGCGACACCATCAGGCGTTCGGCGGCCCGGGTGAAGTGCTGGTCCTCGGCTACCGCGACGAAGTGCTGAAGATGGCGTAGCTCCATGATTGAGAAGCCTATCCGCTGAATTCCATCCGATTCTCCTGTTGGACCACTGCCCGTTCCCGGGGGAAGAGTAGGAACAGCAGAGATCACATCCGCCGTGCCAACCACTCTGGAGTCGCGTTGTACACCGCACACACCGACCGTTACGCGGACATGCCCTACCGGCGCACCGGACGCAGCGGTCTGAAGCTCCCCGCGCTGTCGCTCGGCCTGTGGCACAACTTCGGACCCGACCGTCCCGTCGACACCCAGCGGGCCATCCTGCGCCGCGCCTTCGACCTCGGCGTCACCCACTTCGACCTGGCCAACAACTACGGCCCGCCGCCCGGCGCCGCCGAGTCCGCCCTCGGCGAGGCGCTCAAGGCCGACTTCGCCCCGTACCGCGACGAACTCGTGATCTCCACCAAGGCCGGCTATCTGATGTGGCCGGGCCCGTACGGCGAATGGGGCTCGCGGAAGTACCTGCTGTCCTCGCTCGACCAGAGCCTGACCCGCATGGGCCTGGACTACGTCGACATCTTCTACTCGCACCGCCCCGACCCGGAGACTCCCCTGGAGGAGACGATGGGCGCCCTGCACACGGCCGTCCAGCAGGGCAAGGCGCTCTACGTCGGCATCTCCAACTACTCCGCCGAGCAGACCCGCGAGGCCGCCCGCATCCTGGGCGAGCTGGGCACCCCGCTCCTCATCCACCAGCCGCGCTATTCGATGCTCGACCGCCGTCCCGAGGACGAGGGTCTGCTGGACGCGCTGGACGAGCTACAGGTCGGCTCCATCGTCTTCTCCCCGCTGGAGCAGGGCCTGCTCACCGGCCGCTACCTCAACGGCATCCCGGCGGACTCCAGGGCGGCGAGCGACAGCCCCTTCCTGAACTCCGACCGGATCACCGAGGACCTCGTGCAGCAACTGCGCGCCCTCGACGACATCGCCAAGTCCCGTGGTCAGAGCCTCGCCCAGCTGGCGCTGGCCTGGGTGCTGCGCGGGGGCAGGGTGACCTCCGCGCTGGTCGGCGCGAGCAGCCCGCAGCAGCTGGAGGACAGCGTCGCGGCCATCGGCAACCTGGAATTCTCCGACGAGGAGCTGGCGCGAATCGATGCGGTGATCAAGGCCTGATCTTTTGCCTGATCCTTTCTCGCTCGCATATGAACGGAACCGCCCGGCCGCCCGTACTGTCACGATGACGCCTCTTCCCGGTCGCCGGGATCAAGGAATCTGACGGATTCCGGCCAGGTCAGGCAGGTCCAGCCCCAGGTGGCGGGCTTTTGCACGATACGGCTGTGAATTGCCTGTCCGCCCCGGCGGCCTTTTCGCTGGTGGTCATCGCGCCCTCCGTTCCCAGTGGTCTTCGCTCCAGAGACCACTGGGAAGCGGAGCGGTGATCGTGAATCCCGCGCTCCCCGGGAATCCCCGTGGATCCGCCGACGGTAAAAGAGACCGTCCCGTCGGATTCTGGTCCATACCTGCCGGGAATATGCCAGGCGAATGCCTGGAGACTGGCCGGAAAGGCGTGGTGACAGAGTGTCAATAGTGAAGATACTCAACTGGTAGAACACTGCACGACCGAGTGAGCCGCAGGGAAAGCGAGGCAGGACCGGCACGCGATCGGGGGAAAGACCGTGCACGACGAGTTCCTTTGCCATGTCACGGCGTACGGCGTCTGCGCGGGTCGGCGAATAGGCGTACCGCTGGGTACGTATCGCGCGCCCACCCTGGCGCTGGCCCTGTGGTGGTTACGGGACCGGGCGAACTGGATCGCCGAACGGCTCGATCCGCAGCCCGAGGAGCAGTACTTCCCCCCGAACTCACTCGTCCCGGTCGCCGGCACCGTGCCCGACGTCCCCGGTCTGCTGCGCGCCTGGAGCATGGACCAGTACCAACAGGAGCTGGTCGCCGACGAGTTGGCGGCCGGCCGGCTCGTCCGGATCGCCACGTACGACGAGACCACCGAGTACGAACTGCTCGCCGAGTCCGTCGACGCCCTGCGGATGCAGCGGACCACCCCGGCGCTGGTCGTGCCGGTCGCCTAGGTTCCGGGACTGCGGAGCCCCCGGGCTGGCCAGGCGTATATACGGACGAATCGCTAGAATTCTGGGCATGGCAGACCGGTCGGTTGCGCCGCCTGCGCCCGAACTCGTCCTGGAGACGGAGTCGGGCTCCACGCTGATGAGTCCGGGCCACGCCTACCACGTCGGACGTGATCCGCTCAGTGAGATCGTCATCGACGACGCCCGGGTCTCCTGGCACCACGCGGTGCTGCGGCAGGAGGACGGCCACTGGACGGTCGAGGACGAGAACAGCACGAACGGCACGTACGCCGACGGTCTGCGCGTCCATGAACGGGACATCGGACCCGGCAGCGTCCTGCGCTTCGGCAGCCCCGCCGACGGGCCGCGCGCCGTCCTCGTCAGCCCGCCCCCGCCGGCCCGAGAACGCCCCTCGGCGGTCTCCATGCCCGGCCTGACCGGCACCTTCCGGCAGCCGACCACCGTCCGGCCGCTGTCTGCCCGTACCGTCCGCATCGGTCGCGCCGCCGACAACGACCTGGTCGTCGACGACCTCCTCGTCTCCCGCCGGCACGCCGAACTGCGCGCCGACCCGGACGGGACGTACGAGATCGTCGACCTGGGCAGCCACAACGGCACGTTTCTCAACGGCGGGCCCGTCGCTCGGGGGATCGTCGCGCCCGGTGACATCGTCGGCGTCGGGCACTCCGCGTTCTGCCTGGTCGGCGACCAGCTCCAGGAGTACGTCGACACCGGCGAGGTCTCCCTGGACGTCCAGGACCTCACCGTCGCCGTCGACCACGGCCGCAAGACGCTGCTGGAGGGCGTGTCCTTCCCGGTGGGGGAGAAGTGCCTGCTCGCGGTCGTCGGACCCAGCGGCGCCGGCAAGTCCACCCTCCTCAACGCCCTCACCGGCCAGCGCCCCGCCGACCACGGCACGGTCCTCTACGACGGGCGCGACCTCTACCGCGACTACGCCGAACTCCGTCAGCGCATCGGTCTCGTCCCGCAGGACGACATCCTGCACGCCCAGCTGACCGTGCGCGGAGCCCTCTCCTACGCCGCCGAACTGCGCTTCCCGCAGGACACCGCGAAGGCGGAACGGAGGGCGCGGGTGGACGAGGTGGTGCGCGAACTCGGCCTGGAACAGCGGGCCAAGCAGCCCGTGCACAGCCTCTCCGGCGGACAGCGCAAGCGGGTCAGCGTGGCCCTGGAACTGCTCACCAAGCCGTCGCTGCTCTTCCTCGACGAACCGACCTCGGGCCTCGACCCCGGGATGGACCGCTCGGTGATGCACATGCTGCGCGGCCTCGCAGACGACGGCCGGACCGTCATCGTCGTCACCCACAGCGTGCTCAGCCTCGACGTCTGCGACCGCCTGCTGGTGCTGGCCCCCGGCGGCAAGGTCGCCTACTACGGGCCGCCCGAGGACACCCTCGCCTTCTTCGGGTACGAGCAGTGGCCCGAGGCGTTCGAGGCCTTCGAGCGCGACCGGGAACGGGACTGGGCGGGGGACTACCGTGCCTCGCCGTTCCATCGGCAGTACATCGTCAACTCGACCTCACAGCCCCGGCTGCCGAGTCCGGGCCCGGTCGCCGCCGCCCCACCCCCGCCCAAACCGCAGAGCTGGGGCGCCCAGTTGAGCACCCTGGTCCGCCGCTACACGGCCGCGCTGAGCGCCGACCGCACCTTCCTCGCCATCATGATCGCGCTGCCGTTCGTGATGGGCGCGATGGCCAGGGCGCTGGCGGGCGGCAAGCTGGACCGGGAGACGGCGATGAACGCGCTGCTCATCCTGTGCGTCGGCGGCGTCCTGACGGGGGCGGCAAACGCCGTGCGCGAACTGGTCAAGGAACGGGTGATCTACCAGCGCGAACGGGCTGTCGGCCTGTCCAGATCGGCGTACCTGATGTCGAAGGTCGTCGTCCTCGGGACGATCACCGTCGCCCAGGCCGTCGTACTGACCCTCGTCGCGCTGCTCGGCGTCGACCTCAACGCACCCGGCGGTGAAGGTGTGTTGATGCCGCCCCTGGTGGAGATCACGGTCGCCGTCGCGCTGCTCTCCTTCACGGCGATGATGCTCGGGCTGCTGGTCTCGGCGCTGGTCCGCAAGGAGGAGGTGACGATGCCGCTGCTCGTGCTGCTGGCCATCGTCCAGGTCGTGTTCTGCGGAGCCCTGCTTAAACTCGACGGCGTCCCCGGTATCGAACAGCTCTCCTGGCTGGTGCCCTCGCGCTGGGCGCTCGGCGCGATGGCGGGCACGATCGGGCTGTCCCGGATCGTCCCCGGGGAGCTGACCGGCGACCCGCTGTTCGAACACTCGGCCGGGGTCTGGCTGCTCAACACGGGCATGCTGGTCGTGCTCTCGGTGGTCTTCGGCTACCTGGTCCTCCGGCTGCTGCGGCGGCACGAACCGGCTGTCATGCGGAAGTAGAAGGGGGCGGGAGAGATGGGGTGGGTGAGATGACGTCCCCCGGTTTCCGGATCACCGGGTTCCGGCCCACGCACGTCGTCCCCGGGGACGGCCTGGCCGCCTGGGAGGAGCCGGACCCGTCCCGGCCGACGGTGCCCCTCGACGCGCTGCTGCCGGTCGAGCTGGTCGAGCGGCGTGGTGACTGGGGGCACGTGCGGTGCGCGAACGGCTGGTCCGCCTGGGTCGACGGACGGCTCCTGGTCGCCGTACCGCAGGACCCGCCCGCCGAGGGCGCCCCGCTGGCCCGCACCGCCGACCCACGGCCCCTGCTGGCCCGAGCGGAACAGGCGCTGGCTCGGTATCGCGCCGCCGTGGAGGAGCTGACCGGGGGCGGGCTCGACCGGGAGTCGTTCCAGGGGCGTACGCACGGACAGCGGATCGGGATCGTCGTCGACGGGGAGTCCGTGTGGCTGTACGACGCCGAGCACGAGCGGTGGGTGTACACCGACGGCACCCGGCTCAGCACCTACGCCGCCGACCGGGAACCCGCCGCCCCCGCGCACGAGCCGACCCAGGTGGTGCCCGACCTGGGCCACGCGCCCACCCAGGTCGTCAGGGACGACGGCGACGGCGGCGGCCGATGAGCCGCGACCCGGACCGCGACACGCGTTCGCACGCGGGACGCCCCTCCGACCTGATCGGGAAGCAGCTCGCCGGCTACCGCGTCGAGGCGGAGATCGGCCGGGGCGGCATGGCCGTCGTCTACCGGGCCAGGGACCTGCGGCTCGACCGGACCGTCGCCCTGAAGCTCCTCGCCCCCGAACTCGCCCGCAACGACACCTTCCGCAAGCGTTTCACCCACGAGTCCCGGGTGGCCGCCGCGATCGACCATCCGCACATCGTCCCCGTCTTCGAGGCCGACGAGAAGGACGGCATCCTCTACATCGCGATGCGGTACGTCGAAGGCAGCGACCTGCGTCATCTCCTGGACCGCAAGGGCCCGTTGACACTCACGGCCGCGACGCGCATCGCCGCCCAGGTGGCCTCCGCGCTCGACGCCGCCCACGAACACGGCCTCGTCCACCGGGACGTCAAACCCGGCAACATCCTGGTCGCCCGGGGCACCGACAGCGACCACCCCGAGCACGTCTACCTCACCGACTTCGGCCTGACGAAGAAGTCGCTGTCCCTGACCGGCTTCACGACGGTCGGCCAGTTCGTCGGCACCCTCGACTACGTGGCCCCCGAGCAGATCTCGGGCCGCCCGGTCGACGGCCGCTGCGACGTCTACGGCTTCGCCTGCGTGGTCTACGAACTCCTGGTGGGCCACCCGCCGTTCCGACGCGACGACGACATGGCCCTGCTGTGGGCCCACCAGTACGACGAGCCACCTCCGCCGACCGAGGAGCGCCCCGAACTCCCGGCCGCCGTGGACCCGGTGTTCGCGAAGGCCCTGGCCAAGTCCCCCGACGACCGCTACGACTCCTGCCTCGACTTCATCGCCGCACTCCGCGCGGCCCCGACCTCGCACACGGGGCACACGACCACGAAGGTGGTCCACCTGCCCGAGCCCACCGAGGAACCCCCACCACAGCCTCCGGACTGGGCCCGCCCGGTGTTCACCCGGCACGGTCACCGGCAGTCGGGATGACAGGCCCCGGGGCGCGTGCGGTCGGCGCTAACTCTGCCCGAGCCCACCCAACGGCACCCGTCGCGCGGACACCTTCCGGTACGAGATGCGCCAGCCGCCGTCGACCCGCACCACCGTGTCGTCGTACGTCACCGAGCCGCACGAACCGTCCGCCATGACGCCCAACCCCTTGGAACGGGCGCGCACTTGGCCGTCGGAGCCCTCGGTGACGACCACGTTCGTGACGTGATGGGCGACGGGATTCGCCGCGCCGCGGGCGAGTGCCGCCTCCGTGAGCGAGGCGAGACCGGTGACCAGGTCCTGGCCGAAGTCGGCGAGGTCGTACACCACGTCCGGGGTGAACACCTCCGCCGTGCGGTCGAGGTCCCCGTCGTCGACGAGGTGACCGTGCAGTGCGATCAACTCCGTGACGGCCAGCCGGTCTTCGGCACTCAACGCCATGGCGCCACGCTCCCATGCCCGCCGGGCACCCGCCTAACGGTTTTCGACCTCGCCCCTCCGACGCACCCTCCGGGCAAGGAGTGCCCCCAGGAACCCCGTGACCAGCCCCCAGAGCAGCGCCAGACCGAGCGCTCCCCACAGCTGGGGGCGCAGGAACAGGCTGCCCGAGAGGTTGCCACCGAAGTCGCCGAGGCCGAGGACGGACAGGCCGTAGTGGGCGTCGATCCGGCCGATCAGGCAGATCATCAGGACCGTGAGGGCCAGCGCCACCGCCATGTGCACGGCGTGCTGCCAGGCCCGCATCCGGGCCGGTGAGCGGGCCGCCATCAGGAACGCGACGGCCAGCAGCAGGACCGCGTCGACCACCACCAGCCACCACACCCTGCCGTCGTAGTCGGCGAGGGTGCTCAGGTTGAGCCTGGCCGTGTCGTCGGTGCGCAGGACCTGGTCGAGGACGTGCGGCATCGGGAGTCCGAAGGGGCCGTCCACCCGGCCCTCCCAGGTGGCGCCCAGGCCGGTGGTGAGGGCCAGCCAGACCAGGTTCGGCATGCCCAGCAGGACCAGCGCGAGCGACTGCGCGGGCTGGCCGCGTGTCACCGCCACGACCAGCGCGATCACGGTCCCGAGGGCCACGAGGACGAGCAGCAGCACGACCATGGCGTACGCGGCCGGACGTACCGACTCCTGGAACCGCAGCAGCCGCGCCGGCAGCGGGGCCCCGCGCGAGACCAACAGGGCCAGCACCAGGACGCCCGCCAGCCACACCACGCCCGCGAGAAGCGTCAGCGGTACGTCCGTCTCGAAGCCGACCTGTGGTGAGGCGCCGAAGATGTCGCCGATGTCGCCGAGCGTGCCGTCGCCCAGCGACACCGCGAAGGTCTGGCGGGCCGCGAACGCCAGACCGGTCAGACCCAGCACCCACAGAACGGCGATCCGAGCCGCCCAGCCCGCCAGCTCACGGGCCCCGGCGACGGCCCGGTGCCGCAGCGGGCGCAGAAAGCCCGCCCCGGTCACGAGCGCCCCCACCAGCGTCACCGACAGCGGCATCACGGTCAGACCGCCCGCTGTCTCGGCGAGGCCTCCCGCGTCGCCCGTGAGGTCGACGGTCCCGCCGACCGCCGTCACGACGGTGGCCGCGACGACCCGGGGGAACGCGCCGTCCGGCAGATCGCCCGCACCGGCCGCCCACAGCCCCAACCCGGCGGCCAGCACCATGGCGGCCAGGCCGGTCAGCACCACGGCCAGTGCCTGCACCCAGCCGTGCCGGGAGACGGTCCGCTCCTCGCCCAGGATCGGCACGGGAGCGGGGGTTCGCGTGCTCACCCTGCCACGCTAAGCAGCACTCGGGCGGTGCGCCTGTCGGGGCTCCCGCCGAGCGGATCGACGGCGTCCGCTTGCGGGCGGCCCGGGGGCGGGGCGCACAATGGGCACGTTGTGGAAGAAAGCGGCGTGAATCGGGGTGAGTGCCGCAGAAGCCCACGTCGGAAGAAGAGCCCGTGAGCGTCGAACAGCCGTCCTCCGACCGCCCTAGCGGACCGCCCTCCGGCCCCTTGTCGGGCCCCTCCCAGCCACCCGCGGGCCCACCGTCCCAGCCGCCCACCGACGGCGGAAGCGGCGGAGACGGGGGAGACGGTGGCGGCACGGGAGAGGGACCCGGGCGTGACCGGCCCTGGTGGCGGTCGGCGCCCCGCATCGCCGTGCTCGTCACCTCGGTCGTGGCCGCCGTCGCCCTGATCGTCGTCCTCACCCGCTCCGACGGCGGCTCCGGGGGCACCTCCGACCAGGCGGGCGGCGAGGTCTTCCTCCAGGCCGCGGACACGTCGGGCCCCGACCCCTTCACCGAGTCCACGGCCAAGGACAGTTCCGCCCCGCCGGCCACCACCCCCACGGCGACCGTCTCGGAGACAGCCACCGCGAACGTCGTACGGCGCGTGGACGGCGGCGCGGCCGGCCTGTACGGAGGCACCCGCAAGGTCGCCAGCTGCGACGTGGAGAAGCAGATCCAGGCGCTCCGCGCGGCCCCTGCGAAGAACAGCGCGTTCGCCTCGGTCCTCGGCCTCCAGCCCGCCCGGGTCCCCGGGTATCTGCGCTCACTCACCCCCGTACAGCTGCGCATGGACACCCGTGTCACCAACCACGGCTACCGCGACTCCGCCGCCACCACCTACCAGGCCGTCCTCCAGACCGGCACGGCCGTCCTCGTCGACGACCGCGGACGCCCGCGCGTGCGCTGCGCCTGCGGCAACCCGCTCACCGACCCGGTACGGCAGAGTGCCGCGCGCCCGCGAGGCGACGCGTGGCCGTCGTACCGCACCTCGAACGTCGTCTACGTGGCGCCCGCCGTCACGGTCGTGAACATCTTCGTCGTCTACGACCCCGACCGCCGTGACTGGTTCCACCGGCACCCGGGCGACACGGGCGGCAAGGACAGGAAGACCGATCCGCCGGTCAAGGATCCGACCCCGTCCGTGAGTTCGTCGGAGAGTTCGTCGACGCCGTCGCAGGGGTCCTCGGAGCCCTCGTCGCCGGACTCGTCGGCGCCTGAGTCCTCGAAATCCTCGGAGTCGACGTCCGAGGCGCCCGGTCTGCTGCCGCAGCGGTCACCGGTGCCGTGCGTGTCCTCGCCCACCGCCTCGCCCGCGCCACCGGCCGCGACGGACACCGCGAGCCCGTCCGCCACACCCTGCCCGTCCGCATCGAGTGCGCCTCCCTCCTCCTCGTCCCCGGCCGTCGGGTCGTCGTCTCCGCCCGCCGAGAGCCTGTCGGAGGGGGCGCCCCGGTCGGCCTCCACCTCGCCGTCCTACTGAGGTTCCGTCAGGGGCGAACGCAGCCTCCGGGGACAGGGGGACTGCGTCGCGCGGCTCGGGGTACGAGCAGTGATGCGACCGGGTCCGGCTGGACCGGTCACCGAGAGAGAAACGCATGATCGACCACCTGGGCGGAGCAGTGATACCGACTGGTTTCGACGCGCCCGTCGAACCGCTGCGACGGGCGACGCACTTCACCGGCGAGCCGGGCTGCATCGCGGAGGCACGCGCCTTCGCCGAGCACTTCCTGGAGCAGCTGAGGAAGGAGTGGTGTGCCCCGGCAGACGGGCGTGCCGACGGTGAACTGGTGCTGGTGGTGAGCGAGTTGGTCACCAACGCGGACCGGCACAGTCACGGACCGTACGTCCTCGAACTCGAGGGCACGGACACCGCCGTGACGGTGTCCGTGTACGACAGCAGCGCCGCGCTGCCCCTGCGCTACCCGCGGGACCCGGAACGGATCGGGCGGCACGGTCTGGAGATCGTCCACGCGCTCGCCACCGAGGTGACGGCGCGCAGGGTGCCGGTCGGCAAGTACGTGCGGGCCGTGCTGCCGCTCAACCAGAGCCAGGCAGCCGGCCGGTCATCGGCGCAACCGGCGAGGCAGGCGTAGTCCGAGGACTACGCCTGCCTCCGTGGCGGGGGCCGGGTGGGTCAGGCGTAGTCCAACTCGCCGAGCATGCCCTCGCGCAGCCCGGTGATGATGCGCTTGATCAGCCGCGAGACATGCATCTGCGAGCAGCCGAGCAACTCGCCGATCTCCGCCTGGGTGGCCTCCTCGACGAACCGCAGATGGATGATCTGCCGGTCGCGATCGCTGAGTTCGGCGAGCAGCGGGGCGAGCGACTGGAAGTCCTCGACCAGCCGCATCCCGTGCTCCTCGACCCCGATGAAGTCGGCCAGCACCGCTTCGCCGCCCTCGGGCCCGTCGCCGGTCAACGCGGCGTCGAGCGACGCGGAGTTGTAGCCGTTGGCGGCTATCTGGCCCTCGACGACCTCTTCCTCGGGCAGGTTCATCAGGGTGGCGAGTTCGGCGACCGTCGGATCGCGGTCCAGCCTGCTCGCCAGTTCCTCACGGGCCTTGGCCAGCTCGACGCGCAACTCCTGGAGCCGGCGCGGAACATGCACCGCCCAGGTCGTGTCACGGAAGAACCGCTTGATCTCACCGATGATGTACGGCAGCGCGAACGACGTGAACTCCACCTCGCGGGACAGCTCGAACCGGTCGATGGCCTTGATCAGGCCGATCATCCCGACCTGGACGATGTCCTCCATGTCGTCGCCGCGGCCCCGGAAACGCCCGGCGGCGAACCGCACGAGCGACATGTTCATCTCGATCAGGGTGTTGCGCGCGTACTGATGGTCGTGCGTGCCCTCTTCGAGTTCGGTCAGGCGCTGGAAGAACTGGCGGGACAGCTCCCGTGCGTCACGAGGGGCCACCTTTCGCGGTTCCGGGACTCCGGGCAGTGGGGCGTCACCCGTCCTGGTCCTGGCGGTGTCCTCGACGACCTCTGCCTTCGACCGGATCATGGCGGTGTCCATTACCTGTTACCTCTCCCACGAAACATCACACTACGGATGATGGAACCGTTCCGGAATGCGCGTACCCGGTCAGCCGCCGAGCATGCCACCTGTGATGTTCCCTACCAGGAACGGGTGGACGCCAGGTGTGAAAAGCCCACGGAACGACGGGTGTTGACCTGGGAGTAAGGTCCGTGGCGCCGGTCGGGGCGGCGGCGTAGACGCCGTGGGGCGATTGCTGGCCGGCGGTCGGGGGATCGGCGTAGGGGACCCGCTTGCTCAGGACACCCGGGTCGCCGTGATCAGCTCGTAGAGGTAGCGCTTGGTGATCCGGCCGTCGTACCGCGTCTCGATCAGGTCCCGGATGCAGGCGAGCAGGCCCTGTCGGGAGGGCGCGTCGAGGGCGCGGTGGCCCGAGTAGGTGAGCAGGACGTCGCTGTACTCGTCGACGGTGTACGCGATGTCCCGGGCGTGGCGCCGGACGGTGACGTCGGTGAAGTGCTCGGAGCGGTCCCACTCTTCGGTGTCCGTCGCGGTGTCGGCCTCGTCGACCTGTTGCAGATCGGGCGGCGTGGCCGGGTCCCACTGCTCGTAGCAGCGCTGCACCCGATCGAAGAAGTCGACCGTGCCGCCCTTGACGTGGTGGGTGGTGACGACGGCGAACGTGCCGCCCGGCCGTAGTACCCGGGCGACCCTGGGCAGTCGTGTCGCCGGATCGAGCCAGTGGAACGCGGTCGCCACGACAGCCAGGTCGAACGGCTCGGGCGGCAGCGGCCACCGCTCGAAGTCGGCGACCGTCACCTCCGCGAGCGGGAACGCCCGCAGGTTGCGCCGGGCCACGGCCGCAAGCGAAGGACCCAGTTCGACGGCCGTGATCCGACAGCCCAATTCGGCGAGCGGGACGGTGAGTTGGCCCGTGCCGGGGGCGATCTCCAGGACGCGGCTGCCCGGACCGAGACCGGCCGCGTGGGCCAGGTCGGCCACGAGGGCTTCTGGATACCGGGGGCGGGCCCGGTCGTACAGTTCCGCCGCCTCGTCGAAGGTGTCACGCAGCATGCTCGCTCGCCCCTTTTGCCCGTTCGCCCCGCCGTGGTGATTCCACCCAGGGCAGAATGCCGATCCCTTCCCTCCGAGGCGACGGCTTTTAGGCTGAAGGGGTGAGCAATCAAGCGCCGAACCAGGCCCGCGTGATCCCGCTGCGTCCGAAGACCACGTCCGCACCGGCCCCCGCCGCCCCGGTGGCCCCGCCGGTGCCCACACCCAAGGAGCCGCTCTTCCGCGACCTGGTCGGCGACGTCCTGCGCCGTGAACGGCTCGCGCAGGAACGCACGTTGAAGGACGTGGCCGACGCGGCCAGGATCTCCATGCCGTACCTGTCCGAGCTGGAGCGGGGCCGCAAGGAGGCCTCCTCGGAGGTTCTCGCGGCCGCCGCCCACGCCCTCGGCCTGGGCCTGGGGGACCTGCTGTCCCTGACCCAGACCGAGCTGACGCGGCACACGCTGAGCCGTACGCGTACGCGTACGCGGACGACCACCGGCACGCCGTACAACGGGCTCTGCCTGGTCGCCTAGCGGACCGGCCCCGTCAGGCCCTGGCCAGACGCCGGCTCACCACCTCGTCGGCCAGGCCGTACGCCACCGCCTCCGCCGCGGTGAACACCTTGTCGCGGTCCATGTCCGCGCGCAGTGTCGTCACGTCGTGGTGCGTGTGCCGCGAGAGCACCTCCTCGACCTGTGCACGGATCCGGACCATCTCCTTGGCCTGCACGGCCAGGTCGGAGACCATGCCCCGGTGTCCGCTGCTCGCCGGCTGGCCGAGCAGCACCCGCGCGTGTTCGAGGACGAACCGGCGCCCGGGATCGCCCCCGGCCAGCAGCACGGCCGCCGTCGAGGCCGCCTGCCCGACGCAGAACGTGGAGATCGGCGCCTGGACGTACGTCATGGTGTCGTAGATCGCCATCAGCGAAGTGAACGAGCCGCCGGGCGAGTTGATGTAGATCGCGATCTCGTTCTCCGGCGACGACGCCTCCAGATGCAGGAGCTGCGCGATGACGACGTTGGCGACGCCGTCGTCGATCTCGGTGCCGAGGAAGATGATCCGCTCGGAGAGGAGGCGGCTGAACACGTCGTACGACCGCTCGCCCTGCGGGGTGCGCTCGACGACGTTCGGAATCGTGTACGTCCCCATGTCAGAGCCCCATCCGTCGTCGTGAGGCGGCCGGGCGTACGTCGGCCAGCGAGCCGACGACCTGGTCCACCATGCCGTACTCCTGGGCCTGTTCGGCCGTGAACCAGCGGTCGCGGTCGCCGTCCCGCGAGATGGTCTCCTCGCTCTGGCCGGTGTGCCGGGCGGTGATCCGCTCGACGGCCTTCTTCGTGAACTCCAGGTTCTCCGCCTGGATCTCGATGTCGGCGGTGGTGCCGCCGATACCGGCAGACGGCTGGTGCATCATGATCCGTGCGTTCGGCAGCGCGTACCGTTTGCCCGCCGCGCCCACACTGAGCAGGAACTGGCCCATGCTGGCCGCGAATCCCATGGCGAGCGTGGAGACGTCGTTCGGGATGAGCTGCATGGTGTCGTAGATGGCGAGGCCCGCCGTCACCGAGCCGCCGGGGCTGTTGATGTACAGGCTGATGTCGGTGCGCGGGTCCTCCGCCGACAGTACGAGCAGCTGGGCGCAGATCCGGTTCGCGGAGACCTCGTCGACCTGCGTGCCGAGGAACACGATGCGCTGGGCGAGCAGTTGGGCGGCCAGATGGTCGTCGAACCGGGAGGGCGGGGTGTCGCCCTCCTCGGCCCGGGGCAGCAGGGCCGGCCAGGGACCGGCGGCGGTGAGTGGGGACATCAGGGCTCCTGGGTGAGAGTTGGGGTGCGGGTCGTCGTACGGCGGATCGCTCCGCGCTCCCCACTCTCGGCCCGGCCCGACGTCAGCGGCCGGTTTCTCGGCCTGCGGCAGATTCGCTGTCGGCAGAGCCGTCGGTCCGGCCCGGTCCACCGGCCCGCCAGGGGCGGAGTTTCTCGGGGTTGCGGACCGCCCAGATGCGCCTGATGCGGTCGCCCGCGATCTCGAACGCGAACACGGTCGCGACGGTCCCGTACTGGTACGCCACCAGGCCGGGCAGACCGTTGACCGTGCACTCCACGAACGTCGTGCGGTCGCCCGCCACCCGGGCGATCTCGGCGTAGGCACGCGCGATCCGCTCACCGCCGACGAGCGGGCGCACATGGGTGACGGCCAGCCCGCCGCCGTCGGCGGTTGCGGTGGCATCGGGGTCGAGCAGGCCGATCAGGGCCTCGATGTCCTTGGCCTCCCACGCCGCCCTGAACCGCTTGACGACGGCGGCCTGCCCGGCGCTCGGGCCCGCCGGTGTCCGCGCGGTGCGGATGCGACGGCGGGCGGACGAGGCCAGTTGGCGGCACGCCGCCGGGGTGCGGCCGACGATCTCGGCGACCTCGCCGAAGGGGTAGCGGAAGACGTCGTGCAGGACGAACGCGACGCGTTCGGCCGGGGTCATCGAGTCGAGGACGACCAGGAAGGCCATTGTCACCGACTCGTCGAGGGTGATCCGATCGGCCGGGTCGGTGACGCCGACGCCGGGGCGCCCGGTGATCCACTCCGAGGGCTCGGGCAGCGGTTCCGGGATCCAGTCGCCGACGTACGTCTCCCGCCTGGCGCGCGCCGAGCCGAGCAGGTTCAGGCAGATCCGGCCGGCGACGGTCATCATCCAGGCGCCGGGCGACTCGATGGCCCGCTGCTCCCGTTCGGACAGGGCGTACCAGCGGGCGTAGGTCTCCTGTACGACGTCCTCGGCGTCGGCGAGGGACCCGAGGAGCCGATAGCCGAGGTTGAACAGCCGACGCCGCTCGCCCATGATCGCGCCGAGGCCCGGATCGTCCCGATCGTCGCCCGGCTCGGCTCTGGTGGTCATGGTTCGGCCGCCTCCCTCGTCCACTCGCTTCTCCGCCTCTACCCGTTACGACAGGACAGCGCATCGGAATGTGAGGCGGACGCGCCACCTCACATTCCGCGGGGCCGCGTTGTCGTACCGGTGGAGACGACGACAAGAAGGAGAGAGGCCCACTGATGAACGACTTCCAGACCATCGCGGACCGCGTCGAGATCGAGGCACTGCGCGGCGAGTTCACCGACGCGGCGATGATGCGCGACCGGCCCCGCCTGGCGTCGCTGTTCATACCGGACGGCGCCCTGCGCATGCCCAACATCCCCGTCGAGCTGGTCGGCCGCGAGGAGATCCTTGCCGGGGGCGAACGCTTGCAGAGCCAATGGGACTTCTTCGTACAGAACACTCACCCGGGCACGATCCTGCTCGACGGCGACACCGCTACCGGCCGTGCCTACATCCAGGAACTGGCGCGCGCCCTCGACGGACGCCAGGGCCTGAACTACGCCGTCTACCACGACCGTTACCAGCGCACCGGGGAGGGCTGGAGGTTCGCCGAGCGGCGGTACGAGGTCAGATACCTCGACACCTCCCCGCTGGCGGGCACGGCACCCGACGCGGCGGGGAGTGCCCCGGCTCCGGCCGCGTCCTTCGCCGACCCGGTATCGGCCGAACGTCTGGAGCGGGCAGCCGCCGCCCTCCGTACCAACGGCTTCGCCGTCGAGATCCTCGACGACGCCGCAGCCGCGCGCGTCCGCGTCAAGGACCTGCTCCCCGAGGGCGCGAGTGTGCTCACCGGAGCGAGCGAGACCCTTCGGCTGTCCGGCATCGACGAGGACATCAACACCGGGGACCGGTACGACGCCGTCAGGCCGCGTGTCCTGGCCATCGACCGGGCCACGGGCGCCGACGAGATCCGCAGGCTGGTCGCAGGCCCCGACTGCGTCGTCAACAGTGTCGCCGCCGTCACCGAGACCGGCTCGCTCGTCCTCGCCTCGGGCAGCGGCAGCCAGCTCCCCGCCAATGCGGGCGGCGCCGCCCGCGCGATCTGGATCGTCGGCGCGCAGAAGGTGGTGCCCGACCTGAGCACGGCCCTGCGCCGGGTCGAGGAGCACGCCCTCCCGCTGGAGAACGTCCGGGCCCAGGCGGCGTACGGCGTGCCCAGCGCCGTGAACCGACTGCTCGTCCTCAACGCGGAGCCCCACCCGGGGCGGGGTACGGTCCTGCTGCTCCGCGAGGCCATCGGGTACTGACCCGGCCGGGACCTGTCCAGGAGGCCGGCTTCCGCACTCCGTCGGCGGAGACGAGTCAGTCGAGTGCGCGCACCACCAGCCGGACAACTGCCCTGACTCCGTGCCAGAGCCACTCGAACAACCCGCCCGTCACGGCCAGATCGGCGGCGTTCCCGGCCGCCTCCGTCCGGCCCGACCCCGAGCGGCACTGGGAACAGGAACGGGGCCAACTGCGCTTACGCGCCCCGCACTTCTTGCACATCGTCATGAGGCCATTTTCCCTGCTTCCGCACCCCTGTGGATCACTTCGTACCTCATCTACCAGCCACGGGCGGCCAGTTGGACGGTCTCGCGGACCCGGAGCACGTCGGGGTTCGTCTCGGAGCCGGACCGCTGGACGAGGAACAGGGTGTTCAGCGGCGGTTCCTCCGGTTCGTGGAGGAGGGTGAGGCGCCCGGAGTCCAGGTACTCCTGGCACAGCGACCGGGGCAGCACGCTGATCCCGGCGCCGGCGTTGACCGCCGACAGGACCGCGTACAGGTTGGGCACCGTGACGGCGGCGTGCGTGGCGAGTTGTTTACCGAAGACGGTCCGCCAGTAGCGGCGCACGATGGGCAGATCCTCGGCGTAGGTGACGAGAGGGACCTCGCGCAGGGTGGCGCACAGGTCGTCGCTCTGCGGATGCGTGGCGATGCGCGCGGCCCAGCTGGGGGCGGCGACCAGCAGATACTCCTCGTCGGCGAGCGGCACCGAGTCCAGGGCACGGCCACGGGGCCGCCGGGTGGCGATGACCAGGTCGTGCCGGCCCGCGCGCATCTCCTCCAGCAGCGGCTCCGGCAGCCCCTGGGCGACGCGCAGTTCGACACCCTCGGCGACCAGCGGAGCCAGCGCGGGCAGCACCCGTACGCACAGCAGTTCCGACGGACCGGCCAGATGCACGGGTGCCGTACGCCCGGCGAGTGGGCCACCGCCTTCGAGGGCGGCGAGCGTGTCGAGCGGCGCCGCGATCCGGGCCGCGAGGTCGTGGGCGAGGGGAGTGGGTTCCACGCCGCGTGGCAGACGGGAGAACAGCTCACGGCCGGTCTGCTGTTCCAGGGTGCGGATCTGCGCCGTGACGGTGGGCTGGGACAGCCCGAGCGCGGGAGCGGCGGCGGTGAACGTACCGGCGCGGTAGACGGCGAGGAAGGTGCGCAGCAGGTTCAGGTCGGCGTGCGCGGGCAACTGCCTGCCGGGGGCGACCGCGGTCTCGGGAGTGCCGGGTGTCCGGTTCTTCATGGCAGCCATCGTATGCGGTGGGTGCATCGGAGTTCCGATAGCTGGTATCGGACTTCCTATTGGGATTCCTATTGGGATTCCGATGGGAGGGGGGATTGGCGTCACCTTCGGCTTTCCGCCCCTGGACGCGCACGTCGTGGAGTTCCGGGCCCCGGCGGAGGGCGTCCCGGGCCGCCTGTCCTGGACCGCCGAGCAGGACGGCAGGCCGGAGGAGCGGCTGGACGTGTTGCACGCCTGGCTGGTGGAGGACTTGTCCGGCGGCCGGGTGCGCATCCTGACCCAGGAGACCCAGATCGGGCAGCCCGCCGCCGCCCTGGCCGCCGAGCGCCCGAACCCCATGCTCAACGGCCATCAGGCGTGGCTCGACGGTCTGGTCGGGGCCGCTGCCGAGTGACGCGCGTGAACGGCGCCGGTGGGCTCAGGCCATCCGGTCCTCGGCCGACAGGTGTTCCACCGTCCTGCCGGTCTCCGTGAAGGTGCGGGTCACATGGCCCGAGGTGTACACCCACAGGATGCGCAACGGGGTCTCTCCGATGTTGCGGAAGAGGTGGGGGAGAGGGGACGGCACGTACGTGGTGTCGAACTGCTCCAGCTTCGTCACCTCGCCGTCGACCCAGACCTCCGCCTCGCCCTCCAGGATCGTCACGTGCTCGTCGCAGTTGTGCGAGTGCAGTGGCGCCCCGGAGCCGACCGGGTACACGCTCATCCCGCTGGTGATCCTGTTCTCCCCGCCGGCCGACGGCGTGGTGATCAGCGGTGTCGAGACGACCGCGCCGCCACGGCTGAGCGGCGGTACCGACGAGACCTTGATGATCGTGGTCATCCGGGAGTTCCTCTCCACTTCACGGTGATGCGCGTCGACCGACGGTAGGTCGCACGTCCGCTCATGGGTGCCCTCCGGCGTGCAGTTTTACCTTGCGTTCCGGGAGGGGTGAGCTTCGCGGACCCGGCTGTACCGTCGGCTCGCATCGCACGGCTCGCGAATGCGTGCCGGACACGCGCCGCACAGAAAAGGCAGGTATCGGCCGATGAGGCTCCCCGTTCTCAGTGAAGAGGAAATGGACCCGCGGCAGCGGGAGTTGGCCGCCCGGATCGCCGGACGCCGCGGCGCCGTCCGTGGACCCTTCCGGGTCTGGCTGCACAGCCCGGAGATGTGCGAGCGGGCGGAGTCCCTCGGCGCCTTCGCCCGCTTCGACTGTGACCTGCCCGGGCATCTGCGCGAGCTGAGCCTGCTGATGGCCGCCCGCAACTGGGACGCGCAGTACTCCTGGAACGCGCATGTGCACCAGGCGATCGAGGCGGGCATCCCGGAGGCCGCCGTGAAGGCCGTCGCCGAGAAGCGGGAGGCGGTCTTCGACAACGAGGCGGACCAGGCCTTCTACCAGTTCTGCCGGGAGATCCTGGAAGAGCACTTCGTCACCGACGCGACCTTCGCGCGCGCCCTCGGCCACTTCGGCTCCAAGGGCCTGGTCGACACCGTCGGCGCGCTCGGCAACTTCACCATGCTCGGCATGTGCCTCAACACCTTCCAGGTGGACCTTCAGGCCGACAAGGAGCCCCCGTTCCCCGATGTGCGTGGGTACGGGCGCGTGGTCCCCGACGGCGATCAGCCGTGACTCCCCACGCCGGTACGGCATCCGACACCGGTACGGCACCCCGCGACGCCATTGTTCGCGTCCGGCGCGTCACCAAGAGCTTCGGCGGGGCGACCGCGCTGAAAGGTGTCGACCTCGATCTGTACCCGGGCGAGATCCACGCGCTGATGGGCATGAACGGTGCCGGCAAGTCGACCCTGGTGCAGATCCTCTCCGGAGTGCACCAGGCCGACGGCGGCACGATCGAGGTCGGCGGGCAGGAGCACTCCGCGCTGACCGTGCGCAAGGCCCGCAAGCTCGGCATCGCGTGTGTGCCGCAGCGCCGTGAACTGGCGATGGGGCTGACCGTCGCCGAGAACGTCATGCTCGGTGACCTGCCCACCCGGGGCCGTGCCGTGCGCTGGCGGGCTGTCAGGGACGAGGCGCGCGGGGCACTTTCGGGCCTCGGGATCGACATCGACGTGGAGCGGATCGCCGGCACCCTCACCGTCGCCGAACAGACCATGGTCGAGGTGGCCCGCGAGGTCCGGCGCGGGGGTCGGGTCCTGATCCTCGACGAGCCGACCGCCTGTCTCAGCGCCAAGGACGCCGACCGGATCCGTGGACTGGTACGCACCCTGCGGGACGACGGGGTCGCCGTCGTCTACATCTCGCACTACATCGACGAGGTCATGGCGGTCGCCGACCGCCTCACCGTCCTGCGCGACGGGGAAGTGGTCACCACCGGCCCGGCCACCGGGATGGACCCCGCGTCGCTGGTCCGCAGCATGGTCGGCCGGGACGTCGTCTCGCAGCGGCCCGAGCGGCCCGCCCCGAAGCACGAGAGCGGCCTGACCGTACGCGGCCTGAGTCATGGCCGGGCCGTCCAGGACTTCACCGTCGACGTGCGCAGGGGCGAGATCGTCGCCGTCCTCGGACCGGCCGGGGACGCCCAGTCGCGGCTGTTCGACCTGCTCTCCGGACGGCAGCGCCCCGACACCGGCGAACTGCTCGTCGACGGCCGAACCGTGCCCTTCGGCCGGGTCGCGGCCTCGCTCGCCAGCGGTCTGCGCTGTGTGACCGGCGACCGCCGCACCCTCGGGCTGGTCCCGGGTATGACCCTGGACGAGAACCTGATGCTGGCCGGTGACCGCTTCGCCCGCCGCAGACTGCACCGCCGAGGTGAACTCGCCCGCCGCGCCGCCCCGTTGCGCAACAGCTACGGCGTGGTCGCCCTCACCGGCAACCCGCCCGTGGGCGCGCTGTCCGGCGGCAACCAGCAGAAGGTCCTGCTCGGCAAGTGGCTGGAGACCGAGCCGGTCGCCTGCTTCCTGGAGGACCCGACCAACGGCGTCGACGTCGCCGCCATGGCCGACATCCACGCCCTGGTCGACGACCTCGCCTCGCGTGGCGTGGCCGTCCTGCTCGCCTCCTGCTCCGCCGAGGAGGTCATGCGCCTCGCCGACCGGGTCGTCGTCGTCAGCGCCGGGCGCACGGTCGCGGAACACGACATCACCGCCATCACCCGCGACGAACTCGTCGCCACCGCACTCGGAGGTCAGCCGACGTGAGCCTCAAGACCCCCTCCGCCGCCCCGGACGTCGCGGCCGGCCCGGCGCGGCGCCCCGCGTCCCGGCTGTCGGCGCACGCCGTGCTGCGTGTCCCGCACGGCGGTCTGATCGTGGTCCTCGTCCTGGTGGCCGTGTTCACCGCCGTCCAGGCGGACTCCTTCACCAGCTCGCAGAACCTCCTGAACGTGCTGCGGCAGATCAGCGTGACCGCCGTCATCGCGGCCGGGCTGACCCTGCTGATGACCGCGGGCGGCATGGACTTCTCCATGGGCAGCAACGCGGCCGTCACCGTCTCGGTCGGCGCGACCCTTCTGCACGACGGCAGGCCCACCGCCGTCACCGTGGTGGTCACGCTCCTCCTGGCCACCGTGATCGGCCTGCTCAACGGCCTGGTCGTGACCTTCACCCGGGTCGCCCCGTTCGTCGCCACCCTCGCCTCCGCGATGCTGCTCGACGGCGTCGCCCTGCTCGTCCTCGACGGCGAGTCGATCACCATCGGGCAGCGCATGTGGGCCCTCGGCAACGACAAGGTGCTCGGCATCCCCTACCTGTGCGTCGTCGCGGTCCTCGTCCTGGCCGCGATCGGGCTGGCGATGCGGTTCACCACCTTCGGCCGGGACGCCTTCGCGATGGGCGGCAACGAGCACGTGGCCCGCCTCAGCGGCATCAACGTCTCCGGCCGCAAACTCGCCCTGTACGCGCTTGCAGGCGCCCTCGCCGGTCTGGCCGGGCTGATGCTGCTGTCCCGGCTCGGTGCGGCGGCCCCCAACACCGGTGGGCTGCAACTCCAGTTGACCGCCGTCGCCGCGGTGGTCATCGGCGGCACCTCGCTGGCGGGCGGCCACGGCACGGTCGTAGGAACCGTCCTCGGCGTGGTGCTTCTCGGAGTCGTCGCCAACGCCCTGAACCTGCTCCAGGTCAACAGCTACTACCAGCTCGTCGTGACCGGCGGGGTGCTGCTCGTCGCGGCGATAGTCAACGAGTTCCAACGCAAGGCGACACCGGGCCACTGAGCTCGGGCACGCCCCAGAGAGGCACGCCCCAAAGGGGCGCGGGGAACTGCGCGACCAGCCACGACGGCGCCGCAGTGGACCGACAGCATCCCGCGGAACCTCCATCGCACCTTCCCCTCAAAGATGCAGGAAAGGCCGACCCATGAAGCCCACCACCCGTCCCCGCCGCACCACCAGAGCAGCCTCGCTCCTGGGCACCGCCGCCCTCGTCCTCGCAGGCTGCGGCACCGCGGACGAAAGCTCGGGATCCGCCGGAGGCGCCCTCACCCTGGGGTTCGTCAACGGAGCCAACACCCACTTCCACCAGTGTCTGCTCAAGTCCGTCGAGCAGACCGCCAAGGCGGAGAAGGCCACCGTCTTCTCCGCCAACTCCAAGCAGGACGCGGCCACTGAGCTGTCCAACATCGAGGACATGATCGCCCGGAACGTGGACGCCCTGATCGTCCAGACCGTCAACGTCGACGCCCTCGAAGGCGACATAGCCAAGGCCAAGAGCGCGGGAATCCCGATCTTCCTCACCTCCGTCGCCACCTCGGACCTGTCGGACGTCCTGGGCGTGGCCAAGGTCGACCTGAAGAAGGTCGGCGCGCTGGACGCCGGATGGATCGCGAAGGACGCCGCAGGAAAGGACGTGAAGGTCGGCATCGTCGCGGGTGCCCCGGGCGCCGCCTCCGACCTGCTGGTGGGCGGGTTCGAGGCCGCCCTGCCGGCCACCGCCGAGGTGGTGGCGAACCAGCCCGGCATGTTCAACCCGGCCAAGGCGCAGGACGTCGCCGAGAACATGATCCAGGCCCAGCCCGACCTGGACTACGCCTTCGTCGCCAACGAGGAGATGGCCTTCGCCGTCCGCAAGGCCTTCGACGCGGCCGGTGCGAAGGACGTCAAGATCGTCACCGCCAACGGCACCGAGGACGGCATCGCCGCCGTCGAGAGCGGGCAGCTGTCCGCGACCGTGGCCAACTCGGCCATGGCGATCGGCGAGACCGCGGTGAAGAACACGATCGGTCTGCTCGACAAGGAACAAGGTGTTGACAAAATTGCCAACATTCCTCTTGTCTTGGTCACCAAGGACAACGTGAGCGACGCACCCCAGTACTGCCCGAAATAGAGGCCCACATATGGATCGCTTGCTCCTCATGCACAGCTTTGTCACTGTCGCTCAGGTCGGCAGTTTCAGCGGAGCCGCCAAGAAGCTGGGCTCTTCCGGCTCACTGGTGTCACGGCATGTCGCCGAACTGGAACGGCAGGTGGGTGTCCGGCTGGTCAATCGCACAGCCCGTTCGGTCAGCCTCACCGAACCGGGGCAGCGATACTCCGAATTCGCCGCGCGCATTCTGGGGGAAATCGAGGCGGAGGACGCCGGAATAGCCCAACTCCACGACCGGGCCGAGGGGACTCTGAGCATCATCTGCCCCAAGTGGATAGGCAGCCTGGATCTCGGGGATGCCATCGCCGCGTTCTCCGCCGAGCATCCGAAGATCCAGGTCCGTTTCGAACTCGGCGGAATGTCCGACCGGACGTACGACTTCCTGGACAGTGGATTCGACGTCGCCTTCCACACCCGGGACCTGAGGGACTCCAGCGTCCGACTCAAGAAGATCTCGTCGCTGCCCTTCGTGCTCTGCGCGTCCGAGGCGTACATCAAACGGCACGGAGCCCTAGCCCACCCCAACGACATCGCCGCCCACGACTGCCTGGTCCACGTCAACGACCCGGTGTGGCGCATCGGCCACGGCCACGCCAGCACCCTGCACAAGATCCGCAACATCGCGTTCTCGTCCAACTCCTACATCGCCCTACAGAAGGCTGCCCTCCACGGCCGGGGCATCGCCCTGCTCCCGCAGCGTCCGGCGTACGACGATCTGCTCTCCGGCGCCCTCCAGACGCTGCTGCCCGACCTGGCCGTGCCCGACCGCCCCCTGTACGCGATCTACGGGCCCGGACAGGACGCCCCACGTAAGGTCAGCGTGTTCCTCGACTTCCTCGCCGGGTGGTTCTCGCAGAATCCGATGCCGGCGATCCGGCCGTAATCGCAAGAAACGATTGCACACCTCGTGCGGCTCGGGACATTGAGGCTGTCGCACCCCGGTACCTACGCTCACGAGGCGACCCGGAAACGAGGAATCCATGGGAATCCAGAGAATCGAATCGGTCACCTACAGCGTCGACGGACTCGACGAATGCGCCCGGTTCTTCGACGACTTCGGGCTCTTCCCGCTGGAGCGGACCGACGACCACGCGGTGTTCGAAACACTGACCGGTCAGACGCTCCATCTCGACGCCTTCCCGAGTCCGTTACTGCCGCCCCCGGTGGAGTCCGGGCCCACCCTGCGCGAGGTCGTGTGGGGCGTCGACACCCGGGAGGAGCTGGAGCGTCTGGTCGCCGCGGCCGGCAAGGACCGCGCGGTCCGCGAGAGCGCCGACGGCGTCCACCACACCGTGGACGAGACAGGCTTCGGCGTCGGACTGACGCTGGCCCGGCCGAAGCCGGTGCCCGTCACCCCGAGGTCCGCCAACGCGCTCGGCAACGTCGACCGCTGGAACACCGCGCTGGAGCCGATCGAGCGGGTCCGGCCGCTGCGGATGTGCCATGTGGCCCTCAACATCGCCAAGTTCGGCAAGGAGGAGGCGGTCGCCTTCTACGCCGAGCGCCTCGGCTTCCGGCCCACCGACGTGGTGGAACCCATGGGCGTGTTCATGCAGGCCCCGGGCGACGACGACCAACACACGATGCTGCTGTGCCACCGCCCCGACCGGGCCGGCGTCAACCACATCGCGTACGAGGTCCCCGGCTTCGACGATGTGATCGAGGGCGGCAACTACATGATCGAGCACGGCTGGCGGGAGGCCCGCAGACTCGGCCGCCACACCATCGGCTCCAACGTCTTCCGCTTTCTGCACGCCCCCTGCGGCGGCCGTGTGGAGTACGCCGCCGACATGGACCGGGTCGACGACACCTACGAGACCCGCGTCCACGAGACCACCCCGCCCCACCACATCTGGGCCCTGCGCACCAACCGCGATCAGGACGCCACCGCTTCCTGAACCGCCCTTTCCGGCCCCCGACTTGCTTCGCCCGCCTGCCTGAGAGGCACCCATTCCATGACCACCACAGACCACGGCTACCCCGCCGTCCGTATGTACATCGCGGGCGAGTGGTGCCAGGGCGGCACCGGCAGTACCGCCCCGATCGTGAACCCGGCCACCGAGGAGGTGATCGGAGAGGTACCCCTGGCCACCACCGCCGACCTGGACCGCGTGCTCATCGCCGCCGACGAGGGCTTCCGCGTCTGGCGTGCGACGCCGATCGCCGAGCGCACCGCGATCCTGCACACCGCCGCCGACCTGATCGGCGAACGCGCCGCCGAGATCGGCCGCGTCATGACCCTGGAGCAGGGCAAGCCCCTGAAGGAGAGCACCGGTGAGGCCCTCCGCACCGCCGACACCCTGCGCTGGCACGCCGACGACGCCCGCCGGGCGTACGGCCGCATCATCCCCTCCGCACCAGGGACCGTCCTGACGGTCCGGCGCGAGCCCATCGGCCCCGTCGCCGCCTTCGTCCCGTGGAACTTCCCGGTGGGCGGCCCCAACCGGAAGATCTCCTCCGCGCTGGCGGCAGGCTGCTCGATCATCATCAAGGGATCCGAGGAGACCCCCGCCACCGCCGCCGCCCTCGTCCGGTGCTACGCCGACGCCGGGCTCCCCGCCGGTGTCCTCAACCTCGTCTTCGGTGAGCCCGCAGAAGTCTCCGCCCACCTCATCGCCTCCCCGGTCATCCGCATCGTCGCCTTCACCGGCTCGGTCCCCGTCGGCAAGCTGCTCGCCGCCGAGGCCGGCAAGGTCATGAAGCCCTCCCTGATGGAACTGGGCGGCCACGCCCCGGTGGTCGTCTGCGCGGACGCCGATCCCGCGCAGGCGGCCCGCCGGGCCGCCCAGGCCAAGTTCGCCAACGCCGGACAGGTGTGCACCTCACCGAGCCGCTTCCTGGTCCACGAGAGCCTGGTCGAGGACTTCACCGCCGAGTTCGTGAAGGCCGCCGAGGCGGTCGTCGTCGGTGACGGCCTGGCCCAGGGCACCACGATGGGACCGCTCGCCAACGAGCGCCGCCTGAAGGCGACGGAACGCCTGACCGCAGACGCCGTCGCCCGGGGCGCCAAGATCCTCACCGGCGGCGAACGGCCGGACCGCGCCGGGTACTTCTACCCACCGACCGTCCTGACCGACGTACCGGCGGACGCGGAAATGCTGCACGAGGAACCCTTCGGACCACTCGCCCCGATCGTCCCCTTCACCGACCTCGACGAGGCGCTCACCGTCGCGAACGGGCTGCCGTACGGCCTGGCCGCCTACGGCTTCACCCGGTCCGCCGCCACCGCCGAGCGCCTCTCCGCAGGACTGGAAGCGGGGATCCTGTCGATCAACCACTGCGGCGGCTCGGTCCACGAAGCGCCCTCCGGCGGGGTGAAGGACAGCGGCTACGGCCGGGAGGGTGGGCCCGAAGCACTGGACGCCTATCTGGTCACCAAGCGCGTCTCCCATCTGCTGGCGCCATGAGGTACACGCGAGTCTCGGTCGAGGGCCGGGCGCTGTGGGGCCGGGTGGGCGAGTCACGGATCGAGCTGCTGTCCGGCTCGCCGATCACGGACACCCCGGAGACCATCGGCGTGATCCCGCGCTCAACCGCAGTATGGCTGCCGCCTGTTGTCCCGCCCGTCTTCTACGCCGTCGGCTTCAACTACCCACGGCACATCGCGCACGCCGGCGCCGCGACCCCGGAGCGGCCCGAGGTCGGCTACCGGGCCAACAACGCGCTCACCGGCCACGGTTCGCCGATCGTGAAGCCCGCCGAGGTCGAGGGCCGCTTCGAGGCCGAGCCCGAACTCGTCGCCGTCATCGGACGTACGCTCCGCCACGCCACCCAGGAGGAGGCGCGTGAGTCGGTCTTCGGCTGGACCATCGGCAACGACGTCAGCGCCCGCACCTGGCAGCACCAGGACCGCACCTTCTGGCGCAGCAAGAACAGCGACACCTTCAAGCCGATGGGCCCCTGGATCGAGACGGACGTCGACGCGCTCGCACAGACGACCACACTCAGGGTGAACGGCGAGGAGCGGGCCGAGTTCCCCACCGGCGACATGGTCTTCGACCCCTTCGACCACATCGTCGAGATCACCAGGCACATCACCCTGCACCCCGGCGACGTGCTGTGGATGGGCGCCGAGGCGACCTGCCAACTGGAACCGGGAGACACCGTCGAGGTCGAGATCAGCGGCATCGGTGTGCTGTCCAACCCCGTAGAACACGAAGGGAATCGAGCATGAGCAACGCGCCCCGCTACATCCACCACGTCAACTTCCCGACCACCGACCCCGACCGGACCGCCGAGTGGTACACGAAGGTCTTCGGGATGAAGCGGATCATGCCCAAGTCCAACACCCGGGTGGTGCTGATGACCCGGGGCAACTTCGACCTCCACTTCACCCCGGTCGAGGAGATGGAGCGCATGGCGCCCTACCACTTCGCCGTCGAGGTCGACGACTGGGACGACTTCATGGAGCACCTGGGGGAGTTGGGGATCCGGCACACCCGCCCGATCCAACGCCCCGAGAACCAGTCGAAGTTCTGCTACATCCACGACCCCGACCACACCATGATCGAGCTGGTCTGGCACGGCAAGCGCCCCAACTGACCCTGCATATACGGGAGTTGTTCCCATGCCCCTTGCCGATTCCGACGGCACCTCCATCTACTACGAGCGACACGGCAGCGGCCCGGCGATCCTCCTCGTGCACGGCAGCGGCGGTCACCATGCCGCCTGGTGGCAGCAAGTGGCGGCGCTGCGCGAGGAGTTCACGGTCGTCACCGTGGATCTGCGTGGCTTCGGCAAGTCCGACAGCTCCATGCCCGAGTTCGACGGCCAGGACTTCCCCGGTGACGTCGTCGCCGTCCTGGACCAGGAGGACCTGACCGACGCGATGCTGGTCGGCCAGTCCATCGGCTCCGTCGCCGCCCTGCGCGCCGGACTGCTGCGCCCCGAGCGCGTCTCTTCCGTGGTCCTCGGCCACTCCCTCGGCGGCATCAGTCACCCCGAGCTGAAGGAGCTGGCCGCCGCCGACCGTGCCGAAGCGGTCAAACTCCCCGTCATCGACCGCCTGTTGACCAAGCCGTTCCAGCGGGAGCGCGCCGATCTGACCTTCCTCTTCCAGCAGATGGGCACCTTCAACGTGGCCAGGATGCAGGACCTGCGCAACCTCGACACCAACGGCCCCTCCCTGGAGGAGATCCAAGCCTCGGGCGTGCGGGTCGCCTTCCTCGCGGGCGAGAAGGACGCGGTCCTCAGCGTCAAGACCGTCACCCGCGCCCACGAACTGCTGCCCGGCTCCCACCTGGAGATCGTCCCGGGCGCCCCGCACTCCATGTACTGGGAGGCGCCCGAGCAATACAACGCCGCCGTCGCCCACCTGCGCCGCACCCTCACCGCACCGAAGGAAGCCGCATGAGCAGCCTCACCCTGGACGCCGCCGAGGAGATCATCGATGCCGCCCACAAGCGCGCCCAGGCCATCGGCAAGGCGGTGAGCGTGGCCGTGGTCGACGCGGGCGGATTCCCGATAGCCATCCGCCGCCCGGACGGGGCCCGCCCGCTCACCCCGGACATCGCCCGCGCCAAGGCATACACCGCCGCGATCATGCAGCGCCCCGGCAAGATGCTGAAGAAGTGGCAGGAGAGCCAGCCCGTCTTCTTCTCCCAGCTCTCCCAACTGCCCGGCGCCGCCATGCCGATCATGGCCACCGAGGGCAGCGTCACCATCAAGAGGGACGGCGAGATCATCGGCGGCCTGGGCATAGCCGGCGGAACCGCCGACGAGGACCAGCAGATCGCCGAGGAGGTTCTCCAATCCCTCGGCTACGAACTGGAGTTCGCGGCCTGGGGCATCACCGGCAAGCCCGCTGGAACCTCCGAAACCTCCGGAACATCCGGAAAGGACGCGTGACGTCATGGCGGACACCTTCAACTACCGCATCGACCACCACGGCAGCCTGGTCCGCCCCACCGGCCTCGCGACGACCGGCGTCGAGCAGGCGGTCGAGGACGCGGTGGTCCTCCAGCGCAAACTGCGCTCCACGGTCGTGACCGACGGCGACTATCCCCGTGAGGACTTCCGCAGCGCGGTTCTCGACGGGGTGTCAGGATTCCGCCGTACGGAGGGAACGACCCCCGACGGCCTGGTCCGTTGGATCGCGGAGTCCCTCCCCAAGGCGGGCGGCCCCCTGGTCGCGGACTGGGCGGAGAAACTCACCGAGCTGACGCTGATCGCCCCCAAGGTGTCCCTCCCCTCCCCGGCATATCTGGCCGCGACGACGTACCAGCCCGGGCTCGGCCCCTCGTCGCCCCGCGAGCTGGGGGAGGCCCTCGCGGAGATCGTCCGAGCGGAGATCGCCCTCCTGGTCTCGAAGGGCGTACGCCTGATCCAGCTGAACAACCCACTGCTCCTGGACGGCGACCCGGGTGCACTGTCCTTCGAGGACGCGCTGGCGGTCGACGCCCTGGCGGTACGGCCGGCCGAGCGCCCCGAGGGGGTACGCATCGGCGTCTGCCCCGGCTGGACGGCCCCCGCCGAAGTGGACCGCGCCCGTACCGAGCAGTTGTACGCGGGCATCCCGGCCGACCGCTGGATCCTCCCCTTCGACCAGGGCACCGAGTCCGAACTCGACCTGCTCAGGGCACTGCCGAGCGACCGTGACTTCTGCCTGGGCGTGGTCGACGCGACCGTACCCGGGGTGGAGGACATCGACACGGTGATGGAACGCCTCGACGCGGCGGCCGAGTTCAAGGACCTGGAGGACGGCGCCGTATCCCCGTCGAGAGGTTTCGCAGACGCGGCATCGCACCCCTTGCTGACAGCAGAGCAGCAGCGCCGCAAGCTGACCTTGGTGGAGACAGTCGCCCGGTACGTCTGGGGCAACGAGTTCTAGAACCCACCCCAGGGGCGCGGGGAACTGCGCGACAAGCCACAGACAACCCGCGCCCAAAAAACACACCTAAAGCACCTCGGCAAAAGTAACCACCCGCTCGACAAGCAACGGCCACACCGTCTCCACGATCACCTCCCGGAAGTGATCAGCGACTTTGTGCGCCTCGAACCCGCCCTTGTCGGCATAGCTCTCATACAGCAGAAAAGCCCCCGGCTGATCAACCACCGAATGCACCTCGTACACCAGGTTGGCCGGCTCCGCACGCGTACCTTCCCGCGCCTTCAACAACGCGTCCCGCACCACCCCCGCGTCAGCGGGCTCGCAGCGGTACTGGGCGACAACGACGAAAGCCATATCGACTCCTCCGGAGAATGCGCGGACACCGCCGATTCGAACACGAATCCCCTGATGAGCGGCTCGCGCAGAGCGCAACCTATGTCTGCCGCCCCGGTGCTGGTCCCACCCCCGCCCAGTGAGGTGTTGTGAACCGTATGCGTACCCTCGAAACCCTCTCCGGCGGCGAGTGGGTGTCGACCGGCGACTGGATCGACGTCCACGACCCGGCCGACGTCCGCGCCCCCATCGCCCGCGTCCCCGCCCTCGCCGCCAAGGACGTCACCCGGGCCTACGACCACGCCGCGCGCGGATTCGTCACCTGGAAGCGCACCAGCCCCTTCGAACGGGCCCGCGTCTTCACCGACGCCGCCCGGCTGATCCGCGAACGGGTCGACGAGATCGCCGCAGACGTCACCGCCGAGAACGGCAAGACCCGCGCCGAGGCCACCGGCGAGACGCTCAAGGCCGCCGACTTCCTGGAGTACTACGCCGGTCTCGCCCGGCAGGGCTACGGCACCCTCCTGCACGACGTACGCCCCGATCACCGCACCCACACCCAGCGCGAGCCCATCGGCGTGATCCTCGTGATCAGCCCCTGGAACGACCCGCTGATCACCCCGGCCCGCAAGCTCGCCCCGCTGCTCGCGGCAGGCAACGCGGCCGTGTTCAAGCCGGCCACCGAGACCCCGCTGTCGGGCCTGCACTTCGCCCGCGCCCTGTACGACGCGGGTCTGCCGGCCGGTGTCCTGAACGTCGTGACCGGCCGTACGGCGGAGATCGAGGAGGCACTCCTCGACGACCCGCGGATCGTCGGCATCACCTTCACCGGCTCCAACGCCGTCGGCAACCGTATCCGGCGTCGCCTCGCCGACCGCAACGTCCGCTTCCAGGGCGAACTCGGCGGCAAGAACGCCTCCGTCGTCCTGCGCGACGCCGACCTGCCCGCGGCCGCGAAGGCTGTCGTCGCCGCCTCCTTCGGCCAGGCAGGCCAGCGCTGCACCGCCACCAGCCGGGTGATCGTCGAACAGCCGGTGTACGAGGAGTTCGCCCGTCTGCTGGTCGCCGAGGTCGAGACGCTGAGGGTCGGCCCGGGCAGCGACCCGGCGACGACCCTGTGCCCGTTGTCGAGCCCGAAGCAGCGCGACAGCGTCCTCACGGACCTGGACAAGGCGATCGAACAGGGCGCCACCGTCCTCACCGGCGGCCGGGCGGACACCGAGGGTGAGCGCGCGCACGGCTGCTATGTGCAGCCGACCGTCCTCGCCGGGGTCACGCCCGAGACGGCGATCTGGCGCGAGGAGGTCTTCGGCCCGGTCCTCGCCCTCCGCGCGGTCGACGACTTCGCGACGGCCGTCGAGGCGGTCAACGACTCGGACTTCGGCCTCGCGGCGGCCGTCTTCACCCGCGACCTGGGCAGCGCCTACCGCTTCGCAGACGAGGCCGAGTGCGGACAGGTCGCGGTGAACACCACGACCACCGGCTGGGACGTCCATCTGCCCTTCGGCGGCTTCCACGACTCCGGTACGGCCTACAAGGAGCAGGGCGACGAGGTGCTGCGCTTCTCCACCCGGGTCAAGACGGTCGCGATCCATCTCGGGGAGCCGGTTCGTGGCTGACGAGACCGTCGGCATCGTCGGCGCCGGCATCGTGGGCCTGGCCACGGCCCGCGAGATCGCCCTGGGCCGCCCCGGCACCCGGGTCGTCGTCTTCGACAAGGAGCCGGAGGTCTCCCTCCACCAGACCGGCCACAACTCGGGCGTCGTGCACGCCGGCATCTACTACACGCCCGGCAGCCTGAAGGCCGACCTGTGCGTACGGGGCGTGGCGCTGCTGCGCGAGTACTGCCGGGACCGCGAACTGCCGTACAAGGAGATCGGCAAGCTGGTCGTGGCGGTCCGCGAGGACGAACTGGGCCGGATGAACGACCTCTACGAGCGGGCCAGGAACAACCACGTGCCCGATCTGCGGCGGATCTCCAAGGAGGAGATCCGGGAGTTCGAACCGAACGGCGCCGGTGTCGCCGCGCTGCACTCGCCCCGGACCGCCATCACCGACTACCCGGCGATCGCCCGCTCCTTCGCCAAGGACGTCGTCGACTCCGGCGGCGAGGTCAGGCTCGGCTTCCCCGTCACGGGCATCACCACCGTGCCGGGCGGCATCGCGGTGGCCTCGGGCCAGGAACGTGTCCGCGTGGACCGGCTGATCCTGTGCGCCGGCCTCCAGTCGGACGCCGTGGCACGGCTCGCGCAGGACGAGCGGGAGCCGCGGATCGTCCCGTTCCGGGGCGAGTACATGCTGCTCAAGCCGGAGAGGACCGGCCTGGTCCGGGGGCTGATATATCCGGTGCCCGACCCGCGCTACCCCTTCCTCGGCGTGCACTTCACACCGCGCGTCGACGGCTCGGTGGAGGTCGGCCCCAACGCGGTCCTGGCCCTGGCCAGGGAGGGCTACACGCGGACGAGGATCTCCCCGAAGGACCTCCTCGGCCTCGCCGCCTACCCGGGCACCTGGAGGATGGCGGCCCGGCACTGGCGTACCGGCATCCGCGAATACCGCGGCTCCTTCTCCACGGCCGCCTTCATGAAGGACGCCAGGCTGTACGTCCCGGACGTCGGCGTCTCCGACGTCGTGCGCGGCGGAGCAGGTGTCCGCGCCCAGGCCCTGGACCGCGACGGCACCCTCCTGGACGACTTCCGCATCCATCGGGTGGGCCGGGTCACCGCCGTACGCAACGCGCCCTCGCCGGCCGCCACGGCCTCCATGGCGATCGCCGAGCACATCGTCGGCGCCGTCTTCGGCGACGCCTCCGCGAGCTGAGAATGCCCTGCTCATGGGGCGGTCACGTGCAACAAGTGCTTGCGCTCCCAGGGGCTCCGCAAGGTCTCGCACCACGCCTAGCGTTCGACCCGCACCCCCTCACCACCCTCCGCCGAAGAGAAAGAGCCCGCCGATGTTCGTTGTCGACACACAGATCCACATCTGGCTGGAAGAGTCCGAGGACCGCCCCTGGGTCCCGGGAGCGCGGGAGCGCATCCGCCTCAACGGACACCGCGAGGACCCCTTCTCGTACGAGGAGGCGCTGGAGCTGATGGACGAGGCGGGGGTGAACCGGGCGCTGATCCTTCCGCCCTCCTGGGAGGGCGACCGCATCGACTACGCCCTGGAAGCCTGCGAGGCGCACCCGGACCGGTTCGGCATCATGGCCCGTATCCCGCAGAACAAGCCCGAAGAGGGCAAGGCGATGCTCGCGGACTTCGCGCAGAACCCGCACGTCAAGGGCACCCGGCTCACCTTCCACCGGCCGATCGACCGCAACTGGATGATCGACGGCACCAACGACTGGTACTGGCCCCTCGCCGAGGAACTGCGCGTCCCGACGATGGTCCACGCGCCGATCTGGAAGCGCGAACTCGGCGAGATCGCCGCCAAGCACCCCGAGCTGAAGATCATCATTGATCACATGGGCATCATGGCCCGCTGCGTCGACGACTCCATCGGCTACTGGGTCTCGGAGACCGCCGACCTGGCCGCCCACCCCAACATCTACGTCAAGCTCTCCGCGCTGCCGGGCTACTCGACGCAGCCCTTCCCGAACAACAACATCCAGAAGTACGTGCGCGAGATGGTCGACAAGATGGGCCCGCAGCGCTGCTTCTACGGCACCGACATCACCCGGCTGCTCGGCCACGGCATCACGTACACCGACACCATCGAGCAGTTCACCAAGCACTGGGACTTCACCCCGGAAGAGCTCGAATGGATCATGGGCCGGGGTATCTCCGAGGTCCTGAACTGGCCGATCGAGGGCTGACATGAGCCAGAGCCACAGTCAGTACATGGACGGCGGCGACGCGGCCGTCCGCGCCTTCACCGCCGCCGGCGCCGACTACCTGTTCTGCTCCTCGGGATCCGAATGGGCCCCGGTGTGGGAGTCGTTGGCCAGGCACCACCGCGACGGACTGCCCTGTCCGCGCTACCTGGATCTGACCCACGAGACCGTCGCGGTCGGCATGGCCACCGGCTACGGCCTCGTCGAGCGCCGGCCGCAGGGCGTGCTCCTGCACGCGGCCCCCGGCCTCCTCCAGGGCTCGATGGCGGTCCACGGCGCGCTGCTCGCGGGCGTCCCCATGGTGGTCGCCTCCTCGGAGTCGACGACCTACGGCGACGGCCCCGGCCAGGACCCGGGCGGCCAGTGGTACCGCAACCTGTCGATCGTGGGCGGCCCGCACGGCGTCGCCCAGCCGTTCACCAAGTGGTCCACGGAGGCGGCGAGCGTCCACACGCTGCCGACGATGATCACCCGTGCCGCCGAACTGTCCTGGCGGGCCCCGGCGGGACCGACGTACCTCAACATCCCGCTGGAGATCCTCCTGGAGGAGTGGGACGGCCGCGAGGCCAAACCGATCGTCCCGCCCGGCTCCACCCACAGCTCGCCCGAAGAGGTCGACCCCGTCGCCCGGTTGATCCGCGAGGCGGACAACCCCGTCGTCGTCACCGAGACGGCGGGCAGGGAGGCAGGAGGCTTCGAGGCCCTGGCCGCGTTCGCCGAGGCGTGGAACATCCCGGTCGTCGAACCGGACTCGGCCGTGTGCGGCAACTTCCCGCGTACGCACCCCCTGCACGCCGGCTCCGACATCGGCCCGTGGCTGGACGAGGCGGACCTGATCCTCCTCGTCAACTGCCGGGCCCCCTTCTACCCGCCCTCCCGCCGCCCGGACCACGCGAAGGTCGTCGTCATCGACGAGGTACCGCAGCGCCCGCACATCACCTACCAAGTCCTTTTCGCCGACCACTACTTGGAGGGCAATGTCGTCAACACCTTGCGCCAGCTCACCAAGCGCGCCCACGGGCTCGACACGGCTGCCGTCACCGCACGCCGTACGGCACAGGAGCAGCGGCACGCCGACGAACAGACGGCGATCGCCGCGACGGAGGCGAAGGCGGCCGGGGGAGAGGGCATCGACCCGGTGCTCCTCGCCGCGACCCTGCGGGGGCTCCTCGACGGACGGGACGCGATCGTCGTCGATGAGACCATCACCCACAGCCGGGTCGTCAAACGCCATCTCCAAGTCTCCGACCCCGACTCGTACTTCTACGTCCAGGGTGGACTCGGCCAGGGCATGGCGGTCGCCCTCGGCGTCAAACTCGCCGCGCGGGAACGCCCGGTGGTGCTCACGATCGGCGACGGCGCGTTCGCGTACAACCCGGTCGTCCCGTCGTACGACGCCTCGAAGACATACGAACTCCCGCTGCTGATCGTGGTGTTCAACAACCGTGTCTACAAGTCGATGAACCTCAACCACCGCCGCTTCTACCCCCAGGGCGCGGCGGCCGAGACCGGCGAGTGGCTCGGCACCGATCTGCACCGCCTGCCCCGACTCGCCGCGTTCGCCGAGCCGTTCGGGATGCACACCGAGACGGTCGACGCGCCCGATGCCCTCGCGCCCGCTCTGGAGCGCGCCCTCAAGGCCGTGGCGGACGGTACGACCGCCGTCGTCGACGTTCTCGTCACCCGCTGACCCAGGAGACCCCGCCACCATGTCCGACACCCCAACGCCCAAGCCGGGCAAGGTCATTGTCCCCGCCGCCGAACTGCGTACCCTGGCCGCCGCCATCCTGGAGAAGGCGGGCCTCAGCTCCGGGCACGCCCGCACCACCGCCGACGTGTTCGTCTGGGCCGCACAGCGCGGCGTCGACTCCCACGGCATCGCCCGCGTCCCCGCCTACGTCGAACTGCTGGCCAAGGGCGTGGCCAACGCCAAGCCCGACCTCACGTTCGAGTCCACCACGCCGGCCGCCGCGGTGCTGGACGCCGACCGTGCCCCAGGCCCGGTGGCCCTGACCGCCGCTGCCGAGGAGGCCGTACGACGGGCCAGGACGACCGGTATCGCCTCTGTCGGCGTACGCCGGACCGTCCACACGGGAGCCATCGGCTACTACGTCTGGAAGATCGCCGAGCAGGGACTGGTCGGCATCGGATTCGTCGCCGGAATGCCGAACATGGGCTACACCGGCGTCAAGGGCGCCGCCGTGGCCACCAGCCCGATCGCCATCGCCGTACCGGCCCGCGAACACGCGCCACTGCTCCTCGACATGGCCACCGCGACCATCGCCCTGGGCAGGATCCGCCAGGCCAGGGCGAACGGCACCCAGTTGCCCGAGGGCGCCGCCGCCACCGAGGACGGCACCCCCACCACCGACCCCGAACTGGCGGTCATGCCGCTGCCGTTGGGCGGCGCCAAGGGCTCGGGCATGTCGCTCGCCTTCGAACTGCTGACCAGCGTGCTCGTCGGCGCCCCGATCTTCTCCGCCTTCCACTCGGACGACCCCCAGGGCCGCAAACACCGCCAGAACGCCCTGCTCATCGCCCTCGACCCGGCGGCCTTCGGTGACCCGGACGCCTTTGCCGCAGCCGTCGACACGACACTGGGCACCCTGAAGCAACTCCCGGTCGCGGAGGGCGCCGCAGGCGTCTTCTACCCGGGCGAGCGCAGCGCGGCGCTGGCCGAGGGCCGGGCCGAGGAGGGGGTGCCCGTGGCACCGAAGGTGTGGCGCGAACTGAGGGAAGGGGCGGAGAAGTTGGGCGTCGCGCTGCCCGAGATCGCGGGCACGGAATAGAGGAATCCGACGGTGGCCAGGGAGGCCTGAGTCGACTTGGGCCACGCGGTGACGGTGTCGCTGACGGTCCCAGCGGTCAGTTCGCTGCCCTCGACGCCGACCATCGCGGCTCGCGACTCCGGGCTCCGGAGGCGGTGGCGCTCACCGTGCCGGGCAGGCGGTTGCGGGGTCGCCCTCCTGGACTTGACCAGGGCGTGCATCGCGGAGCCCGTGGCGGGATCGAGTTCCTTGACGGCGTCCAGGGGGAGTGCCGGGGTGAGGCACTGGTCGCCGTCGTTGCACTGGCGCGGCTTGCGGGACGTGGAAGCGGCCCCGCCGTGGACGCTCTCAGACCGGATACGCGTGCGTCTGTGTCGCCTTCACCGTCGCCCAGACCTCAGCCCCCGGGTGCAGTTCGAGTTCGGCGGCGGCGACCGTGGTCAGGTCCGCGGCGAGCGGTAGCTCTCCCGTGAGGTCGGCGCGGATCTGGTCGCCGTGGGTCTCCAGGCCCGCGACCTCGCAGCGCCACAGGTTGCGGGCGCTGGCGCCGGTCGGGCGGTCGCGGTAGAGGGTGACCGCGCTCGGCGGGAACGCGACGAACACCGGGCCGGACAGCACCTCCGTGGTGGTGATGGCGGGGCCGGTGTCGAGACGGACGCTGTGGCCGTCGGCCTTGCCCCGGTAGAGGTTGAGGCCGACCAACTGGGCGATGTAGTCCGTACGGGGATGGCGGGCGATGTCGGACGGGCCGCCTTCCTGGACGACCCGGCCGTCCTCGACCACGACCAGTCGGTCGGCCAGCACCATCGCGTCCAGCGGGTCGTGCGTGACCAGGACGGCGACGGCCTCGAACTCGGCCAGGTGGCGCCGGAGTTGGGCGCGTACTTCCAGGCGGGTACGGGCGTCCAGTGCCGCCAGCGGCTCGTCGAGGAGCAGCAGGCGCGGGCGGGTGGCCAGCGCTCGGGCCAGGGCGACGCGCTGGGCCTGGCCGCCGGACAGCTTGCGCGGTTTGGCGCCGGCATGGTCCGCGAGGCCGAGGCGGTCGAGCCACTCGGCGGCCCGCGCACGTGCCTCCGCTTTGGTCGCGCCCTGGCAGCGCGGCCCGAACGCCACGTTGTCCAGGGCGGTCAGGTGGGGGAAGAGCAGGTAGTCCTGGAAGACGACGCCGACCGGGCGGGACTCCGGCGGCGTACGCTCCAACGCCGCGCCGTCCAGGCGAAGATGACCGTCGTTGAGCGGGGTCAGGCCGGCGAGTGCGCGCAGGGCGGTGGTCTTCCCGGCACCGTTCGGGCCGAGCAGGGCGACGACCTCACCGGGCGCGACACTCAGCGCCACGTCGAGACGGAAGGTGCCACGCTCGACGACGAGACGGGCGTCGAGCCCGTCGGGGGCATCGCGGAGGGTGGTCATCCTGCTGTCATCCAACGGTCGCGCAGGCCCGCCAGCACCGCGACGGACACGGCCAGCAGGACCAGACTGAGGGCGATGGCGGCCTCCGGATCGCTCTGAAGTGCCAGATAGACGGCCAGCGGCATGGTCTGGGTACGACCAGGGAAGTTGCCAGCGAAGGTGATCGTCGCCCCGAACTCGCCCAGTGCCCGCGCCCAGGCCAGCACCGCGCCGGCCGCGATGCCCGGCGCGATCAGCGGGAGCGTCACCCGGCGGAACGCGGTGAACCGGGAGGCGCCGAGCGTGGCCGCCGCCTCCTCGAAGCGGGGGTCGGCGGCGCGCAGGGTGCCCTCGACGCTGATGACGAGGAAGGGCATCGCGACGAACGCCTCCGCGACCACGACCCCGGCCGTGGTGAACGGCAGCGTGATCCCGAACCAGGAGTCCAGCGACCGCCCGACGATCCCGTTGCGGCCGAGCGCCATCAGCAGCGCCACACCGCCGACCACCGGCGGCAGCACGAGCGGAAGCGTGACCAGGGCCCGGACAAGGCCGCGTCCGGGGAACTCGACACGGGCCAGCAGCCAGGCCAGCGGCACACCGATGACCAGGCTCACGGCGGTGGCGGCGGTGGCGCAGACCAGGGAGAGCTGGAGCGCCTGCCACACCTCGGCGCTGGTCAGCAGTTCGGGCAGGCTGCGCCAGGGGGCCCGTACGAGCAGTGCGATCAGCGGTACGACAAGGAACGCCACGCCGATCAAAGCGGGGACCAGCAGCGGCAGGGGAGCCCCGCGACCGCCACGGCTGCTGCCGCCCGTCCGGACGCGCCGACGCCGCGGACCACCCCGGAGGGCGTCGGCCGCGGCGTCGGACTTGTCGGTCGGGAGGGTCACGGCTTGAGGAACCCGGCCTCGGTCAGGACCTGCTGGCCCGCCGCCGACCGCACCAGTGCGATGAACGCCTTGGCGGCCTCGGTGTTCTGGGCGTCCTTGAGCCGGACGATCGGGTACTCGTTGATGGCGTTGGCGGACTCGGGGAACTCCACGCCCTCCACCTTGTCACCTGCGGCGTGCACATCGGTCTTGTAGACGACGGCCGCGTCGGCCTCCTTCAGCTCGACCTTCGTCAGGGCGGCCTTGACGTCCTGCTCGTAGGAGACGGGGGTGAGCTTCAACTTGGTGGCGTCCAGGGCCTTCTGGGCGGTGGCGCCACAGGGCACCTCCTTGTCGCACAGCACGACCTTCAGTCCGGACTTGGTGAGGTCCTTGAGCGAGGCGATCTTGTCGGGGTTGCCCGGCAGGGTGGCGATCTCCAGCTGGTTGCGCACGAAGGTGGCGGGTGTGCCGGTGGCGTCGCCCGCGTCCGTGACGATCTTCATCGTCTTGGGGCTGGCCGACGCGAACACGTCCGCCGGAGCACCGCCGGTGATGCCGGCGGCGAGGGAGTCGCTGCCGCCGAAGCTGAAGGTCACCTTCGTACCGGGGTGGTCCTTCTCGAACTGCTCGCCCAGCGTCGTGAAGCTCTCCTTCAGCGAAGCGGCGGCGAACACGGTCACCGTGCCGGACAGCTTGTCCGACGACGCGGCGGACGCGGTGGAGTCCGACTTCGCCGACGAGGAGTCGTCGGACGACGAACAGGCGCTCAGGGCCAGCAGCGCGGTGGCCCCCAGGGCGGCCACCCGCATCGGTCGGCGGGTCCGGCGCACGGTACGGGTCATCACGGGTCCACTCTCTCTGGTCCTGACGGACACATTCACCTGGAGTCCTGACAGCGGGTTCAGGCGCTGATGATACTGCCGCAGATGCAAGGCAAATGTCTCCTGTGCCTTCGCATGATCCGTAACTGTGATCTGTTGAGATGGCATGTGCGTTTGCACGGGACCCGGGTCCGGGGGCTGGAATCGCGTTGCCGGAAGCGATCTGGGTAACTACGTTCGGCCCATGGCGGATGACGAACCCACGCGTGCGGCGCGGCTGCTGGACGCCCAGGCGAAGGCCGAGCGGCTCTTCACGGAGATCGAGAAGCGCGGGCTGATCGCGCCCGGTGAGGGCGAGCGGGCGGTCAGCGACCGGGTCCGGGACCTGGCGAACGAGCTGTTCGGCACGACCCGGCACTGGCACAAGCGGATCGTGCGCTCGGGGCCGAACACGCTGAAGCCCTACCGGGAGAACCCGCCGGACCGGGTGATCGGCGCGGACGACATCGTGTTCGCCGACTTCGGGCCGATCTTCGAGGAGTACGAGGCCGACTTCGGCCGCACCTTCGTCCTCGGCGACGACCCGGTCAAGCACCGGCTCCGCGACGACCTGCCGCAGCTCTTCGCGGCGGGCCGTCGCTTCTTCGAGGCCGATCCGGAGATCACCGGGGCCCGGTTGTACGCCGAGGTGGAGCGGCTCGCGAAGGAGGCCGGGTGGGAGCTGGGCGGCTGGCACGCCGGGCATCTGGTCGGCGAGTTCCCGCACGAGTGGATCGAGGGCGCGGACGTGGAGTCGTACGTCGCGCCCGCCAACACCACTCCCATGCGGCGCACCGACAAGGCCGGGCGCCACTGTCACTGGATCCTGGAGATCCATCTCATCGACCGGGAACGGGAGTTCGGCGGCTTCCACGAGGAACTGCTCACCCTGTGATCCCGCGGTCCCTCAGTCGAATGGGTGGCTTACGCCCGTACCCCGGCGGTCCCGGCCGCAGTGCCCGGCACCGCCGAGCTGCCGGGGATGGGGGTCCGGGCGGGGCGTTCGTCGAGGACGTCGAGGATGTTGTCGACCGCCAGGTCGACCATCGCGGCCCGGGCGGCCTCGGTCGCCGACCCGATGTGGGGGAGCGTGATCACATGGGGCTCGGCGACCAGCGGTGACAACTCCGGTCCCATCGGCTCGCGTTCGAAGACGTCCAGCCCGGCGGAGTGCAGCCGCCCCTCCCGTACGGCGTGCAGCAGGGCCTCCTCGTCGACGACACCGCCACGCGAGGTACTGACCAGCGTCGCCGTCGGCTTCATCGCGGCCAGTTCGCGGGCCGAGATCAGATGCCGTGTCTCCTCGGTGAGCGGCACATGCAGGGACACGACGTCGGACTCGGCCAGCAGCGTGGGCAGATCCACCGAGGCCGAAAGGTCGTCGTCGGGCGCGTACGGGTCGTGGTGGAGCACCCGCATGCCGAAACCGTGGGCCCGGCGGGCCACCGCGCGGCCGATCTGGCCGTAGCCGACCAGCCCGAGGGTCGCTCCGTGGACGTCCAGACCGAGGTAGTCGTCCATCCGGAACAGCCCCCAGGAGCCCGACGCCAGAGACGCGCCGGCGGCGCCGATCCGACGGCGGGCGTTGAGGATCAGGGCGAAGGTGAGGTCGGCGGTGGTCTCCGCGAGGACCCCGGGGGTGTGCGTGACGACTATGCCGCGCTCGGCGGCGGCAGCCCGGTCGACGTTGTCGAAGCCCATGCTCGCCAGCGCCACGACACGCAGCGAGGGGCCGGCGGCGTGCATCAGCGCGGAGTCCACCGGATCGTTGCCCAGAGCGAGAACACCGTTCACCCCCGGGGCGAGCGCGGCGAGATCCGAGGCGTCGGGTTTGCCGGTCCCCGGCCAGGACACGACGTCGGCCGCCTCGGAAAGGCGGTGCAGACCGTGGCCGGGCAGGTTTTCACGGGTGGTGAGCACGTGGAATTTCATTTCCCGGACACTAGCGGCGACACTCGCCGGAAACAAAGAGCGGTTATGTGTGACGCTATTGTCGATCCTTATCGAAGGCCGCGATGAGTTCCAGAAACAGATCGTGCACGGCGAGTGCGGGTTCGGACAGAGGCTGATTGTCGGAGGTCACCAGTGACAATTTGACCTGGATCGTCGGATCCACGATGCGGCGCACCGGCAACGAACGTACGTCGAGAATGGCCTGCGCGGCCGACCAGGGCAGCACGGTGGCGCCCAGGCCCGCGTCCACCGCGTTGACGAGCGTGAGCGCCGACTCGACCTCGCCCACCACCTTCGGCTCCAGCGAAGCCTGCTGGAAGGCGGTTTCCACCACCTGCCGGATCGTGTGGATGCGGCTGGGGAGGAGCAGGGGCACATCCTTGAGCTCCTCCAGGCTCACCTCGCCTTCGTCCGCCGGAGCCGTCCCGTCGGGTGCCCCGATCAGGAACAGGTCCTCCGTGCGCAGCGGTTCGAACTGCACGCCCCTCAACGGACCCGCCCCGTAGATGAACGCCATGTCCATCCGCCCGGTCATGATGGCCTCGCTGATCACCCCGCCGAAGTTCTCGTTGATGTGCAGCAGGATGTCCGGATAGCGCTCGCGCACGCTCTTGAGCAGCGGCAACGCGAGCGCCGCGCCCAGACTGTACGGCGCGAGCCCCACCGACACACTGCCGGCGGGCGCCCGGCCGGACACCCCGACGGCGGCGTGCGCGAGGTCCACCTGCCGCAGGATCAACTGGGCGTGCCGGTACAGCGCCCGGCCCGCCTCGGTCGGGGCGACCCCGCGTTTGCTGCGAATCAGCAGCTGCTGCCCGAACTGCGCCTCCAGCGCCGACAGCTGCTGGCTGAGCGCGGGCTGCGCGATGTGCAGGATGTCGGCTGCCCGCGTGATGCTCCCCGCGTCAATGATCTTGATGAACGAGTACAGACGCCTGGTGTCCATGCGGGGCCTTCCACGGGGAACGGAGCCTCATCGTAGGGAGGGGCCATCCCGAAGCACAGCCCCGGTGGGCCCCAGGTGTGCTCTGGGTCATAGCCGTTCGCGATAACGCCAGACCGAACGGATATTGGCGGTCATGTGAGCCGGGGATTAAGTTGAGCGGAACATCCGGCCCTGGATATTTCCCGGAATATCACCGAGGCGTGATCGCATTTCCTTGCTCATATTCTCTCGCGGAGGCCGTCATGACCCCCATGGTTGATCTCGTCGCCGATCTCGGCGAGGGATTCGGCGCCTATTCGATGGGCGACGACGAAGCCCTCCTGGAGATGCTGACCTCCGCCAACGTAGCCTGCGGATTCCACGCCGGGGACCCCCGCATCATGGACGCCACCGTCCGCGGCTGTACGGAGAAACAGGTCGCCGTCGGCGCCCACCCGAGCTTTCCCGACCTGGCCGGCTTCGGCCGCCGCGCGATGGACCTTACGCCCGAGGAGGTCCGTACGGACGTGCTGTACCAGATCGGCGCCCTCCAGGCGTTCGCCGTCGCCCACGGCACCCGCGTACGGCATGTCGCCCCGCACGGACGCCTGGGCAACCTGGTCGCCGTACGCGCCGACTACGCCCGCGCCGTCGTGGAGGCCGTCGCCGCCCTGGACGACTCCCTCATCGTCCTCGCGCAGGACGGCGAACTCGCCGACGCCGCCCGCGCCCGAGGCCTGCGCGTGGGCATCGTCGGCATCGCCGACCGCGCGTACCGCGACGACGGGACACTCGTCCCCCGCTCCGAACCCGGCGCGGTGATCCACGACCCCGACGAGGTCGCCCGGCGCACCCTGCGCATGGTCACCGAGGGAGTCGTCCGCAGCGCCGACGGCAAGGACATCCCGGTCGCCTGCGACACCGTCCTGCTGCACGGGGACAGCCCCGGAGCGATCGCGCTGGCCCGCCGTATCCGCGAACAGCTCCTCGCCGCCGGAGTCGGGATCACCTCCCTCGACAAGGTGCTGAGCGAGAAGGGCGTCTGACATGAACGGCCACGTCACCATCACGGACTGCGGCGACTCCGCCCTGGTCGCCAAGGCCGTGGGCCTCGACGCCGAGGACGCCTGGCGGCTCGTCCACGCCCTCGCCGACGCCCTGGACGCCGTACGGCTCACCGGTGTCCACGACGTGGTGCCCACCTACGACGCCCTCCTCGTGGAGTTCGACTGCACCGCCACCGACCATGACGCCGTCCGGCGCGTCCTGTCGCGCGAGGCCGCGCGTCTCGGCCCTGACCCCGCCCCGACGACACCTCCGCGCCGCTTCGTCGTCCCCGTCGTCTACGGCGGCGAGCACGGGCCCGACCTGCCCGAGGTCGCGCGTCAACTCGACCTGACCGAGAGCGAGGTCGTCGCCCTCCACTCCGGGTCCGACCTGACCGTACGCTGCCTCGGCGCGCCCGCCGGTGCCCCGATGACCGACGGCCCGCCCTTCCCGAGGCCGGTGCCGAGGCTGGCCTCGCCCCGCACCCGCGTCGATCCCGGCTCGGTCGCCGTCGCCGGCCGGCAGGCCGTCATCTGCCCGATGCCCTCACCCGGCGGCTGGCCGCTCCTCGGCCGCACCCCCGTACGTGTCCTCGACCTGCACAGCGACCCGATCACCGCCTACCGGCCCGGCGACACTTTTCGGTTCCGCCCCATCACATCCCAGCAGTGGGACGAGTACGCCGACATGCCGCTGGCGGCCTGCCATGGCTGACACCCTCACGATCCGCACCGCGGGCATCGTCACCGTCCAGGACCTCGGCCGTGTCGGCCGCTCCCGCTACGGTCTGCCCGCCAACGGGGCCGCCGACCAGCACTCGGCACGCGTCGCCAACGTCCTGTGCGGCAACGACGACCGCGCCCCGCTGCTGGAGATCACGGCGCTCGACTTCGCCTGCGTGCCCTCCGCCGACACCCTCGTCGCGGTGACCGGCGCCCCCGCCGATGTGACCGTCGGGGAAGTGGCCCGCCCGCAGTGGGAACCGCTCTCCGTACGGGCCGGGGAGACGATCCGCGTCACCGGCATCCGGCGCGGACTGCGCGTCTACCTCGCCGTCCTCGGCTCGTTCGAGGCGGACTACCTTCAGGGCAGCTGCGCCCCCGACACCATCCTGGGATTCGGCCCCGCCCTGCGCGCCGGCGACGAACTCGCCCTGCGCACCTCCTGCCCACCCATCGACCACCCCTTCTCCCGCATCCCGCTGTTCCGCCTCAACGCCCCCGTCCTCCCGTTCCCCGCCACCTGGACCATCGACGTCACCGACGGCCCCGACCGGGCCGAGTTCGGAGACACCGGACGCCGCCTGTACGACGCCCCCTTCAGCGTCGGTCCGCAGAGCAACCACATCGGTCTGCGGCTGCGGGGCGACGTGCCCCGGAGGGTCACCCGGGGCGAGGTCCTCTCCCGCGGCGTCCCCATCGGCGCCGTCGAAGTGCCCGCCGGGGACGAACTCCTCGTACTGCACCGCGGCCGCGGTGTCACGGCCGGCTACCCCGTCCTCGCCGTCGTCACCGCCACCGGACTGTCCGCCCTGGGACAGGTCCGCCCCGGACAGACCGTCCGCTTCCGCCACCGCACCCTCGACCAGGCAGTCACCGCCCACCGAACCCAACGCCACGCCGTCGACGCCCTGAGAACCCGCGTCCGTGCAGCCTTCGACGCCCTGCGCATCCGCGCGCCCGCGGGGGCCTGATGACCGGCACGGGTTCCCGCCGGGGCCTGACGCCCCGCGCCTCTTCACACAGGCCCGCTTACGAAGGGGCGCGGGGAACTGCGCGACCAGCCCCCACCGGCCCGCACGAAATCCACTCACCCCCGCCCTCCCGCACATAGCTCACCCGCACACAAACCCACCCGCACTCGCTCACCCGCTCCCCGCCAACCCGCTGGAAGCACCCGCACGGAGCCGCACGTCCCCCGTCCCCAGCCTGCTCCCAGACAGGAGAGCCATGACCGCCGTGGCCGCCCAGCCAGTCCCCAACACCGTCGACCCCAGAACAGCACGCAAGGTCACCCTCGCGGGATGCGTCGGCATCTTCGCCGAGCTGTACGACAACGGCATCTTCGGCTTCATGGCCGGAACGCTCGCCGCCGTCTTCTTCCCGGGCTCCGACAACGCCATCCAGCTCGTCTTCCTCGGCTACGCCGTCTCCTTCTTCTTCCGCCCCCTCGGCGGCGTCATCTGCGGCCACCTCGGCGACCGCATCGGACGCCAGCGGATGCTGGTCTTCGTCATCCTGCTCATCAGCGTCGCCACCGCGGCCATCGGCGTCCTGCCCACCTACGCGAGCATCGGCATCGCGGCCCCCGCCCTGCTGATCCTGCTCCGCGTCGCCCAGGGCTTCTCCGTCGGCGGCGAGGCGTCCGGCGCGATGAGCTTCCTCGCCGAGCACGCCCCGGAGGGCAAGCGAGGCCTCTACACCAGCTACGCCCAGATCGCCTCGTTCCTCTCCCTGCTCACCGGTACCCTGATCGCCGCAGCCCTGACCAGCGGACTCGGCACCGAACGCATGGAGTCCTGGGGCTGGCGCATACCGTTCCTGCTCGCCGTCCCGCTCGGCATCACCGGCATCTACATCCGCAAGCGCATCAGCGACACGCCCAACTTCACGCGCCTGAAGGAAGAGGGCGGCCTGTCGAAGAACCCCCTCAAGGAGGCCTTCGCCTCCGCCGAGCACCGCCGCGCCATGCTGCTCGCCCTGTTCATCCCCCTGATGAACGGCTCCGGGTACTACGTCCTGTTCGGCTACATGCCCACCTTCATGAGCAGCGAGCTGGAGTTCACCAAGGTCCAGGGACTCCTCGTCACCGCCTCCAGCCTGGTTGCGATCTGTATCGCCATCCCCTACATGGGGCGCCTCTCCGACCGGGTCGGACGCAAGAAGGTCATCGCCGGAGCCGCGATCGCCATGGCCGCCATCGGCGTCCCTTGTTACCTCCTGATCGGCACCGGCAACGTCGCCCTCGCCGTCCTCGGCGCCTGCGTCATGGCCGTCGTGTTCGCCGGGCACACCGGAGTCATCCACATCCTGCTCGTCGAACTGTTCCCCACCCGGGTGCGCTACTCCGCCTACGGCCTGGGCTACAACGTCTCCGCCGCACTCTTCGGCGGCACCGCACCCCTGCTGATGACCTACCTCATCGACCGCACGGGCAACATCAACATGCCGGCCTTCTACGCCGTCCTCACCGCCCTCGGCACCCTCGTCGCCGTCTCACGGGTGAAGGACCGGGCCCACCTGCCCCTGCGCGACGCCTGACCGACTTCCAGGCACCCGCACACCCCCCACCCCGCACCCCGTACACCAAGGAGCACATCAGCATGCCCATCTCCGACTACAGGACGGCCCTCGTCACCGGAGCGTCGACCGGCATCGGAGCCGTGGTCGTCGAGCGACTCGCCAAGCGCGGCCTCGAAGTCCACGCCGTGGCCCGCAACGCCGAACGGCTCGACGCCCTCGCCGACGCCACCGGATGCATCCCGCACGCCGTCGACATCACCGACACCGAGGCGCTCACCGCCGCACTGGCCGGCCTGGAGATCGACGTCCTCGTCAACAACGCGGGCGTCTCCCGCACCGGCAACATCCTGACCGCCGACGCCTTCGCCGTCGACGAGCAGGTCGCCGTCAACATCCAGGCCGTCCTGCACCTCGTACGGCTGCTGATGCCCGGCATGGTCGAGCGCGACCTCGGCCACATCGTCAACATCAGCTCCATCGCCGGTGTCTACAACTTCGGCGGCAACACCATCTACCACGCCACCAAGGCAGCCGTGCACACCCTCTCCCGCCAGCTCCGCGTCGACGGCTACGGCCGCCGGATCCGGGTCACCGAGATCTGCCCCGGCCGGGTGGAGACGGAGATCTTCGGCCGCCTCCTCGGAGACATGGAAGAGGCCCAACGGCAGTACTACGACGGCTACGAGTCCCTCAAGCCCGAGGACATCGCCGACTCCATCGAGTTCGCCGTCGACGCGCCCCGCCACGTCAACCTCGGCCACATCGAGATCCTGCCCACCTTCCAGGTCCCCGGCGGCCTCAACTTCGAGCGCCGCGAGGGCTGAGGCCATGCCTGCGAACATCGCCGAGCGCGTACGCCGTATCAAGCCCTCGCCCAGCACGGCGGCGGCGCAGCGCGTACGCGAACTCAAGAGCCAGGGCCTCACCATCCTCGACCTGACCGTCGGCGAGCCCGACTTCGACACCCCCGACCATGTCAAGGCCGCCGCGATCGCGGCCATCGAGGCGGGCGAGACCAAGTACACCCCCGTGAACGGCACCCCCCGGCTGCGCGCCGCCATCACCGGCAAACTCCGCGCCCGCCACGGCATCGACTGCACCGACGCGCAGATCACGGTCGGCGGGGGAGCCAAGCAGGTCATCTTCCTCGCCCTGATGGCCACGCTGGACGCAGGGGACGAGGTCATCGTCCCCGCCCCCTACTGGGTGTCCTATCCGGACATGGTCCGCGCGAACGACGGCACCCCGGTCGTCGTCGACTGCCCCGAGACGGACGGCTTCAAGCTGACACCGGAGCGGCTCGCGGCGGCGATCACCGCACGCACCCGCTGGGTCGTCCTCAACACCCCGGGAAATCCCACCGGATCGGCCTACTCCACCGCCGAACTGCGCGCGCTCGCCCAGGTGTTGCTGGCGCACCCGCACGTGAGCGTCCTCACCGACGAGATCTACGACGAGATCTGGTACCGCGAGGAGTCCGCCCCGTCCCTGGCCGCCGTCGAACCCCGCCTGGCCGAGCGGGTGTTCCTCACCAACGGCGTCTCCAAGACGTACGCGATGACGGGTTGGCGCCTCGGATACGGGGTCGGCCCGGCGGACCTGGTCACCGCGATCAACACCCTCCAGTCCCAGACCTCCTCCTGCCCCTCTTCCGTGAGCCAGGCCGCCGCCGCTGCCGCGCTCACGGGGCCGCAGGACTTCGTCCAGGACACCGTGCGTGTCTACCGGGCCCGCCGCGACGAGACCGTGAAGCTCATCAACGACGTTCCGCAGCTCGGCTGCGCGGTCCCGGACGGCGGCTTCTACCTCCTCGTCAACTGCCGGGACGCCATAGGCCAGTTGACACCGGACGGCCGCCGGATCGAGAACGACGAGGACTTCGCCCGCCACCTCCTCGACGACCAGCAGGTCGCGGTGATCCACGGAGCCGCGTACGGCGCCCCCGGCTACTTCCGTATCTCGTTCGCCACGTCCACGGACGTCCTCACCGAGGCCTGCGAACGCATAGCGACGGCCTGCGCCGCACTGACCTCCGCTCCCGCACCCTCCGTCTGAAAGGTCATCATGATCCGCGTCAGCACCAAGTTCGAGCGGCCGGACGACGCCCTGGTCGAGCAGCTGAGCGCCTTCTCCTCGGCCACCATCCACGAGGCACAGGGCCGCCTCGGGGCGCTGGACTCGGCCATCAAGCCGGTCGACCGCACCATGTCCCTGTGCGGCCCCGCCTTCACCGTCCAGTGCGCCCCGCGCGACAACCTCATGCTCCAGACCGCCATCGCCTACGCCCGCCCCGGCGACGTCGTCGTCGTGTCCGCCGGCAACTACGAGGAGGCGGGCTCCTTCGGGGACGTCCTCGCCAACGCCTGCCAGGCCAAGGGGCTCGGCGGCCTGATCACCGACACGGGCGTCCGGGACACCGAGGACCTGCGCGCCCTGGGCTTCCCCGTCTTCTCCCGCAGCGTGTCCATCAAGGGCACGGTCAAGGAGACCGTCGGACCGATGTGCGAGCCCGTCACCGTCGGCGGCGTACTCGTCCGCCCCGGCGACGTGATGCGCGCCGACGCCGACGGTGTGGTCGTAGTCCGCCGCGAGGACGCCGAGCGGGCGGTCACCGCGTCGCAGGAGCGGGTCGACGCCGAGGCGGGGTACATCGCCGCGTACCGGGCGGGCAGAACAGTCGTCGAGATGTGCGGTCTGGCGCCGCTTCTCGCCGCGAAAGGACTGGTGATCGAGGACGAGTGACGGGGAAGCACCCGGCCGGGCGGGCGTGACCCGGCCCGGCATCGGCACTCATCCTCAAGGAGGACAGGGCCCCGCCGCCTCGTGCAGCGGCACCAGACGGGAGTGCCAGCACGAGCACGATGTCCCGGCGCACCCCCGCGAGCCAGGCTGGTGATCCACCCGAACCCAGACCTGGAGATCCCTTTCTCGTGGCTACCTTCCTCTACCGGTTGGGCCGGACCGCCTTCCGGCGGCGCTGGCTCGTGGCGCTGCTGTGGGCCGTGCTCCTCGGCGCCGTCGGCCTCGGCGCCGCCAAGGCTCCGGCCGCCTCCGACGACGGCACGTCCTTCATGCCCGGCATCGAGGCGCAGCAGGCGTTCGACCTGATCGGAGAGCGCTTCCCGGGCGGCGACGCCGACGGCGCCGACGCGAGGATCGTGTTCGTCGCCCCCGACGGCGAGAAGGTGACCGCGTCCGCCAACCGTGCCGCCATCGACACGCTCGTGACCGGTGCGGCCGACGCACCGCGGGTCGAGTCCGCCGTCGACCCGTTCACGACGGGCGCGGTCAGCAAGGACGGCTCCACCGCCTACGCCACGGTGAACTACAAGGTCAAGGCCGACGACCTCACCGACGCGGACAAGGCCGCGCTGGAGCAGGCCATCGCCAAGGTCCGCGGCTCCGGCCTCACGGTCGAGGTCGGAGGCACCGCACTGGCCACCCAGCCCGCGGCGGGCGGCTCCGCCGAGGCCATCGGTGTCGCCTTGGCCGCCGTCGTCCTCCTGATCACCTTCGGCTCCCTCGCGGCCGCCGGCCTTCCCCTGCTCACGGCCCTCGTCGGGGTCGGGGTCAGCATGGCCGCCATCCTCGCCCTGGGGAGCGTCTTCGGCCTGTCCCTGACCACGGGCACGCTCGCCACCATGCTCGGACTGGCGGTCGGCATCGACTACGCCCTGTTCGTGGTCTCGCGCTACCGGGAGGAACGCGCCAACGGCCATGCCCCGCGCGAGGCGACGGGCCTCGCCGTCGGGACGGCCGGATCCGCCGTCGTCTTCGCCGGGCTCACGGTCGTCATCGCGCTGGCAGGCCTGTCGGTGGTCGGCGTACCGATGCTGACCAAGATGGGCCTGTGCGCGGCGGGTGCCGTGGTCGTCGCCGTCCTGGTCGCCCTCACCCTGGTCCCCGCCCTGCTCGGCATGTGGCCGGACGCCGTACTCTCCCGTGCCCTGCGCAAACGAGGTCCCGAGGCAGGCCGTTCGACCGGGAACGCGGACAACGGCGGTACCCGGTGGGCGCGGTTCGTGCTGCGCCGCCCGTGGACCGTGCTGGTGGCGTGCGTCGCGGGCCTTGGTGTGCTGGCGCTGCCCGCCGCGAGCCTGGAGATGGGCATGCCGGGTGCCGAGTCCAAGCCCGTCTCCTCGACCGAGCGACGCGCCTACGACGCCCTCGCGGACGGCTTCGGCGCGGGCTTCAACGGCCCCCTGACGATCGTGGTGGACACCAAGGGCGTCGCCGACCCCAAGGCGGCCGTGGCCGGGATCGCCCAGGAGATCGGCGCGACCCGCGGTGTCGTGTCCGTCTCTCCGGCGCGGTTCAACCCGGCCGGTGACACCGCGCTCTTCTCGGCGGTCCCGACCGCAGGACCGAACACCGAGGACACCAAGAACGTCGTCAGGACGATCCGCGCGGAACGCGCCGACCTCGAACACGAGACGGGCGCGACCTTCGAGGTCACCGGCAGCACCGCGATGAACATCGACATCGCCCAGGCCCTCCAGAACGCCCTCGTGCCCTACCTGGCCGTCATCATCGTCCTCGCCCTGCTCCTGCTGCTGGTGGTCTTCCGTTCGGTCCTCGTCCCCGTCAAGGCCGCGTTCGGGTTCCTGCTGTCGGTACTGGCCGCCCTCGGCGCGGTCGTGGCGGTCTTCCAGTGGGGCTGGGGCGCGGACCTGCTGGGCGTGGAGCAGGCCGGTCCGATCATGAGCCTGATGCCGATCTTCCTCGTCGGCATCGTCTTCGGCCTCGCGATGGACTACGAGGTGTTCCTCGTCGCCCGCATGCGGGAGGCGTACGTCCACGGTGGCCGGGCCCCGCAGGCGATCGTCACCGGCTTCCGGCACAGCGCGCGGGTGGTCGGCGCCGCCGCGGTGATCATGATCGCGGTGTTCTCGGGCTTCATCGGTGCGGGCGAGGCGATGATCAAGACCATCGGCTTCGGTCTCGCCGTAGCCGTCCTGTTCGACGCCTTCGTCGTACGGATGGCACTCGTACCCGCCGTACTCGCCCTGCTCGGCGACAAGGCGTGGTGGCTGCCCGGCTGGCTCGACCGACTGCTGCCCCGCGTCGACGTCGAGGGCTCCGGGCTCACCGCGTCGCCGGCACCCGGCACCGGACCGACGCACAGCGAGCCCGCGCGACAGGAACCGGCCCGTCTCTGACGCGATCCGCACGGGTGGGCCGCGGCGCCGGACACGACGGCGCCGTGGCCCCGCCATGCCCAAGTACTCTGCCTGTGGAACCGTCTCGGAGCGTGATGAGCACAAACTGGCAGCGCAGGGCAGCGAACCGCCCGCAAGCCGTCGACGCCGCGATCCTGGTCCTGCTGTTCGCCTTCACCGGCTGCGGCGTCGCCTTCACCCGCGTGATCATGTCCGAGACACCGCTCCTGTGGCCCGGCCTGGCCCTGTCCGCGATCGCCTGCGCGGCGCTCCACTGGCGCCGCGACCGCCCGCTCCCGGTCCTCGCCGTCACCCTGTTGTGCAGCATGGGCCAGGGGTTCCTCGGCTACCTCCTGACGCCCGGGCTGATGGGCCCGCTCCTGGTCTCGCTGTACTTCACGAGCGTGCGCACCTCCCGCCGGACCACCTGGAACAGCGCGCTGACGGCCGCCGCCGGCATGATCGTCGCCGGGCTGTTCCTCCCCTCGTACCACAACTCCCTGATCCTCGCCCTCGTCAATCCGGCGGCGTGGGCGCTGCTGTCCGCGGTCTTCGGCAGTTACGTCCGGGTGCGCCGCGAGTACGCCGTGGCCCGCACCGAACACGCGGCCCGCGAACGGGAGGAGGAGACCCGCCACCGGGTGATCCAGGAACGGATGCGCATCGCACGCGAACTGCACGACGTCGTCGCCCACCATCTGACCCTGGCCGACGCCCAGGCGGGCACCGCGGCCCACCTCGCACGGACCGACCCCGACAAGGCCTTGGAGATCGTCGCCAGACTGCCGGAGTCCACAGGCGCGGCGCTGCGTGAACTCAAGGCGACCGTGGGGCTCCTGCACCAGGACACCGATCCCGCGGACGAACTGGCCCCCGCACCGGGACTCGGGCAACTGCCCGCCCTGATCGACGCCTGCTCGGCGGCCGGCCTGGAGGTGACCGTCACCACCGAGGGCCCGCCGCACCCGCTGACCCCCGTGCTCGACCTCACGGCCTACCGGATCCTCCAAGAGGCACTCACCAACGTCACCAAACACGCCACGACCCGTACCGCGCGGGTCCGGCTCTCCTACACCCGCCGCCGGCTGACCCTGACGGTCACCAACGACACCCCACTGGACCGCCCCGCGCCCGCCCGCCACTCCGCAGGCGGCTTCGGACTGCTCAGCATGCGCGAGCGCACGACGGCGGTGGGCGGCACCTTCCACGCCGGCCGCGGTCAGCAGGGCGGCTTCGAGGTCACCTGCACCCTCCCGCTCACCGGCAACGAAGTCAGCGACAAACGCCGTCACGACGAAGGCCTGGCCCCATGACCATCCGCGTCCTGCTCGCCGACGACCAGGCCCTGCTCCGGGCCACCTTCCGCATCCTCGTCGACTCGGCCGAGGACATGACCGTCGTCGCGGAGGCCGCCGACGGCCAGGAAGCCGTCGACCTCACCGCGACGCACCGGCCCGACGTGGTCGTCATGGACATCCGGATGCCGAACCTCGACGGAGTCGCCGCCACGGCGGCCATCTGCGCGCGCCCGGACCTCTCGGACACCCACATCCTGATCCTCACCACCTTCGAGAACGACGCGAACGTGGCCAAGGCCCTGCGCGCCGGCGCGAGCGGCTTCCTCGGCAAGGGCGTCAGCCCCGACACCCTGCTGGCAGGCATCCGCACGGTCGCCGACGGCGACGCCCTCCTCTCATCCACCGCCACCCGGGCCCTCGTCACCCGCTTCCTGACCACCCCGGACACCGACCACTTCCTCGCCCTCCCCGACGCCGTCAAGACCCTGACCGACCGCGAACGCGAAGTCATGGCCCTGGCGGCGTACGGCAGGTCCAACGCCGAGATCGCGGAGCAGCTCGTCCTGAGCCCACTGACCGTACGCAGCCACATCCAGCGGGCCATGACCAAGCTGGACGCCCGCGACCGCGCCCAGCTCGTCGTCATCGCCTACCAGAGCGGCCTGGTGAAACCACGTCCGCAGCCCGGTAGTTGAGACCGGCCGTTCTCCTCACCACGGGTCACGGCTTGCGGGCGAGCCCACCGTGTTCGGCGACCACCTGGGGCGCGGGCGATGTGGTGTCCGGCCGCCAGAGCGGGACGGAGACGACACCGGGATCGAGCAGCTCCAGACCGTCGAAGTAGGACGTGATCTCCTCGACGGTACGCAGGTTGTAGGGGACGGCGCCGCTTTCGTTGTACGCGTTCTGCGCCTGCTCGAAGACGGGATCGATGCCCGCCGAACCGTCGTTGACGGAGAGATGACTGCCGGACGGCAGCGCGGCCATCAGCTCGGTGACGATCGACCGGGCCTGCTCGTAAGTGGCCACATGCCCGAGGATGTTGCTGAGGATCAGCGCGGTCGGCCGGGACAGGTCGAGCGTCTGCGCGGCGGCCTTGAGAATGCGGTCGGTGTCCACGACGTCGGCCTCGATGTACGAGGCCGCCCCCTCCGGCGTGGAGTGGAGCAGGGTACGGGCATGCGCGAGAACCATCGGGTCGTTGTCGACATGGACGATCCGGGTCTCGGGCGCGATGCGCTGGGCGACCTGGTGGGTGTTGTCGGCGCTGGGCAGCCCGGTCCCGACGTCCAGGAACTGCCGTATGCCCGCCTCGGTAACCAGAAAGGTGATGTTGCGGGCCAGAAAGGCACGGCTGCCGCGGGCGATGGCGACGATGCCGGGGAAGACGTCCGTGTAGGCGTCACCGGCCGCCCTGTCGACGGGGTAGTTGTCCTTCCCTCCCAGCCAGTAGTTCCAGATGCGTGCCGAATGCGGCACCGATGTGTCGATCTGCTCGCTCATGGGCGGCGTTCCGTCTCTCGGCAGGGCGTGGGCCATGGACAGGGCAAGGATGGTTCGACGCACAACCTACGTCCCAACAGCCTCTGTGTGTACGTCAGTTGAGCGCATCCTTGCCCCGTGTTCCTCAACTTGCGCCGGGTGCCGTGTACGTACCGAAGAAGCGCACCTCGGAGAGGTTGATGATGTTCGTGTTGGACAGCCGTACGTACCGGTAGGGCACCGGGTCGTCGGCGGTGTCGATGCGGGCGAGGTTCTGCCACTGGAGGGTCGCCTGGGCCTTGGCGGTGATGGCCGTCCAGGTGACGAGGTCGTGGGAGCCGAGGAGTTGGAGCCCGGCGGCGCGGGTGGTGCCGTACGAGTCCTGGCGCACGATCAGGTCGGCGCGGTCGAGGGCGAGCGAGCCGCCCTCGCGGAAGTCCCAGACGATGTAGTACTGGCCGTTCACCGCGCGGGTGTCGGTGTACGTGGTGAGCTTCGCGTCGAAGAGCAGCGCGGTGGCCGCCGCCTTGGTGGACTCGGACGTACCGGTGAGGCTCACCAGGTCCGCCTTGGCCATGACGCCGTTCACGATGTTCTGTTCGTTGGAGAGGTAGAGGTACGAGTCGTCTGTGGTCGCGTAGAGGGTCGAGCCCTTGGCGCCGGCCGCCGTGGTGTAGTCGGCGCTGAAGCGGAGTGGGCGGCCGGAGTCGATGTCGTCGGGCAGGACGGCCCGCGCGCGGAACGTGGTGTCCCCGCCCCGCGTGACCTCGGCCGGCTGCCCCTCGATGGCCACCGCGACATCGGTGACGGCCTCCTTCGCGGCGAGCGTGAGGGTGACGGTGTCGCCGCCCACGGCACGGCCCGGGAGCGCGTTGTCCGACGAGAGGACCGCCGAGGAGATCTTGTTGACGGCCTCGTGGCGGTCGCCGTGGATACGGAGTTCGCTGAAGGAGGAGATGCCCGGGTAGGCGGGATCGGTGGGGACGCCCGGGGAATCCACCTGGACCTTGAGGAACCGGTACTGCTCGCCTTGCAGTTGGTCGAAGACGTCGATGGTCTCCAGGGCGAAGTCGTCGTCCGTGGTGTCGGTCGTCTCGCTGACCGTCAGCTTCGTCCAGGTGACCTTGTCGTTGGAGCCGTAGACATTGGCGCCCTGCGAGCGGTTGGCGAAGTTGTAGCGCGCCTGGAGGCCGAACGCGGTCGCGGAGAAGCGGTGGTCGACGCCGAAGTCGAGGACGAACGGGGCCCGCAGATCGCCGCTGGTGGTGTTGAAGTCGCCGTCGGTCATGTTGGCGATCGCGGCGGCGGTCAGGGTGGGGGAGGAGACGAGGGAGGGATAGGCCAGGCTGCCGTCATCGGCCAGGCGGGGAGAGAGGAGTTGAAGCTTGCTCACCGCCGCCTGGAGGGTGGCCAGGTTCGCGAGGAACGTCTCGTCGTCCGCCGTGTCCGTCGACGCCCTGACGGAGTCGGCGACGGGCTGGAAGAGGGCGAGGGAGGCGGTGGTGTAGGTGGCGGCGGTGTCGTAGGCGGCGAGGGCGAGTCGGTAGGCGGACGCCCGGTCGGCCGCCACCGGGAGGGTCACGTCGAGGACGGTGTCGACCGTGCCGTCCGAGGCGACGACATGGAAGGTGTGCGGGCCTGTCTGCGAGGCGCCGGGGGTCCAGGTCAGCGTGCCGGTCGCCGCGTCGAGCCGCGCGCCCGCCGGAAGCCCCTCGGCCTCGTACGTGACCGTGTCCGAGGAGTTCGGGTCGGTGGCCGCGAGGGAGCGGGTCAGGGGTGCGCCCCTGAGCCCGATCATCGTCGTGGTGAGGCCCTGCGGGAACAGTGGCGGCGAAAGCTGGCTGACCGCCAGGAGGTTGACGTGGTCGAGGTCGACGGTACCGTGCGGCCGGCCCTTGATCCGGTAGTAGGCGATGTAGTTCCCGACGACGGTCGTGGGGACGACGGAGGCCTGGAGGTTGTAGGTGAGGTAACGCCACTGGCCGTGTGTGTCGGGCACGGTGAGTGTGTAGTAGGGCGCGCTGCCGCGGTCGCGGCTGATCTCCAGGGTCGCGGAGGCGGTGGTACGGAAGCGCACGCCGACCGGGTAGTACTTCGAGGTGTCGCCGTACATCAGCTGCCGGATGGCGACGACGCTTCCCTTCTTCGAGGGGCGGACCCGGACGAACTCGTGCCCGTCCTCGGCCCGCACCTTCGAACGGCCGTCCAGCAGGATGCTCTTGGTCGCGAACGGCACGTTCGGGCCGCTGGGCTCGGGCGGGGTCTGGCCCGCGACGGCCCTGGGCAGGGACAGCCAGTACTCGGGATTGGGCTGGATGCCGCCCCAGAAGTTCGCGAGCGAGCTGCCGTAGTAGTAGGTCGGGCCCTCGGCGTCGCGGTGCGTCTCCAGCAGGCCCGGCGCCTCCTTCCGGAGGTCGGCCGGCTGCTCGTAGGTGTAGACGTGGTACAGCTCGTCGAGCGGGTTGAACAGCCGTCCGCGATACGCCTCGGAGACCTTGCCGGGGCCGCCGGTGGTGTCGATCCAGGGGATCGCGTGGCCCAGCATGTAGCGGTAGAAGGGGTCGTTGCCGGTCAGTAGGCGGTTGTCGAGGAAGCGGTAGGGACTGACGGCGTCACGGGCCGTGGAGACGGTGCCCTTGACCGGGTCCACCCGGGTGCCCTGGACGGTGAGGATGCGGGCCAGGCCGGTGGCGGCGTAGACGTCGTCCTCGGCGTGCGCCTGGTCGCGGCCCATCTCCTGGAGCTGGATGAAGGAACGGCCGAAGGTGTTGAGCGGGTCCTTCCTGTCGATCCTCGGGTAGAGCGAGGCGATCGCGCCGTTCTGCTCGGGCCGCGTGGTCGTGGAGTTGACGGTGTACCACTCGACGCCCTCGCGATAGCGGTCGAGGTTGTCGGTGAAGATGTAGCCGGCCAGGGCGCCGACCAGCGGGTAGAGATGCTGGTTGTAGTAGTAGGTGTTCTTGTGCAGGAACGTCTCCGTCATCGGGACGACGAGATTGGCCGTCAGATTCGCGGTGTCGGAGTCGTGCCAGACGATGTCGTAATCGGCGTACGGGGTGGACGCGGCGTCGAGGTCGGTCGCACGGAAGATCTCGGCCCCGGCCAGCAGCCGATAGAGCGGCACGCCGGAATGGATCTGGGCGTCGGCGTAGTAGGCGTACTTGTCCGGGGCCATGTGGCTCCAGATCCGGATGATCCGCATGCCGTTGGCGCGGTGGACCGGGTCGCCGGTGACGAAGAACAGGATCGCCTGGGTGAGCACGCCCCAGGAGTCCTCGATGAGCTTCGACTCCGTGCCCTGGGAGGCGAAGGTGTCGGTGCCCGGGAGGTCCGGGACGCTGCCCAGGTTCTTGGATTTGAGCGTCGTGGAGGCGTACGACGTCTGCCGCATCGCCGCGTAGTAGCTCGCCCAGGGTTCGCGGCCGGCGAGCACCTGGGCGCGGGCGAGACGGAGATTGCCGGCCGAGACACCGATGCCGGGGTGGACGAAACCGTTGGGGCTGCGCCAGGTGCGCAGGACGGGCAGACCGTCGTCGGCCGGCGCTTCGTCGGCCATGGCGCGTCCCGGCGCCACGGCGGGCAGGCCGAGCGCGGCGGCGCCGACGGTCATGGCGCCGAGGACGGTACGGCGGGAGGGGCGTTGGGCGTACGACGGCTGGTGACGTCTGTCGGACATGCTGCGGCTCCGGGTGCGGTCGTCGTCAGATCCAGGTCGATTGCGGGGTGGTGTAGTAATCGTTTGCTGCCAAGCTAGGTGAGACCAGTGACACCTATCAAGAGGCGTGCGACCGCTTATGACGTAAACGATTACCGTCGCGTGGGATCGGACTCCTGCCCGCACCTCTAGTCAGCCTGTATATGGGCTATGTAGAGTACGGGCATGGGTACGCCGCGTATGACCCTGCAGACCCAACTGGTCCTGCGGGCTTTGCTGGAGGATCCCGCCGAGCAGCGGTACGGCCTGGAGCTGTGCGGGGTGGCGGGACTGCCGTCGGGCACGATCTATCCGATCCTTGCCCGGCTGGAACAGGTCGGCTGGGTGGACAGCGTCTGGGAGGACCCGGCTGTCCATGAGACGGCCGGGCGCCCACGCCGCCGCTTCTACCGGATCACCCAGGACGGCGCCGAGCAGGCCCGCGACGCCCTGGCCCGCGTCTACCGGTCCCGGAAGAAACCTCTGCCCGGCTGGGCGGCCGTCCGCCCGGCGACCGAGGGAGGCCCGTCATGAAGGCCCGCCGCCGGTCAGGGGCGCGCCGTGTCGTACGGGCAGGCAAGGCACAGTCCCTCGACGGCCTGCTCGCCGCTGTCCGCGCACACCACCCCGAGTCCGACACCGCCCCGGTGGAACGCGCCTATGCCGAGGCCGCCTTCTGGCACGAGGGCCAGCGGCGCCGCAGCGGGGACGCCTACGTCACCCACTGTCTCGCCGTCGCCGCCATCGTCGCCGATCTCCGGCTGCCCCCGCACGTGGTGTGCGCGGCGCTGCTTCACGACGTGCTGGACGACACGGCCTGTCCTCCGCAACGGATCGCCGACCGATTCGGCCCAGAAGTCGCCGACTTGATCGCGGCGATCGGAGCCGCCGAGGTCTCCTGGTACTGGCAGGACGGCAGGGCGACGATGCCCGCGTCCGATGTCGCCGACCCGTCACCGGAGATGGCCGTGCTGGCCGTCCGACTCGCCGACCGGCTCCACAACATGCGCACCATCACGTTCCTGGCCAGGGCCAGGCAGCTTCTCAAGGCCCGTGAAACCCTTGAGGTGTTCGTGCCCGTGGCCTCTGCGGCGGGCCTGGATACGGTCGGCCGTGAACTGCGGGACCTCGCCTCGGCGGTCCTGCAACCGGCGCCGTCTTCGTACGCCGTCACGGGACGGCTCCTGACAGCATGCACTCTGCTGCTGCCCGCAGGGCAACGCGCACGCTGGCAGGAGGAATGGGGCGCCGACCTGGCCACCCACACCACCCGCCGCGCGCGCACCCGCTTCACACTCCGCGTCCTGCTCGGCACCCCCCGACTGTCGATGACGCTGCGCCGCCCTTTACGTCAGGAACCGCGATGACGAGCGGGGCGGCGCGACTGGGTGCCGTCCTCGGGACAGTGGCCGCGTTCGTGATGGCCATGGTGCAGGGAGGGCTGACCGCATGGGCGGCCGGAGCACTCGCCGTAGGCGGACTGGCGTTGGTGGCGGCAGTGCTCTTCGTCCCCAGCGAGACACCGGCTCGTCGTCTGTGCCGGCTGCTCCAGGCCTGGCAGAACCCCACGTCCGGTGCCGCCGGACCCGAGCCGAGCCGGCGCCCGGCACGACCTTCCGCTCCGCAGGACGGGCTGTGACGGCCGGGACGCTGCAACGGGCCGCCGACACCCGCTCGGTCGGAAGCGGATCACGACGATCGTGGGCGACAGCTCCTCCAGGCGCCGGATCGCCGTCCAGAGCCCGGCCTCGGCCGCCGCACTGCGCGGCGGCATGAACTCGATGGGCCCGTCTTCCGCGATGCCGGTGCCGGGGGAGGACCACGGGGGAGGAGCAACAGAGATGCTCCCCCGTCCGCAGCCCTTCCCCGGCCTATGGGGCCTGCCGTCAGGGCGCGGCGAGTTCCTCACGGACCGTGCGGGCTGCCGCGACCAGGTGCTCAAGCGATGCGCGGGTCTCGGGCCAGCCGCGGGTCTTCAGGCCGCAGTCGGGGTTCACCCAGAGGCGCTCGGCGGGGATCGCCTTGAGGCCGGTGCGGAGCAGGTCGGCGGCCTCCTCGGTGCTCGGGACGCGCGGGGAGTGGATGTCGTAGACGCCGGGACCGGCCTCGCGCGGGTAGCCGTGGGCGGCGAGTTCGCGGGCGACCTGCATGTGGGAGCGGGCGGCTTCGAGGCTGATGACGTCGGCGTCCAGGTCGTCGATGGCCTGGACGATGTCGCCGAACTCGGCGTAGCACATGTGCGTGTGGATCTGGGTGTCCGGACGGACACCGCCGGTGCTCAGCCGGAACGCCTCCGTGGCCCAGGCCAGGTAGGCGGGACGGTCGGCGGCCCGCAGTGGCAGCGTCTCGCGCAGTGCGGGTTCGTCCACCTGGATGACCGAAGTCCCGGCCGCCTCAAGGCCGTTGACCTCGTCGCGCAGGGCGAGGGCGACCTGGCGGGCGGTGTCGCCGAGAGGCTGGTCGTCGCGGACGAAGGACCAGGCCAGCATGGTGACCGGCCCGGTGAGCATGCCCTTGACCGGGCGTGAGGTGAGGGACTGGGCGTACGTCGTCCAGCGCACCGTCATGGGTTCGGGGCGGGAGATGTCGCCGGCCAGGATCGGCGGGCGGACATAGCGGGTGCCGTACGACTGCACCCAGCCGTGCTGCGTCGCGAGGTACCCCGTCAGCTGCTCGGCGAAGTACTGGACCATGTCGTTGCGCTCGGGCTCGCCGTGGACGAGGACGTCGATGCCGGTCTTCTCCTGGAAGACGATCACCTCGCCGATCTCCGTCCTGATGCGATCCTCGTACGCCGCCTGGTCGATCCGGCCCGTCCTCAAGTCGGCGCGGGCGGTGCGGAGTTCGGCGGTCTGCGGGAAGGAGCCGATGGTGGTGGTCGGCAGCAACGGCAGGCGCAGGTGGGCGCGTTGGGCCCTGGCACGCTCGCCGTAGGGCTGTGAGCGGCGGGCGTCGGCGTCCGTGACGGCGGCCGTGCGGGCTCGTACGGCGGGGTCGCGGGTGATGGGTGATGCGGCTCGGGTGGCCAAGTCGGCGCGGTTGGCGGTCAGTTGGGCGGTGATGGCGCCGGTGCCCTGGGCGAGCCCCGTGGCGAGGGTGACGATCTCGGTCGTCTTCTCGCGGGCGAAGGCGAGCCAGCGCAGGATCTGCGGCTCGATGTCGCGTTCGGCGGCAGTGTCGAGGGGGACGTGGAGCAGGGAGCAGGACGCCGACACATCGACCCGGTCGGCCAGGCCGAGGAGGGTGCCCAGCGTCGACAGCGACTTCTCCAGATCGTTGACCCAGATGTTGCGGCCGTTGACGACGCCTGCGACCAGGCGCTTGCCGGGCAGGCCGCCCACCGCCGCGAGCGCGTCCAGGTTGGCGGCGGCCGACTCGGTGAAGTCCAGCGCCAGCCCCTCGACCGGCGCCTTCGCCAGCACCGGCAGCGCGTCGCCGAGCCGGTCGAAGTAGGACGCGACCAGCAGCTTCGGCCGGTCGGTGAGCCCGCCGAGGGCACGGTAGGCGCGGGCGGCGGCGTTCAGCTCGGCCGGAGTGCGGTCCTGGACCAGGGCCGGCTCATCGAGCTGCACCCACTCGGCGCCCGCCGCCCGCAGATCGGCGAGAACCTCGGCGTACACCGGCAGCAGCCGGTCCAGCAGGGTGAGCGGGTCGAAGCCGGCGGGCACGCCCGGGGCGGGCTTGGCGAGCAGCAGATAGGTGACCGGGCCGACCAGCACCGGGCGGGTGCTCAACCCGAGGGCGAGAGCCTCCTTGAGTTCACTGACCTGCTTGGCCGAGTCGGTCGTGAAGACGGTGTCCGGTCCCAACTCCGGGACGAGATAGTGGTAGTTGGTGTCGAACCACTTGGTCATCTCCAGCGGCGCCACGTCCTGCGTACCCCGCGCCATCGCGAAGTAGCCGTCCAGCGCGTCGGCCTCGACGGCCGCGCGGTGGCGTTCCGGGATCGCGCCGACCATCACGGTCGTGTCGAGGACGTGGTCGTAGTACGAGAAGTCGCCGGTCGGGACCTCGTCGATGCCGGCGTCGGCGAGCCGGCGCCAGTTGGCGGCACGCAGTTCGGCCGCGGTGGTGCGGAGGGCGTCGGCGCCGGAACGGCCCTTCCAGTAGCCCTCGATGGCCTTCTTCAGTTCCCGGTTCGGGCCCTGACGGGGGTAGCCGTACACGGTGGACCGTGCTGCCGCGGCTGCGGACTTCGCTGTCACGGAAATCTCCTTCGCGAGATATCTCCCCGGGATCCCGGGACGGGACGAGGAGCGCGAAGGGAACGACACACCGGGCGGACGCGCGACGGCCGTCCGACCGGATATGTACGCCGACCCGCCCACGAGGTCACCGGGATGTCCGCGCACGAGTGCTTCGTACGCGGGCAACGGGCAGGTCTTCGGACTCGCGAGCACGCCCTCCGACCGGAGGACACCTACTGGCCGTCGCTTCCCAGACCCTGTTCACCGGATCCAGTGCGTATGACGGCGGTCGTTCTCGCTCACCGCTGCGGGGCAGTCCCGGATTCCCACCGGGTTCCCTCTTGCGACGCATCCCGCCTGGCGGACGGGGCGAACCAGCTGCACGGACCAGCCTAAGGGGCAGCACCAGGGCGCGGTGGATCACGCCCGGCATATGTGACGTGCGCCATACGGCTGCCCCGGAACCCGGCCCACATCCGGTCCGACTACTCAACCGGTACGGCGCGATCCGAGCGACGCCGTACGACGTGACTTGGAGACGCGGTTGATGGACGAGTCCCGGCAATCCTCCTTACCCGGCGCGGGTGCGGTCCTGCGGAGAGCGGCGCCCCCGCCCGCACTCTGCGGCTTCCTCCTGCTGCTGGCCCTGGTCTTCACGGTGTCCTACGCCGCCGGGACCGCCTCCGGCCCCGTCGCGCCCGGGATGCACAGCACGGGTACCGGCACGGGCACTGGCACGGGCGGCGGGACCGGCGAGACGGACGACATGGGCGACATGGGCGACATGGACATGAGCGGAGGAGGCAACTGATGGGCGCCGAACCCACGACCGTCCTGGTGACCACCGATCTGACCGTCGGCGGCATGACCTGCGCGGCCTGCGTCACCCGCGTCGAGAAGAAGCTCGGCAAGCTGGACGGCGTCACGGCCACCGTCAATCTGGCCACCGGGCGGGCCCGGGTGAGCCACCCGGCGGACGTCGGCCCCGACGAACTGGTCGCGACCGTGGAGAAGGCCGGCTACACGGCCGCCCTCCCCGAACCGCCCAGGAAACGGGAGGCCACGGACGACGGCGGGCCCGAGGAGACGACGCACGAACGGGACCGGCTCGTCGTGACGGCCCTGCTCGCGGTGCCCGTGCTGGTCCTGTCGATGGTGCCCGCGCTCCAGTTCGGCAACTGGCAGTGGCTGTGCTTCGTACTGGCCGCGCCCGTCGCCGTGTGGGGCGCCTGGCCTTTCCACGAGCGGGCGGTACGGGGGCTGCGGCACTCCGCCGCGACCATGGACACCCTGGTCTCGCTGGGCGTCGTGGCGTCCTTCGCCTGGTCGGCGTACGCACTCTTCCTCGGCGGTGCCGGCACCCCCGGCATGCGGATGCCGTTCACGCTCCTGCCGTCCGCGTCCGACGGCGTCGCCCACATCTACCTCGAAGCGGCAGTCGGCGTACCGCTGTTCGTGCTCGCGGGCCGCTTCCTGGAGGCGCGGGCCCGGCACGGGACCGGGGCGGCGCTGCGGTCGCTGGCCCGGCTCGCCGCCAAGGAGGTGTCCGTCCGGGAGGGCGACGGCTCCGAACGGCTCGTCCCCATCGAGGAGTTGATGGTCGGGCAGGTTTTCGTCGTGCGGCCGGGGGAGCGGGTCGCCACCGACGGCGAGGTGGCGGAGGGCAGTTCGGCCGTGGACCTGTCCCTGGTCACCGGGGAGAGCGAACCGGTCGAGGTCGGGCCCGGCTCGGCCGTGGTCGGCGGTGCCGTCAACGCGGGCGGGCTGCTGCTCGTACGCGCGACGGCCGTCGGCGCCGACACCCAACTCGCGCGCATCACACGGCTGGTGACAGAGGCTCAGGCCGGCAAGGCCCGTGCCCAGCGGCTGGCCGACACGGTGGCCGGTGTCTTCGTGCCCGTCGTGCTGGCGCTGGCCGCGACCGTGCTCGGGTTCTGGCTGGGCGCCGGGGCCGATCCGCAGGCGGCGATCACCGCGTGCGTGGCCGTCCTGGTCGTGGCCTGCCCGTGCGCGCTGGGCCTCGCGACCCCGACCGCGCTGATGGCCGCGACCGGCCGGGGCGCTCAGCTGGGTGTCCTGGTCACCGGTCCGCAGGCGCTGGAGGGACTTCAGCACATCGACGCCGTCGTCCTCGACAAGACCGGCACGCTGACCTCGGGGCACATGACCGTCGCCCGGGTCGCCGCCGTACCGGACGGGCTCGGACGTGACGAGGCGCTGCGCCTGGCGGGGGCCGTCGAGTCGGGCTCGGAACATCCGCTGGGCCGGGCTGTCACCGCGTACGCCCGGCGGGAGTCGGGCGAGCGGCGGCTGCCGGAGGCGAGTGACTTCGGTGCCCTGCCGGGGCGGGGTGTCCGCGGCCGGGTCGAGGACCGGATGGTCGAAGTCCTCGCGCCGGACGACGAGTTGCCCACCGCCCTCGCCGACGCTCTGGCCGTGGCCGAAGCCGCCGCACACACCCCCGTGCTGGTCCGGGTGGACGGCAAGGCCGAGGCACTGATCGAGATCGGTGACGTCGTACGGCCCGGCAGCTACCGTGCCGTCGAGCGGTTGCGGCGCCTCGGAGTGCACCCCGTGCTCGCCACCGGCGACCGTGACGCACCCGCCCGTGCCGTCGCGTCCGCCCTGGGCATCGACGAGGTGCACACCCGCCTCACCCCCGAGGGCAAGGCCGAACTCGTCCTGGACCTCCAGGAGCAGGGCTATCGGGTCGCGGTCGTCGGGGACGGTGTGAACGACGCCGCGGCGCTGGCCGGTGCCGACCTCGGGATCGCGATGGGCAGCGGTACGGACGTCGCCATCGGGGCCGCCGATGTCACGCTGGTGCGCGGAGACATCGAGGCCCTCGCGGACGCGGTCCGCCTCGCCCGGCGCACGCTGGGCACGATCCGCGTCAATCTGGTGTGGGCCTTCGGCTACAACGTCGTCACCGTCCCGCTGGCCATGGTCGGTCTGCTCAACCCGATGCTCGCCGCGGCGGCCATGTCCGCCAGCTCGGTGCTCGTCGTCACCAACAGCCTGCGGCTGCGCGCCTGGCAGCCCTCACCCGCCTCCCGGAGACACACCCCATGAGCGACCGAGCCCCCTGGCGGCCGACGCGCCGCCAGCTCACCGATGCCCTGCTCGCCGCACTCGCGCCCGTCGGTGTGTGCGGTCTGGCCCTCGGCGGTCTGAGCACCTGGACGGCGTACGGCAACGCGGGCACCCCGCCGCGCGTCGCGGTCACCGAGGGCCGGATGTTCCTGCCCACCGGCGACACCCCGGAGACGGCGGCCTTCTTCCGGATCGTCAACAGCGGAGGATCGGCCGACCGGTTGCTGAAGGTGACGTCCGCCGGGGTCGGGAAGGGGGCCCTCACCCTCAGCCGCCACCTGATGACCGGCGCGCGCACCGCCTCCGCGGAGACGGTGACCTCGGCCGAGATCCCCGCCGGAGACCGCCTCGCCATGTCCCCGGACGGCCTCGACGTGATCGTGCCGGTCAAGGCCGGCTGGCAACCCGGTGACCTCGTCTCGTTCACCCTGCACTTCGAGCACAGCGGAGCGGTGAGGACGCTGGCGGTGGTGGTCCGCCCGGGCGAGGACGGGGCTTGACTCCCGTCCCCGGCCTCGGACGCGGGAACTCGGCGCCACCCGTGGCCGACTACTGGTTCGACGAGTTTTATCGACCGGCGGAATTCCCTCACCCGGAATTTCGAATTCTGTGATCCCGAGGGGGTGATCGATGATGTTCGTGACAGATTCGGCGAAGTCCCAGCTCCGAAAGGCGCGTGGTCTTCCGCTGCTCGTTCTGGCGTCGGCGCAGCTGGTCATATCGCTCGACTACAACATCGTGTATGTCGCTCTGCCCGACATCGGCGCCGGACTGGGGTTCTCCGACCACGACCTGCAATGGGTGGTGAGCGCCTATGTCGTGGCCACCGGAGGTTTCCTGCTGCTGGGCGGCCGGGCCGCGGACCTGCTCGGCCGACGCCGCATGTTCGTCCTGGCGGCGCTGCTGTACGCGGGGTCGTCTTTGGTGGGCGGCCTGTCCCAGACACCCGGCGTTCTGGTCGCCGTCAGGGCGGTCCAGGGCATCGGCGGGTCGCTGCTGTTCCCGGCGACGCTGTCCCTGATCACCACCCTGTACGACGAAGGGCCCGACCGGAACCGGGCGTTGGCGGTGTGGGGCGCTGCCGGGGCCGGCGGCCTCTGCTTCGGGTCCCTCCTCGGCGGGGTCCTGGTGGAGGCGTTCGGGTGGCCGTCGGTGTTCTTCGTCAACGTGCCGATCGCCGGAGTCCTCGCGGTGGCCGGGTGGCTGCTCTTCCCGGCGGACGGTCCGTGGGACCGTACGCGGCGCTTCGACGCGGCGGGCGCGCTGACCGCGACCGGTGGGACCACACTCCTGGTGTTCCTGCTGGTCCAGGCTCCGGCCGAGGGCTGGGGCACGCCGGTGGCCCTCACCAGCGCCGGGCTGTCCGTCTGCCTGCTGACGCTCTTCGCGGTCGTGGAGTGCCGCTCCCGTGAACCACTCGTACCGGCACGGCTGTTCGCCCACCGGGGCCTGCTGGTGGCGATGGGGGTGACCGCGCTGTTCAGCGCCACGTTCAGCTCGGTGCCGTACTTCCTGACGCTGTACTTCCAGACCGTCCACGGCTACAGCGCGGCCGCGACCGGGCTCGCGTTCCTCGTGCCCGCCGTGGTGGTGGCCGCCGGTACGCAGGTCGGCGAACGGGCCGTGTCCGCGTTCGGCGTGCGCCGCATGCTGGTCGGCGGCATGGCGCTGGGCGCCGCCGGGGCCGGGGCCCTCGGTCTGGCGCTCACCTCGGACGGCTCGTTTCCCGCACTGCTGCCGGGAATCGTGCTGCTGAGCCTCGGTCAGGGCGCCGTATGGACGGGAATGTGGATCGCCGCGTCCGCCGGGGTGGCAGCCGGCGACCAGGGCATCGCCTCGGGACTGACGTCGACGACCCTCCAGGTGGGCGGCGCGGTGGGCCTCGCACTGCTCGTCGCGGTCGCCGGGGGAGTGGGGCAGAGCGCCTCGGGGGCTTTGCTCCTCGACGGCATCCGTACCGCTGTTTTCGCGACGGCGGTGGGCATCGGCTGCGGGGCGGTCGCGTTGGGGGTGTTCGGGGGTACGGCTTGGGGTGGCTGGGGTGGCTGGGGTGGCCGGAGTGCGCGGGACGGCCCGAGCGCGCGGGGCGCATCGGGTGGCCGGAGTGCCCGGGTTGGGCGGGCTGGCCGGGCTGCCAAGACTTCCCGGACCAGCGGGCCTTAGGCCCTGCCTTCCCGACCGCCCTGCTCGACTTCCCCGTCTGCCCGTCTGCCCGTCTGCCCGTCTGCCCGTCTGCCCGTCTGCCCGTCTGCCCGTCTGCTCGCCTACTTCGCCCGCACTGTTTGCCTCGCCCGCCTACCGCTCGCCCCGCTTGCTTGCCCGCTTGCCTATCTCGCCCGCGCTGCTTGTTTCGCCCGCTTCGCCCGCCTGCCTGCCTGCCCGCTCTGCCTGCCCGCCCGCTCCGCTCGCCTGCCTGCCTGCCTGCCCGCCCGCTCCGCTCGCCCGCCCGCTCCGCTCGCCCGCCCGCTCCGCTCGCCCGCCCGCTCCGCTCGCCCGCCCGCTCCGCTCGCCCGCCCGCTCCGCTCGCCCGCCCGCTCGCCCGCCCGCTCGCTCGCCCGCTCGCTCGCCCGCCCGCTCGCCCGCCCGCTCGCCCGCCCGCTCGCTCGCTCGCCCGCTCGCCCGCCCGCTCGCTCGCCCGCCCGCTCGCTCGCCCGCCCGCGTGCTTCGCCCCCGCTCAACCTCCCTCCCGACTGACCTCCCTACTCGCTTGCCTTGCTCACTCGCCTCCTTCGCCCGCCTGCCTTGCTCGATTGCCTCGCCCTACTTGCCCTCTCGCCTCGCCCTCTCGCCTCGCCCCTCTCGCCCCTCTCGCCTCGCCCTCTCGCTCGGCCGCCCTGCTCGCCTTCCCGACCGCCCCCTTTCTCACCCGCTTCCCGTCCTGACCTCCCTTCCCGACCCCTCCATTCCCGTGTCCGGGCCCCCGGTCCGTCCTCCGTCATGCCAGGAGAACCCTCATGTCCACTACCGCCGCCGGTTTCCACGCCCCTCCTGCCGCCGTCCTGTGCGGGCTGGGCGGATGGGTGCCGTCCCGGGTGGAGACCAACGAGCAGCTTGCGCGTCGGCTCGACACCGACGACGCGTGGATCCGGGCCCGGACCGGGATCCGCCGGCGGCATGTCGTCGACCCCGGTCAGGCCACCTCGGACCTGGCCGTCGAGGCCGGCCGCCGCGCTCTCGCCGGCGCCGCGACGGACCGGGTGGACGCCGTCGTCGTCGCCACGGCGACCCCGGACCGTCCCTGCCCGGCCACCGCGCCCGCGGTTGCCGCACGGCTAGGGCTGACAGGGGTGGCGGCCTTCGACATCGGCGCCGTGTGCACCGGGTTCGTGTACGGGCTCGCCTCGGCCGCCGGACTGATCGCGGCCGGGGTGGCGGAGAGCGTCCTGCTGATCGGGGCGGACACCTACTCCACGATCGTGGACCCGCTGGACCGGGCCAACGCGATCATCTTCGGCGACGGCGCCGGAGCTGTCGTCCTGCGCGCCGGGCACCCCGACGAACCCGGCGCCGTCGGCCACTTCGACCTCGGCAGCGACGGCGGCCACGAGGACCTGATCACGGTCGCCGCCGGTGGCTCCCGGCAGCGCTCCACGCCGGGTGAACCGAGCCGCGGGGAACGGCACTTCGCCATGCGCGGCAAGGAGGTCTACCGCCACGCGGTGACCCGTATGGCCGAGTCCGCGCGGGCCACGCTGTCCCGGGCCGGATGGAAGATCGACGACGTCGACCACTTCGTACCCCACCAGGCGAATCTGCGGATCCTGCACTCGGTCGCCGACGACCTGGGCCTCCCACGGGAGCGGTGCGTGACCCATGTCGGGTCCGTCGGCAACACGGGCGCCGCGTCCATCCCGCTCGCCCTCGCCGACGCCGCCGCCCGGCAGACGGTCGGCCCCGGCGACCGGCTGCTGCTCACCGCCTTCGGCGGCGGCCTCACCTGGGGCTCCTGCCTCCTCACCTGGCCCTCACTCCCTCAACAGGAACGGACGACGACACCATGACCACCACGTACGGCCAACTGGTCGAGATCCTCGCGAGACTCCACGACGCCCCCGCCGACCGGCTCCGCCCCGAGGCGACCCTCGGCGAACTGGACGTCGACTCCCTGACCACGGTCGAGATCAGCATCCGCATCGAGCGCGACCTCGGAGTGCGCGTCGGCGACGACGAACTCCAGCCCGACCTCACCCTCGGCGACCTCGCCGGACTCGTGGACACCCGCCGAGACACCCGCCGAACGACCGTCTGACCCACGCCGTCCGACCCACGGAAGGAAACAACACCCATGCAGATACAGATCAAGGAACAGCCCGGCAGCGCGATCGGCGCGACGGTCGAGGGCTTCGACCACACCACCGCCACGGACACCGACGTAGCAGCCCTCAAGAACACCGTCTACACGAAGAAGATCGCCGTCCTGAAGGGCCAGCACCTCTCCCCTCAGGAGTTCCTCGCACTCGGCAAACTGCTGGGCCGCCCGGAGACGTACTACGAGCCGATGTACAAGCACCCGGAGGTCCCGGAGGTGTTCGTCTCCTCCAACGTGCCGGAGAACGGCAAGCAGATAGGCGTCCCGAAGACGGGCAAGTTCTGGCACGCCGACTACCAGTTCATGCCGGACCCCTTCGGGATCACCCTCATCCACCCCCAGGTCGTTCCCGAGAAGAACCGCGGCACGTACTTCATCGACATGGGCCGGGCGTACGAGAAGCTGCCCGAGGAGCTCAAGAAGGAGATCGGCGGGACGTACTGCCGGCACTCCGTGCGCAAGTACTTCAAGATCCGGCCCCACGACGTCTACCGGCCTCTCTCCGAGATCATCGAGGAGGTCGAGCGGAAGACCCCCGCCGTCGTACAGCCGACCACCTTCACCCACCCCATGACCGGCGAGACGGTCCTCTACATCAGCGAGGGTTTCACCGTCGGCATCGAGGACCGGGACGGCCGGCCGCTCGACGAGGAGCTGCTCAAGCGGCTGTTCGACGCCACCGGCCAGCTCGACGAGAGCTTCGAGCACGAGAACATCCATCTGCAGAGCTTCGAGAAGGGCGACCTGCTGGTCTGGGACAACCGCAGCCTCATCCACCGCGCCCGGCACACGACCACGCCCGAGCCGACCGTCTCCTACCGCGTCACCGTCCATGACGAACGCAAACTCCACGACGGGATCCGGGCGGCATGACGGGCCGCATGACGGGCCGCATGACGGGCCGCATGACGGACGAAGCCCTGCTGGCGCGGGTGCTCACGCCCTACAAGGAGCACTGCAAATACCTGCGTTCGGCCGTCGTCACGGAAACGGGCGGTCGTGTTTCCGTCCGCTGTGAATTCGAGATTTCCGAGTCGTGCTACATCGACGACACCGGCCACCTCAATTCCGTCGAGGTGAACATCTGCTACAACCAGATGATGTATTTCCTGGTCGCCAAGACCGTACAGGACGGTCTTGGCTCGGGATTCGCCGACTGGACGCTGGACGACTTCTTCAAGCACCAGCTCCCGGACATTCTCATCGCCCGTTTCTCCTCCAGCTTCCGGAGACCGGTCGACCCCCGCGCATTCTCCGGGGAGATGGAGTTCCGGTCCGTCACCCGCCGCACCCGGCCCGACGGCAGTCCCTTCCTCCACGCCGGCACCGCCTTCCGCTACTGGGACGCCGCCTCCGGCCGCTGCGACGGCGAGGCGACCCTCGCGTTCGTCAACATCCCCTGACCAAGGTCCCTGGCCAACGTCCCCTGACCATCGAAGGGTTCGCCCATGAAGACCCTCGCCCAGACCACCCGCCACCATGCCGAGCGCCAACCCGACCTCCCTGCCGTCCTCTGCGAGGGCCGCACCCTGACGTACGGGCAACTGCACCGCGAGAGCAACCGCGTCGCCCACGCCCTCAAGGCCGCCGGACTCGCACCCGGCGACCGGGTCGCCTACCTCGGTAAGGAGTCCGAGCACTACTACGAGATCCTCTTCGGCTGCGCCAAGAGCGGCACCGTGCTCGTCCCCGTCAACTGGCGGCTCACCGCGCCCGAGGTCGGCCACATCCTCCAGGACTCCGGTACCCGACTCCTGTTCCTGGAGGACGATTTCGGGCCGATCGTCGACAAGATGCCTACCGCGCCCCCGGAGACGGTCGTACCTCTCGGATCGATACGGGAGTGGCGTGCCCAGCACGCCGACGGGGAAACGGAGTTCGACCCGACCCCGGACACCCCGGTCGCCCAGCTCTACACCAGCGGCACCACCGGACTGCCCAAGGGCGTGGTCCTCGCCCACCGCAGCTTCTTCGCGATCCGGGACGCCCTGGCGGGCGAGGGGCTCGACTGGATCGACTGGCGGGACGGCGACATCGCGCTGATCGGCATCCCCGGATTCCACATCGGCGGCCTGTGGTGGGCCACCCAGAACCTCAACGCCGGAACGACCGTCGTCGCGATGCGCGCCTTCGCCGCCCGTCAGGCCGTCGACCTCATCCGCGACCTCGGCATCACCACCGCCTGCGTGGTCCCCGCCATGCTCCGCATGATGCTGACCGAACCCGGCGTCGGCGCCAAGGACTTCACCACGCTCCGCAAGACGGTCTACGGCGGCTCCCCGATCTCCGAGGCCCTGCTGGAGGAGAGCCTCGCCGTCCTCGACTGCGAGTTCGCCCAGATCTACGGCCTCACCGAGACCGGCAACACCGCCGTCTGCCTGCCGCCCGCCGCCCATGTCGCCGGCGGCCCGCTCATGCAGGCGGCCGGGCACCCCTATCCGGGCGTACGCAGCAAGGTGATCGACACCGAGGGCCGCGAACTCCCGCCGGGCGCCGTCGGGGAGGTCTGCCTGGCCACGCCCGCCCGCATGGTCGAGTACTGGGGGCTGCCAGACAAGACCGCCGAGACCCTCGTCGACGGCTGGATCCACACCGGGGACGCCGGCTACATCGACGAGGACGGTTACGTCTTCATCCGCGACCGCATCAAGGACGCCGTCCTCGTCGCCGGTGAGAACGTCTACCCGGCCGAGATCGAGAACGTCCTGGAAGGCCACCCAGGCGTCGCCGAGGCCGTCGTAGTCGGCGCTCCCGACGAACGCTGGGGCGAGTACGTGCACGCCTTCGTCGTCCCCGTTCCCGGGCAGCGGCCCAGCCCCCGGGACCTGCACACCTTCCTCGTCCCGCAACTCGCGAGCTTCAAGCTGCCCGCCCGCTACGAGTTCATCGACAGCGTCCCGCGCAACCCCAGCGGCAAGATCCTCCGCCGCGAACTGCGCGACCGCTTCTGGGACGACTCCGCGCGCAAGGTCAACTGACCCTCGAACTGCCCCTCAAACAGGCCCGATTGAGAGAACCACATGCCTGCTCCCCTCACGCTGGACGGATTCCGCGCGGACCTGGCGGAGTTCCTGTACCAGCTGCCCGTCGAGGTCGACCTCGACGAGAACCCCCTCTTCGCGGGCATCGACTCCCTGCGCATCGTCACCCTCATCGAACGCTGGCGGGAGGCCGGCGTGGAGGTGACCTTCGTCGAACTCGCCGAGTGCACGTCGTTCGCCCAGTGGTGGCAGCTGCTCGACGCACGCCAAGCACACCAATCACGCCGAGGGGGAACCACGTGACGGCGCGTCAACCGCTACTGGCCGCCCAGGAGGGCATCTGGGCCGGCCAGCAGTTCGACGTGGACAGTCCCGCGTACAACACGGCCGAGTACGCGCACATCCACGGCCCGGTGGACACGGCCGTCTTCGACGCCGCCCTGCACCACGTGGTCGCGGAGACGGAGGCCCTGAACGTCGCCTACGTCGTCGACGACACGGGCCGGCCGTGGGAGACGGCCGCCCCGGCGGACGACTGGGTACTGCACACGGCCGACCTCACCGCCGAGCCCGACCCGCACGCGGCGGCCCTGGCCTGGATGGACCAGGACATGGCCCGTCCCGTCGACCTCGCGCGCGACCCCGTCTTCGGCCACGCACTCCTGCGGATCGCACCGCGGGAATACCTCTGGTACCACCGCGTGCACCACATCGCCCTCGACGGCTACGGCCTGTCGCTGGTCGCCCGCCGGGTCGCCGAGGTCTACACGGCCCTGGCGGCGGGCGATCCGGTGGACGACAGCGACTTCGGCACCCTCGCATCGGTACGGGACGAGGAACGCGCCTATCGGGAGTCGCCCCGCTTCGCCGAGGACCGCGCCCACTGGACGGAACGGTTCGCGGACCGCCCGCCCGTGGCGACACCCGCCGGCCGTACGGCGCTGCCCGCACGTACTTTCCACCGGCGGGTGGCCGACCTCGACCCGGCGCGGACGCAGACCCTGCGTACCGTCGCCCGGGACCTCGGGGTCACCTGGTCGGAGGTGCTGCTGGCGGTGACCGTGGCCCGGCTTCACCACGCGACCGGCGCACCGGAGATCGTCCTCAGCCTGCCGACGATGGGGCGCCTGGGCTCCGTATCGCTCCGCGTCCCCTGCACGGTCCGCAACATCCTGCCCCTGCGCGTCACGGTCACCGGCGCGGACACCCTCCGCGACCTCGCGACCCGGATCTCCCGCGAACTGCGCGCCAACCTGCCGCACCAGCGCTTCCGCTACGAGCAACTGCGGCGCGACCTCCGACTCGTCGGCGGACAGCGCCGGTTGTCGGGTCCCGGCGTCAACATCATGCCCTTCGCATACGACCTGCGCTTCGCCGGACACCGCAGCACCGTCCACAACGTCTCGGCGGGCCCCGTCGACGACCTGTCCGTCAACGTGTACGACCGCGCCGAGGGCGCGGGACTGCGCATCGCCGTGGACGCCAACCCCGACCTCTACGAGGAGTCGGACGTCACCGGGCTGCGGGACGACCTGCTCAGCCTCCTCGGCGAGGCTCTCGCCGAGCCGGACAGGTCCCTCGGTGACTTGTGCTCCCGCAGGCCCGTGGCGTCGTCCGTTCCCGTCCTGGACGGAGGGCCGTTGCCAGGCCCGGCACGCCCGGTCCTCGACCTGATCGCCGACCACGCCGCCAGGCGCGGCGGTTCCGTCGCCGTCGAGTACGACGGACACGCCCTCACGTACGCCCAACTCTTCGGCTCGGCAAGCGAACTGGCCCGACGGCTGACCGCCCGCCGGATCGGCCCCGGCGACCTGGTGGCCATCGCCCTGCCCCGGGGCATCGACGCGATCACCGCCGTCCTGGGCGTCCTCCTCTCCGGTGCTGCCTACTGCCCACTCGACCCGACGGCACCCCTGGCACGCAGGGCGGAGCTGCTGGCGGACGCCGGGCCCGTCCTCGTCCTGACGACCGACGCGCACGCCGGCGGTTTCGGGGATCTGCCGGTGCTGCCCCTCGACCAGCCGGCATCACCGGCCCGCACGGCGGAGCCGCAGGCCGACGCCAGTCCCGCACTCGCCCTGACGACCAACGGCTTCGGAGACCTGTCGCTCCCGACCCTCGATCCGCCGCACACCACACCGACCCCGGACGACCTCGCCTACGTCATCCACACCTCGGGCTCCACCGGGCGCCCCAAGGGCGTAGAGATCGGTCACCGTGCCCTCGCGCACTTCGTCGCCGGTGCCGCACACCGCTACGGCCCCCAACGTGAGGACCGCGTCCTCCAGTTCGCCTCCCCGCACTTCGACACCAGCGTCGAGGAAATCTTCCTCACCCTCTGCGCGGGCGCCACCCTCGTCGTCCGCACCGACGACATGACCGAGTCGGTCCCCGGGTTCCTGGACGCCTGCGCACGGCTGCGGATCAGCTACCTCGACCTCCCCACCGCCTACTGGCACGAACTGGCGTACGCCGTCTCGACCCGCGCGGCCACCCTGCCCGCCGGGGTGCGCACCGTCGTCATCGGCGGCGAAGCGGCCCTCCCCGAACGGGTGGACCGCTGGCGCGAGTCCGTCGGCACGTCGGTGCGGCTGCTGAACACGTACGGCCCGACCGAGGCCACCGTGGTCGCCACCGTCGCCGACCTCCACGATCCGGCCCTCGCCCCGGGAGACGTCCCCATCGGGCTCCCGCTCCCCGGCACCCGCGCCGCCGTCGTCGACGGTGAACTCCACCTCCTGGGCGGCAACCTGGCCCTCGGCTACCGGGGAGCGCACGCACCCGACGCCGCCCGATTCGCACCCCTCGACGCACTGCCCGGAGCACCCCGCGCCTACCGCACCGGCGACCTGGTCCGGACCGGCGACGACGGGCAACTGCGCCACCTGGGCCGCACGGACACCGAGTTCAAGATCAGCGGACACCGCGTCCACCCCGCCGAGATCGAGAGCGCCCTCCTGACCCACCCGGCAGTACGCGATGCCGCTCTCGTCGGACAGGTGCTCGCCGACGGGACGCGCCGTCTGGTCGCCCACGTCGTGCCGGACGGGCCTGCCCCGGAAGTCGCCCTGCTCCGGGACCACTTGAGGGCCACCCTGCCCGCAGCGATGATCCCTTCGGCCTTCGAGTTCCTGGACCGCCTGCCCTTGACCGGCTCAGGAAAGATCGACAGGAACGCGCTCGCCAGGACGGCGACGGCCCCTGAACCCCGTACACAGAAGGCCTCGAACGACAGCTCGCTGGAGCGCGTCATCGGCGCCGTCTGGCAACGGGTCCTGGGCGTGGCCGTCGTCTCCGCGTACGACGACGTGTTCGACCTGGGCGCCCAGTCGCTCCAGGCCATCCAGGTCGCCAACCGACTCGGCGTCGAACTGCGCCGCGAGGTGAAGGTCGCCTGGCTGTTCCAGCACCCGACCCCCGCCGAACTGGCCGCCTTCCTCCGACAACGGGCCCCCGCACGGCCCGAGGCCCCCGCCCTCCCGGCGACCCTCCTCGCCGACACCGTCCTCGACCCGGACATCCACCCCGGCGACGTCGCCCCCCGAGCGGACAGTGCACCGCACAGAATCCTGCTGACCGGAGCCACCGGCTTCGTCGGCGTACACCTCCTGGCCGAACTCCTCACGAGCACCACGGCGGAGATCGTCTGCCTCGTCCGGGCCCCCGGCCCCGCCGAGGCCACCGCACGTGTCCAACTGGCCCTGGAGACGCATCGGCTCGACCTCCCGGCCGCCGCACGCGCCCGCATCACCACCATCCCCGCCGACCTTGCCCGCCCCCAACTCGGCCTGACCGACGGGACGTTCGCCGACCTCGCCCGTACCTGCACGGCGATCCTCCACAACGCGGCGACCGTCAGCATCATGCGCGAGTACGCCACACTCCGCGCCGCCAACACCGAGTCCACCCGGGAGTTGCTGCGCCTGGCGGCCGTACGCTCGACCCCGCTGCACTTCGTGTCGACCCTGTCGGTCGCCCCGCCCCTCGGCCTCGCCCCCGAGGTACCGGAGGCGTTTCTCCCGGCCCACCGCGGGCTGCGGTACGGCTACCAGCAGTCCAAGTGGGCCGCCGAGCGCCTGCTCGAACAGGCCGCAGAGCGGGGCCTGCCGGTCACCGTGCATCGGCTCGGCCGGATCGTCGGCCCGCGCACCACCGGATACGTCAACGAGCGGGACTTCCTGTGGAGCGTGCTGCGCGCCGGAGTCCCCGCAGGGCTCGTCCCCGAACTGTTCGAGGAGGAGACCTGGACGCCGGTCGATCACGTCGCCAAGGCCCTCGTGCACCTCAGCCTGGGACAGCAGCCGCCCGTCGCGACGGTCTTCAACCACGCCGCGACCGCGCCCGTACGACTGAGAGACATCTACGACTGGGTGGGGGAGTACGGCTACCGGCTGCGTCGCCTGCCCTTGGCCCAGTGGCGGGCCGAGCTTCCACGGGCGGCTTCCGGCGTCGCGGCGACCACGCTTGCCTTCCTCGACGCCTGGGACACGGCCACCGACGACACCACCGGGCCCGATCTGCGCCTGGGACACGTCCGCACCGACAACGTCGTGAACGGCCTGCGCGGCAGCGGCATCACGCTCCCGCCCGTCGACCGGGACCTCGTCTTCCGCTACCTCGACCACTGCGTCGCCACCGGAACGCTCCCCGCGCCGGTCGGACGACAGGCTCATCTCCCCGTCCCCGCAAAGTAGTTGGGCACGTCCGGGAACTCACGGACACCACCCCCCGACTACTGCAACAGAACCCGTCGCATCACGAACACCCCGCACCAAGGAGCCCGCAATGCCGAAGAAACGGCCGGTCGCCATCGCCCTGGCCGGCGCCCTCTGTCTGGTCACCACGGCATGCGCCGACTCGACGGAGAAGACCGCCGCGACGAGCGGCAAGGCGTCCGCGCAGGCGGGTACCTCCGGCTACCCGGTGACCCTCGACAACTGCGGAACGTCCGAGAAGTTCACCGAGGCGCCCAGCCGGGTCGTCGTCATGAACGGCGCCTCGGTCGCCGAGGTCTCCACGCTGCTCGCCCTGGGTCTTGAAGACAAGATCGTCGCCAATCAGCAGACCTACGGCATGTCCGAGGTCGAAGGCCGGGCCGCAGCCATCAAGGCCCTGCCCACCGGTGACGTCAAACTCAACGACGCCTACGACATCCCCCGCGAGGCGATGATCGGGCTGCGCCCCGACCTGGTGCTGTCGACGACGGCGTACGGCTTCGACGAGAAGAACGGCTTCGCCACCCGCGAGCAGCTCAAAGCGGTGGGCGCCAACTCCTATGTCTCGCCGCAGGGTTGCGACCAGGACACCTCGAAGATGACCATCGCCGACAGCTACACACTGCTGCGCGACATGGGGAAGATCTTCGGCAAGAGTGCCGAGGTCGAGAAGCTCATCGCCGCGTCGGAGCAGAGCATCGCCGCCGTCTCCGCCAAGGTGAAGGGCGAGAAGGCGCCGAAGGTCATGGTCCTGTTCTCCAACATGGCCATGGGCGGCAACGACTTCAGCTCGGTCGTCGCCAAGGGCATCTACAACGACATCCTCGCCAAGGCCGGCGGCAGCAACGCCTTCGAGAACGCCTCCAAGACCTCCTTCGCCGACCTGAGCAAGGAGAAGGTGGCCGCCACCGACGTCGACGCGCTCGTCGTCATCGGCTACAACGACCCCGACCCGGCGGCCTACGCCAAGAAACTGCTGAAGGAGTTCCCCCAGTGGCCGGCCGCGAAGAACAACACGTACGTGGCGCTGTCGGACTCGATGTACCTCGGCCCGAGCAACGACCTGGCCGTGGAGAAGATCGCCGGGATGCTGCACCCCGACAAGGTCTGAGCGGTCCGCGACTGCCGCTCGCGGTCACCGGGCTGCTCCTGGCTCTCGTCGCCGTCATGGTGGTGGCGGTGAGCATCGGCGCCGTGAACATCCCGGTGGGTGACGTGTGGGGGATCCTCCTGCACCACCTCACCGGCGGGGAAACCGTCGACGATCCGGCGCTGGACCAGATCGTATGGACCTTCCGCGCACCCCGAGTCCTCCTGGCCGCCCTGGTCGGCGCGGGCCTCGCGGTGGTGGGCGCGGTGTTGCAGACCCTGGTCTCCAATCCGCTCGCCGACCCGGTCGTCCTGGGCTTCTCGTACGGCGCCTCCCTGGGCGCCGTCCTGGTCATCACCCTCGGCGGCGCGGCGCTCGGCGGGCTCGGCGGCCTCGGAGTGTCGGGTGCGGCGTTCGTCGGTGCGCTGGCGGCCGGTGTCCTGGTGTTCGCCCTCGGGCAGCGGCGGGGCCGGCTGGCCCCCACCCGGCTCGTCCTTGCCGGAGTCGCCGTCGGCTACGTCCTCCTGTCGATGACCAGCTTCGTCCAACTGCTGGCGACGCCCACCGAACTGCGGACCGTGATGTTCTGGATGCTCGGCAGCGTCGCCGGCGCCCAGTGGGACCAACTGCCCACCGTCGCCGTGGTGGTCCTGACAGGCACCGTCGTGCTGACCCTGTTCGGACGGCGCCTCAACGCCCTGCTGGCCGGCGACGAGTCGGCGACCGCGCTCGGTGTGGACGTCGACCGGCTGCGCGCGATCCTGCTGGTCGTCAGCGCGCTGCTCACCGGAACCGTCATCGCCGTCGCGGGCGGTGTCGGCTTCGTCGGCCTGATGATCCCCCATCTGGTCCGCCTCACCACCGGCGCCGACCACCGCAGACTGCTGCCCCTGACCGCACTCCTGGGCGCGATCTACCTGGTTCTCGTGGACCTGCTCTCCCGTACTCTCACCCGCCCCAACGAACTGCCGCTGGGCATCCTCACCGCCCTGCTCGGCGCCCCCTTCTTCCTGTGGCTGCTGCGCCGAGACAAGGGCCTGGACTCCGTATGAAAAAGACACCTGTATGAAACTGACCGTCGACCAGCTCCACATCACCCTCGACCGCCGGCCGATCCTCCGCGAGGTGAACCTGGAGGCCGCCAAGGGCGACATCGTCGGGCTCGTGGGCCCCAACGGCAGCGGCAAGTCCACCCTGCTCCGCACGGTCTACCGCTCGCTGCGCCCGGCCGACGGCGCGGTCAGGGTGGGCGGCGACGACGTGTGGGAGCTGTCCGCCCGCACCGCCGCCCGGCGTACGGCCGCCGTCCTCCAGGACTCCGGCACCACGGCCGGCCTGACGGTCACCGAGATCGTCGCCCTCGGCCGAACGCCCCACCACGGCCTCATGGGCCGGGACGGTGCCGAGGACCGCGAGGCCGTGGCCGACGCCGTCGCCCGCTGCGGGGTCACCCCCTTCGCGCACCGCGACTACTCCACCCTCTCCGGCGGCGAACGCCAGCGCGTCCTGCTTGCCCGGGCGTTGGCCCAACGCCCCCAGCTCCTGGTTCTGGACGAACTCACCAACCACCTCGACATCCGTGCCCGGTTCGAACTCCTGGACCTGATCCGCTCCACCGGCATCACCACCCTGGCCGTCCTGCACGACCTCGACCTCGCCGCCCGGCTCTGCGACCACCTCGTCGTCCTGCACGAAGGCGAAGTGGTCGCGGCAGGACCCGTACTGGAGGTCCTGACCCCGGACCTCCTCCGGAGCGTCTTCGGCGTACGGGGCGACACGGAGCGCCATCCCGACGGCGTCGTCCGCATCACCTACGCGGCCCGGCCACTCGCCCTGGACCGGGAGGCCGAGCCGGCCGACCACTGACCCGTCCCGTCGGCTCAGCCGGTGTGCACGCGAGGGCGGCGGGCCCGGTCCGGTTCCGCCTCGCGCAGGACCTCTCGGGTGACGGGGGCGACCTCGCCCTGGCCGAAGAGGAAGAAGCGGAGGAAGTTGGCGAAGGGCGTGCCCTCGGTCCACTCGAAGTAGATGTGCGGGATGCAGCCGGTGGAGTCGCGGACGTACAGGAGGAGAGCGGCCAGGGCGTTGGGGATGGAGGAGGACTCCAGGGTCAGGACGCGGTAGCGGCTGTGGAGCACTTCGCCGCGTACGGTCAGGCCCGCCTCGAACTCGGAGGGGTCGGTGACCGTGACCTCGACGAAGACGAAGTCCTCCTGGTCCGGCATGTCGTTGTCCTGCCGGATCTGCTCGATCTTGTCGCGGTACTCGGCGTTGTCGCGTTGGTCGGGCTCGTTCGCGATGAAGCGGATCTTGCGGCTGGCCATGTCCCGGATGAAACGTTCCGCCATGTCGTCCAGTTCGACGTGTGTCACCCGCAGCTCGAAGGCGCGGGCCAGCCGGGAGAGCAGCGAGACCAGGATGATGCCCGCGATGAAGCAGGCGCCGATCTTCACACCGTCGGGGCGTTCGATGACGTTCACGACGGTGACGTAGAGGAAGACGGCCGAGATGACGGCGAAGCCGACGGTCCAGTTGCGCTGGCCGGCCTTGCGGGCGGCGATGGTCACGGCGATCGCCGCCGAGCTGATGAGCACCAGTACGCCGGTGGCGTACGCGCCGCCCTGGGCGTCGACGTCCGCGTCGAAGATCCAGGTCACCAGGAAGCCGATGAGGGTGAAGACGATGACCATCGGGCGCACGGCGCGGGCCCAGTGCGGGGCCATGCCGTAGCGGGGGAGGTAGCGCGGCATCAGGTTGAGCAGGCCGGCCATCGCCGAGGCGCCCGCGAACCAGAGGATGGCGATCGTCGACACGTCGTAGACCGTGCCGAAGGCGCTGCCCAGGTACTCGTGCGCGAGGAAGGCGAGCGCACGGCCGTTGGCCTGGCCGCCCGACTCGAACTCCTTCTCCGGGATCAGCAGGGTGGTGATGAAGCTGGTGGCGATCAGGAAGACGCTCATGATGACCGCGGCGGCCGTCAGCAGCTTCTTGGTGTCCCGGATGCGGCCCCTGGGGCTCTCCTCGGTGTCGCTGTCGTCGCCCCTGACGTGCGGCATCACCGCGACGCCGGTCTCGAAGCCGGACAGGCCGAGCGCGAGCTTCGGGAAGACGATCAGCGCCACGCCGACCATCACGAAGACGTTGCCGTGCTCGGCGGTCAGGGCGGTGGACCAGTCGGTGATCACATGGCCCTCGGTGATCACATGCCACAGGCCTACGGCGATCACCACGACGTTCAACCCGAGGTAGACGGCGACCAGGGCCACCGCGACGCCGATGGCCTCCAGAAAGCCCTTGAGGAAGACCGCGCCGAGCAGCGCGACCAGGATCATGGTGATCAGCACCTGCTTGTCGTGCAGCGCACTGGTCAGATGCGGGTTCTCGACGAGGTGGGTCGAGGCGTCGGCGGCCGACAGCGTGATGGTGATCAGGAAGTCCGTCGCGGCGAAGCCCAGCAGCGTCAGCACGAACAGCTTGCCCTGCCAGAAGGACAGCAGCCGCTCCAGCATCGCGATCGAGCCCTCGCCGTGCGGACTCTCCTCGGCCACGCGCCGGTAGACCGGCAGAGCGCCGGCCAGGGTGACGATCACCAGCACGATGGTCGCGATCGGCGACAGCAGACCGGCCGCGAGGGCCGCGATGCCCGGCTGGTAGCCGAGAGTGGAGAAGTAGTCGACCCCGGTGAGGCACATGACCCGGTACCAGGGCTGGCCCTTGTGGACCGGTGCCGGTTGGGCGTGCGGCCCGGTGTGGCCGGCCGGCTTGCCCATGTCGGACAGGCCTTCCAGCATCCATGCACGTAGACGCCGCTGTGGTCGTTCGGTGATGGCCATCGACGTGCTCCTGGTGCGTGGTTCGGCGCGGGGTTCGGGCCATCACGCGGACGGCCGCACCAGCGTAAGCAGAGAGTGACGTCTTGGCCCACGTCAGAGGGCTCCGAGCGCGTCAAGACTCCGTTAAGAGTGTCCGGGTATGTACGTCCGTCCCGTGCCCACGGCCGCGATCACATCGTCCTCCCGGTCGGCGACAGCCTTGCCTCTATCCGCTAACATAGAATAATTAGATAGATGAATGGACTGATGCTGGCGAGGAGTGGCCGTGGACTTCGGGCTGACCGACGAGCAGGACCTGTTGCGCGCGACGGCACGGCAGTTCGTCGCCGACGTGTGCCCGGCCGAGAAGGCCAAGCAGTGGGACGAGGAGAGCGCCGTACCGCCCGAGCTGTTCCGCGGGATGGCCGAACTCGGTTGGTTCTCGCTGCCGTTCAGCGAGGAGGAGGGTGGCGACGGCGGCGGACCGCTCGAACTCGTCCTCATCGCCGAGGAGCTGGGACGGGCCAGTTTCGATGTCGCCATGTGCTACATCGGGGTGCTCATCCCCGGGCTCACGGTGTTCCGCTGGGGCAACGAGGCGCAGCGCGACTTCATCCGGGCCGAAGTGATGACGGGGCGCCATCGGCTCGCCGTCGGACTCAGCGAGCCGGACAGCGGGTCCGACGCCGCCGCGCTGCGGACCACCGCCGAGGACCACGGGGACCACTTCCTCGTCCGGGGGCAGAAGGCGTGGTGCACGGGCGGCGGACTGCCCGACACGACCATCGCCACCTATGTGCGCACGGGGCCGCGCGAGCCCAAGCACGGCGGGATCAGCCTGCTGCTCGTCGATCCGTCGACGGACGGTGTCGAGGTGCGCCGGACGCCGACCCTGGCCCGGCACATCCTGGGCACCAACGAGGTGTTCTTCAACAACGCCCTGGTGGCGAAGGAGAACCTCGTGGGCCCGCGTGACGAGGGCTGGAAGGTGATGCTCACCAACATCGAACTGGAGAAGGTGATCATCAGCGGCGGCTATCTGGGCGCCGCCCAGGCCACGCTCGACGAGATGCTCGAATACTCCCGCACCCGGCACGCCTTCGGCCGTCCGATCGGCAACTTCCAGGCGCTCGCCCACGCCATGGCCGACCTCCAGACCGAGATCGACTCCGCCCGGCTCCTCGCCTACCGCGCCGCCTGGCTGCTCGCCCAGGGCAAGCCCTGCACACGCGAAGGATCGATGGCGAAGCTCAAGGGGTCGGAGACCTACGTGGCCGCCGCCCGGCTCGGGATGCAGGTCTGCGCGGGCCACGGCTTCTCGACGGAGAGCGTGATGAGCTTCCGCTACCGGGAGTCGATCGTCGCCACCATCTCCGGGGGCACCAGCCAGATCCAGCGCAACGGGATCGCCCGGAGCATGGGACTGCGGTCCTACTGACCTGCGGTCCCGCCCTTTGCTTCCTCCGCCTGCCCGGCCAGCCACTTCGCGTGCCGCGCGTAGTGGCTCTGGTCGCGGGTCACCCAGATCCCCGAGGCCCGCGCCAGAACGGCCCCGCCCGGCGCGAGCGTCAGCTCACCCGTGATGTACCAGCGGGAACCCTCCCGCCGGTCGGCCCACACCCGCAGCTCCAGCGGCCGTTCCACCGGCACCGGCTTCTTGAAGCTCACCGTCAGCTCGGCCGTCACGCTCATCACGCCGTGCAGCAGCGGGAGATGGCCGAGACAGTCGTCCAGGACGGCCGCCGTCCAGCCGCCGTGCGCGACATCGGGCCCGCCCTCGTGGGAGCGCGGGCAGCTCAGCTCGAACCACGCCACGCCGTCCTCGTCGAGCCGCTCGCGCTCCACCCCGAGCCGGCAGGCCCCGAGAGAACGGCACCCACCGCAGAGGGTCACACCCCCGGCGGTCCGGGGCGGCTCCGGCATGCCCGTCCCCGCCCAGTGCCCGTTGGGTGCCGTCACTCCGGTCCCGCCGGATCCCGTCGTCGACATGATGTGCTCCTCGGTGTCTGTCTGTGCGTCCGTCACGCGTCGGCAAGCAGCGGGCGCAACTTCTGCGCGATCAGCTGGACTTGGCGGGCGACCAGTTCCTCCGGCATCCCGGCCAGGGAGGCCCACAGGAACACGCCCTCGACGGGTAGCCCCGCCACGTACTCCTTGATGGCGTCCGCGACGGTCTGCGGGGTGCCGTACAGGAACTGGCCGACGCCGGTCGCGCTCAGCCCTGTCTCCCGCCATCGCTCGGGGTCGATCGGCCGGGGCGCGGGCTGGTCGGTGCCCTCCACCATGTACCGGCGGTAGCTGTCCCACTGGTACGCCAGGTGCTTGCGGACCACCGGCCAGTCGCCGTCCGGGTCCTCGGTGACGAACGTCGTGAACGAACCCTGCATCCGGCCCGCCGACACGTCGTACCCGCTCTCCGCGAGCCCTTCCCGGTACGGCGTCAGCAGCGCCGGGTTGAGCGACAGCAGCCCCGTGCCGAGGCGACCGGCCCGGCGGGCGCCCTGCGGGCCCTGGTAGCCGAGCCAGATCGGCAGCGGGTCCTGGACCGGGCCGGGAGTGACCAGGGACTCGGCCCACAGGCCGCGGATCTCCCGTACCCGCTGGTCGGTCGTCGTGTAGCGCTTGGTGAGGTCGCCGCCGTACAGCCGGTACTCGGGCACGCGGTAGCCGGTGCCGAGGCCGAGATCCAGACGGCCGTCGCTGATGATGTCGACGATCGCGGCCTGTTCGGCGATCTCGGGGGCCGCGTGGAGCGGTGCCGGGATGACGGCGGTGCCCAGGCGCACCCGGCGCGTGCGGGCGGCCGCCGCTGCCGCCATGGTGAGCGGCTGGGGGAGATAGCCGTCCTCGAAGCCGTGGTGTTCGGAGAACCAGACCGAGTCGAGGCCCAGGTGGTCCGCCTCCTCGCACATCTCCAGGGCGAACCCGTACACCCGGGACCAACTCTGGTGCCAGGGCGGGGGGTTGCGCATATCGAAGTAGATGCCGACTCTCATGAGCGGCCACCTCCCTTGGTGTTGTCGTCGGACAGCCGGACCGTCGCCTGGGCGACGACCACGCCGTTCCCGGGCGGCAGCAGTCGTACCGGGCGCAGTTCCAGTGCCTCGATCTCGGGGAGGTCCTCGACCATCGCCGAGATCCGCAGGACGGTCTCTTCGAGCGCCGCCAGATCCACCCCCGGACCGCCCGCCCGGCCGTCCAGCAGCGGGGCCGCCCGCAGCGAGCGGACCATCTCCCGGGCGTCGCGGTCGCTGAGCGGGGTGACGCGGTGCGCGACGTCCGCCATGAGGTCGGCGTAGTCCCCGGTGAGCCCGAAGGCCACCACCGGACCGAAGACCGGGTCGGCGCGCACGGAGAGGAACGCGTCCGGGCCGGGGCGTGGGTCCGGGTGCGGTTCGGTGTCGTGTACGGCGATCCCGTACGCGTCCAGGAGTTCGGCGGCGACCGCCGGCGGGAGCGGGCCGGGAGTGTTGGCGGCGATCAGCGACCGGGCGCGTTCCATGTCGACTCCCGCGAGGTCCGGGATGACGCCCGCGGGAGTGCCGCGCCAGGCCTGGTAGGCCGCCGCGTGTCCGAGGGAGACGGCCGCCGCCTCGGGGAACGTGTACGTCGGCACCACCAGGTCGCCGCGGTGCAGGAGGTCGGCGACGCCCGCGCCGCCCAGGAAGCTGGCCACCACCGGCTTGTCGGGGCGGGCCGCAGCCGCGTCGAGGATCGCCGACGCCACCTCGTCGGGCTTGTCGGCCAGCGGCGGCATGAACAGGACGACGGCCGCGTCGATGCCGTCGTCGGCCAGGACCGCGTCCAGGGCCTGCCGGTAGTGCGCGGCGGTGGCCGTCGGGGTCAGGTCGACCGGGTTGGCGACGTCCGCGCCGGGTGCCAGGGCCGAGCGGAGCGTCGCTCGCGTGCGCTCACCGAGTGCGGGCACGGACAGACCGCTCGCCGCGCACGCCCCGACTGTGAGCGCTGCCGGGCCGCCCGCGTTGGTGACGACGGCGACCCGGTTTCCGGGCGGGGGAGGCTGGTGGGCGAGCAGCAGGGCGACGTCGAACAGCTCCTGGAGCCCCCGGGTACGGATCACCCCGGACTGGGCGAACAGCGAACTCACCGCCGAGTCCGCGTGGCCCGGATGCACCGCGACGATCGGCTTGCGCGGGGCGATCCTGCGGGCGACACGCGCGAACCGGCGTGGATTGCCGAAGGTCTCGACGTGCAGCAGGATCACCGAGGTCCCCGGGTCCTCCTCCCACCACTGGAGCAGGTCGTTGGTGGACACGTCCACGGCGTGCCCCACCGACACGAACCCGGAGAAGCCGAGCCGCAGCCGCCTGGCGAAGTCGAGCACCGCGAGCCCCAGCGGCCCGGACTGACTGGACATCGCCACCCGGCCGGGCATCGGCAGAGCGGGCGAGAAGGTCGCGGCCAGCCGCGCGGCGGGCGTCGTGTTGACCACGCCCATGCAGTTCGGGCCCACCAGCCGCATACCGGAGGCCCGGGCGAACCGGGCCAGTTCCAGCTCGGTCGCGCGGCCCTCAACTCCCGTTTCCCCGAAGCCCGTCGAGACGACGACCACCGCCTTGACACCGGCGTCCGCGCACTCCCGTACGACCTCGGGGACCGCCCCCGCCCGTACGGCCACCAGCGCCAGGTCCGGCGGCTCGGGAAGGTCCCGGACGCTCGCGTACGCCCGTACCCCGGCGATCCGTTCCGCCCGCGGGTTGACCGGGAACACGCTGCCGCCGAAGCCGCCCCGCAGCAGATTGGCCACGATCTCGTGGCCGATCGTCAGCGGATCGCGATTGGCGCCTATCACGGCGACCGACCCCGGCTCCAGCAAGGGCCTGAGCGACCGTCGTACGGCCGTGTGCTCACGGCGCTCGGCGCGGGCCACGGCCTGGGCCTGCGGGTCGATGGCGATCTCGAAGTGGATGATCTGACCGGGCGGCCCGGCCTCGATCCGGTAGCCGGAGCCGAGGAAGACGTTGATCATCCGGGTGTTGTCGGCGAGTACGTCGGCCTCCAGCACCCGGATGCCCCGGGCGCGGGCGGCAGCGGCGATGTGCTCCAGGAGCAGCCGGCCGAAGCCCTCGCTCTGGTGGTCGTCCCGGATGGTGAACGTGACCTCGGCGTGCTCCGGTTCCTCCGGGTCACGGACGTAGCGCACCAGACCGGCGATCTCGTCACCGGCCAGGGCGACCAGCGCCAGCTCGTTGAGATAGTCCACGTGCGCGCCGCGCCGGATGACGTCGTCGCGGGCGCGGACCACCGGGCCGAGCGAGCGGTAGGCCAGGGTGGCCCGGGACAGCCCGCCGACGAACGCGACCAGCCGGTCGGCGTCCTCCGGCCGGATCGGCCGGACGAAGGTCGACCGCCCGGTCCTGACGAGCCCGGGCCGTTCCAGGTCCTCGGGGTACGAGTCCTCCGGGGACGGGTCCTGGGAGGACGGGGCAGTGGTCACCGGAGGGCCGCCGTCGGCGCCGTTCAGACGGCCGCCTCCTGGGGAGTCTGCTCCGGCAGCTTGAAGAGTTCGTTGAAGGTGCCGCGCGTGACACGGTCACGGGTCTCGTCGGACACACCGTCGAACAGCTCGCGGAGCGTGGACTGGGTGTGCCCGTAGGTGCCCTCCAGGTGGGGGTAGTCGTCGCCCCACATCACATTGCGGTAGCCGGTCGCCTCGACGATCTCCACCGAACTGCGGTCGTGCTGGAAGGACGCGTACACCTGCTGCCGGACGATCTCGCTGGGCAGCCGGCTCAGCTTCGGCCGGACGAACATGCCGTGCTGGCGGTACGCCTCGTCCATCCGGTCGCCGATGACCGGCACCCAGCCGGCGCCGCCCTCGGCGATGAGGATCTTGAGGTCGGGATGGCGGTCCAGCGCGCCTCCCGCGACCATGTGGGACACCACCCGCATCCCCGGGTAGGTCGTCTCCATGTAGTTGACGACCGCGCCGCCCGGCCCACGGAAGACGACGTTCTGGGCGCCCGTGCCGATGTGGAAGCCGAGCACCATCCCGGCCCGCTCGGCCGCCGTCCACAGCGGCTCCCAGCGGTCGAGCGCGTACTCCTCGCCCTCCCGTGTCGAACACGGCAGGAAGATCGCCTTGAAGCCCAGCTCCGCCGCCCGCTCCAGCTCGGCGACCGCGTCACCGACGTCGGCCGTCGAGACACAGGCGGTGGTGATGACCCGCTTGTTCTTGCTGAGGATCTCCTCGTGCGCCCAGTCGTTCCAGGCGCGGACGGTCTCCCGGGCGAGTTCGCGGTCGGTGATCGAGACGAGCCAGAAACCCATGGAGGGGAAGGCCAGTTGGGACCAGACGCCCTCCTGGTCGAGGTCCTTCAGGCGGACCTTCAGGTCCCAGGCGCCCGGCGGACGCATGGCGTCCATGAAGTCGCCGAGCTGGCGGTCGATGCGCTCACCGTCGATGTAGAGCATCTCGTACTTCTCGCCGCGCTCACTGCGGGGGGCGCGGGCGCCGAGCCGTGCGGGCAGCCGCTCGGTCCACACATCGGCGGGCTCCATCACATGGGAGTCCCCGGAGTTGACCCAGATCTTCGACATGACGCTCCTTCGGGCCAATAGATGTAATCAGTTAGCGATTTTAGTTGTATGGCGCGCTGAAAGGAAGGCCGGACGGGTGGGAGATCAGCTGCGCCGCCGTTCGATCTCCTCCACCAGCGCGGGCAGCACCTCGAAGAGGTCCCCGACGACGCCGTGGTCGGCCAGCTCGAAGATGGGGGCGTCGGGGTCCTTGTTGACGGCGACGATGGTCCTGGACGTCTGCATGCCCGCCCGGTGCTGGATCGCGCCGGAGATGCCGGCGGCGAGATAGAGCTGCGGGGAGACCTGCGTGCCCGTCTGGCCGACCTGGTGGCTGTGCGGGTACCAGCCCGCGTCCACGGCGGCACGCGACGCCCCGACCGCCCCGCCCAGGGCGTCGGCTACCCGCTCGACGAGGGCGAAGTTCTCGGCCCCGTTCACGCCCCGGCCGCCGGAGACCACGATGTCCGCCTCGGTCAGCTCGGGACGGTCGCCGCGCTCCCGCCGGGTGCGCGACAGGACCCGGACACCGGCGGAGGCCGGACCGAAGACGACGTCCTGCTTCTCGACGACGGGGTCGGTGGGGGCGGGTTCCGGTGCGGTGGCGTTCGGCTTGACCGTGATCACCGGCACGCCTCGCGTGACGTGTGCGGTGACCTGGTGTGTCGCCGCGAACGCCGACTGCTCGGTCACCGGTCCTTCCGGCCCTGCGGTGACGTCGACGGCGTCGGTGATCAGGCCCGAGTCGAGCCGAAGCGCGATCCGGGCGGCGGCCTCCTTGCCGTCCGGCCCGGACGGCAGCAGGATCGCCGCCGGGGCGGTGCGTTCGGCGATCTGGGTGAGGGTGTCGACGACGGGGGTGACGAGGTACTCGTCGACCTCGGGGGCGTCCACGACGTAGATCTTCCGTGCGCCGTACCGGCCGAGGGTCTCGGTCGCGGTGTCCGCGCCCGCCCCCAGGAGGACGGCTGAGGGTTCGCCCAACCGGCGGGCCAGGGTGAGCAGTTCGAGGGTCGGTTTGCGGACCACGCCGTCGGTGTGGTCGACGAGGACGAGGACTTCGGCCACGGTGGTGCACTCCCTTTGAGATGAACTTCTGGTTCAGATGAACTTCTGAGCGGTGAGGAACACGGCCAGTCCGGCGGCGCCCGTGCCTTCGTCGACGACGATCTCGCCCTTGGTGCGCGGCGGACGCCTGGCCGCGCTGTCCACGGCCGAGCGTGCGCCGGCCCGGCCGACCTGCGCGGCCTCGATCCCGAGGTCGGCCAGGTCAAGGGTCTCCACCGGCTTCTTCTTCGCGGCCATGATCCCCTTGAAGGACGGGTAACGCGCGTCCCAGGAGCGGTCGGTGACCGACACGACGGCCGGCAGGGCGCCCTGGATCCGTACGGTCGCGCCGTCGCCCTCGCGTCGGCCCGTCACCGTTCCGTCCTCGATCGCGACCTCTTCGAGATGGGTCACGGCCCGGACGCCGAGCCGCTCGGCCAGCAGCGCCGGTACGACGCCCATGGTGCCGTCCGTGGAGGCCATCCCGCACAGCACCAGATCGAAACCGTGCCGCTCGATCGCCCTGGCCAGGACGAGGGACGTACCGAACGCGTCGCTGCCCTCGATGTCCTCGTCGTTGACGTGGATCGCCGAGTCGCCGCCCATGGCCAGCGCCTTGCGCAGCGCGTCCCTGGCGTCGTCGGGGCCGACGGTGAGGTAGCTGATCTCGGTGTCGGCGTCCGACTCGGCGATCCGCAGGGCCTGTTCGACGGCGTACTCGTCGAGTTCGGACAGCAGTGAGTCGACCGACGCGCGGTCGGTGGTGCCGCCCTCGGTGAAGGTGCGGTCCGCCGTCGCGTCGGGCACGTGCTTCACACAGACAACGATCTTCACGGCGCCCTCCTGTTGGCTTAATGAGTTCTAATAGTTAACTATATAGATCGATGGAGCGCGAGGTCTGGCCTTGAATCCGTCGAATTGGTTGACTGATTGCGCTGATAGTTGGAAGATCTGGGCACTGAGCCGCGAGGAGGCGCCATGGTCGGTGACAGGGACACCGGGGACAGGTACTTCGAGCCCCAGGTGGAGACCATGCCCCGCGAACAGCTGCGGGCGCGGCAGGAGGAACGGATCCTGGAACTCGTCGAGTACGCCTACGGCAACTCGGCCTTCTACCGCGAACTCTGGGACGCCCATGGGGCACACCCGCGCGACATCCGGACCCTGGACGACTTCCGGGAACGGGTGCCGTTCATCACCAAGGACATGGTGCGTGCCTACCGGGCCCGCACCGGCGACCCCTTCGGCGGTCTGCTCTGCGTCCCGGTCGAGGAGCTGACCTCGGTCTCCTCCAGCTCGGGCACCACCGGCGACCCGGAGTTCTTCCCCGAGATCTGGCAGGACGCCCCGCCCCTGGTGACCGCGCAGGTGCGTGACCTGTGGGAACTCGGCCTGCGGCCGGGGGACCGGGTGCTGAGCCCGCCGGGCACCTTCCGCAACCTCATGGACCCCGGCTATCAGGCGCTGGGCGCCGTGGTCATCGAGGTCGACACCTGGATCGGCCGGATGCACGAGGTCGTCGAGGCCCTGCGCACCTACCGGCCCGCCTACCTCCAGATGATGTATCCGCAGATGGTGGAGCTGGAGCACCTGGCCGAGAAGACAGACCTGAAGGAGGCGTTCTCCTCCCTCAAGGGCGCCTCCTGCGCCGGCCAGCCGCTCAGCCGGAAGATGCGCGAGCGGATCCGCGACGACTGGGGCATCGACGTCTACGAGTACACCAGCGCCGCCGACACCGGCACCGCCTGGGAGTGCCGTGAGCACGACGGCTTCCACCTCTGGGAGGACACCGTCTTCGCCGAGTGCGTCGAGGTCGACGAACACGGCGGCTGGTACGACGCCCCCGAGGGCGACCTCGGTGAGCTGGTCGCCACCGACCTGGACAACAGGGCGGCGCCCCTGATCCGTTACCGCAGCGAGGACCTCGTCCGCCTCTCCCGGGACACCTGCGGCTGCGGACGGACGCACGCCCGGATGTGGGTGGCCGGGCGGCGCGGCGACGAGACGCTGGTCCACGGGCGTTCCGTCGTCCTGCGGGACGTCTGGCAGGCCGTGGAGGACCAGCCGGAGACGGTCGCCGGAGTCTTCCAGATCGTCCGGGACCGCCGCGAGGTCGACGAACTGCGGCTGCGCGTCGGCTACGACCCCACGCTCACCGGCGACGTCGACGCCCTGGCCGGACGGCTCGGCGAGGCCGTGCGCGAGCGGACCGGCGTCAAACCGGTCCTTGACATGCGCACCGAGGAGGACCTCTTGAAGACCATGACCAGCGTCGCCAAGTTCCCCCGGGTGGTGAAGAGCTGATGGCCCGCGCCGACACCCTGGCCCGCGCCAGGGAACTCGACCGACCCGAACTCGCCTACCTCGTACGCTTCCCCGCCGCCGACGGCATGACCGACATGGAGCTGACCTGGGCCGAACTCGCCCGGGACACCGAGTGGGTGACCGAACGGCTCCGGGAGCACGGCCTCGCCGCAGGACAGCGGGCGCTGCTGACCACCTCCGGCTTCGAGGGCTTCTGGGGCCACGCGGTGATCGGCGCCCTGCGCACCCTGAAGGTGACGTACGGCATCGCCGAGGCCATGGGCTGGGACCACCGCCGTACCTCCGTCTTCCACCGTGAACTCGCCCCGCACGCGGTCATCGGGCTGTCCGCCGAGACCCTGGAGGGGCTGGCCGGAGGCGCCGACATCGGCGAGCTGTTCCGGTCGACGTCCGTCGTTCTGGCCCGGCCCGCCGCCGTACCGCTCCTGCGCGGAGCGGGAGTGCCCGCCGCCCTGATCTCGGCCGTGGGGCCTGCTCTCGCGCTGGAGTGCCCCGAGCGGGCGGGCGCGCACATCAACGCCGCCGAATGGCGGGTCGGCGAGCGGGACGGACAGCTGTCCGTGGCGGCGGGGGAGGGGCGTGTCTCGCCGCTGCCCGAGACCCCGCTCGGCATCGCGGGCCGTGTCGTCACCGGCCGGTGCGCCTGCGGCAGCGAGAACCCCCGGGTTCTGCTCGCCGAGGCGAACTGGCCCCCGTCATCGAGGAGTTGAGGATGTCAGAAGGAGTGGTCGACGGCCGGGTCGTGGTCGTCACGGGCGCCGGCAACGGGATCGGCCGGGCGCACGCCCTGGCGTTCGCCGCGCACGGGGCGAAGGTCGTGGTCAACGACCTGGGCGGTTCGCGCGACGGGGCGGGCGCCTCGGCCGGGCCCGCCCAGACCGTGGTGGACGAGATCGTCGCGGCCGGCGGCGAGGCCGTGGCCAACACGGACGACATCTCCACCTGGGAGGGCGCGGCCCGCCTCGTCGGGCAGGCCGTGGACACCTACGGCGGACTGGACGTGCTCGTCAACAACGCGGGCATCCTGCGCGACCGGATGATCGTGTCGATGACCGAGCGGGACTGGGACAGTGTGCTCGCCGTCCATCTCAAGGGCAGTTTCGCCACCCTGCACCACGCGGCGGCGTACTGGAGGGAACGCGCCAAGGCCGGTCACGACAACGACGCCCGGGTCATCAACACGACCTCTCCGTCCGGCATCTTCGGCAACCCCGGACAGTCCAACTACGGCTCCGCCAAGGCCGGTATCGCCAGCCTCACCCTCATCGCCGCCGCCGAACTCGCCCGCTACGGCGTGACGGTGAACGCCATCGCGCCGACCGCGCTCACCCGGCTGACCGAGGACATCGAGATGATGAAACGGGCCGCCGAGGCGGAGGACCTCACCCCCGAGGCCATCTCGCCGCTCGTCGTGTGGCTGGGCTCGGCCGCCTCGCGCGAGGTGACCGGCCGGGTGTTCGGCGTCGTCGGCAACCGGATCACCGTACTGGAGGGCTGGGTCAACGGCCCCGCCGCGAGCGCCGAGTCACGGTGGACCCCGGAGGAACTGTCCTCCGTCGTCCCGAACCTGGTGGCCAAGGCGGCGCCGAACGCGGACGCCCTGGGCAACCGGAACGGGGCGTGAGATGACATCGACGACTCAACTCCCCGTGGCCAAGGGTCTGTTCACCTGGCCGCCCGGTGACTCCGCGCCTCTTCGGCTGATCGGCTCCGAGTGCGTGGCGTGCGGTCTGGTGAGCTTCCCGGCGACCTCCGACTGCGTCCGCTGCGCGAGCACGGAGGCGAAGGAGCGGCTGCTCGCCGACCGCGGCACGCTGTGGACGTACACGACGCAGGACTTCCGCCCGCCGTCCCCGCCGTACGACGGCCCCGAGACCTTCGAACCGTACGCGGTCGGCTACATCGAACTCCCCGGCGAACTGCTGGTCGAGGCCCGCCTCACCGAACCCGACCCGGAGAAGCTCAGGATCGGACAGGAGATGCGGCTCACCCTCGTTCCGTACACCGTGCGGGACGACGGCACCGAGGTCATGACGTTCGCGTTCACCCCCGTCGAGGAGTCCGCCCAGTCCGAGGAGAAGACATCGTGACCGAGGCCGTCGTCATCGGCGTGGGGCTGCACCCCTTCGGCCGGTTCCCCGGGAAGCCCGCGCTGGACATGGGCGCGGACGCGGTACGGCTCGCGCTCGCCGACGCGGGCGTCAACTGGCCGCAGATCCAGGGTGGTTACATCGGCAGCTACGAGGTCGCCAACCCGGACGCCATCGTAGGGCGGCTCGGTCTGACCGGCATCCCGCTGCGCGGCGTGTTCAACGGCTGCGCGACGGCCGGTACGGCGGTGGCGCTGGCCGCCCGCGCCATCGAGACCGGCGAGCACGACCTGACGATCGCGATCGGCCTCGACAAGCACCCGCGCGGCGCGTTCGCCGCCGATCCGTCCGTGGCGGGCATCCCCTCCTGGTACGGACAGACGGGGCTCTTCCTCACCACCCACTTCTTCGGCATGAAGATCAACCGCTATATGCACGACCACGGCATCTCCCACGAGACGCTCGCCCGCGTGGCCTCGAAGAACTTCCGCAACGCGGCCGGGAACGAGAAGGCCTGGCGCCGTACACCCCTCACCCCCGAGGAGATCCTGGCCTCCCCGGTCCTCAACTACCCCCTCCGCCAGTTCATGTACTGCGGCCCGAACGAGGGCGCCGCGGCCCTGGTGCTGTGCCGGGCCGACCAGGCACACAAGTACACGGGGAAGCCCGTACGGGTCCGCTCCACCGCCCTGCGCAGCCGCAGACTCGGCGCCTTCGAGGTGCAGAGCCCTTCGTTCCCGGTCGGAGAGGCTGTCGAGAGCCCGACCGTGGACGCGTCCCGGGCGGCGTACGAACTCGCGGGCATCGGTCCCGAGGACGTGGACGTCGCCCAGCTCCAGGACACCGACGCCGGGTCGGAGATCATCCACATGGCCGAGAACGGCCTCTGCAAGGACGGCGAGCAGGAGCGCCTCGTCGCCGAGGGCGCCACCGAGATCGGCGGCCGGCTGCCGGTCAACACCGACGGCGGCCTGCTCGGCAACGGGGAACCCATCGGCGCGTCCGGGCTGCGGCAGATCCACGAGATCGTCCTCCAACTACGGGGTACGGCGGGCACACGCCAGATCCCCGGCACGCCCCGCGTCGGCTACACCCACCTGTACGGCGCGCCCGGCGCGTCGGCGGTGACGATCCTCTCGACCTGAGGGAACAGGCCCATGGACCAGGACATGCAGGACTTCGCCGCCGAGGTGCGCCGCTTCCTCGACGCCCACGCGGCGAAGGCCCCCGACCGCACCGCCCTCACCTGGGGCGAGGGCGACGACTCGATGGCGTACTTCAGCAGCCTTCCGCCGGACGAGGAACGGGAGTCCGTGCGGCGGGCGCGGGAGTGGCAGCGCATCCGGCACGAGAACGGCTTCGGTTGGATCACGGGACCGGAGGAGTACGGCGGGCGGGGCCTGACCCCCGTCCACGACCTGCTCTACGACGCCGTCGAGTCGGAGTACGACGTCGCCGACACCGGCGTCCTGAGTGTGATCGGCCTCGGCATGATCGGGCCGACGATCCTGGCCCACGCCCAACCCCACATCAGGGAGCGCTGGTTGCCCGCGATGTACCGCGGGGACGCCATCGCCTGCCAGCTGTTCAGCGAGCCCGGCGCGGGGTCCGACCTGGCGAGCGTGGCGACCAGGGCCGTCCGGGAGGGCGACGACTGGGTGCTGAACGGGCAGAAGGTGTGGACCTCGGTCGCCCAGCACAGCGAGATCGGCCTCGCGCTGACCCGCACGAACCCGGACGCGCCCAAACACCGTGGCATCACGGCCTTCCTGGTCCCCATGGACGCCCCCGGCGTCGAGGTCCGGCCCCTGCGGCAGATGACCGGCGGCGCCGACTTCAACGAGGTCTTCCTCACCGACGTACGCATCCCCGACGACCACCGCCTCGGCGAGGTCGACGGCGGCTGGAGCGTCGCCCTGACCACGCTGATGAACGAGCGCGACACGGTCGGCAGCGAGGGCGCGGGCCCGGTGGCCGCCGCTCTCTCCCCGGACCACCTCTCGGCGCTCATGCGTGCCACCTGGACCTGGGACGACCGCGCCCTGCGCGCCCGTCTCGCCGACCTCCTCGTCGACGCGCTGGCCACCGGCTACCTCAACGCCCGCGCCCAGCGCACCCTGCGGGCGGGTATCGCGCCCGGCCCGGAGAGGTCCGTCGCCAAGCTGATGTACGGTCAGAACCTCACCAGGGCCGCCCACTTCGTCGCGGACTGCCTCGGCCTCCGCATCGTCGCCGACACCGGCAGATGGGGGACGTACGCCTGGTCCGAACTCCTCCTTGCCACACCGGCGTTGCGCATCCTCGGCGGTACCGAGGAGATCATGAAGAACATCCTCGCGGAACGGGTCCTCGGTCTGCCGAAGGAGGCACGCGCGTGAGCGCCGACGAGAGTGAACTGAAGGAACTCCGGGCCTCCGTACGGGAGTTCCTGGCTGCCAAGTCTCCCGAGGAGGCCGTGCGCAAGCTCATGGAGAGCGAGCCGCGCTTCGACCTCGACGTGTGGGCGCAGGCGGCCGACCAACTGCGGCTGCCCGGCCTGGTGATCCCGGAGGAGTTCGGCGGCGACGGCTTCGGCCCGGTCGAACTCGGCGTCGTCCTGGAGGAGATGGGCCGCGCCCTGTTCTGCTCGCCCTTCTTCGCGACGGTCGTCCTCGCGGCCCAGGCCCTGCTGGCCTCCGGCGACAAGGAAGCCTGCACACGCCATCTCCCCGGCATCGCTGCGGGCCGGACCACCGCGACTCTCGCGGTCGCCGAGGACGACGGCTCCTGGGACCCCGCCCTGATCTCCGCCCGCGCGGTACCGGACGGGGACGGCGGCTGGCGACTGAGCGGCCGCAAGTCCTTCGTGATCGACGGGACGACGGCCGACCTGGTCGTCGTGGTCGCCCGTACCGTCGCCGGTCCGTCGTTCTTCACGGTGGAGCGGGCCTCCGCCGGCGTGACCGCCGAGGCCATGGAAACCCTGGACGCCACCCGGGCCATGGCGCGGCTGACCTTCGACGCCGTGCCGGCGACGCTCGTCGGCCCGGACGGGGCGGGCGGACGGATCATGGCCAAGGTGCTCGACATCGCCACGGTCGGGCTGGCCGCCGAGCAGACGGGCGGGGCGCGCCGCTGCCTGGAGACGAGCGCCGAACACGCCCGTACCCGGCACCAGTTCGGCCGGCCGATCGGCTCCTTCCAGGCCGTCAAGCACAAGTGCGCCGACATGCTCGTCCAGGTGGAACTGGCGGAGGCGGCGTCCAGGGAGGCGGCGCGACTGGCGTCCGAGGGCGCCGAGGACTTCCCGGTCGCCGCGGCGGTGGCACACGCGTGCTGCTCACGGGCGTACATGTTCGCCGCGATGGAGAACATCCAGGTCCACGGCGGCATCGGCTTCACGTGGGAGCACCCGGCCCATCTGTACTTCCGCCGGGCCAAGTCCTCCCAGCTGCTGTTCGGGGGGCCGGCCCTCTATCACGAGCGGCTGCTGGACCGGCTCGGTATCTGACAGCCGCAGACAGGTGAGGGCCCCGGAGAATCTCCGGGGCCCTCATCGTCGTACTGCTCAGCCGCGCGCGGCCTCGCCCAGCAGTGCCTTCGCGATGATCACCTGCTGGATCTGGCTGGTGCCCTCGTAGATCCGGAACAGGCGGGCGTCGCGGTAGAAGCGCTCGACGGCGACCCCGCGCATATAGCCCGCGCCGCCGTGGACCTGGACCGCGCGGTCCGCGACACGCCACACCATCTCGCTGGCGAAGTACTTCGTGCAGGACGGACCGATCTTGGTGTCCGTTCCGGCGTCGAAGGCTCGGGCGGCCTCCAGGACCGTGGCACGGCCGGCGTAGTAGTCGGTCTGCGCGTCCGCGATCAGGCCCTGGACGAGCTGGAAGGAGCCGATGAGCTGCCCGGACTGCCTGCGGGTGCTCGCGTATGCCACCGACTCGTCGACCAGGCGCTCGGCCATGCCGACCATCAGCGCGGAGATGTGCACCCTGCCGTGCGCGATGCAGCCCATCGCGGTGCCGAAGCCCCGGTTGAGGCCCTTCTCCTCGCCACCGACGAGAGCCTCGGCCGGGACGCGTACGTCGTCGAAGTACACGTCCGCCGTCCACGCGCCGAACTGGCCCATCTTGTGGTCCTTGGGAGCCACGGTGAGGCCCGGGGTGCCGGCCGGGACCAGGAAGGTGGAGATGCCGCGAGTGCGCGGGGCGTCGGGGTCGGTACGGGCGAAGACCATGAAGACGTCGGCGAGCGGAGCGTTGGTGATGTACCGCTTGGCCCCGTTGATCACCCAGTCGTCGCCGTCCCGGCGGGCCCGGGTCGTCAGGGTCGACGGGTCGGATCCCGCCTCGGGTTCGGTGAGCGCGAACGACGCCAGGACCTCGCCCGAGGCGATCCTCGGCAGCCAGTCGGCCTTCTGTTCCTCGGTGCCGCCAACCATCAGGACATGGCCCGCGATGCCGTTGTTGGTGCCGAACATCGAGCGGAGGGAGGGGGTCGTGTAGCCCAGCTCGAACATCAACTGGGCCTCCTCGTACATCGACAGGCCCAACCCGCCGTACTCCTCGGGCAGCGCGAAGCCGAACAGGCCCATCTTCTTCGCCGCCTCGCGGATGTCCGCGGGCATCTCGTCCTTCTCGTCGATCTCCTCCTCCAGCGGCACGACGCGGTCCCGGACGAAGCGCCGGACCTCGGACAGCACCGCGGTGAAGTCATCCGCGTCCATGTGGTCTCCCTTGCCCATCAGTCGTCTGTCTCGTTCGGCTTCTCGTCGGGCCGGTAGCACACCGCCAGCAGTGCCGCCGCGCTCACTGTGCCGATTCCGGCGGCCAGCAACGCGGGCCCCACGCCCGCGCGTTGGCGCCGCAGCAGCCCGTCCAGCGAGTACCGGCCGTTGCCCAGCGCCGCCAGCGCGACGGCCGTGCCGCCCACCACACCGGCGTATTCCCAGCCGCCCTTGAAGACGAAGAAGCCCTTGCCGCGGTGGTCGGTCCGCGCGGCCACGGTCATGAGGCCGACGGCCGCCGCGGCGGGCAGCGGGCCCGCCGCGCCCAGGGTGATGCCCACCCCGGCCGCCAGTTCCGTCCCGGCGGCCATCCGGGCGTGCACCTCGGCCGGTCGCAGGCCGAGTGCCTCGAACCAGCCCGTGGTGCCCATGAGGCCGCCCGGCCCGGCGACCTTGTTCCAGCCGTGGGCGACCAGCATCGGGCCGAGCGTTGCGCGCAGCACGAGAGCGGCGGTGTCGTGGCCCTTCACTGGCCGACCCCCGTGGCCCGTCCGGCGGGCGCGACTCCGTACAACTGCGGTACGGCGTCGACCAGTTCGTCGTACGTGAGGGCCTTGCCGGACTCGCTGGGGTGGACCCCCGCGACCGTCCAGCCCTGGAGGCGGTTCAGCCGGTTGCCCTCGATGCGCAGGACCTGGCCGGTCAGCCAGGCCGAGCTGTCGGAGGCCAGATAGACGACGACCCCGGAGGCGTTCGCCGGGTCGCGCGGGTCGAAATCGTCGGACGCCTGGAGGGATTCGCCGACGGCCAGTCCGTCCGTCATCCGGGTCGCCGCGATGGGCGAGATGGCGTTCGCGGTGACGCCGTACCGGCGCATCTCCAGGGCCGTGAGGACGGTGAGCCCGGCCGTACCGGCCTTCGCGGCACCGTAGTTGGACTGCCCCTGGTTGCCGAACAGCCCGGTCCCGGACGTCGTGTTGATCACGCGGCCGGCGACCCGCTCACCCCGCTTCGACGCCTCCCGCCAGTACGCGCAGGCGTGCCGGGTGAGTGCGAAGGTGCCCTTCAGGTGCACCGCGATCACGGCGTCGAACTCGGCCTCGCTCATCGAGAACAGCATCCGGTCGCGCACGATCCCCGCGTTGTTCACGACGATGTCGAGGCGGCCGAACTCCGCGACGGTGTCCGCCACCATCGCCTCGGTGGCCGCCCAGTCCGTCACCGAGGAATGGTTGGCGACCGCCCGCCCGCCGAGCTTGGTGATCTCGGCGACGACCTCGTCGGCGGGGGAGTCACCGGTCCGCTCGCCGTGCACGCCCGAACCGAGGTCGTTCACCACCACGGTCGCGCCGGCCTCGGCGAGCGCCAGACAGTGCGCCCGGCCCAGGCCTCTGCCACCGCCGGTGACGATGGCGACCTTGTCGTCGAGGATGCCCACGTCCTGCCTCCTGTAGGGATGGATGTCAGTGAAGTTCGCGGAGTACGGCGTCGGTGTGCTCGCCGAGGGTCGGCGCACCGGCGCGGGGTTTGTCGTCGATTCCCCAGAAACTGACCGGAGTTGAGACCGTCCGCAGCGGCGGCGCGTCCCCCATGCCGGGCTGCTCGACGAACGCCCCGACGGCCTCCGCCTGCGGATCGGCCGCCACCTCCGCCAGCGTCTGTACGGGCGCCCACCACACGCCCTCGGCGTCGAACCGCTCCGCCCACTCGGCCAGCGTCCGCCGCGCGAACTCCGCGTCGAACTCGGCGATCAGCTCGCGTACGTGCCCACGCCGGGCCTTGCCGGTCGCGAACCGCTCGTCCGTCTCCAGGTCGGCGCGGCCGAGTGCCTTGACGACTCCGGGCCAGTGCCGGTTGCCCTCCAGACCGACGAGCCAGAACCAGCGGTCGTCGGCGGTCCGGTAGCTGTTGTAGAGCGGGGACTCGTGCTCGGTGCGGGGACGGGTCCGGCCGCGCTTGCCGAAGAAGTTCTGGAGGGCGAGGTCGTTGCCGTTGGCGTACGTCCCGGAACGCAGCAGGGACACGTCGACCACACCGCCCTCGCCGGTGCGCTCCCGGCGCAGCAGCGCGGCCAGCACCCCCGCGACCAGGTTGGACGCGGCCGTACGGTCGCCGAGGCCGGGCCGGATGCCGGGCGGTGGCTCACCGGCCGGGTTGAGCATCGCGGCGATACCGGGGCGGGCCCAGAAGGCGGAGACGTCGTACCCGGCCCGGTCGCGCTCGGCGCCCGTCCAGCCGTACCCGGTCAGCGTGCCGACGACCAGGCGGGGATGGCGGGCACGCAGTTCGTCCGGCCCGAGGCCCAGTCGCTCCAGGGCGCCGGGGCGCAGGTTGGTGACGAACACGTCGGCGCGCTCCAACAGCCGCTCCAGCGCGTCCTTGCCGTCCTCGGCGCGCAGATCGAGAACGATCCCGCGCTTGCCGCGGTTGTCGGTCTCGAACGGGGGCGCGCTGTCGATGTCCTGACCGACGTGCCGCAGCGTGTACCGGTTGGGATCCCCGGTCGGCGCCTCGACCTTCACCACGTCCGCGCCCCAGTCCGCGAGCATGGTGGCCGCGGCCGGAGCCGCCACCCACATGCCCAGCTCGACGACGGCGATGCCCTCAAGTGGCCGCACGACCCACCTCCCTGTCTCTCCGGTACGCCTGGCTACACACCGCGGAAGTCGCCTGGTCGGCGCTCCCGGAAGGCCTTCAGCCCCTCGGCCCGGTCCTCGGTGGAGAACAGCACCGAGACGGTCTCGCGCTCGTACGCGATCGCCGCCTCCAGATCCATGCCGAGCCCATGTCCGATGAGCCGCTTTCCGGCCGCGAGTGCCAGCGGAGCACCGGCGGCCAGCGTGCCGGCCAGCTTCTCGGCGACGCTCAACACCTCACCGGGCTCGGCCAGTTCGTTGACCAGCCCGAGCGCGTGGGCCCGCTCCGCGTCGATCGGCTCGCCGGTCAGGATCATCTGCCTGGCGATCGCCGGCGGCAGGAGCCGTGGCAGCCGCTGGGTCCCGCCCGCGCCCGGCAGGACGCCGAGCTTCATCTCCGGCAGCCCGAGCCGGGCGCCCCGCTCCACCACGCGCAGATCGCAGGCGAGCGCCAGCTCCAGACCACCGCCGAACGCGAACCCGTGAATGGCAGCGACCGAGGGCTTGGGGTACTCGTCGAGCAGCGCGAACGCCTCCGTCAGCCGGCCCACGAAGGCACGGAACTGCCCGGGCGAGGTGAACGACTCGATCTCCCCGAGGTCGGCACCGGCAGAGAAGGCCCGCCCCGCGCCGGTCACCACCAGGGCGCGTACGTCGTCGTTGTCGCGCACGTCGTCGAGGGCTTGCTCCAGCCGCTCCACGGTCTCCGACCCGATGGCGTTGAGCTGCCGGGGCCGGTCGAGGGTCAACACGGCGAGTCTGTCGCGGAGTTCGACACGCAGCACGGTGCTCACCTCAGACCATCGTGAGGCCGCCGCTGACCGAGAGCGTCTGCCCGGTCATATAGGCGGCGTCGTCGGACGCGAGGAAGGCCACCACACCGGCGATCTCGCCCGGCTGGGCGACACGGCGCAGCGGGATGGCCCGCACGGTCGCGTCGTACATCTTCTGGCTGTACTCGGCGACCTGCCCGAGCAGCGCGGTCTCGGTCGGCCCCGGGCAGACGCTGTTCACGGTGATGCCGTGCCGGGCGACCTCACGGGCGAGCGCCTTGCCGAAGGCGATGACTCCGCCCTTGGTCGCCGAGTACACGGCCTCGCCGGAGGAGCCGACCCGGCCGGCGTCCGAGGCGATGTGGACGATCCGGCCGCCGCCGCGCTCGATCATCGGGTCGAGCACGGCCCGGGTCACCGTGATCGTGCCGCGCAGATTGACGGCGATGATCCGGTCCCAGGTGTCCTCGGTACTGTCGACGAACCGCCCGATGACGTCGATGGCCGCGTTGTTGACCAGGACGTCCACGGGACCCAGCTCGACGGTCACCCGCTCCACGGCGGCCCGTACGGCCGCGCTGTCGGAGATGTCCGCGCCGACTCCGGTTGCCCGCACTCCGTACCGCTCGGTGAGCCGGGCCGCGACCTTCCCCGCGGCCTCGGCGTCCAGATCGCAGACCGCGACCGAGGCTCCGGCGGCGGCCAGCGCGTCGGCGATCGCCTCGCCGATGCCGCGTCCCGCTCCGGTGACGAGCGCCACCTTGTCCCGTACGCTCACGCGCCCTCCCTCGCCCAGTCCTCGATACAGCGCTATCGTATAACTACTTCAGCTAAATAAGCGAGATGCCTGAGTGGAGTCGAGTATGCGCCGGACGATCTTCACCGCGGAACACGAGCAGTTCCGGGACACCGCCCGCACCTTCTACCTGCGGGAATGCGCCCCGCACACCGAGCAGTGGGAGCGGGACGGACAGGTGAGCCGTGCCGCCTGGGCGGCGGCGGGCAAGGCCGGGCTCATCGGCTGGCAGTTCCCGGAGGAGTATGGCGGCCAGGGGATCTGGGACTTCCGCTACAACGCGATCATGGCGGAGGAGATGGCGGCCACCAGCTCGGTCGGTATCGGGCTCGGGCTACAGAACGACGTCCTCCCGCCCTATCTCATGCACCTCACCAGCCCGGAGCAGAAGGCCCGTTGGCTGCCCGGGGTGATCAGCGGCGAGACGATCTGCGCGCTCGCGCTGTCGGAACCGTCCGCAGGATCCGACCTCAAGGGCATCCGCACCACCGCCCGCCGGGACGGCGACGAGTGGGTGATCGACGGCTCCAAGACCTTCATCACCAACGGCATCCTGGCCGACCTGGTCATCGTCGCCTGCAAGACCGACCCGGACGCCGGCCACAAGGGCATCAGCCTGATCGTCGTCGAGCGCGGCGCCGAGGGATTCGAGCGCGGACGCAAGCTCGACAAGGTCGGGATGAAGGCCCAGGACACCGCCGAACTCTTCTTCCGCGAGGTCCGCGTCCCCGCCGAGAACCTCATCGGACAGGAGGGGCGCGGTTTCTACCACATGATGGGCAACCTCCCCACCGAGCGCCTCGCCATCGCCGTCTCCTCGCTGGCGGCGGCCGAACGGGCCTACGAACTGGCCCTGGAGTACGCCAGGACCCGTACCGCCTTCGGTCAGCCGATCGGACAGTTCCAGGCCAACAGGTTCGCCCTCGCCGACATCAGGGCGAAGCTGAGCGTCGCCCGCGTCTACGTCGACGGCTGCATCATGGCCCTGTTCCAGGGCGAGTTGACGCCCGAGGAGGCGGCAGCGGCCAAGTACTGGACCTCGGAGACCGGCTGGGAGGTCATCGACCGTTGTATGCAGCTCTTCGGCGGCTACGGCTATGTCAACGAGTACGAGATCGCCCGCATTTGGCGGGACAGCCGTGTGCAGCGGGTGTTCGGCGGGACCTCGGAGATCATGCAGGAGATCATCGGGCGGTCGCTGGGGCTGTGACAGGGGGCTGTGGCAAGGGGGCGTGCGAGGGGACCGTGCGGGGCATTGATTGGTTCGGCTAAATAGGTTATCTATTTAAGCTGTACGGATGTGAGGGCAGCGGGCTCCAGGAGGCACCGTGGTCACGGTCGATGTGAAGCTGCACCAGGAGAGAGCCGAGCGCGACCTGCCGCAGCCCCGGCTCGTCATCGGCGGCAAGGACGTCACCGACACGAGCGGCGGACTCTACGAACACCGCAACCCGGCGACCGGCCTGATCCAGGCGCGCATCCCGCTCGCGGGCCCCACGGAGGTGGACCGGGCAGTCGCCGCCGCACGCCAGGCCTTCGAGGTGTGGGGCGCCATGCGCCCCGCCGACCGCCGTCGGCTCCTCACCCGCTTCGCCGGGCTGCTCCGCGACCACATCCCCGACTTCGCGGCGATCTGCCCGCTGGAGAACGGCGTGTGCGTCGGCGGCTGGGCGGACAACGTCGGCCCGCATGTCGCCGAGTGGACCGAGTACTACGCGGGCTGGGCCGACAAGATCGAGGGCATGGTCGGCGCCGCCTACAGCCCGCACGAGAACGTCGAGTACACCATCGCCGAGCCGTACGGCGTCATCGGCCACATCATCACCTGGAACTCGCCCGCCCTGTCACTGGCGATGAAGGTCCCACCGTCGCTCGCCGCCGGGAACACGGTGGTCATCAAACCGGCCGAGTCCACACCGTTCTCCGCGCTGCTCTTCGCCGACCTCGCCCGCGAGGCCGGCCTCCCCGAGGGCGTCGTCAACGTCGTCACCGGACTCGGCGACGCCGGATCGGCCCTGGTCAGACACCCCGGCGTCGACAAGATCTCCTTCACCGGCGGTCCCGCCACCGCCCGCCGCATCATGGCCGACGCGGCACAGACCCTCAAGCCCGTCGTGTTCGAACTCGGCGGCAAGTCCGCCAACCTGCTGTTCGCCGACACCGACCTGGACACCGTCGTCCCGTACTGCGCGGCCTTCGCCATGAGCAACACCGGGCAGGGCTGCGCGCTGCCGACCCGCCTGCTCGTCGAGCGCCCGATCTACGACGAGGTCGTCGCACGCGTCACCGGTGTCGTGGCCCACCTGCCTGTCGGTGACCCGCTCGACCCGACGACGTACATCGGACCCCTCATCAACGAGGCCGCCCGCGACCGCGTCCAGGGAATGATCGACAAGGCGGTCGCAGGCGGCGCGGGTCGGCTCGTCTTCGGCGGTGAACGCATCGATTCCGACGGCTACTTCGTCTCCCCGACCGTCTTCGCGGACGTCGACAACCGCAGCGACCTCGCCCAGCAGGAGGTCTTCGGCCCGGTCCTGGCCATCACCCCCTTCGACACGGAGGACGAGGCCGTGGCCCTCGCCAACGACACCGAGTACGGCCTGTCCGCCTACATCCAGTCCCGTGACATCGCGCGCGTCAACCGCCTGGTGCCGCGTCTGAAGGCCGGGACGGTCTACGTCAACCCGGGCCCGAACCCGATCACTTCGCCCGCGACGCCCTTCGGAGGCGTGGGTCTCAGCGGGTTCGGCCGGGAGGGCGGCAAGGCGGGTCTGGACGAGTTCATCAACGTCAAGGGCGTCGGCATCGGCCGTGCCTGACCAACCCTCACTTTCTGGAGCCAAGAGCATGCACCCAGCCCGCCGCCTGACGTTCGGCGACCTCATCCGTGAACACCGAAGGTCCTTCCCCGACGGGGTCGCCCTCGTCGACGGTGAAGTCCGGCTGACCTGGCCGCAGTTGGACGAGCGCACCAACCGGCTCGCAAACGCCCTCGCGGACGCGGGAGTCGGCGCCGGAGACCGTGTCCTGTGGCTGGGCCAGAACTCCTTCCGGATCTGGGAGCTGCTCGGCGCCGCCGCGAAGATCGGCGCCATGGTCTGCCCCGGCTACTGGCGCTGGGCCGCGCCCGAAATGGCCTTCGCTGTCGAGGACTTCGACCCGAAGGTCGTGGTCTGGCAGGACGAGGAGATCGGCGAGACGGTCGGCAAGGCGCGGGCCGAACTGGGCAGCGACCACCGGGCGTTGTGGCTCCGGCACGACACCGAGAGCAGCGCGGGGCCCGACTCGTACGAGGCCTTCCTGGCCGCCGGATCACCCGAGGACCCGTCGGCCGACGTCGACCCGGACTCCGCCCTCCTGGTCATCTACACCGCCGCGATCACCGGACGGCAGTCCGGCTCGATGCTCTCGCACCGCAATCTGCTCGCCATGGGCGCGAGCGCCGCCTGGATGGGCGACATCGGCACGGAGACCGCCTTCCTCGGCGCCGGACCCATGTTCCACATCGGCAACTACCAGTTCTGGGGCGTCCCCGCCTTCGTCCATGGCGGCAAGAACGTGATCGTCCGCCGCGTGGTCGCCGAGGAACTGCTCCCGCTGCTGGCGGCAGAGCAGTGCACCCACGCGTATCTGATGCCGCCGACGATCGCGCAGCTGGTCGCCCTCAACAGGGAGGCGGGCCATGACCTTTCCCACCTCCGCGCGAGCGTGGCCGCGCCTCTCTGGCAGGGCACAGTGCCCATCGACACCAGCCGCTTCACCCGAAACGGCGGCGGCGAGGGCCGAGGCTACGGGCAGACCGAGGTGACCGGCTTCGCCGTGACCGGCGCCTACGGCGGCACGGGCACCGGCAACGCGGGACGCCCCAGCCCCTTCACCGCCGTACGCGTCCTCGATGGCACCGGCGAGGAGTGCGCGGTCGGCGAGGCGGGCGAGATCTGCGTCCGGGGCGACCTCGTGCACCTCGGCTACTGGAACCGGCCGGAGATCAACGAGGTGCGCTTCCGCCACGGTTGGTGGCACACCACCGACCTCGGACGGCGTGAGCCCGACGGCACGATCAGCTTCCTCGGGACGACGACCCGCATGCTCAAGTCGGCGGCCGAGAACATCTTCCCGGCCGAGGTCGAGAACTGCATCGAGTCGCACCCCGGGGTGAAGGAGGCCGCCGTGATCGGCGTCCCCAACGAGCGCTGGGCCCAGGACGTCAAGGCCGTCGTCGTGCTCCACCCGGACACCGGCGACGGGGTCACGGCGGCGGACGTCATCGAGCACTGCCGGGCGCGGATCGCCTCGTACAAGAAGCCGAAGACGGTCGAGTTCGTCGACGTGCTGCCGCGCACCAAGGACTTCGCCAAGGACTACGAGACGCTCGACGAGCGCTTCGGCGGTGGCGGCTATCCCGGCGGCGACACGCTGGGCGCGGGACGGTGACGCGGTGAACGCCCGCCAACCCGTCGTCGTCGGCGTCCACGCCACCGAACAGGCGCTGACGCTCCCCGACCGCGACGCCATGGATCTCGCCCTCGAAGCGGTGAGCGGCGCGATCGCGGACGCCGGACTCACCCCGAGGGACGTCGACGGCGCCCAGGTCGACTGGCCCGGCCCCGGCGGCGTACCCGGCGAGGGCAGCTCCTGGGCGCGCATGCTCGGCCGGGACCTGCGCTGGACCAGCGACTCGATGCTCGACAACGCGGGCTCCCGGGGCCTGCTGAAGGCGGCGGCAGCTGTCCAGGCCGGCTTTGCGGACACCGTCGTCGTCGGCGGCTGCAAGCTGGTCTCGCGCGGCGCCGGCCCGGTCGGTGCGGGGGTGCCGCTGGAGTTCGCCGACGTGTGGGGCAGCTATGTCGTCGCCCAGTTCGCACTGGTGGCGGCCCGGCACATGCACGAGTACGGGACGACCTCCCGTCAGCTCGCCGAGGTCGCCGCCACGATCCGCAACAACGGCACCACCAACCCGGAGGCGATGATGTACGGCCGGGGCCCGTACACCGCCGACGACGTGCTTGCGTCCCGCATGGTGGCCACACCGTTCCATCTGCTGGACTGCTGCATCGTCGGTGAGGGCGGCGCCGCCCTCGTGGTCACGACCGCCGAACGCGCCCGCGACCTCCCGCACCCGCCCGTCGCCGTGCTCGGCGGCGGCATGGAGTACCACCAGGCCGCGTACGCCAACCCGGCCCTGCACCGGGAGGTCGGACAACTCGGCCGGGACGCCGCCACCCGCGCCTACGCCATGGCGGGCGTCGGCCCCCACGACGTGGACGTCTTCTCCCTCTACGACCCCAACTCCTTCGAGGTCATACGGCAGTTGGAGGCCCTGGGGCTGTGCGGGGAGGGCGAGGGAGGGCCGCTGGCCGCGAGCGGAGCGATCGCAGTCGGGGGCAAGCACCCTGTCAATCCCGACGGCGGCTGTCTGGCGTACTCATGGAACGGCACCCAGCAGATGACGCTCAAAGTAGTCGAAGCCGTACGGCAGTTGCGCGGCACCGCCGTGCACCAGGTCGAGGGCGCCGAGCTGGCCGTCGTCGGCAACGCCGGATCAGGGGCGCAGCACTACGAGATGAGCGTCCTCGGGAGGATGCGATGAGCCGGCCCGTACCCGTCCCCACCGAGCTGTCCCGGCCGTTCTGGGACGCGGCCCGGCGCGGTGAACTGGTCGTCCCGCACTGCCCGAGCTGCGGGCTGCGATTCTTCGTGCCCGAGCCCGCCTGTCCCGGGTGCATGGCGCGGGACTGGCGGTACATACCGAGTACCGGCCGGGGGACCGTCTACTCGGTGACCGTCGTCCACCGGGCGCCGGGGCCCGGGTTCGACACCCCCTTCGCGCTGGCGGTGGTCGACCTGGACGAGGGCGGCACACTGCTGACCCACGTCGACGCGGGCGAGCCGGACGAGGTGGCCATCGGCATGCGGGTCCGCGTGGACTTCCGGGCGCTCACCGACGAGATCGCACTGCCGTACTTCGTACCGGACGCGGGTGACTGAAGGAGATGGACGCAGTGGCGAACACGCCGGTACGGGTCCCCAAGATGGCCGAGCTGGTCGCGGCACAGCTCCGACGCAAGATCGTGCGCGGCGAACTGGCCGAGGGGGAGGCACTGCCCGCCGAGACGGCGCTGATGGCGGAGTTCGCCGTGTCCCGGCCGACGCTGCGCGAGGCGTTCCGGGTCCTGGAGTCGGAGTCGCTGATCAGCGTGCGCAGGGGCGCCCGGGGCGGGGCACGGGTGCAGACCCCGGAAGGCACGGTCGCCGCCCGCTACGCCGGGGTCGTCCTCGAATACCGGGGCACGACCCTCAAGGACGTGTACGACGCCCGTACGGTGATCGAGGCCCCGTGCGCCGGACTGCTGGCCGAGCGGCGCACGGACGAGGACCTGGAGCGGCTGCGGGCCGCCGTCGCCGAGGCCGAGACACTCATGGACGACCCGTCGGCGTTCATCCGCGCCCACATGGAGTTCCACGCCCTCGTCGTCGAACTGGCCGGCAACGAGACCCTCAGCGTCCTCAACGGCATGGTCCGCCACATCATCGACCAGGCGAACTGGTCCCACGTCGACCTAGACGCCGGCAGCCCCGAAAACATCCGCGCCAACCGCCGGGGCTTCCGGGCCCACGGCGCACTCGTCGACCTGGTCGCGGCCCGCCGCACGGAGGCCGCCGAGGAACTGTGGCGCGTACACCTCCAGGAGGCCGAGGACTACCTCCTACAGAACAGGTCCATGACCACCGTCCTGGACCTGCTCGGCTGACCCGTCCTCGGCCCGCGGCTCCCGGTCAGGAGCTCCGAGTGCGGGCGCGGAGCATACGGCTGACCGCGTCCGAGCGCTCCAGCAGCGTGGTGCGGACCACCGGGGCTGCCTCCTGGGACGCCTTCTGGGCCGTCTCGATGTACGCGGGGTCGATGGCGTGCAGTGGGAAGAGTTGCCTGGTGAAGGTCATCGCGGGGATCATTCCTCCCCGGTGGAGTTCGGTGATCAACCCTAGGTATTCGTGTGCGTAGGGTGCCAGCAGGGTCTCCTGGGCGGGGCGCCAGAAGGCCGCGGCCACATGGTGGACCGAGCTGACGGGCACGGTGCGGTCCACGGCCAGTCGCTGCCAGACCTCCGCCTTCGCCGAGGGGTCGGGCAGGGCGGCTCGTACCATGAGGACGCGGACCCAGGCGTCCGGGTCCGGGTCACGTTCGAGCAGGCGGGCGGTCTCGGACGAGACGTCCCCGCCCAGTTCCGCCTCACGGACCAGCGCACGCCAGCGCAAATCCACGTCGTCGCCCGCCTGTTCACGGAGCCAGGCCAGGTCGTCGGCGTCCGTCGCGGTACGGGCCAGACCGCGCAGCGCGACCTGATGACGGCCGGGATTCGCGGCGAGACGCCGACAGACCGCCGCCACCTCCGCCGTCAGACCGGCGCGTTCGGCGGGCGGCGCCCACAGTTCGGCGATGTTCCCGGCGAGGTTCAGATACGGCTCGATGACGGCGTCGGAGGTCTCGGTCGCCAGGACCGCGGTCATGCAGCGCCCGGCTTCCGCCGCCGTGGCCTCGCCGGTCGTCAGCATGTCCCACACGGTGGCCGCGGCCGCGCCCCGGGAGATGGCCGTGGGCAGCTCCGCGGCAGCACGCAGCAGCGGGTCCCGGGTCGTGGGATCCGGCCGGGTCGTGGCGAAGGTCAGGTCGTCGTCGTTGACCAGCAGGAGGTCCGCCGTCGGCGGGAGGCCGACGACCGGGGTGCGGTCCTGTGTCACCTCGACCCGCACCAGGGCGCTGCGTTCCAGCGCCTCGCCGTTCCTGTCGTACGCCCCCACCGCCAGCACCTGCGGACGCGGCGTGCCGACCGCCACCAGGGTGACCGACTCGCCGTCACGCTCCAGCAGGAAGCGGTCGGTGCCCGCCGTCTCCAGCCAGGCCGTCCGCCAGGCGTCGAGGTCGCGCCCACTGGCCTCGGAGAGGGCGACGATCAGGTCCTGGAGCGTGGTGTTGCCCCATGCGTGGCGGGCGAAGTAGGCGGCCATGCCGGCTCTGAATCTCTCTTCGCCGACGTACGTCATGAGCTGCTGGAGAACGGAGGCGCCCTTGGGGTAGGTGATGTTGTCGAAGATCGACGCGGCCTGGGCGACATCGTGAATCGGCTGGTGGATCGGGTGGGAGACGGGCCCTTGGTCGGACAGGTACGCAGTGAGCTTGCCGCCCACCAGATGGCCCGCCCAGGCGTCGGTGTACCGCGTGGCGCGCTCGGCCGCCCAGTGGCAGGCGAACTCCGCGAACGCCTCGTTCAGCCAGAGGTCGTCCCACCAACGCATCGTGACGATGTTGCCGAACCACATGTGCGCCATCTCGTGCAGCAGTACCTTGGCGAACAGCTCACGCTCGGCGGGCGTCGGTACGGCCCGCCGCAGGTAGGCGTCCGACCAGGTCACGCAGCCGTAGTTCTCCATCGCCCCGCCGAACTCGGGCATGAACACCTGGTCGTACCGGCGCTGCGGGAACGGCATCGCGAAGACCTCGCCGTAGAAGGCGAGGCCCTGGCGGGTGAGGGTGAAGATCTCGTCGGCGTCGCGGTCGAGGACCTCGGCCAGCGAACTGCGGGCGTACAGGCCGAGGTCGTGCCCGTCGGCCTCGCGGCGGATCTCGTGGAAGGGGCCCGCGTTGACGACGGTGTTGTACACCGACAGGGGCGGGGTGTCCGGGAAGGTCCAGCGGCGGGCCGAGTCCAGCTCCTCGATGTGCGCGTCGCCCGAGTTGCTGGTGACGGTCCACGCGGTCGGGGCCGTGACCGTGAAGGCGTGCGGGGCCTTCAGGTCGGGCTGGTCGAAGCACGCCCACACGAACCGGGCCTCGTCCGGTTCGAAGCTCATCCAGACGTAGACCTCGCCGTCCGCGGGGTCGATCGCCTTGTGCACGCCCTCGCCCGTGGCCGTGTCGGCCTGGACACTCTCCACGCGCAGCACGTTGTGCGCGGCCAGGCCGGGGAGGGGGATACGGCCGCCGTCACCGGTGGTGGCGAGGGAGACACCGTTCAGCGTGGCGCTGCGGATCTGTGCCGCGCAGTCCACGAAGGTCTCCGCACCCGGCTCGCCGCACGTGAACGTCACCGTCGAGACGCACCGGACCTCCGGCCCTTCCGCCAGGCCGGTGAGGTCGATGTCCACGTCGTACCGTTCGACCGCCAACAGCCCGGCCCGGCGTTCGGCTTCGGTACGGGTCAGGCTTCGGATCCCCATGCGTCGTCCTTCGTCAGCAGACATCGGACGTCAGCGTACGACGGAGATCGCCAATGAACGCAGGCAATTTACACGGCTGCTTGGTGCCCCATGCGGCTGTACGAGGATTCAGTTGTCGCGCAGCTCCCGCACGATCGGTTCCCACACCCCGGCGTCGATCTCGTACGCCGTGTAGAAGGACACCCGGTCGACCAGTGCCCCGTACCGGCGCCGTATCTCGCCCGCGACCCGGTCCGGCTCCGCCACCACCGCGAAGGTGTGCAGCACCTCGTCGTCGACGAGTCCGCTCATCGCCTCCCACTTGTCCTCGCGCCGGGACGTGGACAACGCGTGCAACTCGTCCCCGAGTTCACCCCACCCGTGCAGCTCCAGCACCCCGCGATAGGCGGGAGTGCTGCCGTAGAAGGCGATCTGCGCCCGGGTGCCGTCGATAGCGCGGGCCATCTCCTCCTCCGTACGGCCGGTCGCGGTCAGCAGCAGATGGGAGACGGAGAAGTCGTCGCGCGTACGGCCGGACGCGGCCAGGCCCGCCCCGACGGTCGGCAGCGTCACCTCCCGCAGATACCGCTCGGTGGTGAAGCCGTGCGCGAGGAGCCCGTCGGCGACCTCGCCCGCCACCCGGGTCATCGCTTCGCCGACCGCGGCGACGAACACCTTGGGCGGGCCGCCGGGCGCGGGCGGGGGAGAGAAGAACGGGGACATGAGCGTGTGCGAGTAGAAGTCGCCGCGGAAGTCGAGCCTCTCGCCCTCGTTCCAGGCGGTCCAGATGGCATGCAGCGCGCTCACGTACTCCCGCATCCGTGCCGCGGGCCGGCTCCACGGCATGTCGAAGCGCCGCTCGATGTGCGGCTTGATCTGGCTGCCCAGACCGAGCGAGAAGCGCCCGCCCGCGTAGGTCTGCAAGTCGTGGGCGGTGTAAGCGAGTTGCATGGGGGAGCGGGCGAAGGCCACCGCGATGGCCGTGCCGACCTCAAGACGGTCGGTGTGCTCGGCCGCCAGCACCAGCGGCAGGAACGGGTCGTGCTTGGACTCCGACGCCCACAGACCGTCGTAACCGGCCTTCTCGTGGTGCCGGGCCTCCTCGACCACCTCGGCGGTGCCCCAGACATTGAGCTTGCCGTCGACCTTCATGCCGCTCCCTCTCCTGTTCCTGTGCTCATGCGCTCATACCGATGCGTCGCGCCAGCAGCTCCCGGTGGAACGCCGGATCGCCGAACAGCAACTGCGAAGTCTTCGCCCGCTTCAGATACAGATGGGCCGGGTGCTCCCAGGTGAAGCCGATCCCGCCGTGGACCTGGATGTTCTCCGCCGCCGCCTTCAGACAGGCGTCCGAGCAGAACGCCTTGGCCAGGCTCGCCACGGCGGGCAGTTCCGGGTCCTCGTTCTGGGCGGCGAGCAGTGCGTAGTGCGCGGCGGCGCGTGCCGACTCCACCTCCAGGAGGACGTCGGCCAGCAGATGCTTCACGGCCTGGAAGGAGCCGATGGGCCGCCCGAACTGGTGGCGCACCTTGGCGTACTCGACCGCCATGTCGAGCGCCCGGGAGGCCACGCCGACCTGCTCGGCGGCCAGCGCCACCGCGGCCCGGTCGAGCACCTCGGCCACCAGGCCCCAGCCGTCGCCGTGCGTACGCAGCCGGGTCGCCGGTACGTCGTGATAGTCGAGGCGCGCCTGTCTGCGGGTCGGGTCCAGCGTGGGCAGCGGCTCACGGGTCAGGCCGGCCGCGTCGCCGTCCACGACGAAGACACCGATGCCGTCGTCGGTACGGGCGACGGTGAGGACGACATCGGCGGTGGCGCCGTCGAGGACGAACATCTTCGTCCCGGTCAGCAGCCAACTCCCGTCGCTCTCCCGGGCGGTGAGGCCGATCCCCGCCGCGTCCCAGCGGGCGGAGTCCTCGGTCAGGGCCAGCGTCCCGACGAGTTCACCGGACGCCAGGCCCGGCAGCAGGCTCTTGCGGGCCTCCTCGTCGGCGGAACGCAGGAGCGTGGTCGTCGCGAGCACGGCCGAGGCGAGGAACGGCGCGCACAGCAGCGCACGGCCCATCTCCTCCATGACCACGCCCACTTCGACCGGCCCGCACCCGGCACCGCCGTACTCCTCAGGCACCGCCAGCCCCTGAAGCCCCAGCTCGGACCCCATCCGGCGCCACAGTGCCGGGTCGAAGCCCTCCGGGGTCTCCATCAGCCGCCGTACCTCGGTCTCCGGCGAGGTGTCCGCGAGGAACGCCCTTACCGTGCGCCCCAGTTCGGCCTGCTCCTCACTGAACGCGAAGTCCATGCCTCAGCCCTCCCCGCCGGTTCGGCGACCGGCACGGGACGCGATGATCTTCTCGACGACGGCGATGTGGTCCGGTGAGTGCATGCTGTCCCGCTCGGCGAGGAGCGCCGGTTCCAGTACGGTCGAGAGCGCCTGCTCCAGATGCAGGTTCACCGCGCGCTTGGTCCCGCGCAGCGCCTGCGCGGGCAGGGCGGCCAGCCGTCCGGCGAGGTCCATGGCCTCGTCCAGGAGCTTGTCCTTCGGCACGGCACGGTTGGCGATGCCGAGCCGGACCGCGTCCTCGGCGCTCACCCGGTCGCCGAGGAACAGCAGCTCCTTCGCCCGGGTCAGCCCGACCAGCAGGGGCAGTACGAGGGCCCCGCCGTCGCCCGCGACGAGCCCCACCTGGACGTGCGGGTCGGCGATGTGGGCGTCGTCAGCGATCAGTACGAGGTCACTGAGCAGGGCCAGACTGCATCCGAGACCGACGGCGGGCCCGTTCACCGCCGCGATCACCGGCAGTGGGCAGCGGACCATACCGGTGATGATCCGCCGGGCCTCGTCCACGTTCCGCTCCCGGAAGACGCTGTCGCGCTGGACCCGGGTCATGATGTCGAAGTTGCCGCCCGCGCTGAACGCCCGGCCGCGCCCGGTGAGCACGACCACCCGTGCCTCGGGATCGTCGGCGACCGTCTCCCAGACCGACGCGAGTCCGGAGTGCAACTCCTCGCTCATCGAGTTGAGTTGGTCCGGTCGGTTCAGCTCGATCAGCCGGACCGGTCCATGGGACGTCACCACCAGATCCGCCATGTCCACACCCACCGCCGCAATCCCAGAATGAGTCAGTAGAGTTGAATGGTATAACTAATTAAGCTTGCGGGGAACCGGTCGTGGAAGTGACGAGGCTGACGGAGGACGCGAATGCCGGAGCAGAAGTACGAGACCGTGCGAGCCGAGGTGGCGGACGGGATCCTCACCGTCACGCTCGACCGGCCCGAGAAGCTGAACGCCTTCAACCCGCAGATGATGGCCGACCTGCTCGACGTCCTGGACGCGGCCGACGCCGACGACGACGTACGGGTGATCGTGGTGACCGGCGCCGGGCGCGGATTCTGCGCCGGTGCCGATGTCAGCTCCGGCGGCACGTCCTTCGACCACCACAAGGCCGGCGCCTGGCACCGGGACACCGGCGGCCGGGTCGCGCTGCGGATCTTCTCCAGCACCAAGCCGGTCATCGCGGCCGTCAACGGCCCGGCGGCGGGCGTCGGGGCCAGCATGACCCTGCCCATGGACATCCGGCTGGCGTCGACCTCGGCGAAGTTCGGGTTCGTCTTCGCGCGCCGCGGCATCGTGCCGGAGTCCGCGGCGAGCTGGTTCCTGCCCCGGGCCGTGGGCATGCAGCGGGCCATGGAATGGGTGGCGACCGGCCGGGTCTTCGGCCCCGACGAGGCCCTCGCGGCCGGGCTGGTCCGCTCCGTCCACCCGCCCGAGGACCTGCTGCCGGCGGCGTACGAACTGGCCCGCGAGATAGCCGAGAACACCTCCGCGATCTCGGTCGCCCTCTCGCGCCAGATGATGTGGCGGATGCTCGGCGAACCCCACCCGATGGCCGCGCACCGGCTGGACTCGCGGATCATGGGCCAGATCGGCGGCGGCCCCGACCCCATGGAGGGCGTCGAGTCGTTCCTCGCCAAGCGACCGCCCGCCTTCCCGGGCCGGATCAGCGAGGACATGCCCCCCGTCTACCCCTGGTGGCAGGAGGAAGAGTTCCGGCCACTGGAGTCCTAGGTTCACGAGATCTGGCCGAAACATTGTCGTAGTTACCCCGAAGTGTTAGCGTCCGCCCGGCGGGCATTCAGTTGAATGCGCTGAACCATTCACCGCTGGACGGTAACCATGAGCGATGGTTTCCTGTACGAATCCCTCCGCGGTGTCGACTGGGGGGTCGCCACCGCTGACACCCTCGCGGCCCCACCGCCGCACCCTGCCGAGCAGGCCGGTCACTTCCGGCAGTGGACCGACGACATCCGGCACCTGACCGGGGTCGCGGCAGACACGCACCGCATGGTCGCGGGATGGCCGCAGCTCCAGCCCGACGGTCCCGGAAGCTGGGACCGGGCCGCCCTGGACCGCTGCGACCGCGCGCTCGACTCCCTCCTCGCGCAGGGCACGCGGCCGAGCATCACCCTGTTCGACCGCACACTGCCGCCTTGGCTGGACGCGGCGGGCGGCTGGCTCGCCCGCGACACCGCCGAGCACTTCGCCGCGTACGCCGCCGAACTGGGCCGGCGCTTCGGTGACCGCGTGGACCGCTGGATCACCTCCACCGACCTGGCCGGACCCACCCTCGCCGACCATGTGGCCGGAATGTACACACCTGGCCGGGGAGTCGGCCGCCCGGGCCTGGCCGCCGTCCATCACATCCTGCTCGCCAACGCCCTCGCCACCCAGGCCCTCAGGGCCACCGGCGCGAGCGGCCGGATCGGCACGACGATCACGCTCGTCGGCGGCTACGCGGCCACCGACGACCCCTACGACCGGCTCGCCCTGGAACGCCTGGAGAGCTGGACCAACCGGCTCTTCCTCGACCCCCTGCTGCTCGGCGAGCACATGGTGACCGAGGACGACATCTCACCGGTGGCGGCCACCGGCTGTGTACGCCCCGGCGACCTGGAGGTCATCGCCACCGCACAGGACCTGCTGTCCCTGTCCTGGCACACCCCGTTCCGTGTCACCGCGCCCGAGAACCTGCCCCGCGTGCTGCCGACCGCGCACTGCCGCAGCGCCCTCAACGAGGTGAACCGCCTGCTCATGGGCCTCGGCTTCGCGATCGTCCCCTTCGAGGACGTGGAGACCACCGCCTACGGCTGGCCGATCATCCCCGAAGGACTCGCCGACGCCGTCGCGGGCCTCTACGACCTCTACGGCGACCTGCTGCCACCGCTGTCCGTCGTGGACAACGGCATGGGCGACCTCGACCTCGTCGACGGCACCGGACACAGCGACGACACCCGCCGCCGGACCCTGCTGCGGGCCCGGCTCTCCTGGCTGGCGGGACTCGTCGCGGCCGGGGTGGACGTGTGCGGCTACGAGTACTGGTCGGTCCTCGACAACCTGGAGGCCAAGTTCCGCTACACCCGCCTCTACGCGATGGCTGTCCCGGACCACGAGCCCGGGCCGCGCCCCCCGATGCCCGCCGACTGGCTGCACGACGGCGCCTTCGCCGACGCCGCCGTACCCGAGACGGGCCGCGCGGCCGGGCTGCGTCTGGTACCGGCCGACCCCCGGGCTCAGGGCGCCGGGGCCTCGTAGTCCCTGCCCCGGATCAGCCGCACCGGCGTGTAGACGAGCACTTCCTCGTCCCGCTGGTTGCGCACACTGATCCGGCTCGTCACCACACCCCGCCCGGGCCTGCTGGAGGCCCGGGAGCCCGTGGTCTCGACGACGGCGTACAGAGTGTCGCCGACGTACACCGGCCCCTGGACCGTGAGTTCCATGTGCAGAAAGGCAAGTCCCGTGCCGTGCAGCACGTTCGTCTGGAGGACGAGCCCTTCGGCCAGGCAGTACGTCAGCGCTCCCGGAACCAGCCGCCCGGTGTAGCCGCCGTCCGCCGCGTGCGAGGCGTCCCAGAAGAGGGGCTCGTTGAAGCCGCCCCAGGTGACGAAGTTGACGAGATCCGTCTCCGTGACGGTACGGCGGGCGGTCCGGAAGACCTGGCCCACCGGCATCTCCTCGTAGGTCAACCCCCGTACCAGCGGGGGGACTTCGGTGATGGTCTGCTCCGACGGCATGATCGGTTCCTCTCGTACGGGTGGTCGCGGGTGGTGGTCACAGGTCGAGCGGGTGCTTGCCGGCCACGCCCTCGAAGTCCGGGGCGCGCTTGTCCCGGTGGGCGGCGAGTCCCTCGACGACCTCGTGGCCCGCGAAACCGAAGAACTCCAGCCCGAGCGAAGCCTCGAAGATCGGCTGCGCGGTGCGGTACCAGTGGTTGAGGGACCGCTTCGTCCAGCTGATGGCGCTGGCGGGCCCGGCGGCCAGGGCGGTCGCCACCCGCAGACCCTCCGCGTGCACGTCCGCGTCGTCCACGCACTTCGACACCAGCCCGATCCGCTCGGCCTCCTCGCCGGTGAGCGTCTCGCAGGTGAGCAGGTAGTACTTGGCCTTGGCCATACCGCACAGCAGCGGCCAGCAGATGGAGGCATGGTCACCGGCCGCGACCCCCAGCCGTGTGTGCCCGTCGACGATCTTCGCCGTACGGGCGGCGATGGAGATGTCCGCCAGCATGCCGATGACCAGCCCCGCACCGACCGCCGGGCCATGGATCGCGGAGACCACCGGCTTCGAGCAGTTGATCACGCCGTAGACCATGTCCCGGGCCTCGCGCATCACCCGGGCACGCACCGCGTACTCCTCGGTCATCGCCTCGATGGAGTCGAAGGTGCCACCCGCAGAGAACGCCCTGCCCGCCCCCTGCACGAGCACGGCCCGCGTCTGCTCGTCCCGGTCGACGACCGGCCAGATCTCGGCCAGCTCGCCGTGCATGCGCGGATCCACGGCGTTGAGGTTCGGGGCGTCGAGCACGATCCGGAGCACGCCGGGCGCGGGCCGCTCGAAGGTCAGGCTCGTGAACGGGGCGTAGAGATCGGTCACGTCGCGCTCCTGGTGTATTCAGTGCGGATACTATAATTATCTAACTGTATCGAGGGGTGGGCGGCAAGCAGCCCGCATGTGACATCGCACCGGGAAGCACTGCACCGGGGAACACCGCACCGAGGACGGGAAGCTCGGCATGGATCTCACCTTCAGCGAGGAACAGGACGAACTCCGCAAGGTCGTACGCTCGTTCCTCGCCAAGCACTCCGACGAGACGGAGGTACGCCGCCTGGCCGCCGATCCGACGGGCCACGACCCCGTCGTCTGGCGGCGGATGGCCGGCGAACTCGGACTCCAGGGACTCGTCGTACCGGAGGAGTACGGCGGCTCCGGCTTCGGCTACGTCGACCTCGGCATCGTCTTCGAGGAGGCGGGCCGCGCGCTCCTGTGCGGCCCGTACTTCGCCACGGTTGCCCTGGCGGCCGAGGCACTACTGCGCTGCGCCGACGAGACCGCCCGTACCGATCTGCTCCCGGGCATCGCCTCGGGCGAGACGGTGGCCACACTCGCGCTCACGGAGGAAGCCGGCCGCTGGGACGAGCAGGGGATCCGGCTGACCGCACACGAGACGACGGACGGATGGCGGCTGACGGGTGCGAAGACGTACGTCCCCGACGGACACCTGGCCGACCTGCTGCTGGTCGCCGCCCGCACCGAGTCGCCCGGGATCAGCCTCTTCGCGGTAGAGGCCACCGAAGCGGAATCGCGGGGCCTCACCCGACCCCCCCTCCCCACCCTCGACCAGACCCGCAGACAGGCCAGGCTGGAGTTCACGGACACCCCGGCCCGGCTGCTCGGCACCGAGGGCGCGGCATGGCCGGGCCTCGAACGCACCCTCGCGACTGCCTCCGTCCTGCTGGCCGCCGAACAGGTCGGAGGAGCGGCGGCAGCCCTGGACGCGGCCGTGGAGTACGCGAAGATCCGCGAGCAGTACGGCCGGCCCATCGGCTCGTTCCAGGGGATCAAGCACAAGTGCGCCGACATGCTCATGGAGATCGAGTGCGCCCGCTCGGCCGCGTACGGCGGACTGTGGGCGCTGGACACGGGCGACGAGGCGGAGACCGCCATCGCGGCGGCCCTCGCGCAGACCTTCTGCTCGGAGGCGTTCACCAGGGTGGCCGGCGACAACATCCAGGTCCACGGCGGAATCGGCTTCACCTGGGAACACCCCGCCCACCTGTACTTCAAACGGGCCAAGAGCAGCGAAGTGCTCCTCGGCACACCGTCGTACCACCGCGAACTGCTGGCTGCCCGGCTCGGCATCTGATCGTCGGCAGAGGAGCAGAGGAGAGGTCATGGAACTGGACTTCGGGCCCGCCGTACGCGACTTCCGCGACGAGGTGCGGGACTGGCTGGCCGAACACCTCGTGGGGGAGTTCGCCGAGCACCGGGGCGTGGGCGGCCCCACCGACGGCGAGGCCTGGGAGGTCCGCCTTGCCTGGGACCGCGAGCTGTCGGCCGGCCGGTGGCTGGGCGTCGGCTGGCCGCAGGAGTACGGGGGCAGAGGCCTCGGTCTCCTGGAGGAAATCGTCTTCGAGTACGAGTACGCCCGCGCGAACGCCCCCTACCGGGCCACCGTCAACGCCCTTGACCTGCTCGGCCCGATGCTGCTCCAGGTGGGCAGCGAGGCGCAACGGAAACGCTTCCTGCCGCCGATCCTCGCCGTCGAGGAAATGTGGGGCCAGGGCTTCAGTGAACCCGGCGCCGGCTCCGACCTCGCCTCGGTCCGCACCCGGGCGGAACGCGACGGCGACGAGTGGGTGGTCAGCGGACAGAAGGTGTGGACGTCGTTCGGCGTCCACGCGGACTGGCTGTACGTCCTCACCCGCACCGACCCGGAATCCGTACGCCACAAGGGCCTGACCCTGCTGCTCCTGCCCACCGACCAGCCGGGCGTGGAGATCCGCCCCATCCGCAACCTCGCCGGCCAGGACGAGTTCGCCGAGGTGTTCCTCTCCGACGCACGCACGGGCGCGGACATGGTCGTGGGTGAGGTCGGCCAGGGCTGGCGCACGGCGATGGCCACCCTCGGCATCGAACGCGGCACCACGCTCCTGCCCCAGCAGCTCACCTTCGAACGGGAGGCGGAGGCGCTGATCGACCTCGCCCGGGCCCGGGGCGCGCTCGACGATCCGATGCTGCGGCGCAGGATCGTGGACGCCTGGATCTCCGTACGCATCATGCGCACCACCAACCTGCGGACCCTCGCCGAACTGACGGCGGGCCGCACGCCGGGCGCACAGGCCGTCACGGCGAAGCTGTACGCGTCGACAAGGCACCAGCAACTGGGCCATCTGGCGATGGAGTTGGCCGGACCCGCCGGGCAGCTCATCGGATCGGACTACGGCCTGGACACCCGGCAACGCTCGTTCCTGCTCTCCCTCGCGGAGACGATCTACGGCGGTTCCAGCGAGATCCAGCGCAACATCATCGGCGAGCAGCTCCTGGGCCTCCCGAAGGAGCCCCGCCCATGAGCACTGTCGAGGAGCGGCTGGACCGCGTCGAGTCGCAACTGGCGATCCAGCAACTGCCCATCCGCTACGCGCTCGCCGTCGACGCCCGGGACCTCGACGCCTGGGCCGACTGCTTCCGGCCCGACGTCGACATGGGACGTCACGGCCGCGGACGGCAGGTCCTGCGCCGGCACATCGAACCCCTGGTGCGTGGCTTCCGCCGGTCGGTCCACCAGATCTGCGGGCACCGAGTCGAGTTCACCGGCCGTGACACGGCGACCGGCGCGGTCTACTGCCGGGCCGAGCACGAGGTGGGGGACCGGTGGATCGTGATGGCGATCTGCTACCTGGACGACTACGCGCGCGTGGACGGCGAGTGGTACTTCTCCCGCCGCCGCGAACAGCACTGGTACGCGGCGGATGTGACGGAACGCCCGCAGGCGGTGGGCTTCAACGGCTGGGAGGGAGCCGGGGAACCGGCGTTGCCCGAGGCGTTCCCTTCCTGGGCGCCTTTCTGGAAGGACAAGGACGGGGAGGAGACGTGATGGCACGGTTGTCCGGGAAGACGGCGCTGATCACCGGCGGAGGGCAGGGTGTGGGCCGCGGCATCGCGCTGGCGCTGGCCGCCGAGGGGGCGTGTGTGGTGATCACCGGCCGCACGGAGGGCAAACTGAAGGAGGCTGCCGAGGAGATCGCTGGGCGTGGCGGACGGGTGCACACCGTCGTGGGGGATGTGGGGGAGCGGGCGGACGTCGACCGCATGGTGACGGAGACGGTGGGGGAGTTCGGCAGGCTGGATGTGCTGGTCAACAACGCGCAGTCCTCGGTCCAGCGCCGGCTGGAGCAGACCTCCTACGACGATGTCGAACTCACCTACCGCAGCGGTCCGTTGGCCACGTTCCACGCGATGCAGGCGGCTCTGCCGTATCTCCGGGAGAGCCGGGGCAGTGTCGTGAACCTCGGGTCGTCGGCGGCGGTGCAGGGTGAGGTGAGTTTCGCGGCGTACGCCATGGCCAAGGAGGCGGTCCGGGGGCTGACGCGGGTGGCCGCGCGGGAGTGGGGGGTGTACGGGATCCGCGTGAACGTCGTGTGCCCGGCGGCGCTGAGTCCGGCGGCGGAGGCGTACTTCGCGGAGCACCCGGAGAAGGCGGCGAGTGTGATCGCCGGGATTCCCTTGGGGCGGATGGGGGATCCGGAGAGGGATATCGGGCGGGCGGTGGTGGCGTTGGTGAGCGAGGACATGGGGTATCTGACGGGGGCGACGCTGATGCTGGAGGGCGGGCGGACGTTGATCGGCTGAGGCGGGGTTTGTCTCGCCCCCGCCGCCCTTACCCGTCCCATCCTCGGGGGCGCTGCCCCCGAACCCCCGCTCCTCAAACGCCGGAGGGGCTAGGTTTTTCAGCCCGTCCGGCGTTTGAGGGCGAAGGGGGGTCTGGGGGCGCAGCCCCCAGGGATGGGACGGGTAGGGGCGGCGGGGGCGAGAAAACCGCCTCACACGACCCCCCGCCCCCGCAGCTCCGCCAGCTGACCCTCCGTCACCCCAACCAACTCGCCCAGCACTTCCGCCGTATGCTCGCCCAGCGCAGGCGGCGCCACGTACCCCTCCACGGGACTCCCCGTCAGCCGGATCGGATTCGCCAGCATCGGCAACCGCCCCGACACCGGATCCTCGACCTCGACCAGCATCCCCCGATGCTGTATCTGCGGATCGGCGAAGACATCCGGCAGCTCGTTGAACGGCCCCGCAGGGACGTCGTGTTCGTCGAGAACGGCGAGCCACTCGTCCCGCGTCCGAGTCCGCAGGACCGCCGCCAGCACCGGCAGAATCTCCGCGCGATGAGCAATCCGCGCGGACGTCGTCGCGAACCGCGGATCCTGGAGGAGATCGGTCCGCCCGGCCGCCGCGCAGAACCCGGCGAACTGCTTGTCGTTGCCCGCGACAAGGAAGATCGGCTTGTCCGCGCACGGGAACGCCTGGGACGGAATCCCCCCGTACCCACCGTTCCCGCGCCGCTCCGGAACCTCCCCGGAGACCAGGTAGTTCATCGCGAAGTGCGACAACGAGGCCAGACCGCAGTCCAGCAGGGACAGGTCGATGAACTGGCCCTCACCGGTGACGTCCCGGTGCCTCAGGGCGGCGAGCACGGCCGTGGAGGCGTACAGCCCGGTGAGGATGTCGACCATGCTGACGCCGACCTTCATCGGCTCCTCCGGATGCCCGGACACGCTCATCATCCCGGACATGGCCTGGAAGATGCCGTCGTAGCCCGGGCGCCCGGCATACGGCCCCGTCTGACCGAAGCCCGTCACCGACAGGTACACCAGCCGCGGGTTCAGCTCCCGCAGGCTCTCCTGGTCGAGTCCGTACTTCGCCAGCGTCCCCGCCCGGAAGTTCTCGACCAGCACGTCCGAGCGCGCGGCGAGCGCACGGATCAGCTCCTGCCCCTCGGCGGTGGCGTGGTTGACGGTCACCGACCGCTTGTTGCGGTTGCAGGCGAGGTAGAAGGCGGCGGTGTCCGTCCGGTCGCCCTCGCCCTCGGGCCCGGGCGCGAAGGGCGGGCCGTAGGTCCGTGAGTCGTCCCCCGTTCCGGGCCGCTCGACCTTGATGACGTCGGCGCCGAGGTCGGCCAGCATCTGGGTGGCCAGCGGCGCGGCGAGGATGCGGGACAGATCGAGGACACGTATCCCGGCAAGTGCGGTCGACGGCATCGGGACTCCTCCCTGTGCAGTTAACAGTAGAATGAGTTAGATAAATGATACATCCATGTTGACCGCCCCACCCGTACGATTGCCTCAACTAGCTGATTCATGTAACTATATCGATCGGCCGACAGGTCGAGACCGGAGGGCGTGCTGATGACCGTCGCGGCGAGAACCCTCACCGACCAGGAGCAGCGCGAACGCCGGACCTGGTTCCGGGCCCGATGGGAGCGCGGGGTCGCCTTCAACCGTCTCTGCCGCATCCGCGTGACGCGCTGGGACCCGGACGCCGTCGAGATCCTGCTTCCCTACGCCGAGTCCCTCTCCGCCCATGAGGGCGTCTTCCACGGCGGAGTCATCTCGGCACTCATCGACACCGCCGGCGCCGGAGCCGTCATCGCCGGGCACGACTTCACGAAGGGGAGTCTGCTGAGCACCGTGTCGATGTCGGTGCAGTACCTCGCACCCGCCCGGGGCCGGGAGGCCGTCGCCTACGCCCGCTGCGTGCGACGCGGCGGCAGGCTGCACTTCGCCGATGTCGACGTGATGACCGACGGCCGCATCTGCGCGCGGGGCCAGGTGGTGGTGACCATCTCCGGGGAGCGACCGGGCGTCGGCGACCCCATCCAACCCCTGGACATCGAGCCCCTGGACATCGAACCACTGGACGAGGAGTGAGGAGTCACGAGATGCCCGAGGAGCCCATGACCTCGCCGCACGACCTGGACCTGGTGCTGTACGAGGTCGACGAGGACGGCGTCGCCACCGTCACCCTCAACCGGCCCGAGCGCAAGAACGCGTGGAGCCTCCCCATGGAGCGCCGCTTCTTCGCGCTCCTCGACGAGGCCGCGCACGACCCGGCCGTCCGTGCCGTGATCGTCACGGGCGCGGGCAGGGCCTTCTGCCCCGGCATGGACGTCCAGCGCCTGGAACAGAACGCCCAACCCGGTCAGTCGCTCAACCTCCACGCCCGCGTCCCCATGTACAGCAGACGCGACATGCCGAAGCCGCTCATCGCCGCCGTCAACGGCGCCTGCGCGGGCATCGGCCTGGTCCAGGCGCTGATCTGCGACATCCGCTTCGCCGCCCGAGGGGCCCGCTTCACCACCGCCTTCACCCGACGCGGCCTGGCCGGCGAGTACAACCTGCCGTACGTCCTGCCACGCGTCGTCGGCCTGGAGAACGCCCTCGACCTGCTGCTGTCCGGCCGGGTCTTCGACGCCGACGAGGCCAAGGCCCTCGGCCTGGTCAGCCGTGTCGTGGAACCCGAGGACCTGCTCGACTCCGCCCGCGCCTACGCCCGGGACATCGCCCGCAACTGCTCCCCGCGCGCCATGGCCGTCGTACGCCACCAGGTCTACGGCGATCTCGACCGCACCTTCACCGACGCCCTCGCCCGCTCCTACTCCGCGATGGAGTTCTTCGCGGGCTCGCCGGACTTCCGCGAGGGCGTGGCGAGCTTCGTGGAGAAACGGGAGCCGAAGTTCGAGGGACTCCCGCCGGACTTCGACCCGGACGAGGCCACCCGCGACGCGTTCCTGCCGTACTGACCGAACTGACCGAGCTCACCGATGAGTAGGAGTACGCGACCATGACAGGGCAGCCGTTCCCGGTCGAGGCCGGGCACATCATGATGTTCGCCCGCGCCATCGGCGACGAGAACCCGGCGTACGACGGCGAGTCCGCGCTCGCGCCGCCCACCTTCACCATGGCCGGTGCCCATCACGACCCCGACTACCACCTGCGGCCCAAGCCCGGTGAGGAGTGGTTCGGGTCCGGTGCGGGGCCCGGGGTGATGGCCGAGGGCGGCGGCGGGCTGCACGCCGAGCAGCACTTCGAGTACCACCGCCCGGTGCGCGCCGGCGAGACCCTGTACGCCCACTTCACCCTCGGACGCAGCTGGGAGAAGCAGGGGCGCAGCGGTCGGCTGCTCTTCAGCGAGCGCATCACCGAGTACCGGGACGCGGACGGCGAGCCGGTCGTCAGCGCCAAGACGGTCGCCGTCGTGCCCGAGGGCCCCGCCACCCGTAAGGAGGACGCCCGATGAGCCTGAGCCCGGACGACATCAAGGTCGGCGAGACCCGCACGAGCGTCCTCGTCGACGACCTCAAGCGCACCCGGATCGTGCAGTACGCGGGCGCTTCCGGAGACTTCAACCCGTTGCACACCGACGAGAGGTTCGCCGTCGACGCCGCCGGATACCCCGGGGTCTTCGCCCACGGCATGCTGACGATGGGCATGACCGGCCGGATTCTGACCGACTGGGTCGGCGCGGAGTCGCTGCTGCGCTTCGGTGTGCGGTTCAAGGCCCAGGTCTGGCCCGGCGACACCCTCACCGCCACGGCCACCGTCGAGTCGATCGAGGAGACGGCGTCCGGCCCGGTCGCGCACTTCTCCCTGCGCACCCTCAACCAGGACGGCGCCGAGGTGGTCACCGGCACCGCGGCGGCCCGCCTGGAGCGGTGAAGCCGATGGGCGGCGTGCAGGAGACCGGACAGGCGGCCACCTGGACCGCCATGGTGAGCCGCGCCTACGACCATGCCCGCCCCGCCGTCCGCTTCGGCGACCTGACCTGGACCGGACGCGAACTCCTCGACCGGGCCGCCGGCGCGGCCTACTGGCTGGACACCCTCGGCCTCGAACCGGGCACGCCCGTACCGGCGTTGGCCGCCACCTCCGCCGACGCGCTCGCCCTGGTGATCGGCGGCGCCGGTTCCGGACATCCGCTCGCACCGCTCGGCGTCCGCATGACCCCGTACGAACTCGCGGCGGTCGTCAAGGCCACCGACTCCCAAGTCCTCCTGGCACAGCCCGAGTTCGCCACCCTCGGCGGACAGGTGGCCGAACTGTCCGGCCGACGGGTCGCTGTTGTCCCCGAACTGCGCACCAGCGCACGGGAGTTGACGGGCACCCCCGACGAACTCGCAGCCGTCCTGCACACCTCCGGAACCACCGGCCTGCCCAAACCGGTCCCCATGACCCAACGACGTCTGGCCGCCCGCGCCCGCGTCAACGGACGGCTCTGTGGCCTCGGTCCCGACAGCTTCTACGGCGGCAGCGCGCCCTTCCATCACATCGCCGGCCTCGGCAACATCGCCGTCGCCCTCGCCGCCGGAGCCCTGATCACCGGCCTGCCCCGGTTCACCGTCGAGGGCTGGACCCTGCTGCGGGACCTGGGAACCACCCACACCAGCATGGTCCCGGCGATGCTGGAGACCCTGCTGGCGGCGGGCGAGGCACGGCACGGGACGCTGCGGACCCTCCAGTACGGCGGCGCGCCCGTCCGCCCCGGCACCCTGCGCCGGACCTACGAGGCGATGCCCGGTGTCCGCATGCTCAACATGTTCGGGCAGACCGAGGGCTCGCCGATCAGCGTGCTCACACCCGAGGACCACCGGGAGGCGGTCGCCGGACGCACCGAGCTGCTGCGGTCGGTGGGCCGGCCCGCTCCCGGCGTCGAGGTCAGGGTCCACGGCGCGGGCTCGGACGGCATCGGTGAGATCCACGGCCGCGCCGACCATTTCTTCCGCATCGACGCCGAAGGCTGGCTGCACAGCGGCGACCTGGGGCGCGTGGCCGAGGACGGTTACCTCTATCTCTACGGCCGGGGCACCGACATGATCATCCGGGGCGGTGAGAACGTCCACCCCCTGGAGGTCGAGACGCTCCTCGCGGCCCACCCCGGCGTGGCGGACGTGGCGGTCACCGGCGTGCCCGACGAGCGGCTCGGGCAGACCGTCGTCGCTTTCGTCGTGCCGGCCGACCCCGACGACCCGCCCCGGCCGGAGTCCCTCCGGCACTACACCCGCGCCCGGCTGTCCGGGTTCAAGGTCCCCGTCCGCTGGTGGTTCGTGGACGATCTGCCGCGCAACGCCAACGGCAAGGTCGTACGCCGTCGGCTGCGCGAGCCGTCCGAAGGAGGAACAAGTGCCTGATCACACCGGCGAGTTGGACCCGCGGCGACTCGACACGCTCCTGCGCCGGATCCGCCGGGAGGTCGAACACGGCCCCCTGCCGTCCGCGCAGGTCGCCGTCGCCCGGGGCGGCCGGCTGCTGGCCTTCGAGACCTACGGTGACGCGAGCCCCGACACCCGGTACGTGTTGCAGTCCGTCGGACGGTCGATCGTCGCGGGCGTCGTGTGGAAGCTGATCGGTGAGGGGCTCCTGGCCGTGGACGAGCAAGTCGCCGCGATCATCCCGGAGTTCGCACCGAACGAGAAGGAGACGGTGACTGTCGAGCAGGTGCTCACCCACACCGCGGGCTTCCCCTTCGCGCCCCTCGGGTATCCGAAGATGCTGGACCGCGAACAGCGCCTGGCCGCCTTCGGCCGCTGGCGGCTGGACTACCCGCCGGGCACCCGTTTCCAGTACCACCTCACCTCGGCCGCGTGGCTGATCGCCGAGATCGTCGAGCGGCGCACGGGGCTGACCTTGGCCGACTATCTGCACGAGAAGGTCGCCGGGCCGCTCGGCCTGTCGTCGATCGAACTCGGGGTGCCGGTCGACCGCCAGCCCGGCACCGTCGCCCCGATGCTCGTCACCGACCGCACGAGCGACGACCAGGAGGCCGACCCCTGGGGCCCCTGGTACCTGTCCGACCCGTGCGTGCTCGCGGCCGGCGAGCCCAGCCACGCCCTGGTCGCCACCGCTGCCGATGTCGCGCTGTACTTCCAGGCGCTGGAGCACTCGGGGCTGTGGAAGCCGGGCGCGGTCGCGGAGGGCACCCGGATCCGATTCACGGAGCACCCGTACGGCGAACAGATCTACGGCGGTGGCGGCAACCGCCGTACCAGCATGGGCCTGTTCGTCACCGTGGCCGGCCCCGACGCGGGCAGCAACCTGCCGTCCACCGGATCGCCCGCGCTCTTCGGCAGCGCCGGAGCCGCCTACCAACTCGGCTTCATGGACCCGGAGTCGGGCCTGTCCTTCGCCTGCCTGAGCAACGGCTACCCGCTCGCCGGCTACGACCACTCCCCGCGCGGGACCGCCCTGTTGTCGGACATCGCGAACCTCGCGGCGGACCTGACGGACTGAGCTTCTCCCCGGGTGTTCCTGAACTACCGCGGGTTCAGTGCTCGGTCTGGAGCGCTTCACGGGCGGCCTGTTGAAAGGACGCCAGGGGGATCTGCTTGGCACTGGCAGTCGCCGCGAATCGAGAGCGATGGTCGTCCACGTGCGGCTCGCCGTCTCTGATCGCCGCGCGTATCCATTTGACGCCGATCATTTCCCACTCTCGCATGGCCCGGTGCAAGTCGGCCGCAGTCACGGCCGCCGCCGCCGGGCCCACCACGGCCACCGCGGACGAAGCCGTACTGAACCGGGCCCAGGCATCGTGCGTCTCCGACAGGGCCGCCTGCCATTCGGCCGGCGTGGCGGCCCGCGCGGACAGTTGGTCGGCGGCCTTCCACAACGCCGCGTTCAGTTGACGCGTAGCCGCCAAGAAGGCGGTGTACGCATCGCGCCTCATCTCATCGCGCCAACGCTCACGCTCGGCACGCCGTTGCTCACGATGGTGCCGGGACTGTGCCATCACCGAGAGCCAACCGCCGCCAAGTCCCCCCACCGCCCCGACTGCCGCGCCGATGACGGCTGCCACGCTCCCATCCACAGCCACGATTAGATCGTGGGGCGGCCTGGCGTGCCAGAGCGCCCAGGTGGGAAATGGCCGAGCCCGGTACCGATACCGGTACCGGGCTGTTCGACCGGACTGCGACGCTCAGCGGCTGATCAGCTGCTGAGCGTTGTTGTACATGATGTCGTCCTGGACGGACTCGTCCAGCTCCGAGATCAGTTTGCGGAAGTCGGCCGGGTTGGCCAGGCCTTCCGCGTGCGGGAAGTCTGAGCCCATCACGATGGACTCGTGGTAGCCGAGGCGCTTGACCAGGGCCACGGTGTCGTCCTCCGGGTAGGGCACCACGCGGATGTGCTTGCGGAAGACCTGGCTGGGCCGCTCGTCCAACTGCCCGCCGATCCAGGGGCCGTTGCGGCCCATGCCCCGGCTCTTGTCCATGTGGCGCACGAAGTGCGGCACCCACTCGGCGCCGAACTCGGACACCAGGACGTTGATGTCGGGGAACCGGCCGAAGAGGTTGTCGAAGATCAGCGCGGACAGCGTCTCCTCGATGGGACGCTGGCCGTAGGTGTTCTGCCACTGCCAGGCCGACATCCGGAAGTGGATCGGGTGAGGGTCGAAGCCCCAGGAGGGCGCCACCTGCGAGTTGTAGTAGAACTCGCTGATGTGGTAGCAGACGCTCGCCTTGGCCTCGTTGACCAGTTTCCAGAACGGGTCGAAGTACGGGTCGCCCGGTGAACGGCCGTACACCGGCCCCGTGGGCAGCAGGATGAAGCGGGCGCCCTGCTCCAGGACGTACTCCAACTCCTTGACGGCGCTGGGCAGATCGCGGAGCGAGAGCAGCGCGGGGGCGTAGATGCGGTCTTGGTGGTTGAAGCCCCACACCTCGTTCATGTAGCGGTTGAACGAGTGGTAGTTGGCGTAGAGCGGCTCGACGCCCTTCACGTACTCCTCGGCGACCAGGGCCCAGCCGCCCGGATACATGATCGTCTGGTCCAGGCCCTGCTCGTCCATGACCCGCAGCCGGGCCTCGCGGTTCTGGTACGACTCGTGCATCGGCTCGAACTGGTAGGTCTCCTCCGGATTGCCCGAGGCCATCGCCTTGAGCATCTCCTTCAGCGAGCCGGGACGGTAGACCTGCCCGAACTCCGGCTCCAGGCATACGACGATCCGGTCACCGGCGAGGATCACCTCTCGCCCGTCCGGCAGCGTCACCGGTGCGACCGCCGCACCGAGGAACTCCTTCGGAAGGTAGCGGGTGAAGGAGTCCCGCTCCTCGTACATGTGCTGGTCGCAGTCGAAGATGCGCTTGCGCTGTTCGGCCATGGCCGTCGCCTCCGGACCCCAGGATCTATTCAGTACGCCTCCTATAATTATCTAACTGTTTCCAGGAGGCAAGGGGGAGTCCGGAATGATGCCGCGGACGTGATCCGGGGCCGGGTCAGTCGATGAGTTCGAGGACCGTCTTGGGTCCGGCGGCGTTGACCACGTCGTCGGCGCTGGAGATGTGCCGCTGCCAGAGCTTCTCGGCCTCGTCCGCCTTGCCGGACTCGATCAGACCGACCAGCCGCACATGCGCCCGGTGCCCCTTGAGGGCCTGGGTCTTCTGGGCCTCGGCGTCGGTGGCGGCGGCCGTGTACGAGGCGTTGGCCCGGTCGATGATGTTGCGGAGCATGCCGCACAGCAGGATCAGGGTCTGGTTGCCGGTGAGTTCGACCAGCAGGGCGTGGAAGGCGTCCTGCGCCTCGACCAGGGAGAGCGGGTCGTCGAGCGCGGCCTTCTCGTTCGCCACCGCGTCACGCAGCCGCTTGATGTCCTCCGGCGTGTGCTTGACGGCCAGCTGGCGGGCGCAGGGCGGCTCGATGAGGGCCGCCGCGCGGTAGATGTCGCCCAGGGTGGCGCCGCGGTACTCCAGGATCAGACCGGCGTAGCGGGCGGCGACGTCCGAGTCCGGCGCGCTCACGCGGGCGCCGCCGTGGGCGCCGCGCCGCACAGTGATCAGGGACTCCGACTCCAACACACGGAACGCCTCGCGCAGGGTCGGCCGCGAGATGCCGAACTGCTCCATCAGGCCCGACTCCGGCGGCAGCGCGTCGCCGGGGTTCAGCTCGCCCCGGACGATCTGGCGGCGCAGGTGCGCGGCGACCAGTTCGGCGGTCTTCGGGACCCGCACCTGACGTCCGACGCGGGTACGGGCCGGGGCGGGCACGGCCGCCGTTTCTGCTGCGCGGGCTGCCTCGGCCACGATGGGCGCTCCTTGTTCGGGATGCAGGGTTCGGGATATAGCAAAATGAATCGTCTTAGTGCATCGAGGGTACCAGGTCAAGGGTCGGGTGGATCTTCCCGTGACCGGACTCGGCGAGACTTCTGGTATACAGGTGATTCGTCTACCTATTAAGCTGGTTGGAGAGACCTCGATGACCGAGAATCCGACCCCGGTGATCCTCACCGAACTCACCGCCGACGGGGTCATGCTCCTCACCCTGAACCGGCCCGAGCGGCACAACGCCTGGACGCTGGAGATGGAGCTGCTCTACAACGAGCTGTTCGACCGGGCGGAGCAGGATCCAGGGGTACGGGCCGTGGTGCTCACCGGCGCCGGGCGCGGTTTCTGTCCGGGGATGGACATGAGCGTGCTCGACGGAGCGTCGTCCGGTGCCCGCCCGTGGCCGACGGACCAGCTGCCGCCGCGCACCCGTCCCATGTCCTTCCCCAAGCCCGTCGTCGCGGCGATCAACGGCGCCTGCGCGGGCATCGGGTTCAACCAGGCGCTGATGTGCGACGTCCGCTTCGCCGTGCCGCAGGCCAAGTTCGCCGCCGCCTTCAGTGCGCGCGGCCTGGTGGCCGAGGACGGCGTGTCCTGGATCCTGCCCCGGCTGGTCGGCTACGGCAACGCCGCCGATCTGCTGCTCTCCTCGCGCCGGATCACCGGCACGGAGGCCCTGGCGATGGGCCTGGTCAACTATCTGGCCGAGCCGGATGACCTGCTCCCGGCGGCGCTCGCGTACGCGACCGAACTGGCCCGCACGGCCAGCCCGTACGCGATGTCCCTCATCAAGCGACAGCTCGTCGACGACCAGGCCAGGACCTTCACCGAGAGCCGCGACCGGGCGGCCGCCCTCCTGGCCACGGCGAAGCGCGCCCTGGACTACCGCGAGGGCGTACGCAGCTTCATCGAGCGCCGGCAGCCGGAGTTCGCGGGGCTGGTGGAGGCCGTGCCGGAACCGGGCGAGGACGGGGCAGAGTCGGCGGAGACTTCGGAGCCGGCGGAGACCTCGGCATGACCCGCGCCGAGCTCCCGCTGCACCGCCGTACCGTCGCCGTCACCGCCTACGCGGAGGATGGCGGGGATGAGATCTCGGTCGAGGCGGAGCTGCGCGACGAGCGGCCGTGGGCCGAGCCGTCGGCCGCCGTCGTGCACCGGATGGTGCTGGCCGTGCGTGTCCGCCTCGCGGACATGGTGATCGTGGCCGCCGAAGCGGACATGCGGAGCTTTCCGCACGCCGAGTGCCCGCGCATCACGACGGTGTTCGACGGTCTCGTCGGGCTCGGCATCGCCGCCGGGTACAACCGGGCGATCCAGGAGCGGTTCCGGGGTGTCTCCGGGTGCACCCACCTGTACGAACTCGCTCGCGTGCTCGGCCCCGCGGTCGTCCAGGCGTCCCTGTCCGCCTACGTACGGCGCCGTGACGTCGGTGACCCCTCCGTCGGTCCGAGTCCCACCGCCGGTGTGCTCGACAGCTGCCACATCTGGGCGCCCGACGGGGTGGGTCTGCGCAAGCTCGACGCGGGCTGGCGCCCGGGGAACGGGCCGCGTCCGGTCCCGCCGGTCGAGACCTTCGAGCGTCAGCGGCCCAGGTAGGCCAGCTCGGGGAAGTGCCCCTGGTACGCGTCCAGCAGGCGTTTGGCGACGGCGTACGAGTCGATCAGGGGATGGATCGTCAGGGCCTTGACGGCGTGTGCGCGATCGCTGGTGGTGGCCGCCCGGATCACCGCGCGCTCGACGGCCTTGACCGAGCACACCAGACCCGTGCCGTGCTCGGGCAGCGCGGCTCCGGCGACGGGGCGGGCGCCGTTGCCGTCCACATGGCAGGGGACCTCGATGACCGCGTCGTCGTCGAGGACGGGGATCCGGCCGCGGTTGCGGACGTTGAGGATGAGCGACGCCCGCTCGTCCCGGGCGATGGCCCGCATGAGGGCGAGGGCCACCTGCTCGTAGCCGCCGGACTCCAGGTCGCAGGAGTCGCGGTCGCCCATGCCGACGGCGTCGCGGTTCTCCGCCATGTAGGTGACCTCGCGCTCCAGGCGGGTGGCGTCCCAGGCGTTCCAGGCCGTGCGGGGCGTCGGTCGGGAGGCGTCGGCGGTGCCCAGTTCGTCGTAGAAACGCTGCTGCTGGGAGTGGAGGAAGGCGCCCCGGGTCTGCTCGGCGGCTCCGGCCGAGCGCACCGACTCGCGGCTGAAGTAGTAGTAGTGCAGATACTCGTTGGGCAGCGCGCCGAGCGTGCGCAGCAGGTCGGCGCCGAAGAGTTTGCCCTCCTCGAAAGAGGTCAGCGCGGCCTCGTCCTCGAACAGTGACGGCAGCAGGTCCCGGCCGTCGGCGTACAGGCCGCGCAGCCAGCCCAGGTGGTTCAGACCCACGTAGTCCAGGCTGACGCGCGCCGGATCGACGCCGAGCGCCCCGGCCACGCGGCGGCCCAGGCCCACCGGGGAGTCGCAGATCCCGATCACCCGGTCACCCAGGTGTGCGGTCATCGCCTCGGTGACCAGCCCCGCGGGATTGGTGAAGTTGATGACCCAGGCATCGGGCGCCAGCGCGGCGATACGGCGGGCGATCGCGACCGCCACCGGAACCGTGCGCAGCCCGAAGGAGATACCGCCCGCGCCGACGGTCTCCTGGCCCAGGACGCCTTCCGCCAGGGCGATGCGCTCGTCCGCCGCCCGGCCCGCGAGCCCGCCGACGCGGATCGCGGAGAACACGAAGTCCGCCCCGGTGATCGCCTCGTCGAGGTCGGTGGTGGCGGTGACCGTCGGCGGGTCGGGGTGGCCGGCCGCCTGGTCGGCGAGGACCCTGCGGATCGTCGAGAGCCGGGAGGCGTCCAGGTCGTACAGGGTCACGTCGGTGACGCGCCCCTCGCCGCGGTCGCCGAGCAGCGCCCGGTAGACCAGCGGGACGCGGAAGCCCCCGCCGCCCAGGATCGTGAGTCTCATACTTCGACCACCTCAACTCCCGCCTCACGCAGCCGATTGCAGGTCTTCTCGTCGCCCGGCCCGTTGGTCACCACGACGTCGAGTTCCTCCGGACCGCACACCCGGGCCATCCCGGTGCCGGGGAACTTTCCGGCGTCCGCGACCAGGACGACCTGGGCGCTGGCGGCGATCATCGCCCGTTTGACGGGCACTTCGACGGCGGTCGTGTCCAGCACCTGTCCGTCGGGGCGGACTCCGCTGGTGCCGAGGAACAGCCGGTCGGCGTGCACTTGGCGCAGGTTGTCCTCGGTGAGGAAACCGACCAGGGAGCGGTAGTCGCGCCGCACCACACCGCCCAGCAGGATCAGCTGGACGTCCTTGTCGTCCTGGAGTTCCTCGTAGACGGCCAGGTTGCTGGTGATCACGGTCAGGGACCGACCGTGCAGCTGGCGGGCCACCCGGTGCGCGGTGGTGCCAATGTCGAGCAGCACGGTCTCGCCGTCCCTGACGAGGTTTGCGCACCAGGCCGCCAGGGCGTCCTTCGCCTCGACCCGGATGCCGGCCACGTCGGCGAACGGATCGTCCTCGCCCACGACGGGGGCGGCACCGCCGTAGACCCTCTTGAGGAGGCCCTCGTCCTCCAGTTGTGCGAGGTCGCGCCGGATCGTGGCCTCACTCGCCCCGACCTTCTCGGCCAGGGCGACCACCGACGTGGGCCCGTCCGTGCGCAGGGCGCGCAGGATCAGCTGATGTCTTCGGTCAGGGAGCATGCGGCAGACCATACTCGCGAACGCTCCAAACTCAAGCAAAGTCGCGCATGAATGTCTCGATATCTGCTTGACCCTTGTCAAACCCGCGCACCGGGTGCACTCTCTTGCGTAATTCGGAGCCAGGTCCGGACCCCACTCCGGTCGGCCGAAGCGGATGAACGGCATATTCCGCCGTCACGGACGCCTCGGCACCGTCTGAGAGGACCAGGACACACACCCCGGGTGGCTGAAGGGTTGCCCACCCACGCCGATGCTCTTCAGCCACCCGGCCCTCCCGCCGCGTCCCCACGCCACGGCACCAGACCCACACGTCCTGTCGGACATGCCGGACATCCGAACCCGCCGAAATCTAGGAGAAGACCGTGGACCTTTCCCGCAGACGATTCCTCCAAGCCGCCGTACTGACGGCCGCCGCGGCCGGCGCCACCGCCGCGTGCGGTGGCGGCTCAGGATCGAGCGGCAGCAAGGACAGCAAGGACCTGGCCCTCTGGTACTGGTCGGGGGGCCTGAGCGACAAGGTCGTCGCGGACGCCAAGACGCACTTCTCCGACATCACCCTCAAGACGTCCGTGGTCGGCGGCGACTTCAAGACCAAGCTGCTCACCGGTCTGCGCTCGGCGCAGGCCGCCCCGGACATCACCGGCATCAAGGGCGAGGACATCGCCTCCTTCCTGCCGAACGCCGACCGGTTCATCGACCTGAAGACCGTCGGCGCGGACAAGCTGGTCCCGGACTACCTGGCGTGGAAGCTCAAGCAGGCCACCACCCAGGACGGCAAGCTCATCGGCTTCCCGATCGACATCGGCCCCTGCGCCACCTTCTACCGAGAGGATCTCTTCGCGCAGGCCGGACTGCCCACCGACCCCGCCAAGGTCTCCGCCCAACTGGCCACCTGGGACGACTACTTCGCGGCCGGCGTCGAGCTGCACAAGGCCGTCCCCAAGACCTTCCTGATCAACAACATCGGCTCGGTCTTCTCGATGATGGTCGGCCAGGGCACCCAGCGGTTCATCGACGAGGACAACAAGTTCATCGGCGACCAGGACCACATCCGCACCGCCTGGACCACCGCCGTGAAGCCCTACACGCTCGGCATCGACGCCAAGATCAACGACAACACCTGGAACGCGGCCATCAGCAACGGCGCCCTGGGCACCGAGATCGGCGCCGCCTGGCACGCGCTGGACATCAGCAACGCGGCTCCGGGCACCAAGGGCAAGTGGCGGGTGGCGAGCCTGCCCGGCGGGCCGTCCAACCTCGGCGGGTCCTTCCTGGCGATCCCGGCGACCAGCGGCAACCCCGAGGAAGCCTTCAAGATCATCAGCTGGATCCTCAGCCCGGAGAACCAGGCCCGCGGCTTCACCGACGCGGCCCTGTTCCCGACCGCCCCGGCCGCGTACAAACTGCCTGCCCTGACCGGCGGCGACGCCTTCTTCGGCGGCCAGAAGACCATCGAGATCTTCGGTCCGGCGGCCGAGAAGATCCCCTCCGCCTACGAGGCGCCGGCCGACGCCGCGGTCTCCGCGCCCTTCTACAGCGAGCTGACCAGCATCGAGGCCAAGGGCAAGGACCCCGACGAGGCATGGAAGGACGCGGTCAGCCAGGCCAAGCAGATCGCCGAGCGTCAGGGAGTGAAGTGACATGTCGTCAACCCCGGTAGCCGGCCCGGCACCCACCGGACCGACCTCCGGATCCGACAGCGGCCCCACCGGGCAGCCGTCCCCGGACCGTTCACGCGGTCCGGGGCGGCGCGCCCCACGGATCCGTCCGGTGTCGGCCGGGGCCCCGCGCGGGCCCCGTCGGCGGGTCGCCAGGCACTGGCCGCAGTACGTGGCCATCTCGCCGTACTACCTGATCTTCTCCGTCTTCATGCTCTTCCCGGTGCTCTACACCGTGTATCTGGCGTTCCAGAAGTGGGACGGCATCGGGGACATGCAGTTCGTCGGGTTCCAGCAGTTCCGCTTCCTGTGGGACGACCCGATCTTCTGGATGTCCGTCCGCAACACCCTGGTCATCTGGGTGCTGTCGACCGTCCCGATGCTCTTCCTGGCGCTGGTGCTCGCGGTGCTGGTGAACTCCACCAAGCGCTTCACGGCCTTCTACCGGGTCGCCCTGTTCATCCCCAGCATCACCTCGCTGGTGGCCATCGCGATCTTCTTCGGCGCGGTCTTCAGCAACAACTTCGGCCTGATCAACGCCATCCTCAAGTCGGTGCACGTCTCGGCCGTGCCCTGGATGAGCAACGAGTGGACGATCAAGCTGGTGATCGCCGCGCTGATGACCTGGCAGTGGACCGGCTACAACGCGATCATCTATCTGGCCGGCCTCCAGGCGATTCCCTCGGAGCTGTACGAGGCCGCCCGGATGGACGGGGCCGGCCCGGTGCGGATCTTCTTCTCCATCACCATCCCGCTGCTGCGGCCCATCATCCTGTTCACCGTGGTGGTCTCCACCGTCACCGGACTCCAGAGCTTCACCGAACCACAGGTGCTCTTCGGCAGCGAGGCGGCCACCAACCCCAACTCCGGCGGACCGGGCCAGGCCGGTCTGACCACGTTGCTGTACTTCTACCACCAGGCCTTCGACAACAACGACTTCGGCTACGCCGCCGCCATCGTCTGGGCCTTCTTCCTGCTGATCCTGCTCATCGTCCTCGTCAACTGGCGTCTGGTGCAGCGAAAGGAGCGACGGCCGTGAACGGCATGAACCGCAAGCGCGTCCGGGGTCTGAGCGTCCACGTGATCCTGATGCTCGGCGTGGTCATCTCGGTGTTCCCGTTCTACTGGATCGTCGTCATGGCGACGAACACCTCGCAGGACATCTACAGCTACCCGCCGAAGCTGTGGTTCGGCGGCAACCTCCTGACCAACATCCAGCACCTGTTCGACCGGATGGACTTCTTCGGAGCACTGTCCAACACGATGATCGTCGCGGTCTGTACGACGGTCCTGGTGCTGTTCTTCGACTCGCTGGCCGCGTTCGCCTTCGCCAAGTACGACTTCCCCGGCAAGAAGTTCTTCTTCGGCCTGCTGCTGTCGATGTACCTGCTGCCGACCCAGCTGGCGATCATCCCCCAGTACGAGATCATGGTGCAGCTGGGCTGGCTGGGCACCCTCAAGGCGCTGATCGTGCCGGCCGCCGCCAACGCGTTCGGCATCTTCTGGATGCGCCAGTACACCACCACCAGCGTCCCCGACGAACTGCTGGACGCCGCCCGGATGGAGGGCGCCGGATTCTTCCGCCTGTACTGGCACGTCGTACTGCCCTGCGTCCGCCCGGCCCTGGCGTTCCTCGGCATCTACACTTTCATCGCCGCCTGGAACGACTACATCCTGCCGTTGGTGATGCTGGTCAACCCGGACAAGCTCACCCTCCAGGTGGCGCTGGCCCAGTTGTACGCCGGTCACTCCACCGACTACAGCATGGTGATGGCCGGGGTGCTGCTGTCGGTGATCCCGCTGGTGCTGGTGTTCACGTTCTTCGCGCGGGGGTTCATCGCCGATGCCACCAAGGGGGCCCTGCGCTGACGCGGCCGGCGTGTTTTGCAGCAGGTGATCAGGCTCTGGGCTCGCGCGGCAGCCCCAGCACCTTCTCCGCGAGGATGTTCCGCTGCACCTGGGAGGTCCCCGCGTAGATCGTGCCCGAGCGGGCGATGAGGTACGTCGTCGACCAGGACGCCGAGGAGTTCGCGGCGCCCGGGTCGTCGGCGCGGTAGGTCCGCAGGGGCTGACGGCCGACCGGAACCTGGCCGTGCAGGCCCATGATGTCCATCGCCAGGTCGGTGACCTCGGTGTGGTACTCGCTCCAGTACAGCTTGGCGATCGACGACTCGGGGCCGGGATCGGCGCCCTTGAGCCAGCCGGTGAGGATCCGGTAGCCGAGGTAGCGCATGATCTCGACCTTGGACCAGCACCAGGCGATGCGCTGCCGGACGACGGGGTCCTGGTCCTTGCCGTACAGCCGGGCCAGCTCGACGAGCCGTTCGACCTCCGCCTTGAAGAGGAGGGGGTTCGTCGCCGCCTCCTCGCCGCGCTCCACGCCCAGCAGGCTCTGCGCGACGGTCCAGCCGTTGTCGACGCCGCCGACGACCAGGTCGGCGCGGGTGCGGGCGCCGTTGAAGAAGACCTCGTTGAAATGCAGCTGTCCGCTCATCATGCGGAACGGCCGCACCTCGATCCCGGGCTGGTCGAGCGGGACGAGGAGGAAGGAGATGCCCCGGTGCCGGGACGCGTCCTGGTCGGTGCGGGCCAGGACGAAGATCCAGTCGCTGTGGTGGGCGCCGGACGTCCACACCTTCTGACCGTCGATCACCCACTCGTCGCCGTCCCGCACGGCGCGTGTCCTCAGCGATGCCAGGTCGGAACCCGCGTCCGGCTCCGAGTACCCCTGGCACCAGGTGTCCTCGCCGCCGAGGATGCGGGGGAGGAAGCGCGCTTTCTGCTGCTCCGTGCCCCACCGCAGCAGCGTGTTGGCCAGCATCTTCACGCCGAAGGTGTCCTGCGGCAGCCCGAACGGCACCCCGGCCAGGGCCAGCTCCTCCATCAGGACGACCTGGTGGAGCTTGGAGAGGCCGCGTCCGCCGTACTCCTCGGGCCAGGTGAGGGAGAGGTAGCGGCGCTCGGCGAGCAGCCGGCGCCAGTCCCGGGCGAAGGCCCAGGCCTCCTCCTCGTCCAGGGCGCCGATGCCCTTCCAGCCCGGCGGCAGTGTCTCGGCGAGGAACGCCCTGACCTCGGTGCGGAACGCCTCGGTCTCCGGGGGATAGCTGATGTCCACCTGGCTTCTCTCCTCGTCCGGCCCCGCTCGCACAGCTGATCGCTGTATTGATTGTTTCAGCATAATAGGTTATCTATTTAAGAGAAATGGCGAGGGATGACGTCGAGCCAGGGGCGGGCTGACATGGGACTGCTGGACGGCAGGCACGTGGTGATCACCGGCGGTGCACAGGGCATCGGCTTCACGATCGCCGAAGTCCTCGGCGGCGAGGGCGCGTCGGTCGTCCTCGGCGACATCAACGAGGACGCCGCAGCGGAGGCCGCCGAACGCCTCGCCAAGAACGGCGTTCCCGCCACCTCGCTGCGCTGCGACGTCACCGACGAGGACGAGGTCGCCGCCCTGGTCGCCCACTGCGCCGACACCTTCGGACCGGTCGGCGTCATGGTCAACAACGCCGGGATCACCCGGGACGCGACCCTGCGCAAGATGGCCGTCACCGACTTCCGTGCCGTCGTCGACGTCCACCTCACCGGCGCCTGGAACGGCACCCGCTTCGCCGCCGAGGCCATGCGCGCGCACGGACAGGGCGGCAGCATCGTCAACATCTCCTCCATCGCCGGCAAGGTCGGCAACTTCGGCCAGACGAACTACAGCGCCGCCAAGGCCGGCCTCGTCGGCCTCACCAAGGCCTCCGCCAAGGAGCTGGCGAAGGCGGGCATCCGTGTCAACGCCGTACAGCCCGGCCTGATCCGCACCGCCATGACCGAGGCGATGCCCCCGGCCGCCTGGGACGCCAAGCTCGCGGAGATCCCCCTGGGCCGCGCGGGCGAACCCGCCGAGGTCGCCCAGGTCGTCCTGTTCCTCGCCTCCGACCTGGCCGGCTATGTCACCGGAGCCGTGGTCGAGGTCACCGGCGGCCGGTACATGTGACCACTCACGAAAGGCATGCCTGATGCCCGCCCTTCTGCGTGACGCGGTGATCTGCGAACCCGTGCGTACACCTGTCGGTGGCTACGGAGGCGTCTTCCGCGATGTGACGGCGACCGAGCTGGCCGCCACGGTCGTACGCGCCGTCCTCGACCGCACCGGTATTCCGCCCGCCGCCGTCGACGACATCCTCCTGGGCCAGTGCTATCCCAACGGCGAGGCCCCCGCCATCGGCCGCGTGGCCGCCCTGGACGCCGGACTGCCCGTGGAGGTGCCCGGTCTCCAGATCGACCGCCGCTGCGGCTCCGGACTCCAGGCGATCATCACCGCGGCGATGCAGGTGCAGACCGGCTCGAGCGACCTCGTCCTGGCCGGGGGAGTGGAGTCCATGAGCCAGGCCGAGTTCTACACGACCGACGTCCGCTGGGGAGTACGAGGCGCGGGAACCACGCTCCACGACCGGCTGGCGCGCGGCCGGGTCACGTCCGGGGGCGTCAACCACCCGGTCCCCGGGGGCATGTTGGAGACCGCCGAGAACCTGCGCCGCGAGTACGCCATCCCCCGCGAGGAACAGGACCGGCTCGCCCTGCGCTCGCACGAGAAGGCCCTCGCGGCCCAGCGGGAGGGCCGGTTCGCCCACGAGATCGTGCCGGTCACGGTACGGACGCGGAAGGGCGAGACCGTCGTCGACACCGACGAACACCCGCGCCCCGACTCCTCGTTGGAGAAGCTGGCCAAGCTACGACCCGTCCTCGGCCGCCAGGACCCGGACGCGACCGTCACGGCGGGCAACGCCAGCGGGCAGAACGACGGCGCCGCGCTCTGCATCGTCACCCACCCCGAGCGCGCCGCCGAACTCGGCCTGCGCCCACTCGCCCGCCTGGTCTCCTGGGCCGTCGTCGGCGTACCGCCCGAGACGATGGGCATCGGCCCGGTGCCCGCCACCGCCCGGGCCCTGGAACGGGCCGGGCTGAAGCTCGCCGACATCGACCTGATCGAACTCAACGAGGCCTTCGCCGCCCAGGTCCTGGCCTGCACCCGCGAATGGGGCCTGACCGGGACCGACTTCGAGCGGTTCAACGTCAACGGCTCCGGCATCTCGCTGGGCCACCCCGTGGGCGCCACCGGCGGCCGCATCCTCGCCACGCTGCTGCGTGAACTCGACCGCCGCCAGGCCCGATACGGCCTGGAGACCATGTGCCTCGGCGGCGGCCAGGGCCTCGCCGCGGTCTTCGAACGGCCCCGCAACGACGCTCCAGGAGGACGCTGACATGGCCGGACTGATCGCCTACGGCGCCTATGTGCCGTACCACCGCCTCGCCCGCGCGGACGTGGCCGCCGTCCTCGGCACCGGAGCGGGCAAGGGCACCCGCGCGGTCGCGGGCTACGACGAGGACACCACCTCCCTGGCCGTCGAGGCGTCCCGTGTCGCCCTGGCCCGCGACGGGCTGCGCGCCCGCATCGGCCAGCTCTTCCTCGCCACCGCCGCGCCCGCCTACCTCGACAAGACGAACGCGACCGCCGTTCACGCGGCGCTCGGCCTCGACGAGCACGTCCTCGCCGCAGACATGGCCGGCTCGGTCCGCTCCGGCCTCGGCGCGCTGGTCACCGCCGCCCGCTCCCCGGTCCCCACCCTGGCGGTGCTGTCCGACCTGCGTACGGGACTGCCCGGCGGCGCGGACGAGGCAGCGGGCGGCGACGGGGCGGCGGCGTTCATGTTCGGCGGGCACCGCAACGGCGCCCCCGTCATCGCGGAACTGCTCGCCCACGACACGGTCAGTGACGAACTCCTCGACCGCTGGCGCCTGCCCGGAGCACCCACCTCCCGTGTCTGGGAGGAGCGCTTCGCCGAGGAGATCTACACCTCCCTGGCCGACAAGGCGCTCACCGCCGCCCTCGACCACGCGGCCCTCGACATCGGCGCGATCGACCACTTCGTCGTCGCGGGCCTGCACGCGCGCGCGTGCGCGGCGGTACGACGGACAGCGGGCGTACGGCCCGAGGCGGCGACCCCGGACCTCGCCGCGGCGATCGGCAACGCCGGTACCGCCCAGCCAGGGCTGCTCCTCGCCGACGTCCTCGACCGCGCCCGCCCCGGCGAGGTCATCGCCCTCGTCGTCCTCGGCGACGGCGCCGGAGTCCTCCTCCTGCGCACCACCGACGCGCTCCCGGCCCACCGCAGCCCTCGCCCGGTCGCCGCCCAGGTCGCGGTGGGCAGCGCCCCGATCCCGTACGCCACCTACCTCACCTGGCGCGGCCTCCTCGACCGCGAACCACCCCGCCGCCCGGACCCCGAACCGCCCTACGCACCGCCCGCCCACCGCCGTACCGCCTGGAAGTACGGCTTCGTGGCCTCCCGGTGCGAGAAGTGCGGCACCCGGCATCTGCCGCCGGACCGGGTGTGCGTCTCCTGCCGGAGCGTCGACGCCATGACCGACGAGCCGATGGAGCACGTACGCGGCACGGTCGCCACGTTCACCGTGGACCGGCTGGCCGCCACCCCGAGCCCGCCGATGCTCGTCGTGGTCGTCGACTACGACGGCGGCGGCCGGTTCCGCTGCCAGCTCACCGACGCCACCGAGGCCGACGCTGTCATCGGCGCCCGGGTGGAGATGACGTTCCGGCGCACGGTCACGGCGTCCGGTGTCCACAACTACTTCTGGAAGGCCCGGCCGGTGCGGATCGACGACATCCACGACGAGGAGACAGGCCGATGAGCTCGCACGGAATCCGGGACCGCGTCGCGATCGTCGGCATGGGCTGCACGCCCTTCGGCGAGCACTGGACCCGCTCGGCGGACGACCTGCTGATCGACGCCGTCGGCGAGGCGGTCACCTCGGCCGGTGTCACCCTCGACGACATCGACGCGTTCTGGTTCGGCACTCAGGCCTCCGGCGTGTCCGGACTGACCCTGAGCCGGGCCCTCCGTCTGCCCAACAAGCCGGTCACGCGTGTCGAGAACATGTGCGCGACCGGCTCCGAGGCCCTGCGCAACGCCTGTTACGCCGTCGCCTCCGGTGCGTACGACATGGCCATGGCGGTCGGCGTGGAGAAACTCAAGGACTCGGGCATGTCCGGGCTGTCCGGGACCGCCATCCCGGGCGCGGGCGACGACAGCCGGGGCGAGATCACAGCCCCCGCCAACTTCTCCCTCCTCGCTCCCGCCTACGCCGCCAAGTACGGCCTGGACGACGACGAGATGAAGGACGTCATCACCCGCATCGCCTGGAAGAACCACGTCAACGGTGCCCGCAATCCCCGCGCCCAGTTCCGCAAAGAGGTTTCGCCAGAGCGCATCCGGTCGGCCCCGATCGTCGCGGGCATGCTCGGCGTGTTCGACTGCTCCGGCGTCTCGGACGGCTCGGCGGCGGCGATCGTCGTACGCGCCGAGGACGCCTACAAGTACACCGACAAACCGATCTTCGTGAAGGCGCTGTCCTTCGTCGCGGGCCCGGCGGACGGTCTCCTCGACCCGTCCTACGACTTCACCACCTTCCCCGAGGTCGTCGCCTCCGCCCAGGAGGCCTACCGCCAGGCCGGCATCACCGACCCGCGCGCCGAACTCGCCCTCGCCGAGGTCCACGACTGCTTCACACCAACGGAGTTGGTGCTGATGGAGGACCTGGGCTTCTCCGAGCGCGGCCAGGCGTGGAAGGACGTGACCAGCGGGGCGTTCGACCTGGACGGCTCGCTGCCGGTCAACCCGGACGGCGGCCTGAAGGCCTTCGGCCACCCCATCGGCGCCTCCGGCCTGCGCATGATGTTCGAGGCCTGGCTCCAACTGCGCGGCGAGGCCCCGCCCGAGCGGACGGTCGCGTCCGTGGCGGAGGGCCGCTCGCTCGCCCTCACGCACAACCTCGGCGGCGGACCCGGCGAATGCGTCTCGTTCGTATCGGTCGTCGGTAGTCAACTCACCGACTAGGAAAGGCGGTTCGGGACATGGGACGACTCGAAGGGAAAATCGCCGTCGTCACGGGAGCCGCGTCCGGCATCGGCGCCGCCACCGCACGACGCCTGGCCGCCGAGGGCGCGCACACGGTCGTCGCCGACCTGAACCTCGACGGCGCCAAGACGGTGACGGAGGAGATCCGCGCCGCCGGCGGTTCCGCGACCGCGGTCCCCGTCGACCTCGGTGACGTGGAGAGCGTACGGGCCATGGTGGCCACGGCCGTCGAGACGTACGGCGGCCTCGACGTCCTGCACAACAATGCGGCAGCCACCCACCTGGCCGCCCGCCTGGACCTCGCCGTCGTCGACGCCGACCCCACCGTCTGGGACGACACGATGCGCATCAACCTGCGCGGGACGATGGTCGCCGTCCAGGCCGCCGTCCCGCACATGATCGCCCGGGGCGGCGGCTCGATCATCAACACCTCGTCCGGCGCCGGCCTCGCGGGCGATCTGCGCAACCCGGCGTACGGCGCCTCCAAGGCCGCCCTCATCAACCTCACGCAGTACGTCGCCACCCAGTACGGCAAACAGGGCGTGCGCTGCAACGCCATCGCGCCCGGCTTCATCGTCACGCCCTCCAGCTCCGGCTCGGCGCACGGGGCCATCAGGGAGGCGATGCTGCGCCACCACCTCACCCCGCGCCTGGGGCGCCCGGAGGACGTCGCCTCGGCGGTCGTCTTCCTCGCCTCCGACGAGTCCGCCTTCATCACCGGCCACACCCTGCGCGTGGACGGCGGACTGCTGTCCCACCAGCCGTACGTCGCGGACCTGCGCGACGCCTGACGCTCTTGTCATCGACGGTCGGAGGCGCTCCCCGTACGTGGGGAGCGCCTCCGATCCGTTTCAGGCCAGCGTCTCCGGCTCCAGGTCGCCCAGGTAGGCCGCCCGCACCGCCGGATCTCGGCGCACCTCCTCCGGCGTACCGGCGCAGATCCGGCGGCCGAAGTCCAGGACGACGACCTGGTCGCAGACGCTCATCACCATGTCGACGTCGTGCTCGACGAGCAGCACCCCCATGCCCCAGTCCTCGGCGAGCCGCCGCACCAGGTGGGCCAGCTCCCGTGTCTCGTCGTCCGACAGCCCCGCCGCCGGTTCGTCGAGCAGCAGCACGGACGGCGACGCGGCCACCGCGCGGGCGATGGCCAGCAGCCGCCGCTCCCCGTACGACAGATCGCCCACCGGCCGGTCCAGACTGTCCTGGAGTCCGAACTCCCGTACGGCGACCAGCACATGGGCGGGAAGAGGGCGGCTGCCGGGGCGGACCAGGTCCATGAGGTACGTCCAGCGGCCGGGCCGGTCGCAGGCCGCGTACAGGTTGTCCAGGACGGTCATGTCCTCGAACAGCTCCAGCGACTGGAAGGACCGGCTGAGCCCGGCGGCGGCCCGTCGGTGCACCGGCAGCCTGGTCGCGTCCCGGTCGCCGAGGCGCACACTGCCGGACGCGGCCCGGGTGAAGCCGGTGACGGCGTCGATCGCGGAGGTCTTGCCGGCGCCGTTGGGCCCGATGAGACCGACGACCCGGCCCGGCTCGACGTCCAGCGAGAGCCCGTCGACGGCGACGACACCGCCGTAGCGCACGGTCAGGTCTCGTACGTGGAGGGGGAGTGGTGTCGCGCGGGGGACCGCTTCCGCCGCCGTCTCCTCCTCGTGCACGGTCTCCGGCACGAGCGCGGCGCGCTTGGCGGACAGCCTGCGTCGCACGCCCGCCGCCTGCCTGCCGATGTCCTTGCCGATGCCGTCCTGGTTGCCCACCAGCGTCAGTACCAGGATGATCCCGCCGATCAGCGGCATCCACTCGCTCAGCCCGGGCAGCACCAGATCCCCGAACCGGGCGCCCACCGTGCCGGCCGCGAAGGTCGCGCCGAACAACGGGCCCACGAGGAAGCCGACTCCGCCGATGACCGCGAGCCCGAGCGCGGTGATGGACTCGAAGCTGGCGAAGTCCGAGAAGACGACGGACGTCGAGCGGAACCCGGTGAGGACCCCGGCGAGCGCGGCGATGGCGGCGGAGAGACCGAAGGCGTAGAGCTTGGCGGCGCGGACGTCGATGCCGAGGGCGGCCGCGGCCCGCTCGTTCGCCCGTACGGCGATCAGCCGGCGGCCGGTTCGGCTGCGCCGCACGTTGGCGACCACGAGGGTCGCGGCGACGAACATCACGAGTACGACACCGGCGTACCGCTGCGGATGGTCGACGCCGGAGATGCTGATGCCGAAGAGGGTCTGCTTGCCCACGGCGATGCCGTCGCTCCCCGGGGTCGTCGAGAGGTCGGTGTTCTGGAAGACCATCGCCTCCAGCGTGGTGCCGAGCCCGAGCGTGATGATCGCGAGGTTGACGCCACGGGTGCGGACCGCCGGGAGCGCGAAGAGGAGGCCGATCGGGACCGTGCCCAACACACCTGCCAGCAGGGCGAGTTCGAACGGCCAGCCCCAGTCGGCCGCCGCGTGCCCGGCGATGAAGGCGCCGGTCCCGGCGAGCGCGTAGGCGGCCAGGGAGACCTGTCCCGCGTACCCGGTGACCACGACGATCGACAGGATGATCAGCGACATCACCAGGGTGGTGGTGATCGCGTCGGCCCACAGCGGAGTCGCCAGGCTCACCAGCAGCAGTCCCACCGCGACGGCGACAGCCAGCGGCACGGGCCGCACCCGGCCGGAGCCCAGGGCCGGCAGCCGGTCCAGGAACGTGCCGCGCAGCGGCAGCGCCCGGCCGCGTGCGACCAGCACCAGCGCGATGAACAGGAACGGCACGGACGAGGCGAGCCCGGTGACGTCGGAGCCGAAGCGGGTCAGCTCGGACTGGACGACGCCGATGACCAGACCGCCCGCCAGGGTGACGGGGAACGACGAGAACCTGCCGACCAGGGCGGCGGCCAGCGCGCTCAGCAGCAGGGTCGTCAGGCCGGTCACCGACAGACCGATGACCGGCACGATCAGGATGCCCGTCAGGCCCGCGAGCGCCGAGCCCAACGCCCAGTTGCCGGTGGCGATGAGGTCGGGGGACCAGCCTAGCGAGGCGGCGGCGCCCTCGTTCTCCGCGACCGCGGTGGTGCCCAGGCCGAACAGGGTGCGCTTGTAGAGGAGATGGAGGAGCGCGGTCACGACGACGGCGATGGCGAGCAGCCACACGCGGTCCTCGGTCACCGTCGCCCCGGCGATCGTCAGCAGCCGGGTCGGCAGCTTGCCCGGCACCAGCTGGAGGCTGTCGCCGTAGCGTTTCACGGCGATCGCGGTGAGCACGATGAACACTGCGAGGGTGCCGACCAGCCGGGCCAGCGAGGACGCCCGGCGCAGCGGGCGCAGCACCAGCAGATGCGTGAGCACGCCCAGCAGCGCGGAGGCGAGCACCCCGCACGCGACGGCCGGCCAGTACGGCACACCGTGCTGTACGGACAGCTCCCACTGGACATAGGCGCCGGCCATCCCGATCGCGCCGTGCGCGAAGTTCAGGACGCCGGAGCCCCGGTAGACCAGCACGATGCCGTGCGCGGTGAGCGTGTAGAGCGCGCCCAGACCCAGGCCGAGCAGCGCGAACCTGAGGATGTCGTCCATCGGGGAACCTCCCAGGGACAGGACGAGAGCGGAACGAGACAGCACATTCAGTTAAATAATTGTGCCGAGAGTACTTCACTAACTCGAAAACTCACCCCATGCTGTTCGCATCTCGACGACGAGCACCGCGGAGGAACCATGAACGACTCACGCCGACGCAGAACAGCCGCAGCGAGCTGTCTCGCGGTGACCGGAGCCCTGCTCGCCGCGGGCTGCGGGGGAGAGGCCGCCAGTAGCTCGACGGAGACCACCTCCTTGAAGGGCGCACCGGTCAAGGTGATGGTCTGGACGCCGGAGGACACCCAGGGCAGCGCCCAGCCCGGCGTCCGGCTCACCGCCCAGGCCTACGAGAAGTGGATCAACGCCAACGGCGGGATCAAGGGCGGCCCGCTCAAGGTACTGACCTGCAACGAGAAGAACGACCCCGACGAGGCCGAGAAGTGCGCCCAGCAGGCGGTCGCCGAGAAGGTGGTCGCGGTGGTCGGCTCGTACAGCCTCGCGGGCGACCGCTACATGCCCATCCTGGAGAAGGCCGGCATCCCCTACCTCGGCGGGACCGGCGTCTCGGCGGCGGAGTTCTCCAACCCGCTGTCCTTCCCGGTCAACGGCGGCACACCCGTGGTGTTCGCGGCCCACGGTGAGCAGCTCGTGGAGCAGGGCTGCAAGAAGATCTCCGGCGTACGGTACGACGTCGCCGCCGCCGAGACCGTCGCGAAGTTCCTCGCGCTCGGCGTGACCGCCGCCGGCGGAACGGCGCCCAAGGACCTCAAGGTGCCGGTCACTGCCACCGACCTCGCCCCGCAGGTCGCCGCCGCGACCCAGGGCAGCGACTGCGTGGACGTCATCCTCGGCACGCACTCCGACCTGTTCGTGACGTCGTACGTGCAGTCCGGCGCGAAGACGAAGCTCGGCAGCGTCGTCGGCAACCTCACCCCGCAGCTGGCCGAGAGCACCGGCGGTGCGAGCAGTCCCCTGGAGGGCTCCGCGATCACCGGCTACTACCCGCCGACCTCCGACCCCGCTTGGAAGGACTTCCTCGAAGCCACCAAGGGCGAGAAGGAGATCGACCCCACCAACGGCGCCAACGGGACGACCTGGGTGGCGTTCAAGGTCTTCACCGAGGCGGTCAAGAAGCTGCCCACGATCTCCTCCAAGGCCCTGGTACAGGAACTGAACACCACCTCCGGCATCGACACCGGCGGTCTGACCCCGCCGCTGACCTGGAGCGAGTCGACCGCTCTGCCGATCAAGGGCCTCAACCGCATCCACAACACCACGGCCACCGAACTGACCATCCGCGACGGCAAGATCGAGTGGGCCAAGGCCGGCTCGACCTTCGTCGACGTCCGCAAGGTGCTGACGGCCATGGCGTCCGGCTGACCCGGTTGGCCTGGTTGATCCTGCTGACCTGGTTGATCCGGCTGATCCGGCTGAGGAGCAAGCCCGTGCACGACATCGACACGCCCCTGATCGAGACCCGCGCCCTGTCCGCCGGATACGGCACGCGACCCGTCGTACGCGACCTCGACATCCAGGTCCGCCCCGGTGAGGTCGTCGCCCTGCTCGGCCCCAACGGCGCGGGCAAGACCACGACACTCAGGGCACTCTCCGGCGACCTGGCCCCGATGAGCGGGGAGGTGGGCTGGCTGGGCACCACCGGCCACGCACCCTTGCACCGGCGCGCCCGCGAGGGCCTCGCCTACGTCGGTGAACGGGCGGTCTTCACCCGGCTCGACACCGCCGACAACCTGCGGGTCGGCCGGGTGACACCGGACCGGGCCGTCGAACTCTTCCCCGAACTCGACAAACGCCTCAAGGTCGGCGCGGGCATGCTCTCCGGCGGCGAGCAGCAGATGCTGTCGCTGGCCCGCGCCCTGTGCCGCACCCCCAAGCTGCTCCTCGCGGACGAACTGTCCCTCGGCCTCGCCCCGCTCGTCGTCGACCGCCTGCTGCGCGCCGTGCGCGAGGCGGCCGACGATGGCCTCGGCGCGCTGCTGGTCGAACAGCACGTACGCAAGGTGCTGGACATCGCGGACCGCGTGTACGTCCTGCACCGCGGCCGGATCACCATGACCGGCACCCCGAAGGAGCTGCGCGGAAACCTCGACGCGATCGAGTCCTCGTACCTCGCGAAGAACGCGACTCCATGACGCGATTCTCTGACGTGATTCCCCAATCGATGGAGGTGACTGCCGTGTGCGGCGCACGCGAGCAGATCCGATCACTGGTCCTGTCCGGCGAGACCTTCGACCAACCAGCCCAGGAACTACGGGAGTTGCAGCTCGAAGCCGCACGGGAGGCCTTCACCGCCCAGCGCGAGCAGATCCCGCTGCTGCGCACCCGGGCCGAGGAGAACGGCGTACACGAGATCACGAGTCCCGACGACCTCGTGCCGCTGCTGTTCTCGCACACCAGCTACAAGTCGTATCCCCTCTCCCTCCTCACCGCCGGCCGCTGGGACCGGCTGCTGCACTGGTACACGACCGTGTCGGTGGTCGAGCGGGGCGACGTCGACATGGACGGCGTACGCGACATCGACGAGTGGACCGACCGCATCACCGCGGCCGGCCACCGCCCGTACATCACCAGCGGCACCTCCGGGAAGGTCTCCTTCCTCAACTGTGACGCGAGCGACCTGGACTTCCTGCACGACATCCTCGAACACCTCACCTGCTGGCCCGATCCGCTCCCACCGAAGCCCACCCGCCGCGGCTACCTCCTCGCACCCGCGAGCGGCCCGATGCGCTCCATCGACGGCTACCGGTGGCACGCGGAGGTCTTCGCCCGGCCCGGGGAGACCCGGCTGCTGACCCAGGACCCGATGCGGGTCTCCGAACTGATGAGCAGCGCCCTGCTGCGCCGCCGGATCGCGGAGGGCACCGCGACCCCGCAGGAGATCAGCTCCTTCGAGACCGTGTCGGAGTCCCGGGAGCAGGAGCTGGGCGCGGCCATGGACCGGATCGTCGACGACATCGCCACCCACCGCGACGAGCCGCTGCTGATCGCCGGCATGAACAACCAGCAGTTCACGCTGATCCAGGCCCTGCGGGCCCGTGGTGTGGCCGCCGGCAGCCTCCACCCGGACACGCTGGTGCTCAGCGGCGGCGGCAACAAGGGGCGCGCGCTGCCCGACGACTACCAGGAGCGGTTCGCCGCCTTCTACGCCGGCGTACGGCGGGTCCGCAGCTACGGCATGACGGAACTCCAGGGCTCCTGCCTCGCCTGCGAGAAGGGCGACTACCACGTGCCGCCGTGGGTGATCCCGCTGGTGCTGGACGAGGCCGGCGAGAAGCTCCTGAACACCGAACAGGGCGTGGTCGAGGGCCGGTTCGCGTTCCTGGACGTCTCCCTCCAGGGCCGCTGGGGCGGACTGATCAGCGGCGACCGGGTCTTCGTGAACTTCTCGCCCTGCGCCTGCGGCCGACCGGGACCGACCGTCCTGCCGGACATCCAGCGCTACGGCGACCTCGGCGGCGACGACAAGATCACCTGCGCGGCGACACTCGACTCCTACGTCCGGGGGATGATCCACGGATGAGCGCCACGACGCTCGACGGCACGGAGGCGGAGTCCGTGTCCGTCGTCCACGTGATCCGCGGCGAGATCGACGAGGGACCACGCCGCGACCTCGGCCGTTTCACCGCACCGGCACTCGACCTCGACCGCCTCGTGTGGCCCCGCACCGAACCGGGCCCCGCCTTCCAGGTGCCCGTAGCGGAGATCGTCGACCTGCTGGTGGAGACGGGCGAGGCGCTGAAGGCGGACCGCGAGGGCCTGCTCGCCGAGGCCCTGGAGCGGATGGTCCGCGTCAGCCCGCTCCCCGCCGAGGTACTCGAACGCGCCTACGCCGCACTGTGGCGCAGCTTCCAACAGCCCAGTCTGTACGCCCAGATCGACCACGAACTCGGCGGAGCGGACGTCCTCGACGGCTGGCGCGAGGTACGGCTGCCCGGGAACCGGATCGCGGCCACGCGTGCCTTCCCGCCGCGCCTGGTGCACATCATCGCCGGGAACGCGCCCGGCGTGGCGGCGATGTCCGTCGTACGCGGAGCCCTCACGAAGGGCGTCAACCTCCTCAAGCTGCCCTCGAACGACCTGTTCACCGCGACCGCGATCCTGCGCACGATGGCCGCGGTGGCACCCGGCCACCCCGTCGTGCGCTCGTTCTCGGCGGTGTACTGGCGCGGCGGCGACGAGACGGTCGAGAGCGTGCTCTTCCGCCCCCAGTTCTTCGACAAACTGGTCGCCTGGGGCGGCGAGTCCACGATCCGAGGCGCACTGCGGTACGTCGGCCCGGGCCTCGAACTCGTCTCCTTCGACCCCAAGACCTCCATCTCCCTGATCGGCCGCGAGGCCTTCGAGTCCCCCGAGTCCCTGGCCCGGTCCGCCGACGCGGGCGCTGCCGACGCCACGTTCTTCAACCAGCAGGCGTGTGTGGCCAGCCGCTTCCAGTTCGTCGAGGGCTCCTGGGACGACGCCGACCGCTACGCCGAGCTGCTCTGCGAACGCCTCGGCGTGGCAAGGGAGTTCAGCTCCGCCGACGGCCCGCCCGTCGCCGCGGAACTCCGTGAGGAGATCGACGTACTGCGCTCCCTGGCACCCGAGTACCGGGTGTGGGGCGGCTACGACGGCCGGGGCCTGGTCATCCGCTCGCCCGAGCCGGTGGACTTCCACCCCGACGGAAAGATCGTCAACGTCGTCCCGGTGACCGGCCTGACCGACGCCGTGGCACACGCAGGGGTCGCCACCCAGACGGTCGGCGTGTATCCCGACACCCGCAAGGCGGAACTCCGCGATGCCCTCGCCTGCGCCGGAGTCCAGCGCGTGGTCTCCCTCGGCGGGGCGGGCGGAATGCCACCGGGCCTCTCCCACGACGGCTTCTACCCGCTCCAACGGCTCATGCGCTGGGTCAACGACGAGTGACCGCCCGCCGTCCGGGAGGGCCACGAACCTCCTTGACCTGAAGCGCGATCGAGGTTCTAGCGTTTCCCCAAGTCGATCAACTGACGGGACGGGAAACGCTGATGATCCTCGTGACCGGGGCCACCGGAAACATAGGCAGGGCCCTGCTGGGGGAGTTGCAGGCCTGCGGTGCGGGGCCGTTGAGAGGGCTGACCCGTGACGCCGCTCGGGCCGCCTTCCCCGACACGGTCGAGGCGGTCGTGGGCGACTTGGCGAACCCGGAGTCATGGGTGCCCGCTCTGGAGGGGGTGCGCTCGCTGTTCCTTCTGTCCCGGCTGGGTCCGGACGCCGACATCATCGGGGCCGCCCGGTCGGCGGGAGTGGAACACGTAGTGCTCGTGTCGTCGATCACCGTCCGGACGCATCCCCATCTGGGCCCTGCCGACGAGAACCTGGCGGTCGAGAGGCTCCTCCAGGACAGCGGCATGGCCTGGACGATCCTGCGGCCGACCCAGTTCGCCTCGAACGCCCTGATGTGGGCGGCGTCGATCCGCGACGGCGTGCCCGTCTGGGCCCCGTACGCGGACACCGGGCTGCCCACGATCCACCCCGCGGACATCGCGTCGGTGGCACGGGTGGCGCTGACCGAACCCGGCCACCAGGGACGGACGTACGCCCTGACCGGCCCCGAACCGGTGACGGCCCGGCAGCAGGTCGAGGCCGTCGCGGCGGCACTCGGGCGGGAGGTGCCCTTCACCGAGATCAGCCGCGGGGAGGCGCACGCCCGGATGGCCGAGGTCTTCGGCGTGGAGGCGGCCGACGCGGTGCTCGACGTCACGGGCGGAGACGTCAACGACGAGCTGCTGGCGGTGCGTGACACCGTCGAGCGAATCACCGGCTGCCCGGCCAGACCGTTCCGCCAGTGGGCAGAGGAGAACGCCGACCGCTTCCGCTGACGGAACGAGATCGAAGTGCCGCGACGCCCGCTCTAGGGTGGAGCCCATGCCATCGTTACCCGCTGCTCAGCCGCCCCTCGCCGACCCCGCAGAGCTGATCGCCCACCCCTACGAGGTGTACGCAAGGCTTCGCGAGGCAGGGCCCGTCCACCGCATCACCGGAACGGACGGGCTCCCGGCCTGGCTGGTCACCCGCTACGACGACGTACGCCAGGCCATCGCCGACCCCCGGCTCAGCCTCGACAAACGCAACGCGAAACCCGGCGGCTACCACGGGCTCGCGCTGCCGCCGGCGCTGGACGCGAACCTGCTGAACATGGACCCGCCGGACCACACCCGCATCCGGCGCCTGGTGTCGCAGGCGTTCACCCCGCGCCGTATCGCCCTGCTGCGCGAACCCGTCAGGAGGACCGCCGACCAACTCCTCGACACAATGGAACCGCACGGCCGCGCCGACCTGATCGCCTCCTACGCCGCGCCCCTGCCGATCACCGTGATCTGCGAACTGCTGGGCGTGCCCCCGCACGACCGGCGGGACTTCCGGTCCTGGACCGACACCTTGCTGGCCCCGGACCCCGCACAACCCGACAAGGCGAAGGCGGCCGTACGATCCGTCATCGGCTTCTTCACCCAGCTCATCTCCGACAAGCGGGCCGCCCCGACCGACGACCTGCTCTCCGCGATGATCGCCGTACGCGACAACCAGGACCGGCTGACCGAGGACGAGTTGATGTCCCTGGCCTTCCTGATCCTGTTCGCCGGGTACGAGAACACCGTCCACCTCATCGGCAACGCCACCGTGGCCCTGCTCAGCAACCCCGGCCAACTGGCCGCACTCCGCGCCGATCCAGGCCGACTGCCCGGCGCGGTGGAGGAACTGGCCCGCTACGACGGCCCCGTACCCCTGGCCATCCGCCGCTTCCCCACCGAGGACGTCACCATCGGCGGGGTCGGCATCCCGGCCGGCGAGACCGTCCTCCTGTCCCTGGCCGCCGCCCACCGAGACCCACGCCGCTTCCCCGACCCCGACCGCCTCGACGTCACCCGCGACGCGACGGCCCACCTGGCCCTCGGCCACGGCATCCACTACTGCCTGGGCGCTCCCCTGGCCCGCATGGAAACAGAGATCGCCCTAGCAGCACTCCTGGACCGCTTCCCCCGACTGGCCCTGGATGTAAAACCGCAGGAACTGCACTGGAGACCATCAATGCGCTCACGAGGCCTGCTGAGTCTCCCCGTGCACTTCTGAACACGGGTGGCGGACCCGCGCCCCAAAGGGGCGCGGGGAACTGCGCGACCAGCCCCCACCGGCCCGCGGTGAAGGAACTGCCCATCCTGAGGGGCGGCTCAGCCGATGACCCGCCCGAGTTCGATCCGATCGATGTTCGGAGCCCACGCACCCGCGTTCCCGAACGTCACCACATTCGCCCCCGCCCGCAGATCAACAGGCACCCCCACCGTCCAGTAGTCGTCCCAACTCCACGTGTTCTTGAAGGTGACCGTCCGCACCGCCCCGTCCCCCACCGTGACATCCGCCGTACGGGACATGATGTCCGTGTTGTACGCGTGACCGTTGTCGCGCCGATCGTTGTGCGCGTAGTGCACGACCAGCAGATAGCGCCCCGACTTGGGCGCCTCCACCGCGAACTCGGCCGTGCTGGACGCGCTGTTGCCGAGCCACCCGATGTAGGAACCGCCGGACGCGTGGACGGAGTCGACCAGCTTCGCTCCGCCCGCGAGCGTGGCCGAGGCACCCTCGTAGGAGAGCGTGCCGGACGTCGAACCGGCCCCCGAGACGTCGAGGGAGCGGACGGAGGCTCCCTTGGCCGTCAGCGCGATGCGGTTGTTGCCCGCCACCAGATACAGCCGCAGATCCTTGCCGGGCGCCGCCGTCACCTTCTGGCCGTGCAGCTCCACGTTCACCGCCGCCGACGCTCGCGGCACCACCGTGTAGTACCCGTCGCGCGGTGCGTAGACGTCGAACACCGCCTTGTCACCGGAGCGCAGAACGAGCGCGCCCGTGCCGACCCCGGCGGACGAGGAGTAGTCGTACGACGGCCGCCCGCTGATGTCCGCGAGCGTGGCCTCGTACGACGCCGAGGGCGCGGCGGAGGTCCGGGCCGTCAGGTCGATACGGTCGAGGGTGACCTCGGCATCGCCCTTGGACAGCGTCAGCACATGCCGCCCGGCCGGGAGACCGACGGTGATGTCCTTCTTGGCGCGGTAGGTCCAGTTCTCGGTGGAGGGATAGGTGACCGTGACCGGGTCCTGGCCGTCGATCGAGAGCTTCTGTGTTGCGGGCGTCCCGGACTGGTTGCCGTAGAGAATCGCCAGGTCGTAAGTACCCGCGACAGGCACGTCCACCGTGAAGTCGACCTTGCTGGTGGCCGTGTTGAGCGAGCCGACGTCCTTCGTCCCGGAGGCCGCGTAGCCGTTGGCGTTGCCGACCGTGCCCTGGGTGTAGACCTTGCCGTCGGTGATGGCCGCGTCCTCGGCCTCGTACGACGCCGACCAGGGGACCGACGCTGCGGTCGGGGTGCCGGTGCCGCCCGGGGTGAGGACGATCCGGTATGCCGACATCTTGTGCAGGCCACGCAGCGGAACGCTCACCGTGCCGTCGGCCGCGACCTTCACCTTCGTACGGGCGAGGACGCGAGGCGTCGCGTGCTGTCCCTCGTAGCCCGACCAGGCGGACTCGGCGACGGTCGCGGTGACCGTACGGCCGAAGACGGACCGGGAGACGTTCTGGACGACGACATCGGCGTCACCGGCTGAGCCACCGAGCAGGACCTGCGCCTGGCGGCGCTTCTTGTCGAACGAGGCGAGTCCCTGGAGGGTGTCGACGGTGTTGGCCTGCGGCGGGGTCACCTTGACCGTGTCGCCGGTCAGTCCGGCGTACCAACGGAAGTACCACCAGCCGCCGTTGGGGATGTTGGAGCGTACGACGTTGCCGTCGAGGTTGCCGGCCGCGTCCCAGTAGGCCTGGTTGGCGTACACCTTGTTCCGCTCGAACATCGCGACCCACTGGGCGAGTTGGCCCGGCACGGACAGGTCGCGACGGTTGGCGTACTCATCGATATTGATCTTCAGGGGCTCGATGCCGAGTTCACGCTCGATCGCGCGGTAACTGTCGTAGTTCCCCTGGAAGTTCTTAAGGGAGCTGGAGTCCAACTCGTGCCAGGTCATGATCTGGGGCAGGACGTTCTCTCGCTTCGCGAAGGCGAGAAAGTCCCTCAACAGGCGGGTGTGGTAACCGGACTCGTTCGGGCCGGCGATCCTCGCGTCCGGGTCGATCGCGCGGATGCGTTCGTACACCGTCTTCCAGTCCTTGAAGAACCGGTCGCGGTTGATCTCGTACTGCGCCTGGTCGGAGGTGCCGAGGTTGTACCAGATCTGGTCGGGCTCGTTGAAGGGGATGTAGACGAAGCGCTCGCTGTTCGGGTCGGCCGACACCTCGCTGACGATCTTGTCGACCTTGGGGAGGTAGTCCTCGATGCCGAGATCCTCGTACGGCCACTTGGCGTAGATGTCCTGCATCATCACGTTGATCTCGCCGCCGCCGTTGCGGAAGAACGACGAGGAGACGGTGAGCGCGTCCCCGTTGGGATGCTGGGCGCCGCCCTCCGGTTTCTGGGAGACGCTGGTGATCTTCAGGGGGGCCAGTATCGCGTCGCTGGGCACGCCGTCGTCGCTGAGCCCGTACAGGGTGCCGTTGGCGCCGCGCATCACCGGGCCTTCGGACGCGGAGAGGTCGACGGTGACGCGCTGCGGGTCTGCGGCTGCGGTCGCGGACTGGGCCGCGGGAAGGGTGCCTGCCATGGCGGTGACTCCAAGTACGGCTGTGACTAGGGCGGTTCTGGTACGGGACAGGGCGCGCGATCCTGTGAGGGTGGGCGTGCTCACGCTGCTGGACCTCCAGTCATTTGACGGCTCCACTGGTGATTCCGGACACGATCCTTCGCTGGGCCACCAGGAAGACGGCGACCATGGGCAGGCTCATCACCACGACGTACGCGAAGACGAGATGCCAGTTGTTGAGGTAGAGCTGGGCGCTGGCGACCTTGTAGAGGTTGAGCGGCAGGGTCGCCTTGTCTCCGCCGCCGAGGACGAAGAAGGCGTAGAAGATGTCGCTCCAGGCGTAGAGCATCACCATGATCGTCGCGGTGGCGATGACCGGCCTGAGCAGCGGAAGGATGATCCGCAGGAAGATCCGTGACGGCTTCGCGCCGTCCATCCGGGCCGCCTCCTCCAACTCCACCGGGATGGCCCGGATGAAGCCGGTCATGAAGAAGATCGACGTGGAGAGGTACATCCCGGTGTAGACGGCGATCATCCCCGGCCGGGTGCCCGCGAGCCCCAGCTGCCGCAGCTCCATGACGACGGTGATGACGGCGGGTGGCAGCAGCAGTCCGCTGATGCAGAGCGCGTACGCCGCCGAGACCAGCCTCGACTTGCGGCGCGCGAAGACCCAGGCGGCGCCCGCCCCCAGGATCAGCACGAGGGCGACCGAAGGCACCACGACGAGCAGGGAGTTGAGGAAGCCGCGCAGCATCTCGCCCTGGTTGACGGCCTCTTCGTAGTTGCCGCCCGGCTGCCAGTGCCGGGGCAGATCCAGGTTCGGGGTGATCGCCTCGGCCTGCGGTTTGGCGGAGGTGACGACGACCAGCCACAGCGGTACGCCGACCGCGAGCCCGGCGAGCAGCAGGACCAGCGCCGGACGGCCGTACCGCCAGAGGGGGTTCACCGCGGACGCGGGATGAACAGCGGTGCCACTCACAGCAGTTGCTCCCTTCGGCGCAGTCCGATGACGAGGGGGATGGCGACGGCGACGACGACCAGGAAGAGGACGAGGCTCATCGCGGAGGCCTGGGCGTACAGGCCCTGGCCGAAGATCCGGAACATGTAGATGTTGAAGACCTCCGTGGAGCCCGCGGGCCCGCCGCCCGTCGTGGCCTGCACGATGTCGAAGGTGTTCATCGAACCGATCAGCGCCGTCGTGACGTTGAAGGTGAGGGCGGGAGCGAGGAGCGGCCAGCGCACCGACCAGAAGGTCCGCCACGGCCCGGCGCCGTCGCACTTCGCGGCCTCCAGCATCTCGCCGGGGATGCCCTTGAGCCCGGCGAGATAGATCAGCATCGACAGGCCCATCCACTTCCAGCCGTGGACGACGGTGACCAGGACCAGCGTCCAGGTCGTCGAGCCGAGCCACGGGATGTCCGTACCGAGCAGGCCGTTGACGGCGCCGTCCTGGTTGAACAGGGACTGGAAGACATAGCCGGTGGCGAGCGCGGAGATGAGCACGGGCAGGAAGAAGACGGCGCGGAAGAACCGGTTGAACCGGGTGTCCGCCTCAAGGAGCAGTGCCAGGCCGAGCCCGAAGCCGTTCTGGAAGACGGCCGCCAGCAGGGCGTAGAGGAGGGTCGTGCGGATCGCCCGCAGCAGGGAGCCGTCGTCGGCGATGGTGGTGAAGTTGTCGAGGCCGGTGAAGGCGATGTCCGGGTGGTACGAGGACCAATTGGTGAACGGGTAGTAGAAGTTGAGCAGGTTCGGCACCAGGAAGAAGGCCGCGAAGACGGCGATCGCGGGGAGCGCGAACCACCAGGGGTGATGGACGGCGGCGCGCGGCAGCCGCCCCACCCGCCGGGATTCGCCTCTCGTCGGTGCCTCGTTGCGCGTACGTACGGCCGTGTCCGCCATCGGAAGCCCTTGTCTCTCCCCCGGCTAGAAGCCGGGCGCCGCCTGGGCCTTGGCCACCTGCGAGAACTGGTCCTGGATCGCCTGCGCGACCTGCTGCGGACTCTTCTTGCCGTAGAGCATGTCGGCGAGGTACAGGTGCGTGTCGGGCGCGACGATCGCCTTGGCCTGGAAGACACCGATGGCCGTGGGAAGCGCCGCGACCTGGGCCACCGATGCCTGGGGGAGACCGGCGGGGGTCGGCACGGACGGCTGCACGGACGGGATCTTCATCTCCTTGATGTAGTCGGCGTAGTCCGGCCCGAGCCAGAAGGCCAGGAACTGCCGGGAGGCGTTCTGTCGTTTCTCGTCACCGGTCTTGAACGCGACCACACCGTTGGTCTGGTCGGGGGAGTACAGGCCGGTGGCCGAGGAGTTGGCGATCGGGAACCAGCCGATCTTCTGGTCGATCTCGGCCGTGGAGTACTTGGCCTGCAACTGGCTCTGGAAGGAAGTGACGTTGAGGACCAGACCGGCCTCGCCCTTCCACAGCGCGTCGGCCTGCCCGGTGAAGGTGCCCGTCCTGTAGTTCTTCTGCGCGAGCCCGGCGTCGAGCAGCTTCTCCTTGTACTTCTTGATGGCGTCGACGACGACCGGGTCGGTCCACTTCTCCTTGTTCCGGTTGAGATCGGCCCACCACTGCTTGTCGAGGTCGGTGAGCTGGATCTGCATCTGCCACTGGAGCGGCCACTTGTCGCCGCCGGCCTCGTAGAAGCCGGCCGAGTCCGTCTTGTCCGTGATGGTCCTGCCGAGCGCCAGCAGCTCGTCGTACGACTTCGGGAAGTTCTGCTCGGTGAGCCCGGCCTCCTTGAAGACGTCCTTGTTGTAGTAGACGCCGAGCATGGCGGGGCTGGTGACGATCGCCGCGTACCGCTTGCCGTCGATCACGCCGAGCGACCTCTCGGTGTCGCCCAGCTTCGACACCCACTCCTCCCCGTCGAGGGTGAGAAGGTTCTGCTTCGGCTGGACGAACGGCAGTGTGGAGATGGACGGCTGCCAGAACATCAGGTCGGGCCGGTCGCCCGAGGCGAGCTTCGTCGGCACGTTCTGCTCGTACAGGTCGGGGATCGCCTGCGTCTCGACCTCGGCCCCGGTGGCCTTCTCGAAGGCGTCGATGACCTGCTTCGGCGCGTTGAGCGTGTTCTGCGCGGTCCACATGGTCAGCTTCACGCCGTCCAGCCGGGCGGTCGGGTCGACCTTCGACTGCGTGCCGCCAGACTCGGCGGACGAACCGGAGTCACCGACGGTCGGGTCACTGCACGCGGTGGCGGAGAGGGCGGCGGCGCATATGAACGCCAGTGCGGGGAGGGCTCTTCTCGACATTGAGGTGCCTTTCGCGAACGGGCTCAGATGGGCGGATCGGGCAGGCGGTCGGTCCGGCGGTCCGGCTGAGGAAGTGCGATCGGGCGGAGCAAGTGAGCCGTAGGGGGAGTGGGGTTCACCCGCGCCCGGGAGGTGGGCCCGAGCTTTCCCGCACCAGCAGTTCCGGTACGGAGACGGGATGCGGGGCGATCTGCGCGGACTCCTCCAGTACGCCGTGCAGCAGGGCGAACGCGGACCGCCCGAGGCCGGTGAAGTCCAGGCGTACGGTCGTCAGCGACGGGGTCAGATAGGCGGAGTGCGGGGCGTCGTCGAACCCGGCCACGCTCACCTCGCCGGGGACCGCGCGGCCCGTCTCGTGCAGGGCGCGGATCACCCCGAGCGCGAGGTCGTCGTTGCCGCACAGGATCGCGGTGACACCGGCGTCCTTCGCGAGCTTCAGGCCAGCCGCGTGACCGCCCGCCGGGCCCCAACTCCCCTGTACGGGACGGGGTTCCGGCGCTCCGGCCTCCCTGAGCGCCTGCCGCCAGCCGGTCGTGCGGGCGCTGGTGCGCCGGGTGCTGGACGGGATGGCGACGTAGTGCACGGTCTCGTGGCCGAGGGAGAGCAGATGCCGGGTCGCCTCGTACGCGGCCTCGCGGTCGTCGGTCCACACCCAGGGGCGGTCGCCGCCGGGCGGGCTCGCGGGGGTCTCCACCACACCGACGACCGGGAGTTCGGCGGGCACGGCGCCCAGGGCCCGTACACCGGCCGGATCGTACGCGATCACGATCAGTCCGCCGCCCGCGTCCGCCGCCCGCCGCACCTCGGCGGCGACAGCGGCCTCGTCGGCCGATTCGAGGACGCCGACCCCGACGGCGTACGAGGCGGCTCGGGCGGCCTCCTCGATGCCCTGGAGGATCGAGGCGTAGCCGTAGTGCGTGGTGTTGGAGGTGAGCACGGTCACCGCGCGACTGCGTCCGCTGGCCAGGGCGAGCGCGGCGGAGCTGCGCCGGAACCCCAGTTCGTCGATGACGGCGAGCACCCTGTCACGGGTGGACGGCTTGACGCTGGGGCTGTCGTTGATCACCCGGGAGACGGTCTGGTACGAGACTCCGGCCGCGCTCGCGACATCCCGGATGCTCACTGAGCGTCTTGTGTGACCGGTCACATTCATGCCAGGATTGTGACCGGTCACATGGGGGTCGTCAAGAGACCGTAACGTTTGATTCATCCGGCGGAAGCAGACCGCCGACCCAGGCGGCATCGGGAGGGGAAGACGTTGACCGGTACGTCGGACACGGCGGGCACGGCACCCCGCACCACCGCTGAGCCGCACTTCGTCTGGGGACACCGTGCTCTGGAGGCCGAGTTCGCGACCGGCGACGACGAGACCCTGCGGCTGGTCCGGCTGACCGGCCCCGAGTCCCGTTCGAGCGGTGGGCCCCCGGTCGGCGACCCGCGCCCGGACGCCCCCCTCCACCTCGTCGAGGTGACCGCCCTCGGTCACGGCAGCGGCTGGTCGGGCCCCCGCTTCACCGGTACGGCCCTCGGCGCCCGCATGCGCCACCGGGCCCACACCACCCACGAACACGACGGCTGGACGCACCTGACCGTCGAACTCCACGACCCCCGCACCGCGTTGACCGCCTTCGTCGAACTGTCCTCGCCCGTCGGACTGCCCGTGCTGCGCTCCCGCGTCCGCCTCCGCAACGAGGGGGAGGAGCCGATCGTCGTCCAGTCCGTCAGCAGCCTGCTGCTCGGCGGCCTCCCCTCGCCCGACGGCCTCGACATCCACCGCGCCCGCAACGACTGGCTGGCGGAGTGCCGTTGGTCCACCGAGCCGCTGCGCGACACCGTCGCCGACATCCATGTCGACGTCCACCAGCACGACAGCCGGGCGGCGCTCACCCTGACAGGGCGCGGCAGCTGGCCCACCGACGGGCACCTCGCGATGGGCGCCCTCACCGAACGCGGCGGCGACCGGGCCTGGTTGTGGCAGATCGAGTCCCCGGCGGGCTGGCGCTGGGACCTGGGCGAACGCGACCACGGCACGACTCTGGCGCTGAACGGCCCCACGGACGCGGAACACCATTGGCGGGTCGGACTGGCACCCGGCGCCGAACTCACCACCGTGCCCGGCGTCCTGGCCCTCGACTCCGGACTGGACGACGCCTTCGCCGCCCTGACCTCGTACCGCCGTGCCGTACGCCGCCCGCACCCGGACCACACCACCCTGCCGGTCGTCTTCAACGACTACATGAACACCCTGATGGGTGACCCCACGACGGAGAAACTGCTCCCGCTGATCGACGCCGCCGCCGACGCCGGGGCGGAGTACTTCTGCGTCGACTCCGGCTGGTACGACGACAGCACCGAGGGCTGGTGGGACAGCGTCGGCGAGTGGCTGCCCTCGGCGCGCCGCTTCCCCGACGGCGGGATCCGGGCGGTCCTGGACCGGATCAGGGAGCGAGGCATGGAGCCGGGCCTGTGGCTGGAGCCGGAGGTCGTGGGCGTCCGCAGCCCGGTCGCGTCCGAACTCCCGCCGGAGGCATTCTTCCAGCGGGACGGCGTACGCATCACCGAACAGGGCCGCCACCAGCTCGACCTGCGCCACCCCGCCGCCCGGGCCCACCTCGACAAGACCGTCGACCGTATCGTCGGCGACTGGGGCGTCGGCTATCTCAAGCTGGACTACAACATCGTGGTCGACCCGGGAACCTGCGCCCCCGGCGACATCGCCCCCGGAGCCGGCCTGCTCGGCCACGCCCAGGCATACCTGGACTGGCTCGCCGAGGTGCTCGACCGCCACCCCGGCCTGGTGATCGAGAACTGCGCCTCGGGCGGAATGAGAATGGACGGCGCCACCCTCGCCGTCACCCAACTCCAGTCCACCAGCGACCAGCAGGACCCGCTGCTCTTCCCGCCGATCGCCGCCGCCGCGCCGACAGCGGTCCCGCCCGAACAGGGCGCAGTCTGGGCCTACCCACAACCCGGGTACGACGACGACCTGATCACCTTCACCCTCGGCGGCGCACTGCTCGGCCGCATCCACCTGTCGGGCCATCTGGACCGGATGTCGGAACACCAACTGGCGCTCGTACGGGACGCGGTGGCCGTCTACAAGACACTCCGCGGAGACCTCGCGGAGGCCGTGCCGTTCTGGCCGCTCGGTCTGCCGGGGTGGAGGGACGAATGGCTGGCCCTGGGCATGCGGGTGCCGGGTGGCCGTACGACGTACGTCTCGGTCTGGCGTCGTGGCGGAGAGGGCGAACTCCGTGTGCCGGTCGGGCACTTGGCGGGCCGGGAGGTCCGTGCGGAGATCCTGCACCCGTCCGCTCCGGGCGGCGGGTCGGCGGTCTGGGACGGGGGCGGGGTGAGGGTGTCGCTGCCGCGCACACCGGCTGTTGTGCTGATCCGGCTGACTTCGGACGCGTAGGCAAAGGGCAGAGGGAGTCGCTTCGAAGAGTCAGGCGCGCTGGGGTATTTATGGGGACATGAACTACCTGGAGTGCGCGTCATGAACGTCTCGGTCGTCCTGTTCACCTCCGACCTCCGCCTGCACGACCATCCACCGCTGCGGGCGGCGCAGGGCGGTGGACGCGCGGTCGTTCCGCTGTTCGTGCGGGACCGGGCCGTGGACGGCGCCGGGTTCGCCGTACCCAACCGGCTGGCCTTCCTCGCAGACTGTCTGCGCGATCTCGACACCGGTCTGCGCGAGCGGGGCGGACGGCTGGTCGTGCGCAGCGGCGATCTTGTCGGTGAGGTGTGCCGGGTCGCCACCGAGGCGGGTGCCGACGAGGTGCATCTGGCGGCCGACGTCAGCGGTCACGCGCGCCGCCGGGAGGACCGGCTGCGCCGCGCTCTGGAGGCGGACGGCGTACGGCTGCTCGTGCACGACACGGTGACCGCCGCCGTGGCCCCGGGGGCAGTGGTCCCCGCGGCCTCGGACCACTTCGCCGTCTTCACGCCGTACTTCCGCCACTGGTCGCGGCAGCAGCTGCGGGACCCACTCCGGGCGCCCCGGACGGTCCGCGTGCCGGACGGCATCGGATCCGAGCCCCTCCCCTCCCGGAGCGACCTGCGCGGACTGTCGGAGGGGCTCGCCCCAGGTGGCGAGACCGAGGGCCGAGCGCGGCTCACCGCGTGGCTGCGCGGCGGGGTGACGTCGTACGAGGACGGCCATGACGACCTGGCCGGCGACGCCACCTCCCGGCTCTCCCCGCATCTGCACCTCGGCACGCTCTCCGCCGTCGAACTCGTCCACCGGGCCCGCCGGGTGGGCGGTCCGGGCGCCGACGCCTTCGTACGGCAGCTCGCCTGGCGCGACTTCCACCGTCAGGTGCTTGCCGCCCGCCCGGCGGCCGCCGCCTCCGACTACCGCACCCGGCACGACAGTTGGCGAACCGGGCAGCAGGCGGAGGAGGACATCGAGGCGTGGAAGGCGGGCCGGACCGGCTATCCGATCGTCGACGCGGCGATGCGGCAACTGCGCCACGAGGGCTGGATGCACAACCGGGGGCGCCTGCTGACCGCGAGCTTCCTCACCAAGACGCTGTACGTCGACTGGCGGGTCGGCGCCCGGCACTTCCTGGATCTGCTGGTGGACGGCGACATCGCCAACAACCAGCTCAACTGGCAGTGGACGGCCGGTACCGGAACCGACTCCCGGCCCAACCGGGTCCTCAACCCCGTCACCCAGGCCAAGAGATACGACCCCGACGGCGCGTACGTACGCCGCTGGGTTCCCGAACTGCGGTCGCTGGTCGGGCCGGTGGTGCACGAGCCGTGGAAACTGCGCGGCCTGGACCGCGCCGCCCTCGACTACCCGGACCCGATCGTCGACCTGTCCGACGGGCTCGACCGCTTCAAACGGGCACGCGGTCTCGACCGGGCCGCCGCCTCGGCCCCCTGAGCCGGTCAACGGGACGCTGACCTGCTCAGAAGAGTGCAGCGGGGGTGGCTTCGCCGTCATGCGCCGGTCGTCGAGCCAGGGCGGACGATCATCAGGACCACCACGATCAGCCAGGCGAGGGCGAACAGGCCGGTGATCATCGAGAGTCGGGGCAGTCGGGCGGCCAGGGCCTCCGTGGTGATCGACGGCTGGTCAGGTGTGTCGAGCCGGGTGACCACGGCGTCCTGGGTGCCGAGCACCGCGATGCCCAGCAGGACGGCGGCCACCACGGTCAGCGCCACGGAGGCGATCAGCCAGGCGCTGTCCATCACACCCATCACCTCGGCGGTGGCGACGCCGAAGACCGGGACGGAGATTCCGGTCACGGCGTAGACACGGCAGATCCGGTGCAGCAGCCGGACCGAGGCCTCGGCCGATTCCTGCCCGGGTCCGTCGGCCAGTGCCTGGCGCGCGAAGCGCGGGAACAGGCTCGCCGCGACGGTGACCGGTCCGATGAGCAGGATCGCCCCCAGCACGTGGATGCTGAGCAGGAATTCGGCCATGCTGGTGTCTCTCTTTCACGCACGCTGACGCGGGGTGTCAGGCGCACGGGTTCGGTCTGGTTCGACGTACCGCTCACGCTTCGGTGGACGACCCGGCACCGTGCACCTTCTGCCGTACGAACATCGCCGCGGGCACGGCCATGACGATCAGGACGACTCCGCCGATGAGGTTGCCCAGGTGTACGGCGTCGGTGAACGCCCTCGGGACCGCCGTTCCCACCACGCGGGCGAGGGCAGCGGGGAGTTCGGTCGCGCCGCCGCCGTGTGACACACCCGCCACGATCTTGTCCGCTTGCGGCGAGGGGATGTCCGCCTCGACGAGACGGTCGTGCAGGTTCCGGGGGAAGCGGCTGGTGACGATCGTTCCGAGCACACTCGGGCCGAGCACCGTGCCCAGCTGACGTGCCATGTTCGCCGCTGCCGCCGCCATGCCCTCCTGCTCCGGCGGGACACTGTTGACCGCGGCGGCCGTCGAAGGCGCCGTCAGCAGGCCCGCGCCGACGCCCGCGACGAGCAGCCCGGGCCACATCGCCCCGTAGCCTCCCGAGGCGTCGGTCGCCAGCAGCGTGAGGGACCCGGCGCCGATGAGGACCAGACCCGCGGTGATCAAGGGGGTCAAACCGATCCGGCGTACCAGCACCCGGGCCGCGATCACGGTGACCAGGAGGAAGGGGCCGAACAGTGGCAGCAGACGCACACCGACGTCGAGAGGGCTGGTCCGGCCCACGCGTTCCATGTAGAGAACGCTGAGCAGGGCGACACCGACCAGTCCGAAGACGCTGATCGCGGCCACTCCCATCACCGCCGAGAAGGAGGCGTTCCGGAAGAGCCTCAGGTCCAACATGGGGTCGGGGTTGCGCAGTTCGACCCGCACGAACAGGAACAGGGAGGTGGCGAAGACCACGTACATGGTGATGATCGGTGTCTCGGTGTATCCCGTGGAGCCGCCCTGGATGATCGCGTAGGTGGCGGAGGCCGTCATCACCGTGCCCAGGACGAGGCCCGCGAGGTCGGGTCTGCGCGTGGGGTGCCGGGACTCGGCCACGAAGACCGGGGCGAGGAGAAGGGCCGCGCCGGCGATGACGATGTTGGCGAGGTAGACGGAGTGCCAGGAGAAGTGTTCGAGGAGGGCTCCGGCGAGGATCGGGCCGACGGCGAGGCCCACTCCGGAGCACGCGGCCCAGATGCCGATCGCGGCGGTGCGTTCGTGCGGGTCGGTGAAGGTGGCGCTGACGATCGCCAGGCTCGTCGGCAGTACGGCCGCCCCGCCGAGGCCCGCGATCGCCTGTGCGGCGATGAGCATGCCGGCGCTGTCGGCGAAGACGGCGAGCACGCTGCCGGCCAGGAAGACGGCGGCACCCAGGCTGAACACACGCCGACGGCCGAAGAGGTCGCCGAAGGTCCCGGCGGACATCACGAAGCTCACGACGGCGAGGCTGTACGCGCTGGTGATCCACACCAGCGTGCTCGCCGTGACGCGCAGGTCGGTCTGGATGTCGCCCAGGGCCGAGATGGTGGAGGTGACGTCGACGAAGGCCATCATCACGCCGAGGCAGACCACCAGAAGGCCGAGCCGGCGGGACCGTCCGCCGACGGGGGAGGCCTGGGTGGGAACGGACGTCGTCATCGGACCGCCACCGCCTTCGGCTGCTGCGACACACCCAGCGACACCAGGCCCGCGAAGGCCATGAGAGCCATCGCGACCAGCCACGCGTGCCGGTAGGTCTCCAGGGCGGCGCCACCGGAGGCAGTGCCGAGCATGGCGACCAGGATGCTGATGCCGACGACCGAGCCGATCTGCGTCGACATGGTCACGATGGCGCTTCCGGTGGCGGCCTCCTCGGGGCGCAGACCGACGGTCGCGGACGAGACGACGGTCGGCAGCGCCAGGCCGGCGCCGAACCCGAAGAGCAGCCAGCACGGGAGGACGCCCGAAAGGTAGTTCGGGTCGTCGTGCAGCAGGAAGACGAAGAGCAGGATGCCGACGGAGGCGATCGCGCTGCCGACCGCCGCTATGACACCGGCGGGTATCCGGAACCGGCGCTGGAGGGTCTCACTGGCGGTGGCGGCCAGCGCGAAGCCGATCGGGCCGGGAAGGCTGGCGCATCCGGTCTTGATGGCGGAGTAGTGCCAGTGGCTCTGCATCCAGAGGATCGACGACAGCAGCAGGGCGGCGAACGAGGCCAGTTGGAGCATGCCGGCGAGGTTCGCCGAGGCGAAGATCCGGTTCCGGAAGAGCGAAAGGTCGACGACGGGCACCCGGTGCCGTGCCGAGCGGAACAGGAACGCCACCAACCCGACCACGGCCACGGCCAGGGACGTGACGACCCGGCTGTCCGACCAGCCCCAGTCGGGCGCTTTCACGATGCCGAGAGCCAGGGCGCCGACCATCACGATCAGCAGGACACCACCGAGCAGGTCGGGGATACGGGCGTCCTGTTCGTGCTTGGCGTTGGAGACGAGCCGGGCGGCCAGCGCGATGGCGAGCAGCCCGAACGGAATGTTCACCAGGAACAGCCACCGCCAGGAGGCCTGGACCAGCAGCCCGCCGAAGATCGGTCCGCACACCCCGGACAGCGAGCCCGCGGTGAACCAGATCTTGACGTACCGCTCCACCTTGTCGGCGGGGGCGCTCGTCAGGACCAGGCCGAGGCTCGCGGGGGTCAACAGGGCGGCGCCCACCGCCTGGAAGGCACGGAAGACGACCAGCACCCATACGTCGGTGGCCAGCGCCGCCCCGAGGCTCGCCGCCACGAAGACGGCCATGCCGAGAAGGAAGCCGTTCTTGCGTCCGAAGCGGTCGGCGAGCCGCCCGGCGGGGACGAGAAGCGCGGCGAAGACGATCGCGTAGCCGTTGAGCACCCAGCTCAGGTCCGACAGGGAGGTCGAGCCCACGCCCTGTCCGATGTCCGGCAGGCCGACGTTGGTGATCCATACGTCGAGCTGGCCGAGGAAACTCGCCATGGCCAGCACGGCGAGGATGAGAGCCGGACGGGCGTTCGAGGAGCCTTCACCTCCCTTCTGCGTCAGCGGAGGGGCCATCTGATCTTGCGAAGACATGCGTCTTGTCCGTTCCGTGGGCTCTGAGGGGTGCCGAGAGTGGCTGGCGGCATAGTTCTGGACCGCCTTGTCAAGAACCCTACGGATTTCTGGAACGAACTGTCAAGAATGCTCGGACGGCCCCCGGACCGGCGCCGGTTCAGGCCTGCGCCGGCTCCGCCTTGTGCCGGAACACGGCCCGGTACTCCTGGGGAGACGTGCCGAGATGCCGGTGGAAGGCGGCCCGCAGGGACGCGGGAGCGCCGAAGCCGGAGAGGCGGCCGACCTGCTCGACGGGCACGGTGCTCGCCTCCAGCAGTTCGCGTGCGCGGTCGATGCGCGCGTCGGTCAGCCAGGCCATCGGCGTGGTGCCGGTCTCCTCACGGAAGCGGCGGATGAAGGTCCGCCGGGACATATGGGCGCGCTCCGCGAGGTCGTCGACGGTGAAGCCGGCCGCGAGGTTGTCGAGCATCCACTCGCGCAGCGGGGCGAGTTCGTCCCCGCTGGCCTCGGGGCGGAACTGTTCGATGAACTGCGCCTGGCCGCCCCGCCGCCGTGGCGGCGCGACGAGGTCCCGCGCGCGGGTGTTCGCCGCCGCCGCGCCCAGGTCGGTGCGGATCAGGTGCAGGCACAGATCGATCCCGGCCGTCACTCCGGCGGAGGTGAGGATGTCGCCGTCGTCGACGTAGAGCTGGTTCGGCAGGACGTCGACGCGTGGGTAGCGCCGGCGCAGCTGCTCGGCGTGCCGCCAGTGCGTGGTGGCGGGGCGTCCGTCGAGCAGTCCGGCGGCGGCGAGGGCGAAGACCCCGGTGCAGATGGAGACGAGCCGGGCGCCCCGGGCGTGAGCCGCCCTCAGCGAGGCCAGAAGTTCCGGTGAATGGGGCGTGTCGATGTCGTCGTACCCCGGGACGATCACGGTGTCGGCGCCCTCCAGTGCTTCGACGCCGGCTGTGACGGTGATCGCGAAGCCGGAGACGGGCACGGATCCGGGCCCGTTCTCGGCGCACACGGTCAGCTCGTAGTACGGGTCCGTCGAGAAGATCTGCGTCGCGGCGCCGAACTCGAGCGCGAGCACTCCGGGCAGTACGAGCACGGCGACATGGTGTCTGTTCGTCATGGTTTCGTCATGGTGGCACGACAGTAGCGATGGATGGCATCAGTGCCACTTTTCGCACCGGGTCCGCTTTCGTAGCGTCGAGTCATGACCGACATCCCCGCCCTCTCGAACAGGCCGCACGACGGCGTACTCGCTCTCCCGTCCGGGCCGTTGGTCGAGGCGAGCCTCGCCGCCGCCCGCGCCGCGGTGCATCCGTCCGTGCTGAACCACTGCGTCCGCGGCTTCTACTGGTCCCGCCTGTTCGCCGCCCACAAGGGCGTCCTGGACGACGCGGACTACGACGAGGAACTCCTCTTCGCCGCCAACGTGCTGCACGACCTGGGCACCGGTCCGGACGCGCCGGGCCTGCTCCGGTTCGAGATCGAGAGCGCCGATCTCGCCGCCGAACTGCTGACCGGTCTCGGCGCACCGGCCAGGGATGTCGACAAGGTCTGGGAGGCCATCGCTCTGCACACCACTCCGCAGATCCCCGAACGCATGGAGCTGCTGACCTACCTGACCTACGAAGGCATCTGGGTCGACTTCGGCAAGAACGCCGACCTCGTGAGCGAGGAGCAGGAGCGGATCCATGCCGCGTATCCGCGGCTGCGGATGGCCCACCATCTCGCCGAGCAGGTCCTCGCCCACGGCGCCCGCTCCGAGACGGCCGCGCCGCCCTACGCGCTCGCCTTCCACCTCGCGCAGGAGCGGGCGGCCGACGGCGTCACCACCATGGAGCGGGGCGTGGTCGGCGGGCCGTGGGGTGAGTAGCGAAGAGCCAAACACCGTCCATCATGAGAAACGGAGTCAAGAAGTGTCGGATTTCGCGGAGTTCACGTTCCGAGCGCAGCCGGGTTTCGACGAAGCGGTGGCCCGGGAGATCGTCACCGGTTCGATTCCCGTCCGGACGATCGTCATGTACTGCTTCGACCCCCGGGCGGCCGGGGCCGCGCAGGCGGTGGCCGATCACTTCGGCGACGAGGTCTACCCCGGTGAACTTCTCCTCAGTGAGACCGGCAGGAAGATCGGCTCCACGGCGACGGTGTTTCCCCTGATCGTCGGGGGCGGTCGCGCGGCGGACGCCCTTCGCTCGATCACGGTCTCCCAACACCTCTTCGGAGTCGAGCGAGTTGTCGTCGTCCACCACTCCTTCTGCGGTGCCACGTCCTTCACGGCAGAGGGAATCACCTCCGCGTGGAAAGAGGAGCAGCAAGCCGACATCTCGTCGCTGTACGACTGGGACGGCATCGCCATCACCGACTTCGAGAAGTCGCTCAATTACGACGTCAGCCTGATCCGCAACAGCCCGGGCACCCCTGAACACGTGGAGATCTACGGCCTCTTCTACGACATCGACTCCGGCGAACTGACGGAACTCGTCCGCGATGTTCCCGCCGGGGCCGCGTAGCGATCGGGGACTTGGGGCCCAGCGGATATCACGGTGACGGCCAAGGCGAAGTGCCCGGCGGCGGCAAGGCACTTCGCCGCAGCTGTGCCCGGGTCGGAGGACTGCCGCCGTGCTTCGTGGAGCGCGAGCAGTCCGGACAGTACGGCCGAATCGGCTGCCTCGTCGAGGATCTGATCTATCGTCAACTCGCTTGCTCTCGCCAGCTCCTGGGCCCGTCTGACGGCCTGTTCCGGTGAGTCCAGCAGGTCGGCGAGGAAGTCGGCGCCGATGTCCGTATGGGCCGGGACCTCTTCCGTCTCGGTCGTGGCGCCACATCGCACGGCGTCCCGAGCACGCGCCGCCTCCACCCGGGTACCGGCTGACCGGCAGAGGCCGACAAGCGGCCCGAGGTTCACAGGAACGTCGGGCCGCGTGGGCGGAGCCTCGGCGACCGGCCGGTACACGTCACCCGCGGCTCGTGCGCAGTCGCCGATCAGTTCGGTGAGCGCGGCGAGCAGCCAGGCGTGCCGATGCCGGCGGGCGAGCGGCTCCGTGCGGCTCGGTGCGGGCATCAGCCGAGCCTCAGTGCCTTCATGACCCGCAGGCTCAGGCTGATGAAAGCCGCGTACCGCTGATCGTCCATGCCCATCGACGGGGCCAGCGGGAGGATCCGCTGCGTGGCGACGGTCTGCGGCTCCGTGTAGCCGAGGATGCCTTCGCGGCCGTGACGGCGACCGAGTCCGGAGTCCTTCATGCCGCCCATCGGGGACCGGACACTGCCGTGGGCGGCTGTGTAGCCCTCGTTGATGTTCACGGTGCCGCTCTGCAACCGGGTCGCGATGCGTTCGCCGCGACGTGTGTCCTTCGTCCACACGCTGGAGTTGAGGCCGTACGGCGTGGCGTTGACCTGCTCGATCACCTCGTCCTCGTCGGTGAAGCGGTACACCGACACGACCGGTCCGAACGTCTCCTCGGCGTGCACGGCCATCGTGGGCTTCACGCCGTCCAGGACGGTGGGCTCGTAGAAGAAGGGGCCGATGTCGGGACGGGGCTTTCCGCCGGTGAGGACGGTGGCTCCCTCGGCGACGGCCTGGTCCACGTGCCGGGACACCGTCTCCAGTTGGCGCCGGCCCGCCAGCGAACCCATGCCGACCCCGTAACCCAGTGATGTGCCGAGGGTGAGCGCCTTGGTGCGATTGACGAATCGTTCCAGGAACGCGGGCGCGACCGACGAGTGGACGAAGATCCGCTCGGTCGACAGACACAACTGGCCGGCCGAGGAGAAGCTCGTGCGCAGCGCGCCCTCGACCGCCTTGTCGACGTCCGCGTCGGCCAGCACGAGCAGGGCGTTCTTGCCCCCCAGTTCCAGGGACGCGCCGACCAGACGGGTCGCTGCGCGGGCCGCTACTTCGCGGCCGGTGCGGGCGGAGCCGGTGAACGCGACGTGGTCGGCCCGGTCCACGACGGCGGATCCGACGACCCGGCCGTCGCCGATGACGATCTGCCAGACGTCGGCCGGCAGCCCGGCCTGGATGAGGAGCCGACGCGCCCACAGCGGTGTCAGGGCGCTCTGCGTGTCCGGTTTCGTCACCACGGCGTTGCCGGCGACGAGGGCGGGCAGCGCGTCCGCCAGGGAGAGTTCGAGGGGGTAGTTCCAGGGGACGATCTGACCGACCACGCCTCGCGGGTGGTGCCACTCGGTGACTTTCGTGAGCACCGGGAACGCGCCGAGATGCCGCCGCGGCTGGAGGTACGCGGAGGCCTTGTGTCCGTAGTGCCGGGCCACCACGGCGACCCCCTGCACTTCCTCGTGCGCGTGCAGGCGAGCCTTTCCGGTCTCCACCTGGATGAGGTCCATCGCCTCGGCCTGCTTGTCGAGGAGGATGTCGTGAAAATCGAGCAGCACCGCCGCACGCCTGCGCACCGAGAGCGCGGCCCATGAGCGCTGGGCCGCCCGAGCCCTGCCGAACGCCACCTCCACATCGTGGGCCGACGCCTCGGGCAGCTCCGCGATGATCTCGCCGGTCATGGGGGTGCAACTCACGGTACGGCCGCTGCCCTCCACCCCTCGCGTGAGCCGGAACACCAGGTCAGAGGTGACCACGTCGGTCGCCGTCCGGCCGCTGTGTGCTGCGGCGGGGTTGTCGTCACTGGTGGCGAGGTAGTTGGTTCCGCCGTGCGAGGACATGTGTCTCATCCGTTCTGCGGGACTCGCGGGATGCCGTGAGCAACGGTCGCCTGGATTCTGGACCGCTCTGTCAGGAACCGTAGGAACTTGTGGACTGGAATGTCAAGAATGGTCGTGCGGCCTGTACGCTGGCCGCCATGGGGCGCCCACCGGGATTCGACAAGGACAAGGTCGTACAGGCCGTCGAGCGACAGTTCCGCCGTACCGGATACGCCGGTACCAGCGTCGACGACATCGCCAAGGTCGGCGGACTGGGCCGCGGCAGCCTCTACGCCGCCTTCGGTGACAAGAGCAAGCTGTATCTGCGGACGCTGGAGGCGTACTGCGACCGCACCGAGGCCGGGTGGGCGGCCGTACTCGACGGCCCCGACGACAGTGCGCTCGAGCGACTGCACGTGTATCTCTTGACGTCGGCGCGCATCGTGCACGACGACCCCGACGGGCTCGGCTGCATGGTGACCGGTTTCGTCGTCGAGGGCGTCGACCACGACCCGCAGGCCCGTGAGCGCGTCAGGCAGGCCCTCGGGAGGATCGAGGGTTCGCTGACCGGGTGCGTGCAGGCCGCGCAGCGCCAGGGCGACCTCGATCCCGAGGCGGACACGCGGGACGTGAGTCATCTGCTCATGGCGGTCAACCGGGGCATGGAAGTGCTGGCCAGGGCCGGGTTCGACGCGGTCGCGCTGGAGCGAGTCGCCGACCAGGCCTTCGCGGGGCTCCCGCTGACGGCGCAGGCGCGGTCCCGGTCGCGGCAGACGTCCGACGCTTCCTGAGCACTCGCTCCCCGAAGGCCCGCAGCCCGCTCAGCCTTCTACGGCGAACGACTCGACGTACGCCAGAGCCCCGTACAGCGCGTCACGCAGCGGTGTCGACTCTCCGGCCGCCTGGTCCAGCAGTGCTCCGCCCTGGAACGCGGCGGTGAGCAGGTGGGCGAGCGCGGCCGGGTCGGCCTCCGGCCGCAGTTCACCGCGCTCGCGCATCTTGCTCAGCCCGCGCTCGAACAGTTCCTGCCATCGCCCGAAGCCGTCGGCCACCGCGTCCCGGTGGGCCGGCTCGACCTTGACGACCTCGGCGGCCAGGGAGCCGAACGTGCAGCCGCCGCGCACCATGTCCTGCGAGGCGATGTAGGAGTCGGCCCATCGGCGCAGGGCGGCGAAGCTGTCCAGGTCGCCCAGCTCGGGTGCCTGGTGGCGGGCGACGATGGTGTCGGCCTGCCAGGCCAGCACCGCTCGCACCAGGGACTCCTTGGTGGGGAAGTGACGCGTCAGCTGTGAGCCGCTGACCCCGGCCGCCTCGCGGATCTGCTCGTTGTTGGTGTTCTGTGCGCCCTGTTCGTAGATCAGCCTCGCCGCCGCCCCGACGATGCGTTCGCGCGTGGCCAGGCCCTTGGCGGTCAGTTTCCGGCCCGGCGCCTCGCTGGTGGTGGTCATGCTCGCCATCGTACCGCAAGAAAGGGCTTGACAGCCCATTCTGTGAGGTGTTCCCTGGAGGCAGCTCGAAAAAGGGCTACGAAGCCCATTCTTCTCTTTCTCGGGAAACGGAGATCACCCTCATGGAACGCAACCTCCTCGTGATCGGCGCCACCGGCAAGACCGGCGGCCGCACCACCGAACTCCTGCTCCAGCGCGGGCACCGCGTCCGCGCACTCGTCCGAGGCCTCGACGCGCGCGCCGAGCGGCTCGCCGCCCTCGGAGCGGAGGTCGTGGAAGGCGACGTCCTCGACCTGGACTCCCTGGCCCGGGCGGCCAAGGGGATCGACGCCCTGTACTTCACCTATCCGATCCGCCCCGGCCTGCTGGACGCCACCGCGAACGTGGCCCAGGCGGCGGAGGAGAACGGGGTCCAGGCGATCGTGAACATGTCACAGGTGTCCGCCCGCCGTGACACCCCCAGCAACGCGGCCCGCCAGCACTGGGTCGCGGAACGCGTCCTGGACCACTCCCCGGTCCCCGTCACCCACATCCGGCCGACCTTCTTCGCCCAGTGGCTGATCGACACCTGGGCCGACGGAACCGGCGAACTGCGCCTGCCGTTCGCCGACGGGCGCCACGCCCCCATCGCGGAGACCGACCAGGCGAAGGTGATCGCGGCCGTCCTGGAAGACCCCGCCCCGCACGCCGGCCAGATCTACCCGCTGTACGGAGCCGAGGAACTCGACCACTACGAGATCGCCGAGAGGATGTCGCGGGCGCTGGACCGTGACGTCACCTACGTGCCCATCGAACTCGACGAGTTCGCCGCCATCCTGCGCGGGCGCGGCGCGCCGGACCACCTGGTCCAGCACCTGCTCGCCGTGGCCGTCGACTACCGCAACGGCGTCTTCGCCGGCACCAACGACCTGGTGAAGAAGATCGGCGGGAGCGATCCCCTCGATGTCGAGGGCTTCGTCGCCCAGAACCGCGCGGCCTTCAGCCTGCCCACTGACCTGCACACCGTCTGAACACCGGAGAAGACAATGAGCGTCTGGTTCATCACAGGAACGTCCAGGGGCTTCGGCCTGGAGATCACCCGCGCCGCCCTCGCCGCCGGCCACCAGGTGGTCGCGACCGCGCGGAACGCCGAAACCGTCCGCGAGCAGTTTCCCGACGCCGGTGACTCGCTGCTCACCGCGCCGCTGGACGTGACCGACCCGCAGAGCATCCAGGCGGCCGTCGACGCGGCGGTCGAACGGTTCGGCCGGATCGACGTCCTGGTCAACAACGCCGGCAGCGGACTGCTCGCCGCCGTCGAGGAGTCCGACGACGCGGCGGTCCGCGCGCTGTACGAGACCAACGTGTTCGGTCCGCTCGCCGTGCAACGCGCAGTACTGCCGGTACTGCGCCGCCGGCGCTCCGGTCATGTGATCAACATCAGCTCGATCGTGGGCTTCGGCACCGCGCCCGGCTGGGGCGTCTATGCCTCCACGAAGTTCGCCGTCGAAGGCTTCACGGAGACCCTCCACACCGAACTGGCTCCCCTCGGCATCCACGTGACGCTCGTGGAACCGGGCTTCTTCCGCACCGACTTCCTCGATCCCGCCAGCCTGCACACCGGTCCCGACGCGATCGACGACTACGCGCTCACCGTCGGCGCGATGCGTGCGGCGGCCGTGAGCCTGAACCACACCCAGCCCGGCGACCCGGTCAAGGCCGCGCGTGCCATCGTGGAGATGGCCGCCGTGCCCGAGCCGCCCCTGCGCCTCCCGCTCGGAGCCGACACCGTGCAGGCCTTCGACGCCAAGCTGGACGCCTTCCGCAAGGAGATGGACGCGTGGCGGCACGTCGCCCTCTCCACCGATCACGACTAGGGCGACACCGTCGAATCCGCTCCCTTCGGCACAACCGGTCCGAAGCCATGGGAGACAGAGCCCACCGTCCGTACGTGTGTGCGTCAGAGGGCGCGGCCGAACAGCTCCAGCAGCGTGGTCCAGTGGCGCTCGGCGGCCTCGGCGTCGTAGCGGTTGGTGTCGGCCATGGTGTAGCCGTGCTCGGCACCGGCGTAGACGTCGGAGCGGTGCTGGACGCCCGCCTCGGTGAGGGCCTTGTCGAGGCGTTCGATCTGCTCCGGCGGCATCGAGGGGTCGTTGTCGGCGTGGCCGAAGTACAGCTCCGCGGTGATCCGGTCGGCGAGGAGGTGGGGGCTGTCGGGGGCGTCGGTGGCGAGGCCCGCGCCGTGGAAGCCGGCCGCGGCGGCGACCATGTCGGGGTGATGGCCGGCGGTGAGCAGGGCCAGCCGCGCGCCCAGGCAGTAGCCGGACACACCGACGGGTCCCGTGACGGCCTCCGCTCGGCCCGCCAGCCAGTCCAGATACGCGGCGGAGTCGCGCGCCACCACGTCACTGGTCAGGCCGCCCATCAGCGGAACGATCCGCTCGAAGAGGGCCGGCCGGTCGGCGTCGCCGATGAACTCCGGCAGCGGCACCACGGGGGCGCTGCCGTGCCGGTGGAAGACGTTCGGGACCAGCACCGTGTGACCGGCTTCGGCGAGCCGGTCCGCCATCCCCGTGAGCTGCGGGCGCAGACCGAAGGCGTCCATGTAGAGCAGGACTGCGGGATGGGCGGCGCCGTCGTCGGGGTGGGCGAAGTAGGCGTCGGCGGTGCCGTCCTGGGTGGGGATGCCGACGCTGGTGCCACGTACGGCGGTCATGCGGAACTCTCCTTCTTGCTTGCCAGGCCGACCGTTCGGCTGGTGCGGACGCCGGGCCCGGTCGTGACTTCGGGGCGGACGGTACGGCAGTAAGGAAAGAGGAGCCTTAAAGGCAGACTTCACCCATGACCCTCCACTGCGTTGTGCTTGACGACTACCAGGGCGCCGCCCCGACCATGGCGGACTGGAGCCCCCTCGCCGGCCAGGTCGAGATGCGTACCCTCCGCGAACACCTCACCGACCGGGACAAGCTCGTGGCCGAACTCGCCGGCTGCGAGGTCGTCGTGGTCATGCGGGAGCGCACCCCCTTCGACGCCGACCTCCTGCGCCGACTGCCCCGGCTGCGCCTGCTGGTGACCACCGGTATGCGCAACGCCTCCATCGACCTCGCCGCGGCGCAGGCCCAGGGCGTGACCGTGTGCGGTACGGCGAGCAGTTCCACCCCGCCGGTGGAACTGACCTGGGCGCTCCTCCTCGGCCTCGCCCGTCACCTCACCGTCGAGAACCGGGCTCTGCGCGAGGGCGGCCCCTGGCAGTCCACCGTCGGCCAGGACCTGAACGGCCGCACCCTGGGCCTGCTCGGCCTCGGCAAGACCGGCACGCGGGTCGCCGCCGTCGCCACCGCCTTCGGCATGGAGGTCCTCGCCTGGAGCGAGAACCTCACCGCCCGGCGAGCGGCCGACGCGGGAGTCCAACTGGCGGACAGCAAAGAGGACTTGCTGCGCCGTAGCGACTTCGTGTCCGTCCACCTCGTCCTGTCCGACCGCACCCGAGGCCTGCTCGGCGAGCCGGAACTACGCGACATGCGCCCGCACGCCCACCTCGTCAACACCTCCCGCGCCGCCATCGTCGACCGCACGGCACTCGTACGCGCCCTGCGGGAGGGCTGGATCGCCGGCGCCGGGCTCGACGTCTTCGACACCGAGCCCCTCCCCGCCGACGACCCCCTGCGCTCCCTGCCGAACGTGCTCGCCACCCCGCACCTCGGCTATGTCACCGAGCGCAACTACCGCACCTTCTACACGGAAGCGGTGGAGGACATCGCCGCGTTCCTGGCCGGCTCTCCTGTCCGCAGACTGACAGGAGCCTGATCCTCGGGATCTTCGGGCCGCCAGCCCAGCTCGGGCGCGATCAGGTGCCGTACGTCGTGCAGGATCTGCTCGTAGTCGGCCCGGTGGAACTCGTACGGCAGTTCCAGGCGCAGCTCCGAGACGGTAGCGACCACGGGGTCCGCCGCCAGCTGCTCCAGGATCTGGTCGGCGGTCCCGACCACGTCCGGCGCGAACAGGGTCCGCTTCGGGCCCTGCGGTGCGAGGGTACGGGCGTGCCGGGAGGCGGCGTACTCCCGGTAGCGGGCCCGGGTGGTCGCGTCCGCGCTGTCGAACGGGACGATCACCCGGCCGAGCGCCACCCGTGCCGGACGCTCCCCTGCGAGAGCGCGCCTGTACTCGGAGAGCAGGGTGAGCTGGGCCGTGGTGAAGTCGTCGGTGCCCTCGCCGGTGACGATGTTGCCGCTCAGCAGGTTCAGCCCGTGCTCCGCGGCCCACCGGACCGAGCGCAGACTGCCTCCGCCGTACCAGACCCGGTCCACCAGGCCCGGGTTGTGCGGCTGGAGGCGCGGCCGCTGGGTGTTGCCGGGGGAGTGGATCACCGTGTCAGGGCCGCCGAGATAGTCGCCGCGCAGATGGTCGATGACGCGGGCGATCCTGCCGTACGACAGGTCGAAGCCGCGCCAGTCCCCGTCGTACACCAGGTCGCCGAGGAGCTCGGCGTGCGGCATGCCGGTACTGAGGCCGACCTGGAGCCGGCCACGGGACAGTACGTCGGCCAGCGCCAGGTCCTCGGCGAGCCGGAACGGGTTCTCGTACCCGATCGGAATGACCGCCGTGCCCAGCTCGACCCGCTCGGTGCGCTGGCCCGCGGCGGCGAGGAAGACCGCGGCCGAGCCGACGCCGTGTTCGAGATGGCGTTGCCGGATCCAGGCGCCGTCGAAGCCCAACCGCTCGCCGTACTCGAACAGTTGGAGTGTCTCCTCCAGACCGGTGTACGGGTCGTCGTCGGCGAAGTTGCCCGGGGTGAGGAAGGCCAGCGAGCCGATCGTGGGGGTACTCATCCGCTCATGCCCCGCCCCGCTCGCGGGGGATCTTCTCCCCGGCCTCGATCGCCACCGGCAGTCGGTTCTCGGCCGGCGGCAGCGGGCAGGTGGCGAGGTCGGTGTAGGCGCACGGCAGGTTCGTCGCCCGGTTGAAGTCCAGGACGACCGTGCCGTCGGCGGCGGGCGGGGCGATGGCCAGGGCGCGGTTCGCCGCGTAGGTGGTGACGCCGGAGGTCGCGTCGGTGAACAGCGCCATCAGGCTGCCCGGTGCGCGTCCGGCGAACGCGGTGAGCGCCAGGGGCCGTCCGGCCAGCTCGAACTCGACCCGGCCCGGCGCGTCGTACACATGCTCAAGGCCCTCGACCGCCGCGCCCACGGTGGTCGGCCGGGGCGCGTCGAAGGGCGTGTAGCGGCCGGTCACCGTCCAGCGGGGATGCGGGGCGTAGGCGGGCGTGCCGGTGAACGCGGTGCGCAGCGGGGTGTCCGGGTGCCGGGGTCGGACGATGTCGTGTCCGCCGCGCTTGGCGACCTCGATCACGGCGTCGCCCCAGACCGCGTCGACTCCGCCGCGCTCCGGGAGCACCCCGAAGCGGTGCTCGCCATGGACGGGGGTTCCGTCCACGACCAGTTCCTCACCCTCGTCGAGGACCACGACGACCCCGTCGGCGCCGCTCGACCAGGCGCCCGGAGCGTCGGGGAAGCGCTGCGGCTCGGTGCTGAGCCAGTTCAGGCTGGTGATGGCGAGAAACCCGTGCGGGTCGGCGAGCCGCGCCTCCTGCCCGGTGTGCCACTCCTGCCAGGCGTTGGTGAAGGCGGCCAGGTCCGTGGTGGTGTCCTGAACGGTCATGCGGGTTCCTTCGCTTACTGAGGGGGCTGGGATGCGGCCGGTGCGGATCACGACGGCCCGGTGCGCGTTCGTGAGGCAAGTAGTACGCGTGGTCGTGCCGGGAAGCGCTCGGCAGGCGGATGCGGAGCGCGCGCCGGGACAGCAGACGACCCGGCGAGGAGATCAGCGGCGGGTCAGCGGCCGGACGGCACAGATCGCGCTGGCCTGTCGACAGAGGTCGACGTGCCGGCGGGACACGAGGCGCGGGTCCTGGCTCACACGAGCAGAATGACAGTGCTGGTCGGGGAGGGTCAACAGCCGCCCGGCCTGGGCGGCTCGTCAGCACGACGGCGGCATTGCGGCTGTGTTGCGGAAAGTCTGCGCATCCGTGACTCCTTCGGCTTCTGTCATTCGGCCGGAACCGGCACCGAGGTGGCCGCGCGTCGGCGCAGCCGGTCGAGGAGGCGTCGGCCCGTGTCTCCGGTGAACCACTCGGCGTACGGGCCCATCCGGGTCTCCTCGATCACGCCCCAGCGTCCGTCCGGGCCGGTCCAGGTCGGGGCAACCAGGGCGAGCGAGCGGGCGATCAGAGGGCGCGAGAAGTACGGGATCACGCGCTCCAACAGGGCACGTGTGGAGCTCTGTTCGGCGGAAACGGCGGCGAGAAGGGCGCGTACCAGTTCGGGGTGGGCGGCGGCGAAGGACCCGCTTCCGTGGACCCGTTCAGGCCACTGCGGGTGAGTGCGTCAACTGTCGTGCACTGCACGACAATTGACGGTATCTCAGCGAGTCGCCCCGTTGACACCTCCCGCCCCACGTGTTTGCATCCCGCCATGCCGTTGCCAGCGCCGCTGACCCGCCGCCGCGCCGTGGACCTCGTCCGCGTGGCCGCCGCGCTGTGTCCGAAGACCGGCTGCGCACACTCCTTCTGACGCTCCGTCAATCACTCTGCTCCGCAAGCCAGTTGTGCACACGGTGACCGCACCGACGGACGCCCTGGCCCTGGCGCGCGCACTGACCTCCGCCGTGCTGTTCCGCCTCCCCTGACGAGGAACCGCCATGCCGCCTTCTCACACCTCCGCCGGTGACCGCTACGAAACCGACTACGACCGCCGCAGACTGCGCCAGTGGCTCGCCGGTGAGGCCAGGGCCGACGGGGTCACCCGCCGACGGCTCCTCACCCTGCTCGCCGCCACCGCCGCAGGAACCGCGCTCGGCACGACCCGGCCCGCCCACGCCGCCGACACGCCTATCGTCAAGCCCCTGCCGCCCGAGTGGTTCGTCCAGCGCGGCACCAACGCGGAGACCCGCTGGGAGGCCCTGCGCGGCACCGGCCACCACACCCCCAACGAACTGTTCTTCGTACGCAACCACACCGCCACCCCCGTCCTGGAAGCCGGCGACTGGCGGCTGCGTCTGTGGGGGAGCGGGCTGCGTGGTGCCCCTGGCGAGGACCGGCCGATGGAGTTCGGGTACGACGATCTGCGCGCCCTGCCCGCCGTCACCCGGACCGCCTTCGTCGAGTGCGCCGGAAACGGCCGCTCCTTCTACACGACCCAGCAGGGCGAGACGGTCACCGGAACCGCGTGGACCCTGGGTGCGATCGGCGTCGCACGCTGGCGCGGGGTCCGCCTGGCCGACGTACTGCGCAGGGCCGGGCTGTCCCCGTACGCCGTGGACGTGCAGCCGCGCGGCCTGGACGCCGAGTACGTCAGCGGCGGCGAGAGCCTGGGCCGAGTGCGTCGTCCGCTGCCGCTGGCCAAGGCGCTGGACGACGTCCTGCTCGCGTACGAGATGAACGGTGAGCCGCTGCCGTACGACCACGGATATCCGGTGCGGGTGCTGGTGCCGTCCTGGGTGGGGATCGCGTCGATCAAGTGGGTCGGTGACATCGAGGTGTCCGCGCAGCCGCTGTTCTCGCCCTGGAACACCACCTTCTACCGGCTGTTCGGCTCCGCCTACCCGGAGGGCGGCAGCGCGCCGCTCACCCGGCAGACCACGAAGAGTGCGTTTGAGCTGGCGCGCGGGGCCACGTTCACGGCGGGGGAGAAGCACGTGCTGCACGGGCGGTCGTGGTCGGGTGCGGGTGCGGTCGCCCGGGTCGACGTCAGCACCGACGGTGGGACGAGCTGGCTGCCTGCCCGGCTGCACGACCGGCCGCGCAGCGGCACCTGGACCCGGTGGTCCTTGGGCTGGCGGCCCGAAACACCGGGCGCGACCCAGCTGTTGGCGCGTGCTACGGACACGGTCGGTCGTACGCAGCCGGATGTCGCCGTGCCCAACACCCAGGGGTATCTGTTCGACGCGGTCGTTCGGCATCCGGTGAGCGTGGTGTAGGGGTTGTCGGTTGGCTGCTGCGCCGCTGTGGCTGGTCGCGCAGTTCCCCGCGCCCCTTCGGGGCGCGCTTCTGGACCGCTTAGTTGACTAGTTCCCGTACTAGTGCCGCCACTTGCTCCACTTCGATCAGGAAGCCGTCGTGGCCGTACGGGGACTCGATCACCCGGGGCTGGTCCGCTGTGTTGATACCGGCGGCCAGTTCTGCCTGTTGGGTGAGGGGATACAGGCGGTCCGAACTCACCCCGGCTACCAGGGTCTTGGCGGTGATGCGGCGCAGGGCGGCCCGGGTGCCGCCACGGCTGCGGCCGATGTCGTGTGTGTTCATGGCGTCGGCCAGCGCCACATAGCTGCCCGCGTCGAAGCGGCGGACCAACTTGGCGGCGTGGTGGTCGAGATAGGACTCGACCTGGTAGCGGCCGCCGTTCCAGGGGTCCTCGGCGCCCTGGGGTGTGCGTCCGAAGCGGGCCTGCAACTCCTGCTCGCTGCGGTAGGTGACATGGGCGATGCGACGGGCCAGGCCCAGTCCGGCGTGCGGGCCTCGGCCCGTGTCGTGGTAGTCGCCGCCGTGCCAGTGCGGGTCGCTGCGGATGGCGTGGAGCTGGAGGGCCGTCCAGGCGATCTGCTCCGCGCTCGCCGTCGCCGTGGTGGCCAGCAGGAGCAGGGCGTTCGTGCGCTCCGGACAGGAGACCGCCCACTCCACGGCCCGCATCCCGCCCATGGAGCCGCCGACGACCAGCGCCCAGCTGTCGATGCCGAGCGCGTCGGCCAGGCCCGCTTCGGCGGCGACCTGGTCGCGCTGGGTGAGGGGTGGGAACGCGCTGCCCCAGGGGCGTCCGTCGGGGCGGGTCGAGGAGGGGCCGGTGCTGCCCTGGCAGCCGCCCAGCGCGTTGGGGGCGACGACGAACCAGCGGTCCGTGTCCAGTGCCAGACCGGGCCCGATCAGCCCGTCCCACCATCCGGGCGTGGGGTGACCGGGCCCGGCAGGACCGGCGACATGGCTGTCGCCGGTGAGCGCGTGGAGCACCAGGACGGCGTTGGAGCGGTCCGGCGCGAGCCGCCCCCAGGTCTCGAACGCCAGCCGTACGGCGGGCAGTTCGCCGCCCGCCTCCAACGGCAACGGGGTTTCCCGCAGGTGCCACTTGCGGCGACCCGGAGGGTCCCCCTCCCGCCAGGCCCCGGAGGCCGGTGGCGGGAGGGGGATCTCGGAGGTCGTCAGTACGGTGTTCAGGACGCGGCCTTCGCGGCGCGGAAGCCTGCCTCCAGGTCCGCCTTCAGATCGGCGAGGTTCTCGATGCCGACCGACAGACGCACCAGGCCCGGCGAGGTGCCGGTCGCCGCCAACTGCCCCTCGTCCAGCTGACTGTGGGTGGTGGACGCCGGATGGATGATGAGACTGCGTACGTCACCGATGTTGGCGAGATGGCTGAACAGCTCGACCGCGTCGACGAACCGCTTGCCGGCCTCGACCCCGTCCCGCAGCTCGAAGGCCAGGATCGCGCCGGCCCCGCGTGGCAGATAGCGCTGCCCCGCCTCGTACCACCGGTTGGACTCCAGGCCCGGATAGTGGACGGCGGCGACCTCGTCGCGCCCTTCCAGCCACTCGGCCAGGGCCTGGGCGTTGGCCGAGTGCCGCTCGATGCGCAGGCTCAGCGTCTCCACGCCCTGGAGGAGAAGGAAGGCCGAGTGCGGGGAGAGCGCGGGCCCGATGTCGCGGAGCAGCTGGACGCGCAGCTTGATCGCGAACGCACCCGGACCGAGCGCCGGCCAGTACCGCAGGCCGTGGTAGCTGGGGTCCGGCTCGGTGAAGTCGGGGAAGCGCTCGGGGTGCGCGCCGAAGTCGAAGGTGCCGCCGTCGACGACGACACCGGCGATGGTGGTGCCGTGGCCGCCGAGGAACTTGGTCGCGGAGTGCACGACGATGTCGGCGCCGTGCTCAAGGGGCCGCAGAAGGTAGGGAGTTGGGACCGTGTTGTCCACGATCAGCGGGACGCCCGCCTCGTGCGCCACGTCGGCCACCGCCCGTACGTCGAGGACGTTGCCGCGCGGATTGCCGAGCGTCTCGGCGAACAGGGCCTTCGTGTTGGGCCGGACCGCCGCACGCCAGGCCTCGAAGTCGTCCGGGTCGTCGACGAAGGACACCTCGATGCCGAACTTGGGCAGGGTGTGCCGGAACAGGTTGTAGGTGCCGCCGTACAGGGAAGTGCTGGAGACGATGTGGTCGCCCGAGCTTGCCAGCGTCAGGATCGCGAGGGTCTCCGCGGCCTGCCCGGACGCCAGGGCGACTGCGGCGACTCCGCCTTCGAGTGCGGCGATCCGCTGCTCGAAGACGTCCTGGGTCGGGTTGTGGATGCGGGTGTAGATGTTGCCCGGCTCGGCGAGCGAGAACAGGTCGGCGGCGTGCTGGGTGTCGCGGAAGACGAACGACGTGGTCTGGTAGATCGGCGTCGCCCGTGCCCCGGTCGTCGGGTCCGGCGCGGCGCCGGCGTGGATCTGCTTGGTCTCGAACGACCAGGCCGAGGTGTCGGGGCCGGTGGGCTCGTCCTCGGGGGTGTGGCCGGCGGTGACGGAGTCGATGGGCTGGCTCATGAGAGTGCTCCCTTGTGCGGAGGGGGAACTGCGCGGAGGCGGGAAGGCGGGGTCGGCCGCAGGGTGGGGCGCGCCCGGAAACAGGGCAGCGCTCAGTACCGTGCGGTGAAGAAGATGCAGGTCAGAAGCCGGAGCGAGAAGTCAGCGCTCGACGGAACAGCCCGTGGTGGTGACACGCACGTAGTCGACGTGGCGGCGGGTCACGAGCACGGTCATAGGGTCAGATAACCACAGCGGGGCCGCGAAGCACCAGCACCGCCCGGCCGTCTCACGAGGCAAGACGCATGGTGGACGCACCTTCTTCCGTGTGCTTTGATCCGGGCCATGGAGACCACTGGTACGGCACACACGGTGCTGCTCGACCCCTTCTGGGTGAGCCGCCGCGCCGACCAGTTCGACGAGGTCTGTTGCTGATCGCCGGTCATCGGCTCGCGACGCCCGCTTCTCTCTCCGAACCTCCCTTCACCGGCAACTCCGCCTCTTCCTAGGCCGGTTCGCTGCTGCCGCTAAGGAACACCCATGGCTCAGCCCACAGCCCTGCCCGTCATCGACCTCTCCCGCTTCCGCGCCCCGGACACCGACCGCGGCGCATTCCTCGCCGAACTCCGTTCCGCCGCCCACGAGGTGGGCTTCTTCTACGTCACCGGACACGGCGTCCCCGTGTCCGTACGGGACGAGGCGTTGGACGCGGCCCGTGCCTTCTTCGCGCTTCCGGAAGAGCGGCGGCTGGAGATCGAGAACCTCAACTCGCCCCAGTTCCGCGGCTATACGCGCACCGGAACCGAGTACACGGCCGGCAGCGCCGACTGGCGCGAGCAGATCGACATCGGCCCGGAACGCGCGGCCCTGGATGTCGGACCGGGCGATCCCGACTACCTCCGCCTCGTCGGCCCGAACCAATGGCCCACCGCACTACCGGAGTTGCGTGACATCGTGCTGCGCTGGCAGGCGGAGGCGCTGCGGGTGAGCCGGGAGGTGCTGCGGGCACTGGCGGCGGCCCTCGGCCAGGACGAGGACTACTTCGACCAGTGGTTCGACGACGAGGCGGCCGTGCACGTGAAGATCGTGCACTATCCACCGCGCCCCGCCGCCGACGCCGACCAGGGAGTCGGCGCTCACAAGGACTACGGCTATCTCGCCCTGTTGCAGCAGGACGAGGTCGGCGGGCTCCAGGTGCAGGGCGAGGACGGCGGCTGGATCGACGCCGTACCCGTGCCGGACGCCTTCGTGTTCAACATCGGCGAGATGCTGGAGATCGCCACCCAGGGCTATCTGAAGGCTACCCAACACCGGGTCGTCAGCCCGCAGTCGGGCGTCGACCGCTACTCCATCCCCTTCTTCCTCGGCCCGCGCCTCGACGCGGTCGTCAAGCCCCTCCAGCTGCCCCCGGAACTGGCGGCACGCAGCCGCGGGGTCACCGACGACCCGGACAACCCGCTCCTCGCGGCCTTCGGGGAGAACGCCGTGGTCGGCTGGCTCCGCTCCCATCCGAGGGTCGCGGAACGCTGGTGGTCCGACGTCCTGGCGAGGCCGGAGGAGGGCCGATGAGCACCTGGGCGTTCGAGACCCGTCAGGTCCACGCGGGCGCCGTACCCGACCCCACGACCGGCGCACGCGCCGTGCCGATCCACCAGACCACCAGCTATGTATACCGTGACACCGCGCACGCCGCCGCGGCCTTCGAGCTCGCCGACCTCACCACCCACGCCTACACCCGGCTGTCCAACCCGACCACCGCCGTGGCCGAGGAACGCATCGCGGCCCTGGAGGGCGGTTCGGCGGCCGTGGCGGTGGCCAGCGGCCAGGCCGCGACAGCCCTCGCCCTGCTCAACCTGGCCCGCACCGGCGACCACATCGTCGCCTCGTCCTCCCTCTACGGCGGCACGCGCACCCTTCTTGAGCACACGTTCGCCGACTTCGGCATCGAGGTCACCTTCGTCGACGACCCTGACGACCTCGGTGCCTGGGCCGCCGCCGTACGACCGGCCACCAAGGCCTTCTTCGGCGAGAGCATCGGCAACCCGCGCGGCAACGTCCTCGACCTCGAAGCCGTCGCCCGCATCGCCCACGACAACGGTGTCCCGCTCGTCATCGACAACACCGTGCTCACGCCCTACCTGCTGCGCCCCTTCGAGCACGGCGCCGACATCGTCGTGCACTCCACCACCAAGTTCCTGTCCGGACACGGCACCGGCATCGGCGGGGTCGTCGTCGACAGCGGGCGCTTCGACTTCGGCGCGGACCCCGACCGGTGGCCGGGCATCACCCGCCCGGACCCGACGTACAACGGACTGTCCTTCTGGGACTCCTTCTCCGACCTCGGTCTCGCCTACGCGCTGCGGCTGCGCACCCGGCTGGTCCGGGATCTGGGACCGGCCGTCTCGCCCTTCAACAGCTTTCTGCTCCTCCAGGGGCTGGAGACGCTCAGCCTGCGCATCGAGCGGCATGTCGCGAACGCCCAGAAGCTCGCCGAGTGGCTGGAGGCACAGCCGCAGGTCGGCCGGGTCCACTACGCGGGCCTGCCGTCCAGTCCCTGGGCGACCCAGGCCAAGCGGTATCTGCCGCGCGGTGCCGGAGCCGTCCTCGCCTTCGAACTCGCGGACGGGCTCGAAGCGGGGCGCCGATTCGTCGAGGGCGTACGGCTGTTCAGTCATCTCGCGAACATCGGCGACGTACGCAGCCTGGTCATCCACCCCGCCTCCACCACCCACGCCCAGCTCGACGCCGGTCAGCAGGCCGCGGCCGGGGTGACCCCGGGCCTGGTGCGGCTCTCCGTGGGCCTCGAAGGCGCCGACGATCTCATCGCCGACCTCGGAGCCGGGCTCGCGGCAGCCGCCGTATGAGCACCGAGAGCTCTCACCGTTCACGCACCACCCACAGTCAAGGAGCACGATCCGCCATGCGCCGCAGCACCGCCGTCCGGCTCGCCGCCACCGCAGCACTCGTCGGCCTGGCCGCGACCGCCTGCGGCACCGGCTCGGCCGACGATCCCGCGAACGCCGGACAGACCAGCCAGGCCGCCGAGCCCACCGAGATCGACACCGGCGCCACCGTCGACGTACGCCTCGTGCTGGAGCCGACGAGCCTCGACATCGCCACCACGGCGGGCGCCGCGCTCGACCAGATCCTGCTCGACAACGTCTACCAGGGTCTGTTGACCCGCGACGAGGACAACGCCGTCAAGCCGAGCCTGGCCACCTCGTTCGACGAGTCGTCCGACGGGCTGACCTACACCTTCCAGCTCGCGAAGGACGCCACCTTCCACGACGGCAGCAAGGTCACCGCGGCCGACGCCGTCTGGTCGTTGCAGCAGGTGACCAAGGCCGGCTCGAAGAACCCCGACGCCGCCGCACTCGCCTCCGTGAAGAGCGTGTCCGCCGCCGACGACCACACCGTCGTCGTCAAGCTCAAGCACCGTGACACCGGCTTCACTTGGGGCCTGACCGGACGTGCGGGCATCGTCTTCAAGAAGGGCACCGACTTCTCCACGCTCGCCGGCACGGAGAACGGCACCGGCCCCTTCAGGCTCAGCGGGTGGAAGCGCGGTTCCTCCATCACCTTCGTGCGCAACGACTCCTACTGGGGGACGAAGGCGAAGGTCGCCAAGGTCGTCTTCCACTACATCAAGGACGACAACGCCGCCAACAACGCACAGCAGACCGGCCAGACCGACATCGAGACGGCGGCGCAGGCGGACCTGCTCCAGCCGTTCTCCGACAAGAGCAAGTACACGGTGCTGCGCGGCGACACCACCGACAAGTTCACCCTCGCGCTCAACAACGCCTCGGGTCCCACGAAGGACGTCCGGGTGCGGCGCGCCATCCGCCAGGCCATCGACAACGTGGGCCTCATCAAGACCCTCGGCGGCGCCGCCGAACCCGTCGGCGGCCCCATCCCGCCGTCCGACCCCGGCTACGAGGACCTCACCCCGGTCGACGCGTACGACCCGGCAAGCGCCAAGAAGCTGCTGAAGCAGGCCGGTTACGGCAGCGGGCTGAAGCTCACCGTGCAGATCCCCAACATCTACCCGACCGAGATCGGCGACTACCTCGCCTCCCAGCTCAAGCAGGTCGGCATCCAACTCACCGTCCGGCAGGTGGAGTTCCAGACCTGGCTCGACGCCGTCTTCACCAAGCACGCCTACCAGCTCAGCCTCGTCGACCACGCCGAGGCCCGCGACCTCTACAACTTCGCCAACCCCGACTACTACTTCGGCTACGACAACGCGGACGTCCAGAAGTGGTACGCCGCCGCACAGACCGCCGTCAGTGACACCGAGCGCGACGCCCTCCTGAAGAAGGCGGCCAAGCAGGTCGCCGAAGACGCCGCCGCGGACTGGCTGTTCGTCAACCAGACCCTCACCGTCGTCCGCAGCGGCGTCACCGGCGTCCCGGTCGGCTTCACCAGCAACCGCTACAACCTCGCGAACCTCGCAGTGGCGAAGAAGTGACTCAGCAATGACGCTCTATCTGCTGCGCCGGGCAGGGCTCCTGGTGCTGTCCCTGCTAGCCGCCAGTGTGCTGATCTTCCTGGTGCTACGGCTCCTGCCCGGCGACATCGCCCAGACCATCGGCGGCATCAAGGCCACCCCGGCCCAAGTCGCCGCCGTACGCCACGATTTGGGGTTGGACCGGCCGCTCGTCGCGCAGTACGGCAGCTGGATCGGGGGAGTGGTGACCGGTGACTTCGGACGGTCGGTCCTCGACGGTACGTCGGTGTCCGGGCAGCTCGCCGAGAAGCTCGCGGTGACCGGGCCGCTGGCCGTGGGGGCTGTTGTGCTGGCCCTCGCCTTCGCCGTGCCCCTGGGCATCCTCGCCGCCGTGCGCCGCGATTCGCGGCTCGGCAGCGCGGCCAACGCCCTCGGGCAGCTCGGGATCGCACTGCCCACCCTGTGGGTCGGGCTGCTGCTCGTCGTGGTGTTCGCCGTCCAGGTGCGGTGGCTGCCCGCGCAGGGCTTCCCCGTCGACGGCTGGGCCGAGCCGGGGCCGGCGCTGCGCAGCCTCGTCCTGCCCTGGCTGACCCTGGCCCTCGCCGAGGGCGCCGTACTGCTGCGGTTCGTGCGGTCCGCCGTACTGGACGTCCTGAACCAGGACTGGCTGCGCACCGCCCGCGCCAAGGGCCACACCCGCACCGGCGCCCTGGTGCGGCACGGGCTGCGCAACGCGGCCGTACCGGTGGTGTCGGTGCTGGGGCTTCAGATCGCCGCGCTGATCGCCGGCGCGGTCGTCGTGGAGCAGGTGTTCGTGCTTCCCGGGGTCGGACAGATGCTGATCACGGACGTCGGCAACCGGGACCTGGACAAGGTGCAGGGCGAGATCCTGCTGCTCACCGGCGCCGTGCTGGTCATCGGGTTCCTCGTGGACCTCGCCCACCGGCTGATCGATCCGCGGCTCCGGAGCGCCGTATGAAGGGCTCGATGCAGGTCCCCTTTGCCGTCCGGGCGCTGCTCGCCAACCGCAGCGGTCTCGTCGGCGCCCTCCTCGTCGGTCTGCTTGTGCTGTCCGCGCTGGTCTCCCTCGTCTGGACGCCGTACGACCCCACACTCGTCCGGCCCCAGGACGGCTGGCTCCTGCCGTTCTCCGGCGGGCACGTCCTGGGTACCGACAAACTGGGCCGCGACGAGCTCAGCCAGCTGCTCACCGGCGCCCGCAGCACCCTGCGAACCGCCTTGCTCGCGGCGGCCGTCGCGGCTGTCGTCGGGCTCGGTCTGGCGCTCGCGGCGGTGCTCGTGCCGCGCTGGATCGGCGCCGTCGTCGTCCAGCTCACGGACGTACTGATCGCGTTCCCCGTCCTGCTGATCGCGATGATCCTCACTGCGGTGTACGGCGGCTCGACTTGGACCGTGGTCGTCGCGATCGGTGTCGGAGCGGGCGTCAACCTGGCCCGCGTCGCCCGTGCCGAGGCGGGGCGCGTGCTGGGCACCGACTACGTCCTGGCAGCCCATGCCGCAGGGTCCGGAACCTGGCGTACCGTCCGCAAACACCTGCTGCCGAACATCGCGCCCACGCTCATCGTGCAGCTGTCGCTCGTCCTGTCCGTGGCGGTGCTCGCGGAGGCGGCGCTGTCGTTCCTCGGGTTCGGTGCCCCGGCGCCCGCGGTCTCCTGGGGGCGCATGCTGCACGAGCAGCAGTCCTACATCGCCGCGCGCCCGCTCCTCGTCATCTGGCCGGGCCTCGCCGTCGCCGCCTCCGTACTCGGCTTCAACCTGCTCGGGGACGGACTGCGCGAGGCGACCGACGCCCGCCTGCGGGTTCGGGAGGCGGCGTGAGTCTGCTGACGATCACCGACCTCCGCGTACGGATCGGTGGTACGACCGCCGTCGACGAGGTAAGCCTGTCGGTGGGGCCGGGTGAACGGCTCGCGCTGATCGGCGAGTCCGGCTCCGGGAAGTCGCTCACCGCCCTCGCTGTCATGGGTCTGCTCCCTGACGGAGCCGAGGCCACCGGCAGTATCCGCCTCGACGGGCAGGAGATCCTCGGGCTCGGCGACCGGGAGCTGTCCCGATTGCGCGGTGAGCGCATGGCGATGGTCTTCCAGGAACCGATGAGCGCGCTCAACCCGCTCATGCGCATCGGGAAGCAACTCGCCGAGCCCCTGCGGCTGCACCGGGGCCTGAACCGGCGCCACGCGGCTGCCGCCGCCGTCGAACTCGCCGAACAGGTCGGCCTCCCCGACCCCGAACTCGTCGTCCGTGCCTGGCCCCACCAGCTCTCCGGCGGACAACGCCAGCGCGTCGGCCTGGCCATGGCACTCGCGACCCGCCCGGCGCTCCTCATCGCCGACGAACCCACGACCGCCCTCGACGTCACGGTCCAGGCCGACATGCTGAAACTGGTGGACGACCTCGTCCAACAGCACGGCACATCACTGCTGTTCATCAGCCACGACCTCGCCGTGGTCGCCCAGCTCTGCCCACGAGCCGCCGCACTCAAGGACGGGCGGCTCGTCGAGGAAGGCCCCACCGACACCCTCGTACGCACACCCCAACACCCGTACACGCAACGGCTCGTGGAGGCCGCGCGGGCCACGGGCTGGGACACCCCGGAGGTCGCCCGATGACGACATCGCTGCTCAAAGCGACCGGCCTGACCCGCACTTACCGCCTTCCGCGCACCTCACTTTTCGCGCCGACCACCCGTCGCCACGCACTCCAGGACGTGTCGCTGGAACTGACGGAAGGCCGGAGTCTCGGGATCGTGGGGGAGTCCGGCTCCGGCAAGTCGACGCTCGCCCGTCTCCTCCTCGCGCTGGACCGGCCCGACTCCGGCACCGTGCACTACCGGGACCGGGAGGTACGGCCGGGTGCGCCGCGCCGGCTGACCTGGTTCCGGCGCGAGGTACAGATCGTCCTCCAGGACCCGATGGGCTCCCTCGACCCGCGGGCCACCGTGCGGGACATCGTCGCCGAACCGCTGGAGTGCCTGCGGCTACCCGGCGACCACGACGACCGGGTGGACGAACTCCTGCGCGCAGTGGGCCTGGACCCGTCCGTGCGGGGCCGATACCCGCACGAGTTCTCCGGCGGACAGCGGCAACGCATCGCCATCGCGCGGGCGCTCGCCCCCGGGCCGAAGGTCCTCGTCGGCGACGAACCGCTCAGCGCCCTCGATGTCTCCGTACGCGCCCAGATCCTCGCCCTCCTCGACGAACTCGCCGACGCGTACGGGCTGACGCTGCTGCTCGTCTCGCACGACATCGGCGTCGTACGGCATCTGTGTACCGACGTGCTCGTGATGAAGGACGGCCGAGCCGTCGAACAGGGTCCGGCCGCATCCGTGCTGGCCGACCCCCAACACCCGTACACACGCCGCCTGTTGGCCGCCGTACCCCGGCTGCCCGCATGACCGGGAGACCCACATGACCACAGAGACCGCACGCCGACTCACCCTGGGAGCCCTGATCCAGGGCTCCGGCGGCCACATCGCCGGATGGCGCCACCCGGACGCCCGCCCCGACGGTCAACTCGACTTCGCCTTCCACGCCGACCTCGCCCGCACCCTCGAACGCGGCCGTTTCGACGCGCTGTTCGTCGCCGACGTCGTCGCCGTCTGGGGGCACCAGCTCGACTCCCTGTCCCGCACGGGACGCGCCGAACACTTCGAACCGCTGACGCTGCTGGCCGCGCTCGCCCTGGTCACCGACCACATCGGGCTCGCGGCGACGGCGACCACCACCTACAACCACCCCTTCCACATCGCCCGCAAGTTCGCCTCCCTGGACCACATTTCGCAGGGCCGCGCGGGCTGGAACGTCGTCACCTCCGTCGTACCCCTGGAGGCGGCCAACTTCGGCCACGACAACCACCTCGAACACGAGCTGCGCTATCGCCGTGCCGACGAGTTCGTCCAGGTGGTGAAGGCACTCTGGGACAGCTTCGACGACGACGCAGTGGTACGGGACAAGGCGACGGGACGCTACTACGAACCGACCGGGTTGCAGCCGCCGCACCACGAGGGCGAACACTTCACCGTACGGGGGCCGCTGAACATCTCCAGGCCTCCGCAGGGCCATCCGGTCGTCTTCCAGGCCGGATCCTCGGAGACGGGGCGGGAGTTCGCCGCCCGGCACGGGGAAGTCCTGTTCACCACGCAGCACGAGCTGGGCGCCGCCCAGGAGTTCTACGCGGACATCAAGGCACGCGCCGCCGGGTACGGTCGCGACCCTGCCCATGTCCTGGTCTGGCCGGGCCTCACCCCGATCGTCGCGGCGACCGAGGCGGACGCGCGACACCGGCTCGCCGAACTCCAGGACCTCATCCACGACGACGTCGCCCGCCGTCTCGTCCAGGACAACATCGGCGATCTCGACCTCAGCGACTACCCGTTGGACGGTCCGCTGCCGGACATCCCCGACAGCAACCGCAGCAAGTCACGGCGCGATCTGCTCGTAAAGCTGGCCCACGACGAGAAGTTGACGATACGTCAGCTCGCGGGGCGCTACGCCGCGGGGACCTCCGTCGCCGGAACGCCCGAGCAGATCGCCGACCGCATCGAGACCTGGTTCCACGAGCGCGCCGCCGACGGCTTCAACATCTCCTTCCCCTATCTGCCAGGCCCCGCCGAGGACTTCGTTGACCACGTCGTGCCGCTGCTCCAGCGTCGAGGTCTGCTGCGCACCGAGTACGAGGGCAGCACCCTGCGCGAGAACCTCGGCCTGCCTCGCCCCGCCGCCGCCGAGCGACACCTCCAGGAGACCGGACGATGAGCGGCCGCCGCACAGACCAGCTCCACCTCAACGCCTTCCTCAAGCCGCCGGGGGAGTACCTCGCCGCCTGGCGGCACCCGGACACCGCCGCCGACGCGGGAGTGAACATCCGGGAGGTGCTCTCCTTCGCCCGGATCGCCGAACAGGCCACGTTCGACGCGGTGTTCCTCGCGGATCTGGTCGGTGTGCCGTTCGCGAGCGAGGACGTGCTCAGCCGGGTCAGCGTCGTCAACGACTCGTTCGAACCGACCACGCTGCTGGCCGCGCTCGCCGCCGGCACCTCCCGGATCGGCCTGATCGCCACCGCGTCGACCAGCTACAACGAGCCCTACCACGTGGCCCGTTCGTTCGCCTCGATCGACCACATCTCCGGCGGGCGGGCCGGCTGGAACGTCGTCACCTCCCTCAACGACGGCGAGGCCCGCAACTTCGGTCTCGACGCCCATCTCGACCATGCCACCCGCTACGACAGGGCCGAGGAGTTCCACGACGTCGTCGCCGGGCTGTGGGACTCCTTCGAGGACGACGCGTTCCGCCACGACAAGGCGAGCGGTGTCTACTTCGACCCGGCGAAGCTGCACGCGCTCCACCACGAGGGCAAGCACCTGAAGGTCGCCGGGCCCCTCAACATCGCCCGCTCTCCCCAGGGCCGCCCGGTCATCGTCCAGGCGGGTGCCTCGGAGGCGGGCAAGAACCTCGCCTCCCGGATCGCCGAGGTGATCTTCTCCGGCATCAAGGACCTGACCAAGGCACAGGAGTTCTACGCCGAGATCAAGGACCGGGCCGCCGCCCACGGCCGCGACCCGGACCACCTGAAGGTGCTGCCCGCCCTGTCCGTCATCACGGCCCCGACCGAATCGGAGGCCCGCGACAAACTGACCCGCCTCACCGAACTCCTGCCCCCACAGGTCGCGTTGGCGGACCTCTCGTACTGGCTCGGCGGCTTCGACCTCAGCGAACACCCCCTGGACGGCCCGCTGCCCGAACTCCCGGTCTCCAACCAGTCGCAGACCGCACAGCGGCAGATCTACGAGGAGGCCCGCCGCGACAACCTCACCATCCGCGACCTCGTCCAGCGCTTCGCCGACGACGACCGCACTGTCGTGGGAACTCCGCAGCAGATCGCCGACCACATCGAGGAGTGGTTCCACGGTCGCGCCGCCGACGGCTTCAATGTCGTCTTCCCCTATCTGCCGGGCACGCTGTCCGACTTCGCCGAGTCGGTCGTGCCCGAGCTGCGCCGCCGGGGTCTGTTCCGCACCCACTACACGGGCACGACCCTGCGCGACCACCTCGGCCTGCCGCGACCGGCACGGCTCGGGTGAGGACCGGAACGGGTCCGGTCACCCGTAGACATGCCCAGCGTGCCGCCGCCCCCGCCCCACCGTCCGTCGCGCCCTCCCAGGAGTCCCCGTGAAGTTCCTGCTGAACGACATCGTCGCCAACACCCCCGACGCCGCCACCGGCCACCGGCCCACGCAGCGTGACCGCCTTCGCTCCGTCGTCGAACGAGCCGTCCGCGCCGAGGAGTTGGGCATCGACGCCGTGTCGGTGGGCGAACGGCACGGAGGCTACTTCCTGTCCTCCTCACCGGCCGTCCTCCTCTCCGCCATCGGCGAGCGCACCAGCAGGGTGCGGCTGCTCACCGGCGTCACCGTGCTCAGCATCCTCGATCCGGTACGGGTGGCCGAGGAGTTCGCGACCCTCGACAACCTCTCCGACGGCCGGGTCGAACTGATCGTCTCCAAGGGCAACCACCCCGACCAGTACAGCCTCTTCGGCCTCGACGAGTCCCTCCAGTGGGACTACCTCGCCGAGAAGTACGAGCTGCTGCGCCGCCTCTGGGAGCCGGAACCCGTCACCTGGTCGGGCCGGTTCCGTACCCCGCTGACGGGTGTCACCACCCAGCCGCGCCCCCTCCAGCGGCGCATCACCGTCTGGCACGGCAGCGCCACCAGCGAACGCTCCACCGACCTCGCCGCCCGCCACGGCGACCCCCTGTTCACCGCCAACGGCTTCCACCGCAGGGCGCGTTACGCCCGACTCGTCGACCACTACCGCGAACGCTGGGCCCACTACGGGCGGGCCCCGGAGGACGCCGTGGTCGCCGCCAGCTTCCCGAGCCTGCTGGTCGCCGACACCTCGCAGAAGGCGCTGGAACTCTTCCGCCCGGTGTGGGAGGCGTTCGCCGCGAGCCCCACGTTCAAGCACAACAAGTCCGAGATCACCACGGTGGAGGAGTTCGTCGGGGAGGGCTCGGCGCTCGTCGGCAGCCCGGCCCAGATCATCGACAAACTCGGCGAATACCACGAGCTGTTCGGCCATGAACTGACCGGCATCTCCGTCGAGCACACCCCCGCGGGCCTCAAGGAGGAAACCCTGGAACGGTTCGCCGCCGAGGTCGCCCCGGCGATCCGCGCCGGCCAGTCCAGCAGGGTCTGGGCCGACTGACCACCGGGTCCCCACCCGGCGACCCCGCACAGCCCTCCCCGCACGGCCCCGCGCCTATCCGGCCCGACCACAGGAGTCACCCCCATGGCCGCCACCACGAACGAGAAGGAAACCGAGCCCCTCCTCGACACCGCCCCCGACCCCCGCCCCGGGCTGCGCGAGTACCTGGAGGTCAAGCGGGCCGCCCTGCTCGCCAGGCGGGAGGCCCAGCAGACGGCCCCCCTCACCGAACCGCACAAGCTGCGGGCCCGTACGACGGCCGAGGAACGCAGCGGCGTACGGCGTATCCGTATCCGCCACCACCAGATCCTCAGCGACTCCCCGCCGGACTTCGCCGGCTACGACCTCGGGCCCGCCTCCCCGGAGATCCAGCTGGGCGTGCTCTCCAGCTGCCTCACCCACATCTTCCTCATCCAGGCCGCCGACCTACGGATCCCGCTGGACTCCCTGGAGGTCGAGGTCCAGGCCGACCAGGACCCGCGCGCCGGACAGCCCGGCTTCGAGCAGGTGCCGATCTACCCGCACAACATCTCCTACACCGTGCACATCACCTCGCCGGCGGGCAAGGAGCGTATCCGCGAGCTGCACGAGACGGTCGAACGCAAGTGCCCGATCTACAACCTCCTGGTCAACCCGCAGTCCGTCACCGGCCGGGTCGTTCTGACCGGCAGTCCGGAGGAGATCTGACGGCGCCGGTTCCGTCGAGCGGTTTCCTGGCCAGGTGCGCGGCAACCGCCATGACGACGACCGACGCCAGGACGATACCCGCGCCGACGTAGAGCGGTGCGGTGTAGCCGAGGCCCGCGGTGATGGCCAGGCCCCCTAGCCAGGCGCCGAGGGCGTTGCCGAGGTTGGACGCGGACACGTTGGCGCCGGCGGCGAGGGCCGCGCCGTGGGCGTAGTCGGTGACACGGGTGATCATGCCGGGCACGCCGGCGAACCCGAACACGCCCATAAGGAAGGTCAGTACGACCGACGCGGTGGCGTTGGCGGCCAGCAGACCGAATGCCGTGAGGGTGACGGTTAGTCCGAGCAGGGCCAGGATCAGGGCACGGTCACGGTCGTGGTCGGCCGCCCGCCCGCCGAGCAGGTTCCCGACGACCAGACCGACGCCGTACACCATCAGCAGCCAGGCGACCTGCGCCGACGAGAAGCCGCCGACCTCGGTGTACGTGTAGGCGATATAGCTGAACGCGCCGAACATCCCGCCGTACCCGAGCGCGGTGGCCGTCAGCGTCAGCCACACCTGCCAGGACCTGAACTCCCGCAACTGGGCCCGCAGACTGCCAGGTGACTCCGGGGCCGTCTTCGTCAGCGATCGCGCATCCCCTGCCCGGCCGGGGACGAGGGCGACGATCCCCGCCAGCGCGAGTACGCCGATCGCGGTGACCGCCCAGAAGGCCGCCCGCCAGCCCCAGCGTTCACCCACCAGCGCACCGAACGGCACGCCCAGCACGTTCGCCAGCGTCAGCCCCGCGAACATCACCGCCACCGCGCGGGACTTCCGCTCCGGCGCGACCAGACCGCGCGCGACCAGCGAGCCGATGCCGAAGAACGAACCGTGGCAGAGCGCCGCGACGATCCGCCCGAGCAGCATCACCCGGTAGTCCGGCGCGACGGCGGACAGCAGGTTGCCGACGACGAACAACGCCACCAGGCCGACCAGAACCTGCTTGCGGGGCAGCCGTGCCGTCGCCGCCGTCAGGACGATCGCACCCACCGCGACACTCAACGCGTACCCGGAGATCAGCCGTCCCGCGGCCGCCTCGGACACCGCGAAACTCGACGCCACCTGCGGCAGCAGCCCGGCGATCAGGAACTCGGTCAGCCCGATACCGAATCCGCCCAGCGCCAGCGCGACGAGCCCGCCCGGCATCCGCCGCTCGCCGCCGTCCGCGCTGAACTCGCTCATGGTCACCACCCTCACCTCAGGCGGCGGAACCGGTCCATGGACAAAGAGCGGCGACGCTTGGACGGACGCAAGGGAATCCCCGCTCGGTCGACCGGGGTCGCTCTCACGCTCTGGCACCGAGCGAGTGCGCTCTTCGCACCTCCGTGCGCCCCTGTGCTGCTTCCCTCGCGCTCGTCAGAATCACTGTTCACAACGTGGGGGACAGTGGTGACGACGCGTGCTTTCCGGGCTGACGCCTGCCTCCTGAGCTTTCGGCGACAGACAAGTGATGGTGCGACGTGTGGCGACCGCTTCGGCATGGCGAGGATCCGACGAGCATCGGCCCCTTCGAACTGCTGGGCAGGCTGGGCGCCGGCGGTATGGGCAGTGTGTACCTGGCCCGCCGGGCCGGCGGCGGTCTGCTGGTGGCACTCAAGGTGATCCGCCCCGAACTGTGCGCGGAGCCGGGCTACCGGGAACGGTTCGCCCGTGAGATCGAGACCGCCCGAGCGGTCCGCGGTGTGCACACCGTCCACCTCGTCGACTTCGATGCGGAGGCGGCCGTACCGTGGCTGGCGACCGAGCTGGTGCACGGCCCCAATCTGGCCGAGGTGCTAGCCACGCACCGCCGCCTGCCCGCGGACAGCCTGCGGGTTCTCGCGGCCGGCCTGGCCGAGGGGCTGGGGGCGATCCACGCGGCGGGGATCGTGCACCGGGACGTCAAACCGTCCAACATCATCCTGGCCGAGAGCGGGCCGCGGCTGGTGGACTTCGGGATCGCGCGAGCGGTGGGGCAGGGCGGGCTGACGTCGACGGGACAGTTCGTCGGCAGTGTCGTCTACGCGTCCCCGGAGCAGCGGCTCGGTCAACGGGTGGGCCCGGAGAGCGACTTGTTCTCTCTCGGGGTGGTGCTCGCCGAGGCCGCCGGTGAGCGGGTGCTCTCCCCGCAGGGCGCGCCGCTCGCCTCCGAGGCCGTCGACGGCCGTACGCAGTCGTTCGCGTCGCTGCCCGAGGACCTGGGCGCGGTCGTACGGCGGTGTCTGGCGCGCGATCCGGGCGACCGTCCGTCGTCGGCCGAGGTCGGCGGCAGGCTCGCCGTGCCGCCGCGGCCCGGCGCGGGCGGCACCCACCGTTGGCTCCCGGACGCGGTGTTCCGGTCGGTTCGGCGCAGCTCCGAGGAGTTCGAGAAGGCCGCGACCCACCCGCCGACCGTCCTGGATCCGCACGCCGCCGGATTCCCGCACGCACAGCCCACGATGACCGCTTCGGCCCCCGGCGCGGGAACGGCCCGTACGGGAGCGGGACACGACGACCCGACGGTACGGCGTACCCACGACTCCGCGCCGGCCCCCACCGCGCGGCGCAGGCACGTGCCGGTCGCCCTGTCCGCCCTTCTGGTCCTGGCCACCGCCGGGCTCGTCTGGGCGGTGTCGACCTCGGCGGGCGGAGACCAGGCAGAGGCGGGGAAGGATCCGCAGGTCGTCGTGACCCGTACGGCCACGCTCCCCGCCCCGGCGGCCCCGGGCGACGACGGGGAGGCGCCGCGCACGGTGTCGTCTCCCTCCGCCCCCGGTCCGGCCGAAGCCGAGCGGTACCCGTCGGCGGCCCCGCCCGGGGCACCGGCGTTCACCCGCGGAGCGCTCGGCGTCTCCCGCTACCGGGACCCTGGCTATGCGGCGACGGTGACGGCCGTGTCGGCGACCGGCCATCGGCTCACCGTGACCCTCCGGGCCAGGGGTGAGGCCGACCTGAGGCAGGCGGAGACCACCTGCCTCCTGGTGGACGGCCCCGACGGCACGTTCACGGTCCGCCCGTACGCCCGGCAGGCCACCGCCGACAGTCCCGGCGTGTTCGACGGGACGCTCTCCTTCCCGATGCTCGTCCCGGGCAGATACCTGCTCCGCTATTCCTGCCAGGACGACTACTCGGACGTCGAACTGGGCAACGCGTCCGTGCCGAACGTCGGCATCTCCCGCTACAGCGAGGAGTACTTCGCCGTCGTCCTGTCGGCGGACCGGACGGCCCGCGGCACCCAACTCGTGTTCGCGGCGACCGGAAACCCGGACCTGCGGCTGCCGCAGACGTCGTGCCTGAACCAGGGCGGCGCGGAGGAATCGCCGGCGGTGAGCTTGCGGGACAGCGCCACCGAGCTGAACCACTACTACTACGGAGCCATGGCTTTCCGGTCCGGCGCCGCGGGAGGCCGTTTCACCTATTCGTGCGAGGACGACTACACGCCCGTCGTCCTCCCGTGACACGGGGATCTCGCGAGGGGCGGCCCTTGGTCAGGGCGGGCCAATAGGCTGTTGCCGTGGTGGCCGAGAGGGCCGGGCGCGAGTCGTCACGAGACCGGGCAGGCGCTCGGCGCCGGACTCCCGGGGGCCGGGGCAGGGCGTGCCGACGAGGAGTGGTTCGGCTGTCCCGACGGCGCGTCCGACCGCGTCGCCACAGCAGCGCCCGCCGGTCCTCTGCCGGTCTGCTCGGTGCCCCGACGCACTGGTCGCCGCGACGGCAGCCGACCGCTTCGAACGCCTGCTGGAAGACGCCGCCGACGCCCCTCACGCCTCCGTCAGAAACAGCTCCACCACCGGTACGAGTACGTCCGGCCGGGTGACCGGAAGCGTCAGGGTCAGGGTGCCCTCGGGCTGGGGCAAGGGGGAGAGGTGGGCGTGCGGTTGGGGTGTGCTGTCGAGGACGTCGAGCCCGACCTCGCTGCCGTCGCCCAGCAGTTGGGCGTACTCCACCCGGCCGGCCAGCCCGGGCAGGTGCACATGTCTGAACGGCCAGGAGAACAGGTGGAGGTAGAGGCGGTCGCCGCGCAGGGTGTACACGCCGTGGGCGGGCGGAGTGAACGGGGCGGGCCCGGCGCCGTGGATCGCGCGGGCGTGCAGCCGCATCCAGTCCGCGAGGGAGTTCAGGACGCCACGGGCGCGCGGCTCGATGTTCCCGCGGCCGTCGGGACCCACGTTGAGGATCATGTTGCCGTTGTTCGACACCGACTGGACGAGCATGCGTGCCAGGTCACCGGGGTCCTTGAACTCCAGGTTGTCCCGGTGGTACCCCCAGGAGCCGTTGAGGGTCTGGCACGCCTCCCACATGATCTCGACACCGTCGTCGACGAGCGGCCGGTCCGGCTGGTACTGCTCGGGCGTCACGTAGTCGCCCGGGATACCGAGGCGGTTGTTGACCACGATGCCCGGCTGGAGGGCGCGGGTCGTCGCGAGGAGTTCCGCCGAGTCCCAGTCCTCCGGTCCCTTGCCGGGCATCCCGCCACGGTCCCAGGGAAACGTGAAGTCGTAGAACATCAGGTCGATCTGACCGTACGAGGTGAGCAGCTCCTTGACCTGGGCGTGCAGGTAGGCGCGGTATCTGCCCATGTCACGGCCGGAGTTGAGAGCCGCCACGTCCGGCGCGTTGCGCAGCGGATGCACGCCGTCGATCACGTAGTCGGGGTGATGCCAGTCGAGGAGCGAGTGGTAGAAGCCGACCTTCAGTCCTTCGGCGCGTACGGCGGTCACGAACTCGGCGACCAGGTCCCGGCCACAGACACGGGCCGAGCTGTAGTCCGTGACCGCCGAGTCCCACAGGCAGAAGCCGTCGTGATGCTTGGTGGTCAGTACGGCGTACCGCATGCCGGCCGCGCGCGCCGCGCGGGCGATGTCGGCGGCGTCGAACAGATCGGGGTCGAAGTGGTCGACGTACCGCTGGTACGCGGCATCGTCGATCTCCTCGTAGCTGCGCACCCATTCGTGCCGTGCGGCCATGCTGTAGACGCCGAAGTGCACGAAGAGGCCGAACCTCGCCTCCCGCATCCAACCGGTCGCCGCGGGTGTGTCACGCGTCTGGGGCAATTCGATTCCTCTCAATTCCGCCGGATCGACTGAGGGGCAATACTCCCCTTCCACGGCCTGCCGTCAAACACGCTGCCGACATACGAACCTGGTTCTTTTTCTATTTCGGACCAGGTTCGTTTATGGGTGATTCCCGTTGCCTGCTTGACACCCGGTGATTTCCGTCCGCAGAATTCGGCAACCGAGATGGGAGGTCAGCCGTGCGGCTCAGGAGTTCCTTGAGAACCGGTCCAGCAGTGGTCGCCGTGGTGATGAGTCTGGCGCTCACCGCGTGTCAGGACAGTGGTTCGGCGAATTCGAGCAGTGGCTCGCTGATGATCAATTATGCTTCCGGGAAAACCGTGCTCCAGCGGAACTTCAACCCGCTGACCAGCACCGGTGACGCTTCACCAGGAACCAGGATCTACATGTATCAGTCGCTCATGGGGGTGAATGTCCTCAAGGGTGGCGAATTCGAACCGTGGCTCGCCTCCGCGCAGAAACTGTCGGCAGACGGCCGTACGCTGACCGTGGACATCGACAAGAAAGCCACCTGGAGCGACGGGAAACCGGTCACCGCCGCCGACGTCGTGTTCACCTTCGAGCTGGTGAAGAAAACACCCGCACTCGACGCGTCCGGTGTCTCGTTCTCCTCGGTGACCGCGCAGGGGGAGAAGACGGTCGTCTTTCAATTCGACAAGCCGGCGTTCACCCAGGTCGCCTCGATTCTCCAGCAGTACATCGTGCCGGAGAAATACTGGGCGAATCAGAAGAACCCGGTCACCTTCACCAACCCCGACCCCGTGGGCAGCGGCCCGTACACCCTCAAGCGGTTCGACCCTCAGCAGGTCAGCCTCACCCTGCGGGACGACTACTGGCGCAGCAAGATCCAGGTCAAGCAGATCCGGCTGCCCGTGGTGAACTCCGCCACCGAGATCTCCCAGCTGACCAGTGGTCAGGAGGACCTGAGCGGCGGCGCGATACCCAACCTCGAGAAGCAGTACGTCGACAAGGACCCGGCGAAGAACGGCTACTTCTATCCGACATACGGGTCGCTGATCCTGGTCTTCAACCACGACCGGGGCGTCCTGAAGGACGTCCGTCTGCGCAAGGCGGTCGAGCTGGCGATCGACCGACAGCAGCTCATCCAGCTCGTCACCCAGCTCGGCGCCACCCCCATCAGCCAGACCGGCCTGGACGCGGCGACCCAGGGCAAATGGCTCGACCCCGCCTACAAGGACGCCGTCAAGACCGACCTCGCGGCCGCCAAGTCCCAGCTCCAGCAGGCCGGTTACACCTTCAGTGGCGGCAAGGCGGTCAAGGACGGCAAGCAGCTCACGCTCAACTACATCGAGGTCTCCGACTTCGCGGACTCCGTGCAGCGGGCCAGGATCATCGCCGACCAGCTCGGCAAGATCGGCATCAAGGTGAACGTGCAGCCGCTCGCGCAGGGCACCTACACCGACACCCGCGCCAAGGGCGACTTCGACCTCGCCTCGTACGGGCTGGCGTACGGCGCCGTGCCCTGGCAGGTCTACAACCCGCTGCTGAACAGCCAGTTCGCCGGCACCGCGAAGGGCGGTGTGGCGCAGACCAACAACTACCTGCGCTGGCGCGACAAGTCCACCGACGACCTGCTGAACCAGTTGGCGAACTCCGGCGACGAACAGACGCAGATCCAGCTCACCCGGAAGCTGGAGAAGATCATCGTCGACCAGGTGCCGTTCGTGACGCTGTCGAACATCACCGCCGGCTGCGCGTGGAGCGCCCGCAACTGGACGGGATTCCCCGACAAGAGCAATCCGTACGCCATCTGCGCCCCCTGGAACGGCGGCCCGGCGTTCGAGAACGTGCTCGCGCAGCTGAAGCCGGTGAAGTGATGGCCGTGCCCAGGGAGTTCGCCCGATGACGGCGACGACACTTCCGGCGCCGCCCGCCGGACCACCGACGGCGGACGGCCCGCCACGCCGTCGCCGGCGCGGCGGCCGGGCCCGGGTCCTGCTGCGCCGCCTCGGCTTCTATCTCGCGACCGCCGCCGTCGCCGTCACCCTGAACTTCGTCATCCCCCGCCTCATGCCGGGCGACCCGGCCTCCGTCATCCTCAACAAGCTGGCCCAGAGATCACAGGTCAACGCGGCCACCGAGAAGTCCATCCGGGCGTTGTTCGGCGTCCCCGACCAGAACCTGGGGGAGCAGTATCTGCACTACCTATCCCAGCTCGCCCACCTCGACTTCGGGATCTCCACCGCCTACTTCCCGCAGCCCGTCGGCGAGATGATCTCGCAGGGCCTGCCCTGGACACTGGGCCTGGTCAGCCTGACCACCGTCCTGGCGTTCCTCCTCGGCACCGCACTCGGCATCATCTCCGGTGCCAGGCCCGGCAGTCGCCTCGACAGTGTGCTGGCACCGCTCGCGACCTTCCTCGGCTCGATGCCGTACTTCTGGGTCGCCACCATGCTCCTTCTGCTGCTGTCGGTGAGCCTGCCGGTCTTCCCCTCTCAGAACGGCTACGACCTCAACCTCGAACCGGGCCTGAACTTCACGTTCGTCAGCAGCGTGATCGCCCACGGCTTCCTGCCCGCGCTGACCATCGTCGTCTCCTCGATCGGCGGCTGGCTGCTCGGCATGCGCAACATGATGATCACCACCGTGGCCGAGGACTACGTCAGCCTCGCCGAGGCCAAGGGCCTCAGCCGCTGGCGGATCCTGCTGGCGTACGCCGCCCGCAACGCGATGCTGCCGCAGGTGGCGGGCCTGGCCATCTCCATCGGCACCGTGGTCGGCGGCTCGCTGCTCGCCGAGGCGGTCTTCGCCTACCCCGGCATCGGCTACCTCTTCTACCAGGCCGTGGTGAACCTCGACTACCCGCTGATGCAGGCGCTGTTCCTGATCATCTCGCTGTCCGTACTGGTGGCCAACTTCATCGCCGACTCCGTCTACGTCCTGCTCGACCCGCGCACCCGGGAGGACGCATGACGCTCACGGCGACACCGCCCGCCCGGCTCACCTGGCGTACCGCGCCGCGCCGACTGATCCCCGCCAACCGCAAGGCCCGCGTCGGACTCGCGATCATCGCCGGGTACGTCCTCGTGGCCGCCGCCGGTCCGTGGATCGTGCAGTCGCTCATGGGTCTGTCACCCACGGAACTCACCGGTGCCGTCCTCCAACCCCCTTCCATGGACCACCCGTTGGGCACCACCCAGGACGGCACCGACGTCCTCGCCCAACTCGTCGTCGGCACCCGCACATCGCTGCTCGTCGGTGCCGTCGCTGCCGTCGTCTCCACCACGCTGTCCGTGGCCGTCGGGCTGATCGGCGGCTACTACGGCGGCACGGTCGACTCGGTGCTCGGCGCCCTCACCAACGTCTTCCTCGTCCTGCCCGGGCTGCCGCTGGTCATCATCCTCGCCGGGTATCTGCGGGGCAGGGGCGGCCCGTTCGCGGTCGCCCTGGTCATCGGCCTGACCGGCTGGGCCTGGGGCGCCCGCTCCAAGCGCGTACAGACACTGTCCCTGCGCAACAGGGACTTCGTCCTGGGCGCCCGGCTGCTCGGCGAGAGCAATCCGCGGATCATGCTCGTCGAGGTGCTGCCCAACCTGCTGCCGGTGATCTCCGCGACGCTGATGCTCTCCCTCGTCACCTCCATCCTCGCCGTCTCCGGCCTGGACTTCCTCGGCATCGGCGACATCAACACCGTCAGCTGGGGCACGATGCTCTACTTCGCCCAGCAGCGGCAGGCGATGGTCTCCGGCGCGTGGTGGTGGTTCGTACCGCCCGGAGTGGCGATCACCGTGCTCGGCGCCGCCGCCGGGCTCGTCAACTTCGGCATCGACGAACTGACCAACCCGCGACTGCGCGGCGCCCGCCGCAAGAAAGGGGCACAGTGAGCCTGCTGCTGGACGTCAGGAACCTCAGCGTCGACTACGGCACGGCCGCCGAACCCCTGCCCGCGGTGTCCCAAGTCTCCCTGGAACTGCGCCGCGGCGAGATCCTCGGCATCGCCGGTGAGAGCGGCAGCGGCAAGACCACCCTGATCAACGCCCTGCTACGGCTGCTGCGCCCACCCGCCGTCGTCCGCACGGGCAGCGCTACGCTCCACCCGCGCTCGGGCGACCCCGTCGACCTGCTCCACGCCGACGCACGCCAACTGCGCAGAACCCGCTGGGAACACACGGCCGTCGTCTTCCAGAGCGCCATGAACGCCCTCAACCCCGTCGCTAGACTCGGCGCCCAGTTCACCGACACCCTGCACGCCCACCGCCGAATGACCAGATCGGAGGCGCGCGAACGCGCCGCGCACATGCTCGGACTCGTCGGCATCCCCGCCACCCGCCTGGACAGCTTTCCGCACGAACTCTCCGGCGGAATGCGCCAGCGGGCCACCATCGCGCTCGCCCTCGTCTGCGACCCCGACCTGCTGGTCATGGACGAGCCGACGACGGCTGTGGACGTGGTGATGCAGCGCCAGATCCTGCGCCAAGTCATCAGGTTGCAGCGGGAGTTGGGATTCTCCGTCGTCTTCATCACGCACGACCTGTCACTCCTGCTGGAGATCGCCGACCGCATCGCCGTCATGTACGGCGGACGGATCGTGGAGAGCGGCCCGGCCGGCGATCTGTACCGGGACCCGAAACACCCGTACACGCGCGGCCTGCGCGACTCCTTCCCGCCGCTGCGCGGACCGATGCGCCGTCTGAACGGCATCCCCGGCAACCCGCCCGACCTGCGCGGCCTCCCACCGGGCTGCCCCTTCCAACCGCGCTGCCCGCACGCGACGCCCGAGTGCGAGGAGGCGCCTCCCGCGCTGACCACGTACGGCACTGAGCGAGCCGTGGCCTGCATCCACGCCGACAACCTGCCCGCGCTGACCACCGGAGGGCGAGCATGACCGACGAGCAGGCCCGAACGCCCCAGCCGGCCCCCGTACTCGAAGCGGTGGACGTCACCGTCCACTACCCGGTGCACCGCTCCCGCGGGGAGACCGTGCACGCCCTGGAGAACGCCTCCCTGCGTCTGATCCCGGGCCGCACCGTGGCCCTCGTCGGCGAGAGCGGCAGCGGCAAGTCCACCTTCGCCCGGACCCTCGCCCTCGCCCAGACCCCCACCAGCGGCAACATCCTGCTGTACGGGAAACCCGCCTCGGCACGCGGTCGCCGGGCCCGCCGCGCCTACGCCCGCCGGGTCCAGATGGTGCTCCAGGACCCCTTCGCCTCCCTCAACCCCCTGCACCGCGTGCGCTATCTGCTCGAACGGCCGCTGCGGCTGCACGGCTCCGTCACCGGCGGCGAGGACATGGAGCGGCGGCTGCGGGCCCTGCTGGAACGCGTACGGCTCACCCCGCCCGAGCGCTTCCTGGAAGCCTTCCCGCACGAACTGTCCGGCGGCCAGCGCCAGCGCGTCGCGATCGCCCGCGCGCTCGCCGTCGAACCCGAAGTGCTCCTGGGCGACGAACTGGTGAGCATGCTGGACGTCTCCATCCGCCTGGAGATCCTCAACCTCCTCGCCGCCCTGCGCGACGAGGAACACCTGGCCATGCTCTACATCACCCACGACATCGCAGGCGCCCGCTACTTCGCCGACGAGATCGCGGTGATGTACGCGGGGGAGATCGTCGAGTACGGCACGGCGGAGGACGTCACCCAGACCCCGGCCCACCCCTACACCCGACTGCTCCTGGACTCGACCCCGGACCCGGACCGGATGGAGTTCCTGGCGGGCCGCACGAACCGCGAGGACGGCGAACGGGACGTCACCGGGGACGACTACGGCGAACCCCCGGACCTCGTCCACCCCCCGTCCGGCTGCCGCTTCCACCCCCGCTGCCCCCTGGCCCGCGCCGCCTGCCGCACCGAGCAGCCACCGCACGTCGAGCTGACCGACCGTCACTGGGCCCGCTGCGTCCTGCTGGTGCAGCCGGACGCCTCCCGTGACACGACCACCGCGGAGCTGACCCCGTGACCCCCCTCCCGGACGACCTGATCGAGGCCGCCCACCGCTGCCTCGTCCTCGGCTTCGACGGTACGACCGTCCCCGACGACCTGAGACGGCTGGCGGACACCGGACTCGGCGGCGTCATCCTGCACACCCGCAACGTCGCCGGGCGAGCCGAACTGCGCGCCCTCACCGACGAGTTGCGCTCCCTGCGCACCGGACTGCTGGTCACCGTCGACCAGGAGGGCGGAAGCATCAGCCATCTCGCCAGGGCCGGGGCGCCCGAGACCCCGGGAGCCTGGGCCCTCGGCGTCGCCGACGACACCGAGTTGACCGCCGCCGTCGCCGACGCGCTCGCCCGGCACCTCGCCGAGTGCGGAGTGGCCGTCAGCTACGCCCCCGTGGCCGACGTACACCGGGACGCCGCCAACCCCATCGTGCGCACCCGCTCCTTCGGCGCCGACCCCGGCCAGGCCGCCCGCCACGTCACGGCCTGGACGAAGGCCACGCTGGCCGCCGGTGTCGCCCCGTGCGCCAAGCACTTCCCGGGCCACGGCTCGACCACCGTCGACAGCCACTTGGGCATCGCCGTCGACACCAGGGACGAACGAACCCTCCGCGAGACCGACCTGCCGCCCTTCCGGGCCGCCATCGCCGCGGGCGTCCCGCTCGTCATGACGGCCCACGTCGTCCACCCGGCCCTCGACGCGACCGCTCCCGCCACGCTCAGCCGCCGCATCCTCACCGACCTCCTGCGCACCGAACTCGGCTTCGAGGGCGTCGTCGTGACCGACGCCCTGGAGATGAAGGCGATCGCCGACACGGTCGGGGAACCTGCCGCGGCCGTCGCCGCGATCGCCGCGGGAGCCGACCAGCTGATCATCGCCCGCCCCGACCCGACGCTGTGGCGGCGCTGCCGGGACGCCCTGCTCGACGCCCTGGCCGGCGGCACGCTGGACCCCGCCCGGGTCGTCGACGCAGCCCGCCGCATCGACACCTTGGCCGACCGCTTCGCCCAGCCCCCGACAACGACCGGCGGCCCCGCCCCGGAGGACGTGGGACTGCTCGCCGCCCGCCGCGCCATCCGCTGGAAGCCTCTGCCCGGCCCCGTCGTCGATCCGTACGTCGTCGATCTGCACCGCCGCCCCAACCCCGCGCTGGAATGGGACCGTACGGACCTCCTGACCCTCCTGCGCGAGGTCATGCCCGCCACCGACGGCGTCGTGACGAGCGAGGGCCCCGTCGACGTCCCCGGCATCCTGCGGCACGCCCAGGGGCGCCCCCTGCTGATCGCCACCGAGGACGCGGACCTGCACCCCTGGCAGGCGGCGGCCCGCACCGCCCTGTTCACCGCCCGCCCCGACGCCCTCCTCGTCGCCACCGGCATGCCGGACGCGGAGACGGAGGCGGCGGACGGGGTGTGCGCGTACGGACGGGGCCGGGCGAACCTGCGTGCGGTGGCCGAGGCGCTGCTCTAGGCGTGATGTCCTATCGCGCTCCCGAGTGAGCGACCACCGTGCCTGGCGTCAACGTGCCAACCTCTCGACGGCCGCCGGGGTGGCGGGGGTGAAGAAGTTGACGAGGTTGCCGTCGGGGTCGCGGAAGAGCAGCGACCGGTTGCCCCAGGGCATCGTGGTGGGCTCGGTGACGAAGTCGGTGACGAAGCCGGTCAGGTTCTGGTGGACGAGGTCCACGTCGTCGACGAGGAACTCGGTGATCACGCTGTGGTTGTCCGCCGGACGGGCGGAACCCGGGGCGAACAGCGGGACTGTGCGGGTACCGGCGATCGCGAGCGTGGCGCCCGGGGTCTTGAGTTCGGCGAAGTCCTCAGTTGCCCACATCGCCCGCACCCCCGTGGCTCGCTCGTAGAACTCGACGAGGCGGGCTACGTCGCCGGTGATGATGCGGATCGAGACGAACTCCATGGTGATCTCCTTGGCCGATCGGTCGGTGCACGGCGCAGGCTAGGAGAAATAGAGGACAGAATCCGTCCTGTATTCGGCTTAGGCTTGTGCACATGCCTCGACCCACCGGCCGCGTGCTGACACTCCTGGAACTGCTCCAGTCGGGCGGCACCCGGACGGTCGCCGAACTCGCCGAACGGCTCGGCGTGGATGGACGCACCGTGCGGCGGTACGTGGATCATCTGATCGACCTGGACGTGCCCGTGGAGTCGGTGCGCGGCCGCTACGGTGGGTACCGGCTCGCCCCCGGCTACCGTCTGCCTCCGCTCATGCTCAGCGATGACGAGGCGCTGGCCGTGCTGCTCGGCCTGGTCGCCGGCCGCCGATCAGGGTTGACGACGGCGGAGCGCACGGCGAGCGAGACGGTGTCGGCCAAGATCCGGCGCGTACTGCCCAAACACGTCGCCCGCCGGCTCGACACACTCCTGGAGTCTCTCGCCTTCACGGATCAGCCCGGCGAGTTCGCCGCCCCGGACGCCGGGGTCCTGCTCACCGTCGCCGATGCGGTACGCCACCGCCGACCGGTCTCGATCAGATACACCGACCGCGACGGCCGGCGCAGCCACCGCACGCTGCACGCGTACGGGATCGTCGCCCATTCGGGCCGGTGGTACGTCACGGGCACGGACCCCGAGATCGACGAGGCCCGAACCTTCCGGCTCGACCGCATCGCGGACGCGAGGACCCTGCCCGGCTCATTCGACGAGCCCGTGGGTCCCGATCCGGCACAGCGCGTGTTGTCGGGGTTCGCCACGGCCGAGTACCGGCACGAGGTGACCTTGCGGATCCACGGCACCGTTGAGCAGATCCGCGCCCGCCTTCCCGCCGGCGTCGCGACTGTGGAGGAGCACGCGCCCACGGCAGGCGAGGACCGGGCGACCGAGCGCTGGCTGCGCGTCGAACTACGGGCGGAGCGGCTCGACTGGTTGCCTCCGCTACTCGCCGCACTCGACCGGCCGTTCGTCATCGATCGCCCCGATGAACTGCGCGACCTCGTCCTCGCGCTCGCCGATCGCCTCGCGTCCCGCGCCCGCCAGGTCTGACAGTGAGGACCGATGTCGTGTGGTGGCACATCTAGGCCGTGGCCGGGACGGTGGTGAGAGAGCGAGTGTCGGTGGGGAGAGGGTGGGTGTCGGCGGGGCCGCCGGTCAGGGCCGCGGCTATCGCCAGGCGGTACAGCCCGGTCGGTCGGCCCTTGCGGTGGGTCTGGGTCAGCCCCTCGGCGGTGACCAGGCCGTGTGCGTGGAGTTTGCGGACCAGGCGCCGGCCGCTGGGGTCGGTGACGGCCATGGCGTCGGCCAACTCGCTGGGTGTGACGGTCCGTCCGGCCAGGTCGCGTTCGATCGCGGCGAGCCGTGACAACGTTGCCGGACTGAGCCCGACGGTCCGCGCGAGGGAGCGCATCCGGTCGCCCTGCTCCTGGGCCGAGCGGGGCTGTGGCGGCCCACCCGGTCCCAACGGCCCGATCACCAGCCCGCTGTCCTCCATCAGATAGCCGCACGGCCGGTTCTCCGACTCCGCGCGGGCGGCGGCCCGTTCGGCGAGGATCACCGAGGAACGTGCCGAGGGCCCCACGCCGAACCCGGCGGCCACCCCCACCCCGAGCGACTCCTGGGCCTGCTCCAGCACCGGGACGATGAGCCAGTTGCGGCTGAGCCGCTCGAACACCGTACGGCGTCCGAGGACCACGACACCGCGCCGGCCACGGTTCTCGATCCAGGCGTCGCTGAGTTCGGGCGTGGCCCGCAGCAGCTGGAGCAGCCCCATACGGGCGCGCTCCAAGTCACCTGGGCCACCATGCCTGTTGACACAGAACACACCGGCGGCGAACCCGGCGGCGCCCGCCTGTTCGGACCGGATGCGCAGCACCAGCTCGTGCAGTTCGGCCCGGATGCTGGACGGGACGGGCGAGCCGTTCAGCACGCGCAGGCTGCCGCGCAGCTGTCGCAGGACAGCGGTCCGCGCGGTGATGACGTAGCCGCCGCCCTGCCGGAGGGACCGCTGGTGAAAGGCGCAGATCTCCTCGACGGTCTGGTCGTCGGCGTACGGCAGGCACGCGACCCGGGTGCGGTCGATGTGCAGCGCCTCCGCGACCTCGGAGACCACCTCCTGGTCGAAGGTGTCGATGCTGACCGGAACCGGCTGCCAGCCACGGGCCTGCGCCTGGGACAACGCCAGCGCCAGGTCGAGGGCCGAACTGCGGGTGACCGCGACGGGGAGTCCGGGGGAGAGGACGTCACGGCACGCGCGATACGGAACGGCACCCACCAGCAGTCCGTCCAACGCGTGTCCGTCGGCGAGGCTCTGCACACGGGGCCGGATCTCGTGCTCGTGCCCGTACGTGACCCACTTCAGGGAGATCCCGGACAACGGCTCGACGGCTTCTTCGAAGACTCCACGGCGGCTTGCGTGAACGACAAGTCCGATCGACAAACTCACGATGTACCACCCATCAGGAACGTGGTCCTGGGCTGCTCTTGGCGGAAGACGGTACACGCAGGCACCCCGTGCTTCCATGGCGCACCCGGGCAATACATCCGATGTATGGGTGATCGGTGGGAACTGGAGGGTGCTTGCTCTGCTGTGTGTGGCCGAGCCGACAGTGCGGCGGCGTCACCCTCCTCGCATCCACGCCCGGGTGCCGAACGAGGCGCACGCCAGGGAGGCGACCGTGGCGGCATTCCGCAGGGCCTCGGCGAAGTCCCGCGGAGTCAAGTGGTCGTGAAGGGCGAGGTCATGGGTGAGGGCTCCGTGCAGGACGTCGCCCGCGCCCAGGGTGTCCGCGACCGGGACGGCGGGCACGTCCACCGTGCCGCCGCTGTCGGGGCCTGCCCACACGATGGGCAGCCCGCCCCGGCTGACCGCCGCCCAGCGGACCCCCTGCTCCCGCAGGAACCGCAGGGTGTCCTCCGGTGTGTGCGTGCCGGGCGGGCGGAAGTCGTCCGAGCAGACAGCCACGTCGATCAACGGCAGCAGGTCCTGAGTACCGGCCTTCCAGCTGCCCCCGTCGAGGACGGTCCGGCGCCCGACGGCACGCGCGGAGCGGGCGGCGGCCCGGGCCAGCTCCCCGTGGTGGCCGTCGAACTCGACGATGTCGCAGGCGGCCACCAACGCGTCAAGATCGTCGGGTGGGGCGAGCCGATGGCCCGTCGCGTTGGTCGAGACGACGGCACGGTCTCCGCTGGACTCGGTCACGAGGACGGAGGACACGGCAGGCGGCTCGACCGAGCCGGCCGCGAGATCCGACACGGCCACGCCCAGACGGTGCAGGTCCGCAGCGACCGCGAGCCCCAGCGGATGGGAGCCGATCGCTGTGAGCAGCCTGGCCGCACCGCCCAGGTGGGCGAAGGCCGCGGCCGCGTTCGCCGCCGGACCACCTGCGGCCACCGTCTGTTGACGGGCGGTCAGCTTCTGGTTGGAGGAAGGCGTGTGCTCCACGAGCTGGATGACATCGAGCGTGCACAGCCCGACGAACAGCCCTTCAGGACGCCTCCTCGCTGCCGACTCCACCCACCACCTCCTCCTGCCGTGTGTTCATGCCCGCCCCCGCCTCCCCCTACCCGCAGGCAGGCCGGCCGGAGCGTGCATGATCACGGCCGGGGTCGAAGCGGTCCGGGTCGGGGTGGAGCGCCGGATCCCGGTGCAGGGCGGCAGGGCCTCCCGGCCACGAGGAGGCCCTGCCGCGTACGAGGGCGTGCTGTCCGGCCACTGTTCAGGGGCGCCCCGCGAGTTCCCCGGCGAAGTGGCAGGCGGCACGCTGACCGCTGGGGGTGAGGGTCAGTTGCGGGTCGGCCTCCGCGCAGATCGTCCGCTCCGGATGCGCGAGGGGGCCGATCGGACACCGGGTGCGGAACCGGCAGCCGGAGGGAGGGTCCGACGGGCTCGGCAGCTCGCCCCGCAGGACGATGCCCTCCCGTGCGCGCTCCGCGACGCTCGCCGCCGGTGAGGACGACAACAGCGCCGTGGTGTACGGGTGTTGGGGGTTTCCGTAGACGTCGGCGACATCGCCGTACTCCACGATCCTGCCGAGGTACATGACGGCCACCGTGTCGCTGAGGTGACGTACGACCGACAGGTCGTGGGCGATGAACAGGTAGCCCAGGCCAAGTTCGTTCTGGAGCTTCTCCAGCAGGTTGATGATCTGGGCCTGGACCGACATGTCCAGCGCGGACACCGGCTCGTCGAGGACGAGTGTGCGCGGTTCACGCGCCAACGCCCGCGCGATGCCGATCCGTTGACGCTGCCCGCCGGAGAACGCGTGCGGATAGCGGTCGAGGTGTTCCGGGCGCAGCCCCACCTGCTCCACCAACGAGCGTGCCGCCGCTTCGAGTTCGGGTCCGCCGATGCCCCGGAACGCGAGCGCCTCGGTGAGGGACTGCCGGATCGTGCGCCGGGGGTTCAGCGACGCGTACGGGTCCTGGAACACGTACTGCACCGAGGCCCGGACCCGTTTGAGGTCCTCCTCGCGCATCGCGCTCACGTCGGTTCCCTCGACGAGGATCGAGCCGTCGGCGATCGGGCTGATGCCGACGACACTGCGCGACAGCGTCGACTTGCCGCAACCGCTCTCGCCCACCAGCCCGAGCGTGCGGCCCGCCTCCACCGTCAGGCTCACCGAGTCGACGGCGTACACCGGGGGCTCACGACGGAACAGACCCCGTCGCCGCGAACCCACGTCGACGGTGACATCGCGGATCTCCAGTACGGGTTCGGCGGTCGCGGGAGCCGTCTGCCGCACGGGTGCCGCGTCGACGGCGTGCGCTGTCTCGCGTACGCCGGCCGAGGACACGTCCACCCCGGCCTGGGCGACGAAGCAGGCCGCGGTCTGCCCCGCCGCACCGATCTGGAGCAGAGCCGGCGCCTCCCGCGTGCAGGTGTCCTCGGCGAACGCGCAGCGCGGATGGAACGCGCAGCCCGTCGGGAGCGCGGCCGGGTCGGGAGGTGTGCCGGGAATCGCCGGGAGCGGCTTGCCCGTCCGCTCGTCGTCGAGGCGGGGCATGGCCGCCAGCAGCGCCGCCGTGTAGGGGTGGCGCGGATGCTCGAATACTTGCTGGACGGTTCCCTTCTCGACCGTACGGCCGCTGTACATCACCACGACGTCCGTACACAGTTCGGCGACCACCCCCATGTCGTGCGTGATGATCGCGACGGCGATGCCGAGTTCGGTGCGCAGTCTGGACAGCAGCCGCAGGATCTGGGCCTGGACCGTGACATCGAGCGCGGTCGTCGGTTCGTCGGCGATGAGCAGCGCGGGATCGTTCGCCAGGGCGATCGCGATCACCACACGCTGGCGCATACCGCCGGAGAACTGGTGCGGATACTGGTCGATCTTCGTCCGTACGTCGGGAATGCCGACCTGTTCGAGGAGTTCGACCGCGCGTGAGCGTGCCGTCTTCCGGTCCACGCCGTGCACCGTCATGGCCTCGACGATCTGGTCGCCGACCTTCATGACCGGGTTCAGCGCGGACTGCGGGTCCTGGAAGACCATCGCCACCTCGCTGCCGCGCCGACGCCGCATCTCGCTCTCGGGCAGCGCGAGCAGATCCTCGCCGTCGAACCGCACGGAACCGGTGACGATCTCGCCGGGCGGGCGGACCATCCGCATGATCGAGCGAGCTGTGATCGACTTGCCCGAGCCGGACTCGCCGACGATGCCGAGGACGTCACCCGCGTGGATGTCGAAGCTGACGTCGTTGACGGCCTTGACGACACCGTTCCTGAGCTTGAACTCCGTACGGAGCCCTTCGACGCGCAGCAGGGGCACACCTCTGCTCGTGACCGGGGCCGGTGGTTCGGTCGTGGTGGGGTCGGTCGTCGGGTTCATCGGCGATTCACCGCCTCGTTGAGCGCGTCCGACATCAGGCCGACGCCCACCGCGAGCAGCAGAAGCAGCGATGCGGGCCCGATGATGTAGGTGGGGGACTGGGATACGAACCGCAGGCCGTTGTTGAGCAGTACGCCGAGCGACGGCGTCGGCGGCTGCACTCCGAGGCCGACGATGGACAGACCGGCCTCGATGTAGACGCCGATGACCATCCAGACGGCGCCGTTCACGACGATGGCGTCCATCGCGTTGGGCAGCACATGCCGTACGAGGAGTTGGCGGCGCGAGACACCGAGCACCTGGGCGGCGAGGACGTACTCCCTGCCCTGCTGGGTGAGCCAGGCGCCGCGGGCCAGGCGCCCTGCACTGGGCAGACCGCCGATCAGGATGGTCAGGAACAGCGCGAACCAGCCGGGGCCGAGGATCGCCACCAGGCACACCCCGAGAATCAGCCCGGGGAAGCCGATGACGACGTCGAGCAGGCGTTGCACTCCCGCGCCGAGCCATTCGGAGATGGCGCCGCACAGGCCGAGCAGGGTACCGATCGCCATGCTGAGCGGCACCGCGGTGAGGATCAGGCTCAGGTCGACGCGCAGCCCGTAGAGGCTGCGGACGAAGATGTCGCGGCCGAACTCGTCCGTGCCGAAGAGATGCGCGCCCGACGGCCCGGCGAAGCTGTCCGGGCCCTGCTGGTCGTAGCCGGACGAGAACAGAAGAGGAGCGAGCAGGGCGGCGAGCAGCATGATCCCGAGGATCGACACCCCGATGATGCCCTTGGGAGTGCGGAAGGCCGACAGATAGCGGGCCAGTGTCGGATTGAGTCGTCTGCGCGCCGCCGTCGGCGCGGATGCGGACAGGGGGACGTCTGTCATGGCCGGTCTCCCAACCTGATCTTCGGGTCGAGTGCCGCGAGGACCATCTCGGTGACGATCTGGCAGACCACCGCCACGCAGACCACGCCGAGGATCAGCACCTGGAGGACGGTGAAGTCGCGGGTCTGCACGCTGGACACGGCGAGCTGGCCGAGCCCGTTGCGGTTGAAGACCGCCTCGATGACCACGGCACCGGCGAGCAGGGTGCCGATCTCCAGGCCGATCGCGACGACCGCGGTGCCGAAGCTGTTGCGCAGCACGTGCCGCAGGGTGATCCGCCGGGGCGAGACCCCCTTGGCCAGCGCCAGATCGACGTAGTCCTCGTTGCGGATCCGGGCCATCTCCGTCTGGAGCAGCCGGGCCAGACCCCCGGCGGGCGACAGCGCCAGCGCGACCGCGGGAAGGACCAGGTACTGGATCCCGATCGCGGGGTCGTGCAGCACGCTCACCTCCCCGCTGACGGGAAGCCAGCGGTGGTACACACCGAAGAGGAGGATCAGCGCCAGCGCCGTGAGGAACGACGGCACGGCGACCAGGATGCTGGTGCCCAGATCGAGGGTCGCCCGTGCCCACCAGCGCCTGGTCGACCCGGCGAGCACCCCGAGTGTGGTCCCGATGAGGACGACGAGGAGCGTCGCGAACACGGCCAGCTCGACCGTGCTCCCCAGCCGGTCGCCGATCAGGCTCGTGACGCTGCGGTGGAGGAGGTACGACTGTCCCAGGTCACCGTGGAACAGGCCGGAGATCCAGTCCCAGTACTGCACGGCGAGCGACCGGTCCAGCCCCAACTCGCTCCGGATGGCGGCGATGTTGGCCGCCGTCGGGTCCGCACCGGCGAGGGTGACGGCGACGTCTCCGGGCGCGAGCCTGGGCAGGGCGAACGCGACGATCGAGCTGGCGAAGAGCACGAACCCCACCGACGGCACCTTGCGGATCAGGAACCGGATCATTTCGACAGCCAGGCCGTGCCGAGGTCCAGGAAGCCCGTCCGGGTCGCCTTGATACCGCCTACGGCCGTCGACCTGACCGTCATCGTCGGGCGGGTGATCAGGGGAACCGCGAACGCCTGGTCGAGGACGTACTCGTTGTAGGCGAGCACCGCCGTCTTCTGGGCGTCGGTCGAGGTCGCGGTGGCGACCTGCTCGACGAGCTTCGTGTACTTCGGGTCCTTGAGCTTCAGGAGGTTGTCGTCCGCGACGAACTCCGGCCGGCTGACGACCTGGGTGGCCGGCGACAGGGCGTTGCTGTTCATCATCAGCACCGCGGGCGTGCCGATGTTCCGCTTGGCGATCCGCTCGTCGTACTCGGTCGCGGTCAGCAGGACGGGCTTGGCGGTCAGGCCGACCGCGGCGAGGTTGTTCTTGACGATCTGGAAGATGCCGGTGGCCTCGGGGGTGTTCAGCGTGACGACGTCGAACGAGGCACCGCTCACGCCCGCCCGGGCGAGCAACTGCTTGGCCTTGTCCGGCTGATACGTGTAGTGCTTCGCCTGGGTGGCGTCGTAGCCCACGGTGGACGTCCGCCACGGCAGGTCCGTCGCCGCCGCCTGACCGCCCTCGACCTGGGAGACGATCCGGTCGCGGTCGATCGCGTACTGGACCGCCTGTCGCACGGTCTTGTTGTCGAACGGCGCCTTCGTCACGTCGAGGGCGAGCGGGATCGCCGACCCGCCCGACGTCACGAGGGCGTAGCCGTCCTGTTGGCTCAGGCTGCGCGCGTCGAGGGCGGGCATGCCGACGCCGTACTGGACCCGGCCGCTGCGGATCGCCGACACGATGGCGGTCGGGTCGTTGATGATGTTGATCTGGATCTTGTCGAGATGGGTGTTCTTCGCGTCGCGGTACTTGGCGTACTTGGCGAGTTCGACCTTGCCGCCGGGCGTCCAGGACTTCCAGACGAACCGGCCGGTGCCGTCGACGACCTTGCCCGCCGCGTAGTCGCCATAGGCCGTGGGGTTGAGGATCGGCATCGTCTCGAACAGGTCGAAGATGTTCGGCGTCGGCTTCGAGAACGTGAGGGCCAACTCGTGGTCGCCCTCGACCCGTATGGACTTGACCTGGCTCGCGATCGGCTGGTTCGCGGCACCCGTCGCCGGGTCCTGCACCTTCTTCAGGGTGAACTCGACGTCGCTCGCCGTCAGTTGGCGGCCGCTGTGGAACGTCACGTCGTCGCGGAGCGTGATGTCGATGCTTCTGGCGTCGGGTGCCAGCTTCCACGACTTCGCCAGGACACCACTGGGTTGGCCGGTCTTGGTGCTGATGGCGGTCAGGGTCTCCAGGACCTGGTACTCGGACAGCAGGTTGCCGAACGAGGTCTTCAGGAACGAGCCGGGGTCGACGTCGCTGGTCTGCGCGACGACGAGGGTGCCTCCGTCGCGTACCGGGCCGGTGGTCTCGGAGTTCGCGCCGGCGGGCTGGGTGGCGGCGCTGCAAGCGGTGGAGGTGAGCAGTGCCGCGCCTGCGGCGGCGCCTGCCAACAGCCGGCGCGGCCGGACTGGCTTGGTGAGTGACATCGGTGCTCCTTGAAGTGCTCGGGGGAACCCTGGGTGAACAGCCCCGTCAGATGTGGTTCTTCGGGCATGAACTCGGCGTGGGTGCGGGCCGGTCGGTGCCGCTTGCGGGAGGGAGCGGCTGAAGCTGTGGCAGTTCTGTCGTCCTGGCGGGGGACGAGACGGTTCGGCCGTGTGGATACGGGAACGTCAGGCTGCGCGCATGTCGAGCACCACCTTGCCCCACGAGTGACCGGATTCGACTTCGCGCAGGGCGGCTTCGGCGTCCTCGAAGCGGAAGACACCGCGGACCTGGGGATCGAGCCGGCCGTCCGCCACGCGCCGGGCCAGTTCGGTGAGTGTGGTGGTCGAGCTGTTGCGGGACAGGGGCCTGGCACCAAACCGGGCAGCTGTCCCGGAGGCGGCGACCGAGAGGATCCGGCAGGTGGGGGAGATCACCGCCGAGACGCTGTCCAGTACGTCGCCGCCCACGAGGTCGAGGATCGCGTCGACGCCGTTCGGCAGGACTGCCTCCAGCTGTTTGCCGAGGTCGTCGCAGTCGTAGTCGACGGCCAAGGCGCCCAGTGATTCGACGAACCTCCGTTTGGCCGCGGAAGCGGTGCCGACGACCCGGGCTCCGGCGGCGCGTGCGAGCTGCGCCGCCATGACGCCCACGCCGCCGCCGATCCCCAGGATCAGCAGGGTTTCGCCGGCCGCCGGACCGAGCCGGTCCACCCCGTCGTACGCGGTCACGGCGGCCACCGGCAGGACGGCGGCGTCGGTGAACGAGACCGCGGCGGGCTTCACCGCCGTCTGACACGCGGTCAGCAGCGCGAACCGTGCATAGCCGCCGCAGCCCCGAGCGCTGGTGCCGAACACCGGGTCGCCCACGGCGAACCCCTCGACCCCCACGCCGACTCGCTCGACCACGCCCGAGACCTCACGCCCGAGCACGGCCGGCAGGTCGAGGTGGAGGAAAGCGCGGTGCAGACCGGCCCGGACACCCCAGTCCACCGGATTGACGCCCGCCGCACACACCTCGACAAGAAGCTCGCCCCGCCCGGGCACAGGCATGGGCAGATCGAGGAACCGCTGCATCTCAGGACCGCCGTATCCGGTGAATCCGTACGCCTCGGGCATGGCGAGCCTCTCTGACTCAGTGCGACTGCTGGGCCCACTGCCCGCAGAGCCGAATGCTTTCCTCCGGGGTCGCCTGCGCGCCCCGGTCGACCTCGATGACCAGCCAGCCGCTGAAACTGTCGGGCAGCGCCGCCAGGGTCGCGGGGATGTCCACCGACGCGTGGCCGGGCTCGGCCCACAGACCGGCGAGGACCGTCTTCTGGTAGCTCCAGCCCTCGGCCCTGCCCCGCTCGGCCACCTCGGTGTGGAAGTCCTTGACGTGCATGCTCGCCACCCGGTCGCCGTAGTCGCGGATCAGACCGATGACATCGGCTCCGGCCCAGCCGAGATGTCCGATGTCCGGCCCGAAGGAGAGGACGTCCGCCGGGACGGTGTCGAGGATGAAACGGGTCTCCTCCTCGGTCTCCGCCCAGGTCCCGATGTGCGGGTGGAAGGCCGCCGTGACTCCGTTGGCCCTGGTGGTCTCGCCCATCCGCGCGAACACGTCACGCACCCGCTCCAGCCGTTCGGGGGTGGCTTCCGCCCCCACCGCCGGGCGGTGCACCCGGGGTGCCTCCTTGGACATGCCCGTGGCCACGAAGACCGTGGGCAGGCCCAGTTCGGCCATCTGCGCGCTCATCCGCGCCGTCTTGTCGAGGTGCGCCCGCAGGCTCTCCTCGTCCTCGGGCAGCGGGCCCGAGACATAGCCCGGAGCGGGGGACAGGCCGTGGTCCGCGAGGAGTCGGCCGTACTCGGCGGCCGTCATGTCCGCGGGCACCTCGGCGTGCACCGAGCGGATGCCCGCCTCCTGGATGACCTTGAGCCGCTGGGTGAGGGAGGGCGCCAGGGCGGGGTCGATCCAGCCGTCCTCGGTGGCTATCCATTGCAGGGGATTGATGGCGATCTTCTCGGGGCTGATGGTCATGGGCGTCCTTCCCTCGGGCTCGGAAGCGTCAGGTGGGTCTTGCAGGCGTCAGGTGTCATGTGTCAGACGGAGAAACGGGGTTGAGGGCGGTCGCAGGTGCTCTCCAGCTCCACGGCACGACCCTCCTCGGAGGCCTTGTCGACGGCGCACAGCGCTTCGAGCACGTGGAAGGCGAAGGAGGCGTTCGCGCGGTGCGGGCCGCCCTCGACAGCGTCCGCGAGGTCCCGTACGCCGAGTCCTCGCCGGGCCTGCTCGCGGGTGCCGACGGCGCCGAACAGGCCGACGGCCGGTTCCAGCGCCGTCCATTCGGTCTCGCCGTGCCGCCGGAGCCGTACGTCGCCGTCGAAGTGGTTCGGGTTGCCCAGGGACAGCGTGCCCTCGGTGCCGTAGACCTCCATGAAGGGCAGGTCCGTGTCCCATACGTCGAAGCTCATCTGCGTCGTGCCGATGACGCCCGAGTCGAAGGTCAGTACCGCGCCGGCATGGGTGGGGACCGTGACCTCGATCGAGTCGACGGCACGCTCCGGCGCGGTCACCGTCCTGGTCGGCGCGCCGATCCGGCTCGACGCGGCGACGGACCGGACGGGGCCCAGCAGGTTCACGAGGATCGCGAAGTAGTACGGGCCCATGTCCATGACCGGACCGCCGCCCGGCTGGAACAGGAAGCGCGGATCCGGGTGCCACGTCTCGGCCTTGCTGTGGCCGATGAACGCCGAGGCACCGACCGGTGCGCCGATCAGGCCGGCGTCGAGTGCCTTGCGGGCCGTCTGGCTCGCGCTGCCCAGGAAGGTGTCCGGTGCCGAACCGAGCAGACGCCCGCTCCTGGCGGCCGCCGCGAGCACGGACCGGCCTTCCTCGACCGTCGTGGCCAGGGGCTTTTCGACGTACACGTGCTTGCCGGCTTCCAGAGCCTCGATGACGGTACGGGCGTGGTGCACCGGCGGCGTGAGGTTCACGACGATGTCCACCGACTCGTCGGCGTACAGCTCCGCGGCGTCACCCCAGGCCGGGATGGCGTGATCGGCGGCGGCCTGCTTGGCCCGGGCCGTGTCGATGTCGCCGACCCGGACGACCGCCAGCTCCGGGAAGTGGGCGGCCAGACCGGCGACGTACCGGCCGAAGATGTTGCCGCTGCCGAGGATGCCGATCCGATGCGTCTGTTTGGCCATGGTGATGGTCCATCTCCAACCTGATCACAGGGGGGTGACGCCGCTGTGGGCGATGTGCGGTGCCGCGTATTCAAGGGCGGCGCGGAGGTCCCGGACGAGGCGCTCGGTCCGCTGAGCAGAACATTCGCGGCCTGGTTATCGAATCGTGATGAATGGGTGCGGTGGGGTGTCCGGTCGGCTGCGCGTCGCCCGGCCGGCCGACTGTGCGCGCGCTGCGCCAGGCGTGCGGTTCTTGGGGTGGGTGTGGCAAAAAGTGCACGTAAAAGCCCCATTCGAGAGTTCTGTGAGGGCTGGTGGACGGCCTTGAAGTGCTGGGTGCGGGCGACCTGACGGCGCGGGGGAGTCTGCGCGCGGAGGGGGTCTCGGGCGCACCGAAGTGGCCTGTGTGGCGCGGACCTGCCTCAGGGGAAGATCACAAGTCATTGACTTCAGCGCTACGTCATTGAGATAATCCCGCGCTTTTTGGAGGCTGGTCGACCGTCGCGGTGTGCGATGTCCACCTGAACGCCATGTGTCGCGTTCACCTTCGTTTAGTTCGCGCCATCGGAGCAAGATGCCGCTTTTAATTTTCTGCTCGGACTAAATTCGGCTGAAAGTGGACGACCGCTCTGAAGGTCAGGCCCGTTGACGGTCGTGCCGGGACGAAATTAGGGTCCTGAAAGTGCGCAAAGACGAGGGACACCCGATCGACATGGCGCTGCTCCCCGCCGTGCCCGTAGGACTGCCCAAGGTGCTGGGCCTCGTGGTGTCCGGCGAGGCGACCAGCCGTGCCGAGATCGCGCGGCGCAGCGGTCTGGCCCGGTCGACGGTCGGCCAGCAGATCGACCACCTCGTCGGGCACGGCATCCTCCAGGAGAACGAGGCCGGCGAGTCGGTACGCGGCCGGCCGCCGCGCGTGCTGACGCTGAGCCCGCGGGCGGGAACCGTGGTGGTGGCGGACGTCGACACCCTGGCGACGCGGGTCGCGGTCGCCGATCTCGGCGGACGGGTGCTCGCGCAGGAGACCGTGGGTGTCCCGGTCGGCGCGGGGCCGGAAGTCGTGCTGAAGGCGGTGACCGAGCGACTGTTCGATCTGCTGGAGCGGTGCGGGCGCGAGCCGGACCGGGTCCGCAAGGTGGTGATGGGCCTGCCCGGACCGGTCGACTCCCAACGCGGCTGGGCCGTACGGCCGACAGGGATGCCCGGCTGGGACGGCTATCCGGTGGCCGAGCGACTGCGCACCGCTTTCCGCGCCCCCGCCCTGGTGGACAACGATGCCAACCTCATGGCACTCGGCGAGGCCGCCCGGGACGAGGTCGACACCCCGCTGCTCGGCATCAAGATCGGCACCGGCATCGGGGCCGGGATCGTCACCGTCGACGGTGAGGTGTACCGGGGGGCGGACGGAGCCGAGGGCGATGTCGGCCACATCAGGTCCGTCGGCGGCGGGGACGTCCTGTGCGCCTGCGGCAACGTCGGCTGTGTCGGCGCGCTCGCCTCCCACCGGGCCGTCCTGCGCGGCCTGGGCATCCCCGAGTCGACCGAGGACGACCCGCTGCACGGCACCCACACCCTGGCCGAGCGCGTCGCGAACAACGACCCGTCAGCCGTCCGCGCCCTGCGCCAGGCGGCCACCGAGATCGGCGAGTTGGCGGCGATGCTGGTCTACATGTTCAACCCGCGCACACTGGTCCTCGGCGGCCCGTTGAGCGAACTCCGCGACGACATGCTCTCCGGGGTCCGCGCCGTGGTCTACCAGCGCGCCCTGCCCCTGGCCACCCGCAAGTTGACCATCACCACGACTCAGCCCGGCGAGAACTCCGCGATCCACGGCGGCGTCGCCCTCGCCCTGCGGGACGTCTTCAGCGAGCGGGGCATCGCCCGGATGCTGGTCGACGACGGGGGAGTCGCCTGACGGTGGCGGGCGGTGTCTCTCGGGTTCAGCCCGGCCCGCAGCGATCGAGTGCGGCACGCACGTGGTCCAGCCCCGCCGCCCTCCAGTGCTCCCGGTCGGGCATCTGGTCCTCCCGGCGCCAGCGCCAGGCCGAGAACATCGCCCAGTTCAGGGCGCGGCACCGGTGAACGAGGGCGTGGTCGGCCCCCGCGTAATGCTCTCCGACCTCTTCGGGCGCATGCGCGAGGTCGAACTCGATCGGCCCACGGCAGCACGTGGCGAGGTCCACGAAAAGCGGACCTCTCCGCGTGTTGAGGAGGTTGCCCGGATGGGGTTCGCCGTGCAACAGCTGTTCGCCGGTTTCCGCGACGGTGCTCAGTCCGCTGAGTGTGTCGCTGAGAAGGGCCCGGTCGGAATCGGGCAACTCGGGGGACCGCTCCCGGTCGTTCACCTCTCGGAGCGCGGCGGCGACTCGGTCGGTGAAATGCGGCGCGTCCAGATCGATCCGGCGCAGGGCGGCATGGTGCCGCAGGAACGTGTCCGCGTAGTCGGCGGCCGCGATCTCTGATCCGACCGGTTCGTAGTACGTCCAGAGCGAGACGGCGAAAGCGTCACGCACGTAGACCCGGGGTTCGCCCCGGGGGTCGAGCTCGGCCACCGGAGCGTCGACCTCGGTGAGACGGCGAGCAACCTCCACCTCGAACTCGGAACCGGCCAGCTGCCCCGGAGGCGCGACCCGAACCAGCACATCGCACGGGAGCAGGCGCAGCGCGACGCGGTCCGAGTTGTGGACGACGACCACCTCGTCGACCCGAAGGCCCAGCTCCGCAGCGGTGGCCCGTCCTGCCTCGACCGCACGGCGAAGTTCCGACGGCTCCACAGCGTCCTCCCTGGTTCCTCATTGCCGAGTCGGCGAAACATACCCGCCCGGCTACGGCCGGAGACACCGCTTTCTCACCGGGGTGAGGACAAGGGGGCCACGGATCCCCCGGGGGTACACCCGGGTTTCCACGGGCGCGCCCGGTGCCCGCTTCGGGCGACGGTGGCTGGGTCACTGAGCCGGAGCCTGGCGCACGACGAGCCGGTCCCGGTGGATCAGAGCACTGGGATCGGGGAAGACCGTCATGAGCTTGTCCAGCATCGATGTCGTGGCGGAGCCGGTTTCGTCGAGGGTGGCCACGCCCGGGAACAGCTTGACGACCGTCGTTCGCTCCGGGTCCGAGACGGCGGCGGACTTCGAGCGGGTCCGCTCCCTGCTGTTCGGGATCGCCTACCAGACGCTGGGCCGGGCCGCCGACGCCGAGGACGTCGTCCAGGACGTGTGGGTCCGCTGGCAGGGCACGGACCGGGCGCAGGTGCGGGACAGGGTCGCGTTCCTCGCGGCTGTCACGACCCGGGTCGCCCTCAACGCGGCGACCTCGGCCCGCGCCCGTCGCGAGATCAGCGTCGGCGCATCGATTCCGGAACGCGAAGTCGCATCCGTCGATCCGGCGGGGGAGGCCGAACGCGGGGAAGCACTCGAATCCGCGGTCCGGCTCCTGATGGAACGCCTGCTGCCCGTCGAACGCGCCGTGTACGTACTCCGCGAGGCGTTCGAATACCCGTTCCGTGAGATCGCAGAAATGCTGGGGATCAGCGAGGCCAACGCGCGGCAACAGGCGCTCCGGGCCCGCCGTCATCTCGCCGGACAACGGCACAACCGGGTGGACACGGCAGAGCGCGACGCACTGCTCGAAGCCTTCCGCGACGCGGCGCGAGCCGGTGCCATGGCGCGCCTGATCGACCTGTTCCAGGGGCTTCGCAACGCCTCGCGACCGCGATGTCCCTCTCGGTGACCGTGCCGCTACCAACGGTTGACGAGGCCTCGGTCACGCTCCGAGGGGGCCGTCCGGTTGACGGTCCGGGCCGGCGCGCCCGTGGTGCATGATGGGGACGACCCGAGTTGAAGATCAGGGTCTTGCTCCCTTGACCTGCACGGTGGTGGTGGATGTCGAGCAGCGCTCCTCGGCGCGGGCTGCGTGGCCGACGTGGCGAGTGCGGGGTGCTGGATCAGCTGGTGACCGACGCCAGGGCGGGACAGAGCCAGGTGCTGGTGCTGCGCGGCGAGCCCGGAGTCGGCAAGTCCGCGTTGGTCGAGTACCTGGTCACCGGCGCCACCGGCTGTCAGATCCTGCGCGCCACCGGCGTCGAGTCCGAGATGGAGCTGGCGTTCGCCGGTCTGCACCAGCTGTGCATGCCGATGATGGCGCGGCTCGACCGCCTCCCCGTCCCACAACGTGACGCCCTGGCCATCGCGTTCGGTCTGCGTGCGGGGAGCGCGCCGGACCGCTTCATGGTCGGCCTCGCGGTACTCAGCCTGCTGGCCGAGGCGGCGGAGGAGCAACCGGTCGTGTGCGTCGTGGACGACGCCCAGTGGCTCGACCGGGTCTCCGCGCAGACACTGGCCTTCGTCGCCCGCCGACTCCTCGCGGAGCAGGTGGCGCTGGTGTTCGCGGTGCGTACGTCGGCGCCGGCCTCGGGCGACGACCCGTTGCAGGCGCTGCGGGAACTCACGGTCCGGGGGCTGCGCGACGACGACGCGCGGGCGCTGCTCGACTCGGTCGTCCCCGGTCGCCTGGACGAGCGCGTCCGGGACCGGATCGTCGCCGAGACCCGCGGCAACCCGCTGGCCCTGCTGGAACTGACGCGCGGACTGACCGCGGCGGAACTGGCCGGCGGCTTCGGGCGCCCGGACGCACGCCCGCTGGCGAGCCAGATCGAGCAGAGCTTCCTGCGGCGCATCGGGTCGCTCCCGGACGCGGCACAACGACTGCTGCTGGCCGCTGCCGCCGAACCCGTGGGGGACGTACCGCTGTTGAGACGGGTGGCCGAGCGGCTCGACATCGGGGCCGACGCCGCGGGCGTGGCCGAGGCGGCGGGACTGATCGAGTTCGGCGCACGAGTACGGTTCCGGCATCCGCTGGTGCGCTCGGCGGCGTACCGTGCGGCCGACCCCGGGGAACGCCGTGACGTGCATCGGGCGCTGGCCGAGGCGACCGACCCCGCGTTCGACTCGGATCGCCGGGCCTGGCACCGCGCCCACGCGGCGGTCGAACCCGACGAGGAACTGGCGGGCGAGCTGGAGCGCTCGGCAGGCCGGGCCCAGGCCCGCGGCGGTATCGCGGCGGCGGCCGCGTTCCTGAGACGCGCGACCGAACTGACGCCCGACCCGGGCAGACGCGGAACAAGGGCGGTGGGCGCGGCGCAGGCCGCCTTCGAGTCCGGAGCCGCCGACACCGCGCTCGAACTCGTCGCCGCCGCGGAGATGGGCCCGTTGGACGAGGCCCAGCGCGCGCGGCTGGCCCGCCTGCGCGCCCAGATCGTCTTCGCCCGCAGACGCGGCGGTGAGGCTCTCCCGTTGCTCCTCGACGCGGCCGGCCGGCTGGAGGGGGTCGACGACGGACAGGCGCGTGAGGCGTACCTCGAAGCACTCGGCACAGCGGTCGTCGCGGGCCGCCTGTGTGGACATGGCGGAGTGCGGGCGGTGGCCGAGGCCGCCCGCGCCGCACCGCGCGGTCCGCGGCCTCCCCGGCTGGCCGACGAACTGCTCGACGGCCTGGCGACGCGGTTCGCCGAAGGCTACGTCGAAGGCGCGTCGCTGCTGAAGCCCACACTGCGGGCGCTCCGGCGAGCCGCCGGACGCGACAAGGACGACGTCATGCGCCGGCTCTGGCTGACGTGGCTGATCGCCGGCGACCTGTGGGACGACGAGACCTGGCACGAACTGACCACGCACGCGGTCCGGGCGGCTCGGGAGACCGGCGCGCTCAACTTCCTTCCTCTGGCCCTCTCCTACCGCGCCGCCGTGCATGTGCACGCCGGGGAGTTCGACCTTGCCTCGGCGCTGATCGACGAGTCCAACACCATCACGGAGGTGACCGGCAACTCGCCCCTCGGGTACGCCCCGGCTCTGCTCATGGTCTGGCGCGGCGACCTCCGGGCGGTGGAGATGATCCAGTCCGGTACCCGCGACGCGACCGCCTGGGGCGAGGGGCGGGCGATCGGTCTGGCCTCATACCTGTTCGCGGTGCTGTACAACGGCCTCGGCCGGTACCAGGAGGCTCTGGCCAATGCCGAACAGGCCGGGGAGTACGAGGATTTCGCGGGTACCGGGTTCTCCCTCGTCGAACTCGTCGAGGCGGGCGCTCGCAGTGGTGCCCCCGAGGCGGCCGAGGCGGCCCTGCGCCGGCTCGAGGAACAGGCCGGCGCCGCCGGCACGGACTGGGCCCTCGGCGTACTGGCCCGGTCGAGAGCACTGCTCTGCGACGGCCCGGCCGCCGATCTGCTGTACCGCGAGGCCATCGAGCACCTTGAGCGGAGCCGGGTCGCCGTCCACCTCGCGCGCACCCACCTGGTGTACGGCGAGTGGCTGCGCCGCGAGAACCGGCGCGTCGACGCGCGAGAGCAACTGCGCACCGCCTACGGGATGCTGCACGGTTTCGGGGCGGGCGCCTTCGCCGAGCGCGCCCGCCGCGAACTCCTGGCCACCGGCGAATCGATTCGGCAACAGGCGGTCGACATCCGTGAGTCCCTCACCGCGCAGGAGGCTCAGATCGCCTGGCTGGCGGCTGACGGGAAGACGAATTCGGAGATCGGCGCCGAGTTGTTCATCAGCCCGCGCACGGTCGAATGGCATCTGCACAAGGTGTTCACGAAGCTCGATGTGAAGTCACGCAACAAGCTCCGGGGCGCACTGGCCCGCGTGTGACGGCGGAGGGACTCCGAGTCGTGGAGCGGCACCGGTCAGTCGCGGAGCAGCGCGCACACGAAGTTCTCCTCGACCTCGCGCAGTTGCTTGAGCAGCTGCGGCTTCGTCGCCTCGTTCACCTGCGTGGTGAGTGAGAACGTCAGCGACCGCTCGCCGTCCGGGGTCGCGGCGATCAGCTGGGTGTAGCCGGGGGTGTTTCCGGTGTGGCCGAGGACGACCCCGCATCGGGTGGTGTAGCGGAAGATCGCCGCCCCGGCCTTGTTCGCGCCCGGGCCGGCCGGTTCCGAGGCGCCGTCGACCCAGCGGCGCTGCTCGCGCAGGGTCGCCCGGGAGATCAGCGCGCCGCCCGCGTAACCGCGGATGAACCTGGTCATGTCCCGCGGAGTGGAGATGATTCCGCCCGACGCCCACACCCCCGAGGCCCCGATCAGCTCACTGATGTCCTCCGGCGCGGCCGGCGGCTGGACCGGGACGTCGTAGCCGCGCATGTACGGTTCCGGCATCTCGAAGCCCTGCGGCAGGCTCGTGTCGTGCAGGCCGAGCGGACGGTAGACCAGCCGCCGCAGCAGTTCCTCGTAGCGGACCCCGGTCACCGCCTCGGCCATGAGGGCCACGGCGATGTTGTCCGAGTTGGAGTACTGGTAGCGCGAGCCCGGGCGGAACAGCAGCCGCTGGCCGGCCACGAAGTCGAGCAGCCGCCGGGAGTCGAACCGATGATGCGGATCGGCCTGGAGGATGGCGAGGAACTCCGGGCTCCGGCTGTAGTCAGGCAGGCCGCTGGTGTGGGTCAGGAGCTGGCGCAGGGTCACCGCGCGCCAGGCCCGGGGGAGCGCGGGCAGTCGTCGGCCGATGGTGTCGTCGAGTCCGAGTGCGCCCCGGTCCACGAGCCGCAGTGCCACGGCTCCGCTGAACGCCTTCGCCGTACTGGCGATCCGCATGTGGTCGGTCGGTTCGACCGGCCTGCCGGTGGCGAGGTCGGTGGTCCCGGCCCGCAGGATCCGGCGCGAGTCCCCTCGCTGGAGCACGGCGATGACGCCGGGCGGGCCGCCCGGGGCGCGGACCAGCTGTTCGAGCTGGCTCCGCAGCGCGCGGTCCGTGGTGGGGCCGGGCGGGTCGGCTTCGGCCGGGGCGGACACCAGGGCGGCCAGACAGGCGCCGGCCAGCACGGCACCGACCGGTAGACGCAGGTGGCGGGAGGGACGGGGCAACGGCATGGGATCTCCTTGGACGGGCTGGGAGGCCGGGGCACGCCCAGCATCGGCCGCACGACGCCCGGCTGCCTGTGCCGCTGCTGCATACGGCGGAGCGGGTCGTCCGGACGGGTCGTTCGCCGTGGGCGGCGGTTTCCGCCGCGGAAGCGATGAGTTTCGGGTGCGTCCCCGGTCCACCCAGGTGTGAGTTTCCGAGAAGCTGAGGAGAAGCCGATGTCTGAGACGACTCTCGACCTCGGGCCGCAGGCCCTGATCGTGGCCGGCCTCGCGGCCGGGGTGAAGGACGAGCAGCTCGACGGCGCGACCCCCTGTCCGGACTACGCGGTGCACCACATGCTCGGGCATCTGCTCGGGCTGGCCACCGCCTTCCGCGACGCGGGACGCAAGGATCTCGGCGCCACGACCGACACGGCTCCGGACACCGCGATGCCCGACATCGGGCCCGACTGGCGCGAGACCCTGCCGAAGGTGCTCGACGAACTCGCCGAGGCCTGGCGCGACCCGGCGGCCTGGACCGGCGAGACCCGGGCGGGCGGCATCACGCTGCCGGGTGCGATCGCCGGCCTGGTGGCGGCGGACGAACTGGTCATCCACGCCTGGGACCTGGCGCGGGCCACCGGCCAACAGTACGAACCGGACCGGGCCGCGCTACAGGTGTCGTACGACTTCCTCGAAGCCTCGGCCGAGGACCCGTCCCGCGGCGAGATCTTCGGCCCCGTGGTTCCGCTGCCCGAGGACGCGCCCCTGCTCGACCGCGCGGTCGGCCTGAGCGGCCGCGATCCGGGCTGGAAGCCCTAGTAGTGCTTCGTTAGGTCTAGTCGTTGTCGCTGATCAAGAGCATGTTGGTTAGGTGGACACGCATGAAGTGAACCGATTGCGGGCCTCGTTAGGGCTGTTCGTGGCCGATGTGTTCGCCTCGGTGCCGCGCAAGGATCAGCGGGCCAAGGGCGAGTGCTATCTGCGCGGGCTGATGCTGGATGGCCGGCGCAAGTCGATCCAGCCGATGGCCCAGCGGCTGCCGGACGGGAACATGCAGGCCTTGCAGCAGTTCGTCAGCCAGTCGCCGTGGCAGTGGACGCCGGTGCGGCGGCGGATCGCCGAGCGGCTGGTCCAGGTGGTCAGGCCCGAGGTGTGGGTCATCGACGATGTGTCGTTTCCCAAGTGCGGGCGGTCCTCGGTCGGGGTGGCCCGGCAGTACTGCGGGGCGTTGGGCAAGCGGGCCAACTGCCAGGTCGCCGTCAGTGTGCACGCGGCCACCGATCTTGCTTCCTGCCCACTGGAATGGGAGCTGTTCCTGCCCGAGGAATGGGCCCACGACAGCCGGCGCCGCACGGCTGCGGGCGTGCCCGAGGAGGTCGGGCATGTGACCAAGCCCCGTCTGGCTCTGGGGCTGCTGGAGAGGCTGGCGGGCTGGCTGGGGTCGGTGCCGGTGATCGTGGCCGACTGCGGCTATGGCCGCAGTGTCTCCTTCCGCCTGGCCCTGGAGGAACGTGGCTGGTCCTACGTCATGGCCGTCGAGCCCAAGGAGGTCGCCCGCCCGGCCGCTGCCGCGCCGCATCTGCCTCCCTACCAGGGCCTGGGCCCGCCCACGCTGCCCCGCTACCGCGAGCCCGCCCGCCCCCTGCATCAACTGATCGATGCGGGCACCTGCTTCGAAACCGTCACCTGGCGCCAGGGCAGCAAAGGACCGATGACCTCACGCTTTGCCGTGCTCGAGGTGCGGCCCTCGGGCAAGGAAGCCACCCGCACCGCGCAGGAACACGCCGGCGGACGCAGCCGGTGGAACGGCGAGCTGCCGCTGCGGACCCTGCTGGTCGAACAGCCCGATACGGCGCCAGAACCCACCGGCTACTGGATGACCAATCTGCCCGCCACCACACCGATCGTCGATCTCGTGCGCTTCGCCAAGATGCGCTGGCGCATCGAGCACGACTACCGCGAACTCAAACACGGTCTGGGACTGGACCACTTCGAGGGCCGCACCTGGCGCGGCTGGCACCACCACGTCACCCTCGTCACCGCCGCCCAGGCCTTCCTCACTCTGCGGCGCTACGACCCAAAAGCCCGCACGAAAGCCTGACCCTCTACCAAGTCCTCGACGCGTTACAGGACCTGCTGCGGTGCTGGAGCGGCACCTGCACCACCTGCGGCCGCCCCCTCACCACACGCCGACGCAGAACCAGAACCTAACGAAGCACTACTAGTGCTCTGACCGGGAAGGTTCACCGGGTCGCGGGTAGGACCGAGTGGATCGGTGCCTCAATCTGGTGGGGCATGTTTCTCGCGCCACGAAAACCGTTGGACACGTCTTGGACGCTCCACGACGATTCGCGCTGTGACAGACAAAGACGAGCGTCGGACCCCAGTCCCCCCTAGCCCGAAGTCCGTACGGTTTGTTGAGCTATCGAGCACGGCCATGACCGCCTTGCTGAACGACGATCTGGCTCAAGCCAGTGCCGAAGCAGGTGTCGCTCTCACCGAGTACTTCGTCACCGACACGGCAAAGTGGGTGTGGCAGTACCGGGTCAATCAGCTCACCTCGGACCCGGGTTGCGCGGGGTGGCTCACGCAGACTGTGGTAGCCGAGCCGGAAGGTGCCGTCGTGGGGTATGCCGGGTTCCACGGGCCGCCGGATGAGGCGGGCATGGTGGAGCTCGGTTATTCCGTGGCCCCCGTCTACCGTCGTCAGGGCTACGCCAGGGCGATGCTGACCGAGTTGGTACATCGGTCTGTTGCCGAAGCCGGAGTCAGGACCGTGCGGGTGACGATCAGTCCTGACAACGCCGCATCCCTGGCCACGATTTCCGGGTTCGGCTTCGTGGAGGTCGGAGAGCAATGGGACGAGGAAGACGGCCTCGAAACCATATTTGAAGTCCCTGTCTGATCAAGCAGCTGCCGGAAGCGGTCGGCCTCCCCAGCGGACGCCTTTCTCACTGCGGACGCGGGCACGTTCGCGGCGTTCGGCGGCCAGGACATCTCGGTCGCGGGCGTTGGCGTTGCGCCAGCGCAGGTAGGCGTGCAGGGCCCGGGTCTGCACGGGGTGGTTCGGATGGTGGGAGTTGGCGATGGTGAACTGCCGCAGCGGCCCGAAGTGCGCCTCGACGGGATTGGCCCAGGAGGCGTTGGTAGGGGTGAAGCACAGCTCCACTTTGTTCTTCCTCGCCCAGGCGCGGATCTTGGTGCCCTTGTGGGCGGAGAGGTTGTCCATGATCACGTAGATCGGGGCGCCGTCTGGGCGGGCGGCCCGGATCGACTTCAGCGCGGCCAGGGAGTTCACGGCGCCTTTGTGGCGGCGGTTGACGCCCCACAGGGTGTCGTCGCCGACCGAGTAGCAGCCGTGGAAGTAGGTCACCCCATGAGTGCGGTGGTAGGTCGCCGGGACGCGGTCGGGCCGGTTCTGCTTCGCCCAGCAGGACCCGGCGGTGGGGCGGATGCCCAGCGGGCCGAATTCGTCGAAAGCGAAAACGCGGTCGGGGAAGTTCTCCAGGACGTGCTCGATCCGGTCGAGCTTGGCGTCGCGCTCGGGGTCGGTGGACTCCTTCCCGGTCTTGGTCCGCTGGAAGGTCACGCCGCAACGGGTAAGCAGGCACCGCAGGGCCTCGCGGCCGATCCGGATCACCCGGCCGTGGACTTTGCGCAGGTAGGCGACGAGTTTGCGTAACGACCAGCGGGTGAAGGGCTGGCCGAGCCTGGCCGGGCGGGTGGTGGCCGTCGCCACGACGAAGTCCTCGTCGTCAGGGCTGAGCAGGCGGGGACGGCCTCCCGCCCACTGAGACATCTCACGATGCCAAGTCGTCAAGCTGCCGAGGCCAGTTGGGAGGGGAACGCGACGTGCTCGTCGAACAGTTGGCTGGTCTGGAGGCGGTGGTAGAGCTGGCCGATCATGCGGTTGAACAGATGCCGCTGGGCGGCGGCGTGCCAGTCTCCTTGTTCGCGCCGACGGCGGTAGTGGGCTTCGGCGCCGCCCGGCGCCCACACGGCTGCCACCACCCGAGTCATGGGACTGGCGCCCCTCTCAGTGGAGGCCTCGTCGGCCAGGGTCCAGGAAGGCGTCACAGTCCCGCGCTCGAACAGTCCGGCGGAGCTACCAGGAGCTCAGTCGGAGCTGTTACAGAGGAATTAGGGTCCAGGCAGGCCAGGCCCTTCTCATTGAACGCGTGGATCACATCCCGGACAGTGTCCTCGTCGGCCTGCACCAGCCGGGCGATCACCGGCACGCGGTTACCGCCGGCCGAGGCCAGCAGCATCATCGCCCGCCGGTAGCGAACGGAGCTGGTGCTGCCCCGGCGCACGATCTGCTGCAGACGCCGCCCCTCCTGGTCAGTCAGCCTGCGCACACGGACAGGCTCAGCCACCGCGCCTCCAGCGATCGGATCGGATGTCACCGCACATCCAACGGCCACGACCACCAACCCGGCGAACCTGTGCGGACACAGCACTAGGGGCTCCGCCGGATGTGCCGTGACGGGTTGTCTTTCGGCTGCGGCGCCGTCGTGGCTGGTCGCGCAGTTCCCAGCGACCCTTGGCGGCGTCGCCGAACCGCAGTCGACTCCACCGGGCCCGCTCGGTCCCGAGCCGGGGCTACGGCCCCCCAAGGCCGAAGCCCCGGCCGTCTGGAGGGTTACGTGCGGGGGAGCGAGGTGTTGGTGATCGGGAGCGTCACGTGCGTGCCCGCCACGTAGAGGTCCGTCGGGGCCGTGCGCAGCGCGAACGTGTCGTCGTAGCCCGAGACGCGCACGGACATCACGAAGAAGCCGTCCTCCTCGGCCCTCGTCTTCACGTCGTACTCGCTCTCCCAGTAGGTCTGGAGGAAGACCTCGGTGCCCGTCTCCTCGACGCCCTTGGGGAGGGTGACCTTGCCCTGGACGGTGAGGATGTCGCCCGCCTTCACCCTCTTCTTGTTGACCTTGTAGCTGATGGAACTGGACTTGGCCTTGGTGGCCACGGTCGTGTCCGTGAAGTAGCCGTCCTGCGGGGTGTTGAGGTCGCCGTCCACGTCGTAGGAGGCCGTGATCTGCACATCGCGCTGGACGTTGAGCAGGCTGTTGCCGCTCATGTGGTCGATGTTGACGTCGGGGATGCTGAACTTCCCGGTGGCGTCGGTGACCGGTGTGCCCAGGTCGCGCGGGTCGTAGTACGTGGGGTCGATCGGGTCGCCCCAGGGGTTCCAGGTGGTGAAGAGGACGACTTCCTGGACGGTGACGGGGATGTCGGCCGCCGGGGTTCCGTCGGCCTTGGTGACGGTGCCGGTGACGTCGACACGGCGGTTGTCGTAGTCGGTGCCGGTCGGGTTGGTGCTCACGGTCAGCACGTAGTCGCGGACGGGTTCGTCGTCCAAGGCCTTCGCCGATGCGGCGGGCACGGACAGGGCACCCGCGGCGAGCAGGAACGCGACGGTGGCGGCAAGCCGCGTCGGCAGGGACTTACAGGGCACGGTCAACTCCAAGTTTGGTCGGGACTGGAGGAGTTGCGCCGGACGGCACCGGTTCCGCCGCGGCACAGATGTGCGACACAGCAGGTTCGACCTGCGAGGTGGGGCGGGAGTTGTACCTGTGGGGTCTCTGTTACGCGGCTGTGGCAGAGGAGGTTCCGCAAGGAGCGCGGAGCGAGCGGCGCCTAGGATCGCCCGCATGGCGCTGCGACCTGTTCAGGTGAACATCAAGGCTCTTGACCACTCGGCGGTCGGCCGGTTCTGGGCGGAGGCGCTCGGCTGGAGCGACTACAGCCCCGGTGTGACCACCTATGTCGGCCCCGCGGGCGGCCCCGTCTGGCCGGACCCGGTCGTCGTCGGCATCGACGTCGTTCCCGTCCCGGGACCCAAGACGGCGACGAAGAACCGTCTGCACCTCGATCTCGCCACCAACTCCCCGGCCCATCAGGCGGAGTTGGTCGCACGCCTCCGGTCCCTCGGTGCGACGCCCGCCGATGTGGGCCAGGGCGACGACGTGCCGTGGACGGTCCTCGCCGACCCGGAGGGCAACGAGTTCTGTGTGCTGGAACCCCGGGAGGTCTACCGGGACACCGGGCCGATCGCGGCGGTGGTGGTCGACTGCGAGGATCCCCGGGCCATGGCCCGGTTCTGGGGCGAGGCGACGGACTGGACCGTGCGCGAGGTGACCGAGGATCAGGCGGTGCTGCGCTCCGCCAGGGGTGGCGGCCCGTATCTGGAGTTCCTCCGCACACCCGGTGGGAAGACCGTGCCGGACCGTGTCCATCTCGACCTGCTGCCGTACCCCGGTGACGACAAGGCAGCGGAGGTGGCCCGGCTGCGCGCCCTCGGCGCCACCGACCTCGACATCGGTCAGGGCGACGTCCCGTGGACGTGCCTGGCCGACCCTGAGGGCCACGAGTTCTGCGTCCTCGCCCTGCCCTGACGCGAGGCACAACATCGCCCGGTGTGCGTCCCGGTGGGCCGGGCAGGGAAGAATGGGGGCCGTACTCGACGGTCGACCTTGCGGAGGAGCCGGAAATGCAGGACGCGCGAGCAGGGCAGGTCGCCGGGCCCGAGGACCTCATCGATGTGGCCCGCCTGGTCACGGCGTACTACGCGTTGCACCCCGACCCGGCCGAACCGGGGCAGCGGGTGGCGTTCGGCACCTCGGGGCACCGCGGCTCGTCCCTGGCGACGGCGTTCAACGAGGACCACATCGCGGCCACCAGCCAGGCCATCTGCGAGTACCGCGCCGCCCAGGGCACCGACGGCCCCCTCTTCCTCGGCGCCGACACCCACGCCCTGTCGGAGCCCGCGAGGATCACGGCCCTGGAGGTGTTCGCCGCCAACGACGTGACCGTCCTCATCGACGAGACCGACGGCTACACGCCCACTCCGGCGGTCTCGCACGCCATCCTCGCCCACAACCGGAACCGTACGTCCGGCCTCGCAGACGGTGTGGTGGTCACCCCCTCGCACAACCCGCCCGCCGACGGCGGCTTCAAGTACAACCCGCCGAACGGCGGCCCCGCCGGTTCCGAGGCGACCTCCTGGATCCAGGACCGCGCCAACGAGATCATCACCGGCGGCCTGAAGGACGTACGGCGCATCCCGTACACCCGCGCCCTCGCCGCACCCGGCACCGGCCGCCACGACTTCCTCGGCGCCTATGTGGCCGACCTGCCGAACGTGCTGGACCTGGACGCGATCCGGTCCGCCGGTGTGCGCATCGGCGCCGATCCGCTGGGCGGCGCCTCGGTCGCGTACTGGGGGCGGATCGCCGAACAGCACCGTCTCGACCTCACGGTGGTCAACCCGCTCACCGATCCCACCTGGCGTTTCATGACGCTGGACTGGGACGGCAAGATCCGCATGGACTGCTCCTCGCCGTACGCCATGGCCTCGCTCATCGCGCAGCGCGACCGGTTCGACATCGCCACCGGCAACGACGCCGACGCCGACCGGCACGGCATCGTCACGCCGGACGGGGGCCTGATGAACCCCAACCACTATCTGGCGGTGGCGATCTCGTACCTGTTCTCGCACCGGGAGCAGTGGCCCGCGGGCGCCGGGATCGGCAAGACGCTGGTGTCGTCCAGCATGATCGACCGGGTCGCGGCGGACGTCGGCCGGCCGCTCGTCGAGGTTCCCGTCGGCTTCAAGTGGTTCGTGGACGGTCTGTCCGACGGCACCCTCGGCTTCGGCGGCGAGGAGTCGGCGGGGGCGTCCTTCCTGCGGCGCGACGGCTCGGTGTGGACCACCGACAAGGACGGCATCACCCTGGCGCTGCTCGCCTCCGAGATCACGGCCGTCACCGGAAAGACCCCGTCGCAGCACTACGCCCAGCTCACCGACCGCTTCGGCGCCCCCGCATACGCGCGCGTCGACGCCCCGGCCTCCCGCGAGGAGAAGGCCCTGCTCGCCAAGCTGTCCCCGCGCCAGGTCACCGCCGCCACCCTCGCGGGCGAGCCGGTCACCACGGTCCTCACCGAGGCCCCCGGCAACGGCGCCGCCCTCGGCGGCATCAAGGTCGCCACCGCCAACGCCTGGTTCGCGGCCCGCCCCTCGGGCACCGAGGACGTCTACAAGATCTACGGGGAGTCGTTCCTCGGCCCGGACCATCTGAGCCAGGTCCAGGACGAGGCGAGGTCCGTCGTACTCGCGGCGCTGAGCGCCTGACGCCCGCCGGCCGAGCGGGCCGGCGGGTCGTACGTCAGGCACCGGAGCGCCGCTCTGTCGCCGGCCGGGGCGCCGAGGGGGCAGGGAACCGTGTCGAGGTTCTCCTGCCCCGTACGCGAAGTGTCACCGCACCCCGGCCGGTCGGAGCAGCGGTCAGTACTGCTCGGTCTCCACGAAGCTCCCGTCCGCGTCGTTGTCCGCGCCGAAGGTGTCCGCGGCGGCGGTCGGGTTGAATCCGGGCGGGCTGTCCTTCAGGGCCAGGCCCATGTCGGCCAGCTTCGCCTTGACCTCGTCGATCGACTTCGCGCCGAAGTTGCGGATGTCGAGCAGGTCGGCCTCGGAGCGGGCGACGAGTTCGCCCACGGAGTGGACGCCCTCACGCTTGAGGCAGTTGTACGACCGGACGGTGAGGTCGAGATCCTCGATCGGCAGCACCAGGTCGGCGGCGAGGGCGGCGTCCGTCGGGGACGGGCCCATGTCGATGCCCTCGGCGTCGATGTTCAGCTCGCGGGCGAGCCCGAACAGCTCGACGAGCGTCTTACCGGCCGACGCCATGGCGTCACGCGGACGCATGGCCTGCTTGGTCTCGATGTCGACGATCAGCTTGTCGAAGTCGGTGCGCTGCTCGACACGCGTCGCCTCGACCTTGTACGTGACCTTGAGAACCGGCGAGTAGATGGAGTCGACCGGGATACGGCCGATCTCCTGCCCCACCTGCTTGTTCTGCACGGCGGAGACATAGCCGCGACCGCGCTCGACGGTCAGCTCCATCTCCAGCTTGCCCTTGCCGTTGAGCGTGGCGAGGAGCAGGTCGGGGTTGTGCACCTCGACACCGGCCGGGGGCGCGATGTCGGCGGCGGTGACGAGACCCGGCCCCTGCTTGCGCAGGTACATCACGACGGGCTCGTCCTGCTCGCTGCTGACGACGAGCTGCTTGATGTTGAGGATGAGGTCGGTGACGTCCTCCTTGACACCCGGCACGGTGGTGAACTCGTGCAGGACACCGTCGACGCGGATGGACGTGACCGCCGCACCCGGGATCGAGGAGAGGAGCGTACGACGCAGAGAGTTGCCGAGGGTGTAGCCGAAGCCCGGCTCCAGCGGCTCGATGACGAACCGGGAGCGGAACTCGTCGACAACTTCTTCGGTAAGGGACGGACGCTGAGCAATCAGCACGGGGTGTTGCCTCCAGTGGTTTGGCGCCCTCTATCTGACGCCGTAGACACCACGAAGGGTACGGGCGATACGGGCGGTGCGTTCTCCGCAGGGGACGAATCGCCGGTCTTCCCACTCCGGAGCGGTGGCTTTTTCTACCTTTCGATCGCCGTGCGGCCCAGTGAGACCAAGGTGGTGTCGTCCATGAGTGAGCCGTCCCACAGTGCGGTGAAGCGGGTGATCCTGCCCCAGCGGTCCACCTCGAGGCCGACGATGCCACGGGTGACCGCACTGTCGGACGCCGTCCACTCATAGCCCCCGCCCACCGCGTTGCCGACGATGTGGCGAACCGCCGTACCGCCACCGGCGTAGGGCAGCAGGGAGACGGCGTCGGTCAGATAGGTGCCGATGCTTCGGGGGCCGACGATGTGCAGGTGGGCCGTCATGTCCTCGAAGACGGCGGCGGGTGCGAAGAGTTCAGCGGCGGCGGCGCCGTCGCCATGACGCAGGGCCTGTGCGAGCTTGCTCACGACGTGCTTCATGGCGGGCGCGGCGGTTTCTCCGACGGTGGATTCGCCGTAGTCCGGCAGGGACCCGGACCCGTATGCCGCGAGGGCCGCCGTGTTGGCCATGCCGAAATGCCGACCGTCCCAGTAGTCGATCTGCCGGGTGATTTTGTGGCGGCGGAAGTTGACGACGCCGGCCGCGCGGATCTCGGAAGGCCCGAACAGACCGGCGGTGTCGGTGAAGAACACGAGGGCGCTGGTCGCGTCGCCCAGAATGCGCGTGGGGTACGACTTTCCGTCGCTGGGCCAGGTGGGAACGAATTGGGCCAGCCCGTCGCGCAGGGCGTCCCAGGTGAAGTAGCCCGCGCTCACGACCGCATCGATGTAGGTGATCGGATCGCGCGAGAAGAAAGACATCCACCCGTCGAGGTCGTGCGCGCTCTTGCGGGCGAAATACTGCCGGAGCAGCACGGCCGCCTCTCTGGTGGCGTGCGAGGTGTCGATGACGACATCGACTCCGGGGAACACGAGCCCGTCGCCGGAGTCGGTGGCCGCCGCACTTCCGGGGGAAAGCAGGGAGGCCGCGGCGATGCCGGTCCCGCCGAGCACGGCACCACGCAGCAGCGTTCGTCGTGACTTCTGGTTCGGCGTCTGCACGTTGTGTTCCATCACATACCTTTCGACATTGCGGATCGTTCGGTCAGATGAGGAGGTCAAGGGGGGAGGTCAGAGGAGGAGGGTGGACTGCCAGCTGACGACCTTCCAGGCGTCGCCGTCCGGCGCCCACACGACCGTGTAGCGGCTCCGGGTTTCGAGGATGTGCCCGCCGATATCGGCCTTGACGGCCGTGATTCCGCCGAGGAAGGCGAGGCCGCCGTGGAGGCGGACGGTCTCGTCGGCGCAGTCGATGGCGAGGTACTTGGTCCGTCCCGAGCCGATGCTGCCCAACAGGCCCTGCTTGGTGTCCACTGCGCCGTTGCCGTGGATCCACACCATGTCGTCGGCGAACATGCCGGTGAGGGTGGGGACATCGGCGCGGATCATGGCTTCGCGACGGGCCCGGTCGAGTCCGGGGACGGTGACGGGGTCAAGGCCGTGGTCGGTCATGGTGTCGCTCCTGGCTGCTTGCCGGTGATGGCCGTTCGGGGTTCAGCGGATCTCGCCGGCGGTGCGTACACCGCTCCAGCGGCTGACCTCTTCTGCCAGGTCCAGGCGTTCGATGGACGCGGTGGTCGCGTACGCGCTCCACTGGTCGCGAGGGAGCATCCACATGACCTCGAACTCGTTGCCGTCGGGGTCGGAGCCGTAGACGCTCTTGGTCGTGCCGCCGTGGCTGGACTCCCCGGTGTACGCGCCGGCCTCCGCCAACACCTTGCGGACCTGGGGGAGTTCGTCGACGGTGTCGACCTGCCAGGCCAGGTGATAGAGCCCGATCCCGCCGTGGCGCCTGGGCGGTGCGGAGCGGCCGACGCCCATGAGGCCGAGATCGTGATCGTGGACGGAACGCGGCAAGCGCAGGAACACCGCGTTGGCCCGGGGTTCGCGCAGGACGACGTCCATGCTGAAGACCTCGGTGTAGAACCGCTCGGATCGTGCCAGATCGGCGACGAACAGGACGGCGTGGTTGAGCCGCATCGGACCGATTCCCATCGGGGTTCCCCTTTTGGTTCTGTTGGTTCTGTTGGTTCGGAAACCGTGGTGTCAGTCGGCGAGGGCGAATCCGCCGGTCCAGGAGGTCTTCTCGCCGACGGCGAGGGTGAGCTGCAGGAAACCGACCGCCTCCAGCTCCCGGGCCCGGCGGAGGCCGCCCGCGTCCACGGCGCGCAGCCCGGCGGCGCTGATCACGAGGGCGAGCGCCGTCTTGGCGTCCGCGTCGTCACCGGCGAGCAGCACGGTGGCCGGCCGCCCGTTCACCGTGCCGGTGGCCAGCGTGGCGGCGAAGTTGGTGTTGAACGCCTTGATGACACGCGACTGGGGCAGTGCGGCGGCGATCTCGGCGGTGGCGGAGCCGTCGGCCGGGACGACCAGCGAGTCGAAGGTCTGGAAGTCCAGCGGGTTCGTGATGTCGACGACGACCTTGGCGGCCAACTGCGCACCCCGCTGGGCGATGACCTGCCCGACGGCCGGATACGGCACGGCAAGCACCACGATGTCGCCCGTGATCTCCCGCTCCGCGTCGGAGCTGCCGAGGACTTCCACGGTGTCGCCGCTCTTGCCGACGAGTCCGGCGATGGCCTGCCCCATGTTCCCGCTGCCGATGATGCTGATGTGCGCCATGACGACCTCCATTGGTTGTAGCTACAACCATGGCATGCCGGTCTGGGTTGTAGCAACAACTATTTCGTTGCTGACATAATGCGGACGTGGAAACGCGATGGCTCACCCGGGAGCAACTGTCGGCGTGGCTGCGAATGGCCGCCGTACTGGAACTGCTGCCGACGGCCCTGGACAGTCAGCTGCGACGCGACGCCCAGCTGACCCACTTCGACTACCAGGTGCTCGCCATGCTCTCCGAGGCGCCCGACCGCACCATGCGGATGGCGAAGCTCGCCGAGGGCACCATCGCCACCCTCGCCCGGCTCTCCCACGTGGTGCAGCGCCTGGAAGCCCGCGGCCTGCTGGAACGCGTCCCCTGCCCGACGGACCGCCGCGCCACCAACGCCCGTCTCACGGATGCCGGTTGGCAAAAGGTGCGCGAGGCCGCTCCGGGCCATGTGTCCTTCGTCCGGGACACCGTCATCGACGCACTCACGCCCGAGCAGATCACCCAGCTCACCGACATCAGCCAGGCCGTCCTGGACAGGCTCGATCCCGACGCCGGCCGGGCCGGAATGTATCGGTGGTACGACCCGGTCGACTAGTGCTCCGGCGGCGGTTCGCCATCCGGCTTGGTCGGCCGTTGCGATAGAGGGGCGTCAGCTGTCATGCCGATGCGGCGGCCGCTGGAGATCACGGTGAGCTGGTTGGATCCGGGGGTCGCTCCGCTCCCGCTGGACGGCATCGTCCTGGTCTGCGTGCGGCGGCCCGCCGACGCGGGCCCTGTGTCTCCGCCCGGTTCGGGGCTTGAGGAGATCCGGTGACGATCTGGCTGACCCGGCGTCAGTTCCGGATCCCCGCAGCCTTGATCGGAGCTTTCGTGACTGTGCTTGTCGCGCTCGTCGTCCCGGCCGCCGTCGGGCGTGTTCTGGGGCGCACCGGTGATCGAGGCCGGGCTGACGAGTCTCGCGGTGACCTGGTGGAGCGGTCCGATCGACCGCGCCCTCGATGGCGGTGGGGCGGATGCTGGAAGGTCAGGTCTCCGTTGCCGGAGGTGTGGCGCGGTTCCGTGGCCGTGTCCTGGCCAGGCCGGTCTCCACGGCGCTGAGCAGGGCGAGGGTGGCGTCGAGGTGTTCGGTGTCGTGGCCCGCGGCTTCGGAGACGGTCGTGGCCCATTCCTGGCGGACGAGGACGGTGTTGCTGCGTCCGCGCTCGGTGGAGTGGACCGTCACCCCGCGACCGTCGTCCGAGTGGGCGTGCCGCTCGATGAAGCCCTTCTCTTCCAGTCCGCGCAGGACGGTGGAGAGGTTGGTGCGCTGGAGCCCGGTCGCGGTGGCGATGCGGCTGGGTGTGGCGGCGGGGTCGCTCTTCAGGTAGCGCATCACCATGCCCTCGGACTGTGACAGGTGGACAGCCCGCTCGTCCGTGTAGCGGCGGAACTGGATCTCCCGGCTGATGATCAGTACTAGGTCGGCCAGCTCGGCCCACCGCTGCTCGTGGTCCGGCCCTGCTGTCGGGCCCGTCTGTTGCGCTTGGTCCTCCATCACGGCTCCAGGGTACGGGGTTGCCGCCATGTAGTTATGGGGGCATACTCGTTATGTGCTCATAGTTATGAGCACATAACTTTCCTGTGCGACTTCCTTTCCCTGGGGGCTGTCATGACGACAACCACTTCCTCCGCCCGGCAGGCCGGAGCGACGACGCTCTCGCCCCATGCCACGGCCCGCGCCGGGGGCCTGCACCTGGTCGGGGTGTTCATCCTGCTGGCCGGCGCGTTCCTGCCGATCATGGACTTCTTCATCACCAACGTGGCCCTGCCCAGCATCGACGCCTCACTGCACGCCTCCGCGTCGGCGCTGGAGCTGGTGATCGCCGGGTACGGCGTCGCGTACGCCACCCTGCTGGTCCTCGGGGGCCGTCTCGGCGACCGCTTCGGCCGTCGGCGCATCTTCCTCGGAGCGCTTGTGGGCTTCGTGCTGGCCTCCTTGGCCTGCGGCGTCGCTCCGAGCGTGGGTGCGCTGATCGCGGCCCGCATCGTCCAGGGCGCCACCGCCGCCCTGCTCATCCCGCAGGTGCTGGCGACCTTCCACCATGTCCTCGAAGGGGAGCGTAAATCCCGTGCCGTGGCCCTGTACGGGGCCACCTCCGGAATCGCCGCCGTGGTCGGACAACTCGTCGGCGGCCTGCTGGTCAGTGCGGACATCGCCGGTACCTCCTGGCGGCCGATCTTCCTGGTCAATGTGCCCATCGGCGTGGTGGTGCTGTTCGTGGCGGCCCGGATCGTGCCCGACACCCGCTCGCACCACCCGGTCGGCATCGACCTGCCCGGCACCGTCCTGTTCGCCGCCACGCTGACCGCCCTGCTGGTGCCGCTGACCGAGGGGCACTCCCTGGGCTGGCCGTGGTGGACCTGGGTGATGCTCGCCGCCGCGGTCGTCCTGGGCGCCGCCACCTACCTAGTGGAGAAGCGCACCGAGCGGCGCGGCGAGGTCCCGCTGCTGCCGCCGTCCCTGCTGCGCCTGCCGTCGATGTCCCGTGGGCTGACCATGGTGTTCGCCTTCAGTATCGGCTTCGGCGCCTTCATGTTCGTTTTCGCCCTCACGGTCCAGAACGGCCTGCACGCCGATGCCCTGCACAGCGGGCTTGCGATCCTGCCGATGGCCCTGCTCTTCTTCGCCGGTTCACTGGTCGCGCCCCGCCTGATCACACGCTTCGGCCGGGCGGCGCTGTCCACCGGCGCCGTCGTACAACTCGCCGGACTGGTCTCACTGGTGGCGGTCCTGCTGGGGAACTGGCCGCACGTCAGCCTGTGGGCGATGGCCGTACCGCTGGCCCTGGTCGGTGCCGGACAGTCGATGCTGTTCGCCGGCCTCTTCCGCAGCGTGCTCGCCGACGTCCCCACCCACATGGCCGGTATCGGCAGCGGCGTACTGATCACCCTCCAGCAGAGCGGACTCGCCCTCGGGGTGGCCACCCTCGGCACTCTCTATCTGGCCCTGGCCCCGCACAACGTCGCCCACGCCTTTGCCGGAGTCGAGTACGTGCAGATGGGCATCGTCGCCCTCCTCGCGGTCGGCGCCGCCGCCCTGCCGCGATTCAACAAGTCCACGTCGGCCACTCCCGTAGTCGACGCCTGAACCCGCCCCTCTCGAACCTCTCGTAAGGGAGCAGTGATGAGTCTTCTCGACTTGTCGCGATGGCAGTTCGCCATCACCGTGATGTTCCACATGACCTTCCCGGCGATCACCGTCGGGCTGTCGATCTTCCTGGCGGTCGTCTACGGCCTGTACTGGCGTACCGGCAGGGCGGTCTATCTGCAGATGTTCCGGTTCTGGCGGCGTATCTTCGCCGTCGGCTTCGCGATCGGCGTGGTCGCCGGTGCCGTCATCACCTTCCAGATGGGTCTCAACTGGGGTGTGTACGGCGCGAGGACGGGCCCGATCATCGGGCCGATCATCGGCATGGAGGTCGTGACCGCCTTCTTCGTCGAGGCCGGCTTCATCGGCGTCCTGCTCTACGGCGACGGCCGCGTCCGCAAGGGCACGATGTTCCTGTCCACCGTGATGGTGTCGGTCGGCACCGTCCTGTCGTCCACATGGATCATCGCGGCGAACTCGTGGATGCAGACACCCGCAGGATTCAAGGTCGTCCACGGCCGGTTCGAGCCCACGGACTGGATGCGCGTCATCTTCAACCCGTCGTTCATCTGGCGCTGGCCGCACATGCTGGCCGCCGTGCTGATCTCGGCGAGCTTCTTCGTCGCCGGGATCTCGGCCTGGTACCTGGTCAAGGGGCGCGCCAAGGGCTTCGCCCGCCGCTCGATGTCGATCGCGCTCGGCATCGCCGCGCTGCTGATGCCCGTACAGCTCTACCTCGGTGACAATGTGGCCGGGCATGAACTGCCGTATCAGCTCTCGAAGTTGGAGGCGATCGAGGGCAACTGGGGCAACGGGAACACCGGCTTCGTCCTGTTCTCCATTCCGGACCAGCAAGCCGCGCGGAACATCGCCGAACTCGACATTCCCTGCCTCGGCAGCTACATCGCCAAGGATCTCAGTTGCAAGACGGCCATGCCCGGCCTGAAGCTCACCTCCGCCGCCGACCGGCCCGACATGGCCGCGACGTTCTGGGGCTTCCGCGTCATGTTCCTGGCGGCCGTGCTGATGTTCGGCACGGCGTTCGCCGCCACGGTCCTGCGCATGCGCAACCGCCTGTGGACCGCGCGCCGCTTCCACCGGTTCGTCCTCTGGACGACCCCGGTGGGGATCCTCGCCATCCTCGGCGGCTGGGTCACGGCGGAAGCGGGACGGCAGCCATGGATCGTGTTCGGGCAGCTCCGCACCTCGGCCGCGGTGTCCCGGCTGGCGCCCGGCGAAGTCCTGTTCTCGGTGATCGGCTTCTCCGCGCTCTACCTGATCATGCTGGTGGCCTACGTCGCCTACATCGTCCGCACCATGCGCACAGGCCCGGAACGCGACGACCCCGGGCGGGAAACCCCACCGGAGAACCTGCCGGACACCGGCCCCGCCAAGGACGGCGTATCGCTGGAGCTTTCCGTACAGATCGGCTCCCGGGAGGTGGCGGCGCGATGACCACCACTCTCTGGGCGGCTACCGTCCTCGTCTGTCTCCTGATGTACGTCGTGCTGGACGGCTACGACCTCGGAGTCGGCGTTGCCACCCTTTTCGAACGCGACCCCGCACACCGGCGGCACATGCTGGAGTCCGTCGCGGTGGGCTGGGACGGCAACGAGACCTGGCTCATCCTGCTCGGCGTCGCGCTCTGGGCGGGCTTCCCCCTGGCCTTCGGCACACTCCTGCCACACGCCTACCTGCCGATGACGGTCGTACTGTTCTCCCTGATCGTGCGCGGCGTGAGTGTCGAGATGGCGTCCCAGGCACCACCGGCTCCCCGCTGGACCACCGCCTTCGGCGTGGCGTCGCTGCTCGCCGCGTTCGCACAGGGGTTCGCCCTGGGGACGTTGACCTCGGCGGTACATCTGCGGGGTGACGTGTACACCGGGTCGGCCTTCGGGGCCTTCAGCTGGTTCTGCGTGCTGTCGGGGCTCGCGGTAACGGCCGCGTACACGGCACTCGGCTACGCCTACACCAAGCACAAGTCGTCGGGGCCACTGCGGGAGTCGGCGGGACGACGAGGGGCGGTCGCCACGGTGGCCGGGGGAGTGCTGCTGGTTCTCGTCCTCGTCACCGTCGACACCACCGCGGCACCGCTGAACCTCGACAGCCCGGGGCGCGCCTTCGCGTTCGCCCTCCTGCTGTTGTTCGCCTGCGGGGGAGCGTCCGCCTCACTCGTCACGTTTCCGTGGAAGCGGCAGTCCGGGGCGGCGGACACCCTGCCGCTCGGCGGGCTCGTGATCGCGACGGTGTCCGTGTTCCTCGCCCTGTGCGTCGCCCGCTATCCGGTGCTCCTACCACCGGGCCTCACCGTCGACAGTGCGGCCGGCCCGCACTCCACGATGGTCTTCATCCTCGTGGGCATCGGCTTGAACATGCCGCTGGTGCTGGCCTACAACGTGTTCGCCCATCGGGCCTTCGCGGGAAAACTCGACACCGCGGGAGCGCACTCATGACCACCCGAAGCTCGCTCCCCACGCCGGTTCGTGCCGTGCTGCGTCTGCTCGCCGCGGTCGTCTGGACCGTGCTGGGCCTGCTCGCCTACTTCGTCTGCCAGGGGATGTTCGGTGGCTACGCGCAGGTCCACTCGCAGCTGCTGACCACCCTGGGCATGATCGCCATCGCTCTGACCGGTGGCATCGCGTGGATCGTCGACGAGCGGCGCCCTCATGACGACGAATGAGATGTACGAGATGGATGGGACGAGTGAGGCGGGCGCCGTCGGAAAGGGGCAGGACGACGGCGCGTGGCTCACCGCATGCGCCGCGCCCGGGCGGCACTCGTTCCGCCTGTCGGGCACCCTCCGGACACTGGAGACGCTGTTCACGATCACGCGCTGGGGCGCCCTGGCATGGACGGCCCAGGCAGTGATGGACCGGGCCAGGGTGCACGAGACGTGGGGTCTGGTGGCCTTCGCCGTTGCGAGCGTGCTGGCGGTGGGCGCCGACTGGACGGCGGGCACGCTCGCCGGGCGGGGAGCGCGTGCCGTCGCGACCGGCCTGCGGCAGGAGTTGACGGGCGCTCTGCTGCCGACCGCCCGGCGGGTCAGCGAGACCGGCCCGGCCGAGGCCGCATGGGCGATGGTCGACCTGGCCGACGACATCGCCGACTTCCACGCGCGGACCGCGCCCCTGAACCGGTCGGCACCGCTGTCCATGCTCGCCGCACTGGCGGTCACGGCCGCGGTGCACTGGCCGGCCGCGATCGTGCTGGTCCTGACCACCGCGCTGCTGCCCCTCAACATGCGCCTGGCAGGCCTGTTCGCGCAGCACGGCGCGGACCGGCAGGCGGCCGCGACCCGGCACCTGAACGCCGTCGTCCTCGACAGCTTCCGCGGCATGCGGACGCTGCGCGAGCTGGGCGCGGTCGGCCGACGCGGCCGAACCCTGACCACGGCCGCCGAGCAGCTGAACAAGGCGACGACGAGCGTGCTGCGCCGCGCCTTCCTGTCCGGAATGATCATGGACATCGTCATCACGTTCTCCATCGCGGTGAACGCCACCTACATCGGCTTGTCGCTGCTCGGCTATGTGCAGGTGCCGCACGCGCCACGCCTCGACCTGTTCACCGGTCTGCTGGTGCTGCTGGTGTGTCCGATGTACTTCGCCCCGATGCGCGCCAGGGCCTCCGTCTTCCACCAGCGGGAACGCGCGACGGTCGCGGCCGGCGTCATTCGCGGCACCGTCGAGGACACCCCCGCCGAGGTGATCCCGGCGGCCTGTCCGCCGCTGACCGAGCCGGTCGGCGTGTCGCTGACAGACGTCCGGTTCCGCTACGGCGACGCCGACCACGACACCGTCAGTGCCGACGCCGAGTTCGCACCGGGCACCTGGACCGCGATCACCGGCGCCTCCGGCTCCGGGAAGAGCACGCTGCTGTCGTTGATGGCCGGCCTGCGTCGGCCGTCGGCCGGCTCGGTCCGGTGGCAGACCTCGTCCGTACGGCAGGCGCCGGCGCTCGGCGGATGCGCCTGGGTCGGACAGCAGACCGTGCTGCTCGACGCGACCGTCCGCGACAACATCCGCCTCGGCCGCCCGGAGGCCACCGAGCAGCAGATCCGCAGGGCCGTCGATGCCGCCGGGCTGAGCGCCGTGATCGAGGGTCTCCCCGAGGGACTGAACACCCGTCTCGGAGAGGGCGGTTGGGGTGTGTCGACCGGTGAGGCCCGCCGGATCTCCATCGCCCGCGCCTTTCTGCGCGGAGCCCGGCTCTGGCTGCTCGACGAGCCGACCGCCCACCTCGACGCGGACAGCGAACGCGAGGTCGTCGAGGCCCTGCGACGGGCCACCGACGGCTGCACCGTCGTCATCGCCACCCACTCCTTCCCGCTGGCCGCGGCGGCCGACACCGTGCTCGCGATCGACGGCGGCCTCCTGCACGACGCGAGGCCGGTGAACGCGCGATGAGCAGCAGGCGTGGCCCGAACGGCCGTGATCGGCGGGCGCGTTCCCTTGCTGCGGGAGGGCTGGCGCTCGCCGTCGTCGCCGAACTGTCCTCCGTGGGACTGCTCGGTCTGTCGGGCTGGTTCATCAGCGCCTGCGCCGTCGCCGGGGCGGCCACCGTCAGCTCCTTCTCCTACATCGCTCCCAGCGGCGGTGTGCGCGCGTTCGCCCTGGCCCGCGTCGCCGGCAACTACAGCAAGCGCCTGGTCCTGCACGCCGCCGCTCTGCGCCGGGTCGCCACAGCTCGAGCCGGCCTCTTCGACCGTGCCGCAGGCGCAGACCGGGCACAGGCGGACCGTCTGTGGTCGGGAGAACTGCTCGACCGCAGCATGGCCGACGCCGACAGTGCCGGGATGGCACTGATCGAGTTCACGACCCCCGTCACCGTCACCGCTGCGTCGACCGTCGGTGCCGTCCTCGCCGTAGCGGTGTCCACGTCCCTCGTACCGGCCGCCGTACTCGCGGCCGGTGTCGTCGGCATGGTGGTGATCGCCCACCGTACGCCCGGCATCGCGCGCGAAACCGAGCAGCACACCCGCAAGGCGCTGCGCGCCGAACTCGTCACGGCCGTCGACGCCTGGACGGAGCTGGCATCGCTCGGCGCCGCCGAGGAGTTGGCGGCGCGTACGACGGCGAGGCTCACCCGACTCGACATCGCGCGGGAAGTCTCCGGCCGACGAAGGCACCGGACCACGCTGGCCACCGGCCTGATCGGCACGGCCACTCTGACCGCCACGGCCGCCGCCGGCAGCGCACCGGACGCCCCCACGTTCGTGTTGGTCGCCCTGTTGTCCCTCGGCGTGCTGGCCCAGGCCGAGCAACTGGCGGCCGCCGCTGAAGCCCGAGCCGCTGCGAAGGCCGCACACCACAGGCTCACGGCCGGCGCGCCGATCACCATGGGCGACACCGTCGTTCCGGGGATACGGTCATGGTCCACCGAGCAGGGCATCGGCTTCGCCGACTACCCCCTTCCGCCGATGGCCCTCCGGCCCGGGCGTGTCCTCGGTGCCACCGTCGCCCGGGGCGCGACGCTCGTCGTCACCGGCCGCTCCGGCAGCGGCAAGAGCACTCTGCTCCGAGCCCTCGCCTCGTCGCTGCGGCAAGCGGCCGACGGCCACGACGGCCGGCCCGCCGTCGCGGCCGTCGCCGCCGACGACCACCTCTTCACCGGCACCCTCGGATCCAACTGGCGCCTCGCCGACGCCGCCCTGACCGACGACGAGATCGACGAACGCCTCTCCCAACTACGCCTGAACGACAGCGGGCTGACCGCCACAACCCCTGTCGGCCCCGGCGGGAGACAGCTCTCCGGCGGTGAACTCCGCCGGGTCTACCTGGGCCGGGCCCTGGCCCGCCACCCGCACGTACTGATCGTCGACGAACCCACCACGGGCCTGGACGACCGGACCGCCCGCCATGTACTCGGCATCCTCACGAACCTGCCCGACACCGCCGTCGTCCTCGCCCTGCACGACGTACCGGCCTGCCTTGAGCCGGCCCGACCCCTGACCCGGCTGCCGCTCGACCACACCTCCCAGGAGGCGTCATGACCACAACCCGAGCCCTCTCCGGAGCCGCCCAGGACACTGTCCGAGAGGCACACGCCCCGACGCGGTCCGATGCGGAGCACCAGGCCCGCTTCGAACCGGCCCTCGCCTTCCTCGACGGGCTCTACTCGGCCGCCCTGCGCATGACCGGCCGTCCGGCCGACGCCGAGGACCTCGTCCAGGAGACCTACGCCAAGGCCTACACCTCGTTCCACCAGTTCCGCGAGGGGACGAACCTCAAGGCATGGCTGTACCGCATCCTCACGACCACCTTCCTCAACTCCCGCCGCAGCCAACGGCGTCGGCCGCAGTACGACGACACGGTGGAGCCGACGGACCGACAGCTGGCCCGCGCCGGGTCGCACACGTCCACGGGTCTTCGTACGGCCGAATCCGAGGTGCTCGACCACCTGCCCGACGCGGACGTCGAAGCGGCGCTGCGGGCCATTCCCGAGAACTTCCGCATCGTCGTACACCTCTTCGACGTCGAGGGTTTCACCGTTCGGGAGATCGCCGACATCATGCGAACCCCCCTCGGCACGGTGCTGTCCCGACTGCACCGGGGGCGCGGCCGACTGCGCTCGCTGCTCCAGGGCTACGCCTGCGAGCACCGCCTCGTCTCGGCGCCGCACAGGGAGAGTAGCGCCGGGAAACCCGCTCCGACCTCAGCGAACAGCGCGCTTTACGCGCACAAAGATGCGTCAGTACGTCGTTGACCGGCGCTCCGCAGCAGGGCCAGGGTGATGGAGCCACATCGGATCCCGACCACTCGTTTCCGGTCACCGGACTGCGTAAGGAGGCCGTGATGCTTCAGGCAGACACCCGCGAACACACCGAGGCGGGAGAAGACCGCGAGGCGGCTGCCGCAGCCGCGCCCGACACACCTGTGGTCGGCCGTGAACTCCTCTTCCAGCGCTGCCTGTGGTGCGGCACTCCGGCCTATCGCCGCTCGTACTGCCGTTCCTGCGGCTCCACGGCCTTCAAACGGGAGCGAAGCGAGGGCTCCGGTGTCGTCGTACGCCGGAACGGCCATGCCCCGCACAACACCTGGTTCGTCGCGATGGACGAGGGCTTCAACCTGCTCTGCCAGGTCACCGGGACAGCGCCGGTCGTGGTCGCGGTGGGGGCGAGGGTGAGTGTCGTACGGTCCGTCGCCCCCACCGGCCAGGGCCTGCCCCTTGTCGAGCTCGCCCGCCCGACACGGCCTCCGGGGCGCCGGTGGTGACGGGAACCGGCCGAGACGCAGCAACCCCGCGCACGCGGGACGATCAGAGAGGACGGGGCGTGGACACCCAGCACGACGCACCGGACGGATGGACCGGCATTCCCGACGGAGCCGGGCTCGGCGCGCTGGAGGGGCTGCGTATCGCTGATTTCTCCCGGGTTCTCGCGGGGCCCTACGCCACCATGCTCCTCGCCGATCTGGGCGCCGATGTGGTGAAGGTGGAACGGCCGGGCATCGGGGACGACACCCGGGCCTGGCACCCACCGACCGACGACGACGGCACGTCGACGTACTTCCTGAGCGTCAACCGGAACAAGAAGTCCGTCGTCCTGGACCTCACGACCGATGCCGGCCTCGAACAGGCCCGCGCCCTGGTCGCCGAGTGTGACGTGCTGGTGGAGAACTTCCGTCCCGGCACGATGGAACGGCTCGGGCTCGGCCCTCGCGAACTCCGGGCCCGGCACCCGGGGCTGGTCTACTGCTCGATCAGCGGCTTCGGCAGCGGCGCGGGCGCGGCGATCCCCGGATACGACCTGCTCGTCCAGGCCGTCGGCGGGCTGATGAGCGTGACCGGGGACGCGGGCGTGGAGCCGGTGAAGGCCGGCGTGGCCCTGGTCGATGTGATCACCGGCCTGCATGCCTCGCTCGGCATCCTCGCGGCCCTTCGGCACCGGGACGCCACCGGGGAGGGCCAGCACGTGGAGGTGAACCTCCTCGGCTCGCTGCTGTCGGCCATGGTCAATCAGGCGTCGGCGTTCGCCGTCGCGGGTGTGGTTCCGGGCCGTATGGGCAACGCGCACCCGAGCATCGCCCCGTACGAGACCTTCCCGGCCGCCGATCGTCCGATCGCGATCGCGGTGGGCAACGACCGGCAGTTCGTGGCGCTCGCCGGGGCTGTCGGGGATCCCGGTCTCGCGGCCGACGACCGCTTCCGCACCAACGCCGACCGGGTCGTCCACCGCGCCGCCCTTCGAGAGATCCTCAGCGAACGGCTGAGGGCGGCCGGAGCCGACCACTGGTCGGCCGTCCTGCTGGCCGCAGGGGTGCCCGCCGGACCGGTCAACACCCTCGACGAGGCATTCGCCTTCGCCCACAAGCTCGGTCTCCCCGGCATCGTCGACATCCCCGCCGCAGCCGTCGACGGAGTTGTCGGCAAGCCCGCCCGCCAGATCGCGAACCCCATCGCACTGAGCGGTACGCCGGCGCAGTACCGTCTGCCGCCGCCGCGCCTGGGCCAGCACACCACGGAGATCCTCCACCGCGTTTCCGACCACACCTGAGCGGCGGGAAGAGCGGTCATCCGGCCGTTCCCCGTGCAGTTGCCACAACCGAACCGATCACCACAACTCCCAGGAGCTCACGATGAGCGGCGCCAAGCCGATGAAGGACCCCCTCGACCTGCTCGACTTCTCCTCCACCCTCACCGACGAGGAACGCGAGATCCAGGCCACCGTGGCCAAGTTCCTCGCCGACAGGGTGCGCCCATACATCGGCGAGTGGTTCGAGAACGCGCACTTCGCCCGCGAACTCGCCCCCGAACTCGGCAAGTTGGGCGTGCTGGGCATGCACCTGGAGGGCTACGGCTGTGCCGGGACGAACGCGGTCAGCTACGGCCTCGCGTGCATGGAGCTGGAGGCGGCGGACTCGGGCTTCCGGAGCTTCGTGTCCGTGCAGGGCTCACTGTCGATGTTCTCCATCTGGAAGTGGGGCTCGGAGGAGCAGAAGCAGGAGTGGCTGCCCCGGCTCGCCGCCGGTGAGGCGATCGGCTGCTTCGGCCTGACCGAGCCCGACTTCGGCAGCAACCCCGCCGGGATGCGCACCAGGGCCGTCCGCGACGGCGACGACTGGATCCTGAACGGCTCCAAGATGTGGATCACCAACGGCGGCATCGCCGACGTCGCCACCGTCTGGGCACAGACCGAGGACGGCATCCTCGGCTTCCTCGTCCCGCGCGGCACACCCGGCTTCACCACCCAGGACATCAAGCAGAAGATGTCGCTGCGTGCGTCCGTCACCTCGGAGCTGTACTTCGACAACGTACGGCTGCCCGACTCGGCACGGCTCCCGCACGCGGAGGGCCTGCGCGGACCGCTGTCCTGCCTCAACGAGGCCCGCTTCGGCATCCTGTTCGGCGCGGTCGGCGCCGCCCGCGACTCGCTCCAGGCGGCCATCGAGTACGCCGACTCCCGCGTCCAGTTCGACAAGCCGATCAGCGCCTTCCAGCTCACCCAGAAGAAGCTCACCGACATGACCGTGTCCCTGGGCAACTCCGCACTGCTCGCCGTCCACCTGGGGCGGCTCAAGGACCAGCACCGCATCCGGCCCGAGCAGATCAGCGTCGGCAAGCTGAACAACGTCCGCGAAGCGATCGCCATCGCACGGGAGTGCCGCACCGTGCTCGGCGCGGGCGGCATCTCCCTGGAGTACTCACCGCTGCGCCACGCCAACAACCTGGAGTCCGTCATGACCTACGAAGGCACCAGCGAGATGCACACGCTCGTCGTCGGTCAGGCGATCACCGGACACCCGGCGTTCCGCTGACCACCCAGGCGGAGGGGACCGACGAGCGCGCCGCGGAAGAGGCAGACTAAACGTCGCGCACCGCGAGCAGTTCGACCGCTGCCCCGGACGACTCCAGCAGCGGTGCAGCGGCAGAGCGCCGGGGATCCGCCCGGTAGGCAGCGAGATCCTCGCTGCCGGGAAAAGTCAGGAGGTGGGCCTCGACCTGATCGTCCATGGTGCGAAGTCGGCGCTCAAGACGCCCGCCATACTCGGCAAGGAGCGGCAGAACAGCGCTTTCATAAGCGTCGAAGGCACCCAAGCCCCCTTCAGGTAGCCGCGCGAGCATCAAGTAGGTGACGGCCATGGCTCCCTCATAGCGGTCTGTGAACAACGATCTTCTGAGCCTAATACTCCACCCGTAGATCGTGATCTTCATGCTTGAGCAGCTTGTCGTCGGTAGTGGCTGGTCTGGGATCGGGCCTGGTGGCGGCGTCGCCAGACGGACCAGCCAAGCCGGTGGACAGGGTCAAAGACGCGTTGGATGACGAGCGTGATGAACAGTCGTTGGATCTCGTTGCAGGTGAGCGGTATCAGCTCGTCGGGTGAGGGATGACGGTCGTGTTCGTTCGCGCGGACGACGGCGAGGAAGGCGTGCGCAAGCATGGCCAGGGTGACCCAGCGGGACCAGGACGAGTAGCGCCGGACCTGGTGCTCGTCCAAGGCCGCCAAGCCCTTGCCGGACTGGAAAAACTCCTCGACCCGCCACCTTGATCCAGCGACGCGGACCAGGGTGGTCAGCGGCACTGCGGCCGGCGAGTAGCAGCGGTAGTACGCGAGTTCGCCGGTGCTGCGGTTGCGGCGGATCAGCAACTGCTGGCTCCCGGGCCGGGGGTCGGTGAGGTCGATGACGGCCCAGTCGTAGAAGCGGTGGCCCTTGGCTCCGACCCCTGCGGACAGCTTCTGCCAGGCCCTCTTGGGCACCTTCCTGGCCAGCGTATCCGCGCGGAACTTCCCGGCGCCTGTGGTGACTTCGTGCGAGCAGGCCACCGCTAGCACGTAGCCGGTGCCGCGTTCCTCCAGCGCGGCGCGCAGCCTCGGGTTGCCGCCGTAGACCTCGTCTCCCGCGACCCATGCGGCCCGGTGGCCGGCGTCCAGGAATCGGGTGACCATGCGGGCGGCCGGCTCTGGCTTGGTCGCGAACTCCGTCTTGTCACCGAGTCCGGCGGCCCGGCAGCGGTCGGGGTCGGAGGTCCAGGAACGCGGAACATAGAGTTCCCGGTCGATCGCCGCGTGCCCTCGCGGGGTCGAGTAGGCGAGGTAAACGGCTACCTGGCTGTTCTCGACGCGTCCGGCGGTGCCGGTGTACTGGCGCTGGACACCGACAGTGTCGGTGCCTTTCTTCACGTCGCCGGTCTCGTCGACCACCAGCACCGCCTCGTCGTCGTGCAGATGCTCCACCACGTAGTCACCCACGTCGTCGCGGACCTGGTCGGCGTCCCACTTGGCCCGCCCGAGCAGGTGCTGCATGCCGTCCGGGGTCCTGTCCCCGGCCCACTCGGCGATGGTCCAGCAGTTCTTGCGCGGGAGGTCCGACAGCAGGCCGAGTACCAATTTCCGGGCTCGGCGCCGGGATTCGACCCGCGTGAACCGTCCCGCTATCCGGCTCATCAGGCCCTCGAACGCCTCCTGCCAGTGGGCAGGGTTTACGCTGTGACCTGCGGCCACCGCATGATCGTTTGTCTTCACACACCGATGATCAACGGTGGCCGCACCCGTCTCCACAGCGCGTCAGGCTCGCGCAGCGTCTGCCTGCCGTCCTGTATTTGGAGGACTTGTGCAACGTGGCGAAGTCTGGTGGGTTCAGTTCGACGAGCGGAGGTTGGTCGTACTGCTGTCGGGAGAGGACACGTCCGGGATCCGGGTGATGCAGGTCGTTGCTCCGGCGGGCGTCGACATCAGCGGTCTGGGCATCGAAGTGATGGTGGGCGCCGGTGAAGGACTGCCGTTCGAAGGCGTGCTGCGGCTCGCGTTCCCGCGTCCAGGCTTCACCCCGTGCACGTGGCTGACCACTGTGTCCCGGGACGACCTGATAGAGCGGGCGGCCGTCCTGTCCTCGGCGAAGCTCAGCGAGATTGACGATGCCCTCCGACTCGCTGAACAAGCGCAGGAGCAGACCCCGGCGACGACCGCAAAGCTCAGCGAGATAAGGGATGCCCTCCGTCTCGGTGAACTCGGGTAGAGGGAGAAGGAGCCGACAGCGTGGGCGGTCTCGGCCAGATGGTCGACGCTGTCCGACTGTCGCCTCGGCGCCCTCACCATCGAGATCACGATCTACGGCTGGAGTACTAACCGGAGTACGCACCCTCGGCGCCGCGCCGTTGCGTCAAGCCGACCGGGCGCACCTCGCCTTGCCGTCGGCCTCTGGGCACCGAGCGCATGTCGCTCGTCGTTCCACGACGGCCTTGGGGTTCTCAGGCCGCCCGGTAATTGAAGAACCCCTGTCCCGACTTGCGGCCCAGCAGCCCCGACTCGACCATGCGGCGCAGCAGCGGGGGAGGGGCGTACAGCGGTTCCTTGTACTCCTCGTACAGCGCCTCGCCTATCGCGGACACGGTGTCCAGTCCGATCAGATCGGCGAGGCGCAGCGGGCCCATCGGGTGGGCGCAGCCCGCCGTCATCCCGGTGTCGATGTCCTCCGCCGTCGCCGTGCCGGAGCCCACTATCCGCACCGCTGCCAACAGGTAGGGAACCAGGAGGGAGTTGACGACGAAGCCGGCGCGGTCCTGCGCCAGGACCGTCTTCTTGCCCAGGACCTCGCCCACGAAGTCAAGCACGCGCAGCTCCGTGGCCTTCGAGGTCCGCAGCGACGGGATCACCTCGACCAGCGGCATGACGGGGACCGGGTTGAAGAAGTGCAGCCCGACCACCGCCTCCGGCCTCCGGGTCGCGGCCGCGAGCCGGGCGATGGGGATCGAGGAGGTATTGCTGGCCAGTACGGCCGCCGGGTCGGCGACCACGTCGTCCAGCTGCCGGAACAGCGCGGTCTTGGCCTGTTCGTCCTCCACAGCGGCCTCGATGACCAGGTCCGCCCCGGACAGGCGGGAGAGGTCAGCGGTGACCGACACACCGGCCAGGGCACGGGCGCGGTCCTGCGAGGTGATGGTTCCGCGCTTCTCCGCCTTGAGCAGGGAGTCCGCCACGCCCGCCAGTCCCGCACGGGCCCGGTCCTCGGTCACGTCGCACAACGTGACGTGCAGCCCGGCCCGGGCGCAGATCTCCGTGATGCCCCGGCCCATCTGCCCGGCGCCGACGACTCCCACGTGCTTGATCGATGTCATGTGTTCCTCCACCATGCGTCTGTTCGTCGTTGCTGGGGCACCGTGGCGTCAGGCGACGGCGGTCGTGGACGTCGCCCGCAGACGCCGGATCACGCCGCGTACCGCGGGTGAGGTCTCGCCCCTGCGGTACGCGCCCACCAGCCGGGTGGTCAGCGGTACGTCGGCCAGCGGGCGGTAGGCGACACCCGGTATCCGTACGCGGCGCAGCGAGTCCGGCACCAGCGCGACGGCGAGACCGCCGCCCACCAGAGTGAGCGCGGCGATGAAGTCCCGTACCGGAGGCGCGTACTGAGGGCTGAAACCGCCCCGCTCCGCCACCTCCAGGATCTGGTCGCGGCAGCCGTACTCCTCGTCGAAGTGCGGCGCCACGAACCGCTCATGGCGCAACTCCGCCGCCGGCACCGTCTCGTACGCCGCCAGCGGTGCGCCGTCCGGCAGCGCCAGGACGACGTCCTCGGCGAGCAGACAGGTGGCCGTGATCCCGGCCGGGTACTCCGGCCGCCAGCGCAGGAAGCCGACGTCGACGTCCCCGCAGGACAGGGCCTCCAGCTGGGCCGGTGTCTCCAACTCGCGCACCTGCACGGTGAGATGGGTGTCGAGGGCCGCGCACCGGGTGAGGACGTCGGTCAGCACACCGGAGAAGGCGGCGGAGGCCACGTAGGCGATCTCGGCGTGCCCCAGCTCCCCGCGACCGGCACGCCGGCCCACCGCCTCCGCCCGGGCGGCCTGCGCGAGGGTCAGCCGTGCCTCTTCGAGGAACAACCGCCCGGCGCCGGTGAGAGCCGGGCGGGTGCGTCGTCCGCGGTCGATCAGACGGACCCCCAGGTGCGACTCCAGTGCCCTGACCTGGGCGCTGAGCGCCGAGGGAGCCAGGTGCAGCCGGTCCGCCGCGCGGGCGAAGTGCAGTTCCTCCGCGACGGTGACATACGTTTCCAGCCAGCGCAGTTCCACCGGCTCCTCCGTCCTGCCGGGTGCACCGGCCGCGTGCACGGCCGGTGGGATGGATGGACACCCCGCGGCGGTGTCAGGGCAGGACAGGTCCGACGCGGGGTGAGTACGGGTCGTCAGAAATTGGCGTCAGGGGATGACGACGTAGTTGCTGAATCCGCCGTCGCGGTCCGTGAGTCCGGAGATCGCTTCGTTGACCCTGGACAGCGGGAACGGCTTGGCCTGTAGATAGGACAGGTCCAGGGCGCCCGTGGCGACCATGTCGGCGAGTTCCTGCCCCTGCGCGGTGCTGAACCAGTTGGAGCCGATCAGCTGGACCTGCTCGTCCATGAGCCACTTGACGTCCACGGGCAGCCGGTCGGCGACACCACCGACGTTGACGACCTTGCCGCCCCGCCGGACGCCCTGCATGGAGTCGAGCATCGTCTCAACGGGCGCCTTGGCGCCCAGGGCACTGATCACGTAGTCCGCGCCCTCGCCGCCGGTGCGGGACTTCGCCCACTCACCGGTGGAGCCGTCACCCAGCCGGAAGACCTCGATGCGATCCGGGGCGAGTTCTTTGACGCGCTTGAGGAGTTCCTCGTTGCGGCCGGTCCCGAGGATCCGGGAGGCGCCGGAGGCCAGCGCGAGCATGGTGGAGGCGACACCGAGGGTTCCCGTGATGCCGTCGATGAGGGCGACCTGGCCGGGGCTTGCCGCGGCGTTCTTGAGGGCGCCGTAGGAGGTGCCGATGTAGCCCAGCTTGCCGGCCTGCTCGAACGTCATGTTGTCCGGGATGTTGACGATCGAGTACTGCGGGGCGGTCATGTACTCCGCGAAGCCGCCGTAGGGGTACAGGTCGAAGATCCGCTGGCCGTCACGGGAGGTGCTGAAATAGCCGTTCAGGGTGAAGTAGCGGCATCGGCTCAGTTCACCGCCCCGGCACACCTGGCAACTGCCGCAGGAACGCAGGGGGTTGACGTACACCCGGTCACCCGGCTTGGTGTGCAGCACCGCCTCACCGACCTGCTCGACCACGCCCGCGGCGTCCAGCCCGAAGATGGCGGGGAACTTCGGCAACGGCTGGTGCGGGAACCAGGTCGGCCAGTTGTTGATCACGTTGGCCATGTTCGGCACGATCCCGCACGCCTTGACCCGCACCAGCACATCGGTCGGTCGTGGAGTGGGTCTGTCGATCGTGTCCACGGACATCGGCTCACCGAGTGCGTGCAGTCGTGCAGCGAGCATTTTCGCCATTGAAACACTCCTTGAAACCGCTCCGTCCCAGCGGCCCGGGCGGAGATGTCAAAAATTCCCTACGAATTCGGGAAAGGGTGCGGGTAATTGTCTTCGAGGTCGATGTCCAGCAGCCCCATGATGCGGACGCCGGAGTTGTACCAGGCGATGGACAACGACAGTTCGACCATCTGCTTGTCCGTCAGCCGGTCGGCGGCGGCACGCCATGTCTCCTCCGAGACGTCGACGTGGAGCGTGGACTCCTTCGCGAGCCGCATCACCGCCTTCTCCGTGGCGTCGAACAGCTCGGACGACTCGAAGTCGGCCACCGCCGCGAGCTGTTCCCCGGTGAGCCCGGCCTTCAGCCCGTGCGACTGGTGGTGCGCCACCTCGTACGCCGACCGGGTCGCGTACCCCACGGTCAGGATCGCCAGTTCCCGCAGCCTGGGGCTGAGGTCGGCGGCCCGCAGCGAGTTGGCGTAGGTCAGGAAGGCGTCCAGCTGGGCCGGCGCGTTGGTGAGGGCGAGGAAGATGTTCGCCGTCGGCACCTTGCGCTCGGCTTCCAGCCGGTCGTACAGGGGCTTCTGCGAGGGGTCCGCGTCCTCGCGGCGCAGATAGGGGACTCGTGCCATGGTCACTCCTGGGAGTACGGAAGGTCAGTGCGCCGACTGTTCGAGCAGGAACCGTTCGAGCGACATGGGCTTCGGCGGCTCGGTCGGCGGGATCTGGGGCACTCCGACGAAGGGGGACGCCTCGAAGTACCACTTCTCCAGGGCCGGGAGGCCCCAGCGGGCGTTGGTGCTCAGCGAGGCCGCGTCCCAGCGGACCGGCTCGATCTCGGTGTCGATCGTCTGGTAGTGGCTGTTGAAGACCTCCACCCGGTGCCCGTCGGGATCGCGGAGGTAGACGAAGAGCATCCCGCCCGGACCGTGCCGTCCGGGGCCCCGCTCCACGCCGTCGCCGTAGCCCTGGATGCCCGCCCAGTCGCAGGCGGCGAAGATGTCGCGGCTCTCGGAGACGGTGTAGGCGAAGTGGTGCAGGGCGGGCCCGGTGTTCTCGACGATCGCGAGGTCCAGGCAGGTGCCCTTGCGGTACATGAACGCGCCCAGCAGCTTGTCGCCGTGCTCCAGGTACTCCGAGTTGCGGAAGCCGAGTTCGCCGTAGAACGCGCACAGCTCGTAGGTGTCGGGCGCGAAGGTCTGGAAGTGGTCCAGCCGCTGTGCGTGGGCACCCTTGTACCGCTCGAAGTCGATGTGCAGCCGCGGCCGGGTCTCCATGTGCGCGCACAGTTCGAGCGGTGTGCCGATGGGGTCGCTGACGTGCAGGGTACGGCCCTGGTACGGGGTGTCGACCCACTCGGCGGGCAGTCCCCGCTCACGGAACCAGGCGTACGCGAGGTCGAGGTCCTCGTCGAAGAAGACCCGGAAGCCGATCCTCCGGCACCGGCCCGCACCCTCTTCGTCCAGTTCCAGGACGAGGCTGTGGTGGCAGGCTTCGGCCAGGCCGCGCAGATAGCAGGTGCGCTCGTCCTCGTCGCTGACGACCAGCCCCAGCACGTTCACGTAGAAGTTCCGGCTCTCGGCCAGATCGGCGACCGTGAGACGCACGTGACTGGAGCGGGTGATATTGAAACTCGGGCGCAGATTGACGGGTGGCAGCATGCTGGTCTCCGTGCTCGGATCGGCTCTGGAATTCGATGACTGCGACTTCGATGACTGTAATGCTGTGCGGCCGTTCTACGGCTTGGTCGTGGAGGCCCCGGATCCGGCGAATGGAAAGGCGGACCAGCCGCTGAATTCTGCGGATTCACCGAGGGATTCCTCGATGCGCAGAACCTCGTTCCACTTGGCCATGCGTTCGGAGCGGGTGAACGAGCCCACCTTGAGCTGGCCCGCGTCCCAGCCCACGCTCAGGTGGGCGATGGTGATGTCCTCGGTCTCCCCGGAACGCGCCGAGACGATCGTGCCGAAGCCGGCTTCCTTCCCGGCCCGCAGGGCCTGGAACGCCTCCGTGACCGTGCCGGCCTGGTTGGGCTTGACGAGCACGGCGTTCGCCGCCCCGCCGGCCGCCGCGGCCTCGACCCGCTTGGCGTTCGTGACCAGGTAGTCGTCGCCGATGACCTGACAGCGGTGGCCGTGGCGCCGGGTGAACTCCAGCATGCCCTCGTGGTCGTCCTCGCCCACCGGGTCCTCGACGGACAGGATCGGATACTGCTCGATCCAGCCGCCCAGCATGTCGATCAGCGCGGCGGTGTCCAGCGTGCGGTCGTCCAGAGCCAGCCTGTACTGCCCGCCGCTGCCGAACTGCGAGGCCGCGACGTCCAGCGAGATACCGACCTGGGTCGAGGGAGCGAAGCCCGCGCTCTCGATCGCCCGGGTCAGCGTCTCCAGGGCCTCCTCGTTGGAGTCGAACGCCGGCCAGAAACCGCCTTCGTCGGCGACCCCCTGCGCCTTGCCCGCCTGCCGCATCAGACCGCCGGCGGCCCGGTAGATCTCCGCCGTCCAGTCCAGGGCCTCGGCGAAGCTCCGCGCCGCGGGGCACATCACCATGAAGTCCTGGACGTCGACGCGGCGGTCCGCGTGGGCGCCGCCGCCGAATATCTGGATCTCGGGGAGGGGGATGCGGACCCGGCGTCCGCCCGCCAGGTGTTGCCACAGGGGTACGCCCGCCGACGCGGCGCCGGCGTGCAGGACCGCCATGGACGTGGCCACGAGCGCGTTGCCGCCGAGCCGGCTGCGGTCGGGGGTTCCGTCGAGGTCCACCAGAAGCCGGTCGACGGCCTCCTGGTCGGCCGCGTCGCGGTTCAGGAGGGCGGGCGCGATCTCGTGGTTCACCGAGCCCACCGCGCGCCGGACGTCGAGGCCGCCGAAGCGGCTGCCGCCGTCGCGGAGGTCGAGTGCCTCGCCCTGGCCCGTCGAGGCTCCCGCCGGGGCGATGGCCCGCCCGGTCGCGCCGTCCGCGAGGCGTACCTCGACCTCGACGGTCGGGCGACCGCGTGAGTCCCACACCCTGCGGCCGTGGAGCCTGGCGATCCGCGAGTCTGTCATTGCGGTGCGACCTTTCGGAGTTCGGACGGGCGGCCCCGGAGCCGGAGGCGTACGGGCACGAACGAGGGGGAGAAAGCGAAATGGGAGGTGACGAGGGTTGCTCGTTCGGCTCGTCCGCTGCGGCTCCACAGTGCTATCGATAGCGCAATCGTGCAAAGTGGTGACGTCTCTGTCAAGGGGTGAGTGGTCCTTCGATTCGCTGGCCCCGTGTGACTGCTTGCATCTCTTGGCCTGTCGCAACGTGAATGCTATCGTTCGCACAATCTGAGATGCTCCGGCAGAGACTCCGGCGGACCTACGCTCTCCTGGACGGACGGACAGCACAGGCGGCGTGGGTTCGCCGGGCCGGATCCCGGCCGACAGGAAAGCGACCCGCCATGACCGCCCAGCCCTCCCCGGCGCCCATGACCCTCACCATCGTTGTGGCCAGCACTCGCCCCGGACGGGTGGGCAGGTCCGTCGCGGACTGGTTCGCCGGGCGGGTCGCGGAGTGCGACCGGTTCGAGCCGCACATCGTCGACCTGCACGAACTAGCTCTGCCCTTCTTCGACGAGCCGCATCCACCCGCCCTTCAGCGGTACACGAAGAGCCACACCCGCGAATGGAGCCGGATCGTCGAGGCGTCGGACGCGTTCGTCTTCGTCACCCCGGAATACAACGGCGGCTTCCCCGCCCCGTTGAAGAACGCGTGGGACTACCTCGCCGTGGAGTGGCACCACAAACCGGCCGGGTTCGTCAGCTACGGAGGCGTCTCGGCAGGGACCCGGGCCGTGCAGATGGGCAAGCAGGTCGTGGCGAACCTCAGGATGCTGCCGATCGGTCCGACCGTGAGCATCCCGTTCGTCGGTCAGCTCGTCGAGGACGGCGACTTCAGGCCCGGCAAGGTGCACGAGGCCGCCGCCGAGCTGGTCCTCGACGAACTCGCCCGCACCGCCCGAGTCATGCAACAGTTGCGCAGCGGGACGTACTGACCCGGCGGCGCAGGCGTACGAGGGCGCCCGGAGCGGATGCACTTCGGGCGCCCTCGGTGTTCGTGGGTGAGGCCTCTTCTGGCTCAGACGGACCTGGACGGGGCCTTTCCGCCAGGCGGTGCCGTGCTGCCGCGCAGGATCAGCGAGCCGGGGGAGACCGAGGTGTACGGGCCGTCGTTGCCCGGCTTGGTCTTGAGCCGGCGCATCAGCCACAGCGCGCAGCCGGTGGCCATCTCCTGGATGGGCAGACCGGTCGTGGTGAGCCCGGGACCCCACCAGGAGAACCCGGGCTCGTCCCCGAAGCCGACCACGGACAGTTCCCCGGGCACCTTCACGCCCTGTTCGGACAACTCCTCCAGGACCCCCCGGGTGAGCTGGATCGATCCCAGTACGAGACCGGTGGGCGCGTCCGGCCCCGTCAGCAGCCGCCGCACCGCCTCACGCCCGTGGTCCACGGACGACGGCGGCCCCAGCTCCGCACGCCCGGCGTCGTCCGGCAGACCGCCCTCGCTCAGGGCGCTGCGGAAACCGCGCAGACGCTCCGCTCCCGTGGGCAGTTCCTCGGGTCCGCCCAGGTAGGCGATCCGGGTGTGGCCCAGCGCCACCAGATGGGCCGTGGCCCGGCGCAGTGCCTCGTGGTCGTCCACGCCGAACCACTGGGCGCCGAGCGACGGGTGGCGGCGCAGCAGTTGAAGGTGCGGTACGGCCTTGAGCAGCTTGACCGACTCGCTGTGCGGGCGTGCGGTAGGCACGATGATGACGCCGGCGACGCGGTTGGCGGACAGCTCGCGCAGGTGGCTCAGCTCCACCAGTCGGTCGTCGTCGGTCTCCGAGAGCATCAGCTGGAAGCCTTCGGCCTCCATGTTCTTGGACAGCTCGTGCGCGATCGTCGAGTAGAAGCTGTTGCGGATGTCCGGGATGACCAGCGCGACCACGTTGCTGGACGCGCCGCGCATCATCCGGGCGGCGCGGTTGCCGACGTACCCCATCTCGGAAGCGGCCTGGCGGACCCGGAACTTGGTCTCCTCGCTGATGCGGGCGTCGTCGGAGAGCGCCCGGCCGACCGTCGAGACGGAGATTCCGAGGCGTTCGGCGATGTCCCTGGTCGTGATCACGTAAGGCCCCCTTGAGCTGGCTGGTCCCGCTGCCGTCACTTTCCGTGTGCCAACGATAGCGCTCTCGTCGCGCTCAGTGGTCGGGAAGTGGGAGCGCCGAGTTGATCATCACCCTCATGCTAACGTTAGCACTGCTGGATGGGCCGTGCAGCCGCCCGTGGCTGCCTAGTTGCGGAGGTGTCCGTGCGGATCGTCAGGTATGCCGTCGACGGTGTGCGACATTACGGAGAACTCGAAGCCGGTGACACCAGGATCGCGAGATTCGAGGGTGACCCCTTCAACGGACTGTCCCCTACGGGGCATGTCGACGAAGTCGGCGACGTGGTCGTTCTAGCGCCGCTGGAGCGGCCCCGGGTCTTCGGGTTCGCCTACAACTACGCCTCACACATTGACGAGACCGACCGAGAGGTTCCGGAAGTTCCCGTGTGCTTCATGAAGCCCAGCACTGCGGTGATTGGACCGGATGACGCCATTGTCTATCCGGCGGACGGTGAACTGATCCATTTCGAGGGCGAGTTGGTCGTCGTCATCGGAAAGGAAGCCCGCCATGTGAAACCCTCCGAGGCCCACGAGTACATCCTCGGCTATACGTGCGGCAATGACGTCAGCGACCGCATCGTCCAGCGCAAGGAGAGCGCATTCGGAACGCTTCTCATCGGAAAGGGGCAGGACACCTTCGCTCCCCTCGGGCCGGTCGTCGTGACCGGACTCGACTCCTCGGGACTGTCCCTGACGACCCGTGTGAACGGCACCGTCATGCAGTCGGCGAGCACCTCCGACCTGCTGCTCGCCGTTCCCGACATCGTCAGCTACCTCAGCCGCTATCTGACGCTGCTGCCCGGCGACGCGATCATGACCGGCACGCCCGCGGGTGTCGGACCGATCCGTCCCGGGGACGAGGTCGAGGTGGAGATCGAGGGCATCGGCGTTCTGCGCAATCCGGTGGTGGCCGAGAGCCGCTGACTCCGGACGTCCGCCGGACGAACTTGCACAGGGGCCTGCCCACCGCTCGGCGGTGGGCAGGCCCCTGTGGCGTGGCGGCGCCGACCCGCTAGCGCACCGCGTTGTTGAACTGCGCGGGGCGGACGAAGAGCAGCGCCAGGACGCCCAGCAGTGGGAGGGCCATGACCTGGAGCAGTCCCGCGCGGCTCCAGCCGAAGGAGTCCACCAGGGCCGCGAAGAGCAGGCCCGAGAACGCCGCCGTTCCGTAGTAACTGGTGACGAAGAGACCGGAGGCCCGCCCGATCTGCTCGGGACGGACGGACCGCTGCATCGCACTGTTGGTGTTGGGATAGATGAAGCCCAGGCCGAAGGCGCCCATGAGGAACGCGAACACGCACTGCGGGCCGACTCCGGCCCGTGTTTCGTAGATGCACACGCTGATGGCGGAGATTGCCAGCATGCTCCCGATCAGCAGGTTGCGCTGGTTCACACGGTCGCCGAGCCAGCCGCCGAGAACGGCGGACATGCCGCCGAAGCCCAGGAGGCTCATGGCCAGTGCGGCCTGCCCGGAGGTGTAGTGCAGCGAGGTGATGAGGTACGTCGGGTAGAGGCCGAGGAACCCGTAGATGGCCACACCGCTGATGACCGAGTGGACGGCCAGCGCGATGGTGTTGCGGTTGTAGGCGGAGGCCGGCATGTACTCGTAGGTCCTGGTCGAGACGACCTTCTCGACGGAGTGTTCGGTCAGGCCGGTTTTCACCAGGAACAGGCAGGCGACGGCGATCAGCAGCCCGGCCGCGCCGAACAGGTAGAAGGGCGAGTGCCAGGTGCCGTGCGCGCTCGTCAGCCGGACGCCGATGAGCGGGGCGATGAACACGCCGATGGAATAGCCCATGCCGATGATGCCGAATGCCAGGCCCCGTCGGTGGGCGAAGAAGGCGCCGAGCGCCGCGAAGATGGCGGCGGACTGCATGCCCTCACCGAAGCCCGAGACGACCCGGTACAGCGTCATGTCGGCGAAACCGGTCGCCAGCGGCGTGGCCATCGTGCCCAGGGAGTAGATCACGATGCTGACCAGCAGCACGGTCTTGCGGCGGAAGCGGTCCAGGAGATAGCCCGCCGGCAGGCCGGCCAGGGCCATGCCGAGGGTGAAGTTGGTCGCCAGCAGCCCGCCCTGCTCCAGGGAGAACCCGTAGTCCGCACGGATGTTGGGCAGCAGCGGGGGAAAGACCTGGCGGTCCATCGCGTTGACCATGTAGGAGAGGACGATCAGCAGGAAGCCCACCCCGATCATGGGACGGGAAATGGGGGGACGACTGCTTTCCCGCGTTTCGTTCGCGGGCACCGCACTGGTGTCGACTTGCGCTGCGTGAGTCATAGCGGCTCCTGAGAGGAATGGGCCACGGCAGGCCGCGGCGGATCCATCGTCCGTACGGGGCCGCACGGGCGATGACGGGAAGCGGTGAGCTGAACACGGACTCGAAACGGCGACGGCGATGCCGTCGTCGACTCAGGGAATGGGGGCGATGTGCTGCCGCGCGGTCGGACACCGCATGCGGAATTCAGCCGTATATCGCCCGTCGGGGACGTCCGTGGCTATGGCGTCTTCGACAGCCGGACCCCGTGCGGACACTTGTCGGTCACACGGTCGGCGCTGGCAGAAACCATGAAGGGGAAGTCTCCGGCGCGTCAAGACGTGAACGCCGGATTTCTTCCGCGTTCCTCGTTTTCCCGTGATGACCGGGTTCCTCGGCCCTGAACCGGTTCTGCCGCGGGCGGGCCGGAGACCAGGTGTGCGCCGGCACTCTTGACGTGTCGAAGACCCTCAGTGCTATCGTTAGCATCACGTGGCTGTGACAAAGTGATTCGACGTGCCCCGGCATCTCGTGACCCGATCCAGGGGCGTACTGCGGCGCCCGCACCGACCACAAGTCGGCGAGCGCCGACGACACCGGACCCGAGCCCGGCGACCCCCTCCATCCACCTCGGGCGGCCGACGGTCCGACCGGACATGCCGACGGCCGCCCCTCCGGGTGGCGATCAGACCCGCTCACCGGACACGACGGGGCGCGACGCCCGCCGGCCCGCTGCGGCCGCACGATTCTGCGAGGACGACCTGCCATGAAACCACCGAGCCGCTCCGGCACCGTGCTGCTCACCGACCACGCCTGGCCCGACGACTCCGTCGAGCGATCGGTCATCGAAGAGGCGGGCCACACCCTGGTGACCGGCCCCGCCGATCCCGCCTCCGCCGAGACGATCGAGGAACTGGTGGCCGAGCATCGGCCGGACGGCATCCTGACCTGCTGGGCCCCCGTCTCCGCCACCGCTATCGGCACCTCGCCGGAGCTGCGGATCGTGGCCAGACTCGGTGTCGGCCTCGACAACATCGCCGTGGACACCGCCACCGAGCGCGGTGTGTGGGTCACCAACGTGCCGGACTACTGCGTCGAGGAGGTCTCCGACCACGCCGTCGGTATGGTCCTGGCCTGGACGAGGGGCCTGGCCGTCTCCGACCGGGAAGTCCGCGCGGGCCGTTGGAACCCCGCCGGCGCCCGGCTGCGCCGCCTGTCGACGCTGACCTGCGGCGTCGTCGGACACGGCCGTATCGGACGCGCCACCGTGCGCAAGCTCGGCGCGTTCGGCTGCCGGATCCTGGCCCACGACCCGCACCCGCCGAAGGACGCCCCGGGAGTGGAGATGGTGGGCATGGAGGAGCTGCTGCGCCGCAGCGACGTGGTGATCCTCCACGTGCCCCTCACGCCCGCCACGCACCACATCATCGGCGCCGAGCAGCTGGCACTGATGCCACCGGGCGGCCTGCTGGTCAACGTCAGCCGAGGCGGCCTGGTGGACACCGACGCGGTGATCAAGGCGCTGGACAGCGGGCACCTGGACGGAGCCGCCTTCGACGTCCTGGAGACCGAACCGCATGTCCCCGCCGCACTGTTGGACCAGCCGGGCGCTCTCCTCACCCCGCACATCGCCTTCTCCTCCGACGCGTCGGTCACGGAACTGCGCCGCCGCGCCGCCGAGGAGGTCGTACGGATCCTGGCGGGCGAGGCACCGGCCCACGCCTGCAACACTCCCCGTGGTCTGTCTGCCGGGCCGGGGGACCGTCGATGAGCCGGCCATCAGCGCAGAGGGGCCCGGAATCCGCGCTGACCGACTTCCTGACCACCCACAAGCTCGCCGGGCCCGCCGAAACAGCACGCTGGACGCCACTGACCGGCGGTGTCTCGTCCGACCTGTGGCGAGTGGACCTGCCGGGACGCTCCCTCTGCGTCAAACGCGCCCTGGCCAAGTTGAAAGTCGCCGCCGACTGGCAGGCACCGGTGTCGCGCAACGCCTACGAATGGGCGTGGATGCGGTTCGCGTCCCGGCACCGCCCGGACAGCGTGCCCGAACTGCTGGCCCACGACCCCGAAGCCGGCATCTTCGCGATGGCGTTCCTGCCGCCCGAGCACTACCCCATGTGGAAGGCGCGGTTGCTGGACGGCGAGGTGCGGGTGGAGACCGCGGCGGCCGTCGGGGAACTGCTCGGCACCCTGCACGCGCAGAGCGTCGGCGACAACGCCCTCGCCGCGGAGTTCGCCACCGACGACAACTTCCACGCGCTGCGCATCGAGCCGTACCTGCTGGCCACCGCTGCCGTGCACCCCGGTCTGAGTGACATCCTCAGGGGCCTCGCCCACCGCACGGCCACTACGCACCTGGCCCTGGTGCACGGTGACGTCAGTCCCAAGAACATCCTCGTCGGCCCGTCCGGGCCCGTGCTGCTGGACGCCGAGTGCGCCTGGTACGGCGACCCGGCCTTCGACCTCGCCTTCTGCGTCAACCATCTGCTCCTCAAAAGCCTGGTGGTGCCCGGGCGCCGCGCCGAACTCCTGCGGTCCGCCCGGGCGTTGACCGAGGAGTACGTCCGGTGCGTCGACTGGGAGCCCCGGCCGATCATCGAAGCGCGGGCCGCAGCACTGCTGCCGGCGCTGCTGCTCGCGCGCGTGGACGGCAAGTCCCCGGTGGAGTACCTCACGGACGACCGGCACCGGCTGTTCGTACGCACGGCGGCATCGTCCCTGCTCCGGGCGCCCGCTCCGACGGTGGCGGGCGTCCTCGACGCCTGGTCGAACGCGCTCGGGGCGGCGACCGAGCCTCGCAGCGGCCTGGCCGACTGACCACACAGACCCGACCGAGGAGAGACGCATGCGCAGAGTCGTCACCGGCCACGACGAGAACGGCAGGTCGGTCGTCGTCAGCGACGGCCCCGTCCCGCGCAGCCGGGAGTTCACCAGTCTGCCGGGCTGGGTGTCCCGCCTGCCGTGGGCCACCGAACCCGGCGAGCAGCTCAGCCGGACCGGAGAGGACCCCACTCTGAAGGTCAGCAGCCTGCTGCCGGCGCCCGGCGGCACGCGGTTCATCGTCCTGACCTTCCCGCCGGACACCGCGATGGCCGACCCGGCGTTCGACCCCGTGGCCTTCGACCGCGAGCAGCGCGTCGACTCGCCCGGCATCGCGGATCTCATCGAGCCCGACGGCATGCACGCGACACCGACCGTGGACTACGGCATCGTGCTGCAGGGCGAGGTCGTCCTCGAACTCGACGACGGCCGGTGCACCCGCCTCTCGGCAGGGGACATCGTGATCCAGAACGGCACCCGCCACGGCTGGCGCAACCGCAGCGGCCGACCGGTCACGATGGCCTTCGTCCTCGTCGGCGCGGAACGCGACGGCTGACTTCGACGCTGCCAGGTGTTTCTCCCCTGGTTCCCCCCAGCGTTTGTCGGGTCCCAAAAACCCTGGTGAGCGGCTTGTCGGTGGAGTTCTGGTCGATGACGGACCAGGTGGAGTCGGGTTGCCGGACGAGGATGTCGTGCCTGTGGGAGACACCCGGGTCTTGCGGGGCGGCGGCGAGGTCGATGCCAGGGGTTGATCCCGTGGGCTGTCGGCAGCGGCCGATCGTGATCACGATGCGGGTGAGGGGGATGTGGCGTTCGGGGGAGCTCGTGGAGAACCGGAGTTCCTGGCCCCCGGGGCCGTCGCCGGTCTCCGAGGTGGAGCCGGAGCGGTGGTGGCAGCGGCTGCTACAGAACCGGCGGGGCGCGGTGGTCGCGCACGACGTGCGCCGGGACACCGCCCCGGTGATCTGCCGGCTGCGCATCCGGGGCTCAGGCCCCCCGACGGCCTCACGGCGTCGGCCGTATGAGTTCCGTCAAAGGTGTGCGTGATGCCGTCAGGGAGGTGTCAACGGGGGCCGAATCCGGCCACGGAGGCGCTTCTCTCTAGTTGTCCGATTCGTTTCCGAATCTCAGCTAGGAGTTCGCGATGGCCGATCTGGCCTTCGTCGTCACCACGATCGCGGTGTTCGCGCTGGTGGCTCTCGCCGCCAAGGGGGTGACGAAGCTGTGACCGCCGAGAACATCGTCGGCCTCGTCGTGGCCGTCGCCCTGCTGGGCTATCTCGTCCTCGCCCTGCTCTTCCCGGAGAGGTTCTGAGACGCAGATGGGTCCCGTACTTGCCGGCGTTCTCCAGCTGCTCGCTCTGACAGTGGCACTGGGGCTCGCCTATGTCCCGCTCGGCGACTACATGGCCAAGGTCTACTCCTCCGACAAGCACTGGCGTGTGGAGAAGTGGATCTACAAGGGCATCGGCGCCGACCCGAACACGGAGATGCGCTGGCCCGCGTACCTGCGCGGTGTCCTCGCGTTCTCCGCGGTCGGTGTCCTGTTCCTGTACCTGTTGCAGCGGCTCCAGGGTGTGCTGCCGGGCTCGCTCGGCTTCAGCTCCATCGATCCGGACCAGGCGTTCAACACCGCCGCGTCGTTCGTCTCGAACACCAACTGGCAGTCGTACTACGGCGAACAGGCCATGGGCCATGTGGTGCAGACCGGCGGCCTTGCCGTCCAGAACTTCGTCTCGGCGGCCGTCGGTATCGCCGTCGCCGTGGCCCTCGTACGTGGGTTCGCGCGCTCCCGTACCGGTGAACTCGGCAACTTCTGGGCCGACATGGTCCGTGGTGTCGTACGCATCCTGGTGCCGATGTCCGTCGTCGCGGCGATCGTGCTGGTGGCGTGCGGTGCGATCCAGAACTTCGCCGGCATTCACGAGGTCGGGCAGTTCATGGGCGGTTCGCAGCAGTGGAACGGGGGCGCGGTCGCCTCGCAGGAAGCCATCAAGGAGATCGGCACCAACGGTGGCGGGTACTTCAACGCCAACTCCGCCCACCCGTTCGAGAACCCGACCCCGTTCACCAACCTCTTCGAGATCTTCCTGCTGCTGGTCATCCCGTTCGCACTGACCCGCACCTTCGGCCGCATGGTCGGCAGTCTCAAGCAGGGGTACGCGATCCTCGCCACCATGGCGACCATCTGGGTCGGTTTCATCGCCCTGATGATGTGGACCGAGTTCGCCCACCACGGACCGGCGTTCCAGATCGCGGGTGGTGCCCTGGAGGGCAAGGAGCAGCGCTTCGGTGTGGGCGCCTCGTCGATCTTCGCGGTGTCGACCACGCTGACGTCGACGGGTGCGGTGGACTCCTTCCACTCCTCGTTCACCGGGCTCGGCGGCGGTATCACGATCCTGGGCATGCAACTGGGCGAGATCGCGCCCGGCGGTACCGGCTCCGGCCTCTACGGCATGCTCATCATGGCGATCATCGCGGTGTTCATCGCGGGGCTCATGGTCGGCCGTACGCCCGAGTACCTCGGCAAGAAGATCGGCACCCGCGAGATCAAGTTCGCGGCCTGCTACATCCTCATCACCCCGGCACTGGTGCTGGTCTTCACCGCCGTGGCGATGGCCCTGCCGACCCCGGGCAACTCGATGACCAACAGCGGGGCGCACGGCTTCTCCGAGATCCTGTACGCCTACACGTCCGCGTCGAACAACAACGGCTCGGCCTTCGCCGGGCTGAACGCCGACACCCAGTGGTTCAACACCACCCTGGGTATCGCCATGCTGCTCGGCCGCTTCCTGCCCATGGTGTTCGTGCTGGCCCTTGCCGGTTCGCTCGCCGAGCAGAAGCCGGTGCCGGAGACCGCGGGCACCCTGCGTACCGAGAAGCCGCTGTTCACCGGCCTGTTGGTGGGCGCGATTCTGATCATCACCGGTCTGACCTACTTCCCGGCGCTCGCGTTGGGGCCGCTGGCCGAGGGGCTGGCGTCATGACCACCCGTACAGAGAAGCCACGTACAGAGAAGCCACGTACAGAGAAAACCCGTACAGAGAAGCCTGAGGACTCGATGTCCACTGTCACCCCGACCCGGGCACCCCACAGCGATGTGCCGACCGGGCACAAGGCCGCCGAGGGACGTGTCGGCGCTGGCCTGTTCGATCCCAAGCAGTTGCTGAAGTCGCTGCCGGACGCCTGCCGCAAGCTTGATCCGCGGGTGATGGTCAAGTCCCCGGTGATGTTCGTCGTGTGGATCGGCTCGCTGCTGACCACGGTGTTCTCCTTCAAGGACCCGGGGGACTGGTTCGGTTGGGCGATCAGCGCCTGGCTCTGGCTGACCGTGATCTTCGCCAACCTGGCGGAGGCGGTCGCCGAGGGACGAGGCAAGGCCCAGGCCGACACGCTGAGGAAGGCCAAGACCGACACCGTGGCCCGGCGGCTCGTGGGTGACCGCGAGGAGCAGGTGCCCGGTACCGGGCTGCGCATCGGTGATCTGGTGGTGTGCGAGGCCGGCGACATCATCCCCGGCGACGGTGACGTCGTCGAGGGCGTGGCGTCCGTCGACGAGTCGGCCATCACCGGCGAGTCGGCTCCCGTCATCCGCGAGTCGGGCGGCGACCGCAGCGCAGTCACCGGCGGTACGAAGGTCCTGTCCGACCGGATCGTCATCAAGATCACGACGAAGCCCGGCGAGACCTTCATCGACCGCATGATCGCCCTGGTCGAGGGCGCGGCCCGGCAGAAGACGCCGAACGAGATCGCGCTGAACATCCTGCTCGCCTCGCTGACGATCGTCTTCCTGCTCGCGGTGGCCACGCTGCCGCCGTTCGCGGACTACGCGGGCTCGCATCTCTCGATGGTCGTGCTGGTCGCCCTGCTGGTGTGCCTGATTCCGACCACGATCGGCGCGCTGCTCTCCGCGATCGGCATCGCGGGCATGGACCGGCTGGTCCAGCGGAACGTCCTCGCCATGTCGGGGCGTGCGGTCGAGGCAGCGGGCGATGTCTCCACGCTGCTGCTCGACAAGACCGGCACCATCACGCTCGGCAATCGGCAGGCGTCGGAGTTCGTGCCGGTCAGTGGTACCACCGAGGCCGAGGTGGCCGACGCGGCCCAGCTGTCGTCGCTGGCCGACGAGACGCCCGAGGGGCGGTCCGTCGTCGTCCTGGCGAAGGAGAGGTACGGGCTGCGCGAACGCCGGCAGGGCGAGCTGCCCGGTGCCGAGTGGATCGCCTTCACCGCCCAGACCCGGATGTCGGGTGTGGACCTGGATGGCAGGAAGATCCGCAAGGGTGCTGCCGGTTCGGTCGTCGCCTGGGTGCGGGAGCAGGGCGGCGAGGTGTCCGAGGACGCCGGGGCGCTCACCGACCGTATCTCCGAGGCGGGCGGTACCCCGCTGCTCGTGGCCGTCGAAGACACCGACGGGGCGCGGGTGTTGGGGGTCATCCATCTCAAGGACGTCGTCAAGGAGGGCATGCGGGAGCGGTTCGACGAGCTGCGCCGGATGGGCATCAAGACCGTCATGATCACGGGTGACAACCCGCTGACCGCCAAGGCGATCGCCGAGGAGGCGGGCGTCGACGACTTCCTCGCGGAGGCGACTCCCGAGGACAAGATGGCGCTCATCAAGCGGGAGCAGGCGGGCGGCAAGCTCGTCGCGATGACCGGTGACGGCACCAACGACGCCCCGGCCCTGGCGCAGGCCGACGTGGGCGTGGCGATGAACACCGGTACCTCGGCCGCCAAGGAGGCCGGGAACATGGTGGATCTGGACTCCAACCCCACCAAGCTGATCGAGATCGTCGAGATCGGGAAGCAACTGCTCATCACCCGGGGCGCGTTGACGACGTTCTCCATCGCCAACGACGTCGCGAAGTACTTTGCGATCATCCCGGCGCTGTTCGCGGCCGTCTACCCGGGCCTGGACAAGCTCAACGTCATGCACCTGGCCTCGCCCGACTCCGCGATCCTGTCGGCGGTCATCTTCAACGCGCTGATCATCATCGCGCTCGTGCCGCTGTCCCTGAAGGGCGTGCAGTACCGGCCGGTGAGCGCGGACAGGATGCTGCGGCGGAACCTCGGGATCTACGGCCTCGGCGGGCTCATCGCCCCCTTCGTCGGCATCAAGATCATCGACCTGCTCATCTCCCTCATACCTGGAATTGGCTGATCGGCTATGAACAACTCGGTATCGAACACCGGCCGGTTGCTGTGGGCGGGACTCCGTGCCCTGCTCGTGTTGACCGTGCTCACAGGCGTGATCTACCCGCTGGCCGTCACAGGTGTTGCCCAGGCGCTCTTCAACGACAAGGCCAACGGCTCGGAGATCAAAGCGGACGGCAAGGTCGTCGGCTCGTCGCTGATCGGTCAACAGGGCTACAGCCTGGACTACTTCCAGCCGCGCCCCGCCAACGGTCTGGGTGTGAACTCGGTCAACACCCAGTACAAGCTGATCCTCTCCGGTGCCACCAATCGCTCCGGTGACAACGCAGACCTCATCAAGTGGGTGAAGGAGGCGAAGGCGAAGGTCATCAAGGACAACTCCGTCGCCGGCTACACGGTCAAGCCCTCCGACGTACCCGCCGACGCGGTCACGTCCTCCGGCTCGGGCCTGGACCCGGACATCTCCCCGCAGTACGCCGACATCCAGGTCCACCGGATCGCCGAGGGGAACGGCCTGACCGTCGCGCAGGTGCAGAAGCTGGTCGACGACCACACCGACGGCCGCACCCTGGGCTTCATCGGTGAGCCCCGGGTCAACGTCCTCGAACTCAACATCGCGCTCAAGGAACTCGTGGCGAAGGGCTGATGGCCTTACGCACACCGAGCGGGAGTCGGCGGACCGGGAGGCGATCCGGTCCGCCGACTTCCGCCGCCACAAGGCCGGTTCCGCATGACCCGGCCCTCCGTACACGCAGGAAAGGCGTACCCCGATGACCCGGGTACTGGTGGTGGAGGACGACCCTCAGCTCGTCCGGGCCCTCGTGATCAACCTGCGGGCACGCCGGTACGGGGTGGACCCGGCGCCGGACGGCACCACCGCGCTCCGGCTGGCCGCCGCCCGTCGGCCCGACGTGGTCCTGCTCGACCTCGGGCTGCCGGACATGGAGGGTGTGGACGTCATCAGGGCGCTGCGTGGCTGGACCCGCGCACCGATCCTGGTCCTGTCCGCCCGTTGGGCGTCCGACGAGAAGGTCGCCGCCCTGGACGCGGGCGCCGACGACTACATCACCAAGCCGTTCAGCATGGACGAACTCCTCGCCCGGCTACGGGCCGCCGTCCGCCGCACCGAGGACGTACCGCTCACCCCCGAGACGACGCTCGTCGAGACCGGCGACTTCACGGTCGACCTGCGCGCCAAGAAGGCCAGCCGCGACGGCCACGACATCCGGCTCACCCCGACCGAATGGCACCTGCTCGAAATCCTGGTCACCAACCCGGGACGGCTGATCAGCCAGAAACACCTGCTCCAGGAGGTCTGGGGAGACTCACAGAGCAACAAGACCAACTACCTGCGCGTCTACATGGCCCAACTCCGCCGCAAACTCGAAACGGACCCCGCGCACCCCCGCTACCTCATCACCGAGCCGGGCATGGGCTACCGCTTCGAGAGCTGAGGCCACGCTCCGGAAGAACCCTGGGTGCCGCTGTCGATCCAGTCACGTCCCGTTCGACATCCTGATGTAGGACGCATCGCCAGGAGGCGACAGGACCTGATGAGGGAACACATGGATCAGCTGCTGCGCGTGCAGAACTTCTGTATCTCGACGGACGGCGTCGCCGCAGGCGAGGACCAGAGCCTGGAGCGGCCGTTCGGCCACGACATCGATCCGGGAAGGCTCTTCGCCTGGGCCGGTGCCACGGCGAGCTGGCCCAACCGCACCGAGCCAGGGGGAAGCAGGGGCCTCGACGACTACTTCACCCGGGACTTCGGCCACAACATCGGCGCCGAGATCATGGGCCGCAACAAGTTCGGACCCCAGCGCGGCCCGTGGTCCGACCACGAGTGGCGCGGCTGGTGGGGTGACGAGCCGCCCTTCCACACGCCGGTGTTCGTCCTGACCCACCACGAGCGTCCGTCGTTCACGCTCTCCGACACCACGTTCCATTTCGTGGACGGCGACCCCGCCACCGTTCTCGCGCAGGCACGGGAGGCCGCGCAGGGCAAGGACGTCCGGCTCGGCGGCGGCGTGTCCACCATCCGGGAGTTCCTCGACGCGGACCTCGTCGACACCATGCATGTGGCCGTCTCACCAGTGAAGCTCGGGTCCGGGCTGCGCCTCTGGGACTCACCCGAACAACTGCTGGACCGGTTCCACATGGAGGTCGTGCCCAGCCCGAGCGGCGTGACGCACCACCTCTTCTGGCGCAAGTGACGAGTGAGACAACGTGCGGCAGAACTGCCGGCTCCGGTGCGCCTACACCTCGATGTGCGAGCCCATGATGACCGTACGGTCGCGGGGCAGACTGAAGTACTCGGCGGCGTCCGCCGTGATGTAGGAGGTGGCGATGAACAGGCGTTTGCGCCAGGGCGCCATCGTCGGGGCCTTCCCGCGGCGCAGCTCGATCTTCGACAGGAAGTAGGACGCCTGGTCGAGCTGGAGTGGTCCTTCGGTGTCGGCCGGGTCGAGCAGTGCCAGTGTGCCGGGCACGTCCGGTGTCTCCATGTAGCCGAACCGGGCGGTGACGTGGATGATCCCGTCGTCGCCGTACCCGAGGTCGTCGACGACGACCCGCTGCTCGGGCGGGACACGGGGCACGGGCTCGGTGCCGATGGACAGGATCACGACGTGGTCGTGCCGTACGTGGTTGTGCTCGGCGTTGGCCCGCATGGCCAGCGGGGCGGTCTCCTTGCCCCGGTTCAGGAAGACCGCCGTACCGGGCGCCCGGAGCGTCGGCTCCTCTCCCGACTGGAGGTGTTCGATGAACTCGGGCAGCGGGCCCTCCTGGCGCGCTCGTTCCGCGGTGACGATGTCGCGGCCGCGCTGCCAGGTCGTCATGACCGTGAACGCGGTGAGGCCGATCAGCAGCGGCAGCCACGCCCCGTGGACGAGCTTGGTCAGGTTGGCCGCCACGAACAGCAGGTCCACCAGGAGGAGCAGGCCCCCACCGACGACGAGCAGCCACCGGGGCGTACCCCACTTGGCGCGGGCGACGTAGAAGAAGAGCAGGGTGGTGATGGTGATCGTGCCGGTGACCGCCATGCCGAACGCGTACGCCAGCGCCGCGGAGCTGCGGAACGCGAAGACCAGGGTGAGCACCGAGACCATCAGCAGCCAGTTGATCCAGGGGACGTAGATCTGACCGATGGTGGACTCGGAGGTGTGCGCGATGCGCAGCCTCGGCAGATAGCCGAGCTGGGCCGCCTGGGAGGCGACCGAGTACGCGCCGGTGATCACCGCCTGCGAGGCGATCACGGTCGCCGCCGTCGCCAGGATGACCATCGGCCAGCGCCCCCAGTCGGGCACGAGCAGGAAGAACGGGCTGCTGATGTTGGCCGGGTCGTCGAGGATCAGCGCGCCCTGGCCCAGATAGCTCAGGACACAGGCGGGCAGTACGAGGAACAGCCAGCCCCGGGTGATCGCCCGGCGGCCGAAGTGCCCCATGTCGGCGTAGAGCGCCTCGGCACCGGTGACCGCGAGCACGATCGCCGCAAGCGCGAAGAAGGCCGTACCCCAATGACCGAACAGGAAGCCCAGTGCGTACGTCGGTGACAGCGCCCTGAGGATGTCCGGGTGGTCGGTGATGCCCACGACGCCGCACGCGCCGATGGCCGTGAACCAGGCGATCATGACCGGCCCGAACACCCGGCCCACCGCGGCGGTTCCCCGGCGCTGCACCAGGAAGAGCCCCACGATGATCACCGCGGTGATCGGCACGACCGCGCTGTCCAGCGACGGCTCGACGACCTTGAGCCCTTCGACCGCGGACAGCACCGAGATCGCCGGGGTGATCATGCTGTCCCCGAAGAACAGCGACGCACCGAAGATGCCGAGCGCGGCCAGGACGACGGCGCCCCGACGCCCACGCTCCGAACTCCACCGCCGCAACAGGGTGATCAGCGCCATGATGCCGCCCTCACCGTCGTTGTCGGCGCGCATCGCCAGCAGAATGTAGGTGACCGTGACGATGATCATCACCGACCAGAAGATCAGCGACACCACCCCGTACACGTTGTCCGTGGTGACCGGGACGGGGTGCGGGTCGTCGGGGTTGAACACCGTCTGGAGGGTGTAGATCGGGCTGGTGCCGATGTCGCCGAAGACCACACCGAGAGCACCGATGACCACCGCGAGGCGCACCGCGTCGCGCGTGCCCGCCCGACGGGCCTCCGGTGCCCGTGGCGCGGATCCGTCGTCCGACACGGTTCCCTGCCGTCGATCGGCCATGGTGCTCCTCCTCCGTGTGGTCCGCCGAGCTGCGGACCAGGGGCATCGGGGCGGACGATACCCACCCGCTGGCGTGACACCTGGTAGGGGGTGCTGTTTCGTGTTCCGAGTGGCGTCTGTGGCGCGCCGTTGTCAGGGCCTGTCGATCGGGGCCGCGCCGATCCAGCGGTGGTAGGCGTCGACGTCGACGTTGCTGCCACACACGATGGTGACGACGTGCCGGCCGGCGAAGCGGTCGCGGTCCTCGATGATCGCCGCGATGCCCAGCGCGGCCGAGGGTTCGACGACGAGGCCGGCGTGGTCGAGGAGCATCCGCATACCGGCCATGATCGACGCCTCCTGGACCAGTACGGCGTCGTCGGCGACCAGAAGGAGGTCGTCCAGGACGGCCGGGATGGGATACCGGCCGGCCACGCCGTCGGCGATGGTGTCGGTCGAGTCGGTGGTGACCACGCGCTTCCGGTGCCAGGAGCGGGTCAGCGCCGGTGCGCCCAGCGGCTGGACGCAGATCACCTCGACCTCGGGTGCCAGGGCCTTCACCACATGACCCACGCCGGTGGCCAGCGCCCCGCCGCCGAGAGCGATCAGGACGGTGTCGAACGACGGCGAGGTGTCCCCCCGTTCCACGGGTTCCACCAGTTCCAGTCCGATGGTCGCCGCGCCCTCGCAGGTCTCGATGTCCAGGCTGTCCTCGACCAGCCGGATGCCCTCGTGACGTGCGATGGCCGCCGCCCGCTCGCGGGCCGACTCGTGGTCGCCGTCCACCAGTTCCAGCCCGGCGCCCAACGCGCGGATACGGTCGAGCTTGGCCCGGGTCGCGAAACGGGATGCCACGACGGTGACATCGAGCCCCCGGCCGCGCCCCGACCACGCGAGGGCCTGGCCGAGGTTGCCCGCGCTCGCGCACACCACGGCACGCGATCCCTCATCGGCGAGCAGGCTCGCGATCACCTCGGTGCCACGGGCCTTGAAGCTGCGGACCGGGTTGGCCGTTTCGAGCTTGATGCTCACGCCGCACCCGAGGACGGGTTCCAGCGCCTCGCAGCGGTACAGCGGAGTGTCGAGAAAGACCGGGTCGATCAGTCGGCGGGCCGCTCGGATCCGGGCGGTGTCGAGGCGCGTCTTCTGCACGACACAGGAGCGTAGTGCCACCGGCGCCGGGTTCCTCGGGCCGTTCGACGAGGCCGGGGGCGGACCGTACGTCGGTACGCCCAAGGCCGGGCAGCGGCGGAGGCAGAACAGCGGCACCACCTCGGAGACCTCCGGCGACCTGTCCCGCCGGTCGGCCAGAAGACACCGAGGCGTTCTCGACCGCGCGCTTCACGGTCCTCGCCGTTTCCGTGCGCCGCGCTGCGCACGCAACTACGCCCCGGCGATTCCCGGTTGATCCGGCGGAGCCATCCATACGTGCTTCCAGCGACGCTGCACAAGCCGCGTGGAGGGCGCCAGAGGATGGGGAATCGGACTGCGATCGCGGAACGGACAGCGGACGCGCCTCCGCGCTCCAGGAGGGGGCACCGCCCGTAACGCCCGCTGCTCGGCGTACGGCTCGGACAGGTCGTCGTGTGGGAGGCCGCCGTCCTGCTGCTCGCGGCCGGTCTGGCGTACCCCGGCCCAGCCAGGGTTCCCGCCCTGGCCGCCGGCGGCCAGGTCTTGGCGCAGTCCCCGTCGCACGTGGGGCAGGCGCTCAGTGCGGCGCCCGCGGGCTTGGCCGCGTCGTCCTGCTGGGGCCGCAGCCGGCCGCGAACATGATTGCCGCCGCCGACGCCGCCACCGTCACCGAAATTCCCTGCAACTTGCGTATGACTGTTTCCCTCTTCCGTATCTGAATTTCGGCGCGACGGAGCCCGCCCCCGTTTTCAGGGGTTTCCGTGAATGGCGGAACATCCGTCCCGTCGACGGACATCCGCTTCAGCGGTGCATTCCGACGGCGCGTCCGGCGCGGTCGGTCGGCAGGTCTTCCGCTGCTGCCGTGAACACGGGCTGCGCGGGAAGGGGGTTCAATCTCCCGAAGGTTCTCTCGAAGATTTTCTCAGCTCTCAGCTCTCTCGGATGAGCTTGCCGTCCGCGCCCAGCACGAACCACTCACCGTCCAGGCCCTGCCCGTTGACGTCACCGGGGGAGGCGTCGCCGACGTAGTAGTAGAGCGGCCATTCGCCGTACCTGGCCTGCACCGCGCCGCCGGCGCTGGCGGCCGTGGCCAGCAGCTTCGTGTCGGTGCCGGGACCTGCGGCGACCTTGGTCGAGCCGGTCAGCGCGGGCCAGACGGCGATGCAGTCGGCGTCGCAGTTGCTGGTGCCGGCCTTGTCCTTGGTGAAGGCGTAGAGCGTACGGCCGTCCTGGTCGACCAGGATGTCGCCGAGGTCGGAGCCGGCCACCTTCACGGTCTGCCCGGCGCCTTGCGCGGAGGGGCTCGCGGGCTTGTCCGCCGCCGTGCCCTCCGTGTTTCCGCCGCAGGCGGTCAGGGCCAGCAGGGTCAGGGGAATCGCCGCCAGAGTGATCCGTGTGGTCCGTGCGCGCATGATGTCGACCGTCCTTTTCGTTGTCGTGGCTGCCCGCGAAAGCGCGTCGCGGATTCCCACACGTGCGTCCGACGCGACGGGTTCAATCGGAATTTCTCTGAACCTCCGTACCGCCGTGGCCGTGTGCTGGGTGCTCGAAGCAACACCCGCACTCGGAAAGGTCCAAGAAAATGCGCAGGAATTCCGCCCTCGTCTCGGCCGCCTCGGCCGTCGTACTCGCCGCGGGCACGCTCGCCGGAGCCGCCGCCGTCCCGGCCGCCGCCCACGACAGCCACACCGGTCATACCGGGCACAGCGGTTCAGGCGCCGCCTCCACCACGGCCACGAAGCCGCTGTCGGCGGTGTCGGCGAAGGCCCGAGCCGTCTCGCTGGTCGCGCGGCTGGACGGCGCGCAGGAAGTGCCCACGCCGGGTGGCCCGGCGGTCGGCGACCAGGACGGCCAGGCCGTCGCCCTCGTCAAGGTCAAGGGCGACCGCGTCACCTTCGCGCTGAGCTGGCAGGGCATCGGCGCGCCGACCCTCGGCCACATCCACGAGGGCAAGGCCGGCGTCAACGGCGCCGTCAAGACGGGACTGTTCACCACCGCCATGCCCGCCGGGGTGGACTCGGCCGCGGGCCAGACCTCCGTCAACGACGCCGCGCTGGCCGAACGGCTGCGCACCGACCCCGGCAGCTTCTACGTCAACCTGCACAGCGCGGAGTTCCCCGGCGGAGCGGTGCGCGGTCAACTGAAGCCGACGGGCCGGTCGATCAACCCGCTCGCCATCATCAGGGGCGGCAGCCTGCGCGCCCTCGCAGACGGCAGCCAGGAGGTTCCGGCCGAGGACCCGAAGGCGGTGGGCGACCGGGACGGTCACGCGGTGGCGTTCCTGCACCCGGGGCGTCGCTCGGTGGGCTACTCCCTGGCCTGGGTGAACATCGCGGCCCCGGTCGCGGGCCACATCCACGAGGGCGTGCTGGGGAAGAACGGCGCCGTGAAGGTGCCGCTGTTCACGACACCCGTACCGCAGAACATCTTCGCCCTCTCGGGCTCGGTCGCGGTGGCGGACACCGCGGTGCTCAAGCAGCTGAAGAAGCGCCCGACCGGCTTCTACGCCAACCTGCACACCGCCGAGTTCCCCGACGGGGCGGTGCGCGGCCAGCTCTTCCACTGACCGCCTGCTCCTGACCGGCCGGTCAGGAGCAGGAAACCCGTCAACCAGACCTGATGGCTCAAGGGCAGGCTTGATTGGTCTGGACATTGCTGGGATTCTGCTCGCGTGTGGATTCGATTCCTCCGTTCAAGAGCCCGGTCGTTACAGGTCGTTGTGCCCGTGGTGCTCGGTGTGTGCGTGGCGCTGGCCGTGGGGATCCTCGGCCTCGGTGGCCACCCCACATCGGCACAGGCGGCACCGTCGACCGACCGGTACGTGGACATCTCGGCGGTTCCCGCCACCGCCGTCCCGGCCGACGGACCGGACGCCTCCAGGGGATCCTTCACCGAGGACTGCGGACGCAACGAGAACGGTCATCGCAATGCCGACAACCTCGTGATCTCCCCGGGGCTGACGGGCGGAGCCCATCACGTGCACGATTACGTCGGGAACGTGACGGCCGACGCCCTGTCGACCAACGAGGGTCTGGCGGCGGCAGCGACCACCTGTGTGGGCGGTGACCGGTCCACGTACTACTGGCCGGTTCTGCGACGGCTGGACCGGACCGGGAGCGATGCGCACGCCGTGGGCGGCGGGATCGACGGGAACGCCGGCGAGATCCTGGTGGCGTCCTCGGTCCGGGTGGAGTTCCGCGGCAGCCCGACGAGCGAGGTGGTCGGCATGCCCCGGTTCCTGCGGATGGTGACCGGGGACCCGGTGGCGGCGACGGTGAACGAGCCCGGCCGCGTACGCGCGCAGTGGGGGTGTTCCGGCTACGCGGAGCGCTTCACCGTGAAGTACACGCTGTGCCCCGAGGGCAGCGGGCCGACGCGCACGCTGGACTTCCCGAGCTGCTGGGACGGCCTGTCCACGGACAGCCCCGACCATCGCTCACACGTGGTGTTCCCCGCTGCCAACGGCGTCTGCCCCCGGGCCACGTTCGCCGTCCCGCAGTTGAGGATCACCCTCACGTACGACGTCCCGCAGGGGGTGCGCTACGCCCTGGACTCCTTCCCCGAGCAGAAGCGCGATCCGGTCACCGACCACGGTCTGTTCGTCAACGTCATGACGGACCGTCGGATGGAACAGCTCGTGTCCTGCATCAACGAGGGCCGCTACTGCCGGCCCGAGTGACGCAGACCACATTGAACCAACCTCCTCGGGGATGCGTGTTGGACGTGTCAGTCAGGGAGAGGACGGGAGTAAGTGGATGGCGGCGGCACTGTGGTCCCGCACTCGGCACAAGCAAAGAGCTGCTAGTGACGAGGCACTGATCCGGGCGCTGTACGAGGAACACGGCAGAGCCCTCCTCGCATACGCGCAGCGGTTGACCGGCGATCACGCGGCAGCGGAGGACGTGGTCCAGGAGACGCTGATCCGGGCGTGGAAGCACCCGGACGTGCTGGTCAACGGCAAGGGCTCGGTGCGCGGCTGGCTGCTCACCGTGGCCCGCAACATCGTCACGGACCGGCATCGGGCGAAGGCCTCGCGCCCGACGGAGGTCGCGGAGTCCGTCACCACCACCCCGGTGGAGGAGGACCACGCGGAGGCCGTGGTGAACTCGATGCTCGTCATGGAAGCCCTCGACCGGCTCTCGCCGGACCACCAGGACGTGCTGAGGGAGATCTACTTCCAGGGCAGGAGCGTCAACGAGGCGGCAGAGACTCTGGGGATACCGCCCGGGACCGTCAAGTCCCGGTCACACTATGCCCTGAAGGCATTACGGGACATGTACAGGGACAAACCAAGAACAGCGAAGCTCGTCGCACTGAAGGAGGTGGCGGTATGAGCATTCAGCAGCACGACAGCGAATTGCTCGGTGCCTACGTCCTCGGCACGCTCGACGAGGAGGAGGTGCGGGCCGTCGACGAACATGTGGAGTCGTGCCCGCGATGCGGCGACGAACTGGACGGGTTGCGGGAGATGCAGGCCGCACTGGGTGAGGTGCCGCCGGAGGCGTTCCTCGACGGACCGCCGGAGGGCGGGGACCTGTTGCTCCAGCGCACGCTGCGACAGGCCCGCAGCGAACGTACGGGTGTGGAGCGGCGACGACGGGTGGTGCTGTCCGCGGTGGCGTCCGTCGCGGCCGCGGCCGTGCTGGGCGGTGGCGTACTGATCGGCCAGTCCTTCGGCGGCGGGACGGATACGAGAGCGGTGCCGGCTCCGCCTACGGCCTCCGCCCCGGCCGCACCGCCCGCCGGTTCCGAGGTGGGTGCGGCGACCAGTGCCGCCACCGGGACGCAGATGACGGTGCGGGTGACCCCGGCTGCCGACTGGGTGCGGGTCAACGCCTCCGTCAAGGGCATCCCGGCGGGGGAGCGGTGCCGCCTGATCGTGGTGGCCAAGGACGGCACCCGCGAGGTCGCCGGCAGTTGGCTCGTCGCCGACGAGGCCAAGGGCGCCAACCTCGACGGCTCCGCGGCCGTACGGGTCGACGACGTCGCGAAGGTCGTCGTCGAGAACGACCGGGGCAAGGAGTACGTGGCGGTCGAACTCTGAGACACGGCGGCTTCGGCGGGATCCGGAGACGGATCCCGCCGTACGGCCCGCCACTTGGGCGTGATTTTTTCGATGGAGCGTAAGTGCCCGCCGGGCACGACGCTCCTTTTTTGCGGGAGTTCGCCGCGAGAGGGCGTCGAAGTCACAGTGAATTCATAGGTAATCGGTGCCGCACCTTTGTGGGACATTGCGGAAGAAGGCGGAAATAGGGCGCTTGGTCGGCCGTTGACAATGGACTGGACCAGTCGTATTTTTTTGAATGCGCAACCATCGCTTGGCTGAACTCTTACCGGTGTCACCGGTCTTCTGGCGTTCCCCTTCACAGGACGGCCACAATGACGTTCGGAATCTCGCAGCGCAATTCATTGCTCGCCACTCTGCGGCACCTCTACGAAACCCAACCGGAGAAACTCCTCTTCACCTTTGTCGACGACCTCGGTGAGGACAAGGAGACGCTCCGAGCCGGCGAACTCGCCGAGGCCGTCGACGACATCGCCACCTCCCTGCGGTTATCAGGACTCACTCCCGGAGACCGGGCGGTGCTCGTCTACCCGCCCTCGCTGGACTTCGTGAAAGCCTTCATGGGCTGCCTGGCAGCAGGCGTCCTGCCCGTGCCCGTCTACCCCCCGAACCCGTTCCGGCTCAAGCGCGACCTGGCCGGCTTCAACGCCATCGTGGAGAGCTCGGGCGCACGTGCCGCCCTCACCAACGGCCTCTTCGACCGCTCCCGCAGGGCCGGTTCGGTCGCCGGACTGCTCGGACGGTCGGAGCACAACTGGCCCCGTATCCCCTGGTACCGCACCGACCGGCGCTCCGGCAGACAGGGCAGGACGGACTGCGATCCTGGAACCTGGTACGAACCGGCCGATCCGGGTGACACCGCGTTCGTGCAGTACACATCGGGGTCCACCGGAGTCCCCAAGGGCGTGATGGTCACGCACGGCAACCTCGTCCACGAGATCGCCGCCAACGTCGTCGACCTCCGGCTCAACCCGGACACCCGTGGGGTGTTCTGGCTCCCGCAGTACCACGACATGGGACTGATCAACGTCCTGCTCAGCACCGCTCTCGGCAACTCCACGACGCACATCATGTCGCCGCTCACCTTCCTGCAACGGCCCTGGATCTGGCTCGACGTCATGTCCCGGGTGGGAGCCACGATCACCTCGGCGCCGAACTTCGCGTACGACCTCGCGGTCCGAAAGACCACCCCCGAAATGCGCGCCGGATGGGACCTGAGTTCCCTGGAAATGGCCATCACCGCCGCCGAACCGATCAGGACCCGGACCATCCGTGCTTTCCTGAACGCCTTCCTGGTGTCCCGGATCCGGCCCGACGTTTTCTACGGCGCCTACGGGCTCGCGGAGAACACGGCGAGCGTCACCAACCGCGGCCAGGGAGTGCTGCGCCTCGACAGAAAGGCGCTGGCGGAAGGCGAAGTCGTCTTGGTGGACGACATCCCCGGCGGCCCGGACCCCCTGGACGCGGAAAGGCATGTCGAGTACCACGGCTGCGGTTTCTCCAGCAAACCCGGGGACCGGATCCGGATCGTCGACCCCGGGACCGGAGTCCCGTGCCCGCCCCGGCGCGTCGGCGAGATCTGGGTCCGCTCCTCGACCACCGCGGCCGGCTACCACGGACGCCCCGAGACGACCCGCGAGGTCTTCCACGCCACCGTGACGGGCGACGACGACCCGACGGAGTACCTGCGCACCGGAGACCTGGGATTCCTGCACGAGGGCCAGCTCTTCATGACCGGCCGGATCAAGGACCTGATCATCATCCGGGGGCGCAACGTCTACCCCTCCGACATCGAGGACAGCGTCCGGGAGTGCCACCGGGCCGTCCGCCCCGGCGGAGTCGTGGCCTTCGCGCTCGGACCGGACGAGACCTTCCCCGGGGACACCGCGACCACAGCGGCCGGCGCGGACGCCACGGAGAACGGCGAGCGGCTCGTGGTCTTCGCCGAGACGGGCCAGAAGCGGGTCGACGCCGACCTCGCCGCCGAGATCTGCGCGACGGTCCGCAAGTTCGTCTACGCCGACCACCAACTCTCCTGCCACGCCGTCGTGTTGGGCCGACCGGGGCTGGTCCGCAAGACCACCAGCGGCAAGGTCCGCCGCCGGGTGTGCAAGGAGGCACTCCTGAACGGCGAGATCGACCGCGAGACCACCACGCTCCTGGTCTCCGTGCACGAGAGCGACCTCCCTGCCCGCGACGAGTTCACCGAGGGACGACGTTGACGAACGCAGACCACGCCGACCACAACGGTCCGATCCTCGCCACCGGTCCCCGCGACCCGCGGATGTACGACGTCGACGACGACTTCCGGCGCGTCCTCATCGACATGTCCGCGCTGACCGTGGCCTCCGCGACCCGCAGGGACCGTTTCTTCCACGCCACCTCCACGGCCGCCCGCGGTGTCCTGACGGTGGGCGACAGCCCCCTGCTGCCCGCGCACGGATTCCTCCGGCCGGGCCGCCGCTTCCCGGTGCTCGTCCGCTACAGCAACTCGGTCGGCACGGACGACGTCAGGCCGACGGTCCGCGGACTCACCCTCCGCCTGCTCGACGCCACCCCCGACACCGCCACCGGACTCGAACCCGGCCTGCTCGACCTCACCTTCAACACCGGCCCGACCTTCTTCGCCTCCACCGCCGAGATCTTCCGGCGCAGCTTCGGCACCCCCGAGGAACGCTCCCGCACCATCAGCGACAACCCGGCCGTACGGTCCACCATCTGGAACAACATCAGGACCGCCGGCTCCTACGCCACCTACGACTTCTACTCCCAGGTGCCCCAGGGCTTCGTCGCCGAGGACGGACGGCAGTGGCTCATCCGCTTCCGCGTGCACCCGGCCGACGAACCGCTGCTGCGGGGCGACTTCGACCACGGCGACCTGTGGTGGCCGCCGGACGCCCCCGAGGAGATCCCGCGCCCGTACGGCGACACACGTGACCCCGCGTTCCTTCGCGACGACCTCCGCCACCGCGTCCGCACCACCGGCGTGCACAATGTGCTCCAGGCCCAGCTCCACCCCCTGGACGCCACCCCCGAAAACACCGAGACCGCCCTCGACCCGGCGCGCCGCTGGCCGGAGGACCTGTACCCCTGGTTCGACCTCGGGGACGTACACCTCGACACCCTCGCCGACGACGACACCGTCAACGACCTGGCCTTCGACCCGGCGTTGGCCCCGCCGGACCTGGGTATCGCCCTCGCCCGCTCGCCCCACTCGACCGCGTCCCTGAACCAGCTGCGGGCGCTCGTCTACCAGGCCGCGTCCTACGCCCGACTGGGCGAGCGGCAGCCCCCGGAACTGGCGGGACTGCTGCGCCCGAGCCGCAGCATCACGACGAGCACCACTGCTGGACCCGCCTCCGGGACCACTTCACCCGTCGCCGCCGGATCCCGCAGCGTCGTGGTCATCGGCGCCGGACCGGCGGGCCTGACCATCGCCCGCGAACTGGAGCGCTCCGGCCACCGGGTGACCGTACTCGAAGAGCGGGACGCGGTGGCCGGCAAGTGCGAGACGGTGGAGATCGAGGGCCGCGCCTACGACCTCGGCGGCCACATCTGCACCAACCAGTACGAGAGAGTCGCCGAGTTGGCGACCGAGCTGGGCGTGGCGACGGAGGCCACCACCCCGTACCGGGTCCTCGACACCGCGCACGGCGCCGTGCTGCCGCAGGACACCTCCTTCTTCCGCAGGGACACGTTCCTGCGCTACCAGGCCCTGCGGGAGCGGGAGTTCCCGCGCATCGCCGAACCGGGCCTCGCGCACTCCGCGAAGGCGCTCGCCGCCCCCGTGACGCAGTGGCTGGCCGCACATGGACTCCAGGCCATGGCCGCCTCCTTCGGCACCGGCTACACCGCGGCCGGCTACGGCCACCTCGACGACGACGTCCCCGCGCTGTACTTCGTCAAGTACGCGGAGATGACCGGGCTCCTGTCCCACAGGGCCGAACTCCTGGGCCACCCCGGCGCGTTCACCATCTCCGGCGGCTTCGCCACCCTGTGGCGCCGGATCGCCGGAGAACTCTCCGACGTACGGTGTGCCGTGCGCGTCGGGTCCGTCGAACGGCACGCGGACGGCGTACGGGTGCACACCGACTCCGGACCGGTGGAGGCGGACGACCTGGTGCTGACCGTCGCCCTCGACCGCGTGCTGCCGATCCTGGACAGCACCGAACACGAGCGCGAACTCGCCGCGCGGATCCGCGCCAACACCTACCACACCACCGTCGCCACAGCGCCCGGCCTCCCGGACTCCGCCTTCTACTTCCTCAAGCAGCACAACGACACCCGCGAGGCGACGGGCCACTGCGTCGCCTACCACCACCGCTACCCGGACAGCGACGTCCACACCTTCTACTCGTACGGCCGCCCCGAAGAGATCGTCCCCCTGCTGCGGGACGACATCGCAGGCATCGGCGGACGGCTGGAGGCCGTACACCTCGAACGCCAGTGGGCGTTCATGCCGCACTTCGGCAGCGACGACCTCCAGGACGGCATCCTGGACCGGCTCGAAGCGATGCAGGGCCGCCACCACACCTACTACACGGGCAGCCTGCCCTCCTTCGAACTGGTCGAGTGCACCGTCGCCCACGCCCAGGACCTGGCCCGCCGTCACTTCCCGCCCGTGGACGGCACACGGACGCCCACCGCGGCCACCGCCCCCGAACGCTCCGCCGTCACCGCTCCCGGGCTCGGCGCCCGGCTGACCGTGGACGCCGTACGGGACTGGCTGGTCACCAACATCGCCGCCGAACTGCGGCTGCCCGCGACCTCCCTCGACACGGCCCGGCCGCTGGAGGAGTACGCGCTGGAGTCGCTGTCCGTCGCGGCCCTCCAGGCACGGCTCTCCGACTGGCTGGGCTACCGCATCCCGCACACCCTCTTCATGGAACTGCCCACCATCGACCAGGCCGCCCGCCATCTCGCGGAACCCGACGCACCCACATCCACCGGTGGCACCGCGTCCACCCGCCAGGAGGCCGCGATGGACACCACCCGACCCGCACCCCGCCGGATGCTCCCGCTCAACCCGCCCGTCCCCTTCTTCTGCGCGGGCGGCCTCGGCGGCTCCGCCCGCTACCTCGCCTCACTGGCCCGCGCACTCGGCGACGGACGGCCCTGCTACGCCCTCGAGATCCCCGGCCTCGACGGCACGGAGGAGCCGTTGGACGACATGCCGGCCCTCGCGGCCGTGTTCGCCGACGAGGTCCAGCGGATCCAGCCGCACGGCCCGTACCACCTCGGCGGCCACTCCTTCGGCGGGATGCTCGCCTACGAGGCGGCACGCCACCTGCGTGAACGCGGCGAGAAGGTCCACAGGGTCGTCCTGTTCGACACCTACGTCCCGCTGCCCGGCCGGGGCACGCCGGCCGACGACGACCTGCGGGCCATAGAGGAACTCCTCGCACTGCGGCACATCGCCTGCCTCGCGACGGACCGGTGCAGCTGCGGTGTCGACCGTTCCAAGCCCCTGGACGAGCAGGGCGAACAGATCGCGCTGGCCCTCGGGGCGCCCGACCCGCAGTCGTACGAGTCCCACCTCGTGAACCTGGTCGGCACCTACCAGGCGGGCCTGCGGGCCTTCGCGCTCTACCGGCCCGAACCCTCGGACCTCTCGGTGGTCCTGGTCAAACCGGAGGCGGGGTTCGCCCCCCTCGCCCAGGAGGACCACCGCGTCCCGATGCACTTCGACTCGCCCAACGGCTGGGACACGGTCGAACTGGGCGACCTGACCGTCGTTCCGGTGACCGGCAACCACTTCAGCATGTTCACGCGCCCTCACCTGACCGCGGTCGCGGAGGCGACCCGGATCAGCCTGACGGCCGCCTGGTGACGACGGTCAGGTGGTCATCGGGGTCTCACCTCGTCCGTCAGCTTGCCCTTGCGCAGGGTGAGGACCTGATCGGACTGTCCCGCGAGGTGCTGGGAGTGGGTGACGACGATCACGCACTTGCCCTGTTCGTGGGCCAGTTCGCGGAAGGTGTCGATGATGCCCTGGGCGGTGTCCTCGTCGAGGTTTCCGGTGGGTTCGTCGGCGAAGAGGATGTCGACGTCGCAGGCGAGGGCGCGGGCGATGGCGACCCGCTGCTGCTGGCCGCCGGAGAGCCGCATGACGTTGCGCGTGGCCGTGTCCCGGTCCAGACCGATCCGCTCCAGGATTTCCAGAGCGCGGGCCCTGCGGCCGCCGTGGCCGGGCTTCGTACCGGTGATCTCCATGGCGGTGGTGACGTTCTGGAGGGCGGTCATGTAGGTGAGCAGGTTGTAGTGCTGGAAGATCGTGGCGGCGTGCTTGTTGCGGTAGCGGCCGAGGCCGATCCGCGTCAGGTCCCGGCCGCTGAAGCTGATGGTGCCCCGGGTGGGTGCGTCGAGGCCGCTGGCGAGGCTGAGCAGGGTTGTCTTGCCGCTGCCCGAGGGCCCCAGGACGGTGTAGAAGGTGCCGCGTTCGAAGCTGAAGTCGATGTTCTTGAGTACGGCGGTCCTGCGGCGCTGGCCGACATAGGTGTGGCTGACTCCGTCCAGCCGGAGGACGGGCCGGGTCGCGGTGGTGCTGGTCATGGTGGCTGTCACTTGCCCTTCGCGAGGATGGTCCGGGGGCTGGACCGCAGGACGGAGGCGGCCGGGACGGCGGTAGCCAGCAGGCCGATGCCGAGACCGACACCGCCCACGGTGGCGAGGTCCGCCGGGGCGAGGCGTACGTCGATCCTGTCGATGGGGTCGGCGTTCTCCACCGGCTTGTCGTCCGGGTCGATGCCCTGGTCGAGGCCGGTGCTGCCGGGAGCCGGGGGCTGCCAGGAGTCGAGCCTGTCCCGGGCCTCGGCGGCCTCCTGGCCGAGCAGCGACTGGCCGGCGCTCTGGGTCAGGCTCTGCGTGAACATGCCGCTCAGACCGACGGCGAGGGCCGCGACCGCGACGATCTCCAGCGCCTGCTGGGCGATGAGCTTCCACTTCTTCTCGCCCATGGCCAGCAGTACGCCGTACTCCTTGCGGCGCTGTTTGACCGCCAGATTGACGAGGAGGACGAGGACGGCGGCGCCCGCGACGCCGATCAGCCACATCGCGACGGCGGCGGTGGAACTGATGCTGTCCAGAGGGCCCGTCATCTGCCGGATCGCCTTGTCGTTGGCGTCCAGGGTGAATCCGTCGAGCGCCGAACCCGCGATCCGCTCGGCCTCCTCCTTGAACTTCCCCAGGTCGTCGGCGTCTTGGAGGAGGAAGGTCGCCTGCCTGACCTGTACGCCCCCGTCCGCAGTGGAGTTGAGCCCGGCGAAGCCGCCCACGGACGCGTACAGCATGTTGGCCGGGTTGACGAGGTGCTCCGGCTCGGGCTCTGAACTGGGCCGCGGGTCCCGGAAGATGCCCGCCACGGTGAACTCCGCCGTGGCCTTGCCTTCGTTGGCGCCCAGGGCGATGCTGTCGCCGGTCTTGAGGCCGTTCTTCCGGGCCAGCCGCTCCTCGATCAGCAGCAGGTGCTTGTCCTTGTCGGCGGCGGTGAGATGGGCACCGGACAGGAGCGTGAAATTGCCGCTGCGGAAGTCGGGGAGCAGCGCGGAGTCGAGGATCCCGATGGTCGGGGTGCCATCGGGCCCCATGTACGAGGTCGATGAGTCCACACCTTCGGTGACCAGTTCGGCGCCCGCCTTAACGACGCCCCGGTCGAACATGGAGTAGTTGTACTTCTGGACCAGCGGGGAGGCGCCCAGTTCGTCCACCGTCGTGGCATCGATCTGCGGGGCGACGAGACCACCGCCCGCGCTCAGACCGTTGAGGTCCATCTCCAGGCTGACCTCGGCGCCCACGGAGCGCTCGGCCTCGGTTCTGGCCTCGGCGGTCGCGTCCCTGATCAGCACTCCGGCCAGCACCATCACGGAGATGACGAGGAAGGTGCACAGGGTGATCAGGGTTCTGCCCTTGCGGGACCACAGGCTGAAGGCCGCGCGTTTGACGAAGTTCATGTGGATCGGCTTTCTGTGGGGGCTCATTCGTCGGAGACGAGGATGGAGCGGGGGTGGAGACGGAGGATCCCCAGGCCGGGGACGACGGTCGAGACGAGGGAGATCCCGAGACCGATGCCGGCGACGTTGCCGACGTCGGAGGGCTCCACGCGCAGCTCGGGCCGGTCGGCGGCCGGTGCGTCCGGGGACCCGGACCTCGCGGAGGGGGCGAGCAGCGCGTCGCCCGCCTGCCGGACGGCGAGCTGACCGGCGAGGGCGGCGACGGCCACGGCGGGCAGGGCGACGGCGGCCACTTCCACGGTGTGCTGGCCGATGAGCTTCCACTTCTTCTCGCCCAGCGACAGCAGGATTCCCAGCTCGTCGCGGCGATTGCGGATCTGGAGCATCACCACCAGCCCGAGAATCAGCGCACCGGCCACGGCGACGACCCGGACGATCAGCCCGGCGAAGGCCGCGACCCGCTGGATCGGGCGGACCTGGTCCCGGTACGCCTTGTCATTGACGCGGAAGTCGAACGCCCCGGCACCGAGCAGCCGCCGGGTCTCGGCGTGCAGCCGCTCGGCCTGTTCCGGGGAGCCGATCCTGAAGACCGCCTCGGTGAGGTCCGACGCGCCGGGGCTCAACTGCCGCACAGCGCCGACGGGAACGTAGAGCGCGTTGCCGGGCAGCAGGTGCGGCGGCGTCCACGTCGAGGGGTCCGGCGTCGAGTCCCGGTAGATCCCGACGACTTCGAGCGGCACGGTGCGGCTTCCGTCGGCGGACCGGGCGCGCAGGGTGTCGCCGACCTCGATGCCGTTCTTCTCGGCCAGCCGCCGCTCGACCAGGGCGACCGCCCGACCGGCGTCCCCAGGGGTGATCCCGCGCCCCGCCGTGATCCTGTTCGAGCCGTACGAGAAGCGCAGCAGCAGCCCCGAGTCCCGTACGCCGATCAGCGCCAGGGACGGCTGTGTCCGCGCTCCGGTGCTTCCGTCGCCCTCCTCCGGGGCGCCGGACCGCAGCGGCTCGACACCGAGGCCCTCGGCGTCGAGCGGGAGCCACGGGGTGTACCGGTGCACCTGCGGGGACGAGCCGAGCCGGTCGGCCACCGCCGAAGTGAGGCCCTTGCCGCTCACCGTCACATCGACGCCGATCGTCCGCCGCGCGTCCGCCTCCTGGCGGGCGGTGGCGCCTTGCAGCAGGAAGCCGCCCAGCAGCAGCGTGCAGATGACGACGCAGATCGCCAGCAGGACGACGGTTCTGGCTTTCCTGGCCCGCAGACTCTGCCCGGCACGCTTGACGAAGTTCATGGCCAGGACAGAATCAGGGCGACCCGCGCAACGGGATAAGCGCGTTGCACCGGGATAAGGACGCTGTCCTCATGATGCTGTCCTTATCCCGCTGCAATGCCGTGCCGGGTTTCATGGGGATCATGAGAGTTCTGGTAGCCGAGGACCATCGCGTTCTCGCCCGTACGATCGCCACCGGTCTGCGCCGGCAGACGATGGCCGTCGATGTCGCCGCCTCCGGCGACGAGGCCGAGCGGATGTGCCTGCTGACCGACTACGACGTGCTGATCCTCGACCGGGACCTGCCGGTCATGACCGGCGACGAGGTGTGCCGACGACTGCGCGAACTCACCGACCCGCCACGGATCCTGATGCTGACCGCGGCCGGCGAGATCACGGACAAGGTCTACGGGCTCACGGCTCTCGGGGCCGACGACTACCTGGCCAAGCCGTTCGACTTCGCCGAACTGGTCGCCCGCGTACGGGCGTTGAGCCGTCGCGTCCCCAAGTCGCCACCGGTCGCGCTACGACACGAGGGCATCACCCTGGACCGGGCACGGCGCGCGGTGTCCGCGGACGGCCGGCCGCTGGACCTGACCCCCAAGGAGTTCGCGGTCCTGCAACTGCTGATGGAGGCACAGGGGGCTGCGGTCCCGCACGACGAACTCGTACGCACCGTCTGGGACGAGAACCTCGACCCGCGCACCAGCGCCGTACGGGCCGTCATCAGCAGGCTGCGCCGCAAACTCGGCGACCCCGACCTCATCACCGCGGACAAGGGACAGGGATACCGGCTGTGCGACTGAACCCGCGGACGCTGCTGCGGGGCATGCCGTTCCGTGCCCGGCTGGCCGCGGCCTTCTGCACGCTCTTCCTGCTGACGGGCGCGGCGCTGCTGGCCTTCGTGGTGCTGCTCGCACGCTACGGGACGGCCCAACAGGTCAAGGGCATCGCGATCACGAAGGGCGACGCGCCGACAGTCGGCGGGTTCCCCAGTGGGTACGCGCGCGCCACGGACCCCGACGGCACCCGCCCGTCGCTGGACGCGACCGGAGACGACTTCGCCCTGATCCGGCAGATCGACCAGACCGTACAGGCCGTGCAGGACACCGCCCTGAGACAGATGGTCCTCTGGTCGGCCGTCGGACTGCTCTTCATGGCGCTGCTGGCCGGACTGCTCGGCTGGTGGCTGGCCGGGCGGGCGCTGAGGCCGGTCGCCGCGATGACGGAGGCCACCCGTCGGATCAGTGAGCAGAACCTGCACCAGAGGCTGGCGCTCACCGGCCCGGACGACGAACTCCACCGTCTCGCCGACACCTTCGACACCATGCTCGACCGGCTGGAGAGGTCCTTCGAGAGCCAACGGCGTTTCGTGGCCAACGCCTCCCACGAACTCAGGACACCCCTCGCGGCCCAGCGCACGAGCCTGGAGGTCGGCCTCGCCGATCCGCTCCCCGAGGGCCTCGCCGAAGTACGCGAGGACCTGCTCGACACCAACCGCGAGGCCGAGCAGCTGATCACCGCGCTGCTGCTGCTCGCCCGCAGCGACCGCGGCCTGGAGGAGACCGAGACAGTGAACCTGTCGGCCGCGGCGATGCTCGTGGCGGCCGAACTCGCCCCGCAGGCCGAGGAAGAGCAGGTGGACGTGGCGGTGACGGCGGACCGGCCGCTGACCGTCCTCGGCGATCCCGTACTGCTGCGCCACCTCCTGACCAACCTCGTCCGCAACGCGATCCAGTACAACCACCCCGGTGGCCGGGTACGCGTACGGCTCGAAGACCGCACGCTGACCGTGACCAACACCGGGCCCACCGTGCCGGCCGACCGGGTCCCGGACCTGTTCGAGCCGTTCCGCCGCCTCACTCAGGACCGCATCGGCACCACGGGTCACGGGCTCGGCCTGTCCCTCGTCCGTTCCATCGCGGAGGCCCACGGAACCAGGGCAACGGCCGAACCGGGCCGGCAGGGCGGCCTCACCGTCACCGTGCGCTTCCCATGACGTGGCCCCCGCTCCGCACGTCTGGCAGGAGCGCGGCCTACTGAGCGCGCTGCCACTTCCGGTACGCGGCCACCGCGGTCGGCAGGGTGGGGAAGAGGAGGCCGGTGCCGACGGACTCCGTCAGGCCGTACGCGTCCAGGTCGTCCCGCAGATCCTGTTTGACGCGGGCCAGGGCGAAGACGATGCCCCGGCCCGTCAGTTCCTGGCGCAGCTCGTCGACGGCGTCCAGGGCGGTGATGTCGACCTCCACATTGGCCTCGGCGTTGAGGACGAACCAGCGGACCGGGTCGTCCTGTTCGTCGACGGCGGCCATGGCCCGGCGGCGGAAGTTCTCCGCGTTGGCGAAGAAGAGGGGCGAGTCGTAGCGGTAGACCAGCAGACCGGGGATCGTACGGGCCTGCGGATAGTCGTCCACGTCGTGCATGCCGGCCACCCCCGGGACGACCCCCTCGATCGCGTCGTGCGGGCGCGCGACCCGGGTCAGCAGCTCGGCCACGGACAGACCGACGGCGACCAGCACCCCGTACAGGATGTCCAGGGCCAGTACGCCCGCCAGACAGCCGAGCGCGAGCAGCAGCTCCCGGCGCCGGAAGGACGCCAGCCGCTGGAAGCCCGCCAGGTCGATCATGCGGAGGGCCGCGTAGACGACGAGCGCGCCCAGGACGACCGACGGGGTCCGGGACAGCAGGGGGCTGAGGAAGAGGAGGACGGCCAGGACGGCAGCGGCGGCGACCAGTGAGTACGCGGGGGAGCGGGCGCCCGCCGAGGAGGCGAGCGCGGTGCGGCTGGCGCTGCTGCTGACCGGGAAACCCTGCACCGCCCCGGCACCGAGGTTGGCCGCGCCCAGGGCGAGCAGTTCCTGGTTGGCGTCGAGCCCGGGGCCGTCGTCGGTACGGTCGGCGAAGGCGCGCGCGGTGAGGATGAAGTCCGTGTAGCCGACCAGGAGCACGCCGAGGGCGGGCAGCACCAGGTGCGGCAGCTCCGTCAGGTCCGGCGCCGCCAGGCCGGGCAGCCCCGCTGGGACGTCGCCGATCACCTTGATCCCGTGGCGGTCGTCGAGGTCGAGAACGGCCACGGCCGTCGTCGCGAGGACCACGGCCAGCAGGGGACCGGGGACGGCGGGGAGGAAGCGGGCCACGGCGAGGAGGAAGGCGAGCAGGAGCACGGCGAACAGCAGCGTGGGCAGATGGATCTGCGACAGATGCCGTACGAAGGACCACAGTTGGGGGAAGAACGCCGAGCCCGTGGTGCTGACCCCGGTGAGCTTCGGCAGCTGGTCCACGATCATGATCAGTGCCACGCCCGCCAGATAGCCGACCAGCACCGGCCGGGAGAGCAGGTCCGCGACGAAGCCGAGCCGTACCGCCCAGGCCACGACGCACAGCAGCCCGACCGTGACCGCGAGGGTGGCGGCCAGTACGGCGTACCGCTCCGGGTCTCCCGCGGCCAGCGGACCGACCACGGTCGCCGTCATCAGCGCGGTCGTGGACTCGGGCCCGACCGACAGCAGCCGCGAGGAACCGAGCACCGCGTACAGGGCGAGCGCGGGCAGAATCGCCCACAGCCCGGCGACCGGCGGCAGCCCGGCCACCCCCGCGTACGCCATCACCTGCGGCACGAGATACGCGGCCACCGTCACCCCGGCCAGCAGATCGCCGCGCAGCCAGGCGCGCTGATAGCCGAGAAGCACGCCGAGCCCCGGCGTCAGCCGACGCCACACCGGAACGGGTCTGCCCGAGCTGTGGGACATGGGCCTCCTTCTGCCGAGAGACCTCATGATCCACGCATGGCCGGGCAACCGCGAGGGACCGGGCCGCGCCGAGTCGCCCGGGGACCTGTTTCGTCGGCCCAACAGGCCTTCGGGTGAGGGGCGTTAGGACCCCACAGGTCGCTGACCGGCTTGAGAAGCCCCACTCACGTTCGGTACAGGCGGCGGACGACGTCGACAAGTGGCCGCACGACAACGCCCGCACCGAGGCCGAACGCGAACGGCTGGCCGCCACGCTGGCGCAGCGGCGCACCCGCTGGCCGCCTGACCGGGACCCGACCGGCCCCGTACGCGGCCGTGGCCGGTCGGGACCCGCGTGCCAGAATGGAGAAGTCCGTTCTCCGTTCCGGTTTCTTCGAGGTTCCTCTCGTGTCCCAGCCCGTCGGTCGTGTGCCGCAGCGAAGCAACGCGCGGTCCAACCGGGCGCGCATCCTGGCGACCGCGCGCCAGGAGCTCGGGCGGAACCCCGACATCACCCTGGAGGAGCTGGCCCGCGCCTCCGGTGTCGTACGGCGCACTCTGTTCGGGCACTTTCCCGGCCGGGCGGCGCTCCTGGACGCGCTGGCCGAAGAGGCCGCCGAGGCGCTCCAGGCCGCCGTGGCGGTCGGCGCGGGGGCGACGGAGCCCGCCGATCGGGCGCTCGCACACTTCTCGTTGTCGCTCTGGCCCGTGGGCGATCGGTACCGGATGCTCCTGGCGCTGGCCCGGCGGGACCTCGGCATGGACCGTGTCGCCGGGATCCTGGAGCCTGCCCGGGTCAGGGTCACGGCCATCGTGGAACGGGGACAGCGGGACGGAGTCTTCCACTCCCACCTGCCGGCCCCGGTGCTGAGCGCCGGTCTTGAAGCGATGACGGTCGCCCTGCTGCAAGAGGTCAACACCGGGGCGTTGCAGGACGACGGCACCCGGGTCGCCGTCACCACACTCGTCGCGGCCGGTGTGCCGGAGCAGCGGGCGCGGATCGTGGTCGACGACGTGGCCGCGGCACAGGACGTCCCTGTCGGCTGAGCCGCGAAACGGTCGCTCACCCCGACCTTCGAAAAGACCCCGCTTGGGAGAAGCGCAGTGAACTTCAGCGGACCGGACTTGCCGGAGCCGGACCAGGCGTGCTCGCGTAGGTGACGGCCCGCCGTGCACCGTCCGATGTGTCTTCGGTGGTCGTGCCGGTGTCCCGGGTGCGGACAACAAAAAAAAGGGGGGTGCCGGGTGTCCCCTCCCGGCACCGCCCGGGGCCGTGCGCCGCTCAAGGCACGGCCCGTCCTGGGGGTGGAGGAGGCCCGGAATCGGGGTTCCGGCCTCCGGTGTACGGGGCTCAGGCGCCCACGGTCTCGGTCTGCTCCTCGGTCGTCTGCGCCGCTTCTTCCTCACCGTGCTTGGTGGTGTGCCCCCGGCCGGGCAGGACGGCGATGACGATCAGCGTCCCGGCGGCCATGATGATGCCGCCGATGAGGCTGGTGTGGGCGATGGCGTGGGCGAAGGACTCGTGCACCGCCCCCAGCAGGGTCTGGGCCTGCTCGGCGCCGCCCTGGGGGTTCTTGGCGACCTGCTCGGCGACCGCGATGCCGCCGCCGACGGAGTCCTTGGCGGTGTCCATGGCCTCGGCCGGGAGCCGGCCGCCGATCATGCCGGTCAGCTTGTCCTTGTAGGACGTGGCCAGCAGCGAGCCGAGGATGGCGATGCCCAGTGAGGCGCCGAGTTCCAGCGCGGTGTCGTTGGCGCCGCCGCCGACGCCCAGCTCGTCCTCCGGGAAGGAGCCCATGATGGTGTCGGTGGCCGGGGCGAGACTCAGGCCGATCGCGAAGCCGAGCAGCAGCAGGGGAGCCAGGAAGGCGGTGTAGGCCGAGCCCGACCCGATCTGCGTGAGCAGGAAGACGCCCGCCGTGCCGATCACCATTCCGGTGCCCACGACCAGCTTCACGCCGAGCCTCGGGGCGAGCCTGCCGGTGACCGCGGCTCCGGCGAAGACGGCTCCGGCGAGCGGCAGCAGGCGGATGCCGGTCTCCAGGGCGTCGTAGCCGAGGACGAACTGGAGGAACTGGGTGGAGTAGTAGATCGAGCCGAAGGTTCCGAAGAAGAAGAACAGCACCGCGAGCATCGAGCCGCTGAAGGGGCGCTCGGTGAACTTGCGCACGTTCAGCATCGGGTTCGCGTGCTTCAACTCCCAGGCGACGAAGGCCAGGAGACCCACGCCGGCGGCCACGGCCGCGGTGATCGGGCCGACGCCCCAGCCGAAGTGCGGGCCCTCGATGGTCGCGTAGACCAGGGAGCCGACCGAGATGATCGACAGCAGACCGCCGATGTAGTCGATACGGCCCATGCCCGCAGCCTTGGACGGCGGGACCAGCAGCAGCGTGCCGACGACGCCGAGGACGGCGATGGGCACGTTCATCAGGAACGTGGAGCCCCAGGCGTGGTCCTCCAGGAGCCACCCGGCGGCCAGCGGGCCGGCGGCGATGGCGAGACCGGAGGTCGCGGACCAGGCGGTGATCGCCTTGGCGCGCTCGGCCCTCGGGAAGATCGCGACCAGCAGCGAGAGCGTGGCCGGCATCACGACGGCGGCGCCGACGCCCATGATCGCGCGAGCGACGATGACCAGGTTGGTCTCGTCGACCAGGCCGCCCATCACCGAACCGCCGATGAAGATCAGCAGGCCCAGGACCAGGGCGCCGCGGCGGCTGTACTTGTCGCCGATCGCGCCGAGCACGAGCATCAGCGCGGCGTACGGGACGGTGTAGCCGTCGATGACCCACTGGAGGTCACTGCTCGACAGGCCCAGGTCCTTCGTCATGTCGGGGGCGGCCACGATCAGCGACGTGTTCGCCATGACGACGATCAGCAGGCTCAGGCACAGGACCAGCAGGGCCCACCAGCGGCGTGGATAGGGCTCGGTCATCTTCTCGACGGGTGTGTTCGCAAAGAGCGGCATCGTCAGGCTCCTCGGCAGGGGGAAGCGGAGTGAGCAGTTAATTGCCCATGGATGTGCAGGCTAGTTTATTGCTCGCTGGTGTGCAACTATCGAGCTGCCCTCCCCGTCGAACGGAGGTCCGACATGGCCCGCACACCCGTCACAGCCACCCCGGAACGCAGCCGAACCCTGCTCACCCGGGCCCGCATCCTCGAAGCAGCCAGGCAGGAACTGGGTCGCGACCCCGACAGCAGCCTCAGCGACATCGCCGAGGCGGCGGGTGTGGTGCGCCGTACGGTCTACGGCCACTTCAACGGCAGGGCCGCACTCGTGGAGGGGCTGGTGGAGGAGGCCGCGCAGGCGCTGCGGCAGGCGCTCGCGGCCCCGCGGGCCCCCGCGGCGGATGCCGTCACGGAGTTGGCGTGCTTCGTCCTCGCCGTATGGCCCGTCGGTGACCGCTACCGAATCCTGCTTCGCCTCGCCCCCCAGGACCTCGGGGCCGAACGAGTCGCCGAACTCCTCGCCCCCGCACGCCACATGGCGGAGGCGGTCATCGACCGGGGGCAGCGGCAGGGTGTCTTCCAGACCAGTGTTCCGCCGGCCGTGCTGGCCCGGGGGTTGGAGGGACAGCTGCTGGGGCTGCTGGACTGCGTGAACGGTGGGGTCTGGAGTGACGACGGCACGGGCACCACGGCCGCCGCACTGATCGCGATGGGCGTGAACGCCGACCACGCCGCCACCCGTGTCCGCGAGCTCGTCCGACCCGAGGGCGTCGGCGCGTAGGCGCACTTCCCGAAGCACCACCCGAAGAGGGAGAACCATGTACCAGTCCCAGCGCGACGAGGAGTACGTCGGCGAGCCCTACTACGGCGACGGTTCCGTGTATATCAGCCCCCCGACCCGGACCGGGCGGCGCATGATCATCGCCGCCGCGTCCCTGGTGGTATTGCTGATCGGTGCCGTCGCGGTCGACCGGATCGCCGCGGCCCGCGCGGAGAGCCGTACGGGCCAGGCCTTCCAGGACGGCATGGGAACCGCCGACCGGCCGTCGGTGCACGTCAGCGGGTTTCCCGTGCTGACCCAGCTGGCCGAGGGACGCCTGGACCACGTCGACCTCACCGCCCACGACATCCCCGCGAACGGCACGACCCGGCCCCTGTCGGTGACGAGGCTGACTGTCGGGCTGGACGGGCTCAAAACCTCGGGAAGCGCCGACGAAGCGCACGCCCGCAGTGTTCGGGCGACCGCCTATCTGTCGTACGCGGACGTGTCGAACGTGCTCGGCGTGGAGGTGTCGCGGGGCGACGAGTCGGGTCGGATCAATGCGACGGCCAGTCTGCCGCTCGTCGGCGACGTGACCGTGAGCGCCGCCGTCTCGGCGGAGACCGGCAACCGCATCGCCTTCACGGACGTCCGCGCCGAGCGGGGCGAGCTGATTCCTCCGCTGAAGTCTCTGCTCGACAAGGCCCTGGACGAGCCCGTCCCACTGCGGAACATCCCTCAGGGGCTCCAACTACGGTCGGTCACCACCACCGAGGGCGGGATCGACGCCCGCTTCACCGGCCGCTCGGTCACCTTCCGCCCGGACTCGTCGTCGAGTGCCTAGGAGGAGGGCGGTCGGTCGAGGTCGGGGAGGGGGCGCCGGGCGACCTCGTGGGCATCGTCCGGCGGCAGGCCCAGCATGCGCAGAACCATCTCGGCGAGGTTCTTCGCGGCCTCGTCGCCGTCCACCTCGGGGCGGGCGAAACGCAGCTCCACCAGGGACAACAGGGTGCCGCCCAGCGCGGACAGGGCGACCACCGGGTCGAGGACGGTGAAACGGCCGGAGGCGATGCCTGCCTGGAGATCGCGCAGCGCCCGACTGGCCAGTCCGTTGTCCGAGTGGATGTGCCCGAGGCCGCGGCGGCGCAGGACCTGCATCAGCTCCGGATGGGAGTCGGACATACGGGCGCTGAGCCGGAAGCCGGCCGCGACGAGCTCCGCCGGGTCGTCGATCCCGGCCAGGCGCTCGTCGAAGCTCTGGCCGAACTCCTCCAGGGCGTCCACCACCGCCGCCTCGAACAGCTCCGTCTTGGAGTCGAAATGGTTGTAGAAGGAGCCGAAGCCGACGTCCGCGCGCTCGGCGATCGCCTGGATGCTGGCGCTCGTGTCACCGCTCTCGGCGAGTATCTGCCGGGCCGCTCGCACAAGAGCCCTGCGGGTCTCTGCGCGACGCCGCTCGAACCGGTTGCTGGGCGGGGCTGACGTAGACATGCGCAGAGTCTAACCATCGGGACGATGGCGATCGCAGTCCTGATGAATTCATCATTTCCTACCGCGAACGCCTTGACGACGGAACTGTCACAGTTGATGATTTCCTCATTACGGCAATGTTGCTCGGAGGGCACCATGTCTGAAAACCGTGTCAACGGGGCCGACCTCAGGACGGCCCATCAGGACCTCCACAGCGAGCAGGGCGCCCTGCGCGGCGAGCATCCGGGCCGGTCCCGGAATCCCGTGATCAAGGTGGCGGACCTGGCCTGGCTGGAGTTCGAGAAGCCCGACCTGGACCGCGCCGAGATCTTCGCCCGCGACTTCGGCTTCGGCGTCGCCGCGCGCACCGAGTGTGAGCTGTGGCTGCGCGGCACCTTCGCGGGCTCGCCCTGCATGGTGATCCGACGCGGCCGTACATCCCGCTTCATCGGCCCGGCCTTCCGTGCCGCCGGGCGGGCCGACCTCGACCGGCTGGCCCGCGCCACCGGATCGTCCGTACGGGAGACCGACGTCCCCGGCGGCGGCCAGGTGGTCGACCTGCTCGACCCCTCCGGCTTCCCGGTGCGGGTCGTGCACTGCGCCGAACGGCTCCCCGCGCTGCCGGAACAGCGGCCGGTGCTCCTCAACTTCGGCACGGATCACCGTCGTACGAACGCCACCCAGCGCCCGCCGCGCGAGCCGTCCCGCATCCAGCGGCTGGGCCATGTGGTGCTGGAGACCCGCGTGTTCGCCCGGGCTCTGGACTGGTACCTGGACACCCTCGGGATGATCGTCTCCGACTTCCTGTTCCTGGACGGACAGCGCGGCCGTGGCCCGACGATGGCGTTCATCCGCTGCGACCTGGGCGGCGTGCCGGCCGACCACCACACCCTGGCCATGCATCTGGGACCGGGCACCGGGTACGTCCACTCCGCCTACCAGGTCACCGACCTCGACTCGATCGCCGCGGGCGGCGAGTACCTCAACGAGCGTGGCTACAAGCGCAGTTGGGGCATCGGGCGGCACATCCAGGGCAGTCAGCTCTTCGACTACTGGCGCGACCCCGACCGCTTCATGCTGGAGCACTTCGCCGACGGCGACCTCTTCTCCTGCGACGTCGAGCCGGGCTGGGCCCCGATGTCGACCAGCGGTCTGGCCCAGTGGGGACCGCCCGCCACCCGCGACTTCCTCGGCGCGAGCCCGTCCCCGCAACGTGTCCGCGATGTCGTCGAGGCCCTGCGCGGAGACAACGAGATGGACCCGGCGCGACTGTTCGGGCTGCTCAAGGCTGCGAACTCCTGACCACATCCCCCTTGTAAAGGCACTGACATGAGTACGAACGTCCTGCGCACCGCCGACGGCTGGTGGGCGGTGGTCGGCGACCACGCCGTCCGCGTCGACACCAAGGCCCTCACCACCGACGAGTTGCTTCTCGACCGGGAGGCCGTGAAGGAGGCGGCTCGCTCCGGCGAGGCGGGCACGCCCGTCGCCGACCTGGCCGCCCTCTCCCCGGTCACCACCCCGTGCCGGGTGGTCGCCCAGATGGTCAACTACCGCAGCCACGCCCGCGATTCGGGCTTCACCGGCGACATCCCGCCCGCCTTCTTCCGCAAGGCGTCCGGCTCGGTCAGCGGCCCCGGCGACACCATCGTCCGCCCGTCGCACGTGAAGTTCCTCGACTACGAGATCGAACTCGGCCTGGTCATGGGCGCCCGCCTGCCCGTCGGCGCCGTCGTCACGGAGTCCGACCTGCACGAGTACGTCGCGGGACTGGTCGTCACCAACGACGTCAGCGCCCGTGACGTACAGCTCACGAAGACGCAGTTCTACGAGAGCAAGTCGTACCCCACCTTCACGCCCACCGGGCCCCACCTCGCGCTGCTGGACCCGGGCGACTTCGCCCATCTCCTGGACCTGCGGCTGAAGTTGAGCGTCAACGGCGACCTGCGCCAGGACCGCACCCTCGCCGACATGATCGTCCGCCCGGCGCAGGCGCTCACCCTGCTGGCCCGCTTCCAGACCCTCGACCCCGGCGACCTCCTGCTCACCGGCACCCCCGGCGGCACCGCTCTCAAGGCCCCTCCCAAGCCGGTCGAGAAGATCGGCGCGCTGCTGCCGCCCGCGCTGAAGTGGAAGGCCTTCTTCAAGAGCCAGGCCAAGAACCCGCACTACCTGAACCCGGGCGACGTGATCACGGCGACGATCGCGACCCCGGACGGCCGGATCGACCTCGGCGAGCAGCGTACGCCCGTCGCGGACGCGAACTGACACCCGAGGTGAGCCGCACATGACCGTCGACGAAGCCGCACGTGTGCCCGTCGTGATCGTCGGGGCCGGGCCGGTGGGCGTGACCGCCGCCCTTCTCCTGGCCCGGCGCGGAGTCCGCAGTGTCGTCCTGGAACGCCACCAGGACGTCTACCCGCTCCCGCGCGCCGTCGCCACCGACGACGAGATATGCAGGATCCTCCAGGCCGCAGGCGTCGGTGAGGAGTTCACCGCGATCACCCGCCCGGCCGACGGGCTGCGCCTGCTGGACCCCCGGCACCGGGTGATGGCCGAATTCCGGCGCTCCCGGCACGGTGCGCACGGCTACCCACAGTCCAGCATGTTCGACCAGCCCGAACTGGAACGCCTGCTGCGCGACGCCCTGGCCGAACGCCCGGAGTGCGAACTGCGCGGCGGCGTGGAGGTCACCGGCGTCGGCCCGGACACCTCGGGCCCCGTCCGTGTGACCTACCGTGACGACCACGGCGAGCACGAACTGCGGGCCGACGCGGTCCTCGGCTGCGACGGCGCCAACAGCCTCACCCGCGAGGCCATCGGGGGTGTCTGGGAGGACCTGCGCTTCGAGGAACGCTGGACCGTCGTCGACGTCCGCACGACGGCCGGTGTCCGCTGCTGGGAGGGCGTCGACCAGGTATGCGACCCGGCCAGGCCGGCGACCTTCATGCGCGTCGGCGAGGACCGTTACCGCTGGGAGTTCCGGCTGGGGGAGGGGCGGGAGACGGTCCGCGAGCTGGTCGCGCCGTGGCTGCCGCCCTCGTACGACGGGGACTTCGAGGTCGTCCGCGAGACGCAGTACACCTTCCGGGCGCGCGTCGCCGACCGCTGGCGCAGCGGACGGGTCTTCCTGCTCGGCGACGCCGCCCACCTCACCCCGCCGTTCGTCGGACAAGGGCTGTGCTCGGGCATACGGGACGCCTACAACCTCACCTGGAAGCTGGCCCGAGTCCTCCGACAGGGTGCGGAGGACGGGCTGTTGGCGACGTACGAGAGTGAGCGCAAGCCGCACGCCCGGCATGTGGTCCGCCTCGCGGTCGCCATGGGCTGGGCCATGACCGGCGGCCAGGACGGCGCCGCCGCACTCCGCCGCAGAGCCCTGGCCGCGGCCTGCCGCATACCCGGCGTGACCGAACTGGCCGGCCGCGACCTCAGCCGGCCCCTGACCGCCGGGCCGCTGGTGCGGCGCGGTCTCCGCCGGGGTCTTGCGGGCACGTACTGTCCGCAGCCGTGGGTGAACGTCGACGGACGGCGCACCCGTCTCGACGAGGTGCTCGGCGACTCCTTCACCGTCCTGACCGCCACCGAACCCGGCCCTTCGCTGACCGCGATCGCCCACGGCCTCGGCGTGCGCGCGGTCCCGGTGACCGGCCTCGGCGACGACGGCACGCTCGCCGCCTGGCTGCGCGCAGGAGACGCGGACGCGGTCCTGCTGCGGCCCGACCGTGTCGTGATGGATGTCGTCCCGTCGGGCGGCCGGGACTTCACGTCGACCGCCGCCTGGGCGTCCCTGCTGCACACCACACGAAGCCCGATCGCCGCCCGACGCCCAGTCGAGAAAAGCCTGTTGAGGAGCACCGCACGATGACCAGGCCCTACCCGGAGCCCTTCACGACGCCCGATCCGCAGGTTGTCGCCGACAGCAACATCATGGACTTCGCCCGCCATGCCGGACTGGACGGCACCGACTACGCCGCCCTGCACCGCTGGTCCGTCACCGACCTGGAAGGCTTCTGGGGCGCTGTCTGGGCGTACTTCGACATCGACGCGGACACCCCGTACGAGCGGGTCCTGGCCGAGGAGACCATGCCCGGCGCCCGCTGGTTCCCGGGCGCCACCCTCAACTACGCCCACCACGCCCTGCGCAACCTCATCGCCGGCCGGCCCGCGATCATCGCCCTCGACGAGACCGGCTCCGGCCACGCGGTCACCGGGGAGGCGCTGCGCGCGCAGGTCGCCTCCGTCGCCGCCACCCTGCGCGACCTGGGCGTCGGCAAAGGCGACCGGGTCGTCGGCTATCTGCCCAACACCCCGCACGCCATCGTCGCGTTCCTCGCCGCCGCGAGCCTCGGCGCCGTCTGGTCGGTGTGCGGGCAGGACTACGCGCCCAAGGCCGCCGCCGACCGCTTCGCCCAGCTCGAACCGACCGTGCTGATCGCCGCCGACGGCTACCTCTTCAACGGCACCGCCCACGACCGCCGCGATGCGAGCCTCGAACTCGCCCGCGCACTCCCGACGTTGAAGGCCACCCTGCTGGTGGACCATGTGGGCCTGCCCTGGCCCTCGCGCGACTACCCCTCGCTGGTGGTGTCTTGGGAGGACGCCGCCACCCGCACCGAACAACTCGCCTGTACGCCGGTGCCGTTCGACCACCCGCTGTGGGTCGTGTTCTCCTCCGGCACCACCGGTCTGCCCAAGGGCATCGTCCACGGCCACGGCGGCGTCCTCCTCGAACACCTCAAAACCCTCGGCCTGCACTCCGACCTGGGCCCCGGCGACCGCCTCCTCTGGTACACCACCACCCACTGGATGATGTGGAACCTGGTCGCCTCCACCCTCCTGACCGGCGCCACGACCTGCACGTACGAGGGCAGCCCGGCCCCCTTCGCCAAGCTCGACGTCCTGTGGGAACTGGCCGCACGCCACCGCGTGACCGTCTTCGGCACCAGCCCCCAGTACCTCCTGGGCATGGCCAAGTTCGGCATCGACCCCTCCGCGCACGACCTGTCGTCCGTCCGCGTCGTCGGCTGCACCGGCTCCGCCCTGCCCGCCTCCGCCTACCCCTGGGTCCGCAAGAACGTGGGCGACCGCGTACTGCTCGCCTCGATCAGCGGCGGTACGGACGTGGTGTCCGGCTTCGCGGGCAGCGCGCCCAACACCCCGGTGTGGGCAGGGGAGCTGTCGGCACCCCACCTGGGCGTGGCGCTCGCCGCGTACGACGCCGAGGGCCGCCCGGTCACGGACGAGGTCGGCGAACTGGTCGTCACCCGGCCCATGCCGTCGATGCCGCTGTGCTTCTGGAACGACCCCGACGGCACCCGCCACCACGACGCCTACTTCTCCTCCTATCCCGGTGTCTGGCGGCACGGTGACTGGATCACCCACACCTCGTACGGCTCGGTGATCGTCCACGGCCGCTCCGACAGCACCCTGAACCGCAACGGCGTCCGCCTGGGCAGCGCCGACATCCACGACGTCGTCGAACGCCTCGCTGAGATCACCGAGGCCCTGGTCATCGGTGCGGAGGAACCCGACGGCGGCTACTGGATGCCGCTCTTCGTGGTCCCGGCGGCCGGAGTGATCCTCGACGACACCCTCCGCGAGAAGATCAAGGAGGCGATCCGGACCGGCGCCTCACCCCGCCATGTCCCCGACGAGATCATCGAGGTCCCGGGCATCCCGCACACCCGTACCGGCAAGAAACTGGAGGTCCCGGTCAAACGCCTGCTCCAGGGTGCCCCGGTCGAACAGGTCGTCAACCCGGCCGTCGTGGACGCTCCCGACCTCATCGACCACTTCGCCCGTCTGGGCGCCGAGCGCCGCAAGGGCAGGACCACCGCATGACCACCTTGCTCGCCGTCGCCCTGTCCCTGGTCTTTCTCCCGCTGGGCCTGGCGAAGATGGCCGCGGTGCCGTTCATGCGCCGGGCGGCGGCCCACCTCGGCATGTCGATCCGCCTCTACCGCGTGGTCGGCACCCTGGAGGTGGCCGGGGTCGCCGGTCTGCTGCTGGGGCTGACCCGGACGCCTCTGGGCGTGGCCGCCGCGACAGGCCTTGCCCTGTTGATGACCGCGGCGGCGGTGGTCCACCTGCGCCACGGCGACCCGCCGCCCCGGGCCGTCCCGGCCGCCGTACTGGCCCTGATCGCTGTGGCGTACGCGGTGACGGCGGTGGCCGCCGCCTGACGTGCGTCCTGTGGGGCCGGGCGCGGGCAGCCCCGCGAGGTTGGCGGCTGCCCGTCCCCGGCTCCTCCGCGGGCTGCCCTCGCACACCGGCCTCCCCCTCCCTCCGAGGCCGGGACGCCGACCGAGGGTTGTCGTGATCGTTCGTCAGCCTGGCAGGCTCGCCCAGAAATCGAGGTTGTGCTCGGCTGCGAAGCCGTCGCTGACCTCGGAACAGGCAGCCGGGGCCCGGTTGCTCGACGGGTCGGTGTCGCAGGCCTTGAGGGACATCAACCTCCCCGTTGCCGCGCTGTACTTCGGCCAGGTCGGCGTACCCGCCCCACTGGGGGTGCCCTCGGCGGCGAAGCGGCCCCAGTAGGCGATCATCTGGTGGGACAGCTCCAGCTGGTCGTCGTCGTACGGCAGGGTCTGGCCGAGGTAGTCCCAGATGTAGCCGAGGTCGTCGACGTGGATGGCCCCGCCGAAGGGGAAGTCACGGGCCGCCGCGCTCTTCTGCTGGATCAGGTGGATGGACGTGAAGTGCGGGGTGTCGCTCTCGGCGAACTCGTAGGCGTAGGTGGGCACCCACCTCGACAGCGAGGTGAACAGCTGCTGCCGGGTGTAGGAGGTGGAGCCGTTCTGGGCGGCGGTCCAGGCTTCGCCCGGGGTGGCGTACGCGCTGAGGGGGTACTCCGCCAGAACCTTGTCGGCGTCGGCGTCGGCGCCGTAGGCGGAGCGCACCTGCTGCTCGTACTGCGCGGCGGTCATGGGGGTGCCGAGGTAGTCGTAGTTCTGGAAGGTGGACAGACCGCGCTCGCTGTCGGTCTGACCGATCATCACGGGAACGCGGGTGAAGTTCCCGGTCCTGATCGCGGTCGCGGGGTTCACCGGGAAGGCCGATCCGCCCGCCGAGGGAGAGACGCCCGCCTTCTTCTGGGCGGCCAGGAGATCGGCGGCGGGCTTGGCACGCAGGCAGGCGAGGACGTCGGACGCCTCGGAGCAGCCGACGGCCCTGACGAAGGCCGCGCTCTGCGTCTGTCCCGCGGCCGCCGTCTGTAGGTTGCAGCCGCCACTGGCGATGACGGCGCGGGTGAACAGACCCTTGGCGGTGGGTGAGGTGAGGTGGTCGCAGACCGCCGTCGCGCCGGCGGACTGCCCGGAGACGGTGACGTTCCTCGGGTCGCCGCCGAAGCCCGCGATGTTGGAGTGCACCCAGCGCAGGGCGGTCTGCTGGTCGAGGAGGCCGTAGTTGCCCGGGCCGTTCCCGCTCTCGGCGTGCAACTGGGGCAGGTTGAGGAAACCGAGTGCGCCGAGGCGGTAGTTGACGGTGACGACGATCGCGCCGGTCTGCTGGACGAACCTGCGCGGGTCGGTGTCCTGGCCGGCGCCCCCGGTGTTGCCGCCGCCGTGGATCCACACCACGACAGGTGCCTCGGCCTCGGCGTTGTCGGGGACGTACACGTTGAGGGCGAGGCAGTCCTCGCTGGTGACGGTCTTCTCGTAGCCGGGGTCCCAACCGGTGTTCTGCGCGCACCGGTTGCCGAAGGCGGTGGCATTGCGTACGCCGGACCACTTGGCCACGGGCTGCGGGGACTTCCACCGGTTGCGCCCGGACGCGTCGGCGGCGTACGGGATGCCGAGCCACTCGTCGTAGCCGGTGCGGCTCTCGCCACGGACTCTGCCCGCATCCGTCCGCACCACCAGTGAAGAGGTGCGAGCGGATGCGGGGGGATCCGCCGAGGCTCCCAGGGCGTCGGCGGCGACGGGGGACAGCAGTCCCAGGCCGAGCACGCCCACTGCGGCCAGTGCGATGGCGGTTCGGCCGGACGACTTCGTTCTGATCATGGTTCCCAGCTCCTGACTCTGTGATCGGGAACGGTGAACTGCGGTGAGAGGCAGCCCTGGTGGAGGGAGCCTGTGCGGATAGATCGTGCGAGCGCCGAGAACGTAGCCGTCCGGCAATGTTGGGAGCAATACGCGTGACGGGATTCCCTGCGGGCGACTGATAACCGTTGTTGATGGGGGGAGTAGCAACTGTGGACTTCTGCGGGGAAACCGCACCGGCCTAGCCTGGCGGAACGTGATGGCAGAAGGAGTCGCCGCGCCCCTGTGTGCGGCTGCGTCCGGCATTTCGAAGGGAAGTGCAGGTCATATGCCCCATACCGGCGACTGGTCGGTCGCGATCGCAGGCGAGTGCATGGTGACCCGGCCGTTCTCTATTCATCGTGAGGGTGAATTCGAGGAAATTCGTGGGCTGTTCGGTGCCGCCGACGTCGGATACGCGCACCTGGAGATGAACTTCGGGAATTCCTCGGACGTGTATCCGGCCCGCGGTGACTGGTTCGGAAGCTACATGCTGGCGGATCCCGGCATCGCACGGGATCTGCGCTGGCTGGGCGTGGACGTCATGTCGACGGCGAACAACCACAGTCTGGACTTCGGGGAACGAGCCCTGCTCTCGACGCGTGCGGCGCTCAGGGGCGCGGGACTCGCGTCCGCAGGCACGGGACAGGACCTGGACGCCGCGCGGGCTCCGGCCTTCGTCGAGACCCCGAGGGGCCGGATGGCCCTGATCTCGGCCACCTCCGGCAACCGGCCGCACGAGTGGGCGGGCGTGCCCAAGGAGACCATGGCGGGCCGCCCGGGCATCAACCCCCTTCGCGTGACGACGACCTACGTGGTGCCGTCGGATGCCGCCCGGCACCTGAGGTCCGCGGCGGACCGGCTCAACGTGCTGCGGACCAGCAAGGACTGCAAGCCGGGCAGGACGGGCCGGATGCTCACCGCCGGCGAGTTCCAGTACAACCTGCCGGGTGGTCAGTCGGCCGCCGGGGAGATGGTCTTCCGCGAGGGGGACGAGTTCGGGATCCACACCGAGTGCCACCAGGGAGACCTGGAGGGCAACCTGCGGTCGATCCGGTCGGCGGCGGCGATGGCCGATCTGGTCATGGTCGCCCACCACTTCAACATCTCCGAGGGACCGCGCGGCGACCGACCGCCGCGGTTCGTCAGGGAGTTCGCCCACCGTGCGATCGAGGCCGGCGCGGACATCTTCGTCGGCCACGGCTGGCACAAGACGCTCGGCATCGAGATCTACCGCGGCAAACCCATCTTCTACGGTCTGGGCAACTTCTTCGCCCAGTCGGAGTTCCTGGAGCGCGTCCCGTACGACAGTTACGAGACCTGGGGCCACGACGTGGACGCCCTGCCCACGCTCACCCCGGATGTCCACCCCCTGCACCCGGGCCTCGACACACCGTCCCCCACATGGTGGAGTTCGGCCGTCCTCGACGTGCGCCTCACCGACGGCCGGGTCACCGGCGTCACGCTCCACCCGGTGGAACTCGGCCGTGAGGTCTCCAAGGAGGCGAAGATCACCCGGGGCACCGGCAAGTCGACCGAGCACCCCCTGACGGAGGGCCGCCCGCTCATCGCGGACCAGGCCAACGGCGCCCGCGTACTGGAGCGTTACCAGCGGTTGTCCGCGGAGTACGACACACAGGTGGAGATCGACGGGGCGGTGGGCAGGGTGCGGATCGGGGACTGACCGCGGCGCGATCACGGATCAGGAGGTTCCGAGGATGGGATGCGGTGACACATGGCCACGCTGACCCGGGAGGAGATCTCCCCGCCCCGCCCGACCAGGGAGGCGCTCAGGGCGCGGTGGGGGCCCCGGGGTCTCCTGATCCTCGTCGTCCTGCTCCTGGCCGGCCTGGTGTTCCTCCCGACGGCGCTGGTGTTCGTCCGCGCCGTCACGGAGGACCCCCGAAACCCCTTGTCCACCTTCACCCTCCACGCCCTGGCCGACTCGTACGGATCTCCGCGGATCTGGCGGGTCCTCGCCGAGACCATGGCCATGTCGCTGGCGTGCGGGATCCTCGCCACCGTGCTGGGCGGCGCGCTGGCCTGGATCCTGGCGCGCACCGACGTACCCCTGCGACGGTTCTTCGAACTCGTCGTGATCGCGCCGCTCTTCCTGTCGCCGTTCATCGGGGCCCTGGCGTTCCTGGAACTCGGCGCCCCGCGCACCGGACTGCTCAACCAGCTCGCGCGTGACATCGGTCTGCCGGGCTGGGTGTCGATCGACGTGATGACGTTCCAGTGGCTGGTCGTCATCCTGGCGCTGCACTACGTGCCGTACGGCTATCTGCTGGTGTCCGGCAGCCTCCAGAACATGGACGCGAGCCTGGAGGAGGCCTCGCACATGAACGGCCGGGGCACTGTCCAGACAGCCCTGCGCATCTCGCTGCCGGCCGTCCGGCACGCCACGCTCTCGTCGGTCATGTTCGTCACCATCAGCGCCACCGGAATGTTCTCCGTGCCGGCACTGCTGGGGGCCAAGATGTCCTTCCACCCCCTGGCCGTGACGATCTACCGCGCCACGAACGGCTACCCGAGCGACTACGCGCTCGCCGCCGCCCTGGGCACGATGCTGGTGCTGCTCAGCGTCATCGGGCTGTGGCTGTACCAGCGGGGCCTGCGCCAGTCCTCGAAGTTCGTCACCGTCACGGGCAAGTCGCAGAACAGGAAGCGCATTTCGCTGGGCCGGGCCAAGTACGCGGTGATCCTTCTTCTGGTTCTCTACTCCCTCGTCACCACGGTCCTGCCCTACGCCGCGCTCTCCCTGCGTGCCTTCAGCACCTCGTCCAACCTGGACGAGATCCATCTGACCACCCAGGTCGTCAGAGAGGTGCTGGGCGCACCCGAGCTGAAGGACGCGCTGGCCAACACGGTGACGGTGGCGGTGGCTACGGCCGTCGGTGCCGTGGCCGTGGGCATCCTGACCTCGTACGTCACCGAACGCGTCCGGCACAGGGGCTCCGGTCTGCTGAACGCCGTCGCCATGTCACCCCTGGCAGTTACCGGCATCGTCTTCGCCACCGGCGTGTTCGCGATGTACCTCGGCACGCCGCTGTACGGCTCGCTCACCATCATGGTGCTGGCCTATGTGGCGTCCTACCTGCCGCACGCGACCCGCGTCACCGGCAACGGGTTCGCCCAGATCGACAAGTCCCTGGAGGAGGCGTCGAGGATGTGCGGGGCGAGCCAGGCACGCATGGTGTACACCGTCCTCCTGCCACTGATGCGGCCGTCGATATCGGCCGCCGTCATCATGGTCTTCCTCTTCACGGTCCGCGAGATCAACACCGCGATCCTGCTCTACACGCCGGACACCATGCTGCTGTCCATCCTCTCCTTCAACTACGCCCAGCAGGCGTCGTTGCCCGCTGCCGCCGTCGTAGGACTTCTGGAGACCGCCCTGATGATCGCGTGGATCGTCGTCATGCGGGCCCTGCTGCGGCCCGGGAAGCTGCACCAGCGGGCCTGACCCGCACGGACCACACCGCCTGGACACACGAACGAGGTGAACGGATCGATGGACGAGCCGCACGGGAATCCGGCGTCGGACGACGGCCTGTCGGTGGAGGGGCTTTTCGCGGACTACGGCGGCACGATGGCGGTCTCGGATCTCAGTCTGCGGATCGGCCGGTCCGAGTTCGTGACGCTGTTGGGCCCTAGCGGCTGCGGGAAGACGACGACACTGCGGTGTGTCGCCGGCCTGCACACGCCGAGGGCGGGGGAGATCACCCTGGGCGGCCGTCGGCTCTACTCAGGGGGCGCCGGTGTCCCGCCGCACAAGCGGGACATCAACATGGTCTTCCAGTCCTACGCGGTGTGGCCGCACATGACGACCCTGGAGAACGTCATGTACGGCCTCAAGGCGAAGAAGATGCCCCGGGACCGGGCGCGTGCGAAGGCCCGGCAGATGCTGGAGCTGGTCGGCCTGGCGGAGTTCACCGGCCGCAACGCGACCGACCTGAGCGGCGGACAGCAGCAACGCGTGGCTCTGGCCCGCGCGTTGGCGACCGAGCCGAGTCTGGTCCTCATGGACGAGCCGCTGAGCAACCTCGACGCGCAACTGCGCGCCCGGATGCGGGACGAGATCCGGCAGATCCAGCGCCGGACCGGGATCACGGTGCTCTACGTGACGCACGACCAGTCCGAGGCGCTGTCCCTGTCCGACCGTGTGGTCGTCATGGACCACGGCGTCATCCAGCAGGTCGGCGCTCCCTGGGACCTGTACCACCGGCCCGCGAACGCCTTCGTGGCGACGTTCGTCGGTGAGGCGAACGTCGTACCGGGGACGGTCGCCGGGATCGGGATCCGCGCCTTCACGGTTCGGGTCCCCACGCTCGGGCCGGACGTGGTGCTCGACATCGCCCACGGCGCGACGGGCGACGGCCCTAGCGTGGGCGACGAGATATCCGTCGTCTTCCGGCCGGAATGGGTGCGGGTTTCGAGGGAGACCGGACCGCTTCCGGAGACTCTCGACGGGAACGAGTTCAGGGCCCGTCTCGTCGCCAGCGAGTTCCTCGGCGATCACTTCGAGCGCACCTACGAAGCGGGAAGGCACCGGCTGCGCGTCCAGGCCGTCACCGGACCGACCTCCCCGCCCCCGCGGCTCGGAGCCGAACAGGCCCTGCTCCTCCCGCCGGAGAACGTGACCTGGTTCCCCGGTCACGGCGAGACACCGGGTGCGGTTGGGAGCGGGGAGGAGGCGGTGGACGTCGGACGTCCCTCCGGTGTACCGACCGAAGTGCTGGGCCGCTGACCCCGGGGGCAGGCTCAGACGGGCATCGGCACCGTGGCGCGGGTGGCGAGGCGCGGCGAGGAGTTCACCTTGGCCGGCAGCCTGCCGAGGAACGCCCGGGCCGCCCGGGTCACCTCACGGTCGGGCGGGCTCAGGATGACCGCGCCCCGCAGGAGGGGGAGGCCCGGGGCGGACACGGCCCGGAGGAGGCCGGCGGCGAGATCCTCCCGCACGCAGAACTCCGGGAGGACGGCCAGGGCCAGGCCGTGGGTGACATAGGTGCGCATAGCCTCCAGACCGCGCGATTCGAGCACGACGTGCAGCGAGATGCCCACCTTCTCGGCCCAGCGCTCCACCAGTTGGCGGCTGCGCATCCCGTCCGCGAACGTGGCGAAGTCCGCGCGCGCGAGATGGGCGATCCGGTCGCTCTCCGACAGCGTGTGAATGCGGTCCTCGGGGCGGGCGTAGAGGTACATCCGCTCCTCGATCGTGCCCAGTGCGGGGAACTCGCTGGGCGCCGGGTAGCGGCAGATGCCGAGGTCCGCGCGTCCGTCGGAGAGCGCCTGGGTACAGGCCTGCCGCGACGGCTCGTGTCTGATGACCACGCGGACGGACGGCGCCAGCTTCTTCATGGCCATGACGGCCTCGACGAGCAGATGCCGGATGTGGTCGGAGTCGCTGACGACCGTGAGGGAGGAGTCCTCCGGGAGGTCCTTCATCTGTTCCAGCCGGTGGTGGAACCGGTCGGTGTACGACAGCACCTCCTCGGAGAAGGCCAGCAACTCCCGTCCCGCGGCCGTGAGCTCGGACCGTGCTCCCTGCCGGCGTTCGAGCAGCGTGCAGCCCAGCAGGCGTTCCAGATAGCGGATCCGCTGGGACACGGCGGGCTGGGTGAGCGTCAGCTCGGCCGCCGCGGCCCGGAAGGACCCGGCGCGGGCCAGGGTCTGGAAGGTGTACATCTGCTCGAACGTCAGGCCCGCTATGAGCCTTTGACGGCTGGTGTGACGCCAGTCGCCGTGGGGGAGCGCCATGTTCTCTCCTGTCGCCGTGAACGGCTGCGCACAGCCGTGGACCCGGGAAGGGCCGTGTCCCGTACGGCTCTTCCCGGGGTGTCGAGTCCTCGGAGGTGAGTGGTCACCTGTCGAGGGTGGCGTTGACCTTGCTGACGAAGTCGGCGAAACCATCACCCTGTAGGTCGGGCTCGGTGGCCATGCCGTACCAGATCTCGGGCTTCGTGTACCACGGCTCCTTGGCCACCTCGCGCTTGTCGACCCATCCCGTACGGGTTCCGGTGCCCGAACCGTAGGTCGCCATCAGATCGTGGCCCTCGTCGGACGTCGCCCATTCCATGAACAGCCGGGCGGCGTACGGATGGGGGGTCGTCGTCGGCAGGCCGACCATCCAGAGGGCGGCGTTGGTGGGCTTCGGGTAGGCGTACTCGACGGGGGCGCCGTCGTCGATGTAGTCGTTGTAGAGGGTGTCGGTGCCGAACGTCACCGCGTACTCGCCCTTCACCAGCTGTTCGGCGATCGGGATCTGACTCTCGAAGAGGGCCGGATCGTTGTCGGCGACGCCCTCCAGCCACTTCCACCCGTACGTGGCGGACTGGTGCAGGATCACGTTGGCGTAGTTCCCCGCGGTGGTGGCGCCGCCGGTGTCGCCGAGTGCGATCCGGCCCTTGAACGAGGGATCGGCGAGAGCCGCGACGGGGTCCTCCCGCAGCAGCTTCTCCTGCTCGGGCGTGGTCACCCTCGTGTTCCACGCCACCGCTCCGATGCTCTGGTGGAGCGGGTAGACGAGCCCGGCCGGCCCCGTGCCGGGCAGGACCTTCGCGAAGTCGTAACTGCCGTAGTTCCCGGTCCTGTAGCCGGTGATCCAGTTCTTGTCCTTCGCGTCCTGCCAGAGTTGGTAGACGTTCTGGATGACGATGTCGGCGTTGTTCACGCCGCCGCTCACTTCCTGGGCCCATTTCTGGAAGAGGGTGGTGCTGCCGTCCCGGTAGAGCTTGACCTTGATGCCGTACTTCTTCTCGAAATGCCTCACCCATGCGGAAGTCGACTTCTCCGTGGTGGCGGCGTAGAGACTTACCTCGCCCTCCTCTTTCGCCTTCGACACCAGGGCATCCATTCCGCCCGCGTCGGCCGCGCTCTTCGGCAGGTTCTCGGTATTGCTGCTTCCGGAGCCGCCACAGCCTGCCAGCAGCAGGGAAAGAGCGGCCGTGATCCCGACGAGTGCGATTCTCGCTCGCATGCTGACCAGCCTCCAACTCCGGGTTGTCGGCAAGGAGTCGGCCGTAGCCGTCCGTAACCCGCCAGAAACGGTAGGGCCGCACTTCGGGGCCTGAAAGCGTCGGGTCCCTACTCGACCGATAAGGCTGGTCTTATCGCTCGATCGGATTTCGGTGGCGTGGCTTCCCACGGAACCACAGCGCCCCCCATCCTTGAACGTCGACAACATTGTCCACAGTTGGCATGGGGACAGTACACGCATGTGCCGTCGGCGCGGAACGGTGCGGACGTGACCTTGTGCAGGGAGGCGCCTGTGACAGCGGAGGCACCGCGGCCGGCCGTTCCCTGGCGGGAGTTGCTGCCGACCGCGTTGATACCCAACGTCCTCCACGGCTCCGGCCAGGGCGCGGCGGCGCCCGTCACGCTCCTGGCGGCCCTGTCCCTGACGGGCTCCTCGGCGGTCGCCGCGGTGGCCGCCGCCATGCTCACCGTCGGACAACTGCTGCTCGCCCTGCCTGCGGGATGGCTGGTCCAACGGTTCGGTGAGCGGCCGACGATGCTGGCGTCCACGGCGGTCACGGGCCTCGGTGGCCTGGCGGCCTACCGGGCGACCTCCCTGTGGGCTCTCATGGCCGGTGCCCTGCTGATCGGGAGCGGCGTCGCCGTGTTCACCATGGCCCGGCACACCTGGGTGACCGTGGCGGTGCCCGCCCAGGTACGCGGCCGGTCGCTCTCCGCCCTCGCCGGGGCCACCCGGCTGGGACTGTTCACCGGCCCGCTCCTCGCGTCCGTACTCATCCGGCTCACGGGTGAGGTGCGGGGCGGCTTCCTGGTGGTCGTGGCGGCCTCCGTCCTGCTGGCGGTCGTCGTCGCGCGGGCACCCTTCGCCGGGGGAGGCGCGGGCGAGCGCGACGAAGGGGCGCGGCCGAGCGTCCTGAGCGTCGTCCGCCGACGGCGCGATGTGCTGCTGACGCTCGGTCTGACCCTCTCGGTCGTCAGCACGATGCGCAGTGCCCGACGCGTCCTCGTACCCCTGGTGGGTGCCGCCGTCGGACTGGACGAGGCGACCGTCACCCTGGTCGTGGGCCTGGCCGCGGGCCTCGACTTCTCCCTGTTCCACATCGGGGGAGTGGTGACCGACCGTTGGGGCCGGCTGGCGGTCGCCGTTCCCGCCCTGGTCGTGTTCGGTGTCGCGCACCTCGGTCTCGCCGTGGCTTCCCGTCTGCCCGCCGGGCTCTGGTGGTTCCTGGCCTGTACGACGCTGATGGCCATGGCCAACGGCTGGAGCGGCGGGGTGGTCGCCACGGTGGGGTCGGATCTCGCCGACCCGCGATCACCCGCGCTCTTCCTCGGATCGTGGCGGCTGACCACGGAACTGGGCCCCTCCGCGGCGCCGTTCCTCATCGCGGCCCTGGTCGGAACCCTCTCCCTGCCCGCGGCGTGTGTGGCACTCGCCCTCCTCGCCGGGACGGCCGCCGCCGCGCTTCCGCCGCAGGCGCGCAGACATCTGCCGAACGCGAGGCGCTGATTCTCCTCGGCGTCCGATGCGTTCCGGCTTATCGGTCGATCACGAACGCTTACGCGCAGAGTGTTGCACTCGCTCCGCAAGCTGACTTTCCTGATGGGGGATGCCGCCGTGACAAGAGGAGCGAGCCGTGAAACCGAAATGGAACACAGGGCGTCTGAGAAGACGAATCGGCGCTGTCGTGTCGGCCGCCGTTCTCATCACGGTCTCCCTCGGCGCCGCACCGTTCGAGAGTTCGGTCGACCGGACGGCGCAGAATGCGAAAGGCACGGTTCTGCGCGTCCGGGTGCACGGGACGTCACTCGAAGGAAACCTCGAAGGAGATTCACCGGACCGCGAGGTGTCGGTCTATCTGCCTCCCGGATACAAGTCCGACTCCCAACGCCGTTACCCCGTCCTCTACATGCTCCACGGATTCACGGAAACGGATCTGAGCTACTTCGCGACCGACGCCCGGACGAACATCCCCGCAAGCGCCGACCGCACGCTCGACGCCGGCACCTCACGACAGATGATCATCGTCACTCCCAACGCGATGACCGTCTACGGCGGCAGCAACTACTCCAGCGGAGCGACCACCGGGGACTGGGAGACCTTCGTCTCGCACGACCTCGTGTCCTACGTCGACCGGCACTTCCGCACCATCCCCCGGGCGGCGGCGCGCGGGCTCGCGGGCCACTCCATGGGCGGCTACGGCACGCTGCGGATCGGCATGAAACACCCCGACGTCTTCTCGGCCCTCTACGTGCTGAGCGCGTGCTGCATCTCCCGGACGAGCAACATCCCGGACACCCCCGAGGAAATGGCCGAGTTCGAGGCGTTCACCGAACGGCCCGAGGACTACACGCAGATCCCCTCCGGCATTCGTACGGCGGTCGCCGCGGCCGCGGCGTGGGCACCCGATCCCGCCAAGCCGCCCCTCTACTACGACTCTCCCGTCCAGAACGGCGAACTCCAGGAGTCGGTCATCGCGCGCATGACCGCCAACCGCCCCCTGGCCATGATCGACCAGTACATCGGCAACCTCAGGAAACAGCGGATCGCGTTCGACGTCGGCGACCAGGACACGAACATCGCCGCCAACCTCACCGAACTCGACCGCGTCCTGACCACCTACCAGGTGCCGCACACCTTCGAGGTCTACGAGGGCAACCACACCAACCGCATTCCCGAACGGTTCGAGAAAGAGGTCCTCCCCTTCTTCTCCGCGCACCTGCAACGGTCGTCCCGGGCCTCGAAGGAGTCCTCTTGAGGCAGATCGACGAAGGCGGCACCGGGCGTCGCACGCAGGCACAGGAGTTCGCCGACGCAGTGGCGCGGTCCGGGGTCACGCATGTCTTCGGGCTCATGGGCGACGGCAACATGCACCTGCTGATCGCCCTCGGACAGCGGGGTGTTCCCGTGGTCGAGGTACGGCACGAGAACGCCGCCGTGGCGATGGCCGAAGGCTACGGATGGTCCTCGGGGCGCATCGGGATCTGCTCGGTCACCCACGGCCCCGGACTCAGTCACGTGGCCACGTCGTTGCTGGTGGCGGCCCGCAACCGGTCCCCGCTCCTCGTCGTGGCGGCCGAGACGCCGAGCGGCTACCAGGGGGCCCAGACCTTCGACCAGGCCTCCTTCGTCGCCTCGTGCGAGGCCGCCTACCGCAGGATGAAACCGGGGGAGCATCCGGCGGACGTGCTCGCCGAAGTCCTGGCGCTCGCCCGGGACGAGTCCCGACCGGTGGTTCTCGGCGTCGCGGCGGACCTGTTCACCTCGCCCGTGGACGGGGCCGCCCGAAGCGGATCGACGTACCCTCCGAGAGCGACGGTCACCGCCGACGACGACATCGACGCGGCCCGACGGATCAGCCGACTCCTGACCGGTGCGCAACGCCCCGTACTCATCGCGGGCCGCGGTGCCATGGACGACACCTCGCCCGCGATGATGACGGCGCTCGCGGACCGGTTCGGTGCCGCTCTGGCCACGACGCTGCCCGCCAAGGGGCTGTTCGACGGGCATCCGTACGACCTCGGGATCGCCGGAGGGCTGGCGCACCCGGCGGGGGAGCGGGTGTTGCGCTCCGCCGACCTGGTCGTGGCCGTCGGCGCCTCGATGGGCCGTAGCACCACGCAGTCGACGCGCCTGTTCGAGGCGGCACACGTCGTCAAGGTCGTGGACGACCTCGCGGCCACGGGCAAGGCCGAAACCCTCCGTGGCGACGCGGCGGCGACTTTGCGCCACACCCTGTCCCTGACGCGGGACACCCCGGACACCCGGCCGCCCTGGTTCACCCCCGTCGGCCCGTCCGCAGCCTGCTGGCAGGAGGATCTGCACGACTTCAGCCCACCCGTCCCCGACGGCACCGTCGATCCACGGGTCGCGCTCGCGGCGATCGACCGGCACATCCCCGACGACGCGACCGTGGTCATCGGCAACGGCCACTGCTCGGGCTTCGCCGCCGCCTTCCTCACGGCCCCGGCGCGGGGCCGGTTCTTCGCCGCACAGGGCTTCGGGTCCATCGGACAGGCACTCACGACCGCCATCGGCGCGGCCCTCGGATCGCCCGAGCGCAAGACGGTCGTCTTCGAGGGCGACGCCGCGTTCATGATGCATGCGCAGGAGCTGGACACCGCGGCCCGGGCCGGCGCGGACCTGACGGTGTTCGTCCTCGACGACGACGCCCTGGGCACCGAGTACCAGCGGCTCCGTCTCGAAGGCGGTCACGCGGAGGCGGCCGTCGTGCCCGCGCCCGACCTCGCGGCGGTCGGGGCGGCGTTCGGCGCGGACTCCTTCACCATCGACTCGCCCGACACGCTCGTACTCGCGGAGACCGCGCTGCGTCCCGGCCTCGCGGTTGTCGACGTGCGCACGGCGCGCTCGGTGCTCAGCCGACATCTGCGCCTGCCGCACCGGACCCCGACACCGAACAGCTGAAAGCGGCCCCGCCCATGGAGTTCGCGATGCAGTTCACCCTCACCGATCCCGTCCTCACCCGACAGCACGCCCACGGTCTGGTCGAGCTGGCCCGGATGGCGGACGACTACGGTCTGCACTCGATCGGCGTGGGCGACACCGGATTCCGGCTGAACGAGGCGGCGTCGAGGGTGACCCTCCTGGCACTCGGCACCACCCGGGCGTACGTCGGGATGCGCCCGACCAACCCCTGGACCCGCGACCCGCAGATCACCGCGGCCTTCCTCGCCACGATCGACTCCATGACCGGGGGCCGCGCCTTCATGGAGATCGCCACCGGCGACTCCGCCGTGCGCAGCGTCGGGCGGCGACCGGCGACGCGAGCACGACTGGAGGAGTACGTCACCTGCGTCCGTGCCCTCCTGACAACCGGTCACGGCCGCTTCGACGGACGGGAGATCGACGTGTACGGCGGCGCGCGGGCTCCCGTCCGCGTCTCGGTCGGTGCCGAGGGTCCCCGCATGCTGGAACTCGCCGGTGGCATCGCCGAGGCGGTGTCCATCGGCACCGGGCTCACGGCCGATGTCGTCGCGTGGTCACTGGAGCGCGTACGTGCCGGTGCGCGGCTGCGCGGGCGCGAACCCGCCGACGTCGAGGCCTGGTTCACCGTCCGCAGTGTCCTGGACGCCGACCGGGAGAGCGCGCGGAAGCGGATACGTCCGTCCCTGGCCTCGATCCTGCATCACAGCATGCGAGCCGGAGTGGACGGACGGCTGGTTCCCGAACGCCACCACGACGCCGTCCGCGCCTACGTACGGCACTACGCCCTGGCCGATCACCAGCGACCCGGCGGAGCCAACGAACAGCTCATGGACCGCCTCGGTTTGACCGAGTTCGCCCTGGACCGCTGGGGGATGGCCGGCGACCCGAAGGACTGGATCGACCGCATCGCGACGCTCCGGAACTCGGGGATACGACGGATATGGCTGGCCAACCGCGGCAGCCTCACGCAACTCCGGGCGACGTTGCGGAACTTCGGGGAGCAGGTACTGCCCCGAATCAGGTGAGCGCCGTCCAGGAAGGAGCCACTCGGCCCCCATTCCGCCACTGCTCGCGGCGCTCCTGTGCGTGGTGCCCGCACAGCTCGCCTCCAGCGCCGTCGGCGGCCGACACGTCGTGGGTCCCACTTTGTCGGTCTCGCTGTCCCGGGCGCTGATCATGATGAGTGAGACGTCACTGTCGGCGCGGAGCTGTCTTCACACGTCGAGGCCGTCGATGTCCGGCAGGCGATGGAGGATGGCACTGAGGTCGGCGACAGCCGGGTTGAGCATCACCTCTCAGTGTGCGCCGGAGTTCGGGGTTGTCGTAGCTTGCGTGTCCGACGCCCAGTTGTAGGCGACGGGCTGCTCGGCGGCTCCGGCGCCGCCACCCTCGCCCGTACGATGCGGACCTTCCTGGTCGGCGCTCACGCACACCCCGGTCTCGACATCGCACCAGCCGCCCCCGTCCGGCTCGATCTCGATGAGCTGCGGCGGCAAGGGTGCCTTGGGCGGGTCAGCCATTGATCTGCTCCCATGCCTGGTCGATGGCGGCGGTGTACTGGTGGGTGCTCGCCGTGCCGGGGATGCCGAAGCGCTCGCCGAGGACGGTGAACGGCACCCCGCGGGCACCCAGGGCCACGGCGGCGTCGTGGTCGGCCTGGACGGCGTCGGCGTAGCGGCCGGTGGCGAGTACGTCGCGGATCTCGTCGGCGGGGATGCCGAGCTTCTCGCCGAGGCGGACGAGCGTGTCGTGCTCGAAGGCGTCGGAGTTGCCGCCGAACAGCGCGGCGTGCATCGCCGACATGTACTGCCGGCCGACGCCGTGCTGGTTGCCCAGGTGCACCAGGCGCAGCATGTCGAGCGAGTTGCGCACGGGCCGTTCGAGGGCGTAGGGCAGGCCGTCGGCGGCGGCCTGTGTGGCGACGGGGATCTCCATCGCGCGCGCCTGGTCGGGAGTGACCCCGAACTTCGCGACCCGGTACTCCGGGATCCACGAGACTTCTGTGGGGACGTTCGGGTCGAGCTGCCAGGTGTGGATCTTCAGCTCGATGTCGGCCGCGTGCGGGGACCGGGCCACTGCGGTGCTCAGACGATGCTCACCGACGTAGCACCAGGGGCAGAGCACATCCGCCCATACGTCGATCGTCAGTCGGGGGGATGCCATCTCGGGCGCCGCCTTCCATACCTTGAACGGGGTTTCAACTGCTGTGGCCGGCCCCGGGGATGTCCTGTGATCAGGCGCATCCCCGGGTGAGGGGGGGCTTAGTTCGTCGCCAGTACGTCGACGGCGTGGATGGTGGCGAGGTACTCCCGGGTGTGCAGGATCTTGATGTCCAGTCCGTTCGGCATGACCTGTCCGACCCGGCTCAGCATCTGGATGACCTGGGCCTTGTCGTGGTTGCCTGCGGAGGGGTACTGATCCGGTCTGCCCGACCCCCACCACACCACCTGCTCGTCCAGCAGGGCCAAGGCCGCCTCCACGTCCCCCGCGCGGAAGCTTTCGAAGTGCCGCAGCACCACGGCGGTGTTGTCGGTCGCTGTCACGACACGTACTCCCCTTACTTGAGTGCCATGGGGGTGATGGGGGAGCCCACCGAGCCGGTGATCTTGAGGCCGGGGGCGCAGAGGAGGAACTCCCAGACGCCGTCCTGGGCGCAGTCGGCGGCGAGGGCCTCGAAGTCCCACATCTCGCCGAGGGTGAGGCCCATGTCCCGGAGGGCGATCTGGTGGAACGGGGCGTAGGTGCCTTCGACCGGGGACGGGTAGACCTCGACGGCCCAGTTGTCCGCGGCGACGGCGGCGACCTCGCGGTCGTACATCCAGCGCAGGGTGTCCAGGCCGAGGCCGGCCTCGTTCTCGCCCATGTAGCGGTCGCGGTCGCCTTCGAGCAGCCACTGGTGCCATCCGGTGCGGACGCAGAGGATGTCGCCGGACTCGACGCGCACGCCCTGGCGTTCCTCGGCCTGCGACAGGTCGGCTGCGGTGACCTCGTAGGAGTCGTCGAGGCGGTCGACGCCCTTCAGCGCGGCGATGTCCAGGAGCACCCCGCGCGAGATCGGGCGTCCGGCGACCTTGTCGAAGGAGTTCCTGGAGGCGCCGGTGAAGTTGTTCACCGTGGCGGCGGGCGCGTTGTTGTAGAGGTGGCCGTCGTACCCCATGTGGGCGAGGGAGTCCCACTGGGTGGCGGCCTGCAAGCTCATGACCACCAGGTCGTCGGTGCCGAACATGCCGTCGGGGGCACCGGCGCTGTCCGAGGGCAGCAGGGTCATCATGTGCTGGGGGTTGTCCCGGAAGGTGTTCGGCGTGGCGGGGCCCTCCTTGCCGAACGACAGACCGAGGTCGAAGGTCTTCCCGGTCCTGACCAGCTGTGCCGCGGCGACACGCTTCGCAGGCGTGATGAAGTTCAGGGTGCCGATCTCGTCGTCGTCGCCCCAACGTCCCCAGTTGCTCAGCTCCTTGCCGAGTGCGTGGTGCGGCCAGGTCGTTGTGTCACTCATGCGCTTCTCCTTGCGGGTGTTCGGATTCAGGGTGTGCGTGTGGGTGTCGATGAGGGGTCAGAGCTGGGTGTGGCCGCCGTCGACGACGAGGTCGGATCCGGTGGTGTAGCGGTTGTCGTCGGCGGCGAGGAACAGCACAGCCGCGGCTATCTCCTCGGACCGGCCCAGACGGCCCATGGGAACCATGGCGGCGAGGCCGGTGCGCAGGGCGGCCGGGTCGTCCTGGGTGTCGATGGCGGGCGTGTCGATGGGGCCGGGGCTGACGGTGTTCACCCGGATCCCTCGGTCCTTGAGCTCGCTCGCCCAGGTGCGGGCGAAGGAGCGTATGGCGGCCTTGGTGGCGCTGTAGACGGTGCGCACCGCCACGCCGTTCATGTGTCCGGCGGATGACATCAGGACGACCGAGCCGTTGTCGTTGAGCAGCGGCAGCGCCTTCTGCACGGTGAAGAACGTGCCCCGGGCGTTGATGGCGAAGATCCGGTCGAAGTGCTCGGGCGTGGCCTCGGCCAGGGTGGCCTGCTCGCCGCGGCCGGCGTTGGCGACGACGACGTCGACTGATCCCCGCTCCTCCTCGACCTGTTGCCAGAGCCGGTCGAGGTCTTCGAGGCGGGCGATGTCGACCTGGACGGCCGTGACGTCGCCGCCGATCTCGGCCCGGGCCTTGTCGAGCCCCTCCGTGCTCAGGCCGGTGATGTACACGTACGCGCCCTCGGCGACGAACGTCTTGGCGGTCGCCAGACCGATTCCGCTGCTTCCGCCGGTGATGACCGCGGTCTTGCCGTCCAGTTTGCCCATGACGGGCCTCCAACTTTCCGTGTAGCGATCGCTAAAGTGGTGAGCGGCTACACTGTAACGACCACTAAAGTGATTGTGCAACCGGGGTCCGCACAGGAGCCGGCTGAGAACCAAGAACCGGGAAAGGAGAGGCCATGCCCAGGGGCGGCAAGCGTGCTTTCGACGAGGAGGCCGCGCTGGATGTGGCCTTGGAGCTGTTCTGGCGCCAGGGCTACGAGGGCACGTCGATCGCCGACCTGACCGCGGCGATGGACATCCGGCCGCCGAGCCTGTACGCGGCCTTCGGCAACAAGCAGCAGCTCTTCGAGAAGGTCCTGGACCGTTACGCCCAGGCGCGCTCCCCCCTGTCCCGCGAGGCACTGGCGCAGCCCACGGCGCGCGAGGTGGCGGTGCGGCTGCTGACCGGCCTGGTCGAGGCGTACACCACACCGGGCAAGCCCCGTGGCTGTCTGACGGTGCAGGCGGGCCTGGCCTCCGGCGAAGAGAGCCGCGCCATAGTGGAACTGCTCACGGCCGCTCGTGACGACTACCGGCAAGCCGTCTGTGACCGGTTCGAGAAGGCCGTCGCGGACGGGGATCTGCCCGCCGGTACCGATTGCAGGGCCCTGGCCCGCTTTCTCATGGCCACCGCCGAGGGCCTCGCTGTCAACGCCGTCTCCGGCGCCTCCCGCGAGGAACTCATGGCAGCCGCCGTTCTCGCCACACAGGTGGTGGCAAGTACCTGACGGCCGGCGCCGCCGAGCCGTGTGCAAGCGGCCCCGGCACCGTCTGAAGCTGGGTCGCCCCGGTTGGTCGGCAAGGAACTGAGCAACCGGGGGCGGTGGACGACGACGGGATCGTCGTCTGCGAGTGGCAGCGGCGTTCTGTATGCCGGCGGTCATGGGTTCGCGTGATGACGCGCCGGAGGAGCGGGATGTCGCGGATGGATGCCTGTCGAATCCGGTGAGACACGTCAGGCCGCTGGTCCGGCGCTGCGCCCGGGGCAGGCGGTCAGCGGGGCAGGCCCGGGCCGCGGGCGATCATGCCGCGCTGGATGTCGTTCGTGCCGCCGCCGACGACGTACATGACGGACAGCCGCAGGCCGTACTCGAAGGCCCCCCGCCGAGCACGCCGGGTGCTGATGCCGACAGCGCGGCGTCGGGGCCGAGGATGTCCGGGACCGCCTCGCCGACCGCTCGGGGAGTTCACCGGCCAGGACGCCGGCCATGGGGGCCGCGAGGCGCTCGACGGTGCCGCCGCCGGCGGCCCGGAGCCCGGCGGCGACCAGGACACGGGTGGCCTGCACGCCGACGGCCAGCTCCGTCACCAGGGCGCGGGCGTGGGAGCCGCGCGGGCCGACCGCGGTGCCGGAGTCCTCACGGGCGTGGGCCAGCAGATCGTCGAGCTGGCGGTGCAGAACGGCGGCGATGTCGCCCATGGCGATGCGCTCACCCGCGAGGGAATCGGTGATGACCTTCCAGCCCCCGTTCACCTCTCCCACGCGCAGGCCGTCCGGAACGCGGACGTCGTCGTAGAAGACGGTGCAGGAGATCTCGCCGGACAGCGCCCGGTGCTGCTGCACGGTGATGCCGGGCGTGTTCATCGGGACGAGGAACATGGTGATGCCCGGGTGCCGGGGGGGCGTCCGGGTCGGTCCGTACCGCCAACCACAGCCAGTCCGCCTCGTGACCGCCGCTCGTCCACAGCTTCTGCCCGTTGATCACCCAGTCCTCTCCGTCGCGGACCGCGCGGGTACGCAGCGAGGCGAGATCGGAACCGGCCTCCGGCTCGCTGTAGCCGAGGCAGAAGGTCAGCTGTCCGCTGCGGATCAGTGGCAGGAACTGTTCCTTCTGGTCCGGGGTGCGGTGCCTGAGGATCGAGTCGCCGAGCAGCGTGACAGCACCGAGTGCCTTGATGGCGGGCGCCCGCTGGTAGGCGGCCTCCTCGTTGAGGACGACCTGTTCGGTCGGTGAGGCGTTCCGGCCGCCCGCCTCCTCGGGCCGGGTGAACCCGAGCCAGCCGCGGTCCGCGACCGCTCGCACGAGTTCCTCGTCCTCGCCCATCTCGATACGGCCGAGCCGGTCGGCGTACGTGCCGAAGAGGGCGCGCACCTCGGTGCGGAACGCCTCGCCCCGTCGGCAGTGATCCGGTGCCCTCGACGAGGACGTCGGCCACGTCGCCATGGGCAGCTTTTTCAGGACTGTTCGGTCGGCCGGGTGGCGGGGGTGCGGTGCCGGATCGCGTCGAGGGTCTGGGCGACGAAGCCGCGCAGGGCGTCCGCCTCGGCCTTCCCGGCCGGGGGCAGGATGTTCTGGGCGAGCCCGGTGGGAGCCGTGCTCGCGGCCACGGTGCGGCGGTGGCTGAACGTCAGGAAGCCGGTCTTTCCGGAGTACGCGCCCACGCCGCCTGACGGCGCGCCCTCGACGCCCCAGTGCACGGCGAGGTCGCTGCGGGAGACACCGCCCGAGGTGGTCCTTGTGATGAACCGGCGGAACTCCGGCCCGCCGGACCCGAAGAAGTAGGCGGCGAGTGGGCTGGGACGGGCGTTGACGTAGGCGATGACGTCGTCGAGGTCGTACGGGTACACCACCAGGACCGGGCCCAAGATCTCCTCGGACGCGACGGCCATGCCCTCGGTCACGTCCAGCAGCACGGTGGGCGCGATACGGCGTCCCGCGCGCCGGGGGAGGACGTCGGCCTCCTCCGGCGCGGCGATGGTCAGCACGAGTGCGCCCTTGGCCTCGGCGTCGGCGACGAGCGCCGTGACCCGGTCGAAGTTCCTGTCGTCGATGATCGAGACGACGTCCGGGTTGTCGAGCCAGGTCGGGAAGCGTGTACGGGCGGACCGCTCGTACCCGGTGACGAACTCGTCGAGACGGGCGCGGGGTACGAAGACGTAGTCCGGGCAGAGGCAGATCTGACCGCCGTTCAGCAGCCGCATGTCGGACACGCGTTCGGCGGCCAGTGGTACATCCGCGTCCGCGCCGAGCACGACGGGGTTCTTGCCGCCCAGCTCCAGCGTTACCGGCGGCCAGCGCCTCGATCGCGGGCTGGACGACGAGAGTGACCGGGAAGTTCCAGGGGCCGACGACCCCGACGACGCCCTTCGGGCGGGTCTGGACGAAGGCGGGCGTCCCGGCCTCGGCGGAGCCGGGAACTACTCCAGGACGTCGATCCGCCCGAAGGGTGCCGTCGCGGCGGCCAGCGCTCCGGTGAGCTGCTCGGGGTCGGAGACGTCGGCCCGGAGCCTTCCGCAGTGATGCCGTCCGTCGTCAGGGCGCCGACGCCGACGACGTCGTCGTGGCGGACGGACCTTTGGCTGCCGGTGCGGTTCACGGTCGACGACGTGAAAGCTGTGCCGGTGGGCTGTACGGCCATGCAGCGCTACCGCGGTAAAGCGGGCGGGCTCGGCTCCCTCAGGGAGATCGTCCAGGATGGACTGCGGGGCGGCCAGGACTGACGGAGGGCGGCGCGTGCTCGGCCGTCGAGGTTTCTTGTGTCGGTCGCCGGAGTGGGGGCCATGGCGGAGGCGATGCCGCCTGTGACGTCAACCATGGGGCAGTGCCGTCTTCGAAGTGCCGTCTTGGATAGGGCATCGACCTCCGATCGGCCGGCACAGTCCCCAGGACGGCCGCCCTGGAGGCCCTCGCATGCTGGCCCTGTGCGGGAGGCGGACGTCCCCATCGCGGCTCGGTCGAGGTCGAACGGAGCACCAGACAGCGGGCACCTCTCCGATCGCCCCAACTCGGCGCGGGCGGTCACACCTTGAGCTGGGGTGCGGAGGGCTGAAGCCGTGTCCGTCCGTTGCGTTCGGTGTGGGGCGGCAGGAGGGCCCTCAGCGACGGGGAGGGCTCCAGGCCCAATTCCTCCCGCAGGATGCGACGGCACTGCTCGAATTGGCGCACTGCCGCACCCCTGTTACCGGCTGCCAAATGCGCTTTCATCAGTACGCGATGAGCGCTTTCCCGCAGCGGTTCGGTACGCACGGCGGTAAGTCCCGCGGCGACGGCTTCACCGTGGCGTCGCGCTTCCGTCAGACGCTCGGTCATCGCTTCCAGGGCATAAAGCCGGAGCTGATGGTATTGCTCCTGCTCGATCAACATCCAGTCGTTTTCTGGCCATTCCGGTAGCAAATCCGATGACAGGCCTGCCAGCGTTTGCATGGTCAGGATGTCGTCGCACGCGCGTGAGTTGTCGAGCAGTCTGTGCGCGTGTGCAACCGCCTCGTGCAGGTCGACGGTGACGTCCTTCGAGATGGCCAGGTCGTGCGCGGACACGTCGATGATCGGGTGGCCGGCGCGCATCGCGCGCCACAGGGACGACCTCAGGTTTGCGTTGGCGCGTGACGCCGTGACATCCGGCCAGAGGATTCCGGCCACGTAGGTGCGGGATCGCGGCATGTCCTGCAAAGCCAGAAACGCGAGGAGTCGTTGAGTGCTGGAGCAGACCGGAACGCGCGTGTGATCTATAGCCAGTGCAAAGCCCTTGAGTAACCTCAAGGAGATGGATTGTGTCTGTCCGTTCATCGACGCCCCCGTACCGATCTCGGCTTCGGTGATCTTCGGCGTGGCTGCTGGGATTCCCGAGGCCATGTTACGAGCAAGTTATGCCTGTAGGGTCGACTATCGACGTGACGGCGTCACAAGGGAATCACCAGAGCGTCGCATTGACGTCACCCTTCGCGTTCCAGAAGCTCATCGAGCCAAGTCCGCACCGCTGTGAGGACATCGACGGTCTTGCTCACCGCGGTGGGCGGTTCCGGCTGTCCGTCGACGGTCTGGATGATGCGTGCGCGGAAGCCGTCCTCCCTGCCGTCCTCCACCCATACCCGGAGGATCAGGACGCCGGACCGTGTCGAGGGGGTCTCCATGAGAGACCGAGTGTCCCTCACCGCTGTCACCCGGGCGTTGTCGATCCGTGTTCGATGACGTCATCGCGAGCGACGGGGACGGATCCAGGGATGCATCGGTGACGCCGGTGTGACGGGTGAGTCGCGGGCGGATCACGGGGGCCTCTGCATCCTCTCGGTAGATGTCATCGGTATACGTCGTCGGCGCGCGCCGGGAGGGGGCTTCGCATGGGTGACTTCGGTGTGATCGCCGATGTCTCGTCCGTCATCGTGAGCACTCTGACGCAGTCCCTGCGCGGGTTGGGCCAGCGCGACATGCCACCACCGATCGCGGAACTGAACGACCTCTCCGAGACGGTGCAGACACCGCCCCCCAAACTCACGGTGTTCCTCTACGAGATCGCCGAGGACCCCACCTCCCGCAACCGGCCCCCGGTGCGCTCCCAGCCGCCCGACCCGCTGACCGCCCGCAAACCGCCGATGGCCCTGCTCCTGCGGTATCTGATCACCCCCTGGGGCGGCGACCAGGACACCCAGCACCGGATGCTCGGGCGTGCCCTCCAGACGTTCTACGACGACGCGATCCTGGACGGCACCCAGTTGGCCGGCAGCCTGGCGGGCAGCACGGACTCACTGCACACGACGCTGACGCCCCTGACCCTCGATCAGAAGTCCTGGGTCTGGTACGCGATCCAGAAGCCGTACCGGCTCTCGCTGAACTACGAGATCCGCGTCGTCAACCTGGACTCGGCCGTCGAGACGCCGGTGCGCCCGGTGCGCAGCCGCATCATCGCGGGGACGGCGACGCCATGAGCCCCTTCCTGCCCCTGGCCCGGTCGGCGCTCTACAGCCCCGTCTGGCTGGTGCCGTTCGACGACCACGCCCGCCGGGTGCGCTCCGCGGGCGTGGAGGCCCGCCTCGACCGGTTCGACGACGAGGGCGGGTCCGACGGCCAGGGCGGCTGGCTGCCGCTGGACGACAGGGCGGTGCGCACCCCCAGCGGGCACCTCGCGTTCCCGGGACTCGGCAGACGGGCCGAGCCGTGGGCGGCCCGGCCGGAGCGCCACCGGGTCCGGTTCGAGGCAGCCGGCTACCAGCCGCTGTACCCGGCCGACGGCGAGCCGTTCTCGGCCGCGCTCGTCGGCGTCGAGTTCCTGGTGTATCCGTACGACAACACCAACCCGCCCGCTGTGGAGGCCTCTCCGAGGCTGGTCCGGCTGCTGCCGGGGGTCGCCTTTGCCTATCCGCCGGGTGTGCGCACCGTCCGTGGCGTCGTGCTGGACGCGGCCACCCGGGCGCCCGTCGCGAACGCGCTCGTCGAGGCCGGGGGGCGGACCGGCCAGGACCTGACGCCGTGGCACGAACGCACCCTCTCCGACGCCACGGGCGCCTTCCGGCTCGCCCTGCGCTGGGAGGGCGAGAAGGCCACCGAGAACACCGTCGAGGAGACCTTCCTCGTCGAGGCCACCGAACGGCCGGGCCGGGCCGGGTCGCTGACCGTGCGCCTGCCCCAGGAAGCCGAGCGCCGACACGTCATCGAGATTCGTGAGCAGTGAAGGAGCCACATCCATGGCCGAGTATCTGAGCCCCGGGGTCTACATCGAGGAGATCGATGCGGGGCCACGGCCGATCGCGGGGGTGAGCACGAGCACGGCCGGCATGGTCGGGGTGACCGCTCGTGGCCCGTACACCGGCAAGCCCAAGCTGGTCACGAACTTCCTGGAGTTCCAGACCGTCTTCGGCGGCTTCCTGCCCGAGCCGGGCGCGGGCGTACGGGACGACTGGGCCAACGACCCGTCCGAAGGCGGCCGTTGGTGGCTGTTCCCGCTGGCCGTCAAGGGCTTCTTCGACAACGGCGGCCAGCGGCTCTACGTCAAGCGGGTCGCCGCCGCGGACGCGAAACCCGCCTCCGGGGAGCTGGCCAACGGCCTGGTGAGCCCCGTCGCCTCCGACGCAGCGCGCGGCGCGACCAGCCTCCAGCTCGGGCACCTGATCGGCTTCACCGGGGTCGGCCAGCAGATCGACATCCTCCGCGGCGACGACCAGCAGACGATCCACACCGCCGTGGTCGCCGGTTACGACATGTCCGCCCGCCGGATCCGGTTGGAGACGCCGCTGCCCGCCGAGGTCAGGACGGCCCGCGGGGACCACGTCCAGGTCGGTCAGCGCGGCGCCGAACAGACACTGCGGCTGTCCGCGGTGAGCCCCGGTGCGTGGGGCGGCGGCGTCCAGGTCCGGGTCCAGCCGATGGTCGGCGCGGCGCTGCCGGTGCTGCCCGATCCGCAGGAGGGCGCGCTGTTCATCACGCGCCTGGTCGCGGACGCGGACGCGGACAGCGAATCCGTCGAGGTGGCCGTGGCGAGGGGGCTCGACCCCGACGACCTGCCGGCCGACGTGTGGGCGCAGATCGGCCCCCGCCGGTTCAAGGTTCAGGTGAGCCAACCTGCCGACGGCAAGGTGACGTTGACCTTCCCGGCGGACACGACCCACGCGGCGTGGGAGACCGGGCTCACGGTGCGCCGCGTACGCCGGGGCAACATCGCGGCCGGACCGACGCTGCGGGTCGGCGGCGCGAGCAGGCTGTACGAGGGTGCGGTCGTCCAGGCCGACGACGGCACCGCCCTGACCGCCCTGACCGTCCAGGCGGTCGCCGAGGATCTCGTCACCCTCGACCGGAACGTGCCCGGGACGCTCTTCGAGACCGACCGGATCCATCTGGTCGAGGCCGAGGTCACCACCCGGTTCACGGACACGGCCGGGGCCGCGGTCACGGAGACGTTCCCCAATCTCCGGCTCACCGGCGACACCCCGGCCAACCTGACGACCGCCCTTCAGAACCGCTCGCAGCTCGTGCAGGCCACGGCGCTGCCCGGCCTGTCCACCGACCCCACGAAGTTCCCGGTGCCCGCGACGGGCTCTTGGCTGACGCTGGCCGACGGCGACGACGCGTACGGCAGCCTCAGCGTGGCCGACTTCGTCGGCACCGACGGCGGCAGCGGACGGCGTACGGGAATCGTCGCCCTGGAGGACATCGACGAGGTGGCCGTCTGCGCGGTGCCCGGCATGTGGTCCAGCACCGTCGAATCGGCCCTCGTCACCCACTGCGAGCTGCTCAGGGACCGGTTCGCGATCCTCGACCCGCGCGACGGCCTCGACATCGAGGGCATCCAGACGTTCCGCGAGCCCTTCGACACCAAGTACGCGGCGCTCTACTACCCGTGGCTCGTCACCCGCGACCCCTCCACCGACCGTGACGTCGAGGTACCGCCGTCCGGCCACATGGCCGGGATCTACGCCCGGGTCGACGTGGAGAGGGGCGTGCACAAGGCACCGGCCAACGTGGTCATCCGCGGGATCCGGCAGACCGACGGCATCGCCCAGGACATCACCAAACGCCATCAGGACCTCCTGAACCCGAAGGGGATCAACGCACTGCGGTTCTTCCCCGGCCTCGGCCACCGGGTGTGGGGTGCCCGCACGCTGTCCTCGGACAGTTCGTGGAAGTACATCAACGTCCGGCGGCTCTTCCTCTTCCTTGAGGAGTCGATCGACGAGGGCACCCAGTGGGTGGTCTTCGAGCCCAACGACGAGTCGCTGTGGGCCCTGGTCCGGCAGACGGTCGCCAACTTCCTGACCACGGTCTGGCGCAGTGGCGCGCTCGCCGGGACCACCGCCGACGAGGCGTTCTTCGTCGCCTGCGACCGCACCACCATGACCGAGGACGACCTGGCCAACGGCCGGCTCATCTGTGTCATCGGGGTCGCGCCGGTCTTCCCGGCCGAGTTCGTGATCTTCCGGATCCAGCAGAAGACCCGCGAGACCCAGCTCGCCTGAGCACCTGACCGAGCCAGAGCCCAGACCGAGCCAGAGCCCAGACCGAGCCAGAGCCCAGACCGAGCCAGAGCCCCGACCGAGCCCGTGCACCGACTGAGGAGCGGCCACCATGCCACCCGTGACCAGGGAAGATCCCTACGCGTCATACAACTTCCAGATCATCGTGACCAACGTCAGCGACGACGGCGTCGCGGTGAGCGGTTCCTTCACCGAGATGAGCGGTCTGGAGCTGGAGATCCCGCCGATCGAGTACCGCAACGGCAGCGAGGACATCACCGTCCGCAAGATCCCGGGACTGAAGAAGTTCACCAACCTCACCTTCAAGCGCGGCGTCACCGGCCACGTCGGCTTCTGGAACTGGGTGGCCGAGGCACTCAACGGCAAGGTGCGCCGCGCCTCCGGATCGATCGTGCTGCTCGACGAGAACCGCCAGGAAACGATGCGCTGGAACTTCGACCGGGGCTGGCCGACCAAGTACACCGGCCCGACGCTCAGCGCGACCAAGAACGAGATCGCCATGGAGACGCTCGTCCTGGCGGTCGAGAAGCTGGAGATCGACGTCTGACATGACGAGCGAAGCGCTTCCCGGCGTATCCCTGACGTTCGTGCCCCGCGGCCCGGAACCGGAGCCGCTGCGCACGGACGTGGCGGCGTTCCTCGGCCGGTTCCGCCGCGGCCCGGTCGCCGCCCCGGTGCGGGTGGAGAGCTGGAACGACGTCGTGGGCGTCTTCGGGCCGCCCCCGCCGGAGGGCGCCTTCGCCACGCCGTACGCGCTGCGCGGCTTCTTCGAGAACGGCGGCCGTACGGCCTGGGTGCTCCGCGTGTCCGGGCCGGCCGCCACCGCACGGGCCGTGTGGCCGGTCGGGGACATCACCGGATTCGCGGCCACGCGCTACCGGGTGGACGCCACCAGTCAGGGCGCCTGGGCCAACACCGTGCGCGTCGACATCCGCTACCAGGCCAGTACCGTCGCCGGACCGCCGACGGTGAGTGTGCGGGTCACCGTGCCCGGCGAGGCCCCCGAGACCTTCGCCGGACTGCCGCCCGCCGACGTGGCCGACCGGCTCACCGCGTCTCGCTACATCCGGCTGGTCCCCGACGGACCCGCACCCGCGCCCGGCACGCCCGGTCCGATCTCGACGTCCTGGCCCCTGACGCTCGCGGGCGGCACCGACGCCCCGCCGACGCGGCAGGAGTACGCGGACGCCGTGACCGTGCAGTCCGAACTCCCGGAACCGGCACTGGTGGCACTGCCCGACCTGGGCACGGACCTGTCCGGGACCGTGCACACCGACATGGTGCTGGAACTGCTGGGGACCGTGTCCCCGCTCCTCGACCGGCTGGTCGTCCTCGACGTCCCGCCCCAACTGTCCTCCGCCGACGCCACGGTGGAGTGGGTGAAGTCACTGACCGCGACCGGCGACAGCGGGCTGCTGAGCTGCGCGGCCGTCTACCACCCGCTGCTGCGGACCCCCGACGGACCCGCACTGCGCACCGTCCCGGCGTCCGGACACGTCCTGGGCGTGATCGCGAGGCTCGACGCCGAGCGCGGAGCGCACCACACCCCCGCGAACGCCGTCGTCCTGGAGGCCGTCGACCTCGCCGCCGAACTCCCCGAACCCCAGCAGGTCCGCCTCTTCGACGCGGGCGTCGACCTGATCCGCTGCACCCGAGGCCGGGGACTGATGGTGTGGGGCGGACGCACCCTGTCCGCCGACCCCCGCACCCGCTACATCGCCCACCGCAGACTGCTGCACCTCCTGGTGCGTGCGATCCGGCGGGTGGCGAGCCCACTGGTGTTCGACGTCAACTCGCCCGAACTGCGGCTGACCCTCGTCCGCGCGATCACCTCGGTGCTGCTGTCCGCCTTCCGGGCGGGAGCGCTCACCGGAACACGGCCCGAGCAGGCGTTCCGGGTGGTGTGCGACGACACCAACAACCCGCCGGAGCAGGACCCGGGGCAGCTGGTCTGCGAGATCGAGGTCGCCGCCGCCGTACCCATGGAGTTCGTCCGGCTGCGTCTCGTACTCGGCCAGGACCGCGGTCTGGAGGTGATCGAGGCATGAATCAGGACCCACTGCCGAAGTACCGATTCCTGGTGACGCTCGACCCCGGCGACGCTTATCTGCCGTCCGCGCAGGCGCTGTTGCTGCCTCTGGTCGCCGCCGGGGCGTTCCAGGAGGTCGCCGGGCTCGGCGCCCAGCTGGAGGTGACGAGCTACCCGGAGGGCGGCCGCAACGACTCGGTGCACCAACTGCCCCTGCGCCACTCGTGGAACCGGATCACCCTCAAACGCGGAGTGGTGCGCGACCCCGGACTGTGGGCCTGGTACCAGGCCGGACTCGCCGACTCCCTCGGCGCCCGCCGCGACGGCGCGGTCATCCTGCTCGCCCCGGACGGGACACCCGGCGCGGCCTGGGCCTTCCACGGCGGGCTCGCCGCCAAGTGGACCGGACCCGACCTGCACGCCGAACAGAACGCGATCGCCATCGAGTCGCTGGAGATCGCCCACGAGGGGCTGACCAAAGTCCTGCAGGACACCGCGGCGAACGCGCTGCCGCGACAGAGCCAAGGGAGGTGACCGGTGTGCCGAAGGTGACCATTCACAACCTCGAAGTCCGGTTCCAGGTGGAGGGCGACGACGGCGCCGTGTTCACCCGGCTGTTCAACAAGCACATCCAGGCCTGGGCGAAGCTCTACGAGGACGCGTGCGCCCGCGCCAAGCACACCGAGGCCGAACGCAGCTTCGGCGACGGGGAGGGCCCGCTGTGAGCGTGACGCCCGTCTCCTTCGCCCGCCAGGGCGCCGCCCAGGCCCGCCTGGAGATCGTCCGACCGGTGATCGCCGACGAGCGGCAGCGGCGCATCCCGCTGCGGTTCAACCCCACCGACTACAAGCTCAGCAAGAGCAACACCTTCGCCGAGATCACCATCCCCGGCCTGGAGACACCGCCCTTGCAGTACATCCGCGGCGGCACGGAGACCCTCACCGTCCAGGCGCTGGTCGACACCTCCGACACCCTGGAGAACGTACGGACCGCGTACGTCGACGCCCTGCGCGGCCTGCTGCGCCCCGACAGCCGCGAACACGCGCCGCCCGTCGTCCGGTTCGTGTGGGACGAGGAGGTCTTCACCGGCGTCGTCGAGAAACTGGACGTCAACTACCAGCTGTTCCGGCCGGACGGGGTGCCGCTGCGGGCCATGCTGGACCTCTCCCTCAAGGAGTACCGCACGGCCGCCGTGCAGGTCGCCGCCGTACCGCGCTCCTCGCCCACGGTGGAGAAGAGCTATGTGGTGCGCCGGGGCGACACCCTCAGCTCCATCTCCACCGCCGTGTACCGGCGCCCCGACGCCTGGCGCGAACTGGCGCGCGCCAACGGGATCGACGATCCACGGGACCTGCGACCGGGCCGGGTACTGACCGTGCCCCGGCTGCCGTGAGGAGCGCGCGATGAGCTCTCCCACACCCGAGGTCGCCTCTCCCGACCGGTACGCGCCCGAGTTCGAGGTGCGCATCGAGGGACTGGAGATGGACCCGTCCACCAAGAACGACATCATCGACATCAAGGTGAACCGGGACATCGAAGAGATGTCCGGCTTCGACCTCACCCTGAACAACTGGGACGACGCCAACCTGAGGTTCAAGCACAGCGACTCGCCGAGTTTCCAGCTCGGCTGCCGGGTCTCGGTCCGCCTCGGCTACGCCGACCAGCTGCTCACCGTCGCCACCGGGACCATCTCCACGCTCAGCCCGAAGTTCACCGACGGCTCGTCACCGACCGTCTCGGTCAGCGGGGTCGACGGGCTGCTGAGGCTGAAGGACCGCAAGCCCACCGAGAACGAGACCAAGATCTACCTCAACAAGCGGGACTGGGAGATCGCCCAGCAGATAGCCCAGCGCAACCATCTGCGGATCGTGGTCACCGAGGAGGGTCCGGTCCACGACCGGGTGGTGCAGAAGAACCAGGACGACGCGAGCTTCCTGCTGGAACGCGCCAAGCGGCTCGACTTCGACTGCTTCCTGCTGCCGGACCCGGTCACCGGCGAGGACACGCTGTACTTCATCAAACCCACCGACGGCCGGGACGGCCGCCCGATCCGGGTGTACCGGCTGGCCTACGCTCCCGGGCTGTCCACCGGGCCCACCGACCAGCCCGTCGGACTGATCCCCAACCTGATGGAGTTCACCCCGACACTCACGGTCTCCCAGCAGGTCAGCAAGGTGACGGTACGGGGCTGGGATCCCCGCACGAAGCAGCCGATCGCGTTCACCGCGACCGCCGAGAACCTCCCGGCCGGACAGAACACGGCCGACGGCCAGAGCGGGCCGCAGGCCGCCGAGTCCGCGGCGCAGGGCCGCCAGGAGGTCATGGTCGACGCGCCGGTCACCAGCGACCAGGAGGCCCGCGAACTGGCGATCAGCCTGCTGCGTGAGCGCGCCTACGAGTTCATCACCGCGACCGGCAAGGTGGCGGGGCTGCCCGAACTGCGGCCCGGCGACAACCTGGAGATCTACGGCCTCGGACGCCGCTTCTCCGGCACCTACTTCGTCAAACGGGTCGAGCACACCCTCAACACCAGTGGTTTCTTCACCCAGTTCACCGGCCGGCGGATCCACCAGGGGGACAAGTGACGACCAGGACTGCGCCACGGGCCCGCAGCACCGACAAACGGTTCTACGGCGTCGTCGAAGCGCTCGTCGCGGAGGTCGACGGCGACGACGAGGGCCGGGTCAAGCTGACGTTCCCGTGGTTCGACGGCACCACGGTCACCGACTGGTGCCGGGTGAGCCAGCTGTACGCGGGCAACGGCTACGGCTCCCTGTTCGTCCCCGAGAAGGACGACGAGGTGCTCGTCGCCTTCGTCCACGGGGACATGCGGTTCCCCGTCGTCCTGGGCGGTCTCTACAACGGCCAGGACAAGCCGCCGACCGCCCGCACCGAAGGGCGCGACCAGAAGGTCATCCGCACGAAGCACGGCCACCAGGTCCTCTTCGACGACAACGCCTCCCAGGCCGCCGTACGCATCACCTCGGCCGCCGGACACGTGGTGGAACTCGACGACCAGGGCAAGGAGATCCGGATCACCGCCGCCGAGGGCGGCAGCGTGACCGTGTCCGCGCAGGGGGAGATCACCCTCAAGGCGCCGAAGGTGACCGTCGACTCCTCCTCCATCGAACTCGGCGCCGGCGCCACCGAACCCCTCGTCCTCGGCAACGCGCTGCTCCAGGCGTTCAACGCGCACACCCACCCGTCTTCGGCCGGGCCGACCGGCATTCCGGTCGTGCCGCTCACGGCAGCCGTCCTGGCCAAGAAGGCGAGGACGGCATGAGCGAGGAGTTCCTCGGCACGGGCTGGCGGTTCCCGATCCTGCCCGACGAGGCCGGGCGGCTCGGCTACGCCGTCGGCGAGGAGAGCATCGAGCACTGTCTGCGGGCACTGCTGCTCACCGGCCGAGGCGAGCGCGTGATGCAGCCCGAACTCGGCACCCGCGCACCGGAGTTGGTGTTCGCCCCCGGCAGTGTGCAGAACCTGCGCGACCTGGAGAACTCGATCGCCGAGGCGGTACGCACCCACGAGCCCAGGGTGGAACTCGACGAGGTCCGCGCGGAGGCCGACCCGGCCGACGAGTCACGGGTCACCGTCTCGGTCGTCTACCGCGTCCGGCGCAGCAACACCAAGGCCAATCTGGTGTTCCCGTTCTACGTCGGACTCAGCGGTCTCACCGGTCCGGCGGGGAGTACGCCATGACCATGCCCGCGCCCCGCCTGGACGACCTCACCTGGGCCGACATGATGGCGGCCGTCCGCCGCCGCATCCCCGCCGAGTCGGACGGCGCCTGGACACTGCACGCCCCCGTCGACCCGGGCGTCACCCTTCTCGAACTCTTCGCCTACCTCCTCGAACAGCGGCTGTACTGGCTCGACCAGGTGCCGGACGCCCTGGTCGTCGCCATCCTGCGGCTGCTCGGCCTCGACCCGCCGCGTCCCGCCCGCGCCGCTGCCACCGTGCTGCGGCTGTCCGCCCGGCAGCCGGGTACGGCCGTTCCGCTCGTCCCCGCCGGAACGGCGCTGACCCGGGACCAGTTGGGGCGCGTCGTCTTCACCCTCGACGACGACGTCGCCGTCCTCCCGCTCGCCGACAGCGCCGAGATCACCGTGTGGACCGACCGCGACCGCACCGCGGACCTGCGGGCCGGCCGGGGCGTCGTACTTCTCGCGAACGACGGCGCGCCGGCCCAGGCCCGGTTCACCCTGCCGCTCACCGGAGAGCACCCCGCCCCAGGCCCGATCAGCCTTCTCTTCGAACTGGACGCCCCCGCCGCGTCCGTGGCGTCCTGGCTGCCCACCGCGGTCGCCGACGTACCGCCCCCCGCCGAGCTGACCTGGTCCTGGTTTCGGCCTGGGTCCGACCTCTCGGGTCCGTTCGAGAAGGTCGAGGACGGTACGGCCGGGCTGAGGCGGTCCGGTGTCGTCCGGCTGCACCCGCCCGCAGGCTGGACCACCCAGGACACCGGCGTACTGGTGTCGACCCCGGCCGCGACCTACGCGGCACCGCCCCGCCTCCGCCGGCTCGCCGTCAACGTCTCCGTCGTCCGCCACCGCCGACGGTTCACGGCACAGGGTGCGGATCTGGCGGAGCAGATCGAGGCGTGGCTCAAGCTCCCCGGCCAGCACCTAGTGCTGCCGGACGCCGCCGGCCGGCTCCTCGAAGCGGCCGTCCGCCTGGCGGGCGAGGAGTGGCGGCCGGTGCCTGACTTCACCTTCGGCGCGCCGACCGACCGGGTCCACCTGGTCGACCGGACCGAGGGCGCTGTCGTCTTCGGCGACGGACTCACCGGGCGCATTCCCAAGCCGGACCCGGACGTCGTCGTCGACTACGTGCTCGGCGGCGGCCGGGAGGGCAACGGCGGCCTGACCGACAACTGGGTCGTGGCCCCGGACACCCCGGCGGACGTCGGCACGGTCGTGGCCGCCAACCTCGTACGGGCCGAGGGCGGGCAGGACCCCGAGACGGTCACCGCCGCACGGCAGCGCGCGGGCGCGTCCCTGGGGGAGGTGACCCGGGCGGTCACCGCGGACGACTTCGTCACCCTGGCCCGTACGACGCCGGGGGTCGCCGTCGCCCGCGCCTACGCGTCTCTCGGGGAGCACGCCGGATTCGCGTGCGACCGGGTGCCCGGCGCGGTGACCGTCCACATCGTCCCGTCGGTGCAGCGGACCGACCTCGACCGCGAGGACTTCGTCGTCGCGCCACGGCCCGACCCGGGCATGCTGCGCGCGGTCGCCGCGCGTCTCGACGAGGCCCGGCTGCTCAGCTCCGAGGTCTTCGTGCGCGGACCCCGTTACCGCGACGTGAACCTCCGCGTCGACCTGTCGGGCGGCCCGGCCGACCGGGCCCGCGTGTCCGCCGTGGTCACGTCCGCGCTGCGGCGCTTCCTCGACCCGCTCGTCGGCGGCGAGGAGCAGGACGGCTGGCCGTTCGAGGAGGCACTGCGCCCGTCCGCCGTACTGCGTACGGCCCAACGTGCCCTGGGAGACCTCGCGGACGTCGCCGGTGTGGCGATCGGCCTCGACGGGGCCGAACCGGCCGAGGACTGCGACGAGGTGCCACTGCGCGCCGGTGAACTGCCCGTGCTGCGGTCGGTCCGCACCCGGATCGTGCCCGCCGTCGAACCGGGGGAGGGGCTGGCATGACCGGCGACGTGTGGTGGGAGAAGGACTCGCGGACCGAGGGCGACCTCGTCCCCGGTACCGGACCGTCCGGGGTCCAGCCGGAACTGGTCGAGGCGACCCGTGAGGCCGTACGCACCGACGTGCGCGGCCGGATCGCCGGCTACACCCCCGACTGGACCGACCCCGACCGCCAGGATGCCGGAGTCGCGCTCGTACGCCTCTTCGGAACCCTGGCCGAACCCGTGCTCTCCCGCGTCAACCGGCTGCCGGAGAAGGTACTGGCCGAGCACCTGGCCACGGCGGGAGTGCGCAGGCGGCCAGCGAGTGCGGCGGCAGCGCTCCTGGAGTTCACCGTGAACCCGCCGGACGGCGCCTCCGTGCTGATCCCCGCGGGCTTCCAGAGCGCCGCCTCGACATCGGCGGGCCAGGTCGTCTACGAGACGGACCAGGACCTGTACGCCACCCCGGCCACCCTTGCCGCACTCGCCGTCCAGGAGGCGGGGACGCTGGAGGACCTGCCGCTCGGACCGGCCGGCCCCGGCCGCCCGTTCGCGCCGTTCGGCCGCGACCCACAACCCGGCAACGGCCTGTGGATCGGCCTCGCGGGAACGGCCGTCCCCTACCCGCGCCTCTCGCTGGGCCTCGTGGTCGTCGCCGCCGTGCCCGCTCCCGCGGACTCCGGCGGCACGGCACCCCTTCCGCTGCCCGCCGCGCCCCTGCTGCGCTGGGACGTCCTCGACGGCACCCGCCTCGTACCCGCCGAACTGGTACGGGACTCCACGGGCGGGCTGAACGCCGACGGAACCGTCGAACTCAGGGTCCCGCGCTCGTGGGAACCGGGCAGCCCACCCGGCTCCCGGCCACGGCCCCAACTGCGTTGGCTGCGGCTACAGATCGCGCACGGCGCCTTCAGCGGCCCGGCGCCCGTACTGTCCGGACTGCGGCTGAACACGGTCGCGGCCACCGCCGCCCGCACGATCAGGGACGAGCCGCTGCAACCGGTCCAGACTCCGGGGGCGAGCGGCCTGCGGCGGATGACGCTCAGTCAGACCCCGATCCTGGCCGGGTCCGTCGTCATCGAGGTCGACGACGACACCGGCGGCGACGTCTTCGGCACCACGACCGGCTCCACGTCCCGAACCTCCTCCCGCTGGCGCGAGGTGGAGAGCCTGGCCGCGTACGGCGCCGACGACCCGGTGTTCACCGTGGACCACGCCACCGGCGAGGTCACCTTCGGGGACGGCGTCAACGGTACGGCCGTGCCGCCCGGGTTCCGCAACGTACGAGCCGTCCGCTACCGGGTCGGCGGCGGCAGCGCTGGTGCCGTGCGCGCCGGTGCCGTCAACTCGGTGGTGACCGCGCTGCCGTTCGTCACCGGCGTCAACAACCCCTTCCCGGCCACCGGAGGAACGGACGCCGAGCCCGACGCGGACGCGATGCGCCGGGGCGTCGGCCAACTGCGCGCCCGGGGCCGGGCCGTGGCACCGGCCGACTACGGCCTCCTCGCCGTACGCGCGCCCGGTGCCTCGGTGGCCCGCGCCCAGGGCGTGCCAGGACTGCACCCCGATTTCGCCGGAGCGCCGATCCCCGGCGTCGTGGGAGTCCTCGTCGTACCGCCCGCCGACGACACCGGCGAACCACCGGTCCCCACGGCCGCCACCCTGCGGGCCGTCACCGAGTTCCTGACCCGCGAGGTCGCCCCCGCCGGGGTCACGGTGGTCGCCGCCCCCGCGTCCTACCGGAGGGTCGCCGTGGAGGCGTGGGTCGCCCTCGACCCGGACCTCGACCGGGCCACCGTCCTGACCGGGGCGGGCGACGCGGTGCGCACCTACCTGGATCCGCTCACCGGCGGCGAGAACGGCGCGGGCTGGCCGTTCGGCGGCGCACTGCGGCACACGGCGCTGCTCCGGCGGCTCCTCGCGGCCGACGGTGTCCTGGCCGTCTCCGGGCTCTCGCTCGTCGTCGACGGCATACGGCAGCCGGCCTGCGCCGACCACGCGATCCCGCCCCACACCCTCGTCTGGCCGGAGCGCCCGCTGCTGATCCCGGTAGGAGACCGGACATGACGTGCACCCAGCACCCCGCCACCTTCCGCCTCCTCGACGCCCATGTCGGCTGGGAGGAGCCCACCGACGGCGAGCCGGGGCTGGAGAACATCGTCGGGTTCGACGACCAGGTCGGCCTCCGGCTGGCCCACAGCGGTCCCTCCCCGGACGGATCCACGAGGGCGCAGTTGCTGCCATGGTTCCCCGATCCCCGCCTCGCGCCGGGGTGCGGCCCGTGCTCCTGGTACCTGCTCGTCCCGGACGGGCCGGGCCTCCTGCGTCGCGATGTCTGCTCGGGTGCCTGGACCGCCGTATGGCCGCCCCCGTGCGACCCCGGCCTCCTGCGCGAGCCCGTCTCCGTCGCCGCGCGGGGACACCGGCTGGCCGTGGTGGACGGCGACCGGGTCCTGGTGTGGCGCCGTGAGGGAGAGCAACTCGCCGGTGTGATCAGTGCCGACGAGCCCCGGTGGGCCGCACTCGCCCCCGGGGACGAGATTCTCGTGGCCTGCGCGGGCGACACCGACCTGCGTCGGTTCGACTCGACGGGCGCCTTCCGCGGGCTGCTGCGCACCGGCGCGCAGGGAGAGGTCGTCGGGCTGCGTACCGGGGAGGGCCGGACGGTCTGGCTGCTCACCGATGACGACGGTCGGCTGAGCATCTACCGAGGCGGCGGACAGGGCGCTTTCCACGTCGCCACCGTGGACGAACTCGCCGCGGCCCTGCCGCCGTCCGCGCTGATCTCGGCGGACGCGGACGGGTTCTGTCTGCGGGAGGACGGCCCGGACGGCGCCGTGACCACCTGCCACACCTGGCAGGGCGGGCCGAGGCAGACCCCGCCGACGGCGACAACGCCGTACGCGACCGACGGACTCCTCCTCACCGGCCTGATCGACAGCGGCATCTCACGCTGCCGCTGGCACCGCGTGCGCGTGGACGCCGAGGTGCCGGTCGGCACCGCGGTCTCGGTCGAGATCGTGGTGTCCGAGGACGACCACTACGACGAGACCGACTGGCAGCTCTCGCCCCCCGGCGTCACCGACTTCCTCGTGGACCAGCCGCCCGGCCGCTACCTGCGGCTGCGACTGCGGTTGTCGGGCGACGGCGGCGCGACTCCGGTCGTACGCCGGATCCGCCTGGACTTCCCCCGGTCCACCAGCGCCGAACTCCTGCCGCCCGCCTACCGCATGGACCCAGCGGCCGACGACTTCACCGAGCGCTTCCTGTCCCTGTTCGACGCCTCGCTCGCCGACCTCGACCGGGTGATCGAACGGTACCCGGCCCTCCTCGACCCGGCCGGCGTCCCGGACCGGGTGCTGCCGTGGCTGGCCGGACTGCTGGGCCTGTCCTTCGAGGCGGGCTGGGACGCCGGGACCCGGCGCGCGCTGCTTGCGGCGGCCCCGGAGCTGTACCGGCGCCGGGGCACGCCGTGGGCGCTGCGGGAGGCCGTAAGGATCGTGTTCGGGGTGAGCCCGGTCATCGACGAGCTGGCGACGGACCGTAGGTGGGCGTCGATGCGTGAAGCGGTCGGCTCCCAGGAATCCCAGGATTCCCAGAAGCCCCAGAAGTCACAGGGGCTGGGTGTCGGCGAAGTGCGGCTGTTCAGCCGGTCGTCGAGCCGGTTCCGGATCGGCGGCTCGGCTTTGGGAGCGGCGCCCCTGCGGGCGTTCGGGGCACCGGACACCGACCCGCTCACCGCGCACGCGCACCGGTTCCGGGTGCTTCTGCCCACCGCACCGGCGGGCGAGCAGGCGCTGCGGCGGCTCGTGGAGCGGCAGGCACCGGCGCACACGGTGGGCTCGGTACGGACGGGTGCCGCGGGCTTCGTGGTCGGCTCCCGGTCCACCGTCGGCGTGGACACGGCGTTCGTACCTCTTCCGCCGCCCGTACTGGGCGGCGAACGCCCGCTGCGGCTGGGCCGCGACGGGGTGATCGGACCAGGACCCAGAGGGTTGCGCCGAGGGGTGGGTGTGGGAGTCGTCTCCGCCGTCGGTGTGCATACGCGAGTGTGGTGAAAGGACAGTGATGACGGAGACAGGGGCGCACCGCCCGGCGGAGTTCGACGCGCCGCCGCTGCGCAGGCTGCGGTACTTCCACGGCCAGATGCTGGGGGCCAGGGACTTCCAGCGTGAACAGGAGTACTACCGCGAGAAGTTGAAGCTGCGCATGCGCGCCCTGCTCGGGTACGGCGTGGTGTGCGGTCTGTTCGTGGAGCCGGTGGGGCACCACCACGACGAGGGCCGTCAGGCGGAGCCGGCCGAACAGACCGAACAGGCCGAGGAGTTGGGGCACCCCGAGCAGGACGGCACCGAGACGGAGCACACCCGGCACCGGGCCAAGGTGCGGATCACGCCCGGTCTCGCCGTGGACTGCGACGGCAACGAGGTCGTGGTGCGGGGCGGTTGCGTGATCGACCTGTGGAAGGCACTGCCCCCGGACGAACGGGACACGGACACGGTCTGGGTCGGCGTCCAGTACGCCGAGCGGCCCGTGGAAGCCACCCGGGCCGTCTACAACGACGCCTGCGCGGACACCTCCGACTGCGAGTACGGCTGGACGGAGGAGTGCTTCACGGTACGCGTCACCGGGTGCGAGCCCCCGGCGGACGAACGCTGCGACACCTGTTGTTCCCCGTGCGAGCACAAGGTGCTCTGGCTGGCCAGGATCGACTGCGCCGACTTGCACGAACCGGTGCGCGAACACCAGATCCACATGAACGTCCGCCGCCCCTTCGGCCGGCACGTGCCCACGGTCATCACCGGTGTGAACTGGATCCACGGGCACACCTACACCATCGACGAGGCCAAGGCCCTGCTCGGCACCCAGAACGAGGACGGCGGGCTGGTGGTGCGGTTCTCCGACGACGTCAGGACCGACTCGCTGCGGCCCGGCGTGGTCGACCTCCAGGTGATCGAGGGCGGCAGGGGCAACAGCGCCGGCATCTCGTACATGCGCGGCGAGTTCACCGAACCCGACGTCGAGTCGTGCGAGTTCACCCAGGAGTTCCGGTACCGGCAGACGACGCGGGAGACGCTCCAGGACGGCGACCGTCTGACGATCACCGTTCGGACCGCGTTCATCCTGGACCGCTGCTGCCGCCCGGTGGACGGAACCCATGTCGGCGGACGCGTACCGCTGATCGACGCGGACTCCCACACCGCCGATACGGCCGACACCACCGACACCACTGATTCCGAAGGGGTTGCCAGGCACGGCGGTTGTGACGTCCCGCCGTCCGGCATCGGCCCCTGGACGTCCGGCACCGGTGTGGGTGGGGACGTCTTCGAGAGCTGGTTCTTCGTGAAGGAGCGCTGATCATGCGAACCGACTGCGGATGCGGCTGCGGGGGTGACGCCACCCGTACCTCCGCCTTCGTACGACCTCGCTTCTTCGCGGGACAACTGCTGACCGAGGACGATCTCAGCCTGCTCGTCGACTACATGGCGGCGAAGGACAGACTGCACAACCGCTCCCTGTCCGGTCCGGGAGTGGTCTGCGGACTCGGCGTCAGCTGCGATCCCTGCGGCGGCGGAACCGTGGTGGTGCACCCCGGCCACGCCTTCGACCCGGCGGGCAACGACATCGTGGTGTCCTGCGCCGAACAGGTCGACGTACAGGCCCTGGTGCAGGAGCAGCGCGTCAGCGCCTGCGGTGTGGACTGCGGGGAGCCCTGCGACGACGACGGCGTACGCCGTTACGGCCTCTTCGTGCGGTACGAGGAACTCCCGGTCGACCCGGTGGCGCCGTACGCCACGGAGGAGCCCTGCCCCTCACCGGGCTGCGTCCCCTCCCGGGTCCAGGAGGGCTTCCGGTTCCTCGTCAAAGGCGGTGACGTCGAGGACCACCGCCACAACCCCGGCACCCAACTGCTCGCAGGACTCGGCGACTTGGGCCGCGCCGACCGGGCCCGCAGCCGTGACCGGCGGCTCGGGTACTACGTCGACGCATTGTTCGCCGCGTCCGTCGGCACGGGCCGCGCCTTCCGTTTCGGCGCCGCCGACGCCAAACGGTACGCCGCCGGGCTCGCCTGGCTGAGCGAGAACGGGGGCGGCGAGGGAGCACTGCCACCGGCCACGGCCCGCTTGATGACGGAGCACGTCCGCGCGCTGGCCAGTGCCGTCGCCCGGTTCGACACCTACGACCCGGCCGGACAGAAGCAGCTCACGGACCAGTACCCGGACCTCACGTCGGTCCACGTCGCCCGCCGTACGCTCAGCGGGGCGTGCGACCGGCTGCGCGGCATCGACGAGGAAGCCACCTGGCCGGATCCGCTGCGCCGCTCCATCGCCCGCGCGGTGGTCACCGAGACCGCGGCACGGGTCGCGATGGACAGGGAGGACGAAGAAGCACCGCTGGAAGTACGCCTGATCGCCCAGGGCACACCGCTCAGCCACGCCCTGCGCGTCGAGTTCCACGCCGACGTGAGCCTGATCCGCGAGTGGCTCCTCGGCCGCCTGGAGCAGAGCCCCGGCCTCACCGACTGCGCGCTGCGCAAGAAGGTCGCCGCCATCGACGTACCACCGCTCCTGCCGCCCCCGCCGACGGACAGCGTGGAGCGCGCGACCATCGCCGAGCTCCAGCAGATCGCGGAGGCGGCCGCGAAACTGGGCGTGGCGGTACGCCGGTTCGTGACCGACGCGGCGTGCGCGACGCTGAACCCGCCGTGCGGTGACTCCACCGACACCGACGTCCTGCTCGCGCACGTCGAGCTCAAGGACTGCGACGTCGTACGGATCTGCTCCGCCACCCGGGAACAGGTGCTGCCGGGCGGATCGGCGTACGGGGAGTGGCTGCCCAAGCTCTACCGGCTGCGGGAACTGGCCGAACGGCTGTGCTGCAAGCGCCCGCCGCGCCACCGGAAGCCGGAACTCCCGTCGGAGGGGCCCGTGCCGCGGCCGTACGGCGAAGGGCTGCTCGGCGACTGGCCGCGCACCGGCGACCTGGAGGAGATGCTCTCCCTGCTGCTCACCCGGGCGCCGGGGGAGACCCCGCCGAAGGCTCTGCACGAGCAGGTCTACACGACCCCCAGCGAAGTGACCGACAGCATGCAGGAACTGGCCATGCTCCGGACGCAAGTGGCAGACCTGAACGCGGCGTTGGAGGGTCTGCGCGCGCAACTGGGCAGCGCACAGCATCAGATGAGCCAGGTGGCGGAGCAGCTGCCGGAGCGGCTCGGGTCCCGGCTGGAGGAGCTCGAAGGGGCGCCGGGTGGTGACGGCGACGCACCGCGTGGCGCAGAGGCACCAGGGGCTGATGAAGCATCAGGGGCCGATGCAGCATCAGAGGGCGGCGAAGCATCAGGGAGCGGCGAAGGACAGCCCGCCGAGCCCGCCCCGCCCGCCGAGCCGGCGAAGGCTCCTCCGGCGAAGGCCCCCGCCAAACCCCCGGCGAAGCGAACCCGGTCGTCCCGTACCCGGAAGCCCGGTGAGACGCCATGACGGGACCGATGCGGCCCGCGTTCCACGAGGGCCAGGTGCTGGCCGCCGCGGACCTGTCGGCCACGGTCGACTACGCGCGCGGCCAAACCTCCCGGCACGCACGCCACTTGCACGAGTGGGGTGTCGCCGAAGGCCTCGCCCTCGCCACCGAGCCGCGCACCGACCCGGTGACCAACGCGCGGTACGTCGAAGTGCGGGTGGTGCCGGGGTACGCCGTCGACGGCACCGGCCGCGAGGTGCTCCTCACCGATCCGGTCGTGCTGCGGGAGAGCGACTTCGAAGAGGTCAACGGCGCGGATCCGAGTGAGACAGAGCCCTATCCGGTCTTCCTCGCCGCGGCCGACCGGGAACCGGCCACGTCCGCGCGCCCGGACTCGTGCGGCGGTACCGGCGGACGGACGCGGGTGGAGGACTCGTACGAGATCTCCTTCGGGCGGCTCGGCGACGAGCGGACGGTCGCCGAGCAGCAACCACCGGCGATCGGCGCCCAGTTGGCCGCCCCGCCGGCTCTGTGGCGCATCCTGCTGGGCTATGTCCGCTGGGCGGACGGGCACTTCAGTGGCGTCGAGACCGTGGCGCGCGGGGTTCCGGTGCGGTTCTCCGGAGTGCGCGCGGACATCGTCTCGGCCCAGTCGGGCGCCCTGACCCTGCGCACGGGCCAGGCGGCCGAGGAGGGCAAGCCCGCGGTCGTACTGTCCGGCGGCGACTCGCCGAGTCTGGTCTTCGGCCTGTACCAGGGCGGCGGCACGGTCGACCCGCTGCTGACCATGGCGGCCAACGGCAACCTGAAGATCGCCGGCAGCTTCGAGGGCACGATGCCGGCGGGCAGCACCCTGGTGACATCGGGGACGGCCACCGACGGCATGCTGCTGCCGCTTCCGGCGGGCATCACGGCCCAGCAGGTCGCCGACGGCCGGGTCCTCGTACACGTCCACCTGACTCCACGCACCCCGCCCGTCCTGGGGGAGTCGGTGCTGTACATACCCGTGGAGGCCACGGTGGACGACGACCTGCGGGTACGGAGCAGGGCACGCCTGTACGACCCGCTGAACGGCCCGCGTGACGTCGTCGAGCGCCCCGGGGCGGTCGACTTCCTCGTCGTGGCGACGGTCTCGGCGGCCTCGGCGGTCTCGGCGACGAACGGCGGTGGCTGACCATGGCGCTCTCCGTGGTGTACGCGGTCGACACCGGCCACGTCCTGGGCGCGCTGGCCCTCACCGGCGCGAGCGCTCCGACCGACGCGGCCGCACTCGTCGGCACCGAACTGCCGTTGCGGGTCTCCCTCGGCGCGGCCGGCACGGCGACCCTCCCGGTCGACGCGCGGGACCTCGCCGTGGCAACCGTGGACGACGAACCGGGCGCGCTGGCCGAGCCGTTGGCCTTCGCGGTCGAGTTCGGGTCCGACAAGAAGCCGAGGCCGAAGTTGCTGCACCTGCCGTCGTGGACCGGCGGTCTCCAGCCGACGACGGACGACCTCACCGTCACCGTGCCCCTCCCCGCGACCGCCCCCACCCGAGTGATCGCACTGATCGCCGACAACCAGGTCACCCACCTTCTCGCCGGGGAGATCCCCGCCGGGCGGAACTACGTGAAGCTGCCGGTGACCCTCGCCGGGGACACCGCGTACGGCGTGCTCGTGCTGGTGGCGGGCTGGGCGGGCCTTCTGGAGCGGGTGGACGTGGCATGAGCGTGCCCACCGTCCGGACCACCGGGGAGATCGAGGTGCACCACTGCACGATGACGGTGGTCCGGCGCGGTGGGTGGAGCTGGGGGCCCGATCCACGCGGTCTGGTCCGCGAGGTCGTCGACGCTCTCCCCGAGGTGCTGGAGGAGCACTTCGCGGAACACCTCGTGGGCGAAGGCCCGGACGTGGAGATCACCGAGCCGGTGACCGTCACCGTCCGTCCGGGCAGGCCCGGTCGGTCCGGACGGGGCGAGATGCCTTTCGAGGTCCATGTAGCGCCGGTGTCGGTGACGGAACTCCCCACCGACGCCTCCTCCGCACAACCGGTGTCGTTCGAGGAGGAGTTGTCGCCGGAACGGACGCCGTGGTCGGCACCACCGACCGCCGCGCTCTTCACCGAACTCGCCGAACGCAACGAACTGGACGCACTCCTCGCCCTGCTCCCGGACCACTCGCTCCGCGTCTACCTGCTCGCCCTGCTCGGAGCCGACGACGCGTCGGCCGGACAGCTGCTCGCCGAACTCGCCCGTCGCGCCCTCCTGTCCGGGACGACGGAGGAACTGCCCGAGCAGCTGCGGGACGCGCAGCCCGGACCGGCCCTGACCCGCTTCCTCACGGACTACGCCGCATCGGCGGACCGGGAGGAGGTCGGGCGGCTCGCGGGGTCCCTGCCCGACGCGGTGGGGCACGCGGACCGGCCGGGCCGGACCTCTGAGCCCCCGTCCCCTGCGGCCGAGGGCACATCCGCGTCCCGGTCCCGTACCACCGCTCGCGAGGTCCGGGTGTGCTCGGTGCTGCCTTTCCTGCTCGCCGGGCCGCTGGCGCGGATCGGGTACCTCGACGCGATCGGACCCGCTCTGGCGGGCATCGAACTCGCCGAGGAGGCACCGCTGTTCGCGGCCGCTCTGGCGTACAAGGTGCTGGGTGCGACCGCACGAGGCTGGCGCCGCACCGAGCAGGACAGGGAAGCCGCGGCCGCCTTCGCCGGCCTAGACCCGCCCGTGTCCGAGGAGCGGCTCACCGACTTCGCCCGGCAGGCACGCCCCGCGCTCCCGCTCCTCGACGGCGTCCTGGCGCTCTCGGTGTGCCGGGGCCACGACCCCGCCGACCCCCTCCTGATCACCGGCGTCGACGACGGGCTGCTCCTCGTCGACGCCCAGGGCATGTTCCCGATCGCCTGGGCCGGGGAGACCGCGCGACTACTGCCGCACTGGCAGGCGTGCGGACGGCCCCCCGTACTGATCTGCGACGGCCCGCTCCCACCCGGAGCCCTACGCGAACTGGCGGCGGCGGGCGTGCCGTTCATGACCGCCGTACGGCCGCTGCGCGGCGATCCGGTGACGCGCCTACCCTGGCGCACCCCGCTGTGGACGGCTGGGGACGGACCGGGGGAGGGAGTGAGGGAGGGGGTGAGGGAGGGAGTGAGGGAGGGGCGACCGGATCCACGGCTCGCTGCGGAGCTGCCCGGCCATACGGCACGGCTTGCGGACCTGGTCAACGCCCTGGCCGTGGAACGGAGAGCGGTACCGCTCGCGGAGGACGGCGACCTGGAACACACCGTCACCCTGGCCGCGACCCTGGGCCTCTCCACGATCGCCTGGACGCTCTGGCAAGGGCGCGAGACACTGCATCCGCTGCTGTCCCTGAGCCGCTTCGCGGACCTGGAGGCCACCGTCCGGTTCGAGTCCGACGCCGTCCGTGTACGTGTCCCGCTGGGGCGGCGCCATGCCGACCTGCTGCGCGGCGGACTGCTCGCCGACGTTCCCGACGTGGTGTGGCTGGACGGCCGGACCTTGACGTTCTCGGGCGGGTGACGTGCGTGGGTGGACCAAAGGCGGGTGACGTGCGTGGGGAAGTCCCGCGTAGGGCGGGAGACGGACATGGGTGAAACAACAAGTGGGTTGGGTGACGGGAGTGGGTGAGCCGGCGGTCGAGCACCTGCGGATCCGGCTGGCCGACCTGCACCGGGCGCTGCGTGCCGCCGTCGAGCGGCAGGCGCGGATCGCCGCGAGGCTCACCCGGCCGGACCTCACGCCGTACTGTGTGACGGACGAACAGGTCGGCGTGCTCCTCGACGAGGTGCACGACCTGACCGGGGCCATGGCGGGACCGTACGCACCGGCGCGGCCCGAGCCGGAGGCCGAACGCCTGCTCAGGCGACGCGCGTCCGCCGAGGGCGCCACCCTGCCGCTGGACGCGCTCGCCACCAGGTTCGGCCTGACCCGCGCCGACCAGGACGCGCTGCTCCTGGTCGCCGCGCCCGAACTGGACCGCGGATACGAACGCATCTACGCCTACATCGTGGACAACCTGAACCGGCGGCTGCCGAGCGTGGAACTGCTTGTCACGGTGGGGGCGATGGGGGCAGAGACCGCGGGGGGTACGGGAGACGTGGAGGGCCCCGGAACCATGGAGGGTTCTGGGGCCGCGGAAGGCCTTGGGGGTGCAGAGGGTTCTGGGGGTGTGGAAGGCCCCGGGGATGCGGCGGGCCTCGGGGGTGCGCAAGGACTTGGGCGTGCGGCGGCCCCTGGAGATGTGGAAGGCGCTGGGGGTGCCGCGAGCCCTGGAGGCGCGGCGGCCCGGCTCGCCCGGCGCCGCGCCCTCGGACCGACCGGACCACTGCGCCGGTACGGCCTGCTGCGCGCCCACGGCGAGGCCCCGGTCGAGCTCTCCCAGGAACTGGTCCTCGGGCCCGGTGTACTGGAGTTCCTGCTCGGCTGGGGCGGCGACGTCGGTCTGCTCGGCCACGATCCCGGCGAGGTCGTGGAGCCGGAACCCCGTGTGCTCTCCTCGTACCTGTCCTCGGACGACCTCACCCGCCTCGGCCGGGCGCTGGGTTCCGGCGACATCGACCTCGCCGGACTGTGGGGATGCCCGCCGGACGGCCAGCTCGACGCCGTACAGGCACTGGCCCGAGCAGCGGGAGCACCGCTGCGGCGGCTGACCGCGGACCCCGGGGCGGACCTCCGGACGGCCGCCACCCTGAACGCGGTGCTGTGGATCCCCACCGACGACCTGCACGGCGAACCGCACGGAGGGCAGGCCGAGGTGGTGTCGGCGGCGCTGCTCCGTTCCCGCACGCCGGTGTGCCTGACCGGCCTCAAACCCTGGCGCCCGGCAGGTCTGCTCGCCGCCCGCGCGTACGCCGAACTCACCGTGCCCACACCGGGGTTGGGGGACCGCCGAGCCATGTGGTCGGCCGCACTACCGGACCTGGACGGCCCCCTGCTGGAAGACCTGGCCGCCCGCTACCGGATGAGCGGCGGGGAACTGCGCGCCGTGGCGTCGGTCGCGGGCGCCGGGGCACGCCTGGCCGGCAACGGCCGCCCGGAACCGGTCTCCGACCACGTCGAACCCGCCATCGCCACCGTCACGCGCGGGCGCAGCGGCAGCGGCGTCCAGTCGATCGTGCCCCGGCGGACCGTCGAGGACCTGGTCCTGCCGGACGCCCAGCTGAACCAGATCCTGGAGATCGCCACGGCGTTCCGCGCCTGGCCCCGGATCGCCGAGACCTGGGGCTTCGCCCACCGCACGGCACACGGCGGAGTGAAGGCGCTCTTCACGGGCGAGCCGGGGACGGGCAAAACGATGTCCGCGGAGATCGTCACCGGCATGCTGGGCCTGGAACTGCTGAAGGTGGACCTGGCCCAGGTCGTGTCGAAGTGGGTGGGGGAGACGGAGAAGAACATGGAGGCGGCGTTCCGGCAGGCGGAGGAGAGCCACGCGGTGCTGCTCTTCGACGAGGCCGACTCCCTGTTCGGCAAGCGCGGAGAGGTGAAGCACGGCACGGACCGCTACGCCAACCTGGAGGTCGGCTACCTCCTGCAACGCCTGGAGGCGAGCGAGGGCCTGGTGATCCTGACGAGCAATCTCAAGGACAACATCGACCCGGCGTTCACCCGCCGCTTCCACTTCGTCGTCCACTTCCCCCGCCCGGCGGCGGCGGAACGCAGCAGGCTGTGGCGCCTGGCGTTCCCTCAACAGGCCCCGCTGGCCCCCGACATGGACCTGGAGATCCTGGCCCGGCTGGACATGACGGGCGCGGGCATCACGGCGGCGGCCCGCACCGCAGCACTGGCGGCAGCGGACGCCGACAGCGCTACGATCGGCATGCGCCATGTCGTACGAGGCGTGGCCCGCCAGTTCCAACGAGAGGCCCGCCTCCTCCGCCCGGCCGAACTCGGCCCGCACGCCCATCTGCTCGACGACGGATCCCAGGGGTGACACGGATGCTGCCTACTGAACCGCCGCTCTCACTGCACCGGCTGGTGGCGCCCACACCACCGGCAACGGTTCGTGAGAACACCACCGTCGGGATCGCCCCGCAGCCCCGGGCACCCATGGTCGTGGTCCCGACGGCAATGAGCAACGCCGTGGTGGCCCACAGCGCTCAGGCGAAGCAACTGGCTCACGGGGCACCGATGACTGGGGCCGCACACGACCAGACGGGCAATGCGGCGGTAGCCAAGGCGGCCATGCACGCGATCCCGGTCGCACTACCGCCGGTCGGCCACGGGCCATGTGCGTGTCACGGGGGCCGGAGAGTCACACCGGTAGGTGAGCCCTGAGCTCACTGAGCTCGACCATCGCCAAGCTCGGTGTGGGTGTGGCCACCTTCAGTAGCCTGGTTCCTTCCAGTTCGTACAGAGGCCATGTTCGCGGCATCGTGCGAGCACTCCGTCGATAAGCGCTACGTCGTCGGGAAGGTCGAGTACCCCGAGGTCAAGCGCGACCATGCCCTCGAAGATGCCGGTGTCCACCGAAAGGACGCCTTCGGCGGACACAAGCGATGCTGGGTCGATCATGGGTCCGTACGGCCTGCCCCCGATGACCAGCACTCGGTCGCGGTTCCGCTCCCAGGTCGCGCTCTCATCTTCGAAGGTGGTGTCGTAGGCGCGGCTGCCATGCGGGCCAGGGGCGTGCGTACCGGCGTCGTCGGGATCGGCGTCGCTGTCGATTTCGATCTCAACGGCCCAGGTGATCGCCAGCCTGTCCTCCCAGCAGTCGGCGTCGGGAAAGTCGGAAAGGAACGTCGTCCGGTACCGCGCGCTCGACCAGGTGATGTTATTCGCTTCGGCCTGTCCGAGCTCGGCGAGAAACTGGGTCATACACTCTGGAGTCCCCTCGTTGAGCTGGGTCAGGCCCGTGGTTTTCGCCTGGAAGCGGCAGCGTAGGCGGCCGTGGTGCGAGTCCCAGCGAGGAAGCCACAGTTTGAAGTTGAGTGGCCCTGTGTCGGGGGTGCTGTCCACACGATCGGTCACGGCAGATCTCCCGGTCCCCGGAAATCGGGTCCCACGTCCAGCTCGTAGTCGGGACCGCTCTTGCTGCTATTGCAGCTGGTGCACATCGTCACGTGATTGGCGATGTCGTTGTACCACGTCTCTCGTGGTGGGTGTGGAGTGTTGTGGCCTTCTCTGTTCCACTGAGTGGAGACTTCCACGACATGGTCGATGGCGGGCAGACCCGTGCGGGTCAACTTGTCGGCAAGGTGCGGGGGGCGGGAGCGAGTGCCGGGACATATGTACCAGTTCGAACCCGTATGTGCGCTGTTCGGATCCCATTTGGCTCTTTCGTTAATCAGGCGCTTTATGTGCTCCTTGAGTTGTCTGTTCTTCTCCGTCTTGGCGGTGTTGTTCCAGTCTGGGTAGAAGGTTGCGCGAATAGCCTCGCCGTTGCGGTACTTGTCCAGCAGTTGGCCCTTGGCGGTGAACTTGCTCTTGGTGAAGTCGGTGAGGTTCTTCATCCCGAATGTGTGGCCGAGGATGTTCAGAGCTCGGGTGATTTCGACCAGCTGTGCCTCAATCTTGTCCTTCTTGACTTGCGTCAGCCGGCTGGCCTCCATCTTCTCCATTGCCTTCACCTGGGTGTCCATTCCGTTGAGAAACTTCAGTAGATCGGATCGCTTCTGCCCATTTCTCTCCATTTCTAGCGCCGCGGTGATGAGGGAACCGATCCATTCCCGCCGCTGCGAGGCCATCTCGACATGGACCTTGCGCTGCTTGACCTTTACGTACACCGTGTGGCCTTCGCCGGCCATGTCCGTGCTTTGCTTGAGCGACAGGTCGCCGACGACCGGGTCCTTGTCGTCTTTGCCCTTGCCGTCCTTCCGCTTCGGCCTGCGCGGGTCGGGACGGTGCCGCTTGTCCGGCCGCCTCCGCCTGTCCGGGCGCTTGCGGTCCGGCCGGCGCTTCTTGGGCTCCTTCTTGTCGAACTTAGACTTGATCTTCGCCCAAAGCTTCTTCACCAGCCCCACGATCTTCTCGATCACCCAGTCCACCGCCCGGCCCACCGGCTTGGACATGGCCTGGACGATCTGTTTGACCTTGGCGGCGATACCGCCGATGCCCAGGAGGGAGGCGAGGAAGCCGAGGAGGACAGGGATGGCGCGGGCCAGGGCGTTTTCGATCAGGGCCGGTACGCCGCCGCTGCCGCCCCGGGCGATCGCGATGACCGCGTCGAGGACGGCGTTGACGAAGTCGAAGATCTGACGTGCCTGGGTGACCACGAACTTGACGATGTCGATGATCAGTTTCACCGCGCGTACGAACGCGGACGCGGGGTTGAGCAGCGAGAGCACCCACGTGATCCCGGCCTCGACGATCGTGGGCGTCACATACGCGATGACCTTGTCGAGCAGGTCCTTCTTCATGTCGCCGACGCGGCTCTTGAGGTCGTCCCACATGCCGGCGACGCCCCGCTTGCTGACCGCGGCGAACAGTGGCACCCCCGCCTCCACCGCCTTGATGGCCGGTTCCATCTTCGGGACCTTGCGGATGATCCGGGCACGGATGCTCTGCGGGGTCAGCCCGAGCAGAGAGGCCAGCATCTGCACGATGCCCTGGGTGTCGAACTTCGCGGGCATTTCGATGCCGGCCTCGGACGTCTTGCCCAACAGCCAGGACATGATGCCCTGTTGCAGATGCCTGCCGATGTTCCGCAGGAACTGCTTGAGGCCCGCGCCGACGGCGGTCACCAGGTTGCGCAGGAAACCGATCGGGTCCTTCAGGATCAGCATCACTGCCTGTGCGGCCTTGGCCAGAACCGACAGGAGCAGGTTCTTGAGCTCCATGATCGTGTTGATCACGGCCTTCACCGCGTCCACGGCCTTGGCCACGAGCCCCTTGTTCTTCTCCTTCTCCGCGGCGATCTCGTCGTCGACCGACTTGAGGGCATCGGTGTACTTCGTCGCCAGCGTGTCGACCAGCTCGGTGCCCTTGTCGTCCACGGCCTGGGTGAGTTCGTCGAACTTGTCGGTGAACTCGGCTGCCGCTTCCCGGCCGATGGACCGCAGGTCGGCCGGGAGCTTCTGTACCGCGTCCCGCATCTCGGTCCGGCCCTGCGCGATGCGCTTCTTGGCCCGATTCAGCTGCGCGCCGATGGTGTCGGCAACGTCGGAGATGACCTGCCGCATCCGGCGTACGTAGTTGTCGCGGGCCTTTTCGAAGATCTTGTCGGCTTCTGCGGGCAGCCCTGCGAACAGGTCCCACCCCCAGCGCAGGCTGCCCCCCGGACCCGAATACCGCCGGTCCTTGTACTCCTCCATCCCCCGTTTGTGCTCGGCGGTGAACGCGTCCCGCGCCTGCTTCTCACCCCTGCCGAACTGTTCGTCGACCAGCTTGTCGAGACCGTCCAGAGTGCCCTGGACGTCCTTCTGCATCCTGTCGAAGACACCCTGGAGGAGCGTCGTGACCTGGGCCCTCTTCTCCTCGTCCCGGCTCTTGGCGCCGCCCTTGCCCGTGTCGACCCGTTGCCCGGTCAGCACCCGCTGGGCGCCCATCGCGCCCATAGCGGCAGTGCCGAGCCGCTTCGCCTGGGCGGTGGCCGCGTTGAGTTCCTTCTTCTCGTGCCCGCGCATCCGGCCAGGGGCCACCTCGGAGTGGTGCTCGGCGGCCTTCTTCTCGCCCACGGCCTTCTTGAACGTGGGCTCGTTGGACTTCTGCATCTGCGCTTCGGTGACCTGCGCGTCCGCCATCCTCTGATTGACCTCGGCGGGCCCGGCGGACAGATCGGTCGCCGACGGCGGAAGCTTGTCCGGCACGGCGTTCGCGGGCGCCGGGGCGCCCGGGGTTCCGGGCGGCCGGTCCGCGGTCATCGGTACGACCTTCTTGGGCACAGCCGCGGACGTGTCGGGCGGGGCGGCGGTCGTCGTGGCGATCTGCCGCGCCGAGTCCGACTTGCCCTCGCCGACCTTGCCGTCCACCTCCGCGCGTATCTCGTCGGCCTTGCCGGAGTCGGCGAACTTGTCCGCCTCGTCGAGGTTCTTGGGCGCCTTGTCGGCGATCGCCTTCTCGACCGCCTTGATGAACGCGTCCTTGTCGAACTCCTTGGGCTGGGCCTCGTTCATCTGCTCGGCGTTGGCCGTCTTGCCCTGTGCCTTGGCGTCGTCCTTCGGCGGAAGGGCGGCGTCCTGCGCCGCGCCCGCTTCGGCCCGCGGCGGCGGGTGCGAGGCGGCCAGTGCTCGCTTCTTCTGCCCCACGTCCTTCTTCAGCTTTGCGAACTTCGGGTCCGCGTTCGGGCCGGGCCGCGCCGTGACGTCCGACGCGGCACCGGAAGCAGCGGCCGCAGGTGCCGCCTCCACCGCGTCCGGTGCCGTCGGTTCGGCGACGACGGGAGCGCCAACGGCCGGAGTGTCGACGGCCGGTCCGGCGGCGGGAGTATCGACGACCGCAGTGCCACCGGCCGGACGGGCCACGCCGGTCCCACCGCGACCGGCTGCCGCTACGGCGCTGTTGCCGAGCATGTCCTGTGCGGCAGGCGGGAGCCGTCCCGGGAAGGGAGGGGCCGACGCCGGGCCGCGTCCGCTCACCAGGCCTGCCGTCACCGCCGCGTTGGACGACGGCGACGGAGTACGGGCGGGACCGGATTCCTCCGACCGGCCCTTCGCGGTTGTGAGCACCGTCGTCGACACCTTCGGCCGCAGCCCGAGAGCCTTCGGCGCTGGCATCGGACGGAACCCCTCCCACAGCCGGCAGTGGCGACAGGAACACGGTGTCCGGGGGACACTCCGACGCAGTGTGCCGACTGGGGCGTGACGAGACCGTCACCTCTGTATCCCCGAAGCGTCTCCAGCAGGCGTGCGCGTTACGGGCGGGGGTGGAGCGTCGGACGCGGCATCCGGGACGCACATGGCATCCGGACCGTCCTGTTGGTGTGTGCACCGGGATCGCCTGGAACCATCTGCCGCAGGACTCGGCTCCGGGTCGGGAACGACCCGCTGGCGCCGCCTGGTCGAGTGGACCGAGGCAGGTGTACGGCCCCGGCCGTACGGGGTTCCTCCTCGCCGAACTCGGCAGCGCGAACGCCCTCGATTCCTCCCGTGCAGCCGTCGACGGCTCCCACGTCCAGGAGTTGAAGGGAGGCGTAAGGGCGGCGAGATCTTGTGACGCGTCGTGCCGGTGGGGCGGATCAGTGGGTGAAGGCGACAGATTCAGCGAGGTCCTTCTGGGTTTCGAGCGCGGTGAGACGTTCGGTGAGTGTCGCGTGGATCGCGCTGTAGGTGTCGGAGCCGAGCGGTAGGCGCAGGGGCGGGCTCGGGTGGCGGGTGGTGTCGTAGATGGCGGCGGCGAGCTTGGCCGGGTCGCCGGTGAAGACGTTCTCGTCCGCGGTTTCCAGGTAGCGCCGGGTCTGGACGACGGCGTTGTCGCGGTAGACGGTCGTCTCGGTCGTGTATTGCAGGGCCGAAGCGAAGCCGGTGCGGGTGGCGCCGGGTTCGACCAGAGTGAGATGGATGTCGAAGTCGGAGACCTCGCGGCTGACGCTCTCGGTGAAGCCCTCCAGCCCCCACTTGCCCGCGTGATAGGAGCTGTGGGTGGGGATGCCGACCTGGCCGCCCACGCTGGAGATCTGGATGATTCGGCCACCGCCCTGCTCACGCATCGGTTGCAGGAAGGCCCGGGTGATCACCATCGGCGCGAGCAGGAGAACCTCGATCTGGTCGCGAATCTGCTCGACGGTCATTTCCTCGGCGGCGCCCACGACCGCGTATCCGGCATTGTTGACCACGATGTCCACCGGCCCGGACCGGAGAGTCCTGCCGACCACCTCGTCCACGTCGGCCGGCCGTGTGAGGTCGAGGATCTCGACAGTCAGCCGGTCGCCGTACGTCTCACGCAGGTCTTCCAGGGCTGCGGGGCGGCGGACCGTCGCCGTGACGCGGTCGCCGCTCCGGAGGGCGTGCTCGGTGAGATGGCGGCCCAGTCCACCGGAGGCTCCGGTGACGAACCAGTGCCGTGAGGCCTTGTCGGAGGGGGCGGGCATGGGAGGCTCCTGAAGTAGAGTGATACCGGAACTTGTTCCGCTTAAGAGTTAAGCGGAACGGATTCCGGAAAGCAACTGGAGACCGGCACCGAAGGAACCCGCATGCCCGCCACGCCCCGCCGCACCAGAAGTGACGCGTTGCAGAACCGGGAGCGCCTGCTGGAGGTCGCCGCGCAGGCCTTCGCCGAGCAGGGGCTGGACACCGCGCCCGCCGCCATCGCCAAGCAGGCGGGCGTCGGTGTCGGCACGCTCTACCGGCACTTCCCGACTCGGGAAGTCCTCATCGACGCCGCCTACCGGCGCCAACTCACCCAGGTGTGCGAGAAGGTGGACGACCTCGTCGCCCAGCACCCGGCCGTCGAGGCCACCCGGATGTGGATGGATCACTTCGTCCACTACGCCACGGCGAAGAGCGGGATGTCCGAAGCCCTCAACGCGGTCATCGCCTCCGGCGTCGATCCGTACTCGGACAGCCGCGCACTCCTTACCGACGCCGTCGCCACCCTCCTCGCGGCCGGCGCCCGAGACGGAAGCCTGCGAACGGACGTCGCCCCCGACAATGTCCTGCTCCTCATGGGTGGCATCGCCTATTCCGTGCAGCACGGCACCAAAGAGCAAGCCCGCCCGCTCGTCGACCTCTTCATGGACGCGCTGACCAAGGACTCGACCGCGAGCTGAGCCCAGGCTCCCGGACCGGCACGCCAACGCGAGTGCACTCACGAGGTGGCTGTGACGTCGTGAACTTCCTTGCCCTCAGGCCGAAGACCGTGTCCGGCCCGGAGAGCGATGCTCGTCAGTGTTGCCCGGCGTCGAGGGCGGCGAGGCCGCCACGGACGGCAGCGGCCGTCTTGTCGAGTTGGTCTCGTTCCTGGACGCGCCAGTCAGCATCAATGCGAAAGGGGTCACCTGTGAAGCGGGGAAATACATGGAGGGGAACGTGGAAAACCTCCTGGAAGGCTGCTTCCCAGACGGTCCGGGCGGTGCTCGCGTACAGCGAGTGCGTACGCACGGCGTTCGGCCTGCACCGATTCGACATGCTGACGGCCCTTCACCTCCCGCTGCCGGAAGGCCCGGAGGCAGAACGCGCCCTCAACCGCGAACTCTCCTTCGCCTGGCGCCAGGGCACCCTCACGACCTCCCACTACGGTCACCCGACCGCCTCACAGGACGCCGCTGCGCCGGAGGCCGGTCACTGATCGCCGAACCCGTCGGTACGGGTCCAGCGCAGGGTCCTGTCGCTCCTGAAGACGACCTCGTGCCCGTCGTCGGAGACGGAGGCGTCTTCCCAGCCGTCGAAATCCTTCGTGACGTCGATGTCCCACTTGGTGAGGCTGTTCGTGCCGACGGCCGCGATGGACACGGCCGGGGGCTCGCCGTCGTAGCAGTAGGGGCCGAAGTCCGCGATGGCCGCGACGGTTCCGCCGTTGGCCCGCAGCTCGATGCCCTGGCATGCGTCCGTCTCGGTGCGGTGGATGACCGTCGCTTCGGTCCAGGCCTTCGCTCGGGGACTGTAGTGCTGTTCGACGAGTCCCTGGCCCCGCCGGTAATGCATGGCCACCCGGCGTCCGTCGTCGAGTGTCACCTCGGCGTTGTACGGACTGGGACTGCCGCTCCAGGGGAGGTCGCTCTTCTCCAGCTCGGAGGTATAGGCGGAGGGATCCTGGGAGGTGCTCCGGGAGGTGCCGTCCGCCGAAGAGTCCGGGTGACCGCACGCCACCACGGCCGTCATCACCCACGCCGACACCGAACCCCAGGTCAGCACCCTGATGCCAGGCTTACGCATGCATGGCTCCCCTCACCTCGCCGCAGCATAAGCGGGTTGGCCGTCGGCCGGACGGTGCATCCTCACCGCCGTCGCCGCTCTCCGGCCGTCCCGTTGGCCCTCTGGAACCTGGTACCGGCCGTCGGGCGACGGATCAGTTCGTACGGTCGTACGGTCGTGCGGTGCCGGCCTGGACGGCTGCGCACGTGGGTGTCACGCCGCCCGTGTGCGCAGTCGGCGCAGCATCCGGGCGTCCTCGAAGCCGACCGAGCGGGCGGCGGCGTCGACCGTCGAGCCGTGGCTGATGAGGTGCTCGGCGCGTTCCAGACGCAGGGTCTGCTGGTAGCGCAGCGGGGTGAGGCCGGTGGCGCGGGTGAAGAGACGGGTGAGGGTGCGTGCGCTGACGCCGACGGCCGAGGCGAGGCCGGGCAGCGGCAGCGGCTGGTCGAAGCGGGTGTCGATGAGATCCTGGGCTCGGTGCACGGTGTCGTCGAGGTGGGACCGGTGCCGGAACATCGCGCTGGACTGCGGCTCGTGGCCGTTGCGGCGGGCGTAGACGACCATGTCCCGGGCGACCTGGGCTGCGACGGCGGGCCCGTGCCGCCCGGCGACGAGATGCAGGGCCAGGTCGATGCCGCTGGCGATACCGGCCGAGGTGATCACCCGGTCGTCGGTGGTGAACAGGACGTCGCGGACGACGACCGCCCCGGGGTGGCGCAGAGCCAGCTCGTCCTGCACGTCGTGGTGGGTGGTGCAGCGGCGGCCCTTGAGCAGGCCGGCCCGCCCGAGCGCCTCCGCCCCGGCGCAGACGCTCGCCACCGATCCGCCCCTGGCATGGTGGTCCCGCAGGACTTTCAGGGAGGCGTCGGTGACGGCGGGCGAGTCGGCCAGGGTGACGGCCCGCCAGCCCGGGACCACGATCAGGTCCTCGGGCCCCAGTTCGGGCCAGTCGAGCCGGGCCACCAGGGGCAGGCCCTGAGCGGTGAGAACCTCTGGCCGCTCGGCGACATAGGTGAGGGTGTAGGGGTGCCCGAAGTCGGCCGCGGTGGAGAAGACCTGCGCGGGGCCGGCCAGGTCCAGCAGATGGACTCCGGGTACCAGGAAGAAGACGACGTGGCTCACGATTCGGTCATCATGGCTGAAGGTCTGCCGCCGCCTCCACCTCGTCGACCGTCGCGATGGTGGCGAAGCGGCCCGCGAGGGCGTACTCGGTGCGCCGGATGATCTCGTCGGTGGGCAGCGTACGGGGGTCGGCGAGCAGTTCGGCGACGCTCTGGTCGGCGGGGGCGTCGCGGTGCGGGATCGGGTTGGTGGCGGTCGCGTCGACGACGAAGGTGACCTGGTAGCCGAGGTCGCTCGCGACGCGGGCGGTGGTCTCCACGCACTGCTCGGTGCGGATGCCGCAGACGGCGAGTTCGCGGACCCCGTGCTCGGTGAGGAGTTGTTGCAGGTTGGTGGTGGTGAAGGAGTTGTGCGAGGTCTTCTGGACCAACGGCTCGCCGCTCTCGGGCCGCTCCAGCTCCTCCAACAGCCGGACGTGCCCGAGGGCCGGGTCGAAGGCACCGCCGCTCCCGGGCTCGGAGTGCAGTACCCACACCACCAGGTCCCCGGCCCGCCGGGCATGCCGGACCAGTCGGTTCACCTTGTCGGCGATCTTGGGGTCGGAGATGGTCTCCCACAGCGGACCGGCGCGGAAGGACTCCTGGACATCGATGACGATCAGTGCTCGGGTCATGCCCCAAGCTTCGGCCGTACGGACGGGTCGGCGACAGGCTGCATCGGGTCCCGAAGCGGACCGATCCGGTCATCACGAGGGCCGTCCGCCGACAGGTGATCGAGAGCGATGAGGAACTCGACCGGGACTCTTCGGGGATGGATGACGGTGCGGGCAGCCACGCTGGAGGACGGTACCGGGGTGCTGATGCAGCCCACGGAACGGGTCGGACACTCGGGTCCGAGAGCGGTGATCTCGATGCCGGTGATCCGGCCGCGGCCGATGCCGTCGGCCACGACGACCGCGTGGACGACGCCCTCAACGTCGTGCTCGGCGGCCGTACCCCCCCGGTGGAACCCGCATCGGCCGTCACCATCCGGGCGAACAGCGGTGCTCAGGCGCTGATGTCGTCGTGGTCGAGGTCGGCGCCGAGTTCGCGGGAGGCTTCGGCTTGTGCGAGGAGTTCCTGGGCTTTGGCCTTCACGCCTTCGATGGCGTCGGCCCCTGCGACGAAGCGCAGCAGCGGCTTGTCCTGGTCGGTGATGGTGAGCAGGGCGCGGGCGAGCTTGGCGGGGTCGCCGGTCTGCTGTCCGTTCATGCTCTTCCAGGCCGCGATGGTGGCGGTGGTGCGTTCGGTGTAGTCGTCGATGGTGGGCCGGGGCCAGATGGTGGAGCCGTCGACGAGGAGTTCGGTGCGGAAGAAGCCGGGTTCCACGACGGTGGTGTGGATGCCGTACGGCTCGACGTCGTACCGCAGCGACTCCATCCACCCCTCGACCCCGAACTTGGAAGCGGAGTACGCGACGCAGAACTCCTGGCCGATGATGCCGGCGGAGGAGGACAGTGTGATGACGTGGCCGGCGCGCTGCTTCCGCATGATCGGCAGGACGGCGCGGGTGACGTTCATCGGGCCGAACAGGTTCGTCTCGATCTGCTGGCGCATCTGCGCGGGCGTGATCTCCTCGAAGTAGCCGGCGTAGAAGTTTCCGGCGTTGTTGATCAGGGTGTCGATGCGGCCGAAGCGGTCGACGGCGGCCTGCGCGGCGGCCTCGGCGTCCTCGATGCCGGTGACGTCCAACCGGGTGACCAGCAGGTTTTCCTGCGGCCCGCCGAGAGCCTTCTCGACCGCTTCGGGACGGCGGCCGGTGGCGACGACCTGATGGCCGGCGGCGAGGGCTTCGCGGACGATGTCGGTGCCCAGACCGCGTCCGGCACCGGTGACGAGAATGACCTTGCTGCTGCTCATGGGGGGTCCTTTCAGATGCCGTGACCCGGCACGTGTGTGTGGTTCGGTGACGATGTTCGGAGGTCGGGGGCGGGAGGTCACAAAGTGCTCCGGCCCGCCGTGCGCCCGTCCCCTTCCGCGACGTGCCGTGGCGGTGTCCTGCGGTCGGCCGGGCGACAGGTGCGGTCAGGCCTGGTCGGTGGGCATGATCCACAGTTCGCCGACGGAGGCGTGGCGGGGCCGGGTGACCATGTAGGTGACGCCGTCCGCGATGTCGATGGGGGAGAGCACCTCGGTCGTGTCGTAGAAGGGGTTGATCATCGCGCCCTGGATCTCGGGCCTGTTGTGTGAGCCCAGCTCGGTGTCCACACCGCCCGGCTCCAGGACACCGACGCGGACGTGCCGCTGGGTGACCTCCTGGCGCAGGGCCTCGGTGAAGCCGTTCACGCCGAACTTGGTGAGGTTGTAGACGCCGTAGCCGTTCCAGGCGACGCGGCCCGCGATGGAGCTGATGTTGACGATGTCGGCGACCCGGCGGGGCCCGTCCTCGGCAGCCTTGAGCAGGTGGGGGAGGGCGGCGCGGGTGGTGTAGAGCAGGCCCTGGAGGTTGACGGCGATCATGCGCTCCCATTCCTCGACATCCGCGCCGACGACGGGGCCCAGGAGCATCAGGCCGGCGTTGTTGACCAGGATGTCGAGGCGCCCGAAGTGCTCGACGGTCTGCTGTACGGCGGCCTCGGCCTGGGCGCGGTCGGTGACGTCCGCTTCCACGACCAGGGCCGTGCCGCCGGTCTTCCCGATCTCGGCGGCGAGTTCGTCGAGGCGGTCCTTGCGGCGGGCCACGAGGGCGACGGAGGCGCCGTGCTTGGCGAGGCGGCGGGCGGTGGCGGCGCCGATACCGCTGCTCGCGCCGGTGACGAGAGCGACGCTGCCGGTCAGATTCGTTGCCATGGGGTGGTTCTCTTTCTGGACGTACGTCATGGGGGCGGACAGAGGGGCGTCACATCAGCTGTTGCGGCGAGGTGGAACCCGCCGCGACGGCGATGGTCGTGTTGGCAGTGGCCGTGCCGGTGGTGTCCGCAGCACTCACTCCGGAGGCCGTGAGGCTGCGAGCTGCGGCAGTCATGACCACGACGGCAGCCTTGCTGGGTCGACGCAGGGTTGTTCCTTCCGGCCAAGAGGTGGGCACCGCCATCGGCGGTGCATCTCCCAGAGAACCGGTTGCCGCGAGCGGGTGGGAGTCCCTGATGAGGGGGTCACTGACAGGGACCCCCAGCCCTGCGGCAGCGCTCGTAGAGTGGAACGCATGACAGGCAGAAACGACCCTTATGACTCCAAGGGTCCATTCCATGGTGATTTCCGGGCGGAGATCCGGGAATTCCTGGGCACGCGTCGGGCCAGGATCACCCCCGAGCAGGCCGGACTGCCCGCCTACGGCGGAGACCGCCGACGGGTCACCGGTCTGCGCCGCGAAGAGGTGGCCCTTCTCGCGGGCATCTCCAGCGAGTACTACACCCGGCTGGAACGAGGCAACGTCACCGGCGCCTCCGAGAGCGTCATCGACGGAATCGCGCAGGCACTGCGGCTCGACGAGGCCGAGCGAACCCACCTGCTCGACCTCCTGCGCGGCGCCGGCACGCCCCGTCCGACCCGCCGTCGACCTGCCCAGCAACGCGTCCGGCCCGCGGTGCGGCGCGTCCTCGACTCGATGACCGGCACGCCCGCGTTCGTGCTGAGCGGACGTCTGGAGATCCTGGCCGCCAACGACCTCGGACGCGCGCTGTTCGCGCCGCTCTACGCGGACCCGGCGCGGCCGCCCAGCAACGCTCGGTTCGTCTTCCTCGACCCGCGCGCACCCGAGTTCTTCCGCGACTGGGCTGAGGTCGCGAACGACGTGGTCGCCATGCTGCGCGCCGAGGCCGGCCGCGACGCCCACGACCGGCGGCTGACGGACCTGATCGGCGAACTGTCCACCCGCAGCGAGGAGTTCAGGCGCCGCTGGGCCGCACACAACGTACGCATCCACACCACGGGCCTGAAGCGCTTCCACCACCCGGTCGTCGGCGACCTCGACCTGCCGTTCGAGACCTTCCCGCTCGGGGCGGACCCCGGCCAGTTCCTCCTCACGTACACCGCCGAACCCGCGTCACGGTCGCAGGACGCCCTGAACCTCCTGGCCAGTTGGGCGGCGACCACCGACGCCACCGAGCCGGCCACGTCGCCCGAGCCGTCCGACTGACCGGCGGGCCACAAGCGTGGTGTGTCGACCCGTGGGCATCGCCCATGGTCTTCCCGTACGACGACGGACTCGCCCGATGCCGGGCGGTCGGCTCACGACGAGAGTTCCATCTGCGGGGTCGTGGCCACCGAGGCGCCGGACACCACGATCACGTACGACACCGGCAGCGCCGACGTGGCCACGGGGACCTCGAACGGGCAGAACATCACCCACACGACGTCGTCGTCCTCGGACGGGCGATCTCCGTGATCTGGCCGATCGCTGGATCCGCCTGACCCGGTCCGGTGGGCCCAGCGCGGCGCGAAGCTGTGGCTGGACGATGTCGCGACCGACCTGCCTGCTGCCCTCGACACCGCAGACGGTATCCGCGTCCGGGCGGTGAGGCCCGTGCTCGAACCCGGCCACACGGTCCTGCACCCGCGTCGGCCGGACCGCATCGGGCGGCCCCACGCGGTACTGATCGGCGGCCTGCGGCAGCCGTCCTGCCTCATGGACGTAGCGACGGCGAAGTCCGTTGTCGACCGCGTGGCAACCCCTACGACTTCGACGTGGCCCGGCAGCACGACGACCACGTCACCTTCGGCAAGGGCAGCCCCCACCTGTGTCTGGGCAACCTCCTCGCCCGCACCGAGATCCGCATCATGTTCGAGGAACTGATCCCGCGCATCGCCGGCATCCGCCTGGCGGGCGAAGTGCCGCGCGTCCGCTCCAACTTCGTCAACGGCATCAAGAAGCTGCCCGTCGAGGTCACGCTCGCCTGACGGCACGCTCGAACCGACGGCCGGGCCGACGACGGTCCTCGCTTCCCCTCCCCGAGCTGCGAAGGATTCGCCCGATCTTGAGCGGTCTGTCGCGTGCCGGAGCTGTCGCGGGTCTTGTCAGCGGTGCCGACGGCGTGCGAGTGTCCGGCCATGGTTACGTAACCATGGCCGGTTTGCGTGGGTCCGGGTGGCCGCCAATGTCCGGATCCCGGCTCGTCAGTGCCTCGGCTCAGTCGACGAACCCGCACTCCGCCCGCAGCGATACCCGTCACTGGAGACGACATGACCAAGACCCGGACGAGGTCGAGAAGACTGGCCAGCGTGATCATGGCCGGTTTCGGCGCGACACTCATGTTCCTGACCGCCCCCGCTCCGGCCCTCGCCGAGTCGGCCGCCTCGCACACGCAGGTGCGGCCCGCGGCGAAGGGCGGTACCAGTGACTTCCGTGGCGTGAACTGGGCCGACCCGCGCGACAACTACGCCTCCGACGCCGTGGTGCCCAGCGGGTTGTCGGTGACCGACGACTACCGCACCGTGTACCGCACCACGAACCACATGGTGCGCGGCTTCAAGAAGAACCTGGGCGCCAACACGCTGCGACTGCCGATCAACCCGTCGACCGTGGGCACCACTTGGTGGAAGTCGTACCGGGCGACGATCGACGCGGCCACGGCCTACGGCGACAAGGTCATCGTCAGCTACTGGGAGGCCAACACCAGCAAGGACGGCCTGGTCGACGACACGGCCGCCTGGAAGACCATGTGGAACACCGTGGTGCGGGAGTACAAGCACAACCCACGGGTCTACTTCGAGCCCATGAACGAGCCGCACGGCTACACCCTGGACCAGTGGGTGTCCGTCACCAGCGGCTGGCTCGCCCAGCACAAGGACGTCCCGCGCGGCCGGGTCGTGATCAGCGGCACCGGCTACAACGACAACGTCACCGGCGTCGGCGCGGCCCGCGAACTGAAGGGCACCCTGCTCTCGCTGCACTTCTACGGCTTCTGGGCCAGCCACACCACGCAGGCGGACTGGACCGCCGACCTCGAGGCCCGCCTCGGCGACTACGCGGGCCGGACCGTCATCGACGAGGCCGGCGCCCCGATGACCATCGGCCTCAACTACGGCGCCTGGAACGGCAACATCTACACCTCGTACCTCGCGGCCGTGGCCAACACCGCCCGCAGCAAGGGCATGGGGCTGGTGTACTGGCCGGGGCTGAGGTTCGGCGACGCCTACTCGATCGAGTCGCTGGACGCCGACGGCAACCTGGTGGACAACAGCGCCACCGGAGTCGCCCTGCTGCGCTGGGGCTACGGCTTCGGCACGACCCCGCCCGTCAACGACCTGCCGCCCGCGCCGCCCGGCGAGGTCCTGCGCGGAGTGGGCTCGGGCCGCTGCGTCGACGTACCCGGCTTCAGCACGACCAACGGCACCCAGCTCGACCTGTGGGACTGCAACGACGGCGGCAACCAGACCTGGAACTGGAACGCGGACAAACAACTCACCGTCTACGGCAACAAGTGCATGACGGTGGGCGGCACCGGCGCGACGGCGGGAGATCCGGTGGTCATCTCCGACTGCACCGGTACGACGGCCCAGCAGTGGAACGTCAACGCGGACCTCTCCGTGACCAGCGTCGCCAACCCGGAGCTCTGCCTGGACGCGGCCGGAGCGGGCACCGGCAACGGCACGGCGGTCGACGTCTGGTACTGCAACGGCAGCAGCAACCAGCAGTGGACCAGGAGCTGACCCAGGCACAGCCAACCGGCGCCGCCGTGCTTCGCCTCAGGGCGAGGCCGGCGGCGCCGCTGTACTCGCGCGGACCACCAGCCGGGTCGGAACCAGGGTCTTGTCGACGACGTCGGGCCCGGTACGCCCGATCTTGCCCAGCAGCTTCTGAAGGCTGAGCCGCCCGACCGCGGCGAAGTCCTGCCGTACGGTGGTCAGCGGTGGCCAGAAGGCATGGGCCTCCTCCATGTCGTCGAACCCCACCACGCTGACGTCCTCGGGAATCCGACGGCCGAGTTCGTGCAGGGCACGCATGACACCGAGCGCCATATGGTCGTTCGCCGCGAAGATCGCCGTGACCTCCGGCCTCCGCCCCAGTTCCAACCCGTGCTGGTACCCGGACCTCGTGGTCCAGTCGCCGTACAGCACGGCGGGCGGGACGACGCCGGCTTCCTGTAGGGTGCGCCGCCAGGACTCGACCCGATGGGCCGCGGAGAACGAGGTCACGGGCCCGGCGATGTGCCACACCTGCCGATGCCCCAGCTCCAGCAGATGCTCCGTGGCCTGCCGGGCGCCCAGGGCCTGATCGGTGTCCACCACGGTGTACCCGGGACCGGTGTCGGAGTCGACGACGACCATCGGAACCCCGGGCGGAAGGCTGAACTCCGTGTCGTCCAGGAGATGCGCCTCGAAGATGAGGATGACTCCATCGACGGCCGCCTCGCTGAGCCGGTCGTACGCACCGGAAACCCTGCCCATGGTCGGGTCCGCGACGGGGATGAGGGTGACGGCGTACTTGGCGCGGGCGGCTTCCTCGGCGATGGCGTCGAGCGTGCGCGTGTTGCCGAACGTCCTGAGCGTGAACGTGATGACACCGATCGTGTTGAACCGCCCGCTCTTGAGCGCACGCGCGGCCCCGTTCGGCCGGTACCCCAGCGCCTGCATCGACTCCACGACCCGCTGCCGGGTCGCCGGGTCGACGTTGCTGTGGCCGTTGGACACACGCGAGACCGTCTGCGGCGCGACACCGGCGTGCCGCGCGACATCCGCCATCGACGGCCGGGGCCGTCCGGACATGGGCTCGCCCCCAATCGCCGTGATCCCTTTTCCCTGCTTCTCGTTCCCTGCGTATCGGGCCCTGACAACAGCCTAGTACTCCGGCTGCGGATCGAGATCTTCGAGCTTGAGCAGGAGTTCGCTCAGCTCTGCCGGCATGGTGACCATGCAGTCGTGACCGGTGGGTAGTTCCCACACCTGTGCCGGTGAACCATTGGGCTGTATCGCGGGGACGGGTCGCCGTGTGATGCCTTCCGGCGCGAGGCCGACGCAGTGGATGTGGGTGCGGGGGATCGCGCTCACGGCCGGGTTGTCCAACCTGACGGGTTGGTTCAGGCAGCGGATCGGCTGGTCGGAGAGCATCGTGCGCAGCCATGCGACGTCCGCCGGGTCGGTGACCCCGAACAGGCCGAAGGGCGGGGGCATTTCGGGCAGGGGCGGAACACGCCAGCCGCTGTAGGACTTCTCGGCCAGGTCGATCAGGTGCTGGGTCATGGGCATGACGTCGACGGCGGTCTCGCCGTGCTCCGGGACCATCGCGTCCAGGTACACGAGCTGCGCGATCCGCTCAGGGACCTCGTTGGCCACGGACGAGACGACCAGCCCCGCGTAGCTGTGACCCACGACGATCACCTCGGTCAGATCCTCGTCGCGTATCAGCCCGACGACGTCCTCGACGTGCGTGTCGAGTCCCACCTCGGGACCGAGCAGGTGTGCCTTGTCGCCGTAGCCGGTCAGCGACGGCGCGAACACCCGATGTCCGGCCGACTCCAGCAGCGGGACCACCCGCTCCCAGCACCGGCCGCTGTGCCAGGCACCGTGCACCAACAGGAATGTGGACATAAGGGGAACGATCTCCCTCTTCGGGACAGGGAGGCGCAGGAACATGACGGTTCCCTTCCGTGCCTCGGTACTCTTTGAGAACCGGAATCATCGTGGTACGTGTGGGGCGCCGCGAGCAATAAGGCACATTTCAGTGCCCCGGTTCTCTGGAGGTAACCATGAGCATGGCGGGCAGCGAGTCGCGGCCGGCACGGCCGGAGGACCCGTGCCGGACCCGCGCAGTGCTCGACATCGTGGGCGACAAGTGGTCCCTGCTGGTCGTACGCAACCTCAGCCAGGGGCCGCGTCGCTTCACCGAGCTCAAACGGGCCGTCGACGGAATCAGCCAGCGCATGCTCACCGTCACCCTGCGCGGCCTGGAACGCGACGGAATCCTCACGCGGACCGTCCGCAGCGTCATGCCGCCGCACGTGAGCTACGAGCTGACCCCGATGGGCAGAACCCTCCGCGAGGCCACCGCACCCCTCCTGGAGTGGAGCATCACCCACCTCGCCCACATCGACGAAGCCCGCGCCGCGTACGACGCCCGCCCCAACACCCCGGACACGGACCGGTAGTTCGTCGCACGCGGCGGCAGCACGGGTCGACGGCGGGAAGACCGGGGGAGCACGCGGCCCGATCGGACGACCTCTTCACCGGCCTCGCCCGGCGTCGGCCTGCCGCCCGGCACCACCATCGCCGCGCCCGCGCCCACGAGACTCACCCGCACCGCCCTGAAGCCGTTCGGCCGTGATGGCGTCGGGGTGGTCCTCGGCGTACGCCCGTACGACCGACTCGAAGCTCTCGTCGGGCCGGAGGCCGAGCGCTGAGGCGCGCGTGTTGTCGAGGAAGGCCGGCCAGGAGCCCACGATGGCCTCGACGACGGGATCGGGCGCGACCGTCACCAGGTCGGCGACGGCGTCACCGGCCACCCGCCGCAGCGTGTCCAGCATGTCGGCGACCGTGACCGTGAGCGCCGGCAGATTGACCGGAAGACCGCCCTCAAGTCCGCCCGGGCCGCGCTCGACCTCGGTGATCCGGAGGATGCCCTCGACCGTACGACGCGGCGAGGCCAGGGCGACCCGCAGCTCGGGGCCGACCGGGCAGACGGCCGGAAGACCCGCGAGCGGCTCGCGGATGATGCCGGACAGAAAACCGGAGGCGGCCGCGTTGGGCTTGCCCGCCCGCACCGAGACGGTCATCAGGCGTGCCACCCGTCCGTCGACGAAGCCCCGGCGGGTGTACTCGGCGATCAACTGCTCGCAGACGCGCTTCTGTGTTCCGTAACTGGTCTGCGGCATGGGCAGCGTCGACTCGCTGACCAGGGGCGGCAGCGGCAGTGCGGGGTCGCCGCCGTAGACGGCGACGCTGCTGGAGAACACCACCCGGGGCGTCGGTCCGCCGGCGGCGGACTGCGCGCGGGCGGCTTCGAGCAGCGCGCGGGTGGTGTCCAGATTGGCGCTCATGCCGAGGTCGAAGTCGGCCTCGCACTCGGCCGAGACGGCCGACGCCAGATGGATGACGACGTCGACCGGCTGTACGAAGATCTCCTCCAGGTGTTCGCTGAGGTCACCGTGTACGACGTCCACCAGCGGGTCGTCCACCAACGTCGACACGGCCGGGACGAACCGGTCGGCGAGCACAAGACGCTCGATGGGAGCACCGCACAGGGCCCGTCGCTCGAGCAGGGCGTCGGCGACCTGCTGCCCCAGGAAGCCGAAGCCACCGGTGATGACGATCCTCATACGCGTTCTCCTCGCGGGTTGCCGAGCCGGCCGGGCCTCTCGTGCAGGCGGACGGGCAGGCCCGTCCGCACAATGGCGGAGTCCGCTGCCGTCTGGCCCGGTTTCCGCCCCGGAAGTCTTCCCGCCGTCCCGGCTCCATGCCCTCCCCGAGCGGACCCTCCGGATGGCCCGCCTCAGGATGCCGCCACCGCGCCGATCGGGAGGAATGGATACCGACGGCAGGCGGACAGCCGCGCCGCACTCCTGGAGGACGGATGACCAGCCCGCTCGGCCCCGCCCCGGAGGGTTCACCGTCGAGTGGTGGGTGGCACGTGGCCGGTGCGGGGAGACTCGCGCGGAAGACGGTCTCGGCGGTACTGCTCGTCCTCGCCTGTGTCCTCATCCCCGTGTCCGTGCTGACGGTGTGGGTGCACGACATCGTCCTCGACACGGACCGTTACGTCGAGACGGTCGAGCCGCTCGCCTCCGACCCCGCGATCGAGGCCGCCGTACGTGGCCACATCGTCCGGGCCGTCGAGGTACGCGTCGATGCCAAGCGGGTCACCGCCGAACTCGCGACCTGGCTGGAGTCGCGGGGCCTGCCGCCGACGGCGGCCCGAGCGGTCGAGGGGCTGGCCCCGCAGTTGAACGCGGCCGTGACCGGTGCCGCGGACAGGGCGGCGAAGCGCTTCGTCGGGAGCGACAGCTTCGGGAAGGTGTGGGCCTCGGCCAACCGGGTCGCCCACTCGACCGTGGTGCACGCCCTGACCGGACGGGGCCGGGGGGCGGTCGGTGTGCACGAGGACACCGTGACCCTCGATGTCGGTACCGCTGTCGACCGGGTCAGGAAGGAACTCGTCGACTCCGGTGTGACGCCGGCCGCCGACATCCCGGACGTCGACAAGCAGATGGTGCTGTTCACGTCCGGCAAGCTGGAGCGCATGCGGGGCGCCGCGCACGCCCTCGACGTGGTCGGTACCTGGATGCCGGCGACGACGGTGCTCGTCGCGACAGCGGGAGTACTCCTCGCCCACCGGCGCAGACGCGCCCTGGCCAGGGCCGCCCTGGGCGCCGTCACCGCGTGCCTGATCGTCGCCGTCGGTCTTGCCGTAGCCCGCCGCTACTACCTGGATCACCTGCCCCCGCGGGTTCTGTCGGAGGCCGCCGCGGCAGCGGTCTTCGACCATCTCCTGCACTTCGTACGGGCCACGTTGCGTACCGTGATCGTGCTCGGTGTGGTGGTCGCTGTCGGCGCCTGTGCCGTCGGTCCCGGGCGCGGGGCGCGCGCCCTGCGAGCCGCTTCCGAGCGCACCGCCGACTCCGCCGCCCGCTGGGCGGACGCTCACGACATGCACGCCGGGCGGGTGGGGACGTGGACGGCGGACCACCGGCATCGGCTCACCGTCGGTGTCCTGCTCGCGGTGGCCCTGCTGTTCGCCCTCTGGAATCACCCCACTGTCCTGACGGTGCTTCTGCTGGTGCTCGTCCTGCTGGCGGTGCTGGCGTTGATCGCCCTGGTGGCGGCGATCGGCCGCAGGACACAGGCGGGGGAGCCGGTCACCGGTCCGGAGTGAGAATCGGCCGGGGGTCCGCCTGCTGGAGTTCGGCGAGCAACTCGCTCTGGCCGGAGATCAGTTCGGTCAGGATCCTCCGGGCCGCGCGCAGGAGTTCGGCCACATCGCCACCGGCCAGGGCGTAGCTGACGGTCGAGCCCTCCCGGATGGACACCACGATTCCCGAACGGCGCAGGACGGCCAGTTGCTGGGAGAGATTGGACGGTTCGATCTCGATCTCGTTCAGTAGCTCGCGTACGGGGACGGGGCCGTTCTGCAGCAGTTCCAGGACCCGGATGCGCACCGGGTGTCCGAGCATCCGAAAGAACTCGGCCTTGGCCTGGTAAAGGGGGACCTGCATGGTGAATCGCGCTCCCTGCCGCATTCGACGGGCTGCATCTGGCGCGGTGGCCCTGTACGTGCCACCGCAGGCGGTCTGGTGGACCGATTTTCGTGCATCCGGCCCCGCACGCCCATGGGATTGATCTGATCCGGATATGGCCAGTTGAAGAAGTCTTCAATTCATGGGCGTGCGAGGCGGTGGAGTACGCGGCTTGCTACACGTCCAGTTGGCCCTCGACGCCCTTGAGCTGATGGCGGGCCATGGCGAGGTTCGATTTCCTCCTGTCGAGCACGAGATAGAGGAACAAGCCGTTGCCACTACGGCCGTTGATGGGCCGGAGGACGTGGTACTGGCTGCCGAGCGTGATGAGGATGTCCTCGATCTCGCCCTTCAGCCCGAGGTGTTCCATGGTGCGGGTCTTGGCGCGGATCACGTCCGTGTTGCCGGCCGCCGCGACGGTCAGGTCAAGATCCTTGCCACCCCCCAGAGTGCCCAGCGCCATACCGCTGGTGTAGTCGACGAGGGCAGTTCCCAACGCGCCCTCGATCGACGTCATGATCTCCTTGAGGCAGATCTCCACATTGCTCATCCCTGGCATCTCCTCCTTGTCACTGCGAGGCCCGGGCGTCGCCCTCCTCACCGATGCCCCCGGACCTTACGGAGGGCCGGGGGCCGGGAGTCCCGTAGTTCCGCTACTGACCGACACGGCCAAAGGAAAGTCAGATGATGCGACATCTGTGACCGCCCGGGAGGAGTTTGGTGCTGCTGTTGGCACAACCGTCGGGTGGGGTGGGCGGTCTCATGAGTGAGCGAACGATTCCGAGGGGGAGCCGTCATGAGGACGAAGTCAGGCATGTGTCTCAGGATCGCGATCATCGCGGCGCTCACGGCGGCTTCGGTGACTGTCGCCCCGGCCGTGGTCTCGGTGGCGGACAGCGCGACTCCCGCCGCGTCGGCCCCGGGTCACGCCCATGGCCCGGTCTGGCGTACGTCTCTGGCGGGGACGCTCTCGGACAACTCCGCGCTGTTCGACATCGCGTCGGTCGGTCCGAACGCCGCCTGGGCGGTGGGAACCCAGTACGTCGACGGCGTCGGCCAGGGCGTCATCCTGCGCTGGAACGGCAGAACCTGGCAGCAGCAGTCGACCCCGGCCGTGCCGGAGACCGGCGTGTGGCACGCCGTGGACGGGGTGTCCGCGCACGACGTCTGGGCGTACGGCTGGGACCAGGTGGGCGAGACCCTGGCCCACTACGACGGCAAGCGGTGGACGCAGACCCCACTGCCTGACGAGAAAGGCTACGGCTTCGCGAAGCTCGCCGCAGTCCCCGGCAGGGCCTGGCTGGTGAGCGACACCGCGATCAACTCCTACGCCCACGGCGTCTGGCAGAGCACACCCCTCCCAAGTGGCGTCCACATCAACGCCATCGAAGCGCGGACCGCCCACGACGCCTGGGCGGTAGGGCAGTTCGCGTACGCCGGCCAGCCCAGCCGATCCGTACTCCTGCACTGGAACGGCCGTTCGTGGACCGAGACCGCGCCGGCCGGCAGCGCTCTCGGGATCACGGCCGTGTACCAGGAGTCAGCCCGCAGCGTCTGGGTCACCGCTCTCACCCCGTACACCGAGGACGAGCCGCAGCAGACCAAGGTGCTGCACTGGAACGGCCGCACATGGCGCGATGTCACCGGGCCGGTCGACGGGCTGTGGGCCAACGCCATCACCGGCGACGGCAAGGGCACCGTCTGGGTCTCGGGCGACCCCTACGGCTACGAGGGCACCGCCCTCTACTGGCGCCTGCGTGACGGCGCCTGGACCTCCGTGGAGGGCGACGCCGCCCCCGGCGGCCAGACCCAGTCGTACGACATCGAGGCCCTCGCGCCCACCGGCCGCACCGGACAGTTCTGGTCCGTCGGCTTCTACGGGCTGATCACCGGGGAGTCCACCTCCGCCCAGTACGAACTGATCCAGCGCTCGACCCGCTGAACCCTCCCCTTGACGCGAGGGGCGACGGGAGCCGGAACTCGGGGTGGCCGGCTGTGCGTCGGCGGTCCAAGGCAGTCGGCCAGGAGGCCCTGGAACGGTGCCTCTGCCATCCGGGGCGGCGGTCAGGACTTTCGTACGTACTCTCCCGGTTCCGCGTCCGCGTCCATGCTGAACAGCAGCAGATGGCCGTCGCGGCCGACAGTGAAGGAGACCGCGTCGGGCTGGCGGCAGCCCTTGCCCGACTCCGCCGTGTAGGCCGCCGGGCTCAGCGCCAGCACGGGGGAGACGGCGCCGATGACGAAGGTGCTGTCGCAGTACTGCTCCGTGCCGTCGTCCATGGCCGCCTCGACCGACATCCGCACCAGGCGGCCACCGACCGGGCCCTGGGTGATCCGGATCAACTCCTTCTCGCGATAGGTCGCGTTGGCCGGCACCCAGACGCCGACGTACTGGTCCGGCACCGCGTCCCGTCCGCCGGCTGACCGGTGGAACTCGGCGGTCAGGCCACCGGACTCCCACACCAGTACGTCCTGCGACCGCACCGTGAGGGTCTGTTGGGAGAGTGGCGTGCACCGTCCCTGCGGCACCTCCGCGGTGATCTGGCCCTTGCCGACGACCAGCGTGTCGGCATCGGTGGAGACCAGCTTGCCGCGCCCGGTGCACTGTAGATCCCCGCCGGTGTCGATGTACGCGGCGACTTTGTCACCCGGCCCGCCCGGTGAGATTTCCAGCCGCAGGACCCGTTTCGGCAGTTCGGGATTGCCATCGAGTACGCCTTCCCAGGCGCCGACGAACTCGTCCGGGATGCCCGGCTCGGCACTCGGCGACGCCGATCGAGAGGCCGGGCCGCCCGTCGCGGGGCCTTTCTCACCGTCGTCGTCGAGCAGCGTCAGCGCCGTGCCCGTGGCCACCGCGGCGAGCGCCACCACTCCGGCGAGGACCGGCCGCCACCGCCGCTTCGACCGCGTCGGCGCCGGCGAGCCCTGCGGCGGTGTCTCCGCGGTGAGCATCCGGGCGGCGAGCCGGCCGAGTTCGGCCAGCAGCTCCGCGGGCAGCCACGGGCCGTCCTCGTCGGTGCGGATGAGGACGGCGAGCTGCTCGGTGGTGGGCCGCCGCTGAGGGTCCTTGGCGAGGCAGGCGGTCACCAGAGCGGTCAGCGTCGGCGGCACCCCGGTGAGGTCCGGCTCCTCCTCGGCTATACGGAACATCAGCGCGTGCAGCCCCAGCTCGGCGGAGCCGAACGGCAGCCGTCCCGTCGCCGCGTACACCAGCACGGAGCCGAGGCTGAACACGTCCGCGGCAGGCGTCACCCGCTCTCCGCGCACCTGCTCCGGCGACATGAAACCGGGCGAGCCGAGCACGACCCCGGTGGAGGTACGCAGACTGCCCGCCACGGTGTCGAGCGCCCGGGCGATGCCGAAGTCGATCACGCGCGGGCCGTCGACGGTCAGCAGGATGTTCGACGGCTTGACGTCGCGGTGCACCAGGCCCGCGCCGTGGATGGCACGCAGCGCACGGGCGAGGCGCCCGGCCAGGGAATGCAGGGTGGCCTCGGGCAGCGGCCCGTAGCCCGACTCGACGACCTGCTGAAGTGAGGGCCCGGCCACGTACTCGGTGGCCACCCAGGGTGCCGCGGCCTCGGTGTCGGCGCCCAGCATCGGCGCCGTCCACTCACCGCCCACCCGGTGCAGCGCGGCGACCTCCTGCCGGAACCTGGCCCGGAACTCGGGGTCTTCGGCCAGCTCCGCCCTGACCACCTTCACCGCCGCGGCCCGCCCGCCCGCGGAACGTCCCAGGAAGACCTGGCCCATGCCACCGGCCCCCAGCCTGCCGATGAGCGTGAAGTCCCCCATCCGCCGCGGATCCCCCGGCTCCAGGACGTGCATCCGTGCCCCGCTCTCCCCGTGTGCGCCCGCTCGCTCTGTGCGGCGGCGACATTACCGGTTAGAACAGAACCCGGCCCGCGACGACCGCGCCGCCCAAGGACCGCCCTCCACCACCGTCACCGCCCACAGCCAACCGATACGCAGTCGAACACAGACCTGACGAGGCATCACCTTCGCCTGGCGGGCGGAAGACGTATGCGCTCCTGTACGGGGCAGGATCTGCCGAGTCGTCAACATCGGGCGTCAGCGGCGGATATGGACGATGTAGTCGACAGGCGCGCTCGGGCTTCGGCGGCGGGCGCTTCCGGTGTCCGCGGCCGGCCACACCCCCACCTTCGCCCCCTACCGCCTTGCCGGGCGTGCCTCGGGCCGTATCCACACTGGCGCGGGCCGCGACACCCGCACCGGCCTTCACCAGGACCACCGCGGCAACGCCCGCCGCTGACACCGCGCACCGGGAGCGAGCGCCCGACCATGCACCCGCCCACGCACGTGAGTTGACGGTGCGTCCGGCCCAGAACAACCCGCCGCACTGCCCACGCGAGATATGACGCGCTCCCTTGGCCACTGCGAGGGGGCTGGTGCGGTGCGTGGGTCGCCGCCCGTCGGCCGAGCCTCAAAAGTCACACGCATCCGGCGGCAACCTTCCGGTGTTCCGCGACCACTGACGAGTCGAAAGCCCCGCACGCGGGAGCTTCACACACCGCACATGTTCCACCACCACGTAAGGACTCATCCGTGGCTTCCCCTTCCCACCGCCGCTCCCTCCGCACGCGCCGCACCGTTCTGGCCTCCACCGCGGCCGTGGCCGCCGCGGGCCTCGGCGCCGCCGTGTTCGCCATGAACGCGAACGCGGGTGCGGTCGATCTGGCTCACCAGGTGCTGCCCGCCAAGGACGGCTGGGCGGCCTCCGGCACCGGCACGACCGGTGGCGCGCAAGCCGACTCCGCGCACGTCTTCACCGTCAGCACCCGCGCACAGCTGGTGGCGGCACTGGGCAGCGCGACCAACTCCACGGCGAAGATCATCCGTATCAAGGGCACCATCGACGCCAACACGAACGACGCGGGCAAGAAGCTGACCTGCGCCGACTACGCGGCCGGTACGGGATACTCGCTCGCCGCCTATCTGAAGGCGTACGACCCGGCCACGTACGGCCGTTCGAAGCTGCCGTCCGGTACGCAGGAGAAGGCGCGGGCCGCCGCCCAGGCCGCGCAGGCGAAGAACATCGCCTTCAAGGTGCCGGCCAACACCACCCTCGTGGGAGTGCCGGGCACCAACGCCGGGATCACCGGCGGCAGTCTCCAGGTGAAGAGCGTCGACAACGTCATCGTCCGGAACCTGACCTTCAGCGCCACCGAGGACTGCTTCCCGCAGTGGGACCCGACCGACGGTTCCACCGGCAACTGGAACTCCGCGTACGACTCCGTCACCCTGCGCGGGGCGACCCATGTGTGGGCCGATCACAACACGTTCACCGACGCGCCGCACCTCGACAGCGCCAACCCGAAGTACTACGGCCGGGAGTACCAGATCCATGACGGCGCCCTCGACATCACCAACGGCTCCGACCTGGTGACCGTCGAGCGCAACCAGTTCACCAACCACGACAAGACCATGCTGATCGGCAGCAGCGACACCGACAGCGTCGGCAAGCTGCGGGTCTCCATCCACCACAACGTGTGGAAGGGCATCGTCCAGCGCGCCCCGCTGGCCCGGATCGGCCAGATCCACATCTACAACAACTACTTCGACACGACGACCCTCAACGGCTACGCACCCCTCTACACGGTCAACTCCCGGGCCAAGGCACAGGTCGTCGCCGAGTACAACGCCTGGAAGCTCCCGTCCGGCGGCAAGACCGCGAAGCTGCTGAGCGGCGACGGCACCGGCTCGGTCGCGACCACCGGCAACCTCGTCAACGGCACGGCGACGGATCTGGTGGCCGCCTACAACGCCGCGAACTCGAAGAAGCTGAAGACGACCGTCAACTGGAAGCCGGCCCTGACGGCGGGCCTCCAGACGACGGCGCAGAACCTGGCGACGGAGTTGGCGGGGACCACGGGGGCCGGGGTCCTTTCCTAGGGAGACGGGGCCCAGGACCCATGGCGTGACGCTGTTGGTCTGTTCGGGCCCGGTCGCTCCACCTCGTCGGGTCTGTCGCTGCGTCCCCGTCGTCATCGCGATTCACGTGCGTGCGCCGCTGTGAGCGGGGGCCGTTGCGTTTCCTCAGTCCGTGGTTGTGGCGGTGAGGGGGGTGAGTTGGTGGATGTCGTGGCGGAGCCGTAGGGCTGTGATCTCGGCTTGGTCCGGGGGACCTGGGGTGTTCAGGAGGTCGGTGAGTTCCTGGAGGTAGGTCTCGTGGCCGGCGGGGGAGACGAGGAAGAGCATCCGGGCCGGTCGGGCCCCGGGGTTGGAGAAGGCGTGGGGGCATCCGGCGGGCACGAACATGAAGCTCCCGGGTCCGCCCCGCAGCACCTTCGCGCCGCTCTCGGACTCCCAGGAGCGCCAGTCGCCGGTGGCCTGGGTGACCGGATGGAAGGCGAGCAGGTCGAGTTCGCCCTCCAGGACGTAGAAGACCTCCTCGGCCTGGTCGTGCAGGTGCGCTCCGACATCGAATCCCGGCGCGACCTCGGCCTCGAACGTCGACCAGGTCGTCGACCGTTCCGCACCCGCCTTCAGGGTCATGGTCTGGATCCGGCGGCCGCCGCCGGGCGGCAGCAGCAGTCCATCAGTCATCTCTTTCCTCGCTTCCCGGGTTCGTTCAAGGCTTCCGTCCGGTGCCGCGCAACCAGGTCCCGAGCGTCATCGGGCCGGGGTGGACCTCCCGCAGGGCCGAGACATCCGAGAGGCCGGCAGGCCGCTCGTTGAAGAACGCGAACTTCTGGGCGAGCTGTTCGTCGAAGGCCGTGAGGGGCATCGGAATCCGCGGTCGCACCGCGAGGCCGAGCACCAGTTCCCCGTTGTCCAGGACCGGGCGGTTGCAGGTGGCGAAGTCGTCCATGAAGGAAACGGGACGCAGCCGCTTTTCCCCGCCGCTCTTCGGCCACCACGCCCTCGGGACTGGTCCGGGAGACGACCATCATGGTCAGCACCAGGAACACGCCGTGCACGCCTCTCATCGCCTTCCGGGGAGACACCGGATCGCGTCGGTCACCTCCGACGAGGTCGGATCCTGCCGCACGCAGTGCCCTTGCGGGGGACGAATCCAGGTCGCGCACTGGAGAGCCCTGACCGGTCGGCCGCGATCGAGCAGGTGTGCGGCCGCGCAGAAGTCCGCCGTGTCGAACTCGCCGCTTTCCCCGGTGCTCAGGGGACGGGGTCAGCTGCAGATGCGGTAGTCGCAGCCGGCGAGCCGTTTGTCGCCGTCGCCGTCGTAGACGTTGCACCGGCCCTCGCTGTCACGGCTGAGGTTGATGACGTACTGGAAAGAAGGCAAGCTCAGAGCTGGCGGAGCCAGTACCAGGTCTGCGGGCCTACGATCCCGTCAACAGTGAGGCGGTCTGCCCAGCTCTTCTGGAAGGAGTAGGTCGTGGCGAGCCCGACTTGCTGCTGGATGACGGCGCCCGTGGGTGCGGCGGTGGGGCGCTGGCGAACGTTGCTCATCGTGTGGGAGACCTTCCGGTTGCGGTGGGACGGCGGAGCGAACTGCGCCGCCCGTCTTTGTCTTTGTGGCTGTTTCCTCGCGAGTGAGCGGGGAGGTATTGACGGACATGGTGCTCGATATGTTCATGGCGCTGTTGGCATTCCGCGCACGGCTGTTGGCACTCAGCGCACCGCCTACATGCCGCGCTTCTGGGTCTGGTGGCGGTGGTCGCGAGGGGTGATGCCGTACAGCGTCTTGAAAGCGCGGCTGAAGGATGTGGGCTCGGGGAATCCCCAGCGTGCGGCGATCGCGCTGATGGACCGGGCGTTGAGGCGGGGGTCGGCCAGGTCGCGGTGGATGTGTTGCAGCCTGCTGCGGCGTATTCCGCCGGCGATCGTGGTCCCGTGGCCCCGGTAGAGCTGGTGGAGGTAGCGGACGGAGATCTGGTGGGCGGCGGCGATGGAGGCCGGTGTGAGGTCAGGATCGGCCAGGTGCTGCTGGATGAAGGCGTTGACCCGGGTACGCATGACGGTGTGTTGTGCTTCGGGCGGCAGGAGGTTCTCGGTCCGTGCGGCCTGGGCGAGCATGGCGCTCAGCAGGTCCAGTGTGACGCCCGCCAAGCGGGGCGCGTCGCATTCCTCGTACTGGGGCGCGTGGTTCATCAGGTCCGTGAGGTAGTGGCGGAACAGTGCGCCGATGCCTGTCCGTCCCTGAATGCGGGTCAGGGTGAGCTGGTCGAGGGTGTTGGAGTGCAGGGGCAGTCTGGCCCGGGGTATCTGCACGATCAGTGAGGAGACGTCGGGGCGGTCACGGGCACCGGTTTGGGCCTGGCAGGGCCGGGAGGAGTCGTAGAGCACCAGATCGCCCTCGCCGACGTCGACATGCCGGTCCGCTTGGCTGAGCCCGACCTCCCCACGGACGGTGAGCCACAGCTGGAAGACCTCCGGATCACCTTGCCGGATCATCGCCGGGGTCCGGCGCGCTTGCATGGGCGGGTAGCTTTGCGCGAAGGTCTGGATGTCGCACAGGTTCAGCGCCTGGGAGCTGGCGAGGAAGTCGTTCAGGTGATCGCTGGCCATCGTGGTGCGAAAGTGGGCCTGGGAGATCATCGCTTCCCAGTGGTTGAATCGTTCGGTCCCCGACAGGTGTTCCGTCGAAAACGCCGTCCAGATCATCGTCTCGCCAGTCCTCTCTCCCGAGGGCCCCATTTCGCAGCCCCGTTCAGGGACGCCGGCAGACGCCCCCGATTGACCCAGATCGACCGACCGTCAAATGCCGGACCCGACAGTCGAATGCGCGCAGGCCTGCAGGCCGCCGCATTTTCTGCTATCCGGGCATCAGATCGCCAGGCCCTCTGGATGCCCGGAGTTGGCGATCGGTGTCCTGCTTGCCCTGTAGTACCTCTTGCCGATATGCGCTCGGCGGGATCCCGTAGGCTCTGCGGAATGCGCGGGTGAATTCGGAAGCGTGGACATAGCCCCGGCGTGCGGCCAGAAAACCGATGGGTTTGTCGGACAGTTGCCCATCGGCGAGGTCCTGGCGGCAGCCCTCCAGACGTCGTTGCCGGATCCAGGCGTTCACGGTGACGCCCTGCGCCTGGAACAGCTTGTGCAGGTACCGCACGGAGATGTGGTGGGAGGCCGCGACTGCGCCGGGCGACAACTGCGGGTCGCCCAGATTGCGTTCGATGAAGGAGCGGATGCCGGCCATCAGCGCCTGCTGGCGACTCTCGGGTGGAACGCTCTCCTCGGTGTCCGTGTGGTGCGCGAGGAACGCGGTGATCAGATCCACTGTGACCCCGCCCAGACGTATGGCGTCCCGCGGCCGGCATGCGTCGGACTCAGGCGCCAGGCGGATCAAGAACTGCGACAGGAGGGCCCCCATACCGCTGTCGCCCGGTAACGGCGCCCCGAGGAGGCGGTCCACCTTCGCCGCAGGGAGAGGAATCGCCGTACGGGGCACGTTCACCACGATCCCCTCGACTGCACCGCCGTCGTCGGGGAAGGCTGAGGCGTCGCTCGGGTGCGAGCTGTCGTACAGCAACAGATCCCCGCCCCTCACTGACGCATCACGCCGACAACAGGAGATGCTCTGCCGGCCTCTCAGGGTCAGGGCCAGGTGATACAGCTCGGGATCGGAGCGACGCACCAGCGCCGACGTGCGACGCGAGCGCAATGACGGATAGGACAGCACCGACACCTGAGCGGCCCCGAGTTCCAGCAGCCGGAAGCCGGCGCGGAAGTCATCGGCGTGGTCGCTGGTGATCTCCGTGGGCGTGAGCGCCTGTGACGTCATCTCCAGCCACCACGCGAACCGGTCGGCTACCGGTAGGTCCTCACTGCGCAAGACTGTCTCGATCACCTGACCCCCCTCTCCCATCATGTCCTCATGAAGGCGCAGAAGGGCAGAGCGGCACGCGCTGCGTGTGACGGGTACCCTCGGACGCCATCCGCTCATCGATCACGGGTCGGTCCGGTCGCACAGCGCATGCTCGACGCGGCGGACGGCGGAGATCGCGCGCCACAACATGCGGTATGAGGGGCTCCCGGACGACATCGGTCTCGCCGAGTGGTTCACGCTCCGGCTCGATGACCCTCTCGCCTACACCGAGGCGACCCGCGAAACGCACACGGCTTCGGCGCAGGACCGAACACCGGGAGCAGGGTTGGGAGCTCCTCGCGGTGTTGGAGGCCGCCGCGCTCGGCTCGCTGTTGATGGTGCTGACCACCATCCGAGCTAGCGACTCCCACGTGCCGCTGCCGGTGCTGGATCGGGTCAGGCCGTACGTCGTCCTCGGCCTGGGTACGACGGCGTTCGCGCCGACCGCCGGCGGCTGATCGTCAAGAAGCAGATCCGGCTGGGTCTTTGCCGCCAAGGAGGGCCACGATCTCCTGCGCACCGTTCGAGGATGTCAGCCGGGCCCACGACCCGTCCTGGAAGGAGATCTTGAAGTCGGTCTCGGACATGCTGAATGGTTTGAGCTCGGCGCCGATGACTTCCTTCAGGGGCAGCGACCAGAGGACGACCTCGGATCCCGGAACCTTCTCGCCGCCACCCCAATAGAGGAACCGGCTGCCCCGTGCTGTGTCCTGGTACGACGTGATGCGTACGAGCCCTTCAGGCTCGGTCAGTTCGATCTCGGTCTCCATGGGCCAGGGCCGCCGGGAGGGATCGAGCTGCCAGGGCAGCGTACGAGCCGTCTCGCCCACGCCCGCCCATATGACGGGGAAGTCGTCGACCTCGTTCTCACGCTCCTCCAGCTTCCCCCGCTTGGCGGGCGACGAGGGACTGCCGAGAGCGTCGGCGAGGATGTACAGCGGCAGCATCAGGATCGCGGTCACGACACCAAGGACGTACTGGCCGAGCCGACCGAAGAACCCCCGCACCGCGAAGGCCCGTTGCCCAGGAGGCCAGCCAGGCAGTCCGGGTTCGATGTCGTTGCGCTCGTGGTCGCGGTAGGACCGCCGCTTCGCCACCGCTGCGGCAGTACCTGTGGCGAACTCGACCCGGTAGCGCTTCGGTTCCTCGTCCATGACCTTCCTTCCCTGCTGTTCCGGCAAGGTCAACTATGCCAAGTCGACCGGAACGCGGGGATCCGTGCGGGCGGGACGCCCAGCCGATGCGAGGTGGGCGCTCTGCCGCAGGCGGCGGCCGTGCTCAAGGCGCCGGTGAAGACACGGGAGTTGGCCGGCGGCGAGACGTCGAGTAGCGGAGTGCGAGGAACGGTCGCCGCGAGAGCGCTCAGGCCCGTTCCTCCGGTGCTCCTCTCTCCGAAGGAGCCGAACCGATCTCCTTCACCACGTCCCACACGCGCGCTCCGTCGTCGTACCCCACGGTGATGACCAGCGGTGGGCCCTGCGCCGGCCGGACCTGGCAGGCGGCGCGTACCCAGCCGTGGCCGCTGAGGAGGCCGGCGAGGTCCATGCCCAGGTCGCCGGCGCGCTCGCCGGTGAACGGGTCCCAGACAGCGGTGCCCGGTCCGTCCCCGCCGGCGACGAGGAGCGTGTGGTCCCCGGCTTCCGCCTGGCACAGGGCGTACACGGGCCCGACACCGGCGGTGAACGCCCGTACCTCCTGCGGTGCCTCCACGTCCCACAGCCGGACGACCCCGTCCCAGCCGGCGGTGGCGAGCAGGGTGCGGTCGCCGTCGGACACCTCGCACAGGGTCCACACGGCGCGGTTGTGCGCGGTCAGCTCCAGTGCCGCCTGCCCGGACTTGGCGTGCCACAGGGTCACGGTGCCGTTGCCGTGCCCGGCCGCGAGCAGCGTTCGCCCGCCCGTACGCACCTGACACAGGGAGAAGATCCACCCCTTCCGCGGTCCGGTGTCGATCGTGCGCACCAGCCGGCCGTCGCGCGGGTCCCAGACGTGTATCACACCGTCCCGGCCCGCCGAGGCCAGCAGGTCGCGCCCCGAGATGCGCACCGTGCACAGCCCGTACACCCAGCCGCGGTGTCCGGTCAGGGAGGCCACCAGTTCGCCTCGGTCCTCCAGATCCCAGAGCCGGACGACCCCGTCCCGGCCACCGGACGCCAGCAGGGGCCTGCCGTCGACGTGGACCTCGCACAGCGCCCGGATCCAGGTGCGCGAGTGCGTGAGGACCGCCGTGTCCTCGCGCGTGGCCGGGTCCGCGAGCCGGATCACCTTGCGGTGCCCGGAGTACGCCACGAGTCTCCGGCCGCCGACCGTGACCTCGCAGGCCGCCTCGAACGACGGCCGGAACCGGTACCGGCCGTCCGACCGCCGTACCACCCATACGACGATCAGGACGATCAGCAGGACGATCCCCACCACTGTGCCGACGATCAACATCTGCCCCTCCCGAAATCCCAGGAGCCTTCCTGATGCGGCAACGGCCGCGGCCCCTACAGGACTTGATCTTCCTGCGTGCGTCGGGCCGGGACGATCGTGCTGTTACGTAGATCGGTTACGTAGTTTCCGCATCCGTTCGTCCGACCCGTCCGACCCGTCCGACTCGCCCCACCTGGACGAGGATTGTGAGATCCAGAACACGAACCCACAGGTTGTCAGTGGCGTACGACAGGATGTGTGGAGGCACCAACTGTCGCGGGGGCGTGAGGACATGACGACGGAACAGACACCGCTGGTCGGCAGAGAGGCGGAACTCGCCCGGCTCGACCGGCTGCTGTCGGATCTGGTGGAGGACGTGCCCGGCCGCCCGGCGGTGCTGGACATCAGCGGTGAGGCGGGCATCGGCAAGAGCCGACTGGTCCACGAGCTGTGCCTGGCCGCGACACGGCGCGGGGCGGCGGTGCTGCGCGGCCGGGCGACGGAGTACGAACGCCACATCCCGTTCCAGCCGTTCACCGACGCCTTCTCCGACCTCGCCCCGGAGACCGTCGAATCCTTCCCGGCGGCTGCCGAGGTCGCCCCTGTGCTCAGCGGCGCTCCCCGCGGCACAGACCGCTTCCACCTGCACCGCGCCACCGCCGCCCTGTTGACCCACGCCGCGGCCCATCCGCTGGTCGTGGTCCTGGACGACATGCACTGGGCGGACGCCGCGTCGCTGGAACTCCTCGACCATCTCGTACGGCACCCCGTACGCGCCCGCGTCCTGCTGGTCCTCGCCCGCCGCGATCGGCAGAGCCCCGCGGCGCTCGCCGCGACCCTCATCCGCGGCACGGAGACCGGCACGGTTCGTCGGACGGTCCTCGGCCCGCTCGGCGAGCGGGAGTGCGTCGAACTGCTCACCCCCGACCTGGCCCACGACCAGGCCGTACGGCTCTTCACGGCGAGCGAGGGCAACCCGCTGTACCTGCTGACCCTGCTTCAGGCGCACCGCGAGGGCGCGTCGGTGAGCCGACTGTCCACGACCGGCCTCGGGGCGCTGCTGCTCGACGAGCTGACCCCGCTGACGCCGTCGCAGGTTCGGCTCGTCCAAGTGGTGGCAGCTCTGGGCGACCACGCCACGCCCGCGCTGCTCGGGGCGGTGACCGGCCAGGAGCCGGGGCAACTGACCGAGGACCTCGACGTACTGACCCGGCGCGACCTGCTGCGCACCGGCACGCACGGGCGGATCGCGCTGCGCCACCCTGTGCTGCGCAGCCTTGTCCGCGACGGCACCGACCCCTGGCTGCGAACGGAGACCCACCGGCTCGTCGGCGCCGAACTCGCCCGGACCGGCGCCCCGTTGGCCGAGCGGGCCCATCACGCCGAGCAGTCGCTGTCCGGCTGGGACCCGCGGGCGGCGGCGGTGCTGGACGAGGCCGCCGAGCAGGCCGCGCAGACAGCGCCCGCGAGCAGTGCGCACTGGCTCGAGGTGGTGCTGAGGCATCTTCCGCACACGCCGGAACACGCGGGCAGACGGCGCGAGTTGATGCTGCGGCGGGCCCGGGCGCTGGGCGTCGGCGGCCGGCTCCGGGAGAGCCGGGACCTCCTGCACCAGGTGATCGCCCTGCCCGACCCGGGCGACGGGACGGGATCGCGGGCGTCCGCTGTCGTACTGTGCGCCGTCATGGAGCGCCATCTGGGGCGTCACTCGGAGGCGGTCGCCCTGCTCCGCCGCGAGTTGCACCGCACCGATCCCGCGCCGTCGCTCGTCGACCAGGTGGCGCTGGGCCTGGAACTGGGCTCCTCGGCCCCGCTCGCCACCCCGTACCCGGCGGTGCGCCCCGAGGTGGCCCACACCCTGGAGGTGGCCCGCTCCCTCGGGGACGAGACGGGTGTGGCGGGTGCGCTGAGCGTCGCGGCGCTGGGAGAGGCGTACGAGGGGGAGACGGCCGCGGCGGACGACTTCACCCGCCGGGCGGCTGCCCTCGTGGACTCGCTGCCGGACGGCGATCTGACCGGGCTGTGCGAGCCGCTGATGCGGCTGGCCTGGGCGGAGGCGTTCCTGGAGCGCTTCGCCGACGCCGAACGGCACGCCGATCGAGGCCTGGCCATAGCCCGCCGTACCGGCCAGCTCTACCTCCTGCCCCACCTTCTGCTGTGCAAGACACACGTGCGCACCCAGACCTGTCGGCTCGCGTCGGCGGTGGAACTGTCCGAGGAGGCCGAGGACATCGCCCGCGGCATCGGCAGTGACGAACTGCTCGCCTTCGTCCTCGCGACCAGGGCCCACGCCCTGGTCGACGCCTGCCCGCCCGGCGATCCGCGGCCACTGGCCACCGCCGAGGAGGCGGTGGCCGCGGCCGGCCTGGGCGTCAACTGGTGGGCGTCCATCGCCTGGTGCGTACTCGGCTACGTGGCGCTCACCGCCGGCGACCCGGCTCGGGCCCGGGAGGCGGTGCTGCGTGGCGGCGGCCCCGGCCTGCGGCGGATGCAGCCCTCCATGCGTCCGCTGTTCCTGGAGGTCCTGGTGACCGCCGCCGTCACCATGGGGGACGTGGACGCGGCGAAGGACTGGGCCGAGCGGGCCCACGAGGAGGCCGAGCGGCTCGATCTGCCCGTGCAGCGCGCCTCGGCCATGCGCAGCGCCGCGCAGATACGCCTCGGGCTCGGTGACGACCGGGCGGCGGCGGACCTGTTCATGGCGGCGGCCGACGAGAGCGCCCGCAGCGGAGGGGTGTTCTGGGAGGCGTTCTCCCTGCTCTTCGGCGCCTCCCTGCTGGCGGCGGACCCGGGCGGTTCACGGCGGGGGCAGGCGGCCTGGCACCGGGGACGGCGGCTCGCCGTGGCCGGGGGCTGCGGGATGCTGACCGGTCTCGCCGAGGCGGTCGGCCCGGCGGTGGCCGCAGCCGCCGACGGGCCCGAGCGCCGCCTCGCCGAACTGACCGCCCGCGAACGGGAGATCGCCGACCTCGTCGCCGACGGCCTCACCAGCCCGGCGATCGCCGAACGGCTCTGCCTGAGCCGCCGCACGGTCGAGACCCACATCTCCCGGGTCTACCGCAAGACGGGAGTCTCCTCGCGGGCAGCTCTGGCGGGCCTGATGGCGGGGCGCACGCCGAAGCCCTCCTTGAGCGGGTGAGCCACGCACGGTTTCGCCGGGTGTGTTCGGGTCTTTGATCGAGATTCGGGTCCTTGGTTGAGAACTGACAACACCGCGTGCTCTTCCCGGTGTCAGCGGGAAGCGCCTACGGTGCGGTGTGGCGACCTACAACAGCATCGGTGCGACCTACGCTGACACCCGGCGACCGGACCCCCGAGTCGCCGCCAGGATCCATCAAGCCCTCGGTGGTGCCGCCACTGTGATCAACGTAGGAGCCGGCACCGGCTCCTACGAGCCGTCGCACACGGTGCTGGCGGTCGAACCCAGCTCGGTGATGATCGCCCAGCGCCCAGCCGGATCCGCACCCGCCCTGGAAGCATCCGCGGAGTCGATCCCACTCGCGGACGACTCGGCCGATGCGGCGATGGCTCTCCTGACCGTGCATCACTGGAGCGACCTGGAAGCCGGGATCGGCGAACTCCGCCGCATCGCCCGGCAGCGGATCGTCGTCCTGACCTTCGATCCCGACATCAACCACAGGTTCTGGCTGATGGAGGAGTACCTGCCCGAAGCAGCCGCGTTCGACAACACACGAGCCGTCGCGGTCGACCGCTTGGCCACGCTGTTGGGAGGCGCCCGCATCGAAACCGTTCCCGTCCCGCACGACTGTACCGACGGATTCCTCGCCGCCTTCTGGCGTCGGCCCGAGGCATACCTCGACCCGGAAGTGCGGGCCGGTATCTCGCTGTTCGCCCAGACCAGCGACGAAGTCGTCCAGCCGGGCCTGGCCCGGCTGTCGGACGACCTGTCCTCCGGCCGGTGGCACCAACGCCATGCCGACCTGCTCGACCGCGAAGCCCTCGATGCCGGCTACCGGCTACTCGTGGCCGACCTGTAGAACCGGGCGAGTGTGCAGCGGCCCCGAGAGCCTCTGGGTGTCCGAAACTGCTCGCCGCTCTTCAACGCCAGGAGGCCGGTCTCAGGTGGGTTCTGCACGCCGCCGACGTGCTGGGTAGGGGCGACTCACCGTGGTGTGGACGAGCCAACCCGCTGCCGCACCGACTGCGTACCAGAACAGGTCGGGTGGATTGAAGGTGGAACCGAGCACGAGGCGGATGATGGTGCTGCGTTGGGAGAGTTCCGCCGTCATCTGGCTGAGCTGAAGGAACTCGATCCCCCAACTGACGGTCAGTGCGCCTGCGGCGGCCGTCAGGGGCATCACTCGTGGTGCCACCAGAACGACCAGGGTGAGAAGCAGGATGGTGTACAGCGCGTCTCCGCCGTACTTGGCCAGGCTTCCCGTGGCCACCGCCCGGAGTCCCAGCCCCGCGCCGACGGTGACCACCGCGGCCCCGGCCGCCGCCAGCCGGATCCGTGCCGGTTCGACGGCGTGGTCATCGGTTCCGGGGATGAGGGGCACAGGGGCATACTGCCGGACGTCCGGCGCTCGCGGCGAAGCCGCGCACGCCGGAGAACCTCAACCGGCTCGCCGCCATCACCCGGGAAGCCGACGCTCGCCGCCGCGCCATGGCGGACCGGGGACAGAGCGACCGGCCACCGGCCACCGGCCCGGAGCCCTCCCCGGAGCGACTGCGACTGATCCAGCGCCTCGTTGAGGAGAGTCCGCGGCGCCAGGCCATGCACCCGCCTCCGAAGCCGCGCCGTCGCCGCATGCGGCAGTACTCCAGCGGCAACCTGAACCGAACGACGCGCGCACCGCACCTGCCGATGCAGCATCACCGTGACGACCCGACGTATCACCCGCAAAAGCCCCCGCACCAACGGGAGCAAGAGACACGGCTCCACGTCGTGAACCGACCAGTCCCTACGTCGGCATCACTCCGACGTCTTCAGCACGCCATTCCTCTTCGAGAATGCTGAATGTCAGGGAGTCCCGCCAGCCGTCCCGTATCCATGCCGTGTGTCGAAGGTGCCCCTCGTACGTCATGCCGAGCTTGGCCAGCACTCGGGCGGAACCGAGATTCCGCGGGTCACAGGTGGCGAAGATCCGATGAAGCCCCAACTGACCGAAGCCGTGTGAGAGAAGCCGGTGCCCGATTCCTGTGCCGATGCCCTGCCCCCAAACCCGTGGATGCACAATGTAGGAGATCTCGCCCTGGCGCTGAGTGTGACTGCGGACATGCAGTTCGCCCACCCCGACAACGTCGTCCCCGAAGCGCGCTGCATAGGCGAACCTCTGCTGGGGTGTGCTCGACCAAGCCTCGACGGCGGCCTTCACGAAATCGCGCGTCTGGTCCTCAGTGTTCGGTCCCCAAGGCTGGAAACGACAAGCCTCCGGGAGACAGGCCCACGAGTGAATGGCCTGCCAGTCATCAAACGAGATCTTGTCCAAGGCCACCGAGTGCAGACTCATGGGTTGATCTTGCCAACCCGAGTCGGCCGACGCTACGAGTTCAGAACACCTACCTGTGTGCACGATGGCAAAGCAGCGGCCAGTCGTACAGCGAGCCGTTTCCAACCCGCGGTGCACAGCCCCGCGCCCCGGCCGGTGAACCTACGTATTCGATTACGTAGTTCTACTGGAGACTCCGGAAGGCGGCGTTGGGAGACTCACCCCATGAACTTCCCGACGGAGCCGTGGTGCCACGCCGGGGAGCTTGCTGCCTCCCTACTGGACAACCGTCGCCAGCGGTCCCACGGGTAGCGAACGCTGTCCGGTCAGTAGAGCCCAGCCGAACATTGGAGAGTCCTCCGTTGGTTTCCAAGATTCGAGTCGTTCTGGGCATGCTCGTGCTCCTGGTGCTGGCCATCGGCGCCATCGCCCTGCTCGCGGCCGTGAAAGCCGACGCGACATGGTTCACGATCGTTCCGCTCGGCATCCTCGTTACCGGCGCGACCGTCGTCCAGTCGCTCGGATGGTTCGACAAAAAGGGCGGAAACTGACCTGGCGGCACACAGTCCTACTTGCAGCGCCCTGCGCACGGGCCACCAGCCAGAACACGCCCACGCTGCTGTTCCTGCGTCATCACTGCCTGCTGGTAGGCGAGGCGGGCCGCCCCGGTGCCGGACAGAGGCCGTCACCGTATGAGGCCGACTCTGACAGTCGAGTACGAGGGCCGTCACTCCTGTTGCTCCGCGACCTTGTCGTCGCGCGGTAACTCGGCAGCGCCCGGTGCCGCGTCCCGGGACAATGATCGTCATGACGTCTCTCGACTCCAACCCACTTTTTGCTCGGCTTGCCGATGCCGAACGCATCCTCGTCGCGGGAGCGGGCGGCGGCTTCGACATCTACTCCGGCCTGCCGTTGGCTCTTTCTCTCCTGCACCAGGGCAAGCAGGTGTATCTCGCGAACCTCTCCTTCAGCGCCCTCGACGGTCTTCCGATCGATGACTGGGCCGCCCCCGACCTGGCCGCGATCACTCCCGAATCCGCTCTGCACCAGAGCTATTTCCCGGAGCGGACCCTTGCCCAGTGGCTGCGCGGGCATGACTACCCGTCCACCGTGTACGCCTTCCCCCAGACCGGAGTGCGTCCGCTGCGCGCCGCCTACCAGGCACTGGTCGATCTGCACCGCGTCGACGCCGTGGTACTGGTCGACGGCGGTACGGACATTCTGATGCGCGGTGACGAAGCCGGGCTCGGCACTCCGGAAGAGGACCTGGCCAGCGTGGCGGCGCTGGCCGCGCTGGACGGCGTACCGACCCGGCTCGTCGTCTCGGTCGGCTTCGGTGTGGACGCGTACCACGGCGTGAACCATGTGCAGGTACTGGAGAACATCGCCGCGTTGGAGCGCGACGGCGCGTACCTCGGCGCCTTCTCGATACCGCGTGCCACCCGTGAGGGCGCTCTCTACCTCGACGCGGTGACACACGCTCAGCAGCACACCCCGGAGTACCCCAGCATCGTGAACGGTTCCATCGCGGCAGCCGTGCGCGGCTCGTTCGGCGACGTCCGGTTCACTGACCGCACCCGGGGCAGCGAGCTGTTCGTGAACCCGCTGATGTCCCTGTACTTCGCCTTCGAGCTGCCGGGCCTGGCGGCCCGCTGCCTCTACCTGGACCGGATCGAGGACACCCACCTGATGCGCCAAGTCCATTCGCGGATTGCCGAGTTCCGCGAATCCATCATCACTCGCCCACCCCGCAGCTTCCCGCACTAGCGACGAGGCCGACGGCGCGCTGCCCGGTGCCGTCGCTGCGCCCGCCATCGCCCGTGTGACAAGGGCTGAGGGGGACCTGCCTATGGTTCGAGGATGTGCCGCAGATAGGTGTGCGGGTCGGCGAGGTAGCGGCGCCAGTGATCCACGACGCCGAGTTCCTGCCAGACGGCCCTCCGCATGCCGTGCTCGCCGATCTCGATGATGTCCGCGCCCGGCAGTGCGGTCAGCAAGGGTGAGTGTGTGGCGCAGATGACCTGGCCGCCCTCCTTGGCCAACCGGTCGATGTGCCCGATCAGTTCGAGGCACGAGGAGAAGGAGAGCGCCGCCTCCGGCTCGTCGAGAACATAGAGCCCGGCGTGCAGGAACTTCCCGCGGAACGCCGCGAGGAAGCCCTCGCCGTGGCTGACATGGTCGGGGGAGAAGCCCTCCCTGTCCAGGGCGTCCAGCGCGGTCTCGGCCCGCAGGAAGAAGCCCTTGCGGGCCGACCAGCTGGTGGCCATACGCCGCCCGCGCCCCGAGGCGGCGTCGAACTTCATCCGCTCGCCGAGCGCCGACTTGCCGCGCGGGGAGGCGTAGCGCCAGTCGTGGGAGCCGCCATAGGAGTCCAGGCCGAACCCTTCGGCCAACGCCTCGACCAGGGTCGACTTTCCCGAGCCGTTCTCACCGACCAGAAAGGTGACCGGCGCGGTGAACCGCAGCCCTTCGTCGATCAACTGCCGGACACAGGGCACCGACCAAGGCCAGGTTTCGTCGTCGTACGAGGAGAGATGGGCATACGCGCGTTCGACAATCACGCAACCAGTGTCGCCCGGACTCGGAAGGCGTACGTGCACCCTGTGGCCGGCGTCAGTACCTCGCGCTCGTTGTCGCCCGGGCTCCGATCGGTCACGCAGCCGTTCCCACGCGTTGTGAGGCGGTGCCCTCAACGCCTCCGAGCTGAACGACGTGGGCGCCTGGCGGACCGGGGAACCCGCACTGGACTTCACGACGACGGCACTGCCGGCCTTCGCCCTGACTGCGCGCGGTGAAGGCCAGCAGACCCGGTGCTCCTCAGGGGGTGAGGTAGCAGCCCTTGCGCACACCGGGCAGTGGATCGGTGCCGAAGGCCGCCGTCGTACAACCGGTGCCGCCGGTGAACGTCTTGAGGACGAAGGCGCCCCGTGCGCCGTAGGCGACGGTCTGCTGGCCGCTGAAGGCGCACGTTCCGGCTTCGTCCGAGCAGGCAGTGGAGTAGCCGACCGGGCCGCCACTGGCCGTGTAGCAGGCCTTCGACTCACCGGGGATCGGATCGCCGAACGTGGCGTCGGTGCACGGGGTGTCGCCCGTGACGGTTCTCGTGGCGAACGCTCCGAAGGCGCCGTACATCACCGGCTGTCCCGCCGCGGCCGGGCATGTGCCGTTCTGGGACGCGCACTTGGTCCATCCACCGGCCGGGGCACCGTCGGGCGGCAGGTAGCAGGACTTGGCGACGCCGTCGATGGGATCGCCGAAGTGGGCGTTGGTGCAGGCGACGGAGCCGCCTGTGACCTGGTGGGCGAAGTTGCCGTTGGCGCCGTAGGCGACGTCACGGTTGTAGCCGGGTACGGCGCAGGTACCGCCTTCGGCGGCGCAGACGGTGTATCCGGGCGGGCCGCCCGCGTCGGCGACGTAGCAGGACTTGAGGAGATTCGCCGCCGGGTCGCCGCCGAAGGAGGCGTTGGTGCAGGCGGTACTGCCGCTCGCCGTCTTGTACCTGTACGTGCCCGCCCCGTAGGCCACCGCGCGGGTGCCGCTGAAGGAGCACGTACCGCCCTCGCCCGCGCACCGGGTGAAGCCCGCCCGCAGCGCACCGGTTCCCGGCTCGGCGGGCGGAGGAGGATTGCCCAGCCCTGCGGCGGTCAGGGTGTAGCTGCCCGGAGCGACGCCGGTCAGGTAGACGTAGGTGTCGTCCTGGCTTCCGCCGGTGATTCCCGCGGTGGGTGTGAAAGTCCCGTCGCTCCAGACGACGTTGCCGTTCACGGAGACGGAGATGTCGGAGCCGCCGAACTTCGGGACGCCGATACGGCCGTTGGTGCCGGCCGGGCTGGTGAGGTGCGCCGAGTAGGTGCCGGCGGCGGGCACGCGGGACCAGGACGCGTTGATCGCCCCCTGCGGCATGGTGATGCGGCCCTCGGCGCTGGTCAGGTCGCCGGGATGCGGGACGAAGCGGTACGCGCCGGTCGCCGACTCGGGCGTGGTGCCGAGCACGTCGAACGTGAGCGTGGAGGTGGGCGCGGACGACCAGCCATGGGCCAGGCTCATGAACGAACCACCGTAGGCGAGGCCGCCGTCGGCCCTGATGCCCTCCCAGAAGGTGCTCTTCGTACCGATGTCGCTGTTCAGCATGTGCCCCCAGGTACGGCGGATCTGCGCCAGGGCCGTGTGGTCGTCGTTGGCGGCGAAGTGGGCGTTCAGCTCCATCCCGCCGGCGAACGGCGAGACGTTGCCGCCCCATTCGGGGGTGGTGGGACCGTAGATGCCCCACCGGGTGGCGAGTTGACCGACGATGCTGCGCGACTTCGCGACGGAGTCGGTGAGCCCGTACCAGACCGCGAGCGAGTTGCCGTCCTGCGGGTACAGGCCGCTGGTCGGGTTGTCCTTGTACATGCCCTTCGAGGCGTCCCACAGACGGGAGTTGGCGGCGGCCTTGACGGCGTCCGCCTTGGCGGCCCAGTTCGCGGCGAGCGCGCTGTCGCCCTTGACCTGGGCCAGGGTGACGCCGTCCTTGAGCGCGGCGTACAGCAGTGCGTTGGCGGAGATGTTCTCGCCGCCCTGGCCGACCCGGGCCCAGTCCTGGGTGCGGGTCACGTTGAGCAGGTTGTTGCCGTCGATCTTGTCGATGATGAAGGCCATCCCGCGCGTGTAGTTCGCCCATTGGGAGTCCAGCCACGTCCGGTCGCCGGTGTAGGTGTAGTACGTGGCTGTGCCCAGCAGGGTCCAGGTGTGGTAGGTGTCCGAGCCGGTGAGGTTGAACGGCGGGCCCGACCAGGGGATTTCGCCCTGTGCCGACTGCGCGTCGTACATCGTGGTGAGCGCGTTGCGGGTCGAGGTGAGGTCGCCCGAGTACGCGTACTGCGTGGGTACGGCGATGCCCAGGTCGCCGGGCCACACCGTGCGGTCACGTTTGGCCCCGTCGACCAGGACGGAGTCGCCGACGCCGACGGTTGCCGCGTTGTCCCACTCCGTGGCCGGCGGGGGCCAGGCGCGGCCCTGGTCGGAGGCGATCGTGTTGAGCTGCACCGTGTAGGCCCCGGCGTACCAGATGCGGTTGAGCAGGTCGTCGCTGGAGTGGAAGTAGTTGGCGTAGTCGGCCGGATCGGCCTTGCCCGGATCCGCGGTGAAGTCGAGGCTCACGCCCGTGAGGTCCACCCAGCCCGAGGTGTCGAGGAAGACGGTGAGGTAGCGGAAGCCGCCGCGCTGTCTCGCGGTGGGCATCGTGTAGGTGCCGCCCGCGGAGGCCGTGGCGTAGAGGGCCCCGTCCTCGCCGTCGCGGCCGCTGCTGCGGTCACTGTTGTTGCCCACGTACAGGGACGACTCGCTGAAGGCCAGGCCCACGCGTTGGCCGCTGCCGCTGGTGGCGCCGAAGGACAACGTTGCCACTCCGCCGACCTCTTTGCCGAAGTCGAGCGTGACGGCCGACTGCGAGCCCGAGATCCGCGTCGGCTGTCCGCCGAGGACGTTCTGTGGGTTCGCGACGCTGCCGGACGTTCGGAAGACGGCGGTCGGCTTGAGGGTGCGGGAGGTCGGCGAGTAGTTCAGGTCGTCAAGGGCCGCCTTGCTGACGCCCGTCGGGGTGACCGGGGCCGCAGCGGAGACGGACGGCGCGGGCCCTGCGGCCAGCACGGCAGCCGCGACCACGGCGAGGCTGAGCAAGTGGTACCGGCCTGGCGTTCTGCTCAGCGGGGAACGACGGCGCATGGGAACCTCCCGGAACGGGTGCGGGAACACGGAGACGTCGAGGCCTACGTATGAAACGATTCAAATCTGTGACGCATGGGGCTCAGCGACTGATCGGACAGTGGGACGCACGAGGAGACTCGCCGAAGTGCCATCGATGATGGGCGCCTGAAAACGGGGTGTCAACCCGTCACGGTCTCCGCGAACAGCCTTTGAAATGAGGCCTGTTGGGAGCATTGACAGGGTCCCGCGAAGCCGATTCACTTCCCCGGAGGCAGGTATGGACCAGTGCAGGATTCCCGCCCGGCCGCCGGAGTCCCATCGTGGAATCGAGGCGAGCGACGATGTCTCTGCATGACTCTGACAGCGTCAATCGTCATCGGGCAGGCGATCGCGGCTCGTCGGCCTTCTGCTGGCGGCGGCTCTCGCGTGTGCGGCGTCGGCCGTCCCGGCCGCGATGCCCGGGTCCGCTGTCACCCCGGTGGGCGGCGCCGACCGTTCCTCAGCCTCGCGTGCACGCACACGCACGCACCAGCAGAGGTCAGCCCTGGCCACCGGCCTTCCCGCACTCGGGGTAGAACGTTTTCAGGCCCGAGTCGGGCATGTTGCTCGGGGTGTCGTCATCGGTCTGTTCCGCGTAGGCCCTGTACCTGCTCGTGTCGCCGGTCGCGTCGGCAAGCCCGGTGTCCCCGTCGCCGAGGCGTGCCTCTGTCTGGTAGACGCCGTCGCCGGCGTAGCTGAACACCGCGAGATCGGGGTAGGGGTCGTGATCGTAGTCGGCCACGGTGATGCCGCGGGTCTCGCCGAGGTCGAGCCGGCGGGTGTGCTGTCCCTGTCCGGAGGCCGAGAAGGGGCCCGAGACCAGCTCGTCCACGGTCGGCTCGATCGCGTCGTCTCCCTGGATCTGCCCGGTGGCCACGACGACCAGGTCGCTCCACCCGTCGCCGTCGAAGTCGGCCACCGCGGCCAGCACGTCCTTCTCGCCGCTGCCGGAGCGGCCGACCAGCTTCCGTACGCCGACCGGGGTGCCGTAGCCCGTTTCCTTGCCGAACGCGATGGTCAGTCGAGCACCGGTGTGGGAGGGATCGGAGACGCGGTCAGTGAGGCCGTCGCCGTCGATGTCCGCCAGCAGATCCCCCGACGGCGTCACGCATGAGAGGACCGAGGGACTGCCCGTGGGACGCGGAGGTGCCCCCTCGACAGCCTCACCGCAGGCGCCGAGCAGGACCACGGCCGACACCAGACCGGCCGCCCGCCGGAACAGCTGTGCAGGTCCGCTGGGACGGCTCGTTGTTCGCATGACTGTGACAAGCACCTTTCAGACAACGGGAGATGACCGCTGAAGCCCCGGGCCCAGGCGGCAACGCCACCGCCGGGAACGGCCGAGCCTACTGACTCGCAGCAGGTGCCGATCGAGGGGCCCGCGCCGGATCGGACCTTCCGCCGTCCAGCCCTGCACACCAAGGGCATGGCCATGGCTGGATTGAGGGCCGCTGCCCGCTTCTGGTTCGTCTGTGAAAGGTGTCCCAAGGTCACTCGGCACCTTCCCGTTGGGCGCGCGAAGGAAGACCGTGGCTCGTCGAACTGCCGTGCTCACAGGCGCCGGAGGAAGTGGCTGTGACCTCGTTCGCGGATCCCCTGAGATCGTCCGCGCCCGCTGCGCGTACAACGGCGGGACATCTCGCGGACCTTGCCACGGATGCGGGTCCCCGATCCGAGGATCGGAGAGGAGGCTTCGGCGAGCATGCACGGCGGCAGGCTGGTCACCGAACGACTTCCCGGCCCGTCGGCCTTCTCCCGCGTCTGCGGCTTGCCGGATCTTCCGGTTCGGTCAGGGTGGTTTCCGAGTGGCCGCCTGGAGGGCGGCGAGTACCGAGCGGTGGCCGGGCCTGTGCCGTCGCTCGTGCGCTGCCAGACCTACGCCACCTTGAACTCGATCTGGGTGATGGCCGGCCCGTCGCCGGTGACCTGGCCGTCAGTGATGGGCTCGGTCCAGGAGCCGTCCTTTTGGAGTTTTGCCAAAACGGTGGGGGAGAGGCTGACCGTGATCTGGATGCCGCCCCCGGCGGACGGGGCACGGTCGATACGAACGTCATTGCTCATGCCGACGAAGCTACCTCCAACTTGCCGGTCGGCATGGGCCGTTGGCGTTTTGCCCAAGGTCGTGAGGCTACGGGTCGATCGGTCCTGCCAACAGGATGCCGTTCGTCCGTAACTGCCGAACTCCAGCGTCGGCCCAACCAGTTCACGGTGCCCAGAGCCCATTGAAAAGGCCTGGGAATGGTCTGGGCCTCAGGACACCTTCAAGCGCCGTCACCCGAGCTCTTCACGCGCTTCAGCAGGTCACGCCACCCGGCTGCCACGCTCCCGCGGATTTCCTTGGCTGTGTCACCTTCTCCGGGAGGCCGGTCCTTCCAGGGCGGGAAGCCGGGAGGACGAAGCCTCGAATTCGCCCGTCCCCAGTTCCTATCGGCATGGGCGAAGGCATACCGGGAGGCGCCTTCTCTCCATTTCTCGCCGAGCGGCTGACCGACGGCTGGTAGTACTGCTCCGCGGCCAGGCGGGTTCGCAGGACCGCAACTGTTCTGGAGCAGGCCTGAACAGGCACCTGGCGCAGCCTCAATTGGTTCCGGTCGGGCGGGCGCGATAGGGGTTGAGGCTGATGTCTCGCTCAGGGTCGGGGTGTTGAGCGAGCTGAGTGATCAGGTTCCACATCGTGCGCTCGCCGGCCAGGTCGGGTGGCAGTACAAGACCCAGTGCTTCGGCAAGGGGCTTGCGGCCGACGTTGACCAGGGCACGTACGGCCGCCGCCCACTCGTCCGTGGCGGTGACGGCAGAGCGGTACCAGAGCGGGATCAGACAGCTGAGCACCGCGATGGTGACCAGCAGCACCGTGGTCTCGGCACGGGCCGAGGCCAGCGAGGCAGCCGCCGTGGCAGCGATTGCCGCGTGGCCGACCAACAAGGCGACGAAGAAGTCGACGCTGGTACGCGCCAGCTCGACTTGCCGCCGGATCTCTTCGGGGGCGGTTCCGGTGAGCTCGTTCCACAGCACCTGGGTATCGAGGCAGAACCGGCTGTCGCCGTACTCCTCGAAGCGGCGGATAGCGTTGCCCAACCGTGTGGGCAGGATCTGCCCGTCGTCGACCGGGTACCGGGCCAGTCGCTCCTCAAGCAGTGCCCGCTGAGGTGCGGTGCGTTGGCGGTCCTTGCGTGCGACCCGCGCAAGGCGGCGATCGTCGCGGAGTTCCTCCAGCCGCGTCGCTTCTTCGGGAGGAAGGGCGCCTTCCCGCTGTTCGAGGCGCTCGAGCCCCAGCAGCGCAATGCGGTCCGAGAGATGCCATTTGATATCGGCCTGGTGCCCGCAGGCGCGACGGTAGGCGCGGTTGGGCCACAGGAGATAGCCCTCCAGAATTCGGTACAGCGGGTTTTGCAGGGCGCTGAGCACGATGCCGATGAGGACTGCCCCCGTGAGCAGCAGGAGCGCGGTGCCGGTCCTGGTTGTGGGCCAGAGGCGCGCGATCAGGTCGGTGTGGCGCAGGCTGGGTGCGACGGCGTAGAAGGCGACGCTCAGGTTGAGCGCGGTCGGCAAGATCCAGCCCACCAGAAGCGTCCATGCCCCGCTGAGCACTCCTTTGGCAATGTCTCCCACGCCGCAGATTCCCCTGTGCTATCCGCCGCTGGCAGGTGGGGGTGGACGAACGGGTCGCCTGGGCGGAATCCATTCCCTGTTGCCCCCTATACGTGGACCGGGTGGAGTGTATCCGTCGGAGTTCACCCCGACGTGCTGCCAGGCCTTCAGCACCGCCCGCAGTTCGGCCCCGTCGCCGTACCGTGCCCTCGCCGCGGCGACGGTCAGCGTGGCGAAGTCGGTGAACTGTGCCTGTGCGCCCAGTTCGCCGCCGGTCAGCACGTCGTACCAGATCTGCCCGGCCCGCTCCCACGCATGGCCGCCCAATTCGGTGGCGAGGAGATAGAAGGCGTGGTTCGGGATTCCGGAATTGATGTGGACGCCGCCGTTGTCCCGTCCCGTGCGGACATAGTCGTCCATGGTCGCGGGCTGGGGGTCCTTGCCGAGAAGGTCGTCGTCGTACGCCGTCCCAGGGGCCTTCATCGAGCGCAGTGCGACGCCGGTGACGCGCGGGGCGAGCAGGCCCGCGCCGATCAGCCAGTCGGCCTGGTCGGCGGTCTGGCCGAGCGAGTGCTGCTTGATGAGCGAGCCGAAGACGTCCGACATGGACTCGTTGAGCGCGCCCGGCTGGCCGAAGTACGTCAGGTTCGCGGTGTACTGCGTGACGCCGTGGGTCAGCTCGTGGCCGATGACGTCGATGGGGAGGGTGAAGTCGAGGAAGATCTCGCCGTCGCCGTCGCCGAACACCATCTGCTCGCCGTTCCAGAAGGCGTTGCCGTAGTCCTCGTCGAAGTGGACGGTGGCGTCCAGCGGCAGGCCCTCGCCGTTGATCGAGTTGCGGCCGTACACCTTCAGGAAGAGGTCGAAGGTGGCGCCGAGACCGGCGTAGGCACGGTTCACGGTGGCGTCCTGCCCCGGGTCGGAGCCCTCGGAGCGGACGAGCGTGCCGGGCAGGTCCTGGCGGTGCTCGGCGTCGTAGATGGACCGCAGCGGCTTCTCGTCCGCCAGGGGCGCGGCGGCCACGCTCGGGGCGCCGAGGACCGTGGTCAGGCGGCGGTGGGTGCGCTGGTAGGCGTCTCGCTCCAGGGTGCGGCGGGCGGGACCGGCGAGCACCGGGTCGTCGGCCTGGGCCATCTTGTCGAGGACGTGCGGCGGGATGATCGTGCAGAAAACCGGCGTAATGTCCATGCCTTCGCCCCCCCCCGCGTGCCCTGCCTGTGTAATCCTTCATACCGTCAGCGGAACGGTTCCATCACCCGGTCGACGAAACTATTCGTTGATCGCATGAAGGTCGGATCGTTGGCCGACAACGAAGCGGCCTTCGTAACCAGCGCGCCAAACAGGCAGTCAACTTTGCAGAAACGCCCCCGGCCGTTGAAGTCGAAGGCGCCTTACGAGCTAGTGCACGGTTGGACGCGTCACGTCGAAGGCTGCGGATTCGTCCTGGGTTCACACCCGGGAACTGCTGGGCCGGGTGGCGGTCTGCTGGTGTGAGAGGAGTCCGGCGACGGCTTGGAGGATGTCGCTCATGTGCTCGCGGCGGCCGTGGCGGCGGGCGAGAGAGCGCCAGTTCTTCAAGTGTGCGATGCCGTGCTCGACACGGATGCGACGTGAGGAGTGCGCTTCGCGCTGCTGCTCGAGCCTCTCCTCGTACCAGGCGGGCGCGTTCTTCTTGAACTTGCGGTGGGGTGGTGTCACCACCCGTCCGCCGGTCTGCGCGCCCATGCCCTGGTATCCGGCGTCCGCGAGGATCTCCAGGAACGGACCATCGGCCAGGAGTTCGATCAGTCCGAACTGGCGGGCCTGGGTGATGTCGGCACAACTGCCCGGCCGGACCGGACTGCAGAACAGCACGCGCCCCTCGGTGTCCGCGAGGACCATGGACTTCACGGCGTTCTGCTTGGTCTTGCCGGAGACGGACTTGTCCCTGCCCTTGCTGCCGGCGGCCGGGTGTCGCACGCGGATCTCCGTGCCGTTGATAATCCCGGTCTGCCCTTCGGTGTCCAAGTGCTCGATGACCTCGGCGAGAGTGCACAGCCGGACGCCCGGCGCGACGGTGCAGCCTCGTTGCGCGAGCAGCGGCCTCACCTCGTCGATGGCGCGGGTGATCGTGGAGCGGTCCACGCCGAACCAGCAGGCCAGTACGTCATGAGTGGTGCCATGGCGCAGATTCACCAGGGTGGCCAGCAGCCGGTCAACAAAGACGAACTTGTGCTTCGCCCCGGCTTCCACAGCTCGCCGCCACGGCCGAGCCGCGAGCCGAGCCTGATGCTGGTCGTGCCACAACAGCCCTACTTCCGCGATGAGTTCACCAATCACATCCGGCGAGAGCCCCGTGACCCGGTACTCCGCCACGATCAACCCACGCGCCCCAGTCCGCATCATGCACAGTTCAACGAGCCGCCCGGGCACCGAGCCACGGCCAACTGTGCACGAGGTCGTTAGGCCGGGGACCGGAAAGCCGTCACTGTTGAGGCATTCCCGGCGGTGGGCTTCGTTGAGTTACTCGCGGACGTGAGCGTTCACTGTGGGATGCGCGTCACCGCTGTCCGCGCCCAGGCCCGTGAGCAGGCGCAGCCCGTCCTCGGCGGGGCTGCCGGGGGCCGCGGACAGCACCAGCAGCTCCATGCCTGATTCATCCGGTAGTGCGAAGTTCTCTTGGTGCAGTTCCAGCAGTCCGACCAGCGGGTGCCGGTACGCCTTGCGTCCATGTGTGCGGGCACGCACGTCCGCGCGGGCCCAGAGGCGGCGGAAGCGCTCGCTGCCCATCGCCAACTCGCCGATGAGCGAGGCCAGGCGGAGGTCCTCTGAGTATTTGCCGGCGGCCAGGCGCAAGTGCCCGACCACGTCGAGGGTGCATTTCTCCCAGTCCGCGTAAAGGCCGCGCTCGGCCTCCTCGAGGAAGATGTGCCGGGCGGTGTTCAGGCCCGGCATCGGCCGGCCGTAGAGGAGCCCGGCGAGGCGGTTTCCGGCGAGCACCTCCAGGCGGTGGTCCATGATCAGCGCGGGTGCGTCGGCGACCAGGTCGAGGACGCGCAGCAGCTCCGGCCGGACCCGCCCGCCCGGAGCCTTCGCACGGCGACGGCGCTGCCGGGCGAGCCGGTAGAGGTGCCCGCGTTCGGTCTCGTCGAGGCCGAGGACGCGGGCGAGCGCGTCGAGGACCTGCTCGGAGGGCTGGGTCGCGCGGCCCTGCTCCAGACGTACGTAGTAGTCGACGCTGACTCCGGACAGGTGCGCGACCTCTTCTCGGCGCAGCCCTTCGACCCGGCGGCGGCTGTCGGTGAGGATGCCGACGGCCGCCGGGTCGACCCGGGAACGCCGGGTCCGCAGGAAGCCCGCAAGATCGTCCATGCCCCCAGTATGGCCTCGGTGGTGCTCGCGCAAGGTGGTCCTGCCAATACCAGGAAGTCCTTTCCGATGGAAGAGGCGTCCCTGAACGCCGGGCGCCGTGGCGCCCAGAATCCAAGGCACCCGATCCGAAGGAGTTCCCATGAAAACGCTGATCGTCTACGCGCACCCGGAGCCGAAGTCGCTCAACAGCTCTCTGAAGGACCTCGCGGTGTCCACATTGGAGACAGCCGGGCACGAGGTACGGGTGAGCGATCTGTACGCGATGAACTGGAAGGCGGTCGTGGACGCCGCGGACTACGGTCCCGACGCTTCAAGTCCGCTGAAGGTCGCCCTGGACTCGGGCCGGGCCTTCGACGCCGGGACGCTCACCCCGGACGTCCTTGCCGAGCAGGAGAAACTGCTGTGGGCCGACACGATCATCTTCCAGTTCCCGCTGTGGTGGTACACGATGCCCGCGATCCTCAAAGGCTGGGTGGACCGGGTGTTCACCTACCACTTCGCGTACGGCGTCGGCGAGCACAGCGACACCAGGTACGGCGAGCGCTTCGGCGAAGGCACCCTCGCAGGCAGGAAGGCTCTGCTGTCGGTGACCGCCGGCGGCCCGGAGTCGCATTACGCCCCTCGCGGGATCAACGGCCCCATCGACGATCTACTGTTCCCGATCCACCACGGCATCCTCTACTACCCGGGCATCGAGGTGCTGCCGCCATTCGTGCTGTATGGCAGCGACCGGATGACCAGCGAGGGCTACCCGGACGTCGCCAAGGCCTGGGAGGAGCGCCTGCTCACTCTGGAGTCGACCGAGCCGATCGCGTTCCGGCGGCAGAACCTCGGTGACTACGAGATCCCCTCGCTGCACCTGAAGGAGGGACTGGAGCCCGCGGGCCGCACGGGTTTCGGGCTGCATGTGCGCGGTTAGTCGCCGGCCCGACACCCCGAGCTGGGCGCAGGTGGTTCTGTACGTGGGAGCTGGGTTCTGGCACAGATCTTGGGCTCTGTCGCTGATTTGGGGGTGGTGGCTGGTTGATCAAGGTGACAGGAGGATGCGGCGTCGTAGGAGGTCGGAGTTGGCCCGGCCGTACATCTGTCTCTTCAGCGGATTGATTCTGGTGACGTTGCCTTCGACCGCTCCCGAGGTGAAGATGCTGGTCAGGGCGGCGAGCAGGGCTGCGCGGTCGCGGCGTATGCCGGCGGCCAGGGTACGGAGTTCTCGTTGCCCGTCGAGGCGGACGTCGGCGGGCCAGACGTCGAGGGACAGGTGCTCGCTGCGGCGTTCGCGCACCATCGAGGCCAGTCGCTGGGCGTACTGGGTGGTCGTGGCCGGCACAGGGCTGCGTTCGCACAGCTCGTCGAGGCATTTGCGTTCGGTGTCGGTGGGTTGCTGGGGCCGGCGCATGATCCAGTCGGTGACCCGGCGGACGGTCAGACGGGGCAGCGGGGCATCCGCCGGGATCGTCCCGGTGCGGTAGGGCCGCAGGTGGCGGCGGACGGTGTTGACGTCTCCGCGGTGGCCGAGCTGCTGGATCTCCCGGGTGAGTGCGGCAGCGTTGGTGCAGCCCTCCATCCAGCGGTGGTGCAGGTAGAGCCGGTAGTCGTCGATCATGCTCGGGCGGTCGGTTGCCGCGTCGAGAAGTTGCTGGACTTCGGCGGCCCGGGCGAAGCGCAGGACGGTGCCGCGGCTGAGGTGGAGTTCACGGGCGATGGCTCGCAGGCTGTCGCCGTGTTCGTGGATCTGCTGGTGGCGTTCCCGGGTGCGGGCGACCAGCGGTCGAGGCCGTCCGTGCACGTTCAGCTCGTCCAGGGCGGTGGGGTGGACGCCTGCGGATGGGTGGATGCCGTCCAGGTTGGGCTGGAGTGTGAGGGGTTCGCGCAGATCGGCGCGGTGTCGTCCGACGACTCGCTCGACGGCCTCGGCGAAGGTGTGCAGCAGGTGCCAGGCGTCGGCCACTCGCCCGGCCTGTGGTGCACCGGCGTGGGCGCCGTCGCGGAAGGAGCCGGCGCGGTCGCGGCAGACGATCTGGACCTGAGGGTGTTCGCGAAGCCAGGCCGCGAAAGTGTGCGCGGTGCGGTCCGCGAGGATGTCGACGGGGCGCCGGGTGTTCATGTCGACGAGGATCGTCGCGTAGGTCCGGCCGCGGCGCACGGCGAACTCGTCGACGCCCAGACACGGGACAGATTCCGGCGCCGGGACGGGCAGCGCGCGCAGCAGGCGGAACAGGGTCTCCTTGCCGGTGGTCACAGCCAGGCGCCCGCACAGATTGGCTCCCGCACGTCCGCCCAGAAACAAGGCGATGTCCGTGAGCTGAGCGGTGAGGGCATTCGTGCGGCGGGCATGTCGACGCGTCAGGTCCGGTATCTGCTCGGTGAACGTCCGACGCCCGCAGCTGCCGTTACCGCACACGAGACGACGTGCCCGCAGATCGAGTCGCACCTGACGGCCAGCGACGGGACGGTCCGCCAGACACCGCTGGTAGTAGCAGTGCACACGCGAGGATCTCCATCCACATCCCGGACAGGCGGCCGACCCCACCCTGGACCGCACAGAAAGCCGGACCTCAGTGTCCCCAAGAACCACTGCTTCCACCGCCGCCCCAACCCCCGGAAGGAGAAGGTCGGCGAGGCGAACCACATCCCCCACACCGAGGTGATGCCCACCTGCTCTTGATCCTCACGCACCCCCAAATCAGCGACAGAGCCCGGAACTTGTGCCAGAGCCCTCACTCAGATACAAAGCCACGCGGGGCTGTATGCGGTGCTGCGGCGGGCTGACCGGGCTTCCAACTAGGAAGCGGCTGTGAGCAGGTTCTTCTCCAGGATCACCGGTAGTGACAGGGTTCGGTAGCCGACCGAGGCGAACAGGACGGTGATCCGGTTCTCCTCCTCGCTGAGGACCTCGCCGTCACCCCACTGCGGGTGGTGGACCGCGGTGCCGGGCGGGAACGGGTGGTCGTGGCGTGTGGGTGAGGCGGTCCGGGGGCGGGACAGGCCGGGGACGGCGGCGACTGCGGCTTCGGCGTCGGTGGGCCGCTGTTCGCATCGGTCGCAGTTGCCGCAGGGGGAGTTGAGGCGCTCGCCGAAGTAGCCGAGCAGGAAACGCCGTCGGCAGCCGGTGGTCTCGGCCAGGCCGCGCATCATGTCGACCCGGGAGCGTTCCATGCTCTCGTGCGCGGTGCCCAACTCCATGGCCCGCGTGGCGGTTTCCTCCGCGTCGGCCCCGGGGACCGGGGCCACCTTTCCGCGTTCCGTGGTGAGGGCTCCGGCACTCTCCAGGAGGTTGAGGACGGCGGTCAGCCGGCCGGCGGACAGGCCGGTCTCTTCCTGGAGTTCCGTCGGTGTCAGCGGGGTCGCACGGTCTCGTACGAGGCGGGAGACGTCGGCGATGGTGTCCGCGTCCGGGCGGCCGGTGGAGAAGAACTTCTGGAGGCCCAGGTCCTCGACGCGGTAGTGCAGGATGGCCCGGGACGGCTCGCCGTCCCGGCCCGCCCGGCCTATCTCCTGGTAGTAGGCGTCGAGGGACCCGGGCACCGAGGCGTGCAGCACGAACCGTACGTCGGGCTTGTCGATGCCCATGCCGAATGCCGAGGTGGCCACCACCACGTCCAACTCGCCGCCGAGAAAGCGGTCGTGGACCGCGCTGCGGTCGGCCGACCGGCTGCCCGCGTGGTAGGCGGCGGCGCTCAGGCCGAGTTCGCTCAGCTCGGCGGCGTACGCATCGGCGTCCTTGCGGGTGGCGACGTAGACGATGCCCGGCTTGGGCTCGGCCGCAGCCCGCTCCACCACGGCGCGCCGCTTGGCCGCGTTGTCCAGGAAGTGGGTGACCTCCAGGCGGATGTTGGGCCGGTCGAACCCGGCCACCACCTCGTGGGCCTTGCGCATGCCGAGCTGCTCGACGATGTCGGCGCGCACCGGCGCGGCGGCGCTGGCGGTGAGGGCGAGGATGGGAGGGCGCCCGATGCTCTCGGCGGCCTGCCGGAGCCTGAGGTAGTCCGGTCGGAAGTCGTGGCCCCAGGAGGACACGCACTGCGCCTCGTCCACGACGAAGAGGGACGGTCTCAGCGCGGCCAGCCGCTCCAGCACGTCCTGCTTGGCGAGCTGTTCCGGGGCGAGGAAGAGAAACCGGGCCGTTCCGTTGCTCACGCTCTGCCATGCCTGCTCGTTCTGCGCCCTGGACATCGACGAGTTGACGGCGACGGCGGTCTGGCCGCTGCTGCGCAGCAGTCCGGCGATCTGGTCCCGCTGGAGAGCGATCAACGGTGACACGACGAGCGTCGGACCGGGGAGCAGCATGCCCGGCACCTGGTACACCGCCGACTTGCCCGAGCCGGTCGGCATCACCACCATGGCGTCCCTGCGGCGCATGACCGCTTTCATCGCGGTGAGCTGGCCGGGACGCAACTCGTCCCATCCGAAGGCCACCCGCGCGGCTCTGCGGAGACGGCGGGCGACGAACAGGCTGATCGGCAAAGGGACTCCCGAAGCGGTTGCGCGCGACCGGGGCGGAACCGGACGGGCGGTGGTGGGTCTAGTGCCCGCCCCGGCCCGAAGCAGTCCGATCGCCAGGCGCGGACTGCGACGGCACGCTCGCGGCAGGCCGGCGAGCGTCACGAAGGCGTTCAGGGGCTTTTGCCTCGACCGTGTTGCCGGGCACGGCCAGCACGTCCTTGCCCATCTGCGCGGCGCAAGGAGCCCAGGCTGCGGCTTACGGAGACCGCCCCGGCTGACCGGGGCCCCGCTGCGGCCTGACGCAGCACATGACCGGCGGGGGAGCTGACCCTCGGGGCGGTGCTGGCGCGGCTGGAGGAGCGGGAACGGGAGATCGCCGCGCAGGCCAAGACGACGAGGGAGCAGATCGCACAGTTGACCGCACGGCTGGACGAACTCGGCCGGGCCGCCGAGGAGGTCCGGATCACCCGCAAGACGCTGCTCGAGCTGCCCGATTCGGCACCGTCCGCGCCGCCGGCACCGAAGCTGCCGGACCAACCGGCCTACCAGCAGATCATGGCGGTGTTCGCCGCGTCCGACGCGCCGCTGCGGGCACGGCAGGTGTGCGAGGCAATGGACCTGGAGATCGCGCCCAACAACATCGACAACACCCGTCTGTCGCTCAAGCGGCCGGCCGAGCGCGGAATCCTGGCCGAGACCGAGCAGGGCTTGTTCACCCACCCGCGGCTGCAGCCGCCCGGCGACGCTGCGGCCTGGCCGCTTGCCCCTCCCGAAAGAGGGAAACGGACATCAACTCACGCCCTACCCCTCTGGCAGCGGGCGGGCCAGCCATTCCTCGTCCCCTCGATCGAGCTGATCGTCTCGTGCCCTCGTTCGCCCTGATTGCGGCATGAGCGGGCGTTTGCCGATCGCAATTGCCGGCGGCTAGGAGGAGAACAGCTTCCAGTGCCCCTCGGAGACGACGTCGACGGTGCCGTCGGTCACGGTGATGGCGGTCTCGTCGTCGATCGCGTACGCCGGGCCCATGATCTCGGCCGCCCATCTCTCGGCGTCGGCCATGGTGTTCTCCGGCAGGAGCTCGTGATCCAGGTGCGGGAAGATCGAGAAGTCGACGATGCCCAGCGTGCTGTCGCCACCGGCGGGCGGCTTCCATTCGACGAAGTCCTCCCCGATACGGGGGGTCATCACCATGCTCCCGGCGCTCAGCCCCACCCAGACGGTCTCGCGCAGCGAGGGCAGGAGATCCGCCAGCCCGGACTGCCGCATCCAGTGGCACAGGTACAGGGCGTCGCCGCCATTCACCAGCAGGACGTCTGCCTCTCGGACCCAGGAGACCCAGCGTTCTTCGTCGATGCTGGGCAGCGCGGTGAGCTCCAGCACTCCCAAGGACTTCCAACCCAGCTCACACATGGGCGTGGAGGACTGACCGGTGATGAAACGCCATGCCCCAGCAGGACTGCCCTGGGGGTGCCCGTACCCCGCAGTGGGGATACAGAGGGCGTTGGAGTCGGCGATCGGTTTACCCAGTAGGTCGACCAGTGCGTTGTGGATGCTCGTGTTCTTGATGCCGGCGGAAGTAAGAAGAAGCCTCACGCTGCCCCCAAGTGTCATTGGCGGGGCCAGACTACCGGCGACAGCCGCTCTTGTAGGGCTTGCGCTCGCTTACGGTGTTCAGCCCCGCACACCCGAGCTCGCCGACCGGCCGGGATGCCTCCGCAGTCCCATACGCGCAGGTGGGCAATAGGTCGCCTACCAACTCACATACCGCCCACTCAGAGGTGATGTGCATAGCGTTTCGGGATGCCTGCTGCGGGCGCTTTCTAGTGTGATGCGCCGCGATTCACGAGTAACTTGCTAAAGCGTGTTGCAGAGCGCCGTGATTTTGCAGGTCAAAGCCCGACGACGGCTGTGCTGGTCAAGTGGCGAGGGCGAGGTTGTGCATGTGCGCGATGGCCTGGACCGCGTGGTGGGGGCATCGCCGTGCTGTCGGCAGTCGCGGAGGATCTTGTAGTTGTTCAACCGGGCGAAGGCGTGCTCGACGCGAGCACGGACACGGCGATGCTCTGCGTTGTCGGCTTCCTCGCCGACCAGCAGCGGCCGGCCGGGTCGCTTGCGGTGCGGGACGACCAGCCCGGTGTTGATGTAGGCGCCGTCGCCGAGCACCGTGACACCCTGGCACTGCTCCGGCAGGCCGGAGTTGCGCCACACCTGGGCGTCGGCCTTGTTGCCTGGGGCCGGGCGGGCGGTGGCCACGACCAGGCGGGTGTCGGCGTCGATGACGACCTGCACGTTCGCGGAGAACCGGTAGTTGCGGCTCGAAGCACCGACCTTGCGGTCGCGGACTGGGACCAGCGTGCCGTCCACGATCCACAGCCGGTCCGCGACATCGACGGGACGGGAGGCCGCCTCGAGCGCGAGGAGAGGCCGTAGCCGCTGGATCACCCGGCATACCGTCGCCGGCGACACCCCGAACAGCGGAGCGAGCTGCCGCATGGTCAGGTTCGTCCGGTAGTAGACAGCTACCACCAGCACCCGGTCGGCAAGCGGCAGACACCACGGACGGCCGATTCGCGGCCCGCCGCCACCCCGCTCCCGCACCACCTTCAGCAACCGCTCGAACTGGTTCATCCGCAGCCCCGTGAACGTCTCCACCCACAACGGATCAGCCCTCAACACCCCACGCATAGCAGGGAAATGCCCTGCTCACGGCGTTCTGCAACACGCTTTACGACCTCGTGCACAGTTGGCCGTGGCTCGGTGCCCGGGCGGCTCGTTGAACTGTGCATGATGGGGACTGGGGCGCGTGGGTTGATCGTGGCGGAGTACCGGGTCACGGGGCTCTCGCCGGATGTGATTGGTGAACTCATCGCGGAAGTAGGGCTGTTGTGCAGGAGTTCACGCGTCAGGAGGCGCTGCTGGAGGACGTGCGCGAGGTCTACGCCGACGACGCACGGCTCGCGTTCAACGTGGCCGCGGCCTCTGCTCGCGCGAACGCGCTGCGACCGATCCGGCATGAGGGCAGGATCGCGGCGTCGGACTACGAGCTCGCCGCCCAGACCGCGTTCGCGCTGAGGAGCACGGCCGATTCCGGAAGCGTCCTGCATGACGCCTACCGGTACAAGAATCTCGGCTATGACTTGCCCCGCCGACTCGCTGACGGGCAACGGGACGAACCGAAGCTTTACGAACTCGTCCCCGGCGCGACGATGAGCTCCGGGGACGAGTGGGCGCGATGGGGGCTGGTGTTCGCGGCCCTCGCAGGCGTGGCCGTGATCACCGGAGTGCTGGCCGCGAACGTCGTACGGCCACGCAGCCTGCGCACGCCGCCGGGTCCTGACCGCCGACGTGTTGTCAGGGATCTGGAAGTCATCCCTCAGCCCGCGGTCACGGGTGGCGGTTGGCCCCGCGTCACCGCGGAACTCCATCTGTTTGTCGTCGCCCTGCTGGTGTTGCTTCCCCTTGGAGGGGTCTACATGGCGGGCAGTGAACAGCGGGCCCAGGCCGAGGAGCCCGCCAGGCGGTCCAGGACGGCACCGGCACTTTGGCCTACGGCCCGCGAGTGACCTTCCTGAACGGAAGCCGTCAGACGGCCATGCTCATCGAGCTCCAGGCGACGGCGCGCGAACGAGCCGCGTTGGGAACCGGAATCACGCCTGAGCAGGCACGGCACGAGCGAGTGGTGGCGGTGGTCGAGACGCGCGTCGCGGAGCATGTGCGGCAGATCGCCGAGTACATGGGGCGCGCCCGAACACGCCGACCGCATCGATGCCGAAACCGTGACCGCCCTGAGCGACAAGCCCGAGGACGCGCCGGATCTTCGGACGGAACAGGAGCGTCAGGTGAGCCTCGCGGAACGGGCCAGTAGCCGTGGCCTGTATCTCGGCTCTGCGACCGCCATCGCAGGCGTTGCGGAAATCCTGGCCGCCGCCGTCGCCGACGGGCGCCGCAGGTGGCTGGCGTGGCCGGGGGGGGGCGCTGATCTCGACCGTTCTGACAGCGGTGGTCCTGATCTGAACCGAGGGTCCCTGTGGCAACAAACTCAGGTGGGTGGTGCGTCTGCGCAGGGCCGGGGTGTGGCCGGAGCAGACGTGGCGACAGAGAGTGCACGGGGTCCGCTCTCGTGGAAGGCCACCAAGGTGCCGCCCACCATGGGTGACGGGGACGGCGAGCCAGGGGAGCCGGAGCGTGCAGTGTGCGCGGTTGGCTGTCCCGTCGAGGAGAGGGCGGCGGAAGCCGCTCGGAAGTTCGACAGCACGTGGCGCGTGGACCGGGGCGTCCGGGACCGCTGTGCCCTCCCGGACAGCGACGACTCGCAGAGCTACCCGCACATGACCGTGAGAACCGCTCGCTTCGGGCCCTTGTCCCGGAGTCTGGGGCCTGGCACTGGAGCGCCGCATCAGCGCAGTGCCTGCACGGCGTAGGAGATGCCGAGGGCGGCGGCGAGTGCGCCGAGAAGCAGACGCAGGGCGGTTTCCGGCAGGCGGGGTTGGAGGTGTGCGCCGAGATAGCCGCCGATCAGTCCGCCGAGGCCGCAGGCCAGGCCGAGGTACCAGTCGGGGGTGACACCGCTGGCGCCGGTCAGGGACAGCAGTGTGAAGGCCGCGGCGCCGGCCAGGGAGGTGACGAAGGTGGAGGCGAGGGCGGCCGGGGCGACCTGGGCGACGGGCATGCCCCGGCCGACCAGGACGGGGCCGAGGATGGAGCCGCCGCCGATCCCGTAGATTCCGCCGACGATCCCGACGGCCAGGGCAAGGCCGGTGACGGTGCGGGGAGATGGTTCCGCCGGCGGGTTGGGCCGGGCGGGGCGGAGAGTACGCATGATGAGCCACAGGCCCAGTGGCATCAGCAGGGCGGCGACCAGGAGACGGAAGACGGCTGGTCCCGGGACGGCGAACACCCGCACCACGGCGCCGACGGCCACGCCGGGCAAGGTGCCGGCCATCAGGCGGCGGGTCAGCACGCTGTGCAGCAGGCCCGTACGGCGGTAGCGCAGCAGTGCGCCCGGTCCGGCCACGACGTTGAACAGCAGGTTGGTGGGGGTGACCGCCGGGCTGGGCACGCCGAACACGCTCAGTTGCACGGGCAGGAGGAACACCGCGCCCGAGACCCCCACGGGCGCGGTCACCACCGCGATCAACAGGCCGACGGCCAGACCGGACAGCCCTGTCGACCACTCCACCCAATCCCCCTGGTTCGAACGTCCGGTCAGTATCGCTGCCCTGGACGGCAACCCGTTGACCCGGCCTGCCCCTGGTCATACGACCCGGCCTATTTGAAGGACCGCAGGCGCAGGCTGTTGGTGACGACGAAGACCGAGGAGAAGGCCATCGCACCACCGGCGATCATGGGGTTGAGCGTGCCGAGCGCGGCCAGGGGCAGGGCCGCGACGTTGTAGCCGAAGGCCCAGAAGAGGTTGCCCTTGATGGTGGCCAGGGTCTTGCGGGACAGGCGGATCGCGTCGGCGGCCACCCGCAGGTCTCCGCGTACGAGGGTCAGGTCGCCGGCCTCGATCGCCGCGTCGGTGCCGGTGCCCATCGCCAGACCCAGGTCGGCGGTGGCGAGTGCCGCCGCGTCGTTGACGCCGTCGCCCACCATCGCGACCGTACGGCCTTCCCTCTGTAGCCGCCTGACCACGTCGACCTTGTCCTGGGGCAGGACTTCGGCGATGACCTCGTCGATGCCGACGGCCCGGGCGACCGACTCGGCGACGAGCCGGTTGTCGCCGGTCAGGAGGACGGGCTTGAGGCCGAGTGCGCGCAGGTCCGCCACCGCGTCGGCGCTGGTCTCCTTGATCGCGTCGGCGACGGTGAGGACGCCGCGCGCTTCGCCGTCCCAGGCGACGGCGACCGCCGTACAGCCCTCGGCCTCCGCCGTGGCCTTGGCCTCGGCCAGCTCCCGGGGAAGGACGATCGACCATTCGTTCAGGAGCCGCTCGCGGCCGACGAGTACGGCGTGCCCGTCCACGACCCCCTGGACGCCGAGGCCGGCGACGTTCTCGAAGTTCTCCGGTACCGGCAGGCTTCCGGCCCGCTCGGCCGCGCCGGCGGCGATCGCCTGCGCGATCGGATGCTCGGAGGCGTGCTCCAACGCGCCCGCCAGCCGCAGCAGTTCGCTCTCGTCCACGTCCGGTGCGGTGAACACGTCCTGGAGCTGCATGCGGCCCGTGGTCACCGTGCCGGTCTTGTCCAGGACGACGGTGTCCACACGGCGGGTGGACTCCAGGACCTCGGGGCCCTTGATGAGGATGCCGAGTTGGGCTCCGCGGCCGGTGCCGACCATCAGCGCGGTCGGCGTGGCCAGCCCGAGCGCGCACGGGCAGGCGATGATCAGTACCGCCACGGCGGCCGTGAAGGCGGCGGCCGTGTCGCCCGTGACGCCGAGCCAGGCGCCGAGGGTGGCGGCGGCGATGAACAGGACGGCAGGCACGAAGATGCCGGAGATACGGTCGGCAAGGCGCTGCACCTCGGCCTTGCCGTTCTGTGCGTCCTCGACCAGCCTCGCCATCCGGGCGAGCTGGGTGTCCGCGCCGACGCGGGTCGCCTCGACGACGAGCCGGCCGCCGGCGTTCACGGTCGCGCCGGTCACGGCGTCGCCGACGGTCACGTCGACCGGCACGGACTCGCCGGTCAGCGTCGACGCGTCCACCGCCGAGGACCCGTCGACCACGGTGCCGTCGGTCGCGATCTTCTCTCCGGGGCGTACGACGAAGCGGTCACCGACCGCCAACTGCGCGACGGGGATGCGTACTTCCTTGCCGTCCCGCAGCACCGAGACGTCCTTGGCGCCCAGTTCCAGCAGTGCGCGCAGTGCCGCGCCCGCCTTGCGCTTGGACTTCGCCTCCAGGTAGCGGCCGATGAGGATGAACGTGGTCACGCCGGCTGCGGCCTCCAGATAGATGGAGGAGGAGCCGTCCGAACGGGAGACGGTGAACTCGAAGCCGTGCCGCATGCCCGGCATGCCCGCGTCGCCGAAGAACAGCGCCCAGAGCGACCAGCCGAGCGCGGCGAGCGTGCCGAGGGACACCAGGGTGTCCATGGTCGCGGCGCCGTGCCGGGCGTTGGTGAACGCGGCCCGGTGGAAGGGGAACGCGCCCCAGACGACGACCGGTGCGCCCAGCGTCAGCGACAGCCACTGCCAGTTGTCGAACTGCAGGGCCGGGACCATGGCCATCAGGACGACCGGCACCGAGAGCGCGAGCGACCCCAGCAGACGCTGCCGCAGGGAGAGCAACTCCCCGTCCACAACAGGTCCGGCCGCCCGGACGTCGTCCCCCTCGCCGGCCGGTGGAGCGGGAGGGGGCGGCTGCTTGGCGGTGTAGCCGGCCTTCTCGACGGTGGCGATGAGGTCGCCGACCTCGATGCCGTCCGCGTAGGAGATCTTCGCCTTCTCGGTGGCGTAGTTGACGGTCGCCGTGACGCCGTCCATGCGGTTGAGCTTCTTCTCTATACGGGCCGAGCAGGAGGCGCACGTCATGCCGCCGATGGAGAGCTCGACCTCGGAGGCGGACCCGGATGCCGGGCCGTGCAGTCTCGTATCAGGAGCCGCGCTTGTCATGGGAGGTTCTCCTGGGATTGGCCGGGACGGCCGGCAGCCGCGTCAGCGGGAGCGGCGCGCCCCGGCGGGGAGGAACGCGGGGCCCGGGGCCGCCGGCCCCGGAAAGTCTCAGACCGAGCCGACGAGCTCGTAGCCCGCCTCGTCCACGGAGGCGCGGACGGCCTCCTCGTCGAGCGGGGCGGTGGAGGTGACCGTCACCTCGCCGGTCTCGGCGACCGCCTTCACCGAGGTCACGCCGTCGATCGCGGATATCTCCTCGGAAACCGCGCCCTCGCAGTGGCCGCAGGTCATGCCGGACACCTTGTACACGGCGGTGACCTCACCCCGCGGGGCGACGGACGCGGCGCCGGAGTTCTTCTGATCGGTCATGGTCTTCACCTCGGGTGTCGATGCGTGGGTGCTCCGGGGAGGGGCTTGATCACCGCTCCTGCCAAGATGGATCGGCGATATACCCCCAGGGGGTAGATGGTATACCCCCGGGGTGTATGTTCACATCCATTGCAAGATACCCCATGGGGGTATATGTTTCGTCGCATGACGTTCCTGCTGTCGGCCCTTCCAGGGAGACTCTTATGAAGACCTGGCCGAAGATCACCGGCTTCGTCGCAGCACTGGCCCTTGTGTTCGGCGCGGCCTACGGTCTGGGCAGCCTCGCCGGATCCGACGACTCGGGCACCGAAGCGGGTACGCATGCCGCCGTTGAGGTCGAGACGGCGGAGGGCGGCGGCGCGGACGATGCCGTGGAAGTCCCCGAGGGGTTGCAGGTCTCGGCCCACGGCTACTCGATCGACCTGAAGACCCCGCGGATCGAGCGCGGGCGCGCCACCGGGATACGGTTCGCCGTCCTGGACGCGAAGGGGCGACCGGTCACCGACTACACGGTGGAACAGGAGAAGGAACTCCACCTGATCCTGGCCTCCCGCGACCTGACCGTCTACCGGCACCTGCACCCCACGCGGTCCACCGACGGCACGTGGCACGTCTCCGTGAATCTGCCGACGGCCGGCGACTACCGCCTCTTCGCGGACTTCGCCCCGGCCGCCGGGGACGGCGAAAGCCTCACCCTGGGCACCGACCTGGCGGTCGCGGGGAGCTACCAGCCGCAGCCACTGCCCCAGCAGGTGCCCACCAGCAAGGTCGACGGCTACACGGTCACCCTGCGCGGGGACCTCGACGCCGGCTCCGCACGGGAGCTGACCTTCGAGGTGAGCAAGGACGGCAGGCCGGTGACCGACCTGCAGCCCTACCTCGGCGCCTACGGGCACCTGGTCGCCCTGCGCGCCGGAGACCTGGCCTACCTCCACGTCCACCCCAACAGCGAGGCCGGCGACCCCAGGACGAAGCCCGGGCCGACCGTCTCCTTCACCGCCACCGCGCCCAGCGCCCACGGCTACCGCCTCTTCCTCGACTTCAAGCACGAGGGCAAGGTCCGGACCGCGAACTTCACCGTCCAGGCGGACCTCGGCGGCGACACCGCCCCGGCGGAGGGTGAGCACGCCGAGGAGAGCGGCTCGGCGGAGCACGACGGGCACGAGTGACCCCTCGCCGCCGTCCAAGGGCAACCGGCCACCTAACGGCCCTGCCCGGTCGGCGTCCGGTGGCCGTTTCCCTGCGCGGGGGCGGCCACCGGCGGATTCCTCGAAGGCCGCGACGGCCTTCCGTCGAGGGCGGCCGCGGACAGTTCGGTCAGCGGAACCTCCATCCGCCGGTCGATCCTGTCGCGTTCCCAGGTGCGGGTGTCGATCAGCCACCACTCCTCGACGATGACGACGTACAGGCGGTGCGGTGCCGGAGCGCGCAGTTGCGACGGCTGGAGCCTGAACCGGTCACGTTGCTCGGGGTCGGGGAACACCGTCCGGTAGAAGTGCGAGTAGTAGTCGCCCAGTTCGGCCGCCGAGATCTCGCCGCAGGTCCCGGTGAACTGGGCGCCGTCGACCGCATCGATGTCCAGACCGGGAGTACTCGGCGCCACGAACAGGGTTCCGCTGACGGCCGGTGTGTGTGCGATGTCCAGCCCGTGCCGGGACAGCCCCGCCGAGCCGAACACGAATCGCAGCGGGTCCGCCTGCCAGGCGTACTCCAGCGTGGCCACCCAGGGCTGCCCCTCCGGCGACACCGTGGCCAGGTTCAGATAGCGCGCCTTCTCCAGCAGGCGACGGGTTCTTCCCAGCGGTGTGCTGTTGGCCGTCATCATCGGCCCTCTGCTGCGCGTGCAAGGTCGGCGCCTGCCCGTCCGCGCACGATGTCCTCGGAGAGGGCGCGCCAGAAGGCCAGTTCGTAGGCGTGCACCATCCGGGCCGTCCGGACGGCTTCACCGGGGTCGTCTCCTCCGGCCAGCCCGGTCCGCAGCGTCTCCGCCGCCTGGTCCAGCAGCTCCTGGGGCGTGGCGGCGAAGAACCGGAAGTGCCCGACGGCCTGTTCGTCGAATCCGTACCGTTTGCACAGCGCGTCGGCCACGCGCGTGTACTGGTCTCCCGACTCGGCCGCATTGGCGAGCAGGGTCAGGGCGATGTCGCTGCGGGTGCCGTGGAGCGCGGTCTGGGTCAGATAGGCGGGGTACGCCTGAGCAAGCGGCCGCGGTTCGTACGCCACCAGCTCCGACTCGTCCATCCCGAGGGCGGACGCGAAATCGAGCAGGAGGCGCAACGCCTCCGACTCGCCCTGAGCCATGGTCAGGAACAGGTCGCCGGCGGGGGCCGAGGGGAAGCGCGAGGCCAGCAGGGAGAAGCTGCGGCGGTCGCTGCCCACCAGGCGGTGGAGCTCCCCTGCCAGCGCGCGCAGATGCCCCTTCGGTACCTCGCCCGTCTCCAGCAGGTCGAGGAACCGATTCGGCATCCACTGCTTGGACATCTGCTGCCGTGCCACTGACACGAGGGTGGCTATTTCATCGTCCATCGTCCGCTCCCTTGCACTCCGTCAGATCGGGTGATGTGCCGACGCCGCTTGTGACGGTGCGTCTGCGCAGGTCGGGGCCGGTCGCCGTACCGGGTTTCGGCTCGGCGATCCAGGGCCCGTCGATCGAGGGGTCGATGACGCCCTCTTCCAGCCAGGTGAAGTCGCCGGCGAGGACGGCGCGGGCGAGGGCACGGTCATGGTCGTCGGTGTTGGAGACCAGCCGGGCGAACAGCTCCGCGATTCGGATCCGGGCCTGACGGCAGAACATGTCGGCCAGTCGCACGGGCGTGTCGTCGGTGCCGCCGAGGGCCGCCGCGTAGACGCAGGCGGTGCTCATCGCGTACAGCTCCGCACCGATGTCGACGAGCCGGCCCAAGTGGCGCTGATAGATGCCCAGTTCACCCTCCGGGCGGCGGGCGAACTCGGTGAGCGGCGCGGCGATCCGTCCGGCGGTCTGCTCGACGAAGAGCAGATGCCCCGCGAGCGGGCGCTCGCCGACGCGGGCGTCGGCCGGGACCTCGACGAGGCTGGGCGCGTCGGGCGTCGTGTCTGCCGCTGCGCGATGGTGGCTGAGTACGGCGTCGGCGATGAAGCTCCGAAGGGCCTCCGTCGACCCGTCGAAGATGCGTCCGATGCGCAGGTCGCGCAGCAGCCGCTCGACCGGAACACCGCGTTCGCCGCGTGCCGCGGCCGACTCCGCGGTCTCGTAGCCACGGCCGCCGCGCAACTGCATCAGTTCGTCGGCGACCAGCCAGCCGTGTTCCGAGGCGAAGAGCTTGGCCAGTTCGGCTTCGAGCGTGGTGTCGCCGCCGAGGTCGGCGCGGCCTCCGGAGATCTCGACCATCGCCTCCAGGGCGAAGGCGGTGGCCGCGATGTAGGCCAGCTTTCCGGCGACCGCGTCGTGTTCACCGATCGGCCGTCCCCACTGCACACGGGCACCGGCCCACTCCCGGGCTACCTTCGCGCTCCATTTGGCGGCGGCGGCGCAGACGGCGGGCAGCGAGAGCCGCCCGGTCTCCTGTGCGGCAAGGGCGACGGTCAGGCCTTCGCCTTCCTCACCGATGCGGTTCGCTGCAGGGATCACGACATCGTGCAGCCGGGTCACGCCGTTCTCCAGGCCGCGCAGCCCCAGGAAGGAGCTGCGGTGCTCCACCGTCACCCCTGGTGTGTCGGCTTCGACCACGAACACCGTCATGCCCCCGGCGCGGCCCTCCGCCGGGGGAACCATGGCCATGACCACCAGCAGATCCGCGATGGTGCCGTTGGTGGTCCACAGCTTCACGCCGTTCAGCGTGTACGTGTCCCTCGACCGGTCAGGGATGGCGGTGGTGTGCATCCGGAACGGGTCGTTGCCGATGTCGGGCTCGGTGAGGGCGAAGGCGGAGATCTCCCGTACACACCGCGGAAGGAAGGCGCGTTTCTGATCCTCCGTGCCGAACAGCAGGAGCGGCTGCGGCAGGCCGATGGCCTGATGGGCGGCGAGCAGTTCTCCGAGCGCCGAGTGGGTGCTGTTGACCAGCATCAGGGCGCGGAGGTAGCACCGTCCCGACAGCCCGAGTCCGCCGTACGCCCTGGGGATCTTGATGGCGAAGGCCCCGAGTCCCTTGAGGCCCTGGATCACCTGGTCGGGGATGCGGTCCTCACGTTCGATCAGATGACTGTCGACCTGGTTCTCGCAGAACTCCCGCAGCCTGGTGAGGAATTGCTCGTCCGGGTCCCCAAGGCGCCTCGGATCGCCGGGGGGTGGGGTGAGGAGGCCGGTGCGGAGCCGTCCGAGGAAGAGCTCCGCGCCGAAGCCGGGCGCTGTCATCAGGCGGCGGACGGAGTGGCCTGGATCATGGACAGTGGCCCGGCCGCACCGAACCGCACGGACTGCACCGTGAAGCCGGTCTCCGCAAGCATGGTCCGGAACTCTGACTCGGTCCGCTCCCGGCCGCCGGCCATGACCATCATGTTCACATCGGTGAAGTACGCGATCGACTGGTCGGCGGAGGGGGTCTCGGGCAGCACCGTACCCACGATCAGCAAGGTGGCGGATTCGGGAATCATGGTGCGGCAGGACCGCAGCAGGGCCAGCGCGTCCTCGTCGTTCCAGTCCTGGAAGACGCTTTTGATGATGTAGAGATCGCCGTCACCCGGGATGTCCTGGAAGAAGTCACCCGGCTGGACCTCGCAGCGGTCGGCGACTCCGGCCTTGCCCAGCACCGCGGGGGCATCGGCCACACCGTTCGGGCTGTCGAAGACGGTTCCGCTCAGGTGGGGGTGAGCGGTGAGGACGGCCGCGAGGAGGGTTCCGTCGCCGCCGCCGAGGTCCACCACCTTGGTGGCGTGGGAGAAGTCGTAGCCGGCGGCGACGCGTGCGGCCGCTATCCGGGACTCCTCGCCCATCGCCTCGTGGAACAGGGCACTGAACTCGGTGTCCGCGGTCAGACTGGTGTAGAAGTCGGAGCCCTTGGCCTGGCTGAAGGCCACCTCGCCGGTGGCGACTGCCTGGCCCAGGCCCTGCCAGGCGGTGAACCACATCGGGCTGCAGAAGACCCGGGTGAAGGCACGCAGCGAATCGGGGGAGTCGGACCGCAGCTGAGCCCCCACCTCGGTCAGCCCGAAGCAGGCCGGCTCCGGTTCCGTGGTGACCCCGACGGCCGCGAGCAGGCGCAGCACGCGGCGCAGCGACGGCTCGTGCGCCCCGGTCTCGGCCGCCAGGTCGTCGCTGCTGCGTACGCCGTCCTTGATCAGGTCGGCTATGCCGAGATCTGCCACGACGCCGAGCGCGTGCGCGGTCATGTAGCCGCCGATCCGCTCGATCAGGGCGCCGCGCTGCTGAATGCGCTTGGTGGTGTCCTTGTGCGGTCCACTGATGCTCATGGTGTTCGTCCTTCTTCTTGTCAGTCGGTCGGTACGGAACAGGCTGTGCAACAGGTGTGGCGAGCGATTTCGGGAAACGGAGCCGAGGCGCTGTCAGAGGCGGTGGCGCACCCACACATTGGGCTCGATGTAGACGGCGTAGTCCTGCTCCACGTCGGCCATCACCGGTGTCAGCGCGCCGGGCACCTCGACGGGGCCGCTGGTGTCGAACGGCAGCTCTGTCCACTCGCGCCATTGCGCGAGGCTTCCGGAGATGGTCATCGAGGCCGGGCAGACCTTGAGGATCTGGCCGCCGGTCCGCACGTGGACACGGAGCCAGGGGTCCTCCGGCAGCCCGTCCGGGCGGGTCCGCGCGGCGTAGGCGGCCATGGTCAGCTGTGGCGCGGTGTGCTTGAGGCTCGGTCGCACCGGGGCGACCAGGTCGCCGAAGCCCTGGCTGCGGGCGTGGTCCTTCAGTGCCTGGAGCGTGCGCGCCGAGAGGTTGCGGGACTGGTGGCCGGGCACCACGGCGATCTCCAGCGCGCACAGCGCGGTGAGCCGGTGACCGCTGTAGGTGTCGGTCATGCACTGGCGCAGTGCTTCGTCCCAGCCGGTGTCGGGCAGGCTGTCGGGGTTGCCGTCCCAGGTCAGTGGCGCGCTCGCGGCGCGGGCGACGACCGTCTTCGTCTCGTCCAGGACGACGAGTTGGTGCTGGGCGTGCCGCTTGAAGATCCAGTGGACGAGGGTCGGGTCGGGGCGTATGTAGTCCGGCCAGGACGACTCCATCGTCAGCATGGCCGTCTCCAGCTCGGGGCGGTCGGCGAGACTCGCGACGTGCAGTCCTGTGTCGGCGGTGCTCTGAGGCATGGCGGTCTCCGGTGTGTGGTCGTTGGTCCCGGCCTTGTCAGTCCGTCAGCAGCTGGACCGGCCTCCGCCCGGTGCGCAGCGGCGACGGCCGGTGGGGGGTGCGGAGGAGGTCCAGGTACTGGGCGCGGGGGAGCGGCCGCGCCCCGAGCAGCCTGGTGTGGTCGCTGTCGCGCTGTACGTCGACCGCGATGCCGCCGGCCTCCGCGAAGCGGCGCGTCAGCTCGGCCACGGCGGCCTTGCCGGCACCGCTGCGCAGGGTGAACTGTGAATCGGCGCTGAAGACGCCACCGATCCGCACGCCGTACACCCCGCCGATGAGCTCGTCTCCGTCCCAGACCTCGACGCTGTGGGCGTAGCCGCACTCGTGCAGGCGGGTCAGACTCGCCAGCAGTTCGTCGGTCAGCCAGTACTCCGTGCGCCCCTCGCGGCACTGGACGGCCACCCGTTCGAAGCAGACGTCGGCGGTGGTCGTCCAGTTGACGCCGCGCAACTGCCGTCGAAGGCTGCGCCGGACACGTGCCTCAGCGGCGGGGATGACCGGGCGGGGATCGGGGGAGCACCAGGCGACGCCGTACGGATACCCGCTTCCGGTCTGCAGACCGATCCGTCCGGCGGCCACCTCGGGCTCGTAACTCAGCTCGTTGAGGAGCCGGTGCTCGACGGTGGTGGCGGGAAAGGGGTACAGCCCGTGCCGGTACGCGTCGAGCAGGCTCCATGGGGTGAGGTCGTCGCCGAACGCGACCGGGCCGTCGGTCGGTGCGGCGGCCAGATCCAGGAGGCCCCATGCGGATCGGGGGCGGACCGGGCTTGGCATCAGCACGTGGGCCTCACAGGAAGTCGATGCTGGTCAGATAGCGGATGTAGCGGTCGAGCATCTCGGTGTCCACCGGGGGAATCCCGATGCCGCTGCCGTCGAGGGCCTGCTCCACGTTGTCGCGGGAGAAGACGGGGAACGTCGTCTCCAGGTACATCTCCGCCACGCTCATCTCGCCGGTGGAACAGCGGTCGATGAACAACGGGGCGAAGGGCGTCATGGGATGGCCGGGCTCCTCGACCGCGATCTCGGCGATCCGTTCCACCCACTCCGCCCACGGGACCTCACGTACCTCGTGGCCATGGGCGCGGAGGCGTTCGGCGAGCACGGAGACGTTCGCCTTGCCCGGATTGGTGAGGTGGTAGACGTCGCCCTGCGGCAGCCGTGACCCGGCGATGTGTGCGACGGCCGCGGCGAAGCAGTCCACCGGTGTGTAGTCCAGGGGCAGTTCGGCGACGGGGGACATCCCGGTGTCCACGATGAACTTCTTCATCGCGCACATCTCCGTCGAGGTGTTCCAGGCGCCGGTCCGCCGGTCGCCGGAGATGTCGGCGGCCCGGTAGACGGCCACCGGGAGCCCCTGGCGGGCGGCGTTCATGAGCAGGGCCTCCGCGACCCATTTGCTCTCGACATAGCCCACCGACAGACGGTCGGCATGGGCGGCCGGCGTGGCTTCGCTCACCTGCCGGACGCCTGCGGTCCCGAAGCCCGAGACGACCGCCATGGTGGAGGTGTAGTGGACGGGGGCGTTGCGGTACCGCGCGGCCATACGGATGATCTCGCGGGTTCCCTCGACGTTTGCCGCCCGCATGTGGGCGTACGGATAGATGAAGTTGACGAGTCCGCCGGGATGATGGATGACGTCGACGATCCGGGCCAGCCGGTCGAACTCGTCCTCCGTCAGGCCGAGTCGGGGCTCGGCGAGATCGCCGGGAACGGCATGGATCCGCCCCTCCTCGCGGTAGCGCTCCAGGTCGTCCTGGAAGTAATGAGAGGTGTTCTTCTGGAGGCGCGCCATCGCGCGGCCATCGCCGTCGGCGCGCACCAGGCAGTGCACGGTGGCGTCGGTGGAGGCCAGGAGCTCCCGGAGCAGGTAGCCCCCGAGGAATCCGGTGGCTCCGGTGAGGAAGATGTGGGCCGGCTTCTCCCACGAGGCGGGTTCGGCGGGGGCGCGCCGGACGGGAACGCCCAATTCGGCCTCGGCGGTGAAGTCCACGGCCTTGGCGTCGTCGGCGAGCATGCCCGCCCTTGCCGACTCGACGGCGGCGGCGAAGCTGCGCAGCGTCGCGTCGTCGAGCAGCAGCCGGATCAGCGGACGGATCTGGGTGATCAGGATGCCGAGGGACTCACGGAGCTTGGCGAGCAACTGGGCGGCCTTGAGGGAGTCACCGCCCAGGCTGAAGAAGTTGTCGTGCGGCTCGACGCGCTCCACGTCGAGAACCTGGCGCCAGATGCCGGCGACCACGCGCTCGACCAGCCGGCCGCTCTGGTCCGGAGCGTTGTCGGGTGCAGATGCGGTGTGGGTTCCGGAAGGGGCCGGGGCGGGCATCGCCTTCAGATCGACCTTGCCGTTGCTCGTCATCGGCATGTCGGTCAGCCGGACGAACACCGAGGGGACCATATAGGCGGGCAGCCGGCCGGCGAGGAACGCCCGCAGTTCACTGACGGTGGGCGGGACACCGTCCCGCGCGGGGGCCGCGGTGTAGTACGCGGAGATCTTTGTCTCCGTACCGTCCACCCACGGCACCACAGCCGTGTCCACGACCGACTCGTGGGCGGACAGGGCCGCCTCGATCTCGGCCGGCTCGACCCGGAACCCACGGACCTTGAGCTGCCGGTCCGCACGACCGGTGATCTCCAGATCGCCCGCACCTGTCCAGCCGCCGACGTCGCCGGTCCGGTACATCAGGGTGCCGGGCCGCTCCGCACGGGGGTCGGGCAGGAAACCGGACCGGTCCGCGGCGTCCCCGAGATAGCCGTGCGCGACACCGGGGCCGGATATGTAGATCTCGCCCTGCCGGCCGGACGGTACAGGCTGCAGACCGTCGTCGAGTACCTGGACCACCGTGCCCGGCAGCGGGCGGCCGACCGGCGCCGGGCCCTGTGCGGGCAGCGTCCGAGAGGTGACTTCCATCGTGCAGGACGTGATGGTCGTCTCGGTGAGGCCGTAGGCGTTGACCAGACGTGAGTGGGGCATCAGCCGCAGCGCCGTCCGGCAGTCCTCGGCGTGCACGGCGCTGCCGCCCACGATCGTCAGGCGTACCGCGAGGTCGGCCGGCGTACGGCTGAGGTCGGACAGGAAGGCCCGCCAGTACGAAGGGGTCAGGTCCATCACGGTGACCCCGTACGCCGTCAGACGGTCCGCGAGGTCGCTCGGCGCCCAGAGATGGTCGGGGAGGACGAGGGCCGCGCCGTTGAGCAGGGCCACGAGGATCTGCTCGATGGAGGTGTCGAAGGAGACGGCCGCGAACTGCAGGACCCGGTCGGCCGGGCCGATTCCGTACCGTGCGTTGATCTCGTCGCACAGATAGGCAAGGGAGGCGTGATCGACGCGGACGCCTTTGGGAACGCCGGTCGAGCCGGAGGTGTAGATGACATAGGCGCCGTCCGTCCGCTCGACCGCGGTCCGGTCAGGGGCGGCCGGGACCTCGTCCGCCGGTTCCCCGCCGACGGCCATGGCAGTCACCGGCATGGCGGCGAAGAGCTCCAGGGTGTCGTGCCGGGTGAGCACCGCCGCGCAGCCGGCTTCCTCGACGTATCGGGCCACGCGGTGGCGGGGCGCATCGGGTTCCACCGGCAGGTACATGGCTCCCGCCTTCAGCGTGGCGAGGAGTGAGACGATCAGGTCGATCGAGCGCTCCAGGTGCACCAGGACCACGGAGCCGCGTCGTACCCCCTGCTGCCTCAGGACATGGGCCAACTGGTCGGCACGGCGGTCGAGGTGCCCGTAACCGATCTGCTCGTCGCCGTGGACAACGGCGAGCGCGTCCGGTTGTGCGGCCGCGCGGGCGGCGAAGCGTTCGTGGACCAACGTTGTTGTACGCATCCCCCGGCCTCCCCTTACCGCGAGAGGCGGTGGAGGAGGACGGGCAAGGACGCGACGCCGTTCCCGATGAAGGTGTGCTCGGGCTCGATCTCGTCCGGCTTGACGGCCAGTTCGAGCTGGGGGAAGCGTTCGAACAGCGCCGGCAGAGCGACCCTGGCCTCCAGGAGCGCCAGGCGTGAACCGGGGCAGAAGTGCGGGCCGAGCCCGAACGCGACGTGGTCCTTGTCCTCCCGGCCGATGTCGAAGACGTCCGGCTTCTCGTGGACGCCCGGGTCGCGCCCGTGGGCTCCGTAGCAGATCAGGATGGCGTCGCCGGCCCGTATGACCACGCCTTCGCCGAGGTCGATGTCCTCGGTGGCCCACCGCATCGGCAGATGCATGACGGGGCAGTGCACGCGCAGCGACTCCTCGATCGCGTCGGCCCAGCGCTCGGGAGACTCCTGGACGATGCGCAACTGATCCGGATTGGCGAGCAGTTCACGCACGGTGTGGTCGATGAGGTTGATGGTGGTGCCGCTGCCTCCGCCGATCATCAACAGCAGGGTGGAGATCAGCTCGTGCTCGGTGAGGGGGGCGCTGCCCTCCTCCCGGGCGCCGATGAGGAAGCTGGTGAGGTCGTCGCCCGGCTCGCGGCGCCTGGCCTCGATCAGCGAGTGCATCGCGGCGACCAGGCCGTTGATGATGGCGACGGATTCCTCCTCGCTCGCCACATCGGTCTCCCCGACAGCGCGGAACAGGCGCAGCAGCTCGGTCCGTTGGTCGTCCGGGACCCCGAAGAGGTCGCAGATCGTCTCGGTCGGCACCCGGTAGGAGAAGGCGGTGTGCAGATCGACCGGCTCGTCGTCCGGAAACGCCTCCAGGTCGTCGAGGAGACGGGCGACGAGGGCCTCGACATGGGGCTGTAGGGCGGTCACGCGGCGGGGGCTGAGGGCAGGCGTGATCAGTCTGCGGAGCCGGGCGTGCTCCTTGCCGTCGGCGGTGGCCATGTGGTCGATGTCCACCCACGGCGACAGCCAGGCGACCGAGCCCGGCTCGTAGTCGGGCACGGTGCCCTTGAGGTCCCGGGAGACAGCGGGGTGCGTCAGCAGCCGCTTGACGACGTCCCCGCGGCTCACCGACCAGGCAGCCATCCCCTCGGGCAGCTGCACGGGGACGGCCGGCGCCATGGCGCGCAGCTGGTCCACCTGGGCGTACATGCAGCGGCCGCCCGCACTGTCGAGGGCCACGGTGGGCGTGGTGCTGAAAGCGATCACGTCATATCTCCTGTGGGATACCGGGCTTGGTGGCTATGGCGGACCGGGACCGCCGTGCGGCCCCGGTCCGGGGAGCGACTCTCCGTTCACGGGGTTCTTCGGGCAGCCCTGACACCCCCAACGGGGGAGATGGGGGTGTCAGGAGACTTCAGGCGACGGGACTTCAGACGGCGGACGGGGTGTGGAAGCTGAACAGGAGCCAGGCGGCCATGAGCAGGAGGAGGAACGCGACGGTCATAAGGAGCCAGTTCGAGAACCTCATGGCCGGACCTCCTGCGGGCTGTGCGGGTACCGGGTGGGTTCGCGATCCGTATCACTGCGTGGGCGGTTGAATCTCGGCACTCACGCTAGGCGGGGCAAGTGCAACGAACCGTCAAGCGCAGTGCAGCAGACTGTTCAGCTTCGGACATGGAGACGACAGGACGGGCGATCAGGTGCTCGGTCCGGCCTGGTGGGACGCAGCCCGTTCCAGCAGGCGATACGCCGAACGCATATTCCAGCCCTCCAGGATGTAGGCGCGAGTAGAATCCGGGCAGCAGGTGGGCTTTAACGGGGGGTTGTGGACTACGTGCGCATACTTGTGGCCGAGGACGACGAGCACGTTGCAGACGCACTGACAGACGCACTCCGGCAGCACGGTCACACCGTCTTGTGGAGGGCCGACGGCGGCAAGGCGGTGGACGCGGCGGAGGAGGCCGATTTCGTCCTCCTCGACCTGGGTCTTCCGGACCTCGACGGCTATGAGGTGTGCCGACGGATCCGGGCCACTTCGATGGTCCCCATCATTGCGCTGACGGCACGTTCCGAGGAGATAGACCGGGTCATGGTCTTACAGGCCGGCGCGGACGACTACGTGGTCAAGCCCTACGGCTTCCGCGAGCTGCTGGCCCGTATCGAGGCGGTGATGCGGCGCACCAGGCAGGCCCCGCTCCCCACGGCCTTGCCGGAACCCGACGGCTCCGAGCTGGAGACCGGGGCGCTCAGTATCGACGTACGAGCACGCAAGGCTTTCCTGGCGGGCGAGCCACTGGCGCTGACGGCCAAGGAGTTCGACCTCCTGGCACTGCTCGCGGCCGAACACGGGGCGGTGCTCACCAGAGAGCAGATCATCGAACGGGTCTGGGACGAGAACTGGTTCGGCTCGACCCGGACTCTCGATGTCCATGTGGGAACCCTGCGGACCAAGCTCGGCGACAAACGATGGATCGAGACCGTCCGCGGTGTGGGTTTCCGGCTGACCGACCCGTGTGACTGAGGGAGGGGGGCCTGTGCGGAGGAAGCTGCTCCTCACTTATCTGACCCTCACTGCGGTCATTCTGTTGATGCTTGAGGTCCCGCTGGCCCTCAGTTACTCGATGAGCGCCTACCATCAACTGGCCATGACCCGGGCAGGGGAAGCCCGCGAACTGGCCCTGGAGGCCACCGCGGTGCTGAAGGACAAGGCATCGGCGACGGCCTTCGAGAAGCGACTGCGACGATACGAATCGAACCATCAGACCGCGGTCGTCCTCGTTGACACCAACGGCAGGGTGGCCGCCGCGTCGCGCACTGACATCGACGTCGCCGCGACCGCACTCCACTCTCCGCTGGCAAAGGCGTTGCGTGGCAAGAGCGTCGAACCGTCCCAGGACCTCGGCCATTCCGTACGACCGGGCAAGGTCATCCTCGCCGAGCCCGTCCGGCATGGGGACGAGGTGATCGGGGCCCTGGGTTCCGTCGCTTCGAGCGCGGCGGTGCAACGGGACGTGGAAAGCCACACCGTGCTGCTGATCTGTGCGGCGGCACTGGCGTTGGCCGCGGTCGGCCTCGCCAGCGTGCCGCTGAGCCGGTGGCTGCTGCGTCCCATCCGGGAGTTCGACAACACGGTGCACGCCATCATCGACGGGGCGTACGACGTCCGCGTGCGGTGCGGCGCAGGTCCCCCTGAAATGCACGGACTGGCCGACGGGTTCAACCGGATGGCTGATCACCTGGTGACGCTGCTGGAGACTCAGCGGGCCTTCGTGGCCGACGCCTCGCACCAGATGCGCAATCCCCTGACCGCGCTGCGGCTGCGGGTCGAGACACTGGAGTCGGGAGTCCGGCCGGAGGCCATGAAGCAACTCCAGCAGGCCGTGGCGGAGATCGAACGCCTTTCCACACTGCTTGACCAACTACTGCGGCTCGCCCGGGCCGAAGGCCGGGACCAGTCCGTGGCACCGGTGGACGTGGCGAGGGTCATCGCGACCAGGGTGGCCGCCTGGGAGCAGGCCGCCGCCCGCAAACAGATCACACTGCTCGCCCCCGGCACGGACGGGACCGTCTCGGCCTGCGTACCGGGCCATCTCGAACAGATTCTCGACGTGCTGATCGACAACGCGCTCCACGTCTCCGACGCGGACACCTCGATCACGATTCGTCACATGGTGGCGGGAGCGTTCGCGCAGATCCAGGTGATCGATGAAGGCCCGGGCATGTCGGCGGAGGACTGCCAACGCGCCCTCGACAGGTTCTGGCGCGGAGCGAAATCCGCCAAACACGAGGGGTCGGGCCTGGGGCTGGCGATCGCCGACACCCTTGCCAAGGCCAACGGCGGATCGCTGCGCCTGCTGCCGACGGTGCCGCACGGCATCGAGGCCCGAGTGCAGATGCCGCTCTGCCCCCGGGCAGCACAGGTCACCGAGGGCACGGTGCTGGTACCCGTGTGCTCCCGGGCCACGGTGGACTGAGGACGGCAGTGCGGAGAACGCGCCGTCCCAGTTGCCGAGCCGTTGCCGTGCCCTTGACGTTCCGCTGAACGAGCCTGGTTTGCCTGTTCCTGCGGTCGTTCCTGATTGATCCAGGTGTCAGCAGCTGCAACCGGGCCGGCAGCCGCATGACTCGTCCTTGGGTGCTGACGAGCTCGCGGTCGGGACAGGACCGCAGCAGGCATCCCCGCGCCATGCATCGCGGCCTTCCTTTACGGCAACGGCAGCGATGACGAGAGCGGCGACCGGGCTGCCCAGGACCAGCCGAACAGGCTGTTGGCGAGCAGGCCGATCAGCAGGACGCCGGACAGATACGTGCACAACAGGGTCTGCTTGGAGTCCGCTACGGCAGAACCGGATCCGAGTTCCCGGCCGGCACGGCGCTGAGCGGCCGACAGGAAAGGCATGACCACCGGGGAGAGCGCGGCGAGCACGATGCCGGGGGTGGAGTGATCGGCTTCCCCGTTGCCGGTGAACGCGCGGATCGAGTCGAAGGTGACACAGGCCGCGAGTGCGAAGAACGACACAGGGACGATCCGCAGGGTGGTCTGCTCGCGTGCTTGCCGGACGGCGTCGTCGGCGGAGAACTGCCAGGCGACGGCTGCCGCGGAGGAGACCTCGATGACGGAGTCGAGCCCGAACCCGACCAGCGCCGAGGAAGAGGCGAGGGTGCCCGGGGTGATGGCGACAACCGCCTCGATCACGTTGTAGGCGATCGTCACTGCGACCAGCAGCCGTATGCGCCGGGACAGGGTGTCGCGGCGGACCGAGGACGGGCCAAGGGATATCGAGGCCATTCAGCAGCAGCCCTTCTGGTCGGCGTCGGCGCACGTACGGTCCGACGCGACGGCGACGACAGCCGTGCACAGGCCGTCGAGCGCATGACCGAGTCGGGGATCGGCGAGTTCGTATCGGGTTCGCCGGCCATCGGGAACCGCGACGACCGGGCCGCAGTCGCGCAGACAGGCCAGATGGTTGGAAAGCCGGGTGCGGGAGACCCCGATCCGATCGTGGACCGAGGAATGCCTGTCGGGGAACTGGAGACCGCCGGCTACGGGCTCGCGTGCGGCCATCTCGTTCCTTGTCGGGCTCTTGCCGTGCCCTTGACGTTCTGCTGCACAGCCCCTGATCCGTGTCCCCCTACGTTCGTCGCTGTTCGAACAATCAGCCGATCCAGGACAACGGGGGGAATGAGGATGACGCTTCAAGCGCCAGACTTCACCCAGTTCCAACTCGATCGATACTCTCGCCAGCTCCGGCTGGAAGGCTTTGGCATAGAGGGCCAGCGCCGGCTCCGCGACGCCCATGTCGCCATCTCGCGCGGTGGCGGAGTCGGCGGCACGGTCGCGACGCACCTCGCGATGGCCGGCGTGGGCCACATCACCGTCGCACACGGCGGCGAGATCGTGCCGGAGTACCTGAACCGGATGCTGCTCGCCAACCCCAAGGACGTCGGACGCCCTTGCGTGGACGCGTTCGCCGACAGCCTCCACCGGATCAACCCCGACGTCGAGGTGACCACGTACTCCGAGTACGTGACCGACGACAACGTCCTGCGGATAGTGGGCGACGCCAACCTCATCGCGGACGGCGCGCCGCTCTTCGAGGAGCGCTACGCCCTCAACAAGGCCGCGGTCGAACTGGGCATCCCGCTGGTCTCCGGAGCGATGTACGACACCGAGGGCTACATCACCACCGTCCGGCCGGGCCGCACACCGTGCCTGTCGTGCATCTACCCGACCAAGCCGCCCTACTGGACGAACATCAAGGTCTTCCCCGCACTGAGCACGGCGCCCGGTCTGGTGGGCACCGTGATGGCCATGGAGGTGATCAAGGTGATCACCGGATTCGCCGAGCCGCTGGACTCGCAACTGATGTTCTTCGACCTGCGTACGAACATGACCCGGCTGCTCAACGTGGCCCGTCGACCGGAATGCCCGGTCTGCGGCCAACTCGACAACAACGACTGTTGAGGGAGAATCCGATGCCGAAGATCTTCGTCCCCACCATCATGCGCAAGCACACCGAGAACAAGGCCACCGTCGACGTACCGGGCAGCACGGTGTCCGAGGTGTTCGACAACCTCATCGCCGGCTACCCCATGGTCCGTGACCTCCTGCGCGGCAAGGACGGCGCGCTGCTCCGGCACATCAACGTCTTCGTCAACGGCGACGACATACGCGGGCTGGACGGGGACAAGACCGGTCTGACCGACCGGGACGAAGTCCACGTCGTCCCCGCCATGGCCGGAGGCTGACCCCCATGGCACGACAGTGGATCGCCGGGGCCGTCACCTCCGCCGTGCTGGCCCTGGCGGTATCCGGATGCGGCAGCGCGGGCGGCGCCGAGCAGAGCGGGCACGGGACGAAACCGGTCACCGTCTTCGCCGCGTCCTCCCTCAGCGGCGCTCTGGAAGAGGCGAAGAGCGCGTTCGCGAAGGTGCATCCGGGCATGGAGATCCGGCTCAACCTGGGCGGTTCCTCCACCCTGGTCGCGCAGTTGCGCAACGGTGCCCCGGCGGACCTCTTCGCCTCCGCCGACGAGCCCACCATGGACAAGGCGGTGGACGCGGGGCTCACCGACGGCCCCGTGCGCTTCTTCGCGGACAACACGCTGAGCCTGCTGGTCCAGAAGGGCAATCCCGACAAGATCCGCGGGCTGGAGGACCTGAACCGCGAGGATCTGACGGTCTCGCTGTGCGGGCCCCAGGTCCCCGCCGGCCGCTACGCACGCCAGGCACTGGAGCGCGCGGATGTGCCTGTGCCGAGCGGCGGTGAGGAACTCGACGTGAAGCAGGTCGTCAGCCGCGTGACGCTCGGGGAGGCGGACGCCGGCATCGTGTACGCCACGGACGCCAAGGCGGCCTCGGGCAAAGCGGACGCGGTGGCCATCGCCGAGGACCAGAACGTCGTGGCCCACTACCCGGCCAGTGTCCTGAACACCGGGGACAACGCCGCCGGTGCCAAGGTGTTCCTGGACTTCCTGCTGTCCTCCGAGGGCAAGGAGATCCTGAAGAAGCACGGTTTCCGGGACCCGCAATGACAGTCACGGCACCACCCCCGGTCGCCGCGGCCCCGCCGCCACCGCGAGCCCGCCGTTCGCGGTGGCTGGCGGTGGCGGTCATGCTGCTCGGCGGCCTCGGGCTTACGTTGTTCGCCGCGCCCCTGGCGTCCCTGCTGTGGCGTGTCCCGTGGGCCGACGCGGCCACACAGTTGTGGTCCCCGCAGGCTCGCGAGGCGCTCCGGGTCTCCCTGATGTGTTCGCTCTGCGCGACGGTGCTGTGCCTCGTACTGGGCGTTCCGGTGGCGTGGATCCTGACGCGCACCCAACTGCCGGGCCGCTCGGTCCTGCGCGCCATCACCACCCTGCCCGTGGTGATGCCGCCAGTCGTCGGAGGTGTGGCGCTGCTGCTGGCGTTCGGGCGCGAGGGCGTCTTCGGCCGGTTCCTCGACGAGACGTTCGGCATCCGCCTGGCCTTCTCCACCCATGGCGTGATCCTCGCCGAGACGTTCGTGGCGATGCCCTTCCTGGTGCTGACGGTGTGCGGCGCGCTGCAGTCCGCGGATCGTCAGCTGGAGGAGGCGGCCCGGACCCTCGGCGCGAGCCCGTGGACGGTCTTCCGGCGGGTCACTCTGCCGCAGATCCGTCCGTCCCTGCTCTCGGGAGCGGTCCTGTGCTGGGCGCGTGCCCTGGGCGAGTTCGGCGCCACCATCACCTTCGCCGGCAACCTCCCCGGCACCACCCAGACCCTTCCGCTCGCGGTCTACGTCGCCCTGGAACAGAGCCCCGAAGCAGCGGTCGTCCTCAGCCTGCTGCTCCTGGCGGTGTCCTTGAGCATCCTGATCGGGCTGCGCAAACAGTGGGCAGGTGGCCTGTGACCCTCACAGCGCAGATGCATGTGGTGAACGGAACCTTCGACCTCGACGTCGACATAGAGGTCGGCGACGGGGAGACCGTCGCCATCCTCGGACCCAACGGGGCAGGGAAGAGCACGATGCTGCGCGCCCTGGCCGGACTGCACCGTCTCGACGAGGGACGGCTCAGCCTGAACGGCCGGGTGCTCGACGACCCGGCCGCCAGGACATTCGTACCGCCCGAGTGCCGTCCGGTCGGCGTCGTCTTCCAGAACCTGCGCCTCTTCCCGAACCTGAGCGCCGTGGACAACGTCGCCTTCGGACTGTGCTGCCGTCGGGTGCCCCGCCGCGAGGCATCCCGGCAGGCCGCCGAGTGGCTGGACAGACTGGGGCTCGCCGACCGTGCCGCAGCGCGGCCGGCCGAGCTTTCCGGCGGCCAGGCACAGCGGGTCGCCATGGCCAGGGCACTGGCGGTGGCACCGGAAATGCTGCTGCTGGACGAGCCGTTGTCCGCGCTCGACGTCGGCATGCGCGCCGAGATGCGCCGCGACCTGCAGCGGGCACTGGGGTCCTTCCCCGGCGTACGGCTGGTGGTGACCCACGACCCCACCGAAGCCTTCACCCTCGGCGACCGGCTGATCATCCTGCAGGACGGACGCGTGGTGCAGACCGGCACCCCGGCCGAGGTGACGGCACGCCCGCGTTCGCAGTACGTCGCACGGTTCGTCGGCGTCAACCTGCTGCGCGGCTGGGCCGAGCGCGGCCGGCTGACCGTGGACGGCGGCGTCCAACTGGTCGTGCCCGACGGCAGGCACGGCGACGTATGGGCCGGCATCAGGCCCCGTGCGGTGGCCCTGCACCGGGAACGCCCCGGCGGATCGCCGCGCAACGCCTGGGCCTGCCGGATCGAGAGCCTCGACGTCGAACGCGACGTGCTGCGGGTCGCGTTGACCGGCAAACCCCCGCTCGTCGCCGAGGTCACCGCCGAGGCGTTCGCCGAACTCGGCCTGGGACCCGGTGACACGGTCTGGGCCTCGGTGAAGGCCACCGAGATCGAGGTGTTCCCGGCATGACCGAAGTACAGCGACCCGCGCGGGGCCGGGCGGCCGCCGAGGTCTTCTGGGTGTTCCTGCGCATCGGCTCGCTGTCGTTCGGCGGACCGGCGGCCACCATGGGGCTGGTCCACAGCAAGGTCGTACTCGGCCTGCAATGGATCGACAAACGCGACTTCCTCGATCTGACCGGCATGGTCAGTGTCCTGCCCGGTCCGAACGCCGTCGAGATGGCCATGCACATCGGCCAGCGGCGGGCCGGGCGGGCGGGATTCGTGCTCGGAGGCGTGGCGTTCATCCTTCCCGGTGCCTTCCTCGCCGCGCTCCTGGGCGCCCTCTATCTGGAGTACGGGACCACCCCCGCGGCCACCGGGCTGCTGTACGGCATCAAGCCGGTGGTCGTCGCGGTCACGGCCTGGACGGTCGTACGGCTGGCGAAGACCGCCAAACTCCGCAGGCCGCTGCGAGCGGTCCTCATGGCCGCGGTGGCACTCGTGTACGTCCTGGGAGTCGACGAACTCCTCCTCCTCGCCGCCGCAGGGGTCCTCGCGCTGGCTGCCCGGCACCGCAACACCCTCCGGCAGAACAAACAAGGCGCTCTGATGCTCCCGTTGGCCGCCCCCATGGGGAACACCGATCTGGTCTCGCTGGCCGGTGTGTTCCTCAAGGCCGGCGCGCTGCTGTTCGGCGGCGGGGCCGTGCTGATGGCGCTGCTCCGCGGCGAACTGGTGGTCGACCGCGGCTGGATCACCGAGACGGAACTCCTGGACGCCATCTCGGTGGGACAGGTGACCCCGGGACCTGTGCTCAACACGGCCACCTTCCTCGGCTACACCCTGGGCGGGCCGCTGGGCGCGCTCGTCGTCACCGTCGTCGTGGTCCTTCCGTCCTTCGCGCTGATGGTGGCAGCCGGCCCGCTGCTGCGCTTCATCCGCGCCCACGACTGGACCCGCGCCCTCCTCGACGGCATCACCCTGGGCTCCATCGGCGTGCTCGCCGGGGTCACCGTGGAGTTCGCCCGGACCGGGATCATCGACCCGCTCACCGCCGGCCTCGCCTCGGGAGCGGCCCTGATCCTGTGGCGTCGGCCGCAGTCCGCCCTCGTACTCGTCGCCGCGGGCGCCGCCTTCGGGCTGCTCCGGCTCCTTGCCCACCACCTCATGTGAAGGAGGAAACAGTGCCCCGATTCACTCTGGTATGGGCCGAGTTGAAGGGTCGGCCCATCCGGACACTCACCGGTGCGATCAGCCTTGCCATCGGCCTCGCGCTCTTCCTGAGCCTCCAGGCGTACGGCACCGGCTACCGCGAAGCGGCCAGAGCCCCGCTGTCCGAGATCGGCACCGACATCGTGGCCCAGCGCGAGGGCGATCGGCCGAAGGCGTTCGAGGGCGCCGTCTTCCCGCACTCCGCCGCCGCGATCACCGACGAGGAGGCTTCGGCCGTCGCCGCCACCGAGGGCGTCGAGGCGACCAGCCGAGCCCTGATCTTCTGGTCCTTCCAGGACGAGGACCTGGTCGTCACGCTGGGCATGGATCCGGCGGAGCGGATCGGGCCGGGCCGGCTGAGCGCCGGTCTGCGCGACGGCCGCTTCCTGAAACCCCAGGACTCCGGCGCTGTCGTGCTCGACCTCAGCTACGCGGAGCAGAAGCAGATCAAGACCGGTGACACCTTCTCCATCGCCGGCCGGGCGTTCGAGGTGGTCGGCCTAGTCGACACCAGCCGGGCCGGACAGATCGCCAATGCCAACGCCTACCTGCCTCTGGGCGACGCGCAGAAGATCACCGCCGCTGCCGGAATCTCCGGCCCGACCGACGTCAACATGGTCTTCGTCACCGCCCAGCCCTCCCAGAGCGAGGCGGTCGCCCGCGAGATCGCCGCCGGACTCGGCGAGGACAGTCTCATCACCACACCGCAGTCCTTCGACGACGCCCTGGGCTCGACGTTCTCCCTGATCGACCGCTTCGGCCTGCTGGTCGGCATCGCCGCCCTGCTCGTCGCGGCGGCCGGGCTCGCACGTACGGTCGGCGCCAACCTCGCCGAGCGGCGCCGGGATGTCGCCGTCCTGCGTGCGGTGGGCTGGCCGCGCCGCTCGGTGACCGCCCAGCTCACCGCGGAGACGACGGCCATCACGGCGCTGGGCCTGGTGATCGGCGTCCTGGCGGCCGTGGGGGTGACCTGGGCACTGAGCACCACCCAGGTCACCGTGCCGGTCCCCTGGGAACTCAGCCCCACCCCCCACTTCCTCGCCGGCGGAGCCCGGCAACTGTCCCTCACCGTCCCGCTGCGGGCTTCGCTCGACGTTCTTCTGATCGCCTCCGCCGCCCTGGCCGGCCTGGTCGCGGCAGCACTGGTCAGCGTGTTCGCCGCGAGGCGCGCGGCAGGCATCAAACCCATGGAGGCATGGCGTGTCCAGTGAAGCCCTGAAGGCCGAGGGGATCCGCAAGTCCTTCGGCGACGTCACCGCGGTGGCCGGCATCGATCTGACCATCCACGTCGGGGAGTTCCTGGCGATCGTGGGCCGGTCGGGATCGGGGAAGAGTACCCTGCTCAACCTCCTCGCCGGGCTGGACTCGCCTGACGCGGGACGGATCAGCAGCCGGGGCGAGGCCCTGCCCACCGGAGAGGACGCCCTGGCCGACTGGCGCCGCCAGCACGTCGGCCTGGTCTTCCAGGCATTCCATCTGATCCCCACACTGTCGGCGCTGGAGAACGTGGCCATCCCGCTGTACCCCCTGCGCATGAGCGCCACCGAGCGCCACGAGCAGGCCCGAAAGCGCCTGGAACAGGTGGGCCTCGGCCACCGCACGACCCACCGCCCCGGTCAGCTCTCCGGCGGGGAACAGCAGCGCGTCGCGATCGCGCGGGCGCTGGTCGGCGAACCGACGCTGATCCTCGCCGACGAACCCACGGGCAACCTGGACAGCTCCACGGGCCAGGAAATCCTCGACATGTTCCAACGGCTGCGCCAGGAGACCGGATTCGCACTGGTCGTCGTCACCCACGACGAGAAGGTGGCCGCCGCCGCCGACCGGCAGATCAGGCTGCAGGACGGATTGGAAGTCGCATGAACCGCAGACTCATCCCCGCACTCGTGCTCAGTGCGGTCCTCGCCGCCACAGGCTGCGGCGGCGAGGACCAGGAAAAGGCCGACGACCCCTCAACGGGAGTCGACGTCGACCTGGTGTACCTCAACCACCCTCCCGTGCAGCCGGTCCTGAAAGACATCAACCGGGTCCTCGCCGACTACAAGGGAAAGGTGAGCGTCTCCCGATACGACGCCGACACCCCCGAAGGCAAGGACTTCACCGACGAGCACGACCTGACCGGCCACGTCGCGATCGCCGTCCTCATCGACGGCGAGGTCAGCTTCAAGGGCTTCCCCACCGGCGAGGCTCCCATCAAGAGCGCCGAGGGCGACTGGGAGATCGAAGACCTCGACGCCGCCCTGCGACAGCGGACGAAGGGCTGACCGCACGGTGAACCTCTACACCCGCTCCCAGCTGCGACACCGCCGTCGGCGAGCCCTCGCCGTGGTCGCCGCGGTGGCGCTGGGCGCCGCCCTGCTGATCGCCCTCACCTCCCTCGGCTCCGGGTTCCGCGAGGCCGCCCGCGCCCCGCTCGCGGGCATCGCCGCCGATCTGGTCGTGACCCGGCCGGACAGCGGCACCCCCTCGGAGCAGACCGGACGCGGCGTACGCCAGCCGTTCGGCCTGGCCACCTTCGACAGCGGCGAGGTCCGGGAGATGGGCGCCGTACCCGGCGTCGACACGGCCGTGGGCTCGCTGCAGATCTGGGACTTCGGGGCGCGCTCGACCACCACCATCGCCGGAGTCGACCCCGGGCAGCGGACGGTCGGCCCGGGCCGGATCCTGGACCACAACCTGATCGCGGGCCGCTCCCTGCGCACCGGCGAGCGAGGCGTCGCCGTCCTTGACCGCCACTACGCCGCGTTCTACGACACCAAGGTCGGCCAGCGCGTCACGGTCGGCGAGCGCAGCTTCAGCGTGGTCGGAGTGGTCGAGGTCAAGGACTCGGCGCAGACGGCGGCCTCGAACATCTACCTCCCGCTCGCCGAGGCCCAGGAACTCGCCGGCCTGACGGCGGACCAGGTCAACCAGGTGCATGTGCAGGTGGGCAACTCGGCCGACACCGAAGCCGTCACCGCCGGGATCACCGACCGCGTCGGCCAGGTCAGCGCCATCACCCCCGACAGCCTCGTCCAGATCATGGGAGCCGTCGGCCGTATCTCCGCCCGCTTCTCGACCATCGCCGCGGTCGTCGGCGGCATAGGCGGCCTGGTCCTGAGCTGGACGGCACTGCGCGGCCTGGTCTCCGAACGTACCCGGGAGATCGGACTGCTCATGGCCGTGGGCTGGCGACGTTCCCACGTCGTCAGGGCCTTCCGCGTCGAAGCCCTGGTCCTCGGACTCGTAGGCGCTGCGGTGGGTATCGCCGTCGGCGCGGCCCTGGCCGGTCTGCTCTCGTACATCCCCGCCCCCGATCTCTTCTCCGCGCCGCCCTCCGTCGCAGGGCACGGCGATGCTCCGGAGGCCGCCGGCGAAGGGCTGCCCGTCAGCGTCAGCCTCACCGCCCTGGGCGCCGCCGCCCTGGTGTCCGTCGTCGGCGCGACCGGCGCAGGGGTCCTGGCCGCCCGGCGCGCGACCCGGCTCAAGCCCGCACGGAGCCTTGTGTCTCTGTGAGGGTCACCGACTTCTGCAAGAGGTGCGGCAGTCAAGGCCGCCCGAGCGATGGAGCTGTCATGACAGACGATTTCGTCCCGATCATCGACCTGTCCGGCCGGAACACCGAAGCCGGCCGTGCGGAGATGTCCGCCGCGATCCGGCGGGCCTGCGAGACCTCGGGCTTCTTCACGATCGTCGGGCACGGCGTGCCGAAGGACCTCGTGGATCGCATGTACACCACGACGAAGGGCTTCTTCACGCTGCCGGAAGCGGAGAAGGGACTGAGCGCGAACCAGGGCGCCGGGGTGTCCGGGCTGCGCCGCCCCGGAGGGCCGTACGAGGCGTTCGCGGCGCATGTGACCGGAGACCTGAGCGAGGAGGAGCGCGCGAAACTCGGTGACTACCCGGCCACCTGGAAAGCGGCGAACATCTGGCCGGACGCCGGGTTCAAGGCGACCTGGGACGAGTACATCGCCGCCATGACAGGACTGTCGGCCGACATCATGCGGCTGTTCGCGCTGGCGCTTGAGCTGGACGAGGACTTCTTCGAAGGCAAGTTCGACGGGCACGTGTCACTGCTGCTCGCGAACTACTACTACCCCGAACCGCAGGCGGATCGGCTTCGCCGGGACGCCCACACCGACTGGGGCAGTCTGACCGTGCTGTACGTGGAGGACGCACTCGGCGGCCTCCAGGTGCTCCGCGGTGAAGAGGACTGGCTGGACGTCCCGGCCGTTCCGGGCAGCTTCGTGGTGAACATCGGTGACCTGATGGCCTTCTGGACCGGCGGCCGGTGGAAGTCGACCGTGCACCGGGTGGTCAATCCGGAACCGGGAAACACGTCCTCGCGGATCTCCATCCCGTTCTTCTACCTGCCGAACCACGACACCTCCATCGAACCGATGCAACCACTGGCGGCGGGAACCACCGAGGCGGATCTCGACCAGGTGACCGTCGGCCAATGGTTCTCCTGGAAGATGCAGACGACTTACCAGGCCGCGTCGTGAGCGAAATTCCCGAGACGGATGGCGTGTCGCCTTCAGCGGGACATTCCTCCGCCCCGATCAGCGGGCGTATCACCTCGGCGCCGAGTGCTCTGCTCCACGACGAGATACTCGCTCCGCAGTTCCACTACGAGGCCGAACATCTCCTCCCGTGGTACATCGCCATCGAAAAGGTGCTCGCGATCGAGTACGGGCGGATGGGCATCGTTCCTCCGGAGGAAGTCCGGGAGTTGGGCCGGCTGCTCTCAGAGGTCACCGCCGATCGCATCCGGGCGAGCCCGGACGACAACATGTCGGACATCGCGTTCGCTCTGGAACGCTTCGTCGAGGAACGCCTCGCCACTCCCATTCCCGGATGGCATGTGGACCGCAGCCGCAACGACTTCCAGTCCTGCGCCCAACTCCTCTTCGGCAGAGAACAGTTGCTCCGCACCGCCGAGCAACTCCTCGACTTCGCCCAGACCGTGCATCGGGTGTCCTCGCGCACGCTCGACATCCCGATGCCCGGCTACACCCACCTCCAGACCGCCCAGATCATCACGCCAGGCTTCTATCTGGCGGCCCTGTGCGAGCAGTCGGTCCACTCCCTGACCCGGCTCCTCGCCACCTACGACGGGATCGACCTCAGCCCGCTGGGCGCCGGTGCCATGGCGGGCCAGGAACTGCCGTGGGACCGCGGCCACATGGCCGACCTCCTCGGCTTCCGTGCAGTCCGGCCGCACGCCCTCGCGGCCGTGGCCTCCCGCGACTGGGCGGTCGAGATCACCGCCGAGTTCTCCGTCCTCGGAGTCTCACTGAGCCGGTTCGCCACCGACCTCATGAGCTGGGGCAGCAGCGAGTACGGATTCATCGACCTCCCCGACGACCTCTGCGGCATCTCCTCCGCGATGCCGCAGAAGAAGAACTTCCCGATCCTGGAACGGATCCGGGGCAGGACCGCCCACCTCAGCGCCTTCCACCTCGACCTCGTCCTGGGCCAGCGCAACACGCCGTACTCGAACTCGGTCGAGGTCTCCAAGGAGGCCGGCGCGCACCTCTATCCCGCCTTCACCGCAGCGCGGAGCGTGCTGCGCCTGCTCAACACCGTGGTGGACAACCTCCGGTTCCGCAAGGACCGGATGCGCGAGGTCTGCGAGCGCGAGTACCTCGGCGGGTTCACCCTCGCCAACCTGCTGACCCTGGACGAGCAAGTGCCCTGGCGCAGAGCCCAGGTCATCGCAGGGCAGTACATCGTCGCCGCCTCCGGCCGAGGGCTCTCGCCGCGCGAGACCGACCCCGAGCTGCTGTGCGAGGTCGCGCTCAAGCACGGCTTCGAGCTGGCGGAACCCGGACACGCCCTGGCCGTGGCCTTCGACGTGGAGGAGAGCCTGCGCCGGAAGCAGTCGGCGGGATCGGCGCACCCCGACGCGGTGCGCGACCTGCTGGCCGGACAGGCCGCTCACCTCGACGAGCAGCGCGTCCAGTGGGCCCGGCGCAGCGAACGGGTTCGCGGCGCGCTCGCGGAGATCGATCGTCAACTCGGCAGATAGCGGCCGCACCGGCTCGGTAGGGACACGGGGGAGTAGATGACTGGACCACCAGGAGAACAGCACGAGGCATCGCCGTACGGCCCCGTCCAGGAAGACGGCGTCGGGGTCGGTACCGCGAACGGAACCTTCGGTGAACTGTTGCAGGGAGTGCTGCCCGAGAACGAACTGGACTTCCTCGTCACCCTTCCGATCACCTCCTCCTCCACCGCGGAGTTCCGGCTCGCCCCGTCCCGCCGCGAGGTAGTGGTCAGGCCACCGCACAAAGCCAAGTCCCGTCTCCTCGCGGAACGCATCCTGCGGGCCCACGGTCACCGCGGCGGCGGTTCTCTGACCATCACCACCGAGCTGCCCGAGGGAAAGGGGCTCGCCAGTTCCTCCGCCGATCTGGTGGCCACGGCCCGCGCCGTCGGTGCGGCAATGGGCGTACGGCTCACGGAGAGGGAGATCGAATTGTTCCTGCGCGGCATAGAGCCGTCGGACGGTGTCATGTACCCGGGAATTGTCACCTTTTACCACCGGGAAGTGCGGCTGCGCGAGAAGCTGGGATTTCTTCCGCCTCTCACGATCGTCGCCCACGACGCCGGGGGAATGGTGGACACCGTCCGGTTCAATCAGTCGAAGAAGCCACGCAGCGAATCCGAGAAGCGGGAGTACGCGCAGCTGTTGAGGGAACTCACGGACGCTGTTCAGGTCGGTGATCTCCAGACGGTGGGTGATGTCTCCACCCGGAGCGCGGAAATGAACTCCACGCTCTCTCCGCGAAAGCACTTCGACGATCTGCTGCGCATCTGCCGGGACGTCGGTGGGCTCGGGCTGGTGCTCGCGCACAGCGGGACGAACCTCGGTGTGCTTCTCCCCGGCGACGAGGACGAGCAGGCGGACAGCGTCGAGTACGTCCGGAAATCGTGCGCCGCGTTCACCGGGAGTGTGTCCGTCTACCGCTCGCTGGGGCCGGAGGGCGAGAGACCCGACGGGCCGGAGAGATCCGAAGACCCACTGCTGAGAGATCCGGAAACCCCCGAAGCACCGTTCACCACATCCGTCGGCCACCACCCAGGGACCTGAACATGCTCTTCAACAGTGTGGTTGACGCCATCGGGCACACGCCGCTGGTACGCCTTCGTGTGGCCGGCGCCCCCGGCGTCGAGGTCTTCGCGAAGCTCGAACTGCAGAACCTGTTCGCCATGAAGGACCGCGTCGCCCGAAACATGATCCTGGAGGCGAAACGCACCGGCGCCCTCCGCGACGGGGCACCCGTCATCGAGAGTTCCTCCGGGACCATGGCGCTGGGTGTCGGCCTCGTCGGGACCGCCCTCGGCCACGACGTGCACATCGTCACCGACCCCCGGATCGACGAGGTCACCCTGGCCAAGCTGCGCGCACTGGGATGCCAGGTCCACGTCGTGGAGGCGATGAGCGAGCACGGGTGGCAGAGCGCCCGGCTGGAACTGCTCGACCGGCTGCTCGCCGACCTGCCGGGCGCCTTCTGGCCGCAGCAGTACAGCAACCCCGACAACCCTGGCGCCTACCGCCTGCTCGCCGACGAGATCCTGGGCGACCTCGGGCCGATCGACGTACTCGTCGGCTCGGTGGGCAGTGGGGGATCCTTGTGTGGCACCGCTCGTGCCCTGCGGGACACGCTGCCGGACCTGACCGTGGTCGGGGTCGACGCCGTCGGCAGCGTGCTCTTCGGGCAGCCCGACGTCCCCGGCAGGCTGCAGAGCGGCCTCGGCAACAGCCTGCTGCCGAAGAACCTCGACCGCCGCCTGATCGACGAAGTGCACTGGCTCAACGACACCGAGGCGTTCGAGTCCACCCGCGCCCTCGCCAGGGAGCAGCAGATCTTCGCCGGTAACACCTCCGGGTCGGTGTACCGGGTGCTGTGCGACCTCGCCGCCCGGGCCGAACCGGGCACTCGCATCGTCGGTATCCTCCCGGACCGCGGAGACCGCTACGTCGACACCGTGTACAGCGACCCGTACTGGACGGAACAGGGGCTGCACGAACTGGACACCGCATCCGCGCCCCGGGCCGTCGAGCCGGGCCGGATCGTGCACGGGTGGTCCCGCACACCACGCGAGGGCGACGGCACCTCCGGGCTGCGCCGGCACCTTCTCTTCGTGGAGTCCAACACCACGGGGACCGGAATGCTCGCGCTGGAGACGACGCGCGGGCTCGGACACGAAGCCGTCCTCCTGACCAGCAGTCCCGAGCGGTACGCCGGCCTCGCCGAGGCGGAGTGCGAGGTGCTGGTCTGCGACACGAACTCCCTTGCTGAGCTGCGCCGCACCGTCCAGAACCGCTTCCGCCGAGAGGAGATCGCGGGCATCACCACCACCAGCGACTTCTACGTCCCGCTGGTCGCCGACCTCGCGGCCTGGCTGGGACTGCCGGGCAACCCCGTGGCGGCGGTGGCCGCCTGCCGCGACAAGTCGGAGCTGCGGAAAAAGCTGGACTCCGCCCGGGTGCGTCAGCCGCGCTTCGCCGCCGTGACCGAGGTCGCCTCGGTGCCCGCGGCGGTCGACGCGGTGGGCCTGCCGTGCGTGGTCAAGCCGGCGGACGAGTCGGGCTCCACGAACGTGCTGCTGTGCGCGACCCGGGAACAGGCCGAGGCACAGGTCGAGAGGATCCTCGCCGTCCAGGTCAACGCGCGGGGCCTGGCCACGGCCGGGACAGCGCTGGTCGAGGAGTACCTGGACGGACCCGAGTTCAGCGTGGAGATGTTCAGCTGGAAGGGGGAGACGCGCTGCATCGGCATCACCGAGAAGAGCGTCACCGGCTCCCCGTACTTCGTCGAGCACCGCCACCTCTTCCCCGCCCCGCTCTCCCGCACGGTGGCGGGACAGTTGGAGGACCTCGTACGCCGCGCCGTGGAAGCGGTCGGCATCGAGCTGGGCGCCACGCACACCGAGGTACGGCTCGCCGAGGACGGCCCGGCGCTCATCGAGATCAACGCCCGGATGGCCGGCGGCATGATCCCGGAACTCATCCGGCTGGCCACCGGGACGGAACTCCTCGAACAGCAGCTGCGCGTCGCCCTGGGCCGGTCCCCGGAGCCGGCCGCGGAGCCGACCCGCCACGCCGGCATCCAGTTCCTCCTCGCCGACCGCGAAGGCGAACTCGCCGGAGTCGACGGCACCGACCAGGCACGCGACATCGACGGCGTCGACCGCGTCGTCGTCACCGCCCGCCCGGGAGCCGCCGTACGTCCGCCCCGCGACGCATACGACCGCCTGGGCTACGTCATTGCCCACGGCGACTCGGCCACACAGGTCACCAAGACCTGCGCCGACGCCATCGGCCAGCTGACACCCCGGATCCACGACACCCCGCCGGAGCCGAACCACCGGACGGCGGAAGGGAGGACGGCACGGTGACGGAACTGCGAACCCGCCCGCCCGTGGCGTTCCCCTCGATCCCGGCCGCCCTCTCCCACTGGGCCCGGGAACGGCCGGACGCCACCGCGTACACCTTCGTCGGTACCGAACTCGCCGTGGAACGCACCGTCGGATACCGGGAGTTGGAGCGGTCGGCGCAGAAGGTCGCGGTGTACCTCCAGCGCACGGCCCGCCCCGGTGACCGGGTCCTGCTGCTCTTCCCGCCCGGACTCGACTACCTGACGGTGTTCCTCGGCTGCCTGTACTCCGGAGTCGTCGCGGTGCCGCTCTACGCGCCACGGCCCGGCGCCAAGCTCGACCGCATCGCGGCGGTGGCCGAAAGCTGCCGCCCCACCCACGTGCTCACCACCGACCAACTCGCCGAGAAGCTGGGGGAGACCTTTCTGCCGGAGGACGTGGCGGGCGGGCCCGGGGTGCACACGGTCGAGGCCATGCTGACGAGCGACCACGAGCTGTTCCGGCCGGTCGAACTCGCCGCCGGAGACCTCGCGTTCCTGCAGTACACCTCCGGATCCACCGGCCGGCCCAAGGGCGTGATGGTCAGCCACGGCAACCTGGTGGAGAACGAGACAGCGATCACCGCAGGCTTCGGGGTACGCACCGACGACGTCATCCTCAGCTGGCTGCCGATGTACCACGACATGGGGCTGATCGGCACCGCACTGCTGCCGCTCTTCTACGGCATCCCCGCCGTGCTCCTCAACACCTTCGCCTTCGTCCACGATCCGATGATCTGGCCGACCGCGATCGCCCGCTTCGGCGCCACCTGCTCCGGCGGGCCCAACTTCGCCTACCAGCTCCTCGTCGACCGCTACGACCCCGCGCGGCTGACCGGAGTGGACCTCAGCTCCTGGCGGGTCGCCTTCAACGGAGCCGAACCGGTCAGCGAGCAGACCCTGCGGAGCTTCGCCGCCTGCTACGCCGAGCACGGCTTCCACGCGGATGCCCTCTACCCCTGCTACGGGCTGGCGGAGGCCACCCTCTTCGTCTCCGGGGCCCAGCCCGGGGCAGGCCACCGCACCGGGCTGTTCGACCGGGGCGCCCTGGAGAAGGGGCGGCTCCAGGCCGCCGCCGAGGGGTCGGCGAACGCCGTCGCGATCGTCTCCTCGGGCGCTGCCGCCCTCGGCACCACCGTCGTCATCCGAGGAGAGGACGGCACGAGTCTGCCGGACGCCGCCGTCGGGGAGATCTGCGTGCACGGCCCGAGCGTCGCGCAGGGCTACTGGGGCGACCCTGTGGCCAGCGAGGGGACTTTCCGGGCCCGCGTCACCGGTCACCAGGGAACGTTCCTGCGCACCGGCGACCTCGGTGCCGTCCAGGACGGGCAGCTCTATCCGGTCGGGCGGAGCAAGGACCTGATCATCGTCGCCGGACGCAACTTCTATCCGCACGACATCGAGAGCGTCGGCTCCCTCGACTCCCCGTACCTCCGCAGGGGCGCCGCCGCCGCGTTCCAGCCGGACCCGGGGGAGCGGGACGTCGTTCTGGTGCTGGAGACGACCCGCGACGGCGTGGCCGCACTGCGCGCCGACGAGGAGACAGCACATGCGCTGGCCGAGCGGGTACGACGAGAGGTCGCCGCAGGATGCGACGTGCACCTCTCCGACGTGGTCCTCGTCTTTCCGGGCTCCCTGCCCAAGACGTCCAGCGGGAAGATACGCCGGGCCGAGACCAGACAGCGCCACCTCGACGGCACCCTGCGCCTCGTCCTGCGGCCCCGGCCCGCGCCCGTCGGCACCCCCTCGGCCGAGCCGAACACCGGCCGGGAAACACTGCGCGACACACTCGGCAGGCTCGCCGCCGCCCACCTGGGATACGAACCGACCCCGGAGGACCACAAGCAGCCCCTGGCGGCGCTCGGTCTGGACTCGCTCAAACTGGTGACGCTGAAGGGCGGAGCGGAGCGGCTCCTGGAACGGCCGGTCGACGCCGGCCTCTTCTACGGCGACCGCTCCCTAGCGGAGATCGCCGAAGAACTCGCCGCCACCCCGGTCCCCGCGACCTCACCGACCACGCCTTCCACCGGGACGCCGGGCGACGGCACCGGAACCCATCCGGCGTCCGAGGGACAGGTCCAACTCGCCTTCCACGACGAACTGCACCCGGAGGACACCGCCAACATCCTGCCGACGGCGCTGCGCGTCGCCCGCCGGCTGGACCCGGACCGCCTCCGCGCCGCCGTCGCCTCCGCGCTCACCCGGCACCCCGCCCTGCGGACCACGCTGGGCCCGCTCGGCACCGGCACCCAGGTCGTGCACGACAGCCTGCCGCTGGACTTCCAGCTCCGGGAACAGGAGACCGAGGATCCGCAGGAGGCCCGCCGCTTCCTGGAGGACGTCGCCCACCGGCGATTCCCGTTGACCTCCGGCCCCCTGGTGCGGGCCGCCGCCGTACTCACACCGACCAGCACGCTGCTGCTGCTCGCATGTCACCACGTGGTCGTCGACTACTGGTCGCTGCGGATCGTCATGGCCGAGATCCTGGCCGACGTTCTGGGCGTCGATGACACCCCCGCCCCGGCCCCCGCCCCCGGCGTCGGCGCGATCGAGTGGGCCGGCGCCCAGAAGGCCGTACTGGACTCGGAAACGGCGAAGACACACCTCACCGCCCTGACCGAGCGATGGCACCCACTGCGCGACCAACTGCTCCTGCCCCAGGCGCTGCCGGCCAGGCGCCGACGCAACCCGGCGGCCGTCGTCGACTTCGACGTGGACGCCGCGACCACCCGGCAGGTCCACGACCACGGCCGGGCGCGCGGGCACACCCCGTTCGTCCTCCTCGCCGCGGCCTATCTGCGCGCGCTGCACCGGGTCACCGGACACCACCAGATCGTCATCGGCACGCCGCACCACGGGCGAAGCGACTGGCGTTACGCCGAGACCGTCGGCTACCTCGTCAACATGCTGCCGCTGCTCGGCGACTTCTGCGAAGGCGACGCTCTCGACGAACTGGCGGAGCGCACCTGGCGGGAGCTGCGCACCGTCCTCGACACGGCGCACATCCCGCTGTCCCGCCTGATCAGAGCCCTGGCGCCGGAGCGACACGGCCAACACCCGCTCTTCCAGGCGACGTTGACCTTCCAGCAGTCGGCCGGCGGCTGGCTCGACGACGGCTTCGCGATTCCGTGGAGCGGCTGCCGCCAGACTTACGGAGGCGTCGAACTGGAGGCGTACGACCTACCGCCCCGCGACGTCTCGTTCGCCTTCAGCCTCTACGGCACCTGCCACGGCGACCGCCTGGTGTTCCGCCTCCAGTACCAGCGGGAGCTGGTCGCGGCGGGCGAAGCGGCGCGCGTGTGCGAGGAGTTCAGGGCCGGCCTGCGAGAACTGATCGCCCTTCCCCAAACGTGAGATGGATTTCCGGAGGTTCGCAATGAAGCGCAACGAGACCCAGGGCACCACTTTGTCTTCCGTCAGCGGCTTGGCGGAGGCGTTCGCGGCGTCGGTGGCGGCACACCCGGAGCGCGTCGCGGTGAACGACGCGGAGCGGAGCTGGACGTACCGTCAACTGGACGAGAGGGCCGCACAGTTGGCTGCGGCATTGCGCGAGGTGTCGTCGGAGCCGGGATCCCCGGTGGGGATTCTGCTGGAGCGGTCGGCGTGGATGGTGGCGGCGGCGCTGGCGGTGGTGCGCACAGGCTCCTCGTACGTCCCACTGGATCCGGAGACGCCCCCCGCGCGACTGGAGCTGATCGTCGAGGATGCCGAACCCGCAGCGGTGATCACCACCCGATCCCTTGCCGGGCGAGTACCGGACGGCGTCGTCGCCATCTACGTGGACGATCCACTCCCGGAGCCCGCTGCGGAGGAGCCCGACGTTGCCGCCGACCGGGACACCCGCGCGTACATCATCTTCACCTCCGGCACCACGGGCCGCCCGAAGGGCGTCCAGGTCTCTCACGGCAACGTGCTGAGTCTCCTTGCCGCGTGCGAGGACGGGTATGACTTCGGCCCCGAGGACGTGTGGACGCTGGTCCACTCCTTCGCCTTCGACGTCTCCGTCTTCGAGATGTGGGGCGCGCTCCTCCACGGAGGACGCCTCGTCGTCGTACCCGCGCAGACCGCGAAGGATCCTGCGGCGTTCCGTCGGCTGCTCCGCGACGAGCAGGTCACCGTGCTGAGCCAGACACCCACCGCCTTCCAGCCGCTGTGGGCGGAGGACATCCGCTTCGCCGACCGACTGCCCCTGCGCTGGGTGATCTTCGCCGGAGAAGCCCTGCATTTCGCGGATCTGAGGGCGTGGTTCGCCAAGTACGGGGACGATTCCCCCCGCCTTGTGAACATGTACGGGATCACGGAGACGACGGTGCATGCCTCTTTCCGTCGGGTGCGGAGTGAGGATCTCCGGGCGGGGGCCTCGCTGATAGGCGACCCTTTGCCGGGTCTTGGGTTCTTGCTGGTGAGTGATGATCTTTCCGAGGTGCCGGACGGGGAGGTCGGCGAGATCGTGGTGACCGGCCCCGGCGTAAGCCTCGGCTATCTCAAACGCCCCGAGTTGAACCGGGACCGCTTCGTCGAGCTGCCCGAGGGCGGTGGGCGCGGTTACCGCTCCGGCGACCTGGCTCGGCTCACTCCGACCGGGGAGTACGAGTATCGCGGGCGCAAGGACGACCAGGTCAAGATCCGCGGCTTCCGCATCGAACTCGGCGAGATCCGCTCCGCGTTGACCGACGTTCCCGGCGTCCGCCAGGCCGCCGTCGTCGCGGCCGTGCCGAAGGGGCCGGAGAGCCCGGTGGTGAGGGAACGGTCGCTCTCCACCGAGATCACCCATATCCGGGATCTGATCCGTGGCGGCGACCGGGTCCGGGCCGAAACCGCGGACAGCACACCCCGGATCGTCGCCTACATCGTCGCGGGCGACGAACTCGACCCCGACCAGCTCTTCGCCCACCTCCGGCAGCGCCTGCCGCACTACATGATCCCCGCCTTCGTCATCCCGGTCGACGCCCTTCCGATGAACCTCAACGGCAAGATCGACAAGGCCCGTCTGCCCGCCGCGACAGTGGCCGGCAGTCTCCGGGAGAGCACCCCGCAGGCCCTCCCGGGTGACGACGTGCCCGAAGCCGGCGCGGAAACCACCGTCCGCGCGCTCGTCGCTCTCTACGAGGAGGTGCTCGGCGTTCAGGGCGTGACCGGGAACGACTCCTTCTTCAGTGTCGGCGGCGACTCCATCCTGGCGCTCAAGCTGCGCGCGAACGCCGAGAAGCGCGGCATGACCCTGGACCTCGCCGACATCTACGCCCTGCAGACACCGACAGCCCTCGCCGCCGTCGCCGACCAGGCGCCGACCGCCGAGGAGCCCGTCGCACCGTTCAGCATGCTCACTCCCGAGGACCTGGAACGCGTCTCGGCCATCGCAGGGATCGAGGACGCCTACCCCGTGGGCACCCTCCAGGCCGGGCTGCTGTTCCACAGCGCCTACCTGACCGACGTCAACATGTACTGCGACGTGTTCTCGTTCCGGCTCAAGGACACCTACGACCACGCCGCCATGGAGCGGGCCATCGCCCGGGCCGTGGACCGCCACGACATCCTCCGCACCTCCTTCGATCTCACCGGCTACTCCGAGCCGCTGCAACTGGTGCACCGGACGGCCGCTGTCCAGCTCACCGTCACCGACCTGACGCACCTTCCGGCCGCCGAACAGGAAGCGGAACTTCAGGCGTGGCACGCCCGCGAGGAGCGCGTCCGCTACGACTGGGCGGACCCGCCGCTCTCCCGGTTCCACACGCACGTCCTGGGCGAGCGGGAGTTCCTGTTCTCCATGAGCTTCCACGACGCCCTGCTCGACGGGTGGAGCGAAGCCTCCCTGATGACCGAGTTCCTGAGCGACTACTGGGCCATCAAGAACGGCGAGGAGACGGAAGCCGCTCCCCGCACGGCGCGCCGCTATGCCGACTTCATCGCTCTGGAACAGCGGACACTGAAAGACCCGGACGCCCGCACGTTCTGGGCCGGCGAACTGGCGGGCGTGGAGCCGACCCTCCTGCCGCAACTGGTCGGCGGGTCCTTGGACGTCCACGAGGGAACCATTGGCTTCCTCAGCGTCGACATCCCCCCGGAGCTCTCGGACGGCCTCGACCAGGTGGCCAGGTCCTGCGGCGTCACCGTCCGGCACGTCCTGATCGCCGCCCACGCCCGGGCGGTCGCCACGCTGACCGGGCGCGACGACGTCGTCCTGTCCGTCATGTCCAACGGCCGCCCCGAGGACGAGGGCGGCACCGAGGTCTTCGGTCTGCACCTCAACATGGTTCCGTACCGGCTGGACAGCGGTGCCGTGCGCTGGAGCGACCTGATCCGCGCGGCCCTGGAGAAGGAGACGGCCCTGCTGCCGGTGCGGCGCTACCCCCTCGCGGAGATCCAGCGGCTGGTCGGGATACGGGAGTTGACCGACATCAGCTTCAACTACACCCACTTCCACAGCTACCAGCGGCTCGCTGCGGCCACCGACCTGGAGGTCCTGGACGCCAAGGCGTACATCCACACCAACTACACGCTCCGCGCCGAGTTCAACCGGGACCCCTTCAGCGGACTGATCGCCCTGGACCTCGAAGGGAACATGCAGCGAGTCTCCGAGCAGCAGCTGCGGCGCATCGCGGGGCTGTACCGCAGTGTGCTGGAGAGCATCGTGGCCGGGGTGCACCGGGTGCCCACCCGACGGGAACTGCTGGGCGAGGAGGAATGGCGGGAACTGCTGGCCGGCTTCGGCGACCCCACGCCGCAACCTCTGTCGGCGGACGGCTGGTTCCAGGTGTTCGAACAGGCCGTCGCCGCGCATGCGGAGAAGACCGCCGCCGTGTGCGGCGAACACACCCTCGGCTACCGGGAGTTGGCCGAACGGGTCGGGGGACTGGCCACCCGGCTGGCCGAACTGGGCGCCGGACCCGGCACGGTGATCGGGCTGGGCACGGGCCGCGACCTCGACTTCCTCACCGCCGCCATGGCCGTCATGCGCACCGGTGCGGTGTATCTGCCCCTGCCCAACGGCCCCGTCCCGCGCGTCGCCAGCATGCTGCGCACCAGCGAAGCCACCCTGCTGCTCAGCGGCAAGACCTTCACTGAGACGCTGACCGCAGCGGCCGTCGAGGCGGCGGGCGAAGCCGCTCCGATCCCCGTGTTCGACCTGCGGACGGTGCTCGCCGAGGCCGCGGACCGTGAGCCGTACGCCGGCCTGGTGCCGTCCGGCCGGGACAGCGCCTACGTCACCTTCACCTCCGGATCCACCGGAGAGCCGAAGGGCGCGCTGATCCGGCACGACGGGATGCTCAACCACATCGAGGCCAAGGTCGAAGCGCTCGACATCGCCGCCGGCGACCTGGTGTCGCAGGACGCCGCCGCCACCTTCGACATCTCGGTGTGGCAGATGCTGGCACCGCTCGGCGTCGGCGGCACCACGGTGATCTACCCGGACGCGGTCAGCCAGGACCCGCCCCGCCTCCTGCGCGCGCTCGCCGAGGACGGCGTCACGATCCTGGAGGTCTCCCCGTCCGTCCTCAGCGTGATCAACGCGGAACTCGCCTACTACGGCGTGGACGCCTTCCCCGGCCTCGCGCTGCGCTGGGTCGTCTGCGCAGGCGAGGCGTTGACGCCCAAGACCGTCAACGCCTTCCGGCGGCTGCTGCCCAAGGTGCGCTTCCTCAACATGTGGGGAGCCACCGAACTCTCCGACGACGTCACGCACTACGAGGTTGTCGAGGACATCGACGAGCGGATCGCCTCGGTCCAGCTCGGTCGGCCCATCCGCAACAGCGCCGTCTACGTCCTCGACGACAACCGGGAACCGGTACCCGTCGGAACCCCTGGAGAGCTGTACGTGGGCGGCCTGGTCGTCGGCGCCGGCTACCTCAACGACCCCGAGCGCACCGCCAAGACGTTCGTGCCCGACCCGTTCGCCGACGATCCCCGCGTCCTCGCGTACCGCACCGGCGACCGCGCCCGCCAACTCTCCGACGGCGGTTACGAGTTCCTCGGCCGTATCGACAGCCAGCTGAAGATCCGCGGCCAGCGCGTCGAACTCGGCGAGATCGAGGCGGCCCTGGCCGGACTCGACGACCTCCAGGAGAGCGCGGTCATCGCCCGTACTTTCGACGAGGGCCGTGGCAAACAGCTCGTCGCTTTCTACGTGCCGAAGGTCGCCGAAGGCATGTCCGGCGACGCCGCCCCACCGGCACAGGACGCTGCGGTGCTCCGCCTGGACGTCGCCCCGTCCGACGTCCGTGACCGGCTGGCCAGGACGCTTCCCCGCTACGCCGTCCCGGACTTCCTCATCCGCCTCGACGAACTCCCGCGCAACACCAACGGGAAGGTCGACAGCAAGGTGCTCGCCACCTGGGACGTCGACAGCCTGGTCACGGCGCCGACGGAGCAGGCGGAAGAACCCGCCACGCCCACCGAGGCCGCGGTGTGCGACACCTGGGCGTCCGTCCTCCGACTGGACCACCGCCCCGGCGCGAACACCAACTTCTTCGACCTCGGCGGACACTCGCTCCACGCCACCCAGGTGATGGCCCGGCTGCGCGACCGGTTCGGCGTGGACCTTCCGCTGCGCACGCTCTTCGAGAACCCGACGCCCCGCGAGCTTGCGGCCCTCTACGGGGCCGGCACCGGCACGGACCGGCCTGCCTCTCTCAACACCGCAACGATCCCCCGGCGGCCGGAGGGCACGGTGGAACTCCCGCTCGCCGGCAATCAGGCCAGCCTGTGGTTCCTCAGCCAGGTCGACCCCGACGACCGCTCCTACGAAGGAGTCTCGCTCCTGCGCCTCACCGGCCGCGTCGACGTCGACGCCCTCCGATACGCGGTGGACACCCTCGTGGACCGCCACGAGACCCTCTCCGTGCGCTTCCTCGTCCGCGACGGCATCCCGTACCAGGTCCCGGCGCCCGAGGCCCGGGTCCACCTTGAGGTGGAAGAGGTGACCGACGACGTCGACGCGGACTTCGAGGCACGGAAGGACTATGTCTGGCAGCGGGCCGCCGGGCGCCGCTACGACCTGGAGTGCGGTCCGCTGGCGGTGATCCGGCTGTACTCCTTCTCCGCCACCGAGCACATCCTGGAGTGGAGCAGCCACCACGTCATCTCCGACGGCTGGTCGATCGACGTCGCCGTCCGGGAGATCACCGAGGCGTACCTGGCCCACCAGGAGGACCGATCGCCGCGCCTGCCCGAACTCACCGTCCAGTACGGCGACTACGCCGTCTGGCAGCAGCAGCGGCTGGAGTCCTCCGCAGACCAGGAACGGGCCTTCTGGCGCTCGTACCTGGACGGCTACCCGGGAGAACTCCCCCTGTTCACCGACCACGAGCGCACCGAGGATCGCTCCCGGGCCCCGGGGTACGCCACCCGGACCTGGGACGGGGAAGCGACTCGGCGTCTCACCGACCTCACCCGGGCACGCCGGACCACCCTCTTCATGCTCGTCCAGGCGGCCACCGCGGTCGTCATGGCGCGCTTCGGCCAGCAGCCGGACGTGGTGCTCGGCACCGGTGTGGCCGGCCGCGCCGTACCCGGCACGGAACACCTGCTCGGCTTCTTCGCCAACACCTTGCCCTGCCGCTACCAGGTGGACCTCGACCGCTCCGCAGCCGACCTCCTGGAATCCGTCATGGCGAGCGTGCTGACCGCGCTGGAACACCAGCTGACGCCGTTCCAGGAGATCGTCAGGACGGCGGATGTCGCCCGTCGGCCCGGCGTGCCACCGCTGGTCCAGGTGGTGGTTACCGTGGACAACTACCCCATGGAACTGGGGGAGTTGCCGGGACTGACCGCCATCCTGGAGCAGATGCCCCCGCAGACCAGCCAGTTCGACCTGTTCTTCCGGTTCCTGGAGGGGGACCGCCTGCGCCTCGACCTCCAGTACGACTCCGCCCTGTTCACCGCGGCCACCGTGGAGCGACTGGTCGACGCCGTGGCCCGGGTCCTCGACGCCTTCCTGGACGAGCCGGACCGCAGCCTGGGGACGGTGCCGCTGGCCACCGCGGAGGAGTGCGCGGAACTCGCCCTGATCTGGGCGGAACTCACCGGTCGCAGGCTGGACTTCGCCAACGCGGCGGAGGCCGCCACGGTGGCCGACTCCCCGCACTGGTCGGCGTTCGTCGACCGGGTGGAGGCTCAGGGACTCCTGCCGGCGTTGCTGCTCACCCTCTGACCTGCCGGACGTACGACGTGAGCGAAGGATGAATCGATGAAGAAGGACCGTTCGGAACTGCTGCGCCGACGTGTCGCTCTGCGTGGCCGTCCGCCTGCCCCGCAGCCCCTCCCGGCGACCGGCACCACCCGGCCCGACTCCGTCCCGAACCAGGCGGGACATCTGGCCGAGGCGTTCGCCGCGGTGGTGGCCGAGTTCCCGGACCGGGTCGCTGTCCAGGACGGGGAGCGGAGCTGGACGTACCGTCAACTGGACGCTGTCGCCGATCAGTTGGCGATAGTGTTGGGCACGGTCGTGTCGGATCCGGGGCGTCCGGTGGGGATTCTGCTGGAGCGGTCGGCGTGGATGGTGGCGGCGGCACTGGCGGTGGTGCGTACGGGGTCGTCGTATGTCCCCTTGGACCCGGAGACGCCGCGTGCGCGTCTGGAACTGATCGTCGAGGATGCGGAGCCCGCGGCACTGATCACTTCGAGGGCGTTTACCGGGCAAGTGCCCAACGGTGTACCCGCCGTGTACGTGGACGATCCACTGCCCGAGGCCGACACGGCGGGGCCGAGAACCACGATCGACCGGGACACCCGCGCGTACATCATCTTCACCTCCGGTACCACGGGCCGCCCGAAGGGTGTGCAGGTCTCTCACGGCAATGTGCTGAGTCTGCTTGCCGCGTGTGAGGAGGGGTACGACTTCGGCCCCGAGGACGTGTGGACGCTGGTCCACTCCTTCGCCTTCGACTTCTCCGTCTGGGAGATGTGGGGCGCACTGCTGTACGGGAGCCGCCTGGTCGTCGTACCGGCACAGACCGCGATGGACCCGGTGGCGCTGCGGCGGCTGCTCCGCGAGGAACGGATCACCGTCCTCTGCCAGACCCCGGCAGCCTTCCACCAACTGGCTGCCGAGGACACCGGCTTCGCCGACCGGCTGCCGCTGCGCTGGGTGATCTTCGGCGGGGAAGCCCTGCATTTCGCGGATCTGCGGGCGTGGGTGGAGAAGTACGGGGACGACGCACCCCGTCTGGTGAACATGTACGGGATCACGGAGACGACGGTGCATGCCTCTTTCCGCCGGGTGCGGAGTGAGGATCTCCGGGCGGGTGCCTCGCTGATCGGCCACCCCTTGCCGGGTCTCGGATTCCTGCTGGTGGACGACGATCTGTCCGCAGTGGCGGACGGGGAGGTCGGCGAGATCGTGGTGACCGGCCCCGGTGTCAGCCTCGGCTATCTCAAACGCCCCGAGTTGAACCGGGACCGCTTCGTCGAGTTGCCCGAGGGCGGTGGGCGCGGTTACCGCTCCGGCGACCTGGCTCGGCTCACTCCGACCGGGGAGTACGAGTATCGCGGGCGCAAGGACGACCAGGTCAAGATCCGCGGCTTCCGCATCGAACTCGGCGAGATCGAACAGGCGTTACGTGCCCTGCCCTCCCTTGCCGAGGCCGCGGTGGTCGCCCGCGAGCTGCCCGGACGGGGCGACAGCCTGGTGGCGTACGTCGTCCCGGCCGGGGCAGCGAGCCTCTCGGCGGAGTCGCTGTACGAGGCACTCGCCGTGACACTCCCCGGCTACATGGTTCCCCGTGTCTTCGTACGCCTGGACCGGCTGCCGCTCACCCGGAACGGCAAGGCCGACCGCAAGGCCCTCCCCGAACCGGCCGCCGACTCGACCCTCACCTTTCAGGAGACCGGTCGGGAGGAGGAGCCGGCCGACGCGGTGGAGGAGCGTGTCCTGCGGATCGTCACCGATCTGCTGCACCTCGAACGGGCGGATCCGACCGCCGACTTCTTCGACCTGGGAGGCCACTCGCTGCTGGCCACACGGCTGTTGGCCGGGGTACGGGGCGCCTTCGGCGTCGAGGTGCCGCTGCGCGAGTTCCTCGGCGAGCCCACCCCGCGTGCGCTCGCGGCCGTCGTCCGCGAGCGCCTGGCGGAGCCGTCACACCGCGGAAGCCGGGTCGTCGGCATGCTCAAGGCCCCAGAGGCAACGCATCAGCCGGCCACCGACGCCCAGCGGCGGCTCTACTTCCTCTCCCAACTGGAACCGGACAGCCCCGCCTACCATCTGCACACGACACTGCTCCTCGAAGGCGGCCTGGACGCCGGGGCGCTGGAGCGGGCCTTCACCGCCGTCGTAGAGCGGCACACTCCGCTGCGTACCGTCCTCCGAGTGCAGGACGGCGAACTCATCCAGGTCGTCCGGCCCGCGGAACCCTTCCGGCTGCTCCCCGAAGAACTGCCCCAGTACCCGGGAGAGGACTGGCGGCGCAGCGTCGACCGGCTGGCACAGCGGGAGGCCGTCCGGCCGTTCGACCTCGGCAGCGACCCCATGCTCCGGGTACGCCTGGTCCGCGTGGCACCCGCGCTGCACGTCCTCCTGGTCACCGCGCACCACATCGCGACGGACGGCTGGTCCATCGCCGTACTAAGCCGCGAACTCAAGACCTTCTACGCCCACTTCCAGAAGGACCCGCAGGACGCCCGGCTCCCCCTCGCACCGCTCCCGTACACGTACGTGGACTACGCGTACAGCATGCAGTGGTGGCTCAGCGGGCCGGACCGGGAGGCCGACCTCGCGTACTGGGAGCAGCGCCTGGCCGCGCTCCCCACCGTGCACCGGCTGCCGCTCGACTCGCCCCGCCCGGCGCGGACGCACGCGGGGGACACGGTCACCACCCGTCTGACCGGGCCGGTCGCCGACGCGGTACGGCGCACCTGCCGTGAGGAGAACGTCACCCTCTTCACGTTCCTCCAGACGGCCTTCTCTCTCCTGCTGGCCCGCCGCTCCGGCAGCGACGACATCGTGGTCGGCAGCCCCGTGGCCAACCGGCCGACGGCCGAACTCGACGACGTGATCGGCATGTTCGTCAACACCATCGTGCTGCGCACCCGGTTGGACCGCGCCGCCACCTTCCGCGAACTACTGGCCCAGGTACGCGAGCAGACCATCCGGGACCTGGAACGCCAGCACGTCCCACTCGCGCTGCTGCTCAAGCGGCTGAACCCGCCGCACAGCCGGGACCACGCACCGCTCTTCCAGATCATGCTCGTGCTGCAGAACAACGAGGCGGCGGTGCTCGACCTGGACGGACTAGACGTCACCCCGGTGCGCAGCCCCGACCCCGCGGCGCAGGCCGAGCTGATGCTCGACGCGGTCGAGGAGGCCGGGGACCTGACGTTCCGGTGGCGCTACAGCACCGGCCTGTTCCGCCGGGACTCGATCGCCGGCCTGGCGGACGAGTTCGGACGGCTGCTCACCCACCTCAGCGGCACGGCCGAGGCCCGGACGGCGCCCCTGGAGCAGACCGTGCGGCCCTCCGCGCCGGTCTCCGCCGGTCGGACGCCGAAGACCTCCCCTGGCGACCACCCTGCCCTCGTCCGGCTCCGCCAGAACCCGGCGGGCTCACCACCGGTGTTCGCCCTGCCCGGTGTGCTCGGGCTGGGCGAGTCCTTCGCCCAGCTCTCCTCCCACTTCCAGGACCGCTCCTTCTACGCCCTCTCCACCGCCGACCTGGTGCGAGTGCACGACGGCGAGTTGACCGCCGCGGCCCTGGCCGAGGAATGCGCCCGGATCATCGCTGACACCGCTGACGGCGGGCCCCTCCACATCCTCGGCCACTCCTACGGCGGCTCCCTCGGCTTCTACGTCGCCGAGGAACTGCGCGAGCGCGGCGTACCGGTCGCCGGCCTGGTCCTGCTCGACGCGCTGGACCCGGCCGCGCTGGCCAAGGCACTCTCCGGCGGCAACGACGACCAGTTCCTGACGTTCCTCGCCACGCTGGGCGGCCTCTTCCCCGGCCTCGCCCGGCACCGAGACACCGATCTGCGGGCGCTGCTCCGCACGGAGTCCACCGCGTCCGTCCTGAAACGCGTGGAGAGCATCATCGGACCGCCCGCCGTGGAGTTCTTCGAGGGCGGCCTGGAGACGGCGTTCCAGACCTACCGGCGGACGTGCGACCTCAGCTGGCCCGAACCTAGGGCGGCCGACCGTCCCGCGCTCCTCGTCCGGGCCGATGGGGCGGACGGCAGGGCGAGCGCGGACCGCTCGTCGGGCTGGGCACGGCACCTGCCCGGCACCCTGCGTGTGGAACGCATCGACGCGGACCACGAGGGCATGCTGCGCAACCCCCACGCCGGGCGTCTGGCCGAACTGCTGCAGCGGTTCCTCACCGCGCACGACATTCCACACGACATCGAGAAGCCCGGCACGAAGTCCTTACCAGGGAAAGGCGCAACAGCGCGATGACCCCCACCTCCACCCCCACCGCAGCAATGCCTGTCCTCGCGAAGGTGCTGATCGTCGGCGCCGGCATCATGAGCCTCGCCAACTCGCTCACCGTGCCCTTCCTGGCTGTGTTCCTGCGCAAGGAACTCGGGCTGCAGCCGGGGATGATCGGCTTCATCATCGGCTCGTCCGTGTTCTTCTCGATCTTCGCCGGGTTCGTCGGAGGATCGCTCTCCGACCTCCTCGGCCGGACCCGGCTGCTGCTGATCTCCCTCTTGGGCGTGATCGGCTCCTTCATCGGCCTCTACTTCAGCCACGGCGTCCTGGCGGTGTTCGTCTTCAACGCGACGATGGCGTTGAGCAGCAGTTCCTTCGGACCCGTGGGCAAGGCGCTGCTGAGCGACCTGCTCCCGCCGGAACGGCGGGTGAAGACGTTCTCCTACCAGTACATGGCCATCAACATGGGCTTCGCCGTCGGGCCGGTCGTCGGCGCGGCGGTCGGTCTGGCCGGCGGCCGGTCGGCGTTCCTCGTCGGCGCGGCGGGCTACGGCGTCTACCTGGTCGGCCTGGCAGGAATCCTGCTGCTGACGTCCGCGTCGACCGCCGTACCCCGCCGGGCGGTCGACGCGGCGGGGGAGGAGCAACTCTTCGGCAGCGTGCTCAAGGGGCTCGCGGACAGCGCGCGGGTCGTGGCGACCGACCAGCGCCTGCTCTTCCTCATCCTCGCCGGGCTGCTGCTGGAGGCCGTGCACGGCAGGATCTCCTCGCTGCTCGCGCAGCATCTCTCCGACGGCTTCGCCGACGGCACCGTGATCCTTGGGTATGTGCTGACCACCAACGCGGTGACCGTGGTGGCCCTGCAGTTGTTCGTTTCCCGGTTCATGGAGCGGCGCAACCCGGTGACGGCCATCGTCGTCGGCGGTCTGCTGACCGTCGTCGGCATGGCCGGCTTCGCGTTCTCGGAGGAGATCTGGCACTTCGTCGTGGCGATGGTGGTGTTCTCGCTCGGCGAGATCCTCATCTATCCGGCGGAGTTCGCCATCATCGACCGGATCGCGCCGGATGAACGCCGTGGCGCCTACTTCGGTGCGCAGACCTTCGCCCAACTCGGAGTCTTCGTCGGCCCGTTCACCGGCGGTCTGCTGCTCGCGGCCTACGACGGCACCACCATGTTCCTCGGCGTCGGCTGTTTCGCCCTGGCCAGCGTGGTCATCTATCTGCTCGTCGGCCGACGGATACCGGGCCTGGGCACCTCCGGACCGGACCGCCCCGTGGAGCGGCCGAAGGAGGAGCACGCCGATGAAGTGGCGTGAGGGAGGGCTGCGACTGCTGGCACTGCCCGGCCTGCGCGCCCAGCGAAACCGCGGCCGGCTCCGGCTCAGCGGGCTGATCCAGGGCGCCGACATCCGGCGCGACGAACGAGGCGTCCCCTTCGTCTCGGCCGCCCAAGAACCCGACCTCTACTTCGCCGTCGGCTACGCCCAGGCGACTGACAGGCTCTGGCAGATGGACGTGCTGCGGCGCAGAGCCCAGGGACGACTGGCCGAGATCTTCGGCGCCGTCGTGGTCGACGAGGACGTACGGGCCCGGAAGCTGGCGCTCGGTCGGGTCGCCCGCCGCTCCGAGATGCTGCTCTCCACGGAACACCGGGCCAACCTGCTGGCGTTCAGCGACGGCGTCAACGCGGCCGCCCGAAGGATGCGGCTGCGTGGCGGGCTTCCGGTGGAGTTCGTGCTGCTGCGCTACCGCCCCGAGCCCTGGACCCCGCAGGACTCGATCGCCATCATCAAACACCTCGGCTTCGACCTCGGCCGGAACCTCGCCAATGAGGCGTTCCGCGCTCGGCTCGCGCAGGAACGCCCCGAGTACGCGGCGGCTTTCACCACCCCGAAGTATCCGGCCGACGGGCCGGTGACCGTCCGCACGGCCTCCGCGTCTCCGACGGCCTCGGTGGGGGAGCCTCCTGCGGCCGACGCACCCTCCCCGGCCGACCTGCCCCCGCCCTCGCGCGCCTGGTTCGACGCCCTGCTGCGTGGCGAGCGCCCCCTCGGTTCCAACGCGTGGGCCGTCTCCGGCACCCGTACGGCTTCCGGGAACCCCCTGCTGGCCAACGATCCGCACATCGTCCTCACCCAGCCCAGCCTCTGGTACCAGATGGGCCTGCGGCTCGACGACCGGTCGGCCGACGACGAGGAGGAGGTGGCGGACGGCACGACCGGCTATGGGGTCACCGTCCCGGGCCTGCCCGGTCTGATCGCGGGCGCCAACCGCCATCTGGCCTGGGGCATCACCAACTCCACCGTGGACACCCAGGATCTGTGCACGCTGGGGCCGGTCGACGGCTTCGACGAGGCGTGGACCGAGGAGAGCGTGATCACCGTACGAGGTGCTGAGCCCGTACGGGTGCGGGCGGCCGGCGGTGCGCGCCACGTCGAACTGGACCCTCCCGGCTTGAACGGCGAGGACCGGTACGGACTGTTCTGGAGCGGCCTGGAGCCCTCGGTGGAGATCGAGGCGTGCCAGCGGATGTGGCGTGCGCGGGACTACCCGCAACTCCGGGACGCGCTGCGTACGTTCGGGGTGCCGGTGCTCAACGTGGTGGTGGCGTGCCAGGACGGCACCATCGCCCTGAAGACGGCGGGGAACGTCCCCGCACGGGTACCGGACAGCAGCGGAAGCGTCCCGGCCGGACACGCCGAAGTCGCGCGCTCCTGGGAGGACTTCCTCGGCTTCGACGACCTGCCGGAGGTGGTCGACCCGCCCGAGGGATACATCGTCACCGCCAATCACCGACTGCTGCCCCCGGATGCTCCGCTGGACGTGGGGGTCGACTGGCTGCCGCCCTACCGGGCGGAGCGGATCGAGGAGCTGATCACCACGGAGGACGCCGTGACCGCGGCCGCGTGCGCCCAGTGGCAGTCCGACGCCCTGAACGGCAGGGCCCGCCGCGTGCTGTCCACCCTGCTGGACGCGCTGGACAGGGATTCCCCGGAAGTACCGCTCGCCGTGACCTGCCGCCGACTACTGGCGGAGTGGGACGGACACGACCACGGCCACTCGGCGGCGCCCCTGGTGTTCTTCCACCTCATGCAGGTCCTCACGGAGCACTGGATCGGCAGCCGGCTGGGCGAGGAACTGGCCGCCGCCATGCCGGACGTGACGCTCCAAACCGATCACCTGGTGCTCACTCCCGACGCCAGAACGGCACTCGGCGACCGGGAACCGCTGTCGGCCGTGGCGCGACGCGCGCTGACCGAGGCGGCGCGGCGGATCGCGGGGGAACTGGGCGAGGACCCCTCACGATGGCGGTACGACCGGGTGCACCGGATCACCGACCAGCACCCGCTGGGCAGGGCCGTCCCCGCACTCGCCGCGCTCTTCGGCGCACCGTCGACGCCGACCGGTGGCAGTTCCCACTCCGTCGGCCTGACCTCGTCCGACCTGAAGGGCAGGGTGATCGACGGAGCACCATGGAGATTCGTGGCCGAGCCGTCCCCGGCAGGCCCGGGGTTGTGGGACGTCCTTCGCCACGGTGCCTCGGGCAACCCGGCCTCCTCGCACTACGACGACCAGACTTCGGCCCACACCCAGGGGCAGCACTACCGCGTGGATCTCCTGGCCTTTCCGGACGCCTCGCCGAGTCTGCTCCGCCTTCGTGCCCGGTGATCCGACCGACGGCAGCAACCTGGCTGTTCAACCGGTATCTCAGACGGTGCGGTACATGCCGATCGAGGCGGGCGCTGTCGGCGTGAGGCCGAACTTTGCGTACAGGAAGCGGGCTTCACCGTCCGCGATCAGTGAAACGTACGCTCCGTCCGGTGCTCGTTGCTCCAGTTCGTGCATCAGCTCGGCCATGATCCGCTTGCCCGGCCCTCGGCCCTGGTGCTCGAGCGCGACACAGATGTCGACGATCTGGAAGAAGCAGCCGCCGTCGCCGATGATGCGCCCCATCCCCACGGGCTCGTCCTCGCGGAACACGGTCACGCCCCACCACGTGTTCGGCAGCCCGGCCCGAGCGGCCTCAGCTGTCATGGCACTCAGACCCGATGCCGACCGAAGCCGGAGGCAGGTCTCCACGGAGGGCGTCGCAGCATGTATCGAGTAAGGAAATGCGGGCCGCATCTCAAGTGCGGGGGGTGTAGGCCGCCAGGGTGATCTGGGTGATGAAACGGGGGGCGTCCTCAGGTTCCAGCGTTCCGTTGGCCACGTCCGCCACCGTGCCCTTGAGGACGTGGTGGAGGGCGCTCGCCAGCCAGCTCGCGGGGAGGTCGTCGCGGAAGACGCCCTCGGCCTGTCCGCGGGAGATCAGGTCGCGGACGCGCTGCTCCGGCCTGGCGTGCAGGGCATGAATCCGTCCGGGGGGCAGCACTGTCTGCGCGGCCTCGAGAACGGCGCTCGACTGGGCGATCAGCAGCCAGCTCGACCTGATGAGGGTGTCCAGCGCGGTGCGCGGATCACCCGTGAGGTCGAGATCCTCCAGAACCTCGTCGCCTCGCGCGAGCAGGCGCGTCAGTGCCGCCTCGATCAGGTTGTCCCGGGACGGGAAGTGGCCGTACAGGGTGACCCGGCCCACCCCCGCGGCCTGTGCGATCTGGACCACGCTCGCATCGGAGTCGCGGCTGAGGCAGTCGATGGCCGCGTCGAGGATCCTCTCCACGTTCTGCTGTGCATCGGCTCGGCGGGTGGCTCCGGGAACTGAGCGAGACATGCAACTCCGTAAGTTGAACACCAATGTACGGGTTACAGTAGCGCCTAGAACTCGAACACTGGTGTTTGACTTACTGTGAAGGGGGGACCCGCCATGACCGAACCGATGGCTGCCACCAGTCCCATCGCCAGTCCCGATCCACGCCGCTGGAAGATCCTGGGGCTCGTGGGCGTCGCCCAGCTGATGCTGATCCTGGATGTCACCGTCGTCGCCATCGCTCTGCCGCACCTGGGCGCGGACCTCGGTCTGGAACGCGAGGCGCTCACCTGGGTCGTGAGCGGCTACACCCTCGCGTTCGGCGGCCTCCTCCTGCTCGGTGGCCGCGCCGCCGACCTGTTCGGGGCCCGGCGGCTGGTCCTGGTGGCGCTGCTGCTGTTCGCCGGAGCCTCGCTGCTGGCGGGCCTGGCCACCTCCGGCCCCATGCTCCTCGGAGGGCGCGTGGTGCAGGGACTCGCGGCGGCCATGCTCTCCCCGGCCGCCCTGTCGCTGATCGTCACGCTCTTCGACGGTGACGAGCGGAACAAGGCGCTGGGAATCTGGTCGTCGCTGGGCGGGACCGGAGCGGCGCTGGGCGTGCTCCTGGGAGGGCTGCTCACCGCGGGCCCCGGGTGGCCGTGGGTGTTCTTCATCAACGTCCCCGTGGGCGTGGTGGTCTTCGTCGCCCTGCGGACCCAGCTCCCGCCGCAGCCGCGCCCTGCCGTACGGGGTCGGCTCGACGTGGTGGGTGCGGTGCTGGTCACCGCCGCGACCGGCACGCTGACCTACGCCCTGATCCAGGCCGGCGACAAGGGCTGGGCCACGCTGATGACAGCCGGACTTGTCGCCGCCGCGGCGCTCCTCTACGGGGCATTCGTCGTCCGTCAGCGCCGGGCGGCGTCTCCGCTGATGGACGTCAGGCTTCTGATCCGTCGGCCGGTCGCGACGGGAGCGCTGCTGATCCTCGTGGCCACCGCCTTGATGATCATGGTGTTCTTCCTCGGTACGTTCTCCCTGCAGGACCACCGTGGATTCGGAGCGCTCGAAACCGGCCTGCTCTTCCTGCCCGTCGCGCTGGCGACGATGGCCGGGGCGACCGCGGCGGGTGGCGTGATCGGGAGCACCGGACCCCGGATACTGGGGGTGTCCGGTCTCCTTCTCGCCGCCGTCGGCATGCTGGTCCCCGCACTCTGGGACAGCACCCCCGCCCTCGTGATCGGCATCTCGGTGGCCGCCGCCGGCACCGGAGTGCTCTTCGTCGTCGCTTCCGCCACCGCGCTGGGCCAGATCGAACCGCACGAGGCCGGCCTCGCCTCCGGAATCGTGAGCACCTTCCACGAGTTCGGCGCCTCACTCGGCGCCGCCGTCGTCTCCAGCATGGCCGCGGCGAGCATCGCCGGAACCGACGAGGCGGGCTTCTCGCGCGGCTTCACCACCGGCGCCGTCGTGGCCGCCGCAGCAGCGGTCGTGGCCCTGATACTGACGCCGGGTCGCGGCCCCCGCGAGAGCGTTCAGCAGCCGGATTCGGTGTGATGTGACCGGCAGATGATCGTGACGCCCCGCCTGCCGCAGCGTGGCCGGCGGGGCGGGGTACTCACAGCGTGGGTGGGGCGTCCGGTGGCGGAGCCCCTGGAATAGCCTGAGTTGAAGTTCGACTCAGGCGCACGGCGGTCGGCACGTTGCGATGGAAGCCGGGATCGGCAGGTCCAAGGCCAGGTCGTACTTCAAGTCGATGCGGCAGCGCACCGCCTCTTCGCCCGCCCGCCCGCCTGACGGTGGGCCAGGTCCAGGACGCCAGCCAGTTGGGCCGGGGACGGGCCGGGCCGCCTTCTGCATCAGATCGTGATGTGCCGTCATAACCGCCCGGTGAAGACTCCGGACTGCCCCGAGTTGGGTGGAGCCGAGTTGCTTGGTTTCAGGGCTGACGGTTATGGAAGATTTCCAGGTACTCGAAGAGCGCGGTGGACAGCTCCAGCAGCGTCCGCCAGTGTCTGCGGTTGAGGAGTCCGACCTGGACCCGGACCCAGAAGGATTGCGTCATCGCGTCATCGCGTTGTCGTGGGCGTCGCCGACCGATCCGATCGATGTGGCGATGCCGGCGGCGTTCAGATGCTCGACGAGCCGGAAACTCGTTTGATCGGATCCCCTCGCCCGACAGATCGTGCACTTCTTCACCGGGTCGGGCCACACCTTTGCGACACCATCAGACGCGGGGGTACGAGGAATTCGCCCAGCTCCACCCGGCCGATGCGGGGTCCGCCTCCGGACTTCCCGGGACCGCGGACCTGGTGTGACTTCTCCCACCTGCTCTTGCCGGGGCGAGGAACGCTTACCTACGTTCGGTCGCATGTCCTCCCATGGCCGTGCCCTTCCTGGCGAACCGGACGAACCCGCTGAGACGAACATGGCTGCGGCGGACCGACCTGGCGCCCTCCCCACGGTCGACTTCGCCGTGGACCTGAGCTCACACGAACTCCTCCGGCGCGCTCATGTCCTGGACGCTCTCGGCTCCGACTGGGACCCCCTCGCCGCACTGCGCGGCGAGGAAGCGGCGTACGAGCTGCTGTACTCCGGCCTCAGCGCGGATCAGCAGCGGGTGTACGACGAGCTGGTCTCCGCCGGTGTGCTTCCGCGGAGGGGGGACGGCCATGCTGCCGCTTGACCCGCAGGCCGACATCGGGCGTCGCGCCTGGGTGGCCTGCCCGAACTGCGACGACCGTCGCGGGTGCGGCACCTGCGAGCAGGGGCGCACCTGCTCCGAGCACTGGCGCTACCTGCTCTCCAACGTCGGCAGCCTGCTTCACCTGCAGTGCCGGTCGTGCACCCACATCTGGACGCACGAGACCCGTTTCGGTGCCACCCGCTCCCCGTGGGAGCGCATCACCAGCGGTCTGCGACGACAGTGATCGTTCACAACCGCTGACTCGGTGAGCCGGGTGGCCGGTGCCGTCGCGGGGGACGGCCGGTGAGGCCGGACGGCGGATCGGCGCCCGCTTTCGGATGACCTCACCGTCTGTCGTCGGGAACGGCAGGCCGCCCTGGCCGAGGATCGCGGTCGGCGGTCATCCCTGCCTGCCGTTCGTCCGCCCGGAGGCAGCCGTGCACATCCTGATCCTGGCCAGCGCGTTCAACAGCCTCACCCAGCGCGCCCACGCCGAACTGCGCGACCGCGGCCACACCGTGGCGGTCGAACTCGCCCTGCCCGGCAGCCCGTTGCCGGAAGCCGTGCGGCGGCACGAACCGGATCTCATCGTGGCGCCGATGCTGAAGACGGAGATTCCAGAAGAGGTGTGGGCGGCGCACACGTGCCTCGTCGTCCATCCGGGGCCCGTGGGCGACCGAGGACCGTCCTCCCTGGACTGGGCGATTCACGAGGGCGTCGACCAGTGGGGCGTCACGGTCCTGCAGGCCGACGGGGAGATGGACGCCGGTGACGTGTGGGCCTCCGTCGAGTGTCGGATCCCTCAGGTGCCCAAGAGCGAGCTGTACCGGGGTGAGATCGCCGACGCCGCGATCGAGGCCGTCATGCTCGCGGTGGAGCGCTTCGCCGGGGGAACCCACGTACCGCGCAAGCAGGACGCGACGGGTGCCCGTACGCGCTCGCGTCCCTACCTCGACCAGAGCGTCCGCCGAATCGACTGGGCCGAGGACTCCACGCGGATCGTCCTGCGCAAGCTGAGGGCGGCGGACTCGCAGCCCGGTGTGCTGGACGTGCTGCTCGGCGGTGAGTGGTATCTGCACGGCGGTCATCCCGAGACCGTGTTGCGGGGCCGCCCGGGCGAGCTGCTGGCCACCCGGGCCGGGGCGGTCTGCCGGGCCACCAGGGACGGTGCCGTGTGGATCCCCGAACTGCGGCCCCGGCGCGGGCCCGGGCAGCCGCCCACATTCAAACTGCCCGCCGTGCGGGCCCTGGGCGACCGGCTGCCGCCGCTGCCCGAGCATGCTCCGCCCCTGTTGCCCGAGGCGCGGCACCGTACCTGGACGGACATCCGTTACCGGGAGGACGGGAACGTGGGCTTCCTCTGGTTCGCCTTCCCCGGTGGCGCCATGAGTACGGAGCAGTGCCGACGTCTGCTGGACGCCTATCGAGAAGCATGCGCGCGGCCCACGTCGATGCTGGTGCTGGGCGGCGAACGGGACTTCTTCTCCAACGGGATCCACCTCAACGTCATCGAGGCCGCCGAAGACCCCGGCGCCGAGTCCTGGGCGAACATCAACGCCATCGACGATCTGGTCGAGGCGGTCCTGACGACGACGGACCGGCTGGTGGTCTCGGCGGTCGCGGGCAACGCCGCGGCGGGCGGAGTGATGCTCGCCCTGGCGGCCGATGAGGTCTGGTGCCGCTCCGGCGCCGTACTCAACCCGCACTACCGTCTGATGGGCCTGTACGGCTCCGAGTACTGGACCCACACCCTGCCGCGCAGGGTGGGGCCCGCGACCGCCGAACGACTCATGTGTGAGGCCCTCCCGGTGAGCTCGGCGAGCGCACTGCGCCTCGGGCTCGTCGACCGGGTGGTCGACTGCGATCCTGATGGGTTCGCGCGGGAGATCGGTGGCCTGGCGGCGCGCCTGGCGTCACTTCCGGCGACGGCGTCACGGATCACCGCGAAGAAGACGGAGCTGGACCGGCTGGAGAGCGCGACCCCGCTGGCCGGCTTCCGTGAGCGGGAGCTGGCCCGGATGCGCCGGACCTTCGACGACCCGGACGCCCCGTACCACGCCCTGCGCCGTTCCTTCGTCCACAAGGAGCGGTCGGCGTGCACCCCGCCGCACCTCGGTCCGTCCGCGGTTGCGCAATCCGGTCCGACCCCCTCTGCCGTGGATGTCACCGGAACGGCCCTCGAAGGTGTCTCGTCACGGCCGAACGGCTGATACGAAGAAGAACGACGGCCGAAATACAGGCTTTCATCCCTTACCTCCCCAGGAGGCGGTCCCATGACTGAGGCGACGACGAAGACAGTCGGCGCTGCGCCCGCCGACGAGACACCCACGATCCACATTCTCTGGATCAACGCGGGGCTGAGCTGCGACGGCGACTCGGTCGCGTTGACGGCGGCCATGCAGCCCAGCATCGAGGAGATCGTGCTCGGTGCGCTGCCGGGTCTTCCCAAGATCGCCGTCCATTGGCCGCTCATCGACTTCGAGTGCGGTCCGGTCGGCGGCGCGGACACGTTCATCGAGTGGTTCTTCAAGGGGGAGCGGGGCGAGATCGATCCGTTCGTGCTGGTCGTCGAGGGCTCCATTCCCAATGAGGCGATCAAGCCCGAGGGCTACTGGTGCGGCTTCGGCGACAACCCGGAGACCGGCCAGCCGATCACCACCAGCGAGTGGATCGACCGGCTCGCCCCGAAGGCACTGGCGGTCGTCGCCATCGGCACCTGCGCCACCTATGGCGGCATCCACGCGATGGCGGGCAACCCGACCGGCGCCATGGGCGTGCCGGACTACCTAGGCTGGGACTGGAAGTCCCACGCCGGCATCCCCATCGTGTGCGTCCCGGGCTGTCCGATCCAGCCCGACAACTTCTCCGAGACGCTCACCTATCTGCTCTACCAGGCGGCCGGCTCCGCCCCGATGATCCCGTTGGACGACAAGCTGCGTCCCACCTGGCTGTTCGGGGCCACCGTGCATGAGGGCTGCGACCGCGCGGGCTACTACGAACAGGGCCAGTTCGCGCTGTCGTACGACTCGCCGACGTGCCTGGTCAAGCTCGGCTGCTGGGGCCCGGTCGTCAAGTGCAACGTGCCCAAGCGCGGCTGGATGAACGGGATCGGCGGCTGCCCCAACGTCGGCGGCATCTGCATCGCCTGCACCATGCCCGGGTTCCCCGACAAGTTCATGCCGTTCATGGACGAGCCTCCCGGCGCCAAGCTGTCCAGCAACGCCAGCGGAGCGTACGGCGCCGTGGTCCGCAGGTTGCGGTCGATCACGGCCAGGACGGTGGACAAGGAGCCCAGGTGGCGCCGCGCCGGAGACAAGATCACCACCGGCTACCGACCCCCGTGGTGAGCATCCGCCGCGAGCAACACGAGTAATCCGCTCCCCGCTTCGTGCACCCCCCACATCAACCTCCCGCGCAACGAAGGGCACGGCACACAGATGGCACCGAAGACGAAGGCGGCCGGCGACGGCAGCGGCCTGGTGGAGATGGCCTGGGACCCGATCACCCGGATCGTGGGCTCCCTGGGCATCCACACGAAGATCGACTTCAAGCAGAAGCGGGTCGCGGAGTGCTACAGCACGTCGTCGGTCTTCCGCGGCTACAGCGTCTTCATGCGCGGCAAGGACCCCCGCGACGCCCACTTCATCACCAGCCGGATCTGCGGCATCTGCGGGGACAACCACGCCACCTGCTCGGTGTACGCGCAGAACATGGCGTACGGCGTGAAGCCCCCGCACCTCGCCGAGTGGATCATCAACCTCGGCGAGTCCGCGGAGTACATGTTCGACCACAACATCTTCCAGGAGAACCTGGTAGGGGTCGACTACTGCGAGAAGATGGTCAAGGAGACCAACCCCGGTGTCCTCGAACTCGCCGAGCGCACCGAGGCCCCCCACGCGGCCGAGCACGGCTACCGCACGATCGCCGACATCATGCGCTCGCTGAACCCCCTCGAAGGGGAGTTCTACCGCGAGGCCCTCCAGGTCAGCCGCTACACGCGGGAGATGTTCTGCCTGATGGAGGGCCGCCATGTGCACCCCTCCACGCTCTACCCGGGCGGTGTCGGCACCATCGCCTCCGTACAGCTCTTCACGGACTACCTCAGCCGCCTGATGCGCTACGTGGAGTTCATGAAGCGCGTCGTGCCCCTGCACGACGACCTGTTCGACTTCTTCTACGAGGCGCTGCCCGGGTACGAGGAAGTCGGCCGCCGACGGGTCCTGCTCGGCTGCTGGGGTGCGCTCAACGACCCCGAGTACTGCGACTTCACCTACGCCAACATGAGCGACTGGGGCCGACGGATGTTCGTCACGCCCGGTGTCATCGTCGACGGCAAGCTGGTCACCAACGACCTCACCGACATCAACCTCGGTATCCGCATCCTGCTGGGCAGCTCCTACTACGAGGACTGGCAGGGCCAGGAGCAGTTCGTCACCCACGACCCGCTCGGCAACCCGGTCGACCCGCGCCACCCGTGGAACCAGCACACCATCCCCGCCCCGCAGAAGCGGAACTTCGACGACAAGTACAGCTGGGTCATGTCCCCGCGCTGGTTCGACGGCAAGGACCACCTCGCCCTGGACACCGGCGGCGGCCCCATCGCCCGCCTGTGGTCCACCGCCCTGTCCGGGCTCGTCGACATCGGGTACGTCAAGGCCACCGGCCACAGCGTGGTCATCAACCTGCCCCGCACCATGACCAAGCCGGAGACCACCTTCGAGTGGAAGATCCCGCAGTGGTCCAACGCGCTGGAGCGCAACCGCGCCCGCACCTACTTCCAGGCGTACGCCGCCGCCGTCGCCCTGCACTGCGCCGAGAAGGGCCTCGCGGAGGTCCGCGCCGGACGCACCCAGACCTGGGAGAAGTTCGAGGTCCCGGACGAGGGGCTCGGCGTCGGCTTCACCGAGGCGGTCCGCGGTGTCCTTTCCCACCACATGGTGATCCGCGACGGCAAGATCGCCAACTACCACCCGTACCCGCCCACCCCCTGGAACGCCAGCACCAGAGACAGCTTCGGCACGCCCGGCCCGTACGAGGACGCCGTGCAGAACACGCCCATCTTCGAGGAGAACACCCCGGAGAACTTCAAGGGCATCGACATCATGCGCGCCGTCCGCAGCTTCGACCCCTGTCTGCCCTGTGGCGTCCACATGTACGTCGGCGGCGGCAAGACCGTGAAGTCGATGCACGTGCCCACCGGCCTGAGCGGACTGGGCGGATGAGCGCGCCCACGGCGACGGCGCCGGTGAACGCGGAGCAGACCGGACGCCGGGTCGAGGAGGTGCTGGAGCGGCTGACCGCGAGCGGCGACCCGGCCGCCGTCGCGGCGGCGGAGGAACTCGTCCGCTCCCTCATGGACTTCTACGGTGCTGGCCTGGCCCGCATCCTCCACCTGCTGTCCTCCGCTCCCGGCGAAGCATCGGCGGGACTGCTCGGTGACGAACTGGTCGCGAGCCTGCTCGTTCTGCACGAGCTGCACCCCGAGGACCGCGACACCCGTATCGCCCGCGCCCTCGATGTCGTACGGGAACACGCCCTGGACGTCGTGGACTTCGACGAGGAGAGCGGCACGCTGACGCTGCGGGCCAGGGAGGCCGGTGGTGGTGGCTGCGGTTGCGGCTCCGGCTCGGGCGAGGGCGTCCGCGAGGCAGCGGAGGCGGCACTCGCCTGCTTCGCGCCGGAGGTCAGGGCGGTCGACGTACAGACCGCGCCGGCCGGGCCCACACTCCTCCAGATCAGCACGGCACCGACGGGGGCCCGATGACGGCGTCCCCGGTGACGCGCACGCCCGGACTGCGGAGGTTCCTCGCCGAGAGGCCTCCGCAGCCCGAACGGTGCGAGCTGTGCGCTGTCACAGTGGAGGCGGGCCACCGCCATCTCGTCGACATCGAGAAGCGCGCCCTCGTCTGCGCCTGCACCCCCTGCGCGCTGCTGATGGCACAGCCGGGCGCCGCCGCGGGCCGCTTCCGCACGGTCCCGGCCCGCTACCTCACCGACCCCGGACACCGCCTCGACGAGAGCGCGTGGGACGCGCTGCAGATCCCCGTCGGGGTCGCCTTCCTCTTCCGCAACGCGGCGCTCGACCGGCTCGTCGCCCTCTACCCGAGCCCGGCCGGAGCCACCGAGAGCGAACTCGAACCGGCCACCTGGACGGACGTCCTCGGCGGCAGCCCCCTCGCCGAACTGCTCGAACCCGACGTGGAGGCGCTGCTGCTGCGCCGCACCGACGGCCGCTTCGAGTGCCACCTCGTACCGATCGACATCTGCTACGAACTCGTCGGCCGCATGCGCCTGTTGTGGCAGGGCTTCGACGGCGGGGCCGAGGCCCGCGCCGCGCTGGACGCGTTCTTCGCAGACGTCGCGCGACGCGCCAGGCCCGTGGACGAGGCGGGACATTCGTCGAAGGAGGCGGTACGGCCGTGACCGCGTTCTCCTTCGCCTGCATCGGTGTCCGCGCCGACCGGTACGCCGCCGGACCGACCCTCGTCTTCCGGCTGCGCGTCACCGCCGCCGACAACGCCCACGTGCACGCCCTCGCGCTGCGCTGCCAGATCCGTATCGAACCCGCCCGCCGCGGCTACGGGCCCGCCGAGGCCGACGGTCTCGCGGACCTCTTCGGAGAGCGCTCACGCTGGGGCAGCACGCTCCAGCCGGTGCAGTTCGCCCAGGTCTCGGTCATGGTCCCGAGCTTCACCGGAGAGATCGAGACCGACCTCGTCGTGCCCTGCACCTACGACATGGAGATCGCCGCCACCCGCTACCTCACCGCCCTCACCGACGGCGAGGTTCCGCTGCTGATGCTCTTCTCCGGTACGGCGTTCACGGGGGCAGGCGGCTTCCAGGTCGAGCCGGTGCCATGGGACCGGGAGGCGGCCTTCCGGATGCCGGTCAGCACCTGGCGGGAGATGGTCGAGCAGCACTTCCCCGGCTGCGGCTGGATCCGGCTGCCCCGCGACACCATGGTCGCCCTCCTCGCCTACCGCTCCCGGCACGCCCTGCCCTCCTGGGAGGCGACCCTCAAGCACCTGCTCGACGCCGGCGGCGCCGCCGATCCGCCCCGGAGCGACCCGTTCCGTGCGCTCACCGCCACCACCGGAAGGACCGATCCGTGACCGTGACCGCGTTCGCCCCCGCTACGGAGGAGCGGTTCGCCCTCGCCCGGCAGGTGGCCGACGCCGTCCTCTTCGAGGGCTATGTGCTCTACCCGTACCGCGCCTCGGCGGCCAAGAACCGGCTGCGCTGGCAGTTCGGGGTACTGGTGCCGCCAGGCTGGGGCGCCGAGTGCGAGGAGCACGACTTCCAGCACACCGAGTGCCTGATGGAACCGAAGGCGGGCGCGACCCTCTCGGTCGAGGTGCGCTTCCTGCACGCCCGACGGCGCACGGTGCAGCGGGCTCGCCCGGACGGCGGCTACGACACGGTCCCCGAACTCCGCCTCGACGACCGGGTGCTGGTGCCCTGGGACGAGGGCGGCGAGGAGCGTGTCGAGGTGGTCGCGTCGGTGGACGAACTCCTCGGCGACGGCGTCACCCACCCCTTCCGGCTCCCCGCCCGGGAGGACACCGCACCGGTCCTGGACGCGGCGGGCCGGACCGTCGGCCGACTGGTCCGGCGGCGCGAGGAGATCAGCGGGACGGTCCGGCTGTCCGCCCGCGAGCTCGACGGTCCCTACCGGGCCATGCGGCTGACCGCCGTCGTCGAGAACACCAGCGACTGGACACCCCCCGAGGGACACGCCGCCGACCGGGACGCGGCGCTGCCGCACTCCCTGGTGGCCACCCACCTCCTCATGGCCCTCAGCGCCGGATCGTTCCTTTCGATGACCGATCCCCCCGAGTGGGCGAAGGGCGCGGTCGCCGCCTGCCGCAACCTGCACACCTGGCCCGTACTCGCAGGCGAACCCGGCCGCGCCGACCTCGTGCTGTCCTCGCCGATCATCCTGGAGGACCATCCGGCCATCGCGCCGGAGAGCCCCGGCGCGCTCTACGACGCCACCGAGATCGACGAGATCCTCGCGCTGCGCACCGCGGCCCTCACCGACGAGGAGAAACGCGAGGCCCGGGGCACCGACGAGCGGGCGGCCGCCGTGATCGAGCTGGCGGACACGATGCCGGCCGAGGTCCTGGAGCGCCTGCACGGAGCGGTGCGGAGTCTGCGCGAGGTCACCGGCCCCGGCCCCACCGCCCCGGCCCTCGCCGCCCCGGATCTCGGCTTCCCCGACGAGTTCGGCGTGCAGCGTCCGGACACCCCCTGGTGGGACCCCGCGAGCGACGCGGGCTTCGACCCGACGCGGGACCGCGTGGTCGTGGACGGCCGGTCGGTGGGCAAGGGCAGCCGCGTCGAGCTGCACCCGGGCCTGCGGCGCACCGACGCGCAGGACATCTTCCTGCGGGGCCGCACCGCGAAGGTCGAGGCGGTGCTGCACGACGTCGACGGCGGTGTGCACCTGGCGGTCACGGTCGAGGGCGACCCGGGCGCCGACATCCGCCGCGAACAGGGACGGTTCCTGTACTTCCAGCCCGACGAGATCACACCGCTGGAGGACCGGGAGGACGACGTATGAACCTTCCCCCACCGGCCGGCCCAAGGACCCTCGTGGCGGGCATCGGCAACATCTTCCTCGGCGACGACGGCTTCGGCGTGGAGATTGCGCGCCGACTGGCCGAACGGCAACTGCCGCAGCACGTCGAGGTGGTGGACATCGGCGTACGGGGCGTCCATCTCGCCTACCAGGTCCTGGACGGCTACGACACCCTCGTCCTGGTGGACGCCACGGCGCGCGGCGAGGCCCCCGGCACGCTGTACGTGATCGAGCACGACGGCCCCGGCTGCGACACCGGCGCCGTTCCCGCGATCGACGGTCACCGGATGACCCCCGACGTCGTACTGGCGCTGCTGGGCACCCTCTGCGCCGGCACCGGCGGACAACCGCCGCGGCGCGTCCTGATCGTCGGCTGCGAACCGGCCTCCGTCGAGGAGGGCATCGGTCTCAGTCCGCCGGTGTCCGACGCCGTTCCGCAGGCCGTCCGGCTGATCGAAGAGCTGCTGCGGGGCGGCGTGCCGTCCGTGGCGCAGGCCTCAACCGCTGAGGCTTCGACGTGAGGAGAGATGGATGAAGAAGATCGTCATCGTCATCGGCGGAGCGGCCCTGGCCGCCCTGGGAGCCCTCGTCGCCGGGGTGCTTCCCGACGTCAGGCGCTATCTGCGGATCCGACAGATGTGAACCGTGGGCGCCACTCGGTGTCCCACGTGGTTGCGTCGAACGGCGTACCTGCCGGCCGGTGACGGCGTGCCGGGCCGCGCGACCCGGGTGCGCGCACCTCTAATGAAGGCCGACCGGAGGCAGGCCGCACAGGACGGAGACCCATGCACGAGATGTCCGTCGCGCTGGCCGTCGTGGACCAGGTGGCAGAAGCCGCCACGCGGGCCGGAAGCATCACGGCGGTGCGATCGGTACGGCTCCAGGTGGGCGAACTGGCCGGTGTCGTACCCGACGCGCTCGCCTTCTCCTTCGAACTGGCCTGTGCCGGAACCCTGCTGGAAGGCGCCGAACTGGTCACCGAAGCGGTGCCGGGGCGGGCCCGCTGCACGCCCTGCGCACACGAATGGGCCGTCGGCATGCCACCCCGGCTGACCTGCCCCCTGTGCGACGGGACGCGTACCGAACTGCTCGCGGGCCGGGAACTGCAGATCGTCGACGTGCACTGGGAGGACGGCCACAAGCACAGTCCCACGCACGCGCCCACCCGCGAACCGATCTCCGAGGAGCGCTGAACCATGTGCCGTGTCGTCGACCTGCGCCAGGCCGTACTCGCGAAGAACGACGCGAGCGCCCATGAACTGCGCGCACACCTCGCGGCGCGAGGCACCGCGGTCGTCAACCTGCTGTCCAGTCCGGGCAGCGGCAAGACCGCGCTGCTGGAGCGCGAGCTGCTGGAGGCACGGGAGCGGTCCGTTCCCGTCGCCGCGCTGACCGCCGACCTCGCCACCGAGAACGACGCGGCACGCCTGGCGCGTTCGGGCGTCCCGGTCAAGCAGGTGCTCACCGATGGACTGTGCCATCTGGAATCGGGGATGCTCGCCGGGCACCTGGACGGGTGGCTGCCCGACGACACCCGGCTGCTGTTCGTGGAGAACGTCGGCAACCTGGTCTGCCCGGCCTCCTACGACCTGGGGGAGACGCTGAGGGTCACCCTCGCCTCCGTGACGGAGGGCGAGGACAAGCCACTCAAGTACCCCACCGCCTTCGGCCTTGCCCACCTGGTCCTGGTCACCAAGACCGACATCGCTCAGGCCGTCGAGTTCGACGAGGCCGCGTTCCGCGCGAACGTGGAGCAGGTCAATCCGGGGGTCGAGGTGATCCTGACCTCGGCGCGCCGGGGGCAGGGAGTCGGCGCGCTGCTCGACCGGGCGATGGCAGCCGCGGACGGTGCACCCGTCCACTCGCCGGTCATGGCCCGGCAACCCCACCACCACGGTCACACGCACGCGCACCCGGAGGTCACCGGCGCGATGGCCCACACCCACTCGTGAGCGGTCCGCAGGCGCAGGCCGCCGTCGCCGAGGACACTCCGCTACGCCGCCGGGTCATCGTCCGAGGAGTGGTGCAGGGTGTGGGTTTCCGGCCCTATCTGTACGGCCTCGCCACCGAACTCGCCCTGGCCGGACACGTGACCAACACTCCTGAGGGCGTCGTCGTGGAGGTCGAGGGCACCGCCTCGGCCGTGGCCCGGTTCTGCGACCGGATCGCCGCCCAGGCACCCCCGCTCGCCCGCGTCGAGTCCGTCCACCACCGGGAGTTGCCTCCCACCGGTCCCGCCGGCGGCACCGCGTTCACCATCCTCACCTCCCGCACCGACGGCCCCGCCCGCACTCTGGTCTCCCCGGACTCCGCCACCTGCGCCGACTGCCTCGCCGAGTTGGCCGACCCGGCCGACCGGCGGTACCGCCACCCGTTCGTCAACTGCACCCACTGCGGCCCGCGCTTCACGATCGTCACCGGCGTGCCGTACGACCGGGCCCACACCACCATGGCCGGCTTCGCGATGTGCCCCGACTGCTCCCGCGAGTACGCGGATCCGGCCGACCGTCGTTTTCACGCGCAGCCGGTCGCCTGCCCGGCCTGCGGACCGCGGCTGCGGTTGTTGGTCCAGCGGCGCGAGGAGGTCACGGGGGCGGACCCGGTCACCGAGGCCCGCGCCCTGCTGTCGGACGGCGCGATCCTCGCCGTGAAGGGCCTGGGCGGCTACCACCTGGCCTGTGACGCCACGAACGAGGAGGCGGTCGCCCGCCTGCGCCGACGCAAGGCACGCGGGGACAAGCCGTTCGCGGTCATGGCCCGGAGTGCGGCCGACGTCGAGCACCTCGTGCGGATGAACCCCGAGGAGCGGAGCCTGCTCGAAGGCGGGGCCAGGCCGGTCGTGCTGGTCAGACGCCTTCCGCACGCCCTCGGGGATCCGTGGCCCGCCGAGGCCGTCGCGCCCCGCAGTCCCGACCTCGGCGTGATGCTGCCGTACACACCCCTGCACCATCTGCTGCTCGGCCTGCCCGGGGACCCGGACGGTCCCCGGCTGCTCGTCATGACCAGCGGCAACATGTCCGGTGAGCCGATCGTCACCGACGACACCGAGGCACTGGAGCGGCTCGCGCACCTGGCCGACGCCTGGCTCACGCACGACCGGCCGATCCATGTCCCGTGCGACGACTCCGTGGTCCGGGTCTGCGACGGGGAGCAGCTGGTGATCCGCCGTTCCCGTGGCTACGCGCCGTTGCCGGTCTCCCTCCCGCTGCCCGTGCGACCGGCCCTTGCCGTCGGTGGAGACCTGAAGAATGCCTTCTGCCTGGGGGCCGGCCGGCGGGCCTGGCTGTCGGCGCACATCGGCGACATGGACGACGTCGGTACGCAGCGGGCCTTCGAGCACGCGGTGGCGCAGTTGGAGTCCATCACCGGGGTACGGCCGGAGAGCCTGGTGTCCGACCGGCATCCCGGCTACCGCTCCGTCCGATGGGCCGACCGGAACGCGGCGCACCGGCCCGTCGTGCGCGTCCAGCACCATCACGCGCACGTCGCCTCCGCCATGGCCGAGCACGGGCTGGACGGCACCCGGCCGGTGATCGGTGTCGCCTTCGACGGCACGGGCCACGGCGACGACGGCGCCGTGTGGGGCGGGGAGTTCCTGCTCGCGGACTACGACCGCTTCACCCGGTTCGGGCACCTCGCGTACGTCCCGCTGCCCGGCGGCGACGCCGCGGTGCGCCGCCCGTACCGCATGGCACTGGCCCATCTGCGGGCGGCCGGGATCGACTGGTCCGACGACCTCGCCTGTACGACCGCCTGCCCGCCCGACGAACTCCGGCTTCTGGAAAGGCAGTTGGAGCGCGGACTGAACTGTGTCCCCACGTCCAGCATGGGCCGGCTCTTCGACGCCGTGTCCTCGCTCGCCGGGGTGTGCCACCACGCCGGATACGAGGCACAGGCCGCCGTCGAGCTGGAGGGCGCGGCTCTGCACGCTCCCACCGAGGACACCACCGCGTACGCCTTCGCCCTGCGCGAGCCGGAGGAGTACGGGGGCGGGGCGGTACGGGCCGATCCGGCCCCGGTACTCGCGGCGATCGTCGGCGACCTGCGCGCGGGCGTCGAGCCGGCCCTGATCGCGGCTCGCTTCCACCGGGGCGTGACCGGCCTGGTGCACCAGATCTGTGTGCGAGCCCGAGACCGGCACGGCCTGGACACGGTCGCGCTGACGGGAGGCGTGTTCGCCAACACGCTGCTCTCCTCCGCCTGCGCCGCTGCCCTGCGCGCGGACGGATTCACGGTTCTGCGGCACCACCTGGTGCCGCCCAATGACGGCGGCCTGGCGCTCGGCCAGCTGATGGTGGCCGCCCGGGCCACTCACACTCCCACTCCCACCGACTGAGCGACGCGCGACCCCACAGCGAGGAGAGGCTCATGTGCCTGGCGGTACCCGGCAGAGTGCTGGACATCGAGGAACGGGACGGCACCCGGATGGCCACCGTCGACTTCGGCGGCGTGGTCAAGGAGGTGTGCCTGGAGTATCTGCCCGACCTCCAGGTCGGCGAGTACGCCATCGTCCACGTCGGGTTCGCGCTGCAACGGCTGGACGAGGAGTCGGCGCGCCAGACGCTCGAACTCTTCGCCGAACTCGGCCTGTTGCAGGAGGAGTTCGGCGACCCCTGGGAGACGGCGGCGGCGGAGGCGGGCGTGGGCCCGGTTGAAGAGGAGCGCAACCAGTGAAGTACATCGACGAGTTCCAGGACCCGGAGCTGGCGCGTCGGCTCCTCGACGACATCCACGCCACGGTGACCAGGCCGTGGGCCCTGATGGAGGTGTGCGGAGGGCAGACGCACAGCATCATCCGGCACGGGATCGACCAGCTCCTGCCGGAGGAAGTCGAGTTGATCCACGGTCCCGGCTGTCCCGTGTGCGTGACCCCGCTGGAGGTCATCGACAAGGCGCTGGAGATCGCCTCCCGACCGGAGGTGATCTTCTGCTCCTTCGGTGACATGCTGCGCGTGCCGGGCACGGGACGGGACCTGTTCCAGGTCCGCGCGGAAGGCGGCGACGTGCGCGTCGTCTACTCGCCGCTCGACGCGCTGCGGATCGCGCAGCAGAACCCGGACCGCGAGGTGGTGTTCTTCGGCATCGGCTTCGAGACGACGGCACCCCCCAACGCCATGACGGTCCATCAGGCCCGGAAGCTGGGCATCCAGAACTTCAGCATGCTGGTGTCCCATGTCCGCGTCCCCCCGGCCATCGAGGCGATCATGTCGTCGCCGAGCTGCCGGGTGCAGGCCTTCCTGGCGGCCGGGCACGTCTGCAGCGTGATGGGTGTGGGGGAGTACCCGGAGCTGGCGGAACGCTTCCGCGTGCCGATCGTCGTGACGGGCTTCGAGCCACTGGACATCCTCGAAGGCGTGCGCCGGGCGGTCCGTCAGCTGGAACGCGGTGAGCACAGTGTCGACAACGCCTACGCCCGTGCCGTCCGCCCGGAGGGCAACGCGGCCGCCCGGACCATGCTGGAGGACGTCTTCGAGGTCACCGACCGCGCCTGGCGTGGCATCGGGGTGATCCCCGGCAGCGGCTGGCGGCTGTCGCCGAAGTACCGCGACCACGACGCCGAGCACCGCTTCTCGGTCAGTGGAATCCGGACGGAGGAACCCGCCGAGTGCCGCAGCGGAGAGGTCCTGCAGGGGCTGCTCAAGCCGCACGAGTGCGAGGCCTTCGGCACCCTGTGCACCCCGCGTACCCCCCTGGGAGCCACCATGGTCTCCAGCGAGGGCGCCTGCGCGGCGTACTACCTCTACCGACGTCTGGACGTCACCACCACCACGACGGTTCGGGAGGCGAGCCCCGTTGTCTGACACCACTCTCCCCGCCCTCGACGTCGAGAGCTGGACATGTCCGGCGCCTGTGCGTGACCGGCCCCGGGTCGTCATGGGCCACGGTGGCGGTGGCGTCCTCTCCGCCGAGCTGGTCCAGCAGATCTTCGCGCCCGCCTTCGGGGGAGAGGCGCTCGCCCAGATGGGTGACGCCGCCGTCCTCTCCCTGGGCGGGGCCCGGCTGGCGTTCTCCACCGACTCCTACGTGGTGCGGCCGTTGTTCTTCCCCGGCGGCAGCATCGGTGACCTGGCGGTCAACGGCACTGTCAACGACCTCGCCATGAGCGGCGCCCGAGCCGCGTACCTCTCCTGCGGATTCATCCTGGAGGAGGGCGTCGAGCTGGACGTGGTCACACGGGTGTCCCAGGCGCTGGGTGCGGCCGCGCGCGCCGCCGGTGTGGAGGTGGCCACCGGCGACACCAAGGTGGTGGAGGCCGGCCACGGCGACGGGATCTACATCAACACCGCGGGCATCGGTCTCGTCCCGGCGGGTGTCGATCTGCGTCCTTCGCGGGTCGTCCCCGGCGACGTCGTGATTGTCAGCGGTGCGATCGGCGTCCACGGGGTGGCGGTCATGAGCGTTCGCGAGGGCCTGGAATTCGGAGTGGAGATCAAGAGCGACTGCGCGGCGCTCGGCGGGCTGGTCGACGCCATGCTCGCCGTCACCCCCGATCTGCACGTACTGCGCGATCCCACCCGAGGCGGCCTGGCGGCCACGCTCAACGAGATCGCGCAGGCCTCAGGCACCGGGGTCGTCATCCGGGAACGCGACGTCCCGGTCCCGCCGGCCGTGGCCAACGCCTGCGCCATTCTCGGACTGGACCCCATGTACATCGCCAACGAGGGCAAGCTGGTGGCCTTCGTCCCCCGCGAGCACGCCGACGCCGTCCTGGAAGCGATGCGAGCCCACCCTCTGGGCGCGGACTCAGTGATCATCGGTGAGGCCGTCGAGGCGCATCCCGGCATGGTCGTGGCCCGGACCGGCCTGGGGGGAACGCGGGTGGTCGATCTGCCGATCGGGGAGCAACTGCCGCGGATCTGCTGACACGGGCCTTGTGCGTCGAGGAGGCGGCCGTCCAGGCGCCGGCCGGACCGCCGGGGCCTGGACGGCGGACGGGCCGGAGCAAGACCGCGGTGTCTCTTCAGCGCAGGTGAACGGAGGCGTGGGGCGCCCCCCGTTATGTTTTCCGCGGTCCTGCAAGAGGGCCGCTGGCCTCCGGGCCCGGCATGACTGTGTCCCCCTGTCGAAGTCGATGACCTGGGGGGTGGTGTCACCGGGCCCGGGAGGTGCCGTCGGAGACGCTGATGAGAGGCCCGGCCGCCGCCCGGTCCGTCAACGCATCTGCGTCCTGTTCGGCATGCTCCGCGACGGCACCTTCTACGAACCCCGCGTCCCCAAGGACGTCGAACTCGCGGCATAACCCAAACAGGCCAAACCACACCAAACCAAACCTGGGCGCCTTGACGAAGGACATAGAGGCACCCCCCCCGCGCGGGGGCGCCCCTGCGCGAGGTTGCTTCGAGCGTGGGGGCGTGCGTCAAGTGGTGAGGCGGAGTCGGGCGTCGATGCGGAGCGTCGGCCACCGGCGACAACGCTGTGGATCGGCGTGCCGGACTCCGTGTCTCCGGCACGATCCCCGGACGGGCCCTAACCCCGTCGGCGCCCGGTCGGCGGGTCCTGGGGGTCCACGCCGGTTGTGGCAGAAGCGTCCTTCGTGCCGCTTGGGCGCTGGGAGCGGCCCTTGCGTCCGGTGTCGCGTCTGCCCTTCTCGTCCGCGTCGCCGTACTCCTCGCCCCTTGCACCGAGATTCTTGGCCGTGTCGCCCGGAACGGACTTCGTCTCCTCCGGGGACTTCGTACGGCCCGGTCCTCTTTCGCCGGCGTGCTCAGCCGGATGGAAGGAGCGGTGGGCGCTCGGGTTGTCCTGCTGACGTGTCTCATCCACGTCGGGCGACCAGCCGTGCTGCCCGGTGCCCTGATGACGGCTGGGGCCCTTTCCATGCGGTGGCTCGGACGAACGTGATTTCTTCGACATGGTTCGATCTGCCTTTTCATGGCCAGTGGGGGACGCCCGTCACGCGCGCCCAGGACGGGGAAATTATTCCACCTTGCTATCTTTTGAGCATATTTCTGCTGTCCTGGTTTGGCTCACGGGGATGAGCCCCTGGCCGATAGCGGCCGTCCGCCCGCTGCGTGGTCGAGGACGGCGGGACTCCGCGGCAGACAGCCGAAACGGTTCCAGGAACTCGATCCCCCGACTGACGGTCAGTGCGCTTGCTGCGGGCGTCAGGGGCGTACTGCCAGATGTCCGGTGCTCGCGGTGGTGATGGCCGGGCAGAGCCGAGGCCGGTGATCTCTTCTCCTTTACGCAGCACGGGTGAATGAACCGATGGTTCCGTTCGGGGCCGGTGCCAGGTCTTCTACGGTTTCTGAATGGATCCGGGGGCTGCGGGTGAGGCCCTGCGGGCGGGGGACTGGTGGGAAGGCGCACCTGATGTCGGGGTTGGGAAAGTCGCCGGATGTGCTCGGACTCCGGGCGGGTCGCTGTCATCGGACCTGGGCACGGACCTGGGGCGCGGTCGGCGTGGCATGTCTCGCGGGAACACTGCTGATGTTCGGCGGGTGGTGGGGCGCCGGTAGCGGGGCGGCGCGGATGGTGGCTTTCGGGCCGTCCATCGGTTGCTGGGGGTTGGCGGCCTCTCTGATGCTCCGCGCGAGGGGAACGAGCGGACGGGTGCGGACGCGTCTGCTGCTGTTGGGGGGTTCCGCGGTAGCCGGTGGTGTGTACCGGGGAGCGGTCACCGTGTTGTCGGCCCAGCCTCCGGGCTCGGGACGGGACGCGCGATCGTTGCTGGGTTCCGTGGTGGTCACCGGGGTGACGCTGACAGTCGGCCTGGGGATGGCCGGTCTGGTGGTCGCGGCCGATGCCGGTACAGGCCGGCACGTGCTGCTGCGGCGTGTGCTCGACGGGGTCGTCACAACCGGGGTCGTGTTCATGACGGGATGGGTACTGCTGCGGGGGGCCGGTGACGGCTGGCGGCTGGGGACGGGGATGATCGGTGTCCTGTGGGCCGCGGAGGTCGTGTTCCTCAGTTTTCTGTTCGCCCTGCGCCGTCTCGTACGGAGTGACCGGAGAGTCACCTTGTGGGTCGGGATCGTCGGGCTGTTGCTCATGCTGGTCGGCGACACCCTGCGACTGTGGACGGTCGGCCCGCACAGCCCTGAGGTGATGTCCTGTCAGCTGGCCGACGCCTGCGCTACCGCGGGCCTGTTGGTGGTCGCTGTCGGCCCTTGGGTGCCCGGCGGGGCGAGCGCCCTGGGCGCCGCTCGGCCCGCGCTGCGATGGGGGATGGAGGGCGCGGCGGCGTTCATTCCCCTGACGGTCTGCACGGCCACGGTGCTGGGATACGTGCTGACTCCGCCTGCCCGGGACCCGGTGCCGCTGCTGGTCGGCGGATCGGCACTGCTGAGCCTCTGGGCACGCCAGACGTTCCTGCCGAGCGAGAACACCAGAAACGACGACTGAGTTCTCGTTCGGCTGTCCTCCCTGCTGCGGCCGCTTTTCCTCGTGTCCCGGCTGGAGGAGGAGGGTGAGGTCAGGGCGCAATGCGCGGCGCGAACGCCCCAGGATCGGGGCGTGCCGACCGGACCGTGCGTCGGCAGGCTCCCGCACAGGGGGTGTCGGTGGGCCGTTCATCCGGCATGATCCCCGGCGACGTCCCACACCGGGCCGGACGCTCTGTCCGGGCGATCACCCGCCGTTCCAGCACCGTCTCGGCCTCCCCGGATTACCCAGGAGCGCATGGCACCCACGTCCTTACACCGACGGTCTCGTCGAAACCCCCGACCTTCACCAAGCTCGGCCTCGAACCGTCCGAGGACGACAACCGCCGGATCCCTGGCGGTACTCGCCTGCCTTCAGGCTGAGCCGCGCCCACCGTCCGCTTCTACGGGCTGGGGCTGGGGCCCTGGGGGGGTCTGCCGGTTCGGTCACCGGTCCGGGAGGCGGTGGGGATGTTGCCGCCGCGGTTGAGCCAGGCGCGGATCGCCCCGCCGTCGTAGATGACGACGTAGTCGGCTTTGTCGTCGTTGTCGACGTCGGCGAACAGGACAAGGTTCAGGTTGGCGCCGGCTACTCCTGGTGCGTGCCCAGCTCAGCTTCTCCGACCAGAGCGGCTGGAGGTTGCCCGGTGTGCGAATGTTGAAGTACGCGTGCACTTCGCCGGTGAAGGGGCGGATACGCGCGGACATCGTGCACCGGCGGATCACTGCGATGGGCTTCAGGGGCGGGGACCGCACCACCCGCCGCGCGGTCGCCTAGGTGAATCCCGGATGCGGTCTGGGCACCACCGGGTCTATCGGCCCTGGCACACCGCCCGATCAGGAACCGCTGCCCGTCCCGTACACCCAAGGTCCGGGCCCGTGCCGCCAGATCCGGTACGACGCCGGGCAGCAACTCATCGAGCCCGTCGAAGGACCGGCCGACGTCATACCGGTGTACCTGCCAACTTCGAGCACGGTTCTCCCCCACGGGAACGACAACGACGCCGAGCAACAACAGTCACTGGATACAGAACCTGGGTCTCGCACCAGACCTCGACGCGGCGGCTCTGCGAGGCCCACAGGTTGGGCCGGTAGCTCTCCGTTGCCCGTTCCAGGGCGTCGTCGAGAGAGTCGTACTGGGTCTCCTTCCGGACCATGCGGGTGCCGTCGGTGATCCACTCCCAAGGCAGCCGGCCGGTTTCCCGCAGGTGACCCAGCTCGCGGACGACCACTGAGCTGAAACCTCACAAACCGCCCTCTCGGAGCGAAACGGCCCGTTGCCTCCGCGCCATCAGTAGTCGACTCACGAATGCCTCCAATCCCAAATCGTTGTCGGCAATGAAAGAGGAGTGAAGATATCGTGAAGCTTCGGGGTAAATTATAAATAAAGAATTGGATTGAGTTTGAAGAATTCTTTGCATTTCGAATTCGTTAAATTTTCGGAGTGCGCCTGGGGTGCCTTGACTGCTGTTGTCGAGTCGCTAATGTCAAATGAGCAAGTGCCTCACATTGTCGCAGCTTGCGGTGTTCGCCGATTCCTCGCCGACTCGGAAGGGGAGCCAAGTGCGCCAAAGGTCCGAATTGTCGAGGGAGGGGTTATGGCGAACGAAGAGTTCGTAATATCTTCGCCAAATGATTCTATGCCGGAGTCGGCCGCATCAAGGGCTGAAATGGAAACGGTGTCTGTCGCGCTGCTTCTTGATGGAGAGGTGCTGCGACTGAAGGGTACGAGTAAGGACCATGTTTATGTGCTGATCGAGTCTGAGGAGTTGCTCCCGCCGATACTGGTGCATCGCGGCACCATGCGCGTTATCGACGGGATGCACCGGCTCGCGGCAGCGAAGTTGCGGGGGCATGAGACCATACAGGTCCAGTTCTTCGACGGAGACCCCGAGGAAGCGTTCGTCAAGGCAGTCCAGGCAAACAGCGCCCACGGCCTCCCGCTGACGTTGGCTGACCGCAAGGCCGCAGCACACCGCATCCTGCGAAGCCGTACAGGGTGGTCCGATCGCCGTATCGCAAGCCTGGTTGGCCTCTCGCCCAAGACGGTGGGCGCGATTCGGGGGCCGTCAACTGAGGAATTTCCTCAGTTGACGGCTCGCGTTGGTCGTGATGGTCGTGTGCGCCGGCTACCTGCCAGTGACAACGTGTACGAGACTAGTACTGCCTCTGTACCAGCAGCCTCAGGCATCTCCTCGGAGCCTGCGATCTCGGTCAATGCTTCCCAACCGTCAGCACGCTCCCTTGGGTCAACCCCTCTACAGGGCCAGGGTGCCATGCGCTCTCGTCCTGCCAGGCCCATGCAACGTCGCACCACAATGGAGCTGTTACGTCAGGACCCCTCGCTGCGGATGACGGAGGCGGGGCGCTTCTTACTGCGTCTGTTGGATCTGCACCTGGGACGGATGGAGGATTGGGACCGGCTCATCGAGCACGTGCCACCGCACCGTATGGAGTCCGTCGCTGACCTTGCCTGGGAGTGTGCTCAGACATGGGTCGACTTTGCTCAACGTGTTGCGTCGCAGGGTGACCAAGAGGCCACTGGTGACACGTGAACGCAGTGACATCGATGTCGCGGGTCTGCGCCGGATCATCCAGCCAGGCCGCTGGACGGGGCGAGGTCTGGCTGAGTTCGGACGCATGCTCGCGACGTGGTGAGCGAGTGGGGAGGCCGGACTGCTCTCCTGGATGAGGGCCGGCACCTGGCCGCTGACCGGATTGAGTGTGCATCCACTTCCCGCTGCTGGCCCTGGCCCTGGGCTTGGTGTTTGGGGTGTTGTCGATCGTGCATGTGGTGTGGGTGCTGGGTGACGCAGCCACTGTTCGAATCCGGCGGCGATGTAGCCCCTGTCTCCCGGTATGAGCAGCCCGGGATGGGGCCAGGTGTGGCCGCCCTCGATGAGGGCGGCCAGGATCTGTGGTTCGTCGGCCTTTGGGGCGGCCAGAGTCCAGGTGATGGGCAGCCCGGCCGGTGTGCACACCAGGTGCGGCTTCATGCCCAGAAGAAGCTCGAGGGGGCTCGTTGCCGACGGCGCGCATCGCAGGCCTGCGCCGCCGTGCCCGATCCGGCCGGTGAGCTCGATGTCGATCTGAAGACGCCATCAGCGGGCGCGGCTGCGCTGAAGGCCAGCCGCAGCCGCTGGAGTCGCACGGAGGAGGGTGGCGTGGCGTCATGGCTACTGCCGTGACCGTGGGCGCGGGACTGACGCGCGGCCAGATCGCCGACCGTGAGCGTGTCAGCTGTGGCGCCGCAGTGACGAAGTCCAGTTGGTGATCCACGTTTTCCCGGCGTCGACAGACATGGCTTGCTCCCACTCCGCGGAATTCGCGGTGATGTCCGACCAGATGAAGCGGACCTTCACCGGGACGCCGTCCTGCACATCGGCGCCGTGAAATTCGCCGCGGCCGTCCTCGATACGCCCGACGACCGGGGCGGCGATCACCCCGGGGTGGCGCTGGGATGCCCAGTAGTCCGACCAGAGTTCGGTCTTCGGGTCGTAGAACCGGAGTGTGATGGCACTGAATCCGCGCGTGGGGTAAATGCATTCGCTGAAGTTGGCACGGTTTTCCAGATGGCTGGTCGAGGTGAGGACGGAGGGGAATTCTTCCATCCATTCCGCCGATTCGTCGATGAAATCCCTCCGCCAGCGGTTGATGACGTCCCAAGTGCCTACCAGAAAATCGAAGTCGTTCATTCGTGTCTCCGTTCGACTGGGGGATACGTGCGACGAGAGTGCCATCGCTGTGCACGCGGCGCAACAGGTGCCGCTGTCCGATTCAGTCAGGACCGAACCGTTCCGTGGGAGTGCAAAAACTATCCACGACTATTCAAGATTTTCCAAAATGGACGTGACATGGGTCGGCAGCCTTGAGCGAATACTGGGAGGCCGCTATGTTGGCCACTGCATGGAAGTGGCACGTTGCTTATGTGCGTTGCTTCAACCTTCGCGCTCGACAACATGCATGGGGAGGTTTGTCATCGTTTCGCAATGGCCGAGCCCGCATTACCGGAGCTTTGAAGTCTTCCAGTTAGAGCAAACTCGGATATTCAAGTCGACATGGATCTGTGTCGCCCGCGCAGCGCGATTGCCTGGCCCTGGGAACTTCCTCAACGTCGATGTGGCCGGAGAGAGTGTCCTCCTTGTGCGGAAGCAGGACGGCGAGGTCCGGGCCCTACTGAATCTCTGCCGGCATCGCGGTTCGCTGCTGTGCGCCGAGGAGGCTGGAGACTTCGGAAGGTCCATCCGCTGTCCCTACCACGGATGGACGTACGACCTGGACGGCCGGCTGGTTGCGGCCCCCTACATTGATGAACTGCCGCCGGGGGCGCGTGAGGGCCGAGACCTCTATACGGCCTCTGTGGAGGAATGGCTTGGCTACATTTGGGTCAACTTGGACCCAGACGCCACGCCGCTCGAAACGCAGATGGAACCGCTACTGGAGGCCCGCTTCGGCGGCGACGATATCCTCTCGAAGTACGCCGCAGACGACCTGGTGGTGGAACACACCGTCGTCTACGACGTGGCAGCGAACTGGAAGCTCATCTTCGAGAACTTCTGCGAGTGCTACCACTGTCCGACGATGCATCCCGAACTGTGCGCGGCAGTGCCCCAGTTCCGCACCGGCTACGGCACCGTGAGCGGACCCACCGGGCAGGGTGCCGAGCTCGCCCCGGGCAGAGCCGGGTTCTCGCTGTCCGGCCACGCGACTGCCGATCCGCTGCCGGGCCTCGACCCCGTGGACGAGCGCATGTTCTACGGGGTGCTGCTCTGGCCGTCGGTCAGCCTCAACTTCGCGCCGGACCACGCATTGTGCATGCGCATGGAGCCGCTTGCACCGGACCACACGCGGGTCGTCGCCGAGTGGCTCTTCCACCCCGACGCCGTCGCGAAGCCGGACTTCGACCCGGCTGACGCAGTGACTCTCTTCGACGTAACTAATCGGCAGGACTTCGAGGTCATCGAACTCGTTCAGCGTGGCACCCGATCCAGCCGCTTCGAGCAGGCGTACTCGCCGCACGAACACCTCATCGGCCAGTTCCACGACTGGGTGGACAGCGCCATGGCGCGCACTGCACACCCAACGGAGGCCTGAACATGGCGAACCATGTCAGCGAGCACTACGAGCACCTCGCCGAGAACTACGACGCGATCTGGAACCACCGGCCCGAATACGTGGACTGGATGTCTGAGCACGTCTCCGCGCTGCTCGCGATCCGGCCCGGTGAACGGATCGCAGACCTCGGCTCGGGGACCGGGCTGTTCCTCCGGCACCTGCTCCCCAGTGTGAGCGCAGCGACGCCGGTGCTCGCGGTTGACCCGTCGGCGGCGATGTTGACAGGGCTCCCGCAGGACGCCCGCCTGCTCGCGGTGCACGCCACTGCTGAGCAGTTCGCGGCGGGCTCGGTGCCAATTCCGTACGACAGGCTCGATGTGATCACGGTCAAGGAGGCTGTGCACCACTTCTCAGAGCTCAGTACCACGTTGGCCGGACTGGCCGGCCGACTGGCCGAAGGCGGCCGGCTCCTGATCGTGACGCTACCGCCCAAGACTGGGTATCCCCTGTTTCCGGCCGCGTACGACCGGTTCGCCGAGTGGCAGCCCGAGCCACATGACATAGCGGCAACACTGCGGGCGGCCGGGCTGGGGGTTGATGTGACCTATGCGCAGTACGAGGTTTCTATCGCACGGGACGAGTGGCAGAGCCTGGTCGCCAACCGCTGGATGTCGGTGCTGTCGAGCTTCACCGACGCTGAACTCGCGCGCGGGCTGGCCGAGATCAAGGACCTTTACACAGACGATGAGCTTACGTTCACCGACCGGTTCGCCTTCATCCTCGGCACGCGGGAGCCTTCCGCGGAATGACGACCGAGCCGCCCCACCGGGGCCAGCACCGACCAAAGTCGGTTCCCGGGACGAAGAAGGAGTACATCGGGATGGAAACACGGCTCGGAGACGCGATCACCGTCGACCGGGAGGTCCAGTTCGGCGAGATCAGCTACCCATTCCACATACGGGCCGGACGCTCGTCGTGGACCGAATTGCGCAGAACCCTGACCATGCTCGACGCGGACCGGTTCGTCGTCGTCGCCGACTCCGGGCTGCCGGAACACCTCGTCGCCGAGGCCAAGGCCCATCTTTCGAGCATCGCACCAACGGTCGTCCTCACGGCGGACGCGACGGAGCGAGCGAAGACGCTCGCGACAGTTGACTGGCTGGCCGAGCAGACGATCCGCACAGGCGCCACCCGGCAGTCGATCGTCGTCGGGCTTGGCGGGGGGCTGGTCGGCAACGTCGCCGGGCTATTGGCCGGCCTGTTATTCCGTGGCATCCGCCTGGTGCACCTGCCCACCACCTTGCTGGCGATGTCGGACTCCACGCTGTCGCTGAAGCAGGGTGTCAACTCGCAGCAGGGCAAGAACCATATCGGGCTCTTCCATCCGCCAGTGCTCGTCTGGAACCATCTGGACTTCCTGGAGACGCTGGCGCCGGAGGAGATCCGCTCGGCGCTGTGTGAGACGGTGAAGAACGTCCTCGCGATCGTCCCTGAGCGTTATGACGATCTGGCCCGCCTGCTGCGGACCGACGCCCGCTATCCGAACGCCAACCTAGCCTCGGTCATCAATCTCTGCATCGACGCCAAGACCGCGGTCATGGCCGAGGACCACCGGGAGAAGCAGAGCGCGCTGATCCTTGAGTACGGGCATACTGTCGGCCACGCGATCGAGCTTCAGTCCGACGGCGCTACCCACCATGGGTTCGCGATCGGCCTCGGCATGCTCGCAGCCGCGCGGATGTCGCGAGAGCTGGGCGGCCTGGACAGCTCGGACGAGGCGGCGCACCGCGAGCTGCTCGACCGCAATGGCGCGCCGACCGCGGCCATCGGCGTCGCGGCAGAGGACGTTCTCGGGCTGGTCCGGCTGGACAACAAGCGCGGGTATGTGCCCCGCCGGGCCAGCACCTGCGACTTCATCCTGCTCGACGGCCTTGGCCGACCGCGGATCAGCGACGGCAGCCTGATCACGCAGGTCGATGAGGAGATCGTCCGGGCTGGCATTGCTTCGATCCTTTCCGAACCGCACTGACCGGGAGTGGCCATGGCGACCATCGTCCGGGGCGAGCGCCGCCCCTTCGGCTTGATCCACAATGACACCTTGGGCCTGGCACATACTCGCTGTCAGGTCGGGGGCGAGGGCGTCTGCCGCTGGAAAATGCTGATGAACGGGATGCATCTGGAAGGCGAGTGGAACTGCGTCGAGTTCGTGGTGATCGAGCCGGGCGCGTCCGTGGGCGAGCACGTCCACATGCGCACCGAGGAGATCTACTACATCATCTCCGGCCACGCTGTCGTCACGATGGACGGCGTCCGGATTGATGCGCGGCCCGGCGATCTGATCACCACACCAATCGGGTCCTCGCACTCAATCGCCAACCACGGCGACGAGGACATGGCGTTCTTCGTCACCGAGGTGTTCCCCAACACCGGGCCGGCGGCCGCACCGGCCTCCATCCATCTCCCGGATCTGCTGGCCGACCGGCCCGTTGGACGGGGCGCGGTAGTCGACCTCACGCCGCATTTCACTGGCGACTGGCGGCAGTTCCAACTACTGGAAGTGTCGGCTGGGTGCCGGGTCGAGGGCCTGGGCATCGCCGAGCACGGCAGCGCGGTGCTGCACGTGCTCGGTGGCGATGCCGTGATTACCGTGGACGGCGACGAGTTTGCGGGCAACGCGGGGCTGTCGCTGGCGGTTCCACCAGGGCACAGGGTCGCCGTGGCGGCGGCTGGCACGGCCGATCCGCTCCGGCTGATCGTGGTCGAGGTCGGGGCCCGGTGAATCTCGGACTGTCCGGACGCACAGTGCTGATCACCGGCGCCGCGAGCGGGATCGGTGCGGAGACCGCCCGCGTCTTTGCCGCTGAAGGGGCCCGGCTGGGGCTGCTCGACATCGACGGTGACCAGCTGGCCGATGCCGCCAAGGAGCTAGCCAGCACCACCGAGGTGGTGACCGCGACCGTCGACTTGGCCACGGCCCAGGGCGTGGCTGAAGGCGTCGGCGCGGTGCTCGAGAGCTTCGAGGGCATGGTGGACGTGCTGGTCAACAATGTCGGCCAGTGCCGGGCCCGGTCCTTCGATGAGCTGACCGACGCCGATTGGCAGCAGACCTTCGAGATCAACTTCCTGAGCGCGGTCCGCGCGGCCCGGCTGCTCCTGCCCGGGATGCGGGAGCGCGGCCAGGGCTGCGTGGTCACCAACGCCTCGGACATGGCCCGGCAACCCGAGGTCGGCCCGGCCGACTATCAGGTCGCAAAGGTCGCACTGATCAGCCTCACCAAGTCGCTGGCGCTGTCCGAGGGCCCGGCGATCCGGGTCAACGCGGTCGCGCCGGGGCCGGTGTGGACGCCGCTGTGGATCCGGCCCGGCGGTTTCGCCGAGACGTTAGGCGAGTTCCACGGACGCGACGCGAAGGCCGCCGTGGAGTTCGAGATGAGCAAGCGCCAGCTGCCGCTGGGCCGCATGGGCGAGCCGGTTGAGGTCTCCAACGTCATCGCCTTCCTGGCCTCCGACGCCGCCTCGTACGTCACCGGCAGCGTGTGGGGCGTCGACGGCGGCAGCATCCGGGGACTGCTGTGACCGGCGGCTCGGTCCTGGCGGTCGTCGGCGGCGCCCCGGTCCGGGGTGACCGTCCCTGGCCGCGCTGGCCGCGCGCCGCCGCCGGAGCCGCGCACATCCTGGGCGAGGTACTGGAGTCCGGCCGGTGGTCGATCGCCAGTCCCTACGACGGCCGACAGACCTACGAGCAGCGCTTTGCGGCCCGGTTCGCCGAGTACGTGGGTGTGCGGCGGTGCATCCCCACCGCCAGCGGCACCGCCGCGCTGATGACGGCGTTGGAGGCCTGCGGGATCGGCGCCGGGGACGAGGTCATCGTGCCGGCAGTCTCGTGGATCGCTTCGGCCTCGACCGTGCTGGGCGTTAACGCGGTCCCGGTGTTTGTGGACGTCGATCCCGACACGTTATGCCTGGATCCCGCCGCGGCGGAGGCGGCGATCACCGGGGCGACCCGGGCGATTGTGGTCGTGCACCTTTATTCGGCGGTCGCGGACGTCGAGGCGCTCAGGGCCATCGCGAACCGGCATGGCGTGGCACTGATTGAGGACTGCGCCCAGGCTCACGGCGCACGATTCCAGGACCGTCACGTGGGCGGCTTCGGGGCCGCCGGAACGTTCAGCATGCACCACACCAAGCTGCTCACCAGCGGCGAGGGCGGGGCCGTGGTGACCAGCGACGACGCCTTGGCCCGGCGAGTCGAGCACCTGCGGGCGGACGGCCGCTGCAGGCTGGCGGTCCCGACGGCGGTCGGCGCGGCGGAACTGGTCGAAACCGGAGAGCTGATGGGCAGCAACCGATGCCTGTCGGAGTTCCAGTCGGCGCTGCTCACCGTTCAGCTCGGGGAACTAGACGAGTGGAACGCGATCCGGCGCCGCAACGCACTGCTGCTCAACAAGCTACTCGGGGAGCTGGACTTGTTCCCCCAGGCGACCACACCGGGGACGACGCAGCGCGTGTATTTCAACTACACGGTGGGGATGCCGCCGGGACCGCTGGTCACTGCGGGCCCGCTGGCCGTCGCCGACGCCCTCACCGCCGAGCTGCGATTCGCCGTCCGCCCGATCTATCCGCCGCTGTACGCCAGCCAGCTCTACGACCCTGCCTCGCGCCGCCGGTTCGCCATCAGCGAGGACCACCTCGCGCGCGTGTCAGGGCCCGGACGAGCCCTTCCGGTGGCGGAAGCCGCAGTAAGACGGACCGTCTCCCTGCACCACGCCGCACTGCTGGGCGACGAGGAAGACGTCCGGGACATCGCCGCGGCCTTCGCGAAGGTGCTTGTCCACGGCGCGGAGCTAGCCGCTCGATGAACGACTCACGGGAAGGAGGAGGAACATGTGCCGGATGATCCTTGCGTCAGGATCCTTCGACGTCGCCGACATCCTCGCCGCAGCGGTCACCATGAGCCGCGGCGAGTCCGCCGACCATGACAACGCCACCGTCTGCCACGCCCACGGCTGGGGCGTGGTGTGGCGGGACGGGAGGACCGGGGAGCTAGGCTGCCATCGCGACGTGCGGCCGGCCTGGCAGGGTGTCCCGGACAGTCCGCTGACGGACCTCAAGACGGATTTCCTCGCCATCCACGTGCGCAACGCGACGTTGCCAGAGAAGCAGGGGCTTCGGTTCACGCACCCGCTGACCCGCGCGGCCGACGACTGGTACTTCATGCACAACGGCTACATGCCCACAGTGCACCGGCTGCTTGGCATGGAGCACTCCGAGTTCGACTCGGCGGAGTACTTCGACTACCTGATCCCGCCTGGCACGGCGGCGCTTGGCGAGGAAGTCGTCCTCGAACAACTGAGGGCGGTGCCGCCGGGCGGCTCGACATCCGGCAACGCGATCGCGGTGCACCGACGCGGGGCGAGCATCGTGCACTGGAGCCCGGGCGAAACGCCGACCCCGCGGTTCTTCACGCTCCACGAGTTCGTCACCCCCAAGGTTCACGTTGTCTCCTCCGAGCGGGTGCCGGCGCTTGCCGAGCCGCCGCTGTGGCGGGCGCTGGCGCCTGGTCGCGTGCTAACCCTTCCGTTTCCGCCGAGGGAGATCATCTGATGTCCTGGGCCATCGCCGAACACCGCCCCTGCACCGATCCCGCCAGCGCGCCGGATGCAACCCTGATGCCGGGCCTGGCCTCCGGTAAGCACGCGATCGTCGTGCTCAAAGGGCTGATCCCGGACGCCGACTTCGCCCGCAACCGGGACCGAATCCTCAGGCTCTTCGACCGGGCCGTGACCACGTCCTACCCCAATGGCCAGCTCACCACCGTCGGCCCATACCTCGCGAGGTTCGCCGGGGACCGGGCTGCCTACTTCGCCGACGCTGCCCAGGCAGCCGCCACGACTGCCGAGGCCGGGATCGACCTGGCCCGGCGCACCCGCGAACGGCTCGCCGGTGTCCTCGGCCTGGCCAGCTTCGATCCTGCTGTTCAACCGGACGGGGCCCGTTACGCCGACCACAACATCCGGATTTACGCCGACGACGTCGAGACACCGCTCCACAACGACAACATCATGCGGGACATGGCCGGGGACGTGCTCACCCTCAGGACCCTGACTTCGCACTACAGCTGCGTGATGTGCGTCCAGGAATGCGACGCAGGTGGCCACCTGGAGCTCTACCGCAAGACATGGGAACCCGAAGACGAGCGCTACAAGATCCCAGACGGCTTCGGGTACGACACCGCTGTGGTCAGCGGTGTCGACTCCCTCCGTTTCAAGCCCGAGACCGGCGACGTCTACCTCTTCAACCCGACGCAGTACCACGCGATCGAGCGGGTCGCCGGCCGCGAGCGGGTGACGATGGGCTTCTTCTTCGGGTTCCGGGACTCAGCGCCGGACCAGGCAATAGCGTGGGTATAGCGGCGGAGCGAGCCGTCGAGCCCACGGCCACGCGCCTGGCTGAGGAGGGGATCGAACTGATCCGCTTCCTTTGGGTGGACCACGACTCGATCACTCGGGGCAAGGCGGTGACGCTGCGTGCGCTGGAGCCGCGGTTGGTCTCTGGCGTCGGCCTGGCCGTGGCCCGGCAGGCCACCGGTTTATCGGACCTGGGCCAGATGGTGCCGGGCTTCAACGCGGTGGGCGAGGTGCGGCTGCGCCCGGCGCCGGAGACCCTGGTACGGCTGCCGCACGCGCCGGGTTCGGCTGCGATGCTCTGCGACCTCGTTACCACCGACGGCGCCCCGTGGGATGCGTGCCCCCGGACGTTCCTGAAGGAAGCGCTGGCCTCGGTGGCCGAGTACGACGTCGTCGCGGGATTCGAGCCAGAGTTCACCCTGTGCCGCACACAACCGGTACCCGGTCGACTCGAACCTGCCGACGACAGCCTGTGCTTCGATAACGAGGGCTTCGACGCGACAGCCGACTTCACCCTGGAGCTCATCCGCGCGTTGGAGGCGCAGGGCCTCGGCGTCGAGACCTGCCACCCGGAATTCGGGCCCGGCCAGCACGAGCTGACGCTCCCACCCGCGCCGGCCTTGCGCGCAGCGGACGCTTATGTGGCGCAGCGGCTGATCACCCGCGGTCTGGCTCGGCGCCGGGGGCTGTGGGCGACGTTCGCACCGGTGCCGACTCCGGAGGCGCGCGGCAACGGCAACCACCTGCACGTGTCGCTGTGGAGCCGGCCCGAAGCGGGCTCCACAGCGGTCAACCTCTTCGCCGACGACCGCGACCCGCTCGGCCTGTCGGATCTAGCCCGCGCATTCATCGCAGGCCTGCTGCGGCACCTACCCGGTCTCACGGCCCTGACATGCGCGAGCGTCAACAGCTATCACCGGCTCAAGCCGCGTATGTGGGCGGGCGCATACGGCGCCTACGGACCCGACAACCGGGAGACCGCAATCCGCGTTCCCAGCCGGCTCGCCGGACGCGAGGCGGCGTCGACCAACATCGAGTTCAAGGCCTGCGATTCGACGGCGAACCCGTACCTGGCGCTCGGCGCGCTCATCCATGCGGGGATGGACGGCGTCCGGCACGGGTGGGAACCCGGTCCGGAACTGACCGCCGATCCCAACGAGCTTTCGGCGGAGGAGCTCGTGCGTGCCGGGGCTGTCCGGCTGCCGCAGTCTCTTGAGGAAGCCGTGGCAGCGCTGGAGGCCGACGACCTGCTGATGTCCGTGCTAGGACCCGCGCGCCGCGCACTCTATCCGACCATCAAACGCGCCGACGTACGCGACATGAAGGCCCTCGGTGAAGAACTCGATTTCCACACACACGCGGTGCGCTACTGAGCGTGCGAGAACGGGGAGGACGCACATGGATAAAACGTTAGCCGCCGTCACGGTGCGCTTGGACAGGCCCGACCCAGCCGACGCGGCCGGGATGTGGCAGCTCGTCGGGGAGTCCGGTGGCCTGGACCCCAACTCCTCCTACTTCTACCTTCTTTGGTGCCGGGACTTCGCCGACACCTCGATCGTGGCCCGCGACGGCAGAGGGCGGCTGCTGGGTTTCATCGCGGGCTTCCGGCGGCCCACCGTGCCCGGCACCCTGTTCATCTGGCAGGTCGCGGTCGCGACCGCACACCGTGGGCACGGCCTGGGCACTCGGATGCTCGACGAGCTCCTGGAGTGCGGCTGGCCGCAGGTCACCGCCGTGGAGGCGAGCGTGACTCCCGACAACTCGGCCTCAGCCGCGCTGTTCGGTTCGTTCGCTCGCCGGCATGGCGCTTTCGTTGAGCGCCGCACGCTGTTCGAGCCAGGTCACTTCCCGGACAACCACGATGCTGAAGAGCTCTTCCACATCGGCATCAACCGGTCCGGGTGATCGCATGCCACCGATGGAGCACAACGAAATGAATGTGTTCGAGGACTTGGAATCCGAAGTCCGCAGTTACTGCCGCGCGTGGCCGGTTGTCTTCGACCGGGCGCAGGGCAGCTGGATTTACGATGAGGAGGGCAACGCCTACCTCGACTTCTTCGCCGGGGCCGGGGCCCTGAACTACGGGCACAACCACCCGGCCCTCAAGGCGGCGCTGGTGGGCTACCTGGAGCGCGACGGGGTCAGCCACACGCTCGACATGTTCAGCGTGGCCAAGCGCGACTTCCTCGCCGGCTTCCAGAGCACGATCCTGAAGCCACGCGGGCTGCATTACCGGGTGCAGTTCCCGGGGCCGGCCGGGGCGAATGCGGTGGAGGCCGCACTCAAGCTGGCGCGCAAGGCAACCGGGCGGGAGAACATCGTCAGTTTCACCAACGCTTTCCACGGAGTGACGCTCGGTGCGCTCGCGCTCGCCGGGAACACCGGTCGGCGGGCGAGCGCGGGCACAGTAATCGGGGGGCAGATCGTCATGCCCTTCGACGGTTACCTGGGCTCGGACGACGCCGGACTGCATTGGCTGGAGGCGACACTGGCCGAACGGGGCACCGGGTTCACCCGCCCCGCGGCCGTGATCATGGAGACCGTCCAGGCCGACGGCGGCGTCAACGTCGCCGGGCCGGAATGGCTCTGCTCAGTCAGCGCACTGTGCCGTGCATACGACGTCCTGCTCATCGTGGACGATATCCAGGTCGGGTGCGGCCGCACAGGTGCCTTCTTCAGCTTCGAAGAGGCCGGCATCTTCCCGGACATCGTGACGCTGTCCAAGTCGATCAGCGGGTACGGCCTTCCGCTGGCGCTCACCCTGTTCAGCCCGGAGCTCGACGTGTGGAGTCCGGGCGAGCACAACGGAACCTTTCGAGGGCCGAACCCTGCCTTCGTGACCGCGACCGCGGCGCTCGAGCTTTGGGCCGACGGCACGCTGGCCGCGGAGACGACCGCCAGGGGCCGCGTGGTCGAGGACTTCCTCAAGGAGTTGCGAACCGCCGTCGGATCGGTCACCGACTGCCGGGGCCGGGGCCTGATTTGGGGCATCGAGTTCGCCGAACCATGGATGGCCGCCGAGGTCTGTGCCCGCGCGTTCACTGCAGGGCTGCTCGTGGAGTCGGTGGGGCCGGCGGACGAGGTCGTCAAGCTTTCGCCGCCGCTGACGATCAGCGTCGCGGAGCTGAAGAAAGGGCTGGGCATCCTGGCAGATGCGATTGGCACTCTGCCAGCGGCCCGGGCGGAGAAGGAAGGGGGCGTCCGATGATCGTGTGCACACTCGACGAGGTGACCGGGACCGAGCGAGACGTCACCGCCGAGACCGGGACGTGGCGCAGCCGCCGGATCATTCTGGCAAAGGAACGGGTCGGCTTCTCGATGCACCACACGATCATGTACGCGGGCACCGTGACCACCATGTGGTACGCCAACCATGTCGAGGCTGTCTACTGTGTGCTCGGCACCGGGGTGCTGACCGACGAGGAGACCGGACAGACCTACCAGATCGAGCCCGGCACCCTCTATCTGCTGGACAATCACGAACGCCACACCATGCGACCGATCACTGACCTGCACCTGGTGTGTGTATTCAACCCACCGGTGACTGGCCGAGAGGTCCACGACGAGCACGGCGTCTACCCCCTGCTCCACGCTAACGCACAAGAGACCGGGACCGCGCGGTGATGGGCGGGGCGAATCCGGCCGACCGGTACCCAACCCGCCTAGCCGTGGCTGCGGAGTCACCGCGCCGCGAGCCGGTGGTCTGGACGAAGTGGGGATCCGGCCCGCTCGACTCGGACGCTCTGGCGGCCTACGACCGCGACGGCTTCCTGGTGTTCGGGGACCTGTTCAATGACGACGAGGTGGAGCGCTACCGGGCCGAGGCTGACCGCCTGTGCACCGACGCCGCGATGCTGGCCGACGAACGCGCAGTCGTCGAGCCGACCGGCGGCGAGCTGCGCTCGATCTTCGAGGTGCACGCGGTGAGCCCAGTCTTCGCCGACCTAGCCGCGGATCCGCGGCTGCTCGAGCGCGCGCGCCAGATCCTCGGCTCGGAGGTCTACATCCACCAGAGCCGGATCAACCTCAAGCCCGGCTTCGGGGCTGCCGGGTTCTACTGGCACTCGGACTTCGAGACCTGGCACGCGGAGGACGGGATGCCCGCTCCGCGAGCGCTCAGCTTCTCGATCGCACTGACCAACAATCTCGAGGTTAACGGCCCACTGATGATCATTCCCGGCTCGCACCGGACATTCGTCGGCTGCGAAGGGGAAACGCCACCGGAGCACTTCCGGTCGTCGCTGCGACGCCAGGAGATCGGCACGCCTTCGGCGTCGGCGCTGGCTGGGCTGGCCGAGCGGTTCGGCATCAGCCAGGTCACCGGCCGCGCCGGGGCTGCGACTGTCTTCGACAGCAACTGCATGCACGGCTCCAGCGACAACATCACCCCGTACCCGCGGCGCAACGTGTTCATTGTCTACAACAGTATGGAGAACAGCCTCGTGGAGCCGTTTTGCTCTGCCGCCCGTCGGCCGGAATTCATTGCCTCGCGCGACTTCACCCCTGTCCGCGCCCGTCGGCACGCCGCAGCGCATGACTGAACGGGCATTGACTCCGATCCAGCCCGCCGCCAGAAAGCTGACGGTGCGGTCGCTGAAGCGACTGCGGCCGTACGTGCGACCACACCGCTGGCAGCTACGGACAGCGACGGCGCTCGCAGCGCTGGCCTCCATCCTCCCGCTGGCGATGCCCCAGGTCCTCAAATGGATCGTCGACGGGCCGGTGGCGCACCGCAAGCCGTCGGAGGTGGCCCTCGGCGGCCTGGCACTGCTGCTCCTGGGAGCTGCCGAGGCTTCGATTTTCGGCATCCGGCGGTGGCTGATGGCCACACCGCTGGCCGACATTGAAGCGGCGATGCGTGCCGACTTCCATCGGCACGCACAACGGCTGCCGGTCGCGTTCCACGACGGCTGGACCAGCGGACAGCTGCTGTCCAGGGGAACCACGGACCTCCAGATCATCCACATGTTCGTAGCCGGGCCGCTGACATTCCTCCCGGTCTACACGGCCACACTCGGCATTGGCGCAGCGATCCTGATCTCCCAGCAGTGGCTGCTCGCTGTCATCATGCTGGCACCGATCCCCCTGCTGATCATCCTTTCCTACAGGTTCGAGTCCGACTACGCAGACGCCGCCCGCCGGGCACAGGATCTGTCAGGTGACCTGACCACGGCGGTCCTGGAATCGGTGACGGGCATCCGGGTCGTCAAAGGCTTCCGCCGGAGCGAGGATCGGGTTGCTCGGTTCCGCGACCAGGTGGGGGGGCTGCGCGAGGCCGAGTTGCACAAAGCACGCCTGCTCGGCGGCATCTCGGCACTCATCACTGCGCTGCCGGGGCTCGCGACAGCATGCGCCCTGGTCCTAGGCGCGGTCCAGGCCGCGCACGGGCACCTGTCGACCGGGACGCTGTTGGCGTTCGTGGGGACCGTGGCCGTATTGGGACCGGCGGTCGAGCAGACGGGGCCGATGCTGGCCGGATGCCATGAGGCGGCGGCGGCCGCGAACCGGTTCTTCGAGGTGCTCGACGAACCGGCCATGGCTGACTCGAGGCTCGAGATTGGTGCGGCGGACAGGGTGGCCGCCGATGCCGGACTCGCCACTGACACGGCTACCGATACCGGATCTGACATGCCCCACCGCCCCGTCACCCAGGGCCCGGCCGAACTCGTCCTCGCCGGCGTCGGCTTCCGCTATCCCGACGCCGCCCCCGACGACCCGCCGACACTGTGTGACGTCAGTCTACGTATCGCGCCCGGTGAGACGTTGGCCGTGGTCGGGGCCACCGGCAGCGGCAAGACCACGCTTGCTTCCCTGATGCCACGGCTGTATGACCCCGTCGAAGGTCGCATCACGCTCGACGGCGTTGACATCGCCACCATGTCGCGCATCGAACTGCGCTCCGAAGTGGCCGTCGCGTTCGACGAGCCGGTCCTGTTCTCCGGAACCCTCATGGACAACGTCCTCATGGGCGCCGAGGCCGACGATGCGCAGCTCGACAGCGCTCTGCGATCCGCTTACGCCTACGAGTTCGTACGAGGGCTCCCGGAGGGCGGCCGCACTCGGGTCGGGGAGAACGGGATGTCGTTGTCTGGCGGTCAGCGGCAGCGGATCGCGCTGGCACGGGTCATGGTCCGCCGCCCCAGGGTCGTCGTGCTCGACGATCCGCTGTCGGCGCTGGACATATACACAGAGGCTCAGATCCACGACGCCCTGCGGGAGGTGCTGGCCGCGACAACGGCCCTGGTGATCGCGCACCGGCCATCGACGGTACTGCTGGCCGACCGGGTCGCGGTCCTAGCCGGCGGCCAGGTTGTCGCCGTCGGCACGCACGAGGAGCTGCTGCGGACCAGCCCGAAGTACGCGGCACTGATGACACCGATCGAAGCAGCGGCCAACCCGCAGGAAGGGCCCTGATGCACTCATCGACGCCCAAGGCGGCATGGCCACGGTCCAATGACTCCCCGGTCAGTGCTGACGATCTGGTCGCGCTCGCGGCGACGCCGGCCGACTCGGCCGGCGAACCGGTCGACCCCTTGGAGGCACCGGCGCCGAAGGGCGCGTCCAGGCGCTTGCTGCGCTCAGTGCTGGGGCCGGACATCCGGCGCCTGTGGCTGGCCGTGGCGGTCGTCCTGCTCCAGCAGGTGGCCGCGCTGGCCGGGCCGGTGCTTGTCGCTGTCACCATCAACAAGGCGATTCCGGCGCTGCGTGCCCACGACGCGGCGCCTCTCCTCATCGTGGCCGTCACCTACGGGTCCTGCGTGGCCGCTGCCGGCCTGTTGCAGAACATGTTCATCCGGTTGTCCGTCACGGTCGGGCAGAACGTGCTCAGCGAACTCCGGGCGCGCCTCTTCGCCCACACTCAGGCGCAGAGCGTGGAGTTCCACGACGCCCATGCCGCCGGTCAGTTGGCCTCCCGGGCCAGCGGCGACGTCGAGGCCGTCCGCGAGCTCTTTGACAGCGGGATCGAACAGATCGTCACCGCGGGGGTGTCCCTGGTTTACGTCTCATCGGTCCTGCTCGTGCTCGACTGGCGGCTCGGCTGGGCCTCCCTGGCCGTGATGGCACCCATCTACTGGACCATGCGGTCGTTCCGGAAGCGCTCGCTCCAGGTCTACCAGCGGCGTTCGACCGCGGCCGCAGCGGCGGCCGGCGACATGAGCGAGACGTTCGCCGGCATTCGGACTGTCCAGGCCTTCTGTCGCGAGCGTGCCAACGAGGACCGGTTCGCGATGCTCAACCGGCGGCACCGGAAGGAGAACCGACAGGCCGGGATGGAGATGGCGCGCTACGTCACTTCGTCACGGCTGGTCGCCAACATCGCCGTCGCGGGGCTGGTGATGTGGGGCGGCTACCGTGTTGCGTCCGGCACGATGGAGCTGGGGACCTATGCCGGCGTGGTGCTGTATCTGCGGGATCTCTACGACAAGCCGCTCCGGCTCGGCGGCGTCCTCGACGCCTATCAGGCAGCGGCAGCCTCGTTGGAGAAGATCGCCGTGCTGCTGGCAATCGAGCCGACCGTGGTCGAACCAGTTCGGCCCGCTTCTTTGCCTCCGCTTCCGGAGCTCTCCGTCGGGCGCCGGGTGAGCTACGAGGACGTCGCCTTCGCCTATTGCGACGGTCGCGAGGTGCTCCGTGGCTTCGAGCTCGACATCCCTGCCGGGCAGACGGTCGCCCTGATCGGGCCGTCCGGCGGCGGGAAGTCCACGCTCGCCAAGCTGCTGGCGAGGTTCCACGATCCGACCCACGGCCGCGTGCTCCTTGACGGGATCGATCTCCGGTCCGTCTCGGCGGCCGACCTACGCAGCGGCGTGGTAATGGTCCCGCAGGAGAACTTCCTGTTCTCCGGCACTGTCGCCGAGAACATCGCACTGGCGCGACCCGACGCCACGCCAGAGGAGATCCGGTGCGCTGCACAGGCGACCGGGGCCCATCGGTTCATCTCGGCACTCCAAGACGGCTACCAGACCGATGTCGGCGGACGCGGTAGCCGCTTCTCGGCCGGCCAGCGGCAACTGATCGCCCTGGCCCGTGTCTTCCTGTTGAACCCTTCCGTCATCGTGCTGGACGAGGCCACGTCGGTCATCGACATCCCGAGCGAGCGCGCCGTGCAGGACGCTATGCGCAGGGTGCTGCGGGGGCGCACGGCGCTGGTCATCGCTCACCGGCGGTCGACGATCCAGATCACCGACCGGGTGCTGGTGCTGGCCGAGGGCCGCGTCATCGAGGACTGCACCCCGGCCGATTTCACCGAGGGCCGGGGCTTGTCGGGGAAGACTCGTCGGCTCTGGCTGGATAGCGACAGTTGAAAGGAAACCACACAACATCATGTCTACCGACATCACTCCTATAACGGTCATCGTGGACGGGTACTCGTCCGCGAACTTCCTTCCGACCGCGTTCCGACAGCGCGGGTTCGAGGTGGTCCACGTCCAGAGCTCCGCTGAGCTGCGGCCCACGATGATCCCGCCCGACCTGTCCCAGTACGCGGACAACATCGTGTGCTCCGGTACGACCGACATCGACGCGACTGTCGAACGCCTCGCGCACTACCGGCCGTTGGCGGTTCTGGCTGGGCAGGAGCCGGGCGTCATCCTTGCCGACCTGCTCAGCGAGCGGCTCGGCGTTCCGACCAACGGCTCGGTGCAGTCCCAAGCCCGCCGCGACAAGTACCAGATGATCGAAACTCTACGGGCAGCCGGCATACCGTGCGCGGAGCAGTTCAAGAGCGCCGATCCGCAGGAGCTCGCTGCTTGGGCCCAGCGCTCCGGCGGGTTTCCAGCGGTTGTCAAGCCCTTGGCCTCCTCGTCCTCGGACAACGTGTTCATTTGCCACACGACACAGGAGGTGATTGCTGCAGCTCGGCAAGTTCTTCGCGCGCGCGACATGTTCGGCAGTCCCAACACTGAGGCGCTCGTCCAGTCCTTCCTAGACGGGACCGAATACTATGTGGACGTCGTTGGCGCGGAAGGGGAATTCTTCGTCTGCGGAATATGGGAGTGCGAGAAATCCATGGTCGGTCCGGGCCGGCGGATCTACGACCGCGACATCCTGCGTGGTCCCTGGGATCCGGGGATGGACAGGATGATCGACTATCTCGGACGGGTCCTCGACGCCCTGGGCATCCGGAATGGACCCGCGCACGCCGAGATCATGATCACCGCCCGCGGCCCGATCCTGGTCGAGGTCGGAGCAAGGGTCAACGGCGCGATGATGCCGTCTTTCAACACCGCCGCAGTGGGTTCGAGCGTGGCCGACCTGATCGTGTCGGCCTACACTGAGTCTGCTGAGTTTCGGAGGGTGTACGGCGGCCGCTGGTACAAGAAGCTGCGAGAGGCAGCCGTTTACCATATCCCGACCAGTCTGGAAGGCATCGTTGAGTCCGTCGATCAGGACACAGTCGATGCGATCACGGCCCTGGAGACCGTGCACAGCGTCGTCGTCCGACTCAAGCCAGGGATGAGGATCCGACCAACTGTCGACCTCATGACCAGCGTGCTGCGCGTCTTTGCCGTTGCTGACGACGAGGCACACATGGCCCGCGACCGCGTCTCGGTCCGGACCTTGGCTGATCGAGTATACCAGGTGAGAAGCTGATGTGCGAATTATCGACAACGTGGACTGGCTGCGGTCCAGGGTCCTAGATCTGCGACAAGTAATAGTCGCGACCTTGTGAATCTTTCAAGTTATCGCCTGACATTCCAGTGCTGTTGGATCTCGCCTTCGTCTCATTCGTTTGGTGCGTGTGATCCCGGAGGCGGCGACGGCCTGCCCGACACTTTTAATCCAGGACAAGCGAACAGCCGTCAATGGGGTTCAGAGTCAGGGTGGGTCACTTCGGGCGCCGTTTGGGGTGAGTAACTACCCGAGCCGTGACAGAAATCCAACGCCCAGATGGGGAGGGAGGTTCACAGGGTGATTCAGCACTCGCCGGAGAGATAGTTCTGAAGATATGTGGGTGGGGGCTGGCTATGTCGGCGCGGTGTACTCCTGCCCAGTTCAGTCCAAACCGGGAAATTGGCCATCTAGGGCGATGCTCTCGGGGAGTGAGGCGCGAAGCGTTCCTTTGCGAAGCGTGAAATGCTTCTTTACTTAGGTATGGTCGACGAGTCCCCGGCGGGTCGGATAACTTGAATAATTATCTGCCCCAGACCCGGATGTCGCCTATCGTGAGAGATGATATCGACAGATAGTCGACGTCGTGACGGAAATGACTGTATCGAAACTTTCATGGCCGACCCTAAAGAAGTCTGCTCGAATCACATGTGTACTCGTGTACCACTCCAAGACATGACGGCTGGAGAAGTGATGCCCAAATACGGCCCTATAATCCAGCAGCCTCGGCAACGCCCTTCCGGTATGCCCGTGTGGAAATACCAGCCTTACCCTGCTGTCAATCTCGAGGATCGAACATGGCCGTCTCGAACGATCTCGAGGGCGCCGCAGTGGTGTGCCGTGGACCTCCGTGACGGCAACCAGGCGTTGCCGATTCCCATGGATAGCCAGCGCAAGCGGAAGCTGTTCGACTGCCAGGTGCGCATGGGATACAAGGAGATCGAGGTCGGCTTCCCAGCAGCCAGTCAGACGGACTACGAATTCGTCCGGCTGCTGATCGAGGATGACTTGATCCCGGACGATGTCGCCATCCAGGTGATCACACCAGCTCGCGAGGAGCTGATCCGGCGCACTTTCGAGGCGGTGAGTGGGGCGCGGCACGCGATCGTCCACCTGTACAACTCAACCTCCTGCCTGCAACGCGATGTTGTCTTCGGCATGAACCGTGGGCAGATCGTTGACCTGGCAGTCCGGGCCACCGAGCTCTGTTCGGCGCTGGCAGAGGAGCTGCCCGGTACGCACATTCAGCTTGAGTACACGCCGGAGTCGTTCACCGGCACGGAACTGGACTTTGCATTGAAGATCTGCAATTCCGTCACGCAGGTTTGGCAGCCCAGTCCGGCGTACAAGATGATTGTCAATCTCCCTGCCACGGTTGAGATGTCGACCCCGAATATCTATGCCGACCAGATCGAATGGATGCACCGTAATCTTGCGTGTCGTGATTCTCTGATTCTGTCGATCCATCCGCACAATGACCGAGGTACGGCGGTTGCCGCCGCCGAGCTAGCCTTCATGGCAGGTGCCGAGCGTATCGAAGGCTGCTTGTTCGGCAACGGTGAGCGCACCGGAAACGTCGATCTGGTGGCGTTGGGTATGAATCTTTTCAGCCAGGGAATCGATCCGTTGATCAACTTCTCCGATCTTCCCGAGATAGCAGCGACGATCGAGCACTGCACTGGTCTGCCCGTTCATGCTCGCCACCCTTATGCGGGCGAGCTAGTCTACAGCGCGTTCTCAGGGTCTCATCAGGACGCCATTAAAAAGGGGTTGGAGGCGCGAAGTCGTAAGGCTGCCGTGTCAGGCGGCGACGCCTCGCGCTTCCTCTGGGCGGTACCGTATCTTCCCCTTGACCCCAAGGATGTCGGCCGCGACTATGAAGCGATCATTCGGGTTAATTCTCAGTCGGGCAAAGGGGGGATCGCGTACATCCTCAAATCCGAATACCACCTAGATCTGCCGCGGGGGCTACAGGTCGAATTTTCCCAGATGGTGCAGGAGATAACCGACTTTGACGGTGGAGAAATGTCGTCCGAGGGAATCTGGAAGTGCTTCCGGCGGGCATATCTCGACATTGATACGCCGATCGAGCTGGACGAGCACCAACTGTCGTCGTCCGACAACAGTGAAGGATCCCACCGATTGGCGTTGCGGGCAGTCATCCACGGTCGCTCAACCGAACTCCGGGGAGAAGGTACTGGCCCCATCGACGCGCTCCTGGATGCTCTTGCCAGGGCTGGATTGACCGGTTTCACCGTCCGCGCCTTCGCACAACACGCGCTGGGCTCGGGCAGTCGGGCCCAGGTCGGCGCGTATGTGGAAATCTCCCACGACGGCCGGTCCGCTTGGGGCGCAGCTCTTCACAGTAATCTGGCGGCCGCGTCTCAGAGGGCCGTCGTGAGCGCAGTCAACCGCCTTCTCCTCAACGAGTAACCGGATTCCTGGCCATATTACAGTACTTAAAGGGTGTGTTTCGTGATCGCGCTGGAGGAGGAGCACATTGACGACGAGATATCGCGCACGAATTGAAGTGCGGGACATTGAAGGCACTGTATGGCAGGCGATCGATTCCGAATACATAGAGGAACACACCGGCACCGCAAGCGACTATGGTCGCAGGTTGCTCACCAAGTATCTTCGGGAAAACCCCAACCAGGCGAGAAACGCCCGAGTTCAGATATGGGAGATGGATGACATCGACGGGTGTGTGTCCGCTCCATCCGATATCCTCGCATTGATCGACGACCCGGTTCCCGTCCCACCAGAGATCGCGGCAATTGAGGCCGCAAAGGAAGACGTACTGCGCCGTCGGCGTGCTCTGGAGCACAGCATCGAACAATTGAATACGAGGTTGCGCGAGGCGCGAAGAATCGGCCACCGCGGGGATCGGCTAGCTGAACTCGCGCACCCGGCCCTTGCGCGTGAGTATCTCTGAGAGGTTGTTTTCATCTTGAATGCCCAGTTATTTCCTGGTCTTTGGGGTGTAGGGCTGCTGTGCCGGTGAGGCTGCTGGCGCGGTTGAGTCGAGAGGGTCGGATGGGGTGACAGCTGAGGCGGGGTGCAAGTTGCGCCTGTCTCATCCCAAAGTGCGTCGGCGCGGGAGCGGGCTTCCACGGCCGCGTCCGCACGCCTGGGCGCACACGCTCACCGGCGGTATGTCCAGGTCATGGCTGAGCGTCGCCCCTATCCCAGTGATCTGTCCGATGCCCGCTGGGTGTTGATCGAGCCAGTGCTGGCCGCCTGGCGGGCCGAGCGGCGGCGGCATGCCTTGGACATCGGCCGCCCGCCCGAGCACGACCTGCGCGAGATCATGAACGCGATCTTGTACATCGACCGCACCGGGATGCAGTGGCGCTACCTGCCGCACGACTTCCCGCCCTGGGCCACGGTCTACGGCTACTTCGCCAAGTGGCAGAAAGACGGCGTGTTTTCCCAGCTCACCGGACTACTGCGCGCCCTGCTGCGAGAGAAGGAGGGGCGAAACGCGGAGCCGTCGGCCTGCGTGATCGACGCGCAGAGCGTCAAGACCTCCACCAGCGTCCCCGCTTCCGGTCAGGGCACGGACGCCGCGAAGAAGATCGTGGGCCGCAAGCGGAGCATCGTGACCGACACGATCGGCTTGCTGCTCGCGGTGCTGGTTACCGCGGCCAGCGTCCAGGACTCCATCGCCGGCACCCAGCTGATCGAACACGTCGCCGCCGCCCACCCCCGCATCCGCAAGGTATGGGTCGACGGCGGCTACCGCCAGCACCTCGTCGAGCACGCCGCCGCCCTCGGCATCGACGTGGAAATCGTCCAACGCATCCCCGGGACCAGGGGATTCATCCCAATACCGAAGCGGTGGGCAGTCGAGCGCACCTACGGCTGGCTGATGTTCCACCGCCGCCTGGCCCGCGACTACGAGACCCTCCCCGCTCGCTCCGAAGCCATGATCCACCTCGCGATGACCGACCTGATGGCCCGCCGCCTCACCGGCGAGTCCACCATCTCCTGGCGCGACCCGACATCACCGGATCAAATCCGCATCCCGGGATGAAACGGTGGGATAAAACGACCTCTGAGGAAGCCATGTCATTCGCCCCCCCAGCACGGCTTTCACGCACAGCCCCGGCCGGACCGTCTCTTTCCAATCCCCTGGTGGGCCCGCCTACGCCGGCTCCGGGACGGCGAGCGTGGAGATCGTCGTGCCCGTCTACAACGAGGAACGCGCTCTGCCCGGCTGCCTGCGTACCCTGCATGCACGGCTGACCGAGGGCTTTCCGTTCCCCTGGCGCGTCACCGTCGCCGACAACGCCAGCACAGACGGCACGCTCACCGTCGCCCGCCGCCTCGCGGAGGAACTGCCTGGCGTTGACGCCGTGCACCTGGACCGGAAGGGGCCGTGGACTTGCCCTGTGCAGCGTGTGGGGGTGCAGTGACGCGGACATCGTGGTCTACATGGACGTGGACCTGTCCGCCGGCCTCGACGGGCTGCTGCCGCTCGTCGCCCCGCTCGCCACGGGGCACTCCGACATCGCGATCGGCAGTCGGCTGGCGCCGGGTGCGCGTACCGTGCGCGGGCCGCGCCGCGAGTTCGTCTCCCGCTGCTACAACGGCATCATCCGGCTCACCCACGGGGTGCGTTTCACCGACGCCCGGTGCGGATTCAAGGCCGCCCGTACGGAGGTGCTGCGCCCTCTGCTGAAAGTGACCCGGGACGACGCGTGGTTCTTCGACACCGAACTCCTGCTGCTCGCCGAGCACAACGGGCTGCGCGTCCACGAGGTGCCGGTCGACTGGGTGGAGGACGTCGACACCAGGGTCGACGTGGTGAGCACGGCCACCGATGACCTCAAGGGCCTGTGGCGGATGGCGCGGCTCAAGGCCTCCGGCGCCGCCCGCGTCGAACTGCCCCGCCGCCCCGCACCGGCCGCCGAGCACCCGGACGCCGTCCTCGCACCGCCCACGGGGCGGGGCGTGCTGTCGTGGGAGATCGGCTGCTTCATCGCGATCGGCATCGCCTCCACCATCGGGCAGGCGCTGCTGTACTGGCTGCTGCGCGGCTGGTGGCAGCCCGCTGCCGCCAACCTGGTGTCGCTGCTGATCCTGACGGGGCTGAACACCGAGGCGCATCGCCGTCTCACCTTCCGGCAGGCCGGAACCCGGCCCGCGCGGGCCCATCTGGGCGCGGGCGCCCTGTTCCTACTCGGTTACATGGTCACCTCCGGAGCGGTGCTGTGGTTCAAGCACACCGACCCCGGGGCCTCGGCGGCCGCCGAGAGCGCCGTCCTGGCCGCCGCGTCCGTCGCGGTCACCGCCGTCCGTTTCGCCGTGCTGCGGCTCGCTGTCTTCCGCCGCAAGACCACCGCCTGACCCAGGCCCCGCCACCGAGACTTCTGACGAGAGCTGAATCCCGTCCATGAACGAGTCCCACCGGACCCTGTCCGTCACGCCGGTGTCTGGCGGTCCCTCGCAAACTCCTCCTCGCTCCCTGCCCGCCTGGGCGGCGCCGGCCGCTCTCGGCGCGATCCTGCTCGTCGCAGCCGTGCTGTACGGCTGGGCGCTCGGCTCGTTGGGCTGGGGCAACAGCTACTACTCCGCGGCCGTGAAGTCGATGGGGAAGAGCTGGACCTACTTCCTCTTCGGCTCCTACGACCCGGCCGGGGTCGTCACGGTCGACAAGCCGCCCGCCGCGCTGTGGCCCCAGGTCATCACCAGCAAGATCTTCGGGCTGCACGGGTGGGCATTGATCCTTCCGCAGGTGATCGAGGGCGTGGCCGGCGTGTTCGTGCTGCACCGCACCGTGCGCCGCTGGGCGGGGGAGCAGGCCGCACTGCTGGCCGCCGTGGTGCTCACCCTCACCCCCATCACCGTGGCCATCAATCGGGACAACAATCCCGACACCTTGCTCGTCCTGCTGCTGGTGTCGGCGGCGTACGCGCTCACCCGTGCCCTTGCAGGCCGAGGGCCGGGCGGTGACCTGGTGGCTGTGCGCGAGCGGGTTCCTGATCGGGTGCGGGTTCCTCGCCAAGATGCTCGCGGCCTGGATGGTCGTCCCCGCGTTCGCCCTCGCCTGGCTCGTGGGGGGGGAGGGGGAGCATGGGCCGCACGGGTGTGGAGGTTGCTGACCGCGGGCGCCGTGCTGGCAGTGTCCTCACTGTGGTGGGTCGTGATGGTGGCGCTCTGGCCGGGGGGCCGGCCCTACATCGGCGGCAGCGAGAATGGGTCGGCCTGGGACCTGGTGGTCGGCTACAACGGGCTAGGCCGGGTCTTCGGCTGAAGCGACGGCTCGTCGCAGGCCATGGCCGGTATGGGTGGGGGATTCGGCGGCGAGGCGGGTCTCGGCCGCATGTTCAACACCCAGGTCGGCGGACAGATCAGCTGGCTGCTGCCGACCTGCGCCGTAGCCCTGGCGCTCGCGGTGGTGTGCACAGTCCTGTACCGCCGCGGGCGACTGGACCAGTCCGGTGTGCTGCCCGCCTCGGGTTGGCTGCTGTGGGGGAGCTGGCTGTTCGTGTGCGTGGCCGTGTTCTCCACGCAGAAAGGCATCTTCCACCCGTACTACACCACCCAGTTGGCCCCGGCGATCGCCGCCCTGTGCGGCGGGATGCTGGCCACCCTGATCCGTGTCCACCGAGCCGGCGTGACGTGGGCTCCCTGGGTCGGCGCGGCGGCCGTGGCGGTGACGGCCGGCTGGGCGATGGTTCTCGTCCGCCGTACGCCGGACTGGAACGGGTGGCTGATCTGGCCCGTGCTGCTGATCGGCTGCGCGGCGATCGCACTCCTTCTGCCCCGGCGCGGTGGGAACCTGCTCCTGGCAGGGGCGGCTGCCGCGGTGGTGTCCATGCTCGTGGCACCGGGGGCGTGGGCGGCGAACGTGTCGGCTTCGTCGAATCTCATGGGCGGCGCCAACCCGACAGCGGGACTGAGGAGTTCGCTGTCGGCCTTCGGAATGTCCGGCATACCTGGGCAGGGCTCGTCTGGGAATCAGGGGGTTGTCGGGAATGCCGTCGGGGATGCCGTCGGGGATGCCCGGTGGTGACCAGGGCGGTATGCCGAGCGGCCTCCCCAGCGGCATGCCCGGTGCGTCCGGTGGCTCAGGCTCGGCCTCCGGCGGTCTGCCCGCCTTCCCCGGTGGACCTGGCGCGATGTCCGGCGGATTCGGCGGTTCCAGCGGCTCGGCACTCACCTCCGACCAGCGCAAGATGCTCAACTACGCCGTCAAGCACTCACCGAAGGCCCGGATCAAGCTCGCTGTGTCAGGCGGCGCCATGGCCACCAACGCGTTCATCCTGAACAGTGACGAGACGGTGATCGGCATGGGCGGCTTCATGGGCGCCGACGACGCGCCCTCGGTCGACCAGCTGAAGAAATGGACCGGGAACGGTGAGCTGCGATACGTCGTTGGATCGGACAACGCCGGCGGTGGAGCGATGACGAGGCCCGGCATGTCGCAGGAGAACGCCACTGACCGCTCGGAGTGGATCTCCAAGAGCTGCACCAAGGTCGCGGCGTCGGTGTACGGAGGCAGCAAGACGTCTCAGCAGAAGACGGGCAGTGCGGCGCCCTTCGGCGCCTCGATGCTCTACGACTGTGCCGCTCGGTGAACGGCAACAGAACGGACCGCACCGCACGATGACAGAGCAGCCCGCGGACAGGGCGCGATACAGGCTCCTCGTGGTCGAGGACGAACCCAGCATCCGCACCCTGTCGGAGTCCACCCTCCGGCTCACCGGATACGAGGTGAGCGCCGCGGAGAACGGCCAGTCCGCCCTCGTCGAGATCCAACGACGGGAGCCGCACCTGGTACCGCTCGACGTGATGCTCCCCGACCTGGACGGCTTCGAGGTCACACAACGATTGCGGGCGGCCGGGAACGACGTACCCGTGCTGTTCCTCACCGCCCGCATCGACGTCGACGACCGCATCAAGGGGCTCAGCTCCGGCGGCGACGACTACGTCACGAAGCCGTTCCACATCGACGAAGTGCTGCTCCGCATCGAGGCCATCCTGCGCCGCACGGTCGTCCAGGGTTCGGAACCGCTCATCGCGGAGACCGTGCTGCGCTACGCCGACCTCGAGCTCGACGAGGGCGCTCACGAGGTGCACCGCGCCGGGCACTATGTTCCTTTGCCGCCGACCGAGTTCGAGCTGCTCGCCTATCTGCTGGCCAACCCGGGCAGGGTCCTGACCAGGGCTCAGATCCTCGATCACGTGTGGAGCTACGACTTCGCCGGAGATGCCCGGATCGTCGAGACCTACGTGAGGTACGTGCGCAAGAAGGTCGACCGCCTCGGGCCGCCACTCATTCACACGGTGCGCGGCATCGGCTACTGCCTGCGGCTGCCACGCGAGCCGGGTGGGACGGCGGAGCAGTGAGTCGGCTGCTGCCCCGAATCCCCGGGTCCCTGCGGCGGCGCCTGATCCTGGCGGCGGCGCTGCTGGCGACGGTCGCCGTCGTCGTCTCCCAGGTCATCGGGTTCGTGGTGCTGCGCTCATGGCTGTTGGACCGGGTCGACCAGCAACTGGCGGACTTCCACCCACCCGGACCGGCTTACTGCGAGGCTCTCAAGGAGAACAACCCCGGGGACCGTCCCGACGTCCTGCCCTCCGACTTCCGTGTTTACTTCTACGACGGCTCCGGTCGGCGGATGGTCATGTCGCTCGGTGCCGACGGCAAGCCGGGTCCACGGATCGGGGATTCGGTGGCGCAGCTCGGTCTGCACGTCGGCCGTCCAGGGACGGTCGCTTCCGTCAGCGGCGACAGCCGGTGGAGAGTTCTGCTGAGTTCCGGTCCGGAGGACATGCACGCCGTCGTGGCTCTGCCGCTGGACACCGTCGACGCCACCACGTCCAAGATTCTCTGGCTGAACGCGGTGTTGCTGGTCGTCACCGTTGCCGCCCTGCTCGCGCTGGGCCGCTGGGTGGTACGACTGGGTCTGCTCCCACTGACTCGCATGGAGCACACCGCCGAGCGCATCGGAGCGGGGCAACTGGATCTGCGACTCCCCGACATCGATGCGCGCACCGAGATCGGCCGGCTCGGCCGGGTGCTGAACTCCATGCTGGAGAGGCTGCAGTTGGCGCTCCGTGAACGGGAGGCATCCGAGGCGCGCATGCGGCGTTTCGTCGCCGACGCCGGCCACGAACTGCGCACTCCGCTCACCGCCATCCAGGGCTACGCACAGCTCGCACTCCGCCGGGAGCGTCTGTCGGCCCATGAGCAGAACGAGGCCCACCAGTTGATCGCCCAGAACGCGGAGCGGATGGGCCTCCTCGTCGACGACCTCCAACTTCTCGCCCAGCTGGACAGGGAACCGTCGTACGACAAAAACCCGGTGGACCTGCTCTCCCTGGCGGCGGACGCCGTGCGGACCGCCGCCCTGCACGGAGCGAGCCATCCGGTCGATCTGGGCCCCCTGTCCGACCCGGCGGGCAACGGCGAACTGGATGTGGTCGAGGCCGTCGGCGACCCCCATCGACTGAGACAGATCGTCGACAATCTGCTGTCCAACGCCCGTGTCCACACCCCGGCCGGCACTGCGGTCCACGTCAGGGTGGGCGAGACCCGGGTGGGCGTGGACACCTGCGGAACCGACCGCCCGGGGGTCGTCACCGCCCTTGCCGGACGGCACGCCCGCCGGCGTGGTGGAAGTGGCGGGCGACGGGCCCGGGCTCACGGCCCAGGACGCCAAGCACGTCTTCGAGCGCTTCTACCGTGCTGGCCCTTCCCGCTCTCGCACCCACGGTGGTAGTGGCCTGGGCCTCTCCATCGCCGCCGCGGTCGCGGAAGGCCACGGTGGCCGCCTCGAACTCGACACCGCGCCGGGCAGGGGATGTACCTTCCGCCTCGTCCTCCCCGCGGGGCGTTCGGACGGGCGATCCAGCGGCGTCTCCGGCTGATCGCCGCCGGTCCTGCCACTGTGCGCCGGCCCGCAGGTGGGTGGCGAAGAGGGTCACCCTGATGTACCCAGGCCCCTGCTCAGTCACTTCGCTCGGGTCGCCGCCCAGCTGCTACCGCTGTGGCGGCCGTCCGCCCGACGAGCAGGACAGCGCTGGTCACCGATGCGTCCTCTGCCGGGTGTCTGTGGGCTCGACGGTGCCCCACGAGGCTGCCCGCCCATCCCAGCAGGAAGGCGGCCGGGACGGAGACCAGAACCGGGGTGCTGTGGTCGAACCAGGCGAAGTCGGCGTTCGGCAAGAAGGCCTGAGAGCTGCCTGAGGCGGAGGGCGAGAACACCGCCAGGCCGCCACTCAGGATGATTCCGCCGTACACGGCCCACAGCAGGCCCGTTCGGTTGAAGCGGTCCCAGTAGAACGTGTAGAGCAGAACCGGGGCCACGGTCGACGCGGCCACTGCCGTGGCGAGCTGAGCCAGGAAAGCGGCGGAGCGTCCCTGCGCCAGTACGGCGAGCAGGATGCCGAGGACACCGAAGAGCAGGACGGCTATGCGCGCCACCATCAGTTCACGCGTGGGGTCGGACTGCCTGCGCTGAACGAGATGGTGGTACGTGTCCCGGGCCAGGCCGGCGGCCGCTGCCAGCGTGGTGGCGCCCACGACGGCGAGCACGCTGAGAAAGATCGCGCAGGCGAGCGCGGTGAAAAGCAGACGGCTAGTGCCACTTCCCAGCCGGTCGTCCAGACTGCTGGCCACGAGCATCAGTGAGTCGTCCGCATTGGACTGTCCGGAGAGAATGGTGTCAGCACCGACTCGGGCCGACGCTCCCATGCCCAGAATGACCACGGTGACACACACGAGCGCGACGACACCGGTCGCGTACCGGACGGAGCGGCGTGCTGTGGCGGTGTCCTTTGCCGCAGAGACGCGGCTGAGGACGTGAGGCATGCAGACGCCGCCGAGGACGGTCATGACCTGGCCCGCGGCGATGTCCAGACGTGGTGTCGGTCCGACGTTGAAGAGGCCACCGGTACTCAGATACCGGCCGGGACGGGTGCTGTGCGCGTCGGCAGCGGTGAGCAGGGAGCCGACATCTCCGTGGAAGAGGCGGAGCACGGCCAGGGACGCGAAGGTCATGGCCGCGAGCGTGACAGCAGCGGCGATCACCTGTATCACGGTGAGTCCCTTGGCGCCGCTGAGCATGCCGCAGGTGACCACCAGGCCTCCGATGATCAGGGTGCACATCTGCTGCACCTCGATGCCGGAAAACCCGAGGAGTGCCGCGGTGACGTTTCCGGCGGCCATGAGCTGAGCCACGAGGTACGGAGCGGTGACCGCGAGGGTGGCCACCGCGGCGGCCACCCGAGGCGCGGTGCCCGGCGCCCGGAGCGAGAAGAGGTCGCCGAGTGTCAGGGAGCCGCTGAGCTGCAGAGGGCGTGCCAGCAGAAGGAGGACACCCATCGACAGAAGCACGCTGGTCGCGGCGGTGATGCCGTCGAAGCCGACGGTTGCCACCACACCGGTCACGCTGAGCAGCAAAGATGTGGAGACATAGCATCCCGCCAAGGCCAGGCCGTTCTTCAATGCCGAACCCTGCCGGTCACCGATGTAGAACTCCGACGGAGAGTCTCCGCGCAGGCCCGCGAAGACCGAGCCGAAGAGGGCGAGAACCATGAAGAGCATGAAGGAGCTGAGGACCAAGGCGTAGGGATCATCGGCCGCCGCCGCGAGGAAGGTGCTGCTGTGATTCATCTGAACCCTCCGATCTGCTGGACGGGCACGGCGGTCGCGTTCGCCTCGGCGGGTGCGTGCTGCAGCGGATCCAGCAGGCGTGCACAGCGATGGTCGAAGCGGCGGGCCGTTGCCAGCAGGGCCACTGCCTGGAGCAGATACAGCGACAGGCCCGCAGTCATGTCGGTGCTGAACAGTCGCGTGGCGAGCAGATCGCCAGGGAGCGCGATCAGGGTCACCGCAGTGCCGAAGCACAGGGCGTTGGGTACGAGGTAGGCCAAGTCCAGGTGCACTGCCCGTCGACGCGCTTGAGACAGCGGCGACTGGGCGGTGTGATCGGGGAACCTGTGGTGCTTTGGTGGCTGAGCCGAGAGTCGCATCGCTACCTTCACGTGCTGGTCGGGTGTGGGTCGGTCGGCGGCCGCTCTGGAAGCCGACCCCGAGCCGCAGGGCAGCGCTTAGATAACGGGCGGCAGCGCCTGGTGGCCGGACGGCCGGGGCGGCGGCAAACGCGGCGGAGAGCCGCCGGCGAGGTGTCGACGCAGGCGCAGACGATACCGGAAGCGTTTGTCAATGTCCTCTGATGTGAAACTTGAGTTCTGCTAAGCGGGACAACAGTGTCTGGTGATGTGGAGTGGATGTATCACCAGCGCTGAGAGCTGAGCCCCCCTGTCGAGGACCGGTGAGCCGGTCGGATGCGTGGAACCAGCCCTTGGCCGGGGTGAGGAGGACCTGTGTGACAGAGCGGCAGCTTTCGTCCGAGCCGCAACCTCGGGCTCCTACTTGCTTCACCGTGCTGACCCCTTCCGCTCCCGTGTCCGCGGCGGCGATGGCCTCTTCGTCATGGGTGGATCGGAGGCACTTCCTGCTGACGCCGGGTGTCGTGGCGGAGGCCCGCTATCGCCGAGGCGGGGGAAGCAGGCCGCTCCCGGTCAGGCGCATGCGTGTTTCTCCGTCAGGAGGTCACCCCTCACCCGTGTGTCTCGGTCGCCGACCGGCCGACGGTTCAGCAGGCTTGACGTCGTTGTCCCGACTGGGCCAGCGGCGTGCTCCCTGCGGTATCCAAAGCAAAGGTCCTGTATCAGTGTTGTTTGGGAAGTAGGTTTCCGCATGCCTTACCGGTGGAAGGTCGCCCCCGAGGACCTGTTCGTCGAGCGGTACTGGCAGATGGTGAACAACGGTTTGCCTTCCGCGGACGTCGACACCGTCCGATCGACGGTCACTGACATGTGGCTCGACGAGCCGGGCGGCTGGGTGTACGAGCGGTCGCGACTGGCCGCCGGATATGCGGAGCTTGGTGAGCATCAGCTTGCGGCGCTGGCCTACGGATGGGCGAAATTTCCCACGCTGGCCGACGACGCCAAGCGCACGGCGCTGGAGCGGCAGCTCAAGCAATACCTGCTTGCCGCTCCAGGTTTCAAGGTCGGGTTTCAGCGCCGGGCCGTCCAGCTGCCCTGCGGCGAGGGGTCACCGCTGTACCCGCGCACTTTCTCACTCCGCCGGGCTGGTCAGGTGATGCCCCCGTCCTGCTCGCCAGCGGTGGAGTGGACACCTGGAAAATGGATCTCCACGGGCTCTTCGAGGCGGTCGCCCTGCGAACCGGTATGGGCGTGCTGGCCTTCGACATTCCGGGCACGGGTGAATGTGCCGGCCCCATGGACTCGGAGGACGGCGCTGACCTGGTGCGCGCCCTGGCCATCGAGGCACGGGCGCTGGGCAACGGGCGCGTCCTGCATCTCGGCATATCGATGGGCGGTCACTTCTCGGCCTGCTCGGGCCTGGCGGGGGACGTCGACGCGGCGATCGTCATCGGCGGTCCCATCGAAGCGGCATTCGCCCGGGATCGGACCTTCGCGTATGGCATGGAAGGCAGCGTCGGCAATGCGTTGGGGTTCGAACATGAACCGAATGATGTGCAACTGGCCCGGATCTGGCCGCCGTTCGACCTGCGCCCGCTGCTCAACCTGAACGCGAACGTGCCGATGCTGGTCATCAATGGTGCCGGTGATGTCCATGTTCCACAGCAGGACACCCTTGTCTTCGTTGGCCGTCGGGACACGGAAGTCCACTTGCTTCCGGACACCGGACATTGCGCCGCTTCCAAGATGCCCCAGGTGCTTGAGTTGATGTTCGAATGGATCGACCGCCACCAGCTGTCGTCTGCGGGCAGGTGACGTGTTGGACATCGACCTGGCCGTGCGTCCATAGCCCCTGTTTGCGGTTGCCCGCAGTGTTGCGAGTAGTTGCCCTGCTTCAAGGGATCGCGTCTCATGAAGTGGTGTAGCCGGGCAGGGTCCCGGAACGCGCGGGTGTCTGCCCGGGGCGTGCGTCTGCTGGTGGGGCGTGCTCCCTGAAACAAGGGCAGGCCATCGCGCAAGTCTCCTTGGTGAACGGGCAGTTCGACCTGAGGAGCACGTGATGGCCTTGTCCCAGTCTGAGCTGATGCGGCTGCTGGAGTCACTACGTCGGGCCGACGGAGTTGAAGCAATCAGGGTGGTGTGCGAGCGCATTCTGCAGGAGCTGATCGAGGCCGAGGCCACCGATGTGATCGGTGCCTGGCCGCGTGAACACACCGAGACGCGCACGACCTGGCGCAATGGGCACCGGGAGAGGCGTGCTGACCACGCAGGCCGGTGACCTGGACCTGAAGATCCCGAAGGTGCGCAGCGGGTCGTTCTTCCCGTCGCTGCTGGAACGCCGGCGGCGGATCGACCGGGCTTTGTTCGCCGTGGTGATGGAGGCATACGTGCACGGCGTCTCCACCCGCAGCGTGGATGACCTGGTCAAAGCACTCGGCGCGGACAGCGGGATCTCCAAGTCCGAGGTCTCCAGGATCTGCGGTGAGCTGGACGAGGAACTGACCGCGTTCAAGCAACGGCCGCTGGAGCACACCGTCTTCCCCTACGTCTTCCTGGACGCCACCTACTGCAAGGCCCGCGTGAATCACCGGATCGCCTCGCAGACCGTGGTCATCGCGACCGGCATCTCCGCCACCGGGCACCGCGAGATCCTCGGTGTGATGGTCGGCGACAGCGAGTCGAAGCCGTTCTGGACGAAGTTCCTGCGCAGCCTGCGGGCCCGTGGCCTGGAGAACGTCCAGCTTGACGTCTCTCCCATGATCGTCGGATCCGCCGTTAGATTTACACTCCCGTCAGCGGTGACGCCGGCAGGTGGTTCCTTCGACGGAGCACCTTGGACGGCTGAGTCGGCAGGCCTGCCTGGTGCAGTGCGTGGACGGAGGTGTGTTCGGGTGCGGCGAAACCGGGGTCGCCGTAGTGGATACGTCCACTTCTTTCGACACGGGATCCCATCCTCAATGCGAAGGGGTTCCGGCCACGGATTTCCGGAAGGCGCGACGAGCCTGACTCGTATGGCGCGTCATCATTTTAATAGCGGATGGAATTGAAGGAAAGGCAGATTAGAGTTCAGAAAGGGGATTTGGAAATCCGCCCCGAGGAAATGAGACGTTTTCAACGGAAGCGGATACGAGAGCATTTGACCAGTCGTCACACCAGACCGCACCGGACCCAACAGGTGCGCTTTTGTGGAATTCGCGGAGCGGAATTCCCTGGACAGTGCGGAGCAATTCGGCCGATCGTCACGGAGTGACGATCCATCAACTCCCTTGCGGAGCAAGGGAGTTGGCCCGCCGCGTAGCGGCGGCGCGT